>CAWAXD010000026.1:0-107233 GCA_963785985.1 uncultured delta proteobacterium | reverse complement strand
GGGCATCGAGATGCGGCTCGTGATCGACGCTGGTCAGCGGCGATCCGGGCCGGCCCGATCCGACCCTGCCCTGATCAAGGCCGTCGTTCGAGCACACAAATGGTTCGACGATCTCGTGAGCGGCCGCGTCCGATCCATCGGTGACATCGCCAATGCCGAAGGCGTCACCCGTCGCTACGTGCGTGCCGTGGTGCCTCTGGCCTTCCTCGCGCCTGACATCGTGGCAGCGATCTTAACGGGAGCGCAGCCTGTCGAACTCACTGCCGAGGCGCTAACGAAGCGCATCGAGCTGCCACTCAACTGGGCGGAGCAGAAGACGTCGTTAGCCTTCGACCGAACTAATTAACCGACCCTGAACTCAATAATACGCCCCGGCTTAACGAGCCAAGGCATCGATCACCCAGCGCTGCTCGAACGCAGTGAGCCGACCAGGTTCGTTCTGAGCTTCCGTAAGCAGGCGAGCACGAAGACCCTCGATTGTGTCTCCGTTGAGCAAGAATCGCTCAGAAATTTGGACCGACACCCCTTGCTCATCCAGGTTCTTCAGCACTTCGGCTCTGAACCAGCGCGGCATTCCAGCAACAAAGAGGCTGTAATTAGTAGTCGGGTCTAGGCGCTTCGCAAAGAGTTCGACAACGGAAAACAATTGCGGGAGGCCGTATTCGCAGGCGCGCAAGAATCTGAAAACACGTTATCGAGTTCTTGCGGCTCGCCTCGGTACGAGGCTGCATGCCATTTGAAAAACTCCTTAAGGCTTGTCGGCGAGCGAAGCCTGTTCATATACATCGCCAATTGATTTGCAGTTCTTGAGACCGAACGAGCTTCGCCTTCTCACGGCGCATACTATCTGGCAGACAGCCTGTAGCTCGTGGTACCCCGGGAATCCCGACCAATGAATCCCTCGGCCGTCTCGGGAGGCGGCTCCGTGCGCTGCTTGAGCGCCATGGCGTCTTCCAGACCAACCGACGATGCAAGCCGCAATTCGTTTGGTTCCAATCGCATGGCCTCGGCCAAACTCGCTAGTCGCTCATTGATTGCGGGGAAGCGTCTTCGTCTGATATGTGAACAACAAGTTCGTCGGGTGCATCGTCTAGATCGCCAAATAGGGGCGGTTCGACGTGGATTGACTCTTGGGCTGGCGGTGCATGGAACAAGTACACAGAGCCGAGTGATGCTGCCCAAGCCGGCCGGCACGCCCCTTGATGTTGGAGAAGGTGAAGAAGTCGTAGTCCCTGCGATCAATTTTCTTGTCGAAAATCAGAACGGACTTAGCAGCCGTATTTACGCCCTCGATCAGAGTTGAAGTGCAGATCAAGACCGGCAGCTCACCGGTGTTGAACAGACGCACGAAGTGGGAAGCCATTGACCGCGGAATTCGACCGTGATGGACACCGACTACCCGAAGCAACGATCTTACTCAACTCCCAATTGGCGCCGAAGTTCTCATCAATCCATTCTGGAAAGTCCCTGACCTGCATGAACGGTTCGCCCTCCGCGAAGTCAGCGGCAAGCCGTCTTAGCCCGATCAGGTGCGGATATGAAGACGAGAGCCGGCCAGTTCCGCTCTTGCCTTAGCTCTTGAGCGAGGCGCTCCTCCTTGTTCTCAACTCCTCCAAGGTCGAACGTGTCCACCGCAACAGTCGAGAAGCGGGTGTAGAGGAACTGAAATTCCCAGCGGGTATCCGCCGAGTGGCGGACCGTTTCGATGTTGGGACCAAGGAAGAAGAATTGGTTTGAGCGCCGCAAGAGCTGATACACGGCAGCGTTTAGTGTGAGGCTCCGGTCATCCTGACGTGACGGATCAAGCTTGTAGAACTCATCCACGATGGCGAGGTCTAGATGTCCTAGATCTTGCCTGTTGATCAGTCGCTCTTGTGTGCCGAGGAAGATCACTCTTGCTTCCTCCGCCGGCGCTGCTTGAGAGTGGTACATTACAAGCGCAAAGCGGTCGCCGAAGCGCCGCTCGATGCGTCGCCGAAACTCGTCGAGGAGCGCGATGGTTGGGAGTACGATCGCAACCCGCCGGTAGCGACCCGACGCGAGCAAAGCGTCTATCAGAATGCTTTTGCCGAAGCTGGTAGGCGCGCTCAGCACTAGGTTTCGGCCGGCGAGCAGCGCATTGAGCGCAGCGATCTGCTCGCGGTGCAGTGTGATACCGTCAAGCTCATCTACTGTCACTGCTTCCGCCAGGATCGCGTCATGCTCGTCGGCGGCTTCCTTGTCGATGTAGTTCCAGAGACCGACCGCCCTAGCTAAAGCACTGAAGACTTCTCGGTAGCCCTCCAGTTCTGGCCGTTTGTCCATCAAGTTCGCGAGTCGCGGCACTACTGCCAACACGGAAGGGTCATCGCTTTGGTGCGTTTGAATGTCGCGCGCCGTCTCCTGAATGATGGAGAACACCTGCCTCTTGAGCGCGTCGCCCTCAAGACTCTCGAGCTCACGCCATTGCTGTTGGGAGATGGTCATTGGAGACCCTTCAGTTTCGTGTCGAAGGCTCCTACCAACGCATTCTTATCACCAAGAGGAACATAGAGGAGCAGCACGCGGATCTTCTTCGTAAGACCTGACTTAGTGAGCCGCTCTCGTATTTCTCCGAACTCAGTTTCGAGCGCCGCTTTGTAGGTGTCGTCGATTCTCTGTGAGGTCGCGCAGGCGTTGCTGTTCGCCAAGATGCCGATCACAAAGACACCGGCTTGAATGAACTTGTCTAGGCTGGTCTGCGGCTCAAAAGAGCTTGACCAGTTCGTCGTAGTGGGGCGTGGTTCTCGGAATCTGTGGTCCGAGCAACAGCTTCTGTTCCTTAAGAAAGCCCTGTTCTAGATGATTGGTAACGGACTTGAGCGCCTCCGATATCGCATCTTTGCTGTCGACATAGAGCTTGGACTCTCCAAGCCAGAGCTCGAAGGGACCCACCGCTGGAAACCGAGCGTGGACCATATCGAACGCCTTTACGACGTCGTTTGATGAGCTCTTGTAGAAGACCCGGAGCGAGATTGGTAGCGTGTCGAAGTAGTCGCGACAGATCGCATGGAGCGTGATCTCGCCGGCTTCACCGCGCTTCTTGTACTTCTCGCTAGTGTAGACGCGAACCGCCGCCTGCTTGAGCTTCACATACATATTGCCATGCGTCACCGCGAGCTCCTCTTCGGGAAGCGCGTACTCGGGAAGCCACTCGACCAAGTGTTCGGCAAACGGAACGCATCGCCACGCGTTCAGCTCGAACCCCGCACAGCAAATGCTTAGAGCGGGATTCCCGCTCTCATTGAAATAGAGGCGTTCCAGGAAGCGATTCGGCTTATTTGCGTAGGTGGACAATCCGGTTCATCCGACAGCACTAGAGGGACGCGGATGAGATACTCATGCTTGTGAGCACCTGGTGAGACTCTCCTCGGTGTCGACTCTATCCGAGAGCGCGGCGCGCAGCCAAACGACCCGGGGCGAGAAAGCTCCAGCAGCCCGCGAGCGTATGGGGCATTCAAGGCGGGCCTACTCATCGACCTCGAGGCGAGCGAGGACGCGCGTCGCCAAGGACACCTAGGGGCATCCGACGCTTCACGATCGCCAGACCAGCCAGGCCGATCTCCATCAGAAAGCCCGCCCGGCTCTGGGATCGGCGTCGAGCTCAGGGCACCAACTGAACGCGCGGCGTTCGGGTGACATTCGCGTTCGCGTATGATTCGCGAGAAGCGCCCCAAGACCGAAGCAACGCCTGATCTCCGCGAACCGGAACCGCCTAACTCGGCCACAGAGAAGATGAGCTGCCTTCGGCGGAGTGAGGCACACATCACCGCGGTCTCCGGTTCCACATCGCGTGGGCCACTCGCCGCAAACCGCCGGAATCTACGGCGATTTTTCGCGGCTGGCCTCGAGCCCTTCGCGGAGACAGTGGGAAGCGAGGTTTGGGTGGCGGAGAGAGTGGGATTCGAACCCACGGTACCCTTTTGGGGTACACGCACTTTCCAGGCGCGTGCCTTCAGCCGCTCGGCCATCTCTCCGCGCGTCCCGCGGGCGCGCGGCGCCGCACCCGGGTCGAAACGTGGCGGAGAGGGAGGGATTCGAACCCTCGATACGCTTTTGGCGTATGCAGGTTTAGCAAACCTGTGCCTTCGGCCTCTCGGCCACCTCTCCGCGCAGGCCCGGCAGGATAACGGATTTGGCGGAGAGGGAGGGATTCGAACCCCCGAGGCGCGTTAGCGCCTAGCGGTTTTCAAGACCGCCGCCTTCAACCGCTCGGCCACCTCTCCGCGAGACCCAGCGCGGGCCGGCAGACGGTACCGCGCCATCCCCGGACGAGACAGGAGCGGGGCCCCTCAAGCCGCCAGAAGCGAAGCCGGCCCGTGATCGTGCGGCGCGAGCTTCCAGATCCGGTCGTGATAGGCGATCAGCGACGGGCGCTGGGCGACCGAGAGGATCGTGCTCTTCGGCAGGCGCTCCTTGAGCACCTCGTAGGCGCGCTTCTCCATGCCTTCGTCGAGCTCGGAGGTCGCCTTGTCGAGGAACACCCAGTCGGGCGCGTTCAGCAGCACGCGCGCTAGCGCGAGAAGCTGCTGCTCGCTGCCCGAGAGCTGCTGATCCCACGGCCCGGGGCCGTCGAGCTTCGTCTCGAGGTGCTCGAGTCCGAACAGCTCTAGCGCCTCGCGGACGCGCGCGTCCGGGATGCTGCCCTCGGGGCTCGGGTACGACACTACGGCACGTAGCGTCCCGAGCGGGAGGTAGGCCTGCTGCGGAACGAACAGCACGCGTGCACCCGCCGGCACCTCGATGCGACCCTCGCCGAAGGGCCAGATGCCGGCGACCGCGCGCAACAAGGTGGTCTTCCCGGAGCCCGAGGGCCCGACGATGGCGATCCGCTCGCCGGGGCGCGCCGTCGCATTCGCGTGCTCGAGCACCAGCTTGCCGTCGGGCGCCTCCAGCTCCAGGTCGGCGATCCGCAGGGTCGGGCCCGGCGCCGCCACGATGTGCACGTCCGCGTGCTCGAGATCGTGCGCGGTGACGTCCATCGCTTCGCTGAGGCTCGCGAGACGCTCGATGCTCGCGCGCCAGCGGGCGATCTCCTGGTACGCATTGACGAACCAGACGAGTGCTCCCGAGAACTGCGTATACGCGAAACGGATCTGAGCCAGGCTCCCGAGCGAGAGGTGCCCCGCGATGTACGCAGGCGCGGCGGCGAGCAGCGGCACGAGGCCGTTGATCTGGCCGATCCCCGTCGTCGTGAGCATCAGATTCCGCTGCGCGCGAATCAGCTGCCACCAGTTCTCGGCCACCTTGCGAAAGCGCAGCACCGAACCGAGCCGTTCGAGGGACTCGCCGCGCGAGAGAGCCACCGCCTCGACGTTGTCGCGGAAGCGCACCAGCCCATAGCGGAAGTCGGCTTCGTAGCGCAAACGGTCGAAGTTGATCGGGGTGAGGCGCCGGCCCACGAGGTGCGTGACCCACGTCGAAACGCCGGCGTAGCCCAGGGCCACCCACAGCAGCAGGCCCGGCACGGTGATCGGGAAGCTACGCGAGAGGGTCCAGAGCAGGCCGCCGAACGAGACCAGCGTGGCCACGGCCGAGAGCAACGAGAGGGAGAGGCCGAGCGCGCTCGCCACGAAGTCGCGCACGTCTTCGGCGATGCGCTGGTCGGGATTGTCCACCACGCCCGGATGGAGCTTCGTCTGGCAGTAGGCGTGTCCGCTGATCCAACGCTCGAGGTAGTCGCCCGTGAGTCCGCGGCGCCAGTTGATCTCGAGAGCCTGACGCACGTAGATCCGAAACGTCGAGACGAGGACGAAGCCGAGCATCACGCCCAGGTAGGCCGCGGTTGCCGTGAAGAACAGGACGCCCTGCCGCTGCTCGAGGGCGTCCATGATGCGGCGCTCCCCGTCCGCGAGCCGGAAATTGGCGTAGACCGTGCCGAACTCGAGCGCGATCGTGATGGCGAGCAGCAGCAGGCCCCAATGCGCTTCGGGCGACTCCCAGTAGATGCGCGAGATCCGCAGCAAGGCCCGGAGGAGGCTGCGTCCGACGATGGTGGGTTTGCGGGCCTTGGCCATGGAGCCCTCCTTCGTGCGCGATCATTGCGGCGCAGCGAAGCGACCGCTACGGCCGCTCGCGGCATGCGGGGGCGCCCCATTGGGCGATCACCATGGATCGGCGCGCGCGGCCCGGATCAGGAGCGGCGAATTCGCGGCCCGCTACATATAGATCGAGATTCGAGACCGCCGCCTTCAGCCGCCCGGTCACCTTCCCCAAGGGCTCGAAAAGGCGAGCGATTCGACAGCCGCGCTGCGCAGGGGTCGGAGTCCGCCGGCTTGGCTCGCCGCACGGCGCTGTGCTTCCTTGTGCCGCGCATGCTCGATCCCCGCATTCTCGCCACCCGCCGCGACGAGGTCGTCGAAAGCTGCCGGCGCCGCCGCGTCACGGCCGACGTCGACGCCGCGATCCGCGCTCAGGAGCGGCTTGCGGCGGCCCAAACTGACCTTGGCGAGGCGAACCGGCGGCGCAACGAGCACCAGGCGGCGGGCAAGCGCAAGCTCGAGGGCGCCGAGCGCGAGGCGCATACCGCCGAGGGGCGGCGGCTGAAGGACGAGGTCGCGGGTCTCGAGGCCGCGGTGACGCAGGCGCAGCAGGCGCTCGCGGACGCGATGGCTCCGCTCCCGAACCTCGTGCACCCCGAGACTCCCGAAGGCCTCGAGGCCGATTTTCGGGAGCTGCGCCGCGTGGGGACACCGCGCCAGTTCAGCTTCGAGCCGCTCGATCACGTGACGCTCGGCGAAAAGCTCGCGCTCGTCGACTTCGAAGCGGGCGCCAAGGTCACGGGCCCGAAGTTCTATTTCCTGAAGAACGAGGCGGTGCTGCTCGAGCTGGCGCTGCAACGTCTCGCGCTCGAGAGCGTGATCCGCGCCGGCTACACGCCCTTCATCACGCCGGATCTGGCGCGCCAGAGCGTGGTCGATGGCCTCGCCTTCGCGCCGCGCGGGGCGGAGACGCAGATCTACACGATCGCGGGGACCGATCTCGATCTGATCGGCACGGCCGAGATCACGCTCGGCGGTCTCCACGCGGATGAGATCCTCGACGAGGCGAGCCTGCCCCTGCGACTCGCGGGCGTGTCGCACTGCTTCCGCACCGAGGCGGGCGCGGCCGGCCGCGAGAGCCGGGGGCTCTACCGCGTGCACCAGTTCACGAAGGTCGAGATGTTCGTGATCGCGCGGCCCGAAGACTCGGAGGCGATCCACGCCGAGATTCTCGGCATCGAGGAAGCCATCTTCCAGGCCCTCGAGGTTCCCTACCGCGTGATCGACGTCGCCGCGGGAGATCTCGGCGCGCCGGCCTACCGGAAGTTCGACATCGAGGCCTGGCTCCCGGGGCGCGGCGACGGCGGCGACTGGGGCGAGGTGACGAGCTGCTCGAACTGCACGGACTACCAGGCCCGCCGCCTGCGGATCCGCTTCAGGCGCGAAGGCGGCAAGCGCAACGAGCTCGTGCACACGCTGAACGGCACCGCCGTCGCGGTCTCGCGCGCGCTGATCGCGCTGCTCGAGAATCACCAGCAGGAAGACGGGAGCATCGCGATCCCGAAGGCCCTGCGGCCCTACACCGGGTTCGATCGCATTGGACCGCGCTGAGCCCGAGACTCGGTGCTCGGCACCGCCGGTCACATCGACCACGGCAAGACCGCGCTGGTGCGCGCGCTGACGGGCGTCGATACCGATCGCCTGCCCGAGGAGAAGGCGCGCGGCATCACGCATCGAGCTGGGCTTCGCGCCGCTCGATCTCGAGGGCGGCCTGCGCGTCTCGGTCGTCGACGTGCCCGGCCACGAAGGCCTCGTGCGCACGATGGTGGCCGGCGCGACCGGCATCGACCTCGTGCTGCTCGTGGTGGCGGCGGACGAGGGCGTGATGCCGCAGACGCGCGAGCACCTCGCGATCTGCGAGCTGCTCGGCCTCGCGCAGGGTGTCGTCGCGCTCACCAAGATCGACGTCGCGGCGCCGGATCTCGCCGCGCTCGCCGCCGAGGAGATCACGCTCTCTGCTCGCCGCGGGCCCGCTCGCAGGCGCGCCGGTCGTGCCCGTCTCGGCGCAGACCGGCGCGGGGCTCGACGAGCTGCGCAGCGCGCTGCTCGAGATCGCCGCGCGCGCAGCGCCGCGCACGCCGCGCAGCGGTCCGCCGCGGCTCGCGATCGATCGCGCCTTCGCCGCGAAGGGCTTCGGCACGGTCGTGACCGGAACGCTGCTCGGGAGCCCGCTCGCGATCGGCGACGCGGTCGAGCTCTTCCCGGCCGGCCTGCGCGCGCGCGTGCGCGGCGTGCAGAGCCACTCCGAGCAGCAGCCGCGCGGCGAGCCAGGCTCGCGCTGCGCGCTGAACCTCCAGGGTGTCGAGCTCGCGCAGGTGGCGCGGGGGCAGGTCGTCTCGACGCCCGGGGCGCTCGTGCCGGCGCACGCGCTCGACGTATCGCTCGTCTGGCTCGCGACGGCGCCGCGCGCGCAGGGCCCCGTCTCGGTGGAGCTGCTCGCCGCCACCTGCGAGCGGCGCGCGCATCTGGCGCCGATCGGCGCGGAAGAGCTGGCGCCCGGCGAGCGCGGCTTCGCGCGCATCCACATCGATGGCGAGCCAATCCCGATCTTGCCGGGCGATCGCTTCATCGTGCGCGGCTTCGCCCGCAGCGAGTCTGCGGGGGCGACGCTCGGGGGAGGCGTGGTGCTCGACGTCGCGCCGCCGCACCGGCGGCGCAGCGATCCGCAGCTGCGGCTCGAGCTGGAAGAGCTGGCGCGCCGCGATCCGCCGACGGACGCCTGGATCCGGGTTGCGCGCGCCGGACTCGCGGGTGTATCGCGCGAACGGCTGCTCTGCGAGACGGGCTTCGGGGGCGGCGCGCTCGACGCAGCGCTCGCCGAGCTCGAAGCCTCCGGCCGCGCTACGCGCGCCGGCAGCGCTCTCTGGCTCACGAGCGAGGCGCTCGCCGCGACACAGGAGCGCGTGCTCACTGCGCTCTCCGCCTGGCACGCGGCCGAGCCGATCCGCCCGGGAATTCCGGCGCGCGCGCTGCGGGGGAAGCTGCCGGAGAATCTCGCGCCCGACGCGTTCGAGCTCGCGCTCGCGCGCCTCGCGCAGACGGACGCGATCGTGATCGAAGGCGAGCTCGTCCGCGCTGCGTCTCACCAGGCGCGCCTCTCCGCCGCGGATCGCGCCCATGCCGACCAGATCGCCGCCGAGGCTCGGCTGGCGGGTCTCGAGCCTCCGGCGCCCCGCGAGTGGAGCGAGCGCTTGCAGCTTCCGATGGAGAAGCTGCGGGATCTGCTCGCCCACCTCGAGCGCGAGGGCGCGCTCGTGCGCGCACCCGGCGAGCTGTGGTTCGATCGCGCCGCCGTCGACGGCTTGCGCGCGCGCGTCGTCCGCCATCTGGGCGAGCACGGACGCCTCGAGACTCCCGCCTACAAGGCGCTGATCGGCACCTCGCGGCGCACAGCGGTTCCCTTGATGGAGCTCTTCGACGAGGAGCGCGTGACGGCGCGGCGCGGCGAGGTGCGCATTCTGCGCGGTGGCGGCCAGCCCTGATGCCACGCAGCGCCAATGCTGCGACGCGGATCCGATGCGGTGAGCGGGGCGCCGCGGCGCTCAGCCGCGCGAGAGCACCCGGATCGGATCGCCGACGCGAGCCCCGCCGGGCTCGACGACCCGCCAGTAGATGCCCCGGAAGTTGCGATGGCGCGTCGGCTTCGTCTGCACGAGCTCGAGCGCATCCGACCCGAAGCGCGCCTTGAACTTGAGGCAGCCGTTGTGCGGCTTGCTCGTCACCTCGACGAGCGCCTCGCCGACGCGTAAGCGCGTACCCTCCGGGAGGTTCTCGGCCGAGAGATCGAGATCGACGAAGAGATTATCGCCGAACACCGTGAGCGGCTGACCGTTCGCGATCAGCTCCGCCACGTCGCGCCGCATCACCGCCAGCTGCGCCAGCGGATCGCGCGGCGGCCGGCGGCTCCAGCCGTCGCCCGGCACACCCTCGTCGGGAAAGAGCTGCACGTATTCCGGCGTCTCGCGCACGCCGTCCGGCCGGCGGCGCACGATCAGCGCCAGGACTCCCGCGTCCTTCGGCGCCTTGGGCAGCGCGCGCAGACCCGCCTTCAGCTCCGCGAGCGGGCGGTGCCGCGACGCATCGCCCGGGGGTCCGAACGCCTCCTTCGTGAGCTCAGCCATCGCTCGACGTTAGCATCGGCTCCGGATCACAGCGGACGGCGAACCCTGAAGGCTCTGGCGCGGTCAACCGAATACACCCAGCAGTCTCGGACCGAAGACGAGGAGGCCGACGACGACTGCGCCGATCGCGCTGATCAGCACGGCGCCCGCCGCCACGTCCTTCGCGCGCTCGACGAGCGGATGAAACTCCGGCGACGCGACGTTGCACAGCGCCTCGAACGCGGTGTTGAGCGCCTCGGCCGTCCACACCGCGATGATCGCAAGCACCACCGCGATCCATTCGACGCGGCGGATGCCAAGCGCGAATCCGGCCGCGACGGCGGCCAGCGTCGCCGCGGCGTGGATCCAGGCATTGTGCTGCGTCGCGAGCGTGACCCAGATGCCGCGCAGGGCATGTCGGAAGCTGCGGATCCGCGCGCTGACGCTGAATCGCTCCAACTGACTTGCCCCGCGGACCGCTGCTACTCGCTCCGCAGCGAATCCAGGTGGAAGAGATTGACGTCTAGATCCGCGAAGGTAGCCAGGTAGCCGCCCCAGGGCTGCTTGGTGGGAGGCAGCGTGAAGCGCACCCGCTTCGACGCGAGCTCCCGATGCGCTGCATCGAGATCGGGAACCCCGAATCCAATGCCGGTGTGGCGGCCGATCAGCGTCTGCGATTCCGGCGCGCCCGGCTCGATCCGCGCGACACCCATGTGCACGCCCTGGGGCGCAAACGATGCATAGCCGAATTTCGCATCCGCGAACTGGAGCGGCAGACCGAGCGTGTCGCGGAAGAATGCGACGGCGCGTTGCAGATCGCTGACGAAGACGTTCACGTGCCAGAGCTTGGGGGGTTCCGACATCTCAGCTTGGATCCTCCGCGGAGATTAGCCACCGATTTCCGGTACCGAGAGATTTCGGCAGATCTTCCGAGCCAGGCGGTTCGCAATCTCCGCGTGACGGGGTACGGCCTCGACGACCCCAGTCGCCGGATTACACCAGAGAGAATGCGCCGCCCCTTCGCGTTTGAGGAAGCAGCCATGTCGTCTCAGGTGCCGTAGCAGGGCACCCCGGTTCACTCGATGATGACCGTGTCTTTTTCCGCGTCGGAGGGGATGCCGCGAAGGGCATCCTCTCGGCGGTCGGCGAGGATCAGCGAAATCGCATCGGCGAGGCTTTCGCGGGCTTCCTCTCGCGTGCGGCCCTGGCCGTTGGCTCCGGGCACTTCAGGGCAGTAGGCAATGAACCATTCACCATCGCGCTCGATGATTGCGGTGAATTCGTTGTGCAAGGCGAAGCTCCCTCGGGACCGGCGCGAGAATAGCAAAGCCCAGCGCTGGCCTCACAGTGGCAGTCCCAGCCGACGTCACGGGCCGCTAGCGAGGCGTCGGGCATTGCTCCTGGGCCGGATCGCAGGCCCACGCGCGGCGCGAGTTCTCGTCGTAGCGACGCTGGGTGGCCATCAGTCGCTCTTTGAGCGCGACACAGTCGGGGTACGACTCGGAATGCTTCGCGACACAGCGCCGGTATGCGTCCTGGGCGTCGGAAACGTCGCGACGCTCCTGGGCGACGCAGGCGAATGAGCCGGCCACGAGAAGCAGCGCCACGCAGAGCGTTCGATTGATCGACGCTGACACCAGCATGTTCTGCCCGGAGCCTGCCCGGTGATGGGTTGAACGAAGCGCGGCCTAGGAGCGCCGCCTGGTTCTCCAACCGATGAGAAGCGATGCCAGTATCGCGCACGGCAGCCACACCCACACGAGCTCGCTCCGCAGTATGGCAACGCTGCGTTCGGAAGCGAACGCGCGCACGCTCAGCGGCGAGACCTCGATCGGGCGGAACGCAAAAAAGAACCGGTGGTCATCGAAGGGGCTGAAGAGCGCGACGCCGAGCCCCCCGTTCGTGAGGCAATCGAGCAGGCCGTGGGAGGCGGTCGCAAAGAACAGGTAGATCCATGCGAGCACCCGAGAGAAGCCGGGCCCTGGCCGTGGGAACGCGACGAAGCAGACGAGAGCTGCGAGAGCCGCAGCGAACGGAATCGAATGCCAGAGGCCGCGGTGACCGAGCACGTGCTCGTACGGCACACCGAAGCGGAAGGCCAGCACGTCGAGATCCGGCGCCGCCGCACATACGACGCCGAGCGCCCAGAGGCGCTTCGGTGTAGCGGGGCGATGGAAGAGCGGAACGAGCGCCAGAGCGGGAGCAGCGTGGGCGATCGCTGTAGGCATCGCGGCTCATCTCCTGCTGCGGCACGACGCGCGCTGGGACGATCTCGCAGCCACCTAGCGGGGAACCGCCAGGGCAGTCATCAGGGCGGAGCGGTCGAAGTAGACCTGGTTGCAATAGATGAGGCCCGAGCGGAGCTGCACCGTGCACACGCCGTCGACTTCGACCACCGCGCTGCCGGCGGGAATCGACGCGTGCCACTCGTTGAGGAAGCCATCGGCGAGCGGAATCGAGCCGCGCTGCGTCCACACCCAGTTCGGATTGCGCGCGAGCAGCTTGCGGAAGTACGCGAGCAGGTGCTCGCGGCCGCGGACGCCGAGCGGAATGGCTGGATCCGAGTAGAAGACATCGTCCGAGTAGAAGGAGACCAGGCGCTCCGGGTTGTTCCCGGTCCACGCGGGCAGCCAGCGCTCAGCGAACTTGCGGGCCTGGGCGGCGTCGAATCCGGAAAGCGTGCTCATGCTTCGCGCTCCACGGCTGGCGGCGGCGTCGCGGGCATCCCGCCCGCCTCTGGGCTCGCGCCGCTAGCTGGCCCCGCCGTTCTCGAGCCACGCGCGACACTCCGGCGTGAGCGCGCGCTCGCAGGCGGCGTCGTAGAGCTTCAACTCATCGGCGGAGAGGACGTCGCGCCAGCGCCCGTTCGTGCCCTTGTGCAGGAAGGTCTGCGCGCCGCCCTTCCAGAAGTGGCCGCCGCCGGGCGCGTAGAGCTCGCCCTGGCGCTTCATTTCCGTGAACGACACGGCCTTCACGACGGCGGGCCAGGCGCGCGCGGGCACGTCGATCTCGAGGAAGTCCGCGATGCGGCGTATCTCGCCCTCGGTGTCGCCCAGCAGATCGGAGTAGTGGACGAGCTGGATGTTCGGGAGATGCCGGAAGTTCCACCAGGACTGGACCCCGGAGAGGTGCGACCAGTACGGCCAGCCATCCGTCTCCCCTTCGAACCAGCCCTTCGTCATCCAGCTGCGCCAGAAGTCGTGGATGTCGTCGGGCGGGCGCGGAAACTCGTCGCCCTCGCGGCCGGGCAGCAGATTCATCACGGTGAGGATTTCGTCCGTCATGCTCGAGTAGTGGTTCCACAGCGACATGAAGACGTCCCGCGCGTCGCGGGCGACGTAGAGATACTTGAGCCGCTCGTCGTAGAGCATGCCGTCGAGCGGAAGGTGCGTCTTGATGAAGCGGCGGTGCTGCTGCGCCTTGAGGGCGTTCAGCGCCACTTCGAGCGGCACGATCCGCATGTCGAGCCAGGGCGAGAGCTGCGCGGGTCCGGCCGGGAGATCGCCGTCCGGAAAGAGGAGATGGGCGACGATCGCCTGCGTCCACGTCGTCCCCGCTTTGTACGACGTGGCGATGATGATGTCGTCGGGCCGCCGCTCGAAATAATCCCAGCGCGTGCTGTCGAAGTGGTGGCAGCGATAGGTGCGTGTGCGTTCCGGTAGCTTCGGCACGTCTTCGATTCGCTCGCGCACTGGCTCCGCTTCCCTTCCGCCGGTTCACGACCGGGACTACTGCGGCCCGCCCTGAACGTGATGCAGAGGCTTGCCATCGACCGCGGTCGCCTCCGCACCCTCGAGCGTCTTGATGTCCTCCGGTGACAGCTGCGGCCGATCGACCTTGATCGTCAGCTTGCTCAGCTTCGCGGTCAGGGGGAACGGCGGCTTGTAGTCCTCGTCGTCGACACCCGTGAGCGTGTCGGAGCCGACGTCGAAGCTCTCGTCCCATTGCAGGATCATGGGCAGAGTGTGCTCCATCTTCTGCGTGGCGACGGCCTTGCCGTCCACCTTGAGCGTGCCCGTGCCGCTGCGGCCGAGGCCGCTCATGTTGTTGAAGGCGAGCGTGCCGACGCCGAGGCCGTCGTACTTGAAGTCGAACTCGACGCTGTGCTTGCCGGGCTTGAGCGCGTCCGGGCCCTGCCATTTGATGCGCTTCAGGTCGATGAGATTCCACAGGAACGTGGGTTTGCCCGCGAGCAGATAGAAGCCGTAGCCGGCGAAGCGTCCGCCGGAGGTCAGGATCATGCCCTCGGCGCCGCCTTGCGGCACTTCGATGTCGGCCTTGATGCTGTAGGAGCTGTTGAGGATGAACGGCGAATCGCCCTGCGGCAGACCGACCATCGGCCGGGTGTAGACGAATTCGGTGCGGCCGGCGGTGATGTTCGGACGTGGGGCCACGATGCGGGCCGCCACCGAGGCGTCCATCGGGAAGACCTGATACTTGTTGGCTTCGTCGATGAACAGCGCCTTCATCTCCTTCACCTTGTCCGGAAACTTCTCGGCGAGGTTCTGGGACTGGCTGAAGTCCTTGCTCAGGTCGTAGAGCTCGAGGACCTGGTTGTTGAGCGGGTCGAGATTGGCGGCGCCGAAGGCCTCCCACGGCGCGCGGTTCACCTGGGTGCTGAGCAGCCAGCCTTCGTTGTATAGAGCCCACTGACCCATCATCTCGAAGTACTGCGTTCGGTGTCGCGAAGGCGCCTTGGCGTTCTTGGCGTCGAAGGTGTAGGCGAAGCTGGTGCCTTCGATGGGCGCCTGCTTGATGCCATCCACGTAGTCGGGGGCGGAGATGCCCGCGACTTCGAGGATGGTGGGGACCACGTCGATCACGTGCATGAACTGCTGACGCAGGCCGCCCTTGTCCTTGATGTGCCCGGGCCACGAGACCACCATGTTCTGCCGGATGCCGCCGAGCTTGGAGGCGTTCTGCTTGAACCACGTGAAGGGCGTATCGAAGGCCCAGGACCAGCCCGCCGACATGTGGTTGTAGGTCTGCTCCGTGCCCCAGACGTCGTACAACTTCATCTGAAGCTCGACGGGCACGGCGACGCCGTTGAAGAAGGCGACTTCGTTGGGCGTGCCGAGCGGGCCGCCCTCGGCGCTGGTGCCGTTGTCGCCGTTGATGTAGATGACGAGCGTGTTGTCGAGCTTGCCCATGTCCTCGATCGCCTGGATGACGCGGCCGATCTCGTAGTCGTTGTACGCCTCGTAGGCGGCGAAGACCTCCACCTGCCGGATGAAGAGCTTCTTCTCCTCGGGCGTGCAGTCGTCCCAGTTCTTGAGGACGTTCGTCGGCCAGGGCTCGAGCTTGGTGTCCTTCGGGATCACGCCGAGGCGCTTCTGGTTCTCGAAGATCCGCTCGCGCAGCTTGTTCCAGCCCTCGTCGAACAGGTGCATGGTCGTGGATCTTGTCCACCCATTCCTTCGTCGGATGATGCGGCGCGTGCGTGGCGCCGGGCGCGTACTTGACGAAGAACGGCTTGCCGGGAGCCGATCTGGTTGATGCGGTTCAGGTAATCGATGGCGTCGTCGGCCATTCCGGTGACGAGGTTCCAGCCGGGCTTGCCCTCGAAGGGATAGATCTGGGTGGTGTTGCGGAACAGGTTCGGCTGCCACTGGTTGGCGTCACCGCCGACGAACCCGTAGAAATACTCGAAGCCCATGCCGATCGGCCATTGGTCGAACGGCCCGACCTGGCTGGCCGCGAAGGCCGGCGTGTTGTGATCCTTGCCGAACCACGAGGTGGCATAGCCGTTGTCGAGCAGGATGCGGCCGATCGTCGCCTTGTCCTTGGCGATGATGCTGTTGTAGCCCGGGAAACCCGTGGCCTGCTCCGAGATCACGCCGAAGCCGGCCGAGTGATGGTTGCGCCCGGTGATGAGCGCGGCGCGCGTCGGCGAGCAGAGCGCGGTGGAGTGGATGTTGTTGTAGCGCAGACCGCTCTTCGCGATGCGATCCATCGTCGGCGTCGGGATGACGCCGCCGAAGGTGCTCGGCACGCCGAAGCCGGAGTCGTCCGTGATGATGAGCAGGACGTTCGGCGCCTGCTTGGGAGGCACGATGCGCGGCGCCCACCAGGCTATCTGGATTGCAGGGCGTCGTCCTTGATCACGCCGCCGAATTTCGGGTCGGGCGCGGGAAGTTGTTTGCCGCTGATGGTGGTGGTGGCGCTGGGCGAGCCGGGCTCGCCAGTGGTCTGGATCTGCACGTCTCGCGCGGTCTGCGCCGATGCGATGCTTGCGGCCAGCGCGCAAACGAGCGCGGCGGCGAGGAGGTTCTGCATGCGGGGGGCTTTCATCGGGGTCGCTCCTCGTCAGATTCGCGGCTTTGGTCGCACACCTCGCGGCTGGCGGCAACCGTCGCTACTCGAGCTTGAAAACCCCGAGCGGCCTGGCTTCCGGCGCCGGCGTTCGCTTCATGATCACGTTCACCACGTGTGAGCGAAACTCCTCGCCAAAGGCGTAGGCCCGCTCGGCCCAGAACTGCTTGCCTCCCGGCGAGCTCACGAGATTGATCATGAGCGCTTCCCAGCCGACCCAGAGCTGCGGCGTGAGCGAGCCCTCGCGCCACTGGTAGAAGGCGTTCTGCGAATAAGACAGGAAGGCCATGAAGTTGGACACGAAGCGGGCCTTCTCGACATCCGGGAGCGAAGCGTAATCCTTCAACCCCTGGATCGAGATCCGCACCAGCTCACCATCGGCAGCGAGGTGGCTGTACCAGGCCGCGTAGTTGTCGTGAACCGCCTGCGCGGTGGAGGAGCGAACGGCGGCGGTGTTCTGGCGGATCTGGGAGCCGACGTAGAAGAGGGAGACCACGACGGCGAGCGCACCGAGAATCTCGCCGAGGTTTCCGAGGTCCTGGAGGGTCACACGGGCCGCACCGGCCGGCTCAATCCGGTGTGATTTCGCCGGGCGTCGGCGACGCGACCGGCGACGGAGAATCCGAGGCGCGCGCGATCATGATATAGGTGCCGATCACTTTCGAGAGCCGCTTTACGCGGTAGTTGTAGCCGCGGTGGATCACCGGCCTGCCGTCCTTCCCGATTCCGTACCGGAGATTCACGCTGCCCACATAGCGGATGGAGACTTCGTTCGAGTAGGCAATCTCGACGAACATACTCCATTCCTCCCGGCTGAAGCGCGCGAAGATCGCGCCCGGGCGCTCCGACTCGAGCACCCAGTTGCCTTCCGAAAGTGCACGCACGATTGCCTCGCGAGTCTCCTGCGGCGTTCCGGCGCCCACGAGCGGCGCCGGGGTGAAGAGCGGCTGGGGAGTGACGCATGCGGCCAGCGCCAGGGCGAGCGACACCAGAGAGGATAGAGCGCGAGAACGCGCGGGAGAGATCGGCCTTTGCATCGGACGCATTCTCCCATCCATTCCACGGCGACGTCAAGGCGAATTGCGCGCGAGCCGCGGCTTCGCGCGAAACACCGTTGCGACGCTGAATTGGATCATGAGGCGCGCGACGCCGGAGAGCGTCGCCGCGATGCGAAGCCGAGGCGCATCCGGAGTCGCACGCTTTCGGCGGCACGATGCCGCAGCGCGAACTACGGGTGGGCCCACGGCGGGCTACTGCGTCGCGCCACCTGAGTATGCCAACCGAGGAGCCCCATGCACTCCCTCCAATCGGATCGATACGCAGGCAATGGGCTCGACGGCGTTGCAATGGCGCGCTGAAGCTCATCGTTGGGGACGCCGTACTTACAGCGCGCCATGTCGTTCAGATACATCGCCTCGGTTGCATCGGGGTGCACCCAGACGGAGCGACAGCCCGTGAGCAGGAGCGCCAGCGCGATGGCGAGCGTGGGAAGCTGCCGTGCTGCATGTCTCATCGTGCGTTTCCTTCGTCTTCCAACGGACCAGTGGTCACCTGCGCGGCCCAGCGATCGTAGCGCCCGTGATTCTGCGCGTGTGCCACAGATTTCGCTCGTCGCCCGCAGTCCCAGGTCGCGCGTCAATCGTTCCGCCGGGGAGGCAATTACCGCTCACGCGGCCTCCGAGGAATCGGGTCGGTTTGGTACTGGAAGACGTCCGTTCCACTGGCGCCGTAGAGCTGCTGCTCATCGAGCGGAGTGGAAAGCCGGAACAGCATCAGCTGTGCGGGTTGATCGATTCCTGCCGGAAGATTGACAGCGAGATACGGGGGTGGCTTCTTGAAGGTCGTGAACTTGCGACCGAGAAGTAGATCCACCGAAAGCTGAGCAATCCGCGTTTCCGGAACGGAGGGCTCGAAGCGAAGCTTCTTTTCGCGGATGTATCGGAGTAGGTCAGGCTTGGAGAGCACGGACAGGCGTCGCCTTGTCCACCGACCCGCTGAAGACGCCGGGAGTCACGGGATGACCCGGAAGCCGAGCGGTGAAGCAACCCCCACGGATCTCGACGACAACGGCGCTGATGAAGGTAGCTCCCTCTTGAAGTGGATCTCGAAGGAACGAAGCGGGCACGAAGCCGAGCCAGCTACCCGACTCGGACTCCACCCGCACCATTCGCTCATCCGAGAAGGGACCAGGCTTTACTTCGCAGGGCAGCCAGATTCGCATCCCGGCGCTCAGGCTCATTCGTCAGTCCCTCCCACTGCTGTGCGGATCGCTGATGAGCTGCAGTCAGCATGTTCGCGGTGCAGCGTGACAGATGCGGTCACGTCCCGAGTCAGATGCTCCGATCCACCAACGCAGAAAACGTACTCGCGAAGGCGCCGGCCAACAAGCGATCGACCGTGAACCGCAGTACTCGCTCCCGGCGCCGCCGAATGGACTGTCAGGTGGCTGCTGCGAAAATCTCACGCTTCAAACGTTCGAACTCGTCTTGATCGACCGCGCCTTGCTCTCGCAAGCGAGAGAGGCGCTCCAGCAAGCCGGTGGTGTCCTCGACGGAACGTGTGGCGGCCGGCCGGACGTTGCGAACGAAGCTTCGCCCTCGCTCGAAGAGCTCCTCGTAGAGCGGACGCGATGACGCAGGGTCCATGTCCTCGAGCGTGCCCTCGCGCTCGAAGTGCGCGCAGAAGAGCTGGCTCACCGCGTACGTGGACGCGCCGGCGAAGGCGGCGTTGGTGATGGTCGCGGGCACCCACCCGACCCCCGGCACCGCCTTCGCGATGCTTGCAGCGCATCTTCCCGCTGAAGTTCCAACGATCGAAACGACGAGCGCCTTGCCGAGCGCCGGGTCGAACTCGACGTCATAGACACGCGCCAGGGCGCGGACGGCGGCGAGCTGCACCGCAGTGACGGCGGCGAGATCGACTAGTGGGACTGGGATCGCTCCGGCGACGACGGCGTAGGTGACGTGATCCTGGATGACGCGATTCGCGAGATGCTCCCGGTTCATGGCGGACTCCTTGTGCGCCCATACGTCTCGCGGGCGCTTGCTTTCGGGCTGACAGCAACGCCGCGTGCCAGCGAAGGCAGCGGGAGCGCGGTGTCGGTCTGAGGAAAGTGCAGCTCCGCGGGCTGCGTGCAGGTAGGCGCGCGGCATGCGTGAGAATAGAAGTAGTCAGAAGCCTCGGGCAAACCAAGACTGGCTGCTTGGTGTCGTGGCGCCCCAAAGGAAAGCGTTGACGACCCCCTTCAGCCAGACAGTCTGAAATCGGCACTCCTTGACAGAGGCCTTGTTCGAATTTTCGGGGAGTGGCGACGCTCGCACGACGAAGTCTCTTGCTCCCGAAGAAATTGCCAGGTTGTCACCTTTCCGAACGACCGGATCGCTCGATTCGGCTGCGCACGAATCGCTCGGTTTCTTTCGTCCGTGAAGTACACGTAGCAACCCTTGATTCCGCGCGACAGAAGGACTCTGTAGGTGTTCTTCACCATCGCGACGAAGCCCTTCTTCGCTGTCTTCACCGGCCGATCGAATGAGTGTTCCGGATGGCCTACCCAGTCTTGAATGTTGAAATCGTAGGTGAGGTCCGGTCCAACGATTACGCCTGCATAGTCGAACTCGAAGCCTTGTGCCGTATATACGCACCCCACTTGATCGATTCCTCCGGCTTCCGTCGCCCAGAGCGATTCAATGGGAATGCCCGCGGCAAGGCGCGCACCAGACTTGGCATTCCATGGGCGCCGGTAGTCTCCAATCACAACATCATCGACCAGCGTTCCATTGCTTCGTGCATCGGACCACGCCCAGCAATACCCTGCCGTCATGCGCGCACTGAAGCCCTCATTGGCCTTGGCGCGGATTGCTGCTTCGACCGCCGTCGGCGAGTTCATGATCTGGAAGTCGAAGCCCTCAGTGTCAGCCCAGAGAACGTTCGCCGTCCTCGCGATTCCGAGTGTATTGTCGATCCAATTCACGAATCCGTCGGAGCCCGCGCAACGGAACTGGGCCTCAAGCTGGTATTCGAAGACCCGGCACCCAGCAGCCTCCGCGTGCTCCCGGATATGGCTTACGGACCCGATCTCCTTGGGGCGCACGATCTGCCGATCGTCGATGAAGTACACGCCGACTTTGGCAGCGTGGATGAGTTCCTCGATCTGCGGACGACCCGTACGTTCCGCCGCTGGCGTGAAACGGCCGTGGCTCTCCTCGCGAATTCGATGAGACTCGTCGCAAATCAGGACGTCGACGACGTCGCGCTCGCCTCCGAGGTAGCTGTTGAAATACTTGAACTGGACCGCGCCGCGGGGCCCGATGATCTTGCGAAGGGTCTGCGTGAACGCTCGAGAGCCGGTCGCATATTGCGCGTTGTAAGAACCCAGTGAGAGCTCAGCCATCAAGTTGATCGCGATAACGGATTTGCCGGTACCGGGACCGCCCTTGACGATGATGACGACCTTCTTCCGATCGTGAAATCCCTCGCGCGCACTTAGAAGAACTTTTTCGAAGACGATGAGCTGCTCATCGAGAAGCACGTATTCCTTGCTTCCCCTGATGACGCCTCCAACATGATCCATGAGCTTCTTGCTCGGTCTGTACCTGCTCTCTTCGACGCGGCGCATCACCGAGAGACCATCGCCGGCCTCGAGACGCGTCACGAGAAAGTCCTTGAGATCTCCCACGTCGTCCGCTGAAAAGAGCGGATTGCGCTCGAGCAGTGACTGAAAGGGATCGGAAAGCAAGACGTCCCCAGGCTCTGGGTGATAGTTGTGTAGATACGAACATGCGCTCAGCCTGATCGGGCTCGACCCTTCGTAGAAGGCGGTATGCGTGTCCTCGACGTACATCCGGTACTGGCCGACTTGCGCAGACGGGTGGAGGACCTCCCGCTCTGATCCACCCACCCGCGTTGTGACCATCTTGTCGCCGACCGCTTCACTCGCCCCGTCCCATTGCTTCAGCTCGATGATGACCGCATTGTCGCTCGCTTGGCCGTCTCGTCCGCAGACCATGCAATCGAGCCGTTTGGAACTCTGCGGAAGCTGGTACTCGAGAATGACGCCGTGATCCCTGAGTCCGGCTTCTTCAAAGACTTGCGCTGTCGCGCGAAGCGAATTCTTCCAGGACCCGACTTCGGCAGGTGATGGGTTGTAACGATAGTAGTCGAAGAACGCGGACTTGAGTTTTTCCGCGATCTGATTGTGCGCAGTGTCGCGGACGAAGTGCGTTGACAGGCCGGCGTAGAGCCTCAAGGCTGCCCTACGTGCGCATTTCGATTTCGACCGAAGGTCACGTCTGACTTGCCCCCGCGTAGTCGTCGGGCAAGCGTGCTAGGTCAGGAAAGCCCTGACGAGAACAGCTGCGACACGCTCTCCCGCGCCCAGTCGAGCACGTGCACATCGCCAAAGATCGGCAGGCTCCCCCAGTTCGGGAAGAACCCGAGGAACACCACCGCGATGGCGCATACACCGAGCACCAGCGCTTCGCCGCTCGAAACTTCGCGGCGCGGCGTGGCGCCTTCTTCCGCCGGCTCGCGCATGTACATCAGCACCGGTAGCCGCAGGTAGTAATAAACCGACACCACGCTCGCGAGCAGCCCGATGATCGTGAGCCAGATGACGTCCGCATTCACCGCGGCCGCGAAGATCGTGAACTTCGCGATGAAGCCGACCGTGCCCGGGATGCCAGCCAGCGAGAGCATGAAGAGCGTCATCAGCGCCGCGAGGCCCGGGCGCTTGTGCGCGAGGCCCGCGAAGGCCTCGAGCCGCTCGCAGTCCTGACCCTTCTGCGCCAGCGCCACCACCACGGCGAAGGCGCCGAGGTTCATGAAGACGTAGGCGAACAGGTAGAACACGACGGCCGAGTAGCCCTCCGCCGTGCCGGTGACGAAGCCCACCAGGAGATACCCGGCGTGAGCGATGCTCGAGTAGGCGAGCAGCCGCTTCACGTTGTCCTGGATCACGGCCATCACGTTGCCGACGATGATCGTGAGCGCGGCGAGGCCCCAGAGCACCTGCGTCAAGGTCTGGTCGAGCGGGCCGAAGGCGAGCGCCACCAGGCGCAGCAGCGTCGCCACCGCCGCCGTCTTCACCGTGACGGACATGAAGGCGGTGACGGCGGCCGGGGAGCCCTCGTAGACGTCGGGCGTCCACTGGTGGAACGGCGCGGCCGAGATCTTGAAGGCGAAGCCGACGATCACGAGGCCGAGGCCGACGATGGCGATCGGGTTGCTGGGATCGAAGGCGTGGCGGATGGCGGCAAACGAGGTCGACCCGGTGGTGCCGTAGAGGAGCGCCATGCCATACAAGAGAAGTGCGCTCGCGAACGAGCCGATCAGGAAGTACTTGAGCGCGGCTTCGTTGCTGCGCAGCTTGCGGCGGTCGAAGCCGGCGAGCACGTAGAGCGGGATGCTCATCAGCTCGAGGCCAAGGAAGACCGTGAGCAGATCGATGGCGCAGACCATCAACATCATGCCCGATACCGAGAGCAGGATCAGCGAGTAGTACTCGCCGTGATTGATGCGCACCTCGGCGAGGTAGGCGATCGAAAGAGCGCAACTCAGCAGCGCCGCGAGCGCGATCACGGCGGTGATCAGCGCCGAGAAGCGATCGAGCTGGAAGGTCGGGTTGCCGGGATCGAAGACGTCGCTGCGGCCCGAGAGGAACGAGCCCCACGAGACGTAGAACGCGAGCAGCAGGGACATGATCGCGACCATCGCGAGCAGGGTTCCGATCCAGGTCGCGGTGGCGGGCCTTCCCAGCACGGTCTGGCGCCGCGAGAGCAGCACCTCGCCGAGCAGCACGAGCATGGCGCCCGCGGCCACGAAGCCGATCGGCGCGAGCACGGAAAAATGCAGCTCGGGGGCGGTGATCACGGCTGCACCTGAGCCCAGCGGGCGACACCCGGCGAAGCCACGCGCGCTTCCTCGCTCTCGCCCTCGGTCGGCGGGGTGGCCTGCGGCGTGCGGCGCACGTCCACCACGCGCAGCATCTCGATCACCGAGGGCTCGATGCGCCGCAAGAACGTATTCGGGTAGATCCCGATCCAGATGATCGGAATGATGAGCGCCACCATCACGAGCTTCTCGCGCAGGCCGAGGTCGATCAGGCTCCTGTTCTCGGCCACCTCGACCGGCCCGAACATCACGCGGCGGTACATCCAGAGCATGTAGACGGCGGCGAGCACCACGCCCGAGGTGGCGAGCGTCGCGATCAGCGGCTTCACGAGGAAGACGCCCAAGAGAATGAGGAACTCGCCGACGAAACCATTGAGCAGCGGCAGGCCAATGCTCGACATCGTGACGATCCCGAAGCACGCCGCGAAGACCGGCATCGGCTTCGCCACGCCGCCGAAGTCCGCAATTTTTCGTGTGTGGCGGCGCTCGTAGAGCATGCCGACGAGGATGAAGAGCGCCCCGGTCGAGAGCCCGTGGTTCACCATCTGGAGCACGGCGCCGTCGAGTCCCTGGACGTTGAGCGCGAAGATGCCGAGCATGACGAAGCCGAGGTGCGCGACCGACGAGTACGCCACCAGCTTCTTGATGTCGTCCTGGACCATCGCAACCAGCGCGCCGTAAACAATGCCTGTGAGCGCGAGCGCGAGCATGATCGAGGTCCAGTCCGTCGCCGCGGCCGGGAACAGCGGAATCGCGAAGCGCACGAAGCCGTAGGTCCCCATCTTCAGCAGCACGCCCGCAAGTACGACTGAGCCCGGCGTCGGCGCTTCGACGTGCGCGTCCGGCAGCCAGGTGTGGAGCGGCACCATCGGCACCTTCACGGCGAAGGCCAGCGCGAAGGCCGCGAACAGCCAGTACTGCGTCTTCCACCAGACGGCTTCGCCGGTGACGGGGATGTGCGTGTCGAGCAGCGCCGATACGGTGCTGCCGGGCGGCGCGACGAGATCGAAGTTCAGTTGCCCTGTCTGCTCGAAGAACAGGTAGTAGACGACCAGGATCGCGCCGAGCATCAAGAGCGAGCCGAACATCGTGAAGAGGAAGAACTTGACCGAGGCGTAGATGCGCCGCGGACCGCCCCAGATGCCGATGATGAAGTACATCGGCACCAGCATCAGCTCCCAGAACAGGTAGAACTCGAAGACGTTGAGAGACACGAAGGCGCCGAGCATGCCCGTCTCGAGGAAGAGCATGAAGAAGACGTAGCTGCGCACCGAGCGCGCGATGTCGTTCCAGGAGGCGAGCAGCACGATCGGCATCAGGAACGTCGTCAGCACCACCAGCACGAGGCTGATGCCATCGACGCCGATGAAGTGGTTGATGCCGTAGTCCGAGATCCAGGGCCGGTGCTCGACGAACTGATAACCCGTGGCCGTGGGATCGAAGGCGATGAAGAGGTGCACGGAGAGCAGGAACGTCAGCAGCGAGCTCGCGAGCGCGACGGCGCGCCAGACGAAAACCGGCAGCCCCGAGCCGCCGCCGATCGCGCCGGCCGCGCTCGAAAGCACGATCAGCGCCACGCCCGTCGCCAGCGGCAGGAAGGTGATCCAGGAGAGCAGCAGGTTGTGGTCGAGCGCCATGCTCTGCCTACCTGAGCAGGAAGGCCACGATCGCGACGGCTCCCGCGATCATGAAGAAGATGTATCCCTGCGTGAGCCCGCTCTGGGCGTACTTGAGCCCGTGCGACGCGAGCCCCCTGACCAGGCCTGCGCTGCCGTTCACCGCGACGCCGTCGATCAGGCCCGCGTCGATGCCGCGGAAGAGCACGCGATCCGAGACGCGCACCAGCGGCCGCACGATCACGGCGTCGTAGAGCTCGTCGATCCAGTACTTGTTGAGCAGCAGGCGATAGAGGCCGCCTACCGCCGCGGCGATGCGCGCGGGCAGCTCGGGCCGCACCACGTAGAGGAGCCACGCGACGAGCGCTCCCACACCCGCCATCCCGACCGCCGCCGCCGCCAGCAGATACTCGGTGGAGTGATCGAGCGTGTGGTGCTCCATCTGCGTGAGCACCGGCGCGAGGAAGTTGCCGAGCGAGTTCGACTGAGGCACCCCGATCAGATCGCCCCAGATCTGCGGGAGCCCGCCGAGTCCCGCGAAGATCGAGAAGAACGCGAGCACCCAGAGCGGTTGGATTACGACGGGCGCGGCGTCGTGCAGGTGCTCGCGCACCTCGCGCGGCGCGCGGCACTCGCCCCAGAAGGTGATGAAGTAGAGCCGGAACATGTAGAACGAAGTGAGCCCCGCCGTGACGAGGCCGATCGCGTGCAGCCAGCGCGCGCCCGGAACGCTCGCGGCGTAGGCCGTGGCGAGGATCTCGTCCTTCGAGAAGAAGCCCGAGGTGCCCGGGAAGCCCGCGATCGCGAGCACGCCCGCGAGGAACACGAGGTGCGTCTGCCAGAGCTTGCGATGCAGGCCGCCCATCTTGGTGATGTCCTGCTCGTGGTGCATGGCGAGGATCACCGCGCCGGCGCCGAGGAACAGGAGTGCCTTGAAGAAGGCGTGCGTGCCCAAATGGAAGATGGCGGCCGAGTAGCCGCCGCAGCCGGCCGCGAGGAACATGTAGCCGAGCTGACTCACGGTCGAGTAGGCAAGCACCTTCTTGATGTCGGTCTGCGTGATTGCGATCGTCGCGGCAAAAATTGCCGTCAGCGCGCCCGTCCACGCCACCACGGCCGAGGCGTCGTGCGCCGCCGCGAACAGGAACGAGAGCCGGCAGACCATGTAGACGCCGGCCGTCACCATGGTCGCGGCGTGGATCAGCGCGGAGACGGGCGTCGGGCCCGCCATCGCGTCCGGGAGCCAGACATAAAGCGGAAGCTGCGCCGATTTCCCGCACGCGCCGATGAAGAAGCACAGCGCGATGGTGTTCACGAGGCTCCACTCGGGCCCGAACGGCAGCCAGCCCGGCACCGTGATCTGGCGCTCGGCGATCGAGGCCAGGCCCGAGGCGATCTCGGTGAAGGAGACCGTCGGCATGCCGACGTCCGAGAGCGCCGAGAACAGCAGGAAGATCCCGAGCAGGAAGCCGAAATCGCCGATGCGGTTCACGATGAACGCCTTGCTGCCGCAATACGCGTTCCAGCGATCGGCGTACCAGAAGCCGATCAGGAGATAGGAGCAGAGCCCCACGCCTTCCCAGCCGACGAACATCAGCACGAGGTTGTCGGCGAGGACCAGCACCAGCATCGAGAAGGTGAAGAGGTTCAGATAACAGAAGAAGCGCTGGAAGCCCTTGTCCTCGCGATGGTCGTCGTCCATGTAGCCGATCGAGTAGATGTGGATCAGCGATCCGACGCCGGTGACGACGAGCGCCATCACGGCCGAGAGCGGATCGAGCTGGAAGGCGAGCTCGGCACTGAACGCTTGTGAGCCTACGCCCGCACCGATCCAGGTGTAGAGATTGTCGACCAGCATGCGCTGGCCTTCGGGCAGCTGCAGAGAGTTCTGTGAGCGCGAGGCACGAGGCCCCGAACGCCGCGAGCACGCTGCCGCACGAGAGCCCGATCGTGAGCGCGCGCGCCACTGGCCGGCGCACCAGCGCGAGCATCACGCCGTGGAACACGGCCGCGAGCAGCGGCAGCAGCACGATCCAGCGCAGCAGGTCGGAGCTTTCCGTCACCACTTCAGCAGGCTCACTTCTTCGAGGTCGACGGAGTCGCGGTTCCGGAACAGCGAGATCACGATGCCGAGACCCACGGCGACTTCCGCCGCCGCGACGGTGATCACCATCAGCACGAAGATCTGGCCATCGAGCGCGGGCGCCTCGGCGGTGCCTGGCCACAGGCGGTTGAAGCCGACGAAGGCCAGGTTGACGGCGTTCAGCATCAGCTCGATCGACATCAGCACGACGATCAAATTACGACGTGTCGCCACGCCGATCATTCCGATCACGAAGAGGATTGCCGAGAGGCCGATCACGTGCTCGAGCGGCAGCATCAATCGATCCTCCGCTTGGCGAGGATCAGCGCGCCGACGATCGCGGCGAGCAGCAGAGAAGCGATGCCATCTCGACCAGCAGCACGTAATCCGTGTAGAGCGCGATGCCGACCTGGCGGTAGCCGCCAAATCCGGTGGGCTCGGCCGGCGTCGGCGGCATCCCGACCGCGAAGAGGCGCAGCAGCTCGGAGAGCACGACGAGCGTCAGCAGCAGCGCCCCGGCCTTCACGAGCCACTGCCGCCCGGGCGCAAAGTTGTCGCTGCGCAGATTGAGCAACATCACGACGAAGAGGAAGAGCACGACGATCGCGCCGGCATAGACCATGATCTGCACGACCGCGACGAGATACGCGCCGAGCAGCAAATAGATGCCTGCCAGCGAGATCATCGTCACGACGAGGCTCATCGCCGAGGCCACCGTGTTGCGGACGTTCAGCACCATCCCGAGCGCCGAGGTCACGGCCAGCGCCGCAAACACGTAGAAGAGCAGAACGGGAACGCTCATGCGGACCCCTTCGTGAGCAGCAGCACCGCGCCCGTCACGAAGATGTTCACGATCGAGAGCGGCAGGATGATCTTCCAGCACAGATCCATGACCTGGTCGTAGCGGAAGCGCGGCAGCGTCCAGCGCAGCGCCATCTGGAGCCAGATCATCACGATCACCTTGAGCATGAAGGTCGCGAAGTGGACGATCATGCACAGCGCCGTCGCGAAATCGCGATTGAAGGCGCCCGAGATCGTGCTGATGATCGTCTCCTGCGAGAGGAAGGGGACCGCCCAGCCGCCAAGAAAAATGGTCGCGACGAGGCCCCCGATCACCACGATCTCGATGAACTCCGACATGTAGAACAAGCCGAAGCGCATGCCCGAGTATTCGAGGTGGTAGCCGGCGATGATCTCGGATTCGCCCTCCGGCATGTCGAAGGGCGGGCGCTTGTTCTCGGCCATGATCGCGGCGAGGAACAAGATGAAAGCCAGCGGCTGGTAGAAGATCCCCCAGGCCGGAACCCGGATCCAAGCGAGCCACGCCGGAACCGGAATGCCGAAGAGCACGTCGAGGAAGCCGAGCAGGCGCAGCGTGTGATCCTGCGCGATCGCCATGTCGGTGAGCTTCAGCGTGCCGAAGACCATGAACACGCCCACCACCGAGAGACCCATGGTGACCTCGTACGAGATCATCTGGGCCGAGACCCGCAGGCCTCCGAGCAGGGACCAGTTGTTGTTGCTGGCCCAGCCCGCGAGCACGCTGCCGTAGGTGGCGATCGAGCCGATCGCGAAGATGTAGAGCAGGCCCCAATCGGGATCGGCGGCGACGAGCGAGAGCTTGTAGTCGTCGAAGCTGTAGACGCCGCCGTATGGAATCACGGCGAACGCGATCAGCGCCGGAATCGCGGCGATGATCGGCGCGAGCCCGTGCAGGAAGCGGTTGGCGCCCGTCGGAACCAGATCTTCCTTGGTGAGCAGCTTGAAGACGTCCGCGAGCGGGTGCAGCAGCCCCAGCACGGTGATGCCGGCGACGTCGGCGCGGTTGGCGCCGATGCGGTCCTGCATCACGGCGCTCTGCTTGCGCTCGATCCAGGTGATGACCGGCGCCAGCGCGCCCACGATCACGAGCAGGATGAAGACGGTCTTGATGATGACTTCGATCGGCATCTAGGCGCGCGCCTCGGCGAGCGGAGCGCCGTCGGCGGGGACGCTGCCGAGATCCCGGCCAGCAAAGCTCTTGTGCGCGGCCGCGAGCTCGCGTGAGACCGCGCGCACGTCCCAGCGCGCGGGCAGGTTCGCGAGCCCCAGCGCCTGGCCGAGCCGCGTGAGCACGTCGCCGTCGTCGAGCGCCTCCCAGGCAGGCTCGACGGCGGGCTCGATCTTCTGCACGCGGCCGGCATGGTTGGTGAGCGTGCCGTGCTTCTCGGCCGCAACCCTTGTTGGCAGCAGCACGTGCGCGACGCGCTCGAGCGCCGAGTGGTGCGTATCGAGCACGATCAGCGTGTCGAGCTTCGCGAGCAGCTCGACGCCGCCGAGATAGGCCGCGTCGAGCACGTCGTGGCCCATCACGATCAGGCCATCGACGCCGCCGCTGCGCAGGCGATCGAGCACGGCGCGCGCATCGCCGAAGCCGAGCGCGCGCGCGCCGGCCGCGTTCGCGGCCTTGTCGGCCTTGACGAGGAGCTTGTCCGCCGCGCCCTGCACGACCGCCACGCCCGCGGTCTCGGTGCCGAGCGCGTCGAGCAGACGCCGGAAGGTGAAGAGATCTTCGTTGGTCGCGTGGGGGGAAGCGAGCCCCGCGATCACGCCCGCGCCCTTGCTGGCAACTATTTTTTTGAGCCGCGCCGCCGCCGCGTCGATGGCGGCCGCGAAGCTCGTCGCCTCCGGCACGCCGAGCGAAGCCCGCACCAGCGGGAGCTTCAGCCGATCGGCCGAGCCGATCTCGCGGTAGGACAGCCTGCCGGCGTCGCAGATCCAGGTGTCGTTCACCGCGTCGTTGCGGCGCGGCACGTAGCGATAGACCTTGTTGTTCGCGACACCGAGGTGCACGTTGCAGCCGTTGCTGCAGCCGGTGCACACGCCCGGCACGTCGTTCAGGAACCAGACGCGGATCTTGAAGCGGAAATCCCTGGTCGTGAGCGCGCCGACCGGGCAGATGTCGGCCACGTTCATCGAGTAGGGATTGTCGAGCGGGACGCCCGGGTAGGTCTCGATCACCGAGTGATCGCCGCGATTCAGCACGGCGAGCTCGCCGGTGCCGGAGATCTCGCGCGTGAAACGCACGCAGCGGCGGCACAGGATGCAGCGCTCCTGATCGAAGACGATCGTCGGCCCCAATTCGAGATTCTTCTTGAGCGCGCGGCGCGGCTCGCGCGTGCGGGACTGCGTCATCCCGTACTCGTACGCGTAGTCCTGGAGCTTGCACTCGCCCGCCTGATCGCAGATCGGGCAATCGAGCGGATGGTTGACGAGCAGCAGCTCCATCACGCCTTCGCGCGCGCGGCGCACGGAGTCGACCTGCGTGCGCACGATCATGCCGTCGGCGACGGGCGTGTTGCAGGCGATCTGGAGCTTCGGCATGCCCTCGATCTCGACCTGGCACAGCCGGCAGGAGCCGTCGATCGAGAGCTTCGGATGCCAGCAGTAGTGCGGGATCTCGACGCCGTTCATCAGCAGGCCGACGTCGTCGAGCGCCTGCAGCAGGGTCCTGCCGGCGGGGACCTCGATCTCGACGTCGTCGACGGTGATGCGGCGGCATCTAGAGCTCGAAGCTTTCGGGGAAGGGGCACTTGCGTTCGCGGATGTGCGCCTCGAAATCTTCGCGGAAGTGGCGCAGCAGGCCCTGCACCGGCCAGGCCGCGGCGTCGGCGAAGGCGCAGATCGTCTGGCCCTCCATCTTGGCCGCGACGTCGAGCAGGATCCCGATGTCCTCTTTCTCGCCGGCCCCGCGCTCGATCCGCTCGATGATCTTGTGCATCCAGCCCGTGCCCTCGCGGCACTGCGTGCACTGGCCGCAGGATTCGTCGCGGAAGAAGTACGAGATCACGCAAGCCACCCGTACCATGCAGGTGGTCTCGTCCATCACCATGATCCCGCCGGTCCCGAGCATGGTCTTGCGCTCGCGCAGGAACTCGTTCGCCATCGGCACGTCGAGCTGGCCGGCCGGCAGGATCGGCATCGACATGCCGCCGGGGATCACGCCCTTGAGCTTGCGCCCGCCCGGCACGCCGCCCGCGTGCTCGAAGACGATCTCGTCGAGGCGCGTGCCGAGCGGCAGCTCGTAGAGCCCCGGGCGCGTCACGTGGCCCGACACACCGAAGATCGTCGTGCCCGGACTCTTCTCGGTGCCGAGCTTGCGGAACCACTCCGCGCCGTTCTTCAGGATGTGCGGAACGTGCGAGAAGGTCTCGACGTTGTTCACCGTCGTCGGCATGCCGAAGGCGCCGTGCTGCGCGGGGAACGGCGGCTTCTTGCGCGGCTGGCCCTTCTTGCCCTCGAGCGATTCGAGCAGGCCCGTCTCTTCGCCGCAGATGTAGGCGCCGGCGCCGCGCTGCACGACGACGTCGTGGCGCGAAGCCGCTCTTCATCACGTTCTTGCCGAGATAGCCCTTCGCGTAGGCCTCGGCGACCGCGCGCTCGATTTGACTTGCCGGGAAGGCGTACTCGCCGCGCACGTAGACGAAGGTCTTCGAGGCGCCCGTCGCGAACGCCGCGATCAGGATGCCTTCGAGGATCTGGTGCGGGCCGCGCTCCATCAGGATGCGGTCCTTGAACGAGCCGGGCTCGGACTCGTCCGCGTTGCAGACGAGATACTTCGGCTTGTCGGTGGTCTTCGGCATGAAGGACCACTTGAGGCCGGTGCCGAAGCCGGCGCCGCCGCGGCCTTGCAGGCCGGAGGCCTTCACGAGCTCGATGACGGCTTCCGGCGTCATCTCGCCGAGCGCCTTGCGCGCGGCCTGGTAGCCGCCACGCTTCTCGTAGCCTTCGAGCGTGCCGAAGGCATCGTCGGCGAAGTGCTCGGTCAGATAGCCTGTGACGTACGGCGCCTTGAGCACGCTGGCGGCCTCAGTCGAGCGCGTCGACGATGCGCTTCGCGCTCTCGACGTCGAGATCTTCGTGGTATTGGTGGTCGACGCGCATCATCGGCGCGTAGGCGCAAGCGCCAAGGCACTCTTCGTGACCGATGCGGATGCGTCCGTCGGCCGTCGTCTCGCCGGTCTTCACGCCCAGATGCGCTTCCAGCCGGTGCAAGAGCTCGCGGCTGCCCTTCAGCGAGCACGGCAGGTTCGTGCACACGCGCACCTGGTGACGCGGCTGCGGCGTGGCGTAGAACATGTTGTAGAAGCTGACGACCTCGAGCACCTCGAAGGGGCGGATCTCGAACAGACTTGCCAGCTCCTGCGCGCACTCGGGCGACACGCATCCGTGCTCGGCGTGAACGATATGAAGCGCCGGCAGCAGCGCGCCGCGCGGCACCGGGTACTTCGCGATCTCGGCGGCGATCTTCTCGCGGGAGGCCGCCGAGATCACCATTCGAGGCCGCCCTTCAACCACTCGTAGACGAGACCGACGGCAAGCGGAACCGTGAAGACGAGCATCGCGCCGTAGCCGAACCAGCCGAGCTCGCCGAACACGGCGCCCCACGGATAGAAGAAGATCGCTTCGACGTCGAAGACCACGAACAGGATCGCGACCAGGTAGAACTTCACCGCGTAACGTTGGTGCGGCGACATCAGCGGCTTCTCGCCGCACTCGAACGGCTCCTGCTTCTCGGGAAACTCGCGGCGCGGCCCCATGAACATGTGGACGCCGCGCATGGCGAGGATCACGACCGTCGCGATGACGAGGATCACCAGGACGCCGGCGTATTCGGCGAGCATGGCCTGCACCCTCCACGTCACGTACCGATCAATTGCGCGCCGGACTGCTGCTTCGAACGCGCGCGCCGAGTGAACTGCCTGCAGCGGGCTCGAAGCGAGCGAAGCGCGCGATGCGCCAGCGAAAAACCGCGGCGAGAGTAACCACGGGCCCCGGGGGCGTCAAGAAACCTGCGCGACGAGAAACACGGTTTTGGCTGATACAATTGCCGGCGTGGCGATGCCCGTCGCAGTGCTCGGAGCCGGGAGCTTCGGAACGTGCCTCGCGCTGCTGTGCGCGCGCGAGCACGACGTCACGCTCTGGGCGCGCGATCCCGGACTCGCGGACGCGATCAACCGCGAGCACCGCAATCCCAAATACCTCTCCCACGTCGAGATTCCCGAGCGCGTGCGCGCCACCGCCGATCTCCGGGAAGCGCTCGCCGACCGGGAGCTGGTGATCTTCGCGGTCCCGAGCCATGGCGTGAGGGACGTGATCCGCCGCGCGGCGCCGCTCATCCCGCGCGGCGCGATCCTCGTCTCGACCGTGAAGGGCATCGAGCTGGGCAGCTGGATGCGCATCGACCAGGTGCTCGAGCAGGAGCTCGCGGCCGAGCACCACCCGCGGCTCACGTTCCTTTCGGGGCCATCCTTCGCCCACGAGATCGCGCTCGGCTGCCCGACGGCGGTCACGATCGCCTGCCGGGAGGAGGCCTACGCCATCTCCGTCCAGGAATCGATCTCCTTCCCGTGGTTCCGTTGCTACACGAGCACCGACGTGGTCGGAGTCGAGATCGGCGGCGCGCTCAAGAACGTGGTCGCGATCGCGGTGGGCGTGTGCGACGGCCTCGAGCTGGGGCTGAATGCCCGGGCCGGTGTGATGACGCGAGGACTGCGCGAGATCACGCGGCTCGGGGTGAAGCTGGGAGCGGATCCGTTCACCTTCCTCGGGCTGGCTGGCATGGGGGACCTCGTGCTCACCTGCACCGGGGATCTGTCGCGCAACCGCCGCGTGGGGATCGAGCTCGCCCGCGGCCGCAAGCTGCCGGAGATCATCGCCGGGATGGACGAGGTGGCCGAGGGCGTGCGCACGACGCTCGCCGCCTGCGCGCTCGCCGACTTGCACGGGGTCGAGATGCCCATCGCCCGCAGCGTCAAGGATTTACTCGCGGGCGACGTGGAGCCGAAGGAAGGGGTGGAGCTCCTGCTGCGGCGCCAGCTGCGCAGCGAGAACGAATAGGGAACGCGTTCGCCTTTCCGGCTCCGGATTGACAGCCCCCACCGGGCCGGGCTAGTCTGGAATTGAATTTCGTTTTCAACTACGGCTGCTTGCCGGGTGCCCCATGAGCCCTCTCGATGCCTCAGCGCCGCACGCTTCGCGCGCGGTTCCGCTCGCGAGCCTCGCCCCCGGCACGCACGCGGTGATCGAATCCGTCGAGTCGTCGACCGCCATCGGTCGCAGGCTCGAAGACCTCGGCTTCCTGCCCCGCACCCCAATCCAGGTCTTACGCCGCGCTCCGCTCGGCGATCCGGTGGCCTACGAGCTGCGCGGCTATCGGCTCTGCCTGCGGCGGAGCGAGGCGCTGCGGGTGTTGGTCGTCCCGACGGATCCCGCGCCGCCCGCCTCTTCATGAGCGAGATCAGCCTCGGCCCGGGCCTCCTGCGCCTGGGTCTGGTCGGCAGCCCGAACTCCGGTAAGACGACGCTCTTCAATGCGCTGACGGGGCTGCGCGCGCGGGTCGGGAACTACCCGGGCGTGACCGTCGAGCGCCGCGAAGGCGAGCTCGAGGTCGCGGGGCGCCGGCTGCTGGTGATCGACCTGCCGGGCACCTACAGCCTGACTCCCATCAGCCCGGACGAGGCCGTGGTCGACCGCGTGATCGACGGCGAGCTCGGCCCGGCGCCCGACGCGCTGGTGATGGTCGCCGACGCATGCACGCTCGAGCGCTCGCTGCTCTTGATCGCGCAGGTGCTGCGCCGCGGGCTGCCGGCCTGCCTCGTGCTCACGATGACCGACGAGCTGCACGCGCGCGGCGGCAGCCTCGATCTGCCCCGCTTCGAGCGCGCCCTCGGCATCCCCGTGATCGGCGTGGTCGGCCACCGCGGGCTCGGGCTCGCGGCGCTGCGCGAGCTGCTCGCGAAGCCCGAGCGCTGGAGCCGGCCGGTCGTGCTGCCGCCGGAATCCGCCGAGGACCGCGCCGGCTGGGCCGCCTCCGTGCTCGCGAGCGTGCTGACGCGCCGGCCGGGGCCGAGCCGCGCGAGCGAAGCGATCGACCGCATTGTTCTGCACCCAATCGCGGGCGCGCTGCTCTTCGCGTTCGTGATGGTCGTCTTCTTCCAGCTGATCTTCGTCTGGGCGGTGCCAGCGATGAACGCGATCGACGCCGCCGTCGGCTTTGCCGCGCGCGAGGTGCACGCGACGCTGCCGCCAGGACTCTTGGCCGATTTCATCGCCGACGCGCTGCTCGCCGGCGTCGGCTCCGTGATCGTCTTCCTCCCGCAGATCGTGCTCCTCTTCACGCTGCTCTACCTGCTCGAGGACGTCGGCTACATGGCGCGCGCCGCCTTCGTGATCGACCGCGTGATGGGGCGCATCGGCCTCGAGGGACGCTCGTTCGTGTCGCTGCTGTCTTCGTATGCCTGTGCGGTGCCCGGCATCATGGCGACGCGCACGATTCCCTCGCCGCGCAATCGCCTGATCACGATCCTGGTCGCGCCGCTGATGACCTGCTCGGCGCGGCTGCCGGTGTATGCGCTGCTGATCGGCGCCTTCGTGCCAGCGACGGCGGTGTTCGGGCCGCTGCGCCTGCAAGGCCTGGTGCTGCTCGGCCTCTATCTGCTCGGCGGTCTCGCTGCGCTCGGAGTCGCGGCGGTGCTCGGGCGCACGGTGATGCGCGGTGAATCGCTGCCCTTCTACATGGAGCTGCCGCCCTACCGGATTCCCACCGCCAGGCTGGTGGCGACGCAGGTGTGGGGCAGCGCCCGACGCTTCCTGCGCCGCGCCGGAACCGTGATCCTCACGGTGTCGATCGTGCTCTGGTGCCTGCTCAGCTTCCCGCGCACGCCGGCGCCCGTGGGCGCGACGTCCGCCGAGGCGAGCCGCTTCTCCCTCGAGCACAGCTTCGCGGGGCGCACCGGCCACGCGCTCGAGCCCCTGATTGCGCCGCTCGGCTTCGATTGGAAGATCGGCGTGGGGCTGCTCGCGAGCCTCGCCGCGCGCGAGGTGATCGTCTCGACGCTGGCCCAGATCTACGCCGCCTCGGACGAGGGCACCTCGCTGCGCGAGGCCCTGCGCCACGACGCCAATCCCGACACGGGGCGTCCCGTCTACACGCCCGCGACGGTGGCCTCGCTGCTGGTCTTCTTCGTGTTCGCGCTGCAATGCATGTCGACGATCGCGGTGATGAAGCGCGAGACGAATGGCTGGCGCTGGCCGGCCTTCGCCTTCAGCTATCTTCTGGCGCTCGCCTACACGGCGAGCTTCGCAACCCACCGCCTGGTCGGAGCGCTGCTCGGAGCCCCATGAAGCGCGCGCTCCTGGTCAGCCTGATCGCAAGCCTGGTTGCGACGGGCTGCCTCACGCGATCCGTGACCGAGCCGGTGTTCGAGCAGGATCTCACGCAGGTGCTCCTGCGCAGCCAGCGCAAGGGCGGCGAGACGCTCGCGAAGGGCTTCCAGCAGCCGCTCTCGATCTCGGCGGCGCGCATGGCGCACATCCTCTCGCGCATCGACATCCGCGCCGGCTCGGGCGACGAGGAGCGCCGGCCCGCGATCCCGCTCGAGATGCTCTACGTGATCGCCGACGGCATGTCGAAGGCATTCGCCAAGGCGAATCCGGATCAGGAAATCGTGGTGATGTCGGTAAGGCGCGGCAAGCACTGGGGCGTCTTCGATCGCCGCTATCTCACGAGCCTGTCCGCCTGCGTGCGCGACGATCTGATCTACATCTATCTGTCGCGCTCGGAATGGGAGGTTCCGGTGACGATCAAGACGGACCTCCCGATGCCCGACGTCGATGAACAGGCGATGCCGTTCCGGGTGGTCGTCGACAAGGGCATGACGCAGGTGGGCCCGCAGACCGTCGCCGTGGTGTGGCGCGATCCGATCTTCCAGCGCCCGACGCGCACCCGCATCCTGCCGAGCGGCAAGGTCGTGCGGCGCGAAGTCCTGATGGAGAGCCCCGAAGACGCGCCCGCCCCGCCGCTCTCGACGGACGTGCTGCCGGCGAATCTCACGCCCGAAACGCTGCGCAAGCTCGCCGATCTCGAGGAGCAGAAGGCGGCCGGCAAGGTGACGCAGACGCAGTACAACGTACTGCGCGAGGGCATCCTGCGGGCGGACCCGTCCGCCGGCGAGTGACGCTCGCGGGGCACCGGCAACTTCCATGCAGCTTTGGAACGGATTGGCGGGCGCGGTGTCCTTCCATACTGTATTGAGCCGCCCCTCGGGTTTGGCCCGCGGCCGCGGGCCAACACAGCTTCACGGGTCGCGACAGGAGCTTGCGTGATCTTCCTACTGCTCGAAATCCTCGCCATCGCGGGGCTCGCGCTGGCGGCGCAGCGGCTCGTGCCGCAGCCGTGGCGCGGCCGCGTGCACGACGCCCTCAAGGTCTGGATCACGATCCGCGTCTTCTGGCTGCTGCTGCTGCATCCCGTGAAGCTCGAAGACGGCTCGACGGTGGTGGCCTGGCGGCTGGTCGCGGACACGCTCGCCGGCATCGACCACCGCACCTTCTGGACCTTCTGCGCGCTCGCCGCCGGGATCAAGTTCGTCGGCATCCTGGCCTCGATGTATCGCTGGACGATCCTGCTGCGCGGCCAGGGCATCGATCTGCCGTTCCGACACATCTTCGGGTCGTTCCTGATCGGCCGCTTCATCGGCACCTTCCTGCCGAGCACGGCCGGGCTCGACGGCTACAAGCTCTACGATGCGGCGCGCTTCAGCGGCAAGACCGTCGAAGTGACGGCGACGACGGCGCTCGAAAAGGTGCTCGGCTTCACCGGCATCTTCATGTCGTTCCTCGTCTCGCTGCCCTTCGGCATCAAGATCTTTGGCGCGCAGGCCGGCCTCGTCGCGGCCATCACCGTGCCGTTCTGTCTCGGCCTGATCGGCGCGCTGCTGCTGCTGCTGTGGTACCCGGGCATCATCCAGTGGCTGCTCGACGCGATCCCGTTCCCGGGCAAGGCGCGCCTCAGCGGTCTCGTGATGCGCATCTCGCACGCGGTCGCGGCCTACCGCGACAAGAAGTGGCTCGCGATGCAGGCGTTCGCGCTCTCCTTCGTGAGCCATTTCTCGACGGCCGTCATGTACTTCTTCACGGCGCTCGCGATCGGCGCTTCGAGCCTGCACTTCTGGCCGGTGGTCTTCGGCTCCTCGATCCAGATCCTCGCGACCGTGCTCTCGCCGTTCACGATCGCGGGCGAGGGCATCCGCGAGGCGGCGCAGTACCTGCTGCTGAAGAATCTGATCGGCGCGGGCAACGCGATCGTCTCCGGCGCGCTCGGCTTCTGGGCGGCCGAGGGACTGACACTGTTCGGCGCCATCTTCTGGTGGATCCGCCCGCCCGGCTACCACCCGGCCTGGTGCCTCGTCGATGGCCAGCAGGTGGACTACGCGCAGGCGCGCGAAGGCGGCGGTCTCGCTCGAGCCGGAGGATGAGCGTGCGAAGCGCGCTGCCGCGGCGGCCGCCGCCGAGCCGCCGCTGCCGCTCGCGGCGCGCGTGCGGCTGTGCGCGGGCCTCGGCTTCGGAAGCGGCGTCGTCGCGGGCATCCTGATCGCCGCGGCGGAATCCTGGGTGATCGCCCGCGAAGGCTTCGGCGCCGATGCGCAGGTGCTGTGGTTTGCGCCGCTCGCCTATGCGCTCGTGCTGGGTTCGCTCGGGCTCGCGGGCGGCGCCGTGCTCGCCGTGCTGCCGATGACCGAGGGCGAGGCGCGAGGCTGGACGCCGTCGCTCGCATGGCTCGCGACACTGCTTCCCGTCGGCCTCGCGATCACGCTCTTCCGGCTGCGCCGGGACGTCTACCTCGAGCAGATGCCGCCGCTCAAGGTGCTGGCCCTGCTGCTCGGCGGCGCGGGCGTGCTCGCCCTCGTGCTCTTCCTGCTGGGGCCGCGGCTCTTCCGCGGGAAGATCGGCGCGCTCGTGCGGCCGCTGCCCGCGCTACTGCTGCTCGGCGTCGCGGCGGCCGGCGGCGCGGTGGCCAGCCACGTGCTGGTCCCGGAGCAGGCGGCCCTCCCGGCGCCGCCTCCGATTCCGGCGCAGCTCGCGAAGCGGCCGAACATCATCCTCGTGATGATCGACACGCTGCGCGCGGACCATCTCTCCTGCTATGGCGCGCGCGACATCCAGACGCCCGCGCTGTGCAGCATCGCCACCGACGGCGGGACGCTCTTCTCCGCCTTCTCGCACGCCTCGTGGACCAAGCCTGCGACGGCATCCCTGCTCACGTCGCTGCTGCCTTCGACGCACGGCGCCGTCTCGAAGACGGCGTCGTTGCCCAAGTCGGTCGAGATGATCGCGGAGGCGATGCAGAAGGGCGGCTACACGACGGGCGGCATCGTCTCGAACATCAACCTCGCGGCGAGCTTCGGCTTCGACCAGGGCTACGACGAGTACCACTACCTCGCGCCGGACTATCTGGCTGGCGCGAAGGAATCCTCCTCCAAGCTGATCCTCTACCAGATCGGGCGCAACGTCTGGTTCAAGCTGCGTCCGGGGCTGCGGGTCGGCGACTTCTATCAAGACGCCGAGACCGTCAACGGCGTCGCGTTCGACTTCCTCGAGCGCCACCGCGCGTCGCGCTTCTTCTTGTTCCTGCACTACATGGATCCGCACGATCCCTACTTCGAGCACCCCTACAACGGGAAGGCCATCGCGCGCGTCGCGAACCCGAACCCGAGCCCGGCGCTCGCCGCCGAGATGCAGCGGCTCTACACGGGAGAGGTGCACTACGTCGACGCGCACTTCGCCGACCTGCTCGCGAAGCTGCGCGAGCTCGGCCTCTACGACGACACGCTGATCGCGCTCACCGGCGATCATGGCGAGGAGTTCCACGAGCACGGCGGCTTCTGGCACGGGCTGACCTTGTACGACGAACAGATCCACGTGCCGCTGCTGATCAAATGGCCGAAGGGAGCGCCCGGCGCGCCGCCGTCCATGCTCGACCATCTCTCGCGTCACATCGACGTGGCTCCGACGCTGCTCGCGCGCGCCGGCGCCCCCGTGCCCGCAGCGATGCAGGGCATCGATCTCGCGACGCCCGAGGCCCAGCGCGCCGAGAAGGATCGCATGTCGCTCGCCGAGGAAGACCACGAGGGCAACGTGCTGCGCGCGCTGCGCACCACGGAGTGGAAGTTGATCGACGCGAACGCCGGCAACCCGCGCGGGCTCCCGACCGAAGAGCTGTTCCACGTGAGCGCGGATCCGGGCGAGACGAAGAACGTGGCGCCCGAACGCGCGGACCTGGTCGGCGAGATGCGCGTGCAGGCCGACGCGAAGCAGCAGCTGGCTCGCAGCAAAGCTGCCGGCGGCGAAGCCGCGAAGATCACCGACACCCAGCAGGAAGCTCTGAAGGCGCTCGGCTACGCCCAGTAGTGTGATCCGGAAACGCTGATCGGATCCGACCTCGGAAACCGCCGCGTCCCCCCTCACCTCTCGAATGTCGGAGCGACGCTATCGGGACGCGTGGACCGCCGGGATCCGTCCGCTCCAGGGCGCCGCCTCTTCTAGCTGCGCCGCCACGCGCAGCAGCCGCCCTTCGCCCCCGACCTCGGCCACCAGCTGGATGCCGATCGGAAGGCCCTCGCCGCCCATGTGCAGCGGCAGCGAGATCGCCGGCTGGCCGCTCAGATTGAAGCTCGACGTGAAGACGCCGTAAGGCAACGCGTTCAGGTAGCCCTTGAGCGGACTCTCGGACGTGGCGGCGAAGTGCCCGAGCGGCGGCGGTGGCGCCCCACAGCTGGGTGTGAGCAGCAGATCGAAGCCCTGCTGCCACCAGCCGGCGACGCGGCGCGCGTGCGCGTGGTTCGCCTCGATCGCGGCAAGATACTTCGGGCCGCTGGTGGCGCGGCCGATCTCGGCGAGCGCCCACGTGAGCGGCTCGACGTCGGCCTGGGTGATGGGCGTCCGGATGCGCTCACTCCAGGCCTCGAGCGCGCGCGCGGTCGAGACCGCCACGACGGCCACGAAGCCGCCCACGCCGTCGGTCTCGTCGAGCGCCTCCGGATGCGCTTCTTCGACGTGGTGGCCGAGCGCCTCGAGTTGTTTTGCCGCCGCCGACACCGCCGCGCGACAATCCGGGTGCAGCGCCACGTCGCGCGGCGCGCGCAACATCGCGCCGATCCGCAAGCGCCCGGGCGCGCGCCCGACCTCGCTCGCAAAAGAATCTGCCGGCGGCGCCGCTGCGTAGGGATCTCCGGCGCGCGCTCCGCTCACGATGTCGAGCAGCGCTGCGCTGTCGCGCACGGAGCGCGTGACGAAGCCTTCGACCGAGCAGCCGGCCCAGCGCTCTCCCACCCCCGGCCCGAACGACGAGCGCCCGCGCGTGGGCTTGAGGCCCACCAGCCCGCAGTGGCTCGCCGGAATCCGGATCGAGCCGCCGCCGTCGCTCGCGTGCGCCGCCGCCACCAGCCCGGCGGCGACCGCCGCCGCGGAGCCCCCCGACGATCCGCCGCTCGAGTGTGTCGGCTTCCAGGGATTGCGCGTGGGGCCATAGGCCTCGGGCTCGGTCGTCGGCAGCAACCCCAGCTCGGGCGTATTCGTGCGGCCGAGCGAGATCAGGCCCGCGAGCCGCAGGCGCTCGGCAAAATAGGACTCCCCCGGCTCGCGCCAGCTCGCGCGCCGCAGCGCGCGCATACCGCAGTGGACGGGATCGCCGGCCAGATAGGCGCCGAGATCCTTGAGCAGCATCGGCACGCCGCGGAATGGGCCGGCCGGAAGCTCGGGCGCGGCGGCCCAGCGGCGCGCGCGCTCGAACTGGCGCGTGATCACCGAGCCGAGCCCGGGATCGAGTCGTTCGATGCGCGCGATGGCGGCGTCGACGAGCTCGAGCGGCGTCGCCTCTCGGCGGCGTACGAGATCGGCCTGGGCGGTGGCGTCGAGCAGCGATCCGGTGTCCGTCATGGCGAGGCATCCTACGGTGCGCAGCGGCGCCGCGTAAAGCGATTGCGGCGCGCGCGCGGCCCCAAACCATGGTTGACGCCGCGCCGGCGCGCTTCTAATCTGGATGGTCTTCGGGTTCGAAATACCGGGCGATTTCCGGCGCTTGCAAGCCCTCGGACCTCAGGGATCCGCACCCGACCTGCTAAGCGCCCCGACGACGCGAGAAGAGCATGAGCGAGCCCCCGGCCAAGGGCGGCCCTGCCCGAGAGCGCAGCGGCGACTCGACGCGCTCGGTGCACGGCGGCGAGCGCGCACACCAGGGCAGCGACGCCGTCACCACGCCGATCTATCAGACCTCGACCTTCTGGTTCAAGGACTCGGCCGAGCTGCGCGAGTACCAGGAAGGCCGCGCGCAGCGCGACGAGTACGGCCGCTACGGCAATCCCACCTGGCGCGCGGTCGAGCGCAAGCTGTGCGAGCTCGAAGGCGCCGAGCAGGCCGTCTTGTTCGCTTCGGGCATGTGCGCGGCCACCACGCTCTTCCTCGAGCTGCTGCCGCGCGGCTCGCACCTGATCGTGACGAGCGATTGCTATCGCCGCACGCGGCAGTTCATCCGCCAGTACCTCAGCAAGCTCGATGTCGAGACGACGGTGATCGATCCGGCGGACACCAAGCAGCTTGCCGACGCGATCCGCCCGGAGACACGGCTGTTCTTCACCGAGTCGCCCACGAATCCGTATTTGCGGGTGATCGACGTCGCCGAAGCTGCGCGCGTGGCCCACGCGCGCGGGGTCGGCGTCGTGATCGATTCGACCTTCGCGAGCCCGGTGAACCACCGGGCGCTGGCGGATGGCGCGGATCTCGTGATCCACAGCGCAACGAAATATCTCGGCGGCCACAACGATCTGCTCTGCGGGGTCGTGCTCGGCAGCGCCGAGCAGGTGGCGCCGGTCCGCGCGGCGGTCGGCGTGCTCGGGGGCATCCCCGACGCGAACTCGGCCTATCTGCTGCTGCGCGGCATGAAGACCCTCGCGCTGCGCATGGAGCGCCACAACGCGAACGGGCTGCGCGTCGCGCGCTTTCTCGAAGCGCATCCCCGCATCCGGCGCGTCTGGTACCCGGGCCTCCCGAGCCACCCCGATCATGCGATCGCCTCGCGCACGCTCGCCGGCTTCGGCGGCGTCGTCACCTTCGAGGTGGATACGAACCTCGAGGGCTGCATGCGCTTCATCGACGGCTGCCGGATCCCGTACATCGCACCGAGTCTCGGCGGTGTCGAATCGCTGGTCGAGATGCCGGTGCTGATGTCGTTCTGGGACGTCGAGCCCGCCGCGCGCCAGGCCATGGGCATCACGGACAGCCTCGTGCGCCTGTCCCTCGGCATCGAGGACGCGGACGACCTGGTCGCCGACCTCGAGCAGGCGCTGCGGCGGGTCTGAGCGGCGCGCCGCACGGCCGGCCTGACGTCCGGCCGTGGCCACGTCACAATCCCGCGCCATGCGCACCGAACGGCGACCGCCGCTCCGCTCGGCGGAGCACGCACGCATCGCGGATTCGTCCGCCGAGCAGGCCGGAGCGTGGAAACGCTTCGGCCCCTATCTGGCCGAGCGCGCCTGGGGCACGGTGCGCGAGGACTACAGCGCCGACGGCCAGGCCTGGAACTCCTTCCCGCACGATCACGCGCGCTCGCGCGCCTATCGCTTCAGCGAGGACGGACTCGCCGGCGTGTGCGATCTCGAGCAGCGGCTGTGCCTCGCCCTCGCGTTCTGGAACGGACGCGATCCGATCCTGAAGGAGCGGATCTTCGGCCTCACCGGCAGCGAGGGGCGCCACGGCGAGGATGCCAAGGAGTACTGGTGGTACGTCGACGCCACGCCGACCGCCTCGTGGCTGCGCTGGCGCTACCACTACCCGCAAGCCGAGTATCCCTACGCCGGTCTCCTCGAGGGCAACGCGCGGCGCACGCGGGAGGACCGCGAGTTCGAGCTCGCCGACACTGGAGTGTTCGACGGGAGCCGCTACTGGCAGATCGAAGCGTGCTACGCGAAGGCGGCGCCGCTCGACCTCTGCCTCCGCCTGCGGATCCGCAACGCGGGGCCCGAGGCGGCGCTCCTGCACGCGCTTCCGACCCTGTGGTTCCGCAACACCTGGGCGTGGCAGCCGGGCAGCCCCCGCCCCCGTCTGCGCGCCGAAACGCCCGCGGACGGCGCCGCACCCGCGCTCGCGATCGCGCAGGAGCCCGTGCTCGGCCGCTACCGGCTCGCTGCGGGTCCCGACCCGCAGGGGCACGCTCCCACGCTGCTGTTCTGCGACAACGACACGAACGCGCCCCGGATCTTCGGCACCGCGGCAACCACGCGCTTCCCGAAGGACGGCATCCACGATCGCGTCGTGTCCGGCGCGCAGACCGTCAACCCGGCGCGCGAGGGCACGAAGCTCGCCGCCTGGTACCAGATCGAGGTCGAACCCGGCGCCAGCGTCGAGCTCCGGCTCCGGCTGGCCCGCGCCGACGACGAGGCCGACGCCGCGCTCGATCTCGGCGCCGGCTTCGAGCGCGTGCTCGCCGATCGCGAACGCGAGGCCGACGAGTTCCACGCCGCGCTGCGGCCGGAGGGCGTCAGCGACGACGAGGCCGCCGTGATGCGGCAGGCCTTCGCGGGCATGATCTGGAGCCAGCAGTTCTATCACTACGACGTGACGCGCTGGCTCGACGGCGACCCGGGCCAGCCGGCTCCGGCGGAGCGGCGCTCCGGACGCAACGCCGGATGGCGTCACCTGCACGCGCGCGACGTGATCGCCATGCCCGACAAGTGGGAGTATCCCTGGTTCGCCGCCTGGGACGTCGCCTTCCACTGCGTCGTGCTCGCGCACCTCGACCCCGCCGCCGCCAAGCACCAGCTGCTGCTGCTCGGCCGCGAGTGGTACATGCACCCGAATGGGCAGCTCCCGTCCTACGAGTGGTCGTTCGGCGACGTGAACCCGCCGATCCAGGCCTGGGCCGCGCTCAAGGTGTTCGCGATCGACGGCGGCGACGACTTCGAGTTCCTCGCCGCGGTGTTCCACAAGCTGCTCATCAACTTCACCTGGTGGGTGAACCGCAAGGACGTGCTCGGCGACAACATCTTCGAGGGCGGCTTCCTCGGACTCGACAACATCGGCCCCTTCGATCGCTCCGCCGGGCTCCCGCCCGGCGAGCGGCTCGAGCAATCGGACGGCACGGCCTGGATGGCGAAGTTCTGCCTCAACATGCTCGAGATCGCGCTGCGCCTGGCCAACCGCGACCGCTCCTACGAGGGCGTCGCGCTCAAGTTCTTCGAGCACTTCGCTTCGATCGCCACCGCCATGGATGCGCTGTGGGACGAGGCGGACGGCTTCTACTACGACAATCTGCGGCGGCCCGACGGATCGGTCGTCCCGCTGCGGGCGCGCTCGATGGTGGGCCTGCTGCCACTCTTCGCGGCCGTCGAGATCGACGAGTCGTTGTGGGACCGGCTCTGCGACTTTCGCGCGCGCGCCAGCTGGTTCCTCGCCAACAAGCCCGGGGCCGCCCGCTTCCTCTGCCGCTTCGCAGCGGACGGACGCCCCGATCTGCTGTCGCTGGTCGACGCGCCGCGGCTGCGGCGCGTGCTCGCGCGCATGCTCGACCCCGCCGAGTTCCTCTCGCCCTACGGACTGCGATCGCTATCGCGCTACCACCAGCAGCATCCGCTGGTGCTCGCGATCGACGGCGTCCAGGCGCGCCTCGACTACGAGCCCGCCGAATCGAGGACGGGACTCTTCGGCGGCAACTCGAACTGGCGCGGCCCGATCTGGTTCCCGCTCAATTACCTGGCGGTCGAGTCGCTGCGCCACCTGCACGCCTGCCTCGGCGACGGCTTCCGGGTCGAGCTGCCGACCGGCTCGGGCGTGATGGCGAACCTCGCGCGCGTGGCCGACGAGCTCGAGCGCCGGCTGCTCCGGATCTTCCTGCTCGATGCGGCGGGCCGCCGTCCCGTCTTCGGCGAGACCCCGCTTCTCCAGCGCGATCCCGCCTGGCGCGACCACCTGCTCTTCCACGAATACTTCCACGGCGACACCGGAGAGGGTCTGGGCGCCTCGCACCACACCGGCTGGACGGCGCTGGTCGCCGCGATGATCGCCGGCCGGGCAACCCGACCCACGCCTCGCTAGATCGGCTGGCGCTTGCGAACGCGCTCGCGGCCCCGGCACGCCAGGAAGCCGTCGGGGCGGGGAGGCGCCGGCTAGAGCAGCTGCCCCTGGGCCGGGCGCGAGCGCTCCATGGCGAGCAGCTTGCCCTTGAGCGCGAGGCCTCCGCCGTAGCCGCCGAGCTTGCCGCCGCTCGCGATCACGCGGTGGCAGGGGACGATCAGCGCGACGGGATTCGCGCCGTTCGCGGCGCCGACCGCGCGCACGGCGTTCGGCTGGCCCACCCGGCGGGCGATTTCGGCGTAGCTGCGGGTCTCGCCGTAGGGGATCTCTTGCAGCGCCTCCCAGACGGCGCGCTGAAACGGGGTGCCGCGCAGGTCGAGGGGCAGCTCGAAGCCCACGCGCTTGCCCTCGAGGTACTCGAGGAGCTGGCCGATCGCCAGCGCGATTGGGCGCGAAGCCGTCGCTGCAGCGGGCGTCGGGCACGCAGCGCCGCAGCCAACCGCGCAAGCCGCGGCCCGCTGGCGAAGGGGAGCTCGACGTAGGCGAGACCGTGCTGCGTCGAGGCCACGCGCAGCGATCCGATCGGGGAATCGAACTGCGCCGTGTGGACGATCTCCATCGGGCCGGCACAATACCACAGCGCGCGCCGCCCGGGCGCGGGAGAACTCGCAAAGCATGGCCCATCTTCTCGTGACCGGCGGAGCCGGCTACATCGGTAGCCATGCGCTGCGCGCCTTGCGGCGCGCGGGCCACAGCGCGGTGGTGTTCGACGACATGCGCGCGGGGCGCGAGTTCCTGGTGCGCGGAGCGCCGCTCGTGCGCGGCGACGTCCGCGATCGCGAGGCCGTCGCCAGGGTCTTCGCCGAGCACGGCCCCTTCGACGGCGTTCTACACTTCGCCGCGTTGCTCTCGGTTCCCGAATCCGTGGCCAATCCCCTGCTCTACTACTCGAACAACGTGACGGGCTCCGCGGTGCTGCTCGAGGTGGCGCTGGCCGCCGGCACCCGCGTGTTCGTGCTGTCTTCGACCGCGGCCGTCTACGGCCACCCCAAGCAGCAGCCCATACCGGAGGACTCGCCGCCCGCCCCGATCAACCCCTATGGCGCCTCCAAGCTGATGGTCGAGCGCATCCTCGCCGATGCCGAGACGGCCCACGGCCTGCGCTGGGCGGCGCTGCGCTACTTCAACGCCAGCGGCGCCGATCCCGAGGGGGACCTCGGCGAATGCCACGATCCCGAGACCCACCTGATCCCGGTGGCTCTGGAGGCCGCCGCGGGCCTGCGCGACGCGCTGCCTCTCTACGGCACGGACTACCCGACCCGCGACGGCACCTGCGTGCGCGATTACATCCACGTGAGCGATCTCGCAACCGGCCACGTGCTCGCGCTCGAAGCCCTGCTCGCGGGCCGCAGCATCGGTCCGCGCAATCTCGCCACGGGCCACGGCGTGACGAACCGCGAGCTGATCGCGGCGGTCGAGCGCGTGGTGGGGCGCCGGGTGCCCGTGAAGGACTCGGCGCGGCGGCCGGGCGATCCGCCCGAGCTCGTCGCCGACTCGACGCGCTTCCGCAACGAGCTCGGCTGGCAGCCGCGCCACTCCGATCTCGACACGATCGTGCGCACGGCGTGGGCCTGGCTGCGCCACTGGCGCGGGATCAAGGGCTGAGGCGCCGGCCCGGCGCCAGGGCGGGCGCTATTCCTCGTCCTTGAGGCCGAGCCGTTTCATCATCTTCTGGAGCGATTGACGCGGGATGCCGAGGCGCTCGGCGGCGCGCGTCTTGCTGCCCGCCTCGCGCAGCGCGTGGGTGATCAGCCGCTGCTTGAGCGAATCGACGGCCCGGTTCAGATCGAGATCGCCGGGCGCCTCGTTCACCGGGTCCGCCGCCGATACGGGCGGCGCTCCGCGGATGTTCTCCGAGAGCATGTCGGCCGAGATCGTGGTGGCGTCGCCGGCCAGCGCCACCGTGCGCTCGATCTCGTTCTCGAGCTCGCGCACGTTGCCGCTCCAGACGTGGGAGACGAGGCGATCCATCGCCGCATTGGTGTAGCCCTCGATCTCGCGGCTCATCTTGCGGTTGAAGAGATCGAGGAAGTGGTGCGCGAGCGGCGGGATGTCGGAGCGGCGCTCGCGCAGCGGCGGCAGGTGCACCTCGACCACCCTCAGCCGATAGAAGAGGTCTTCGCGGAAGCGGCCGCTCTCGACGTCCTTGCGCAGATCGCGGTTGGTGGCGGCGATCACGCGCACGTCGACGCGCCGCGTCTCGGACGAGCCGAGCGGACGGATCTCGCCATCCTGCAACACGCGCAGCAGGCGCACCTGCATCCCGGGGTGCGTCTCGCCCACCTCGTCGAGGAAGATCGTCCCGTGGTGCGCGACCTCGAACAGGCCCTTCTTGTCGGCGTGCGCGCCGGTGAACGAGCCGCGCTTGTGGCCGAAGAGCTCGCTCTCGAGCAGCGTGTCCGGCAGCGCGGCGCAGTTCTGCGCGACGAAGCGCTGGCCCTTGCGCGAGCCCGCGTAGTGGATGGCGCGCGCGACGAGATCCTTGCCCGTGCCGGTCTCCCCGGTGATCAGTACGGTGGCGTCCGTCTCGGCCACCTTCTGCATCACCTCGAACACCTGGTTCATCGCCGGGCTCGAGCCGATGATCTGATCGAACGCGTAGCGGCGCTCGACCTCGCGCCGCAGCGAGAGGTTCTCCGCGCGCAGGCGGACGTTGGCCTCCGAGAGCGCCGCGGCGAGCTGGATGTTCTCGGTGGCGAGCTCGTAGGACTCGAGGGCGCGCTTCACGTTGAGGCGCACCTCGTCGGGCTCCCAGGGCTTCTGGATGTAGCGGTAGATGCGGCCTTCGTTGATGCCGCGCACGAGCGATCCGATGTCGGTGTAGCCCGTCAGCAGCATGCGGATCGCGCGCGGGTTGCGCTCCATCGCCTTCTCGAGGAATTCGACGCCGCTCATCCCGGGCAGCACCTGGTCCGTGATGATCAGCGCGACGTCCTCGCGGTCGAGGATCGCGAGACCGTCTTCTCCGCGGGTGGCCGTGAAGACGCGGTAGCCGGAGCCGAGGGTGATCTCGAGGGATTCGAGGATGGCGGGCTCGTCGTCGACGATCAGGATGCCGTAGGGGCGCGCATCCGGCGATCGGCGCGCCCCTTCGATCGCCGCGGCAGCTCGTTCTTCGCTCTCGCTCACGACTGCGTCATCGATCTCGTCGCGACCGAAGCGCGATTCCCGTGGGCGTCAGGATACCAGCTCGCGAGGGATCGCCGACGGCCGCGACAGGCTTGGGAGCATTCGGCGCTGCGCGGTTGCGATCGCCGGGCCGGCGAGTCGATCGCCGGCCCGGCTTTCGCGGATCGCCTAGCGGCGGGCGCGTCGCGCCCGGGTGCGCCGTGCCGTTACCCGGCGCTTCGGCGCGCGCCGCGCTGCCGCGCCGCGCTTGGCCGCGCGCTTCGCGGTGCTGCGCTTGGGTGCGCGGCGAGCTGCCGTGCGGGTCGTCCGCCGACCCGAGGAGCGCGCCATCTTCACCTTGGCGACGTTGCCCTGCTTGTCGATGAAGTACAGGAAGCCTTCCTCGCGCTTCACGCCTGCCTTCTCGACCTTCTGCTGGCCCTTCGGGCCCTTGCCGCCGCCGCGCGCCATGCGCGCACGGCTCACGTCGCCTTGCTTGTCGAGAAAGTAGAGCCAGCCCTTTTCCCGACGGATTCCAGTCTTCGCGATGATCGTGGCCATCGGCCATCTCCTTCGTTCTGGGTTTACTTCGTCCCGCCGAGGGTGGGAGGCCCGGGGGAGCGGAGGTCGAGCGGAGGATGTGCAGCGACGAGCCACGGGGGTGAGGAGGACCCGTTGCACCGCGGTTTATATTCGGCCTCACATTCGGCCGTGTCAATGGGTACGGGCGCTTACGTGTGAGATCTTCCGACGAGCGCCTCGACGGCGTCGAGGATGCGGGCCTCGAGTTGACCGCCTTCGAGGGCGTTCACTTCCTGCACCCCCGTCGGGCTGGTGACGTTCACCTCGGTCAGCCGACCCCCGATCACGTCGATCCCGACGAAGAACAGGCCGTCCCGCCGCAGTGACGGAGCGAGGTTCTCGATGATGCGACGGTCGGCCTCGTCGAGCCCGGTGCGCTCGGCCCGCCCACCGACGTGGAGATTGGCGCGGACCTCGCGTTCGGCGGGCACGCGCAGCAGCGCGCCGAGGGGCTCACCGTCGAGCAGCAGGATGCGCTTGTCGCCGCGCCGCACCTCCGGCAGGTAGCGCTGCGCCATCGTGCGGCGCTTCCCGAAGCGCGTGGCCTGCTCGAGGATCGAGAACAGGTTCCGGTCGTCGTGGCGGACGTGGAAGATCCCCTCGCCGCCGCGCCCGTCGAGGGGCTTCACGATCATCTCGCCGCCGCACTTGGCCAGGAAATCGACCAGCTGCGGGATGCGGTGCGCGACGAGCGTCTCGGCCATCAGCTCGGGGAAGTGCAGGGCGTAGAGCTTCTCGTTGGCGGCGAGGATGCCCTGCGGGCGGTTCAGCACGCGCGCCCGGCGGCAGAGCGAGAGGATCTGGGTGGCCTCGACGTAGGCGGCGTCGACCGGGGGGTCGGTGCGCTGGAAGACGACGTCGAAATCGTCGTCGAGGACACTGGCGTGCGGCGGGTCGAGCTCGACGTGCCGCCCGACCTCGCGGCGCAGCGCCACGACCTGCTGGACCTGCGCGGTGGCGTTGCCCTCCTCGGCGCCCAGATTGCCCGGCGCGACGTAGCAGACGCGGTGGCCGCGGCGAAACGCCTCCAGCATGAGTACAAAAGTCGTGTCTGCCGCGATGTCGATGGCGCCGATGGGATCCATCACGAAGGCCATCGCGAGTTTGTGGCGCGGCATTCAGCAACTCCTCGCCCCAGCCGAAGCGGTAGCGCAGGGGCCCACGCCTCGGCTACGGTCGAGCTACCCCCGGAGACATCCAATGCGCTTGCGCCGCCTGGCCGGCGCCCTCTCGAGGGCGCTGCGGTTTCTGCTCGTGGCCGGCGGACTGCTCGCGTTCGCGGGCGTCGGCGCGGCGATCGGCGTCTATGTCGTCTTCATGCGCGATCTGCCCGACCTGCGGACGCTCGACGACTACAAGCCGGCGCTCGCGACCCGCGTCGTCGACCGCCACGGCCAGCCGATCGGTGAGTTCTTCAGCGAACGCCGTCAACTGACACCGCTCGCGAACGTGCCGGCGCACGTCGTGAACGCCTTCGTCGCCGGCGAAGACAGCGCCTTCTTCGAGCACAAGGGCGTCGATTTCACGTCGATCCTGCGCGCCGCGTGGGTGAACCTGCGCACGGGCGGCGAGATCAAGCAGGGCGGAAGCACGATCACCCAGCAGATGGTCAAGGGCCTGCTGCTCTCCCCCGAGCGCACCTACCGGCGCAAGATCCGCGAGCTGATCCTCGCTTGGAGCATCGAGCGGCACCTCACGAAGCAGGAAATCCTCTACCTCTATCTGAACCAGATCTACTTCGGCCATGGCGCCTACGGAATCGGCGAAGCGGCGCAGACCTACTTCGGCAAGGACGTGTCCGCGCTCAGTGTCAGCGAAGGCGCCCAGCTCGCGGGGCTGCCGAAGGCGCCGTCGCGCTATTCGCCGTTCGCCAATCCCGAGGCGGCCGAGCAGCGGCGGCGCTACGTGCTCGACCGCATGCTGGAGGAGAAGCTGATCGACGCGAGCACCCACGCGCGCGCGATCCTCGAGGTGCCGAAGCTGCGCGAGCTCTCCGACGAGGATCACGTCTGGGAGATGGCGTACTTCACCGAGGAGGTGCGGCGCGAGCTGTTCGAGAGGCTCGGCGGCGACGTCGTGCTGCGCGGCGGCCTCGTCGTCGAGACCACGCTCGATGCGGAGCTCCAGCGCACCGCCGTCGCGGCGCTGCGCCGCGGGCTCGTCGAGCTCGACGAGCGCCAGGCCTATCGCGGCCCGCTGCGCAAGGTCGCGCCCGCGACGATCGAGGACGAGATCGTGAAGCTTGCGGTCGAGAATGGCTTCGCGCCCCAGCCCGCCGCGCCCCAGCCGGGCGCGGTCGCGCCCGCGGCGGTGGTGGCGGCGCCCGCGAGGCCGGCCGCCGCCATCGCGAAGGGCGCGCAGGCGAGCGCGCCGGCGTGGGTCTGGCCGGTGGCCAGCCGCAAGGGCGCGCGCCCGATCGACCCGCGCGGCGGCGCGCAGCCGCTCGTCGGTGTCGTCACCAAGGTGGATGGCCCGGGGAAGAGCGCGCGCGTGGCCTTCGCGCCGGGGCACGAGGCCGAGGTGAAGCTCGAAGACGTGTCCTGGGCGCGCGAGCCGGACCCGGACTCCGCGCCGCACCCGGTCGGCTCGATCGAGAAGGTATTCCACCGCGGCGACGTGGCGCGCTTCGTGCCGGTCGCCGCCGAGAAGGTCGCCGCCGAGAAGCCGGACGCGGCGGGCGCCCTGCGGCGCGCGACGCTCTTCCAGGAGCCGACCGTCGAAGGCGCGCTGCTCTCGCTCGACGTCGGCAGCGGCGAGGTGCTCGCGCTCGTCGGCGGCTGGGATTTCGACCGCAGTCAGTTCGACCGCGCGACACAGGCGCGGCGCCAGCCGGGCTCGGCGTTCAAGCCGATCATCTACGCGGCCGCGCTCGCGAAAGGCTACACCGCGTCTTCGATCCTGTTCGATCGCCCGGTGGTGTATGTCGACGAGACCTCGGGCTTCGTGTGGCGCCCGCAGAATTACGGCAAGAGCTTCTACGGGCCGATCACGATGCGCGAGGCCCTCGCGCGCTCGGTGAACAACGCGACGGTGCATCTGTTTCGAGACGTCGGCGTCGACTACGTGATCTCGTTTGCGCGGCGGCTGGGCATCCAGGCGCCGCTCCAGCGTGATCTCTCACTCGCGCTCGGCTCGAGCCCCGTCTCGCTGCTCGAGCTCACGCGCGCCTACGCCATGTTCGCCGCGAGCGGCAAGCACGTGGTGCCGAGCTTCATCCGCCGCGTCCTCGATGCGAAGGGCAACGTGCTGCTCGAACACGTCGAGCTCGGCGATGCGCCGCTGCCCGATGCGCCTCCGGCAGCGACGGCGCCCCCGCAACCCGCGGGGCCCGTCGACGTCGTCGCAGCCGGCGGCGGGCCGACGGCGATCACGCCCGGGCTCACGCCCGAGGAGGCCTACCTCGCGACCGATCTGCTGCGCGCTCCGATCATGGACCCGCACGGCACCGGCGCGCGCGCCCGCGAGCTCGGCCGGCCGCTCGCCGGCAAGACCGGCACGACGAACGAGCAGGCCGACGCCTGGTTCATGGGCTTCTCGCCGGACGTCGTCACCGGCGTGTGGGTCGGCCACGACGAGAGCCGCTTCCTCGGCTGGGGCGAGACCGGCGCGCGCGCCGCGCTGCCGATCTGGCTCGAGTTCATGAAGGCGGCGACGGCGCAGCAGCCGGTGCGCGATTTCGCCGTTCCGGAGGGGATCGTGTTCGCGCGCGTCGATCGCAAGACGGGCCTGCTCGCCGAATCCGACGGCGACGAATCCGTTTTCCAGGCCTATCGCGCCGGAGCCGAGCCCACCGAGAGCGTGCGCGCCGCCGAAGATTCCGCCGAGGGGCGGCGCGCGCTGCGCATGGATTCCTTCTGAGCGGATCCGACGAGACACCGCTTCCGGGCGCGCTGCGCTCGTTGCTCGGCCGTCGGACCGCCGCGCCGAGCGGCGCGGAGCCGCGCGATGCGCGCAGCCTGCTCGCCGCCGCGGCCGCGCGGCTGCGCGAGCGCACGGGCAGCGAGATCGTCGTCGCATGGGCGCCTGGCGAAGACGGCGCGCCCGAGATTGCGGCGGCGGCCTTCGGAGGCGAGCCGCCGCTCGCGCCGAGCGCCGCCGAGTTCGAGGTCGTCGTCCGCTTGGACGGCGCCTGCGCGCTGCTCGCGCCCGGATCGAATGCGACACTGCGCGGTCTCGCGGCGCGCCACGGGCTCGCCGCCGCGGCGCCGGTGCGCGGCGCCGATGGCCGAGCGCTCGCCGTGCTGCTCTCCGGCGCCCTCGACGGCGCGGCCGCGCGGCCGCGCGCGCTCGCGGCGCTCGCGTCGACGGCGAGCCGGCTGGCGCTGCCGCTCGCAGCGGCCGAGGCCGAGCGGCGCCTGGTGCGTCTCGACGGCGACGTGCAACGCCTCGATCGGCTCGCGCTGCTCGGCCGGCTCACGCAGGAGCTGGCGCACGAAGTGCGCAATCCCCTCGTCTCCGTGAAGACCTTTCTCCAGCTGTTGCCCGAGCAGCACGACGATCCGGATTTCACGACGCGCTTCCTCGGGGTCGCGATGGGCGAGCTCGACCGCACGCTGCGGCTGCTCGAGCTCGTGATCGATCTCCCGCGGCCCGCGCTCGCTTCCGCGGACCCGACGCCCGTCGCGGAGACCGTCGCCTCCGTGCTCGAGCTCCTGCAGCCCTACGCGCGCCAGCGCGGCGTCGCCCTCGCAGCCGAGGTCGCCGACGCGCTGCCCCTCGTCGCCTTCGCCGAGGACAGCCTGCGTCAGGTGCTGCTCAACCTGCTGATGAACGCGATCGACGCGACCCCGCGCGACGCAGCCGTCTCGGTGGGGACGCGAGCCCGCGAGGGCCAGGTCGAGCTCGCCGTCTGCGACATGGGCCCCGGGATCGCGCCCGAGCTACGCGAGCGCGTGTTCGAGCCCTTCTTCTCGACCCGCGGCGCCCACCACGGCGGCATCGGCCTCGCGATCGCCCGCAACCTCGTCGAGCAGGCGGGCGGCCGCATCGCGGTGCGCACCGGCGCCACGGGCGGCGCCACCTTCGTCGTGACGCTGCCGGCGGTGGGAAAGAGCTAGGAGCCGCGCGAGCCGAAAGCGAGCGCGAGGCTGCGCCTAGCGCGAACCCCCCGCGAGCCAGCCCGACACTTCGCGTCCCAGCTCGGCCAGCCCGGCGCCGAAGAAATGATCGCAGCCGGGGAGCACGGCGAAGTGGCCGCGGCGCGCGCGGGCGGCGAGCACGCCGAGGGCGTCGGGTGGCGCGATCGCGTCGAGCTCGCCGGTCACGATCAGCGCGCGACCGATGAAGCGGGCGAGCGCGGCCGCGTCAAGAAGTTGTGGCGGCGGGGAGACGAGCAGCATGCGGGTGACGCGCGAGTTGCCCGCGGCGGCGCGCAGCGCGGCCGCGGCGCCGAAGGAGTAGCCGCACGCGAGCAGCTCGCCGTTCAGCGTCTCCTCGAGGTGCTCGAGCGCGGCCGCGTAGTCTTCGTCGGCGTCCTGGGCGCGTCCGCTCGGCGTGCCCCCGCTCGCGCCGATGCCACGCCAGTCGAAGCGCAGCGAAGCGATCCCGGCCTTCTGGAGGGCGTAGGCCAGCTCGTTCACGACGGGCGACTGCATGCTGCCGCCATACAACGGGTGAGGCGGAGCGATCACCGCGCCGTCCGCGGCCGAGCCTTCCGGCACGCCGAGGAAGACGCCGTCGAGCGCGCGAGCGAGGCCCTCGCAGGCAATCGGGACGGAGCGTTCGAGAGGCAGTCCAGGCATCGCCAGCTCTCCGTCCGGGCTACCCTCGGACACGTGCCGCCGCCCCGCAAGCCCCCGCGCAAGGCTCGCCGCAAGGTGGCGCGCAAGCTTCCGCGCAAGCGGTCTCGCGAGGTCCCGCGCAAAGCCCGGCGCAAAGTGCCGAACGCAAAGCCCGTGAAGCAGGGCTTTCGCGTCGAAGCCACTCGCGAGCGCGTCGAGCTCCCGAACGGGACGCTGCTCGAGCTCGACATCGTGCGCCATCCCGGCGCGGCCGCCGTCGTGCCCTTCGTGTCCGAGCGCGACGTGCTCTTGATCCGTCAGTATCGGCATGCGGCCGGCGGCATGATCCTCGAGGTGCCGGCCGGCAAGCTCGACGCCGGCGAGGCGCCGGAAGCCTGCGCTGCGCGCGAGCTCGCCGAAGAAGCCGGGCAGCGGCCCGGGCGCTTGGTGCGAACGGGCGCGATCTGGACCACGCCCGGCTTCACCGATGAGCGCATCCACTTGTTCGCGGCCTTCGATCTCACCCCGGTGCCCCGCAATCCCGACGACGACGAGCTGATCGAGGTGCTGCGCCTGCCGCTCTCCGCGGCGCTCGAGCTCGTCTGGAGCGGCGAGCTCTCGGACGCGAAGAGCGCGCTCGCGCTCGTGCACGCCGCGCGTCATGTGGGCCTGCTCGCGTGAAGCTCGGGGTCGCGCTCGGCTGGCACGTGCATCCGTGGGAGGAGCTGCTCCGTCTCGTGCGCCGCGCCGAGGAGCTCGGGTACAACGCGGCGTTCGTCGACGGCGATCTCTCGATGCTCGCCGAGCGCAGCGACGCCGACGCGCTCGATGGCTGGACCGTGACGACCGCGCTGCTGATGGCGACGCAGCGCATCCAGATCGGCTCGCTGCGGATCGCCCACCACTGGAACGCGGCGCGGCTCGCGCAGTCGGTGGCGACCGTGGAGCGGATCGCGCCGGGCCGCCTGCGCTTCCTCGTCTCGCCGGGCGACCAGCCGATCGACGCGCGCTTCGGCCTGCCGGTCTCCGCGCCGGGCGAGCGAATCCAGAGACTCGACGAAACGCTCAGCGCCGTGCGCCGGCTCTGGCGGGGCGAGACAGTGAGCCTGCGCGGACGCTTCGTCGAGCTCGACGGTGCGCGCGTGCGCCCGACGCCGGGCCGGATCCGCATCGAGATCGCCGCCAAGGGCCCGCGCATGCTCGACCTGGTGGCGCGTCACGCCGACGTCTGGGAGGTGAACCTGCCGCCGCTCGCCGCGCGCGTCGCGCAGGCGGCCGCCGTGCTCGCCGACCGCTGCGCGAGCGCAGGCCGCGCCGCGAGCGAGATCGAACGCTCGATGTGGATCTTCACGCGCGTCGATCCGGTTCATGACGCAGCTGCGTCATTGCGTGCATACCGGCGCCTAAATCCCTGGTTCCATTGGATTCCAGACGCCGAGCTCGGCGGCGCGCTGGTGCTCGGATCGGCATCGGAGTGCCGGGCTCGCCTGGCCGAGCTGACGGCGAGCCTCGCTCTTGCCTGGCCCGTTCTCGACCTCTCGGGCCTGGACGCCGAGACGAGCTTGCGCACGCTCGAGGCCCTCGCCCCCGACCCGGGTTTGCGTTGACTCCCCCGGCGGGACTCCTTACGCTCTAGGGGCTTCGCGGGAAACACGCGCCCTTCCCGCCCGTCCAGATCGGCTCGAGACGCCGAGATGACGAAACGGAAGCGTCCATTCCAGAAGCCCAGATCCAACCGCCTCTCCTTGTTCAGGCTTCAGGGAGCAGGCCGACGTGTGGCAGGGGAGACAGACCAGCGTGTACGGACGCGGCTATCGACAGGCGGGAATGGGTTTCGGCCCGCCTGCAACGCCCGACGTGATCAAGCAGCTGCTGATCGCCAACATCGTGGTCTTCGTCGCCCAGCAGCTGCGTCCGGGTCTCACGGAGCTCTTCTCGGTCCGGCCGGTCATGGTCTGGCAGGACGGCTATTTCTGGCAGCCGTTCACGTACATGTGGCTGCACGGCTCGCTCGGCCACATCGCCATGAATCTCTTCTCGCTCTGGATGTTCGGCTCGCCGCTCGCGCTCGCCTGGGGTGCGAAACGCTTTCTGCGCTTCTACTTCGTGTGTGGCATCGGCGCGGGCTTCGTGATCGCGAGCTGGCCCTACGTCGCGGTCGGGCTCGGCCTGAGCAGCGCCCACGCGCTGTGGGCGCTCACGCTCGGCGCCTCCGGGGCGATCTATGGCGTGCTGCTCGCCTACTCGCTGACCTGGCCCGATCGCACGATCATGCTGATCTTTCCGCCGGTCGCCTTCCGCGCGATCTGGCTGATTCCAGGCCTCTTCATCATGACACTGATGATGGATCCCGGTGGCAACGTGAGCCACGTGGGACACCTCGGCGGCGTGGTCGTGGGCTGGCTCTACCTCCACTACAGCGGGCAGGCGCGAAATCCGCTCACGCTCGCGCAGCTCAAGTACCGCTGGCGTCGCTTCCGCATGCGGCAGCAGCTGCGCGCCGTGCGGGACGACGAATTCGAGGCGCGGCGCCGCCGCGACCACGATCGCACGCTGCACTGAAGCCATGACGCACCCGACGCGCAGCCCCGATTTCGTGATCGCCGAGCCGCTCGCCGGCGAGATCGAGAGAGCCGCGTCGAAGCTGCTCGCCGCGCGAAGCGTCGTCGCGCTGACCGGCGCCGGGCTCTCCGTGGAGAGCGGCATCCCGCCGTTCCGGGGGCCGGGAGGGCTGTGGACGAAGTACGGCGAGCCCCCGCTCGATGGCTACCAGCGCTTCCTCCGCGATCCCAAGCGGGCCTGGCAGGACCGTCTCTCACCGCGCGAGCCCTGGGCGCAGGCGCTCACCGAGACGCTCGGCAGCGCGAAGCCCAACGCCGGCCACGTCGCTCTCGCCGAGCTCGAGACGCTCGGCCGCTGCGACGCCGTGATCACGCAGAACATCGACGACCTGCACCGCCAGGCCGGCGCCCGCGAGCTGATCGAAATCCACGGCAACTACAAGCTGGTGCGCTGCCTCGGCTGCGTCGCGCGCTTCAGCGAAGGCGAGATCGAGATCGACCCCGAGGAGTTGCCGCCCCGCTGTCCTCGCTGCGGCGGCGTGGTGAAGGGCGACACCGTGCAGTTCGGCGAGCCGATTCCGGCGGACGTGCTGCGCCGCTGCCATCGCGTCGTCGAACGTGCAGACTGCATGCTCGTGGTCGGAACCTCGGCCACGGTCTATCCGGCGGCCGAGTTTCCGCTCGAGGTGCTGCGCAGCGGCGGCAGCGTGATCGAGGTGAATCCGGAGCCGTCGGAGCTCTCCGACCTCGCCGTGCACTCGCTGCGCGGGCCCGGCGGCGCGGTGCTCACGCGGCTGGTGGAGCTGGTTTCGCGCGCCCGCGCCGGGAGCATGCAATGACGCTGCGCAGGCGCATCGATCCGGAAGACTGCGGCGACGGCCCGGAGCGCGGCTTCGGCGGCTTCCTGCGCAGCCTGCTCTCGGGAATTCCGTGGAGCGAGCGCGCCATCGGCGAGGAGCGCATCGTGCTCGCCGCCCCCGCGAGCCATCAGCTGCGCGTGCACAACACGAACGGGCGCACCTGCGTGATCGGCGAAGAACGGGGTGACGTCGAGGTGATCGTCGCGAAGACGGCGCGCGCCGAGTCGGCCGACGCCGCGCGCGAGCTGCTCGACGAGATCCGGCTCGTGAATGGCATGGGCGGCGAGGCCCTCGAGCTCGACGTCGAGGTGCCGCGCAAGTGGAACCGGCGCGGCCACGCGAACCTCGAGCTGCACGTGCCGCGCGGAACCAACGTCGACGTCAGCGTCTCGAACGGGAAGATCTCGATCACCAGCGTGCGTGGCCGCGTGCGCGCGCGTTCGAGCAACGGCTCGGTCACGATCGACGACGTGACGGGCGACATCGAAGTGGCGACCACGAACGCGAAGGTCTGCTGCGCGATGACCTGTGGGCGGCTGATGGCGCGTTCGAGCAACGGCAAGATCGAGCTCGACGAGCACCGCGGCTCGGTCGACGCCTCGACCTCGAACGGCCTGATCCGCGTCTCGATGGACGAGATCGGCAAGGCGGGCGTGCAGCTCGCGACGAGCAACGGCAGGATCCTGCTCGAGCTCCCGGACGACGCGAACGCCGACGTCGACATCCGCGTCGACAACGGCGTGATCCGCAACGACCGCACGCTGTGCAAGGCCACGCGCGCCACCAACGGCCAGGTCCGCGGCCAGCTCGGCGCCGGCGGCCCGCTGATCAAGCTGCGCACGAGCAACGGCTCGATCTCGCTGCGCTGACGGACCGTCCTCGAGCTCGCTCAGAGCCCGAGAAGCCGTCGCGCCCGTTTCCGATTGACAGAAACGGGGCGTTCGCGCGTAATCAAACTGAGGGTATTCCCCGACGGAGGAAGTTCCGTGTCGCCGTCGATCGGCTCGCGCAGGGCGGCTTGCGCCTTCGTCACCCTGCTGGCGCTCGGGTCCCTGCGCGCGGCGGGCAGCGACTTCACGAACTACGAGTCGAGCCACGTCCATCCTCTGGCTCTCTCGGCCGCCCGCGATCGCCTCTACGCCGTCAACACGCCCGAAGCCCGCGTCGCGATCTTCGCGGTCGATGCCGTCGGCGCCGCTCGCTTCGCCGGCGACGTCCCCGTCGGCCTCGAGCCCGTGAGCCTCGCCGTCCGACCGGGCACGAACGAGGTCTGGGTGGTGAACCACCTTTCGGACAGCGTGAGCATCGTCGACGCAGCGGCGCAGCGGCTGATTGCCACCCTGCCGGTTGGAGATGAGCCCACCGACGTCGTGTTCGCGAGCGGGCGCGCCTTCGTGTCCGTCTCCGGCAAGGACGACCGTGTCGATGTCTTCGATGCGGCCTCGCGGAGCAAGATTCGCAGCATCCCCATTCCCGGCGAGGATCCCCGCGCGATGGCCGCGACGGCCGACGGAAGCTACGTCGCGCTCGTCGTGCTCGAGTCCGGCAACCAGACCACCGTCGCACCCCCCTTTTTCGTCGGGGGGACCGCGCCCGCCCCGAATCCGCCGCGGGATGCGAGCCTGCCGCCGCCGCCGCTTCCGCTCTCGCTCATCGTGAAGTTCGATCCCGCGACACAGCGCTTCCTCGATGACGCGGGCGGGGACCGGACGCGCGCGATCGGCTTCTCGCTTCCCGACCGGGACCTTTTCGTGATCGCTGCCAGCGCCCCGACCCCAACCGTCATCGCTGCGGTTTCGTCCCTCGGCACCACGCTGTTCGACGTGGCGATCCATCCCGTCCGACCGGAATTCTGGGTGCCCAACACCGACGCGCGAAATCTCGTGCGCTTCGAGCCGAACCTGCGCGGCCACCTGGTGGAGACGCGCGTCAGCATCGTGAACGTCTTCACGGGCATGCGCCGGGTAGACCTCAACCCCCACATCGACTACGCCGTCACGCCGGGTCCCCCGGATGAGATCGAGCGCAGCGTCTCGCAGCCCGGCAACGGGGTCTTCTCGGCGAGCGGCGATCGCTTCTACCTCACGGCATTCGGGTCCCGCATGGTCGCAGTCCTCGACGGCACGAGCGCCGCGGTGCTACAACGGATCCGCGTGGGAGGCGGGCCGAGCGGCGTCGCCCTGAACGAGCCCGCCCGGCGTCTCTACGTGCTCAACCGCTTCGACAACAGCCTGTCGACCGTCGACCTCGACGCGGGTCGCGAGCTCTTCGTCACCGGTGTCGCGGGCCCTGCCCGCTTCGACCCAAGCCCCGAAGCCGTGCGTCGCGGCCGCGACTTCCTGTACGACGCCGCCCTGAGCTCCGGTCATGGCGATATCGCCTGCGCAACCTGTCACGTGTTCGGGAACTTCGACGGTCTCGCCTGGGATCTGGGCGATCCCCAGGGCCAGCTCCTCACCCTCGAGGCAGCCGACTGGGTCCGCTTCCTCGATCAGCGTGTGAGCCGGCCGGGCTTCGACCCGATGAAGGGACCGATGGTGACGCAGACGCTTCGCGGCCTGCGCGGCATGGAGCCCTTCCACTGGCGCGGCGACCGCAGGAACTTCCAACACTTCAACGGCGCGTTCGCGACGCTGCTCGGACGCAGCGAGCCGCTGCCCGAAGCCGACATGGAAGCCTTCACCGAATTCATCATGACGGTCGAGCTGCCTCCCAATCCCTACCGCAACGCCGACGACTCGCTGCCTGCGCAGATCCCGATCGTGCGCGGAGACGGCTCCGCTGCGGTCGGCGACCCGAGGCGCGGAGAATCCCTCTTCGCTGCGAATTGCAGCTTCTGCCACCAGCTGCCCAAGGGCACGTCCAACCAGCTGATCGCCACCAACCAACGCCCGCAGGACTTCAAGGTCCCCCATCTTCGCAACGCCTACCAGAAGATCGACTTCGACGCGCTGCGTTCGTTCGATGCTCCTTTGGCAATCGGCCCGACGGCGCGCCGGCGCGGCTTCTTCATGCTGAACGACGGAGTCATGGATCTCACCACCCTGATCCGGGCGATGCTCCCCGGCGGTGGCGCGGATGGCGACGACGTGACGTCGTTCGTGCTGGCATTCGGGACGGACTCGTTTCCGTGCGTGGGCCGCCAGCTCAGCGTCGCAGCTCCGGGCCTGGTGGGCGACGTCGCGACGCTGGTCGAGGAGGCGAAGCGCGGACACTGCGACCTCGTGGCGAAGGGAGTCTCCGGCGGGAAGCCCGCCGGCTGGGTCTACGACGACTCTCGCGCAGGCTTCGTGCCCGATTCATCGCGCGATCCCGTCGTCACGGCCTCGGCGCTGAGCGACGCCCTGGCGCCGGGCGAGCTCGTCACCTTCACGGCCGTTCCGCCGGGCAACGGCGTCCGACTGGGTATCGATCGCGACCGCGACGGCTGTCTCGACCGCGACGAGCTGCGCAAGCGCAGCGACCCGGCGAACCCCGGCGTGCGCGAGCCCGACGCGGACGACGACGGGATTCCGGACGCCGCCGATCTGTGTCAAGGCTGGGTGCAGACGGATGCGGCGCAGACCGATTCGAACTCGAATGGGGTGCCGGACGAATGCGAGTGCGGCGACGTGAACAACGACGGGCACCTCGATGCGCGCGACCTCGTCTTCCTGGTGTTCCACCTCTTCGGTCACACTCCGCCGGGTTTTGCGATCACGAAGTGCAACGTGAGCGGGGAGCCCGGAGTCGGACCCGAGACGTGCACCGGGAGCGATCTCATCGCCCTGCGCCGCGGGCTGGCAAGGAACCTCGGACCCCGACGCCAGGAGCCGCGCTTCGCACCCCTGTGTCAGCCGCCGCGCCCCGCCGTCCCGCCATCCGACGTCTGTGTCGACGTCCCGCCCCCGATCTGATGGGGGGTGGCAAGACGAGCATCGGTTGGCGCGCACGAGTACGCTGAATTTCGGCACCCGACCAGGCCGAAATGTCGGGAGCTCTCGAACGGCCTGATCCGCGCCTCGATGGACGAGATCGGCAAGGCGGGCGTCCAGCTCGCGACGAGCAACGGCAGAGCATGCGCAGGCGTGCGAGCAAGTGCGGCACCGCGCGCGAATGAATCCTGACCGGGTGCACGCTAGGCGAGCGCCTTCTCGATCGCCGCGATGAGCTCCGGCGCATCGGGCGCAACGCGCGGGTTGAAGCGCGCGATCAGCTTGCCGTCCTTTCCGACGAGGAACTTCGCGAAGTTCCAGGCTACGTCGCCGGGCCCGTCGGGCGCGGTCTTTTCCTGCGTCAGCCATGCGAAGAGCGGAGCGCGGCCGGCGCCGTTCACCTCGAGCTTGGCGAACATGGGGAACGTGACGCCGTAATGCTTCGTGCAGAATTCCGCGATCTGCGCCTCGCTGCCAGGCTCCTGCCCCATGAACTGGTTGCACGGAAAGCCGAGCACGTTGAAGCCGAGCGGGCCGTAGGTTTGCTGGAGCTTCTGCAAGCCCGCGTACTGTGGCGTCAACCCACAGCGCGACGCCACATTGACCACCAGCACGGGCTTGCCCTTGAAGTCGGCCAGCGGTCGGGGCTTTCCGTCGAGGGTCTCGTGCGTGAAGTCGTGCAAGCTCGCCATGTGCGGGTTTCCTTTCGTCATTCTGCATGAACCGGCGATCTCGTCCGCGCACTGCGCCGCGCGGGCGCGAAAGCCAGCCAGAGCAGGATAGGCAATTCGAATTGGATTCTCGCACGCAGAGATCCACAAGCCCTCGGAATCGAGGCTGTAATCGGCCCACGCCAGCGGTCAGGAAACGGTATGGGGACGGTCGAGACGGTGGGGCCTCCCGCCGCCTAGTCTCGTCGTGTGTGCGCCCCAAGGAGGAATCTCATGTCGTTCATCAGCCGCGACGCAACGCACGCCTACCGAAGCGCGTGTCGAGCGATCTTCATCGTTACGCTTCTCTGCCTGATCGGTTGGGTGACGGGTCTCGCCGCCCCGCGACACGCGTACGCGCAGGGTAAGTCTCCACACGACTTCGTTGCGCCGCTCGTGTTCCAGGCGGCCGGGCCGACCGCCGCGTCGATCCAGAGCTCGGTGGATCAGTACCGCGCTGCCCTGGGGACGCTCAACGGCAACACGGCAGGACCGCTCACCACCGGTCGCCGCGAGATCAACTGGGACGGCGCCGGTGGCGCCGACACGTCGACCACCACTCCGGTGACGCCCTTCAATGTGTTCCTGAATACCCGCGGCAGCCAGTTCACCACGCCGGGGACCGGGCTTTCACAGGGTCCGCCGACGGGCGGAGCGCAGGGCGGCCTGGCTGGACTCTTCGGTAATCCGAGCTACGGGAATATCTTCAGCGCCTTCAGCCAGCACCGCCTGTTCACCCCGGTCGGCAGCAACATCACCGAGACCCTGTTCTTCATTCCCGGGACCAATGGCGCCCAAGCCGCGACGGTCAGTGGCTTTGGCGCCGTCTTCACCGATGTCGACCTTCCGGATGGAAGCGGACCCGGCAAGAAGCAGGGAAACCGCAAAGCCTCCACGCTGCTCGAGTACTTCGGCGCCGACGGCAATCTGCTGTTCAGCAGCTTCGTTCCGAGCTCGCCCGGGGATGGGAGCCAGTCCTTCTTCGGGATCCTCTTCGACGACGCGGTGATCGCGCGCGTGCGCATCACCACGGGCAATGCCGCCCCGGGGCCGGATGACGGAGGCAAGGTCGACATCGTGATGCTGGACGACTTCCTCTACGGAGAGCCGCAGGCAATTCCCTAGGCGGCGCTTGCGCACGCAACCACCCCCGCAGAGCGTGCGCAGGAGCCGATCGAGGGTTCCCCACCGCCGCGTCGACCCGGGCCGGCGGCGGTGGGGACACCCAGAGCGATGCCGGAGAGGTCGCGCGCAACGCCCCAGAAACCCTCGGAATCCAGAGCGTTTTTCGCCCATGCCCGCGGTCAGGAAACGGTACGGAGTCGGTCGAGACAGGCAGCCGTCAAGCCACGTAGTCTGCGCGCCCAAGGAGGCACACCATGTCGTTCATCCGCCGCGCTGCGGCACTCGTCTACGGAACCGTGTGTTACGCCATCTTTTTCGTCACGTTCCTCTACCTGATCGGCTGGCTGACGGGTCTCGTCGTTCCGGTTTCGATCGACTCCGGCACGCCCGGAAGCGTGCCGGCGGCGTTCGCGATCGACCTCGCGCTGATCGCGCTGTTCGGCGTCCAGCACAGCGTGATGGCGCGGCCCGGCTTCAAGCAGGTGCTGACGCGCAGCGTGCCGAAGCCGATCGAACGCGCGACCTACGTGCTCGCGAGCAGCATCGTGCTCATCCTGCTGTTCTCGGTCTGGCGGCCGATTCCGTTCGCGATCTGGCACGCCGAGGGCAGCGCCGCGATCGCGCTCCAGGCCGGCGCGCTGCTGGGCTTCGGCATCGTGCTGTACTCGACCTTCCTGATCGATCACTTCGACCTGTTCGGGCTGCGCCAGGTGTTCCTCGCGTGGCGCGGCAGCCCCTATACCGACAAGCGCTTCGTCACGCCGCAGATCTACCGGTTCATCCGTCACCCGCTGTACGTGGGCTGGATGACCTCGTTCTGGCTGACGCCGACGCTGACAGTCGGGCACGCGCTGTTCGCGGGCGCGATGACGGCCTACATCCTGATCGCCATCGGTTACGAGGAGCGCGACCTGAACGCTTCGCTGGGCGAGCCCTACCGCCGGTGGCGGGCGGCCACGCCGATGTTCGTCCCGCGCGTGCGCACGCAGCGCGGCCGGGCGTCGGCGCCGGTCGGCGAGGTGTCATGACGAGATCGGCGTCGCCGATGCGCGAGGGTTTCGGGTCGCGGAGCGCCGCCGTGCGCGCCCGCTCCGCCCGCTGCGGGGCGGAGCGCGTGCGGCGGGCGCCGCCCGAACGCCTCGCAGTGGGGAGACGGAGATGGCCCTCGACCCGGCGCGCGCGCAGCGCTTCGCCGCGAAGCTGATCGGCGCGCTCAACGACGCCGCGCTCGGCCTGATGATCTCGGTCGGCCACCGCACCGGGCTGTTCGACGTGATGCGCGACCTCGCGCCGGCTGGCACGACGGAGATCGCGCTCCAGGCCGGGCTCGCGGAGCGCTACGTAGGCGAGTGGCTCGCCGCGATGGCGGCCGGCGGCGTCGTCGAGCACGACCGTGAGTCCGGAACCTTCCGGCTCCCCCCCGAGCACGCGGCAGCGCTCACACGAGCGGCGCGACCGAACAACCTGGCTGCGAGCTTCCAGTGGATCCCGCTGCTCGGCGCGGTCGAGGACGAGATCGTGAAGTGCTTCGCGCACGGCGGCGGGGTGCCGCGTTCGTCGTATCGGCGCTTCGAAGCGCTGAGCACCGAAGCGCGCGATCAGACCGTGGTGGCGAGCCTGCTCGAACGCATCCTCCCGCTCGCGCCCGGGCTCCCCGCGCGGCTCGCGAGCGGCTGCGACGTGCTCGACGTGGCGTGCGGCAGTGGACGGGCGCTCGCGCGCATGGCCGAGGCCTTCCCGAACAGCCGCTTCAGCGGCGTGGACGCGAGTGCGCGCGCGATCGAGCTGGCCCGGATCGAGGCGCGCGGGCTCCCGAACCTGCGCTTCGAAGCGCGCGACCCGGCGCATCTCGCGCTCGCCGACGGCTTCGACCTGATCACCGCATTCGATGTGATCCACGACCAGCCAGATCCCGACGCCGTGCTCCGGAGCGTGGCCGGAGCGCTGCGCGGCGACGGGATCTTCTTCATGCAGGCGATCGCCAGCGCCGCGCACGGAGGCGCCGCCCACCCGCTCGCGACCTTCCTGTACACGCTGTCCTGCCTGCATCTCACGAGCGTCTCGCTGGCGGCGGGCGGCGTCGGGCCCGGCGCGCTGGGAGGGGAAGCCGCGGCGCGGCAGATGCTGGCGGAGGCGGGCTTCGCCGCCGTCGAGGCGCTGGCGCTCTCCGACGACCCGATCCACCTGTACTACGTCGCGCGGAAGGCTCAAGCCCCCTAAGTTCGACGCGTGCTGTTCCGATTCGGAGCCTATGAGCTCGACGAAGCCCGCGGTGAGCTCCGCCGCGACGGGCGCCCGGTCGCGATCCAGCCCAAGCCGCTGGCGCTGCTCGCGCTGCTCTTGCGCGAGCGCGAGCGCGTGGTGCCCGCCGACGAGCTCTTGCACACGCTGTGGCCCGACACGGTGGTCACGCCGGGCTCGCTGAACCGCGCGGTCTCGCACGCGCGCCGCGCGATCGGCGACACGCATCGAGGACGCCTGATCAAGAGCATCTCGCGCCGCGGCTATCGCTTCAGCGGTGAGGTGGTCGCCCTCGAAGCGGCGCCGGACGCCCGGATCACGAGCGCTCGCGAGCGCCCGTTCGTCGGGAGGTCCGACGCGCTGGCGAAGCTGCGCGAGGCATTTGCGGGAGCTGTGAGCCGCCGCGAGGGCGCGGTGGTGCTGATCTCCGGCCCGCCGGGCATCGGCAAGACGCGGCTCACCGAGATCGCGACGGCCGAGCTCGAAGCCGCCGGTGCCCTCGCGCTGATCGGGCGCGCGCGCGACGGCGAGGGCGTTCCCGCGCTCTGGCTGTTCGCACAGGTGCTGCGGCGCCTGCTCGAGCAGCCGGGGGGAGCCGATGCGGCGCGCGAGATCGCCAGCCACGCGGGCGAGCTCACGGAGCTGCTGGGCCTGCGCGGAGCCGCCAGCGCGGACGCTCGCGCGCCGGAGCAGAACCGCTTCCTGCTGTTCGACGCCGTGAGCCGCGCGCTGCTGCGGGCCGCGCGCCGCCGACCGCTGCTGGTGGTGCTCGAAGACCTGCAATGGGCGGGCTCCGCATCGCTGCACCTGCTCGAGCATCTCGCGCACGAGCCACTCGACGCGCCGCTGCTCGTGCTCGGGACGGTGCGCGACGAGCCGCGCGAGCCGGGCCATCCCGTGACGCGCGCTCTCGCGCTGCTGCGTGCACAGGACCGCTGTATCGAGATTGCGCTCCAGCCCTTCTCGCGCGCCGAGGTCGCGGCGCTGCTCGAGCAGGTGCTCGGGCGACCTGCACCGCCCGACCTCACCTCGGAGTTCTACGCGCGCACCGAGGGCATACCGCTGTTCGCGCGCGAGGCGCTGCGCCTGCTCGAGGAGCGCGGCGCGTTGACTGAACCGGAGCGCGTGCCGCGCGAGGGTGTCGTGCTGCCCGCACACGCTTTCGACCTGATCCGCCGCCCGCTCGAACGGCTCTCGCCCGCGACGACGTCGCTGGTCTCCGCAGCGGCGGTGCTCGGGCGCGACTTCGACCTGCCGGCGGCCGCCGCGGTGGCGGGGCTCTTGCACTCCGACGCGCTCGACCGCATCGACGAGGCGGTGCGAGCCGGTGTGATCGAGCCCGCACCCACGGGCGCGGCGGGTTTCCGCTTCACGCACGCGTTGTTCCGCGAGGCCGCGCTCGCGGCGCTCGTCCCGGGGGTGCGTGCGCGGCTCCACCTGCGCGCGGCTGAGCACCTGGAGCGAGAGAACGAGGGCGATCCGAGCGCGCTGCTCGCCGAGCTCGCCGATCACCACCACCGGGCGCTCGCGGTCGGCGATCCCGAGCACGCCAGTCAGGCGGCGCTGCGCGCGGCCGAACAGGCCTCGCGGGTCGGCGCCTGGGAACGGGCCGCGCTGCATTACGAGCAGGCGCGGGAGGCGTTCGAGCTGGTGCCGGGCTGCGACCCGCTGCGCCGGCTCGCGCTCGCGCTCGCGTGCACCGAGGCGTGGCGACTCGCGAGCGAGCGCTCTCGCCGGCGGCAGACCGCGCGCGCGGCGTTCGAGCTGGCGCGTGCGCTCGGCCGGCCGCGCGAGATGGCGCAGGCCGCGATCGGGCTGCTCGACCTCCAGGAGTGGGGTGTCCGCGACGAAGCGGCGCGCACCGCAATCGCCGAGGCGCTGGCCGCGCTTCCCGATGCGGGCGGAGTCGAGCAGGCGCGGCTCGTGACGCGGCTCGCCTACCTCGACATCCGCGATGCGCACGAGCAGGCCGCCCGCGTGGCACGGCACGCCGTGACGCTCGCACGCGCTGCCGGAGATCCCGATGCGCTACAGGACGCGCTCTACACACTTCACTACGCGATTGGAGGACCGGACAGCTTCGCCGAGCGGGAGATCCTGACGCGCGAGATCGAGGTGGTGGCCGGCGCTTCGCGCAGCGCGGATCGCGCGCTGATCGCGCTGCTCGACGTGGCGGGTGACCGCCTCGAGCTCGGCGACCGCGCGGGCGCGCAGCGCGCGCGCGATGCTGCCCGACGCGTCGCGGGCGAGCGGCCGCATCTCGGCATGCGCTGGCACCTCGAGGTCTACGACACCGGCGTCGCGCTGCTCGAAGGCCGCTTCGCCGAGGTCGACGCGCGCGCGCGCGCAGCGCTTTCCGTAGGGCTGCGCGCCGAGCACCCCTTCGCGCGCGGCTGCTTCAGCGCGCACTGCGCTCTGCTGGCGCGCGCACGCGGCGATTGCGAGGCGCTGATCGAGGCGCTCGCGCCCGCCTTGCGGGCGCGCGAAGGCCCGACGCACTGGGTGAAGGCGATCGTGGCGCGCGCCGAGATCGAAGCCGGCCGCCCGCACGCTGCGCGCGCGCGCTTCCAGGAGCTCGCGGCGCGCGGCTTCGCCGACACCCCGCGCAACCTACGCTGGATCGCCACGCTGGTCGAGATCGCCCACCTCTGTGCCGAGCTCGCAGCGAAAGAGCAGGCCGGCGCGCTACACGCACTGCTCGCGCCGTATGCCGATCATCACGGCGTGCTGCCGATTGCAATCTGCTACGGCGGGCCCGTGAGCTACGCGCTCGCTCGGCTCGCGGAGCTGCGCGGCGCCCGAGACGAGGCGCGCGAGCGCTACGACGAGGCGCTCACGGCCTGCGCGCAGGTCGGCGCCGACACGCTGCACGCGCGCGTGGCGCGCGACGCCGGTCGCGCGGCGTGAGCAGATCGAGCCTTCGAGCATGGACGAGCGGACGACGCAGGCGACGCGGCTGATGACGCGCTTCGCGGAGCGCACGGGCTTGACGTCCGAGCGCCCGCCGCGGCGTTACCTTTGGACCGACGCATTCGCCGTCTGCAATTTTCTCGCGCTCGAACGCGCGACCGGCGCGGCAAGCCATGGCGAGCTCGCGCTGCGCCTGGTCGAGCAGGTTCACCGCACGCTCGGCCGCCATCGCCCGGACGACGGACGCCAGGGCTGGATCAGCGGGCTAGCCGAGCGCGAGGGCGAGGCGCACCCGACGCGCGGCGGACTGCGGATCGGCAAGCCGCTGCCCGAACGCGGACCCGGCGAGCCGCTCGATGAGCGACGCGAATGGGATCAGGACGGACAGTACTTCCACTACCTGACGAAGTGGATGCACGCGCTCGATCGGGTGGCGCGTGCGAGCGGTCGCTCGATCTTCTCCACGTGGGCGGTCGAGCTCGCGGAGGTGGCGCACCGCGCGTTCACGGTCGAGCCCCGTCCCGGCGGGCGCAAGCGCATCGTCTGGAAGATGAGCATCGACCTCACGCGGCCGCTCGTCGATTCGATGGGGCAGCACGATCCGCTCGACGGCTTGATCACGTGCGTGCAGCTCGACGCGACGGCGCGCGCGCTCGGCTCGCCCGCGGGCTCCGGGCTCGCGCAGGCCAGCGCGGACTTCGCGTCCATGATCGCGCCCGATCAGCTCGCGACGTCGGATCCGCTGGGTCTCGGCGGCCTGCTCGTCGACGCCTGCCGCGTCGAGCAGCTGATTCGCGCGGGGGTGCCGCGGGAGCTCGCCGGTCTTCGCGACGCGCTGCTCGCGGCCGCGCTCCTCGGCCTGCGCTACTACGTGGCGGGGCCGGACCTGGGGCTCCCCGCGACCCGCCGCCTCGCGTTCCGCGAGCTCGGGCTCGCGATCGGTCTCGCCGGCATCGCTGGGCTCGAGCCGGTCCGCGGCTTCGAGCCACTCGCACGCTTCGCGCCGCTGCGCTCGGAGATCGAGTCGTTCTGGCAGGTCCCCGCGCATCGCGAGGTAGAGACCTGGCGCGAGCACGAGGACATCAACGACGTGATGCTCGCAACGAGCCTGGTTCCGAGCGGGTTCCTGCTCGTGTCGTGAGCGAAGGGCCGGGACCCGGTCTGGCTCGCGTGGGGAGGACGCCCAGCGACAGGCCTCGCAGGCGGGTTCCCTATCCTCTTGGGCGACCCGGTACGTCGAGCAGGGGCTGCACGTGGCGATTTTCGATTGGCTTCCTCGAGCGGTGTCGGAAGGCGCGCGCCGTCTCGACCCCTTCGCGCTGTGGGCCGAGCTCGTGGAGCGCCAGCTCGCCGAGCCCGCGTTCCAGCGCGATCCGCGCTACCTGAAGGCTCTCGTACCGCTGATGCAGATCTTCGCGCGCTACTTCGACGCCGAGGTGCGCGGCCTCGATCGCGTCCCCGAGCAGGGCGCCGCGCTGCTGGTGGGGAATCACTCGGGCGGCGGTCTCACACCCGACACCAGCGCGGTGTTCGCCGCGTGGTACGCGCAGCGCGGCATCGAGCGGCCACTGATCGGGCTCGGCTTCGATGCCGCATTCACGATTCCCCTGATCGGCAGCGTGATGCGCCGGATGGGCCAGGTCCCCGCGAGCGCCGAGAACGCAGGGCGTGCGCTCGACGAGGGTTTCCCGGTGCTCGTCTATCCCGGCGGCGACCACGAGCTGTTTCGTCCCTGGCTGGAGCGCAACCGCATCGACCTCGCCGGGCGCAAGGGCTTCATCCGCCTCGCTCTCGAGAAGCAGGTTCCGGTCGTCCCGGTCGTGGGCCACGGAGGGCACGACAACCTGATCGTGCTCATGCGCAGCGAGCGGCTCGCGGATTGGCTCGGGTTGAAGCGCATCCGCATGGGCAACCTCCCGCTCGTGTGGCAGCTGCCGTGGGGCGTGTCGCTCCCGGGCCCCTTCTACATCCCGATGCCCGCAAAGATCACGGTGCAGGTGTGCGAGCCGCTCGATTGGAGCGCGTACGGGCCGGAAGCCGCGAACGACCCGGAGATCCTCGATCGATGCTACGCGGAGATCACGGAAGTGATGCAGGAGACCTTGAGCGAGCTCGCGCGCGAGAACCCCTGGCCGATCGTCCGCCGCCTGCGCTCGCTCGTGCCCGGCTTCAAGCGCGAGACGCATCTCGAGGGACGCCGCCGGGTGTAGGCACTCGGCCGGCGATCGCTGCCCCCTCTCCCAGCTTGCGCTACTCCCCGCCAAGACGCGCGATTCGTCGAATTCTCTGGCGTCGCCGCCAGCCCGTTTGTACAAAGACGGCTTCGCCCTTCTCTTGTCTACGGCCAGTCTGCCCCGATCCGCGTGCTCGCCCCGTTTCTCGGATGCGGCGAGCGTGTCGTCCCCAATCCGCCATGGCACGTGTCTTGCTCTTCGTCGAGGCGATGCGAACGCGCATTCCAGCGAGGGAATCGGTAATGAGAGCTCGAAAGGCGAGTGGGATTTCCGGACTGGTGCTCGCCGTCGTGTTCTTCGCCGGTTGCGGCACGCTGCCGGGCGCCGCGGTGGGCGCAGGCACCGGCGCGGCAACGGGCCATGGCGCCGGCAAGGGCGCACTGATCGGCACGGGTGTCGGCGCGGCGGCCGGCGCCATCTATGACATCACCCAGTACGAGTCGAAGTAGGGGGCGAGCCATGCGGAAAAGTCGAATGCTCGCCGTGATGCTGCTGGCGGTCGCCCTCGGCCAGAGCGGCGTCGCAGCGCCTCGCGCGGCGACGGCGGCGGAGCAGGCTCCCGAGACGATCGCAGGACTGGTGACGAAGGTCGATCACGAGCGGGGACGCGTGACCGTGCGCAGCAGCGACCTCAAGATCCATGAATTCAAGGCGTCCGCCGAGACGCTGAAGGACATCAAGGTGGGCGACCGCATCGAAGCGAAGCGTCGCCCGGAGACGAACTGACGATCGAACGCCCGTTGGAGGAAATCCATGCCGCTCATCAACGTCATCATCGCACTCATCGTCGTCGGTGTGTTGTTGTGGCTCGTGAACAACTACATCCCGATGGATGCGAAGATCAAGAACATCCTGAACATCGTCGTCGTGATCGCGGTGGTGCTCTGGCTTCTCTCGGCGTTCGGCGTGCTGGGACCGTTGTCTTCGTATCGCGTAGGAAGGTGAGCAAGCTGGCTCCAGCGACTGAGGTCGCTGCCCAGCTTTTCGACCGACCGGAATCAACCCGATCAGAGGTGGGAACCATGAGACATTCACTCGTGTTTGCGATCATCGCGGGCCTCGCGCTCGCGTGTGCCGGCCCCCGCGGCGCTACGGGCCCTCAGGGTCCCACGGGCATGACGGGCGCTCAGGGCCCTGCCGGCATGACGGGCTCACAGGGCCAGCGCGGCATGACGGGCTCGCAGGGCCAGAGCGGCGTGACGGAAGCGCCGTCTCAGCCGGGCTCAAAGGCGGGATGGGTTTCGCTCCGGGACATCCTCTTCGAATACGACAAGGCGGACGTTCGGTCTTCCGAGATGAGCAAGATCGCCGACATCGCGGCCTACGTGAACCAGAACCCCGGCGTTCGTGTCGGGATCGATGGCTCTACGGATCTGCTGCGTGGCACCAACCAGTACAACGTGGCGCTGAGCCAACGGCGTGTCGCCAATGTGCGGGATGCGCTGGTGCGGAGTGGCGTGGCGGCGAACCGGATCGAGAGCGGTGGCTTCTCCGTGGAGCGGGCCAAGTGCAGCGACTCCACCGAGCGCTGCTCCCAGCGCGACGGCCGCGTCGAGGTGTTGGCCCATTCCACCGACAGCTAGGCGGATGCGCACACGCGTCGCGCGCAACGCCGGACGCGCGGCCGTGAGCGGCCCCGTGGATCCGCCCTTCCGTCACCGCATCGACGTCGCTATCAACCTCGAACAGTCGCGCTGGCTGGAAGCGGACGAATCAAGCCACTAGTTGCCGGCTACCGCACTCGCGCCGTAGAGCTCGTTCGCTTCGTCCGCATAGTTGGGATACGAGTCCTTCAAGCTGGCCGCGTTCAGAAGCATGCTGGCGAGCACTTCGCTGCAGCCGGGCGCGAAGACGCGCGTCTTCACCCACATGCTCTCGGTGCGGCGGCTGCCGCTCAAGAACACGACTTCGCGATCCAGCTCGTACGCTTCGCCTGCGAACAGCGGGCCCTCGAGCAGTCGGATCTCCTGGTCCGCAAAGAGTCCGACGACAGGGCCTCGCACGGGAAACGGATCGGCATCCTTCGCGTATCCGCAGAGCACACTGATCATTTCGATCGGAATGATCGGGCGCTTCCACGCTGAAGTCCGCGCGCCCTCCGGCGTGTACCAGGCCGAAGGCTCGGTGATGACCGCGAGCTTGTCCGCCAGCGAGAAGGGATACAGGGGGCCCATCTCTTGATTCATGTCCATCCGCACCGGAATGCGCTGGCTACGCATGCCCACCTCGATGTCGCGAAGGATGACGGCGTTCTCGAGCGGCTTCAGCTCGCTGAGCCGCTGTTCGAGCGCCGACGGCGGGTTGTCCGCACCCACGGACGCGGTGCCGCGCAGCACCTCCATGCCGTCGTCGCGTTGCATCCACAGCGTGGTGTGCGTGGCGCCGTCCTTCGGCCGGGCGATGAAGGCGCGCAGCTTGTCGCCGTCGTAGCAGGCGTTGCGATAGTGCGCGGACAAGCAACCCTGCTCGAGCCAACGCGCGCCCCACACGCTCACGCACAGCGGCACGAATTGACTGAAGTGGGTCGGGCCTTCGATGGCGCCGCCTTGGAAGCCCAGCTTTTGCGCCGTGGCGTCGTCGTGAATCGAGGCATGGCTGTCGTATTCCTGCGCGGCCAGCATCTGGCGCGGCATGCGCCAGGGGCCGGCGAGTGTTTCGCCGCTGGATTCGATCTCGGTGTCGAACGGCTGTGTCACGGTGTGGCTCCCAGGTCGTCTTCGGTTGGACTCAGGCCGGGTCCTGCTTCGCTCGGCAGCGGTTCGGGAGTGCCGGCCGCAGGCGGATCGGGAGGGCGCGCTGGACAGGCCGTGCGCGGGCTCTCGTCTCCGGCAGTCGCATCCCCGCTCGCTGCGCCAGGTGGGCCATTCAACACCTGCGGCTCGAGGCCCGCTTCGCGCTCCTTGACGAACAGCGCCCGCGTCTGGCCGGCGATGTGCCCGACCACCACCGCACCGTACTGGACGGCATACAGGATCCAACCGCCCACGAAGAACGAGGCTGCCGCCTCCGAGGTCCCCCCGACGTAGGTGAAGTACGCGGGATAGAGGGTCCGATAGGCCGCCTTCGACTCGCGACTCCCGGCCGTCGCGAGATCCCAGCTGAGCGCGTCGTTGCTGGCGACGGCTTCCTGCCACAGCGCGACGGGCAGTCCGAGCAGCGGAATGGATCGCGCGCCGGCGTAGAGGCCCTTCCAGTGGCGGTTCTCCACTTCCGCAAAATCCCTCGCGTGCCCCCCCTCGTGAATGACGATCGGGCGGCTGCCGGAGTAGATCGACACGGTGTTGGTGTACGGGTTGTAATGGTCTCCGCCGCCGATGAAGGGGAAGCCCGCGAAGAGCCGCTCGGGAAAGATCGTATAGACAGCGACCGCGAGCAGTCCCAGCGTGTAGCGCCAGCCCGCGGGCATCTCCCGGTTCTGGAAGAGGCGCCGCCACTCGCCGCCCGGCGCATACTGGTTTAGACGCACTTTGGTGTTACACAGGCCGTTCGCGCGCAGATACGCCTGAAGGGATTGCTCGACCTGCGGCGGGATGTCGTGGTTGTCGACCTTCCAGTCGAGCAGGATGAGCTTGCTCGGGAGCGAGAAGAAGTAGTGGCCGAAGCCGTCGATCCAGGCATTCGGCACGCCGCGCTCGATCTGCGGCTCGTCCTCCCGCAACGGAAGCGTCAGGCTCGTTTCCCCGTGCGCGGCGAACGAGTAGGGGGTCGTCGCGCAACCCAGCGCAAGCTGCAAAGCGGCCAGCAGGCACGCCAGCGGGGCGCTGCGACCCACTCGAAGCCTTCGCGGCATCACGGACTCCTTCAGGCCCATTGTGAAGGCGTCCACGAAAGCGAGTCAACTCCGGGTCGGCATTCCGTCCGCTAGGCTCTGGCGCCATCACCCGAAGGAGAAGCCTTGCGAAATCTCCCTGCGCAAGACCGCGCCGGATCGATCGCCCTCGCGCTCGCCGCTGCCATGCTTGCAGCGGCGCCTGCGGCGGCACAGTTCGATCAGGCCGAGATGATGAAGTGGGCGAGCGTCACCCAGGTCAAATACACGATCGTCGGCCAGTTCGAGGGCCCCGACATGATGATCGTCGACGAAGGCGGCGGCTATGCGAACGTGAAGGACCGGGCGGAGATCGAGCTCGTCTGGGACCAGACGACGGCGAAGATCGTCGGCCAACCGACGTTCAAGAATTTCGCGACGCAAGTCTCCGACGTTCGCGACTTCGAGAAGACCTGCACGCCTCCGATCCTGAGCAGCCCCTACGAGCATTTCACGATCGACAAGTTCGACGACAGCCTCGGCGCGCCGACCCTCACTTCGACGCGTACCTACGCCGCCGCCGACTCAGCCCAATCCTGCACCGGCGCTCGCCAGCTGATTGCGGCAAAGCAGGTCCAGGAAGTGAAGCCCTACGTCCTCCCCCAGCCGGTGCTCCTGGCCGTCCCCCAGGCGTCGAAGGACATGAGCGTCGATCCAAAGAACAGCACGATCACCGTCAAGAAGGACGGTTGGACCTGGACCCACAAGCTGAGCCCGGTGAAATAGACGCCCGCCGGGCTAGCGAGTGTTTGCAGTCCGGATGAATCGTGGGCGCGCGCAAGCTCCCGCGTCCAGCCGACAGTCGCCGGCCGGACGCGAGGCGCGCAGCTGCTGAGCCGCGGGACGGAGGCCGGAGGCTTGCGCCTAGTCCGTCTCTTCCTTCGCGGCGTCGCCGGCGTCCTTCACGGCATCCTGCACGTCTTCGCCGGCGTCCTTCAGCTTCTCGTGCTCGCGGATGTTGAGCGCGTCCTTGGTGCTGTCGGTCATCTTCTCGACGGTCGACTTCGGCTTCGACGGGCATGCCAGCAGCGGGGTCGCCAGGCTGAGCAGCGCGGCCACCAGCAGACGGGATGCGATCTTTCGGGTCATCGGACCTCCTTTTCGTGCCGGAGCATACCAGCCGGACGGGCTCGCGCAGCCACCCCGCGCCACGTCAGCCCGCCGCGAGCTGGCGTGCGCGCTTCTGTAGCCGCTCGCAGAGTGAGGCGAGCGCGGGATCCAGCAGCGGGCGCAGCGGCCAGAGCAGCCGTCGCGGCCAGCGCAGGCGCTGCGCCATCTCGAAGCGATAGTCGGCGAAGCTGCGGCGCTGGTAGTCGAGCAGGCGCTGGCTCTCGTCGCTGTCGAGCCAATCGGTGTAGTACTCGTCGTTGCCGTGATGGCGCTCGGACCAGCGCAGGCCCAATCCCTGGAGCGCAGCGCCCAGGAACGTCGACTGCGTGACCTGGCAGCTTGCGCCCCCGCCGATCAGCAGGGTCCGGCGCTCGACCGCGTCCTTCCTCTCGACGGCGTTCGCCATCGCGAGGGCAACGTCTTGCGGGTGTATCCACTCGAGCCGGTTGTCGGCGCGCACGGCGACCATCTTCCGGAGCACCGACGCATCGGCCGAGAGGGTGCGCGAGTCGACGGATACGCCGACGCGCAGCACCAGCCAGGCAATCGATGAAGCGGCGAGGTACGCCTCGACGGCCAGCTTGTGTCGCGTGTAGGCGTCCGTCGCCATGACGGGATCGGTCGGCCTGCGCGGAGGGGGCTGGCTCTGCGTCAGGCCGAAGACGGTCAGCGAGGAGGGATACACGAAGAGCGGCTCGCGCGGTGAGCGAGCCACGAGATCCACGAGCCGTTGCGTGGCGGTCACGTTGACGGCTTCCGCCAGCTCGGGCTGGTTCTCCGTCGCGGGAGGCAGCAGCGCGGCCAGGTGGATCACGGCATCGACGTCGTGCAGCGGGCCGGCGAGCGAGGCCGTATCGCGAACGTCGCCCCAGGCGATCTCGACGCGCCCGCGCTGCCGCTTCGCGGCGCGCCGGTTCCGGGGGCTCGGGAGATCCACGCAACGCACGCCGAGCCCCCGGCGCAAGAGCTCTTCGACCACCATCTGGCCGAGATTTCCGAATGCACCGGTGACGAGGACCTGCATCGCGAGAGATGACGCTCGCGCGCCTCAGCTCGCGTGGTCGAGCAGCCGCTCGCGATACGACTCTCGGTCGCGGCTCGCCGGGGTCGTCGATTCGATGAAGTTGGCCAGCACGCCGGCGAACTTCAGCGGCTGCTCGACGTGGACGAAGTGGCCCGCGCCGGGGAAGATTTCGAGCCGGCTCCCAGGCAACAGCGCGTGCGCCGCGTGCGCGTGCGCCACCGGAATGATGCCGTCGAGCTCGCCCCACACGATGAGCGTGGGCACGGCGGCGGCGAGGTAGAGCCGGTCGAGGGCGCTCACCGTCTGCCCGCCCGGATCGACCACGGCGCGCAGCGTGCGCACGAAGGCGTGCCGATTCTCCGTCTCCGTCAGCGATGCATAGGCGTTCCACATCTCGGTGACGTGGGGCGCGCGCAGCCCGCGCGCGTGGAAGTAGCTTCCGAGCTTCTCGCCGGGACCGCGCAGGAAGCGCGGGAAGAGCACGGGCAGGAGGTACTCGGCCCCCGGGAGCGTGAGGGCTCGCAAGCTCCAGCTCACCTCGCGCCCGAGCCCGCCGCTGCCCACCACGACCAGGCGCTCGCAAAGCTCGGGATGCTGATAGGCGAGCTGCATCGCCACGCCGCCGCCCAGCGATTGCCCGACGAACGTCGCCTTCTCGATGCCGAGCGCTCCGACGAGCAGGTCGCGCAGCCCGCTTGCGTGGGCGCCGAGCGAATAGTCGCCGAGCGGCTTGGCCGATTCCCCGTGACCCAGGAGATCCGGTGCGATCACGGTGTAGCTGCGCGCCAGCACCGGCATCACCTCGCGCCACGTGAGCGAGCTGCCCGCCATGCCGTGGATCAAGACGATCACCGGCCCCTCGCCGGCCATGCGGTAGCCGACGTCGTGCCCGTGCAGCCGGGCGTATCGCAGCGCCGTCTTCATCGTCGTCCTCCGGGCAGAAATCGCCCCGGCCAGTCACTCCCTCGATTGTGCACCGATCGTGCCGGCCGCGCTCGGCCAGCATACGCCGTTCTGGCGCATTCGGGGAGGTCGAACTGGGGCAGAAAAGGACTCACTTCGGGGCGACATGCGGCAGCTCCGCATGCGCTTGCGAGCGAGCTTCGTTCGCGTCCGGGTCGCTAATCGCGAGGGCTAATTCTTCGCGCCGACCTTGCGGCGCAGCTCGACGCCGTCGTGCAGGAAGATGACACCCGAGGGCTCGATCACGGAGACGACGAGCGGACCGATCGCGTCGCCCTCGTGGAGCTCTTTCTCGACGCCACCGGCGTACGTCACCTTCGCGACGCGCCGATCCTTCTGCGGATGCCAGATCGTGCTCGAGACGAAGACGTCCGGCAGATCCGCGCGCACCACCTTCGCCGGCGGCGGCTTGCGATGCACGGGCTGCGCAGGCCGGGGCGGGGTCGGAAGCGCGGACACGCGCGGCGGCTCCGAGCCCGCGCGAGGCACCGCTCTTTCCGCGGGCGTGGGCGGCTCGGCGCGGGCGACTTCCACCGGACGCGCGACGGGGGCCGGCGGCGCCGCGCTCGGCGACTTGTGAACCTCGCGGGTTCGCGAATCGAACGGCGGTAGCTCACCGGGCGCCGGCGGGCTCTCGCTCGGTGCTGCCACCACGGCCGGGGCTGGCGTGGGAGGCTCGGGCTCGGGCTCCGCCGCAGGCGGCGGCTCCGGACGCTCGACCACGGCAACGGGCGAAGCAAACGCCGCAGCCGGCGGTGCCGAAACGACGGGCGCTGCGGGCTCGGGCTGCTCGACAACGGGGACGGGAGGCACTTCCGGCTGCACAGGCTGAACGGGCTGCGCGGCCTGCACCGGCGGCGCACTCGGCGCGACCGGCGCGACGGGCGCAACGGGTCGAGCGGGCACCGGCGCCGGCGCCCTCGGCGCGCTCGCGACCACCGGCGGCTCGCCCGCACGCGGCCACAGCCACAGCAGCGATGCGCCCAGCCCGATTCCCAGGGCCGCGGTCGCCGCCAGGATCGCCACCAGGGGAAACCGGCGCCGCGACAGTGTCGGCCCCGCGGCGGCGACTTCGTCCTGGAGCGGCCGGGCCTCGAGCGAGCTCTTCTCGCGCTCGAGGCGGCGCAGCGCCTTCAGGATCGTGCTCATCCCGCGTCTCGCGACTCGCGTGCCTGGGGCGGGCCGATGAAGGGCGGGGGCGCGGCTGCGGGCTCGACGGCGTGCGCTCCGGCCGCACCGACCGGCGGCGTGCTCACGCTCGGCGTGGATTCGACCACCACTCTCGGCTCGACGTGCGTCCACTGCTGCCAGGCGAGCGCGCCGCTCGCGAGCAGCACGAGCGCGGCGCCGGCCACGTAGGTGCGGCGTAACCAGGGACGCCGGCGGAGCAACCGCCGCCGCGCGCCGAGAATCTCGCGCGCTGCCACGCCGACGAGATCCGGCCCGACGCGCTTCTCGCCGGCCGCATAGCCCGCCAGCAGCGCGCGATCGCACAGCAGATTCACGAGCCGCGGAATGCCGCGCGCGCGCCGGTGCACTTCGCTGAGCGCGCGCGAGGAGAAGATGTCCGGATCGCTCTGCGCCGCGACGCGCAACCGGTGTCGCACGTACTCGCGCGTCTCCGCCGAGCTCAACGAGCCGAGGCTCCAGCGCACGCTGATGCGCTGGCGCAGCTGGCGCAGCTGCTTCGAATCGAGCTTGTCGTCGAGCTCGGGCTGGCCAAACAAGAGGATCTGGATCAGCTTCGAGGTCGCGGTCTCGAGATTCGAGAGCAGGCGAATCTCTTCGAGCGTCTCGGCGGGCAGGTTCTGCGCCTCATCGACGATCAGCAGCACCCGGCGGTGTTCGCGTTTCTGCTCGAGCAGGAATTGGTTGAGCTGATCCGACAGCTCCGCGCGCGTGCGCCCCTCCGTCAGCAGCCCGAACTCGGTGCAGATCGCGCGCAGCAGATCCTCGCCCGAGAGCGTCGGATTGAAGACGAACGCGACCTCGGTATCGGGTCCGAGACGCTCGAGCAGCGTGCGGCACAGCGTGGTCTTGCCCGTGCCGACCTCGCCCGTGACCGCGATGAAGCCCTCCCCCTGCTCGACCCCGTACAGAACGTGCGCGAGCGCCTCGCGGTGCGAGGCCGCGAGAAACAGGAAGCGCGGATCCGGGGAGAGCGCGAAGGGCTTCTCGCGCAGACCGTAGAACGCGGTATACATCGTCAGTCGACCACCGACCGAAGTCTAACCAACTGATTCCAATGGCGGTTCCCTCGCAGCCTCGGCCCTCGACCCCGGGAGCAGGACCCCGGGTCCGACTCGGCATCGACGTCGGGGCGACGCTCGCGAAGCTCGCCATCGCGCGGGGGGAGGGGCGGATCGACTATCGACTCGTCCCAGCCTACGACATCGAACGGCTGAGCCTCGAAGTTGAGGGTCTTGCGCCCGACCGGATCGGCCTCACGGGGGGCGGCGCCATCCCCCTGGCGCGCCACCTCTCGTTGGACACCACGGCCGTGAACGAGTTCGACGCCTGGGGCGCCGGCTCGCAGGCCCTGCTGGCCGCGCAGGGCCTCGCGACCGGCGAGCGCCACCTGCTCGTCTCCCTCGGGACGGGAACCTCGGCCATGCTGGTCGATGGGGCCCAGGTGACGCGGGTGGGGGGCACCGCGCTGGGTGGCGGCACCCTTGCCGGGCTCGGCGCCGCGCTCACGGGCGTCGCCGATTTCGAGGGCCTGGTCGCCCTCGCCCGCGATGGCGATCGGCGTCGGGTCGATCTGCTCGTCTCCGACATCTACCCGGCGGGGGATCTCCCGCTTCCGGGCGCGCTCACGGCAGCCTCGTTCGCGAAGCTCGCCGACCCCGCGAGGCACGCAGCGCCGGCAGCGCGGGACCTGGCTCATGCATTGCTCGGGCTGATCGGCGAGAACGTCGGGCTGATCTGCGGAGCGCTCGCGATCGCCGTCGGCGCGAAGCGGATCGTGTTCGGCGGCACGACCCTGCGCGGAAACGCGGCGCTCGCCGAAATCCTGCGCAGCTTGTGCGCGACGCTGGGCCGCGAGGCCGTGTTCCTGCGCGACGGCGAGTTCGCCGGCGCGCTCGGCGCGCTCGAGATTGCCGGCCGCGGCTGACTGTCTCGCCACGGCTCGCCCTGCAGGCGCGACACTCCGGCAGCAACGATTGGAGGGTCCCCGCGCGCCCCGCTTCACCGCAGGTCATACACGCCCAGGATGTGCGCGCCTCCCACCCGCAGCGTGTAGACCTCATTGCGGTAGGGAGCTTCACCCGCGAGGAAGCGCCGGTGTTGCTCCGGGCTGCGGTGATTCGAGACGAAATACCGGGCCTGGTCGAGGGAGACGAAGCGGATCCGTGCGCGCAATGGCTCGGGTAGGATCATGGCGTTCAGGACGCCGGGGAGGTCCGACACCGCCACGGGAATGATCCCGCTGGGCTCGCGTTCGATGATCGCCAGCAAGCCATCGCGGAAGGAAAGCCCCCAATAATCGAGCTCGAAGCGTCGCTCTACGTCCCGCGACGCGAGTCCGTTGAAGTAGACCTGCTGATGCGGGTGGTAGCGGATCAAGATGAGCAGCGAGTGGCCGAGCGCGAGCAGGGCCACGAGACTGGTCAAGACCCGCAGCAACGGGCGTGAGCACAGCCCGCGGAGGCCGAGCATGGCGATGGCGACCAGGGCGGGGTAGACGAAATACAGGTGCCGCCAGCCATCGTAGAGGACCGGGCGCAGTGTGATCACCAGACCGACGGGCACGCAGAACAGGACGAGAAACAGAACCAGCCAGCGGTTTCTCGCATCGGCCAGCGGCGCCACGAGCAACGTACGCAGCGCCAATACCAGGCCCGCGAGTAGGAGCGCGCCCGTCAGCGGCGGTGTGGTGATCGTCATCCACGTCGGCAGGTAGTGCCACGGCAGCTCGTGAACCGAAACGAAGCGGCCGCGATACAACGCGAATGCGTTCAGGACCTGGCGAGCTTCGCTCAACCGGGACAACGCGCCGAAGAACCCGCTCAGGGGTGCCTCCCACAATTGGGGCCATAGCAGCAAGACGAAGGCCGCCGAGCACACCGCGTAGACGCCCGAGAGCAGGGCCAGCCGGCGGACCAGGGCCCGTTCGCGGCGGTTCGCGACGGCTTCCAGCGCTAGACAAGCCAGCGTAACGGCCGGCAGGAGCAGGCCGACGAGACGGATGTCGATCGTCGCCGCGCACGCGAGGGCATGGAGCATCGCGCCGAGCACCGTCCTGTCCTGCATGAGTCGCACGAGCGTATGGGTCGAGACGACGAACATCGCGAGCAACACGGTGTCCTTCGAGTTGTAGAACGCATCCGCAAACAGTCTCGGCGTGACGATCAACAGAGCAGCTCCCAGCAACGCGAGGCCGTCATGTTCGAGGACCCTACGCAGGAGCAGAAAGAACGCCAACGCACCACACCAATACGCGAGAAACGTCGCACGGTGCCGCATCAGGTAGATGTCGCGTGTGTCTTCGAGACCGGAGACTCTCTCGAGAGCCGCCAGCACGAGCTCGAACGCAGGCCCCTGTTCGGCACCGACCGTCGGCAGCTCGGGGGCGCCTGCTTCGCGCTCGCCGACCGCGGAGCCGATCCAGCCGAGGGCGTAGTCGAGAGTCTGTTGGCCAAGCAGGCGATTGACGTGCTCGTCGAACGAAATGCCGTAGCGATCGCTCACGAGGAGGCCAATCACGAGGTAGCTCAGGAGCATTGCGGCGGCGGCGGCGGCGACCCAGCGCGACCTCGTGCTTGCCGTTGCGCTCGCCGTGGCGCTCACGTCAAGATGACTCACGATCGAGATCGATCCGCTGGATCCAGCATCTCCCGAGATCGAAAGCGAGCGAATGGAGCGAGATCCAGCGCTGCAACCCCGCGCGAATCCGCTCGCGATCGGGCTGAGATGCGATCTGGTTCCAGCTGAGCGTCCGCATCCATTGGTCCGGAATCTTGCCTGAGTAGCCGTTCAGCGTCGGAACTCCGGTCTCGATCTGCGCCCACATGGCGTCGAGCTGGTACTTGTAGGGGACCGGATGGGCCCACGGAACGGGCTCAGTACGCATGGGCCTGAGCTGAAGCGGAACACCGGTGGGCGCCAGGATCGGCGAGTAGTAGAAAGCCGCGCAGCCGCTCGCCCGCACCTGCTCCGCAATGGCGGACACGAGTTCGCGGGTCGCCTGCTTGTCGTAGAACGAGATCCGTCTGCCTTGCTCCGCAACGACGCATGCGAGCGCGAGTGCCACCAGCAACGGGCGCGCATGCAGCGCCCGCAGCGCGAGCGCGAGACCGAGCGAAGCTGGGACCAAGCACAGCAACGACACGCGCGAGATCGCGCGAATCGCCGACGCTCCAGGCACGACGGGAAACAGCAGGCTCCATGGCGTCGCGCCCGGCGCGAAGAGCGTGACGGCGACGAAGACACTGGCCCAGCAGCGCAGCGCGAGTCGCGCGAGCGCAGCGAGCCGCGGGTCGGGTTGCCTGCGCAGCAGGCCCCAGACCGCGAGTGCGAGGGTCACGAGCCCGATGCCGATGGCGTGCTCGTGGCGATAGGGGTTCGTCAGAAGGCTTTGCCAGGGTGGGAGGGATGCCTGCCAACTGTAGAGCCAGCTCTCCGGCCCCAGGTAGAGCCAGGAGGGCAAGCGTGGGAGCATGGGTTCTATCTCTGCGAACTGCCGGTAGCCAAACTCGCGGCCCACCTCGCGATACCTCGTCGCGAGCGGCGCGAGCGCGAGCCCACAGAGCGCCGCCGAGACCACGATCGCCATCCAGTGGACGCGGATGACGGCAAGCAGCGGCTCGCGCAGTCTCCGCGCTCCGAGCGCCCAGGCGAGCAAGATGCCGACTCCGAGCAGTGCGAACCAGCCGAGGTAGAAGCCCGCATAGATCTGGAGCGCCAGGCAGGCGAAGCCGACCGCGATCCATCCCCACGGCTGGATCCGGTCCGGCTCCCGAAGACCGACCTCGCCGCGCGGCCCTTCGAACAGCCGGGTCGCGGCGTGCAGCGCGAGCACCGTGAAGAATTGGGGAAGCAGCTGTTGATGGTTGAGCTGGGCGATCCGCGTGCTGCCGAATGCGAACAGGAACGCTCCACCCGCGGATGCGCCGGCTCCGAGCCGCAGTCCGCGCGCGAGCCACAGCCACATCACGCCATAGTCGAGCACCAGGCAGACGCCGATCCAGAGTTGATAGGCCGTGTCCGGCTGGAAGCCGCTGGCTCGCAGCGTCCAATAGATGGGTGCGCTCCCGAGCAGGACGTCACCGAACGCAAAGGACCCACGCACAGGAAAAAAGATCGCCGGGTTCCAGAGCTCGACCGTCCCCTGGAGCCAGCGGTAGCCATGCTCGAGCAGGTAGTTGTTGAGCCGCGTGTCGCCCGGATCCGTGGGCATCAGCCGCAAGCTCGAGCGCAGCATGGGCCAGAGGCTCATCGCGAGGCCGAGAACCCCGAGGCCGGGTCCGACGAGCTTCGCGGCGAATCCCGCGAGCGTGGCCGGGGACTCGTACCCCTGCCCCGGCCGTCGCGCACCAGAATCCGCCGGCGCGACATCGTCCATCTCTAGACTCCGTGCGAACAGCCCGAATCAGCGGGCATATTATTCCTGGGGGGAGGGCCTCAGCCACAGGATCTCGGTTCCGTCGGGAAAGCTCTCGCGCGAGCGGATCGTGAGCACGCTCTCGACGTAGCGCTGCCAGGGCGTTCCGTGCGCGGAGGCTTGCAGCACGACCACGGTGATCCCGGAGCGCTCGAGGAAGGCGGGGCCTTCGACGCGATCGCGGTGCAGCGTCTGCGCGTTGGCCCAATCCGGGCGCAAGAGCGTTCCGATCACCGGCGCGTTCACCAGCGCCTGCCACTTCTCCTCCGGAATCCGCGAAACCGCGCCGCTCACGATCCGGTGGTGATGAACCGTTTGCGCGTAGATCTGACGGTTGTCGGGCACGCCGCCGCCCCCATTCCCATCGCGCACGCTGAGCGGAACCTCGAGCACGGCGAAGTCACCCGGAATCTCGGCGAGGCGCCGGTACACCGGCGCAACCTCCGTCGAGACGGTTGGAACCGGCAGCGCCGCGAAATCGAGCGCGAGCAGCGCCAGCACGGGCCACGCGAGCCAGGCCGGTCGCAGCTGCTGCCAGCCGGCCGCTGCGAGCAACGCGAAGCCGAGCATCGCGACCACGATGTGGCGTCCGGGAGCCCGCGCCAGGCGGAGCAGCGGGAGATGCTCGAGCACCAGGCCGGGCAGCGGAATTCCGGTGAGGATTCCTGCGATCCGGAGATGACTGCCCAGCGACAACACGCTGAAGACGAGAGCCACGGCGAGCAGCAGCCCCAGCGGCTCGCGAGCGCGCCGGCGAGCGAGCACGCCGACGAGCGCCAGCCCGAGCACCACCCAGCCCACGTAGATCGTCGTCTCCTGCACATAGAAGCCGGGGGGATTGAGGCGCTCGTGCAGGCGGCCGAGCGGCGCCGCGAGCAGCGGGTGCGTGAAGGAGGGAAGCAAGAAGCCGATCGCGTCGCCCGAGTGGTGGTCGAAATCGGCGAAGGCTTCGCTCGCCTTGTCGAGCTGGGGAGCGCTCGCGCCGAGGAACGACCACAAGAGCGGCCCCCAGCCAACCAGCGCGATCCCGGCCGTGACGGCGAACGCACGCAGCGTGGCGGGACGCAACGTGCGCCGGCCCCGGGCGATCGCAGCGACGATCAGCAGCTCGACGCCATACACGCAGTAGTACTGCGAGCTGTACGCGGCCCCCGCGAAGAGCAGACCGAGCACGCCGGCATCGCGCAGCCGCGGCTCGGGAAGATCGGTGATCCGCAGGAAGGCGAGCAGCATCGCGGGCAGCCAGAACGTGGCGATCAGCTCGTAGTGGCCCACGAAAAGGTGCGCAAAGACCACCGGGGAGAAGGCGTAGATGGCGCCCGCGACGAGAGCCGGCGCGCGTCCGAGCCCGAGATGGAGCGCGAGCGCGAACGTACACACACCCGCGGCGACGAAATCGAAGACGAGCAGGAGGTTCTGCGTGACCGTGAGCGAGAAGACCGTCTGGAGGGCGAGGGCGAGCACACCGTGCAGTGGCGCCAGGGTGTGGTACCAGAGATTCGCGCCGAAGGGTTGCAGGATGTACGTGCCGTCGAAGGGGTTCTGGTGGAGCTCGAGCAACGCATACCGGAACCACCACAGGTTCCAGAGGTTGAGCAGCGACTCGGGGAGCAACTTCATCGTTCGCCACATCTCGGCGCCGGGCACGCGATCCCGGAAGTGGAGCGCGAGCGGCCAGGTGGCGAAGCAGGTGATCAGCGTATAGAGCAGGGCGGCCGCGCCCAGATCGCGCAGGCCGATCGGGACGCTCTGCCCCGGGCGAGACGAGGACACGTCGCCGGTGGACTAGTTCCCACCCATCGGGCGGTTGGGATCGCGCAGCGCGGGCTCGGTGGCCTGCTCCTCGTCGCCGCGGTTGAGGCCCCGGAGTGCGCGCTGCGTGCGCGCGATCGCCGCGCGTTGCACGCGCAGCTCCTCGCTCTGCGCCGCGACCTGGCGCTCGAGCCGCTCGCGCGCGTCGTTGGCCTCGTCGAGGCGGGTTTCGACCTGGGCTATGCGGCGTTCGAGCTCGCGCACCAGGCGTGCCACGTCGGAGTCGCCTGCCGTGGAGGTGGCCATCGTCGGCGCCGGGCTCGGGCGCTGGCTGCGCGAGACCGGCAGATCGAGAGTGTCCTGGCTCATCTTGCTCTCCCCCTTCTCGGACGTGTCGAAGAGTTCCTGATCTGTGTCACCGAAGAGGCCGCCGGGCGCGGCGATCGGCGGTGTCGGTGCTTGCGTCTGCGTCAGCCGCTCGGGCGCGCTGCGCGTCGTCGGTGCGGGGATGGGTGCGGCTTCGCGCTCGCCCGCACCCGCACCAAAGTCGAGGCCTTCCGAAATCGGCGGCTCCGCGTCCTCGTCGACGAGAGCCGTCACGTCGAGATCGTTCGGCAAGCGGCGGCGCCGCATCAGCATCACGACGAGCACCACGAGCAGCAGCACCCCGCCGCCGAGCGCGCCGATCTGCATCGAGTCGAGCCCGAACAGCTTCCCTGCATCCGCAGGCGCCGCGTGCGAGCCGGCAGCGGGCTCCGCAGGGCGGGTCTTTGCAACCCCCGCCGGCGTAGGCGGTGCGGGCGCGGGTGGCTTTTCGATCGATTCGGGCGCGGGCGGCGACGGCTTCGCAGCGGGCGCGGGAACAGGAGCTTCGGGTGGCGCGGCCTTCGCGAGCTCCGGCGGCGCGGGAACGGCCTTCAGGTCCGGCGCGGGCGTCACGGGCGTCTGCGCGAGCTTCGTCTCGGGCTTGGGCGCGACCACCGTCTCGGCGGGCTTGACTACGGGCGCCGGCGCCACCGGTGCGGGCGGTGGCTCGACGGCGGGCTTCGGGGCCACGGGCAGCGGCGCCGGCTTGGCCTCGAGCTTTGCCGTCGTCGGGAGCGGAGTCGGCTTGACCTCGGGCTTCGCGATCGTCGGAACCGGAGTCGGCTTGGCCTCGAGCTTCGCCAGCTCCGGAGTCTCGCTCGGCTTCAGCGTCGGCTTCGGGGCGACGACGGGCTCGACCGGCGGCTTTACGGCGACGACGGGCGGCTTCGGTTCGACGCTCGGCTTGGGTGCGACGACGGGCGGCTTCGGTTCCACCGCAGGCTTCACGGCCACGACCGGCGGCGTCGGCTCGATGCTCGGCTTGGGTGCGACGACGGGCGGCTTCGGCTCCACCGCAGGTTTCACGGCAACGACCGGCGGCTTCGGCTCGACGCTCGGCTTCGGTGCGACGGCGGGTGCCTTGGGCTCGACCGGCGGCTTCACGGCGATCACCGGAAGCTTCGTTTCGGCGCTCGGCTTCGGCGCGACGGCCGGCTCGGCCGGCTTCACCTGGGCCTCCGCAACGGCGGGCGCCTTGGCGGCAGTCCGCTTCTCCGCGGCGGCCTTCTCGGCGGCGATCCGGCTCGGCTCGCGCATCAGATCGATCACGATGCGCGGGGGATCGCTCAGGATCATTTCCTTCACGCCGGCATTCGCGGCGCGCAGGCGGATGTGAGCCACCGTCTGGGCTTTGCCTTCCTGGACGGCGACGAGACCGACCTCGGGGCTTCCCGAGCGCACACTCCTCGGAGTGGAGGCGGCCTCGAGCGTGACGATCAGCTCTTGCGTGCCCTGGTCGACGCCCTTCTCGATGCGGTAGCCGGAAGGAGCGTCGAGCTCGAAGACGACGCGCGTGAAGGTCGGGTGATTGCCGACGCGAACCTGCTGCACGCTCGCGGCGAGGCTCGGCGCGGCCGCGAGCAGGCACGCGAGCCCGGTGATCACCGGCGTGTGTCGGAGCAGCGAGCGTCTCATCCCGGCAAGTGCATCGGGCAAACCGCCGTACCGCTTGAATTGAAGAAGAGAACCTGCCACCGCGGCCGTGGGGAAATTGCCGCGTCGGTGGGGCTGCGGCTGCGTCAAGGCAGGACCTCTCAACCCGCGATCAGCGGCCGGAGCGTCTCGATGGCCCGCTGAATGCGCGGACCGTACCACGACACCAGGGTGCCGTCGATCAAGTGGATGCGTCCGCTCGCAGCAGCGGGGACGTCGAGCTCCGCCAGCTCGGCCGCATCCCGCGGGCCGAAGGCGTAGGGCTCGTCCGGCAACAGGATCAGCTCGGGCGCCGCGGCCACGATCTGCTCCGGCGCAACGATCGGGTAGCGGCGATCGCCCTGGTTCGCGAAGACGTTCTCGGCGCCGCACAGCACGAGCAGATCGTGCGCGTAGGTATCGCCGCCCACGCTCATCCAGGGCCTCTTCCAGATGGGGCAGAAGGTGCGCACGCGCCGCGCCGGCCGCGTCGCTTCCGCCGCCGCGACGGCCGCCTCGATCGGATCCACCCGCTCCGGCTGGGCGCCCGCTGCCGCGCCGAGCTCGGCCAGCTCGCGCAGCAGCGCCACGCCGTCACGCACGCTGCGCGGATACGTCACCCACACCGGCACGCCCGCGGCCTCGAGCTTCTCCACGTCGCGGCGGCGGTTCTCCTCGTGGTTCGCGATCACGAGATCGGGCTCGAGCGCGAGGATCCGGCGGATCGAAGGGGTCTTCGTGCCGCCGAGCTTCGGGAGCTTCGCCACCACTTCGGCCGGGTGCACGCACCAATCGCTCACCCCGACCAGGTGATCCGCGAGGCCCAGCCAGATCAACGCCTCGGTCAGGCTCGGCACGAGCGAAACCACGCGCCGCGGCAGCGTCGCCGGCTTCATGCCTCGAACTCGATCGCGAGCACGCCCCCCGCGAGCCGCACCCCGGCCACGCTCCGGCCGGCCACCGACGCCGGCAGCGCGATGCGCCGCTGGGCGTCGCGCACGCGCACGAGCAGCTCGTCGCCGATCGCGGTGACGTCGATCTCGTCGCGGGTCGCGCTCGGAAGATCGATCTCGAGGAACGTGCGCGCGTCGCGCTTCTCGAGCCGGATCGGACGGCCGTGCGCGAAGTGCGCCGCCGGATCGCGCGCGCCGAACATCTCGCGCGCGAGCTCGCGCAGCGCCTCCACTCCGATCGGCTCGGCCGGGCGCAGCGGCGCGTGGAAGATCGGCACCGGGAACGAGCTCTCGATCTCCGCGAGCTCGCGCTGCTCGCGCTCCGCCCAACGCGCGAAGTAGCCGCCCGCGGCCGCCTGCGGCAGCACGCGGTTCACGAGCACGGCGTCCGTCGCGACGCCATAGAGGGACAGATAGGCGAACGAGCGGCGCGTCTCGTCCACCACCACGCGCGCGGGGTTCACGACCAGCCGCGCGCTCGTGCGCGTCTCGTCGAGCAGGATCTGGCGCACGTCCTCGATCTCGTGGTAGAGACGCTCGACCGCTTCGAAGACGGACTCCGGCGCGATCAGCCGCCCGGCGCCCAGACGCGTCGCGACGGGGCGGACGAAGCGCGCCGCGCGCCGCTTGATGTCGAAGAAGTTCTCCATGAACAGGCGCAGCACGTCGGGGAAGCGCAGCAGCCGCAGCGTCGAGCCGGTGGGCGCGCAGTCGACCACGCAGACGTCGTATGCGCCGAGCGCCTCGACCACGCGCACCGCGCGCAGCGCCACCAGCTCCTCGAGGCCCGGAAAGACGAGCAGCTCCTCGGCCACCAGCTCGTCGGTGTCGGAACGCAGGAAGGCGTGCAGCCACTCCTGGATTTCCGACCACGAGCGGTCGAGCTCGGCGAGCGCCGCCACCTCCTGCGCGACCACGCCGGGGGCGACCTCCACGGCCTGTGCGCCGACCGTGCGGCCGAGCGCATCGCCGACGCTGTGCGCCGAGTCCGTCGAGAGCAGGAAGACGCGATGGCCGTGCTCGGCGGCCGCCAGCGCCGTCGCCACGGCGAGGCTCGTCTTGCCGACGCCACCCTTTCCGGTGTAGAGCAGCACGCGCATCAGACGTCCCCCGCCTCGGCCGCCGGCCGCGCGAAGCGCACCACGAGCGAAGGGCCCTCGAGCCGGGCCCCCTTCAGCGTGAGGGGCGCGAAACGCCGGGGGAGCATGATCAGGCGCCGGCGCAGGCCGGTGGTGATCGTGAGCTCGTCGTCGATCTTGGTGACGTCGAGGCGCGCCGGGTCGGCGCCCGGGAGCGGCACGCTCGCCGTGTAGTCCTCGCCCGCGCGCCCGAAGCGCACGTGGGGAGCGCACGTGAGCAGGGCCTCCGGCTCGACGTCGCGGAAGATCTGCGCGCCGTGCTCCGCGAGCTTTGCGAGACCCGTGACCTCGTCGGGCGCGAGCGGCGCCGTGAGCAATGGAAGCGGCGCGAAGAGCGCCTCGACCTCGCGGCGGCGATCCTCCTGGAGGCGCCCCCACTCGCGGAAGAAGGCCTCGCCGGCGGCGCCCTCCGGAAGCAGGCGGTTCATCACCACGGCGTCGCAGGGCACCTCGAAGAGCGAGAGCTCCGTCCACGCGCGACGCGCTTCGTCGATCACCATGCGCTCGGGCGTCACCACCAGCCGCACGCTCGTCGTGGCGTGCGTGATGCGTTGCTGGAGGCCGCGCAGCTGCCCGTAGAGGAGCTCCTCGACGTCGCGGAAGACCTCGGCTCCGGGCAGCGGCATGGACACGAGGCGGCGGGCGAGCGGAGTGGCCACCCCGGAAACGGCGCGGAAGAGCGGAAGCAGCACGCGCAGCGCCCGATGCGCGACGTCGGGGAGTGTCACCAGGCGCAGCGTCGAGTCGGTGGGCGCGCAGTCGACGACGACCAGGTCGTAGCGCCCCGCGGCGGCCAGCTCTTCGACGGCGAGCAGCGTCACGATCTCTTCGGCGCCCGGCAGCAGAGCCAGCTCCTCGGCGACGACGGCGTCGAGGCCCTGGTGGGCGAGCAGCTCGACGAGGAAATCCCGAATCCGGCCCCAATGGCGCTGCGTCTCGACGCGGGCGTCGATCTCGATCGCGTCGAGGCCCGGCGCGAGCTCGAGCGGGTCGGCGCCGAGGCGCTGCTCGAGCACGTCGCCGAGGCTGTGGGCGGCGTCGGCGGAGGCGACGAGCGTGCGCCGCCCGCGCTGCGCAGCCACCACGGCCGTCGCGGCGGCGGTCGTCGTCTTCCCGACTCCCCCTTTGCCGGTATACAGGACGAGCCTCACGGCCCGACGGTATCACGCCATGGCATCACGCTGCGGAGACGACCTCCCACTGGCGCTCCGCCCCGCCGGCCTTGCGCAAGCGCCGCTCCGAGGCGAGCGGCGCGCGCGAAGTCCAGCGGTGCTCGCAGCGCGGGCACTCGGCCAGGAATACGATGCCCCGATCGATCACTTCGTCGGTGCGGACCTCTGCCGAGCCACAGACCAGACAGCGCGTGAGCGTGCGAAAGATCGCTTGCATGGCTTTCCCTCCATGCGCCCATTCAAACTCGTGCGGGTGACGGATCCGGTCACACCGCTGGCGGCTCCGCGGCCCGGGTCCGGTTAGCATCCGGGCAGCCAGAAGGAGGGCCCCGCCGTGCGCATCGGACTGATTCTCACCGCAGGCAGCGTGCGGGGCGATGTCGAGCTCGCGCAGCGGGCCGAGGCCGCCGGCTTCGACGGCGTGTACACGATCGAGTTCTTCAACCGGCACGGCTACGTGCCGCTGGCCGCGATCGCGCAGGCGACGCACCGCGTGCGCGTGGGCACGGCGATCGCGAACGCCTTCACGCGTTCGCCGCTGCTGCATGCGAGCGCGGCGCTCGACATCGACGAGCTCTCGGGCGGCCGCATGGTGCTCGGGCTCGGAAGCGCCACGCGGCGCATGAACGAGGATTGGTTCGGCGCGCCGTTCTCGGCACCCGCCGAGCGCATGCAAGAGCTGGTGAAGCTCCTGCGCGCGGTATTCGCGGCCCAGAAGGGCGGCGGCTTCCGCTGGGAAGGCAAGCACTGGCGTCTCTCGGTTCCGATCTATTCGCGCCCGGGCGCCGCACGCGCGCAGATTCCAATCTGGGTGGCTGCGGTGAATCGCCGGATGATCGCGGCGGCGGGCGCCGTGGGCGACGGCCTCGTGGGACACCCGATCGCGACGCGCCGCTGGCACCGCGAAGTGACGCTGCCCGGGTTGCGCGCCGCGGAATCCGCCGCCGGGCGCGAGGCCGGCGCCTGCGCGCTCGCGCCGTACGTCGTCACGTCGATTCAGCGCAACCGCGACGACGCCGTGCGCGACGCGAAGTGCCAGATCGGCTTCTACTTCACGACCGAGCTCTATCACACCGTCCTCGACCTGCACGGCCTGCGCCACGTCGGCCAGGCCTGCCGGGCCGCGCTGCGCAAGTTCGACGTGAAGGCGATGGCCGACGCCGTGCCCGATTCCCTCGTCGAGGAGATCGCGATCGCCTGCCCCCCCGACGAAGCGCGGGAACGCCTCGAGCAGTGGCGCTCCCTCACCGACCAACCGCTGCTCTACGCCCCGACGGTCGGTGTCCCGCCCGAGCGCCTGCGGGCGAACCTCGACGCTATGCTCGACGTGTTTGGCGCCCCCGCACGAGGTGAACAGCGTGAGTGAAGAGGCCCCCGCGGCGCGCTTTCCGCTGCTGTCGCAATGGGAAGCCGCGCAGATTCCGGCGAGCGGAGCCTGGGTGCAGAAGCGCCGGCTCGCCGCCGCCATGCGCCTCGTGATCGGCAGGCTGGTCGAGAGCAATGCGCCGGAGAACGAGCTCGCAGCGGCTGCCGATGGCCTCGAGCGCTACGCCGAGCGCCTCGCCACCCACCCGCGCCTGCGCCGGCTCGAGGGCTTCGCGGAGACCGCGAACGCCGGCGACGCCGCGGCCTTCTTCGACCAGAGCCCCGTGATCGGGCTCTCGAACCCGCTCGCGCCGCCGATCTCCGTGCGCCGCAGCGGCGCGCTCAGCGCCGAGGCGCACGCGCGCTTCGGCGTCGCCTACGAAGGGCCGCCGGGCTGCGTGCACGGCGGCTGGGTGGCCGCGGCCTTCGACGAGGTGCTGGGCTTCGTGCAGTCTCTCGCAGGCAGCCCCGGCTTCACGGGCACGCTCACGGTGCGCTACCGCAGTCCGACGCCGCTTCACACCGATCTGCGTTTCGCGGTGCGTGTGACGGGCACCGAGCGCCGCAAGACGTTCGCCGAGGGCCAGCTGTACGCCGGCGACGTGCTCACGGCGGAGGCCGAGGCGATCTTCATCTCCGCCGATCGCGAGCGCTTCCAGGCCCTGATGGCGCAGCGCGAGCAGCTGGAGAAGAAGCGCTCGGAGTGAGTAGCCGCCCGCGCCATCCGGCTCGTGCTTGCGGGCCCCTGCGCGCGCTCGGTTGGCTCGCGGTGGCGACGGCGTTCGCTTGCGCCCCGACGCCCGCGCCGCTGGCTCCGCCGCCGCGGCGCCCGGTGGTGCTCTCCACCGAGTACGACGATCAGCGCGCCGGCGAAGAGCAGAAGAGCGAGGTCGCGGCCGCGCTCGGCCTCGTGCGCGACCCGAAGGTGCAGACCCTCGTCGAAGCGATCGGCAAGCGTCTGCTCGCGCACGCGCCCCCGCGCACGTTCAGCTACGCGTTCGGCGTCGTCGATCAGTGGCCGCCGAATGCGTTCACGCTGCCGGGCGGCGCCGTCTACGTCTCGCGCGGCCTGCTCGTGCTCTCGAACTCCGAGGACGAGCTCGCCAACGTGCTCGCGCACGAGATCATGCACGCGGCCGCGCGCCACGCGGCCGCGCGCCAGCAGGTAGCCGGCGGCATGAACCCGTTCGCGATGGTGCTCACCAGCCCGATCTATCTCGCCGCCTACAGCCGCGATCAGGAGAGGGAAGCCGATCGCGGCGGCCAGAGCATGGCCGCCGGCGCGGGCTACGACCCCGCCGGCATGAACGACTTCCTCGCGAGCCTCGGCAACGTCGAGCGCCTGCTCGGCGGCGCCTCGCGCATGCCGGGCTTCTTCGACACGCACCCTCCGACGAACGAGCGCACCGCGTCGACCGCAACGCGAGCGCAACACCTCGAGTGGAAGCGCGTGCCGGGAGTGACACGCGATCGCGAGGACTATCTGCGCCACCTCGAAGGTCTCGTCGTCGGCGACGACCCGGCCGAAGGCGTCTTCGAGAACGGCCGCTTCCTGCACCCGGACCTCGATTTCATGCTGCGCGTTCCCGACGGCTGGCAGTTCATGAACACGCCGGCTGCGATCGGCGCCATCTCGCCCGACGGGCGCGCGCGCGTCACGCTCGAGCTGGCGGGGGAAGGGGCGGATCCCGCCGTCTTCGCAGACGCTTTCATCAGCGAGCGCGTTCCCGAGATCCACGCGGAGATCGAGTCGCGCCGCGCGCTCGCGATCAACGGCCTGCCGGCCGTCGAGCTGCGCGGAATGGCGCCCGGGCCCACCGGCGCCGTGGCCGGCAAGCTCGTCTGGATCGCTCACGACGGGCGGGTCTACCGGCTCGCCAATCTCGTGCAGGGGCCCGGCGCGGAGCGCGCGCTCAGCCGCGGCGAAGTCTTCGCGCGCAGCTTCCGGCCGCTCACGCCGGCGGACCGCGCGTCGATCCGCGTGCGGCGGCTGCGCCTCGCGACGGCGCGCGCCGGCGAGGGCCTCGCCGAATTCTCGCGCCGCACCGGCAACGATTGGGACGCACAGCGCACGGCGATCGCGAATGGCTTGTTCGCTTCGGCGCGGCTCGCGCAGGGGCAGCTGCTCAAGATTTCCGTGGTCGAGCGCTATACGCCGACGCAGGACGAGGCGCCCGATCCGCGGTGAGCGGCCGCTACTTGCCGCCGCCGAGCCGATCGAAGACGTCGAGCACGGCGTCGGCGCCTGCGAAGTCGCAGCCCTGAAGGCGCACGGCGATCTCCCTGCACAGCTTCGGCGCATCCAGAATGGCGCGTGCCGCGAGCTCGCGCGGCAGGATCTCGCGCAGCACGATCGCCATCTCGTCGCCGCTCACCGATTGCGGCTCGAGGCCCGCTTGTTTGAGCGCGAGCCGCACGGTGCCGCGCGCCACCAGCTCGGAGAGCGAGGTCGCGCGTTCGATCTCACCGCAGGTCCACAGGAAGGCGGGTGAGCCGAGCATGCGACTACGCTGCGCTCTCGGCCGCGGCGGGCAGCGCGCGGGCGCGCACGCGGCGCAGGTAGGCCGACGGCGGCAGGAACGCGAGCCACATCGAGCCGGCCGCGAGCAGACCGAGAGGCGCAATCACCGCGGCACCGAACGCGGTCGCCGCGAAATTGATCCCGGCAAAGCCCGCGATCGTGCTCGTCCCGCCCACGATCGTCGACGCGACCGAGGCGATCCCCCACAAGAGCACGCGCTCGCAGACGACGGGATCGGCAAGCCCGAGCCGCTGCCGGCGCCGCAGCCGCGACCAGGCGCGCAGCGCTTCGTAGGCGCCCCAGGCCGTCAGCAGCCCCGAGTGCAGCTGGAAGAGCCGGAAGCCGAGTCCGCGATTGTCGAACGCGGCGGCCGCGAGACCCGGGCCGGCGAGTTGGAGCCCGACGCACGCGAGCATCGAGACCGCCGCGGCGATCACGAGCCCGCGCGCCCAGCGCTGGCCCGGGCGGAAGACCTGCCAGTTGAAGATGCCGACGGCGAGCGTGCCGACGCCCATGAATAGTATGGAGAGCGCCATCACGCCGATGCGCACCGGAGCGGAGAGCCGAACCGCCAGGCGCGCGGTCATGATCAGCGGGTAGGCAAGGCCGCCCATCAACAGCTGGGCCAGCCCGATGCAGACCTCGGGCAGCCGTCGCGTGCGCGCCGCGAGCAGGAGCAGGCGGACGCCGAGCACGCAGCTCGCGAGCACGAAGGCGAGGCCGCCGAAGGCGGCAATGGCGCGGGCGGGATCCAGAGTCGGACCTCCCGAACGCGTCATCGGCCGATCACGAATGCGGCTCAAGCCGCGGCGCGCGGGCCGCGCGCCGCGGATCTGGCACTAGGCGGCCTCCGCCGGACGGCGCTCCGGCGTGAAGCGCACCTTCATCTCGACACAGGAACGCACCAGCGCCGAGGGCAGCAGCACCGGGCCGCCTGCCGCATAGTGCATGTCGGGGATCCGCCGCAGCAGCTCCTCGAAGGCGACGCGCATCTCCATGCGCGCCAGGTTCGCGCCGAGACAGAAGTGCGTGCCGACGCCGAAGCCGAGGTGCGTCGGATTGCGCTCGACCCGGAAGCGGTCGGGCTGCTCGAACACGGCGGCGTCCCGGTTGGCCGAGGGGTAGAGCAGCAGCACGCGCTGGCCGGCGCGGATCTGCGTACCGCGCAGCTCGACGTCGCGCGTGGCGGTGCGCGAGAAGGCGTGCACCGGCGAGACCATGCGCACCATCTCCTCGACGGCCATCGGGATCAGTGCCGGATCATCGAGCAGCTTCTGCCGCTCGGCCGGATTCTCGATCAGCAGCTGCATGCCGCCCGAGATGCCGTTGCGCGTCGTCTCGTTGCCGGCGACGAGCAGGATCACGCACAGCATGATCAGCTCGTCGTTGGCGAGCGCGAGGTGCTCGTCGACAGCGTCGTGGATCTTCTTCACGTCGAAGCGACCGAGGATGCCCTCGTCCTTCGCGCCGGTCAGGATGCTCACCAGATCGTCGCGCGGCTGCACGCGCCGGTCCTCGATGATCGCGCGCACGTAGGTCGAGTACTCGACGAAAGCGAGCCCGGCGCGCTGCAGCACCGCCGGATCGTTCGTGCCGTCGCCCGCGATCATGGCGTCGGACCAGTGATGGAAGCGGTCGAAGTCCTCGCGGCGGATGCCGATCATCTCCGCGATCAGCTTGAGCGGCAGCGGGACGGCGATCTCCTTGACGAAGTCGCACTCGCCGCGCGCCGCGACCGCGTCGATCGATTCGGTCACGATCTCGCGGAACACGCTCTCGAGCTTGCGGACCATGCGCGGCGTGAAGCCGCGGTTGATCAGGCTGCGCAGCTGGGTGTGGCGCGGCTCGGCTTCGTCGATCAGGCCGATCTTCGCCGGGTTGCACGGGCGGACGCCGAGCGCCGACGTGAAGAGCTCCTGGTGCTTCGAGACGAAGGCCACGTCTTCGTACTTGGTGACGAGCAAGAGATCGTCCTTCGCCGACCAGCGCACGGGCTCGTTCTCGCGCAGCCAGCGCAGCCGCTCGGTCATGTGAGCATCCCAGTTCTCGGATCCCAGATACGCGACGTCGATGTCCAACTGCAGTCTCCTCAGGTGGCTCCGGGACCGGGTCCCGGGCCGAACAACCGTCCCACCAGCTCGCGCAGGAAGCGTGTCTGCGCTTCGAGCGCCGCGTCAGCGAGCAGCTCCGCTCCGCTCAAATCGCGGTAGAGCGACGCAATCGTGAAGTAGCCGACCACCACGTTGTACATGGCGAGCACCAGCAGCGGGATCTGCTCGGGATCCCAACGCGACGCCGCCGGGTTCGCCGACACGAGCTCGTGTGCGCGCGCGAAGGCGGGCGCGATCCAGCTGCGCAGGATCGGCGTGAGCCTCTGCCCGCCCGCGAGCGTCTCGTGGAGCACCAGACGCGGAAGACCGGGGCGGCGCGCGAGGATCTGCATCACTTCCGTGACGAGCCGGCCCGGATCGGTCGATGCGTCGGCGGGCGCCGCAGCCGAGCGCGCGAGCAGCTCGATCAGCGGGCCGATGCCGCGCTCGAGCACCGCCGCGTAGAGCGCATCCTTGCTGGCGAAGTGGTTGTAGAGGCTCGGCGGCCGCACACCGACGCGTGTCGCGACGTCGCGCAGCGTGGCGCCGGCGTAGCCGCGCTCGGCGAACAGCTCTTCGGCCGCGTCGAGGATCCGCTCGGCCGTGCGCTCGCCGCCGAGGCGCTGCCTCGGCGGGCCGGGGGCGTAGAGCGGGGCGGTGGCGGGCATCGGGCCTCGATCGACTAACGAACGTTAGTTAGCTGATGCATCGGAGCCCGTCCACGGCGACCTGAGCGATGGATAAAAGCAAGTTATTTCGGATAGTTGAGAGGTCAATTCCGGGCGGTGCCAGGATCGGTGCCCGGAGCCGGGGCTGCCGATGCGCATTCGCTTCGTCGCCTTGTGGGCTGCGCGAGGTGCCACGGCTCTGCGGGCAACTCGGGCCGCACCACGGCGCCGCGCGCCCTTCGGGCTGAACGCCGCGCGCGCGCATCCCTCTATGCTTGGCTCCGGAGGTACCTGGATGCCCGGCCTTCTGGTCCGCGCAACACTGCTCGCTCTGGCTGCCGCGCTCGCGGCGTGCAATCGCGGCAATGCTCCGCCCGATGCGCCTCCGCTCTCCGTGAAGGTCGCCGTCGTCAGCCAGGAGAGCGTGCCGCTCTACATCGAGCACACGGGGACCACGGAGGCCGTGAAGTCGGTCGATCTGCGCGCGCGCGTGCAGGGATTTCTCGTGCAGGCGCCGTTCAAGGAGGGCGCCGACGTCCAGGAAGGCGATCTGCTCTTCGTGATCGAGCAGGCGCCCTACCGCACGGCGCTCGACCAGGCGAAGGCGGGGCTCGCGCGCGCGCAGGCCGCGTTCGACTCGGCGCAGAGCGACTACAAGCGGGTCTCCGAGCTCGCCAAACGGGACGTCTCCAGCCGCTCGGCGCTCGACAAGGCGACCGCCGCGCGCGACGAGACGGCCGCCGCGGTGCGCGGAGCGCAGGCGGCGCTCGAGAAAGCGGCGCTCGACTTCTCCTACACGGAGGTGCGCGCACCGTTCTCGGGCCGCATCGGAAAATTGCGCGTCGACGTCGGCAACGTCGTCGGCTCGAACGGCGAAACCGTGCTTGCGACCCTCGTGCAGCTCGATCCCATCTACGTCTACTTCGGCGCGCCCGAACGCGAGCGGCTCGAGGTGCTGAAGCGGCGCAGCGAGGGCGAGTTCGTGCCGCGCGACCAGATCCAGGCGCAGCTCGTGCTGGCCGACGGCGCCGTGTACCCGCACGCCGGCAAGATCGACTTCGTCGACAACACCGTCGATCCCAACGCCGGCACGGTGCGCGTGCGGGTGATCGCGCCGAACCCGGAGAAGACGCTGCTGCCCGGGCAGTACGCGAACGTGCGTCTGCTGATGGGGCAGGATCAGAAGGCGCTGCTCGTGCCCGAGCAGGCGATTCTCTCCGACCAGGGCGGCAACTACGTGCTCGTGTTGCAGCACGACGGCACCGTCGAGAGCCGTCCCGTGGTGCCGACGCAGCGCATCGACGGCAAGCGCGTGATCGAGACGGGTCTGGCCGCGGGCGAGCTCGTGCTGATCGATCACCTGCAGCAGGCGCGCCCGGGGATGAAGGCCGTCGCGCAGACCGCCGGCCCGGGGGGGGCGCCCGTCGCCGCGCCCGCGGCGGCTCCGGCGCCGCCGGAAGAGGCCAAGGCGGCACCCGCGCCGTAGCGGCCCGAGCGCAGCCTAGGCGGCGCCGCGGCGCGGCCGGCTCACGCGCACGCGCAGGCCCTCCACCACCGCGAAGAAGACGGGCACGATGGCGAGCGACAGGAAGGTCGCCGCGATCATGCCGCCGAAGACGGCCGTCCCGAGCGAGTGGCGCGCCGCGGCGCCGGCGCCGGTGGCGACGACGAGCGGCAGCACGCCGAGGATGAACGCGAGCGAGGTCATCAGGATCGGGCGCAGGCGCACGCGGGCGGCGCGGATCGCGGCGTCGACGACCGAGGCCCCGCCGTCGTGGAGCAGCTTCGCGAACTCGACGATCAGGATCGCGTTCTTGCTGGCGAGGCCGACCAGCATCACGAGCCCGATCTGGCAGAACACGTCGTTCACGAGGCCACGCAGCGACACTGCGACGAGCGCGCCAAACACGGCGAGCGGGACGACGAGCATCACCGTGAACGGCAGGCTCCAGCTCTCGTAGAGCGCCGCGAGACACAGGAAAACGACGACCAGCGCGAGCCCGAACAGGATGGGCGCCTGACCGCCCGCCTTCAGCTCCTGATACACGAGGCCCGTCCACTCGTAGCCCATCGTGTCCGGCAGCACGCGCTCCGCGGTCTTCTCCATCGCCGCGATCGCCTGGCCCGAGCTCCTGCCGCGCGCGGCCTCGCCGTTGATCGCCGCCGTGCGGAACAGGTTGAAGTGCGAGATGGTCTGCGGCCCGACGATCGGCTTCACCGTCGCGAGCGTCCCGAGCGGAACCATCTCGCCCGTCGCGTTGCGCGCATACAGCTGGGAGACGTCCTCGGGCCGCGAGCGCACGCCCCCTTCCGCCTGCACGAAGACGCGATACACGCGCCCGAAGCGGTTGAAGTCGTTCACGTAGTAGCCGCCGAGGTAGGTCTGGAGCGCCCCGAACACGTCGCTGAGCGTGAGGCCCAGCGTCTTCACCTTCGTGCGGTCGATGTCGATCGCGTACTGCGGCACGTTCGCCCGGAAGGTGGAGACGAGGCTGGTGACGACGCCCGTGCGCTCCGCCTCGTCGATCAGCGCCTGCGTCTCGCGCCCGAGGTTCGCGAGGCTCCCGCCGGCGATGTCCTCGACCTGCAGCTGGAAGCCGCCCGTCGAGCCGAGCCCGCGGATCGGCGGCGGATTGAAGGCCGTGACGAGCGCGTCGGGAATCGCCGCGAGCTTCGGCCGCACGTGCGCGAGAATGCCCGCGAGGCGCAGCTCGGGCGACGAGCGCTCGTCCCACGGATCGAGCGCGGCAAAGCAAGCCACGGCATTCGGGTTCTGCGTGCCGAGCAGCACATTGAAGCCGCCGATCACGACCGCGTTGCGCACGCCGGGGGTCGAGAGCAGCACGTCGAGGATCTGCTTCGTGACGTCCTCGGTGCGCTCGAGCGACGCGCCGTCGGGCAGCTGCCCGCTCACGATGAAGTAACCCAGATCCTCGGCAGGCACGAAGCCCGTCGGCACCCGCTGGTAGAGGACCGTGGTGGCGACCAGCAGCACGACGAAGAGGGCGAGCGCGAGCGGCCGGCGCGCGAGGCTCGCGCGGCCGAGCCGCTCGTAGAGATCCGTGAAGCGGTGGAAGCCGCGATCGAACGCCGCGAAGGGTCGCGGACGCACGGGCTTCCGCGCGCGCAGCAGGAGCGCGCACAGCGCCGGCGAGAGCGTGAGCGCGTTCAGCGCGGAGATCGCGACCGAGCACGCGATCGTGAGCGCGAACTGCTGATAGAGCCGCCCGGTCGTGCCCGGCACGAACGCGACGGGCAGGAACACCGCCATCAGCACCAGCGAGATGGCGATGATCGGCCCGGTCACCTCGCGCATCGCGATCTTCGTCGCTTCCTTCGCCGGGAGCTGCTTCTCCTCCATGATCCGCTCGACGTTCTCGACGACGACGATCGCGTCGTCCACGACCAGGCCGATCGCGAGCACGAGGCCGAAGAGCGTGAGGGTGTTGATCGAGAAGCCGAGCGCCTGCATCAGCGCGAAGGTTCCGATCAGCGAGACGGGCACCGTGATGGCGGGGATCAGCGTGGCGCGAAAGCTCTGGAGGAACACGAAGACGACGAGGAAGACGAGCAGCATGGCCTCGACGAGCGTCGTGAGCACCTCCTTCACGGATTGCGTGACGAAGAGCGTGGTGTCGTAGACGATCGCGTACCGCACCCCGGACGGGAAGCGCTGCGAGAGCCGATCCATCTCGGCGCGCACCGCCTTCGCGACGTCGAGCGCGTTCGCCGTCGGCAGCGAGTAGACGCCGATGCCGGTCGCCTGCAGGCGCCCGAGCTGGGCAAAGCCCCCGTAGCTTTCGGCGCCGAGCTCGACGCGGGCGACGTCCTTCAAGCGCAGCACCGAGCCGTCCGGGCGCGTGCGCACGACGATCTGTTCGAACTCCTCCACGGTCGTGAGGCGGCCCTTGGCGGTGAGCGTGTACTGGAACTGCTGGCCTTCGGGCGCGGGCGGCTGGCCGATCGCGCCGGCCGCCACCTGCTGGTTCTGCTCGCGCAGCACGCCGATCACGTCCTGCGCGCTGATCCCGAGCTTCGCCAGCTGCGCGGGCAGCAGCCAGATGCGCATCGAGTAGCGCCGCTCACCGAATTGCGTCACCTGGCCCACGCCGGGCAGGCGCTTCAGCCGGTCGGTGACGTTGATCCCGGCATAGTTGCTGAGAAAGAGATTGTCGCGCGAGCCGTCGGGCGAGATCAGGTTGACGACGAGCGTCAAGTCGGTCGACTGCTTCGTCACGCGCACGCCCTGGCGCTGCACCTCCTCGGGGAGCTGCGGCTGGGCGATCTGGACGCGGTTCTGGACGTCGACCGCGGCGATGTTCAGGTCGTAGCCCACCTCGAACGTGACCGTCGCGCTCATGCTGCCGTCGTTCGAGCTGTTCGAGGCCATGTACATCATGCCCTCGACACCATTGACCTGCTGCTCGATCGGAACCGTGACGGAGCTCTCGACCACCTCGGCGCTGGCGCCGGTGTAGCTGGCCGAAATCTGCACGGTGGGCGGCGTGATCGGGGGAAACTGCGCGATCGGGAGCAGCGGGATGCAGACCGCGCCCGCGAGCGTGATCAGGATCGCGAGGACGCTCGCGAAGATGGGGCGATCGATGAAGAAGTCGACCAACGCGCCTCCTCGACTGGCCTCAGCGCAGCTCGCGCTTCAGTCTGTTTCCGGTCGATCGCGAGCGCGCCGGACTCATCGAGAGAGAACGCGGATTCGAGCCGTTGGTCAAGACCTCGCGACCGGCCGACTCACCGGGTCGATCCCGTAGGCGAGCCGCTGGATCTGGGTTGCGCCTGAGGCCTTCACCGTGATCGACTCGATGGGGCCCTGCGGGAAGTAGATGTAGTCGGTCGTGGTGCCGCTCGGGCGCTAGAAGTTGTCATGCAGTGGAAGGCTTACGGGAGCTCAACCGGTGAGGACGCGTGCTCTATCTTCATGAGCCTCCCAGAATCGTCGAAGTAGACGCGATACTGGCCGTAGCCGGAATGCGCTGGAAACTCCCAGACATCGTGCGCCAAGACGTAGTTTATGTCGGCGTCATCGGCGGTTTTGAAATCCACGAAATGTCGCCCGGGGATCAATGGCGATACACCCGTGATTCCCGCCTCGCGGGCGGCAGCGATGGTCTCTCCCTTGCTAGCCCCAATTGTCAGGAAGTCGTGCGAGCCCGAATCGACGGTTCGCTGACACGCCGCATTAACGAGCACCAGCCCGACTGCCAGCAGTAGCGTTTTCCTCATCAACGAGCCCTCCCTCGTTACTCGCCAAAATCCTTGCCTGGAGCATTGTCGACGCGGGGAGAGACTCCGCCTCCACCCTCAACAATGTTATCGGCAGCGGTATTGGAGTTCGGCCCGAAGATCGGATCATACGGACCTTGTGAATAACCATCACCAGCGGTGATGGTCATTCGATCGTGTTCAACTGTCGTGAAGCCATCGGGCGGTGCAATCTGATGGTATTCGCTAGAGCCGCCTGGCTTTCCGAATGCCTCGCGATCGTCGTCGAATGTCTTGTTGTTCGTGATGTCCTGCGGCAATGGAGTTCTCCCACCGAACTCCAGCGTGTATTGCCGATCAATCATCTTGTCTCCACATTCGTCGGCATGCCAGACGAATACAGAGCAGTGTTTCTTCCCAGTCTTTCCCATAGCGCCGCCAAGCAGCCGGCAGACCATCGTCACTTCAAGGCCAAGCGGATCAAAGCGATTCACAGGATTGGCACTCGCATACTGATTCACGTTCACGCCGCCCGACTGCCCGATCGGATCCGCACTGATATACGGGCCCGTGCCCGGGTCATACGTTCTGAACCGGTTGTCATGCAGCCCGCTCTCCGCATCGAAGTACTGGCCCGGGAAGCGGACGTTGAACGTCACGGTGTTGGCCGGGTCGAGCACGGCCTTGCCAAAGGCCTCGTGCGCCTCGCGCCACACCGCTGTGCCGGCGGAGTCCGTGAGCAGCCTCGGCGTGTCGAGATGATCGCTGTGCACGTCGTAGACGTCCTCGCCCGCCCCGTCCTTGTACGCGACCTGCATTGGCGCGAAGCCTCCCGCGTAGGCGTAACGCACCGTGCGGGCTCCCGAGCCGTCGTACTCCGCCAGCAACTGATCGCCGTCCCACAGGTACCAGGTGGTGACGCCGTTCACGCTCTTGCGGATCCTTCGGCCGAACGGGTCGTAGGCGTAGCTCGCGGCGTTGGTGCTGTTGCTGAAGCTGCGCAGCCGATTCGTGAAGTCGTAGCCAACGTCTCCCCCGTCCTTGCCGTCAGGTTGCCGTCGTCGTCGAACGTGTAGGAGAGGATCCCCGGGCTCGCGGTGAGGCGGTTGTTGGCGTCGTAGGCGTAGAGGCTCGCGTCGACCGGGTCCTCGCGGTTGCCGGCCGGGTCGTAGACGTAGGCCTGGTTGACCGGAAGGTCGAACGGCTGTGGGGTAGCTCGCCGAGGTGAGGCGGTTGGCGGCGTCGTAGCCGTAGACGTACGCCCCCGTCGGGTCGCTGCTCGCGTGCTGCTCGCTCAGGTTGGTGATGTTCTGCACGGCATCGACGGCGTAGGCGAGGCGCTGGAGCTGGGTGGTGCCGGCGGCCTTCACCGTGATCGACTCGATGGGGCCCTGTGCGAAGTAGGTGTAGCCGGCGGTGGCGCCGCTCGGGCGGGTGATCCTCGCGAGCGTGTCGTCGGCTAAGGGCGTGAAGTCGACCGGCGTCGCGCTCCCCGGGAGGGTCGCGAAATCGAGCCGGCCCATCGCGTCGTAGGTCCAGATGTGGGAGAGGATCTCGGAACCCTGCGCGAGGTCGAGCTGCTCGCGCTCGCCGAAGCGGTTGTAGGCGGAGGTGAGCGTGCGCGGGCTGCTAGCGGCCGGGAAGTGGACGGTGAGCTGGTGCAGGCGGCCGAGGGCGTCGTAGCCGGTCGTCGGGTCCGCGGTGTAGAGGGGGCCCGAAAATCCGAGCCCGGGGTCGCTGTTCTCTCGTGCTCGTCAGGTGGCCCTCGAGATCGTAGGCGTAGGCGACCGTGTGGTGCAGGTTGCTCTGCGCGAGGGCGTCGGCTTCGGTCGGGTAGTCAGAGGATCGCCTCGGCCGCCCCAGGGCGCGTAGGTGTCGTCGAGGGCGTTGCCGCGGGCGTTGACAGTGCCGGCGAGGCGCCCGCGGCCGTCGTAGGCGTAGCGGACGCTGAAGTCGTTCGGTCGCCCGGCTGGCGAGCCCAGCGCCTGTGTCACGCGCTCGAGCCGCGAGAGGATCGTAGGCGTAGGCCGTCGCCTGGGCCTTCGGGTTGATCACCTGTGTCATGTTGCCGGCGGCGTCGTAGCTGAAGCGCGTGCGATCCGCTCGGGGTTCGGGCCGAGCGCGCGGTCGAGCAGGCGGTCGGCGTCGTCGTAGACGAAGTCGGTGACGCGCAGGAGCGCGTCCGTCAGCTTCGCGGTTGCCGACGCACCTCTTGGGAATTGCTGATCGTCAAGCTCCGCATCGACCTCGATGCATCTTCGGGTCGTGGAACGTGGTGATGCTGACGGGACCAATGCCGATGCCTCGGTTCGCCGTCGTTGCTACGTTGCTGACGTCTCCTTCGACGTAGTCGACGGTACCGTTCGGCAGAGACGTTCACCCCACCTGTCGCCCCGACAGAGCGAACATCTCCAACATCGGCATCCTGACCGCCGAGGCCGGGATTGATTACGGCTGCTGCTGCTCGCCTCCGCGCCAGTCGGAGCAGCAGCTGTCCCTGCTGATACCAGCGAGGCAATGATTCAGCCGAAGCGGATCGCATAACGAGCCGGGTTCGTTTGTACGTACGCGTAGAGGTTCGGGCTGCCTGAGCTGCCCGATCGGGTTCGCCGAGAGGTGCTGGCTGACGGCGCGGATCGAAGTACCGGTGCAAGTTGCTCCCGCCAGTCCGGCGGCGCCCCTCGCGATCTCAGCGAGTCCTTCACGTTATCTGCAATCTCCGTCACGAGGGGCTGCAGAAGCTCTTGAAATCGCGTCGCTGTTCCCAGCGGCAACTGCTTAGGAGGCGTGGACAGCCTGGCTGTCCCGCGGAGGTGGCGTGGAGTATCTCGTAGGCCTTCTTGCGCTGGCCGCTTGGAGCGACGCAGTAGGTTCATGC
>CAWAXD010000025.1:0-5094 GCA_963785985.1 uncultured delta proteobacterium | reverse complement strand
GTCCCGCGCCCTGCGATTCCAAGCAGCGCGTAGCGCCTCGGCGCCGCGGGAGCCCGGCGCCGAAGGACGCGTTGCTCTCGCCGGCCTCCTAGAACAGGATGCCGAATAGCTTCTTCAGCAGCTCTTCCAGCGACATCATGGTGAGTGCGAGTGGCACGACCGGCGCCAGGGTCGCGGCGGCAAGCTGGATCACGGCCTGCCGCGTCACGGGTGCCAGGCGCATCTCCCGCACCACGTCGAAGCTGTTGCCCAGGTCGGCGAGGGACTGGATGTCGCCGCTCCCCACCAATGTCTCGTCGGCCGGCGCGCCGCCGCGCAGCCACTTGGCATCGAACTCGCGGACGTACCGCTCGGCCAGCGAGCCATACTCGCGGAGCCCCCTCCGCTTCGCTTCAGCGAGCCCCGGCGCGAACACCAGCAACGGTCCGAACACCAGGCCCAGCACGAGGGCGAGGACGACGGCCATCTCGACCTTGAAGTCGAGCAGGCCCGCTCCCAGGTAGAAGATGCGATTGGCGATCAGCCCGGCGAGCAACGCGCCGTGGGCGGCCGCCAGCGGCATGAAGGCGTAGGCCGTGTTGGATAGGAATCCCAGGCCGCCGACGCGATCTGGATGCGTGGGAATCAGGCTCAACTCGATGCGGGACACCTGCCAGAGAAAGCGCATCCAGACGAAGATCCGAAAGTACCAGCGCAGCAGCAGGAACTGGAAGAGCGGCAAGCTCACGTAGCCATACCACATCCCGCTCAGGGAGAACGTCATGCCCTCGGGCGTCGGTGTGGCATACCACGTGGCCGCAGCGAGCGCCGCGTAGTGGCGCCACACCAGCGAGACACCGACGAGGTATACGAAGGCGATCAGCAGCAGCTCGGCGAGCACCGAATTGCGCAAGCGAAACGCGGACGCGATGGCGCCCTCGAACCGACTCGAGTCGCTCTCCGGAATCAGCCTGCGCTCGCGGAATTGCCTCACGACGAAGCGCATGCGCCGGTGAACCACCAACTCCGCCTGGATGAGCAGCGGTAGCCCCAACAAGAAGCGGACGTGAACATCGACGTCTCGCAGGAACGGCACCGCCACGCTCGCACGCACCGCGTGTCCTTCCAGAGCCGACAGCACCAGCAGCGGCAGCCATGCAAACAGCGCGAAGAAGATCGTGCGCCGCCGCAGCAGCTCCAGCGCATCACCGGAGATGTGCGCCCTACGCAGGAGCTGGTAGAGCGGGCCGCCCAGTACGAGCGAGAAGTCCTGCGGCTCGCGGAGATCCGCGCCGAAGGGGGACGGGGGGGATGCCATGGGTCGTCTCCCGATCGTGCTCGACGCTCCGATGGATCGCTTCAGCCGCGGGAAGCCGGGGATGCGCCGAGTCCCGACATCGGAGGCGAGCTAGCCTACCGCAATGCGTCCGATGCGCAGCGAATCGCCCGGGGCTGCAGTCCATGCGGGCGAGAAAGTGCGCGATCCAGCCGGTTTCAAACCCGGTGGGAACGAAGCGGATGTCCGGGAAGCGCTCGCAGGCCCCGCGCATGATCAGGTCGCTGATTGTGACCGCGGCGGCGGCTCTGGCTCGCGCCCGCGGCGCTCGCGAGCAAGCGCTGAGCCGTGGATCTACTCGGCCGAGTGGCAGTTCGTGCACGCGCCCGCGATCGAGCCCGCGAGGAAGTAGTTCGGCGGCTGGACCGCCGCGGCGCGGCGGGCGGCGTAGAGGTCGTCCCGGAACGCATCGATGTTGCGGCTAACCTGGGGATGGTTCGAGGGCCAGTCGCCGGGGCCGAGGCCCGCTGCCGCGCGCTGGATCTCGTCGAGCTCGCGGATCACCTCCAGCTGCAGCGCGTCACCGCCGGCCTTCGGGTCCCGCATCCGCTGGTCGAGCTGCGCCACGTGATACGCGAGGTCCCACATCGTGGAGCGCAGGCGCTCCGCCGGGATGTAGTTGAAGCTCGGCGGATAGGTGTGCTCGCGCAAGCGCTCGCGCGCGTGCTCAGAGCAGCCGAGCGGGCCGGATCCGACGACGAGGGCGAGGGCGAGGAACGCGGGGCGGAGGCGTGTGCGGCTCATGGCGAGCCCGCATTCTAGTATCCCGCCGGCGGGAGCGGGAGACGAGAGCCGGCATCCGCGATCTTCACCCGAGAGAGTTGACGGGAAACTTCTACTCGGACGAAAGATTCCCGCTTGAACGGACTATCCGCGATACACGGAGCACCTCTAAACTCCGGGGCTGAGCGCCGCTGAACCGGCCGCTTCCTCGCGATGTGAAAATGGTGGAGGCGGCGGGAATCGAACCCGCCGCTACAGATTCAAAGTCAAGCAGTCGCCCGCAGTTAGCAACCGTGCGCTGTGGGTGCGAGGTGAGTGCAGTGGCCTCCTCAGAAGGAGCTGATCGCCGGCAGCAGCGGTCTTCGCCCACATCCGGTCGAAGCGCTCGAATAGGAGATCGCCGTGTGCAACACCGGTCTGGAACACTTGCGGGGGCGCGCGCCGCTGCGGATCCCGTAGCCATCGCGAATCCGGGCTTCGAGGATCTCTATCTCAGCAGCAAACTTCACGCACGAGGTTGTCGCCGGCTCTCTGGACGCGCGTCCGGGGCGCGGGATGTCGATGGGCCCGGGCCCACCATCTGGGCACCTACGAGCAGGAGCAGGGCGATTGCGGCGGCGAGCGCCGGGCGGCTAAGCGCGGGAACTGCCTGGGTCGCGGGAAGGTGCGCGACCCATGGTGGAGGCGGCGGGAATCGAACCCGCGTCCGCATGGCGTCCAGCTAGCGCGTCTACGTGCGTAGGCTTCGCTCGTTCTCGATGTGGCCGGTCACGAGGCCGGGAGTAGCCACATCCAGCTCGACGTGTTTCTCGTCCCCGGATACGGCCGAGCAGCGCTCGGGGACCAGTCTCCTGATGACGCCCGTGCCCCGCTAGGAGACGTCACGGACGGGCGTCACTGCTCTAGTTTCAGCTAGGCAGCGAGTGCGTAGTTCGTGTCGGCAGTTGTACTACCAACGCGCCACCTGTTTAACGACGAATGTGACGACGTCGGCACGCAGCGCTCGCCTTCGACCACCCGTCGAAGCCGATCGCCCCCAAAACCTTTGAAGGGTAGGCCCCAGCAGCCTTGCCGCAAGCTCGGCCCCCCCCGGAGCGCTGGTCGGCGCGCGGGACGGCACTAGAATCGCCGCCCTGCATGAATGACGCGAAAGCCCACGCGAAGCAGCCCGCGCGAAGCAGCGAGCCGCCTGACGCGCGCGCGGCCTGGATCGGCATCGCGGTCGTGACGCTGATCGCGCTGGGGCTCAGGCTCCTGCATCTGTCCGCCGACGCGCAGGGCCCCTTCGGTGCGGCGGGCTACCTGCCGATCGATGCGCGCACCTACCATGCCTGGGCGCGCGATTGGCTCGCCGGCAATTGGCCTCCCGCGCAGGCGTTCTTCCGCCCTCCCCTCTACACCTGGTTCGTCGGCGCGGTCTACGCCATCGCCGGGCCGGAGCCGATCGCCGTCAAGATCGTGCAGGCGGCCCTCGGCGCCGCCACCGGGGCGCTCGTCTGGGCGATCGCGCGCGAGCTGTTCGCCGACGCCGCCGTCGCGCTGGTCGCCGCCGCGATCTGGGCGATCTGCGGTACGTCGATTTATTGTGATGCCCAGCTGCTGCCCGATAGTCTCGACGCCTTCCTCCAGGCTGCCCTCGTCTGGCGCTTGCTCGTCGCGGGCCGCACTCGGCGCCTCGCGAACTGGGGAGCGGCCGGCGTGCTCGTGGGGCTTTGCGCGTTGCACCGTGGCGGTGTCCTGCTCCTGGTCCCGGTTCTGCTCGTCTGGATCCGGCTGCTGGCGGGCTGGGCGGCGCGGGACGCCGCGCGCGCGCCCGTGAGCACCGCGCAGCGTCCCTGGCCCGCCTTTGCCCGCATGGCGCTCGCTCTGCTCGTGCCCGCGGCGCTCGTGATCGCCCCCGTCGCGTGGCGCAACGCCGCCTGGGACGTGCCGCTCGACGGCCGTGCCGGGATCGGAGAAACGCTCGCACGCCTGGCCACGGGGCGCTTCGTCTCGATCGCCGAGTCTTCGGGAGTGAACTTCCGCCTGGGCAACGACCCCGTGCTGCGCGAGCTGAACGACGTCACGCACCCGGACCATTTCGCGGTCTGGGACCGCCTGATCGCCGAGCCGTACCAGACCGGCATCCGGTCCGTCTCCGAGGCGAGCGCCTTCGAGGTGCGCGCAACCCTGCGCGAGATGGCCGCGCAGCCGCGGGCCTGGGGCGGCCTCATGCTCGAGAAGGCGTTCGAGCTCGTGAACGGGGCCGAGATCCCGCGCAACTCGAGCATCTACCCCGACCGCGAGTACTCGCTCGTGCTGCGCACGCTCCTGTGGAAGCACGGCCTCGCCTTCCCGAGCGGATTGATCATTCCCTTCGGGCTCGCCGGGATCTGGCTGGTGCGCCGCTCGCTGCGCGAGCATTTCGTGCCGCTCGCCTGCCTCGCCATGCAGGCGGTCTTCGTGCTCGCCTTCTTCGTCACCGCGCGCTATCGGCTGCCCTCGCTTCCGTTGCTCTCGATCTACGCCGCCTACGCAGGCCTCTCGCTGCGCGAGCTCGTTCGCGAGCGTCGCCGCGGCGAAGCGCTGCGACTCGCTGGCGGTCTCGCGCTGCTGCTGCTCGTCTCGAATCACGCCGTCGGAGCGATGCCCTCCGCGCACTGGCCGCTCGAGCATCTGGATCTCGCGCTCGCGCACTTGCGGCGCTCCGAGCTGAAGCCGGGCGAGGCGCAGCTGCGCGCCGCGCTCGCGCTCGATCCCGATTTCCCCGTTGCCAACGAGAATCTGTGCCAGCTGCTCGTCTACGCAGGGCGCGGGGCCGAGGCCCTCCCCGCTTGCAGCCGGGCCGTGATCGCGAAGCCCGATTCGGCGGATCTGCATCAGCAGCTCGGTGTCGCGCTCGAGGCCGCCGGCAAGCGTCCCGCGGCCATCGACGAGTATCGCAGGGCGCTCCAGCTCGCCCCCGGGCACACGAAGGCGGCGACCGCGCTCGCGAAGGCGCTGGTGACGCAGGCCGAGCGCGAAGCCGCCCCGCCCTAGCGAGCGCGCGTCGCTCAGCGGATCTCGAGCGATGCGAG
>CAWAXD010000024.1:0-396852 GCA_963785985.1 uncultured delta proteobacterium | reverse complement strand
CTGCGCGAAGTAGGTGTAGTCGGTCGTCGTGCCGCTCGGGCGGGTGATCCGGTCCGGCGTGTCGTCGGCGAAGGGCGTGAAGTCGACCGGGGTGGGCTGCCCGGGAAGGTCGCGAAATCGAGCCGGCCCATCGCGTCGTAGGTCCAGATGTGGGAGAGGATCTCGGAACCCTGCGCGAGGTCGAGCTGCTCGCGCTCGCCGAAGCGGTTGTAGCGGGAGGCGAGCGTGCGCGGGGTTCCGGTGGCCGGGAAGTGGACGGTGAGCTGGTGCAGGCGGCCGAGGGCGTCGTAGCCAGTGTTGGGATCCGCGGTGTAGAGGGGGCCCGAGAAGCCGAGCCCGGGGTCGCTGTCGCTCGTGCTCGTCAGGTGGCCCTCGAGATCGTAGGCGTAGGCGACCGTGTGGTGCAGGTTGCTCTGCGCGAGGGCGTCGGCTTCGGTCGGGTAGTAGAGGATCGCCTCGAGCCCGCCCCAGGGCGCGTAGGGACGAGCCCCGGTCCGTACGCAACTCCTCTGACGAGACAATTGCGTGGGATTGCTGCAGCATCCGCAAAGCGCTGGCGGTGCGCCGCTCGACGCAGAAGTGAAGTTACGAGCGTGAGTCAATAACTGTGAGTTAGAATCCGATCAACGCATAAATGAATATCCCAGCGCGATCGCGCACGCAGGTAGTGCGAGCAGCGTGTAGTACTGAAGCACGAATCGTCTTCGAAAGGCTTCCACGTATCGACGATCGTCCGAACTAGGTCGTCGGGTCAGTCCCTGGCTCTGAGTCTGGTTAGGTTCCGTCGAACACTCAGTGGAAGGCTTTGGATTCGCTCCCGCGTCCCGTAAAGCCAAGCCACGACCTTGACTGCCTGGAGAAGCCAAAGGAAAGCGGCGATACCCGCAATGATCACGCCAGCGCTCATGGGGTCGGTAGTCCCAAGAGCGAAGGACATAGCCATGTCGTCGCTGCGCCGATTGCGGCTCCGGAGAGCTCCCCCTCAGCTACCGTCGAAGCTCCTTCAAAGCAATTTCGTCTTCAAATTCGTCACCCATCAGAATCTCGAGCTGCCGCTTCTCGTCGGCGCACGATGTGGATTCAGCGTCAAGCGCCTTAAGTCTGCTCCCGTGCCTCGGCGATCTCCTTGGAAATACCCATGATGTCATTGACCGTCATCGCTCCGCCTACGAAGGTGGCCGCGAGGCAAACCCCAACTGTGATTGACCTTCGCCGCTAGGATCGACCAATTCTACCGGCCGATTAAAAACATACTGATAGAGATTACTTCCCGCAGACTGCCCAATCGGGTCCGCAGCTACATACCTACCTACTCCGGGGTCGTAGCTTCTGATTCGGTTGTCGTGCAACCCGCTTTCGGCATCGAAGTACTGCCCCGGGAAGCGGATGTTGAACATGACTGCGGTCGCGTCACCGTCGGGATTTTCATCGGGGTGCGCCTTGCCAAACGCCTCGTGCGCCTCGCGCCACACCACGGTGCCGGCGGAGTCCGTGAGCAGCCTCGGCGTGTCGAGATGATCGCTGTGCACGTCGTAGACGTCCTCTGCGGAGCCGTTCGTGTACGCCACCTGCACCGGCGCGAAGCTTCCCGCGTAGGCGTAACGCACCGTGCGGGCTCCCGAGCCGTCGTACTCCGCTAGCAGCTGATCGCCGTCCCACAGGTACCAGGTGGTGACGCCGTTCACGCTCTTGCGGATCCTTCGGCCGAACGGGTCGTAGGCGTAGCTCGCGGCGTTGGTGCTGTTGCTGAAGCTGCGCAGCCGATTCGCGAAGTCGTAGCCAAACGTCTCCCCCGTCCTTGCCGTCAGGTTGCCGTCGTCGTCGAACGTGTAGGAGGGGATGTCATGCAGCCCCGACTCCGCGTCGCTGTCAATGGCGCCGGCCGGGTGGGCGCCTCACTGCTTCAGTCAGATCCGAGCAAGCCCTTGAAGTTCAACGAGACGAGATCGCCCAGGATCTTCAGCAAGAGAGGCGGTCGGTACCTCTTGAACACTTCCTCGATCTCACGCAGCTGCGACGAATCGCGCAGGATGAGACTCGCCTCCTTTGGTCCGATCCAGTAGTCACTGTTATCCCCGTACGGCTCCCACACGTGAAACTCCACGCCGCGATGCTCGAATTCAGCTCGAACCCCAGCGCTTAGGTCTTTCCGTGGCGGCTTTCTCACACTTGACACACCCTCGATGCTTGAGAGCAACCGCAACAGCGCACCGGGAAGGATGTAGGCGTTCTCGATTCGAAATCCCCGTTGTATTCCGTCGTCTCCTACGATCGGGAAAGTCCTCATCGCGATTCCATCAGTTGCCGCAGCCGCAGCCACCCCCATTGGCGGCCCCTACAGCGCCAACGAGAGCTCCATAGGCATTGAAGAACCGGTTCGTCTTTCCGGCCGCAAGCTGTACAGCCGCGTCGGATCCCTTCTCTGCAAACGATTCGGCGTAGGAAACGGCTCGCCAGTTCGGCGCAACTCGGACTCGCCCCCACGCCTTCAAGGTGTTTCTAAAAGCATGGGCTGCGACACCAGAAGACGCAGCGGCCGCTCCTACCTTCGCAACCGTCGCATACGCCAACCTTCCCAAACCGGCAGCAAGCGCTGCATAGCCACCGTACTGATAGGCGCCGGAGCACGGGGCCACGAAGCTGCCCGCACCGGTGGCGTCTCGAAGTGCGCTGCCAGTTCCCAGCAGGAGAGCATCTCCGAACCCCGCTGAGAAGTTCACCGCACCCTGCGGCAGATTCGGAACGTCGGTGAAGCCGAAGAGGCCGAGGGGGTCGACGGCTCCTACTGGATCGCTTCCCCCGTACGCGTAGAGATGCGGACCCGCCGAGCTGAGGTCCAGCAGCTCAGGATCCGGGTTCCCGGGCTGAACAAAGAGCTGTGGCATTGCACCGTCGCGTGCAATCGCAGCGTATTGCCCGATGGGATCCACCGAGACGTACCTCCCGATTGCCGGGTCATACGTTCTGAACCGGTTGTCATGCAGCCCGCTCTCCGCATCGAAGTACTGCCCCGGGAAGCGGACGTTGAACGTCACGGTGTTGGCCGGATCGAGCACGGCCTTGCCAAACGCCTCGTGCGCCTCGCGCCAGACGACGGCGCCAGAGGAGTCCGTGAGAAGCCTCGGCGTATCGAGATGATCGCTGTGCACGTCGTAGACGTCCTCGCCCGAGCTGTTCTTGTACGCCACTTGCACCGGCGCGAAGCTTCCCGCGTAGGCGTAACGCACCGTGCGGGCTCCCGAGCCGTCGTACTCCGCCAGCAACTGATCGCCGTCCCACAGGTACCAGGTGGTGACGCCGTTCACGCTCTTGCGGATCCTTCGGCCGAACGGGTCGTAGGCGTAGCTCGCCGCGGTGCCAGTCTTGCTGAAGCTGCGCAGCCGATTCGTGAAGTCGTAGCTGAAGGTCTCCCCCGTCCTTGCCGTCAGGTTGCCGTCGTCGTCGAAGCCGTAGCTCGGGATCCCCGGGCTCGCGGTGAGGCGGTTGTTGGCGTCGTAGGCGTAGAGGTTCGCGTCGACCGGGTCCTCGCGGTTGCCGGCCGGGTCGTAGATGTAGGCCTGGTTGCCCGTGAACCCGTAGGCTGCGGGATAGCTCGCCGAGGTGAGGCGGTTCGCGGCGTCGTAGCCGAAGACGTAGGCCCCCGTCGGGTCGCTCGTCGCGTGCTGCTCGCTCTGGCTCGTGATGTTCTGCACGGCGTCGACGGCGTAGGCGAGGCGCTGGAGCTGCGTGGCGTCTGCGGCCTTCACCGTGATCGACTCGATGGGGCCCTGTGCGAAATAGGTGTAGTCGGTGGTGGCGCCGCTCGGGCGGGTGATCTTCGCGAGCGTGTCGTCGGAGAAGGGCGTGAAGTCGACCGGCGTCGCGCTCCCCGGGAGGGTCGCGAAATCGAGCCGGCCCATCGCGTCGTAGGTCCAGATGTGGGAGAGGATCTCGGAACCCTGCGCGAGGTCGAGCTGCTCGCGCTCGCCGAAGCGGTTGTAGCGGGAGGTGAGCGTCACATCGTGCGGGAGACGTGGGACTTCGATCTGTCGCAGGTGGTTGCGCTTGTCCTAGCCCGTCGCGGGATCGACTGTGAAGAGGGATCTCTAAACGCTGAGCTCCGCGTCATCGTCGTTCGCGCTTGCGACGTTTCCTTCGAGGTCGTGCGTGTTTGCTACCGCGCGTTCGAGGTTGGGGGGCGGATTGGCCGCTGCATCGCCTTCGGTCGGGTAGTGGAGCGCCGACTCGAGCCCACCCACGACGCATAGAAATAGTCGAGCGGTACAAATGCTCTGATGGGAATCACCCGGCGAAACTAGTCAACCACTCCAGATCGGATTCCGTTCAACCTCGCGGGACCGAAGACTGGGGTCGATGGGGGTGCAGAGCTGCCCGTTCGCGAGGTCATTCTTTGGGCCACCCGTGCTCTTCCCAGAAATATCGACCGAACAGCAGGCTTGCGCTGTCTTGCGGCGGCTTACGAACAAAACCCGGTACGTCTCGGTCGATCCCCATTACGTCCATCGAAAGCTGGCGGTCGAACAGGAGAACATCTCGCACCTCTCCATACCTCAACTCCACGAGGTCTCCACGACACCCCCAATCAAGCTCTGCCTTAGTCACCGTGGCATGATCGCGTTCACCCGGATTCCAGACCTCGCGCACGACGGTTCCAGTTCCATCGGCTCGGAGTTCGATAGTCACGTCCCATTCCGACTCGGATTCGCTCAGGTAGGTTCCGGCAACGTTCGGGCATGGTTCAAGGCCAGCGCAACCTAAACAAGCCAAGATCGACAACATGAGCACTCGGCTCTCAGCGGTCATCAATTCTTTCCGTTCACAATTCGGAAGTTGCTGGTCTTCCCGGGCTTCGGATCGTACTCGATGTGTATGTGGTCTCTCGCCGGATTCTTCCAGTGTTCAGAATCCACATCGAATTCCGTTCCAAGTGCGTCTGCAAGCGCCTTCCCTAGTTCATCCTGCTTCTCATCGGTGATGTCTTGGCACCTGAGATCGATTGCCTCGCCGGTATCGTGCTTTGTCTTTGCTACGCGACCGTCTGCAGTATCGGTGGTCGAAGTTACGGTCCGTTCCGCTACGTCCATGTTTATCGCTACGGAGTCGATCAGATCATACTGATTGCGAACACTCGCCCTTACGGTGTCCCGAGGCACACCATCCTTGAATTGAAGTAGCCCGAGTGGATCCGTAAAGCTCAAAGGATTGCTCTCTACGTAGGAGAGGACATTGAATCCTCCTGCCTGCCCAATAGGGTCCGCCGAAATATACCGCCCTGTGCTCGGGTCAAACGTTCTGAACCGGTTGTCATGCAGCCCGCTCTCCGCATCGAAGTACTGGCCCGGGAAGCGGACGTTGAACGTCACGGTGTTGGCCGGGTCGAGCACGGCCTTGCCAAAGGCCTCGTGCGCCTCGCGCCAGACGACGGCGCCAGAGGAGTCCGTGAGAAGCCTCGGCGTATCGAGATGATCGCTGTGCACGTCGTAGACGTCCTCGCCCGAGCTGTTCTTGTACGCCACTTGCACCGGCGCGAAGCTTCCCGCGTAGGCGTAACGCACCGTGCGGGCTCCCGAGCCGTCGTACTCCGCCAGCAACTGATCGCCGTCCCACAGGTACCAGGTGGTGACGCCGTTCACGCTCTTGCGGATCCTTCGGCCGAACGGGTCGTAGGCGTAGCTCGCGGCGTCGGTGCTGTCTGCTGAAGCTGCGCAGCCGATTCGCGAAGTCGTAGCCGAACGTCTCCCCCGTCCTTGCCGTCAGGTTGCCGTCGTCGTCGAAGCCGTAGCTCGGGATCCCCGGGCTCGCGGTGAGGCGGTTGTTGGCGTCGTAGGCGTAGAGGCTCGCGTCGACCGGGTCCTCGCGGTTGCCGGCCTGGTCGTAGACGTAGGCCTGGTTGCCCGTGAACCCGTAGGCTGCGGGGTACGTCGCGGAAGTGAGGCGGTTCGCGGCGTCGTAGCCGTAGACGTAGGCCCCCGTCGGGTCGCTCGTCTGGTCATACGTCCTGAACCGGTTCTCGCGAAACTGGTGCGCTCTTCAGCTACGGCGATAGCCACGTCGATAGATCTATTCCGTCCGCCAGACCGCGATCAAGAACTCGATACTTAGTTGAGTCGCCCGTCAAAAGGCGTTGCTTATTCCCGTAGAGCCGAACCACCGAGCCGTCGACTCGCTTCAGGTCTATCACGATTCGCGCCTCTTCTCGAGAGGTCGTGCGCGTGAGCTTGAAGGTGTCGATCGCGATCATCTTCCATAGCCTCGTGGCGTAGACACTGTCATCGATCCTGATGAGGAACGTAGGACTTGACACTACGGCGTCCACCGTCATCGGAACGCGAGTTATCACATTCAACGGAACGACATATATCGTCGCCGATGCGAATCTCTCACCGCCTTCACTTGAGACCGCAGTCGACGTCACTGAAACCAGAGCGAAGAGGGATAGTAGTGCGAGGAATCTCCCAGTTAGCGTCATCGCGATCTCGCTCCTTACGGCATGCGCCGATGCAATTGTCACTCCGTGCACGATGGACAGGCGACCGGGACAGGCACCATTCCGGGAGCGCCGTGCCGGCTTCTTACGGGCTCTCCGAGCTTCATTGCCGCATTGCGCTCGGAGCCATTGATGACGCGCCGCTCCTCATCATTCTCTGAGCGGTCCCCGGGATCGGGTGTTTGATCGGCCGTTCGCCCTTGAAGATCCGCCAGCGCATGATCGGCTTCATGAAGGAGGCCTAGAGCCGGTGATTGATTTCGGGTCTCACACGAACCTGGAATCGCAAGCCCGGACCTTGGATCCCAGTAAATCGTCTTGGTGTTGAAATCGTACCGATCATCGCCGTTATCAATAGTCTGTATCCTGACTGTGTCGCCCTCACGTTCCAGATCGGCGAGAATCTTGGATGCCTTGGCATCGTTGAGGTACTCGACTCCCTCAGCGAGCGACTCTCGATCCCTTCGCGAGGGTGTTTCGGTCCACCTCAGTTTCCTTCCGTCGACGTCAAAGAAGCGGGTCGGATTGTTCGATGCGTAGCGATAGACGTTAACTCCGCCATCTTGCCCGATCGGATCCGCCGAGATGTATCTACCGGTGACCGGGTCATACATCCTGAACCGGTTGTCGTGCAGCCCGCTCTCAGCATCGAAGTACTGCCCCGGGAAGCGGAGGTTGAACTTGACTGCGGTCCCGTCACCGTCGGGATTCTCATCGGGATAGGCCTTGTCAAACGCCTCGTGCGCCTCGCGCCAGACGACGGCGCCAGAGGAGTCCGTGAGAAGCCTCGGCGTGTCGAGATGATCGCTATGCACGTCGTACACGTCCTCTGCGGAGCCGTTCATGTACGCCACCTGCGCCGGCGAGAAGCCTCCCGCGTAGGCGTAGCGCACCTTGCGGGCTCCCGAGCCGTCGTACTCCGCCAGCAACTGATCGCCGTCCCACAGGTACCAGGTGGTGACGCCGTTCACGCTCTTGCGGATCCTTCGGCCGAACGGGTCGTAGGCGTAGCTCGCGGCGTTGGTGCTGTTGCTGAAGCTGCGCAGCCGATTCGTGAAGTCGTAGCCAATCGTCTCCCCCGTCCTTGCCGTCAGGTTGCCGTCGTCGTCGAACGTGTAGCTCGGGATCCCCGGGCTCGCGGTGAGGCGGTTGTTGGCGTCGTAGGCGTAGAGGCTCGCGTCGACCGGGTCCTCGCGGTTGCCGGCCGGGTCGTAGACGTAGGCCTGGTTGCCCGTGAACCCGTAGGCTGCGGGGTACGTCGCGGAAGTGAGGCGGTTCGCGGCGTCGTAGCCGTAGACGTAGGCCCCCGTCGGGTCGCTCGTCGCGTGCTGCTCGCTCTGGCTCGTGATGTTCTGCACGGCGTCGACGGCGTAGACGAGGCGCTGGATCTGGGTGGAGCCGGCGGCCTTCACCGTGATCGACTCGATGGGGCCCTGCGCGAAGTAGGTGTAGTCGGTGGTGGCGCCGCTCGGGCGGGTGATCCTCGCGAGCGTGTCGTCGGAGAAGGGCGTGAAGTCGACCGGGGTGGGGCTCCCCGGGAGGGTCGCGAAATCGAGCCGGCCCATCGCGTCGTAGGTCCAGATGTGGGAGAGGATCTCGGAACCCTGCGCGAGGTCGAGCTGCTCGCGCTCGCCGAAGCGGTTGTAGCGGGAGGCGAGCGTGCGCGGGGCTCCGGTGGCCGGGAAGTGGACGGTGAGCTGGTGCAGGCGGCCGAGGGCGTCGTAGCCAGTGTTGGGATCCGCGGTGTAGAGGGGGCCCGAGAAGCCGAGCCCGGGGTCGCTGTCGCTCGTGCTCGTCAGGTGGCCCTCGAGATCGAAGGCGTAGGCGACCGTGTGGTGCAGGTTGCTCTGCGCGAGGGCGTCGGCTTCGGTCGGGTAGTAGAGGATCGCCTCGAGCCCGCCCCAGGGCGCGTAGGAGTAGTCGAGGGCGTTGCCGCGGGCGTTGACAGTGCCGGCGAGGCGCCCGCGGCCGTCGTAGGCGTAGCGGACGCTGAAGTCGTTCGGGTCGCCCGGCGTGGCGAGCCCGAGCGCCTGTGTCACGCGCTCGAGCCGCGAGAGGGAATCGTAGGCGTAGGCCGTCGCCTGGGCCTTCGGGTCGATCACCTGTGTCACGTTGCCGGCGGCGTCGTAGCTGAAGCGCGTGATCTCGTCGGGGTTCGGGCCGAGCGCGCGGGTCTCGAGCAGGCGGTCGGCGTCGTCGTAGACGAAGTCGGTGACGCGCAGGAGCGCGTCCGTCAGCTTCGTGCGGTTGCCGACCGCATCTTGGGAATTGCCTGATCGTCAAGCTCCCGCATCGACCTCGATGCATCTTCGGGTCGTGGAACGTGGTGATGCTGACGGGACCAATGCCGATGCTCTGGTTCACCGTCGTTCCGCTCACGTTGCTCACGTCTCCTTCGACGTAGCCCACGAACGCGTCGGCAGAGACGTTCACCCCACCCGTCGCCCCGACAGAGCGGAACACTCCAACATCGGCATCCTGACCGCCGAGGCCGGGATTGATCACGACGCCGCTGCTCGCCTCCGCGCCAGTCGGAGCAGCAGCTGTCCCGCCCACACCAGCGAGGAAGTTGATCAGCCCAAGCGGATCGACATAACGAGCCGGGTTGTTTCGGACGTACGCGTAGAGGTTCGGGCTGCCGAGCTGCCCGATCGGGTTCGCCGAGAGGTGCCGGCCGACGGCGGGATCGAAGTACCGGTGCAAGTTGTCTCCCGCCAAGTCCGCGGCGCCCCTCGCGATCTCAGCGAATCCTCCCACTGTTATCTTGCACTCCGTTCACTGAAGGGCCGCAAGAAGCTCTCTTGAAATCGCGTCGTGCTTCCCAGCCGGCAATCCGCTCAGGAGGCGTGGACAGCCCTTAGCTCGTCCGCGGAGGTGGCGTGGAAGCACCCGTAGGCCTTCTTGCGCTGGCCGTCTTGAAGCAACGAGAGTGCTTCAACGCTCTTTGCAGGCTGATCCACGAGCGCCTTGACCATCTGCTCGCATACGAATTCGGTGACCACGCCGTCGGCGTTACCGGCCACGATGAACAGCTTTCTCGCAGCACCGGGCTGCCCCCGCTCCGCGAGCTTCCCGAGCTCGTCGAAGGAGTAGAGAAAGCGCGGCGTGAGGCGCTGACCATCTGGCCCCTTGGCAAGCTCGACTTCGTAGACCGCCCCCATCACGCCAGCTGAGTCCTCTGGAAACTCCGCCACGTACTGGGCCGCATAACCCTCCGGGTCGGCGATGTACCGAGCAACGTGGTAGGCGTGATGAACCGCGGGAGATCGAGCCTCATCGACCTTCGACTCGAGTGCCCGAAGACCCTGGGTATCTCCTGCCTTGGCACGCTGGAAGAGGGTCGCCATCAGCGTTCCAGAATCGTCACCACCCGCGAGAGCGAAGCTGCCAGTGGCCATCGAGATCAGGAGTGCCGCGAACAGATTCAACGCGTTGTGCAGTTGCGCTGCTCCTACTACTTGATCGTGATCCGCGTCGGCGGGTCAGCATCGAGAGCATCCATCCCCTCCGGAGTGGTCCGGATGCACCCATCAGTTGCGTGCTGCGAGCCGCACCGACCCGCGCGATCACACCGCCCGACTCGCCCAGCGTGAATGCCGACGCCACCGCGAACAGGGCCGATCATCTCGTTTCCGTTCGCGTCGATCGGTCGCAGGTCGATCGGCACGAATCCCTTGTCACCGAGGGCAGAATCCGGTGCCCCTGGCGTGGGGATGATCGGGCCGGTGTCGAACGTCCCGTTCGGCGCGGGCCCGTTGCCTTCCGGCAGGTTGGGGTCTACACCCGGTCGCGCATTGTTCGAGGCGTCAAACTGCTGTGGCGGCCCCTGAGCTCTTCCGCCTTGTCCATCACCGGGATAGACCGTGAGCGTTCCGCTGCCGCGGTCGAACTCCAGCTCGGAGAGCCCGTACGGGTCGAAGTAGCGAAGCGGGTTGTTCCTCACGTATCCGTACAGGTTCACGCCGCCGAGCTGCCCAATTGGATCGGCCGAGAGGTATCTGTCGACGGCGGGATCGTAGTAACGGTAGAAGTTGTCGTGTGCCGCAAGGGCGTCGCCACGGAGCTCTAGCAATTCCCTTTCGCTCTGCGCTTCGACAAGTTCGCCAAGCTTCATTCTGCTAGGTGGATCTCTTCGCCGCAGTGATAACAGACGAACTCGTCTCGGCTCAGCACATCGAACACGATCACCTTGTATCCAACGACATGCCCGCGCCGTGCGTTAGGATGAGGAGAAACCCACGAGTTTAGAAGAACGACCCTGGAACACTTCGGGCAGCGAACTTGCATCCCGCTCACGATCAAGATGACGCTGCTTAGAAAGAACGCAGCGAACGCGATCACTCCCAAGTAGGTAAGCCAACCTCGATCGATCGACGGCATGAGAAACAGGAGCACCACGACCGCAAATAGACCCAGCGTCACCCAGGAACAGATCACTGCGACGCACGCGATCTTGAGGGCCACAACGCGGTAACCAACAAGCTGCGCGGAGTGCGGGGCGACCACGCGTACTAGATCCCACCGTTGGCGGCAGCGTCCAACCATGCGGCGGTCGCACCGGCAACCCCCGCCTGAGCCGCCGTACTGAAACCACCAGCGCCCAATCCCGCCGGTCCGAAGGCGGCTCCACAGGTGCCTCCTACAAGCCCAGCCAGGGCTGAATTCGCGGCGCTACCCAGGTTGGGGTCGAAGTTCGTTCCGATGCGAGCGGCAACGACCCGCTGTCCGACGAGGTTCCCCGCACCACCCGCAATGAATCCAGCAACAGCGCCAGCTGCGAAGGGATTCGTAAGACCGAATGTCAAGGTCGATGCGGCGCCTGCTACGAAGCCTACCGCTGCTGCAGCCGCGATAGTCTTAGCATCCGCACCAGGTACATTGGCTGCACCAAGTCCCGCTGTGACTGCTCCGATCGCACCTCCAACAAGAAGATGAGCCCATTCTCCAGTGGGATCTACTAGTGAAAGAGGGCTGCCAATAGCATACGGATAAGCGTTCCCATCAAGACGGGCGCCGTCGACGGGACTAAGCTGCATTCCGCCGGGGGCGGGTACCGCTTGAGTAGGAGCGACTCCCGCTGCTACGAGCAGTCCGTACTGCCCGATCGGCTCGCGCCTTACGTATCTGCCGATTGCTGGGTCATACACTCTGAACCGGTTGTCATGCAGCCCGCTCTCGGCATCGAAGTACTGCCCCGGGAAGCGGATGTTGAAGCTGACGTGCGTGGAGTCACCGTCCGGGTCGTCATCGACGTGCGCCTTGCCAAACGCCTCGTGCGCCTCTCGCCACACAACGGCGCCGGTGGAGTCCGTGAGCAGCCTCGGTGTGTCGAGATGATCGCTGTGCACGTCGTAGACGTCCTCGCCTGCCCCGTCCTTGTACGCGACCTGGATCGGAGCGAAGCCTCCCGCGTAGGCGTAGCGCACCGTGCGGGCTCCCGAGCCGTCGTACTCCGCCAGCAACTGATCGCCGTCCCACAGGTACCAGGTGGTGACGCCGTTCACGCTCTTGCGGATCCTTCGGCCGAACGGGTCGTAGGCGTAGCTCGCGGCGTTGGTGCTGTTGCTGAAGCTGCGCAGCCGATTCGTGAAGTCGTAGCCAATCGTCTCCCCCGTCCTTGCCGTCAGGTTGCCGTCGTCGTCGAACGTGTAGGACGAGGATCCCCGGGCTCGCGGTGAGGCGGTTGTTCGCGTCGTAGGCGTAGAGGCTCGCGTCGACCGGGTCCTCGCGGTTGCCGGCCGGGTCGTAGACGTAGGCCTGGTTGCCCGTGAACCCGTAGGCTGCGGGGTACGTCGCGGAAGTGAGGCGGTTCGCGGCGTCGTAGCCGTAGACGTAGGCCCCCGTCGGGTCGCTCGTCGCGTGCTGCTCGCTCTGGCTCGTGATGTTCTGCACGGCGTCGATGGCGTAGGCGAGGCGCTGGATCTGGGTGGTGCCGGCGGCCTTCACCGTGATCGACTGGATCGGACCCTGCGCGAAGTAGGTGTAGTCGGTCGTCGTGCCGCTCGGGCGGGTGATCCGATCCAGCGTGTCGTCGGCGAAGGGCGTGAAGTCGATCGGCGTCGCGCTGCCCGGGAGGGTCGCGAGGTCGAGCCGGCCCATCGCGTCGTAGGTCCAGATGTGGGAGAGGATCTCGGAACCCTGCGCGAGGTCGAGCTGCTCGCGCTCGCCGAAGCGGTTGTAGCGGGAGGCGAGCGTGCGCGGGGCTCCGGTGGCCGGGAAGTGGACGGTGAGCTGGTGCAGGCGGCCGAGGGCGTCGTAGCCGGTCGTCGGGTCCGCGGTGTAGAGGGGGCCCGAGAAGCCGAGCCCGGGGTCGCTGTCGCTCGTGCTCGTCAGGTGGCCCTCGAGATCGAAGGCGTAGGCGACCGTGTGGTGCAGGTTGCTCTGCGCGAGGGCGTCGGCTTCGGTCGGGTAGTAGAGGATCGCCTCGAGCCCGCCCCAGGGCGCGTAGGGACGAGCCCCGGTCCGTACGCAACTCCTCTGACGAGACAATTGCGTGGGATTGCTGCAGCATCCGCAAAGCGCTGGCGGTGCGCCGCTCGACGCAGAAGTGAAGTTACGAGCGTGAGTCAATAACTGTGAGTTAGAAATCCGATCAACGCATAAATGAATATCCCAGCCGCGATCGCGCACGCAGGTAGTGCGAGCAGCGTGTAGTACTGAAGCACGAATCGTCTTCGAAAGGCTTCCACGTATCGACGATCGTCCGAACATAGGTCGTCGGGCCAGTCCCTGGCTCTGAGTCTGGTTAGGTTCCGTCGAACACTCAGTGGAAGGCTTTGGATTCGCTCCCGCGTCCCGTAAAGCCAAGCCACGACCTTGACTGCCTGGAGAAGCCAAAGGAAAGCGGCGATACACGCAATGATGACGCCAGCGCTCATGGGGTCGGTAGTCCCAAGAGCGAAGGACATAGCCATGTCGTCGCTGCGCCGATTGCGGCTCCGGAGAGTCCCCCCTCAGCTACTCGTCGAAGCTCCTTCGAAGCAATTTCTGTCTTCAAATTCGTCACCTCATCAAGAATCTCGAGCTGCCGCTTCTCGTCGGCGCACGTTGTGGATTCAGCGTCAAGCGCCTTAAGTCGCTCCCGTGCCTCGGCGATCTCCTTGGAAATATCCATGATGTCATTGACCGTCATCGCTCCGCCTACGAAGGTGGCCGCGAGGCAAACCCCAACTGTGATTGGACCTTCGCCGCTAGGATCGACCAATTCTACCGGCCGATTAAAAACATACTGATAGAGATTACTTCCCGCAGACTGCCCAATCGGGTCCGCAGCTACATACCTACCTACTCCGGGGTCGTAGCTTCTGATTCGGTTGTCGTGCAACCCGCTTTCGGCATCGAAGTACTGCCCCGGGAAGCGGATGTTGAACATGACTGCGGTCGCGTCACCGTCGGGATTTTCATCGGGGTGCGCCTTGCCAAACGCCTCGTGCGCCTCGCGCCACACCACGGTGCCGGCGGAGTCCGTGAGCAGCCTCGGCGTGTCGAGATGATCGCTGTGCACGTCGTAGACGTCCTCTCCCGAGCCGTTCGTGTACGCCACCTGCACCGGCGCGAAGCTTCCCGCGTAGGCGTAACGCACCGTGCGGGCTCCCGAGCCGTCGTACTCCGCCAGCAACTGATCGCCGTCCCACAGGTACCAGGTGGTGACGCCGTTCACGCTCTTGCGGATCCTTCGGCCGAACGGGTCGTAGGCGTAGCTCGCGGCGTTGGTGCTGTTGCTGAAGCTGCGCAGCCGATTCGCGAAGTCGTAGCCGAAGCGTCTCCCCCGTCCTTGCCGTCAGGTTGCCGTCGTCGTCGAACGTGTAGCGAGAGGATCCCCGGGCTCGCGGTGAGGCGGTTGTTGGCGTCGTAGGCGTAGAGGCTCGCGTCGACCGGGTCCTCGCGGTTGCCGGCCGGGTCGTAGACGTAGGCCTGGTCGCCCGTGAACTTGTACGCTGCGGGGTACGTCCGCCGAAGTGAGGCGGTTCGCGGCGTCGTAGCCGTAGACGTAGGCCCCCGTCGGGTCGCTCGTCGCGTGCTGCTCGCTCTGGTTCGTGATGTTCTGCACGGCGTCGACGGCGTAGGCGAGGCGCTGGAGCTGGGTGGTGCCGGCGGCCTTCACCGTGATCGACTGGATCGGACCCTGCGCGAAGTAGGTGTAGTCGGTCGTCGTGCCGCTCGGGCGGGTGATCCGGTCCGGCGTGTCGTCGGCGAAGGGCGTGAAGTCGACCGGGGTGGGGCTGCCCGGGAAGGTCGCGAAATCGAGCCGGCCCATCGCGTCGTAGGTCCAGATGTGGGAGAGGATCTCGGAACCCTGCGCGAGGTCGAGCTGCTCGCGCTCGCCGAAGCGGTTGTAGCGGGAGGCGAGCGTGCGCGGGGCTCCGGTGGCCGGGAAGTGGACGGTGAGCTGGTGCAGGCGGCCGAGGGCGTCGTAGCCGGTGCTCGGGTCCGCGGTGTAGAGGGGGCCCGAGAAGCCGAGCCCGGGGTCGCTGTCGCTCGTGCTCGTCAGGTGGCCCTCGAGATCGTAGGCGTAGGCGACCGTGTGGTGCAGGTTGCTCTGCGCGAGGGCGTCGGCTTCGGTCGGGTAGTGGAGGATCGCCTCGAGCCCGCCCCAGGGCGCGTAGGAGTAGTCGAGGGCGTTGCCGCGGGCGTTGACGGTGCGGGCGAGACGGCTGCGGCCGTCATACGCGTACCGGACGCTGAAGTCGTTCGGGTCGCCCGGCGTGGCGAGCCCGAGCGCCTGTGTCACGCGCTCGAGCCGCGAGAGGGAATCGTAGGCGTAGGCCGTCGCCTGGGCCTTCGGGTCGATCACCTGTGTCACGTTGCCGGCGGCGTCGTAGCTGAAGCGCGTGATCTCGTCGGGGTTCGGGCCGAGCGCGCGGGTCTCGAGCAGGCGGTCGGCGTCGTCGTAGACGAAGTCGGTGACGCGCGCCGGTGTGAACGCGTCGGTCAGCTTCGTGCGGTTGCCGACGGCGTCGTAGGCGAAAGTCGTCGTGTGCGAGGGGACGGCAGCGTCGGTCACGCTCGTGAGCCGACGTAAGCCATCCCAGCCGAAGGTCGTCGTGCGGCCCAGCGCGTCTTTGGCGGTCTTCCGGCGGCCCTCGCTGTCGTAGGTGTAGCTCGCGAAGACCTCGAAGTTCACCGCGTCCTTCTTCCGCTCCACCGTCACGAGATCGCCGTGGACGTTCCACTGGAGGCGGGTGACGCGGCCCTCGCCAGCGGCCACGGTGCGCCCCACCTCGATGCGGGTGAGGTTCGGTCCGGGCGTCGACGCGTCCGGATTGCCGTCGGGCTTGGTGGGCGGGCCTTCGTTCGGGCCGCTGTAGGTGAAGAGCGACTGCTCGCCCAGCGCGTTGGTCGTGATCGTGAGCCGCCCCCGCGCGTCGAAGACGAAGCTCGTCGTGTTGCTCTTGGCGTCGGTCGTGCTCGCGAGCCGCCCTCGCGCGTCGTACGTGTAGGTGCGCGCCAGGTGGGGGTCGAGGGTTGCGCCCAGCCAGAGCTTGGTCGACTTCAGGAGACCCGGACCGCCGCCGGGATCGCCCACGCCGTAGTAGCTCCTTCGGATCACGAGGCCATCGGCGGGGACGACGGCGGGCGGTGTGATCGTTTCGAGCTGGCCGTTGCCGTCATAGGCGAAGAGCGTCGTCTCGAAGCTACCCGTCGACTTCTGGAGCTTGATCTCCATCACGTTCGTCGGACGGTCGGTGAGATTCGGGCCGTCGCGGTAGAAGGTGTACTCGGTGCGGAAAACCTTCCCGGGGTCGAAGGAGGAGACGATCTGGTAGGAGGCGATCCAGTCATGGTCGTAGGTCCAGGTCTCGGTGAGCAGCTCGCCCGTATCCAACGTAATCCGGCGCTGCGTGAGATTGCCGACGGCGTCGAAATCGAGGTCGGACTGCTTTTGCAGCGTGAGTGGAGGGCCCCACTTCCAGACCTTCACGAGGTCTACGTAGGGGCTCCCGGCCGTTCGGGTGTAGTCGAATCGATTGCCCAGCGCGTCGGTCTTCTGGGTCAAGTGTCCGACGGCGTCGAACGTGAAGCTCGTCGTATACACCGGGTTGTTGCCATTGATGAAGTCGCTGAGCAGCGTGCGATTTACGGTGCGCAGGCCGTTCGCCCCAAAGTAGATGTCCCAGCGCATGTATCCGCGCCGCTGATAATAGACACGGTCCTGGGCGTCGAAGAGATTCGCGAGCGGCGCCACCCACTCGCTCTCTCGCAGCACCGTCAGATTGTGGGGGTCGCCGTTCTCGTCCTCGTAGCGATACTCCTCGATCAGGCCTTCGAGGCCCGTCACCTTCGCGAGATTCCCGCGGTAGCTGGGCTCGAACGTCGCGTCCTGGTGCGCGTAGAGGACTTCGCGCCCATCCGACGCGACCAGGCGCGTCACGCGTCCCGTCACGGCGTCGTACTCGAGCGTCGCCTCACGGCCCGTGTAGCCGTGGAGCAGCGTCCACTCCTTCACCTTCCAGAGCGGACGCACGTAGGCGACGGTCATCACGGCATTGGCATCGGGCGCGTACTTCGAGGTTCCTTGCAGCGCCCGCTCGGGCAGATACTCGAACTCGAGGCGGTTGCCCTGCGCATCCTCGAGCTGCTCGAGCAGACCCTCGGCGCCGAAGATCGCGCGCTCGCCGCTGCGATAGGTGAGGGTGAATTTTCCGGGTGGCGCGGCGACGAGCCCTGGCGCTCGGCCGCGCAGGGGATCGGCGAGCTGATAGGCGCCGGCGACGAGGTCGTAGCGGTCCCGCTCGCCCGAGCCGCTGCGGATCAAGACCCGGTTCGGAAACTGGTAGAGGCGCATGTCGTAGTTGAACGACCAGCCGTAGCCGAGCGGAGAGTCGTAGGTGGAGTGGCTGTCGTAGCGGCGCACGAAGCGGATCGGCACGACGCCGGGGAGCTCGAGATCGACCACCTGGTGGCGGAAGGCGCCGGTGAAGAGATCGACGGGATCGCCGCAGACACCGTCGGGATCGACCTTCCCCGGACGGCCGCGCCCCACGTTGGAGAAGCCGACGCCTTCACCCTCGATCTCCGCGCCGGAGCGGCTCTCGTTCGTCTGACACTCGCAGCTGGGCGAGTCGTTGCAGCCGCGCGGGCCTTCGCCTAGAACCGTCGGCTTGCCGCCCGTCGAAGTGCCGCTGAAGTTGCCAGCGAATGCGGAGCCGGCCAGGAGCCACGCTGCCGGCGCGCAGGCGAGCACGGCCAGCGTTCGCGCGAGGGCGAGCGCGCGCCGGCGCCGTTGCTTCTCCCGAGTTGTGCCGAGAGCTTTCACATCCCTTCCTACTGCCGCACCTGCACCACGCCGCGGTATTCGGTGTGGAACGCCGGATCGACTGCGCTGATGGCCTTGATCACGAACGTGTAGTTGCCGTCCGCCGGCGCGTTGGCCGCCGATTGGTCCGGCTGGTAGCCGTGCCACTCGGCGCTGTACGCCGTGTCCTTTGCGAGCGGCTGTGCCGGCGCCCCGCTGATCGGGAGGGTCGCGAGCACCGCGTTCGGATCGTCGGGATCTCCAAAGCCGGGCTTCAGCACCTTCACCTCGACGAAGGCGCTCTGATCGAGCTGGAATCCAAAGCGCGACACCTGGTCGTAGCTCTGGGTCACGAGGAAGGGGAGCGACTCGACCTCGAGCTTCGGCGGCGCGATCCCGCGCACCTCGGGCTTCGTGTGCTCCACGATCAGGTAGTTGGGGCGCATCTTGTCGGGGTACAGGCTCCTCACGGTGATCGGGCTTGCATAGGGATTGCCGTTGAACTCCGTGATCAGCGCACCGTCCGCCCCGCGTCCGTCGAACCGAAGGTGATATGGCACGAGCTCGACGAAGGGGCGGCTGTCGGCGATCACGACTTGCGGGAAGCTGGGCGAGTATGGCGCCGGCTCCGCCACGATCGTCGCACGCCGCGGGAAGGGTCGACCTTCGGCGGCGACCTCGTGGATCGTGACGTCGAAGTCCAGGAAATCGTTCACGTACACGTTGTAGGCGCCCGGAATACTCGCCACCGCGTGGCCGTCATCGGCGTTCAAGCCCGGATCGAAGACGCTCGTGATCCCCGCACCCGTCGCCGTCAGCACGTAGGTGTAGGCCTCGTCGGGCACGAAGGCGCCGGACTGATTGCGCCCATTCCAGGTGAAGTAGCTGGCGCCGAGAACGCCCGTCTGGGTCTGCGTGGCGATCAGCACTCGCGGGATCGCCTGGCGCGCAGCGTCGATCACCCGCTCGGTGAAGATTTGAAGTGTCACGTCCGCTGGCAGGGTTGCCGTGAAGTCGATGCGCGCCTGCGCGCCCAAGGTGGGCGAGAACCTCCGCGAGCTCGGTTGCACCGAGAGCCCGGACAGCAGGAAGCTCGGGGCCGGCGCGGAGCCGGCCACCGAGGCTCCGCCCGGTCCGTCGAGGTAGCTCGCAAAGTCGAAGACGACGGGATTGTCGCCGTCGAATCGGAACTTGGCGCGGATCGCTGCGGGATCGGTCGTCCCCCACCAGTTCTGCCGCACACCGAGCTGCGCGGCGTAGCCCGGCGAGAAACGCTTGGTCTCGACGTTCGAGGTCGCGTTGTCGAAGATCGAGTTGCGCTCGATCACCGGGAGCGGATCCCCGCTCGTCAGTCCCGTCCCCTCGAGCCGGATGCCCACCGCGTTCTGGGAAATCAGATTGCCGGGGATCACCGGCGGGCCGACCGATCCGAGCCTCGGCTGGGAAGCGCCGAAGATCCTCACGCCGATGTCGAAATCGTGGATCTCGTTGCCGGTGACGAGAGGCGAAGAATCGACGAGGTCGATCCCGATCTCCTGGACGAGCGGGTCCCGAGGCTGGCCGCTGCGATCGATCAGATTGCCAGAGAGGACGGCGCTGGCGCCGACGCCATCCATCGCGATGCCGGTCTCCAGGGACCGGTGGATCTCGGTGGTCTCGATCGTGACATTGGAAGCGTCGACGACCTGGATGGCGACCTTCGCGAAGCTGATCTTCGCCTTCGCGATGTGCGCGACGGCGTTCGAGCCCGCGATCTCGATCCCGATCCACGAGCCGGGCGTCGTCGTCGATCCGAGCGGGTTGAACTCCACCGGGGTTCCAGCCGTCGGGTTCACACTGAGGGTTCCCTCGACTCGCAGCTTCGCACCGGGGCGGAATTGAATTTTGGTCCCAGCCGGGATCGTGAGCGAGCCCGTTGGCATCACGCGAAAGGTTCCGAGCACTTCATAGGCGATCGTTGGGTTGAGCGTCCGGCTCGTCGTCAAGTCTCCCGAGAGGAGCAGGTCGACGGAGACACCGCCTTCGGAATCGAGGAACAGGGAGTAGTCGACCAGGGGGAGATCTTGGTCATCTGCGTTGTCGATGATCGTCGCCGCGATTCCGGCGGGATCTGTCGTACCCCACCAGTTCGCGCTGGCGTTGAGTGCGAGCGAGTAGCCGAGGCTCTGGGTCGCCTCGAAGTTCTTGATCGTTTGCGCGGCGGAGACATTCCCATAGATCGCGTTGCGATTGATTTTGGGGTCCGCCATCCGAGGACGACTTGGCGTGTACACGTAGAGAGACTGGGCGCGGATCCCAGTCTTGTTCTCGGTAATGACATTGCCGTCGACGATGTTTGCGTTGGATAATGCGCCGCTGATCACAATGCCTGCGTCGTTCTGGCGAATGCGGTTACCGCTGACGGTCGGTATCGAATCCGAGATCAAGATTCCGATCAGCGTGCCCCGGATGTCCAGATTGTCCTGGATCAACACCGCCATCAGTGAGCCGACGGAGATTCCGTTGCCCGCGCGCGACCCGGCGGAGTTGTCGATGGTATTGGACACGATCGTCGCAACGGCGTCCGAGCCGACCATGATCCCGTTCAGCGAAAACTCCCGAATTACACTGTGGCGAACCGTACCGATAGAGCAGGTGCCCCCGGGACATTGGTCTATCGTCACGCCCGTCTTCGCATACTCGACCCGGGCATAGCGGAGCACGCTGCTTCCGCTGCTGCCCCCCGAAAGCTCGATGCCATCCCAGAATCCACGGGTCGTCGACGAATTGGCGGTAAAGACCACCGGATTCGCCTCCGTGCCCTCGACGATCAGTCGCCCGTTCACGATCAGCTTTGCGCCCGCCTCGAAACGAACCTCGGTCCCGGGGGCGATGACGAGGACAGCTCCGCTCGGGATCGTGTACGTGGGGCTCGCCTTGATCACGAATGCACCCTGGTATCCAGGCGTATTTCCGGGTGTCCATACGACGGTGCCCGAGATCGGGGCAGGATACGTACGCGCGGAAATCTGATCACTCAGGGTCGCCTGAACCACATTCGAGGGCGCGCTGGTAAGGCCGTCCTTCTCGGCCACGACATAGACGTCGTTGCTTCCGACGTCGAGCGCAATGTTCCCGAATGTGAAGTTGTCCCCTTCCGAGGGAGGAGCCGTCAGAGTGATGTCTCGATCGGCTCCATTGATGAACAGGCGGACCGTGACCCCAGGGGCGGCCTTGCCAATGACCTGCACCACCTGATTGCTCCCCGGGGCGACGATTGAATTGAGCGTCGGCGCCTCCGGCCCGATCTCGCGCGCCACGAGTTGCGAGAGCACGACGAGATCACCGATGTCGACGACGCCATCCGGGGCGCTCGCTTTTTTGAAGACGGACGGAGCGATCTCGATGTCGACGAGCGGGCCGATGTCGGCGGCGGCGAGAGAGGCGGCCGATAGCGTCGGAGTGGCCCGCAGGTGAGCCATGAGAGCCAGTACGTCGGCCGAGTCGACCTTGTTGTCGAGCGTGACGTCACCGCGCAACGCGGCGGATGCCGCGACGGGAGCCAGCAGCGCCACGAACAGCGCGCTGGCAGCGATGAACCTTCCGCTCACGAGGCCCCGGCGTCGAGGACGAACATCTTGACGAGCGCCGAGCTGTCGGTGTCGAGACTGCGCCGGTCGATCAACTTCGCGCCATTCTTGTCGGTGACGAAGAGCTTTCGGATCGCGAAGCCGCTCGCGGTGATGGCTTCGCAGCCGCTGCTGCCGGGCACGCGGTCGAAGGCGAGATCGAGGAGCGGGCCTTCTCCGGCGATGTTCTGCGCGGTTAGACCGAATGGATCGTAGGGGTGAGGAACTTTGAAGCCGTCCGGCGCCAACAGCACGACTCGGACTCGAGAGACGCCCGCGATCGGCGGAGCGATCGTGAGCGGCCCCACGAGCGCGGTGCCGTTCACCGCTTCGGTATTGGGATAGGCGTTGGGCGTCTGGAGACAGCTCGGGTAGTCGAGCTCGAACTCGAAGCCGCCGATCTGCCAGCTGTCGAGGAATGCGTCCGCTGGATTCGGAGCTCCCCCCAGCTGCGGATTTCGGCGCACCGCACGCAAGCGCAAGAGCGAGCGGGACTCGAGCTCCTTCTCGAGAGACAGGAATCCCGGCGTCGGCGGGAGCCAGGGGGATCCGCCCGTTCCCACGAGCCGAAAGGTTCCGATCGACACCTGGGTGACGCCGCTGGCGAGCTCGGCGAAAACCCGAACGCGGGCGTGGGTCGAGGGCACGCTGAGGCCGGTCGTAGGCAGATCGAGCAGCACGAGTGTGATCCAGCGGCCTGGCTTGTTCGGTGCGGTGCGGGCCGAGGGCGCGGCCGACAGCGGGAAGACCGCGCGCACCGTCGCCTGAAGCTCGGCTCCGAGGCCGTCGCTCACCCACGCCTGCACGCGCCCGGGTGCGAGGTCGTAGTGCTCGAGCGAATCGGCGAGCGGGATGTAGTTCGAGTCGATGGCGATCGCGACGGTGCTGCCGAGACTCGCCTCGTTGGGGAAGATCGCCGTCTCGACATAGCCGGAGCCGCCAGGATCGGGCTGGCATGCCACGACGGCAGCCAACACCGTGAGGCTCACGAGGATCGAACGTAGTGCCATGCGCGTCTCCACCAGCCTCGCCGACGGCCATCGATCCGACGGCGGGGGCTCGGAGATGCTTCGGTCGCCGAAGGGATCGCGTCGACGGTGAGAGATCCGACGGCGATCCTACGCACCGCTGTGAGGGCATGGCAAGAAGAAAAGTCGCGGAAGTCGGCTCAGCGCAGCTCGCGCTTCAGGATCTTCCCCGTCGGTCCCTTCGGCAGGCTCTCCGAGAACTCGACGATACGCGGATACTTGTAGGCGGCGAGCCTCTCCTTGCACCAGGCGATGACGTCCTCGCGCGTGAGGCCGCTGCCCGGTCGCGCGACGATCACCGCCTTCACCTCCTCGCCGTGGCTCTCGTGGGGGACGCCGATCACGGCGGCCTCCAGGATCGCCGGGTGCGCGTAGAGGACCTCCTCGACCTCGCGCGGATACACGTTGAAGCCGCCGCGGATGATCATGTCCTTCTTGCGGTCGACGATGCGGTAGTAGCCGTCGGCGTCGCGCACGCCGATGTCGCCGGAGTGGAACCAGCCGCTGCGCAGCGCCTCCTTGCTGGCGTCCGGGCGCTTCCAGTAGCCCTTCATGACGTTGTGGCCGCGGATGCAGATCTCGCCGGGCTCGCCGTCGGCCACCAGCGCGTCGTGCTCGTCGAGGATGCACATCTCGACGCCCCACACGGGGTAGCCGATGGAGCCCGGCTTGCGCGGGCGATCGAGCGTGTTGAAGCTCGCGACGGGAGAGGTCTCGGAGAGGCCGTAGCCCTCGAGGATCTGGACCCGGAACTTCGCCTCGAAGGCGCGCATCACCTCGACCGGCATCGCGGCGCCGCCGGCCATGCAGTACTTGAGCGCGGAGAGATCGTGCGCGCGCGGGCTCTCGTGGTGGAGGAGCGCGAAGTACATGGTCGGCACGCCGGCGAAGAGCGTCACGCGATCGCGCTCCATGATCGCGAGCGCCTCGTCGGGGCTGAAGCGCGGCAGCAGCGTGAAGGTGGCGCCGGCCGCGATCGTGGCGTTCTGGATGCAGGTCTGCCCGAAGGAGTGGAAGAGCGGGAGCGCCGCCAGCGCAACGTCGTCCTTGGAGGTCGGCACGAGCTTCGGCACGACGACGGCGCAGTTGATGAACAGGTTCGAGTGCGTGAGCTCGGCGCCCTTGGGCTTGCCCGTGGTGCCCGAGGTGTAGAGGATCACGGCGGTGTCGGTCGGAAGCGTCGGGTGGAGCGCAGCGACCCCCGGCGTGGCGGCGAGCTCGGCGAGGCTCTCGCTCCCGGTCTTCCCCGCCCACACCACGGGCACGCCGGCCGCCTCGGCCCCCGGGCTCGCCGCGGCCTCGAACAAGGGATGGGCGATCAGCAGCCGCGCCTCGGAATCCTGGAGGAAGTAGGTGACCTCCGGCGCCGTGCACAGCACGTTGACCGGAACCACGGTGCAGCCCGCGTAGAGGATGCCGTAGTAGGCGATCGTGAAATCCGGAAGATTCGGCACCAGCAGGCCGACGCGATCGCCGGCGGCGAGGCCGCGCGCGCGCAAGCCCGCCGCCACGCCGCGCGCGGCGCGGTCGAGATCGCGATACGCGAGCGACTGCGCGCCGAGCTTGATGGCGGCGTGATCGGGCCGCGCCTGCGCGCTCGCCTGGAGGATCGATCCGAGGTTCAGGTGCATGGGTGTCTCCGGGGCTGCGCGCCGCGAGCGACTCCCGTCACACGGGAAGGTCGGCGCGCGTGAACAAGGACTCGAGCTCGATGCCGCGCGCCGCGAAGGCCGCCGCCGCGCCCTCGCCGCGATCGACCAGGCACAGCACGCGCGCGACCTTGCCCCCTGCGGCCTCGACGGCTGCGAGCGCATCGAGCGTCGAGCCGCCGGTCGTGACGGTATCCTCGAGCAGCGCGACGCTCTGACCCGCCTGGAAGCCGCCTTCGATGCGGCGGCCGAGCCCGTGCGCCTTGGCCTCCTTGCGCACGAAGAATCCCACCAGCTTCGAATCCGGCGTGTGCCATGCGCTGGCCGCGAGCACCGCCGCCACCAGCGGCACCGCACCCACCGCCATGCCGCCGACGGCATCCACCGGCGGGCCGTGGCGCAGCTGCTCGAGCACCAGCTCGCCGGCCAGCGCCACGCCGCGCGGTCGCATCAGCGTCTGGCGCAGGTCGAGGTAGAAATCGCTCTGCTTGCCGCTCGCCAGTGTCACCTTGCCGCGGCGGAACGAGACCGCGAGGATCAGCTCGAGCAGCTCCCGCCGCTTGGCCGCGACGCTCATCCGGGTTCCCTCACTGCTTGCGCTGCCCCAGCGTGAACTCGGCGATCAGCTTGCGGTGCAGCTCGCTCGTGCCCTCGCCGAGCTCGAGCGCCTTGGCCTCGAGCAGCAGGCGCCCCACCTCGTACTCGGCCGAGAGCCCGTAGCCGCCGTGGATCTGGATCGCGTCGAGCGCATTCTGCGTGGCCGCCTCGCTCGCCATCAACTTCGCGAGCGAGCTCTCGAGGCTCGCGCGCTGGACGCCCGCGTCCTTCATGCGCCCGAGCCGGTAGACGATCGCGCGCGCGCCTTCGGTGCGGCAGACCATGTCGGCAATCTTCTGCTGGATCATCTGGAACTCGCCGATCTTCTGGCCGAAGGCCTCGCGCTGCGTGGCGTAGGCCACCGAGAGATCGATGCAGCGCTGCGCCTGGCCGACGCAGCGCGCCGCCACCGAGAAGCGCCCCATGTCGAGCGCGCTGCCGAGCACGGGGAAGCCGCCGCCCGCGCGGCCGAGCAGCCCGTCCGCGGGCACGAAGACGTCCTCGAAGTGGACCTCGGCGAGGTTGTCGCGCTGGAGCGTGCGCATCGGGAAGGCGCCGATCTTCACGCCGGGGCTCTTGGGATCGACGAGCAGCGCCGTCACGCCCGCGTGTTGCTGGGCCCGATCGACCGTCGCCACCACGAAGAACAGCCCCGCGTGCGCCGCGTGCGAGATGAAGACCTTGCTTCCGGTGAGCCGGAAGCCGCCCGGCACCGGCGTGGCGCTGGTGCGCATGTTCGCGAGGTCGGTGCCGCCGCCGGGCTCGGTGAGGCACGCCGAGCACAGGGTCTCGCCGCGCGCGATCGGCGGCAGCCAGCGCTGCTTCTGCGCCTCGCTGCCCCAGCGCAGGATCGAGCTCGCGCACAGCGAGTTCGCGACCGAGACGACCGAGGCCACCACCCAATCGACGCGCGCCAGCTCCTCGCAGATGATCCCGTAGGTCGTCACATCGCTGAACGAGCCGCCGTATTCCTCAGGGATCATCGGCGCGATGTAGCCGAGCGGCACGAGCTTCGCGATCAGCTCGAGCGGGTAGCGCGAGGCGCGCTCGTACTCCTCGACATGAGGCAGGAGCTCGCGCTCCGCGAAGTCGCGCACGCTGCGCCGCACGAGGCGCTGCTCGGGCGTGAGATCGAAGTCCGCCATCCGCTCGCTGGCGCCGCTGCTCATGTCCCCTCGCTGGCGATCTCGGCCCCGGAGAGTAGCCGGAAGCTCGCCGTGGCGGTGTCTTGCGCCATCTCCTAGGCTCCGGCCCTCGCCAACCCCGCCGCGGGAGATCGTCGTGAAGAAGGCCAAGGCCCTCACCCATCGCAAACGAGGCAAGAGCGCCCGGCATCGGGCCAAGCTCAAGGCCAAGCACCGGCGCGTCCGCAAGCGCGTGAGCTCTGGCCACCGCCGGACCTACCGCTAGGGGGCCCACGCCCCCGCGCCGGCCGCCATGCCGCGCGACGCCTTCCACTTCCGCCTCGACGCGCGCAGCGGGCTCGCCCGCGCCGGTCATTTCACGACGCCGCACGGCGGCTTCGCGACGCCCGCCTTCATGCCCGTCGGCACGCACGGCGCGCTCAAGGCGCTGACTCCCGATCAGGTGCGCGCGGCCGGCGCCGAGATCGTGCTCGCGAACACCTACCACCTGGCGCAGCGCCCGGGCGAGGCGCTCGTCGCGAAGCTCGGCGGACTGCACGCCTTCATGCGTTGGAGCGGCCCGATCCTGACGGATAGCGGCGGCTTCCAGGTCTTCTCGCTTCCGAAGAAGGAGATCACGGACCGCGGCGTGCGCTTCAAAAACGAAATTGACGGCAGCGAGATGGATCTCACGCCCGAGCGCGCCACCCAGATCCAGCACGCGCTCGGCGCCGACATCGTGATGGCGTTCGACGAGTGCACGCCCTATCCGGCCGACGAGGCGCTCGCGCGCACCGGCGTGCGCCGCACGCTCGCGTGGCTCGAGCGCTGTCTCGCTGCGCACGCCGGACACGAGGGCGCGCAGGCGCTGTTCGGAATCGTGCAGGGAAGCGTCTACCCCGAGCTGCGCCGCGAGTGCGCGCAGGCCGTGGCGGCGCTCGGGCTCCCGGGCAACGCCATCGGCGGCGTTTCCGTCGGCGAGGGGCACGAGCTCTTGTGCGCGATCACGCGCGACACGGCGCCGCTGCTGCCCGAAGACCGGCCCCGCTATCTGATGGGCGTGGGCCTGCCCGAGGACATCCTTGCGGCGATCGGCTTCGGCATCGACATGTTCGATTGCGTGATCCCGACGCGGCACGCGCGCGGCGGCGCCGTCTACACCGCGCGCGGGCGCATCCGGCTCACGAATCGCCGCTACCGCCGCGACGCCTACCCGATCGACACGTCCTGCAGCTGCGCCGCCTGCGCGGGCGGCTTCTCGCGCGCCTATCTCCACCACCTGTTCGCCGCCAACGAAGTGCTCTCGGCGGTGCTGGCGTCGATCCACAACGTACACTTTTATGAGAAGATCGTGCGCGACGCGCGGGCCGCCATCGTCGCCGGCGACTACGACGAGTTCCAGCGCGAGTTCCTGGCGCTCTACCGGGCCGCCAGCGCCGATTGACGCAGCGCCCCAGATCGCCGACATTTCGCGCCCCATGTCCCTGCGCTGCGGCATCGTCGGACTCCCGAACGTCGGCAAGAGCACGCTCTTCAACGCGCTCACGGCCGCGGGCATTCCCGCCGAGAACTACCCCTTCTGCACGATCGAGCCGAACCTCGGCGTGGTGCCCGTGCCCGATCCCCGGCTCGCGGCGCTCGACGCCATCGTGCACTCGGCGCGTGTCGTGCCGGCGATCGTCGAGTTCGTCGACATCGCCGGACTGGTCGCGGGCGCCTCCAAGGGCGAGGGCCTCGGGAACCAGTTCCTCGCCCACATCCGCGAGACCGACGCGATCCTCCAGGTCGTGCGCTGCTTCGAGGACCCCGACGTCGTCCACGTGGCGGGGCGCCTCGATCCGCTCGCCGACGTGGCGACGATCGACACCGAGCTCGGGCTCGCCGACATCGACACGCTCGAGCGACGCGTGGACCGCGCGCGCCGCGCGGCCCGCACGGGCGCGAAGGAAGCCGTCACGGAGGCGGAGCTGCTCGGCGGCCTGTTCGAGCACGTCTCGTCCGGCCAGCCTGCCCGCACGTATCCCGTGCCCGACGCGCAGCAGGCCGCCTATCGCGAGCTGCACCTGCTGACGGCAAAGCCCGTGCTCTACGTCGCGAACGTCGGCGAGGACGCGCCTCGCAGGCGGCAACGAGCAGACGCGCGCGCTCGAGCACACGCGACGGAGTCGGGCGCCGGCGTCGATCCGGCTGTGCGCCAAGGTCGAAGCGGAGCTCGCCGACCTGGCGCCGGAGGAACGCGCGCCCTTCCTCGCGGATCTCGGCCTCGAAGAGCCCGGCCTCGAGCGCCTGATCCGAGCCGCCTACGCGCTGCTCGAGCTGATCACCTTCCTGACCGCGGGGCCGAAGGAGGTGCGCGCCTGGACCGTGCGGCGCGGCACGCTCGCGCCGCAGGCCGCCGGCGTGATCCACAGCGACTTCGAGCGCACCTTCATCCGCGCCGAGGTGATCGCGTTCGAGGACTACGTCGCCGCGGGCGGCGAGGCCGGCGCGCGCGCCGCCGGCAAGCTGCGCGTCGAGGGCAAGGACTACGTCGTGCGCGACGGCGACGTCGTGCACTTCCGGGTCGGCGCCTAGCCGTGGCGCGCTCGTGGGATCGCGAGCTGCTCACGCCCGAGCAGGTGCTCGAGCGCTTCAGCGCGGGCCCAAGACGCGGCGTCTTCACCGACGGCTCCTGCGAGGGGAATCCCGGCCCGGGCGGCTGGGGCGTCGTCTGGGTCGAGGACGATCGGATCGTCGCGGAGAAGCACGGTCGACGATCCGGCGACCACCAACAACCGCATGGAGCTGACGGCGCTGATCGCGGCCTTCCAGATGCTGCCGCGCGGACGCGGAGATCACCGTCCACTCCGACAGCGAGCTGTGCGTGAAGACCCTCAACGAGTGGGCGGCGGGCTGGGAGCAGCGCGGCTGGCGGCGCAAGAGCGGCCCGATCGCGAACCTCGAGCTGGTGAAGGAGCTCTGCGCGCTCGAAGAACGCCCACCCGCAGCGTGAAGGTCCAGTGGATCCGCGCCCACGACGGCTCGCGCTGGAACGAGTACGCCGACGCGCTCGCGAACGCCTACCTGCGCTGATCCCGCTGCTCGAATTTCTCGAAGCACAGACACTCATCCACGCTGCGCCGCGGCGGGCGGCCGTAGCGGCCCTGCGGCCAGCCGATCGGCAGCAGCGCGCAGCTGGGCGTCTCCTTCGGCAGCCCGAGGAAGCGATCGATCTCCTCGCCGTAGGCGAGGTGCACGGTGGTGAGCGAGGCGCCGAGGCCGATGGCGCGGCACGCGAGCAGCACGTTCTGGATCGCCGGGAAGAGCGCCTGTACCTGCGGCGCGCCGCGGCGTGTGTGGCCGGCGACGAACAGATGGACCGGCGCCTCGTGCAGGTGCTCGGCCAGATGCAGCGCGCCGTCGATGTTGCGCCGCTTCGCCGCGTCGAAGCCCGGCTGCTTCGCCGCCTCGAGCGCTGGCGCGATGTAGGCACGGAAGGCGCGCAGGTAGCGCTCGGCGACGAACGCCCGCCGCTCGACCTCCGTCACCGCGATGAAGAGCCACGGTTGGCGATTGCCGCCGGACGGCGCGAAGGTGCCGGCCTCGCAGACCTTGCGGATCAGCTCGCGCGGCACCGGATCGGGGCGCAGGCGACGGATCGCGCGCGTCGTGCGGATGCCTTCGAGCAGCGGCACGTCTTCGCCGGCGCGCGCCAGCTCCTCGGGCGTCATCGCTTCGGCTGGCTCCGGGCGAGCGCGAGAATGCGCTCGAACGCCAGGTCTTCCACGGGCATCACGCTGAGCCGCGAGTGCGTGACGAGCTTCAGCTTCGCGAGCGCGCGCTCGGCCTTGATCTCCGCGAGGGTGACGGGGCGCGCGAGCTTCGCGTGCGGCACGAGATCGACGGCCAGCCAGCGGGGATCGCCGCAGCCCGGCTCGGGGTAGGCGGGGGTCTTCACCTTCGCGACGCCCACCACGGACTTCTCCGCGCCCGAGTGATAGAAGAGCGCGAGCTCACCCGCGCGCATCGCCCCGAGCGAGTTGCGCGCCTCGGCGTTGCGCACCCCGTCCCAGCGCGTGGCGCCATCCTTCACGAGAGCGTCCCAGCCGTAGCTGTCCGGGTCCGACTTGACGAGCCAGTGAGCGGGCTTTGCGACTTCGCTCGGCTTCGCCTCGCTGCGCGGCCGCAGGTCTCCTTGAGCTTCGCTCGGCCTCGCCTCGCTGCGCGGCCGCAGGTCTCCTTGAGCTTCGCTCGGCCTCGCCTCGCTGCGCGGCCGCAGGTCTCCTTGAGCTTCGCTCGGCCTCGCCTCGCTGCGCGGCCGCCTTGCGGCCTTGCTGGCGGCCTTGCGCTTCCGGGGCGCAGAGGGGCTCAGCGGAGCTGCTCCGGGGTTTGCGCGGCCATCAGCTCTTCGGCGACGCTCGTGACGAGGCGGCGCGGGGCGAGGCGACCCGCAGCGTTCGCGCGCAGCCAGTTGAACCAGCCCGAGACCACGCTGTGGCGTCGGCCGAGCGCGTCGAGCGCGACCGCCACCACATCCGCCGCCGATTCTCCCGGGTGCGGCGTCTCGTTCGCCACCTGCTGGAATTCGGTCTCCGTCGAGCCCGGCTCGAGCACCAGCACGTCGATGCCCTGGTCTTCGAGCTCGACGGCCAGCGACTCGCCGAACAGGAGATCGAAGGCCTTCGTCGCGCTGTAGACACCGTGAAGCGGCAGCCCCTGGCGGCCCGCGATCGAGCCCGTGATCACGATCGCGCCGCGCCCGCGTGCGCGCATGCCTGGGAGCAGCCGGTGCGTGAGCAGCACCGGCGCCAGACAGTTGAGCTGCACCATCTCGCGCAAGCGCTCCGGAGCGAGCTTCTCGAAGCGGCCCGAGGCGCCGAAGCCGGCGTTGTTGACGAGCACGGCGATCTCGAGATCCGCGACGGCGTCGGCGACCCGCCCGGGACCGGCCGCATCCGCGAGATCCGCCGCGACGACGCGCGTTGCGACGTGGTAGGTCTTCTCGAGCTCGGCGGCGAGCTCGCGCAGCTTGTCTGCGCGGCGCGCCGTCAGCACCACCGAGAGACCGTCGCGCGCGAACGCGCGTGCGAACTCCGCGCCGATGCCCGCCGACGCGCCCGTCACCAGCGCCCAGTCTCCGTAGCGCTCGCGCAGCGGCGCACGCGCAGCGCCGAACTGCACATCCGCCTGCCACAGCGCGTACGTCAGCGCCGCGAACGGCACGAACGACGCGAGGCCGAGCACCACGCCGCCGAAGCCGCCCACGTAGATGAAGTTCCAAAGCAGCATGCCGAGCGCGACCTGACCTGCGTAGACGGCGGCCCACGGCCACATCCAGCCCTTCATGTTCCGGAAGCCGTACCAGCCGGCCGCGTAGATCGCCCAGTGAAACGGCTCGGTGAGCTTCGCGCCCCAGCCGGTGAAGCGCAGCCCGAACCAGACTTCCTCGTCGCCCGCGACGGGCTTGATCAGGAAATCCCAGGGCAGATAGACGAACGCCATGAATCCGCAGAAGACCATCAGCGCATTCATCCACGTCGGTCGGCCTTCGAAAAGCGCGCGCAGCCAGCGTTTCATGCTCCGCCTCCTCGAATCGGGTCTCGCGACGATATCACACGCGCGTGCGCGGCCGGACGATGCCCTGCGCGCGCAGCTCCGTCACGTCGTGGATCTTCGCGGTATGGGAAAGCGGCTGTCGGATCATCCACAGCACCGCGTCGCTGATGATCACCGGGTCTTCGAACTCGGGCTTGCCCTCGCTCGGCAGCGTCGTGTCGTAGCCCTCGCTCCACACCGAGAGATCGATGCGCAGGCAGTTGACGGCGACGCGGCCCGCGAGGTCGAAGCCGAGCGCCTGCGTCAGGCCCTCGAGCGCGAGCTTGGTTGCGGTGTAGCTCGCGCGCCCGAAGGCGGGAAAGAGCGCCGCGAACGACGACATGTTGATCACGTGTCCGAAACCCTGCTCGCGCATGCGCCGGCCCAGGTGATACATGAAGTAGAACGGCCCATTCAGGTTGACGTCGACGGCGAGGCGCCAGCGGCGGGTGGTGTCATCGAGCGCGCGCAGCGGCGGCGCGACGGCGGCGTTGTTCACGAGCACGTCGCAGCGGCCCCAGGTCTCGTACAGACGCTGCGCGAACCTGGCGATCGCGTCCTCGTCGCGCACGTCGAGCGAGACGGCGAGCGCCTCGCGGCCGGCCTTGCGCACGAGATCGGCCGTCGCCTCGACGGTGCCCGGCAGCTTCGAGGGCTGCTGGTGCGAAGAGCGCGCGACGCAGGCGACGTCGAAGCCGGCCTTCGCCAGATCCTCCGCGAGCTGCCGGCCGATGCCGCGGCTGGCGCCCGTCACCACCGCCACCTTGCGCGTCATCTCCGTCTCACTTTCGTGTCTCTGCCTCGCCGCGCATCGGCACGAAACGCACGCCGATCAGATGCTCGCGGCGCAGGCCGGTCGCATCGCGTTCGATGCGCAGCAGCTCCTGGTCGAAGCCGCCCACCGGCAGCACCAGCCGGCCTCCCACCGCGAGCTGATCGATCAGCGGCTGCGGCACGTGGTCCGGAGCCGCCGTCACGATGATGGCGTCGAAGGGCGCCTGCTCGGGCCAGCCCTGGTAGCCATCGCCGACGCGCACGTGCACGTTCGCATAGCCGAGCCGCGCGAGGTCGGCGCGCGCCCGCTCGCCGAGCTCCTTCACGATCTCGATCGAGAAGACCTCGCGCGCGAGCAGCGAGAGCACGGCCGCCTGGTAGCCCGAGCCGGTCCCGATCTCGAGCACGCGCTCGTCGCCGCGCAGCTGCAGCTGCTCCGTCATGTAGGCCACCACGAAGGGTTGCGAAATCGTCTGGTCGTAGCCGATCGGGAGCGGCTGGTCCTCGTAGGCAAACTCGCGCAGCGCTTCCGGCACCAGCTCGTGGCGCGGAACGCGGGCGAGCGCCGCGAGCACGCGCGGATCTTGGATGCCGCGCCCCGCGATCTGCTCGCGGACCATCCTCGCGCGGGCCTCGGACCAGGCATCGGGCGGGCTCTCGTGCTGCATGTGGCACCCCAGGGCGAGCGAAGCCAGCAGCAGGGGCCAGCGCACTCGCACGTCGACTCAGCTCGCCGGCCCGGCGGCGAGCTCCAAGGGAAACTCGCGCAGCCGCAGCAGGCGCATCGCGAGCTCCGCCGCGCCCGTCGGCAGCTGGAGAGAGTAGGCGATGAAGCCCGGAAGCGTCGCAAAGGTGCGCTCGGCCGCCGCGAACAGCGGATCGCTGCGCAGCGTCTGGTCGGCGCGCACGAGCGGCGCCGTGTCCGGATTCGCGCGGAAGCGGCGCACGTAATCGAGCAGGCGCGCGTGGTAGTCCGGCTCCTCGACGATCGCGGCGATGGTCCGATGCCGCGGATGGGTTCCCGCCAGCATCGCCTCGACCTGGCGCTCGAAATCCTCGAGGCCGTCGTCGAACATCTGGATCAGCTGGAGGTCGAAGATCGGGTTCAGGTGCACCACCTGCATCACGTGACCCACGATCGTGTCGCGATCCGAGAGCAGCCCGACCGGGTCGATCATCGACACCGGATCGTCGAGCACGCGCAGCAGCTGGTGGAAGCCGAACGAGATGCCGCGCCGCGCGTAGTAGTCGCGGGAGGCCGGCGCGATCAGGAAGCGCAGCATGTCGAGTCCGCCGAACAGGAGCTGGAGCTGCGTCGGACGCGCGGAGATGATTCCCTTGCGCTCGAGCGTCGCGAGCCGGCGCTCGAGCTCGCGCCGATCGACCCACAGCCGCAGCGTGCGCCCCGCGCGGACGAGCTTGCCGTGGATCTCGCGCGGACCGCCGAGCGCGGTGCGCAACAAGGTCAGTGCGCTCTGGCTCCGGCGCGGTGTGAGGGCTTCCACCGCCGCAGCGCTCCGCTAACGCACTTTCCGGAACAGGTTGCGCACGTCCTCGACCAGCGCCGCCGGCTCCTCGAGCGCGGCGAAGTGGCCGCCCGAGGCGTGCGTCGTCCACTGCACCACGTTGAAGTGCGCCTCGGCCCAGCGGCGCGGCGGGCGGTAGAGCTCCTTCGGGAAGATCGAGCAGCCCGTCGGCGTCAGCACGCGCTCGCCGGACACCCCGAAGCGACCCGAGCGCATGGTCTCGCAGTAGAGGCGCATGGACGAGTTGATCGTCTCCGTGGCCCAGTAGATCATGATGTTCGTGAGCAGCTCATCCTTGCTGAAGCGCTTTTCGACGTCGCCGCCGCAGTCGCTCCAGCTGCGGAACTTCTCGACGATCCAGGCCGCGAGGCCGGTCGGGCGAGTCGTTGAGCCCGTAGGCGAGCGTCTGCGGCTTGGTGCCCTGGATCTGCTGGTAGCCGGTCTCGCTCTTGACGAACTCGCGCCATGTCGGCGAGCCCCTTCATCTCCTCGGCGGAGACGCCCTCCATCGGATTCGCGGCGCCCGGCGGCGCGCCGGCCACCACCATGTTGAGGTGGATGCCCGCGACGTGCGCGGGATCGACGAGCGCGAGCTGCGTGGTGATGATGGCGCCCCAGTCGCCGCCCTGCGCTCCATAGCGGGTGTAGCCGAGCCGCGCCATCAGCTTCGCGCAACGGCTCGGCCACGCGGCGCACGTCCCAGCCGGGCTCGCGCGTCGGGCCCGAGAAGCCGTAGCCCGGGCATCGAGGGGCAGACGACGTGGAAGGCGTCGCGTTCGCTCGCCGCCGTGCGCGAGCGGGATCGACGAGCGGTCCGATGATCTTGTGGAACTCGAAGACCGAGCCCGGCCAGCCGTGCGTGATCACGAGCGGCAGCGCGCCCGGCAACCTTCGAACGCGCGTGCACGAAGTGGACGTTCTGCCCGTCGACGTTCGTGTGGTACTGCTCGAAGCGGTTGAGCCGCGCCTCCTGCGCGCGCCAGTCGAACTTGTCGCGCCAGTAGCCGAACAGCTCGCGCAGGTACGCGCCGTCGGTGCCGTAGCTCCAGCCCGAGCCGGGAATCTGATCCGGGAAGCGGGCCGCGGCGAGGCGCCGGCGGAGGTCGTCGAGCACCTCCTCCGGCACCTCGATCCGCATGCGCGAGATCGCGTCGCTCATGTCGCGCTCACCCGCATTTCACCCGCCTGCGGCCGCCCCTGCGCCGTTTCGCGGCGCGACTAGCGACCCTTGGTCAGCCGACCGACGTCGATGAAGCGGCGGATCTTGCCCTTGTTCTCGAGCGGCGTGCCCTCGGAATCCCAGAACTCGATCCGATTGCCGGTGCCGGTCTGCACGTTCACGATCATGTCGCTCACGACGCGCAGGTCGCGCGGGCTCGTCGATGCCGGCCAGCCCTTGTACCACTCGCCGTCAGCGAGGTGTCCTCGCTCCAGCGGTTGTTGTGCCAGATGATCTTCCACAGCTCTTCCTTCTGGTCGTAGGCGAAGGAGTAGAGCGGCTTGAGCGTCACCTTGTCGATGTAGATGTCCTTGTGGTGATACGGATGGTCCGGGTTCTTGGGCTTCATGCGCACGATCCAGGCGTCGCGCAGCTCCCAGCGATCGTCGGCGTAGGACAGGCCGTACGGGCCGAAGTTGTGCTCCTTCTCGTACGGATAGGCCTTCACCTTCGTGTTCATGGGCGCGATCATCTTCTTCTCGCCGAGGCACTCCCACTCGTACTGCGGCACGATTCCGGCGAAGCTGCCGAGATCGTCGAACGTGAAGTCGGTGCCCGAGACCGAGTCGGTTCGCTGTGCGGTCGAGATCCGGCGCACGCGGCGCAGCGTCGGCACGTAGACCCAGGTGTCGTCGTTCTTCGCCTGGTCGCGCGGCCCGTCCGTCGCCTTGTAGCGGTAGGTCAGCAGCGCGATGCCGCGCGCGTCGAAGGGCGCGTCCACCTGCACACCGAAGGCATTCTTGCGCTTCTCGCCGCGGAAGAGGTCGCCGTCGCTGCCGTCGAGATATTCCTTCTCGACGCGGTGCGAGAGCACGATCGTCTTGGCCGAGCCCTGGTAGTAGAGCGGCAGCTGCTCGCCGCGATCCCAGTAGGAGTAGTAGAAGCTCGAGCGCGCTCCATCGCCGGTCCAGGCGTAGTCCTTGTTCCACATGATCTTCACGCCCGCCTGCGGATCCTTCTTGCAGTCGATCGTGTCGTCGGGAAAGGGCTTGCCCGCGGTGTAGTTCTGGAGGCTGTTGTCGGGGCCGATCTTCGGCTGGCCCCGGTACTTCTCGGTCGCGGCGACGTACTCCTTCGCCGGGGCGTAATCGCGCTGCGTCGGCCCGATCTCGAGCTTCATGCCCTCGTAGAAGAAGAAGTCGCGGTTGTCCCAGAACTGCGTGGGCAGGAAGGGGCGCAGCTTCTCGATCTTGTCGAGCGTGATGACGTCGCCTTCCTTGAACGTCGGGGTGGCGGCGCCGGCATCCTCGGCCTTCTGGGCCTCGGCCGGCAGCGCGAAGGCGAGCGCCGTGAGCGCGTAAAAGAGTGCGGTCTTGCGGGGGGACATCGCGAACCTCCTGTGGTGCGATCCTCGACTTTACGCCACGCCGGGCCTGCGCTTCAAGGGAAGCGCCGCCGTCGGAAACGTCTGGCGGCGGTCGAGAGCGTAGAGGCGCGAAGCGGTGAGGCTGTTCCCCTGTCTTGGGGATCGCCGCGAGCCGGCGCTCAGCGCCCCGCGGCCTCGCGTCGGAACGCGGCGATCACGTCGGGCGGCGCCTGGACCAGCTCGATCAAAACCCCTTCGCCACCGACGGGGGAATCTTCGTTGCCCTTGGGGTGGATGAAGCAGACGTCGTGGCCGGCGGCGCCCTTGCGGATGCCCCCCGGCGTGAAGCGCATGCCGCGCGCGCCGAGCCAGGCGACCGCGGCGTGCAGATCATCGACCCACAAGCCCACGTGGTTCAGCGCCGGCTCGTGGACCTTGGGCCGCTTGTCGGGATCGAGCGGCTGCATCAGGTCGACTTCGACGGCGAAGGGCCCGGCGCCGGCCTGCGCGATGTCCTCGTCGACGTTCTCTGACTCGCTGCGGAACTCGCCCTTCAGCGTGAGCCCGAGCAGATCGAGCCACAGACGCCGCAACAGGGCCTTCTCCGGTCCTCCCACGGCAATCTGTTGGATTCCGAGCACGGCGAAGGGACGGGCCGACACGCACGAACCTCGGGGAGTGGAACAGCGGGCCCGAGCTTAACCGCGCTCGGCCCGGATTTCCGGGCGGCGCGGCGCCGCGTGCGCGCTCAGCCCGCTGCGCCGCGATAGCCGCGCGCGAGCAGATAGCGCTCGCTGCTGCCCGGTCGGCTCGCGCTGGGCTTCACGGATTTCGCCGACGCGAAACGTGCGCGCAGGCGCTTGTCGATCGCCTGCGCCTCGGGGCCCTCGAGCAGCTTCACGAGCGCATCGCCGCCGGGCCGCAGCAGCCGCGGCAGCGCGAGCTCGACGCCGAGCAACAGGCGCTCTTCGTTCGCACGATCCGTGTCGCGCAGGCCGGTCAGCTTCGGTGCTGCATCGCACAACAGCACGTCGGCCGGACCGCCGAGCGCTTCGAGAAGCGCTGCGAGCACGGTGGGTTCCGTGAGATCACCCTGCAATGCGATCGTATTCGCATTATCGATCGGCGGATCGATCGGCGCCACGTCCACACCCACGACGCGACCGCTCGCTCCGACGGCCGCCCCGGCGACCTGAAGCCAACCGCCCGGCCAGCAGCCGAGATCGACGACCCGCTGGCCGGCGCGCAGCAGCCGATGCGCGCGCTGGATTTCGTCGAGCTTGTAGGCGGCGCGCGAGCGAAAGCCTTCGCGCTTGGCGCGCTGGTGGAAGCGATCCTTGCGATCGTAGGTCGCCGCGAACAGCCCCTAGGCGACGGTCTTGCGAACGCGGACGAGAGCGCTGCGATGGCCGGGAACGGCCCCGCGCACGTAGAGCAGGCCGCGCTCGGCGTCCACCTTCACGACCTCGAGGTTGAGGACGGAGACGCGTTCATTCCCCATGCGGCCGGGCATGCGCAGGCCCTTGATCACGTGGCCGGGGAAGGTGCCGGGACCGATCGAGCCGCCGTGACGGAAGCGCTCGTGCGCGCCGTGGGAATGGGCTCGATCGGGGAAGTGATGGCGCCGCACGACGCCCTGGGTGCCCTTGCCCTTCGAGGTGCCGATCACGTCGACGCGCTGGCCCTTCTCGAAGATCCCGACCGTGACCTGGCCACCCGCCTCGTGGGCGGCGGCCTCCTCGGGGGTCACCCGGCTCTCTTCGAGGTAACGCTTGGGGGCGACGTTCGCCTTCTGGAAATGGCCGAGGGCGGCCTTGTCCATCCGGCTCGGGCGGCGCTCGACGACGCCGATCTGAAGCGCCGTATAGCCGTCGTGCTCGAGCGTCTTCTTCTGGACGACCGTATTGGGGCCGGCATCGAGCACGGTGACGGAGACAGCGTCCCCATTCTCCGTAAAGATCTGGGTCATGCCGAGCTTGAGGCAAAGGAGCTGGATGGACACGGCCGGCTCTCCAAATCGCGGTCTAGGGTGGGATCCCGAAGGGCCGGAACCATAGGAGATGACCCCGGCAATGTCTACCCAACCCCACCGCGTCGTCCTGATCCCTGGCGATGGCATCGGCCCCGAGGTCACCGACGCCGCCGTGCGGGTGGTAGCGGCCACAGGCGTCCGGATCGACTGGCAAAGGGTTGAGGCCGGGGGCGAAACGATCGCCAAATATGGCTCGCCCGTCCCCGACGGGGTGCTGAACGCGATCCGCAGCGTGGGCGTCGCCTTGAAGGGCCCCATCACCACCCCGATCGGCGGGGGGTTCAAGAGCGCGAACGTGCTCCTGCGCCAGGCGCTCGAGCTCTTCGCCTGTGTGCGCCCCGTGAAGTCGATCCCGGGCCTCGCGACGCGCTTCGAGGGGGTCGACCTGATCCTCGTGCGCGAGAACACGGAGGGCCTCTACTCGGGCCTCGAGCACCGCGTGGCGCCCGGCATCGTCGAGAGCCTCAAGATCGTGACCGAGCACGCCTGCCTGCGCATCGCGGAGTACGCCTTCCAGCTCGCCGAGCGCGAGGGGCGCCGGAGCATCTCGGCCGTGCACAAGGCCAACATCATGAAGCTCTCCGACGGCCTGTTCCTCGAGTGCGCGCGCCGCGTCGCGCGCGATCACCGCGGCATCGAGTATCGCGAGATCATCGTCGACAACTGCGCCATGCAGCTCGTCCGCGATCCCACGCAGTTCGACGTGCTGCTGCTCGAGAACCTCTACGGCGACATCCTCTCGGACCTGTGCGCGGGCCTCGTCGGCGGGCTCGGCGTGGTGCCGGGAAGCAACATCGGAAAGGACTGCGCCGTCTTCGAAGCGGTGCACGGGAGCGCGCCCGACATCGCGGGCAAACGCATCGCGAATCCCTCGGCGATGCTGCTCTCGACGGCGATGCTGCTGCGCCATCTGGGCGAGGCGGACGCGGCGCGAGCGGTCGAGCGCGGCGTGCACGGCGCGCTCGCCGATCCGGCGCGCCGCACCGCGGACCTCGGCGGTCCCGCGAATCTCGACGCCTTCACCGCGACGGTGATCGAGCAGCTGGAGTAGCGCTTGCCGGCGAGGACCGACGTGCTCGTCCTCGGACTCGACGGCGCGAGCTGGGACGTGATCGATCCCCTGCTGCGGGCCGGCAGGCTGCCGCATCTCGCCGCCTGGCGGGCGCAGGGTGTCGCCGCGCGGCTCGCGAGCAGCGTGCCGCCGATGAGCTTCCCCGCCTGGTCGAGCTTCGCGACGGGCCTCGGACCGGGCCGGCATGGTCTGTTCGATTTCACCCAGAAAATTCCTGGCGCCTATCGGCTGCGCTTCACGAATGCGAGCGACCGTCTCGGCGCCTCGTTGTTTGCGCGCGCGAGCCGCGCCGGGCGCCGGGTGCTCGCGCTCGGCATGCCCGCGAGCTATCCGCCGGAGCCGGTGGACGGACTGCTCGTCGCGGGCTTCGATGCGCCCGTCTCGACCGGGACGCACGAGCGCTCGGCGAGCGACCCAGCCTTGTATCGCTCCGTCGCCGCGCGCACGGGCGCGTGGATGCGGCCGGATCTCGACGAGGCGGCGCTCGCCGAAGGCTGGCACGAACGCGCGGTCGCGTTCCTGCTGGAGCGCATCGCGCGCAAGCGCGATTTCGCGCTCGAGGCGCTGGCGCAGCTGCGCGCGGGGAGCGGCGGCGCGCGGCCGTCGCTCGCCTGCATCATCTTCTCCGAGAGCGACACCGTGGCGCACCACTACTGGCGCGATCACGATGCGGGCTCGCCGCGCCACGATCGCAACGCGAGCGCGACGCGGCGCGGCGCCGTCACGGCCGTCTACGAGGCGCTCGACGCCGCCTGCGGCGAGCTGCGGGCCAGCTTCGGCGCAGACGCGCTGTGCGCCGTGGTGTCGGATCACGGGAGCGGCGGCGCCTCACGGCGCGTGGTGCATCTGAACCGCCGGCTCGCGGAGTGCGGGCTGCTCGCCCGGCTCGAGGGCGGCGGCGCGTCGGCAGATGCGCTCGCGCGCCGCGCGCGCGACCTCGCGCTGCGCGCGCTGCCGCCGTGGCTCGCGGAGCAGGTGTTCCGCCGAGCCCGCAGCGCCGCTGCCAGGCTCGAGAGCACGGCGCGCTTCGGCGGCTTCGACTGGCGCCGCACGCGCGCCTTCTCGGAGGAGGCGAACACACAGCCCGGCGTGTGGATCAACCTTCGCGGGCGCGAAGCCGCCGGCTGCGTCGAGCCGGCGGACTATGAGCGCGTGCGCAGCCAGGTGATCGACGCGCTCGTGGACTGGAAGCTTGCGGACGGCGGCCCGGTGGTGGCGCGGGCGCGCCGGCGCGAGGAGGTCTACGCGGGCCCCTGCGTCGGGCGCGCGCCCGACATCGTCGTCGAGCTCGCGCTCGACGCGGGCTACGGTCTCTCGCTCGTGGGAACCGATTGGCAGGCCGCCGACACGGGCTCGGTTCGGACGCTCGAGCCCTTCGAATTCGGCGGCGGACGCGGGCGCGGCATGAATGGCACGCATCGGCCGGAAGGCATCTGGCTCGCGAGCGGCGAAGGGGCGGAGCGGCTCTCGACCCAGCCGGGCCCGCGTCTCGAAGACGTCGCGCCGACGCTGCTCGCCGCGCTCGGCGTGCCGTGGGATGGCGCCCTCGACGGCAGCGCGCTCGGCGGCCCGCCGCGCGCCTACGATCCCGAAGAGCAAGCGCTCGTGGCCAAGCGGCTGCGCCAGCTGGGTTATCTCGAATGAGCGCGCGGCCGCAGCTCTCGCTGGTCTTTCCGGTCTTCGACGAAGAGCTGAACCTGGGGCCGCTCTTCGACCGCGCTCTCGCGCTCGCGCCGCGCCTGGCGCGGGATTTCGAGATCGTGGTGGTCGACGACGGCAGCCGCGACGGGAGCCTCGCCGTGATCGAAGCGCGGCGCCGCGCCGAGCCGCGGATTCGCGTGGTGCGCCACGCCGCGAACCAGGGCTATGGCGCCGCGCTGCGCGCCGGGCTGCACGAGGCGCGCGGTGATCTCGTGTTCTTCAGCGACGCGGATCTGCAGTTCGATCTCGCGGAGCTCGCGACGCTGCTCGCGCACACCCGCGAGTTCGACCTCGTCGCCGGCTACCGCGAGCCGCGGCGCGATCCCTTTCCCCGCATCGTGCTCGCGGCGACCTGGGGCGCGCTCGTGCGCGGGCTCTTCGGGCTGCGGGTGCGCGACATCGACTGCGCGTTCAAGGTCTTCCATCGCCGCGTGCTCGAAGCCATCCCGATCGCGTCGGTCGGCGCCTGCGTGAACACGGAGATCCTGGTGCGGGCGCGGGAGAAGGGCTTCCGCATCCACCAGGTGGCGGTGAGTCACCGCCGGCGCCGGGCGGGGCGCCAGACCGGCGCGCGCCCGCGCGTGATCGTGCGCGCGCTCGTCGAGCTCGCTGCGCTCTACGCCGAGCTGAGACGCTCGGGGGCGCGGACGCCGCTCGGCGCCGCCCCGCTGCGCGGACGGGTCTTTTCGAATTCGCTCGACTTCGCGTCGCTGCGCGGCCAGGCCTCGTCGACTTCGCTCGGCTTCGCCTCGCTGCGCGGCCGCCTGGCGGCGGCCTTGCGCCGAACGGCGGCCGCCTGGCGGCGAACGTCGAAGGAGCTCTCGTGAGCGGCGGCACGACGTGAGGCTCGCTCTGGTCGGAGCGTTCGCCTTTCCGCTGGCGCAGGGCTCGCAGCTGTACGCGCGCGATCAGGCGGGCGCGCTGGCCGCGGCGGGCGCCGATGTTACGCTTTTCTGTTATGGAACGGGGAGCGGGCCGACGCCGCCCGGCGTCTCGCTCGTGCGCATCCCCCGCGCGCTCAGCCCGCGCCGCGTGCGCGCGGGCCCGAGCTTCGCGAAGCCCTTCGCCGATGCTGCGCTCGCGGCCGCGCTCGCCCGTGCGCAGCGCTCGCGCCCGTTCGACGTCGCGCTGGCGCACAACGCCGAGGCCGCGCTGGCCGCCCTGTGTGTGCGCGCACTGACGGGACTGCCGGTGCTCTACGTCGCGCACACGCTGCTCGGGCTCGAGCTCGCGAGCTATGCGCCGGCGGCGCTGCGTCCCGGGCTCGACCGGATCGGGCGCCGGCTCGACTCCACGCTCGCGACGCGCGTCGACGGCGTGCTCGCGCTCTGCTCCGAAGCCGCGAAGCGCCTCGGGCGCGATGCGCGCGGACCGGTCTCGGTGATTCCGCCGGGATGTGACGCCGGGGCCGCGCCGGAGCCCGCAGCGATCGCGCGCAGCTGCGAACGCTTCGGCCTCGAGCCAGGACGCTTCGTGCTCTACACCGGCAACCTGGATACCTACCAGGAGCTCGCGGACCTCGCGCAAGCGGCCCGCCGGCTCGCGCCGCTTCCGGTCGTGGTGGCGACCCACGCCAAGACCGGCGCCGCCCCTGCGCCGCTGCGCGTGCTGCGCCTGGCCTCGGCCGAGGAAGGCCGCGCGCTCAGCTTCGCCGCCGCCGTCGCCGTGCTGCCGCGCCGCATCCCGGGCGGCTTTCCGATCAAGCTGCTCAATTACATGGAAGCGGGCCGCGCGATCGTGGCGCACGCGAGCGTCGCCGAAGCGCTCGAGCATGAGCACTCGGGCTGGCTGCTCCCGCCCGGCGCGACGCCGAACGAGCTTGCCGTCGCGATTGGCACGCTCGCGCGCGATCGGGCGCGCGCGGCGCGTCTCGGACGGGGCGCGCGCGCGGCGCTAGAGACGCGCTTCGCCTGGCCGCCGCTCGCGCGACGCACGCTCGCGCTCTGCGAAGCGCTGCGCCCGCAAGGAGACCGCCGATGAGGATCCTGCGACCGGGATCGTTCGCCGCCGCGTGCATCGCCGCGGCTTGCTTGTGGGTGCACGGCAGCGCGGCCGGCGACACGCCCCCGCCGAGGCTCGACGCGCTCTTCCCGAGCGGCCGCATGACGCTGCCGCTCGCGGCGCTGGCCGAGCGCGTGACGCTCGCGCCCGGCGAGGAGCTGCGCGTCGTCGAGCTCGCGCGGGATGCGAGCACCAGCCAGCACCTGGTCGCCATCCGCGGCCAGGAGATCCCCCACCGCCACGACCACCACGATCTGCTGGTCGTGATGCTGCGCGGCCACGGGCGCATGCGCATCGGGGCAGACGAGCAACCGGTGGGGGAGGGCTCGATCCTCTACGTCCCACGCGGCAGCGTCCACGCGTTCCACAACGAGTCCGCCGAGCCCGCGGTCGCCTATGCCGTCTACCTGCCGCCCTTCGACGGCCGCGACCGCGTCACCGCACCCTGAGCCCGGCGGCTCGGGCCCCGGCGCCCTGAAGCACGCCGGCGCGCCGCACCGGCGCAAGCCGCAAACACTGCGAAATGTCTACTGGCCCGTGAGCATCCGCTTCGCGTTCAATCCCGAGGTCGCCGCACGCACGTAGTGCTGCCACGCCATGTTGTAGTCGAGCGACGCCTTCGGATAGTCGGCCTTGCCCATCTTCTCGTCGGCCAACGCCTTGCTCTTGTCGCCTTCCGCGAGCCAGTGCGTGGCGTCGTCGATCATGCCCTTGGCCGGCACGTTGCCCTGATCGCCGATCTTCCCGAGCTCGTCGGCCACCGATGCCACCGCGGCGCGTGTCTCGTTCGCCTGCTTCTGCCAGGACAAGGCGCTCGCCTTGGGATCAGCGGGCGGGGTCTGGGACCACGCCGCTGGTGCGAGGGCCAGGGCCGCCATCAGCGCCAGCCCGATGATGGTTCGCTGCATTTCGGATCCTCCCTCTCATGCTCGAGCGGACTGCCTGGGGCCACAGCAAGCGGTATGCCGCTCGCTCGCGTTTCACGCGGATCGAGCAGCGTCGGGATTGCCGCGTTCGCGAGGCGCGCTGGCTGCGCCGGACGAGGCAATCCTCCCCACCCGGCGTGGAGCGAGCGAGGCAAGTTGCGCCGGGGATCGAGCGCTCCGAGAATCGCGGGTTCCATGCCGCTGCTCGCGCGTTTCGCCCGTCCCGGCGAATGGGTCTTCGCCGCCTGTGTGCTCGTCTGGCTCGGCGGAGCGACGGGGCCGTTTCGCAAGCCGCTGATGGACCGCGATCTCGTGAGCGGATTGCTCGTGGTCTCGCTGTTGCTGCTCGCGCGCGAACGCCGGGAGCTGCGACCCCTGCTTGCAGCGAGCTGGCCGCTGCTGCTTCCGGCGTTCGTCAGCGCGCTCTCGCTCGTCTGGTCCGTCGACGCTCGGCTGACCCGCCACGCATCGCTGGCGCTCGACGCCTACACGGCCTTCGGTCTTTGGCTCGCGCTGCGCTTCGACGCCGACGAGCAACACCGGCTGGTGGCCAGCGTGGTCGCGCTGATCATCGCGGTGAGCGCGCTCCTGGCTCTCGCGGCTCCGGAGCTCGCCGTCATGCACACGGTGCATGCGGGCGCCTGGAGGGGGCTCCACGGCCACAAGAACACCTTTGCACGCATGCTCGCGATCGGTGTGCTCGCGTGCGGACTGCTCGCGTGGGCGAAGCCTTCGGCTCGCGTCTGGGCCGGCGGCGCCGCCGCGCTCGCGCTCGCGCTGTTCGTGCCGGCACGCTCCGCGGGCGGGGCCACGGCGCTCGCCCTCGCCGCGGTTCCGGTTGCGGTCGTAGCGTGGCTGCGGCGCGTCCCGCAGCCCGCGCGCATGCGCGCGGCGATCCCCGTCGGCGTGGCGCTCGTTGCGCTCGCCGCGGTCGCGCTCGCCATGGCGCCGACGTTGCTCCCGCTGGTCGGGCGCGACATCACGCTCACGCGGCGCACGGAGATCTGGGCGCTGCTCGTCGCGCCGATCCGCGAACATCTCTGGCTCGGCCACGGCGCCGGCGCCTTCTGGGGCGTCGACGCGGCGAGCTTCGAAGTCAATCGCACACTGCATTTTCATCCGGGGTCCGGACACAACGGCTTCGTCGATCTCGCGCTCGACCTGGGCATCGTCGGCCTGGCGGCATTTTGCGTGCCGTACGCGCTGGCGTTCGCGAGGGCCGTGCGCCTCGCATTCGAAGAGCCCGGCGCTGGCTCCTTGTGGCCACTCGCGTTGTTCTCATGGCTCGTCACGAGCAACCTGCCGGAGAGCAGCCTGATGCGTCGGGGACCGTTCGCATGGGCGCTCTTCATCGCCATGGCGGCGACGCTCGCGACGCATGACGCGTCCCGCCTCCGCCGGAAGACCGAGTGAACGACGCCGAGCTCCAGGCGCGCGCGCTGCGCGGCTCTTTGTGGACCGGTGTCGGCTACGCGGGCGAGCAGGCGCTGCGGCTCGCCGGGAATCTGGTCGTCACGCGCCTGCTCTTCCCGGAGGCCTACGGCTGGATGGCGCTCGTGTGGGCGGTGCTCACGGGGCTCGAGCTCGTCTCCGAGATCGGGATCCGCGAGAGCATCGTGCAGAGCGAGCGCAGCCATGAGCCCGAGTTTCTCGACGCGCTCTGGACGCTACAGGTCGTGCGCGGCGCGCTGCTCTGGATCGCCGCGTGTGCGCTCGCGGCTCCCGTCGCCCGCTTCTATGGGGCGCCGGCCCTGGCGTGGCTGATCCCGGTCACGGGCCTCACGCTGCCGCTGCGCGGCTTCAGCTCGACGCGGCTGCTCGCGCAGGGCCGCGAGCTGCGCCTCGGCCGGCTCTCCGCGGTCGAGGTCGGCACGCAGGCGGTCACGGTCGCGGTCATGATGGTGTGGGCGTGGCTGCATCCGACGGTCTGGGCCCTCGCCGGCGCGCCCGTCGCCGGCGCGGCCGCGCGTCTGGTCGCGAGCCACGCGCTGACGGGCGGCTTCGCGCAACGGCTGCGCTTCAGCCGCGAAGTGCTCGCCAGCACGTTCCAGATCGGGCGCTTCATCGGTCTCTCGACCGCGCTCGGCTTTCTCGCGAGCCAGGGCGACCGGCTGCTGCTCGGCCGCCTGATCTCCCCGGAGCTGCTCGGGATCTACAGCGTCGCGTTCTTCCTGAGCGACGGCGCCGCGCAGCTCGGCGTGCGCCTGGGTCAGCGCGTGCTGCACCCGGCGTTTCGCAAGGCGGCGCAAGCGGGCATGCTGGCCGTCGTCTATCGCAGCGCGCGCCGCCGGCTCGCGCTGCTCGTGGTTCCGGTCGCGGGCGCCATGCTGGTGCGCGGCTCGCTGCTCGTCGGGCTCTTGTACGACGCGCGCTACGCGGAAGCAGGCTGGATGCTCGAGCTGCTCTCGCTGCGGATCGCCACCAGCGCGCTGCTTCCGCCCGCGGCGGCGGCGCTGCTGGCGCTGGGCGACGCGCGCACGGAGATGCGCGCGTCGGCTCTGCGTGCGTTCTGGCTGCTCGCGGCGCTTCCGCTGGGCTACGCGTGGGCGGGGCTCACGGGCGCGGTGACGGCCGTCGCGGTGTCCGATCTGGTGCGGCTCCCCGTGCTCTGGCTCGGGCTCTCGCGTCAGGGCCTGCTCGAACCGGCCGCGGAGCTGACGGACCTCGCGTGGCTCGCCGCCGGAGCCGCGCTCGCCTGGAGCGTGCTTCCGTGATGCGGATCGTCGTGCTCGTGAATCGCTATCCGTCGGTGACACACAGCTTCATCCGCCGCGAGATCCAGGGGCTCGAGCTCGCGGGGATCGAGGTGCTGCGCGTTGCGATCGCGCGCGACCCCGACCCGCTCGTGGATCCGGCGGATCGCGAAGAGGCGCAGCGCACGCGCGGCGTGCTCGCGCACGGAGTCGCCGGTCTGCTCGCGAGCCTCGCCGCGGTCGCGCTCACGCGGCCTCGCGCCTGCGCGCGCGCCGCCGCGCTCGCGCTCGCCCTCTCGCGCGAAGGCGATCGCGGGCTGCTTCGCCATCTCGCCTACCTCGCCGAGGCCTGCGTGCTGCTGCGCTGGTGCGAGGCGGCGGGCGTCGAGCACGTTCACACGCACTTCGGAACGAACGCCTGCGCGGTGGCCGCACTGCTGCGAGCGCTCGGCGGGCCGCCCTTCAGCTTCGTGGTGCACGGGCCCGAGGAGTTCGAGCGGCCGCTCGGGCTCGAGCGCAAGCGGGCGTGCGCGGCATTCGTGGTGGCGGCGAGCGAGCATTGCCGCCGCGAGCTGGAGCAGCGTACGCACCGCGCGAGTGCGACGCCAATCCACGTCGTGCGCTGCGGCGTCGGGGCCGCGTTCCTCGATGCAGCGCCCTGCGAGGTGCCCGCTGCGCCGCAGCTCGTCTGCGTCGGGCGGCTCGTCGAGCGCAAGGGGCACGCGTTGCTGCTCGAGGCGCTCGCGCGGCTCGCGCGCGAGGGCATTGCGTTCCGGTTGACGGTCCTCGGCGATGGGCCCCTGCGCGGCGCGCTCGAGGCGCGCTGCGCCGAGCTCGGCTTGCAGGGCGCCGTGCGCTTCGGGGGCTGGGCGAGCGAAGACGAGGTGCTGCGGGATATCGTCGCGGCGCGGGCCCTGGTGCTGCCGAGCTTCGCGGAGGGACTCCCCGTCGTGTTGATGGAAGCGCTCGCTCTCGGGCGGCCGGTCGTGTGCGCGGACATCGCCGGCCACTCCGAGCTCGTCGAGAACGGAGTGAGCGGCTGGCTGGTCCCCGTCGACTCGCTCGCGGCGCTCGTCGCGGCGCTGCGCGAAGTGCTGTCGCTCGCGCCCGCCGAGCTCTCGCGCCGGGGACGCGCCGGCCGCGCGCGCGTCGCGAGCCTTCACGATGCACGGCGCGAAGCTGCGAGGCTCTCGGAGCTGCTGCGCGCGAGCGCGCGCTCGCTGCCCGCGCCGGGGCCGCGCCCGGCTCCGGCTCCACTCTCATGAACGAGCTCGCCGCCAGCCTGTTGCTCCTCGCAGCCATCGCGCTGCTCGTTCCCGCGCTCGTGCTCTGCGTCGAGGTGGCGGCCGCGGCGCTCCCGCCGCGGCGGCAGGCGCACGCGCCTTCCGGACCGCGGCCGCGCGTCGACGTGCTGGTGCCCGCGCACGACGAGGCAGCCTGCATCGAGGCGACCGTCGCCGCTCTCCTGCGCCAGCTCGCGCCCGGCGATCGCGTGATCGTGATCGCCGACAACTGCCGCGACGAGACGGCGGAGCTCGCGCTGCGCGCGGGAGCCTGCGTGCTCGAACGCCGCCACGCCGAGCGCTTCGGCAAGGGCTACGCGCTCGCGGCGGGCGTCGAGTTCACGCACGCGGATCCGCCGAGCGTCGTGCTGGTCGTCGACGCCGACACACGGCCGGGTGAAGGGCTGGTGGCGACGCTTGCCACGCTCGCACATGCGACCGGACGCCCGGTGCAGGCCGCCTACACGCTCGAGCCACCGCGCGACGCCTGGCTCGGCGCGCGCCTCTCGGCCTTTGCCTTCCGGCTGCGCAACCAGGTGCGCCCGCGCGGGCTCGCGCGGCTCGGCCTGCCGTGCGGGCTGACGGGCTCGGGCATGGCGATCCCGTGGCAGCGGCTGCGCGCAGCCACGCTCGCGCACGGGCGCACGGCCGAGGATCTGGCGCTAGGCGTCGAGCTCGCGTTGGCGGGCGCTCCACCGCTCTTCTGTGACGACGTGGGCGTCGTGGGCAGGCTCCCCGAGCGCTCGGCCGACGCGTTCGCACAGCGCCGGCGCTGGGAGCACGGCCATCTCGCCGTCGCGTTCGCGTCGACGGCGTCGCTGTTGCAGGCAGCCGCCGCGCAGCGCAATCCCGCGCTCGCCGCGCTCGCGCTCGATCTCTGCGTGCCGCCCCTCTCGTTGTGGGGGCTGCTGTGGCTCGCTGCAGCCGTGCCGGCGGTCGCGCTCGCCGTGCTCGGCGGCGCGGCGGCGCCTCTCGCGCTGCTGGCGCTCGCGGGGGCGCTGAACGGCGGCGCGGTCGCCTTCGCCTGGCACCGCTTCGCTCGCGATCTGCTGCCGCCGGTAGCCTGGCGCGAGGCGCCCGGCTACTGGCTCGCGAAGCTGCCCTCGCACCTCGATCTCCTGCGCCGCCGCGAGGATCGCTGGCGCGCGAGCGAACGACGACGATGAGCGCGCCCGCCGGCGGATCCTCGCTCGCAGCCTGGCCTCGCACGGTGGCGCTCGGCCCGCTGCTCGTGAACACGATCACGCAGGCCGAGTGCGTCGCGCACGTGCTGCGCGAGCTCGAGGCCGGCCGCGGCGGCTGGCTGCTGACGGCGAATCTCGATCACCTGCGCCTGTGCGACCGCGATCCCGATTACCTGCGCTTGTGTCGCGAGGCGAGCCTGGTGGTCGCCGACGGCATGCCGCTCGTGTGGGCCAGCCGCTTGCAGCGCACGCCGCTGCCCGAGCGGGTCGCGGGCTCGGATCTGCTCGGGAGCCTGTGCGAGGCGGCGGCGCGGAGCGGGCGCTCGGTCTATCTGCTGGGGGGAGCGCCGGGCGTCGCCGAGGCCGCTGCGCGCGTGCTGCAGGGCCGCCATCCCGCCCTGCGGCTGTGTGGAATCGCGTCGCCGGAGCCGGGCTTCGAACGCGACCCGGCCGCGCTCGCTCGCCTGCGAGCCGCGGTGCGCGCGGCGCGGCCCGACGTCGTGTGTCTCGGGCTCCCCAAGCCAAAACAGGAGCGTCTGATCGCCGCGCTGCGCGGCGAGCTGCCCGCGACCTGGTTCCTCGGCGTGGGCATCGGCTTCAGCTTTCTCTCGGGCGGCGTACGCCGCGCCCCGCCGTGGATGCAGCACGGCGGGCTCGAGTGGCTGCATCGGCTCGTGCAGGAGCCGCGCCGGCTGTCGCGCCGCTATCTCGTGCAGGGCGTGCCCATGGGACTGCGGCTGCTCGGCGCCGCGGCGCGCCGGCGCGCGAGCCCTACTCGATCACCTTCAGCTCGACCCGGCGATTGAGCGCGCGGCCTTCCGCGGTGTCGTTCGTGGCGATCGGCTGGGCTTCTCCCAGACCGACGACGTCGAGACGGGACGCAGCGATCCCGATGCCGACCAGGATGCGCTTCACGGACTCGGCGCGCTCGTGGGAGAGCTCGAGGTTGTAGGCTTCGGACGCGCGCTCGTCGGTGTAACCCTCGATGCGGACCCGCAGCTCGGGGTGCTCGCGCAGCTGCTCCGCGACGAGCTCGAGCACGCCGGCCGATGCGGGCTCGATGTAGGCCGTGTCGGATCCGAATTTGATGCCGCGCAGCACGATCCGCCGTGCCACCGGCGGCGCCGAACCGACGGACGGCACCTCGGCGGGCGGCGTGTTCGCGATGGGCCGCGGAGCGGACGCGTCCGTTCCAGGCGCGTCGTCGGCCAGCGCGGCGCCGGTCGAGAACGCGATGGTGAGCGCGAGGAGCGTTCGTTCGAGCCAGCGCACCGGGCGTCCTCCGAGACGGCGAGCGGCGCCATTCTAGTCGAGCGCGTTCATTTCGACCGGATTTCTCGGCTACCCTGCGCGCGGACCCCGAAGCCTCGCGCCCTCCCCCCGTGGCGGAGCGCCGAGGCGTTCGTGTGTCCGGGAGTGCGCCGTGGCCGCGCCGATCGAAGGTCGCGAGTCGTTGCAGGATCTCGAAGCGGTCGTTGCGCGCGTGGTGCAGCGCGCGGGGCCGGTGCGGCTTTCCGGCTTGCGCGGGGCGGCGCGCGCCGTGGTGACGGCGGCGCTCGCGCGCGCACACGGGGAGCGCCCCGTGCTCGTGCTCGTGCCGTCTGCGAAGGCGGCCGACGCGTTCCTCGATGATCTGCGAGCTGCGCTCGGCGAGCCGCCGGAAGGCGGACGCGTGCGCGGCTTCCCGCGCCACGACACGCATCCCTACGAGCGCTTCTCGCCGCAGCCGTTCCTGGTCGCACAGCGCATGGACGTGCTCTATCGCTGGCTCGCGAGCGCGGCGCGCGGGCGCGCCGCTGGCGGAGCCCGCGCCGATCGTGGTCGCGAGCTGGAGCGCGCTCGCCGTGCGCGTGCCCGCGCGCGCTGCGCTGCGCGCGCGCTGCGTCCATCTCGAGGTCGGACAGACGATCGATCGCGACGCGCTGGTGCAGACGCTCAGCGCCGCTGGCTACACACGCATGCCGATCGTCGAGGAGCGCGGCGAGCTCGCCGTGCGCGGCGGCGTGCTCGATCTGTTCCCGCCGCAGCGCTCGCGTCCGGTGCGCGTCGAGCTGCTCGGCAACGAGGTGGAATCGATCCGCGAGTTCGACGCCGCGAGCCAGCGCTCGCAACAACCGCTGCCGGCGGCCGTCGCCCCGCCCCCGCGCGAGATCCTGCTCGATCGCGCGCTCGTGATCGAGCGCACGCCGCTCTTGCGCGAGCTGGCCGCCGCGCAGCACATCCCGGCGCGGGCCGTCGACGAGCTCGTCGATTCCCTGTTGCGGGGACACGTTCCGCCCGGCGCCGAAGCGCTCGCGCCGCTGCTCCAGCCGGCGCTCGAGGACGTGCTCGACTATCTGCCCGAAGACACGCTGATCGTGATCGACGACCCCGCCCCCGGGCGCGAGCGGCTGTTGCGCCACGCGCTCGAAGCGCTCGAGAACTTCGACGTCGCGCGCGCCGCGGGCCGGCTCGTCTCGCCTCCGGAGCAGCTCTCGCTCGCGCCCGAGGCGCTCGAGCGCGGGATCCAGGCGCGCCGTCCGGTGACGCTCGAGCGCCTCGACGTCGTCGACGCGCCGGGCTCCGGCGAGCGCTACACGCTGCGCAGCTACGGCCACGACGATCTCCAGCGCGAGCTCCTGCGCGCGCGCACGCACGAGCGGGCGCTCGCGCCGCTCGCGCAGGCGCTCGGCGCGTGGCAGGCGGAGCGCTGGCGCGTCGTGCTTTCGGCCAGCTCGCTCTCGCATGCCGAGCGCCTGCGCACGCTGCTCTCGGAATACGGGATCGCGACGCGGGCGGCGACGGAGGCGCGTCCGGCCTGGCGCTGGTCGGCGCCCGGCCGCGTCGAGGTGCGCGTCGCGCCGCTGTCCGAGGGCTTCGCGCTGCCGCTCGAAAAGCTGGCCGTCGTCACCGAGGAGGAGATCTTCGGACCGCGCGAGAAGCAGCGGCGCCGCGCGGCGCGCTGGCCCGAAGGCGCGGCGCTCGACGCGCTCGCCCAGCTCGCGCCAGGCGATTATCTCGTTCACGCCGAGCACGGCATCGGCCTCTACCGCGGCCTCGTCGAGCTCGAGCTGCGCGGCGTGGTGGGCGAGTTCCTGCGCCTCGAGTACGCCGAGAGCTCGCGCCTGTTCGTGCCCGTTCATCGCCTGAACCTCGTGCAACGCTACGCCGGCTCGGACGGTTATGCGCCGCGGCTCGACAAGCTCGGCGGCGATACCTGGGAGAAGGCGAAGCGCTCGGTCCGGAAATCACTGCGCGACATGGCGCAGCAGCTGATCTCGGTGCACGCGGCGCGCGAGCTCGAGCTCGGCCGGTCGTTTTCACCGCGCGACCGCATGCTGGAGGAGTTCGAGGCCACCTTTCCCTGGGAGGAGACGCCGGACCAGCTGGCCGCGATCGAAGACGTGCTCGGCGATCTCCAGCGCGCGAAGCCGATGGACCGGATCGTGTGCGGCGACGTCGGCTACGGCAAGACCGAAGTCGCCGTGCGCGCGGCGTTCCGCGTCGTGATGGACGGCTGCCAGGTCGCCGTGCTGGTGCCTACCACGATCTTGTGTCAGCAGCACGAGGAGACGTTCCGCAAGCGCTTCGAGGGCCATCCCGTGCGCATCGAGTCGCTGTCGCGCTTCACGACGCCCAGGCACGCCGCAGGAGATCCGCGAGGGCCTCGCCTCCGGCGCCATCGACATCGTGATCGGAACGCACCGGCTGCTCCAGAAGGACGTCGTCTTCCGCGATCTCGGCCTGCTCGTCGTCGACGAGGAGCACCGCTTCGGCGTCGCGCACAAGGAGCGGCTCAAGCAGCTCAAGAAGACCGTCGACGTGCTGACGCTGACCGCGACGCCGATTCCGCGCACGCTCCAGCTCGCCTTCGCGGGCCTGCGCGACCTCTCCGTGATCGACACGCCCCCGGCGGATCGACTCGCGATCCGCACCCAGGTGTGCAATTTCTCGGACGCCCTGATCCGCGAGGCGATCCTGCGCGAGCTGCGCCGCGGCGGGCAGGTCTTCTTCGTCCACAACCGCGTGCAGACGATCGGCACGTTCGCGGATTGGCTGCGCAAGACGGTGCCCGAAGCGCAAACTGGTCGTGGCCCACGGCCAGATGCCGGAGCGCGAGCTCGAGAAGCAGATGCTCGCCTTCCTGCACGGCGATGCCGACGTGCTGCTTTGCACGACCATCATCGAGAGCGGCCTCGACGTGCCGCGCGCCAACACGATCCTGATCCACCGCGCCGACACCCTCGGCCTCGCGCAGCTCTACCAGCTGCGCGGCCGCGTCGGCCGCAGCACGCAGCGCGCCTACGCCTATCTCCTGATCCCCGGCGAAGAGGCGCTGACGCGCGACGCGCAGCGCCGGCTCGAGGCGATCCAGGATCTCTCCGAGCTCGGCAGCGGCTTCCGGCTCGCCAACATGGACCTCGAGATCCGCGGCGCCGGCAATCTGCTCGGCGCCGAGCAATCGGGGAATCTCGCGGCGGTCGGCTACGAGACCTACATGGAGATGCTCGAGGAGACGATCGAAGAGCTGCGCGGAAAGGCGATCCGCGCCGATGTCGATCCCGAGATCCGGCTGCCGATCCCCGCGCGGCTGCCCGAGGCCTACGTCGCCTCGGTGAACCAGCGGCTCGTGCTCTACAAGCGGCTCTCCAGCTGCCGCGACGACGCCGAGGTGGACGGCATCCGCGACGAGCTGCTCGACCGCTTCGGCGCGCTGCCGGTCGAGGCGCAGAACCTGCTCGAGGTGATCCGGCTCAAGATCGTGGCGCGCAAGCTCGGGATCCTCGCGATCGACGCGCAGCGCGGCGAGCTCGTCGTGACCGGCGTCCGACACGACCACGCTCGATCCGCAGCGGCTCGTGAACCTGATGACGCAGGCGAAGAGCGGCGTGCGCGTCGCGCCGGGCCACAAGATCTTCGCGCCCGCGCCGCAGGGCGACCCGATCCTGCTGGTCGGCGCGGCGCGGCGCCTGCTCGCGAACCTGGGCGGCGAAGCTGCGCCGGCTCGCTGAGCCCCGGAAGTCATGGGAGCGGTGCGCGCGACGCCGCGTCGGAAGCGGGCGACGCATACACGAGGTAGATCTCGGGCGAACTGGCGCCTCGCGGAGACTGAGCTCCACCGCATCCGGAGCGGCGCGCCGCCCAGCGTCGTGAACGGCGACGGCCTAGGGCGGCGTACAGGTGGCGAGGCAGCTGGTGTAATCGTCTCTACACGTCTGGGCGGCGTTAGGCAGATCCGATGCGAGCAGGCTCTCCAGGCCGCTGACGTTGTTCTGGCTGGCGTCCTTGCAGTCCTGGCGTACGGTGGGGTCCGGTACCGCCTGGCAGCGTCGTAGGGATCCAGCCAGAACGGAGCGGATCACGTCCTGTATACAGCGGCCAGAATCCTTGATGACCGCACCGCAGCCCCTGCGAAATTCCTGGCACTGCTGCATGCAGGCTTTGGGATCGCTCGCCAGGATGACCGCACCGAAATATTCCGCATCGAACTCGTACACGGCGGGGATCGGAAAGAAGCAGCCACCGAGTGTGGCCGGGCGCGCGCTCGCCTCGAGAGACAGCACGAGCAATCCCAGCGGCAGCACCGTCAAAGCAGCGAGTAACACGCGCATCGGTCGCGACATTCGAAGCCCTCCCGCTCTGTCTGCTCCCCATATCATCACATGCAGCGTCCGCGAACACCAGAACCATTGCAGGCGCGAATCCTACCCCTCGCAAGGGGTCGCAAAAAACCCGTTCTCGGGCCGGGCGGTGTGACCCCGAGCTGCGGGAGTGGGCGGAACGCGTTTGCGGATGGGCGCCGCAAGAAAGCGTAGGAGCTCTCAGGGGGGCTAGGCCGACGCGCCCGGGACGAACTTTCCCGTGAGCCAGGCCTCTAGCATCGCGTTGACGTCTTCGGGCGCGTCCTGCTGCACGAAGTGCGAGGCGTCGGGCAGATAGCGCAGCGTGAGATCCTTCACGTAGCGCTCGGTCCCGAAGGTCGTCTCCTTGGTGAGGGCCACGTCCTGCTCGCCCCAGAGGAAGAGGGTTGGCGTCTCGATCACCGGGTAGCCGAGCTTGCGCTGGCGCGCGGCGCCGCCGCCGCGCACGAGCGCGCGGTAGTAGTTCACCATCGCGCTGGCGGCGCCGGGCGTGAGCCACGAGCGGCGGTAGCTCTCGATCACCGCTTCCGGGAAGTTCTCGGGATGCCGCGTGCCGGTGCGGAACACCTGCGCGAGCGGCCGGCCTTCGCCGCGCGTGAGCAGGAGCTCCGGCAGCCGCGGGATCTGGAAGAAGATCGCGTACCACGAGCGGCGCAGCTGCTTCCAGGTGCGGAAGGCCTTCGCCGAGGCGCCCGGGTGCGGCACGTTCATGATCACGAGCTTTTCCAGCGGCCGGATCCGGCGCATCGCGAAGTACCAGGCGATGATCGCGCCCCAATCGTGCGCCATCAGCAGCGTGCTGCGCGCGCCCGAGGCGTCGATCAGGCCGGCCACGTCGTCGAGCACCGTCTCGATCTGGTAGTGCTCCATCCCCGACGGCCGCTCGCTCTCACCGTATCCCCGAAGATCGGGCGCCCAGACGCGATAGCCGAGCCGCGCGAGCAGCGGGATCTGGTTGCGCCAGGAGATCCAGGCTTCGGGAAAGCCGTGCAGGCACAGCGCGAGGCGGTCTCCCGAGCCGCACTGCGCGACGTGGAAGCGCAGGCCATTCGCGCGCACGCTGATGTGCTCGATCGCGGGATCCGCTGCGGCGGGCTGCGTCACGCGCCGAGGCTAGCGTGAGCCTTCTGCGCGCGCCGGAGCGCTCGCTCCGTGAATGCTTCGGATTCGAGCTGGAGGGGGACCGCCATCAGGTTGAAGAAGTTCCCGATCGCGTTGAGCCACGTGACTTCCACGATCTGCTGCTCGTTCAGGTGCTTGCGCAACGTCTCGAAGACGGCGTCGGAGGGGACCTGCCGGCGCGTCACCTCCGCGGTGTAGCTGAGCACGGCGCGCTCTCGCTCCGTGAACAGCGGGCTCGTCTCGACGTCGAGCAGCGCCTTGAATTTCTCGAGCCCGATGCGCGCCTGCACGGCCTGCGCCATGTGCAGATCCGCGCAGAAGGTGCAGCCGTTGAGCTGCGAGCTCTGCGTGGTGATGAGAAACCGGAGCTCCGGCTCGAGCGAGAGCCCGCGCTCCATCGCCCGCACGATCCAGAATCCCGGCCAGGCGATCTTCGGCGCGCGCGCGTAGATCACGGAGAGCGAGCTCATCACGCGGCCGAGCTGGCGGCGGCTCAGCCAATAGGCGACTCGCATCAGCAGTCCGCGGGGCTTCTCAATCGGCTCGAGTCGCATGCTCTCCTCCTTCGCGCCGCCGCAAGGCGACGACCGCGAGCGCCAGCACGATCGCGGGCAGATAGACGCCGGGAAAATCGATCCACACGTGCTCGGGCTCGACCGCATGTCGCAGCGTGTCGAAGACGTGCACCAGCGCGTGCGCGGCATAGAAGAACGTGCCCACGACGGCGAGCGCATAACGCCGCGCCGGTGCGAGCGCCGCCCACAGGAACGCAAACCCGATCGTCGCGAAGGCGCAGCCGATGTCGCGCACGAAGTGCGGATTGAAGGGCCCGAAGTCCGGCACCTCCGCCGGGAGATCCTGATACCAGGCGAAGGGAGCGGCGAGCATCCACGCCGCATTGCCGAGCGAGATCACGCCGAACGCCCAGAAGAGCCAACCGAGCCCGTCGCGGGGAAATAGCGTTCTCATGCGGCCGTCCTCCGATCGCGCTGCGTGCGGCGGGCCGCCTGCGCACGCGAGACGATCGCGCCGAGCGCGGCGATGCCCGACTCGATCTCCGCCGGCGCGTGCTTCGAAAAGGCGAGGCACAGGCTCGCTGCGCAGCTGCCATCCGTGGTGAAGAGATCCCCGGGCGTGTAGGCGATGCCCGCCGCGAGCGCGTCCGCGCGCACGCGCGCGGAATCGACGCCCGCGGGCAGCGTCACCCAGACCATGCTGCCGCCGGCGGGCGGGGTCACCTGCGTGCCCTCCGGCATGTGCGCGGCGAGCGCGGCGAGCAGGGCCTCGCGGCGCACCGCCGAGCGCTTGCGCAGGCGGCGCAGGTGACGCTCGAGGCCGCCGTCCGCGATCAGCGTCGCGAGCGCCGCCTGCGTCACGACGTCGCCGCCGAAATCCGCCGCCCAGCGCGCGAGCGCGAGCCGCGCGAGCAGCGCCGGCTCGGCCACCACGTAGCCGACCCGCACACCGGCGAACAGCGCCTTCGAAAAGGTCCCGACGTAGATCACGCGGCCGGCGCGGTCGGCGGTCTTCAGCGCCGGGATCACCGGGCCGCCCCAACGCAGCTCGCTGTCGTAGTCGTCCTCGAGCAGCGGCATCTGGTACTCGTCCGCGAGCTCGAGCAGATGCTGGCGCCGCACGTGCGAGAGCGAGACTCCCGTCGGCGCCTGCACGGCGGGCGTCGTGTAGAGGAGCTTCACGCGCCGCGTGCGCAGGATCCGCGCGAGCTCGTCCGTGCGCAGGCCCTCGCCATCGACCGGCACGCCGACGACGTGGGCCTCGCAGGCCGCAAAGGCGAGCGCGGCTCCAAAATACCCGGGCTGCTCCATCACGACGGTGTCGCCGGGGTCGACGAGCAGCCGCGCGACCAGATCGATCGCCTGCTGCGCGCCGTTCACCACCATCACGCCGTCGGCGCCGCAGGCGATGCCGCGCGCGACGAGCGAGCGCGCGATCGCCTCGCGCAGCGGCTCGTACCCGCGCGGATCGTGCTCGTCCGCGAGGCCCGGCAGGCCCCGGCCGAGCGCGCGCGACCAGGCTCGGCGCAGCTCGGGGCCGGGCAGCGCAGCGGGGTCGCTGCGGCCGGCGCGGAAATCGAACCGCGGCGCGCCGCGCTGCGCCTCGCCTGCGAGGCCACGCGGCAGCACCACCGCGCGCGCGCGCCGCGAAAAGAGCCCGCTCCACGCGAGACCGCGATCGGACGGCGCGCGCGTTCTCGGCGCGCCCGTCCCGGCGCGCGCGACGAACGTGCCCTGGCCCACGTGCGAGCGCAGCCAGCCCGCGTCGCCGAGCGCCTGGTAGGCCTGGTTCACCGTGTTGCGCGAGAGCTCGAGTCGCTCCGCGAGATCGCGACTCGCCGGCAATCGCTCGCCCGGCAGCAGCCGGCGCGCTTCGATCAGCCCGCGCAGGTGCGCCTCGAGCTGACGGTAGAGGGGTCCGCCGTCGGCAGCGGGCTGGAAGGCGAGCTCGAGCACGCGCCCAGGCTATCAGGTCCAATTGAGTCCCAAAAGATCCAATTTGGATGGCGCCCCTGGGTCCAATCCGGGCGGCCGGCCAGCCCTGATCCGAGCTTCGAGTCGCGAGCGGAGGGAGGTGCGCAATTTCGGATCAGGGCTAGCCGGCGAAGCCGAGGTAGAGCACGCCCGCGAAGGCCGTGAGCCAGCCGTGCAGGGCTGCGCGGGCGAGAGGGTGGGGGAGGAGCTTTGCCTCGAGCGCGCGGAAGCCGAGGGCGAACCAGAGCGCGAGGGGTGTGAGCAGCGGCAGCAGATAGGTGGCCTTCGCCTGGCCGAAGAAGCCGAGCCGCAGCGCCAGATAGAGATAGGCGAGCGTCGTGACCCAGGCCGCGCACGCGAGCAGCGCAAAAGCCGCGCGCCGGCGCGGCTCGGGATCGCGCAACGCGAAGAGCGCGCCGCGCAGCGCGCCGGCGAACAACAAGCCGGTCGCCGGCAGGGCCGCCCAGTAGCCGATCGACATGAAGTCGTAGCTCCAGAAGCCGTGTCGATCCGCCGGGTAGACGCGGCCCGCGATGAAGCCGTCGCCCCAGAACGTGGAGTAGGTGCTGTCCCAGAAGGACCTGAAGCCAGCCATGTAGGGATGCGCGAGCGCTTCTCCGAAGCGCGTGAAGTACGCAAACGTGTGAAACCCCGGCTGCTGCCACCAGGTGTGGCCTGCGCCGGGCATGCGTCCCCAGTTCACCATCAACGGATCGCCGAAGTGGAGCCAGTTGCGCAGGTAGAACCAGCCTGCGATCGCCGCCACCGGCAGAATCGCGGCGAGCAGCTGGCTCGCGACGCGCGCGGGCGGCTCGCGATCGACGCGCCAGAGCTTGCCGGCGACGAAGGCGAGGAGCACCGGCAGCAGCACCAACACCGTGAACTTCGTGAGCGCCGCGAGACCGAGGAGCACGCCGAGCAGCGCGAGCCGCCACGCGGGCGGTCGCTTCGCGAGCAGCACGTCGACCGTCGCGACCAGCGCCAGGCTCGCGAGCAGCGTGTGCAGCGACTCGTTCGAGAAGTAGGCGGCGCTGTAGAGGTTCACCGGTAGCACGGCGGCGAACAGGATGGCGAGCGCGCGGCCCGCGGGATCGCCCGGCAGGAGCCGCCGCGCGAGCGCTGCGGTGGCGACGAGGCCGAGCATGCCAGCCGCGAAGACGAGGGCCTTGAGCGTCAGCCTGCCGCTCGCCGAATCTGCGGCGCCCGCGCCGGCGAGCATCGCGCCGAGCGCATAGAAGAGCGGCGGATGGAAGGTCGACCAGCCGTCCGTCGCGAGCGGGACGGCGCGCCGCGTGGCGATGAGATCGACATACTGGAGATGGGACTGCACGTCGAAGCCGATCGTCAGCGGCAGCCGCACGAGCTTGCGTGCGAACAGCGCCGCCCAGGCCGCGAGCCCGAGCACGAGGCTCGCCGCGGGGAGCCGCTGCACGAGAGCGGGCGTGACGAAGCGCCGGCTGGCGAGCGAGAGCGCCGCGCCCGCGACGAAGAGCAGCGTCACCCCGACCCAGCGCTGGCGCAACGCCTGCGCCGGCGTTCCGACCGCGAGCGCGCCCGGGCTGCGCTGCGTGTCGTCGGCGAGCTCGGCCGAACGGGGCGGCCCGCCGTCGACCGACACCCGCCATTCACGATCGCTGGCGAGCGGCGGCTCGATCCCGTCCAGCCGCAGCGAGAGCAGGCCCGGGCCGATCGGATTCTCGACCTCGACTTTGAGCTCGTTCGCGCCGGGCACGAGGAAGGGCGCCAGATCGAGCTCGCGCGTCTCGCGCCAGCGGCTGCCGTCGCTCGCCGCGCCCGGCACGGGCACGTCGTTCACGAACAGCCGAAACGCCCGCAGCGCGCGCAGCCGCAGCGCGGCGGAGGCCGGCCTCTGCCGGATCTCGAAGCCGCGCCGGAAGACCGTGACCGGGAAGTCCTCGCGGCCCCATTGGCGCAGCGTCCCCGCAACCGGGTCGGGAGCCGCGATCCAGGGCGCCTGGCGGGTCTGCACGATGAACGGGACGTCGTTCGAGCTCGCGCAGCGCAACCCGATGAACGCGACGGGCAGCGCGAGCAGCGCGGCGGCGGCAGCGACGGCCCGGCGGGAGAGCGGCGCGGCTTGCGGCTGCGCTGCCTGCTGGCTCTGCTTCGGGCGCGTGCTCCGCATTCCGGGCCGCGAGGGTAGCCGAGCGGGCGCGTCGTCCTCGCTCGGGCAGGGGGCTATTCTCGCCCGCGCCGACAGCAGGCGTTTCGCGGTGCGCGGGTCGGCGGGCGGAGGATCAGCATGCGGCGCATTGGGCTCTGCGCGCTCGCTTGCGCCGTCCTCGCCAGCGCCCCCGCCGCGGCGACCGAGCAGCTCGCCGATGGCATCGCCGCGCAGGTCGGCAGCGACGTCGTGCTCGTCTCGGAAGTGATGCGCGTCTCGCGCTCGGCGGAGGCGCAGATGAAGGCCGCCGGCGCCCCCGAAAGCGAGATCGCGAAGCTGCGCGCGAATGCGCTCGACCAGCTGATCGAGGGCCGCCTACTGGCGAAGGTGGTGAAACAAGCGGATCTCCACGCGAGCGACGCGGACGTCGACGAGACGATCGCCGGCATCGCGAAGGAGAACGGCCTCACGGTCGAGCAGCTGAAGGCGAGCGTCACCTCGCACGACATCGCCTACGCGGACTACCGCGAGCAGATCCGCCAGGAGCTCGAACGGCGCAAGGTCGTGCAGACCATGATCGCGTCGCGCGTACGCGTCGATGAAGAGGACCTGAAGCGGCTGTTCGCCGAAAAGTATGCGAAGCAGCCGGCGGGCGGCGAGACGGTTCACGTTCGTCAGATCCTGATCGTTTTCGGCCCCGAAGCCGGCCGCGATCAGAAGCAGGCCTGCCAGATCGCCGGCGAAGCGCAGGCGCGCATCAAGGCGGGCGCGTCCTTCGAGGACGTCGCGAAGGAAGTCTCCGCGGTGGCGCCGCTCGACGGCGGCGACATCGGCTGGATCCACAGCGACAGCATGGCGCCGTGGATGAAGGAAGCGCTGGCTCCGCTTTCGGCGGGGGGCGTGACGGACGTGCTCGATCTGCCCTTCGGCTGCGGCCTGATGAAGCTCGTCGAGCGGCGCAACTGGGTTCCCGTCACCTACGAGGCGGCGAAGAAACAGCTCGAGGAAGAAGTCTACGAAGCGAAGCTCGCCGACGAGTACCGCACCTGGATGGATCAGCTGCGCAAGAACAGCTACATCGAGCGGCGCGGCTACTTCGCCGAAGCCGCCTCGCTCGGCGCCGGATCGCTGGGCGGCGGGTCGGACGAGAGCTCCAGCTCTGGCGCGGAGGGAACCGGCACGCCGTGACCGAACGCGCGGCTTCCGGCCCTGCTTGCATCGTCGTCCGCGGCGCCCGCCAGCACAACCTGCGAAACGTCGACGTCGAGATTCCGCGCGATCGGCTCGTCGTGATCACGGGGCTCTCGGGCTCGGGCAAGTCGTCGCTCGCATTCGACACGATCTACGCCGAGGGCCAGCGCCGCTACGTCGAGTCGCTGTCGGCCTACGCGCGCCAGTTCCTCGAGCAGATGAGCAAGCCGGACGTCGACTCGATCGAGGGTCTCTCGCCCGCGATCGCGATCGAGCAGCGCTCGCTCTCCCACAATCCGCGCTCGACCGTCGCCACCACCACGGAAATTGCCGACTACCTGCGGCTGCTCTTCGCGCGCGTCGGCCAGCCGCACTGCATCCGCTGCGGCAAGCCCATCACGAGCCAGAGCGTGCAGCAGATGACGGATTTCGTGCTGGCGCTGGGCGGCGAAGCGACGGGCCCGCGCGTGCAGATCCTGGCTCCCGTCGTACGCGATCGAAAGGGCGAGTACCGCAAGGAGCTCGAGAGCTTCCGCAAGCAGGGCTTCGTGCGCGCGCGGATCGACGGCGAGCCGCGCGAGCTCGCGGACGAGATCGTGCTCGCGAAGTCGGCGAAGCACTCGATCGACGTGGTGGTCGACCGGCTCGTGGTGGGCGCGAACGTGCGCGCGCGGATCGCGGAGTCGATCGAGGCTGCGCTCCGGCTGGCCGATGGTCTCGTGCTGATCGACGTCGGGCCCGGCGCTCAGGAGCACCTGCTCTCGCAGCGCAACGCCTGCCCGGACTGCGGCCTCTCCTATCCCGAGATCGCGCCGCGCATGTTCTCCTTCAACAGCCCGCACGGCGCCTGCCCCGCGTGCGGAGGACTCGGCACGCACGACGAATTCGACGCGCGCCGGGTCGTTCCCGACGCAGCGAAATCGCTCGCGGCCGGCGCGATCTCGCCGTGGAGCGGCCGGCGCGTGCCGCGTTACTACACGGAGCTGATCGGCTCGCTCGCGGCGCACTACGGCGTCTCGCTCGACACGCCGTGGCGCGACCTGCCGGCGCGCGCGCGCGACGGGATCCTGCACGGCGCGGGCGCGCAGGAGATCGAGTTCCGCGTCGCGCGCAAGAGCGCGCAGGCCGCCTTCAAGCGCCGCTGGGACGGCGTGCTCGGCGAGCTCGCGCGCCGCTTCGAGGCCGCCTCCGAGCTCGAGAAGGACGAGCTGGCCCGCTACCGCAGCGAGACCCCGTGCCCCGCGTGCGAGGGCACACGCCTGCGTCCCGAGGCGCGCGGCGTGAAGATCGCCGGCGCGTCGATCGCGGATCTGTGTCGGCTCCCGGTCGGCGAGGTCGCGCGCTTCCTCGCGACGCTCGAGCTGGGCCCAGCGCAGCGCACGATCGCCGATCGCGTGCTCAAGGAGATCTGCGACCGGCTCGCCTTTCTCGCGGAGGTGGGCCTCGCCTACCTGACCCTCGACCGCGGCAGCGCCACGCTCTCGGGCGGCGAGGGCCAGCGCATCCGGCTCGCGACCCAGGTGGGCTCGAGCCTGATGGGCGTGCTCTACATCCTCGACGAGCCCTCGATCGGCCTGCATCCGCGCGACAATCAGCGCCTGCTGACGAGCCTGCTGCGCCTGCGCGACGCCGGCAACTGCGTGATCGTCGTCGAGCACGACGAGGAGACGATCCGCGCGGCCGATTTCGTGATCGACATGGGCCCCGGCGCGGGCATCCACGGCGGGCAGATCGTCGCGCAGGGCACGCCGCGCGAGATCGAGCGGACGCCGGGCTCGCTGACGGGCGACTACCTCGCCGGCCGGCGCGCGATCCCGGCGCCGACGCAGCGCCGCAAGCCGGGGGAGAAGGCGCTCGTCATGACCGGCTGCCGCGAGCACAACCTGAAGAACGTGACGCTGCGCATCCCGCTCGGCGTCTTCACGGTGGTGACGGGCGTCTCCGGCTCGGGCAAATCCTCGCTCGTGAACGACACGCTCTACCGCACGCTCGCAGCCCATCTGTACGGCGCGCACGCGACGCCCGGCCGCTACGACCGCATCAGCGGACTCGAGCACATCGACAAGGTGATCGACATCGACCAGGCGCCGATCGGCCGCACGCCGCGCAGCAACCCCGCCACCTACACGGGAGTGCTGGATGGCATCCGGTCTCTATTCAGCCAGGTCCCCGAGGCGCGCGTGCGTGGCTACGGCCCCGGGCGCTTCTCGTTCAACGTGAAGGGCGGCCGCTGCGAAGCCTGCCAGGGCGACGGCGTGCTGCGCATCGAGATGCACTTCCTCCCGGATCTGTACGTCACCTGCGAGAGCTGCCGCGGGCGGCGCTACAACCGCGAGACGCTCGAGATCTTCTACAAGGGCAAGACGATCGCCGACGTGCTCGAGATGACCGTCGAGGAAGCGCTCGATTTCATGGCCAACGTCGGCGCCGTCCGCCGGCCGCTCCAGACGCTGCACGACGTGGGCCTCGACTACGTCCACCTCGGCCAGGCGGCAACCACGCTGTCCGGCGGTGAAGCGCAGCGCATCAAGCTCGCCCGCGAGCTCTCGAAACGCGGCACCGGCCGGACCCTCTATCTGCTCGACGAGCCCACCACGGGCCTGCACTTCGCCGACGTTCACAAGCTGCTCGAAGTGCTCTCCCGCCTGGTCGACGCCGGCAACAGCGTCGTCGTGATCGAGCACCATCCGGATGTGATCAAGACGGCCGACTTTGTCATCGATCTCGGCCCGGAGGGCGGAGAAGCGGGCGGGCGAATCGTCGTCGAAGGCACGCCCGAGGAGGTGGCAAAGCACCCGGAGAGCCACACCGGCCGCGCGCTCGCACCGTTGCTGGCGCGGTGAGCGCGCAAGCGCGGCCGACGCGCAGCTGGGCGCTTCGCAGCGCCGTCGCAGGCTACACGGGAGTGTTCAGGGCGACCAGGGCCTTCATGAAGTCGCGTGGAAACGGAGGCTGCGCCTGCTTCCACGTCTCGCTGGCGACGGTGCCGCGGATCTTCACGTAGCCGTCTCGGACCGCATAGATGAACAAGACCGAGACGAATGCGGTCTTGCCCTTGCGATAGATGTAGCCGAGCTTGCGGCCCTGGATCACCGCGCCGCCACTGCCGCGGACCAGGTCCTGATCTGCGGCGATGATCTCGTAGCTGTCGAAGATTCCCTGGGCTCGTTGAACCTCGAGAACCTGATGGAACACCTCGAGCTGTGCGTTGAGAGCCTGCTCGGTGTCGGTGCCGAGGTCGTCGCGTTTGTAGAAGGTCGTCGTCCAGCGCTCCCCGGTCGTAGAGGAGTAGGCGTAGGCGATCCCGTCGGACGGATTCCCAGAATCCTTGCGATCGGAGAGGCTGTAGATCCCGAAGGCGTCGGGAGCCTTCAAGTCCAACACACTCGGGCCTGCGCTCGGCTTGACGCTCGGCGGCGGCGGGGCTGCCGGTTCCTGCTGCGCAGCCGGCGGTGGCGAAGCGCACGCAAGTCCGAGCGCGAGCAGCAGCGCGCCGCTGAGGCGGGCGATTTCGCTGGCCCGATCGAGCGACGACGATTTCCGCTTCATCGAGCCTTCGCGCCGCCGATCAGCCGGGTGCCGCGGAGGATAGGAGCGTCTGCGCTCCCCGTCAGCTCCGGGAGCTGATCGATGCGGCGACGATAGAACTTCACGTCGACCGTCATGATCGGGAATGCCGGCGGGAGAGCGGACCGCATGATCTCCGTGAAACCGCTCTTTTCGTAGAAACGCTGCGCCGCGAGAAACTTGGCGGTGGTGCCGAGGAAGATTTCACGGATTTCCCGGTCGCGCGCCCAGCCCAGCAGGGTACCCAGTAGCCGCTGCGCCGTGCCGAGCGCGGGACCGCGGAAGTCCCGGTGCACGAACAGCTTGCGCAGGGCCGCCTGCTGGCTCCCGATGTCGAGCAGCGCGATCGTGCCGACGATGCGTCCGTCGGCGCTCGCCACCCAGAAGTTGCCGCTGCGCGCCTGGTAGAAGCCAGGGATGTCCTGCAGATCCGGCTGCTGGTCCGCAGTGATGTCGATGGCGAACTCGTCGCGCTGGATCCCCACGATGAGCTCCCCGACGTCGCTCGCGAAGCCTGGCTGGAACGGGACCACTTCCACGTCGTTGCCGCCCGCCTGACGGTGATGGGCCTCGTCGAGCCCTCACGGCCTCACGACATAGAACGCATTCACCGGATGCCCGAGGTCGAGCGCTTCGAAACGCGTGAAGCCGGCCTCGCGGATCATCTGGCGCGCGAGGTCCGGGTGGAAGCCGAGCGTGCCGAGGCCGAGCCCGCCCGGCTCCGAGAGCGCCGAGGACATGCACGAGATCACCGAGGTGCCGTACATCATCGCGGCCATCGGATTCTTCGCGACGTTCTCCTCGTAGCTCGCGTGCGCCTTGATGTCGGCGATCAGCCAGGTGCCATCCGGAGCCAGCGCGCCGTGGATGCGGCGCATCACCGAAACCGGGTCGGTCATGTCGTGCAGGCAGTCGAAGGTGGTGATGAAGCCGAAGCGGCCGTTCATCGGAAGCGGGTGGTGCGTCGCGTCGTAGAAGTGGGCGTTCGAGACGCCCGCCTGCTCTCGGTTGGCCTCGGCGCGCGCCAGCGCGTGGCGCGAGACGTCGTAGCCGTGGAACTCGGAGCTCGGGAAGGCCTTCGCCATCTCGAGCAGCGCCACGCCCGCGCCGCAGCCGATGTCGGCGACGGGGGTGCCCTCGCGCAGGCGCTGCACGACGCCCTCGAGGCGCGGCAACACGAAGGGCACGAGCAGCGCGCGGAACCAGGGCGCGATGCCGCGCTCGATGCCGCGCGCGCCTTCCGGGCCGAAGGCGTCGTAGGGCAGCCCGATCCCGGTCCGGAAGGCCTCGGGGAGGCGCTCCGCGACACCGACCAGCTGCGGCAGCTGCGAGAAGAAGCCGGCGCCGAAGGCCGGATGGCTCTCGTTCGCGAGCACGGCCTCGCCCTCGGTCGTGAGCGCGAAGCGGCCACCACCTTGGTGCGCGAGCACGCCGGCGGCGCCCTGCTGGTGCAGCCACTCGCGCAGCCAGCGCTCGGAGAGACCGGTCTTGCTCGCCAGCTCGGCGCTCGTCAGCGGCGCGCCGCCGGTGAGCGCGCGGTAGAGGCCAAGGCGATCGCCGAGGTAGATCATGGCGGAGGTCATCGCGCCGCCGAGCGCGCCGAAGACGAGCTTGGCGTAGTCCTTGAGCTTCTCGGGATCGAGCGGGGCGGGGGGCTGCGGCATGGGGGATTCCTCTTCGTGGTTCAGGGGAGATCGAGCTGCTCGCGCACCTGCGCGGCAATCGCGAGCGCCACGGCGTCGATGCCCGCGCTCGCGTCGAGTCTCGTGATGTAGGTGCGTTCGATCGAGCGGAAGATGCGCGCGACGCGCTCGAGGCGGTCGCGCACTTCGAACGCGCCCTCGATCTTGTTCGAGCGCGCGTGCACGCGAGCGAGCGCCGTGTCCACGTCGAGCTCGAGCAGCAGCACGAGATCCGGGATCGGGAACTCGGCTTCGCTGCGCTCGAGAATGCTTTCCGCGTCGAGACCGTTCGCGCCCTGGTAGGCGACCGTCGAGAGGAAGTAGCGATCCGTCAACACGGGGCGTCCGCCGGCGAGCGCGGGTCCGATGCAGCGTGCGACGTGCTCGCGGCGATCCTCGACGAACCAACGTAGCTCCTCCGCGGGCGCGACGGCGGGCGCGCTGCCGCGCGCCATGGCGCGGATGCGGCGGCCGTACTCGCCGTCGGTGGGCTCGGCGGTGACGACGGGATCGTGCCCGGCCTTGCGCAGGGAATCGGCGAGCCGCGCGATCTGCGTGGTCTTGCCGCAGCCGTCGAGGCCTTCGAAGGCGATCAGTCGCCCGCGGTTCACGGGGCGGCTGTGCACGAGCGTTCACCCCGGCGTGACAGCGCTCGCTCGCTCGTCATGGAAATCCCCGTCCGTGCGACGCATTTGCGCGGCGGCCGCGCCGCGCGCGGCTGGCACGTCGCTTGCTCTCGCAGTGTGCCGTGCCTTCGGGCACACCCGCCACGCCCCTCTAACGGGACCGGGGGAAGGCGGGAAACGGGGCGCCGGGCGGGAGCACGGTATCGACGTGGGACACATACGGGGTGAGGCCCGCGTCGAGCTCCCGCCCGGCGACTCAAGTTGACTTCGCTCGCCTGCGGCTCGCTGCGCGGCCGCCGTAGACGGCGGCCTTGCAAAACGGACTAGTGAATCTTCCCCGTGAGCAGGAAGGCGATCACGAGTCCGTAGATCGAGATCGACTCGATCAGCACCATGCCGAGGATGAAGTTCGTGAACATCGCGCCGGCCGCGCCCGGATTGCGCGCGATGCCCGCGGTGGTGTTGCCGGCCGTCAGGCCCTGGCCGATGCCGCAGCCGAGGCCCGCGAGCCCGATCGCGAGGCCGGCGCCGAGGGCGTAGCCCCAGCTGCTATCGCCGCCGTGGGCCGCCGCCTTCCTGGGCGACGGCCGCGAGCGGGAGCAGGGCGAAGAGGAAGGTGTAGAAGGCGAGTTTCCCGAGACTTGCGCGTCACGAAACATTCTCCTTCGGACATGAAAGGGCCCGCGGACCCGACCGCCTCTCAGTGAGGCTCCTCGAGCGCGAGGCCGATGTAGATCATGGTGAGCAACGAGAACACGAATGCCTGTAGGAACGAGACGATGAGGCCGAGCCCCATGAAGATGGCCGGAACCCCGATCGGAACGAGCGCGAGCCAGACGCCGACCACGGTGTGGTCCGCGAACATGTTCGCGAGCAAGCGCACGGCGAGCGTCAGGATGCGCGCCAGATCGAGCAGAATCTCGAGCGGCAGGAACACGGGCACCAGCAGCCGGAAATGAATGTGGCGCCCGAAGATCTCCTTCTCGAAGAAGCTCGGCCCCATGAACTTGACCATGTAGCGGCCGAAGCCGTGCTTCATGACGCCCACGACCGTATAGACGACCCACGCGATCACCGCGCACGCCCAGGTCGTGTTCGCGCTGCTGGTGGCGCCGCTCAGGCCGGGGATGAGGCCCATCAGGTTCGACACCAGGATGAAGAAGAACAGCGTACCTACGAGGGGAAAATACTTGCGCCAGTCCGGCCCCATGCGCTCGCGGGACAGATTCGCGAGCCACTCGACCAGGACCTCGAGCACGTTGCGCAGCGTGACTCCTTCGTCGGGAACCACACCACCCGAGGGCCCGGCGACCTTTCGGGTGACGAGCACGCCGGAGAAGATCAGCAGCGCCCCCGCCACGAGCGCGGCGTGGATGAACCACGTGATGCCCGTCCAGTGCTCGATTTGCTGGAACAACATCGGTCTAGTCCTCTTCCACGGGCTCGCGCTCGCGGGCGAGCCACGCGTTCCAGCGCTCCCAGCTGGGATCGTCGGCGGCGAGCGCCGGCGCCGTCGGGTCGACCGCCGGGCGCGTGCGCCAGGCCTCGAACACCGCGGCGGGCATGATCAGCGAGAGCCCCACGATCAGACCGACGGGATGCGCGCCGAACGCGAGCGCCGAGCCGATCCCGATCGCGAGCAAACTGAATCGCAGCGCAAACACCGCCTGCCAGCCGCGGCTGCCGCTGATCTCGCCCCAGAACAGGAACTGCGCCGAGCGGCGCAGGCCGCGAAAGTTCACGGCTTCGAGCAGCGCGCCGAAGCCTAGGCTCAGCGCGAAGGCCGGCGACGCGAGCCACAGCGAGGCCGCGACGGCGCCCGCGGAGAGCGCGAAGTTCGTGCGCTCGATGGGATCGATCTTCAAGCCTGCCCTCATCGCCCGCCGGGCTTCGTGTCCGCCGGCGGCGCGCCTGCATTCAGCCGCCGCCCCAATTGGAAGAGGCGCAGCACGAAGGAGCCGAAACCAAGCGCGAAGCCCAGGATCAGCAGCCAGGGCGACGTGCCAAAATGGCCGTCCGCCCAGTATCCGATTCCCCCGCCGATCAGGATCGCGAACACCGCTTCGAGCGCGCCCTGATAGGCAAGGCCGTCGCGGTTCGCAGTCTGCTCCTTCTGCTCGGCCCCTTCGCCGCCGGGGTCGCCGTCTCGGTCCTTCATTCGAACACCGACACCGCGCCCGGCTCGTCTCCGGCTGGCAGCGCCCGCGACCGAAATGAGGCGCGCATGCTAGCCAACGGCTTCCCCTCCCTCAACGCGCCCGCGCCACTCGCCGCAGCGCCCGGGCGGCCGCGGCGAGCGTTGCCTCGATGTCGCGGCGGCGGTGGGCGAGCGAGACGAAGCCGCACTCGAAGGGAGACGGGGCGAAGTAGCTGCCGTGCGCGAGCAGCTCTGCGAAGAACCGCTTGAAGCGCGCCGCGTCGGCGCGCCTCGCGTCGGCAAAATTCTCGACCGGGCCTGGGTGGAAGAAGAAGCCGAAGATTCCGCCGAGCGAGCTCGCGATGAGCTCGACGCCGGCGGCTGCGGCGGCCTCGCGGAGCCCCATGGCCATCTGGCTCGAGCGGGCGGCGAGCTTCTCGTAGCTCCCCGCGCGGGCGAGGCCGCGCAGGGTTGCGAGGCCGGCGGCCATCGCCAGCGGGTTGCCCGAGAGCGTCCCCGCCTGATAGACGGGACCCTCGGGCGCGAGCTGCGTCATCAGCTCGCGGCGGCCGCCATAGGCCGCGGCCGGGAGGCCGCCTCCGACGATCTTGCCGAGGCAGGTGAGATCCGGCGTCACGCCGAACAACCCCTGCGCGCCCCCCCAGGCGACCCGGAAGCCCGTGATCACCTCGTCGAAGATCAGCAGCGCGCCGTGGCGGTCGCACAGCTCGCGCAGGCCTTCGAGAAATCCCGGGCGCGGCAGCACCAGGCCCATGTTGCCGGCAACCGGCTCGACGATCACGCACGCGATCTCGCCGCCCCATTCTTCGAAGGCCGAACGGGCGGCGTCGAGGTCGTTGTAGGGCGATTGCAGGGTGAGCGCCGCGTAGGCGGCCGGAACCCCCGGCGAGCCGGGAATGCCGAGCGTCGCCACGCCGCTGCCCGCGCCGACGAGCAGGCCATCGGCGTGGCCGTGGTAGCAGCCCTCGAACTTGAGCACGCGCTCGCGCCCGCTGGCGGCGCGCGCGAGACGGATGGCGCTCATCGCGGCCTCGGTCCCGGAGCTCACCATGCGGACCATTTCGCAGCTCGGGAGCGCTGCCTGGATCGCCTCCGCGAGCTCGATTTCGAGCAGCGTCGGTGCGCCGAAGCTGGTGCCGCGCTCCGCGGCTCTTCGCACGGCGCGCAGCACGCCCGGGTCGGCGTGCCCGAGCGCCAGCGGACCCCAGGAGCCGACGTAGTCGATCAGCTGGTTGCCGTCCGCATCCCAGATCTTGCAGCCGCGGCCGCGTCGGATGAAGCGCGGCGTGAGCCCGACGGAGCCGAAGGCGCGCACGGGGCTGTTCACGCCGCCGGGAATCACGCGGCGGGCGCGCTCGAACAGCTTCTTGGATTCGCGGGTGCTCACGCGCTCTCGCTGGCCAGTGATCCGACTTCGCTCGCCTTCGGCTCGCTGCGCGCGCGCTCACGCGCGCTTGCCCGACTATTCGCGCGCCGTTGGCTCGTTGCGCGCGCGCTTGCGGCGCCTACTCGCCCGCGACGTCGCTGCCTTCCGGCACCGCGACGTCGCGCTCGGCGAGCCGCGCCATCGAGAGGATCTTCTCGCCCGGATCGAGGTTCATCACGCGCACGCCCTGCGTCGCGCGCCCCATCGTCGAGATGGAGGAGACGCGCGCGCGCAGGACCTTGCCGCCGCCCGTCACGAACATCACCTCGTCGTCATCCACGACTTGCGCGACGCCCACCACCTCGCCGTTGCGCGGCGTGGTGCGGATCGTGATCACGCCCTGCCCGCCGCGGTTCTGGACGCGGTAGTCGTCGAGCGGTGTGCGCTTGCCGTAGCCGTTCTGCGTGACGGTGAGGATGGTGGCTTCGGGCGACAGAATCTCCATGCCGACGACGCTGTCGCCCGGGGCGAGCGACATGCCGCGCACGCCGCCGGCGGCGCGACCCATCGGCCGCACCTGCGCCTCGTTGAAGCGGATCGACTTGCCGCGCCGGCTGGCGATGATCACTTCCTGGCTGCCGTTGGTCCGGCAGGCCGCGATCAGCTCGTCGTCCGCGTCGAGGTTGATGGCGATGATGCCGCCGCGCCGCGGGTTCGCGTAGGCGTCGAGGCGGGTCTTCTTGATGGTGCCGCTCTTCGTGCACAGCACGACGTAATCGTCCGCGCCTTCAGCGAAACTTCGCACGGGAAGCGTTGCGCGAACACGTTCGCCTTCCGCCAGCTGGAGCGCGTTCACGAGCGCCTTGCCGCGGGCGGCGCGTCCGAGCTGTGGCAGCTCGTGGACCTTGAGCCAGTGCACGCGGCCGCGGGTGGTGAAGAACAGGATGTAGGCGTGGGTCGAGGCGCCGAACAGCCGCTCGACGAAGTCTTCCTCGCGCGCCTCCATGCCCTTCACGCCCTTGCCGCCACGGCGCTGGGCGCGGTACTCGCTGAGCGGGCTGCGCTTGATGTAGCCGAGGTGCGACACGGTCACGACCATGTCCTCCTCGACGATCAGGTCCTCGGTCGAGAGGCCCTCGACGGCGGGCGCGAGCACGGTGCGCCGCTCGTCGCCGAAACGCTCGCGGATCTCGCGCAGCTCCTCGATCACGACCTCGCGGATCTTGGCGTCGCTCGCCAGCAGCTCCTTCAGGTTCGCGATCAGGGCGCGCACCTCGGCGAGCTCGGCCAGGACTTTCTGGCGCTCGAGCGCGGTGAGCGCGCGCAGGCGCATGTCGAGGATCGCGTTCGCCTGGCGCTCGGAGAGCGCGAAGCGCGTCATCAGGCCGCTGCGCGCCTCGGCGGTGTCGTCGGCGGCGCGAATGATCCGGATCACCTCGTCGAGGTGCTCGAGCGCGATCGCGAAGCCTTCGAGCAGGTGGGCGCGGGCCTCGGCCTGCGCGAGATCGTAGGTGGCCCGGCGCACCACGACTTCGCGCCGGAAATCGACGAAGTGCCGGATGGCTTCCTTGAGCGAGAGCAGCTGGGGGCGGCCGTTGACCAGCGCTAGCAGATTCACGCCGAAGGTCGATTGCAGCGGCGTCTGCTTGTAGAGCTGGTTGAGGATCACCTCGCCCGGCGCATCGCGGCGCAGCTCGATCACGATCCGCATGCCCTGGCGATTGGACTCGTCGCGCAGGTCGAGCACGCCGTCGATCTTGCCTTCGCGCACCAGCTCGGCGATGCGCTCGAGCAGCATCGCCTTGTTCACCATGAAGGGGATCTCGGTCACGACGATGCGCGGCCCGCGCTTGGATTCTTCGAAGGCAGCCGTGGCGCGCACGGTGAGCAGACCGCGGCCGGTGGCATAGGCCGCCCGGATGCCCTCGCTCCCGCAGATGCTGGCGCCGGTCGGGAAGTCGGGGCCCGGGAGCTTCTCGAGCAGGGCGTCGAGCGTGCAGTCGGGCTCCTGGATCACGAGCACGATCGCGTCGATCAGCTCGCGCAGATTGTGGGGAGGCACGTTGGTCGCCATGCCGACGGCGATCCCGGCGGAGCCGTTCGCGAGCAGATTGGGCACGCGCGTCGGCAGCACGATCGGCTCTTGCACGGTGCCGTCGAAGTTCGGCGTGAAATCGACCGTGTCGCGGTCGATGTCGCGGAGGATCTCCTCCGCGAGCGGGGCGAGGCGGGCCTCGGTGTAGCGGTAGGCGGCGGCGGAGTCGCCGTCGATCGAGCCGAAGTTTCCCTGGCCGTCGACGAGCGGGTAACGCATGGAGAAGTCCTGGGCCATGCGCACCATCGAGTCGTAGACGGCGCTGTCGCCGTGCGGGTGATAGTGCTTGAGCACCTCGCCCACGACGCCGGCGGACTTCGAGAAGGCGCGGGTGGAGAGCAGCCCCTCCGAATTCATCGCGAAGAGAATCCGGCGATGCACGGGCTTGAGGCCGTCGCGCACGTCGGGCAGCGCGCGGCTGATGATCACGGACATCGAGTAGTCGAGGAACGAGCGGCGGACCTCGTCCTCGATGTTCACGGGCTGATGCGTCGGAGCCGGCGGCGGGGCGCCAGCAGCGGGTTCGCTCGGGGGCTGGATTTCGTCGGCCACGCGTGTCGGCTCGCCCGGCTAGATGTCGAGGTTCTGCACGTCGAGGGCGTTGCGCTCGATGAACTCGCGGCGCGGCTCCACATCGTCCCCCATCAGGGTGGTGAACGCGTCGTCCGCTTCGACGTCATCGGGCGCCTGCACCTGAAGCAACGTGCGGGACGCGGGATTCATCGTGGTCTCGGCGAGCTGATCGGGATTCATCTCGCCGAGGCCCTTGTAGCGCTGGATCGTGAGGCCCTTCTCGCCGCGCGCCAGCAGATGCTCCAGCAGGCCGGTCGGATTGGCGACCTCCGCGAGGTCGGCGTCATCCGCGCCCACGAAGAACGGGCCGGCGCCCAGCTGGCGCATCTGGGCCACGAGCTCGCGCAAGCGCTCGAAATCCGACGAGCGCAGGAAGTCCGTATCGAGCGAGGTGCGGAAGATCACGCCGGCGCGGCGCGTCTCGCAGATCAGGCGGTGGCAGGCGTGCTCGGGGTCGGGCTCGGTCGTGAAGCCGAGCGAGTCGCCGCTCTTCTGTCCGGGACGCAGGCGCTCGTCGAGTGCGGGCACGACGCGCTGCATGAGCGCGTCGGCGTCGCGCAGGTCCGCTTCGGTCGGCGCGCCGCACCACACGACGGCGTCCGCGACGCGATCGTCGAGACGCCGCAGCCCGAGCTTGCCGAGCACGCGCTTGTACTGACTCGCAGCCGAGAGCAGGCGGCGCACATCCTCACTCGCGAGCGGCGGCGCGCCAGGGCGCACCCTCACCTGGGCGCCCGCGAGCGCCAGCTCGAGCAGATGGTTCTCGAGGCTGCCTTCGTCTTTGATGTAACGCTCGCCCTTGCCCTTCTTCACCTTGAAGAGCGGCGGCTGCGCGATGTAGAGGAAGCCGCGCGCGATCAGCCCGCGCATCTGGCGGTAGAAGAAGGTGAGGAGCAGCGTCCGGATGTGGCTGCCGTCGACGTCGGCGTCGGTCATGATCACGATCTTGTGGTAGCGGGCCTTGTCGGCGTCGAAGTCGGGGCCGATGCCGCAGCCGATCGCCGCGACGATCGCCTGGATCTCCTGGCTCGAGAGCATCTTGTCCAGGCGCGCGCGCTCGACGTTCAAGATCTTCCCGCGGATCGGCAGGATCGCCTGCGTCTCGCGGAAGCGGCCCTGCTTGGCCGTGCCGCCGGCCGAATCGCCCTCGACGATGAAGAGCTCGCAGCGGGCGGGCTCCTGCTCCTGACAGTCGGCGAGCTTGCCCGGGAGGCTGTGATCGGAGAGCGCGCCCTTGCGCCGCGCGAGGTCGCGGGCCTTGCGCGCCGCCGCCCGCGCCCGCGAGGCCTCCAGCACCTTCGCGATCAGCGGCTTCGCGACGGTCGGGTTCTCTTCGAGATAATCGCCGAGCTGCTCGTAGACGATGTTCTCGACGAGCCCGCGCACCTCGCTCGTCCCGAGCTTCGCCTTGGTCTGTCCTTCGAACTCGGGCTGCGGAAGCTTGACGGAGATCACGGCCGTCAGACCCTCGCGGGTGTCGTCCCCGCTCATGGCCTCCGGAGCTTCCTTGCCGTTCTTGTAATGGGTGCTGATGTAGCGGTTCAGCGTGCGCGTGAGCGCGGTGCGGAACCCGATCAGGTGCGTGCCGCCCTCGACCGTATTGATGTTGTTCGCGAAGGAGTACACGCTCTCGTTGTAGGTCTCGTTGTACTGAAGCGTGATCTCGATGCTGACGGGCACCTCGCGCCCACGGTCGTTGAAGCTGCGTTCGCCGGCGAGCCGGATCGGCGGGCGGTGCAGCGGCGCGCGGCTGCGGTTCAGGTGCTCGACGAACGAAACCAGCCCGCCCTCGTAACAGAAGTCGTGGCTCTTGCCGCTGCGTTCGTCCGTGATCTTGATGCGCAGCCCCGCGTTCAGGAACGAGAGCTCGCGCAGGCGCTGGGACAGCACGTCGAACGAGAAATCGCTCGAGCTGAAGATCTGGTCATCCGGCCGGAAGGTGATCTTGGTGCCCGTCTTGTCGGTGGTGCCAATCGGCTCGAGCGGCGATTTCGGCACACCGCGCTCGTAGAGCTGGCGCCAGACCTTGCCGTCGCGCCGGATCTCGAGCGTGAGGTGCGACGAGAGGGCGTTCACCACGGAGACGCCCACCCCGTGCAGACCGCCGGAGACCTTGTAGGTGCTGTCGTTGAACTTGCCGCCGGCGTGCAGGGTGGTCATCACCACCTCCGCGGCCGGCTTGTTCTCGGCGATGTGCAGGTCCACCGGGATGCCGCGGCCGTCGTCGGTCACGGTGACGCTGTTGTCCTGGTGGATCGCTACGGAGATTTCCTTGCAATAGCCCGCGACGGCCTCGTCGACCGAGTTGTCGACGACTTCGTAGACGAGGTGGTGCAGCCCATCGGGACCCGTGGTCCCGATGTACATCGCCGGTCGCTTGCGGACCGGGTCGAGGCCTTCGAGAACCTCGATCGAGCTGGCGTCATAGCTCACGCTGGAGACGTCCCTGTTCGGAACCGGGGGGTAGTCTGAGAGCGCCGGGGGTAGTCCCCTGCCCTGAGCGCCTCAAACGCCGGTGACCTGCAGGGTACAGAATGGCTAAGTGAGCGGAAAGTGTTCGGGTTCTGCTCCCGATTGAATTCAGGCACGCATCGGCATGACTACCGCGAGCGTGTCCCCGTCGTCGGTCGGAACGATGCGTGCCGGAGAGAGCGGATCCTGGAGGCTCAAGCGCACCTCCTTGGCCCCCATGACGGCCAGCGCGTCGAGCAGATAGCGGGCATTGAAGGCGATCTGCACCGGGTCGCCCGCATAGTCCACATCGAGCTCCTCTTGCGCCTGTCCCAGATCCGGATTGTTCGAGGAGAGCTTCAGCAGCCCCGCACTCAGCTCGAGCTTCACGGCGCGCGTCTGCTCGGTGGAGAGCACGGAGACGCGGCGCAGCGCGTGACCCAGGGGCTCCGCGGCGAGCACGAGCTGGATCTTGGCTTCGCGCGGGATCACCTGGCGATAGCTCGGGAACTCACCTTCGATCAGGCGCATGGTGAGGGTGACGCCCTTCTTGCGCACGATGCCGCTGTTGCCCTGGAAGCCCAGCTCGAGCTCGTCGGCGTCCTCTTCTTCGAGCAGGCGCCGCAGCTCCGCGAGAGCCTTGCGGGGGATGATCACCCCCGACGTGAGACCCTGGATTGCACTGCCGAGCGAGCGATCCACATACGCGAGGCGGTGACCATCGGTCGCCACCATGCGGACCTTCTGTGTGTCGGCGAGGAACTCGAGATAGACGCCGTTCAGGTTGTAGCGGGTTTCGTCGCCCGAAGCGGCGTACATCGTGCGCTCGATCATCTGGGCGAATACGGGGGCCTGCACGCTCACGAGATCGTCGAGCGCGAGACTCGGCAGTGTCGGATATTCCTCCGCCGCAGCGCCGGCCAGCGTGAACTCGGCACGCGCGCAACGGATCGTGAGATAGGAATCCGCCGTCACTTCGATCCGCACGTTTTCGTCGGGAAGCTCGCGCACGATCTCGTAGAGCTTCTTGGCCGAAGCCGTCACCCGCCCCGCCTTGTCGACCTGAGCGGGCTGGGAACCCTTGATCGAGACCTCGAGATCCGTTGCAGCCAGGTCGAGCATGCCTTCACGACCCTGCTTGCGCGCCTCGAGCAACACATTGGCGAGGATCGGCATCGTATTGCGCTTCTCGACGATCGACTGGATGCGTCCGAGGCCCTTCTGGAGCTCCGCCTTGGCGATCGAGAGCTTCATGCTGCTTTTCCTTTATGAATTCTTGAAGAGAGTGATAGCGGCAGAAGATCCGTGATGGGTCCGACAAAAACGCCGGAACCCGACGGAAAGATTCGGCTTCCGGTCTTGTCATCGGAGGCTGGAGAAAGCAGCTCTCAGGCCTGCCGTCAGCCAGTCATCCCCATCGCTGCCATCTTATCACGAGAGCACTCGCCGTGGCCCGACTCGTTGACACTCTTGCAAGCAGGCGGCTACCCTGCCGCGCCTGCGAGTCTGCTCAGGACCCGCCAGTCGGGTGAACCTGCTCCGGAGCCAGATCGGAAGGTTCGCTGAGACCGGCTGTAGCGGGTCGGTCTCTGTGTCCGACGAGCAGACTGGCTTCCTTCCCGGCCTTCTCCCTGGGTTTCATGTGAGGCGAGAGCGATGAAGCGCACGTATCAGCCGAGCCGGATCAAGCGCAAGCGCGTCCACGGTTTCCGCAAGCGCATGTCGACGGCTGCGGGCCGTAGCGTTCTGAAGCGGCGGCGCGCCAAGGGCCGCAAACGCCTCGCAGTCTCGACTCCGTCGAAGTAACGATGTCGCCGCAAACCGGCCGTTTCCAGCCGGTCGATCGTCTGCGGCGTTCCCTGGAGTTCCAGCAGGTGATGCGTCGGGGTCGCCGCGTGGCGGGCCCTGCGTTCGTCGTGGTCTGCGCTGAGCGTCGGGGTCGCTCGGCGGCCGCGCGGCAAACGCGCCTCGGAATCACCGTCAGCCGCAAGGTGGGCAACGCCGTCGTGCGCAACCGCGTGAAGCGCCGGATTCGGGAGTGGTTTCGCGCGGGTCGCGCGCCGCTCGGTCCGGGAATCGATCTGGTCGTGATCGGTCGCGCAGCGGCGGCCGGGCTCGCCTACGAAAATCTGACGAGCGAGCTCGAGCGGCTTTCGAGTGCCGCCGTTCAAAGCGCTCGCCGTGCGGGCGCGTCGTGAGCGGGCTCGCGAGCTGGCTGCTCGTGTTCGTGATCCGCGCGTATCAGCTGTTGCTGTCGCCGTGGCTCGCGCCCGCTTGTCGCTTCGAGCCCACCTGCTCACACTACGCGATCGAGGCGATCGAGCGCTACGGCCCCTTGCGTGGGCCCTGGCTCGCTGCGAAGCGACTTGCCCGTTGTCATCCCCTTGGGGATCACGGCTACGACCCGTTGCGATGAGACGGCAACTTGGACCGTAACCTCTTTCTAGCGTTCGCTCTTTCGTTCGCCGTCCTGACCGGCTGGATGCTCTTGATGGGGCCCAAGCACCAGCAGGCCGTACCGGCGCCGAGCTCGATCGAGCAGCCGGCGCAGGCTCCGGCTGCTGTTGCACCGGCCACGCAGGCACCGGCTCCAGCTACAAGAGTGCCTTCGGCACCGGCCGCTGCGAGTGCGCCGGAAGCAAAGCCGACGATCCTGCGCATCGAGCGCCCACAGTTCATTGCCGAGCTGACGACCCGGGGCGCGGCCCTTCAGAGCTTCGAGCTTCGGAACTTCGACACGGGGCGCCGAGCCGGTCAGCGGCCGATCGTGCTGATCGGGGACGACGCCGGCCAGAGCCCGGCGTTGCTGACGCCGCTCGAGGAGCTGGGCCTCGGCTCGCTGGCGGAGCGCAACTTCACGGTCGAGTCGAGCACGGACTCGGCGCTCACCTTCCGCTTCGAGGCGGGCGGCCTGGTGATCCGCAAGACGTACGAGTTCGAAGCCGACGGCTACCTGTTCGCGCTGCGGCTCGCGGTCGAGAACGGATCGAACGCCGCCATCAAGTCACAGTTTGGTGTCGATTGGCCCGTCGTCCCGATCGTGGGCAGCGATTTCAAGGATCAAACGCTCGCCGCGCTGTTCGAAGGCAGCGTCAAGCGCGTGCCGATCGTGGGATTCGGAAAGCCGAGCTTCTTCAACCGCAATCCTGCGCGCAGCGTCGAGATGAAGCACGAAATCGACTGGGCCGGCGTCGACGTCTCGTACTTCCTGCGTGCGATGCTTCCCGACCAGCCCGCGCTCGCGAACGCCCGCTTCGAGACGACGGATCCCGGCCATACGGGCCTCGTGCAGGTCTACTTCGACTCGGTCGAGATCCCGTCTGCCAAGTCCGCGGAGCGGATGTACCGGATCTACGCGGGGCCGAAGCAGGAGAAGACACTCGAGGCGCTCGGCTCCGGGCTGATCCGAGCGATCAACCTCGGCTACACGTGGGTCGTACCGCTCACGCGCTTCTTCCACTGGCTGCTGCAAGCGCTCTACTCCGTCATCCCGAACTATGGCGTCGCGATCATCCTGCTGACGCTCGGGGTGCGGATCGTGACCTCGCCGCTCACGAACCGGCAGATGCGCTCGATGGAGCGCATGCGGGCGCTCTCGCCGAAGCTCGAGGAGTTGAAGACGAAGTTCGCGGACGACAAGGCGAAGCAATCCGAGGAGATGATGAAGCTCTACCGCCAGGAGGGCGTGAATCCCCTGGGCGGGTGCTTGCCGATGGTGCTCCAGATTCCAGTGTTCATCGGGCTCTTCTACGCGCTTCAGAGCTCGATCGAGCTGCGCCACTCTCCGTTCTTTGCGTGGATCACGGATCTATCCGTCCCGGAGTCGCTCTTCACGATCCCGGGCCTCGAGATTCCCGTGCGGGTGCTGCCGCTGCTGATGGGCGTCTCGATGGTGGTCCAGCAGAAGCTCACCCCGATGCAGGCGGACCCTGCGCAAGCGCGCATGATGATGGTCGTGATGCCCGTGATGATGACCGTGATGTTCTATCAATTCCCGTCCGGACTCGTGCTCTACTGGATGGTGAGCAACGTGATCGCGATCTCCAACCAACTCTGGGTGGGTCGGCGCTTGCGTGCGAAGGCGTAGAATCAAACCCCGACGGGACCCAGGAGGAAGCCATGTACGATGCGATGAATGAGCCCCATGAGTTCGTAGGCGACAATCGCGAGGACGCGAGCGCCAGGGCCTGCAAGTACTTCGGTGTAGCGCAGGATGCCCTCGAGATTCACGAGTTCCGGCCGGGCGAGGTGTATGGCCTCGGCGGGCGCTGCGCGATCGTCGCTGCACTGCGCAGCAGACCGCCGGCCGCGCGCGGCGGCGAGCGCGGTGAGCGAGGCGATCGCCCCGAGCGCGGTGAGCGAGGTGATCGCGGCGACCGCGGAGACCGGGGTCGATCGCGCTCCGGCCGCGGCGATCGTGGCGAAGGCGGCGGTGGTCGCGGGGGCGAAGGTCCGCGACGGGGAATGGATCGCGGCGGTGAGAGCCGTGGCGCGGGGCGCTCGGAGGGGGCGCGCGAGGAGTCGTTCGCACCCGCGCCGCGCGAGGAATCGCGGCCCTCTGCGCCGCACGAGCCATCGATCGGAGCGCCGCGAGGCGAGATCGGCGAGGTGGCGCGCTGGCTGCTCGGGGTGATCGAGCGGATGGATCTCGGCGCGTTCCAGATCGGGGAGAACGCCGAGAGCGAGCTGCTCGTGATCGACGTGACGGGAGCGGCGGCACGCGCGCTCGCGACGGGTGACGGCCGACCGGTCGACGCCCTCCAGCTGCTCGCGAACCAGGCGGCGACGCGCACGGATCTGGATGCTCCGCGCATCGTGCTGGAGGTCGAGGGCGATACGGAATCGCGCGAGGCACTGCTCTCGCGATTGGCCGAGAAGGGTGCGAAGCGGGCGCGCGAGACCGGGCGCGCCGTGGCGCTGGATCCGATGAACGGCAAGGACCGCCGGATCATCCACATCGCACTTCGCGACGAGCGTGACATCGCGACGATGAGCATCGGCGAGGGTCGCTATCGCCAGGTGGTCGTGGTGCCGGAAGGTGCTCCCGAGTACGACCAGGCACGGCGTGAAGCCGCTGCATCCGCCAACCGCAACGACGCCTGACGAACGTTCCACGTGGAACGGAGTCGACCCGCGGCGGGTTGCGGCGGCCGAGGCGCTGCTGCGAGCCGGTCTGCCCGAGCTCGGGTACAGCGCCGCTCCTGAACAGATCGAGGCGTTGCTGCGCCTCGCGGCTGTGCTCGAGCGCTGGGCGCAGCGCATCAACCTGAGCAGTCATCGCGACGTCGAAGCGATCGTGGCTCGCCTGATCCTCGATGCCGCGGCGCTCTTGCGGTGTCTTCCGCCGGCTGCCGGACTCGTCGACCTCGGCTCAGGGGCTGGGTTTCCGGGTCTACCCATCGCTGTGCTGCGACCCGAGTGCGCCGTGCTCCTCGTCGAAGCGCGCGAGAAGCGCCACCACTTCCAGAAGGCGGCGGTGCGTGAGCTCGGGTTGCGAAACGTCGAGGCGATTTGCGGGCGAGCGGAGCAGCTGGAGCCGCAGCCGCGAGCCATCGCGCTGGGTCAGGCGATGGCGAAGCCTGCGCAAGCGCTGCGTTGGATGAAGCCCTGGGCGCAAGTCGGGGGTTGGCTCGCGATTCCGGGCGGCGAGTCCGCGCCCCAGATCGATCCCGATCCGGATGTGGTTGCGGAGCCCGCGGTGGGGTACGTCGTGCCTTGCGGCGGTCCGCAGCGGACGTTGTGGCTGGGACGGCGCGTCTGCTGATCGTGCAGCCTTGATTGGGAAGGGTTCGAGTGTTCCACGTGAAACGTTTCACGTGGAACATGGTAGGGAACATTCGCCCGATCTGATTGAATGATTGAATAGTCGCCCATGGAGGAGTCGGATCGATCGAGCGATCGAATTCCGCAGTCGATTGGCCCCCTCGACGCGTATGATTGCGCTATCTTTATAAATTGTGACTCCCCTTATTCCCCCGGGGGAGTCAATCTCTGAGGCCGTCCCGGATGCAGCCGTCCGCGCACCGCAGCCGCGTGTTCGCCGTGGTCAATCAGAAGGGGGGCGTCGGCAAGACGACGACCGCGGTGAATCTCGCGGCTTCCTTCGCCGCCTCCGAGCGCTCCACCCTACTCGTCGATCTCGATCCGCAGGCCAACGCCTCGAGCGCCTATCTGCCGCAGCGCGCGTCACGACACGTCTATGACGCAATCATCGGTCGCTGCGTCATGAAGGATGTCGTGCACGCAACGGAGCTGCGTTATCTGCACGTGATCCCATCGGGACGCGATCTCTACGGCGCGGAGATCGAGCTCGTCTCGGCGATCGCCCGCGAGCGTCGCCTGGCCGCGGCGCTCTCCGATCTGCGCGACGCCTACGATCTCGTCCTGATCGACTGCCCGCCGTCCCTGGGTCTGCTGACCCTGAACGCGCTCACGGCTGCCGATGCCGTGATCATCCCGCTGCAATGCGAGTACTACGCGCTCGAGGGTCTGGCCGGTCTGCTCGAGACGATCGAGGTCGTGCGCCAGCAGCTGAATCCCGAGCTCGAGGTCGAAGGCATCGCGCTCACGATGGCCGACCGGCGCAACAACCTGAGCCGCCAAGTAGAACTTGAGGTTCGCTCCCACTTCGGTGCTCAGGTGTTCGAGACCGTGATCCCGCGCAACGTGCGGCTCAGCGAAGCGCCGAGCCATGGCAAGCCGGTGTTGCTCTACGATGCGCACTCGAAGGGCGCCACCAGTCATCTGCGGCTCGCGGAGGAAATCCTCGGCCGCCACTCGTTCAGTGGACCTCACCTCGAGCCTCCGCCGCTCACCGGCGGGGCGCGTAGCCAAGGAGATTCCGATGAGTAGCCGACCCAGCGCGCTCGGACGCGGCATCGGCGCGCTGCTGCCCGGCGCAGCGCCCGCTTCGACGGCGTTCGAGCCCGCGCCGAGCGCGCGGCCGGCGCCGGGCGAGATCCCCGTCGATCGCATCGATCCCAATCCCGAGCAGCCGCGCCGGCGCTTCGAGGAGAGCGCGCTCGCGAGTCTCTCGGATTCGATCGAACAGCACGGTGTGTTGCAGCCCGTGGTCGTGCGCCGCGTCGGCGATCGCTACCAGCTGCTCGTCGGCGAGCGCCGCTGGCGCGCGGCGCGCGCGGCCGGTCTAGCCGCGATCCCCGCCGTGGTCGCCGACGTCGACGATCGCGACCGCCTCGAGCTCGCGCTGATCGAGAACGTGCAGCGCCGTGACCTGAACCCGATCGAGCTCGCGCACGCCTTCCGGGCGCTGGTCGACAGCGGCCGCACCCAGGACGAGATCGGACGGCGCGTGAGCCTCGACCGCTCGACGATCGCGAACCACCTGCGGCTGCTCGAGCTGCCGCGCGAGCTCCAGGAAGACGTCGAGGAGCAGCGCCTCACGGCGGGCCACGCGAAGGCGCTGCTTCAGGTGACCAACCCCGAGCGCCGCCGGCACCTGCGGGATCGCATCGTGCGCGAACAGCTCTCGGTGCGCGACGCCGAGCAGATCGCGCGCCCCGCCGGCCCGCGGCCGCAGCCGCGCGGTGCCGGCTCGCGCGCGAGCCAGGATCCGAATCTCCAGCGCGCCGTCGATGCCCTGCGCCAGCGCTTGCAGACGCGGGTCCGGATCCACGGCGATGCTTCGCGCGGGCGCGTCGAGATCGAGTACTTCGGGCCCGAGGACCTGCAGCGCATCACCGGGATCCTGCTCGGCGATGCCTGATCCCCTCGAAGGCGATGACGCAGCCGAAGCCGCGGCTCCCGTGCTGCTCGCGGTCGGAGCGGAGTTCACGGGCCTCGTCGCGCTCGCCGGGCCCGCGCGTGTCGATGGCCTGCTGCGAGGTGAGGTGATCGGCCCCGGTCCGCTCTGGATCGGGCCGCGGGCGAACGTCGAAGCGCGCATCGAGACCGACGAGCTCACCGTCTCCGGGACGCTCAAGGGCGAGATCCGGGCGAGTCGCCGGGTCGCGCTGGGCGCCACGGCCCGGTTTCGTGGCGAGCTCTACACCCCGAGCCTGTCGCTCGCGGAGGGCGCGCTGATGGAAGGTCGCTGCGCGACCGGCAGCCCGCCGGCCGACGAGCTGGAAAGCCTCGTCGCGAACGCGAAATCGAGCGCTTCGTCGCCTTGAACTTCGCTGCGGCTATGTAAGAATTCCGCCCCTCATCGCCGGCGCTTCGCGTTGCGATCCGGCAGCCCGGGTTCTCGCGGCTTCGCAGCTACCCACCCCGACGCTCGGGGGGCTGTCTCGCAGCGCGGATCCGGCAGGCCCCGCGCCGAAGGCGCCCGTCGCCATTCGCGCAGGGCAAGAATCGCCAGACGGCGCGCGTGACCGCGCCGCGGATGGACTCGCGGCGGAACGCCGAAAAGCTCGGAGCGACTGGCATCGATGCACCGCGATTCCCGGCCCGGACTCCCCGCCGCCACGCTCGCGGTGCTGCTGCTCACGACCGGCACCGCCTCGGCCGCCGAGGGCGGCATCGTGCTGTGGCCCGATCCCCTGATGCTCGTCGTCATGATCGCGCTCTTCGCGGCGCTGATCGTACCCGTCAACGCGCTCTTGTTTCGCCCGCTCCTGCGCGCTCTCGATCTGCGCGTCGATCGCACCACCGGCACCCGCGAACGCGCCGAGAAGCTCGCGGCGAGCGCCGACGAGATCCTCGCCAAATACGAGCAAGCCGTGAACGACGTGCGGATCGAAGCCGAACAGGCGCGGCGCGCAGAGCTGGCGAGCGCGCGCAGCGAGACCGCCGCGCGCACCGCCGAAGCGCGCGCGGGCGCGGAGCGCGAGATCGAGCGCGCGCGGCACGACGTATCCGCCGCGCTCGCCGAGGCGCGCACGAAGCTGCGCGCCGAAGCCGAGCCGCTCGCGCGCGAGGCCGCATCCCGCGTGCTCGGTCGGGTGGTCTCCTGATGACGCGGCGTGTTCTCACGACGCTCGCGAGCTTCGCGTTGCTGCTCGTCGCGCTGCCGGCGTACGCCGAGAGCGACGGGCACGGCGGTGGCATCCGCGGGCTGCTCTGGTCGGCGTTCAATCTCGCGCTGCTGCTCGGCGTGCTCGTGTATTTCACGCGCAAGCCGCTGGCCGATTTTTTTGCCGATCGCCGCTCGGCGATCCAGCTCGATCTCAAGGCCGCGGCCGATCTGCGCGCGGAAGCGGAAGCGCGCTACGCCCAGTGGCAGCGGCGCCTGATCGATCTCGAGAGCGAGCTCGCCGGCATTCGCACGACGGCGCGCGAGCGGGCGGCTGCGGAGCGCGAGCACATCCTCGCCGACGCCACGGCCGCCGCCGAGCGCATCCGGCGCGATGCGAGCGCCGCGGTCGATCAGGAGCTGCGGCGCGCCCGCGCCCAGCTGCGCCAGGAAGCGGCCCAGCTCGCGGTCGAGCTGGCGTCGGAGACGCTGAAGCGGCAGGTCACCGCCGCCGACCAGGACCGTCTGCTCGATGAATTCGTCCGGACCATCGAGAGCGCGCCCGCGTCGGACGGCGCGCGTCCCCGAGCGGGCCGGTAGACGGCGATGCACTCGACCGCCGCGGCCCGGCGCTATGCGCGCGCCCTCTTCGCTGGCCGGTGAGGAAGGCCGGGTGGCTGCCGTGCGCAGCGAGCTCGCGGATCTGCGCCGCCAGTTCAACGAGAACCAGGAGCTGCACCACGCGATCTTCCGACCGCTGCATCCGGCGGGCGAGCGCCGCGCGGTGCTCGGCGCCGTGTGCACGAAACTCGGCTCGAGCCGCACGGTCGCAAATTTCCTGCGCCTGCTCGTGGATCGCCGGCGCCTGGTGGATTTCGACGCGATCTGCGACGAGTTCGGCCGGCTGGCCGACGTGGCGGCGGGCGCGTGCGCGCGGAAGTCGTGTCGGCGACACCGCTGCGCGAGGAGCAGCGCGAGCGGCTGCGGCGCGCGCTCGCCGTGCGCACCGGCAAGCAGGTCGAGCTCTCGGAGCGCGTCGATCCGTCGCTGCTGGGCGGGGCCGTCGCGAGCGTCGCGGGTGTGGTGTTCGACGGGAGCCTTCGCACGCAGCTCGCGCAGCTCCACGGAAGTCTGACCCGAGGCAATCGAACGCGAGCCGGCGGTCCTGGCGACCGACCGGCAGCGCAATCACGAAAGACGAGGATCGATGGACATCAAGCCGGCCGAGATCACGGACATCCTCAAGCGCGAGATCAAGGAATACGATCGCGAGGTCGACGTCGCCGAGACCGGAACGGTGCTCTCGGTCGGCGACGGCATCGCGCGCGTCTTCGGCCTCGACTCGGTGATGGCCGGCGAGCTCGTCGAGCTCCCCGGCGGCCTCACGGGTCTGGTGCTCAACCTCGAGGAGGACAACGTCGGCATCGCGGTGATGGGCGAGACGCACCACGTCCGCGAGGGCGATAGCGTGCGCCGCACCGGCCGCATCCTCGAAGTGCCCGTCGGCATGGAGCTGCGTCGGCCGCGTGGTCGGCGCGCTCGGCGAATCCGATCGACGGCAAGCCGGCGATCCAGTCGAGCGAGCGCCGCCGCGTCGAGCTCAAGGCGCCCGGCATCGTGGCGCGCAAATCCGTGCACGAGCCGTTGCAGACGGGGATCAAGGCGATCGATGCCATGACGCCGATCGGGCGCGGCCAGCGCGAGCTGATCATCGGCGACCGCCAGACCGGCAAGACCGCGATCGCGATCGACACGATCATCAACCAGAAGAAGACCGGCGTCTTCTGCATCTACGTCGCGATCGGACAGAAGCAGTCCACCGTGGCGCAGGTCGTGGACAAGCTGAACCAGCACGGCGCGATGGACTACACGATCGTGGTGGCCGCCTGCGCTTCCGAGCCGGCGCCGCTCCAGTACCTGGCGCCCTACACCGGTGTCACGATGGGCGAGTGGTTCCGCAACAGCGGCAAGCACGCGCTGATCATCTACGACGATCTCTCGAAGCACGCCGTCGCCTACCGCGCGCTCTCGCTGCTGCTGCGGCGCCCGCCGGGCCGCGAGGCGTATCCCGGCGACGTCTTCTACCTGCATTCGCGGCTGCTCGAGCGCGCCGCCAAGATGAACGACGAGCTCGGCGGCGGCAGCCTCACCGCGCTGCCGATCATCGAGACGCAGGCGGGCGACGTCTCGGCCTACATCCCGACCAACGTCATCTCGATCACGGATGGCCAGATCTTCCTCGAGACGGACCTGTTCAACTCGGGCATCCGCCCGGCCGTGAACGTCGGCATCTCGGTTTCGCGCGTGGGCGGCGCCGCGCAGACCAAGGCCACCAAGGCGGTGGCGGGTCAGCTCAAGCTGAACCTCGCCCAGTATCGCGAGATGGCGGCCTTCTCCCAGTTCGGCAGCGACCTCGACAAGACCACTCAAGAACAACTCGCCAACGGCATGCGCCAGACCGAGATGCTGAAGCAGCGCGCAGTACTCGCCGATGCCGATGGAGGAGCAGGTGGCCTCGATCTTCGCCTGCACGCCGCAGGAGGGCCGCGAGTCCTGGGTGCGCGGCTACGAGGTCGGCGATCTGCTGCGCTACGAGCGCGAGATGCTCGAGCATCTGCGCACGCGGCACGCCGCCGTTCTCGAGACGATCCGCAGCAGCGGCAAGCTCGAGGCCGACACCAAGCAGAAGCTGATCGCCGCGCTCGACGAGTTTGCGAAGATCTTCCAGCCGTCTGTCCGGGGCGCGGCCGCCTAGCGTGCCGAACCTCAAGGACATCCGACGGCGGATCCGCGGCGTCAAGAAGACGCAGCAGATCACGCGCGCGATGCGCATGGTGGCCGGCGCCAAGCTTCGGCGCGCGCAGAGCGCCGTGACGCAGGCGCGACCCTACGCGACGCGCATGCGCGCGACGCTCGGCGAGGTGGCGCGCATGCAGCAGGACAGCGTCCACCCGCTGCTCGATCCGCGCCCCGAGGCGCGTCGCATCGAGATCGTCGTCATCACCTCGAACCGCGGCCTGTGCGGGGCCTTCAACGCCAACGTGTTGCGCTTCACCGACCGGCTGGTGGCGGCGCGCATGCGCGACGGCGTCGAGGTCACGATCACCTGCGTCGGCCGCAAGGCCATCGAGTATTTCGGGCGCCGCCGTCCGAAGCAGCGCGGCGAGAAGCACGCCTTCGAAGGCTGGGCGAGCTACGCGGATGCGGCTGCGCTCGCGACCCAGATCTCGGAACGCTTCGTCTCGGGCGAGGTCGACGAGGTCGTGCTCGTCTTCAGCGAGTTCGTTTCCGCGATGACGCAGACGCCGCGCAGCGTGCGACTGCTGCCGGCCACCCCCGAAGCTCGCGGGCGGCGACGCGCCGCAGCCGGTCGAGATCGAGCCCAACGCCGAAACGCTGCTCGCAACGCTGGTTCCGAAGGCGCTCGAGGTCGAGGTCTTCAGCGCACTGCTCGAGAACCAGGCCGGCGAGCACGCCGCGCGCATGGCTTCCATGGAATCGGCCACGCGCAACACCGAGGAAATCATCAGCCGTCTCACGCTCCAGTTCAACCGCGCGCGCCAGGCGGCGATCACCAAGGAATTGGTCGAGATCGTGAGCGGCGCGGAAGCCTTGTAAAGGAAGGGATGCCATGTCGACGCAGAACGCGACCCCGGACGGCCGGATCGTACAGGTGATGGGACCGGTGGTGGACGTGGAGTTCCCGCCCGGATCGCTGCCCGAGATCTACACTGCGCTGCGGGTCACGAACCCCGGCGTGGACGACCGCCCGGACAATCTCGTCCTCGAAGTGGCGCAGCACCTCGGCGAGAACACCGTGCGTTGCATCTCGATGGATACGACGGACGGGCTCGTGCGCGGGCAGGCCGCCAAGAACACCGGCGACGTGATCCGCGTCCCGGTCGGTCCCGAGACGCTCGGGCGCATCATCAACGTGATCGGCGAGCCGGTCGACGAGCGCGGGCCCGTGAAGGCCAAGCGCACGCTGCCGATCCACCGGGCGCCGCCGGAGTTCATCGACCAATCGACCGGCGTCGAGGCGCTCGAGACCGGCATCAAGGTCGTCGACCTGATCGCGCCCTACCCGAAGGGCGGCAAGATCGGCCTGTTCGGCGGCGCCGGCGTCGGCAAGACCGTCGTGATCCTCGAGCTGATCAACAACATCGCCAAGCAGCACGCCGGCACCTCGGTCTTCGCGGGCGTCGGCGAGCGCACACGCGAAGGCAACGATCTCTGGCACGAGATGGCGGACGCCAAGCTCTCCGACGGCACCACCGTGCTCGACAAAGCGGCGCTGGTGTTCGGCCAGATGAACGAGCCGCCCGGCGCGCGCGCGCGCGTCGGCCTCTCCGCGCTCACCGTCGCCGAGTACTTCCGCGACGAAGAGGGCAAGGACGTGCTGCTTTTCATCGACAACATCTTCCGCTTCACGCAGGCCGGCTCCGAGGTGTCGGCGCTGCTCGGCCGCATCCCCTCGGCGGTGGGCTACCAGCCGACACTGGCGACGGACATGGGCGAGCTACAGGAGCGCATCACCTCGACCAAGAAGGGCTCGATCACCTCGGTGCAGGCGATCTACGTTCCCGCCGACGACCTCACCGACCCGGCGCCCGCGACGGCCTTCAGCCATCTCGACGCCACCACCGTGCTCTCGCGCCAGATCGCAGAACTCGGCATCTACCCGGCCGTCGATCCGCTCGACTCGACGAGCCGCATCCTCGATCCGCAGGTGGTGGGCGAGGAGCACTATCAGGTGGCGCGCGGCGTGCAGCAGATGCTCCAGAAGTACAAGGACCTCCAGGACATCATCGCCATTCTCGGCATGGACGAGCTCTCCGAGGACGACAAGATCACGGTGGCTCGCGCGCGCAAGCTACAGCGCTTTCTGTCGCAGCCCTTCCACGTCGCCGAGCAATTCACGGGCTCGCCCGGCGCCTACGTGCGCCTCGAGGACACGGTCCGCGGCTTCAAGGAGGTGCTCGAGGGCAAGCACGACGAGCTGCCCGAGCAGGCCTTCTTCATGGTTGGCACGATCGAGGACGCCGTCGCCAAGGCGAAGAAGTTGGTCTAGGGAAGGATGTCGCTCGAGCTCACCATCGTGACGCCGCAGGGCGAGGCCTTCCACGGGCCGATCGAAGCCGTCGTGCTGCCGGGCTCCGAGGGCGATTTCGGCGTGCTGCCGCAGCACGAGCGGCTGCTGACGGCGCTGCGCCAGGGCGAGGTCGAGATCAAGACCTCGGCCGGCACGCGCAAGGCGACGATCTCCGAGGGCTTCGCCGACGTGAGCGGGAGCGAGGTCGTGGTGATGGTCACGTCCTGCGCATTCGCCGACGCTGCGAAACGCTGAGCTTCACGCCTTCGCGCGGGTCGCCTTCAGCTTCGCCTTCCCGCCTTCGACGGCGACCTTGAACGAGAACGCCGCGTCGCCGAATTTCTCGCGCAGCTGCTCGCGCTGCTTCGCGAGGATGCCGTCGAGCTTCGCGGGCGTGAGTCCCTTCACGTCCTGGCCGCAGCTGCGACAAGCTTCCACGTAGGCCTGGTAGAGCGCATCGGACGCCGCGCCGGTCGGCTTCGTCTTGCCTTTGGCGGCCGACGGCTCGGCGGCCGGTTCGCCCCGCTCGCGCTCGTGCAGCTCGGCCTTGAAGCGGTGTCGCGAGTACGTCCCCGCCTCGATCTGGCGCAGCACCTCGGTCCACTGGCGCTTGAAGGCCTGATAGCGCGAACAGATGCTCCCGAACTTGAAGCGCAGGGCGGTGTTCTGGATCGCCTGGTTCGAATAGATGTTGATCATCTTCTGCACTTCGCCGCGCAACATCACCGGCTCGCGCGGGCGGCTGCCGAGGAAATACTGGTCATAGTCCAGCTTGAGCTGGAGCATCTTGGCTTCGAGGATCTTGAAATCCTCTTCGATCGGCACCGTGTGCACCTCGAATCCCCCTGCATCGGCGGGTACTTGACCGCGCTTTAGGGGGAGATCTCCCGGCCTCGGATAGAATCGGGCCCGCCGTGGAGAGAATCTGCCTGCGCGACGCGCTGCTGCTGGATCCCGAAGCCGAAGCGGTGCAGCGGGGTGGCCTGCTGCTGCGAGACGGGCGGATCGAAGCGCGGCTCGCTGCAGGTGAACGGGTCCCCGATGCGGCGCGCGCCGTGGCCCTGAACGGGAGCTTCATCGCCCCCGGCTTTCTCGACCTGCACTATCACGGGTCCCTGCCCTTTCATGACGCAACTGGCTTCGACGCGTCATTACGCGCGTCATCCGAGGCTCTCGTGCGTCATGGGACGACTGCCTTCCTGGCGACGACGGTCGCCTGGGAGCGCGAGGCCCTGGCTTCCCGGGTCACGTCGCTCGCGGATGTCGTGACGCGCGCGGACTGCGCAGGCGCGGTCCCGATCGGCATCCACCTCGAAGGCCCGTGGCTGGCGTCGAGCGCGGCTGGGGCTCAGCCTGCCGCGGGGATCCGGGATTATGACGCGCGCGAGGGCCAGGAGGTGCTGGCACGCGGCCGCGGCGCGATCCGCATGGTGACGCTCGCGCCCGAGCTGGCGGGCGCGGCGGCGCTGCTCGACGACCTCGCCCGGGAGGGGGTGCTCGCGGCGCTCGGTCACAGCCGCGCCGATGCCGCATGCGTCGAAGCGGCGATCGAGCGGGGGGCGCGGCACGTCACCCATCTTTTCAACGCCATGGGCCCCCTGCACCACCGCGAGCCCGGCCTCGCTGGCGTCGCTCTCGCCGATGAGCGGCTCAGCGCCGATCTGATCTGCGACGGTGCGCACGTGCACCCGGCGGTCGTGCGCGCGGCAGCGCGCGCGCTCGGCGAGCGGCTGGTGCTGATCAGCGATCGCATCGAGCCCGCGACCGGCGACGGCTCGGCGAGCTCGTTCGGCTCGGGGCAGGTGCGCGACGACGGCATCGCGCTGCGCCTGCCGGACGGGCGCCTCGCGGGCAGCTGCGTGACGCTCGATCTGGCGCTGCGCAACGTCCAGCGCTTCGCGGGCCTCTCGCTGCTCGAAGCTGTCGCCGCCTGCACGCTGCGCCCGGCCGCGAGGCTCGGAATCGAGCGCGAGCGCGGCACCCTGAGACCGGGCGCGCGCGCCGACCTCGTCGTGCTCGACGCGAACGCCGTCGTGCAGCAGACCTGGATCGGCGGGCGGCAGGTCTATCGGCGCTGAGCTCCGGGCAGCAGCGCAGCGAGATCGAGACAGCCCGCGGCCGGAAGCTCCCCCGGCGCGAGGGTCGGAATCTCGCCGACGAGCTTTGCACCGAGCTCGGCGCGCAAGGCCGCCAGATTCTCGCGATCCGCGCTCGCGATCGGCGCCGGCCCGTGGCAGATCACGACGCCCGCGAGCGCCAGCCGCCGCGCCGCCGCCGCCTCGAGCGTGAGCCGCGTGTGGTTGATGGTGCCGAGGCTCGCGCGCGCCACCACCAGCAGCGGCAAGCCCAGCTCGCGCGCGAGATCGGCCATGCTCACGCCCTCGGCCGCCGGCACGAGCAGGCCACCGGCGCCCTCGACCACGAGGCAGGCGTGACGCGCCGCGAGCCCCGCAAAGGCGTGCCGCACGGCGTCGAGCTCGACGCGGCGGCCCTCGGCCGCGGCGGCGACGGTGGGCGCCGCCGGCAGCGAAAAACGCTGCGGGCAGACGAGCTCGAGCGCGTCGCCGCCACCCGCCGCCTCGCGCAGCGCGAGCGCGTCGAGCGGGCCCGCGGGCCCGACGCCGGTCTCGATCGGCTTCATCGCGCCGACGTCGACACCGCGCGCTCGCAGGCCGCGCAGCAGCGCGCAGGCCACCAGGGTCTTGCCCACACCCGTGTCGGTGCCGGTGACGAAGAAGCCGCGTGCGGAGTTGCTCACGCTCGCTCGCTCGAGGCGCGCACGCTCGGCGCGCTACGCGGCGCTGGCCGCGATCTCTTCCGCGACCGCCTGCGCCAGCGCATCGATCTCGGCGTCCAAATGACTTGCCATCGGCGTGATGCGCAAGCGCGCCGTGCCTTCGGGAACCGAGGGGTAGCGGATGCCCTGCGTGTAGAAGCCGCGCTCGAGCAGGCGCTCGCACACGCGCATCGTGCGCGCGCTCTCGCCGATCACGACGGGCACGATCTGGGTCGTGCTCGGCGCCGTCGAGATGCCATGGCCGGCGAGCGCGGCGCGCAATCGCTGCGCGGCGCGCTGTAGCTGCTGCCGTCGCCACGGCTCGCGCTGCACGAGCGCGAGCGAGGCGCGCGCCGACGCCACCGGTCCCGGTGCGAGCGCGCAGCTGAAGATGAAGCTGCGCGCTTCGTTGACGAGCAGCTCGCGCAGCAGGCGGCTCCCGGCCACGAAGGCGCCGAAGCTGCCGAGCGCCTTGCCGAGCGTGCCGACGAGGACGTCGATGCCCTCGCGCACGCCGCAGTGCTCCGGCGTGCCGCGGCCGTTCGCGCCGAGCGTGCCCGTGCCGTGCGCGTCGTCGACCAGCACGAGCGCGCCGTAGCGGCGCGCGAGCGCCACCGCCTCGGCGAGCGGCGCGACGTCGCCATCCATGCTGTAGACGCCGTCGAGCGTGAGCAATACGCGGCGAGCGGTCGAAGCGACCTCGCGCAGCGTCGCTTCGAGCGCGCCCAGATCGCCGTGCGCGAACACGCGAACGGACGCGCGCGAGAGGCGGCAGCCGTCGATGATCGACGCGTGAGCGAGCGCGTCGGAAACGATCACATCCTCGTCGCCGACGAGCGCCGGGATCAGACCCACGTTCGCCATGTAGCCCGTCGCGAAGCTGAGCGCGGCGTCGGTCCCGAGGAATTTTGCGAGCTCTTCCTCGAGCTCCTCGTGCAGGCGCAGGTTGCCATTGATCAGGCGCGAGCCGCCGGCCGCACAGCCGAGATCGCGCGTCGCGCGCACGCCCGCTTCGACCACTTCCGGGTGGTGCGCGAGGTCGAGGTAGTTGCTGCCCGCGAACAGCAGCACCTCGCGACCCTCGACCGTCATGCGCGGCGCCTGTGCGCCGTCGAGGACCCGCAGGCGCCGATGCGTGCCGCGTGCGCGCAGCTGCTCGAGCCGCTCGCGCGCGAACGCGTCGAGACTCACCGGCGGACCTCGGGGCGCAGGATCTCGCCGTCGCCCCCCGCGAGTCGGAAGCCGCCGGCCGCCGCTTCGCCGTCGGCGGCGAGCGAACGCGAGAGCGGGTTGCCGTCGACCTCGAAGCCCGCGTCGTGGATCATGCGATAGGTCTCCGCGACGGCGTCGCCCCGCGTCGTCAGATAGCCCTCGACGAACAGCGAATTCGCCGGCCAGAGAGCGAGCGGCGCGAGTCCGCGCAGATGTCCCTCGCGTCCCGCGGCGACCCGGATCTCGGCGCGCGGGTTCACCAGCCGCATCAGCGCGAGCGCGCGCAGACCGCGCTCGGGTGTGAGCGAGCCGTCCGACTTCACGGGGTTGCCATCGATCGGGATCAGGAAGTTCACCGGGATCGAGGGCACCTCGAGCTCGCGCAGCTTGAAGGCGACCTCGACGACGTCCTGGCTGCGCTCGCCCATGCCCAGGATCATGCCGCTGCACGGCTCGATGCCGCACTTCTTGGCCGCGAGCAGCGTGTTCACGCGATCCGCGTAGTCATGCGTCGAGCAGATCTCCGGATAGTGCGACTCGCTGGTGTTCAGGTTGTGATTCAAGCGGTCGAGGCCGGCGTCGGCGAGGATGCGGGCGTGCTCCTCCTCTAGCAGGCCGACCGAGAGACACACCTCGATCGGATAGCGCTGCTTCACCAGCCGGATCAGCTCGCCGAGCCGGCGCGTGCGCTCGAGCGTCGGGCCGCGGCCGGAGAGCACCATGCAGTAACGCGTGGCGCCCGCGCGCGCGGCGCTCTCCGCGCCGGCCAGGATCTCGGCGTCGGATTTCATCGGGTACTTGCGGATCGCCGCGCTCGAATCGCGCGATTGCGAGCAGTAGCCGCAATCCTCGGGGCACAGACCGTTCTGCACGTTGTTGAGCACGTGCACCATCACCTTGCGCCCGAAGTGGCGTTCGCGCGGCACGAAGGCGGCGTGCAGCAGCGGCAGCAGCTCGCTGTCGTGAGCGTCGAGCAGGCTCAGCGCTTCCGCCTCGCTCGGCGGCTCGTCGCGCAAGGCGGACTGGGCGAGACGGGAATAACGATCGAGCACGGCGCCTCCCTCGCGGCGGAATGCCAGGGTGCGAGAGCCTAATCAGCGCCCTGAAGACCTGTCAACCAGAGTTCACCAACGCGGTCGACAGCAGGTTCCGTTAGCATCCGCGCCCGTGGCTCGCGCGCGTTCGGTCTATGCCTGCACCAGCTGTGGCGCTCAGCAGCCGCGCTGGCTCGGTCGCTGCCCCGAATGCGGGGCCTGGTCGACGCTCGTCGAGGAGGCTTCCGCAGGCGCGGGCGGGGGCGCGCCGCGCGATCTGTTGCGCGTCGAGCCGGGTGTGGGCGGGGGCGCGAAGCCGCGTCAACTCCGCGAGATCGAGGCCTCTGCGACGCCGCGGCGAGCCACCGGAATCGCCGAGCTCGATCGCGTGCTCGGCGGCGGACTGGTGCCCGGCAGCGTCGTGCTGCTCGGGGGCGAGCCGGGCGTCGGCAAGAGCACGCTCGCGCTCCAGCTCGCGGCCGGCCTCCAGGCTCTCGGGCCCTTCCTGTACGTGACCGGCGAAGAGAGCCCGGAGCAGCTCCGCTTGCGAGCGCAGCGCCTGCCGGTGGTTCCCGAGCAGGCCTTCGTGCTGGCGGAGACGCGCGTCGAAGCGCTCGTCGAGCCGTGGCGCGCGCTCGCGCCGGCCGTCGTGCTCGTCGATTCGATCCAGACGCTCGCCACCGATCGCGTCGAGTCCGCGCCCGGCTCGGTCGCGCAGGTGCGTGAGTCGGCGGCGCTGCTCGCGGCGACGGCCAAGGCCTCCGGCGCCGCGCTGATCCTGATCGGTCACGTCACCAAGGAGGGCACGCTCGCGGGACCGCGCGTGCTCGAGCACCTGGTCGACGTCGTGCTCGGCTTCGAAGGTGATCGCGGGCAGGCCTTCCGCCTGCTGCGCGCCAGCAAGAACCGCTTCGGCTCGACGCAGGAGGTGGGCGTCTTCCGCATGACGGAGGCGGGCCTCGAGGGCGTCGCGAATCCGAGCGAGCTGTTCCTGGCGCAGCGGCGCACCGGCGCGCCGGGCTCGTGCATCGCGCCGCTCGTCGAGGGAACGCGCCCGATCTTGTTGGAGCTGCAGGCGCTGGTGGCGCCGGCGGGCTACGGCACGGCGCGCCGCACCTGCATCGGCATCGACGATGGACGCCTGGCGCTGCTGCTCGCCGTGCTCGACCGGCGCGGTGGCGTCGATCTGGCGTCGCGCGACGTCTACGTGAACGTGGCGGGAGGCGTGCGCGTGGTCGAGCCGGGCGCCGATCTCGCGCTCGCGCTCGCAATCGCGTCGAGCCGACTCGAGATCCCCCTGCCCGCAGACGTCGCCGCGTGCGGCGAGATCGGGCTGGGCGGCGAGGTGCGGCGCATCGCGCGCACGGAGCTGCGCGTGCGCGAGGCCGCGCGTCTCGGCTTTCGCCGCGTGCTCGTGCCGGAGGGCACGCAAACCCGCGGGCTGGCTGGAGTCGAGGCGATCGAAGTGGGCGAGGTCGCGGACGCCGTGGCGTGGCTGCGCGCGAGCGCGCGCGTTCACACAACGGTGAACAACGGTTAACTCTCTGGAATAACTAGCGTTTTTTCCTTCCCTGCTTTTGACAGACGGCGTCCGTCTGGCTAGCTTGGCCGCCCATGACGCAGCCCGCGTTGCGCCGCTTTGCCGCTGCGATCGACCGTCTCGCGCCGAGCCTCGAGCTCGTCGAGCGGGCGATGCACGAGCAGCTCAGCTCGGCGAGCGGGCTCGTCGGCACGCTCGGCGAGCACGTGCTGGGCGCCGGCGGCAAGCGCGTGCGTCCCGCGCTGCTGCTGCTCAGCGCCGAGCTGTGCGGCTACACCGGACCGCGTTGCTTCCAGGTGGCCGCGGCGGTCGAGCTGCTGCACACCGCCACCCTGCTGCACGACGACGTCGTCGATCTCTCCGAATTGCGCCGCGGCCGGCCATCGGCGAACGCCGTGTGGGGCAATCGGCGCGCGGTGCTGGCGGGGGACTTCTTCTACGCGCGCGCGTCCTCGATGATCGTCGAGGATGGCGATCTGGACATCTTGTGGATCTTCGCCGCCACGATCCGCTCGATGGCGGAAGGTGAGCTGTTACAGCTCGAACGGAGCTTCGATCCCAGCGTCACCGAAGCGCACTACTTCGCGGTGATCGAGCACAAGAGCGCCGTGCTGCTCTCGGCGGCCTGCGAGGCGGGCTCGATCCTGGGCGGCGTGACACGCGGCGAGCGGCGCAAGCTCGCCGATTACGGCCGCGAGCTGGGTCTCGCCTTCCAGCTGCGCGACGACGCGCTCGATTACGAGGCCGGCGAGGCGGAGCTCGGCAAGCGGGCCTTCGCGGATCTGCGCGAAGGCAAGATCACGCTGCCGCTGCTGCTGGCGCTCAAGCGCTGCAGCGCGGCCGAGCGCGACGCGATCGCCTCCGTGCTCAAGGGCGCCGCGCGTCTCGCGGAGCTGGCCGCGGCGCACCCCGGCGCGGAGCCCGTTGCCGACGGCGCCCTCGAGATGGCGCCGGTGCTCGACGCGATCGAGCGCTATCGCGGCGTCGCGGACACGATCCGGCGCGCCGAGCTGCACCGCGACCGCGCGATCGCCGCGATCGCTCCGTTTTCCGTCGATCGCGCCAAGGAGGACCTGCTCGCGGCCGCGCACTTCGCGGTCGCCCGCGATCGCTAGGGCAAGCGAAGCGCGCAGCGAGGCGCAGCCGAGCGAAGCCCATGAACTCGCCTTCTCGATCTCGCCCCGGACGGTCCCGGGAGAACCAGCAACATGTTCGTTCGAATGCGCGTCGCGCGGGCGCTCGCCCTCGCCATGCTCGCGAGCTGCTCGGTGGCCATCGCGGCGCTCTCGGCGCCGGCGGATGGCGCACCGCCGCAGCTCACGGGCGTCGTCAACCTGAACACCGCCACGGCCGACGAGCTGCAGCTGCTGCCCGGCATCGGCGCGGCCCGTGCGCAGGCGGTGATCGGCCTGCGCAAGCAGCGTGGCGGGTTCAAGAGCGTCGACGAGCTGAAGGACGTGAAGGGAATCGGCGACACCGCGCTCGAGCGGCTGCGCCCCTTCGTCCGGCTCGACGGCAAGACCACGGCGCAGGCGCAGTGAGGCGTTGAACGCCGGCCGGCGGGTCCTCGGGGCCCGCCGGCCCTGCGCGCTGGCAGGCGGGGCGAGTCCGAAATACCAATTGCGCCATGCTCCCCCGCTCACTGGCTGCCGCGCTCGTGCTCGTGCTCGCGCTGATCGCGCTGCCGGCGGCGTCCGAGCCCCCCGCGCGCCGGGTGGTGTCGCTGAATCCTTCGCTGACGGCGACGTTGATCGCGCTCGGCGCCGGTGCGCAGCTCGTCGGCGTCGACGACTACTCGGCGCGCCAGCAGAGCGCCGTGCGCGGGCTGCCCGCCGTCGGCGGCCTCTTCAACCCGAGCCTCGAGGCGATCCTCGCGCTCGCGCCCGACCTGGTCGTGTTGGTTCCGAGCGCCCAGCAGCGCGATCTGCGCGGGCGGCTCGAAGCGCTCTCCATCCGCGTGCTCGAGCTCCCGAACATCACGCTCGCGGAGCTGCTGGTCTCGATCGAAGCGCTCGGAGCGCGGGTCGGACGCGAGCAGGCCGCACGCGAACGGGTGCAGACGATTCGGAGCGCATGGGACTCCACCGCTGCCGCGACCCGGAACCTCCCGCCGGTGCGCACGCTGCTGGTGCTCCAGCGCGACCCTCTGTATGTGGTCGGGCGCGGGAGCTTCATCGACTCGATGCTGGTCGCGGCAGGCGCCAATAATCTTGCGAACGTGTTCGCAGATCCCTATCCGAGAGCGTCTCTCGAGTGGCTGATCGCGGCCGCGCCCGAGCTGATCCTCGACGCCAGCGACGACCCCGAAGCTCCACAAACCTATTGGGCTCGCTGGCCATCGCTGCCCGCCGTGGCGGCGCAGCGCGTGCTCAGCATTCCCGCGTCCGAAGTGACCCTCCCCGGTCCCTACCCCGAGCGCGCGCTCGCGCTGCTGGCGGCGGCGATCCACCCGAGCGAGCTCGCTTCCCCGCCCGGGCCGGCTCCGATCGCTCCGGCTCCTTCGCAGCCCACCGGTTCGGCTCCGCCGGCCGCCGAACGGCGCAGCCCGTGAAGGTGCTCACCGCGCGTCGCGCCGCGAGCGTGCTCGCGCTGCTCGGGCTCGCGGTGCTCGGCGCCGTCGTGATCGGACTGGCGGCCGGCCCGAGCGCGCTCTCGCTGCGCGAGGTGGTGACGGCGCTGCTCGCGCCCGACTCGCAGGGCCCCGCCGCCGACATCGTGCTGCGCGTGCGACTCCCGCGCGTCGTGCTCGCGCTGCTGGTCGGCGCCTCTCTCTCCGTTGCCGGCGTGCTGTTCCAGGCGCTGCTGCGCAACCCCCTCGCCGATCCGTTCGTGCTCGGCGTCTCCGGCGGCGCCGCGCTAGGCGGGATCGCCGTGCTCGCGCTCGGCTCGAGCGTGGGTCTGTCGCACGCCGCGGTTCCGCCCGCAGCCTTCGCCGGCGCCGTGGCGACGACGCTGCTGCTCGGGATCGTCTCCGGCGCGCGCGGCCGCACCTCGGCGACGAGCCTCCTGCTCACCGGCGTCGTCTTCAACGCCTTCGCCTCCGCCGGCATCGTGTTCCTCGCGTCGTTCGCGGGTCTGACCGAAGGTGCCGGCGTCTTCCTGTGGCTGATCGGGAGCTTCTCGACCGTGCGGGCCGACATCGCAGGCTGGGTGGCGCTCTTCCTGTTCGCGGGCCTCGCCTGCGCGCTCCCGCTCGCGCGCAGCCTGAATCTGCTGGCGCTCGGCGAGGAGCCGGCGCAGCAACTCGGCGTCGACGTCGCGCGCGTCCAGCGCGTGCTGCTCGTGGCGGCCTCGCTGATGGTGGGCGCCGCCGTCTCGGTGGCGGGTCTCGTCGGCTTCGTGGGCCTCATCATTCCCCACCTGCTGCGCTTGCTGATCGGTCCCGACCACCGGTTGCTGGTGCCCGCGTCGGCGCTCGCCGGCGCCGCCTTCCTGCTGCTGTGCGACACGGCGGCGCGCACGCTGCTCGGCGGCCGCGAGCTGCCGGTCGGCGCGCTCACCTCGCTCGCCGGCGGGCCGATCTTCCTGTGGCTGCTGCGCCGGCACCAGCAGCGGCTCTTCGCGCCGTGAGCGCGGGCGAAGCCGTCCTCAGCTTCGCGGGCGTGAGCGCCGCCGCCGGCGGGCGGGAGATCCTGCGCGGCGTCACGCTCACGCTGCATGCCGGCGAGGTGCTGACGCTCGCCGGCCCGAATGGCGCGGGCAAGACGACCCTGTTCCGTGTCGCTTCGCGCGTGCTGCGCCCGACGGCGGGCTCGCTGAGCCTGCTCGGACGCCCGCTCGCCGCGTACTCGCGGCGCGAGCTCGCCTGCCTGCTCGCCGTCGTGCCCCAGGATGCGACGATCGCGTTCCCTTTCCGGGTGGGGGAGATCGTGCTGATGGGCCGCTCGCCGCATCTCGGCACGCTCGGCTTCGAGACGCGCGACGACCTCGAGCGCGCGCGCGACGCCATGCGCCGCACCGGCATCGAGTCGCTGGCCGATCGCTCGGTGCTGGAGCTGTCGGGAGGCGAGCGTCAGCTCGTGTTGCTGGCGCGCGCCCTCGCGCAGGACGCGCGCGTGCTGCTGCTCGACGAGCCGACGGCGCACCTCGATCTGCGCCACCGCGTGCGCGTGGCGGCGCTCGTGCGCGAGCTGGTCCGCGAGGGCCGCAGCGCGCTCGTCGTCTCGCACGATCTCGGGCTCGCGGCGCGCAGCGGCGACCGCATCGCGCTGCTGCGCGGCGGCGAGCTGCGCGCGCTGGGCACCCCGCGAGAGGTGCTGACGCCCGAGAACATGCGAGCGATCTTCGACGTCGAGACGGAGATCCTCGAAGCCACGGACGGAGCGCTTCAGGTCGTTCCCAAGCTCGCCTGAGGCAGGTTCGGGGATACGCCTCGCCGCCCGCTCCGCTTGCAGGTTCTGGGACTTCGCTCGGCTGCGCCTCGCTGCGCGCTTCGCTTGCAGGTCCTGGGGCTCCGTTCGCCTGCGGCTCGCTGCGCGCTTCGCTTGCTAGACCTGGGACTCCGCTCGCCTGCGGCTCGCTGCGCGCTTCGCTTGCTAGACCTGGGACTCCGCTCGCCTGCGGCTCGCTGCGCGCTTCGCTTGCTAGACTGCGCGGCCATTACAGCGGGGGTAGGAGGCAGCGTGGCGCAGCACACGATCGCGGGTTTGACGGCGCGGGAGATCCTCGATTCCCGCGGCAATCCGACCGTCGAAGTGGAGATCCGAACCTCGAGCGGCGTGAGCGGCGTCGCGGCAGTTCCGTCCGGGGCCTCCACGGGCTCCCGCGAGGCACTCGAGCTGCGCGACGGCGACGCCAAACGTTATGGCGGCAAGGGCGTCCTGCGCGCCGTCGCCAACGCGAACGGCGAGCTCGCGAAGGCGGCGCTCGGGCGTCCGCTCGGGACGCTCGCGCAGCAGCGCGAGCTCGATCAGGCGCTGATCGCGCTCGACGCCACCGCCAGCAAGTCGCGCCTGGGCGCGAACGCGATCCTCGGCGTCTCGCTCGCGGCGGCGCGCGCGGCGGCGAACGCCACCGGCGTGCCGCTCTATCGCTTCCTCGGCGGCGAGTCCGCGACCCTGCTTCCCGCACCGATGATGAACGTGATCAACGGGGGAGCCCACGCCGACAACAGCGTCGATCTCCAGGAGTTCATGCTCTTCCCGCTCGGCGCCCCCAGCTTTTCGGAAGCCCTTCGCTGGGGCGCCGAGGTGTTCCATACCCTGCGCCGCGTGCTGAGCGAGAAGGGCTACTCGACGGCCGTGGGTGACGAGGGAGGCTTCGCGCCGAACCTCAAGAGCAATCGCGAGGCGATCGAGCTGATCCTCACTGCGATCGAGAAGAGCGGCTACCAGCCGGGCGAGCAGATCGCGATCGCGCTCGATCCCGCGGCGAGCGAGTTCCACAAGGCGGGGCGCTACGAGCTCGAGGGCGAGGGACGCAGCCTCTCGTCGGACGAGCTGATCGCCTTCTGGGAGGATTGGATCATGCGCTACCCGGTGGTGTCGATCGAGGACGGCCTCGCCGAGGACGACTGGGACGGCTGGGCCTCCGCCACGCGCCGGCTGGGCGCGCGCACCCAGCTCGTGGGCGACGACCTCTTCGTCACGAACCCGGCGATCCTGCGAGAGGGCATCCAGAAGCGCGTCGCGAACGCCATCCTGATCAAGCTCAACCAGATCGGAACGCTCTCGGAGACCCTCGAGGCGATCCGCGTCGCGCGCGAAGCCGGCTACGCGGCCATCGTTTCGCATCGCTCGGGCGAGACCGAGGACACGACCATCGCCGATCTTGCGGTCGGAAGCGGCTGCGGACAGATCAAGACGGGATCGCTGTGCCGCACGGACCGCGTCTGCAAGTACAACCGCCTGCTGCGCATCCAGGAAGAGCTCGGCGCGCGCGCCCGCTATGCCGGCCGGGACGGGCTCGCGGGGGGCTCGCGCCGATGAGCGCGCTGCGGGCGCGCCAGCTCGCCGCCGCGATCGCGCTGGTCGCGCTGGCTGCGAGCCCGGCGCGCGCGGTGATCCCGAGCGCAGCGCGCATCGCCGACGCCGTCGCGAGCTCGAATCGCGCGGCCGGCCGCGCGACGCCGCTGTGGCTCGACGTGACGTTGCGCATCGGGGAGGGGGAGCCCGTCGCGCAAGGCGTCCTCACCACGCATCCGACCGGCCTCGCGCGCCTCGAGCTGCGCAGCACGCGCGGCTTCGTCGAGCGCCATCTCGTGCAGGGCAGTGAATACAGCGCGAGCCGCGACGGCCGCATGTTGGAAGCGCCGCGGCCGTTCCTGCCGCCGGTGTTCCTGCTGCAGGCCGTGTCCGGCGCCGCGCTCCAGGCGGCCCTCACGAGCTTCGGCGTCGCGAGCGAGCAGGCCGAGCTGGGCCTCGGCGACGAGCACGACTGCTATGTGCTCGGAGGCCGGGCGCCGCGCGGACCGGATGGGGTCGAGCCGGCGAAGCCGTCGCTGTGGGTCGACCTCGAGAGCTTCGAGGTGGTGCGCATCGACCGCGGCGATGGCGTGCGCTTCCGACTCGGCCCGACCGAGAACTTCGGCGGCGTGCGCCTGCCCCGCTGGATCTCGATCGAGGCGCCGGGCCAGCCGCCGGCGCGGCTCGATATCCTGAAGGCGACGCCCGCCAACGCGCCTGCGGCCTCCTTCACCACGGAATGGCTCGTCGCCCAACCGGAGCCCCCCCCGGCCTCGCGCTGAGCGGCAGGCCTTCGAGCGCGCCGCTCGCGTGGGGCTGCATCGGCCTGGCCGTGCTGCTGCACGCCTGGCTCGTCTTCGGGCGCGACGGCCTGTGGGGTGGCGGCGATCTCGTCCCGCACCTGCGCCTGGTCCAGGCCGTGGCCACGAGCCCCGGTCTCTACAATCCATACGCGCCTGCCTATCACTGGCTCGGCGCGGCGCTGACTCCCGCGCTCGGCTTCGAGCTCTACACCAAGGTCTTCGCATTCGGCGCGGCGCTGCTGCTGATCGCGGGCTTCCGCAGCTTCGCGCGCGCTGCCGGACTGCCGGATGCGAGCACCGCGATCTTCGCGCTGACCCCCTTTCTGCTCTCGCTCTCGTGGTGCGTGCCGCGCGTCGAGGCCGCCGGCTACGGGATCCTGCTCTTCGGTCTCGGCTTCCTTTGGCGGGGGCGCTACGTCGCCCTCGCGGCGGCGCTCGCAGCCTGCTTCTACGTACACACGGCGGCGGCGCTGCTCTTCGGCCTGACGGCCGGCGTCCTGGCCCTGGCGCGGCGCGACGTGCGCGCGCTGGCCGCGCTCGGCGTGGGCAGTCTCGGCGTGCTGCCCTTGCTGATCGCCCATCTCGGCGCGGGCTGCACCCCCGCGCAGGCGCTGCTCTTCGCAGCGGGCGGCTATTCACGCTCGCTGAACGAGGAGCTGCTCTCCGCGGACTGGCCCTGGCTCGTGCCGCTCGCGGGTCCCGTGGCGTTGTTCGCGGCCGCGCTCGGCGCGCGCGCCACCTGGCAGCGGTCGCGCCCGCTGGCGTGGTTCGCGCTGGCCCTCGTGGCGCTCTGGGCGACCAATTTCTGGCTCGCGCCCTTCGGCATACGCACACTGGTGACGCCGCTGCGCGGGCTCTCGCTGCTCGCGATCCCAGTTGCGCTGTCGGCCGGTGTCTGGAGCGCGGCGCGGCCGCGGCGCGAGATCGTGACGCTCTCCCTGTGCGCGGCCTTCGCGGTGATCGCGTGCCGCTTCGTCGTGCCCCACGCCTGCTACGTGCGTCCGATCGAGCTGGCCGAGATCGAGGGCGTGTTCGTCGAGCGCTGCGAGTTCCTGTGGCGGGCGGGGCTGCATGCAGCGGCGCCGCCGCCGCCGGGCCCAGCCGGCACCGCGGTGCGACTCGCGGGCGAGGCGTCCGACGGCCTCGTGCTCGTGCGCGATACGCCGCGAGGCAGCGAGCTCTGGCGCGCGCGCCTGTCCGACAAGGCCGTGCGTCCGCTGCTCGAAAAGCCCGGGCAGGAGGAGGTGTGGCCCCTCTGGTCGTCCGCCGCGGGCAAGCTCCTGTTCCAGGTCGGGCGCACGGACGCGATCGGGGCGGCGATCCTGATGCTGCTCGATCCGGCGAGCGGGCGCGTTCGACCGCTCGTCGCGCCGCGCGCGTGGCGCGAGCAATGGGCGGTCTGGTCGCCGGACGGGAAGCGCGTGGCCTACGCGTTCGTGTCGTTGCGTGGGGCGGGTGCGAAGAGCGGGATCGCAGAGGTGGAGGTCGCCAGCGGGCGGCGTAGCGTCCCGGGCCCCAATGCGGGTCCCTTCGCGTTCTTCCGTCCCGAGTATGCGCCGGATGGGCGGAGCATCCTCGCGCAGCGCCGCGGCGAATCTCTCGACTCTTTCTTCGATCTCTGGCTGCTCGAGCCGGGCCGGGCGCCGCGCCCCTTGCCCGGCAAGTTCCCGCGCTTCGCGGACAAGGCGCACTTCACCCGCGACGGCGCCTGGATCGTCTACACGGGGCGCGCGACCGCGTCGGGCCCTGGCGACGTGTTCCTCACGCGGCCCGACGGCAGCGACTCGAGGCCGCTTGCCGCAGATCCCAAGGCGAACGAAGAAGCGGCCCGTCCCTCGCCGACTCGCGACGAGGTCGCCTTCATCTCGGACCGCGACGGCAGCCCGGACCTGTTCCTGATGGACCTCGCGGGCGGGACGGCGCGCAACCTCACGCGCTCGCCGGACCGCGAAGAGTCGGCGCCGCGCTGGTCGCCGAACGGCGAACGCATCGTCGTCCAGGTGCAGCCCTACGCGCCCGGCAGGTCCGACCTGAAGGGCGACCGGGTCGTGGTGGTCGATCGCGAGGGCAGGTCGCTGCTCGACACCGAGGGCGAGATGGCCGACTGGATGCCGCCCTGGCCGGGGCCGGATTAGCCGCCGCGCAGATCCGCGCTGATTTCGATGCGGGCTGCAATTCAGGGCTCATGTAAAACGCCAGGCATACCGAACAGCTCTCCAGCGACCCGACCCACGACGGTTTCCCGAACGAAACGGGGCACTTCGAGCGTGGGCCTACCTCTCGATGGAGGCATCGATGGCCAGCAAGCAGCGTCTCAATGTGCTCGTGGTGGACCGCGACGAAGCGACGAACATCGAGCTCAAGGACTTTCTCAACGAGGAGGGCTACCAGGCGTTCGCCCTCTCCGAGCCCGAGCAGGTGGTGGAGGAGATCAAGAAGGGCAGGTTCCAGCTCGTCCTGCTCGACGTTTCGCCCCCGGAAGACTGGGGCATCGAGCTCCTGCAGCGCATCCGGCATGCGGATTCCGACATCTGCGTCGTCGCGATGACGGCCATGCCGACGGTCGCGGCCGCCGTGCGCACGCTCAAGATCCAGGCCTTCGACTACCTGCAAAAGCCCTTGGAAATGGAAGAGTTGCGCGCGGTGATCGGCGCGGCGGTGCGCGAGAAGGGTCTGCTCGTCGATCTCGAGAGCCGGCTCAACCAGGTGCTCGGCCGCCGGCTGCGCGAGCGCCGCACGCTGGGAGAGCTCACGCTCAAGCAGCTCGCCAACCGCACGGGCCTGTCGGTGAGCCTGATCTCACAGATCGAGCTGGGCAAGAGCGCCGCGTCGATGTCGACGTTGCACAAGCTCGCGACCGCGCTGCAGGTGAAGATGACCTACTTCTTCGAGACGATCTGAGGCACATTCGGCCCTCGTGAGGTCGGTCGAGGAGACACATCCGCGCCCGGGTCTCTCGGTGCCCGTGGTTAGCGTGCTGGACGCGGACGGCGCGTTGATCGACGACGATCAACGCGCGCTGGTTCGCTACGTGATCCAGCTGGGCCACGGCGCCGACGTGATCTTCGCCGCCGGTACCACCGGCGAGTGGGATCGCGTGCCCAACGCCGTGCGCCAGCGCGTCGTCCAGATCTGCGCCGAAGAAGTCGCCAAGGTGAACTCCCAGCTCGGGCAGAACCTCGGTCGCAGCGTCGAGGCCTGGGCCGGGGTGACGGCGCCGACGGCGCGCGAGACCCTCGAGAATCTCGACTTCGCGATCGCGCACGGCGCGGACGCCGCCGTGCTGGCGCCGCTCTCGATCCGCGGCATCGACGATCCGGTGCGCTTCGTGGCGCGCGACGTGGCCGACCTGCTCGACTGTCGCGAACGACGCATTCCGGTGTACTTATACGACAATGCCGACATCGCCGTCGATCCCAAGATTCCCCACATCCGCACGCGCCAGGTGAAGGCGCTCTCGCGCCTGGATTTCGTGCGCGGGATCAAGGTCTCGGCGCCGCGCCGCGTGCTCGGCAACTACACGCAGGCCGCGGCGGGCTTCCGCGAGCGCGGCGATTTCGGCATCTACGTCGGCAACGCGATGTTGATCTTCGAGCTGTTCCGCCCGCACAGCGGCTGGCTCGGCGTGATCGAGGAGCACTGGAACCGCTACCGGCTGCGCGGCGGACTTCCGATCGGCGTGGTCGCGGGCCCGGCCAACGCGCTGCCCCGGGAGTGGGCGCGCGCCTGGCAGGTCTGCCGCGCGGGCGACGCGGAGCGCATGGAGCAGGTGCGCAGGGTGCTGGAGGGCTTCCGCGCGGCGACGCACGCAGCGGGCCCGAAGCACACGATCGCCTGCCTCAAGCGGGCCTTGCTCGCGCTGGGCGTGGTCCGCAGCGCGGCGGTTGCCACGGGCACCCCGGCGCTCGCGCCGGATGCCGCCGCACGCTTCGACGCGGCCTTCGCAGCGCTGCGCAGCCAGATCCAGGAGACGATCGGCGAGCCGTGGATGTCGCTGCCGCCGAGCGAGCTCGACGTGGCCCGGCCCGGAAGCCGGCTGTGAAGCGCGCGTGAGCAAACGCAAGTCACTCGACGTCGCCGGCATCGGCAGCATGGTCGTCGATCGCGTCCATCGCACGCCGCGCATCCTGCCGGCCGACGCGAAGGCGATCCTGCGCGACGTTGCCGGTGCGGGCCCCGTGCGCGCCTGCGTCGGCGGCGTCGTGCTCAACCACCTCGGCTGGGCGGCCGCGCTCGGGCTGCGGGCAGGCATCTTCGGCAAGCAGGCGGATGACGAAGCGGGCCGCTTCCTGCGCGCGGCGATGGATGCGCTCGGGATCGAGCGCCAGCTCGTGCTCGACGGGTCCGCGACTTCGCTCGCCGAGATCTTCGTCGACGACGCGGGAGCCCGCGCCATCTACATGGCGCCCGGCGCCACCGCGGAGACGAGCGCCGAGCACGTGCGAACGCACCACAGCGACTTCATCCGCCGCGCGTCGCGCGTGACGACCGAGGTTTCGCAGCTGCCGCTCGCCGCCGCGCTCGCCACGCTCGAGATTGCGCGCGCCGCGGGCATCCCCACGGTGGTCGATCTCGACGTGCCGCCCTCCGAAGCCGTCCCCGCGCTCGGCGACGCGGCGACGCTCGACACGATTCTGCGAAACGCCGATCTGCTCAAGCCTGCGAAGGCCGCCGCGCGCGAGCTGGCGCCGGGCGCCGGCGGGGACCCGCTCGCGATGGCCCGCGCGCTGCGCACGCGCTTCGGCTGCGGGGCGGTCGTCGTGACCGACGGCGAGTCGGGCTGCGCCATCGCGGCGCCGGGTTTCGAGGGCTTCGTGCGGGCGCGCGCGGTGAAGGTCGTCGACACGACCGGCGCCGGGGACGCCTTTCTCGCGGGTCTGCTCGTCGCGCTGCATCACGGCCTCGCCTGGGAAGCCGCGGGCCGGCTCGCGAACGCCTGCGGCGCGGCTTGCGTCGAGAAGCTCGGTGCCTTTCCAGACGATCCGGTGCGCGCGCGGGCCCGCGTGCTCGAGCTCTATGACGGACCGCCGCTGGCGCTCGCTGCGCCGGCGCCCGGCGCCGGAACCGCGCCCGCCGAGCACGCGCTCGAGGCGCTCGACGTCGCGCTGGTCGAGCTCGCTGCGCTGCGGGCGCGGCTCGCAAGCGGTCCGTTCGAGGCGGCGCTGGCGACGATCCGTACGGCTGCGGCAGGGGGCGGTCGCGTGCACGTGACCGGAGTCGGAAAACCCGAGCACATCGCGCGCTACGCGGCGTCGTTGCTTTCCTCGACGGGCACGCCTGCGACGTTCCTACACGCGACCGAGGTCGTGCACGGGAGCGCGGGCCAGATCGTCGAGGGCGACGTCGTGATCGCCATCAGCAACAGCGGTGAGACGGCGGAGCTGCGGCCCGCGGTCGAGGCGATCCGGCGCATGGGGGCGAAGCTGCTCGCGGTGACCGGACGCACGGGGTCCTGGCTTGCTCGCGCCGCCGACGTCGTGCTCGATGCCGGAGTCGCCCGCGAGGGCGGCGGTCTCGGACTCGCACCCCGCGCGAGCGTCGCCGCCGAGGTGATGGTGTTGGCGGCGCTGTCCGCCGCGCTCGAGCAGGAGCGGGGCTTCACGAAAGCGGACTATCACGCACGGCATCCTGCCGGCGAGCTGGGCAAGCGCTCGGGCGGCCAGGACCGCTGATCCCCTCGGGGAGCCGCTTATACGCTCAGGTCCCGGTCCATTGCACCCGATAGGCCCGAAAGCCAAGGGGAATTCCCCCCGCCTCGGCCCGGAGCCTTCCCAATGGCCAAAATCTCGGCCGCCGCTCGCGCAGCGGTCAGCCCCGAACGCGACCCCGTCCGGGACGAGCTCGAGACGATCCTGACGTCGTTCGACACGAGCTACGTCTGGAACTACGGCTCGCTCAAGGAGGGTCTGCGCGATCTCTACGAGAAGGCCAAGCGCGAGCAGTGGAACGGGACCCAGCAGCTGGCCTGGGATACGGCCGTCGATCCCGAGAGCGAGATCATCCCCGCCGCCTTCAACCCGCTCCAGGACTACGGTCCCTTCAAGCGCATGCAGCCGAAGGAGGTCGCGCACTTCCGGCACGCGACGATCTCGTGGCAGCTCTCGCAGTTCCTGCACGGCGAGCAGGGCGCCCTGCTCACCGCCTCGCAGCTCGTCGGCGCGGTGCCGTGGGCGGACGCCAAGTACTACGCCGCCTCGCAGACGATGGACGAGGCCCGACACGTCGAGGTGTTCAGCCGCTACGTGCGCGAGAAGCTCGAATGGGAGTGGCCGATCAATCCCAATCTGAAGCGGCTGCTCGACATCATCCTGATGGATTCACGCTGGGACCTCAAATACCTGGGCATGCAGATCCTCGTCGAGGGACTCGCCATGGCGGCGTTCGCCAACCTGCACCAGCTCGCCGAAGAGCCGCTGGTGAAGGAGCTGATCCACTACGTGATGCGCGACGAGGCGCGCCACGTGGCCTTCGGCGTGCTCTCGCTCAAGGGCTACTACCAGGAGATGCCCGCGAGCGAGCTCGCCGACCGCGAGGATTTCGTGATCGAGGCGTGTCTGCTGATGCGCGATCGGCTCGTCGGCGAGGAGATCGCCGAGGCGATCGGCTTCGACCCCGTCGAGGTTCGCGTCATCATTCTCGACTCGCCGATCATGCAGATGTTCCGCCAGGCGCTGTTTGCGCGCGTGGTGCCGAACATCAAGCGTCTGGGTCTGCTCACGCCGCGCGTGCGAGGCGCTTTCGAGGAGATGCGGATCATCCAGTTCGAAGACGCCGACCCGGAGGCCCAGGACCGCGCGCTGGGATTGGCCTAGCCGGCGGGCTCAGGCTCGCCGCTTCACCGCCAGCACGGGGCAAGGCGCCTTCTGGACGACGCGCTCGGCGATGCTGCCGAGGAGCAGGTGCTTGAGCCCGGAGAGTCCGTGCGTGCCGATCACGATCAGGTCTGCGCGCTGCGTCTCGGCCTCGTCGACGATCACCGTCGCGGGGTAGCCCTCGCGCACGACGGATTCGACGTCGAGGCCCTTCTCGCGCAGCTCGCCGACGTAGCGAGCCAGGCTCTGCTCCGCCTCTTTCTTGACGTTGGCCCAGAAGTCCGGCGGCAGATAAGCGCCCTCGAGCTGCTGGAACTCGACGGGCAGATGGTAGACGTGCAGCAAGACCAGGTGGCTGGCGTGCTCGGACGCCAGGTGGCTGGCCCACTCGATCACGTACTCGGCGTGCTCGGAGAAGTCGATGGGCACGAGGATTCGGCGGATGTCGATCGTCATTGGGCTTAGCCTGCATCGTCAGCGCGGCGACGTCCACCCCGATCTGCCGGCTGGGGCGGCTTGCGATTTGACGCCCCTGGCGGCTCGCCTTACCGTTCGGCCTCCTTACGGGCACCCGGGCCTGGGTCCGCAGCGCCATGGGTCCGTGGTCGAATGGGGCCGTAGCTCAATTGGGAGAGCGCTGCGTTCGCAACGCAGAGGTTGGCGGTTCGATCCCGCTCGGCTCCACCATTCGGCACCTGGAAACTTGCAAACCGGCGCTTCGCTCCGGCTCGACTCCGGCGCTCGGCGGCGCCGTACGATTTGAGAACGTGTTCGCTTTCCATGACCGCGCTTGAGCGCGGCCTCGCCCGGGAACTAGAGTGACCGACGGGACGCGCGATCCCAAAGAGGCGTGCGCTCGCATGAGATTTCCCGCGGTAGTGACCGCCGGTGACCGCGGCGCGGCGAAGGCCGTGTACGGGGAGAGCAAGGCCTACCTCGAAATCGAGGGCCGCCCGCTGGTGGCCCACGTGGTGGCAGCGCTTCAGCGTGTCCCCGAGATCTCCGAGGTCTGGGTCGTCGGTGACGAGGAGCGGCTGCGCGACGCCTTCGCCTCGGAGAGCGTGCGCTGTGAGCTGCGCAAGCCGCTCCGCCTGATGCCCCAGCTCCGCAATCTCTACGAGAACGCCTGGGGGGCCTACCAGCGCCTGCTGCCGGGGGCGGGAGCGAGCGGGCGCGAGCCCGAGGCCGCGGACCTCGATACCAAGGTCCTCTACCTCTCGGCCGATCTTCCGTTTGCGACACCGCAGGAGATCTCGGCCTTCGTGCGTCAGGCGAGCCAGCTCGATTGCAGCTACGCGCTCGGGCTCGTGACCGAGGCCTCGATGGCGGATTTCCTGCCCACCGCGCCAGGCGAGCCCGGCATCCGCATGGCGAGCTTCAATTTGCGCGAGGGCCGCTTCCGTCAGAGCAACCTGCATCTGGTGCGGCCGGGGCGGATCATCAACCGCCACTACATCGAGGAGATGTATCGCAACCGCTTTCAGCGCGAGCTCGGCAGCATCGTGGCGATGGCGTGGCATCTGCTGACGAGCGAACGCGGTGGGCTGCGGGTGCTCTACTACTACGTGCTCATGCACTTCGCGGGCGTCGCCGATCGGCGCGGGTTCACGCGCGTGGCCGATACGCTGCGTCGCTTCGCCCCGCTCGCGCGCATCGAGGCCTGTTGCAGCGATCTGCTGCGCGCGTCGGTCCGTTTCGTCGTCACGCAGGCGGGCGGCGCCGCCATCGACATCGACAACGAGCACGACTACGACGTCGCGAAGCTCCGCTTCGCGGAGTGGAGCAAGGCGCAGGCGAGCCGCGCCGAGCAGCTGTATGGCGCCCCGGCGCTCGCGTCCGGGGCTCCCGAGCGCAGCGGGTCATGAGCGCCGGCGCGCAGGCGCAGCAGTGCCGGCGGGCAGCCGGGCTCTTCCGCCTGGGCGCGCGCGGCCTCGCCGTGGTCGAGGGCGCCGATCGCGTTCGCTGGCTGAACGGCATGCTCACGAACGACGTCGCCCGGCTCGCCGCCGGCCGCGAGCGCTCGGGCTGCCAGGCGCTGCTCCTCACGCGGATCGGGCGCATCGTCGCGGATCTCCACGTGCTGCTGCGAGGCGACGCGTTCTGGCTCGAGTGCGCGCCGGAGGCGGTCGCACCGCTGCTCGCGACACTGGGCAAGTTCATCATCGCCGACGACGTGCGGCTCTCGGACGCGAGCCTGGCCTGGGAGCGTCTCGCGCTCGAAGGGCCTGCAACGAACGCCATCTTCAGCGCAGCGGCGGGCGAGCCCCCGGGCCTCGCGCGCGACGCCGCCGACGCGTACGTGATCGCGGGGACGAGCGTGATCGCGGGCGCCTGGGGTGTGAGCGGAGAGGATGCGCTCCAGCTCTTCGTGCCGGCGGGAAGCAGCGCCGCCGTGTGCGAGGCCCTGCGTCGCGCGGGCGCCGGGCACTCGCTGCTCGAGGCGGACGCAGAGACGCTCGAGGTGCTGCGCATCGAAGCGGGGACTCCGCGCTTCGGCCGCGAGCTCTCCGAAGCGGTGCTGCCGGCAGAGGCCGGCCTCGCGCGGGCGATCTCGACCACCAAGGGGTGTTACACCGGCCAGGAGATCGTGGCCCGGATGGCGACGCGCGGCGATGCGAGCCATGCGCTCGTCGGGCTCGCGCTCACGGGTGAAGCCATTCCGGCCGCTGGCGCGGCGGTCTCGTCGCGAGGCGTGCGGACCGGCGAGCTGACGAGCGCGGCCCGCTCGGCGAGCGCGGGAACCATCGCGCTCGCCTACGTCCGGCGGGCGCACGCCGCGCCGGGCACGCCGCTCGAGGTCGAAGGAAGGGACGCGCGCGTGATGCCGCTGCCCTTCGTGGCGCCGCGGGCGCGCCCGTCTTGAAGCGCAGCCGCGGGGCGTTGATCGTCCTGGCAAAGGCTCCGCGGGCGGGCGACGTCAAGACCCGCCTGTGCCCGCCGCTCACGCCCGCCGAGGCCGCGGAGCTCTACGGCCGGCTGCTGTCGGACGTGCTCGCAGCCTCGGCGGAGATCGCGCAGGAGCTCGGCATCGTCCCGATCGTCGCCGTGCACCCGGCGCAGGCGTGCGGCGAAATCGCGCGCGGCGCTCCCGTGCGCTTCCGTGTCGTTCCGCAACGCGGCGCGGATCTGGGGCGGCGCATGGATTGGGCCGTGCGCGAAGCCTGCGCGGCGGGAGCGCCGTGCGTGCTGCTGCGCGGCAGCGACTCCCCGTTGATCGACGCCGAGGTCGTGAGCGCGGCCCTCGCGGCGCTCGACGCAGCGGATCTCGTGCTGCGCCCGGATCGGGACGGCGGCTACGGGCTCGTGGGCTTGAAGCGTCCCGCGCCGGGCTTGTTCGAGCATCCCATGAGCACCGCCACGGTGCTCGCCGACACGCTCGCGAACGCCGCGCGGCTCGGACTGAGCGCCCGCCTGCTCGAGCCGGGCTTCGACGTCGATACGCTCGCCGATCTGCGGCGGCTCGAAGCGCTGCGCTCGCCGCGCCTGACACGCCTGTGTCCGGCGACGCTCGCCTATCTCGACGAGCACGAGCTCTGGCGCCGCGTATGAGCCGGCAGCGGCGCACGCGCGTCTGCTGATCGCAGCTGCATCCGCTTCCACCCCGTTCTGACGTCCGAAATGTGTGCCGATTCCGGCCTTGAAATTGCAAGGCTGGCCCGAACGGGTCTAAGCGGACACCGGGACATCGACTCGAAATCGAAAGGGGTAATGCGATGCGACCGAGCTGGAAGATCCTCCTCGCTGCTGCGGCCAGCGTATTGGCCGTTCCGCGGCTGGCGTTGGCGGATGGCGTCGAAGCACAGCTCCAACAGATGCAAAGGCGCATGTCGGAGCTCGAGAGCAGGCTGCAAGCGACCAACGACGATCTCGAGACGTCGAGGCAGAAGATCGACCAGCAGGAGGCGCTGATCAAGAAGGCAGGCCTCGACGAATCTCGCGGCGCTGCCTCGGGTCTCGCCGAGTTCCTCAACAAGGTCGAGGTCGATGGGTTCATCGCCGCCAGCTACAACTACAACTTCAATGCGTTGAAGGATGGGGACGTCTCGCAGCCCGGCGTGAGCGGAGACTTCGGGCCGACGACGGTGGCGGGCGAGAACGGCGGCATCCTGGGCATCACGGCGCCCGGCCACACCAACGACAACACCTTCCAGCTCGATCAGCTCTGGTTCGGGATCGGGAAGACGGCGACGATGGAGAGCCCGGCAGGCTTCCGCGCCGACATCGTGTACGGCGCGATCGCCGATGCGAATCGCGAGGGCACCTTCTTCACCGCCGGGCCCCACGACGCCCAGACCATCTCCGCCGACGACCACGGAACCGGCGATCTTCCGCACCTGTTCCAGGCCTACGCCGAGTACCTGGCTCCGGTCGGTGAGAACGGCATCTCCGTCAAGGGCGGCCGCTTCGCGACCCTGATCGGCGCCGAGTCGTTCCGCCAGGACTCGAACTTCAACATTACGCGCGGCATCACCTGGGCGCTCCAGCCCGTGAATCACACGGGTCTGATGGTGAGCGGCAAGTGCACCCGCTGCGGCGTCGACTGGGCGCTCGGGGTGGTGAACGGCTACAGCGACACGATGTCGGACCGCGACAACGAGAAGGGCTTCCTCGGCGGCATCAAGGTGACGCGCGAAACCTGGGCATACGCGACCAACATCTTCTACGGCGGCGACTCGGGTGACTGGGCGCCGTGGGCCTTCGCCGGCTTCCCGAACACCCCGAACGGCGCCGGCCGCTCCGGCGACAAGATCGGCGTCAGCGACCACATCCTGTGGTGGAACCCGACGGACCAATTCTCGGCCTGGATCAACTACGACTACTACTGGGTGGAGAACACCGACAACGGCGCCAGCGGACACACTGGCTTCGACAAGACCCAGGTGCACGCCCTCGCCCTGGCTTCTCGGTACGCGATCGGCGAAGCGACGGGAGTCTCGCTGCGCGCCGAGGGCCAGTGGTGGAACATCGACAACGGCGCGTCGGCGCCCGAGCTGATCTTCTATGCGCTTACGGGAACCATCGACCATACGCTGACGGAAAATCTGATCGTGAAGGCCGAGGTGCGGTACGACGTCGGGAAGGTCGGTGATGGACCGGACAACTTCTTCCTGGACGGCAACGATGGGCCGACCGGCTGGGAAGACAACGATCAGGTCCTGGGTCTGATCCAGATGCTCTACAAATTCTAGGGCTGCCCGCGGCTCAGGAGGCCCTTCGAAGGGGCGCGGCGCCTGCATCGGTGCTGCGCCCCTTTCGCTTTCAGGTTGCCCCCCGCCGAGGGCGCGCGTGCCCAGCTTTCGAGCAAACTCTGCTGAATTCCTGAGCAAGCGAAGGCACAGCACCCGGCGCGCCCGCTCCCGGTGGCCGCCGCGTGCCCTGCGCCGAGCGCCGATCTAGGCACGGGCCTTGCTATCGAAGGAGCGCGGCCGCGTCGCAGGCAAGGGCGGGGCCGCCCCGGTCGCCCGTGGTAACGTCCAGCGCTCGGGAACGACGGCCCGTGTTCGTTCGGAGGCGAGTTATGCGCAAGATCGAAGCGATCATCAAGCCCTTCAAGCTCGACGAGGTGAAGGAGGCCCTGCACGAGATCGGCATCCAGGGCATGACGGTCACCGAGGTCAAGGGCTTCGGCCGGCAGAAGGGGCACACCGAGCTCTACCGCGGCGCCGAGTACGTCGTCGACTTCCTGCCGAAGATCAAGCTCGAGATCGCCGTCAAGGACGAGATGGTCGACAAGGTCGTGCAAGCGATCGTGCAGGCCGCCAACACCGGCCGCATCGGCGACGGCAAGATCTTCGTGACTGCCGATCGAGGAAGTGATCCGCATCCGCACCGGCGAGCGCGGGCCGGACGCCGTCTAGACCGGACGGCACCCGCATTCGTTCGAAACTGCACTTCCAACACGAGGAATGTCGGATGACCCCCAAGCAGGTACTGGAGTTCGCGAAGAAGAGCCGGCTGTGTGATGGTCGACCTCAAGATCACCGACTTCCCGGGTGTGTGGCAGCACATCTCGCACCCGATGCACATGCTGGAGGAGTCCTCGTTCGAAGAGGGCTTCGGCTTCGACGGCTCGTCGATCCGCGGCTGGCAGGCGATCAACGACAGCGACATGCTGATGATCCCCGATCCCGACGTCCGCGATCATCGATCCGTTCATGAAGCACCCGACGCTGTCGCTGATCTGCGACGTCGTCGACCCGATCACGCGGGAGCCGTACGCGCGCGATCCCGCGCTTCATCGCGAAGAAGGCGGCCAATTACCTGAAGAGCACCGGCATCGGCGACACGATCTACTTCGGTCCCGAAGCCGAGTTCTTCATCTTCGATTCGGCCCGCTTCGAGACGGGTCCGAACCGCGGCTTCTACTTCCTCGACTCGATCGAGGGGCGCTGGAACAGCGGCCGCGAGAACGACGACGGCGGGCCGAACCTCGGCTACAAGCCGCGCTACAAGGAAGGCTACTTCCCGGTGCCGCCGATCGACACGCAGCAGGACATCCGCACCGAGATGTGCCTCGAGATGGAGAAGTGCGGGATCGCGATCGAGACGCAGCACCACGAGGTGGCGACCGCCGGCCAGGCCGAGATCGACATGAAGTTCAGCCCGCTCGTCGAGATGGGCGACAAGCTGATGATGTACAAGTACATCGTCAAGAACGTGGCGCGCCGCCACGGCAAGACGGTCACGTTCATGCCGAAGCCGCTCTTCCAGGACAACGGCTCGGGCATGCACTGCCACCAGTCGATCTGGAAGGACGGCAAGCCGCTGTTCGCGGGCAACGAGTACGCGGGCCTCTCGCAGCTGGCGCTCTACTACATCGGCGGGATCCTGAAGCACGCGAAGGCGCTCGCGGCCTTCACGAACCCGACGACGAACTCGTACAAGCGGCTGGTGCCGGGCTACGAGGCGCCGGTCAACCTGGCCTACTCGAGCCGCAACCGGTCGGCGGCGATCCGCATCCCGACCTACTCGCCGAGCCCGAAGGCGAAGCGCATCGAGGTGCGCTTCCCCGACCCGTCCTGCAACCCGTACCTCGCGTTCGCGGCGATGGTGATGGCGGGCATCGACGGGATCGAGAACAAGATCCATCCGGGCGAACCGCTCGACAAGAACATCTACGCCCTGTCGGCCGAGGAGAAGAAGGGCGTGCCGACCATGCCCGGCAGCCTCGACGAGTCGCTCGAGAATCTCGAGGCGGACCACGACTTCCTGCTCAAGGGCGACGTGTTCACGCGAGGATGCTGATCGAGACCTGGGTGGAGTACAAGATCGCGAACGAAGTGGATCCCGTGCGCCTGCGCCCGCACCCGCACGAGTTCGAGCTCTACTTCGACATCTGATCGCTGGGCCACCCGGCGCGGGCCTCACGCCCGCGCCGGGACCCGAGGCCTAGCTCTCGAGATCGAGCGCCTGCTCGACGCGGTAGAGGCCCGGCTCGCGACCGGCGAGCCAGGCCGCAGCGCGTACGGCGCCGCGCGCAAAATGATCGCGGGTCTGCGCGCGGTGTACGAGCTCGAGCCGCTCGCCCACGCCCGCGAACATCACGCTGTGATCCCCGGCGGCGTCGCCCGCGCGCAGCGCCTGGATGCCGATCGACCCGGCCACCCGCGCCCCGGTCTCGCCCGCGCGCTCGAGCACGAGATGGCCTTCCAGCGGATGCCCGCGCCCCTCGGCGATGGCTTCCGCCAGGCGCAGGGCCGTGCCGCTCGGCGCGTCGCGCTTGCCCGCGTGGTGCATCTCGAGGATCTCGGCGTCGTAGCCGGATCCGAGCCGGCGCGCGGCCTCGCGCACCAGCCACACCAGCACGTTCACCGACACCGAGAAATTCGGAGAGTGGAGAACGGGGATGCGCCGCGCGGCGAGCGTCAGCTCGGCGCGCTCGTCGCCCGAGAGCCCCGTCGTCCCCATCACGTAGGCGACGCCGGCCTCCGCAGCGGCCCGCAGCACCAGAAAACTTGCGGCGGGATGGCTGAAATCGATCGCCACGTCGCTCTGCGCGAGCGCGGCCTTGACGTCGTCGCGCAGCACCACTCCGGGCGCGAGCTGCGTGCCCAGCTGCGGGTGACCGGGCGCCTCGAGCGCGGCTGCCAGCCGCAGCGACGGCTCGCCCGCGAGCGCCGCGCGCACGCGTTCGCCCATGCGGCCGCAGGCTCCGACGACGAGCACCCGGCGCGACGCGCGCATCAGACGAGCCCCTGCTCCTTCAAGGCGACCTGCAAGCGTTCCCGGTTCGCCTGCGCGAGCTTCGTGAGCGGCAGCCGGATCTCGTCGCGGATGCGGCCCTGAAGCGCGAGCGCGGCCTTCACCGGAATCGGATTCGTCTCGCAGAACAGCGCCTTGAAGAGCGGCAGCAGGCGTTGGTGCACCTGCAAGGCGCGCGCGTGATCACCGGCGCGGAAGGCGCGCACCAGCTCCACCACGTCGCGCGGCGCGACGTTCGACGTGGTCGAGATGACGCCGCGGCCGCCGACGGCGAGCACCGGCAGCGTCAGCGCGTCGTCGCCCGACAGCACGACGAACGCTTCCGGGCAGCGCACCACCACCTCGGAGATCTGTGCGATGTCGCCGCTTGCTTCCTTCACGCCGACCACCTGCTCGACGTCGGCGAGCCGCGCGAGCGTCTCGGGCAGGATGTTCGAAGCCGTGCGCCCGGGGATGTTGTAGACGACGAGCGGAAAGCCGGTGTCGCGCGCGATGGCTTCGTAATGCGCGACGATGCCTTCCTGCGTCGGCTTGTTGTAGTAGGGCGAGATCAGCAGCGCGCCGTCGGCGCCCACGCGGCGGGCATGGCGCGTCAGCTCGATCGATTCGCGCGTGTTGTTCGAGCCCGTTCCGGCGAGCACCTGGATGCGCCGGCGCGCGGCCTCGACGACGATCTGCACCACGCGCCCGTGCTCCGCGTGGGAGAGCGTCGCGGCCTCGCCCGTCGAGCCGCACGGAGCCACGCCGTCGACGCCCGCCGCCACCTGGAGCTCGACGAGTTCGCGCAGCGCCTGCTCGTCGACCTCGCCGTCGCGAAAGGGCGTCACCAGCGCCGTGAAGACTCCCTCGAACACCGCTAGTCCCCCTCGATGCGGATCCGCCCGTTGAAGACTTCCGCCGCGGGTCCGGTCATCGATACGTGCGCAGCGTCGTCCGGCCAGTCGATCTGGAGCTCGCCGCCCCGCAGCTCGATCGCGACGGAGCGCTCCACGAGGCCGCGCAGCATGGATACCACGGCGACCGCGCAGGCACCGCTCCCGCAGGCGAGCGTCTCTCCGGTGCCCCGCTCCCAGGTGCGCTGGCGGATGCGGCGGCGCCCGACGGGGCTCGCGAATTCGACGTTCACGCGATTCGGGAAGGCCGGGTGGCGCTCGATGCGCGGGCCCAGCGTCTCCACCGGCGCGCGCTCCGGATCCTCGACGAAGACCACGGCGTGGGGGTTGCCCATCGAGACGGACGAGACGTTCACGCGCTCGCCGGCGATGTCGAGAGGCACCTCGAGCACCGGCCCGCGCCCGCTGCCGAGCGTGGTCGGGATCTTCTCGGGCTCGAAGACGGGTCGACCCATGTCGACGGTGACGCGGCCGGGGCCGGCGGCGCGCGGCGTCACGATGCCGCCGAGCGTCTCCACGCGAATCTCGTCCGCGCCCGTGTGACCGTGCTCTCGCAGGTAGAGAAAGAAGGCGCGGATGCCGTTGGCGCACATCTCCACCTGCGAGCCATCGGCGTTGAAGATCTGCATGCGGAAGTCGGCGCTGCGCGAGGGACGCACCACCAGCAGTTGATCGGCGCCGATTCCGAAGTGGCGGTCGCACAGCCGCGCCACGAGGGGCTCGAGCGGGGGGAGCTCGTCGCGGATGCCGTCGAGCACGACGAAATCGTTGCCGGCCCCGTGCATCTTCGTGAACTCGAGCCAGCGCGTCATCGCGGCACCGCGGGGTCCGTGAGCGGGACGCTCGGCGTCGCCTGCGCCGGGCGTGCGACGCGGTGCGGCGGGCCATAGCGGCCGCAGGCGAGCGCCAGCCCGGCGAGCGCGCAAAGGGCGAGTGCAGCCGCGAGGACAAGTTTCTTCATGACACACCTGCGGCGTCGAGTGCCGCGAGCTCCGCACGCAGATCGGCCTCGGCGCGATCGAGCGCAGCCGCCACGCGCACCCGCGCCGTGCCGCCGACCAGCGCGCGCCCTTCGAGCGCGGCGTCGAGGTCCACGAGCGCCGCCGCCGCCGCCGGGAAGGCTGGATGGAAGGCGCGCAGATCCTCGCGCGAGAGCGCGCGCAGATCGAGATCCTTCGCCACGCAGTGCTTGACGATGCGCCCGACCGCTTCGTGCGCATCGCGGAAGGGTACGCCCGCGCGCACGAGCGCTTCGGCGAGATCGGTGGCGAGCAGCAGCGGGTCGGAGGCGGCCTGCCGCATGCGCGCCGCGTCCACGCGCAACGTGGCGATCGCGCCGGCCATCACCTCGAGCGAGTCGCGCAGCGTGCGCGCGGAATCGAAGATCGGCTCCTTGTCCTCTTGCAGGTCGCGGTTGTAGGTGAGCGGGAGACCCTTCAGCACCGTGAGCAGCGCCACCAGATTTCCGATCGCGCGGCCGGACTTGCCGCGTACCAGCTCGGGCACGTCGGGGTTCTTCTTCTGCGGCATCAGGCTCGAGCCCGTCGAGTAGGCGTCGGCGAGCTCGATGAAGCCGAACTCCGCCGTCGACCAGAGCACCAGCTCCTCGGCCAGGCGCGAGAGGTGCACCATCGCGATCGCCGCCGCCGCCAGGAACTCGAGCGCAGCGTCGCGCGAAGCGACGGCGTCCATGCTGTTGGCTGCGGGCGCGGCGAAGCCGAGCGCGCGTGCGGTTTCTTCGCGATCGAGAGGCAGCGTCGTGCCGGCCAGCGCTCCCGCGCCGAGCGGGCACGAGCGCAGCCGGGCGCCGAGATCGCGGAAGCGCGAGCCGTCGCGCCCGAGCATCTCGACGAAGGCGAGCCAGTGGTGGGCGAGCCGCACCGGCTGCGCGCGCTGAAGATGTGTATAGCCGGGCAGCACCGTGTCGAGGTGCTCGCGGGCCCGCGCCGTGCAGCACCTGACGCAGCTCGAGCAGGCCCCGCTGCGCGGCTGCGGCGGCATCGCGCAGGTAGAGTGCCAGATCCGTCGCGACCTGATCGTTGCGGCTGCGCCCCGTGTGCAGGCGGCCGGCCGCGGGCCCGATCTTCTCCCGCAAGCGAGCCTCGACGTTCATGTGGATGTCTTCGAGCGCGGGGTCGATCGGGAAGCTTCCGTCCGCGAGCTCGCGCGCGATCGCCTCGAAGCCCCTGTTCGATCGCCTGGTCCTCTTCGGCGCTGAGCAGCCCGGCGTGGTGCAGCATGCGGGCGTGGGCCAGCGACACCCGGATGTCGTAGCGGGCGAGAGCCTGGTCGAAATGGATGGAGGCGCTGAAGCGTTCGACGGCCGGGATCCGTCGCGGCCTCGAAACGGCCGCCCCAGAGCTTGGCGCGAGTTGGCCGTCCGCTGGGCGGCCCTTCTTGGGACATGCCCGCAAATCTCTAGAAGAAAACAGGTTTTCGCAAGAGCCGCGGCGCAGCGAGGATTGACGGGCAGGGCGGCGCTCCGTAGCCTCGGCTCGCGTCGCCACGCCCCCGGAGCCCCCCATGATCATCGTCCTCAAGGCCGACGCCCGGCCCGATTCGCCCGATGTCCGGCGCCTGATCGCGATGGCCGAGGCCTATCCGCAGGTCCGCACGGAGATCCACCAGATCCAGGGCGCCACGCGCTCGCTCACCGAGATCTACCTGCTCGGGACGACGGGCGTGATCCCGACGGCGCCCTTCGAGGAGTTCGCCTGCGTCGAGCGGGTGGTCCGCATCACCGAGCGTTTCCGCGCGATCGGACGCCACGGGGGTGGGCTCGAGGCGGTGGGCTTCGAGTACAACGGCGTCCGCATCAGCCAGGACAGCTTCCACCTGTTTCCGGGTCTGTGCGCGGTCGACACCCGCCAGAACGTCGAGTCGATGTTCGCCGCGCTCAAGGAGTGCGGGATCGTCACCACACGAGCGGGCGCCTACAAGCCGCGCACGAGCCCCTACGACTTCCAGGGCCACGGAGCCGAGTGCCTGCCCTTCGTCTTCGAGCTCGCCGGAAAGTATGGGATCCGCATCATCGCGATGGAGATCACGCACGAGTCCCACATCGAGGAGATCCGCAAGGCGCTCACCGAATCCGGTGACGCCACGGGCGTGATGCTCCAGATCGGAACGCGCAACGCGCAGAACTTCGAGCTGCTCAAGGCCGTCGGGCAACAGACGGACCTGCCGGTCTTGTTCAAGCGTGGCATGGGCATCACGCTGGAAGAATCCCTCAACGCTTGCGAGTACGTGGCGTCGGCCGGCAACCGCCGGATCTGCTTCTGCTTGCGCGGCATGAAGACGAATCTCGGCGACCCGCACCGCAACCTGGTCGACTTCGGACACGTGCCCGTGCTGAAGCGGCTCACGCGGCTGCCGGTCGCCATCGACCCGTCGCACTCGGTGGGCAGCCGTGCGCTGGCTCCCGACGGGTTGCTCGACATCTTCCACGTCACCGCTCAGGGTGTGATCGCGGGCGCCAATCTCGTGCTGGTCGATTTCCATCCCCGGCCGGCCGAGGCGCTGTGCGACGGACCGCAGGCGCTGTTGATGTCGGAGCTGCCGCGGCTCGTCGAGGACACGCGCATCGTGCGGGAGGCCTACGAGGCGCGCGTGCGGCGCGTGTAGCCGTGGCCCGACCCAAGCCGCGCACCTCGCGCAAGCCGGGCGGCGCGCAGGGCGCGCGCCAGCTGCTGCGCGTGCTCGGGCTCGCGATTGCCGGCAGCGCGTTCGTCGTGGGCTTCGTCGCCGCGGGCTATCTCCTGAGCCTCGACCGCAGCGTGCGCGCACGCTTCGACGGCCGGCGCTTCTCGATCCCTTCGCGGGTCTTCTCGACTCCGGCCATCCTGTATCCGGGCCTGGATTGGAAGCTCGTCGATCTGCGCGGGACGCTCGCGCGTCTGGGCTTCCGCGAGGCCGCGGCTCCCGGCCGGCTCGAGCCGGGCGAGTACATCTGGGGAGCGAGCCGCGCCCGCATCTACCTCCAGGCCTTCGAGCATCCGACGCGTTCCGAGCCGGCGCGCGACGTGGTGCTGCGGCTCGACGGCAATCTGATCGAGGAGATCCGGGAGCTGCCGAGCGGCCGCGAGCTCGGCGCGGTGTTGCTCGAGCCGGAGCCGATCGGCGCCTATTACGGCTTGAACCGCGAGCAGCGCGAGCTCGTGAAGCTCGATCAACTGCCGCCGCACCTCGTCGCCGCGGTCCTCGCCGTCGAGGACCAGCGTTTCGAGGAGCATCGCGGCATCGATCTGCGCCGCATCGCGGGCGCGCTGCTCGCGAACCTGCGAGCCGGCGAGGTGCGTCAGGGCGGCAGCACCGTGACCCAACAGCTCGTCAAGAACTTCTTGCTGACTCCCGACCGCACGTTCAAGCGCAAGTTCCAGGAAGCCGCGATGGCGATGATCGTCGAGGCTCGTTACGACAAGCACGAGATCCTCGAGACCTACCTGAACGAGATCTATCTCGGGCAGCGCGGGCCGACGGCGATCCATGGCGTCGGCGAAGCGGCGCACGTCTTCTTCGGCAAGAGCGCCCGCGAGCTCGATATCGCCGAGTCGGCGCTGCTCGCCGCCGTGATCCACAGCCCGAACGGACTCTCGCCCTATCGCGAGCCCGAGCGCGCGCTCCGGCGCCGCAATCTCGTGCTCGACATGATGGAGGAGCAGGGGAGGCTCAGCCGCGAGGACCACGTCAAGGCGAAGGCCGAGCCGCTGCGTCTCGCCGCGCTGACGCCCGATCCGGGCGACGCCCGGTACTTTCTCGACCTGCTGCGCCGCCAGCTCTCGGACGTCTATGACGAGAGCGTGCTCGAGACCGAGGGGCTGCGGATCTATTCGACGCTCGATCGCCGCGCGCAGCGCCTGGCCGCGATCGCGCTGCGCGAGGGTCTGGCGGATCTCGAGAATCGCTACCCGCGTCTGCGCTCCACGCAGCCCGGGCGCTCGCTGCAGGGCTGTCTCGTGGCCCTGCGTCCGCAGACCGGCGAGCTGCTCGCGCTGGTGGGGGGACGCGACTACGCCACCTCGCAGTTCGATCGCTGCACGCAGGCGCGGCGTCAGACCGGGAGCGCATTCAAGCCCTTCGTGTACGCCGCGGCGCTCGAGCCCTTGAACGGGGCGCCCTCGATCACGCTGGCGAATCTGCTCGACGACTCACCGCTCGAGATCGCGACGCCGAGCGGACCGTGGCGGCCGGAAAATTACGACAAGATCTCGCACGGAATGGTCACGGTGCGCACCGCGATCGAGAAATCGCTCAACATCGCGACGGCGCGGCTGGCGAGGGATGTCGGTGTGCAGCGCGTGGCCGACATCGCGCGGCGCGCCGGCATCCAGTCTCCGCTGCCGATCGTGCCGAGTCTCGCGCTCGGCGCAGCCTCGGTCGCGCCGATCGAAATGGCGCGCGCCTACGCGACGTTCGCGAGCGGAGGCGTCCGCCCCGAGCTGCAGTCGATCGAGGATCTGATCGACGCGCAGGGGCGCACGCTCGATCGTCGCAAGCTGCGTTTCGAGCGCGTCATCGATGCCGGCACGGCGTACCTCGTGACCTCGCTGCTGGAGGGCGTCGCCGAACACGGCACCGCAGCGGCGCTGCACACGGACGGCTTGCGTGGGCCGATCGCCGCGAAGACGGGCACGACCAACAGCGAGCAGGACCTGTGGCTCGTCGGCTACACGCCGGAGCTCGTGGTCGTCGTGTGGATCGGCTTCGACGAGCCGCGCAGCCTCAAGATTCCGAGCGCCGTCGGAGCGCTTCCGATCTGGCGGCGCTTCGTGCAGGACATGACCGGAGGCGAGATCCGCGGCCGCTTCCCGCGCCCGCCGGGTGTCGAGGAGATCGAGATCGATCCCGTGACGCGCTCGCTCGCGCTCGCCGACTGCCCGGCCCGGCAGAGCGAGATCTTCCTGGCAGGCACACAGCCAACGAGCATCTGCGGTGAGGCAGGCGTCAGGGAGCAGACGCCGGGCGGCGGCGTGGCGGAGCGTCCGCCCGACCGCGAGTCCGATGGGGGCGGGGAGTTCTTCCGCTGGCTCAAGCGGCACTTGTGAGGCGCGCGCGTCCGCTCGTGGCCGGCTGTGCTGCGCTCGCGCTGCTCGTGGGTTGCGCGCGCGTGCCGATCTTTGCGCCCGCGCCGGTGGCGCCGCTGCGTCTGCACGAAATCGCCGGCGAGGGGGACGCTGCGCGGCGCGCGTCGCAGCGGCTCGTGCTCGAGGGTCTTGGCTACGACTCGAAGGGACAAGAGCGGCTCGCGCGCACGAGCTACGAGCGCGCGCTCCAGGTCGATGTGAACAATCCGTTCGCGTATCTCGCGCTCGCCCGCCAGGCGGTCGAGAGCGGCGATGGCGCGACGGCGCTCGAGGATCTCGAGCAGGCCGAGTTGCTGCTCGGCTCCGAGCATCTCCGGTCCCCCCGGGTCGAGCCACATCTCGTCGGATTGCGCGGCGGCGCGCTGCGCGCAAACGGCGATGCATCCGGCGCGCGCGCGCTGCTCGCGCGCGCTTCGGAGCTGGCTCCGACGGTGTGGGGTGACGGCGAGCTGAGCGCAGCGGAGCTGCGCTGAGGGGACTCGCGCCCGCCGCGACGGGCGTCTCGCGCCGCACTTCGCACGACGTTCGCTTTGCTCGCCCCTGCGGGACGTGTGTGATAGGTTGCAACGCCGCATGACGCCCAAAATGCTCGTTGGTTGGTGCGCCTTCCTGGGCAGCCTCGGGCTCGATCAGGTTTCGAAGATCCTCGTCGATCAGAACATGACCTATGCGGATCGCGTCCCGATGATCGAGGGGTTCTTCTACCTCACGCACGTGCGCAACCCGGGCGCCGCATTCGGTCTGTTCGCCGATGGTCCGCCGGAGATCCGGCTCACCTTCTTCATTTCGATCTCGCTCGTCGCGATCGGCATCGTGCTGTCGTTCTTCCACAAGCTCGCCCCCGGGGATCGGCTCTCTGCACTCGCGCTCGGATGCATCCTCGGCGGCGCCGTCGGCAACCTCATCGATCGCGTCTTGCGTGGCGAGGTCGTCGATTTCCTCCACTTTCGCCTGTGGGGCGGCTACTCCTGGCCCGATTTCAACTTCGCCGACAGCTTCATCGTGATCGGCGTCGGGCTGCTGATCCTCGAGCTGCTCGCGAGCGAAGGCGAAAGCCGCGCAACGCAGGACGGCGCCGGTCCCATCTGATCCAGCTCGGATTCGTGTTTTCCGTCGGTGACGTCGGTCGCATCACGTCGTACACGAGAGTGTGACGATGAGGTTGCGGCGCTGCAAAGTTGCGCAGAATTCTTGACACCCCTCTCTCGAGTGCGATAGAAAGCGCCGTCCCATTCGTAACGTCGCAAGCGTGATTGGAGTCGAGCGAAGCGCGGCCGCGTTGCATCGAGTGTGCCGAGAACGCCGATCGAGCGAAGAAAATAAAAGAAGCGCGACCAGAGCGAGTAGAGTGCGACGAGAAAGGGTCGACTCGGCGGATCCCCCCGCCCCCCGAGTCGCCCGCGAGTCCTTCGTTGGCGGGCTGAGGGTTTGGAGACCCAGGCCGATGAAGAAGCCGAAGGGCGACTACGCGATCCAGACCGTCGTCAACGCCATGCGCCTGCTGGAAGCGTTCCGCGACGAAGAAGAGCTTGGCGTCACGGAGCTCTCGCGTCGGCTTTCGCTCCACAAGAACAACGTCTTCCGCCTGCTCGCGACGCTCGAGCAGCAGGGTTACATCGAGCAGAGCGCCGCCAGCGACCGCTATCGGCTCGGCGTAGAGAGTCTCGAGCTCGGCCAGGCGTTCTTGCGCGGGCGCACGCTGCTGCGACGCGCGCGTTCCGTTCTCGAAGCGCTCGCGACGAAGCTCGAGGAGACGACGCACCTCGCGACGTTGCGCGACTTCGACGTGGTTCACCTCGACGGCGCGCAGTCGGAGCAGCTCGTGCAGACGGGGCTGCGTGTGGGGCGTCGGCTTCCCCTCCACTGCACGGCGCTCGGCAAGATCCTGCTCGGCGGCTCGCCCGAAAACGTTCGAGAGGCTTACGATCGCGCCACGACGGGAGCGGGCGGCCTCGTCGCGCGCACGCCGAACACCATCGTCGATCGCGACAAATTCTTCGAGCACGTGCGCACGGCGGCGGGCGCCGGCTTCGCGCTCGATCTCGAAGAGTGCGACGCGGGGCTGTGCTGCGCCGCCGCTCCCGTGCACGACGCGAGCGGCCGCATGATCGCCGCTCTCTCGGTCTCGGGCCCCGCATTCCGTCTCGGCGAAGAGCGCCTGCTGCGCAGCGCAGTGCCGGCCGTGATCGGGGCCGCCGAGGCGCTCTCGCGCGAGCTGGGTTACACGGGCGCCTGATCGCTTGCTCCCACTCCCGCGGGGTCGGTCATGGACTTCGGTCTCAGCGACGAACAGCTCGCGCTCCAGACGACCGCACGCCGCTTCGCGCGCGAGCAGGTGGCGCCGATCGCCGCCGAGCACGACCGCACCGGCGAGTTTCCCCGCGAGGTGATCCGCAAGGCGTGGGAGCTCGGGCTCTCGAGCACCGTGATCCCGCCGGAGTACGGGGGCGTCGGCTTGTCGTCGGTCGACAGCTGTCTGGTCACCGAGGAGATCGCCTGGGGCTGCGCCGGGATCGCGACCTCCGTGATGTGCAACGACCTGGGGCTGACGCCGATCCTGGTGGCCGGCACTCCCGAGCAGAAGCAAGCCTGGCTGCGGCCCTGCGCCGAGCGCTTCTCGCTCGTCTCCTTCTGCCTGTCCGAGCCCGCCGCCGGCTCCGACGTCGCAGGCCTCCAGCTGCTCGCGGAGAAGGACGGCTCGGATTATCTGCTGCGCGGGAGCAAGTGCTGGATCACCAATGGCGGCGAAGCGGATCTGTTCACCGTGTTCGCGACGCTCGACCGGCGCAGCCGGCACCGCGGGATCTGCGCCTTCATCGTCCCCGCGAACACGCCCGGCATCACGCGCGGAAAGAAGGAAGACAAGATGGGCCAGCGGGCGAGCGATACCCGCGCGCTCGAATTCGATGGTGTGCGCGTCCCGGCGGCGCAGCGCCTGGGCGCCGAGGGTGAGGGCTTCAAGATCGCGATGGCGACGCTCGACCGCTCGCGCCCGCCGATCGCCTCGCTCGCGACGGGCATCGCCCAGCGCGCGCTCGACGAGGCCACGAAATATGCGGCGGAGCGCAAGGCCTTCGGGACCGCGATCGCGAGCTTCCAGGCCGTGCAGTTCCTGCTCGCCGACATGGCGAAGGACATCGAGGCCGCGCGCCTGCTCACGCTCCAGAGCGCGTGGATGGTGGATGGCGGGCTGCGCGCGTCGAAGCATTCTTCGATGGCGAAGTGCTTCGCGACGGATGCGGCGATGCGCGTCACGACCGACGCGGTGCAGATCTTCGGCGGCAACGGCTATACCCGCGACTACCCCGTCGAGAAGCTGATGCGCGACGCCAAGCTGATGCAGATCTACGAGGGCACGAACCAGATCCAGCGCCTCGTGATCGCCCGCGAGCTGCTGCGCTAGCTCTCTAACCCTCCGGAACTGCGCGGATTTCCGCGCGGCGGTCGGGCCCCGGTTCTGATAGACTCCTGCGCTCGCCGCCGCCGGGCTGCGCCCGGATCCGACGCGCTCGAGGACGTCACGTGATCACGCGAGAGCAGGCCCTTCGTTACCACTCGGAGGGCCGACCCGGGAAGATCAAGATCGTTCCCACCAAGCCCACGGTGACGCAAGTGGACCTGTCGATGGCCTACACCCCAGGGGTGGCGGAGCCGTGTCGCGAAATCGCCCGCGACCCGGAAGAGGTCTACAAGTACACGGCGAAGGCGAACCTCGTCGCCGTCGTCAGCAACGGCACGGCCGTGCTCGGGCTCGGCAACCTCGGCCCGCTGGCGGGAAAACCCGTCATGGAAGGCAAGGCCGTGCTGTTCAAGCGCTTCGCCGACATCGACGTTTTCGACATCGAGATCGACAGCGAGAACATCGACGACATCGTCCGCACCGTCCAGCTCATCTCGCCGACCTTCGGCGGCATCAACCTGGAAGACATCCGCGCGCCGGAGTGCTTCACGGTCGAGCGCCGCTTGATCGAGCTGCTCGACATCCCGGTGTTCCACGACGATCAGCACGGCACCGCGATCATCTCGGGCGCCGCGCTGATCAACGCGCTGCTGATCACGCGCCGCGACATTGCGAGCACGCGCGTGGTGTTCTGCGGCGCAGGCGCCGCGGGCATCGGTTGCGCGCGGCTGTATCGGGACATCGGCGTGATGCCCGAGAACATGCTGCTGTGCGATACGCGCGGCGTGTTGCACGAAGGACGGCGCGGGAGCGTCACCGCCGAGAAGGCGGAGTTCCTGCGCGCGACACCGGCGCGCACGCTCGCCGACGCGCTGCGCGGCGCCGACGTCTTCGTCGGTGTCTCGCAGGCGGGCCTGCTGACGCCCGAGATGGTGAAGAGCATGGCGCCGAATCCCGTGATTTTCGCCATGGCCAACCCGGACCCCGAGATCACTCCGGCCGCCGTGCGCCAGGTGCGCGACGACGTGATCATGGCGACCGGACGCTCGGACTATCCGAACCAGGTGAACAACGTACTCGGCTTTCCGTTCATCTTCCGCGGCGCGCTCGACGTGCGCGCGAGACGCATCAACGAGCCGATGAAGCTCGCCGCGGTCCACGCGCTCGCGGAGCTCGCTCGCCGCGGGGAAGGCGTGCCGCTGGCGGTGCGCGCGGCGTACCCGCACGACATCTTCGATTTCGGCCGCGAGTACATCCTTCCCAAGCCGTTCGATCCGCGAATCCTCACCTACGTCGCTCCCGCCGTCGCCCAGGCGGCGATGGACAGCGGTGTCGCGCGCCGCAAGATCGACGGCGTGGAGTACGCCAAGCGTCTGGAGCAGACCGTCGGCGTGCTCGCGAATCTCTAGACCTTCATCCGTCCAGCCAGCCGCGAGGATCCCGCTCGATGTCCGTCGAAGAAAAGATCAAGAAGCTCGAAGAGATGAACGAGAAGGCGGTGCTGGGCGGCGGCGCCGCGCGTATCGAGCGCCAGCACGCCGCGGGCAAGCTGACGGCGCGCGAGCGCATCGAGCTGCTGTTCGATCCCGGCAGCTTCGTCGAGATCGACAAATTCGTGACGCACCGCTGCACGGATTTCGGGATGCAGGAGCAGAAGGTCCTCGGCGACGGCGTGATCACCGGCTATGGGAAAATTGCCGGCCGCCAGGTCTTCTGCTTCGCGCAGGATTTCACCGTGTTCGGCGGGAGCCTGTCGGGCGCCTTCGCCGAGAAGATCTGCAAGGTCATGGATCTCGCCGCGAAGGTCGGGGCGCCGTTCATCGGGCTCAACGACGGGGCCGGCGCGCGCATTCAAGAAGGCGTCGTCTCGCTCGGCGGCTACGGCGACGTGTTCCTGCGCAACGTGCTCGCGTCCGGCGTGATCCCGCAGATCTCGGCGATCATGGGCCCCTGCGCTGGCGGCGCCGTCTACTCGCCCGCCATGACCGACTTCATCATCATGGTGAAGAACACGAGCAACATGATGATCACCGGACCCGAGGTGATCAAGACCGTCACGCACGAGGAGGTGACGGCCGAGGACCTGGGAGGCGCGGTCACCCACGCCTCGAAGTCGAGCGTCGCGGATTTCGCGGCGAACAACGAAGAGCATTGCATCCAGATCATCCGCAATCTGCTCTCCTTCATCCCCCAGAACAACCTCGAGGATCCGCCCTTCGTGCCGACGGAGGACCCGTCGGACCGCATGGACCCGGCGCTGCGCACGCTGGTGCCCGACAGCGCGAACAAGCCCTACGACATCAAGGATTTGATCAAGCTGGTGGTCGACGACACGAATTTCTTCGAGGTCGGCCCGCTCTACGGCAAGAACATGGTCGTGGGCTTCGGCCGCTTCGGCGGGCGCTCGGTCGGGATCGTCGCGAACCAGCCCGCGCACCGGGCCGGCGTGCTCGACATCGACGCTTCGAAGAAGGGTGCGCGCTTCGTGCGTTTCTGCGACGCCTTCAACCTGCCCATCATCACCTTCGTCGACGTCCCCGGCTTCCTGCCCGGCGTCGACCAGGAGCACGGCGGCATCATCAAGCACGGTGCGAAGCTGCTCTACGCCTTCTGCGAGGCCACGGTGCCGCGCGTCACGATCATCACGCGCAAGGCCTACGGCGGCGCCTACGTCGTGATGAGCAGCAAGCACACGCGCGCCGACGTCAATCTCGCCTACCCGACGGCGGAGCTCGCCGTGATGGGGCCGGACGGCGCCGTCAACATCGTGTTCCGCAACGAGCTCAAGGGCGCGCGCGATCCGGCGGCGAAGCGCGTGGAGCTCGAAGCCTCCTACCGCGAGAACTTCGCGAACCCGTACAAGGCCGCCGAGCTCGGCTACATCGACGAGGTGATCCGGCCCGAGGAGACGCGGCCTCGCATCATCCGGGCGCTCGAGATGCTGGCGACGAAGCGCGACGTCAACCCTCCCAAGAAGCACGGCAACATCCCGCTGTAGGTCGACCCATGTTCAAGAAGATCCTGATCGCGAATCGCGGAGAGATCGCCGTGCGCGTGATTCGCGCCTGCCGAGAGCTCGGCGTGAAGACGGTCGCCATCTACTCCGACGTCGATCGCGACGCGCTGCACGTGCGCTTCTCCGACGAGGCCTATCACTGCGGGCCGCCGCCCTCGCGCGAGTCCTACCTCGTGAAGGAGCGCGTGATCGAGATCGCCCGGCGCGCCGGCGCCGAGGCGATCCATCCCGGCTACGGCTTCCTGGCGGAGAACGGAGACTTCTCCGATCTGTGTCGCGACGAGGGCATCGTCTTCATCGGGCCGTCGGGCGACGTGATGCGCGCGATGGGCGACAAGGTCACGGCGCGCCAGACGATGCAGCGGGCCGGCGTGCCGATCGTTCCGGGCACGACGGAGCGGCTCAGCGACGAAGAGATCGGGCATTGGATCCGCGAGACCGGGCCGCCCGTCATGATCAAGGCGAGCGCCGGCGGCGGCGGCAAGGGCATGCGGCTGGTGCGCAACGAGAGCGAGATCGCGCAGGCCGTCGCCCGGGCGCGCGGCGAGGCGCGCTCGTCCTTCGGCGACGACGGTCTCTACGTCGAGAAGTTCGTCGAGCAGCCGCGCCACATCGAGATCCAGATCCTGGCGGACCGCCACGGCAACGTCGTGCATCTGTTCGAGCGCGAGTGTTCGATCCAGCGCCGGCATCAGAAGGTGATCGAGGAGGCGCCGGGCAACGGCATCTCGCAGCCGCTGCGCGAGCGCATGGGCCTGGCGGCGGTCGCGGCCGCGCGCGCGGTGAACTACGTGGGCGCCGGCACCTGCGAGTTCCTCGTCGACCGCAACGACCACTTCTACTTCCTCGAGATGAACACCCGCGTCCAGGTCGAGCACGCGATCACCGAAGCGATCACCGGAATCGACATCGTGAAGGCGATGATCCGCGCCGCCGCCGGTGAGCCGCTCGGCTTCGCGCAGACCGATCTCTCGATCAACGGGCATGCGATCGAAGCGCGCGTCTACGCCGAGGATCCCGACGCGAACTTCGCGCCGTCTCCCGGCGTCGTGAAGGTCTATCGGCCCGCAGACGGTATCGGCGTGCGCGTCGACAGCGGCGTGTACCAGGGCGCCACCGTCACCGTGATCTACGACCCGATGGTGGCGAAGCTCGTCGTGTGGGGCGCCGATCGCATCGAGGCGATCGACCGCCTGCGCCGCGCGCTCGCCGAGTTCGTGGTGAAGGGCATCAAGACGTCGATCCCCTTCCACCAGCGGGTGGTGCGGCATCCGGTGTTCCTCGACGGGCGCTACGACACGGGCTTCATCGACGAGCACATGGACGGCGGCAAGGGCGCGAGCGCGGACGAGGGCGAGGAGACGACGGAGGCCCGGCGGGTGGCGCTGATGCTCGCCGCGATCGCGGCCTACCGCCGCGACAAGGAGCAGGCGGCGCGCGCGCAGGCGGTGACGAGCGGCGGCATCGCCGGCGACCCGTGGAAGCAGGCCGGGCGGCGCGCCAGCTGCGCGGAGGCCTGCGGTGAACTACGAGGTCAGCGAGAAGAAGGGCCCGAGCGTACGCGTCGAGCTGCGCGAGTCGGGCGAAGGGCTCTACGAAGTCACGATCGACGGCAAGACCGTGCACGTCGATGCGGTGCGCAGAGCGGCCCAACATCTACTCGGTCATCGAAGACGGCCAGCAGTTCGAGGTCATGGTCGATGAGAAGGGAGCCCACGGCTTCGACGTGCTCGTCGGCGGGCGGATCTTCCACCTCGAGGCGATCGACGAGCGCAGCAAGCTGCTCGCGAGCTCCGCCGCGGTCGTCGCCACGGGTCCGCAGACGGTGCTGGCGGAGATGCCGGGCAAGATCGTGAAGCTGAGCGTCGCCGCCGGCGCCGAGGTGCGCGAGCGCCAGGGCATCGTGATCGTCGAGGCAATGAAGATGGAGAACGAGATCCCGTCGCCGATCGACGGCGTCGTCAAGGAGATCGTGGTCGTCGAAGGCCAGACGGTCGAAGCCGGCGCGATCCTGTTCGTGGTCGAGCCGCCGCCGGCGTGACGGGCCCCCGCCCGGTTCTCCTCGACACCGACATCGGCAGCGACGTGGACGATGCGCTGGCCCTCGCGCTGATCCTGGCGTCGCCCGCCGCCCTCGATCTGCACGTCGTCACGACGGTCGCCGGCGATACCTCGGTTCGGGCGCACATCGCCGCCGGGCTGCTCGCGCTCGCGGGGCGCGGCGACGTCGAGGTCTTCGTCGGCGAGCGACGGGCGCTGCTGCGCCCGGCCGAGCGCTTCGCCTGGTGCGGGCACGAGGAGCGCTGCATCGTCGCGGCGCCTGCGGCGCCGCTCTCCTGCGAGCCTGCGCCCGAGCGCATCGTGCGCGCGGCGCGCGAGTTGCCGGGTCTCGAGATCGTCGCGGTCGGCCCGCTGACGAACCTGGCGCGCGCGCTCGCGCTCGATCCCGAGCTGCCGCGGCGCGTGGCGGGACTCACCGTGATGGGCGGACACGTGCGCGAGGCGCGCATCGGGAGCTACGTCTGCCCGCCCGGGGTCGACTACAACCTGTGCTCGGATCCCGAGGCTTCGGTGGCGGTGCTCGGCGCGGGCTTCCGCACCACGCTGGTCACGGCCGACGTCACGCTCGCGACGTGGCTCGACGCGCCGGCCGTGCTGCGCCTCGCGCATGCGGGGCCGCTCGCGCGCGCGCTCGCCCTGCAGATCCGCATCTGGGAGCCCGTGCAGCATCGCATCTTCACGCAGATGGGAGGCACGCTGGCTCCGGACAACGCCGCGTTCCTGCACGATCCCCTCACGGTGCTCGCGCTGGTCGACGCCTCGCCGCTGCACTTCGAGCGGCTTCGCATCGTGACCACGATCGAGCAGGGCGTGCTGCGCACGCACGAGGTGCCGGCAGGCGCGGCACTCGGCGCGGAGATGCGCGTCGCGACCGCGGTCGACGCCCGGCGGGCGGCGCGCGCGATCGTCGACCGACTCGCGTCAGCTTGAGGGAGTCAGGCTGCTGCTCTGCGGCTTCTCTGCGGCTGCCGGCTTGCGGCCGGTGAAGACGAAGGCGACGGCGACGCCCAGCAGATAGAGCGCCACCATCGGGACGCCGAGCAGCGTCTGGCTCACCCAATCCGGGGTCGGCGTGAGGATCGCGGCCACGATGAAGATGATGAGCACGGCGTACGGCGTGCCCTTCAGCATCGTCGGCGCATCGACGATGCCCGCGAGCGCCAGGAAGAAGACCACGACGGGCAGCTCGAACGCCGCACCGAAGGCGAGGAACATGCGCGTGATCAGCGAGAAGACCTCGCTCATGGTCCAGGCGGACTGGACGAACTCGCTGTCGAAGCTCGTGAAGAACTTGAACATGATCGGCATCACGGCGATGTGTCCGAACGCGGCGCCGGTGACGAACAGCGTGCTGGTGACGAGCACGAAGGGCGTGATCATGTGCTTTTCGCTCGGGTAGAGACCCGGCGCGACGAAAGCCCAGATCTGCCAGAGGATCACCGGCAGCGCGAGCACGAAGCCGGCGAGCAGGGCGCACTCGAGATACGTGAAGAAGATCTCCGTCGGCGCGATGGCCTGGAGCTTGCCGCCACCGGGGCCGAGGGCGTGGACGGCCGGCGCGAGCAGCAGCTGGAAGATCCGTTCGCTCCAGTTCCAGGCCAGCGCGGCGCCGACGCACCAGGCGACGCCAGCGCGGATCAATCGGGTTCGCAGCTCCGCCAGGTGATCGGTGAGCGGAAGCTTCTGATCATCCACCCGTGGTCTCAGAGGACCGTGGCGGCGCGGGCGTCGGCTCGGCAGGCGGCGTGCTCGCGGGCGCCGCGGCGGTGACGGCCGGCGCCGCCGGCACCGTGGCAGCGGGCGGCGGCACGTCCTTGTCGGCGTCGAGGAACTCGCGGTGCAGGTCCGAGGAGGCGCGCCGGAACTCCGCGAGCCCGCGACCGAGCGAGCGCGCCAGCTCCGGGAGCTTCTTCGGTCCGAGGACGACGAGCGCGATGGCCATGATCACCATCAGCTCGGTCATTCCGATTCCGAACATAGTGCCTGAAAAGTAGCAGCGGGCGGCGTTACCGCCTCCGGGGTTTCTTGCGGGAACCCCCGGGCACTCGCCCGGAGGCTCCCGCAAGACCCCCGCAAACCAGGGCGCGCTCCGGCGTCAGCTGGCGCCGGCCGCGGCAATCCGAGACACGCGCTCCCCCACGCTTTCGGCGAGCAGCTGGGGGTCCACGTCCCAGACGCCCGTCTCGAGCAGGAGCAGCAGCTCCTTGGCGAGATTCGGGTCGAACTGGGTGCCCGAGAAGCGCTGGAATTCGTCGGTGATGACCTGCCGGTCGAGCGCGCGCCGGTAGGGCCGATCGCAGCTCATCGCGTCGAAGGCGTCGGCGACGCCGATGATGCGCGCGCTGAGCGGGATCTCTTCACCCGAAAGCCCATCGGGATAGCCCGAGCCGTCCCACCACTCGTGGTGATGGCGAATCGCCAGCGGGATCGCCGCAGGGGATGTCGAGCGGCTTGAGCAGCCGCGCGCCGATCTCCGGATGCTGCTCGACCAGGTGCCGCTCCTTGACGTCGAGGGCGCCGGCCCGCAGCAACAGGTCCGTCGGTACCCCGACCTTGCCGAGATCGTGCAGGAAGGCCGCAATGCGAACATGTTCGTGATCCTGCGCCGACAGACACAGCCGATCCGCCATCAGCCCCGCATAGAGCGCCACGCGGCGCGCGTGGCCGCGCATGAAGCGATCCTTGGTTTCGATCGTCTCGGCGAGTACCTCGAGGAACTCGATCGTGCGCGGCGGATCGAGCGGCACGCCGGCTCCAGGCTCGCTCGCCGGGCCGCGCTCGCCGAAGATCCCGCCGAGCCGGCCGCGCAGCTTCTGACTCCGCTCGACGTCCGCTGAGGATGGCGTGCGCATCGCGCTCCTTGCCGACCACCTCGCCCAGCTCCTCGAGGAACGAGGACAGCCGCGTGCGCGCGCGCTGGCGCGAGAGCGCGCGCATGACCGCGCCCGTCACCTGCACCACGTCGAACGGCTTCTGGAGGTAGTCGCAAATCCCATAGCGGATGCCGGAGGTCGCGCTTTCGAGACTTCCGCAGCCGGTGATCACGATGATCTCGACCTGCGGGAACTCGCTGCGCACCAGGCGCATCAGGTCGTCGCCCTTCATGCCGGGCATGTTGAGATCGAGCGTCATCAGCTCGACGGGGCTCGTGCGCAGCAGATCGAGCGCTTCCGCGCCGCTCGCCGCCTGGACCACGTTGTGATGCGGCGACAGGATCATGCGCAGCGATTCGCGCGAGCCGCGCTCGTCGTCGACCACCAGCACCGTCGGTTGCTTCGAGGTCATGGGCCGGGCTCCCCTTGCGTCGTCGAGCCTCTAGACGCAAGCGTCGTGCCAGCCGAGCCCCGCGGCGGCCGCGGTGCTGCAAGCGGCTGAAAAGAACAGGGGAATACGCTCGCATCCGGGCTCGGCCCCGAGTCCAGAGGCAGCCGAAGGGCGTTCCGGAGCGAACGCCGAGGCCGGAACGACTCAGTTAACTATTTGAAATACTTGACGATTCTCGAGTGTTCGCAAACGAACACGTCGCCCGGAACGCAGGCATGCTGGCAAGCGGGCGAAGCTTGCGCGCAGCGAGCCGCAGGCGAGCGAAGTCGAACTAGCCCGGTGGCTCGAGCCCGAGCCGATCCATGCGCAGCTTCAGCGCGCGGCGGGTCATGCGCAGCTGCTCTGCGGTGCGGGTCTGGTTCCAGCCCGTGCTCTCGAGCGCCTCGAGCAGCAGCTCGCGCTCGAATTCGGCGGTGGCCTGCTCGAAGCCGAGCTCGCCGGAGCGAACCGCGTCGTGCAGACCATCGATGCGCGTCGCGCGCACGAGTGCGCGGGGCAGGACGTCGACGTCGAGCACGTCGCCATCCGCGAGCGCGACCGCGTGCTCGATCGCGTTCTCCAGCTCGCGCACGTTGCCCGGCCAGTCGTGGTGTTCGAGCGCCGACAAGGCTGCCGGCTCGAGGCGCGCCGGGCCGCGGCCCGCGGCCGCCCGCGCCTTGCGCAGGAAGTGGGTTGCGAGCAGCGGAATGTCGTCGCGGTGCTGGCGCAGCGGCGGCAGCTCGATCGGTACGACCTGGATGCGGTAGAACAGGTCGGCGCGAAAGCGACCCGTCGCAACATCCTGCTCGAGATCGCGATGCGTCGCGGCGAGCACGCGCACGTCGACCGCGAGCGAGGTGGACCCGCCCACTCTTTCGACGCGCCGCTCCTGGAGCACGCGCAGCAGCTTCGCCTGCACGCGGCGCCGCGAGCTCGCCGATCTCGTCGAGGAACAGCGTGCCGCCCGAGGCGGCCTCGAAGCGACCGATGCGCTTCTCCACCGCGTCCGTGAAGGCGCCCCGCTCGTGCCCGAAGAGCTCGCTCTCGATCAGCCCGTCGGGGATGCCGGCGCAGTTCACCGCCACGAAGGGGCCCTGCGCGCGCGGTCCGAGCGCGTGGATCGCGCGCGCGACGAGCTCCTTGCCGGTGCCGCTCTCGCCGTGGATCAAGACGGTGACGTGCGTCGCCGCCACGCGACGGATCGTCTGGAAGACCTCCTGCATCGCGGCGCTGCGCCCGATCAGACCCTCGAGCTGCTCTTGCGCCGCCACCTGGGCGCGCAGCCGCACCACCTCGCGCTCGAGCTCCCGGCGCGAGAGCAGCTGGCGGACCTTGATGCGCAGCGCCTCTACCTCGAAGGGCTTGGTCAGGTAGTCGGCCGCCCCACGCTTCATGGCCTCGACGGCGGTCGCGATGGTCTTGGTGCCGCTCAGCACGACGACCGGCGGCGGCGAGTCCTGCTGCTCGAGCTCCGCCAGCAGATCGAAGCCGCTGCGGCCGGGCATGACCAGATCGAGCAGCACGAGATCCGGGGGCGCTGCCGCGACCATGCGCAGCGCGTCATCGACGCTCGCGGCGGTCTGCACCTCGCACTCGTGCTTGAGCAGCATCCGGAGCGATTCCTGCACTCCGGGCTCGTCGTCGACGACCAGGACGCGCGGCATGCGCGGAGCTTACCAGCTCGCAACGACTCCGTAGCAGCGCCGTCCCACCGCTGCGCGCCCCGCCCGCAAGCGAAGCGCGCAGCGAGGCGAAGCCGAGCGAAGTACGGGTGGCGCGGGCTGCGCCCGCGCCGGGACCCGTCAACCCGGCAGCTCGAGAACGATGAGCGTCTCGTCGCCCTGCGCTTCGCTCACGGTGAAGCTGCCCTGCTGCGCGCGCACGACGAGCTCGGCGAGCACCAGCGCGAGCGAGTTCTCGACCGGGGAGACCCCCGGGACGCGTCCGGCGGCCAAGCTGCGCTCGGGGCCGTGAAAGCGCACGAGCACGCGCAGCGTCGGGCCGCCGCGCAGGCCCGCTGCAAGGTGTTTCGACGCGAGATAGACGTCGCCGCGCTCCGGCACGAGCGCGAAGCATGCCCCGAGCAGCGCATCGAGCGCGAAGCGCAGCTGCTCGGGATCCGCGTGGGCCGCGGGGTGTTGCGTGTCGAGCTCCTGCAAGACCAGCAGGCGTCGATCGCGGATCAGGTCGCGGCGGGCTTCGAGCAGCTCGCCGAGCAGCGCCGTGACGTCGACCGCTTCGGCGGCCGGCGGGCCAAAGCTCGCGAGCTTCGCGAGGCGCTCGAGCGACGTCTCGATGCGTCGCACGTCCTCGCCGGTCCGCTCGGCGAAGCGCGCGCGGAACTCGGCATCCGTCCAGCGTTCGGCGAGCAGCTCCGCGAACGTCTTGATGCCGGTGAGGGGGCTGCGCAGCTCGTGCGCGAGCGCCGCGGCGAGTGGCCGCAGTCCGGCGGCTGCGAGCGCGCGCGGCGGCGGCGCCTCCTCGGCTGCGGATCGAGGCTCCGCCAGCACCCGCAGCGGCGGCCGCGTCGGTGGCGAAGGCGTCGTGAACAGCGCGTCCGCTTCGGCCTCGCTGATGGGCTCCGTCTCCAGGATCGGCTCGTCGAAGCGGGGCTCCTCCAGCACGGGCTCGCCCGCCTCGATCAGCTCGGCGCCCAGCGACTCGACGTCGACCGGCGCAAAGGGCTCGCCATCGAGCTCGAGGTCCGACGGCGTCAGCGGATTCGAAGCCGACGCGGCGAGCGACTGCATGACCACGGCCTCGAGCTCGCGCAGATTCCCGGGCCACGGGTACTCGGTCAGCACGCGCAGGGCGTCGTCGTCGAAGCGGCGGGGGCGCTCGCCGTGCGCGCCACAAAACCGGCTCGCGGCGGCCTCCACCAGACCCGCAATGCTCGCCGTCCGCTCGCGCAGCGGCGGGATGCGCAGCACGAGTCCCCCGAGCGCCTGACGCAGCTCGGGTTCGAGCGGGTCGCTTTCGGCGGCGTCGTCCGCCGTCGCGATCCAGCGCAGATTGCGCGCGCGCAAAAGACCCGGCGGCGGCCCGAGCTCGATCCAATCCAGCAGCTCTCGCTGCACCTCCGGCGCCAGGCGGTCGACGGCGAGCAGACACAAGGCTGCGGCGGAGGCCGCGTGCGTGTCGCGAGCGGCGTCGGCGATTACCTCGCGGAGCCGGGGCAGGCTGAGCCCGGGTGCGCACACGACCTGCACGAAGGCCCCCCCCGCGCCGCTTCCAAAGAAATGGACGTAGCGGGCGAGGCTGCTGCGCCCGCTCCCAGGCTCGCCGCGCACCAGCAGCGGAACGTCGGCCAGCCGGGGGTCGAGCGCGCGCAGCAGCGCAGGCAGCTCGAGATCGCCGAACCAGCGCGAAAAGCGGCCGGCGAGCGCGTCGCGAACACCGCGCTGCGCGAGCGAGAGCGGCCGGGGCAGGCTCTCGGAGCGGCGCGCGAGCTCGCGCACCCGCCTGCGCAGCATGGCCGCCTCCGGCGGATAGGCGAGCAGCTCGGCGTCGATCGCGTCGAAGAGCCGCCGCGCGGCGGCGAGCTCGCTGCGTTCCCCGATCAGCAACCAGGCCGCGCGGCCCGAGCGGGCCCGCTGGCGGTGCGCGAACTCGAGCTCGGCCTCGAACGGCGGCGCGAGCCCCAGCAGCACGACGTCGGGCGGCTCGGCGCTTGCGAACGCGGGATCGCCGGGCGCGCCGAGCAGCGCATCGCTGGGGGCCGTCGCCAGGCGCGAGAGCGCCGTGCGGATGCGCGCGTCGCGATGCACGATCCAGAGTCGGGGCATGGGGTCCAGCCTGCGCCGGGGGGCGCTTCTGCCGCGCGGCTCGCCGTCGGCCGCGCGGACTCGTCCAGACACTGCGAAAGGCAATCCCTGTGCCAAACGAGCCCCTCCGGAAGGCAGCTGGCAGATGCCCGGGCAAGCGGTGGCCCCCCGTCGGGAAACGCGCCGCGCACGCGCGGCGAACGGCCCGCGGAGCCGCGGGGCTGCGCCCCGCGCGTCGGAGCATTCTAGGTAATCCTTTGCTCAAGAAACCTGGCGTTGAACCCGCGTCGGGCCTCTGCGAGATTAGGCACAGACCTCCTGGAGAGCGCGTGACTGTCGTCGACCGCGGACCCGAGGTCCGCCTGCGCAACTGGTTCGATCGTCCCTACGACGACGCGATTTCCGCGGCGCGCACCTGCTACTCGCCGCGGGTGATCGAGGCGGACGAGATCACCGAGCGGCAGCGCCGCAGCATCGGTCCCCTCACCTTCGAGGGCGGTCACCATACGGTGTTCCAGCACGCGACCTTCGAGTTCGCGCTCTCCGGGATCTCGCGCCAGCTCGTCTGGTCCTTCCTGCACGGCTTCCCCTTCTACAACACCGAGCAGCAGAGCCAGCGCTATGTCCGCCTCGACGAAATGGCGGCGCACGTCCCCCCGAGCCTTTCGCGGCCCGAGCGCGCGCTCTACGAAGCCTCGATCGAGGCGAGCTGGAGCGCCTACCGCGAGCTCACGGCGCGGCTGACGCCGGTGACGCAGCAGCGCCTTTCCGACCTGTGGCGGCTGCCGGCGCGCAAGTCGGTCGCCTTCGGGCGCAGCGTCGCACGCGAGGCGGAGAAGAAGGCGATCGAAACGGCCCGCTACGTGATTCCGATCGCCTGTCATACGGCGATGGTCTACACGGTTTCAGGTCTCGTGCTGCACCGCCTGCGGCGCATGGTCCAGGTCGGCGACACGCCCGACGAAGCGGCCGACGTCGTCGCGCGCATGGTCGCCGAGGTGTCGCGGATCGATCCCTCCTTCTTCGAGCAGGTGGGTGGACCCGAGCTCGCGGACCCGGTCGAGAACCGTCATTCGGTGGCGGGAGTCGCCGACGGCGTCGCCGCCGAGGCCTTCGACAAGTTTCTCGAAGGCCGCACGGCGCGGCTCGTCGATCACGGCCGGCGCTCGCCCCAGGTGATCGCGGATGCGGTGCGCCGAGTGCTCGGACGCCTGGATCTCTCCGACGACGAGGCGCTCGAGCTGGTCCTCGATCCCGCCAAGAACCCCTATCGGCTCGAGACGCTCAACGTCTCGACGCACTCGCCGCTGATGCGCACGCTCGCGCACGCGCATTACACGTTCCGCAAGAAGCTCTCGCACACAGCCGATTCGCAGGATCAGCGACATCGGACGGTGCCGGGCTCGCGGCCGCTGCTCTCGCGCAGCGTGCCCGGGCGCGTCGACGTGATCGAGCCGGAGCTGATCCGCGAGGATCCGGCCTGCCACGCGCTCTTCACGGAAGCGGTCGAAGCGGCCTGGGATGCGCGCGCCCGTCTGCTGGCCCGCGGCGTCTCGCCCGAGCTCGCGCTCTACGTGCTTCCGAATGCGCTCGCAATCCGCTTCGAAGAATCCGGCGCGCTGCTCGACCTGCTCCACAAGTGGACGATGCGCACGTGTCTGAATGCGCAGCGCGAGATCTGGCAGGCCTCGATGGACGAGATTGCGGAGGTGCGGGCCGTGCACCCCGAGTTGGTGCGCCACGTCGGGCCGCCCTGCTTCGTGCGCACGGAGCTGGTGCGGCCGCGCTGTACGGAGGGCTCGCATTTCTGCGGTGTTCCCGTCTGGCGCGATTTTCCGCGCACGCAGCGCACGATCTGATGCGTCGCCTCGTGGCGCTCGCTGCGCTGCTGGGGCTCTCGGTCGCCCCCATGGCCCGAGCGGCGGACCCGACGGATTGGCTGATTGGAACCTGGCACGTGCTCGTACACTATCGCGACGACCACGCCCGCGATCCCAAGCAGCTTCGCTGGGACGATCGCTTGTGGGTGTTCGAACGCGAAGGTGAACGCCTGAAGTGGACGGAATATCCGCTCGTCATCTTCAAGGACGACAGCGGCCGTTTCGAACAGCTCGGCACCACCGGGGCTTCGCGGGTGGTCGGCGCCTGGGAACCGAATCCGTCCCAATTCGAGGAGATCGCGACGGGTCTCTCGTACAACACTCGCGGGATGAGATCGAAGACGCTGCGAAACACGCGCGGTGCCTGGCATTCGGGGTCGCGCCCGACGGCGGCCTCCGCGTCGGTCGTCACCTACACGGAAGCCTGGAGCATCGGGGGCACGTTCGCGTTGCCGGAGTTTCGTCTCGAGGACTCGCTGGGCGGCGAGCGAACCGAGACGCTCGAGGGTCTGACGCTGTATACGACCACCGAGAAAGACCCGAGCGGCAACGTGCTGAAAGGCACTTACGAGCGAGACGGAATCCGGCATGGGGACTTTGCGATGCGCCGGGCCGGCGTCGCGAGCGTGACGAAGGGCAGCGGAAAGACACAGGAACAGCGGCTGCGAGAGCATTTCTTCGGCAAGGAAGGCGCGGCGCTGATGGAACCGGGTGCGGCGCGCAAGGAAGTCGAGCGCATGATCCGCGATGGGGAGGCGTTGCCCCCCGAGGTCAAGCAGGCGCTCCACGACGAAATTCGCTCTACGGTCGAGAGCAATCTGCGCGCCAACGGGAGCGATCCTCGGACGCTGCAGCCGCAGGTCGAGAGTGTCACTCGACAAGTGGAGCAGCTGGTCCTGCAGGGCAAGAGCCAGTCGGAGATCGAGAGAATGATTCGCGAAGGTCAGATCAAGCCGTGAGCCCCGGCGGTCCGGAGGGAATCCGCCGCGCCTCGCTTCGTGATCTCGACCAGCTCGCCGCTCTCTGGCGCGCGATCAACGCGCACCACTCCCATCTCGATCCCCTCTTCACCGAGCGCTCGGAAGCCGGGGACGAGGTCCGGGAGCTCTTGCGCGGGCAGCTCGCCGACGCCGACGCGGTGTTCTTCGTGAGCGAGCGCGCCGGCGAGCTGGTCGGCTTCTGCGCGGCGCGGATCGATCGCGCGCCCCCCATCCTGGTGGAGGTCGAGCGCGCGCAGATCACGGATCTGTTCGTGGTCGAGAGCGCGCGCCGCCGGGGACTCGCCCGCGCCCTCGTCGCCGCCGCGCTCGACTGGATCCGCGCGCGGCGCGTGCACCGCGTCGAGGTCCGCGTCGCGAGCGGCAACCGCGAGGGGCAGGCATTCTGGCGCGCGCTGGGCTTCGATGCTTTGATGGACGTCTTGCACCGCCGTCTGTAGATTCTCCCGGCTCGCAAACGCCGAGCGCTGGTGGTCCCTTGTCCCCTGCCCCCGAGACCTTGCACCCGATCGCGAGCGAGCTGAACCGCAAGCTCGAGGCAGCCGCGCCCGAGATCTTCGCGATGCTCTCGGCGCTCGGGCGCCGCCTGTATTTCCCGAAAGGCATTCTCTCGCAGGGCGCCGAGGCCAAGGCCAGGGCGAAGCGCATGAACGCCACGATCGGCATCGCGACCGAGCAGCGCGTGCCGATGCGGCTGCCCTCGCTGGTGCGCCACCTCGCCGATCTCGACACCGGCGACGCCGTAGATTACGCGCCGCCGGCCGGGCGCCCCGGCCTGCGCGAGCGCTGGCGCGAGAAGCTGCTCGCCGAGAATCCTTCCCTGCGCGGCAAGACCTTCGGTCTTCCGATCGTCACGCAGGCGATCACGCACGGCCTCGCCCTCGCGGGCGAGCTGTTCGTCGATCCCGGCGACACGCTGCTGCTGCCCGACAAGTTCTGGGAGAACTACAGGCTTCTCTACGAGGTGAAGCTCGGCGCCCGCCTCACGACCTTCCCGTTCTATGCCGGGCGCGGCTTCGATACGCGCGGCTTCGGCAAGGCGCTCGCGAGCGCGGGTCGCGAGAAGCTCGTGGTGCTGCTGAATTTCCCGAACAATCCGACGGGCTACGTGCCGACGCCGTCCGAGGCCGAGGCGATCGTCGCCGCGCTGCGGCGGCAGGCGGAGGCGGGGACGAAGCTGGTCGTGCTGGTCGACGACGCCTACTTCGGCCTCTTCTACCACCTGGGCGGGCGCTCGCTGACGGAATCGCTGTTCGGAATGCTGGCGAACCTGCACCCCAATCTGCTCGCGGTGAAGCTCGACGGCGCGACCAAGGAGCTGTTCGCGTGGGGGCTGCGCTGCGGCTTCCTGTGCTTCGCGCCGGGGCGCGTCGAGGGAGCCGAGGCGGCGCTCGAGGTGCTCGACGCGAAGACGCGCGGCGCGATCCGCGCCGGGATCTCGAATGCGTCGCAGACCTCGCAGTTGCTCGTCGAGAAGGCCCTCGCGTCCTCGACGCTCGACGCCGAGCGCAAACAGAAGCACGAGACGCTGCGCGTGCGCGCCGAGAAGGTATTCGAAGTCGCGAACGCGCCGCGCTTCCGCGAGTCCTGGGAGACCTATCCGTTCAACAGCGGCTACTTCATGTGCGTGAAGGTGAAGGAAGTGCCCGCGGAGAAGGTGCGCCTGCATCTGCTCGAGCAGCACGGGATCGGTCTGATCTCCGAGGGCGAGACCGATCTGCGCATCGCCTTCTCCTGCCTCGAGCTCGCCGAGATCGAGCCGCTCTTCGAGGCTCTGCACCGCGCGATCCAGGAGCTGATCTAGCCCGGCCCGGCTTCGCCTCGCTGCGCGGCGTCCGCCCGGCGCGCGCCTCACTCCTCCCGGTCGAGCTGCTCGAGGATGCGGATCTGCGTCTCGATACCGCGCTCGAGATTCTCGATCGAGATCCGTTCATCCGGGCCGTGGATGCCGCGGGTGTCGTCGGGATGCAGCCAGCGCGGGACGAAGCCGTAGGCCGTGAGCCCGAGCTCGCGGAAATAGTGCGCGTCGCTGAAGCCCGCGTTCACGCGCGGCACGACCAGCGCTCGGGGATCCGTCGTCTTCGCGACCTGCGCGATCGCTCGATACAGCGGCGTGTCGGTGAGCGCGGTCGGCGTGTGGAAGGTGAGCAGGGCCTCGACGCTCAGGCCTGGGTCCGCGAGCGTGCGTTCGATCTGCGCGCGGAAGGCGTCGCACGTCTCGCCGGGCAGCAGCCGCGCATCGATGTCCGCGGTCGCGACGGCGGGAATCATGTTGGTCGCCTCGCTGCCCCGGAGCACGGTGATCGCCAGCGTGTCGCGAACCAGCGCTGCGTTGGCAGGCTGAGCGAGGAAGCGCTCGCGGAAGGCGCCGTCGGAAGCGAGCGCCGCGGCGAGGTTCGCGAAGGCGGGTCCGTCGCCGGGCGGTGCGCGGTGCGCCATCGCGCGAAACATTGCCGCCACCTCCGGGACGACGCGCACCGGCGTCTCGAGCTGCCGAATGCGGTCGAGCCCGGCGATCAGGCGCGGTACCGCGGCATTGCGGCCGGGCACCGAGCCATGTCCCGGGACGCCGCGCGCGGTGACGCGCAGCCAGCACGGTGACTTTTCCGATACTGCGATGCCCCAGGCCGAGCCGCGCTCGTCGTTCGCGACGATCCCGCCGCCCTCGGTGAGCAGGTAGGCGGCGCCGCGCAGCAGATCGCGGCGCTCGTGCGCCACCCAGCCGGCGCCGGCCACGCCGCCCATCTCCTCGTCCGGGGTCGCGAGCAGGATCACGTCGCGCGAGAGCTTCGCGCCGCGGCGCGCGAGCTCGGTGAGCGTGAACAGGTGGACGATCGCGACGCCCTTGGCGTCGAGCGCGCCGCGGCCGATCACGTAGCCCTGCGACACCTCGCCGGCGAAGGGGTCGGTCCCCCATTCGGCCGGCTCCGCAGGCACGACGTCGAGATGCGAGAGCAGCACGATGGGCTTGCCGCGTCCGCTGCCGCGCAGAACACCCCAGGCGGCGGCGCGTCCCAGCGGAGCCGAGCCGCGCGGAGTCTCGATCAACTCGGCCTCGAGCCCCGACTCCCGCATGCGATTCACCAGCAACTGGGCGAGGGGCTTCTCGTTGCCCGGCGGGCTCACCGTGCGGATTCGGACCGACTCGGAGAGCAGAGCCGCAGCTCGTTCCCCCAGGGGACGTGAATCGCGCTCTGCGGCGGGCCGTGGCGCGGCCGCGCAGGCAAGCGCCAGCCAACTGCACAGGAGCGTGACGGCGATCACAGAGTTGCGCTGGAAGATCAGCAACATAGCGCGGGCCAGGATGCAGGTGGTGGGGGACCGAAAGGCGCGGTCCGGGGAAAAAAAGCGCCTTCCAAGGAAGTAACTCTTTACCGTGCGAATCGACGAGCCGAAGGCTAACTATACCCCGCCGCGGTCCCCCGCAGGAGACGCTGAATGCTGAACGCGAAGACCCGGCCTCACACCCGACTCGTGTCTCGATCGTTCTTGCAGCGTGCGGCGATCTTCACCGCCGCCTTCACGCTCGGACTCGGCACTGCGTTCGTCGCTCGCCTCGGCGCGCGCACGCCCGAGCCGATGCTTGCAGCGCTCGACACGCAGACGCCCGTCACGGCGCCGGCCGCGCTGCCGGAGACGCCGCCGGACGCTGCGATCTCGACCTCGGTCGCTGCGAGCCCGCCGGCGGCCGACCCGACGTTCGAGCCCGTTGGCTTCGAGCCGCTGGCGCCGATCGCCACGCCGGCCCCCGCCATCGAGCGCGACCGCATCTACACGAGCGGCGTGATTGCGCGCGGCGAGTCGCTCGCCTACGCGCTCGCGCAGCAGAACATCGACCGGGACACGATCCACAAGCTCACGCGCGAGCTCGCGCGGCACTTCGACTTCCGCCGCACGCAGCCCGGCCATTCCTATCGTCTCGCGCAGGACGCCGAAGGGCGCGTCGTCGAGTTCCGCTACAGCACTTCGCCGATGGAAGGCTACACGCTCGCGCTCGAGGGCGATCACTACGTCGTGCACCGCAACGAGCTCCAGCTCGAGCCGCGCGAGGTGCGCATCGCGGGTGTCGTCACCACGAGCCTGCACGATGCGATCAAGGCGCTCGGCGAGAGCCCCCAGCTGGCGAGTGACTTCGCCGACATCTTCGCCTGGGACATCGATTTCACCCGCTCCGTCCGGCCGGGCGATGAGTTCCGGATCCTCTACGAGCGGCTCTACTTCACCGACGATTCGGGCCGCAAGAGCTACCTGCGGCCCGGCCGCATCCTGGCTGCGCAATACAACGGAACGGCCGGGGCGTACTCGGCGATCTACTACGAGAGCCAGCCGGGTCAGGGCGCCTACTACCATCCGGATGGCAGCTCGGTGCAGCGCCAGTTCCTGCAGGCGCCGGTGCGCTTCGCCAGGATCAGCTCGACCTACACCAACGAGAGATTCCATCCGATCCTGCGGATCACGCGCCCGCACCAGGGCATCGATTACGCGGCGCCGGTCGGCACCCCGGTCTGGTCCGTCGCCGATGGCCGCGTGATCTACGCCGGCTATGCGGGCGGCTTCGGCAACCTCGTGAAGATCCGCCACGCTCGCGGCTACGTGAGCTACTACGGTCACCTGTCCCGCTTTGGCGGCGGTCTGAAGGTCGGCGACCACGTGCGCCAGAAGCAGGTGATCGGCTACGTCGGCTCGACGGGTCTCTCGACGGGCCCCCACGTCTGCTTCCGCATCGCAGAGGATGGGCGCTACTTCAACCCGGCTCGGCTGCGCACGCCGGCGGGCGATTCCGTGTCGGCCCAGCGCCGCCCGGAGTTCCTCGCCTTCCGCGATTCCGTGCTCGCGCGGCTCGACGCCAGCTCCATGGTTGCGACGGACGAGGCCCTGTAGTCGGGCCCCCCCAGCGGCGACCCGCTGGCGATGCTCGCGCGCGCTGTGCGAGCATGTCCCAGTATGCCGCCCCACCCCCCTGCGCCGGGCGCGGCCGAGTTTGCGGCCCGGCTCGAAAAGCTCGGCCACGGCCTCGGCGAGCGCGAAGCTTCCCATCAGGCTGGGCTGCGCGATGCGCGCAGCTGCCTCGAGGGTCTGCGCGCAACGGTCGCCGCGGCGCTCGCGCGCTTCCACGAGGCAGCCGCCCGGGCCGGCGCGCCGCAGCTGCGGATCGAGCTTTCCGACGTGCGCGCCGACGACAAGCACCTGCGCGCCGTGCAATTCGACCTCACGCGCGGCCGCTACCGCGCGATCGTCACCGCGCGCTCGCGCGGCGAGGTCACGCTGGTCGGCCCGTTCCACGCCGGCAAGACCGAAGGGCCGTGCCTCACCTTTCCGCTCGACGCCGGCGACGATCTTCGCGCGGCGCTCACCAGCTTCCTCGAGCGCTTCCTCGAAGAGGCGGCGACGCCGTGAGCCTCGATCGCCAGGGCGCCGCCGACCAGCAGGCGATCGTGAGCTCGGCCACGGACCTGGTCCATTGGTTCGGGCAGGGCGAGAAACCGAGTCAGGATTGGCGGGTCGGGACCGAGCACGAGAAGATCGGCCTCTACCTGCGCGATCATGGCAGCGTTCCGTTCGACGGCCCGCGCGGGATTGCAGCGGTGCTCGAGAGCGTGGCGGAACGCGACGGCTGGCGGCGCATTCGCGAAGGCACGAATCTGATCGCGCTCGAGAAGGACGGCGCGAGCATCACCCTCGAGCCCGGCGGCCAACTCGAGCTCTCGGGCGCACCGCTGCGCACGATCCACGAGACCTGCAGCGAGTTCCAGGGCCACCTGTCGCTGATGAAGCGGATCTGCGACCCGCTCGGGATCGTCTGGCTCGGCCTCGGCATCAACCCGATCCACGGCGTCGGGCAGATCCCGCAGATGCCCAAGCAGCGCTATCGGATCATGCGCAGCTATCTGCCGACGCGCGGCACGCTCGCGCTCGACATGATGTACGCGACGGCGACGGTGCAGGCGAACTTCGATTACGGGAGCGAGGCGGACATGGTCGCGAAGCTGCGGATGGCGCTCGGCGTCACGCCGATCGTGTCCGCGATCTTCGCCAACTCGGGCCTCTCGGAGGGCAAGGCGAACGGCTACGTCTCGCGGCGCCTGCACATCTGGCAGCATACGGACCCGGATCGCTCGGGTCTGCTGCCGTTCGCGTTCGAGGACGGCTTCGGCTACCGCGACTACGTCGAATGGGCGCTCGACGTGCCGATGTTCTTCGTGGTTCGCGACGGTCGTTATGCAGCGGCGAACGGCATGACCTTCCGGCATTTCATGACGGACGGCAGGGACGGAGAACGCGCCACGCTCGACGACTGGGCGCGCCACCTCACGACGCTGTTTCCCGAAGTGCGGCTCAAGCACGTGATCGAGGTGCGCGGCGCGGACGCGGTGCCGCCCGGCCTGACCTGCTCGCTTCCGGCGATCTGGAAGGGTCTGCTGTATGACGCCGGAGCGCGGCAGGCGGCCTGGGAGCTCGTCGCCGGAAGCTCGCACGAGGAGCGCGAGGCGGCGCGGGGGGACGTGGCGCGGCGAGGTCTGGCGGCGCGCTTTGCGGGCCGCCCCGTGCTCGAGCTGGCGACGGAGCTGGCTGCGATCAGTCGGGAGGGCCTGCGCCGCATCGCCCATGCCGGCCGCCGCGACCCCGACGAGACCAGCTATCTCGATCCGGTCTTTGCGCAGCTCGAGCTCGGCGCGAGCCCGGGCCAGGTGGTGCTCGATCGCTGGGAAGGCGAGTGGGGGCGCTCGCTGGATCGCTTGATCGAGTACGCGCGCTACTGATAGCATCCACGCCTTTCTCCGTTGAGAGTGACTTGGAGGCCTCCGCGATGGGCGAGAAGTTCAAGGTGACGTTCACCCTCGACGACGAGGATGCCGAGTACTTTCGCGCGCTCTATCGGAAGGTGAAGAAGGGCGCCGCGGGGCAGGACGCCCAGCAGATCATCCAGGACGCGCGCGCGATCGTGCAGCGGGTGCGCGCCTCCAAGAAGACGCCGCCCTTCGTTCAGGAAGCCATCAGCGTGCTCGCCGACCTCGTCGATCTGATCCAGGACGAAGCCTACGCCGCGCCGCAGCGCGTGAAGTCGGAGGTGCTCGCGGGCCTCGCCTACTTCTCGGAATCGGAGGATCTGATCCCCGACCACGTCCCGGGCCTGGGCTTCCTCGATGACGCGATCATGGTCAAGTTCATCGAGGAAGAGTTCAAGAACGAGCTCTGGGGCTACCGCCGCTTCCGCAAGCTGCGCGATTCTTCCGAGCAGCGCCCCTGGTCGGCGCCCGCGAGCGATCGTCTGCGCCAGCGCCTCGAAGCCGATCGGCGCCGCGTGCGCGGCGAGATCGAAGAGCGCGAAGCGAAGGACGCGACGAGGCGGAAGACGGGGCGCTCCTTCGGGTGGTGAGCCGCCCGCCCACGCCCGCCGCGCGCGATTCGAAGCCCCGGAGCCGGCCGAGGATCCTGGTCGTCGACGACGAGGAAGCCATCCTCGAGACGATGACGTTCACGTTCCAGAACGACTACGAGGTGCTGACCTCGAGCGATGCGCGCCGCGCGCTCGAGCTGCTCGACGAGAAGGCCCCCGTCGCCGTCGTGCTCTCCGACCAACGCATGCCGAACATGAGCGGCGTCGAGTTCGTGAGCGAGGTCTGCAAGCGGCACCCGGCGACGGTGCGCATGATCCTCACCGGCTTCGCCGACATGCAGGCGATCATCGATGCCATCAACGCGGGTCACGTCTACGCCTACATCACCAAGCCGTGGGAGCCCGACCACCTGAAGCAGGTGATGAAGCAGGCGGTCGAGCACTACAACCTGACGGTCGAGAACGAGCGGCTCGTCGCCGGCCTCTCGCGTGCCAATCTCTTCCTCGAAGCGGTGATGGACCACCTCGACACCGGGGCGCTGGCCGTCGACGCCGCGGGCGTGATCGAGGCCGTGAATCGCCCGGTGCGCGACTACCTCGCGCTCGAGGGCGATCTGCGCGGGAAGCTGCTCAAGCAGGTGCTGGAGAGCCATGGCCTCGAGGAGGTCGGCGAGGCGGCCGATGCGCTCGCCGACGCATCCGGTCGCACCTGGACGGACGTCGAGGTGCGCATCGCGCAGCGCGGTCACCGCCTGCGCATCAGCATGCACAGCCTCACGGACCACTCCGGCGTCGCCTTCGGCCGCGTGATCCTGATCCGCGAGATCTCGCACGAGCCGATGCGCGCCGCTTCGACGATCTGGTCGGGGACATCGTGGCCTGCACGGGCGAGCTCCGGCAACGCGCTCGAGAAGGCGCGGGATCAGCTGCGCGCGCTGGCCGCGGAAGCGCAGGAGTCGCGCATCGATTCGCCGGGCATGGGCGAGCTGGTCGAACGCATCTCGCGCACGCGCACCGCGATCGATAACTGGCTCGACGTCGACGAAGCGCTGGCGCGCGAAGACTTCCCCGATGCGCAGCTGCTGCAAGATCGCATGCGCGTCGCGATGACGCGCTGGCCATTGCCCGACGAAATGCCCGACCGCGTCCGCGCGCTCGCGCGGCGCGTGGAGGCATACTACGAGTCTGGCGAGAATCCCAAGCAGCGCGTCCTCTGAGCCGCGGCGCGCCGACGGGCGGCGGGATCGAGCGTCTGGAGCTGCGCATCGAGCGGCTTCAGCTCGACGTTCCGCTTCACGTACGCGTTTCACGCGCGCGAGGTGCGCTTCGAGCGCGATTCCGGCACGGGCTTCACGCGCGTGTTCCCCGAGACGTTCGCGTTCCGCGCCGGACCGCCACGATCCCGCGGAGCTCTATCTCCAGCTCGACGATCTGCTGCGCAAGCCCCGCCTGCTCTCGCCGCGCGCCAATCGGCGCGACGCCGAGATCCTGATCTCGCGCCTCGTGCTCGGGGTGCCGCGCTACCTCGAGCGCGTGCTCGACGCGCCTCGAGGTCGAGGGGCGCCTCGGAGCGGCGGCGCTGACCAAGATCTACGAGGACGTCGTCGCTGCTCGCCCAGATCTTCGCGCGCTTCGTCGCGGACCGCAGCGGCGACGAAGGCCCGGGCATCCGGATGGCGGCGTTCCACCTGCGCAAGCTCGCGTTCCGCAGCCTGCTCGCGCTGATGGATCGGCGGGTGCAGCCCGAGTATCTCGCCGCGCTACGTCGAAGGCAGCGTCGAGCGGTCGACCCCGCGGACGACCTTTCCGAGGCGGCTTCTTCTACACGATGGAGAGCGGCGAGCCGGCGGCGGTGAACCGCTGCCTGGTGCGGCTCGCCGAGCGCGCCTTCTACCGCTGGCTCGAGGACGTCTGCCTCGACGAGGACGAACCGCGCCTTCGAGGTCGAGGACTCGCCGTTCGACGATCGCGAGAGCGAGGTGCTGCGCGCGATCGCGCGCGGCGCCGGCGCATCGCTGCGCGGTCGCGACATGATCCCATTCCTGCGCCGTCCGCGAAATCGCGACTGCCTGCGCGTGCTCGAGCAAGCTCGAGTCCTGGTTCCTGCGCCAGTACGACGTGCACCACGCGGCCGCGATGATCCACCACGCCGACGCAGACCGCTCGCGCGCCGCTGCGATGGCGAGCCGCGTGCTCGTCGCGCCACACGACGCGCAACTACCTGCTGCTGCTCGGCGTGCTCGCGCTGCCCTTCCTCGTCGCGGTCTTCGCCTACGCGCGCGCGCCGCTGCTCTTCGACGTCGTCGCTTCGCGCGATGCTCGTCGTCGCCATCGCCGGCGCGCTCTGGTTCTTCGCCTATCGCTTCTGCTGGAAGCGCGACCTGACCTTCTTCCACGCCTCGGTGCCGCGCATCGCCGCCGGCATCATCGTCGGCTACCTGCCGGTCTTCCTGATCGACGAGGTCTGGGATCTGGTCGCGCTCCGTGGCTCACGCTCGCGATCATCGTCGATGCTGCTCGGCTTCACGACGCTCCTCTATCTCTACGTCGAGGTGCAGCGCCGGCTCGGCGCACCCACCAGGCCTTCGCGCGCGCGCGCTCAGATCTTCCTGCTCGGCCTGCTCCAGGCCTTCGTGCTCGGCCTCGTCGCTCACCGGGCTGATCGGCCGCTTCATGGTGACGCGCAACTGGTTCCCCGAGCACGGAGTCGAAGCTCGTTCGAGGCGCTGCGCGAGCACCTCTCGCCGTTCGTCGGCCAGCTTCCCGAGGTCGTCGGAATCGATCCGTTCGTCGCCTTCCCGACCGCGATCTTCCTGATGACCTTCCTGTCCTTCTTCATCGGCACCTTCCTCCAGCTGCTCTGGGAGGACCTGCCGATCACCGAGCCCCTCTGACGCCTTGGTGGGGGCCGCTCGCACCGGGTACATTCTCGGGTCGGCGCTCCACGCCCAGGAGGTCGCCGATGGCCGAGATCGTCGATCTACACGCAAGCAGGCTGTCCCTACTGCGACGCGGCCAAGCGTCTGCTCACGGCGAAGGGCCAGACCTGGACCGAGATCGACATCGAGACCGAGCCCGGGCGGCGCGAGGAGATGATCGAGCGCACGGGGCGCCGGACCGTGCCCCAGATCTTCATCGGCGACCGGCACGTCGGCGGCTTCGACGATCTGGCGGCGCTCGAGCGAGCGCGGCGAGCTCGACGCGCTGCTCGGCAGCGCGAGGCCGGGCCGCGGCGGCGCGACGCCGAGCGGCGCGCGCGTGCTGATCGTCGGCAGCGGCCCGGCCGGGCTACACCGCGGCGATCTACGCCGCGCGCGCCGAGCTCGAGCCGGTCGTGCTCGCGGGTCTCCAGTTCGGCGGCCAGCTCATGCTCACGACCGACGTCGAGAACTATCCGGGCTTCCCCGAGGCGTGACCGGGCCCGGCGATGATGGAGCTGTTCCAGAAGCAGGCGGAGCGCTTCGGCACGCGCATCCTCTTCGAGGACGCCGTCCGCATCGACCTCTCGAAGCGCCCGTTCCGGGTCGAGACCGCGGAGCACGCCTTCGACGCCGACGCGCTGATCCTCGCGATGGGCGCGACGCGCGAAGTGGCTCGGCATCGATTCCGAGACGCGCCTCCAGAACAAGGGGCGTGTCGGCCTGCGCCACCTGCGACGGCGCGCTCTACCGCGGCAAGCCGATGGCGGTCGTCGGCGGCGGCGACACGGCGATCGAGGAGGCGCTCTTCCTGACGCGCTTCGCCACGAAGGTCACGCTCATCCACCGGCGCGACGAGCTGCGCGCGTCGAAGATCATGCAGGAGCGCGCGCGCGCCAACCCGAAGATCGAGTTCGTCTGGAACGCGGCCGTCGAAGAGGTGCTCGGCGACGAGTTCGTGACCGGCGTGCGCGTGCGCGACGTGAAGACCGACGAGGTCCGCGAGCCTGCCGATCGAGGCCCTGTTCGTGGCGATCGGCCACCAGCCGAACACGTCGCTCGTGCGCGGCCAGCTCGAGCTCGATCCGGTCGGCTACATCCAGGTCGAGCCGCGGCACCACGCGCACCTCGCGTCGAGGGCGTCTTCGCCTGCGGCGACGCGATGGATCCCGTCTACCGCCAGGCGGTCACCGCGGCGGGCACCGGCTGCATGGCGGCGATCGACGCCGAGCGCTGGCTCGCCGAGCACGGAATCGGCTAGCGAGGTCCGTCGATGGCGCTCTCGAAGGAGACGCTCGAGCGCCTGATCGCTCGCTCGACCGACATCGTGGTGGCCACGGATCGCCACGGCATCGTCGTCTACTACAACGACGGCGCCTCGCGCAGCCTCGGCTACGCGCCCGAAGAGATCCTCGGCAACTTCGTCGGCCAGCTCTATCCCGACCTCGACCGAGGCGAAGCGCGTGATGACGGCGATGCGCGATCCCGGCCGCTGGCGGCGAGGGCGATCGTCGAGACCTTCCAGACGACGTTCCTCTCGAAGACCGGCGAGCAGATCCCCGTCGCCATCTCCGGCACGATCCTCTACGACGAGCGCCGGCAGGGAAGACGGCACGATCGGCTTCGCGAAGGACCTGCGCGAGATCCTGCGCAAGGACAAGCTCGCGACGCTGGGCGAGGTGGCGGTCGGCCTCTCGCACGAGATCAACAACCCGCTCGCGGTGATCCTGAACCAGGTCGAGCTGCTCGAGCGCGACATCGACGCGCCTCGCGGGCGACGAGGACTGCTCGGTCGAGATCGAGCGCCTCGATCGCGTGCGCCGCGAGATCGCGCGCATCGCGGAGATCCTCGAACGGCTCGCCGAGATGGCGCGAGTCGGAGCAGGTCGAGACGATCGACTACGTCGGGCCCGCCCGCATGATCGACCTGCGCCGGCGCTGCGCCGGCGCGCACGCGCGACCCGCGGCTCGCGGGCGTGCGCGTGCTGGTCGTCGACGACGACGTCGGCATCTGTCGCAGCCTGGCCGAGATCCTGGAGGCCGAGGGCTGCTCGGTCGAGACGGCGTGCGACGGCGTCGATGCGCTCGCGAAGCTCGAAGCCGGCCACTTCGACGTGGTGCTCACCGACGTCGTGATGCCGCAAGATGGACGGCTACGAGCTCTTCTGCGAGATCCGCGAGCGCTTCCCGGGGCTCCCGGTGCTGATGATGACCGCCTTCCACTACGACAAGGACCACATCATCAAGCGCAGCCGAGCTGCGCGGGCCTCGAAGGCGTGATCTTCAAGAAGCCCGTCGATCCCGGGCGGCTGCGCCAGGTGCTGATCGACACCGTGGCCGCATCGCGTCACGCGCGTTAAGGGCGCATGCGGCCGTTCTCCCGCGGGCCCTGGCTCTGGGATCGGCTCTGGCTGGCTCTGGCTCGGCGCGTGCGCGGCGCTCGGCGGCTGCGGTGCGCCGGCGCCCGCTCCGCTCCAGCATCCGCGCGCGAACCTCGTCGTGATCTCCGTCGACACGCTGCGCGCCGATCATCTCGGCAGCTATGGCTACGCGCGCGCAACCTCGCCGAACATCGATCGCCTCGCGAAGGAATCCGTGCGCTTCGAGCGCGCCTTCGCTCCGCGCGCGCACACCTGGCCCTCGCTGACGTCGATGCTCACCGGCCTGCGGCCGCGCACCACGAACGTGCGCGCGCCGGGCGAGCTGCTCGCGAAGGGCGTCCCCACCCTCGCGAGCGTGCTGCGCGATGCGGGCTACGCGACGGGCGCCTTTCTCGCGAACTTCTGCAATCCGGGGGTCAAGCTCTTCGAGACCGGCCGCTGCGGCTCGGACACGAGCATGGCGCAGGCCGCGACCGCCTGGCTCGCCGAGCGCGGCACGGGCCCGTTCCTGCTCTGGCTGCATCTGATGGCGCCGCATGCGCCGTATCGCCCGCCCGCGGCGTTCGATCGTTTCGGCGACCCCGGCTACCACGGCGCGGTCGACGGCTCGACGCCGCTGCTGCATGCCGCCTATCTCGAAGGGCGCGCGCTCGACCCCGCCGACCGCGCGCGGGCGATCTCGCTCTACGACGGCGAGGTGCTCTTCGCCGACTATCTGGTCGGGCAGCTGCTCGGGCAGCTGAAGCGCTCGGGCCTCGCGCGCGACACGATCGTGGTCTTCACGGCGGATCACGGCGAGGACCTGGGCGAGCACAACCATTACTGGGAGCACGACTGCTCGATCTACGACTCGGCGTTGCACATCCCGCTGCTGCTGCGGCTTCCCGACGGCCGCAGCGCGGGCACGACCCGGGCGCGGATCGTCGAGAACGTCGATCTGCTGCCGACGCTGCTCGATCTCGTCGGCGTTGCGTCACCGGCGGGTGTCGAAGGACGCTCGCTCGTCCCGTGGCTCGCGCAGGACGAGCCGGGCGCCGACGGCGTTGCGGTGGCGGAGCTCTACGGGCGCGAGCAGGGCGGCGAGATCCTGTCGCTGCGGACCGATCGCTATCGCTACGTCTACAACGCGAACGGCGTCGCTCCGCAGTGCTCGCCGAATGGCAGCCGCTACCCGATCGGAGTCGAGCAGCTCTTCGACCTCGCCGCGGACCCGGGCGAGACGCGCGATCGCGCCGGCGAGCTGCCCGCGGTCGCAGCCGATCTGCGCCGCACGCTGCTCGAGCGCTACGGCGCCCGCGGCCCGAGCCCGCCCCCGCTGCGCGCGACCGACAAGGAGACGCTCGAGCGCCTGCGCGCGCTCGGCTACGTGAACTAGAGCAAGCGGGCGAAGCTCGACTAGCTCAGCGGGTTGGGTGTGCGCGCGATGCAGATCGCCACGACCTCGCGCACGCCGGCCCGGCGCAGCGCGCGCGCGGCCTCGGCGAGCGTGCTGCCGGTCGTGACGACGTCGTCGACCAGCCAGACGACGCTCGCCGGACGGGCGCCCGCGCGGACCCTGAATGCGCCGCGCACGTTCGCCCGGCGCGCGCGGCGGTCGAGGCCCGTCTGGCTCGGCGTGTCGCGCACGCGCTCCAGCAAACCGGCGTCGAAGCGGCCACCCCGTTCGTGCGCGACGCAGCGCGCGAGCAGCGCCGCGGGATTGAAGCCGCGCTCGCGCAGGCGCCGCGGGTGCAGCGGCACCGGCACGACGCGCACGGGCGGCGGACCGGGCGCCGCCCGCGCGGCTTCGCGGACGAGGCAGCGGACGACGGCGAGCGGCGCCGGGTCGAGCCCGCGCCAGCCGGAGCGCGGGTACTTGAAGCGTCGGATCCAGCTCTCGACGTCTCCGGCGTACGCCGCGGCCGCGCAGGTTGCGGCGAGCGGCGACGGGCTCGCTGCGCACGCTGCGCAGGGCGCGCCGCGCGTCCCGGGACGCTGACAACGCGGGCAGACGTCCAGGCCGAGCCGCGGAAGCCGGGCGTCGCAGTCCGCGCACAGCACGGCGCTCGCCGGCACCGCGGCGCCGCAAGCGGCGCAGCTCGGCGGCAGGGCGAGCTCGAGCAGGCCTCGCAGCCATTCGCGCACCAGTGGCTCCGCGGGACCGCGGGGTGTGTCAGGCGGGGACGATCAGGGAATGGCCCGTCATCGCGGCGGGCGCCGGCAGACCGAGCAGCTCGAGCACGGTCGGCGCGATATCCGCGAGGCCGCCATCGCGAAGGCGCCTTCCCGCCTGATCGTTCGCCACCCAGATCAGCGGCACGGGATTCGTGGTGTGCGCCGTGTGCGGCTGGCCGGTCACGGGGTCGACCATCTGCTCGCAGTTGCCGTGGTCCGCGGTGATCAACACCGCGCCGCCGCGCGCCAGCACCGCGTCGCACACGCGCTCGAGTGCGCGGTCGATCGTCTCGACCGCCTTGATCGCCGCCGCCATCACGCCCGTGTGTCCGACCATGTCGGGGTTCGCATAGTTGAGCAGGATGAAGGCGAAGTCCTCGCTCGCCAGGCGGCGCAGCAATTCCTCCGTCACCGCCACCGCGCTCATCTCCGGCTTGTGATCGTAGGTGGCGACGTCGCGCGGCGAAGGGATCACCACGCGCTCCTCGCCGGGGAATGGCGTTTCGTTGCCGCCGTTGAAGAAATACGTCACGTGCGCGTACTTCTCGGTCTCGGCAATGCGCAGCTGGCTCAGGTGCTGCCCGGCGACGATCTCGCCGAGGATCTCGCGCGGCGTCTCGGAATGGAAGGCGACGGGCAGATCGAAGCTCTCGTCGTACTCCGTGAAGCAGACGAAGAGCCCCGGCTTCACGACCGGCTTCCGCTCGAGCTTGCCTGCGAAGGCCGCCGGCTTCGCGCTCGTGAGCGCGTTCGTGAGCTCGCGCGCGCGGTCGGCGCGGAAGTTGAAGAAGATCGCGACGTCGCCGTCGCGCAGCCGCGCGCCGCCTTCGATCACGGTCGGCTTCACGAATTCGTCGCCCTCGTCGCGCGCGTAGGCCTGCTCGACCGCGGCGAGCGCCGACTTCGCGCGCAGGCCCTCGCCGGCCACGATCGCCTGGTAGGCGGCGCCGACCCGCTCCCAGCGCTGATCGCGGTCCATCGCGTAGTAGCGCCCGCTGACGGTCGCCACGCGTCCGCCGCAGGCCTCGACGTGCGGCAGCAGCCCGCGCAGGAAAGCGAGGCCCGAGCGCGGCGGCGTGTCGCGGCCGTCGAGGAAGACGTGCAGGGCGGGCCGCACGCCGCGGCGCCGGCAGTGCGCGAGCAGCGCCTCGAGATGCTCTTGATGGCTGTGGACGCCGCCGTCCGAGACGAGTCCCAGCAGGTGCAGCGTCACGCCCGGCTTCGCCGCTGCGGCGAATGCCTGGCCGAGGGCGGGATTGCGCTCGAGCTCATCGCCGCGCAGCGCCTTGCCGATGCGCGTGATGTCCATCTCGATGATGCGGCCCGCGCCCATCGTCATGTGGCCGACTTCGGAATTGCCCATCTGCCCGGGCGGCAGTCCCACGGCCTCGCCCGAGGTCTCGATGCGCGCGCACGGGTGGTGCAGACGCGCAGCGTCGAGAAACGGCGTGTGCGCCCGGGCCGTCGCATCGGCCGGCCCGGCGTCGCCGATCCCGAAGCCGTCGAGCACGACGAGCAGCACCGGCCGCGTCATCACACGCTCTTGCGCCGCGCGGGCGCCGCGAGGTCGAGCACGGCGGCTTCGCTCCACAGGCGCTCGAGGTCGTAATGCCGCCGCACCTCGGGCTGGAAGACGTGCACGATCACGTCGCCGAAGTCCATCAGCAGCCAGCGCCCCTCTTCTTCACCCTCGACTCCGAGCGGCTTCTCGCCCAGCTTGGCGAGCGCCTCGGCGATGCCATTGCCGATCGCGCGCACCTGGCGGTCGGAGCGGCCCGTGGCCACGACGAAGACGTCGGCGAAGGAGACGGCCTGGCGAACGTCGAGCGCCACGATCTCCTCGGCGAGCAGCTCCCCCGCCGCCTCGACGATCCGCCGCGCTTTGTCCCGGCTCTCGATTCCGCTCACGCGGCGTACACTTTGCTGCTCAATATCGCCTCCAGGATCGTCTCGGGTACCAGATACCGCACGGAGCGACCACAGCGCAGCCGTGCGCGGATGTCCGAGGCCGAGATGTCGAGCGCCGCGATCTCGAGCCGACGCACCCAGGTTCCGGCGCGCCGATGGCGCGCCGATCGGCCATCCCCCGCCAGCTCGAACTCGCCCCGCACGCGTTCGGGCAGCCAGTGGTTCGCGGCTCGCGCCGGCCGCTCCGGCCGCGTGATCACGGCGAAGTTCGCGAGGGTAAACAGCGCCTCGGGCTCGCGCCACGTTCCGACCTCGGCGAAGGCGTCGATCCCCAGCACGAAGACCGGCAAGTCGGGCGCGATCCGCCCGCCGAGCGTGCGCAATGTCTCGACTGAATAAGAAGTGCCGGCGCGCTCGATCTCGAGCGTGTCGACCTCGAAGCGCGGATTTCCCGCGACCGCCGCGCGCACCCAGGCGAGGCGCTGGGCGGCCGGCGCGATCGGATCGCTCGCGCTCGTCGATTTGTGCGGCGGCTCGCCGGAAGGCACGAAGAGCATGCGCTCGAGCGCGAGGACCTCGAGCACCTCCTCGGCGGCGCGCAGATGGCCGAGGTGGATCGGATTGAAGGTGCCGCCGAAGATGCCGATCCGCGCGGCTCGGCTCATTCGCGAAGCTGGCCCTCGCCCTCGAGCACGAACTTCAGCGTCGTCAGGCTCTCGAGCCCCATCGGTCCGTAGGCGTGCAGCCGCGAGGTCGAGATGCCGATCTCCGCGCCGAGTCCGAGGCGGTAGCCATCCGCGAAGGCCGTCGAGCAATTCACGCCGACGGTCGACGAGTTCACGCGCCGCAAGAACTCCTTCGCATTCGCGTAGTGCTCGGTGACGATCACCTCGGTGTGATTGGTTCCGTAGCGGCGGATGTGCTCGATCGCGGCGCCGAGATCGTCGACCACGCGCACCGCGAGGATCGGCCCCAGGTACTCCTCGGACCAGTCGCTCTCCTGCGCGGGCTTCGCCTCGGAGAAGACCTCGCGGGTGCGGGCGTCGCCGCGGATCTCGACCCCCGCCTCGTGCAGTGCCTTCAGCACGACCGGCAATGCGCTGCGCATGGCGTCCCGGTGCACGAGCAGCGTCTCGAGCCCGTTGCACACCGCCATCTGGCGCAGCTTCGAATCGAGCACGATCCGGCGCGCCATCTCGGCATTCGCCGACGCGTCGAGGTACACGTGACAGACGCCGGCGTCATGCTTGATCACCGGGATGCGCGAGGTCTCCACGACCTTGCGGATCAGGCCGTGGCCGCCGCGCGGGATGATCAGATCGACGTTGCGCTCCTCGCGCAGCAGCCAGTCGATCGCCTCGCGGTCCGTCACCGGAACGATGCCGATCGCGTCCTCGGGGACCCCGGTCTCGCGCGCCGCCTCGCGCAGCTCGGCCGCCAGCGCCAGGTTCGCCCGGATCGCCTCGGAGCCGCCGCGCAGGATCACGGCGTTGCCCGACTTGATGCACAGCGCAGCCGCGTCGACGGTCACGTTCGGCCGGGATTCGTAGATGATCCCGATCACGCCGAGCGGAATCCGCATGCGGCCGACGCGCAGCCCGTTCGGGCGCACGCGCACGTTCTCGACGCTGCCTATGGGATCCGCGAGGGCCGCGACGTCGCGCAGGCCCGCCAGCATGTCGCGCCACTTGGAGGCCGAAAGCTCGAGGCGGTTCACGAGCGGCTCGGCGACCCCGCTGCGCCGCGCCTCCACCAGGTCTTCGGCGTTGGCGGCGAGGATGCGCTCGCGGCCGGCCTCGAGCCGCTCCGCCGAGCGCAGCAGCCAGGCGTCCTTCTCGCGTGTCGAGAGCTCCGCGGTGCGCTCGGAAGCGGCGCGCGCCCGGCTCGCGAGATCGTGGACGATTTGCTCGAGGCTCATGACACCGGATCCTGGAGCAGCACGAGGTCGTCCCGGTGGATCACCTCGTCGCCATTCGAGTAGCCTAGCACCGACCGGATCTCGCGCGCCGGCCGCTTCGCGATCCGGCGGATCTCGTCCGACGAGTAGCCGACGAGGCCGCGCGCGAGCGCGCTGCCGCTCGCGTCGACGATCGCCACGGGATCCCCGATCCCGAACTTCCCACGCACCTCAGCGATGCCCGCCGGCAGCAGGCTCTTGCCGCGCTCGACGACGGCGCGCACCGCGCCCTCGTCGATCACGAGCTCGCCGCGCGTGCTCATCGTGAAGGCGAGCCAGTGCTTGCGGCTCGCGAGCCGATGACCGGCGAGGAAGAGCGTGCCGACGCGCTCGCCCGCGGTGATGCGCAGCAGCACGTCCTTCGCGAGCCCATTGCACACGGCGGTGGAGGCCCCGCCGCGCGCGGCGGCCTGGGCGGCCTCGAGCTTGGTCGTCATGCCACCGCGGCCGAAGGCGCTGCTCGCGCCCTGCGCCGCGCGCTCGATTTCCGGCGTCACGGCTTCGACCACGTCGAAGATCGGCGGGTGCGCGGCCCTGCGCGGCCGGGCGGCCGCGCCTGGCGCCGGCGCGGCGGGCGCCTGCCGCCAGAGGCCGTCGACGTCGGTCAGGATCACGAGCAGATCGGCGGCCACGAGGTTCACGACGGTGGCCGACAGATTGTCGTTGTCGCCGAAGCGGATCTCCTCGGTGGCGACGGTGTCGTTCTCGTTCACGATCGGCACGACACCGAGCCGCAGCAGCATCAGCAGCGTGTGACGCGCGTTGAGGAAGCGCTCGCGCTCTTCGAGGCCGCCGCGCGTCACGAGCACCTGGCCGACCTGGCGCGCATAGCGCGCGAAGCGGCGTTGGTAGATCTCGATCAGCCCGATCTGCCCGACGGCGGCCGCAGCCTGCTTCTCCGGGATGGAGCGCCCGGGGTGAGTCCAGCCGAGGCGGCGGCTGCCGATCGCGATCGCGCCGGAGGACACGACCACCACCTCGCGGCCGGCTTCCTGCAAGGCCGCGACCTGGCGCGCAATCTCGCCGAACACCCGATGCCGCAGCTTGCCGTCGCGCGTGAGGATGGAGCTGCCCACCTTCACGACGATGCGCCGGGCGCGCGTCGCCGCAGCACGCGAGCCCGCGGCCGGCGTCACGTGCGCACCGCCGGCGGCGCCGCGTCGGCCTTGTCGAGCGCGAAGACGATTTCGCGCAGCAGCGCGTCGACGCCTTCGCTGGTGGCGCCCGACGTGCGCACGACCTGGCGACCGCGGCTGCGCAGTGTGGCTTCGATGGCGTCGAGGTCGCTGCGCTCCGCCACCAGATCGACCTTGTTCAGCGCGATGATCTCGATCTGGTCGAGCAGCCCCGGCTCGTAGGCTTCGAGCTCCGCGCGGATCGCGTCGTAGTCCTTGATCAGATCGCGGTCTTCGAGCAGCGCCGCGCCGGCGTCGAGCAGGTGCACGATCACGCGCGTGCGTTCGATGTGACGCAGGAAGCGGTCACCCAGCCCCGCGCCCTGGCTCGCGCCCTCGATCAGTCCCGGGATGTCTGCGACGACGAAGCGGCGCTCGCCGGATTGCGCGACCCCGAGCTGCGGCACGAGCGTCGTGAACGGATAGGCCGCCACGCGCGGCCGCGCGGCCGAGAGGCAGCGCAGCAGCGTGGATTTGCCCGCGTTCGGGAAGCCGACCAGACCGACGTCGGCCAGCAGCTTGAGCGAGAGCCGCAGCTCGCGCGCCGCGCCGGCCCGGCCGCGCTCGGCGAAATCCGGCGTCTGGCGCGTCGGCGTGGCGAAGTTGACGTTGCCGCGCCCGCCGCGCCCGCCGCGCGCGACGACGCAGCGGTCGCCGTCGTGCTTCAGATCGGCGAGCAGCCGCTCGCCGTCGCGGCCGATGTCGAAGACGATGGTGCCGACCGGCACCGTGATCTCGAGCGTGGCGCCGCCGCGTCCGTTGCAGCCGTTCGCGCCGCCCGGCTCGCCCGACTCCGCGCGGTTCTCGCGGCGCATGCGCTGGTCGAGCAACGTCGCGAGGTTGCGGTCCGCGACGAGCACGACGTCACCGCCGCGACCTCCGTCGCCGCCGTCGGGGCCGCCGCGCGGAACGTACTTCTCGCGGTGCAGGTGCACGCAGCCGTCGCCGCCGTCTCCGGCGAGGACGGAGATCGTCACCTCGTCGATGAACATCTCACTCGACTTCATAGCTGTGGTCCGCAGGGCTCGAGGCGGCCGCACTGCGATTCAGGAAGCGAGGCCTAGGCCTCCACGCGAGCGACGACCCGCCCGCGGGATCGACCGTAGTGGACCACGCCGTCGCGCAGCGCGTAGAGGGTGAAGTCGCGCCCGAGGCCGACGCCGCGGCCCGGATGAATGCGCGTGCCGACCTGGCGCACCAGGATCGAGCCGGCGTTCACCTGCTGGCCGCCGAACACCTTGATGCCGCGGCGCTGGCCGTTGCTGTCCCGGCCGTTGCGCGAGCTGCCCTGCCCTTTTTTGTGCGCCATGGCTCAGCCCTCGATGCGATCGACGCGGATCTCGGTGTACAGCTGCCGGTGTCCGTACTTGCGGCGATAGCCCTTGCGCCGCTTCATCTTGAAGATCGTGAGCTTCGCGCCCTTGCCCTGGGCGACGATGGTCCCGACCACCTTCGCGCCGGGGACCAGCGGCGTGCCGAGCTTCTCGGCGCCACCGTCGCCGGCGACCAGCAGGACCTCGGCGAGCTCCACCGTGTCGCCGACCCCTCCGGGCAGCTTCTCGACGCGGACGGACTCGCCCGGCGCCACGCGAAACTGCTTACCCCCGGTGCGGACCACGGCGTACATCACGGCTCCTCGTCGATCTCGGGACCCGGCAGTATCGGGCTTTCCCCCGGCTCGTCAAGCGGCGGGCTCGGGACGGAAGCGCCCCCATCGCCCGCCTGGATCTCGGCCACGGCATCGGCCGCTACGTCTTCGGGCTTCGGCCGCCTCCTCGAGGCCTTCGTCGCCCCGCGGGTCGGCGGGCTCCTTCCCCCCGAGCCAGCGCAGCGAGAGCGAGACGGGCGGACCCGCATCCAGGGCCGTCACCTCGAACTGCTCCTGGTGCTGCCCGGGCCGGGCCCGGATCTCGATCTCGCGACCCAGCTCCTCCGCGAGCGCGGCGAGCGACTTGCGGGCGGGGCCGAGCAGCACCTCCGCCACCCGGGGATGCACCGACAGCGCGATCTGGCGGCCCGAGAAGCGCGGCAGATCCTTGCGAATCTCGCGCAGCACCTTGTTGGCGACGCTCTCGCGCGAGAGCACGTAGCCGCGACCCGCGCAGTAGCTGCACGGCTCGCAGAGCTGCTGCACGAGGTTCTCGCGCGTGCGCTTGCGCGTCATCTCGACGAGCCCGAGCTCGCGAGATCTTGAGGATGTTCGTCTTCGCCTTGTCCTCGCGCAGCGCCTCCTGGAGCGCGCGGTACACCTTCTCGCGGTTCTCCGCGCTCTCCATGTCGATCAGGTCGACGATGATCAGGCCGCCGATGTTGCGGAAGCGGAGCTGGTAGACGACCTCCTGCACCGCCTCGAGGTTGGTCTTGAGGACCGTCTCCTCGAGGTCGCGCTTGCCGACGTAGCGCCCGGTGTTGACGTCGATCGCCGTCAGCGCCTCGCTCTGGTCGATCGACCAGGTAGCCGCCGGACTTGAGCCAGACCTTGCGGCCGAGGTTCGTCGTCGATCCGCGATTCGATTCCGAAGTGATCGAAGATCGGCAGCGAACCGTGATAGTGCTCGAGCCGCGGCTTGGGATCCGCGACGAACCGCGACAGGAAATCCTTCATCTCGTCGTAGATCTTCGTGTCGTCGACGACGATGCGCCGCGTCTTCGAGTTGGCCATGTCGCGGATCACGCGCAGCGGCAGCGAGAGCTCGCTGTAGAGCAGCGCCGGGCGCGCGTCACTTCGTGCTTGCGGATCTGGATCTCGTCCCACACGGAAGCCAGATAACGGACGTCGGCTTCGATGTCGGCGTCGTGCGCGGCCTCGCCCGCCGTGCGGATGATGAAGCCGAGGTCGGCGCGGGCGGACGCGACTCACGACGTCGCGCAGGCGGCGCCGCTCGCGATCCGAATCGATGCGCCGCGAGACGCCGACCCGCTTCGACCAGGGGGTGAGCACGAGGTGGCGCCCCGCGATCGAGACGTGCGAGGTGATGCGCGCGCCCTTGGTGCCGATCGGCTCCTTCGCGACCTGCACGACGATCTCCTGGCCTTCGCGCAGCAGCGTGTCGATCCGCGGCGGCGGCCGGCCGTTGCCGTTGCGGCCGCGCTGGCGGCGCGGGCGCGGCGCTTCGTCGTCGTCGTCGGACGCCTCGGACGAAAGCTGGCCCGATTCATCCAGGTAATCGCCGACATACAAGAACGCGGCCTTCTCGAGGCCGATGTCGACGAAGGCCGCCTGCATGCCGGGCAGCACGCGCGTCACGCGTCCGAGCGCGACGGCGCCCGTGACGCTGCGCTCGCCCTCGCGCTCGATGTGCAGCTCGCTGAAGACGCCTTGCTCGAGCAGAGCGACGCGCGTCTCACCTGCGCTCGCGTTGATCAGGATTTCACTGGGCAATGCCGCGGGGCGCGGCCCTGAGCCGCCCCGATGCGCACTGCGCGATCCCTGACGCACGGATCCCTCCGGCGTGGGCGAGCCGCTTCGACGGACTTTCGAGGTGTTGGGCGCGTGCGCTTGTGGCGCCCGCGTCGGCGGGGTCAGCTCGGATCCAGCGCGCGCCTGACGCTCGCTGGGCGGACGGGGACACTCTCTAATATCCCGAATTCGTTCTTGAAAACGTTGACTCGCACAGGAAGTCTCTTTACCGTGCGGCTAGCCAGGTCGCCTGCTTGCGAGCTCCGTGCAGCCCCCGCCGCCCGTTCAGCCCGTCGCAGACACCGCGGGACCGCTCCCGAGATCGCTCGATCCGCGCCGAGCCTCCTGGGCGCGGCCGACGTCGATCCCGATGGGGTAGATCCCCACGCAGAGCGGGCCCCTGGCGGGACCGCATGAGAAAAGCCGGTAGAGGGTCATGGATTCTTACGAAAAGGTCAAGTTCGATTCCCGAAGGGCGCTGCCCGCCGTGGATCGTCTCGCGCGGGAAATTTCCAGTCTGCGCGGGGATCTACCCAATTGGGCCATTACAGACGCAGCTCGGCGCACGCTCGCGAGCGAGCGGGAGCGCCTGGCGGCCGAGCCCGAGGAGGGCGCGGTCGCTGAGTCGGAGCTGGCGCGGCGCGGCGCCGCGGCCGCGGTGGCGCTGGCGCGGATCCAGCCGGCTCGGGTGGTCAATGCGACCGGCGTGGTGCTGCACACGAACCTCGGCCGCGCCCCGCTGGCACCAGGCGCCGTAGCCGCCGTCGCGGAAGCGGCTGCGCACTACTCCGATCTCGAGCTCGATCTCGTCACCGGCCGCCGCGGGGATCGCGGTGCATCGGTCGCCGAGAAGCTCGTCTTGCTGTCGGGCGCGGAGGCTGCGCTCGCCGTCAACAACAACGCTGCCGCGCTGTTCCTGGCGCTCGGGACGCTCGCGCGCGGCCGGCAGGTGATCGTCTCGCGCGGGGAGCTCGTCGAGATCGGGGGCTCGTTCCGGGTGCCGGAAATCCTCGAGCGGGCGGGGGTCGAGCTGGTCGAGGTCGGCACCACGAACCGCACGCACCTGGACGATTATGAGCGAGCGCTCGGCCCGCGCACCGGGCTGCTGCTCAAGGTGCACCGCAGCAACTTCGAGCTACGCGGCTTCGTCGCCGAGGTGGCGTTGCCCGAGCTGGCGCAGCTCGGCCGCGCGCACGGCGTGCCGCTGGTCGAGGATCTCGGCAGCGGCACGCTCGTCGATCTCACGGCGCAGGGTCTGCCGGCGGAAGCCCACGCTCCGACGCGCCTGCGTCTGGGCGCAGACCTCGTGTGCTTCTCGGGCGACAAGCTGCTCGGGGGGCCGCAGGCGGGCATCGTGCTCGGCCGAGCGCGTCATGTCGACGCGCTGCGGCGCGATCCGGTGGCCCGCGCGTTGCGCCTCGACAAGCTGTCGCTCGCCGCGCTCGACTGGACGCTCGCGGCCCTGCTCGCCGGCCGCGCAGAGCGCGAGATCCCGGTGCTGCGCCAGCTCCTCGAGCCCCTCCCGCGGCTCGAGGCGCGCGCGCGGGCGCTCGCCGAGCGGCTCGCCAAGGCCTGCGGTGCGACGGCCGAGGTGTCGGTGCTGCCCGAGAGCACGCTCGTCGGCGGCGGGTCGTTGCCGGGCTTCGAGCTCGCCTCCTGGGTGGTTGCGCTGCGCGGACCCGGCTCTGCCGAGGAACTTGCGGCTCGCCTGCGCATGGCCGCGGTGCCCGTGATCGCGCGCGTGCACGACGGGCGCGTGCGCTTCGACGTGCGCTGCCTGCTCGCGGACGACGAGAGCGCGATCGAGGCTGCGGCCGTCCAGGCCTGCGCCGCGCCGCCGCGTTGATCGGCGCTGCCCCATCCCTTAGGATAACGACCCGTCGGTCCCTTATGTTGAATTCGACCGTTCTCGTGCTGAATCGCTCGTACCTGCCAGTCCACGTGACGAGCGTCCGCCGTGCCTTCTCGCTGATCTATCAGGACCAGGCCCGCGCGCTCGACGAGGAATACGCGACCTTCGATTTCGCGTCGTGGCGCCGGCTCTCGGCGCCCAGCGAGGCGGAGAGCATCGGCACCGCGAGCGGCGCGATCCGCGTGCCGCGCGTGATCGTGCTGATCGCCTTCGACCGGATTCCCAAGCGTCACGTGCGTTACAGCCGCGTCAACATCTTCGCCCGCGACAAATTCACGTGTCAGTATTGCGGGGACAAGCCCCACCGCTCCCAGCTCAACCTGGATCACGTGATCCCGCGCTCGCTCGGCGGCAAGACCTCGTGGGAGAACGTGGTGTGCAGCTGCGTCGACTGCAATCGGCGCAAGGGGGGCCGCACCCCAGATCAGGCGCGGCTGCGCCTGCGCCGGGCGCCGTCGCGGCCGAACTGGGCGCCGCTCATGAATCTGATCGTGTCGAACGTGCGCTATAACGAGTGGCGACCCTTCTTGAGCATCGTCGATTCGGGCCCGCGCAGCGCTGGCGCCGCCGAGTAGCGGACCTGCCAGCGACCACCGGGCAGAGGCGGACATGGGCATTCCCGGGACGCATGCGAGCGCGAGCGACCCGCAGCGGCCGCCCGCTCGCGTCATCCCTTTCGGCGGCGGCAAGGGCGGCGTCGGCAAGACGTTTCTCGTCGCGAATCTGGCGACGGCGCTCGCGCGCCAGGGGCACCGCGTCATCGCGGTCGACGGCGACCTGGAGGGCGCCAACCTCCACACCTGCCTGGGCGTCTCGCGGCCGCGCGCGAGCCTCGCGGATTACGTCGCGCACCGCGAAGACGATCTCCAGAAGCTGCTGCTCGACACGCACCTGCCGAATCTCAGCCTGATCGCCGCCACCAGCAGCCACCTCGCCGTCGCCCAGCCGAGCCATGGGCGCCGCGTGCAGCTGCTGCGCGCGTTGCGGGCGCTGCCCGCGGAGTTCGTGCTGCTCGACCTCGGCGCCGGCATGCATCCGGCGGTGATGGACTATTTCATGGTCGGCGAGAACGGCGTGGTCGTGATCTCGCCCGAGCCGACTTCGGTGGAGAACGCCTACGCGTTCATCCGCGCCGCCTTCTACCGGCGCCTGCGTCTCGCGATGGTGTCGCACGACGTGCGCCGGCTCGTCACGCTCGCGATGGACGAGCGCAACGAACGCGGCATCCGCACGCCGATCGATCTGCTGCGCGAGGTCCAGAGTCTCGACGCCACGGAGGGCGCCCGCTTCGTCGAGACCATGCGCGCCTTCCGCCCGCGCATCGTGCTCAACGAGGTGCGCAGCGCCGACGACGTGAAGCTCGGCTTCTCGGTGGCGAGCGTGTGCCGCAGGTACTTCGGCATCGAGGCCGAGTACATCGGCTACGTGAACCACGACGAGGCCGCGCGCCGCTCCGTGCGCGCGCGCCATCCGCTGGTCGAGGCGCACCCCCGCTCGGACGCGGCGCGCTACATCGTGCGCGTGGCGCGCAAGCTCGCAGGCGTTGACCCCGCGCCGCGCGCAGGACGGCCCCCCGCACGATGAGGCCGCTCTCGGAGCAGGATCACTACGAGACGCTCGAGGTCGCCCCGGAGGCCGGTCCCGACGAGATCGAGCGCGCCTATCGGCTGGCGCGGGCGACCTACGCCGACGATTCGCTCGCCGGCTATTCGATTTTCGGTCAGGGGGATGCCGCCGCGATCCGCGAGCGGATCGAGACCGCCTACCGGGTGCTCTCGGATTCCGAGGCCCGGCGCGCCTACGACGGCTTCCTCGCCGGCGCGCCGCGAGAAACGGCGCAGGCGCCGATCGAGCTGGTCGTCGAAGTTCACGAGGTGCAGATCCCGCTCGATGCGTTCGAGGACATGGAGGACGACGCCGCCGACTTCGACGGACCGCGCCTGCGCCGCGCGCGTCTGCGCCGCGGGCTCGAGATCGACGACGTCGCGCGCGTCACCAAGATCAACCCCACCTATCTGGCCTTCCTCGAGGAGGGCCGCTTCGGCGAGCTGCCGGCGCGGGTCTACGTGCGCGGCTTCGTCGCCGCCTACGCCTCCTGCATCGGCCTGGATCCCTCCCGCGTCGCCAGCAGCTACATGAAGGGTTATGAGGCGGCGCAGCCGGAGCACCGCCGCCCCCGCTTCTCCAAATCGCGGTGACGAAGAGCTTCATCGTGGGAGAGGCCGACGCCGGCGAGCGCGTCGATCTCGCGCTGTCGGCGATCACCGGGATCTCGCGCTCCCAGGCGCGGCGCTGGATCGACGACGGGCTCGTGCGCTTGAACACGCAGGCCTGTCGGCCGAGCTGGCGCGTACAGCTCGGCGACGAGCTCGAGGCCGATCCGCCGGAGCCGCTGCCTTCGCCGCTCGAGCCCGAAGCGATTCCGCTGCGCATCCTCTGGGAGGACGCGGACGTGCTCGTGCTCGACAAGCCCGCGGGACTCGTCGTCCACCCCGCTCCCGGCCATGCGAGTGGGACACTCGTGAACGCGCTGCTGCATCACTGTGCGGATCTCGCCGGCGTGGGCGGCGTGCTGCGCCCGGGCATCGTGCATCGCCTCGATCAGGGCACGTCGGGCGTGCTCGTCGTGGCGAAGCACGATCTCGCGCACCAGGCCCTCGCCGAGCAGTTCCGCGACCACAGCATCGAGCGGATCTATCGCGCGCTCGTGCGCGGCGTGCCGGGGCCGGACACGGGGCGCATCGATCGGCCGATCGGCCGGCATCCGCGCGAGCGCAAGCGCATGTCGGTGCACGCGCACGTGGCGCGCGAAGCCCACACCGCGTGGCGTGTGATTGCGCGCTATCCGGCGAGCGAACGCGCCTGGCTCGAGGTGCGCCCGGAAACGGGGCGCACCCACCAGATCCGCGTGCACCTCGCCGCGGCGGGCTTCCCGATCGTCGGCGATCCGGTGTATGGGCGCAGCCGCGCGCGCGAGGGCGACCCGGCGCGGCCGGCGCTGCACGCCGCCGTGCTCGGCTTCGTGCACCCGCGCAGCGGCGAACGCCTGCGCTTCGAGGCCGCGCTTCCCCTGGATCTCTCGAGCCTGCTCGACGCGCTCGAGCGGCGCGAGGCCGGGGCGTGAGCCGCTTGCGCCACGCTCTGCTCGACGCCGTCGGCGTCGAGCACGCCTTCGGCGTGCGCGGCTTCGCGCCGCCGCCCGAGCTGCGGCGACCGCGGCAGGTGCACGGCGCGCGGGTGGCTCGCGCGGCGGATTGCGTCGGCGCCGCGGCGCCCGAAGCGGACGCGGTGGTGTCGGCGCTCGCGGGGGTTCCGGTGGGCATCGTGACCGCCGACTGTGTCCCCATTCTCGCCGCGAGCCGCGGCGGTGAGGTGGTGGCGGCGATCCACGCCGGTTGGCGGGGTCTGGGCTGCGGTGTGATCGGCGCCGGCATCGAGGCGCTGCGCGCCGAGGTCGGCAGTGCGACGCGGCTGGTCGCCGTGATCGGTCCGCACATCGGCGCGTGCTGTTATGAAGTGGACGCTCCCGTGCTGGCGGCGCTCGCGCCGCGCTTTGGCGAGGAGCTCGACGCGGCGCTGCGCCCCTCCCGTCCAGGGCACGCCTGGCTCGATCTCGGACGCCTCGCCTGGCTGGCGTTGCGGCATGCGGGGCTCGAGGCGAGCTCGCTCGGCAGCCTGCCGCGCGCCTGTACGCACTGCGATGCGGTCCGCTTCCACTCCTATCGCCGCGAGGGGGCGGCCGCCGGGCGCCTCCACCACTTCATCGAGGCGCGTGGGTCAGGCTTGACACGTGGGGGGGGACCGACTTAGCCTGACAGCGATCTTCAATCGACCGCAGCCAACTTCGCGACTCTGGTTCAGATCTGGTTCAGGTGCTGGTCGATCCCGGCTGAGAGCGTCTCGCCGACCCCGGAGGCGTTCCGCCGGCCTCTCCCCCCCGGTCAGTCCGATCGGTGGTTCCTGCACCGCCGGGCGCCAGCGGTGAGCTTGATCGAGAGATTCAGCCAGGGCTCATGCGAGATTCGGGTCAACTTCTGAATCGGATCATCCGAACAAAGGAAGGCACTCAAGCCCTCAACCTGCACCCGGCCTGCCGGTCCGTATGGCGGCGGCCGAAGCGAGGGTCCGCCGCCGCGACCGCGGCGACGCGCCCGGCCGATCGCGGCGGCGAATCGGCCCCGGACTTCCCGGCAGCGTAATTCGCGCCGCAGCACGACAACCCACAGCAGAAGAGAGACGATTTCGTGAGCAATCAGCGCATCGGCGAGAGCAACATGCCCCCCGGACAGGGCGGCGGCGGCCGCCGCGGCCGCGGTCGCGGGCGCCGCCCGCGAGGGGGCAATGGCCAGCGCGATCCGCGCATGATGGGCGGCCGGCCCATGGATTACCCGGAGGAGGAGCCCTTCGAGGACGAGATCGACGACGCCTCCGACACCGGCGACCGGATGAACGTCGCCGACATCAAGCTCAAGTCGATGCAGGAGCTCGCGGAGCTCGCCGAGTCGCTCTCGGTCGAGAATGCCGCCGGCCTGCGCAAGCAGGATCTGATCTTCCAGATCCTCACGGCCCAGACCGAGAAGCAGGGCAAGATCTACTCCGAGGGTGTGCTCGAGACCCTGCCCGACGGCTTCGGCTTCCTGCGCGCGCCGGACCAGAACTACCTCGCGGGACCGGACGACGTCTACGTCTCACCGTCGCAGATCCGCCGCTTCGCGCTGCGCACCGGCGACACGATCGTGGGACAGATCCGGCCGCCGAAGGAGGGCGAGCGCTACTTCGCCCTGCTCAAGGTCAACTCGATCAACTTCGAGTCGCCCGAGAAGGCGCGCCACAAGATCCTGTTCGACAACCTGACGCCCCTCTATCCGCAGGAGAAGTTCAATCTGGAGGCGAAGTCGGGCGGGCTCACGACGCGCATCATCGATCTGATCGCGCCGCTCGGGAAGGGCCAGCGCGCGCTGATCACCTCGCCGCCGAAGGCCGGCAAGACGATGATCCTCAAGGACATCGCCAACGCGATCGCCGAGAACCACCCCGAGGTGGTGCTGATCGTGCTGCTGATCGACGAGCGGCCCGAGGAAGTGACCGACATGCAGCGCACGGTGAAGGCGGAGGTGATCTCCTCCACCTTCGACGAGCCGGCGACGCGGCACGTGCAGGTCGCGGACATGGTGATCGAGAAGGCGCGCCGCCTGGTCGAGCACCGGCGCGACGTCGTGATCCTGCTGGATTCGATCACGCGGCTCGCGCGCGCCCACAACACGGTGGTGCCGCACTCGGGCAAGATCCTCTCCGGCGGCGTCGACTCGAACGCGCTGCAGAAGCCCAAGCGCTTCTTCGGAGCGGCGCGCAACATCGAGGAGGGCGGCAGCCTGACGATCGTCGGCACCGCGCTGATCGACACCGGCTCGCGGATGGACGAAGTCATCTTCGAGGAGTTCAAGGGCACCGGCAACAGCGAGATCGTGCTCGACCGCAAGCTGTCCGAGCGGCGCACCTATCCGGCGATCGACATCAATCGATCGGCGACGCGCCGCGAGGAGCTGCTGCTGCCGGAGGCGACACTGAACCGCATGTACATCCTGCGCAAGGTGCTGTCGCCGCTCAATCCGGTGGATTCGATGGAGTTCCTGGTCGAGAAGATCAAGGCCACGGATACCAACGCCGAGTTCCTGGAGTCGATGAACTCCTGACGCGAGGGCCTTCGCCTGCGCGACTCGACCCGCGGGGCGTGAGATGTCGGGTCTACTCGAGAGCATCAGCGGGTTCGAGGACCGTGCACGGCGCCTCGAAACCAGGCTGGCCGATCCCGCGGTCGCCAGCGCGCCGGGCGAGTACGCGCAGGTCGCGAAGGAGCTCGCGGGCCTGCGTCCGCTGATCGACGCGAGCGCGCGCTACCGCGCGGCGCTCGCCCACCGCGACGATGCGCGCGCGCTCGTCGCCGACCCCGATCCCGAGGTGAGCGAGCTCGCGAGCGCCGAGCTCGTCGCGCTCGAGGCGCAGGTCGCGGCGCTCGAGCAGGAGCTCCGTCTCCTGCTGGTGCCCAGGGATCCCAACGACGAGAAGAACGTGATGCTCGAGATCCGCGCCGGCACCGGCGGGGACGAAGCCGCGCTCTTTGCCGCCGACCTGCTGCGCATGTACACGCGCTACGCCGAACGCCACGGCTGGAAGCTCGAGCCGCTCTCGATCTCGCAGTCGACCGGCGGCGGCGTGAAGGAGGCGATCGCCGCGATCAGCGGCGACAAGGTCTACAGCCGGCTCAAGTACGAGCGCGGCGTGCACCGCGTGCAGCGCGTGCCGGCGACCGAGGCCCAGGGCCGCATCCACACCTCGACCGTGACGGTCGCCGTGTTGCCCGAGGCCGAGGAGGTCGACGTCCAGATCGATCCCAAGGACCTGCGCATCGACGTGTTCCGCTCCTCCGGACCCGGCGGGCAGAGCGTCAACACCACGGACTCGGCGGTGCGCATCACGCACCTGCCGACCGGCCTCGTGGTGCAGTGTCAGGACGAGAAGTCGCAGCACAAGAACAAGGCGCAGGCGCTCAAGATCCTGCGTGCGCGGCTGCTGGAGGCCGAGCAGGAGCGCCAGGCGGGAGAGCGCGCCAGCGCGCGGCGCGCGCAGGTGGGAAGCGGCGATCGCAGCGAGAAGATCCGCACCTACAACTTCGCGCAGTCGCGCGTCACCGATCACCGCGCCGGCGTCACCCTGCACAAGCTCGAGTCGATCCTGGCGGGTGACCTCGAGGACCTGCTCGACGCGATCCACGTCGAGATGGCGGCCCGCAACGAAGCCGCGCGGAGCGCCGGCTGATGCAGGCGCAGCCCGAAAAGACCTGGACGATCCTCGAGTTGCTGCGCTGGACGACGGATCACTTCGCGAAGCAGGGAATCGAGACGGCGCGGCTGGATGCCGAGTGCCTGCTCGCGTTCGCCCTGGGCGTCGATCGGCTGCGGCTCTACGTCGAGTTCGACAAGCCGCTCGCGGCCGGCGAGCGCAGCGGCTTTCGCGAGCTGGTGCGCCGCCGCGCGGACGAGCGCGTGCCGGTTTCCCAGCTCGTCGGCCGCAAGGAGTTCTGGTCGCTCTCGCTCGCGGTGACGAAGGACGTGCTGACGCCGCGCCCCGAGACCGAGACGCTCGTCGAAGCGGCGCTCGAGCTATTGCCTACGCGCGACGCCGAGCTCCAGATCCTCGACATCGGCACCGGCTCGGGCGCGGTGGCGCTCGCGCTCGCGAGCGAGCGCCCGAAGGCGCGCGTCACCGCCACCGATGTATCGGCCGCCGCGCTCGCCGTCGCGCGTGCCAACGCGGAGCGCCTCGAGCTGTCCGGACGCGTGCGCTTCCTGGCCGGCAGCCTGTTCGAGCCGGTGGCGGGCGAGCGCTTCGACCTGGTGGTGTCGAATCCCCCCTATCTTTCGAAGGCGGCCGGCGTGGTTCGCCCGCCGGAGCTGGCCCACGAGCCGCAGGCGGCCCTGTTCGCGGACGAGCAGGGCCTGGCGCTGTTGCGGGCGCTGGCGCAGGGGGTGGCGGCGCAGCTGCTTTCGGGGGGAGTCGCCGCCTTCGAGGTGTCGCCCGAGCAGGCGGATCGCGTCGCGGGCTGGTGCCGCGAGGCAGGCCTGCTAGACGTGGCGCAGCGGCGGGACCTGGGGCGACGGCCGCGCGTGGTCACGGGCCGCCGGGGCTGACGATCGGGCGCGGGCGCCGCGAGGGGGGAGAGCATGGATCGCATCGTCGTTCACGGGGGCGCGCGCCTGAACGGTGAGGTCGCCGTCTCGGGATCCAAGAACTCGACGCTCGCCTTGATGGCGGCCGCGCTGCTCGCGGATGGCGAGACCGTGCTGCGCCGCGTGCCGCGCCTGCGCGACGTCGATGCCATGCTCGAATTGCTGCGCGCGCTCGGCGCCGGCGCCGATTGGGACGCCGCCGATCCGCACGCCGTGCGCATCGATGCGCGCCGCGTCAACAACCTGGTCGCGCCCTACGACATCGTTCGCAAGATGCGCGCATCCTTCATGGTGCTCGGTCCACTGCTCGCGCGTTTCGGCAGCGCGCGCGTCTCGGAGCCCGGCGGCTGCGCCATCGGCGTGCGCCCGATCGATCAGCATCTCAAGGGTCTCGAAGCGCTCGGTGCGAAGATCCGGCTCGATCACGGCTACGTCGAAGCGGCCGGTGCGCCGCTCGTCGGCGCGCGCATCGCCTTCGACGTGAGCACCGTGAACGGCACGCAGAACGTGATGATGGCCGCCACCCTCGCGCGCGGCGAGACGCTGATCGAGAACGCTGCGCGCGAGCCGGAGGTGAGCGAGCTCGCGGACGTGCTCAACCGGATGGGCGCCGAGATCCGCGGCGCGGGCGGCGACCGCATCGTGGTGCGGGGCGTGACATCGCTGCGCGGGATCCAGCACCAGGTGTCGGCGGATCGCATCGAGGCCGGCACGCTGGCCGCGGCGGCGCTGATCACGCGCGGCAACGTGCGCATCACGGGCGTCGATCCCGGCAGCCTCGAGTCGACGCTCGAGAAGCTGCGCGAGACGGGCGCCGAGATCGCGGTCGAAGGCGACACGCTCGCCGTCGTCGGCGAACGTGCGCCGCGCGGAATCCACGTGGTGACCGCTCCCTTCCCCGGCTATCCCACGGACATGCAGGCGCAGATCATGGCGCTGCTGTGCGTAGCCGAGGGCTCGAGCGTGGTGACCGAGCGCGTCTTCGAGAATCGCTTCATGCACGTGCCCGAGCTGCAGCGCCTGGGCGCGGACATCACGCTCTCGGGTCGCTCGGCGCACATCCGCGGCGTGCCCCGTCTGATGGGCGCGCCGGTGATGGCGACGGATCTGCGCGCGTCGGCCGGCCTGCTGGTGGCGGCGCTGGCGGCGGAAGGTGACACGGTGGTGAATCGCGTCTATCACATCGACCGCGGCTACGAACGGATCGAAGAGAAGCTGCGCTCGCTCGGCGCACTCGTTCGACGGGAGGAATCGTGATGGGGGGTCGCAACCCGGCCACAGCCGCCAAGGGCGTGCTCCCGGTCCTGCACGCGGACGCCTCCGGCTTCGAGGCCGCCTTCGAACGCCTGGTGAAGCGCCGAGAGGCACGTGCGGACGAGATCGAGAAGACGGTGCGCAAGATCGCCGAGCGGGTGCGCGACGGCGGCGATCCCGAGCTGCTCGCCTGCGTGCGCAAGTACGACGGCGCGCGTCTCGACAAGCTCGAGGTCACGCGCGCGGAGTTCGAGGTCGCTGCCGAGACCATCGATCCGGCCGATCGCGCGGCGCTCGGCAAGGCGGCGATGCGCGTGCGGGAGTTCCACCGCAAGCGCATCCCCTCGAGCTGGGAGGTCCGCGAAGAGGGCGGCGGCAACTTCGGCATCCGCGTGCGGCCGTTGCAGCGCGTGGGCATCTACGTCCCCGGCGGCAAGGCCACCTACCCGTCGAGCGTGATCATGAACGCGGTGCCGGCCTCGGTGGTCGAGGTGCCGGAGATCATCATGGCGACGCCGGCGCAGCCCGACGGCTCGCTGCGCCCCGAAGTGCTGATGGCGGCGAAGGTCGCCGGCGTGCACCGCATCTTCAAGATGGGCGGCGCGCAGGCCATCGCAGCGCTCGCCTACGGCACCGATTCGGTTCCGCGCGTCGACAAGATCGTCGGGCCGGGGAACGCCTACGTCGCCGCGGCGAAGCGCTTCGTGTTCGGCGACGTCGCGATCGACGGCGAGGCGGGGCCGACCGAGGTGCTGATCATCGCCGACAAGAGCGCGACACCGGCTTGGGTCGCCGCCGACCTGCTGTCGCAGGCGGAGCACGACGAGATGGCCTGCGTGACGCTGTTCACGCCGGTGAAGGGCCTCGTCGCGCGCGTCCAGGAGCAGATCGCGCGCCAGCTCAAGACGCTCGAGCGCGCGGCCATCGCCCGCAAGGCGCTCGCCGCCCGCAGCGCGATCGTGGTCGCCAAGGACCTCACGCAGTGCCTGGCGCTCGCCAATCGCTACGCACCCGAGCACCTGGTGCTGGCCGTCGACGATCCCGAGACGGTCTCGAAGCACGTGCTCAACGCCGGCGCTATCTTCCTCGGGCACTACACGCCGGTGGCCGTCGGCGATTATCTCGCCGGTCCGAATCACGTGCTGCCGACGGGGGGAACGGCGCGCTTCTCCTCGCCGCTCGGCGTCGAGGACTTCCTCAAGCGCTCGAGCGTGATCCGCTTCGAGCCCTCGAAGCTGCGCGAGCTGGGTGCGGACGTGATGCGGCTGGCCGAGCTCGAGGGGTTCACGGGGCACGCGAAGTCGGTGGAGATGCGGCTGCAGAAGATCCGGCGGGCGCGGCGCGAGCGCGAAGCCGCGCGTGACGCGGAGGCGGAAATCGAGATATGAGCGAACGCAACGAGCGCAAGGCGGCGGTCGAGCGCAAGACGCGCGAGACCGAGGTCCGGGTCGCGATCGAGCTCGACGGCAGCGGCCAGTACGAGGTGGCGACGGGCCTGCCGTTCTTCGATCACATGCTCGAGTCCTTCGCCAAGCACGGCCTGTTCGATCTGCGTCTCGCGGCCAAGGGCGATCTCGCGGTCGATGCGCACCACACGGTCGAGGACGTCGGCATCGCGCTGGGTCAGGCCGTTCGCGAGGCCCTCGGCTCCGCCGAAGGCATCCGGCGCTATGGCACGGCGGTGCTGCCGATGGCGGAGGCCAAGGTCGAGGTGGCGCTCGACGTCTCGAATCGACCCTATTTCGTGTATCAGGTGCCGCTCGCGAACACGCGGATCGGAGACTTCGACGCTTCGCTCGTAGAGGATTTCCTCTATGCGTTCTCGCAGAACGCGGGCCTCGATCTGCACGTCGAGCTGCGTTACGGACGCAATCCGCACCACGTGGTCGAGGCGGTGTTCAAGGGCGTGGCGCGCGCGCTGCGCGTGGGCGTCGAGCGCGACGCGCGCGTGCGCGGGCTGCCCACCGTGAAGGGCGCCCTCTAGGCCCTAGCATGAGCAGCGCCCCCCGGATCGCGGTCGTCGATTACGGCGCCGGGAACCTTCGCAGCGTCGCGAAGGCGCTGGCGCGTTCCGGACTCACGCCCGAAGTCACGGGCGATCCGGCCGAGGTGCGGCGCGCCGACGGCGTCGTGCTGCCCGGCGTCGGCGCCTTCGCGGCGGCGATGGCGAGCCTCGCCGAGAAAAAGCTTGGCGATGCGGTGCGCGACTCGATTCAGGCCGGGCGCCCCTACCTGGGCTTGTGTCTCGGCCTCCAGCTCCTGTTCGACGAGGGCGACGAGCACGGCGTGACGCCGGGGCTCGGGCTGTTGCGCGGCCGCGTGGCGCGCTTCCCCGAGCGCGACGCGAGCGGCGCGCGCTTGCGCGTGCCCCACATCGGCTGGAACGAGGTGCGCTTCCGCGGCGCCCATCCGATGCTCGCGAAGCTCGGACCGCGCGAGCTCTATTACTTCGTCCACTCCTATCGCGCGGAGCCCGCGAGCCCGGACGTCGTGGTGGGGAGCGTCGACTACGGCGGCGAGTTCGCCGCCGCGGTGGCGAGCCAGAACATCTTCGCCGTGCAGTTCCACCCGGAGAAGAGCCAGGCCGCTGGCAAGCGCCTGCTCGACGCCTACGCCGCCTGGGTTGCACAGTGCCGGTAGAAGAGAGTGCCGAAACCGAGCGCAGCAAGCGCGCGGAGCGCGCGCGCAGCGAGGCGCAGCCGAGCGAAGGGAGGACTCGCAGTCCCTTCGAGCTCATCCCTGCCATCGACGTACTCGCCGGGCGCTGCGTACGGCTGGCGCAGGGGGACTACGCGCAGGCGACGGTCTACTCCGAGGATCCCGCCGAGGTCGCGGCGCGCTTTGCGCGGCTCGCGATCCCGCGGCTCCACGTCGTCGATCTCGACGGCGCGAAGGCCGGGCGTCCGCTCAACGCGGACGTCTTGCGCCGCATTCTGGCGAGCGCCGGCCGCGTCCCGGTGCAGCTCGGAGGCGGCCTGCGCGATCTCGCGGCCATCGAGGCCGCGCTCGCGACCGGCGTTTCACGCGTCGTGCTCGGCACGCTCGCGGCGCGCGAGCCGGCGGTGGCCCGCGAGGCGGCGCGCCGCCATCCGGGCCGGATCGCCGTCGGCATCGACGCGCGCGACGGCCAGGTGGCCATCGAGGGCTGGCGTGAGAGCAGCGGAAAGCGCGCGATCGATCTCGCGCGCGAGCTCGAAGACGCCGGCGTCGCGGCGATCATCTTCACCGACATCGGGCGCGACGGCATGCTCCAGGGTCCGAACCTGGCGGCGACCGCCGAGCTTGCGGCGCACGTCACGCTTCCCGTGATCGTCTCGGGCGGCATCCGCTCCGCGGCCGACGTGCTGGCGGCCGCCGCCTACAGCGAGCGTGGCATCGGCGGCGCGATCGTGGGGCGCGCGCTCTACACGGGCGCCGTCGATCTGGCCGCGACGCTGGAGCAGCTCGCATGTTGCTGAAGCGCATCATTCCGTGCCTCGACGTCGACAAGGGCCGCGTCGTGAAGGGCGTGCGCTACGTCGACCACGTCGATGCCGGCGATCCCGTGGAGGTGGCGAAGCTGTACGACGCGCAGGAGGCGGACGAGATCACGTTTCTCGACATCAGCGCCAGCCACGAGGGACGCCGCATCCTGCTCGACGCGGTTTCGCGAACGGCCGAGAGCGTGTTCATGCCGCTGACGGTCGGCGGCGGCGTGCGCTCGCTCCAGGACGTGCGCGATCTCCTGAACGCCGGCGCCGACAAGGTCTCGATCATGACCGCCGCGGTCGAGAATCCGGAGCTGGTGAGCGAGGCCGCCGTGAAGATCGGCAGCGCCAACCTGGTCGTTGCGATCGACTGCCGCGCGAGCGCCGCCGGTGGCTGGGAAGTCTGCACGCACGGCGGACGCCGGCCCACCGGGCTCGACGCCGTCGAGTGGGCGGCGCGCATGGCGGAGGCCGGGGCCGGCGAGATCCTGCTCACCAGCATGGATCGCGACGGCACCCGCAGCGGCTACGACCTCGGCTTGCTGCGGGCCGTCGCGGATCGTGTCTCGGTGCCCGTGATCGCTTCCGGCGGCGGCGGCAGCGCGGACGATCTGGCGGCGGCGCTCGCCGATGGGCCGGACGGCGGGCACGCGCAGGCCGCGCTCGCGGCCTCGATCTTCCACTTCCGCGAGACCACGATTGGCCAGGTGAAACGCCGTTTGCTCGAGCTCGGCGTGCCGGTCCGGCCACCCTCGGTTGATGCTCCCAGCGCCCTGCGCTAGAGTCCGCCCGCGCTGGGTAAAGCTTCAGAACCTGGCGTTTTTACAGCGGTTTCTTGCCGGCTCGTGCGCGCGCACCAGCGGGCGGGTTTCGACACGGGAGCCTTCCAACCGCCACTCATACCTGCAGCGCGGGCTACGGCCCGCGGCTGGCGCCGAGCAGGAGTTCGCAGCGTGCCCGTCATCAAGCTGAGAGACAACGAGCCCTTCGAAGTCGCGATGAAGCGCTTCAAGAAGCAGTGCGAGAAGGCGGGCGTTCTTTCCGAGCTCAAGCGGCGCGAGTACTACGACAAGCCGAGCGTACGCCGCAAGAAGAAGGCGGCGGCGGCTCGCAAGCGCGCCTTGAAGAAGCAGAGGCGAATGGCTCGCTGAATTTTCGCGGGAGCTGCTGGTGGCACGGATCCCGGACGAGATCATCCAGCAGATTCGAGACCGCGTCGACCTGGTCGACCTCGTCGGTCGTTTCGTCACGCTCAAGAAGGCCGGACGCAATTACAAGGGTCTGTGTCCCTTCCACGGCGAGAAGACGCCTTCCTTCAACGTCAGCCCCGACCGCCAGGGCTTCTACTGCTTCGGCTGCCAGGAAGGCGGCAATGCGATCACCTTCCTGATGAAGATCGAGAACCTGAGCTTCCCCGAAGCGGCGCGCGCGCTGGCGGCCGAGCGCGGCATCGAGATCCCCGAGACGGATTCGGGGGAGCGCGGGCTGGCCGAGCGCCTCTACGAAGCGAACGAGGTCGCACAGACGGCGTATCGCGCCGCGCTCGCAGTGCCCGGCAATCCGGCGCTCGCCTACCTGACGAAGCGCGGCACCGACGCCGCCAGCATCGAGCGCTTCGGAATCGGCTACGCACCCGACCGCTGGGACACCGTCGCACAGCGCTTGCGCGAGCGCGGCATCCCGGCCGAGCTCGGTGAGCGCGCTGGGATCCTCGCCGCGCGCACCTCTGGCGGGCATTACGATCGGCTGCGCGGGCGCGTCACCTTCCCGATCCGCGATACGCGCGGCCGCATCCTCGGCTTCGGCGGGCGGGCGCTCGGCGCCGATCAGGAGCCCAAGTACCTGAACACGCCCGAGAGCCCGATCTTCCACAAGCGCGAGGGCTTCTACGGCTTCCCGATGGCGCTCGATCCGATCCGCCGCGGCGAGCGCGCGATCGTCGTCGAGGGCTACTTCGATCTCGTCGCGCTGCACCGCGCCGGCGTCGAGGCGGTGCTCGCCACCTGCGGCACGGCGCTCAGCGCCGAGCATGCGCGCGATCTGCGCCGGCGCACGAAGACGGTGGTGCTGCTGTTCGACGGCGACGAGGCCGGCCAGCGCGCGATCACGCGCGCGCTCGAGGTGCTGTTGCCCGAGGGGCTGCGCGTGCAGGCGGCGGTGCTGCCCGCCGGCGAGGATCCCGACAGCTTCCTGCGCAGCCAGGGCGCCGAGGCCTTGCGCGGCCTCGTCGATCGCGCGGCGCCGGCTCTCGATCGCGTGATCGAGCGCGCCCTCGCGCAGGGCTGCGCCACGCCCGCGCAGAAGGCCGACGCCGTCGCCGCGTTGGCGCCGCTGCTGGCGCTGATCCCGGCTCCCGTCGAGCGTGCGGGCTTCGAACAACAGCTCGCCCTCAGCGTCGGAGTCGAGGCGCACCACGTCGCGGCCGCCGTGCGCGCTGCGCAGCGAGGTGAGGATCCGCGCGAGGCGGTGCCGATCACGCCGCGCCGGCGCGAGCCCGAGGAGCGCTACATCGAGCAGCTGCTGCGCTGCCTGCTCGAGCATCCTGCGCTGGCCGCCCGGATTCCCGCTGCGGAGATCGCCACGCTGATCGCGGACGGTCCGCAGCGCGAGCTGCTGGAAGCCCTCGTCGCCGATTCGCACGCGGCGCCGCGCATCGACGTCGAGCAGCTCTGCGAGCGGCTCGCGGCGCCGGCGCGCTCGCTCTTGCGTCAGCTCGCCGCGGGTGACGATGCGCCTTCCGAGGCGACCGCCGCGCGCACCCTCGACGACACGCTCGCCGTCTTGCGCAAGCGCCGCTCGAAGGCGCAAAGGCAGGACCTGAAGCGACGCTTGCACGAGCCCGATGCCGACGCCGATGCCCTCCTCGGCGAGATCCAGCGTTTGCGGGAAGAGCCCTCGGATGCGAAGCCGTCGCGGCTCGCGACGAGGCACTGACGGAGCCCAACCCGTTCATCGATAGACGACGAAACGCCGTGTTGCAGAAGGAACCCCCCCAATGCCCCCCAGCCTTCATCGTACGACGGAAACCGCGACCTCCGAATCCCAGGACGGGAAATCGCCCGCCGCGCGCCGGCGCGGCGCCGCGAGCACTGACGAGCGCGCCGCTTCGCTGCGCGGCCGCCGGGAGCCCGCCGCGGCCGAACCGCATCCGCCCGCGGCGGCTGGCGCCGAGCTGATCGACGACGCCGCGCTGCTCGTGCACAAGCGCCTGGCGCGGCCGCGCCGCGTCGCGGCAAGCGACGCCGACGGCCCCACCAACGATCCCGTGCGCGTCTACCTGCGCGAAATGGGGCAGGTGTCGCTGCTCACGCGCGAGGGCGAGGTCGAGATCGCGAAACGCATCGAGGCGGGGCAGTACGAGCGCCAGCTCGCCGTCCTTGCAACACCGTACGGTGTGAGGGAGATTCTCGCGACCGCGGAGCTGCTGCGCAAGGGCGGCATCGACCTGCGCGGGACCCTCGACGGCCTCGACGAGATCGAGCCGACGCACACCCACGAAGAGCGCCGCAAGGACTTCCTGGCGAAGGCGGCGAAGGTCAAGCGCCTCGAGGGCGAGATCGTCAAGAAGCTCGCCTGCGTCGCGAACTCGCGCACGAGCGAGGATACGCGCAAGCGCCTGCGCGTCGAGATGGACGAGCTGCTGCGCCAGGTCGTCGACCTGATGCGCGAGACGCGCTTCTCGAAGTTACGCATCGAGGAGATCATGAACGGCCTGCAGCCGATCGCGGAGCAGCTGCGCCGGCACGCGGCGGCTGCGCGCAAGGTCGTGGCTCCGCTCTCGCTGCGGCCCGCCGAGTTCCGCGAGCTCGCGGCGCTGTCCGCTCGCCGCAGCCAGCGCGCGAAGGAGGCGCTCGCCCGGCTCGGGGGCGACCCCGAACGGGTGGCCCAGCTCGGCGCCGAGCTCGACGAGATCGAGCGCGCGATCGAGAAGATCGAGGCCGATACGAGGATGTCGCGCTCCGAGATCGCGACCGCCGTCGCGACGTTTGCCGCCGCGACGGAGCGCGCCCAGCGCGCGAAGAGCGAGCTCGTCGAGGCCAACCTGCGGCTCGTCGTCTCGATCGCGAAGAAGTACACGAACCGCGGGCTGCAGTTCCTCGATCTGATCCAGGAAGGCAACATCGGTCTGATGAAGGCCGTGGACAAGTTCGAGTACCAGCGCGGCTACAAGTTCTCGACCTACGCCACCTGGTGGATCCGCCAGGCCATCACCCGCGCCATCGCCGATCAGGCCCGCACGATCCGCATCCCCGTCCACATGATCGAGACCATCAACAAGCTGGTGCGCGCCACGCGCTTCCTGGTGCAGATGCTGGGCCGCGAGCCCACGCCCGAGGAGCTCGCCGAGCGGATGGAGTACCCGGTCGACAAGGTGCGCATGGTGCTCAAGATCGCGAAGGAGCCGATCAGCCTCGAGTCTCCGGTGGGCGAGGAAGAGGACAGCCATCTCGGCGACTTCATCGAAGACAAGAGCGCGCTCTCGCCGCAGGAGCACACGCTCAACACGAGCCTCGCCGAGAACACGCGCAAGGTGCTGGCCACGCTCTCGGCGCGCGAGGAACAGGTGCTGATGATGCGCTTCGGCATCGGGAAGAACGGCAACCACACGCTCGAAGAGGTGGGCCAGGACTTCGAGGTGACGCGCGAGCGCATCCGTCAGATCGAGGCGAAGGCGCTGCGCAAGCTGCGCCACCCGAGCCGCAGCCGGATCCTCAAGAGTTTCGTCGACTAGGTTTGACTTCGCTCGCCTGCGGCTCGCTGCGCGCTTCGCTTGCGGGTCCCGCTTCGCCCGCACGCGGCTCGCTGCGCGCTTCGCTTGCGGTGTCGCGGGTCGCGACGGGAGGATCTATTCGAGGTCGGGCGGCGTGACCTTCGCCATCCAGGTGGTGTAGTCGCCCGCGTAACCGACCGCGCGCTGGCGCGCGCGCACGCGTTCGCGCAGGGAGGCGAGCGCTGCGTCGCCCGCCGGCGGCAGCTTCGCGATCTGCTCGGCCAGCTTGCTCGCGACGATCGCCGCGTGCTTGCGCGAGGCGACGATGTTGCCCTTTCCCGTGACGACGTTGCCCGCGGAGAACACGTTGGGGTAGCCGTCGAGACGCCCGAGCTCCCAATCCGTGAAGCGGAACAGCTCGCCTTTGGTCTCGATGCCTTCGATCGGCTCCGGAATGCTGCCGATCGAGCTCACGACGTAGGGCCCGCGCACCTCGAAGGTCTCGTCGCAGGGCACGATCTTGCCGGCGTCGGCGCGCGTGCGCCGGAAGCGCAGGCCTGCGAGGCGGTCGCCTTCGACGAGCAGCGCGTCGGGCATGCACAGCGTCTCGACCTTGAAGCGATACTTCTCCATCGCCTTCTCGAGCAGCTTGGCGCGGCTCGCGAGCACCTTGGCCGCGCGCTCTGGCGTCGCGTCGTCCGGGATCTCGACGAGCGGCATGTCCTCGGCGCGCCGGCGGTAGTAGAGCGTGCAGCCGGCGAGCCCGAGATCTTCGAAGGCGAGGCCGTGCCCGGCGAGGATCTTCGGGATGCCCTTCACCTCGAGCTCGACCATCGGCACCTCGATGCCGCGCGCGCGCAGCTTCGCGCGCGTCGTCTCGAGCATCAGCAGCTTCACGACGTCGATCGACGCGAGCCCGCCGCCGACCACGATCGCGCCGTCGCGCGGCTCGAAGACCTGACCGCGGTAGCCGGCTTCGTTCGCGTGGTTGAACCAGATCACGAGCGGATTCTGATAGATGAGGCCGCGTCCGACGAAGCGGTCCGCGCCTTCCACCGGCAGCGGGCGGTCGCGCCAGGCGCCGCAGGCCAGCACCACCGCCGAGAAGCCCCAGTCGTGCGTGAGCTCGCGGAAGCTCACGTGCTTCCCGATGCTGGTGAGCGGCACGAACGCGACGTTCGGACGCGAGAGCTTCTCGCCGATCGTCTCGTATTCCTTGCGCCGCAGCGCCACGTGCCAGCGCGGCAGGCCATCCTCGATCTTTCCGTACGGCCGCGGGTTCTGCTCGATCACCACGACCTCCACGCCGCGGTTCGCGAGCGTGGCGGCCACCTCGGCGCCGGCCACGGCGCCTCCGATCACGGCGACGCTATGGCTGGGCGTGAGGCTCGACATGGCGCCCGGCAGCATAATCGAAGAGCAGACGCCGGCGCAGCGGCGGATCCTGCCATTGCCCGGGAAGGGTCGAGTAGGTCACGGCATCGATGCGCACCCGATCGCCCGGCTGGAGAGGGGCCACGCCGCGCGCTAGCTCGGCGAGGGCGCGCATGCGGCGATCGCGCTCCTCGCCCTCGGGCAGCCGCGCGATGTGCCGGAGCATGGCCCCGCGCAGCGGCAGCCGCAGCCGTGTCCTGCCGGACGCGTTCTCGAGCGATGCCTCCAGCTTCGTGGTGATCGGCTGGGTGTGGACCGCGTCGAAGCGCGGATACACGGAGAACGGCCAGGAATAGATGCCCCACGCACCGCAGAGCACGCCGAGCGCGAGCAGCACGCTTCCGACCAACGCGCTCGGCCGCCAGTCCGGGGTCGGCGCTGCTGGCTGACGCTGCGGAGGATCCGGGCGCAGGCGCAGCGCGAGCGCCTGCCAATCGACGAACACGACGTAGCAGAGCATCAGCTCCACGAAGTAGATGCGCATGAAGTAGGCCGTCGAGGCGTGGAATAGCAGGCCGCCCAGCGCCGCGAAGGGCCGCGTGCGGCGCGGGAGGATCAGGAAGATGAAGCCGAGCTCGAAGAAGATGATTCCGGCCGCCGCGGCATGACACAGCCAGGGATACAGATCGATGCGCAGCGCCGGGAGCACGTGGTGATGGCGCCAGCTCTCGTACATCAGCAGCTGGAGGTTGTCGCTCGTGACCCAGCGCGGGCCCGCGCGCAGCTTGTACCAGCCGGGAAAGAAGTAGGCGACGCCGATCAGCAGCCACATCAGCCGGATCGGCAGCGCGTAGGCGCGCGCCGGCCCCGGCGCCGGCCCGCCGCGGCGCCGCGCGAGCCAGGCGTCGAGCGAGAGCGCGTCGCCCGACGGGCTCGCCGCGAGCAGCAGCGCGAACCAGATCAGGTGGTCCAGCGTGTGGTCGATTTTGCCGAACAGGTAGGGCACGCCGAGCACGTAGCTGGCGAAGAGCGCCGCGAGCGCCGCCGCCGGCCGCGTCCACCAGCCGACGAGCGCGAACAGCGCACACACCGACGCCGCGATCTGCAGCGCGACCACCGTCGACTCGTGCGCAGGCAGCACGCGCAGCACGGCGCCGATGCCGGGGGGAACGATGCGCAGCTCCTCGGGCAGCCGCGCGAAGCGCCGGAAGCCGCCCGAGAGCAGGTGCTCGAGCAGGATCCCGAAGACCACGATCCGCACGACCGCGAGGTCGAGCGGCCAGGCCTCCGCCGAGAACCACGCCACGCAGGCCCGGCGCACGCGCTCGAGGATCGTCATGGCGGACGCAGCATAATCGAACCGGCACGTCAGCTCTTGGCCGCGCGCGCGCGCGCCCGCGTGGTACGCTCGGCCCCGCGCAGCCCCGCGGCCTCCACTGCTCTAGAGTCCAATTGACGGGCCCTTAGCTCAGCTGGTCAGAGCAGCCGGCTCATAACCGGACGCGCCCAGGTTCGAATCCTGGAGGGCCCACCTACACTGCCGGAGCATGCCCCGCTACATCACCCCCGACGGCTATCGCAAGCTTGCGGCCGAGCTCGAGCGGCTGTGGAAGGTCGAGCGGCCGCGCGTGACCAAACAGGTCGCGGAGGCGGCGGCGCTGGGGGATCGCTCGGAGAACGCCGAGTACATCTACGGCAAGAAACGGCTGCGCGAGATCGACGGGCGCGTGCACTTCCTCTCGAAGCGGCTCGACGAAGTCGAGGTGGTGACCGAAACCCCCGAGCATCGCGGCCGGGTCTTCTTCGGCGCCTGGGTCTCGCTCGAGGACGAAGCGGGCGAGAGCCTCGAGTTCCGGATCGTCGGGCCCGACGAGTTCGATCCGGCGCTGCGCTTCATCAGCGTGGAGTCGCCGATGGCGCGCGCGGTGCTCGGCAAGCGGGAAGGTGACGAGGCGGTGGTGGTGCGGCCGAAGGGAACGGGCACCTTCACGATCGTGCGCGTCTGGTACGTGGCGGCGAGCGGCGAGGAGCAGGCGGGATGAGCGTGTGCGCCATCAGCGGCAGCGCGTCGGGCATCGGCGCGGCGATCCGGCGGCGGCTCGAGAAGGACGGCGCGCGCGTGATCGGCATCGACCTGCGCGATGCCGAGATCGTGGCCGATCTGGGCACGCAGGCGGGGCGTGAGGCCGCGGTGGCCGGTGTGCTCGCGCGCTGCTCGGGAACGCTCGACCGGCTGGTGGTCGCGGCCGGCATCGGCACGCACGTGCGGCCGCCCTCGCTCGTGGCGTCGGTGAACTACTTCGGCGCGATCGACGTGCTCGATGGACTCTTCGCGGCGCTGCGCAAGGGCGCAGCACCCGCGGCGCTCGCCATCGCCTCGAACTCCGCGCAGCTGGCGCGCGTCGACGAGAGCCCGTACGTGAAGGCGCTGCTCGCCCACCACGAAGCAGAAGCTTGCCGGCTGGCCGACGAGCTCCCCAACCCGATCCTCGCCTATCTCGGCGCGAAGCACGCGCTCGGCCGCGGCGTGCGCCGGCGCGCGGCCGATTGGGGCCGCGTCGGCGTGCGCATCAACGCGATCGCGCCGGGCCCCGTGCGCACGCCGCTGCTGCAAGGCGACATGGACGATCCCGTGACGGGCGCGGCGGTGCGGAGCTTTCCCGTGCCGCTCGGGCGCGTGGCCGAGCCGGAGGAGATCGCGGAGCTGGCCGCCTTCATGCTCGGGCCCGCGGGCTCCTTCATCCAGGGCTCCATCTACTACATCGACGGCGGGAGCGACGCACAGATGCGTCCCGACCGATTCTGAGGACGTGATGGCCGCGGACGCGTTCGCCCCGGTTGCGCTCGGCTCGCTCACGCTTCGCAACCGCGTCATCAAGACCGCCACCTACGAGGGCATGTGCCCGGGCGGCATTCCTTCCGATGCGCTCGTCGAGCACCACCGCGCGCTCGCGGCCGGCGGCGTCGGCATGACGACGGTCGCCTACTGCTCCGTCTCGGCCGACGGCCGCACGTTTGCGGAGCAGATGTACATGCGGCCGGAGGTGCTCGCTCCGCTGCGCCGCGTCACCGACGCGGTGCACCGCGAGGGCGGCGCCGCCTCGCTCCAGCTCGGGCACTGCGGCTGGTTCACGAAGAACGCGGATCTCTCGACGCGCCTGCCGCGCGGGCCCTCGCTCACGTTCAACGCCTATGGGCTCTCGGCGGGCAAGCCCATCGCCGTCGCGATGAACCAGGGCGAGATCGCCCGCGTGACGCAGGAGTTCGGCCAGGCGGCCGGGCTCGCGCGCGAGGCGGGCTTCGACGCCGTCGAGCTCCACCTCGGCCACGGCTATCTGCTCTCGCAGTTCCTGTGCCCGGCGACGAACCGTCGCAAGGATGCGTATGGCGGCAGCCTCGACGGCCGCGCGCGCCTTCCGCTCGAGGTGGTGCGGCGCGTGCGCGAGGTCGTGAGTCCGGGCTTTCCGATCCTGTGCAAGACCAATCTGCGCGACGGCTTCAGCGGCGGGCTCGAGGTGCCGGACGCCGTCGGCCTGGCGCAGCGTCTCGAGCGCGAGGGTGTCGACGCGCTCGTGCTCTCGGGCGGCTTCACGAGCAAGACGCCCTTCTACCTGTTCCGCGGCCGCCGGCCGCTGAAGGAGATGATCGAGGTCGAGAAATCGCGGCTCCAGAAGCTCGCGCTCGCCTGGTTCGGGCGCAGCGTGATCCGCGAGTATCCCTTCGAGGAGATGTTCTTCCTGCCCGAGGCGCGCGAGGTGCGGCGCGCCGTGCGCATGCCGCTCGTGCTGCTCGGGGGCATCGTCTCGCGCGAGAACGTCGACCGCGCGATGCAGGAGGGCTTCGACTTCGTCGCGATGGGGCGCGCGCTGATCGCGAATCCGGATCTCGTGAACCGGATGCGCAGCGATCCGGGGGCGCGCTCGCGCTGCAATCACTGCAACATCTGCGTCGCCGAGATGGACCGCAGCGGCGTGCGCTGCGTGCTCTAGCCTTTTCGACTTCGCTCGCCTGCGGCTCGCTGCGCGCTGCGCTTGCTGACGTCTAGCCCTGGAGCTGCTGGAAGCGCTCCACCGCGTCGAGATACTCCTCGACCAGCTTGACGATCACCTCGCGCACGGGCCGCACCTCGTTCATCAGGCCCACGACCTGACCGACCGGATTGAACGCCACGTCCTGCGCCTTGGCGGCGTAGCGGTGCGTGCGGGCCACGGCGTCGGCCGTCACCATGAACTGGAGCGGCATGCCGAGCGGCTTCGGATTCTCGGGCTTCTCCCAGGCCTCGGTCCACGCGTTGCGCAGCATGCGGGCGGGCTTCCCCGTCCAGGCGCGCGAGCGCACGGTGTCGTGGCTGGTGGCCTTGAGCAGCGAGTTCTGCTGCGCGGGCGGCGTCTCGGCCTCTTCGACCGTCAGCCAGAGCGAGCCCGTCCACGCGCCCTGCGCGCCCATCATCAGCGCTGCCGCCATCTGCCGGCCGTCGCCGATGCCGCCGGCCGCCAGTACCGGCAGCGGCGCCACGGCGTCGATCACCTGCGGCCAGAGCACGATGCTTCCGATGTCGCCGGTGTGGCCGCCGCCCTCGCCGCCCTGCGCGATCAAGAAATCGACGCCGGCGGCCTTGTGCGCGAGCGCGTGCTTCACGCTTCCGCACAGCGCGCCGACCAGGCGTCCGGAGGCCTGGATGTCCTTGATGACGTCAGCCGGCGGCGTGCCGAGCGCGTTGACGACCACCTTCACCTTCGGGTGCTTGAGGATCATCTCGACCTGCGGGCCGGCGGTGGCGGCGGTCCAGCCGAGCAGCTCGCGCGCCTTCTCGCCCTCGGGCAGCTCGGGCACCCCGTGCTCGGCGAGCAGCTTCTTCGCGAACGCGCGGTGCTCGGCCGGAACCATCTCGCGCAGCTTCTGCTCGAGCGCGCCGGCGTCGAGATCCTCACCCTTGCCCGCGTACTTGCCGGGGATCACGATGTCGACGCCATACGGCTTGTCGCCGATGTGATCATCGATCCACTTGAGCTCGATCTCGAGCTGCTCGGCGCTGAAGCCGACTGCGCCGAGCACGCCGAAGCCGCCCGCCTTGCTGACCGCCACGACGACGTCGCGGCAGTGGGTGAAGGCGAAGATCGGGAACTCGATGCCGAGTTGCTTGCAAAGCGGGGTCTGCATGGGGGGCCTCCTGGGCTGCGAGAAAGCGTACCCGGGAAGTGAAACATGTTCCAGTCGCGCGCGCGGGCGCCCGAGCCCCGACGGCCTTGGCCGGAAGCGTCGGGCTCGGCGATCATCCGGGCCCCGCGGCGCCTCGCGGCTAGCCGGCGACTCCCGCCCGCAGCAGCCGTTTCCGCTCCGCTGCATTCGAAGGAGTTCCCATTGCGGTTCCGGCCCTCCGTCCTGGTATCGCTGCTCGCCGCCCTCGGCCTGCTCGGCAGCGGCGTGGCCCGCGCCGCGGACGCACCCGAGCTGCTGCTCGCGACGACGACCAGCGTGCGCGACTCGGGGCTGCTCGACGCGATCCTGCCGCCCTTCACCGAGAAGACCGGCATTCGCGTCAAGGTGATTGCGGTCGGCAGCGGCGCGGCGCTCGAGATGGGGCGCAAGGGCGATGCCGACCTCGTGATCTCGCACGCGCCCGAGAGCGAGGCCAAGCTCGTCGCGGAGGGCGCGCTCGTCGCGCGCCGCCCCTTCGCCGAGAACTACTTCCTGATCGCGGGGCCTGCCGACGATCCCGCCCAGGTGAAGGGCTCGAAGAGCGCGATCGAGGCGGTCCAAAAGATCGCGGCTGCGAAAGCGCCGTTTGCGACGCGCGGCGACGAGTCGGGCACGCACCAGCGGGAGCGCAAGCTGTTCGAGCAGGCCGGCCTGCCGCCCGATCCGAGCTGGCCCGGCGTGCTGCGCACCGGCGCCGGCATGGGCCAGACGCTCCAGGTGGCCGGCGAGAAGCGCGCGTACGTGCTCAGCGACGACGCCACCTTCCGCAGCTTCCGCGAGCGCACGGGCCTGGTCGCGCTCAGCGGGCCGGATCCCGCGCTGCGCAACGTCTACTCGGTGCTGCTGGTGCCGGAAGCTCGCTTCGCGTCCGGGCAGATCCACGCGGCCGGCGCGCGGGCGCTCGCCGCCTATCTCGTCGAACCGGCGACGCTCGAGCGGATCGGACGCTTCGGGGCCGAGGGCGGCGCGCCGCCGCTCTTTCGCCCGCTGCCGTGACGAGCGACGCCGACGTTCTCGAGATCGCGGCGCGCACGCTCGCGGTGTCCGGCGCCGCGCTCGCCACCGCGCTCGTGCTCGGCCTGCCGGCCGCGCTCTGGCTCGCGCGCCGGCGTTTCCCCGGTCGCCGCGTGCTGGTGAGCCTCGTGAACGCCGGCATGGGGCTGCCGCCCGTGGTGGTGGGGCTCGTGGTGGCGCTCACGCTCTGGCGCAGCGGTCCGCTCGGCTTTCTCGGCCTCATGTACACGAAGACCGCCATGGGGATCGCGCAGGTGCTGATCGCGCTGCCGCTCGTCGTGGGCATCAGCCTGGCCGCCTTGATGGCGCTCGGCGACGAATGGCACGTCCAGGTGCGCGCGCTCGGCGTGCGCGGCTGGCGTGCGACCTGGCTGCTCGTGCGCGAGACGCGCGCCGGTCTGCTCGCGGCCGTGATCGCCGGCCTCGGCGGGATCCTCTCCGAAGTGGGCGCGGTGATGATGGTGGGCGGAAATCTCGAGGGCGAAACGCGCGTGCTCACCACCGGCATCCTGATGTACACCCAGATGGGTCGCTTCTCCGAGGCGCTCGCGCTCTCCGCGGTGCTGCTCGGGCTCACCTTCGTGCTCGCCGGCGCGCTGACCGCGTTGCAGCAGGCCGAGCGGGCATGAGCGGCGCCTGCCTGCTCTCGGCGCGAGGGCTGCGCGTCGTACGCGGCGAGCCCCCCGCCGGCTTCACGCTCGCGGTCGACGCGCTCGATCTGCATGCGGAGGAGGTGCTCGCCGTGGTCGGTCCGAACGGCGCGGGCAAGACGACGCTCTTGCGCGCGCTCGCCGGACTCCTGCCCGCCTGCGAGGGCCACGTGCAACGCGCGCACGCGCGTCCCGTGGCGCTGATCTTCCAGCGGCCGGTGATGCTGTCGGGCAGCGTCGGCTTCAACGTGCGCGCGCCGCTCTGGGGCGCGGGCATTCCCCGCGCGCAGGCCGCACGCCGCGCGGCGCTGGCGCTGACGCGCTTCCGGCTCGAGGCCTTCGCCGAGCGCGCGGCAGCGACGCTCTCCGGCGGCGAGATGCGCCGCGTGGCGCTCGCCCAGGCCTTCGTGCGCGAGCCGGGCGTGCTGCTGCTCGACGAGCCCTTCGACGATCTCGACGTCGCGGCGCGCGAATCGCTCACGCTCGACCTGCGTTCGGCGATCCGGGACACGGGCGCGGCCGTCGCCCTCGTCAGCCACGATCTGGGCCAGGCGCTGCTGCTCGCGGAGCGCATCGCCGTGTTGATCGATGGCCGCCTGGTGCAGCTGGGTCCGCGCGATCTCGTGCTGCGCCGGCCGGCGACGCCCGAGGCGGCGCGGCTGCTCGGAATGGCGAACCTGCTGCCCGGCCGGGTCGCCGAGCGCGATGCCGAGGGCCGGGCCGTCGTCGAGCTCGCGCCGGGCATCCGACTCCTCTCGGTGTCGGACGCCCCGGTCGGCTCGCGGGTCGTCGCGGGCCTCCGGCCCGAGGACGTGAAGATCGACGTGGGGCGCGGCGCCACGCCGATCGTCGGCAAGGGCCGCGTGCTGCACACGCTCTCGGATGGTGCGCTGGTGACGCTCCAGATCGATTGGGGCGGCGTCGTGCTGCGCACGTTCCTGATCGCGGGCCGCGGCCTCGGCCATGCCCTGCGCTCGGGAGACCTCGTATCGCTCGCGATCCGCGCCGAGGACGTCCACCTGATGCGCGAGGCGTGACTTGCCCCGCGCGCCCGCTCTTGCGAGCATTGAGGTTCCATCAGGAGGTCCCATGTCCGGCGACGCGTTCAGCAAGCGGCGGCAGGCGTTCGAGGAGGAGTTCTTCAACAAGTACAACCAGAAGCTCGTCGACAAGCTGCGGATCACGCTCGAGAAGCAGCACACGCGCGAGGAGCTCGAGCAGCTCACGGGGATCCACGATCCTGCGGTGCTCGACACGCTGATGGCCCTGCACGTCGACAAGAGCACCTTCGCCGCGTTCGGCCTCTACCCGCTGGTGGAGGTCGCCTGGGCGGATGGCAAGGTCGACGAGAAGGAGCGCCAGGCGTTCATCGCCGCCGCCGCCGAGCACGGCATCACGCCCGGCAGCTTCGCCCAGACTGCGCTCGAGGAGTTCATCAAGAACACGCCGCGGGAGGATGCCCGCAAGGCCTGGTACGCATGGGCGGCGACCCTGAACCAGACGCTCGATGCCGCGGAGCGCAAGAAGGTTCGCGAGGGCCTCGTGAAGCGCGCTCGGGCGGTCGCCGAGGCGAGCGGCGGCTTCCTCGGGCTCGGCAACAAGATCTCGAAGAACGAGCAGCGCGTCCTCGACGCCATCGCGAAGGCCTTCTCCGACTAGGATGGCGCCGACGCTCGAGCGCACCACCGCTCCGCTCGCGAGCGGGCTCGCATTCGGAGAGGGGCCACGCTGGCACGGCGGCCGCCTCTGGTTCTCGGACATGCACGGCCGCCAGGTGATGACGCTCGATGCCGCCGGGCGGCTGGAAGAGGTGGTGCGCGTCGAAGCGCGGCCTTCGGGACTCGGCTGGCTGCCCGACGGCCGCCTGCTCGTCGTCTCGATGGAGGACCGCAAGCTGCTCCGGCTCGCGGGCGGCGCGCTCGAGACGCACGCCGATCTCTCCGCCCTCGCGAGTCACGAGATCAACGATCTCGTGGTGGCGTCGGACGGCTGCGCCTACGTGTCCCAGTTCGGCTTCGCGTTCGGCAAGGGCGGCGAGTACCGCAAGACCGAGATCCTGCTCGTGCCAGCGCAGGGCCAGGCGCGGGTTGCGGCCACGGATCTCGCCTTTCCGAACGGCATGGTGATCACGCCGGACGGGCGCACGCTGATCGTCGGCGAGTCTTTTGCTGCGCGCCTCACCGCCTTCGAGCGCGCGCCGGATGGCACGCTCGGCAAGCGGCGCCTCTTCGCGAAGCTCGCGGAGGGCACCACCGCCGATGGCATCTGCCTGGATGCCGAGGGCTGTGTCTGGGTCGCGTCGCCGCCGAGCAAGGAGTGCCTGCGCGTGCGCGAAGGCGGCGAGGTCGTCGAGCGCGTTCGCACGGCGACGCTGTCGATCGCTTGCATGCTCGGAGGCGAGGACCGCCGCACGCTGTACGTGCTCACGTCGGAGGCGCTCGACCCCGCCGAGTGCGAGCGGCTGCGCAGCGCGCGCGTGGAGAGCGTGCGCGTCGACGTGCCCGGTGCGGGCTGGCCGTGAGGGCCGCGTCCCGCCGATGAACGCCGCTCCCAAGGTGCTGCTCGTCGGGCTCGACGCCATGGACGGCGAGCTCGCGCTCGGCTGGGCCGGCGCAGGCCTGCTGCCGGCGTTGCAGGAGCTGCGCGAGCGTGCGGTGTGGGGTCCGATCCGCAATCCGGACGGTTTCTACGTGGGCGGCGTCTGGCCCTCGTTCCACACGGCGTCGACTCCCGCGCGCCATGGCCAGTACTGCTGGAAGCAATTCGATCCGGCGACGTACCGCGATCTCGATCCGCCCTACGACGACGGCGATGCCGAACCCTGGTGGCAGGCGCTCGATCGCGCCGGGCGCGAGGTCGCGATCGTGGATCTCCCGCGCACGATCTGTGCGCCGGAGCGCCGCGGCCTGCAGGTCCACGATTGGGGCACGCACGACGCGCTCGCCCCCGGCTTCGTCACCTCCCCGCCCGAGCTCGCCGCCGAGATCCTCGAGCACTACGGCGCAGATCCCGTGGGCGTCTGCAATCGCGCGCCGCGCAGCGAAGCGCGCCACTACCGGGAGCTGCTCGCACGTTTCACGCGCCGGATTTACGTGAAGCGCGAGCTGGCGCGCGACCTGATGAGCCGCTGGGCCTGGGATCTCTTCGCGCTGGGCTTCGGAGACGCGCACTGTGTCGCGCATCAGTGTTGGCACGTGCACGATGCTTCGCACCCGCGCCACGATCCCGCGCTCGCCCGGGAGATCGGGGATCCGCTCCTGCACGTCTACCGCGCCCTCGACGCGGCCATCGCGGAGCTGATCGCCGCGGCCGGAAGGGAGACCACGCTGATCTTCGTGCTGAGCCACGGCGTGGGGCCGCACTACGACGGCGACCATCTGATCGACGCAGCGCTCGAGCGCATCGAGCGGACGCTGCGCCACGGCCGTTCGCTCACGCTCGCGGAGCGCGTATCGTATCGGGTGCGCACGCAGGGTCGCCCCCGGCCACCGATTGCAGGGCGGCTGCAGCGCTGGCCGGAGCGCGCCTTTCGCAAGTCCTTCCGGGTTCCGAACAACGAAGCGTTCGCCGGCATCCGCATCAATCTCGAGGGCCGCGAGCCTCACGGTCGCATCCGGCCCGGCGTCGAGCTCGACGCCTATTGCGCGGCGCTCACGCGCGAGCTGCTGCTGCTGCGCAATGGGGTCACGGGCGGTCCGGCATTCCGCCGCGTCGAACGCTGCGACCGGCTCTACCAGGGCTCGAGGCTCGGCTTGCTCCCGGACCTGCTCGCCGAATGGAGCCGCGACGCCGAGATCTGCGCGCTTGCATCGCCGACGATCGGCCGGATCGAGGGCCGCTACGCCGGCGTGCGCACGGGCGACCACCGGGCCGAGGGGCTCTTCCTCGCCGCGGGTCCCGGCTTGACGCCGAAGCGTGTCGGACACCCCGTCTCGGTGATGGACTTCGGCCCGACGATCGCTGCCTGGCTGGGCGTAGGGCTCGCGGACGTCGACGGGGAGCCGATTCCCGAGCTGCTCGGCGCCTCGCGCTGAGCGTGCGCGAGCCGTTCGGCTGCCTGGCCGGGCGGTGAGGGGGAGAGCGCCCGCCTGAGCTAGAATGGAGCCCGGCGCATTCCAGGGTTGGAGACGCGTGGACGACCAGACGACGGAATCCGGCACAGTCGCGGCCCCGCCCTCCCACACCGAATCCGGTGCTGCGGCCGTTTCGCCTGCCAGACCGTCGATGTTCGAGGCCTTCCAGCGCCTCGCCGAGCTTCAGGTCTGCGACGAGGCGCTGTGGGCGCGTGAGCAGGAGCATGCGGGCCTGCCGGCGCGGCGCGCGCAGCTGGCCGAGGAACGCGCGGCGGCGGAGGCCGCGACGTTGCGCTCGCGCGAGGCCCTGGTGCAGGCCGAAGCCGCCCAGCGTCGCATCGAAACCGATCTCCAGGACCAGGAGGTGCTGCGGCGCAAGCTCGAGAGCCAGCAGTTCCAGGTCAAGACGAACGACGCCTACACCGCCCTGCTGCACGAGATCGAGGCTGCGCAACAGGTGATCTCGGAGTGCGAGACGCGGCTGCTCGAGGGCATGGATGCGATCGAGACGGCGCGCGCCGCCTGCGCGGCCGCGGACGCCGTCGGGCGCGAAACCGCCACGCGCCAGGCCGCCGAGGCCCAGGCGCTCGACGCGCGCGAAAAAGAGCTCGACGCAGAGATCGCACGCCTGCGCGTCGCGCGCAGCCGCGTCATTGCGGCCAGCGAAGCCAAGGTGATCGAGCAGTACGAACGCATCGCGACGCGGCGCCGACCCGCGCTCGCGCGCGTGCGCGGCAATCTGTGCCTGGGCTGCCGCGTGGACATCCCGCCGCAGCAATGCATCGAGATCCAGCGCGGCGAGCGCGTGATCACCTGCGGCAACTGCCAGCGCATCCTGCTCGCCAGCGAGCCTGCGTAGGCTTCCGACCCCAGCCCCTGATCAGCGGCGAAAGCCGCGTCATAACGGCGGTTTAGAGACGTATCTGCGACTCGCCTCCCCGTGGGGCGAGGGCTCCGAGACGCATACAAAATCATGTGTCTTTCCAGCGGGTTACGCGATCTCTCCGACGGAGGGTTTCGCCGAATGCGGCGCCTTCGTCTGCTATGCTGCGAGCGTTTTTCCGCATCGAAATCCCGCGGAGTGCCGATCAGAAACCCAGCATGAAGAACAACGATCGCTACTGGGACTGTCTCGACCAGGCGATGGAAGCCTCGCACGGCGGCCGCACCGAAGAGGCCCTCGCGTGGCTCGATCAGGCGCTGCTCGCGCATCCCGAAGGCGCCGAGGCGCACAACGGCCGCGGCGAGATCCTGTGGGACGAGGGCAAGATCGAGGAAGCCCTGCACGAGTTCGAGCGCTCGCTCCAGGCCGATCCCAAGTTCGTCACGGCGCACCTGAATCGCGCCGAGCTGGTCGTCGAGGATCTCTCGGAATTCGAGCGGGCGGTCGAGCTGTGCGACGAGCTGCTCGCGGGCCTGCCCGACCTGCCGCGCCTCGACCGCGCGACCGAGGCCGAGGTCCATTACCTCAAGGCCAAGGCCGTCTTCTATCTCGACGATCTCGAGGGCGCGCTCTTCCTCGTGCGCCGGGCGCTCAAGACCGGCGGCGATGTTTCGATCTATCGCGCCTTCGAAGGGCAGATCCTCTTCGAGCTCGGGCGCTTCGCCGACGCCCGGCGCGCGCTCGACGCGGCGATCGCGCTCGATCCCGATTCCGGCCACGCGATCTACCACATGGGCCTCGTGCTCGAGCGGGTCGGCTCCGCCGAGGACGCGCAGCGCGCGTTCGCCAAGGCCAACGCGCTCGATCCGGAGCGCTACCCGGTGCCGACCCAGGTGGACGAGGAGTTCTTCCGTCAGGCAGCGGCCGAGGCGATCGACAACCTGCCGCGCTCGATCCGGGAGTACGTCGAGGACGTGCCGGTGCTCGTCGAGGATTATCCGTCGGAGCAGCTGATCGCCGCGGAGAGCATCTCGCCCCAGATCCTCGGCCTCTACGTTGGAACGCCGAAGACCGAGGCCGAGGGCAGCGCGCAAGCCCAGGATCTCACGCGCGTGATCCTGTTCAAGAGCAACCTCGAGAAGGTCTGCTCCAGCCGCGACGACCTGGTCGAGCAGATCCAGGTCACCGTGCGCCACGAGATCGGTCACCACCTCGGCCTCTCCGAAGAAGACCTCGAGCGCCTCGGCCTCGCCTGAAGTCCGGCCTGGGTGAGCTTCGCTCGCCTCTGGCTCGCAGCGCGCGCTTGCGGGCCTCGCGACGCAGGCTCGTTCGAAGCGGTACGCTCCGCGTCATGTCCGGGCTCGTGGAACGCCTGCGCGGGATCGTCGGAGCCGACGCCTGCCTCGTGCGCCCCGAAGAGCTGCTGGTCTACGAGTGCGACGGCCTGACGCTGCACCGCGCCCAGCCGACGGCCGTGGTGCTGCCGCGCACGCGCGACGAGGTGTGCCGCAGCGTCCGCGCCTGTCGCGAGTTCGGCGTCCCCTTCGTGCCGCGCGGAGCCGGCACCGGCCTGTCCGGCGGCGCCGTGGCGCAGCGCGGCGGCGTCGTGATCGAGTGCTCGCGCATGGACCGCATCGTCGAGATCGACCCCGTCGATCGCTACGCGGTGGTGGAGCCCGGCGTGGTGAACGCCGAGCTCTCGAAGGCCGTGGCGCCGCACGGCCTGTTCTACGCGCCGGATCCATCGAGCCAGCTGGTGTGCACGATCGGCGGCAACGTCGCGGAGAACTCGGGCGGGCCGCACACGCTCAAATACGGAACCACCACGAATCACGTGCTCGGGCTCGAGCTGGTGTTGCCCGACGGCGAGGTGGTGCAGCTCGGCTCGCGCTCCGGCTTCGCGAACGGCTACGACCTGGTCGGCGCCGTCGTCGGCAGCGAGGGGACGCTCGGAATCGTGACCCAGGTGACGGTCCGGCTCGCGCCGATCCCGGAGCGGGTCGAGACGTTGCTCGCGATCTTCCCGGACGTCGTGTCCGCGTGTCGCGCGGTCGGCCTCGTGATCGAGGCGGGTCTGGTGCCCGCGGCCCTCGAGATCATCGACCAGCGGACGATCGCCGCGGTGGAGGCGAGCGTCTACGCCGCCGGCCTGCCGCGCGACGCGGGGGCCGTGCTGCTCGTCGAGGTCGACGGGCCGGCGTGCGCGCTGCCCGCGCAGGTGCAGCGCATCCGCGAGCTCGCGGCGACGAGCGGCGCCAGTCGCGTGGAGCTCGCGCGCGACGCCGCCGAGCGTCAGCGCTTCTGGCGCGCACGCAAGGGCGCCTTCGGCGCGATGGGTCGCCTCGCTCCCGACCTATACGTGCACGACGCGGTCGTTCCGCGCGCGCGCCTGCCCGAGGTGCTGGCTCAGATCTGCGCGATCGGCGATCGCCACGGCCTGCGGCTCTCGAACGTCTTCCATGCCGGCGACGGCAATCTGCACCCCAACATCTCCTTCGACCGCCGCGATCCCGACGAGCTCGCGCGCGTGCTCGCCGCGGGCGCCCTGATCCTGGAGGCCTGCGTCGCGGCGGGCGGCGTCATCACGGGCGAGCACGGCATCGGCTCCGAGAAGCGCGACTTCATGGGCCTCGTCTTCGGCGACGCCGATCTCGACGCGATGAAGCGGCTGCGCGCGGCCTTCGACCCCGACGGCGTCTGCAACCCGGAGAAGATCTTCCCGGCGACCCGCTTCTGTGCCGAATCGAACCCGAAGGCGCGCGGCTACGAGCGCGTGCCGTTCGACTCGTGACCGAGGCAGCGGTGCTGCGCGCGCTGCGCGACGCGCTCGGCGCGGAGTGCGTGCGCGAGGACGAGCCGGTGCTCGTCGACGGCGAAGCGCTCGCGCCGAGCTTGCGGCCAGCGGACGGCGCTGCGCTCGCCGCGGCGCTGGCTGCCCTCACGCGGCTCTCGCTCGCGTGCGTGATCCGCGGCGGCGGGAGCCGGCTCGGGCTCGGGAACCCGCCGCGGGGTCCGGCGCTGCTGCTCTCGACCGCGGCGCTCTCCGGGGTCGATGACTTCGACGCGAGCGAGGGCGTCTGCCATGCGCGCGCCGGAACGCCGCTCGCCGAGATCGAAGCCCGCGTCGCGCCGGCTGGCTGGCAGCTGCCGCTCGATCCTCCCGGCCCGGCGTCGACGCTGGGCGGAACGCTCGCGGCCGCGGCGCTCGGGCCGCGCGCGCAGGGCTTCGGCCGCCCGCGCGATTGCGTGCTCGGACTCGAGGTCGCGCTCGCGGACGGGACGCGCACGCGCTGCGGCGGTCGCGTCGTGAAGAACGTGACGGGGTACGACCTGAACAAGCTCTACACGGGCTCGCTGGGGACGCTCGGCGTGATCGAGGGGGCCTGGCTCCGGCTGCGCCCGCGGCCCGCGCGCGTCGCGTTGCTCGAGTCCGATTCGCTCGCGCCCGGCGCGGCGTGCGCCGGCGCGCTCGCCGCTGCGCGCCGCTGCGCGACGCGCGTCGCCGCGGTCCACACCGCGCAGCCGGGCGGCGAGGGGCACCCCGTGCGCGTGGTGGTCGAGCTGGCGGGCGATGCAGCCAGCGTCGAGCGCGACCTCGAGTGGTGTAGATCCGAGCTCGACGCGAAGCCCGCAGCGGCGAGCGTGCTCGAGCGCCTGCGCGACCACCAGGGCTCGACGCCGCGCGGCCACGGTCTGCGCTTTCGCATCGCGCTGCTGCCGTCGCGCAGCGAAGCCGCGCTCGCGCAGCTCTGCCAGGCGGGCGCCGACGTGCTCTGCCATCCCGGGCTCGGCCTCGTGTATGCGGGCTTTGCGCTGCCCGAGGCCGAGGATCCGGACGCGCTGGCGGCGATCCTGGGCCGCGTCGACGCCGTGGCGGCGACGGCTGCGGGCGCGGTCGTGCTCGAGGCGGCGCCGGCGTGGGCCAAGCGCGGACGCGACGTCTTCGGAGATCTCGCCGGCGCGCTGCCGCTCGCGCGCCGTCTCAAACAGCTCTTCGACCCGGCCGGCCTGCTCAACCCCGGGCGCTACGCGGGGCACCTGTGACTGCGCCGAGCGGCGGGCGTTGGCAGACGATCTTCGAGAAATCGCTCGACTGCGTTCACTGCGGTCTGTGCCTCGAGAGCTGCCCGACCTATCGCGAGACGGGCCGCGAGATCTCGTCGCCGCGCGGGCGCGTGTATCTGATGCGCGGAGTGGCGGAGGGGCGGATTCCGCTCGGGGAGGCCGTCGCCGAGGAGGCCTACCTGTGCCTCGGCTGCCGCGCCTGCGAGACCGCGTGCCCGTCGGGCGTCGAGTACGGCGCGATGCTCGAGCTCACGCGGGCCGAGGTGGAGGACGCGCGCTTGCGGCGCGGCTTCGCGAAGACGCTCGAGCGCTTCGCCCTGCGCCACGTGGTGCCGCACCCGCGGCGCCTGCGGCTGCTCGTCGATCTGCTCTCGCTCGCGCAGAAGCTGCGCCTCGATCGGCTCGCGCTGGCGCTCGCGCCGCGCTCGCTGCGCGAGCTCGCAGACCTGCTGCCCGCAGCGCCCGCGCGCTCGGCGCGCCGGAGCCTGCCCGAGCTGGTTCCGGCGCTGGGCGAGCGGCGCGGGCGCGTCGGCTTCTTCGTGGGCTGCCTGATGCCGGAGCTCTTCGGCGCGACGAACCGCGACACGGTCGACGTGCTCGCGCACAACGGCTTCGACGTCGTGATTCCGCGCGAGCAGGGCTGCTGCGGCGCGCTGCACGCGCACGCGGGCGACGAGGCATTCGCGCACGCGCTGGCTCGGCGCAACGCCGCCGCCTTCGCGCGCGCGGGCGTGCGCGAGGTGGTCGTCAACTCGGCCGGCTGCGGCGCCGCGCTGCGCGATGCGGCGCGCTGGCTCGGCGCCGAAGGCGAGGCGATCGCCGAAGGTTCGATCGACGTGTCGAGTTTTTTGCAGCGCGAAGGCTTGCGTCCCGTGGCCGGGCGCTTCGACGCGCGCGTGTGTTACGACGACCCGTGCCACCTGGTGCACGCGCAGAAGGTCTCCGCGGCGCCCCGCCAGCTGCTCGAGCAGATCCCCGGGCTCGCGCTCGTCGCGCACGACGATCCGGGAAGCTGCTGCGGCGCCGCGGGCATCTACAACCTCACGCACCGGGAGATGTCGCGCGCGGTGCTCGCGCGCAAGCTGCAGGCGCTCGCGGCCGCGGATCCCGACGTGATCGCGACGGGTAACCCCGGCTGCCTGATGCAGCTGCGCAGCGGGGTCGCGCGCGCGGGGCTGCGCGCCGAGGTCCTGCACCCCGTGGAGATCCTCGCGCGCGCCTACTTCTCGCCGGGGGTGTCGAGGCCGAGCCGGCGCATCTTGTAGCGCAGGCCCGGGCGCGAGAGACCGAGCGCCTCCGCCATCTTGCGGCGGTTGCCGCCGCAATGCTCGAGCGCCTCGCGGATCGCCTGCGCCTCGACGCGTTCGATGCGCTCGCGCAGCGTGCTCCACTGCGGCAGCGGATCCGGCGCCAGCGCGTGGCTCTCGGGAGCGAGGTGGCGGGCCGAGATCGGCTCGTCGGGAGCGGCGAGCGTGATCGCGCGCTCGACGGCGTTGCGCAGCTCGCGCACGTTGCCCGGAAACTCGCGCTGCGAGAGCGCGTCGAGAAAATCCTCGTCGAGCGCGATCTTGCGCGCCTGCTCGACGCCGAGCTCCTCGGCGAAGTGTTGCGCGAGGAAGGGAATGTCGACGCGGCGCCGCCGCAACGGCGGAACGTAGATGGTGACGGCGTTCAACCGGTAGTAGAGATCCTGGCGGAAGCTGCCTTCCTCGATCGCGGCCTCGAGATCGCGGTGCGTCGCCGACACCAGGCGCACGTCGACGGGTCGCATGCGCGTGTCGCCCAGGGGGCGCAGCTCGCGCGTCTCGATCACGCGCAGCAGCTTCATCTGGAGGGCCGGCGAGGTATCGCCGATCTCGTCGAGGAAGATCGTGCCGCCATCGGCCACCTCGAACAGGCCGGTCTTGTCGTGATCGGCGCCGGTGAAGGCGCCGCGCCGGTGGCCGAAGAGCTCGCTCTCGAGCAGCGAGTCCGGCAGCGCTCCGCAATTGACGGCGACGAACGGGGCGGCCGCGCGCAGACTCTGCTCGTGGATCGCGCGCGCAACGAGCTCCTTGCCCGTGCCCGTCTCGCCCAGGATCAATACCGGGATCGGCGAGGGCGCCACCTGCTTCACCTGATCGAGCACCTGGCGGATCGCGCCCGAGACTCCCAGCAGCGCCGGTGTGCGGCGCTGCTGGGAGCGCGCGCCTCGCCCCGGGGTCGGTGAATGCAGCGCGCGTGCGACGGCGTAGCGCAGCAACGTTCGCGAGCACGGCCGCGTCAGCACCTGCACGGGCTCGAGCTGGGCGAGCGAAGCCTCGACCAGGCCTCCCTCCGGCGAGCCGAGCGAGAGGACGAGCGAAGCGCGCACCGGGAGCGCGCGCAGGGGATGCAGGGCCGCGAGCGTCGCCGCGTCGTCCCCGTCGCCCAGGCAGGCGATCGCGGCGGCGGCGTCGATCAGGCGCGCCGGCGACGCGAGATCGGCCGGCGCGAGCTCGAGCACGCTGAAATCCCCGGCGAGCGCCGCGCTGATCTCGCGCCGCAGCCTCGGATCGCTCGCGATCGCGAGCACGAGCGGTGCGGGCTTCGCATCGGATTGCAGCATTCCGCCGCTGCTGTGCGGAGAGCGTACGCGAGGCTGCTCGCGGCGGGGCGCCGTCATCGTGCCGAGACTATCGACCGGGGAGGGCGGATCCTGAGCCCGCTTGTGCCTACTTGAAGAGAATGGCGTCCGGCGTTTCCTTGGGAGGGATCATGCGCGGCATCGCGCCTAGCGAGACGTCGGCGAGCGAGCCGCTGAGAACGAGCTCGAAGGGCAGGATCGACTCGCGGCCGCGCACCACGCCGTAGCGCTCGCGCATCCCGGTGTAGGCATACTGCGAGCTGGCGGTGGGGCGCGCGTCGACGTCGTCCGCCAGCCCGAGCCGGGCGCGCTCGAAGAACACGTCGCGCTGGGCATTGGGGGCGAAATCGTCGTCGCTGTCGACCAACGAGTTGTGGAGATCGGCCTCCTCGACCTCGGAGACGAAGCGCGCGAGATGCTCCGGCGAGATCGATTGGCGCACGCGATGCGGGGGCGCCTTCGCGTCGCCGCCCTCCGCGATCATGCAGATCTCGAGCTCGCGCCCACCGAGCAACACCACGCCCTCCGGGTGCAGCTCGCCATTGCTGAGATCGCCGTCGAGCAGGCCCGGAGCGAGCGCCAGGCCGTGGGGGCCGGCGACGCGGGGGTTCTCGAGCAGGAAGCCGCGCGAGATGCGGATGCGCTGGGCGGTCGCCGTTTCGATCTCGTCCTTCAGGCGCTGCTTGGCGACCGTCTCGGACGGCGTGGCTTCGAAGCGCTCCACGATCATGCGCAGCATCGCGACGCGCATGCCGCGATTCTTTTCGTGCGACGATGCGTCGAGCGCTTGCGCCGCGGCGAGATTGCGCAGGCGATCCAGCTCCGCGAGGTCCGCGCCCGACTCGGTCTGCGCGATGGCGAGGGCGCCGATCCAGTTCTTCTGCTCCCCCTCGTAATCGATCAGCCACTTGCGCACGACGGCGGCGTGCTCGCCGTTCGGATGGCGGGCGAGGTAGTCCTGCCCGGCGACGGCGACCGCCAGTGTCGACGGCAGCGCGCCGAGCCAGGGCATCTGGAGCAGGCGAAGCGGCGACGACATCATGCTCTGCGCGATCGACGGAGCTTCGAAGATCCACTCCAGGGGCTCGGGCAGGTTCCGGTCCTGCACGCCGGCGTAGAAGGGTCCGACCAGCACCCACAGCGCCCGGTTTCGGCGGTCGCGCCAGAGCGCTGCCTCGAAGGCGGCCCAGGAGTTGTGCTTCTCGTCGTGTGCGAGGGCGGCGGCGTGGCGGGCCATGTTCGACCGCGACGGGCTCTGCGCGGCGAGCGTCTCGAACTCGTCCCACATGCGGTCTTCCTGCCCGGCCTCGCCGTGCGCGATGGCGAGCGAGAAGCGCGCTTCGTCCGTGAATGGGCCGTGGGGATCGGCTGCGAGCAGCTGCCCCGCCGTCGCCTCGATCGGCCCCGAGGGCAGCAGCAGCGCAACGGCGAGCGGCCGCACGTCGGCCGAGCCGGGCGCTGCGGGCGCGGCTTCGAGGCTGCGCTCCTGGTCCGCGCGCAGCGCGAGCAGGCCCGTCGCAGCCTCGTCGCGGCGTTCGAGCGAGCCGGGATCCTCGGGCATGATGCGCAGCGCCCGGTCGGAGAAGACGAGCGCCGTGCGCACGTCGCCGCGCGCGAGCGCCCGGTCTGCGACGCGCAGCGCCTGGTTGCGCTGCGACTGCTTGAACTTCGCCTCGGCGGCCTCGACCTTCGGCTTCAGCTCGGGCACCTCGGGCGCATCGGGATAGCGGGCGATGAACTCCTTCCAATGGGCGAGCGCCTGGCGCCGCTGCAGCGGCAGCGCATCCTCCTGCCAGAGCGCCATCCCGTACTCGACGACGGACTGCGCCAGGCGATAGGGCATGAGCGTGATCGTGAGGATCGATTTTCCGACCGGCTCGACCAGCGCGTTGAAGAGACGTCCGAACTCGATCATGCGCGCGTCGCGAATCCGCGCATCGGCTGCCACCAGCGGGTCGTCGAGCGCAGCCTGCGACAGCCGCTCGTACGTCGCCGGGTCGAGGTCGCGGCGCTCGAGCAGCTCGAGCGTCGCGCTCCGGTAGGCGCGCCCGCCGACGAGCGTCGCGTTCACGAGGTCGATCGAGACCGGTTGCAGCCCCGTCGCCGGCTCGTCCGACGCCACGAGCACCGTGTCGATCGCCTGCAAGCGGCGCAGGGCGAGCGCGGTCTCGGACGGATCTCCCGCGAGCGCCGCGGCGGCGAGCTCGGCCGCGGTGTGGTCGGCGACGTCCGGAACCTGCGCTGCGAAGAGCGGCTCGCGCTCGACCAGCGGCACGGTGGGCGTGGCGGCCCGCGTGGCGCAGCCCGCGGCCGCGAGTCCGAGCGCGAGCAGCGCGAGCGTGCGGCTAGGGTGTGAAGCGATCACGGTCCACTCTCAAGGCGAATGCGAGGAAGGCTTCGAGCTTGCGCGAGGCTTCGAGCTTCTCCGGCGTCCCGTCGCGCGCCGCGACCATCTCGTAGACGCGGGCCGCGGTATCGATCAGCTCCTGGAAACGCGCGGGGTCGAAGCGCAGCGTCTCCGGCGGGTTCGCGTCGACGTACTCCTCGGCGAGATCCGAGTAGAGCGCCGCCAGCGCCAGCAGGTGCCGGCTCGAGTTCTTGCTGTCGGAGTGGCGCATCACGACGCGCTGACGCTCCGCCGCCGCGCGCACGTCGCCATCGGGGAGCAGCTGGCGCAGCGCAGCGAAGTAGTCGGCGCGTGCGACGTCCGTGCGCTCGATCTCCTCCTTCACGATGAACGCGTACTGCGAGTCCTGCTCCGACGCGCCGATCGTCTCGAGCGCTGTGACGCGTTCGTCGAAGCGGCTCATCGCGGCAGCGATCTCCGCCTGCAGCCGGCCCTGTGCGACGGCATCCGCAGCCATCGCCGCGGTGTCGGCTCCGCTGGCGGTCGCGGCTTGCAGCGCGTTGCAGACGTCCGCGCTGCGCAGCGCCTCGACGTGCAGCTCGGGGTCGCGCTCGGCGGCGATGGCGTAGGCCTCGGCGGCGAGGTCGTAAGCGCGCAGGCGCTCGAGCGCGCGCCCCTTGGCGAAGGCGATCACGCCGTCGAGGTGGCCGGCGCGCAGCGAGTCCTGCTGCCGGCTTTCGAGATTCTCGAGGCGCAGGAGCGAGCTGCGATAGACGTTGCGGCCGGTGAAGTCGCGCGCGGCCTCGAAGCGGTAGGTGTCGTCGGGGACGTGACGCCGCAGCACCGCGACCACCTCGAGCACGTTCTCGGTCGGCGCATAGACAGGATTGGCGTCGGGCGTCGAGGCGCAGGCGAGCCCGGTGAAGCACAGCACGAGCGAAGCGCGCGGTCGGACCATGTCGGTCCGCGAGGATACCGCAGCGGGCTCGTCAGGGTCGGGCGGCCGCGCGGCGGCGCGTCGCGCGGCGCGGCTTCGGCCGCGGAGCGATCACGTTGAGCATCTTCTCGGTCGCGATCACGGCGGCGGCGAGCTGGTCCGAATCGACGCCGCGCGTCGAGAACGTCGGCGCCCCCCGGGCGGCGGGACGCCAGGTGATGACGGTCTCGACCAGCGCCGCCGTCTGGCCTCCGGGCGGGATCCGCACGCGAAAGTCCTCCAGCCGCGGCAAGCCGAGCCGGTAGCGCCGCGCGGCCTTGGCGAGCGCGTTCATGAACGCGTCGTAGCCGCCGTCCCCCGTGGCGTGCGCCTTCTCGGTGCGCCCGCGGTACGTCAGCGTCAGCTCGGCGTACGGCGTCTCGCCCGTGCCCACGTGCACCGACCACGCGCTGACGCGCACCTGCAGCTCCCCGGGTCGCTTGAGCACGTCGTCGATGATGTAGGGCAGATCCTCGATGCTCAGGATGCCCTTCTTGTCGCCGAGCTCGATCACCCGCTTCAAGACCAGATCGCGATCAGCGGCGGTGAGCCCGATGCCCAGCGCGTCGAGGTTCTGGTCGACCGACGCCTTGCCCGACAGCTTGCCCAGCGCATAGCGGCGCTTCTGACCGAAGCGCGCCGGAGCCAGACGCGTGGTGTAGAGATCGCCCTTGAGATCGCCGTCCGCGTGGATGCCCGCGGTCTGGGTGAAGACGTCCCGGCCCACGATCGGCGTGTTCGCGGCGATGTCCTTGCCACTGAAGATCTCGACCAACCGCGACACGGCGGAGAGGCGGTCCTCGTGCACGCGCGTTCGCACTCCGGTGTGATCGTGAATGGCCGCGACGACCTCCGCGAGCCGCGTGTTGCCGGTGCGCTCACCCATGCCATTCACGCTCGTGTGGACACCGCGCGCGCCCGCGGCGATCGCAGCGAGACAGTTCGCCGTCGCGAGGCCGTAATCGTTGTGGGCGTGGAACTCGAAGCACTGGCTCGGCCACTTCCTGACCATCAGCTTCACGTATTGGCTCACGTCGAGCGGCGAGAAGATTCCGAGCGTATCGGGCAGGTAGATGCGCTCGACCGCGAGCTCGCGCAGCCGCTTCACCATGGCGAACACGTAGTCCGGAGAATCGGTGATGCCGCTCGACCAGTCTTCCAGGTAGACGTTCACGGCCAGCTTGCGCCGGCGGGCGTGGCGCACCGCTTGCGCGACGGCGGCGCGGTGCGCCGCGGGCTCCATGCCCAGCTGGCCGCGGCAGTGGAGCTCCGAGCCCTTCGTGAGCAGGTTCATGACGCGCCCGCCGGTGCCGGCGATCCAATCGACGGAAGCCTTCCCATCGCAGTAGCCCAGGATCTCGACGGACTTGAGGTAACCCGCGCCGCGCGCCCAGCGCGCGATCAGGCTCGCCGCCTTGCGCTCGCCCTCCGAGACGCGCGTCGACGCGATCTCGATGCGGTCGACGCCCACTTCCTCGAGCAGCAGGCGCGCGAGCTGCAGCTTCTCGGCGGGCGTGTAGGCGACGTCCGGCGTCTGCTCCCCGTCGCGCAACGTGGTGTCCATCACTGCGACATATGTGGGCTTGGCGCGCGCCACCGGCACCTCGGAAGCTGGCTTCGGGATCTCAGACTGTGGCGTGCCGCGGAAGGCTGTCAATGTGCGGCTACCCTGTCGGTGTGACCGCAGCCGCCCGCTCGCTCGTCGTTGCCCCGCAAGACACGGGAAGGCGTCTCGACCTGTTCCTGGCCGAGAAGCTCGAGCTCTCGCGCGCCCAGGTGCGCCGGCTGCTCGCGAGCGGCGCCGTGAGCCTGGATGGGCGCGCGCTCGGCGAGGGGGAGAAGGGGGTGCGCCTCGCGAGCGGAGGCGAGCTCCAGGTGGCGCCGTTCGCGCGCCGCGACGAGCAGCGCGCGCTCGCCGATGCGGGCGCGGGGCTCGTGGTGCGCGCGCAGGGGCCCGGCTGGCTCGCCATCGACAAGCCCGCCGGAATGCCGGTGCATCCGTTGCGCGAGGACGAGACGGGGACGGTGCTGAACCTCGTGATCGCGCGGCATCCCGAGGTGCACGGGGTCGGCGAGGGCGGCTTGCGCAGCGGCGTGGTGCACCGGCTCGACGTCGACACCTCGGGAGTGCTGCTCGTCGCGACGCAGCAAGCGAGCTGGCAGCGGCTGCGCGCCGCGTTCGCCGAGCACCGCGTCGAGAAGGTCTACCGAGCGCTCGTGCTCGGTCGCGCCCTGCACGCCGAGAGCGTCGAGTTGCCGCTCGTCACCGCGCGCCATCGGCCCGCGCGCGTGCGGGTCGCGGCGGCGGGTGAGCTCGCACGCGGCGCGCGCATCGGCCGGCTCTCGTATCGCCCGCTCGAAGTCTTCGCCGAGACGACGCTGCTCGAGGTGCGGCCGCGCACCGGCTTCCTGCACCAGATCCGCGTGACGCTCGCCCATCTCGGCTTTCCGGTCGCGGGCGACCGCAGCTACGGCAAACCGGGCGACGTCACCGGCGCCGAGCGCCACATGCTGCACGCGGCCCGCGTGGGCTTCGAGGAGATCGAAGCCGAGAGTCCGGACGCGGAAGACTTCGCCGCGCTGTGCGCTCGTCTTCGCGGGGAGGCCTGCAAGCAGTCCGACTTCTGAGTCGGCCGACCCGCAGCGAGGCGCAGCCGAGCGACTAGCGCTTGCGCAGCAGCGTCAGCCCGTCTCCGACCGCGAGCATCGCGCAATCGACGCGCGGGTCGCGCGCGACCGCGTCGTTGAAGGCGCGGATCGCGAGCGTGTTCGGATCGCTGAGCGCCGGGTTCAACACCTGCCCCATCCAGAGCACGTTGTCGACGAGGATCACGCCGCCCGGGCGCAGGCGCGCGAGGATCAGCTCGTAGTAGGCGAGGTAGCTCGTCTTGTCGGCATCGATGAAGGCGAGGTCGAAGACGGGATCCGCCGGCAGCGCGGCCAGCGTCTCCGTCGCCGGTCCGATGCGCAGGTCGATCTTCCCGGCGACGCCGGCCTTCTCCCAGTAGCGGCGCGCGGTGGCCGTCCAATCCTTGCTGACGTCGCAGGCGATCAGCTGTCCGCCCTCCGGCAGCCCGCGCGCGAGGCACAGCGACGAGTAGCCCGTGAAGGTGCCGACCTCGATCGCCCGGCGCGCGCCGATCGCGCGGGCGAGCAGCGTCATGAAGGCGCCCTGCTCGGGCGCGATCTGCATCAGCGAGATGCCGCCGAGCTTGCGGGTCTCCTCGATCAGCTCCTGCTGGATGGCGTCGGGCGGCGTGCCGTGAGCGACGATGTAGGCGTGGATCTCGGCGCCGAGGTGGAAGGATTTCGGTGCGTCGGCCATCGGGAAGGCTCTCCTCGTGCGCGGGCGCGCCGATTCCACTCAGTCTATCACCGAGGGGCTGGTGGGGTGTCCCCGATCGGCGGTACCCTCGCCCGCCCCAATCCGAGGAGGAGATTTCCGATGGCCCAGGAACGTAAAGGTGCGGTCACGATGCGGGGCAACCCGCTCACGCTGGTGGGTCCCGTGATCAAGGTCGGCGACAAGGCGCCGGACTTCAAGACGGTCGACACCAAGATGCAGGAAGTGACGCTCGCCAGCGCGAAGGGCAAGACGCGGATCTTCAGCGTGATCCCGAGCCTCGACACTCCCGTCTGCGACCTCCAGACCAAGCGCTTCAACGACGAGGCTTCGAAGCTGGGCGACGCGGTCGTCGTCTACACCGTGTCGGCCGATCTTCCGTTCGCGGCCGGCCGCTGGTGCGGCGCGAACGGGGCGAAGAACGTGCAGTGCATCTCGGATCATCGCGGCATGTCGTTCGGGGACGCCTGGGGCACGCACGTCAAGGAGCTGCGCCTCGACGCCCGCGCCGTGTTCGTCGTCGACGCCCAGGACAAGGTGGTGCACGCGGAGTACGTCAAGGAGATCGCCGAGCACCCGAACTACGACACGGCGCTCGCCGCCGCCCGCAAGGCCGCAGGGAAGTAGCCGGTCCCGATTTCGAGGCGCGAGCGGCGGGAGGCGCCGAGGGACGGCAGCGTCGGATCGGGGCTAGCTGCGCCGGCTCGCGAGTTGAAGCTGCATTGCGCGAGCCTTCTCCTCCTCGGCTTCGGGGATCATCCCGCGCAGCTGGTAGAGGATGGAGAGATTGGTGTGGCTGAGCGCGTCGTCGGGCTCGAGCTCGATCAGCTTCAGCGCCGCCTCGGTCGCGAGCTCGAGCTTGCCCTGCTTGCGGTACGCCATCGATAGGCCGTTCCACGCGATCGCAAGCCTCGGGTCGGCGGCCAGAGCGGCCTCGTAGCCCGCAATCGCCTCGTCGGCGCGACCGTCCGCGAAGTGCCGGAAGGCGGCGCGGTAGAGGGCACGGGCGTCCGACATGCTCCGAATATAGCCGGCATACCTGGGCGCTCTCGGAAGCGTGCTTAGATTGATGGGTTGAGGCGGTGGGGCTGGGGAGCTGGTTCTCGCGCCAATGGCTTCGTCGGGCGCGACGAGCGAGCTCCCCAGCCCCGCCGGCGTTGCCGGTCAGTATGCGTGCGGGGCCATCCGATAAACTGGGTGTCGCCGTTTGGAGTTTCTAAGAGATGGCCTCGATCCGTTACCTCTTCTTCGATCGTCTGATGCTGAATCTCGCGCTGCTGCTCGGGCTCATGCAGCTGCTGATCTGGCATTGGGTGAGCGTCGTCTGGTTGCGGCGGGACTCCCCGGGCGGGTTGGCCGTGGTCGCGGCCCTGGGGCTGCTCGTCGTGGCGAATGGGCTCGCGGTGCCGGCGCTGCGCCGCGTGCGCCGCCGGGCCGGCTGGGGGGGGCGGCTCGCGCGGTTCTACATGAACGCGGGCGTTGCGACGCTGCTGGTGGGCGTCGCGGTGCTGACGTCGTGGCTCGTCTTCGGCTTGTTCGCCGGGCTGCTCGGAGCGGTGGGGGCCGGCGCGGGCCTGGCATTCGAAGCGTTCCGCGCGGGCAGCGCGCTGCTCGCCGGCTCCGTCGCGGGGCTGCTGCTCTGGGGCTTCAGCTTCGGGCAGACGCGGGTTGCGCGGACGCGCGTGCGCGTCGAGCTGCCCGGCCTCGCCCCCGCGCTCGACGGGCTGCGCGTGGTGCAGATCAGCGATCTGCACATCGGCAACGGGCTCGAGGGCGAGCGGCTCTCGCGCATGGTCGCGCGCAGCAACGCGCTCGCGCCCGACCTGATCGTGATCACGGGCGACATCTTCGATTTCGATCCCGCGTTCATCGAGGATGGCCTGCGGCGGCTCGCGGAGCTGCGCGCGCGCTGCGGGGTCTATGCGATCCTCGGCAACCACGACATCTACACCGGAACGCAGCGCGTGGTCGCCGGCTTCGCCGCGTTCGCGCCCGGGATCCGGCTGCTGCGCGACGAGATCGTGAAGCTGCCGCTCGCCCAGCCGTTGTATCTCGCCGGGATCGAGGATCCGGGGCCGGATTGGTCGGCGCGCGAACTCGAGCTGCCCGCCATCGAACGCCTGGCGGGCGAGCGGGCCGCCGACGGTCCGACCTTGCTGCTCGTGCACCGGCCCGAAGCCTTTCCGCAGGCGGCGCGCCTGGGCTTTCCGCTCGTGCTCGCCGGACATACCCACGGCGGTCAGCTCGCGCTGCCGACGCCCGGCGGGCCCTGGAACCTGGCGCGCATCGTCACGCGCTTCACGCGCGGGCGCTACCAGCTCGACGGGTCGACGCTCTACGTGACCCGCGGCATCGGCGTCGGGGGGCCCGCCCTGCGCGTGAACTGCTCGCGAGAGATCACCACGCTCGAGCTGGCTCGAGCCGGAGCGGCTTGAGGCTCAGAGGCTCTTCTCGAGCACGTCCACCAGACGGTGTCGCTTGAAGCCGACCTTTTCGTAGGCGCGCAGCGCCGTGCGGTTTGCGGGCGAGAGCATCAAGAGCGCGGATTTCGCGCCGGCCTCGAACTGCCGTTCGAGAGCCCAGGCGGTGAGCGAAGATCCCACGCCGAGCGCGCGCAGCTCCGGAGCGACACCGACGTAGGACACCCAGACGCGCAGCGGCCAGTGCGTTTCGAGCTCGACGAAAGCGACCACCCGGCCGTCGCGGCGGGCGACGGCGTGCGCGTGGCGCCCGTCGCCGAGCACCGCCTGCATGCGCGGGAGGCTGCGCGGCTCGAAGCCGCAAGCGGCGTAGAGCTCGAGAATGGCGCCGGCGTCGCCCGACAGCGCGACGCCGAACGCGAGATCCGGGCTCGGCGCCTCGGACGTCCCGCGCGCGCCATCGCAGCGCATCAGGAAATGCTGGCGCGCAGGACGGAAGCCGTGGCTCGTGAGCAGCGAGTAGCCGGCGCGATTGCGCGTGCCGATGCCGGCGGCTGCCAGGTGGATCCCGAGGTCCTTCGCGCCGTGCGTCATCGCTTCGCGCAAGAGCTCGCCGCCGAGACCGCGGCCGCGCTGGTTGCGCCGCACGATCGGGCAGAACATGCCGGCCGTCGACGCGCCGGGCTCGCGCAGGAAGCCCGCGAGCCCCAGCACCTCGCCGTCGCCGGCATCCGCGATCAGCAGATGCTCGACCGGATCGATCCCGAAGCGCTGGAATTCCGCGAACAGCTCCGCCTCGCTCTCCCACATCGGATTGAGCACGAAATCGGCCTCGCCGCGCGCACACTGCATCGATAGCGCGACCAGGGCCTCCGCGTCCTGCGCTCGAAAGGCACGGATCGGCATGCCGGCGTCTCCCCTGCTCGAGGGTCCCGCGCCAGTGTATCAGCCGATGCGGCGGCGGATCGACTGGACGACGCGGGAGAGATCGAAGCTGCGGCTGCGCTCGAACCGGAAGTAGTGGTCGCCGTCGTCCTTCACGAGCAGCCGGACGCGCTGGCCGGCGAGCGCCTCCTCGGGGGTTTCGGCGTCCGCGGGCTCGCGGTCGAGCTTCGCGAAGACGCGCCGCCCGTCGATCGAGAGCAGCGCTACGTGCAGCGGCGGGCCGCCGCCCGCCCGCACGTGGATCGTGGTCGCGGCCTCGACGGTCGCCTCGGCGCCGTGGAGCTGCGACACCCCCTCGCGTTCGGGGCGCCCCTCGCGCGACTCGAAGTGCAGGCGCGGCGGAGGCGTGCGATCGCGCCGCCGCCGGCTGTCGCTGCGCTCGAGCAGGGTGACGAAGTTGTTGTTGCCCGGTCCGCCGATCGAATGCGAGATCCCGATCGTGGCGCCGCGCACCTGGGCCTTGCGATTCGGGAAGCGATCCGTGAGCTGGAGGTAGTTCTCCGCGATCTGGAACAGCCCCGTGCCGCCGACCGGATGGCCGCGCGCCTTCAGTCCTCCCGAGAGATTGGTGGGGAGGCTACCGCCCGGACCGGTGAGCGTGTTGGTGTAGGGCGAGACCGGCTCGCGGTCCGGCTCGCCCACGAGCGCCGCCAGCGAAGCCTCCGCGTCGACGAGGCCCAGATCGGCGAGGCCGATCGGCAGCAGGCTGTTGAAGGCATCGTGCACCTCGACCACCAGTCCCATGAGCTCGCGCGGGTTCGCGATCCCCGCGCGCCAGTAGGCGATGCGCGCGGCCTGGCGGGTGGCGTCGAGCGTCGTGAGCGAAGCGCGATCGAGGATCGAGGCGGTGTCGGTCGCGGAGCCGAGACCGGCGACGCGCACCGCCTGCGGCTTCGCGGTCAGCACCACGGCCGCGGCGCCGTCGCAGATCGGAGAGCAATCCTTGCGCGTGAGCGGCGTCGCCACCGGCAGGTTGCTGCTCGCGTCGTAGTACGCCTCGATCGGCTCCGGCCGGCCGAAAAAGGCCGCGAGCGGGTTCTCGGCGCCGAAGGCGTGCGCCCGGTTCATCAGCCGCGCCAGCGCGTCCGTCACCCCGCGGCCCTTGATGCCGCGCTCGCGGAACCACGCCTGCGTCACCAGCGCGATCAGCGCGGGCATGGTGAAGCCGAAGCGCCGCTCCTCCGGGTCGACGGTCTTCGACATGATCGAGGTGGCGACCTCGGTCGTCACCATCTTCATGCGCTCGCCGCCGAGCACCAGGATGCTCTCGAACTCACCGGAAGCAATCTTGTAATAGGCCTCGTGCAACGCGGCGGCGCCGGTCGAGGAAGCCGTCTCGGTGCGCACCGCCGGGATGCCCGTGAGCCCCAGGCGGTCCGCCACCTTCGTCGCGATGTTGGCGCGGTTCTCGAACTCCTCGCTGTCCATGATCCCGACCTGGAGAGCATCGAAGCTGCGGACCGAGGAATCGGCGAGCGCTTTGCGGTAGGCGTCCGCGAACAGGTCGAAGACGGTCGAGAAGATGTGGCCGGTGAGGTCGACCTTGGTGAGGCCAACCGCCGCGAGGTAGACCTCCTTGGCCATCGCACCCGACAATAGCCTAGGCTCTGCGCGCACTCGGGAGGAAACTCGATGCGACGCTTCCGCCGGATCATGGTCGTGCTGGGAATCCTCGCGCTCGCGCTGTGGTGGCTGATCCCGAGCGGCGGGCCCCACGTCGCGTCCGGCAGCGTGCTCGTGCTCGATCTGGATGGCGAGTACGTCGAGGCGGCCGAGCCGTCCCTGGTCGCGCGCCTGCTCGGCGACGGCCGGCATTCCTTCGTCGCGTTGCTCTCCGAGCTGCGCAAGGCGGAGCGCGACGATCGGATCGCGGTCGTGCTGCTGCGCGTGCGCGATCTCAACATCGGCTGGGCGAAGGCCCAGGAGCTGCGCGCCGCGCTCGGGGATCTGCGAGCGCACGGGCGGCGCGTGATCGCCTATCTCGAGACGACGGAGCTGGGGGCGAACGTCGAATACTACGTGGCGGCGGCTGCCGACGAGATTCGCGCCGCCCCGGCCACGCGCTCGCCGCTGATCGGCCTCGCGGCCGAGTACGTCTTCCTGGGAGGTCTGTGGGACAAGCTCGGCGTCGACGTCGAGGTCGAGAAGGTCGGCGAGTTCAAGGGCGCCACCGAGACGCTCGCCGAGCGCCAGATGTCCGCGCCCAACCGCGAGATGTCGAACTCGCTGCTCGACTCGATCGACGCGCAATTCATCGCCGGGATCGCAGAGAGTCGCAAGCTCGAGCCCGAGTTCGTACGGCGTTCGATCGACGAGGCTCCGGTCTCGCCCGAGCAGTTGAAGGCCCTGCGCCTGATCGATGGCATCCAATTCTGGGACGAGCTCGTCGGCGAGCTCGGCGGCAAGGAAAAGCTCGTCGAAGCGGACGACTATGCGGGCGTCGACCCCGGGTCGCTGGGCTTCAAGCCGGTGGCGCGCTTCGCGCTGATCTACGGCAGTGGCAACGTCGTGGTGGGCCGCGGCTCGGCGTCCCGCTCGGGCTCGCCGATCTTCGCCTCGGATACGGTCAGCGAGGCGCTCGCCGAGGCGGCCGACGACAAGAACATCCAGGCGATCATCCTGCGGATCGACAGCCCCGGCGGCTCGCCGCTGGCGGCCGACCAGGTGTGGCGCGCCGCTCGCCGCGCCCACGCGCAGGGCAAGCCCGTGATCGCTTCGTGCTCGGACGTCGCGGCATCGGCCGCCTACTACGTGGCGGCGGGCGCGGACGCGATCGTGGCGCCGGGGGCGAGTCTGACCGGCTCGATCGGCGTGTTCGTGGTGCGCCCGGTGGTGCGCGGTGCTGCTCGCGAAGCTCGACGTCGGCGTCGAGACGCTCACCCGCGGCAGCTATGCGTCGCTGCTGCTCGCCTCGCAGCCGCTCAGCGAGCACACCCGCGCCTGGCTGCACGCCGAGGTGGTGTCGATCTACGATCTCTTCCTCTCGCGAGTGTCGGAGGGGCGCGGCCGCACACCCGAGCAGATCGACGCCGTGGCGCGCGGCCGCGTGTGGACGGGTGAGCAGGCGGTGACCCGCGGCCTCGTCGACGAGGTCGGCGGGCTGCGCGTCGCCGTGCGCCGCGCGCTCAAGCAGCTCCAGCTCGACCCCAACGCGGACGTGGCGCTCGTGCCCTATCCCGCTCCGAAGTCGCTCGCCGAGCAGGTCGACGAAACGCTGCACCGGCTGACGGCCAGCGCCGATCCGCTCGCGGGCACGCTGGACCGCGCCGAGCCCTGGCTCGAAGCGATCCGCGCCGGCGCGCCGGCGCTGCTGCCGCCTTTCATTCCGCAGATCCGCTGAGGCTCCCCCGGGAGGTCGCATGCATCTGGAAAAAGAATTCGACGTCAAGCAGCCGCGCGACGCCGCCATCGCGCTCGTCGCGCAGGACGAGACGCTGCTGAACCTGTTCCCCGACACGCAGACCGAGATCGTCGAGAGCCGGGGCAATCGGCGCACGCTGCGTTCCCACTACCGCGCGCTCGGCCAGCAGGGCACCGCGACCTTCCATTTCGAATTCGATCCGGGCGGCGAGGTGTGCTTCGAGAAGGTCTGCGACGGACGCGTGTGGCGCGAGCTCAAGGGTGTCGTCTCCTTCGAGACGCGCGGCAAGGGCACGCGCGTGCGCGTCGTGATGGACGGGCGCACCAAGGCGCTGGTGCCGGAGTTCACGATCCGCGGCGCGATGCAGGAGCAGATCGAGCAGATGGCGACGGCCCTGCGGCGGCGTCTCGAGCACGCGTGATGGCGACGGTCGTCGCGAGCGATGGCGTGGAGCTCTACGCCGAGGCGCACGGCACGGGTCTGCCCGTGCTGCTGTCCTGCGGACTGTGCACGACGCACGAGAACTGGCGCCCGCAGGTGGAGCCCTGGGTCGCCGCCGGGCTGCGCGTCGTGCTCTGGGACTATCGCGGGCACGGGCGCTCACAGGCGCCGCGCGATCCGGCCGCCTACAGCATGAGGCAGGTCGTCGACGATCTCGGGCGCGTGCTCGCCTGGGGCGCGGGCGAGCAGCCCGCCGTCGTGGGCGGGCTCTCCTTCGGGGGGCTCGCTTCGCTGCACTTCGCGCTCGCGCAGCCGCAGCGTGTGCGCGCGCTGCTGCTCATCGACACGGGGCCCGGCTTCAAGAATCCCGAGGCGCAGGCGCGCTGGGAAGCGCAGGTCGAGCGCACGGCGGGGTTTCTCGAGGCCCGTGGCTGCCAGGCGTTCGTCGAGAGCAAGGCGGCGGCGACGGCGATCGGCCTGCACCCCGAGCTCCCGGCGGCGCAGGCGGCGGCGCGCGCGATCGCGGCGCAGGATCCAACCGGACTCGCGTTGTTTGCTCGCCGCATCGCGGGTGTCGCGCCGCCCGTGATCGATCAGCTCGCCGCGATCGAGATCCCGGCTTTGGTCGTGGTCGGGGAGAAGGACGAGCCGTACCTGCGCGCCGCCGAGGTGTTGGCTTCACGGCTACGCAAGGCCGAGTTGGCGCGCATCCCGCGCGCCGGGCACGTGGTGAACCTCGAGGAGCCGCAGGCCTTCGACGCCGCGGTGCTCGACTTCCTCGGCCGCATCGCCAAGTCTGCGGCTTGAGCGACCCCTCGGGGAACGAACGCAACCAATCCGCGCTCGGGGGGTTTCCATCTCGACCGGAGGCCGCCGTGGACGCGCCCGACGAGGACGCCCTGCTGATGCTGGCGTTGCGCGCGGGCGACAGCACGGCCTTCGACGCGCTGTTCCGGCGCTGGGCGGCGCCGCTGCTCCGTTATCTGGAGCGGATGCTGCGAGACGCGGCCGCGGCGGAGGAGCTGGTTCAGGAGGTGTTCCTGCGTGTGCACGGCGCTCGCGAGCGCTACCAGCCCCAGGCGCGCTTCTCGACCTGGCTGTATCGCATCGCGACGAATCTCGCGCTCAACGAGCTGCGGCGTCCGCGCCGGCGAGAGGCGCACGCGAGCGTCGACGAGCCGGACGGGCCTGAGCTCGCGGCCGACGGGCCGGCGCCGGAGGCTGCGCTCGATGCGCGGCGGCTCGCGGTGCGCGTCGAGCAGGAGCTCGCGCGCCTGCCGGAGCGCCAGCGCGCTGCGCTGTGCCTCAGCGCCGTCGAGGGTCTCTCGTATGCGGATGTGGCTGCGGCGCTCGAGATCTCGGAGTCGGCCGTGAAGGCGCTGGTGCACCGCGCGCGTACGGCGCTGGTCGCCCAGCTACCGGACGCGGTGTAGAGGCATGGCGAACGTGAGCAACGACTGCAGCGGGTACGAGGCGGATCTCTCCGCGCTGCTCGATGGCGAGCTCGGGCCCGAGCGCGCGGCGGCGCTGCGCGCTCACATCGCCGCCTGTGAGCGCTGCCGCGGCCAGCTCGCGCGGCTCGAGCGCCTCGATGCCCTGCTCGCCGGCGCGCCCTCGCCCGCCGTCTCGGCGTCTCTGCACGCGCGGCTCGCAGCGCGCATCGCGGAGGCGAGCCGCGTCGACACACGCGTGCGTGGTGCCGACGCGGCGCGCGCGCGCGCTCCGCGGCGCAGCCGTTTGAGCCGAGCGGCAGGCGCCGTGGCGGCGGCGGCTGCGGGCGTGGCGCTCTATCTCGCGGTCGTGGGCCGCGAGCCGGCGCCGACGGGAGGCGAGTCTTCGCCCGTGCAGATTGCGCGCCCGCAAGCGGCTCCCGCGCCGGCGGCGCCGCAGATCGCACAGCGCAGTGCGCCGGCGCCCGGCGCCGCGAGCGCGCCCGCGGCGCCCAGGGCGCCGGCGCCGCCGCACCGCGAGCCTGCCGCCGCGCCGCCCGTCGCAACCGAGGTGATCGCGCGCCGCCCGGAGCCCGCGCCGGCCGCGCCTGCGTCCGTCGATCTCGACTCGCTTCCCGACGAGGATCTCGGCATCGCGCTCGAGCTCGACACCGTCGAAGATCTCGACGTGATCGCGAATCTCGAGCTGCTCGAGCTGATGCTGGCAGAGGAGTCGAGCTGATGCGCCGGCTCGCTCGCGTCTGGCTGCTCGCATGCGTCTTGCTGGGCGCGCTGCCGGCGTTGCCCGCGCGCGCCGAGGAGGCCGCTGCTGGCCAGGCCGGCGGCGCCGCGGCGGAGGCACGTCCCGCCGAGCCCATGAGCCCGGCGGCGCGGCGCGAACGCTGGCGCAACCTGACGCCCGCGCAGCGCCGCGACCTCAGGGCCCAGTTTCGCGAGCGCTGGCTCAGCCTCACGCCCGAGGAGCGCGCGCAGCGGCGCGAGAACTTCCAGCGCCAGTTCCGCTCGCTGCCGCCGGAGCGCCAGGCCGAGCTGCGGGAGCGGGCGGCGCGCTTTGCACCCGCGGAGCGCTGGCAGCTGCGGCAGCGTCTCGCGGCCCTGCCGCCCGAGGAGCAGCAGAAGCTGCGCGATCGCGTCGCCAACTTCCGATCGCTCTCCCCCGCGGAGCAACAGCAGCTGCGCGAGCGCTTCGGCGAGCTGCGCTCGCTCGATCCCGAGCAGCGCGCTCGCCTGCAAGCGAATCGCGAGCGCTGGCAATCGCTCCAGCCCGCGGAGCGCGAGCGGCTGCGCGCGGCGTGGCAGCGGCTGCGCCAGCTGCCGCCCGAAGAGCGCCAGAAGCTGCTCGAGCGTACCCTCGAGCCATAGGGCGACTCCACCGGGGAGGCGGCGCGCGAGGTTCGGGTGCAAGAGATCTTCAGCGTCGGGACGAAGCAGCGTCAGCAGGCGATCGAGGTCACCGACGCCGTCCGGGAGATCGTGCGCCGCTCCGGCGTGCGCGCCGGGCTGTGTCATGTGATGGTGTTGCACTCTACGGCGGCCCTGGTCGTGAACGAGACCGACGATCCGAACATCGGCTCGGACCTGATCCAGGCGCTCTCTCGTTCGGTTCCCGAGCACGCCGGCTGGCTCCACGACCGCATCGACGACAACGCCCACGCCCACATCAAGGCCGCGCTGCTCGGCCCATCGGAGCTGCTCAGCGTGTCCGCGGGCGAGCTCGTGCTCGGCGCCTGGCAGCGCCTGCTGTTGCTGGAATTCGACGGCCCGCGAGAGCGTCGGATCTCGGTGCAGATGATCAGCTCAACTGGCGCTTGAGCGTGCGGCTCCCGCCGCGGACGTGGAAGGCGTTCAGTCCGGCCTTGCGCATCTGCTCGGCGAGGAACGCGCTCTGCAAGCCGTATTCGCAGTAGAGCACATAGCGGCGTGTCGCATCGAAGGACGGGAAGGCTCGCATCGCCTGCTGGAAGTCGAGGCGCAGCGCGCCCTCCCAATGCCAGCTCTGGTAGCGGTCGCGCGGGCTCAGGTCGATCACGATGGCATCCGGCGGGATGCGCTCGATCTCGAGCTCGGGGAAACCGAGCTGGCTCTCCTCGAGGCCGCGCAGGTCGTGGACCTTGCGCCCCGCCACCGCGCGCTCGAGCACCGCCGGGTCGAGGCGCGCCTCCTCGGCCTCGACGGCGGCCAGCGCCGCGCTCGTCGCCGGACGCCGCGCCGCCAGATCGCAGTATTCGCCGACCACCTTCGAGAGCTCGAAGGTGCCGATCTTCTCCGCCACGGCGATGATCTCGTCCTTGTTGAAGCCGACGAGCGGGCGCAGGATGGGCTCGGGAGTCGCGCGCGAGATCACCGCGAGATTCTGGAGCGTCTGCGACGACACCTGGCCCACGGAATCGCCCGTCACGATCGCGACGGCGCGTCCGGTCGCCGCGATCCGCTCCGCGGCGCGCAGCAGCAGTCGCTTGAGCAGCACCTGCCAGAAGCGCTTCGCCGCCTGCGCTTGCAGATCCGCCACCACCGCCGAGAAGTCGACGACGTGGAATGCCGGGCGATCGCCGTAGCTCCAGCGAGAGGCGAGAATGCGCGCGACGCGCAACACGCCCTGGAGATGCGTCTCGCCGCCCATGTTGCAGAACACGTAGTCGAGCGCGACCCCGCGCTTGAGCAGGTACCAGGCGGCGACCGCGGAGTCGAAGCCCCCCGAGAACAGCGCGACAGCGCGGCCCTCGACACCGAGCGGGAGCCCCCCGAGCGCGGGCACGCGCTCGCAGAACAGGTACGACTCGCGCTCGAGCAGCTCGACGCCGACGGTCAGCTCCGGAGCATCGAGATCCACGCCGGCCGCGAACGGCAGCAGCGCCGCGCCGAGCTCGACCTCGACGGCGTGCGCGGAGACGCCAATCTGCGCGCGATCTCCGACGCGCCGCGCGCGCACCGCGAAACGCTTGCCCGCGACGCGCTCGCGAAAGCACTCGACGCCCGCCGCGACGATTGCCGCGAGCTGCGTCGGCACCCGTCGCTCGACCGGCGACAGCGACTGCACGCCGAAGACGCGGGCGAGCGCGGGCATCACGGCTGCGTCGGGGACCTCGATGAGCATGCGGTTGTGCGAGAGCTGGATGCGGGGCGCCACGCCCTCGGAGGCCAGCGCGTCGCGCAGGTTCGAGAGCAGACGGCGCACGAATTGAAACCGCGTGCCGCGCGCCTTGATCGTGACGTCGCCCGAGAAGCGCAGCAGGATGAGCTGGCTGGCGTCGTCACGCCCCACGTCGGACCCCCGAGATCGCCGCGACTCCCGCGGCGCGGCTCACGAACAGGCGCGGTAGGCGACCGTCGCCAGGCCCGCCACGAGCCAGGCGATCGTCAGCGGCGAGGCCTTCAGCGCGCGCAGGGGCATTTCCTGCAAGGCCTCCTCGTCGGAAGCCAGGCTGCGCGGCGGTCCGGCCATCTCGGCGCTCGGGCGGTTGATCGGCTGGCCGCAGTGGATGCACGTCCGGGTGCCGACCGGGAAGCTCACGCGGCAGCGTGCGCAATTCACCTCGTACGGACTGACCGACGTGGAGCCACGCATGACGCGTCATGGTACCGCAACCCCCGCCGGGCCCGGCGGCGCTGCTACGTTCCCGCGCCATGGCCGGTGCGGTGAGAGTCGAGACGGAGGGCGCGCTCGGCTGGATCGTCTTCGATCACCTCGCGCGTCACAACGCGATCACGGCGCAGATGTGGGAAGCGATTCCCGACGCCGCGCGGCGGCTCGCGCAGGACCCCGCCGTGCGGGTGGTGATCCTGCGCGGCGCCGGCGAGGCCGCCTTCCTCTCCGGCGCGGACATCTCCGAGTTCGAGCGCATGCGCAACGGCCCGGGCGCGATCGCCTATGACGCGCAGAACACGCGCGCCTTCGAGGCGATCGCCGCGATCGACAAGCCCGTGCTCGCGATGATCCATGGCTTCTGCATGGGCGGCGGCACGGCGATCGCGCTCCAGGCGGACCTGCGTTACGCGGCCGCTGACGCGCAGCTCGCGATCCCGGCCGCGAAGCTCGGGCTCGGCTACTCGCCGAGCGGGATCGACACGCTGGTACGTCTGGTCGGGCCCTCCGTGGCGAAGGACGTGCTGTTCACCGCGCGGCGCATCGGCGCCGAGGAGGCGCTGCGCCTGGGGCTTCTGAACGCCGTCCTGCCCAAGGCGGAGCTCGAGGCCTGGGTTCGCCGCACGGCGGAGACGATCGCCGCCAACGCCCCGCTCACACTCGCCAGCGTCAAACGCGTCGTGCGCAACCTCGCGCGAGGCGTTGCGGCGGGCGAGGACCCGGAGGTCGCCCGCTCGGTGCGCGCCTGCTTCGACAGCGAGGATTATCGCGAGGGCGTGCGCGCCTTCCTCGAGAAGCGCCCGCCGCGATTCCACGGGCGGTAGGGGACGGGCGGCCTTCTCGCTGGCCGCGAGTGCTGGCTTTCGCTATTCAGACAGGCCCCCGCTGCGCCCCGAGGAGTCCCCATGAGTCCGAACCCGCGCCGGCGCGTCGCCCTGGTGGGCGCCACCGGAGTCGCCGGCCAGCAGTTCCTCGTCTCGCTCGAACGCCACCCCTGGTTCGAATTGACGACGCTCGCCGCGAGCGCGCGCAGCGCAGGCAAGACCTACACGGACGCCATCACGGACGCCGGCGGCGGGCGCCAGTGGTTCTGCGAGGAGCCGCTTCCCGCCGCGTTCGCCCGCATGTCGGTGGTCGATTCCGACACGCTCGACCCGAGCAGCGTCGACCTGATCTTCACCGCGGTCGAGAGCGGAGCGGCGCGCGCGCTCGAGGAGCGCTTCGCCGCACACGTGCCGGTGATCTCGACCTCGTCGGCGTTCCGTTACGAGGTCGACGTACCGATCCTCGTGCCGGGCGTGAACCTCGAGCACGCGGTGCTCGTGAAGCGCCAGCAGCGCGAGCGCGGCTGGAAGGGCTTCGTGGCGCCGATCCCGAACTGCACGACGACGGGCCTGGTGATCGCCCTCGCCCCGCTTGCGCGCCGCTTCGGACTGCGCTCGGTCGTGATGACTTCGCTCCAGGCCCTCTCGGGGGCCGGCCGCAGCCCGGGCGTCGCGGGCCTCGACATCCTCGACAACGTGATTCCGTACATCCCGAACGAGGAGGCGAAGGTCGAGCGCGAGACCCGCAAGATCCTGGGCCGGCTCGATGGCGAGCAGATCGAGCCGCTCGAGATCGCGGTCTCCGCGACCTGCACCCGCGTCAACGTCCGCGACGGGCACACCGAAGCCGTGACGGCCGGGCTCGGGCGCCGGGCGTCGCTCGCCGAGGTGACGGACGCCTTGCGCGCCTTCGGGCAGGAGTTCGTCGATCTGGGTCTGCCCTCGACGCCCCCCGAGCTGATCCAGGTGACTGAGGATCCCTACCGCCCGCAGCCGCGGATCGACCGTCGCGTCAACGACGGCATGACCACGGTGGTGGGACGTCTGCGCGAGGATTCCGTGCTCGAGAACGGGATCCGTCTGGTGCTGCTCAGCCACAACACGAAGATGGGGGCGGCGAAGGGCGCCGTGCTGGTGGCCGAGTACCTGGTTCATCGCGGACTGGCGTAGGGGAACGCCGACAGCTGAGTATTCCGCGGCGCGCCGCTTGCGACGCGCCGCGGGAGCCCCGACAATGTGCGCTCGTATCGTATGGGGGTTGCGCGGCAGAGCCCACGAAGGGGTCGAGGGCGAGAGTCCGTTTGGTCTTTGCCGTGACCGTACTCCCCCATCAAAACAAATCAGCAGAGGAGGGACGCATGGACCGTAGTTCCATGGCGCGTTGGATGATCATCGCCGGATCGGCAGTCGCGGTCGGCATCGTGGGCTGCAGCTCGACCGGCAAGAAGGAAGGCGCTGGCACCACGGCCACCGGCAGCGAGTTCAAGGAAGACAACTCGGCGAGCAGCGCGAGCAGCCAGGCTTCGAAGATCCTGCAGCCGGTCTACTTCGACTTCGACAGCTACGCGATCCGCGCGGATGCGAAGCCGACGTTGATGGCGGATGGCAAGGCGATCAAGGACAACACGTCCTGGGGCCTGGTGACGGTCGAAGGCAACACCGACGAGCGCGGCAGCGAGGAGTACAACCTCGCGCTCGGCGAGCGGCGCGCGAACAGCGTGCGTCGTTATCTCCAGGATCTCGGCGTGCCGGCGTCGCGCCTCGCGGTGGTGAGCTTCGGCGAGTCGAAGCCCCGCGCGATGGGTCACGACGAATCGGCCTGGCGCTACAACCGCCGCGTCGAGTTCTCGGTCGCGCAATAGTCCCGCATTCGGGAGCTCCGCTCGGCTGCGCCTCGCTGCGCAGCCGAGCGAGGCGTTCCCAGCCCCCGATTTGACCGGCCCGCCGGGCGGGTGATACCGTCGAGCGCCCTACTCGCTTCGAGGTGTCCCCATGCCTCTTCACGGCGGCAAGCTCGCGGCCCGTTCGCTCAAACAGGCCGGCGTCGAGTGCATCTTCACGCTCTCCGGCGGCCACATCATGCCGCTCTACGATGGCTGCATCGACGAGGGCATCCGCATCATCGACGTGCGTCACGAGCAGGCCGCGGTGCATGCGGCCGACTCGTGGGCGCGCTGCAATCCGGGCAAGATCGGCGTCGCCGCGGTCACCGCCGGCCCCGGCGTCACCGACGGCGTCACCGGTGTCGCGAACGCCTGGCGCGCGAACTCGCCCATCCTCGTATTCGGCGGTCAGGGCCCCTTCGCCAACCTGCGCCGCGGATCGCTCCAGGAGATGGACCACATCGGCGTGATGCGCCCGATCACCAAGTACGCCGACGCCGTCTATCAGACGCACCGGATTCCCGAGTACATCGAGCTCGCCATCCGCCACGCGGTGTCGGGCATCCCGGGGCCCGCCTACCTCGAGATTCCGATGGACGTGTTCATGGCCCAGGCGGACGAGAGCCAGGTCAGCTTTCCGAAGATCCGCACCGAAGCGCCGCGCATCTCGCCCGATCGCGACGAAGTGCGCCGTGCGATCGAGCTGCTCGAGCGCGCCAAGCGCCCGCTGCTGATGGCCGGCACTTCGGTCAAGTGGTCGCGCGCGAGCGCTGCGATGTGCCGCTTCATCCAGGAGACGCACATCCCGTCCTACACGAACGGGATGGGGCGCGGAACGATTCCGCCGGAGACGCCCGAGTTCATGAACCGCTCGCGGCGCGAGGCGCTCGAGAAGACGGACTGCGTGGTGCTCGCCGGCACGCTGCTCGACTTCCGCATGCGCTTCGGACAGACGATTCCCGCCGACGCGAAGATCATCCAGCTCGAGATGGACGCCATCCTGATCGGGCAGAACCGCGGCACGGACGTGCCGCTCGTGGGAAACCTCGCGTGCGGCTTCGAGCTGCTCTCCGAGGAGATGAAGAACCAGGGCGTGCGCCTGGATTTCTCCGGCTTCCGCGACGAGCTGCGCAAGATCGAGACGGCGGCCGAGAAGAAGGTCGAGGCCGCGCTCGGCAGCGATGCTTCGCCGATCGATCCGCAGCGGCTGTGCCGCGAGATCCGCGACTGGCTGCCGACGCTCGCCGATCCGATCGTGATCGGCGATGGCGGCGACATCGTCGCGACGGCCGCGAAGATCCTGAAGGTCGAGCGCGAGGGCGCGTGGATGGACCCCGGGCCCCTCGGCACGCTCGGCGTGGGCATGCCCTTCGCGCTCGCGGCGCAGCTCTCGCACCCGAAGCAGCGCGTCGTGATCGTGTATGGCGACGGCTCGTTCGGGCTCAATGGCATGGAGTTCGACACGGCGGTGCGCTTCAACCTGCCGATCGTCGGCGTGATCGGCAACGACGGCGCCTGGGGCCAGATGATGCGTCCGCAGGGCGCCATCTACGGCTGGGACCGCTTGCAGGGCACGCTGCTCAACTACACGCGCTACGACAAGGTGGTCGAGGCCCTCGGCGGCCACGGCGAGTACGTGACGGAGCCCTCGCAGATCCGTCCGGCGCTCGATCGCGCCGCGGCGTCGGGCAAGCCTGCCCTCGTGAACGTGATCATCCGCCAGGATCGCGAATACAAGGGTGGCATCTACGTCTAGCAAGCGAAGCGCGCAGCGAGCCGAAGGCGAGCGAAGTCGAAGTGTCTAGCGTCTTCGCGCCCCTCGGCTGCGCGCGGCCGCTCGCGAGCGAGGTCGGGATCGAGTTCGAAGCGCTCGCCGGCCTCGCGGCGGCGCTGGGCCCGCTCGCGTTCGTCGACCTCGAGACCACCGGGCTCCAGAGCGACGCGGCCTCCGAGATCCTCGAGTTCGGCGCCGTGCTCGTGGATCCGGGCGATGCGCGCGTCACGACGCTCGAGGGCCTGGTGCGGCCGCAGGCCCCGCTGCCGCGCGCCGTGCAGCGCCTCACCGGCCTGAACGACGCCGACGTCGAAGCGGCGCCGCGCATCGAAGAGCTCGCCAAGCCGATCCAGGCGGCCCTCGAGGGCCGAGTCGTGATCGCGCACAACGCCGAGTTCGAGCAGCACTTCCTCGCGCGCTGCGTCGCCCCCGAGCTGCGCGGGCAGCGCTACATCGATACGCAGGATCTGCTCGCGATCGCGCACCCCGACGCCCCGGACCTGCGCCTCGAGACCTTCACGCGCGTGTTGCTCGGCGGCGAGGAGAAGCACCGCGCGCTCTCCGACGCGCTCGATACCGCGCGCGTGGTGGCGTTCGTCGCCGCGGGCGCGCGCCGCGGCGAGCGACGCTATGCAGTGGCGCGCGGCGCGCTCGAAAGCTACGCGCCCGATTCGCCCTGGCTCGCGGTCGTGAACGGCGCGCCGCTCGCGGCCGGCGAGAACCTGCCGGCGCAGTTCATCTCGATTCCGAAGAGCGACGAAGCGCCGGTCCCGTTCGACGAGGAGGCGATCGCCGCGGTGCTCTCCGACGCCGAACGCGGGCGCCGCTTCTTTCCGGGCTATCGCGTGCGGGGCGCGCAGATCCGCATGGCGCGGCATTTCGTGCGCCTGCTCGCCGACGGCGGCACGCTCCTGCTCGAAGGCGGCACGGGCGTCGGAAAATCGCTCGCCTACCTCGCGGCGGCGATCCCGTTTGCGATGGAGCGGGCGGCCGGCGGCAATCACGAGCCGGTCGTCGTCTCGACGCGCACGAAGCTGCTCCAGGACCAGCTGCTCGGAAAGGACATCCCGGCGGCGGCCGCCATGCTCGGCTATCCGGGCCTGCGCGCGCTCTCGATCAAGGGGCGCGCGAACTACGTGTGCTCGCGGCGCCTCGAGCAGGTGCTCGCCGAGGGGCGCGAGCCGAGCATCTTCGCCCAGGATCGCTTCGCCTATGCGGCGCTCGCCGCTTGCGCGCGCACGCGCCGCTGGGGCGAGGTCGGGGCGCTTCCCGCGGCGCTGCTCTTCCGGTATCCGCCGCTGCGCGATCTGCTGCGCCGCTCGGTGGCCGCGCGCGCGGAGCTCTGCTCGCGCGAGCAGTGCGCGTCCGAGCGCAGCTGCCCCTTCGGGCGGCGGCGCGCCGCGCTCGCGCAGGCTCATCTCGTGGTTGCGAATCACGACCTGCTGCTGCGCTGGCCGCCCGACTACCCGAACTTCACGTTCGCCTTCGTCGACGAAGCCCACGAGCTCGCCGCCGTGGCGGACGAGGCCTTTGCAGCCGAGGTGCGGCCGGCCGAGGTGCTCGAGCGCATCGACGAGCTCTTCGGCCGCCCGGCGGACGGACGCGAAGCGGAGGCGCTGCTGCCGAAGGGACGGCGCCGCGGCGCCGAGCGCGACGCACGCGCGTGGCGGCGCGGCGTGCAGCAGGATTTCATCACGCTGGGCCGCTCGCTCTCGGCGCGCGCCGGCGACATGGGCGATCTCCAGCTCCCGCTGCACGCGGACAAGAGCTTCCCGGACGAAACCGCGCTCGCCGCGCAGGTGGCGCAGCGGCTCGAGAGCGCCGCGGCGGCGGCGGACGAGCTCACGGCGGACGAGGACGCGGACAGCCCGCGCGCGCTCGCCGTGGCGCGCGCGAGCGCCGAGCTGCGCAGCGACGCCGCGGCGCTGCGCGGCGCCTTCGCGGCCGCGAGCGAGGCCGAGGTCGCCGCCTTCGAGCAGCTGGATCCGCCGTTCGACCGCTGGCGCCTGGCCGTGCGCCAGGTGGCGCCGGCGCGCCAGTTTCACGAGCGCTTCGCGCAGCGGCTCGAGGGACTCGCCTGTGTGTCGGCGAGCCTGTTCGTCGCGGACGACGCGTTCGCGGCGCTGGGCGAGCTCGAGCTCGAGCAGCGGGGTGGCCAGGACGCGGTGCGCGTCTCGATCGAGAGCCCGTTCCCGTATGCCGAGCACATGCGCGTCGTCGCGCTCGAGCCCGCCGGCGATCTGGTCGAGGAGACGGCCGAGACGCTCGCGGATCTCGCGCGCCTGCTCGGCGGGCGGACGCTCGGACTCTTCACCAGCTTGCGGCGCATGCGCGACGTGGCCGAGCTGCTGGGCGAGCGATTGCGCGGCGAGGGCTTCGACGTGCTGGCGCCGCGCCGCGCCACCGATGATCCCTCGGCGCTCGTGCAGCGCTTCACGCGCACCGGCGGCCTGCTGCTCGGCGCGCGCACGTTCTGGCAGGGCCTCGACATCCCGGGGCCGGCGCTGCAAGCGGTGGTGATCGAGAAGCTGCCGTTCGAGGTGCCGACCGAGCTGCGCAAGCGCCGCGAGGCGCGCATCAAGCAGGCCGGGCACGACGCCTTCGAGCGCTACACGCTGGGCAAGATGCTGCTCAACCTGAAGCAGATGACGGGGCGCCTGATCCGCACCGAGGAGGACCGCGGCATCGTGGTGATCGTCGAAGGCCGCTCGGACAAGCGCTACTTCAAGAAGCTGGCCCAAGCGCTGCCGGCGGGCTGCCGCGTGACGACCGCGACGCGCGCCGATCTCGCGCAGCTGCTGGCCGACGTCGGCATAGACGCAGCCGCCGCGGCCGCTGCGCGCGGGCGCTAGAGTTGCCGGCGCAGGCATCCATGCGAGGTACGGGCCATGAGTGATCGAAGGGTGGCGCTCGTCACGGGCGGCGGCACGGGCATCGGCGCCGCCTGCTGTCGTGCGCTCGCGGCCGAGGGCTTCCGCATCGCGCTGCACTACCGCTCGAGCGAGGAGACGGCGCGCAAGCTCGCGGCCGAGCTCGGCGACGCCATCCTGTTGCGCGCGGATCTCTGCGTTCCCGCCGAGATCGACGCGCTGATGGCGGAGCTCAAGAAGCAGAGCGACCGCGTCGACGTGCTCGTGAACAACGCCGGCCACAACGTGAACGCGCCGATGCTCACGATGAAGCTCGAGGATTACGACGCGGTGGCGGCCGTGGCGCGCGGCACCTGGTATCTGACCAAGCAGATCCTGCGCCGCTTCATGCTGCGCAAGAACAGCGGCCGTATCATCAACGTGACGAGCGTGGTGGGGCACACGGGCAATCCCGGGCAGATTCCGTACGTGATGGTGAAGGCGGGGCTCGATGCGTTCAGCAAGTCGCTGGCCCAGGAGCTCGCGGGGCGCGACATCCTGGTGAACGCGGTGGCGCCCGGCTTCATCGAGACCGACATGACGGCGGAGCTGCCGGAGGCGATCCGCGGCGCGATCCTCTCGCGCATCCCGCAGCAGCGCATGGGCCGGCCCGACGAGGTGGCCGACGCCGTCGCGTGGCTCGCGACGCGCGCGAGCTACGTGAACGGCTGCGTGCTGCACGTGAACGGCGGGCTCTTCGGGGGCTAGTGGTGGAGGCGGAGCGCGAAGCGCGGGGGGTCCACAACCCGAAGGTGGTGGACCTGATCCGTCTCGATCCCGAGCGCGGCGAGGTCGTGCTGCTGATGCTCGAGCAGCGGCCCTGGGGCTCGACGCCCGAGCAGCTCCGCCAGCTCGAGGCGAAGTTCAACGGCTATCTGTCGTACGCGCTCGACGGCTTCCTCGCGGCGCAGTTTCCCCAGTACAGCGGCAGGCCGGTCTGCATCCGCCTCGATTGTGTCATGCCGCCCGGCGACGAAGAGCGGGCCATGTTGAGCTCGATGCAGGGCTTCGCGACGTCCGTCGAGATCCGCTTCGAAGTGAACGTGATCCAGGGCGGCGCCTTCGAGCAATAGGGGCGGGAGCGGGCTTCGTGCGATGACGCCGCTTCGCGCTCTCGTCCGCCTCGCGCTCGCCTTGCCTGCGCTGGCGGCTGCGGCCGATCGCGAGCCGGCGGGGCCCGGCCTCCGGCTGGAGGCGAAGGTCGCGCTCGGCGACGTGAAGGGCCGCATCGATCATCTCGCGTTCGACGCCGGGCGAGGCCGGCTCTTCGTGGCCGAGCGCGGCAACGACAGCGTCTCGGTGGTCGACGTCGCCGCACGGAAGGTCTTGCGGCGTCTCTCCGTGCCGGAGCCGCAAGGCGTCGCCTTCGCACGCGCCAGCGATGCCCTCTTCGTGGCGAGCGGCGCCGACGGTAGCGTCGCGCGCTTCTCGGGTGACGACCTTCGGCGCGACTGGCGTAGCGTGCTCGGGAGCGATGCCGACAACCTGCGCATCGATCCAGCGGGCGCGCAGATCGTCGTCGGATACGGGAACGGGGCGCTCGCGGTGCTGGATGCGGCGACCGGAGCGACGCTGCAGAGCGTCGCGCTGCCCGTTCACCCCGAGAGCTTCCAGCTCGCAGCCTCCGGCCCGCGCGCGTTCGTGAATCTCGCGGACGCGGGCGAGGTCGCCGTCGCAGATCGCGCGACGGGCCGGCTGGATGCGCGCTGGCCGCTTCCCGTGCGAGCCAACTTTCCGATGGCGCTCGAAGAGAGCGCCGGGCGCCTCTGGATCGTGAGCCGCGAGCCGCCGACGCTGCTCATGCTGGACGCGCGCAGCGGCGGGCTGCTCGGACGCAAGCCGACCTGCGGCGACGCGGACGACGTCTTCCTCGACTCGCGGCGCGCACGCGCGTACGTGATCTGCGGGGAGGGAGCCATCGACGTCTTCGAGCAGCGCGCTGGAGCGCTCGTGCCGCGCGAGCGGATCGCGTCCGCAAAGGGTGCGCGCACGGCGCTGTTCGTGCCGGAGCTCGATCGCCTGCTGCTGGCGGTGCGTGCGAGTGGCGCTGCGCCCGCGGCAATCTGGATCTATCGGCCCGAGCCCTGAGATCGCCGCGCTTGCGCGCAAGCCGATCGGAAGTCAAGGTGGGGCGGCGCAAGCGGGGCTTCGGGGGTCGCGTCGATGGTCGTCGCCTTCATCGATCTGCTGGGTGTGCGCGCGCGCTGGCACGCGGGCGGGCGGAGCTCGGCCGAAGCCGCATTCGAGCGGCTCGAGACGCTGGTCGGCGAGGCGCTCGCGCGGCTCGCGCCGAAGACGCTGCGCGACGGCGCGATCGAGACCGATTCCGCGGCGCTGGTCTTCGGCTCGAGCGAAGAAGCCCTCACCTTCATCCGCGATCTGTTCAGCGAGGCGTTCACCGCGCCCAAGCGCGCCAGGGACGAACGGCTCTGGATTCGCGGGACCGTCACCGCGATCCAGAATCGAGGCGAGCTGCGTCACTCGGCGCAGCTCGCCGGGCATGCGAAGGTCCGCGTCTATCGGCTCGACGGAGGCCTGCTCGACGCGATCGCGGTCGAGAAATCCGGCTTCAAGGGCATGCGGATCGTGGTGGAGGAGAAGCTGCTCACGCCCGCGGTCCGCGAACACTTCGCCGTGCAGGCCGGCAGCCGCACGCTGGTTCCCTTCAAGAGCCTCACCAACAGCGTCTATCCGCGCCGCATCGCGGGCGTCTACGAGGATTTCCTGTGGATGGCGCGCACCGAAGAGCCCGAGTGGCGGAAGCTCAAGCGCTCGATGTCGGATCGCCTGCGCTGGAGCGCCCAGGACAGCGAGGAATTCGTGCAGGCGGCGTCGACGCAGGTCGTCTTCAACGAGACCGTCGCGATTTTTCGGAGTCTCGAATCGCCTCGGAAGCGGCGGCGAGCGTCCTCCGCTGCGAAGCCGTGATCCGCCTGGCCGAGCTGGAGTCGGGCCGCAGGCCCGCGAGCAGCTCGGCATAGCGCGCGTCGTCCTCGAGCAGTCGAAACCCGAAGCCCCGCCAGCGGTGCCGAAACGCAGATCCCTCGGTCGTCCACCAGACGATGCCGGAGACCTCGACCCTCGCCTCGCTGCGCGGGTAGAAGCGCAACGAGACGGATTCCCCCTGCGGCGGGATCGCGCGCGTCTCGACGAACACGCCGCCGTCGCTCGCGTTGCGAACCGTCCCCTCGGCGACGCGCCCCGCAACGCGGATCTCGACTGGAAGCGAAGTGCGGATTCTGTCGGTGTGCATGGGGCGGATTTCGGTGCGCCGCGGGCTGCCGCGTGTGATGGGAATCACGCCGGCCGGCCGGGGGCGTCCCGGTCGGGCAGGTCGAGCGGCTCGCTCGGGTCGACGCCGAGCCAGCACAGGGCCGCGAAGACGTAGAACCCGGCGACGGAATAGAGTGGAGCCTCCCAGCTGCCCCACAGCGTGAGGCACCAGCCGACCACCACCGGGCTCAGCACGCCGCCGAGGTTGCCGAAGGTGTTCATCGCGCCGCTGACACGACGCCGGCGTGGCGGCCGCCGATCGCGAGGCACACGGACCAGCCGGGCGCGACGCCGAGCGCCGCGAGCCCGGCGGCGGCGGCGAGGCAGTACGCGCTGGTGCGCGGGTCCTGCGCCAGCACGGCCGCCACGATCGCGAGCGCCGCGAGCGGAAGCCCGATCACGCCGGGCGTGCGCAGCCCCGTGCGCGCGCCGAAGCGACGCGTGAGTGCGTCGGCGAGCAGGCCGCCCGACGAGCGAACCCGTCGCGATCCCGAGCAGCGGCAGCGCCGCCAGCCAGCCGACTGAAGCGAGGTCGAAGCCGCGCGCGCGCAGCAGATAGGTGGGCAGCCAGGTCAGATAGAAGTACCAGCCGTAGATCGCCCCGAAGTACATGGCGCAGAGCGCTGCCAGGTTGCGGCTGCGCAGCGAGCGTCGCCCCAGGGCACGGCGGCGATGGGCGCTCCGGCGGCTCCACGCCGATCGCGGCGAGCTCGGCGGCGTTCACGCCGCGGTGCGTGCGCGGATCGTCGCGGAACCACCACGAACCAGGCGGCCGCGCACACCACGCCGCACCGATCCGAAGATCGGAAACGTGCGGCGCCAGGAGACGTGCGCGAGCAGCGCGACGACCAGCGGCTGCGTGAGCGCGCCGCCGAGCGCAGCCGCCATCAACGTGAGCCCGAAGGCGCCGCCGCGCTCGCGCACCGGGAGCCAGCGCCCGTAGGCGCGCGACAGGCTCGGCAGCACGCCCGCCTCGCCCATGCCGAAGAGCCAGCGCACGGCGACCAGCGACGCGAAGCCCTGCGCCAGGCCGGTCGCAGCGGTCATCGCCGACCACCAGAGCACGATGCGCGTCAGCATCAGGCGCGCGCCGAAGCGGTCGGCGAGCCAGCCGCTCGGCACCTCGAACAGCGCATAGGCGAGCGTGAAGGCGCTGAAGACGTAGCCCATCTGGGCGTCGCTCGAGGCCGAGGTCGGCCTTGATCGCCGGCGCCGCCGTCGAGATGCAGACCCGGTCGAGGTAGGCGATCGCCATCGCGCCGAGTGCGAAGGCGAGCATCGTGCGGCGGGCGCGCGTCGGGCGCATCGGCACCTCGGGCCGGGGGGCGCCGCATGGTATCAGCGCTGGCGTGGCAGGATGCGAGGGATCTTCGTCCTTGAGGACGGCGCCGGAACGCGAGATGCTCCAGTGGCGCGTCAGGAGGTGGAAGATGTCCGAGTCCAAACCGCGAACCCTCGGAGCGGTGCTCTACGACAAGTTCGAGCTGCTCGATCTCTACGGGCCACTCGAGATGTTCGGCGCGCTCGGCCCGGAGCTGCGGATCGTGACGGTGGCGGAGCGCAAGGGTCCGGTCGCCTCGACGCCGGGCGTCGAGACCGTCGCGCACTTCGACTTTCACGATTGCCCGCCGCTCGATCTGCTGCTGCTGCCGGGGGGCTTCGGAACCGTGCCGCAGCTCGCCAACCCGCTGCTGCTCGATTTCCTGCGCAAGCGCGCGGGCGAGGCCGAGATCACGATGTCGGTGTGCTCGGGCTCGGCGCTGCTCGCGAAGGCCGGCCTGCTCGACGGCCGCCGCGCGACCTCCAACAAGATGTACTTCCAGCTGGCGCGCAGCCAGGGCGAACGCGTGAACTGGATGACGGCGGCGCGCTGGGTCGAGGACGGTCCCTTCGCGACATCCTCCGGTGTCTCCGCGGGCACCGACATGGCGCTCGCCGTGATTGCAAAGCTCTACGGCCCCGAGCGCGCCGAGCAGATCGCCATCCAGACCGAATACACCTGGCACCGGGACGCGTCGAACGATCCCTTCGCCCGCTACCTCGATCAGGGCATTACGCCGCCCGCCTGAGCCGTTCCGCTCCCGCGGCTGCTATCCATTGCGCAGGGAGGGAGCATCCGCTTGAGCGGGATCGGCATCGGCGAGGTGCGCGCGGCCGAGGCGGCCATTCGCGGCGCCGTCGAGCGCACGCCGTGCCTGCGCTCGCGCACGCTCTCGCAGATCGCCGGCTGCGAAGTCTTCCTCAAGTTCGAGAACCTCCAGTTCACGGCTTCGTTCAAGGAGCGCGGCGCGCTCGCGAAGCTCGCCACGCTCTCGCCCGCCGAGCGCGAGGCGGGCGTGATCGCGATGTCGGCGGGCAATCACGCCCAGGGCGTCGCCTACCACGCGCAGCGGCTCGGCATCCGTGCGGTCGTCGTGATGCCGCGCTTCACGTCCACCACGAAGGCCGAGCACACCCGCATGTTCGGCGCCGAGGTCGTGCTCGAGGGCGATACGCTCGAGGACGCGGCGGCTGTCGCGCGCGCGCTCGCGCGCGAGCGCCGGCTCGTCTTCGTGCACCCCTACGACGACCCGCAGGTGATCGCGGGTCAGGGCACGCTGGCGCTCGAGATGCTCGCCGACGTTCCTGCTCTAGACGCGATCGTCGCGCCCGTCGGCGGCGGGGGGCTGATCTCCGGCGTGGCGCTCGCCGCGCACGCGCTGCGCCCGGAGCTCGAGATCTTCGGTGTGCAGGCGGCGCGCTTTCCGTCCATGCAGCAGGCGCTCGCGGGCGAGCCCATCGCGTGCGGCGACGCGACGATCGCGGGCGGGATCGCCGTGAAGCAGCCCGGCCGGTTGACCCTCCCGATCATCCGCGAGCACGTGCGCGAGATCCTGCTCGTCGACGAGGAGACGCTCGAGACCGCGGTCCTGCTGCTGCTCGAGGTGGAGAAGTCCGTGGCCGAGGGCGCAGGCGCAGCCGCGCTCGCCGCGCTGCTCGCCCATCCGGCAACCTTCGCCGGCAGGCGCGTGGGCGTGGTGCTCTCGGGCGGGAACATCGACATGCTCGCTCTCGCGCACGTGATCGAGCGGGGCCTCGTGCGCAGCGCGCGTCTCGCCCGCGTCGTCGTGCGCATGCGCGACGTGCCCGGCGCGCTCGCCGGGGTCAGCGCGGCGATCGCGCAGGCCGGCGCAAACATCGTGGAGGTGCGACACGAACGCGCCTTCGCGAGCGCACCGTCGAGCGAGACCGAGGTCGAATTCGTGCTCGAGACGCGCGGAGCGGAGCATCTGCGCGACGTCGTCGCGGCGCTCGGCGCCACGGGCCATCACGTCGCTTCGCCGCGCGCGGGGAGCTAGTCGGCGCGGCGCCTCGCCTCGGGGCGCCAGCGTCCCTCGCAGCGACCCTGCTTCCACCGCGCGTGATGCGTGCGGCTAGCTGGGGCTCTCGAGCGCGAGCTCGAGCACCGTCTCCAGCGCCGGCCAGAGCTCCGCCTCGGGGATGTTGAGCGCCGGGAACAAGCGGACCACGCGACCGGCGGTGACGTTCACGAGCACGCCGCGCTGTGTGGCGCGGAGCGAGAGCGTTGCCGCCCGATCGGGGTCGCGCAGAGCGAGGCCGAGCAGGAGTCCGCGGCCGCGAGCTTCCTCGGCCGTCTCCGGGTGCTCGCGCGCGAAGCGCCCGAGCCGCTCGAGCACGCGGGCGCCGAGCGTGGCGGCGCGCTCGACGAGCTTCTCCGCCTCGATCTGACGCAGCACGGCGTTGGCGGCGGCGCAGGCGAGCGGGTTGCCGCCGTAGGTGGTGCCGTGGTCGCCGAGCGCGACGGTCGCGGCGACGGCCTCGGTCGTGAGGAAGGCCCCGATCGGAAAGCCGCCGCCGAGGCCCTTGCCGAGCGTCACGACGTCCGGGACCACGCTCTCGTGCTCGAGCGCGAACATGCGTCCGGTGCGTCCGACGCCCGTCTGCACCTCGTCGAGGATCAGCAGCGCGCCGACGGCGCGCGTGAGGCGCCGCAGCTCCGCCAGGTAGCCGGGCGGCGGAACGTTCACCCCGCCTTCGCCCTGGACCGGCTCGACGATGAAGGCGGCGCAATCGCGGTCGATCGCGAGCTCGGCCGCGCGCACGTCGCCGAACGGAATGCAGACGGGCTCGGGCAGCAGCGCGCGATACGGATCCCGGTGCTTCGCCGTTCCGATCACCGAGAGCGCGCCGAGCGTGCGGCCGTGGAACGAATTCGTCGTGGACACGAACTTGGTGCGTCCGGTGGCGCGGTGCGCGAGCTTCAGCGCGCCCTCGACGGCCTCGGTGCCCGAGTTCACCACGAAGCTGCGCGTGATCGCGGGCGGCATCAGGTCGGCGAGCTTTTCGATCAGGTCGAGCTGGGGCAGCGTGTAGAACCAATTCGTCGTCTGCATCAGCCGGCCGGCCTGCTCGGCGATCGCCGCGACGAGCGCCGGGTGGCAGTGCCCCAGGCAGGTGACCCCCCAGCCCGCCGTCAGGTCGGTGTACTCGCGGCCCTCGACGTCGCGCACACGCGAGCCGCGGCCCTCGACGAGGGCGATCGGCAGGCGGTTCACGACCGGCAAGAAATGACGCGATTCTCGCTCCCGGATGGCGTCAAGTTTCACTTTCTGGCTCCTCGGCACCGGGGGCGTGAGCTTCGAGGCTCGGGGCGCTAGCGTCAAGCCGTCCCCGTCGAGGTCTCCCATGCAGGACGTGATCCTCCTCGAAGGCATCCAGGTCCCCGCCGCCCTCGGTGTCACCGCGGCCGAGCGGCGCGTGCGGCGCCCGGTGCTGCTCGATCTCGAGGTCGCGCGCGATCTGCGCACGGCGGGCCGCTCGGACCGCATCCGCCATACGCTGCACTACAAGCGCATCTTCGAAGTCGTCGAGGACGTGGCCGCGAATCAGGAGCACCGCCTGGTCGAGGCGCTCGGGGATCGCATCGCGCGCGCGGTGCTCGCGAAGTTCGACGCCGACTCCGTGACGGTGACGGTGCGCAAGCCGACACCGATCGCCGGCGTGCTGCGCTACGCGGGAGTCCGCGTCACGCGCAGCCGCGAGGATCTCGGCTAGGCCCCTGCCGCCTGGGCTATCCTCGAGTTTTTGCGCCCGATCCCGAGGAGCCCCCCATGGATGCCGACGAGCCGACTGCGAAGGCGGTCAGCCTGGCGAGCGGCGACCTCGCCGCGATGTCGAAGAACGAGCGGATCAAGACCGCGAGCAAGGGGCTCTTCTTCGTGGCGGGGCCGAAGGGCGAGATCCACAGCTTCGGCTCCGAGATCGATGCCCTCACGCGCGGCGAGGCCGAGACGCTCTCGAACGAGGCCAAGGAGCTCTCCAAATTCTTCGGCATCTACAAGCAGCAGGAGCGCGGCGAGCGCGGCAAGAAGACCGACGACTACTCCTTCATGGTGCGCATCAAGGCGCCGGCCGGCGGCTCCTTCAGTGCGAAGCAGTGGGCCGCGCTCGACGAGGCCGCCGAGAAATTTGCCGACGGCACGCTGCGCATCACGTCGCGCCAGGGCATCCAGTACCACCACGTCTACGGGCCGAAGCTCGCCCCGCTGGTGCGCTTCCTGAATCGCAACTATCGCGGCTCGGCCACGCTCAGCGCCTGCGGCGACGTGAACCGCAACGTGATGTGCTCGCCGGTCGACGGGCTCGACCCCCTGCACCGCACGGGCGGTAACCAGCTGGCGCACGCGATCGCGGAAGAGCTCGCGCCGCGCACGAGCGCCTACTTCCAGGTGTTCCTGTCGGACGACGAGGGGCGCAATCTCGCGCCGATGAACTCCGACGAGCCCTTGTACGGCGCGCACTACCTGCCGCGGAAGTTCAAGATCGGGATCGCGCATCCGACCGACAACTCGGTCGACGTGCTGACGCAGGACGTCGGCTTCGTTCCGGTCGCGAACGGCGGCCGCCGCCGACGGCAGCCTCTGGGATTTCTACAGCGGCGGCGGGCTCGGGCATGACGCACAACAACCCGAGCACCGCGCCGCTGCTCGCGCTGTACCTCGGCCGCATCCGCCGCGAGCAGGTCGTCGAGGCGACGCGCGCGATCGCGATCCTCCAGAAGGAGAACGGCGAGCGGAAGGACCGCCGCCAGGCGCGCTGGAAGTACACGATCCGCCGGCTCGGCGTCGAAGCGGTGCCGCGCGGAGCTGAAATCGCGCTTCCGGCTGGAGCTCGAGAACGCGGCGCCGGCGCCGCTGCCGCCGATGCAGCTCCACCTGGGCTGGCACGCGCAGGCCGGCGGGCAAGAGCTGGTACGGGATCTCCGTCGAGAACGGGCGGCTGCACGCCGGTGCTGCGGCGAGCCGTGCGGCGCGCCGTCGAGAGTCAAGGTCTCAGCGTGCGGCTCACGGCGCAGCAGGACCTGCTGCTGTGCGACGTGCCGGATCGCGCCGCGCTCGAGGCGATCCTCGACGCCGGCGGCGTCGCGCGACCCGAATCGGTGTCGCTCGTGCGGCGCAACGCGATGGCCTGCCCCGCGAAGCCGACCTGCGGCCTCGCGATGACGGAGGCCGAGACGGATCCTGCCGAGCTGGATCGACGCGATCGAGGCGGCGGGGCTCGGCGACGTCGACGTGGTGATCCGCATGACCGGCTGCCCGAACATGTGCGCGCGGCCGCCGACGGCCGAGATCGGCATCTACGGCTACGGCAAGAACGATCACGTGATGCTGGTCGGAGGCTCGCGTGAGGGCACGCGGCTCGCGCACGAGCTCTACGCGCGGCTGCCGGGCGAGCGCATGGTGCGAGGTCGCTCGTGGGTCTGCTGCCGGGCGATCCGCACGCGCAACTCCGAGGGTCTGCCGGCGGGGGAGCTGCTGCATCGCACGCCTCCCGAGCGGCTGCGCGAGTGGGTTGGCGTCGCCGACAGCTAGCACTTCGTCTTCGCTCGGCTTCGCCTCGTTGCGCGCGTTCGAGGGGCCCCGGCGGGAGATCGTTCGCCTGCGGCTCGCTGCGCGGCGGTCTCGGGCTTGCGTGGTATATTGCCCCAGCACGCCCGCCCGGCGAGGATCGCTCGCCAAGAGGATCGTGTTGAGCCCCTCCTCCCCCCAAGCGATGCTGACGCGGCCCGAGGCCGAGCGGGAGGTCGCGCGCGCGGTCGCCGACGGCCGTCTCGAGCGCGCGCCGGCCGAACGACTTGGCGCGAGCCTCGGCGATCCGGGCGTTCGCGAAGCCGTGCTGCGAAGGCGCCTTCGAGAGCAAGCGGCGCGGCAAGGGCGAGCTCGTCAGCTACTCGCGCAACGTCTTCATCCCGCTCACCAATCTGTGCCGCGATCGCTGCGACTACTGCACCTTCGCGAAGCTTCCCGACTCGCCCGGCGCGAAGACCTACACGCTCGACGAGGTCGCCGAGGTGATGCGCGGCGGCGTACGCGACGGGCTGCATCGAGGCGCTCTTCTGTCTCGGCGACAAGCCGGAGATCGCCTACCGCGCGCACCGCGAATGGCTGGCGCAGCGCGGGCTGCGCACCACCGCCGAGTACCTGGTGGAGGCCTGCCGAGGTGGCCTTCGAGGCTCGGCATGCTCCCCCACACGAACGCCGGCATCCTGCGCGCGCGAAGAGATGGCGCGGCTGCGCAGCGCTCGAACGCGTCGCTCGGCCTGATGCTCGAGTCGACGAGCCCGCGCCTGCGCGAGCGCGGCGGCGCGCACTACTGGGCGCCCGACAAGGATCCCGCCGTGCGCCTCCGCATGCACGAGGAGGCCGGCGAGCTCGGCATCCCCTTCACGAGCGGCCTGCTGCTCGGCATCGGCGAGACGCAGCGACGAGCGCGTCGACACGCTGCTCGTGATCCGCGAGCTCGCCGATCGCCTCGGTCACATCCAGGAGGTGCATCGTCCAGCCGTTCCATCCCGAAGCCCGGCACGCGCATGCGCGACGTTCCGGCGCTCGGCGACGCGGAGGTCGCCGCCTGGGTGGCGATGGCGCGCCTGGTGCTCGGTCCCGCGATGAACGTGCAGGCGCCGCCGAACCTCGCGCCCGAGGCGCTCGAGCTGCTGCTGCGCTCCGGCCTCAACGACTGGGGCGGCGTCTCGCCGCTGACGGTCGACTTCATCAATCCCGAGGCGCCGTGGCCGACGCTCGCGCGAGCTGCGCGCGCCGCACCACGGCGGCCGGGCAGCGCCTGGTCGAGCGGCTTCCGGTCTACCCCGAGCACCTGCTCGGCCGGCCGGAGCTCTTCGATGCGGGCGTGCGCGCGGCTGCGCTCCGTCTCGTCGATTCCGCCGGTTGGGTTCCCGCCCGGCGCCCGCATTCCCAGGTGGAGGCAGCATGACGCTCGATCGCCTGTTCGCCGACGCGACGCCCGCGCTGGCTCGCATCCTCGACGCCACGCTCGGGGGACGCGAGCTCGACGATCGCGGATGCCGAGCGGCTGCTGCAAGCGCAAGGCACGGATCTGTTCGCGCTGATGCAGGCGGCCGATCTCGCCCGCCGCGAGGACAAGGGCGACGACGTGACCTTCGTCGTCAACCGCAACATGAACTTCACGAACGTCTGCTACGTGGGCTGCTCGTTCTGCGGCTTCTCGCGCCACAAGGACGACCCGGACGCCTACGATCACCCGATGGAGCGGCTGCTCGAGAAGGCGCGCGACGCCGTGGAGCGCGGCGCGACGGAGCTCTGCATCCAGGGCGGCATCCACCCGAACAAGGACCACACGCACTACCGCGAGATCCTGGTCTCCTTGAAGCGCGAGTTTCCGCAGCTGCACATCCACGCCTTCTCGCCGGAGGAGATCGACTTCGGGCACCGCAAGAGCCAGATGGAGCTGGCGGAGTATCTGCGCTGGCTGGTCGACGCCGGCCTCGGGACGATGCCGGGCACCGCGGCGGAGATCCTCGACGACTCCGTTCGCGAGATCGTGTCGCCGCGCAAGCTGAAGCGCGATCGCTGGATCGAGATCGTGAGGGCGGCGCATTCGATCGGCCTGCGCTCGACCTCGACGCTGATGTACGGCCACATCGAGCAGGTCGTCCCACGTGGCGCGGCACCTCGCCCTGCTGCGCGACATCCAGAAGCAGACCGGCGGCTTCACCGAGTTCGTGCCGCTCGGCTTCATCCACGAGCGCAACGTGCTGTTCAACCACATGGGCGCGCGCGCCGGCTCCTCGATGCCGGAAGACGTGCGGCTGGTGGCGGTGGCGCGTCTCTTCCTGCGCCCCTGGATCAAGAACATCCAGGTATCGTGGGTGAAGATGGGTCCGAAGCTCGCCCAGCTCGGGTTGATGTCGGGCGCGAACGATTTCGGCGGGACGCTGATGGAGGAATCGATCTCCCGCGAATCGGGCTCGCAGTTCGGCGAGAACCTGCCGGCCGAGGACATGCGCCGGCTGATCCGCGAGATCGGGCGCACGCCCGTCGAGCGCAGCACCACCTACGCGACGTTGCGGCGCTTCGACGATCCGGCGCTCGACCCGCCCTCGCTCGAGCCGATCCGTGAACGCGAGCTGTCCGGTCCCGAGCGCTGGCGGCTGGCGCAGGAGCAGGCGGCGCCGCGCGCCGCGGCGCCCGCGCTCAACAGCTGACGGGGCGGCTGCGCTCGAGGCGATCGAGCCGCGCCGAGAGCTCCTCGACCTGATAACGCAGCGGGGCCCGCTCGAGGATCTGCCGCTCCACGACCTTGATGGCGTTGCTCACGGCCGGATGATCCCGATCGAAGGCGCGCGCGATCTCGGCGAGCGGCAGGCTCGTGTAGCGCCGGCACAGATACATCGCGAGCTGACGCGGGATCAACACGTCCCGGCGCCGCGTGCGCGCCGCCAGCGCCTCCGGCGCCCTCCCGAAGAACAGCGCGACCGTGCGGATCACCGCGGTCGCGTCGAGCCGCCCGCGCGGCTCGGGGGCGGCGAGCTTGCGCAGCGCCGCCTCGGTCAGCTCGCGGTCGATCGGCCGCTTCATCAGCGACGCCATCGCGACCAGCTGGATCAGCACGCCCTCGAGGTCGCGCACGCTGCCGCGCGCTCCCTCGACGAGCTGGTCGAGACACTCATCGGGGACAGCCGACGCCGCCCGCCGAAGCCTTGGCGCGCAGGATCCGGCGGCGCACCGCGGCGTCCGGCGGCTCGAGCTCCGCCACCAGTCCCGCGGCCATCTGCGAGCACAGCCGCGGCTCGAAGCCGTCGCTGCGCCGCGGCAGGCGGTCGGCCGAGAGCACGACGCGCACGCCCGCATCGAGCAGATGCACGAGCGTGTGGAACAGCTCGAGCTGCGTCGCGGTCTTCGAGCCGAGGAACTGGACGTCCTCGATCACCAGCAGCTGGCAAGCCTGGCGGAAGCGCTGCTTGAAGGGCTCCATGCGCTTCGCGCGGATCGCCGTCATGAACTCGCTCGTGAAGCCCTCGGCCGAGGTGTAGACGGCGCGCTGGCTGCCGCAGCGCTGCGCCTCGGCGACGATCGCGCGCGCGAGGTGCGTCTTGCCGAGCCCTTGATCCGAGATGAGGAAGAGCGGATTCAGGCTCTGCTGTCGATCTTGCGCGAGCGCGAGCGCCGCCTCCCGCGCGAGCGCATTGCAGGGCCCGACGACGAACGTATCGAACGTGTAGGGGAGCGCGCGCTGCGCGGGCTGCGCGACGGCAGTGGCTTGTGCGAGCGCCGCGCGCGCTCTGTGCGCCGGCTCGGCGTTCCGCTCGCAAGCCGCGGCGCTCGCAGGCGCCGGCGGCGCGGCCTGCGCGGAGTCCGCGACGGCGAGCGAGACGGCGAGCGCGCGCCCGGCTTCGAGGGCGAGAGCACGCGTGACGTGCGCCAGGAAGCGCACACGCACGCGCTCCAGGTGGAACGGCGTCGGGCACAGCAGGCGTGCGCCATCGCCCTCGACCTCGAGCGCCAGGGGGCGCAGCCAGGCCGCGAGCGCAAACGCAGGCACATCGCCGCCGAGACGGCGTAGAACACCGTCCCACAGCTCGTGGGGGGAGATCATTCAGTTTTCTCGAAATGCAGGCTTTTCAGAAGCTCTAGAAGCGAATCCCCAACATCCAACCCTGAGGCGCGCGCAGTAGAGCATGCGCGCCGCGGGCCCGCAACGCCGGCAGCCAGGATCGATGCGAGCCTCGCTACACACGGCTGTCACACGGAAGAGGCTCGAAACAGCGGCGGAAAACCGCGGTTTTGAGGCGGGATCGCGATTCGATTCCGGGGACTTCGCGGCGAGCCTTGAGGTGGCGTCGCGCGCCGCGCGCCGGCCGCGCGCGGCGCGGGAGCGATTTCAATGATCTTTATTTTTCAGCGATTTTCGCCTTAAATCAAGATTTTTCGATGATTCTCACCAATGCTTCGCTCAGTGGATCGCATCGGAAGGCGGCGCTGCGAGGTGCCTGCGCGCGGCGGCCAGGAAGCCGAGCGTCGAGACCAGTCGCTCGTAGCGCTCCGGGATCGAAGCGGCTTCGAGCAGGCTCTGCTTTTCGGCCGGCGCGAGTGGGAAGGCGTTCGAGAGCGCGTTCACGAAGGTCACGTCGTCGACGTTGCGGAAGGCTTCGGGCGTGAGCGCGGGGCGGTCGCCCTGACTGCCGGTGAGCTCGGCAATCAGCTCGATCGCGCGCTGCCGCAGCGCGATCACGCGCGGGCGCGTGGCGGGATCGAACGCATCCTCGAGCTTCTCGATCTCCGCGACGCGGTAGAGCCGCCCCGCGTCGCGGGCGCTCTCGCGCACGATGCGGAACCGCTGCGTGCCCTCGAGCACGATGTTGAAGCGGCCATCCGGGAGCTGCTGTGCATCCTGGATCACGCCTTCACAGCCCACCGCGAACAGCGGCGGATCTCCCGCGATGGACTCCACGTGCTCCGGCCGGATGGCCAGCATGCCAATCCGCCGGTCGCCGGCGAGCGCATGCTCGGTCAGCTGGCGGTAGCGCGGCTCGAAGATGTGCAGGGGGATCTGCACGCGCGGAAACAGCACGACGTTCGCGAGCGGGAACAGCGGCAGTCGCTCGAGCGCAGGCACGGGCTCGAGGGTATCACGCACGCGCGGGACCTTGACGAGAGCCGCCCGCGCCCGAAAACTCGCGCCGCAGCATGGACGAACGGCTGGCGCACGGGCTGATGGAGCGGCTCAACGCGGATGCGCAGCGCATCGCTCGGCGCTTCGGCTTGCGATACAAGGAGATCGCCGCCGAGCGCGCCAACGTGAAGCGGCGCTACGGGGTCTGCTTCGCGGACGGCTCGATCCGCATCCGCCTGCGCCACACGCTGACCGGGCGCTCGCTCAAGTACTCGAGCCTCGTGAACACGCTGTGTCACGAGCTCGCGCATCTGCGCCACTTCAATCACGGGTTGCGCTTCCGCGCCTTCTACCGCGAGCTGCTCGAGTTTGCGCGGCGCGAAGGCATCTATCGGCCGGGCAGCGCCCCCGTCGCACGCGAGCTGCGCGTCGAGCCGCCGGCGCCTCGCGAGCCGGCGCGCCCGAGCCCGAGCGCCGGTGGCACCCAGCTCACCTTGTTCTGAAAGATGATCCCGGATCGGGGGCGGTCGTGAACGCCGCCTCAGGCCTTGCTGAGCTGGTCGTACTCTTCGAGGGTGTTGGGGCCCTCTTCGACCTTGGCCTGGATGTCCTCGCAGGCGACCGCCTTGTCGAGGATCTCCTTGATCAGGCCCTCGACCGTGACTTCGTCGTACTCCGCCATGGCGTCTTCGAGCGCGCTCTCGGAAACGCGGAAGGCGAGGGAAAGCTTGACCTTCACGTCCATCGGCCTTTCGTCCCTTCGATACATCCGGCGGAGAGCCGCCGCACAGGCTCGCGATCGATGCTCCTGCCGGGGGCGGATAGGGCTACCGCGTCTCTCGACTCAGCCCCGCGATGTCGTGTAACTATCTGAAAAGAAAGAGGTTTTTCGATAAGCCGCGAAAGCATACACCAGCGTTGCGAAATCCGCGACGGTTTTTGCGCGACTTTCGTCGAATTATCAGGGCCTGCGGCCGGGAAACGCCCGGATCAGGGCGGATCCCCCTCGCTGCCGCGCAGATCGGCGCGCACGTGCCCTGCCAGCAGGATGAGGGTCGTTAGCCCCACGACACAAAAGATCAGCACGGAGAGCTGGTGCAGGTGATGGAACTGCGCCGCGATCTCCGGGCTCCCCTGCGGACCAAACGCAAGCGGCCGGATCACTTCGATCTGCGGCGTGATCACGAGCTGCGAGAGCGCACACAGCGCCGAAGCTGTGAGCGAGAGCAGCACCAGGCCGGGACCGCGGCCGAGTTTCCACGCGAGCACTGCGAGCAGCGCACCCGCCAGCGCGCCATACCAATGCAGCGCGTCGAGCACCGGCCCGATCAGCTGCCCCGCGACTGCGAGCGACGGCAGCACCCGGAAGGCGGTCGGCGCGATCACCAGCCCGAAGCACAGCCAGGCGCCGATCCAGCTTCCGAGCAGGAGCCAGAGGCTCGCGCGCAGGGCGAAGGCGCGCGTCGCGCGGGGGGTGACGGGCATCGCGCGAATCTATAGCAGGGAAGGAGCGCCGGGACGCGGGAGGATGAGTCGGCAGGCGACGTCGATCACGCGCAGACCGACCTCGTCGCGCGCCACCTCGGCGACGCGCGCGGCGCCGAGCGTGCGACGCAGCATCTCGATGCCGGCGTACGTGAACACCTGGTCGATCTGGGCGTCGCGCGCTTCGCCGAACGCCTCCGCATAGGCCGTCCAGAGCTCGAACACTTCCATGATGAAGTCTGGATTCGCTCCGCGCGCGATTGCGTGAAGGTGGAAGTGGCCCGCGAGCTGGCCCACGTCGAAGGCCGGATCCCCCATGTGCGCGATCTCCGCGTCGAGCAGCTTCGGTCCGCTGGCCGCGATCAACACGTTGCTCGGCTGCACGTCGGCGTGAACCAGAGCGCGCGCGCTCGTCTGGTAGCGGTCGTAGGCGGCGGCGATGCGCTGCATGAGCTCGGGCTCCGCAACGAGCGCTTGCGCGCGCCGGCGCAGCGTCGGGGAGAGTGGAAAATCATTCGGGCTGAACGGCAGCACGAAGATGTGCTCGCCGTGGAGGCGGCGCATCTCCTCGTTCTCGAAGCGGCTCGCGAGCGCGGCATCGCGCGTTCCAGCGTGGACCCTCGCCAGGAAGGCGCCGAGCATCGACGCTGCGCGGGTCGCATCCCCGCCGCGTGCGAGCAGCGACCCGAGCGTCTCCGCAGCGCCGAGATCCTCGAGCACCAGCGCCGTGCGCAGCGCATCGAAGTGGAGCACGCGCGGGCAGACGGCGTCGCGATCGAAGGGCGCCACGCTCTCGTACCAGCGGGCCTCGCACACGATCCGATGGGTCGAGACGCGATACTCGGGGAATCTCTCGAGCGCCGGACGCGCTTGCTTCACGATGAAGGAGCGCTCGCGCGCGCTCGAGCGCACGCGCCGGACCCAGTTGATGTTTCCGTCGCCGGCGCGCTCGACGACCGCGGCTTCGCCGGGGGAAAGCAGCCCCAGCCCGGCCAGGTAGGCGGGCAGCTCGTCCTCGCTGAACGGGAGCTGCGCGCTCACGCGGCAGCAGGCCCTGCGCAAAAACCGCTCAAGCCCCGGCAGGCGCGGTCGATGAGAACTCCAGATCTGAGCCGAATCTGGGGGGGTGAGGCTCGGACGGGACGCCCCGGGACCGCAAGGTCCCGGGGCGCCTTGCTTTCCGCCGCCGCGCAGCTCAAACGGCGGGCGGCGCGCCGAGCGGCTCGAGCGTCAGCGGGTCGAGCGCCTCGGACTGCAGACGCTTCGCCACGGCCGGCTCGGCCGCATCGCTGTGGCAGCTCGCCTTGCGCCCCTCGCGAGCGAGCATGGCCGCGCGCGTCTTGTTCGCGAGCCGATGGATCTCGCTCGGCTCGAGCACGCCCCGCTGCTCCAGGATCTCGCGCTGCACGGGCGAGAGCGCCGCGGTCACGCGCGGCTGCTCCCATTGGTAGGCGTCGGCCTTGCCGCTGGTGAACTCGACGATCTCCTTGCTGATCCGCACGGAGCACCAGTCGTGGCCGCACATGGCGCAGAAGTCGGTGTCGACGTCGAGGTCCTCGTCGTGGTAGCGCGCGGGCCAGGTCCGGATCGAAGGAGAGCTCGAAGTGCTTCTCCCAGTTGAGCGCCGCGCGGGCCTTGGTCAGCTCGTCGTCGCGGTCGCGCGCGCCGGGGATGCCGAGGGCGATGTCGGCGGCGTGGGCCGCGATCTTGTAGGCGATGCACGCCCTGCTTGACGTCGTCCTTCTTGGGCAGGCCCAGGTGCTCCTTCGGCGTGACGTAGCAGAGCATCGCCGCGCCGTGATAGGCCGCCGCGGTGGCGCCGATGCAGCTCGTGATGTGGTCGTAGCCGGGGAAGATGTCGGTCACCAGCGGGCCGAGCACGTAGAACGGCGCGCCGTGGCAGAGCCGGCGCTGCAGCTTCATGTTGTACTCGATCTGGTCGAACGGCACGTGCCCGGGCCCTTCGACCATCACCTGCACGCCGTGGCGCCAGGCGCGCTCCGTCAGCTCGCCCAGCGTCGACGAGCTCGGCGAGCTGCGCCGGCGTCGGTGGCGTCGGCGAGGCCGCCGGGACGCAGGCCGTCGCCGATCGAGAAGGTCACGTCGTAGCGGCGCAGGACGTCGCAGATCTCGTCCCAGAGCTCGTACATCGGATTCTGGCGTGCGGTGGACGATCATCCACTTGGCGAGCAGCGAGCCGCCGCGGCTCGACGATGCCGATCAGCCGGTCGCGCACGAAGCGGCAGGTGCTCGCGCAGCACGCCGGCGTGGATCGTGAAGTAGTCGACGCCCTGGCGCGCCTGGTGCTCGAGACCGGCGAGGATCGCCTCGCCGTCGAGGTCCTCGATCCGCCGCCCGATGATCATCGAGTAGATCGGCACCGTGCCGATCGGCACGGTGGCGGCGCGCACGATCGCCTCGCGCGTGCGCGTCGAGATCGCCGCCGGTGGAGAGGTCCATCACCGTGTCGGCGCCCCAGCGCTCGGCCCAGCGCAGCTTCTCGACTTCCTCGTCGGTGCCGCTCGAGACCGGCGAGGCGCCCATGTTGGCGTTGACCTTGGTGCGGCTGGCGCGGCCGATGCACATCGGGTCGAGCCCGTAGGCCGAGGTGGACCGTGTTGGCCGGGATCACCATCCGGCCGGCGGCGACCTCGTCGCGGACCTGCTCGGGCGTCAGATGCGGCTCGCGCTCGGCCACGCGCGCATCTCGGGCGTGATCGTTCCCGAGGCGCGCGTGCTCGAGCTGGGTCACCGGCACGAAGCCGGCGGGCGGCGTCCAGCGCCCGGCCGCGAGCGTCCAGTCGGCCGGCATGAAATCCCAGGCCGTCTTCGCGGAAGGCTGCGGCATGCCCGGCGTGTCGGGCGAGGCGAAGGCGCGCGGCCCCCCGATCTGGCTCGCGAGCGCGAAACTTCCCGGTGTCGTTCCCTGGCGCGAGCTCGAGGGGTTTCCGCCGAGAGCGGGCAAGCGCCACGCGCGGCTCGCGGGCGGGCTGGCGGGAGTCGAACGCGGATTCGTCATGGGGGGCGCTCCTTCGACGGAGGTGAGGGGAGCGCCGCGGGCGGCGGTGGCGCCGCAGGATCCCCTGGGCTCCGCTCCAGACGACGCTACCACCGCGCGCAGCGCGGCTCAACCCGCGCTGCGCGCGGTGCTACCGTCGGCGCGCCGATGTCCACCTGGGATCCCCTGCTCGCGAAGCTCGCGGAAACCCCGCGCGAGAACGGCAGCGCCGCGCTTCACGACACCGCCCGCTTCCTGTTCGAGACGCTCGAGCGTGCGGGTCTCGACGTCGCGCTGGTTCGCTTCGACGCACAGCCGTGGGCGCTGCGGCTGGCGGGGGTGATTGCGCTCGTCGGTGGTGTGCTCTACTGGCGCCTGCTGCGCAGCGGGCGCGCGCTCGCCGCGCTCGGCGTCGCCGTTGCCGTGCCGCTGCTGCTGCTCGCGCAACTCGAGTGGCAACTGCCGGTCTTCGGCCGGATCGGCGCCGAGTCGCAGGATCACGTGCTCGCGAGCCGGGCGGCGCTCGCCCCCGCTCAGCGCCTGATCCTGACTGCGCACTACGACACGAAGACCGACGTGCTCGACCACGTCGAACGCGCGCCGGTCGACTACCTCGCTCTGCCGGTGATTCCGCTCATGCTCGCGGGAGCGCTCGCGGCGCTCTGGGCCGCGAGCCGGGCGCCGCGTCCGCGCTGGGTCGCGCTGCTGGCAGCGTTCGCGGCGTGGTCCGCGGCCGCTTATGGCGTCGCGACCTTCGTGGCGCTCTCGGCGGGGGCTTTCGTGCGCGCGCGCAGCCCGGGCGCGCTCGACGACGGCGGCTCGTGCGCCGTGCTCGTGCGCGTGGCCGAGGAGCTCGCCCGGCGGCCGGCGCTCGCGCGCACCCAGGTCGAGGTGCTGTGGCTCTCGGCCGAGGAGGTCGGCGTGCAGGGCTCGTGGGCCTACGCCGAGCAGCGCTTCGGCGCCCCGCCCGATCTCCCGACACACGTCATCAATCTCGAGGGCATCGGCGCGTCGAGCCAGCTTGCCGTGCTCGGGAGCGAGCGCTTCACGCTGCGCTCGTTCGCGCCGGACGCCCGGCTCGTCGCGCTGCTCACTGCGGCGTACCGGGCGCGCTTCGGAGGGCCTCTCGAGGTGACGGCCTTCGGCGGCGCGACCGACGCGAGGGCGTTCCTCGCGCATGGGATCCCGGCGCTGACGCTCGTCTCGCAGGAGCCGGGGCGGCGGTTGCCGCGCGGTCTGCACTCGGCCCTCGATTCACGCTCGCGCCTCGACGAGGGCGCCCTCGACGCCAGCGTGGCCTACCTGCTCGACGTGATCGCCCGAGCCGACGCGAACGGAATCTGAAGCCGGCCGTGGTGCTACCGTTGCGCTCGATGCTCAAACGATCCGACGCCGCGGGCCTGTGCCTCGCGCTCGTGATGCTCGCAGGCTGCAACCGGAACCTCGAGCCCTTCGATCCGGCCGAGCAGCCGCGGCAACCCGATCTCTCGCGGATCTTTCCCGCTGGAGCGGAAGGACCTGCGATCGCGCAGAACGCGCCGACCGAGATGCCGCCGCCGCCCGGCATGCCGGGCATGCCCGGCATGCCGGGCGACGAGGAGTCCGCCGACACGGGCGGCGAGCCGATCCGTGGCACGCTGCGCGTGGCGCCGGAGCTGGCTTCGGCGCAGCCCGCCGGCGCGGTGCTGTTCCTGATCGCGCGCACGAACCAGCCGGGCCCGCCGCTCGCGGTCAAGCGCATCGAGGGGCCCCGCTTTCCGCTGGATTTCGAGATCGGTCCGGATGATCGCATGATCAAGTCGAGGCCGTTCGTCGGACCGCTGCAGATCACCGCGCGCCTCGATGCCGACGGCAACGCGACGTCGCGTACACCCGGCGATCTGCAGGGAACGGCGAAGTCGAGCGTCAACCCCGGCGACAGCGGCGTCGAGCTCGTGCTCGACGAGCGGCTATAGAGCCCGGCGCGACCCGTGGCGAGCGTCGCATGCTAGCCTCGGGGCCATGTCGCGCCCGCGGCGCTGGAAGGCCCTCGAAACCGAGGCGCTCCAGGATTGCGCCGTCTTCCGCGTGAGCCGCACGCTCACGGAGTCTCCCAACACGGGAGAGCGTCACTCCTTCTTCCGGATCGACTCGGCCGATTGGGTGAACGTGGTGCCCGTGACGCCGGCGGGCGAGATCGTGATGGTGCGGCAGTTCCGCCATGGGCTGCGCGACGTGACGCTCGAGATTCCGGGCGGCATGGTCGATCCGGGCGAGACGCCGCAACAGGCGGCGGCGCGCGAGCTGCTCGAGGAGACGGGCTATCGCTCCCAGCGGCTCGAGGCGCTCGGCAGCGTCAACCCGAACCCCGCTTTGTTCGGAAACCGCCTGTTCGCCTACGCGGCGCACGGCTGCGAGCGCGTCGCCGAGGTCGCGAACGAGGGCACCGAAGAGACGGTGGTCGAGCTGGTGGCGCCGTCTGCGCTGCGGCGCCTGCTGCGCGAGGGCCGCATCGACCACGGCCTCGTGATGGCGGCGCTCTATTTCTTCGACCTCGCGCGGGCGCGGGAAGGCGATGAAGCCTAGGCGCTCCGCGATGCGCACGGTGATGCCGCTCGGCGACTTCCTCGTCGCCTACCTCCAGCGCGCCGGCGTGACGCACATCTTCGGTCTGCCCGGCGACCTCGTGCTCGGGCTCTTCCATCGCTTCGGGCGCGCGCGCGGGCTCGAGATCGTGACCTTCTCGCACGAGCCTTCGGTGGGCTTCGCCGCGGACGGCTACGCGCGCAGCACGCGCAAGCTCGGCGTGCTGTGCGTCACGTACGGCGCCGGCGGCCACAACGTCGTGAACCCGGTCGCGGGGGCCTACGCCGAGCAGGTGCCGCTGCTGGTCGTCTCCGGCGGCCCCGGCGACGCCGAGCAGAAGCTCGGCGGCGTCCACCATCAGGTGAAGGACGTCGAGGGGCAATCGCGCATCTTCCGCGAGGTGACGGCCGACGCGCGCATCCTGCGCCGCCCCGAGCTCGCGGCCGAGGAGATCCATGCAGTCGTCGGCCGCGTGCTGGCCGAGCACCGGCCCGGCTACCTCGAGATCCACCGCGACATGGTCGACACGCTGATCCAGGTGCCGAAGGCGATCATGGAATGGGACGGGAGCTTCCCGCGTCCGGAATCGGACGAGCGCAAGCTCGCGGAGGCGGTGGCCGAGACGCTGGTGCGCATCCGCGCAGCGAAGCGCCCGGTCTTGATCGGCGGCGTCGAGCTGTTCCGCGAACGCGCGGAGAAGGACTTCCTGCGCCTCGCGGAGAAGCTCGGCGCGCCCGTCATGACGACGATGCTCGCGAAGGGCGTCTTCCCGATGGATCACCCGCTGCACATGGGCATCCACATCGGTCCGATCAGCGCCCCCGCGATCCAGAAGCGCGTGCGCACGGCCGACCTCGTGCTCTCGCTCGGCACCCAGCTCACCGACATGAACCTCGGCGCAGCGAAGCCGCAGGTCCGACGACGGCATTCCGTCTGGGCGATCGACGAACCGCGTGAACGTCTCGTTCCATACCTACACGGACGTGACGCTGCGCGACTTCGTCGCGCGCCTCGCGGCGCGAGCGGCTGCCGCGTCGGCGCGATCCGGTTCGCTACTTCGACAACCTGAAGCGAACGCCGCTGCCGAGCCCGGCCGGCGCGAGCCGCGGCTCTCGATCAACGATCTGCTCGTCGAGGTGAACCACTTCCTGGCCGGGCAGAGCGGCTACGACGTGTTCGCCGAATCCGGCGACATGCTGTTCGGCGGGCTCGAGGTGCGCCAGCGACGGGGCGGGCTGTACTTCGCGCAGGGCTACTACGCGTCGATGGGCTTCGGCGTGCCGGCTGCGCTCGGCGCCCAGATCGGCACCGGCCGCAGGCCGCTGGTGCTGTGCGGCGACGGCGCCTTCCAGATGACGGGAGCCGAGATCTCGCACGCGCCGTTGCGCGGGCTCACGCCGATCGTGGTGCTGGTGAACAACGCCGGCTGGGGGATCTTCCGGCCCGTGACGCCGCGCAAGGACCTGCTCCAGATCCCCCCCTGGCCCTACGCCGAGCTCGCCCAGGCCTGGGGCGGCGTCGGCATCGAGGCGAAGACGCGGCGCGAGCTGCGCGAGGCCTTGCGCGCCGCGCACGAGGTGCGCGACTTCGTGATCATCGAGTGTCTGGTTCCGCCGGACGACATGTCTCCGGTGTCACGGCGCTACATCCGCGCGAGCGCTCGCAAGAGCCGCGCCGCACATGGATAGTGCCGGGACGGCGTCGCGGCGGCCGGCGAGCGCGCGATGAACGACCGGTTGCTGCCGCGGCGCGGAGCTGTCGTCGAGCCCGTCGCGCTGCGCACGGCGCTGCTCGTGGGCGGGCTCTCGCTCGCGGCGGCCCTGCTGTTCTGGTGGCCGCTGCTCACGGGCGGCGCGCTCTCCGGCCACGACTGGAGCAGCCACCACTACCACTACTTCGATTGGGTGCGCATCTCGCTGCGGCGCTACGCGGCGCTGCCGCTCTACATGCCGGACGCGGTGATGACGCCCAACTTCCTGGCGAACGCCGAGTCGCCCGTGCTCTCGCCGTTGGCGCCGCTGCTGCTGGTTCTCGACACGAATAGCTACCTGAAGCTGCTGATCGTGCTCTTCAGCGCGGCGGGGCTCGCGGGCGGCTTCGGCCTGCTGCGGGATCTCGAGGTTCCGGCGCCGGTGGCGGCGCTGTGCGCGATCCTGTTCGGCTTCGGCGGTTTCCTGCCGGCGCACCTCGCCGTCGGGCATCCCTGGTCGCTCGGCACGCAGCTGCTGCCGGCGCTCTTGTGTCTCTATCGGCGCGCCGCGCTCGGTAGCTTTGCAGCGCTCTGGCTCGCGGCCGTGCTCGGCGCCAGCGTGATCATCGACGGCCAGCACCAACCCTTCATCTGGCAGGGGCTCTTCCTCGCGGGCTTCGCGGCGCTGTGGGCGGCGCACGCGCGTGCGGCCTTCCCGATCGTGCGCCTGGCAATGCTGTTCGCCGCCACCGCGGGGCTCGCGGCCCCGAAGCTGCTGCCGATGCTCGCGGAATTCGCCGACTACGCGCCGACGGCGCGCATCCCGGGACTTCCGCTCGGGCTGCTCTTCACGACGCTGGCCGCGCGCGGCCAGCAGCCGGATTTCGCGCCCGCCGGGCTCGCGTTCACGCATGGCGCCGGCTGGTGGGAGTACGCCTTCTACGTGGGACCCTTTGCTCTCGTGTGTATGGCGGTCGGGATCGCGGCGGCGCGCAGCGGCTGGAGCCTGTGCGTGCTCGGCGCGCTGTTCCTGTGGCTGTCGCTCGAGGCGCCGCTGCCCTTTCTCGATCCCTGGGCGCTGTTGCGAGAGCTGCCCGTCTGGCGCACGCAGCGCGCGCCGTCGCGCTTTCTCGAGCTCGCGCTCTTCGCGTTCTGCGTGGTCGCGGCGCTCGGACTGGGACGGCTCTTCGAGCGGGCGGCGCTCCGCTCGCGGCGTCTCGCGGTCGCGGTCAGTCTGGGTCTGGCGCTGCTCGTCGGGGTCGATTTGCACGTCGAGAGCCGCGCCTGGCAGCGCGCGGCGCTGGGCCCGCCGATCGCGGAGCGCGATCACCGGCCGCAGCCGCTCGCGTTCGGCTCGCCGGCGGGGGCGCGCGTCGAGCTCATCGAGTTCAGGCCCAACCGGCTCGTGTATCGCGTGCGCTCGCCAGCGCCGGCGCAGGTCGCGTTCCCCTTGCGCTGGGGAAAGGCGAGCGTCGAATGGGAGCTCGCCGGCGGGCTCGCGAGCAATCGCTTCGGCAGGCTCGCCGTCGACGTACCGCCCGGAGACAACCGGATCGCGATGACCTATCGGCCCGCGTATCTGCCGGCAGGTCTCGTCGTCTTCACGGCGACGGTGATCGTGTTCTTCGCTCAGCTCGTAGTCCGGAGGCGGCGTGCCTTCTGACGCGCGCTTCGGCTGGCTGCGCACGCCCGGCGCCTGGCTCTGGCTCGCGCTGGCCGCCGGTGCGCTCCTGCGCGCATACCTCGTTTTGTGTACGGAAGGCAGCTTCGACGTCCTGATCAAGATCAACCACGGGAGGATGGTGGACGGGATCGGGGTGCTCGCGTACTACGGGCGGGGACCCAACGTGAATCATCCGCCGCTGGCGCTGCGCTTCTTCGGGAGCGTGTATGCGCTCGCCGGCGCGACGGGCATCCCGTTTCGCGTGCTGCTGCGGGCGCCCTTCGCGCTGCTCGATGCGGCCGCCGCGCTGGCCCTGTTCGCGCTGTTTCGCGCGTCGCCCTGGCGCTACGCGATCGTCGCCGGCTACTGGCTGAACCCGCTCGCCTGGATCTTCTCCGCCTACCACGGCAATACGGACAGCTTCGTCGGGCTGGCGGCGCTGCTCGCGTTGCTGGCCTCGGCGCGGGGCCGGCCGGCGCTCGCCGGCGTCGTGCTCGGCCTCGGCGTCGGGATCAAGCTTCCGGCCGTGCTCGCTGCGCCGGCGCTGTGCTTCGCGCAGTCGGGCTGGCGGCGGCGTGGCGCCTTCGCCGGGGCCATGGCGCTCACTTCCGCCGCGCTGTACCTGCCGGAGCTCGCGCTCGATCCGGCGCTGCTCGCGCGCCGGATCGTCGGCTATCCAGGCTCGGGAGCCGTGACCGTGCACGGTGTCGCGATCTGGGGAGTCTGGACGGCGCTCGGGCTCGCCCGGCTGCCCGGGCTGCACCGAACAGCACGCTTCTTCATGGCGCACAACTCGAGCGTGTGTCTGATTCCGATCGTGGCCGTCGCCTGGCTGCGCCGCGGACGGCGTGAGGCGCACGAGCTCGGCGCGACGATCTTCGCCTCCTTCATGCTCCTCTATGGATTCAGCTCGCAATGGGCCTTCCAGTACCTGGCGTGGTCGGCGCCCTTCTGGAGCTTTCGCGGCTTCCGCTACGCCACGCTCGGCTCGCTGCTGCTCGGTGGCTACATCTACGGGGTCTACGCCTTCTATTGCGGCAATCCCTGGCTGCTCGGGGTGTGGGACCATGCGGCTCACGTGATCTGGCCGCCATGGCTGCAGCTGCTGCGCGATGCCGCCGTAGCCTTTTGCTTCGTTTCGGCCGCAGCGATCCTGTGGACGAGCGCGGTCGCTGCGCAGCGCGCGCGACGGGCGGGGTAGCGTGCGCGACCACGGATCGGACGCCATCGTCGCGGCGCTGCCGCTCGCCGCGGGCTTCACGCTGGAGATCGCTCGCTGGCTCCCCGTTCATTTCAGCTATCGCGAGAACTCGCTCGGCATCGTCTCCTACTCGACCCTGCGTCGCTATCCGCTGCAGCAGGAGACCTTCTGGCTGGCGTTTGCCGCGCTGGCGGGAGCGCTGCTGTGCTGGCTGCTCGCGCGCGCGCTCGCTCGCGAGGGTCTGCGTGCTCGGACGCAGGCGACTGTCGAGGCGCTCGGGGTGCTCGGGCTCGTCGCGGCGCTCTGGCTGCCTGGCGCTGCCGGCGCGTTCGGCTGCGCCGCGGCGGCCGCGGCGGCGATTGGCGTCGTGCGGCGGGCGGGGCTCGTTGCAGCCCCGGCTCCGGCCGCTGCGCAGGCGCAGGTGCCGGCGGCTCCGCGCTCGCCGCTGTGGCGCAAGCTCGGCTTCGTCGCATGCGTCTCGCTGCTGGCGGCGTTTCTCACACCTCCGATCTGGGTGAGCGCCTGGGCCGTCGTGCACGCGGTGCCCGACGTTCAGCTCGTGAACGATCTGTTCAACTTCCACGCGGAGATCGGACAGCATCTCGTCTGGGCCGATGCGATCCGGCGCGGGGGTCTGCACGGCCGGGATTTCTTCTGCCTCTACGGCCCCCTCTACGACATGGGCGTCGTCGGCATCTGGGCGCTGACGCGCCGCTCGATCGCGGCCTATCAGCTCTACGCCACGGGCGGCCGCGTTGCGAGCTACGCCGCGGCGCTGCTGCTGTGCGCCGCGCTCGTGCGCCGCAGGCGTTTCATGTTGGTGTTGCCGTTCCTGCTGCCGTGGATCGACCTGCGGGTCGGTCTCGCGCTGGCGGGCCTGCTGCTGCTCGTGCTCTGGCTGCGGGACCGCAAGCCCGGCCTCTCGCTCGCGGCGGGGCTGTTCGCGGGAACGTCGCTGCTGTACAGCCAGGAGTTCGGGCTCGCGCTCGTCCTGTCGGCGGGTGCGGCCTTCGCCGTGACGCGCGAGGGAAGGGCCGCGGCGGCCTTCGCCGCCGGGCTCGCCGCCGTGGTGGCGCCGATGCTCGCCTGGTTCGCACTGCACGGGGCGCTCGCGCCGATGCTGCACGATCTGATCGAGTATCCGCGCTACATGATCGCGGGCTACGGCAAGCGTCCCTTCCCATCGCTGGTCGCGAACCTGCCGCTGCGCCTCGCGGCCCTGCGCGAGCCGGACGCGCTCGATCTGCGTCTCGGCTACGCCGCGCCCGTCGTCTGCGCGGGCGCTCTGCTGCTCGCCGTGCCGCTCGCGGCGCTGCGTGCGCGCCAGCCGTTCGCCTGGCTCCGCGCGACAGCGCAGTCGCTCGCAGCGGATCCCGCGCGGCTCGGCGTGGCGCTGCTCGCCCTCTTCGGGGCGCTGGCGTTCCGCAGCGCGCTCGGGCGCAGCGACATCACGCACATCCTGATGATCCTCGCGCCTCCGGCGCTGCTCGTCGTGATCGCTCTCGATCGGCTCGCCAGCGACTGGAGCGCGGCTCCCGCGCGGCGTCCGCTGGTCGCCACGCGCGGGGTGGCGCTGATCCTGCTCGTTCTGCACGGCGGCCTGCTCGACAAGCCCAGGCCGCTGCTCTCGCTGCTGTATTCGGCCAGCGACATCTCGACGCTGGCACGGGTGGGCTACGCGCCGCGCGGGGATCGTCACGTGCAGGAGGTCTGGCGCTGGGTGCTCACGCACACGCAGCCGGACGAGCCGGTGCTCTTCCTTCCGGACGTCGCGTCCTACTATTACCTGACCAGGCGCGCGAGCCCGATCCGTTTCGTCCTGGGACACCAGATCGTGACGGACGAGCATCGCGCCGAAGTGCTCGCGGCGCTGAGGGCGCGCCCGCCGCGCTACGTGGTGTGGGACGATACGCTGCTGTGGGTGGATGCGATCAATCCCCGCGTCTTCCTGGGCCCGGCGCTCACGCGTTGGATCGAGAACGGCTACGAAGAGGAGACGCGCATCGGCAAGACGCGCATCCTGCGGCGGCGCGAGCCGGCCGGAACGCCGGGGCCATGAGCGCAGGGGACGCCTTCGACTACGAGGCGGTTCGCTGGGGCGAGGAGACGATCCGGCCGGGCGAGCGCTCGATCGCGGGCTACCGGCTCGCCGAAGCGCTGCGGTTGCTTCCCGAGCGCGGGCGCGTGCTCGAAGTGGGCTGCGGCGCGGGGCGCTTCCTGCGCGCGGTCGGCGCCGCGCGGCCGCAGCTGGCGCTCACGGGCGTCGACGTGAGCCGCAGCGCGCTCGCGGGGCTCGCGCGCCTCGCGCCCGGGATCGAGACACGCCTCGCGACGCAAGGCGCGCTGCCCGCGCGCGACGCGGAGTTCGACTCCGTGCTGCTGCTCGACGTGCTCGAGCATCTCGACGATCCCGCCGGCATGCTCGCGGAGATCCGGCGCGTGCTCGTTCCGGGTGGCGTGCTGCATGCGCACGTCCCCTGCGAGGGCGATCCGCGCAGTCTCTGGCGCTGGCTGCCAGGCCAGCGCGGCGCCGGCGCGTGGAAGCGGCGCTTCGGCGGCCACGTGCAGCGCTTCGAGCGCCGCGCGCTGCTCGCGCAGATCGAGGCCGCGGGCTTCGAGATCCTGCGCGTGCGCGGGAGTCTCCACGTGATCGGCAACGTCGCCGACGTCGCGACCTTCGCGGCGCTCGCTCTCGCGGCGCGCACGCGCTCGCGACGCGGCTCGACCGGTGAGATCCTCGCCGCATCCCGCGCGCCGGGCCGGGGCGTCTCCGCTCGCATCGCCGCGACACTCGTGCGAGGCGTCGATGCCGTGCTGTGGCTGGAAGCGATGCTGCTGGGACGCGTGCCCTCGTGGGCGGTCCACGTCTCTGCGCGCAAGCGGGCATGAAGCGTCGAGCACCGACCCCCCGACCGCCCGGTGGTAGAATGCCCGGTCGTGCGTGTCGCGCGTCCCAATCGTCGCTACCAGGCTGCGCTGTGGATCGACCGGCGCCTGGGGCCCTTCCTTTGCGCGCTGCTGGTCGGCTGGCGGCAGCTCTTCCGGACGCCGGCGCCGCTGCCGCCTCCCGAGAGCGTGAAGAAGATCCTCGTGCTCAAGCTCTGGGGCATGGGCAGCATCGTGCTCGCATCGCCGCTGCTCGCGCGCCTGCGCGAGCGCCACCCCCAGGCGCGCATAGACTTCGTCTCGCTGCGCGAGAACGCCCAGATCCTCTCGCTGCTTCCGCAGATCGACCGCAGCATCGCGCTCGAGCTCTCCGGCGGCATTCCGGCCTTCTTCGTCGCCACCCTGCGCACGCTGCGCGAATTGCGCCGCGAGCGCTACGACCTGCTCTACGACCTCGAATTCTTCACGCGCTTCTCCGCGATCTTCTCGAGCCTCGCGCGCGCGCGCCGCTCGCACGGCTTCAGCAGCAAGAGCCAGTGGCGCGGCCGTCTGCACGACGTGCAGGTTCCCTTCAACGCCTATCACCACGTCGCGCTGAACTTCCTGACACTGCTGCGCGACGATCCGATGGACCCGATCGACACGGCGCCCATCGACGGCGACGCGGCGCTGCCGCCGCTGCGCGCGCCGGCAGGCGCCTGGGAGGCGTGCTGCGAGAAGCTCGCCGCGGATCCGGCGTGGCGCGCGGGCGCGCCGATCGTCGTCATCAATCCGAACGCGGGCGACATGGCGCTCGAGCGGCGCTGGCCGGCCGAGCGCGTGGCCGAGCTGCTCGGCGCGCTGGCTGCGCGCCGGGAGCTCAATCTCGTGGCGATCGGCGCGCCCGCCGAGCGCGAGTACGTCGAGTCCGTGATCCGCGCCGCGCGTCTCGAAGGGCGCGTGGTGAACGCGGCCGGCCGCATCGACATCCCCCAGCTCGTGGCGCTGCTCTCGCACGCGGCCGTGGTGGTCAGCAACGACAGCGGGCCGCTGCATCTGGCCGCCGCAGCCGGCGCTTCGACGGCGGCGCTCTTCGGCCCCGAGACCCCCGTGCTCTACGGCCCCCTGCGTTCGCGGCCGGGCCAGCGGCACAGCGTCCACTACCTCGCGCTCGCCTGCTCACCCTGCATGTTCGTCCACGACAACAAGGTGCTCTCGTGCTGGTTCGCGCAGGCGCGCTGCATGACGGGCATCCGGCCCGGCGACGTGCTCGCCTCGATCGAGAGCAGCCTCTCCGAGGCCACGGGCGCCCGCGCCGCGAAGGTTCCCCTGCGCGTGATCGATTCGTGAGCGGCGCGCCCCCGCGCTGCATCGTCTGCGGTGATGCGCCCGTTCCGGTCTTCACACACGGCGGGATCGAGGTGGTGCGCTCACCCGGCTGCGGCCTCGAGTGGCAGAGCCCGTTTCCGAGCGAGGCGCGCCTGCGCGAGCTCTACGCCGGCGACTACTTCGAACGCTGGGGCGCGCGCGACGACGCCGCCTATGCGCGCGTGCGCGCCATGAAGCACGCTACTCATGGCGCCTTCCTGCGCGAGATCGCCCGCCTGCGCAGCGGCGGCCGCCTGCTCGACGTCGGCTGCGCGACGGGCTTCCTGCTCGAAGTCGCGCAGCTGCAGGGCTTCGAGGCCTTCGGCCTCGATCCGAATCCGCAGGCCGTGCGCACCGCCAGAGAGCGCTTCGGCGAGCGGGTGCAGCAGGGCGAGCTCGACTCCGCCGCCTTCCCGGGGATCGCGTTCGACGTGGTGACGTTGATCGACGTGCTCGAGCACGTCCCCGATCCCGCGGCTCTACTCGCGCGCGTGTACGAGCGCCTCGCTCCGGGCGGCGTGCTCGCCGCGGTGCTGCCGAACGCGGCGAGTCTCGTGCGCGGCCTGCTCGGCCGGCGTTGGCCGCACTACGCGCCGGAGCACCTTTTCTTCTGGACGCCGCTCGCGCTCGAGCGCCAGCTCGCCGCCGCGGGCTTCGCGGTGCACGCGATCCGCACCGGCATCCGCAAGACCTTCACGGGCGATTATCTGACGGCGTATGCGGCCTGCACCGGCGCCTGGCTCCCGCCCGGTCTGGGTTGGCTCGGGCGGCGCACGCTGCGCGTTCCGACCGGCGAGATGCTCGCGCTGGCGCTGCGACGCTAGCCCGCGCTGGCCTGCGCCTCGTCCGCGGCGGGAGCGGCCCGCACGGCCGGCGGCAGCACCCAGGGGATGAGGGCGGCGAGCACGAGGCTGCCGATCCCGCCGACGAGATAGGGCGCGCGCGGTCCCGCGTGCTCGAGCAGCCAGCCCGACCCGAGGTGCGAAGCCACGGCGCCGAGGCTCACGCCGACCATCGCGAGCACGCCCTGCCCGGTCGAGCGCAGGCGCTCAGGGACGATCGCCTCGACGTAGAGAGGCGCGCCCACCACCAGCCCGGCCACCACCACGCCGTGTAGGATCTGGAACGGGAAGACGATCGAGAGATCGCCGATGAGGCCGCAGGCGGTCCAGCGCACGCCGCCCGCGAGCGTGCCGATGGCGAGCAGACCCCGCGGTCCAAAACGCGCGAGCGAGCTTCCCGAGAGGGCGATTAGCGGAATCTCGAGCGAGAGCATCAGGATCCACATGTTCGAAACGGAATCGAGCGTGCCGCCGAGCGAGCGCACGTAGATCGGGAAGATCGTCATCGGCCCTTGCAGGAACAGGTAGGCGATCAGCGTGAAGGCGAGCACCCGCACGAACGGGCGGTGGCGCAGCAGGCGGCGCCAGTCGCCGCGCGGCGCGCGCACGTGCATTTCACCGCCGCCCGGCAGCACCAGCGCAAACAGCGCCCCGGCCGCGATCAAGCCCGCGGTGATCGGAAACATCACGTCGAGTCCAGGCTCCGATGGGCCCAAGGTCCCGGCTGCGAGACCGCGCGCCGCCTGCAGGTGGTGGAGGAAGCGCGGGAAGCCGACCACCAGCGCGAGGAAGCCGATGGTTCCCCAGACGCGCATGCGCCCGAACGCGTGGACGCGATCGCCGCGCGCGAGCGCGAACGTCACGGAGGTGGCTGCCGGCACCAGCGCCGTCGAGAAGAGCGCGAGCCACAGCGTCGCGAGCACCAGGGCTGCGAAGCCCTGCGCGAGACCGAGCGCGAGATAGCCCGTCGCGGCGCCGAGTCCGAGCAGCACGAGCACGCGCGAGCGCGCCCCCGTCCGATCGGCGAGCTGGCCCCACAGCGGCTGCGCGAGCGTTCCGACGAGCGGAACCATGGCGAGCACGACGCCCACCTGCGAGCCGGAGAGGCCGGCGTTCTCGCGCAGGTAGAGACTGAAATAGGGAAAGAAGAGGCCGAGGCCGCCGAGGCAGAAGAACCAGACGCAGGACATGGCGAAGCGGCCGGACATGGCTAGGGCGGATCGCTGACCCGCTCGACGATCACGTCGAGTAGCTTCGCGTGCGGACCCAGCGCGGGCGTGAGGCGCACGCGCACGCCCGGGTGGCGCGCGGCGGCCTGTTCGACCTGGCGCGGGATGTCGTGGCTGGTGTGGCGGCCGGGCGACAGGAAATAGGGATGCACGACGATCTCGGTCGCGCCCGCCGCCACGCAGGCGTCGATGCCCTCGCCGATGCCGGGCGGCGCGATCTCGAGGTGGGCGACGCGCACGAGCCGATCCGGGAGCCGCAGCCGGAGCTGCGCCGCGACCTCGTCGAGCGCCGCGTTCGCGTCCGCCACGCGGCTGCCGTGATCGACGAGCAGGATCGCGCGCGTCATCCCGCGCGCGCGGCCTGCTCGAGCGCCTGGGCGAGATCGGCGCAGAGGTCGTCGGCGTGCTCGATCCCGATCGAGAGGCGCACGACGGCTTCGGTGACGCCCTTGCGGCGCTTCTCCTCGGGCGGGAAGGCGCCGTGGCTCATCGACCACGGGTAGCCGATCAGGGACTCGACGCCGCCGAGGCTCTCGCCGAGCGAGAACAAGCGTGTCGATTCGCAGAGCTTGCGCGCGGCCGCCGCGCCGCCGCGCAGCTCGATCGCGAGCATGCCGCCGAAGCCGCGCATCTGGCGGCGCGCGAGATCGTGCCCCGGATGCTCCGGCAGCCCGGGATAGTGGACCCGCGCGATCTCGCGGCGACCCACGAGGAACTCCGCGATCAGCTTGGCATTGCGCTCGTGCTCGCGCATGCGCAGCGCGAGCGTCTTCGCGCCGCGCAGCGTGAGCCAGGCGTCCCACGGGCCCGGGACGCCGCCGGTCGCGTTGCGGGTGAACTGGAGCCGCTTCGCGAGCTCCTCGTCGTCGACGACGACGGCGCCGCCGATCACGTCCGAGTGGCCGCCGATGTATTTGGTGGTGGAGTGCAGCGCGACGTGCGCGCCGAGAGCGAGCGGATTCTGGAGGAAGGGCGTCGCGAAGGTGTTATCGACGACGAGCTGCGCTCCGCGGCGGCGCGCGATCTCGCCGCAGGCGGCGATGTCGACGAGCCGCAAGAGCGGATTGGTCGGGCTCTCGATCCAGAGCACCCGCGTCGCGGGCTCGAACGCCTTGTCGATCTCCTCGGGTCGCGTCGCGTCGACGAAGGAAAACCTGACGCCGAAGCGCGGCATCACCTGCGTGAAGAGCCGGTAGCTTCCGCCATAGAGATCGTCCGCGACGACGACGTGATCGCCGGCCGAGAGCAGCTGCATGACGCCGCTGATGGCCGCCATCCCCGAGGCGTAGGCGAAGCCGAAGCGCCCGCCTTCGAGCGAGGCGAGGCAGGCTTCGAGCGCGGCGCGCGTCGGGTTGTCGCTGCGCGAGTACTCGAAGCCGCGGTGATTCCCGATCGCATCCTGCGTGAAGGTGACGGTCTGGTAGACGGGCACGATCGTCGCGCCGGTCGCCTCGTCGGGCTCCTGTCCGGCGTGGATCGCGCGTGTCTCGAAGCGCAGCTCGCGCGACGTCACGAGCGTTTCGCGAGATCGGCGAGCAATGCCGTGGTGCGCCGCACGCCTTCGGCGCCGTCGCTTCCAACCGGGAAGGGCGCCGCCGAGAGATCGGTCACGCCCGCGGACGCCAGCGAGCGGATCGCGCTCTCGATCACGCGTTCGTCGCCGGCGATCACGATGTCGCCCGGCGTGGCGGCGCCTTCGAGATCGAGCATGGCGCGGTAGGACGGGAGCGTTCCGTAGAGCGCGAACATCTTCGCTGCCGCTTCGCGCGCCGCCGCGGGATCTTTCGTGAGCGCGATCGGCAGGCCCGCGACGATGCGCGGCGCCGGCCGTCCGGCGCGGCTCGCGGCGGCGCGGATCTCGGGAACCAACGTGCCGGCGAGCGCGCGCGGACCGGTCATCCAGGTCAGCGTGCCATCCGCGAGCTCGCCGGCGATGCGGCGCATCAGCGGGCCGAGGCCACCGATCAGCACCGGGCAGGGCGCGTCGACCTTCACCGAGAGCGAGGCGTTCACGCGATACTGGGTGCCCTGGAAGCTCGTCTTCCCGGTGTCGAGCAGCTGCTTCACCACGGTGACGTACTCTCGCATGTGTCGCGCCGGGTGCGCGTAGGAGAGCCCGAGCAGGTTCTCGATCACGAGCTGGTGGCTGGGGCCGAGGCCCAACACGAAGCGTCCGCGCGCGGCCGCCTGCGTCGAGAGCGCCTGTTGCGCCATGTAGACGGGATGCCGCGAGTGGGTGGGGGCGACGGCCGTGCCGATCTCGACCGTCCGGGTCTCGCGCCCGACGAGGGCGGCCAGCGTCATGGCGTCGAAGCCGAAGATGTTGGCGAACCAGAGCGTCGCGAAGCCGTCGCTCTCGGCGCGCTGGCAGCGCGCGATGATCTCGTCGACGCTCGCGCCGCTGCCGTCTCCCATCCCGAGTCCGATCCGGATGCCCTGCATGCCGTCTCCCGTCTTGCGCGACGTCGCGCCGCGTTCCCTTCACCAGTAGCTGGCCGTCACCTCGAGATCGCCGAGCAGCCTGGCGCGGCACGCGAGGCGCTGCCCTGGAGCAACGCGGTTCCGGCCTTTCGCCTTCGCCTCCGCCGCGTCCTCGGGCGAGACGGCGCCTGCGCCCGAGAGCAGCGTCACACCGCAGCCGCCGCACAGCGCGTCCCCGCCGCAGGCCCCCGCGAGCGGCAGGCCGACCCGGCGCGCCGCTGCGATCAGCGTCGAGCCGGCTGCGACGACGACGCAGCGACCGGAGGGCTGGAAGCGCACGCGAACGTCCACGGGCGCATTCTACGCGAGGCGCCGGCGTGCGGGAAGCGCCCGCCATTGGAGCGCCGCGCGCGCTTCGATATCCTGAGCCCTCATGCCGACCGCCGGCATCCTGATCATCGGAAACGAGATCCTCTCGGGCAAGGTCGTCGACACCAATTCGCCGTACCTGTGCGCGGAGCTGCGCGCGCTCGGCGTCGACGTCGAGCGGATCGTCACGATTCCCGACGTGAGCGAGACGATCACGGCCGAGGTCAAGGCCATGAGCGCGGCCTTCGACTGGGTGTTCACGTCGGGCGGCATCGGCCCGACGCACGACGATCTCACGATGGACGCGATCGCGGCGGCGTTCGGCGTGCAGACGATCTGCAGCGAGTCGATCGTCGCGCGGATCGGACGCGCGCAGGGCACGCCCGCGACCGAGAGCCAGCTCAAGATGGCGATGATTCCCGCCGGCGCAACGCTCGTCGACGCGGGCGACCTGTGGTTTCCGGCCGTGATCGTCGCCAACGTCCACATCTTCCCGGGCGTGCCGCAGCTGTTGCGCAAGAAGTTCGAGTCGATCCGCGAGCGCTTCCGGGGCGTGCCTTTCGTGCTGCGACGCGTCTTCGTGTCGCGGCGCGAGAGCGACATCGTGCCGTCGTTGAACGAGCTGGTCGCGGAGTTTCCCGAGCTGATGCTCGGCTCGTATCCGCGCTTCGAAGACAAGGCCTTCCAGACCTTGTTGACGCTCGAATCGCGCGATGCGCACTACGTGCAGCGGGCGCTCGATGCGCTGCTCGCGCGGCTGCCCGGCGATTCGATCCACAAGGTCGAATAGCTGGACCCGACCGCCAACGATCCGTTCGCGCGCGCTCTCGCCTACGTGCATCCCGCGTGGATGGTCGTGTCGCTCGCGCTCGCCGGGCTCACGCTGCGCGCCGGGCTCGCCTTGCGGCGCGCGCGGCTCGGCCGCGCCGCGCGCGATCCGCTCGCGCGCCGCCGCCACCTGCGGCTCGCGAAGCCCGCCGTCGCGCTCGTGGGGGTGGGCTTCGTGCTCGGGCCGCTCTCGGCCGTCGCGCTGCGGGGCTGGCGGGTGTTCGCGAGCTTCCATGGCCTGCTCGCGCTCGTGGTCGTGGCGCTATTCGCAGCCGCCGCCGTGCTGGGTCGGCGTCTCGAGCAGGGCCGCTCGCGCGCCCGCGAGGCGCATGCCTGGCTCGGCGCGCTCGCGGTGCTCGGCGCCGCGCTCGCGGCCGTGGCGGGATTGGTGCTGCTGCCCTGAGCGCGGCTACCCGAGCTTCGGCAGTACGTCGACGCCGCGCTGCAGCAGCCAATGGTCGGCGAGCACGAGACACACCATCGCTTCGACCATCGGCACGGCGCGCGGCAGCACGCACGGATCGTGGCGTCCCTGCGCCTCGAGCTGCGTCGCCGCGCCGCGGCGATCGACCGTCTGCTGCGGCTGCGAGATCGTCGCAGTCGGCTTGAAGGCGACGCGCACCACGATCGGCTCGCCGTTGCTGATGCCGCCCTGCACGCCGCCCGAGCGGTTCGAAGTGGTGCGCGGCCGGCCATCCGGCCCCGGCACGAAGGGATCGTTGTGCTCGATCCCGGTCATGCGCGTGCCCTCGAAGCCGCTGCCGATCTCGAAGCCCTTCGAGGCGGGCAGCGACATCAGCGCGCGCGCGAGATCGGCCTCGAGCTTGTCGAAGACCGGCTCGCCGAGCCCGGCGGGCACGCAGCGGGCCACGCATTCGACCACGCCGCCGAGTGAATCGCCGCGGCGTCGCGCTGCGTCGATGCGCGCGGCCATCTCGGCGGCGGCGGACGCATCCGGGCAGCGCACGGGGTTGGCTTCGACAGCAGCCAGTGTCACGCTCGCGGCGTCGATCTTCGCTTCGATCTGGTGCACGCGCTGCACCCAGGCGAGCACCTCGATGCCCGCCGCGACACGCAGCAGCTTGCGCGCGATCGCGCCGGCGGCGACCCGCCCGATCGTCTCGCGCGCGCTCGCGCGCCCGCCGCCCTGCCAGTTGCGGATGCCGTACTTGGCCTCGGTCGTGAAGTCCGCGTGCGAGGGACGGTAGACGTCCTTCATCGCCGCGTAGGCCTCGGGCCTCGCGTCCTGATTGCGCACGAGCAGCGCGATCGGCGAGCCGAGCGTATGCCCCTCGAAGACGCCCGAGAGGATCTCGACACGGTCGGGCTCGTCGCGCGGCGTCGTGAGGGCGCTCTGTCCGGGGCGGCGCCGATCGAGATCGCGCTGGATCTCCTCGCTCGCGATCGCGAGGCGCGGAGGGCAGCCGTCGACCACCACGCCGACACCGCCGCCGTGGCTCTCGCCGAAGCTGGTGATCTGGAACTGGCGCCCGAAGCGGCTGCTCATACGGGCCGCGAAGATAGCGCGAGCGCGAGCACCTTGCGGGTGACGCTGGCCTGTGGGAGCTCGCGCAGCGCGCGTGGAGCGACCCAGCGGTGGGCGTCGAATTCGGCGAGCCGCACCCGACCCACCGGCGTGTCGCAACGAAAGACGTGGAGCCGCAGGCTCCGGTGCGTGAATGCGTGCTCGACCTCGCCGCGAAGCGAAGCGTTTGCGACGGCGAGGCCGGTGCGCTCGCGCAGCGCCCGGCGCAGACCTGCTTCCGGGCGCTCGCGCGGCGCGAGCTCGCCGCCGGGCAGCTCCCACAGCCCGCCGAGCAGCCCCCGCGGTGGGCGCCGCACCGCGAGCACACGGCCGCGACGCAGGATCAGGGCGGCCACGGCCTCGACCGCACGCGGCGCCGGCTTGCGCACGCGCACCGGCAACGCCTCGGCATCGCCGTCCCGGCGGGCGGCGCAGCGGCGGCGCAGGGGACAGGCCGGGCAGCGCGGCGCGCGCGGCGTGCAGACGAGCGCGCCGAGCTCCATCAACGCCTGGTTCAGATCGCCGGGGCTCGGGCCGCGCGCGAGGTCCGCAGCCAGCTCCCAGAGTCGCGCCGCGACGGCCGGCGCCTTCGGGTTCTCGCGGATCCCGTGCAGGCGCACGAGCACGCGCGCGACGTTGCCGTCGACCACGGGTTCGGGTCGGTCGAACGCGATCGAGGCCACGGCGCCCGCCGTGTAGCGGCCGATGCCCGGAAGCGCCCGCAGACCCTCCACAGTGTCGGGCAGCCGCCCGGCGTGCTCTGCGACCACCCGCTGCGCGGCGCGCTGCAGATTGCGCGCGCGCGAGTAGTAGCCGAGGCCCGCCCACGCGCCGAGCACCGCGTCCGGGTCGGCCGCGGCGAGCCGGGGGATGTCCGGAAACAGCGCGAGGAAGCGCTTCCAGTATGGGATCACCGTCTCGACGCGCGTCTGCTGGAGCATCGCCTCGGAGATCCACACCGCGTACGGATCGCGGTTACGGCGCCAGGGCAGATCGCGGCGGTTCGCTCGGTACCAGGCGAGCAGGAGCTGGCGGGTGGTCTTCACCGCCGGGCCGCCGCGCGCGCCGGCTAGGACGCGGGCGGAGCGAGCTGCGCTTCGACGTGCGTCGCCACCCATTTCGGATCCCACCACTCGACGGGGTCGACGTAGGTGTCGCCGACGAGGATCGCAAAATGCAGATGATCGCCCCCGGCGAGCCCCGTCTGGCCCGACAGCCCGAGCGTCTGGCCCTTCGTCACGGAGTCACCCTCGTGTACGTCGATGCGCGACAGGTGGCCGTAGAGCGAGGTGATGCCCATGCCGTGGTCGATCAGGACGCAGTTGCCGTAGATCCCGAGCGGCGCCGCGTAGAGGACGCGGCCGGTGTTGCTGGCGGTGATCGGGGTATTCGCGGTGGCGGCGAGGTCGTAGCCGTAGTGCGTCGCTTCGGACACCTGCGTGCCGTCGACGAAGTAGCTGCGGCGCTCGGCGAACACGCTGGTCACCTTCGAGTTGTCGAGCTGTGCGAAGGCGCCCTGCCAGCGCTTCTCCGGGCTGCCGCCCGCCACCAGCTCGCGGATGCGCGCCTCGTTTTGGGCGCGCAGCTTCGAGTTGATCGTCTGGAAGGTTTCGATCGGCGTCGCGCCCGCGATCTTCTCCTGCTCCGCGAGCTCCGGCACCTTCGAGATCAGGAAGCTCGGCGGCAGCGTGATGTTCGCGCGCTGGAACGCGCGCTCCTTCAGGACCACCGACCAGCTCGCCGAGCCGGTGTTGCCCGCAGCGTCTTCCGCGATCACGCGAATCGGAGGCGCGGGCGGCGCGTCGGTCGCGACCGCGAAGATGGCGATGCGCGCATGCGGGTCCGAGGCGCCCGGGAGCGGCACGCCGCGATAGAAGCGATCGGCGACCTGCACGCCATCGCGCGCGGTGGGCTCGGAAACCGAATACACCACCGCGCCCGAGCCGCCGCGACCGACGTAGGTGAGGCCGCTCGCGACCGACACGCGCGGCGGCGAGAGATCGATCGTCACCGGAACTTCGAGCCGGGTCTGATTGCCGGAGAAGGCGCCGCGCCACGACCAATCGCGCGCCGTGATGCGCAGGAAGCCGCTGCCCTCGACCGCGCCGAGCTGCTTGGGATCGAGGTGCAGGCTCAGGCTGCGGTCCGTGCCGGCTTCACCGCCGCGCAGCCAGCTGCCGGGATAGAGCTGGAGAGCGACTTCCTGATCGCCGCCCGCGTGCGAGAGCACCGCGCTCAGCTCGCGGATTCCCGAGCCCGCGTCGGACGCAGCGATCTCGACGTCGAGGCCGGCCTTTCCGATGCTGAGCGACGTTGGCGCGACCACCACCGGCGGTGTGCCCTCGGCGCGGAAGAAGGCCAGTCCCCCGCCGCCCACCGCGACCAGCAAGAACAAGACGCCCAACCAGCCGCGTGCGCTCACCCCACCCCCCGATTCATGGACGCGCGCAGTCTAGCGTGCGAATTGACGGAGTGTTTCCGGGACGCGATCCTCGCGATCCCCACGCAGACGACCGGGAGCCGCCATGTCACCGCTTCGCCGCATCGTGCTGATCCGCCATGGAGAGACGGTCGGCAATTCGCACGAGCGCCTGCACGGCAGTGCGGATCTCGCGCTCTCGGAGGCCGGGCGCGCGCAGATGAAGTGCGCGGCGGCGTCGCTGCGAACGGAAGTCTTCGAGCTCGTGGTCGCGAGCCCCATGCGGCGTTCCTGGGAAGCCGCGCAGATCGTCGCCGGCGGCGCGCCGATCCGCCTCGAGCACGACTTCCGCGAGATCCACTTCGGCCGCTGGGAAGGCATGACGAAGAGCGAGATCGAAGCCTCGAACCCCGTCCTCTTCAGCGATTGGCAGAAAAAGTCCGCGGGCTTCGAGTACCCCGGCGGCGAGGCGCGCGCGGAATTCCGGGCCCGCGTGTTGCGCGGGCTCGAGCGCTTGCAGGCGAGCGGCGCCGATGCAGCGCTCGTGGTCGTGCATCGCGGCGTGATCCGCGCGATCGGCGAGCAGCTGCTCGGGCACCCGCTCACGGATGCCACGCCGGGCCTCGCCGAGGTCGTCGGCTTCTCGCGCGCGGCGGACGGCGCCTGGTCGATCGGACGCCAAAGCAGCAATCCGGCGGCCCTCCAGTTTCCGCTTGACGCTCCGGCGCGCGCGAGCGTATAGCCCCTTCTGGTCGACGTTCCGCGGCAGCGCGGGCAGGCCAGGAGGTTGGATCCATGCTGCGCAAGCTCTCGGCCGTGCTCGTCTTCGCGCTCGTCTGGCTCGTGAGCCCCCACGCGCGAGCGAAGCCGCCCGACGACGACGGCGCCAAGCAGGCGAGCGACGAGGCCGCGGACTCCGACGACGCGGGCGACGCTGACGCCGCTGGCTACGACCGCGACGGCTGGTACACCGGCATCGGTGGCGGCGGCGCTCTCGAGCAATTCAACAATGGGTCGGCGAGCAACAGCGGCATCGCGCAGATCCGCGCGGGCTACCGCTTCCTGCGCTTCGCGGCGATCGAGCCGGAGCTCGAGTTCACGCCCGAGTTCAACGGCCACTCGGGCGAGTTCAAGGGCGTCGACACGCAGACCTTCGGCGTCTGGGCGAACTTCAAGGGGTATCCGACGGCGCCGTGGACCGGTCGCTTCCAGCCCTATCTGATGACCGGTGTCGGCTGGTGGTGGGAACGCGTATCGGGTAGGAACGTCTCGGGCGTGGAAGAACACGGCGACTTCGTGTCGCGCTTCGGCGGCGGCATCGACCTCTACATCACGAAGAACATCGTGGTGACGGCCGAGAGCGCGTGGGTGCTTCCCACCGGGAGAATCGATGACCTGAAGCAGGTCCAGATCGTCGGGGCCCTGCAATACCGTTTCGGACCCTGACCCGATTGGGGTCTTTCGGCGCGAAACGGCTTCCAGGGGCTCGTCACAGCACGTTTCGCTGGGCCTCCATTTCCACTTGACGGCCTCATTGGGCAAGCCTATACCCCTTCCGTCAACTGCCCCCCGGGTTCCCCGGCCGGGCTTGGAGGATCGATCGATGCTTTGGAAGCTCACGGCCGTGCTCGCCCTTTCGCTCGCCTGGCTCGCGGTGCCGGAAGCACGGGCCCAGGACACGACGCCCGATTGCTGCGAGTACAACGGATTCTACGCAGGCGTCGGGGGCGCCTACGACTTCGAGGAATTCCCCAACGGCGGCTCGGGAAACGGCTGGGACGTCAACGCGCGCGTGGGCTATCGATTCCTCGACTACTTCGCGGTCGAGGGCGAGGGTGTGCACGAGCGGGACTACTCCGGGAAATCCGGCCAATTTGCGGGGAAGAAGACGTACATCTGGTCGGGCTGGCTGAACGCGAAGGTGTATCCGCTCGGACGCTTGACGGGCTTCATCCAGCCGTATGCGCTCGCGGGCGGAGGCTATCAGTGGGCGAACATCGATGGGGCGCCTCCCACGGATCACAAGGCCAACGTCTGGGCAGGACGCTTCGGTGCCGGAATCGATTGGTTCCTGACCGAGCACTTCATCGTCACCACGGATGCGGCGTACCTCCTGCCCCAGGGCGACAGCAAGAGTCTGGAGCGGATCACGGTCGGCGGCGCGCTGCAGTACCGCTTCTGATCCGCTAGCGCGATGGAACGGCGTCCGGCCTGGCAACAGGCCGGACGCTCCCGCGCTTCAAACTTCCTCTCTCTGCTCCTGAAGCTTCGCGATCACGCTGAAATCCTCGAGCGTGGTCGTATCGCCCACGGTCTTGCTGCCCGACGCGATGTCGCGCAACAAGCGGCGCATGATCTTGCCCGAGCGGGTCTTGGGCAGCGCGTCGGTGAAGCGGATGTCCGCGGGCTTCGCGATGCCGCCGATCTGGTGCACCACGTGTTTGCGTAGGTCCTCCGCGAACGCGCGCCCGATGGGCGTGCCGCGCTTCGGGGTGACGAAAGCGACGATGGCCGTTCCGGTGAGATCGTCGGGCCGGCCGACGACCGCGGCCTCCGCGACCTGCACGTGGGCCACGAGCGCGCTCTCGACCTCCATCGAGCCGATGCGGTGGCCGGAGACGTTCATCACGTCGTCGATGCGTCCCATGATCCAGAAGTAGCCGTCCTTGTCCCGATGCGCGCCGTCTCCTGCGAAGTAGGTGTCCTCGAATCGGCTCCAATACTGCTGCGCGTAGCGCTCGGGGTCGGCCCAGATGCCGCGCAGCATGCCCGGCCACGGGCGGCGTATCACCAGGAAGCCGCCGTGGGCGCGCGCGGCGCTCTTGCCATCGTCGGTGTAGATGGCGGCGTCGATCCCTGGGAACGGGAGCGTTGCCGAGCCTGGCTTGGTCGGAACGCTGGCGGGAAGCGGCGTGATCATGATCCCGCCGGTTTCCGTCTGCCACCAGGTATCGACGATCGGGCAGCGCTTGCCTCCGATCACGCGGTGATACCACATCCAAGCTTCGGGGTTGATCGGCTCGCCCACGGTGCCGAGCAGACGCAGCGACGAGAGATCGTGTCTCTTCGGGTGCTCATCGCCCAGGCGGATGAAGGTGCGGATCGCCGTCGGCGCGGTGTAGAAGATGCTCACACGGTGCCGTTCGATCATCTCCCAGAAGCGGTCGGGGCGAGGATGCGTCGGCACGCCTTCGTACATCAGCGTGGTCGCGCCATTCGCGAGGATCCCATACACCACGTAGGAATGACCGGTGACCCAGCCGAGATCCGCCGTGCACCAATAGGTGTCTTCGTCCTTCAGATCGAAGATCGCCTTCGCCGTCGTCGCGACGTGCGTGAGATAGCCGCCGGTCGTGTGCAGCACGCCCTTGGGCTTGCCGGTGGTTCCGCTGGTGTAGAGGATGAAGAGCGGGTGCTCGGAATCGAGCTTCTCGGGAGGGCAGTCGGCGCTCGCGTCCTGCATCGCGTCGTGCCACCAGACGTCGCGCCCCTCGCGCATCGCGACGTCCGCGCCCGTGCGCCGCACGCAGATCACCTTCTCCACGCACGGCGCGCCTTCGAGGGCTTCGTCGACGGCGGGCTTTAGCGCGTTCGCTGCGCCGCGCCGGTAGCCGCCGTCGGCCGTGACGACCAGCTTCGCGCCGGCGTCATTGATGCGGTCGCGCAGCGCTTCGGCGGAGAAGCCGCCGAAGACCACGCTGTGGGGCGCGCCGATCCGCGCGCACGCCAGGATTGCGATCGCGAGCTCGGGAATCATCGGCATGTAGATCGCGACGCGGTCGCCCTTCGCGACGCCGCTCGCCTTGAGCACGTTCGCGAAGCGGCAGACCTCGCGGTGCAGCTCGCCGTAGGTGAGCACGCGCGTGTCGCCGGGCTCGCCCTCCCACAGGATCGCAGCCTTGTTGCGGCGCCAGGCGTGTTTGCCCGTGAGGTGCCGGTCGAGGCAGTTGTAGGAGACGTTGAGCTTGCCTCCGACGAACCAGCGGGCGTGGGGCGGCTTCCAATCCAGCACCTTCTTCCACGGCGCGAACCAGCTGACGTGCTCCTTCGCCATCTTCGCCCAGAAGCGCTCCGGATCGCGCGCGCCGAGCTTGCGGTGGGCGTTCACGGTCTTCTTCGACCAGTTCGCCTGCTTCGCGAAGCTGCCGCTCGGCGCGAAGACGCGCTTCTCCTTCAGCAGTGATTCGATGTCGGGCATGACTCTCCGGTGTGGGGCCGCGCGCGATCGCCGGCTAACGCTCGGTGATCAGGGCCTCGAGGTCGTCGGTCGCCTTGGGGATCGCCGCGGTCAGGTTCTCGTGTCCGGTTTCCGTGATCACGACGTCGTCTTCAATGCGGACGCCGATGCCGCGGAAGCGCGGATCGCCCTTCTCGTCGTCCTTCGGGACGTAGAGCCCCGGCTCGACGGTGAAGACCTGTCCCGGCTCGAGCCGGCGCGGCTCTCCGTCGACGCGGTAGCTGCCCACGTCGTGCACGTCGAGACCGAGCCAATGGCTGGTCGAGTGCATGTAATAAGCGCGGTACGCCTCGCGCGCGATCAGCTCCGCCGCGTCGCCTTGCAGCAGGCCGAGAGCGAGCAGGCCCTCGACGAGCTTGCGCACGCTGATGTCGTGGATCTCGGGCAGCGTCGCGCCCGGGCGGCAGTGCTCGAGCGCCGCCGTCTGGGACGCGAGCACGACCTCGTAGAGCGCGCGCCCCGGGCCGCTGAAGCGACCGCCGACGGGATAGGTGCGTGTCACGTCGGAGGCGTAGTTCTCGAGCTCGCAGCCGGCGTCGATCAACACGAGCTCGCCGTCCGCCAGCTTCTGATCATTGCGGACGTAGTGCAGCACCGTGGCGTTGCTGCCGCTGCCGACGATCGGCGTATAGGCGGGACCGCTCGCGCCGCGACGCCGAAAAGCGTGCAGCAGCGCGGCTTCGAGCTCGTACTCGAATGCGCCCGGATGCGCGAGGCGCGCCGCGGCCGCGTGCGCTTCGGCGCTGATCGCGGCGGCGCGGCGCAGGATGTCGAGCTCCGCCGGCTCCTTGAACAGGCGCATGCCGTGCACGAGCGTGCGCGGATCCACGATGGCGTCGGCCGGGTCGAGTCCCTGACGCGAGCGCAGGCGCAGGCCGTCGAGCGTCGCGATCAGCAGCGCATCGACGGCCGCGTCGCGGCCGAGCACGTGATAGATGCGGCGCGCCTTGCGCAGGAGCTCGGGGATGTGACCCCTGAAAGCGTCGTTCGGATGCGCTTCGTCCGCCGCATGATCGCGTAGCGCGCCGTCGACACCCGGCCGGTAGCCGTTCCAGGTCTCCATCTCCCGATCCCGCGGCTCGACGTAGAGCGTGTAGGCGGGTCCGCCGGTGGTGCGGAGCACCGCGATCGCGTTCGGGTGGTCGAAGCCCGTGAGGTAGAGGAAGTCGCTGTCCTGGCGGAACGGGAACTGGGTGTCGCGCGAGCGGGTAGCGAGACCGGCGCCCTGAAAGATGGCGACCGCGTCGGGCCCCATCGCTGCGAGGAACCTTCTGCGCCGGTCGGCGAACACGCGCGCATCTTAGCTCACGCGGCAGCGCTCCCGGGGCGGCGAGCAGTGCGCCGCCACAGGCGGCAGTGCCAACGCCGGCTGCATCCGTGCCGCGCCCGCGCTCAGGACGAACTTGCTTCGATTTCAATGGCTTGTGGGGACCGCGCCTGCGCATGCGTTTTGGCACGCATCGTGCTCTATCGGTGGATGCAATCTGGTCTGATGGATCGGGCGATCGTTAGCGGGCGCGCACGGCCGTTCGATTCGAGTCTCACGGAGCAGCGAGGTCTCAAAGGCGCTTTTCCCCAAGAACGGCACCCCGCCTTCTCGCAGGTTCGCGGGACCAGATCAAACACCCCCCGGCCGGAAGTTCCGCGCCGGGGGGTCGTGTTTTTGTGACTTCGCTCGCCTTCGGCTCGCTGCGCGCTTCGCTTGCGGGTTCCAGGACTTCGCCGCCCCCGCAAGGCCGCGAAGCGGCCGCGCAGCGAGCCGAAGGCGAGCGAAGTCAATCAGTCTCGCAGCGGCGGCTGATTTCGGTGACTTCGGCGCCGAACTCGCGCACGAACCAGCCCTTGAGCTCGTTCAGCGACTCGAGATCGGCCGCGGATTCCGGGGCGCGCCAGGCGATCGCCTCGAGCGCCGAGTTGGGGCACAGGACCCCCGGGTCGAGCGCGAGCTCGGTCGCGCGCTTCGAGCGCCACTGCTTGAGCGCCCCGAGTCGGCGCTCGGCCTGGCGATCCATGCGCCGCCTGCCATTGCCAGCCAGCTTCGGGATCGGGCCGTGGTGCTCGCGGGCGCCCTCTTTGACGGCGGCGATGATCTCGCGCCCGATCCGGCGCACGAGCAGGTCGGTGATGCCCTTGATCTCGAGCAGGTCGGAAGCCTTGCGCGGCTTGCGCTCTGCGATGTCGAGCAGCGTTCCGTTGCCGATCACCTTGAACGGCGGGCGATCCATCTCGCGGGCGCGCGCGTCTCGCATCAAGTAGAGCGCGCGCAGATTCGAGAGCGCTTCGGGATCGAGCTGACGAGCGCCCTTGATGCGCAGATAGCCGTGCTCGTCGAACTGGCGTCCCGGCCACTCGCGGCGCGTGAGCGTCTGGAACTCCTCTTCGGCCCAGCGCATGCGCTTCGCCTTGCGCAGCTCCTTGCCGAGGTTCTCGGCGAGCGCCATCAGGTGGAGCACGTCCGACGCCGCATAGCTCTGCTGGCGGCTCGAGAGCGGGCGAGCCGACCAGTCCGAGCGCTGCTCGTCCTTCGGGAGCTTCACTCCGAAGTGACGCTCGGTGAGGCTCGAGAGTCCCACCGACGGGTAACCGAGCAGCTGGGCGCTGATCATCGTGTCGAACAGGTTCGCGAACTGGAAGGAGCAGTCGCGCTTGAGCACGTAGATGTCGTACTCGGCGGCGTGGAAGATCTTCTGGATGTTCGGCGATGCGAACACGGGTCCGAGCGGCGACAGCTCTTCGGGGCCGCCGAGCGCGAGCGGATCGATCAGATAGATCTGGCGCGGCGTCGCGACCTGCACGAGACAGGTCTTGTCGAAGTAGTGGTAGAAGCTGTCCGCTTCGGTATCGAAGGCGAGGACCTTCTCGGCGAGGAGATCCTGCGCCAGCGCGTCGAGATCGCTGCGGCTTTCGATCAGCTCGAAGTCCGACAAGCCCACCCTCTGCGTCTGAGCCGTATTCATCACTTCCAGACGCTGCGCCGGGGAGATTCCCGCCGCTTTCTGGGAGGTTGCGCGGTGCCAGGAGGGTAAGCGCCGAGCGCCGCGGGCAAGCCTAGCCGAGTGGCAAGAGGCTGGAAACCCGCCCCGCCGGGGCCCCGCTTCTATACTCGCCGCATGCTCCGAGCCGGGATCGGCCTTTCGACGCGAGCCGACGCCAGGGCCGCCGCCGTGGAGGCCGCCGAAGCGGCCATCGCGGGTAGCGGGCGTCCTGACGCGGCGCTCCTGTTCGCGACACCGGGCTACGCCGCCGAGCTCCCGGCGCTGCTGGCGGCCTCAGCCGAGGTCATGGGCACCCGGGCCATCGTCGGGGCTTCCATCCATGGCGTGATCCATGCGGGGCACGAGTACGAGGGCGGACCCGTGCTCGCGGTGATGGCGCTGGCCGACATCGTCGCCGTGCCTTTCCTGCTGCGGGACCTCCAAGGGGAGGAGGCGGGCGCGGGCGAGCAGATCGCCGCCCTGCTGGACGGTGCGCCGCGGGCCGAGGACCTCGTGATCGTGCTCCCGGACCCCCGGGCGCTGCGCCCCGAGCCGCTCCTCGAAGGCCTGCGGGGGGCGCTGGCGGGGGCGGTGGTGGCGGGGGCCGGCGCGATGGACGCCCTCTCGGATTCGCCGCTGCAGTGGTGCGGCCTCGAGATCGAGAGCGGGGCGCTCGCGGGTCTGGTGTTGCGCGGATCCAGGCCTCCGCGCATCGGCGTCACGCAGGCGTGTCGCCCGGCGACGGAGCTGTTCAGCGTGACCCGCGTGCGCGGCAACTGGATCCTCGAGCTCGACGGCCGGCCCGCCCTCGACGTCTATCGGGAAGCTGCGCGCGAGCCGCTGGCGGCGGACCTGCGCCGCGCGGCCGCCCACCTGCTGCTGGCGCTGCCAAACGATGCCCGGGAGAGCCTCGCGCCCGGAACGTATTTGGTGCGCAATCTCGCGGGCTTCGCGCCATCCGAGAACGCGTTCGCAATTCCGGAACGGCTGGCCCCGGGCCGCCGCATCGCGTTTGCCCACCGCGATCCCGAGGCCGCCCGCGACGACCTGAAGGCAATGCTCGCGGGGCTCGCCGGAGGCTCACCCGCCTGCGGTCTGTATTTCGACTGTTGCGCCCGCGGCGCTGGCTTCCTGGGAGCGCAGGATCTGGAGGCGGCGTACCTGGAGCAGGCCCTCGCTCCGGCGCCCGTGCTCGGCGTCTACGGCTCCTGCGAGATAGGCCCGATCGCAGCCCGCTCGGAGCTGCTGACCTACACCGGCGTGCTCGCCCTGCTCGACGGCTGATTTCCCCCGCGCTAGCCTGCGTTCCGGTTATCGATATTACGTTCCGATATACGGAACGACTAGAAACCTCCCGGAGCGAGGCCCGGTCGCGGTGGAATCCCTGTCCACGGTCGAGAAGGCCGTCGAGCTGCTCTACCACCTGCACGAGAGCTCGGCGCCTCAGGGCGTCACCGCCATCGGGCGCGCCTTGGGGGTGCCGAAGTCGAGCGCCCACCGGCTGCTGACGGCGCTCTCCCGGCGTGGGCTCGTCGAGCAGGACGGACGCGGGCGCTACGGCCCGGGCATCGGGCTCGTCGCCCTCGGCCTCGGCGCCCTCGAGCGCGAGCCGGTGGTGGCCGCCGCGCGGCCCGTGCTCGAGGAGGAGGCCGAGGCTCTCGGCGAGACCTTCTTCCTGGTGGGAGCGCGGGCGGGGCGCCTCGTGGTGCTCGACAAGGCCGAGGGCAACGGCTTCCTGCGGGCTGCGCCGCGCGTCGGCTCGAGCGTCCCCATCCACGCAACCGCCTCGGGGAAGCTCTTCCTCGCATTTTCGCCCGGGTCGCTCGCGAGCAGCGATGCGCCGCTCGAGCGTTTCACGCCGCGCACGGCCGCCGCTGCCGGCGCGCTCGAGCGCGAGGTGGCGCTCGCGCGCAAGCGCGGCTGGGCCGCGAACCGCGAGGAGTGGATTCCGGGCCTCGCCGTGCTGGCGGCGCCCGTCTGGATGACGGCGGCGGCGCGGCTCGCGGCAATCGTCGCCGTCGCCGCGCCAGCACCCCGCATGCGCAGCCTCGGCGAATCCGAAGTGGCCAGGCGCACGCTCGCCGCCGCGGCGCGCATCGCGGCGCGCCTCGAGGGGAGGACGACATGACTACGGCCAGGGCCTGGATCGACGGCGAGATCGTCGAGCTGTCGCAGGCGCGCATCCCGATCACCGACCATGGCCTGCTGTACGGCGATGGCATCTTCGAGGGAATCCGCGTGTTCGGCGGGCGGGTCTTCCGCCTCGAGCTCCACCTGGCGCGCTTCGCTGCTTCGGCGCGCGCGGTCGCGCTCGAGATCCCGGGCGGGATCGATGCGATGCGCAACGTCGTGCGCGACACGGTGCGGGCTCACGGCACGCCCGACGCCTACGTCCGGCTGATCTTGACGCGGGGCGACGGCGCGCTCGGGGTCGATCCCACCACCTGTCCGCAACCCCGGGTGCTGTGCATCGTGGACCGGATTGCGCTCTTCCCGCCGGAGAAGCTCGCGAGCGGGCTCGATCTCGTGACCGTGAGCCTGCGGCGCCCGCCGCCGGACGTGCTCGACCCGCGCGTGAAGAGCCTGAACTACCTGAACAGCGCGCTCGCGAAGCTCGAAGCGCGCCAGCGCGGCGCCGACGAGGCGCTGATCCTCAACCTCGCCGGGCAGATCGCCGAGGCGAGCGTCGCGAACGTGTTCGTCGTGCGCGGCGGCGAGCTGCGCACGCCGCCCGCGACCGATGGCGCGCTCGAGGGCATCACCCGGCAGACCGTCTTCGAGCTCGCCGGCGCGCTGGGAATTCCCGCGCGCGAGCAGACGCTGGGCCGCTTCGATCTGTTCGCGGCGGAGGAGGCCTTCATCACCGGCACCGGCGCCGGCATCGTGCCGGTGCGCAGCCTCGATGGCCGCAGGATCGGGAGCGGACGGCCGGGGCCCATCTGCGCGAAGCTGCGCGCGGCCTACGCCGACGCGACGGGTCCGCTCGGAGTCCCGGTCTAGGCGGGGGCGGGCGCCGCACGCCTCCGGTAGGCTCCTCGCGCCCCCGGAGTCCACGATGCGCTGGTCCCAGAGCTTCATCCCGACACTTCGCGACGATCCCGCCGACGCGGAAGCGATCAGCCACAAGCTGCTGGTGCGCGCGGGTTGCATCCGTCAGCTCATGTCCGGCGTCTACTCGCTGCTGCCGCTCGGCTTCGCCGTGAGCCGCAAGATCACTGCCGTCGTGCGCGCGGAGATGAACGCGATCGGCGGCGCAGGAGTTCCACCTGCCTGCCCTGCATCCGGCCGAGCTCTGGCAGCGCTCGGGGCGCTGGGAGCTGGTGGGCGAGGAGATGTTCCGGCTGAAGGACCGGCGCGGCGCAGACACCGCGCTCGGCATGACGCACGAAGAGGTGTTCACGACGCTGGCCGTCGAGCTGCGCAGCTATCGACAGCTGCCGCAGATCTGGTTCCAGCTCCAGACGAAGTTCCGCGACGAGCCCCGCCCGAAGTCGGGCCTGCTGCGCGTGCGCGAGTTCACGATGAAGGATTCGTACTCGTTCGACGTCGATGCGGCCGGTCTCGACGAGGCCTTCAAGCGTCACTTTCAGGCGTATCGCCGGATCTTCTCGCGTTGCGGTCTCGAGACCCTGGCCGTCGAGGCCTCGTCGGGTGCGATGGGCGGCAGCGAATCGGTCGAGTTCATGGTGGCGAGCGACGCCGGCGAGGACTGGGTCGCCTCGTGCGCCGCCTGCGGCTACGCGGCCAACGTGGAGAAGGCGCGCTCGCTCCTGCCGGCGGCGCAGGACGGGCCCGGGCTCGCCGCGCCGGAACGCTTCGCGACGCCGGGGGTGCGCACGATCGAAGACCTGGTGGGCTTCGCGAGCAGCCCGACGCCCGCCGCTTCCCAGATCAAGACGCTCGTCTACGTGCTCGACGGTGAGACGGTGCTCGTGCTGCTGCGCGGCGACGATCAGCTGGTCGAGGCCAAGCTGCGCGACGGAACGGGAGCCGTCGAGGCCCGGCCGGCGCAGGACTCGGAGATTCGCGCGGCGCTGTCCGCGTCCGCAGGCAGCCTCGGCGCCGTCGGCGTGAGCGGCCGGCGCGTGCTCGCCGACGAGGCGTTGCGCGGGCGCCGCGCAATGGTGACGGGCGCGAACCAGGACGGCTTCCATCTGAAAGGCATCGAAGTCGAACGCGACATCGCCGTCTCGGGCTGGATCGATCTGCGCCAGGCGCGGGCGGGCGAGGCCTGCCCGATGTGCGAAGCGCCGTTGCGCGTGGACAAGACGATCGAGGTCGGCCACATCTTCAAGCTCGGCACGCGCTACTCGGAGAAGCTCGGCGCGGTCTTCCTCGACGAGGCGGGCGCCGCGCGGCCGATCGTGATGGGCTCCTATGGCATCGGAATCGAGCGCATGCTCGCTGCCGTGGTCGAACGCTCTCACGATGCCGCGGGCATCGTCTGGCCGATCGCGATCGCGCCCTACGAGGTGCTGATCACGGTCGTGAACCCGAAGGACGCCGCGACGAGCGACGCCGCTGGAGCGCTCTACGACGCATTGCGGGGCGCGGGCATCGAAGTCCTGCTCGACGACCGCGACGAGCGTCCGGGCGTCAAGTTCAACGATGCCGACCTGATCGGGATTCCCTATCGGATGACCGTGGGCCCGAAGGGTCTGAAGGAAGGCAAGATCGAGATCACGCGTCGGCAGACGCGCGTCGCGCGCAGCGTGGATCTGCACAAGGCGGCCGCCAGCGTCACCGAATCCGTGCTCGAGGAGCGCAGCTTCGCCCCGCAGCGCTGACACTGGGGGAAGATCGCCACGCGCCGTTCGCTCAGGGCGCCATTTCCGTACGGAAAGCCCGTGAATTCCGGGTAGACTCTGGCCCCGAAAGCGCCACCGCAAGGCCATCTAGAACAAGAAGGAGGACGGACATGGAGATCTTCAGCATGGAAGGTTGGTACTTCCTGCTCCGCTGGTTCCATTTCTTGGCCGGGATCACCTGGATCGGCATGCTCTACTACTTCAATCTGGTCCAGACCCCCTTCTTCGGCAGCGAGCTCGGCGGCCAGGCGCGCAGCGCGATGGTGCGCGGGCTGGTCCCGAACGCGCTGTGGTGGTTCCGCTGGGGCGCGATGTTCACGTTTCTCACCGGCTGGCTGATCCTGCTCACCAAGCTCGGACACGACGGCGTGCCGCTCGCCAGCGGCTACAGCACGCGCATCCTGACCGGCGGCCTGCTGGGTACACTGATGTGGTACAACGTGTGGTTCGTGATCTGGCCCGCGCAGCAGGTGGTGATCGCCTCGGCGACCGCCGTCGCCGGCGGCGGTCAGGCCGATCCCGCAGCGGCGGGCCGCGGCGCGCGCGCCGGGCTCGCCTCGCGAACGAACACGCTCTTCTCGATCCCGATGCTGTTCTTCATGGCGGCCGCGAGCCATTTTCCGTCGCTGACGGCGGGCCTCGAGCTGGGCGAAGGCCACCTCGGTCTCTACTGGATCGTGTTCTTCGTGCTGGCGGCCGTGCTGGAATGGAACGGGCTGTCGGGCTCCGGGCGGCCGCTACAGAAGCCGCTCGCGACGGTGCGCGGCACGCTGCATTTCGGCCTCGGGGTCACCCTGCTGCTCTACCTGGCGCAGTCAATCCTGCTGTAGGTAGGCCGCGAGATCGCCGAGCCTGTCCTTCAGGTACTCGTACTTCGGCATCGCGTGGGAAGGACGCAAGGGCGTGTAGCCGAGCGGGTACTCGGCGCGCAGCACCCTCGCCTCGAGCAGCTCGAGCGAGGCGCCGGCGACCTGGGGGCCGAGCGAGCCCGGCTGGGTCGGATCGCCATTGTGGCAGGCGATGCAGACGTTCTCGTAGATCTTCCGGCCGCGCTCCCTGGCGGCAGCCCGGCCCGGATCGAGCTTGGCATCGCTGCCCGCGGAGGTGCTCGAGCGCTCCGAGCACGCCAGGCCGAACAGCGCCACCGCGAGCAGTCCATGCGCCACGGCGCGAAGCGCCCGTCCCCCATCGCTCGCGCGCTCGCGTCTCACCCGGGCCCTCACGCTGGAGGCGCAACGTAGCACGCGCCGATACAGTCGGGCCCGTCCATCCCGTTGGAATCGCCGCATGCTCCTCGCACGTCTGGCCCGCCTCGCCGCTGCGCTGACCGTTCTGGTCGGAGGCTTCCACGTCGCGGCGCGCATTTCTACGCAATATAGAGTAGAGGGCACGCTCTTCGCGCGATCCGAGGCGCGGCTCGCGAAGCGGGACGTGCCGGACGCGCCCGTGCTGCTCCTGATCGGCGATACCGGAGCCGCTTCACCGGAGCTGCGCGCGAACTTCGCAGCGATGGCGCGCGAGCCGGCGCTGCTCGTGCTCCACGCGGGCGACATCGGCTATCGCGGTCCGCGCGAGTACGGGCGCTTCCTCTCGGCCGCCGAGGCGCTTCCATTGCCGATCTTCGCCGTCCCCGGCGATCACGATCGCGAAGCCGGGCGCGGCTACGCGACGTGGGACGCCTCGTTCGGTGGCCGGAACCGCGTGGTCGAGAAGGACGGCCTGCGCATCGTGTTGCTCGACAGCGCCGAAGACACGGTGTCGGAGGCGTCGTTCCGGTTCCTCGATGAAGCGCTGCGGAGGCCCCCACCGCCCGCGCCGGACCTGCGCTGGCTCGTCGTCCTGACGCACTGCCCTCCCTACAATCCGGGTGCGCCGGGGCCGAAGCGGCTCGGGGAAGGCCATACCATCCACGACGCAAACGTTGCGGCTCGGCTGCTCGAGCGCCTGCGCGAGGCGCACGTGACTCTTCTCTGTACGGGCCATCTCCACGCCTTTCTGCGCGGCGACGAGGCCGGAGTGCCGCTGGTCGTCTCGGGCGGCGGCGGCAAGGACGTCGAGCCGGGCAACTCGTTCCATTACGTGCGGATCACCCTCACGGATCCGCCGAGGATCGAGGCCGTGATGACCACGCCGGCGACCGGCCGCCGGCCGCTCGAGCGGCTCGCCGACGGCGCCATCGCGGAGTCGCTGAAAACGGGCGACCGCGTGACGCTCGTGCTCGCGGCCGTCACGACCGTCCTGTTCGCGCTCGCGCGCCGGAGCCGGGAGAACGGGTGGTAGAGTCGCCTGCGATGGATCCGGCACCCCGCTGGCTGACGCCGGCCAACGCGCTCACGCTGACGCGGCTGCTGCTCGCGCTCCCGTTCGTGCTCGCGGTGCGCGCCGGGTCGCCGTTCGCGGCGAGTCTGGTCTTCGCGTGCGCGGCGGCGAGCGATTTCGCGGATGGCCGCATCGCCCGCCGGCGGGGCGAGATCTCGGCGTTCGGAGGCCTTCTCGATCATGCGGTCGACGCGGCGTTCGTCAGCCTCGGGGCGGCGGCGCTCGCGAGCGTCGGCGCGCTGCCCGACGCGCTCGCGCCGCTGATCGCCGTCGCCTTCGCGCAGTACGCGCTCGACTCGAAGCTGATGCGTTCGAGTGGCCTGCGCGGGAGCGCGCTCGGCCGCTGGAACGGCATCGCGTACTACGTGATCGTCGCGGTGCCCGTGGTGCGCGATGCCCTCGGGCTCGGTTGGCCGGGTGCGGCGCTCGTGCGCGCGCTCGGCTGGGCGCTCGTCGTCTCGACCCTGCTCTCGATCAGCGACCGGTTGCTCCGGTTTGCGCGAGCTCGCGGTTGGTGCGGCGCAGGAAGAGCAGTCCGATCGCCGCATTGAAGAGCACGAAGAAGTTGTGCTGCACGAAGCCGAACGCCGCCATCTGGCCGGGGCTGTCGGGGAAGAGCTGCGTCCACAACGTGATCGCGACGGCGCGGAAGGGCCCGGGCACGGCCGCGCCGAAGAAGATCACGGGGAGGTAGCCGAGCATGTCGAGAAACTCCGCGCGGACGCCGAACAGCCGCAGCGCGAGCGTATAGACCACGACGCCCACGATCATCGCGGGGGAACGCAACACGATGAAGGCCGCGTAGTGCCAGAAGCCCGCCCGTCGGAAGGCGTGAAAGATCTGGCGGTCGCGCAGCGTCGAAGCGGGCGCGATCACGCCGCGGAAGTAGAGCACGAACACGGCCAGCACGGCGGCGGCTGCGAGCGCGACCCACGGAATCACGTGGAAGACCGGCGGCAGCTGGCTGCCGCGCAGCGCGACGCCGAGCGTTGCCCAGGACAGCAGGTAGTAGATCTCGCAGAACATGATGAAGAGCATGGACGAGCCCACCTGCCAGCCGGGCACGCCGTCGCGGCGGTGCAGGTAGTAGCCGATCGCGCCCTTGCCGATGCGCTCGTCGAGAATCGAGATGATGTAGGCGCTCGCCCGGATCGGCAGGATGTCGAGATAACGCACCCGGGTGTTGAACCAGTTGATGACGCGCCACAGGACGAGAGAATCGATCAGCAGGAAGAAGGCCGAGTAGGGAATCATCAGCGCGAGCCAGCGCGTCCAGCTCACGCCGCTGAAGACGCCGGCGATGAAGTGCAGCGTCGTCTCGCCCGCGCGCGCCGCCTGGCCGTGGATCTTCCAGTAGAGGTAGGCGAAACACAGCAGCGTGAGCAGCCAGGGCAGGCCGCGCCGCAGCCAGGCGCTGCTCGCGCGCGCTGCCGGTGCGGGATTCGCGCTCATGCGCCCTCCGATCCGGGACCTACGCAGCGACGCAGCGTCTCGTCGAGCGGGGTGAGCTTCAGGCCCAGCCGCTCGCAGGCGGGCTTCACGTCGATGTCGTCGTCGTGGTCGAGCACGCCGAGCATGGCGCGCGTGAGCGGCGGATTCGCGAGCAGCTTCTCGGCCGCGAAGGCGAAGGCGTACTCGAGGGCAAAGGGCAGCGGGATCACGCTCGGATGCGTACCCCACAGACGCGCCGTGCGCGCGAGCAGATCCCGGCGGCTGAGCGACTCGGGGCCCGCCAGGTCGAGCGCTTCGCGGCCGAGGCCGGGACGCTCGAGCCCGGCGAGGATCGCGGTGACGACGTCGTCGGCGTCGATCGGCTGCTCGCGCCCGCTGCCGCCGCGCAGCAGCGGCACCACGCGCGCGCGGGCCTGCTGGCGCAGCGTCCGCGAGACGAAGTCGCCCGCCCCGATCACCATCGGCACGCGCAACACGAGCGCGGGTGTCGCGCCCGCGAGCAGGATGTCCTCGGCGCGGCCCTTCGAGGCGAGGCAGGCGTTCGCCGCCTTCGCGTGCGAGCCGAGAATGCTCAAGTAGACGATCCGGCGCAGCCCGGCGCGCGGCGCCGCTTGCGCGAGCGCCTGCGTCGTAGCCTCGTGCGCGTCCGCATACCGGCTGCTGCGCGTCTCGCGCAGGATGCCCACCAGATGAACGGCGGCGGCGCAGCCTGCGGCCGCGCGCGCGAGCGTCTCGCTATCGGTGTAGTCGACGATCACGATCTCGGGACGCACGCCTTCCGGAAGCCGCTCGAGCACCGCCGCGGCGGCGCGCGAGCGCACCAGCGCGCGCACACGCCCGTTCCCGCCGGGCCTTTGCGCGAGCCGCTCGAGCAAACGGCGCCCCAGGTGGCCGTTGGCTCCCGTGACTAGGATGCGCTCGGAAGGCGGCCTGGCTGCGGGCGGATTCGGCAAGCGCCTCAGGATACCACGCGCTCGAATGCGTTGACTTCGGGCGCGGCGCTGGGTTTCATGGCGCGGTGCCGCGCTTTCGCTCGTCCGCCACCCTGCTGTCGATCGTCTCGCTCGTCGCCTTCGGGGCGTATCTCGTCGCGAGCGTGTGGCTCGGACGCCTCGAGAGGGGGGGCGCTCCCCACATGGATCTCAGCCTCGATGGCGAGATTCCCGCAACGCTTTTCCTGCCCGGGTCGGCGGCAGGCGACGGGAGCTCGCGCTTCCTCGATGCGCCGTCTCCCGACGCGCGCCCGCCCGTGGTCGTGCTCGCGCACGGCTTCAGCTCAGACCGCGCGAGCCTGAGCCGCCTGGCGCGAGGGCTGGCGGGCGCAGGCTTCGCGGTGCTCTCGATCGACCTGCGCGGCCACGGGGAGAACCGCAACCGCTTCCCGGGTGGCCGGGGGCGCGCCGATTTCCTGGCGCGCGATCTCGCCGCGGCGGTCGACTTCCTGCGCACCTCGCCGCTGGTCGATGCCTCGCACATCGCCCTGCTGGGGCACTCGATGGGCGCCGGCGCCGCGCTCGATTTTGCGACGCGAGACGCCGGCATCGACGCGGTCGTGTTGATCTCGGGCGGCTGGAGCATGCTCGGGCCGCAGCGCGCGGGGAACGCGCTCTTCCTCTACGCGGCCGGCGATCCCGAGCGCATCCGCACGCGCACCGGCGAGCTGGCCGCGCGACTCGCCGGCATCGCGCAGCCCGCTCTCGCGGAGACCTACGGAGACTTCCGCCAGGGCACGGCCGTGCGCCGCGTCGAGGTTCCTGGCGCCGATCACCTGACCATCCTGTGGTCGGACTTCGCGCTCTCGGAGATCGTCGCCTGGCTCGACGCGGCGTTCGGACGCGAGCAACGCGCCGCGCCGGTGAATCCGGATCCGCGTGGCCCCGTCGTGGCGCTGCTCGGCGTGCTGCTGCTGCTCGTGCTGCCGGGCTTCGGGCTGCTGATCGGGCGCCTGACGCCCACGACCGAGCACCTGCCGGTGTCGCGGCGGCCTCTCGGCCTCGCGCTGCTCGCCGGCGCGCTGTTCGCGACGATGCCGCTCGCTGCGTCCGGCAATCCCGGAGCGATCTTGTCGATCGAGGTCGGGGACGTCGTCGCCTACCACTTTGCGCTCGCCGGGATCGTCCTGCTGGTGGCGTTGTACCTGCGCGATCGCATGCAGTTCGCGTCGCTGTTCGCGGCAGCGGGGCGCAGCCTGCTCGGTGCGGCGCTCGGGATGATCGGGATCTACGTGCTGCTTCAGCCCTTCGGCACGTACTTCCACCGGCTCGGCCTCACGCCGGAACGCATGGGCGTGTTCGTGCTCGTCGGCCTGGCCTTCCTGCCGCTCGAGCTCGCGACGCAGACCCTGCTGCGCCGCGGGCGGCCGCTTTCCGCCGCCCTCTACGCCGCCGGCGGGCGTGCGCTCATGCTGCTCGTGTTGATCGCCGGCGTCGCCGCGGGCGTGCTGCCGCACGTGGTGATGCTGATGTTGCCGGCGCTCGCGATCGTGTTCGTGTTGATCGAGGTGCTGGACGCGTCGATCTACCTGGTTTCGCGCAACCTGCTCGCGATCGCGGCGCTCGACGCCGCCTGGATCGCGCTGATCGTCGCCGCCATCATGCCGATGCGGTTCTGAGATCGAGGCCACGAGAGGGACCCAGGATGGATGACGAGCCGAAGTTGCTGCGTTGGGAGACGCTCACGAAGGACCAGTTCGACGCGATCGATCGCGAGCGCGCCATCGTGCTCGTCACGTGCTCGCCCCTCGAGGTGCATGGCCCCCATCTGCCGCTCGGCGCGGACGTGCTCGAGGGGGAAGGACTGGCCGAGCGCATGCTGCGCTTCCTGCCCGAGCGGCATCGGGAGCGCACGTTCCTGAAGCTCCCGTGCATCTATGCCGCGTCGGATCCCGTACCGCAGGCAGGCTCGCTCTCGTTTCGGCCCTCGACCACGATCGCCGTGATCGAGGATCTCGGACGCTCGCTCGCGGCCCAGGGCTTCAAGCACGTCTTCGTCTCGAACTTCCACGGTAGCCCGCGCCACTTCCTCGCGATCGAGGTGGCGTGCGATCGCGTTTCCCGCGAGCGCGGGATCTCGATGCTGTGCATCTTCTCCGCGTTGCTCTCGCGCCTGAACGGCGGAGGCTCGGAGCTGGGGGACGTGCTCGGGCATCTCGACGGTGTCGAGAAGGCGGATTTCGACGGCGACACCCACGGCGGGCTCGTCGAGACCTCGCAGCTGCTGGCATTGCATCCGGACTGGGTGGATCCGCAGTACAAGGCCCTGCCGCGGCGCAACGTCGATCTCTGGTTGCAGGAGCGAGGCGAAGAGCGTCCGAAGGCGGAGCGGGGCAAGCTCGCTGCATTCGGCGCCATGCTGGTCTCGTTCCGCGCGGGGATCCGCTTCTTCTCGGAAGAAACCTACAGCGGCATGCCGGCGAAGGCGTCGGCGGAGCTCGGCGAGCGCATTCTCGACACGCTGGCGGGTCACGCGGGAAGGCTCGTGAGCGAGCTGCTCGACGGCGAGCTCCCGGAGGCGCAGTGGCACTCGCCCTTGTGGAGGCTGCGCCGGGTCTTCACGCATCCGCTGGCGGTGCGGCTCGCCAACGCCTGGCTCCGGGTGCCGCGCACGGTGAGCTGAGGCGCACGTGCAGCGGCGCCGAAGCGCGAGCCGCGCCAGCGCTTCGCTCAGAAACCGAGCGACAGCCCCACCAACGCCGCCAGGCTGTTCTTCTCCGTGTCGTTCGCCGGCTGGTTGTTGTAGAGGTCGATGAGGGAGACCTTGAACGAGAGCTTCGAGATGAGCGGCACGAGCAGGGACGTCTCGCCGCGCAGCAGGAAATCGCTGAAGGGGCTCAGCAGCGACGGCGCCCAGTCGAGCCGCGTGTGCCAGCTCGAGCCCAACACCGGCAGCTTCCAGTTCGATTCGGCGCCCAGGCCGATCGTGGGGTACTGGTTGTCGTCACCCCCGTAGTAGCGCTCGTAGACGTAGCCCGGGCCGCCGTCGACCGTGATCCAGGCGTTCTCGCTCGTGAAGAGCTTGTAGCCGAATCCGACGCGCGAGACCGAGCGGATGCTGAGGCTCTCGACGCCGTCGTTCTCCGCATACTGGGAGCCGAACGCGAAGACGCGCGGCGAGACGTCGTACTCCTGGCGGATCTGCCCGTAGAGCTCGTCGGTCGTGACGTTGGTGTTCTGGCCGTGGCTCTTCTCGGCGCTGCGGTGATAGGCGGCCTCGAGCTTCAGGCGGCTCGGCCCGCGCTCCCGCTTCAGACCGATGCCAGCCGCCAGCGCGCTCGAATCGTCCGTGGCGTTGATGTAGCTGAAGCCGAAGTCGGCATTGCCTTCCCAATACGCGAGCTCCACGCCGAGGCGCTCGAGAAAGCTCGCGTCGGGACCGGGATCGCGGCGAGCGACGTAGACGTCGGCGAACGGAATCGACTCGGGCTCGCCGGCTGCGGGCTTCACGGTGACCTGATCGGGTGTCACGCCCACCACCGGTCCCAGGCTGTCGACGTCGTCGCCGTGGTAGACGTGGAAATTGGCGTCCGTCTCGATCGCCTCGATGTCCTTCGTCGCGATCACGAGGTCGCCCTTGCCGTACACGGTCTCGAGCACGACCGACGTCTTGGTGATCGACTTGACCTTGCCTTCGAGCACGGTGCCCTTCACCGTCACGCGATCCGCGTGCGCGGCAGCGGGGACCAGCAGGGCGAGGATGACGAGAACGGAGCCGATCGGCTCACGCATGTGATGTTCTCCCTTGTCGAAGCCGGCGGACGTTAGCGACGCCTCACTAGCAACGCCGCGCCCCCGACCGCGAGCGACCACAGCGCGAGCGAGGCCACCGCCGCGCTCACGCCGAAGCGATCGCCGATCGCGCCGTGCAGCCACGGTACGACGAAGCCGCCGAGCGCACCGGCGCCGGCCGTGAGCCCCGCCGCGGTTCCACGCGCGTCGGGAAAGCGCTGGCCGACGATCGCGACCGCGAGCGGATAGACGCAGCCGAGCGCGAGCCCCGTCGCCCCGAACACCAGCTCCGGGGAGAGCACGCCGCCCCCGAGCGCGAGGACGACTGCGCTGGCGGCGCCCCCCACGGCGATCCAGCGGGCGTCTGGAGCGAACGGGAGCGCAGCGGGCGCGAGCCGGCCGGCGAACAGGCCGAGCCAGAAGACGCTGATCGAGGCGAGGCCGCGCGCGGCGTCGACGCCGTGTGCCTGCGTCGCGTAGGGGACGGCGAAGACGGTGATGGCGGACTCGATTCCGACATACGCGAATGCCGCGAGCGCGAAAGGCGCGAACGCGGGAGTGAGCAGCGCCGGCAGGGCGCGCGTGCCGGCGCGCCGCGCCGGACGCGCGGGAGACGGCAGCGTCACGACGAGCCCTGCGACAGCGAGCGCTGCGTGTGCGATCCCGGCGGCGTGGAAGCTCGCCGCCCAGCCGTGGCTCGCCGCGAGCCAGGCGGCGAGCGGGGAGCCGAGCATGGCGCCGAGCGTCGCAGCCGAGTGTACGGCCGACATCGGGCGCGCGGCGCGCTCGCGGAAACGCTCGACCACGACGGTGCTGATCAGCGTGTCGTAGAGGCCGATGCCGATGCCCACGACCAGCAGCTGAGCGAGCAGGCGCGCGTATGGCATGCGCGGGCCCACGCCGAGCAGGGCGGCGGCCGCGAGTCCCATCGACGCGACCCACAAGGGACGGCGGGGATGGCGATCGACGAGCGGCCCCGCGCCGACCACGCCGATGCCGATGCCGAGCACGAGCGTCGAGCCGAGCAATCCCGTGCGCGAGAGATCGAGCGAGAGATCGCGCGCGAGCGCCGCCTGGTTGGAGCCGACGAGCACGAGCACGCTGCCGAATGCGAGGAAGGCCGCAAAGCCGAGCGGAAGCACGCGCTCGCGTCAGACCATGCCGAGATCGAGCCGCGCGGCCTCGGACATCATGCTCGGGTTCCACGGGGGATCCCAGACGAGATCGAGCTGCACCGAGCTGACGCCGGCCACGCTGCGCGCCTTGCTCTCGACCTCGGGCGGCAGCTGCTCGGCGGCCGGGCACATCGGCGAGGTGAGCGTCATGCGGATGCCGACCTGCCCCGCGCCGTCGACCTTCACCTCGTAGATCAGGCCGAGCTCGTAGATGTTGACGGGGATCTCCGGGTCGAAGACCGTCCGCAGCTGTTCGATCACGCGCTCGCGGATCGCGTCGGGGCTGCTCGCCGCGCTGGCTCCCGCCTCCACGCGAGCGCCGTCGCCCTCGCTCGTGCCGCTCGCCCCGTTCATCTCGCTCATGTCGCTCATTCCGTCGTCGCCGGCGCGCGGCTGCCGTGCAGCGCCGCGCGCAGCGTGTGCCAGGCCAGCGTCGCACACTTCACGCGCACGGGGAACTCCCGGACGCCGCCGAAGACCGCCAGCTTGCCGAGCCCCTCGTCCGGCGCCGGCGCGGCCGGATCGGAGGTCACGAGCTGATGGAAGCTCTCGAACATCTTCTCGACCTCGTCGTCGCGCCGGCCCCGCACGCTCTCGGTCATCAGCGACGCCGAGGCCGTCGAGATCGCGCAGCCGGAGCCTTCGAAGGCGGCGTCCTTCACGACGCCGTCCTCGACGGTCAGGAACACCGTGAGCTGATCGCCACACAAGGGATTGTATCCCTCGGCGGAGCGGTTCGCGTCCGCCGGATGGCGGAAGTTCCGCGGCGTCTTGTTGTGATCGAGGATCACGGACTGGTAGAGCTCGCGCAGGTCGGACATCAGGCGAAGACCTCGCGCACCTTCAGGAGTCCGGCCACCAGGGCATCGACGTCGGCGCGGGTGTTGTAGAGCGCGAACGAGGCGCGCACGGTGGCGGGGATGCCGTAGCGCTGCATCACGGGCTGCGCGCAGTGGTGACCCGTGCGAACCGCGATTCCATGTTGGTCGAGGATCGTCCCGACGTCGTGCGCGTGGATTCCCTCCAGCACGAACGAGATCACGGCCGCCTTCTCGCGCGCCGTTCCGATCAGGCGCACGCCGGGCACGCGGGCCAGGGATTCGCTCGCGTAGCGCAGCAGCTCGTGCTCGTGGGCCGCGATGGCGTCGAGACCGAGGCGGCTCACGTAATCGATCGCAGCACCGAGTCCGACGACGCCGGCGATGTCGGGAGTCCCCGCTTCGAACTTGTAGGGGATGCCCTGATACGTCGATGCCTCGAAGCGGACCGAGAGGATCATGTCGCCGCCGCCCTGGTAGGGCGGAAGCGCCTCGAGCCGGTCCGCGCGGCCGTAGAGCACGCCCACGCCCGTGGGGCCGAACAGCTTGTGCGCCGAGAAGGCGTAGAAATCGCAAGCGAGCTCCTGCACGTCGACCGCCTGATGCGGCACCGCCTGCGCGCCGTCGAGCAGCACGGGCACACCGCGCTCGTGCGCGAGCTTCACGATCTCGCGCACTGGATTGATGGTGCCGAGCGCATTCGAGACGTGAGCTAGCGCGAGCAGCTTCGTGCGCGGTCCGAGCAGCTTGTCGAGCTCGTCGAGTCTCAGATCCCCGCGATCGTCGATCCCGACCACCCGCAGCTTCGCGCCGCGCTCGGCGCATGCGATCTGCCAGGGGACGATGTTCGAGTGATGTTCGAGCTCCGTGATCAGCACTTCGTCTCCGGGGCCGAGCGCGCTGCGCGCGATCCCGTGCGCGACGAGATTGATGGCCTCCGTGGTGCCGCGCACGAAGACGATCTCGCGGGCTTCGGCGGCGCCGATGAAACGCGCGACCTTTCCGCGCACGCCTTCGAACGCCTGCGTGGCGCGCTCCGAGAGCTCGTAGACGCCGCGGTGCACGTTCGCGTAGCTGGTCTCGTAGAAGCTCTGCATCGCGTCGAGCACCGCGCGCGGCTTCTGCGCGCTCGCGGCGCTGTCGAGGAACACGAGGGGCTTCCCGCGCGCGGTCGTGCGCAGGATCGGGAAGTCCGCGCGCGCGCGCTCGGCGTCGAGCTTCACGGCGCGCCCTCCCCCGCCCCCGCGCCGCGCATCTGCTCGCGCAGCAGCTCCGTCAGGCCTTCGGCCAGCGCCGGCGACGGCAGGCTCGCGAGCACCTCGGAGGCGAAGCCCTGCACGAGCAGATCGCGCGCCCTGGCTACGGCGATGCCGCGCGAGCGCAGGTAGAAGAGCGCGTCTTCATCGAGGCGGCCGATCGACGCGCCATGGCTGCACTTCACGTCGTCGGCCCAGATCTCGAGCTGCGGCTTCGCGTCGATCTCGGCGCCTTCGCTGAGCAGGATGTTCGCGCTCGATTGCGAGGCCACGGTCTTCTGCGCGTCCGGCCGCACGATCACGCGGCCACGGAAGATGCCGCGCGCCTCGCCGCCGAGCACGCTCTTGTAGCGCTGGCGGCTCTCGCCGTGCGGCAGCGCGTGATCGACGACGGTGTGGTTGTCGACCAGCTGTTTGCCGCCCGCGACCGTGAGCCCGTCGAGCCGCAGCGAGGCGCCTTCGTCCTCGAGCACGGCGTTCAGGTCGTTGCGCACGAAGCCGCCGCCGAGCGTCAGGGTATGGGCAGCGAAACGTGCGTCGCGCGCGATCCGCACTTCGAGGTTCGAGACGTGGAAGCTATCCGCGTTCTCGCGCTGCAGCAGCACCAGATCCACGGCTGCGCCCGGCTCGAGCGTGACCTCGGCCACCGCGTTGGTGAAGCCGCGCGCTTCCGACAGCGACACGAAATCCTGGATCAGCGTGACGTGGCTGCCGGGCTCCGCGACGATCAGCAGGCGGGGGTGGCAGACGCGATCGGGCGCCGCGCCGCTCGCCAGCTGCACCACGTGGACGGGCTGCTCCACGCGCGTCCCGCGCGGAACGAAGAGGCAGGCGCCATCGTCGAGAAATGCGCTGCCCAGCGCCACGAAGGGCTGGCGCTTCGTGTCGGCAATGCGGCCCAGCCGGCCCGCGAGCCGCCCGGGCGCGCGCGCCCGCAGCTCCGCGAGGCTCTCGACGCGCAGGCTCCCGGAGAGCGCGCGGGGCGACGAGAGCTCGGGCCGGAAGCGGCCGTCCACGAAGACGAAGACGCTGCACGCGAACACGGGGAAGCAGAGCGACTCGACCGCGGCGCGGGTGATGGGCGCCGGCTCGGAGCCGGGCAGCTCGAATGGTACCCGGGCGAGCGGCATCACGTTCGTGTAGCGCCATTCTTCGAGCTTCGTGCTCGGAAGGCCCTGCTCGGCGAAGTGGGCCGTGGCTTGCGCGCGCAGCCCGCGCAGCCATTCCGGATCGTGAAGACCGGCGGACGCCGCGAAGGCGCCCGCGCGCTCCGCGTAATGATCGCGCGCGGCGTCGAGGTCGCTCACCGCGCCGCCGCTCCCGCGAGCCAGCCGTAGCCCTTGCTCTCGAGCTCGAGGGCGAGCTCCTTGCCGCCCGAGCGCACGATCCGGCCCTCCGAGAGCACGTGCACGAAGTCGGGCACGATGTAGTCGAGCAGCCGTTGGTAGTGCGTGATCACGAGCAGCGCGCGCTCGGGGCTGCGCAGCGAGTTCACGCCGTTCGCGACGACGCGCAGCGCGTCGATGTCGAGGCCCGAATCCGTCTCGTCGAGGATCGCGAGCCGCGGCTCGAGAATCGCCATCTGGAGGATCTCGTTGCGCTTCTTCTCGCCGCCGGAGAAGCCCTCGTTCACCGCTCGCGACAGGAACTTCTCGTCCATCTCGACGCGCTTGGCCTTCTCGCGCACGAGCGCGAGGAAATCCATGGCGTCGAGCTCGGGCTCGCCGCGGGCCTTGCGCACCGCGTTGAGCGACGCCTTCAGGAAATAGCTGTTCGCGACGCCGGGGATCTCGACCGGGTACTGGAAGGCCAGGAAGATCCCCGCGCGCGCCCGCTCTTCGGGCGACAAGGCGCATAGATCCTTCCCATCGAAGAGGACACTCCCCTGCGTCACCTCGACACCCGGTCTGCCGGCGAGCACGTTCGCGAGCGTGCTCTTGCCCGAGCCGTTCGGCCCCATCACGGCATGCACCTCGCCGGCGCGCACGACGAGATCGATCCCCTTCAGGATGGCGGCGCCGCCCGCGCGGGCGTGCAGGTTCGAGAGCTCTAGCATCGGATTCCTCGCTCGAGGCCTTCCCGCACGCGGGTCAGCCGACGGTGTTCTCGAGAGACAGCGAGAGCAGGTTCTGCGCCTCCACGGCGAACTCCATCGGGAGCTCCCGGAAGACCTCCTTGCAGAAGCCGTTCACGATCAACGAGACGGCATCCTCTTCCGAGAGGCCCCGCTGCCGGCAATAGAAGAGCTGGTCCTCGCCGATCTTCGAGGTGGTGGCTTCGTGCTCCACCTGTGCCGTGGCGTTCTCGACCTCGAGATAGGGGAACGTATGCGCCGAGGCCGTGCTGCCGAGCAGCAGCGAATCGCAGCGCGAATGATTGCGCGCGCCCACCGCGCGGGGGGAAATGTGCACGAGGCCGCGATACGCCTGGCTCCCGTGCCCCGCCGAGATGCCCTTCGAGACGATCGTGCTGCGCGTGTTGCGGCCGATGTGGATCATCTTGGTGCCGGTGTCGGCCTGCTGGTGGTTGGTCGTCATCGCCACCGAGTAGAACTCGCCCACCGAATCGTCGCCCTGCAGGATGCAGCTCGGATACTTCCAGGTGATCGCCGAGCCGGTCTCGACCTGGGTCCAGGAGATCTTCGAGCGCCTGCCGCGGCAGGCGCCGCGCTTGGTGACGAAGTTGTAGATTCCGCCCAGACCGTTCTTGTCGCCCGGGTACCAGTTCTGGACGGTCGAGTACTTGATGGTCGCGTCGTCGAGCGCCACCAGCTCGACCACCGCGGCGTGGAGCTGGTTCTCGTCGCGCTTGGGAGCCGTGCAGCCCTCGAGATAGCTGACGCTCGCGCCTTCGTCGGCGATCAGCAGCGTGCGCTCGAACTGCCCCGTGCCCGCCGCGTTGATCCGGAAGTAGGTGGAGAGCTCCATCGGGCAACGCACGCCCTTCGGGACGTAGGCGAACGAGCCGTCGGTGAAGACCGCCGAGTTCAGCGTCGCGAAGAAATTGTCCGAGTACGGCACCACGGAGCCCAGATACTTGCGCACCAGCTCGGGATGATTCTGCACCGCCTCGGAGAACGAGCAGAACAGGATGCCCTGCTTCTCGAGCTCCGTCTTGAAGGTGGTGGCGACGGAGACGGAGTCGAAGACGGCGTCGACCGCCACCCCGGCGAGTCTCTTCTGCTCGAGCAGCGAGATGCCGAGCTTCTCGTAGGTGCGCAGCAGCTCCGGATCGACCTCGTCGAGGCTCGCGAGATTCGCGCGGGGCTTGGGGGCCGAGTAGTAGATGATCTTCTGGTAATCGATCTTGGGGTAGTCGACCATCGCCCAGCCCGGTTCGGATGCGTGCGCCGCCATCTCGAGAAAGCGCGAAAGCGCCTTGAGCCGCCAGGCGAGCAGCCACTCCGGCTCGTTCTTCTTCTTCGAGATCAGCCTGACGATCGCTTCGTTCAGGCCCGGCGGCACCGATTCGGATTCGATGTCGGTGACGAAGCCGTATTGATACTCGCGCTCGGAGAGCTTCTCGAGGGCTGCGTTCTGCGAGTCTGCCATGCCCCGGGTCCTTCTAGCGGCCGTCGGACGCCGCCAGCTGCGCGAGCGTCACGCCCGCGAGCGCGCTGCGGACGATGTGGTTGATCTGCTGCCAGGGCTTGCGCACGTGACAGCGGGCTTCCTGCACGCACTGCCCCGGATGCATCGTGCACTCCGTGAGACCGATCGGACCTTCGAGCGCCGTGATCATCTCCGCCACCGAGATCTCTTCAGGCCGACGCGCCAACGTGTAACCACCGCGCGGCCCGCGCTGCGAGTGCAGCAGCCCTTCGCGCGCGAGCGCCTTCAGGATCTTGCTCACGACCGGCAGCGGCAGCCGCGTGCCCTGCGCGATGTCGCGCGCGCTGTGCTGGGACTCGGCCGGCTGCTCGGCGAGGAACGCCATCAGCACGATGCCGTAGTCGGACAGGCGGGAGAGGCGGATCACGCGGGGGTCCTCGACCTGAAACCAGCCAGAAGCTTATCGGACCAGATTGGTCCTGTAAATGGGGGACCGGATCGGTCCCAGATCTGGATTCTCCCGGAGAAAAGCCAATAAAGCAATCATATCCATATGGTTACGGGATCGGATCGGGCTCGGCGGCGGGCTCGAACTCGCGCAGCGCCGCGTCGAGGACCGTCTGCAGCTGGCGCATGTACGCGTAGAACGCCTTGTGGACGATGGCGAAGGAAACCGCCTCCTTGAGCACGGACGGCCGGCGCAGGAGCGTCGCCCCGAGCAGCGAGAGCGTGAACCAGGCGCGCCGCGGACCTCCGAGCAGGACGGTGTCGCGCAGCACGCTCGCGAGCCGCTTCAGATCGCCCGGGCGCAGGTTCCGGCCGCCGTGGATCTGCGTGCCGCGGTTCATCAGGAACGCCAGCGTGCGCTCGCGGTAGTTGCGGAAGTCGTAGAGCTGCTCGGCCAGCCAGCGATAGCCCTCGTAGAGCGCGCGCCGGCTCATCTGGCTGGGGAGGACGTTCGAGAGCACGAACTGATCCCCCGTCGATTCCGTGAGCAGGCGTCCTTCGCGCTCGATGCGGTCGTAGAGCGGCGTCTTCGGCATCGCTTGCAGCATCCCGGTCATCGAGACGGGAATCCGGGCTTCCTGGATGAAGCGCAGCTGCTCCTCGAAGATGCCGGTGTCGTCGTGATCGAAGCCGACGATCATGCCGGCCTGCACCTGGATGCCGTAGGACTGGACCCGGCGCACGTTCTCGACCAGATCTCCGCGCAGGTTCTGCGTCTTCTTCGATTCCGCGAGCGAGGCTTTGCGCGGGCTCTCGATCCCGATGAAGATCGTCGTGAAGTTCGCGGCGCGCAGGAGCGCGAGCAGCTCGTCGTCCTGCGCGACGTTGAGCGACGCCTCGGTCTGGAAATCGAGCGGATAGCCGTGCTCGCTCCCGAAGCGCGCGAGCTCGCGCAACAGCTCCTTCGCGAGCTTCTTGTTCCCGATGAAGTTGTCATCGACGATGAAGACCTGCCGCGCGCCGAGGCGGTGACACTCGCGCACCTCGCGCATCACCTGATCGACGCTCTTTGCGCGCGGGCGGCGTCCGTAGACGACGATGATGTCGCAGAACTCGCAATTGAAGGGGCAGCCGCGCGCGAACTGGATGGTGAGCGCGTGGTAGCGATCGACGCGCAGCAAATCAAAGCGTGGCGTCGGCGAGCGCGTCATGTCCGGCTTCTCGTCCGGCCGGTACTCGCGCTTCGGAGCGCCCGCCTCGAAATCGGCGAGGAAGGCGCTCCAGGTCTCCTCGGCCTCCTCGACGAACAGCGCATCGCAGCGGTCGCGCAGCTGCTCGGGACACAAGCTCGCGAAGGGCCCACCCACCACGACGAAGCGGCCGCGGCGCCGGAACTCGTCGATGATCTCGAACATGCGCTCGCGGTGGACGATGTAGCCCGTGACGCCGACGATGTCGGTGTCGAAATCGAAGTTGATGTCTTCGACGTTCTCGTCGCACAGCACGACTTCGTGCGGCGGCGGCGTGAGCCCGGCGATCGTCGGCATCGAGAGATTCGGGAAGATGCAGCGCTTGCCGAGGACCGGAAGGATCTCGTCGTAGGTCCAGAAGCTCGTGGGATTCCGAGGCGTGACGAGGTAGATCTTCAAGGGTCCCACTCTACTCCCAGGCTTCGCGATCCGTAAAGCGCGCGAAGGGCAGCAACACCGGGCGATTTTCGTGGCGCCAGGCGAGCGGCGGCGCCTGGAGCTCCCCGGGCCGGCACAGGCGCGAGGCGCCGAGGTCGGCGAGGCCGCGCGCGACGGCGTCGGCGCCGGCGCCGAAGCCAGCCAGCGCGACGCCCGCCAGATGCGGCGCGAGCGGCCGCAGCGCCGCGAGCAGCGCCGGCAAGTCAGCTACAGGGTGCACGCGGACGAAGCGGTGGAGCGGGGCCGGGCGCAGGCCGGCATCCGACTCGCGCACCACGGCGAAGCGCTGCGGCGCACCGCCGAATAGCCGCACGCGTTCTCCCGCGGCCGCCCGCAGCTCGGCGGCATCGCACTCGACCCGGAACGCAGCCGCGGCGGCGGCCTCGGGCTTGCCGCGCGGCAAGCGGCGCTCGAGCGCCTCGAGGGCTTGCGCGAGTCGCTCGGCCAGCCGATCCGGCGCCGTGTCGGAGCCGCCGACCGCGTAGACCGAGAGCGGCGACAGGCAGCCCAGCTGATCCCACAGCGCTACGTCGAGCGCGATGGCTTCGGCCGCGGCTGCGAGCGCATCGCCCGCGAGCGCCTCCGGACCCAGCGCCGCGACCGACAGGCGATGACCGGACGGGATGAAGCGGCGCGGCGGCCGCACGCGCGCGGCGAGCGCGGCGATGCTCGCGTCCGCGCCCGTCGCGGCGACGCAATCCGCCTCGAGCAGCGCGCCGAGGCCGGCTTCGTCGTGCGATCCGAAAGTGGCGATGGCGATGCAGCGGCCGAGCTCCGCGTCGACGGCCGCGATCGACTCGGCCACCAGCCCGGGCGTCACCGGATCGCGCGACGCCGGCTTCGCAAGCACCGGCGAGCGCAGCACCAGCGGGGCGAGGAGCGCGACGAGCGTCGGCTGCGGGATCGAGCCCGCCAGCACGACGGCCGTCACGTCGAAGCCCGACAGCATGCTGCTGCCCGCGGCATCGGCGCGCGCGGGATCCCCCAGCTCGGCTCGGGCGAGCGCGAGCAGGGCCTCGCCGTTCCACGACGCCAGCCCGCGCGCGAGACCCTCGCACACGTTCTCGGCCGAAAAGCCCGTGACGCCCGGCAGCTCCGCCGCGAGCCGTCGCCGCCACGGCGAGCCCGGATCGCGCCACAGCCTCGAGGACCCGCGCGAGCGACGCGAGCGTGTCGCGCGCCGGGCGGCGCCGCAGCTTGACGCCCGCCTCGCGCAGCTCCGCGAGCCGATTCATGACGTCCTCTCGTGTCATGTGCCCGCCTGGCCGAGCAGCTCCTCGGCTGCGATCGAGCAGCCGCGCGCCTCGGCGCCCGGCTCGCGTCCGAGCACGTCGAAGCCGTCGCCGATCCGGCGACCGAGATCGGCCGTTTGCAGCGCGAGCACGCTGCCGGTATTGGCGAGATCGACGACGGCGATTGCGCCCAGCTCGTTCTCGGGCGCCGGGCCGCCGCCCACGGGCTCGACGAGCTTCACGCGCGCCCAGGGCGGGCCGAGCTTGCGGCGCGGCTCGTACGGCAGACGCAGCTGCGAATCGTGGAACTGGCTGCCGAGCTCCGTCATTCCATATTGATTCACGATGCGCGCGGCGGGCACGCCGAGGCGCGCCTCGATCTCGGCGTAGAGCGAAGTCGCGGCCGAGCTCGCGCGAGCGGCCCTTGAAGCCCCCGGTCTCCATGATGCGCGCGCCGGGCGGAAGCGCGAGCGCGCGTCCGCGGCGCGCGAGCTCGTCGAGCAGGAAGACGAACGCGAACGCGGTGCCGCACATGGCGACGCGGCCGCCCTGTTCTCCAGCTCGCGCGAGCGCGGCGAGCAGCTCGTCGCTGCGCAGGACTCCCTCGCGCAGGAAGAATCCGCTCTCCGGCGTTCCGAGCTCCCGCAGCAGCACGCCGAACATGTGCGAGAGCGAGGAGTCCGGGGCCTCGCGCGGGGACGGCGCGAGCACGAGGATCGGCAGGCGTTCGCCCTGCGCGAGATCGGGCAGCACGAAACGCGCGAAGCTCGGCAGCAGCGACGCCTCGTAGAGCTCGAGCGTGTCGAGGTGCAGGGCGCCGCGCGCGGAGGTCGCGGTGCCGCTCGTGCGGAACACGTGGCTCGAGAGCTGCGCCGGGAAGCTGCGCAGCTCGAGCTCCTTGAAGGCTCCCGTCGGCACGGCGGGGATCTCCTGCCAGCGCGAGACCCGCGACGGATGCACGCCGCGGCCTTCGCAGAAGCGCCGATAGGGCAGACAGCGTTCCCATTGGAACGCGAAGAGCTCGAGCGCGAGCGCCTCGAAGCGCGCGTCGTCCGAGCGCCAGACAGGCTCTCGCATCCACGCGAGCACGCGCGCGTCGAGATCCCTGCGCGCCGGGTCGGGGCCGCGCATCATGCGAGCGTTTCCACGAGCCGGTCGAGCGCGAGCTCGAGCAGCTCCGGCTCGATCGCGAGCGGCGGGGTGATCGAGAGCACGCGCCCGTCGTCGCCCGACGGCAGCACGATCACGCCGCGGGCCAGCGCCTCGGCGCAGGCGCGCGCGGCGCGCTCGGGCGTGTCGCACTCGATCGCGAGCAGGAGCCCGAGGCCGCGCACGTCGGCGCAACCGGTGCGACCGGCGCAGCGCCGGGTCAGATGGGCGAGCGCGCGCGCGCCGGTCTCGGCCGCGCGTTCGACGAGCTTCTCCTCCTCGATCACGGCGAGCGAGGCGAGCGCCGCCGCGCAGCCGGGCGGATGACCGAGGAAGGTCTGCGTGTGCAGCGCCTCGCCGTGCGACGCCGGCCAGGCCTCCATCACCGCGAGCCGTCCGAGGCACGCCGAGATCGGCATGCCGGAGGCGAGGCCCTTCCCCACGCACAGCAGATCGGGAATCACGCCCTCGTGCTCGCACGCGAACCAGCGCCCCGTGCGACCGAATCCGGTGTAGACCTCGTCCGCGATCAGCAGCCAGCCCTCCGCGTCGCACAAGTCGCGCAGCGCGGCCAGGAAGCCGCGCGGCGGAATGCGCTCACCGCCGCGTCCCTGGATGGGCTCGACGAGCAGCGCGCCGACCGGGACGCGGCACGTGCTCGCCGCGCGCCGGACGTCCGCGGCGTCGCCAAAGCGCGCGAAGACCGTCGCGCCCGGCAGCCGCGCCGCGAACGGGGCGCGGAAGTCCTGGCGCCAGGTGGCGTCGAGCGCGCCCAGCGTGAGGCCGTGATACGCGCCCTCGAACGCCACCACGCCCGCCCGCCCGCTCGCGAGCAGCGCGGTCTTGAGCGCCGCCTCGACCGCGTCCGAGCCGGAGGAGCCGAGCACGCCGCGCGCGGGAACGCCGCCCGGATAGCGGCGCACGAGGGCTTCGAGCAGCTCGACCTTCACGGCGGGCGGATGCACGTCGCCGAGTCCGTGCAGCAGCCGCTCGGCTTGCTCGCGCACGGCCGCGACGATGCGAGGGTGGGCGTGCCCCACGTTCGCGACGCCGAAGCCGGCCGTCAGATCGATGAAGCGATTGCCGTCGGCATCCCAGACGTTGGCGCCCTGCGCGCGCTCCCAGAAGATGGGAGTGGGTGTCAGCGCCGTGACGTTGCGGCTCTCGCACGCGGCGAGGCGGCTGGCGAGCGCGAGCGAGCGCGGGCCGGGCACGTGCGTCAGGAGCTCGGGGGGTAGGGTCCGGAGGGCCGACACGACGCGGGAGTGTAGGCGACGAACGCAGGGTCCGTTCGGGCGCGCGTCGGCCGTCAGGGGAGGGGCGTTGCGCCGGCTCGCTCCGGCGACGAGCGCCCGCGCGGACTCCGCTACGCTTCGCGCCATGCCTCGCCCTCTGATCCGCGCCGCGCTCGTCGCCACCGCCGTCGCGGCAGCCTTCGGCTGCGCCACCGGCCAGCGCGTCTCGCTCGAGTGCGTGCCGAAAAACGTGATGGTCTACGTCGACGGGCGCCTGCTCGAAGGCTCACCCAAGACGATGAAGCTGGCGAAAGACCAGCCGCACACGGTCTTCCTGAAGGGAGGCGGGTACCAGTCGCAGATGCTGGTGTTCGAGAGCCGCGAGCAGGACGGCAAGAGCGTGCTCGACCCCGCTGACCTCTGCTCCCGGGTGACGTTCGTCGAGATGCAGCCCGAGGTGAAGATCGAGGTGGAGCCGGGTGAGGCGCCGGCGCCGTAGGGCGCGCCGCGCTCAGCGGCCGCGATCCGGCCTCGGGTCAGAGCTTCCAGACGTGGCAGCGCCACCACCAGGCTGCGCCCTGACGTTTTCCGCCCGGACGCTCGCCGCGCGCGTGAACGCCCAGCGAAACGGCGCATGGATCGCCACCGGCAGCAGCCGCTTCAGCCAATCCACCAGATAGGCATCGAATCCGATCCGCTGGCGCATGCGGTTGCGCTTCACCGCACGGATCGCCCTGGCTGCCAGCTTCTCGGGCGCCATGCCGAAGCGCATGACCAGCTTTTCCAGCCGCGCCGTCTCTTCGGCATCGCCGCCGTAGCCCGCGGCCGCCTTCATGATGTTGGTCTTGATCGCACCGGGATGCAGGCTGGTGACGCCAATGCCGTGTCCGGCCAGCTCCACGCGCAGCGTCTCGCTCAAGGACTTGACGGCCGCCTTGGTGAGCGAGTAGCTGGCCTGATTGGGCAGGCCCAGGAAGCCGGCCATGCTCGAGGTGTTCACGATCTGGGCTTCGCCGGCCTGCTTCAGGTACGGGAGGAAGTAGTGGCAGCCGTAGAGGACTCCCCAGAGATTGACGCCGATCACGAGCTCGAGCCTCGCGAGCGAGCTGTCTTCGAACGACTCGCTGATGGTGACGCCGGCGTTGTTGAAGAGCAGGTGGATGGCGCCGTGCTCGGCCTGGATCTCGGCGGGAAGCGCCGCCATGCGCTCGCGATCGGCGACGTTCGCCAGGTGCGTGCTGACCGGAACATCGGCGAGCAGGCGCCGCGTCTCGTCGAGGCCCGCAGGATCGATGTCCACCAGCGCCAGCCGGCAGCCCTCGGCCGCGAGCGCCCGGGACAGCGCGCGGCCGATGCCGCTGCCGGCGCCGGTGACGACGGCCGTTCTGCCCGAGAGATCCCGCATGCTTCGCCTCGCGCCTGCTACGCGTGCTTCGTCGTGAGCTCGAGGCCGCCCTCGAACGGGAGCGTGAGCGTGCGCAGGCCGTTCGCCGGGTCGTTCACGAACGCGAAGTAGTCGCGATAGGCTTCGCGAAACTGCGTGGTGTTGTCCGCGATCACGATCGCGCCGAGGCGCAGGTGCGGCGCGATCTTTTCCAGCGCGGGCCGCGCCATCGGCGTCCAGATGTCGATCAACGCGAAATCGACGGGCCCGCCGATGCTGGCGAGCGTCTCGCGCAGGTCGCCCTCGCGCAGATCGATGAACCCGGAGAGGCCCGCTTCGGCGAAGTGGGCGCGCGCGGCGCGCGCCTTCGTCGGCTCGTACTCCGTGCCGATCACGATCCCCTGGCCGCCGTCCTGCCTCACGTTCTCGCGCACGGCGGCGGCGAGATAGAGCGTCGAGACTCCGTACGAAGTCCCCGCCTCCACGACGCGCTTCGCGCGCAGCGAACGGCAGAGCTCGTAGCAGAGCTCCGCCTTGTCGCGATCGAGCGCAACGAGCTTGTCACTCAGGAACTCGTGGGTGCGGTCATCGAAGGCGTTCCAGTCGAGCGAGCCTTCCCGCGCGCGCTCGCCGAAGTAAGCCGCGAGCTCCCGGCTCTCGCCCGCGCTGCGCGCGTGCAGACGTTCGAGCAGCGCGGAGAGACGCGGATCCGGGAGCGGACTCATGCGTGGGATTCTACGGAACCGCTGCTTCAGATGCTGTAGTAGAGGCTCCGCTCGTCGACCGTGACGTCGCGGCGCGGGCAGGTCGGGCAGCGATCCGGGATCAGCTCGTAGGCGTGGCGGATCGCCAGCAGCGTGCTCGTGAGCCGCACCGGCCGCTCGAGGAAGACCTCCTTCTCGCCGAGCTGCGCGGCGAGTCCCGTCTTCTGCATGGTCTCGTAGAGCTGGGAGCGGACGCCGCACAGCACGATGTGTACGCCCTTCGCCTTGATGCGGTGCACGAAGGCCTCGAGCAGCGTGAGGCCGACGGCGTCCGGATTGCGCACGCGCTTCATGCGCAGCACGAGGACGCGCGTGGTCTCGGTGATGCGTTGTTCGATGGCCTGGAAGTGCTGCTCGAGGTTGCCCGTCGCTCCGAAGAAAAGCTCGCCCTCGAGCCCGAAGATCAGCATGCGCGAGCAGGGCTCGTCCTCCGGCAGCCGCTCGTGGATGCCGCCATCCGGCGTCAGCACGAACTCGGTCAGCAGCATGCGCCCGGCGCGCGGCACCGCGAGCAGGAAGGACATGAAGACGCCGATCAGGACGCAGAACTCGACCGAGACGGCGATCGCCGCGAAGGCGGTCGTCGCGACGATCGCGGCATCGAAACGCGTGGCCCGCAGGTGATAGAGCAGCGCGTGACGATCGATCATCCGCCACGCGGTCAGCATCAGGATGCCCGCGAGCGCTGCGCGCGGGATGAAGCGCGCATAGGGCGCGAACATGAACATGGTGAGCGCCACGACGGCCGCCGAGACGACGCCCGCCCACTGCGTCGACGCGCCGGCCTGTTGGTTGATCGCCGAGCGCGTGAGCGACCCCGAGCCCGGCACGCACTGGAAGAAGCTCCCGGCGAGGTTCGCGAGCCCTTCGCTCAGGCACTGCTGGTTCATGTCGACGCGCTGTTTCGTTTGCGCCGCCAGCGCCTTCGACATCGCGATCGCCTCGAGCAGGCCCAGCAGCGCGATCGCGAGCGCGGCGGTGGAGAACTCGCGGATCGCGGCCGCGTCGAGAACGGGTGTGGCGAAGCCCGGGAGCCGAGCGGGGATCTCGCCGACCACCGCGACGCCGCGCGTCTCGAGCCCGAGCCATGCGACGAGCGTCGCCATCGCGCCCACCGCGATCAGCAGATCGGGCAGCAGCCGATAGCCGAGCCTCTCCTTCAGCCAGCGCAGCGCGAGCACCAGCGCGATCGTGCCGAGCCCGATGGCGGCGGTTTCCGCATGGATGCCGCCGCCCTCGCTCAGGTTGCGCCAGAAGCGCACCAGGAAATGCGCGTGCGCGTCGCTCGCCCCGCGCAGGCCGAACAGGTTCTTCAGCTGATCGAGCACGAGCAGTCCGCTCGCGCCCAGCGTGAAGCCCACGATGACCGAGTGCGAGATGTAGCGGGTGAGATCGCCGAGCCGCAGCAGCGTGATGCCGAGCTGGATGGCTCCCACCATGAAGGCCAGCAGCACGGCGGCCTGGACCTTCTGGTCCTGGCCTTCGACCAGGGCGAGCGCGGAGAGCAGTGCGATCGAGATCGCGTTGGTGGGGCCATTGATGAGCTGTCGCGACGACGTGGAGATGGCGCCGACGGCCGTCATCACGATCGCGGTGTAGAGGCCGTACTGTGCGGGGAGCCCGGCCACCATCGCGTACGCCATCGCCTGGGGCACGGCGACCGCCGCCACGGTGATCCCCGCCAGCGCGTCGGCGCGCGCGTCGAAGGCGCCGTAGCCGCGCAAGGAGCCGACGGCCGGGAGAAACCGGAACACCCGCTCGAGGATCGGACGCTGCATGGCGCGGCTGCTCCCGGGTCTCGCGACCCCGATCGACGTCCTACGCCTCTCCTGCGGCGCCGCCGGCGGCCTCCGCAGGCTCCCGACTCTGCTGCGGGATCGTCTCGTTCGCCATCAAGGGCAACGGAGGGTCCTTTCGAGCGGGGGTATCATGAGCGCGGGTAGGGTCGCGCTCGGGGTGGTCGCGTGAACGCGCCATGCGCTGGCTTCCTCTCTCTCCACTGCTCCTCGTAGCGGTCGCTGGCGTGAGCCAGGCCGGCCTCGCGGACGTGCTCTCGGCGTCCGCGAGCTGCGCGGCTTCCGTGTGCACGTTCCGGGTCACGGTCCGGCATGCTGACGCAGGCTGGGACCACTACGCCAATGCCTGGGAGGTTCTGCTCCCGGATGGCAGCGTGCTCGCGACCCGCGTGCTCGAGCACCCGCACGTCGAGGAGCAGCCGTTCACGCGGGAGCTGAGCGGCGTGAAGGTGCCGCCGAACGTCACGAGCGTCTGTATCCGTGCTCGCGACTCGGTGCACGGGTACGGTGGGCGCGAGGTCGTGGTTCCGCTCGGCAGGTAGCACCCGCGAACCGAACGCGCGCTCTGACGTCGGCCTGCGAGCCCGTTGCCGTACGAGAGACGCCCGATATCGTTCGGGACGCCAGACTTCTCGAATTCACGATTGCACGACCTGCGAGCCCGCAGCATGAAGATCAGACCCGGCACCCGCGACATCCTCTGGATGGCCGCTGGCGCGGCGATCTTGTTGCTGTTGATCCTGCTGGTGCTGCTCTTCGGTGGACCACCGAAACCGGACCCTCAGCTCGTCTCCAAGGCGCAGCGGACGGACCTGGTGGCTCGGATGCAACTGGGTCTGGTGGCGGCCTCGGAAGCGGAGAAGAGCGCCGTGCTCTCGATCACCGATCCGGAGTCGCAGGCGTTCGCGGACCAGGCGCGCGCAAGCACGGCGGACGTGGAGCGTGAGCGGCGGGAGTTGGCGGAGCTCCTCGACAAAGGCGGAACCCAGGCGGAGAAGGAGCTGCTCGCGGAATTCTCAGAGCGCTTCGCCGAGTTCCAGCGGATCGACGACGAGCTGCTGAAATTGGCGGTCGAGAACACCAATCTCAAGGCGGCTGCCCTGGCATTCGGCCCGGCCGCGGGCGCGCTCGACGAGATGAGCGCCGCGCTCTCGCGCCTCGTGACCGCGAATGCCGCGACACGGGACGCGAAGCAGGTGATGGCGCTTGCGCTCGGCGCCCAGGTCGCCGCGCTGCGCATCCAGAGCCTGCTTCCGCCGCACATCGCAGAGGCTGGCGACCCGCGGATGGACGAGCTGGAAGCCCGAATGGCCCAGGAAGACGAACGGGTCCGCAGCGACCTGGAGGGCCTGGGCAAGCTCGCGAAGCTGGCCGGCGGCGCCGACCTCGCGCTGGCCGCTTCGAGCTATGCCCGGTTCGCCGGGATCAAGTCCCAGATCCTCGCGCTCTCGCGCGAGAACACCAATGTCCGATCGCTATCCATCTCGCTCAATCAAAAGCGCAAGGTGATGCTCGATTGCCACGACATCTTGAGCGGCCTGCTCGAGACCATCCAGAAGGAGCCCGTCGAGGCGACGACGTATCTCGGGCGGTTCCGAGCGAGATAGGCCGGAGGCTTCAGACGTCGCGCTCCGCGACGACGTCGAGATGCGCGCGACCGCGCACCAGGAAGGAATCGATGCGCGCGTTGCGCTCCCCGACCCGCTTGCAGCGCACGAGCTCCGGCACCAGCGCTTCGAGCGCGACGCGCGCTTCGAGGCGCGCAAGCGCCGCGCCCAGACAGAAGTGGGGACCGAAGCCGAAGGCGAAGTGGCCGCGCGGCTCGCGCTCGACGTCGAAGCGGTCGGGGTCTGGGAAGGCGCGCTCGTCGCGGTTGGCGGAGCCGAGCAGCGCCGCCACGATGGCGCCGCGCGGGATGCGCGTGCCGGCGAGCTCGGTGTCTTCGACGACGGTGCGAAAGACCACCTGGACCGGCGCGTCGTAGCGCAGCGCCTCTTCCACGAGCGCGGGCACGCGCTCGGGCTCGCGCGCGACGCGTTCGAGGGCGTCGGGATGCTCGAGCAGCGCGAGGGCCGCGTTTCCGATCAGGTTCGTCGTGGTCTCGTTGCCCGCGACGAGCAGCAGCACGACGAACTGCACCATGTCGAGCTCGTCGAGCACGCCGTCGCGCGCGGGATCGACCAGCACGCTCACCAGATCGTCTCCCGGCTGGCGGCGCCTCTCGCGTACGGTGTCGCGCAGGAACAAGAACAGCTCGGAGACGTCCTCGAGCGCGCTGGCTGCGGGCGAGCCTCTCCTCGCCGCGCCCGACATGACGGAAACGAGAGCGTTGCTCCCGCGCTTGAAAGCGGCCCGGCGCGCGGCGTCGACTCCGAGCATCTCCGCAATGATCGTCATCGGTAGCGGAACGGCGAGGTCCTCGATCACGTCGAACGGCTCGCCTGCGACGAGCTTGCGGAGCTGCGCTCCCACGATCGCACGCGCGCGCGGCTCCCAGGCCGCGATGCGGCTCGGCGTGAAGCCGCGGTTCACGATGCCGCGCAGCGAGTCGTGACGTTCCCCGTCGACGCTGATCATCGCCTTGCGCTTGCGCACCTCGAATGGATTGATCCGCGTCTTGAGCATGAAACGCAGCAACCCGAGCACGAAGCCGGGACCCAGCTCCCAGAGGGAGCCGCCGGAGAGAACGCTGGTCATCGCGGCCGACGAGTAGAGATCCGTGCGCTTCAGCACGCAGCCGACGTCCGCGTGGCGCGAGACGCAGAACATCTTCGCCTCGGGCGCGTAGTGAACGGGGGCCGCGTCGCGCAGGCGGCGATAGACGGGATAGGGGTCGTCCTGGTATTCGGGCGAGAGGGGGTCGTACGCGACGCTCATCGGGCCTCCTTCCAGCCGTATCGACCAGCGGGCGCTGCAACCTGTGCGTGCCTCTCGCGCTAGGTGTCCCGCCCCGGGCCCCTGAACACGTCGCGGGCATCCGCGAAGCGCTCCACCAGGAAGTCGAACACCGCGCGCATGCGGGCGCTGCGGCGCAGGCCCGGGTGGGTGATCAGCCACAGCTCGAATGCGATCTCCGTCTCGGGCAAGACCTGCTCGAGCTCGGCGTGCCGCTCGGCGAGGAAGCGGACCGCCGTGCCGACCCCGAGTCCGGCCCGGATCGCCGCGAGCTGCGCCTGTCCGCTGTTGGCGCGGAAGGCGACGGAACCCGCGGAGAGCGCGCGTTCGATCGCGGCGCCAGGTCCGCTCAGCCAGCGCGCCGACTCGTCGTACGCCACGCAGCTGTGTCGCGCCAGGTCTTCCAGCTTCGCCGGGCGCCCGCGGCGCTCGAGGTAGGCCCGGGAGGCGTAGAGCCCGAACGCGAGATCGCCCACCTTGCGAGCCACCAGGTCCGACTGGACCGGCCGCGAGAGACGCACCGCGATGTCGGCCTCGCGCTGCAGCAGGTTCAGGACCTGCGTCTGGAGCATCAGCTGGATCTCGATCGCCGGGTGCGCGAGCTGGAACTCCGCGAGCGCGGGCGTCAGCCAGTGGATGCCGATGCCCTCGGTCGCCGTGATGCGCACGAGCCCGGCGAGGGCCGTGTCGCGCCCGGAGATCGCGAGCTCGACCGCGTGCGCCTCCTGCTCCATCTGCCGCGCCGCGGGCAGGATCGACTCGCCCGCCTCCGTCAGCTCGACCCCGCGCGGCGTGCGCCGGAAGAGCTCCGTGCGCAGGTGCTTCTCGAGCGTCGCCATGCGGCGCGTGAGTGTCGGCTGGCTGACCGCGAGCCGGCGGGCCGCCCGGGAGAGGCTCCCGGTGTCGGCGACCGCCAGGAAGTCGCGCAGCGCCGTCCAGTCGAGCGGGATGGCGGTTGCGGAGGTTTCGGGTTGGGAACTGACGGCCATCGGGGGACCCTCTCGAGTTTTGCCAATTCATATTTGCATAGCAGAATAGAAATAAAGAGGCCTGGATATTCATAATGGATGACCGATCCTCCCGCCTGTGCCGGGCGCGCCAGAAGGAGAGAGACGATGGCAATGCTGAGTCAGAGCGTACCGTTCACAGTGTTGGGATGCCCCGCGGGGGTTTGCCGAGGGCAGACGCCGCCGCCGGCGCGAACGAGCTGGAAGTCGCTGGCGACCAGCTTCGCGGCCGGCGCACTCGCGGTTTTGTGTGCGGTCGTGGTCTTCGCGGGCAGCACTACCGCGCCGTCTGCGCCGCGAGCCGATGCGGCGCGCGATGCCGCGGCCGCGGAATGGGCGGCCTACGTCCGCGCCCAGACCCCGCGCGAGCAGCCGCCCGAGTGGCGCCAGCAGATCAAGCCGGTCCGTCTCGACGGGATGTTCCGCAAGCAACGCTGACGCGCGTCGCAAAGCGCCGGTGCCAGCGATCGCCGCGGTGGTTTAGCATGCAGCGAAACCCCGAGGAGAACCGTCGTGCCCATGAACGTTCAGCCGATTGCAGGCGTCAGCGAGCGCATCAACCAGATCCGCCTGATGACCGCCGAGATCGTGAACAAGGAGATCCTTCCCCACGAGAACGAGCTGTGGGTGGCGCGCAGCGACAATGCACCCGAGTCAGCGAAGCAGCGCGCGAAGGAGCTGCGCGGCGCGATCAAGGACAAGGTCAAGCAGGCGGGGCTGTGGGCGCCGCATCTGCCCGAGGAGTACGGGGGCTGCGGGCTCAGCTTCCTCGAGCACGCGTACATGAACGAAGTGCTCGCCTACACGATGGGCGCTGCCGCGCTCTTCGGTGTCGTCGCGCCGAACTCCGGCAACCAGAAGATCCTCGCGAAGTACGGGACGCCCGAGCAGATCCAGAAGTGGCTGATTCCGCTCACCGAGGGGAAGCTCGAGTCGGGCTTCTCGATGACAGAGCCCGACTCGGCCGGGTCCGATCCGCGCTCGATCAAGACCACGGCGCGCCGCGAGGGAAACGAGTGGGTGATCAACGGCCATAAGTGGTTCACCTCGAACGGCAAGCGCGCGGACTTCTTCATCGTCATGTGCCGCACGGAAGATCCGAAGGGGCCGGCGGAGCAGAACGGCAAGATGACGCAGATCATCGTGCCGTCGGACGCGCCCGGCCTCACGATCGTGCGCGGCATCTCGGTGTGGGGCCATGAAAGCGACCACTGCGAGATCCTCTACCAGAACGTGCGCGTGCCTCTCGCGAACCAGCTCGGCAAGACCGGCTCCGGTCATCACGCCGCGCAGGATCGCCTCGGCGCCGGGCGCGTCTATCACTGCATGAACTCCGTCGGGCAGATGTGGCGCGCCTTCGACCTGATGGTGCAGCGCGCCGCCGAGCGCGAGGTCCACGGCGGCAAGCTCGAGACCAAGCAGTTCGTGCAGGGCTTCATCGCGGACTCGTACATCGATATCCAGGCCGCGCGGCTGATGACGATCCACTGCGCCGAGCGCATGGACAGCGGCCTCGACGCGCGCACGGAGATCTCCGCGATCAAGATCTTCGTGCCCGAGGCCTATCACCGCGTGGTGGACCGCGCGATCCAGGTCTGGGGCGCGGCGGGCGTGTCCGGCGACCTGCCGCTGGCCGCCATGTACCAGGGCGCGCGCACGCTGCGCATCGCCGACGGTCCCGACGAGGTACACAAGATCCTGATCGCAAAGAACGTGCTCGGCCGGCACCACGCGGGCGAGAGCTGGGACTTCGGGAACTAGCCCCGACTCCGACGCCGGCAGGGAGCGGGATGGGGCGCTCAGCCCGTGGCGACGAGGCGGCTCGGGAGCGGCAGCGAGAAGACGATGACGTCGGCGCGGTCGCGCCGGCTCATCCAGCGATGGGAGGAGCCCTGCCGCTGGTTGATCTGGTTCATGAAGCCCTCCGTCGAGTGGCGGAGCGCTTCCGAGAAGGGCGCTGCGTTCGAGTAGATGATCTCGAGGAGGTCGCTTCGCTCCCCCCCGATCCGCACCTCGAAGCTGAGGAAGTTGTAGAGCGATCCGTTGATCGACGTGATCAGCTTCGACTGTCGCTTCAGGTCCTTGGCGGTGGCCACGCGGTCGGCGCGCTCGGCGTAGTTGAGCTGCTGGTAGACGCCGGAGCTGAAGAGGCGGTCCGCGGCCTGCTCGCCCTGGCGGCGCATGTAGGCGGGATCGCGCTTGGAGCCGACGTCCCAGTCGAGGTCGAGCAGGGCGGTGAACTGCTTCATCGGATACCAGCGGCCGATGTCGATCTTCTGATCGATGAGCTCGAGGGCGTCGCCGTCGAGGCGCGCGCTGAGCTGGTCCGCCGAGATCCGGCCCTGGTCGCGATGGCGACGGACGCTCACGACCGCGCCCAACACCAGACTGCCTTTGACCGAGGGATCCATCGCAGGCGTCATCGACGCCCTGCCCCGGCAGCTTGAGCGCCGAGCGGTGCGCGATCGCGGGCCGCGTCAGCTCCGATTCTGTTGCTCCCGCTCGGCGTTCTTCATTGCGCGCTGATTAGCCGGTCGAAGCACTCTCGCGCGCCGCGGCGCTCCGCCGGCGAGGTCGGGTGGAGCGTCGACGTCGGGCGGCCAGGCGCGGCGCCGCAGCGCCTGGCCCCTCGGATCCGGCGTGCCCGATCCCGGACAGGCGTGTTCGCCGGGTCGCTCGCGAACGCGAGGGCGTCGGGAGCATAGTATTCTCGTGCGACGACGGATCGACGGCGAACCGTCGATGCATCATCGGGTAACACGTTGCCTGGATCGCTCGCGAAGCCCAGCAATCCACCTCCCACGATGTCTGCGGGCCGCCGGCTGAGCATGTCCGCCATCGCGCTGGCATTGCTGTACGGCAATGCCATGGTCGCGTTACAACCGCCCCAGCTGGTCGAGCTCGGCCTCTACATCCCGCATCCGAAGTTCGTGCGGGACGCCTTCGACCTGATGTCGATGTTCAGCAGCTATTCGCCGAGAAACGAGGACTACCTGATCTACGGCAAGCGAACGCAGGTCGGCCGCCCCGAAGATCGGGGGCGTTGGATCGAGCTGCCGCTCACCGACCATTTTCCCCTCCGACACTCGATCACGACGATGCAGCTCTACGTTTCCTTCCCTGCGGCGATCTACGGCGACGTGGGCCGGACTCGCGCCTGGTCCGTGCTCGCACGGAAGATTCGCGCGAACCACAACCGGCTGTACCCGGATCTCCCCGTCGCAGACATTCGGCTCGACGCGGTCGATTGGCCCACGGATCCGCGCGGCTTTCGCGCGGGCATGCTGCCGGAGACGACGCGGAACCGCATGTGGTTCATCGAGGCGCCCGAATGACGCCCGGGACGGCTCGGGGGCGGTGGGAGAAGTTCTGGTTCCCGCCCCGCACGCCCTACCGGATGGCGGGCTTCCGCATCCTGCTCGGGCTCTACCTGCTCGCCTACTTCGGCGCCCTGGCGCCGCACGTCACGCTGCTCTTCTCGTCGGAAGGCGTGTTCGTCCCGCTCCTGGTCCCCGACTATGCGCCGCCGCCCGTCGTGGCCCGGATCCTGTTCGGAATCACGCTGTCGCTCGCGCTGGCGGTCACGCTCGGATTCCGCACCCACATCACGGTGCCGCTGCTTCTCGCCGGCTTTCTCTACCACTACTTTCTCGAGATCGCCGTCGCCTACACGGCGTTCGATCGCTTGATCGTGATCTATCTCGTGGTTCTGACGTTCGCGGAGGGCGGGCGCGTCTGGGCGGTGAACCCGGCCGAATCCAGTGCGCCACATCCGGCGTGCGGCTGGGGAGAACGCGTGCTCACGCTGCAAGCCTTCATGCTCTACTTCGGGTCTGGGCTCTGGAAGGCCACGAATCCGTTGTGGCACGACGGCAAGCTCCTGGAGTCCGTCCACCAGAGCATGTGGGCCACGCCAGTGGCGTTCTGGATCTCGAGGCTCGACCTCGGGCGGGAGTTCTGGACGTCGTTTGCCTGGGCGACGATCGCCCTCGAGCTGCTCGTCGGCCTCGGCTTTCTCTTCCGCCGCACGCAATGGTGGGCGATGCTCGCCGCCGCGTCCTTTCACCTGATCAACACGGTGGTCCTGCACATCCCGGAGTTCCTCGTCTGCGTCAGCATCGCGCCGATCTTCGCGAGCGACCGCCTGCTGCAAGCCGTGGCGGCGCGATTCGACCAATTGCGGATGCGAGTGCTCCGCCTGCCGGCTGATGCAGCGTGACGAACGGCTTCTGAACCGATGCTGTGTGGTCGGGGCGGCCGCTCCGGCTGGGAGCGGTAGGATCTGGCCATGACCCGCGCGCCGCGCTCCCAACCGCCGCAGGGCCGGAGGGTCGACGCCTACGTGGCGCTCGGCTCGAATCTCGGCGATCGCGCGGCGCAGCTGGCTGCGGCGATCGCCGCGCTGCGCGCGCATCCCGGCGTGCGCGTCGAGGCGCTCTCGACGGTGTACGAGACGGCGCCCGTCGGTCCCCCGCCGCAGGGGCCCTATCTGAATGCCGTCGCGCGCTTGCGTACGCGCCTCGCGCCGCGCGCGCTGCTCGAGCGACTGCTCGAGATCGAGGTCGCTGCCGGGCGCCGCCGCGGAGGTCCGCGCTGGAGCGCGCGCACGCTCGACCTCGATCTGCTGCTCTACGGCTCGCTCGTGCTCGACGAGCGCGGGCTGTGCATCCCGCATCCCCGGCTGCACGAGCGCGCCTTCGTGCTCGAGCCGCTCTGCGAGCTGGCGCCGCGGCTCGTGCACCCGCGGCTCGGGAGCCGCATCGAGGAGCTCGCGCGCCGCGTGCGCGATCCGCAGGCGGTGGTAGCCTTCGGGTTCGGCCCGGGCGCGCCCGCACCCGAGAAGATGGACCCGTGACCATGCACGACGCAATCCGGCGCTTCATCGAGTCCGGACAGGGCGAGGCGCTCGATCCGCAGCAGCTGCTGAGCTGGGCGCTCAAGAGCTTCGCCCCGAAGATCGCGCTCTCCTGCTCGTTCGGCGCGCCCGAGGGTCTGGTGCTGCTCGACATGATGCACCGCATCGACCCGGCTGCGCGGGTCTTCGTGCTCGATACGGGCCGCCTGCCGCAAGCCACCTACGACCTGATCGATCGCGTGCGCGACCGCTACGACAAGCGCGTCGAGGTCGTCTTCCCGGAGGCCGCCGCCGTCGAGGCGATGGTGCAGGCGAAGGGGATGAATCTCTTCTACGAATCGATCGAGAACCGCCAGCTCTGCTGCCGGCTGCGCAAGGTCGAGCCGCTGAATCGCTACCTCGCCACGCTCGACGCCTGGGTGGCGGGCTTGCGCCGCGACCAGGGCGTGACGCGCGAAGACACTGCGAAGGTTCAATTCGACAACCAGCACGGCGGCATCGTGAAGGTGAATCCGATCGCCGACTGGACGCACGAACAGGTGCTCGCCTACGTGCGCAAGCACGACGTCCCCATCAACCGCCTGCACGCCGAAGGCTATCCGTCGGTGGGCTGCGACCCCTGCTCGCGCGCGATCGCGGCGGGTGACGATCCGCGCGCGGGCCGCTGGTGGTGGGAGAGCCCCGAGACGCGCGAGTGCGGCATCCACGTGGACGAGCAGGAGAAGGGGTCCGGCATTTGATCGATCGCCGGACGCTGCTCGAGGCTCTGGTCGGGATCGCGCTGGTTCCGGCCGCGCTGGCGCGCGCGCAGACACCGCCCGCCCGCAGCGCCCTCGATCCGACCCTCGCGCGCGCGCTCGCGTCGAGCCCATACGTCTACGTGAGCCCGCTGCTCCGAGACGGCGCCGAGAGCAGCTGTCACGCGGAAGTGTGGTTCGGGTGGATCGACGGAGCGGTCGTGGTGATCACGGCGGCCACGACCTGGAAGGCGCGCAGCCTGGCGCGCGGCCTCACGCGCGCCCGCCTGTGGGTGGGGGATTACGGGCGCTGGAAGCAGATGATCGGCCGCAATCAAGCCTTCCGGGCGGGGCCGAGCTGCGTGGCGCGCGCCTCGCTGGTTCGAAGCGACGGCGTGCTGGACGAACTGCTCGCCAGCTACGAGAAGAAGTACCCGAGCGAGATCGGCGCCTGGCGCGACAAGATGCGCGCCGGGGTGCGCGACGGCAGCCGCGTGCTGATCCGCTACGCGCCCGAGGCGCCGCTGGCGGGCGCCACGGGCGCGGCGCGCACGTAGTTTCGCAGCCGTCCCACCCGCTCGATCTCGATTTCGACGACGTCGCCATCGCGCAGCCAGCGCGGCGGCGTGCGTGCGGCGCCGACTCCCGCCGGCGTGCCCGTGAGCAGCACGTCGCCCGGCTCGAGCGTCATCAGCTTCGAGATGAACGCGATGAGCTCGGCGATCGGGAAGATCATCTCCTTGGTGCGCGCCGCTTGCATCGTCTCGCCCGACACGAGCGTCCGGATGCCGAGGTCTTGCGGGTCGGGGATCTCGTCGGCGGTGACGAGCGCCGGGCCGAGCGGAGCGAACGTGTCGCAGGATTTTCCGATGAAGTGCTGGCCGCGCTCGTTCTGGAAATCGCGGGCGGAGACGTCGTTGGCGACGCAGTAGCCGGCTACGCAGGCGAGCGCGTCCTGCGCGCTGACGTCGCGCGCGCGCGAGCCGATCACGGCCGCGAGCTCGCCCTCCCAGTCGACGCGCGAGCTGGCCGCCGGGAGCAGGATCTCGTCGTCGGGGCCGATCACCGCGGACGGCGCCTTGAGGAAGAGCACCGGCTCGGAGGGCGGCGCTGCGCTCCCGCGCTCGCGAGCGTGCGCGGGGTAGTTGCGCGCGACGGCGATGATCTTGCGCGGCCGCGGGACGGGCGCCCACAAGTGTACGCGCCGGCGCGCCTCGACGACTCCGGCGCGCAGCAGATCGGGGGCGTCGTAGCGGTCGACGGCGTCCGCGGCGAACTCGAGCGCGGCGCGCGCCATGGCGAGCGCCGCGGGGCCGCGCCGCAGGAAGGCATGCATCTCGGGGGGCAGCAGCGAATCGGCTTCGGCCTCGGGAGCGCCGACGTCTTCGCCGGCGAGGCGGATCGCGAGCGCGCGATTGAGATCGACGATCGAGCCGGCGTGGGGCCCGCCGGGGAGCACGGCGCCGAGCCGGCGCACACCCGGCCGCGTCGCATCCAGGGACTCGAAGCCGAGCGCGGAATCGGCCAGCGAGGGCGGCCGGCGGCCCGCCTCGCTGCGATCCGAAACGGTGTCACCCGTGCGGCGCTCGAAACTGACGAGCTGCATGGACTTCCCGCCTGTCTTCCGGAGCCTCCAGCTCCCGGATTCCGCGCCTCGCGGTCTCCCGCTGCCCGCGCTGCGGCAGGTTCGCGGCAGCCACGCGGCAGCCGGGCGGCAAGCCGCCCGCAATCCCCGCCCGCGACGGTGGCCGATCGCGGCGGCTGCCGTCAAGCGCGGCCCGCGAATGGCCGATGAAAGGGGGTGGTGCCAGAGTACCACGGAGGCTGTCATGCGATCGCTGTTCGACTGGAAGCTGATGGTCGGGAGCCTCGCGCTCCTCGCGACGTTCGTGCTCGCCCTCCCCGGCGTGAAGGCCGTGCGGGCCGACGAGCCCAATAAGCCGCTCGCGAGCAACGACGGTCCCACGTGTAACCAGCAGGGCCCGGAGGCCGATCTCGCACAGGCCGGTCCGGCCCTCGAGCAGATCCGCAAGCAGATCGCCGCCCAGATGGATCCCGCCGATGCGGGCCGGATCATCGTGCTGAACAACCGCGGCTACAACTACGCCACGGGAAGCCAGCTCGACCGCGAGACCATCGATCTCGAGCGCCTGCGCGCCGAGCAGTAGACTGGCCCCCGGCGCGGGCGCCGCTCGCGCCCGTCCGGACTTCGCCCGCCTGCGCCTCGCTGCGCTCTGCCTGCACTGCCGCCGGGTTCCGCCGCTCTGGTAGCATGCGGGGGGTGCTCGGAGCGCAATGAACCCCACCTCCACCCTGCGGATGCGGCGCTGGACGGCGTTTCTTGCGATCGCCTGGGCGCTGCTCGCGATCTTCTTGTCGATCGGGGGGTTGCGCTCGCAGCCGGGCGCCCTCAGCCACCCCTTTTCGGATTCGCGGCTCGGCGGCCGGGCCGTGATCGAGAGGGTTTCCGCCTCGGCGGCCGAGGCCGGCGCGAGCCCCGGCGACAGCATCCTCGAGGTCAACGGCGTCCCCTATCTCTATCAGCAGCGCCAGGGTAGTCACTGGCTGCGCGCCGGCGTGCCCAACGTCTATCTGCTCGAGAAGCGCGACGGTCGGCTCATCACGCTCACGCTTCCGCCGGTTCCCTGCGCCGAGACGCGCGCGCCGACCGAGTCCCTGTTTCACGCGCTCCTGCTCGTCGTCGCCATGATCTATCTCGTCACCGGCGGGGCGGTGTGGTGGATGCGACCGGACCGCGCCGGCGCGTGGGCGCTGCTGCTCTTCTGCTCGACGATGTCCGTGCAGCTCGCCACCGTGATCCAGTCCGACTACATCGCGTGGTCGTTCCCGCGCTTGATGGTCAACCTGCCGCTGATCGGCGCGACCACCTTCCATTTGTTCACCAGCTACCCGATCGAACCCGACTGGATCGTGCGGCACCGCCGCATCCAGGTGTTGCCCTATCTCGCCGCGGTCGTGCTCGGCTGGTTTGCGATCGCGGATCACATGCTCGGCATGCGCGCGGGGACCGGCTCGAGCCTCGCGCTCGCCTATACGCTCGGGCTCTTCGTGGTGTCGCTGGCGATCGTCGGCATCGAGCGCCACCGGCACCGCGAAGGCGCGCTGCGCGATCACGCCGACGTGGTCTTCCTGGGCGCGGTGGTGAGCTTCCTGCCCGCGGTGGTGGGGCTCGTCGCGGAGATCCTGTTCCGGACGTCGTTCCCGTTCTACCTGCCGCTGCTCTGGGTCTTCGTGTTCCCGCTCGCCGTCGGCTACGGGATCGTGAGGCGCCAGCTCTTCGAGGTGCGCAGCCTCGCGAAGTCGTCGGCCGCCTATGGCGCCGCGACGCTCGGCATCACCGGAGCCTTCGCCTTCGCCATCACCTTCGCGGACACGCTCGTTACGCGCTTCGGCGTGAGCGAGCGGCCCGCACAGGTGGCGCTGCTCTTCGTCGCGATCCTGCTCTTCAATCCCGCGCGCACCCGCTTGCAGGCGCTCGTCGACCGCTTCTTCGATCGCGACCGCGCCGCCTACCGGGTGGCGGTGCGCGAGATCTCCGAGGCGATGGTCTCGATGCTGTCGCTCGGCGAGATCGCGGATCGCATCCTCGTGGCGCTGACGGACACGATGGGCGTCGAGCGCGCGATGGTCCTGCTGGTCGACGACAAGGGCAAGCTGCTGCAGCCGATCGCCTCGCGGGGCGATTGGGACGGCGATGCGCTCAAGATCGAGATTCCCTCCGACCACCCGATCTGGAAGCACCTCTGGATGCGGCGGGAGGACCTCTCGCGCGTCGATTTCGACGACGAGCACGATCTCGAGAGCCGCGAGGCCTGCCGCGACGTGTTCGACACGCTCGAGGTCGAGCTGCTCGTCCCCATCCTCTACGGCGTCGATCTGCTCGGCGTGATCGCCGTGGGGCGCAAGCTCTCCGGCGATCGCCTCGCTGCGGACGATCGCCTGCTGATGCGCACGCTCGCGAACCAGAGCTCGATCGCGATCGAGAACGCCAAGGCCTTCGACGAGATTGCGAAGCTCAACGAAACGCTCGAGGCGCGCGTCGAGGAGCGCACGCGCGAGCTGCGCGACATCCAGGCGCAGCTCACGCAGGCGGAGAAGATGAAGTCGCTGGGCCAGCTCGTCGCGGGCGTCGCCCACGAGCTCAACAATCCGATCGGCTTCGTTCACGCGAATCTCCAGTTGCTCGACGAGTACATCCAGAAGCTCGTCGAGGGTCAGCGCACGGACGCCGACACCGAGCGCATTCGGGAGACCATCAGCAAGCTGCTCGCGCGCAGCCGCGAGGGCACCCAGCGCGTCAAGAAGATCGTGCAGGACCTGCGAACCTTCTCGCGCATGGACCAGGCCGACGTGCAGGACGCCGACCTGCACGAGGAGATCGATCGCACGCTGGCCTTGATGGAGCCGCGCTTCAAGAACGCGATCACGGTGGTGCGCGATTACGGGCAGCTCCCGCGCGTGCGCTGCTATCCCGGCCAGCTGAACCAGGTCTTCCTGAATCTGCTGATGAATGCCTGCGACGCGATCGACGGCAAGGGCGAGATCCGCATCAAGACCCGCCGCACCCCGGAAGGCGTCCGGCTCGAGTTCCACGACACGGGCCCCGGCATCCCGCCCGAGGTGCAGACCCGCATCTTCGATCCGTTCTTCACCACCAAGCCGGTGGGCGTCGGCACGGGGCTGGGCCTCTCGCTCTCGCACGGGATCATCGAGCGCCACCGCGGCCGCATCCGCGTCGAGTCCGAGCCGGGCCATGGCGCGACGTTCGTGATCGAGCTGCCGCTCGACGCCACGCCGCTCGAGGAGACGCCGGCCGCGACTTGAGCGTCCCGGATCCGATATGCTCTGCGCCTGCGCCGGACCCCCCGGCAGCAAGGAGAGCCCCCCATGCGTCTCGGTCTGCTCGCCGGCCAGTTCGGTCCCAAGCCTTCCGTACCCATCGACCTGATCCTCGAAGCCGAGCGGCTCGGCTTCGACTCGGTCTGGACGGCCGAGGCCTACGGCAACGACGCCATCACGCCGCTGACCTGGATCGCGGCGAAGACCAGCAAGATCAGGCTAGGCACGGCGATCATGCAGATGCCGGCGCGCACGCCCGCGATGACCGCGATGACGGCGATGACGCTCGATGCCCTGTCGGGCGGCCGGTTCATCCTGGGGCTCGGCCCCTCGGGCCCGCAGGTGATCGAGGGCTGGCACGGCGTGGCGTATGGCCGGCCGCTGACGCGCACGCGCGAATACATCACGATCGTGCGCAAGATCCTCGCGCGCGAGGAGCCGCTCGAGCACAAGGGGTACCACTACCAGATTCCCTACCGGGGCCCGGGCGCCAGCGGTCTCGGCAAGCCGCTGAAGAGCATCCTGCACGGGCGCGCCGACCTGAAGATCTACACCGCCGCGATCAGCCCGAACGGACTCGAGTGCGCGGGCGAAGTCGCCGACGGCGTGTTTCCCGTCTGGATGAACCCCGAGCGCGGCGACGTGCTGATGCCGTCGATCGAGAAGGGCCTCGCGACGACCGGTGGCAAGCGCAAGCTCGCGGACTTCGACCTCGCGCCCTTCATCACCTGCGTGCTGGGCGACGATCTCGATCGCTGCCGCATGCCGGTGAAGGGGATGCTCGCGCTCTACATCGGCGGCATGGGCGCGCGCGGCAAGAACTTCTACAACGACTATGCGAAGCGCCTCGGGTACGAAGCGGCTGCGGTGAAGATCCAGGATCTCTACCTGGATGGGAAGAAGGCCGAGGCGATGGCGGCGGTGCCCGACAAGCTGGTGGACGAGATCGCGCTCGTCGGCCCGAAGGAGCGGATCCGCGATCGCGTCGCAGCCTGGAAGCGGTCGCCCGCGACCTCGATGCTGATCGGCGCGGGCCAGCCGGAGGCCCTGCGGCTGCTCGCGGAGCTCGTGCTCTAGTCCAGCGACGGTGGAATCGGCGCGCTCGCGAATCGTCGCGCTCGACAAGCGTCGGGTGTGGCATCCATACACCGAAATGGGACGCTATCGCGAGGGGCCGGACCCGCTCGTGATCGTGCGCGCGGAGGGGTCGCGCCTCTTCGATGCGGATGGGCGCGGCTATCTAGACGGCAACGCCTCGTGGTGGTCGTCGACGCTGGGGCATGCGCATCCCCGCCTGCTCGCGGCGCTGCGGCTTCAAGCGGATGCGCTCGGCCACACGGCGCTGGCCGGCATCGCGCACGCGCCCGCCGCCGAGCTCGCCGAGGCGCTGTGTCGGGTCGCGCCGGCGGGCCTCGAGCACGTCTTCTACAGCGACGATGGCTCGACGGCCGTCGAAGTCGCGCTCAAGCTCGCGCTCCAGTACTGGGCCCAGAACGGGCGGCCCGGGCGACGCCGCTTCGTGGCGCTCGAGGACGCCTTCCACGGCGAGACGCTCGGAGCGACCGCGATCGGCGGGGTCGAGGCGTTCCGGCGCCCGTTCGTGGGGGCGCTGCTCGAGTGCTTCTTCGTGGCGCCGCCGCGCGAGCCCGGCAGCACGCCGCGCGCAGTCGAGGCGCTCGCTCGCACGCTCGCCGAGCACGCGAGCACGATCGCCGCGCTGGTGGTCGAGCCCGTGCTCCAGGGCGCTGCCGGCATGCGCTCCTACGATCCCGCCTTCTTGAGCGCCGCCCGCGAGCTGTGCGATCGCCACGACGTGTTCCTGATCTTCGACGAGGTCTTCACCGGCTACGGGCGCAGCGGCCCGATGTGGGCGGCCGCGCACGCGGGCGTGTCGCCCGACCTGCTGTGCACGGCGAAGGGCTTCACGGGGGGTCTGCTTCCGATGGCGGCGACGCTCGCGACGCCGCGCGTGTTCGACGGCTTCCTCGGCGACGCCACGCGCGCGTTCTATTATGGCCACACTTTCTGTGGCCACCCGCTCGGCGCCGCGGTGGCGCTCGAGGTTCTGCGCGTGTTCGAGGACGAGAAGATCCTCGCGAGCGCGGCGCCGAAGGCCGCGCGCATCGCCGCCGCCTTCGAGGGCATGCGCGGTCTTCCGGGGGTGGCGAGCACGCGCGCGCTCGGCATGGTGGGCGCCCTCGACCTCGCCGGTGCTGCGGGCTATCTCGCGCGCACGGGTTGGCGCGTCTACGAGGAGGCGCTGCGCCGCGGCGCCTATCTGCGGCCGCTGGGCAACGTCGTCTACGTGACGCCCTCCCTGAACATTCCCGATGCGGATCTCGACCAGCTGCTCGCCATCACGCGCGAGAGCGTCGAGGCTGCGGCAAGAGAGGCTTGAAGTGACACGGCAGAGTCTGCGCGAAGCGACCGAGAATGGCGTGCGCACGCTGACCTTCGACCGGCCCGAAGCGCGCAACGCGTTCGATGCGCAGCAATATCGGCTGCTGCGCGACGCGCTCGACCGCGCACTCGACGACGACCTCGTGAAGGTGGTGATCCTGACCGGCGCCGGAGAGGCCTTCACCGCCGGGCAGGATCTCGCCGAGATGGCGCTGCCGGCGGCCGGGGCCAGCGGCGGAGAGCACCCCTTCGGCGCCTGCCTCGACCGCGTGGTCAGCTTCGACAAGCCGCTGCTCGCTGCCGTCAACGGCGTCGGCGTGGGGCTCGGCCTCACGTTGCTGCTGCACTGCGACGTGGTCTACATCGCGCGCGGCGCGCGCCTGCGCGTGCCCTTCGTCTCGCTCGGCGTCGTGCCCGAGGCGGCAAGCAGCTATCTGCTGCCGCTGCGCGTGGGCCATCAGGCCGCGGCCGAGATCCTGTTCACGGCGGATTGGGTGAGCTCCGCGCGCGCCGTCGAGATCGGGCTCGCGGCCCGCGAGCTGGCGCCAGAGCAGCTGCTGCCCGAAATGAATGAGCTCGCGGCGCGCATCGCGCAGCACCCGATCGGCTCGCTGCGCCACACGAAGCGGCTCGTGCGCGAATGCGAGCGGGAAGCGATCCGCGCGGCGCGGGCGCGCGAAGACGACGCCTTCCGCGAGCGCATCGGCTCGCCCGAGAACCTGGAGGCGATCCGCGCCTTCTTCGCGAAGCGGAAGTAGGGGCGACATGGCAGAGGGACGGGAGCAGATCGCCGAGAAGTTGCTCGGCTCGGTGAACGACGCAGCCAACGCCGTCAGCACGCGCTTCGTCACGTTCGTCAGCGTCGGCGCGTACGTCGCGGTGACGGTCGCGTCGACGACCCATGAGATGCTGCTGCGGGCCTCGAATCTGGTGACGCTTCCGCTGCTCAACGCCCAGATCCCGATCATCGGGCCGTTCGGCTTCTACACGATTGCACCCTGGCTGATCGTGCTGCTGCACTCGGACCTGCTCTTGCAGCTCTCGATCCTCGGCAACGAGCTCGCGCGCTTCGACCAGGAGGTGGACCGGGTCGGGGAGCCGCAGCGGACGCTGCTGCGCCAGCGCGTCGCGAACTTCTACTACGTGCTCTATCTGACCGGCGGGGCGCCCTCGCGCATCCTGCACCTGCTCTCCGCCTTCATCACCTGGATGACGGCGGTCATGATCCCACTGGCGCTCCTGCTGTGGATCCAGATCCGCTTCCTGCCGTTCCACAGCCCGCGCGACACCTGGCTGCATCGCGCCGCCGTCGGCGTGGACGCCGTGTTGATTCTCTTCATCCTGCTGCCGCGGCTGTGGCCGCGGCTGCGCGAGATCGCGAAGACGTCCGGCTGGCAGGCGCCGTTCCGGCAGGTCGTCTCCGTGCCCATCTTCATCGTGCTCGCCTGCGCCGCGACGCTGTTCGTCTCGCTGTTCGTGGCCACGATTCCGCAGGGCCCCGGCGGAACCTCGTTGTTCGCGCAGAACATGGAGCTGCGCGAGCGCGTGCTCACCGCCAACGTGCTGAGCCCGGAGGACATCAACGCCTTGCGCGACGCCCGCGATCCGGAGCGGCTGCGCGAGGTGCTGGCGAAGGTGATGCCGTTCCAGGCCCTGCAAGGCCGCGATTTCCGCTACGCGGATCTCTACAACGCAGTGCTCCCGCGCCTCGACCTGCGTTCGGTGCGCACGAGCGAGGGCGAGCCCGCGAAGCCGCTGCCGGCGGATTGCGAGGCGCGGCGCAGCTGCGAGGATCCTCCCGATTGCGAGGAGCCCGGGCTCCAGCGCACGCAGCTGATCGGCGCGAACTTCGGCTGGGCCTCGATGCAGGGAGCCATGTTCGACGAGGCGATCCTGGACGATGCCAATCTCTCCTGGGCGAAGCTGCAGGATGGATCGCTCAACCGCGCGCACCTGAACCGCGCGAACCTCGTTTCGGCGAAGCTGGGTAATGCACGACTCGAGTCCGCGAAGCTCTGCGGCGCCGACTTGAGCGGGGCCGAAATGAGCGGGGCCGGCGTCGTTCACGCCTACCTTCAGGGCGCGAGCCTGCGCGGAGCGAATCTCGCGGCCGCCAATCTCGCGGGGGCGGATCTGCGCGGCGCCGACCTCTCCGAGGCGGATCTGACCGACGCGAACCTGACGGGCGCGCGCCTGCAAGGGGCCGCGCTGCGCGGCGCGAAGACGCGCGGCGCCCGTTTCGACGGCGCGAACGTCGAGCTCGCGGACCTGTCGGCTGCGGGCGGCGCGCCGCCCGCTCCCGCGCGCGCTGCGGTCGACGCCTATCTCGTCGAGCTCGCGTGCGCAGACCCGTCGGTGGCGCACGGCATCAGCTCGCAGGCGCTGCACAGCCCGGCGCGGGACGGCCAGGGGCTCGTGCGCGCTCTCCTCGCTGCGTCGGCGCGGCCGGAATGCTCGGGCCTCGCATCGCTGCCCCCGCAGCTGCGGAAGGACCTCGATCAGGCCGCCCGCACCGCGAAGCCGGCGCGCTCCAGCTAGGAACCGTCGCTACAACGGCTCGCGGCGCCACGTCCGCCCGAAGTCCGCGCTCTCTACGCGCACGCCCCGATCGTTCTCGAGCGCCTTCGAGCGGACCACGAAGGACACCCCGCCCTCCGCATGGGCTAGAGCGTTGCCGCGGCTCGCGCCTTCACGCGCGCCAGGTAGGCGCGAGGCGGCAGGAAGGCGAGCCACATGTAGACGGCGGAGCCCGCACCGAGCAGGCCCAGCAAGGGGGCGCCGAGGGGATCCGTCAGCATCTCCAGCCCGAAGCACCAGAAGACCCAACCGACCACGTTCGTGATGAGTCCCAGCAGCGTGCCCACGGCGTAGAGCCGGAAGCGATCGGTGACCACCGGGTCGGCGAGGTCGATGCGCAGGCGCCGGCGCAGCATCAGGTGGTAGCGGGCGCACTCGACGAACGCCCAGCCCATCGAGAGCGTGATGGAGGCGGGGATCCAGGGCCAGAAGAACGTGCTGCCGGTGGTCCAGTTTCCGGCGATCGACTCGGCGACGAACAGTAGAATGCTGGTCAGTGTCACCATGGCGAGCAGCGCGCGCGCCCAGATCACGTCGCGCCGGAACAGCAGCCAGGTGAATGCCGTGTTCGAGGAGACCCCGATCACCACGAACAGGGCTCCGACCAACCCCAGCGCCACGCGCGCCTCCGGGGCGAGCCCCGGCACCTGGCGCGCGATCGAAGACAGCGGATATCCGATGCCGGCCATCAGGAAGAGCGACGCGCCCACGAGCAGCTCCGGCAGATGGCGCGTGCGGGCCGCCAGCAGGAGCAGACGGAGTCCGATCAACAGACAAACGAGGGTGAAGGCCCCACCTCCCAGCTGCGCGAGGAACTGCACCGGTGCTCCTCTCCAGATCCGGGGGGTAGCTGCGTTATCGGTCGACCCGGCGCGTGCTTGAGGTTCGCCCCGCGCGCGGGATCAGCTCTTGGGCGTGAGGCAGCTCGCCCCGAAATTGTCGAGCCCGATGGCCCCGCGGTGCACGACGGTGAAGTGCGGGGCTACCCAACCTCGGATCACCTCGTTGACGCAGATCACCAACATGAAGCCGGCGAGCGCGGTGAGCCAGACATGCCTCGCACTGGTGTCGGTTCCCGGCTCTTCGTCGATCCCGAACCACAAGGGCGAGGTGACCACGAACCACAGCCCATACATCAGGGTCCCGAACCACAGCATGAAGCCCATGTCGTCGTAGCAGAAGAGGCTCGTCATCCAGGGGTTGGCATTGAGCAGCGTCTCGAGGCCGGCGACGACGAAGCAGGCCGGCAGGAAGGCGGCGCGGCGCAGCCAGCGCGGTGTGGCCGCCGGCAGGCTCGACTCCGTGACGCGACGAAAGCCGTTGATCAGCGTTCCGTAGGTCGAGAAGTACGCGACCGTCAGCATGTAGAGGAAGAGGGGCGCGTGGTTCAGGTTCCAGCGGGTCTCGAAGCCGTACTGCATGTGCAGCACTTCGTAGAAGTATTCGGTGAAGTAGTTGCCGAGGAACGCGAAGACGAACATCCAGATCTGGAATTTCGTGTGGTAGAGGCGCCACCAGGGGCGCCCGGCGTCCTCGGGCGCGCGCAAGCAGTAGCCGCCGGCGAGCACGCCCATCCAGACGCTCAGCCCGAACGAGAAGAAGGCGAAGTCGCCCCAGGGCTGCCGGCTCCAGCGCACGCCGATACCGGCGACCATGACCAGGCCCGCGAGCGCGCCCCAGATCGGTGTGTAGATCAGATACCAACGCTCGGCCGCGCGCTTGCCGGGATTCTCCGAGAAGAATCTCACTGCGGGTCCCCTTCCTGGCGTCTCGCTCTCCCGGCCTATCGGCGCCCGACACCGCTCACACGAGAAGATCCGTCGCTGCGAGGGTCTCGGGTCCGAGCGCGGCGCGCACCGCGCGCTCGAGCGCTTCGAGAACACGCGCATTCTGGGGCGCGGCAATGCCCTGCTCGGCCGCCAGCGCGAGCATGCGGCGGTGATAGCGGTCGGCCTCGACCGGGCCGCCGTGGCGCAGCGCCGCCCAGACCTGGTTGTAGACGGGCAGGCGCCGCGCGCTGGTTCCGAGCGCCAGCGATTCGCGTTGGTAGGCGATCTCCTGCTCGAGCGAGCGGTCGCGTCCGTCGCAGGAGCGCGCGCGGATGCCGCCGGCGAGCAGGATCGCCCGCGCCTCCTCGAGCAGCCGCGCCTTGATCTCGACGAAGGCGCGCGACGCGTGATCCTCGCGCCGGATCAGCGCGTTCGGCGCGCTCATCAGGTTGACGCAGAGCTTGAGCCACTTGTCCTCGAGGATGTGGGACGAAACGCCGACGTCGTAGCCGGCGCGGCGCAGCGCGCTCGCCAGCTCGTCCACCTCGGGCGCGTCGCGCGACGGCCAGGCGCCGATCACGATGCGTCCGTTTCCCACGCACACGGCGGCGTCGTCGGCCGTGCGCGTGCTCGCCTGCCGCACGCAGCCGCCGATCACGCGCGCGAAGCTCGCCGCGAGCAGGTCTTCGTTGTCGACGTCGTTCTGGAGGCTCGCGACCATCGCGTGCGGTGCCACGGCGGCGAGCGCTCGAGCGGAGGCAGCGGTATCGGGCGAGCGCATGCAGAACAGCACCGGCTGGCTTCCGATCCGTTCCGCGGCGGCCTCGATCCCGCAGACCGCGGCGACGCGCCCCGCGAGCACGCGCCCTGAGCTCGGATCCTCGATGCGTACGCCGTGCTCCTGGATGCGGCGCGCGGCTTCCGGGCGTCGGGTCACGAGCAGCACGGGAAGGCCCGCGCTCGCGAGGCGCGCGCCGATGACGAGGCCGACCGCACCGGCGCCGTAGACGACGAACATCAGCGCCGCTGCCCGAGGATGGCCTCCACGACGATCCGCTCCCCGTCGCGCACCGCGACGATCCGGACGCGCTGTCCCGCGTGCGCGCCGAACAGCAGCGCCGCGTACTCTTCGAGATTCGCGATCGCGACGCCGTCGAATTCGACCAGGCGGTCGCCCGCGCGCAGCCCCGCGATCTCGGCAGGGCTGCCCTTGCGCACGCCCTGGATCAGCACGCCGGTGCCCGGCTTGCCGCCGAAGTCCGGAATCGTGCCCAGATAGGGCCCGTAGCCCGGCTCCCCGGTGCTGAGATCGCGATGCTCGACGGCGATCAGCGCGGGCCGTCCATCGGCATCGAGCAGCTCGCGCACCGTGCGGTAGACGACCGCGAGAACGCCGGCTTCTCCCACGGAGTTGATGCGGTCCGCGTCATCGTCGGGTGTGTGATATTCGCCGTGATTGCCGGTGAAGAAGAAGAGGACGGGCACGCCGCGTGCGACGAAGCTCGTCTGATCGGAGGGCGAGAACGAGCCCTGCGTGAGGTTCACGCCCACCTGCGAAGCATCGGCGGCGCGGCGCACGAGCGCCGGGAAATCGGGCGAGGTCTCCGTCCCGAACACGAAGAGGGTGTTGCTGCGCAGGCGGCCGATCATGTCGAGGTTCACCATCGCCACGGTGCTCACGAGCGGCACGCGAGGATCGGCCACGTACTCGCGCGATCCGACGAGGCCTGCCTCCTCGCCGGAGAAGGCCACCAGCACGAGCGTGCGCCTCGGACGCGGCTGCTGCGCGAAGGCGCGCGCCAGCTCCAGCAGGCCCGCAGTGCCGGAAGCGTTGTCGTCGGCGCCGTTGTGCACCTCGCCCTGGCGGTCCGGCGCCAGCGATCCGAATTCGCCGCGACCCAGATGGTCGTAGTGCGCTCCAACCACGACGGCTTCGTGTTTCAGCAGCGGGTCGGCGCCCTCGAGAACCGCGATGACGTTCGCCTCGACGCCGCGCGGACGTTCGATGCCGACGGCGAGCGCGACCTCGACGCCGGGCAGGCGCAAAGAAGCCGGGCGGCCGCTGCGATCGATCACTGCCTTGCGCGCGGCGAGCCCGGGGCCGTGCGCGCTCGCGACGAGTCGGCTCGCAGCCTGCCAGCTCAGCGCCAGCACCGGGAGCGCGCTCGCCTGCTGCGTCGGGTTCGCCCAGTCGCGGCCGGCATTTCCCGGCAGCAGCTCGCCCTGCGTCGGCGGGCCCGCCGGCGCGATCAGCAGCGCGGAGGCGCCGCGCGCGCGTGCGTTCGCGATCTTGTAGGCGCGGCGCAGCAGCTCGGTGGCCTGGGGCCCCTTGAGAGGGCTCTTGTCCCCGGCCGGGCGATCATCGATCACGAGCACGGGGCGGCCGGTCACGTCGATGCCGTCGTAATCGTCGTAGCCGAGCTCCGGCGCGCTGATGCCGTAGCCGGCGAACACGAGCTCGCCGCTCGCGTCGCCGTCTCCGCTCGAGAGGAAGGCCTCGAAATCCCTGCCGCGCGCGAGCGGTCGTCCCGCGAGTGTGAGATTCGCCTTCGCCACGCGGATCGCGACGGGCATCTCGAAGGGTTGCAGCCACGAGCCGTCGTCGCCGCCGGGAGCGAGGCCGGCCGCGCGGAAGCCCTCGCTCAAGAATTCTGCGGAGGCGGCGATCCCGGGTGTGCCCACGCCGCGGCCTTCGCGCGCGTCGTCGGCGAGCCACGCGATGTCGCTCTGGATGCGCGCGGCGTCGATGCGAAGCGGCGGCGGGGGGGTGGGCTCGACCGCGCGCGGCGCAGCGCAGGCGGCGAGCAGCGCGAGCGCCGCGAGCCAGGCGCCCGGCACGCGCGCAGCGAATCGGCGACCGGGGACGCCGCTCATCGCGCGCGACGTCTGCGCGGGGGCGGGCTCTCGCACCACTTCTGCACCGAACGCAGCTTCGCGTCGATGAACTCGCTCGCGATGCGCCGCACCGCGAAGCGGTCGAGCACGCCCCCCACCACCGGGATCGAGTTGCTGGCCACGAGCTTGAGCGAGAGCCGGGTTCGCGAGCCGTCGCCGGGCTCCGTTGCGAGCTGGAAGGTTTCGTCGAAGCGGAAGAGCCCGAGCGCCACCGAGGAACGCAGCCGCGCGTCGGGGATCACCTCGAGCGGGCACTCGTGCAGCACGACGGGAATCGCTCCGAGCTGATAGCGCCAGCGCACCTTCCTTCCGACGCGAGGATATTCCGCGGCAGGCTCGACCAGCTCGAGCACGTGCTCGTCCCAGCGCACCACCTCGGCGGCTTCGGTGAGCGCTCGCCACACGCGCGTGCGCTCGGCCCCGATCACGGTGGACATCGCGGTGGTGATCACGCTAGTCGGCCGCCAGGCGCTTTTCAGCGGCGCGCACGCGCGAAGTGAGCACACGGAAGATCTCGAAGGCGATCTCCGGCATCTGGTGCACGAGATCCTTCAGACTGCGTCCATCGAGCGAGAGCAGGCGCGCGGGCTCCACGGCGATCACGGTCGCGCTGCGCGGCTCGTCATCGAGGATCGCCATCTCGCCGAAATACGTGACCGCCGCGAGCGTGCTGAGCGGCGTCGCGCGCGGCGTGCCGTGGTTCTTCCAGACGCGCACCGTTCCCTCGAGCAGCAGGTAGAGCTCGCCCCCGGGATCGCCCTCGCGCATGATCACGTCGCCAGCCAGGAAGGTGGTCTCCCGCGTGATCTGGTGCACGGCCTCGAGCTGGTCGAGCGAGAGCGTCGCGAACAGCGGGACCTGCTTGAGCGCGAGCAGGCGTTCCATGGTTTCCTCCTCGGCCGGGGCGGCGCCCCGCGCGCCACCGATAGCCCTTGCCCCCAGACGGATCCAGCCCACCTCATCGTGGAGCGATGCCGCGACGAGCGCCTCGGCGCTCGTCGGGATCTCGACCAGATTCGAGATCGAACGAAACTTCTCCTCGAGCGAGCCGTCTTCGTACATCAAGACCAGCAGCCGCGCGGACTCGCGGTCCCCCAGGTTCGAAAGCACCTCGAGCGCATCGGCGCGCGTGCGGCCCCCCCCGAAGCGCAGCGCCTTCTCGACGCGACCGATGATGCGCGGGTTTTCGAGCAGCTCGAGGATGCGGAAGGCGAGTCTCCGGCTGCGACCGACGGCGTCTTCGTGGGCCGTGCGCAGGAAGCGCGCTGCGATGCCCGCCGGCGCCGGCAGGCGTCCGAGCCCCACCTGGTGATACCAGAGCCGGGTCACGCGGTGCTGGAGCTCGGCCGTCAGCAGCGCCTCCGCGCGCTCGGAGCCACTGGCGGCGACGGCGCGCAAGGCGGACTCGATGGCGCGCTCGCGATCGGCGCGCAGCTGCGGCAGCACCGCGTCGATGGCGGCGTCGCCGAGAGAGCCGAGCACGGACTCCGCGCAGAAACGGACCTCGGGCGCCGGGTCGGCGAGCGCGCCGGCGATCCCGGCGAGGGCCTCGTCGACCTCGTGACTCGCGAGCAGCAGCACGATCGCGCGCCGCACGCGCGGGTCCGGGTGGGAGAGCTCCGCGAGCAGCTCGCTGCAGGAGAAGGGCGGCGCCGAGGTGATACGGGCGAGGCATTCGAGCGCCGGCGCGCGCAGCGCGGGATCGCCGTCGCGCGCGCGCTCGAGCACGCGCGGCAGCAGCGCCGGCGGCGCGACACCCAGGGCGGCTGCGACCGCCTCCGGCTCCGCGCCGTCGATCATCGCGGCGAGCATGGCGAGCCCTTTCTCGCCGGCCTGAAGCGCAGCCTCGGCGCGGACCAACGGGTCCGGGTCTGCGAGCAGATCCTGGATGCGCCCGGCCACGAACTCGCGGTCGGGGCGCAGACGCATCAGGCCCCGCAACGCGACCAGACGCACCCCTGCGTCGGCGTCGTCGAGCGCGAGCGCGACCGGCCCCAGCGCGACGTCCGCGCCGGCGGCGACCAGCGAGTTCAAGATCGAACGCCGCACGTCAGGGTTCGGGTGCGATGCCGCGCGCACGAGCGGCGAGACGATGCCGCGCGCCGCCAGCTCGGGCACGAGCTGGAGCAGCGAGGGCGACGGTCGCGAGCCTTCTTCGAGCAGCAGCTGCTCCCACAGCTCGGCGAGCTTCGACGCCTCCCAGCCGCCGATCTCGCCGTGCACGTCGGCCAGATCGAGCCGCCCCGCGCGCAGCTGCGTCACGAGCGAGCCCAGATACGCGCGCCGCGCGCCGACGTTCGCGCCGAGGTAGACGAGCGCGGCGACGCTGCCCGCCAGACACAGCCAGCGCGGATCCGGCCGATCGAGTGCGAGCAGCACCACGCCCGCGATCGACATTCCCGCGTAGACGACGATGCCCTCGAGGAAGGCCCGCATGCGCCCGCGCAGCTGGAGCGGCATGGCGTTGTAGAGCAGCGAGCGCACGGGCGTCGCGAGCGCGTTGTCGAGCAGCTCGCGGTTGACGCGCGCCGCGACGGCGGATCCGAGATCGAAGCGCAGCGCGAGGCCGGCGAAGCTCGCGATCATCAGGAACGGATGGATCAGATTGGTGACGGGAACGCCGAGGCGCCGGATCAGCAGCGGCGTCAGCGCCACCTCGATCGCGATCTCCGCCACGTTGGTCACCGCCAGATAGACACCGAAAAAGGTCGCAAGCGCCTGCGGCGTCGCGAAGCTGCGGGCGAAGACGTCGGAGTAGAGGTACTGCGCGAGGAAGAGCGTCAGCACCATGCCGAGCGACGCGACGAACATCCAGCGCGCGAGCGGCGAGCTGCCGAGGTGGCGCATGGCGCCGCGCAGGCTCGCGACCGAGGTCTCGTCCGCCTCCTCCAGCTCGAGGGGCCCCCAGCGGCGCAGCGGGCGGCGCGCGATGCGCAGCAGCAGCGCCGCCGCGGCGAGCAGCGCCGCCCAGGCGGCGACCAGCGCGATCGCCGGTAGCTGGCTCGATGCCGCGACCGCGACCAGGCCGCCGAGCACGCCGCCCAGGCTCGAGCCGATCGTGAACAGCGGCACCAGCCGCTTGCTCGCGAGCGTGTCGAAGTAGTCGCCGCTGAAGGTCCAGAAGTGATTCAGGAACACTGCCTGCGTCAGATAGAACAGGCAGACGAGCCCGATCAGCGCTGCCGCGTTGCCGGCGCCAGCCAGGGCCGCGCCCGCGCCGAGCAGCGCCGCCGCGACGAACAGCAACGCCATGAACAGATCGTCGTTGCGGAGCCGCCCGACCAGCGCGGCGTAGCCGATCGAGCCGGCCACCGTCACGAGCGAGGCGAAGAGGAACGTGCTCGGCAGCGCGCGTGCGCCGAGCGTGCCGAGCAGCAGCGCCTCGGAGCCCGCCAGTCCGACGGTCTGCGCGAGGCTGATCAACGTGAACAGGCCTGCGAAGAACAGGAAGCGGGTGCGCTCGCCGGTGCGCACGTCGGGCAAGAGCCGCCAGAAGAGCTCCGCGCGCGCTCGCATCGCAGCCGACCCGTCCCCCCGCGCCGTCAGCAGAGCTTCGCGATCACGTCGTCCGCGTAGCGCCGCAGCCCTTCGACCTTCTTCTCGAGCGATTCGGTCGGCCCGCCATAGAAGAGCCACGGCATGGTCTGGAGCGTGGTGACGCCGACGTCCGCAAGGCGCCGGCAACCGTCCACGCCGTACGCATCGCTACAGGCGGCGACGATCTCGAGCGGCTCCTGCCCGCGACCCGCCGCACGCCGGTGCTCGCGGATCTTCGCGACGATCTCGCGCAGCTCCGCGAGCGTGTGGATGTCGGAGATCCAGCCGTCGCCGATCACGCCGGCGCGGCGCAGCGCGGCGTCGGAGATGCCGCCGATCAGGATCGGGATCGGCGCCCGCGGTGCGGGGCTCATCTGCAGGCGCGGAAAATCGAAGAAGCGGCCGTGGTGCTCGACCATCCCGCCGCGCCAGAGCTTGCGCATCACCTCGATCATCTCGTCCGTGCGCGCGCCGCGCTGCTCGAACGGCTGCTCGAGCAGCTCGAACTCCTCGCGCATCCAGCCCACGCCGACCCCGAGCGTCACGCGATCGCCCGAGAGCACCGCGGCGGTGCCCACCGCCTTCGCCACGCTGAAGGGATTGCGCATCGGCAGCACGTAGATGCCGGTGAGGAAGCGGATGCGCTGGGTCACGGCCGCCATCGCGCCGATGGCGACCCAGGGATCGGGCCACGGCGCCGGCGCCTGCCAGCGCGGCGCGCCGTCCTTCGTGTACGGGTAGGGTGTTGCGATCTTCTCGGGATGCACGACGTGATCGGAGACGACGAGTCCGTCCCAGCCCGCCGCCTCGGCGCTGCGCGCGAGCTCGCAGTACTGGGTCGGATCGCTGAACGCGAGCGAGGTGACGAACTTCACGGCGACTCCTGGGAAAAACCGGAGGCTACCTCGCGACCGAACCCCCGTCGACGAGCATCGACTCGCCGTTCACGAACGAAGCCCGATCGGAGCACAGCCAGACCGCCGCTTCGGCGATCTCCTCGGGCAAGCCGAGGCGACCCGCCGGGCTGCTCGATTCGATCAGCTTGCGCAGCTTCGGGTCGCCGCCCATCGCGGCCTGGAGCATCGGCGTGTCGGTGCTGCCCGGAAGGATGGCGTTCACGCGCACGCCGCTGCGCGCGTTCTCGACCGCCGCCGTCTTCGTGAGCCCGAGCACGCCGTGCTTCGACGCGCAGTAGGCCGCGAGGCCGGGCACGGCGATCACGCCGGCTCCGGAGGACATGTTCACGATCGCGCCGGACTGCTGCGGGCGCATCACGGCGAGCTCGTGCTTCAGGCACAGGAACACGCCCGTCAGATTGATCGCGAGCGTGCGGCTCCACTGCTCCAGCGCGAGATCCTGGATCGCGCCGCCGCCGCCGGTGATGCCGGCGTTGTTGACGGCGCAGTCGAGGCGGCCGAACTCGGCGACGGCGCGCTTCACGAGTGCCGCGACGTCGGCTTCCTGCGTCACGTCGGTGCGCAGGAAGACCGCCGTGCCGCCCGCCTCGCGGATCTCCCGCGCGACCCGCTCGCCTTCCGGCGCGGCGGTGTCGGCGACGAGCACGCGCGCGCCTTCGCGCGCCATGGCGAGCGCCGTGGCGCGGCCGATGCCCGATGCGCCGCCCGTCACCAGCGCCGCCTTGCCGGCGAGCAGACCCGCCTGCGTCACGCGCCGCCTCCGCCCGCGACGAAGCTGCGCGCCTCGAGCGCCCCGAGCGCGAAGCGGCGGTAGCCGCCCCCGAACAGGTCCCGGCAGCGTGTCGAGTGCTCGAGCGCGCGCTCGCTCGCCGTCCGGCGCACTTCCTGCCGGAAGCTGCCGTCTTCGAAGAGGCGGTAGTGCGCCCAGCCGCCCGGATAATCCTTCGTGCAATTCACCTCGATGAATGGTGTCGCGCCCGCCGCCGCATAGCTGCGCACGCGGTTGCGGTGCGTGTGGCCGATCAACACACCCTTCACCTGCGGGTGTCGACCGACGAGCTCGAAGAGCCGCAGCGAGTGCGAGCGGATTGATTCCAATCGTGTTCGGGTAGCTGTCGGCGTGCTCCGGCGGAACCGGATGATGGTGCATCAGCAGCAGCGTCGGCATGCGCCGCTCGCGCGTCTCGGCGAGCGTCTCCGCGAGCCAGCCCAGCCGATCGTCGGCAAACACTCCGTGGTGCTCTCCGGGGTGCGCCGTCTCGAGGAGCACGAGCCGCCAGCCGCCGAGATCGAGGCTGCGCGGAGCGCGCGGCTGTCCGAGCAGCGCGTAGCCGTCGACGGCGTCGCCGTTCAGCAAGCCGTAGTAATCGTGATTGCCGAGAAAGGCGTGGTGCGGCATGCGGAAGCCGGCGAAGGCGCGCGCCGCGGCTTCGAATTGATCGCGGCGCCCGACGTCCGCGATGTCGCCCTTGATCACCGCGAGGTCGACGCCCTGCGCGTTGATCTCCGCGATCGCGTCTTCGTTCATGAAGCGCCAGTAGGGCAGCTCGGTGTCGCTCTCGCGCACCACGTCCACGCCGGGCGCGTCGAGCATGTCGCCGTTCTCGAGCAGCGTGCCGCCAAACCTTGGCTCGCCGAAGTGCAGGTCGTTCAGCGTCGCGAAGCTGCCGACCTGCGCCGCGCGCGGCGCCGGCAACGTGGTGACGGCGCCCGCGAAGAAGCGATCGCGGCTCGCCGGCTCGCCGCCGGGGGTTTCGATGCCGATGCGATGGGTCGTGCCCGGGGCGAGCCCCGAGACGCGAACGTGGCGCGTGCCGGCGGGGCCCTCCGAGACGGCCCGCAGCTCGCCGTCGACGAGCACGCGAGCCGGCGCGGCGACCGGTCCGGCGGCGTCCTCGACGCGGAAGCTCAGGCAGAACGACGCTTCGGTCACGCCGAAGAGCTCCGGGTCCGTGATGCGCTGCGGCACCGCCCAAACGTATCTGCGGGGCGCGAGAAAGTCACTCGAAACCCTTGCGGAGCGAGGCGGGTCGGGCGCAAGCTGGGGTCTGCCGGAGGAAGCCTGCATGCGCGAGCGTGACTTCACGCTGATCGAGGGCGAGCGCATCACGCGCGCCGCCGCGCGCGTCGAAGGCAGCCGCGTGCGCATCGCGCCCGAGGATCTCGAGCGGGCGTTCGGCTGGACGCTCAAGCCGCAGGGCCTTTGCAAGGGCGACCTGTGCATCACGCTGCGCGAGCGCCGTGGCCTCGTGACCGACGACGGCATCGATCTCGCCGTCTTCGCGCAGACGACGGGGCTTCCGCTCGCGCTCGACGCCGCGGAGGGCGCCGCCGTGCTCGGCGAATCGGCGGCGGCGCGCGGCTCGCGGCTGGCTTCGCTCGAGGCGCCCGACTTCACGCTCCCCGATCTCGCGGGCGAGCTCCACACGCTCTCGAGCCACCGCGGCAAGAAGGTGCTGCTGATCGCCTACGCCTCCTGGTGAGGCTGCCGTGAGGACCTGCCGGTCTGGCAGGCATTGTTCGAGGAGCTCGGCTCGCGCGGCTTCGTTCCGATCACGGTGGCGCTCGACCGCTGCGCCGACGATCCGCGCCCCTACATCGAGCGCGCCCGGCCCACGCACCCGAGCCTGATCGACACGCAGCATCGGGTCGCCGATCTCTACGCGATGATCAACGTGCCGACGATGGTGTGGATCGACGAAGCCGGCCGGATCGTGCGCCCGAACGATGCGCAGTACGGCACCGACACCTTCACGCAATTCCACCGCAAGCACTCCGCGCCCTTCCTCGCGGCCGTGCGCGCCTGGGTGAGCGGCGAGCAGGGCGCGCTCCCCCCCGCGCAGGTGCGCTCGCAACAGCTGCTCCCGACGCCCGAGCAGCAGCTCGCCCGCGCCGAGTTCACGCTGGCCTGGCATCTGCACCAGCAGGGCCGGCTCGCGGCGGCGGAGCGCCACTTCGAGCGCGCGGGCAAGCTCTCGCCCCACGATTGGACGATCCGGCGCGGCTCGATGCCGATCCGCGGCAAGAACCCCATGGGACCCGAGTTCTTCGAGCTCTACAAGGAATGGCAGGCGGCGGGATCGCCGGGCTACCCGACGCAGGCGCTGGATCGCGAGAAGTGAGCGACAGTGGGCGCCCCGCCCGCTGCGTGCGCTCGCAACGGGCTTCTGCCATGGTCCGCGTCCAGGCAGTAACCCCGGGCCATGCGCGCATTCCGGATCGCACCGCTGCTTGCGATGGTTGCAGCGCTGCTCGCAGGCAGCGCGCGCGCGGATGACACCGCGCCCGCGCTATCTGGATCTCCGCTACGACGAGAACTGGAGCGTGCTCTCCGGCCATCAGGACGCGCCGGGCGGCGACTTCTTCGACCCGGTGAAATTCATCCCGCTCACCGAGTCGGGCTCGGCCTGGCTCTCCTTCGGGGCGCAGCTGCGCGAACGGGTCGAGATCTGGGACGAGTACGGATTCGGCGGCCCGCCCGGCCAGGGGCACGATGACACCTTTCTGCTCACACGGCTCCTGGTTCACACCGACCTGCACGTGACCCCCTGGCTGCGTCTGTTCGTGCAGGGGAAGAGCTCGCTCGTGACCCCTGGCCGCGATCTTCCGGGTGGCAACCGCAAGAGCGACGTCGACCAGGCCGATCTCCAGAACGGCTTCGCCGACGTGATCTTCCCGCCGCTCGCCGGCGTCCAGCTGACGTTGCGCGGCGGGCGCCAGGAAATGGCCTTCGGCGCCCAGCGCCTGGTGAGCCCCCTCGACTGGTCCAACACGCGGCGCACCTTCGACGGCGCGTCGGCGATCGTGTCGTTCCGCAGCTGGCAGGCGACCGGCTTCTGGCTGCGGCCGGTGCAGGTGAACCGCTATTCCGTGAACAACTGGGGTCCGAAGGCCTCCTCCTTCTACGGCCTCTACGCGTCCGGCTTCATCCTGGGCAAAGAGATCCGCAGCGATCTCTACTGGCTCGGCTACGAGCGCAACGACGCGACCTGGAACGGCACGACCGGCGACGACAAGCGCCAGACGCTCGGCGCGCGCCTTTCCGGCGTGGTGCCGGGAATGCCCATCGACTTCGATGTCGAGGGCGCCTACCAGCTGGGCGAGGTCGGACGCGCCGACGTGAACGCCTACATGGTGGCGTCGCAGATCGGCTGGTCGCTCGAGGCCCTCCCGCTCTCGCCGCGCTTCTTCGTGGGCTTCGACTGGGCGAGTGGCGACGAGCACCCGGGCGGCGACGTCGAGACGTTCAATCAGCTCTTCCCGCTGTCGCACCAGTATTACGGCTGGATCGATGCGATCGGGCGCCAGAACGCGGTCGATGGCTCGCTCGGCGTCGTGCTGCACCCGCTCCCGGCCTTGACCGCGACCCTCTACGGGCATCACTTTTGGCGCGCGGAAAACGACGACGCGCTCTACTCGGCCTCTGGCACGGTGAGCCGTCCGGGCTCGGCTGGGAGCTCCTCCTGGCTCGGGGCCGAGATCGATCTGCTCTTGCGCTACCAGCTCGACGTCCACACGGCGCTGCTGGGTGGCTACAGCCACTACTTCGCGGCGGGCTTCATCGACCAATCAGGACGAGGAAGGGACATCAACTTCGGCTATTTGATCTTCCAGTACACCTTCTGACGGCGGGGGCGCATGGGGGGGACCGAGGCAGCCGGCGCCGCGGCCGGCGCGTCGAACGCTCGCGGGCCGGTTCTCCTCGCGCTCTTCCAGGGTGCCGTCAGCCTCGGCCTGCTGGCGCACGCGAGCGATCCGCAGCTCCCGGTCTGGCATCCGCCGGCAGGCGCGGGTGATCTGCTCGCGCTGAGCCGGATCGGCGCCATCACGGCCGCGATCTTGTATCTCGCCGCGAGCGCGTGGGCGATTGCGCGCAGGCGACGCCTGCTCACGCCGATCGCCGGCCTCGCGCTGCTGGCGATCCCATTTGCGTTCAACTGGCTCTGGATCCTCACGTCGCCGGAGCTGATCGTCGCGATCGGCCACAAGATCGTGCTTGGCGCCGAGACCGCGCCGTGGGCGCGCCTGTTTCTCGGGCGCACGTGCGTGCTCGCGGTGTTCAACGCCGCGGTCTTCATCGGCATGGGCCTCGTCAAGGACGGCCGCCTCACGCGCGGCCTCGCGCTCCACGCGCTGCTGCTCGCGTGCGCTGCGTATGCGGCGGCGACGCCCGCGATCGCGGACGCGGCCACGCGCCCCGGCACGCTCGCGGTCGGTGGCGTCGGCTGGCGGCTGTTTGCCGTGGTTGCAGCGGCGCTCGCGCAGGCGGGGCTGTGGGTGCAGACGCACCTCGTCACCGGCGCGCTGCTCGATGGGCTGCGCGGACGCCGGCCGACGCGGCGGGCCGCGGTTCACCACGCGGGTGAAGGCCTCGTGCGGGGCGCCGTGTTCGGCGGCTTCTTCATGGCGTTGATCCAGGGCATTGCGTTCTGCCTCGGGCTGCCCGGAGTGGATGCCTGGCTGCGCAGGGCGCCGCTGCTTGGTGTCGCGCTCGCGGGGGGCCTGCTCTTCGCGCTGGCGCGGACCGTCGTCGAGAGCTTCGACGGAAGCCCGCCGTTCTTCCGCCGCCTGGTGGCGAATGCGCTCGACCCGGTGAACGTGCTGCGCGGCCTCGTGGTCGGAGCCGGGATCGGCCTCGGGGCCGCCTGGTCGCTGCCTTCGATCTCCGATTCCGAGCGCACGGGCTTCGGCCTGCTGGTCGGCGCCGTGGCGTACGCGGGAGTGGATCTCGTCTGCGATGCCGCGTCGATCTGGCGCGGCGGGCGCCAGCGCCTGCGGGCGTGGCGCGTCTACGCGCTCGGCGCACTGCTCGGCGGGGGCGTCGGCGCCGCGATCGGCTGGTATCTCGATGCGTCCCAGCTCGAAGTCGTCACCCGGAAGTTCGAGCTCTATGCCGGGGTCGCGCCGGCGTCGACCGCCGGCGCTGCGCGCTACGTCATCTATCCCCTGTTCAGCAAATGGGGCGCCATCGATCTCGGCGCTCGCCTCGGGCGGCGTGAAGCTCTTCTTCGTCGAGTCGCTGTCGGGCGTCATCGACTGGTCGCTCGCGGCGCCGCTGTTCAGCGTCAACCTCGTGCTGCTGACGGCGCTGCTCGAGAAGAGCCTGGCTCCGCTGCGCGGCCTGTTCACGGCGAGCGGGCTCGTCGGCGTCGGCGAGCAGGCGCTGCGGGTGCTGCGCTGGGGCCTCTGGATGGCGCCCGTCATCTACTCGTTCCTGCGGCTGTCGCCGGAGCCGACCTGGTACAACCAGGACGGCGCCGTGCGCTGCATCGATCGCGACGCTGCACGCGCTGCTGCTCGATCCGGCCGACTTCCGTCGCTGGAGCCTCGAGGTCTTCCTCGGCCTGCTCGCCTATGACTGGCTGCGCGTGCTCATCTGGTTCGATCACATGGGCCTGCGCGTCGCGACGCTCGTCAACCTCTCGTTCGTCGGCGGCGACGTGGTCGACGAAGCGGCGGCGCGCTTCGTCGGCCATGCGCCGCGGACGCGCGTCGATTCCGGAGGGCATCCGGCGCTTCGCGCACCTGGGCGCCGCTGCTGATCCCGTTCTACATTCCGCGCGGCGCCGAATGGGATTACGCCTGGAGTGGCGCCGAGGCGGTGCGCAACGCGCACGGCGGCGCTGTCGACGCCGGTGGCGAGCGTGCTCCTCGGCTACAGCGTCGCGGCGATCGCGCTGGCGCTCTCCCTCGCGATCGTCATCTGCGCGACGATCCGGCGGCGCGGCGCGCGGCTCGCGCCCGCTGCCCACGCGGACCTGGCGGCGGTCCACGAGGCGATTTCGTGCTCGAAACGGCACCTACACGCTCGAGCTCTCGCGCGAAGGGCGCGGCTTCAGCCGCGTCATGAGCAGTGCGCACGGCAGCCGCGAGATCGATCTCACGCGCCGGCCCGAGAGTCCCCTCTCGCTGCGCGGGAATTTCTTCTACCTGCGCGATCTCGACTCCCAGGCGACTCTCGACGCGCGCAGCTGGTCGCTCGCGGCGCAACCGCTGCGGCGCGCGGGCCCGGACCCTGTCGTCACGCAGCCCAGCAAGTCGCGGCTGCGCATCGTCAACTCGTTCTGCGGCGTGCGTGCGTGCGCCGAGATCGAGATCGACGCGACGGATCCCGTCGCGACCTGGCGGATCCGGCTCGAGAACCTCGAGGAGCGGCCGCGCCGGATCGAGATCACGAGCTACCAGGAGCTGGCGCTCGACGTGGCGGACGCCTACCGGCGTCACCCGCAGCTCTCCGCTCTGTATGTGGGCACCCGCTTCGTAGCGCCGCTCTGCGCCATCCTGGCGCACGATCGCCGGATGCATGGTGCGCGCCAGCCCGTCGCGCACCGGCCGGTCGGGTTTCATGCGGTGCGCACCGGTCGCGACGGCGCCGTGCGTCTCACCGGCTACGAGGACTCGCGACCGCGCTTCATCGGCAGCGGCACGCTGCGGGAGCCGCGCTCGCTCGCGGAGGGCCGCGCCCGCGCGCCGGGCGACGAGGGGCTGCTCCACACGTTCGATCCGTGCGCGAGTCTGCGCGTCGAGGTCGCTCTCGCGCCGCGCGGCAGCGCCACGCTCGACTTCATCGACGGCTGGGTGGAAGACGAGCGCGAGGCGCCGGCGCTGATCGCGCGCCATCTCGGCATCGAGGTTCCCGACGCGACCGCCCTCGCCCCCGGCTTCACCCGCATGCGATCGCTCGACGATTCGCGCATGAAGCCCTCGGCCGAGCCGCCTTACGCGTTCTCCGCCGACGGCAGCGAGCTGCGGATCCACGCCGAAACACCGCGGCCGTTCTCGCACGTGATCGCGAGCCCGCTGGGTCACGGCGCGATCCTGAACACGGACGGCGCGATCTTCTCCTTCGCGGGCAACGCGCAGAAGAACGCGCTGACGCCGTTCACGCTCGACACGGTTCGCGCCGCGCCGCCGGGGCAGGCGATCTATCTGGTGCCGCTCGCCGACCCGCAGGCGTCGATCGTCTTCCCGCAAGCGGGCGGCCCGCGCGAGATCCGTTTTGGCCGCGGCTATGCGACGTTCCGCCAGTCGCGCGGCGATCTCCGCGCCGAGCTCGAAGTCTGCGTGGTCCCCGCTGCCCCCGTCGAGCTGCGGCTCCTTCGCATCGAGAATCGCGGCGCGCGGGCGGCGCGCTGCCGCGTGGCGGCGTATTTCGAGATGGTGCTCGCCGAAGTGCCGCTCGACAGCCGCGGCAGGCTCGCCGTGGTCGACGGGTCGGCTGCGGACGCGCTCTTCTTCTCGAATCCCGACAACGATTTCGTGGCGGGCGTGGCCTTCGTTGCGACGAGCCTCGTGAACGCGACGACCGAGTGCCTGCGCGCGCGCTTCGTCGGCGGCGGGGGCCACGATCTCTCGAATCCTTTTTTGGTCGAGCGCGGCGCCCCCGACGTCGACGCCCGCGACGACGGGATCCGGATCGCGAGCTTCGCGGGCGAGATCGAGGTGCCGTCCGGCGGCGCCACGACCGTCCGCATCGTGCTCGGACAGGCTCGCAGCGTCGAGCACGCGCGGCAGCTGATCGCCGCCCAGCTTCCGGCGGCGGAGCAGAGCGCTCTCGCGACGCGGCAGTGGTGGGCGGAGCGGCTCGCGACGCTGCGCATCGAGAGCAACCTCCCCGAGCTCGATCGCCTCGTGAACGACTGGCTCCCGTATCAGGTGCAGGCGTCGCGGCTGTGGGCGCGCGCCGGATCCGAGCAGCGCAGCGGCGCCTTCGGCTTTCGCGATCAGCTCCAGGACGTGCTTCCGCTGTTGTTTCACGACGCGGATCTCGCGCGCCGCCAGATCCTGCTCCACGCCGGGCAGCAGTTTCTCGAGGGCGACGTGCTCGGCTGGTGGCATCCCTCGAAGCACGGCGCGACCGGCCTCGGCGCGCGCAGCCGCGCCTCGGACGTTCACCTCTGGCTGGCGTACGTGGTCGCGCGTTACGTGCGCGCCACGGGAGATCGCGCGCTGCTCGACGTGGAGGTTCCGTTCATCGAGGGCCCGAGGCTGGCGCGTGGCGCCGATGGGCTTTTGATCGTGCCGCGGCTCTCGCGCGACAGCGCCTCCGTGTACGAGCACTGCCGGCGCGCGATCGCGCGAACCCTCGCGCAGATGGGGAGCCATGGGCTCCCGCTGTTGGGCAGCGGCGACTGGAACGACGCGCTCGACCGCGCGGGTACGCAGGGGCGCGGCGAGAGCGTCTGGCTCGGCTTCTTCCTGCACGACGTGCTCGTTTCGTTCGCGGAGCTGGCCGACCAGCGCGCGGGCCCGAGCGCGGGCGACGCCGACCGCGCCGAGGCGAGGCGGCTGCGCACGGCGCTCGCCGGCATGTGGCGGGGCGAGCGCTTCGTGCGCGCCACCACCGACGCGGGCGAAGAGCTCGTGTTCGCGGATGCGCTGACGTCCGCGTGGCCCGTGCTCTCGGGAGCGGTCGGCTTCGAGCAGGGAAGAACGGCCGTCGAGAACGCGCTGCGGCAGCTCGAGCGCGACGATCTCGTGCTGCTGCTGGCGCCGCCGTTCTCCGAGACCTCGCGGCCCGACCCGGGCCGGATCGGAGAGTACCCGCCGGGCGTGCGCGAGAACGGTGGTCAGTATTCGCACGGAGTTTCCTGGCTCGTCGACGCGCTGGTGCGGCTCTCGGGTCTCGCCGCAGCCGAGGGGCAGCACGAAGAAGCCGCGCGGCTGCGGGCCCGGGCCGTCGAGATCTGGATCAAGATCTCACCGCTCGCCGAGATGGACGCCGCGCAGCTCGATCGCTACGGAGTGTCGCCCCATCAGCAGCCCGCCGACGTCTACTTCGGGCCGGGCTATGCCGGCCGCGGCGGCTGGAGCTGGTACACGGGCGGCGCCGCGCGCATGCTCTCGGCCGCCTACGCGATCCTGGGTCTCGAGCTGCGCGACGGCGAGCTCGTGGTTCCCGAGGATCTCTTCGAGCGCAAGGGTCCGCTCGCGCTGAAGCGAGTCAGTTTTCGCGGGCGCAGCTACGAGGCGCCGCGCTGAAGGCCTTCAACGCGACCTCGGGGGCGCCGCGCAGCGAATGCACGATCTCGCTCCAGCGCGCCGGGTCGGGCGCCCACGGCGCCACCAGGCTGACGCGATCGGCGACGCCGCGCGTGCGCGCACGAATGCTCGCCGCGAGCTCGCCCGGACGGCGCGCACACCGCGATCGCGTCGAGCATCTCGTCGGAGACGAGCCGCGCCATCTCTCGCCAGCTCCCGCGCTTCGAGAGCGTGTTCAGCTCCGGCTGGAGCGCTCCCCAGCCGCGCGATTCGAGCACCAGCCGATAGGCCGGCGTCGAGGCGTAGAAGGCGATCTGTGAGCGCACGGCGGCGCGCGCGCGCTCGAGCTCCTCGTCGTTCTCGCCGGTCACGATCAGCAGCTGGTGCGAGATCTGGAAGGCCTCGCGGCGGCGGCCCGCGCGCGCGAGGCCGCGCTCGAGCGCCGGCAGCGTCACGTCGCGCACGGACTCGGGCGTGTTGAAGGGGTGGACGAAGAAGCCGTCCGCCACCTCGCCCGCGACTTCGGTCATCTGTGGGCCGACACCGGCCAGGAACACGCGCGGGCTCCCGTGCGGGTTCGGGCCCGGATCGAAGAACGGCGTCATCAGGGTGTGGGTGTAGAACTCGCCGCGGAAATCGAGCTTCTCCCCCTCGTTCCAGCAGCGCCAGATCGCGCGGATCGCGAGCACCAGCTCGCGCATGCGCTTCGCCGGCTGTGACCACGGCATCGAGAAGCGCCGCTCGATGTGGGGGCGGATCTGCGAGCCGAGCCCGAGGACGAAGCGTCCCTGCGAGAGCGCCTGGAGATCGTTCCCGAGCGTCGCGAGCAACATCGGCGTGCGCGCGAAGGCGATCGCGATCGCCGTCGCGAGCTCGAGCCGGTGCGTCTCGCGCGCCGCCAGCACCAGCGGGAAGAACGGATCGTGCGGCCCCTCGAACGTGAAGCCCCCGTCATAGCCGAGCTCTTCGAGCCGCTTCGCCTCGCCCCCCGCGCGGGTGAGATCCTGCGCGAGCAGGGCGCCGTCGACCTTCAGCATGCGATTTCCCCTTTCCAGAGCGAGCTGGATAGAGAGTGACGTCGAATGCGAACGCGCTGCACGCAGAGATCGGGGAAGTGAGCGGCGGGGCACGCGGACGCGAAAAGCGCGCGGATCCCTATTCGAGGGTACTCGACCTCGACCTGAGCGCTGCCCACCGGAATCGCGCCCGCGGAAGTGCTCGCGGAGAGCCTCTCCACGTCGCCCCACAGCCTCATCAACTCACCTTGCAATTCCGACGGAACCAGCGACTGGTTCGTGCGTTGGCCGAGTCGGCTCAGGGCCGCCGCGCGCCGCGAAGACCCTGGAGCAGCACCTTCGTTGCTTCGGGATCCTTGCCTGGACGACAACGCCGCCGACAGCTGATCGAGTTCCGCGGCCATTCCCGTGAACTCGGCCTTCGCCGCCGACTCGATCAAGGCGTCATTCTCCTCCCGCGTGAGCTGCCCGGACTCCATCCCCGTAGGCGCCGCGGTCTGCATGGTCGCCGCTGCCGAGGTGAGGGAAATTGCGAGATCGCTCGCGGAAACTTGCGCCCGTGCCGCGTACACGCGCGACACTGACGGAGACGGAGTCACCGACCCTCGCGACGATGACGACGACGGCGACGGCGTCCCAGACACACTCGAGGTCGCGCAAGGCACCGACCCGCTGAATCCGGCGAGCAAGCCGGCCGATCACGACGGCGACGGCGAGCCCGATGCCACCGACGCGGATCTGGACGGTGACGGCATCCCCAACTCCGACGATCCCGACAGCGACAACGACGGTCTGAGCGACGCGCTAGAGACGACGGTCTACCTCACGAATCCGCTCGATGCCGACACCGACGGCGACGGCCTCCTCGACGGCGCCGAGCTCAAGCTGGGCTCAGATCCGCGGGTCCCGAACGGCAGCCCGCTTGGTCCCTTCGCCGACGGCGACCTCGCACCGCTGGGCAACCGCGACGGCCAGCTCAATGCGGCCGACGGCCTGCTGGCTCTACGGATGGTGGTGGAGCCGAGCCTCGCGAGCCCACAAGATCTCGTGCACGGCGACGTAGCCCCGCTCGGCGGACCGCCAGACGGCCAGCTCACCGGCGGCGACGCGGTGCTGATCCTGCGAGCTGTGAGGGGCCAGGACGTCGACGGCGATGGCCTCGCGACAGATGCAGAGACCTCCGCCGGATCGAGCCCCTTCCTCGTGGATACCGATCGCGACGGGCTCGGCGATGCCGAGGAGATCAACCCACCCCCGGGCACCCCGGCCACCGATCCCGGGAACCCCGACACGGACGGCGACGGGCTCCTCGATAGCGAAGAGCTCGAGCCGCCCCCGGGTCAACCGATCACCAATCCCGCGCTCGCCGACAGCGACGGCGACGGCATCCGGGACGCTCTCGACGCGCAGCGCCGCGACAAGATCGTCTTCTACCACGGCGACCAACTGGGCAGCACGACGGTGCTCACCAACGCCCGCGGTGAGGTGATCCGCCGCGTGCTCTACAAGCCCTACGGCGAGGCGTTGCTGCCGCCGGCGCCGAATCCGAATGCGGTTCCGGAGTTCGGCTTCACGGGGCAGCGCTTCGAGCCGGGCAGTGGAATCTACGACTACGGCGCGCGCTTCTACGACCCGGCACTCGGGCGCTTCCTCCAGCCCGACACGCTCGTGCAAGATCCCTTCAACCCCCAGAGCCTGAATCGCTTCACCTACGTGCTGAACTCGCCGGTCAATCTCGTCGACCCGACGGGGAACCAGGTATGCGATTACTCGAATTGCGAGGGAGGATCCTCCTTCCCGCAGCCGCCGGGTGGCTCGATCGACCCGTGGTTCCACAACTCGGACCCGATGCCCTTCGGAAACTCCCGGGGCCCGGGCCCGATGAGTCTCGGGCATCTTCCCAGCGCTTCCGAGCAGAATCCAGGCGTGGGGCTCCAGCAAAAGTGGCAACGTATCCTCGACCGCGTTCAGTTCGCCCTGGATGCTGGATCCGTGGCCCTGGATATGAGCGGCGCGGGCGCGGCCATCAGCTTCGTCCCGGACCTTGCGAATGCGGGCATCTCCATCGCCCGAGGAGATGCCGCTGGGGCTGGGATTTCCATTTTGGCAGCTGTCCCGTTCATTGGAGCGCCGGCCAATCTTGCGCGGCTCGGTCGGGCCGCCGGAAGGGGGATAGGAGCGACGGGCAAGATCGGAGAGGCGGCGCTCCGGGTGCTTGGTGGTGAATCCCAAGCCGCCTTCCGGACGAGCCTAGGCCGGCGGGTCGTTGATCAACTTGTTAACGGCGTCGCGCACGAGTCAAAGGTCGGCTACGCATCTCTGACGACGAGCACTGCCAACCAGATCGCAAAAGACGCGGAGCTGATCGCCTCCGGCCAAATTCGGGGGGCAATCTGGCACTTTTCCAGCAGTCCAGTTACTGGGCGGGTCGGACCCTCCGCGCCGCTTCGTCAGGCTTTGGGAGAAGCAGGAATAGGAATCGTAGTCCATTGATTGAGGTCGACGTGACGTACGCGATCATCCAGCCGCCCTTCACGCTCAAGTTTCGGGAGATGGCGAAGACGGCGCTAGAGGATTATCGAGCGTGGTTCTTCAAGGTCATGCCCGAACGCATCGCGGAGCTATCAAGGGCCGTTAGATGCACGGCTGGTTTCGAGAATTGGGAAGCAGACGAGACGCCCGAATCCCTCGGAAAATTGGGCGAGTGGTTTCTGCGCCAAGTCGAGACGAGAAAGCGAACCGACGAAGAAGTTGGAGACATCAGGTCGCGTCTGACGTTTCCTATCGTCATCCCGGACGAGGAGTTGACGAACCGGAGCTTCTCACTTGCAATGGACATCGGCATGTACTTCGGAAAGGTCGTGCTGAAGAACTTGCCGGGAACGAGTTGGGATCAAGAATTGAAAAGCAAGGCTATCGCCGACTACGGTCAACCTGTAATTACTGGATTCGGAGCTGTGCCGTTGAACCCCGTGCGAATTGCAGTAACGCTTGCATACGCATTCTCTGCGAGGGAGCAGCCGGGGGCGAGACTCCGGGAGCTTTACGATGTCTGGTCCAAGAAGAAGCCACCGATTCGCTGACCGCTGCAAAGCGGCGACAAAGTGAACGTGATCACTGACACGACGACGGTTCGAGTGAACACAGTGTGCCGAGATCGCGCTCCATTTCTCGGAACGCGATCGCCCAACTCAAGCTCATGAAGGGATGCTCTTCCTCTACGAGCCCAACGAGACCCAGTTTGGGGCGCTGATCGTCGATCTCGATTTCCCGCTTGAGGCGTTCGAGTCAGTCGACCGAGCATGGCGAGAGTCGCTGCGAATGGAGTGGTCGATTTTCGAAGAGGTGAACGCCGTCGCTCTAGACCGGTGGGCGAAGGAGTACGACCGGAGGTCGGAGCGGCTGATCGATCGCGCGGTGCATGGATCGGACGCGAGCGGCCGGGGTGCGGTGCCCCAGCCACGATTTGGCTGAAGAGCCGCGGGGTCTGCTGGCGCGGATCCGTAGGGCGCACGCGCGGATAGTGGCCGAAGGTGAACGAGGCATTGAGCCGATCGGAGAATTCGAAGAACCGAACTGCGAAGACGTGCGGTTCGACGCAACGTACGCCGCCGCCGTTCCCATCGCCGGCTCGGCGAGCGGAACGCTGTCGGTCGTGCTGACGACTTTCGGCATCGCGCCCATGCGCCGCGGGGCGCCCGCGCGCTCAGCCCGTCCGGGCCGGACGCCGGGCTTGCGTGCCAACGCGCATTCGTGTTAGAAGCCTCTCAGGAGCGAGTCGATGCCTGCCCCCCGCGCCCGACTGGCCGCATGGGCGACCGCCCTTGGCGTGCTGATCGCACCCGGCCTCGCGTTGGCCGACATCCCGATCGGGAGCTTCGAGTTCGAGCTCGGCGGGGTGAATTCGCTCTGGATGGGGGGCGGCGAGGATACGCACGAGGACGCCGACGGCTTCTGCGCGAGCTTCGGTCAGAACTTCGACCTCGTCGAAGCCTGTAGCTTCCGACTGACCGTCGATGGCAGGGGGAAGATCGGCGGCTACGTCTCCTTCACCGGCTTGCTCACCGGCAACCGCATCGCCGTCGAGGGGCCGATCAAGGGAGCGCAGCGCGGCGACAACCGCAGCGGCATCACGCGCGTCTCCTTCCAGATGCGCCTCGCGGGCTCGGCGAGTCGAGACGGTTTCGGGGTGGCGACGAACGTCGACGTGGCGTTCGACGGACGAGTGGATGCCGGGGGCGTCCTGAACGGCGCCTGGACGCAAAGCGTCTGCTACGAGGGCTTTGCGTGCACGACCTCCCAGTCTTCGGCGGGCCCCATCCCCTGGAACGACGGCCGCTGGACGCTCAGGCTCGACGTCGAGATGCTCGCCGGCGGCTCGCTTGGCGGCAGCGCGCAGATCCTGTTCGGCGACGACACGACCTGCGACTTTACACTCCGCGGCCGCTATGACGTGAACCAGGACGTCGCGAGCCTCGCGCTGTCGCCGACTTCGCCCCAGTGCGCGGGCGGATCGCTGCGGCTGCGCAGTCTCACCCGACGGGCGGGCAGCCTCGGCGAGAGGTACCGAGCCGAGCTCCAATACAAGCTATTCGGTGTCAGTGGAACCACGGTCGTCGACACGGAGACCGCCGCTCTCTACCGCCTGCTGCTCGACCATTATCGCGACCAGAACGTCAACACTGCTCCGACGGCTGTGACGCGGGGCTCGAGCAGCGGCGGCTCGACCTTCGTGATCATCTTGGTCCTTGGGGGGGGCCCGCGGCTCTCACGCCGTCGCTAGGGTCGCAGAGCGCGTCGGCTGGCATCGTCTCCGTTGCTGCGTCCGGCATGCAGCTCAACCTGAGCTGGGGCCAGCCGGCCGCCGTCACTTCGCCAGCTCCTATGGCTGCGGGCGCGGGCTTGACCGTGAATGCGATGGTGGGCTCGGCCCTGCTCCAGCCGTTCCGGCCCGGCGCGCCGGTGCTCGGGCTTCCGGGCGTCGTTCCACTCGCCCCCTAGGCAGCGAGCCTCAGCTCCGAAAGCCCCCAGAAACACTTGATTTATCGCCGGATCCAGCCGATGTCCTGGAAGAGCGCTATGATTCCGGCTATGAGGCTAGATCAGATAGCTAAGAGGACAGGATGATGGCTAAACGTGAGATCGCCGTTGGAGACTTCCGGCAGCGGGCCAGCGAGCTCGTGCGCCAGGTCGAGGAGACGAAGCAGGCGATCACGATCACGCGCCGCGGCGTTCCGGTTGCGGAGCTGCGCGCCGTGACCGTCGACCCCGAGGCGCTGCTCGGCTCCGTCAGGTATCTGGATCCGGACCTGACGCGTCCGGTCGTCGGTCCCGAAGACTGGGAAGCGGCTTCGTGATCGTGCTCGACACCGCGGCGTGGATCTGGCGGGCGAGCGATCCGAAGCAACTCTCGAGCCGCGCGCGGCGCGCGATCGACGAGGCCGAGCGTTTGCTCGTGAGCGCCATCAGCGTCTGGGAGGTGGCGATGCTCGTCGCGAAACGACGCATCCAGCTCGATCGCGCCGTCGAGCAGTGGGTCGACATCGCGCTCGCGCTGCCGGGGATCCAGCTCGTGGCGCTCGAGCCGGCGATCGCGGTGCGCAGCACCAAGCTCCCCGGCGACTTCCACCCCGATCCCGCGGATCGCATGATCGTGGCGACGGCTCTCGAAAACGCGGCGCCTATCGTCACCCCCGACGAGAGGATCCGCTCCTACCCGCACGTTCAATCGATTTGGTAGACGCGGGCCAGCCATGCGGCGTGATTTCGATGTCTGCATCATCGGCACCGGCGCGGGCGGCGGCGTGATGCTCGACGAGCTCACGCGCGCCGGGCTTCGACGTGGTGGCGCTGCAGCGCGGGCCGAACCTCCCGCTCGCGAGCTTCACGGACGACGAGCTCGAGATCATCGTGCGCGACGAGCTCTTCGCCCCCGACCTGCTCGAGAGCTATCGGCTCGACGCGGGCGAGCGCGCCGTGCCCGGCCGCTACAGCACGCTGGCGCACGCGGTGGGCGGCAGCATGACGCGCTGGGCGGGCTGGTCGTGGCGTTTTCGCGAGGACGATTTCCGCGTGCTCTCGACCGATGGAGCGGTGCCGGGCGCGGCGCTCGCGGATTGGCCGGTCTCGTACGCGGAGCTCGAGCCCTTCTACGCGCGGGCCGAGCGCGAGTTCGGCGTCTCCGGGCTCGCCGGCGCGAATCCCTTCACGCCGGCGCGCTCGGGCCCGTATCCGAACCCGCCGCATCCGCCGCGGCTCTCGAGCCTCGTCTTCGAGCGCGGCGCCAAACGCGCCGGCCTGCATCCGTTCCCGGTGCCGATCGCGATCAACCCGCAGCCCTACAGGGCCGTGCCGGCTGCACCTGGGGCGGCGCCTGTCAGGGCTTCGGCTGCATGATCCATGCGAAGGCAAGCTCGTTGTCAGTCTGCATCCCGCGCGCGCTCGCGACCGGGCGGCTCGATCTGCGCGCGCCGGCGCGCGTCTTCGAGCTGCCGGTGGATCCCGACGGCCGCGTGCGCGGCGCGCGCTATCTCGATGCGCAGGGCCACGAGCAGGAGGTGCGCGCGCGTCACGTCGTGGTGGCGTGCGGCGCGATGGGCTCGCCGCACCTGCTGCTGCTCTCGCGCTCGGGGAAGTTTCCGAATGGACTCGCCAATTCGAGCGGGCTCGTCGGGCGAAATCTGACCTTCCATCACCACGCGGCGGTGCGGCTGGTGATGGACGAGCCGGCGCTCGGCGTCACCGGCATCGAGGTCTACCGCGCGATCGACGACTGGCACGCGAGCGATCCCAGGCGCGGCTTCATCCGCGGCGGCGTGGTGGCCGAGATCAACTCCTTCACGCGCCAGCCGATCGGCTACGCGTTCACGAGCGCGGGCGATCCCGCTCTCGCGCGCGGCTGGGGCGCGCCGCTCAAGCGCTACCTGCGCGAGTTTCCGCGCGCGATCACGATCGGCAGCATCCTCGAGGATCTTCCGATGGCGGAGAACCGCGTCGATCTCGACCCCGACGTGAAGGACGCGCAGGGCCTGCCGGTCGCGCGCATCACGCACCGCCAGCACGCGAACGACATCGCCATGAACGCCTGGTTCGCGCGGCAGATCGAGGGGCTCGCGCAGGCCTGCAAGCCGGCCTCGAGCTGGCGGATCCTGCTGCCCGGTCTCACGCAGATCGACGCGAAGACGGCGATGCGCGGGAGCGCCCACGTGCACGGCACCTGCCGCATGGGCGCCGATCCCGCGAAGTCGGTGCTCGACCCCTTCTGCCGCGCGCACGACGTTCCGAATCTCTGGGTGGTCGACGGGAGCTGCTTCCCGACCGCCGGCGGCTACAACCCGACGCTCACGCTGCTCGCGAACGCCTACCGCGTCGCGGAGCATTTCGTCGCCGAGGCGAAGCGGCAGAACCTGTGAGCCGATGCTGCGTGCGCCGAGTCCGGTGCACGCGCGCCCGAGTCTGCCACCGCGACTCCGTTCACTCGATCAGCTCGACCTGTGCCGAAACCGAACGCGCGGCGCGCGCGAGCTGCCGGTCTGCCGTCGCCAGCGGCGCTTCGATGGCGAGCGCCAGCGCGAGGTAGAGGCAGTCGTAGACGGACTCGCCCTGCGTGGTCGCGAGCTCGAAGGCGTGGGCCGCGAGATCCGAGCTCGCAACGAGCGATGGACGATCCGCGTCCCAAAGCGAGAGGATCACGCCGGCCGCTGCACGAGTACACTCCTGCCGGCGTACGCGTTTCGAGAGGACGCTCACGAACTCGGGCACGATCAGATCAGGCGCCAGCAGCTCGCGCTCCCCCGCGATTCGCGCAGCCAGGACGAGATCCGCCGCCTCGTGGCCGGGCTCCGGGAAATACCACTTCGCGACTACGCTCGCATCGACGACGATTCTCATTGCCCGCGATCTTCTCGCAGCAGCTTCTCGCTCGGGGTGAGCGTGCCAAATCGACGCCGCAGAGCGCGGCGCAGCTTCTCGGCTCTCGGTCGCTGCTCCCGCATGCGGCGACGCTGGTCCTCGTCCTCCGCCGCACGGCTCAAGATCGCAACGACCAGATCGTTCATGCTGCGCCCCTCGGCGCGCGCGCGCCTGCGCAGCACGTCGGCCACCTTCGGATCGAGATTGCGAACGGTCATGGCACCCATCGCGGGACCTCGGGTGATGGCACTGTGATATCACATTCCGGCAGGGGATGCCGCCAGGCCGGAGGGCCGGCGGGGAGCCAGCGCGCGCCGAGATCGGCCAGCAGCAGCGCCGCTCCCATCGCCGGGAGGAAGAGGTAGCGCTCGCCGGAGGCGTGCAGCTGCGCGAGCAAGCCCGAGGTGGGCGCGAAGGCGATCCAGATCCAGGCGAGGCCGAGCGCCGCGACGCTCGCGCCCGAGCGCCTACCAGCCGGCGAGCGAGCCGAGCGCCAGCGCGGCGCCGAGCGCGAATCCGGGAGACGCGACCGATGCGACGACGCGCACCGTGTCGCTCGTCGAAGAGTGGACTGGCGCGAAGATCCAGGCGAGCTGGCGGGGCCAGCTCGCGACGGCGGTGCAGATGAAGGCGGGCGGCGAGAGGTGGCTGGCGTGCAGGAAGTCCAGCAGGCTCTCGCGGCGACCGTCGCTTTCGGCCAGTACCAATGCACGCTGCCGGCCGGCCTGCAAATGCGCCTTCAATTTGGCCAGCGGCTCCTCGACGCCTCGAACCACGGCGATATCGGGCAGGGCCTCGAATTGCGCGTACGGCGTGCCTGCCACCGTCCGCAGCGCCAGTTGCGCATGCTCGTTGGCGCGGCCATAGAACTGCTCGGCCGTGAGGAACAAAGTCTCCGGCGGCAGCGCGGGCCGCTCGGGGTCGCCCTGCACCAGCCGGTATCGATCCCGCGTGTCCTGCCAGAAGCGCTGGAAAGCCGGCTCCAGCTCGCCGTGCAGCACGACCGTGGCGCCCGGGCCGATGTAATCGAACACCGTCGCGGTCTCGTCGAAGAACAGCGGCAGGTAATACTCGATTCCCGCCGTGGCGACGCCACTGCCGATGTCCTTGTAGATGCGGCTCTTGGTCGGGTCGCCCTCCAGCAATTCGCGCCAGCGGCTGCGGAATTTAGCCCGCGCGTCGTCATCCATCGGGAATTCGCGGCCGGGCAGCAGGCGCACCTCGGGCACGGGATACAGGCTGCGTTGGCTGTCGGGATCGAATGTGCGGATCGAATCGATCTCGTCGTCGAACAGGTCGACCCGGAAGGGCACGGTGGAGCCCATGGGAAACAGGTCGATCAGCCCGCCGCGGACGGCGTATTCACCGGGGCTGACCACCTGGGTGACGTGGCTGTAGCCCGCCAGTGTCAACTGGGCCTTGAGGCGCGCCTCCTCGAGCTTCTGCCGGACCTGGAAGTGGAAGGTGTAGCCGGCCAGGAAACTCGGCGGCGCAACCCGGTACAGGGCCGTGGTGGCCGGCACCACCACGACGTCGGCGTCGCCCTGCGAAATGCGCCACAGCGTGGCCAGCCGCTCGCTGATCAGGTCCTGGTGCGGCGAGAAACTGTCGTATGGCAGGGTTTCCCAGTCCGGAAACAGCGCGCAGCGCAGTTCCGGGGCAAAGAACGCCATCTCCTCGAGCAGGCGCTGCGCGTCGGTGGCGTCGGCCGTCACAATGGCGGTGAGCCGGCCATCCGCTTTCGCCTGTTCGGCGACCCGCGCCAGCAACAGCGCATCGGCCGAGCCGGGCGGGCGGGGCAGGGTGAAGCGCCTGCCGGCGCTGAGTTTGGGCAATTCCATAAGCTTTTCGTCGAGCCCCAGATCTGCGCGACCTTCCATCGCGCCGCCGGCCTGGGACGGCTCCGCGGCAAAAAAATACAAAACACCCCGCGCCTGTAGAGGGTGGGGTGTGATCCCCGATTCTAGAATGGACGCATGGCAACTAGTGAAAGCAACCCCAATCCCCGTTTCTTCGCCCTGGTGCCCTGCGCCGGCACCGGCAGCCGCGCCGGCAAGAACGGGCCCAAACAGTACGAGCGCATCGCCGGCCAGCCGATGGTCTGGCATACGCTGGCGGCGTTCGCGGCCGTGCGCCGCATCGCCAGGGTCCTGGTGGTGGTCGCGCCGGGCGACGGTTTTTTCGAGCGCAACCGCACTTCGGCGCTGGTGGTGCCGTGCGGCGGCCCCACCCGGGCGGCCAGCGTGCGGAACGGGCTGTATGAGCTCGGCCGCGCCGGCGCCAATCAGGGCGACTGGGTGCTGGTGCATGACGCGGCGCGCTGCCTCATCACGCCGGATCTCATCGACAAGCTGATCGATGCCTGTGCCGGGGACGAGGTCGGCGGGCTGCTCGCGCACAAGGTGTCCGATACGCTCAAGCGCGAGGAGGGCGGCCGGGTCGCGGCGACCCTGGATCGCGAGGACAAGTGGCTGGCCCAGACGCCGCAGATGTTCCGCATCGGCATGCTGATGCAGGCGCTCGAGCGCTCCGGCGCCCAGGTCACCGACGAAGCCTCCGCGATCGAGGGCCTGGGGCTGCGGCCGCTGCTGGTGCCTGACGGGGCGCAGAATCTCAAGGTGACCTACCCCGAAGATTTCGAACTGGCCGAAGCCGTGCTGAAAGGCCGCGCACGGTGACGCGTCGCCTGGCGGTCACGACAACGCTCAACCGGAGAGCCTCATGACGATTCGCATCGGCGAAGGATGGGATGTGCACGCGCTGGTGCCCGGGCGCAGGCTGATGATTGGCGGCGTGGAGCTCCCGTTCGAGCGCGGCCTGCTCGGCCATTCCGACGCCGATGTGTTGCTGCACGCGATCACCGATGCGCTGCTGGGCGCGGCGGCGCTGGGCGATATCGGCCGGTTGTTCCCCGATACCGATGAGCGCTTCCGGGGCGCCGACTCGATGGTGCTGCTCGGCGAAGCGGCCCGGCGCGTGCGCGAGCTGGGCTGGAAGATCGGCAATGTCGACAGCACCGTCATGGCCCAGGCGCCGCGCCTGGCGCCCCACCTGGATGCAATGTGCGCCCGCATCGCCCAGGCGCTTCAGGTTGCGCCGGGGCAGGTCAATGTGAAGGCCAAAACGGCCGAAAAAATGGGACCGGTGGGACAGGGGCTGGCCATCGAAGCCAGGGCGGTGGTGCTCCTGAGTCGAGAACCGATGCCCCGCGCGGCCTAATACGCCGGCTCTGTCTTGGCGACGGGCTCGGGCTGTGCCACCGGCGGAGATTTCGGTTTTTGCAGCTTGATGTGGGCCGCCAGCCCGCCCGTGGTGGTGTTGGCGAGCGCGAAGATTCCGCCCATGCGCTGCACGGTCTTGTCGACGATGGCCAGGCCCAGGCCGGCGCCGGTTGCCGCGGTGCGCGCGGCGTCGCCGCGGAAGAATGGCTTGATCAGGTTGGGCAAGGCCTCCGGCGCCACGCCCATGCCGTGATCGCGCACCTTCAGCAACACCCATTCGTTGCGCGACTTGGCGACGATGTCGACCACGGCAATTCCCGTCTCGGGCGTCTTGCCATAGCGCCTGGCGTTTTCCAGCAGGTTGGAAATGACGCGAGCGAGTTCCACCTCGTCGGCGAGCACATACAGGCCCTTGGACACGTCCAGGTTGATGCGCATGTCGCCCTGGTCCTGCACCGCGTACAGGCAGGCCTCGATCACGTCGTTGAGGAGCACCTGCTTGAGCTCGGCATGGTCCGGGCGGGCATAGTCCAGGAATTTGTCGATGATGGCGTCGAGCTGGTCGATGTCCGCTGCCATGTGCTCGCGCGCATCGGCATCGGCCACGCTCATCTCGGTTTCCAGGCGCAAGCGCGCCAGCGGCGTGCGCAGGTCGTGCGAAATGCCCGCCAGCATGACGGCGCGGTCCTGCTCGATCTTGGCCAGCTGCTGGGCCATCCGGTTGAAGCCGATGTTGACCTCGCGAATCTCGCTGGTCACCGCCTTTTCGTCCAGCCGGCTGGCGTCGAAATCGCCGTCGCGCACCCGGCTGGCGGCGAACGACAATTGCTTGAGCGGCCGGTTGATCAGGCGGGCGATCAGCGCGGCGCCGGTCAGCGACAGGGCCGCCGCCGTGATCAGCCAGATCAGCCAGGTTCGTCCACCCACGTTGCTGAGGCGAGCCCGGTCGAGCTGAATCCAATAGGGATCGGTATCGATCCTGAAGCCCACCCACAGCCCCGGCAGGCCATTCATGCTGGCCGCCATGATCGTGTCCGGTCCCAGCCTCGTCGCCAGCTCATCGAGGACGCGGCTGTCCAATTCCCCGAGGCTGAAGGCGGCGTAGGTATCCTTCGGCTCGCGCGGCAGGATTCGCACCCCTTCCTGGTCCGCCAGCGTCTTGATGAGCGAAACGCGGGCGATCGAATCCGAATGAGCCAGGGCCGCGCGGCTGAGATTCACCAGCGACGCGATCTGCTGCGCCGTTTGCACGGCCCGCGGTTCGAATTCGAGCGCGCGGAAAGTCTGCAGCCAGGCCACGATGCTGCCGATCAACAGCAGCGACAACAGGAAGAAAGTGCGCCAGAAGAGGGACAGGCCAACCCTCGGTCGCATGTCCAGCGGTGCTGGCGCCGTTTCAAGCGGCGTCGGGCTGGTCACGTCGATGCTGGTGGTGGCGCCTCGAAGCACTCGGATTTCCCGCTCATGTGCTACGGCCCGATCACTGTTGGAATCGGGGGTCAACCAGCACCATCCGGAACGAATACGTAGCCTACGCCCCAGACCGTCTGGATATAGCGCGGCGCCGCGGGGTCCACCTCCACCAGCTTGCGCAGCCGCGAGACCTGGACATCCAGGCTGCGGTCGAACGGCTCGAACTCGCGTCCGCGGGCCAACTGGGCCAGCTTTTCGCGCGACAGGGGCTGGCGGGGGTGCCGGACCAGGGCCTTGAGCATGGCAAATTCCCCGGTCGTCAGGGGCAGCTCTTCGCCGTTCTTGCGCAGGGTGCGCGCGCCCAGGTCGAAGGCAAATGGGCCGAAGTTCACGACTTCGTTGTCGCTGGACGGTGCGCCGGGCGCTTCCTGGGCCGGCCGGCGGCGCAGCACCGCATGCACCCGGGCGAGCAGTTCGCGCGGATTGAACGGCTTGCCCAGGTAGTCGTCGGCGCCGACCTCCAGCCCGACAATGCGGTCCACGTCCTCGCCCTTGGCGGTCAGCATGATGATGGGCGTGCGGTCGTTGGCGGCTCGCAGGCGCCGGCAGATGGAAAGCCCATCCTCGCCCGGCATCATGAGGTCGAGCACGATCAGGTCGGCCGTTTCGCGCAGCATCAGGCGGTTGAGAGCTTTCCCGTCTTCCGCCAGGATCACCTCGAAGCCTTCCTGGGTCAGGTAGCGGCGCAGCAGGTCGCGGATGCGAGCGTCATCGTCGACGACGAGGATCTTGTCGGTGCGGGCTGCAGTTTGGGTCATGTCGCTCCAATGTCATATGTAACCGGCCCGATTCTGAGGGGCTTGGTGCCGGGCATGCGGCGTTTTCCCGAATGCTTGACACAGTGTTACAAATGTTGCGGCGCCGCGCAAGGGCTCGTCGGCGCCTTGGGAACCGGCAGCGCGACAGTGCGCTCAATGGCAACGGGGCACCACTTTTGCCCGGCACGCGGCCTCGGTGCGCCGGTAACGGGTCCCGGCCAGTCGCCCGCCTGTCAAGGGTTCATGATGGAGTCTGGCAATCGACGAAATTCATGCACTTCAATCAATTGATCACCGGTATCGCGCTGCTGGCCGGTGGGGCCTTTGCATCGGCGCAGACCCCGGTTTATCCGGCCCCCCAGAACGTGCTGCAGTTGTCCGCCAGCGGCAGCGTGGAGGCGCAGCAGGACTTGCTGAGCCTGAGCCTGACCACGACGCGCGAGGGGCCCGAGGCGCAAGCCGTTCAGAGCCAGCTGAAGGCCGCCCTCGACACGGCCGTTGCCGAGGCCCGCAAGGCGGTGCAGCCCGGGCAGTTGGACATGCGAACCGGGCACTTCGGGCTTTACCCGCGCTACGGCCGCGACGGCAAGATCAGCGGCTGGAACGGATCCGCTGAACTGGTCCTGGAAGGCCGGGACTTCGCTCGCATTACCCAGACGGCTGCGCGAATCCAGACGCTCACGGTGGCGGCGGTGAGCTTCGGCCTGAGCCGCGAGCAACGCGCGAAGGTGGAGGGCCAAGCCCAGGCTGCCGCCATCGAGCGCTTCCAGTCCAAGGCGGCCGAATTGGCCAAGGGCTTTGGCTTTTCCGGCTACAGCCTGCGCGAGGTATCGGTCAACTCCAATGACCAGGTCTTCGGCCCCCGGCCCCGGATGATGGCCATGGAGGCCAAGACAGGCCCGGCCGAAATGCCGGTGCCGGTCGAAGCGGGCAAGAGCACTGTCACGGTGACGATCTCGGGTTCCGTGCAACTGCATTAGAAAAGGCCGGTCCGGCACCGTGCAGAGCGACCGGACGGGGTGACAGTCTTGTAGTGCGCGGTCGCCGCCCTGGCGCATCGAGCGCCAGAGCGACGAGTAGCCCGAGCGGGTCGATCCCCATGCAGAGCATGGGGCCCCTCGCCCTAGCAGCAGTCCGCGGTGCCGCCCTGGCACAGCAGCGCCAGAGCAGCACGAGTCGCCCAAAGTCGGGTCGATCCCCAGAGCTATCGCCTGGGGCCCCTCGCCCTACGCTATTGGGCTACCCACCCCCCATCCATATTCCACGCCACGCCTCGGATGTTGTTGGCGGCGGGGGAGCAGAAGAACACGGCGAGTTCGCCCAGTTCCTCGGGCGTGGTGAACTGCAGCGACGGCTCTTTTTCGCCCAGCAACTGCTTCTTGGCTTCCTCGTTGGAGCAGCCGTTGGCCTTGGCCCTGGCGTCGACCTGCTGCTGCACCAGCGGCGTCAGCACCCAGCCCGGGCAGATCGCGTTGCAGGTCACGCCGGTGGTGGCGTTTTCCAGGGCGATGACCTTGGTCAGGCCGACCAGGCCGTGCTTGGCCGTCACATAGGCGGATTTCTGCGCCGAGGCCACCAGGCCGTGCACCGAGGCCACGTTGATGATGCGGCCCCAGTTGGCCGCCTTCATCGCCGGCAGCGCCAGCCGGCTGGCATGAAAGGCGCTGGAGAGGTTGATCGCGATGATGGCGTCCCACTTCTCCGGCGGGAAATCCTCGACCGGCGCGACGTGCTGGATGCCGGCGTTGTTCACCAGGATGTCGACCCGGCCGAACTGCGCCGCGGCGTACTTCATCATGTCCTCGATCTCGGCCGGCTTGCTCATGTCCGCGCCGTGATACGCCACCTTGACGCCGAGCCTTCGGACCTGCGCCTGGGGCCCTTCGACGTCGCCGAAACCGTTGAGCACGATGTTGGCGCCCTGGCGCGCCAGCGCCTTGGCGATCCCCAGGCCGATGCCGCTGGTCGAGCCGGTGACGAGGGCGGTCTTGCCTTTCAGCATGATGGTCTCCAGATTGAATTACGATCGAGTCAGAGAGAGTGAAAAAGCAGCCGCACAGTATGCGGTTTTTTGAATGCGATGACGGAACCTACGCTGAATTACGTACCTTGCCCGGACCCCGCCGGCGGCCATCGCATGGCGTACTGGCAATGGGGCGATTCCGGCGCGGGCCATGTGATCGTGTGCGTGCATGGCCTGTCGCGGCAGGGCCGCGATTTCGACGTGCTGGCGCAGGCGCTGGTGGCGCGCGCGAGCGCAGCCGCTGCGGATCGTCTGCCCCGACGTGGTCGGGCGCGGCCGCAGCGACTGGCTGAAGGACCCGATGGGCTACCAGGTGCCCCAGTACGTGGCCGACATGCTGGCCATGCTGGCGCAGTCGCACCGGCAAGCGCCGGTCACCACCCTGGACTGGGTCGGCACCAGCATGGGCGGGCTGATCGGGATGGCGGTCTGCGGCACGCCCGAGCTGGCGCAGGCCACGTCCAAGGTCCGCGCGCCGCTGCCGGTCGCCGGTGCGCCGCGCTGGTGCTCAACGACGTCGGCCCGGTCATCCAGTGGCAGGCCCTGCAGCGCATCGGCACCTACCTGGGCAAGACCGGCCGCTTCGAGACGGTCCAGCAGGCCGCCGACGCCATGTGGGCCATCTCCACCAGCTTCGGGCCGCACACGCCCGAGCAGTGGCTGGCTTTGTCGCAGCCCATGGTGCGGGCGCTGCCCGACGGCGGCTTCACGCTGCACTACGACCCGGCCATCGCGGTGCCGTTTCGCAGCCTGACCGAGGAATCGGCGGCGCAGGGCGAGGCCGCGCTGTGGCAGTTCTACGACCACATCCAGCGCCCGCACCCTGCTCACGCGCGGCGCGCAGTCGGACCTGCTGTCGCGCGACACGGCGCTGGCCATGACGCGGCGCGGCCCGAAGGCCCGCCTGATCGAGTTTCAAGGCGTCGGACATGCACCGACCTTGATCGCCGACAACCAGGTCGAGGCGGTGGCCTCGTTCCTGCTGGGACAATCCGACGATGAAAAGCCTGACAGCGGAGCAACCTGAGGCCGCGGCCGTCCCGGAGCTGATCGCCGCCACCGAGCAGGCGATGCCGCACCAGGCCCATGCGCTGGCACGGGCGCGCGCGTTCGCCGAACCCTTCATCGCGGGCGAAACGCTGGACACGGGCGAGAACACGCTGGCCCACGCCGACGCCGTGGCCGCCATCCTCAAGTCCATGGGCGGCTCCGAGGCCATGCAGGCGGCCAGCTACCTGGTCTACGCCTGCCCGCACCTGAACAAGCCGCAGGAGGTCATCGCCAAGGCCTTCGGCGAGAACTACGCCGCGCTGGCGCTGGAGACCAACAAGCTGGTGCGCATCCAGGAGCAGACGCGCGAGGCCGAGGGCGCGGGCCAGCTGGTGGACGATGCCAAGGTGCAGACCGAGAACGTGCGCAAGATGCTGCTCGCGTTCTCGCGCGACCTGCGCGTCGTGATGCTGCGCCTGGCGTCGCGCCTGCAGACGCTGCGCTGGCATGCGGCGCGCAAGACCAGCGCGCCGCCCGGCGTGGCGCGCGAAGCGCTCGAGCGTGTTCGCCCCGCTGGCCAACCGCCTGGGCATCTGGGAACTCAAGTGGGAGATGGAAGACCTGGCGTTCCGCTTCCTCGAGCCCGACACCTACAGGAGAGTGGCCGGCCTGCTGGACGAGAAGCGGACCGAGCGCGAGGAATACGTGGAGCAGCTGCGCGCCCGGCTGGAGGCGGAGCTGAAGGCGCAGGGCATCCAGGCCAGCGTGTTCGGCCGGCCCAAGCACATCTACAGCATCGTCAAGAAGATGCGCGGCAAGTCGCTGGACTTCGACCAGGTCTTCGACATCCGCGCGCTGCGCATCATCGTGCCCGAGGTCAAGGACTGCTACGCGGCGCTGAGCTGGGTGCACAGCAGTTCACGCCCGATCGTCGGAGGAGTTCGACGACTACATCGCCAAGCCCAAGGCCAACGGCTACCAGTCGCTGCACACCATCGTGCGCGACGGCCGGCCGGCCGATCGAGATCCAGATCCGCACCCAGGCCATGCACGACCACGCCGAGCACGGCGTGGCGGCGCACTGGGCCTACAAGGAGGCGGGCACCAAGGGTTACGCCGGCGTCTCGGCCAGCGGCGACTACGACGCCAAGATCGCCGTGCTGCGGCAGCTGCTGGCCTGGGAGCGCGATCTGTCCGGCTCGGGCCGAGGGCGTGTTCGAGGACCGCATCTACGTGCTGACACCCGATGCCGCCATCGTCGAGCTGCCGCAGGGCGCCACCCCGGTCGACTTTGCCTACAGCGTGCACACCGAGCCTGGGCCACCGCTGCCGCGGCGCGCGCGTCGACGGCGCGATGGTGCCGCTGAACACGCCGCTGAAGAACGGCCAGACGGTGGAGATCACGGTGGCCAAGGAAGGCGGGCCTTCGCGCGACTGGCTCAACGCCGAACTGGGCTTCATGGCCAGCCAGCCGCGCGCAAGCCAAGGTGCGCGCCTGGTTCAACGCGCAGGCCAGCACGAGACCGTCGCGCGCGGCCGCGAGGCGGTGGAGAAGCTGCTGCAGCGCGAAGGCAAGACCGCCGATCAAGCTCGAGGACCTGGCGGCGCAGCTCGGGTTTCAAGTCGGCCGACGACCTGTTCGAGGTGGTGGGCAAGGACGAGTACTCGCTGCGCAACATCGAAGCCCTGCTGCGGCCGGCCGAGCCGCCGCTGGCGCCGGACGAGTGCCGCTGCTGAAGAAGTCGCGCAGAGCGAGCGGCACGCCCGGGCGGCGTGCTGGTGGTGGGGGTCGATTCGCTGCATGACGCAACTGGCCAAGTGCTGCAAGCCGGCGCCGCCGGACGAGATCCGCGGCTTCGTCACCCGCGGCAAGGGCGTCAGCGTGCACCGCGCCGACTGCAGCAACCTGCGCGAGCTGACGGCGCGCAGCGGCGAGCGCGTGATCGAGGTGGAATGGGGCGCGGCGCCGACGGAGGGCGCGCGCGGTGTACCCGGTGGACGTGGCGGTGGAAGCCTCCGACCGGCAGGGGCTGCTGCGCGACGTGCTGCGAAGTCTTCGCCAAGGAGAAGCTCAACGTCATCGGCGTGCAGACCCAGACCGTCAAGGGCATGGCCTGGATGACGTTGACGGTGGAGATCGCCGATTCGGGGCGCCTGGGCAAGGTGCTGCACCTGGTGGCGGAGGTGCCGGGCGTGCGCTGGGCCAAGCGCCGCTAGGCGGCTGGCCGCGAATCCCGGGTCGCTGGAAACACGAGCCTTGATCGGGACCGGACGCCGCGGCCTGCTACAATCCCGCCCTCGAAGACGAATTCAGGCGCGTAGCTCAGCTGGTTAGAGCACCACCTTGACATGGTGGGGGTCGTTGGTTCGAGTCCAATCGCGCCTACCAATTCCATTCGACCGATCAAGGACCCGGCGGCAGCGCCCGGTCCTTTTTTCGTGGCCGCTTCAGTGGAAGTATTTCAGCTTCACGCCGAAGCCGAGCACCCGGTCGGTTTCGCTCCCGCGGATGTTCCTCGCATCGAGGTACGGGTCGATACGCCAACTGGCGTCGATGGCGAACTCGGTGCCGAACTGATAGCGCCGCTCGGTCCAGCTGCCGTAGCGTGTGTCGTAGATCGCTTCAGCGGAGACGTAGGGCAGCAGCGCGTGACCCTGCAGGTCGAACCGGCGCTCGCTTCTGAGGCGCAGTCGATAAAGACTGGAGTTCTGGCCGTTGCGATTGCGCCAGTCCCAGCGGGCGCGGGCCACCCACTCCAGCTGGCCGGCCAGCGGCGGCGACCTTCCCGTCATTTCGAAAACGCCCCGGTCTTCCCGATAGCTGCTTCCTGCTTCCGCAGCGCTGGTGCTATGCGAATACTGGTAGCCCGCCCGGATCCAAAGGTAGCGCTTGCGGGCCCAGTCCTGCTCGCGCAGCTCGGGGCGCAGGACCGGCATCAGCGAGTAATCCAGGTGCGCACCCACCACGCCGTCCATCGGCGGACTCGCTGCACCCGCTTGGTCGCTGGTCTGCTCACGCGTGGACTTGGCAAGCAGATAAACGCGCGTGCGCGCATCCAGCGTCAGGTATGCATTGAACTCCGGCCAGAACTCGCGGCTGGTCTCGGCGTGAGCCGCGGCGCTCACGAGAGCCGACAAGGCCGTGAGCAGCAGGGCCGTCGTCGGGAAGGTGGCCTGGCGTCCGATCACCTCGCATCGAACGTGTCAGGCGCCCGCGCCACTGTCCTGCTGCGGTCCTGGAGGAGTGCCATGGCGCATGGACTACGTAGCCGGGCTATTTCACGTCGGCACGGGTCCAGCCCGGGCCCGGATTGAACAGCTTGATCTTCGCGGCTTGCGCGGCCGTCGTGGGTCCGAGATCGCCCTCGTACACGACACCGTCATGGTTCACCATGAAGCTCTTCACGCCCGATGCACCGTACGAGGCCGGGTAGGCGAGGACGGCGAAGCCGCCGAACATCTTGCCGTGCACCAGGTAGCTGTACGCGCCGCCGGGTGCGTCCTTGCCTTGAGCGGTGAGCATGCGGTAGATGTAGCCATGGTAGGGCTGCGGCTTTCCGGCCCGAGCCTTGCTGCTGTATCCCTCACGCACCGCTTTCGCCACCAGCGGACCGAGCGGACTGGGCGGCTCGCCATTCTTCGTGGGCCAGTAAAGCCCGTCCTTCTTGCCGGGGGTCGACGCGAAGCGGATCGCATAGTCGGCCAGGCCGTCGCCGTTGGCGTCAGCGAAAGAGTACTCGCGCTGTGCATCGACGATGGCCAACAGCGTCTGCATCGTGTCCAGCTCGTTGCGGCCGACGCGGCGGTTGATGATTTCCTCGCGCCCGGCGTCGGCGTCGAACGCCCACTTGTCGGCCTTCCGGACCAAAGGCGCCGGGAACGTCCAGTTGTCGTCGCCGACGCCCAGGACGGCCCTGGCATCGCCTTCCTTCGTGATGCTGTTCTTCACGTCATAGGCGGCTAGAAACTTCTTCCACGCTGCCTTGTCGGCCACCTTGTCGCCGCTGAAGAGCCAGCTCTTCGATTTCGGTCCGATCACCGCGAGCAGGCGGTTGGCGTCTTCGGCGCGCACGGCATCGACCAGCGCCTTCACGGCGTCTTCCGGTGCTGGCGAATTGTCTTTTGCGCCGGCGCCTTGGCGGCGGTGCTCGTCGCCGGCGCTTTCTTTTCCTGCGCCTGCAATCCGGTTGCCGCGAGCGCGAGCGTCAGGGCCGCGAAGGCCGCTGTCATCCAGTGTGTTTTCTTCATGTCTGTGTTCTCCGCATCGGGTGGGATGGCCAAAGCTAGCGGCGACCGCCGCCGCCACCGCCGCCGCGTCCGCCGCCCCCACCCCGCCCCCACGAGCACCACCACCGCCGCCGCCCTAGGAGGAGGCGCCGCCCCCATCGAGGAGGAACGGCTGGCGCTGCCGCGGGAACTGGCCTGCGAGGTCGATGCCCCGGCTCCCACGCCCGAGAATCCGCTGCTGCCGCCCGCCCGCCGGCGCTGCGATCGGATCGCCGCCCCGGCTTCCCGCCGATCCGCCGCCCGCGCCGCGATCGCCGCCGGCGCTGCGGTCGCTGACGCCGGCACCACGGTCGCCTCCAGCGCCACGGTCTCCGGCGCCGCCTTCACGGCCCCTGGCCTGCTCGCGGCCTTGCGCGCCTTGGGAACCCCGCCCGTATTGGTCGGCCACCTTCGAGTTGCCGTAGGACACGCCCTTGCGGTGGTCGGAGTTGTGGTTCCAGTTGCCGCTGTTGATGTTGGTGTGATTGACTTTGTTGTAGTTGTTGACGTTGACGTTGACGTTGTTGCCGCCCCAGTTGCAATTGCCCCAGATCGCGGCGCCGACGACCACGCCGGTGGCAAAGGCGAGCCCGGCGCCGTAGGGATAGGTGGGCGGGTACATGGAATAGGGCGGATACGCCGGATACGGCCAGCCGCCATAGATCGTGGCCGGGTTGTAGGTCGGAACGTAGACAACCTCGGGCTTGGCCGGCTCGATGATGTAGACCGTCTTGCCGCCCTGCGGTCTCGGTCTTCACGTTCTGCTCCGGCGTGGACTTGAGGTTGCCGGCGGCCTGGGCCTTGCCGCGCAGGGACTGCACCGTCGCCAGCACCGCCTTCTGGTCGTAGAGAAAAGCGTCACCCAGCTTCTGCATCCACGACAGGTTGTCGTTCATCTGTTTCAGGACCTGCGGCACTGCGATCAGCGCCTTCACCGCGGGGTCCCACTGCTGCTTGAGCAGCGCGTCTTCCAGCGCCTTGTCCTTCAGCGACTTGTTGGCCTCGGCCCAACGCGCCGCTTCCACCACCTCCAGCGGGTAGGTCGCCGCCATCAGGATCTGGGCGATCAGGTTGTCGGGGTACAACGCGATCGGCGCCAGCAGCTGATCGAGGTCCTGCTGGGTCGGCGCGCCCTTTTCCGCGGGCGCCGCTGCGCACAGGTGGCGGCGCCGTGACCGGCTGCTGGGCGAGGGTGCTGGATTGCACGAACAGGATGGCCAGCAGCGGCAACGCCAGCATCGCCTGCGGAATGGTGATCAGGCGGCGGGTGCGGCACGCCGGATGGCGAGGATTGGCAACGGTTGTCGCAATTTGCGCCAACTCCGACATTGCGAAGCTGCGTCCGATTGCCTCACCGAATCGGGATGGGGTGCCTCTGGCCATGAATGTTTCCTTCCAAATTTCGGTCAATCGTCGCGCCTGCAACCACTCGTAACAATCCATGTTACATTTATTTTTACCGGAGGTGCGACGGTCCGGGCGCATGGCGGCAATTGACAATTCGCAAGTTAAGCGCCAATCGCGGACAACACAATTGGACCTTGGACCCACTGATTCCGGATGGGGAACGGCTGTAGGGGGCCCTATCGACAAACGTACCATCGCCGAGACGAGCCCATTGCGTTCACGGATTGCGGCCGGCGGCCAAGTCGGTGGCCGACCGGAAGCCGCGTGCGGACACCCGCTCGGATGAATTCCTGGAACTGGTCGCGGACCTGTCGTCCCGGTTCGTCAGCCTGCCTGCCGGCGAGATTGACGGCGAGGTCGAAGCGGCATTGCGCCGCATCCTGGTCTTCTTCGACCTGGACCGGGCCGCGCTGCTGAAGATCGAGCCCGGACGCCAATCCGCCCGGATCGTCCTGCGCCTCGACGTCGATCGATGCGCCGCAGCCATTTCAGTTCAGCCGCACCGGACCGCTACCCTGGCTTTACGACATGGTCGTCAACCGGGGCGAAACGGTATCCATTGCGAGCCTGGACGAAATGGCCGAAGCGGCAGGGTCCGACCGCGAGGTTCTCAGGCGGCACGGCATCAAGTCCTTCCTGTTGGTGCCGCTGAAGGCGGCGGACAGCGGTCGAATACGTGCTGACGCTCGGATCAGAGCGGCAGGAATGCCATTGGACGGCGGCGCACGCCGCCCGATTGCGATTGCTCGGCGAGGTGTTCGTCAGTGCGATGAAGCGCAAGCTGCTCGAGGAGGGCCAGCGCGATGCGCTGCGGTTCGAGCATGTCATCGCCGACATCCTGTCGCGTTTTGCCCGCGCCGATCCGGAGCAGCTGGATGACCAGATCCGGCTGGCGCTGGAAGAACTGCTGGCGTTCGCGCAGGTCGACCGGTTCGGCGTGTTCCGCGTGGACCCGGATTCGGGCTGGGTGCGATCTGACCCATGTCGCGAGCGCCGACGGCGTGCCCGCAATAGCGCTTGTCCTATGACCTGTCTTCCGTGGCGCCCTGGCTCTACGAACGTCTGACGAGGCGCAAGGAGCCCTTCGCGTTCGAACGGCTGGAAGACTTTCCGCCGGAAGCGGAGGCTGACCGGATGACTGGTCGAGTCGCGCGGCACCCGTTCCGGCGTGTACATCCCGCTTCAGGTGGACGGCCGGGTGCGGTGGATACTGGCCGTCGTTCGCAGCCACGGCCAGCAGCCCTGGCCCACCCAGTATCGTCGAGCGGATGACCATGCTGGGCGAGGTGATCGTCTCGGCCATCCAGCGCAAGGCCATGGCGGCGGAGAGCCTGCGCAGCGAAACCATTCTTGCCGAGGCGCAGCGCATCGCCAACCTCGGCAGCTGGGAATGGGACATCGCGGCCGACAAGGTCACGACGTCCGAGCAGTGCGATCGCATCCAGGGTTTGCGCTTCAGCCGGTTCGACGACTTCATCGCAGCGGTTCATCCGCTCGATCGCGACGCGGTGCGGCAAAAGGTCGAGCAAGACATGGTCCCCCCTTACGGGAAGGGGAACCTGGAGTACCGGATCATCAGGCCCGATGGCGCCGAGCGTTTCGTGCGGGACGTTTACGAGTTCGTGCTGGCCGACGATGGCACTCCGGCCCGGGTGATCGGGACGATCCAGGACATCACCGAGCGGACCCTCATGCGGCAGCAGCTGCACCGGACCCAGCAATTCGCCCAGGCCACGCTGAGCGCCTTTCACAGATATGTTTGCGTCGTCGACGCCAAGGGCGTGGTGGTCGAGGTCAGCGACGGATGGCCGGAGTTCGCCCAGGCCAGCGGGACCGCCGATGTGGTCACCGGAGCCGACTTCTTCCGGGCCGCCGCGCAGACGCAGGGGCCCAATGCGGCGCTGGCCCGCAAGCTGGCCGAAGGCGCGCGCGCTGTGCTGGAACGGCAGCAGGACGAATTCGCGATGGAACAGGCCTATGAGGGTCCCGCCGGGCCGCGCTTTTTCCATACCAAGATCAATCAGTTCGAACTCGAGGGTGCCGTCTATGCGGCGATCTCGCACGAAGACGTCACGCTGCGCAAGAACAGCGAGATCGAATTGCAGAACCTGCGCACCCAGCACTGGCATTCCGAGCGCGTGACACGAACCGGCGTGCTCATCGCTTCGCTTGCGCATGAATTGAGCCAGCCTCTCACGGCCATTCTGAGCAATGCGCAGGCCGGCTTGCGCTTTCTGGCCCGCGACGAGCCGGACCTCAGGGAGATCGGCGAAATCCTCAGGGACATCGCCTCGGACGACAAGCGGGCGGGCGAAATCATCGAATCCCTGCGGGTCATGCTGCGGCGGCAGCAAAGCGAGCGCAAGCCGATCGACCTCGCCGTCCTGGCGGCCGAAGTGGCGGTCCTGCTCCGCAGCGAGCTGGTGGCGACCCAGGTGGATCTGGAATCCGATTGCGCGGCGGGTTGCCTGGCGCTGGTGGACAGGGCGCAGGTCCAGCAGGTGCTGCTCAACCTGATGATGAATGGCATGGATGCCATGGTGTCCAGGCCGCCCGGGCGACGGCGCCTGCGAATCGGCGTGCGCGGGGGCCCCCAGGGCGAGGTGCATATCTCGGTGAGCGATTCCGGAGTCGGCATCACGCAGGAAAAATTCAAGCAGGTGTTCGACGGCTTCTGGACCACGAAGGCCAGCGGCACCGGGCTGGGGCTGGCCATCTCGCGGTCCATCGTCGAGTCGCACGGCGGGCGGATCTGGGTCGACAGCCGGGAGGGCGAAGGCGCAACCTTCTTTGTCTCGCTGCCGGCCGCGGCCTCCGGCGCGATGGCCGGCGATGGCACCGCGCGGCCTTGACGGATGATGCACGGGATGGACCTCGAACTGCAACCCTCCAACGTCAGGATCTTCATCGTCGATGACGACGCAAGCCTGCGGGACTCGCTTGCGCGGCTGATCCGCTCCGTCGGATGGGACGTCGAAACCTTCGCCGGCGCGCGCGCATTCCTCGAGCGGCCCGCCTACCAGGGAGTGGGGTGCGCGCTGCTGGACGTCCGGATGCCCGAGATGACCGGCCCGCAGCTGCACGACTGGATGGCCTCCCACGGCATGTCGCTGCCGATCATCTTCCTGACCGGGCATGGCGACGTGGCCGGCGGCGTGCAGGCGATGAAGCGGGGCGCGGTCGACTACCTTCTCAAACCGGTGGACTCCGAAACGCTGCTGGCGACCATTCGCAGCGCGATCGAAAGGCATGCGGCGGCGCAGATTCGGCAAAAGCAGCAACTGGACATCACAGCGCGCCTGGCACGGCTGTCGCGCCGGGAACGCGAGGTGATGGATCACGTGATCATCGGCGAACTCAACAAGCAGATCGCCGACCGCCTGAACATCTCGCTCAAGACCGTGAAGGCGCATCGGGCGCGCGTGATGGAAAAAATGGAAGTCCACTCCGTCGCCATGCTGGTTTCCCTCTGCGAAAAGGTCGGAATCCACCCCACGGAGCCGGGCGACTGACGCCCGGGCCGCCGCCGTGCGTTTGCGAGCCGTTGTCCTGCTGTTGCTGCTGATGTGGCTGACGGGCGCTGCGCGCGCGGCCGATCTGCCGCTGGCGCGCTTCGAAACCGCATCGACGGTGCCGCCCGAGCTGACCAAACTGCTGCCCGAGGTCCTCCAGAGCGTGGAGCCGGCCGAGAGCGCCGATGCCGACGAAGAGGAGCGCGTGTTGCGGCGGCTTCGCGCCAACGCACTCGAGGTGTTCTCGACCGAAGGCTATTTCTCGCCGCACATCGCCACCGAACCGGACGCCTCGCAGAAGGCGCGCTATGTGCTGCGGATCGATCCGGGTGCGCGCACGCGAATCGAGGACGTTCAGATCAGGTTCACCGGCGCGATCGCCGGCGATGCGGAACGAATCAGGCGCCTGGAAGCGAGCTGGGCCCTCGCCGCCGGAAAGCCGTTTCGCGACGCGGCCTGGACCGCGGCCAAGAATCAACTCCTGAACAGCGTGCGAGAGCGCGATTTCGCGGCCGCGCGGCTGGTCGATTCGGTCGCCGACGTCGATGCCGACAATGCGACGGCCCGGCTGCGGGTGGAGATCGACAGCGGCCCGGCGTTCACGATGGGCCGCCTCGAGATCAAGGGACTGAAGCGCTACGACGAAAAGCTGATCCAGCGCTACAACCCGTTCTCGCCCGGCGATCGGTACGACGCCGCCCGGTTGCTTGAATTCCAGAGCAAGCTGCAGCGGTCACCGTACTTCTCCGCCGTCCTCGTCGAGGTCGACACCGACGGTCCTGCCGACCACGCGCCGATCCGGATCGAGGTCACCGAAGGCAAGACCAAGCGGGTCGCGACCAGCATCGGCTACTCGACGGACGTCGGCGCGCGGCTCGAGGCGACCTACCGGCAGTCGCTTCTGTTCGGCAATCCGTACACGCTGGCGACGGGTGCGAGCTTCGATCCGACGCGGGCCGCGGGCTTCGCCGACATCCTGCTGCCGCCCCACGCCGACGGCACCGTCGACAGCATGGGCGTGCTGCAGAAGAACACGGACATCGAGAACGTGCTGACCCGGCGCTGGGCAATGGGTGTGTCGCGAGCCCGGGTACGCGAGTCGGCTGCCGTGACCTACGAGACGCGATGGCTGCTGCGCTTCGAGAACGAGTTGCGCCGATTCGCCGACAACAGTCAGCCCGATCAGAACAACGGCGTGGCCACCGCGACCTACACCTGGACGCGCAAGGCGGTGGACAAGATCACCGATCCGACCCGGGGCCATCTGCTGACACTTTCCGGAACACTCGGCGTGCACCGCGATCTGCAGGACACTTTCGTCCGCCTCTACGGGCGCTACCTGTACTACCTGCCGCTGAGCCCGCGCGACCAGGTGATCCTGCGCGGCGAACTGGGCAACAACTGGGTCGACGACCCGACAACGGTGCCCAATGACTACCTGTTCCGCGCCGGTGGTGTCGGCAGCGTGCGCGGCTACGCGTACCAGAGCCTGGGCGTGCGTCAAGGCACGGCGACGATCGGCAGCCGCAGCTTGCTGGTCGGATCGGCGGAATATGTGCGCTGGCTGACGCCGGTATGGGGCAGCGCGGCGTTCTGCGACATCGGCGACGCCGCCGACGATCTGAGCCAGGTCCGGTTGGCCCGGGGTTGCGGCTTGGGCGCGCGCTACAAGTCGCTGGCGGGGCCGCTCGCGCTCGATCTCGCCTACGGCGAGCGGGTCAAGCAGTGGCGTCTCCATTTTTCCATTGCGATCGCGTATTGAAATGAGCACTCACGCGCCCGCGCCAAGACCGACGCCCCAACGCAGCGCGACCTGGCGCCGCGCGGCGCGGTGGGTGCTGTTCGGCGCCGCCCTGCTCGGCGCGGCAGTTGGCGCGCTGCTGACGACGACCCGCGGGCTGGAGACCCTGGTGTGGCTGGCCGATCGCATCACGCCGATCCACCTGATGGCCACCGGCGTGCAGGGCGCGCTGACACGGGACTTCGGCTTTGACCGGCTTCGCATCGAGGTCGGCGGCACAGCAGTCGACGTCGTCGATCTGCGGGCTCGGCTGGCCGGCGTCAGCCTGCGCCCGCTGCGAGCCGATTTCGTATCGCTTTCGGCGAGCCAGGTCGACGTCACCGTGGCGCCCAGCGGCAAGCCGGCCGTGCCGCCCGAGTCGATTGCGTCCCCGGTCGCGGTGTCGGCTGGCCGATTGAGCGTTGGCGAAATCAGGCTGGGCATTGGCGCCGTCAAGCTGTCCGCGCGTGCGCTGGATGCCGCCGTTTCCCTCGGACCCGACGGTTACGAGGTGGCGCAGGGTCACTTCGAATTCGCCGGGCAGCCCATCACGCTCGACGGGCGGTTGGGCGGCCGCAAGCCCTTTGCGCTCGCGGCGCGGGGCGAGGCGAGCACGTCGCTGCAGTCGCAGCCGGTGCGCGCGCAGTGGCGCGCCAACGGATCGCTGCTCGATTTCGCGCTGGTGGCCGAGGTGGCGGGAGGCCAGGCGCGCGGGACCGCGAGCGCGCGCATCGGCAGCTTCGACCAGCCGCCGCTGAAATCGCTGCACGCCGACATCCAGGGCATCGATCTGAGCGCGTGGCGCCAGGGACTGCCGGGCACGAAACTGCAGATCCGGGCCGATCTGCAGCCCCAGGCGACCATGGAGCGCCTTACCGGGCGCATGCACATCGTCAACAGCGATGCGGGACGGATCGACGCGGGCAAGGTGCCGGTGCGCGAGGCGAAAGCCGATGTCGTGCTCACCCGCGACAGCTTGAGCGCCAGCGCGCTGGCAGTCGAGCTCGTGCGTGGACGCGTGAGCGGCACGGCCACGGCACGGTTCGGCGCGGCGGCCCGCTGGCAGGCGGAACTGCGCCTGGATGGCGTGGATCCCGCGGCGATCCACTCCCGTGCCAGGTCGCTGCAGCTCGACGGCTCGCTGCGGGCGCAGCAGGACGCGGGGGTCAGTGTCGCGCACGCCGAGCTGCGCAGCCGGGGCCCCGTGCTGGCGAGCGCCGTCCTCGACCTGCGCATGACGCCCGACCGCGTCGATGTCGAGCGGGCAACGCTGGCGCTCGGCGCGGGCCGTGCGGCGCTGACGGGGACACTGGGATTGACGGGAGACCAGCGCCTCAGCGCCAAGGGAACCGTAGCCCGGTTCGATCCCGGCCTGCTGGTCAAGGGCATCGATGCCCGCATCAGCGGCGACTTCGGCGCCGACGCCCAGCTGCGGCCGCGGCCGCTCGGCCAGGTGCGATTCGAGCTGCGCGACAGTCTTGCCTTCGGCCGGCCCTTGACCGGGCACGGGCGGGTGCAGCTCGATGCGGCCCAGCAGCTCGCTGTCGATGTCCGGCTGGACGTGCGTTCGGCACACTTCAGCGCGCAGGGCGGTCTGGGCGCTGGCGGTCGCAGCCTTGCGATCGCCGTCGATGCGCCGGCGCTGGATGAACTGGTGCCGCAGGTGCGCGGCGCCTTGAAGGCGGATGTCACCGTCAGCGGCGCCTGGCGCGCACCTGTGGTCGAGGCACGAGTGATGGCCAACGACCTGCGACTGGGCGAACACTCGGTCAAGCAACTGCAGGCGGCAGCCAGCTACAGCGGCGGCGACGACGGCCTGATCTCCTTGCACGCCGATGCCGCGAATCACGCGTTTCGCGACAACCCGGCCTTGTCGGTGCGCGCCGCGACGCTCACTGTCGAAGGACGGCTGTCGGAACACGCCGTCACGCTGCGCGGCACGATGGCGAACGAACAAGAGATGAATCTGAGCGCGCAGGGCGGGTGGCGCCAGAGCGCATGGCGCGGCGTCCTGCGCGAGGCCAGTGCCGGCAAGCCGCTCGAGGCGCGCCTCGCGGCACCGAGCGCCATGGTCATTGGCCCTGCGGGCATCGAATTCGGACCCGCGCAGCTGGACCTTGCCGGCGCGCGCATCGAGGATCTCGTGCTGGCGGCCGACAGCGCCGGATTGCGCACCAGCGGCCGGTTCAGCGGCCTGCGTCCGCAGGCGCTCGCGCGGCGCGAGGCGGCGAACGGCAACGGCGCCGCGGGGGGTTCCCGCTCGCGTCCCGACTGGCTGGCCTTGCGCGGGGAATGGCGTTTGCAGCTCGGCGCGCAGGCCGATGGCATGCTGCGCGTCGAACGCAGCGGCGGCGATTTGTACGCCCGGGGGTCCGTGGACTCGGCATTGCAGATGCGCGAGCTTCGCATCGAGGCGAACCTCAACGCCAGTCACCTCGAGGCCGTCGCCTTGGCGGACAGTGCCAACGGCAGTGTGAAGGCGCAGCTCACGGCCTCGGTGGAACACTCGGACGAGTCCGGCTGGCGGCTCGCCCAGACCCGGCCTTGGCAGGTCACGGCCAAGGCCGATCTGCCGAAGCTGGCGCTGCTCAGTGCCATGCTGAGCGAAGGCCTGCGCGCCAACCTGCATCTGGACGGCAGCCTTACCGGCGAGGTGACTGTCGACGGCACGCCGTCCGAACCGCAGGCGAGGGGTACGCTGACCGGGGACCATTTGCGGGCTGCCTGGGTCGAGCAGGGCCTGCGGCTGGAGAACGGTCGCTTGCGGGCGCGGCTGGTGGGTGACACTCTCCAGCTGGATGAGCTGAGCTTTGCCGGCCCGCCGCGGGTGCGGCCCAAGGACCCGCGTGCCGCCGCCAAGGTGAACTTCAACGAGGAGGGATCGGTGTCCGCCTCCGGCCAGATCCGGGTGCGCGACCTGGAAGGCGTCATCCAGGTGAAGGCGCGGCGCTTGCCCGTGCTGCAACGACCCGATCGCTGGGTGATCGCCAGCGGCGACCTCCAGGCGGCAACGTCACTTCAGCGCCTGCAACTGACGGGGGACTTCACGGCGCTCGCCGGCTACGTCGAATCCGCGCCTGCGGGGATGCCCTCGCTATCGACGGATGTGGTGGTCATGCGCGCCGGCGGCGAATCCGTTCCCGCGCCGAGCCGGTTCGTGCTGGGCTTCGATGTCGCTTTCAACCTCGGCGATTCGTTCTACGTGCACGGCCTGGGTGTGGACGCGCGCGCCGAAGGCACGGTGCGGCTGCGCAGTGCCGGCCGTGGCGTGGTCACGGCGTCCGGCGCCATCGAGGCCAAGGACGGGCGCTACGAAGGGTTTGGGGCAGAAGCTCGACATCACGCGCGCGCGGTTGAATTTCCAGGGTCCGCCGGAGAACCCGGCGATCGACGTGCTGGCCATCAAGCGCGGGCTGCCGGTCGAGGTCGGCGTCAGCATCACGCACACCGTGAAAGATCCGTTGGTTCGCCTGTACTCCGATCCTGCCATGGCAGACGCGGAGATCATGTCGTGGCTGGTGCTGGGCCACCCGGGCGAGCAGTCGCAGGCCGACAACCTGGCATTGCTGCAAACGGCGCAAGGGCTGTTGTCGCGCAGGCAGGATGGCGGGGTGACAGGGCGGGTCGCGAAGACTCTGGGCATGGACGACATCTCGCTGCGCTCGGGCGAATTGCGCAGTGCCGGATCGCTGCTGCCGAAGACGGCGGTCGCCGGCGACTTGCACGGCGACGACGCCACCCGGCCGACGGCGACCACCCAGATCCTGTCGGTCTCCAAGCGCGTCGGCGACGCGATCACGCTCGGCTACGAGCAGGCGCTCACCGGCTCCGAGAACGTCTTGCAGCTGAGTTATCGCATCTCGCAGCGGTTGCGGCTGGTGGCGCGGGCGGGAACCGAGAACGCGCTCGATCTGGTGTACAGCTTCGCGTTCGATTGAGATCGATGGTGTGTCGGCCTCACAGCCCGCCTCCCCAACGGTATTGCCAGGCCACTCCCAGCAGGTCGAAATTGTTGCCGGTGCGCGCCGACGACCCCGCTGCTGGCGTAGAGCTTGACGGAGTTGCGGGCGTCGAGCGGGAACGCCAGCGTCCCGCCCACCCGCCAGTTGCGCTGGAGATCGTCCTTTTGCGTGCCAGCTATCGTCGTGCGGCCGCCGGTGAACCAGGTGGCATCGAGCGAAGTCCAGATTCCGGAGCGGAAGCTGTAGATCACATGCCCCTGCAGCGAATACAACGGGTCCTGCTGGCGGGTCTTGCCGCCGAAGAAGTCGGTGTTGTCCGTGTAGAAGGTGGCCGCGGCCTGGCCTTCCACGGTCCACCGGTCCAGTGCCTTGGAGACGCCCACTTCCGGCTTGAAGGCCCAGCGGTTGGTGCCGATGTTGATCAGGCGGCTGGGGTCGTACTGGGACCAGGGCACGAACACCCGCACACTGGCGCCGACGATCAGGTCCTGCTGGTACCGCGCGAATTCCTTCAGCTTCAGCGCCGGTGCGCCGTAGAGGTTGACCGACAGCCGCATCGAGGGGTTGCCGAAACCGGTGATGTTGCGCTGCACCGGTTCACCTCCGTAGTCGGCCGTTCCAGCCAGCCGCGCATAAGGCACCACCGCGTCGAACTTGCCCGACATCCCCCACAGGTCGAGCACCCGCGCGTAAGCCAGGACCAGATTGGACGTCTCGATCCGCGCATGGGTCACGGGTACCGACGACTCGAAGGACAGCCCACCCGAGGTCGTCGCGTAACCCAGCACCAGGAAGTTCACGCCCACCGGTGCATTGCTGTAGGCGCGCGGCTCGATGTCCTGGGCGCGCGCCACCGGCGATGTCGCCAGCAGCGCCACCAACATCGCGGCACAGGCGCAACGACTGTTACGGCGCGCGAATTCAATCGCCGGACCCTTTCAGTGTGCGAACCGATATCCTCCAGCGTCCGCCGCGGTCGACGATCACAGTGACGTCGGCGCCTCGCAATCTAAGCTTGAGTTGCAGCCCGACCAATTGGACCTTGGTCCCATCGGCAAGGAGACCCGGTTGTAACCGGGGTTGACGCAACTCAAGGCACCCTGGACCGGAGTGTCCATAGTTCGTTTGGCATAAATGCAAGTGCCGCGGTTTGCGGCTCAACATTGAGGAACCACCATGAACATTCCACGTCGCAGTATCGTTTTGACCGGCGCAGCCATCGCCATGGCAGCCGCCACTTTCATCAGCGTGCCGGCTCACGCGTCCGACGCGTCGGAGGCCAGCGACTTGGCCGGCAAGGCCGTCATCACGCTCCGGTCGCTCGCCAGCGACAAGGATTTCGCCAGCGTGGGGCCGGCTCTCGCGCGGGCGAAGGCCGTGCTGATCTATCCCGAGGTGCTCAAGGCGGGCTTCATCCTCGGCGGATCGGGCGGGTCGGGCGTGCTGATGGTGCGCGATGAAAAGACCGGCAAATGGTTCGGCCCGGCCTTTTACACCATGGGCTCGGCCAGCCTCGGCCTGCAGGCAGGGGCATCGTCGGCCGAAGTGCTGATGGTGATCAACAACCAGAAGTCGCTCGATTCGCTCTACACCAACAAGCTGAAATTGGGCGGCGATGCCTCGGTCGCGGTCGGTCCGCAGGGCCAGGGCACGGGCGCCGCGATCAACGCCGATTTCGTGGTTTACGCCAAGGCCAAGGGCGCGTTCGCCGGGCATCGCGTTCGATGGCTCGGTGCTGGATGTTCGGGATAAATTGAACAACGCCTACTACGGCAAGGCCGTGACGCCGGTCGACATCCTGGTCAAGCGCGCGGTGAGCAATCCGGCCTCGGCGAGCCTGCAGGAAGAGCTCGCAAAGATCGCCAGGTAGTTGCCGCGGCGGATGCGGCGGCCTCAGCGCTGCTGCATCTCCAGCGAGGAGCCGAGATACAGGTAGATCATCGATCGTCCGCCCTCCGAGAGGCCGTAGGCGAGGTAGACCGGGCCGATCTTCGAGTCCAGCGCGAGGAACAACGAGCCACTCGCCATGGCGCCCTTGGTCGGGGTGCCGTCGAGGCGCTTGAACACGTTGCCCACTTCGAGTGAGCCGCCGGCATAGGCTGCGCTGCCCAGCGTTTCATTGAGAAAGCCGACCCGGCGGCGGTACTGCATGACGGCCAGCCCGTACTCCTTGCCGACCAGCTGCGATGTGCGGTAGCCCGAGAAATTGAACAGGCCGCCGGTCTTGAACTGGTCGTAGAAGGGCGCGTTGCTGCCCAGGTCCGAACCCCCGCGCAAGCCGAACTGCCAGACGTTGCCCTTCCGGCTGGTCGACGTCATGGCGTCGAACGACACCGTCTGGTAGCTGCGGTCGGCCCCCATGCCGGGTTGGGAGGAGTAGGCATTCAGGTGCATGACGGTGCCGTCGGTGGCGAACAGGCGCTTGTCCACGCTGTCGTACGAAAATCGTCCCGTCACCCCGGCGAGCGAATGGTGGCCCCCATCGAGGAGCGGCACCGGTATTCCCACCTTCTGCGTCTCGTCGACTCCCTGCTTCGACCAGGCCCAGCCGCGCTTCGCCGCGGGGCGCGAAGGCGGCGCCGACGTCCAGCGTGGCGCCATACCGGCGCGTGTCGTACTGCGCGACCTGCTGTTCCTTCAGATACAGATACTCCAGCGTCTGGCTCGCGAGCACCGAAGGCGCGACGAAGAATCGCTGCGCGGCGTCCAGCGGCTGATAGAACTGGGCGCTGAACACGTTCGGGCGGCCCAACTGCACCGAGCTGCGGAACTCGCCGCCCAGCCGGTTGAGCCAGCGCTTTTCGTAATCCACGCGGATGCCCCAGGCGGTGTCGCCCTTGAAGTCGGTGCTGAGGTTGAGGTCGAACATCAGGTAGTCCGGGCCCCAGGGCTTCTCGACGGCGTCGTAAGTCAGCACATTGCGTCCGCCTTCGGCAGCGACGGCGTAACTCACCGCGCTGAAGTCGCCGCTGGCGACGATCCGGTTCGCGTCGGCGTCGGCTTTTGCCACATCGTAGGTGTCGCCGGGCTGGGTCCGAACCAGCGACTTCACGACCTCCTGGCTGGTGACGGCCAGTCCGGTCACGCGCACCTCGTCGATCTTCACCCCGGCGCGCGACCATGGTCTTGCCCAGGCCCTCGCGCCACTGCGCGTACTCGCGCTCGGGCAGGCTGTAGCGCGACAGGGCTGTCGCCGCGGCGCGCGCCGCCGCCTCGCCGATCGGAATCGCTTCGGGCACCTTGCTGAAGTCCGAGGAGCCGATGTCCTTCAGGATCACCTTGATCAGGACATCCTTGTCGGTGAGCGTGGCCAGCTGGGCGTTCTCGTTGGCCTCGATCGCGATGTTCATGGCCTGGCCGGCGACGCCGATAAAGGTGCCCAGCTTGTCGCGTGCGACGCGCGGGTTGGCCACCGGCACCGCGATCACGACGTCCGCGCAGGTCTGGCGCGCCACGTCGACTGGAACGTTGCGCACCAGCATGCCGTCCACCAGCAGCCGGCCGTCGTGTTCCACCGGGGCGAACGCCCCCGGCACCGCCATGCTGGCGCGCATCGCCACCGCCAGATCGCCCTTGTCGAACACCACCATCTCGCCGTTTTCGAGAGGATCCACGTCGTCGGGCGGGAGACCGCTCGTTCTCACGCTCCTGCTCGCACTGTCGCTGGTCGCACGCCGGAGGCGTTCGAGCCGCTCGCGGCGCTGACGCGAACGGGACTCTTCTTCGCGGCCGCAGGAGCGGTCGCGAAGGAGCAGCGAGTCGTGACTGAGGTGCCGTCCTCGCCCGTGGCTGTACCGGCGGGCTCGATGCCCCAGTCGTTTGCGAGCTTCTTTTGATAACCGTCCCCGAAACACCGGTTTCGTCGGTTACGTCAAATAGCTGATACCGTCCCCGAAGCCGCTCGCCGGCGCCCCGCAGCCTTGACCCCTTCGAACCACGCAATGCTCACGATGCCGGCCGCAATGGTCAGGCCGATGTCGTCGGCATGGAGCACCGACATTCGAAACAGGCCGCGGAGAAACGGCACGGAAAGCACCAGTGCCAGCAACGCAACGGCGCCCCCGGTGACCCACCACTGTGCCTTGTTCCGCGTCCGTAGGATCTCGAGGATGGATCGCCCCCACGACCGGTTCACGAGAATCAGAGCGAGATTCGCGACCACGAGTGTTGTGAAAGTGAGCGCGCGCGCTTCGCTCTCTCCCTTGCCGATATGGAGGGCAATGAGAAACACGGCCAGCAGAATGATCAAGACGCTGATGCCCTGGAGGATGCTGAGTGCGACAAGGCGACGGCTGAACAGGGGTGCGTTCGGATCGCGCGGCGGTCGGCGCATCACCGCCTGGTCTTCTGGCTCCGCTTCGAACACCACGGAGCACGCCGGCTCGATGATCAGATGAAGAAACGCCACGTGGACGGGCATCAGCACGAGGGGGAGGCCGAGAAGCACGGGTACCGCGGTCATGCCGGCGATTGGAACGTGGATGGCCAGGATATAGGCCATCGCGCTCTTCAGATTGTCGAACACCCGGCGCCCCAGTCGGATCGCCTGCACGATGGTCGTGAAGTCGTCGTCGAGCAGGACCAGGCCAGCCGACTCCCGCGCGACGTCGGTGCCCCTGCCACCCATGGCGATACCGATGTCCGCGGCTTTCAGAGCCGGCGCGTCGTTGACTCCGTCGCCCGTCATCGCAACCACTTCACGTGATGATTGGAACGCACGCACGATTCGGAGCTTCTGTTCGGGAACGACGCGCGCGAAGACATTCACATCGCGGATGCGGGCACGAAGTTCGTCTTCGCCGAGCCGATCCAACTCGGCCCCCGTCACGACGTTCTCTGCGTTGCGGAGCCCGATCTGGCGTCCGATGCTCCTCGCGGTATGCGGATGGTCGCCCGTGATCATCACAACGCGGATTCCTGCCGTGTGGCATTCCGAGATCGCTTCGGGGACCATGGGCCGGATCGGATCTGCGAGCCCGACCAGACCGACGAACTCGAACTGAAAGCCCGACTGACGCTCGGGAAGAGGGCCCGACGAATGTCGCGCCGCGGCGACTCCGAGCACCCGCAAGCCGCGTTCGGCCATCGCCTCGACTGCCCTGCGCAAGCGTGCCTCATCATGCGGCGCAAGCCTGCATAGCCGCGCAATCGCCTCGTATGCGCCCTTCGCCGCGACAACATGGTCCGAGCCGCTCGGCGGCTTCCACACGTGGGACACAGCGAGAAGATCGTTCGAGAGGGGATATTGTCGAACGAGTGACCAATCGAGGCGCGGGTGCACGCTGCCAGAGCGTCGATGCGCGCTGAGCGAATTCAACGCCTTTTCCATCGGATCGTAGGGGTCGCGCTGGCTGGCGAGCACGGCGTACGTCACGAGACGATCGACACACTCTGGAAGAGCGTCGGTCTCATTCGGTGGAACGTCGATGACCTGCTCGTCTGCCCATAACTGGCGAACCGACATTTGGTTCAACGTCAGGGTCCCGGTCTTGTCCACGCACAATATGGTGGCTGATCCGAGCGCCTCGAGCATGGGAACCCGGCGCGTCAGCGCTTGTCGTCGGGAGATCCGCCACGCTCCGAGCGCTAGAAAGATCGCCAATACGGCAGGAAGCTCGTTTGGTAGTATGGCCATGGCGAGCGTCAATCCCGGCGAGTGACGCTGCGAGCCAATCGTGGCGGATGAGGCCATAGGCGACAACGACGATCACACAGAGAAGCCCGGCGATCACCGCCAGGGTGCGCACCAGCCGGCTCGTTTCTCTCTGCAATGCACTGCGCTCCGGTGCGACGGTCTGGAGCGCCTTGCCGATCCGCCCCATCTCTGTGTTCAGTCCCGTCGCGATGACCTCCGCCACGCCCTGCCCTGCAGTGACCAGGGTTCCGGCATAGACGAAGGGCAACGCGTCGCCTCCAGGTCGCGGCATTCCGCTCGTTCCGTCCCACTCGACTTTGCGGACCGGCACGGATTCTCCGGTCAACAGCGACTCGTCCGATGCGAGATGCGATGACGAAACGAGCGCGGCGTCCGCTGGCACGCGGTCGCCCTCCGAAAGGATCACGATGTCTCCGCGAACCACTTCACGACCAGCGATCCGCTGGCGTCGTCCGTCCCGGATCACCAGTGCGCGGGGACTTGATAAGTCACGAAGCGCCTCCAGTGCCCTCTCGGTCTTGTGTTCCTGAAAGAGAGTGATTCCAGCGACCAGGAACACGAACCCAAGCAACATCAAAGCTTCCTGCCGGTCACCCAGGAACAGGTAGATTCCGCCACTCGCGAGTAGCAGCAGGAACATCGGTTCCCGCAGGACGTCGAGTCCGATACTCCACACCGTCCGACGCACGGAGGACGGAAGTTCGTTGTAGCCATCGCGTGGCCAACGCGTCTCTCGCCTGACGGTCGGAGAGACCAACCTCCGGGACGGTGCGCACCCTCGGACCCATGCACGGTTCGATGTTGGTCATTCGCCAATGGTTCCCATCGCTGCGACGGCGAGGCCTCGACGCAGCTCCCGATCACGTCGCCGAAACCGATGTTTCGCGCGCGACGAGTGGGCCCGGTGGAACCACGACAACGGGCACCGACGAGCCGCGGACGACCTGATCGGCAACGCTGCCGAGGACGAATCGCTTCAGGCCGCCCTGCCCCGCGCTTCCGATCACAACCAGATCGAACTTGCCGTCGACGATTCGCTGGAGGATCACGGATGCGGCCGCGCCGGCGTACTGAAGACTCTGCGCGGGGATCCCTGCAGTCCGGGCCTGTACCGTCAGGCGGTCGAGTCGCTCGAAATCATTGTTCCAGGCTGTGGAGAGATTGGCGATCGCGTCCTCGCTCGGCCCGAACAGGGCGGCCCCGACACCCGTCAGGAGAGGGCTCTCCCAAACGTGCAGGATCACCAGTTCCGCCCCCAAACCTCGAGCGAGCGTCAGAGAAGTCTCGAAGGCGCAATTCGAACCCGCGGAGAAGTCCACTGCGCACAGAACCTTGCGAATCGGGTTCATGCACTCGGCGTGGTGCATGACGTGTGCCCCGGAACACCCCAGACTGATTCATGACCGTTCGCGCCGTCGGCGATCGATGTTCTCAGACGGTGATTGCAGTGTGAGTGACGCGATCCGAGCCCGAATCCTGCCGAAGACGCTCACGACACGAGGTTCTCCGCCCACGCCGACGCGAGGCCCATGATCGTGTGCTGCGGATTGACCCCGATGGTCGTGGGGATCGCCGCGGCATCGACCACGTAGAGCCCCTCGTGCCCGTGCACCTTGCCGTTCGCGTCGACCACGCCCTGCTCCGGATTCGCGCTCATCGCGCAGCCGCCGAACAGGTGCGAGAGGATCGCGATGTAGCAACGCGGATCGAGCGGCCCCTCCTCGATCCGGTTCACCTCGTCGGGGCCGAGTTTGTAGGGCAGCCCGTAGATCCCCGGGATCACCGCCTCGGCGCCCGCCGCGAAGTGCATCCGCGCGACCATCGCGAGCCCCGTGCGCAGCTTGCGCATGTCCGCCTCGTCGAGCATGTAGCGCACCACGGGCGCGCCGCCGAAGAGCCCCGGCTTCACCGTGCCGACGCTCTCCGCGCGCACCGCGGCGACCCACATCGCGATGTGGCGGTACTCGCGGAAGCGCTCGACCAGCTGACGCCCTCCGCCCGGCAGCCGCCCGGCGACCATCTCCGGCGGGATCGCCAGCGTCTCGAGCTTGAGCCCGGGATCGTCGCGAAACGCCGTCGAGGCCCAGCCCTGCGTCGCGCCGACGTTCTGGTCCACCGGGTCGTTGTAGACGCCGAAGACTCCCGTGCCCGGGTGGGCGCGAAACAGCGTTCCGAGCGCGCGGTTCCGCACGCCGCTGCGCGCGAGCAGCACGGGCGTCTGCGTGGCCGAGGCCGCGACGAGCACCGCGCGCCGCGCACGGACATGGAAGCGCGCGCCCGGCTGCCGTCGACCGGATCGCGGAAGCGTCCGATCACGCCCGTCGCACGCCCGCGCTCGAGCACCACGCGCTCCACCGGCGCCGACGAGAGCACGTAGCCACCGCGCTCGAGCACCTCGGGTACGTAGTTCACATTGGTGCTCTGCTTGCGTCCCTTGCGGCAGCCCTGGAGGCACTGGCCCGCGCCCTCGCAGTCGTGCACGTAGCGAACCATGTAGTGCGATTCCCAGCCCAGGGCCTCGGCGGCATCCATCGCCAGCGTGTTCGACAGACCGCGCGCGTCGGGCGGCACGACCTCTGCGTAGAGCTCGCGCTCGAGGCGGTCCTGGTGCGCCCACACGCGCTTCGAGGTCCGTCGCGTCGATGCCGTACTCGCGCTCCCAGCGCGCGAAGCAGTCGCCCGGCGTGCGCACCACGATGGCGCTGTTGATCACCGTGGTGCCGCCGACGCACGCGGCCTGCACGACGGGCCACAGCGCGCGGAGCTGCGTCACGAGCGCACCCCAGTCGGCGAACAGATCGCGCATCGCGCCGTACGTGGTCCACGGGATAGTCCTGCGGCGCGCGCCACGGGCCCGCCTCGACGATGGCCACGGTGTGACCGCCGCGCGCGAGCACGACCGCCGCCGCCGCGCCGCCCGCGCCGCTGCCGACGACGACGAAGTCCGCTTCGAGTTCCGTCACCGGCTGAGCGGGTGACTCGTAGCGTGAGATGTCGGCCCATCTACACCACCCTGCCTTCTTCGAGCGCGTGCTGGTCACTCTGCCGACCGCGTTCCTCCTCGCGCCGACCGAGGGTCACCAGCGCCTCCACGGGCGCCCTGGTCGGTGACTCGTACGCCACCACCACGGGCTCCGTGCGTCGCGTGCCGGGGTCGGGCGGGTACGCGGGCAGATGGATGAACGCGCGCACCTCGGGCGACTCACCCCAGAGGAGCCCCGCATTGAGCTTCAGCAGCATCATCAACTGGCGGAGCAGGTAGACAGGGTGCGAGGCGATGCGATGCGCGTGCTCGTCGAGCTGCGACTCCGTGAGGAACGCCGCGGGCGCAGGCGTCGCACGGTGAGTATGGGCGTGAACTGGAAGATCAGTGCCGCGACGACGATGCCGAACCAGACGAGCCAGGTCGCCTCGCGTCGCAGCTTTGCGACCTTGCGATCGATGTCCAGTTCGGCGAGCCCCGGCAGCTCGCCCACCCGCGGAAAGAAGGCCGTCAGCGCGAAGCGCACGAGGTCGTTCACGAGCGGGGACGCTAGGAGCAGACGCGCCGCGCCGCAAGCACAGTCGGCGGGGTGACGACACTACGCGATGGTTGCCGACGGACGGGCTCGCGGCGCTTCAACCGGGGAAGAGCCCACGCGCCACGGCTTCGGCGCGCACGGTCTCGAGGTCCAGTCCGAGCTTCCTGCACGTCGTCTCGAGCGCGTCGTTCAGGTCGCTCGAGATGTCCCAGGGTGTTCGCAGCACTGCGCCGATCGCGTGCAGGCTGCCGCGCACGAGCCGGGTGCGCAATGAGTCGCCCTCGAACACGGTGATCCCCGACTCGAGCGCGCAGTCGATCACCGGCGACTGCCGCACCATCTCCATGGTCGCGCTCGGATCGGGCAGAAGCGTATCGGGTCGGACGATCACGAACAGCACCAGCGGTCGGCGAACGGAACGCCGTTCGGACAGCACTGCATGGACAACCGCGCGCACCTCGACGACGGTGGGCCGTCGGCTCCAGCGCACGAAGCAGATGCGGTCGACAGCCCCGACCGTGCATCTCGGTTTGTCGGAATCGCGTCACGCCGATACCGTAACGCAGGCCGGTGACACGCGGTGGTCCGCTTCGACGGTCACGGACGATCGCCTGTCGAGTTTTGAGGAGCTGCCCCCTCCCTTCGACCTACGCTCGAGATGCGTGCGAAATGGGAGATCAGAAAATGGGGTCACGGGAAGATGAGCGCGCACTCTTCCCCCCGCACCTTCCCGATCCGAGCGACCTACTCGTTCAGCTCGGTGCGATCGCGACGTCGGACTTCGGTCGTGGGCTCGGTAGACGTCGCCGCGACTCTGGCGACCGCGACGCTGACGCGGAGATCGCGGATCCGCTCGCCACTCCGCTTCAACGTGGCGATCACGTGATCCATCAGCGCCGCCAGTGCCGCGAGCCGCAGAGCGACCGGATCGTTCACAAGTTTCGCCCGCGCATCCTTCGTCATCGCCCCACCCCCAGTGCGTGAGAATCGATGCTCCGCGTGGGAACTCTCCATGGGCCCAGAGCAGGTCGCGCGGTTGATGATCGATCGCATGCGTCGCGGACGACTCACTCGACCGATCGGCACTCTTGATCGGACGCCATTGCCGAGACCGCCAGAGCGATCCGACCTCGACTGCACACGCCGCCTTGGGGGCGGAAGCACCCCCGATGGAATCGGCCGCGCTTGCGCTTGCAAGCCCGTGTTATCCTGTTTTCGGCCATGATCCCAAGCGGCGCGAGGCGTACGTGAAATCCTCCGAGGGCGACTCATCTCAGCCTCGGACACTGCCGCCGCCCGATCCAGCGCCCATGCTCGTTGTGCTCAAACACGGTGCGAACGAGAAGACCTTGGGCGCGGGGGAGTTCGTTCTGGGGCGAAGCAACGGGTGCGATTTCGTCGTCGAGGATCCGCTCGTTTCGCGGCGACACGCGCGCATCGTGGTCACCCCCGAGGCGACCTGGGTCGACGACCTCGAGAGCGCGAACGGCGTGTACGTCAGCGGTGAGCGGATCACGGGGCGGTGTCGACTCGATGCCGCGGAAGTGATCCGACTCGGTTCGGCCGCCGTGAGGATCCGGCGCTTGCCAAACGTGCAAGCGCCCGGACGCGACGACAACGCAGGCCCTCCGATACGGTCGGGAGCGCATGCGCGCCCGGTGATCGCAGCGCCCGCGGCGGAGTCGCATGCCGAGCCGCGTGCCGATGATGACCATGACGATGCCGATGCCGTTGAGACAGACGAGACGCGTCGCGCGAGCAGGTTCGAGTTGCTCACCGCATTCGCCGACAGAGCGTTCGCAGCGGGGCGCGTCGCCGATGCAGAGCGCTTTCTCAGTGGGCAACTGAAGACGCAATTGAATGCTGCGCGCGCCGGCCAGACAGTCGCCGTCGCAACCGTCGATTGGTGCGTTCAGCAGGCGTTGCGACTCGCCCGGGAGACGACCCATGGCACGTGGGTGGACTACGCCGTCGAATCGTTCCTCGTCGTGCGTCGCGTGATGCCCGCCGCCATTGTGGATGAGCTATACGCAGTGATTCGGATCGCGAGTCCGATCGACATAGCGATGTTGCGGCGGTACGTCGCCATGCTCGCCGAACTCGAGAGCACGATGGCCCCGACCGAGCGCTTTCTGGCGCGTCGGATCGCAGGCCTCGAGCGCATGGCGCGGGCGGGCTGAGCGGCAACGCGACGCGGCTCTATCCGATTTGAGGGGATTCGTCTGTCACAAGGCGCTGCTGGGAAATGAACGACCAGCACCCCAGATGACTCGCACTGCGCCATTCGCGCCGGACGCCGACCCACCGCCGCCCCCGTAGTTGCCGCCGGCACCACCGCCGACGCCAGAAGGGCCGCCCGTCCCGCTCCCGGGCGCGCCACCGGATCCGCCGCCTCCGGGATAGCCCCAGCCGCCGCACACGCAACTCGAAGACGCTCCGGCGCCATCGCCCGCCAGTCCGTTAAGACCGACACCACCGCCGCCACCGCCGGACCCTGCCCCACAGTTGGCCGGATCACTTCCGCCACCGCCACCGCCGCCACCGCCGCCCGTGCCGGCCGTTGCGTTCGCCGGGCAGCCAGAGCCCGACGCATCGCTTCCGCGCCCGCCATTGCCGTTGTAACCGGCCGCGCCGCCGCCACCCGCGTGATACTGGGAACCGGTCCCCACGAAGCTACCGCCTGCGCCGCCGGCGAAGCACGCGCCGCCTGTTCCCGTTCCTCCCAATCCGCCGACTGCGGTGGTCGTTCCCGCGCCGCCATTTGCAATGATGGTCCCATTGAAACTGCTCTGGGAGCCATTGCTACCGCCCACTCCGCCCGTGCCGACGACAACGGGAATGCTCGATCCTGGCGTCACCGTGATCGAGTTCAGATAGCAGAGCGCGCCGCCGCCGCCGCCCCCGAAGCTCGCAGCACCGGTGGGGCCCGCGCCGCCGGCACCGACGACGACGACACTCACCGACGTCACCCCGGGCGGGACCACGAAGGTCGCAGCGCCCGGCGTCGTGAAGGTCATCGATCCAGCCGGAAGCGTCGTGCACGCGCCAGAGAAGCAATAGGGCGTCGTACCGCTGCAGACGTGACCGCAGGTCCCGCAGTTGTTCGCGTCACCGGTCGTATCGATGCACGTCGTCCCAGCGCAGACCATCTGTCCGGCCGGACAGCCGCACGATCCGCCATTGCAGGTCTGCGTGGCAGGGCACGCATTGCCGCACGTCCCGCAATTCGTGTTTGTGCGAACGTCGGTCTCGCAGCCGTTCGGCAGGAACCCGTCGCAGTTTGCGAAGCCGCTCGCGCAGGAGAGACCGCACAGGCCGCTGTTGCACGTCGCGGTGGTGTTCGCCGCCCCGAGGCCCGGGCATATCGTTCCGCACGCGCCGCAATGGGACGGATCGTTCAGGACATTCGCTTCGCAGCCATTGGCGTCCACGCCGTCGCAGTCTGCAAAGAACGTCGCGCAGCTCTGCGTCGAGCAGGTTCCGGAGACGCACTGAGGGATTGCGTTGGCCCTGCTGCACACTGCGCCGCAAGCGCCACAGTTCGCGAGGGTACGAACGTCCGTCTCGCATCCGTTGGAAGGAATCCCGTCGCAATTGCCAAAACCGGGCGAGCAGGTCGCCTCACAAACGCCGCTCGCACACGACGCAATGGCGTTCGGAGCCGAGGAGCAGGTCGTTCCGCACGATCCGCAGTGGCTCGCATCGGTGAGCAGCGATGTCTCGCACCCTGTCGTCGCGGCGCCGTCGCAGTCTGCGTAACCGGACGCGCAGGTGAACCCGCACGCGCCCGTCGCACAGGCGTTCGACGCGTGCGCTCGGACCGGGCACGCACCGCCGCAGACTCCGCAATTCGAGGGGTCGGTCTGAAGGCTGACTTCGCAGCCGTTGCCGGTGCTCACGTCGCAGTTCCCGAATCCCGCGGAACACGCGAGCAGCGAGCACGCACCCGCGATGCAGACGCTCGTCGCGTTCGGCGCCGTGCACAGATGGCCGCACGCGCCGCAGTTCAACGCATCGGTGGAGAGCGCCGTCTCGCAACCGTCCAGAGCCGACCCGTTGCAGTCCGCAAATCCGGCGTCACAGGCCCCCATCGCACACGTGCCGGTCGAGCACAGGGGCGCCGCGTGCGGAAACGAACACGCGGTGCCGCACAGCCCGCAGTTGGAAGCGTCGGTCCGAAGGTCGGTCTCGCATCCGTCGCCCGACGCTGCATTGCAATCCCCGAAACCGGGATTGCAGGTCATGGCGCACATTCCACCAGCACACATGGACGTCGAATTCGCCTGGGTCGCGCAGGCGCGGGTGCAGCTGCCGCAGTGCGCGACATCCGAGGCCAGGCTCACGCACGAGGTCGAGCACACGTCGGGTCGATCGGGCGGACACCCGCACGCGCCATGCTGACAGACGCTCCCGCCGCCACATGTGATCCCGCAATGACCGCAGTTCGTGTTGCTGGCCCACAGATCGACACACATTCCATCGCAGAATCCCGAGTTCTGATCGGTCAGTCCGTCGCAGTCGTCGTCGATCGAATTGCAGCCGATCTCGGTCGCAGCGTGCGGCGTGCAGTCGCAGATGTTGCCGCGCCCGGGAAGGCCGGTGCAGCTCCAGTTGTTGCCGACCGGGCAATCCATCCGGCCGCTACAGGGTGCGCTGCAGCGTCCGACCGGAGGCGGGAGGCAGATTCCGGAATGGCAGTCAGAGTCCATTGAGCATTGCGCGCCGAGTTCGCCGGCGAGCGGACCATCCGAGGCGACGTCCGCTTCGACATCAGCGGCCCCGTCCATGGCGCTGTCCGGAGCTTCGTCGAGGGCGATGTCTCCGGGGGTGTCCAGCGCGCGATACGACGACGTCCACCGTGTCGCCCGGCGGGGCCATCTCGGAGTTCGTGGTGTCGGGACAGATCCCTCCATCGTCTCCGCATCGGAAGCCAACGGAAAGGTGACAGCCGGCCAACGCTGCGCTCGCGAGCGCGATCAGTGTGATCTGAGAAAGGCCGACATCTAACCTACGCCCCCGGGTCGGATTGCCCGCCCGATTCAACGGCTTTAGGAGACCACATCTGGCCGCGGGTTGCATCGAGTGTGGCAGCGTGGACCTCGTCCCTCGCGCCTATTTCCGAATCGACAGCGCCAGGACCGGACCGCGCCGCGATGAGCGTACGATGAGTGCTCCTACGCACCCGCTGATCCAACGGGAGTGATCGCGATGAACTTGCTTCGAATGCTCCGTCCGCGCGTCGCGCTGGCAACGGGCTTGCTGGCCGCTGCGCTCGCGGGCTGCTCGCTTACTCTCGAAACCATCCCACGCACCGACGGCGCCCAGCGCGCAGACGGCAGCGGCATCAACGGCGACGGCTTCGACGCACTGTTCGACTCATCGGACGCCCTCGATACCATCGACGTTCGCGACGCGAACGACGCGAACGACGCGAACGACGCGAACGACGCGATCGGACGCAGATGTCGACGTGGTGTGCATCCCGTCACCCGAGCAGTGCAACGGCCTGGACGACGACTGCGACGGCGTGGTGGACAACGGATTCGCGAGCATCACGTGCGGCATCGGCGCGTGTGCAGCCACCGCCCCCGGTTGCGTCGGCGGCTCGGTTCCGACGTGCGTGCCCGGCGTGCCGGCGACGGAGACATGCAACGGCATCAACGACGACTGCGACGGCATCATGGACAACAACGTTGCACCGGCGAGGTGTGGCGTCGGCGCGTGTGTGCGCGTCGCCACGTGCGCGACGGCACAGTCGCCACGTGTACGCCGGGCGCTCCGCAACCCGAGTCGTGCAACAACATCGATGACGACTGCAACGGCATGATCGACGACGGCATCCCGGCCGTGTCCTGCGGCTTCGGCGCGTGCCTCACGAGGCCGGCCGCCGCGTGCGTCGCGGGTGTCCCGACGGGCTGCACGCCGAGCGCGGGGACAACGGAGACGTGCGACGGCATCGACAACAACTGTGACGGACGCATCGACGAGGGGTGCCCGTGCGATCGCTACGTTCTCGCGGGAGCGATCGGAACGGGGCTGACCCCGACGTCGCCCATCGGGACGATTCAAGCGGCGATTCTCTCCGTCCCGATCGGAACCACCGCGCGTGTCTGCGTGGCCGCCACGGCGTCGGGGGGCGTCTGCATCGCCACCATCTACGCCGAAGCAGTGACCATGCAGGAAGGCGTTTCGGTCTTTGGCGGCTACGAGCCGGCGACGTGGACCCGTGGGCGTTCCGGCTGCCTCACGGCCATCAACGACACCACCGCTGTCGGCGTGTTCTTCGGCCATCGGTTCACGAACGCGACGCAACTCGATGGCTTCACGATCGCCGCCACCGGGAACGTCTCGGGCGCTGCACAAGTGGCAGCCGTCACGATTCAAGAGGGCGCGACGCTGACGAACAACGTGATCAATGGCGGTGCGGCGATCACCTCGATCGGCGTGAATCTCACCGCGCCGGCGGCGGTCTCGGCGCGCCCGCTCATCGCGCTCAACACCATCCGTGGCGCCTCCGGGACGGGCGTCCGCGATTCCCATCGGAATCGATCAGTCTCTCCTGGCGGCGGAGATCCGCGGCAACGCAGCGATCGCCGGCCAGGCCCGGAGCGCTGCTGTCGATCGGCATCGACCTGATCAATGCCAACGGAACGATCGTGGCAGACAACGCTTCGATCACTTGGGGCCGCGCCGACGACGATGGCGATCCATGCCACGGGCGACGTGTCTGGCGAGATCGTGACGCGCGACGCCATTGCGGGTGGCGGTCCGACGGCCGGCAGTACGGTTCCCGGGCGTGGCGTGTTCTTCGACACCTGCACCGCGGGCGTGGGAACGGTGTTCGCGAACCCATCGATCACGGGCAGCACCGGAATCGGGACCACCGCCGGATTCGGGGTCGACGTCACCGCGTGCAACGTGACGGTCGATTCGAACGCCAGCATCGTCGGAAGGACACAGAGCGGCACGGAGTCGGGCGCCGTACGGTGTCTGGGACCCGGAACGGTCTGCAACGTTCTGCGCAACCAGAGTCTCGTCGGGTTCGC
>CAWAXD010000023.1:0-17924 GCA_963785985.1 uncultured delta proteobacterium | reverse complement strand
CCGCTCAGCCCGCGCGAGCATGACGCGCGTGTACACGCCGGATCCGGACGAACCGATCTCCACGGCGTTCCACGCTCGCAGTCCGCGGCGGCAGCAGCCGCCAGGCTCCGAAGGCGCACGGCGCCCCTCCAATCCTTGGCGACGGGACCGCATTCCCGGAACTCGCAGCGCCCGAATCCCGTCGCGGCGAACAGATGGCGCAGCACCTCGGGCGTGAAGGCGAGCTCGTGCGTCAGATCTCCCCAGCGGACCGCGCCGTGAAACGGCGAATCCGCGTTGGGAACCTGCGCGATGAGCGCACCTTCGGGGCGCAGCGCGCCCGAGATCAGGCGCAGCGTCTCGAGCAACTCGTCGCGCGTTAGGTGTTCGAGGACGTCGATGCAGAAGATCGCTGCGTATTGGCCCGGGCGGCGGCGCAGTGCATCGCCGGCGTCGCCGAGAGACACGTCGGCGCGGGGGCGAGCCGTCGGCTGCGCTCCACCTGCGCCGCCGAGCGATCCACGCCGACGACCTCGTGAAGCCCCTGGGTCGCGAGAAACGCCAGCAGCTTGCCATCGCCGCAGCCGAGGTCGATGACGGGGCGCCGTCGGGTCCTGCGGCAGCCAGCCGCGAAGTAGTGCGCATAGACGCGATCGAAGACGACCGGGTCTGCGGTCGTCGGCGTGGCTCGGATGCAGCGCGTAGCTGGCGTAGATGTCCTCGCGGAACGACATGGCGCGTCAATCTACCACGGAGCGCGGGTCATACGACCGCGCCCGCATGGCGCGACGCAATCCAGAATCAATTTCTCGAGCCCATGCAGCGCGCCTCCCGGCGAGAGCGTCGTAGGCATCGACCACCTCTGCGAGCTCGAGCTCCAGCAGCGAGCACCTCGTGCGGCATTCGGCGGGAGAACGTTCATGCTAGTCTGCTCGTCAAGCTGATTTCCTCCTCCCAGGATAAGCTGCCCCGATGACCCGGACCGTCAACGCGTCGATCACGCTCTCCGCCGCGTCGGGCTATCCCGCGTCCGACGACGCTTTCTCGCCGTCCGAGCGGCTGCCTGAGTACCCTTTCGGCGACCTCGCGCGCGAGCCCAATAATGTCTACGCGAGCGTGCGCCGGCTCTTCATGCAGCTCGGTCTCGATCGCGAGCGTCAGGGCACCCCCGCATGGAACCCGCTCGGCAGCTACATCCGCCCCGGGAGCTCGGTCTTCGTACTCTGCAACTTCGTCTATCACCGGAGACCGCAGGAATCGGTGCGGGACTTCCGTGCCAAATGCATCCACGGCTCGGTGCTGCGGGCCCTGCTGGACTACGTGATCCTCGCGGCGGGCGAACGCGGGTCGATCCGTTTCTGGCAACGCGCCGCTCCAATCCTGCTCCTTCGAACAGGTGCTGCGCGACGCCGAGGCCGATCGCGTAGCCGACTTCTACCGCGCCCGCGGTCTCGACGTGCGCCCCGTCGACCTGCGCCTGTACGTGACGGATCGCTCGCAGCTCGGACGCGTGCGCCGGATCGAGCGGCGCGACGAATCCGCGGCGGTCGAGATCGACCTCGCCGAGCACAGCCTGCTCGCAGAGCTCGCAGCGCACGGGGGCGGGCGACAGCGCTTCCGGGTGGCAGACTACAATCCCGAGCGCATCGAATCCTTCCATGCCGGATCCTCGCACCGCTACGTGCTGCACCGCGCGATGCTCGAGGCGGACGTCGTGATCAGCCTGCCCAAGCTGAAGACGCACGAGAAGGTCGGGATCACTTGTGCGCTCAAGGGCTTTGTCGGAGCCGTCGCGCACAAGGACTGCCTGGCCCACCACCGATTCGGCAGCCCGCGCGACGGCGGTGACGAGTACCCCGACAGCCTAGAGCTGGCTGCGCCCCGCGTCGAGCCTGCACGACTGGGTTCATCAACGCCCGCCGAGCGCCGCGCTCCAGGGGCCGCTGCAGGTCGGCGAACGAACGCTGCGACGGCTCTTCCGGCGCGCGCGACTCACGACGGGCGGCGCGGCGGCACGGCAACGACACCTGCTGGCGCATGGCCGTCGACCTTGCGCGCATCCTTCACTACGCGGACCGCTCCGGGATGCTGCGCGAGACACCGCAGCGGCGTCACCTGACGCTGATCGACGGTATCGTCGCGGGCGAAGGAGACGGGCCGCTCGCGCCTACGCCCGTGGACGCCGGTGCGCTGCTCTTCGCCGACGACGTCGTGCTCGCCGATCGGATTGCCTGCCGCCTGATGGGCTTCGACCCCCACGACGTCCCACTCGTGGATCGCGCCAGCGGCGTGGAACCCTGGCGACTCGGCCCGGCGCCCGGAGCCGATGTGGCGATCATGCTCGACGGGCGCGTGGTCGCCGAGCGCGATGTGCCGACGGCGCTCGGCCGCGCATTCCGGCCGCCCAGCGGCTGGGTCGATCGGCTCAGATACGCATCGTGACGGTCGCCGGCTGGCTGCGCGCTCGCCGACTCGCGCCCGAGATCCGGCGACGCGAGGGGGTTCTCGCTGGAGCGGACGCGGCATTTCGGAGCCGATTCCAGCTCGAGCGACTCAACGCCGAATGGCAACGCACGGTCGAGCGGGTGCCATACTTTCGCGCGCTGCGGCGCGAGCGTGGGATCCCCGAGACCTTCGAGTCCCTCGAGGGATTCTGCGAGCGGGTGCCGCCCATGACGCGCGAGACCCTGCAGCGCGAGCTGCCCCGGCTCTCGGTGGAGCAATCCCGCGCCGAGCTTGTGCGGATTACGGGCGGCTCGACGTCGCAGCCGGTGCAACTGCCGGCGTGGCGCTCGGAATTCGCCGCCACGGCGCCGGACCTCTGGGTGGGGCGCGGCTGGTACGGCATCGGGCCCGAGTCACGGCTCTTCCTGCTGTGGGGCCACAGCCACCTGCTGGGTTCAGGGTGGCGGGGGCGACTCAACGCCGCCCGCCGCACTCTGAACGACCGATTGCTTGGCTACCAGCGCGTCTCCGCCTACGACCTGCGTCCGGAGGCCATGCGACGAGCAGGCGACGCACTGTTACGTTGCCGAGTGCGCTACATGCTCGGCTATAGCGTGGCGCTCGACCTCATGGCGCGCGCGAACCGCGACCGCGCCAGGGAGTTTGCACGGCTCCGGCTCGCCGCTGTGATCGGTACCGCCGAGGCGTTTCCATCTGCGGACTCCGCGGCTCTGGTTGGCGATGTCTTCGGAGCGCCGGTCGCCATGGAATACGGAGCGGTCGAGACCGGTCTCGTGGCGCATACGCACCCGGACGGCGGCTATCGCGTCTTCTGGGGGAGCTACCTGGTCGAGGCCGAGCGTGGGAACGACACACGCCACGTAGTGCGCGTGACGAGTCTCTATCCGCGATGCCTGCCGCTCGTGCGCTACGAGCTCGGGGACGAAATCGAGCTCGACGCCGCCGCGCCGGCCCACGTGGTCGGCCTCGACCGCTTCGAGCGGGTAATCGGTCGCTGCAACGACTACGTCCCCCTGGCGGACGGGACGCGCATCCACTCAGAGGCCTTCAGCCACGCAATGCGGCCCTGCCCGGAAGTGCGCGCGTTCCAGGTTCTGTACGAGTCGGCGCGGATCCGGGTTCGCTTCGTCTCGGACGCGCCCTTGAGCGAGGCCGGAGGAGCGGGGATCCGCGCGCGCTTGCGGCGCATCCACCCTAGCCTCGGTGCCGTCGAGCTGCTTCGCGTCGACCGGCTCCGCAGACGCTCGCGGGCAAGACCCGCATGGTCGTGGCGGAGTAGTGGGCGCGGCCCAGGTGAAGCCGGCGCCCGCGGCGCACGTCCAGACCGCTCAGGGTCCGCGTTCGTTGTTGCTCGGCGTGACAGGCCTCGGCATCGATGGGGGAATCGCCAGCGTGACTCGCGCCATCGCGCGCGTGATCGACGAGGAGATCGATCGCGGCCGCGTCGAGCGCGGCGACCGCGTGCTGCTTCTCGATGCGGCGCCCAGGCCGCCGCCCGGCGCGGTGAGCAACGCCTGGCGCGCGGCGTGCAGGCACGCTTCGCGTGGCAGCTCTGGCGCGCGCAGCGCCGGCATCGCCACGACCTCGTCTTCGTCGACCATCTCGGGCTCGCGCGCACCTTCCGGCTTCCGGTGCCGGGCTTCCCGCCCCGCTACGCGATCTTCGTCCATGGGGGCGAGCTGGTGGCAGCGGCAGCCGGGAGCCGCCGCTGGGCGTTGCGCCACGCGAGCCTGTTGCTCACGAACTCGCGCTACACGGCCGGGCTGGTCGGGGCATGCTGCCCGAGGTCGCGCCGCAGATCCGCGTCGTCTGGCCTTGCATCGATCCTGCGAAACTCGGCGTCTGGAGCCCTGCCAGCGCATGGCACGCCGCGCGAGCTCGCCGCACTGATCGTCGGACGTCTCTGGTCTGCCGAGCGGGGTAAGGGTCACGACGCACTCCTCGAGGCCTGGCCCGAAGTCGAGCGCCGTTGCCCCGGCGCCGAGCTGTGGATCGCCGGAGAGGGTGACGATGCCCCGCGACTGCGCGCAAAAGCGACCGCCCTGGGAATTGCCCGGCGCGTGCGCTTCCTCGGTCGGGTCTCCGACGCGGATCTCGGGACCCTGTACCGACGCGCCAGCGTGTATGCAATGCCGAGCCGCCAGGAGGATCGGACTCGTGTACGCCGAGGCGATGTGGCACGGCACCCCCTGCATCGGGTCGACGCGTGACGCCGCCAGCGAGCTGATCCCGGGACGGCTAGACCGGGGCGCTCGTCCCCTACGACGCTGCCGACGCGCTGGCGGATGCAATCTCCGGACTGCTCGGCAACCCCACCGCGTCGAGCGGCGCTCGGAACCGCGGCGAAGGCCCATGCGCGCCAGCACTTCACGTACCCGCGCTTCCGGCGCGATCTGTTGCAGGCTCTCGGTCTCGAGCCTTGAACGGCAACTGGGGAAGAATCGAGTCGCAACCCGTCGAACGATCGCTCGACACGATGCCATTCGATCCTATGTCGACTTCTTCGGGCAGAGAGCGCCAAGGTCTTGCCGCTGCGCTCCGCGCGCGCGCCTGTCAGTGAGATGCCATGCCGCTCACTTGATGTAGCCGAGCGCGCGCAGGTACTCCTCGTAGGAGCGCAGGGCCGCTTCATCCACTTCGCCCGATTGCAGCGCAGTCAGCGAGGGCCCGTACGTCGCGACGCGCATGCGCGCGTGATCGAGAGGACCGTTCGCCGCGATGGCCAGCGGTGTGCCTGGCATGTCGTCGGCGACCGCGAGGCCGAGCCAATTCAGCAGCGTCGGGGTCACGTCGTAGATGCTCGCCCCCGTCATGGGCCCGGGCCTCACGCCGGGCCCGGCGAGGATGATCACGCCGGGCGGCCCGTTGTCGTGCTCGTACCCTCGAAAGTCGAAACCGTGGTCCGAGACGATGGCGATGCGGGCATTCTCGGGGGCCCGCGCCAGTACGTCGCCGACGAAATCGTCGAGTATGCGAATCACGGCGCTGATGGCGGGGCCCGGCTCGACGTCGGGGTGATGAACACCCGAAATGAATATATCGTCGCCCCAAACCTCCCGCTTCCAGTTCCAGTGGTTCACGGCGTCCGACAAGTGCGTATAGTAGAAGAGGACATCGGGGTGGAAGCGAAGCGCCAGCTGGAAAAAGCGCTCATAGCTGACCCGCTGGTATGGCTCGCTGGCCCGCACCCACCCGATCGAGGTGTCGTTGCCGACGATGATTTCGGGCAGCTTGGGGATCCCCTGCTCGAGATCCGGCGGAAAGAAGCGCGGCGCGACCGGCGGGTAGCCGTGAATGAAACCATCGATCGGCGCCGCGGGAGCCGTGTTGAGCCAGTCGTAGACACCGACCGAGAGCCCCGAGCGTGATGCGATCTCCCAGAGGCGCGCCACCTTTGCATCGGTCGCGTCCGCCGGGGCCTGGCGAACCACGCCGACGCGCGAGATGAGGGAGAGAAAACCGCGTATCCTCATGACCCCGTGCGTGAGCTGAAAGCTCGGCAGGTTTCGCACCCGACGCGTCACCCCCGGAAATTCGAAGTCGACGTGGTAGCCGAAGCCGTGGCGCTCCGGCGGCTGTCCCGTGGCAATCGTCTCCCAGACGACCGGCGAGACTGTGAATGGAAGCGTCTCGAGGTACCCGTAGGCGGCCTTTTCGAGCAAAGCGTGGAAGTGCGGTAGTTCGCCACGCCGTAGCAGCGGCAGCAGCACCTCCCAGCTGAGACCATCGAACCCGATCACCACCACGCGCGCACCCTCCAGGCGCTCGCGGGATGGCGCGGAAGCAGGCGCCGGCGCCTGGACGGCCTCGAGAGCAGCAGGAACCAGCGCTGCGAGGTCGCGTTCGAGCGGCTTCTCGTGGAACTCGTGCAGCAGCGTGAGCGCCACGAGCAACGCAGCGGACGTCCCGAGCCACGCCGCGGCGTTGGCCCAACGCCGGCTCGCAACAGCCAGCCCTGCGGCGCCGGCGACCACCGCGACGACGAGAAGGTCGAGCACGCCGATTGCAGTCATGTGCGGTACGACCGACAGCAGCTGGACCGATGAGATGAAGCGTTGCAGTCCGTTCAGGAAGACGGAGGCCGCGACGGCGAGCGCAAGAAAGAAACGGGCCCCCGGCCGTTGCCCGAGCACGAGCATGACCACCGCGGCGGTGCCGAGGCCCAACAGCGTCGGGAGCAGATAGATGAGCGTCAGATAGCCCGCGAGCAGCGGCGTGTCCCGGTCGATCGGCCAGCCGTTGATGCTCGCGATCGTGATCGCGAGCGCCGTCCCGATCGCGGCCGCAACCGCGAAGGCGACTGACGCCGCAACGCGGAGCACCGTGCGTTTCGAACGCACACCGCACCGTTGCGGTCGCATCACCGATCCTCCGCGCTAGCTTCAGCGAGCCAAAATTATGGCCGAATTCGCGAGTTTTCGCGACAATGCGCAGACTGTGTTCAGAGCGGGCATCGCCTCGGGAACAGCCCGCAGGTGATCCGAGGATGAGCCGCACCTTGACATCGCTTCGCATCCTGTTCGTCGGCGGGGACATGAGCCCCTTTCTCACCACGCGCGCACGCCGCGACGCGTTGCTGGCGCTCGGTCAGACCGTCGAGACCATCGCGCCGCGCGATTTCGTCCAGCGAAGCCATCGCTGGCTCGACGCACTCTCGTTTTGGACGCTGCTCACGCCGCGCGTCTTTGCCTTCAACCGGGCCATCGTCGGCGCGGCGGAACGCATGCGGGCCCAGGTGGTCTGGATCGAAAAGGGAACCGAAGTTTTCCCCCGCACGCTGCGCGCGCTTCGCCGCGACGCGACGCGAATCCTCGTCTACCACAACACCGACGACTGGAAGGCCAAGACGTTCCTGCACCGCCTGCACTGGCGCTTCCTGCTGCGCGGGATGCGGCTCTACGACGTCCACATCACCTCGAACCTGCACAACGTGAAGGAATTCCGGGAGCTGGGGCTCCCGCACGTGCACCACATGGAGCTCGCCGCGAACCCGGCCTTCCCGGAGCCCACGCCCGTGCCCGAGGCCGAGCGGTGCGCGCTCGGCGCGCACGTGGGATTCATCGGTCACTGGGAGCCGACCACGGAGCGCACGCTGCGGCGCGTCGCCGACGCCGGCTTCGACCTCAAGGTCTACGGCGGCGGCTGGCAGCGCGCCGATCTCTCGGGCGCCCTCGGGCGCGCGGTGCAGGGCCGGCTGGTGTTGGGGCTCGAATACATGCGCGCGATCCAGTCCTTCGACGTGAATCTCGGGATCGTCTCGAAATGGAATCGCAACCACACCGCGTCGCGCACGTTCCAGATCCCGGCGCTCGGAGCCTTCCTGCTCCATGAGCGAAACGAGGTGGTGTCACGTTTGTTCCGCGAGGGAGTCGAGGCCGAGTTCTTCGGTTCCGACGACGAATTGCTCGAGAAGTGCCGCCATTATCTGGCGCGGCCCGACGAACGACACCGGATCGCGGAGGCCGGGCGACGCCGTTGCATCGAATCCGGATACTTCGAGACGGACCGTGTGCGCGACGAGCTGCCCATGCTCGAGTCCCTGGTCGCCTCGGCGGCTGAGCGACCCCCGGCACCGCGCTAGGCGACGCGGCGAAACTCGCGCGCGAACAGCCGGGGCAGAGCGCCGGAGAGCTGCACGCTCGCCGCGCACGATGCGAGCATCGAGAGCAGCGTCGCGATCGCCGCACCGCGGGCACCGGAGCTCGGGATCAACACGAAATAGAAGCTGACGGCCGTGAAGGCGCCGACCGCGTGAACGACGAGCAATCGGCGCGTCTGATGGAGCGCCAGGATCGGGTGCTCGAAGAGGTGCTGTACGGCCTGGATCGCATAGGCCGCAGCGATCCACGGCACGAGCCCCGCCGCGCCCCAGTATGCCTCGCCGAGGACGAGCTTGACGATCGGGCCGGCAAGGGGGACGATGAGCGCCATTCCGAGCAGCAGGGTCACCGCGAGCACCGCCAGCCAGACGAGGAAGATGCGTCGTTCGCGCCGACGGTCGCGTTGCGCAATGGCGTCGAAATAGACCGGCCGGAGCGTGAGCGCGAGGAACTGATCCAGCATGATGAACGGCGTGCTCGCGAGGCCGTAGGCCGCCGCGTAGATGCCGGTCTGCATGGGGCCCGTGAGACCCGCGAGGATGTAGCGGTCGCTGAGCGAGATGATCCAGCCGAGCAGCGCGAGCGGCACCAGCGGCCCTGCGTAGCGGAGCATCGAACGGCGTATCTCCTCCACCCACGCTCCGGGCGCCGCACCCTCGCCGGGACCGCCGCGCACGGTCGCACGGCGGAACGCGAGATTGGTGCACGCAACCGCGGCGGCATAGCCGAGCAGCACACTCACCGCGTCGGCACCAAACAGGAGGATCGCTGCCACCGCCAGCGCCGGACGCGACACCGCGTCGGCCGCGTACCAGAGCGAATAGGCCCGTTGGCGTCGCGCGGCATTGAGCAGCGTCGACTCGAACAGGCGTACGACGTCGAGCACGAGCAGGATCGCGACCCCGACGAAGGCGATGGCGCTCGCTCGCCCAGAGCTGAATCCCGCCCAGATCACGCCGCCGCCCGCGAGCAGCGCCGCGATCCCGAGCGTGCGCGGCACGAGCAGCTTGCTGAGCAGTGCGCGGAGCTCAGCGACCCGTCCGGCGCGCGCTGCGTCGGGATAGAAGCGCACCAGGGCGGTCAGCACGGGCGAGCAGAACATGCTGCTGCCGAGCGTTGCGAGGCCGAGCAACAGCACGACCTCCCCGTACACCTGTGGTGATACGAGGTCTGTAATGAGCCGAAGGCCGCCGATGCGCGCGACGATCGCTACGCCTTGCCCGACGGCGACCCAGCCCCCTTCGCGGATCAGCCGGCGCTCGCCGAACTGCCTTGCGAGATCGAGAACCTTCAACGCCGCGCCGAAGCGAGCGATGGCCAGGCTGTTCCCGAGGCCCGCGGAAGCCCCAGGTAATCGAGGAGCGCGGCCATGCGGTGGCGGTAGAGGTGCTGGCGGCAGACCCGCTCCGCACCGCGCAGCCCGATGCGCACGAGCGCATCCCGATCTCCCAGCACGGCCTCGATCGTCGCGTCGAGCGACGCCGCGTCCGCGAAGTACACCACTTCGTCGTCGGCGAAGAACACAGCGTGCTCTTCGGTGCGTGGCATCAACGTCGGGCTGCCGCAGGCCGGCGCCTCGAAGCTTCGCGACGTGTGCAGATCGGAGATCCCGGCATGCCGCGAGCAGAAGTTCAACGCCAGTGTGCTCGACGCGAAGACCCGAGCCATCTCGAGGCCGAACACCGGGCCGTGCACCACGGGCCGCAGCCGCGGCGACCGACACTTCTCGACCCAGTCGCCACCGTAGATCACCAGGCCGTGCCGGCAGATCGGCTCGATCTCGCGCTCACGGTAGTCGCGCCACGTCCCGACGAAGCCAATCGTGGCTCCGTAGCGCTCACGCTCTCCCGGTCGGACCGCAACCGGCCGGTGGACGCGAGGATCGGCGCCATACGGCAGGAAGACGACGTCGGGCCCGCCGAGCGCGAGCAGCCGGGGCAGATGGAACGACTTCGGCGTGAGCAGCAGATCGAACTCGCGGAGTCGCTTCGGCGAGCGGGCTCGGCTGCATCGTAGAACGGGATGTCCGGCCAGAAGTGTGCGAGCAGGCCGCGGCCCGCCGTGTGTGCCGCGTGCAACGCGTCGGCGCCGAGCCACTCGCACTTGTAGATCAGCGTCAGGTCGGGCTCGCAGCCGCCGGCTGGTCTCCGACGAGCTGCGCCTCGAGACGCGCGCGCCCGACGCCGAGCCGAGAGGCGACGCGTCAGCCGCTCCTCGAGAAGCGGCGGGCGCGGCGCACCGAAGCCGGTGTCGAAGTAGTCGACCTCCGCTCCGAGGTCGGCGAAGCCGTTCGCCATCGACGTGACGTTCGACCCCTCCCAATGGTCCCCGACCACGAGGATGCGCGGCGTCCCGCTGCGCGGGTTCAGGCCGCTGCTCCCGGTCGGTCGCCGCGCCTGGCTGCGCCTCGCCGCGCGTCGCCCGCCGCCGGCACCGACGCGCGATACAGCGTCCCGCGGCCCGAGGCCCGATAGGCGGGCGCGCTCGCGGGGACCACGCAGCTCTGTCCCTGCGCGAGTGGCAGGCCCTCGCGCGCATCGCTCGGCGCGAGCTCGATGGCCCCCTCGGTGCACAGCAGGATCTCGATGCCGCGCTCCGGCGCGCTCGCGAGCGGCGCGCCGCCGCGCAGCGTCGCGCGCGCGAGCTCGAACTCGAGAGCCGGGGTCGCGTAGCGCTCCCAGCCCGAGCGCGTCCCGCTGCGCGTGCAAGAGCGACGGCCGCGGCCGGCTCGAAGCGCAGCACGCGCAGCAGCTCGGCGACGGCGAGCGGCTTGGTCGTGAGCCCCCCGCGCAGCACGTTGTCCGAGCTCGCCATCAGCTCGATGCCCACGCCCTGGAGATAGGCGTGCAGCTCGCGCGCCGGCAGGTAGATGGCCTCGCCGGGCTCGAGCCGCACGGCGTGCAGGAAGAGCGGCGCGAGCACGCCGACGTCGTCGCGGTGCAGCTGCTGCAGCCGCGCGATCCATTCGAAGGCGACGTCGGCATCCGCGTGCTCGGCCGCCGCGCGCGCCGACGGCGCGCACCAGTCGCACGCGCGCCTCCGGCGCCAGGGCGAAGAGCCCGCGCAGCCAGCCGGAGAGCGCCTCGCCCTCCCCTCGCGCCTGCGAGGCAGGCCGCAGCGGCGTCGAGCTCGGCAACGGCGAGCCGCGCCGCGAGCGCGAGGATCTCGTGCGGCGCGCGGAAGCCGCGCAACGCCCAGAAGGGCGTGAGCGCGCACAGCAGCTCCGGCTTGTGGTTCGCATCGCGGTAGCAGCGCTCGGCGGCGTCGAGCGGAATTCCCGCTGCGTTCTCTCGCGCGAAGCCCTCGCGCGCCTGCGCCGCATCGGGGTGCGCCTGGATCGAGAGCGGCCGATCGGCGGCGAGCACCTTCAGCAGGAACGGCAGCCGCCCTCGAACTCTCGCCTGCACGCGCGGTCCGAGCAGCTCCTCGGGGCTCTCCTCGATCCAGGCGAGCAACGAGCGCCGCGCGCCGGCGAGCCCGACCTCCGAGGGCGCGCTCGGGTGCGCGCCCATCCAGAGCTCCGCTTGCGGCGCGGCGGACGGCGACGGGCGGCCGAGCAGCTCGGCGATTGCGGTGCGCGAGCCCCAGTCATACTCGCGGATCGGGTTCTCGAGCAGCACGATCCGCGCCATCCCGCTCCCCAGTTACCGGATCACAGCCTCGGCGCGCGCGAGCTGCGTGAGCAGCTATCCCATCGCCCGGCAGGATCCGACTCCGTAAGGCTTCCGGGTCCTGCCCACGTCGTCGATCGACGGAAGCGCATTTCAAGCGGGCGCTTCACGTCCCGGAAGATGCACCGTCGACAAGGCCCGCGGGGAGGGCCGGTCCGATCGGGCGGCTCAACGACAGTACGCGCGCCTTGCGCCGGAGGACGATCAGACCGTCGTCGCCGATGCTGCGCTCGAACGCCGCCAGCACGATCGGACTCTGGTCGTAGCCGAAGAAGTCCCAGTCGACGACCCACTCGAGGTCGGACTGCACCAGCCACTGATCCAGGCGACCTTCTCGAATCGCCGCGAGGGCCACCGGGTTCAGCTTGCCGTCGATGTTCTGCACCTCGGGGACGAGCCAGTTCGGCAGCCCCGATTGGAACGTGCCAATCGGCCCCTGGCCTCGATGGGCCAACGCGAACTGTGCGATGGCCCAGGTGTTGGTCATGGTACTTCGGCGCGCGTCGACGACCGCGCGCGATAGCGCGCCGGCGAGCAGGACGATCGTGAGGATCGCTGCCGCTCGGCCGGAGATGCGGCCTGCCCATACGGTGAGCGCCAGGAATCCCAGCACACAGAGCGGAGCCAGCCAGCGAATGCACATGTGCGGCGCGCCGAACACCACGGCATAAATCACGGCCAGAAACCGCAGGCAGCAGCCAGCACCACGAATCCGGCGCGACCCTGCGCACCGACTCGCCGTGCGTTCGCGACCACCCACGCAAGGAAGAGGACCAGCAGGATGACGCCGCTCACGGTGCGGGCGACCGCGGGGACCCTGTCGAGTGGCAGCGGGAGCGGGCAAAGGTTGCGCGCGAGTGCGAGCACGACCGCGACGACCTGCTTGAGGCGACCCGCGTCATACAGGCCGCCAATCGCCTCGGCCGCCCCGCTCTGAGGCACCAGCTGGCCGAAGCGCACCAGGTTCGAGATCAGCCACGGCGCGTCCAGTAGCGCGGTCACACCCGCGGTGAGAGCGAGGGGGGCGAGTTGCTTCGGCAGGGGTCCCGGGCCGCGGGCCAGCGTGACCAGCATGTACACCCCGACGGCGCTGATCAGGGCGAACGCATCGTTGCGGACGAGGAAGGTCAGACCCAGCGCCAAGCCGAGCAAGGTCGCGCGAAGCAGCGACCGAGGCTGCATGTGCCAGCGGAGGAAGCACAAGGGTGCCGCTCCAGGCGGTCAGGACGAAGGCGGTCTCCATGCCGTTCGTCGTGAGCCGTAGCGCCGGGGTGAAGGCCAGCCAGGCCAGGACGGGAAGCAGCGAACGTGGCGCCCGCTGCTCGGGTAGGACCAGCCGACCGATGCGGTAGGCGAAGAAGGAACCGACCCCGGAGAAGACCAGCCAGTTCAGGAAGTACATCGCGGCCGGCAGGTTTCCGGAGTCCCATGCCACGGCCTGTCCGGCGAGGTACGACACCCCGAGGTAAAGCGGCTGGAACCCATTGGTCGGGAGGCCGGCGTAGGTCAGCCCCTCTCCGGCGGCGAGATTCCTGGCGATCGAGAAATAGTAGAACGCGTCGTCAGAGGCGGGCCCCTCCAGCCACGCGCGGCTGCCGATCGGTCGCGCGAGCGCGAACAGGTTGACGATCGCCAGCGCGAGAAGACCTGCCACGGCGATCGGAACCGGGAGCTGGTGCACGAGGCGCGGGTGAGCATTCCCGAGCGGGAGCTGCATCATGCCCGGGCGCCCGGTCACGCGATCGACCTCCGGCTTACTTCCCGGCTATCGGGCCGCGGCTTCGGCCCGCGCGAGCTTCGTGCGCAGCTGCGCCATCACCAGGTGAAAGATGACGCCGTGCAGCGCCTCGGTCATGCCCATGTCTTCGATCGGCACGTGCACGCTCACGTCCGCGAGCGCGCGCAACTTGCCGCCATCGAAGCCCGTGACGCCGATCGATTTCATGCCGATCGAGCGGCCGTACTCGACGGCTCGCAACACGTTCGGCGAATTGCCGGAGCCGCTGATCGCGATCAGCACGTCGCCGCGCCGCGCGAGATTGCGCAGCTGCTGCTCGAAGATCGACTCGTAGCCTTCATCGTTCGCGAGCGCCGTGATGAAGCCGATGTTGTCGGTCAGCGGGATCACGCGGAAGCGTCGCTTCGCCTGCATCGAGGAGAGCGTTCCCTTGGCGAGATCCTGGCCGAAGTGGGATGCCGCTGACGCGCTGCCGCCATTGCCCACGAGGAAAATCGTTCGCTCCTCCTCGAAGGCCTCGAAGAGCGTCTCGATCAGGCGTTCGCTCGGCTCGGCCAGCCCGCCGAGCAGGTCGCGCACCCGCTCGAGATACGCCTTCGGCGACGCGTAGCTGGGGTATCCCTTCATTTCCAGACTTCCCTTCGATAGTTGAAGATCACCTTGCTGCCGTCGCGCTCGAGGGCGAACGGCAGCATGCGGTAGTCGTGCATCGCCTTGGCGAGCCGCTCCTGGCGCTCCGGCGCGCAGTAGACGAGCAGGAAGCCCCCACCGCCCGCGCCGCAGATCTTACCGCCGAGCGCGCCGCTCGCCCGCGCGCGCGCGTACATTTCTTCGATCGCGTCGTTGCTGATCCCGCTGGCAAGCTTGCGTTTGAGTTCCCAGTTCTCGTGCAGGATGGCGCCGAGCCGATCGAAGTCGCGAGCCGCGAGCGCGGGCTCGAGATCGAGGGCCAGCTGCTTGATCGCGTCGAGCTCGGCGAGGCGGTCTCCGGTCCGGCTCGTCTGCTCGGAGAGGATCGCATCGGCCTGGCGCGTCTTGCCGGTGAAGAACAGGTGCAGGCGGGCGGAGAGCTCGCGCAGCTTGTCGCCCGGGAACGGCAGCGCCTTCACGTCGACCCGTCCATCGCTGTGGAAGCGGAAGCTGCGCAGGCCGCCGTAGGCGGCGATGTATTGATCCTGCTTGCCGATCGGCTTGCCGAGGCGCTCGATCTCGATCTCGCAGGCCTCGCTCGCGAGCCGCTCGGCTGTCACCTGTTCGCCCCGGTAGGCGTAGAACGCGTTCAGGAGGCCCACCGTGAAGCTGCTGGATGAGCCGAGGCCCGAGCCTTCGGAAGGGATGTCCGAGAGCAGCGTCACCTCGACGCCGCGCTCGACGCCCGCCATGCGCATCGCCTCGCGGATCAGCCCGTGCTCGATGGAGGCCACGTCCGAGCGGATCTCCTTGCGCATGTAGTTGAGGTAGATCTCGTCGTCGAATCTTTCTTTGACGATCACGTACGCGAACTTGTCGATTGCGGACGAGACGACGTAGCCCTCGTTGCGCGCGTAGTACGCCGCGAGATCGGTGCCGCCCCCGGCGAAGGAGATCCGCAGCGGCGTCTGCGTGACGATCATCCCGCCACCGCGCGCACCACGCCCATCGCCTTCATCTGCTTCTCGGCGAAGGCGAGGATGTCTTCGATGTCGCCCTGCGCCCGCAGCCACGCGACGTACTCGGCCACGCTGTCGGCCGGCGTGCGCTTCGGCTCCCAGCCGAGCGCGCGGAGCTTCGTGACGTCCGAGACGATGTGGCGCGTGTCCCCGAAGCGGTAGGCGCCGGACGGTTTCGCGTCGAAGTCGCGGCCGAAGGCCTTCGCCACGATGCCGGCGAACTCGGCCACGCTGTATGCCCTTCCGCCGCCGACGTTGAAGGCCTGGCCGTCGGCGCGCGGGTCTTCCAGCACGCGCAGGTTGGCATCGACGACGTCGTGCACGTTCACGAAATCCCGTACCTGGAGCCCGTCCTCGTAGATCGGCGGCACGCGGCCGACGTGAAAGGAGAGACAGAAGACGCGACACGCACCCGAGTAGGCGTTCCAGAACGACTGGCGCGGGCCCTGCACGATCGAGTAGCGCATGCCGACCGACGGGATGCCATAGCGCTTGCCGAGCTGGAGCGCGATCTGTTCCTGCGCGTGCTTCGAGAGGGCGTACTGGTTCTGCGGGTTCACGACGGTTTCGTCGGTCGGCAGCCACTGCGTCTCGCCCTGGCCGTCCGGGCAGGGGACCTCGAAGCGCCCGGCGCGCAGGCGCTCTTCGCTGCGCAGTCCGGGGTAGACCACGCGGCCGTCGGGGCAGCGGTGGCGCCCCTCGCCGTAGACGGCCTGTGAGGAGGCCACCACGACCTTGCGCACGGGCAGCTTCAGCTCCACCAGCAGCTCGTAGAGCAGCGCCGTCCCCACCGCGTTCACGCGGAAGAACTTGCTGAAGTCCGGGAGGTAGTCCTGGTAGGCCGCGAAGTGGAACACCGCCTCGACACCCGCGAGCGCCGCGACCCAGTCCTCGCGGCGCGTGACGTCGCCCAGCACGAACTCCGCGGCGGGGTTCAGGTAGGCGGGCTTGCCGTGCAGGTGCACCGGCTTCTCGAGGCTGTCGAGGATGCGCACCCGATGGCCGCGCGCGATCAGCGCGTCGACCGTGTGCGAGCCGATGAACCCGGCGCCGCCGGTAACCAGGATCCGCATGGCACTCCCGCGTCCGTTGCGAGGGCGAGAGCGTACACCTCGCCGCGCGACCCAGTCTACCGCCGCTCGGAAGTTGCACACGCACGCGCGTGCTGGACGCACGCAAGACCCGACCGTATGCTGCGCGCTCGCCTCATCCGGGAGCCCAGCGCATGAGCTCGCGACGCTTCGTGCTGCTCGATCGCGACGGCACGTTGATCGTCGAGAAGCACTACCTCTCGGATCCCGACCAGGTCGAGCTGATCGCGGGCGCCGCGGAAGGCCTGCGGCGGCTGGCCGCCCGCGGCCTCGGGCTCGTGCTCGTCACCAACCAGAGCGGCATCGGGCGCGGCTTCTTCGACGCCGCGCGGCTGGCCGAGATCCACGAGCGACTGCTACGGGAGCTGCGCGCCGAGGTGGCGAGCTCGACGGCATCTTCGTGTGTCCCCACCATCCGGACGAGCGCTGCGCCTGCCGCAAGCCGCGCCCGGGCCTGGTCCTGCGCGCGGCCGCGGAGCTCGGCTTCGAGCCGGCCCGCGCGTTCGTGATCGGCGACATGGCGAGCGACGTCGCACTCGGCCGCGCGCTCGGCGCCACGAGCCTGCTCGTGCGCACGGGCCACGGCGCGGCGACGCTCGCGCAAGGCGTTGCCCGGCCGGATCACGTCGTCGAGGACCTGCGCGAGGCGGCGCAGCGCATCGAATCCCTGCTCACGGAGCCCGGCGCCGGAACACGAAGAGGTGATTGAGCCCCAGCTGGAAGCGGCGCGCCTTCACGAGCTCGAAGCCATGCGCTTCGAAGATCTTCGGCGTGTCGGACGGTTCGAAGCCATAGTGCTCTTCGAGCGCCATCCCGTCGATGACGCGCAGGAACTTGAGCGCGTCCAGGACCGGATCGACCAGCGGCCCCGGTGCGGTGATCACGAGATGTCCCCCCGGCGCGAGCTGGCGCGCGCAAGCTCGCGCCAGGTCGGCCTGTCGCTCCAGCGGCACGTGCTCGAGGACGGCGAGCAAGGTGATCGTGTCGAAAGGCTCGCACTGCGCGAGGGCCTCGGGGAACGTGCCGGGGATCAGCTCGTAGCGCTCGTGCACGGTGCGCTGAGCGAGGTCGGAATCGATGCCCACCCCGGCGCGGATCCGGTCGCCCAATTGGTGGAACAGCGCGCCGTCCGCGCAGCCGATGTCGAGCACGCGCGAGCCGTGCGGGATCCAGGGTGCGGCCTTCGCGATGCGCTGGCGCTGGAGCCAGTGGTCGAACGCCTTCATCGTTCGGCCCGCCGCTGGCGCCCGAGCCCGAGCACGCTGAGGAAGAAGCTCGTCAGAATGATCTGGCAGCCGAGCGCCAGTGCGAGCGTCGCCGGGATGATGACGCGCAGCATCTGGGTCGGATCGAGCTCGCCGAACGATGCGGCCCCCCAGTCCGAAAGCGCCCAGACGGACGCCGCGAGACCGGCCGCGACGAACCCGACGCCCACCAATAGGCCCACCTCGAGCGTGATCGTGGTGAAGAGCTTGTGAAAGCGCGGATCCTCGGGAAGCAGACCCTCGTTGATCGCGAAGACCTTGCTGAAGACGGCGAAGGCGATCGACTGGAAGCCGATCAGCACGGCGGCGGCGGCATACGTGAGCGTGTGAACGTCGAACGAGACGCCTCCGATGGTACGGGGTCCCGGAAGAATCCAAGCTCCGGTGGCGAGCCCGATGAGCATGAGCAGCGCCCCGGGGTAGAGAAACAGCCAGCGCGGACTGAAGAGCAGCAGGAAGCGCAGA
>CAWAXD010000022.1:0-98818 GCA_963785985.1 uncultured delta proteobacterium | reverse complement strand
ACCGCCACGTCCTGCGGGCTCCGCACCAGCAGCACGACCTTCTTGCCGTAGAAGTCGCGCTTCGACTCGCGGTGGCCCGGTGTAGTCCTGGATGTAGTTGTCGTGCGTGAAGAAGATCTTCGGGATGCGCGCGTCGCGCCGGTGGAAGTTGTCGAAGCCGAACAGCCGCCGCCGGACAGGCCGCACAGCCGTTGGTAGTAGCCGGAGAGCATCACGCGGAGCCACGTGCGTCCCGCCTTGCCGTAGGAGACCACCACGGCGTCCGCGCGCCGCAGCTTCGCGACCTCCTCGCGACCGCGGAGCCGGCGCTCGAATGCCCGGCGTCGCGCGGCCGGCAGGAGGAAGCGCGAGGCGCACCACGGCGGACCGCCCGAGCTTGGCGAGAGCGTTGGGCGCGAGGCGATGACGTCTTGGACGTACTCGAGCATGTGACTTTCTGCCTCGATCGGCTGGCGTCAAATCTATCAGACCGCTGCGGCTCCCGGGCGCCCCGACGCCGGTGGGAGGAGCTCCTCCCGAGAAACAGCGCGGATCCGCGCGACCACTCGGGGCAGCTCGTCCGGCGGCGTCCCGCCGGCGCGGCGCCGCGAAGGATCCCGAGTCGCACCGCGAGCCCCTTGCGTCAGAGCAACCGACGGGACCGCCGGAGATCGCGACGAGCTCCGACCGCGCCGCCAGCCGCCGCGCACGAGCGGCAGCTCGAAGATCGCGAGCGGCCGACCGAGGCGCGCCACCTCGACCATCATCGTCACGCTGTCGGTCGTGACGACGAAGCGGTCGGCGAGGCCCAGCAGCGCGAGGTACGGGATTCTCCGCGTGGCGTCCGGCTGCCACCGGTAGAGCCTCGATCGCCGCGGGGCAGCGCTCGCAGCTAGCGCGTCGACCACCTCGGGCGGCGTGCGCCGGCTCGTCCTCACGAAGAGGCTGCCGCCGATCTCGCGACCGCCGCCTCGCGCCGCGAGCTCGCGTGCGACGGCCGCGTCGAACGCGACGGCTTCGGTCGGCCCGCCGACCAGCACCGCCGTGAGCGGCCGCGGCAGGTCGGCGAGGCGCGCTGCGCCACGCCTCTGCGCCGCCGCCGCGACCGCCGGGTCGACGCGCATCAGCGGCAGCCCGAGCCGCAACACGTTGCGCCGCCTCGCGCAGCGCGGTAGCTGCCCGCTCGCGACGATCAGGTCGAACGCCGGTTCGCGAGCCGGCGCGGCCTGCCGAGCAGCACGATTCGCGTGCGCCGCGCCGACTGCTCGCGAATCCACAGCGCCACCATCGAGAGACGCCGTCCGATGCGTGATCACGAGATCCGGCCACGGCGGCTCGAGCGCGATCGGAGCGCTCGAGCTCGACGTGGTCGAGCGACGGGCGCACGCGCGGCTTGCCGAGCGCCACCGCTCGCGCATCGCGATCCGACGCGTCTCGATACGGCCAGCCGAGCGCCTCGGCCACGGCGCGGATCTGTGCGTTGTCGCCGGGCTTCTCGCCGAGCACGAGCCAGCGCGGGGGCACCGGTGCGGCCCCCGGGAACGGTCGCGGCGCCGTCCTCCAGATGCGCGCGATCGTCACGCGTCTCGCGGACGGCTCGGCATGCCGCGACAGAAGCACAGGGCGGCGGCGCCTCAAGGCGCCCGAGCGCGCGGGCCGGTGGCGCGGTTCCGGGGCCTCACCCGCTGCAGCCGCTCTCTCGCAGGGGTCGGCCATCGGCTATGGTCATTTGGTGTCGCTGGGGGGCGCCCGCGTGACAGCGAAGCCGTGCGTCTTCATCCACACCAACCACCGGCAGATCGTCGGCGCGCTGGTGTCGCCGCACTCGTTCGTTCGCAACTCGACCCACGCCGGACCGCTTCGACGTCCGCATCATCCACACCGAGGACTACCCGTTCCTGCGCGACGCGGGAAGGTCAGCCGTACCTGCGCGAGGGCGAGCGGGCGATCTGGCGCTACGAGGACCTGCAGTCGTTCACGCCGCTGCGCTTCCTGCCCGCCGCGAGCTGATGGGCTACGCGGGCCGCGCGGTGGTCGATCGATCCGGACGTCTTCGCCGTCGGCGACGTCTGGGAGCTGCTGTCGCGCGACATGCAGGGCAAGGCGATCGTCTGCCGCATGCGCACCGGCGCGAAGGGCGCGGTCGGCTGCATGGCGACGCAGCGTGATGCTGCTCGACTGCGCGAAGCTCGCGCACTGGCGCTGCGAGGCCGATTTCGACGAGCTCTTCGACGTTCAAGCGCGACTACATGGACTGGATCTGCCTCAAGCGCGAGCCGCGCGAGACCGATCGGGCTGTTCGAGAACGAGTGGAACGACTTCGACCGGCTGACGCCCGCGACCCGGCTGCTGCACAACACCAAGCGGCAGACGCAGCCGTGGAAGACCGGCCTGCCCGTCGACTTCACGCCGGCGCGCAAGAAGCTGAAGCTGCTGCATCCCGCCACCTGGCTGCGGCCGCTCGAGCGGCTTCGGCCGGCGCGGCGATCCGCAGCTACTCGCGGCATCCCGATCCGCAACCAGGAGCGGCTGTTCTTCGGCCTGCTGCGCGAGTGCCTCGAGCGGGGCATCGTCTCCGAAGACCTGCTGCGCGAAGAGATGCGCCAGAACCACGTCCGCCACGACGCGTTCCAGGTGCTCGAGCGCACCGCATCGCACGCCGCCTGAATGGGTCGAGGTCCGTCATGCGCGTGCTCCTGAAGTTCGTCCGCAGCCATCCGTGGCGGAGCTTCACGGTACTCGTGGCGCTGATCTTCGCGGGCGCGGTCGAAGGCGTGAGCCTCACCGCGCTGCTTCCCGTGCTCGGTGCGACGCTCTCGGCTCATGGCGCCAACGCCGACTCGCTCGTCAGCGCGAAGGGGCCGGCGCGCTTCGTGATGAGCGCGCTCACGCGCCTCGGAATCGAGCCGAACTCGCGCCCGCTGCTCATCGTGCTCGTGCTCGGCATCATCGCGCAGAGCGGACTTTCGCTGATCGCCAAGCGCCAGGTCGGATACACGGTCGCGCAGGTCGCGACCGACCTCCGGCTCGGGCTCTTGCGGGCGCTGCTCTCCGCGCGCTGGGAGTACTTCCTGCGCCAGCCGGTCGGCAAGCTGGCCAACGCAGTTTCGTGGGAGGCGGACCGTGCGTCGCGCGCGTATTTCTACGGCGCCACGCTGCTCGCCAATGCGATTCAGCTGGTTGCCTACTCCGCGGTGGGATTCCTGGTCTCGGGGTCGACGACCGCGGTCTACCTGGTGTTCGCGGTCCTGGTGACGTGGAGCGTACACGGCCTGGTGCGCGTCGCGCGCCGCGCTGGCAAGCGGCAGACCAAGATCCGGATGGCGCTGCTCGCGCAGATGGCCGACAGCCTGAACTCCGTGAAGCCCTTGAAGGCGATGGCGCGCGCGGACCTGGCCGACGGCGTGATGACGACCCAGACGATCGACTTGAACCGCGCGGTGCAGCGAGAGCTCTTGAGCAAGGAAGGGCTGAAGGCGATCCAGGACCCCATCTTCGCCCTGGTCGTTCTGGTCGCCGGCTACCTCGGCCTCGAGTACTGGCAGATGACGGCGCCGACCGTGATGGTGGTGATGCTGCTGCTCGCGCGCATGCTCGGGATGATCAGCAAGGTGCAGAGCCAGTATCAGGAGGTCGTCTCGTGCGAGAGCGGCTACTGGTCGGTGCAGCGCACGATCGACGAGGCGAGCGCGCAAGTCGAGTCGAGCGGCAGGCGGCCCCCGCCGCCGCTCGAGCACGGCATCCGCCTCGACGGCGTCAGCTTCGACTACGAGCAGGCGCCGGTGCTGCGAGACGTCTGGCTCGAGATCCCGGCCGGCCGCTTCACGACGCTGGTGGGCGTGTCCGGCGCCGGCAAGACCACCGTCATCGACCTCGTGACCGGACTGCTGCGCCCGCGCGACGGCAGCGTGCGCATCGATGATTGCCTGCTCGAAGATCTCGACGTCATCGCCTGGCGGCGCATGATCGGCTACGTGCCGCAGGAGAACCTGCTGCTGCACGAGAGCGTGCTGCGCAACGTCACGCTCGGCGATCCCACGCTCAGCGAGGCCGACGCCGAGGCCGCGCTGCGCGCGTCCGGCGCGTGGACCTTCGTGTCGGCGCTTCCGGAGGGAGTGCACTCGAACGTCGGCGAGCGGGGCGGGCGTCTCTCGGGCGGGCAGCGCCAGCGCATCATGATCGCGCGTGCGCTCGTGCACCGGCCGCGCCTGCTCGTGCTCGATGAGGCCACCAGCGCTCTGGATCCGCAGGGCGCCCGCGACCTGGCCGAGACGTTGAAGAGCCTGCGCGGTGAGATGACCATCCTCGCCATTTCGCACCAGACCGATCTCGTCGACGCCGCCGACCGCGTCTACCGGATGGAGAAGGGCGAGGCGATCCTGCTGGTGGACCGCTGCGCTGAGAGGCAGGAGACCCGCGAAGGGCTGCGGCCCGCGTGAGCGCTCCGGATCCGGGAGGCGGTCGCGCGAGGCGGCCTCTCGACGCATTCCGGGGTCTTGGCGCGGTCCTGGTCCTCGCTCTCTGCCTGGCCGGAGCCTGGCGGGCATGGGCAGCCAGCGCGCCGTCGGAGCCGAGCGGCGTCCGGCTCCCGGCGTGGTCTTCGCTGCGCTTCGAGGCTGCTTCCTTTCTCGCGAACGTCAGCCTGGAATTCGAGATCCAGCCGGGGCCGCCGGGCGCGGCGCGCGGCGGCTCGGACGCCGTCTGGCTGGCGATCATCCGCACGCGGATGGACTCGACGGTGCTCGCGCGAAAGTCGTCGGAGATCCAGGCGCGCTTCGATCCCGGCACCGGATCGGTGGCCGGCTACACCAAGCTCGCGTTGGGTCCGTCCCCCGACCGCAAGATCTACGAGTTCAGCCCGGAGGGAGCCCATCGCACCCGCATCGAGCCGCTCCCCGGAGAGTCCAGGGACCGGCCGGAGGCGTGGAGCGCGGTGCGCAAGAGCTTCCATCCCTTCGAAGCCAGGGCCCTGGGCTGCCAGCTCCTGAGCGAGCCGTCGGTCCTCGTCTACGAGATCGCGAGCGGAGCCATGAGCGCGAGCTCCCGCGCCGGCGGGATCTGCGTGTTCTCGGGCAAGACGCTCTTCCGGCTCGACCTTCAGGATCTGGGAACCCGCACGCTCGCCGTGGATTACGAGATCGGTTCGCAAGCTTCCGGCCAGCGCCGCCAGGCAACCCTGGCGGCGCAGTGCTACCGCGTCGTCGGCCGGCCGATCGCCGGGGAGAACGGCGAAGAGGACATCGACGTGGGGTTCTGCGTGGACCCGGGCTCGCACCTGCCCGTCGAGCTGACCAGCGGAATCGGCGTGCTGGGGACGCTCAGCATGCGCCTTGCCCGGGTGGTGGCGGCGCACGCTCCCGCGTCGAGCTGACGCCCGGAAGCCGAGCTTCCCGACGCCTCGGTCAGCCGGCCGTCGAAGCGCCGGAGCAATCGAGCGGGAAATATTCCGTGTCCGTCATGTACTCATGGCCCGCGGCGACATAGCGCATGTTGAGTCCGGCACGGCGCTGCGTCGAGCCATTCGCTTTGCTGCCATGCAGAAGCCAGGAATGGAACAGGTAGAACTCACCGGGCTCGAGCGCGAAGGTCACGGCGCGGGCGAGCTCCGCTTCTGTGATGTCGCCTCGCTCCACCAGCTCGGCGCGGATGCGCGTGTGGAAGTCGCCGTACAGCCGCTGGTGGCTGCCCGGTATCACCTGCATCGCGCCGTTGCTGGCGTTCACGCGATCGATGGCGAGCCAGCAACTGACCGTCGGCACCGGTCCACCGTCCGGGAAGTAGCCGCCGTTGGTCGGCCCCACGTCCTGGTGCCAGGCGACCTCGGCCCTCGATCCTCCGGCCTTGACGACGAAGCGGCTCTTGAAGAGCGCGATCTGGTCCTGGCCCAGGAGCTGCGCGGCCCGGCGCGCGATCGACGGGTGCGTGCACAGGTCGAAGACGGAGGGCTCCGTCAGGTGCAGATTGCGGCCCTTCTTCACCGGCACGACGAGGCGCTGCCAATCGCCCTCGCACTTGAGCGGACCGAGATAGCCATTGATCGCGAAGAATTCGACCTCTTCGCGGCTCAATCGGTAGGCGTCGGTCGCCGCCGTCCGCACCGTGGCCTTGTGGCGCAGGTTCCGCCACCTCGCGGGGTGCTCCCAGAACGCGCCATGGCGGCCGCCGTAATATTCCTCGAGCGCCTTGTTCATGATCGCCGACGTGCGCAGCGCAGCGGACGGAGTCGCCGGTGCGGTGCCGGTGCCGAGCTCGGCGACGATCCGCTCCAGCATCGGTCGATGTGGTTGCGATTCGCCGGCGAAGCGGAAGCGGCGCCGCGTCGGCAGGTGTAGACGGTCTTTTGCCAGCCGGAACACGCGCTGATTGAGCGATCGGCTCGTGCGGATGGCGGCTTCCGATGTCAGCTGCATCCGCAGCGAGCCCGAGCGCGCCATCCCCGACAGGCGGAGGCTTCCGTTCAAGCCCTCGATGACCAGCTCGTCGCTGTGCGACGGCGCTGCGAAGTTCCACGCCGCGTGGCCGATCGCGCCTCCCGCGGTGCGGAACGCCAGCGTCACGGCATCCTCGACTTCGTGCACCGGCAACACGTTGGTGGCGACGCTGCCCAGAAATTCGAGCGGTCCGAACCAAGCGTCGAGCAGATCGAGAACGTGCCCGGCGAGGTCGTAGAAGCGCCCGCCACCGCTGGCGCTCGGCGTCAGGCGCCAGTCGGCCTCGTCAGGCGGCTTCGAGAGGCGGTAGTGGATCGCCACGATGGCGCCCAGCTCGCCGGACGCGAGGATCTCCTTCACCCGGGAGAACTTCGCCAGGTGCCGCCGGTAATAGGAGACGTAGAGCGGCACGCCTGCGAGGCGAAACGCCTCGACCATCTGGCGGCACTCGTCCTCCGATCGACCGGCCGGCTTTTCGACGAGGCACGCCTTGCCGGCAGCGCAGACGGCGAGGGCGTATTCGAGGTGATGCTCCGGCGGAGTGGCGATGTAGATCGCGTTCACCCGCGGATCGCCGATCACGGCGCCGGCATCCGTGGTCCAGGACGCCCCTGCGTGACGCTCGGCGAACTTGCGCGCCTCCTCTGCGCTGCGGCGCATGACCACGACGATGCTGCTGCCCGGAATCGTTCGCAGCGCCTCTGCGGCCTTGCGATCGACGACGTCGCCGCAGCCCAGGATCCCCCAGCCGACGGTCCTGCCTGCTTGAGTCGGCTTCATGGTTGCCCCTCCCATGTCCGCTCGCGACCCGAACTCTAGCGGTCCGCGTGGGAACGCGCCGGGATCGCCAGCGGATCGCAGCCTGCCCGACACTTGACGGTGGGAATTCGCGGCATCAGACTCCCCATGCAGATCGCGGCGGCGCGTAGGGGAGCCTCATGTCGACCTCGGTACTACAGCGGGCGACCCGCGCGGACGTGCGACGCGATCCGTTTCCGCACATCGTGATCGAGAAGGCATTGCCCGACGCGCTCGTCGACACGCTGATCGACGAGTACCCGAGCCTCGAGGTGATGGACGTCGATGCTCGCGAGAGCAATACCCGCTGGAGCTATCCGGCGGAGCTCGTCGCCGAGAGCCCGGCGATCTCCGCGACCTGGAAGCAGCTGATTGCGTATCACGCCTCGCCGGCATTCTTCCGCGAAATCATCGACGTGTTCGGCGACGACGTCGTGCGCGCGTATCCGCAGCGTTTTCCTTCGGTCGAGCGTCTGATCGGAAGCCGGGTTGGAATCCGAGACAAGGATTCGTTCGCCGACCACGACTTCCTGCTGGACTCACAGATCTGCGGCAATACGGCGGTGAGAGAGGTGTCGTCCGTCAAGACCACGCACGTCGATTCGACGCGCAAGCTGTTCAGCGGTCTGTTCTATCTGCGTCACCCGCAGGACGACTCGATCGGCGGGGATCTGACGATCGCCCGCTTCAAGCCCGGCTTGAGCCGCTGGAAGTGGCGGCGGCGCTTCGATGGCGTGTTCGTGCCCGAGGATCGGGTCGAGACCGTCAGCAGCGTGCGCTACGAGCGCAATACCCTGGTGATGTTCCTCAACACGCTCGATTCGATGCACGGCGTGACGGTGCGCGAGCCGACACCGCATCTGCGCCTGTTCATGAATCTGGTGTGCGAAGTGCCCGAGCCGCTCTTCGAGGTGCCGCAGGCCTGGGAGGTCAAGCTGGGCAAGCTGCACAGGATCGCCGCCAAGCGCGTGCGCAAGGCGGTGGGATGCTGAGCCCAAGGGCTCAGGTGCGCGGTTCGGGCTCTCCCGACGCGTCGCGCTGAGCGCCCGCGCCGACTGGGATGGCGCCCTTCGGCCAGCGGCGCTTGGTGCAGACCCACTGCTCCGGCTGTTCGCGGATCCAGCCGGCGAGCCGTTCGTTCACCTGCTGCATCATGGCGCGCGCCTGCTCGCGCACGTCGGTGACCGCCGGGTCCGGTTCGATGGGCGGCCCCAGGGTCACCCGGAAGCGGGCACCGGTGCCGATGCGCTCGATGTGGCCGGGAACCAGATCGATGCCGTGGCGCAGCGCGAGTCGCGCGGGCACGGTCGAGGTGAGAGCGGGCACGCCGAAGAAGGGCACCCATTCGCCGTCGTCCTGGCGCGTGTCGACCAGGAACCCGATCGAGCGGCCGCGCCCCAGGGCGCGCAGCAGGGCGCGCATGCCGCCGCGCTTCGAAACCAGCTCGCAACCCACGGCGCGCCGCAGCCGACGGATCAGCCGGTCGACCGTCGGCGTCGAATTCGGGGAATAGATCACCGAGAGCGGCACGTCGTAGCGCCGGATCGAGAGCGGAGACAGCTCCCAGTTCGCGAGATGGCCCGTCACCAGGATCACGGGTCGCGGGGGATCCAGCGTGGGCCCGAAGCGGCCGTTGATCACGAGCTCGACGCGCTGCTCCCACTCGCGCGAAACCCTACCGAGGTGGGGAAGCTCGGCGAAGACCGCCCCGAGGCTCCCCCAGACCTCGCGCGCAACCGCTTCGCGCTCGGCCGGCGTCTGCTCTGGCAACGCGATCTCGAGATTCCGCAGCACGTGTTCATGCTTGCGCAGCCGCGGTCCGAAGCGGCGCGCGAAGGCGCGGCCGAGCGCGGAGGCGCGATCGATCGGAACCAGGGCTAGCGCGGCCCATAGGATTGCGAGAAAGACGGCCTCGAGCAGCCACACGAGGCGGCGCAGCGGGGGCGCAGCCGCGAGCGCGCGGCGGACGAACGGCGGAGCGTAGGCCTGTTGAGCCATCTGGAGGGCTACCGGGTGCGTGGTCGTTTGGCGCCAGCTTAGCGAGCGCCGTCCCATCAGAAAGCAGATGCTACCGGTGCCTGTAGCCCGTCGCGAGGCTCATATCCCGCTAGAAGAGCGAGCGTACCCGGTCCGCGGCACGCTCGACTTCCGCGCGTTCGACTCGGGGAGGCGATGCAGTGGACGGCCAGCCGTCCCCGAGCCAGGCCGCGCGTCCGGATTCGATCATCTGCCGCTGCACGATGCGAATGTCGCGCATGTAACGCGCCGGTCCCCAACGCATGCCGATGCGATACGCGAGGGCGTGCAGGTGCGTTCGGTCGAGCAGGCGCCACGACGGGCGAATTTCGGGCAGACCCTCGTCGCGCATCGAGAAGAGTCCCTCTCCGGGATCGAAGAAGAAGACCGGCTTCCCGGTGGCGCAGGACTCGGCCATCATCGACACGCTGTCCGCGCTGACGATCAGATGGTCGGCCAACGCAAGGAAGGCAAAGAACGGGTTGTCCGGGTCGTTCGGTTGCCAGCGATACATGTAGGCGGGTCCGGAGATGCCCGCGAAGAGCGCATCGCTGGCGGGCTTCGGCGTGCGCGCGCTCGTCGTCACGAGCAAAGCGGCGCCGAGCTTGGATGCGAGCGCGCTCGCTTCACGAGCGAGCCGCGCGCCGGAAGCCGCATCGAACGGATACGGCCCGCTCGGTCCACCGGCCAGCACCGCGACGAACGGTGGATGCAGGTGCCCGAGGCGAGGCCGCAAGCGTTCGGCGGCTTTGGCGAGGCGCTCCTTGCTGACGGAGTGCAGCGGCGTCTGGTTGTGCAGGACGTTGGGCCGGAGCGGCAGGCGGTACTGAGGCGTGGTCACCACGAGGTCCCAGCCCTCGAGCCGGGCCCACGGGCGCCCCACGTGCACGAGCCGCGTGCGTCCTCCGGACTGGGCGCGAATCCAGCGCGCGATCGGCTCGTTGCGCCGGCCCGCCGAAATCACGAGGTCCGGCCACGGCGGCAGCAGCTCGCTCGAGCGCGCTTTCGCGACGCCCGCCAGCGTCGCGGTGAAGGGGAAGTTGACCAGGCGTTCCCACGGCTGGTACGTGAAGCTCTTGCTCTCGTAGGGCCAGCCGAGCGCTTCGCCCAGCGCGATCACCTGAGCGTTGTCGCCCTGGCGCACACCCATGAGCAGCCATACGAGGGGGCTGCGGATCGATTGATCTGGCCAGCTCGTGTCGTTCGAGACTACGAACTCCCTCACGGCACCGGAACCCTCCACCTACCCCCTGCGGGCCGGGCAAGTCTCCCTCGAGACGCTCGCAAGTATCTGCCCATCTTGCGGCGCCATCAAGGCCCGGAGCCGGCGCGCGCGATTACGAATCCGCCAGGTATTCCGCTGCCCCGGACTCGGCCCCGGCCGGGACGGCGGCTGTCCGGATCACCGGGCCGATCGGGCGCAGCACCCGCCAGCCTTGGCGGTGGCACGCCGCCGTCAGCGAACGCTGCGCTCGCGAATCAGAAGCGCACGTCACCCGCACGGATGCGCTCGCGGATCTCCTGGGTGAGCGGAAGATACGCTCGCCGCGCGTCATCGCGGACGAGCACGGGATCGCTCGCGGTCGCGGGCTCGAAACCTTCTCGCTGCAGCGGTCCCTTGCGGATCTTGAAGGTGCCCGTGAGGTCCGCTGCGTCGAGCACGCGGACGAAGGCCGGACGCGCGTAGCCGGGAAGGCGCTGCGTCACGTGCGCGTAGAGGGCCGCCCCATCGAGAGCGCAGCCGTCTCCGAGCACGAGCGCCGCCATGCCGACGCGGCCGTCCGCCCCGGGAAGCTGCACGCCGTAGACGGCGCACAGCTCGATTCCCGCGAGCTCGCCGATGGCGTCGGCGACCTCCTGCGTCGAGACGTTCTCGCCCTTCCACCGGAAGGTGTCGCCGATGCGATCGACGAAGAAGAAGAAACCCTCGCGGTCGCGGCGCATCAGGTCGCCGCTGCGAAACCAGGCGTCGCCCCGTCTGAAGACGTCTCGCAGGATCTTGCTTTCGGTCGCGGCGTCGGAGGTGTAGCCCTCGAAGCGGCCGGCAACGGTGCGCCCCTCCGCGATCCGGCCGATCAGCTCGCCGGGCTCGTCCACGCCGCACGCCACGTGCCTGCCCGCCGCATCCCGCACGAGCGTCTGGCTCTCGACGTCGTATCGCAGCAGCGCGACCACGAGCCCGGGAGCGGGCTTGCCGACGGAGCCGACCCGGTCGTCGAGGTTCACCATCGAGACGTTCGACTCGGTTGCGCCATAGAACTCGACGATGTGCGGGATCCCGAAGCGGTCGCGGAAGCGTTCCCAGACCTCGGGTCGCATGCCGTTGCCCACGCAAAAGCGGATGCGGTGACGTCGTTCCAGCGGGTGCGCCGGCTGATCCAGCAGATAGCGCGGCAGCTCGCCCACGTACTGGAACGCAGTGGCGCCCATCTCGACGGCATCGTCCCAGAAGCGCCGCGCGCTGAAGCGCCGCGCCAGCGCCAGGGTGCCGCCCGCGCGCAGCACCGCGTTCACGCACATCACGCCGCCGACCGTGTGGTAGAGCGGGAGCGCGCAGTAGAGCGAGTCCGTCCTGCGGAAGCCCGCGAGCAGCGCGTAGCTTCCACCTCCCATGAAGCGGGCGTGACTGAAGCGGGCGGCTTTCGGCAGCCCCGTCGTACCGGAGGTGTAGATCAAGAAGAGGGGGTCGCCGCCGCGCAGCGCGGCTCGGATCCTGCGGGGCGGATCGATCTCGGGCTGATCCGCCGTCTGATCCTCGAGGCGGCGTGCGCCCGGCGGGAAATCGCCGTCCGGCGTCGCGCCGGGATCGGCCGCGACGAGCAGCTCGACGTCACGCGGTGTCAGCTCGGCGAGGCTCGACCAGCTCGGGATGCACTCGGCACCGAGCACGACGACGCGCGCGCCGGCCTCGCCGAGCGCGTGGGCAAGGCTGCGGCCCGTGAGCTGCGTATTCACCAGCGCCGTCGTCGCGCCCACCTTCGCGAGGCCCGCCCAGAGCGTCAGGTACTCCGGCCGGTTCTGCATCAACAAGGCGACGACGTCGCCCTTGCCGAGGCCGCGGGCCAGCGCCCAGTGCGCCACCCGATTCGCTGCGGCGTTGAACGCGCCATAGCGGAGCTCGCGACCCTCGAAGCGCACGAAGACGTCATCGGGCCGAGCCGCCGCGCAGCGCTCGATCAGATCCGCCGTGGTGTAGCGCGAGGCCGGACCCCAGAAGGCGAGCGGAAGCAGCCAGCGTACGGAGCGTGCGAGGAGGACGAATCGGCCGGGCATCGCTTTCGCACGACGATAGAAGCCGCGGGTGAAATGAGCCAAGCTGTGCGCATTGCGAACGGGCAGGAGGCGGCGGCGATGCGCGTGAGAGGCGTCGATCTCGCGGTGCGCGAGAGCGGAGCGGGTCTGCCGCTGGTCTGGGGGCATGGGCTGCTCGGGAGCATGGGGCAGGAGGACACAGCCGGCGTGCTTCCAGAGGCCGAGCTGTCGGGCTCGTTGCGCTTGATCCGCTGGGATGCCCGGGGGCACGGGCGCTCGGAGGCGAGCCTCGACCCCGCGGACTACCGCTGGCCGGAGCTGGCGCGCGATCTGCTCGCGCTCGCCGATGCGCTGGGGCTCGACCGGGCCGCCCTCGGCGGCGTCTCGATGGGCTGCGCCACGGCACTACATGCTGCGGTGTTGGATCCCGCGCGGGTGCTGGCGCTGGTGCTGGTCGGCCCGCCGACGGCGTGGTCGACGCGGCCGCGCCAGGCGCGCGTCTACCGCTTCTCGGCGAGCCTGGTCGAGGCCGTCGGGGTGACGGCCTTCCGATGTCTCGGCGCGCTCGCGTCGTTGCGCGCCGGCAATCCGGTGTTGGCCGCCATGCAGCGCGCGCTGCTCGAACACCTCGCCCGCTCGGATCGCAGGGCCGTCGCGGCGGCGCTGCGGGGCGCGGCGGCCTCCGACCTGCCGGCGCCCGAAGACCTGCGCCGACTCGCGGCCCCGGCCCTCATTCTCGCCTGGCGCGGGGATCCGGTGCATCCGGTCTCGACGGCGCGGCGCCTGGCGGAGCTGCTGCCGGATGCAGAGCTCCAGGTGGCCCGCTCGCCGGAAGAGATCCGGGACTGGCCGGAGCAGGTGGCGCGCTTTCTCTCGCAGCGCCTGACCGCTCACGCGCGTCCTCTCGCTCGGCCGCCTCGCTGAGCGCATCGAGCTCGAGTCGGAAGGCCAGTGTGAGCGCGCGCAGGTCCAGCGCGTGCTCGCGGCACGCGTGCACGCCGATGGCGAACGCGTCGAGATAGCTCCACGCCGTGACGTTCAGTCCCTGCTGGAGCGCGAGCGGCCCCATCGAGCGCATCGCGATCACCCGCGCACCGTCGCTGAACAGGGGCTGCTGGGGGCCGCGCACGTTCGACACGATCAGGTGGATGCTCGGCCGGCGCAGCAGCAGCGACGCCAGCTTCTGGAAGCCGATCAGATAGACGCGGCGCAGCGTCCAGTGATCGAACCAGTCGACGGTGAGGCGGGGATCCTGGGCCGCGAACTGCTCGCGCGCCGCGCGCGTGCTCGCTGCCACGGCGCGCAGACGCGCGGCGGGATCGGCCTGATCGCTTCCGGTCGAGGCGAACCAGTAGTTCGTCGCGTTTCCGAACGTGGGGTCCTCGCTCGCCGATCGCACCGACACCGGAACGGCCGCCGTGAGCGCCGCCGCGGGTAGCTCGCCGCGTGCCTCCAGATACCGCCGCAGTCCGCCGCCGACGATCGCCAGGTAGACGTCGTTCACGCTGCAGCCGAATGCCTGATGCACCTCTTGCAGGCGCGAGAGCGCCAGCGTGACGTGCGCGTAGCTGCGGTTCGGCGTGATCGGGCGGTTGAAGCGCGTCTGCGCGCCGCTGAAGGGTCGCACGGGCGATGGCCGCCCGGCGAGCCGCCAGCGCAGGCTTCGCCAGCTCGCGCGCAGCGAGCGCCGCAGTAGCGACGGCAGCTGGAGCAGGCGTGAGAGCTCTCCCTGCAACGCGCGCGTGAGCAGGAGTGCGGAGGAGGGGAGCGCCTCGTTGACTTCCGGGTACGGCGGAAGGGCGGCCTGCGGCGCCGCCGTCGTCTGGAACGCGCGCATCAGCAGCTCGGCGCTCGCGAGGCCATCGGCGACCGCGTGATGGATCTTGGTCACGTAGGCGACGCGCCCGCCCGGCAATCCCTCGACGAAGAAGAGCTGCCAGAGCGGGTGCGTTTCGTCGAGCGGCTCGCTCGCGACGCGCCCGACGAACTCGTCGAGCGCATCCTCACCGGCGCCTTCCGGCAGCACCTCGTGGCGGATGTGGTAGTTGGCGTCGAGCTGCGGCGCGTCGAGCCAGAACGGATGTCCGAAACCGAACGGCGCGCGCACGGGACGGCGCCGGAACGCGAGCAGGGCGGGCATGCTGCGCGCCGCGCCGTCGCGAACGCGGGCGAAGCTGAGCGGGTCGTGGGCCGTCGAGGGATCGACCACGATGATCTTGAGCGTATGCATGTGCCGGGCGCGCGACTCCTCCCAGAGGAAGTACGCATCCGCTCCGCGCATCTCGAGCATCCCAGGCCTCGTCGGTCTCGTCCTAGATCAGCAATAGTCGTGCAACAGGCGTTCCTGTCGAGGGAGAGAGAAAGGGACACAATGCCCCGTGTCGGCTGTCGCTCGATTCCACACGAGCGCTTCCTTTCTCCACAGCGGAGTGTGCCGAGCGCCCAGCCTCGCCGGCGGGGCGGCATGCTCCATGCTTCGATCTCGGGATAGCGGCTTCGGGAGGATGTGCCATTGCACTATGAGGCGTGGGGCGCAGGCGATCCAGTGATTGCGTTGCACCCGCTCGCCCTGGAGTCGAGCATGTTCGCGGGGGTAGCCCGCGAGCTCGCGCTGCAGGGATACCGGACGCTCGCCGCCGATCTGCCGGGATTCGGGCGGACGCCGACGCCGGTCGGCCCGCTCACGCCGGAGCGGCTCGCCGAGCCGGTGATCGAGCTGGCGCGCTCGCTCGGGACGCCGCCGATTGTGCTCGGCATGTCGCTCGGGGGTCGCGTGGCGCTCGAAGCGGCGCTGCTCGAGCCCGACGCCTTTCGCGGGGTCGTGCTCGTCGCGCCCTTTCTCCCGTGGCGGAAGGCTCGCTGGGCCCTCGCGCTCGCCCGCGCCATCGACCCGGCGTGGTCCGAACGGCTGCCGCTCGAACGGGCCTGGCCCTGGCTCAAGAAAGCTGCCGACGCGATCGAAGGCATCCCTCAGCTCGAGCACAACTGGCTGGCCCGCGCTTCCGTGCGCGTGATCTACTACAGCTCTTGTCCCGCCACCCGCGCGAGCTTTCTCTCGGCCTCGCGCGAGATGGCGCTCGATCCGGCCTTCGGACCGCAGGGCCTGTGGACGAGGCTGGCGCGGCTGCGCACGCCGGCGAGCTTTCTGTGGGCCGGCCGCGACCACTTGATCCCCCGCCATCACGCGGCCCGCGTGGCCGAGACGATTCCGCGCGCGCTCTGGCTCGAAGTGCCTTGCGCGGGGCACTTCGTGAACGGCAGCCACTACCGCTGTCTCGAGCACGCGATGGCACTCGCCGTCGTACACACGGCCGACGCAGCGCGAACCCTGCCCTCGAGCCGACCCGCCCGTCCGTTGCTGACGCCGTGCCTCTCGGGGGAGGGCCCGCTCCCCCCGGAAGGCGTTGGCGACGAGCCGGCACGCGCGCGCGACGAGCGGCGCAGCGCCGGAGGAGGTTCGAGGTGAGCGAGCCTCAGGCGCAGGCCGAGCAGCGCGGGATGCGGCGCCTCTCTGGGGAGGACGCCGTCTTCGTGTATGCGGAGACGCCGTCGATGCCGATGCACACGCTCGGCACCCTGATTCTCGACGCCGCCCGCGCGCCCGGCGGAGCGTTCGGCTTCGATCGGGTCGTCGCCACCGTCGCGGCGCGCGTGCATCTGGTGCCGCCGTTCCGGCAGCGCCTGCTCGAGATCCCACTCGGCCTCGGCCACCCGGTGCTGGTCGACGACCCCGGATTCTGCCTCGCGAACCACCTGCACCGGATCGCGGTGCCCGCTCCCGGCTCGCTGCGAGAGCTGGCCGGCATCGTCGGCGACATCGCGGCTCGCCCGCTCGATCGTTCGCAGCCGCTCTGGGAGATGTGGGTGGTCGAAGGGCTCTGGGGCGGCCGCATCGCCCTCGTCACGAAGCTGCACCACTGCATGATCGACGGAGCGTCGGGCTCGAGCCAGATGGCCCAGCTGATGGATCTCGAAGCCGCGGCGGCGTCGCCGCAGATGCCAGGCGGCCTCTGGAATCCGCCGCCGCTGCCGTCGGCGCTCGAGCTCGCGCGGCGTTCGCTCGGCAGCCGCTTCGTGAGTCCGCTCTGGCTCGCTCGCCTGCTGCTCGACACCGCGGTGGGTCTGGGCCGCCGCCGGCGCGCCCAGCGCGAGATCGCGCGTGGCGGTCCGCTTCCGCCGTTCTTCGAGATGCCGCCCAGGACGCGCTTCAATCGCGCCCTCTCTACCCACCGCGCCGTGGCCTATGGGAGCGCTCCGCTCGCGGACGTGAAGCGCATCAAGAGCGCTTTCGGTGTGACGCTCAACGATGCGGTGCTCGCGGCGTGCGCCCTCAGCGTCCGGCGCTACCTGGAAGCGCACGCTGAGGTGCCCGAGCGCCCGCTCGTCTGCATGGTGCCGGTGTCGCTGAAGTCGCAGCAGGAGAAGGCCGAGTTCTCGAACAAGGTGTCGACGATGCTCGTGAAGCTGCCGACCCATCTCGCCGATCCTGCGGACGTGATCGAGGCGGTGCACGCCGAGACGGCCGACGCGAAGCAGATCTTCGCCGCGATCGAAGAGGATCTGCTTCCGCAGTGGCTGCAGCTGCTTCCGCCGGTGCTCTCGGCGATCGGGGCCCGGCTCTACTCCGATCTCGATCTCGCCGATCGCCAGCCGGCTCCGATCAACCTGATCATTTCGAACATGATGGGCCCGCCGATCCCGCTCTATTTCGGAGGCGCGCGCGTCGAGGCGGTGTATCCGATGGGGCCCGTCGGCGAGGGGATCGGCCTCAATCTCACGGTGCTCAGCAACATGGGCCGCCTCGACATTGGCGTGCTGGCCTGCCGCGAAAGCGTTCCGGATGTCTGGGAGATCGCGGATGGCTTCGCGCAGGCCGTGGCGGAGCTCGGCGTGGCGGCCGAGCAGCGCCTGCTCGGGGCTCGCCCCGTCGCGGCTTCTGAGGGGCTGGCCGCGCCCCGTGTCCTGCGCGATAAAAAGGCCTGATGACCGAGATCGTCGGGCCCACCTCGAGCTACTACATCTCGCAGCGTCTGCGCCTTCACTACGTGGATTGGGGCAACGAATCGGCGCCGCCGCTGGTGCTGATCCACGGCGGCCGCGACCATGCGCGCAGCTGGGATTGGGTGGCGCGCGCCTTGCGCAAGGACTGGCACGTGGTGGTGCCGGACCTGCGCGGCCATGGCGACAGCGCCTGGGCCCTCGGCGGGCACTACACGGTCCCCGAGTTCGTGCTCGACATCGCGCAGCTGCTCGACGTGCTCGGCACGTTTCCGGTGACGCTCGTCGGGCACTCGCTCGGCGGCGCCGTCGCGCTCCACTACACCGCGATCTACCCCGAGCGCGTGAAGAAGCTGGTGGCGATCGAGGGCCTCGGGCCTCCGCCCGCGATGCTCGAAGCGCTGCGCGAGAAGCCGCGCTGGGAGCGCACGGACGCCTGGATCCGCCAGGTGCGCGATTTCGCGGCGCGGCTGCCGCGGCGCTATCCCTCGATCGACGCCGCGGCCGCGCGCATGCTCGAGGAGAACCCGTTCCTCTCGGCCGAGCAGGCGCACCATCTGACCGTGCACGGTGTCGCGCGCAACGAAGACGGCACCTACGGCTGGAAGTTCGACAACTACGTGCGCGTGCTGTTTCCCGAGCGCTACGACATGCAGGAGGTGCGCGCGGCCTGGGGCCGCATCGTCTGCCCGACGCTGCTGGTCCGCGGCCAGGAGAGCTGGGCCGGCGATCCCATCAAGGACGGGCGGATCACGGCTTTCCGCGACGCGCGCCTCGTGAACGTGCCGAACGCCGGTCACTGGGTGCATCACGACCAGCTCGACGTGTTCCTGCGCGAGGTCGGGGCGTTTCTCGCCGCGTGACGCTCACTCGGCCGCCATCAGGATGCTGGCGAGCTGCTTCACCACCTGACCGGTCGTGACGATGCCGCCGTCGGCGTTCGGCTCGAGCCCGCCATGACTCTTGAGGCTCAGGTCCACGCCGGTGGCGCGGGCTCGCAGGGCGCCGACCGTCGCCTGCGTCTTCGGGACGTGCGGGAACGGGTCGTAGCGGAAGTGGCGCATCGCGTTCGCGTGCGTGATCTGGTCGATCTCGGCGTCCGGGACGCCCTCCAGCTCGGTCATCAGCGTCTCCGGGGCGCGCGGCCAGGTCGTATCGGAGTGCGGGTAGTCGCATTCCCAGGTGATGTTCGCGACGCCCACGGCGTGGCGGTTCTGGATGCCGATGCGATCCGAGATGAAGCACACGACGACGTGCTCGCGGAAGACCTCGCTCGGCAGCTTGCCCCCGAAGTCCTGGTGGGTCCAGGCGCGGTGGCGCGCGTACACGTAGTCGACCCGCTCGAGGAAGAAGGGCACCCAGCCGACGCCGGCCTCCGAGAGCGCGAACTTGAGCGTCGGGAACTTCCGCAGCACGGGCGACCAGAGCAGATCCGCCGCGCAATCCACCATCGCAATCGGCATCAGCGTGATCACCGCGTCCATGGGCGCATCGAGAGTGGGATAGACCATCCCGCGGCCGCTGCCGAAGTGGAGGCACACGATGCTTCCCTCGTCCGCGCAGGCGCTCCAGAAGGGATCCCAGTGCGGGCGCTGGAGGCTCGGCAGGCCGAGCTTCTCGGGATTTTCGGAGAAGCTGATCGCGTGGCAGCCCTTGCGCGCCACGCGACGCACCTCGGCCGCCATCGCTTCCGGATCCCAGAGCGGCGGGATGGCCAGCGGAATGAAGCGTCCGGGTGCGCCTCCGCACCACTCGTCGATGTGCCAGTCGTTGTACGCGCGCAGCACGGCGAGGGCGAGGTCCTTGTCCTTCGCCCCGTGGAAGACCTGGCCGCAGAACGCGGGGAAGGATGGGAAGCACATGGATCCGAGCACGCCGTTCGCGTTCATGTCGTCGATGCGCGCGGCGAGGTCGTAGCAGCCGGGGCGCAGCTGGTCGTAGGCCGTCGGCTCGACGCCGTATTCTCGCGGCGGGCGGCCCGCGACGGCGTTGAGCCCGATGTTCGGGATCCGGCGGCCCTCGAAGAGCCACACGTCGCTGCCATCCTGCCTGCGCACCACGCGCGGCGCGCGCTCGCGATACTTCGCGGGGATGTGGCGATCGAACATGTTGGGCGGCTCGACCACGTGGTCGTCGACGCTGACGAGGATCAGGTCGTCCATGCGCATGCGGCGGGAATCGCTCACGAGCGGCCCTCCTGTTTTCCGTCCTGCGCGGCAGCCGCGTAGTGCCGGCGCACCTTCGCGAAGTCCCAGCTGAAGACGCGCTCCATCGCGATCCGCAGCAGCACCCGATCGCCGCGATCCCGCCGGCGCGCGCGGCTCTGCGAGAACCACTCGGGCAGCTCGCCGAGCCCGCTTCCGATGCGCGCGCTCTTCTCGGCCTCGGCCTGCTCGACGCGGGCGATCTCCTCGGGATCCGCGACGGGAGTGCAACGGCCCTCGATGCGCACGCCGCGCAGCTCGAAGTAGCTCTCGCCGGCCTCGACGACCGCGCAGACGCGAGCGTCGCGGGCGACGTTGCGCCGCTTCAGACTGTCCTCGCGCGTGTTCACGTAGAGCGCGTCGCCGAGCTTCGTGAACCACAGCGGGTGGGCGACGGGAGAGCCGTCCGGGCGCAGCGTCACCAGCACCAGGGTTCGCTGCGAGCCCAGAAAAGCCTCGATCTCGGCAGGATCCATCGCTGTGGCGGAAGCGCCGCGTGCGCTCGCCGTCACGGGTTCACGCGCTCGGCGCCCTCGAACGCCAGCACGTCGGGACGGCACACGTAGCGCAGCCTCGGAAGCGTCATCCGGGCGAGCGTGAAGAGGGCCGAAACGGGGTGGCTGGGCAGGGCGCCCTCGCTGCGCCAGGCGCTCGCATCGAAGCGCCCGATCAGCGGGCGGCCGCGCTCGGCGCGCTCGACCGCGAACTCCGGATCTACCTGGAGCAGGCGCAGGCCATTCGGGGTGTGCGCGAGGTGCATGCTCGCCACGCTGTAGGCGTCTTCGGGGCGCAGCGGCATGGGATCCTGGAGCGCGACCTCGAGGATCGGCTCGCCCGCGAGCGAGACGCGGGCTTCGATCCGATCGTAGCCGCGCGCGAGTCGGATCTCGCCGGCGACCAGGGCATAGCCCCAACGCGCGGTCAGCTCGGCGGCGGCGACGGGATGATCGATCACGCCCAGACGCAGGAAGCCGCGCGGGCGCAGACCGCTGCGGCACTCGATCCGGCATTGGGCCAGCTGAAAGCCACCCCACGGACTCTCGGGAATGCGTTGCACCAGCCAGGTGACGAGCGGCGGAAGCGTGGGATGCAGGCCCGGCGGCAACAGGGCGTCGGCGCCGGCTCGCTCGATCTCGGAAATGATCTGGAGCGTCTCCACACCGGATAGGGTCAGCGCCTCGCTGTCGAAGCGCGCCACCTTCGGAGCGAGCCTGGCTAGAACCTGGGGATCGGCGCTGCCTACCAGCATGCTCAGAAGACCGGCATCACTTCGCGCGCAAACAGGCGCAAGCTCTCGAGCACCTGCTCCTGGGGCAGCAGCTCGGCCGCGTTCAGCAGGAAGTTGATCTCGTCCACGCCGATCGCCTCCCAGCGCTTCACGGCCGCGATGATCTGGCCCGGATCCCCGAGGCACATCCCCTCCGGAAGCGTCGGCGCATCGCCGGGGCCCCCGCCGCCGCGCGACGGGGCCGGCGCGAGATTGGCGAGCGATTGATAGGCGCTCGTCGGATAGGCCTCGCGCGTGAAGAGCAGATGCGCGTTCAACATGCCGAACGTGCCGAGGAACAGGAAGCCGCGCTGCGCCGCCAGCTTCTTGTCCTCGTGGCAGTAGAGGAAGTTGAGCGTCGCGACGCGGTCGTTGATGGCGCCGCCGACGGGATCGCATTGCTTCACCCGCCGGTGATACTCGCGCGTGCGCCGCTCCTGCTCGGCGTAGCCGGCCGTCGCCACGCCCAGACAGCCGAGGCCGCGGTCGGCCGCATCGAGCTCCGTGCCCGGGCTCGTCACCGTCACCCACATCGGCGGGTGGGGCTTCTGCAGCGGCTTGGGCAGGATCGCGCGTTCGGGCATCGAGAAGCAGCGACCGCGATGCGCGAAGCGCTCCTGCATCCACATGCGGGGCAGCACGCGGACGTACTCGTCCCAGTCCTTCTTGGTGTCGTCGGGGTCGGCCTGGAAGCCGCCGATCTCCGTCCACGTCGAGGAGCGCGCGGTTCCGAACTCGAGGCGCCCACCGGAGAGGAGGTCGAGAAACGCAGCGCGCTCCGCGACTCGGATCGGATGGTTGATCTCCGGCACGCACACGACCGCCCCGTGGCCGACGCGGATCCGACGCGTCTGCATGGCGATGGCGGTGAGAAAGAGCTCCGGCGCCGAGGAGTGGGAGTACTCCTCCAGGAAGTGATGCTCGACGGCCCAGGCGCAGGCGAAGCCGAGCTCGTCGGCGAGTCGCGCCTGCTCGAGGGCGTTCTCGAAGACCGCGCGCTCGCGCTCGGGGCTGAAGGGCCGCGGCACCGACAGCTCGAAGAAGACGCCGAACTTCATGCCGCGGGTGCCTACTTCTCGATCGGCAGGCCGGCGGCGCGCCAGCCAGCCATGTCTCCCGACAGATGCTGGACCTTGCTGACGCCCGCATCCTGGAGTGTCGCGAGGGCCGCGAGCGCTCGCGGACCGCGTTCGCAGTAGACCACGATCGGGTCGCCCGAGGCCTTGAGCTCGGAAAAGTGCTGGGGGAGCTGGTCGCGAGGAATGTTGACGGCTCCCGGTACGTGGCCGGCGGCGAACTCTTCGGGCGTTCGGACGTCGACGAACCTCGGCGTGGTTCCTGCCTTCTCGAGCGCGAGGATCTCGCTCTGCGAGATGTCGCTCGGCTCGCTGGCCCGGGCCTGCGCCGTGAGCGCGAGCACGCCGATCGCCGCGAGGCAGACGAGGCGGAATCGGAAACGTGTGTTGCTGCTCATCGGTATTTCTCCACGAAGCGCCGGTCGATCCGGTCCTTGAGGCGCATCACCCAGCGTCCCTCGAAGCTGAAGCCGCGTTCGACGCCGACTGCGGTTCCGTCGCCGAGGTTCAAGAGTGACAGGAATTCGCGCTGCGGTCTATAGACGCGCAGATCGCGCCCCGCCTGTGCGCGCCGCAGGTTCTCGGCGAGGATCGGCCCGCAGCGCACGGCGTACACGCCGGCCTTCTGCATGCCGGCGAGGCTCGCGCAATCGCCGACGGCGAAGAGGCGGTCGGAAGCGACGACCTGAAGCGTCGGCCGCACGCGCACGAAACCCTGCCCGTCGACCGGCAGGTCGGACTCGCGCAAGAACGCGTGCGCCGCCGGCCCCGTCGACCAGACGACGGCGTCGGCCGCGAGCGCGCGGCCGTTCGCGAGGCGAACGATTCCGCTCTCGAGCGACTCCACCTCCGCGCCGAGCCTCAGCGCGATGCCGCGCCGCCCGGCGGCGCGCGTCACCCGGCGCACGAGCGCTGCCGCGGCGCCCGGAAGCACCGCCTCACCGCGATCGAGCAGCGTGACTTCGAGCGGGCGGCGCGTCTCGCGCCGCAGCCGCGCCTCGAAGCAGAAGGCCAGCTCGACGCCGCCCGCGCCGGCGCCGACCACGAGCAGGCGAAAGGGCGCGCCGGCCGAAGGGTCTCTCGCGCGAGCCAGCAGCGCGTCGACGCCCTCGATCAGCCGCTCGATCGGACGCACGGCCAGGGCGTGCACGTCCACGCCGGGCAGGCCGCTCCCGGCCACGCCCGATCCCACGTCGAGCGACGCGAAGTCGTAGGCGACCTCGCGTCCGGACTCGGTGACCACACGCTGCCTCGCGGCGTCGATCCGGCAAGCCCTCTCGAGAACGACTTCCGCCCCGGCTCGCCGCGCGAGCGCGACGGCGTCGATCGCGAGCTCCGTCGCTCGGTAGTGTCCGGCCACGAAGCCCGGCAGCATGCCGGAGTAGATCGCGGGCTGGCGGTCGACCACCAGGACGAGGCGGCAGTCGGGCTGCGGGCGGGCGGCGGCCTGCCGCAGCACCTCGACGTGTGCATGGCCCGCGCCGATCAGGGCGACGCGTGTCGCGCGGGCGGTTCCCGGGGCCGGCGCGGGCATCGGTTCGGGCGGGTTCAGGCTCGAGCGATTTCTCATCGCCTCAGCTGGAAGTCCGCGAGATCCGGCTGTTTCGTCCAGCGCCAATAGTCGAGCAGCCGCCACGGCGACGTGGTCGTGACGCGGCCCTTGGCGTTCTTGAACCAGCTGTTCATGCCGGGGTGGGACCAGACGGTTCGCGCGAGCGCCTGATCGAGCTTCTCGTTGTAGGCATCGTGGACGTCCTGCCGGCACTCGAGGCTCGCGTAGCCCTGCGCGATCAGTGCCTGGATACACCCCATCACGTATCGCATCTGGCACTCCGAATGGAAGATGATGCTGCCCGCGTGGGCGAGATTGGTGCCCGGGCCGTAGAGGCAGAAGAGATTCGGGAAGCCGGGCACCGTGATGCCCAGATAGGCCCTCGGATCGTCACCCCAGCGATCGGCGAGCACGGCGCCGTCGCGCCCGACGATCTGCATCGGATACAAGAACTTGTTGGCGTGAAAGCCCGTGGCGTACACGATCACGTCGACCGGGTAGCGCTCGCCGTCTTCACAGACCACGGCATCGGCGGTGATCTCCGCGATGCCCTGCGTGACGAGCTCCACGTTCTCGCGTTTGAGCGCGGCGAGCCAGCTCCCATTGTCCTGGAGCATGCGCTTGCCGAACGGTGGATAGGACGGCACGACCTTCGCGAGCAGCGCCGGATCGTCGCCGACCTGTCGCTTCAGATAGTCCGTGAAGAGGATGCGCGTCTGTTCATTGGCCGCGTTGACGGAGCGCTCGGGATGCGGCCAGCTCGGATCGATGATCAGCGACGGGAGCAGGCCGTCCGAAGCCGGCCAGAAGAGCAGGAAGCGATACCAACGGCCGTAGTACGGCAGGTGCTTGAGGAGCCACTTCGTGCCGTCGCTGACGCGCCGGTGGTAGCTGGGGTTGGGGGTCATCCAGGCCGGTGAGCGCTGGAAGACGAAGAGCCGCTGCGCCTGCCTCGCGACTTCGGGCACGAGCTGGAGCGCGCTGGCCCCGGTCCCGATCACGGCGACACGCTTGCCGGCGAGCGAGTGCTGGTGCTGCCACCCCGCCGAGTGGAAGGCCGGGCCTGCGAAGCGCTCGCGTCCCGGAATCTCGGGAAGCCTGGGGCGGTTGAGCTGCCCGACGGCGCTGATCAGCGCCTGGGCGATCAGCGTCTCCTCGGCGCCGCTCTGCGAGCGGACGCGCACCTCCCAGCGCGCGTCGTGCTCGTCGAACCGCGCGGAGACGACTTCCGTCTCGAAACGGATGCGCTCGCGCACCCCGTGCTCGCGCGAGCAGCGCTCGAAGTATTCCCGCAGCTCCGTGTGCTGTGAGAAGAACTCCGACCAGTCGTGGTTCGGCGCGAACGAGTAGCAATAGAAGTGATTGGCGACGTCGACCCGGCAACCCGGGTAGGTATTCTCGAACCAGGTGCCCCCCACGCCGGGATTCTTCTCGATCACGGTGTAGGGGATGCCGGCTTCCTCGAGCTGGATCGCGGCCAGCAGACCCGACATGCCGGCGCCGATCACGAGCACGTGGAAGTCCTGCTTCGTAACCGCCGGAACGTCGCGATCCCAGTGAGCCTCGCGCGCGCTCTCGCCATCGAGCGCCAGCTCCTCCAGCATCATCGGCACGTATTCCGCCGGCACGCGCTCGCCGACCAGGAAGCTCATCATCTCGTGAATCGTCTGATGCGACGGCAGCGGCGGCAGCTTGCAGCCGCCGTCGCGGTAGGCCGCCAGCACGCCGAGTGCGCGCGCGCGAACCGCGGCCTTCTCCGCGTCGGAGAGCAGGCCCTGGCCTTCGCCCGGGAGCGCCTTCTTCGGACGGATCGGGCCGCGCAGGCTGCTGGTGTCGCCCGTGATGTGGAGCAGCGACAGCATCAGCGTCGGGAGGTTGGCGCTCTCGAGCGCGCGCGCGATGAAGGCGTCGTCTTCGCTGATGGGCGCGCTGGCGGGCCGCGAGCGTCGCGTCATGGACGATCCTCCGGGGGCAGGCGGAGCGCTCGGTCGGGCCCGTAGCCCCGTCCCCCCGCTGGCAATGGACGGTAGCGTGGCCCTCCCCAGCAGCCGTCTTTTCGGGTGTTCCCACTTCACTTCAGGCCCGGAATCGCCTATCAAGAGGGCCCGAGCGCCGCGCGCAGGGGGCCGCAGGGGGTGAGGGACTGGTGCCGAAGCTTCTGACTCGCTCGTTCGCGCTCTGCGCGTTGGCTGCGGGCGCCTTCGTGATTGCGGCTCTGCCCGCCGCTGCGGACACCGTCAAGATCCAACGCTCGATCCCGTTTGCCTCGACCGCGCAGGTGCCCGCCGCAGTGAAGGACAGTTGCCAGCTCCAGACCAAGGTGCCGGAGTTCGTCAAGGAAGCTGCCGGAGGCAGCGTCGAGCTGGTCGACGGACCGCTCAATCGCAAGGTCGGACGCGTGCTCGAGATGGAGATCACCGAGGTGCACGCGCCCGGTGGCGGAGCCTTCTCGGGGCCGAAGTGGATGTCCGTGAAGGGGGAGCTCTACGATCGGGGCAAGCAGATCGGCTCGTTCCGCGCGAAGCGCTTCACGACCGGCGGAGCCTTCGGAGCGTTCAAGGGCACCTGCTCCATCATCGGCCGTTGCACCAGGACGCTCGGCCAGGACATCGCCACCTGGCTCTCGGCGCCGACCCAGAATGCGGAAATCGGAGACGCGCGCTGACGCGCGGCTGCGTCGGCACGGAAAGCCACGAACCAACGTTTCGAACCACGCCGGGGTCCGTCAGGAGTGCTCTGCACACCCCGGACCCGGGCATTCACGGAAGGATTCCGAAGATGACCCGCCCGCTGCGTTTCGCATTCGCGTTCATCGCCGTGCTCGGCCTGCTCGCCTGTCAGAAGTCGACGGACGCCGGGCCGGGTGTCGGGTCCAAGCCGGCGGCTGCCGGCGCTGGGGACCTCGCGACGGAGGACCAGAAGACCGTCTACGCCCTCGGCCTCGCGCTCGCGCGCGAGCTCCAGCCCTTCCATCTCACGGAAGCCGAGCTCGGCACCCTCGCGCAGGGCCTGACCGACGGCGCGCTCGACCGGCCGCCGAAGGTCGATCTCGAGGCCCAGGGGCCGCAGATCCAGGCGCTCGCGAAGGCGCGCCTCGCGGCGGCCTCGGCGGAGGAGACGAAGGCCGCGGATGGCTTCCTGGCGGCGGCCGCGGCCGAGAAGGGCGCCGAGAAGCTGCCTTCAGGTCTCGTCTACCGCGAGGTGACGCCTGGCACCGGCGCATCGCCCAAGGCGAGCGACACCGTCAAGGTTCACTACCACGGGACGCTGCGCGACGGCACGGTCTTCGACAGCTCCGTCGAGCGCGGCACGCCCGCGCAGTTTCCGCTGGATCGCGTGATCCCGTGCTGGACCGAGGGCGTGCAGAAGATGAAGGTGGGCGGCAAGAGCAAGCTCGTCTGCCCGGCGAACCTCGCCTACGGGGACCGCGGCGCGCCGCCGAAGATCCAGCCCGGCGCGGCGCTCGCCTTCGACGTGGAGCTGCTCGAGGTGGTTCCAGCGCCGCCGGGCGGCGCAGCAACAGGACTGCCGCCGGGGCACCCGCCGACGGGAGCGCATCCGGCGGAGTGACGCCAGGCAGACGCAGCGCTGCGGCGCAAGTCAGCGGGCGGCAGAAGGCACGGAAGCTCGCGCCGGCGTCGAGCAGGCGCCGGGCCGGCCGTGCGCTAGGCGAGCGGGCGACCGGCGCGAGCCTCGCGGGCGCGCACGAGCCAGCGGCCGGCTGCGCTCATCCAACCGATGAGCAGATCGCTGACGCCCGGCACCAGCGCTCCGAGCTCCTCGATCAGCGCTGCGCCGGGCGGCACCGAGACCTCGCGCAGCCGGAAGCGCGCCGCGAGCGCGATCGCCGCGGCGACCCACTCCGGCGGCATGTTGAGCTCCACCGGCCACTCCGGGATCTCGCCCGCCTGATCGACGCCCTGCACCATCGGCGTGTCGACGACCCCCGGGAGCACGACGCCCACGTGCAGCGCCCCTGCGTCGAGCTCCGTCCGCAGCGCCTCGCTGAGACCGATCAGCGCGAACTTCGTGGCGCAGTAGCCGCCGAGCGGGGTCAAGCCGCGCCGCCCCGCCAGCGAGGCGACGTTGACGATCGATGCGCCCGGGCGCTGCAACAGGATCGGCAGCGCCGCCTGGGTCATGAACAGCGCGCCGTAGAGGTTGACGCGCAGCATCGCATCCAGATCGGCGGCCTCGATGCGAGCCACGGGGGCCGGCCGCAGCAGACCCGCGTTGTTCACCAGCACATCGATGTGTTCCCACGCCTCGCGGACGCGCTCGATGGCGCCCCGCGCGGCCATCGCATCGCCGACGTCGGCGGGCGCCACCAGCGCGTCGCCGCCGGCCGCACGCAGCTCGGCCGCGACCGCTGCGAGCGGCGCCTGCCGCCTCGCCACGAGCGCAACGCGCGCGCCGAGCCGCCCGAACAGCAGCGCGGTCTCCCGTCCGATTCCGCTCGACGCGCCCGTCACCACGACGACGCGATCGCGCCACGAGCCGAGCAGGGGAAGCAGTGCGTCGATCAGCATGGCGCGTCTCCCATCCGCCCTGCGCAGCCCGGCGCCTGCAAGGCGGACATCAGCGGGCTGCGGGCGGGCCCCGTCGGGCGAGCGCACGGAAGCCGAACAGGCTCGATGCTTCGGCGGACGTCGCGACGGGGCGTCCGAGGCGCGCCGCGAGCGCGACGATCTCCGCGACGAGCTCGACGTTTCGCGGCGTGCGCGGCCCGACGTAATCCTCGAGGCCCACGCGCACGTGGCCGCCGCGCCGGATCGCGAGCTCGGCGAGCGGCGTGCTCGCGACGTCGCCGCCGATCACGCCGACCATCCACGGGAGCCTCGTGCCGTCGAGCATGGCGAGATAGGCGTCGAGGCTCGCGGCCGTGGCGGGCAGACCGAAGGGCAGGGCGGGGCCGCCAAAATAAAACTGGATCTTCGCCGGCGGCAAGCGGCCCGCGGCGTGATACGCGAGCGCCACCCGCAAGAACCCGGGCTCGAAGATCGAGACGTGGGCGGCGAGCCCGCGCGCGCAGCAGACGTCGATCATGTAGCGCGTGTCGGCGAAGCTGTTCTGGTAGACGAGATCCACCGGGGCCGGCAGCCCCTGCGCGTCGAGCCCGCCGAGGCTCAGCGAGCCCGGATCGATCAGCGCCACGCGCAGCGCCCCGGCGTCGGCGAGCTCTTCGACGTGCGCGTAGCGCTCGCGGATGTTCGTGTGCGCGCCGCCGCTTCCCATCGTGGGATACAGCAGCGCGTCCGGGTGGCGCTCGAGGATGCGCCGCCACGCCGCCGCGTAGGGCGCGCTCGCATGGCGAGCCTGGAGCAATCCCTCCTCGTTGTGGTGGTGCACGATCGCGGCGCCGGCGGCGAGGCAGGCGCAGGCATCGGCGACGATCTCGTCCGGCGTCCGCGGTACGAACGGGGAGAGCGCCTTCGGCGTGGCGCCGTTGATCGCGGCTTCGATCACGAGGGGCTGCACGCTCATGTGCTCGCCGGCTCGCGTCGCGTGACGCAGATCGCCGAGAAACCGCCGCCGGGGCTGCGCAGGTTCGTGACCTGTCCCTCGTAGACGCGTGCGCCGAGCAGCAGCACCTGCTCGCGGTAGGCGTAGGCGCGCACGTCGAATTTCATGGCGCGTGCTCCGCTCGTGGTGTCGACGGTGACGAGCCCGGGCTCGACGCGTCGCTGCGCAACGTAGCTCGCCTGATCCGCGATGGCGTCGAAGCGTTTGCGCGAGATCTTGTCGCCGCGATAGACGGCGCGGCTCCCGAACGACGCAGCCGGCTTGAACACCCACTCGGCGCGGGTGCGCCACGCCGTATCCAGCCCCAGCTCCGAAAGCCTGCGCGTCTCGGGGACCACCGTCGCGAGCCAGCGTGCGTCGTCCGCCGCGACGCCGAGCTCGCGCAAGCTCGCCTCGCTGGAGAAGAGCGCCAGCCGGCGCTTGTCCGCCAGCAGGAAGTGCTCGCGCGGAGACGGCGTGACGACGACGGCGTTCGCGAGGTAGGCCTCGCGCAGCACGCGCGAGCGCTCCGCGGCGAGCGCGAAATCGGTGTCGCGCAGGTAGACGAGCTCGACGGGCCAGCCGTCGAGGCCGACGCTGCCGCCCGCCGCCGGCGCGAGCGCGCCGGTCTCGGCGATGCGGGCTTCGATCCCGGCGCGCGCGAACAGGCTCTGGAACAGCTCGAACTCGGGGTAGAGAAACTGCTCGCGCGGCCGCTCGTCGAGGATCGCGACGCGTGTGGGCCGCGCCGCCGGCCCGCGTACGGCGGCATATTCCGCCACGAAGGTCTCGACGATCTTGCGCTCGAGCGTCGCGACCGGCAGCAGGTCCGAGCACAGGCACGCGAGGCGCTCGGGATCGCACAGCGTCGCCGTGTGCAACCCGTTCAAGAGCGCGCCGCCCGCGTTGGTGTTCACCTCGATCAGGCGCGGACCCTGCGGCGTGAGATGGAAGTCGTAGCCCATGAACACGCCGAAGTTGCCTGGCGCATGCCGCAGCACGGGCTCGGCATCGGCATCGAGAAGCGCCTGATAGGCGGGCGAGCGCGCGAGCTGGAAGAGCAGCCCGACCGTGCGCTGGATCGCAGAGAAATGCTCGGGCGCGAGCGCGATCAGCGTCGAGCCGGAGTACGGAATCATCCCTTCGCTCGCGGCCACGAGCTAGCAGGCTCGCAGCGGGAGCGGCTCGCAGCGGCGCACCCAGGCGGACCGCGCCACCGCCCTAGCTCTCGATCACGGCTTCGAACAGCGCGAGCCGCGGATGCCCGCTCAGCAGGCCGGCCGGAGTGCGCGCCTGCGCGTGCGCCTTGCGGAAGGCCTCGGAGCGCGTCCAGGCCTCGAAGGCGGCGCGGCTCTGCCAGGTCGAGTGCGAGATGTACGCCCCGGGCTCGTCGCCGCGCAGCAGGGCGAAGCGCAGGAAGCCCGGCACCTCGGCCAGGTAGGTCTCGCGCTGCCGCCAATGCGCTTCGAACTCCGCGCCGCGCGCCGGATCGACCTGGAAATGGTTCATCGCGATGAAGAGGGCCATGAGGATCGACTCCCGTGTGAAGCGGTTCGCGTGGGCTTCACCAGCCTAGCCCTCCCGCGGCCCGAAGGCGTGGCGGTCCGGCTGACGGCGGCGTCATTGGAGCCGGATCGAGTGCATCAGCTCGGCCATCGCTGCGACGTCGGCCTGCGCCCAGGCCACCTCGGGCGGCAGGCGCAGGCGGGCATAGAACTTCTGGTAGCGCCGGAACTTCTCGATCAAGGCCTCTCGCGTCAACTCGATCCCCCGCCCGACGAGCCGCGAGCGCGAGGCGAGATTGCGATTCTGGACGCTGAGGCTCGCCTCGAGTCGTTTCACGCGCCCGACGTTCGCGTCGAAGTACCCGCTGGCCCACACGTGGTTCGTGACCGCCGTGCGCAGCTCGGGGAGGTTCCGGATCGCGTAGTTGTTCGTCCCGCAGGTGTGCGGGCTGGTGTCGTGCGTGCGCCGCCGGTGGGTCCACGACCAGCGTCGCTTGCGCCGCGGCGGCTCGAGGTTGTAGCGGTTCCAGTGATAGCCCTGCGCGTCGGGCTTCCCCGCTGTGAGCAGCCGGTGGGCCAGCTCCGGGGAGAACCAGTCGTCGTCGTCGACGGGGACGACGAGAGCGCCCGGCGGCACCGCTTCGGAGCGCGCGAGCTTCGCGTTCTCCACGCGGGCCAGATTGTCTTGCGCGATCTCGATCAGGCGGATTCGAAATGCGGCGTAGCGCAGGTCGAAGGTCGCGTTCCACAGCTCGACCGGCGCCCGCAGCTCCGGCACGAGGGCTGCGGCGACCGCCGCCTCATCGTGCCAGGGCAGCGTGCTGCGCACGCAGAGATAGAGCGGCTCCACGCGCGTCAGATCCGCTCGAGGATCGTCCCCGTCGCGAGCGCGCCGCCGCAACACATGCTGATGAGCGCGATGCCCCGGCCGCTGCGCTCGAGCTCGTGGAGCGCCGTCGTGATCAGTCGGCTGCCCGTCGAGCCGACCGGATGGCCGAGGGCGATCGCGCCGCCGTTCACGTTCACGCGCTCCATGTCCGGCTCGTGCACGCGCGCCCACGAGAGCACGACGGAGGCGAAGGCCTCGTTCACCTCGAACAGATCGACGTCCGCGAGCGTCATGCCGGCTTTCGCCAGCACGCGGCGCGTGGCGTCGACGGGGCCATCGAGGTGGTAATAGGGATCCGAGCCCACGAGCGCCTGTGCGCGGATGCGCGCGCGCGGCCGCAAGCCGGCGGCGCGGGCGCGCTCCTCGCTCATCCACAACACGGCGGCGGCGCCATCCGAGATCTGGGAGCTGTTGCCCGCCGTGTGGATGCCGTCGGGAAGCACGGGCTTGAGCTTCGCGAGGCCCTCGGCCGTGGACGGCCGCGGCCCCTGGTCGGCGCGCACGACGCTGCGCTCCCCGGTCGGTCCGTTCGGCCCCACGACCGGAACCTCGATCGGCGTGATCTCGCGGTCGAAGCGCTGCTCCGCGATGGCGCGCGCGGCGTGCTGCTGGCTGGCGAGGCCGAGGCCGTCGACGTCTGCTCGGGTGATGCCGCGGCGCTTCGCAATCCGCTCGGCGGCGCCGAACTGGTCGGGCATGTCCCACGGAAAATTGGCCGGCTTCGATGTGCCCGGGCCGTTGATCACGTTCGCGCCGAGTCCGACGCGGCTCATCGCCTCGATGCCGCAGGCGATGCCGACGTCGATCGCGCCGGCTTCGATCAGCCCCGCGATCAGATGGTTGGCCTGCTGCGCCGAGCCGCACTGACAGTCGACGGTGGTCGCCGCCACCTCGAATGGCAGGCCGGCGGAGAGCCAGGCGTTGCGCGTCACGTTCGAGCCCTGCTCGCCCGCCTGGGTGACACAGCCGCCGATGATCTGCTCGACCTCGCCGGGATTGATCCCCGCGCGTTTCACGACGGCGATCTGCACGGCGGCGAGCAGCTCGGCCGGGTGCAGCCCCGCGAGCGCGCCGTTGCGCTTCCCGATCGGGCTGCGCACGGCTTCGACGATCACGGCACGGGACATGGGAAGCCTCCTCGGCGCCCGGCTTGCGTTGGGGCGGGCGCCGGCGGAGGGTATCACCCGGCGCGCATTCGGGGCAGCCGACGGCGCCGCCGCGGCGAGGTTGCTGGTGGCGGCCCGTTCGCTTCCCCACTCGCTCCACTCTTTGATAGGGTGCCTGCGGCCGGGGCTGCACAGGGAGGCGCTCGCTCGATGCTCGCATGGTTTGGACCGCTGGTCGTCTACGGCATCGTGTTCGCCTTGCATCTGTTGCTGCCGGGCCGCTGGATCGACGGCTATGTCGTCGACCCCGCGACGGGGCGACCGCTGCGCTACCGCCTCAACGGGCTGCGCGTGCTGTTCGCGACCGTGGCCCTCTACGCTCTCGTGTGCGGGCTCGGCTGGCTGCCCGGGGAGTTCTTCTACCTGCATCGCTGGGAGATGGCGGCGGGGGCGTGCGGGCTGGGTCTGCTGTTCACGTTGGCGATCGTGCTGCCCGCGCAGGCGAACAAGAGCCTGCTCGCGGATCTCTACCTCGGGCGGCTCGCGAATCCGCAGTGGAGCGGCGGGCGCGTCGACGCCAAGATGTTCCTGTATCTGGTCGGCGCCGTGATGCTCGAGCTCAACCTGCTGTCGTTCACCGTTTTCCACCTGAAGCTCTACCCCGCGGATCCCTCGAATGGCGTGATCCTCTACAGCGTGCTCTTCAGCTTCTTCGTCGTCGAGTACCTGCATTTCGAAGAGGTGCATCTCTACACCTACGACATCATGGCGGAGCGGGTCGGCTTCAAGCTCGGCTGGGGCTGCTTCGTGTTCTACCCATTCTTCTATCCCATCGGCCTGTGGGCGGTTGCCGATCTCCCGGATCCACACACACCGACGGCCCTGCTCGCGGTCTACGGGCTGATCTTCTTCTCGGGTTGGGTGCTCGCGCGCGGCGCGAACCTCCAGAAGTTCTGGTTCAAGCGCGATCCGAAGGCCAAGGCCTTCGGCCTGCTCGAGCCGCGCGCGATCGCCGGCGGCGGCAAGCACGTGCTGGCGGGGGGCTTCTGGGGGCTCTCGCGCCACATCAACTATCTGGGCGAGATCCTGATGGCGACGGGGCTCACGCTGTGTCTCGGCCACCCGCTCGCCTTCGCGCCGTGGCTCTACCCGCTCTACTACGTGGCGCTGCTGTTCCCGCGCCAATACTTCGACGACCGGCGCTGCGCCGAGAACTACGGCCCGCTGTGGGACGAATACTGCAAGCGCGTGCCGAGCCGGATCATTCCCGGGATCTATTGACGCGCAGCGTGCGGGCGGGGGTGGGAGGCGGAGCGTGGCTGACTTCGTGAAGCGCTATGGGCCGTGGGCGTTGATCGCCGGCGCGTCGGAAGGGATCGGAGCCGCCTTCGCTCGCGAGCTGGCGCTGCGCGGGGTGCATCTGGTGCTCGTGGCCCGGCGCAGCGAGGGGCTCGCAGCGGCAGAGCGGGAGATCCTCGCGCTAGCCCCGGTGCAGGTTCGTCGCATCGCGCTCGATCTCGCGCGCGCGGATGCCGCCGCCGCCCTCGAGCAGGCCGTCGCCGATCTCGACATCGGTCTCGTCGTCTACAACGCGGCGCTCGCGCCGGGCGGTGCCTTCCTCGAGATTCCGCTCGCGGATCAGCTCGCGGCGATCGACGTCAACGTGCGCGGTCCGCTGGCGCTGGCGCACGGCTTCGGCCGCCGACTGGCGGCGCGCGGCCGCGGCGGCCTCGTGCTGCTCACGTCGCTGACCGCGTTCCAGGGCTCCCCGTTCGTCGCGACCTACGGCGCCTCGAAGGCCTTCCTGCTGTCGCTCGCCGAGGCGCTGTGGTTCGAGCTCGCGCCGCGCGGCGTCGACGTGCTCGCGGTCTGCGCCGGGGCGACGCGAACTCCGAATTATCTGCGGCGCTCGCAGCGGCGCGCGCCCGGGGAGCTCGAGCCCGACCAGGTGGCGCGCGAGGCGCTGGCGCGGCTCGCGCAGGGCCCGTCGATGATTCCCGGCCGCTTCAACCGCATCGCATCGCAGCTGATGCGCCGCGTGCTCTCGCGCCGCGCGACGATCCGGCTGATGGGTGCGCAGACGCGCCACCTGGCGCAGCCGGAGTGACGTCGCAGACGGGGGCGCTCCGCGCACCCCGGCTCAAGCGGGAAGCTGCGTTCCGTCGACCCAGCAGGCGTGGAAGCCCACGGGCACGCGCCGCGGCAGCTCGACGATGGCGAGCGGCTCGGCCGTGAAGTCGCGCGCGTCGAGCACGTGCACCTCCGAGTTGCCGCCGCCTTCGTCGTGCACGAAGCAGACGACGAAGCCGTCGTCCTCCTCGTGGCCTCCGGCGCGCGGCGCGAAGGGCGCTTCGCTGCAATAGCGGCCGGGTCCGAAGTCGTGCGTTGCGGTGGTGCCGGCAGCTGTGTCGTATTTCACGAGCGCATCGAAGAGCAGCGTCGGCGTGTCCTTCGCGATGTGCGGGATGTAGGCGTAGCGCGTCGGCGTCCCCATGCGCCGCGCGTCGATGCTCGGGAACTCGGTGTTGAGGTCGTCGCGCCGCTCTTCGTGCGTGCGGCCGGTGCGCAGATCGAAGCGGTAGCGGTGGAGCCGCGCGTCGAGACGCAGCGTCGCGAGCATGCGCCCGAGCGGGCCGCCCTCCGCCGGCGGCCGCGCACCCGGATCGACGACGCGGCAAGCATCCATCACGACCGTGTCGCCGTCGTCCCAGGAGTTGACGACGTGATAGATGTAGCCGGGCTCGGCCTCGAACCAGCGCACCGGCCCGCCGGCGCGCGGCAGCACGGCGAAGCGGCTGGGCAGCTCCGGGTGGAAGCCGAGCCGATGGATCTTGCGCTCGAGCAGCTGCGGATCCCAGAAGAGCGGCAGATCCATCAGGATCGAGTAACGCTCGGTGAAGGCCATGTCGTGGGGCAGCCGCGGCCCGGGCACCTCGATCTCGGTCGAGCGCACGAGCTCTCCGCGCGGGGACACCACGTGGTGGACGAGATACGGAGGCTGCGTCGCGTAATCGAAGAAGAGCAGCTCGCCGGTGGCGGCATCGACCTTGGCGTGCGCCGAGACGCGTCGCGCGAGCTTACCGCGAAAATCTTCCGCGCCGAGCGTCTCGAGGCTGCGCGGATCGAGCCGGTAGGGAAGGCCGCACTGGTACCACAGCGCGAGCACGGCGCCATTGTGGAACACGAGATCGGTGTTCGCCGTGTCCTTGAGCCAGCCGTCCGAGCCGCTGCCCGGCGGCGCCGCCGGATCCGGCCGCTCCATGTAGCCGGGCCAGAGCGCGCGCCCGGCGCGGCGCTCCGCCGCGAGCCCTTCGGTGCGGACCCAGCGGCTGCGATACGACGCTCGCCCACCGCGAAACGTCACGGCGTGCACCATGCCATCGCCATCGAACCAGTGATAGCGGCCGCGCGGCGCATGCACCGGATTCGGGCCGTTGCGCAGGAAGACGCCGGCGAGCCCACGCGGAAGCTCGCCGATCACCTTCAGATCTGCGGCGTCGCACTCCTCGAAGACCGGCGCGAAAGGGCCTTGCAGATAGGGGTTTTCCGCCAGGGCCAGCCAGTCCGGAAGGTTGGGCGCTGCGCTCATGCTGCCTCCTTTGGGTGCAGCCAGGCTAGCGCGTCCGGGCCGCGGCCGGCCCCCCCGGCGGGGCCACTTGCGGCGCTCCTCCGGGCGATGTTCCCCCGCCGACGCTGCGCGACGGCGCTGGAAAACTTGACGGCATCTTGATGAAAGGCGTCTTAGCCTTCGTCCCGATTGCGCGTCACCACGCGCGATCGAGACTCGAAGGGAAACGCTCGTGGACCTCCTGCATCTTTCGTCGCTGATCATCGTGTCCGTGCTGGCGCTGTGCGTGATCGACGTGATCCGGCGCCCGCGGCTCGGTGAGCTGGTGCAAGCGCGCTACGACGCGGAGCATCCGCACCCGCTCGCGCGGAACTGTGCGCGGCGTCCGCAGCGCGTCGCTGCGCCGGAGGCGATCCGCGAGCGTGGCGTTCGCGCAACACACCGGAATGCCCCACTCCTGCGCCAGCGCGCCACAGCGCGCATCTGGGGAGCGCTCCATCTTCGCAGCCCCGCGCGCGGCGACGCCCGCCCGCGTTGGCACGCCCGGTGCACGAGCGCCCCGGCAGAGCGTTCCCGCGGGCAGTCGATCTTGATGGAGTTTTGACGCCGGGCGCCGGATCTGAACGTCTTTCTGACACCGCACGCCGTATCCTCTTTTCTGTTTCGCCGGAGGTCGACATGACGGACTTGATCTACGTGGTCGGGATCGTGGCATTCCTCGCGCTCACGTGGGGGCTCGTGCGCCTCTGCGAGAAGGTGTCGTAGCCATGGGATTCCTGGAAACGATTGGCGCCGTGCTGGCGCTGGGTCTCTTCGTCTACCTGCTGGTGGCGCTGCTCGCGCCGGAGAAGCTGTCGTGACGCTCAATGGATTGCTCCAGCTCGCCATCTACTTTGCAGTGCTCACGGCGCTCGCCGTGCCGCTGGGCCGCTACATGGCGGCGGTCTACGAAGGGCGCGCAGGCCTCGCGCAGCGGCTGCTCGGGCCGCTCGAGCGCCTGCTCTACCGCGTGGCCGGCGTGCGGCCCGACGACGACATGGACTGGAAGCGCTACACGGCCGCGTTCCTGATCTTCAACGGGATCGGAATCCTGTTCGTGTACGCGCTCCAGCGGCTCCAGGGCTGGCTCCCGCTGAACGCGGCGGGGATGCCCGCCGTGGACCCGAACGTGGCGCTGAATACCGCCGTCAGCTTCGGCACCAACACGAACTGGCAGTCGTACGGCGGCGAAACCACGATGAGCCACCTCACCCAGATGCTGGGGCTCACGGTACAGAACTTCCTGTCGGCCGCGGTCGGGATGGCGGTTGCCGTCGCGTTGATCCGCGGCTTCACGCGGCGCCTCGCGACCGGCATCGGCAACTTCTGGGTCGATCTCGTCCGCACCGTCCTCTACGTGCTGCTGCCGCTCTCGCTCGTCGTCGCGCTGTTTCTCGTCGGGCAGGGCGTTCCGCAGACGTTCGAGCCGAAGGCAGTGGTTCCGCTGCTCGAGTCGACGATCGACGCGGAGAAGAAGCCGGTGACGCAGCAGGAGATCGCGCTCGGGCCGGTGGCGTCGCAGATAGCGATCAAGCAGCTCGGCACGAACGGCGGCGGCTACTACAACGCGAACTCCGCCCACCCGCTCGAGAACCCGACGCCGCTCTCGAACTTCGTGGAGGTGATGTCGATCCTGCTGATCGGCGCCGGGCTGTGCTTCACCCTCGGCGAGCTCGTGCGGGATCGGCGCCAGGGCTGGGCGCTCTTCGCGGCGATGTCCGTGATCTTCATTCCGCTGCTGTTCATGTGCGTCGCCTCCGAGCAGGCGGGCAATCCCGTCCTCACGGGCCTGGGCGTCGATCAGGTGGCGAGCGCGCTGCAACCCGGCGGCAACATGGAGGGCAAGGAGGTCCGCTTCGGCATCGCGAACTCCGCGCTTTGGGCGACCGCGACCACGGCCGCGTCGAACGGCTCGGTCAACTCCATGCACGACAGCTTCACGCCGCTCGGCGGCCTGGTGCCCATGTGGCTGATCGAGTTCGGCGAGGTCGTGTATGGCGGCGTGGGCTCGGGGCTCTACGGCATGCTCGCCTTCGCGATCGTGGCCGTCTTCATCGGCGGCCTGATGGTCGGCCGCACGCCCGAATACCTGGGCAAGAAGCTCGAGGCCTTCGAGATGAAGATGGCCTCGCTGGTGATCTTGTTCCCGGCGATGGTGATCCTGCTCGGGACGGCCATCGCCTGCGTGATTCCGGCGGGCACGACTCCGCTCGCAAACCCCGGCGCGCACGGCTTCAGCGAGATCCTCTACGCCTTCTCGTCCGGCGCCGGAAACAATGGCATCGGCCTTCGCCGGCATCACGGTGAGCGGCCAGTTCTATGCGGTGGCGATCGCGGTCGCGATGTTCATCGGCCGCTACTGGCTGGCCGTTCCGATCCTCGCGATCGCCGGCGCGCTCGCGGCCAAGAAGAACGTGCCCGCAACGGCGGGGACGCTTCCGACCCACGGGCCGCTCTTCGTCTCGCTGCTCGCCGGCACGGTGGTGCTGGTGGGTGCGCTCACGTTCTTCCCCGCGCTGGCGCTCGGCCCGATCGTCGAGCACCTGCAGCTCTTCACGAAGTGATCTGGAGGCGACATGTCCGCCAAGACCCAGGCTCGTCCGCTCTTCGACGCTCCGATCGTGCAGCGAGCGCTGCTCGATTCGGTGCGCAAGCTCGCCCCGCGTCACATGATCCGCAATCCGGTCATGTTCGTGGTCGAGGTGGGCAGCGCCTTCACGACGCTGCTCGGCATCCACGCCCTCGCGACGGGGCATGGGGAGGCCCCCGCGGGCTTCATCCTGGCCATCGCGGCCTGGCTCTGGATCACCGTGCTCTTCGCCAACTTCGCGGAGGCGATGGCCGAGGGACGCGGCAAGGCCCAGGCCGACGCCATGCGCAAGGCGCGGCGAGACGTCGTCGCGAAGCGGCTGCGCGATTCACGGCGCGGCGCCCCCGTCGAGAAGGTGGCGTCACCGCAGCTGCGCAAGGGAGACTTCGTACTGGTCGAGGCGGGAGACACGATCCCCGCCGACGGCGACGTGATCGACGGCATCGCCTCGGTGAACGAAGCCGCGATCACGGGCGAGAGCGCGCCCGTGATCCGGGAGAGCGGCGGCGACCGCTGCGCCGTCACCGGCGGCACGATCGTGCTCTCCGACTGGCTCGTCGTGCGCGTCAGCGCGAATCCGGGCGAGACCTTCCTCGACCGCATGATCGCGCTCGTCGAAGGCGCGAAGCGCCAGAAGACGCCGAACGAGATCGCGCTCGACATCCTGCTGGCGGGCCTCACGATCGTGTTCCTGCTCGCGACCGTGACGCTGCTGCCGTTCTCGGTATACGCGGTCACGTCCGCGGCCGCCGGCGCGCCGGTGACGATGACGGTGCTCGTGGCGCTGCTCGTCTGCCTGATTCCGACCACGATCGGCGGCCTGCTCTCCGCGATCGGCATCGCGGGCATGGACCGCATGATCCAGGCGAACGTGATCGCGACGTCAGGCCGCGCGGTCGAGGCCGCCGGCGACGTGGACGTGCTGCTGCTCGACAAGACGGGGACCATCACGCTCGGCAACCGGCAGGCGACGGCGTTCCTGGCGGCGCCCGGCGTCTCCGAGCGCGATCTCGCCGAGGCCGCCCAGCTCGCCTCTCTCGCCGACGAGACGCCGGAAGGGCGCAGCATCGTGGTGCTGGCCAAGGACAAGTTCGCGGTGCGCGGGCGCGACGTGCACGCGCTCGGCGCCAGCTTCGTGCCCTTCAGCGCCCACACCCGGATGAGCGGCGCCGATCTCGATGGGCGGCGCATCCGCAAGGGCGCGGCCGACGCGATCGAGCGGTTCGTGAAGGAAGCGGGCGGAGAGCTCCCGAACGGCGTGCGTGCGGACGTCGAGAGGGTCGCTCGCGAGGGCGGAACGCCACTCGTAGTAGCCGAGGGAAGTCGGGTACTTGGGGTCGTACAGCTCAAAGACATCGTGAAGGGAGGGATCCGCGAGCGCTTCGGCGAGCTGCGCGCGGTCGGCATCCGCACGGTGATGATCACGGGGGACAACCCGCTCACCGCGGCCGCCATCGCGGCCGAGGCCGGCGTGGATGACTTCCTCGCGGAAGCCACGCCCGAGCAGAAGCTGGCGCTGATCCGCGACTACCAGGCGAAGGGACACCTCGTTGCGATGACGGGTGACGGAACCAACGACGCCCCGGCGCTGGCCCAGGCCGACGTCGCCGTCGCCATGAACAGCGGCACGCAGGCCGCCAAGGAAGCGGGCAACATGGTCGACCTCGATTCGAACCCGACCAAGCTGCTGGCGGTGGTCGAGATCGGCAAGCAGATGCTGATGACGCGCGGCAATCTCACGACGTTCAGCATCGCCAACGACGTCGCCAAGTACTTCGCGATCATTCCGGCGGCGTTCGCGGTGACCTACCCGGCCCTCGGTGCGCTGAACATCATGGGCCTTCACTCGCCCGAGAGCGCCGTGCTCTCGGCGGTGATCTTCAACGCGCTCATCATCGTCGCGTTGATTCCGCTCGCGCTGCGCGGAGTGCGCTATCGCCCCGCGCCTGCGGGTGCGCTGCTGCGCCGCAACCTGCTGAGCTACGGGCTCGGCGGCGTCGTGCTGCCGTTCCCGTTCATCAAGCTGATCGACATGGCGCTCGTGAGTCTGGGTCTGGCCTGAGTCCAAGGAGGTTTCGATGGCGTTCCTATTGCGTCCCGCTCTCGTGTTGTTTGCAACGCTCAGCGTGCTGACGGGGCTCGCGTATCCCGCTCTGATCACGGGGCTCGCGCATGTCCTCTTCTCCGAGGCAGCGGGCGGCAGCTTGGTCCGCGTCGGCGAGCGCACGCTGGGCTCGGCGTTGATCGGGCAGCCGTTCGCGGATCCGGGTCACTTCTGGAGCCGGCCGTCGGCCACTGCACCCATGGCGTACAACGCCGCCGCCTCGAGCGGCTCGAACCAGGGGCCGCTGAATCCGGCGCTCGCCGACGCGGTGCGCGCGCGCATCGCGGCGCTGCGCGCCGCCGATCCCGGCAACACGGCGCCGGTTCCGGCCGACCTCGTGACGGCGTCGGGCAGCGGTCTCGACCCGCACATCTCGCCGGCCGCCGCGCTGTACCAGGCCTCCCGCGTGGCGCGTGCGCGCGGCATGTCGGAAGGCGCCGTGCGAAGCCTGATCGAGGCCCGCACGGAATCGCGCCAGCTGGGTCTGCTCGGAGAGCCGCGCGTCAACGTGCTACTCCTCAACCTCGATCTCGACGGCGCGCAGCGGGGCGGCTGAGACCCTCCGGCAGCGCGGAGGGGGCAGTGGTGGACGACGAGAGGGACCGCCCCGACCCCGACGCGCTGCTGCGGCGGATCCAGGCCGAGGACGAGCGGGAGACGCGCGCGAAGCTCAAGGTCTGGCTCGGCTTCGCCCCGGGCGTCGGCAAGACGTACGCCATGCTCGCGAATGCCCGCGAGCTCCAATCCGCGGGCAGCGACCTCGTCGTCGGCTGGGCCGAAACGCACGGGCGCTACGACACCGCCGCGCTGCTGCTCGGCCTCGAGTTCCTGCCGCGGCGCGCGCTTCCCTATCGCGATCGCACGCTCGAGGAGTTCGACCTCGACGCTGCGCTCGCGCGCCGACCGGGCGTGCTGATCCTCGACGAGCTCGCCCACACCAATGCGCCCGGCAGCCGCCACGCCAAGCGCTGGCAGGACGTGCGCGAGCTGCTCGACGCCGGCATCGAGGTGCACACCACCGTCAACGTCCAGCACGTGGAGAGCCTGAACGACGTGGTCGCGCAGATCACCGGCGTCGTGGTGCGCGAGACCGTCCCCGACGCGATCGTGGATCGCGCCGACGAGGTCGTGCTGGTGGATCTCGCGCCCGAAGAGCTGCTGGTGCGGCTCCGGGAAGGCAAGGTCTACCTGGGCGAGCAGAAGGAGCGGGCCGCGCGCGGCTTCTTCCAGCGCGGCAATCTGCTGGCGCTGCGCGAGCTCGCCCTGCGGCGCGCGGCGGAGCGCGTCGACGTCGACGTGCAGGCCTGGCGGCGCGAGCACGAGGTCGAGACCACCTGGGCGGTCGGCGAGCGCCTGCTCGTCTGCGTCGGCCCGGCCCCGGCGTCGGCGCGCCTCCTGCGCGCGGGACGGCGCATGGCGGCGGGCCTGCGCGCGCCCTGGGTCGTCACCTGGGTCGAGCGGCCCGGAACGACGCCGCTCTCGAGCGCGGACCGCGAGCGGCTCGAGGCCCACCTGCGGCTCGCCGAGACGCTCGGCGCTTCCGTCGTGCGCCTGGTGGGCGTGCGCCCCAGCGAGACGATCCTGGCCTGGGCGCGCGAGCACAACGTGACGCGCATCATTCTCGGCAAGCCGACGCACTCGCGCTGGCGCGATCTCCTGCGCGGCTCCCTGCTCGACGAGATCGTGCGCGGCAGCGGCGAGATCGACGTGCACGCGATCGCCGGCGACGAGGCCCCCGAGCCGCCGCCCCGGCGTCCGGCTGCGACCGAAGCGATCGACTGGCGTGAGATCGCGGCGGCCGCGGTGCTGGTCGGAATCGCGACGGGCGCATCGTCGCTCGCGCAGAGCCTGTTGGCCGCACCGGACGTCGCCATGCTCTACCTGCTGGCCGTGATGCTCGTCGGCGTGCGCTGCGGTCGGATCGCGTCGCTCGTCGCGGCGGCGCTGTCGGTGGCGGCCTACGACTTCTTCTTCGTCGAGCCGATCTATACGTTTGCGGTCTCGGATTCGCGACACCTGCTCACGTTCATCATGTTGTTCGCCGTGGGCGTCGTGATGAGCACGCTCACGCTGCGCATCCGGCGGCAGGAGCGGGGGGCCGTCGAGCGCGAGCAGCGCACCGCCCTGCTGCTCGCGCTCAGCCGCGACCTCGGGCGCGCGCTCGACGAGCGCGAGGCGGCGCGCGCGATCGCGCGCACGCTCGCGGAGGTCTTCGGGCGCGGCGTGGCGGTGCTGCTCTCCGGGCGCGGGGAGGTGCTCGCGCCGGCGGCGGTCGCGGGCGAGCTGTCGCTCGAGAGCCCGGAGCTGGCGGTCGCGCGCTGGAGCTTCGAGCACGGCGAGGCCGCGGGCGCGGGGACCGACACGCTGCCGGGAAGCCGGGTCCACTGCCTGCCGCTGCGCTCCGGTCCGCGGTCGCTCGGCGTGGTGGCGCTCGCGGCGGGTGCGCGAGCCGGCTGGACCCGCGAGGATCGCGATCTGCTCGACGCCTTGACGCGCCAGGGGGCGCTCGCGCTCGAGCGCGCGCTGCTGGTCGACGAGCGCGAGAGCGCCGCGCTGCGCGCGCGCACCGAGCAGCTCCGCAGCACGTTGCTCTCCACCGTCTCCCACGACCTGCGCACGCCGCTGGCGGCGATCACCGGTGCCGCGAGCGCCCTGCGCGCGAGGCCTTCCGACGCCGACGCCGAGCAGCGCGCCGAGTTGCTCGACACGATCGTCGAGGAGGCGGCGCGCCTCGAGAGGCTGCTCGCCAATCTGCTCGAGATGACGCGGCTCGAATCCGCGGGGGTCGAGCCCAAACGTGAATGGGTGCCGCTCGAGGAGATCGTCGGCGCCGTGCTGACGCGGCTCGAGCCGCAGCTCGAGGGCCGCGAGGTGAAGACGGACCTGCCCGAGGACCTGCCGCTGGTCGCCGCCGATCCGATGCTGCTCGAGCAGCTCGTGCTCAACCTGATCGAGAACGCGACGAAGTACACGCCGCCCGGCTCGCCGATCGAGATTCGCGGCGAGGCGCGCGACGGGAACGTCGTGCTCGAAGTGGCGGACCGCGGGCCCGGCTTCGCACCGGGCAGCGAGGCGCGCGTGTTCGAGAAGTTCTACCGAGGCGCGCACGCGGGGGTGCCCGGCGCCGGCCTGGGCCTCGCGATCGCGATGGCGATCGCGCAGCTGCACGGGGGCTCGCTCGCCGCGGAGAACCGGCCGGGCGGCGGGGCGCTGTTGCGGCTGATGTTGCCGCTCGACGCGGGCGCTCCGGAGGGAGTGGCGGCCCGGTTTCAGGAGACGGTGGGCGGCTCGCGGTGAACGCCGTCGGACCCCTCGTGCTGCTGGTGGAAGACGAAGCGTCGATGCGGCGCTTCCTGCGCGCGACGCTGGTTCCACACGGTTTCCGCGTCGTCGAGGCGGAGACGGCGGCCGCCGCCGAGCTCGCCGCCGCGAGCCACAATCCGGAGCTGATCCTGCTCGACCTCGGACTTCCCGATCGCGATGGGATCGAGCTGACGCGCCGGCTGCGCGGCTTCACGAAGACCCCGATCCTGGTGATCTCCGCGCGCGGGCGCGAGGAGGACAAGGTGGAGGCCCTCGACGCGGGAGCCGACGATTACGTGACGAAGCCGTTCGGCGTGGGCGAGCTGCTGGCGCGCATGCAGGTCGCGCTCCGCCACGCGGCGCGAGCGGTGGGCGAGCCCGAGGAGGCGCTGCTCGAGTTCGGCGAGCTGCGCATCGATCGAGCGCGCCACGAGGTGACGGTCGCCGGCCGCGACGTGCACCTCACGCCGATCGAATGGAAGCTCCTCGCGCTGCTCGCCCGCCATGCCGGCCGGGTCGTCACCCACCGCCAGATCATGCGCGAGGTCTGGGGTCCGACCTACGCGCAGCAGACCCACACGGTGCGCGTTCACATGGCCGGGCTTCGCAAGAAGATCGAGGCCGACCCGGCACGGCCTCGTTGGCTCGTGACGGAGCCGTCGGTCGGCTATCGGCTGCGCGATCGGACCTGACTGGAGGCCGTCTGCGGTCGGCCCTGCACGGCGGTGTTGGGGAAGCTCGATCGTCGTTCGTGCGCTCGTTGCAGCGGCCGGCTTCTCGAAGCCTTCCGACGCCCATCGATCTGCGTCTGCGTGTGCGTCATTACGCCTCGCGCCGGGCTCGGAGCGCGTGCGACCGCACGCGCTCGGCTCCAGGGCTTCTGCTCCCCCCGCGGGTCGCAGGCAAAACCTTGATGGAACGTTGATGCATTGGTGCCTACTCATGAACGATCACGAGGCTTCTCCCGGTGATCGGCATGTTCGAAGCGGGTCATGCGCTTCATCCCGGAGCTGGCCGTCGCAATCAGCGGGAGGGCATCGCCATGAACAACGGTCGTCTGACCTTCGTAGTCCCGACGTATCGCCTGCGTGACGTGGGTGAAATGATTGCACGCTACGACGAGCATTTCTTCCGCAATGGGCACAGCGTCGACATGATCGTGTTCGACGACTCGAGCCCGACGGTGCAGCAGAAGTACTTCGGCATGCTCGAGCGGACGCCGACGTACAACGACCTGTTCTACGTCGGGCCGCGGGAGAAGGCAGCCTTCCTCACCTACCTCAATCAGCGGCTGCGAGACAAGAAGCTCGAGCCGCTGATCAAGAACCTCTTCCGGCCGAGCTATGGCGGCAACCGCAACGTGTCGCTCATGTATACGCTCGGCGGCCTGATGGTGAGCGCCGATGACGACATGCGGCCCTACACGCTCGTCGAGGACAGCCCGGAGTCGCTCGGCGACGCTGAAATCGCCCGAGGCAAGCTGCTCAAGCGGGACGCGCGCGGCTTCACGCGCAAGTCCTTCGACATCCTGGCAGCGTTCCTCGAAGTGCTCGGCAAGCGCGTCGCCGACGTGCCTGCAAACTACCTGCATGGAAGGCTCGTGCGCGATACCGCCATGGATCTGCACACGAATGCCACGCAGGGCCTGACGCGCGACAACTCGCTCATGCTCGAGCCCGGCGTCGTTCCGGACGATGCGATCGTCAAGATCGCACAGACGTTCCGCTCCGGAACGAGCGACGCCGACGCCATCGACTACGTCGAGATGGCGCTCGACGACGAAAGCCAGACCCGGCTGGAAGACCTGAACGACGTCTACGTGCTCGTGAACTTCCGCCCGGCGGTCACGGACGAGAACTGGCGGATCGATTGCGGCGTGGCCGGCTTCGACAATACCTTCGGTCTGCCGCCGTTCTTTCCCACCCGCCTGCGCTTCGAAGACTACATCTACAGGCTCTGGGTGAAGCAGAAGGACGTGGCGAGCGCGCACATCGACGCTGCGCAGACGCACGTCAAGAGCAACTACATGCGCAACCCGCTCGCCGCCGAGCTCTTCAACGAGGAGATCTGCAATCTGCTCAAGAGCAAGATTCGCAGCAGCCTGACTGGGATCGACGAGCTCGGCATTGCGTTCGACTACGCCGGCGAGGTCACGCTCGAAGACAGCGAAGTCATCCTCGGCCGGATGGCCGCGCTGCACGGTCGCGTTCTGAAGACCGCGGAAGCGACGTCCAATCAGGAACGCGCAATTGCGTTGCGCAGCTTCGCAGTCACGCTGGAGAAGGCCTTCTACGGGTTCGAGCCCGATTTCTTCCAACAGAACGTCATCCGGATCGTGGACGACGTGGTCAGCCAGTTCAAGGGCTCGCTCGAGATCTGGCCCGCGCTGATCGAGATCGTCTACTTGAAGCGGAAGAAGAGCGGGCTGCCGCTCTTGCAGGTCGCCAATCCGAGGCGCCAGCGAGGGAACGCGACGAGCACTGCCGTGAGCGCGGCTGCGTGACGCGGGGAGCCGCCGCGCGAAGATCTTGACGCCATTTGCCGGAGCCGGCCGCGGCGTAGCCGCTCGATCCGCTCGAGGACGTCCTGGGCGCGAGGACGCGTCATCAGTTCCTTCCTGGACGTTAGCGACTCACTGCTGCCGACCGGTTGTGTAGACCCGGTATGGCCGGCGCCAAGCTTGTTCCCGGGGGAATTGAGGCTGAGGCACTCCGGTAGCCTGGTTCTTCGCAACGCGAAGCCGAAACCTACACTTGTGAGATGACTCGTGGCAGGGCCATCGCTCGGCTGGGGTTTCAGCCGCCCTTCGACGGCCGCGAGCGATCGTGGACATAGATCAAGGAGTCGACCTGGTTGACAAGGATCCTCCCGTCGCCGCTAGGCCCGGCGTCTGCCACCGTCGTGATGGCGTCGACCGCGGACCGCAGCTTCTCCTCCTCGGCGATGAATTCGAGAAAAACACGCCGGGATTGCGCCATGCGCGAGACTGCCATCGGCTGCCGACTGCGGAATCGGAGGCAAGCCGAAGCCAGACCGGAATCCTGAGGCGACGCCTGAATTGGATCGGGTCGGGGTCTGCTTGCCGCTCTGCAGCGAGCGCGTGCCGCGGGGCTTCAGCTGGTCCTCGCTGCCCGCGAGCCGCCTCGAATGTCGATCAGCGCGTCGACGTGGCTGACGAGAATCTTCCCGCGGGCGTCGGAACCGGTGCCCGCCGCCGTCGTGACGGCATCGAGCGCGGGCCTCAGCATCTCCTCCTCGACGATGAATTCGAGGCGTACGCGCTGGGACGACGGAATCACGAACGCGGCTCCGCGGTAGAAGAGCTGGGTGCTCGCATGGCGTGCGAGATCACGGATTTCCAGCGCCGACAGCTCGCTCACCCCCAGCTTCACGAGCGCGTCGTGCACGGGCGCGATTCTGTCCGGATTGATGGTGACTTCTACTTTCAGCATGGAATTTCAGCCTCCTCGCGCCGACAGTACGCAGCGTCGCATCAAGGCGTTGTCCGATTCGGGCGCTGCATCGTCAAGAAACCGTCAAGCCCATCCGGGTGCGATCCGGAAGGAAGGGCTGCGCAAGCGAATCGCTGGGTGCTGACGTAGGATCGGGCGTTGGTGGTCACTCCGAAGTCACTGATCGTTGCCGTTGCGTTCGCCGCGGTAGGCGCGTTGGCAGAAGCGCAACCCGTGGTGATCGAAGGCATCGAATTCCAGCCGACCGCTCGGGTCGGAGCCCAGCTGCTCGAGCTCAACGGCGCCGGGCTGCGCACGCGGGCCTTCTTCAAGGTGTACGCGGCGGGTTTGTACGTTCCCCAGAGGACGCACTCGGCCGCGGCCTTGCTGGCCCAGAAGGGACCGCGCCTGGTGGCGATGACGATGCTGCGCGACGTTGATGCCGATACGATGTTCGATGCCTTGTCCAAGGGGTTGCAGGCCAATCACACGGAGCAGCAGCTCGCAGGGTTCGCGTCGCAGATCGGGATGCTGCAGGCCAATCTGAGGGCGATGGGCGAAGCCAGAGAGGGCAACGTGATCCGCTTCGAATTCACGCCGGAGGCCGGCACGCGCATCGTGGTCGATGGTCGGCAGAAGGGGAGCGCCATCCCGGGCGACGCCTTCTTCACCGCCGTTCTGCGCAACTGGATCGGCGACGAGCCGGTCGATGCCGACTTGAAGAAGGCCCTGGTCGGCTTCTAGCGCGGCAACGCACGTTCACCGTGATGAGCGCAACGAGGGCCCACGCGATGCCGCCCGAGCCTGAACCGCCGCCGTCCGATCGCTGGGGGCCGCCGCTGTTCGCGGCGGCCTGTTTTGCGTCGGCGTTCCTGATCTTCCTGGTCCAGCCGATGGTCGGCAAGCGCATCCTGCCGTGGTTCGGGGGCGCGCCCGCGGTGTGGACGCTCTGCCTGGCCTTCTACCAGACGACGCTGTTTGCCGGCTACGCCTACGCACACCTCGTGATCCGCTACGTGCGGCCCGCTTTCCAGCTCCCGCTCCACGGGCTCCTGCTCGTCGGGGCGCTGTTCGCGCTGCCGGTTCTCCCCGTCGCGGCCTGGACGCCGGCGGGCGGCTCCGAGCCGAGCCGCGCGATTCTCGCGATGCTCAGCTTCCACGTCGGCCTGCCTTTTCTAGCGCTCGCCGCCACCGGCCCGCTCGTGCAGGCCTGGTTCGCACGCCGCTATCCCAACCGCTCTCCCTATCCCCTGTACGCCGTATCCAACGCCGGCTCCTTGCTCGCGATGCTCAGCTATCCGTTCGTGCTCGAGCCCCGCCTGCCGCTCTCCACCACGGGGCGGCTGTGGGCGGTCGCGTTCGTCGCCACCGGGCTCGGAGTGCTCGCCTGCGCGCGGCTGGCCGGGCGCAGCGCGCCGGGTCCGCAACGCAGTCTCGAGTACCCGGCGGACGACACACCGCAGCCGCCGCGGCTGGCTGCGGCGCGGGTGGCGCTCTGGTTCCTGCTCGCCGGCTGTGCCGTCGTTCTGCTGATGGGTGTGACCAACGACCTGTGCCTGGATGTGGCCAGCATCCCCTTCCTCTGGATCCTCCCGCTGAGCGTCTATCTCGTGAGCTTCATCCTGTGCTTCCGCTCCGATCGCCCGAATCGCCGCCTGCCGTATCTCGTGATGGCCGCGCTGCCCTTCCTGCTCCCCATCGCCATCGATCTTCTGGGACAGGGCGAGGGCAGAATCTTCGCGCTGGCGAGCTCGGTGCAGGGCCAGGTCGCGTCGTTGTGCCTGCTGTTGTTCGGCGCCTGCATGCTGCTGCACGGGGAGCTTCACCGGCTGCGGCCCGCGCCGCGCTCGCTGACGACGTTCTACCTGTGCATCTCGGCTGGTGGGGCGCTGGGTGGCATCTTCGTCGGACTCGTCGCGCCGCGCATCTTCGACGAGTACCTCGAGTTCCGGATCGGGCTCGCGCTGGGCTGCGTGTTGCTGCTGTGTGCACGCTGGCACGACTCCCAGGGCTGGCTACACCGCACGGCGCCGCGTTGGCGCTGGGCCGTGGCCGCGGTCGTCACCGCGACCTTGTTGAGTCAATGGAAGCTCGCGGGCGCCGATCGATCCGACGAGCTGCTGCTCCAGGAGCGAACGTTCTTCGGGGTGCTGCGCATCTACCAGTACGAGACCGGAAAGAACGCGCAGCGTCAGCTCCTGAGCGGCACGACGCTGCACGGGGTCCAGTTTCCGGGCAGCGCGCGCCGGCCGACCTCGTACTACGGTCAGATGACGGGCATCGGTCTGGCGCTCGCGCAGCGAGCGCTGGACGAGCCGAGCGCGATCGGCGTGGTGGGACTGGGAATCGGGACGCTGGCAGCGTATGGGCGACCCGGAGATACCTTCCGCTTCTACGAGATCGACCCGGCCGTGATCCGGATTGCGCGGAACCCCCAGTATTTCACCTATCTCAGCGATAGCCGCGCGCAGGTCGAGATCGTCGAGGGGGACGGCCGCGTCTCGCTGACGTCGGAGCTCGAGCGGGGCGGTGCCGCGCGCTTCGATTTCTTGATCATCGACGCCTTCAGCAGCGATGCGATTCCGGTGCACCTGCTGACCCGCGAGGCCTTCGAGGTGTACGCGAAGGTCCTCGAGCCGAAGGGACTGCTCGCCATCCACGCATCGAACCGGCGTCTCGACTTGACGCCTCTCGTGGCCAGGGTGGGAGAGAGCACCGGCTTCTCGGTCGTCGTGGTTGCGGCGAGCGGGGTGGCCGAGTACGTGAGCGCTCCGTCCAAGTGGGTGTTCCTGAGCCGCGACGGCGATCGGATCCGTTCGCTCGTGGAGTTCGCGAAGCGGCGACGCCGGGAGGCGGGGCTTGCGGAGGACTCGAGCCAGTTTCTGGAATTCTCCGCGGCCGAGATCGCAAAGACCCCTCTCTGGACCGACGACTACAGCGATCTGTTCGCGGCGATGAAGCCGCTTTCCAGCGGCTCGGACGTCGCGCCCGAGCCGTAGTCGAGCGAGGCATCGATGGGAGCCGCAGCCACGCAAACCATCACTCCATTCCTGTGGTTCGCTGACCAGGCCGAGGACGCTGCAAAGTTCTACGTGTCGATCTTCGAGAATTCGAAGATCGGCAGGATCGCACGCTATGGATCGGAAGGTCACGAGATTCACGGTCGGAAGGCAGGCAGCGTCATGACCGTGGAGTTCGAGCTCCAGGGGCAAAGCTTCACGGCGTTGAACGGCGGACCGGCCTTCCAATTCAACGAAGCGATCTCCTTCGTCATCCACTGCAAGACGCAGGCGGAGGTGGATCACCACTGGAATCAGCTCGGCGCGGGCGGCGATCCGGGCGCGCAACAGAGCGGTTGGCTCAAGGACAAATTCGGCGTGTCCTGGCAGGTCGTGCCGGATGCGATGATCGAGTGGCTGACGAACGCGGACCCCGAAAGGGCCCGGCGGGTCACCGCCGCCATGCTGCAGATGAAGAAGCTCGACATCGCAGGGCTGAAACGCGCATACGACGGCGGCTAGCGCGACGGAGACTTGACGCGGGGCCGCTGTCCAGTCGACACTCGCGGGGATGGCGCGACAACCGCTCTGCGCCCGTCCAGCGGTCGGTGCCAGGTCGGAGCTCGGGATGCAATCCGCAGGTGCGGCTTCCGGTTCGACGATCGATCGATGTTCGCGCTGTGCGCTCTTCGGTCCCGGCATCCAGTGGTCGTTCGGCTATGGGAAACCCGTCCGCATCAGCCAGCGAACGGGCGAGGACGTCGATGGCTACATCGGATCGGATGCGGTGTTTCTGTGCGCGGCCTGCCAGCGACGCCTGCTCTGGAGCGCGCTTCGTCAGTTCGTGAAGAAGCATCCTCACACGATCGTGCTGCCGCTCGCTTCGATCCCGATCTCGTTCGCGCTCTACGGCTGGTTCCCAGGGATCATTCTCAACGAGAGAGTATTCGTCGCGCTGGCTTCTGCGGCGATCGGCTGTGCATACGTCGCGTGGCGCTGGTCGCGTCGTCACGCGCTCACGATGCAGCGCCTGTGCTTCGAGGTGCGGCGTCGCGAGCTTGCCGCGAAGTCGAACCTCTCCGAAGGATTGTTGGTGTACTACACGCCTCGCTGAACGATTCCAGGGAGTCTGGCGGGCGTGCCAGCGCCGCGATTCCATCGCCGGCGCGTGTGGGAGGACAGCCAATGTTCGTGCTTAGCGACTTCATCGCCAGCTGCCAGCAATGCGTCGGGGCTCCCGACGCGGGCCGGCGCGTGCTCGATCTGATGCGGAGCGTGGTGGGGGATGCGAAGGGGATCCAGATCGCCGTCGCGCCCGGGGCTTCGGGGCAGGCGATTCTCGACGCTCCGCTATTCCGGTCGCCCGAACTCCTGATCCTGAACGCGACGCTGTATCCGCACTTCACGAGTCCCCCTCACGACCACCGTATGTGGGCGGTGATCGGCATCTACGAGGGGCAGGAGAACAACACCTTCTACCGGCGCTCGGCGGACGGGCTCGAAGAGGTCAATCAGCGTGCGATCCGCGCCGGAGAAGCGGTGCTGCTGGGGTCGGAAGTGATCCACGCGATCCAGAACCCGCTCGCTGGGAGCACGCTCGGCTTGCACGTGTATGGCGGTGACCTCGCCACCGCGACCCGCAGCATGTGGCACCCGCATTCGCGAGCGGAGCTGCCTTACGACACGCCGCAGTTCTTCCGCTGGTGCGCCGAGCTGGCTGGCGCTGCGAGCGCCCGCGACGCGTGAGCGCGCAGCGGGGCGCCATCCATCCCAGCGACCGCAGCGTCAGCGATCTCGATCGACGGGAAAGCGCTCGGCGGAGTCCTCCAGCGGGATCGTCAGCGCGTTCGTGACGAACGAGATCGTGTGGTAGAAGCCGGCGAGCACGATCAGCTCGATCAGCTGCTCATCGGACCAGAGGGGGCGCAGCGCGCTCCACAGCGCATCGGAGAGCGTGGCCTGCTCGTGGAGCTCGTCGACCAGGCGGATCAGGAGCCGGTCGCGGTCCGACCACAGCGCGTCGCGCCAGCCGGCTCGCAGGCTGCCGGCGATCTCCGCGTCCGAAAGGCCGAAGCGGCGCGCGAAGACGGCCGCGTGCACGCCCCACTCGTATTCCGAGCGGCAGCGCGCGCAGGTGCGCAGGATCACGAGCTCGCGCTCGCGCCGCTCGAGGGGGCCGCGATCGAGCAGGTTCGAAGCGCGGATCTTGCGCAGGATGCGTGGGCTGCGGGCCAGGGTGCGGAAGAGCGCGAGCGGGGGGACGCCGGGCGGCATCATGGCCGCCAGCTCGCCCGCGACGTCGCTGGGCCAGGGCTCGGGCAGGGGGGAAATCCGGGACGCTGACATGCGAGCCTCCTTTGCTACAGTTTTCATAGCGTATTACTACTGATTCCGTAGCGCAAGAGGAGCACCGGATGGCGACTCCCCGACCCGGCCGCAGGGTGCGCGGCTCCGCGACCGGCCGCCCGCTGATGGCCGCGCTCGATCTGCTCGGACGGCGCTGGGCCCTGCGCGTGCTCTGGGAGCTGCGCAGCGAACGCCTGACCTTCCGCGCGCTGCGCAGCGCCTGCGGCGGGGTGTCGCCGACGGTCCTGAACACGCGGCTCGGCGAGCTGCGCGAGGCGGGTATCATCGAGCCGACGCCCGAGGGCTACGCCGTCACCGAGCTCGGCCGGGAGCTGTGCCGCGCGCTCGCACCCCTCGAGCAATGGACGCAGCGTTGGGCGAAGCACGCGCCGTGACCGATGCCGCCGAAAGCATGCTCGACGCGTTCGCCACGCGGCGCTTGATTCCGCTGCTCAGCGAGCGAGATCCGACGCTCGACAGGCAGCGGGCCTATGCGATCGCCGCCGAGATCCATGCGCGCCGTCTGCGGCGCGAAGAGCTGCCCGTCGGCCGCAAGATCGGGTTCAGCAACCGCGCGATCTGGAAGACCTACGGGGTCGACGCGCCGATCTGGGGCCACGTCTACGACTCGACGCTGCACCACGCTCCGGACGGCGTTGCGCGCTTCGCTCTCGGCCCGCTGCTCCAGCCGCGTCTCGAGCCCGAGATCCAGCTCCATTTCGCCCGCACGCCGCCGGTCACGCAGGACGAGGCGGCGATCCTGGCCTGCGTCGACTGGATCGCGCATGGCTTCGAAATCATTCAGTGCCCCTACCCGGACTGGCGCTTCACGGCGGCGGACAGCATCGCCGCCTGCGCGCTGCACGGCGCGTTGGTGATCGGCCGGCCGGTCGCTGTCTCCAGCATCGAGGACTGCGCGCAGAAGCTGCGGAGCTTCTCGATCACGCTCTCGCAGCAGGGCGTGGTGCGCGAGCGGGGGCGCGGAGCGAACGCGCTGGGCAGTCCGCTGCTCGCGCTCGCCTACCTCGCCGAGGCGCTGGCGGGGCAGGCGCACGCCGCGCCCGTCCAGGCCGGCGAGATCGTCACCACGGGCACGCTGACGGCGCCGCCTCCGGTGGCCGTCGGCGAGACGTGGAGCACGACCCTCGACGGAATCCCGCTGCCGGGGCTATCGATCACGTTCGTGTAGCTGCGCGCGGAGGAGGGCATGGCCGTCTACATCCTCAACAACATGACGATCCACGATCGTGCGGAGTACGACCGTTACCTGCGCGCCTTCATGGGCGTCTTCCGCAAGTACCAGGGCGAGATCCTCGCTGCGGTGGATGCGCCCGCGCCGGTCGAGGGCGAGTGGCCCTACGACCGGACCATCCTGCTGCGCTTTCCCAGCCGGGAGGAGGCCCTGCGCTGGTCGGAGTCGCCCGAGTACCGCGAGATCGCCCGGCACCGCAAGAATGGCACGCGCAGCAACGTGGTGATGCTCGAGGAGTTCGCGCCCGCCCGCTAGCCCGCGTGCGCGGCGCTGAGCGGGCGGGCGAACCTCGTGCGCGCCCTGCGGGCGCTACTTCGGCCGCGCGGCCGCTTGCCCCGCCTGAAACAGCGCCAGCTCTTCCGCGAACGCCCGCGCCACGCTCGGCCGCTTCAGCATCCGCTGGTGGTAGGCCTGCACGATCGGCCACTCCGCCAGGCTCACGCCCGTCGCCAGCGTCCAGTTGAGCACCGTGGGCAGATACGCGTCGGCGATCGAGAAGCGTTCGAGCAGGAACTCGCTTCCCGCCAGGTGCTTCTCGAGCACGCCCATGCGCAACGCGAGCTTTTCGCGCGCGTAGGCCTTCACCGCTTCGGGCGCCTTCGGGTCGAGCAGGGGCACGAACACCGCCTTGTGCAGCTCGGTGCCGATGAAGCCGAGGCACTCGCGGAGCCGCGCGCGCCCGAGCCTGTCTTCGGGCACGAGGCTCGCCTCGGGGAAGCGCTCGGCGACGTATTGCAGCACCGCCGAGTTCTCCGTGAGCAGCTCGCCCTCGTCGGTGCGCAGCACGGGCACCTGGCCCATCGGGTTGATCGCGAAGAAGTCGCCGCCGTCGGCGAGGCGCTTCGCGCGCGTGTCGACCTGGATGTACTGCGTGCCCGCGGCCGGCGCGCCCACCTCGTAGAGGCTGATGCGCGTGGCGAGCGAGCAGGCGAGGGGAGCGAAATAGAGCTGCATGGGATCCTCCGGGTTTCGAGTTTTGTACTATGATGAACAATAATAGATCGCCCGTCAAGGAGAAGTATTCGAGATGGTACAAAACAAGCCGAAGCGACCCCCCGGGCGGCCCCGGGCCTACGATCCCGATCGCGCGCTCGCGAACGCCACGCAGTCCTTCTGGCGCGCGGGCTTCGCCGCCACGTCGCTCGACGACCTGAGCGCCGCCACGGGCATGCAGCGGCCGAGCCTCTACGGCGCCTTCGGCGACAAGCGCGAGCTCTACCTGGCGACGCTCGACCGCTACGTCGAATCCTCGCGCGACGCGATGCGGGCGGCGCTCTCCGAAGACGTCCCGACCGCCGCGGCGCTGCAGCGCGTCTACGACCTCGCGCTCGCGCTCTACTTCGCGGACCCGAAGGCGCCGCTGGGCTGCTTCCTGATCGGCACGGCGGCGAGCGAAGCCGCGCGGGACGCGCGGGTGCGGGACCGGCTCGGGTCGGGGCTGCGGAAGCTGACGCTCACCTTCGAGGCGCGCTTTCGCGCCGCGCAGAAGCGAGGCGAGCTGGCGAGGGAGGTCTCCCCGGGCGTGCTGGCCGATCTCGCCGGGGCGGTGCTGCACTCGATCGCGCTGCGCGCGCGCGCGGGCGACTCGCGCTCGTCGTTGCGCGCGTTCTCGCGCGAGGCGGTCAGGTGGCTATGCGGCGTGGGGGCGGCGAAGACCACCCGGCGGGCGAAGCCCCGGCGATCGCTCGAGCCTGCATCCGGAGCCGGATCGGCAGCGACGTCTAGCCGCCGACGAAGTTCGTGAGAGTGCGCCTTGCGTCGACGGCGCGGAGTTCGCGAAGCTCCGCGCTGCGGGCGCATTCGGCGCGGCTCGATCACCGGAGGTTCGTGTCGTGAAGATCGGTCTGATTCCCGTGAACATCGGCGTGCCCCGGATCGAGCCGATGCTGGCGCTCGCCGAGAAGGCGGAGCAGGTCGGCATCGAGTCGCTCTGGACGTTCGAGCACGTGATCGTGCCGATCGACTACAAGTCCAGGTATCCCTACAACGCCGAAGGCAAGATGGCGGTCACTCCCGAGACGAACCTCGTGGACCCGCTCGTCGCGCTCGCGGCGATCGCGGCGCGCACGCAACGCGTGCGTCTCGGCACCGGGGTCAACATCCTGTCGCAAGCCAATCCGCTGTATCTCGCGAAGCAGGCCGCGAGCCTCGACTTCGTCTCGAACGGCCGCTTCATGCTCGGACTGGGCATCGGCTGGTTGCGCGAGGAGTTCGACGCGCTCGGCGTCCCCTTCGAGCGCCGCGGCGCTCGCTTCGACGATTACGTGGCGGCGATGCGCAAGGTGTGGTCGGGCGACGTCGTCGAGCACGAGAGTGAGTTCCTGCGCTGGAGCGGCTTCAAGAGCCATCCGCTTCCGGTGCAGCGTCCGGGCGTGCCGATCGTGATCGGCGGCTCGCAGGGCAAGGTGTTCGAGCGGATCGCGAAATTCGGCGATGGCTGGTACGCGCCCGCGACGGACCCGGCCCAGCTCGAGTCGCTGCTGAAGGAGCTGGCCCGGGCGTGCGCGAAGATCGGCCGCGACCCGCAATCGGTCGAGATCTCCTGCATGTGGGCGCCGTCCGCGGAGGGCGCCGCGAGCGCCAGGCGCTTCGCCGAGCTCGGCGTTTCGCGCCTGATCGTCCCGCTCCAGACGCTCGGCTCCCCGCCGCTCCAGGCGCTCGAGCGCTTTGCGAACGATTGGCTGCCGAAGCTCCGCTGAGGCCGGCGCGCGCCGCGACGCCATCACGGGGCGTCAGCTTCCAAACGCGTAGGCGCCGCCTTTTTCGAGCGCGCGCTTGTAGGCCGGCCGTGCGTGGATGCGGTCGAGGAAGCGCGCCAGGTTGGGGAACTTCTCGAGCCCGTAGAGCAGACGCGCCGCCTGGATCACGAACGAGAGCTGGATGTCGGCGGCGGAGAACTCGTTCGCGACGAACCAGTCGTTCCGGCCGAGCCGAGCGTCGAGATAGCCCATGTGGTTCTCGATCTCGCTGACGACGCGCGCCTCGAGCGGTTTCCCGGCCTCGCCGAGCCGCCCGAGGTAGAGCTTCAGCATGACGGGGAGCATCGCGGAGCCCTCGGCGTAGTGCATCAGCTGGAGGTACTCGACCGCCGCAGGCGTGCCTTCCTTCGGAGCCAGCCGGCCCTTGCCGTGTTTGCGCACGACGTACTCGATGATCGCGCCGGACTCGATCACGAGCTGGCCGTCGTCCTCGAGCACCGGCGACTTGCCGAGCGGGTGGATCCGCTTCAGCGCTTCCGGCGCGAGATTCGTCGCGGGATCGCGCTGGTACTTCACGATCTCGTACGGGAGCCCGAGTTCCTCGAGCAGCCAGAGGATGCGTTGGGACCGGGAGTTGTTGAGATGATGGACCTTGAGCATGACGCCTCGCCTTCGCTGGGGGGTATCGATCGCCGTTCGAGGCGCGATCTTACGCCGCGCCCGGGGCGTTCGCTCGGCTTTGCGTGCCCGCGACGGGCGGATCCGTGGCGCTAGCATCCGGCGCGTGCCGAACGACGCGCGCAGCAACCCGCCCAAAGCATCCGGGGCGCCCGATGCGACGGGCCTCAGCCGTCATATTGCTGTGTTCTTCGAGGAGCCCGCCCTCTGGCCGCTCCTCTTCATCTTCGTGGTTCACGTGGCCCTCGCCGGCGCCCTCGTGCTGCTCTGGGCGCTGCGGGCTCGCAGCCTGGCGGGACTCGCGCTGCTGGCGGTCCTCCTGGTGCTCTCCGTGGACGGGGTTCGCCGCGCCCGGCGCCGCCGCCGGGTCACGCTGTGGATCGTGATGCTGTGGTCGCTGTCCAGCCTGATCGCAGTCTTCGCATCGAGGTTCGGCCTGCTCTGAGCGGGTCTCGCCTGCGGCCGGCACGCCGCCGCGGCTAGCCGCCGAAGCTGCGCTGGAAGAGCTCCCCGATGGCGGCGCGCCCGCTCGGCTCGAGGAAGCGGGTGCCGGTGCCGGCGAAGTGCGGGTGCTGGATGACCGGCCCGGCGTGCTTCTCCCAGCGCTCGCCGGTCCAGAAGAACCAGCCACGGCGGTCCTGGTCGAAGACGAAGAGCGGCTTGTTGCACAGCTTTGCGAACTCCGCGCCCCAGCCGGTGCCACCCTTCACCGTGTCGTCCTCGAGGATCTTGCCGACGACGTAGATCTCCTGGCCGCTGTTCACCTGATGCCAGATGCACTGGAGCACCTTCTTGAACAGCGGCGTGTTCGGATAGTGCCGGTGCATCAGGCGGCTCACGTAGGCGAGGCTCACGTCGCCGTGCTCGAGCTCCTTGTGCGTGAGCACGCGGATCCCGCGGCGGCGCTCGTCGTTGTGGCCCTCGAAGCTGAAGTTCACTTCCTCGATGCCGAAGCGCTCGGCGCAGGCGCCGAACTCGGCCTCGGCTCCCTTGGCCGCGCCGCTGAACAGGATGCAGTCGTCGCGCAGCAAGCTCGCGCCTCCTCGAGCGGGGTTGTGCCCGATCGAGGGCGCGGCGTCAACCGTGGGGCGGATCGAGGATCTCGCAGACCACCAGCGCGTGCTCGGGGCCGTCGCCGCCGGCAAAGATCGAGAGTCCCGCGAGCATGGCGTCCAGGCGCTCGCCATCCGCGGGGGCGAGATCTGCGAAGCGCAGCCAGGGACCCGGCTCCGGGTCGCCTGCCACGGCGGCTGCGCCCGGCTCGACGTGCGCACGCACGTGAATCGGAGGGCCGCCGAGGTCCACGTGCAGCGCCAGGCTCAACTCCGCACTCCGGGCCAGCCGCAGGCTCGGGTCCGCGCGCATGCCGTCGCGCGAGAGGCCGCGGGCGAGGACGACGCGCGAGGCTTCGTTGCACAGCGGCACCAGGCGGCGCGGCAGGGCGGGCTGCTCGTCCGCGGCGGCGAGTTCGCCAGAGAGCTCGATTTGCCACGCGGCCCCGCCTTCGGCTTCGATCTTGGGGTCGACCTCGAGATCGACCTCGGGATCGACCTCCAGCTCGAGCTCCGGCTCGCCGGTCGCGTCGGGAGCCTCCCGAGGTTCGGCCGCAGCGGGGCTGGCTTCGAGAGGCTGCGCGACCGCAGCCGGATCGGGAAGCGGTGGCGCCGGCGCCACGCGGACCTCGGGGCTCGGCGGCGCGATGGGGGGGAGAGACACGTCCGCGAGCGAATCGCCGCGGGTCAGCGCCGAGGGGCCGCGGCTGTGGGCTGACACCACGGCGCGTATACGGTCGCGCAGGGCGCCGCGCAGCGCTTCGAACTCGAGCGTGATCACGCCCGCGCTGCCGATCTGCGCCGGGGTCGCGCGCACCACGAGGCCTCTCACCGAGAAGGCGCGACCGCCGGCAAGGCCCGCCGGAATCCGCAGCGTGAGCGTCCGTCCGACCGTGACGCGCTGGGCAGACAACAATCGGCAGCCGCGTTCCGAGATGTCGGCGAGGATGGCGGGATGCCGGCGCAGCCCCGCGCGCAGCTGAACCGGCGCTCCGACGCTCACGCGCGGCGTGCGCCGCTTCTCGGGCCCGCGGTAGAGCGCGTGCAGGAGCAGCAGGCGCAGCGCAGCGGGATGGACCGGGCGCCGTACGATCAGCTCGAAGCTCGCGCGGCGCAGCAGCGCGCACACGGTGCGCGATTCGCCATCGAGGATCGCGATGCGGACGCTGCTCGAGCGCAACACACCCGACGGGAGCTCGAGAGCGCGGCGCGCGCTGGCGAGCAGCACGCGCCAGCTCTGATCGGCGTCCCGCGCTTCGAGGCCGCCGCGGCGCTCGTCGGTCGCCGCGCCGAGCTCGCGGAGCAGCGCCGCCACGTCGGCGAGCTCGCCGTCGTGCAGCAGCAGAATGCTCGGCTCGCTGGTGGAATGGCTCAACCGCCTTCTCCGCGGGCTTGGATTCCGCGAGACGACGGAGTCTGCATCGGCCAAAATCGCGCCCGGCTGTAGCGGCTGCGATCGGGCGCGAGCGGCGGCCGCCAGGTCGTTTCGAGGCTCGAGGAGAGGGCGGCGGCGGGGGGTGGGCTAGCGGGCGGAAGGAGGGCGCGGCGAGAGCTCGCCGGAGGCGGCGAGCCCCGCGTGCTCGAGCGAGGTTTCGTCGAGGCCCTGGCCGGCGGTCTCCGGGGCGACCGCAAGGAAGATGGCGAGCGCCGGCAGCGCAGTCGCCACGCTCACCAGCGTGATCGCGGGGACGATGCCGCCGAGCGCGCTCGCGAGCCAGCTCACGCCGAAGTTTGCGAGGATCGTGGCCACCGCCTGGCCCAGGCGCGTGCTGCCGGCATAGGTCGCGCGCAGTGTGGTCGGAAACAGCTCCGTGTCGAGGCAGCGCTCCGCGACGGTGTAGGCGTTGAAGGCGATCTGACACACTGCGAAGCAGGCGCCGAGCGCGAAGGCCGTCCAGACCGGGAGGTCCGCGGGCACCCAGTAGTAGGCGACGCCGGAGGCGACGCACAAGAGCGAGAAGCTCGCGAGCGTCGGGCGCCGTCCCCAACGATTCGACAGACGCGCGCCGAGCGGGATCCCGAGCAGGCCCGCGGCGCCACCGACCACCAGGATCAGCGTCATCACGGCGGGCGTCAGCGCGAGATTGGTGACGCCGTGGTAGAAGAGATAGGTGAGCGCGGCGGTGACGCCGATCGGGCGCAATGTCCAGGCGGCGAGGAGTCCGATCGCGCGCCGTCGGTAGGGGCCGTGGAAGAGGTCGCGCGCGCGGGTGGCGGCGACGCTCCCGCTCTCGGCGGCGCGTTCGAAGCGCCGCGTCTCGGGCAGGCTGCGCCGCACCCAGGGAATCGCGAGGGCAGCGACGGCGGGCAGCGCCCACAGCATGCGCCAGCCGTTCGCCGAATCCGCGAGCAGCGGCGTGAGCAGCAGCACCGGCGCGCCACCGAGCGCGAAGAGCAGCCCGTAGTAGGCCTGCCCCTCGGCGCGTTCCGCGTCGGGAAGCTCCTCGGTGATCACGACCATCGTCGTCGCGAGCACGGTCACGTAGAGCGCCGCCACCAGGACCTGGAGCGCGATGAACGAGCGCACGCCCGGCGCGAGCGCCGAGGCGAGCGAGAGCGCAGGCAGCGTGGCGAGGCAGGCGAGCATCACGCGCCGGCGTCCGATGCGATCGGCGAGCCGCGTGAGGCCGAAGGCGGCGAGCGCGCCAAGCGCGACGAAGCCCATCATGCTCGCGATCCCAGCGTCGGAGAGACCGAATTCGCGGGCGACGAACGGCGCCGTGATCCCGGGCACCGTCTGGAGGTAGGCGGCGAAGGCCGTGAGGGTGAGCAGCGCCGCCATCTGACGGCGCGGGGAGGCACGCTCGGGGGGCATCGCAGCGCATCTTACGCGAAGCGCGGGCGCCGCGCGTCGCTCCCCGCGGTGATGTTCTACGATCCCCCGCGGACATGAGCTTTGCAGGCCACAAGATCCTGGTGAGCGGCGCGACGGGCCAGGTGGGCTTCGCCGTGGCTCGCGCGCTGGCGCGCGACAACGAGGTGCACGGTCTCTCGCGCCTCGCGAAGGCGCGCGATCGCGAGCGCCTCGTCGCGGCCGGCGTGCGCCCGCTCGCGGTCGACCTCGCGGAGGGGTCCTTCGACGCGCTGCCCGACGATTTCGACTGCGTGCTCCACTTCGCCGTCGTGAAGGGCGGCGACGCCGATTTCGATCGCGATCTCACCGCCAACGCCGAGGGCACGGGACGCCTGATGGCGCATTGCCGGCGCGCGAAGGCGTTCGTCCACTGCTCGTCCGCGGCGGTCTACCGGCCGCCCGGAACGCGTCCCGCACGCGAGCAGGATCCGCTCGGCGACAATCATCGCGCGCTGATGCCCACCTACAGTCTGTGCAAGATCGCGAGCGAGGCGGTGGCGCGCTTCGCCGCGCGCGAGCACGGGCTGCCGACGGCGATCGCGCGGCTCTCGGTTCCGTACGGGGAGGGCGGCGGTTGGCCGTGGTTCCACCTCGCGCTGATGCGCGCCGACCGTCCGATTCCCGTTCACCCCGAGCGGCCAAATTGGTTCAATCCGATCCACGAAGACGATCTCGTCGCGCACGTGCCGAAGCTGGTGGCGGCGGCCAGCGTGCCGGCGCTGATCGTCAACTGGGGCGGAAGCGAGACGGTGGCTCTCGAGGCGTGGTGCGCGTGGCTCGGCGAGCTCACGGGCCTCGAGCCGCGCTGGCACGAGACGCCGGATACGATCGCGAGCCTGCCGGTCGATTTGACGCGCATGCACGCGCTGCTGGGGCCGACGCGCGTCGGCTGGCGCGACGGAATGCGCCGGATGCTCGAGGCGCGCGCACCCGAGCTGCTGCGGCGCTAACCCGAACGGCCGCCGATGCGCGCGGACGGCCCAGGAGACGTGATGGCGGCGACTTCGATCTTCCGAGACGACCTGTTCCGCGACCGGGTCGCGATCGTGACGGGGGGGGGCACCGGTCTCGGCGCCGCGATCACCGAAGAGCTGGCGACGCTCGGCGCCCGCGTAGTGATCGCATCGCGCAAGCGGGCGAACGTCGAGGTCGCCGCGCGCGGACTCTCGCGCGACCTCGGCGTCGAGGTCGTGCCGTTCGTGTGCAACATCCGCGAGCGTGCGCAGGTCGAAGCGCTCTGCGACGAGGTGCTGCGTCGCTTCGGCCGTATCGATTTCCTGGTGAACAACGGCGGCGGGCAGTTTCCGGCCGATGCCGAGAACTACACCGAAAAAGGCTGGAAGGCGGTGATCGACACGAACCTCACCGGGACCTGGACGATGTGCCAGCTGGTCGGGCAGCGCTGGATGTTCGCGCACGGCGGCAGGATCGTGAACATCGTGGCCAACATGTGGCGCGGCTTCCCGGGCTTGATGCACACCGGCGCGGCGCGCGCGGCGGTCGTCAACATGACGCGCTCGCTCGCGGTCGAGTGGGCCGCAAAGGGCATCCGGATCAACTGCGTGGCGCCGGGCACGATCCTCACGACCGGGATGCGCGTCTATCCGCCGGAGCTGCTGGCGGCGTCCTGGCGCCAGATTCCGCTCAAGCGCCTGGGGCGGGCCGATGAGGTCTCGGCGGCCGTCTGCTACCTGCTCTCGCCCGCGGCGGATTTCATCACGGGTGAGACCCTGCGCGTCGATGGCGGCGGCTCGCTGTGGGGCAACACGTGGGAGATCCCGGATCCGCCGCAGGCCCCCGATCTCGAGATCCCGCCGTTGCCTGGCGAGCGCTGGCCGGAATTCGTCGACGAAACGGGCGAGTGATCAGGTCCAGCTGACGGCGAACTGGTGCTCACCCGGCTCCTGGGTCGGTAGATCCTTCACCTCGACGTGGCGGCCACCGGCCTGCTCGACCACCTCGCGGATGAAGCCGCGCACGACGGCATTCAGCAGCTCGCTGATGAAGGCGCTCTTCAGCACGCCGACGAAGCGATTCGGCGCGCGGTCGAGGACCCGCGCGCTGCTGCCGAGAAAGAACAGATCCCAGGCCTTGGGCAGCATGGCGACCGTGGCGCCCACCGTGCCGATCCGCACCAGGAACTTGAGCATGCCGTTCAGGTGCTTGACGGCGATGAAGCCGCCCAGCTCTTCGAGGCGCGCAATCCGGGTCGGGCCCCAGTGCTTGCCCAGCGCTTCCAGCATTTCGCTCACGCGCTCCATCGGATAGCGGCCGGAGGGAACGAGCGCCGCGCTGTCGATCAGCTCGCGGGCGGCCGCCGGCATGCTGCCGAGCAGGCGCTGGAATTCGGCGGCCGAGAGCGTCAGCTCGAGGCTCTGGCGGGCGGCGAGAATGATCGAGCCTTTGGCCTTCTCCATCGATCTCGCGCATCGGCAGTGGCGCGGCCTCGCTTGACCCGAGCGCTCGGCATGCGGCAAGCGAGCCGCGCGCGTTCGCGTCCGATTGGATAGCTTGCACGTGCTTGCAGCGAGGAGAACCGTCCATGCTTCGGCTCTACGACTACCTGCGCTCGGGCAACGGCTACAAGGTGCGGCTGCTCCTGCACCAGCTCCAGATCCCGTTCGAGCTCGTGCTCGTCGACATCGAGAAGGGCGAGTCGCGCACGCCGGAGTTCCTGCGGCAGCAATCCGAACGGCCGGATTCCCGTGCTCGAGCTCGACGACGGCACCTGCCTGGCCGAATCGAACGCGATCCAGTGGTACCTCGCGGAGGGCACGCCGCTGCTTCCCGACGCGCGCCTGCCGCGCGCGCAGGTTCTGCAGTGGCTGTGCTTCGAGCAGTACAGCCACGAGCCGTACATCGCCGTCGTGCGACACTGGCTGCATACGGGAGCTCACGCCCGAGCGCGAGCGCCAGCTCCCCGAGAAACGCGAACGGGGCGACGCGGCGCTGCGCGTGATGGAGCAGCAGCTCGCGGCGCGCGAATTCTTCGTGGGCGAGCGCTACACGATCGCCGACATCGCGCTCTACGCCTACACGCACGTCGCGCACGAGGGCGGCTTCGATCTGGGGCCCCATCCGGCGCTGCGTCGCTGGCTCGGGCGGGTGCGCCAGCGGCCGGATCACGTTCCAATCGACTGGGTACCGCCGCTCGCGCGGACGCTGCGGTCGATCTGATCGACGGCGCGTCCCCTCGGCGGAGGCGAGATTGGGGTGCAATGCCACGCGCCGCTGACGCTGCGCTCCAGCGGATCGATTCGGAGCGGTCTGGTGTCCAACGCGAGCGGCACGTAACTTGCGATGCAAGATTTGGCAGCGGTGGCGAGGAGGAATCCCTTGAAGAGCTCGACCGAAGCCGACAACGTCTGACGCAGGAGCGCGTGCCGGGCGAGGGCGGTTCATGAGGGTGCTGCTGCTGAACGCCGGATCGAGCAGCCTGAAGTGCACGCTCGCCGAGTCGGCGGGGAGCGCGATCGTCGGGCATGCGACCGCCGACTGGGCCGGTCCGCTGACGCGCTACGAGTGCGCGCGGCCGGACGGGACGCGCGCCGCGCAGGAGGTGGCGTGGCGAGGCCACGCCGAGGCGGTGCGGCGCGCGCTCGCGGACCTGGTTCCCGGAGCGGGCCGCTCCGGCGGAGAGCGGGCAGCGCTCGGCGCCGTCGGTCACCGCATGGTGCACGGCGGTGAGTTCCGCGAGTCGGTGCGGATCGCGCCCGAGATCCGCGCGAGGATCTCGGCGCTCGCGGAGCTGGCGCCGCTGCACAATCCACCCGGGCTCGAGACGCTCGCGGCCGCCGAGGCGGAGCTGCCCGGTGTGCCGCACGTGGCGGTCTTCGACACCGCCTTTCACGCGAGTCTGCCGCCCGCGGCGCGCACCTACGCCGTGCCCGGCGCCTGGACGCGCGATTGGGGCATCCGCCGCTACGGCTTCCACGGGCTGAGCCACGCCTACTGCGCCGGACGCGCGGCCGAGCTGCTGGCGCGACCGCTCACGGAGCTGCGTCTGGTGATCTGTCACCTCGGCCACGGCTGCTCGGCCGCGGCGGTCCTCGCCGGGCGCTGCGTCGACACGACGATGGGCTTCACGCCGCTCGACGGCCTGATGATGGCCACGCGCAGCGGCTCGCTCGACCCGGGAATCGTGCTGCACGTGCAGCTCGAACACGGTCTGTCGGCGAAGCAGGTCGAGGAGGCGCTGAACCGCGAGTCCGGGCTGCTCGGGGTGTCCGGGGTCTCAGGAGACATGCGCGAGGTGCTGGCGTCCGCCCGCGCGGGAAACGAGCGCGCGCAGCTGGCGCTCGACGTGTATGCGCACCGCGTGCGAGCGGCGATTGGCGCGCTCACGGCGACGCTCGGAGGGATCGACGCGCTCGTTTTCACCGCCGGCGTCGGCGAGCACGCGGCGGAGGTCCGCGCGGCGAGCTGCCGCGGTCTCGAGTGCCTCGGTCTCGAGCTCGACGCCGCTGCCAATGCCCGTTGCCGCGCGGACGCCGACGTGGCGCGACGCGACTCGCCCGCGCGGATCCTGGTGATCGCGACCCGCGAGGATCTGACGATGCTCGCGGAGGTGATCCGGGTGATCGGGGCGTGATGCCGGCTTCGAGGCGCAGGATCCTCGTGATCGACGTCGGCGGCTCGAGTGTGAAGGTGCTCGCGACGCACGAGCGCGAGGCGCGCTTGGCTCCGTCGGGTCCCGATATGACCCCCCGGCGCATGGTCACGGTCGCGAAGCGTCTGGCGCGTGACTGGCGCTACGACGTGGTGTCGCTCGGCTTCCCCGGCCCCGTCCTGCACGGAAGGCCGCTGTGCGAGCCCAAGAACCTCGGCGAGGGCTGGGTGGGGTTCGATTTCCGCAGGGCGTTCGGAAAGCCGGTGCGCATCGTCAACGACGCGGCGATGCAGGCGCTCGGCAGCTACCAGGGCGGTCGCATGCTCTTCCTCGGCCTCGGGACGGGCCTCGGCTCGGCGCTCGTCGTGGACGGCATCCTCGAGCCGATGGAGCTCGCGCACCTGCCGTACAAGAAGGGACGCAGCTTCGAGGACTACGTCGGCCTGCGCGGGCTACGACGGCTCGGTCGGAAACGCTGGAACGTGGCCGTGCGCGAGGTCGTCGCGCAGCTGCGGGCGGCGTTGCAGGCCGACTACGTGGTCGTGGGGGGCGGCAACGCGAGGCTGATCGAGAGACTTCCCGCGCACACGCGGCTGGGCGACAACGCGAATGCCTTCCGCGGCGGATTCCTGCTCTGGAAGGACGCGCGGCGCGCGCGACGCGCTCACGGCGTGGTCAGCTCGAAGACGTGGAAGCCCCACGCGGGCAGATCGAGAAAGAGGCCGCGCGCCAGCAGGTCGTCGCCCTCGCGGTCGTAGCTGGCGGCGCTCATCAGATCCCGTAGCCGCAGCTTGCGCGCGCCCAGATCGGAAAACCCGCCCCGCACGTAACACTGACTCTGGTGCCCGGCGTAATTGACGGCAACGAGCAGCCGCTCGCCGTCCGGTCCCTGCCACGCCGAGGCGACGAAGCACTCGGACGTCGGGTTTCCGTCCCAGGCCGGCACGCACTCGAGCAGCCGCCACTCGCCGTCACGGCAGGCGGGCCGGCGCAGCACGCCGAGCAGGTCGCCGTAGAACCGCTGCAAGCCTGCGTCGGGTGCCTCCTGCGGCGCGCGGACCAGGTGTGGCGAGATGCGCTTGCGGCGGCCTTCGAGCTGACCTTGATGGAAGAAGCGCAGGCCCGGCGCGAGGAAGCTGATCACTGCGGCGGCTTCATGCACGCCGGGCGGGAAGGTTGCGGCGGCGCGCGGCTCGTCGTGGTTCTCGAGAAAGCGGGCGAGCCGGGTCTGGTAGTCGAGCCCGGCGCACAGGTGCTCGCGCACGGGCCGCGCGTCGCCTGCGCGCAGGCGATCGTAGAGCCGCTTGTCGTACGCGTAGTCGAACCCCTGCTGAGCAGCGTCCACTCGAGGTCCCAGTACACCTCCGCCATGAAGCAGAACCCCGGAACGCGCTCGCGGACCTGCGCGGTCGCTCGCGGCCAGAACAGCGGCGCGCGGCGACCCCACGTGCGCTCGAAGACCGTCCGGCAACACGAGCATCGCCATGTCGCAGCGCACGCCGTCGCAGTGCGTGGAGATGCGCGCGAGTTCGCCGATCATCGCGTCCTGGAGGGCGCGATTCGCGTAGTCGAGCTGGAGCGTGTCCGGCCAGCCCGGAAAGTACGGATCGCGCCCGTGCGCGAGCAGCGCGCCGCCCTGCGCCCCCTTCACGCGCGTGTAGTTGTGCGGCTCGCGCGCGAGATCGATCTCGCTGCCCGCGACGTAGTACTCCGGATGCTCCTCGACCCACGGGTGATCGAGCGCCGTGTGGTTCGGAACGAAATCGAGCATCAGCCGCAGGCCGCGCGCGCGCACGCGCGCTCGCAGCCTCGCCAGCGCGGCGTCGCCGCCCAGCGAGGCGATGCACCGGTATATCCGGCGATCGCGAAGCCGAGCCGGCGATGTCCTCTTCCCGGAGGTCCGGGAGCGTCTCCTCGAATTCCCGGCGCCAGTCGGGATTCGCGCGCGAGACGGCGCGGCCGGCCGCGCCCGTCTGCCAGACGCGAGAGCAGCCAGACCCAGTCGAAGCCGGCCGCCGCCAGGCGGTCCAGCTCGGCGTCCGGGATGTCGTCGAGCGTGGCGGGGCGGCCGAGGGAGCGGGAGAGCTCGGTCAGCCAGACGCGCGTGTTGATCTGGTACAGCGAGGGATATCGCGGGGGCATTCACTCGCCTTCCAACGTCGGCGGTTTCATCCTGGTGTCGAACCCGGCTGCTGGGTCCTCGGCGTCTCCACCTCGGTGAACGCCGCCTTCCTGCCGAGCTCCAGGACCTGCGTCGGCCGTGCTGGTCGCGAACAGATGCATGATGCGGGCGATGATTCCGGTCCAGCCGGTCTGGTGGCTGGCGCCGAGTCCGGCGCCGTTGTCGCCGTGGAAGTACTCGTAGAACAGCAGGTAGTCGCGCCAGTGCGGGTCCTCCTGGAACTTCCGCGTTCCGCCGTAGACCGGCCGGCGGCCGTCCTCGTCGCGCAGGAAGATGCTGCCGAGCCGGCGCGCGATCTCCTCGGCCACCTGGTACAGGTTCATCTGCCGCCCGGAGCCGGTCGGACACTCGACCGTGAAGTCGTTGCCGTAGTAGGTGTAGTACTGCAGCAGGGCGCGGATGATCAGCGCGTTGACCGGCATCCAGATCGGCCCGCGCCAGTTCGAGTTGCCGCCGAACATGCCGGTGTCGGACTCCGCCGGCAGGTAGCCGACGCGGTAGTCCTGGTCGCCCGCGCGGAAGCACGTAGGGGTGATCCGCGTGGAAGCGCGACAGCGAGCGGATGCCGTACGGGCTCAGGAACTCGTTCTCGTCGAGCATCTTCGCCAGCACGCGGCGGAGCTTCGTTTCGTCGAGGATCGACGGCGAGCCGGCGGCCTGCCTGCCCGACCCGCGTCGGATCGTGGATCGCGGCCGTGAGCTCGGGACGCGCTTCGAGGAACCGCGCGAAGCGGTGCTGCAGCTCCGGGTACTTCGCGATCATCCGCCGTCGAAGACGGTGACGGCGCACAGCGGCAGCAAGCCGACCATCGAGCGGACCTTGAGCCGCTGTGAGCCTGCCGTCCGGCAGACGGAGCACGTCGTAGAAGAAGCCGTCCTCCTCGTCCCACATCCCGGTGTCCTCGCCCGTGCGGATCATGCGCCGAGGCGATCCACAGGAAGTGCTCGACGAACTTGAGCGCCATCTCGACGTAGGCCGGCCGCTCGGTCGCCAGCTCGACGGCGATCTCGAGCATGTTCTGGCAGAAGAGCGCCATCCAGGCCGTGCCGTCGGCCTGCTCCAGGTAGCCGCCGGTCGGCAGCGGCGCGCTGCGGTCGAAGACGCCGATGTTGTCGAGCCCCAGGAAGCCGCCCTCGAAGACGTTGTTGCCCGTGCGGTCCTTGCGGTTCACCCACCAGGTGAAGTTGAGCAGCAGCTTGTGGAAGAAGCGCTTGAGCCAATCGAGGTCGCCCTCGCCGTTGCGCTGCTTCTCGCAGGCGGTAGGTGAAGATCGTCGACCAGGCGTGCACCGGCGGATTGACGTCGCCGAAGTTCCACTCGTAGGCCGGGAGCTGGCCGTTCGGGTGCAGGTAGCGCTCGCGCAGCATCAGGTCGAGCTGCTCCTTGCCGAAGTCCGGGTCGACGAGCGTCAGCGCGAGGACGTGGAAGGCGAGATCCCAGGCCGCGTACCAGGGGTACTCCCACTTGTCCGGCATCGAGATGACGTCGGCGTTGTACATGTGGTGCCAGTGCTCGTTGCGCGGCGCGCGCCGCTTTGCGACTTGAACGGGATCGGAGCCGTGCTCCGACAGCCACTGGTCGACGTCGTAGTAGTAGAACTGCTTGGTCCACAGCATGCCCGCCAGCGCCTGGCGCATGACGTTGGCCGCGTCGGCGCTCGAGCGACGCCGGGATGACCGAGGCGTAGAACTCGTCGGCCTCCTGCCGGCGCGCCTCGACCACGCCGTCGAAGCTCCCGAACGGGCCGCCGCGCCAGGTCGCCGTCGCAGGAGCGGCGTCCGGCGCGACGTCGCACAGGCGCAGGCGAATGGTCGCGCGACTCCCCCGGGCCGACGTCGAGCGTGTAGTGCGCCGCCGCCTTGGTTCCCGTCCTGCTCGGGGTTCACGGCGTCCTTCCGCCCGTGGACGACGTAGTCGTTGATGCCGTCCTTGACGTAGGGCGTCCGGTTGGGAACGCCGGACGAGGCGCTCGGTGTTCGTCTCGTTCTCGGTGAACAGCAGCGCGCTCGCGCCCTCGCAGTAGAGGAAGCGCTCGCCCGAGCGTCGGGGTGCGAGGCGCCGATCACGAGGTGGCCGGAGCCCGGCGCGAGCTGTCGGAGGCTGGGACGAGGAGGGTTGCCTCCCCACGACCAGGTATTGCGGAACCAGAGTGTCGGCAGCAGGTGCGAGCGTCGCCGGCTCCGGGCCGCGATTGTGGACGCTGATCTGGATCAGGATGTCTTCCGGGCCGGCCTTCGCGTACTCGACGAACACGTCGAAGTAGCGATCCTGATCGAACACGCCCGTGTCGAGCAGCTCGTACTCGAAGTCCTCGCGGCTGCGGCGACGGTTGCTCGCGACCAGCTCGTCGTACGGGTACGCCGCCTGCGGATACTTGTAGAGGTACTTCATGTACGAGTGAGTCGGCGTCGAGTCGAGGTAGAAGTAGTACTCCTTGACGTCCTCGCCGTGGTTGCCCTCGCTGTTGGTCAGCCCGAAGAGCCGCTCCTTGAGAATCGGGTCCTTGCCGTTCCACAGGGCGAGCGCGAAGCAGAGCAGCTGCTGGTCGTCGGAAATCCCGGCGAGACCGTCCTCGCCCCAGCGGTAGGCCCGCGAGCGCGCCTGGTCGTGGCTGAAGTAGTTCCAGGCGTCGCCGGACTCGCTGTAGTCCTCGCGGACCGTGCCCCACTGTCGTTCGCTCAGGTACGGGCCCCAGCGCTTCCAGGCCTTCTTGCCTTCCCGCGCCTCCTTCAAGCGTGTGCGCTCGACGTCCATGTGCTGCATCTCCAACGGCTGGCTGACGCTTCGCTGCGCGCTCCGCCCGCGCCGACACGCGAAACGGTATGGGCGGCCGACGCAACGACGCCGATTCTACGAGAACGCTTCGAGCCGACGCAATGCGCGCAGCGGCGCCGGCAACGGCGCGGTCTTCGAAGTGCGGCGGAATGGGGCAGCGCTGCGCGGCGCATGAAGAGGCGCCCCGGGCGACGGGAACGCAGGCGTTGCGTGTGCCGTCATTCGCTCGCCCCGTGCCGGCCGGCGCCCGAGGCGAAGCGCCGGGCGCCCTCGCGCGACTCGCCCGAGCGGATCACGTCGAGGCCGAGGCGCGTCTCGTGACGCAGCGCCGCGTCGAGCGGCAGGTCCCACTGCTCGTACGCGGAGCGCCGGTCGCTGCGCAGGCAGCGCTGGGGAAGGCGCGCGAGCTCGTGGGCGAGCGCGATCGCCTCGGGGAGTGCGCGGCCCTTCGGGACCAGGCGATTCGCGAGGCCGAGCGTGCGCGCCTCCTCGCCGCTGACGCCGCGTCCGGTGAGGATCAGATCGAGGGCGTGGCTGTGACCGATCAGGCGTGGGAGGCGGATCGTGCCACCGTCGATGAGCGGCACGCCCCAGCGCCGGCAGTAGACGCCGAAGACCGCGTCCTGCGCCGCCACGCGCAGGTCGCACCAGAGCGCGAGCTCGAGGCCGCCCGCGACGGCGTGTCCCTCGACGGCGGCGATCACGGGCTTGCCGAGGCACAGGCGCGTCGGCCCCATCGGCCCATCCCCGGTCTCGTCGACGCGATTGCCGCGTCCCTCGGCCAGCGCGCGCAGGTCGGCCCCGGCGCAGAAGGTGCCGCCGGCGCCCGTGAGCACGGCGACGCTGAGGTTCGGATCGGCGTCGAAGCGGCGGAAGGCATCGCACAGCGCGGCGGCGGTCGGCCCGTCGACGGCGTTGCGCACGGCCGGGCGGTCGAGCGTCACGACCGTGACGGGGCCGTCGGTCGTGCTGCGCACCCCGCTCATGCGCGCGTCACTTCGCGACCCCGAGCGCCGCGAGCGCGACGTCGCGCGTGCGCTTGAAATCGGCCTTGCCCGAGGGAGAGCGATAGACCTCGTCGACGAACAACACGTGCTTGGGCGCCTTGTAGCCCGCGAGCTCCTGCTTGACGAGGTTGATCAGCGTCTCCGCCGCGACGCCGGGCGGCTGCGTCGAGACCACCGCCGTGATCGCCTCGCCCCACTTCGCGTCGGGAACGCCGACCACCACGACGTCCTTCACGCCGGGGTGGCGCTTGATCGCCTCCTCGACCTCTTCGGGAAACACCTTCTCGCCGCCGGTGTTGATGCAGACCGAGCCGCGGCCGAGGAGAGTGAGCGTGACGCCATCGTCGTTGACGACCGCCCAATCCCCGGGAATCGAGAAGCGGGCGCCGTCGACCGTCACGAAGGTGCGCGCGCTCTTGGCTTCGTCCTTGTAGTAGCCGACGGGCTGCGGACCGCCGACGCCGACGAGGCCCTTGACGCCGGGCGCCGTCGCGAGCGGCTTGCAGCGTCTCGTCGAAGAGGCGCGTGTTGCCGCCGAGCTGGAAAGCGCGCGGTCTGCACGGCGCCCTTCGCGGTGGTGACCGACATGCCCATGCCCACGGCTTCGGACGAGCTGAAGGAATCGATCAGCATCAGCTTCGGGTTGGCGGCGAGCAGGGCCTGCTTGGTCTCTTCGCTCCACATCACGCCGGAAGAGGCGATCAGCAGCAGCGAGGAGAGATCGTAGCGCGCACCGGCGTCCGCGAGCTCGCGGACCATCGGCTTCGCGAACGAATCGCCGACGATCGTCACCGAGGTCGGCTTTTCGCGCGTCACCACGCCCCAGAGATCTGCCGGATCGAAGCGCTTCGGATCATCGAGCATCAGCACCGCAGCCGCCCGTCAGCCAGGCGATCATCGCCGTGAACCAGCCCGTGCCGTGCATCAGCGGCGGAGCGACCAGCGTGGAGAGCCGCAGCGGCGCATCGCGCACGAAGGCGCGCAGCGCCGGCATGTCGACGGGGGGCGGCATCAGCCCGCCGCCGGCGAAGCGGAAGTAGAGATCGTGCTGCCGCCACATCACGCCCTTCGGCATGCCCGTGGTGCCGCCGGTGTAGAGCAAGAGCAGATCGTCGCCGCTGCGCGCCACCTGCGGAGGCGGCGGTCACTCGTCGCGACACTTTCGTAGTCGGCGCCGCCGAGAGCCGCGGCCGGCGTGGTCGAGCCGGGCCTCGCGCACCACCAGCACGCCGCGCAGCTTGCGGCAGATCGCCGCGCACGCTCGCGAGCAGCGGCGCGAACTCCTCGTGCACGATCGACGAACTCCGCGTCGGCGTTGTCGAGCAGATAGCGCAGCTCTTCCTCGCGGTAGCGGTAGTTCACGTTCACCGGCGCCAGCGCCGCCATCATCGCGGCGCAGACGCCCTCCATGTAGGCCGGGTGGTTGTAGGTGTAGAGGGCGACCTTGGCCTGGTGGGACGCGCCATGCTCCAGCATCCAGGCGGCGAGATTGCGTCGCGCGGCGCTCGACCTCGCGCCAGAGAATGCGGCGCGGGCCCTGCACCAGGGCCACCGAATCGCCGCGGATCTCCGCGATCGCCTCGAGACAGTCTGCGAGATTCCACTGCGTCATCCGGTTTCCTTCCATCGCTGCCGCGCGGCTGAGGGAAGCCAAATCCTATCACGCACGGCGGCTGGAGGCGGGACCCTCCGCGCGCCGCCGACGAGGGTGCCGGCATTCCATCCGCCTGCTGGCGGAATGTGATAGAAGTCGGCCTGCGAGCCCGTTCCGGGCCGAGCACGAGGAGAGCGAGCATGCCGATGGAAGTTCGCGTGTGCGAGGAGATCGCGGCGCCGGCTGCGAAGGTGTGGGCCTTGCTGCGGGGGTTCGGAGACCTGATGCAGTGGATGCAGGGTCTCGAGAGCTGCGAGCTCGTGGGCAGCGGCATCGGGGCGGTGCGCACGGTCACGCTGGCGGGCGGGCTGCGGCTCCAGGAGCGGCTCGAATCGTTCGACGACGCAGGACGCAGCCTCAGCTACGCGATCATCGGAATCTCCCCGTTGCCGATGCGCGACTATCTCTCGAACGTGAAGATCCGCGAGAAGGGGCCAAACGCCTGCGAGGTCGCCTGGGGCGGTCGCTTCGAGCCGAAGGCCGGCAGCGAGGCTTCGATGGAGAAGGCGGTCCGCGGCATCTACACGAACGGGATCGCGGCGCTGCGCAAGAAGCTCGGCGCCTGAGCGCAAGCGGGCGCCAGCCCGCGCGCAGCGAGCCAAAGGCGAGCGGAGTCATCGAACCTGCCGCAGGCGAGCGTAGTCGTCGAACTAGCGCGGCAGCGCGAACGCGATCAAGGCATCGCCCGGCTGCGACCAGCCGTGGCCTCCCGAGGCGATCACCAGGAATTGCCGCGAGTCCTTGCGCAGGCGGTAGGTCATCGGCGTCGCGTTCGCGGTGTACGGCAGCCGCTGGCGCCAGATCTCCTTCCCGGTCGCGGCGTCGAAACCGCGCAGGAACTTGTCCGTCGTGGCGCCGATGAAGACCACGCCGCCGGCGGTGACGATCGAGCCGCCGAGGTTCGGCGCGCCGAGTGGAAGCCAGAGCGGGAAGGGCGCCGTGTCGCGCGTCGTGCCGAGCGTCGACTCCCACAAGGTCTTCCCCGAGACGAGATCGACGGCCGTGAGCGTGCCCCACGGCGGCGGGTTGCAGGGCGCGCCGAGCGGGGAGAGGAACGGCATCCGCGCCACGGCGTAGGGCGTGCCGAGCTGCGGGTAGAGCTCGTTCGGATACGCATACAGGCTCTTGTCGAGCGTGTCGTATTCGGCGCGCGGAATCAGCTTCACCAGCATCGCGACGTGCATCTGGTTCACGTACATCACGTGCGTGGTCGGATCGATCGAGACGCCGCCCCAGTTCGGACCGCCGGCGGCGCCGGGGAACTCGATGCTTCCCTTCAGGCTCGGCGGCGTGAAGACGCCTTCCGAGCGCACGGCGGCGATCTGCTCCGCACACTTCTTGCGATCCCACGGCGTGAACCCCCAGGCGTCTTCGGGCGTGAGCCGCGACGGGTGCAGCGGCGGCGGATGCGTCGGGAAGGGCTGCGTCGGCGAGAGCGTCTCGCCCGCGACGTCGGTCGCGGGCACGGGCCGCTCCTCGACCGGGAAGAGCGGCTCGCCGGTCTCGCGGTCGAGCACGAAGACGTGCCCCATCTTCGTCGGCTGCACGACCGCGGCGACGCCGCGGCCCGCGAGCGGCAGCTCGACGAGCGTCGGCTGCGCGGGAACGTCGTAGTCCCAGACGTCGTGGTGGACGGTCTGGAAGTGCCAGCGGACGACGCCGGTCTGCGCGTCGAGCGCGACCGTCGAGCTCGAGTAGTAGTCGAGGCCGTGGCGGCTCGCCGCGAAATAGTCCGGCGCAGCGTTGCCGGTCGGCGCGAACACCAGGCCGCGCTCTTCGTCCCCCGACAGGATCGACCACACGTTCGCGGTGCCTGCCGTGTAGCGACCGGCGCTTGGCTTCCAATCGGCGGGCGGGGTCCAGCCCGGCGGCACGGGATCCCAGCTCCAGCGCAGCGCGCCGCTGCGCGCGTCGAACGCGCGCACGACGCCGCTCGCGGCGTCGCGGCGCTGGTTGTCCGTGATGAGGGCGCCCACGACCACCACGTCGCGGATCGCGAGCGGCGGCGACGTGACGTAGTACTCGGAGGGCTCCGCGGCGCCGACGTCGCTTGCGCAGCGCCACGCGGCCCTGCTCGCCGAAGTCTTCGCAGACGCGGCCGGTCGCGGCGTCGATCGCGATCAGCTCCGCGTCGAGCGTGCCGGTGAAGATGCGCTGCGCGCAGGCGGCGCCCGCCGGGGCGGCGGGATCCTTCCAGTGCGCGATGCCCCGACACGTGCGAGGGTAGGGACCCTGGAGCTTCTTCAGGCGCTGGTGCGGGTCGAAGCTCCAGCGCTGCGCGCCCGTCTCGGCGTCGAGCGCGAAGACGCGATTCATGCCCGTGCAATAGAAGAGCGAATCGCCGACGACGAGCGGTGTCACGTTGAAGGAGGTGCGGGCTTCGCCCTTCGTGCCGTCCGAGACGTCGCCGCTGTGATGCTCCCAGGCGATCTCGAGCCGGCCGACGTTCTCGCGCGTGATCTGCGTGAGAGGCGAGTAGCGCAGGCCGCCCGCGTCGCCGCCGTAGGCGGGCCAGTCCGCGACGGGCCCCGAATCGTCGACCGGCGGCGGCGCGCCGCAGGCGAGCGCGGCGAGCGCGAGCGGCGCGAGCCAGGCGCGCAGCCTCGGACTCACGCGGCCCCCGCGACGGCGGCGTCTTGCGCCGCGCGCTCCTGCTCGCGCGTGAGCAGGTTGGCCGGGCCGCGGCTGCCCGAAATCGTCGTAGCTGCGGGCGGCGAGCGCGATCAGATCCTCCTCGAGCTCGCAAGCCGGAAGCGCTCGAGACCCGCCTCGGTGTCGGCGTCCGCGGGCGGGAAGTACGGGCCTTCCATGTAGTAGTGGATGCGGTTGAAGGGCAGGGGGATCGCCGTGCGGTCCCAGGTGTCGAGCCGCAGGCAGCGCTGGTACCAGGTGCGCACGAGCACGATCGGCCGGCCGCAGTCGCGCGCGACGATGATGCCGCCGCGCTTCAAGCGGTAGGGCGGACCCTTCGAGCCGTCGACGGTGAGCCCGTAGATCACGCCGTCGGTCTGGTTCATGTGCTCGGTCAATTCGCGCGTCACGTCGCTGCGCCGGCGCGAATCGCGGTCGCTCGAGCCGCCGCGGAACACGTTGAATCCGCAGCGCTCGAGCAGGCGCGTGATCACGGCGCCGTCGTTCGAGAGGCTCGCGAGCGTGTGCGGCCGGAAGCCGAGATAGGCGTAGCCCCAGGCGACCGTGAACACCTCTTCGTGCCAGAGCAACCCCACGGCGCCGTTGTGCTTCGCGCTGATCTCGAAGAGCCGCGCGAGACCGTGGTCGACGACGCGGCTCGTCGCCCAGACGCAGCGCATGTAGAGCAGGTAGAACGCGGGAAAGAGCGCCAGGTTGAGGCGCATCAGCGGACGCGTGATCCAGGGCCGCAGCTCGTGGCGCAGGGTGCGCAGCCAGCCGCGCTCCTGGCGCCGGCGCCGCCGGTATTCGCGGCGGGCGACCTCGTCGAGGCTCTCGGACATCGCGCTCCGCTGCGTCGGCATCGCGGGCCGCAGCATAGCCGGGCCGCGGCTCTCGCGACCAGAACCGCCGGCCCGCGCGCGCGAGCCCGAGAGGCTGGCGCAGCCGCCGGAGTGCAGACGTTGCGCTTCAGGCGCCTGCGGGCGAGCGAGCGGCGTGCGAGCGCGCGAGCTCCGTGCGCCGATTGACCTCGTCCCAGCTCAGATTGCGCGCGAAGGCGTCGACGTAGCTCTTCGTCGTCGCGCCATAGTCCATCTGGTAGGCGTGCTCGTAGAGATCGAACACCAGCACCGGGACGCCGCCGGCGGGCCCATTCGTGTGGTCCCAGGCCCACCAGTTGTGCAGCGATCCCGTGCGAGGGTCGTACGCGACACACCCAGCCCGAGCCGCCGCCGAGCGAGAGCGCGGTCTGGCGAAAATCTTCTCCCAGGCCTCGAGAGTTCCGTACTCGGCGGCGAGCAGGCTCGGCGGCGCGCCGATCGCTCGTCCATTGCCGCCGAGATTCGCGAAATAGAGCTCGTGCAGATGCATCGGAGTTCGTCGCGATCAGCTCCTCGCGCTTGAGCGAGCCGACCTGATAGGGCGGTGCGTCCTTCGGCAGCGAGCCGAGCTGCTGCTGGATCAGATTGAGGCGCTTCACCGCTCCGGCGTAGTTGTTGTCGTGGTGCGACGTGATCAGCTTCTCGGAGATGCCCGTGAGCTTCGCGGGATCGAACGGCAGCGGCTTGATCTCGTGCGCGCCGCGGTAGGCGGGCGCCGCCACGGCGGCTGCGGCCTTCGGCTCCTCGGCGCGCGCATCGCTCGCTGCAAAGCTCGAGGCTGCCCAGGTGCCGGCGCTGATCGCGCCGAGCGCGGTGAGCGCCTCGCGCCGGCTGATGCCGCGCGGATCGGTCTCGATCGATTGCTTGCTTTCCTGCATCGCTGTCTCCTTCTCTGGTTTGGATCCCCGGCTTGGGAACTGCGTGTCACGATCCCGCGAAGCGAGCGAGCCCGAGCCCGACGACTCCGGCGGCGAGGATCAGGAGCGGCTCGTGCTTCGCCTTGATGGTTGTCAGCACGCCGAGCGCGACGAGCGCGATGGCGGCCGTCGGAAGATCGACGATCGCGCGGCGAGCGAGCACGAACGCGGCGCCCGCGATCGCGCCCGCGGCCGCGACCGTCACCCCGCTCACGAAGGCCTTGACGCGCGCATCGTGGATGGCGCGCCGGAAGTAGCGCGCGGGGATGACCACGAAGAGGTAACAGGGCAGGAACGTGGCGACGGCGGCGTGCGTGGCGCCGATCGGCCCCGCGACGAGATAGCCGATGAAGGCCACGGTGATGACGACGGGCCCGGGCGTGATCATCGCGACCGCCACGGCGTCGAGGAATTGGCGCTCCGAGAGCCAGTGCAGCTGGTTCACCACGCCGCCGTGGAGGAAGGGAACGATCGCGAGCCCGCTTCCGAACACGAACGCCCCCGCCTTCGCGAAGAACACGCAGATCGTGGAGAGCGTCGCCGGCGTTGCGGGCCCGCCGAGACCGCTCACGAGCCACGGCAGGGGAAGGCAGAACGCGGCGCTGGTCGAGACCCCCGGACGCAGGCGTGCGCCAGCAGCGCCACGAAGCCCGAGGCGACGAAGAGCCACACCAGCTCCGACTCCGTCCAGCCCGTCACGAACGCGTTCGCGGCGAACAGGATCCAGAGCAGCGGGTCGCCTGCGACCGTCGAACGCATGAGCTTGTAGGCGCTGCGCGCGATGATCGCGATCACCGCGGCGCCGACGCCATAGAAGACGCCGGTCATCCAGGGCAGGCCACCGAGCGCGACATAGGCGGCGGATAGCAGCATCACCATCGCGAACGAGGGCAGCACGAACGCGAAGGCGACGAGCGTGGCGCCGACGAAGCCGTGATGGACCCAGCCGAGGTAGATCGAGAGCTGGGCGGCGAGGGGGCCCGGTGCGAGCTGGGCGAGCGCCAGACCTTCCTTGAAATCCTCGAGCCGGATCCAGCCGCGCGTCTCGACGAGATCGCGCTGCATCGCGCCGCATAGCGCGATCGGCCCCCCGAAGCCGAGCGCTCCGAGGCGCAGGAAGTAACCGAGCAGCTCGCGCAGCGTGTAGGTCGGCGTTAGAACTGCACCTTCGGCACTTCGCGCGCGGCTTCGGGCGCGTCGAAGTAGGTCTTCTCCTGGAACCCGAACATGCGCGCGATCAGCAGCGTCGGGAAGCGCTTGGCGGTGGTGTTGTACTCGCGCACCGCGTCGTTGTAGCGGTTGCGGGCGACGGCCAGGCGGTTCTCGGTGCCCGCGAGCTCGTCCTGGAGCTGGATGAAGTTGCGGTCCGATTTGAGCTCCGGATATTTCTCGACGACGACCAGCAGGCGCGAGAGCGCGCCGCTCAGCTCGTTCGAGGCCGCCATCGTCTCGCTCGGCGTGCCCGCGCCCGCGACGCGGCTGCGCGCTTCGGTGACCTTCACGAGCACGTTCTGCTCCTGGGCGGCGAAGCCCTTCACCGTGCTCACCAGATTGGGGATCAGGTCGTTGCGGCGCTGGAGCTGGTTCTGCACCTCGCTCCAGGCGGAGTCGACCTTCTCGTTCTGGGAGACGAGCTGGTTGTAGCCGCAGCCGCTCGCAGCGAGCGCCAGACACACGAACGCGGCGCTCGCGAGCCCTCGCGCCCGGATTCCCATCACCTGCATCGCGTCTTCCTCCTCGCGCGCCGTCCGGCGCGCATGTCACCAGCCGCGGCCCGCGCCTCCGCCCCCGAAGCCGCCACCGCCGCCGCCGAAGCCCCCGCCTCCGAAGCCGCCGCCCCCTCCGAAGCCCCCGCCGAAGCCGCCGGAGCCGAGGCCCCCACCCCAGAGCACGGGACGGTAACGCCGCCCGCGCATGCCCGGTGGAGGACCGAAATACCGCAGCAGCAGCAAGCACAGCACGAGCAGCAGGAAGATCCAGCGCGGGTCGATCGGGAGCGCGAGAGGCGCGGGGGCGGGGGCCGCGCCGGTGAGCTGCACGCCGGCGTCCTCCGCGATCGCGTGCGAGGCGGCGTTCATTGCGGTCAGGATGCCCTCGCCGAGCTCGCCGCGCTGAAACGGGGGAATCGCGTAGGTGTCGAGGATGCGGCCGAGCTTGCCGTCCGGCAGCACCCCCTCGAGCCCGTAGCCGGTGAAGAAGCGCACCTTGCGATCGCGGCTCGCGACCACGAGGAGGAGCCCATCGTCCTTCGCCTTGCTTCCGAGCTGCCAGGCTTGCGCGACGCGCAGCCCATAGTCGAAGAGGTCTTCGGGCGCGGTGGTCTCGACGGTCAGCAGCGCCGTCTGGGCGCCGGTCTTGCTCTGGAGCTCGCGCGAGAGGGCGTCGAGAAAGGCGGACTGCTCGGGCGAGAGCAGGTGGGCCTCGTCGACGACCGGTCCCGTGAGCGGCGGGATCGGCGCCAGCGCATCGGCCTGCGCGCACAGCGCGAAGCCAGCGAGTGCGAGCCCGAGGAGCGCAGCCCGCTGCTTCACGGCGCGTCCACCAGCCGTCCGAGGCGGCGGACGTCGGCGAGGTAGCCCTCGAAGAGCGGCTCGAGCTCGCTGCGCCCCACGGCCTCGAATCCGCGGCGCATGCGGTCGAGCCGGCGCAGCGCCGACAGCTGGATGTCGCACAGGCGCTCGACCGCCGCGATCAGGTGCTGCGGATCGAGCGGGCGCTGCGCGCTCTCGCCGCCGCGCAGGTGGATCAGTCCGCGCAAGAGCACGTTGAAGCCAGGCGTCGAGTCGACCAGCAGCCGGCGCAGCGCACGCGGCGAGTCACCGGCTTCGAGATAGGCAGCCATCAGGTGCATGAGCTTCCCGCGCAGCTGCTCCTCCAGCTCGAGGCGCAAATGCGGGAGCGCGACTTCGATGCGCTCGAGCGCTTCGACACGTCCATACAGAACCCGGTGTCGATCGCGCAGCTCGAGCAGCTCGAGCGGGAAGACGTCGAGGGAGCGCTCGATGCTCCCCGCCTCCAGCAAGAGCGGGGCCGGGATGCGCAGCCGGCGCCAGCTCGCGACGCGAGAGCGCGTGCGGCGCAGGGCCTCGGCATCGACCTGCGCGAGCACGACGAGCACCGAGAGCGGCGAAACGCGGGGCCGGTACTCGGGGCCGGCGGCCTCGCCGACGAGCAGCACGCCCTGCAGCGCGCCGCCGTGCAGGCGGCGCAGGTCCTCGACCAGCGTCGCGAGCGCGCGAGCGTCGCGGGCATGCAGCTCCACCGTCAGCTGAGGACCTCGATCTCGCCTGGGCTTCCGCTCATCAGCTCGCCGATGATCGCGCGCGCGAGCGTGCCGCGGCGTTCGAGCTCGGCGAGTAGACTCGACTCGGCGGCGGCCGGCACGGCGAGCAGCAGGCCCCCCGAGGTCTGGGCGTCGCACAAGAGCAGGCGCTGCGCGGCGTCGACCTCGGGCGCGAAGCGCGTCCAGCGCTGCGCCGCGGCGAGATTGCGCTTGCTGCCACCGGAGCAGGCGTCCTGCTCCACCAGCCGGCGCGCGAACGGCAGCAGCGGCGCGGCGGAGGCCGACACGCGCGCCGAGAGCTTCGCACCGAGCAGCAGATGGTGCAGGTGACCGAGCAGGCCGAAGCCCGTGACGTCGGTCGCCGCTCGCACGTCGCAGGCGAGCGCTGCGTCCTTCGCGGCGCGGTTGAGGGTCGTCATCACGGCCACGGCCTGCGCGAGCTCGGCGGGGGGCAGCCGCCGCTGCTTCAGCGCTTGCGAGGCCACCCCGACACCGAGTGGCTTCGTGAGCACGAGCCGATCGCCAGGCCGCGCGTGCACGTGAGCGAACGAGCGCCCGCCCTCGAGCGTGCCGAGCACGGCGAGGCCGTATTTCAGCTCGGGGTCGACGATCGTGTGGCCGCCCGCAATGGCGCAGCCGGCCTCGGCCGCCTTGTCGCGCCCGCCGCGGAAGATCCGCGCCATCGCGCCCGCTGGGAGCCCGCTCGGGGGCACGCCGCAGACCGCGAGCGCAACCTGCGGCTCGCCGCCCATCGCGTAGACGTCGGAGATGGCGTTGGCGGCGGCGATCGCGCCGAAGCTCTCGGGATCGTCGACGACGGGCGTGATGAAGTCGACCGTGAAGACGAGCCGTGGACCGGCGGGCGGACACACGATCGCGGCGTCCTCCATCGGGCCCACCTCGGGGTCGACCCAGGGATGGGGGAAGGGCGCCAGGTGGGCGAGCAGCTCGGCGAGATCCTCGGCGGGCAGCTTGCGCGCGCAGCCGCCGGCGGGCACCAGCGCCGTGAGACGGTCCTCGTCCATGCTGCCTCCGGCCCCGGCGAGCCCGGCTCAAGCGTCGACGGTGATCACCTTGATCAGGTTCGTGCTGCCGGTCTCGCGCGAGATCCCGGCGGTGGCGACGACCACGTCGCCGCGCTGGATGTAGCCCTGCTCGCGGCCGCTCGCGACGCCGAATTGGATCATGCGCTCGTCGCCGCGCTCGCCCTCGAACAAGAGCGCCGTCACGCCCCAGTTCATCGCGAGCTTGCGCACGACGTCGCGCGAGCTGGTGATGGCGAGAATCGGGCAGTCGGGACGGTACTTCGAGATCGAGCGCGAGGTGAAGCCGCTCTCGGTGAGCGTGATGATCGCGGCGGCCTTCAAATGATTGGCCATCGTGATGGCCGCCTGGGCCACGGCCTCCGTCATCACGTTCGAGGGCTCGGGGCGGATGTTCTGGAGATAGCCGTATTGCCCGAGCGCCGCTTCCGCGCGCACGGCCACGGCCGCCATCGTGCGCACGGCTTCGACCGGGAAGGCGCCCGCCGCCGTTTCGCCCGAGAGCATCACCGCGGAAGTGCCGTCGAGGATGGCGTTCGCGACGTCGCTGACCTCGGCCCGTGTCGGAACCGGATTGCGCTGCATCGAGTCGAGCATCTGGGTCGCGGTCACCACCGGCTTGCCGTTCATGACGGTGGTCCGGATGATCTGCTTCTGGACGATCGGCACCTCGGGCAGCGGGATCTCCACCCCGAGATCGCCGCGCGCGACCATCGTGCCGTCGGCGCTGGCGACGATCTCCTCCAGATTCCGCACGCCTTCCTTGTTCTCGATCTTGGCGATGATCGGGATGCGCGCGCCGCGCTCGGCGAGCACCTTGCGGATCTCGACCACGTCCGCCGCGCTGCGCACGAAGGACGCGGCGATGTAGGTCACGTCGTGCTCGATCGCGAAGAACAGGTCGTCGCGGTTCTCGGGGGTCATCGCCTCGAGCGCGAGCGGGATGTCCGGAAGGTTGACGCCCTTGCGATCGCCGAGCTTGCCGCCGCGCAGGATCTCGCAGCGGATCACGCCCTGCGCGACATCGACCACGCGCAGCTCGATGACGCCATCGTCGATCAGGATCAGCGAGCCGGGCGAGACGTCCTGCGGCAGATTCCGGTAGGAAACCGACACCCCGCGGCCATCCCCCACCCGGTCATCGGTATGCAGGCTGAACGCGGCGCCCTTCAGCAGCTCCGCGGCGCCGCCGGTGACGCGGCCCGTCCGGATCTCGACGCCCTTGGTGTCGAGCATGGTGGCGACGTTTGCGTGCAGCTCGTCCGAGGCCTGGCGGATCACGCCGAGGCGCTTGCGGTGCTCCTCGTGCGTGCCGTGGGAGAAATTCAGGCGGGCGACGTTCATGCCCGCCCGGATCATCGCCTTGATCGTCTCCGGCGAATCGCAGGCCGGTCCGATCGTCGCGATTACCTTGGTCTTGCGCAGGACTCGGTGCCGGGACAAATCTCTCCCTTCGCGTGACTCGGCGCCGAATCTTCCGTATCCGCGCCGGCTTCGCCAGAGCGCTGCGCGCGCCGGCGGCTCAGGGGAAACAGACCCCGCCGGGCTCCCGGAAATCCTCGGTTTCGATCTGGAGGGTTGCGTGGTCGATCCCGAAGCGCTGATGGAGCAGATCCGACAGCTCCTGGAGCAGCTTCCCGCGCTCGCGCTCCTCGCTCACCACCACGTGACCCGAGAGCGCCACCATGCCGCTCGCGATCGTCCAGACGTGCAGGTCGTGCACGGCGATCACGCTCGGCACGCCCGCGAGCTGGCGGTGGATGGCTTCGACGTCCACGTGCTCGGGGGCCCACTCCATCAGGACGGAGACGGCCTCGCGCAGCAGCGACCACGACGAGCGCACGATCAACCCTGCGATCGCGATCGACGCGAGCGGATCGGCCCAGCGCCAGCCGAATGCGAGCACGAGCAGGGCGGCGCTGATCGCGCTGGCGCTGCCGAGCGCATCGGAGAGCACGTGCAGCCAGACTCCGCGCAGGTTCATGTCGCGCTCGCGACCGCCGGCCAGCAGCGCGAGACCTGCGAGGTTGACCGCCAGGCCGCCGGCGGCGATCGCCAGCATCGGCCCGGCCAGGATCTCGCGCTCGGAGCCCAGCCGCTGGACGGCCTCGACGAAGAGCGCGAGCGCCACGCCCACCAGCAGGGCGCCCTGCGCGAGCGCCACCAGGATCTCCGTGCGGTGATAGCCATAGGTGCGCTGCGGCGTGGCGGAACGCTGCGCGAGGCGCACGGCGAACAGACCCAGGGAGAGGGCGATCACGTCGATCAGCATGTGACCGGCGTCCGCCAGCAGGGCGAGCGAGCCGGTCAGGGTGCCGCCGACCACCTCGGCCAGCATGTAGCTGGCTGCCAGCCCGAGCACGATCGCGAGCCGTCTCTGCTTACGGTTCTCGGGGGGCGTTCCGCGAGGGCCGTGGCGGTGGTCGTCGGCCATGCCCGCTCATGGTAGTGAAGATCACTCGAGGCGGCGCGCGAGCGCGTCGCAGAGGGCCTCGAGCACCGCAACGCGCGCGAAGCGCTTGTCGTTTGCGGGCACGAGGCGCCACGGCGCGATGTCGGTGCTGGTGTGCGCGACCATGTCGTCCACGGCGCTCACGTAGTCGTCCCAGCGCTCGCGATTGCGATGGTCCTCGTCCGTGATCTTGTACTTTTTGTACGAAGTCTTCTCGCGTTCGCTGAAGCGGCGGAGCTGCTCCTCGCGATCGATGTGCAGCCAGAACTTCTCGAACACGAAGCCGCGTTCGACCAGATTCGCCTCGAAGTCGTTGATCTCTTCGTAGGCGCGTTGCCATACGGCTTCGGGCGAGATGCCCTCGACCCGTTCGACGAGCACGCGGCCGTACCAGCTGCGGTCGTAGATCACGACCTCGCCAGGCCGCGGCAGCCGCCGCCAGAAGCGCCACAGGTAATGGTGTGCGAGCTCCTCGTCGCTGGGCGCCGCGATCGGTACGAGGTGATATTCGCCCGCATCGAGGGCGCCGGTGATGCGACGGATCACGCCGCCCTTGCCGGCCGCGTCCCAGCCTTCGAAGACGATCACGCTGGTGATGCCCTTTGCGCGTGCTCGATCGACCCGCCGGTGGAGCTTCCCCTGAAGCTGCGCGAGTCGCTCCTGGTACGTTTCGTTGTCGAGCGAGCTCGTGAGATCGACGCCGTCCAGCACGCTGGTCGCGCGCTCGCGCTTCGCGGCAGCCGGCCGCGGCGCCGGCTTCGCCGGGGCTGGCGCCGCGGCGCGCGCGGCGAGGTGCTTGCCAATCCGCTCCAGCAGCGTGCGCGCCACGAGCAGATTGCGGTGTCGGTCGTCGCTGCCTTCGACGATCGTCCACGGGCTGTCGCCCGAGTCCGTGAGTCTCAGGAAACGGCGCATCCACGGCAGCGCAGCGTCGTAGTGCTCGAGGATGCGGCGGTCGGCCTTCTCGATCTGCCAGCTGCGGCGGCCCTTGCGCTTGGCGGCCTTCTCGACGCGCCGAGCGAGCTCCTTCTTGGGGAGGTGGATCCAGAACTTGAGCACGAGCGCGCCGTCGGCGACGAGCATCTTCTCGAGACCGCTCGAGTGCGTGCACTGCTGATCGAATCCGGCGTCGTCGAGCACTCCGCGCAGTCTCCCCGCGATCAGCTCGCTCGCCCAGGAGCCGGCGAGGATTCCGAGCTGCCCGCGTCCGGGCAGCGCGCGCCAGAGCCGCCAGAAGCGCGGCTGGCGCGCCTCTTCCTCGTTCATCGGGCCGAACACGTGGGTTCGCAGATAGCGCGCGTCCATCCATTCGTGCAGGATGTTCAAGACCTCGTTGCAGCCGACGCGGTCGTCCCCGACGACCAGCAGCACCACCGGGAAGTCGGCCTTGGCGAGGTCGAACTGCGCATTGATCAGCTGCGTTCGCAGCTCCGGCAGCTGGGCTTCGTACTCGGCCTTGGCGACCTTGGCTCCGATCTCGGACGCTTCGAACACCGCGCTGCCTCCCCTGCAGAGGGCCTGCGGAAGGAGCATACCCCAGCGCGGGGACTCAGCGCGCGCGCACCACGAAAGTGAGGCTCTTCTCGAAGACGACGGGCTGGCTCTCGAACTGAAGCTCGTAAGTGTAGATGCCAGGCTCGGCGTTCTCGGGCAGCGCGACCGTGGCGTCGACGATCCAGCGCCCCGGCTTCAGATCCCAGTCGGGAAGCTGCTCGACCACGATCGGCGAGCCCTTGAAACGGATCCGGGTGGAGAGGCGTCCGGTGACCACCTCGGTCGGGTTCACGGGGCACATCACGTAGACCAGGCGGTGGTTGAACTCCCCACCCGATCGGACGCGGGGCGGCACCAGCTCGTTGCGCTCGATGATGAAGAACGGACGCTTCTGCGCGCCGCAGTCGTATTCCTGCCAGACCTCGTCGGGAAGCGCCGCGAGGTTCTCGCCCGGACTGCGCAGCGCCTTCTGCAGCCACCAGCGCGTGCTCGCGCAGCCGCTGGCCGTGCCGAGAAGGAGCGCGAGGACGAGTGCTAGCGCCTTCGAATCACCCATCCACCGGCTCCGGGCTGTTCCGGGGCGCTCTGCGGGCGCTCCGGATCGGGATTGCGGACTTCCTTCTTCGCGACGGGCTTCGCGGCGGCGACGCGCGCGGACTTCGGGTGCGGCGCGTTCGCGCGGGATCCGGCCGGCTTGCGCACGGCCTGCACGCCGCGCGTCGGCGTCGCTTCGGCCGCGTCGAGCGGGCGCAAGCCGGGCCAGTCCTCGAACAGCTCGGGCATCTCCCAGCTCGGGCCGGGCACGGACGCGTTCGCGCGCGCGGCGACGGCGCCGGGCGGCTCGCTCGAGTCGTTCCGGAGCAGGTTGAGCCCGAAGAGCAGACACAGCACGCCGGCCGCGAGCGCGCAGCCGCGCGCGATCCCCATCGCGACCGGATGCTGCGCGAAGTGACGGGAAGCGAGCGAGGCGACGCGCTCGCGTGTCACCTCTTCCGAGCCGGCGCCCGCGCCGTCGATCACGTCGGTGGCCTCGGCCTGCATGGCGGACGCCTCGCGCAGGCGCTCGGAGGTCGGGAGCAGATCCTCGGCTCCCGCGACGAGCGCGTCGCGGAATTCGCGCGTCGTCGCGAAGCGCTCGTCGGGCCGCTTCTCGAGCGCCCGCAACAGCGCCGCTTCGATGCTCTCCGGCAGATCGGGGGCGAACCAGCGCGGAGGCGGCGGCGTCTTCTCGACGTGCGCCCGCATCAGCTCGTAGTCGTTGGTGCGCTGGAAGGGCACGCGGCCCGTGAGCAGGTCGTAGAGCAGGATGCCGAGCGAGTAGATGTCTGAGCGCGCATCCGTCTCCTCGCCGCGCACCTGCTCGGGGGACATGTACTGGAGCGTCCCCACCATGTGGCCGTCGCGCGTGACGCGGTCGGAGCCCAGCGCGCGCGCGATGCCGAAGTCCATCACCTTGACGACTTCGCGATGGTTCAGCATCAGGTTCGAGCCCTTCACGTCACGGTGGATGATGCCGTGCTCGTGCGCGTAGCCGATGCCAGCGAGCGCCTGGAAGAAGAGGGGCAGGGCGCGCGCGACGGGCAGCCGGCCAGACTCGCGCACGATCGCGGCGAACGTGCGGCCCTCCACGTACTCCATCACCATCACGAGCAGGCCCTGCTCCTCGAGCAGGCTGTAGAGGGTGGCCACGTTCGGATGGTTGAGCTGGGCGAGCAGGCGCGCCTCGGAGCGGAAGCGCTCGAGGATCTTCGACTGGCCGGCGAAGTCTGCCCGCAGCGCTTTGAGCGCCACGACCCGCGAGAGCTGCAGGTCGGTTGCGCGGAACACCTCGCCCACGCCGCCTTCGCCGATCTTCTCCAGGATCCTGTAGTTGCCGATCTTGTTGCCGATCATCGAGCCGTCCCGGGCGCCGCGCAGAAGGGTCGCCTTCGCCTGGGCTATCGGAAGCCGGACGGGGGGCCTTGATCGGGCTGGAAGGCTGCGGGCGGGCTCGGGCCGTCCCGTCGGGGCGTCAGGCCATCAGGTCGCCGTACTGGGCGAGCATCTTGACGGTCTTTTCGGGCAGCACGGGCGGCTCCCGGCCGACGGAATGGCAGCCGATGATCACCTGCGCCGTGCGCTCGATGATCTCGCACATGTCGGCCGCGCGGCGCAAGCTGCGGCCGGCGACCAGCAGGCCGTGGTTCTGCATCAGCACGGCCCAGCCTTTGCCCATCGCCGCGACGATCGCGTCGGCGAGCTCCTGGGTTCCCGGCATCACGAAGGGAATCCGGCCGATGTTCACCAGGAAGGCGGCCTCGGTCGAGATGGGGAGGAAGGGCAGGCCGGTGTTGGCGAGGATCGTCGCCCAGGGCGCATGACAATGGATCACGGCCTGGGCGTCCGGGCGCGCCGCGAGCACGGCCGTGTGCATCAGCGCTTCGCTCGAAGGCGAGCGCCCGCCCGGCTCGACCGCGCGGCCGTCCATGCCGATGCGCACCAGGATCTCGGCGCGCAGATCGCCCTTGAACAGCTGGCTCGGCGTGATCCACGCTTGCGCCGGATTGTCGGGCGCGCGCAGGCTCACGTTGCCGCCGGTCGCGGTGATCAACTGCGCGGCGTAGAGCTCGTTCACGATCTGCACGATCTGCTGGCGCGGATCGTTCGCGGCAACGCTGCTCGGCGCCGCGGCCGGCGCTTCGGCGCGCGGCGACGCCGCGGCGGGTGCGGGCGTCGGGGCGGCCAGCGCGGTCAGATCCCCCGGGTCGCCGATCGCCTCGCGCACGCGGCGGTAGAGACGGCTGAGATCGGCATTCACGTGCGTGAGCGTCATCGCCTTCGCGGTGTCTCCGCTGAACGAGAGCTCCCCGTTCATGGCCGCCTGCATCGCGTTCTTGCGGCCGGTGAACATGCCGTCGAGCAGATCGGCCTTCATCTCGAGCTGGACGCCGGCCCCGGAGTCGGGCGGGCCGAGGCGGCCGTGCACCTGGCCGTCGTGGAAGCCGAAGTGGAACTCGCGCTCGAGATCCGACACCCGGAAGTGCAGGGTCACGTCCTGACCGTTGCGGGCGAACTCCTGGAGCGAGGCGTCGCCGACGATGGCTTCGACGAAGGCGCCGATCAGACGCGTCATGTGTTCCTGCTGCTTCACGTCGGGGGAACCTCCGCGGGGCTGCGCAGCCAGCTTCTCGGGTCCGGCTGCGCGGGGAGCGGCGGGCGGGGTCCGCGCCGGCTCCGGCGCCGCCTTCTTCTGTAGATCGGTCACGGCCGGGCCCGCTCGTCGACGCAGCTGCTGCTTGATCTCGCTTGCGACGGCGGGCCGGGGCTCGGCCCAACGAAACGCTGCGAGCGTAGCCGGGTTGAGCGCGTGGCGCGGCGGCAGGCCGTGCGCCAGCCGCTCGAGCTCCTCCGCGACGATGCGGCCCTGGTGCGCCGCGACGTCGATGGTATTGCCGCCGACGTGGGGTGTCGCGACCACGTTCGGGAGCCGGAGCAGCGGATGATCGGGCGCGGGCGGCTCCACCGAGAACACGTCGAGCGCTGCGCCGGCGAGCCGCCCGGACTCGAGCGCCTGCACGAGCGCCGCCTCGTCGACCAACGCGGCGCGCGCGGTGTTCACCAGGCACGCACCCGGCCGCATCTGGGCGAGCTCGGCCACTCCGATCAATCCGCGCGAGCGTTCGGTCACGGCCGCGTGCAGCGTCACGAAGTCGCTCGCCGCGAGCAGCTCGGCGAGGGAAGCGGGCTCGGCTCCCGCGAGGCGCACCGCGTCGTCGTCGAGGAACGGGTCGTACACGAGACAGCGCGCGCCGAACGGACGCAGCCGCTCGACCACCTTGCGTCCGACGGCACCGAGGCCCACCAGGCCCACGGTCTTGCGCCACAGCTCGCGTCCCTGCAGGCGTGTGAAGGCGCGCCCCATGCGGCCCATGTCGCCCGCCTTGCCGCCCGGCTCGCGCAGGAAGGCGTTCGCTTCGGCGAGCTTGCGGGCGAGCATCAGCAGGAAGCCGAGCGTGAGATCGGCGACCGCGTCGGCGTTGCGGCCCGGCGTGTGGAGCACGGGGATGCCGAGCACCGTGCAGGCTTCGAGGTCGACGTTCACGGCATCACCGCGGCAGACGGCGATCACGCGCAGAGCGTCCGCCTCGACCAGCGCCTCGGCATTCACGACGTCGACCTCGGTGACGAGGATGTGTACGCCCGCGAGCGCGCGCGCGAGGCTCGGGCCGGTGAGCAGACGCATCGCCGTCCGGAAGCTCTGGTACTCGACGTCCCCGATCTTGCGCAGCGCCGCGAGCCCCGTCTCGTCGAGGTCGGCGGACACCAGGATGCGCGGCCGGAAGCTCGTCGCGGCCGCCGCGCCCGGCGCGCTCCCCGCGTTCGCGAGCCCGCGCAGCGCCAGTCCGGCGGCCTGGGCGTCGGACGCGGCGCGTGCATCGCGCAGCTCGCTCCACGCCGCGAACTGCTCGGTGTAGAACGCGCTCGTCGCCGGCTGCGGCTCGCAGCGCCGCGCGACGCGCACACTGCGCGCGGCGCCCTCGCCGAGGCTCGCGAAGACTCCCGCGCCCACGCCCGCGCAAAGGGCAGCGCCGAGCGCGCTGGCCTCATGTGCGGCGGTCACCTCGACCGGCCGGCCCATCACGTCGGCGAGCAGCTGTGCGACGAAGGCGCTGCGCGAAACACCGCCGGAAAGCCGCACGGCCGCGGCGCGTCCGCGCGCGGCGGCCTCCGCCTGCTCGATGTTCGCGCGCAGCCCGAAGACCATGCCTTCGATCAGCGCGCGGGCGAGGTGGCGGCGGCGCGCAGGATCCTCCGCCGCCGCGAGCGGGCACAGCGTGAGTGTTCCGAGCGGGAGGCTGAGCTGCCGGGCGTTCATGCGGTGGGCGCCGAGCGTGGAGATCATCCCGGCGGCTCCCGGCACGGAATCGGCGGCCTCGGCGAGCAGCCGCAACACGGGATGCTCGTGATCTCGGTAGAGCAGGCCCGCGATCCAGTCGAGCGCTTCGCCGAGCGCGCCGCCGTTGCTCTCGAGCGCAAACAGTCCCGGAATCACGTGCGGCACGGTCCACAGCCGGGCTTCGGGGTCGAGGCGCGGCTCGGCGACGAGCGAGAGCACCGGCGACGAGGTGCCCGCGATCACGCCGAGCGCGCCGGGCGTGATCACCCCGGCGCCGAGCAGACCGCATTGTGTGTCGCCGCCGCCGACTGCGACCGGAATGCCGGCGGCGAGCCCAAGGCACTCCGCGGCCGCGGGCGTGAGCGCTCCGAGCGGGCTGCCGGCGGCGCGCACGTCGGGGAAGAGCCTCCGCGGCAGGCCCAGACGCTCGATCCAATCCCATGCCCAGCGCGGCTGCTCGAGCTCGAACAGCAGCGACTCTGCCGCCTGCGAGGGCTCCGCGGCCGCCACGCCGCAGAGTTGGAAGCCGATCCAGTCGCTCACCGAAAGGTGACAGGCGGCGCGCTCGAGCAGCTCGGGGGCGTGGCTCGCGAGCCAGAGCAGGCGGGCGGCGGGCTGCACCGGGTTCGGCCAATGCCCGGTCCGCTGGTGCAACTCGGCGCCGTGTCGAGCGGCGAGCTCGAGCACGGGGGCGAGGCCGCGCGCGTCGCGATTCGGCGTCGCGAGCAGCACGCGGCCCTGCGCGTCGAGCAGCACGCTGCCGTGGCGCATGCTCGTCGCGGCGACGCCGAGCACGTCGCCGGGGGCTGCGCCGGCCCGCGCCAGCGCTTCGCGGGAAGCATCGCCGAGCAGCGACCAGGTCGCCTCGGCGTCGAACACCGAGCCCATCGGGATGTCGGGAGGCGAGCGCGGCGTGAAGCGCCGGGAGGCCGAGACGGCCCGTCCCGAGGCCACCTCGAGCAGCAGGCAGCGAGCGCTGCCGCCGCCCAGGTCGAGACCCATCAAGAAGCCCTGGCTCACGCGATCGCCTCGCAGCGCGGGTCGGTTAGGTCGCCGAGCATTCTACCTGCGCGCAGGTCGAAAACGAAGTCTTACGTGTTCTCGCGGCCCTGCAGGCCGGGCTCCGATCGTCCGATGAAGCTTGCCGGTGTGGGGCGCCGCGACGGAGGCCCTTTCTCGGCGCTCCGGCTGCCATGCTAGGGTCGATGAAACACGTTCTATCCGGCCGTCGCGCGCGCTCGCGCGGCAGGAGCCGCGTGAGGCCCGGACCATGAGCTACTTCCCCGAGATCGATCTCGCGAACCCCGACCATTTCGTCGCAGGTACGCCGCACCACTGGTTCCGCAAGCTGCGCGCGGAGGCGCCGGTCTACTTCCATCCCGAATCCGACGGCGGCCCGGGCTTCTGGTGCATCACGAAGTACGAGGACCTGCGCTCGATCTCGCGCAACCCGAAGATCTTCTCGTCGTGGCTCGGGGGCACGAACATCCCGGACCAGCCCGAAGAAGGACTCGCCGGTTTGCGCGCGATCATGCTCAACATGGATCCGCCGCAGCACGTCAAGTTCCGGCGCACCGTGCAGCGCAGCTTCACGCCCCGTCTGATCGAGAGCATGCGGCCCCACGTGTGCGAGCTCGCGAAGCGCATCGTCGACGGCGTCGCGCACAAGGGCGAGTGCGAGTTCGTCGAGGATCTCGCGGCCGAGCTTCCGCTGCAGGTGATCTGCGAGATGATGGGCGTGCCCCAGGAAGATCGCCGCCAGATCTTCGAGCTCAGCAACCGTCTGATCGGATTCGACGATCCCGAGTATCCAGACGAGCCAGGAAGACGCGATGCGCGCCTCCACCGAGATGTTCGTCTACGCCATGCAGCTCGCGCAAAAACGACTTGCCAGGCCGGGCGACGATCTCGTGACCCGCCTGCTGACGCAGCGAGGTCGACGGCGCACAAGCTCTCCGAGCTCGAGTTCTCCTCCTTCTTCCTGCTGCTCGCGATCGCGGGCAACGAGACGACCCGCACCGTCACGACCTGCGGCATGCACTCGCTGATCACGCACCCGGACCAGCGCGAGAAGGCTGCGTGCGCGAATCCGGCGCTGCTCGAGTCCGCGATCGAGGAGATCCTGCGCTTCGACCCGGCGGTGCACTACTTCCGGCGCACCGCGACCGAGGACACCGAGATCCGCGGCCAGCGCATCCGCAAGGGCGAGAAGGTGGCGATGTGGTACCCGTCGGCGAATCGCGACGAGGACGTCTTCGCGACGGCGACCGCTTCGACGTGACCCGCGCACCCGAACGATCACCTGGCCTTCGGGATCGGCGAGCACTTCTGCCTCGGGCGCGAACGCTCGCGCGCCTCGAGCTGCAGGTGATCTTCGAGGAGATCCTGACGCGCCTGCCGGACATGGAGCTGGCGGCGCCGCCGCGCCGGCTGCGCTCCAACTTCGTGAACGGCTGCAAGGAAATGCGCGTCCAGTTCACACCGGAGTCGTAGGCTCCGGGAGCCGCGCAGCGAGCAGGGACGCGGGCGATGGCTCGCATCCGGGAGATGCCTCGAGCATGTGGCTCAACGTCGTCGCACTGATCGTGCTCGGAATCTTCATCGGCATCGGTTGGCTGCGCGGCGCGCTCGCGAGCTTCGTCGGGCTCGCAGCGTTCGTGATCGGCTACGCGGCTTCGATCGCGGCCGCTCCTGCGGTCGCCGCGAAGCTCCCCCTCTCACCCGAGACGCCAGGCTTCGTCGGGGTGGTGATCGCCGGCTGCCTCGTCTTCGTGGTCGTCTACCTGCTCGTCCTGCTGGCGGGGACGCTCGCGCGCCGCGCGCAGCGCGAGCGAGCGGGCGCCGGACACAGCTTGCGCGACCGCTTCCTCGGGGGCCTGTTCGGCGCCGTGCGCGGCGCGTTCGTGGTGCTGATGCTGAGCTGGCTCGCGCTGTGGCTCGACGCGCTCCCCTCGACGGGCGCGCCGGCGGTGGTGCCGTCGGTCGCGGGCTCGGCGACTGGCCGCGCGACTTCGGCCGTCGTCGAGGCGAGCCTGGGAGCGGCGCTCTCGGGCAGCGGCACGGCGGGTCCTTTCGTCGCTCGCCTGGCGGCGCGGCCGGCGCTCGCCATCGACCAGCTGCAGCAGCTGCTCGCGAATCCGCGCTTCGAGGCGCTGCGCGAAGACACGGCGTTCTGGTCCTACGTCGAAGCGGGCGCGGTCGACACGGCGATGGGCCGGGTGACGTTCCGCGATCTCGCGCAAGACACGGATCTACGTCGCCAGCTCGCGGCGCTCGGGCTGGTGCCGCCCGAGGCGGCCCCGGACCGGGCGGTATTCGAGGCCGCGGCGGCGGAGGCGCTGCGGGAAGTGGGCCCGCGCCTGCGCGCGCTGCGCGAGGACCCGGAATTGCAGAGGCTGATGGAGGATCCGCAGGTCGCCGAGATGGTGCGCTCGGGCGACTCCGTGGGGTTGCTCGCGCATCCGGGCTTCCGGCAGCTCGTGTCGCGCGCGGCGTCGGCGAAACCCTGACCGCTAGAAGAGCGGCGAATCCCCGTCCGGAGCGTAGGCCGTGATCTCGCAATCGAGCGGGATCACCTCGAAGCTCGGCGTCGCCCAGGCCGGCTGACCCGGCCGGCTCGTCTGGCCAGCGTTCACGGAGTGGGCAGGCTTCGCGGATGCACGCGCAGGTCTCTGGTTCGACATGCGGGCGATGCTAGCAGCTAGGCCAGGGCGCCGGAAGCACGCACCTGGATCGCCTGCAGCACGGCCTCGCGCGTGACCGCGCCGACGATCCGCTCGCCCTCGACGATCGGGATCTGATTCACCTCGCGGCTGCCCATCAACTGGAGCAGGTCGCGGACCGAGGCGTCCGGCGGCGAGGTCACGATCGCCAGGAGCGGCGTCGCGATGCTCGCGACCGGGGTGAGATCCCAATCGCGAGCGGCGACCCGTTTGACGTCGGAAATCGTCACGATGCCGCTCGCGATGCCCGCGCTGCCGACCAGCGCCCAGCGGCGCCCGCGCATCACGAGCTCGCGCGCGAAGCTGCCGACCGAGGCCGCTGCGTCGACCCACGCGATGTCGCGGGACAGCAGATCGCGCGCCCGCAGGCCCGCGAGCGAGGCGTCGATCTGCGCCTGGCGCGCGCTGGCTGCCGAAGCCGTGAGCAGGAACCAGCCGATGAAGGCGAGCCACAGGCCGCCGATCGCGTTGCCGCCGGCGAGCGCCGCCGCGGCGCCGACGCCAATCAGCGCATAGGCGAGCGTCTGCCCCACGCGCGCCGCGGTCTGCGTCGCCCGGGTTGCGTCGCCATGCCGCGCCCACAGCCAGGCGCGCAGCACGCGACCGCCATCCAGCGGCAGGCCGGGCAGCAGATTGAAGACGGCCACCGAGAGATTGATGCGTCCGAGCCACGCGAACATCAGGGCGTCGGCGCTGCCGGGGGCGAAGACGCGGGCCAGGCTCGAGAAGCCGAGCGCCAGCAGCGCGCTCGTGATCGGCCCGGCGATGGCGATCTCGAGCTCGGCGCGCGCGGTCGGCGCGTCGCGCTCGATCACGGCGACGCCCCCGAAGAAGAACAGCGTGATCGAGCGGACCGGAATCCGGTAGCGGCGCGCGAGCAGGCTGTGCCCGAGCTCGTGGAGCAGGATCGAGCCGAAGAAGAGCAGCGCCGTCGCGACCGCCGCGACCCAGCGCGGAACCGGCCCGACCGCCGGCGCCGCGGCCGCGATGGTGGCGTTGAGCGTCAGCGCCACCAGCAGGAAGACCACGAACCAGGTCGCGTGGAGATAGATCGGGATGCCGAAGACGCGCGCGATTCGAATCCCACCCACGGCTAGCGCAGCAACACGTCGCAGACGCGGCGAACGCTGCGCACCAGGCGACCCAGGGCATTGTGATGGATGTTCCGCCGCAGCCGGACGAGGATTCGTCGCTCGAGTGTGTAGCGGGTGAGGGCGGGGCCGCGGCCCGGCTTCGCGTGCGGGTCGACGGCGGCGAGCCCGGCCTCGATCTCGGCGCGCGAGAAGCCCCAGGTCTCGAGATCCTCGTCGAAGAGCGCTGCCAGGATGCGCCGCGCCTGGGCGATGCGCGCCGGGCGCCCGGCCAGATCCTGCGCCCACTTCGCGAGCGACTTCGTCGTGGGCCGCGTCTCGCGGGCCACGGTGATCGGGTCGCCCAGCCCGCGCCCCGCCGCGGCGGGAGCGCCCTCGGCGCCGTACTCGACCATGCGCGGCTCCCACGCGAGGCCCAGGAATTCGCACAGGCGCTGGCCTTCGGCGGCGGGGTCCCGCACCAGCTCCTCGTAGCGCACGTGGTGCACGGCCACCGGTCGCTCGCGCAGGAAACGCGCGATCGCGGGCACGTAGCGCTCGAGCAGGGGATTGAAACGGTGGGCGGACTCGAAATCTCCGTCGAAGAAGGACTCGACGTACGAGCTCCAGATCGCCATCGGATGGCGGGTCAATACCACGTAACGCGCCTGCGGATAGAGCTTGGCCACGAAGTCGAGCACGAGCGCGTAGGCCGGCGTCTTGTCGAGCAGGTGCGTGCGGCCCGAAGCAGCGAGCAGGCGTGTGTAGAGGAAGTCCGTGTAGGCGCGCAGCGCCTCGAGGTAGTCGGCCTCGCCGCCCGGAAGCTGCGCGACGAGCTCGCGGATCCCGCCCTGGCTGATGATCGGATCGTAGGGCGCGCGCTCGACCGTCTCGTAGAAGCCGAGGTGCGCGAGCGGCGTCAACAGATGGGGTTCCGCGGGGGCGTGGATCGCCGGGTGCGCGCCGAGCATGCGCGCGAGCAGCGTCGAGCCCGACCGCGGCGATCCGATCAGGAAGATCAGCTGCTGCTGCTGCACCGGCGTCTCCTATGAACCGCGCAAGGGCCGCGCCGGTCGCGCGGTCGTCCGCCAGCCGCCCTTCAGACGTCGAAGCCGTTCTCGGCGGCCACGCGCCCGTACCAGCGGCCGGATTCCTTGAGCGTGCGGTTCGTGGAGGCGAAGTCGACCCACGCGAGCCCGAAGCGCTGCTCGAAGCCCTCCGACCATTCGAAGTTGTCGAGCAGCGTCCAGGCGTGGTAGCCGCGCACGTCGGCGCCGTGCTCGATCGCGTTCGCCACGGCCTGCAGGTAGCCCCGGTAGAAGTCGATGCGGCGCGTATCGTGGATCACGCCGCGCGCATCCGGGCCGTCGGCGTAGGAGCAGCCGTTCTCCGTGATCTCGAGCACCGGGCGGCCGTAGTCGCGCGTGATGCGCATCAGCATGTCGTAGAGGGCCTTCGGCCAGACCTCCCAGCCGAAATCGGTCTTCGGGCCGTCGTTCCCGCCCAGCGGGCCGACCGGCAACGCCTGCAGCCCGAAGCTGTCGTCCGGCCGATGCTTCACCAGCGTGCGCGTATAGAGATTGATGCCGAGGAAGTCGAGCGGCGCGCGAACGCGCTCGAGGTCGCCGTCGCGAACGCCCATGCGCTCGAGCGGCGCGCCGCCCACGAAGGCGTCCGGGTAGCGGCCGCGCAGCGCGGGCTCGAGGTACCAGAGATTCACGAACGCGTGCCAGCGCTCGGCGGCCGCCTGATCCGCCGCGCTGTCGCCCGCGGGCTCGCACGCCGACATGTTGAAGGCGGTGCCGATCACGGCGCCCGGCTGCGCGGCGCGCATCGCGCGGAAGGCTTCGCCCTGGGCGAGGTTCACGGTGTGCGTCGCGCGCAGGAAGGCGTCCGGATCGCGCCGGCCGGGCGCATGGATCCCCGCCAGATAACCCATCACCGTGAAGATGCTCGGCTCGTTGAAGATCATCCAATGCTTCACGCGATCGCCGAGCGCGCGAATCACCAATTCGGCGTAGTCGGCGAAACGCCCGGCCGTGTCGCGCTCGGGCCAGCCGCCGCGGTCTTCGAGAGCCTGCGGCAGGTCCCAGTGGTAGAGCGTCGGGAAGGGGCGGATGCCGGCGTCGAGCAGGGCATCGATGAAGCGGCGGTAGTGATCGAGGCCCTTCGCGTTCGGCCGTCCCGCTGCCGCTCGGCTGGATGCGCGGCCAGGCGATCGAGAATCGGTAGCTGGTCTGGTTCATCTCGCGCATCAGCGCGATGTCGTCGGCAAAGCGGTGGTAGGAGTCGCAGGCGACGTCGCCCGTATGACCCAGCTTGATCTTGCCCGGCGTGTGGCTGAAGCGGTCCCAGATCGACTCGCCCTTGCCGTCTTCCTGCCACGCGCCTTCGATCTGGTACGAGGCGGTGGCCGTGCCCCAATGGAAGCCCTTCGGAAATTGCACGCGCGCCATCGGCGAGTCTCCCTGCGCTGGACCCGGGGCGGATCATACGGAAATCCGCCTCCCTCGAACGCCCCGAATGGCGGATCAGAGTTAGGATCGGCTTGGAGGCGCGCATGCGAGACGCCGAGTCCCTGGCTTCGCCTCCGGTCGAGCTGAGCGATCGCGTGAAGGCGCTCGGCCTCGGCCTCGGCTTCGATCTGGTGGGCGTGGCGCGGGCCGAGGTGACGCGCAGACCGAATTCCGCGCGAGTGGCTGGCGTGGGT
>CAWAXD010000021.1:0-160813 GCA_963785985.1 uncultured delta proteobacterium | reverse complement strand
AGGCCGCCATCTTCGCCTCCGCGCGCGAGCGGATCATCCGTGTGTAGGCCGCGTTCGGGATGAACGCGAGCCACATCGCCACCGCCGCGGCGAGCCCGTGCAGCGACGACGACAGCAGCACCCACGGCATCTGAAGCGGGGGCAGCTGCGTCCACCACTGCATGATGCCCCCCACCGCGGATCCGACGCCCGCAGCGCCGGCGCCGAGCCCCCACAAGAGGAAGCGGTTCGTGACCACCGGATCGGCGAGGCCGAGCCGCATGCGGCGGCGCATGCCGTTCCAGTAGTGCAGCGCTTCGCTCGAGCCCCAGAGCAGGCAGCCGACCTGGAGGGCGAGGCGCAGGAAATAGCTCGGCCCGGGCTGCACGAGCGTGCGGAAGCCCGTCGACTCCCACTCCCAGACGAGACACACGCCGAGCAGCGCGCACGCCATCACGACGCACGCCTTGAGCATGGCATTGCGGGGATGATAGACGCGCCAGTTGAACACGTACTTCGCGCCGGAGCCCATGCTCATCGCCACGAGCCCGGTCCCGATCATCACACGGGCGAAGTCCGGCGCTCCGGCCACGAACAGCTCGCCGACCGTCATGAAGCCGAAGCCCACGGGACCGATGCCGAGGACGCCGAGGCCGATCAGCAGCTCGGGAAGCTCACGCGTGCGCCGCCAGAGCAGCAAGAGCCGCACGCCGACCACCGAAGACGCAATGAAGAACGCGAGGAATCCGATGCCAACGAAGGATTCCAGGAATGCTGACATCGCTGCTGCCCCGTGCCACGGATGCGTGTGGCGCGTGGGTCATCGTCGCGACGCCGTCCGCCCTTGACCTCGAATCGAGCGGCCCCGGCCAGGCGCGCGGGCTAGCCTCGTCGCGATATGCGCCGCCCGCTTCCGCCGGATCGCGTCGAGGGACTCCTGGGGCACGTGCAGGGGCTGCGCTCCGACGAAGCGCGCGCGCGACTGGCGCGCTTCGGGCGCAACGAAGTCCGCGAGGCGCCGCTTCACCCCTGGCGCGAGCTGCTGCGCGAGACCGCAAAAGACCCGATGCCTTGGTTCCTCGCCGGAACCGGGGCCCTCTACGCGGCGCTCGGCGAGCGCACCGAAGCGCTGACACTGCTCGCCTCGATCGCTCCGCTCGTCGGCATGGACGCCTTCCTGCATCGCCGAACGCGCGCGGCGACCGAGGGACTGCGCCAGAGACTCGCAACACGCGCGAGGGTCGTGCGCGACGGCGCCGAGCAGGAGATCGCCTCCGAGGAGGTGGTGCCCGGCGACCTCGTGCGCGTGTCCGCGGGCGAGACGTTTCCGGCCGATGGGCTCGTGCTCGCGGGCGAGGAGCTTCAGGCCGACGAATCGGCGCTCACGGGCGAGGCCTTTCCGGTCCGCAAGCGACCGCTCCCCGCAGCGCCGGCGGACCCGCGCATCGACACCCGGCACTGGGCCTTCGCGGGCACGCGGCTGCTCACGGGCAGCGCGAGTCTGCGCGTGGCGACGACCGGCGCCGAGACCTTGTACGGCGAGATCGTGCGCTCGGCGGAGCAGAGCACCCGCACGCGCACGCCGCTCCAGATCTCGGTCGCGGGGCTCACCCGCACGCTGCTCGTCGCCGCGCTGGTCCTGTGCGTCGTGCTCGCCGGCGTGCGGCTGCGCCAGGGCTTCGGCTGGGTCGACGCGCTGCTCTCGGCGGTGACGCTCGCGGTGGCGGCGCTGCCCGAGGAGTTCCCGGTCGTCTTCACGCTCTTTCTCGGCGTGGGCGTCCACCGCCTCGCCCGGCGCGCGCGCGCTCGTGCGCCGCGCCGTGTGCGTCGAGAACATCGGGCGCATCAGCTCCGTCTGCTCGGACAAGACGGGGACGCTCACGGCTGGCGAGCTGCAGCTCACGCATCTGCTGCCCGCCGAGGAGGGCAGCGAGGCGGCGCTGCTGCGCACGGGCGCGCTCGCTTCGCGCAGCGAGACCGGGGACCCCCTCGACGTGGCCATCCTCGCCGCCGCCGGGCCGCAGGCCGCCGCCGAGCGGATCGCGACCTTCCCCTTCACCGAAGACCGCCGGCGCGAGACCGCCGTGGTGCGCGAGCGGGGCGGCGATCTCGTGGCCGCCACCAAGGGCTCCCCCGAGGTCGTGCTCGCGCTCGCGGCGCTCACGCCGATCGAGCGCGAGACGTGGACGCTGCGCGTGCACGAGCTCGCCGCCGGGGGCCACAAGGTGATCGCGTGCGCTTCGCGCCGTCTCGACGGAGCCTGGGCCGGCGGCGAGCCCGACCGCGGCCTTCGCTTCGAAGGGCTGCTCGCCTGCGAAGATCCCGTTCGCGAGGGCGCCGCCGACGCGCTCGCGCGCTGCCGCGAGGCGGGGATCCAGGTGATCATGGTGACGGGCGATCATCCCGACACCGCGCGGGCGGTGGCCCGCGAGATCGGCCTCGGTGGCCACAGCCCGCGCGTCCTCGCGGGCGAAGAGATCGATGCGCTCCTCGCGAGCGGTGACGCCTCCGCGCTCGCGCGCCTCGACGTGGTGGCGCGTGCGCTGCCGTCCCAGAAGCTGGCGCTGGTGCGCGCGCTGCAAGCGGCCGGCGAGCATCGTCGCCGTCACCGGCGACGGCGTGAACGACGTGCCCGCGCTCCAGGCGGCGGACGTCGGCATCGCGATGGGCGAACGCGGCACGCGCAGCGCGCGCGAGGTGGCTTCGATCGTGCTGCTCGACGACGACTTCAGCAGCATCGTCCGCGCGATCGCCGAAGGCCGCCAGCTGCTCGTGAACCTGCGCCTCGCCTTCCGCTATCTGATGCTCATCCACGTGCCGTTCGTCGTGAGCGCGGCGTGGATTCCGCTGCTGGGCCACCCGCTGCCGTTCCTCCCGGTCCACATCGTGTGGCTCGAGCTCGTGATCCATCCGAGCGCGATGCTCGCCTTCCAGGAGGCTGCGCCGGGCGGAGGCTTCCCGCGCGTCCGCAGCCGGGCCCGCGGCGCGTTCTTCTCGCGCGGCGACTGGGTGCTGATCGCCGCCCTGGGCTCGCTGCTCACCGTGCTCGTGGTGGCGGGCTTCGAACGCGGGCTCGCGCAGGATACGGCGCACGCGCGCTCGTTCGCGCTCGCCATCCTGGTGTGCGCGAGCGCGGGGCTCTCGACGGCGCTCTCGCGCCTGCGAACCAACGCGGCGCGCTTGTCGTCGCGGCGACCTTGCTCGCCACGTTCACGCTGCTCGAGACCCCGGCGCTCGCGGCGTCCGTCCACCTTTCGCCGCTATCCGGACCCGACTGCGGCCTCGCGCTCGCGACCGCGTTCGTCGCCGCCGCGCCGATCCTGGCAGCCTCGGCGCTCGCCGGCTCGCGCAATCGCCGGCGCGCCGGGGCCGCGGCCGTCCCGACGCCGGGCGGGGCCCCGTGACGGCGACAGGCTCCGCTTCCGCAGGCGCGGCGCGTGAGGTGGTGTTCCGGGCGCGCGGCGTCTCGAAGGTCTACCGGATGGGCGAGGTCGAGGTGCACGCGCTGCGCGGCGTCGATCTCGAGCTGCTGCGCGGCGAGTTCGTCGTGCTGCTCGGCCCGTCCGGCAGCGGCAAGTCGACGCTGCTCAACATCCTCGGCGGGCTCGACGCGCCGACGAGCGGCTCCGTGCGCTTCCGCGACCACGATCTCACGGTCGACGACGCGGACGCGCTCACGCGCTTCCGCCGCGAGCACGTCGGCTTCGTGTTCCAGTTCTACAACCTGATCCCGAGCCTCACCGCGCGCGAGAACGTCGCGCTGGTGACCGAGATCGCCGAGCACCCGCTCGAGCCCGAGGAGGCGCTGCGGCTGGTCGGCCTCGGCGACCGCATGGATCACTTCCCCGCCCAGCTCTCGGGCGGCGAGCAGCAGCGCGTCGCGATCGCGCGCGCCATCGCGAAGCGCCCGGACGTGCTGCTGTGCGACGAGCCGACCGGCGCGCTCGACTTCGAGACCGGCAAGCGCGTGCTCGAGGTGCTGGCGCGCATCAACCGCGAGCTCGGCACCACGACGGCGGTGATCACCCACAACGCGTCGATCGCCGGCATGGCCGACCGCGTGATCCGCATGCGCAGCGGCCGGATCGTCGACATCGCGCGCAACGCGACGCGCGCGCGCGCCGTCGGAGCTGCACTGGTGAGCGCGGCATGAGGGCGCTCGATCGCAAGCTGCTGCGCGACCTCTGCCATCTGCGCGGGCAGGTGCTCGCCATCGCCCTGGTCGTCGCCTGCGGCGTGGCCACGGTCGTGACGACGCGCACGGCCTACGAGTCGCTGGTGGTCTCGCAGGCCGCCTACTACGCGAAGTACCGCTTCGCCGACGTGTTCGCGAGCCTCGAGCGCGCGCCGGAGGCGCTGCGCGCGCAGCATCGCGAGCGATCCCGGGCGTGGCCGCCGTCGAGACGCGCGTGGTCGCGGAGGTGACGCTCGACGTCCCCGGCCTCGGCGAGCCGGCGACGGGCCGCTTGATCTCGCTGCCGGAGCGCGGCGAGCCGCATGCTCAACGACGTGCACCTGCGCCGCGGCCGCTAGCTCGAGCCCGGGCGCCGCGACGAGGTGCTGGTGAGCGAGGCGTTCGCCGAGGCGAACCGGCTCGAGTCGGCGACCGCTCGGCGCGGTGCTCAACGGCCGCTGGGAGCGGCTGCGCATCGTCGGCATCGCGCTGTCGCCGGAGTACGTGTACGAGATCCGCGGCACGGACCTGTTCCCCGACAACCGCCGCTTCGGCGTGTTGTGGATGAGCCGCGACGGCGCTCGGGCCCGCCTTCGACATGGACGGCGCCTTCAACGACGTCTCGCTCCGGCTCGCGCCGGGCGCCGTGAAGGCGGAGGTGATCGCGCGCCTCGACCGATCTGCTCGAGCCCTACGGCGGGCTCGGCGCCTACGGCCGCGACGACCAGCTCTCGCACCGCTTCCTCGCCGACGAGATCGCGCAGAACCGCGTCTCCGGCACGGTCCTGCCGGCGATCTTCCTCGGCGTCGCCGCCTTCCTGCTCAACATCGTGCTCGTCGCGCCTGGTCGGCACGCAGCGCGACCAGATCGCGGTGCTCAAGGCCTTCGGCTACGAGACCGCAGCGTGGCGCGGCACTACCTCGGCTTCGCGGCGGTCGCCGTGGCGCTCGGCGCGGCCGCTGGCGCGCCGCTCGGCCTCTGGCTCGGCGGCTGGTCAACGGCGTCTACGTCGACTTCTACCGCTTCCCGGTGCTGCGCTTCGAGCCGGGGCTCGCGGTGGTCGGCGATCGCCGTCGCGGTGTCGGCGGCGGCCGCGCTGGTCGGCGCGCTGGGCGCCGTGCGCCGCGTGCTGTCGCTGCCGCCGGCCGAGGCGATGCGGCCCGAGCCGCCGGCGCGCTTCCGGGCGGGCCTGCTCGAGCGCACCGGCTCTCGCGCTGGCTCCCCGCGCCGCCGCGCATGATCTGGCGCAACGTCGCGCGCCGCCCGCTGCGCGCGGCGCTGTCGGTGCTCGGCATCGCGCTCGCGGTCGCGATCCTGGTCGTCGGCCGCTACTTCGTCGATGCGATCCAGCTACCTCGCCGACGTGCAGTTCCGCGTGGTGCAGCGCGAGGACGTGACGGTCGCCTTCCACGAGCCGCTGCCGCGAGCGCGTCGCACGCTTCGCGTCGCTGCCGGGCGTGCTGCGCGCGGAGCCCTTCCGCATCGTGCCGGCGCGCCTGCGCTTCGAGCACGCGAACCGGCGCGTCGCGCTCATCGGGCTCGAGCCGACCAGCGAGCTGCGGCGCCTGATCGACGCGCAGCTGCGCCGTACGTGGTCCCGCCGCCGAGGGCGTCGTGCTCACCCGCAAGCTCGCCGAGATCCTCGGCGTCGCGCCGGGCGACGTGCTCGCGGTCGAGGTGCTCGAGGGCGCGCGCCCGGAGCGCGGTGCCGCGTCGCCGGCGAGGTCGACGAGCTGATCGGCCTCACGCCTACATGGACGCGCGGCGCCCTGCAGCGGCTGATGCGCGAGGCGGGCAGCATCTCGGGCGCCTTCCTGCGCGTCGACGCGGCCGCGGCCGCGCAGCTCTACGCGCGCGCTCAAGCGCATGCCGGCGGTGGCCGGCGTCACCATGCCGCCTCGCGACGCTGCGCAGCTTCGAGGAGACGATCGCGCGAGAGCATCGGCATCTTCACCACCATCCTCGTGGTCTTCGCCTGCGTCATCGCGTGCGCGATGGTCTACAACGCCGCGCGCATCGCGCTCTCCGAGCGCGGCCGCGAGCTCGCGAGCCTGCGCGTGCTCGGCTTCACGCGGCGCGAGGTCGCCGTCGCTGCTGCTCGGCGAGCAGGCGCTGCTCACCGTGCTGGCGCTACCCCTCGGCTTCGTGATCGGATACCAGATGTGCGCAGTGCGATCGCGAAGCGCCTACCAGTGGGAGCTGTTCCGCATGCCGCTGTCGTGGATCGGCCGTTCGCTACCTGTTCGCCTTCGCGATCGTGCTGCGTCGCCGCGGTCGCCTCGGGCTGGCTGGTGCGCCGGCGGCTCGACCGGCTCGACCTCGTCGCCGTGCTGAAGACGCGGGAGTGAGGGTCGCGTGACACGCACTCGACGACGGCTTCTGGCGTCGCCGGCGCTGCGCCGCCGGCGTGCTCGGCGCGCCGCCTGGCTGCTGTTCCGGCCGGATCCGGTGCCGGTCGACGTCGCGCCCGTGGTGCGCGCGGCCAGCTGCGCGTCACGGTCGACGAGGAAGGCGAGACGCGCGTGCGCGATCGCTTCGTGGTCGCGGCGCCGACGGCCGGGCGGCTGCTGCGCAGCGAGCTCGACGCCGGCGACGCCGTCGCAGCCGGGCGCGGTGGTCGCCCGCATCGAGCCGCTGCCGCTCGATCCGCGCGACGCAAGCCGGGGCCCAGGCGCGGCTCGACGCCGCCGAGGCGACGCGGCGCGCGGCGCGACGCGCAGGTGGCGCTCGCGCGCGCCGCGCTCGATCAGGCGCGCCGTCGGCGCGCGCGCGCCGAGCAGCTGCGCCAGGCGGGCACGCTCTCGGCCGAGGCGCACGAGCTGGCGCTGCTCGAGCAGACGCAGCACGAGCAGGAGCTCGACGCGGCCCGCTTCGCCGCCGATGCGGCCGATCACGACGCGGAGGCGGCGCGCGCCGCCGCTGCTCGCCGCGCAGCGAGCCGAGCTCGCAGCCGGCGCGCGGAAGCGGACCGCGGCCACGTCATCGCGCATCGACGTGCGCTCGCCGGTCGGCGGGCCGCGTGCTGCGCGTGCTCGAGGAGAGCGAGCGGATCGTCGCCGCCGGCACGCCGCTGCTCGAGGTCGGCGATCCGGCCGCGCTCGAGATCGTGGTCGACGTGCTCTCGACCGACGCCGTGCGAATCCGCCCCGCAGCGCGGGTGCTCGTCGAGGATTGGGGCGGCGATGGGACCCTCGAGGCGCGCGTGCGCCGCGTCGAGCCCTCGGGCTTCACGAAGGTCTCGGCCCTCGGCGTCGAGGAGCAGCGCGTCAACGTGATCGCCGATCTCGCCGAGCCGAATCCGGCGCTCGGCGACGGCTACCGCTTCGAAGCGCGCATCGTGGTCTGGGAGGGCCCGGACGTGCTCCAGGTGCCTGCCAGCGCCCTGTTCCGCCATGCCGGCGCCTGGAACGTCTTCGTCGTCGACGGCGGCCGGGTGCGCCGCCGCGAGGTCACGGTGGGGCAGCTTGGCGGCTTCGCGGCCGAGATCCGGGAGGGCGTCTCGCCGGGCGAGACGGTCGTCCTGTATCCGAGCGATCGCCTCGGAGATGGGGTCCGAATTCGCGCCCTCCCTTGACGCGGGGCCGCCGCGTGCCTATCGAAAGGCGCCGCTAGACCCACACCGCCAGGAGGAGACCCCATGAAGATCCGTCCGCTGCACGACCGCATCATCGTGAAGCGATTCGAAGGCGAAGAGAAGACGAAAGGTGGAATCATCATCCCCGACACCGCGAAGGAGAAGCCCCAGGAGGCCAAGGTGATCGCGGTCGGCAAGGGCAAGATCACGGACGACGGGAAGCTGCAGCCGATGGAGGTCCAGAAGGGCGACCGCATCCTGGTCGGCAAGTACTCCGGCTCCGAGATCAAGATCGACGGCGAGGAGCACGTCATCATCCGCGAAGACGACGTCCTCGCGATTCTCGAGTAGGGAGGACCGGAATCATGGCCAAGGAAGTCCTGTTCGACCAGACCGCGCGCCAGAAGCTGCTCGTCGGAGTCGACCAGCTCGCGAACGCGGTCAAGGTGACGCTCGGTCCGAAGGGCCGCAACGTCGTGATCGAGAAGAGCTTCGGCTCGCCCACCGTGACCAAGGACGGTGTCACGGTCGCCAAGTCGATCGAGCTCGAGGACAAGTTCGAGAACATGGGCGCGCAGATGGTGCGCGAAGTCGCCAGCAAGACGTCCGACGTCGCCGGCGACGGCACCACCACGGCGACGGTGCTCGCGCAGGCGATCTTCCGTGAGGGCAGCAAGCTCGTCGCGGCAGGCGTGAACCCGATGGAGCTCAAGCGCGGCATCGACAAGGCCGTCGAGGCCATGGTCGAGTCGCTGCGCAAGCAGTCGAAGCCGACGCGGGACTCGGCGGAGATCGCGCAGGTCGGCACGATCTCGGCGAACAGCGACGCGACGATCGGGAAGATCCTCGCCGAAGCGATGGAGAAGGTCGGCAAGGAAGGCGTGATCACCGTCGAGGAAGCCAAGGCGATGGAGACGGTGCTCGAGGTGGTCGAGGGCATGCAGTTCGACCGCGGCTACGTCTCGCCCTACTTCGTGACGAATCCCGACCGCATGGAAGTCGTGCTCGAAGACGCCTTCATCCTGCTGAACGAGAAGAAGATCAGCAGCATGAAGGACCTGCTGCCGCTGCTCGAGCAGGTGGCGCGCCAGGGCAAGCCGCTGCTGATCGTCGCCGAGGACATCGAGGGCGAGGCGCTCGCCACGCTCGTGGTGAACAAGATCCGCGGCACGCTGCACACCGCCTGCGTCAAGGCGCCGGGCTTCGGCGACCGCCGCAAGGCGATGCTCCAGGACATGGCGATCCTGACCGGCGGCCAGGTGATCGCAGAAGAGCTCGGCCTCAAGCTCGAAAACGTGACGCTGAAGGATCTGGGCCGGGCCAAGCGCATCGTGATCGACAAGGACAACACCACGATCATCGACGGCGCGGGCGTGAAGAAGTCGATCGAAGGCCGCTGCGGCGAGATCCGCAAGCAGATCGAGGAGACGACGTCCGACTACGATCGCGAGAAGCTCCAGGAGCGACTCGCAAAACTGGTTGGCGGCGTGGCGGTGGTGAAGGTCGGCGCCGCGACGGAATCCGAGATGAAGGAGAAGAAGGCGCGCGTCGAGGATGCGCTGCATGCGACACGCGCCGCGGTCGAGGAGGGCATCGTGCCCGGCGGCGGCGTGGCGCTGCTGCGGGCGCGCGCGGCGCTCGACGGCCTCGAGGACGGTCTGCGCGAGCACGACCAGAAGGCCGGCGTGAAGGTCGTGCGGCGCGCCGTCGAGGAGCCGCTGCGCTGGATCGCGCAGAACGCCGGCATCGATGGGGCGATCGTGATCGACAAGGTGGCGGGCGGCAAAGGCGCCTTCGGCTTCAACGCCCAGACCGAGGAGTACGAGGACCTGATGAAGGCCGGCGTGATCGACCCCACCAAGGTCGTGCGCTCGGCGCTCCAGAACGCGGCGAGCGTCGCCTCGCTCCTGCTCACCACCGAAGCGATGATCGCGGACAAGCCGGAGAAGAAGAAGGGGATGCCGGGAATGCCGCCGGGCGGCATGGGCGGTATGGGTGGAATGGGCGACATGGACATGTAGCCCGTCAGACGTTCGCTGCAGGGCCGGGTGGGCGTCGCTCACCCGGCCCGCTTCATTTTCAGCTCTCGCGCACCAGCTTCGCGCGCAGCTCCGCGAACGCCGCATCGGCGAGCGCCCTCAGCTCGGCATCCGTGCGGTCCTGGATCGGGATGCGGCACGTAGACGGCCGCCGGGTCGGCGCCGAGCTGCCGGGCCTGGAGCTGCGCGCCGTCGACGAACTCGACCGTCGCGACGAATACGCTCGGGACGCCGCGCTTCTCGAGATCGACCGTGTCGTGCACACTGCACGACGTACAGCTGCCTCAATCGGCGAGGGCTTCGATCACCGCGTCGCAGCGCGTCGCAATCTCCTGTCGGAGGTCGATGGGCGCGGGCTTCGTGAAGGTGGGCTTGCGAAAGCGCAGGACGGTGGCGCCTTCGCCGGCGAGCTTTTCCGCGAGGCGGTCGAGGAAGACGTCGCCGCGGGCCTTCGAGATGTCGAGCAGCCCGACCTTCGCGCCGGACAGGCTCGCGAGCCGCGGCAGTCGGGCCCGCACGCCGAGCGCGCGCTCGCTGGTGGGATCGAGCACGCGGCGCGCCAGCTCCGGGTTCGCAGCCTTCGTCATCGCCCGACCTCCCGGATCGTGAACTGGCTTCCCAGCGCGCCGCTCGCCCAGCCGCCGATCATGGCAGAGAAGAGTCCCGCGCCGCCACCGCAGTGCACGATCAGGAGCCCGCCCGGCCGGAACTTCGGCAGCGTCGCTCCGGCCACGCTCTCCGGCAGACCCTCGGCGATGCCGCCAGCGCCTCGCACGACCTCCGCGCCCGGAATCTGGAGCAGCTCGCGCAGCCTTGCCTGCAGCTGCGCCTTGCTCCAGCCCGCCTCGCGGAACACGCGCGCGTGATCGGGTCCGATCGCGAGAATGCAATCGAACGCGAGCAGCAGCTTCGGGTGGTGGAGGGTGCGCAGATTCACGGCGAGGGAGCGCGCGAGCGAGTCCGGATCGCGAGACAGCTGGTCGACGATGCTGCGCGGCCCTTCGCCCGCGAACACCGTCACGCAGGAGACCCCTCGCGCCATCGCCCAGATCCACCGAGAGCGGCTCCCAGGGCGAGCCCTCCTCGTCCTCGGCGAAGCAGAAGCCGAGCTTGCCCGGGTTGCCGAAGGTCGCGCGGTCGACCTCGCCCGGCCGGCCTCCGCCGACGTTGCGGATCACGAGCTGCAGCGCGCGCCCGATCGTCGCGTTCGCGCGATTCCCCTGCCCGAAGACGTTGATGCCCGAGTTCATGCCGAGCGCGCGGCGCACCGGGCCATTCACGATCAGGACCGGCCCCACGGGCATCGTCGTCGCGAGCACGCCGTGCGCGTTGAAGGCGTCGCTGCAGGCGGCCTCGACGGCGGCGAGCACCACGGGCAGATACTCGGGCTTGCAGCCGGCCATCACGGCGTTGATCGCCACCTTCTCGACGCTGCACTCGACGAGGTCGGGCGGCACCTCGGCCACGATCTCGTCGGGAGCGCGCCGCGTCCCCTCGAGCATCGCGAGCACGCGCCGCTCCGTGGGCGGCACCAGCGGCAGGCCGTCGCTCCAGCCGCGCTCGAACAGCGCCTCGAACTCGTCCTCGAGCGGAGCCAGCTCGATGCGCCGCGCGCGCAGCGTTGCCCCGGCGAAGCGGACGGCGAGATCGGGAGCCAGATCCGGATCGACGCTGCGCGAGCCGCAGCCGGGGCGCCAGTCGGGAAGCCCGGCGCCGAGATTCTCGATGCCCGTGAGCCCCTGCCACTCCGCGCGGTGCCAGCCGAGCACGCGCGCGCTCTCCGCCCCGCCCTCGACGCGGATCAGCGTCGGCACGGCTTCGATCTGGTGATGCCACGACATCTCGAGCGAGCGATCGTCGACGGGCGCGAGTCCCGGCGGAAACGCGGGATCGTCCTGGCTGTAGACGGTGAGCTCGACCTCGCTCGCGAGTCGTGCGAGCACCGGCGCGACGAGCGCGCAGGTCGGGCAATCGCGCTTGACGAACGCGACGAGGCCCTCGGGCAGCGGCGGGCGGCTTGCCGCGCTCATGCGAGCGGCTCGCTGCGCCGCAGCGCAGCGAAGATCGCGCTGATGGGCGCGTGATCGGCAGGATGCGCGTCGTGGTGGCGGAAGAGCACGCGAGAGCGGTCGCCTTCCGCCTCGCCCGGAGCCAGCACGAAGGTCGCGCCGAGCTGGTTCACGCGCTTGCCCGGTCGGCCGAGGCGATGGCCTGCGCGCAGCGCGCGCACCGTCGCCGGCAGCGAAGCCCAGGCGAACAAGCGCGCGAGCCCGACCCGTTCGACGCGCGCGGCGCCGGCCGCCAGGCCCTCGTCGTCGACGAGCACGGGAAACGGGATCCGCTCGTCGCGGCAGAACGCCTGCGCGTAGCGCAGGTCACCGGTTCCGATCACCACGACCTCGGCGCCCCGAGCCTGGATCTCCGGGTAGCGGTCGCGCAACTGCGCGGCGTGCTCGCGGCAATGCAGTCAGCCGAAGTGGCGCGCGAAGACGAGCACGACGCGGCGCTCGCGCCAGAAATCGCCGAGGCGTCGAAGCACTCCGCTCGCATCGGGCAGCGAGAGCGCCGAAAGTCGCTCGCAATCCATGAACGGGATTCTAGGGAAGCCGGCGGCGCCGGCTATGCCGCCGGGTCCGGCACCACGGGGGGCTCCCCGGGGTCGGCAGGCGCCTGCTCTTCGGGGGCGTGTACGCACTTGCGGGGTTTCGCTTCGTGCGCGCCCCAGCTCATGCCGCACCAATCGCAACGCAGGCTCGCACCGAAGCGATGGCCCCAGGCGGTTGGGCTGTCGGTCCCCGCAACGGTCGGGGTCCGCGATCGTCCGGACAGGTCGGCGGCTCTCACGGGGCCTCCCCGGGCTCGTACACCGAAACGGATCGCGCCGGTCACGGAGTGAGGCGACGGGAGGACGCTTCCTCCCGTCGCGCTCCGATCCGTGTGCGTCTAGTAGCGGTCGCGACCGCGGCCGTAGCCGCCGCCGCCACCACCACCGCCGCCACCACCACCGCCGCCGCCGGCGCGCTTATCCTGCGCCTCGTTCACGCGCAGAGGCCGGCCGCCCATGTCTCGCCCATCGAGGGCGCGCATTGCCGCTTCGGCACCGCGCGCGTCTTCCATTTCGACGAACGCGAAGCCACGGGCACGTCCGGTCTCACGGTCGGTGATGATGTTCACCGACGCAATTTCTCCGTGCGGCTCGAACAGACTGCGCAGCTCGGCCTCCGTCGCGGAGAAGGGCAGGTTTCCTACGTACAACTTCTTGGACAAACGATCTTCCTCGTCACGCTCATCCGCATTGGAGCGGGGAACGCGACCAACCTCGGAATCTCCGCCGGACCCTCCGACGCTACGACTCCGAGCGAACCAGACCACCCGGAAGCAGGGCCGCGCGATGCGCGGTCACCGTTGCAGGTGATCAAGGCAGACTCGATTGGGGTTAACAGGAACAGTGCAGGCGGGATTCAACCTGGAACCAGGACTGTCGACCGATCAGGGCTTGCCTCGGATCCGGAGCATAGACCACGGCGAGAAGGCCTGCCAACCCCCGCGCCGCTGCGCACCGTCAGGCCGGCGATCCGGTCTCGTCCGCCGCGTCCGCATCGCCCCGCGGCTGCGTCGGGGCCGCCGAGGACTGCGCCGGCAGCGCACCGGCGACGAGATCGCTCTCGAGCGCCGCGAAGCTGTCCCCGCACAGCGCGCGCGCGCCCTCGGAGAGGTGATCGAAGAGCGAACGCGTCTGCAGACTCAGATCGCGGAATTTCTCGGAGGCTCCCGCGAAGTGATCGGACACACGAGTGCGATACTGCTCCTGCTCGAAGCGCACCTGCGAAATCTGGGCCTTGGCTGCCGCGAGCTCGGCGGCCGCATGCTCGCTCTCCTTGCGCAACGTCTCCACGCGGGCGGCGAGATCGCGCGAACGAGCCGCCGCCGCGCCGGTGAAGCGGCCGAGCAGCCAGCCGACCACCAGGCCGACGGCCAGCGTCGCGAGAATCTCGATGATCATGGGGGGCATCGGGGGGTTCCTCCGCAGGTGACGATCGGATGGGGGCGTGTCTCACTCGATCTTCAGCACCTTCACGTCGAAGGTGAGCGTGCGGCCGGCGAGCGGGTGGTTGAGGTCGAGCATCGCGGTCTTTTCACCGATCTTCTGCACGCGCACCGGCCGTTGGTTGCCTTCGGCGTCGACTCCGATCAGCACGGCGTCCACCTTGCGCGCCGCTTCGGGGATTTCCTCGATCGGAACCTCCTTGACGGCCTTCGGATCGACGTCGCCATAACCATCTTTGGGCGTGATCGTGATCTTCCTGGTGTCGTTCACCGCGAGACCGGCGAGCGCAGTCTCGAGCGCGGGGAGGATCTGATTCGCGCCCTGCTCGTAGACGAGCGGATCACCACCGACGTTCGAATCGGCTTTGGTGCCGTCGTCGAGCACGAGCGTGTACTCGATCGAGACCTTCTTCCCGGTCGCCACCTGCGCGGCACTGCTCTTGGCCTCGTCCGCGCTCGCGCCGAGCCACGGCGCCAGGAGGATGGCGGCGGCAGCCAGAACCGCCCGGCAATCGTTCGCTAGAACTCTCACGCGAGAAACTCCTTGGCGTGCACCCGGATCGCCGCGCGCGCGCATTCAGACCTGAAGTCGCAGCTCTCCCTCGAGAACCGTGACCGCGGTGCCTCCGACCTGCACGCGCCAACCATCGCCCTCGGGCTCGACACGCACCGAAGCGCGTCCGGCCCGACCCATCTCGATGCCCTGCTCCGCCCGATACGCGAGCGGCGTGCGCGCTCCCGACGCCCGCGCGAGATACGCCCCGACGCAGCCGTTGCCGCTGCCGCAGACGGGATCCTCCGGGATCCCCGCGCCGGGCGCGAAGGATCGCAAGCGCACCGAGCAGGTCGGATCCTCGGCTTCGCGACAGAAAACGGTGACGGGATGCCCCGTCTTGCGCTCGATCTCCGCGAGCCGCCCGGCGTCCGGCGCGAGATCGCGGACGACGTCGAGACCGCGCAACGGGACGATGTGCCAGCCGACGCCCACCACCACGGTCGCCGGCTCGCCCGCGATGTCCTTCTCGTCGATGCGCAGCGCGCGCGCGAGCTCGGCGCGCGCCGGCGCGGCCTCGAAGCGCGGTGAGGGGAGCGTCATGCTGAAGCTGCGCCGTGCAGCCTCGCTGCGCACCTCGATCGGCTGCACACCCGCGAGCGTCTGCTGCCGCAGTGTGAAGGTTTCGCCGCGCGGCGCGATGCGCCCCGTCTCGAGCAACGCGAAGGCCGTACCGATCGTCGGATGCCCGGCGAAAGGCAGCTCGCTCGTGGGCGTGAAGATGCGCACGCGGTAATCCGCCCCGGCGACGTCAGGCGGCAGGACAAAAGTCGTCTCGGAGAGATTCATCTCCCGCGCGATGGCCTGCATTTCGGCGCTCGAAAGCCCGCCGCCGTCGAGGAATACGGCGAGCGGATTGCCACCCAGCGGCCGCTCCGTGAACACGTCGACCTGGAGCATGGGGAAGCGTCGCGACATCTCGTCGGAAAGCGTACCACGCCCCCCGAATCGGGGCGCGCGGCGTCGAGACGGGCCGCGCCTTCCCGCGTCGCTAGGGGCGGTAGGGGACGTCGACGGCGATCTTCAAGAGCTGCCCGGCCGTGAGCCGCGGCTCGCGCGGAAGAGCGTTCGCGATCTCCGTCTCGTCCTCGCTCCAAACGTTGTGGGTGCGGCTCGAGAGCGCCCCCAGCGTCTCGCCCGGCCGCACTTCGACGACGCTCAGGCGCCGATCGCGGATTCCGTCGCGCTCGGCGGCGCTGAGCTTCGAGATGCTGCGCGCGACCTCGCCAAAGACGCCCGTCCGACTCGCGTAGCGTGCTTGTGGACTCATGCCCGTCAGCCGCAGCATGACGCGAGGGTGCGCGATCCACGTGAAGTCGTAGACGATCGGGCCGTCCTGCGTCTGCCGCGCGATCAGCGCGTGAAACCTCGGCATGCCGTCCTGACTCCCGCTCGCGGCGTTCTGGAGCGTCAGGCCGTTCGCCTGCGCGAATTTCATCGCCGCGCCGCGCGGATCGCCCGGCGAACCCTGCGTCTGGAGCACGACGAGCGCGTCGCGTTGCGGCGAGACGGCGCCCACCGCGTCGGCCGAGTTCTCCGTCTGCCAGCCCTCCGGGAAGGCGATCGCGAGGTCGAGGCCGGGGTGGAGGAAGCGCGTGCCCCGGAATACCCCATCACCGGGATCCGGCCCGATCCGCAGGCCTTCGAACTCGCCGAGAAACTCGGCCTGCGTCGGAGCGACGGGCGCGGCCGGCGTCACCGCGAGCGTGAGCGCGCGCGCCGCCGTCGCCTGCGCACGCTCGCTCGTCATCGGGTGCGAGTCCAGAAAGCTCGGCAGCTGCTGGCCGTGCTCGAGCTTGGTCTGGCGCTCGAGCGTCGCGAAGAAGTGTGACACCGCGCCGGGGTCCCAGCCCGCCTCCGCCGCCAGCTTTTGACCGACTTCGTCGGCCTGACGCTCCTGATCGCGGCCGTAGGAGGCGATCAGCCCGGCGCCGGCGATCTGACCCAGCTGGGAGACGGCCTGCGCCGCCTGGCCGCCGGCGGCGACGCCGGCGACGATCGTGCCGAGCGCGGAGAGCAGACCGACGCCAACCGAGCGGGTCTCCCGCTGCGACGCGTGGCGCGCCGCGACGTGCCCGATCTCGTGGCCGATGACGTTCGAGAGCTCGGCCTCGGAGTTTGCGATCACCAGCAGTCCGCGGGAAACGTAGATGTAGCCGCCGGGCAGCGCGAAGGCGTTCGGCTCCGGCATGTCGGCGACGAAGAAGCGGTAGCTGACGTCATGCCGCGGCGAGTGCGCTGCGAGACGCTGGCCCAGCGCGTCGACGTAGGTCGTGAGCTTCGGGTCGTGGACGAGGCCGATCGATTGCTCGACCTCCTGCGCCGCCTGGCGCCCGAGCTCGTTCTCGCGCTCGACCGACATGAACGAAAGCTCCGGCTGGCGAGTCACCGGATTGATCGCGCAGCCGCCGGATGCGAATGCACCAGCGAGCAGCACTGCGATGGAGCATCGAATCGACACGCGGGGCGAAGATACCGCGGCGCGGGCCCAAAAAGACGTCGCTGCGGGCAGGAAGCCACGCCGGCAGCGGGGGGGGCGCCCCGGTGAGACCTCCCACCCCGCTCCTTCTCCGGGCTCGCGGGATGTGGCGGGGCAACATGGCTGCCGGCAGGCACCAGGCTACGCGGAATTCGGTTGAGTTCGGGCGCTCGTCCTCCGATGAGTCCCGCCAGGGGGGTGGGTACGTCCCATGTCGGCCTCGATCTTCGACTTCGTATCCGACGAGCTGGAACGCCGCACGAGCCTGGAGAAGCTCGAGGCCCGCGGCACCGTCCGCCTGGCGCTCAAGGCGGCCGGGCTCGACGCGCGCACCGTCACCACCTCGCAGATGGTCGCGACACTCGAAAAGGTGATGCCGAACGAGATGCGGGCGCGGGGCGTCCAGGACGCCGATCAGGTCTGCCGGGCGGTCGTGACCGCTCTCCAAGCCGCCCACCCGACCTCCGCCGCAGCGAACCTCGAGTCGCCGGAGGCGATCTTCCGGCGCCTCGCCCAGGGCTGACGGCGCGACGCCCCCCGCCCCCTACGTCCCGATCCAGTGGAAGGCGAAGCCCGTGGCCGGCGCAAGCGGGCGCGGCGCCTACTCGGAGGCCGCTGAGCCCGGGGCGGGATGCGTGACGGTCTTCTCGTAGTGGACGACGCTACCGTCGGGCCGCGTCACGCTCGTCGTCGTCTGGCGGCCGGTCTCCGTCTTCTGCGTCTCGGTGACGCGCGACGCGGTCTGCCCCGCCCTGCCGGTCCACTGGACGGTCTGCGACCGCATGCCCGCCTCGCGATCGTTCACGACCTCCGCCGCGCGCGTCGCCGTCCGGCCCTGTGCGTCGGTGAAGGTCGTGTCACGCGTGTGACCACTCGCGGTGCGCTCGGCGTGGACGTCCTTGCTGCGGGTGGCGCCAGCCGGGCCCGTCGACGTGGTGTGGCGGCCGTACTCACCATTCCCGCGCTGCCAGCTGGTGTCACGCTGCCAGGTCTGAGCATTGCCGTTCGGAGCCGTGCGCGTCGCTTCGCGGTGAGCGCTGCCCGACCGGACGACGCCGCCCCGCGGTTCGCGGGCGCCGGCGACACCGGCCAGCAGCGCAATGCAACAGACGGTCGAGAGAACGCGGGGGAAGCCGTGTGCGATCGGCATGGGGGTGGATCTCCCTTCCGGCGCCGCCAATCCGCGCAGCGTGCGCGGCAAGGATGAGCCCGGTCTGCTGCTTCAACCCGGCGACGCCGCCGGGGTTGCGCGGCCCCCTGGGCCTGCGCCGGGACCCGTCGGAGCGCCGCGCGGGGCTGCGGATCCCCCCTGGGTGACGCAATTCCGATGGCCCGGCGCGGTGTTGCCGCTCGCCCGGCGACCCCTGCTCCGGCATGCAGAAGCTCACCCAAATGGGGGAAGCTCAAATCTTTTTGGGAGTGCAAGCTGTGTTTAGACCGAACCGGCTGATAGAGGGGAACGAGCAGAGCGGGACGCGGAGAGGGCAGCGGCTCTCTCGATCGGACATCGGGCCCCCGCCAGGGCGAGTACCGGGTCGTTCTCGACGCAAGCTACTTGTAGGAATCCGCATCCTGTCTTTCCTCGGGGCCCGTTCTCACGAACGGGCCCCACCCTTTTCGGGAACCTGCTTTGGTCCCCCGGCGCGCCGCGGCGTCGCCTATACTGTTTTCTCGTCGGAGCCGTGCAGCGCTTACGTGCCGTTTTGCGTGAGCATTGCTTCTGACAGGAATCGGTCGAGATGAGTCTGGACGAGCGCGCCCTCCCGCTCATCGAGAGCATCTACGCCTCCGCCATCGAGCCGGGCGGATGGAATCGTCTTGCCCACGATCTCTCGGAAGCATTCGGTCGGGCCGCGGTTGCGATCTCGATGCCGCATCCGGATTCGGACCTTCCCTTTGACATGTTCCCGGTGTTCCTCCAGGAAGAGATGCGGCCGGTGTTCCTGCGGCACCTGCTCAAGGGGCTGCCGTGGGGCCCGCCGTTCAACGGCGCGGCCAAGAGCCGCTTCGCGTTCGCGAGCGAGCGGCTGCCCGACGCGGAGCTCGCGAAGACGGATTTCTACAGCGAGTTCATGGCGCCGCAGGGGCTGGCTCCCGAGGGCCCGATCACGCACGAGATCGCGACCGCTGCGATCGGCAAGTTCGCGGGCATCGTGATCTACCGCCGCGTCGGCTGCCGTCCGTTCGACGACGACGACATCGCGCTCGGCAATCTGCTCGTCCCGCACCTCGAGCGCGGCTACGCGGTCTACAGCCAGCTCGGCGGCGTGCGTAGGGCTCGCATCGCGCTCGCCGAGATCCTCGACCGCCTGCCGACGGGGGTGATCGTGTTCGACGCGCATCACGCTCCGGTGATCGTGAACCGCAGCGCGCGGCGGATCCTCGAGCTCCACGATGGCTTCTCGATCGACCTTTGCCGGCCGCGGCTGGCCGATAGGCGCGAGGACCAGGTCTTCCAGACGCTGCTCACGAAGGCGAGCGAGGCCGCGCTCAAGGGCCAGCGCGCCGCGGGCGACGTGATGCAGGTCACGCGGCCATCGGGACGGCGCGCGTTTGCGCTGATGGTGGCGCCGCTGCTCGATGCTCCGTCCGGAAGCGCCGCGGGCGAAGCGGTCTCGGTCGCCTTCATCGGGGATCCCGATGCGGGGCCCGTCACGACCACCGAGGTGCTCGAGCAGCTGTATGCGCTCACCCACGCCGAGGCCGAGCTGGTCCGCATGCTCTCGGAAGGCCGTTCGCTCGACGAGGTCGCGACGGCGCGCGGCGTCACCATGAACACGGTGCGCAGCCAGCTCAAGCAGGTCTTTTCGAAGACGGACACGAAGCGCCAGGGAGAGCTCGTCCGTCTGGTCCTGACCGGCGTCTCCTCGCTCCAGGACTGAATGACCGGGGCGGCACCGAAGCTCACCGAGAGCATCGCGGCGCGCCTGCGCAACGAAATCCTCGTCGGCACCTACAAGGCCGGCGAGCGCCTGCCGGCCGAGCGCGATCTCGCAACCCGGCTCGGCGTGAACCGCGGCTCGGTCCGCGAGGCGCTGAAGAAGCTCGAGCAGATGGGGCTCGTGGTGATCCGGCGCGGCGATGGCGCGACCGTGCGCCACCTCCACGATGCGAGCATCGAGATCGTGCGCCATCTGTTGATCGTGAACGGCGTCGTGAATCGCCGGCTGCTCGAGCAGGTGCTCGACGTCCACGAGATGCTGGTCGCCGGCGCCGCTCACCTGGCCGTCGAGCGCGGCAGCCCCGAAGACCACCGGCGTGCGCGCGAGCTGTTGCGGCAGCTGGTCCAGCCGGGCGTGTCCGACGCCGAGCAACAGGGATTGTTCGACGCGCTCGTCGACGTGATCACGGAGGCGAGCGGAAACCTCGTCGTGCGCCTCGTGCGCAACGTGATCCGGCCGGCGCTGGCCGAGCGCATGCTCGAGGTGCAGCGCCGCCAGCTTGCCGAGTCACGGGACCTCGACGCACGCGTAACCGAGATCGACGCGGCGATCGCCGCCGGCAATGCGCCGGCGACGGAAGCGGCGGTGCGCGCGCTGCTGCGGGAGCGCCGCGAGCGGATGCTGCGGGCCCTCGACGCGCTCGACTCCGAGCGCGCCGCGCAGACCCCCGGCGCCGCTACAGGCTCTGCTTGAGCGCTGCGATGCGCTCGTCCAGCGGCGGGTGCGTCATGAACAGGCGTGCGATCCCCCTGCGCGCAACTCCCGATACGCCGAACGCGGAGAGCTGATTCGGCAGCGGCTGGGGCTCGGAGACCGCCTTGAGGCGCTCGAGCGCGGCGATCATCTTCTGGGTTCCGGCGAGCCGCGCTCCGCCCGCATCCGCGCGAAACTCGCGGTGTCGCGAGAACCAGTACACGATCATGCTCGCCAGGATGCCCAGCACGACCTGCGCGACGAGCGAGGCAATGAAGAAGCCCGCGCCGTTCCGCTCCTCGTTGGGGTGCAGGGCTCGATCCACCAACGAGCCGATCACCCGCGAGAAGAACAGCACGAAGGTGTTCACGACGCCCTGGATCAGCGCGAGCGTCACCATGTCGCCGTTCGCGACGTGGCTGATCTCGTGGCCCAGCACCGCCTCGACCTCGTCCTTGCGCATCGAGCGCAGCAGGCCGGTGCTCACGGCGACGAGGGCCGCGTCGCGACGCGCGCCGGTGGCGAACGCGTTCGGGGCGTCGGATTCGAAGACCGCGACCTCGGGCATGCCGATGCCCGAGGCCTGCGCATGGTGGGACACGGTCTGGAGCAGCCAGGCCTCCGCGTCGTTCGCAGGCTGGCTGATCACGCGCGCGCCCGTCGCGCGCTTGGCCATCCACTTCGAGAGCAGCAGCGAGATGAAGCTGCCGCCCATGCCGAAGACGGCGGCGTAGATCAACAGGGCGCGTTGGTCGAGGCCGACCCCATGCTGGTTGAGGATGTGATCCACGCCGAGCAGCCGCAGCACGAGGCTCAGCACGAGCAAGACGGCGAGGTTGGTGACGAGGAAGAGGAAGATGCGCTTCACGGGGGGGGCTCCTTTGCAGCCGATTGGATGCCGCAGCCCTAAAATGAGGTCCCGATCCGTTTCATGCAAGCCGCACGGACTGGATGCGCGGCGCTCGCTCGAGCTCAAACCTGCCCGTGGCGGAAGAAGCGCAGCTCCCAGTGATCGCTGCGCAGGTCGTGGCGGAGGATGTAGACGCAGCCATCGTCGCCGCGCAGGCGGAAGTCGCGATGCGCTTCGCTCTCCCAGCAGTCGATGACTTCCGCGACGCTGCGCATGCGCCCCAGCCAGCCGAAGCGCACCGGCACTTCTCCGCGCCGCGGCTCCGGATCGCACTCGACGACGAGACCCGGCACCGGGACCCTCCTCGCTGCGTTGCGGCGAAAGTACCACCGGATTGCGGCAGATCGAGCGGCGCAGCATGCGGTGCGGTGTTGCCGCAGTTGCCGCGGTAGATTCACCGCCATGGCCGAGGCCGATTGGATTCCCGGCCGGGCGACGCTGCAGGGGACGCAGCGTTTCGCGGCGCGCTTTCCCGATCTGCCCGGCCATTTCCGCGCTCCGGATCGCCTGTGTGTCTCGAGCTTGGGGCTCGGCACCCGCAGCGGCGAGATCGGCGGCGGCGACGATCTGCTCTATCGCCAGGCGCTGCCACAGCTGCTCGAAGGCGGCGTGAACCTGATCGACACGGCTCTCTCCGACCGCATGCAGACGAGCGAGCGCGCGCTCGGCGCGGCGCTCGCCCGCGCGCTTCGCGAAGGCGTGGCGGCGCGCGACGAGATCGTGATCGTGACCAAGGGGGGCCTGCTCACCCCCGACCCCGAGCGGGCGCGCAGCACGGCCGAAGCGCGCCGCAACCTGATCGCCAGCTACGTCGAGACGGGACTCGTGCCGCCGGAGCGGATCGCAGGGGGCGTGCTGTGTCTCGAGCCGGCCTTCCTGCGCGACCAGATCGAGCGCAGCCGGCGCAACCTGCGGCTCGAAACGCTGGACGTCTGGTGCCTCGAGCAGCCCGAGCTCGCGCTACGGGAATTCGGCGGCCAGGCGTTCCAGCACGTGATGTGTCGCGCCTTCGAGGCGCTCGAAGCCGCGGTTCGCGACCGACAGATCGCGGCGTATGGCCTGTGCACCTGGGATGGCTTCCTGCGCCCGCACACCGATCCGGGCCACCTGTCGTTGCTCGACCTGTTCCAATGGGCGCTCGACGTGGGCGGCGCGGATCACCATCTGCGCGCCATCCAGCTGCCCTACAGCCTGGTGATGGCCGAAGCGCTGCGCCTGCCCTCGCAGCTCGGCCCCGCCGGCGGCGTCGCCGCGGTGCTCTCGGCGCTGCAGGGCACCGGCAGCCTCGTGCTCGCGAGCGCCCCGCTGGCGCAGGGGCGCGCGTTCGGGCGTCTGCCCGATTTCGTGCGCGAGTGCCTGCCCGGCCCGCGCAGCGACGCCCAGCTGTTCCTGCAGTTCGCACGCAGCAGCCCCGGGGTCACGGCCGCGATCGTGGGCATGCGCGAGACGGCGCACATCGCACAGAATCTGGCGCTCGCGCGCGTTCCGGTCGCGAGCCCGGAAGCGATCGAGACGCTCTTCAAGCGCGCGGCGGCGGGCCGCTGAGCTCACGCGAGCGCGCTCGGCTGGCATGCCCGCCAGCGCCGGGACAGGAGCCACGATGCCTGCGGTCCGCGACGCTCGCGCCCAGCGCTCGACCCGACGCCTTTCAGCCGTCATCGCCCTCGCGCTCGTCGCCACGACCTTCGCGGTCTACGCACGCGTCGCCGGCCACGACTTCGTCGAGCTCGATGACGCCAACGTGATCGTGAACAACCCGCTCGTGCGCAGCGGGCTGACGCCCGAGAGTGTGGTGCGCGCATTTCGCGAGCCGGCCGAGGCGAACTGGGTCCCGTTCACGTGGATCTCGCTGCAGCTCGGCATCACGCTGCACGGCCTCGCACCGGCCGGCTTCCTGCTCACGAACGTCGCGCTGCACGCGCTCGCCAGCGTGCTGCTCTTTCTCGCGCTGCTGCGCATGAGCTCCGCGCTCTGGGAGAGCGCGTTCGTCGCGGCCGTATTCGCCCTGCACCCGCTGCACGTCGAGTCGGTCGCCTGGGCGGCCTCGCGCAAGGACGTGCTCTCCGGCGTGTTCTTCATGCTGACCCTGCTCGCGTGGGCCCGCTACGCCGAGCGGCCTTCCGCTGCGCGCTATGGGCTCGCGGCCCTCGCGCTCGCGGCCGGCCTGCTCTCGAAGCCCACGCTCGTGGCGACCCCTTTCGTGCTGTGGCTGCTCGACGCCTGGCCGCTCGGCCGCTTCGCGGGCGTTTCCGGAGCGGCGGCGATCGCGCGGCGCGCTGCTCGGCTGCTGCTCGAGAAGCTCCCTCTGCTCGCGCTCTCGGCGGCCACCAGCGCGGTCGCCTATGCCGTCCAGAGCGGCGTCGGCGCCACCAAGCCGGGCGCGCGGCTGTCGTTCGCGCTGCGGGTGATGAACGCGCTCGATGCCTGCCGGATCTACCTGGCACAGAGCGTCTGGCCGAGCGGGCTCGCAGTCTTCTACCCGCATCCGCTCGGCGGGCTCGGCCTGCCGCGCGTGGCCGCGGCCGCGCTGCTGCTCGCGCTGCTCACGGCGCTCGCGCTGGTCTGCGTGCGCAAGCGCCCCTATCTGCTCGTGGGCTGGCTCTGGTTCCTCGGCATGCTGGTTCCCGTGAGCGGTCTCGTGCAGGTGGGCGGGCAGGCGCACGCGGACCGCTACATGTATCTGCCGCTGATCGGACTCACGCTGGCCGTCGCGTTCTTGCTGGGCGACGCAGTGCGCGCGCGGCCCGCGCTGCGCATGCCGTTCGCGGTCGCGGCAGCGCTCGCGCTCGCGGCGCTCGCGCTGATGGCGACGCAGCAGGCCGAAAGCTTCCGCGATCCGATCGCCCTGCACACCCGCAACGTGGCGGTGACGGAGAACAACTTCGTCGCGCACCAACGGCTCGCCAACGCGCTCCAGCGCGCAGGCCGGCTCGCGGAGGCCGAGGTCGAGTTCGGACGCGCCCTCGAGCTCCAGCCGAGCCGGGCCGATCTGCGGCTCGGCCTGGCCGACGTGCTCGCGCGCAGCGGCCGGGTCGAGGACGCCATCGCGCAATATCGACTCGCGATCGCCGCAGAACCGCGCGCGGCGCGCGCCCACGCGAACCTGGCGCTCGCGCTCGCCGGCGTCGGTCAGCTGCAGGCGGCGAGATTCCACTTCGAGCGCGCGCTCGAGCTCACGCCCCCCGGACCGCAGGGCGCGCCGGGGCGCGCGCGGCTGCTCGCCGCCCTCGACGCGCTCGCCGCCAAACGGGCCGCCGGCGGCCGCGCCGACGAAGCCGCCCGGCTGCGCGCGCTCGCCGCCGAGCTCGAGCGCTCCGCGCCGCAGGTGGAATGAAGCTGCTAGCCTCGCCCATCCATGCTGAGCCCGCAGCCGCCTCGCGATCCGGAGGCGCACCCGGACATACACACGATCGACGTCGACGGCCGTGAGTTCGTCGTCGTGGGCACCGCCCACATCTCGAGGGAATCCGCCGCGCTCGTGCGCGAGGTGATCGAGCGCGAGCGCCCGGACCGGGTCTGCCTCGAGCTCGATCGCCAGCGCTACGAGGCGCTCTCGAACCCGAAGCGCTGGGACGCGCTCGATCTCAAGCAGCTGATCCGCAATCGCCAGCTCGCGCCGCTCGTCGCGAACCTGATGCTCGCGGCCTATCAGAAGAAGCTCGGCGGGGCGCTGGGCGTGATGCCGGGCAGCGAGCTGCTCGAGGCCGGCCGGGCGGCCGAGGCCCTCGGCATTCCGGTCTCGCTGTGCGACCGCGACGTGCGCGTGACGCTGCGCCGGGCCTGGACGTCGCTCACGCTGTGGAAGAAGTCGCTGTTGCTCTCCACTCTCCTGGCGAGCGTGTTCGAGCAGCCGGAGCTGTCCGAAGCCGACCTGCGCGAGCTGCGCCAGCAGGACGTGCTCTCGCGCATGATGGCCGAGCTCGGGGAGGTGCTGCCCGCGCTCAAACGCGTGCTGATCGACGAACGCGACGCCTACCTCGCGCAGCGCATGCGCGAAGCGCCGGGCCGGCGCGTGGTCGCCGTCGTCGGAGCGGGCCACGTGAGCGGCGTGCTCGCCGCACTGCGCGAACGCAGCCGCGCGGACCTCGCAGCTCTCGAGCACATCCCGCCGGTGTCGCCCATCACCCGCTGGCTCGGCTGGGGCATCCCGGCCGGCATCCTCGCCGGGCTGATCGGGATCGGCGTGACGAAGGGCGCGGGGGCCGCGTTCCACGACCTGGCCTTCTGGATCCTCGTCACCGGCCTGCCGTGCTCGCTCGGCGCGGCGGTTGCATTCGCCCATCCGATCACGATTGCTGCGGCCTTCTTCACGGCCCCGGTGACGACCCTCTCGCCGCTGATCGGAGCCGGGCATGTGCTGGCGCTGATACAGGCCTGGGTGCAGCCGCCCGTCGTCTCGGAGTTCGAACGCTTCGCCGAGGATTTCACGCATCCGCTGCGCTGGTGGCGCAATCGCCTGCTGCGGGTGGTCCTCGTCTTCGTGCTGACGACGCTCGGAACCCTGCTCGGGATGTATTTCGGGGGCTACGAGATCTTCGCGCACCTGTTCGAACGACCGGGCGCCTGAGTCTGGTGTATGCTGCCGCGCGTTCCGTCCCGGCCCCTCCCCTTCTCGAGGATCCCGCCGCGATGACGCAGCCGCGCCGCCCGCTCAGCGTTGCGCACGTGACCGGCGAGACCGGCTTCTCCGGCGGCGAGCTCCAGGTCTTCCTGCTGCTCGAAGGGCTGCGCAAGCGTGGACACCACAGTGTGCTGCTGTGCCCGCCGGACAGCCGCAGCCGGCACGAAGCTTCGCGGCGCGGCATCGAGGTGCGGGCGATCCGCACGGGAAATGCATGGTCGCTGCGCAGCGTGTGGGCGATCCGGCGCGAGCTGCGGGCGAGCGCGCCCGATCTCGTGCACCTCCACACGGGCCGCGCGAACTGGCTGGGCGGCCTCGCCGCCTGGTATCTGGGGCTGCCGGCGCTCACGACGCGGCGCATGGACCGCGCCGTGAAGCGCAGCGCGCGCACGCGCTTCATCTACTCGCGGGTCGTACGCCGCGCGGTCGCGATCTCGGACGCCGTGCGCGCGAGGCTGATCGCAGGCGGCGTGCCGCGGGCGATGATCCGCGTGATCACGAGCGCGGTCGACGCGGAAGCGCTCTATCCGCCGCTCGGCCGCGCGGCGACACGCGGCCAGGCCGGCCTCGCGAGCAGCGCGTCCCTGCTGCTCGTGGTGGCGGCGCTCTTCCGCCGCAAGGGCATCGACGTGCTGCTCGACGCGCTCGCGCGTCTGGCCGACGACGGGCTCCGGCCCGCGCTCTGGATCGCCGGGGAGGGTCCCGCGAGGTCGGCGCTCGAGAAGCAGTCGCGCGAGCACGGCCTCGACCATCAGGTGCGCTTCCTCGGCGAACGCAGCGACGTCGCGGATCTGCTCGCCGCGTGCGACGTCTTCGTCCTGCCGTCACGCCAGGAGGGACTCGGGGTGGCGGCGCTGGAGGCGATGGCGGCGGGACGGCCGATCGTGGCCACGCGCGTGGGCGGGCTGGCCGAGGCCGTCGTGGACGAGGGCACGGGCCTGCTCGTTCCCCCCGACGATCCGGGAGCGCTCGCAGACGCGCTCGCCCGCTTGCTGCGCGATCCAGCGCTGCGCGCGCGGCTCGCCGCGGCGGGACCCGTGCGCATCGCCGAGGGCTTCCGGGCCGACGCCCTGGTGGACGCCTACGAGGACCTGTACTTCGAGGTGCTCGCGGAGGCCGGGCGCGCGTGAGCGCGATCCCGGACGCCCGCTTGCGCTCGATCGAGATCGTCGAGGACCTGAGCGCGCAAAGCCGCTGCGACGAGGGCTTCCTGCGCCTGCGCCGGCTGCGCCTGCGCAACCTCTACGAGGATGGAAGACACTCAGACGTGTATTCTTGCGACGTGCTCTCGCGGCCGGAGAGCGACGCCGTGGTGGCGGTGCTCTACGAGCTCGACGGCGCTAGAAGCGTGCGCGTGCTGCTGCGCGACGCGCCGCGCGCGCCGGTCTACCTCCGCCATGCCAAACGCTTCGTCCACCCGGATCCTCGCATCTACCTCTCGCTGATGGAGCTGGTGGCGGGCCTGGTGGAAGCATCGGACGGCGCCGGTGCAGCGGGCCTGTGTCGGCGTGCGGCGATCGAATCCGAGGAGGAGGCGGGCGTGCGCGTGCGCGCCGAAGACTTCCGCGTGCTCGGCGGCGAGAGCTTCGCGAGCCCCGGCACCGGCGACGAGAAGCTGCGTTTCTGCGCGGCGCCGACGCTGCTCGCGGCGGCGGCGGTGGGCACGGGCGACGGCAGCGTGATGGAGGAAGGCGCGCGCCTGGTCACGCTCGAGCTCGCGGAGGCGATCGAGGCCTGCCGCAGCGGAGCCATCCCCGACATGAAGACGGAGATCGGTCTGCAGCGCCTCGCGGACCACCTCGGCTACCTCCCACAGCTGCGCTGCTTCGTCGACGAGCTCCCCCCCGCTCTCGCGGCCCGCTACGACCGGCTCGGCATCGACGCCAAATCGTGAGCGCGCGCGCGCGACCGGCGATCGCGGTGGTGGGCGCCGGCCGGCGGCGCCAGGGGCTCGGCCCCTTCGTCGCGCGAAAATTGCTCGAGGCGGGCGCCGAGCTTCCGGCCTTCGTCGTGACCAGCGCGGCGAGCGCCGCCGCGGTGGCGCGCGAGTGGGCGAGCGAGCTCGGCGTCGAAGCGCGCGGCCATCTCGATCTCGCCTCACTGCTCCGTCATGAGCGCATCGACGCGCTCGCGATCCTCTCGCCGGCGGAGACGCACGCGGGATACCTGGAAGCGGCGCTCGAGGCCGGGCTGCACGTGCTGTGCGAGAAGCCCTTCGTCTGGCGAGTGCCGCAGCTCGCCGCGACGGCGCGGCGCCTCGCGCTCGGCTTCGAGAGCCGCGGGCTGCTGCTGTGGGAGAACTGCCAGCTGCCCTATGCGCTCCCCGCGTTCGAACGGCTGCATCCCGGCGTGCTCGCCGAAGAGCCGCGCCGCCTCGCAATGCGGCTGCAGCCGGCATCGCGCGGCGTCCAGATGTTGGGGGATTCGGTTCCGCACGTGCTCTCGCTCGCGCAGGCGCTGCTCCCGCTCGGATCCCTGCGCGTCGAAGCGCTGCGCTTCTCCGCGGGCGGACCCGAGGCGGAAGCGATCGACCTGGCCTTCACGCTCGCTTCCGGCGATCGCGCGCTCGACGTCGAGGTCGAGCTCCGGCGCGGCGACCGACAGCCGCGCGCAGCCGCCCTCGCGATCAACGCGCGGCGCGCAGAGCGTCTGGTCAGCGCCGACGGTTACCGGCTATCCTGGGCCGACGACGGCCGCACGGTGCCGCTGCCCGATCCGCTCTCGCTGCTCGTCGCCGACTTCGTGCGGGCGCTTCCCTCCCCCGGCGAGCGGGCGGCGACGGCGCGCACCCGGGAGATCGTGGAGCGGATGGAGCTGCTCGAAAGCATCGTCGCAGGCTACACGCTGCACGTGCGAGGGGAGGCTGGTCCCTGACCGACCCGATCCACGATTTCACGGCGAAGCTGCGGCAGCCCTCGCTCGCCCCGCAGGTCGAGGCCTACGTGCGCTGGCGTCGCCAGGTCGCGCACGCGCGCGCCGCGGGCCAGCCCGAGCCGGCGCCGCCCGACGTCGCGCCGATCTCGCTGAACCTCGACCTCACCACCGCCTGCAACTACCGGTGCGATCACTGCATCGACTGGGACATCCTGAACACGAAGCACCGCCACGACGAGGGCGAGCTGCGCGAGAGCATCCGGTCGTTGCGCGAGCGCGGTCTGCGTTCGCTGATCCTGATCGGCGGCGGCGAGCCCACGCTCTTCCCGGGCTTCGAAGGCTTCGTGCGCTTCGCGAAGGGCCTCGGGCTCCAGATCGCCGTGGTCTCGAATGGCGGTCAGGGTGACAAGCTGCTCGCGATTGCAGACGCGCTCGGCCCCGGCGACTGGCTGCGGCTGTCGCTCGACGCGGGAAGCGACGAGCGCTTCCGGGCGATGCACCGACCCGTCAGCCGTTCGCTCACACTCGACGAGATCTGCGCGTGGGTGCCGCGGATCAAGGCGCGCAACCCCGACCTGCGCATCGGCTATTCCTACATCATCGTGTGGCGCGGCGCGTCGCGAGACGGTGTCGCCCTGCACGAGAACATCGACGAGATCGTGCTGGCGACACGGCGCGCCCGGCGCTTCGGCTTCGATTTCATTGCGCTCAAGCCCGTGCTCGAGCGGGCTCCGGACGGCGCCGAGGTGATGGATCCCGCCGCGGCGCAAGAGGAGCTCTCGCAGGTAGTGGCGCGGATCCGCGGCGAAATCGATCAGGCGCGGGCGCTGGCCCGGCGACGGCTTCAGCGTCCACGTCAGCACGAATCTGCGCGTGCTCGAGTCGGGCAACTGGAGCGAGCTCACGCGGCAGCCGCGAACCTGCCACGTGCAGGCGCTGCGCCAGGTGCTGACGCCGATCGGCCTCTACAACTGCCCGGCTCACCGCGGCGTCGAGCGCGCGCGGATCGCGGATCGCGACGCCTTCGCCGACGCTGAGCGCACGCGACGAACGGGACTCGGGTTCGCGGCGTTGCTCGACCGTTTCGACGCGAGCACGGAATGCCGCGAGGTCACCTGCCTCTACAACGGCGTGAACTGGTGGCTCGAGAAGATGATCGAGGACCCGCGCGAGGACGTGGAGATCCTGCCCGGCGACGAGCGCCTCGATCACTTCCTCTGATGCAGCCGCGCCGCATCCTGGTGCGCCTGCCGAGCTGGGTGGGCGACGCCGTGATGGCGACGCCGGCTTTGCGCGCGCTGCGCGCGGCCCATCCCGGCGCCTGGATCGCCGTCGAAGGGCGCCCGGCGCTCGCGGGACTGCTCGCCGGACTCGCGAGCTTCGACGCATTCCTGCCGGATGCCACTCGAAGCACGTTCGCGCGCGTGCGCAGCCTGCGCGCCATCCAGGCGGACCTGGCGGTGCTGCTCCCGGACTCGCCGCGCGCCGCGCTCGCCCCCTTCCTGGCCGGAATTCCGCGGCGCGCCGGCTACGCCCGCGATCCGCTGCGCCGCTTCCTGCTCACGGACGCGCTCGAGCCGCCGCGCGCGGCGGGGCGGCGCGTCCCGATCTCCATGATCGAACGCTACCTGCGCGTGACGAGCCGGCTCGGTTGCCCCGAGCGGGGGACGCAGCTCGAGCTGCGCGTCGATCCGGAGATCGCGGAAGCGGTTGCGAAGGACCTCGCGCGGCGCGGCGTCGCGGAGAGCGAGCGTGTGCTGCTCGTGACGCCCGGCGCGGCTTTCGGCTCGAGCAAGCTCTGGCCGCCGGCGCACTTCGCGCAGGCCTGCGACGCGCTCGCGCGCAGCCACGGCCTGCTCCCCGTGCTGGCGCCCGCGCCCGGCGAGCTGGCGATCGCGCGCGACGTCGCCGCGCGCATGTCGCAGCGCTCGCTCGTGCTCGCGCAGCCCGAGGCGACGCTCGCCGAGCTCAAGGCGCTGGTCGCGCGCGCGAGCCTGCTGCTCACGAACGACACCGGACCACGACAGATCGCGATCGCCCTCGATCGACCTTGCGTGGTGTTGATGGGACCGACCGACCCGCGGCATACGTCGCATCATCTCGAGCGCCAGCGCGTGTTGCGCGAGGACGTGGCGTGCAGCCCCTGCCACCATCGCCGCTGCCCGATCGATCACCGCTGCATGACGCGGATCGCCCCGGAACGCGCCGTGGCGGCGGCCGCGGAGCTGCTGGCATGACCGCGCGCATCGTTCCGGACCCGCTCGAGCTGGCGGCGCTGCTCGCCCCGGCGCGCGCGCGCGGTGCGCGCGTCGCGCTGGCCAACGGCTGCTTCGACGTACTGCACGTCGGCCACGTGCGTCTGCTGCGCGACGCGCGCGCCCTCGCGGACCTGCTCGTGGTCGCGCTCAACAGCGACGCCTCGGCGCGCGCCAACAAAGGGGACGGGCGGCCGCTGGTTCCGCTCGCCGAGCGCATGGAGCTGATCGCCGCGCTCGCGGGCGTCGATTACGTCACGAGCTTCGACGAGCCCACCGCGGCCGCGCTGCTCTCGCGCCTGCGGCCCGAGATCCACGTGAAGGGCACCGACTGGACCGCCGAGACGGTCCCGGAGCGCGACGTGGTGGAGTCTTATGGCGGTCGCGTCGTGATCGCGGGCGACCCGAAGACCCACGCGAGCTCGGACCTGATCCGAGGCCTGCGGGGCCGGCGCTAACCCCGATCCGACCTCGCGAACCTTCACAGGGAAGCGGCGGGGGTGGTCGACTCTTCAAGGGCCGCTCCGGTCCAGCCGATCCATGGGCGGGCGAAAACCGTCGCTGGGGCGGTAATGCACGCGTACGTCTTGCTGGTGGCCACGGCCGCGCTCGTCTCCGCCATGTGCGCGGGGGGGATCCTCGCGCGCGATCCGCTGGGCCGCGCGACGCGCCGCGGCGCTGCGCTGATGCTCGCCGCAGCCTATTGGGCGATTTGCGAGGTGGCCTGGAACCTCGCGACGGATCACGACACGGCCCTCGCCTGGGTGCGCGCGTCCGCGCCGGGTTGGCTGTTCGCCGGTCCCGTCACGCTCCAGCTGTTTCTCGAGGCCGAGGGCGGGCCGTGGCCCCGCCTGCGCCGCCTCGTGCTGCCGCTCTACGCCGCCTCGTTCGGCCTGCTCGCGCTCACCTGGTTCACCCCCTGGATCATCCGCGACGTGGTGCAGACCCGCTGGGGCTGGGGCTACGTGGTCGGGCCGATCCACCCGCTCATGTTCGCGGTCACGCTGCTCGGCGTCGTGCCGTCGCTCTTCATCGTGAGGCAGCTGTTCCACGAGCTCTCCTCGCCCGCCGAACGGCGCCAACGCCCGTGGCTCGCGCTCGGGATCGCGGCTCCGATCTGCGCGGCGACCGTCACGGACGTGCTGCTCCCCGGACTCGGCTACCAGCCGCCGCGCCTCGCGACCACCACGATGGCCTGCCTCGGCGCGATCGCGCTGTCGAGCATCCTGCGCTTCGGGCACTCGGTGCTCACGCCCGGAACCTTCGCGGAGCAGATCCTCGCGACGCTGCCGGACGGAGTCGCGCTGCTGCACCCGGACGGCCGCATCCGCTCCGCGAACCCGGGCCTCGCGAGCATCAGCGGCCATCCCGCCGAAGCGCTCGTCGCGATGAGTGTCGAGAAGCTGCTCCCGAACGAGCCCGGCCCGGCCGAGGGCGAGGCCGTCGAGAGCGTGCTCACGCGCGCGGGGGATGAACGCATTCCGGTGTCGATCGCGACCTCCGACCTGCGCGACCGTCAGGGCTACCTGCTCGGGCGCGTGCTGGTCGTGCGCGATCTGCGCGACGTCGCGGCGCTGCGCAGCCGCCTGATCATGTCGGCGCGGCTGGCCGCGGTGGGCGAGCTCGCCGCCGGCATCGCCCACGAGATCAACAACCCGATCGCGTTCGTGCGCTCGAACCTCTCCCAGCTCGCGAGCCACTGGAAGACGCTGAAGGGCGAGCTCGAGAGCGCGGGCCGGGCCGAGGCGCAGCGCGAGGTGATCGCCGAGGGCGAGGAGCTGATCGAAGAGTCCGTCGAGGGCGTCGATCGGGCCGCCGAAATCGTGCGCGGCGTGAAGGGCTTCTCGCACGCGGGCCATCACGTGCGCGAGCCGACCGACCTGAACCAGCTGCTCGAGGACGTGCTCCACATGGCGGCGGCGCAGCTGCGCGGACGCGCCACGGTCGAGCGCTACTACGTCGAGCTGCCCGCGGTGCACTGCGTTCCCCAGGAGCTCAAGCAGGTGTTCCTGAACCTGATCGTGAATGCCGGGCAGGCGATCGGGGACGGCGGCACGATCCGGATTGCGACCGAAGCCCGTGGCGGCTTCGTAACGGTGCGCGTCGAGGACGACGGCTGCGGCATCGCCCCCGAGAACCTCGAACGCATCTTCGATCCGTTTTTCACCACCAAGCGCGTCGGCGAAGGCACGGGGCTCGGCCTCGGCATCGCCTACCACATCGTGCGCAGCCACGGCGGCGAGATCCGCGTCGAGTCCGAGGTCGGACGCGGCAGCCGCTTCCGGGTGCGCCTCCCGGTGACTGCCGCCTGAGCCGCTACTCGAGCAGGCGGCGCTCGAGGCGCGCGACGGCGGCGTCGGGGACGCCGATCTCGCGGACGTAGCCGCGCATCGAGCCATACTTGGCCCGCACGCGCTCGAGCAGCGCGATCATCGTGGCGGGCTCCGCGTGCAGCGTGTCGGCCGGCAGGTTCTCGAGCATGCTCTGGTAGCCCTCGCTCGCCATCAGCCGGGCGATGATCGCGTCGAGGTTCTGTTGCGTCGCGGCGTAGTCGGCGACGATCACCTCGTCCGCCACGCCGAGCAGCCCGAGCAGCACGGCCGACACGACGCCCGTGCGATCCTTTCCCGCCGCGCAGTGGTAGACCGCGGGCGCCTCGGTGTCGGCGAGCGTCGCCAGCACGCGCGCGAGCGGCCCCTTCGCGTGCTCGGTCATCAGGAAGTAGCGGTCTGCGAGGCTGATCCGGTCACCCAGGTCCGCGCTCACGGTTCCCGCGCCGTCGAAGAGCGGCAGGTGGTGGATGCGCACGTCCTCGTCGGCGAGCCGGCCGCGCCCGTCTATCGCGATCTCGCCGCTCGAGCGCAGGTCGAGGATGTGACCGATCCCGAGCTCGCCGGTGAGATGCGCGACGTCGCCCGGTGTCAAGGCGTGCAGCGCATCGCTGCGAAACAGCACGCGCCAGCGCAATCGCGCCCCCTCGCGCGTCGGATAGCCGCCGAGATCCCGGAAGTTGTGACAGCCCTCGAGCGGGACCTGGCGCTGCATCAGGCGATCACGAAGCCGGCGAGCCGCTCGAGCTCCCGCGGGCGATGGATCACCACGTAGCCGCGCTCGAGCGTGATCAGGCCGGACTCCGTCCAGGCGCGCAGCTGCTTGTTGATGCTCTCGCGGGTCGCGCCCACCAGATCGCCCCATTCCTCCTGCGAGAGCTTGAGGTCGATCTTCACGCCGTCGGCGGACCGCTCGCCGTGGGTGCGCGCCAGGTGCACGAGCTTCTTCGCGAGACGCACCGGCAGGTTCAGGAACAGGGTGTCCTCGACGAGCTCGCTCACGTGCTTGAGCCGCTCGGCGAGCACCGACAAGAGCGCGATCGCCGCGTCGGGGTGGCTGCGCAGGAACGCGAGGAACTCGCGCCGGTCGATCACGAGCAGCTCGCACGGCGTGATCGCGGTGACGGTGGCGGTGCGCTGGGGCCGGCCGAGCAGCGCGATCTCGCCGAACACCTCGCCGGCGCCGAGGATGCTGAAGACGACGTCGTCGCCTTCCTCGGACGTGGTGAGCGCCTTGAGCGTGCCGCGGATCACGACGAAGACCTGCGTGCCCTCGTCGCCCTTGTGGAAGAGCTGCTCGCGCGCCGCCAGCCGGGTGGTGCGCGCGACGGAGATCAGCGCGTCGAGGTCGGGGTCGGAAAGCGCCGAAAACAGCGACACGCTGGCGATCAGGCGGCGCTTCTCGTCGCGTGTGAGTTCCGGCACCCCGCAGAGCATACACTGCGGTCCTGCGGCTGCGTCGTGGGCCCCGGGCACGGAAGGCCTCAATCTCCGCGCGGGCCCTGCCGATTCGAACGCCCATGCCCGCTCGCGCCAGCGCCCGCCGCACCGTCGCGTCCTACGTCCCGCCGCATGCCTTCGCGCCCCGCGCCCGCGGGGTGCTCGCAGGCCTCGGCTACCGCATCGTCCCGGTCAGCACCCAGGGACGCTTCGCCGACGACCGTTGGGAGCCGGATCTGCGCATCGTCGACGAACGGCACCTCGACAAGCTGCCCGACGAGAACTACCTGCCGCGCACGCCCGTGATCGTGCTGACGGGCAGCCGGGCGCACCCGACCTCGGATCCGCGCGTGGTCGGCTGCGTGGAGCGGCCCGCTGCGGTCGATGCGCTCTACCCGCTGCTGCAGAAGGCGCTCGAGTCGACGCCCCGGCGCTCCGCGCGCGTCGCCACCCAGTTGCCGGCGCGCTGCGTGCGCGCGGACCGCCGCTGGGTCGGCGCCGTGGTCTCGCTCTCGCGCGAGGGCTGCCTGTTCCGCACGCTCGAGGCGATGCCGCCGGGGCTCGAGCTGAACCTGACCTTCCCGCTGCCCCTCGGCCGCATGGTCTCGACGCGCGCGCGCGTGCTGCGCCAGCACGGCGAGCAGGTCGGCATGGCCTTCCACCATCCGCCTGCGCAAACCAGCCGCGCCATCGGCGAATACGTCGAGAGCCGCCTCGCGATCCTCTGATAATCTCCTCGGTCCGAGGAGGTTCCCATGAAGCTTGGACTGATGGTCGGCTACTGGATGGCCGGGCCGAGCGATCCGATCGAAACCGTGCTCGAAGCGGAAAAGCTGGGTTACGACTCGGTGTGGACCGCGGAGGCCTACGGCTCCGACGTCTTCTCGCCGCTGTGCTGGATCGGCGCGCGCACCTCGCGCATCAAGCTCGGCACGGCCGTGATGCAGATCTCCGCGCGTACACCCGCGTGCGTCGGCATGACGTCGATGACGATCGATCACCTCTCGCACGGGCGGCTGATCCTCGGCATCGGCGTCTCGGGCCCGCAGGTGGTCGAAGGCTGGTACGGGCAGCCCTTCCCGAAGCCGCTCGCGCGCACGCGCGAGTTCGTCGAGATCCTGCGCATGATCCACCGCCGCGAGGGGCCGCTCTGCTACGAGGGCGAGCACTACCAGCTGCCGCTGAAGGGCGGCGCGGGGCTCGGCAAGCCCCTCAAGCTGATCACCAAGCCGCTGCGCTCGCACATCCCGATCTACATGGGCGCCGAGGGCCCGAAGAACGTGAAGCTCGCCACCGAGATCGCCGACGGCTGGCTGCCGATGTTCATCCCGCCGTCGCGGATGGATCTCTACAAGGACTCGCTGCGCGATGCGAAGCCGGACTTCGACATCGCGTCCACCTGCAGCGTGATCCTCGGCGACGACGTCGAGAAGGCGCTGCTGCCGATCAAGATGAGCCTCTCCTTCTATCTCGGCGGCATGGGCGCGAAGGAGAAGAACTTCCACCTCGAGCTGATGGAGCGCATGGGCTACGGCGAGGCCGCCCACCGCGTGCAGGATCTCTTCCTCGCCGGCAAGCGCGGCGAGGCCGTTGCCGCGGTGCCCAATGAGCTAGCCGACGAGATCGCGCTCGTGGGCCCCGCCGAGCGCATCCGCGACCGCCTCGAGATCTGGAAGGCGAGCCCCGTGAAGACGCTGCTGCTCGGCACCCAGGACCCGAAGGCCCTGCGCCTGATGGCGGAGCTGCTGCTCTAGCTCCGTTTCTCGAGACGTCGTTCACGCGGAATGGGCCGCGCTGACCGCGCGGCCCCGCGCGGGTGCCGCTCCAAGCTCCCGCCTGCGGCCGGAGCGCGCTTCGGGCAGCGAGCCCCGCGACGGCGAGGACCTCAAGGCGGCGCCGCGCGGGGCCGACCAGCCCTGCGTGCGACGCTGCGCTGCTGCACTGCTGCTGGCGGGACTGCTTGCGCTGACGTCCGAAGCGCTGGCCGGCGACGACCCCTGCCGCGACCGCCTCTATACAGACGACCTGGCGGCGCTCTTCGTAGCGCCGCGGGAGCTCGGAAGCGACTGGGAGAGCGTGCGCGAGGCTCCCTCGGATCCGGCGGACGATCCCGAGCTGCGCGCCGCCGGGGTGAGCGCCGCGCACAGCCTCCATTACACACGAGCGCGACAGGGAGGCTCCGAGGTGTGCAGCCTGGAGATCTGGGCCTTCGCGACCGGTGCGGCCGCGCGGAGCGCGCAGGCCACCATGAACGAGCCTCTCTGGCGCATCGCCCTGCGCGGAAACCTCCTGATCACGTTGCGCGGCGTGACCTTGAGCCGGGCGAAGGGATTCCAACCGGGTCTGCTTCCGGAATGTCATCGGCTGGCCGACCTCACCGAAGCCGGCGCCAGCGAGCGGCTGGGCTGCTCGGGCTCGAAAGCTCGTGACGGCGCGGACTGAGCCGACTCGACTCCTCGCGCGAGCGGATTCGATACGACGGGCGTGCGCAACGCCGCATTCGGGCGCGGCGCCCTCTACGGGAATACGACGGAATCGCGAAACATCGCCGTCGGAATCGACTCGGGCAGCACCCAGTCCACGGGAAACGCCAACATCTACCTGGCCAACGCGGGCGTCGCCGGCGAGAGCGGTCCGATCAGGATCGGAACCGTCGGCACGCACATGGGCGCCACGATCGCGGGAATCAGTGGGCGACTTCCGGCGGCGGCGGCGCCGTGCTCGTGAACGCGAGCGGCGTGCTCGGCGCCACGACCTCGTCGGTGCGCGTCAAGCAGGACGTGCGCGACATGTCCGACGCGAGCGACGTGCTGATGAAGCTGCGCCCGGTGGTGTTCAAGTACCGCGAGGAGGCGGTGGGCGCCGAAGAAGCGCACACGACGCAGTATGGCCTGATCGCCGAGGAGGTGGAACAGGTGGCGCCGGAGCTGGTGGCAGTCGACCTCGAAGGCAGGCCCGATTCGGTCAAGTACCACGAGCTGCCCGCGCTGCTGGTGGACGAGATCCAGAAGCAGGAGCGCACGATCGACCGGCAGGCTAGAGGTGATCGAATCCGAGCAGCGCGAGATCGCTTCGCTCGCAACGCGGCTGGCGCAGCTGGAGAGCCGGGCGCCTCGCGTTCCGGTTGGGGCACACGAATAAACGTCGGGGCAGTCAGTCCGACGACGGATCCCGACCTCGAGTAGCCGTGCGCCGCCGAGCAGAAACGGCGGAGTGCCCCGCGGGTGGGGGTCCCGCGGCGAGGTTTCGACACCACATGGTTTCTCAGACGCTGCTTTCTTCTCCCTCCGCCTCGAGGTCGTGATAGGGTGGCGGCGACCGATCGTCGGGGCGTGGGCCCCTTCGGATTCGCTGACCGATCGAGACGATCGCGATCGGTTTCCACGCAACGGCGAGTCGGCGGGAGGACGGTATGCGGAAGCTCGCCGGCTGTCTCGCATTCGTGTTGGCATGCGCAGCGGTGGGCTGTTCTCATCCAGATCGCGCAGAGCCCGGGAGCCCGGGAGCAGCGGGCGCGATCGAAAGCGGCTGGTTGACGCAAACCCGCCAGCAGATCGCCGAGCGGGAGTACCGCGCCAGCCAGAATCCCGAGGGGCTCCAGGCGCCCAACCGTGCGCACAATCTGCGCACCTTCTTCACCGCGACGGGAATCCAGGTGCACGACCGCACGGCGGGGCGCAGCCCCGAGCTGTTGCGCCTGTCGCTCACCGGATTGGGTCGCGGCGAACGTCTCGGTGCCGTGGCTCCGGGCGACGCAGTCGTGGCGCAGGAGAGCCGGGTGGAGATCCCACGCGCGGGTCTCGTCGAGTGGTACGTGAACTCGGCCGCCGGTCTCGAGCAGGGCTTCACGCTGGCCGAGCAGCCGGCCGGAGCTGGAGCGCTGGTGCTGGAGCTCGCAGTGGGCGGGGCACGGCCGGCGCTGCGCGGCAACGAAATCGTTTTCGACACCCGCGCGCAGCGAAAACTGCGGTATGGCGACCTCGCCGTGACCGACGCAACTGGGCGTATGCTCGCGGCGCGCTTCGAGGTCGCGAGCGTAGAGCGGCTCCGCATCGTGGTCGACGACGCGGGCGCGGCGTATCCCGTCGCGATCGACCCGCTGCTCACGCAGACGTGGGACACGCAGCTCGAGTCGAACATGGGCCTCGCCCACCTGGGAACGAGCGTGGCCCCGGCCGGAGACGTGAATGGCGACGGCTACGCCGACGTGATCGTCGGCGCGCCGAATGCGTTGGGAGCCAACGGTGCCGCCTACATCTTCCTCGGCGGTCCTTCGGGAATACCGAGCGGCGGGCCGTCGGGCGCCGCCACCGTGCTGACAGCGACCCAGTTCGGGTCGTCCTTCGGCCAGAGCGTCGCGTCGGCCGGAGATGTGAACGGCGATGGCTATGCCGATGTGATCGTCGGCGCGCCGGGCTACGACGCGGGGCAGGGCTACTTGGAAGGCGCGGCCTTCGTGTTCCTCGGAGGATCGGGCGGGATCGCGAGCGGGAATGAATCCACGGCGGCCGCCCGCCTCGAGTCGAACCAGGCGAGCGCCCATTTGGGCCAGAGCGTCGCCTCGGCGGGCGACGTGAACGGCGACGGCTATTCCGACGTGATCGTGGGTGCGGTCTACTACGACGACGGACAGACGGACGAGGGCGCCGCGTTCGTGTTCCTCGGCGGAGCGAGCGGGATCGCGAACGGAAATCCCGGAACGGCAGCGGCCGTGCTCGAGGCGAACCAGACGAGCGCCTTTTTCGGCGGGGCCGTGGCGTCGGCCGGGGACGTGAACGGCGACGGCTACTCCGACGTGATCGTCGGCGCGAGCAGCTACGACAACGGGCAGGCGGACGAGGGAGCAGCGTTCATCTTCCTCGGCAGCGCCTCGGGCATCGCGAGCGGCAACCCCGGGACGGCCGCGACCTTGATCGAATCGAACCAGACGAGCCGGGGGCGGCGGCAACGCTCCCGCCCTGGGCTCCAGTGTGGCCCCGGCGGGCGACGTGAATGGCGACGGCTACGCCGACGTGATCGTGGGCGCGCCCTACTACGACAACGGTCAGCTCGACGAGGGCGTGGCGTTGGTTTTCCTCGGAGGTCCGAGCGGATTCGTGAACGGCAACCCTTCCAACGCGGCGGCGCTGCTCGAATCGAACCAGGCGGGCACGCTGACTGGCGGGCACCTCGGCTTCAGCGTGGGCTCGGCCGGTGATGTGAACGGCGACGGCTACGCCGACGTGATCGTGGGTGCGCGCAACTACGCCAACGGGCAGACGGACGAGGGCGCCGCTTGCGTCTTCCTCGGCGGCCCGAACGGAGTCGCAAACGGCAACCCCAACACGGCGGCGGCACGGCTCGAGTCGAACCTGGCATCCGCTCTTCTAGGCTCCAGTGTGGCCTCGGCCGGGGACGTGAACGGCGACGGCTATGCCGACGTGATCGCGGGCGCGCCCTCCTTCGCCAACGGGCAAACGGACGAGGGCGCCGCGTTCGTGAGCCTCGGCGGCGCGCAGGGGATCCTCGATGGCAACCCCGCGACGGCCGCAGCGCAGCTCGAGTCGAACCAGATCGGTGCGGGCAATGGGTCGGGGGCCGTGATCAACGGCATCACCGTGGCTGGGGCGGGCGACGTGAACGGCGACGGATACCCAGACGTGATCGTGGGCGCCGCCTATTACGATGCGGGTGAGTTCGACGAGGGCGCGGCGTTCGTGTTCCTGGGGGGGCCGATGGGGATCGCGGATGGCAACCCCGCGAGCGCTGCGGCCCAGCTCGAATCGAACCAGGCGCAAACGCTTTTCGGCGACAGCGTCGCGGGAGCGGGGGACGTGAACGGCGACGGCTACTCCGACGTGATCGTCGGCGCCAGCTCATACGACGCGGGCCAAACGGACGAGGGCGCCGCGTTCGTGTTCCTGGGCAGCAGCACGGGGATTGCGAGCGGCAATCCAGCGTCGCCCGGGGTGACGCAGCTCGAATCGGACCAGGCGGGCGCCCAGATGGGCTGGAGCGTCGCGGGGCTCGGGGACGTGAACGGCGACGGCTACGCGGACGTGATCGTCGGCGCCCCCTGGTACGCGGCGGGCCAAACGAACGAGGGAGCCGCGTTCGTGTTCCACGGAAGTGCGACGGGAATCGCGGACGGCAATCCCACCACCGCGGCGGCGCAGCTCGAGGGAGGCCAGGTGAACACGTTCTTCGGCGCCAGCGTGGCGGGAGCGGGAGACGTGAATGGGGACGGCTACGCGGATGCGATCGTGGGGGCCGCGAGGGTGGTCCTACCCTCGGTTTTTCCGAGCGCACGAGTATTCCTCGGCAGTACGGGGGGGCTCTCGCTGACGTCGTCCGGTGGGTTGGAAACGGACCAGGCGGATACGTTCCCGGCCACCAGCATCAGCGTGGCCGGGGCCGGTGACGTGAACGGCGACGGCTACGCGGACGTGATCGTGGGCTTCGGACTCTACGACGCGGGCCAGCCCAATGAGGGGGCCGCGTTCGTGCTGCTGGGGAGCGCGTCGGGGATCGCGAACCACACTCCCTCGACCGCGGCAGCGCAGCTCGAGGGAAACCAGGCGAACGCGGTCTTCGGTGCGAGCGTGGCAGGAGCCGGGGACGTGAACGGCGACGGCTACGCCGACGTGATCGTGGGCGCGATCAACTACGACGCGGGCGAGACGGACGAGGGAGCCGCGTTCGTGTTCCTGGGGAGTCCTTCGGGAGTAGCGGATGGCAACCCAGCGACGGCGGCGGCTCAGCTCGAAGCGAACCAGGCCGGCGCGGGGTTCGGCTCGAGCGTCGCGGGAGCCGGGGACGTGAACGGCGACGGCTACGCCGACGTGATCGTGGGCGCCTGGCAATACGACGCCGGCGAGATGGACGAGGGGGCCGCATTCGTGTTCCTCGGCAACTCACAGGGACGACCGGTCCGGGCCCACCAGCAGCGCGGCGACTGGAGCGGCCGCCCGGTGCAGGCGTGGGGCGGCTCGTACTCGCCCACGGGCTTCGCCGTCGAGCTCACGGCCAGCCATCCGGCCGGCACAGGGCGCGTCAAGGCGGAGATCCAGGCGTGCCCGTCAGGCGTCGCGTTCGGCGCCGTCGGTTGCACCACGGTGATGACACCCATTTGGGTCGTCGTGAATGGAGCGGCACCGGAGGTCGTGATCGCGGACCATTTCGCGGGGCTCACGACCGGCACGCTCTACCGCTGGCGGGCGCGCATCCTGCACGCGCCGAGGACGGGACCCGTGCCGCTCGCGCCGGCCCACGGCCCGTGGCGTCGCTTCCAGGCGCAGGCGGTGGAGGCCGACGTCCGAGTGGTCCCCGAGCCTTCGTTCGTGGTGTCGCTCGCGAGCGGCCTTGCGCTGCTCGCCGTGCTGGCTCGCAGGCGACGGCGTAGAGCGTAGACGGTCGCGGGACGGGGATTCACTCGGGCAGTCGCGCGCCCGCCTTCGCGGCCTGGGCGACGACGCGGTTCACGTAATCGGGCGCCAGCGCATTGGCCGGATGGCTCGCCGTCAACTGCCCGATGAAGGGCGGGTGGATCGAGTAGCCGAGCAGCTCCTGGAGGCGCACCGGCATCTGGCGCGCCACCTCCACCGGCACGCCGAGGACGAAGTTCTCCTGCGGCCGCGCCCAGGGCTGGCAGTACTGGTTCGAGAAGGCGCAGCGTGGCGCTTCGCTGCTGTTGCGTCCGCCGCGATGGATCAGCGTGCCGGCGAACACGATGCAGGCGCCGGCGGGCATCACCGCGGCGATCGCCTGCTTTTCCAGCCGCGCGTCGGTCGCAGCGCCGTCGCCCCCGCCGGTGAACGAATACATCTCGGCGCGGCGCGCCTCGTCCCAGAGGTGACTGCCGGGAATCACGTTGGTGGCGCCGTTCGCTTCCGTGAAGGCATCGACCGCTACGATGGTCGAGAGCGAGATCATCGGGCGCGGATGCGGCAGGTGGTGGAACGAATCGTCGCTGTGGAACGGCTGCGGCGTCTCGCCCGGGTAGATGCGGATCGCCTGCGAAGCCGTCAGCAAGAAATTCGGCAGCAGGAAGCGTTCGCACAGCGCGAGGACGCGCGCATCGAGCACGATGTCCCAGAACACCCGCGCCCGCGCCACCAGCGTGTAGACGCGCTCGGTGCGCGTGCCTTCGAAGTCGTTGCGCCCGCTGTGCGTGTCGAGGTAGAGCGCCAGCACGCGCCGCACCTCGGCGAGCTGCGCCGGAGTGAGGAAATCCTCGATCAGGGTGTAACCGTCGCGCTCGATGGCGGCGACGTGCCTGCCGAGATCGAATGTCATGCTCGCCGCTTCCGCTCGACCCAAACCGAAAGGATAGCGGCTTGCTAGCGAGGAAGAAGTCGGCGCCGCTCCCGTGCCCGGTCACCTCCGCGATCGACGGATCACATCGTACCGACCAGGTTGAAGAACAAGCCGTGGTGGTCGTAGCTCAGGTCCGTCAGGTCTTCCGAGAAGTCCGTGAAGTTGTAACCGACGCCGACCTTGAAGTTGTCGCCTAGATACCGGTAGAGAGTGAACAGGGCGCCGGCGCGCCGCTCGTTCTGCTGGGGCAGGTCGAGCATGCGTCCCTCGAGCGATCCCTCCCAGTTCTTCATGAAGCGCCAGTCGCCGCGCAGGATGAACAGATGCGCATCGTTGTCGAAGAAGTCGGGGTTCTGCCGGTCCAGGCTCGCCTGGCCCAGGCGGTAGGCGTACTTGGTGCCAACCGAAAAGCTCTTGGTCAGATCGTAGGTGAGGTCCAGGGCCACGACGTGGCTCTTCTGGATGAACTCGACCGGGACATTCTGCTGGCCGACCTGATCGGTGGTCGGCATGTTGTAGAGATACGTGTACTTGGCGAGCGCATGGAGTCGGTCGTGGAACACGGGACGATAGGCGAAGCCGACCACGGCCTCCGTATAGCCACCGCCGAAGAAGTCCCCGAGAGAGCTATCGCTGAACGAGTGATTGAACTTCGCCACCAGGCGCCCGTCCGGCGTCACCTGGTAGCGCAGGGTGTTCCGGAACAGCCACGTCGTCCTGTTCGTCCACGTCTCGTCCAGCTGCTGGGTCTTGTCGTAGCGGTACTCGATGTCGCTCGAGAGCTGCAAATTCTCATTGGCGTAGCCGATGCGGCCACCGCCGGCCCTGCGCTTGGTCTCGGCATCGGTTTGCTGGTTGATCAAGGTGCCGAGCTCCCAGTTCGCCGCGAAGCTCCAATGATCGATGGGCGCGAGGCTCATCCCCATGGCTTGCAGCAGGCCGGTCGCCTGCTCTCCATGCTGGAAGCGGTCCTCGAGGAAGACGCTCGAGCTGTCCGAGAGACGCGACTTCACGCCGGAGATCAGGGTGCCCGTGCGCGCGGACAGACCGCTGTAATCCCGTTCGTTCTCGTACGCGTAGCTGAGATAGCGGCGCGTGTTCGCGGTTTGTTGGAAGTTGGTTCCCAGCTTGACCGCCGGTCCTAGCTGGCCATCCGAGATCTCCCCGTCGAAGAGGAGCCAATCGTTGAGGCGATAGGCGCCGCCGACACCCCCTCGCCCGTTGCTCTCCCGGTCTCCCGACTTCGCCACCGTCATCTGGCCGAAGGCGTAACCGCGCCACTGGCCCTTCGGGTCGAGACCCACCTGGACTCCTGCGTCCGTGCGCGAGCCCTCTTCCTGGGTCTGCGGCACGACCGGAGAAGCGTCGCTTCGGTCATCGTTCCTGACTCCGGCACCCAGGCTCCAGTTCTCCGTCAGCTGGTAAGCGAGGTCCGCTTCTGCAGCCCTCGTCTCGAGCGCATCTTGCTGCTTCCGCCAGTCCGCCTTGGCCGTCAGGTTCAGCTTCTCGGTCACCGGCACCGAAAGGACCCCGCCGGCGTTGTCCGTGTCGGTGAGCGCGGTCGTGCCAGGCGCCGAATAGCCGCCTTCCAGGCGTTGCCCGTAGAGGCTCACACGCCCCTTGACCCCTTCGATGAAATCCGACACACCGATGCTGGCGTCCGCCCGGTAGGCGTTGGCATTGGCATCGCCGAGAGGCAAGGCCCCCGTGCCGAAGAAGTTGAAACCGCCGTCCTGGGAAACCAACGAGGTGGAGACGAACCCCTCGCTCCTGCCGGCCTGCAGCTTGAACCAGGACTCGGTGCTCTTGCGGAGGGTCAGGTTCCCGGCGTAGAGGGTGGTGTCGTTGCCCTCCTCCTGGTTGCGATTGGCGACGAGGCCCATCCCGATGAAGTCATTGAGCCAGTAGTGGCCCTGTCCACCGGTAGCCAGCGCGTTGAGCGAGTCGAAGCCGGGAGTGTATTCGTACAAGACGACCAGGAAGGCTTCGCTACCGCTCAAGCCCTGGCTACGAATCAGCGAGCCGTCACCCACGGTCGCCGCTAGGGGCTCGGTGAGCAGGATGCGACCCTGGAGATAGTCGATGTCGTAATCGAGTGTCGGCCTCAGATTCACCACGCCGTTCACGAGCCCGGACTCCTTGTCCCGCGTCTCGATCCTCACGCGCTCGGAACCTTGCAGGATATCCTGTCGGTGCAGGTAGTAGAGCGAGCCGCCGGTGCCGCGGAACTCCTCCTGGCTCGACACCGTGCCCGGCTCGGCGGCGTAGCCATCGAGCGCCACGCGCTTCTCGCCGAAGCGGGTCGTCGAGAGGGACTGGTAGTGGAGGTTGCCGCCGTAGAGGCCGCGGTCGACCTGGGCCAGCTCGTTGTCCAGGTAACGGGCCTTGAAATTGCCCCAGAGTGCGTAGCTGTCGTCCTTGCTGAGCTTGGCAAAGAGCTTGCCCTGGGTCGGCGCCGTCTCGTCGACGGTGCCGTCGTCGCCGTAGGTCGGGTAGAAGTAGTCGGGATCGATGCGCCGGAACAGCTCATCCGGCGACTTGTCCAGGAAGTTGGTGAACATGTCCTCCACCGACTGTTCCCGTGTGTCGGCGCTCGCCGTGAGCTTCCAGCCCTCGCCGAACTTGCCCGTCACGTAGAACGCCAGTCGGCCGTCCGCCAACGCGTTGTCGTCATAGGGATTGTTCTTGCCCGTCAATGCATCGGGGGGCCCACCGTTCAGGTCCGCCGACAGCGTGAGATCGGCGATGCCGACGTAGAACCAATCCTGCTTCCCGAATTCCAGATCGCGCAGGAACAGCTCGCCATTGCCCGCCGGGTCGAGCACGGCCACCTCGACCGTGTGCAGCCCCGACGGCAGGATCACCTCGGCCACGAAATTCCCGTGCTCGTCCACCGGCACAGGGTTCCCGGCCAGCCAGACCGTGTGCTCGGGCGGAACGCCGCTGCCGTGAACCTTGACGCCGCCGGCGCTGCCGAGCGGAATGTTGTTGGCCGAGGGTCCGCTCTCGCCGTATCCGGCCAGCAGCTTTTCCGGTTTCGGTTGCACGGCGTCGCCATAGACCATCCAGAGCGACTGCGGCGAGGTCTCGTCGAAATGACCATCCTTGTCGTAGCTGCGCAGCACGAACTTCAGCGTGCGAGCCGGTCCCTCGAACCACTGCGCAGCGGGCTGCCATTGCGCGAGACCGTCCGGCCCGACTTCGACGGTGGCCAGCGGCTCCGCCTCGAGAGACTGCTTCTGCTCGAAGATCCGCACTTCCGATCGCTCGATGAAGTGCGCGTAATTGCTGTACATCCGGAAGAGCACGCTCGCCGTTTTCGAGCCGTCGGGTGCGATCGACGCCACGATCGGCTGCGACGCCACGCTGAGCCGCCGGACGGTCTTGAGATCGTCGAACTGGAACTGGATGTCGGCCTGCTCGAGAGCGACGTCCGTGCAGCGCTGGATGTCGGCCGAGCTCCGGTCCGGGTCGTCGATCGGCTTACCGTCGACGGTGATGCGCATCAGATTCAGCGCGAGCGGATCCTTCGGGCTGAACTCCCGGGTGATCGGCTTGACGTCGATCCCGTCGAGGTCGTCGCGCATCGCGAGCTCGTCATAGACCACCTGGACGACCACGTACGAGGTTTCCCCCCGGACGAAGCCTGCGTTCACCACGTCGTCGGAGTGGACGTAGCCGCGCCCCTCGTGCTCGGCCTGCGCAGCCGACAGCCCGAGCTCCCCCTTGATCCTCTCCATCGTCCGGCGCGCACGCGCGACGGACAGCCCGACGTCATCGCCGTACACGCTGGCCGTCCGCCGATCGAGGCGCTCGTCTTTCGTGTATCCCACGAAGCGCAACCGCACGTTGGTCTTGTCGGCGATGTCGGCCATGGCGCGACGTAGGGCGTCGGTGTAGCCCGGCGGAACCGAAGCCTCACCGTCCACGATCTGGAGCGATGGAATGGAGCCCCAAGGCGGATCGTAGACCTTCGTCACCAGCTCGTTGCCGGCTGCATCCGGACACAGCTGCGGCTCGTCGGGCAGCTCCTGCAGCGGATCGTCGTACCAGAACTCCACCTCGACGCGGCGATTCAGGGCCCGACCCCGTTCCGTCTCGTTCGAAGCCACCGGCCGGGTCGCCCCGACGCCATCGCTGGCGATCGCCGAAGTCGGCAGATGGAGTGCGTCCTGGATCGCCAGCGCGACGCGGTGCGCTCTGGCCTTCGAGAGCGCGAGATGCGTCCCGTAGATGCGTTCGGTCCGGTCCGTCAGCGGGACGTCGTCCGTGAACCCGATGAACTTGACCGTGACGTTCTGCTTGTCCCGCAGATTGTGCAGCGTCTGCTCCACCTGGCGGACGAACTCGTCGGGGACCTCGACGGCCTCCTCGCCGAAGTGGAGCGGCGCGATCAGGTTCCTCACCCGCGCGCGGCGCTCGTGCCCCTCGCGGTAGTGCAGCTTGCAGACCGTCTGCGTCCGGCAGACCTTGACGCGCTTGATCTCCGCCGGGACGACGACCTCCTCCATCCCGACCTTCTCCTGGATCTCGTCGTACCAGACCTCGACCTCGACCCGTCGGTTCAGCGCCCTTCCCTCGGCCGTGGCATTCGAGGCGATCGGCTGCGTGTCGCCGGCCCACTCGAAGGAGATGGCCTCGGGCGGAAGTCCGAGCGCCGTCTGGAGGTACTCCGCGACCTCACCGGCGCGTTCCTCGGAGAGCCCCTCGTTGTCGCGGAAGACCCGGGAGAGGCTGGGCGAGAGCGGCTGGTCGTCGGCATGACCGACGAGGTGCAGCCGCACGTTGTGGAGGTGCTTCATGTCTTCGAGAACGCTGCGCAGCTTCGCGACGTAGCTCGCCGGAATGTTGGCGACGCCGGACTCGAACCGGATCGGCGGAACGACGTTGCGGAGCTTGACGGTCTTCGCCTGCTCGCCGCGGACCTCGCGCTGCTCCAGCCGGTCGCTCGACTGGGTCTCGAGCCGGGTCGGATCTTGCGACCAGGTCATGTAGGGCTCGTCGCTCGGCAGGTGCCGCTCGACGTTCGTCCCCGGCTCGGCCTGGATGATCGGCGGGCCTGCGTCGACCGAAGGCAGCGGCGGGCCCGCGTCGACCGAAGGCAGCAGCGATTCCCACGAGGCGTTGTCCAGCAGGCTCGTGCCCGGTCGATCCGGCGGCGCACCACGACGCCAGAATTTTTCCGTCTCGATCGTGAGCGGATAGCGATCGAGCCCCTTCCAGGCTTCAGCGATCTCCTGCTTGACAGCGTGCAGGCGGCGGTCGACGAGCCGGACGTCCTCGAGATCGGCGACGTAGGACAGGCGCAGAATCGCCGGCTCCTTCGCGAGCTCCTCGAGCAGCAGTGCGATCCTGCGGCTTCCACTGCGGACGCATCTCCGTCGAGTCCGGCTCGAATACCGAATCGGCCATGTCCAGTCCCACCACACGGTGAATCGATGCGCCAAAGTGGAAGACCAGGGCCTTGCCGCGGGTTGCGCGTTGCACCTGGAGTGCCCGCGTGGACATCCGATAGCCGCTTGGCAACGTGCGGTCGTCGAGCTTGAGGACGAAGTTGCTACCCCGATCTTCGCGCGGTACGACCGCGCAGGTGATGTGGAAGCGGCCATACTGGTCGGTGGTCGCGACCAGCCCGCGCGGGGTCACCACCCGCACGCCCGGCAGGCCGTGTTCGCCGTCGTCCTGCATGCCGTTGCGGTTGGCGTCGTCGAAGACCTTGCCCAGCACGTCGGTGCAGTCGAAGACCGGATCCGGGACCACGCGCACGGTGGCGGTGGCCTCCCCGGATAGCGGCGCTCCCGTCACGCTGCTGAATGCCTGCGCCGTGTTCACGAACTCGCCTTCGCTGACCCCGGCGCCGACCGCGAGCAGCAGGCGAAGAACGCGGCGGCCCGAGACACCGGTGCCGACGTCGGTCCAGATCAGCCCCCGGCCGTCGAGCGTCGGCTCGAACTTCACGCCGTCGATCTGCGCGGATCCCTTCACGTAGCTGAATCCGCCGGGGAAGCGGTCCAGGATGCTGAGGTCCGGGATCACCACGCCGGCCTCGGTCGTGACGATGATCTCGTAGGGCACCAGGGAGCCGCGGCTGACATTGTTCGAGGGCGTCGTCTTGGTGATGCCAACGAGGCCCTCGATCAGCGGGTCGAGCGGAATGTGGTTGTTGAAGATCTGGCTCGAGCCCGGCGTCTGGCTGCCGTCGAGCAGCAGGTGCAGGTAGTAGGTCGTCCCCGGGGTGCGGGGCGGTACCGACGGCGGCGGAGCGAACTCCGAGGGCTGCGCTTCGCAGAACAGACCGGTGGACGGCACCGCGTCGCTCACGCCCCCCGGGCAGGTGGGTACGGAGAGCGGCGCCGTCGAGGCGCCGGACGCCGGGGGAATGACCTGGGAGACGCCCGCGGCGAAGTTCGACCCGGGCGGCGTGACCGCGATCAGGTAGCTGCCACCGCTCGCGCAGGCCGGATCGGAGAAGTTCAGGTCGAACTTGTAGTAGCCGTCGCTGCGCGTGACCTGGCCCTGCTGGACCGGATCGTCGAAGCACAGCGACGGCAGCGGCGTCTGGCCGCTCGCACTCAGCAGGGTCAGCGTCGCACCGGCGACCGGCGCCCGCTGGATGGAGGCATACACCACGCCGTTTGGATGGATCGGCAGGTTGAGGTTCTGGAGATTGCTGCCCGACGGGACCACGATGTCGGTGATCTGCTGCAGCCCGTTCGTGAAGGCAGAGTCGGCCCTGCCGAGCTTGGCGGTGTTCGCACCCGCGTTCGGGGCCCTGAAGCGCAGCTCGTAGGGGACACCGCCGCCGGTGTTCGGCGCCAGGCCGCCGATGGCGTAGGTTCCGCTGGAATTCGTGAGCACCGACTGCAGCAGCGAGCCCCCTTGGTAGAGCTCAACGGTCCAACCCTCTAGCGGCCGCTCGCTGGCGCCCAGCGCATTGTCGAAGTCGGCGTCGTGCCACGCGGTGCCGTTCAGGGCGCCGACCCCCGGCACGCCGCCCACGGCGATGGAGACGCTGGCGCTCGCAGTCTGCTGCGGCGTGTTCCAGGTGACCACGCCGGTATTCGTGACCGTCGTACCCGCCGCGAGGCTCGGTGCCAGCGTGGCCCTGAAGCGCAGAACGACCGACCCATTCGGCGGCAACGGGCCGTACGTGGCGGAGTAGCTGGCCGTGATGAGCGACCCCACGACCGTCACCCCGGTCGGCGAGCCATTCATCGTCGCCGATGAGTTGACATAGGCGAGCTGGCCTGGCGTCGGAACGCTCAGATCGTCCGTGATCACGACGTCGGAGGCCGGCACGAACGCGATGTTCTGGACGGTCACGACGTATTCGAGGAGCGCGCCGGCGACGGCGGCGCCCCCGCCGACCACCGCGACCTGCTTCGTGATCAACAGCTGTTGACCGTTGCCCACCACGACCACCGTCGGCTCGGGACCCGTGGCCGGGTTGCCGTCGCCGTCGGTCAGCACGTCCGTCAGCTGGCCGCTAGCCACCACGGCCTGGTTGCTGATGACTGTGCCCCCGGGCACGCCGGCATTCACCTGCAGGTGGAACTCGAGCACCGCGGTCGCGCCAGGGCTGATGGTGCCCATCCCGGGTCCGGGCAACGGCGGCGTGAGGTCCGCCGAGCTGATCGGGATGCCGGCCACCAGCGGCGAGACACCTCCATCCGGCTGTCCAACGGGCAGGCCATTCGAGGGTCGTGGAGTCCGCGACGTAGGTCGTGTTCGCGGGCACGCTGTCCTTGAGCGTGACGCCGGTCGCGGCGACGCCGCCGCTGTTGTGGATGGTGATCGTGTAACGCAGCACATCGCCCGGATCGACGACGTTCGGCGTCCCGTTATCGACGAGGATCGTCACGTTCTTGGCCGCGAACAACGACGCGTTGGCGAGCGCCCTTACCGTGTGGGCATCCTGATGGTCGAGCACGCCGACGGTGCCGTCGGTCAGCGTGCGCGTGAACGTGACGCGGTCCGGGTTGCTCGGTTCACTGTCGAACCACTGGGTGGCACCCGCGACGTTGGTGAGCGTGCTGGCCATTCTGCGTGTCGGCGTCGAGCTGGGACCGATAGGTGATGATCAATCGTTCGTCCGGGCCGATCACGGCCGCAGGCGTGAGCATCGTAAGGGCGAGCTCGCAGGTCGGCGCGCCGGCGTAGGAGAGCGCAAAGTCGGTTCCCGCGAGCAGCGGGCCCTTGCCGGGAATGGGCGTGACGCCGTCGGCCGCAAAGACCCGCGCGCTCAGCACCTGCGGGGTGGTATCGCACATGCCGCCCGTCGCGCCGTTGGGCAGCACGTCGCGGATGGTTGTGTTCCAGGCGTCGTTGGGTCCGGTGTTCCGGGCGTCGATGGTGAAGTCCCCCGACTGTCCGATCGTCATCGTCGCCGGGCCCGACTTCGTGACCTCGAGCACCGGCGGTACCAACACGAACGACCCGTTCAGCTGCGCGGTGTTGACTACGCCGCCTTCTCTCGTGATGAACTCGGACACCGGATTGCCGTTGGCGTCGAGGAAGGTCATGCTCATCGTGTAGGTCTTCCCGCCGACGGTGAACGTCGTGGGATTGGGCACGTCGAAAAAAGTCACACGGTCGGTACACCCTTCTCCGGGCGGCGTCGGATAGGGACAGGGGTTGAGGTTGTTCGGCGTCTCCTCGTGGTGGAACGTGAAGGTGAAGGTCAGAGGACCGGTCTGGACGCCATTCACCGTGAAGTCGAGGATGATGTCGAGCTGAACCGACGTCAGGGAAGGATCGGAGACCGCGAAGTTCCGGTGCGAGAACGTCGCGACGGGAAACTTCAGAGGGTCCGGGATCGTGATGGTGACGTCGTAGCCGCTTTGCGGTGTACCGGAGGTCGTGCCCCAGCTGATGCTCGAGGTCGGTACCCCGTTGGTGATGACGGGGTCACCCGGCTGAACTCCGGGGACGTTGTCCGTCGCGTCGTGCCAGTTTGCGACCGCGGACGTGAACGTGACCTGAGACTGAGCCGCCGCGCTCCGGGTAAAGACCGGAAGGAGCAGTGCACAGACCAACGCGCTCAGGATCAAGAGCCGGATGCTGGCCATCCCGCTGCGGGCCTTTGCGCTGTTTCGACCGGATCGGATCACGACCGCCTCGCTCCACCAGCGGGGGGCGATCGCATCAGTCGTGGCGAGCCGCAGGAAGTCCGGAGGCCGGACTGGATTCCGGCGGTCCCGCTGTCGTGGGGCCCGGTGGCCCTTTAGACCGGTGACTTTGCGTCGCCACCTTTCGGTGGGTATGCCTTTGTCTGAATCGCATCGAGCCCTGGGCTCGAGTTGTCGAACCGAATCTTGCTCTGCTCATCCCCCCTCGAGACCGAACCGCTCGGTCCCGGATCGCGTTGCCTTCCTGATTCCTACGAGCCTCCGCTTCAGGTCGCCGGCAGGAAATCGATCGGATACAGGATCGTGACTGCCACGATGCCTTCCTTGGCACCGAAATCGAAGGTCTTCACGCGCTCGAGCACCTGCGCCACGAGCTGCTGCGCGTTCATGTCGGTGGCCTGCAGCTGGCACAGCGTGACGCTGCCATCGGGCTCGATCCGGATGCGCAGGACCATCTGTCCCTTCAGCGTCGGATCGTTGCGCAGCTCCCGGTTGTAGAGCCGGTAGAGCGCCGCCTTGTGGCGGTCGAACACGATCTGGATTTCCTCGTCCGTGCGTCCCAGCGCGGCGCCGTTGCCTCCCACCGACGCCCCCGACCCGCGGCCTCCGCCGCCGCCAATCGTGCTCGTCGCGCGTGCGATCTGGACACCCTCGAGCTTGCCGCCGCCGCCGGCGCCGCCACCGCCGACACCGCGACTCAGCGCGGCGAGATTGATCCCGCCGCTGGAGCCTGCCGCCTGGGTCGTCAGCATCGAGCGTTCCACCACCCCGCTGGGCGCTGCGCCCGGACTGCTGATGCGCGCCTGCGACCCGAGCCGGGCGATGCTCTGGTTCTGGGTGAATCCGGAGAGCTTCTCCCGGAACGCGAGAATGCCCTTGCCCGGCCCTTCTCCCGGTCCCACCCCCGGCCCTGCTTTGGGCTTCGCCGTCTGCGCGGGCGGAGTCTCCGCTGCGAGGGACTTCTCCGACGGTCGTGGCTCGGCGCTCGCCACTTCCCGCGTGGGGGGTGGCGGCAGCGGACGCGCCTCCATCATCAGGCGCACCACGCGCTCCGGCACCTCGATCGTCTTCTCTTCCAGCGCGCGCCAGGACAGATCGATCTGGGGAACGATCAGCGCGAACAGCAAGCTGTACAGAAGCAAGAGAGCGAGCAACTTGCGGAAACGCTCGTCTTCCTCGCCCGCGCGCGCCCATGGCATGATCAGCGCGCGAACGGGAAGCACGCTGCTCTCGCGCTCGATGAGCCATTCCTGTTCGCGCCGCTCCTCCTCTTCCTGCGCCTCGAAGACGTCGTCCTCGATCAAGTCGATGGCGTCGTGCTGCCGCTCGGCTTCCTCGAGGACGGCCTGTCGGCGATCCTCGATCTCGCTGATGCGCTTCTGGAAGAAGTCGACGCGGCTCCGCACGCGACGGATGTGATCCAAGCTGGTGGTAGCGGCCGTGCGGTCGCCCCAGAACAGTTCGGCTCCGCCGAGCGCGCTGAGCTCCTCCAGCGCACCGCACACGTCGTGCAGCAAGCGATGCTGCTTGCTCTCGGTCGCCAGGCCATCCAGCTCGGCGTCGATCTCGCGCAGTTCGCGGATGCGGACGTCGAGCTTCTCGCGGGCCTGCGCGAGCTGCGCGCGTAGCGCCTGTTGATCTTGGCCTGTGATCTCGTCCATGAATCACCTTGACCTGGAGTGACGGGGACCCACCCGGGGATGCAACACGTCCCTAGGTCGGCTTCAAGCTCCCGGCAGCGAGCGGCTTCTCCTTCTCCAGGACGGCGAGCGAAATCTTGCCGTAGGCGGCAGCGGTGCATGTCGCCATCACCTTCTTCACCACGTCATACGGCAAGGACTTGTCGCCCATCACCGTGATCTCGCGCGAAGCCAGGGTTGGATCCGTCGTGGCGACAGCGCCCGCGAGCATCGGCCGCTCGAGCACCTGGCGGAGCGGCTCGATCAGCGGCGTCCTGGCGCGGCGAATCTCGGCAATGCTCGCGACCAGCTCGCCCTGCACGAACAACTGATCCTTCGTGATCATCACGACCACGGACTGCTTCGGCTGCACGTCGGCGATCGACTGCGGAATCTCGACGCTCTCGGTGTTCTGGACCACTTCCACCTCCGCGGAGTACACGAGCAGGAACGCCACCAGCACCGACAAGATGTCGATCAACGGAATCAGGTTGAGCTCGGCGTCGACACGGTGACGCAAATGGTGTTGCGTCGTGCGGCGGGCACGGTCAAACAGGCTCATGAGAGCATCCCTCCCTTGACGGTCATTCGCTTGCTTCGGCGGCAGCTCATCACGGCGCGTCTCCAATCGCGATGTCGGTAAACAGCGCCAGCCTCGCGGGCTTCGGATCGGCGCTCCGACGGACCGCGGCCAGCGGCGCCGGTGCTTCCCGATCCGTGAGCTTCGGATCGGCGCTTGCCGGCACCTCCGTGCTCCGGATTGCATCCATCACTTGAATGAGCTGGTCATACGCGATGTTCGGCTCGAGCAGCACCGACGCATCGTCCGCGTCCGGGTAGTCGCGCTTGAGCGACACCGCGAGTTCGGACAGCGTCTTCAGGTCGTACTCCCCGTTCACTTTCGGGATCGTGGCGATCAGCGCGCGTCCATTGGTCAGCTCGAAGCCTTCGTCGCGGACGATCACTTCGAGTCTGAAGGTCGGCTCGCTGACCTTCGCGCTCGCCGAGCTCGGCAGGTCGAGCTCGATGATCGTGATGCGCGAGAAGACCGCCGTCATCAGCAGGAACGTGACCAGCACCGTGAAGATGTCGATCATCGGCACGAGCAACAGCTCGGTCGGTTTTCGCGCGCGGCGCCTGTACGTCTTGCGCATGAACGACTCCTACCGCTGGGCGGCCTGCGCGAGCGCAAGACGGCTTTGCGCCCGCGCCGACTGGCGATCGGTGAGCGCGTTCAGGAATTTGACGGAGGCCATCTCGAGGCTGTCGATCAGCTCGGTGGTCTTCGTCTGCAGGAGGGCATGGACGAACACGATCGGCACTGCGGTCATGAGGCCGAAGGCCGTACAGTTCATGGCCTCCGAGATGCTCGCCGACAGCAGGTTCGCCTTCTCCGCAGGATTCACCGTCGCCACCGCGGCGAAGGCGTGGATCAGACCGCTGACGGTGCCCAGCAGGCCGAGCAGCGTCGCGAGATTCGCGAAGGTGGCCAGGTAGTGCGTGCGCTTCTCGAGCTGTGGCATGATTTCCATCATGCTCTCTTCCATCGCGATCTCGACGTCCTCGCGACGCCGCACGGCACCCTGTCGGGCCAGGCCCATGCCCAGCAGCCGTGCAATGGCCGTGTCGTCCTTGCTGGTCACTTCGCGCGCCTTGTCGAAGTCGCCGTTGGCCAGCGCCGGCTCGACCTCAGCCCACGCACTCCGATTCCTGGCGCCGAGCCTCGTCAGCGTGACGTAGCGCTCGATCCCGATCGCCGTCCCGGCCGCGGCCACGAGCAGAATCGGGAACATGAACGCGCCGCCGCCCGCGAAGAAAGCCACGATCGAATAGATGATCTCCATCACCGGATCCTCCCACACATGACGTGTTATCTACCGCTCTCAGCACTGGAGCCCTTCGCTCCCGATGACGCCGCCCTGATCTGGTAGTAATCCAGCTCTCTCGTGAAGACGTCCCTGTCCACGGGCTGGCGTCCATCATCGAGAGCTCGCGAGACATCGAGCGTGTCTCCGAGCTCGGAACTCTTCCAGGGCACGATCACGAGGGCCTTCGGTGCCTCGTCGTTGCCCACGATCGACATGCCCGACATCTGCTTGTCGCCCTTGTCGGAAGCTTCCTTGGCGTGGACGGTTCCGCTCACGAGAAGCAGCGCGATGCCATAGACGAGTGTGCGAAGCATGGTGTTCTCCTACCTCCCGGCCCGCGTGCGCAGGTCGGCGATCCACATGGCGGCAGCCCTGTCATCCGGCACCGCCTGGATATACACGCCATATTGTTCGAGGGCGCAGCTGACGTCCTCGAGATAGAGGTCGCAGAGAATCGCGAGATTACGCCGCGCGAAGTGGAAATCCGGGTATAGCTCCAGCGCCTGCTCGTAACTCCGGCGCGCCTCCTCGAAGCGCCCCATCCTTCGGTAGAGAATTCCCAGCTCGTTGTACGCAACGGGGTGACGCGGGTTGAGCTCCAGCGCTCGCTTGAAACTGGCCTCGGCATGCTCCAGAGCGTTCGTCCGGCCGTAGGCGATGCCGAGATCGATGTGAGCCGCCGTCAATTGGGGTGCGGCCTCCGTCACCTCGACGAGCAGGGCGATCCCGCTCTCGTACTGCTCCTGCTCCAGCATGCGTACGGCGCGCTCGAAATTGCCGCGCACCTCGGCGCTGACGCGCGCCTTCTCGCTGATGGTGAAGCCGCTCGCGCCGCGGACTGCCATCGGCGCGGGACGCGTCGTTCCAGATGTGCTGCAAGCGGCGACGAACGCAGCCGCCACGACGATGAACGCTCGCCATCGCCGCCGCGACTCGATCAGGGCCTCACTGCGCGATCGCATCGCTCGCCTCCCCGATGGCCGCCGGGCCTTCTGAGTGCCCCTCGGGCTGTGCTTCGGAGCTGGGCTGTGCGTCGGAGCTGGATTTCGATTGCGACGCCGACGCTCCGGATCCGGCGGCCTCGATGCTCTCGATCGCGACTGCAGGCGCGACCGGCGCACTCGGCGCGGTCTCGACGATCTTGGTTTCGCCCGCAGCGCCGCCGGGAGCATTCGGTGCCTGATACGCATAGCGGTCGATCGAAGCCAGCAGACCGCTGCTGGCTTCGAACTTCGCGTAGCGGCCGGGCATCAGCTCCGCGAGCCGGCCGAGACTCTTTTCGATCCAGGGGCTGTAGACCCCCGAAGCCAACAGCTCGAGATTCTTCCGGTGGACCTCGATGGCCTTCTCTTCGAACGGGAACGCTTCCTCTTCGAGAGCCTCTTCGTAGCTCTGCATTTCGGAGGGCTCGAGATCGGCCGGACGTTCCGAGTCGATCAACGCCCGGCTGAAGTCGGAATAGATCTCCGCCATGTAGAAGGTGGCTGCCGCGGTGACTTCTCCGACCTCGTAGTCCACGAGCTGGCCGAAGGCGTCGAGCGCAACGTCCATGCGCCGCTTCTTTTCCCGCAGGCTCCGCTCGAACGGTTGGACCAGCTTGACTTCGTCGAACCGGTGGTAGGAGTCCTGCGTGAGGACCAGCGCCGAGCGCGCCGCGAGATATCGGATGCGTGCGCTGCGCCCGTCTCCCGCTGCAGCGTCGATCGCCACGATCTGCCGCAGCTGATCGCGGTAACGCGCCGCGTCCTGCGTCGCCTGGTACATCTCCGCGATCTTGAAGCGCGTCTCCACGGCGGTCTCGACCGGCTCGGGGAACTGGTTCACGTAATCGAGATACACGGCCAGCGCGCGATCCGTGGCCTTCGAGGTCTCGTACAACGCTCCGGCCTCGAGCAGCGCCTCGCGACGCAGTTCCGGGTCGCCGGCCTCCGAGGCGACGCGCTCGTACTCGCCGGCGGCGCGGGACACGTTGCCCTCCTCCCGGTAGACGAGCGCCATCTGCTTGGTGGCTTCGCGGTTCAGCTCGTGGTCCGGATAGGCCTGTCGGAAGGCATCCAGCACCGCGGCGGCCCCCGTCCAATCCTTGAGTCGGATCAGCGCCGCGCCAGCGTCATACTCGGCGAGCGGCCGGACCCTGGAGGTTGGCGCGGCCTGCGCGATCCGGAGAAAGTGATCGGCGGCCGCTCGATAGTCCTGGGCGAGATTGGCCTGCTCACCCTGCTTGTAGATGGCCGCTGCCAGGCTGTCGACCACGGCCTGGCGCGAGGCGTCATCGGCGGAAGTCATCTCGAGCACGCGCGCATAGGCCTGCTCGGCCTTCGGGAAGTCTCCCGTGTCGAGGGACGCGTGCGCGATGACGGCCCACGCGGAACGCCGGATCGACACATCCGCTTCCGGATACCCATCGATCAGCCTCTGGCCCGTGCTCATCGCCAGCGCGAATTCCTTCATGTCGTACAGGTCGTCGACCGCAGCACCGAGCACGACCGCGGCCTGCGCGTGCCTCGGGAACGTGTCCACGAACCGGAGGGTGCTGGTGACGGCCTCGCGCCTCGCGGCGACCTGGTCATCGCCGACGGCCTGCTTCTGCTTCTCCCGGTGCGCGTAGATGGCGGCATATCCGGCGGCAGCGGCCTGTTCATGTTCGGGATAGTCGTACGCGGTGCGCTCGTACTCGCGGGCCGCCTCGGCGAAGTCCTGGTGCTCGAGAAGCAGATCGGCCAGGCGATGATTGATGGCCGGCGTTCCCGGGTCCTTGGGAAACGAAGTGAGGTAGGCGCGGTACCAGCGCGATGCTTCCTGGAAGCTCGCGGGCTTCTCGTCCGCGCGTTCCGCGTCCTGGTAGAGCGCATGGTAATAGCTCGCCAGGTCCTTCAAGTTGGTCTTCAGGTAGTTCAGGACCTCCGGCGAATCGGCGACGTCGAAGTGTCGCCAGTACTCGGACTGCAGTCCGTAGGTGGCTGCGAACTCCTTCTTCGATTCCAGGACCAGCTTCGGGAAGTCGCCTGCCTCGTAGATCTCGACCACCCGCATGCCGAAGCGGGGCGAGGACCGGTGCAGGGGATAGAGCTCGACGAACGCCTTGTAGGCCTTTGCGGCGTCGTGGTAGCGGAGCTTCTCGAGATGGAACTCGCCGAGGTGGCTGTAGACGCGATCCTCGTAGCTCCGGTGTCCGTTCGCGCCGAAGTACTCCGCCAGGACCTCCGTGCCACCGAGGTTGGAGAAGCAGAGACTGATGACCCGAAAGGTGTCCGCGATCCGCCGTTCGGAATCTTCGTCCGTCGACTGGTCGAAGTCGTATCCGATGGAAAGCTTGTGATCGAGCAGCGCCAGGTACTCGCGCAGGGCCTCTTCGTGGAGCTCCTGCTTGTAGAACGTCCAGCCGAGCTTGTACAAGGCCAGCTCGTAGTACTCGGAGCCGACACCCATTTCTTTGATGGCCGAATAGGCAGCCTCGGCCTCGCGATACTTCTTCCTCGTGAAGAAGTATTCGGCCCGCCTGAACTGCACTTCGTCGATGCGGCTGGAGTGCGGGTACTCCGCGACCAGGCGTTCCATCACGGCAATGGCTTCGTCGGTCCGTCCCAGCTCGTCGTACGCCCGCGATTTCTGGTAGAGGACCTGATCGTTGTGGGGGTACGTCGGATAGGTCGCGAGGATCTTGTCGTAGAGCGCGATGGCCTCCAGAGGACCTGCCGACTCCAGCTTTCCCTTGCCTGGGAGTTCGAGGTCGAAGCCCTCGCCCGACGGCGCGATCTCGCCGACACTCGCGGCGCGCCGTTCGAAATCCGCTTCGGATTCCGCGTGGCCTGCGCTACCCGCCGCCTGCGGGCGCTGGGCCGCGTCGCGCGCGGACGTGGCCTTCACGACGGACGGCTCCGGGGCCGGGAGCTCAACGATCTCCCCGTCGCCGAGAATCCCGTACGCCTTCTCGAGCTTCAGATCTGCCAGGCGCCGCATCGCTTCCGGTGTCAGCGAGGACTCCGGCGCTTCCTCCAGGTACTTCCGGTACCCGAGCATGGCCTGGTCGAGGCCGTTCTCGACCCGCATTTCAGTCATGTCGGGCTCCCGGCTTTGCAGCTCGCCGAGCGTGTGTCTGTCCGGATTCCCCGCGCACGCTGCGACGAATGCCGGTGCAAGCACCCAGGTGGTGCGGGAGAGGCGCATCGTTCCCCGATCCTCACTGGGCCTGCGCCTTGGCGGCGCGGTCGTAGCTGTCGGCGAAGGCGAAACGAGCCTGGTTCAGCGACGCCTCCAGGCGTTCCCGGCGCCGCTTCAGTTCCCTGCTGGCGACGGCCTCGAGCATGTGGCCCTGCCGCGCGATCAAGACGTCCAGGCGCTCGTGCGCCTCGTTCACGCGTGTACGCAAGTTCTCGATCTGGATCTCGTATCCGACGTATCCATGTGTTGCCGCCTGGCGCGCTCTGACGAAAGCGTCGTACTGCGCCGTGAGCTCGCGTACGTTCTCGTTCAGTTCCCGCAGATGCTCGTGCGCTTCCGTCAGCCGCTGGTGATAGAGCGTCCTCTGGCTCCAGATGAGCACGCCCTGCAGACGACGCAAGCGGAGACGCAGGGCCTCCGCCGCGGGATCGCTCGCGTCCTGCAGCCCGGCGTTCAGCTGATCGATCCGGGCTTCCGCTTGCTGTTCCTCCGCGGTCGCCAGGTAATCCGGTCTTGGGGCGATCAGCATGTGCTGGAGGCGTCGATCCAGGTGCTCGCGTTGCTCGAGGCGCAGTCGCATCTGTGCGTCGAGCTTCCTGAACCGTCGATCGATCTCGGGCAACAGGGGCTCGTAGTACTCCCGCCGCAGACGAATGATGTCCTCGAACGAATCGAGGCTGCCTCGCCACGCGACCAGCTTCTTGCGGAGGTCCTCCAGATCCAGGTAGTTCTGCAGCGCCGTCTGGAAATCGTGGGAGGCCATCAAGGCCATCAGGTAGAAGGTCTCCGGCGCTTCGGGCAGGCTGCGAAGGCGAATCACCCAGTCCTTGTCCTGGCGGATCTCCTCCCGAGCCAGCGCCTTCAGGAATTCGCCGGCCGTGACGCTCCGGATCGAAGCATCCAGCTTGTCGATCTCGTCGCCGAAGACGTGGGCGGCCCGCTCGTAGAGGACGGCCGCGCGGCCATGTACGTTCAAGCGGCCGTACGCATAAGGCAGGGCCAGCAGCGCTTCCTGGACGGCGGCATCGGTCGGCTCGCGCTCGGCCAGGATGCTCCAGGGAACCACCGCCCTCGCGAAGTTCTCGGCGGAAACGTCCGCCCACCCCGCGCGCAGCAGAGCCTGGTTGGAGAAGGGTCCCTCCAGGCGAACGCGGTCCAGCGAGCTCTGTGCCGGCCCGAACTCGGATGCTTCGAACAACAGCGTGCCGAGCAGCAGATTCGACTTGTCCCGGATCGCGAGCGTGGAGCGGTCGTCGGCGTCGATGCGCCCAGCCCGGTCGAGCTGCTCGATGGCTTCGCGTTGGCGGCCGTCCTGAAGCAGCGCGACACCGAGGTTGTACGTCGAGAAGCCCGTCAGTTCCGGCGAACCCTGCACCCGCTCCAGCACGGCGACGGCATCCGACGGTTGGCCGATCGCCATGTAGATGTTCGCTCGCAAGAACTCGATGTCGTCCCGGATGGCTTCGGGGACCTCGCCCCGGATCCCTTCCAGGGCCTGCAGCGCATCTCGAGGTTGGCCCTTCTGGAAGTGGATTCGCGCCAGCCGGTAGGCGGCTTCGTTGCGCACGGGATCCGCGACATCGCCCTCGAGTACGGCCTTGATGGCGCGCCCCGCACGCTGGTGCATGCGGTAATCGAGCTCGAAATCGCCGACGGAGAACTCCGCACTGCCGATGTGATACTGAAGCGAGTCGAGCTTGGGTTCGTCGACGCCGTAGTGTTGGGCGATCTCGGCATCGAGGCGTTCCAGCGCCTCGAAGTAGTGTCCCTGGTACGCGTAGTAGAGCGCCTCTCCGAAATGGAGATCCTTCAGCTCCATGCCCACGGCCGCCCCGGCCGGCAGCAGAGCCGCCACGGAAAATGCGATGTACGTCGCCAGTGCGCCGGACATCCGTTACCAGGGTCCGATTTCGATGCCGGGGTCGCCGGAATGCCGCTCGGCCAGCGTGATCCCGACGACCTTTGGCTCGACGTTCTTGCGGAAGGCGAAGCTTTCGGTTCCGCCGAAGTCCCCGCCGCCAGGCAGCTTCCCGGCAATCGAAACCTCGAGCTGATGTTCGCCGGTGGGAAGGTTCCCGGTGTAGATCCGCTGCACGCCTCCCTTTTGCAGGGCCTCCAGCTCATTGAAGGCGTAGATGTGATGCGCAACGGACTCACCGTCGATCTGTATCTGCACGGAATCCAGCCGGAAGCTCTGACCTTCGGCGAGCGAAACGAAGACGGCGACCTGCGTATTGGACGGATAGAGCAGCTTTTCTTCGAGACGATTGAGCTCGGCAGCAATGCCCAGGACGTCCGACTTGATCACCTGAACCTGGTCGTCCAGGCCCTGCATCTGCTCCTTGGAGATCTCGTCTGCGAGCCCCGGAGAGCCGCCGATCCAGCTCAGCAGGGCGAGGAGCACGGTCCAGGTGATCCGACGGTGCGACCGGGTCGCGCGCTGAACCTGCGGCCAGTTGCAGGCCCGGCTCGCCAACGCCTGAAGCGGGCGGCGTGTCGGCTGGGTCTCCACGAGCGGGTCTCTCACGGGGGGCTCCCGGGTTCTTTCCACCCGGATGCATTCGGCTTGCCCGTTCAACACACAAGTGACGTCGCGCACGTAAAATAGTGTGGCGCCGAGCACGGAAACAAGGCGGCAGGTGACGGGAAGTTCCACTACACAAGAGCGCACGATCGATCGTTTGTCCTCGTAAATACGTCTCGGCGCGGTGCGCCTCGTCCCACAGGTGGCTGCCGGGAATCACGTTGGTGGCGCCGTTGGCTTGCGTGAACGCATCGACCGCGACGATCGTCGAGAGCGAGATCATCGGGCGCGGATGCGGCAGATGGTGGAACGAATCGTCGCTGTGGAACGGCTGCGGCGTCTCGCCCGGGTAGATGCGGATCGCCTGGGAGGCGGTCAGCAGAAAATTCGGCAGCAGGAAGCGCTCGCACAGCGCGAGGATGCGCGCATAGAGCACGACGTCCCAGAACACCCGCGCCCGCGCCACCAGCGTGGAGACGCGCTCGGTGCGCGTGCATTCGAAGTCGTTGCGCCCGATGTGCGCGTGCCCAGGTAGAGCGCCAGCACGCGCCGCACCTCGGCGAGCTGCGCCGGGGTGAGGAAATCCTCGATCAGGGTGTAGCCGTCGCGCTCGATGGCGGCGGCGTCGACGCCACTCGCCCGAGGGGAACTCGCTGCGGCAGCCAATGCAAGCGTAGCTGTGCCGTCCGCCCCAAGACGAAGCTTGACTCGCGGGGCATTCCCATGGTACGCGGTGTCTGCCGTGCGTTTTGGTTCGCCGCAGGTGGCCCAGGCGTGCGAGCGGGCCCTCTTCGCGGGAGCGCGCGCGCAAGGGGCGGGCTCGCGCCAGCAGCTGCGAGCGGCGGCGCGCCGTTTCGTGCGGCGACACCGCCGTGATGTCGCCTATCTGTGCTGGGTCTTGCGAACGGTGGCGGCGAGCTCGGCGCTGGCCGTCTCGCTGCTCGGGCTCGCCGCGGAGCCTGCGCAGGCCAAGGCGACGCTCTTCGCGCTCCGGACCGGCGCGGCGAATCCAATGGATGGACTGGACGTCGGCAGCTACTCCCGCCCTGCCTTCGTCGATCTCGATGGTGACGGCGATCTGGACGTCGTCTCGCACGAGATCGGGGGCACCATCCTCTACTACAAGAATACGGGTACGGCGACGAGCCCGGCGTACACCCAGGTCACGGGCAGCGCGAATCCGTTCAACGGGTTCAACGTCGGAGGTTTCAGCTCGGCGACGTTCGGCGACCTCGACGGAGACGGAGACCAGGATCTCCTGATGGGCGCGGCGCTCGGTTTTTTCGTCTACTTCAAGAACACGGGGAGCGTCACCACCCCGGCCTTCGTACAGCAATTCGGCTCGCCGAATCCGTTCAACGGGCAGGACGTGGGCAGCATCTCGGTGCCGGCGTTCGGCGATCTGGATGGCGACGGGGATCTCGACGTGGTCGTCGGTGAGGGCGACGGCGGGTTCTTCTACTTCCAGAACACCGGGACGGCCACGAGCCCGGCGTTCGTGCAGCGCACGGGCGCTGCGAACCCGCTGAACGGACAGGACGCAGGCTTCTCCTCCGCTCCAGTGCTCGGGGATCTGGACGGCGACGGCGATCTCGACCTCGTGTCGGGCGAGCACTACGGCGCCTTCGTCTACTACCAGAATACGGGGAGCGCGACGAGGCCGGCGTTCGTCCTCCGCTCGGGCGCAGCAAACCCGCTGGCTGGCCAGGATGCGGGCGCCCGCTCGCTGCCGGCGCTCGGCGACGTCGACGGCGACGGCGATCTCGATCTGCTCGCTGGTAATTCCGCGGGGACCTTCGCCTACTACGAGAATCTCGCCGGCAGCCTCGTGGCGCGGACGGGCGCAGAGAACCCGCTGAACGGCCAGGACGTGGGCGCCTTTGGTTTTCCGGGGCTCGTGGATCTGGACCAGGACGGCGATCTCGATCTCATGTCGGGCGAGGGCGGTGGTCATTTTGTCTACTACGTGAACACGGGGAGCGCCTCGAGCCCGGCCTTCGCTTCCGGGGTGCCTCTCGCCGGCCCCACCTTCGACGTAGGTGATCTCTCGAGACCGACCTTCGGGGATCTGGATCACGACGGCGACCTCGACATGCTCTCCGGTGCGTTCGACGGAACCTTCTACTACTACGAGAACACCGGCACTGCGACGACCCCGCTGTACGTGCTGCGCACGGGTGCGGCGAACCCGCTGAACGGCGTGGACGTCATCAACGAATCGTTGCCCTCGCTTGGGGACCTCGACGGCGACGGCGACCTCGATCTCGTCACCGAGGGGGCTGGTAGCCCCAACTACTTCTACTTCGAGAACACGGGTACTGCTGCGAGTCCGGCCTTCGTCCAGCGCACCGGTTCGGCGAATCCATTCGACGGCATGCCTTCCATCTACACGATTCCGACGCTCGCAGACGTGGACGGCGACGGGGACCTCGATCTCGTTGCGGGCACCCGAACCGGCGCATTCATCTACCTCGAGAACACCGGCAACGTCGGGAATCCGGTCTTCGTTGAGCGCACCGGCGCGGCGAATCCGCTCTCCGGCCAGGACGTGGGCTCGTATTCGGCGCCGGCGCTCGGGGACCTGGACGGCGACGGCGATCTCGATGTCGTCGCGGGAGAGCAGTCCGGCACATTCTTCTACATCGAGAATGCGATCAAGCAGAGAACGCCGCGGTACTTCGGCCCGGTCCCGCTTCCGTTCGGCAGCGCGGACATCGGCTACTTCTCCTCCCCTGCCGCCGGCGACCTCAACGCAGATGGGATTCCCGATTTCGTCGTTGGCGAGACCTTCGGCAGCGGCGTGTTCCGCTACTTCGAGGGCGCCGGTCCGTACGTCGTCGAGCGCACCGGCTCCGCGAATCCCTTCAACGGCGTGAACTCCGGAGCCTTCCCGCTGCCCGCCCTCGGCGACCTCGACGGAGACGGCGATCTCGACCTCGTGGCGGGCGACAACTACGGCGCGCCGCTGCGCTACTACGAGAACACCGGCAGCGCGACGCAGGGAGCGTTCGTGCAGCGCACCGGGAGCGCGAACCCCTTGAACGGCGCGGTCGTGGGGCGCCCAGGACCGGCGCTCGGCGACGTCGACGGCGATGGCGATCTCGATCTGGTGGTGGGCGAGTTCCTGGGAAATTTCCACTACTTCGAGAACACCGGAAACGCCAAGACACCGCTCTTCGTCGAGCGCACCGGAACCGCCAACCCGTTCAACGGGCTCGCCGTGGGGGCGGGGAGCTTCGCGACGGCGGCGCTCGGCGATGTCGACGGCGACGGCGATCTCGACCTGATGGCCGGCGACGAGGGCCTCGGCCGCTTCCACTACTTCGAGAACACGGGGACCCGGACCGCTCCTGCGTTCGTGGAGCGCACCGGCGCGGCCAACCCCCTCGACGGCAAGAGCGTGGGCTTGAACTCGACGCCCACCTTCGTCGACGTGGATCGCGACGGCGATCTCGACGTGGTGTCGGGCGAGCGCTACGGACAGTTCCGCACGTACTACCTGCCCGAGCCGGGCATGGGCACGCTGCTCGGCGCCGGCCTCGGCCTGCTCGCGCTGCTCGATCGCTGGCGCAAACGCCGCGATCGCTAGTCGCCCGCCTCCGCTGAATCCAGCGATTGCGATTGACTCCGCCGTACGGGCCATGCTACTCGGGCTCATCGTGCGATCGGGCCCGTCGCAAATGGTCCAGGCATGCGAGCGGGCTCTCTTCGCGGGAGCGCGCGCGCAAGGGGCGGGCTCGCGCCAGCAGCTGCGCGCGGCAGCTCGTCGTTTCGTGCGGCGGCACCGCCGCGATCTCGCCTATTTGCGCTGGGTTCTGCGCACCGTCGCGGCGAGCTCGGCGCTGGCCGTCTCGCTGCTCGGGCTCTCCGCGGAGCCCGCGCAGGCCAAGGCGCCGCTCTTCTCTGCGCAGACCGGTGCGGCGAATCCGTTGGATGGCAAGGACGTCGGCAGCTACTCCCGCCCTGGCTTCGGCGATCTCGACGGCGACGGGGATCTGGATCTCGTCTCGCACGAGAGCGGGGGCAGCCTCCTCTACTACGAGAACACGGGGACGGCGACGAGCCCGGCGTACGTTCAGCGCACAGGAGTCGCGAATCCACTCAATGGGTTCAACATCGGAGGCCTCAGCTCGCCGGTGCTCGGGGACGTCGACGCCGACGGCGATCTCGACCTGATCACCGGCGCTGCGTTGGGCGGCTTCCGCTATTTCGAGAACACGGGCAATGCCAGGACCCCGGCCTTCGTCCTGCGCACGGGTTCGGCGAACCCGCTGAACGGTCAGAGCGTCGGGAACATTTCGGTGCCTACGCTCGGGGATCTGGATGGCGACGGCGACCTCGACCTCGTCGCGGGCGAGGACGGGGGAAGCCTCCGCTACTTCGAGAACACCGGGACGGCCAAGACGCCGGCTTACGCGCCCCGTACCGGTGCGGCGAACCCCCTCAGCGGACAGAGCGTGGGCACCGACGCGGCGCCGACGCTCGGAGACCTCGATGGAGACGGCGACCTCGACCTCGTGTCGGGTAATTTCAGCGGGGAGTTCCGCTATTTCGAGAATACGGGGAATGCGACGTACCCGGTCTACGTGGCGCGCACGGGCGCGGCGAACCCGCTCGACGGTGAAACCGTGGGAATTCGCTCCGTGCCGACGCTTGCGGACGTCGATGGCGATGGCGATCTCGACCTGCTCTCCGGCACGCCCACCGGATTGTTCGCCTACTTCAAGAACCTCGCCGGCGGTTTCGTGGCGCGGACGGGCGCGGCGAACCCGCTGAACGGCCTGAGCGCGCTCTCTTTTAGTTATCCGGCGCTCGCGGACTTGGACCAGGACGGCGATCTCGACCTCGTGTTCTCCTGGGTTCCAGCGCATCTTAGCTACGCCGAGAACACGGGGAGCGTCTCGAGCCCGGCCTTCGGTTCCGGGGGGCCTCTCCCCGGCACCGGCCTCCTCTTAGGTGATTACCTAAAACCGACACTCGGGGATCTGGATCATGACGGCGATCTCGACGTGCTCTCCGGCTCGACAGACGGCACTTTCCACTACTTCGAGAACACCGGCACTGCGACGAGCCCGCTTTACCTGCTGCGCACGGGGGCGGCGAATCCGCTGAACGGCGTAAACGTTTGCAGCTGCGGGACGTTTCCATCGCTTGGGGACCTGGACGGCGACGGCGACCTCGATCTCGTCGTCGGTGGGTTCGGCCCTCTGTACTACTTCGAGAACACGGGGACTACTGCGAGTCCGGTCTTCGTCATGCGCACCGGTGCGTCGAATCCACTCAACGGCCTGCCTACTACTAGCCTATACACAATTCCGACCCTCGCAGATGTGGATGGCGACGGGGACCTCGATGTCGTTGCGGGTACCTTATATGGCGAATTGTTTTACATCGAGAACACGGGGACCCGGATCGCTCCGCGTTCGTGGATCGCACCGGCGCGGCGAATCCGCTGAACGGCCAGGACGTGGGCGACCTTGCGTCTCCGACGCTCGGGGACCTGGACGGGGACGGCGATCTCGATGTCATCGCGGGAGATAAGCTCGGCACGTTCTTCTATTACGAGAACACGATCGTGCGGAGAACGCCCCACTACTTCGGCCCGGTCCCGCTTCCGTTCGGCAGCGCGGACATCGGCATCTTCTCCTCCCCGGCCGCCGGCGATCTCAACGCCGATGGGATTCCCGACTACGTCGTCGGCGAGACCTTCGGCAGCGGCAGCTTCCACTATTTCGAGGGCGCCGGTCCGTACGTCATCGAACGCACCGGCTCCGCGAACCCCTTCAACGGGGTAAACTCCGGATCGTTCCCAATTCCTGCGCTCGGCGACATCGACGCCGACGGCGATCTCGACCTCGTGGCGGGCGACAACTACGGCGCGCCGCTGCGCTTCTACGAGAACACCGGCAGCGCCATCCTGGGCGCGTTCATTCAACGCACCGGCGGCGCGAACCCCTTCAACGGCGCGAGCGCGTCGCGCGCTGCGCCGACACTCGGCGATCTCGACGGCGACGGCGATCTCGACCTGGTGGTGGGCGAGTTTCTCGGGATCTTCCACTACTTCCAGAACACCGGAAACGCCCGGACGCCGCTCTTCGTCGAGCGCACCGGGACCGCCAACCCGTTCAACGGACTCGCCGTGGGTGCAGGGAGCTTCGCGACGGTGACGCTCGGCGACGTGGATCACGACGGCGATCTCGACCTGATGGCCGGCGACGAGAGCCTCGGCCGCTTCCACTACTTCGAGAACACGGGCACCGCGATCGCTCCCGCGTTCGTGGAGCGCACCGGCGCGGCCAACCCGCTCGACGGCCAGAGCGTGGGACTGAACTCGACGCCCACCTTCGTCGACGTGGATCGCGACGGCGACCTCGACGTGGTGTCGGGTGACCGCGACGGCACGTTCCGCACGTACTACCTGCCCGAGCCGGGCATGGGCACGCTGCTCGGCGCCGGCCTCGGGCTGCTCGCGCTGCTCGATCGCTGGCGCAAACGCCGCGAGCGCTAGTCGCCCTCTTCCCGCTCGCGCCCCCAGAAGACCTGATCCGGCAGCGAAAGGGCGTAGCGGTAGCCATCGTCGTGCAGGCCGAGCAGGCCCGGCGAGCGCAGACCCGGCAGCACCTGCACGTCGTAGATCTCCTCGCAGGTGCGCAGGTAGCGGAGGTCCGCGACGATCGCGCCCGTCGGGAGATGCAGCAGGGTGACACCGCAGAACACCTCCCGATCCGACACCAGGCCGAGGTCTCCGAAAGTGTGCTGCTTGCGGAGCTTCGACGTGCCGACGAACAAATAGTCGCCACAGCGCGCGAGGCCGCGCGCAAAGCCCTTCACGCGGTTCACCACGTCGTACCGGCCCCGCTCGACGTCGACGGCGATCACTTCGCCGGTGGCCGACAGCAGTGCGTAGAGCCGGCCATCGTAGACGCGCGGCGAGTGCGGCATTGCCAGCCCTCCGAGAATCCGCTCGCCGCTCGGAACGTGGAGAAGCACGCCGCCGCGTTCCTTGTCCGCGCGCCAACCCCCTCTTGTGTCGCTGGCGCCGAGCGCCGTGGCGTAGCGCGGCGCGCCGTCCACCATGGCGAGCCCATTCAGGTGACAGCGGTCCTCCGGCGCGAGGGCGGAGATGAAGGGCGGCCTCCAGAGGGGCCGGAAGCTGAAGCACGGATCGAGCTGGAAGAGACACGAGAAGAGGGTGCTGACTCCGAGCAGGCCGCGTTCGGTGAAGACCATGTCGTGCACGGCCAGCGCACCGCAGTAGTGGACCGAACGCGGCACGAAGAGCGCGTCGTAGATGCCCGGTTGGCGCGGATAGGAGGCCGCGAGCCGCGGCTCGTTGGCGAGCAGCACGATGGCGTCGCGCATGGCCACGGCGAGGCGATCCGCCTCGACCGCGATCCCCATCGGCACCTCAAAAGTACGTGGCAGCTGGACCAGGTTCTCACCGTCCGAGCGGATCACGATCAGCTTGCCGGCCTGGTAGGTGCTCACGACGAGCGAGCAGCCGAGCTCGGCGAGGAGCTCCGGGAGCTGCGGCGTGTGCTGGAGACTGAAGGGCGTGGTGGGCGCGGCCATCGAAGCGCCATTCTGAGACCCTGCGCGGCGACTCGCCAGAGGCCGGGCCAGCCGGCACCTTCCCGCTCGATGGACGCGCGCAAGCTCGCCGCCTGGACTCGAGACGCGTTGCGGCATCACAAGGCAGGCCGGCTCGACAAGGCGCGTCCGCTCTACGAGCACGTGCTGCGCCACGCGCCGGGCGATGCCCGCGCGCTCCACGGGCTTGGCGTGCTGCTCCAGAACGACGAGCCGGCGCGCGCCGTCGAGCTACTGCGCGCCGCGAACCTCGCGCGGCCCAGCAGCGCCGTCTACCAGAACAATCTGGGCAACGCGCTGCGCTCGCTCGGGCGACGCGACGAGGCCGAGGCGGCCTATCAAGAGGCGCTGCGCCTCGACCCGGGCTATGCGCTCGCCTGGTACAACCTCGGGGCTCTCGAGCTCGACGCCGGTCGGAGCGACGCCGCGCGGGACGCATTCGAGACGGCGCTGCGCAAGGATCCGGGGCTCGCAGCCGCGACGTTGGCGCTTTCGGGCCTGCTGGCGCGCAGGGGTCACCCGGCGGATGCGGAGGCCCTGCTGCGCAAGGCGCTGACCGCCGCGCCGCAACACCCGGATCTCCTCTACGAGCTCGGCAGCCTGCTGCGCCGCGAGGGACGCCTCGACGACGCGATTGCGATTCACGAGCGCTCGGTCGCCGCGGCGCCCGGTCGGTCGAGCCTATACAACGACCTCGGCGCGCTCTACCAGCTGCGTGGCAGCGTGGAGCCGGCGCTGGCCTGCTTCGAGCGCGCGACGCTGCTCGACCCGGACTCCGGCGAGGCGCACTTCAACCAGGGAAAGCTGCTCGACGATCTCGGGCGCAGCGAGGAGGCGCGCGCAGCCTTCACGAGGGCCAGAGAATGCGCGCCGCAGCTCGCCGCGGAGATTGGCTGCCACCTGGCGGTGTTGGCGCGGCGCCTGTGCGAGTGGCAGGGCGAGGTGGAGCGCACGGCAGCGCTGGTGGCGCAGATCGAGGCGCTGCTACGCGCCGACGAGGCGCGCGGGCTCCCGGCGCTCGCCCTCCAGGCGCTGCCGGTTCCCGGTGAGCTGCGTCTGCGCGTTGCGCGGCACCTGGCGCGCGGCCTCGAGCGACAGACCGAAGCGGCGCGCGCCCGCTGCGCCTTCCGTCACGTTTCACGCAGCGACCCCGCGCGGCTCCGCATCGGTTATGTCTCGCCGGACTTCCGCACCCACGCCGTCGGTACGCTGGTGCACGATCTGTTTCGGCACCACGATCGCAACGCGGTCACGGTCCATGCCTACTCGCTGGTCCGCGTGGACGACTTCTTCCAGCGCCAGGTGCGCGCAGGCGTCGATGTCTTCAGCGACGTGTCACGAGAGTCGCCGGAGACGATCGCGCGCCGCATCCACGCCGACGGCATCGACGTGCTCGTGGATCTGGCCGGCTACACCACCTTCTCGCGCAGCGCGATCTTCGCGCTGCGCCCGGCGCCGGTGCAGGCTCACTGGCTCGGCTACCTCGATACGCAGGGCGCCGACTTCCTCCCCTACGTGCTCGCCGATGACGTCGTGATCCCGGAGCAGCAGTCCGCGCACTGGAGCGAGACGATCGTCGCGCTGCCCCGCGGCTTCGGGCTCGTCTCTCCGCTCCCGATTGCGGAGCCGCCGTCACGCGCGGAGCTGGGTCTTCCGGAAGGGGCCTTCGTCTTCTGCTGCATGAACGGACTTCACAAGCTCGACGCGGAGACCTTCGCGGTGTGGATGCGCATCCTGGCGCGCGCGCCCGGCAGCGTGCTCTGGCTTCACGACGAAGGATCGGAGATCGCGCGCAGCAACCTGGCGCGCGAGGCGTCGGCGCGCGGTGTCGATCCGGAGCGGCTTCGCTTCGCGGCAAGGGCGCCGCTGCCGCAGTATCTCGCGCGCTACCGCGCCGCCGACCTGTTTCTCGACACGTTCGCCTACAACGGCGGCGCCACCGCTGCGGGCGCGCTGCGCGCCGGGCTTCCGGTCCTCAGCATGCCGGGCGATCGCTTCCTGCGCCGCATGGGCGCGAGCCTTTGCGCCTCGGCCGGGATTCCCGAAGCGATCTGCGAGGACGCGAGCGCCTACGAGGAGCGAGCCGTCGCGTGGGCGACCCGTCCCGAGGAGCTCGCCGGCGTGCGCCGGCGCCTGAGGGAAGCGCACGCTTTTGCGCCGCTCTTCGATCCGCGCGGCTTCGCGCGGCAGCTCGAAGCGGCCTACCGGGCCATCTGGCGCCATCACGTGGAGGCCAGCGCCGCCCGCAGGATCCGGGTGGAGAGCCGCTAGAGCTTCGCCCGCACGGCCGCCGCGGCCTCCGCGACCGCGCGCTTCGCGGCGTCGATCATCGCGCCCATCGAGAAGAAGCCGTGGATCATGCCGGCGTAGCGGACGTGCGTGCTCGGCACGCCTTCGCGCGCGAGGCGCGCGGCGAGCGCTTCGCCTTCGTCGCGCAGCGGGTCGAACTCGGCGGTGATCACGTGCGCCGGGGGCAGGCCCGCGAGGCTCGGGGCGCGCAGCGGCGAGGCGTAGGCGTTCGCGCCGTCCTCGGGGCGCTCGAGATAGTGATTCCAGAACCAGCGCATCATCTCGCGCGAGAGCAGGTAGCCCTGCTTGTTCTCTTCGTAGGAGGCCGTCGCGAAGTCGTGATTGGCGACGGGATAGATCAGCAGCTGGTGGCGCAGCGCCGGGCCGCGGCGATCGCGGGCCATCAGCGCCACCACGGCCGTGAGGTTGCCGCCGGCGCTGTCGCCGCCGATCGCGACGCGCGAGCCATCGACGCCGATCTCGGCGCCCTTCTCCACCACCCAGCGCGTGGCCGCGTAGCAGTCCTCGGGTCGCGGCGGGGAACTTGTGTTCGGGAGCCAGCCGATAATCGACCGACACCACGGTGCAGCCGATGGCGTTCGCGAGGCTGCGGCAGGTGCCGTCGTGCGTGTCGAGGCTGCCGATCACGAAGCCGCCGCCATGGAAGTAGACGAGCGCGGGAAGTCTGCGGGCATCGCTTGGGGCATAGATCCGCACCGGAATCTCGCCGGCCGGGCCGGGGAGCGTGCGGCTCTCGACGCGCGCCACCGGCTCGACGGGGCCGGTGCTGCCGGGCATCGCCGCCATCGCCTGCCGCAGCAGCGGGGGCGTGAGGGCGAGCACGACCTCGTCGGATAGCAGGGGGATCTGGCCGAGCACGGCGCTGACCTGGGGATCGAGCGACATTCGTTTCTCCTCGCGGTCGAAGCGGCGTAGAATAGCCCGTACACCCGCCTCAGGAGGTCGGATGCCCGTGGAAGCGACTGCCTGCCTTCCCCGCCTCGCGCCCCCCTGCCAGCGGACGCCGCGCGGCCGCCCGCCGACCGCGACACCCACCTAGCGATGCGCTTCGCCACGCGCCCGACCCTGCGCGGCTTCGGCGGAGCTGTCTCGGCGGGGCACTACCTCGCCACCTGGATCGGCGCGCAGACGCTCGCCGCCGGCGGCAACGCCGCCGACAGCGCCTGCGCGATGGGCTTCGCGCTCCAGGTGCTCGAGCCCACCCAGAACGGCCCGGCGGGCGAGGTACCGATTCTCGTGTATGACGCGCGCGAGGACCGCACCTTTGCGATCTCCGGGCAGGGCGTCGCGCCCGCGGCCGCGACGCTCGAGGCGATGCAGGCGCGCGGCATCACGAGCATCCCGGGCGACGGGCTGCTCGCGGCGACGGTTCCCGCCGCGCTCGACGCCTGGTGCCGCCTGCTCGAGCGCTTCGGCACGCAGCGCCTCGAGGACGTGCTTGCGCCAGCGCGCGATCTCGCCGCGCGCGGCTTCCCGATGTACCCGTTCCTGCGGCTGATCCTGCGCTTCTGCGAGCCGCGCTTCCGGGCGGAGTGGCCGAGCAGCGCCGCGATCTACCTGCCGGTGCGCGCAGACGGCGAGCGGCAGACGAATCCAGCCCTGGCCGGGTTCTTCGACTCGCTGATCCGCGCCGAGCGGGCGGCGAGCGGCTCGCGCGAGACGCGCATCCGCGCCGCGCGTGATTCCTTCTACCGCGGCCGCCCCGCGGAGCAGATCGAGCGCTTCCTCGCGCAGCCCGTGCGCGACGGCACGGGCCGCGCGCACGCGGGCCTGCTCACGGCGGAGGATCTCGCCCGCTACGAAGGCCGGCTCGAGGAGCCCGTCGACGCCGGCTACCGGGGCGCGCGCGTCTGGAAGTGTCCGCCCTGGAGCCAGGGGCCGGTCTTCTTGCAGCAGCTCCGTCTGCTCGAGGGCTTCGATCTCGCCGCGATGGGCGCGGGCAGCGCCGATGCACTCCATGTCTGGGCCGAGTGCGCGAAGCTCGCCTTCGCGGACCGTGACGCCGTGTATGCCGATCCGCGCTTCGAGAAGGTGCCGCTCGAGCGGCTGCTCTCGGACTCCTACACCGAAGAACGTCGCAAGCAGATCGATCCGCGCCAGGCTTCGCTCGAGCAGCGTCCCGGGCTCGGAAGGCTGCCCGAGGGCTGGCCGCTCGTCGCCCCGGGAGCGGCCGAGGCCGCCGAGCCGCAGGCGCTCGCTGCCGCGCTCGGCCGGCGCGACACCACGCAGCTCGTCGCCGCGGACGCGGCCGGCAACCTGGTCTGCGCGACGCCGAGCGGCGGTTGGCTACCCACGTCGCCGGTGATCCCGGAGCTCGGCTTTCCCATCGGCACCCGCGCGCAGATGTTCGCGCTGGACCCCGGCCATCCGAACGCCCTCGCGCCCGGCAAGCGCCCGCGCACGACCCTCTCGCCCTCGCTGGCCCTGCTCCCCGACGGGCGGCGCATGGCCTTCGGCACGCCTGGGGGAGATCAGCAGGACCAATGGGCGCTGCACTTCCTGCTCGCGCTCGTCGACTTCGGGGTCGAGGATCTGCAGGAGGCGATCGATGCGCCGACGCTGCACAGCACGCACATGCCGAGCTCGTTCCATCCGCATTTCGCGCAGCCCGGCGGCCTGGCGGTGGAGGAGCGCGTCGCGGCCGACGTCGTCGCCGAGCTGGCGCGGCGCGGGCACCGCATCCAGCGCGCCGGCCCCTGGGAGCATGGCCGCGTGCTCGCGGTGACCAGTGCCGGCGGTCGTTTCGAGGCGGCGGCTTCGCCGCGCTTCCAGGTCGCCTACGCGGCGGCGCTGCCATGAGCGAAGCCGGCGATCGCCCCCTGCGCCCCTCCCGCGCGCAGCCCGCGTCGGTCGATCCGATCGCCGCGACGGCCGTGGAGCGGCGCTTCGAGCGCGTGCTCGATCACCTGCGTGCGATGCTGCTCGAGTTCGACGGCGAGGGACGCGTCCTCTACGTCAGCTCGAACGTCTCGGAAGTCCTCGGCTATGCGCCCGAGGAGATCCGTTCGCTGCGCCAGCTCGAATGGATCCACGCCGACGACGTGGCGGAGATCCTCGCGCTCTCGCGCCAGCTCGCGAGCCGGGGCGAGTCGGCGGACGCCATCTACCGCGCGCGCCACAAGCAGGGCCGCTGGCTGTGGCTGGAGATGTCGGCAAGCAGCTTCGTGATGGCCGACGACAGCGTGCGCACGCTCGCGTTCGTGCGGGACGTGACGCAAGCGCGCCAGGAAGGCCGCGCGCTGCGCATCACCGAAGACCGCTTCAGCGCGATGGCCGAGAATGCCGCCGATCTGATCAGCGAGGTCGCCGCCAGCGGCAAGTTCGTGTACGTGAGCCCGAACTGCGAGAGCTTGTTGGGCACGCCGGCCGAGGCCTACATCGGGGGTGCGATCGACGCCCCCATCGTCATGGATCGCCTGCACCCGGACGATTTCGGCATCATCGACCAGATCGCCGCGCTACCCCGCGCGAGCGGGACAGAAGCGCAGATCGAATACCGCTACCGGCACGGCGACGGGAGCTGGCGCTGGTTCGAGACGAAGGGGCGCAGCTACCGCACGCAGGGCGGCGAGCTGCGGGCGCTGATCATCTCGCGCGACGTGACCGATCGCGTGCGCGCGCAGACGCAGCTGCGCGAGAGCGAGGAACGCTATCGCGTGCTCGCCGAAACGACGCACGATCTGGTGATCGAGCTCGATGCCGAGGGCAAGGTCGTCTACGTGAGCCCGACCAGTCTCGCATCCCTCGGCTACGCGCCCGCCGAGATGCGGGGGACCCTGCCGTTCGCGCTGATCCATCCCGACGACGTCGAGCGGCTGGCAGCCGCGTTCCTGGAGCGGGCGGCCTCGAGCGAGCCGCGCCACGGAGGCACCGTCTTCCGTCTCCGACACCGCAACGGATCGTGGCGTTGGTTCGAGGGCGGCGGCGTCAACTACCGCACGGCGCGCGGCGACACGCGCGTCGTGGCCGTCGTGCGCGACGTGACGGAGCAGCGCCGCGCCGAGGAGGAGCGGCACCGGCTGGAGGATTGGATCCGCCAGGCCCAGAAGCTCGAGAGCCTGGGACTGATGGCCGGCGGCATCGCGCACGACTTCAACAATCTGCTGACGCCGATCCTGGGTGAAGCGAGCCTCGCCTTGATGGACCTGCCTCCCGATTCCCCGGCCCGCGCTCGGCTCGAGCGGATCCAGAAGACGGCGCAACGCGCCGCCACGCTCACGCACCAGCTGCTGGACTACGCCGGCCGCGGAGCGCTCTCGACCGACAGGCTCGATCTCTCGCGTCTGGTGGGCGAGCTCGACGAGCTGCTCGCGACGACCGTGGCGCGCAAGGCCGAGCTGCACCACCGGCTGCCACCCGGCCTGCCGCCGATCGAGGGCGACGCCACGCAGATCTCGCAGGTCGTGATGAACCTGATCACGAACGCCGCCGAAGCGATCGGCGTGGCCGGCGGCCGGATCGACGTGAGCACCGGCAGCGCGCTGATGACGCGCAGCGAGCTCGACTCGCTGCTGCTCGGCGAGGAGCTGCCCGAGGGGCTCTACGTGCACGTCGAGGTGATGGATACCGGCGCCGGCATGTCGGCTGAGACGCGCGCGCGGATCTTCGATCCTTTTTTTACGACCAAGTTCACGGGACGCGGTCTGGGCCTCGCGGCCGTGCTGGGAATCGTGCGCGCCCACCGGGGCGCGATCGAGATCGAGAGTGAGCCCGGGCGGGGCACGCGCTTCCGGGTGCTGTTCCCCGCGAGCCCGCGGGCCGAACGCGCGGCTCCGGCGGAGCCCGGCGCGGAACGGTCCCGCGCGCCCGATCGGGGCATGCTGCTCGTCGTCGACGACGATCCGGGCGTGCTCGAGGTGATCTCGGAGACGCTCGCGCGGGTGGGCTTCGACGTGCTTCGCGCGAGCGACGGCGGGGCGGCGCTCGCGCGCTTCCGGGAGCACGCAGACGAGATCCGCGTCGTGCTGCTCGATCTCAACATGCCCGGCGCGAGCGGCGAAGACGTCTGCGACGAAATCCGGCGGATCTGCCCGGACGCGAAGATCGTCTTGATCAGCGGCTATTCGCAGGACCGCAGCCCCGTCCACGCCCAGCGCCCCTGGCTGGCGGGCTTCCTGCAGAAGCCCTTCCTGCCGTCGACGTTGCTCGCCAAGGTTCGCGCGCTGCTCGACGCCTGAGGGCGCCCGAGCGTGTATTCTTCCACTCCCCCATGGAACTCGATCACGTCCAGATCCGCGGCGCCCGGGAGCACAACCTGCGCGGCGTCGACGTCTCGATCCCGAAGAAGAAGCTCGTCGTGCTCACGGGCGTCTCGGGCTCGGGCAAGAGCTCGCTCGCGTTCGACACCTTGTACGCCGAGGGCCAGCGGCGCTACGTCGAGTCGTTGTCGGCCTATGCCCGCCAGTTCCTCGGCCAGATGGAGAAGCCGAAGTACGACACGATCCGCGGCCTCGCGCCCACCATCTCGATCGAACAGAAGACGACTGGCACGAACCCGCGCTCGACCGTCGGCACGATCACGGAGATCTCCGATTACCTGCGCGTGCTGTGGGCGCGGGTGGGCGTGCAGCACTGCCACCGCTGCGGCGCGCAGGTAGCGGGGCAGACCGCGCAGCAGATCGCGCGCGAGCTGCTGGCGGCGCCGGCCGGAACGCGTCTCTCGCTGCTCGCTCCGCTGCTGGTCAACCGCAAGGGCGAGCACCGCGAGCTGCTCGCGGAAGCGCGGCGCGCCGGCTTCGTGCGGCTGCGCGTGGACGGCGAGATCGTCGAGAGCGAATCGCTCGCGGCGCTCGACAAGCGGCGCAAGCACACGGTCGAAGCCGTGGTGGATCGCATCGTCGTCTCCGCGGGCGAGAGCGCGCGCGTGACGGAATCCGTCGAGGCCGCGCTGCGCGTGGGCCAGGGCATGCTGATCGCGGCCACGCCGAAAGCGCGCGACCGCGTCTTCTCCGAGAAGATGGCGTGCGGCGATTGCTCGCTGTCCTTTCCCGAGCTGACACCGCAGAGCTTCTCCTTCAACAGCCCGCAGGGGATGTGCGTCGACTGCAACGGCATCGGAATGCGCGTCGAGATCGACCCGGAGCTGGTGGTGCCCGACAGCTCGCTCTCGCTCGACGCCGGCGCGGTGAAGCCGTGGGGCCCGGACGTCTCGAAGAAATCCGGCTGGGCGCACGGCTTCCGCGGCCAGATCTGCGCGCAGCTCGGCATCGACATGCAGCTTCCCTGGCGCCGGATCCCGAAGTCCCAGCGCAACGCCCTGCTGCACGGCACGGGCGAGCGCCGCTACAAGGTCAAGTGGGCGGGGAAGTCGGGGCGCGGAACCTTCGAGATGACGTGGGAGGGCGTGCTTCCGCGGCTCATGCGCCGCTTCAAGGAAACGACTTCCGAGGGCGCGAAGCGCTGGTACGGGCAGTTCCTCGGCGACGCGCGCTGCGGCGCGTGCGAGGGTGCGCGCCTGCGCCCCGAGAGCGCCGCGGTGCGTGTGGGGGGGCGCACGCTCGTCGAAGTCTCGGCGCTCACCGTCGACGCCGCGCGCGCCTTCTTCGGCGGCCTGCTGCTAGCGGGCGCCGCGCGCGAGATCGCGGCCGAGCTGCGGAAAGAAATTGGCGGACGCCTCGATTTTCTCGCAGCCGTCGGCCTCGGCTATCTCTCCCTCGACCGCGCGGGCCCGTCGCTGTCGGGCGGCGAGGCGCAACGCATCCGGCTGGCGAGCCAGGTGGGCTCGGAGCTCACCGGCGTGATCTACATCCTCGACGAGCCCTCGATCGGGCTGCATCAGCGCGACAACCGCCGGCTGCTGACGACGCTCGAGCGCATGCGCGACATCGGCAACACCGTCGTGGTGGTCGAACACGACGAGGAGACGATCCGGAACGCCGATCACGTGATCGACTTCGGGCCCGGCGCCGGCGTCGAGGGCGGCCGCATCGTGCACGCCGGTACGCCCGCGAGCCTCGAGCGCTGCAAGACCTCGCTCACCGGCGACTATCTCGCCGGCCGCCGCGCGATCCCGGTCCCCGAGCGGAGGCGGCACGCCGTCGGCAGCCTCAAGGTCGTCGGAGCGCGGGAGAACAACCTCGCGGACGTGGACGTCGAGTTCCCGCTCGGCGTGCTGGTGGCGGTGACCGGGGTTTCGGGCGCTGGCAAATCGACGCTCGTGAACGACGTCCTGTATCCCGCGCTCGCGCGCCGCTACCACGGCGCCACCGCCCGCGTCGGGCGCCACCGCACGATCCACGGCGCCCAGCAGCTCGACAAGGTGATCGACGTCGACCAGCGCCCGATCGGCCGCACCCCGCGCAGCAACCCGGCCACCTACATCAAGGTCTTCGACGAGATCCGCGCCTTCTTCGCGGCGACTGCCGGAAGCGCGCGTGCACGGCTACACACCCGGGCGTTTCTCCTTCAACGTGAAGGGCGGCCGCTGCGAAGCCTGTCAGGGCGACGGCGTGCGCCAGATCGAGATGCACTTCCTCGCCGACGTCTTCGTGCGCTGCGAGGAGTGCCAGGGCAAGCGCTTCAACGAGGCGACGCTGCGCGTCGGCTACAAGGGCAGGTCGATCGCCGACGTGCTCGAGCTCACCGTGCGCGAGGCGGCGGAGCTGTTCTCCGCGCACCCTGCGATCGTCGGGCCGCTGCGCCTGCTGAGCGAGGTCGGCCTCGATTATCTGCACCTGGGACAGCCCTCGCCCACGCTCTCGGGGGGCGAAGCGCAGCGCATCAAGCTGGCGCGCGAGTTCGCGCGCCGCGCCACCGGCCGCACGCTCTACATCCTCGACGAGCCGACGACCGGCCTGCACTTCGACGACGTCCGCAAGCTGATCGACGTGCTCGTGCGCCTGGTCGACGCCGGCAACAGCGTGATCGTGATCGAGCACAACCTCGACGTGATCAAGACCGCCGACTGGGTGATCGACCTCGGGCCCGAGGGCGGCCCCGACGGCGGGCGCGTGATCGCGCAGGGCACGCCGGAACAGGTGGCCCTGCACCCGGATTCGCACACGGGGCGCCACCTCGCCGCGCTGCTGGCCTGAGGCGCCGCGCGCGCCGCTCGCCCACGGAATCCGGCTAGGGAGACGCGGACGCGCCGGCGTCGCGCGCCAGGCGGGCGCGGATCTGCGCGGCAAGCTCGGGGTCCCCGTTCGCCTCCGCGAGCGCGAGCGCCCGCGTCGAGGCGCGTTCCGCATCTTCACGGCGACCCGCGGCAGCGTAGGCGACGGCGAGCGTGTCGAGCGCGGCCGCGTCGCGGTCGCCCAGAGCCGCTACCGCCTGCTCGGCGAGCGTCACGGCTTCGGCGGCGGCGCTGGGTCCGCCGAGCCCGCTCGTTGCGAGCAGCCAGGCGAGATTGTTGCGCACGTCGGGCGCCTGCGTGCCGAGCTCGATCGCCGCCCGATAGGCAGCGATCGCCTCCTGCGCGCGACCGGCGTGGTCGAGCAGACGCGCGCGCAGCGCGGCGAAATCGGCGTTGCGCGGCTCGAGCCGGACGGCGTCGTCGAGCTGCACGAGCGCCGGCTCGAGCTGGCCCTGTTTCGCGAGCGCGCGCCCGAGGTGCGCGTGGATGAGCGCCGAGGTCGGATCGATCTCGAGCGCGCGCTCGAAGCTCGCGATCGCGTCGGGCTCGTGGCCCGCGGCGAGCTGCGCCGAGGCGAGCGCGGCGAGCCAGCGAGCGCTCGCAGGCTCGATGCGCAGCGCCAGCTCGAGCTCGCGGAGCGCGTCCGCGATGCGACCCTGCTCGAGTCTCAAGTTGCCGAGCAGCCCGTGGGCGGTGGCCGAGGCCGGCGCGATCGACAGCGCCGCCTCGAGGTGCGATTCGGCGAGCGCGAGCTCGTGCCGCTCGAGATGCACGAGGCCGAGATTCACGTGCGCCACGTGGTTGCGCTGTGTCACCTGCAACGCGTGCTCGAAGAGCGTCTCGCTGCTCTGCCACGTGCGCACCTGCGCGGACGTCAGCACCCCGAGCGCCAGCAGCACGCCAGCCGCCAGGGCGCCCGCAGCGATCCGCGTGGCCCGGCTGCGCGCGGCGAGCGGCGCGGCCGTCGCCGCCAGCGCGAGCACGAGGCCGCTCTGCGCCAGGTAGGTGTAGCGGTCCGCCAGCGCCGCCTGTCCGACCTGCACGATCCCGATCGCCGGCGCCAGCGTCACCCCCCACCACAGCCAGCCGACGGCGAGCTGCGGGCGGCGCCAGCGCTGCCAGGTGACGAGCGCGCTGACACCGATCAGCAGCGCCGCCGCCCCCGCGACCGACAGCGTCGTGAGCGACGCGCCGGGATGGGGATAGAACACGGCGAGATCGGTCGGAAGCAAGGCGCGGCGCAGGTAGATCGCATAGGCGACGACGGCATTGGCGACGCGAACGCCGAGCGGATAGCGCTCGAGGGTCGTCATCGCGCCGCCCGCTCGCTGGGCGACGAGCACGAGCGTCCCGAACAGGCCTGCGATCGCGAACAGACCGGTCTTCTCGAGCAGCGCGCGCCGGACGAGCCGCGCATCCCAGCCGCGGCCCCCCGGCGCCTGCAGTCGCCGCAACGGCCAGACGTCGAGGAGCAGCAGTACGCACGGAAGCGTCACGAGGATCGGCTTCGCGAGCAGTCCGAGCCCGAAGCACAGCGCGATCGCAGCTCCGCGCCACAGCGAGGCGCCGCGCCGCGCCCAGCGCTCGTAGGCGATCAGCGCCAGCATCCAGAAGCAGCCCGAGAGGACGTCCTTGCGCGCGGCGGCCCACGCGACCGACTCGACGTGCAGCGGGTGCAGCGCGAACACGCCCGCGGCGAAGGCGGCCACTCCCAGCGAGCCCGTGAGACGGCTGAAGGCGAGCAGCGCGAGCAGCACGTTGGCAACGTGCAGCGCGAGGCTCGTAGCGTGAAAGGCGCGGGGAGCGAGCCCGAACAGCTCGGCGTCGAGCATCCACGAGAGCCACGTGAGCGGGAACCAGTTGGCGCACTGGAAGGTGGTGAAGGCCCAGCGGACACCCTGCAGAGTCAGCCCGGCCTGCACGGCGGGTACGTTCGTGATGCACAGATCGTCGTCGTAATTGACGAAGCCGTTGCCCTGCAGCCCGTGGTAGGCGGCGAGCGTGGCCGCCACCAGGGCGAGCGCGGTGGCGAGGCTGAGAGCGCGGCGGGACACGGCGGGCAAAGAATCGCAGAAGCGCAGGCGGATCGAGCGGGTCTTTTTCAACACATGACGAGCACAGCGCCGCGAGTTGACTGCGCCGAGCAGAGTGTCGCGGCCAGAAAAGCCTGCTGGTTGGGTGGCCCAACCGGCTCAATTGCCGAATCGCGAGGGCCGATGAGCATGCGATGCGTTCCGCCTCACTGGCTCTCCGTCTGCTCGCCGCCAGCTCCCTGGCTTTGCTGGTTCTTTGCGCGAGCGCCGAGGCGCGCAGCGAGGCCGGCGGCGTGCTCGTGGCGCGACCGCGCGCCGAGGCGGAGCTGAGCGACGTCGCCGCGGGGTTTGCGGCGTGGCTGCAAGACAAGCTGTCGGGCGCCGGCCTCTCGATCATCGCCCCCGATCGCAGCCAGGATCCCGGGGCTTCGACCGGCGAGGCGCTCACCCGCTTGCGAGAGCTCGCGCGCGCGAACGGGGCCAGCGTGCTCGTCGTTCCCGAGCTCGCGCTGCACGAAGGAACCCTCGACGTGCGCCTGGTCCTGCAGGCGGTCGAGACGGGAGCGCTGCTCGCCGCGCCGCACGCGAGCGCTCCGCTGGCTGCGCCCGGTCCCGCCTGCGAGGACACTACGCTGCGTCTGCTCGAGCGCCTCGAGGTGCCCGCGAGCGCGATTCCAGCGATGACGCCGCCGCTGCTCGACGAGCTCGCCGCCTCCGGCCGCGCGCTCCGGCAAATGGAAGCCGGCGAGCTCGCGCGAGCCTGGCGCGAAGTCGAGGGCCGGCTCTCGCCGACGGCGATGGCGCTGCGCGAGAACATCACGGCGCAGGCCGGCCGTCCCGAAACCCCACTCGTCGAACGCGCTCGCGTGCTCGCCGTCTCCGGCGACGGGGCCGGCGCATGGGCGCTGCTCGCTCCCGAGCTGGCGCGCGGGCTCGCGGCGCCCGAGCCGGATGCGCGCCTGCTGCTTGCCGCGGCGCAGGCCCAGCTCGCGCGCGGCGACCCGCGCGCGGCCCTGCCGTACCTCGACAAGCTGCTGGCTCGCCAGCCGGACGACGCGGAGCTGCAGCTCGAGCTCGGCCGTCTGCGGATGCTCCAGAGCGACCGCGCTGCCGCTCGCGCCGCGCTCGCGCGCAGCGCCGAGCTCGACACGGCATCCCCGCTGCCATTCACGTTGCTCGCCGAAGTCGATGCCGACGATCCGCCGCGCCAGGCGCAGCATCTGCTCGCCGCGGGCCGGCGCGAGGCCGCTCGCCTCGACGCGCAGCGCGCCGAGCGCTGCTTCGAGCGCGCGATCGACCTCGATCCCGGCGCCGAGAAGGCGACCCTGCGTGCGATCGGCTCGCTGAACCAGCAGATCGGTCTGCCCGCCGAGGCGCTCGCGGCCTTCGACGCGGCGCGCGAGGCTGGGGACGCAGACGCCGAGGTCTTCACGGGCATGGGCGTCGCGCAACGCCGGCTGCATCAGGCAGCGGCGGAAGCCTCGTTTCGGCACGCGCTGTCGCTCGAGCCCGAGCGCGCCGAAGCGCTGCGCGAGCTCGCAGGCATCTACAGCGAGAGCAAGCGGCCCAAGGAGGCGGTGGAGCTGCTCGAACGCGCGGTGGCGCTCGAGCCGCAGCGCGCCGACTCGCGGCGCGCGCTCGCGCTGGCGCTCCACGCGAGCGGCGAAACACCGCAGGCGCTCGCGCTGCTCACCGCGAAGGACGCTCCCGGGGCGGACTCCGCCGCCACGCTCGGCGCCGCGGCGGCGCTCCACCGCGCGCAGGGCAATCTGCCGGTCGCGCGCGCCGAGCTGCTGCGCGCCGTCGAGCTCGCGCCCCACGATGGCGCGCTGCGCCTGGAGCTGGCCGCCGTCGCGCAAGCCCAGGGAGACACGCCCGGCGCGCACGATGAAAGGGCGTTCGCGCAAGCGCTCGAAGGCGCGCCGCCCGGGGCCGAGCAAGCGCTCGATGCGAAGCAGCCGAGCCTCGAAGAGCTGGTGGCGAGCTTCGCCGTGCAGACGGAGGAGCCGCGCAAGCGACGGGTTGCGCTGCTGGGCGTCCGCGAGCCCGCGAGCTGGCGGCTGTGGCTGCTGGATTGGGTCGAGCCTCGGCTGCCGGACATTCCGGCTCTCGAAGCCACGCTCGAGCATGCGCTCGCCGCGAACTTCAGCCTGGAGAAGATCCAGCCCGGCGAGAACCCCGCGCTGCGCTCCGCCCTCGACGACCTGTATGCGTTCGAGAGCGAAGCTTCGCTCTCGTCGTCGGCGATCTCCAACGTGATCGCCGCCGTCGGTACCGATGCGGTCTTCGTCGCGCGTCTGGTGCGCCATCCCGCGCCCGTCGACGACCCGTCCGAAGTCGCGCCAAGCTGCGCGGACCCGAGCCATCGCGAGCTCGAGGTGCGCATGCTCTCCGGCCGCTACAACGAGCTGCCATCGATCCTCGTCGACGTCGAATGCCTCCCAGGTGGCGCCGAAGCGCAGCGAGTCTGGAACGCGCGGGCGTTCGGCGTCTACGCTGCGCTCTTTCTGCTGCTGCTCTTCCCCGTGGTGCGCGGGTGGGGCACGATCGTGGTGTCGATCAAGCTCCCGCCGCGCACGAAGGGCTTCCTGCGCATCCGCATCAGCAGCAAGCCGGAGAAGGTCCAGGACGCCGAGCAGGAGAAGCGCGAGCGCAAGCGCGCCCAGGGTCGCCTCGCGCGCTCGCTCAACTCCTTCTCGCGTTACGTGAAGCACATGGCCGGGCGCGAGACGACCTTCCGCTGGATCCCGGCGCGCAAGCGCGAGTACGTCGTCACCGTGCGCGGTCCGCTCCAGGACGCCTTGAACGACGAGACGATCGGCCACTTCCTCGAAGAGCAGCGCGTGCGCGTGCTGCGCGGCCAGAGCGTGAAGGTCGAGTACGACTTCTGCCCCGAGGACTGCGCCGTCGAGATCGTCGCGGTCCAGGCTGGCGAGCCCGCGCGCGGCGCCCGCGTCGCGGTGCGCGGCGACTCGAAATCATTGCGCTACGCGCGCGAGGGCAATGCCTTCCTCTATCTTCGGCCGGGGCGGCACACGCTCCTCGTCGGGCACCAGGATCGCGCCTGTGAGCGCAGCCTCGAGATCGACCCGACCAAGAAGGCGCTGCGGCTCACGATCGAGCTCGACGACGAACAAGGCCTCGCGTTCCGGGGTTGTGAGGCGGCGGTCGATCCCTTCCTGCAAGGCGACCTCGCCAGCGCCGCCCGACTGCTCGAAGCGGCCGGGGACGGCACGACCGCGGCGCTGCTGCGCGCCGGCCATCACCAGCAGCGCGGCGAGCACCAGCGAGCCGCCAGCGAATTCGAGGCGGCGGGCCGTCTGGAGGATGCCGCCGAGATGCACGCGAGCGGCTCCGCCTTCCAGGAATCCGCGCAGCTCTTCGAGCGGGCCGGAAACTTCGTGCGCGCGGCCGAGACGTTTCGCGCCGCCGGCGATCCGCTCGGCGCGGCGCGCTGCTACGAATCCGCCTACGACTACGACTCCGCACTCGCGTGTTACGAGGAAGCCGGCGCCAGCGAACAGGTGATCGAGCTGCTCGAGAAGACCGGCGCCTACTTCGAAGCGGCGCGGCGCGCTCACGGCGAGGGGGAATCCGAGCGCGCGTTGCGCAACCTTCAGCTCGTCGAGCGCCGCGACCCGGCCTACGGCGAGGCCTGCGTGCTGATGGCCGAGCTGCTGGCCGGGCGCGGCGAAGCCGAGCTCGCCGCGAACAAGCTGGCGGAGGCCGTCGAGGAGGCGGGCGGCGAGGCGGCGCCGATCGAGCTGCACGAGCGCCGCGCGGCGCTGCTCGTTCAGGCCGGCCAGCGCGAGCAGGCGCTCGAGGCCTACCAGACGCTGCAGCGCCGGGAACCGGCGCGCGGCGACGTCACGCAGCGCATCGCGAGCCTGAGGCGCGAGATCGACGCCAGCGCCGCCGCAGGCGACGCCGCAACCCGCTCGACCGGCGCGCATCCCGAGAGCCGCTACGAGATCCAGAGCGAGCTCGGGCGCGGCGGGATGGGGGTCGTCTACCAGGCTCGCGACACGCGGCTCGGGCGGGTCGTGGCGCTGAAGCGGCTGCCGGAGAACCTGCGCCACAACAAGGTGGCGGTCGAGCTGTTCCTGCGCGAGGCGCAGGCCGCTGCGGCGCTCAATCACCGCAACATCGTGACGGTCTACGACGCCGGCGAGGAGAACGGCGTCTACTTCATCACGATGGAGCTGCTCGCCGGCCTGCCGCTCAACGCCATCCTCGAGAAGCGCGGCCGCCTGGCGGTGCAGGACACCGCGCGGCTCGGAATCCAGATCGCGGCCGGTCTCCAGTACGCGCACGACACGCGCATCGTCCACCGTGACATCAAGACGGCCAATCTCTTCTTCACGCGGGATCGTGTCGTCAAGATCATGGATTTCGGTCTGGCCAAGACCATCGAGGAGGTGCGCCGCTCGTCGACGATGATCGGCGGCACGCCCTACTACATGGCCCCGGAACAAGCAGCCGGCGAAGCCGTCGATCACCGCACGGATCTCTACGCCTTCGGCGTGACCCTGTTCCGGATGGTCACGGGCGCCATGCCTTTCGCCGAAGGCGACCTCGCCTATCACCACCGCCACACGCCGGCGCCCGATGCGCGCGAGCTCGAAACGAGCATCCCCGACGTGCTGGCGGAGCTGCTCGCGAAGCTGCTCGCCAAGCAGCCCGCCGACCGCTGCCAGTCGGCGGCGGAAGTGGCCGCGGTCCTGCAGACCCTGCTGCCGCCGCGCTGAGACCGGCGCTTTACAAGCCGCGATCGATTCGTTGCAATCCGGGGCATGCAGCGAGCGATCCTTCGGCCCTGCCTCGCCGTTCTCGCCTGCGTCGCGGCCGTCGCCTGCGCCACCAAGCGACCCGTGCTCTACCCGAACGAGCACTATCGGCGGGTCGGCGTCGAGGTCAGCCAGGTCGACATCGATGAGTGCATGAGCCTGGCGAAGACCGGCGTCGGCGACACGAACGCCGCGGTCGGAACGGCCGGGCGCAGCGCAGCGGGCGCAGGCGCCGGCGCTGCGGTCGGCGCGGTGGGCGGCGCGATCACCGGCAGCCCCGGAGCGGGCGCCGCGGTCGGCGCCGCCACCGGCGGAACCGCGGGCCTGCTGAGCGGTCTGTGGGGTTCACGCGACCACGATCCGACGTTCATGGCCTACGTCGATACGTGTCTACGCGAGAGGGGCTATCAGCCGATCGGTTGGAAGTAGCGGCGCGCTTCGCGCCGCAGGCCCGCGCGCGCCCGTCAGGCGCGGCGGCGGATGCCGAGCGCGCCGAGGCCGAGTGCGATCAACATTGCGGTATGGGGCTCCGGGACCGGGGGCCCGCCGCCGTTCGAGCCACCGGGACCGGCGTTCGGGAAATCGTCGAAGCGCACGCGGTTGCCGAGCGGCACCGAGGCGCCGATCGGCCCCAGACCGAACGCGTCGGGCAAGCCGTCGGGCACCGAGGCGATCGTGTCGCCCACCAGCGCGTCGTCGAAGAGCATGTCGAGGGGCGTGCCGTTGTCGTCGTCGATCACGATCGCGTCGCCGTGGCTCCTCGGAAACGCGAGCAGGCGCGCGAGTCGTTCTCCCGACGGATCGACCTTGAAGGCCGAGTCGAGGAAGAGCTGGTCGAGGTCGAGCAGCTCGGGGATGAAGCCGGCGGAGAAGTCGCGCGGTACGAGCAGCGGCGCGTGGTCGAGATTCACGCCCTGGAAATCGATCGGCGCAGTGCCGCTGCCGCTGTTCTGCGCCGCCACTTCCGTCGCGAGCTGCAGCGAGATCATGCCGGGCGAGAGCAGTCCCGCGACCACGGCCATCGGAAACAGCGAGAAAACGACGACTGCGATGCGGCCTTGCCATCGCCGTGCCCGCTTCGGGCGCTTCGCTGCTTCCGCCATCCAGGGCTCCCTTCGCACCGCGGAGCTGCCAGGAGCGCGCCCCCGCGCACCCGCCGCCCGCGCGCCGACCGCAGCGGCGCGGTTCGGCGGGGGGATGCAAGCCATCCTCGAGTGCTCTATCGGGATTCCAGTGGCCGGGCTTTACGTAGAAGCGTGAGATCCGACACAGACGAGACTCGCCGCGCGCGGCCCGCGCGACGGTCCGGCCGGATTTCCAGGCGGACGCGAAAGTTCCAGTCGGCCGAGACGGCGCTCGGCTGCGTCTAGCCGGCCAGCAGCTCGCGGGCGATCGCGGAGATCTGGATCTCGTCGGTGCCGGCGTAGATCTGCAGCACCTTGGCGTCACGGCAGAGCTGTTCGACGTGGTACTCGGCCATGTAGCCGTTGCCGCCGTAGACCTGCACGGCCTCGAGCGCGACCTCGACGGCAGCGCGCGCCGAATACAGCTTCATCGCCGACGCCTCGGCGAGGCTCGGGCCGCGGCCCGCCTCGGCCATCTCGATCTGACGAAACACGAGGTTCTGCAGGTTGATCCGCGCCACTTCCATGCGCGCGAGCTTGTCCTGGATCAGCTGGAATTCGCCGATCGGACGCCCGAACTGCACGCGCTCGCGCGCGTACTTGAGCGAGAGCTCGAGGCAGCGCTCGACGATGCCGAGCGCCATCGAGGCGACGCCCGTGCGCTCGATCGAGAAGGTCGCCTTCGCGCCCGTGCGGGACGCCGACTGCTCCGTCTCGCCGAGCAGGCGATCGCGCCCGACCTGCACGTCCTGCAGGAACAGCTCGCCGGTCGGCGACGAGTGCAGGCCCATCTTGCGCATCGGCTTCGACTGCGTGAGGCCCGGCATTCCGCGGTCGAGGACGAACGTGAGGACCTTGCGTTCGCGGGCGGCCACGGCGTCCTCTTCGAGCTTGCAGATGAACACGATGGTGTCCGCGTAGGGGCCGTTCGTGATGAAGGTCTTGTTGCCGTTGAGCAGATAGCCGCCCTGGCCGTCGCGCCGGGCGCTCGACTTCATGCTCGCCGAATGCGTCGGAGCCCGAGCCCGGCTCCGTGATCGCCCAGGCGCCGATCTTCTCCATGGTGAGCAGATCGAGAGCCCAGCGCTCCTTCTGCTGCGTCGTGCCCTTCGACAGGATGGCCGCCGCGGTCAGACCCATGCTGACACCCATCGCGGTCACCATGCCCGGGCAGTAGCGGCACAGCTCGATGATCGGGATCAGCTGCATCGCCACGGCGTCGCCGCGCCCGCCGGCCTCGCGCTCGGTCTCGGGGGCGGGCGCGCCCGATGCGGCCTGCGCCTTCTCGCGCGCCATCTGCTTCTGGAAGCGGACGCGGGCCATCTCGTCCATGCCGAAGGTCGAGATCAACTTGCGCAGGACGTCGTACGGCGGCAGATCGCCATGCTCGAGCTGCTCGAGGTTCGGCTTGATCTCCGCTTCCACGAAGCGCCGCACGGCGTCGCGGATCATCAGGTGCTGCTCGCTCCACTCGATCATCGTCTCACTCCCGTTCTGTGGGGCGCTGCCCCGGTTGGGCCGTGCGCGGCGAGCGCAGCACGATCTCGGTGATCTCGGCAGGGGCGAACAACCGCATCGGCGGGCCCCAGAATCCGGTGCCGCGGCTCACGTAGAGCTGCGCCGCGCCCTTCGCGTAGCGTCCCGCGACGGTCGGAATCACGAGCCGGACCAGCAATCCGAACGGCCAGATCTGTCCGCCGTGCGTGTGGCCCGAGAGCTGGAGGTCGATGCCGAGCGTCGACGCGCGCCGGAAGGTCGAAGGATCGTGCGCGAGCAGGATCGCGGGCCGCTCCGGATCGCGCGCGGCGAGCGCGCGATCGAGGTCCTCGCCGCCCTGACCGATCATGCCGCTGCGGTGGTCGTCGACGCCGACCAGATCGAAAGTCTGCGCGCCCTCCCCGATCGCGACGCGCTCGTTGCGCAGCACGCGCACGCCGAGCGCCGCGATCGCGCGAACCCAGCCATCGGCGCCCGAGAAGTGGTCGTGGTTGCCGGTCACGAAGTAGACGCCGTCGCGGCCGCGCAGGCCCGCGAAGGGCGCGACCTCGTCCGCCAGCAGGTCGACCTTGCCGTCGACGAGATCGCCGGTCACGGCGACGAGGTCCGGCACGAGCGCATTCACGCGCGTGACGAGCGCTTCCGCGAAAGCGCGCCCGAGGATCGGTCCGATGTGGATGTCGCTGATCTGCACGATGCGGTAGCCGTCGCGCGCCGCCGGCCAGCGCGGCAGCTCGAACTCGACGCGCCGCAGCTGCGGCGGCGCGAGCCCCGAGCGCAGGCCCGCCAGCCCGGCGAGCAAGGCGACTCCGAGCACGGCCGCCGCGCGCAGGCCCGCGCCCGGCCCGTGGCCCGGGAGATCCTGGGCCGCCACGGCCACGCCGCCCGCGAGCCACAATCCGACGTCGGAAGCCAGCAGGGCGAGCAGCAGCAGGAACGCGAACCCCATCCACAGCGAAGCGGGCCAGGCGAGCCAGCGACTCCGCGGCGGCCGCAGCCAGCGCTCGCCGATCGGCTGCAGCACCAGGCTCGCGCCGAGCCCGGCGAGAGCCGCGAACGCCGCGCCGCGCCAGGGCTGTGCGAGCTCCGGATCGAGCACGAGCCGCTGCGCGATGTAGAAGTGACAGCCGACGAGAAATGCGCTCGCGACGACGAGCAACAGCAGGATCAGCAACCAGCGGCGCATGCGCGGAGCCTCGGGACGGGGGGCGAAAGCGAACCCGTTACCGCCTGCAAGCATACCCGCTTCGGCGACGGCCGACCCGCGTCGAGGAGGCCAAGCCGAGCGAAGTCCACGCCAGCAAGCGAAGCGCGCAGCGAGGCGCAGCCGAGCGGAGTCCACGCGAGCAAGCGAAGCGCGCAGCGAGGCGCAGCCGAGCGGAGTCGACGGGCTATGCCGCGGTCTGGGAGGAGCCTCCGGCGAGGCCCTCGAAGCGCGACTTGTTCGTCGCCTTGGCGAGCGCATCCGCCGGGAGCACGCGGCCCGCGCTCACGAACGCGAACAGCGCGTCGTCCATCGACTGCATGCCCTGCGACTTCCCGGATTGGATGATCGAGGAGAGCATCGGCGTATTGCCTTCGCGGATCACGTTCGGCAGCCCGCTCGTGCGCAGCAGGATCTCGAACACCGCGCAGCGCCCCTTGCCGTCCGCCGTCGGGAGCAGGATCTGCGACACCACGCCCGCGAGCGATTCGGAGAGGCTGATGCGCACCTGGTTCTGCTCCTCGGCCGGGAACGCGTCGATCACGCGGTCGATGGTCTTCGCGGCGCTGTTCGTGTGCAGCGTGCCGAAGACGAGCAAGCCCATCTCCGCCGCCGTGATCGCGAGGCTGATCGTCTCGTGATCGCGCAGCTCGCCCACGAGCACGACGTCGGAGTCCTGGCGCACGGCCGAACGCAGCGCCGGCCCGAAGCCGGAGGTGTGCGGCCCGACCTCTCGATGCGACACGACCGAGCGCTTGTTGTCGTGCACGAACTCGACGGGATCCTCGATCGTCACGATGTGGCAGGCCCGCGTGGTGTTGATGCGGTCGATGATGGCCGCCAGCGTCGTGGATTTTCCCGAGCCGGTCGGGCCGGTGACGAGCACGAGACCCTGCTCGAGCTTCGCGAGCGCCTCGATCGCCGGCGGCAGCGCCAGATCCTCGACGGTCTGGATCGTCGCCGGGATCAGACGCAGCACAGCCGACGCGCCGTGCTGCTGGACCATGAAGTTGACGCGGAAGCGTCCGACGCCGGCGAGCGCGTAGGCGAAGTCGAGATCGAGATGGCTCTCGAAATCCCGCCACTGCTCCGGGCTCGCGATCTCGCGCAGCAGGTCGCGCACGCCCGCGTCGTCGAGCGACTTCCAGCCGTCGACGGCGACGATCTCGCCGCGCACGCGCATCCGCGGGCCGACGCCGGCCACCAGGTGGAGGTCCGATCCGCGCAGCTCCTTCAGCTTCGTCAGCAGCTCGTCGATGCGCGCCATCGCTCGCTCCTCAGGCCGAGAGGTTCTTCGGCTCGGCGCAGAAGCGCAGAGCCTCTTCGCGGGCGATCGCGCCGGACTGCATGTGCTGGCGGATCGATGCGTCGAGCAGACCCATGCCGTGCGCCGCGCCGGTCTGGAGGATCGACTGGATCTGGAAGGTCTTGTTCTCGCGGATCAGATTCGCGACGGCCTTGTTGACGACGAGCGTCTCGACGGCTGCGACGCGTCCCTTGCCATCGGCGCGCGGGATCAGTCGCTGCGAGACCACGGCCCGCAGTGATTCCGAGAGCATCGAGCGGATCTGGCTCTGCTGCTCCGACGAGAACGAGCCCACGATGCGGTTGATCGTGCGGATCGCATTGTCGGTGTGCAGCGTCGCCAGCACGAGGTGGCCGGTTTCGGCCGCGGTGAGCGCGAGCGAGATCGTCTCGAGATCGCGCAGCTCGCCGATCACGACCACGTCCGGGTCCTCGCGCAACGCGGCGCGCAGCGCACGCGCGAAGGAGCCCGTGTGTCGATGCACGCTGCGCTGATTCACCAGACAGCGCTTCGAAGGGTGCAGGTACTCGACGGGATCCTCGATCGTGAGGATGTGCTCCCGGCGCTCCTCGTTGATCAGATTGACGAGCGCGGCGAGCGTCGAGGTCTTGCCGCAACCCGTCGGGCCCGTGATCAGCACCAGACCCTGCGGATAGTTGGTGAAGCGCGCGAGCGCCGGCGGCAGACCGAGCTGCTCGAGGCTCGGCGGCTCGGGCGAAATGAAGCGGGCAACGGCGTCGATCCCGCGTTGCTGACGGTAGAGGTTGACGCGGAAGCGGCCCGCGCCCGCGACCTCGTGGCAGAAGTCGAGGTCTCCATGCTCGGCGAAGAGGCTGCGCTCGCGCTCGCTCAGCGCCGGCAGCAGCACCGCCTCGGCGCCGGCCGCGTCGAGCGGCGGCGCTCCGGTCGAGACGAGCTTGCCCGCGGTGCGAAACTGCACCGCCGCGCCGCTGTGGATGTGGACGTCGCTCGCCCCCTGCGCAATGGCGTCGCGCAGGATGCGATCGAGCTCGGGCGTACCCGTTGCACTGCCGGCGACCGGCGCGCGCTTCGGGGCGGCGGCTGCGGGAGCCGGTGCGGCGGCGCGAGCCGGCGCAGTCACGGGGGCCGCAGCCGGAGCCGGCACGGGCGCCTTCGCCTCCGCCGGCTCGGGCGCCGCGCCGGCCGCACGCTGCTTGGCGAGCACTTCCTGCTGCGCGCGCAGGAGCTTCGCGAGCTGGTCGGGCGTGATGAAGCCCTGGTCTACGAAGATGTCGCCGAGGCGCCGGCTCGAGGTCTCGGCGCCCAGCTCGCGCGTCGCCGCGGCGAGCTGCTCCATGCTGATCATCTTGAAATGGACTGCAAGCCGCCCGAGGAGCGGCACGCTCGGCTGCTTCGACATCTCGCAGCGGCTTATCGGCCACCGCGCGGCGCCCTGAAGTCGCCTACCAGCCGCGCAGGTCGATCGGCCAGGTCTCGATCACCGCGTCGCCCGCGACGAGGTGCAGGCGCTCGTGATATGCGACGGTCGGATCCACGTGGGCCGGCCACACGCGCACGCGCTCGCCCACCCGCATGGGAACCTCGGGCGCGAACGTCACGTGCTCATCGGAGCAGAACCAGACCTTCGCGCCTTCGATCGTGGGGTTGCCGTGATCCATGCCGAGCGCCTTCAGCCCGCAGTCGGCCACCGCGTACGCGGGAGCGACCGAGATCACGGTGGCGAGGATGCTGAGCGCGCAGCGGAAGGGGAGCCCGAGCTTCGCATAGGCCGTGTCCATCAGCGCATAGGAGCCGGCCTGGATCTCGGTTGCGACCGGGTTGCGGTCGAAGGAGCCGGTTCCGCCGGCGGAGACGACGGCGCCGCCGACCTCGGCGTGGGCGCCGCGCAGCAGCTGCATCGCGTCCGACACGAGCGCCGTACGCTTGGCAGCGTCGTCCACCAACATGGCGTGACCCTCGTAGCCCATCACGCCGCGCACCTCGAGACCGCGCCGGCGCGCGAGCGCGGCGAGCCTTCCGGCGGCGGCCGGCGGGCAGCCGCAGCGCGGCAGGCCCACGTTGACGTCGATCAGCACCTCGCGCACGCCTCCAGTGGCCGCGGCGGCGATCGTCTCCTCCGAGTCGACGGCGACGGTGACGCGCGCAGCCACGGCAGCCAGCCGGCGCGTGTCGAGCACTTCGTTCGCGAGCAACAGATCGTCGCCGAGCCCCGCCGCGGCCAGGCCCTCGACTTCGCGAAGCGTGGCGCACGTGAAGCCGCGGTGACCGAGCGCGGCCTGGCGGCGCGCCAGCGCGCTGCACTTGTGCGCCTTCACGTGGGGCCGCAGGCGCGCGCCGGGCAACGCCGCGGACATCGTGCGCAGGTTGTGATCGAGCGCCGCGGCGTCGACGAGCAGCGCGGGGGTCTGGAGCTCGTTCAGCTGCGCCACGCCGATGGGAAGCCGCGGCTCAGGCCGGGCGCCGCGTGGCAAGACAATCCGCGCACAGCGTGAGGGCGCCCGGTCCCGCCGAGGTGACGCCGACGTAGGCGCGTGCGCCGCGCGCGATCGGCGCCGCGCAATCGCTGCACGTGCCCGTGCGAGCCAGGATCAGGGGCTGCCAGCCGAGCAGATCCGGAGGGTCCTCCCGCTGCGGCTCCGGCTCGCGCGCCGGACGGCTGAAGCCGCCCGGATGGGCGCGCTCGCGGTGGCGGCCTGCCTGGAAGCCCCTGTGGCGCGCGCGCTCGCGGGCGCGGCCCGCTTCGTCCATCACGCCCTCGATCAGCTCGCCGACGTTGTCGGTGACCGTCTCGACGACGCTGAAGACCTCTTCGAGCACGTTGCGCACCAGGTTCGAGACCGGCACCCGCAGATCCTCGGCCATGCGGCCGATGTCCTCCGCGAGCTGCTGGGAGATGCGCGTGTGCAGCACGCGCTCCTTGCGATCGCGGTGCGGTCGCTCGGGATCTTCGGCTTCGGGACCGGGTCGGGAATGGGCGTCCGTCATGGGACGCGTTGTATCACGTCGTGATACAAGATTCAAGCGAGTCTAGAGATACGTGAGCCAGCGCTCGTACTTGCGCTCCCGCCCGGCGACCACGTCGAAAAACGCGGTCTGGAGCCGCTTCGTCAGCGGGCCTCGCCGCCCGGCGCCGATCGTGCGCCGATCGACCTCCCGGATCGGCGTCACCTCGGCCGCCGTGCCGGTGAGGAAGATCTCGTCGGCCACGTAGAGCTCGTCGCGCGTGATCGTGCGCTCCTCGCACGGCAGGCCCATGTCCTTCGCCAGCTCGATCACGGTCGCGCGGGTGATGCCGTCGAGCACGCTGTGCAGGGGAGGCGTGCGCAAGACGCCGTCGCGCACGACGAAGATGTTCTCGCCGCTCGCCTCGGCCACACAGCCATTCGTGTCGAGCATCAACGCTTCGTCATAGCCCTCGAGCAGCGCCTCGCGCTTGGCGAGGATCGAATTCACGTAGTCCCCGCACGTCTTGCCCTTGGTCATCTTGGCGTTCACGTGATGGCGGCAGAAGCTCGAGATCTTGGCGCGGATGCCGCGCTCCATCGATTCCTCGCCGAGGTACTTGCCCCAGGCCCACGCGATCACGGCCGTGCGCACGGGATTGCCGCCGGGATTGAGGCCCATCTCGCCGTCGCCGAGGAAGACGATCGGGCGCACGTAGCCTTCGGCGAGGTCGTTGCGGCGCAGGGATTCGAGGATCGCCTCCTCGATCTGCTGCGGGGAGAAGCGCATCTCGAGCAGATTGATGCGCGCCGAATCGAAGAGCCGGCGCACGTGATCGCCGAGGCGAAACACCGAAGAGCGTTGATCCGCCGTGCGGTAGCAGCGGATCCCCTCGAAGACGCCGAGCCCGTAGTGGAGGGTATGGGTGAGGATGTGGACCTTCGCGTCGGCCCAATCCACGAACGCGCCGTCCAGCCAGATCGCCTTGCCGCTGACCCGCACTCCCATCGCTTCCGCCTCCGCCTGGCATCACCGGCGGAGCAGACGCCCGATGAGCCCCTTTCCCTTCTCACGCCGCATGTTGATCAGGCGGAGCTCGCGCAGCGCATCGAGGCACTCCGGCTGGATCTTGAGCGCGCGCGCGAACATCTTCTCCGCCACGTCGGCGCGGCCGATCGCCTTGCACAGGCGACCCATGAACAGGTAGGGCTTCTCCTGATCGGGCGCCAGCTTGAGCGCCCGCTGCACGTGCTCCATCGCCTCGGAGGCCATCGCCGGGTCGCTCGGATGCGACAGGTGCAGCGTCCAGCCGTAATGCGCGTGGTACTCGCCCTCGTCGGGATACAGCTCGAGGGCGCGCCCGAAGCAGCGCAACGCCGCGTCGTAGTCGCGCGCGCGCAGCGCCGCGTCGCCCTGCTGGAATTGCATCTGGGCTTCGAGCGCGCGCTTGCCGACCTCGCGCTCGGCGGCCTCGCGGTTGGCCTTCTTCAGGCCGAGCAGGTACCCCTGGCGCCGGCGCGGATCGATCAGCATCTCGTAGGCGTTCGCGACCATCGCGAACACCTCGGACGCGAGCATCTTGACCGCGTCGTTCGCATGGCTGACCCGGTCGGGGTGCGTGCGCTCGCAGAGCTTGCCGTAGGCGGCCTGGATCTGCTCTTCGTCCGCCGTCTCGGGGACGTCGAGGATCTGGAACGGGGTCTGGCCGCGGAAGCGCTGCGCCAGAGCAGCGAGCTCCGCCGACTTCGCTTCTTCGGCTGCCGCCGTGGACGGGCGCACGACCTCGCGCAGCAACGTCGCCTTCTGAGGCCGCTCCACCGCCCTGGCAGGCTTCGCGGCCCGGGCGGCGGTCTTCGGGGCGGCCTTGCCCCCGACCTCCGGCTTGCCAGCAGTTTCCCCTTGCAGCTCCAGCGTGCCAGCCGCGATCAGAGCATACACGGTTCGACGTACGTCCTCGTCGGCGCCGATGAATTCGGCCAGCCGGCGCGGCTTCTCGAGCTTGCGCACGAGCTTGAGCTGCGCGCTGTCGAGATCCACCTCCTGGAAGCGATAGAAGGGACTCTCCGCCAGCCCGACCATGCAGTGCGAATGCGAGGCGAGATAGGCATCGATGCGGCCGAGCGGCAGGCGCGTGCGCACGCCCTCGAGGATCACGTTCGCCGGGCTGCGTTCGAGCGAGAGATCGTTCGCGCGCTGCAGATTGCCGCCCGTCTCGAAGCGGAATTCGCCGTTCGGCCAGGTGAAGATCTCGAAGAGCTTCTCCTCCGCCTGCGCGCGCAGCGCGACCGCGATCTCGTCTTCCGAGAGCAGATCCATGGCGACCAGGATCTCGCCCTGGAGCTCCCCGCCCTTCATGCGCCGGCGCGATTCCGCGAGCTCCGAAGCCGTGATCCGCCCCGCGCGCACCAGGTGATTGCCGAGGCATTCATTCACGAGATTCGAGCGCACCGCGATCGGGTAGCCATCGCGCAGGCGCAGCCACTTGCGCTTGCGCTCGTAGCTCAGGTGCAGGACACCGGTGGCGCGCAGACCGTGGAGGTGGTGGAGCAGCGCGGCAAAGGGCAGCTGATGGAAGGATCCCGCGAGGCCCGCTTCGCCCTCGGCGGCGCGCGCCGCTTCCTCGCGCGCCGCAGCGGAGCGAGTCGTCGCCTTGCGCGGAGCCTGGCCGAGCCCGCGCGCGACCGCGGCGAGCAGATTCTCGAGGGAGACGGGCTTGCGCAGCAGCGCAGCGGCCCGCAGCGCTTCGGCGCGTTGCGTGTATTCGGGTGTCGGCGAGCAGCCGGAGATCAATACGACGGGCAGCGCGCCCAAGGGCGCAGGCATGCGGCGCACGGCCTCGAGCACCGCGAAGCCGTCGCGCTTCGGGAGGATCAGATCGAGCAGCATCAGATCCGGCTTGCAGCGACCGATCGCATCGAGCGCGGCATCGCCGTCGTGGGCGGTCGCGACGCGATAGCCCTCGCTGCGCAGCGCCTTGGCGAGGATCTCGCAGAGATTCCGGTCATTGTCGACGCACAGGACGGTTCCGCCCATCGCAGCCCCTCGAAAGGTGATTATCGTCCTGCCGCCGGGAACAACTTGAAGGGAAATCAACACGAGCCCGGGGCGCACGGCCGTGCGCGGGATCACGCATGCGCAGTGGTCGGCCCGAAGGGCTCTAGCCGCGCTGGCGGGCGCCCGGATCGCCGACGCGCAGCTTCACGTCGTCCACGCCGAGCGCCCCGCCCGGCCCCCCGACGAAGCGGCCGCTGACGGTCGCCGGGGCTCCGGGAGGCTTGCGGAAGCTGCGTCCGAGGACGAGCTCGGCGCGCGTGGCGTCGACGACGAAACTCCCGCTCCGGGCAGCGAGGCTGCCCGTCAGGTCGGCCTCGATGCCCAGCGGGCCGCGCAGCACGATCTCGTCGAGCTGCACGTCGCCGTCGGCGAGCGCGAGGCGTGCGGAGATGCGGCTCGGGCTCTGCGCGGGGCCTGCCAGCGCGAGGCTTCCGCTCACGGCGCCGGCGAGCCGCGCACCAGCGTCCAGATACCTCGCGACGTTCGCGAGGGCGACGTCCTCGAGTGTGAGGTCGAGATCGATCTCGCCCGCCCGCGTGGCGCTACCGCGCGCCTCCGCACGCCCGCCGCGAGCCAGCTCGAACGACGCTTCGATCCGCACGGGCGCTTCGGGCGACTCGCTGCGCAGCGTGGCGGCGAGCTCGCGCAGCTCCACGACGACGGCGGGCTCGAGCGCGCCGGCTGCGAGCCGCAGCGTCGCGCCCTCGACGACGAGCTGATCGATCCATGGCCTGCGCGTGAGCAACGGCCACGCCGTGACGTGCAACGACAGGCTGGGCGCCTCAGCGACCGGCAGCGCGCCGGGCGCGGAGCCGGCGATCGATGGCGCGATCATCACGAGCTGCGGCGGGAGCCAGCGGAGCTCGAGCCGCTCGAAGCGAAGCTCGCGTCCGAGCGCTTCCGCGGCGGCCGACGCGACCCGCGCGCGCACGCCGTCGCTCGCGATCCACCGCGGCAACAGCCAGACGAGAGCAGCGAGGGCGAAGGTCGCGAGCAGCACCACGCCCAGGGCGGCGCGGGCGGGCCGGTTCACGCGGGCTCTTGCGCGAGCTTGCGGGCGAGCATTTCCCGCACGACGGCGGGGTTCGCCTTGCCGCTGGTGCGGCGCATCACCTGACCCATCAGGAAGTGCAGGACCTTCTCCTCGCCACTTCGATAGCGCTCGACGTTGTCCGGGTTCTCGGCGATCACCGCCGCGACGGCCGCTTCGAGCACGCCCGTGTCCGACACCGCCTCGAGCCCGCGTTCGCGGACCCGCGCCGCCGGGTCGCCGCCCTCGCGCACGAGCTGCGGCAACAGCTCGCGCGCGCTCTTGGCCGTGATGCGGCCGGTGTCGACGAGGCGCATCAAGGCAGCGAGCTCCTGCGGCGTGATGCGGGCGCCGTCGATCTCGATCTCCAGCTCGGAGAGCGCCTCGCGCAGGTCGCGCAGCATCCAGTTCGCGACGGCTTTGGGCGTCCCGTGCGCCGCTGCCGCCTGCTCGAAGAAATCCGCGAGCGCGCGGCTCGAGGTGAGCTGCCGGGCATCGTACGCAGACAGGCCATGCTCGCTCTGGAAGCGCTCGCACTTGCGCTCGGCGAGCTCGGGCAGCCCCGCGCGCACCCGCTCGATCTGCTCGTCGGTGAGCACCAGCGGGATCAGGTCGGGATCCGGGAAGTAACGGTAGTCGTCGGCGTTCTCCTTGAGGCGCAGCACGCGCGTTCGCCGCGTCGCCGGATCGAACGCCATCGTGGCCTGCTGCACGCGGCCCCCGGCCTCGAGGATCGCGGCTTGCCGTTCGATCTCCGCCTCGAGCGCCAGCTCGACGAATCGGAAGGAGTTCAGGTTCTTCAGCTCGGTGCGCGTCCCGAGCGCCGCGTCTCCGCGTCGGCGCAGCGAGACGTTCGCGTCGCAGCGGAAATGACCCTTCTCCATGTCGGCATCCGACACTTCGATGTAGCGCAGGATCTGGCGCAGCGTGCGCAGATAGGCCGCGGCCTCCGCCGGAGAGCGCAGGTCGGGCTCGGACACGATCTCCAGCAGCGGAACGCCGGCGCGATTGAGATCGACGTGGGTCACGTCCGCCCCGACGAACGCCGCGTCGTGGATCGACTTGCCGGCGTCCTCCTCCATGTGGATCCGCGTGAGCCCCACGCGCTGGGTGCGCACGTCGTCGCCATCCTCGATGGCGACCTCGACCCAGCCCCCGTCGCAATCGGGTCCTCGTACTGGGAGATCTGGTAGCCCTTGGGAAGGTCCGGGTAGAAGTAGTTCTTGCGCGCGAAGATCGAGCGCCGATGCACGCTGCAATGTGTTGCAAGCGCCATGCGGATCGCGAGCTCCACCGCGCGCGCGTTCAGCACCGGCAGCACGCCGGGCAGCGCCAGGCAGATCGGATGCACGCTGTGGTTGGGAGGCTCACCGTAGCTGACCGGCGCCGGGCTGAAGAGCTTCGATTGGGTGCGCAGCTGGGTGTGCACCTCGAGCCCGATCACCACCTCGAAGCGCGGATGGGCGGCCGCGCTCACGGCGTCGGCTCCGGGTGCCGGGCGTGCCAGGACGTGCGCCGCTCGAAGGCGTCCGCCACGCGCAGCAGCGTCGCCTCGCCGAGCGCGGGACCCATCAACTGGAGCCCGACGGGCAGGCCCCTCTCGAAGCCGCAGGGGATCGACATGCCCGGAATCCCGGCGAGGTTCGCCGACACCGTGTAGATGTCCGACAGGTACATCGACAACGGGTCCGAGGTCTTCGCGCCGAGCTCGAAAGCGACTTCGGGGCTGGTCGGAGTCACGATCACGTCGCAAGCGCCAAAGGCGCGCTCGAAATCGCCCCGCAGCAGGGTGCGCACCTGCTGCGCCTTGCGGTAGTAGGCGTCGTAGTAGCCCGCGGACAGCACGTACGTGCCGAGCAGGATGCGCCGCTGCACTTCGGCTCCGAAGCCCTCGGAGCGCGTGCGCTCGTACATGTCGGTGAGGTCGCGGGCGCCGCGCGCGCGGCGCCCGTAGCGAACACCGTCGAAGCGGGCGAGATTGCTCGACGCCTCCGCGGTGGCGATCAGGTAGTAGGTCGCGATCGCGAAGCGCGTGTGCGGCAGCGAGATCTCGCGCACTTTCGCGCCGGCCCGCTCGAGCTCGGCGACGGCTTCGCGCACGGCCGCAAGCACGCCCGGATCCACCCCCTCCGCGACGAAGCACTCCCGGGGCAACCCCACGACGAGGCCCGAGACGTCTCCGTCGAGCGCGGATTGCAGCGCCGGCGCGGGCTCCGGGATCGAGGTGGAATCGAACGGATCGTGACCGGAGATCAGCTCGAGCAGGATCGCGGCGTCGCGCGCGCTGCGCGTGAAGACACCGATCTGATCGAGCGAGGAGGCGAAGGCGACCAACCCCCAGCGCGACACCCGTCCATAGGTCGGCTTGATGCCCACGACACCGCAGAAGGACGCCGGCTGACGGATCGAGCCGCCGGTGTCACTGCCGAGCGCGGCGGGCACGATGCCCGCTGCCACTGCCGCAGCGGAGCCTCCCGAGGAGCCGCCGGGCGTGTTCGCCAGGCGCCACGGATTGCGCGTCGGCCCGCAGCTCGAGTGCTCGGTCGACGAGCCCATCGCGAACTCGTCCATGTTCGTGCGGCCGATCACCACGCCGCCCGCCTGCTCGAGCCGCGTCACCACCGTCGAGGTGTAGGGGGAGACGTAGCCTTCGAGGATGCGCGACGCGCAGGTCGTCGGCTCTCCCGCCTGCACCATGTTGTCCTTGATCGCGAGGGGAACGCCATCGATGGGCGAGCGCGGCGCGCCGCGGCCGCGCCGCGCGTCGGCCTGCGCCGCTTCCGCGAGGGCTCGCTCGGGACGCAACCCGATGAAGGCGTGGAGCGTGCCCTGCGTCGCCTCCGCGCGCGCGAGCGCTGCCTGCACCAGCTCGACGGCGGATACCTCGCGCGACGCGAGCCTGCCCGCCAGCTCCGAAAGCGTCTCGAAGGCCCCGCTCACGCTAACCCTCTTCGTCGCCCTCGATCACCTTCGGAACCACGAACGCAAAACCCTCGCTCTCCGGGGCATTCGCGATGACGAGCTCGGGATCGAGCGGCGGTAGCGCGCGGTCCTCGCGCAGCGGTGTCGGCAGGGGAATCGCGTGGGCGGTGGGCTCGACGTCCGTCGTGTCGACCTGCGAGAGCGTCTCCGCGTACGCGAGAATCTGGTCGAGCTCGGCCGCCATGCGTTCGGCCGCAGCGTCGACCAGCGAGAGGCGAGCGAGCGCAGCGACCTTTTCGACCTCTTCGCGGGTGATGCGAGCCACCCGCGGAGACTAGCCGATCCGCATCGCCGTTGCGGGCGGTGATGCAGAGGGATAGCCTCGGCACACCGCATGGAAGATTCCCCCGACCTGTTCAGCTCCCTGCCCGAGCCGATTCTGCGGAGCACCCGCGATCTCGGCTGGAGCCAGGCGACGGCCGTGCAGGCCAAGGTGATCCCGCAGATGCGGGCGGGTCACGACCTGATCGTCCAGGCCCACACCGGCAGCGGCAAGACCGGTGCGTTCGGCATCCCCATCGCCGAAGCCATCGACACCGAGCAGAGCGTCTGCCAGGCCCTCGTTCTCGCGCCGACGCGCGAGCTCGCCAACCAGGTGGCCGACGAAGTCGCTGCGCTCGGCCGCCACCGCGGCGTGCGGACGGTGCCGATCTACGGCGGCGTCGGCTATCAGCAGCAGATCGAGCGCATCGAGGCGGGCGCGCACGTGGTCGTGGGCACGCCCGGCCGCATCCTCGACCATCTCGGCTCCGGACGACTGAGCTTCGCCCGCGTCCGCATCCTCGTGTTCGACGAGGCTGACGAGATGCTCTCGCTCGGCTTCTGGCCCGACATGCGCGAGATCCACAAGCACCTGCCGCGCCAGCGCCAGTCCTGTCTGTTCTCGGCGACGATCCCCGAGCGCGTGCGCTCGCTGTCGCGCGTGTTCCTGCACGATCCGGTCTTCGTGTCGCTCTCCGAGGGACAGGTCGCGCCCCAGGAGATCGAACACTTCTTCGTGTTGACGACGGCCCAGGAGAAGGACTCGAACCTGGTCCGGATCATCGAGTACGAGGACCCCGAGAGCGCCATCATCTTCTGCAACACGAAGAGCGACGTGCGCTACGTGACCGCCTTCCTCCAGCGCCGCGGCTACGACGCCGACCAGATCTCCGGCGACCTGACCCAGTCCGCCCGCGAGATCGCGATGGGCCGCATCAAGGCGGGCAAGCTGCGCTTCCTGGTGGCGACGGACGTGGCCGCGCGCGGCATCGACATCAGCGATCTGTCGCACGTGATCGGCTACTCCGCTCCGGAGTCGCCCGAGGTCTACGTCCACCGCACCGGACGCACGGGGCGCGCCGGGAAGGCCGGCATCGCGATCTCCCTGGTTTCCGGACTCGACATCGGGAACTTCCGCTACCTGCAGCAGGTGAACCAGATCCGGATCGTCGAACGCAAGCTGCCGACCGAAGCGCAGATCGCCGAGCGTCAGGGCGAAAGGCTCTCGGTGAAGATCGAGCAGGAGCTGCGCGCGCTGCCGGAGCGCGAGCGAAAGTGGAATCTGGATCGCTTCCTGCCCGTCGTCGACTCGCTCTGCGCGACCGCCGAGGGCCGGCGCGACCTCGCCGCGGTGTGCGCCGCCTATCTGCACGAACACCGCCCCGAAACGAGCGTGGTTCCGCCGCCCGATGCGCCGCCCGCGCTCGGCCCGGCGGAGGGAGCACGCGAGCCGGACGCCGAGGCCGACCGGCGTCCTCCGCAGCGGCGCGCGCGGCGGCGGCGGCGCTAGAGCCCGTCGCGTGCGCATCGCGGTCTTTTGTGGCTCGAGCCGACGAGCTCCGGAGCCCTATCACGCCGACGCCCGCATCGTGGGCGACGCGATCGCGCGAAACGGTCACGTACTCGTCTACGGCGGCGGGCGCACCGGCCTGATGGGCTCCGTCGCAGACGCCGCGCTCGCGGCGGGCGGCGTCGTCCACGGCGTGATCCTGCGCGAGTTCATCGAGCAGGACGTCCACCACACCGGGATCGACGAGCTGCACAGCGTCGACGACATGCGCTCGCGCAAGGCCGGGCTCGACCAGCGCGCCGACGCCTTCGTCGCGCTGCCGGGCGGCCTCGGCACGCTCGAGGAGCTCGCCGAGATCCTGTCGTTCCGCAAGCTCGGCCATCATCAACGCCGCATGGTGTTGCTGTCCACCGCGCGCTTCTTCGATCCGCTCGTCGCCCACCTCGAGCTCTCGATCGCCGAAGGCTTCGAGCGGCCCGCGATCCGCGACTATCTGCGCGTGACGCAGGACGCCCACGCGGTGGTTCCGCTGTGCGAAGGTGACCCCGCCCGCTAGAGCGCGAGCCAGTCGGGCTCGGCGCCGGCCGCAGGCAGCAGGCCCAGGCGCCGCGCGGCGGGATCCACGATCACCGTCACGCAGCCCGGCGGTCGCGCCGGAGCCAGGGCCTGCGCGAGCGCGGCGGCGGTCGCGGGCGCTGCCTGGCGCAGGGCCTTCGCGAGCTCGGCGCCCGCAATCGGGTCAGCGGCCCAGGCGAGCAGCGCGGCGTCCGGGCGCAGCACGCGGCGCGCAGCGGCCCGGATCTCGACGCCTGCGAGCTCGCCGCGAGCGTCGCTGAACAGGAGCGCGGCGCCATGACCTGCCGGCCGGCCGCTGCACCAGTCGAGCGCACTTTCCACCTTCGAGAAGCGCTGGAGGCAATCCTGCGCGAGCAGCGCGGCCGGCGCGCTGCACGGGCCGGCCGCGCCGCTTGCGGGCAGCGCCACGACGGCGAGACCCGCTTCGTTCACGCCCGCGAACGCCGCCACCAGCCACGGGCGCACGAGCTCGACGCCAGTGAAGCCGCCCTCCGGTCGGCTGCGCCGCGCGATCCATTGGCCGGCGCAGTCGACGGCGAGCAACGCGCCCGCGCCGAGCCCGCTCGCCACCACGCGCCCCCCCCGCGGCCCGCTGCCCAGCTCGTCCGCCAGTCGGCGCACCAGCCAGCGCGCCGGCACGCCGGCGCCGGCCGCGAGGCCGGCGAGCGACTCGGCGAGATGCGGGAAGTGCCGCTTCAGATCGCGCTCGAGGCGCGCCTCGTTCGCGCCGAGCGGGAGCAGCCAGCGCTGCGTCGGTCCCGAGCTCGCGAGCGCTTCGCGCAACGATGCGCGGCAAGCGCGGCCCTGGTCGAGACCGAGGTCGCGCGGGGCTCCCTCGCATTCGATCGCGGCGATCACGATTCGATCGGGGCCGGATCGGAGAGCGCGAGCCCCTCGTTCAGCGAGCCCGTGCGATAGCCATCGAGATCGAGCGAGACCCAGCGGAAGCCGAGCTGCTTGACCACGTCGGCGATGCGGCGCGCCATCGCGGGCTCCAGCGCACGCGGCAGCTCGGCGGGATCGACCTCGATGCGCGCGAGCGGTCCGTGATGGCGGAGCCGCACCTGCCGGAAGCCGAGCGCGCGCAGCCGCTCTTCGCCTTCGTCGACCTGGCGCAGACGCTCGGGAGTGACACGCGTGCCGTACGGCAGCCGCGACGAGAGACAAGCGGAGGACGGGAGCTCGGCGGTCGGCAGCCCCGCGGCCCGCGAGAGCGCTCGGATCTCCTGCTTCGAGAGCTGCACGGCGAGAAACGGCGAGAGCACGGCGTGCTCCTCCGCCGCCCGGTGGCCGGGTCGGAAGTCGCTCGTGTCGTCCGTGTTCACACCGTAGGCCACCGCATCGAAGCCGAGCTCCTCGCGCAGCCCTCCAAGCACGTCGAAGAGCTCCGTCTTGCAGTGGAAGCAGCGGTCCGGCTGATTCGCCCGGTAGGCTTCGCTCTCCATCTCGTGGGTGCGAACGAAGCGGTGGGGGATGCCAAAGTCCGCCACCACGCGCTCGGCCATCGCGCGGTGGCTCGCAGGATAGGAGGGCGACTCGGCCGTCACGGCGAGCGCGCCGCCCGCCAGCGCGCGGTGCGCGGCGTAAGCGAGGTAGCTCGAATCGACGCCGCCCGAGAACGCCACGATGACGCGCCCGGCGGCGCGCAACGCCGCCCCGAGAGCAGCCTCTTTTCGTTGGAGTTCCGGGGGGATGGAAGCCACGAACCGAGCTTACGAGGCACCCCCCAAGCGGTCAAGCCGAGCCCCCGAAGCGCCGACCTTGGGGCGTCGCCGCAGCGCAGTCTATGCTCGCATTGGATTGGGGAGGGGGGAATGGCCAAGCTCCGCGTCGGTCTGTTGTTCGGGGGACGTTCCGTCGAGCACGAGGTGTCGGTCACCTCGGCGACCTGCATCCTGAAAGCGCTCGATCCTACCCGCTACGACGTCTCGCTCGTCGCCATCGACCACGCGGGACGTTGGCACCTGGGCTCTCCCGCGCTCCCCCCCGAAGCGGCGGGCGGCGGCGAGGAAGTCACGCTTCCCGCGGTTCCAGGCGAACACTCTCTCGTGTCGATGCCGCGGGGTCCGCGCGACGTCGCGCGCGCGCTGCAGCCGATCGACGTGATCTTTCCGATCGTTCACGGCCAGGGCGGCGAGGACGGCACGCTACAAGGCCTGCTCGAGCTCGCCGGTGTGCCCTACGTCGGCGCGGGCGTGCTCGGCTCGGCGCTTCAGATGGACAAGGAAGCGTCGAAGCGACTGCTCGCCGCGGCGGGGCTGCCCGTCGTGCCGTGGGTGCTGATCCGGCGCGAGGAGCTGCGCGCCGACGCCGAGGCGGCCGCCGAGCGCGCGCTGCGCGCGCTCGGCCTGCCGGTCTTCGTGAAGCCGGCGAATCTCGGCTCGTCGGTGGGCATCAGCAAGGTGAAGCAGCGCAAGGAGCTCGTCCCGGCGCTCGTCGAAGCCGCGCGCTACGACCGCAAGCTGCTCGTCGAGCGCGCGGTCGATGCCCGCGAGATCGAGGTGGCGCTGCTCGGCAACGATCCGATCGAGGCCTCGGTCGCCGGCGAAATCCGCACGCGGCGCGAGTGGTACGACTACGAAGCGAAGTACGTCGACGAGGACACCGAGCTGCTGATCCCCGCGCCGATCGACGAAGCGCAGAGCCGGGCGGCGCGCGAGATGGCGATCGAGGCGGTGCGGATCCTGGAGGGCGCCGGCCTCGCGCGCGTCGATTTCCTGATGGACCGCCACACGGGGAAGCTGTTCGTGAACGAGGTGAACAGCCTGCCGGGCTTCACGGAAGGGTCGATGTACCCGCGACTGTGGGAAGCGTCGGGCCTGCCCTACGCGGCGCTGCTCGATCGGTTGATCGAGCTCGCGCTCGCGCGCCACCGCGAGAAGCTCGAGCTCGAAACCCTCTATCGCCGGACCTAGAGGTTCGCGCGGCTGCGCCTCGCTGCGCGCGGACTTGCTAGAGCTTCGCTCGGCTCCGTCCTCGCCGCGCGCAGACTCGCGTCGCCGCGGCTACTTGATGACGTAGCCCAGCGCGCGCAGCTGATTCAGGCGCAGCTCGTCGACTTCCACCGAGCCCGGGGCCTTGCCCCAGGGACTCTGCGACTGGAGATAGCCGTCCGCGAGCTTGCGCAGGCGGGCCACGTCCTCGCTGCGCTGCGCCGCGAGGTTGGTCAGCTCGCCCGGGTCGGTCGTGCGGTCGTAGAGCTCGGCCTTTTCCGGCTTGGCGACGGGCATGAAGAAGCGGAAATTTCCGTCGGTCACCCCCACCAGCGGATCCGGCTTCTCCTTCGGAGCGCCCCAACGCCGGTCGAGCTCCGAGAAGATCGTGCGCGAGGCGAGCTCCGCGGGCACCTCCGCCGTGAGGCCGGCGGCGTGCTCGATCAGCGGCATCAGCGACTTGCCATCCGCCCCCGGCAGCGGAGGAAGCCCCAGCAGATCGAGCAGCGTCGGCCAGATGTCAGCGTTCGCGACGCGTTGCTCGACGACGACCCCGGGATCGAGCCGGAACGGCAGCACGATCACCCACGGCACCTCCGCGACCTCGCGGTGCAGATCTCGCGCGTGGCCCTCGGCACCGTGCTCGCGGAAGGCCTCCCCGTGGTCCGATGCGAGCACGATGATGGTGCGGTCGAGGATGCCCTGCTCGTCCAGCTGCGTGACGAGCGATCCGATCAGGCGATCGATCCAGGAGATCGACTTGTCGTACGCATCGGAATAGGCGTTGCCGAGATCGGGCGCACCCTCGTCGAAGACGTACTGGTGCAGGTCCATGTAGTGCAGGTAGAGAAAGAAGCGTTCGCGGCCATAGCTGTTGAGGAACGCGGTCGCTGATTCCGCGAGATCCTCATCCGTCCCCGAGAGTGCTTCCGGCGACGGGTGGCTGCGCTGCATCTGCTCGCGCTCGCGACCCGGCTTGGGGTTCAGGTAGAAATCGAATCCCTGCTGGAACCCGAAGTTCGGGGCGACCCAGCCGTTGCGCCAGATGCCCGCGGTGCGAAAGCCTGCAGCCTTGAGCACTTCCGCCGCGAGCGTCGCCTCCTCGGGAATCACCTGGTCGAAGCGCAGCACGCCATTCTTTGCGGGGTAGGTGCCCGTCCAGATCGAGGCCATCGAAGACTTCGTCCAGCTCGATTGCGAGTAGACGTGCTTGAAGATGATTCCCGTGCGCGCGAGCGAGTCGATCTCGGGGCTCGTGGGACGCCCGTAGCCATAGGCGCCGATTCGATCGGCGCGCAGCGTGTCGACGAGCAGGAAGACGACGTTCAGATCCTTGCGCTCGCGGAGCTTCGCGATCTCCGCGGCGCTGCCCGCCGGCCGCGCCGGTCCCGCGATATGGAACTGCGTCGCAACCGCGAGCACGAGCAACAGACCCGCACCGACGAAGTAGGGCCAGGGCGAGTTCAGCAGCTTGCGCAGCATCCGCAGCGTCTCCGTCGAGGGGTGGCCGAATCTAACAACCGCGGCCGGGAGCGGCCAGCAGCCTCGCTGCTGCGCGCTCCAAAAGCAAAGCGGCCACCCCTTTCGGGGTGGCCGCTCGCATCAGACCCGGAGAGTCCGGAGCTGAACTACTTCTTCATGCGATGTCGGCCGAGCAGGACCAGGCCGGCAACGCCCGAGCCGAGCAGCAACAGCATGCCCGGTTCCGGGATGAAGTGAACGGTGAGGAAGCCGAACAGCGCGATCTTCGCGTTGCTGCCGGAGGTGAGGTTCGTCACCACCTGCATCGGCGTGATCAGCTGAACCACGCCCGACGGCTGCGCCGTGTTGGTCGTGGCGGAGCTGGGATCATGCGCGAAGCCCATCGCCGTCACGTTCACGAACTTCTTGACGCCGCCCGGGGTCATCGGAGTCGTGATCTGGTCGACCGACGTGCCCGTCTTGATCGTCCACGGCGCCGCCTCGATCGAGATCCGGATCGGGTTGGTGCCGCCACCGATCGTCAGCAGGCCGCCGATGCCGAGGCCCTTCTGGACGCTCATCGCGGTGTGCTGCGTCAGCTGGAGGGGCAGGAAGTTCGTGCACTGCGTCGAGAGCAGGCAGACCTTCGCGAGGCCGTTGACCGGGAGCACGTTCTTCGTGAGCACGGTCGTCGAGGCCGCACCACCGGAGATCGGCGCGAACGTGCCGGTCTGCATCGTCGCCTTCACGCGCACCGACGCGATGCCGTTGGCCGAAACCGTCGGGTCCGTGATCGGAACCATCGCGGTTCCCGCGACGGCGCCACGGCTGGCCTTGAGCTGCAGGGTCTGGAGGTGCGCGGGAATCACGCCGGCCGAGTTGTTGACCGTCGCGACACCGCCGCCGGTGCTACCGAGCGACGGCAGCTCGCCGAGCTGGAGAACCATCGTGCCGGCCCAGTTCAGGGGCTTGGCATTTGCCGTACCGACCACGCCGAACGCGAGCATCGCAACGGCGCTTAACATCACTAACTTGCGCATTGTTCGACTCCTCTTTCAGTTCTTATCGACCGCAGCGACAGGCTCAACACACATCGGTAGCCCACGCGCTCCAGTCCCGTCGACGCTCATGGAGTGCAACTCCGGTGCCAAGCTCGGTGCACCGGGGCCGACAAGAAAAGCCATTGATTTAAATCAGGTTTTAGACTTTCGATCGAGACGGCTGACGGGCCGGAGAAGGCTCCGTGGAAAGTCTTTTCCGCCGGGAGGGAAAAACGTCTCCCAATGAACCCCGGGGGGCAAGCAGAATCCCGATGCCGCGCCGAGGGCGGCCACCTCGATCCAGAGGTGGCCGCCCGGTACAGAACTGGCGCTTCGGGCCCGAGCTACTTGCGCATGCGCCGTCGCCCGAGCAGAACCAGGCCGGCGACGCCCGAACCGAGCAGGATCAGCATGCCCGGCTCCGGGATGAAGTGAACCTTCAGGGTCGAGAACAACGAGATCTTCGTGCTGCTACCCGCGGTCAGGTTCGTGACGACCTGCATGGGCGAGATCAGCTGCACCACGCCGGACGGCTGCGCCGTGTTCGTCGTGGCCGAGCTCGGATCGTGAGCGAAGCCCATCGCCGTGACGTTGATGAACTTCTTGACGCCGCCCGGCGTCATCGGGGTCGTGATCTCGTCGATCTTCGTCCCGGTCTTGATCGTCCAGGGCGCCGCTTCGATCGAGATCCGGATCGGGTTGGTGCCACCGCCGATCGTGAGCAGGCCGCCGATGCCGACGCCCTTCGCCGCGCTCATCGCCGTGTGCTGCGTCAGCTGGAGCGGCAGGAAGTTCGTGCACTGCGTCGAGAGCAGACACACCTTCGAGATGCCGCGAATCGGCAGCACGTTCTTCGTCAGCACGGTCGTCGAGGCTGCACCGCCGGAGATGGGCGCGAACGTGCCCGTGCCGAGCTGGGAGTTGATGCGAACCGACGCGATGCCGTTCGCCGCCACGATCGGGTCCGTGATCGGGACCATCGCGGACGTCGCCCCATTGCCACGGCTGCCCTTGAGCTGCAGCGTCTGGAGATGCGCCGGAATCACGCCAGCCGAGTTGTTGACGGTCGCAACGCCGCCGAGCGTGTTGTTGATCACCGGCAGGTCGGTTCCGAGCGCCGTCGAAACCGTGCCTTCGATGTTGAGCGGCTTCGCGCTGGCCGAGAAGCCGACCCCGAGGGCCAGCAACCCCGACACGAGCAGGACTAATAACCTTCGCATGGTTGATTTCCTCTAGCGGCCGCCAAGACCGAGCCCGGCACGGCACCTTTGAACCGAGACGGGCGCGTTTCCTACTCGGGGCCTGACCCGCAGCCTGTGCAACTGAAATGCCAAATCTCGAGGTCGGATTGAACTTCGTTTCTATGTTGATTTGAAAGAGTTTCTGGATCGATCTCGAGCGCGCGCCCAGCTCCTTCGGCGCTCGAACGAAAACAGATTCCACTCCTGAGAAAAATTATTCCGTCGAGGGCGGAGCCAGCCGATCGCCGAGCGCCACGGCGCTGGCGCGCCAGTCGTCGTCGGCGGCCGGCGGGGACGCCAGGGCCGCGGCGAGGGCCTTGCGCGCTTCCGCTGGCCGGTCGAGCGCGGTGAGCGCCTCGGCGCGCAGATACTGCAGATGCGGGCGCACCCCGCCGTCGGCGCGCCGCAGCGCGAGATCCGCCGCCTCGAGAGTCCCGGCCGCGTCTCCGCGCGCGAGCCGCACGAGCGCGAGCGTATCGAGCACGCTCGGATCGTTCTCGCTGGCCGCGGCGGCGCGCGTGGCGAGCGCGAGCGCGCGGTCGAGATCGCGGCGCTCGCGCGCGAGCGCCCAGGCGACGTCGTTCTGGAGCAGCGTGGAATCCGGCTCGAGCGCGAGCGCCGCCTCGAATGCCGAGAGCGCCTCCGCCTGGCGGCCGGCCTGGACGAGCAGCAGGCCCTGGCTGCGCGCGAGCTTCGGGTCCCGCGGATGACGCTCGACGGCAAGCGCGAGCCGACGCAGTGCCGTGTCGATCTCCCCGTTCGCCGCCTCGGCCGCGGCCAGCCGCAGTGCGAGGCCCGCATCCAGCGGAACATCGGCCGGAAGCTCGCGCAAGGCGGCGAGCGCCTCGTCGCTGCGGCCTTGCGCATCGAGCGCGAGGGCGAGCACGATGCGCACGTCGCTGCGGTCGGGGGCTGCGGCGAGCGCCAGCCGCGCGTCCGCTTCGGCCGCGGCCGGCTCGCCGGCATTGACGGCCGCGGCCGCGCGCAAGGCCGCGACGCCGGGCCCTGCGTTGCCGACGGCTCGCAAGCGCGCGAGCGCCTCGGCCGGCCGATTCAGCGTCATCAATGCCTGCGCGCTGCGGATCTCGCGGAGCTCGGCGAGCCGATCCTTGGGGTCGGGACCGCCGACCTGGCCCAGCGGCAGCGAAGAGGCGGAGCCGGCGGGCGCCAGGTAGCCGAGGCTCGCGAGCTGCTCGCGTTCGACGGGCGTGATCGCCAGCGGCGTCGCGGCTCTTGCGGGCGAGCTGTGCAGCCGCGTTTCGAGCGCGGCATCGAGAGAGGCGGCGATTTCAGGACGCTCGAGCGCGAGGCTGTGCAGCTCACCCGGGTCCGACGCGAGATCGTACAGCTCGGGCCGCGGCGCGCGGATGTACTTGAAGCTCCCCTCGCGCAGACCCAGCAGCGGGCTCCAACCGAAGTCGAGCTGCGGCGCGAGCGTCTCGAAGTACGCGTTCGCGGGCGCGCCGGTGTCGCCCGTGAACAGGGGCCGCAGGTCGCGGCCCGCGGCGCCGTCGATGGGCTTCGCGTGCGCGAGCGCGAGCACGGTCGGCGCGACGTCCACCAACCCCACTGGTGCCGCGACGCTGCGGCCGGCGGGGATGCCCGGGCCGGCGAACAGCAGCGGAATCCGCTGCGTCGATTCGTAGACCAGGTACGAATGAGTCTCGTCGCCGTGCTCGCCGAAGCTCTCACCGTGATCGCTCGTCACGACGACCAGCAGTCCGCTGTCTCCGTAGCGTTCGCGCAGCGCCGTCAGCAGCCGACCGAGCTGCGAGTCGACGAAAGCGATCTCACCCGCGTAGGGGCGGCTCGGAAAGGCGCTCGCGAAGCCAGGGGGCGGGTCGTAGGTCAGGTGTGGATCATAGAAATGCACCCAGAGAAAGAACCGCGACCCGAGCGGTTCGAGCAGCGCGAGCGCGGCATCGACGACGGCGTCCGCCCTGCGCTCGGGCCAGCCCGCGCCGCCGGCGACGCGCTCACCCATCCGGTCGTCGTAGTGATCGAAGCCGCGCGCGAGCCCATAGCGGTGATCGAGCACCAGCGAGCCGACGACCGCGCCCGTCGCGTAGCCCGCTTGTTTCAGGCGTTCGGCCAGCGTGGGGATCGCGTCGGGCAGCCGGAAGATCTCGTTGTGGCGCACGCCGTGGCTGGGAGGATCGAGGGCCGTCATCAACGAGGTGTGTGACGGCAGGGTCAGGGGCGCCGGCGAAACCGCGGCTTCGAAGCGAACTCCGGAGGCCGCCAGCGCATCTAGATTATGGGTGGCGGCGCCTTTGGCTCCGTAGCTCCCGACGTGGTCCGCCCGGAGTGTGTCGATGCTGACGAGAAGGATGCGCTCGGGCGCGGGCTCCGCGGCGGGCGGCTTTTCGCAGCCGGCGCCGGCGGCCAGCGCAAGCGCCGCGAGCGTCACCAGATGGCCCCATGAGCTGCATCGGGGTGAACCCGGCGCGCGCCGGGCGAGCGCCGGCGAGCCGGTCGCAAACGTCGTTTGCCGCGTCGACGCGCCCGGAGTGCCGCGTATACTCAGCGCTTCCCTCGCTGACCGGAGGTCTTCGTTCGCGATGTCCCGATCCACGGCTTCGCTGTCCATCCGTCCCCGGCGCCCCGGATCTCAAGCTCTCCTGCTCAGCGCGCCGCGGCGAATCGGCGGCTTTCTCGCGGCCGGCGTGGCGGCGCTCGCCTGGGGCTTTTCGATCCTCGGCTGTGGCGGGGACATCGAGTCGCGCATGGCCGAGGTGCGCGCGCTGCAAGACGTCGGTCAGTTTACCGCATCGATCGATGAGCTCCGCGAGATCCTGGCCGCCCAGCCGGACAACGCGGAGGCGAGCTACCGGCTCGGCGTCGCGCTCGTACAGACCGGCGAATCGAGCCGGGCCGTGTGGCCGCTCGAGAAGGCCGCCGAGTCCCCCGATTACACCGTGCAGGCCAGCCTGCTACTCGCCTCCGCGCACTTCGCGAACCAGAATTTCGAGGCCGTCATCAAGGCCGCCGACCGCGTACTCGAAGCCGATCCCAGTCGCGTCGTCGCGCTCAAGATGCGCGCGAAGGGCAACCTCGGCGCGGGCCGGCTCGATGCCGCGATGGCCGACACCAAGCGCATGCTCGAGACCGAGCCCGACGACTACAGCGTGAACCTGATGTACGCGACGATCCTCACCGACAGCGGCAAGCTCGACGAAGCGGAGGCCGCGACCGACCACTTGAAGGAGCTCGGCGCGGCGAGCGGTGATCCGGGAACCGCGACGCGCGCCTGCCTGGCGCCGGCGATGTTCGCGAAGGACGTCCGCAAGAACGACGCGAAGGCCACGAAGCTGTACGAAGACTGCCTCGAGAAGTACCCGGCGAATGCCTTCCTCACCGGCGAAACGATGAAGTTCTACGACTCGATCAACAAGCCCGAGCTCGCCACGGAGCTGATCCGCAAGACCGCGCAGCAGGCGCCCGAAAATCTCTCGCTGCGCGCGAGTCTCGCGAATCGCCTCGAAACCACCGGCGACACCGCGGGCGCCGAGAAGGTGCTGCTCGAGGCCGTCGAGAGCTTCAAGTCGGCCGGCGCCTGGAACCTGCTCGCCAACCACTACCGCAAGAACGGGCAGTCGGAGCAGGCGCTCGCCGCGATCGAGAAGGTGATCGAGCTCTCCGGCGACCAGGGCGACCAGCTGCGCTTCAGTCACGCCGATCTGCTGATCGACATGAATCAGCTCGACAAAGCCGAAGAAGTGGCCAAGGGCCTTCAGGAACCGACCTACGCGAGATTGATTCAAGGCCGCATCGAGCTCGAGCGCGGTGACGCCAAGGCGGCGCTCGCGTCGTTCGAGCAGGGCATCCGCAACTGGCCCAACAACGCCGGCGCCCGCTACCTGGCCGGGCTCGCCGCGCGCCAGCTCGGCGATTTCGACCGCGCGATCTCGGAGCTGCGCGAGGCCGTGCGCGTCGACAACTCCGCCACGGACGCCGCGCGCGTGCTGGCCCGCCTGCATTTCGAGCGCGGCGAATGGACCGAGGCCATCAAGTTCACGCGCGTGGCGGTGAAGAAGCCGGGCAGCAAGTCCGCCGACGTCTACGCCGTGGGCGTGCGCTCGTTCGCAGCGCTCAAGCAGTGGAACGAAGCGCGGGCCACCGCGCTCACCCTCGCCCACCAGCCCGGCCAGCAGGCGGCCGGCACCGCCGAGCTGGCCGCGGTCGAACGCGCCGCGGTCGGTCCGGCGGCGGCGCTCAAGGTGATCCGGAAGAGCGAGCTCGACCTCAGCGATCCGGCCAACGAGGTCGTGCTGCGCACCTTCGTCGAGAACTCGTTCGCCGATGGACACGGTCCCGAGGCGCTCGCCGCCGTCGATGCGGCGCTCGCGAAGCATCCCGACACCGGGAGCCTGCACGAGTTGCGGGGCTACGCGCTCGGACGTCTCGAGCGGCTCGACGAAGCGAAGGTGGAATACGCGAAGGCGCTCGAGCTCGACCCGAAGAACGCGGAGGCGAAGGGTGCAGTCGCGACGCTGCTCGCGAAGGGCGGGGATCGCAAGGGTGCGATCGCGCTCTACGACGAAGCGGCGAAGCTCGCGGTCAACCCAGCGCCCTACACCTACCTCGCGGCCCAACTCGCGCTCGCCACCGGCGACGCACCCGGCGCCGAGGCGCGCTTGCGCCAGGTCGTGATCGCCGATCCGGGTCACGTGGGCGCTCGCAACGATCTGGCGTGGCTGCTCGCCGAGGACGGACAGGAGCTCGACACCGCGCTCGCTCTCGCGCTCGCCGCCCAACGCCTCGATCCGACACCCGACGTGCTCGATACACTGGGTTGGGTCTACCTGAAGCGCGGCGAGAACGCCGAAGCGGTGAAGGCCTTCGAGCAGGCGGTCGAGAAGCGCCCTGATTCGGCGTCGATGCGCTACCGACTCGCCGTCGCGCTCGCCAAGGCTGGCGACAAGCCGCGCGCCCGCGAGATGTTCCAGACCGCGCTCGCCACGGGCGCCTTCCCCGAGGCGGAGGACGCCCGCCGCGAGCTCGCGCAGCTCGAGGCTCAGTAGGCCGTCGCCCGGTGCCGCGTAGCGTCCGGCGGCTGTGCGGCTGCATCCTGGCCGCGACGGTGCTCCTGCTCCCGGCGTGCGCCTCCCGCGAGGAGCGGCTGGCCGAGCACATCAAGCGCGGCGAGCATCACGCGGCCGAGGGCCGCATCCCGGATGCCCTGCTCGAATATCAAAGCGCTCTCGAGCTCGATCCGCGCGACGCCGAGCTCTACCAGCGGATCGGCGACCTGCTCGCGCGCGGCCGCGAGTACAAGGACGCGATCTCGTATTACCGCCAGGCCTTCGAGCTCGATCCGGAGCGCATCGGCGCGGCGATGAGCGAAGCGCGGCTACTCGCCTTCGGCGATCCGAAGCGCGCCCGCGAGCTCGTGCAGATCGGGCTCGATCGCTGGCCGGACCGCAGCGACGTGCAGCTCACACGCGCGCACGTCGCGCTGGCGAGCGGCGACCTCGAACAGGCGCAGGTCGCCGCCCAGCGCGCCGTCGAGCTCGAACCCGAGTCGAGCGCCGCCTGGGCGCAGCTGGCGAAGGTCCATCAGGCTCGCATCCGCAAGCACCAGCTCGCGGGGAAGATCGCGCCGCCGGAAGTGTTCCAGGCCGCGCTCGCCGCCTTCGCGCGCGTCGACCAGATCGAGAAGGGCGACGCGCACGCGCTGGTCGAACGCGCACGCATTCTCGCGGCATGGGGTGGACACGGTGAAGAGGCGCTCGCAACCCACCGGGCCGCGATCGCAACCGCGAAACGGCGCGGCGACGCGGCCGGCCTGCGCGTCGCCGCCAACGCGTTCGACGAGTTCGCCAAGCTGCAGGACGACAACGCGCTGCGGCGCGAAGCGCTGCGCGAGATCGTCGACGCGGATCCCGCCGATTACGCAGCCTGGGATCGCCTGGTGCGCCTCGCGGACGGGCAGCCGGTTCCGCGCGGCGAGGCCATCTGCCAGGAGCTGCTCGCGAAGCGCCCCGACGACCCGCGAACGCATCGTCTGTACACGAGCTACCTGCTGCGCAAGCACCGGACTGCCGACGCGGTCGCCCACCTGCGTCGAGTCATCGACGCCGGCGGCAAGGCGCCGCAGCTCTGGGAGCAGCTCGTCACCATCCAGATCCGCGCCAACCAGCTCGTCGAGGCGCACGCGACCCACCGCGAGCTGGTCAAAGCCTTTCCCGACGACCCGGTCACGCGGGGAGTCGAGGCGCGGCTCGCGCTCGCCGACGGTCGCGTCGACGACGCGGTGCGGATCCTGCGCGAGCTGGTGAAGACGCACGAGACCTCCGAGTACCAGCGCATGCTCGCCGTCGCCGAGCAGCGACGGGGGGCAGACCTTCCGGCCGCCATCGCGGCGATCGATCGCGCCATCGCGCTGGATCCGGATTCCGTCGATTACTACCGGCTCAAGGCGAGCATCCACTACGACGCGAAGGAGTGGGGCAAGACGATCCTCGCCTACCGCGTGATCACGGCGATCGGACGCCACCTCTCGGCGAACGAGGAGCTGCGCCGCGCGCGCGCCCTCTATGAATTCGGAGACGCGAACGCCGGGCGCGCGGCGCTCGAGCAGATCCTCGCCCAGCCGAACGCGCCCCCCGATGCGGCGATCGAGTTCGCACACCGCGAAGGCTCGGGAGCCTTCGATGCGGCGCGCACAGCCCTGCTCGCCGCGCAGCAGCGCGCGCCGGGAGACCCGCGCGTGCTCGAGGCGCTCGTGCAGCTCGAGGTCGCGGCGGGGGAGAGCGAGCTCGCGCTCCTCCAGGTCGAAACCGAGATCGCGGCCGGCCGCGTGCGCCCGCGCACGCTGCTGCTGCACGCCCAGCTGGTCGCCGCGAACGGCGAGCTCGCGCGTGCCGAGGCGGAGGTGCTGCGGGCGTTCGAGGCGGCGCCCACGCTGCCGGGCGCAGCCGAGCTGCTCTTCGACATCTATCGACGTCAGGGCAGGCTCGCCGAGGCGCGGCGCTCCTTCGAACAAGCCCAGGCGGCAGGCTTGCTGCACCCCGGAACCCGGCTGCTGCTCTCGCGTCTCTATCTCAGCCAGGGAGATTTCGCGCAGGCGCTGCCGGTGCTCGAGCAGGTCGTCGCGGAGCAGCCCGAGCTCGCGAGCGCGCGCAACGATCTCGCCTACGTCCTCGCGTCGCTGGGCCAACAGCTCGAGCGCGCGATCGCGCTCGCCCAGAGCGCCCAGAAGTCGTTGGGGGACAACGCGGCGGCGATCGACACGCTCGGCTACGTCTATTACCGCGCGGGGCGCCTCGAGGCGGCGCTCACGGAGCTGGAGCGCGCGATCGCGCTCGCCGGGTCGCAGCCCGGGGGCGTGTCGCCCACCTACACCTATCACCTCGGCCTCGTGCTGGAAGCGCTCGGCCGCAAGCCCGAAGCCGCCAGCGCCTTCGAGCGTGCGCTCGCCAGCACGGACGAATTTCCAGAGGCCGAGGATGCACGGCGGCACCTCGCATCGGTACAGGGGACCGCTTCCCCCGACGCGAACGCGTCGTGACGGCAGCGGCCCCACCGACATGACGTTGCGTCGCGAAGGGCGCGGATGACGGCAGCGGTCCGCTTCCCGTTGCTGCTGCTGTGTTTCCTGTTCTCCGGCTTCGCGGCGCTGCTCTACGAGACCGCGTGGACGCGGGAGTTCGCCTTCGTCTTCGGGACCTCGGAGCTCGCGGTGGTGAGCGTGCTCGCGGCCTACATGGGCGGGCTGGCCGCAGGCGCCGGCATCGCCGCCCGCCTCGCTCCCCGCGTGCGCAGGCCGGTGCTCGTCTACGGGCTGCTCGAGCTCGGCATCGCAGCGAGCGCACTCGCCATCCCGACCGCGATCCGCGCCGCCACCGCGCTGCACACGTTCTGCTTCGGCGGTCTGCCAGCGCCGCCCGCCGAGGGCCAGCTCGCCGGCGCGCTCTTCTACCTCTTGTGTTCCTTCGCGATCCTGCTCGTCCCGACCGGGCTGATGGGCGCCACGCTGCCACTGCTGGCCCGCCACGCCGTGCGGCGCGATGAGGAGATCGGCCGTCGCATCGGCCTGCTGTATGCGATCAACACGGCCGGCGCGGTGCTCGGCACTTCCTGCGCGGCGTTCGTGCTGCTGCCTGCGTTCGGTCTACGCGCGACGGTGTATTTTGGCGCAGCAGTGAATGCGCTCGTCTTCGGACTCGCGGCGCTGCTCGCGCGCGGAGCCCCGGAGATCGAGCCGGCGCCGGCCAGCGAGGCCGCCGCCGGCGCCTCCGGCGCGGGCTGGATCCTGCCGCTGGTGATGCTCTCGGGCGTCGCCTCCTTCAGCTATGAGGTGCTCTGGACGCGACTGCTCGGCAATGTGCTCGGCGGCAGCGTCTATGCCTTCGCGACGATGCTCGCGAGCTTCCTAACCGGCATCGCGCTGGGGAGCGCCGTGGCGGCGCGGCTCGCCTCGAGCCCCGAACGCGCCGGACGCGGCTTCGCCATCGCTCAAATCGGTATCGCTGGCCTGTCCCTGGCCGCCTTCGCGGGGATCGACTGGATTCCCGACCTGGCCCACTCGATCGGCGCCGGAGGAACCGGCTCGCTCGCGGCGAATGCCGCCGTGGCGGCCCTGGTGTTGCTGCCCGGCGCCCTGTGCGTCGGCGCCACCTTCCCCTTTGCGGTGCGGCGGCTCGCGCGCGATCGCGCCGGAGCCACCGCCGCCAGCGCCCGCGTCTACGCGTGGAACACCGTCGGCGCGATCTTCGGCGCGATCGCGGCCGGCTTCTGGTTGCTGCCCGGGCTCGGCTTCGCGGGCACCGTCGCCGGCGCCGCGGCGTTGAACCTCGCACTCGCGGTGGCGTGCGCCGGGCTCTCGCGGCCGGCCGATCGCCGCCTGCTCGCGGCGGCGGGCCTCGCCCTGATCGCCCTCGCCGTCTTCCGCCCCGCCACACCCTGGCGCGTGCTGCGCGCCTCCCCGGTCGCCGCGCGCCTTGCCGAGGGTGCTGTGACGTATTGGGGTGTTGGACGCTCGGCGAGCGTGCTGCTGGTCGACGATGGCCGCGTCTTCAAGCTCACGACCAACGGCCTGCCCGAGGCCTCCATCTCCAGGGCGCGCCTCGAGCGCCCCGGCCTCCACCTCGAGACGCGCTGGCTCGGCCTGCTTCCGATTCTCGCCAGGCCCGACGCCCGCTCGCTGCTGATGGTCGGGCTCGGCGGTGCGATGGCGCTCGAGGCGGTTCCGTCGACGGTCCCCTCGATCGGCGTGATCGAGCTCGAGCGGGAGGTCGTGCGCGCGAACCAGAGTGTCGGGGCGCTGCGCGACGCCGACCCGCTGGCGGATCCGCGCGTGCAGATCTACGTGAACGACGCCCGCGGTGCGCTGGAGCTCACGGGCGCGCGCTTCGACGCCATCACGTCGCAGCCGTCGCATCCGTGGACGGCGGGTGCTTCCCACCTTTATACGCGGGAATTCTTCTCGCTCGTGCGCGATCACCTCGCGCCGGGCGGCGTCTTCGTGCAGTGGATCGGCCTGGGCTTCGTCGACGGGCCCCTGCTGAAGACCCTGGTAGCGACACTGCTCGACGTCTACCCGACGGTGCGGCTCTATCAACCGACGCCCGGAGCCGTGCTCTTCCTCGCGAGCGACGCGGACCTGCCCATGGATGCGCTCGCCGCAAAGGCGCTCGCGGCAGCCCCGGGCGATTACGCCCGGTATGGTCTGCGGGTGCCCGAGGACGTGGCGGCCGCCTGCGTGCTCGACAGCGACGGCGCCAGGAAGTTCGCCGCCGGCGCGCCAATCAACACGGACGATCACAACCTGCTCGCGGCTCGCTCGGCCGGTCTCGGCTGGCGGGCGCTCTTCGCGAAAGGTCTGAGCAAATTGCTCGCCAGCTACCCGCCGCTCGTCGCGAACGACGCCTCGTTCGACCCCGTCTACCTGGTCCGGCGCGTGGCGAAAGTCTCGGGGCCGGAGCGCGCTGAGGCGATCGCGCTTTCGCTGCGCGAACCGGTCGCACGCCAGACGGGGATGGGATTCGTGCAGCGCGCCAGGGGCGAGCGCTTGACCGCCGCCCGCAGCTTCGAGAGCGCGCTTGCGCTCGACGCGGGCGCCGCCGAAGCGCGCTTTGGACTGCTCGAGGCGCGGCGCGCCGCGCTGGAAAAAGGGGACCCGACACTGCTCGCGATCGCTCGCGCGCTCCCGCCCGCCGCAGCCGCGGTCGTGACGGGCTGGCGCGCCCTGGCGCGTCACGACGAGCTGGCGATCCGCCAGCTCGAGCCCGACCTCGCGCGGGCCACGCCGCGCGAAGCCGCCTTCGCCCCGGCGACGCTGCTGCGGGCCGAGTGGCGGATCGAGAGCGGCGACCCCGCGCTCGCGGAGGAGGCGCTCGCCCTCGTCGACAGCGTGCTCAGCGTGAACGCGGAGCCCACCGATCTGCTGCTGCGAGCGCGCGCTGCCGCCGCAGCGGGACGCCACGATGTCGCGCTCGCCTCGCTCGAAGACTTCGGCTTGATGCAGCAGCGGGGCGCGAGCGCGCCCCCGCTGGCCCAGGCCGCTCTCGGGATCCTCGATCGGCTCAGCCCGACCCAGCTCGCGGATCGGACCGACCGCGTGCGGGCCCGTCTCCGGATGCTGCTGCAGTGAGCGCGAGCGCCGTCACTCGGGCGCTGCCCCCAGGAACTCCAGATCCGCACGGATCTGGGCATCGCGAGGCCCGCCGAGTGCGAGCGCCCGCCGCAGCACCGCGATCGCTTCCGTTCGCTCGCCGCGTACGAAATGGGCGTGCGCGACGGTTTGCAGCTCCTGCTGGGTCGGATGCTCCAGCGCGCGACTGCGGGCGATCCAGCCCGCCGCGATCTCGGACACGACGGCGCGGAACTGCGGTTGCTCGCGCATGCCGTCGAAGGCCGAATCGGCGTCGATCTGCTCGAAGCGGTTGTACCCGCGCTGCTCGGCCGCGCGCAGCGCCGCGACGACGCCGTCGACGTCGTCGACCTGCGCGGCGCGCCTCGCGCGCAGGATGTTCGCCGAGACGCCCAGCGGATAGTGCGCGGCGGCGTCGGCCGTGAGGCTCGCCGCGGAGCGCCACACCGCCGCGCGCTCGACGCTGCGCCAGCCGAAGATTGCGCAGACCGCAGCGACGCCGACGCCGGCCACCAGCCCGGCGGCGGGCCGGCGCGCGGCCGGGAGCTTGTCGGCCGCGTCGCGCGCGACGAACAGGGCGGCGCCGATCAGCCCGGGCGAGATGAAATAGAGATAGCGGTCCGCCATCGGATAGAGAAAGGGGAAGATCTGGGAGACCGGAGCGAAGGCGACCGCCGCCCAGATCCAATAGACGGCCTCCGGGCTGCGCCGTTTGAGCGTCACGGCCAGTCGCCAGGCGAGCCCGGCGAGCGCCACCAGACCGCCCAGGAACCAGGGATCGAAGGGGCTGCGCGCCAGCTCGGTCTCCTGAAAGGCCGAGACACCGAAGGATGTCGCTGCCATCGCGAGATAGCGCATGGCGATCGCCACGATCGTGCGCAGCCAGACGACCGGATCGTCGCGCATGGGGAGATCATCGATCTGATTGCGCTCGTGGCTCGCGATCTCGGCGACCGAGAACGCGGCGAACATCAGCCCCCACAGCGCGAGCCAGCGCCAGCGCACGCGCCCCGTGCGCAGCCACTCGAACAGACCCGCCACCGGCAGGACGAAGATCGTGTGGCCTTTGGTGAGCAGCGCCAGTGCGAAGCATGCGGTCGCAAGCCCCGGACGCTTCGCGTAGGCGAGCAGGGCGGCGAGCGCGAACACCAGGGACGCCGTCGATTTGAGCTGCGAGACCCAGGCGACGGCTTCCACGTTGGCGGGATGCAGCAGGAACAACGCGCCGCCGAACGACGCTGCGGCGACGGGCAGCCCGGACTCGATGAAGAGCGCGACGAGCAGCACGCTCGCGAGCGCGTGCAGAACGACGTTCACGACGTGATGGCCGAGCGGCGCGTCGCCGAAGACCTGCAGCGCCGCCGCGTGCAGCAGCAGGTGCACCGGCGCGTAGTTCGACACCGACAGCGCCACGTCGCCCGACGGATCGAGGATGCGCAGGCTGTTGCCGAGCGAGATCTCGCGCACCAGCGGGTTGTCGATGTAGAGCGTGTCGTCGGATATGAAGTCGCCCGAGAGCGCCGGCCGGTAGAGCAGCAACGCCGTGCCGATGCTCGCGCACAGCAGCAGCGCCCAGCCGCCGGCGGGGAGGCTCGCGCGGACGGGCGCAGCGCCGCTCGCGGCGGCAGCGTGCTGCGCGCGAGAACCGGCGGCTCCGCGCGCTCGGCTACGGGCCTTACGGGCGATGGAGCGTCTCCTCCGGAGCCGGGGCCGTCGGGGCGACCTCGCCCTGCTGTTCGCGGCGGACTTCTGCGAGCTCTTCGCGCACCACCGCGTCGAACGGACCGCCCACCGCGAGCGCCTGCTCGAGCCGCTCCGCGGCGCGAGCGTACTCAGCGCGCGCGACGTGCGCATGCGCCATCATGCGCAGCTCCGCCTGCGTGCCGTGCCCACGCCGCTCGGCGCGCTCGATCCAGGCTCCGGCCATGTCGCGGATCAGCTCGCGGAACTCCGGTGTGTCGCGGACGGGCTCGAGCGAGGGATCCTGCTCGAGCGCCATGAAGCGGTCGATCCCGCGCTCCCACGCGCGCCGCAGCGCAGCCACCGCGGCGGGCGCGTCGCCCTCCTGCGCCGAGCGCCGCGCGCTCAGATAGGCCGCCGTCGCGCCGTCGGGATAGTGCCGGGCGGCATCGACCAGCAGCAGCGTCTCGTCGCGCCACAGGTGCGCACGCTCGGCGGAGACGAACGCGAACGCCGCCGCGGCGACTGCGGCGGCCGCCACCGCCACGCGTCGCAGCGCGAGCGGGGTGCCCGCCGAGGCGAGCCACAAGGAAGCGCCGCCGATCAGCCCGGGCAGCATGAAGAGGAGATAGCGGTCTGCGATCGGATTCAGGAACGTGAAGATCTGCGACACCGGCGCCCAGGCGGCCGCCGCGCCGATCCACCACGCCGCTTCGGGCGCGCGCGCGCGCAGCGTCTTGCGCACCCGCCACGCGAGCAGACCCAGCGCGGGGAACGCTGCGAGCCACCAGGGGTCGAGCCACGACCGCACGGGCGCGGGCTCCTGAAAGGCCGCGACGCCGTAGGAGGTCGCGGCGATCACGAGATAGCGCGCGCCGATCGCAGCGACCGTGCGGATCTGCTCGCCCGCGTCCGCGAATGCGGTGCCCTCCGCTTCTCCGGCGCCGGCAAAGGACGCGTACTCCGGCAGCGCGAACAGCGCGAGCAGGAGCCCCCAGAGCGCGAGCCAGCCGATTTCGCGGCGGGCGGCGCCGGGCGCCGGGCGCCGCGCCCAGGCGAGGGCGCACGCCATCGGCCACACGAAGGCTGCCGACGCCTTGGTGAGCAGGCCGAGCGCGAACAGCGCCGCCGCCGCCGCGGGCCGGCGCGGATGCAGCCGCAGCGCAGCGAACGCAAAGGCGAGCGCCGCCACGCTCTTGAGCTGGGAGACCCAGGCCACCGCCTCGACGTTCGCGGGGTGCAGCAGCAACAGGGCTCCCGCCGCGAGCGCCCCCAGGGCCGGCAGCCCCGACGCGCGCAGCAGCGCCACGAGCAGGGTCGAGTCGGCCGCGAGCAGCAGCACGTTGACGACGTGGTAGCCGAAGGGGTCGTCAGCGAAGATCTGGCGCTCGAGGGCCGTGAGCAACAGGTGGACGGGGGCGTAATTCGCCGTATACAGGCGCGCGGGTCCGAATGGATCGACGATCGCGCGCAGGTTCTCCCACGCCAGCGCGCTCGTGTAGGGATTGCTGACGATGTACCCGAAGTCGTCCGAGAGGAACGGTCCGTGGAGCGCCGCCCGATAGACGAAGAGCGCGAGCGCGGCGAACGCGGCGAAGACGAGCAGCGCGCGGGCGCCGGGGGCGTCCGCGCGTTGCTGCGCCTCCGCTGCCCGCTCCGCCTCGCGCTGCGACATCGGCGGCGAGTCTACCAATCCGTCGCGGGAATCCTCGCGGCGAGCGCGCTCGGCGCGTGCGGGGAGCCGGCTCCACGCTTCGGCTCCACGGTCTCCGATGGGCTGGTGCTGGTGCGCATCGTCGACGCATCGAACGAGATCGTGCGCGTGCGTCTCGCAGACTCCGCGGCCCGGGCGCTCACCGCGACGCCCGCGGTCGAAGAGACGTGGCCCTACTGGTCCGAGCTGGCGGGCCGCCTCGTGTACCTGGCCTCGCCCGATGGCGTGCAGCACGACCTGCTGCTCTGGGATCCGGAGCACGGAACCACGACGGCGATCGCACGCTCGCCGGAGCGGGACGAGCAGTGGCCGGCGTGGTCGCCTCGGCAGCCGCAGCTGGTCTTCGCGTTCCGCGGCGGCGCGCCGCCCTCCGGCGTGGCGCTCGCCGACGTTCCGAGCCGGAGCGAACGGCTGCTGGCGGCGGCCGGGGCGAAGGATTTCTTCCTGCGCCCGAGCTTCGCGCCGGACGGTGCGACGCTCGTTGCACAGCGACGTGACGCGAACGCGCGGGGTTCGCAGCTCTGGACGATCCCCCTGGGCGGCGCGCCGCGGCCGCTCACCCAGGACCCCGCCTGGTTCGACATGAAGCCGGTCTACACACGCGACGGCAGGGAGATCTTCTTCTCGCGCCGCCCGGTCGCCGGCGGACCGTCCGACATCCTCGCGATTCCCGCGAACGGCGGCGTTCCGCGCACGTTCGCGAGCACGCCCGCGAGCAACGACCATTCCGCGCGGCCCTCTCCGCGGCGCGACGAAATCGTCTTCGTCTCCGATCGCGACGGCCCCTCCGCCCTCTACCTAGCGCCGCTCGCCGGCGGCGCGCCGCATGCGCTGAGCAACGACCCGACCCGCAACTTCTACGCCCCCCACTGGTCGCCGGACGGCGAGCGCGTGGTCGCGATCGCGACCCCCGTGCGCGCCGGGCGACCGCAGCTCTCCGAGCCCGACAGCCTGGCCGAGACCCACACCGTCGTCTTCGACCGCGCAGGCCGGTCGCTCTTCGACGCGCCGGGCTTCATGCCCGACTGGATGCCGCCGTGGCGCGAGCCCTGAGCCGCGCACGCGCGCGCGCGGCGCTCGCCGCTCTCGTCTTCGGGCTCGCGAGCGCCGTCTACCTCCCGATTCGTGGTCACGCGTGGCTCAACTACGACGATGACCAGTACGTGAGCCACAATCCCGAGCTTCAGCGCGGGCTGGGCTCGCAGGGCATCCGCTGGGCGCTCACGACGCAGGAAGGGGCGAACTGGTTCCCGCTCACGCGCCTCTCGTGGATGCTCGACCTCGAGCTTCACGGGCTCGACGCCGGAGGCTTCCTGCTCACGAACCTGCTGCTGCATGCGCTCGCGAGCGCCCTCTTCTTCCTCGCGCTCTCGAGCCTCACGGGCGAGCTGCCGCGCAGCGCGTTCGCCGCCGCGGTCTTCGCCGTCCACCCCCTGCACGTCGAGTCGGTCGCCTGGATCTCGGCGCGCAAGGACGTGCTCTCCGGCGTCTTCTTCATGCTGACGCTGCTCGCCTACGCGGCGGTCGCCCATGCGCGCAGGGCGCGCGGGGCGCAGCTCGCGGTCTTCGCGAGCCTCGCGCTCGGACTGCTCTCGAAGCCCACGCTCGTGACTCTTCCTTGCGTACTGCTGCTGCTCGATGCCTGGCCGCTCGGCAGGCTCGCGCAAGGCGAGCGGAATCCCGACGCGCGGCGCTTCAAGCAAGCGGCCATGGAGAAGCTGCCGCTGTTCGCCCTGGCCGCTGCGGCTTCCGTCATCACCTGGCACGCGCAGGCGGCGGCTCGCGTGGTCGCGTCGCTCGATCGCCTTCCGCTCGCCGAGCGCGTGACGAACGCGCTGGTCGCCTACGCCGTATACCTGCGGCAGTTCGCGTGGCCGAGCGGGCTCGCCGTGTTCTATCCGCACCCCGGCGCGGGGCTCGCGGTCTGGAAGCCGCTGCTCGCGGGGGCGCTGCTGCTCGGGCTCACGGGGCTCGCGCTGCGGAGCTGGCCGCGGCGCGCCTATCTCGCCGTCGGGTGGCTCTGGTTCCTCGGCATGCTCGTGCCGACGATCGGATTGGTGCAGGTGGGCTCGCAGGCGCACGCGGATCGCTACATGTACCTGCCGCTCGCGGGCCTCGCGATCGCGCTCGCGTGGGGTGTCCCCGACCTCGTCGGCGCGCGCCGCAGAACCGCGCTCGCCGGGGCCGCAGCGCTCGCGATCGCGCTGCTCGCGCTCACGACGCGCCTGCAGCTTCGTCATTGGCACGACAGTGTCGCCCTGTTCGAGCACGCGCTGGCGGTCACCGAGGACAACCACATCGCGCACGTCCAGCTGGGAGCGGCGTACGCCGAGCAGGGTCGCCTCGCAGAGACCATCCGACACTACCGCGAGGCCGTCCGGATCCGACCGACCTACCGGGAAGCCCTGAACAATCTCGCCTGGCTGCTCGCGACGGCGCGCGATCCCGCGCTGCGCGACCCCGCGGATGCGGTGGCCCTCGCCGAACGCGCCGTGGCGCTCACGGCCGCGCCGGATCCGGCGACGCTCGATACGCTCGCGGCCGCGTACGCAGCCGCCGGCCGCTTCGAGGACGCGGTAGCGACGGAGCAGCGCGCGCTGCGGGAATCCGAGGCGACGGAAGCCCCGGCGCTCACGCAGCCGCTGCGCGAACGGCTCGCGCGCTACCGCGAGCGCCAGCCCTATCAGGAATGACGAACGGCGACCAGGTGAACGGTGGCGCCGCTGCGCAGAACGGTCTCGGCCAACGTCGCGAGCAGACCGAGCGGCGTCCCGACCCAAAACGACAGCCACAGCCAGGCGCGCAGCCCGCGGCTGAACGGCGGCGCGGCGTCGGGCGCGCGGCGTTGCAGCAGGGAATAGAGGCCATTGCGCGGCATGCCCGGCACGCGATTGAGCGCGCTCTGCACCCACCCGAACGGGTTCTGGCGCAGGGAGAAGTGGTGCTCGGAGCGGACGTCGAAGCCGGCATCGGTCAGCAATCTGCGCAGCGCCGCGAGCGGGAAGTGCCAGAGATGGCGCGGCAGATCGAGGTGGAACCACGCGGCGCCGCTCCAGCGCGCTTGCAGACTCGAGAAGTTCGGAACCGCCACCACCAGGCGGCCGCCGGGCTTGAGAACGCGCCGGGCCTCGAGCAGGGTCGCTTTCGGATCGTGGAGATGCTCGAGCACGTGCCAGATCACGACCTCGTCGAAGTGCGCCGCCGGATAGGCCGCATCGCCGAGGCCCGCAGCGATCCGGATCTCGGCGCGCGGGTCGGCGCCGCGCGCGGCTTCGAGTGAAATCTCGACGCCGTGCACCTCGAAGCCCCGATCCGCCAGGGCTCCGAGGATCACGCCACGGCCGCAGCCCACGTCGAGCACGCGCGCACCGGGAAGCAGATCGCTCGAGAGGAAGTTGATGTGCCGCTCGCCGACCCAGCGCACCAGGCGCTCGACGCTGCTCTGGAACTTGTGACCCGGCTCGCCGTAGTATTCGCTCGGATAGAAGGAAACGACCTGCTCGGGCTCGGGCATCGGATACAGACGCCCGAGCCCACAACGGACGCAGACGAACAAGCGCGGCGCGAAGCCCTCGATCGCGAAGCTGGCGCGCGCCTGCTCCGAGCCGCAGACGAGACACGGCGTCACGTGCTGCGTCGCTTGCGACCCCGTGCCGAGGGCCTCGATGTGACGCTGATACAAGGCGTTGTCGCTCAGGAGCCGACCTCTCGCGGGTGCGCGGGAGCGTGCGCGGCGGGCCAACAAAGGTCAAGGGAAGCGGGCGGCGGGCCGCGTGGCGACTGAGGCTGCGCGCGCCGCGAGGCGCTCGGATCTCTCGTTGCTCTTCGGGTCCTGGCTCGCGTTTTGCGCGCTCGCCCTCGCGCTCACGGCTCGCGATCTCTCGGCTCCCGGCTTGTACTACGACGAAGTGATCCAGGCCGTGCCTGCGAGCGAGTTCCTCGCTGCAGACGGCCAGCCGCTCCAGATCCCCGGCGCCGACAGCCTGCGGCTCTTCGGTCGCTGGCTGCCGGTCTTCACGCAGCCCTACATGGGCGCGCTCAAGAGCCAGCTGCTGATTCCGTCGTTCGCCGTCTTCGGAGCCTCGCCCGCGAGCCTGCGGCTCACGACGCTCGCGTGGAGCCTGCTCTCGGTCGGCTTCGCCATGCTGCTCGCACATCAGCTGCTCGGGCTCGGGGCGGCGCTTCTCACCGGGGCGCTGCTGTGTGTCGATCCAAGCCTGCTCTTCGTGGGTCGCCACGACTGGGGCTCCTTCGCGCTCGCTCACTTGTGTCGCTGCGCCGGGCTCTACCTGTTCGCGACGGGCTTTGGCCGGGAATCGCGCGCGCGCATGTTCGCAGCGGGGCTCTGCTTCGGCCTCGGCGTCTACAACAAGATCGATTTCGCCGTGCCGCTCGCCGCGGCCGCGCTCGCGCTCGCGCTCGCCGCGCCGCGCGCCGTGATGGCGGCCGTGCGCACGCAGCCGCGCCGCTGGCTGCCGGCCGCCGCAGGCTTCGCGCTCGGCGCCGCGCCCATGCTGCGCGAGCTCGGCCCCGCACTGCAGGCGACCCAGGGCGTGTGGGCCACGGCATCGGGCGCCGACGTCTGGCGCGAGAAGCTCGGCGCGCTGCGCTGCATGCTCGACGGCTCGTACTTCGATCGCTTGCAGCGCGCCGGGGGCAGCTTCGAGCGCATGTTCGACGTCGCGTCCGCGGCGAGCGGCCCCTTCCTCGTCCTCTACGGCCTCGCGCTCGCGTTCCTCGCCGGCTGGCTCGCGCGCCGGGCGCGTACCACGAGCTGGGAGCCCGCAGTCGCGTTCATTCTCGCGGCGGCAATCCTCTCCTCGCTCGGCATCCTGGCGACGCCCCGCGCCGTCCGCATCCACCACGCCCTCGGCGCGTATCCGTTTCCGCAGCTGGTGGTCGCCGCGGCGATCGTGAAGCTCCCCGGCTCCGGGAGCTCTCGCGCGCGCCGCGCCGCGGCGGCGGCCGTCGCCGTGCTGGCGCTCGGCGGAAGCCTGCTGACGAGCCTTCGCACGTTCGACACGATCGAGCGTACGCACGGCAAGGGACGCTGGTCGGATGCGATCTCGGATCTCGCGCACGAGCTCGCCGCGGAGCCGGGCGCGGTGGCGGTGAGCCTCGACTGGGGCTTCCAGGCGCGCCTGCGCTTCCTCGACCGCGGGCTCGAGCTCCGCGAGCCGATCTGGAGACTCGCGAGCCAGGGACCCGCGCAGAGCCCGTGGACGTTCGCAGGCGACGAGCGCGTGCATTACCTGCTCTGGGATCGCGACTTCGCCGTCTTCGCCGTCGGGCCGGCGTTCCTCGACAGCGTGCGCGCGCTCGATCCGAAGCGGATCGCGATCCGACGCTGGACCGATCGCGAGGGGGACCCCGCCTTCGTGTCGGTGCAGATCGCTGGGCCTCACGAGATCGTCTATCGTGGAATGCGCGCCGCCCGTCCCTTCGAGGTGATCCTGCATTGAAGGCGATCGAAGTCCGCGGGCTCGACCACGTGGTGCTGCGCGTCGCCGACCTGGCGCGCTCGCTGCGCTTCTATGTCGAGCTGCTCGGCTGCAGCGAGGAGCGCCGCAGCGACGCGCTGGGTCTCGTGCAGCTGCGCGCCGGCGCGAGCCTGATCGATCTGATCGCCGTGGATTCTCCGCTCGGAAAGCTCGGCGGGCCCGCGGCCGGCGCCCAGGCGCGCAACGTCGACCACATCGCCTTGCAGCTGGCGCATTTCGACGCCGCGCGCATCGCGGCGCAGCTCACGGCATTCGGTGTCGAGCCGGGCGAAGTCGCGCAGCGCTATGGCTCGCTCGGCATGGGGCCGTCGATGTACGTGCGCGACCCCGACGGCAACGTCGTCGAGCTCAAGGGTCCGCCGGATTCCTGATTGAACTTCGCTCGCCTGCGGCTCGCTGCGCGCGGGCTTGCGCCCGCTTGCGAGACTCGGCAAATGACGCTGCCTGGCGTCAGCCCAGCTCGAGGTTGGCGTAGCGGGTGACGATGGTCTTGACGCCGGCGCGCTCGAAGCGGATGTCGAGCTTCTGGTTGGCGCCCGTGCCCGTGACCTTGACGATCGTGCCCGGCCCGAAGATCGGGTGGCGCACGCGCAGGCCGGGCGCCACGCCCCCGGCGCCCTCGTCCTGCGCATAGCTGAAGTCGAGGGTGGGACCCGACGGCGCGCGCTCCGTGCGCGACGGCCTGGTGTTCGCCACCACCTCGGACGGGATCTCGTTCAGGAAACGCGACGGCACGCCCCAGCTGCGCGAGCCGTAGCGCAGGCGCTCGGCGGCGCTGGTGAGCACCAACCGCTCCATCGCGCGCGTCATCGCCACGTAGCAGAGGCGCCGCTCCTCCTCGAGGCCATCCGCATCGCGCAGCGACGCCGAGTGCGGGAAGATGCCCTCCTCGAGCCCCACCACGAAGACCACCGGAAATTCGAGACCCTTCGCGGTGTGCACCGTCATCAGCGAGACGCGGTCTTCGCGGCGGTCGTAGGCATCGAGATCGGAGACGAGCGAGACCTGGTCGAGGAAGAGCTCGAGCGGCGTGCGGCCCTCGTCGCCCGGGTTCGCGCGCCCGAAGTCCTCGGCCGCGGCGACGAGCTCGCGCAGGTTCTCGGTGCGCGCCTCCGCCTCGGAGCCTCCCTCCTGCTCGAGCTTGCGCAGATAGCCGCTGCGCTCGAGCACGAAGGCGATCGCATCGCCGGGAGCGCGGCCCGGCAGCTCGCGCGCGAGCTCCGCATGCAGCTCGAGGAAGCGCCGCAGCTTCGGCGCGGCGCGATCCGTGTCGGGCCCTTCGCCGGCCGCGAGCGCCCGCAGCGCGTCGAGCAGCGACAGCCCGCGCTCGCGGGCCAGCTCCTCGGCGCGCTCGATCGCGCGGCTGCCGATGCCGCGCGCCGGCTTGTTCACGATGCGGCGCAGCGCCGCGGGATCGGCGGGGTTGAGCGCCACCCGCACGTAGGCGAGCGCGTCCTTCACCTCGGCCCGATCGTAGAAGCGCACGCCCCCGACCACGACGTAGGGCACGTCGTACTCGAGCAGCGCCTCCTCGAACAAGCGCGACTGCGCGTTCGTGCGATAGAACACCGCAAAGTGACCGTAGGGGCGGCCTTCCTCGCGCACGCCCGCCAGCAGCTGGCGCACCACGAACTGGGCTTCCTCGCGATCGTCGCGCGCCTGGATCAGCCGAGATCAGCTCCCCTTCGCGCCGATCGGTGAACATCGCCTTCTCGCGACGCGCGAGATTGTGCGCGACGACGCCGCTCGCCCCGGTGAGGATCGGCTGCGTCGAGCGATAGTTGCGCTCGAGCGTCACGACCTGCGCGCCGGGATGGTCGGTCTCGAAGTCGAGGATGTTGCGCAGGTTCGCGCCGCGCCAGGCGTAGATCGACTGATCCGGATCGCCGACGACGCACAGGTTGCCGTGCTCCCCGGCGAGCTGGCTCACGAGCTCGTACTGCACGCGGTTCGTGTCCTGGTACTCGTCGACGAGCACGTACTGGAAGCGCTGCCGGTAGTGGCGCAGCACCTCCGGGAAGCCGCTCGAAGAGATCGCAGGTGCGCAGCAGCAGATCGCCGAAATCGAGCGCGTTCGCGTCCATCGAGCAGGCGCTGGTAGGTCGCGTAGACCTCGGCGGCGCGGCGCTCCTCGAAATCGAGCGCGGCGTCGGCGGCGGCGGCGGGCCGCACGCCCTGGTTCTTCCACTGGTCGATGCGCCAGAGCATGCGGCGCGGCTCGGCGACCTTGGGATCGAGCCCGTGCCGCTTCTGCGCCTCCTTCACGACCCCGAGCGAGTCGGCTTCGTCGTAGATCGCGAAGCCGCGCGAGAGCCCGAGGTGGCCGAAGCCTCGCGGCGCAGGATGCGCACGCACACGGAATGGAAGGTCGAGAGCCAGATCGCCGCCGCTTCGCCGCCGACGAGCTTCTGCGACGCGCTCGCGCATCTCGGCCGCGGCCTTGTTCGTGAAGGTGACCGCCAGGATCGCCTCCGGCGGGATGCCGCAGGCGGCGATCAGCCAGGCGATGCGATGCGTGAGCACGCGGGTCTTGCCGCTGCCCGCGCCGGCCAGCACCAGCAGCGGCCCCTCGGTCGTCTCGACCGCGCGGCGCTGTTCGGGATCGAGCCCGGCGAGAAAGGACTCGGCGCTTTCGGAGACGCTCGCCACGACAGGCACTCGCCGACCCCAGGGAGCGCCAAGGTAACGAACGCGCCGCGCGCAGCTACTCGACGGTGACGCTCTTCGCGAGGTTGCGCGGCTGATCGACGTCGGTGCCCTTCAGCATCGGCGACGTGGTAGGCGAGCAGCTGGAGCGGCACCGTGACGAGGACGCGCGGTCAGGTACTCGCCGAGGTCGGGGACGTAGATCACCTCGTTCGCCTTCTCGGCGATCTCCGTCGTCGCCCTCGGTCGCGATCGCGATCACCTGCCGTCGCGCGCGCGCACCTGCTCGAGGTTCGAGATCACCTTGTCGTAGACCGGGCTCTTCGGTTCGCGATCACGACGACCGGCATGTTCTCGTCGATCAGCGCGATCGGGCCGTGCTTCATCTCGCCCGCGGCGTAGCCCTCGGCGTGGATGTACGAGATCTCCTTCAGCTTGAGCGCGCCCTCGAGCGCGATCGGGTACCATCACGCCGCGGCCGAGGAAGAGGAAGTTCCTGGCGTGCATAGTAGCTGCTGCGCGATCGCCGCGCACGATGGCGTCGAGCTGGAGCGTGCGCTCCACCATGCGCGGCAAGCGCAGCAGCTGCTGCGTGTGCCGGCGCGCCTCGTCCTTCGTCACGAGCGCCGCGCGCGATGCCGAGCTTCAGCGCCAGCAGGTAGAGCGCGACGACCTGGGTGGTGAAGGCCTTGGTCGAGGCGACGCCGATCTCGGGCCCGGCGTGGGTGTAGAGCACGTCGTCGCTCTCGCGCGCGATCGTCGCGTCGCGCACGTTGCAGATCGACGAGCACGCGCGCGCCCTGCGCCTTGCCCTCGCGCAGCGCCGCCAGCGTGTCGGCCGTCTCGCCGGACTGGGAGACGGGCATCACCAGGCAGCTCTCGTCCGAGGATCGGCGCCGCGGTAGCGGAACTCGCTCGCGAGATCGACGTCGCACGGGATGCCGCGCGAGCTGCTCGATCATGATACTTGCCGACCAGGCAGGCGTGCCAGGCCGTGCCGCAGGCCACCAGCGTCATGCGCCGGATCCGCGTCACGCGCTCTTGCGCGAGCAGGTCGATCCCGTCGAGATCGATGTCGGCCTCGGCCTCGACGCACGCGCGTGCCGATCGTGTCGGTGATCGCGCGCGGCTGCTCGAAGATCTCCTTCTGCATGAAGCGGTCGTAGCCGCCCTTCTCCGCCGAGACCGGATCCCACTGGATCGGCTTGCGGCTCGCGGTCGATCGGTCGCCCCGCGGCGTCGAGCGACCTGCGCGCCGTCTTCCGACAGCACGGCGAACTCGCCGTCCTCGAGGAACACCATCTGGCGCGTGTAGGGCAGGATCGCCGGGATGTCGCTCGCGAGGAATGTCTGCTTCTCGCCGAGACCCGAGCACGATCGGGCTGCCGCCGTTCTTCGCGACGACGATGTGGTCCGGCGTCGTTCGTCGAGAGCACGCGAAGGCGTAGGAGCCGTCGAGGCGCGCGCAGGCCGCGCGCGACGGCCGTGACGCAGGTCGCTTGCCCGCCGCGAGCTCGATCGTCGATCAGGTGCGCGATCAGCTCGGTGTCGGTGTCGGAGGCGATCGTGCGGCCGGCCGCCTCGAGCTCGGCGCGCAGCTCGCGGTAGTTCTCGATGATGCCGTTGTGGACGACGACCACGCCGCCGGCGCGGTGCGGGTGGGCGTTGCGCTCCGAGGGCTTGCCGTGGGTGGCCCAGCGCGTGTGGCCGATGCCGATGCGTCCGCCGAGCGGGCTGTCGCGCAGCGACCGCCTCGAGGTTCGCGAGCTTGCCGAGCGCGCGGCGGACGTGGATCTCGCCGCCGTCGAAGATCGCGACGCCCGCCGAGTCGTAGCCGCGGTACTCGAGACGCCGGAGCCCGTCGATGAGCACGTCCATGCGCGCGCGTGACCCCGGCCGACGTAGCCGACGATTCCGCACATGCTCGACCCCTTCGCCCTGCGGCGCTACTCGGACGTCGGCGCTTCGGCTTCTTGCGCCGGCGCGCGCCCCAGCCCTCGACGTTGCGCTGCTTCGCCGCGTGCGCACCGCGAGCGCGAGCGCCGGCACGTCCTTGCGTGATCGTCGAGCCGGCCGCCACGAACGCGTCCGCGCTCGATCTCGAGCGGGCGCGACCAGATTCGCGTTGCAGCCGATGAAGGCGCGCGCGCCGATCCGGGTGCGGTGCTTCGCGATGCCGTCGTAGTTCACGACGATCGAGCCGCAGCCGAAGCTCGCGCCCGGCGCCGACGTCGGCGTCGCCGATGTAGGAGAGGTGGTCGGCCTTCACGCCGTCGCCGAGCACGCTGTTCTTCACCTCGACGAAGTTCCCGATGCGCACGCTGGCGGCCGAGCCGCGTGCCGGGTCGGAGGTGGGCATTCGGGCCGATCACCGCGTCGTCTCCGATCTCGCTCGACTCGATCGTGCAGTGCGGCTTCAGGTGCACGCCGCGTCGCCGATGCGCGTCGGGCCCTGGATCACGCAGCCCGGCTCGATCACGCTGTCGCGGCCGATCTCGCACGTCCACGTCGATCTAGGTCGCGCTCGGATCGACGATGGTGACGCCCGCCAGCCATCAGCTGGTTCAGCTTGCGGCGGCGCAGCACCGTCGCCGCCTGGGCGAGCTCGGCGCGCGTGTTGACGCCGAGCGCCTCGTCGGCGTCGTCGAGTCAGCAGCGCCTCGACGCGGCGGCCCTCGCGCACGGCGACGCTCGACGATGTCGGTCAGGTAGATCTCGCCCTGGCGGTTCTGGTCGTCGACCTGCGCGAGCGCCTTCCAGAGCAGCTCCGCGTCGACCAGATACACGCCCGTGTTGCGCTCCTCGATCGCGAGCTCCTCGGGCGTCGCGTCGGTCGCCTCGACGATGCGCGCGACGCGGCCCGCCGCGTCGCGCACGACGATGCCCGGGCAGCGTGCACCGCGCGCCGAGAGCATCACGAGATCGGCGCCGGTCTCGGCCTTGAAGCCGCGCCATGCGCTCGAGCGTCTCGGCGCGCAGCAGCGGCGTGTCGCCGTAGAGGATCAGCACGTCGCCGCGGAAGCCGCGCGAGCGCGGCCGCGGCCTGGAGCACCGCGTGGCCGGTGCCGCGCTGCTCGCGCCTGGAGCACGAAGCTCGGCGCGGCCCGCGAAGGCTCTGCGTCGACCTGCTCGGCGTCGCGCCCGATCACCACGACCAGCCGCTCGGGCCGCGAGCGCCTCGGCCGCCGCGAGCGGGATAGCGCGAGCATCGGCCGGCCCGCGATCGTCGTGCAGCACCTTCGCGCAGCGCGGACTTCATCCGCGTGCCCTGGCCGGCGGCGAGCACGACGACGGCGAGCTGACGCGGCGGCGGCGCCCATGCGACTCCTCCTCTTCGGCGCGCCGGTCGCGAGGACGCTGCACGGCGCCAGGCCCGCCGAGCGGTACTGCGCCGACGTCGCGGAGCCAGCGGGGACCGGTAGCTCGCGTCTCCCGCGGGGAACTCCGCAGCGGCTTGGCTGCGTCCGCGGTGGCCGCGTTCCGTAGCACCCCCCATCCTGCTCCGGATCGGCCCAGATCGGCCAGCGGCTGGAGGCCGCGATCCGCGTCTTCGGCAATACCCACGGGCCTGAAGGCCAGCCAGGTCCGACAGCTCGAGCGCCTCTTCCGGCGCCAGCTTCCCGCCGATCGCCTCGTCACCCACGAGTTCGCCCGCGCAGCTCACCGAGCTGACCGCGCGAGACCGGCCGCCAGGTCGGCGTGCTGGTCGACCGCGCGCGGCGCGGTGACCCACGTCATGGTGGGCGACGCGCGCTCGATCGAGCTGCCGGATTGGGGCCGCATGCGCGCCGGCCGCGGCCGGCTCCGCGGGCTGCGCTGCATCCACACCCATCTGGGCGACGAGCCGCTCACCCGCGACGATCTCACCGACCTCGCGCTGCTGCGGCTCGACGCGATGGTCGCGATCGAGACGCAGGAGGGCGGGCTCCCCGGCCTGGCCCACGCCGCGGCGCTGCGCCCCGCGAATGCCGACGATGCGGCGATCGAGCACCTCGAGCCGACCCCGCCGGCGCTGCTCGACCTCGACTTCCACGCCTTCATCCGCGCGCGCGAAGAGGAGCTCGCGCGCGCAGTCGCAGACCCGCGAGGTCGGCGCGGCCGAGCGCGCGATCCTGGTGTCCGTCACCGCCGGGCGTCGCCCCGACGACATCGAGATGCAGCTCGAAGAGCTCAAGGAGCTGGCGCGCTCGGCGGGCGTCGAGGTCGTCTCGATCCTCACGCAGCACCGGCCCCGCGTCGATCCGAAGCTGCTGATCGGCTCCGGCACGCCTCGAGGAGCTCGTGATCCGCGCCTTCCAGAGCGACGTCGACCTGGTCATCTTCGACCAGAACCTGACGCCGACCCAGGCGCGCAACCTCGCGCGAGCGGCTCGATCTGCGCGTGATCGATCGCACGCAGCTGATCCTCGACATCTTCGCGCAGCACGCCACCACCCGGGACGGCAAGCTCCAGGTCGAGCTCGCGCAGCTGCGCTACCGGCTGCCGCGCCTCGCGCAGGTCGAGGACCGCTCGCTCTCGCGGCTGGCCGGCGGGATCGGCGGGCGCGGGCCCGGCGAGACGAAGCTCGAGGTGGACCGCCGGCGCGTGCGCGAACGCATCTCGCGCCTCGAGCGCGAGCTCGGCACGCTGCGCCGCCAGCGCGAGGCGCGGCGGCGGCGCGCGCACGCGGCGCGAGCTGCCGATCCTCTCGATCGTCGGCTACACCAACGCCGGCAAGAGCACGCTGCTGCGCGCGCTCACGTGCAGCGAGGTGCTGGTCGACAATCGGATGTTCGCGACCCTCGATACCACCTCGCGCCGGCTGCGCTTCCCGCGCGAGCGCGAGGTGATCGTCACCGACACCGTCGGCTTCATCCGCGATCTGCCTGCCGGACCTCGTGAACGCCTTCCGGGCGACGCTCGAGGAGATCGCCGACGCCGCGCTCTTGCTGCACGTCGTCGACGCGGCGGCGCCGGACGTCGAACGCCGCATCGCGGCGGTGCGGCGAGGTGCTCGACTCGATCGAGCCTCGGGGAGACGCCGGAGCTGCTCGTCTTCAATCGCATCGACATGTTGCCGCCGGGCGTGGGAGAATCGCTCGCGGCGCGACACGACGGCGTCGCCGTCTCGGCGCTGCGCGGCACCGGCCTGCGGGAGCTGCTCGCGCGCGCCGATGCGATGCTGTCCGAAATCGATCGGCGCGACGGCGCGAGCCACGAGCCGCCGCGGCTGGTGGCGCAGGGGGGATGAAGATGGGTCTGCGGGCGAAGCTCACCGGGACGGGAATGTACGTTCCGGAGCGCGTGGTCACGAACCACGACCTCGAGAAGCTGATGGACACGAGCGACGAGTGGATCCGCCAGCGCTCGGGCATCGTCGAGCGCCGCTCACATCAGCCAGGGTGAAACCCCCGCCGAGCCTCGCGCATCAGGCATCGCTGCGCGCGCTGGCCGCCGCGAACCTCGAGCCCGGCGACATCGACTGCATCATCCTCGCCACGCTCTCGGCCCAGGCCGACTTCCCGGGCACGTCGTTCTTCCTGCAGAGCCTGCTCGGTGCCGGCGAGATCCCGTGCTTCGACCTGCGCGCGCAGTGCAGCGGCTTCGTCTACTCGCTCGCCGTCGCGAGCAGCTTCATCCGCGCGCGCCAATTCCGCCGCGTGCTCGTCGTCGGCTGCGAGGTGCACTCGACGGGCCTCGATCTACTCGACCGAGGGCCGCGACGTCGCGGTGCTCTTCGGCGACGGGGCCGGCGCGGTGGTGGTCGAGGCGAACGAGGACGACGCGGACGCTTCGAGCCTGCTCGAGGTGCGCCTGCACGCGGAGGGCAAACACGCAGAGAAGCTGTGGATCGAGGCGCCGGGCTCGGGCTACGTGCCCACCCGCATCACACACGAGCTGATCGACCAGAAGCGCCACTTCCCCCACATGGAAGGGCGCTTCGTGTTCAAGCACGCCGTGACGCGGATGCCCGAGGTGCTGCTCGAGACGCTGCACGCCGCGAGCTTGAAGCTCGAGGACGTCGACCTCTTCCTGTTCCACCAGGCGAACCTGCGCATCAACGAGTACGTCGCCCAGGCGCTCGAGATCCCGGCCGAGAAGTGCTTCAACAACATCGACCGCTACGGCAACTGCTCGGCCGCGTCGCTGCCGATGCTGCTCGACGAGGCCGTGCGCAGCGGCCGCCTGCAGCGCGGGCAGCTGGTCTCGTTCACGACCTTCGGCTCGGGCTTCTCCTGGTCGAGCGCCGTCGCGCGCTGGTGAGCATGCCGCGCCGCGTCTAGATCGACTCGCAACTCGATTTCGAAAAACCTCGCTATTCCAATTGATTCCAGCCTGTTACGCGGACTTCAGCCGCTCGCTTGACGTCATAACGCGGCGTGTTAAAGTTTGATTTGTCGGAGTCCGGTGCGGCCCTGACCCCAGCGCCCTGATCCCAGCAGGCCGGCCGGCACGGCAATCGAAGGAGAACACCATGACGGAACAGACGAGCTTCGTGAACGAGAGTATGGACCGCGTGACGTCCGTATTCCGCACGCATCGACGGCGAGCTTCGCCGCGTGCAGAAGCAGCTGCAGACGCGCCGCAAGAGCTTCGAGAAGCAGCTCGCGAGCGGGCGCAAGGACATCGAGCGGCAGACCCGCAAGCAGGTGAAGCGCCTGCAGACGGAGCTGCGCAAGAACCCGCTGATCAAGCGCGCCCAGAACCTGCGCGGCGAGGCGACCGAGCAGATCGACTCGGTCGTCGATCGCGTGCTCGGAGCGCTCCAGATCGCGACCAAGAACGATCTCGATCGCATCGACCGCAAGCTGACCGTGCTGACGCGCAAGCTCAAGGAGCTCGACCGCGGCGGCCGGCGCGGCAACGGCAACGCCGAGCCCGCTTCGCTCTGACGCTTCGAGACGGATTCCGCAGTCCGAGACGGCCCGGCGGCTGCCGCCGGGCCGTCCTGTTTCGCTAGTCTCTGCGCGCCCGAACATCGGGTTGCGGAGGCTGTCTTGGCCGATTTCTCCGGCGTCGATTTCCTCCGTCTCGACGAGCTGCTCTCCGACGAGGAGAAGCTCGCGCGCCAGAGCGTGCGCGAGTTCGTCTCGAAGGAATTCCTGCCCTGCATCCAGGAGCACGTCCGCAAGGACGGCTCCTTCCCGATGGCGCTCGTCCCGAAGATGGCCGAGCTCGGTCTGTTCGGCGCGAACCTGCACGGCTACGGCTGCGCGGGCATGAACAACGTCGCCTACGGGCTCGTGATGCAGGAGCTCGAGCGCGGCGACTCCGGCCTGCGCTCGTTCGCCTCGGTGCAGGGCGGCCTCGTGATGTATCCGATCTACAGCTACGGCACGCCCGAGCAGAAGGAGCGCTGGCTGCCCGAGCTCTCGGCCGGCCGCGCGATCGGCTGCTTCGGCCTCACCGAGCCCGACTGCGGCAGCCACGTCGGCGGCATGCGCACGCAAGGCTGAAAAGCGCGGCGCACGCTGGATCCTGAACGGCACCAAGCGCTGGATCACCAACGGCTCGCTCGCCGACGTCGCGGTGATCTGGGCCCGCACCGAAGACGGCGTGCGCGGCTTCCTCGTCGAGAAGGGCACGCGCGGCTTCACGACCGCGACATGAAGGGCAAGTTCTCGCTGCGCGCCTCGGTCACGTCGGAGCTCTTCCTGCAGGACGTCGAGGTCCCGGACGCGAACCGCCTGCCCGGCGTCGAGGGTCTCAAGGGACCGCTCTCCTGTCTGACACAGGCGCGCTACGGCATCGCCTGGGGAGCGCTCGGCGCCGCGATGGCGTGCTACGAGGAAGCGCTGCACTACTCGCAAGAGCGCCTGGTACAGGGAGGCCCGCTCGCGGGCAAGCAGCTCACTCAAGAGAAGCTGGTCTTCATGCTGACCGAGATCACCAAGGCGCAGCTGCTCGCGCTGCGCCTCGGGCGCCTGAAGGACGAGGGGAAGCTCGATCACACGATGGTGTCGATGGCGAAGCGCAACAACGTCGACATCGCGCTCCAGATCGCGCGCCTGGCCCGCGATCTGCTCGGCGCGAACGGCATCGTCGACGACTACCAGTCCATGCGCCACATGGTGAACCTCGAGACGGTGCGCACCTACGAGGGCACCCACGACGTGCACACGCTGATCCTCGGCGAGCACATCACGGGCATGCGCGCGCTCTGAGCCCGGGGGCGCTGCCGCGGGTCATGCCAGCAGTGTGCCGTAGGAAGGCAGCGCTCGTCCCCCGGCCTCACCCACCCACCACCGACCGAGCTCATCGCAACGGGACGACGCCCAGCCTCGGGAACCGGACAACAGCGGGCCGCCGAAGCTCCCGCCTCTCCAGACGACGCCCCGACGGCTTCGCTGGGCTGCGCTCCTCCAGCGTGTGTTCGCCATCGACGCTCTGCGTTGCCCTCGCTGCGGGTCGACCCTCCGGCTCATCGCCGCCATCGAAGACCCCGCGATCGCCCGACGGATTCTCGCGTGCGTCGGACTGCCCGCCCGGGCACCCCCTGGCACACCGGCCTCGCCGAGCGACACCGAGCCTGGTCACGCGCTCCCGTTCGAAGAACGCTGGGATTTCGACCAGACGCCCATCAACGAGGAGTCGTGACTCGATGAGACCCGACTCGCCACCCCGCGGGACTCGGTATCGACGACGTCCCTAGCGGCGACCTGCGTGCGCAGCCCCGGACCATTGGACCGCCGGCCGCGTCCGTCCCGCGCAATCGCCACGAAACCGCGCTCCGCCGCTGCTGGCCCAGCTTGAAATCGCCCCCTACGGGGGGGTAGCTGACAGAATGCTACTTCTCGGACGTCCCGAGAATCCAGCTTGTATCACCTATCCTCGACACTGGCCTCGAGGTCGTGAACTGCCACGGCGGCGGCCCAGGCGCTATCCGCTGCCGCCACCGCACGATGGGCCTGTTCCAGATCGACCATTGGAGCCGCGTACGCGAGAACGCTGAAGCCTGCGAAAAGTGCCATCACACTGGCGCGCACGGATGACATGCAATCCTCCGTGAGTCCGCGGAGGTTCATTCGCGGGTCGCTCTGGCCTGGTCGAAGTAGGTGTAGCTTGTGCCACCTCGGGTGAGGATCTTCGTCCTCAGCTCGACGGAGTACGTCGTCAGGTGCGGATCAATGGTGCGGCCGTCCAGGTCAGTGGGGAGCTTCACCTTCAGCCCGGTCCTTTTTGAGGACCGGTAGATCTTGCCCGACACCGTGTATTCCGTGACACGTGGTCCGCCGCTCAACGCCTCCTCGAGCACTCGCCCCTGAACGCCCGGCATGTTGAACGTGAGAACGCGGGCGACCGTGGGCGCGATGTCGACGTTCGCCGTGGGAAGCGTGTCATAAAGGCCCGACGTGAAGTCTGGCCCATGGGCCATCATGGAAATGTGCGTATCGGTTGGCGAGAAACTGCCGTGGTCACCCCTCCGGTTGACCGAGCTCGCGTAGATGATTCCAGGACGGCCTGCCACAGGCACGTTTTCGTCGAAAGTGAAGCTGACGATGATGTCAGGTCCCCGGCCGGTGACCGGGTTCTCCGTGTTGATGAGGCTCATGGGCAGCGTCCCCGCGACGTCCCCATACCTGTCGCTCACGAAAATTGCGCCGAATTGCAAGCGGCTCTGGAGGCTCACCACAGCGGCCTTGACGGTGTTGGGGTCGCCATCCGGGACGAAGAGGTAGTCGCTCCCCGCGTTCGCGGCCACGACGATGCCTCCGGCGGGAACCGGCTTCGGCACCAAGTACCTGGGCGAGGTGTACTCCTGCGCTTTACCACAAGCGCTTCCATCCGCGTCATTTTTAATGGGGTGAAGGTGGGTTCCGTCGAACAGGATGCCTGACAAGGTCGGTATGTCGCGGCAGCCTGCGCCATCGTAGGCCTTCAGCCCATCCTGGGTGAGCAACTCTGCCGTCCGCACGAAGCCCGACACCGAGTACCCATATGGGTCATGCGAACCGACGCCGCCATCGACAATGCCCCGCAGTGGGTAGTGGGCGACATCTCCGGAGACCGTGCTGTGATTGTGGTCCTGAGTGATGATGATGTCAGTGCTCTGCTCCCAGCCGAGCTGGCGGATCTTGTCCATGACTCGGCCCAAGATCTCGTCGTTCAGCTTTGTCGCATCGATGGAGTTGTATGTCCCAGGTCCGTACGCGTGATTCGTTGCGTCCGGCTCCTTCGACCAAAAGACTGTGAGAGCCGGCTTCTTATTCGGGAGGATGTCATTGACGAATACGTCGGTAAGATACGTGAACCCACGCCGAGAAAGAGCCCCCGTGCGGTCGAGTGGATTCGCGGTCTGCCCTTCGTTGAGCTTCGCAATAGCAATGGGTGCCGTCGGGTCACCGTTGTCACTGGCGAGCGCCAACGCATTCGCGTCGTAGGCGTTGATCGTGTTCCTCGGCAGGGCATACCCAGCCTTCTGGAGTTCCTTGGCGAAACTGAGCGGCATCGCCGCATCTTCATCGAGGATGATGCCCCCTCGCTTGTAATCCTGGATGAAGGCGGCCCCGAACTTGCCGATGGCCGCCGTCGTCAGCCCTCTGGCCTGTGCTGCTTGGAGCATCGTCGAAACGAGGGTCAGCTTGCCCTGGTAGGATTCCCGCACGGCTTCGACGACCCCGAAGTCCTCGATGAACGCCGGGGCAGAAAAATCGATATCGACTCCCTTGGCGTTCCTTCCCCTCGCATTTGGCGCGTACACCACGTTGCCGTAGAACCCATGCACCCCCGGATACGTTCCAGTCGCAATGGAGGCGGAGTTCATCATCGTGAAGGTCGGATATACAGCGTGGTGATCCGCGAAGACGACCCCGGATCGAGCGAGGGCAAAGTAATTCGGCATGTTGTCCGGAGTGACGTCGTCAGTGCGAAGTCCATCCCAAACGAAGATGATGACTCGTCGCGCAGTTGACCCTGCGTCCTGCTGTGGTGCTCCAAGACCATCTCCTGGTCCGAGCACAAGGAACGACAGAGCGCTCAAGAAAAGAAGCAGTGTTGTCTTCATGGTTGTCCTCGTTTCCCAATCATGCGCGAGTCATGTGAAGTCCTTCACCAAGTGCCCCCTACGGGGGGGTAGCTGACAGAATGCTACTTCTCGGACGTCCCGAGAATCCAGCTTGTATCACCTATCCTCGAAGCTCGCTGTGGCCCGGTCAGCTGCAGTGTTAGACAGCGCGTCGTTCTGCTGGTCGGACAAGCGCCATGCAGAGAATGTCCTCTACCCGGTCGTCGAGAATGCGTGCGGCTCGTTTGCGTCCCTCGTGCATAAAGTTGAACCGCTCGTACAGGGCAACGGCCGGTTCGTTCGAAGCAAGCACCTCGAGCTCAACACGAGTAAGGCCAGCTGCCAGAGCCGCGTCGATCGTCTCGAGGAGAAGCTTGCGCCCGAGGCCACGCCCGCGAAAACCAACGAGTAGCCCCATACCGAGTACCCCCGAATGCTGAAAGCCTTCGCGTTGGCTCGGCGTGACGTCACACCAGCCGACGACTTCGTCTCCTTGTATGGCTACGAATTGAATCGGCGAATGCTGGCGGAGAAAGGCGTCGACGTCCTGCAGAGACGGCGCTTGGAGAAAGGCCAACCACCTTCGCTCTCGCGCGACCGCATCAAGACACCGCCGGAAGCTCTCCGTGTCTTGCGGGGTGCTTCGTCGCACCGTCACGTTGGAGAGCTCGTGCGCCGCCGCAATTCTCCTCTCGCGCTGTGTAACGGATGGGCGCTCAGCTACGGGCGCCCGTGTTGCAGCCAAGTGTCGACCGGCGGCCGTCCCGGGTCAACTGCCAATCGGGCGGACGCCGGCCCGGGACGCATGCGCGGCAACCAAAGCGGGCGGGCGGCTGCAGCGCCTCGTCAGGCGGCCGGCTCTATGGTCACGCTGTCAGGTACACGAAAACTCTCGGGCCAACGCGTGTCGATGGAGGCGCGTGCGCCCTTGAGCGACGCGAAGCGAAGAACTGCACCCCGAAGATCAGCGCCAGAAAGGCAGGCAGCTCTTAGATTTGCAGCGCGAAGGTCGGCCCCTCGGAGTGAGGCAGATGACAGGTTGGCGCGCGCGAAGTTGCACCGCCGGAGGTTGGCTCTTCGTAGGTCCGCCTGACCTAGGTTTGCTCCGGCGAAGTTGGAAGAACGGAGATCCTGACCGGCAAAGTTGACACCACGCAGATCGTGGTCTGCAAAGTTGCGATGGCCAGGAGCGAGGGCGCTCCGAAGGCGGTCGACCAGCGTTCTAAGGTGCGGCAAGGGCTCCTCGGGCGCTTGACGGACCGTCGCCAGGCTGCGGCCAAAGATGAGCCTACCACGATTCGTGTCGAGTCCGTCTGTGCGCGCGGCTGAAATCCGCGGCCGTCAGCTTCAGCGGGTTGGGCGGCGTGCGCCTCACAGGCGACCGTATGCCGAAAGCGTTTGGAGCGCTTCGAGCGTCCTGATGGCTCGCCACTCGGCGGTTGCAGTCGTCCCCGGCGCCCGCCAATCGATCGGCCACCCGCCGTCGTCCCGTTGCGACGCGACCAGACGATCGAGGAACCCTTCGATGATCGCGTCAGTGAAGGAGGGTACTTCTCGGCCGACCCGAGAATCCATCTTGTAATAGCTATCCTCGAGTTCGAAGCGTGGGTGGGCTCGACCGGATCGTCGGGCGCGACGACGCGCAGGTGCCACGCAAGCACCGCGAGCTGATCGCGCTCGCGGTGTCGCTCACCACGCAGTGCGTGTACTGCATCGACGCGCACACGAAGGCCGCGAAGAAGGCCGGCGCCACGCTCGAGGAGATCGCCGAGCCGGCGTTCCTGGCCGCGGCGCTGCGCCTCCTCTACGACGAGGCGAGCTAGCGTGCTAGGCGGCGGCCTTGCGCCAGCCTGCCAGGCCTAGAAGTCCCGCGATGACGAGGAGACCCGTTCCGGGCTCCGGAACCATCGCGATTCGGAAACCGATCACGTAGTTCTCTCCTGTGAATCCGCCATTCCCGCGCAGCGACGCGGCGAGTAGGCTGGGATCGTTCTCGAACGAACCGCCGCGGAGCACACGGCCGTCGGGCGGGCCGATGATCGTATCCATCCACTCCACGACGTTCCCACCCTGGTCGAAGGTGCCGTAGGGACTCGGCGAGCCCGTATAGCTGCCGACCGCAGTCGGGGCGTTGATCTCGTTGCCGCAATTCGCCGTGTTCGGCGCGGCAAACGGAAGACCGCAAGTCGGCAGCGCGTTGGAGCCCATCGGATAGTCGAAATAGCTCGTGGAGAGCGCGTCATAGTACGCGGCCTTGTACCACTCGTCCTCGCTCGGGAGAACGATCGTCGCGCCCGCGTTGCGCGTAACGATTGCGGCGTTGCTCGGAGTCGCGGTCCCGCCGAGGAGTGTGTACGCGCCCGTCTCCGTGTCGCTGCTGCCCTGGCCGTTGTTCATCCAGTTCGCGAAGCGGAGCGCGTCGAAGAACGACACGTTGTTGACGGGCTTGTTCACGTAGCTGGCGATCGCGGTGTAGGTGTAGCTACCCGAGCTGCCGCTGCGCGTGATGCCGCCGTAGACTTCCGCCATGTTCGTGTTGTACAGCCCGAGCGGGTCCGAGGCCGCCTTCGCATTCAGGAACTCGGCGTACTGTCCATTGGTCACCTCGTATTTGCCGATGTTGTACCCGTAGCCGAGCGCTCCGTAGCAGCCGCCCGACTGCGTGTCGCAGGCGTTGCCCGGGTTGCCGATCGCCACCCAGTCCATGCTCACGGCCGACGCCGACGAGGCGGTCGACAGCAACAGCAAGCAGCTCGAGCGAATCCACATCGCGCGCATGCTGTCCCTCCCAGTAGGAACACGAGCATCCTGCACCTTCGTGGGCTGCGGGTGAGAATCATCGGAACACGACGGCGAAAGGATGGCGAGGGAACTTGTTACATCGCGCTAGGCCGGCGCTGCGCGTCGGGGTCGGCCAGTCCTCGTCTCCGGACTCGAAGCCCGTCACCGAGAGCCTCTCAGCTCGCTGCCCGCCCCCGCGTCGAGGAGTCGCGCGTCGTCGCGGAGCTGCATGCCCTGCTTCACCCAGCCGATCGGGTTCACGCCGAGCGTGCCCTTCACGATCCGATCGCACTCGGTGACGGTGCCGCCGAGCATGAACGACTGGAACGAGGGCCCCCGTCGGTGGATCGTGGTGGAGTGGCGATTGCGCGGGACGTTTACGGCCGGTGTATGTCTGGGCGGGGATTGCGCACGCAGGTCGCCCCTTGGGACGTCATCGATCGCGCGTATCGCGGGGCGGCGATTCGAGTCTTGTGGAGTCACGTCTTTTCGTCGATTCCTGCGCTGGCCCTGGACCGGCAGCGCGCCCCCGGCGTCGCCCAGCAACGCGAGCTTCGCCGCCTCGATCGAGGCGTGCGTGCCGATCAGACCGAGGACATCGCCGGCCTGCAAGCGGACGCTCGCCACCGGCGCGACGATCGCTTCGGCGCCGCGCGAGATCGCGAGCACCGTCGCTCCGGTGTGGCCGCGCAGATTCAGCAGGGCGAGCGTCCGCCCCGCGGCCGGGCTCGCCGCGAGCAGTAAGACTGCGACGGGAGAGCCGAGGCCGGGGTGCAGCGCGTGGATCTCGGGGATTGGCTGCGCGCCGGGTCCCACCATGCCGGTGCGCGCGACGCGCGTGAGCACCTCGACCAGCGCCTGCGCACCGGCGTGCACGTGACCCTCGAGATCGGTCGCGCTGCGCCAGAGCGCGCCGCCGAACCCCACCAGCAGCGCCGCGAACAGCAGCAGCCCGGGCGAAGCTCGGCAGGTGAGGCTGCGTGACGGACAGGATCGCGACGCCGACGCCGAGCACGACACCGCTGGGAGCCATCGAGCGGGCGCCGGTTCGGGGCGCCTGCGAGCGTAGTAGAGTCGCTGGGGGCGAGGAGGAGCCATGCAGGAGATCCCGTTCGGGCGCACCGGGCACTCCAGCAGCCGCGTCATCTTCGGCGCCGCGGCGCTGGGCAGCATGCGCCAGGACAAGGCCGACGCGCTCCTCGAGCTGCTGTTCGAGCACGGCGTGAACCACATCGACACGGCCGCCATGTACGGCGATTCGGAGCTGCGTGTGGGCGCGTGGATGCCGCGGCATCGCGACCGCTTCTTCCTGGCCACGAAGACGCACGAGCGCACCGCGCAAGGCGCCCGCGCCAGCCTCGAGCGGTCGCGTCAGCGCGTCGCCGCGGACCAGCTCGATCTGATCCAGCTCCACAACCTGGTGGATGCAAACGACTGGCGGGTGGCGCTCGGGCCCGGCGGCGCGCTCGAGGCGCTCGTGGAGGCGCGCGAGAGGGGCCACGTGCGCTTCCTCGGCGTCACGGGCCACGGCACACGCGCGGCCGCCATGCACCTCGCGAGCCTCGAGCGCTTCCCCTTCGACTCGGTGCTGCTGCCGTACAACTTCACGATGCTGGCGCAGCCGGAGTACGCCGCGGACGTCGAGCGCCTGCTCGCGGTGTGCGCGCAGCGCGGCGTCGCGGTTCAGACGATCAAGGCGATCGCACGCCGGCGCTGGGGCGGGGGGGACGAGCGCCGCTACAGCTGGTACGAGCCGATTCGCGACGTCGAGGCGCTCGGCCGCGCCGTCCGCTTCGTGCTGTCGAAGCCCGGCCTGTTCCTGAACACCTCGAGCGACGCCACGCTGCTGCCCGCGTTGCTCGCAGCCGCGGAAGCGCCGGCCGCTCCGCCCAGCGCGCGCGAGCTCGAGGCCGACGTGGCGCGGCTCGGGCTGACGCCGCTGTTCGTGCGGGGGGTGAGTGACGCGATCTAGAGGCGCGCGAGCTGCGCCCGGTCGCAGCGGGGCGCGGGAAGCACGCGGCAGACAGCATCATCCTCGCGCAGGCGGGGGAAGCACGACGAGGAAGGAGAAACCCCATGCACGAAGCGACGCGCAGCAGGTTCGGCCACGACACGACTACGGATGAGGTGCTCGAGGGGATCGATCTCACTGGAAAGTGGGCCCTCGTGACAGGCGGGTCGGGCGGATTGGGGGCCGAGACCGCTCGGGCGCTGGCGTCGAAAGGCGCCCGGGTCGTCCTCTCCGCCCGCGACGTCGCCAAGGGCGAGGCGGTCGCGGCGGACATCCGGAAGTCGACGGGCAACGACGGCGTCGAGGTCGAGGCGCTGGAGCTCGGCTCGCTCGCGAGCATCCGGGCCTTCGCCGAGCGATTTCTCGCCCGCCACGACGCGCTGCAGATCCTCGTCAACAACGCCGGCGTGATGGCGTGCCCGTTCGGAAGGACGGCCGATGGATTCGAGCTGCAGTTCGGCACCAACCACCTCGGCCACTTCCTCATGACAGGCCTGATCGCGCCGGCGCTGCTGCGCGGCTCCCCTGCGCGCATCGTTTCGGTCAGCTCGCGCGGCCACCAGCAGTCTCCCGTCGTCTTCGACGACATCTACTTCGAGCGGCGCCCGTACGACAAGTGGCAGGCGTACGGGCAGGCCAAGACGGCCAACATCCTGTTCGCCGTCGAGCTGGAGCGGCGTCTCGGCTCGCTCGGCGTGCACGCCAATGCCCTACACCCTGGGGTGATCCTCACCGACCTCTCCCGCCACATGCAGCGGGAGGACTACGAGTATCTGCGCAAGCGCGCGCCCGGCGGCCAGCTGAAGATGAAGTCGGTCGCAGCCGGCGCCGCCACCTCCGTGTATGCCGCGACGGCGCCCGAGCTGGAGGGCCGCGGCGGTCTCTACCTGGAGGACTGTCACGTCGCGCAAGTCGAGGACGCTCCGACCGCGACCGGCGGCGTGCGCTCGTACGCGCTCGACGCGGAAGCCGCGAAGCGACTCTGGGCGATCTCCGAAAAGGCGGTGGGCCAGAGCTGTTGATCGATCGTCTCTTGTTCGCGGCGGTTCTCCCCGTCGCTGCCGCCCACGTGCTCTCTTCAAATCTGCGGATCGCCATCGATCAGCACAAGGTCGCGAAAGACGAGCTTGCCGCGCGAAAGCGCGGCGCCTAGAACGGCGATCCTCGGCGAGCCCATCACCGGCATGCGCGCGCTCTGAGCGCGCGCGCGGATTCCCTCCCGGCGCGTCCCACGTTCGTGTTAGGATGGGCCGACTCGGGGCACCGCCCATGCGAATCCGCCTGGAGCTCGCGATCGCGCTGCTGGCCCTCGGGCCGAGCGGTCCCACGCTCGCGGCCCAGATTCCGGCACGGGAGGTGAAGTTCCTCGAGGATCCCTATCCCCCGTTCGAGGCCCTGGCCACGCGCATCATCTCACGAGCGGGCGTGATCTACGCCGTGGCCCCCTATTCTCTCGACTACAGGACGAGCCCTCCCGTCGGTGTCGCCGGCTTCTTCGTCGACTTCCCCGAATACGGGATCAAAGGCTACTTCGCCCCGGACGGGTATATCTGCGCCAGCTCTGGCGAATGCGTTGGAGACACCGCGATCAACCAGGCGGGGCGGGTCGTGGGAGGTGTGTCGACCATCGTGCCAGTCGGTTTCCCCCCCTACACCTGGACGAAACCCGTCGAGTTCCGGTTCGATGCGCAGACTGACACTTATCTGGAATTCGAATACTTGACGGCGCCGCCGGGATACCCGACGGCGCCCACGAGTCAAGCCTTCGTGGTCGCCATCACCGTCAACGACGGCGATCTCATCGCCGGATCGGCGAAGAGCAGCAATTCGGCCGTGGGCCTGGCGCCGATCTGGTGGCCGTCGCCCACTGCGCTCGCACAGGAGCTGCCGCGGCTCTCCGGCGCGAACGCCGGCCCGTTTCCGGCTCGCATCAACACCGCGGGCACCATCGTCGGCAACACCGGCGGCAGCGCGCCGGAGCGGGCCGCCGTCTGGAAGCTCAGCTACAGCGGCTACTCGCTCGCGCTGCTCGGCGAGCTTCCGGGCGGGACGTCGAGCCGCGCCTACGACATCGGGTTCTTCGGCGGAATCGTCGGCCGCAGCGACGACGGAACCGGAGCGCCGGTGGCCGTCGTGTGGAGGTCGAGCGGCCCTGGATACAGCGTGACACCGCTTCCAGTTCCCCCGGGCGGAAGCTGCTCCGCAGCGACGGCGATCAACACGAGCGGCGACATCGCTGGCAACTGCACCACCAGCACTGGCGCCGAGCGCGGCGTGGTGTGGCACAAGGTCGGCGGGACGACGTACGAGCTGCTGCACGAGCTCGAGCCCCTGCCGGGTCACACGCGCAGCATCGCCTACGCGCTCGACAACGATGGCCAGGCGGGCGGTGGCAGCGGTCCTCTGAACGCCGAGCGGGCCGTGCTGTGGCCCGTCGTTCCCGCCGCCCCGGTCTCTGTGCCGGCGCTCTCGCACGGCGCGCTCGTGTGCCTCGCCGCGGCGATGGCGGGCGCAGCAGCCGCTACGCTTCGCGCCCGCTGATCCTCGGCGAGCCCATCACCGGCATGCGCGCGCTCCGAGCGCACCGCGCTTGCTACGGCCCGACATACACCTCGACTTCCTGCACCGTGAGCAGGCCGTCGTGGTCGGTGTCGGCCTCGTCGAACTGCCGGAAGCGGTAGGCGATGAACTCGGTCATGCTCACGCTGCCGTTCTTGTTCTTGTCCATCTCGGCGAAGTTCGTCTGCGTGTCGAGCGTCGCGAACTCCTCTGCGCCGAGGCTTCCGTCCTTGTTCACGTCCGCTGTGTAGAAGACGTCCACCAGGCGCTCGTGGAACTCCTCGCGGTCCACCTTGCCGTCCTTGTTCCGGTCGGTCTCGGCGTGGGCCGCGCGCGGATTCTCGGCGGGGAGCGTTTTCGGTTCCGCGCGCGCCGCGCCGCCGGCGAGGGCGACCGACGTCACGAGGACGGCGAGCGAGAGGGTGCGCATCGCGTGCTCTCCTTTCGCGGTGGCGCCGCTGCGCGGCGCCCGCGTCAGCTCTGGATCTTCCAGGATCCGTCCGGCTGGCGGCAGGCGGTCCCATAGGACTGCTGCTTCTCGCCGCCGACGGTGATCTGCTGCTGGTACTCGCGGCAGTACCCGCCGCTCGGCGCCTGGTAGGTGCGCGTCGGCGTGATGGTGCCCGAGTTGCCGCTGTCCGGGTTTTGCCAGCCCGTGGTCTGCCCCGTGCGCGCGGTCTCGAAGGATGCCTGGGCGTTGCGGGCCGCCAGCTCCTTGTCCTTGTTGTCGAGGTGGTTGCCGATCGCGCCGCCGAGCAGACCGCCCAGCAGCACGCCGCCGACGATGCCCGCGGCTCCGCCGCCGGCCGCCGCGGCGATCAGGCCGCCCGCAGCCGCGCCGCCCGCGCCGCCGAGGAACGCCTTCGGATTGTTCTGCATCGTCTCGCACGAGGTCGCCAGGACCACGAGCAGCAGCAATGCGACGAGGCGCGCTGCGATCGCACGATTCATGGAGCCCTTCTCCTGTCTACCGAAACGCCAGCAGTCTAGACCAGCCTTCGCTCCGGAGTCACCCAACCCTCCGCGCGAGGCTCAGCGCGCCGGCGGCGGAGCCGCAGGCGGCGCGAGCCTCTGGCCCATTCTGTGGGAGAGCCACGCCGTGAACGTGGGGGACAAGCGCTTGAGCGCGTACATCAACCAGGCCTCGGGCGTGACCGGCGCGACCGCTCGATTGCGCTGCACTGCACGCAGGATGTTCACGGCCACCCGCTCGGGACCGTAGTTGCGGCGCTGATACATGCCCACCATGCGCTCCCGGGTTTCGGGTGTATCCGCCACGCCGCGCAGGGGGCTGGTGCGGGTGATGTTGGTATTCACGATCCCGGGGCAGATGGCGGTGACGCCGATGCCGTGGGGTTGCAGCTCGTCGCGCAGGGCTTCGGAGAGACCGAGCACGCCGAACTTGGTGGTGCAGTATGCCGCGAGCGCCGCCGAGGCCAGATAGCCGGCCGCGGAGGACAGGTTCACCACGTGGCCGCCGCGCCCGCGTCTCACCATGGGCGGCACGAAGAAGTGACAGCCGTGTACCACGCCCATCAGATTGATCCCGACGATCCAGTCCCAGTCCGCGAGGCTCGTGTCGAGGAAGCCGCCCCCGATGCCGACTCCGGCGTTGTTCACGAGCAGATCGACCGCCTCCACTCGCGCGTGTACCGCCTCCGCGAAGGCGCGCATCTGCTCGCGCTGCGAAACGTCGACGCGTCGAGCCAGCACTTCCCGGCCCAGCTCGCGGACCGCGCGCTCGGTCTCGGCCAGCCCCGGCTCGTTGACGTCACACAGAAAGAGCTGGGCGCCGCGGCGCGCGAGCAGCAGCGCCGTCTCCCTCCCGATGCCGCTGCCGGCGCCCGTGACGAGCGCGCTGCGGCCCTGCAGATTCGTCGTGTCCATGGCGGATCCTCCGGCGCCCTACGCTACCGCGCCCGCTCGAATCCCCATGGGGATCTCGTTTCGGATCGACTCCGCCCGTCGTACGCGAGCCATCCGCCGATCCTCGCCACGCGCAGGCCCAATCTTGCCACCTCTCCTCCAGTGCCCCGACTGGGGGCACCCCTGGGAGGATCCCGATCCATGAAGCGGTCGAGCGTGGCGGTTGGCGTTGTTGCGGCGCTGGCGGGGTGGCTGGGAAGCCCGACGGGCGGATGGGCGCTCGAGGTCACGGTCACCAACCTGGTTACCGACGATCAAACGGCGCACCCGGCGATGCTCACCGACACGGCCCTGGTCAATCCTTGGGGAGTGTCCCAAAGCGGCGCCGGCTCGCCCTTCTGGGTCTCCGACAACGGCAGCGGGCAGTCGACACTCTACGCGGTCGATCCGACCACCGGCACTCCTTCGAAGCTGATGCTCAACGTCAACATCCCCGGAGCCGGCTCCGTCACGGGGCAGGCGTTCGCGGGCGGCGCGGCGGGTGGCTTCAATTCCGACTTATTCCTCTTCGCGAGCGAGGACGGAACGCTCTCGGGTTGGCGGGGCGCGCTGGGCACGACCGCCGAGGTCCTGGCCCTCGCGGACTCGAACAATGTCTACAAGGGCGCTGCGTACAGCAACATCAACGGGAATACCTATCTGTACGCCGCCAACTTCAGGGCCGGAGCCATCGACATCTTGAAAGGCAATGCGGGTGCGCCCGACCTCGCGGGAAGCTTCACCGACCCGAATCTGCCCTCGGGCTACGCGCCCTTCAACATCGAGAATCTCGGCGGCACGATGTACGTCACCTACGCCTTGCAGGATGCGAACCAGCACGACGACGTGCCGGGCGCCGGCCACGGCTTCGTCAGCGTGTTCGACCTCCAGGGCAACTTCCAGCAGCGTCTCGTTTCGAACGGCGATCTCGACTCGCCCTGGGGCCTCGCGCTCGCCCCGACGAGCTTCGCTGCGCTGGCAGGAGATCTGCTCGTCGGAAATTTCGGAGACGGGAAGATCCACATCTACAACCGGACCACGGGCGCCCTGGACGGCATCTTGACCGGACCGGGCGACCAGCCGCTCGAGATCGACGGACTCTGGGATTTGATCGTCGGCAGCGGCACGGGCAATGGCGGCAGCGCCGACGCCGTCTACTTCACGGCGGGCCCCGATGGGGAGACCCACGGCCTGTTCGGCGTGCTGTCCGTGCCCGAGCCCAGCAGCGCCACCTTGTTGGCCCTCGGTCTGGTGGTTCTCGCGCGACGCCGCGCTGCGCCCATCCGGTAGGCACCCTCCCACATCGTGGTCGAGAATTGCGCGCCTGGCCCGCGCGGCGCCGGGCCGCACGGTATCGTCGGCGACACCGCCTGGGCCAACCACCGCTGGCGGATTCGGGAGTGAGCATGACGCAGATCGCGGTCGTCACGGGAACCAGCAGCGGGATCGGGCTCGCGACTTCGCTCGAGCTCGCGCGCAAGGGACACCGCGTGTTCGCGGGCATGCGCAACCTCGCCAAGGCCGGCCCGCTGCGCGAAGCGGCGGCGAAGGACGGCCTGCCGGTCGAGGTGATCGAGCTCGACGTCACGTCGCAGGATTCGGTCGATCGCGCCTTCGCCAAGGCGCGCGCGCACGGGCTCGTCGACGTGCTGGTGAACAACGCCGGCATCGGCGGCGCGACGCCGCTCGAGCTCGTGCCCGAGGACGAGCACCGGCAGATGTTCGAGACCAACTACTTCGGCGCGATCCGCTGCATCCAGGCGGTACTGCCCGAGATGCGCGAACGGCGAACCGGCGCGATCGTGAACGTCACGTCGATCTCCGGCCGCGTCGCGACCCCGAACCAGATCCCCTACTCGGCCTCGAAGTTCGCGCTCGAGTGCGCGGCGAAGCGCTCGCGGTCGAAGTGCGCCGCTTCGGGATTCGCGTCGTGAACGTCGAGCCCGGCGTCATCATGACCAGCATCTTCGACAACTCGGCGACCGCGACGCGCTACGACAAGACCTCGCCGTACCAGCCGATCATGCGGCGCAACGGCAAGCTCTTCGCCGCCGGCTTCCGCGCCGCGACGCAGCCGCAGCTCGTGGCGGAGACGATCCTCGAGGCGATCACCACTCCGGACTACCAGCTGCGCTGGCCGGTCGGCAGACGACGCGGTCGGCCTGGCGGCGGGGCGGCTCGAGGTGTCGGACGAGGACTACATCGCTCTCGGCGACGACCTCGACGACGCGGAGTACAACGCGCGCTATCGGCGCTACTTCGGCATCGAGCTCTAGCACGCTTCGGAAAAGCCCCGACCTGGTGGAGTTCCTGAAGTCCATCTAGCGCGCGCTTTGTAGAAACCGGTGGCCGCTATCTACAATCCGAGCATTGCGGGTGGTGGGCGCACCGGTCGACGCGAGAAGCGCCCCGATGCGCGGCTGGCGGCGCCACCCTACACTCGATGCGGATGACCCACGAGCCTCGCGACATGACATAACACTATATCGTGTTGTATCCGCGCAAGAAAGAAGACATCATGAATATCAAGACGATTCGCACCACCCTCGTCGGCGGTGTGTTGCTTCTGTTGGGCTCGTTGGCTCCGGCCGCGGCACAGGTGAGCATCGGCATCGGGCTCCCGCATGTGAGCATCGGGATCAACATGCCTGTGTATCCGCAGTTCGAGCGGGTGCCGGGGTACCCGGTCTACTACACGCCAAACGTGAACGCGAACTACTTCTTCTATGACGGCATGTACTGGGTCTTTCAAGGAGACAACTGGTATGCGAGCTCCTGGTACAACGGGCCGTGGGCGCCCGTGGCTCCGGAAATCATGCCGGCGTACCTCCTGCGGGTTCCTGTTCGCTACTACCGGGAGCCGCCTCGCTACTTCCATCAATGGCAGGCGGATGCGCCGCCGCACTGGGGTGAGCACTGGGGCCATCAATGGGAGCAGCGTCGACACGGGTGGGACCAGTGGAGCCGCACTCCTACTCGCCGTCCGGCTCCGCTCCCCGTCTATCAACGGGAATATTCCGGTGACCGCTATCCGCCCGTAGAGAAGCAGGGCGTGCTCCAGAGCGAGCATTACCCCTACCGTCCGAAAAATCGCGTGGTGCGCCAACACTATGAAACGCTGCGAGGACATGGCCCGAGCGCGCCCGCACCGCCGGCTCAGGGCAAGTCGCAAGGGTCCGAAGATCACCCGCAGCAGGGACAGCAAGCAGCACCGCAGGGTGGCGGTGCGCCGCAGAGAGGAAACAGCGGGCACGGGACGACAAGCAGAAGAACAAACAGAACGACTGACACGGTCGAGGCGCTCGCCGAGCGGGCCGCGACGGTTGCTGCGGCGGGTTTGCGGATGGTCCGTAGGAGCGGGCAGCTTGCGTCCGGGGAGAGACGTTCCGTCAACTCCCCCGGGTAGCGAATGATCCTGATCAGGTTCAACCAGCACCGAGTGCTGCTCGTCCTGGCTGCGGTGAGTCTCGCGGGCTGTGGGGCCTCGGCGCGGTTGCCCGTCGCTGCGGGCACGGGACCGCACCCCACCCTCCCGCCGCCCAACCCAACGCTGATCCCGACCGTGCACGTCGTAACGGCCAAGGGATGGTCACCCGGGGCTACGCCGGTGGCGGCGGAGGGATGAGGGTGGCCGCGTTCGCCGAGGGACTGGACCACCCACGCTGGCTCGACGTGCTCCCCAATGGCGACGTGCTCGTCGCGGAGACCAACGCCCCGCCGACAGTGCCGAGGATGGACGGGGATCAAGGGATGGTTCTTCAGGCACTTTCAAAAGAAAGCCGGCGGTGCCGTGCCGACGGCCAACCGGATCACGCTACTCCGGGACACCGATGGGGACGGCATTGCGGAGACCCGCTCGGTCTTGCTGGCCGGGCTCAATTCGCCCTTCGGGATGGCGTTGGTGGGCAATGTCCTCTACGTGGCGAATAGCGACGCCATCGTGCGTTTCCCCTACATGGAAGGCGAGACCCGGATCGAGGAGCCCGGAATCAAGTTGATGGACCTGCCGGCAGGCCCCCTCAACCATCATTGGACCAAGAACGTCACTGCCAGCCCCGACGGATCAAGGCTGTACGTGAGCGTTGGCTCGAACAGCAATGCGGCGGAGAACGGAATCGAGAAAGAAGAGGGGCGCGCTGCGATCTGGGAGGTGGATCCTCGAACGGGCAGCCATCGCATCTTTGCCTCCGGCCTGCGGAACCCCGTCGGAATGGCCTGGGAGCAGGAGAGCGGTGCCCTGTGGGTGTCGGTCAACGAGCGCGACGAGCTCGGCAGCGACCTGGTTCCGGACTACATGACGGCGGTCCGCGACGGCGGATTCTACGGCTGGCCGTACAGCTACTACGGTCAACACGTGGATTCTCGGGTGAAGCCGCAACGGCCCGACCTCGTCGCCACGGCCCTCGCGCCCGACTACGCCCTGGGGCCGCACACCGCCTCGCTCGGCCTCGCCTCGTCGCGAGGGACGACCCTGCCCGCGCCGTTCGGCCACGGGATGTTCGTGGGACAGCACGGCTCCTGGAATCGCACGCCGCGCAGCGGCTACAAGGTGATCTTCGTGCCTTTCACCGACGGCCTACCGTCGGGCCCTCCGATCGACGTGCTGACGGGCTTTGTCGAGGACGACGGCGACGCGATGGGGCGGCCAGTAGGCGTTGCGATCGACAAGCGCGGCGCACTGCTCGTGGCCGACGACGTCGGCAACACCATCTGGCGTGTCACCGCCGCGGCGGCTGGGCACTAGCTACGGGTTGTAACGACGACAATCGAATCGACAAAGGAGGATCATCGCATGAAACAGGATCTCGGCATGAAGAACAAATCGCTCGCGCACGGCATTGCCGGCATCTTGCTGGGCTCTGCATTGCTCGTCCCCGTCGCGAGCGCGAGTAGCGATCAAATCGTCCAAACCGCCGGCGGCGTGCCCTATGTGTCCGGGGTGTCGGAACGGATTCGATCGAACGGCTCAATTCGCTCGCCGGCGATTTCAATCTCAAACTCGTGTTCGCTCTGACGTCTGGCAGCTACGTGAGCGGCGTCAAGGTCAGCATCGCTGACGAGGCAGGTAAAACGCTTCTGGATACCACGTCCGAAGGGCCGTGGTTCTTGACCAAGTTACCGGTGGGCAATTATCAAATCGTCGCAACCTTCGCAGGCAAGACGGAAAAACGCACGATCGCCGTCGGCGCGGAGAAACTCAAAACGATCGATTTTCGGTGGGCATCTGAGTAGCGGTCTGAATTCTCGCGCGGCTTGGTGGTCGTCGAGGTCGCCGCTGGCGCGCGACGCCGCGCGCCAACGGGAGACGTTCACTTTTGGATTTTGGTGATCTTCGCACCCTCGAAGGACAAATCTCCGATCAGGCCCTTTTGGCTGAAGCAGAAGCCGAGGATCGGCTTCCCGAGGGTCTCGGTGTCATATTCACCGCCGGCACCCTGGGTCACCACGGCGACAGCCGCGTCCGCGCCGACAGACCAACCGTCGGTCTTGGTGAATTTATCGAGCGACTCTTGGGTCATGAACATGATCATCTCGGTATGCGTGCCAACACCGAGCGTTACGCCGACCGAGGCCGATGTGACGCTGTAGTAGTTGACGGTCTTGGCCTTGACGCGCAGGACGCCCTCGCCGTACTCACCGGCGACGCCGGCACCGGCCTTGGTGACAGTCGGAAAGATCAGGATGCCCGCTGCCTTGCCAGCCAGCTCCTTGTTCTTCGAGCCGAGCGTATAGAAATGCTCGATTGCCTTCTTGGCGCTCGCATCCAGCTCCGCCTTGGTGGAGGCGAATGATGGAGCGCTGGCGAGAACGCCGAGGATCATCAGGCTGATTGCGGCCGTCAGAGTCTTCATTTTCATGGTGATTCTCCACGTTGAACTAATTTGCATCGGATGTCCTGCTCGCGGAATGACCCTGATCAATCTACGGTGTCATTGAACCCGAGACAGACTCGAGTGCAAGGCTACCGCCTCCGCCTTGAACTCTCAAAAACATTTCGCCAATGGACAGTGTAACCCTGCCCGACCATGGGCCGACGAGCGGCTTCTGCGACGCTTGCTTTGCACCCGGAGATCAACGGGACAACGTGTTCGAATTGACAGGAGTGGATCGCCACTGTGGCATGTCGCCTATAGGGATGGTTTTGTCCCACGCCCGACGAACCGGAGTCCTCGAACAGAACGTCTTCGAGTCGTGCATCGGGGCGTATCACCGCATTGCACCGTCCCACGTGCTCCGCCTACGGTGAACACAGCAGGGGCGAGAAAACCTCGCTCGCAAGAAAAACAAAGGACGAAAGAAAACCACCATCAAGCTGCTGTTCGAGGAGTGGAAGTCGGAGCTCGCAAAGTATTCGAGCCGCGATCTCCGCTCGAAGAGCGAGCAGCAGATGAAGTAGACGCGCCCCCCGCTACGACGCGATGATCCGAGCGATGAAGCGCGCCGAAGCACCACCTGGATCCCGCGCCACAGCCGATGCGCAACCAAGTGCTGTTCCTCAAGCACAACCTGAATGCCCGGGCGGTCGCGGGCCTGGGGGGAGGAGACCGTCGCCAAGGTGGACGCTCAGGTCGACCAGCTAGTGACGGAGCTCAACCGCTCGATCGCCGAAGCGAACCGCTTCATCGCCGACATGGAAGCGAGCCCGGGCTGATTCGCCCAAACGGCGCTGCGCAGCGAACGCGGGCTACTACTACTACTACTACTACTTCTTCTTCTTCTTCGCCTTGCGCTTGGCGGCCTCGGCCTTGGAAGTCTTGCGGAGGTCCGCGTGGGCGCGCTTGTAGGTCTGGATGTCCTCGAACTTTCCGCTTGCGTCGCGCTTGGCGTAGAGCTTGGTGCCCTTGCTGCTGCGATGGGTCGTCCGCTTGGCGGGCCTCGAACCTCCTTGGAATCCGGGCCGCATCGATTCTCGGCCCTTGTCTCGATCGCGAA
>CAWAXD010000020.1:0-4588 GCA_963785985.1 uncultured delta proteobacterium | reverse complement strand
GAGGAGCGTCGGGAACGCGAAGCGCTGGAACACGCGAATCCTCCGGGCGCCTTCCGCGGCGCCTGTTTCAGGACTACTTCAAGGCCCGTGCCGACCCCTGCGAATCCAAATTCATCAGTGATTCAGCGATTTACGAGGAAGCGCGCGGCGCGATCATGGGGCAGAACGCCTCAACGAGGACGCTAGCTGCCCTCAAGCGCTACGCGCAACGAAGCTCGCGGGCTAGAGGATCGCGATCGACGCGAGGTGGTCGAGGATGGCGCGCGCGATGCGTCCGCGGCCGAAGGGCGTGAGGTGGCTGCCGCTGAACCAGTGGATGCGCGGCTCGCCCCAATGACTCCAGAGCGCGGCGGGATGCTCGGGCGGAACGATCCGATCGCCGCGCCCCGCGACGATCATCACGCGCTCCGGCGCGATCCGAAGAGAATGGGCGAGGGGCGAGTGGATGCGAAACGCCCGCCGCAGCTCCTGCTGCGAGAGGGCCGCGCCGCCGCCCGTCCGGTAGTGACGCGTCTGCGTGAAGAAGCGCCAGGCGAGATCGCCGATACAGACGGGCGGCACCATCGGGATCACGAAGTCCAGGTCGTCGATCAGCCCCGCCGAGAGCGCCGCCAGATAGCCGCCGAGCGAGAGCCCGAGCAGCCCTACCGGGGCGCCGCTCTCCGCGCGCAGCCAGGCGACGAGCTGGCGGACCTCGTAGACCGCCTCGCGCACCGCTTCGGAGAGGCGCGCGACGTGGGGCACCGCGAAGTGCTCGCCGGAGAAGCGAGCGGCGGACGGCGTGCGCGCGCCGTGGTGGGGAAGCGTGAGCAGCGCCACGTCGAGGCCGCTGCGATACCACTGGTTCGCGAGCATCACGAAGGAATCGAGGCGGGGATTGCCCATCGTAAAGCCGTGCAGCGCGAGCACCGTTCCGCGCGGCTTGGTCGACTGGTGGACCCAGTGCTCGACGAGGATCGGGCCGAGGCTCCCCGCGATACCGGCCGTGTAGGGTGTGTAGTCGCTCTCGATGCGCCGCGAGATCACCGCACCGCCCGCGATCCGGCGCTTCCGGCGGCTGACCATGCGTAGCGCGTGAGGCGGCGCGTCGAGGAACGCAAAAAAACGCCTTGGCTCCGCCTGCAATCCGGGGTCGAGCAGGCTCTGCGCCGATTCGCGCAGCGCTTCGACCTGGGTCGCATCGGGAATCAGCGCCCGCTCCACCACGAGCTGCATCGCTCGCAGCACGCTGGTGTCGACAGCGGTGCCGAATCCGGTGAGGGCGCGCGCGAACCACGCCTCGGGCGGAAGGTCGGCGGGCGCGAGCTCCGCGATCAGACCGTCGTCGGCTGGTGTCGAAGTTCCGAGGTCGCCCAACAATCTCGCTGCTCCCGATGCCTGCGCTAGGGTAGCGCTCGCCAGCGAGGGCGAAGTCTCGCGTGGAACCAGGTGTTGCGGGATGGCCCTCGAGCGGCTCAGCGGACTCGACAGCGCATTCCTCGCGGCCGAACGGCCCGGGAACCCGTTGCACGTGATGGGACTGCTGATCCTCGATCCAACGACGGTTCCGGGCGGCTATCGATTCGAGGCCTTTCGCGAGTTCGTTGCGCAGCGCCTGCCGCTCCTCGCGCCGCTGCGGCGTCGTCTCGTCGAGGTTCCGGGCGGACTCGCGCACCCGTATTGGATCGACGAGCCCGCCATCGACCTCGACCTGCACTTGCGACGCGCAGCAGTCCCGAGCCCCGGCGGTCCGCACGAGCTGGCGCAGATGGCGGCGCGGATGATGGAACGGCCGCTCGACCGCAGCCGTCCGCTCTGGGAGATGGAGCTCGTCGAGGGGCTGGCGGGCGGACGCATCGCGCTGCTCGCGAAGATCCACCACGCCATGATGGATGGCCTCGCCGGCATGAAGCTGATGGCATCGCTCTTCAGCGAAACGTCCGCGCTGGAGGCGCCGCGCTCGATCGCGCCGCGAGCTCCCCGACCAGGTGCCGAGCCGCCTGCGGCTGCTGGCCGACGCCGTGCCCTGGCTCGCGCGGCAGCCGTGGCGCGCGACCCGCGCCAGCGCCCGCACCGCACGCTCGCTGCTGCGTCGAGCGCTGAGCGCGCGCGGCCAGCCCGCCGCCCCCGCGCTCGAAGTCGCCCGGAGCTGGCTCAACGGGCAGATCACGCCGCAGCGCGCCGTCGCCTACACGAGCCTCGCGCTCGCGGACCTGCGCGCCGTCGGCGAGCCGTTCGGCGCCACCATCACGGACGTGCTCCTGGCGCTGGTGTCGGGGGCGCTATGCCGCTATCTCGCCGCCCGCGGCGTGGTTCCCAGCGCACCGCTGGTCGCCGCGGTCCCCATCGCGGTGCGCGGGCAGCGCGACGAGCGGGCCAACGCCGTGACGAGCACGTCTGTGAGCCTCGCCGACGACCTGCCGGATCCCGCCGCGCGACTGCTCCAGATCCGCGACGCGATGGCGGCGGGCAAGCGCACGCGCGGCAGCAGCGTCGGCGAGGATCTCGCCGCCTGGGCCAACGTACCGCCTCCGTTCGTGTTCTCGCTGCTCTCGGACGCGTATCTCGATCTGCACCTGGCCGAGCGCATGGATCCCATCTGCAACCTGGTGGTGTCGAGCGTCCCCGGTCCGCCGCAGGCGCTCCATCTCGCGGGCGCCCGTCTCGTCGGGATCCATCCGCTCGGGCCCATCTACAGCGGCGTCGCCCTCAACGTGACCGCGATCGGCTGCGCGGACTCTCTCGACATCGGCCTCGTCGCCTGCCGCGGCCGCATGCCGGACCTCTGGGATCTCGCCGACGCGATTCCCCTGGCGCTCGACGAGCTGGCCGCTGCGGTGTTCGCGAGCTCGGCGCGCGCGCGAGTCGTCACGCCCCGGCGATGAGCCGGCAGCCCTCGCTTCGCGTCGCGCTGATCTTCGCGGCGAGCCTGCTCGGGATCTCCTTCGCCGCGATCTTCGTGCGCCTCGCGCTGCCGGCGCCGCCCGTCGTGACGGGCTTCTACCGCATGCTCTTCGCGACGCTGCTCGTCGGCGCCTGGCTCGCCGCCCGACGCCAGCCCGTGTCGTTTCGTGGCCGCGCGGCGCGCGCGGCGATCGCCGCCGGCGTCTGCCTGGGACTCGATCTCGCGATGTGGCACACGTCGATCGTGCTCACCAGCGTCGCGATGGCGACGCTGCTCGTGAACACGACGCCCCTCTACGTGGGCCTGTGGGCGGCGCTCGTCGAACGCGTGCGCTTCGAGACGCGCTTTGTGCTCGGCGCGCTGCTCGCGCTCGCGGGCACGCTCTTGCTGCTTGGCCTCCCGCAGGCGGGTGCGGGGGACGCGCGCGGCGCCGCGCTCGCCCTCGCCGCCGCGCTCTGCTACGCGGGCTACCTGCTGCTGATGCGCGACGCGCGCCGCGGAACTGGAACCGCGCCGCTGCTCTTCCTCACCTCGTCGAGCGCCACCGCGACCCTCGGCCTGGCGGCGGCCCTGCGCGGCGACGCCTTCGCGGGCTTCCCGCCGCACGCCTGGGCCTCGATGCTCGGCGCGGCACTCCTTTCACAGCTCGGCGGGCAGATGGGCGTGATCTGGTCGCTGCGCTTCCTGCCCGCGACCGTCACCTCGGTGGCGCTGCTCGCGCAGCCGGTCGGCACTGCGCTCCTCGGCTGGTGGCTGCTCGGCGAAGGCATCACGGGCATTGAAGCGCTTGGCGGCGTCGCGGTGCTGTCTGGGATCTCACTCGCATCTCGCCCGGTCCTCACGCCACGGAAGACTTGAGTCGACGGGGATCTGCTCGCTGACGCAACTAGCGATTAGAAGCAGGTTGCTCGGGGACCCCAAGGTCCCGTAGCACCGCGTCGTAGTCGGGGTGTTCCGACTCCAAGGCCTCTTCGGCCCGCCTCACCGCGGCTCGCTGCTCCATCAGCTTGCTCCAGTTCTCGTCCGCGCATCGCTTGCGCCGTTCCGCATCATCTCCAGCTACGCGCAGGCAATCCGATAGGAGTTCTTCCTCGGTCACTTGCGCGAGCGAGCGATCATTGATCCCAGCAGCGACCAGCGCTCCGGCGAACAGCTGTTCATCCCAGAAGGACAGCGCCAAGACACCATGCGACGCAACCAAAACTCTCCTCTCAATGACGTCTACCACCAAGTCGCCCAAGCTAACCAGCACCCTTGCATCTTGCTTCGCTGCCTCGGCCGCAAGCTGCTCAAGCGACTCAGTCGCAGTCCTCCCAAGAGCGATATTCATGTGCCCTGACTCGCCAGGCCCGCGCCAGGCATCGACCTGCGCCACCCCGTCGTGGGCCACAATCATGTTTGCCTCAATGGGCGCAAACACCTCGCGACGCGTGCCAACGGAACTCGTGTACGGGTAGATTGCGCAAGCTTTGCACTTCTCGCCGGAGCTGAAGGCGAGACGAAACTCGAGCGATGATTGGAAATGGATCGGAACCATTGCGGGCGCTGTGTTGTCATTAGCTTCTGCGCCACAGCTCTGGATGAGAAGGGTAAACGAGACAGCGAAGAATCTTAGCAGCAAACTCATTCGATGATCCTACGGGTAGCGTCTCATTCCTCGGAGCGCCTTTTGTTCATTTCCGAGGGTGTCGTAGGTGTGGTCGG
>CAWAXD010000019.1:0-9166 GCA_963785985.1 uncultured delta proteobacterium | reverse complement strand
CACGCATCCGCGCCTGTCCCCAACTGAGGACGACGCCTGCTCCCGCGAGCCGCGATCCGAGCGCTCGCTCGCGGTCGGCAGCCGCCGCGCACAGCAAGGCGAGGCCGGGCGCGTAGCTGGCGAGAAACCAGAAATCGAGGCGCAGGCTGCGCGCCGCGCACGTGCGTCCCGCCTCGCCCCAGGCCGCGAGGATGCGCGCGGCGGTTTCACGATCGCCCGCGAGCTCGAACGAGACGATGCCGTTCGGTGAGGCTGGCGTGCGCAGACTCGCGTCGAGCGAGGAGAGCACCAGCAGCATGCCCAGGCTGAACGCCGCGAAGACGAGGAGACTGCCGCGGCGAGCCCGTGCCGGGAATCCCGCGAAGGGATGCGGGAACGGAGCGCGCATCGCGATCCCCCGACGTCGAGCCTGGGCGGCGAAGCTACCACGCAGCGGATTCGCACGGTAAGCTGCGCCTCCCGGACTCTTCAAGGCAGGAGCACGCATGCCGATCGATCCGAACTGCGCCGGCAAGACCGGCGCCCCCGCCGAGCGCAGCTGGACTTCGAAGGATTGCCTCCTGTATGCGCTCGGCGTCGGCGCGGGCACGGACGAGCTCGCGTTCACGACCGAGAAGGATCAGCGCGTGCTCCCGACTTTCGCGGTGATCGTCGGCGGAGGCGGCATCCCCTTTGCCGCGATCGGCAAGTTCAACCCGGCGATGCTCGTGCATGGCGAGCAGGCGATCGAGGTCTTCGGCCCGATTCCCGCCGAGGGCAGCGTGCGCAGCACGGGCCGGATCGCAAACGTCTGGGACAAGCGCTCGGGCGCAGTCGTCGTGATGGAATCGGAGTCCGTCGACGCGGTCACCGGCGAGCTGCGTTTCCGCACGCGCATGGCGGCCTTCATCCGTGGCGAAGGCGGTTTCGGGGGAGAGCGCGGCCCCTCGGGTCCGCGCAACGAGCCGCCGAAGCGCGCCGCGGATCTCGAGGTCCGCTACGAGACGCGGCCCGATCAGGCGCTGATCTACCGGCTCTCGGGCGACCGCAATCCGCTGCACTCGGATCCGGAGTTCGCGAAGCGCGCGGGCTTCGAAAGGCCGATCCTGCACGGGCTGTGCAGCTACGGCTTCACGGGACGTGCGCTGCTGCACGGCCTGTGCGGGGGCGATTCCGCGCGCTTCCGCTCGATGGAAGCGCGCTTCTCGAAGCCGGTCTTTCCCGGCGACACGCTCAGCGTCTCGATCTGGGTGGATGGAGGCGAAGCGCGCTTCCAGACGTCCACGCAGCGCGGCGACGTGGTGATCGATCAGGGTCGCTTCACGTTCGTGTAGGTCCGGGGCCCGGCGCGACGAGCGCGGCCGGCCCTTCCGCGGGCTCTATTCCCCGCGCTCGGCGAGCTTCGCGTTCAAGTCGTAGCCCGGCTTGCGCTCGCACGCGCCCGGTCTCCGGTAGAGGCAGATTCCGCTCCAGCAGCGTTCGCGCTCGTAGCCCGCGAGGCGCGGCGCGTCGAAGTTCAGGGTCACGAGATAGTTCGCAAACGGTTCGATCGCGGGCACGTCTGCGGGCACCTGCGCCTCGAACAGCGGAACCGCGTGGTGCAGATAGGTGTAGCCGCCGCTGAAGCCCCAGCCGAGCTCGAGCAGCGCCACGCCGCAGACGTCGTCGCGCAAGGAGAGCGCCGTGAACGAGCGCTTCGAGCCGTCGTAGCGAAGCCAGTACAGGGGATTATGTCGACCGCCGCCGGGCGGCACGTTGCGCGTGGTGAGGAGCGGCGCGGCGGCGAGCGATGCGTACAGCCAGAACAGCGCGGCGAGCGGCAGCGCGCGCTGGCGCCAGCGGGGGAAGCGCCGGCGCAGGTCCTCGATGAGCTCGGCCGAGCCCACCGCGGCGACGAGGATCACGAGCACGATCACCGGGTAGACGAAGCGATACTCCTTGTGCGGGATCGCCGAGTGGACGAGCAGGCCAACGCCTGCGATCAGCGCGGGGAGCGCATGGCGCCGCGCCCCCCAGGCGAAGAGCCCCACGATCGCGCCGAAGCTGAACATCCACACGTGCAGGAAGGCCTTCAGGTATTCGTAGAAGGGCTCCGTGCCGTACACGGCGGCGCGTCCATGAACGAGTTGCACGATCGGGCTCTTCACGTAGGAGAAGAAAGGGAGCCCCCAGGTGAACGCGTCGACGATGCCGGCGAGCGCGAAGGTGGCGCCGGCGCCCAGCCAGAGCGGCGCCGCCGCGCGGCGCGGCTCCGCGCGCGACGCGAAGAGGAGGCCGGCGAGCACGGCCGGTCCGAATTGCGGGCGCAGCGCGACGACGAGTCCGAACAGGAGTCCCGCGCCCCCCGTGCGCCGCGGTGTGGCATCGCCGGCGGTCTGTGGCGTGAGCGCGACGGCCGCCGCGAGCAGATGGCCGGCGACGACCTCGTTGAGCGGCTTCGGCGCGAAATACACGAGATCGCTCCACACCGCGCAGGCGAAGGCCGCGAGCAGCGCCGGCCCCGCGCCCGTCGAGCGGCGCGCCATCCGCCAGGCGGCCCACACGGGGAGCACGCCGAGCGCCGAGAGCACCAGCGTGGTGCCCACCACGTAGCCGGTCGAGCCGGGGCCGAGCGGCGCGGTGAGCCGCATGAGGGCGGCGAGGAACCCGGGGAAGAGCCAATTGCGGATGCCGGTTCGCCACTCCCAGGAGATGACGCCGTGGCCGAACGCCAGGCGGTGGGCCGGCTCGAGCGTCTCGAAGATCTCGTCCGGCCAGTGGACGTTGGGCAGCGCGAGCGAGGTTCCCGCCCGCAACGCGAACGCAAACGCCAGCATGGCGAAGAGCGCCAGCCGCTCACGGTCGCCCTCGGCGCGGCGCGTCAGGGCCTTCAGATGCGCCACCGGCCGGCCGATGGGCCTCGCATGTCCCTGCGAAGCCGCATCGGGTTGTGCGCCCTGCTCGTCGTGCTCGGCGGCTGCTTGATGCCAGCCCAGGGGACACCGGTCTTCGTCGACATGCGCGCGGGAGACTTCTGGTCCGGCAAGGGCATGCTGCTAGAGGTCAGTCCCGACAAGACGCGCTGCCGCGTCGCCGTTCGCGACGACGCGCTGATCGTGCACAAGCTCTGGGTCGATTGCCGCTGGGTGCACGAGCAGCACGGGCGCTGAGCCCTCACGCGGCGTCTCCGAACAGCTCGCGCAGGTAGGCGTTCAGGAAGCGACCGCGCGGGTCGAGCTCGCGGCGCACCGCGTGGAAGTCGTCCCAGCGCGGATACAGCTCGCGCAGCTCGCGCGCCGTGCGCGAATGCAGCTTTCCCCAGTGCGGCCGGCCGGCATGGTTGCGAAAGATCGCTTCGCCATCCGCGAAGAGCTCCCGGTACGGGAGATCCGTTCCCTGGTGGAGCGAGAGCGTCACCGTCTCGCGACCGTACGCCGGCGAGAGCGGGATCGCGTCCCCGGCGAGCGTCCGATACTCGACGGGCCAGAAGACGTCCGGATGGCGCCGGCGCATGCGGTCGCGCAGCTCGAGGAAGCATGCAACGCCATGCTCCGCCGGCACGGCGTACTCCATCTCGACGTGCCGGACGTCTCGCCGCGAGGGCAGGATCTCGTGGGCGGGGCCGACGCGCTCGCGACGTCGATCCGCGACGACGCCCGACGGGAGCATGCTCGGATGCAGCGCCTTCAGCTCGAGCCGGTCCTTCTGCGGCAGCCAGAAGAATTCGAAATGCCGGTTCGCTGCGATCCGTTCGGGGAGCGCCTCGAGGGCGGGCAGGGTGTCCTCGCGCCAGATGCGTTCGTGCAGGCGATAGGCGGGGACGAGCCGCAGTCTTACGGCGGCGATCACCCCGAAGCTGCCCAGCGCGACGCGAGCCGCCTCGAAGACGCGCGCATCGTTCGCCTCGGAGCACTCGAGCCGGTCACCGCTCGCGGTGTAGAGGCGCAGGCCGACGACCTGGTTCGAGAGACTGCGCAGCGCGCTGCCGGTCCCGTGCGTTCCGGTCGCGATCGCTCCGGCCAGCGCCTGCACGTCGACGTCGCCGAGATTCTCCATCGCGAGGCCGTGCTCTTGCAGCGGAGCGCCGATCTCGGCGAGCGGCGTGCCGCCGCGCAGCGTCGCCTCACGGGCGGACGCGTCGCAGGCCTCGATTCCCGCGAGCGCGTCGAGCTCGAGCAGCAATCCGTCGGTGACGACGAGCGGGGTGTGCGAGTGTCCGCGGCCGGCGACGCGCACGCCGAGCCCCTGGGCGGCGGCGCCGCGCAGGAGCGCGGCGAGCTGCGCCTCGCTGCTCGGGCGTTCGCGGCGCACGGGTGTGCAGCGAACGCTTCCCGACCAGTTGCACCAGGTCTCCGTCATGCGCCAAGATCCCGTCCGGTCCGGAGGAACTTTCCATGGTACAGCGCGAGCTTGCCGTCGCGAGCGTGCACGCGGACAGCGACATGAGCCCGCGCTATCGCAAGGCTCTCGTGCGTCTGCTCGCGGATCAGGCCCGCGCGGAGCTGTTCGCCGCGCACATGTATTCGAAATGGGTGCGCAAGGCCCCCGGCCCCGAAGAGAAGATGCGCGTGGCCGAGCTCGCGAAGGAAGAAACGGAGCACTGGTACCGGACGATCAAGCTGCTCGAAGGGCTCGGCATTCCCGCGGATCAGGTGAAGCAGTACGAGGGACACGATTGGTTCATCCCGGTGATGAACGTGCTGACGGGACGCCTGCGTTGGATCGACATCCTGATGATGAGCTTCCTGATCGACCAGGGCGCCTACTTCCTGGTCGAGGATTTCGCGCAGAGCAGCTATGCGCCGTGGTGCAAGGTGGCGCACGAGATCCTCGAAGAGGAGGTGGGCCATCCGGAGTTCGGGGTGCGCTTCCTCGAGGAGCAGGTCCGCCGGCTGGGAGCGGTGCGCGTGCAGCGTGCGCTCGACAAGTGGTGGCGGGTGGGGCTCAACATGTTCGGTCCGCCCCACACCCGCCGCACGCCGCTCTACCTGAAGCTCGGCCTGAAGTACCGCACCAACGAGGATCGGCGTCAGGCCTTTCGAGCGGCCACCGAGCCCGTGATCGAGAAGCTCGGACTGACGGTGCCCCGCCTCTGGCGCACGACGTATCCGTTCATCTGATCAGAACCGAAGCGCGTTCATCCGATCAGAAATAGAGATTCCAGGACAGGCTCACGCGGCCCCAGCTCGCGCCGAAATCGCGCTCGAAGCCGGTGTCGAGCTCGAGCGCGGTGCGGGGTCCGAGCGTCAGCCGTTGCTCGACCCCGGCGCGCAGCCAGGTGGCGTGGTCGCCCAGCGCGAAACGCGTCACCTGGGCATAGGCGTGCGCGCGCCAGCGATCGTTCTCGCTGCCGACGAGCAGACCGAGCGCAGCGCCGGGGCCGAACGCGCAATCCCGCGCCAGCGTCGGGCCCACGTCGAGCGTCGTCTCCGCGAAGCCATAGAGCGTCACGTCGCGCGCCAGACCGAACGCCAGCCCGACGCCTCCGTGTGTGCGCCAGACGCCCTCCGGGTCGAGGTCGCTCTGGCCGTTCTCGGGCTGGAGCCGCGTGCGGAGGCCCGTGTCGAAGCGCCAGGAGATCGGCTGGAACAGCGAATCCCAGGTCGTGAGCGACTGCAGGCCCAGCGCGACGAGCTCGTAGAGACGCGCCTGCTGCTGCTCGGGATACCAGCGCAGTGTGGTGTCGAGAAACTGCACGCCAGCGCCGCGGGTGTAGCCGCCCTGCGGATCCAGCCAATCCTGGAGCGCCGGGCGCGCGCGGAAGTCGATGAACGCCCGATCGTCCTCGTAGCCGGCGCGCAGCGCGAAGCGCGACGAGCCGTGTCCCTCGTGCGGCGCTACGCGCGGCGCCGCGACCGGCGGAAAGCTCGAGCCCTGCACATCGACGCGGCTGCGCGCGACCAGGATCGCGCGCGCGCGCGCCGCCGTCTCGTCGCGCGCCACCTCGCCCGCGAGCAGCTCGCGGCGCAGGACGTCGTAGGCCACCGCCAGCACGGCCGCGCGGCTGCTCGCCGGGAGCGCGGCGAGCTCGTCGGCGTCGGGCGCCAGCTCGCCACCCGAGACGCGCAGCGCGAGGGCGCGTTCCTGCGGTGAGAGGTGAAGGGCGGCGTCGCGCAGCTGCGTCGTGGCCGAGGGCCGGTAGACGGCTTCGCCGACCAGGCCCGCTTCCTCGACGGCCGCGCGCACGGAGTCCGCCGGAATCACCCACAGCGGGAAGCGCTCCGTCAGGCGCAGGGAAGGGCGCGCGACCTCGAGCAGACCCAGCAGCTGCCAGGCGCAGTTCTCGTCGAAATAGAAGTAGTCGAAGCGGATGCCCTGGAGCTCCCAGAGGTGCATCAGCATCAGCTCGATCTCGGCGGGGGAGAGGTCGAGGCGGTATTCCCAGATGTCGCGGCTCTCCCAGTCCCCGTACTCCTTCACCTTCTCGTAGTAGGGGCCGATCGAGTAGTAGCCGGGGTAGAAGCCGAAGATGCCCTTGGCGACGTAGAGCGCCCCGCCGTCGTTTCCGGTTGCGCCGGCGAAGTTGATCGCCCACGAGATCAGGTCGTGGCGCTCCCCGCGGACAGTCGTGTCGAGTCGCAGCAGCGTGTGCCCGAACATCGAGGCCGGATTGTTGAGGAACGCTTCGGGGAAGACGAAGGTGACGCCGCTGGGATCGAGCTCCGCATACCATGCCTCGAACCGCGGGCAGCTCAGCGCAGGCAGCCGCTGCGGATCGAACGCGAGCTGTGCGGCGAGCCAGTGGCGGCGCGCGATGAAGGCGCACTGCGCGGGCTCGCGATCCGGCTCGGAGGGGGGCGGCGCGAAGAAGCTCGCGAGCGTGGCCTCGAGCTCCGCCTGCGCGTCGCGGCGGCCGTTCGGGGCGAGGAAGAATCGCGGCGCGTCGGCGCTGCTCGCGGCGCCGGGATGGAACCAGCTCTCGTGGTAGTGCAGGAGACGGCGCCACTGCGGCGCGTCGGCGAGGTGCAGCTCGCGCGAACGCACGATCAGCTCGGGGAGATATGTCGCGTCGGCCGTCGCGCGCGCCGTCAGCGGCGCGAGGCAGCACAGGGCAGCGAGTCCGGCGATGCGCGCGCGCAACGAGTGGAGTGGCGCGACGCCCCCGCCCTCGCGGGAGGGCGGGGGCGTCGCGACAGGGCTCAGCTCTTCGCGTAGATGGCGAGCTGCAAGTCGGTGGACAGCAGTCGATCCAGCGATCCGATCACGTCGTTCTCGGTGACGTCATCACCCGCGAAGATCTCCGCGAAGTGGGCCTTCGAGAACGCGTAGAAAGCCGGCCGGTCCGCCTCGGCCACGCCCTTGAGGTGAGCGAAGGTGGCGAGCACCTCGCCCTCGCCGACGGCCATCTCGCGCGCGAGGCGATCGAGATTGGCGCCGGCGAACATGCGCAGGCGCGCGTCCGCGGTGACCGTTCCGCCCTGGTGACAACCGAGCGTTCCGAACGAGATGCCGAACGTCTGGAAACCGAACGAGATATTGGTCGTGGCGCCGAGGACCTTGGGCATCACACCCTTGCTCCCCTGCCACACGGAGGTGCCGGGACCACAGCCGATGTCGGGGTCGGCGAACGCGGCGCCGGCCGGTAGGAGCAGGAGCGAGGCGACGAGTAGCAATTTCCTCATGAGAACCTCTCGATGGGTTTACCGGATCGAACGACGAACGATCCGCCCGTTCTGGGTACCCGATCGAGACGGGCTGTCAAGCACTGTGGGGGCCGACCCGCGCCGTGTGACGGACGGCGCACGGAAGCGCAGACGCGGCGCGCGGAGTGCGGCGCGTCGGCTCGCCGAGCGTCGGACTCGCAGCCCGCGCCGCGGCGGCGGTGTCAGCTCGGCGGGCGTGGCGGCAGCAGAGCGGCCAGAGCCGCGACCTGCGCCGCCGGCTGCCAGTCCGCCATTCCGGTCGTCCACACGAGCGTGTCGGGGCGCAGCTGCCCCGAGCTCGCGAGCTGCGCGGGGCTGAAGGGGCCGTGCGACTGCCCGGCCTCCGCGATCCACCAGGCTTGCGCGGGCGGCGGCGGCGGCCCCTGCGGCGCGCCGCGCGAAGCGCCGGGCAGCAGCGGCGAGGCGATCGCCATGCCCATGCCGACGCCGACCCCTGCGCCCGCCAGCCCGCCGGCCGGATTGGCCGCCGCGACGGGCATCGAGCGCCCGAGCTGATAGGCCTGGTAGGCCGAGGTATCGCCGATCACGTTCATGCTGGTGCGCACGTCGAGCGCCTGCTCCACCTCGGCCGGCACCGAGACGTTCACGATGAACAGCTGCGGAATCTCGAGACCGTATTCGTCATCGATGCGCGTTCGCACCAGGTCGCGCAGCTGGTCCGACAGCGACTGGTAGTTCTTCGACAGATCGACCAGCGCGATCTCGGCCTTCGCGACGAGATCGGCGAAGGCCGTGGCGATGATCGAGCGCAGCAGCTCCCCGATCTCGTCGGACTCGAAGGCCGCGTCGGTCCCCACGAGCTGCTCGAGCAGACGCTTCGGGTCGAGCGCGCGCAGGGTGTAGGTCCCGAAGGCGCGCACACGCAGCGGTCCGAAATCGTGGTCGCGCAGCAGGACCGGAGACGGCGTTCCCCATTTGAGATCGGTGATCATGCGGGTGCTGACGAAGTACACCTCGGCCTTGAACGGGCTGTCGAAGCCGTAGGCCCAGCCGGAGAGCGTCGAGAGCACGGGCAGATTGCGGGTCTCGAGCCGGTGTTGGCCGGGCGAAAACACGTCGGCGAGCCGGCCCTCGCGCACGAGCACGGCCAGCTGGCCCGGCCGCACGATCAGCTGCGCCCCGTTCTTGATCTGATTGTTGTAGCGCGGGAAGCGCCACACGAGCGTATGCCGACCGTCGTCGATCCATTCGATGATGTCGACCAGCTCTGCGCGCAGTTTGTCCAGAAGTCCCATCTTCGGTGCCTCCTCGCGCTTCTCAATCGAGAAGCATCTTGATCAGCTTCACGAGACCCATGCCGAGACCGAAGGGCGCGTTCTCGCGCTGGCGCTGCGGCTCGAACTGGGCGCGCAGCCGCGCGAATTCGGCGCTCGCGCGGGCTTCGTTGCGCGTCGTCGGCGCGCGCTCTTCGAAGACCGGAGACTGCGTGCCGCCCGCCAGGATGAATCCGGTGATCTGCTCGAGCTCGTTGGCGTCGAGCCAGCTGCCGTGCGCCGTGCAGATGTCGAGGATCACGCCGGACGATCTGCGAAAGTTCTGCCGCA
>CAWAXD010000018.1:0-179501 GCA_963785985.1 uncultured delta proteobacterium | reverse complement strand
CGCCAGGGCGAGCATCTGGACGTTGCAGCTCGGGCAGCGCCGGTACTCGACGCGCTGAGCGACGGGATTGGCGCCCTTGACGCGCGGCGGCGCCGCCAGCGCTGCGGAAGGGTCGCGCTGCTTGCGCAGCTCGATCGCATGCGCCACCAGCCGATCGAACTGCGCGCCGGGCACCCAGAGCCCGCCGCAGCTCGTGCACTCGTTCACGGGGATGCCGCCGACCGTCTGAGCGGGCATCAGCGCGTCGCAGACCGGGCAGCCGAGCTCGCTGCCCGCCGTCGGGATCGGCTCCGGCCGGAAGCTGACGCCGCAGGCGGTGCAGTAGCGCGCGTCGCCCGCGTTGCGCGCGCAGCATTCCGGGCAGATCAGCGAGAGCTTGCGCGGGTCGCCTTCGCGCACGATCGAAGCGCCGCAGAAATCGCAGCTCTTCGCGAGCTCGCCGACCGCAGCGCCGCAGGCCGCACAGCGGTAGATCTTCGCGTCGACCGGCACCAGGGCGCGGTTGGCGAGCACGGCTCCGCAGCGGCAGTCGATCGTCTCGGCCGCGACGTCGCTGACGTCGTATTGGGCATGGCAGGTCCCGCAGGCAATCAGCCGCACGCCGCTCGCGTCCCCTGCCGGCACGCGCGCCGGCCCGCAGGGTCATCGGGTCGTCGGCGGCTCGACTTGACGCTTGGGGGCCGTGGCATCCGGCGCAGGCGGTTGCGCCTGCTCGACGAGACGGCTCAGCTCCGCCAGCCGCAGCTGCACGTCGGCGGGCACCTCGCGGCCCCCGGAGCCCGTGTAGCCCGACACCAGGAAGTCCCGAAGCTCCGCCAGCGCCTGCGGTGCGAACGGCGCCCCGGGGGCCATGCGGATCGACGCTTCGAGATAGACGTCGGCCTGCGAGAGCCAGAAGGTGCGGCCCACGCGCGACTCGATCTCGCCGAGCTGGAAGTAGGCGAACGCGACGTCCGGCCCCGGCGGCGTGGCGTCGGCGAAGCGGAGCAGCTCGCCCGAGGCGGCGAAGTCGTAGACGAGCGCGTCGCGGTCGTCCGGGAAGCGCGCGCGGTCCTGCGCCACCGCGAGCAGCGCCTGGGCGTCCGCGAGGGGCGTCGCCGCGCGCTTGCGGCCGGCGATCTCGTGCAGCGAGGCGACCCAGCGCCCGACCCGGGCGCGCAGCCGGTCCGGGACGTCGGCGCGCGCGGCAAAGCGCTCGAGCGTGCGGGTGGCGCGCTCGTAATCCTGTCGCACGCGCAGGCAGAGCTCGAGGTATTCGTCGAGCGCCCCGGTGAGGTCGAGGTCGCTGGCGGTGTGGTCCCGAGAGGCGAGCAGCGCCTCGCTCGTCTCCTGCGCGCGCTCGAACTGACGGGTGGCGAACAGGAGCTGCGCGCGCTCGTCGAGAGGTAGCTTGGCGACGCTTTCCTCGGACATCAGCCGGCGTCCGAGCGACGCATCGTGCTTGCTCGGCAGGCGCGAATGGCACGCGACGCAATCTTGCGTGACCTCGTGCAACAGGAAGCGCGCTTCCTCGCTGCGCCCGTCGGCGTAGCGCCGTCGGATCTCCTCGGTGTCGTGGGCGAGCGAGCGCGAGAGGAAGCCGAAGCTCGCGTCGCGGCTGCGGCCGTGCGTCTCGAGCTTCGAGCCGGCCTCGGCGAGCCGCGTGAGTGCCGCCAGGATCGCCTGGCGCCGCGCCGGATCCGCGAAGCGCTTTTCGTCGAGGCTCGGCGGCAGCACCTCGGCGAGGGCGCGAAAGATCTCGCCCATCGTCGCGCGCGGCTCGCGCGGCGCCGCGTCATCCGACGCGGCCCGGGCGAGCCCGGCCGCGAGCAGGCCACAGAGCAGGACGATCGACCCGCGAGTCATTGCTTCCCCCCGATGCGCGCGAGCGCCCCGCGAGACTGTCGCAGGGGCGGCTTGCGTGCCACCGTTGCGAGCGAAGCGAAGCAGTGGCCCTCCCGGTAGGGGCGCGCCAGCCTTCACGGGGCTTCCGGCCCCAGCCGGCGCGCCCGCGACGTCTCGGGGGGCTCGGCATGCCGCGTGCAGCCGAGACAGGTGGGGTGGCTGGCCGCCGCCCGGGAGCCCGCATGGTCGAGACCGCCGCCGAGTCCGATGCCAGCGTCGAGCGCCTCGCAGAGCTGTTCCGGTCCCACCCGGCCTGGACGCGCGCGGCGGCCCTGCTCTCGGACGAGGCGTGCAGCAACGTGCGCTTCCTGCACCGTCCGGGCGAGCTCTGGCATCTCGCGCGCGTGCAGGGCGCGACGCGCCTCGCGCCCGGTGCGCTCCCGGACGCGGATCTCGAGCTGGGCTTTCCGCCGGCAGCGATAGAACGCCTGGCCGCTGCGCGCGGCGGCATCGGTGACTTCGCGGTGGCGCTCTTCGAGCTCGCCATCTCGCCCGATCCGGAGCTGCGGGTCGAGCTGCGTATCCTGTCCCCCTTCTTCACGCTCGCGCGGCGCGGGTATCTGCGGCTGCTCGTGGCGGGCGGCCCGCGCGTGCTCGCCTGGGGGGCGGCGCACGGAGTGCGCAGTCTCGGCGAGCTGCGCCGCTGGATCGCCCGCGTGCGCGCCGGCGCCGGGGTGTCGCCCGGCCCGGAGATGCCGCAGGATCCCGCGGCCGGGCGCACGGGCCCGGGGCGGCGACGCAGGAGAGGGCCTTGAAGATCTGTAGCGCGGTCGAAGCCGCCGCCCGCATCCAGCCAGTCGATACGCTCGCGCTGCCGCTCGGCCCGGGCATTCCGAGCGCGTTCCTCGATGCGCTCGGGGAGCGCGACGATTGGCAGGAGCTCACCGTCTTCGCGGCATTGCTCACGCAACCCCACCGGCTCTTCACACGCCCGGGTGTACGCCTGCTGTCGGGATTCTTCGGGCCCGTCGAACGCGCGCTGCGCGCGGCCGGGCACGACGTGCGCTTCGTACCGGGCGATTTCCGACGCTTTGCGAAGATCGCGCGCGCGCTGGCGCCGCGCGTGATGGCGACGAGCGTCGCGCCGGCAGGCGAGGGGGGCGGCATGAGCCTCTCGCTCCACGCCGGTGCGACGGTCGCGGAGCTGCATCGCTGCGGCGCCGATCCGCAGCGCCTGCTGATCGCCGAAGCGAGCCCGCGCTTTCCGCGCACGCTCGGGCTCGCGCCCGAACACCCGCACGCGCTCCAGCCGAGTGAGATCGACCTGCTCGTGCACAGCGATCGCGCGCCGCGCGAGCTGCCCGACGACGCCCCGGACGGGGTCACGGCCGCGATCGCCGGGCACGCGCTGCGCTTCATTCCCGAGGCGGCCACGCTCCAGACCGGAATCGGCGGGATTCCGAGCCAGCTGGTCGCGCAGCTCGCTGCGCGGCCCGGCGGCGATTACGGCGTCCACTCGGAAATGTTCACGACCGGGCTGATGCGGCTGCACCAGGCCGGCAAGGTGAGCAACCTCCGCAAGGGCATCTTCGAGGGTTTTTCGGTGGCGACCTTCGCGATGGGCTCGCGCGAGCTGTACGCTTGGCTGGAGGGTCGTGACGACGTGCGCTTTCTACCGGTCGACGTGGTCAACGATCCGACCCTGATCGGGCGCAATCAGCGGATGATTACGCTCAACGGCGCGCTCGAAATCGATCTCCAGGGTCAGGTGGTGGCCGATACGATCCAGGGAGCGCAGTATTCCGGGATCGGCGGACACGAAGATTTCGTGGCCGGCGCCGCGCTCGGTGACGACGATCGCTCATTGTTGTGCCTGCCGGCGACCGCGCTGGTGGCCGGCCGGCGCGTCTCGCGGATCGTGCGCACGCTCGCGGCGGGCTCGATCGTCACCACGCCGCGTCACCAGGTGGACGTGATCATCACGGAATTCGGCGCGGCAGAGCTCGCTGGGCAGCACGTCGAGGAGCGCGCCGCACGCCTCGCGGCGATCGCCCATCCCGATTTCCGCGACGAGCTGGCTGCTGGCGGGTTGGCAGGTTCAAGATGAAGGGGGTCTCGATGCGCAGCTTTTCGATCCTGCTCCTGATGGGGCTCGTGCTCGCCGCGGGGAGCACCCGCGCCGAGCAGGCGTTCGACCCGGTGCTCGCGGAGCTCGGAGCGGAGACCTTCCCGCGCTACTGCGCGAGCTGCCATGGCTTGCAGGCCAAGGGAGACGGCCCGGCCGCGCCGGCGCTGATCAAGCGGCCGGCCGACCTCACGCGCATCGCCGCGCGCCGCGGGGGGAAGTTCCCGGACGGGGAGATCGCCCGCTTCATCGACGGTCGCTTCGCGCTCGCCTCCCACGGCAGCCGCGAGATGCCGATCTGGGGCGAGCGCTTCGGCGATTCGGTTCCGGACTCGGGCGTTGCCGAGGAGGTGACGCGCGGGAAGATCGCCGTCCTCGTCGAGTATCTGAAGTCGATCCAGAAAAAGGATTGATTTCGCTGGGTATTCGCCATCGTCTCGGAATCGTCACGCTACAGCGTGAGCGCCGACGCAAGCACGTTCTCGATCTTCTCCGATTGAGATGGGACGCCGGCGCGCTTTGTCGCGCCATCGAGAAGCAATCGTCATCGAATGCTCACACGGCGTCGCGATCCTCGCCGCCGCTACCCCGATGGCCCCCCACACGAAAGAGAAGACCCGAATGCACGAGCTTCGCGCGGCGCAGATCCTGACGATCCTGTTGCTCTCGCCTCCCCTGGCGACAGCCGGCTGCTCCACGTTCTCGAGCCATATGCCCGCCCCGCAGACCAACGCGTGTGAGCAGGTCTTCGAGCAGCCGGCTGTGTTGCGCCAACGCGCCGACGAGCTGGTCGCGGAGAAAAAGCCAGAGCTCGCCTACCGTTATCTCGCGCTGCTCGAGACGCTGCATCCCGACAGCCCGGAGAGTCGAGAGGCATTTACGCTGGCGGCCGCGCTCTTCAAGAAGCTGTTCTTCTTCAACCGGACGACCCATCCGAATTCCGTCTGGGCGACCTCGGAGCCGGTCTTCATGTACCAATGGGTGGCGCACTTCTTCGGGAACGATTCGCCGCAAGAGCAGGTCAAGCTCCTGTTCCTCGGCATGCCCTACAGCTACTTCCTGGACTTCGAGGCATACGCCGCGAAACACCCGGAGCTCTCGCGCTGGGTGCTCCAGGCGACGAAGGACAACGGGCTCACCGATTCGATCCGCGTCGAGCCGGCTGCGAAGCCCGGCGCCTGAGACGGCGGCGCGCGGCTAGCGGCCGGGCCCGCGCTCGGCGACGGGGCTCGCGTTGCCGATGCCCTTGTCGAGCGCCGAAGTCAGTTGGGAGACGATTCCCGCGTCCCATCGGCTCTCGAAGACCACCCTGCCTTCGGGCGTCTGCAGCTGAATGGACGGCGGCGGAGTGGCGTCGCTCAGCAGTGTCCGCGTGTACGGCTCCGAGAGGTAGCTGGCTAGAAACGGCACCATCCACTTGACGCCGCGCAGACGCTCGCGCACCTGGGCATCCGGGTGCGCGCCTTGCGGGAAGAAGATCGTCAGCACGCCGGGGCGCTCGCGCAGGGGGGCCAGCGCCGCCGCTAGCGCGGCGAATTCCTTTGCGTCGGGATCGGCAAACACGCACAGGAAGGCGTGTTGCGAGGCCACGTCTCCAAACGACAGGGGTCGCAGCGGATCGGCCGCGGAATCGAGCACCCGCGGACCGATGGCGAGCACGAAATTTGGCGCCATCTTGTCGAGCTCGCCCAACCGGATGCGATTGGCCCGCTTCACCAGATCCGTCTTGCCCACGGGGACCTCGAACAGGCCGTCGCGAGCCGAAGTCGATGCGCGCCTTCCCCGAGGCGTCCACGCGGATCAGCACGCCGGAAGCATCCGCGGCCAGGGGCTGCGCGCTCCCGGGCGGCTGCCAGGGCCCGACCAGCGCGACCTGGTAGGGCCAGAAGCGCTCGCTCGCGAGCAGGTTCTTTTCGGTGACGACCGCCGCCGTCGCGTCTTGCGCGTGGTACTCGGGAATGCCGCTGGTGATGTTTCCTTTGGGGGTGTCGGCGCGGGCGGCGGTTGCGAGGAGCGCGAGGAGGAGGACGAGCTTGCGCATGCGATGGTGCCTCGAAAATGGAGCCGCCACCCCTTGCAGGGTGGCGGCTCCCGACTCATAGCAGATCAACCAGGATCAAGCGCGAGAGGTGCGCCGGCGACCCGTGACGGCCAGGCCGAGCATCCCGAGACCGAACAGGAACGCAGTTCCCGGCTCGGGGATCACCGCCACGTCGGCGTTGATCGCCACGTTGTCGATGAACTGCTGGCCACTTCCCCCGACACCCGGAGTCACGAAGTCGAACCGCACGAACCCGTTCGGGCTCGAGGCCGCCCCCAGATTGACGCTATAGGGCGTATCCAGGTTGGTGAGCGCCACGGTTCCGAGGCTGGTGTAGGTGGTACCGTCGGTCGAGAAGTCGATCCCGAGCTCCGACACGCCGGTGAACGTCCGGGCGCCGAAGGTCAGCACCCAGTTGCTGCCGGTTGCGGCCAGCGCGCTCAGGGTCGCTGCGAACACGGCGCTCGAAGCGCCTGCGCCGGTCAGGGCAAGGGAGTTCGCGTAGACCTGACCCTCGTTCTGGACGGTCGCCCACGAGTCGAAGTCGAGCGATCCGCCGGGCGCACTGATGTTCGAGGCGAGCGAGCCGCCCACTGCGCCGGACGGGAGGATCGGCTCAGTACCCGATCCCGCGTTGACGTTGGTCGACCCGAACTGCCCGTTCAGATAGATCGTTCCGAAGTTGGCGGACTCGGACCCCGCGCCCGAGGTCGGGTCGAGGTCGGAGTAATTGGCGCTGAGCGTACCGGTGTACGTGGCGCCATCGATCGAGAGGACGCCGTCGGCGAAGTACTGGGAGAAGTCCCAGCCGGCGACCATTGCGGCCTGCGCCGGACGAGCGCCGAACGCGGACAAGGCAAGGGCCGCGAGCAGCCAAGTCATCGTGAGAAGTTTCGTCTTCATGGTGCTTGCTCTTCCTTTGGAATTTCAGGTTGTTTGGCTGCGGCCCGCCCGCCCGAGCGGACGGGCCGCAGCTCCGATTCCCTTGCGATCCAGGCTCAGTCCGCCAGCAGGCCGGCGAGGTTCAACGTCGTCCAGCCCGTCGTCCACAGCTCCGGCGCGGTGCGCAGGAACGCGCCGCGGTAGGTCGCCGTGGAGTCGAGGCCCGGACCGCGCGGTCCCGGGCAGCCCGCGACGCCGGTGATGCCGGCGTTCGGGCGCGGGTTGATCGGCGCAGCCTTCAGCGTGCTGTCGAGCTTGCCAAAGGCGTTGCCCTGCGGGTTGAACGAGACGTCCTCGTTCACCAGCTTCGGGAAGGCGCCGTTCACCAGGTTGTTGCTGCCGGGCGCCACACCGCCGTCGCGGACTGCGAGGGCGTTGCCGAAGTTGACGACGTCCGTCTCGGCCGCGCCGAGCGCGGCGCCATCGTCGAGGGTCGAGCAGACGAGGTCCACCAGTCCGTTCGCCGCGTTCGTCGCCGTGTCGAGCGCGCCCGCGCCGGGTCCGACCTGGATGCCCTTGTTGGGCCCCGTGTTGATGATGACGCTGTTCCAGACCTGGCCCACGAACCCGTTGCGGAACTGCATCCCGAGGTTCGCCGCGTTCGGCGACACCGGCGTGAACTCATGCGGGGTCGTGGGAGTGGTGCCGATCGCCGTGTAGTTGTACTCGATCGGATTGGAGAGCGGCCAGGGAGTCGAATCGGTCGTCGTGTTGTCGATCGCCAGGCGGATGGACACGTTGCTGTTGTACAAGGCGTTGTCCGGGAACATGTCGTCGCCGTCGTTCTCGCCGATCTTGTCGCCCGAAGCCGAGCCCCAGGCCGTGCCGTCGTTGTTGTTGAAGAACGGCTGGATGCCAAACGCGAACTGGACTACGCCCGTGAAGCCTTCGTCGAGGTCGAGCATGTCGTCGCCGACGAAGAAGACTGCGAGATGGGTCGCGAAGGTCGTGCCCCCGAACCACTCGAAGCCGTCGTCGAAGTTGCAGTAGATCTCGACGTTGTCGATCAGCGTGCCGTCGCCGACGGAGCCGAGCGAGAGTCCGTTCAGCTCGTTGCCCTCCCCGATCTCGTCGCCGGCGTGCCGGATCGAGACGTAGCGGAGGCGGCCCGAATTGTCGTGCGGCTGCGTGCCGCCGTAGGTGACGTCGGCGAGCGGGAAGCCAGGAACCGTCATGCCTTCGATGAACCCCTTGCCGAAGCCAAGTCCCTCCTTGTCGGCGAGGTTGTTCGGCGCGCTGCCGAGAATGACGACGCCACCCCAGAGCGCGACGTTGGCCTTGCCCGCCGCGTCGAGCGGAGCGAGCGGGGCATTCTTCGGGTCGTCGTCGAGGAAGGCGCCGCCGGCAACCCACTTGTCCTCGAAGCCGTTGGCATCGACGTCGTCCGCGATGCCGTCGTTGTTGTTGTCGACCGCTGCCGTCGTCATGATGATCGGGTTGCCCGGAGTCGTCCCGTTGCCCTTGGTTCCCTCGGCGATGATGCGGCCGGTCTGGGTGACGATGATCGAGCCAGGACTGCCGGCCGTGGAGCCAGCCACGACCGGGCCGGAGCGCGGCTGGCCGCGGATGATCGAGCCCGCCGTGATCGTGAGCGTGGCGCCGTTCTTCACGAAGATCGGCTTGTCGAGGACGTACTCGCCGTTCCAGGTCGTGTTCGTCGTGATGTCCGTCGTCCAGAGCGTGGGCGCGGCGCTCGCGCTGCCGGCGCCGCCGGCGAGAGCGAGTGCAAGCAGGATCGAATAGAGCCGTTTCTGCTGCATCTTGAGTGAACCCCTTTTTGTCTTTTCGGGTTGTGAGAAGTCGGCCGTCGCAAAACGAAGCTTCGACCGGCGGGTTGCAGGCTAGTCGCGCACGCTCGCGCGTTCTCTCGGTTTGCGGCCATCGACCAACGGTTTCCGGACATCGGTTCGGGAAGCTTTCGTGACGTCCACGCAGGGAATCCGCGTCGCTGCCAGCCTCCTTCCTTGCTGTCGCGGTGTAGGTGGCGGGCGTCGCGGCGTCGTGGTGCGCTTCACCCAATCTTCACGGAATCGACGGAGTCCCGACCGCGGCGCGCTGGGCGTCGCGGCGCGAGCGGCGATTTCCGCATGCGCCGTGGGGCGGCGTCCGCGGCCGCGGAGTTGCGCGTCAGAACTTGTAGGTGAGGCTCAACTTGAAGTCGCGGCCGACCCGGTAGGAGCGCTCGGGGATCGAGCCGCTCGTCTGATAGGGGTCGTAGACGATCCGGCGGACGCTGTCGGTGAGGTTCTTGGCGCTGAGCTTGAAGGTCAGGTCGCCGCGCAGCCAATCGACGTGCCAGCTCTGGCTCAGGATCAGATCGAGCTGGGAGTAGCTGTCGATGTAGCGGTCGAGGGTGAAGGAGCTGACGGTGCCATTGGGCGCAATCGTGGCGCTGCCCGCGGCGTCGAGCACGTCGCTGATCGCGAAGAACGCGAGCGTGACCTTGGTTCCCCAGTCGGGATGGTCGAAGCTGAGGTCGGCGTTCGCGATCCACTCCGGCTGGCCGAACAGGCGCCGGCTCTGCGAGAGATGCGCGAACCGCTGGACATCGCCCGCTGCGGTTCCGAAGAAGCCGGTCGAGCGCGCCAGCTCGATGTCGGTGCGGTCGACCTGGGCCTTGATGTAGGTGAAATTGCCGCCGATCGAGAGATGGCGGGCCAGGTCGACGCCGAGGAAATCGAAGCTCTTGCGGCCTTCGAGCTCGATGCCCCAGAGCGTAGCCTGGTTCGGATTGTTGAAGAACGTGCGGTAGAGCGCGCTCGACGAGCCTTCGAAGTTGAGCGGATTGCGCACCACGATGCTCTCGATCGGATCCTGGATGGTCTTGTAGAAGCCACTGACCGCGAAGAGGTCTCCGAGCTCGCCCCACGTGTACTCGGCCCGCCCATCCCAGCTCTCGACGTCCGAGAGGCCGAGCTGCGGGTTGCCGACGATGAGATCGTCGGTGGCCGGCTCGACCGAGACGTAGAAGCCCATCTCCCGGAAGGAAGGCCTCGCGACGGTCTGCGAGTAGGCGGCGCGCAGCGTCAGGCCCTCGAGCACGCGGTACGTGAGTCCGGCCGCGGGGAGCAGCTTCATCTCGTCGATCTCGCCGTTGATGAAGGAAGACAGACTGGCCTCGTCGGTGAAGTCGACGAAGCCCGTGGCCGGGTCGACGGGGACCTTGATGCCCAGCAGCTGATCGTTGAACGTCGTTCCCGGCGGAGCTGGGCGGCTCACTTCTCCGCGGGCCGGGTTGTCGAGGCGATCGAAGAAGAGATAGCGCGACGGAAAGGTCTCGGGAGCGCCGAAGCGGATCTCACCGATGAACGGCTCGTTGTTCGATTCGATGTGGATGCTCTCGAGGCGCAAGCCGCCGAGCAGATCCAGATTGTCCCACAGCGAGGTCTTGGCGCCGACGTTCCAGGCGCCGATCTGGCGCAGCGAGTCGTTGACGGACTGCCGCGTGAAGGAGGGCATGCCGTCGGCCCCGTGATCCAGCGCGGGGAGGATCGACTTGCCCAATTGATCGGGCGTATCGCCGAAGATCACGAACTGCGAGTCGCCGTCCACCGACGGGCTCTCGAGGAAGCTCGAGTTGACGTCCCGGGTCGCGTGCTCGTACCAACCCCCCGTCGTCATGGTGACCGCGACCCGCTCGGAGATCGGCTTCAGGTACTCCAGGTCCATGCGCCCGAAGCCCTGGCTCTCCTTGATGTCGTTGGCGTTCGAGAAGATGCCGTTGTTCACCGCATAGCGGCCGGGACCCAGCGCGGCCGGCGTGGTGGGAAACGTGGTCGGGACCTGCGAGGTGTCGTTCGGCTCGTAGAAGTAGCGCGCTCCGAGCGAGGTCTCGTCCTCCGTCGTGTGCGCGTAGTTCGCAGCCCAGGTGACGTGCAAACCGTCGAGCGCGTCGATGTGGTGGTCGCCGTTGAGCTGGGTCACGAGCAGATCGCGGTCGGTCTTGTACGATGCGCTCGAATAGAAGCTCGCGAACCAGAGGGGGCCCTTGCTCGCCGGATCGCTGGCGTGATTGCGGACCGAGTGCGCAATCCACGAGCTGTTGGTCGCAAAGCCGTTGAAATCGGCGGTGGGGTTGATCTCGACCGGGTCGAGGCTCCCGTAATCGAAATTCGGCAGGTAGCCGTTTTCCTGGAGTTGGACGACCTCCTCGGTCTTCTTCGTGTAGAAGATGGCGCCGTCGAGCTTGTGCCGGCCCTCCGGGTCGATGTCGATGCCGAGGCCGAGGTAGCCGGTGGCCTGATCCGCCCTTCCGCTTTGCGTGAGATCGAAGCGACCGCCGGTCAGATTGAGCTGCCCGAGCGCGAGATCGCCGGATTGCGTGACGGTCGGCGGCCTCGGGAAATTCCGGATCTTGGCGGCCCTGGGTTCGAGCGACTGGATGAACCCCTCCGCGGTCCCATAGTTGATCTCCCAGTTCCCGAGCGCCTTGTAGCGGTACTCGTGGTCCCCCAGCTGGCCGCGCCCCGCGATCCACGCGCCGACCTCGCTCTCCGTGGTGTCGAGAGGATCGGCATCCTTGCCGATCGGAGTTCCGCTCTGGTAGCGGATGAAGCGGTCGACGGCGTTCGTGTTGTACCCGAGCCCCCCCTTCACGCCGATCTCGAGCTGTTCGGGATAGGTGTTCGTGATGATGTCGATCGAGCCGCCGGAGGAATTGCTCGGCAGATCGGGCGCGAACGTCTTGGCGACGACGAGGTCGCTCACGATTTCGGAGGGGAACAGATCGAGCTGGACGGACTGCTTGTTGGGATCCGGGCTCGGGATCGGCGCCGAGTTGAAGAGCGTGCTGCTGTAGCGATCCTCGAGGCCTCGGATGATCGCGAACTGACCTTCGACCACGTTGACGCCGGCGATCCGCTTGATCGCGTCGCCGACGTCCGTGGCGGCGAACTTCGACAATTCCTCGGCGGAGAGTGTGTTGATCATCTGGTCCGATTCCGCGCGTGAGGCCTCGAGCGCCTCGACCCGCGCGCCGAGCACGACGAATTCCTCGATGTCGCTGGGCGGCTCCGGAGGCCCGGGGGCGCCTCCGGCTGCGGGTTTTCCCCCGGATGGCTCCTCGGCCAGGGGCGGCAGCTGGAAATCCGCGCGATCGAGCTGGTCGGGCTTCACCGAGAAGTTCATCAGGGTGGAGTCCTGGTAGCCGGACCGGCTGAAGCCGAGCGTGTAGCTCCCTGCGGGAACCGACTTGAATTCGAAGGCTCCGTTCGGGTCGCTCGTCTGGATCTCGCGGTGCGCCGGCGACCCGTCCTCGGGCGTCGGCCAGATCAGCGTGACGGTCGCGTACCCGACCGGCGTGCCCCGCTTGCTGTCGACGACCTGACCGCGGATCGTCCCCATCCATTCGGGCGCGGCGTCTTCGGCCTTCGCCGCGGAGCCGAGCAGCGCGAGGACGAGGATCGACGAGAAGACTCGGCGCAGGAGGCTCGCCGGGTGCGCAAGACCGGACATCGACGGGGCTCCGCAGCTCGGAAGTTCGAGCGCGCTTCGAGTGTGGCGGCGCCGCAGGCCTACGCCGTCACGATGCGATGACGAGAGCGTGAAGAATCGGGACTCGACGGCGGGCGAGAGCCGGGCGGGAGCTCGCATGGGCGCGTCGTCGGGTCATTGTCGAGCGAACGTCTGAGTCGGCTGTGGCTGCTGGCCCAGCTGCTCCTTGCGTTGCCGCTGCTCCTCCACGAACTTGAGATAGCTGCGAGCGGCGTTGCCGACCTTCGCGTCGGAGGCGGCCGCGCGGAAGGCGCGTTCCGCTGCGTCGAAGCGGTTCGATCCCAGCTCGGCGACGCCGATCAGGAGCTGCACCGAGCCGCGTTGCTCGGCCTTCGACTTGGCGAGCGCCTTCTGGAGCACCTCGAGCGCGGGCTGGTATTGCTCGCGCTGCAGGTGCATCTGCCCGAGCAGCATGTACATCTCGCCGTCCGGAGCGAGCTCGCCAGCCTTGGCGAGCGGCTCGAGCGCACGGTCGAGCTCGCGGGCGGCGATGTAGCAGTTGGAGATCATCCGGTAGGAGTCGGCGTCGGCCTTGACGGTGCCCTTGGCGATCGCCTGCTCGGTCTCCTGCGCGCACTGGAAGGGCAGGTCGCGCACGAACAGCATGCGCGCCAGCTGACGCAGGTCTCGATCGTCGCTCAGGAGCTCGGCCTGCTGTGCGAGCCGCAAGGTCGCGAGCGCCTTCGCGTCCTGCTTCAGGTGGTTCTGCACCGCCGCGAGCTGAACCCAGTACTGCTTCTTCTGGGGCGCGATGCTGATCAGGCGCTCGAGATTCACCGCCACGTTCGGGTAGTCCTGTTGCTGGATGTAGATCGCCACCAGCAGCTGGACCCAGCTCTCGCGCGGCGTGTCGGTCATCCCGACGGCGATCTGGGCGGGCTCGAGCGCGGCCTCGAATTTCTGCTGCTGCACCAGGATCATCGCCTTCAAGAAGAAGGCATCGGGCTTCGGGTTCTCCGCGCTCGCGAACCAGGCGTCGATCAGCTCGAGCGCGGCGTCGTAGCGACCGAGCTGGGTGTAGAGCTGGGCCAGCGAGTAGGTCGTCTGCTGCTCGGCGAAGCGATCGAGCGCGTGCGGCGCGAGCGCCTGCTGGAGCTCGTCCGCCGCGGCCTCGCTGCGTCCCTTCGAGAGGAAGATGTAGCCGCGGAAGCGGTGGATCTGCGCGATCTCCGGCACGCGCAGTCGGCCGCGCTTCGCGAGCTCATCGACGATCGCGAGCGCTGCGTCGAAGCGATCGCTTTCGAACAGCTCGATCGCCTTGGCGAGCTTTTCCGCGACCGGCCGACTCAGGCCAACGGCGCGCTTGTCCGCAGCGCCGCCGTCCTTGCCAGCCTGCGTCGGTTCGGCCCCGGCGGAAACGGCGGCGACGACGAGCGCGGAGCAGAGCAGGGACGCGGCCGCGCGGCGCGCGACACGAGGACGGATCAACGAGCGGAGCATGGGCCTACCCCTCCATCCGGAAGCGAACCACCACCTTGACGTCGGGCGACTCCACCGGCTTCCCGTTCGCCATCTGGGGCTGGTACTTCCATTTGTTGACGGCGTTGAGCGCTGCGCGCTCGAACACCGCGTTGCTCGACTTGATGACGGCCGCGTCCTTGACGGAGCCGGCGGTCGAAATCGTGAAGCGGACCTGCACCCAGCCCTCGAGACCGCTACGGGCCGCTGCCGCCGGGTACTGGGGCTCGACGCGCACCAGCGGCAGGGGATCGCGATCGGCGAGGCCCGAGCTCAGCGCGAGCACGCCGCGCCCCGAGCCGTCGCCGCCGCCGCCTGCCGCAGAGCCGAATTCGGAGCCGAGGCCGGCGGCGATCGCCTGCACGTCGAGCCCGAGATCGATGCCCTCTTCCTTGGCCACCGAGAGCGTCGGGGTCACCAGGTTCTGCTCCGGCTTCTTTTCGCGCTCGGGCTTCTCGCGCTTCTTCTCCTCGACCTCGACCGGGCGTCGCAGTCGAACGAACTCGACCTTCGTGATGGCTGCCGCACTCTCCACGTGGCTTCTCGCCTGCGTCAAGGCTCGCAAGGCCGCGAAGAGCCCCGCGGTGAGCAGGGCCGAGAGCAGCGCAGCGACTGCCAATCGAAATCTCGACACGCGCTATTGGCCCGCGGTGCTTCCGGCACCGACCGCCACCTCCTTGATGCCTCCCAGTGCGGCTTCGTCCATCACCTGCGCGACCAACCCGGCCTGCGCCGCTTTGTCCGCGATCACGATCACCGTGTCCTCGGGGCGTTCGATGTGCAGGCGCTCGATCAGCGGCCTCACCTCGCGCAGATCGACCTGGCGGCGATCCATCCAGATCTCGCCGTTGGGGCGGATCGCGATCAGGATGTTTCCGTTCTCCTCCTTCACCGCGGTCACCGCCTCCGGCCGGCTGACGCTGACGCCGGCTTCGCGCACGAACGACGTGGTGATGATGAAGAAGATCAGCAGGTTGAGGACGAAGTCGAGCATCGGCGCGAGGTCGATGCCGTGATCCTCTCCCGTGTGGTCAGCGCTGCGCCGCGGATCGCATGCATCATCTCGAGGAGGTTCCGAACGAAACGTTCTCGACGCCGCCCTGCCGCACCTGATCGATGACCTGCACGAGCAGGCCCATTTCCGCGCTCTGCTCGGCGGTGACCATCACGCCCCAGTCGGGCTTCTGCGCGTGCAGGCGCTCGACGTTGGCGCGCACGGCGCGCGCGTCGACCGCGCGGTTGTCGACCAGCACCTCGCCGTTGCGCTTGACGACGACGGAGATGCTGCTGGCTTCCTTGCCGTTGGCAGGGCCGCTGGCGCCGCCACCGTGCCGCGCTACCTCGATTCCCAGCTCCTTCACGAAGACCGCGGTGATGATGAAGAAGATCAGCAGATTGAGGACGAAATCGAGCATCGGCGCGAGATCGATCCCCGTCGAATCCGTCATGTCGAAGTGTCGTCGCATGCGCATGTCAGTACCCGAGCTTGTCGGCCAGGAGCTCGGTCTCCAGCCGCGTGCGCGACTGGAAGTAGTAGACGGGGTACAGCCCGGTGATGCTCACGGCCAGGCCCGTCAGCGTGCAGATCATCGCGTGCGAGACGCCGCTCGCCATCGCGCGGGCGTCCGCCGAGCCGCGCAACGCCATCGAATCGAAGACCTCGAGCATTCCGCTCACGGTGCCGACCAGGCCGAGCAGCGGCGAGAGCGGCACCAGCACGCGCAGCAGCAGGCAGGTTCGCGCTCATCGCGGTGTTGACGCGCGAGATCATCGCCCGGCGGATCTGCCGTGCGCACCACGAGCGGTGCTCGCTGCGCGCGTGCCACGGCGAGCCGTCGTCTCCCGCGCCTGTTCGGGCAGCACGCGCGTGAAGTACCAGAGGCGCTCGATCACCAGCGTCCACATCACGAAGCCGCACAGGAAGATGCAGAAGACGAAGACCCCGCCTTCGTCCACGAGAGACGTGACGGCGTCCACCGGCCAGAGCAGGACGTCGAGCGCCGCCTCAGACACCGGGCGCGGCCTCGCGGTGGCGATCGCCGAGCACGCCGCGCGCGTCGCGCTCCTGCTGGCGTTCGAGGCTCTCCGCGAGCAGGCCGGTGCTCTGCTCGTCGAGGACCTGGACGAGCTAGCGCGACATCGACGCGAGCCCGGCGTTGATGAACAGCAGCGGCACCGCGATCCCGAGGCCGAGAACCGTCGCGATCATCGCTTGACCGATGCCGTTGGCCATCAGCCTCGGATCGCTCGAGCCGGACTCGGTGATGCTCTGGAAGGTGATGATCATGCCGATCACGGTGCCGACCAGCCCGAGCAGCGGACCGGCCGCGACTGCGAGCCGCAGGAAGGCCTGGAAGCGCTCGAGCCTCGGCACCTCGCGCAGCACGGCCTCCGAGATGCGCAGCTCGCACGACCTCCGCATCCTCCTCGATGCGGCCCGGATCGACCTGGATCGAACTCAGCACGCGACCGAGCGGGTTGTCGCGCGGGGGTGGTCGAGATCGGCGAGCTGGCGGCGGACCGCCATGCGCGTGCGGATCAGGAAGATCACCTGGTAGAGCGAGGCGAGGACGCCGATCAGCGCCGACCGCGATGATCACGTAGCCGACCGCCTCGCCCCTCTGGATGCGCTCGATCACGCTGGGACGCTGCACGATCAGCGAGAGCAGCACGCCGCGCGACGGATCGACGGCCGCCTCGACCTAGCCGCTCTGCGCCGCCTGGAGCCGGCCCGCGAGCGTGGTGAGGCTGCTGGAAGGCTGACGCGGGAGCACGCTGAACGTGCCGACGCTCGGCAGATAGTTCAGATAGCGGCCGTCCGACACCGCGACGAAGTCGCCGATGCGGACGACCTCGGCCTGCTTGCGGCTGCCGTCCGCTTCGACGATCGTGGTGTCGAAGCGGGTCACCCGACCGCTCTCCGTCATCTCGCGCTGCATCTCGAACCAGAGCCGCTCGAGCTCGACGATCGACGGCAGGGCCTTGGCCTTCCCGAGGCTCGCGAAGAACTCGTCGCGCTTGGGGTACTGCGCGCTGATCATCGAGTCGTACAGGACCGTCGAACCGTCGCCCGCGACCTGGCGCACCACGCCGAAGAGCTCGCCGAGGGTGCCGAGCCGCTGCGTCATGCAGCTCCTCCAGATCGTGCCAGCTCGGCTTCGTTCGCGTCGAACGTCGCGGAGAGCTGCCTTGCTCCGCGCCTCCTCGGCGTCGCGCGCGCGCTGCGCCTCGGCGAGCAGCTCGGCCTGCTTCTCGCGATTCGGCGAGGAACTCCTTCTCGCGTGCCGCGTTCATCTTGCGCCTCTGAGCGCGCGCGTGTGCGGGTCTGCTCGAGCAGCTCGTCGAGGTTCTCGACGGCGAAGGCGCCGCGAGTGGCGAGCAGCGTCGTCGCGAGCGCGAGGACGATGCTGCGGAACCGTGGCGGATCACGACTTGGCTTCCTTCGGCGCCGACACGGGTACGATCAGCATCTCCGGCGCGCGCAGCTTCTTCGCGACCGCGACGCCTTCCTTGAAGCCGTGCCGGTAGTCGTTCGTCGACCACCCAGTTCTTCCTCGCGCGTCCCAGTAGCCGGTCTCCTTGCCGTCGAGGTCTGGTAGAGCAGGGCGACCGCGGCCGACGCGCAGGAACTGCACGGTGCGGGCATCGTCGCCCGTCGCCGAGCTTCGCCCTCGTAGGCCTCGATGCGTGCGCCCGTAGTCCATCTCGATCTGGTAGGCCTCGACGATGCGCCGGTACTTCTCGGAGATGCGTCGACGTCGGCGCGCTGTCATCATCTGCTCGAGCATCGCGACGCGGTTCTTGCGCTCCTCGAGCAGGAACGGCACGTCGAGCTCGACGAACTGCTCGCAGCGTGGCGAGCATCCGCTGCATCAGCGGCAGCACCTCGCGCGAGGTCGTCTCGACTTCGAGTAGCTGCTGGTTCATCGAGGCCATCTCCTCGTCCTGGCTCGCGACCTGCGCCGCGAGCTGCTTCGAGTAGCTGGCGTAGCTCTCCGCATCCGCGACCGCCTTGCGATAGTCGGAGAGCATCTTGAGCGTCGCGTCGTCGAGCTGGTCGATGCGCTGTTGCGAGGCTCTCGCCGCCTCGTCGCTCCCGAGCTGCTCGCGCCAGGCGTCGTCGAGCTTGCGCGTCGGTTTCTGGGGCGCTCCGCTACCGGCTTCCGCCGCAGCCGGCGTCGGTGCCGCGGGCGCAGCCTGCGCCCAGCCCCGATCCGGTGTCGCCGCGAGCGCCCACGCGAGCGCCAATCCGAGCTGGATCGCCCTATCCCTCATCTCTCGTCACCAACCGTCGACTGCGAAGTAACGGGAGCCCCCGACCGCTGCCCGAGCTTCGGTGCTGTCGATGGCGGCTGCGCTGCGCCGCCGTGACGATGACGTGAAGCCTTGCGTCCCGAGCCGTGCGGTCACGGTTCGGCCAGAGCTGCGGCGTCTTCACGGAATCGCGACTTCACGAAGTCGTCACATTCCTGGAACGCAACGTTCACGCGACGCCCATAGCGTGCCGCCCGGCTTGCGCCGGAGTCGGCGTGCAACGCAAAGAGGGGGGAACCGTGCAAGACAAGCTCGTTGGGGTGGGGCTCGTGTTGGCTCTGGGGCTCTGGGTCGGGGGCCCGGCGGCGGGCGCGGATCCGGCGCCGAGCGATCCGGCGCTCACCGCGCTCGTGCAGGCGCTGCATGAGCGCGGCGTGCTCGACGAGCAGCAGTACACCGAGATCAGCGCCAAGGCGGCGGCGAAGCAGACCGAGCAGGCCCCCAAGTGGTGGGAGAAGGTCTCCGTCTGGGGGGACTTCCGCGCGCGCTACGAGGGCTTCTGGTACGAGCAGGATCCCGATGGGTCGACGCAAGATTCGCAGCAGCGCGGGCGCTACCGCTTGCGGGTCGGCATGCGCGCGGACATCAACCCACGCGTCGCCGCGATCATGCAACTCGCCACGGGGAGTGGCGACAACCGCAGCGCGAACCAGACGTTCGGCGGCAATCTCGATTGGGGCAAGGACCTGATCGAGGTCGATCTCGCCTACGTCCAGCTGACGCCGTTCCCGGAAGAAGGTCAGCTCCCGCTGCACAGCACCTTCGTCGTCGACGCGGGCAGGGTTCCCAATCCGTTCCTGTGGAAGAACGGACGCGACATCATGCTCTGGGACAACGACATCAACCTGGAAGGCGCGGACATGCGCTTCACCGTCCACCCGGCCGATGCGGTCGAGCTGTTCGCGAACACCGGCTATTTCATCGACGACGAGAATGCGAGCGCGAAGGATCCGGGGATGTTCGGAGTGCAGGCCGGCACGAACGTTCGCGCGTCGAAGACGCTCTCGCTCGGCGGACGCGTCAGCTTCTTCCAGTTCGTGTCGCTCGACAAGGCGTTCGTCGAGCGCGCGGCCAGCAGCACGAATGGCCCCTCCGTCACCACCGGCGGCGGCAACATCCTCGACGGGCTCACGGGCTCCGAGCAGGGCGGCACCCTTGGCGTCGTGGCGACGGCGTTCTACCTGCGCTCGAACTACTTCGAGTGGTTGCCCGCGACGCTGTATGGGAGCTACTCGAACAACCTCTCCGCCGAGTCCTCCGTGCTGTTCCCGCAGGCCGGCAAGGAGAACCAGGCGTGGATGGTGGGGGTCGAGCTCGGCGACAAGAAGAAGTACGCGCAGATCGGCGCCGGCTACGCGTACCTCGAGGCGAATGCGTTCCCCTCGATGCTCGTCGAGAGCGATCTCTACGATGGGCAGACCAACCGGGAGGGCTGGGTCGTCACGGGCTCGCGGGAGATCTTCCCCAACACGGACCTGAACCTGACGGCGTTTCTCGGCAACTCGATCCACAGCGCGCAGCCGGCCTACGACGACTCGACGTCGGGCGCGCACCGCGTGCGTCTGCAAGCGGACCTGCAGGTGAAGTTCTGAGCCCCGCAGGGCGTCTTCACGCATCCGTCACACGATTGCAGCCGGGCGGCCATGGGCGGGTCCTAGGCTCGGCCCGGCGAGATCTCAAACGTCATGGGAGGACAGACATGCTGAAGCGAGGCATCCAGGCGATTGGTGCGTTGGGCTTTCTGGTCCTGCTGCTGCCCGCGAGCGCCGGCGCTCGCGACCAGATTCGCATCGTGGGTTCGTCCACCGTCTATCCGTTCGCGACGGTCGTTGCCGAGACGTTCGGGAAGGGTGGAAAGTTCAAGACACCGATCGTCGAGAGCACGGGCACCGGCGGAGGCTTCAAGCTGTTCTGTGCCGGCGTGGGCGTGGAGGATCCCGACATCGCAGATGCCTCTCGGCGCGTCAAGCCCTCGGAGCTCGAGCTGTGCGCGAAGAACGGCGTCACGGCGATCACGGAAGTGAAGATCGGCTACGACGGCATCGTCGTTGCGCACTCGAAGAAGGCCGCGGGCATGCCGCTCACGCGCCGCGATCTCTTCCTCGCTCTGGCGAAGGAGATCCCGACCGCGAACGGCACGCTCGTCGCGAATCCGAACAAATCCTGGAAGGACGTGAACCCGAAGTTCCCGGACCAGAAGATCGAGGTGCTGGGTCCGCCGCCGACTTCGGGCACGCGCGACGCTTTCGACGAGCTCGCGATCGAGGCCGGCTGCAAGACGTTCCCTGCACTCGCGGCGCTGGAGGCCAGCGACAACGCCCGCTTCAAGAAGACCTGCCTCACCTTGCGCGAGGATGGCGCCTACGTCGAGGCCGGCGAGAACGACAACCTGATCGTCCAGAAGCTCGTGGCGAACCCGAAGGCCCTGGGCGTGTTCGGCTACAGCTACCTCAGCCAGAACACGGATACGATCTCGGGCGACAGCATCGAGGGGGTGGCGCCCACGTTCGAAAACGTCGCAGCGGGCACGTATCCGCTCTCGCGCCCGCTCTACATCTACGTGAAGAACGCGCACGCGGGGTCGATCCCGGGGGTGCGCGAGTACGTGATCGAGTTCGCGAGCGAGAAGGCGGTCGGGGACTACGGGTATCTCGTCGAAAAGGGCCTGATTCCGGCGCCGAAGGCGGAGCGCGAGCGGTTTCGCGCGGACGCGGCCAAGTTGACGGTGCTCGATCTCACGAAGCCCTGAGCACGATGGGCTTCTCCGCCCTCGCGCTGCTCGTGGTCGCGCTCGCGGCCACGAGCTTCTGGCTGGGACGCCGCCGCGCGCTCGCGAGCGTCGACGGACGCGCGGCGGCGCTGCGCTCGCTGCCGGGCTACTACGGCTGGTACGCCGCCCTGTGGAGTGGTCTGCCGGGCCTGAGCGTCGTGCTCGTGTGTCTGTTCTTCTTCGGCAGCACCGTCGACCGCATGACGCTCGCAGCGCTTCCCGAAGCGGCGGCGCCGCGCGGGGCCGCCGAGCGCTCGATGCTGCTCAACGACGCGCGCAATGCGGCGCTCGGCCAGGCTTCGCCGCGCGCCGACGATCCCACGGTGGCGGAACTCGCCGAGCGTTGGGCCTCGCTGAGAGCGACCGGGCTGCGCCTCGCCCTCGCCGCGAGCCTCGGCCTCAGCCTCGCGGGCGGCGGGCTCGCGCTGCGCGCGATCCGCCCCGGGCTCGCTGCGCGCGCGAAGGTCGAGCGCGCCGTGGGGTTCGGCCTGATGCTCAGCTCGACGCTCGCCGTGCTGGTGACGGTCGGAATCGTCCTCTCGCTCGTCTTCGAGACCGGGCGCTTCTTCGAGCGGGTTCCCATCAGCGAGTTCTTGTTCGGCCTGCACTGGAGCCCGCAAACGGCGCTGCGCGCCGACCAGGTCGGGAGCTCCGGCTCTTTCGGCGCCGTCCCGATCTTCGCGGGAACGCTGCTCGTGACGTTGATCGCCATGGGGGTGTCGGTTCCGATCGGGTTGTTCTCGGCGGTCTACATGACGTTCTACGCGGATCCGCGCCTGCGCGCGGTGGTGAAGCCCGCGCTCGAGATCCTGGCCGGGGTTCCGACGGTGGTCTACGGCTTCTTCGCAGCGCTGGTGGTGGCCCCCGCGCTGCGCGGGGCCGGCGTGTCGCTCGGGCTCGACGTGGCTTCGGAGAGCGCCCTCGCTGCGGGCCTCGTGATGGGCGTCATGATCATCCCATTCGTGTCGTCGCTCTCCGACGACGCGATCACGGCGGTGCCGCAGTCGCTGCGCGAGGGGTCGTTCGGGCTGGGCGCGACGCGCTCGGAGACGATCCGGCTCGTGATCCTGCCGGCTGCGCTTCCCGGCATCGCGGGTGCGTGTCTGCTCGCCGTCTCGCGCGCCGTAGGCGAAACCATGATCGTGGTGATGGCGGCGGGCCTCGCCGCGAATCTCACCGCCAATCCGTTCCAGGCCGTCACCACGGTGACGGTGCAGATCGTGGCGCTTTTGACCGGTGACCAGGAGTTCGACAGCGCCAAGACGCTGTCGGCGTTCGCGCTCGGGCTCGTGCTCTTCTGCGTGACGCTGGTGCTGAACGTGATCGCCTTGCGCACGGTGCAGCGCTACCGGGAGAAATATGACTGAGCGGGCGTTCGTCGCATCGCGTTGGTCCTCGCCGGCGATGCAAGCGCACCTGAAGCGGCGCCATCTCGCAGAGCGGCTGTTCCGCGCGATCGGCCTCGCTGCGATCGGGATCGCGCTCGCGGCGCTCCTGCTCCTGCTGGCGAGCGCGGTTGCGAAGGGCTGGGGCGCCTTCGTGGCTACGCAGCTGCGGCTCGACGTGACGCTCGATCCGGCGCTGGTGCCGCTGCCCGTGGGAGCGGACGCGGCCGCGCGCGAGCAGGCCATCGCCAACGCCGACTGGGCAACGCCGCTGCGCGAGGCCCTGATGCGGCAGTTCCCCGACGTCACGCAGCCGCCGCAGGTGCGCCAGCTGGTGGCGCTTCTCTCCTCCGCAGCGCCGCACGCGCTCGCCGCTCGCGTGGAGCGCGATCCATCGCTCCTGGGGCGCAGCTTCCCGCTCTGGCTCCCGGCCGACGACGAGGTCGATCTCGTCGTGAAGGGGAGCGTGCCGCGCGATCTGCCCGAGGGCGCGCGCCGACTCTCGCTCGAGCAGCTGGGTTGGCTCTCGCAGCTCGAAGCGAACGGTCGGGTGCGTCGCACGTTCAACGTCGAGTTTCTCGACTCCGGCGACTCTCGCGAGCCCGAGCAGGCGGGCATCCTGGGCGCGCTGGCGGGCTCGTTCCTGACGCTCGTCGTGACGCTCGCCATCTCGCTGCCGCTCGGGGTGGCGGCGGCGATCTATCTGGAGGAGTTCGCGCCGCGGAATCGCTGGACGGAGCTGATCGAGGTCAACATCAACAACCTGGCGGCCGTGCCCTCGATCGTGTTCGGTCTGCTCGGTCTCTCCGTGTTCCTGAATTTTCTCTCGCTGCCGCGCTCGGCGCCGCTGGTGGGCGGGCTCACGCTCGCGCTGATGACGCTGCCGACGCTGATCATCGCCGGCCGTTCGGCCATCAAGGCCGTGCCGCCGGGCGTGCGCGATGCGGCGCGCGGTCTCGGCGCGTCGCCGCTCCAGGTGATGAGCCACCACGTGCTGCCGCTCGCGCTGCCGGGGATCCTGACGGGCACGATCCTCGGCATGGCGCGCGCACTCGGTGAGACGGCGCCGCTGCTCATGATCGGAATGGTGGCGTTCGTGGTCGACATTCCGGGCGGCTTCCGGGACGCCGCCACCGCGCTGCCGGTCCAGATCTTCCTGTGGGCGGACAGCCCGGAACGCGGCTTCGTGGAAAAGACCTCCGGCGCCATCCTCGTGCTGCTCGCGTTCCTGATCGCGATGAACGGGCTCGCGATCTGGCTGCGCCAGCGCTTCGAACGGCAGTGGTGAGTGATGCAGAGCGCTCTCGCGGCTAAGCTCCCCAGGATCGTGAACGCCAGGCTCGGGGTGATGACGGACGACAAAGCGCCGAAGATGAAGGCGAAGGGCGTCGACGTCTGGTACGGAGACGTCCACGCCGTGCGTTCGGTCGATCTCGACATCTACGCCGACGAGGTGACGGCCCTGATCGGTCCGTCGGGCTGCGGCAAGTCGACGCTGCTGCGCTGCTTCAACCGCATGAACGACACGATCGCGGGTTGCCGCGTGACGGGCGACATCCTGATCGACAACGAGCCGATCTACGGCGGGTTGATGGACGTGGTGCAGCTGCGCGCCCGCGTGGGCATGGTCTTCCAGAAGCCGAACCCCTTCCCGAAGTCGGTGTACGACAACGTCGCCTACGGCCCGCGCATCCACGGGCTGGCGCGCAAGGGGCCCGAGCTCGACGAGATCGTGGGCGTCAGCCTGCAACGCGCCGGGCTCTGGGAGGAGATCAAGGATCGTCTCGACGAGCCGGGGACGGCGCTCTCGGGCGGCCAGCAGCAGCGCCTGTGCATCGCTCGCGCGATCGCGGTCGACCCCGAGGTGATCCTGATGGACGAGCCGTGCTCGGCCCTCGACCCGATCGCCACCGCGCGCATCGAGGAGCTGATCTACGACCTGCGCGGGCGCTACGCGATCGCCATCGTCACGCACAACATGCAGCAGGCGGCGCGGGTCTCGCAGCGCACGGCCTTCTTCCATCTCGGGGAGCTCGTGGAATACGGCGCGACGGCCGATATCTTCACGAACCCGAGGCAGCAGCGAACGAGCGACTACATCACGGGACGCTACGGCTGATGGAGACGGCGAAATGAGCCGGGTATTCGATCCGGTGCTCCGCGATCTGCGCGAGACACTCCTCCTGATGGGCGGCCGCGCCGAGGCGATCCTCGACAAGTCCGTGCGCGCGGTGCTCGAGCGCGATGCCGAGCTCGCCGGACAGGTCGCGCAGGACGACATCGAGATCGATCGACTCGACGTGATGATCGACGAAGCGGTGCTGAAGGCGCTGGCGCTCCAGGCGCCGGTGGCAGCGGACCTGCGCGAGGTGGTTGCGATCAAGATGATCGCCACGGATCTCGAACGGGTCGGCGATCTCGCCCGCAACATCGCCAAGAGCGCGCAGCGGCTGGGTCGCCGGCTGGACGCGCCGATTCCGCCGATTCTCGCCCGCCTCGCGGCGTCGGCGCAGGGTGTGCTGCGCAGCGCCCTCGATTCCTTCAGCCACGCGGATCCCCGCGCGGCGCATTCGGTGCTGGGCTCGGACGACGAGATCGACGATGCGCAGGACGAGGTGATCCTCGAGGAGCTCGAGCAGATCGCGTCGCATCCGGACATGGCTTCGCCGGCGGTGGACATCATCTTCATCGCGAAGAACCTCGAACGCGTCGGCGATCACGCCACCAACATCGCCGAGGACGTGATCCTGGTCGCCGAAGCGCGCAACGTGAAGCACGCGGCGAAGCTCGCCAGGTAGTTCTTCTTACTTCGCTCGCCTGCGGCTCGCTGCGCGCTTCGCTTGCCGGACTTCCCTCGGCATCGTCTCGCTTCGCGCTCTCCTTGCGGGTCCGCGGCGCGGCTTCTTCGCCTCTTCGCCGAGGCTTCGCCGGTTGCACATGCAGCAGCCCGGGTGCCGTCACATGGCGAGCGTAGCTTGCGGGCGTGAACACAGGCTTCCAGCTCGAGCGTCTCGAATTCGGACAGGGCACGGTCGACGGTCAGGGCGCGTCGCTGCTGCTCGTCGAACGCGGAGAGCTGCGCTGCTACCTCGCGCCGGGCGAGCCCGTGCGGCTCGCCGAGGGCGACGTGCTGGTGCTCGGCGCACGCGACCGCGCCGGCCTGTCGGCTCGGCGCAGCGGCGCGCTCGGCATCGTGTTCCGCGCTCAGGGTGAGTGGCTCGCACGCGCGCTTGCACTGGCGGGCCTCGAGCTCGAATCCGCGCCGCTGCGGGCCGCCACCCTGCGCGCTGGCACGCACGCGGCACGGCGTGCGGCGCTGTGCCTGCACTCGCTCGCCGCTCTCGCGAGCGAGCCGCTCGCGGACACGTCGCTCAGGCAGGCCGTGCGCGCTCTCGAACTGCTCGGGATCGCCGTCGCCGCGGGCTCGCAGGCGCAGGCCGCGGCGCCGCCGCGGCGCCGCAGCCTTGCGCGGCTCGCCCTCGCCGAGGCCCTCGAGGCTCTGGCCCGCGAGCCGGGCGACGGGCTCAGCTTGTCGCGGCTCGCCGAGCGCCTGTCCCTCTCCGAGCGCCAGGCCTCACGACTCGTGCGCGAGAGACTCGGGAGCAGTCTCGGCGAATACGCGACCGAGCTGCGTGTCGCGCGCGCGAAGCGCCTGCTGGTCGAGAGCGACCTGCCCGTGATCGATGTCGCCGCCGACGCGGGCTTCGGCTCGCTCGGTCACTTCAATCAGGTCTTCCGGTCGCGCAGCGGGAGTACGCCGAGCGCCTATCGCACCGTGGCGCGGCAACGCGCCGCCGCGTCGAGCGTGGTGCCGTCTCAGCCCGCGGAGCCCGGCGGCGGCGCGCTCTCGTGCGGTGGCGCGGACGGGCGTGACACGCGCGCCTCGCTGCACAGCTCCTGCTTCACGATCGAGAGCACCCAGGCCGAGAGGGAGACGCGGCCCTCGTAGCGGCCGAGATCGCGGAACACGCGCGTGAGCACACGCTCGGTCACGCGCTGCGCGACTTCCGCCGAGGAAATCCGGCGCAGCACGAATGCGTAGACCCGGTCGATCGAATCGGCGAACACGGACTCGCAGGCGACGGGATCCGCGGCTGCGGCTCGTCGCGCCAGCTCGACGTCGGCTCGGTGTGTCATGCGTGCTCCCTGCAATCGACGCGGACCCGCTGCTCGATCTTCGCAGCTTGGCCCGCCGGCGAGGCAGCCACCCAACGAAACGACGAAGATCCCGCGACCGCTCGGAGAAGGCTGCGTCGCCGGTTCGCCTCCAAATCCCCATGTTCGCGTCATGCTTCCGTGACGAAGACTTGGTTCGCTGGTGGGTACTCCGGGGGGAGCTGCGCGGAGCACGACCGCGAGGAGTACGAGGCGTATGCAAGCTTCGAAGCGGGTGTTGCTGGTCGACGGCGACCCCAGCTCGCGTCGGCGGATGGCCGCGATCCTGTCTCCCCCGCTGTTCGAGTGCCACGAGGCGCAGACCGCGCGCGAGGCGCTGAACGAAGCCCGCCGCGAGCGCCCGGACGTGATCCTGCTCGACAGCTATCTGGCGGATCTCTCCGGCCTGGGCCTGTGCCGCCTGATCCGGGAGACGCCGGCGTTGGCCCGGACTCCCGTGATCCTGGTTTCGGCGCAGGCGAGCGAGATCGATCGCGTGCTCGCCTTCGAGGCCGGCGCCGACGACTTCGTGTCGAAGCCCTTCTATGCGCCCGAGCTGGCGGCGCGCGTGGCGGCGGTGCTGCGCGGCTTTGCAAGCAGCGAGGCCAGCGCCCAGCAGCGGGTGGCGGGCCGCGTCACGGTCGACGTCGCCCGAGGCCGCGCCGAGGTGTCTGGTGAGCCCCTCGATCTCACACCGACCGAGTTCCAGCTGCTCGCACTGCTGGTCTCGCAGGCGGGTCGCGTAGTACGTCGCCGAGCGCTGATCGAGCAGGTATGGGGCGAAAAGGCCCCTCATACGGACCGGGCTGTCGACGCGCACATCAAGGCAATCCGGCGCAAGCTCGGCGCTGCGCGCGATTGCCTCGAGACCGTGCGCGGTATCGGCTACCGCTTCTCGGACACCGTCGCCGAATGACCTCCGGACCCGCCATCTTCACGAGAAGTTCACAATCCGCGGGTGAGCAGCATTGTACGTTGGCCATCCCTGTGGGGAGGGATTGCGACCTCGATGCCCAGAGCGGAGGTGGGGGGCAATCTGCCGGCGCGCCCGGTGCTGGGTCCAGCGCGCCATCTGAATCGCGAGCTCTCGTGGCTCGGATTCAACCGGCGCGTCCTCGCTCTGGCCGAGGATCCGAGCTGTCCGCTTCTGGAGCGGGTGCGCTTCCTCGCGATCTCGGCGCACAACCTCGATGAGTTCTTCCAGGTGCGCGTCGCCGGCCTCGCGGCCCAGCGCGATTCGGGCGTGAGCGTGGTGTCTCCGGACGGTCTCGGTGCCAGCGAGCAGCTGGCCCAGATCCGAAGCGAAGTGGAGGCGTTGATCGCGCGGCAGCAAGACCTATTCGTCAAGACGCTCGCGCCGTCGCTCGCCGCGACCGGCATCGAGCTGTGCGCCTTCGAGGAACTGAGCGACGCCGAACAGGCCCGCGGATCGCAGATCTTCGACGAGAAGATCTTCCCGGTGCTGACGCCCCTCTCGGTCGACCCGGCCCATCCGTTTCCCTACATCTCGAGTCTCTCACTCTCGCTCGCCATCGTCGTCGCCGACCCGGGCAGCGGCGGGCATCGCTTTGCGCGCGTGAAGGTTCCGCCCGTCTTTCCGCGTTGGCTGGAACTCTCGCCCGGGCGCTTCGTACCGATCGAGCAGGTGATCGCCGCACACGTGAGCGCGCTCTTTCCCGGGATGGAGATCGTCTCGTGCAGCCCCTTCCGCGTCACGCGGGACGCCGAGCTCGGGATCGCCGAGGACGATGCCGACGACCTGCTCGCCGCGGTCGAATCGGGGCTCAAGCGGCGTCAGCGCCGGAGCCCGCCGATTCGGCTCGAGGTAGCGGACTCGATGTCGGCGCAGCTGCGCGACCTGCTGGCCGCCGAGCTCGAGCTCGAGCGCGACGCCGTCTACCGCGCGCGCGGCCCGCTCGATCTCTCGGGTCTGAGCGAGCTCACGCTGCTCCCGCGCCCGGATCTGAAGCACGAGCCCGCGCAAGCGTCGACGCAGCTGCGGCTCGCCTCGGGTCCCAAGGGCGCTGCCCCCGACTTCTTCGAGCTGCTCAAGCGCGGCGACGTGTTGGTGCACCACCCCTACGATTCCTTTCAAACCTCGGTCGAGGCCTTCCTCGCGCAGGCCGCGGCGGATCCCGACGTGCTCGCGATCAAGCACACCCTCTACCGGACCTCGGGACCCGCGAATCCGGTGGCGCTCACGCTGATCCGCGCGGCGGAAGCCGGCAAGCAGGTGGTGACGCTCGTCGAGCTCAAGGCGCGCTTCGACGAGGAGGCGAACATCGAGTGGGCGCGCACCCTCGAGCAGGCCGGTGTGCACGTCGTCTACGGTCTCGTGGGACTCAAGGCGCACGGGAAGATCGCGCTCGTGGTGCGTCGCGAAGGCGCGGGAATCGCCCGCTACTGCCACATCGGGACCGGGAACTACAACCCGGTGACCGCCACCACCTATGAGGACATCGGTCTGCTCTCGGCCTCAGCAGAGCTCGGAGCGGATCTCACGGAGCTATTCAACTTCCTGACCGGCTGCGGGCGGCCGCGGGGCTATCGCAAGCTCCTCGTCGCACCGGCTGGCCTGCGCGCGGCGCTGCTCGCGCAGATCCGCGAGGAAGCGTCGGCGCGCGATGGCCGCATCGTCCTCAAGGTGAACAGTCTCGAGGATCCCGAGATGATCGAAGCGCTCTACGCGGCATCGGCCGCGGGGGTCGAGATCGACCTGATCGTGCGCGGAATCTGCTGTCTGCGCCCGGGCGTGAATGGGCTGTCGGAGCGAATTCGCGTGCGCTCGCTCCTGGGGCGCTTCCTCGAGCACTCGCGCATCTTCCGCTTCGGCAGCGATGCGCGGGGCTGTCGCTATTTCATCGGCTCGGCGGATCTGATGACGCGCAATCTCGCCCGGCGGGTCGAGGTCGTGACACCGATCGAAGAGCCGGCGCTGTGCGCGCGGCTCGACGAGATCCTCGCCGCGAACCTCGCAGACGACACGCTCGCCTGGGAGCTCGGACCCGATGGGGCATGGCGCCGCGCGGCACGCGCGGCGGGCGTCGACACCCATCGCTTGCTGCTCGAACGCGCCGCGCTACGCGCGAATCGGGCGGAGGCTCCGGAAGCCGCTCTGGCTCGCGCGACCGACGCGCCAACGCGCTGAGACGATCGACGCAAGCCGTGCCGCGGTCCGGCCGCTGCGCGGGGAGATCTTTGCGCATGGGAAACATGGATCCCGCCTCATCGATCTTCGCCGCGCGGCGAGGGTGCCCGAGTCGCTCGAAGGGAGACACCAGAATTTCTTTTGCTCGAGTGCGCGAGCCGCTTCCCCGATGAGCCGATTGGCGCTACCAAGGTTGTTGCCCGGCCGAGCCGGGGGGGTGGGATGAGGGTCTACTGGGTTCGCCACGCGGCGGCGGTGCGCCGCAGCGAGTGGCGCGGCGCGGAGAGGTTACGGCCGCTGTCGGGCGGGGGACACCGCCAGGCCCAGCGTCTGCTCGATTTCTTCGGCGCTGTCGCGATCGAGCACCTGCTCACGAGCCCCGACCTGCGTTGCCGCCAGACGCTCGAGCCGCTGGCCGCGCAGCGGGGGCTTCCCGTCCGCTTCGATGCGCGTCTCGCTTCCGGACGCTCGGCAGCCGGCGCGCTGGCGCTGCTCGCCGAGGTCGGGAGCAGCGATGTCGTGCTGTGCTCTCACGGAGACCTGATCCCGCGCGTGATCGAGCGTTTCTGCGAAGAGGGCCTGCGCCTCGAGCGCGAGCTGGTGTGCGACAAGGGCTCGGTCTGGGTCGTCGAGGGCGAGCCCGGCCGCCGCGCGCGGGCACGCTACGTGCCGCCGCCCGCCAAGTCGCGCGAGCCCGGCCTGGCCGGGATCGAGATCGACGACCTGGCTCCGCTCGAGAGTGAGAAGCAGCGCGTCGCGGTGCTCGATCTCGGGAGCACGTCGTTCCACCTGCTCGTCGCCGACGCGACGCCGAGTGGCGAGATCCGCCGCGTGCTGCGGGAACGCGAGATGCTGCGCCTCGGGGCTCTCGTCGCGAGCGGCGGGCGGATCCCGGAGCCGGTCTGCGCGCGAGCGGTCGAGGCCGCGCGGATGCTGCACCGGCACGCCGTCGGCGCGCACGCGAGGCCGGTGCTGGCGGTCGCGACGTCGGCTCTGCGCGATGCGCGCAACGGGCGCCAGCTCGCCCGCCGGATCGGCGACACGATCGGGGTGCCGGTGCGCATGCTCTCCGGCGTGCAGGAGGCGCGGCTGATCTTCGCGGCGTTCCGGCAGCGGCTCGCGATCCGCGGCGGGCCCTACCTCGGGATCGACCTCGGCGGCGGCAGCCTCGAGATCGCGCTGGGCGACGACAGCGACGTGCACTGGGAGACGACGCTGCCGCTCGGCGTCGCGCGCCTGCACGGGGAGCTCGGGCGCGAGGATCCGATGCCGCGCGCGGCGCGCGAGGCCATCCGGGCGCGCGTGCGAGGCTCGCTCTCCGGGGTGATGCGCGAGATCGCGCGTCGCCGCCCGATCGAATGCATCGGCGCGGGCGGGACGCTCTCCGCGCTCGCGCGGCGTGTCGTCACGCGCCGCACGTCCTGGCCGGCCCGCGGCGTGAATCAGCTCTTCCTCCCGGTGTCCGAGCTGCGCGAGGTCGCGGCGGAACTGGTGGCCTCGACCCACGACGAGCGCCTGCGTATGCCGGGCCTCCAGAAGCAGCGCGCGGATCTGCTGCCGACGGGCGCCGTGGTGCTCGAGTGTCTCGCGAGCGAGCTCGGCCTCGCGGGCATCACGGTGAGCAACTGGGGCCTGCGCGAGGGCGTGATCCTCGAGGCTCTCGGGCTCGCCGGCTGCGAGCCCGGACGGCTCAGGTCGCGTAGCGCGGGAGTGTGAAGGAGAAGGTCGAGCCGCGTCCGAGCTGGCTCTCGACCTGGATCGTGCCCCCGAGACCCTGGACCAGGTGCTTCACGATCGCGAGGCCGAGCCCCGTTCCGCCCGCTGAGCGCGAGCGCGCCTTGTCGACGCGGTAGAAGCGCTCGAAGATCCGCGCCAGATCCCGCTCCGGAATCCCGATCCCGCTGTCGCGGACGTCGATGCGCACGTTGCGATCGTCGCCGCCGATCCTCAGCTCGATCTTCCCGCCCGGCTCCGTGTACTTGATCGCGTTGTCGAGCAGGTTCGAGAGGATCTGCTCGCAAGCCTGGGGATCGGCCCAGGCGATCCCGGCTCGTTCGCTCTCGAGCGAGACGTCCAGGCGCTTCTCCTCGATGCGCGGGAGCCAGTCGCGCAGCAGCGTCTCGCTCAGCTTCGTGGTGTCGACCGCTGCGAGCTCGAAGCTCGCCTCGCGGCCCTCGCTCTTCGAGAGGTCGAGCAGGTCCGCCACGATCGTGCTCAGCCGCCTGGAATGTCGATCGATCACCTCCAGATAGGCGCGCCGGTCGGCCTCCCCGAGCGAGGGGTTCGTGAGCAGCGTCTCGGCGAAGCCGTGGATCGCGGCGAGCGGCGTGCGCAGCTCGTGCGACGCGTTCGCGACGAAATCGCGGCGCATCTTTTCGAGCTGCATCAGCTCCGTCACGTCGTGCAGCACCGCCACCGTTCCGGCGCGCGAGGCGCGGCCGGGCGGAAAGCGCACGGCGTGCACGCGCAGCGTGCGGTGCGCCGGGTGCGCCACCTCGATCGCATGCGCTACGGGCTCATCCGTATTTTCGGCGGCCTTGAGCACTTCGGCGAGCTCGGCATGTCGGATCGTCTCGAGCGGGGTGCGCCCGCGCAGGTCGGACGTCATGCCGAAGAATTCGTGCAGACGCTGGTTGCCGAGCAGGATTCGTTGCTCCGGGTCGACCACGAGCACACCTTCGACCATGCCGTTCAGGACCGCCTGCAGCTGGTCCTTCTCGCGCAGCGCGATCTCTGCGCGCTCGCGCAGTTGGTCGGACATCTGCTGCAAGGCCGTTGCGATCTCGCCGAGCTCGTCGCCGAAGCGAAGCGGCAGCCGGTAGCCGAGGTCGCCCGCCGCGATCGCCGACGCCATGCGGCGCATCTCTCGGAGCGGCCGCAACATGCTGCCGGACAGCCCGGCGGCCAGCAGGCCCGCCGCGGCGAGGCCGATGGCGGTGGCGAGCAGGAGCTTCGCGGTGAGCGGTCCGAGATCCGGCTCGAGCTGCGTCGCGTCGACCGCGAGGCGCACGACCGCACGCGCGTCGTCGCCGACCGGCACGGCCACGTAGAAGAGCTCGCGGCCGACGCTCGCGCTGTGGCGGCGGGCGCTGCCCGTGCGCCCGGCGAAGGCTTCCCGGATCTCGGGACGCTGCGCGTGATCACCGAGATCCGAGAGCTTTTCGATCTGGGCTTCGGAGTCGCCGAGCACCGCCCCGTCGCGGGCGATCCAGGTGACGCGCGCGCCTGTTGCCGCTGACAGGCGGTCGGCGAGCGCCTCGAACGCGGGGCGCGAGGCGGGCTCGAAGCGCAGATCCTGGGCCTGGATCGCGACCGCTCGGGCCTCCTGCTCGAGCTCGCGCTGAACGCGTGCGACCTGTTCGGTGCGCAGCCCGCGCTCGACGAGGGCGCCCGTCACGGCGACCACGAAGAGCACCAGACCCACGAGCGCGGCCACGAGCTTGCGCTGGCTCTTGGGCACGGCCCCTCGCGTGGCGTCGCGCGGCAGGCCTGCCGCCGCGGCGCTCACTCCGCGAATCGATAGCCGACCCCGCGCACCGTCTCAATCAGGTCCCCTGCGGAGCCCAGCTTCTCACGCAGGCGCTTGAGATGGGTATCGATGGTGCGCGCCGTGACCGAGATGTCGGCGCCCCAGACGTGCTCGAGCAGGAAGTCGCGCGTCATCACCCGGCCCGGTCGAGCCATCAGCCGTTCGAGCAGGTCGAACTCCTTGGCCGTGAGCTTCACCTCCGCCCCGTCGACGAAGCAGCGGTGCCGCTCGGCGTCGAGCGTGAGGGGCCCGTGCTCGAGCTTTGCTGCGGCGCCGGCGCGCGTGGGCTTGCGACGCAGCACGGCGGCGACGCGCAACGTGAGCTCGCGCGGGCTGAAGGGCTTGGTCACGTAGTCGTCCGCGCCGAGCTCGAACCCGACGACGCGATCGACCTCGTCGGCTTTGGCGGTGAGCATGATGATGGGCGTGCGCGCGAGCTCGCTGTCGGCGCGAACCTGCCGGCACAGCTCGGTTCCCGAAAGGTCCGGAAGCATCAGATCGAGGATCACGAGGTCGGGCTTGCTGCGCCGCAGCTGCTCGAGACCGCGGCGCCCCGACTCGGCCGTCTCCACGCGATAGCCGGCCTGGTGCAGGTTCACGCGCACGAGCTCGAGGAGGTCCGGCTCGTCGTCGATCACGAGGATGCGTTCAGCCACCTGGGGGCACAGGATAACGATCGGCTGGGGGGCGGGAAGCGGGCCGGCGCGCGTGGCGTCGAGTGTCTGCCAAACATCCCCGGTTCGTCACGGGTTCGTCATGCGCTCGCAGGCCGTGGCGGAGAGTCGTCCCATCCCTTGGGGGCCCGAGAGCCGAACGGGGGCATCAGCCGGCGCGTCTTCTCGGGGCGAGCGCGGGCTCGCGCTGGTTTCTGGCACATGGTTTGCGGGTACTCTTCGCGCCGGGGGAGTGTCTGCGACGAGCGGCGGTGGAAGGAGCGATGCACCCCATGCCCGACTTCGACATTGGCCTACAGCGCCGCGTGAAGCGCCTCGTACAGCAGACGGCGGATCAGCACCGCCACCTGGCTGCGCTGCGGCGCGAGGTCGATGCCGCCTTCGAGCGCGGCGCGCTGCATGACGCCGCCAGCGCGATCAGGCGCTTCGAGGTCGCCCTCGCGGCGCACTTCGAGCTCGAGCAGGGCTTCTTCTTTCCCGCGCTGCACGGTCTCTCGCCGGCCCGGTCCGCTGAGCTCGAGGCGCTCGAGGAGGAGCATGCGGATTTCCTCGGCGAGCTGCGCTCGCTGGAAGCCCGGATCGAGAAGGTTTCGGCGCAGGCCTCGCGGGACGCGCTGGCGCAGTGGTTCGTCGGCCTGCGCGAACACGAGAATCGCGAGGAGCGCTTGGTGGCGTTGATCGCAGATCGGCCCTGATGCGGGCCGGCGATCGCGAGCTCGGCCCCCTCCGCACGGGCCCCAAAACTGACCGTTCATGGGACCGTGTGTGCCTTTTTGCTACATCTCGCCCGTCGGATTTGCGAAGCAAAGCGGGTTGAGCGTCCCAGGCGCCTTGGCATAGGTTCTGCTTTGATGAAGGTCACATCACCGGGGGATACCCGGTCGGGAGGAAGCATGGCCGGGTTCCGCAAGATCCTCGTTCCCGTCGATTTCTCGACCCACTCGCAGCGCGCGCTCCAGACCGCAATCGAGCTCGCGAAGGCGTTCGGGGCGAAGCTGCATCTGCTGCACTGCTATCAGATCAACGTAGGCGCGATTTCGCCGTACGGCCTCGTGATCCCCGAGAGCTTCGACCGTGACATCCGCGAGGCGGCGACCAAGCAGCTCGAGCAATGGCGCGACAAGGTGACGGCCCAGAAGATCGAGGTCGAGTCCGAGGTTTCGCCGCTGTTCCCGTCCGAGGCGATCGCGAGCACTGCCGAGCGCATCAGCGCCGATCTGATCGTGATGGGTACGCGGGGCCTCTCCGGCATCAAGCACGTGATGCTCGGCAGTGTCGCCGAGCGCACGGTGCGGATTGCTCCGTGCCCCGTGCTGACGCTGAAGGCGACGGGCGAAGCCTGAACGGACCGCCGGGCGAGCCGTCCTCCGCCCGCGCGCGCGAGGTGGTGCTCGCGGACGGAGGCCGTGTGCAGGTGCGCCCGATCCGGGAATCCGACGCGCCGGCGCTCGTCGCGCTGCATGGCCGCCTCTCCGACGAGAGCGTCTACTTGCGTTACTTCTCGCCGCACGCCCGCTTGTCGCTGCGCGAGCTCGATCGCGTGACGCACGTCGACCACCGGGATCGCGAGGCGTTCGTCGTGCTCGACCGCGACGCGCTGATCGGGATCGGGAGCTACGAACGCAGCGCCGGTAGCGACGCGGCCGAGATCGCCTTCGAGGTCGACGACGCGCAGCAGGGCCGGGGCATCGGAATGCTGCTCTTCGAGAGGCTCGCGGCGGCCGCGCGCGAGCGCGGAATCCGGCGCTTCGTCGCGAACGTGCTGCCGCAGAACCGGCGCATGTTGCAGCTGTTCCGCGAGGCCGGGCTCGCAGAGCGAACCCACTTCGAGGGGGGCGTCGTCGAAGTGGAGCTCGATCTCGCCCCGCCGCCTGGCGCATGATGGCGGACGCTGCCCCGGCGCCGGGCGGCACCGAGGCCGCGCTCTCGCGCGAAGAGCTGCGCGCCCTCGCAGCGCCCGGCGCCTACCCGGACGACCCCAGCGCGAGCGCCGGCGTCGAATCGGTGCAAACGCATCTCTCCCAGGTCTTCCTGACCCGGGACCGTGTCTACAAGTTTCGCAAGGCCGTGGATCTCTCCTTCGTTTGCTTCACGCAGCGCGCGGAGCGCAACGCCGACTGCCTGCGCGAGGTGGCGCTCAACCGACGCCTGGCCCCGGACGTCTACTACGGCGTGGCGCCCCTGCTGCGCGATCCCGTGCGGATCGGACCGCTCGCCGAGACGCTCCTGCGCGCGCCGGCCGGCAGCCCCGAGCCGGAGCATTGCGTGGTGATGCGGCGCCTGCCGGCGGGCCGGGATGCGCTCACGCTGCTCGCTCGAAATGCCCTATCGGACGCACAGATCGAACGGGCGGCCACGCTGATCGCGTGTTTCCACGCGCAACACGGTCTGGGGACGCCCGCGCCCTTCGCGCCGGAGGCGTGGCAGCGGCGTTGCGTCGGCCCGGCGGAGGACAACCTGCGCCTGCTGGCAGCGGCGCCGCCGGGCCTGCTCGCGAGCGACGCGCTCCAGGAACTCGCGACGCGCACGCGCGCCTTCGCCGAGGCGAACGCCGAGCGCTTCGAGCGCCGCCGCCTCGCGGGGCGCGCCGTCGACGGCCACGGGGACCTGCATCTACAGCACTTGTGGTTCGAACGCGACGACGCCGATCCGATCGCGATCGATTGCCTCGAGTTCTCCGAGGCGCTGCGCCGCATCGACGCCGCGGCGGAAGTCGCGTTCCCGGCGATGGACCTGCGCTACCGCGGCGCGGCGGCGAAGGCGGAGCGTTTCCTGCGCAGCTATGCGCGCGAGAGCGATGACTTCGACCTCTACGCGGTCGTCGATTTCTTCGCGAGCTACCGTGCGAGCGTGCGCGCGAAGGTCGCGTCGATCGCGGCGGCGGATGCGGGGATCGATGCCGCGCAGCGGGAGCGGGCGGCCGAGAGTGCGCGTCGTCATCTCGACCTCGCGCTGCAGATGCTCGCGCCGCGCGGAAGCGGGATGCTGGTGCTGGTGGGCGGCATCGTGGGAACCGGGAAGAGCACCGCCGCCGCGGAGCTCGCCGAGGCCCTCGCTGGCGTCGTGATCGCCTCCGATCGCGTCCGCAAGCACGCAGCCGGTCTCGCGCCGACGCAGCGCGCGCGCTCCGGTCTCGACACCGGACTCTACGATCCGGCTCGCCGCGAGCATGTGTATGCGGGCCTGCTCGAGCGCGCGGCGCCGGTGCTCGCTTCCGGCCGCACCGCGCTGCTCGATGCCACCTGGTCGCGGGCCGCCGACCGCGAGCGCGCCCGGGCCTTCGCGCAGGCGCACGGGGTGCGCGCCTTCTTCGTCGAGACACGCTGTGCCGCGTCCGTCGCCCTCGAGCGCCTGGCGCGACGCCAGGCCGCCGCCTCGGATGCCTCCGACGCGGGGCCGGAGTTCCACGCGCGCAGCGTCGCGCGGTTCGAGCCGCCGCGGGAGTGGCCCGCGGCGGCCCGGCGCGTCGTGACCACGGACCGCGAAGACTGGAAGCGGGAGCTGCGCGCCCTTGCTGCGGAGCTGTCGAGCTAGGCCGCGCGCCGCGAGGGGGCCGGCCATGCCGCGCGGCTCGGGCGGGAAGCCTGTAGAGTGTTGCCCCATCTGAGGCTGCTTTCCGCGCAGCGTCGAGCGGAGGAGCGCGTTGCGTCTCCGCCGGGCTGGCATCGATCCTGCAGCCATGATGGGAGAGGAGGCAGCGTATGGACGCGTCGGCGCGGCGTGTTTCGGAAGTGATGCAGGCGGAGGTGGCGACGCTCACGGTCCACGATCGCCTCGATCTGGCGGAAGACGTGATGCGGCTCGGCCGCGTGCGGCACATGCCGGTTCTCGATGGAACGCGACTCGTCGGAGTCGTGTCGAGCCGCGACCTGCTCGCGGCCTCGCTCTCGCGCGTGCTCGACTTCGAGGCGACCCACCGGCGCACCTTTCTGCGCTCGGTCGAGGTCGCCGAAGTGATGTCGCAGGATCTGATCACGGTCGAACGCGACGCGACTCTGCGCGAGGCGGCTGCGCTGATGGTGCGGCACAAGATCGGGTGCGTCCCCGTCGTGAAGGCCGACAAGACCTTTCTGGGCCTCGTCACCGAAACGGATCTGCTCACGGCTGCACTGCTGGCCGATGCCGGTGGTGGCGAGGTCGCGGCGCGAACGGAGGAGACGATGATGTCGGAGTTCAAGCAGCGCTTTCAGAAGGAGCTCGACGAAGTGCGACGGGTGCGCGACGAGCTGAGGGTGCGTATCCACCTCGCAAAGGCCGATGCCAAGAATCGCTGGGACGAGCTCGAGCACTCCTTCCATCGGCTCGAAGCAAAGGCCCGGCAGATCTCGCAGGCCAGCGAGGAGCCGCTGCGCGACGTGCGCGACGCGGCGCGGCTGCTGCTCGAAGAGATCCGCGACGGCTATCGCCGGATCCGAGAAGCTCTCTAGAAACGATCCCTGATGCCGCCTGCGTCGGTGCCCGTACTCCAATTCCTCGGGGCGGCGGGCACCGTCACCGGCAGCCGTTTCCTCGTCGAGACGCCCCGCGCGCGCGTGCTCGTCGACTGCGGCCTCTTCCAGGGCGAAAAGGCGCTCCGGCTGCGCAACTGGGAGCCGTTCCCGGTGCCGCCCGCGTCGATCGACAGCGTGGTGCTGACGCACGCGCACGTCGACCACTCGGGCTACCTGCCCGCGCTGGGACGCGACGGCTTCGGGGGCCCGGTGTTCGCGACGCCCCGGACGCTCGATCTGTGCCGCATCGTGCTGCCGGATAGCGGACGCCTGAACGAAGAGGAAGCCGCCTACGCGAACCGCAAGGGCTTCTCGAAGCACGATCCCGCTCTCTCGCTCTTCAGCGAGCGCGACGCGGAAGCGATTCTCGAGAGCTTCCGCGGCGTCCCCTACGACGCGCCGATCGAGGTGGCGCCGGGCGTGCGCGCGAGCTTCCAGGCCGCCGGGCACATCCTGGGCTCTGCGAGCGTCGTGCTCGAGATCGACGGAGCCGAGCCCCGCACGCTCGTCGTGAGCGGCGACCTCGGACGTCCGGCGCATCCATTGCTTGCAGCGCCCGCGGCGCCCCCCGCGTGCGACGTGCTGCTCGTCGAAGCGACCTATGGAGACCGTGATCACGACGACGAAGCGGGGCTCGCACGCTTCGCCCAGGCGCTCGTGCGCACGACTGAGCGCGGAGGGGTCGCCGTGATCCCCGCCTTCGCGGTCGATCGCACCGAGGTCGTGCTCTTGCACCTGCGGCGACTGATGCGAGAGGGAAGGGTGCCGCGCGTTCCCGTCTACGTGGACAGTCCGATGGCGCTCGCCGCGCTCGCGGTCTATCGCGCGGCGATCGCCGGCGGCGACCCGGAGATCCGCAGCGAGCTTCACGGCGCAAACGATCTCTTCGATACCGGCGACCTGCGCGAAACGCGCGACGTCGCGAGCTCGAAGGCGATCCATGGCGTGGGGGGGCCGGCGATCATCGTCTCGGCTTCCGGGATGGCGACCGGCGGACGCGTGCTGCATCACCTCGCGGCGCGCTTGCCCGACCCGCGCAACAGCGTGATCCTGACGGGCTTCCAGGCCTCCGAGACGCGCGGGCGTCTGCTGCTGGAAGGACGCCCGTTCGTGAAGATGCTCGGGCGCTACGTTCCGGTGCGGGCCGAGGTGGTCGACGCGAGCGCGTTCTCGGTGCACGCGGATCAGGGGGAGCTCATCGCCTGGGTCGGGAGCGCGAAGCAGCCGCCTGGCCTGACGTTCGTGGTGCACGCCGAGGCGGCGCCCGCCGAGGCCCTGCGCGCCGCGCTCGCGGCGCGTCTGGGGCTCGGGGCCGTGATCGCGCGGCACGCGGAGCGGGTGTGCGTCGAGCGAAATGCTCGCGTGACGTGACGTTCGGATTCCGGGCCGCGCCGCGGTCCCGGTGAGGGAGGCAGCCATGTACGAGTTTCTCGACTACCAGGTGCAGGACGTGATGTCGCGCGCCGTTTGCATCCGCGGCGAGACGACGCTCGCCGAGGCGGAGGCGCTGCTCGAGAAGCACGGGTGGAATGGGGTTCCGGTGGTCGATGCCGCCGAGCGGCCCGTGGGTTTCTTCACCTCGCTCGACCTGCTCAAGGCGTTCGCGTTCTCGGAAGACGTGATCCTGCCTCCGTACGAGCGCATCCTCCAACGCTCCGTGGCCGAGGTGATGACGCGCGACGTGCTGACCGTCTGCCCGCGCACGCCGCTCACGCGCGTGCTCCAGAAGCTGGTCGATACGCGGCACAAGAGCCTTGCCGTCGTCGACGGAGACCGCGTCGTGGGCGTCGTCGCGCGCGAAGACGTGATGGGCGCGCTGCGCCGCGCGGGGCAGGGCAAGAAGCCCGGCGCGGCGTGATAGCATGCCCGCGCTGCGGCCCACGGTGGCGGCGAGGAGACGCAGATGGGCATGCCGAGAGACGTCCCGATCATCGACCTGATGCTGGGGATCCCGAGCGAGGACCCGAAGCCCTCCTACGGCTTCATGCGGCCGCTGTTTCGGGATCGCGAGAGCCTCGAGTCGTTCGACTTCCCGGTCGAGTACATGTTCAAGGACGTCCCCAAGACCGGCCGCCGCGACGACTACGTCAAGTACACGCTCGACGAGATGGACAAGTACGGGATCGAGCGCGGCCTGATCGGCGTCTCCGAGAAGGACGAGACCTCGAAGCTGGCGCTGCGCCGCCACCCGGACCGCTTCATCCCGTCCTGCGGCGTCGATCCCAACGAGGGCATGGAGGCCGTGCGGCACATCCAGCGCATGTTCGAGGAGTTCGGCATCAAGGCCGTCAGCGCCTTCCCGGCCGGCTGCTTTCCGCAGGTTCCGATCGACGACAAGCGCTTCTATCCGATCTACGCGAAGTGCGTGGAGCTCGACCTGCCGATCTGCTGCTGTGTCGGCGTCCCGGGCCCGCGCATCCCGATGGCGCTGCCAGTCGGTCGATCGCATCGACGAGGTCTGCTGGTTCTTTCCGGAGCTGAAGTTCGTGATGCGCCACGGCGCGGAGCCGTGGACCGACCTCGCCGTGAAGCTGATGCTCAAGTGGCCGAACCTGTACTACTCGACGAGCGCCTTCGCGCCGAAGTACTACCCGAAGGCGATCATCGACTACGCGAACACGCGCGGCGCCGACAAGGTGCTCTACGCCGGCTACTTCCCGATGGGGCTCTCGCTCGAGCGCATCTTCGGCGACATGCCGGACGTGCCCTTCCGCGACGCCGTCTGGCCGAAGTTCCTGCGCGAGAACGCGCTGCGGGTCTTCGGCCTGAAGGGCTGAGCCCCGAACGCCGCTCGCAGCAAGCCGGCAGTCAAAGCGGGGCTGGCGCACCAGGCTCCTGCCGTTGTCGTGCATCACGCGGCGGACTTCGGCCGGCGAGAAGGCCTTCAGCTCGTCGAGGAAGCTGAGCGGCTCGGCGAGACCCTCGGCGTGCGGGAAGTCGGAGCCGAGCAGCACCTTGTCGACGCCGATCGCGTCGGCGAGCGCCCGCACGTCTTCTTCGTAGATAGGGCGCGACCCAGACATGGCGGCGGAACGTCTCGACCGGCGGCTCGCTGAACGCGCGCACGTTCATGCGCTCGGCCTTCTTCAGCTTGCGGAGGAGTCCGTGCACCCAGTCCGAGCCGTTCTCGATGCTGCACACGCGCACGTTGGGAAAGCGCCGGAAGACGCCGTGAACGATCAGCGCCGCGAGCGCGTCGTAGATCGAGCGGTCCGTCTGCGTCACGCTCCGGAACGCCCCGCCGCCGAAGGCCGCCAGGTCTTCGGTCTCGCCCCAGTGCGCCGCGTACTCGCCATAGCCGCTCTCGCCCGCGTGGAAGGCGACGCTGATGCCGGCTTCGTTCACGCGCGCCCAGAACGGATCGAATTCGGGGTCGCCGAGTGAGCGCCGCCGCGCGCCGGGCACGGGCGCCGCGCGCAGCAGCACGACGCGCGCGTCGCGCGCGAGCACCCACTCGAGCTCGGTCACGGCCTTGTTCACGTCCATCAGCGAGAGCATCGGCGCCGCGAAGATGCGTTCGCGCCAGGCGAAGCCCCAATCCTCGTCGAGCCATTGGTTGAAGGCGTGCAGCGTCGCGTGCGTCAGCTCCGCATCGTGGCGCAGGGGATGCTCGATGCCGACGCCGAGCGTCGGAAACAGCAGGCAGCCCTCGATTCCCTGTTCGTCCATCAGCGCCAGCCGCGCCGTGCGATCGCGGTAGGCGGGGCGGATCGGTTCGAGCTCGCCGAAGGCGGCGCGGATGTCGAGACCCTCGGGGTTTTCGCCGCGGAAGAATTTGTCGAGGCAGCCGGCCTTGGCGACTGGATCGAAGGTCGGATTCGGGATGAAGCGATTGATGCGCTCGGCGACGAGCAGCCGCTTGCGGCCGTCGATCACCGCCCACTGCACCGCCTTCTTCGCGAGCCGCTTGTCCATGTGGCGGGTGAAGGCATCGAGCGCTTCGTAATAATGGTTGTCGCAATCGAAGGCGCGATAGTCGAGCCGAGCGGTCATGCGGTCCTCCGGATCGCCAGCGAGGGTACCCGATGCCGGTGTGGCCCGTCGATCAAGCCGGCAGCGCCGCGATCGCTTCGGCCGCGACGACCGCCTGATAGGCGGCGCGGATGCGACGGCGCGCCGCACGGATCCGCTCGAGCAGCTCCGCCGGCGCGAGCCCGGGCTGCGTGAGCTCGGCGATCGCCGCGAGCCCTTCGCCCTCGGCCGGGATCTCTTCGACGGGCCGTCCCGCCACCCAACGCGCGCGCGCCTCGACACTGCGCAGCAGGCCGTAAGCGGCGAGCAGCGAGCGTGTCTGCGCTTCGGGGAGCGTGCAGGCGAGCATGGCGGCGACGCTCGGAAACTCCGGGAAATCCCGCGTGCCTCTCTCGAGCAGCCCGCCGCCGGCGAGGAAGTCGACGTCCATCAGCCCGCCCGGACCCGTCTTGAAGGCGAGCTGCGTGCGGTCTTCCTTCGCGCGTTCGCGCTCGACGCGCGCGCGCAGGTCGGCGAGGTAGGCCCAGGGCTTGCGATCGCCGCGCAGGACGAAGCGGCGCACCTCGGCGAGCGCCTGGTTCGCGATCGGCAGCTCCCCCGCGATCGGCCGCGAGCGCAGCAGCGCCAGGTGCTCCCAGGTCTCCGCGGTCTCGAGCTGGTAACGCGTGAAGCCGTCGAAGGAGGTGACGAGCATTCCCTTCTGGCCGGAGGGACGCAAACGCGTGTCGACGGCATAGGCGATGCCCGCGCCCGTCATCGTCGTGAGGTAGGCGATCAGGCGTTGGCCGATCTTGGAGGCCAGCGAAACCTCGTCGGGGCCTCCTTCGTAGAGGAAGATCAGATCGAGGTCCGAGTGGTGGGTGAACTCGCGTCCCGCGATCTTGCCCATTCCGATCACCGCGAAGGCCTGCCGCGACAGACCCGGTCCGCGGCGCGCCAGCCGCAGGGCGCGCGTCGCGATCGCCTCGGCGAGGATCGAGAGGAACGCGGAGACGCGCTCGAAATCGGCCAGGCCCCCGAAATCACAGCAGACGGCGATCGCCGTCTGCTCGCGGCGCAGCAGGCGCAGCGCGTCGAGCTCGGTTTCGAGATCGCCGGCCGGCTCTTCCTGCGCGCTCGCGGTGAGCTCGTTCGCGCGCCGCCCGAGCGTTTCGGCATTCGCGTCTGCGATGCGCTCGAGGAGCTCCGGGCGATGCGACAGGAAGCCGGCCAGCTCGGGCTGGGTCGCGACGCCGCGCGCGAGGCCGGCGAGCGCAGGGCCTTCGAGCCGACGCACGGCGGCGTCAGCGGAGCGGCGTTCGAGCAGCGGCGCCGCGGCCGCTTCGAGGCGCGCTGCGAGCGGGGATCCCGCGAGGGCTCCGCGCAACCGCTGGCTCAGGGACTCCGTCACTCGCCGCTCCTCAGCACCAGCGCTTCGAAGTGCGAGCGCACCTCGCCGCGCGCGGCCGTCCAGTCCTCGAGCAGCCCGGTTCGGGCCGCCTCGGCATCGCGCTCGGGGTAGCCCATGCGCCGCGCCAGCGCGATCTGGCCCGCGCGTTCGTTCGGGAAGCGGGCCGTCTGCTGCTCCTCCGCGAGCTGGAGCGCGTGCTCGGCGCGTCGCAGCCAGGTGTAGGCTGCCGCCAGCGCCGCCGCCGTCGCCTCCGGGAGGTGCTCGAGGCGCGCCAGCGCCGCCAGCGCCTCGAGCACGTTGCCCGTGCGCAGCGCGAGATCGCGGCCGCCAAAGAAGAGCTGGAGCGATTGCACGAGGAACTCGACGTCGCGGATCCCGCCGGGGCCCTCCTTCAGGTCGAGGTCGAGATCGCGTCCGGCGCTGCGCCGCTCGTCCTCGATGCGCGCCTTCATGTCGCGCACCGAGCGCATCACGCCGGGGTCGATCAGACGGCGGTAGACGAAGGGCGCGATCTCGCGCGCAAAGCCCTCGCCGACGCCCCGCGGACCCGCGATCGGGCGCAGCCGGATCAGCATCTGCCGTTCCCACTCCGCCCCGAAGCCCTCGTAATACCCGATCGCCACGTCGACAGGGTTGGCGAGCACGCCCGTGTCGGCCTCGGGGCGCAGACCCAGATCGACGCGGTAGCCGAAGCCGTCCTCGCTGCGCGCCTCGAGCGCCGTCTTGAGGCGTCGGATCAGGCGCGCGACCGCGTGGTTGTGCTCGAGCGGGTCCGCGGCCGCGGGTGTGTCGTAGACGAAGATCAGATCGACGTCGGAGGAGAAATTGAGCTCCCGGCCACCGAGCTTTCCGAGCGCGAGCAGCGCGGGCGCTTCGACCTCCGTTTCGCGCGCGGCACACGCGAGCGCCGCCACCAGGCAGCGGTCGGCGAGGTCCGAGAGCTCGCGCAGGCTCTCGACGAAGGGGCGCGCCAGCAGGTCGCGCGCGGCGATGCGAAGCAGACCGGTGTATTTCGCCTCGCGGATCGCATCCCAGTCGGGGTCGATCGCGCGGGCGGGAGGGGCGTCGGGCAATGGCCCCGAGAGCTCGCGGATCCACGCGGGATGGCGCACGAGCAGGCGCGCGAGGAAGCTGCTCGAGCCGAGCACGCGGGGAAGCGCCGCACAGCGGCTGACGTCGAGTCGCTCGCCCGCTTGCCCGCGCGCGAGGCCCGCGAGCTCCGCGAGGCACTGCGCGCCAAAGCCGGGCCGCGCCGTGCGCAGCAGCGCCGGCGCCCACACGGCACAGGCCGGCGCGAGGTCGGGGTCGCGAGCGGCGCCCAGGAAGGCGGCCGCAGCCGCGTCGGGGTCGGGCTCGCCGACGCGGCGCAGCGCCGCGGGGTCGGCGTTGCCGCGTGCGAGCTCAGCGACGAAGTGGGCAACCAGCGCGTCCATGAATCGCGCAGGGGGTACCGCGTTCCCGAAGGCTTCGCCTCAGGACGGCCGGTAGGCAGCGCGCACCAGATCCATCTCCGTCAGCAAGCCCACGACCCGCGGGCCCTGCTCCGAGATCTCGACGACCGGCAGACATCCCACCCGCAGGCGCTCCAGCCGCGCCGCGGCTTCTTCGAGCGTGGCGTCGGGAGCGATCGAAAAGGGGGTTCCCGTCGAGTGCTCTGCCGCGGTGGTCCCCCGCAGCATCGACGCGTTGCCGTCGCTTTCCGGGGTGCTGCGCGCCAGCAGCGCGTCCTGGAGGTCGCGGTAGCTGAGGATTCCCACCAGCACCCCGTCGTTCTCGATCGTCAGGTGGCGCAGCCGCGCCAGGCGCATGAGCTCGAGCGCTTCGCGCAGGCTCTCGCCCCCGGAGATCGTGATGAAATCGCGCCGCATCACGTCGCGAACCCGCGGATCCCGGGCAGCAGGATCCAAGGCGCCGGCGGCACGCGCGGGGGATGCCTTCTGCATGAGCAGAGGCGCGGTGCATTGGATGTGCCAACGAGCCGGGGGGCGGACCTGCGCTCGCCCGCCACGAGGGGGCCCCGCCCTGGGTAGAACCGCCTCTAGGGGCTCAGGTTGGGGCGGGGCGGATTTGGTACAAGGCCCCTGTTGACGCACTCGTATGCGCCGCCGACCCTGTCCGATGTGAAGCAGGTCGAGCAGCGGCTCAACTACCTGAATCTGACGGCTTCCGACGCCGAGCTGCTCAAGGCGCTCGGTCCGGTGCTCGAGCGGCATGCCGCGGGTCTCGTGGCCGCGTTCTACCGCAACCTCCTCTCGTTCGCGCCAACCCGCGAGCTGCTGCGCGACCCCGGGGTGAAGGAGCGACTGCTCGTCAAGCAAAGCGAGTACCTGCTCGGCCTCGCGAGCCCGAGCTTCGACGAGGCGTATATGGTCCAGCGCCGGCGCATCGGCGAAGTGCACCAGCGGGTCGGGCTCGAGCCGCGTTGGTTCCTCGGCGCCTATGCCCTCTACCTCTCGCTGCTCACGCCGGTGATCTGGGAGACCTACGCGGCGACGCCCGAGCGCGCGATGCGCACGCTGATCGCCCTCCAGAAGCTGCTGATGCTCGATGCCCAGATCGCGCTCGAGGCGTACATCGCGGATCACGACAGCGGCCTCGAATACCGCACGCACGAGCTCGAGGCGCAGAGTCAGCAGCTCGCCCACGACTTCGAGGAGCAGAGCTCCGAGTTGCGGCAGACGGCGTCGCGCGCGAAGGCAGCGGAGGAGTTGGCCTCGATCGCCACGCTGGTCGCCGGGCTCGCCCACGAGATCGGCACGCCGATGGGCGTGATCCAGGGCCATGCGAAGCTGCTCGAGCCCGAGGTGACCGGGGAGCAGGGGCGCTGGCGGCTGCGCACGATCCAGGAGCAGATCGCGCGCATCTCGAAGATCATCCAGACGCTGCTCAACATGGCGCGGCCGGGTCGCCGCAGGCTGATGCCCGTGGCGCTCGAGCCGTTGCTCGAAACCACGCTCTCCTTCGTGTCGGAGAAGCTCAAGCGGCGCGGCATCGAGGTGGAGCGCGCGTTCGAGGCGATACCGAGCCTGGTGGGTGATCCCGAACGGTTCCAGCAGCTCTTCTTGAACCTGTTTCTCAATGCCGCCGACGCGATGCCGAACGGCGGCGCGCTGCGCGTCTCGCTGCGCACGGGGTCCGAGGGAGAGATCGAGCTGCGCGTCGCCGACACCGGCTCCGGCATCGCAGCGCCCGACCTGCCGCGCATCTTCGAGCCTTTCTTCACCACCAAGCCGGCCGGCGAGGGCAACGGTCTGGGGCTGATGGTGGCCAAGGGCATCGTGACCGATCTCGGCGGGTCGATCGACGCCTCGAGCGCGCTCGGGATGGGCACCGAGTTCCGCGTGATCTTTCCGCGGTCCGAAGCGCCGAGCGCTTCGCCCCGCTGACTCCCGGCCCGCCCCCCGAGGCGACGCGCCGCGGGCCTTCATTCGACTGGGGATGCGTGACCCAGGTTCCCGCGGGCGACCGTCTTGCCGACGCCGCACGGTGGCACGCGCGATGCAATGCCTCTGGACAATGGCGCGCGCCGTCGCGCGAGCCGTGCAATCCCCGAGGGAGGGCCACGTCATGAGCGAGAAGACATCCAGGTCACTGGCGCGTTCCGAGTCGCCGGCCGAGATCGATCCGTTCGAAGGTTGGACACCATTCCGTGAGCTGTTCGGTCCGGGCCTTCGCATGCCGCGCATCTTCGACGAGCTGCTGGGGGCGCGCGGCGCGCGTCCGGCCCGCTGGGCGCCTGCGGTCGACATCGCCGAAGACGATCAGAAGTACGTGATCACGGCGGAGATCCCGGGAGCGTCGAAGGAGGACGTGCACGTCGACGTCCACGACAACATGCTCACGATTCGCGGCGAGAAGCGCAGCGAACGGGAGGAGAAGAAGCAACACGGTCGCTGGATCGAGCGCAGCTTCGGAAGCTTCAGCCGCTCGTTCACGCTTCCCGCCGACGCTTCCGCGGATCGCGTGAACGCTTCCTTCAAGGATGGCGTGCTCACGCTCGAGCTGCCGAAGGTAGAGGTCGCGAAGCCGAAGCAGATCGCGATCAAGTAGACGACACGGCCGGCGCGTTTCCACCCCGCGCGTCCGGCCGCTTCCGGAGCGCCCGCCTGGGTCCGGCTACGGCTGGATCCAGACGGGCGTTCCGGTTTTCACGCGCTGGGCCAGGAAATCGATCTCGGCGTCGCGTACCGCGATGCAACCGTAGGTCCAATCGAGCCCGGCCGATTCGCCTTGCCAGTTCTGGCCCTCTCCATGGAGACCGAGATGCCCGCCGAGCGCGGTATTCTGCGGCGGCGGGCGATCGTCCGCGCGCCGTGCGAGGATGCGCGCGTGCTCTTTCGGCGTGATGGCTCCGCGCGCGAGCGCCTGGTCGGCATCGCGGCGGGATGGAAAGTCGATGGGGATGAGACTGTGGAAGCGGCTCGCCTTGGCCGGTCCGGACACGCGGTAGTTGCCCTCGGGCGTGCGCTGATCGCCGTGCGTCTGCTTGGTCCCGATCGGATTCCGGCCGATGGCGACGCTCATCACGATCACCGGCCCCGGATCGCAACGCGCCACGAGCAGATGTTCACTCTTGCGGATCAGGATGTGCGCGATGCGCGGGCAGTAGATCTCGCCCGAGAGGGGGGTCGCGGCGTCGAACCACGCCGGCGCGCTGGCGACGGGAGGCGCCGCGGGCGTCGCTGCACAGGCGGCGAGCCACAGGACGCTGAGCAGCGCGGCGGCGGGCGCCTGCAGGCCGCCGCGCTGGCGCTGGCGCTGCTGCTGGCCGTCGCGCGCGCGAACGCCGCGGCTCCGCTTGGCGGCAAGGAGCTCGACGTGTACGGGGCATTGCGAGCGCCCCTGGGCTCGACCCAGACGGATTTCGTCCTGCCGGACGACACGCTGCTCGACGTCGCCGCGCGCAATCACGTCGGCTTCGAGGCGGTCTCGCGTTTGAATCCAGGCCTCGACCCGTGGATTCCGGATCCCGGAACGGTCGTGCGACTCCCCACGCGCTACCTGCTGCCGCAGAGCGTAGCCGTGGGCCTGGTGGTGAACATCCCGGAGATGCGCGCCTACGACTTCGGGGTGGAGCCGGGTCCCGAGGTGCTCGCGGTGGCGATCGGCGACGCCGACGACCCGACGCCGATCGGCGAGTATCGGGTCGGGAAGAAGCGCATCGATCCCGAATGGCGGGTTCCAGCGTCGATTCGCGCGGAAAAGCCGGAGCTCCCCGCCCTCGTTCCATCCGGGCCCGACAATCCGCTCGGCAGTCGTTGGCTGACGATCGGCACGTCGAGCTACGGCCTTCATGGCACCAACGTCCGCTGGTCGATCGGGCGCATTGCCACGCACGGCTGTGTCCGCTTCTACGAGGAGGACATCGTCCGACTCTACGATCGCGTTCGCGAGGGTACCCGCCTACAGCTGGTCTACCAGCCGTACAAGTGGGGACGCGAGGGCAACCAGCTGCTGCTGGAAGCGCACCCGGACGTTTACGGTCGGATTCCCGACCCGCTCGAAGCCGCTCTCGAAACGCCCCGCGCGCTCGGGTTCGCCGATCGGGTCGACGTCGCAGCCGTGCGAAGCGTGATCGAGCGCGCGGATGGCGTGCCCACCGTGGTGGGCACGCTACCGCCGCAAGCGGAAATCGCTCCGACCGGGCTACTTCGAAATCCGCTTCTGGAAGATCGCTTCGGACTTGCGGGCCGAGTCCGCGGCGTCCTGAGCAGCACGGCGCGCGTCCGCCGCAGCCTGCTCGGCGGCGGTGGCGCGGCTCTCCGCGTTGCGCGAAGCGGTTTCGGCGCCCGCGACGCGCTGATCGAGCGCATCGAGACGGCTATTGATCTTCTCCACGTCCCCATTGGTCGCGCAGCCCGCCAGCGCGAACATCAGCGCAGCACCCACACCGGCGAAAATTCCTCGTCGCATCGAAAATCCCTCCTCGGTTGAAAATAAGGCCGCCTGATCGTGCAGTCCGGCCCGGCGTTTCGCAAGGGCCGGTCCCCGCGTCGGCGACGCTCGCGGGGCCCATTTCCCGCGGCCGTCCAATGGCCGGAGGCGTTTCGATCACCGCTGCGTCGCGCGTCAGCGCGGCTTGTCCACCAGATCGGCCACTCTCGGCGCACGAACCCAGCGTTCCTGACGGGCGTCGTATGAGCCCCCGCGTTGGATGGCGCAGCTCGAGCACAGCATGCCGCTCTCGCCGAAGCCGAAGCCGTCCTCCGCTCCCGCGAGAATTCGCGCTCCGCAGTCCGCGCACAGCGTTCCCTGATCGATTTCCGAGCGATGCACGCTCACCTCCACGCGACGCCGATGGGCTTCGCTAATGCAATTCCGCTGCGATCGTCGCACCGGACGGGACGCGCGGTCCGACGATCACTTCGCCACCGTGGCGCAGCACCAGGCTGACGATGCCATCGAGCACGTCCTCGCGCGGGCGCCCGCCGACCAGCGCGCCGCTGGCGGCATCGACTGCGCCCGGCATCCGCTCGTCGCGCGTCACGAACAACCGGCGCACGCGCCCCGCGGCAGCGGCCGTCGCGACGTCGTCGACGCGATGCAGGCCCTTCCCGCGATTGACGGATCGCTCGTACTCGCGGGCGAGCGCGTCGTTCTGCGCGTCGATGGCGCCTTCCACGAGCGGCCAGCTGCGCGCGTGCAGCTCGCTCGGCGAGAGATGATCGGGGCTGATGTGAACGCCCGTGGGAAGCAGCTGCGGCAGACGCAGCACGGCGCGCAGACCGGAGTGGTGCGCCTGTGTCGCCACCAGCACGATCGGCTCGTCGCGCCCGTGCAGCGCCGCCTCGATCGCCCGCGCGATCTTCAGATGGAAGCGCTCGAGATCGAGCTTGCGCTCGTCGCGGCCGCTGTCGTGGCTGTAATACTTCGGCGTACCGGCACCACCTTGTGTCGTGGCGACGCGGAGCTCCTTGCTGGTCAATTCGCTCCCGAGCGCATCCTCGAGGCTGGCAGGCACGCCCTGCGCCAGGATCGGCTCGAGCCCGAGCGCGTCACCCTCGAACAGAGCGACCCGATTCGTCGAGACGGCGATCACGTGATGACGCCGGTTGTGTTGCATCGCTGCCAGCAGCGGACGCAGGGCGAAATTCTCGGCAACGACCACGCAGCGAGCGGGCTCCCGCGGAAGGCCGTAGACGTGCAGATCCGTGCGATCGCGAAACACGGCCACGCCCGCGGCAGGGCGGGCGAGGCGCCGCAGGTCCGTCTCGACGGCCGCGAGCTGCTTGCCGAGCGCCTGTGCCTCGGCGGCCGACAGGCCGGCCTCCTCGAGGCGGCGCTCCGCTTCGGTCACGGCGCCCTCGTAGGCCGTGGCGTTCGAGCGCGCGTCCGGGAAGGAGCGCTGGAGCGGGACGTAGAGCGAGACCAGCGGGCCGTGCCGCGGCGCGGCGAGCGTGCGCAGCACCTCGGGCTGGGGAAGGGCGGCGGGTTGGACGGGATCAATGTTCTTCATGGGGTGCCTCTTCTGCAACGAGCATACCGCCGTGTGGGATCCTTGCAGCCGGATCCAGCTGCCCGGCTGTCGACATCTGCCCCAGACGCAGGCGGGAGTGCGTGGCAATCGGGCCCCTGCAGCGCGCTGCGGGTGGCCGGGAGACGGCCCCGCCCGGCTGGCGGGCCTGGCACATCGCTTGCTCTCCGCTTAGCGAACGGGAGGCAGAAGTAGTGGCTTACACACAGCTCATGTTCCGCGACGAAGCGCGCGCGAAGGTGCTCGCCGGGGCGTCGAAGCTCGCCGACGCCGTGCGCGTCACGCTCGGCCCCAAGTCGAAGTGCGTCCTGATCGAGACGCAAGTGGGGCACGCCGCTCGTCTGCGACGACGGGGTGACGATCGCGAAGGAAGTCGAACCTCAAGGATCCCGAGGAGAATCTCGGGGCCCGCATGATGCGCGAAGCGGCCGAGCGCACCGGCGATGCGGTCGGCGACGGCACCACGCACCGCGACGATGCTGGCGCACGGCGATCTTCGCCGAGGGCCTGCGCAACGTCGTCGCGGGCGCGAGCGCGATCGACCTGAAGCGCGGCCTGGACCGCGGTCTCAAGGCGGCCGTCGAGGCGTTGCGCGCGCTGTCGCGGCCGGTGACGAGCCGAAGGAGAAGGTCCAGATCGCGACCGTCTCGGCGCACAACGACGCGTCGATCGGCGACGCTGGTGGCCGAGGCGCTCGAGAAGGTCGGCAGCGAGGGGATCGTCTCCGTCGAAGAGGCCAAGGCGACCGAGACGTCGCTCGAGGTCGTCGAAGGCATGCAGTTCGATCGCGGCTACCTCTCGCCGTACTTCGTCACCGATCCGGAGAAGATGGAGGTCGTGCTCGAGGAGCCGCTGATCCTGCTCCACGAGAAGCGCATCGGCGTGATGAAGGACCTGGTGCCGGTCCTCGAAGCAGGTGCCGAAGGCGGGTCGGCCGCTGCTGATCATCGCCGAAGACGTCGAGGGCGAAGCGCTCGCGACGCTGGTCGTCAACAAGCTGCGCGGCGCCCTGGCCTGCGCCGCCGTGAAGGCGCCGGGCTTCGGCGATCGCCGCAAGGCGATGCTCGAGGACCTCGCGATCCTGACGGGCGGCGAAGTGATCGCCGAAGAGCTCGGGCTGAAGCTCGACAGGCGTGACGCAGAAGGACCTGGGCCGGGCCAAGCGGGTGGTCATCGACAAGGACACCACCACGATCATCGGCGGCGCCGGGCAGAAGAGTGCGATCCAGGGTCGCTGCACGGAGCTGCGCCGCCAGATCGACGACACGACGTCGGACTACGATCGCGAGAAGCTCGAAGAGCGCCTGGCCAAGCTCGTCGGGCGGCGTCGCCGTGATCCGCGTGGGCGCGCCATCCGAAGCGGAGATGAAGAACCGCAAAGACGCCTTCGACGACGCGATCAGCTCCACCAAGGCTGCGATCGCCGAGGGGATCGTGCCAGGGGGCGGTCTCTCGCTGCTGCGCGCGATCGAGGCGGTCGAGCGCGAGGCAGCCAGTTGCGATGGCGACGAGCGCACCGGTGTCCGCGTGCTCGCGCACGCGCTCGAGATGCCTGCGCGCCAGATCGGCCTCAACTCGGGCTGCGATGGCGGCGTCGTGGTCGACCGGATGCGACACGGCAGCGGGAATTTCGGATTCGATGCGCGGACCGGCGAGTACAAGGATCTCGTGGAGGCGGGGATCATCGACCCCACGAAGGTCGTGCGCCTCGGGCTCGAGAACGCGGTTTCGGTCGGAAGCACGTTGCTGCTCGCCGAGGCTACGCTAACCGAGATCGAGGAGAAGCCGGCGGCGCAGGCGGCGGGAGCGGAGCTCGGCTGATCCCGCGCGCTCGCACGCCGGCGGGTGATGCATGGACGCACGGCGAACCGAAGCGGGCGGCCCGGACAAGGGCGTGATCGAGGTCAAGCTGCGCGAGCTCGCCCAGCTGTTCAACTCGATGGACCCATCGCCCTTTCACGAGCGCGATCTCGATCCGAAGGCGGAGGAGTTCATCGTCGGCTGGGCCAGCGACTTCCCGCACGGGACGCCGCTCGAGCTGATCGTGCACCTCACGGAGCGGCCGCGCGATCGCGGGAACCTCGCGAGTGTCGAATCTGCGATCCAGAGCTATTTCGCCACGCTCGCCCTGGTGACGCGCCGCGAGCTCCGCCGGCTCTTCTCGATCGGGCGCGCGAGCCTGCTGATCGGACTCGGCTTCCTCGCCGTGTGCACGATCCTGAGCCGGCTGGTCGCGGGTCTCGGCCAGCAGCCGTTCTACCGGATCGCGGCCTTCGGCCTCGAGATCGCGGGCTGGGTCGCCATGTGGAGGCCGTTCGAGATCTTCCTCTACGACTGGTGGCCGATCCTGGGCCGGCGCCGCCAGTACGAGCGTCTGGCGCGGATGCCGGTCCGGGTCCTCAGCCCCGAAGCCGATGCCGGCGCTGCGCCCTGATCACTGCTGGATCGAATGCAGATAATCCGTCAGGTTGCGCGAGCGTAGCAAAGAAGTGTAGCCGGCATACGGCTCGCCCTCGACCTCCTCCTCGAAGACGATGCCCCACACGGGCATGTCTCGCGTGCCATGCTCCGCGACGAGCGAGCGACCGTCGATCACCTGCATCACGCGCACCTCGTCGAAGCTGCCGCCGCTCCGGCGCGCGATCGTCGTGAGATCCGACGGCGGGCGCCGCAGCGACGCGGCCACCGGCCCGTCCCCCTTCCCGGCATCGCCGTGGCAGGAGGCGCAGTGTCGCAGGTACACCTCGCGACCCGCCGGCTCCTCGACGTAGCGGCTCGAGCAGCCCAGGGCGAGCAGGCTCGCGGCGAGTGCAAGGCAACGCGGCAGCGCCGCCGGGTGCCGGAGCTCGCCCGCTTCGGGCGCGTCCTGGCGCCGGCCAGCGGTCCCCAATTCGCAACCCTTCATCGAGGCCCCCTCTCTGGTCCGGTTCCGGCTCGCTCTCGTTTCGCTGCGCCCACCGGTTCGATTCCCGTTCACACTGGGTCGGCTGCGCGGGCAAGCGTAGCCGGACCGGGACCCTCGCCGCCCGCGCGGCCGCTTGTTTGCAGTCGATCTGCGAGCGAATGTCCGGCCGGGGCGGCGTGAGCAGGGATCGACTGTCGTGCATGTGCGCGTGATGCGAGCCGGGTGGAGAGGTGCGTCCGCGAACGCATGCCGCTCGCGTCCCGGTTCGCGCGACTGGCTCGCCGCGTGGCTCTGGATCTCGTTCGTCGTGGCCGGGCCCGCCGGGGCGCAGGGCATCAGCGAATACGCGTCGCTTCCGCCCGGGGACCTCGTGGAGCGCCTCGCCGCCGCATCGTCGAAGATCAAGGTGCGCGCCTACACCAATGAGTCATTCTCGTTGCTCGCCGACTTCGGGCCGGCCGATGTCAACGAGCTGCGCAGCGCGCTTGGACTGATCGTGACGCTGCCGGTCTCGTCGGAGTTCTCGTTGCGCGCGCGCGCGGCCGGCCAGGGCAGTTTCTATGGCTACGACGGCCATCGCAGCGAGCTGGCGGCGGATCTCGGCGGCGGGGATCTCGTCGACGAGCTGTACAGCGTCGATTTCGGGCTCGGCGGGGTCTACAAGCTCAGCCCGCACTGGTCGCTCCTCGGCGAGGGACGCGGCAAGCTGAGCTGGGAGCCGGGGGCGCAGATCGCGGACGCCGCGAAGGGAGCCGGGGGCGTCGGCGTCGGCTTCGAGCTGGATCCGAGCTTTGCGCTCGCGCTCGGCGTCGAGGTCGGCTCGAGCATCAATTCGGGCGGCGTGAGCGTGCAGCCGGCGTTCGGCTTCCGCTGGAAGATCCGCGACGGCATGCGGCTCGAGTCGAACGGCATGGGCCTGCTGTTCGGGGTCGACCTGGTTCCCACGCTCGAGCTGCAGCTGCGCGCCCGTTACGAGTCCGAAACCCACCTCCTCGACGACCGCGGCCCCGCGCTGGGCGCGCCGACCCTCCAGCAGCGAGGCGTGCCGCTGCTGCTCGCGCTGCGCTGGTCCCCTACGCCACATTGGCGAGTCGCGGTTGGCGCCGGGTCGGTCGTCTATCAGAAGTGGCAGGTCGAGGCCGAGCACGGCGGCCAGCAATACGCGGCCGGCGCCGGTCCCGCGGCGCTGGGCGCGCTCAAGATCGACTACCACTTCTGACGGGCTCCGAGCTTTTGTCAGGCTGTGGCATAATGCCGCGTTGTGTGGCTTCTAGAGGCACTCTGGTCGCCCGCGGCGCTACCAGGATCATCGCCACGCTTGGCACGCCCCGTGCTCTAAAGAAAGGCAATGGACCCCATACGAACTCTTCTCGTGGTGGATGACGACGTTGCGATGCGCCAGATGCTCGCCTCGCTGTTTCGGGATCGCGGCTTCGAGGTGCGGGAGGCCGCTTCTGCGGGGGAGGCGCTCGATCTCGCCCGCGAATCGGATTTCGGCGTCGTGGTCACGGACGTGCGCATGCCCGGGCGCAGCGGCATCGAGCTGATCGGCGAGCTGCACCAATTGCGCCCCGAGACCCCGGCCATCGTGATGACGGCCTTCGGCAGCATCGACTCCGCCGTCGAGGCGATGCGCGCCGGCGCGTTCGACTACATCGCCAAGCCGTTCGAGCCCGAGGTCGTGATGTTCGCCGTCGATCGCGCACTGCAGCAGCGCGCGCTCGAGGACGAGAACCGCCGGCTGCGTCGCGCGGTCGACCGGACCAGCTCGTTCGGCGACCTGATCGGGAAGAGCCCCGCGATGCAGGAGATCTTTGCGCTGATCCGCAAGATCGCTCACGGCCGCAGCTCGGTGCTGATCAGCGGGGAGAGCGGAACCGGCAAGGAAGTCGTTGCGCGCACGCTGCATTTCCACGGCAACCGCGCCGACAAGCCCTTCATCCCGATCAACTGCACGGCGATCCCCGAAGGCCTGCTCGAGAGCGAGCTGTTCGGCCATGTGCGCGGCGCCTTCACGGGCGCTCACGCCTCGAAGCAGGGGCTGTTCGAGAAGGCGAACGGCGGCACGCTGTTCCTCGACGAGATCGGCGACATGGGGCTCGGCTTGCAGAGCAAGCTGTTGCGCGTGATCCAGGATCGCGAGATCCGGCCGGTCGGTGGCACGCAGTCGGTGAAGGTCGACGTGCGGATCGTCGCTGCGACCAACAAGGAGCTGGCGGCCGAGATCGCGGAGGGACGCTTCCGTGAAGACCTCTTCTATCGCCTGAACGTGATTCCGCTGCACATTCCCCCGCTGCGGGAGCGGCCCGACGACATCCCGGCCCTCGTCGATCACTTCGTGCGCAAGCACTGCGACAACACGCGCCGGGTGGTGTCGCCGGAGGCCATGCAGCGGCTCGTCGCCAGCTCGTGGAAGGGCAATGCGCGCGAGCTCGAGAACGTGATCGAGAGGGCGCTCGCGCTCTCCGATTCTTCCGAGATCGGCACCGCGGACCTTCCGCTCGGGGCGGTAGCGCCGCTGCCCGAAGCGACTCCGGCCGCGGACTTCCTGCGCAGCGCCAGCGAGCGTCGCCTCTCGCTGCGCGAGGTGGAAGAGCGCTACATCGAAGAGATCTTGCGGCTCGCGGGCGGCAACAAGGTGCGCGCCGCCCGCATTCTCGGCATCGACCGCAAGACGCTCTATCGCCGCGCCGAGCGCAGTGCGCGCGAGGTGCAGGCGTCGTAGCGTCGGGACCCCGACGCGAGCGCGATCGCGTCGGGTTTCGGCGACCGCATCGGTGCACCCCCAGCCGGTGAGAACTCCAGCCTTACCGCTCCGCAGCGCTCAGGGGTACCCGGCGCCGCCGTCGACGTAGAGGCGCTGGCCGGTGACGTAGCCCGCCGCGTCCGACACCAGGAAGCGAACGACGTCGGCGACCTCCTCCGGGCGGCAGACATGGCCGAAGGGCATGCTCTTGTCGAGGCTGCGGATGTCCGCGACGCCGCGCCCCGCGCGCACCAGGCGCTTACCCATCTCGGTGTCGACGAGCCCCGGGGCCACCACGTTCACGTGCACGTCGTGGCTGCGTTCTTCCTTCGCGAGGGTGAAGGCGAGCGCCTCCATCGCCGCCTTGCCCATGTTGTAGGGGGCGCCGTTCGGGGGGAGATGGCGCGTGGCCGCGCTCGAGATCATCACGATGTCGCCGCGCGGGCGCGTGCGCATGCTCGGCAGCACCAGCTTCGAGAGGAAATGCGGCCCGAAGGCGTGCGTGCGCACGACGCGCTCGAGCTCGGCCGGGTCGGTATCGGCGACGTTGTGGCCGCGGCTCGCGAGCCCGGCGTTGTTGATCAGGATGTCGACGTGCCCGAAGTCGGCGACCACCGCCTGCACCATCTCCGCGTCTTCCGCGAAGACGTCGACCGAGGCGCGGTAGCTGCGGGCGCGACGGCCCGTCGCTTCGATGGCGGCGACAGTCTCCTTGGCGGCCGCCTCGTCGCGGCGATAGTTCACGGCGACGTCGGCGCCGTCTTGCGCGAGCGCGAGCGAGATCGCCCGGCCGATGCCGCGCCCGCCGCCCGTCACCAGCGCCACCCGTCCTGTCAACGACATCCGCCGTCCTCCGTGTTGCAGCGGCACGCAGTGTAAGGGGTTTCCGGAACCCTGGCCGGTCCCAGAGGGGAGGGCGTGCGCACGCAGCGATCGCGCGCGCACTGCCGAGCGGCGCCGGGTGCGCGAAGCGCGGGCGGCTCAGCGACTGCCGGGGACGCCGCGGATTCGAAGCGCAGCGAGCCGTCCCTCCACGACGTCGAAGGCGCGCACCTCGTCGGGGTCGCTGAGCTCGGAGAGCGCGGCGTTCGTGAGCCCGAAGGGAAGCGCGAGCAGCGCTCCAGCGCCGAGCCCCACGCGCAGCACGCTCCGGCGCGAGAGCCAGGCCAGCCGCCTGCCCGCGCTGGCGAGCGCCGCGCTGGCGAGCGCACCGGTTGCGGCGAGCCGCTGGTCGCCGCGTCGCGCTACCGCGGCCGCACGTCCCGCCGCGAGCTCGCGCGCGGCGAGCTCGCCGGCTGCGACTTCGGGCCCCGGCGCGCGGCTTGCGGCGTCGGGTGACAGCTCGATCTCGGCGATCAGGCCCGCGTGGTCCGAGTAGGCCGCGGGGCCGCCCGCGGGAGGCTCGTCGAAGATGCGCGCGAGCGAACGCGCGTGCAGACGCCGGCCGTCGCCGTCGCGCGTGAACACGTAGTCGATGCGCTCTTCGATCTCCGAGCCACGCTGGTTCCGGTAGGCGTTCGAGAGCAGCGTGGTGGGCTGGCGTCGGGCGAGCTCCACGGCGGCATCGCGCATGCCCGTCAGGCCCACGAAGACGTCGTACTCCGGGCGCCCCTCGCGCATGTTGAAGTCGCCCGCGGCGAGCACGGGATCGCTTTGCTGCGCGATCGCCGCAGCGAGCTGCACGATCTGCGCGACGCGGTGCGGGTGTTCGTCGTCGACGGCGTCGGGCACGTACTGCGCGTGCAGATGGGTGTCGATCAGCGTGAAGGCGCCGTTCCGCGAGCTGAAGCGCAGCAGACAGAAGCCCTTGCCGCCGTGATAATCGCCGTGCCAGATGCGCAGCGGGAAGCCGCGCACCACGTACGCCTCGAAGCGCGCGTCCTCGAAGGGCGCGCGCGAGAGCACCAGCAGGCCGCTGCCACCGAGCGCCGCGCCTTGCTGCCAGGCGTGGACGAGCCCGGCGCGGCGGCCGGCCTCGCGCAGGCTGCGCCGCGCGCTCTCCGTCCAGACCTCCTGGAACGCCACGAAGTCCAGCTCGAGCTCGGGCAGCCTCGCTCCGATCGCGTGCATGCGCTCGGAGCCTTCGCGGCTGAACGGCCACGGGAGGCCCCAGACGTTGAGGGTTGCCAGGCGCACGCTCGTCCTCTCAGTCGGCTCGCGGCGGCAGGCCATCGGCACCCGGCTGTTCGCCGGGAGGCCGGGTGAGGAAACGCCGCGAGCCCCAGAACCACTGCTCGGGGTACGCGAGTATCGCACGCGAGAGCGCCTCGCTCACTGCGGCCGTGACCTCGCGCTCGGCGAGCTCGGGCTCGCGCGCCGGGTCGAAGCGGATCACGCGCCACACGTGGCAGCGCCAGCGCTCGCGTCCAACGCGGTGCACGCTCGCCACCACGATCGGCGCGCCGGTCACGCGCTGCAGGAACGCGACGGACGGTGTCGTCGCCGCGAGCGTACCCAGGAACGGCACGAACAAGGGGCGCTCGCGGGCATCCTCGTCCGCGAGCAGTCCGACGCGCTCGCCGCGCTCGAGCGCGCGTTTGAGGGGTAGCAGGATCCCCCACTTGGCGAGCACGTTGCTGCCGCCCGAACGGCGGATCGCCGACAACACGTCGTCGACGGGCTGGATTCCGCTCGGGCGCACCACCACCGTCATCGGGTAGCCGAGCAGGCTCGACATGTGCGGGCACAGCTCCCAGACGCCGAGGTGACCCGAGACGCAGATCAGGCCGCGCCCCTCCTCGGCGAGCGGGATCAGATCCTGGAAGGCCCTCGCGTCGACGCAGCGAGCGAGCGTGTCTGCCTGCAGTCGCGGCATGCGGCAGAAATCGACGAACAGATACGTCATGTGGCGCGCCCAGGCGAACAACAGCCGCCAGGCTCGCGGCCGCGTGAGCTGCTCGCGGAAGACGATCCGCTGGTTGCGGAAGAGCCCGCGGCCGAGCGGAGCCACGCGTCGCTCGTGCAGCAGGGTCGCCGCCACCAGCGGGAGCGAGGCGGCGTCGGCGATGCCGTAGGCGAGCCAGCGCGGCATGCGCCGGAAGGCGCGCGTCACGCCGCGCAGCGCGAAGCCCGCCAGGCGCTGCCGGCGCGCAACGCCAGCGCGCGCCGCGCGAGCCGGGGGCTCGCTCGCGGCCAGCGGCGGGCGAGGGCTACTCGCCGGTTCGCGCGAGGGGCTGCTCGCCATCGTTCCAGGCGTCGCGCGAGTAGCTGCACGCGGATTGGGGCTTCTCGAGCATCCGGCGGGCGGCGCGGCGATCGAGCGGATCGGTCGGCATCAAGTCGTGAAGCTCCGGCACCCGCTGCAAGACGCGGCGGCCCTCGCTCACGAGATCCGCGCGATCGTCCTCGTTACCCACACAGATCAGCGACGCCGCCAGCCCGACGTTGTAATCGATGCGTGAATCCGCGAGCGCCACGGCGCGCCGCGAGAGATCGAGCGAGCGATGCGGGTCGCCGCGGATCCCGGTCGAGATCTCGAGCATGCGCGAATCGGGGAGCATTCGATAGAACGAGGCCGCGGCGTAGTAGAAGTTGCCGAGCTCGGGGTTCCAGGGCTCGTGCACGAATCTGGGCGGGATCTGCATGCAGTGATCGAGCGTCTGCGCGATCTGCTTGAGCCAGGCTAGCGAGGAGAGGATGCCGTGGGCGATCGCGACGCGGCCCATCCCCGCGTACTTGTAGAAGCAGCACTCGCCGCAGCGCGGGTCGATCTGCAAGCCGCGATCGGCCCAGGCCATCGCGAGGTTTCCATAGCGCGCGCGCGTCTCGGCATCGGAGGGCGGCGCGAGCTCGGCCAGCCAGGCGTAGTCGCGCGCGATGCGCCAATACGTGTGCGACTCCTCGGGCGCCTTTCCGATCAGGGATTCGAAGATGCGCGCTGCTGCGAGGTAGTCGTCGGCGCGCTCGCGCTCGATGGCGTTCACCCACGCCCCGCGCAGCGACGCCTCCCGCGCAAAGCCGGGGTAGAAGACGACGGTGGGCGGCGGGCCGAGCGGTGGGCGCGCGCTCACGGCGGGTAGCTCCGTGTCGGGGCTCGCGAGCGCCGCGCTCGCGTTGGAAGCCGCGTTCGGCGGATCGGCCCAGGCCAGGGCGGCGACCGAGAGCACGCCGAGCAGCAACGCCGTGGTGTCGATCGAAGCCTGTCGGAGGGCTCTGCGGATCACGCGTTCCAGCCTCCCGCGACCGAAGCCCCGCGCTGAAGAACCGCCCCGCGCGTGGAGCTCGTTCGGGGCAACGACCCCACACAGGATAGACGCTCCGCGGCGGTTTGCTGCGGCTCGGGCAATCCAGGCAGGTGTCAGCGGGCGGTGACCCTGCGCCCCTGGCTGCGGATTTCCCGGCCATCGCCGGTCGGTAAAGCGGCAACTGACAGCCGATTCATGCCATGATGAGGCCGTTTTCGCGCGGCCCGTCTCCGCGCGCCGATCTGGACGCTGGAGGACCGATCGACATGCGCCTGCGTTCGTGCTGGCTGCCTCTCCTGATCCTCGGCCTCGCTGCCGCAGCCCGCGGCGCGGAGCCGAAGACCGCGGCGGAGATCCATGCGTGCATCGAAGCCAACATGCCCAAGACCAGCAGCGTGCAGACCATCGCGTTGCGCGCGAAGGACCGCACCGGCGCCGTCACCGAGTCGAAAGCCACCATCTACTGGAAGAAGTTCGATGACGGCCGTTCGCGCGTGCTGATCGAGTTCTCGCAGCCCGACGATTTGCGCGGCGCGAGCGTGCTGCTGCTCGAACGCACGGGCGGTGAGCGCGACATGTTCATGTACCTGCCCGAGCTGCGAACGGTGAAGCGGATCACGAGCCGCATGGTGACTGGATCCATGTTCGGCACGGACTTCAGCTACGAAGATTTCGACATGATCGAGGATTACGCCGCCAAGGCGCAGAGCCGGCGGCTGGACGACGCGACCCTCGACGGTCAACCCGCATGGCTGCTCGAAAGCCGACCTGCGGCCGGCGAGATGGGAACCTATACGCGCATTCTCGAGTACATCGATCCCAGGACCTGCGTGCGCATCAAGACGGAGCTCTACGAAGAGAAGGATCGGCTGCGCAAGGTCGCGAGCTCCGACCGCAAGAGCCTGAAGGAGGTTTCCGGGCTGTGGTATGCGCCGAGCCTCACGCTGCGCGACCTGGTCAAGCAGACCGAAACGGAGCTCGCCATCGACAAGCTCGAAGTGGGCGTGGAGATTCCTGCGAAGCTGTTCAGCGAGGCGAACCTGTCGAAGGGCAAGTAGCGGCCCCGCCGCCGCCGCCGCCCGCCGAGGGTCCGGGACGTCGGATCGGGGCTAGCTCACGCGCGCGGTGGCGGCCTTGAGGCGGTCGGCGAGCACCTCGGCGAGATTGCGCATCAGTTTCGCGGCGGTGCGCGGGTAGCGGCGCTGCAGCCGCGCCAGATTCGCCTGATCGAAGCGCAGCAGCCGGCAGTCCGTCTCGCAGTCCACGTTGGCGGTGCGCTCGCCGCGGAACAGGCCGACCTCGCCCACCACGTCGCCGCGGCAGTGGCGGTTGAGCGGCACGACCTTGCCGCTCCGCTCGATGCTGCTCTGGAGCTCGCCCTCGATCGCCACGTACATGCCGTCGCTCTTCTCACCGGTCTGGATCAGGCGCTCGCCCTGCTTCTTCTCCACGATCTGCGTCATCAACGCGACGACGCGCGCCTGCCACTTCGAGAGGCCGTGGAACACCGGAATCGCCTTCTGCGGGTCCTCGCCGAGATCGAGCGTGAGCGCGTCCCAGAGGGTCACGATCTTCACGCGCGAGCAGATCGCCGGGGTGAAGACCACGTCGGTGAGCCAGGCGAAGGCGAGCGTGATGCCGGCGAGTCTTCCGAATTCCGCCTGCTGGTTCAGGCTCGAGAGCCCGAGCACTCCGAAGCCGCAGATCAGCGCGATCGTCGTCGTGCTGACTGGCCGCGCGACGTGCAGCAGCGTCGCCCTCACGCCTGCGAGCTCGCTGCCGGTCTTGCGCGCGAAGCGATTGAAATTGGTGAGGAAGTGGACGGTGTCGTCGACGGCGATGCCGAGCACGATGTCGGCCACCAGTCCGGTGGTCACGTTCAGCGTGATGCCCGTCCATCCCAGCACGCCAAAGTACATGAAGACCGGGAAGACGTTCGGGATCATCGCGATGATCGCGATGCGGATCGACAGGAACAGGCCGACCATGATCGCGAAGATGCTGATGAACGCGGAGCCGACCGCAACCGCCTGACCGAGCGCGATCGAATCGTTGGTCTTCGCGATCAGCACGATGTTCCCGGTGACCCGGGCGCGCAGGTGCCCCGGCAGATCCGCCAGCTGCGCTTCGATCCGATGCACGAGCTTCGAAAGATCGCCCGAATCGATCGCGGTGGTGCGCACGATCATGTTCGCGCGCTGCCCCGGGCCGTCGATGAAGTGCTTCGTCTCGTCGGAGCCGCCGAAGAAGAGCAGCTGCGAGACGCCGCTCTTCGAGGTCGGGATGCGGAACTCCTCGGCCGCGTTGTCGTGGAAGCCGCGGTTGATCAGCTTGATGTAGTCGGCGATCGACGTGCTCGACGTGATGCTCGGCTGCTGCTCGAGCCACCGCTGGAACTGCTCGATCGTCGCGAGGTTGATGGGCTCCCGGAACGCGTTCGGCGAGTCGCTCTCGAACACGATGTTGATCTGGCCCGCGCCGCCGAGATGTTCGTTCACCGCCTCGACGGCCCGGCGAACCCCGCTGTCCGCGGGGAAGTTCGTGATCATCGTGCTGTTCACGACGATGCGCGGGACGCCGGCCAGGCCGAGCGCGACGAGCACGGCGATCGCGGCGAAGATGCGGGTGGCGTTCCGGCAATCGAAGGCCCCGAGCCAGAGCAGGAAGCGGTCGAAGCGCCCCGACGCCTGGCCCTCGTGCGCGTGGCTGCGGCCCTTCGGAGCCGGCTCGCGCAGGAGCTGGAGCACCGCCGGCGCGAAGCTGATGGCGCCGAGCGCCGCGAAGCCGACGCCGAGCCCGCCGTAGATGCCGAACTCGCGGATCGCGGCGAGCGGGCTCGTGATCAGCGAGAAGAAGCCCGCCATGGTGCTGCCGCCGGTCAGGAAGGTCGGGAGCAGCACGGCCTCGAGGCCGCGTTGCGCCGCGCTCTCGGGGTGGCTGCCGCCCTCCTCGAGCGCGTCGTTGTAGCTGGCGACGATGTGCACGCCGTAGGCGAAGCCGAGCACGAGCAGCAGCGACGGCACGCCCACCGTCACCAGATTCAACGCGGGATCGACCGCCGCCATCGTGCCGATCGTCCAGACCTCCGAGATCGCGATCGTCGCGACCGGAATCATCACGCCGCGCAAGCTGCGGAACGAAGCGGCCGCGACCACGACGATCAGCAGGAAGGCGAGCGGGATGACGAGAACCAGGTCGCGCAGCAGGTAGCGCGTGGTCTCGGCCTTGATGTGGGCGCCGCCGACGAGCCAGTAGCGGGCGCTCTCGCCGAGCTCCTCCGCCGCGATCTGCTGGATCTGCTTGTCGATGCCCTGCTCGGCGAGCTCGCGCTCGCGCGCGCCGACCGCGCGCACCAGCCAGCCCGGCAGCCAATCGTTCGGCTCGACGCGGGTGAATGCCTGCTCCGGCATGTCGATCAACGGGATCACGAGGGCCGTGGTGGCTTCGTCTTTCGAGATCAGGACCCCCCGCAAGAGCGGATTGTCGAGCAGGTCGCGGCGGATGCGCGCCAGCCCCACCGCGTCGCGCGGTGGCTCGTCGTAGAGCGGGGCGACCTCGAGATCGCCGTCGGCGCTCCGCACGTTGGGTGCGTTGGCGAGCGAGAGCACCCGGTCCACGCCCTCGACGTGCTCGATGCGTTTCGTGAGCCGCGCGAGGGTGGCGAGCAGGTCGGACTGGATCACGCCGCCCTCTCGCCGCACCACGAGCAGGAGCGTCTCGTCGCTGCCGAAGACCTTCCGGACCTGCTGGTAGTAGCGGACGTCCTCGTCGTCCGACGGGAGCATCTGTTCGATCGAGGTGTCGAGCATGAGCTTCGGCGCGCCGGTCCGCAGGTCGACGATGCGGCTGAGCGCGAAGATCGTGAGCGCGAGGGTGGCGAGCAGCACGGCGGCGGCGTGGCGGGTGATCCACTGGGCGTAGGCTCGGGACATCCGGCGAGCTCCTGGTCTCGACCGCGGCCGTTGCGGGCGGGTGTCGCGCTCGCAGGCCCGGCGGCTCGCAAGTGTCCCACCCAGCGAGGCTCGCGGGAAGGGAATTCTGGCGGCCCCCGCGGCGTGACCCGGGGGCGCCGGCCGCGGTCGATTCCCGATTTCGGTGGCCGCTCGCGGTTCGCTTGCGCGTAGACTGGGCGCATGCGCGAGCACCGCTATCAGGTCGAGCTGCCGCACTCCGCCGAACGTCTCTGGGCGCTGATGCAGGATTACGAGCGTTGGACGGCGTATGCGCCGATGGTGCTGCGCGTCGAGGTGTTGTGGCCGGGGGACGCGCACGGCAACGGCCTGCTGCGGCGCGTGAGCTATCGCCTTCCGTTCGGACGCCAGGGCACCGCGCTCGAGCTGGTGAGCGAGGTGGAGCCGGCGCGCGGCTACCGCTATCGCATGCTGAGCCGCGAGCCCGGCAACGACCAGACCGGTCGCGTGCGGCTCGAGCCGCTCGGCGCGCAGCGTACGCGGCTACACTTCGAGGAGACCTACCACCTGGTGTCGGCGCCGTGGCGTTGGTTCGAGGGGCCGATCTACCGCTTCATCAACCGACAGAACGAAGCGTCGATGCGGCGCCTGTCGGAGTGGCTCACGACGCATCCGGAATACCGCCCGGAGCTGGCGGGCTCGCGCTGACGGACTCCCAGATTTCGGCATCGAGCGCGGGAAAGACCGCGGAGCGCCGGTAGAGCGACTCGGCTGGGGCGCAGCCCGCAGCCTGTGCGAGCCACGACGATCGCACGAGCAGCACCCGCAATCCCACCTCGTTCAGCACCGACCAGGCCTCCGGCTTCGGGCAGCCGCGCATGAAGCGCGCGAAGGCGCGGTAGGAGCGCGGGAAGTAGCTCGAATAGCCATTCACGATCGGGTGCGCGTGCGCGGTGGCGAGCAGCATCGCGCGCGCGGTCTCTTCGTAGTCGCCGACGCGCTCGGAGGCAGGCACGGGCAGGTGGACGAGCGGCGCGCCCGGCGGGACGTGCTCGGCGATCCATGCGAGCCACGGCTGCCACGTCTCCCGCGACGGCGCCGCGGAGAGCCCCGGAGCCGGCGGCCACAGTTCGACCACCGCGAGCGCGGCGAGCGCCAGCACGCCGGCGCGTCGCCAGGCGACGTCACGCGCAGCGGCGAACAGCGCCTGGATGCCCTCCGCGGCGAGCAACACGATCGCGAGCTGCATCAGCATCGTCGCGCGCCAGAAGCTGCGCACCTGCGCGAGGCCGGGCACGAGCGCGCGAAGCGCGTGAAACGGCGCGACACCGAAGAGCTCGAGACGGGGGAGCAGCGCGAGCAGGACGGCGCCGACGGCGAGCAGCGCGAGAAACGCCGTGAAGCGACGTGTGTCGCTGCGCCGCAATCCCCAGACCAGACCGGCGATCGCGAGGCCGAGCTTGAGGGTGCCCGGGAAGTGCGCCTGCTGGCCCGGATCCGGGGCGGTGTCGATGCCGGGAAGCGGGACCCAGGGCGCCGCGGGCGCCAGGCGGAAGGACCCGGGCGCAGCGGCGCCGAGCACGCTCGTCTGCTCGCTGCGCACGAAGGCGTGCGTGCGGCGCACCGCGAGCTGCGCGCTGACGACGGGCGCGAGCAAAGCGCACGCCGTCGCCGCCGCGAGCGCGAGCGCGAGCAGGCTGCGCGGCGCGAGCAGCGCGCGCCGGAACAGGCACAGCGCCGCCGGCGCGCCGACCAGCGCGAGGAAGATCGCGTACTGGCCGCACAGCGCATACGCCGCGGTGAAGGCGACACCCAGGCGCAGGCCGCGCCACGCCGTCGCGCTGCGCGAGAACGCGAGCAACGCGTGCAGCACGGCGAGCACGCCCGCCAGCGGCACGAGCGTGAGCACACCGAGCTCGTGGTGCACGTAGGGGAGCAGGCACGCCATCGCGCCGCCGGCGCCGGCCGGGAGGGCGGCGAGGCCGAGTCCGCGCAGCAACGCGAAGGCGAAGGCGCCGTTGCTGACCAGCGCCGCGAGCAGGACGAGGTTGTGCGCCGGCACCGGCGAGACGCCGGCCCATGCGAGCGGCGCCGCCGCGGCGCCTTCGAGCAGGAGCGGCTCGGAGAACGCGAAGCTCTGCCGGGTCGGAAAGAAGATCGGCGCGTCCCAGAAGCCCGCGAAGCCCGACCCGATGCGGTCCGCGACCCACCAGAGCGACCAGGCCGACGCGAGCGGCACCGTGGCCGAGGTGTCGGTGCCGCGTGGCAGGCTCGTGGCGAGCTCGCGCGCGAGCGGCCAGGTCGAGGCGAGCGAGAGCGCTGCATAGGCGGCGAGCGCCGCGAGCCAGATCGCCGCTCGCCGGCCGAGAGGCGGTGCGGCTGCTCGACCCGACGCGGTGTCGCCCGCCGCGCCCTCGAGACTCAGGTCGTCCCGCTGCGCTGGTTCCCCCAGCGGTCCCAGTGCGTCACCTGCGCCGAGGGCGCGCGCAGCACGGGCCCGAAGCGGCCGAGCGGATGGCCGACCGGGATCAGCGCGACCGTCTCCCAGCCGTCGGGAATGCCGAGCACGGCCTTCACGTCGGCTTCGCGCAGCTTGTGCAGCGTCGTCAGCGTCGTGCCGAGGCCGCGCGAGCGCGCGGCGAGCATCAGGTTCTGCACCGCCGGGAAGAGCGAGCCGTACCAGGCCGCCGCCTGCACGGCGTCGGCCGGGTGCCCGCCGCGCGCGGCCACCACGATCAGCGCCGGGGCGGAGCCCATCCCCTCGACGAGCACCATGGCCCCCCGGTAGACCTTCTCGGTGGCGGGCGAGAGCCGGCCGCTCGCGAGCGCCTGGTCGCGGATCACCGCCCGGCCGACCTCGCGATAGATCTCGCCGACGCGGCGCCGCTGCTCGGCGTCCGTCACCACGATGAAGGCCCATTGCTGCGTGTTGCTGGCGCTCGGCGCCTGCGTGGCCGCGTCGACGAGGAAGCGCAGATCTTCGTCGGAGACGGGGTCGGGCGCGAGGCGCCGCATGGCGCGCAGGCTGTAGATGGCATCGACGAGGCTGAGCGGGGTCGGCGCAGGGGTCGGCACGGTCATCCCGCAGGCGAGGGGCGTTGGCTGGCGGGCACTCTAAGCCCGGGCCTCCGGGGCGGCAAGAGGTGTGCGGCGGGGCGCGCCGCGCGGAGCCGGCACTCGCTAGAAGCGGACCTCGAACACCATGCCGTAGCTACCCCTCTTGAGAACCGGACCGCCGACGCTGAAGATGACCTTCTGCTGGTCATCGGTCGTCATCTTGTAGCGGTAGACGAGGCCAGTGCCCTTGCGGATCCCCATGTGGCTCTCGAGCCAGCCCTTGCCGCCGTCGGCACGGGGTCCGTCCATGTGGACGAGAACCTTCTGCACCAGGAGGTCGCCCGCACGGTGGCGCTGGAGAGTGTCGTTGTCATCGTCACTCGTTGCGGCGATCGCTTCGGCCGCGAACGCGACGACGGTGAGGGCGGTGACGAGCGGGGAGACTGCCTTCGCGTGGTGCATGGCTCCGTTTCTCCGGCGCCCTCCCTGCGCTCTCGACTCCCACTGCCAGACGCTGCAACCAGCGTGCCACCATGCTGCGTCACGCAACTCCGGCAAACGCGCGAATCAACAGGGGATTTCAGAAACGCATCGACGCGCTGCGCGGACCTGACGGGACGCCTTCCGCGCAATGGGAAGCGGATTACCCAAGTTGCCGGTGAGCTTCCGCCACTGCGCGCGGCGCATGCCGCGCGCGAAAGGCGGGGGAGTCGCAGCGCGACGCCGCGTTACCGGATGAATTGCGCGCGAGTCGCACGTTGGCCCTGCGCTGACACAATTCGCGGAGTGCGTGTTTTCGAAGCGCTAGGCCGGGAGCGATGCCTCGCGCAGCCTGCCGAGCAGCGCGATCAGCTCGGCCGGCGCCATCGGCTCCGGGTCCTCGGTCGAGTCCGCGAGGTCCTCGAAGTGCAGCAGGCCGATCTTTGCGTACTCGGCGCGCACGCGCGGCGTCAGCAGACCGAGCCGCTTCAGGTTGGGCACGATCTTCGAGAACAGCATCTGCCGGAAGCCCTGCATGAAGGGGGTCTCGTTCGCCCACTTCACCCACACCGGCACGTCCCAGTCCAGGCGCTCGTAGACCTGGTTCATGAGCAGGCGGTCGCGCATCAGGTAGGTCGCCTCGATCACGAAGTCTTCTCGCTCGCGCAACTCCGCGCTCGAAAGCTCCTTCGTGTAGAGGTTTTCGAGCGCGAGCACGCCGAAGGCCACGTGGCGCGACTCGTCGCCCATGATGCGGGTGGTGATGTCCTGGATCAGCGGCTCGTCGGGGAGCTGGAGCTTCATCAGGCCGAAGGCGGCGAGCGCGAGCCCTTCGACCATGATCTGCATGCCGAGGTAGGTCATGTCCCAGCGCGAGTCGGAGATGATCTGCTCGAGCAGGGTCTGGAGGTGGTGGTTCACGGGATAGGAGACGCCGAGCTTCTCCGTCAGGTAGCGGTGGTAGACCTCGACGTGGCGCGCCTCGTCCGCCACCTGGTTCGCGGCGTACCACTTCGCCTCCTCGTTCGGAGCTCCCTGGACGATCTTCGCGGTCGCGACGAGCGCTCCCTGCTCACCGTGCAGGAACTGCGAGAGCATCCAGGCGTTCATGTGGATGTTGAAGGCGACCGACTCCCGCGGCTCCAGCTTGCGGGGCGGCTTGAGCATCTGGTGGAACAGCTCGGCCGACTGGGGTGTGGCGCGTTCGGTCATCATCTTCTCGAGGTCGACGGGGATCGACCAATCGAGATCCGTGGCGTTCCAGGCCAGCGCCTTTCCCTTCTCGTAGAGGCTGAGCAGGTTCTGCTGCTCGAGCCCGTAGCGCCAGTCGAAAATCGTGTCGAACGTCGCTCGCACGGACTCGGACGACCCCGAGGCGGGGATGGGGAGCGGGTTGCGCTGCGCGTACTTCATGGAGCCTCCGGCGTGGGCGCGAACGCGGGGCAGGCTACCACATGCGAGGATCGGCCCGGCGCCGGGCGGTGGCGGCCCCGGACTGGACCGAGCGGGTAAAACTTGTTCCAATAGCCACATGGAAGAGCGCGCGCGACGCATCGTCGAGACGGCCGTCGAGCTGGCCGAGCAGGGTGGCTTCGAAGCCGTGCGCCTGCGCGACGTCGCGGCGCACGCCGGGGTCGCCCTCGGCACCCTCTACCGCCGCTTCCGCAGCAAGGAGGACCTGCTGCTGGCGGCGCTCGAGCAGCTGGTGGCCGAGCACGAGGCCCGGCTCGCGCTGCGCCCGTGCGAGGGCGGCACGCCGCTCGAGCGCGTCACGAGCTTCTTCCAGACGACGACCCGGGCGCTGTGCCGGCGGCCCAACCTCGCCAAGGCCCTGGTCCGGGCGATCGCCACCGGCGAGCCCGAGCTGACGCAGAAGGTCGCGGGCTTCCACACCGTGATGGCGCGACTGATCGCGGTCGCGCTGCGCGGCGCTCCGACCGCGACGGAGTGCGTCGTACCGAGCGCGGAGGAGATCCGCATCGCGGACGTGCTGCAGCGCGTCTGGTTCGCGACGCTCGTGGGCTGGAGCAATGGGCTCCACGCGCAGCCGGGGATCGTCGACCACACCCGCAATGCCGCCGAGCTGCTGCTGCGGGGGCGAAACGGAAGCCCCTAGCTCTTCTTCTCCGCCGCTTCGAGCAGGCCTTCCAGTCGCCGCACGGTGTCGACGAACTCGTTCACGAGATCGTAGACCACCTCGCGCGTGGGCCGGACCTCGTTCATGCGGCCCACGATCTGCCCGACCGGAATGCCCACGAGCTCGCGCGCGCGCGAGTGCTCGCCCCGCGCGTGATGACCGATGCGCGCCTGCGCATCCGCGTTCAGCATGAACTGAAGCGGCATCGGCAGGGGGCCCGGCGAATCAGCGCCGTCCCAGGCCTCCGTCCACGGCGTGCGCAGCAGGCGCGCCGGCTTGCCCGTCATGCTGCGCGAGCGCACCGTGTCCCGGGAGGTCGCGTGCAGCAGCTTCTCCGTGAGCACGGGGCTCGCGTCGGCCTCGGCCACCGTGAGCCAGATCGATCCCGTCCAGACGCCCTGGGCGCCGAGCGCGAGCCCGGCGGCCGCCTGGCGCCCGCAGCCGATGCCGCCGGCGGCGAGCACCGGCAGCGGCGACACCGCGTCGACGACCTCGGGGATCAGCACCATGCTCGACACGTCGCCGGTGTGGCCGCCGGCCTCCCAGCCCTGGGCCACGATCACGTCGACGCCGAGCTCCGCCTGCTTGCGCGCCTGTGCGACGCTGCCGACCAGCGCCGCCACGCGCACGCCGTGCGCGTGCGCCTGGTCGATCACGTCCTTGGGCGGCGGGCCGAGCGCATTCACGAGCAGCTTGATCGGATGCTTGAGCGCGATCTCGACGTGGCTGCGCCCGCCGCTCTCCGACCAGCCGAGCAGCGAGCTGACCTGCCTCACGAACGTGTCGGGAAGCTGCGGCACCTCGTAGCGCGCGAGCAGCTGCTCGATCCACTGCTTGTGGCGCTCGGGGAGCATCTTCTCGAGGTCGGCCTTCGAGAAATCGCCGCTCGCGCCGCGCGCGTAGCTCGCGGGCATCACGACGTCGACGCCGTAGGGCTTGCCGCCGATGTGCTCGTCGATCCAGCGCAGCTCGATCTCGAGCTGCTCGGGCGAGAAGGCCAGCGCCCCGAGCACGCCGAAGCCCCCCGCCTGGGACACTGCCGCGACGACGTCGCGGCAGTGGCTGAAGGCGAAGATCGGGACGTCGATTCCGAAGGTCTCGCAGAGCTCGGTGCGCATGGGGGGCTCCGATCGGGTGGGGTCCGGGGAGATTACTCGCGCGCGGAGCGCTCGCTGGCGAGCGCCTTCGCCCAGGGATAGTCGGGCTTCCCGCTGGGGCTGCGCTCGATGCGCTCCACCAGGTAGAGCGAACGCGGAATCTTGTAGCCGGCAATCTTGTTTCGACAGTGCAGGGCGAGCGCGTCGAGCGTCGGCGTACGACCCGGGCGCGGCTGCAAGACGGCCGCGACGCGTTCGCCCCAGCGCGGATCGCGGACGCCGACGACCACCACGTCGAAGACGTCCGCATGCGCCTTGAGCGCGGCCTCGACCTCCTCGGGGAAGACCTTCTCGCCGCCCGAGTTGATGCAGACCGAGCCGCGACCGAGCAGCACGATGGCTCCGTCGGCCTCGAGCGTCGCGAAATCGCCGGGGATCGCGTAGCGCCGGCCGTCCACCTCGACGAAGGTCTCGGCCGTCTTCTTCGGGTCCTTGTAGTAGCCGAGCGGCACGTTGCCGGTGCGGGCGAGCCTGCCGACGACGCCCGCGCCCGGTGCGAGCGGCTTGCCGTCGTCTCCGACCACCAGCGTGTCGCGCCCGGGCCGCACGCGCACGACGCCGGTGCGCGCGGTCGCGGACTCGCCGGCCTGATAGAGCGACGTGCCGTGGAAGCCGGTCTCCGAAGCGCCGACGGAATCGACGACGATCAGGTTCGGAAAACGTTCCTTGAACTCCTGCTTCACCGACGGCGAGAAGACGGCCGCCGTGCTCGCCAGCACGAACAGGCTGCCGACGTCGCGCCCGGCGCTCGGCCCGGCGAGGGCCTCGATCAGCGGCCGCGCCATCGCGTCGCCCGTGATCGCGAGCGTCTGCACGCGCTCCTTCTCGATGATGCGCCAGACGGCATCGGCGTCGAACGAGCGTTCGCCATAGAGCACGACCTTGTTCCCGGTGAACAGGGCGCCGAACGTCGCCCACTGCGACGCGCCGTGCATGAGCGGCGCGATCGCCATGCTGACGAGCGGCTTCTCGACCATCTTCGCCGACAGATCCTCGGGCTTCGTCGCCGGGATCCCGGTGGCGTGGTCGATGCCGCCGCCCAGCGTGAAGATCACGTCCTGGTGTCGCCACATCACGCCCTTGGGCATGCCGGTCGTGCCGCCGGTGTAGAGCATGTAGAGATCGTCGGGGGAGCGCGGCCCGAAGCTGCGCGCCGGCGATGCGGAGGCCAGCGCCTGCTCGTATTCGACGCCGCCGAGCGCGCGGTAGTCCTCGTCGCTGTCGTCGTCGATCGTGATCAGGTGCCGCAACAGCGGCATCTCGTTCTTCACCGCCGCCAGCCGCGGCGTGAAGCTGCGATGGTGGATGACGGCCTTGAGATCCGCGTTGTCGAACAGATACCGCAGCTCGTCTTCGACGTAGCGGTAGTTCACGTTGATGGGGACGGCGCGCAGCTTGTAGGCGGCGAGCATGCTCTCGACGAACTCGACGCAGTTGTAGGCGTAGATGCCGATGTGGTCCCCGGGCCCGAACCCGAGCGAGGCGAGGTGATTCGCCAATCGGTTGGAGCGCTCCTCGAGCTGGGCGTAGCTGCGCCGCGCGCCGCCGCAGACGAGCGCCTCCCGCTCGGGGGCGAGGTCGACGATGCGCTCCACCAGATCGGCGATGTTCCACTGCATGGACGGATTCTCCCCGGGGTCCGCGGCCCGCGCCAGCTCAGTACGGCGCCGGCGCCGCCTCGCGCGCCATGCGCGCGCCGATGCGCGCCAGCTGCACCGGCGCCGACCCCAGGGTCAGCTCGAGCTGCTTCGCCCAGCGGTAGTAGCGGTGCAGGGGGTAGTCGACGTCGATGCCGATGCCGCCGTGCAGGTGCTGCGCCGCATAGCCGACGAACTGACCGCCCTCGGCGGCCCAGTACTTGGCCACGGCGACCTCGTCGCTCGCGGACAGCTCCTGATCGAGGCGCCAGGCGGCGAGCCAGGTCGTGAGCCGCATGGCTTCGACGTCGATGAAGGCGTCCGCGGCGCGGGTGTGAACGGCCTGAAAGCTTCCGATCGGACGCTCGAACTGCACACGGCTCGCCGCATAGGTCGCGGTCATGCGCAGTGCGCGGTCCGAGACACCGAGCTGGAGCGCGCAGAGCGCGGCGGTGGCGCGTTCGGTGAGCCACTGCACGATTCCGGCGCCGTGCGCGAGCTCGCCGAGCAGGTCGTCCGATCCGACGCGAACCGAGGCGAGCGTGAGCTGCGAGTGGCGTTCGTGGTTGGTCGTGTTCTGCGCCACGAGCGTGACGCCGGGCGCGGCGGGATCGACCAGGAACGCCGCCACGTGTCCATCGGCGCCGCGCGCGGGTACGAGAATGCGCTGCGCGAGGTGGGCGGCCGGGACGCAGATCTTCATGCCGTCGAGCACGAAGCCGCCGCCCGTCGTGCGGAACGTCGTCGTCGGGCGCGCCGGCTCTTCATTGGCCGCTTCGAGCAGCGCAGCGCTGAGGATCAGCTCGCCGCTCACGACGCCCGGGAGCCAGCGCCGCCGCTGCGCCTCGCTGCCAAAACGCGCGATCGGGAGCGCCCCCATCACCAGCGTGGCGAGCGCCGGAACCTGCGCCACCGTGCGGCCGAGCTCCTCGAGCAGCAGGCAGGTGGTGAAGAAGCCGAGGTTGCTGCCGCCAAAGGCCTCGGGCAGGCCCACGCCGAGCAGGTTGGCTCGCGCGAGCTCGCGCCACAGCTCGAGATCGACGCCGTCGTCGCTCGCCTCCACCTGCTTCAGCCGCTCGTGCGTGCAGCGATCCTCGAGGATCTTGCGCGCAAGGTCCCGGACTTCCTGTTGTTCTTCGCTGAGAGAAAAATCCATGCCGCGCGCCTCAGCTCTTGTAGTGCGGCAGGCCGAGCGCCGTCATCGCGATGATGTCGCGCTGCACCTCGTTGGTGCCGCCGCCGAAAGTCAGGATCAACGTGTTGCGGTACATCATCTCGACGCGGCCCTTCAGCACCGCGCCGGGCGAATCCGCCCGCAGCAGGCCCTGCGCGCCGAAGATCTCGAGCAGGGCGCGATACGCCTCGACGTAGAACTCGCTCCCGAAGACCTTCACGGCCGAGGCGTCGGCCGGATGCAGCTGGCTGTGCTGGAGCGCCCAGGCCTGCTTCCAGTTCATCAGCCGCAACACCTCGAGCTTGGCGTGGACGCGCGCCAGGTTCGCCTGCACCCAGGGCTCGTCGATCACGCGGCGGCCGTCGGCGAGCTTGGTTTCCTGCGCCCAGCGCTGCGTCTCGTCGAGGATCCTGCGCACGGGCCCGACGTTCATGAGCGACACGCGCTCGTGATTGAGCTGCCCCGTGATCAGGGACCAGCCGTTGTTCTCGCCGCCGATCAGGTTCTCGGCGGGCACGCGCACGTTCTCGTAGAACGTGGCGTTGGTGCGGATGCCGCCGAGCGTGGAGATCTTCGTGATCTTGAAGCCAGGCGACGAGGTCGGCACCAGGAACACCGAAATGCCGCGGTGCTTCTTGGCCTTGGGATCCGTGCGCGCCGCGAGCCAGATGTAGTCCGCGTGGTCCGCGAGGCTCGTCCACATCTTCGCGCCGTTGATCAGCCAGCCATCGCCGTCGCGTTCGGCCTTGGTCTTGAGCCCGGCGAGATCGGTGCCGGCGCCCGCTTCCGAGTAGCCGATCGCGAACAACATCTCGCCGCGCAGGATCTTCGGAAGGAACTCCTGGCGCTGCGCGTCGTTGCCGTGGCGCATGAGCGTCGGACCGACGGTGTTCAGCGTGAGGAAGGGCAGGGGGAAGCCCGCGCGCTGCACCTCGTCGGAGAAGATGTATTGCTCGATCGGTCCGCGCGCCTGGCCGCCGTATTCCTTGGGCCAGCCGATGCCGAGCAGTCCGTCGGATCCCATTTGACGCAGCGCGCGCCGGAAGCCGGGGCTGCCGCCCTCACTGCCGCGCATCTCGTCGAGCAGCTCGGGCGTCACGAGGCGCGCGAGGTAGCCGCGCAGCTGATCGCGGAAGGCCTTCTGCTCGGTGCTGAGGTCGAGGTACATGTGGCTTCCCCGGCGGTCGCAGTGGAACGTGTTCTAGCTGCGCTAGGTTACGCGTGTAGGAATGGCTTGTCCACCGCGGACGGCTTGCCGAGCGCGGCGGATCGTGTTCTCATGCGGGCGCCGCACGAAGAGAGGGTGAGATGAAGATCGTGATCGACTACGACCTGTGCGAAGCGAACGCCGTCTGCATGGATACGTGTCCCGAGGTCTTCCGGGTCGAGGAAGACGACACGCTCACCGTGCTGATCGAGCGCCCGCCCGAATCGCTGCGCAAGAAGGTCGAAGAAGCCGTGCGGCTGTGTCCGCGCCAGGCCATCTCACTGATCGAGGACTGAGGCGCCCGCGCCAGGCCCTCTCGCGGGTCGAGAAGCCGGGCGCGCGCACCCACCCGCCATGGATTTTCGCGATTCTCCCGTCGAGGCGGCCTTCCGGGCCGAGGCGCGCGCGTTCCTCGCCGCGCACCCGCCCGCGAAGATGCCGGACTATTTCGGCAGCGCGGACGGCGATGCGGCGCGCGCCGGAGCCGTCGACGACGCGCCCGCGACGCTCGCGCTCTGGCGGTCCTGGCAACAGACGCTCCACCGCCACGGCTGGGCCGCGATCACGTGGCCGCAGGCGTTCGGCGGGCGCGGGCTCGGTCCCATCGAGCAGATCATCTGGAACCAGGAGCTCGCGCGCACCGGGATGGGCGAGTCGCTGTTCGTGGTCGGCATCGGAATGGCCGGTCCGACCCTGATTGCGCACGGGACGCCCGAGCAGAAGGCCCGCTACCTGCCCCCGATGCTGCGCGGCGACGAGATCTGGTGTCAGCTCTTCAGCGAGCCTGGCGCCGGGTCGGATCTGGCTTCGCTCGCGACGCGCGCCGTGCGCGACGGCGACGACTGGATCGTGAGCGGCCAGAAGACCTGGTGCTCCGGCGGCCACTACGCCGACTTCGGCATCCTGCTCGCGCGCAGCGACCCCAAGGTCCCGAAGCACGCGGGCATCACGTACTTCCTCGCCGACATGCGCGCGCCGGGCGTGAGCGTGCGTCCGCTGCGCCAGATGACGGGAGGCCTGCACTTCAACGAGGTCTTCCTCGACGGCGTGCGCATCCCCGACGCGCAGCGCCTGGGCCCGGTGGGCGGCGGCTGGGGCGTGGCAATGACGACGCTGATGAACGAGCGCATGGCGATCGGCGGCATCGAGCGCTGGCTCGACTTCGACGCGCTCGTGCGTCATGCCCAGGCCAACCGCGAGCGCCTCGACGCGGTCACGCGCGACGAGCTCGCACGTCTGTATACGTGGGTGCGCACGCTCGAGCTGCTGAATGCGAAGGTGATCACCCAGCTCGGTCAGGGCCGGTTCGCGGCGGCCGAGAGCTCGGTGATGAAGCTCGCGCTGGCGCGCATCCTCACGAAGGCCTCGGAGCTCGGCCTGCGTCTGATCGGCACCGACGCGCTCGCGCGTCACGGCAGCTGGCAGAACCAGTTTCTCGGCGCCCCTGCGCTCCACATCGCGGGGGGGACCGACGAGGTGCAGAAGAACGTCGCTGCCGAACGCGTGCTGGGGCTCCCGCGCGAGCCGCGCCGGGACCGCGACGTGGCGTTCGAGGCTCTGCCGCGGGGCTGAAGCGAGCCCCACGCAGCGAAAGCGAGGACCGCATGAAGACCCTGATCGAGACGTGGCTCCTGCTGATCGCGCTCTGCACGGCGGCCGTCGCGGCGGACGAGGCCCCGGTCCAGACCCCGCAGCCCGGCCAACCGGCGCCGGCCTTCCGCCTGCAGGATCAAGACGGAAAGTGGCAGTCGCTCGAGGACAACCGGGGCACGTGGCTCGTGCTCTACTTCTACCCGAAGGACTTCACGCCGGGGTGTACGACCGAGGTGTGCGCGTTTCGCGACGACGTGACGCAGCTGCGCGCCGCGGGCGCGCGCGTGCTCGGCGTGAGCGTCGACGACGTGAAGTCGCACGCGGAATTCGCGGCGAAGTATCACGTGCCGTTTCCCCTGCTGTCCGATGCCAACAAGGAAGTCGCGAAGCGCTACGGCGTGCTCACTTCGAAGCTGGGCTTCAGCTACGCGCGCCGCGACACCTTCGTGATCGATCCGAAGGGCAACGTCGCCAGGCACTACGAGAACGTCGACCCGAAGGAGAACGTGAAGCAGGTGCTCGCGGATCTCGCGGCGCTGAAGGCCGGGGCGCACTGATCGGGTGAAGCGACCGCGTGGGACCCGGGAATCCGGGTGCGCGCTACGAGCCCTTCTGCTGGATGGACTCCAGGTAGTCGAGAATCGTGAGGATGGCGCCGCGCTGGCGCGCGTCCGACATCGGATTCGGCACCTGCTCGTAGAGTCGCGTGCCCCAGATCGGCATCTCGCGGCTGCCGTGCGCGAGGATGGGCTCGCTGCCGTCGATCGTCCGGATCAGCTTCTGCTTGGATAGAGGCGTTCCGTAGCGCGCGCTCAGGTGGCGGAGATCGGCGGGCTTCTCCGTCAGGACGGGCACCACCAGTCCCTTGCCGTCCGCAAAGACGCCATGGCAGGCGGCGCAATACTGCTGATATTCGGAATAACCCGGGTGGTCGGCATTCAGCTGCTTCGCCAGCGACGGCTTCGGCTCTTCGGCGAAGGCAGCGAGCGACGCTGCGAACAGCAGGGCGACAAAGACTGCGATTCGACGCATGGGTTCGTCCTCCTCGAGCCGTTGTGAGCAAGCGACGTGTCAGCCGCCGGCTTCGGCGCGGGCTTCGACTACGTGACGTGGGGTAACCCGCCTCGGTGTGGGTCCGTGTGGGGCGCCCCTCGCTTCGATCCCGGCACTCGGGCTCGTGTCACCGCCATCCGATCGACTCCAGACCTCAGCGCGGCGTTTCGACCGACTCCAGCGAATCGTCGGGGCCGGCCTCGAAGACGGCATCCCAGTGACCGGGCGCGATCGCTCCCTGGATGGTGCCGTCGTCGCGCATGAATACGAGACTGCCCGCATCGAGCACGAGCTTGTCGGCCCAGACGAAGATCAGCCCGGAGCCGTGCTCGTTCCCGGTCTCGAGAGGCGTGCGTACACCCCACCGATTCAGGCCCTGATGTCGCGCCCAGTACTGCTTCATGCGCCCCGCTTCGTGTCTCCTGCTTCACGTCCCCTGCTGCATGCGACGTAATCTCTCCCGAGCTTCCCGGTCGAAGAACCACCCGAGGTCGGGTTCTCGCAGGCGCTACCGTCTCGCGGTGTAGCTCAGCGCGGGCGCCCGGTCGAGAAAGGGGCCTTCGCTAGACTGGTGCCCCACGAGAGCGATCCGCGGAACCGAGTCGAAAGGAGCCCGCCATGAGCCGCAGCAGCGCCGCCCCGATCTTCATCCTCGGCGGACACCAGACCGACTTCGCCCGGAACTACGCGAAGGAAGGCCGGGAGATCAGCGACATCGTGCGCGATGCGATCGAGGGGACGCTCCACGACGCCCACCTCGATGCCGACTGGATCGAGACCGTCCACTTGGGCAACGCCTTCGGCCAGCTGTTCAATGGCCAGGGTCAGCTGGGCGGGATGCCGGCCACGGTCGAGCCGAAGCTGTGGGGCGTGCCGGCGGCGCGACACGAGGCGGCGTGCGCATCGGGAGGCATCGCCGTGCTGGCCGCGATGGCCGAGATCGAGGCCGGCCGTTACGACTGCGCGCTCGTGCTCGGGGCCGAGCAGGAGCGCAACGTTCCCGGCGATCAGGCCGCGCGCCTGCTCGGGGCGGCCGCGTGGGTGGGCCACGAGGGCGAGGGCGTGAAGTTCATCTGGCCGCATCAATTCAGCCGGCTCGCCGACGAGTACGAGCGCCGCTATGGCCTCGACGAACGCCATCTCTCGGCGATCGCGGAGCTCAACTTCCGCAACGCCAGGCGCAATCCGAATGCGCAGACCCGCAGCTGGACGCACAAGCCCGAGAGCTTCACGGCCGACGACGTCGCCAACCCGGTGGTCGAGGGGCGCGTGCGCCGCACCGACTGCAGCCAGGTGACCGATGGCGGCGCCGGGTTGGTGCTGGCCGGCCGCCGCAGCGCCGAGCGCTGGGCACGCCTGCACCACGTCGATCTCGAGCGCGTGCCGCGCATCATCGGCTGGGGCCATCGCACCGTCGGCCTTCCCTACGACGAGAAGGTGCGCCGTTCGGCGGCGGACGCCTACGTGCTCCCGCACGTCCGTCAGACCATCCAGGACGCGTTCGCGCGGGCCGGCGTCGCGGACGTCGCGGAGATCGACGGCATCGAAACGCACGATTGTTTCACCCCGTCCGAGTACATGGCGATCGATCACTTCGGCATCACGCCGCACGGGAGAAGCTGGCAGGCCGTCGAGGACGGCACGCTCGAGCGCGGCGGCCGGCTGCCGGTGAACCCCTCGGGCGGCCTGATCGGCGTCGGCCACCCGGTGGGCACGACCGGCGTGCGCATGCTGGTGGACGCGGCGAAGCAGGTGAGCGGCGCCGCGGGCGAGACGCAGGTCGAGGGCGCCCGTCGCTTCGCCACCCTCAACATCGGCGGCTCGACGACGACCACCGTTTCGTTCGTCGTGGCCGCCCGCGTCGACTGACGCGAAGTCGGCGCGTTCGAGCCCGATTCGGCGCAATTTCGCACGCGATTCGTCGTACTATGGAGGGGTCCATCCGGAGGCCTCCCATGCGCCCCATCCTCGAGGGCATTCGCGTTCTCGACGTCGGCAGCTTCGTCTTCGGCCCCGCCGCCGCGACGGTGATGGCCGACTTCGGCGCCGATGTGGTGAAGATCGAGCCGCCGCAGACGGGGGATCCCTACCGATACCTGCACCAGATGCCGCCGCTGCCGGAGTGCGAGGAGGATTACTGCTGGCTGCTGACCGGCCGCGGCAAGCGCAGCGTCGCGCTCGATCTGAAGGACGCGGACGCGCGCGAGATCCTGCTGCGTCTCGTGCGCGAGAGCGACGTCTTCGTCACCAACTATCCCGTGCGCGTGCTCGCAGGGTCTGAAGCTCGCCTGGCGCGATCTCGAGCCCCTGAATCCGCGTCTCGTGTATGCGCATGCCACGGGCTTCGGAGAGGCAGGGCCCGAGGCGGAGAAGCCCGGCTACGACGCCACGGCCTGGTGGGCGCGCTCGGGGCTGCAGGACGCGGTGCGCCCGCGCGGCGGCATGCCCGCCATCTCGGTGCCCGCGCATGGGGGACCATCCGAGCGCGATGGCGCTGTTTGGCGCGATCATGCTGGCCCTCTACCAGCGCGAGAGGACCGGGCAAGGCGCCAAGGTGCATAGCTCCCTGCTCGCCAACGGAGCCTGGTCGAACGGCGTCTATCTGCAAGCCATGCTGTGCGGCGCCGAGAACTATCGCCACGTCGATTGTCGCGCGCCCGACAACGCGCTCGTGAACCAGTACGAGACGCTCGACGGCGAGTGGATCCTGCTGGCGATGGTGCAGGAGGACCGGCTCTGGCCGGGTCTGTGCCGGGCGCTCGAGCGCCCCGATCTGATCGCGGACGCGCGCTTCGCGACGCGCGGCGAGCGCCGCGCGCGGGCGAAGGATCTCTACGCGATCATCGCGCCGCTCTTCGCGAGCCGCGACTACGCGCACTGGCGCAAGGCGCTGGACGAGCAGAGCGTCACCTTCACGCACATGGCGCGGCTCGGCGACCTGGTGCACGACCCGCAGCTCGAGGCCGCCGGCATCCTGCGCGAAGGCCAGGATTCCCGCGGCCGCGCGGTGCGCAGCATCGCGAGCCCGATCTCCGTCGAAGGCAGCGCGCCCGTCGAGACGCGGCCGGCACCCTCGATCGGTCAGCACACCGACGAGGTGCTGGCCGGCCTCGGCTATGACGACAACGCTCGCGCGGCACTCCGCTCGCGCGGCGCGATCCGCTGAAGCCACGCTTTCGCTGCGAAGGGAGTCGACATGTGCGGATTCGTAGGGGGCCTGCTCCGGCGCAGCCTCGAGCCGAAGCCTCTGGAGCCCAAGAGACTCGACCGCGCGCTCGAGACGCTGCATCACCGCGGCCCCGATGCCGTGGGCCGTTGGGTCGCCCCCGATGGACGCATGTTCCTCGGCCATACCCGCCTCTCGATCATCGGGCTGAGCAACGGCGAGCAGCCGATGTCGGACGCGAGCGGCGACGTCCAGCTCGTCGTGAACGGCGAGTTCTACGGCTACAAGGCGATCCGCGAACGCCTGCGCGCCGAGGGCTGCGTCTTCAAGACCGATTCCGACAGCGAGATCGCCCTGCACCTCTACCTGCGCGAGGGGATGAACCTCGGGCGTCACCTGCGCGGAGAGTTCGCCGCGCTGATCGCGGACCGCCGCAATGGCGCGCTGCTCGCGATCCGCGATCGCTTCGGCATCAAGCCGCTCTTCTATGCCGTGCACGAAGGCGACGTGTTCTTCGCCTCCGAGGTGAAGGCGCTGCTGGCGCTCGGGGTTCCGGCGCGCTGGAACCGCGAGGCGGTGCTCCAGGAGGCCTTCCACTTCCGGCCGCACTCGCGCACGTTGTTCGAGGGGATCTACACCGTTCCGCCGGGCCACTACGCGATCGCGCAGCACGGCGAGGTCAGCGTCTACCCGTACTGGGATCTGGTGTTTCCGACCGCCGAGGAGCTGGCGGCCGACGATCGTTCGGACGCGGAGGTGGTCGCCGGCTTCCGCGCCGTGCTCGACGACGCCGTGCGCGAGCGCCTGGTCGCCGATGTCGAGGTCGCCTCCTATCTGAGCGGCGGGATCGACTCGTGCGCGGTGCTCGGACTCGCGCAACGTCACATGGACCGGCCGATCCGCGCCTTCACGCTCACGTTCGATGACGCGCTCTACGACGAGTCTGCGCTCGCCCGCGCGCAGGCCGAGCGCTCGGGAGCGAGCTTCCATCCGATTCCGGTCACGACGCGCGCGCTCGCGGACGCCTATAGCGACGCGGTCTGGCACGCCGAGACGCTGCTTCGTGAACGGACACGGCGTGGCGAAGTTCCTGCTCTCGCGCGCCGTGCGCGATGCCGGGATCAAGGTCGTGTTCACCGGGGAAGGGTCGGACGAGATGCTCGGGGGATACGCGCACTTCCGGCGCGACGTCCTCCTCTACAACAGCGCGCACCAGGATCCCGCCACCGTGAGGCGCCTGCTCGACGAGCTGCGCGCATCGAACCAGGCAGTTCCCGTGCTCGTGGCGAACGAGGAGGCGAACATTCCGGAGCTCGCGCCCGTCGAACGGCGGCTCGGCTGGGTGCCTTCGTGGGTCAAGGCGTTCTCGGTGATGGGCCAGAAGACGACCCATCTGTTCAGCCAGGAGATGCTGGCGAGCGTCGCAGGCTTGAATCCCTACGAGGTTGCGCTCAGCCGCATTCCGATCGAGGCGCGCGTCGCCGGGCGCGACCCCCTGAACCAGTCCCTGTATCTCAATCGCGAAGATGCATCTGCCGAACTTCATCCTCACGTTTCTCAGCGACCGCATGGAGATGGCCCACTCGATCGAGGGCCGCGTGCCGTTCCTCGATCACCAGCTCGCCGAGTTCGCGGCGCGCATTCCGATCCACATGAAGATCAACGGCATGCGCGAGAAGCACGTGCTGCGCGAGGCGGCGCGCGACGTGCTGATCGAGCCGGTCTACGGCCGTGAGAAGCATCCGTTCTCGACGCCTCCCACGAAGTTCGGGGAGGATGACGCGATGCGCGAGCTGTTCAGCGACGTGTTCGCCTCGTCGCTGCTCGACGATCAGCCGCTCTTCGACGCCACTGCGGTCCGGCGGCTGTTCGAGGCGCTTCCGGCAGCAGCCCCCGGAGCAGCGGGTGGGGCTCGACGGTCTGCTGAACCGGGTGCTCAGCCTGACGCTGATGCACCAGCGCTTCGGCATGTCGAGCTGAGGATCCCGGAAGCGGCGGAAGCGCTCCCCAGCGCGAAGGACGCAGCGTGATCCTCGACATCTTCTCCGAGCTGCAGCGGCCGGGGCCCTTCGCGCCCGATCACGAGGCGCGCATCTTCGCCGATGCGGTCGAGCAGGCCGCGCTCGCCGATCGTCTCGGCTTCGGCTGCTGGTGGACCGTCGAGCACCACGGCGCGGTCGAGTTCAGCTATTCGTCGGCGCCCGAGATCGTGGTCGCCGCGCTCGCGCAGCGCACCGAGCGCATGCGCTTCGGCCACTCGGGCGTGCTCGCGCCGTTTCGCATCAACCACCCGCTGCGCGTCGCCGAGCGCGCCGCCTGGATCGATCTCGTCTCGCGCGGCCGTCTCGAGATGGGCCTCGCGCGCTCGGGCGGAACCGAGTGGGAGGCCTTCGGCGTCGACCCCGAGACCTCGCGCGATCAGCTGCGCGAAGCGCTCCGGATGCTGCCGCGCATGTGGACCCAGGAGCGCTTCTCGTGGCAGAGCGCGCACGTCGTGATCCCCGAGCGAAACGTTGTGCCCAAGCCCGTCCAGAAGCCGCATCCGCCGCTCTGGCAGACCTGCACGAGCCCGGAATCCTTCGAGATGGCGGGGGAGCTCGGCGTCGGCGCGCTCGCCACCACGCTGCTCTCGCCGCTCGCCTCGCTCGCCGCGCTCTTCAGCCACTACGAGAAGGGCCTCGCGCGCTGCCAGCCGGCCGGCCAGTTCGTGAACGCGCGGCGCGCGGTGTTCAGCTTCCTGCACTGCGCCGAGACCCGGCGCGAGGCGATCGCGAGCCGCGCCGGCGAGGCCGCGCTGTGGTTCGTGAACGCAGCGCCGCGCGTCTTCAGCGTGCCGCGCAAAATATGGATTGACGCGATCCGCGGCTCGCTTCAGGCGAGCGATCCGTCGGCCACGCGCGCCGTCGCGGCGAGCCAGATCGCGACGGATCTCGACCTCGCGGATCCGGTGCCGGTCGTGCGCCTGCTGAATCGCCAGCTCGCCGGCGAGCGCCTCGATCCGGTCGAGGTCTACGAGACGCTCGAGCCGATCGAGTCCGTGATCATCGGCGACGTGGATCTGTGCCGGCGCAAGCTCGCGCGCTACGCCGGGATCGGCACGGACCGGCTGATGTGCCTGATGCAGTTCGGACGGCTCCCGCACGCGCGCGTGATGGCGAGCCTGCGCACGACCGGCGAGGCGCTGCTCCCGGAGTTCGCGAGCTGAGCATGCAGGACGACTGGGGCTTCGAGGCGATCTTCCACTTCACGGTGAACGCCAGCCAGTTCGAGCGCTCGCTCGCGTTCTACCAGAAGCTCGGCTTCCAGCTGCTGCGCGACAATCGCGACGTCGTGTGGCCGGACTTCGTCGCCGAGAACTTCGGGATGCTTCACGCGCAGGGACGCGGCGCTCTGCTCGCGCTCGGTCCCGAGCCGCACCACGTGCGCCTCGATCTGATCGAGTGGCTCGAGCCGCGCTGGGAGGGCCCGCGCGCGGACGTTCCGATCGAAGAGCGCGTGCCGCGCATCATCGCGATCCGCACGCGGGGCGTGCGCGCGGCCTATCGCGAGCTGCGCGCGCGCGGCATCGAGTTCATCCGCCCGCCGCGCGATCCCGATCCCGCGCTGGGGCTCGAATCCGTGGTCTGCTGTCGCGACCCGGACGGCAACCTGATCGAGCTGATCGAGTACATGCCCGGCGTACTCGGCTCGCGCGTCGACCACCTCCCGAAGCGCTAGTTCTCCCACTCCGCTCGCCTGCGGCTCGCTGCGCGCTTCGCCTGCCTAGAAGAGAGCGATCGGATTCGCGGGCGAGCCGGTGCCTCCCACCACGCGCAGCGGCGCCACCGTGAGCAGGAACTGCCAGCGCTTCCGCTGCGCGCAGGCCGGTCGAGAGCTCGGCGAGCGCGAGATTGTCGAGCAGGTGCACGCCCATCGCAACGAGGCAGCACTGGTGCAGCGGCAGCGGCCAGCCCGGGGTTGCGCCGCCTGGCAGTGCATCGGAGACGCCGTCGCTTCCGAGCACGGCGACGCGGCGCTCGTGGAGCCAGGGAATGCAGCGCGCGTCGAGCCCGGCGAGACCTTCGCCGTTCGGGCTCCACGGTCCGCGCGCCGCGCGCCGCGCGTCGCGGCCCGTGGCGACGAGCAGGATGTCGCCCTCGCCGACCCGCAGCCCGGCGCTCGCTTCGGCGCGCTCGAGCTCGTCGGGCAGGATCCGCTCGCCCGGCTCGAGCCAGGCGGCCCCGCGCAGACGCGGGATGTCGAGCAGCACGCCGCGTCCGACGATGCCGTCGCGCGCCGCCATGATGCTGCCCCGCCGGGCGCCGTTGCTCTTGACCTCGCTGACCGGGAATCCGTTGTAGATCTTCCCCTCCACCGCGATGTGGCAGAAGGCGTCGACGTGCGAGGTCGCCATGCCGTGGAAGGCGACGCCGATGTAGTCCATCGTCGCGCCGATGCCCGGGATGAGGGAGTCGGCCACGTCGCCCGCGATCAGCATGTGGTGTTGCGCCGGATTCGGATTCTCGATCGAGGGCTCGACGGGCAGCTCGCGCGCGCAGCTCACCGCGACGCCGTCGCGCGCCAGCGCGGCGGCCGCCGCGCGCCGCGCCGGGGTGATGTAGTTGAGCGCGCCCGCCTCGTCCTCGGCGCCCCAACGGCCCCAGTTCTTGGTCGCCTCGAAGATCTGCTCCATCCATTGCCGGGTCGGGGCGTTCGGCTGGGTCACTTCGCTGCCTCCGCGGTCGGGAGCGGCGATGATACCGGCGGGACGCGCTTGACGGGGAGCAACGGGGAGAGGAGAGTCCCGGCGTGGGCGACGCTCGGCTTCCGATCGCGATCCTGGGCGCCGGCTTCGCGGGCATCGGGACCGCGATCCGGCTGAAGCAGTCCGGGATCGAGTCGTTCACGATCTTCGAGCGCGCGGGCGAGATCGGCGGGACCTGGCGCGACAATTCCTATCCGGGCGCTGCCTGCGATGTTCCCTCCCACGTCTACTCGCTCTCGTTCGAGCCCAACCCGAACTGGACGCGCAAGTTCTCGCCGTCGGGCGAGATCCAGGCCTACCTGCTCGGGCTCGTCGAGAAATGGCAGCTGCGCTCGCAGCTGCGCCTGAACACCGAGATCGTGGAGGCGCGCTTCGACGAGGCGCGCGGGAGCTGGACGCTGACCACGGCCGCGGGCGCGACGCACGAGGCGCGCGTCGTGGTCTCCTGCGTCGGCGGGCTCGTCGATCCGGCCACGCCCGACATCAAGGGCCTCCAGAGCTTCGGCGGCGAGATGTTCCACACGGCGCGCTGGAATCACGACGTCGATCTCGCCGGCCGCAAGGTCGCGGTGATCGGCACCGGGCGCGAGCGCCGTGCAGGTCGTGCCCTCGATCGCGCCGCAGGTCGCGAAGCTGTCCGTGTTCCAGCGCACGCCGGCCTGGGTCGTGCCGAAGCTCGACAAGGGCTACTCCGAGCGCGCGCGGGAGCGCTACGCGCGCCATCCCTTCCGCCTGCGCGCGAGCCGGCTCGCGCAGTATGCGCTGAGCGAGCTGCTCGGGCCGATGATCTTCCTCGATTCGAAGCGGCTATCGGCGATCGGCGAGGGGATGTCGCTGCGGCACCTGCGCGCGCAGGTGAAGGACCCGGAGCTGCGCCGGAAGCTGACTCCGCACGTTTCAGTTCGGCTGCAAGCGCATCCTGGTCTCGGACGACTACTGGGCGAGCTTCGAGCGCGGCGAACGTCGAGCTGGTGACCGAGCCGATCGCGGAGATCCGGCACGAGGGCATCGAAACCAAGGACGGCCGGCTGCACGAAGTCGACGCGATCGTGCTCGCCACTGGCTTCGCGGTGAGCCTCGCGCAGGCCCCGTTCCCGATCAGCGGCCGCGGCGGCCGCACGCTCGACGTGGTCTGGCAGCAGGGTGCGGTCGCCTACAAGGGCATGACGGTCGCGGGCTTCCCGAACTGGTTCATCCTGATGGGGCCGAACACCGGGCCCGGACACACTTCGGTGCTCGTCTTCACCGAAGCGCAGATCGAGCACGTGGTACAGGCGATTCGAAAGCTGCGCGACGAGGGCGCTGCGTTTCGTCGACGTGCGCCAGGACGTCCAGGATCGCTACAACGCGGGCATCCAGGCGCGCATGAAGCACATGGTCTGGCACACCTGCCAGAGCTGGTACCTCTCGCCGGACGGCAGCAATCACGCCCTGTATCCGGGCTTTGCCGCCGAGTACGCGCTGCGCACGCGCCACTTCCACGAGGCGGACTACGAGATCGCCCGGTTCCCGCGCGTCTGAGCGCGCGGCGTCAGGGCGCGCCGAGATAGTCCATCTTCCCCAGCTCGACCCCGGCCTGACGCAGCAGCGCGTAGGTCATCGTCACGTGGAAGAAGAAGTTCGGCAGCGAGAAGTGCTTCAGGAACTGCTCGCCCGTGAAGGTGAGCGTCCGGCCCGGGCCCGCCGGCATCACGATCTCGCGCGCCTCGGAGCCGTCGATCTTCGCAGCCGGGAACGACTGCGCGTAGTCGATGGTCTTGCGGATCCGCGCGCGCAGTTCGTCGAGCGTGGCCTCCTTGTCTTCCCACTTCGGCGGCTCGAGACCGGCGAGGCGCGCCACGCAGTTCTTGACCGCGTCGCTCGCGATCTGAATCTGCCGCGTGAACGGCAGCATGTCGGGCGCGAGGCGCAGCCCCAGATAGTTGGCGGGATCGAACTTCTTCGCCTTGGCGTGGGCCTCGGCCTTGTCGAGCCACGCCAGCAGGTTGTTCAGCATGCGTACGAAAACGGGAACGCTCGCCGAGTGCATCGAGAGGGGCATGGGTCTCCAGGGGTGGGGCGCTGCACGGGGATCCTAGCGTGATCCGCTCGCCCCGGAATTGGAAGCGAGCCCCTGACGGGGCGATCGGTGTGGGACGGCTCCCGCCGTCTGTGCCTGACGCGGGAGCTTCGCGGCGCGTCTTCGCGCTTCTCCGCTTTGCTAGCGTTGCGCGCCGTGGCTGCCGACCGGATCCGGCGTCTCGTCGCGCGCATTCATGCGCTGCATGCGCGCTGGATCGTCTGGGGGATCGCCGTCGGGGTTGCTTCCGGACTCGCCGCGGCGGCCTTCTTCGCGGCGCTCGAGTGGGCGAGCTGGCTCACGATGCACGAGCTGGCTCGCGTCTCGCTGCCGGCGCCGCCGGGTGACGTGCTATTCGCGAGCGGCGGCCCGCCCGACGGACCGCCGCGGCGCTGGCTCTTCTTCCTGATGCCGGCGATCGGAGGACTCGTCGCCGGGGCCGTCGTCTACGGCCTGGCTCCGGAGGCGGAGGGTCCCGGAACCGACGAGATGATCCGCGCCTTTCATCGCGCGCGCGGCATCGTCCGCCTGCGCGTCGCGCCGGTGAAGGCGATCGCGACGGTACTGACGCTCGCGACCGGCGGCAGCGCCGGAAAGGAAGGGCCGGTGGCGCAGATCGGTGGCGGCATCGGCTCGGCGCTCGCCACGGCGCTGGGCCTGAACGCTCGCGACCGGCGCATCCTGTTGCTGGCGGGCACGGCGGGCGGGCTGGGTGCGATCTTCCGCGCGCCGCTCGGCTCGGCCATCACGGCGATCGAAGTCCTCTACAAGGAGGATTTCGAGTCGGATGCGCTGATTCCGTGCGTGATTTCTTCGGTGACGGCATTCACGATCTTTTCGCTGCTGATCGGCGGACAGCGCATCTTTGCAGTGCCGGACCTGAGGCCGTTTCGCCCGATCGAGATTCCCGGCTTCGTGCTCCTGGCCATCGCCTCGCTGCCGGTCGGACGCGCGTACATCGCGCTGTTTCGCGGCATGCGGAAGGTCTTCCCACGGCTCCCGGGACCGCGCGCGCTCCAGCCGATGCTGGGAGGTCTCGGCGTCGGGCTGATCGGCCTGGTCGCTCCGGAAGCCTACGGAACCGGCTGGGGTTGGCTCCAACAGGCTCTCGACGGCCACCTCGGCGTGTTCGCACTGGCAGCCATCGGCGCTGCGAAGATCGCCACCACCTGCCTCACGGTCGGCTCGGGCGGAAGCGGTGGCGTCTTCGGGCCGACGCTGTTCATCGGCGGAATGCTGGGCGGCGTGATCGGCTATGGCGGAGCGGCGCTCGCTCCGACGTTCTTTCCGAACCCGTCCGCCTATGTTCTGGTCGGAATGGCGAGCTTCTTCGCGGGCGTTGCGTCGGCGCCGATCGGCGCGCTCTTGATGGTGAGCGAGATGACGGGAGGCTATGCGCTGCTGCCTCCGCTCATGCTCGTCTCGGTCCTTGCGATCCTCTTCGCGCGGGGGCACTCGATCTACGAGCATCAGGTTCGCGACCGCTTCGCGTCACCCGCGCACCTGGCGGACCTCACGCTGAACGTGCTCGAGGAGCTGCGCGTCGGCGACGTCTTCGATCGCAGCGCGCGCGTGACGACCATTGCGCCGGGAGCCCGCTTTCAGCGCGTGCGCGAGCTCGTGCTCGGTGCGCGAGACGCGACCGTGCCGGTCGTCGACGCCTCGGGCCGGTTGGTCGGCCTGCTCACCGCGGAGCAGATCCGGCCGGTGATCGACGAGAGCCAGCTCGACGGCTTCGTGGTCGCGGGCGACATCGCGGCGCCGCCGATGGCCGTCTTCGAGGACGACGATCTCAATCGCGCGCAGGAGCTGTTCCGGGCGTCGGGCTGCGCGCAGATTCCCGTGCTCGAGTCGAAAGCGGGCGACGAGACAGACGCGACGCGCATCATCGGCATGCTCGACTATCGCGACGTGATGCGCGCCTACGAGCGCGAGCTCGCACGCCGCCGCGAGGCGTGAGGCGGCGGGGCAATGGATGGCCGCGCGGCGCGGCCAGGCGGGGGTCCCTGCAACGCCGGACGCCGGAGAAGCGCGATCCCGGGTAGCGTCGGCTCGGATCTGAACGGCCTGAGAGGAGAACCATGACGGCGATCGGCATCGCGCTGCTGGTGTTCGCGTGCACTTTCGCGGGCGCGCTGGTTGGCATGCGCATGCGCTCGGCCCTGCCCGAGCAGCACCTGAGCGACGCGTCGAAGGACGTCATCCATCTGTGCATGGGGCTGATCGCGACCATGACGGCGCTGATCCTGGGGCTCGTTACGGCCTCGGCGAAGAGCACCTTCGATGAGCAGGACTCGGCGGTGCGGGCGGCGGCAGCGAGCGTGCTCACGCTCGACCGCACGCTGGCGCGCTTCGGGCCGGAGACGAAGCCGGTGCGCGAGGAGCTCAGAAGCGCGCTCACGAGTGCGGTCGACCGGATGTGGGCGAGCGAGCCGGGGCACGCGCCTGCGGCGAGCGACGCGGATCGCACGACCGCGGCCGAAGGGGTCGAGCAGGGTATCCTCGACCTCTCGCCGCAGAACGACGCGCAGCGCTGGCTGCAGTCGCAGGCGCTCTCCCTCGCGAGCGACGTGCTGAAGGCGCGCTGGATGTCGTTCGCCGGAGCCGGCAACGCCGCACCGACGGCGTTCCTCGCCGTGATCGTCTTCTGGCTCACGGCGCTGTTCTGGAGCTTCGGTCTGTTCGCGCCGCGCAACGGCATGGTGATCGGCGTGCTGCTGCTCTCCACCGCCTCGGTCGCCGCGTCGGTGTTCCTGATCCTCGAAATGCAGAGCCCGTTCAGCGGGGTGATGAAGATCTCGAGCGCTCCGCTGCAGTACGCGCTGGCGCACCTCGGGCAGTAGCGGGAGGGCGGCAGCCCGAGCGCGCGGCTCGCGCGTCCTGCTCGGCTCCGATCAGTGCGCCGGGGCAATCAGAACCGGGCGTCGCAGCGCCGCGCGTGCAGCGCGCGCACGCGGCGCGCTCGTTTGCCCCGCCGGGAGCGGCGGCGCGCTGCGCACGAACGCCTCGATCTCGGCGCTGCGCGCCTCGGCGTCGCGGCGGCCGAGCTCGACCAGCGTGCGCGTGTAGGCTGCGTCGAAGAGCAGATAGCTCATCAGGTCGGCGCTCTGCGCGTCGGGCGTCCCGAGGCCGTCGAGCAGGAAGCGCACGAGGCGCGGCATGCGCTGCGCGAAGCGCTGCGCGACGAGAGCCAGATCCTCGGACGGGGAGACCGCGAGCGGCGTCACGCGCCGGATCGGCTCGCTCGCGAGCGCGCCCGCGTCGCGTTGGCCGCCGACGATCTCGTTCATGCGGGCGAGATGGTCGAGATCCGCGTCGAGATGGTCGAGGAAGATCGCATTCAGGAACACGCCCGTGACCTGGGCGAGCGGCGGGCACGGCAGGCGCGGCGGGCCTTCGCCCGGCGACGGCACGGCGCCGGCCTCCTCGCGCGCGAGCGCGTCGGCGGCGCGGCTCGAGCGCACGCCGATGCTCAGGATCTGCGAGGCGCCGAGCCGGATCGCCGGGCTGAGCGGCGTCACCAGGCGGAGTCCGCCATCGCCGAACCAGAGGTCGCCGGCCTGCGACGAGACGCGCACGGGCGGAAACACGATCGGGATCGCCGACGACGCCATCACGTGTCGGTGCGTGAGCGAGACCGGCAGCACCAGGCGCCGGCTCTTCGCCCAGACCGGATGGCCGGGCCGGCCCTCGACGAAGGTGAAGGAGCGGCCCGAGTGGTAGCTCGTGGCGCTGACGGCGACGGCATACAGCCGGCCGCGGCGGATGCCGTCTGCAATCCCTCGCAGCGGGAAGCTGCGCTCGAGCAGGCGTCCGAGCGGCGCGGTGTCGAGGAGCCCGTGGGTGCGCGTGCGGCCGAGCAGCGCGCCGAGCGTGAAATCGAAGGCGAGCCGCGCGCCGGAGCGCAGCGAGGCTGCGGGGATCGCTCGCGAAGACGTCCTCGACGCGCAGGTTCGACCACAGCTCGGCGAGCTCGCGCGTCGCCTCGCCGAAGCGCGCGCCGCGCGCGGCGAGCAGGCTGCCATTGATGGCTCCCGCCGAGGCGCCGGCGACGATGGCGAACGGGGAGGGCCGTTCGCGCAGGCTCGGCAGCTCGCCGAGCCGCGCGAGCACGCCGGCCTGGTAGGCGCCGCGCGCGCCGCCTGCGGTGAGCACGAGACCGAGCATCGCCGTCCTCCTTCTCGCTGCTGGGCCCTTCTCGCTACTGGGCGAGCGTCGCCACTTCGTGGGTGAGACGCGCGACGGTCTGGCACGCGCTCGCGAGCAGGTTCTCGAGCACCGCCAGCTTGATCTCCGGGTGCGTCGCGGCGAGCCGATCGAAGCTCGCGACGGAGAGCGCGTGACACAGCGTCGCTTCGTCCGCCCGCACGTCCGCGGTTCGCACGCTGCGCGTCACGGCGGCGAGCTCGCCGAAGCTCATGCCGCGCGAGAGGGTGGAGAGACGCTTGAGCTCGCCGTTGGGCAGCTCGGTCACCACGCTCACCTCTCCCTCGACCAGGAAGTAGATGCGATCGGCGGGCTCGCCCTTGCGCACGATCGTCTCGTTCGGCTCGAAACGCAGCGGCTGGAGCAGCTTCTCGAAGCTCTCGACCTGCTCCGCAGTGAGGCCGCGGCAGATCGGGTGGGCGGCCAGCGGCAGCGGCCCCGGCGCCACGCGCGGGCGCGCGCCTTGCGAGAGCACCTGGTCCTCGGCCCACTCGAGCGCGCCATCGAGATCCGCGAATACGACGAGCTGCCAGTGCTCCTCGGGGCCGAGCTGCTCCTCGAGCTGCCGCACCAGGCGCGGATGGCGCTGCGCGGTCGCGAGCACGAAGCGGCGGCCGTGGGCGCCGAGCTCGCGCAGCAGCACCGCGAGCAGGGCGCCCGCGCCGGCCGCGACGCGCGTCACGCGCTTGAGATCGACGATCGCGATCGTGGCGGCCGCGGCGTCGTCGAGAATCTGCCGGATCGTCGCCTCGACCGCGGCGAATGCGACGTCGCCCTGGAGCTCGTAGACGCGCACCTGGGGGCCGGCGGCGCGCAGCACGGCTTCTTCGGCCGGCGTGCGCTGGCGCTTCGAGCGCACGCCGGCGAGGTCGTAGCGTGCGCGCAGCGTGGCGCGCGAGGGCCGCGGCACGCGCAGGAAGTGCAGCTCGAAATCGCGCGAGAGCTCGCGGCACACGGCCACGCCGCGCACGCTGTTGCCCCGCGCATCGAGCGGAGGCGAGAAGACGCCGATGCCGAGCTGCCCGGGCAGCACCGCCAGCACGCCGCCGGCGACGCCGCTCTTGGCCGGAATCCCGATCTCGTAGAGCCATTCGCCGGCATAATCGTACATCCCGCAGGTCGTCATCACGGAGAGCACGCGCGAGACCAGCTCGCCGCGGAGGGCGCGCTCGCGCGTGATCGGGTGCACGCCGCCGTTGGCGAGCGTGGCGGCCATCAGGCTGAGATCGCGGCAGGTCACCGAGATCGAGCATTGCTGGAAATAGAGGTCGAGCGGCGCTTCGGGATCGCCTTCGAGGATCGAGAAATTTCGCAGCAGGTGCGCGATCGCGCGGTTGCGGTGTCCGGTCTCGCGCTCGGAGCGGTAGACGTCCTCGTCGAGCTCGAGCGGGCGGCCGGCGTAGAGCGAGAGCGTCGCGAGCAGGCGATGCAGGCGATCGGCCGGCGAGTCGCCGGCCACGAGCGAGCTGGTGGCGATCGCCCCGGCGTTCACCATCGGGTTGAGGGGGCGCCCGTCATTCGCGCCGAGCCGAATCGAATTGAAAGCCTCTCCCGAGGGCTCGACGCCGACCCGAGCGAGCACGTCCTTGCGCCCCCGATCGCCGAGCGCGAGCCCGTACGCGAAGGGCTTCGAGATCGATTGGATCGTGAACGGGACGCGCGTGTCGCCCACCTCGTAGACGTGCCCGTCGCTGGTGGCGAGGCAGATCCCGAAATGGCGCGGGTCGGCGTGCGCGAGCTCCGGGATGTAGGTGGCGATCTCGCCGGCGCCGTGCGCCGCGTGACGCCGGTGGAGATCGTCCAGATAGCGCTGGATCGGCGACACGGGTCGCGCGTCGCTCACGCGCCGGTCCCGCTCGCGCTGCCGAGCAACGACGCGAACGCCTCCTCGATGCCCCGCTCGAGCTTCTCGAGATCGGGCACGAGGTCGGCGTCCGCCGCGAGCCCGATGTGCAGCCAGCCATCGTAGGAGAAGACCGCGAGGCCGAGGCCGAGCCCGTCCGCGATCGGCACCAGCGGGCGCAGCTCGAGCGCGCGCGCGCCGCACAGCCAGCGCGTCTCCGGCGGGCCGGGCACGTTGGTCGAGATCACGTTCGCGAGCCGGCCGAGCGAGAGGCGCTGGCCCACCGTCGCCACCAGCGCGGCCGGCAAGCCATCCACCAGCTCGAGCAGCGCGTCGATGCCGGTCCACGCGCCGCTCGACTTGAGGCGCTCGGTGGCGGCGCGCGTGGCCGCGAGCCGCGGCACCTCGCCGACGGGATCGACCGCGAGCGGCACCAGCATGGCCGAGATGCGATTGCCGAGCTCCGCAGCCTGGTCCGGCGAGCGCAGGCTCACGGGCACCAGCGCCCGCAGCTCGAGCCCGCGCGTGTCCTGGCCGTGCGCCTCGAGCCAGCGCTTGAGGCCGCCGGCCAGCGTCGAAAGCACCACGTCGTTCACGCTGCCGCCGTGCTGCGTGCGGATGCTGCGCACGCCGCGCAGCGGGAGCTTCGTGAAGGCGACCGCCCGCCGCGGACCGAGCGGCGCGTTCCAGGGAAGTGTCACCAGCTCGCTCGTCGCGAGCTGGAGCGCCGAGAACGCGGCGTTGCGCAGTCGCCCGATGACGTCGGCGGCGGCGCGCGGCCGCGTGAGCGCGCGCCAGGTCGAGGCGACGCCGCGAGCCCGCGTCGCGATCTCGTCTCCCAGGGCGCGCGCGAAGCGGCGGCGGGCGTCCGGCAGCTCGCGTTCGCGACACACTCCGAGGGCGACGCGCGGCGCCGGGCTCGGCTCGCGATCGAGCAGCGTCTCGAGCAGCTGCGCGCCGGCCATGCCGTCGATCATGCAGTGGTGCACCTTCTGGAACAGCGCCGTGCGTCCGTCGGCGAGACCTTCGAGCAGATGCATCTCCCAGAGCGGACGCTCGCGATCGAGGGGCAGTGCGAACCAATGCGCCACCGCCTCGCGCAGCTCGCTCTCCCCGCCCGGCGCGGGCAACCCCCAGCGCGTCACGTGATCCTCGATGCGGAACTCCGGATCGTCCTCCCAGCTCGGGTGCCCGAGCGAGAGCGGCACGCGCATGGCGCGCTGGCCATAGCGGCGCAGCCGCGGCAGTCGCTCCTCGATGCGCGCAACCAGATCCTCGCGCCGCAGCTCGCCCTCGAGGATCGCCACGCAGCCGATGTGGAGCTGCGTGTGCGAGCGCTCGAGATACAGGAAGCCTGCGTCGCGCGCGCTCATCCGGCGCGCAGGGGTCGGGATGCGGATGGCCACGCCCCAATCTCATTTCAAACCGTGTGCCAGCTGGACGCGCGTCGGATCGGCACACTTGGGCCGACCTCGGATCGATCGCTGCTCGCCGTGCGGGCGCGCTGCCCAGCGCGCGGGCACTCGCGGGCCGAGCTGCGCGCGACGGGCCGGCGCGTGGCATCATGCGTTCCACGGGCGTTTCATCACAGGGGTAGGATCATGTTCGGAAAGCTGCTGGCGAGAGATCTCGTAATCGTCAGCGTGGCGGGCCTGCTCTGGAAGCTGGTCGCCACGGCGTCGGCCGGGCACGGCCCTCTCGGCGATCTCGCGGGGGTGGTGGCCGGATTCGGCACGGGGGTCTGCGTCTTCGTCGTCCACGAGTGGGGGCACCTGCTGGGCGCGTTCGCGACCGGGTCCACGGTCACGCCGGCGAGGACCCTGGCCTCGGCGTTCCTGTTCAGCTTCGACTCGCGCACCAACACGCGGCAGCAGTTCCTGGTGATGTCGTTCGGCGGCTGGCTCGCGAGCGGCCTCGCGGCCGGCGTGGCCTACACGCTGCTCTCTCCCGACCTCTTCGCCGCGCGGGTCGCGCGGGGCGTGGTGGCCTTGAACGTCGTCCTGATCGTCGTGATCGAGGTCCCGCTCGTCGTCTGGGCGCTCGTCACCGGGCGCGTTCCGCCGGTGGAGAACCAGCGGCGGCCGATCGAGGCGTAGGTCGTGGATGACTCGTCGCTTTCGAATCCGTCCGATCGATGAGGAGGTGCAATGCCGGATCACGACGTGATCATCATCGGAGCGGGCCACAACGGTCTCACGGCGGCGAGTCTGCTGGCGCGCGCCGGCGTGGACGTGCTGTGCATCGAGAAGAACCGCTACGTCGGTGGCATGGCGTCGACCGTCGAGCTCTTCGATGGCTTCCACTTCGAGATTGCGGGCTCCGTAGTCTTCCCGATCGCACCCTACGTCGTCGCGGATCTCGACCTCGAGAACTGCGGTCTGCAACCGATCAAACGCGAGATCATGGCGACCAACATCGGCGATCCGGGCGAGCCGGCGCTGCACATGTACACGGACCCGATCCGGATGCTCCAGCACCTCGCGCAGGATCACGGCAGCGACGCGGCCGAAGGCTTCATGCGGCTCGCCGCCTTCGTGCAGGGTCCCGCCCGCGCGCTCGACCGCTTCAATCCGTGCAGCCCGCCGCGCAGCCTCGGCCAGATCTTCGACGCGGCGAAGAGCGTCGAGGAGAGCAACGCGCTGCGGCTGTGCTTCTTCGGCAGCGTGATGGACATCGTCGACCGCTTCTTCCCCGACCCCACGCGCCACAAGATCATCCGCACGATGCTCGCGTTCCTCGCCGTGAATTCGACCTTCCGCGGTCCCTATACGCCGGGCAGCGCTACCTGCCTCGTCTTCGCGCTCGCGGCGCCCGAGAACGGCTGGGTGATGCACAAGCTGAAGGGCGGCATCGGCGCCATGACGAAGGGGCTCGCGCGCAAGGTCGAGGAGCGCGGCGGGAAGATTCGCATCCACGAGACCGTGGAGCGGATTCTCGTCGAGAACGGCCGCGCGATCGGGGTCGAGCTCGCCGGGGGCGAGCGGATCACGGCGCGCAAGGTCGTCTCCAATCTCGACCCCACCTCCACGTTCCGGCGCCTGATGGACGAGACGCTGGTGCCGCGCGACTACCTCGAAGGCGTGAAGGCGATCGATCACCGCGGCGCCTACGTGCAGATCCAGGTCGCGCTGCGCGAGCTCCCGGAGTTCGCGGGCGAGTGGGCCTGGCTCAACCAGGGCAGCTACCGCGCGAACGTCTCGATCTTCAACAGCCCGGAGCTGCTCCAGGAGAACTGGGTGCAGTGCCGGCGGCGCGAGGTGCCGAGCGATCCCTGCATCGGCATGCAGATCCCGAGCGTGCTCGATCCCGAGCTGGCGCCGCCCGGCCTGCACGCCGGCACGATGTTCGCGATGTACTTCCCGTGCGAAGCGCCGCGCGAGCAGCACGGCCGCCTCAAGGACGAATTCGCGGAGCGCATCATCGACAAGCTGACCCGCTACGCGCCGAACTTTCGCGACTCGATCCTCCGTCAGGCCACCTTTGCCCCGTATCACTACGAGCAGATGTTCGGCTGCACGGGAGGCGATTTCTGCCACGGCCTGATCCATCCCGAGCAGATGCTCGACTTCCGGCCCGTGCCCGGCTGGGCCGGCGGCTACCGCACGCCGATCGAGGATCTCTACCTGTGCGGCGCGAGCTGCCACCCGGGGCCGGGCGTCACCTTCCTGCCGGGCTACAACGGCGCGCACGTGGTGCTCGCGGATCTGGGGATCGCGGCTCGCTGAGCCGACGCCGTCTGCGTCTGTCGCAGCGCCTGCGGGGGAAGCGCGGGCTACGCCAGCGTCTTCAGCAGGCCGAGGAGCAGCTCCTTGATCGGAATCTCGATCGTCAGCACGGGCAGCATCGGGATGCCTGCGGCGAGCACGATCGCGAGCAGCGACGAGCGACCGATCGGCACGGTTCGCATCTTTCTCACGGCTTCGTAGAGCGCGAGCGTGTCGGCCACCGGACCGATCTCCGGCGCGGCGAGCAGCTCGGCGTCAGCGACGGGCTCGCGCAGGATCCAGCGGCGGCGCACCAGGCGACCGTGCTCGCCGACCAGGATGCCGTAGTCGAGCAGCGCCCGGCGCTTGCACGCGCGCAGCGTCGGCAGCCAGAGCGCAAGCGGCGAGAGGAACAGCAGCGCTGCGAGCGCCACCACCGCGATCATCTGCATGCGGAGCTCTTGCACGTGCACGCCGTGATAGAGCACGTCGTGCGCCCAGCGCGAGGCGAACACGGCGGAGATGCCGAACACGACTGGGCTGAACAGGACGGGCGTCGATTCGAGGAAGCCGAGGCCGCCCGCGCCGTCCGCATGCGTCGGCACGAGCGCGAGACCGAGGCCCGCGATGCGGCGGAAGAGCACGCAGAGCAGGACCAGGCGCCAGAGCCAGCCGAGCAGCAAACCCAGAAAGATCGGACGCGCGATCCACGTGAACCACCAGGCGCCGAAGCCGAAGCTGCTCGGCAGCGGGCTGTCTTCGGCCCAGACGACCTCGTGGCTCTCTCCGGCCCCGAGCGCCTGCGCGGCGACCGCCAGGCCGAGGATCATGACCCAGGGCAGCGTGCGATCGCGAAGCCGCGCCACGCCGACCAGGACCTCCCGGAAGCGCGGCCGATCCGCCTCGGAAACCAGGCCCGAGCGCACGAAGTGCGGCAGCAGCCGCAGGGTGATCCCGTGCGCGACGCCCTCGGCCAGCACGAACAGCGGGATCGCGACCAGGCAGCGCGCCTGCACGCCAAAGTGTCGGAGCAGCGGCTCGCCCGCTGCGCCCGGGAGAGCATGACCCGAGAGCAGGGCCCAGACGACGAGCGGGAGCCAGCTGAGCAGCGCGAGGGCGAGCGCGCGCCGGCCCACGCCGAGACTGCCGGTGGGAACCAGGCCGAAGCGGCGCTGGAGACGCAGCAGCGGGTCGCCGTGAACCAGGGAGATCGCGAGGCTGGAGTCCTCGCTCACGCGGCGACCGCGATACGGAGCCGGAAGGCGCGGTTCCGTGACATCGACAGGAGCGAGCGATTCGACACGCTGGACCCTCCGCGGGGCGCTCCGTGCACGACGGGAGCGAGTGGACGAGGCTATACCGTCCGGTGGCAATCAGCGAGTCGAGTGCCGGCGCGCGTTTCGACTGAGTGCGTTTTCCCCCGCGCTCGCTTCCTGGGCTGTGTGATCACGGGCCCCGGCGTGCGGACGCGATCCCGCGGCCGCTGCGTGTGAGCCCCCACTCGCCGCGGTCAATGCCTCCGCATAGCGCGCTCTCACGCGTGCGTGGCCCCAGTGCATCGCGAAATCCATCTCGCCGGTGCGCTCGTAGCGCCGCGGCACGGGGATCCAGGTCTCTGCGATGCGGCTTGCCGCGCTCCCGCCGGAGGGGAGGGCGCGCGCGAGCTTCCGAAGCCGGGATCGCAGCTGCACGAGGCGGCTCTCCCAATGGCGCCGCCACCAGCCCGAACGCGGCATCGAGCGCCGATAGGCTTCGAAGTCGGCGCGACCCGCTGGACTCAAGCCGGCGGGAGACTTGACGCGGAGCGCCGCGGAAGCGGCCTTTCGGACACCAAATAGTGTGCGAGGAATGCCCGCTGCTTCGAGAATCCGCCGCGGGATCGGGCGGTCGTAGGGTCCGCCCAGCCGCCAGGGCGTCATCTCCTCCGATGCCGAGATCGCGTGCAGCGCGTCGACGTGCAGGCCCGCCGCATAGAGGGGATTGAAGTTGAGGAAGCCCGCCCGCAAGCGGAACTCGAGCAGCGTCGAGCCGGCGATGTCGTTGTCGCGTGTCGTTCGGAAATCGCTGAGCCGCTTCGCGCGATCCAGGCCGAAGACGACGTCGCCATAGCGGCCGATCACCAGCAGCTTGCCGACGAGCTGCTCCTCGCTCGCGGCCAGCACCACGTCGGCGCCGCGGGGCCCCGAGAAGAACTCCGCTTCGTCGACGCCCGGCGCCGTGCGGAAGCCGGTGCGAGGGTACTCCCGAACCGTCATGCCCAGCCGCCGCGCCACTTCCGCGCCGCTGTCGTTGCCGGGTGTGCCGTCGAAGAAGGTCAGCGCCTCGCGCACGTCCAGGCGCGCCAGCAGCACCGCCAGCGCATTCGAGTCGTAGCCTCCCGAGACCGTGGCGAGGCCCGCGTAGCGTCGCTCTTGGCGATCGGGTGATGCAGCGTTCTCGAGCACTTCCGCCAGCACGCCTTGCAGCAGCGCGACGTACTCGGCGAAGCTGGACGGTCGCGGGAAGGCAGGCTTCTCGATGCGCTGCGCGCGCAGGTCGGGTCCGATCGCGATCTGGCAGTGATCGTGGAGCTCGACGCGACGGCCCAGCCGGGTGTGGATCGCCTTGCGCTTGCGGTGGATCCCGTCGCGGAAGTGCGCGCGCAGCTCGTGGTAGTAGAAGGGGAAGAAGGGATCGGGCTCGTCGCCCGTCATCGCCAGCACGAAGACCAGCGAGTTGGAGAGGAAGAGCTCCGGTCCGACGCGGACCGAGTACAAACGTTCGATCAGATCGGACGGCGTGCAGAATACGACTCGCCCCGCGCGCAATACGCCGCCGGTCCCGACCTGGAAGCGGGCGCGGTCGATCTCGCCGGGCGCGAAGGCCCCCGTCCAGGCAGCTTCGGCGAACCAGGACTCGCGCGTCTCGACCCAGGGTCCGTGGTAGACGCGGGCAACATCGCCGCCTCGCTCGAGCCGGGCGCACCAGGCGAGCTTCGGGAGGGTCGCGCAACGAACGAATTCGAATCGCATTTCGCGAGCGGGTCCAGCTCGATCAGGCCTGCTGCCAGGCGCTGCTGATCGCTGCGACGTGCCGGTGATCGGTGCCGCAGCAGCCGCCCAGCACGTTCAAGTTCGGGAGCGACGCGCGCAGCCGGCGGTAGCACGCGCCGAGATCGCCGGGATCGCCCGCATCGAGCGTCGTCATCGCGTCGAGCTCGGCGTGGCTGAGCGTCGAGGCGTTCGCGCGCAGGCCCCGGATGCGCCCGGTCCACCCGCCTTCGCCGAGCGCCGGGGCGAAGTGCGACGGGTGCGCGCAGTTGATCATATAGTAGGCCGGCGCAGCCCCCGCCTCGCGATCGGTCGCTTCGATCGCGGCGCGCAGGGTTTCGCCGCTCGGCAGGCGGCCGTCGGTCTCGACGGTGAACGAGATCGCGCACGGCAGGCCTACCTGCTCGGCAGCGCGCGCAACGCCGATCGCCTCGCCGCTGGTGGTCATCGTGATCGCCGTGAGCATGTCGACGCCTGGTGACGCGAGCGCGCGCGCCTGCGGCAGGTGCGCGCGCATCGCATCCTCGCCGCTCATCGGCGCGCCGGGTCGGTAGCCGTCGCCGCGCGGGCCGATGCAACCGCTGACGACGAGCGGCCCATCGATCCGCTCGGCGTACTCGCGCCGCAGGTCGTGCATCAGCTCGACGCCGCCGTGGTTGAAGCGCTGCATCGCGCGTACGTCGTAACCGAGCTTCCTGCCCCAGTCGAAGCCGGCGCGCCAGGTCGGGCTCTCGAGCACGAAGCCGGCGCCACTCGCAGCGGCGGCAATCTCGAGGTAGCGCCGGAAATAGCGCTTCAAGGCCTCGCGCCCCTCGGTGTTCTCGAGCAGCACGAAGGCGGCGAACTCCGGCAGCTCGATGCCGTCCTGAAAGATCAGCGTCGTCTCGATTCCACCGTCGGTGAGGAACCAGCCGCCTCGCGTCTGGGGAAGGCTGTCCGTGCTCATGCCGATACCGTATGCGTGCACACGGGGCCTCGTCCAGCGGCGTCAACGGCGGGTAGGAGGGGCCTCTAGGCTGCACTCGCGGCCGATTCCCGGTTCGGCGGCGCCCCATTGCCACACGTGCCCGCAGAACGGCGTTCTGATGAAAGGGGCCGCTCGCAGCTCGCCAAACGGGGTTCTGCACGTGCGCCGCGTCCCGCCTCGCCGACGCGGGCGAACCGCTGGGGAAGGCGACGGTTTCACCCGTTTCCGCTGTCGGGAGCCCGGTCGTCGCGGCCGAGGCCGGAATGTCGCAAAATGGGAGCGTGCGAGAGGCGTCGCCGCAGGTGCGCGGGCTCCTGGCCTGGCTCAGCTTTCCCGTCTTGATGGGCGGGTTCGTTGCCCTCGGCGTCTGGGGCCTTGCGCGCGGCTTCGATCCAGCAGGTTTTGGCGCTGCGATCACGGTCGTGAATTTCTTCGTGATCCTGGCGATCGAGCAGGCGCTGCCGCGCAACCCGAAGATGAACGTCTTCCGCGACCGCCAGTCGTGGAACGACATGGGGCACGGGGTGCTGCTCGCGACGCTGGCGCGGCCCCTCGGCGGCGCACTGAGCGTCGCCGGGCTCGCGTGGCTCGCGCAGCTGCGAGGCGCGACGGGGCTCGCGAGCGCGTGGCCCGGAGCCTGGCCGTTCGCCGCGCAATTCACGCTCGCGCTCGCCGCCTGGACGTTCGCGGACTACTGGATCCACCGCGGCCTGCACACGTTCGACCGGCTCTGGTGGTTCCATGCCGTGCACCACGACACCCCCGAGATGCACATTCTCAAATCCGGGCGGATCCACTTCGGCGAAGAGATCTTCAACGCCGTGCTGAAGCCGGTGCCGCTGCTGCTTCTCGGCGTGCCGCCGGAGGTGATGGCGCTGCTGGCCATGTGGACCGTCTTCGACGGGAACCTCACCCACTCGAACATCGACCAGCGCTTCCCGTCGTGGGCGCACTACTTCGTGCCGACCGTGCAGCTGCACAATCTCCATCACGCGCGGGACCGCCGACACCAGGACAGCAACTACTCGGGCTCGAGCGCGATCTGGGACGTGCTCTTCGGCACCTTCAGCCATCCCGACCGCTGCCCGCTGGGTCCGCTCGGCATCACCCAGAGCCCCGTTCCGGAGGGCTTCGCGGCGCAGATCCTGTTTCCGTTCCGCGCCCAGTGGAAGCTTCCCGAGGCGAGGGTGGACACGCGGGCGACGACGGCCCGGCAGGCTTCCCGGAATGCGCCCGACCTCCCCGGCGCACGCTCAATCGGCCCTTAGTCGGTCGGCTCCTGGACGGAGATGCCGACCGCTTCCGTCCGGGTGATCTCGACGAGGTCGCCGATGGCGACACGCTCGAGGTTCGCGGGGTCGCGCGCCTTCACGGTGACGTTCTCGCCGTCCTCGTCTTGCAGGGTCACGGTGCCGGCCTGCTTGTCGATCCCGATGATCTTCGTCGTCACCGTGATCACGCGCGCACCCGCCATGCCCGGCTTGTCGCCGACCTTCGCTCGCGCCGCTTGCTCGCCGACTTCCGTGCCGAGCTCCGCTTCGCCCGCCTTCTTCACCTGGAAGGCCACCGACTGGTAATAGGTCGCGGTGACTTCGTCTCCCACCTTCACCTGCGGCAGGTTGCGCACCTGGTCGCCCGCGCGGAACTTGACGAGCCCGCCGTCGGCGGTCTGCAGCGTCACCATGCGCGTCTGCTGGTCGACGGACTTCACCCGCGCCGTCGACGTCACCAGCCCTTCGCTCAGCTTGCCGCCCGGCAGCGGCGCCGCGCTCTGGCCCATGCTGCCGCAGCCGGCGAGCGCGACGATGCCGAGGGTTGCTAGCAAGCCGGACCGGAGCGCGGTCTGGAGCGCGTTCATTTGCTTCACGTTTCTCCCCTTTTGTTTTGGCCTGACGGTTCTGGCGCCCACGTCGCGCAGCGCAGCCTTCGCACCTGCGCAGACATTCCTGGTATCTCAAACGGGCTGGAACAGCACCCCGCGCAGGATTCCCTCGGTCACGCCGTCCGCGATCGCGCCACGCAGCAGCTCGAGCTCGCCGCCGTCGAGCCAGACCCCGCTGCACCTGGGGCAGCGGTCGACGATGATGTTCGATACCACTTCCTTGCGCATCGCAGTCTGGTCGATCGGACACGGGTGCGGCGCTTCCTTCGAGGCCGCGAGCTTCAGCTCGAGCCCGCGCTGACACTCTTCGCAGGTGGGAACGCCCGCGAACTCCTTGCGCGTCCGCTTCTTGCCGCAGCGCGCGCACTTCTCGCCGAGCAGGGACATCCGACGTCTCCTCCGTGGACGCGAACGCTAGCATCGTTGCGGAGCCCGAAGCCTTCGGCTTCCACCGGATCTCGGCGCATGCGATCGCGCGGGGGGAGTAGCGGGAACGCCCGCGGATCCGCCCGGCGTCGGGCAGCGCTACGCTTTTGGCAAGACGCGAACTGGCGGTCATGGAGCCGATCGTGAGAGAGCCGAACGACCCGACCCGTCCCTACGTCACCATCACCGCCGACACCCACGCGGGCGCCTCGATCGAGATGTACCGCGAATACCTCGATCCGAAGGACCGCGAGGCCTTCGACGAGTGGCGCCGGGCCTACAAGAACCCCTCGAAGAAGCACATCGGCGGCAAGAAGACGAAGAACTGGGACTCGGCCGAGCGACGCGCCGATCTCGAGAGCGACGGGGTGATCGCCGAAGTCATCTTCCCGAACACGGTGCCTCCGTTCTACACGAGCGCGTTCCACGTCTCGCCGCCTCCGAGCCCGGAGCAGTACCCGCGCTGGCGGGCCGGGACGCGCGCCCACAACCGTTGGCTCGCCGCGTTCTGCGCCGAGGAGCCGCAGCGCCGCGCGGGCATCGGGCTCATCCATCTGAACGACATCGACGACGCCATCGAGGACGTCCAGTGGATTGCGAAGCACGGCCTGCGCGGCGGCGTGCTGCTGCCGCTTCCCTCGCCCTCCGAGGTCCACCTCGCGCCGCTCACGTCGCCGGACTACGACCGGCTGTGGGCGGTGATCCAGGATTGCGACCTGGTGCTGAATCAGCACTCCGGCCAGGGCTCGCCGCAGTACGGCAGCGGGCAGGGCGCCGACGCGCTGTGGGTGATGGAGATGCCGTTCTTCGTCCAGCGCGGCTTCTGCCAGCTGATCCTCGGCGGTGTCTTCGAGCGCTTCCCGCGCCTGCGCTACATCCTGACCGAATCGGGCTGCGCCTGGGCGCCCGGCCTCATGCGCCGCATGGACGGCATCCATCTCGGCATGAAGATGGGCATGATGGGAGAGGTCGACTACTCGAAGTCGAAGACGCTGAAGGAGCCGCCGAGCTTCTACGCGAAGCGCAACTGCTGGTACGGCGCGAGCTTCCCCTCAGCGTCGGACATCCAGGGCCGCGAGGTCGTCGGCGTGGACCGCATCCTGTGGGGCAACGACTATCCGCACTACGAGGGCTGCTACCCGTACTCGCGCGAGAACATGCGCCTGGCGTTCTCGGGCGTCGACACGGCGCAGGTTCGCATGATGCTCGGGGAGAACGCGGCCCGCTTGTATGGCTTCGATCTCGAGGCGCTGCGGCCGGCGGGAGAGAAGCTCGGCATCACCCCGCAGCTCGTCTCCGTTCCCCTCGCCGAGATCCCGGCGGACTCGGCCTGCCCCACCTTCCAGCGCGAGCGCTTCCTGAGACAGGGCGCGCGGCCCTCCTAGGCCCGAAAAGGCACGCCGGGCCCCGGTTGCAGTATGCTGCCGGCGGCCCTCCACGCGGACCAGTTCGTCTCGGCAATGGCTGTCGCGTCGCTGCCGTCCTCGGGGCCCGTTGGAGGAAACAAACATGCAGAGATTATTGGCCGTGCTCGCGACGGCGCTGTTGGCGCTCGGCGTCGGCTTCTCGGCGAGCGCGCGGCCGCTCAACTTCGCGGGAACGCTCTACACCCAGACCTCGACCTCGCTCCCCGTGCTGAGCAACACCCTCGGTGGTGTAGCGACGGTCAACAACTCGGCTGGCGTGATCCCGGCCCATCTCCAGACGCTCCAGCTCAAGGGCAGCCGCCTGGCAGGCAGCACGACCAACATGGTCGCCATCACCGACCCGATCGTGTCGGCGAACGGTATCGCGTCGCTCCGCGTCACCGCGCAGCTCGGCACCGGCACCTTCGGCCCCATCTCCGGCGGTGCGGCCTCGACGACCGTGCTGACGAAGAACGTGCTGCCGATCCGCGGCATCTCGAAGGTGTGTCTGCTCTCGACGCTGTGCACGAACTTCCTGCCGCTCCAGCTGACGAAGCACACGGCGATGAGCGTCGTGAATGGCGTCGGGATCGGCGGTTTGCTCACGATCGGTGGTGGCACCAACCCGATCCGGATCTCGATCGAAGCGGCGCCGTGGACGATCAAGACAGGCACGGCGATCGACCAGATCACCACCCCGATGACGCCGGGCGGCGTCAAGAAGTTCATCAACGTCACGGGGATGGGCTTCGCTCACGATCCGAGCTCGGCCACGACGAACACGGCGCAGCCGTCCGGCGTGGTTCAGCTGATCTCGCCCATGCAGATCGTGACGAACCTGACCTCCGGCAGCAACGCGAAGCTGTCGCAGTTCAGCACGCTCAAGATCCACTTCATCCCGGAGCCGGGCATGCTGTTGCTGCTCGGCTCGGGCGTGGCCGGCCTGGTCCTGCTCGGCAGAAGCCGCATGCGCAAGTAGCCCAGGGCCGGATCACCGGTTCTGATTCGGAAATGCCGGCGGCCACCTCGGAAACGAGGTGGCCGCCATTGCATCGAGGGGATGCCGGGGCCGACTGGCCGAGACGTCAGTTCGCGCCCCAGCCCGTGATCGCCTTCACCTCGAGGAACTCCTCGAAGCCGAACTGGCCCCACTCGCGACCGTTGCCCGACTGCTTGTAGCCGCCGAAGGGCGCCGTCGAAGTCGGGCTGTGCGCCGTTGACGTTGACCTGGCCCGCGCGCAGGCGAATGGCCACGCGCCGCGCCCGCTCGAGGCTCTTCGACGACACGTAGCCGGCGAGGCCGTACGGCGTGTCGTTGGCGATCCGGATCGCCTCTTCCTCGTTGCTGTAGGGCAGGATCGAGAGCACCGGGACCGAAGATCTCCTCGCGCGCGATCGTCATGTCGTTGCGCACGTTCGCGAATACCGTCGGCCGCACGAAGTAGCCGCGCTCGAGGCCTGCGGGCCGGCCCAGCCCGCCGGTGACGAGCGTCGCACCCTCGTCGATCCCCTTCTGGATGAGACGCTGGATCTTCTGCCACTGGACGTCGCTCACGACCGGGCCGATGCGGGTGCCCTCGCCGAAGGCCGGGCCGACGGTGAGGCCCTCGGCGACGCCCTTGGCGATCGCGACGGCCTGATCGTGGAGCTGTGTCGGCACCAGCATGCGCGTGGGCGCGTTGCACGATTGCCCGCTGTTCAGCGCGCAGCCCATCATGCCGCCGCCCACCGCCGTTCCGAGATCCGCGTCGTCGAGGATCACGTTGGCCGACTTGCCGCCGAGCTCCTGGGTGACGCGCTTCACGGTGTCGGCAGCCGCCTTCGCGACCAGAATGCCGGCGCGGGTCGAGCCGGTGAACGAGACCATGTCCACACCGGGGTGCGACGCGATCGCCTGGCCCACCGTCGGGCCGTCGCCGTTCACCAGGTTGAAGACGCCGGCCGGAACGCCCGCCTCGTGGAAGATCTCCGCGAGCAGGATGGCGTTCAGCGGCGCCACTTCCGTGGGCTTGAGCACCACGGTGCAGCCCGCCGCGAGCGCGGGAGCGACCTTGCACATGATCTGGTTCACGGGCCAGTTCCACGGCGTGATCAGACCGCAGACGCCGATCGGCTCGCGCCGGATCATGGTGGTGCCGCGCAGCTCTTCGAACGCGTAGCTCTCGAGCACCTTGATGGCTTCGTTCAGGTGGCCGATGCCGGTGGCGGCCTGGGCCGCGTTCGAGAGCCAGAACGGCGCGCCCATCTCCTGCGAGATGGTCTTCGCCAGCTCGGCATAGTGCTTCTGGTAGACGGTCGCGATCGACCGCAGCAGCTTCAAGCCGCTCCTCGCGGGTCGTCTGCGAGAACGTCTCGAAGGCGCGGCGCGCGGCGCCGACGGCGGCGTCCACGTCCTTCGGCCCGCCGAGCGCGATGCGCGCGATCGACTGCTCGGTCGAGGGGTCGATCACATCGAAGGGGCGCGCCTCGGTCGGCTCGACCCAGCGGCCGTCGATGTAGAAGTGCATCGTGTGTTCCATGGGGTGCTCCTGTTCGAAGGGGTTGGCCCGCCGCTCAGCCAGCGGGAAGGATGATCGACTGGTATTCGGTGTATTCCGCGAGGCCCTCCGGGCCGAGCTCGCGTCCGATTCCGGACTTCTTGAAGCCGCCGAAGGGCGAGCGCATGTCGACGATCATGCCCGAGTTCACCGCGACGCAGCCCGTGCGCACCCGGGCCGCGACGCGCGCGCCGCGCTCGATGTCCGGCGTCCAGACCGAGCCGCACAGCCCGTACTGCGAGTCGTTGGCGATGGCGATCGCCTCCTGCTCATTGCCGTAGGGGATCACGGCCAACACCGGCCCGAAGATCTCCTCCTGGGCGATCTTCATCGAGTTGTCGACGTTCGAGAACACGGTGGGCTCGATGTACCAGCCCTTCGGCAACGCCTTCGGACGGCCACCGCCGACGGCGGCGCGGGCGCCCGCCGCCTTGCCCGCTTCCAGGTAGCCGACGATGCGATCGCGCTGGCGCGCGCTCACCACCGGTCCGATGTTCGTCGTGGGATCCAGCGGATCGCCGACCTTCATGGCGCCGACGGCGCCTGCGATCGCGTCGACGATCTCGCTGTAGCGCTTGCGCGGCGCCAGGATGCGGGTCTGCGCGCCGCACGCCTGGCCATTGTTGAGCAGCGCCGCGCCGAGCAGGCTCTGCATGCTTCCCGCGAGGTCCACGTCCTCGAGCAGGATGGCGGCGGATTTGCCGCCGAGCTCGAGCGTGCAGCGCTTGATCTGCTCGCCGCAGATTCCGCCGATCTTGCCGCCCGTCAGCGTGCTGCCCGTGAAGCTCACCTTGTCGATACCCGGATGGCGGACCAGGTACTCGCTGTTCTCGCGGCCCGCGCAGAGCACATTGACGACGCCGGGCGGCAGCCCCGCGTCGTGGATCGCGTCGGCCAGCAGATAGCCGTCGAGGGGCGTCTCGGGCGCGAGCTTCAGCACCACCGAGCAGCCCGCCGCCAGCGCCGGGCCGAGCTTCAGCACGGCGACGAAGAGCGGGACGTTCCACGGGATCACGGCTGCGACCACGCCGACCGGCGCGCGCCGCACGCGAACGCGATTGCCGATGGCGCCGGCGCGCTCCTCGACGAAGGCGAAGTCGCGCACGATGCCGGCGTAGATGTCGAGCACCATGCTGGCCGAGAACACCTGAACGCCCAGCGATTGCTGGGCCGGGCAGCCGTTCTCGCGGGAGATCGTTTCGGCGAGCTTCGGGGCGCGCGCCTGGAGCGCCTTCGAGAGACGCGAGATCGCGTCGCCGCGCTCGGCCGGCGTCCAGTCGGGGAAGGGGCCCGCGTCGAAGGCGCGGCGCGCGGCGGCGACGGCTCGATCGATGTCGGCGGGCGACGCGTCGGGCACGCGGCCGAGGGGCAGCTCCGTCGCGGCCGCGATCACCTCGATCGTCGCGCGGCTCTGGGACGGAACCCATTCGCCATCGATGTAGAGGTCCTTGCGCTCGATGAAAGCAGGGGCTTCGGCCATGCGGGGGCTCCTTCGGAATGGCAATTTCAGGCATCCGATCGACGCCACGCAGGGCGAGCGCCCGGCTGCAACGGCACGCAGGACTATAGCCTGAGCCCGCTCGTTGCATGGGGGGCTTCAAGGCTGGGGTACGGGCCGATCCGGCGCATCCACCCGGTAGAGCTTCGCGGCGTTCTCGAAGAGCAGCTTGCGGCGCACCGCGTCCGCCTGGCCCGCGAGCCCGGCGTCGATCTTCTCGCGCACGTTGCCGTAGAGGCAGACCGGGTGCGGGTAGTCCGTCTCGAAGAGCACGTTGTCGACGCCGATGCGATCGAGCAGGCGCTGCGGCGCGAGCTCTTCGAAGAAGTAGCAGCCGAAGACCTGCTGATGGAAGTAATCGGACGGCCTCTGTGCGAACTCGCGGCGGTGTCGCCATACTTTCGAATACTCGAAGGCGTAATCGAGCGCCTCGAGGATGAACGGGATGAAGCCGATGCCGCTCTCCACCGACACGACCTTGAGCTTCGGAAAGCGCGGCAGCACGCCCGAGCAGAGCAGATCGACGAGCTGCTTGCCGTTCTCGAGGAACAGGCCCACGGCGACCTTCGCATTGACGGCGGCGAGTCCGTAGGTCTTGATCGCCTGCGGCGTGAACTCCCCCGTCAGGCTGCCGCTCCCGATGTGGAAGGAGACCGGCAGGTCGGCGTCCTGCGCTGCGGCCCACAGCGGGTCCCAATGCGGATCCGCGAGCGACGGCTGCCCGAACGCTTGCGGCTCGCCCGTGAAGAGCACGCCCTTGTGCCCACGCTTCGCCGAGCGGGCGATCTCCTCGGCCGATGCCTTCGGGTCCCAGAAGGGCGTGGCCAGGATCGGGATGAAGCGGCGCGGATCGGGAGCAATCCAATCGATCAGGAAGTCGTTGTAGGCGCGCACGCATGCGAGCATCAGCTCCGGGTCGCCGAGCTTGAGGAAGGCCTCGTTGCCGAAGCCCCCGACGTTCGGGTAGAGCGCCGCCGCCCAGACGCCGATCGAATCCATGTAGTCGAGGCGCGCGCGCGCGTCGCGGGCCGCCTTCGGTACGTCCTCGAAGCGCCGCGGCGCCGCGGGGAAGGGCTCGGGCCAGCCGGCGACGGCGGTGTGGCCGACGGTGATCGCGGCGCGGGAGCTCCCGATCTGCCAGACGTCCCAATTCCAGGTCGGGTCATTCACGATGCGCGGCGCCTGCTCGCGGTACTTCGCCGGGAGCCGCGACGTCCAGACGTCGGGCGGCTCGGTGATGTGGGTGTCGCTGTCGATGACCCAGTCGAGGGTCGGCATCTCGAGTCCTCCCGGAACGCCCCAGTATACGTTCGACGAGGGCCGTCGCGGCGTACCTCGCGAGGCTCAGCGGCCGGGTGTCAAACGCTCGCAGGCGGGCGCACGAGCCAGGGCGGCGCATCGGCCAGCGCGACGTCGTCGGGGCGATGCCCGTCCCTCCAGCGATAGCGTCGGCCCGACGCGTGCAGCGAGGGCGGCGCGACGACGACGCCGCCATCGCCGCGCAGATCGATGCCCGGTGCGAGACCCACGCGATTGCGCACGACGCCGCCAGGGTGCGCGAAGTAGAGATGGCGTCCGCCGCCGCCCGTCTGGGACTCGACGCTGGCCGGCAGCGCGCCGTGGCTGGCTTCGAGCGCGGCCAGCGTCTCCGCGCCGCCATGCCGCGGGTCGACGTCCACGACTACGAGGCCCGACGCGCGTCCGGTCACGATCCCGACGTTCGCGTCCGGCCAGCGCTCGAACCAGGCCGCGATCTCCGCCTGCGTGGGGATGCGCTTCTGGAACGCCTGCCAGCGGACGAGCGGCCGCTTGCCTTGCGGCTCGATCGGCACGACCGACCAGTCCCGCGCCCGGTATGCGAGCGCCGCGTCGAGTACCCGCGCATGCGCCATCGTGGCGTCATGATGGCACGCGCAGCCGCAGGGAATGGCGGATTTCCAGCGATCCGCGCGTCCATGCCGCGTCCGAAGAGCCGGGCTCCCGCCGCCGCGCGCCGCAGGCGCTTAGCGTTGCGGACTCGACAGGGGGTGGGCCGGGGGACGTAGAATGGCGCCTCGATCCGCGCAACCACATGGCCCCAACTCCCGAAAAGGAGATCCATCGATGGCGTCCAGCAAGACAGGCGAAGGTCAATCGGCGCTGATTACCGGCGCGTCGGGCGGCATCGGCCTCGATCTCGCGGAGTGTTTCGCGAAGGACGGCTACGACGTCATCCTCACCGCGCGCTCCGAAGCGCCGCTGGCCGCGGCGGCGGAACGGCTCGCGAAGACGTTCGCGGTCCGCGCCACGCCGATCGCGATGGATCTCGGCGCCATCGGGGGCGGCGCGAGACTCGCTGCGGAGATCTCGCGTCGCGGCTTGCAGGTGGGCGTGCTCGTCAACAATGCGGGCTATGGCCACGCGGGCGCGTTCGCCGGCTCGGATGCTGCGACGCAGCTCGGCATGGTCGATCTCAACGATCGCGCGCTGGTCGAGCTGACGCATTGCTACTGGAAGGACATGCTCGCCCGACGCCGCGGCGGCGTGCTCAACGTGGCGTCGACCGCCGCGTTCGTGCCCGGGCCGCTGATGGCGGTCTACTACGCATCGAAGGCCTTCGTGCTCTCGTTCTCCGAGGCCTTGTGGGAGGAGGCGCGGGGGACCGGCGTGAAGGTCAGCTGCCTGTGCCCCGGCCCGACGAAGACCGGTTTCCGCGCGCGCGCCGGCACCGGCGCCACGCGGCTCGGCGCGAGCAGCACGGTGATGGACTCGATGCCCGTTGCGCAGATGGGCTACGACGCGTTCCAGCAGAACCGGCGCGTGATGATCACCGGCGGGCGCAACGTGCTCACCGCGCGGCTCGCGCCGTTCCTGCCGCGCGAGCGGCTGCTCAAGATCGTGCGGAGGATGATGGAGCCGGCGCAGCCGACATGAAGCACCCGACGCAGCCGGCAGCGGCGTGCGCGACGCGGGCGCTGCGGTCGAGCGCGGCGTCCAGGGTGTCTTCGAGCGCGACTGACGCGAGGCAGACGGGCGTCGAGCCCCGTGCGCCAGCGTGTCGGGTGCGTGGCGTTGCCTTCTCAGATGTCCATGCCGGGAGCCGTTGCGACGATCAGAGCGACGTAGTGTCCCCATGGATCATTGGCCGGCTGGTAGTAGCCGACGGCGACGGCGAGCTGCACGGATTCGAGGTCGAGAAGCTCGTCGGGCAGGCGCAGCTCGTCGAGCCGCGACGCCTCGAGCACCCATCCATGCAGGGGGCGCGCCGCGGCGGCCGTCGCCTGGGCGAGCGCAGCGTCGAGCGAGGCGCGCGGCTCGAGATGGCCGGTGGGCAGCGCCCCGGCGCTGGCCTCGACGGCCGGCCGGGCAGCTGAGAGCTGCGCGGGCGCCGAGCGTCCGCGTGCCGCGCGCAGCTTCGCGATGCGCTCGAACACGCGCTCGGCATCAGCCGGGAAGTTCTCCTCGCCGAAGAGCTGATAGGTGACCGCGACCGCGCCGGCGAGCGGAGGCTCTGCGGAGACGAGCGCGCCGACGGCGAGCACGCGCGCGTTCGGATCGAGCAGCGCCGCGCGTCCGCTCGGATGGGCGAGCGCCGTCTCGAGCCAGCGGTTGGCGTCGAGCCCGCCGCTGATCACCGCGGTCGCGAGCGAGGCATCCTTGATCGCACCGCCGACCTCCCAGCCGGCCATCAGCCCCAGCAGCGCGATGTCGGCGAGCGCGGGCGAGCCCACGCCGAGTGTTGCCGCGACGATGTGCGGCGCGAGCTCGTGCGCCTGCTCGCTCTGCTTGAGCGAGAGCCCGAGCGGCCGCAGCTCGGCGCCGCTGCGCACGCGGCCGACGGCCGCCGACAAGGCCTGCGCGAAGTCGTCCGGTGTCTTGACTGGCTGCGACGCGCCCAGGCTGCGGCGCCGCCACGTGAGACCCGGCTCGTCTTCGCGCCGAGCCAGCACGCTCAGGACTTCGATCGCGAGGATGCGCCCCGGCTCGCGCACGCCGATCTCGAGCAAGGCCAGCGGGTCACCTGGGGCAATCGGGCAGGAGACGCTGAAGCGCGGCAGCTGCACGTTCGGATCGATCTGACAATCGGCGTAGCCGAGAGCGCCCTGGTTCACGTGCGCCACCAGCTGAAGCGCATTCACCAACACCTCGCCGGAGAGGGTGACGCTGTCGCCCGCCACGATCGGGGAGAAGGGTGTGACGAGCACGCGGCGCTGCGTCGCGACGATCGACACCACCGCGTGATTGCCCTCGCGCCCGTACCACAGCCCGGCGACGGCGGCTCCGCCAGCGAGCGAACTTTGCACCAGGGACTCGATCTGCGGGCGCCAGCTCGCGAGCAGCGCCTCGTCCGAGGTCGCGCTCGGCACGTCGCCGTGGAACCACGCCGGACGCAGCTCGCTGCCGACCGCGCCGCAGCGCTCCGCCATGAACTCCAGCAGCGTGGCGGGCGGCGGCTTCTGACGCGCGAGCAGGAAGCGTCCGAGCTCGCGCGCCGTGCAGTGCATCGCCTCGGACGCGATGGCGAGCCCGGGGCGCTGCGCCACGCCATCGGCGAGCACGCGCTCGAAATCCGTCACCGGCTCGTGCGGCGCCACCTCGACGCGCTCGGGGAACGGTCCCTCGAGGGTCCACGCGTCGATCTCGTCGACGGCGGGCAGGCTCAGCTTCTCGGCCGCGGGCCCGGGCGGCAGCTTCGACAGCTCGGCTTCGGACGGGAACTGCGATTTGCGCTCGCCCGCCGGCCTCTTCGCCGGCGGGCCCGACTGGCAGGCAAGGGCGAGCGCGAGGCCGACCACTGCGAAGCGAAGAGCTCCGGGCCTCGGGCGTGACACGCTGCGCAGCATGCGCCGGGATCCTCTCACGGCAAGACCGGGCGGGCCCAGTCTTACACACGAGCGGGGCGCGGGTCGAGCCAGATTTCATGCAGGCGATGCGGGCGGCCGCGCTCGCCGCGGCCCCGCGCCCGCAAGCCGCGCGCTCTAGAACCCCAGCGCCTGCGCAATCCGGGCGCGCTGGAAGGCCGGCGGGCCGAGCAGCGTCTCGCTCGCCTTGGCGCGCTTGAAATAGAGATGGGGCTCGGCCTCCCAGGTGAAGCCGACACCGCCGTGGATGTGGAGATTCTCCTGCGAGGCGCGCAAGTAGGCCTCGTCGCAGAACGATTTTGCCGTCGCGGCGGCGAGCGGGAGATTCTCGTCCTGCTGCGCCGCCCAGCAGGCGAAGTGCGCGGCGGATTGCGCGCTCGCGACTTCGAGCAGCACCTCGGCGCACTTGTGCTGGATCGCCTGGAACGAGCCGATCGGGCGCGCGAACTGCACGCGCTGCTTCGCCCAGGCCACGGCAGAATCGAGGCAGTGCTGCGCGCCGCCGGCGCTCTCGCAGGCGAGCATCGCGCGGGCCTGGTCGAGGGTCTTCGCGAGCGCCGCGCCGGCGCCGCCGGGCTCGCCGAGCGGCTCGGCGGGGACGCGCTCGAGCTCGACGTGCGCGAGCTTGCGCGTCGCGTCGAGCGCCTCGACCGGCTTCAGCGAGAGCCCAGGCGCGCCGAGGCGCACGACGAAGAGCCCCACGCCGTCGAGCCCGTGGCTGCCTTCGCGGCGCGCCGCGACCACGATCAGGTCCGCGCTCGCCGCATCGGTGACGAAGCGCTTTGCGCCGGTGAGGTGCGCGCCGCCGCCCTCCAGGTCGCAGGCGAGCCGGATGCTCTCCAGATCCCAGCCGCCGTCTTGCTCGAGCAACGCCAGCGTCGCGAGCGTGTCGCCGCTCGCGATGCCGGGCAGCAGCGCGCGCTTCTGCGCCTCGCTGCCCGCGTTCAGGATCGCGTTCGCGGCGAGGCAGATGCTCGAGAAGAGCGGGGAAGGGAACAGCACGCGTCCGGCTTCTTCGAGCACGATGCCGAGCTCGAGGAAGCCGAAGCCCTGGCCGCCGTAGGCCTCGGGCAGGTGCACGCCGGGCAGCCCCAGCTCGCCCGCGAGCCGCTTCCAGAGCGCGCGGTCGAAGCCGTCGGCGCTCTGCATCGCGTGGAACACGGCGGCGGTTGGCGCATGCTGCTCGAAGCAGCGCCGCAGCTCGGCGCGAAACGCCTCCTGCTCCTCGCTGAATGCGAAGTTCACGCGCGCGGCGTCAGATGGCGCGGTCGCGGCCGGCCCAGTACGGGTCGCGCAGCTTGCGCTTGTAGAGCTTGCCGTTCGGGTCGCGCGGCAGCTCGGCGACGAAGTCGATCGTCTTCGGCGTCTTGTACTTCGCGAGCTTGTCGGCGCAGAAGGCGAGGATCTCCTCGGCGAGCGTCGGGCCCGGCGCGACGCCGGCGGCCGGCTCGATCACCGCCTTCACCTCCTCGCCCCAGTCCTCGTGCGGAATGCCGAAGACGGCCGCGTCGCCGACCTTCGGGTGCGTCAGCAGCACGCTCTCGATCTCGGCCGGGTAGATGTTGACGCCGCCCGAGATGATCATGTCGATCTTGCGGTCGCACAGGAACAGGTAGCCCTCGTCGTCGAGGTAGCCGATGTCGCCGACGGTGAAGAAGCCCGCGCGGCGGTTGTCCTCGGTCTTCTTCTTGTCGCCCTGTGGTACTCGAAGTCGGCGGCGCCGAGCTTCATGTAGACGGTGCCGGGCGTGCCCGGCGGGCAGTCTTTGCCCGCGTCGTCGAGGATGCGGATCTCGGAGCTCGCCCAGGCGCGCCCGACCGTGCCCGGCTGCTGCAGCCACTCCGCGGGCGTCACGAGCGTGCCGCCGCCCTCGGTCGCGGCGTAGTACTCGAAGATCGAATCGCCCCACCAGTCGAGCATGCGCGCTTGACGTCGATCGGGCAGGGCGCGGCGGCGTGCACCATGGTGCGCAGCGACGACACGTCGTAGCGCTTGCGGACCTCCTCGGGCAGCGCGAGCAGGCGGTGGAACTGCGTCGGCACCATGTGGCTGGTGGTGACGCGGTACTTCTCGATCAGGCGCAGCATCTCCTCGGGCGTCCACTTGTCCATCAGCACCACGGGGTGGCCGAGGTGCAGCGAGGCCGAGGCGAACATCAGCACGGCGGTGTGATAGAGCGGCGAGCCGCAGATGTGGACGTTGCCGTCCTCGGGCTTGACGCCGAACATCCCGAGGAAGCCGCTCATCAGGGTGCCCATCGTGTCGGGATCGAGCGGGGCGAGCGGACGCCGCACGCCCTTCGGGCGGCCGGTGGTGCCGGAGGTGTAGTTCATCACCTGCCCGGCGGCGCGGTCGGCGGGCAGCTCGGTCGACTGGCCGGCCTTCAGCTCGGTGTAGGGTCGGAAGCCGGGCACGCCCCCGATCGCGAAGCGGGCCTTCTCGGGAAAACTCAGCTCCTTCGCCGCGGCGGCGCAGGCGGGTCGGCGAAGCGCTCGTGCGCGATGAACGCCTTGGCTTCGCTATCGCCGACGATGTAGGCGATCTCGGGCGCCGTCAGATGATGATTGATGGGCGTGAGGTAGAAGCCCGCCTGGGCCGCGGCGAGGTAGAGCTCGATCATCGGCGCGCCGTTGGGCAGCACCGTCGCGAGGCTGTCGCCCTTCTTCAGGCCGAGCGCGCGCAGGCCCGCGCACCGCCTGGTTGCAGCCGGCGAGCAGCTCGCCGCGCGTCCACTCGCGGCCGTCGGGATCGACGAGCGCCAGCCGGTTCGGCTCGCGGCGCGCAAAATTCCAGAAGCCGAGGTCGGCCATGGGGGACTCCTTCGCCGCGGTGCGCCGGCTGCGGCGCGCGGCTAGTCTGGGAGGCGAAGTAGAACACGTTTCAACCCGGTCGGCAACGACCGGGCCTGGAGAGGATTCCATGAGCGAGCCCGCCCCGCATCTGATCGTCGAGCGCGAAGGTCCCATCCTGATTGCGACGTTCAACCGACCCGAGCGGCGCAATGCGCTGAGCGCCGAGATGCTGGCGCGCATGTACGACGCCTGGGTGCTGCTCTCCGAGGATCCGCAGCTGCGCGTCGGCATCGTGACCGGCGCGGGCGGCACCTTCTGCTCGGGCGCGGATCTGAAGGAGATGTCGGCGGGGGGCGGCGAGCGGCAGGCGTGGGCGAGCCGCATCGCCACGGAGGCCGACCTGGCCTGGAAGGCGCTGCTGCGCCACTACCGGCCGACCAAGCCATTGATCGCCGCCGTCGAGGGCTGGGCGATCGCCGGCGGCACGGAGATCCTCCAGGCGATGGACATCCGCGTGGCGGGTGACACGGCGACCTTCGGGATCGCCGAAGTGCGCCGCGGGCTCTTCCCGCTCGGCGGCTCGACGGTGCGCCTGCGCCGTCAGATCCCCTACACGATCGCGGCCGAGCTGTTGCTCACCGGACGCCACGTCTCGGCCAAGGAGGCCCTCGAGATCGGTCTGATCGGCCACGTCGTTCCCGCCGGGCAGGCGCTCGCCAAGGCGAAGGAGATCGCGAATCAGATTGCAGAGAACGGCCCGCTCGCGGTACAAGCGATCCTGCGCTCGCTGCGCGAGACCGAGGGCCTGTCCGAGATCGACGGCCTCGCGCGCGAGCTCGAGATCGGCCAGCCGATCTTCGCGACCAAGGACGCGATGGAGGGGCCGCGCGCCTTCGCGGAGAAACGCAAGCCGGTGTTCCGAGGGGAGTAGCGTGGGCGCATGGCGCCGGGTCGCGGTTTACGGGCTCGCAGCGTCGCTGTCGCTGGCGGCTCCGGTCGCGGGCGCGACGGGCTTCACCTTCACCGCGCAGTCGCGCAGCGTCGCGGTTACGGTCTCCCATTGGACGACCAACTGCTTGATTCCGCCGTTGGGGTGCGCCCCTCCGGTGTCGGAGTCGTGGTCGAGCCTGAGCGATTCCGAAAACGCGCCCGATTACACTCCGTTCTGGGAGACGGCGAGGGTCGCATCGTTCCCCCAGAGCTACGCGACGCAGACTTCCTCGCTGAAGCCCGCATTGATCGCCGCTAGCGGGACGCTTGCTGGCGCGTCGGATTACGGAGTCGCGCCTGCGCCGGACCGCTGGTTCGATGACGCGTCATTGCTCTCGAGCTCGTTCTCGACGAGCTTCGACGTCGACGAGGCGACGCCCTACCACCTCACCGGAAGCGTCACCACAGACGGGGACTCGGGTCGCTTTGTATACCCTGCAGGCGGGTACCTCGGATTTGGCCCGACTGTGGCTGGCCACACGACGACCCGCGTCACGCTCAAGACCGCGGGCGGATTGGTGATCGCCGAGGGGGTGGTCGCGAACGACACCGATTGCGACCCCATTTGGTGTGGCGCGGTGGCCCCGATCGCGCTGTCGAGCGTCGGCGTGCTTCAACCTGGGTCGTATATGCTCGAGGCAGTTTCGACGGGAAGCACGCACTCCTTCTTCGCTTTTGGAGACGTCTTCCTAACCTCTACCTCGGGCAGCTACTGGGTCGAGCTCGAAGCATCCGATCTGATCGCTGTACCGTCGCTATCGCCGGCCGGCCTTGCCTGCCTCGCCGCGGTTCTGATCCTGGTGTCTTTCCCCATGCTCTCGAGGCTGGCCCGCGTTCGCGATTGACATTGCCGCGCGGGCGGTCGAGGCTGGCGTCGGGCTGTCGCCGTCGAGGTCCTCGATGCAGGTACGTCACGTGCTGCTTCTCTGCCTGCTTGCGTTCGCCCTGGCGCCCCCGGCGGCCCGCGCCGGCTTCGAGCTCACGGCCCAGACGCGCGACGTCGGCGTTACGGTCACCCAGCGCACGCTCGCCTGCTGGCCGCCGCCGACGGGCTGCAGCGTGCTCACGACCACGAACTACGCCGACAGCCAGAGCGCGCCCGATCTCTCGCCGTTCTCGGCGACGGCCAGCGTCTCCCCCTTCACGACCATTTTCTCCACGCAGGCTTCGACGCTCTCGGCGACGTCGCTGGTCGCGCAGGGAAGTGGCACGCACTCGGGCTCGGGCACGCTCACCACGCCGCCGAACGTCTACACGACGGTCCAGTCCACGTCGGCGACGCTGCACCGCGTCGGCTTCGACGTGTCCGCCGCGACGCCGTACCGGCTCTCGGGCAGCGCGCGTTCCACGGGAGGCCTGAGCGCGAATGCGACGACGCGCATCACCTTGAAGACATCTGGAGGCGCGAAGCTCGCGGAAGTCGTGGCTGCCACGGACTCGAACTGTCAGGACCAGTCGTGCGCGGTGGTGGGTCCGCTGCCCGTCGCGAGCTTCGGCGTGCTCGCGCCGGGATCGTACGCGCTCGAGGTCGAGGCGAGCGGCGCCGCGTCGCCGTTCTTCTTCGCGGGAAGCTTCCTGGCGCTGACGTCGACCTGGGATTACGACGTGCACCTCGACGAGGTGCAGCTGCCGGCGCTCTCGCCCGCTGGCCTCGCGCTGCTCGTGCTAGCGCTCGGCGTCGCGGCGCTTGCTGCGCGCATTGCGCGCCAGGACGCTACCGATCAGCGTCGCGCTCAATAGGGCGAGTCCCGTCGCGCCGAGCGCGGGTACCGCCTCAGGGCCGAAGCCGACCACCGACGTCGGAAAGCTTCTCAGCGGAACCAGCCAGCCGATTCCCAACGCACGCCAATCGTTGCGTCCCCAACATTCGAGGCTGCCGTTCGTGATCACCGCGCAGGTGATCTGGGAACCGGCGGCGATCGCCGTGACGCCGCTCGAGAGACCCGAAACCGCCACCGGCACGCTGCTTTCCGTCGTCGCGCCGTTGCCGAGCTCCCCCCACTCGTTGTCGCCCCAGCAGAGGACGCCACCACCCGTCTTGCGTGCGCAGGTGTGATTGGCGCCCGACGAGACCTGGACGACGCCGCTCGCGAGGCCGGAAACCGCCACCGGCAAGTTGCTGTCCGTGTGGCTGCCATCGCCGAGCTGGCCGTAGTGGTTGTTTCCCCAACACTGGACGCCGCCGCCGGTCGTCACGGCGCAGGTGTGGCCCAGGCCTGCGGAGATCCCGGAGATGCCGCTCGAGAGCCCCGAGACCGCCACTGGTACGAGGCTATCCGTGTAGGTGCCGTCGCCGAGCGTGCCGTTGGAATTGGATCCCCAACAATGGGCCGCGCCGCCAGTCGTGACCGCGCAGGCGTGGTAGCCGTTCGTTGAGATCGCCGAGATTCCGCTCGAGAACCCGGCGGCTGGCACGGGTACGAGGCTACCCACCGTGGTGCCGTTGCCGAACTGACCCCACCCGTTCGATCCCCAACACAGGATCGCGCCGCCCGTCGTCAGCGCGCAGGAGTAGCCGAACGACGTCGAGATCGCAGCGATTCCACTCGAGAGGCCCGTGACCGGCACCGGCACGCTGCTCCCGGGATAGGTCGGACTACCGAGCTGGCCGGCCCAGTTCGCTCCCCAACACAGGACTGCGCCAGCCGTCGTCAGCGCGCAGGAATTGAAGGTATCCGTCGAGACGGCCGTCGCTCCGCTCGAAAGCCCCGAGACTGCCACCGGCACGCCGCTGTCCGCCGTGGTTCCGTCGCCGAGCTGGCCGTCGATGTTGTCTCCCCAGCACCAGACACCGCCATTGCTCGCGACGGCGCAGGTATGGGTACCCCCCTGGCTGACGGCTGTCGCCAGCTTGTTCGCGGAAGCCGCCGCCGCTCCTGCCAGCAGGGCAAGACCGACACCGAACGAGACACGAAGCCATACCCCTCGTGCCATCCGACTCCCCGCGCGACGAGCGCATCGAACCCGACGAAGGAAGGGCGCGACAGCGAATCGCGCCCATCCTACACCCGGAAGCCAATCTGGCGTCGAATGAAAATGCCCCGAAGGGCAAACGGAGGGCTCGCGCTGCAGGCGCCGGCGCGCCGCTAGAGCGGCTGGTCGCCCACGATCCACATCGAGAAGTACTGCGAGCCGCCGCCGTAGGCGTGGCCGAGCGCGCGGCGCGCGTCCTCGACCTGGTGCTCGCCGGCGAGGCCGCGCACCTGGATCGCGGCTTCGGCGAAGCGCAGCATGCCGGAGGCGCCGATCGGATTCGAGGAGAGCACGCCGCCAGACATGTTGACGGGCAGCTCGCCGCCGAGCGCCGTCACGCCCTCGTAGGTCATCTTCCAGCCTTCGTGCTCGGGCGCGAAGCCGAGATTCTCCATCCACATCGGCTCGAACCAGCTGAAGGGCACGTAGATCTCGGCGCAGTCGATCTCTTCGCGCGGCTTCGTGATGCCCGCCTTCTTGTAGAGATCCTTCGCGCAGTCCTTGCCCGCCTGCGGGTTCACCTGATCGCGGCCCGCGAACTGCGTGGGCTCCGTGCGCATGGCCGTCGCGTGCACCCAGGCCGACTTGTGCGGCGCGCGCTTCGCGGCCTTCGCGTCGCCGAGCACCATCGCGCAGGCGCCGTCGGAAGAAGGGCAGGTCTCGAGGTAGCGGATCGGGTCCCACAGCATCGGCGACTGCGCCACCTGCTCGAACGTGATGCCAGGGAACTTGAGGTGCGCGTACGGATTCTTGAGCGCGTTCTGGCGGTCCTTCAGCGCGACGCGGATGCCGGTGTCCTCGGGCGCGTTCGCGCGCCGGATGTAGGCGCGGATCAGCGGCGCGAAGTAGCCGCCGGCGCCCGCCACCACGCCCTGTTGGAACGGCAGCTGGATCGAGAGCGCCCACATCGCATTGCTCTCGGACTGCTTCTCGTAGGCGACGGTGAGAACGCGCTCGTGGATGCCCGCCTGAACGAGGCTTGCCGCGACGATCGCCGTCGTGCCGCCGACGCTGCCGGCCGTGTGCACCCGCAGCATCGGCTTGCCCGCGCCGCCGAGCGCTTCGGCCAGAAACAGCTCGGGCATCATCACGCCTTCGAACAGATCGGGCGCCTTGCCGATCACGACCGCGTCGATGTCCTTCCAATCGAGCTGCGCGTCCTCGAGCGCGCGCAGCGCGGCCTCGCGCACGAGTCCGACCTGCGACACGTCGATGCGCTTGGTGTCGTGTTTCGTCTGGCCGACGCCGATCACCGCGCAGTTCTCGGCCATCACTCGCCCTCCAGCACGCATACGAGGTTCTGCTGCAGGCAGTGGCCCTGTGTGGCGTGCGCCAGCGCGCGCCCCGCCTCGCGCTCGTGGATGCGCTGCGCGGCTTCGCCGATGCGCGCGAGCCCGGCCGCCATCATCGGATTCGCGGCGAGCGGCCCGCCCGAGGGGTTGATGCGCACGCTCGCGGGCAGCGCGAGCGCGCGGCGCAGGATCAGCTCCTGGTGGGTGAAGGGCGCGTGCAGCTCGGCGAGATCGAGGGGGGCGCTCCCGGCGCCGGCCTTCTTCGCCGCGAGCGCCGTCGACGGCGAGAGCGTGAGATCGCGGAAGCCGGGCTGGTGCGGCTCGATGCGGTGGTCGATGCCGCGGATCCAGGCCGGACGGCGGCATTTTCTTCGCGCCAGGTCGCCGGCGGCGATCACCACCGCCGCCGCGCCGTCCGTGATCGGCGGGCAGTCGTGTTTTCGCAGCGGCGAGATCAGGTGCGGCTCGGCCAGCAGCTTCTCGACTTCGTAATCGCCTTTGAGCTGCGCGAAGGCGTTGCGCTTCGCGTCGCGCCGCGAGCGCACCGCGACCTCCGCCATGTCGCGCTCCGTGCAAAGTCCCGCGTCGAGCAGCGTGCGCGCCTGCAGCGCCGCGAGGCTCACCGCGTCGATTCCCAGCGGCTGGAGCGTGTAGGGATCGAGCTGCATCGAGAGCGTTTCGGGCAGCGTGCCCATCGACGCGCGCCCGAAGGCGAACACCAGCGCCGAATCCGCGTGGCCGCACTGGATCTTCACCCACGCTTCGTAGAGCGCCCAGGCGCCGTCCATCTCGACGTGGGATTCGGAGATCGGCGGCCAGGCGCCGATCGCGTCGACCGCGCCGACGAAGGCGAAGGCCTGGCCCGCGATGTAGTCGGAGCTGCCCGAGCACGTGAAGCCGATCTCGGACTTCGCAATGCCCGAGCGCTCGATCGCCTGGCCGATCACCGGCAGCAGCATCTCGACTTCGCTGCGCCCGCGCTCGCGACGCACGTAGGGCGTCTGTGCGAACGAGACGACCGCCACCTCGCGCATCACAGGTGCTCCTTGAACTTCTCGAACGGGACGTCGGGCTCTCCGGTCGGCCGGAAGTGCCGGATGTTGGCGAGCGTCGGGCCCCAGGTCTCGCGCGGCGCCCAGACCGCCTCGACCCGCATGCCCATGCGGACTTCGCTCGACTCGCAATCGCCGACCAGCCCGAAGAACGGGATGTCGGCGCCGTCGAGCAGGATGTGCGCGGCGACGAAGGGCAGCTTCAGATGGATGTTCTCGGACGGCACGCGCACGATGCAGAAGGTCGTGACCGTTCCGCGCGGCGGCACCTCCACCGATTCGGTCGTGGCGACGCCGCAGCGCGGGCACACGGCGCGCGCCGGCACGTAGACCTTGTGACACGACGGGCAGCGCTGGCCGAGGATCTTCCCGCGCGAGATCGCGTCGAGGAAGCGCGCGTGGGTGCCGACGGCCGTGAACTCGTAGCTGAGGCGCGTCGGAGTCACGATGCTCTTGACGGGCTCGGCGTCGCTCATCGCGCGGCCTCCGGCTCGAAGCACTCGATGTCCTGGATCTCGCCGACGGTCTTGGCGCGCCAGCGCGGCCGCACGCGCATCCCCGTGCGCATGCGCGCTTCCGAGCCGGTGTCGACGGCGTGCAGCATCCCGGTGTCGGCTCCGTCGAGGCGCACCAGCGCCCACGCGAAGGGGCGCGGCAGCGGGTGCTTGGCGGAGGGCCGGTGGACCCACGCCCAGCTCGTGACGACGCCTCCGGGGCCGACGTCGACGAATTGGTCGACGGCTTCGCCGGTGTCGGGGTCGTATTCGCAGGGCGGAACCAGCACCCGGCCGGCGCGCGTGCGCGTGCCGATCAGCTTGCGCTCGCGCAGCTGCGTGAAGAAATGGCCGAGCACGGCGCCCACCGAACGGCGGTAGGCGTACTCGACGACGTGCGACGCGGTGAAGCGGATCTCGCCGTCTGTCTGGCTCATGGCAACCCTCGTGGGAAGACCGGCATCCTAGAACACGTTCTACAAGCCTGACAAGCGCCAGCCCGGGCGTGACGACCACGTGCGCGGCCTGCCCGCGCACGCGGGGCTGCTATGCTGAGCCTCCCATTGGTTGCTTGGGGGGAGGGCGCTCGGTGATCAGCACGGCTCGCAGTCTTCGCAGCGGTTTTCTCGGGATCGGTGCCTGGGTTTCGATCGGCGCGCTCGTCGCGCTCGGCTGTGGGGGCGAGAAGAAGGAAGCGCCCGCCGCGGCGCCGGCGCCGGGAGCGACGGCTGGCCAGCCCGCAGTGCCGGCTGCGATCGCGGACGCATGGAGCTCGACGCTGCCGGCAGATTTCCCGTCGGACGTGCCGATCTACCCGGCCTCCACCGTCGTGAAGTCGAAGGAGACCCCCGAAAACGGCGTCAAGGTGGGCTGGACCACGGCCGACGACCCGGCCAAGGTGGCGTCCTTCTACAGCGACTCGCTGGCCGCGCAGGGCTGGTCGACGCAGCGCGTGGACGGTGGCGACGGGATCCTGGTGTTCGCCGACAAGGGCCCGCGCTCGCTCACCTTCGGCATCGGCTCCGCCGAGGGCAAGACCCAGATCGATCTCCTGCTGGTGCAGATGCGCTGAGCCGGCCGGCGATTGCCAGCGCCGCCGCGTCACGGCCTTGAGCGCGCCGACGGAGCCGAGCGCGAGGCTCGCGAGCCTCGATGTGCTTCGCGGCATGGCGCTGCTCGGCGTATTCGTCGAGAACGCGCAGCACTTCTTCAAACCGACCTACCGCGAGCTCGTCGCGCGCCCGGGCGCAGGGCTCGCGGATCACGCGGCGCTGTGGCTGATCCAGATCGCGTTCGAGAACAAGATCTACGCGCTCTTCGCGCTCTTGTTCGGCTATGGCATCGCGTTGCAGATGGCCCGCACGGGGCCGCGCTTCGTCGCGCTTCATCTCTGGCGCATGGCCATCCTGTTCCTGATCGGCGTCTCCCATCTATCGCTCCTGTGGTCGGGCGACATCCTCGCGACGTACGCGCTGCTCGGCGTGCTGCTGCTCCCCTTCCGTGCGCGTGCCACGCGCATGCTGGTGGGCGCGGCCGGCGTCGCACTCGCCGCGCCGACGCTCGCGCTCGCGGCGATCACCGCGGCAGCGCCCGCGCTGGCGACCGGAGCGATCGCGAGCGCGCGCGTGGCAGCGGCCGTCGTCGAGTTCGGATATCCCGTGCGCCAGGCGCTCTTCGCCTTTGCGATGTTCCTGCTCGGGCTCGCGGCCGCACGCGCGCGGGGCCGGGCGGACGATCCGGTGCCGGCGCTGCGCCGCCGGCTGCCGGTCTTGTTTGCGGTGGGGCTCGCCGGAAGCTTCGCCTTTGTAGCGCTCGTCGATCTCTCGGGCGCATCGAGCGTCTCGTGGACGGCGGTGCTGGCCGAGGCCTTCGTCGCGATCGCGGGGCCGGCGCTCGCGCTCGCCTATGCGGGGTGGGTGCTCCGCGCGTTCGAGCGCCCGCGCTGGCAGCGCGCGCTCGCGCCGTTCGCCGCCGCCGGCCGCCTCTCGCTCACGAACTACCTGATGCAGTCGCTGATCGGTATCGCGCTGCTCTCGCGGCTCGGCGAAATCCACCTGCCCGCCGGCATCGCGCTCACCTGCGGCTTGTTTTCGCTCCAGGTTGCGGCGAGCCGCGCATGGCTCGCGCGCTTCCGCTTCGGGCCGGCCGAGTGGGTCTGGCGCGCGCTCAGCTACGGAAGACTTCCCTGATTCGTCAGCCCGAGGTGGTGAGGCGCAGCGTTCTCTCCGGCATCAACCAGGAAGTGCGACGGTCGATTCAATCGCGCTCGTGGCCCTCGCCGTGATCGTTGTCATGGCCGTTGCCGTGATCGTTGTCATGGTGTTCATCCGAGCCTTTGCGATGACGTTCTTGATAGCGCGGAACGTACACGTCGTTGTACCAACTCTGTTGCACGAAATAGACCGGTCGACCGCAAGCTTGGTAGCGAGCGCAGTGTTTATCCCAATGTTTCGCGTGCCCCGGAGGTACGACCAGGTACACGGGGCCGGGCACCGCCGCGGCTCTTTGAACGATGACGGGCTCGGCGTAAACCAGCTGCGGCTGCGGAAAGTCGCCGATGTCGATGCGGCCATAATAGCCAGGTTGGCCAATGCTCACCGAGACAGCGACGTCGGCGGCCAGCGACGTAGTCGCCATACTGGCGGTCATCCATAGCAACGCAAGTACGCAACGTTTCATGTCGGGAACCTCACACGAGCCCACCGGGCGGGCTGGCTGTCCGTAGAATCGGCCAGCATTTCGATGCACCCGTCGCGCTGGGAGCAACGCTCGCTGGAGTCGCTCACTCGGCGCGTTCCACGGCGAAGCTACCCGCATCCGGGAGAGGAGCAAGACACGTGCCATGGCGAAGCGGCGCTTATGCGGTCGCTGTGCGTGCGAAGCGGGCCGCGGATGCGGGTCGCGGAACCCCGGCCGCAGCGAAGGGCAGGGGGAGTTCCCTTTGTACATTGCGGGGTCGCGTCGATGCTTCGAGCGGCAAACGGATCGAGACGAGCGACGCCGCGGACTGCTCGCAAGAGAGGGCTCACGCGGGCCGAGCGGAGCCAAGCGTAGTATGAGACGAGCTTCGTTTCAGCGCCCGGCAGGCCCGGCGGCGTGGCCCGCGCTGGGAGCTGCGGCCGCTGTGGCGAGCAGTGGCTGGACGCGGTCGGCGACGCGCCGGATGCCCTCGCGGGACCAGTGGTTCTGCTCGATGAAGAGCGCGAACGACGCGAACTGCGTGCCGCTGCGCTCGACCTCGGGTTGCACGAGCTCGCTGAAGTCGACCCACTCGAAGCCCGCTTCACGCACGGCCGTGCGCAGCCGCGCATGCTGATCGCGGAAGGATTCGACGCGGTCGCTGTGCTGGCCGGGGAAGCGCGTGAGCTGTGGCACGACGTTGTAGAGATAGGGCGCGTAGACGACCACCACGCGCTCCACCCCCGCGCCGTGCGCGGCGGCCCGCAGGCGCTCGATGACCGGCTCGGGGCTCGCGAGATCATCCCCGGACTCGAAGTCGTTCTCGCAGTAGGTGTAGACGATCGCGTCGACCTTCCCGGGTTGGCGCGCGAGCCCGCGGTCGAGAGCGCACAGCACATCGTGGGCGGGGATCCCCGGAATGCCGAGGTTCCGGTAACGGTGCTGCGGATCGCGGCTCTGAAGCTGCGAAGCGAGCGTCTCGCTGTCGTCCACGAGCACTCCGAACGAGATGGAGTCGCCGACCACGATCACCGTGCGCTCGGCGTGGCTCTCGGGCAGGGTCCGCCGCTCGCCCCAGGCGTCGGTCGTCACCGCCACTTCACGCACGCCGTAGCGCGAGATGAAATCGCGCACGGCGGGCGAGAGCGGCCGCCCGGGATCCCAGAAGGCGTTGAGCGGGTCGAGGCGGTCGAACAGCGAGGTGCGCAGCTGCACGAGCACGCGGCGTTGGTCGGGCAGGTTCTGTTCGCAGCCGTCGTCGCCCGTGAACTTGAGATGCACGCCGGGCTGGTGGAGCTCCTTGTAGGGGCTGTTGCCGAGCCCGACGCCGTCGTGCACGAATTTGGGAATCATCGCGTCGAGCGCCGCTTGCGACTCCAGCACCGGCGGCAGCGAGCTGTCGTCGCCGTCGAAGCCGAGCGGGGGCGGGGGGCCGGCGAGCACGCGCGCCGCGAGGCTCGTGCCCGGTGTGCGGCCGCGCGCCACGGCGAGGCCCCCTTCCACAGCGAGCCAGACGAGCGCCGACACCAGCAGGCCGAGCGCCGCAGCCGCGAGGCGTGAGCCGGCGCTCATGGCCGTGGCACGACCGCGAGCGCGCGATCGACGCGCACGCACTGCCCGTTTCCCGCTACGATCGCCAGCATCGCGAACCTCCGCGGGGGGCGACGCTAGCGCAGGCGCGGGAGCTACACTTGTTTTTTGCCGCCTCGGTGACGAGTGCCTCGGCTTGCAGGGGTTCGAGAAGCGGGTGGTTGCGACGATCTCGAGCGAGACGTGGCGACAGGACGCTGCGCGCGGAGCGCTGACACCATGATCGTCTCCCATCGACACCGCTTCATCTTCGTTCGCACGCGCAAGACCGCGGGGACCAGCGTCGAGATGGCGCTATCCAACTCCTGCGGCCCGGACGACATCATCACGCGCGACCTCGACGACGCGCAGCGGCGCGAGCAGGGATATCCGGGCCCGCAGAACGATCTCGCCATCCCCTGGTCGGCCTACACGTTCGACGACTGGCGCAGGCTTCTGCAGCATCGCAAACGCGCCCGCTTCAAGAATCACATGCCGGCCAGTCGCATTCGCGCGCTCGTCGGTGAGGAGGTGTGGCGCAGCTACTACAGATTCGCGATCGAGCGCAATCCGTGGGACAAGGCGATTTCGCTGTACTATTGGCGCACGCGCGACGAGCGGCCGCGGCCGTCGCTGCTCGAGTTTCTCGAGCAGGTCGGCGCGAAATCGTTGTCGAATGCACACATCTACATGATCGATGGGCAGCCGGCCGTCGATCGGATCCTCGCGTATGAACGTCTCGCCGAGGAGCTCGAGGAGGTCCGGCTGAAGCTTTCGCTGCCGGAGCCGCTGACGTTGCCGCGGGCGAAATCGACGCAGCGCGGCGAGCGGCCCCACTATTCCGCGTTGATCGGACCGGCCGAACGCGCCGTCATCGACGCGGCGTGCTGGCGCGAAATCGAGCTGCTCGGGTATCGCTTCGGCGCAGCGTGAGCTGATGCCAGGAGCGACCGTTCACCTCACGAGCGGCGATACCGGCGACCCGCCAGGACGAGGCCGACGAGGCCCAGGCCCACGAGGGAAGCAGTGCCCGGCTCCGGAACCAGGTTGACCGCAGCGCCTTCGAAGACGAGCGATCCAACAGGAATGGGATAGTTGTCGTTGCCGAGAACGTCGTCGATGCCAGTGTTGAACAGCCCGACGAACACGTCGTTCCCATCCGTAGCGACGTTGGAAGTTGCCACGAAGCGCGCGGTGCCGATCACGTAGGTCCCGACCGGCAGGAACCCGAACAAATCGCCACCGTTGTACGAGTTGATCCGTCCAGCGGTGGAGCCGGTGCTCTCGGTGACCCCCAAACGCGTGCCAACGGGCGCGAGCTCGGAATAAGTGAACGTTCCGTAGCTCGTGCCGTTCCAGTTCTTGCCACCATTGGGATTGAGCAGGTTCAGCTCATTACCGAGATCGGTGTCGAAATTCAACGAAACGCTGTGCCCGGTGAGGGTCTGGTCGTTCGTCATCTGGATCCCCAGCGTGAGCACGTCTCCCGCCATCGCGTCGATCGAGTTGGCGCCCGTGACGCCCGCACCCGTCGTGGCCACCCACACGAGCGAGAACGTCACCGTCGCCCCTGCGTCCTGCGTCGGTGCCATGAGGCAGCCCAGCGCTGCCATCAGAAGAATGGAGAATGCCTTCCGCACTGCGTCCCCCTCCCAGGAGAGGCTCCCGACGGAGCCGGCAGGAGGCATTCTCTCACAGAACGGAAGATTTCCCTGATGCGCCGTCCCGGGGTTCGCCGGCCGCGCACGGCGCCGGCGCCGCGTTGCGAAGCGGGTGCCCGCGGGGGACGCTTTCGAGCGCCGAGCCTAGAACGCCAGCCAGAGCTCGAGATAGAGGGTGTCGTTGTCGGCCGCACTCCTTCCCGTACCGTCGTAGTTGTGGCTGGAGCCGTCGAACTTGTCATAGAGGACGTATTGCAGCGCGAGCTTCAGATTGCTCCTCGGCCAGAACCAGGGACCGCCGCTCTTGTTGAACGGCAGGTAGTCGACCTCGAAGACCGCCCCATTCGTTTCCGGCGATCCAGTGCGGGATCCATACAGCAGGTCGTCGTGGTTGCCGCCGGTGTGGAAGTACTGGACGTCTGCGCCGTAGGTTTTGTCGAAGAGATACTGGGCGGTCGCCGTCACGCTCCAGAGGTGGTCGTTGGCGTTGCTCGCGAGGCCCAGCGCTTGGCTCGCGTCCCACTCCGCCCACTCGTTCAGGTAGTTCACCCCGAGGGTCACCTCGTTCAAATCACCGAGAAACTGGTACTGCGAATCGAAGCCGATGTCGGTGATGTGATCCGTGCCCTCCGTATGCATGCGCTGGGGGAAGGTCCCGGCATGCAGGCCGTAGCTGCCGACCTCGAGGTGCGAGACCCCCCAGTCGTGCTCGAAGGCGAAGCGCCAGTAGGGGGCTCCCCCATCGATCTCGCTCTCTTCGCTGGGATCGACGTTCAGCGCCCTCTGCGTTTCAGCCGGCAGCGTCGTGTAGCCCGCGGCGGTTGCGTAGAACTCACCGAGATCGCAGTTCGCGGAGGCGTAGACCCCGGCGCCCATCACCTGCTGCGCCAGCGAGCCGGCGAGCAGCGGCGCGGCCATGGCTTCCGGCGCGAGCGGGGAGCTCGAGAACGGGAAGCCCCAGGCAGGCGTCGTGTTCCAGAGGTCTTCCATCGTCGGATTGTTGTTGGTGTAGACACCATAGGTGAGCGGGACGTCGGCGATTTTTCCCGTCGATGCGACGCGGATCTCGCTGTTGTCCCAGGTCCACTGCCTGCCTACCCCATCCCAGGTGGCCTGGATGAAAGTGCCGGCGTGATTGAGCGCGTCGCCGACCTGCTCCCCGAAGAGGGGCTTGGCGTACGGGCCGAACAGACGCCCGGCGTAGAACAGGGCAATCTGGTTCACGGCAACGTTGTCGTTGCCGTCGAAGTGCGGCGCCGCACCGCCGCGTTGGCCGTTATCCGTGTGCGTGAAGGTCGGCGCCTGGACCATCGCGGCGAGCGGCGGCAGGTGGGTCTTGTCGTCGCTCATGGTGTAGCCGTTCAGCTTGAACTGGCGTCCGAAGTGATTGAGCTGTGGAAACTCGGTGTGGCAGGCCGTGCATCCGACACCGAGCTGGCGGGCGAAGCTCGGCACTGCCGATGCGGTGTGAGGAGCCAGCAGCAGGCAGAACATCGCGATCAGCCGGGCTCGCAGCGGCATCACAGCTCCTCTTCCGAGCGCCGGCCGGCCCCGCGCGTCTAACGGTTCCCGATGACCCGGCGATCAGCGCCCCGCAGCACCTTCCCGGGGTCTTGAGCGATGAGATTGCAAGCTGCGTACCGCGGGCGATTCCGTCGCTGCGCTCGTCCCGGCCCGCGCGCCGTCTGGAGGCACCCTTGGCGCGGCACTTCGCCTCATCTCAATGGACCTGCTGCCCCGCTGCTGCGTGGGCGACCGGGAGGCATGTCGCGGGGTGATTTCGGAGGACGCACTGCGCGCAAGGATCGATGCGCCGCGCCGAGGGCGCCGCCCGCTCCGAGCGCTCGATCGTGCGCGTGCGCTGGGATGCTCTCGCTGTGACGCAGGCCTGCGTCTGGCGCTGGTCTACGACCCAGCCGGCGCATGCTGCAGGGAACTCGAGCGTCGTTGCCAGCATCGCTCGGCGGTCCCGCAGGCGGCCACGCGCGCGCTCACTGACTCATCGAGAAGATTGGTGGAGCTGGGGGGAATCGAACCCCCGACCCTCAGACTGCCAGCCTGATGCTCTCCCAGCTGAGCTACAGCCCCACGGTCGGCCGAGGCTAACGCCAGGGTCCGGGGCTGTCAAAGCTAAGGCCGCGTGGGCACGGCGTTTCGGCGGGCTTGCTGCCGGTCTCGACACGCCGGTCGGCGTGGTATTCTCCGCCGCCTTCTGCCGGAGTGGCGAAATCGGCATACGCAGGGCCCTCAAAAGGCCCCGGCCTCACGGCCGTGTGGGTTCGAGTCCCACCTCCGGCACGCAACTCGGTGACCCGCTCGAATATGCGGAGCGGGTTACCGTCCAACTGGCACGCTGCACGCCGCTGCACGCGGAAGGGGCGTGCGACGAAAGGAGAAGCCTGGATGCGCAAACTCATGACCCGATTGGCGCTCGTCGCGCTCGTGGCACTGATCGTGCCGGTCGCCATGCCGGGCGCGGCGGCCGCCCAGATGCGGGAGTTCGTGGGCAAGGTCGACAAGATCGACGCCAAGAATGTCATTGTGGACAACCGCAAGGGCGACAAGGTTTCCTTCAGCAAGGTCGCGGAGACCACCGTCGAGGGCACGAAGACCACGTGGGAGACCATCAAGAAGGACGACTGGGTGAGCGTGTCCTGGAAGATGGTCGACAAGCCGCGCAAGGCCTACAAGGTCACCGTGATGCCGCCGCAGAAAGAGGCCGGCGAAGAAGAATAGGCTCTTCCCGCGCTTCGCAGCATGCAGCAGACCCCTCGGCCGCCCCTGGCCGGGGGGTCTGCCATTTCGGGCCCTCGCTTGCAGCGCGAGGGCGCTCGGATAGCGTCTCTGGCATGACGGCGTCGACTCCGCAGCTCACGCCGAGTCAATTCGAGCGCTATCGGCGCCATCTCTCCCTGCCCGAGGTCGGCGTCGACGGTCAGCGCAAGCTGCTGGCCGGCCGCGTGCTGCTGATCGGCGCCGGCGGGCTCGGTTGCCCGCTCGCGCAGTATCTGGCGGCGGCGGGCGTCGGCACGCTCGGGCTCATCGATCACGACAAGGTCGAGGCCTCGAACCTCCAGCGCCAGGTTCTCTACGGCACGGCGGACGTCGGCCGGCCGAAGGTCGACGTCGCGGCCGAGCGCATCCGCGCTCAAAATCCCGACGTCCGCGTCGTGACCCACGCCGTGCGGCTCACGTCCGGCAACGCGCTCGAGCTGCTGGCCGATTGGGACGTGATCGTCGACGGCAGCGACAACTTCCCCACCCGCTACCTGGTGAACGACGCCTGCGTGCTGCTCGGCAAGCCGAACGTGCACGGCTCGATCTTCCGCTTCGATGGCCAGACCAGCGTCTTCGATTCCCGGGTAGGGCCTTGCTATCGCTGCCTCTACCCCGAGCCTCCCCCGCCCGGCGCCGTGCCGTCGTGCGCGGAGGGCGGGGTGCTCGGCGTGCTGCCGGGCCTCGTCGCGCTGATCCAGGCGAGCGAGACGCTCAAGCTCGTGCTCGGAATCGGCGATTCGCTGTGCGGGCGCCTGCTCCAGATCGACGCGCTCGGCATGGAATTCCGCGAGTTCCGGATCCACAAGGATCCCAAGTGTCCAGCCTGCGGCGAGCAGCCGACGTTGACGCAACTGATCGACTACGAGGGGTTTTGCGGTATGCCGAGCCATGACCCGCGCGCCGTGACGCTGCGCGAGACGACACCCAAGGAGCTGCAAGCGGCGCGCGCGCGCGGGGAGGAGCTGCTGCTCCTCGACGTGCGCGAGCCTTCCGAGCACGCGCGCGCGAAGATCGAGGGCGCGAAGCTCGTGCCGCTCGGCCAGCTCGAGGCGCGCGTGAGCGAACTTGCCGCCTGGCGCAGCAAGCGCATCGTGATCCACTGCCACCACGGCGGGCGCAGCGCGCGCGCGTGCGGGCTGCTCCGCGATCAGGGCTTCGAGCACGTCGAGAACCTCGCCGGTGGCATCGACGCCTGGTCGCAGAGCGTGGACCCGAGCGTGCCGCGGTACTAGGCTGGGGGACGCGGGGTAGCAATGGCGAAGTCGAAGCTTCCGGATCCGCTCCAGCGCCGACACCTGGTCGAACGCGAGCTGACACCCGCGCACTCGCTGAAGCTCGCCGAGGCCTACCTCGAGCAGGGGCGCGCGATCGAGGCCGTCGATTTCCTGCGCAAGGCCGGCGCGCGCGAACGTCTCGCGGCGCTGCACGCGGACGCGGTGGCGGCGGGCGACGCCTTTCTCCTGCGCGTGGTGGCGGGCGCGCTGGGCGAGCCCCCCGATCGGGCCACGTGGCTCGCGCTCGCGGAGCGCGCGGACGCGGCCGGCAAGCAGCGCAATGCAGCCGACGCACGGCGCCAGGCCGCGCGCGGGGAGGGGTGAGCGATGGCTCTGCGGTGTCGCGTGTTCCGCGGTCTGGTGAAGGAAGCCGAGGAAGACATCAACAAGTTTCTCTCGACTCACATGCTGCATCTGCTGCACATGGCGCAGAGCGAATCCGGCGATCACATCAGCGTGACGTTGATCTTCGAGGAGCTGGATCCGCTGTCCGATCGCGGCCTCTGACCCCACCCGGTGGACATCCGGATCCAGAACGCCAGGTCCCACAACCTGGCCGGCGTGAGCTGCCGGATTCCCGTCGGCTCGCTCACGGTCGTCTCCGGCGTCTCGGGGTCCGGCAAGTCGACGCTCGCCTTCGATACGCTGTACGCGGAGGGCCAGCGGCGCTACGTGGCGTCGCTCTCGGCCTACGCGCGCCAGTTTCTCGAGCGGCTGCCGCGCCCTGAAGTCGACTTCATCTCGAATCTGCCGCCCGCGATCGCGATCGAGCGCCGCAATCGCGTGACGGGCGTGCGCTCGACGGTCGGCACCGCGACCGAGATCCTCGACTACCTGCGCCTGCTCTACGCGAAGATCGGCGAAACCTGGTGCCCCAGCTGCGATCGGCGCGTGCTCCCGGGCACCGTCGAGTCGGTCGCGGACGCGCTGCTCGCGCGCTTCGAGGGCAAGCGCGTGTCGATCGGGGCGCCGCTTCCGGCTTCGCGCAGCGAAGCCGGGGCGGCGTTGCGAGAGCGACTGCTGCGCGAGGGCTTCACGCGGCTGCTCGCCGCGGACGGCTCCGTGACCCTGCTGGCCGAGCTCCCGGCGCGGGAGCTCGCGCGGGTGCGCGCGAGCGCGTGGCTGCTGATCGATCGTCTGGTGCCCCGCGCGGACGAGGGCCGCGCGCGCCTCGCCGAGGCGGTCGCAAATGCGTTTGCGCGAGGGGACCGCCAATGCGGCGTGATCGCCGAGGGGGGCGAGCGCTCGATCTTCCACGAGGGCTTCGCGTGCGACGGCTGCGGGCAGGCCTTCCTGCTGCCCGAGCCAGCGCTCTTCTCCTTCAACAGTCCGCGCGGCGCGTGCGAGGCGTGCCAGGGCTTCGGGCGCACGCCCGAGCTCGACCGCGAGCGCGTGGTGCCCGATGCGACGCGCTCGATCGACGAGCTGGCGCTGGCGCCCTTCGCAACGCCCTCGGGCCAGCGCGTGCTGCGCAAGCTCCAGAAGGCCTGCGCGGTGGCGGGCGTGCCGACGGACCGGCCCTTCCGCGAGCTCACGCAGGCTCAACAAGACTGGGTATTCCGCGGCGATGGCCGCCACTGGCGCGGCGTCGAGGGCTTCTTCGAGCGCCTCGAGCGCAAGCGCTACAAGGTGCAGGCGCGCGTGATGATCGCGCGCTATCGCCGCTTCGAGACCTGCGCCGCGTGTGCGGGAACCCGCCTGCGCGCCGAGGCGCGCGCCGTGAAGGTGGCCGGCCGCTCGCTGCCGGCCGTTTGCAGCCTGACGCTCGGCGAGCTCGGCGAGTGGATCGGCGCGCTGGCGCTCGGCCCAGCGCAGCGCGAGCGCGCGGACCGCCTGCTCGCGGAGCTGCGCACGCGGGTGGCCACCACCACCGCGGTGGGGCTCGGCTACGTCACGCTCGAGCGCCCGATGCGCACGCTCTCCGGAGGCGAGGCGCAGCGCATCCAGCTCGCATCCGCGCTCGGGGGCGCGCTCACGGCATCGCTCTACGTGCTCGACGAGCCCTCGATCGGCCTGCACGCGCGCGATACGAGCCAGCTGGTGGCGGTGCTCGAGAAGATCCGGGACCAGGGCAACACGGTCGTGGTGGTCGAGCATGCGCCGGAGATCGTCGAGGCGGCGGATCACGTGATCGATCTCGGTCCGCTCGGCGGGCGGCGCGGCGGGCGGTTGGTGGTCGAAGGCAGCGTCGCCGAGCTGCGCGCGCATCCCGATTCGCTCACGGGGCGCGCGTTGCGCGGCGAGTTCCGCCTGCGCACGCGGCCGCCGCGGCCGCCGCACGGCAAGCTGCGTGTCGTGCGCGCCCGCGAGCACAACCTGAAGGACGTGACGGTCGAGATTCCCCTGCGCCAGCTCGTGGTGGTGAGCGGCGTGTCGGGCGCCGGCAAGTCCTCGCTGATCGGCTCGGTGCTGGTCGGGCACCTGCGCCGCGATCCCGAGCGCGGAGCGTGCGACGGCGTGGAAGGCGGCGCCTGGCTCTCCGAGGTCGTGGTGGTCGAGCCGAGCGCGCCCGCGCGCAGCTCGCGCTCGAACCCGGCGACGGTGTCGAAGGCGTTCGAGGTGATCCGGCGGCGCTTCGCGGAGACGGCGGAAGCGCGCGCGCGCGGCCTCGCGCCGGGCTGGTTCTCGTTCAACGTGCCGGGCGGGCGCTGCGAGGCCTGCGAAGGGGCGGGGGAGGTCGTCGTCGACATGCAGTTTCTCGACGACGTGCGCATGGCGTGTGAGGCCTGCGATGGGCGCCGCTACCGGCCGGAGGCGGCGGACGTGCGCGTCGGCGGCCGCAACATCGTCGAGGTGCTCGCGCTCACGGTCGACGAGACGCTCGAAGTGTTCGCGAGCGACGCGGCGCTGGTGGCGCGCTTGCGGCCGCTCGCCGACGTGGGCCTCGGCTATCTCGCGATCGGGCAGCCGCTCTCGACGCTCTCGGGCGGCGAGCTGCAACGCCTGCGCATTGCGCAAGCGCTCGGCGCCGGAGAGACGAGCGCGCTCTACGTGCTCGATGAGCCGACGACGGGTCTGCATCCCGCCGACGTGGAGCTGCTGCTCGCGAGCCTCGACCGCATCCTCGACGCGGGCGGCAGCGTGATCGTGATCGAGCACAACCTCGACGTCATCCGACGTGCCGACCACGTGATCGATCTGGGACCCGAGGCGGGGCCCGGAGGAGGCTTTGTGGTTGCGCAGGGGCCGCCGTCCGTGATCGCGGCTTGCGCGCAATCGCGCACGGGCGCCGCGCTGCGCGCGGCAGCGCTCCCGCTCGACTGATAAGATCGCCGCGCGATGCGCGAGCGAGCCAAGCCGCCGGACGACATCTCGCCGCTCGAGTTCTTCACGAGCTGGCTCCCGGCGCGCGTGGCCGAGGATCACGAGCGGCGCGAGCGGCTCGGGGATACGGCGGCGTTGATCGTCTTCGACCTGCACGGCGAGCAGGTGGGCACATTCTCGGTGCAGGTCGCGAACGGCGTGCTGGTCGGCAGCGAGGGGCGCGCGGCGGAGGCCGATCTCGAGGTGCGCGTGGATTGCGAGACCTGGCGCGCGCTCAACCGCGGCGACCTCGCTGCGCCCGAGGCGCTGCTGCGCCGCAGGCTCCAGATCTCGGGCAAGTTCGTGCTCGCCCTCAAGCTGCACCTGATCCTCGGCTGAGTCGGGCTTCGGATCTGGCGCGAGCTTCTTGCGGGCGCTCCGCGGCTTCCGCTCGAAGTTGCGCGTGGCGGCGTGCCATCGGCTCGCTTCGTTCGCGTGACCCTGCTCACGGCGTGCGATGATCCATTCCTCCAAGCTGGCCGGTGGGGTTCTCGCAGGCGGGGTACACGTGTCATGGCACAAGGTTGGGTAGCGAGCGTCGCGACGCTGACTCTGGTTGCGCTCGGGTCGGCCGAGCCGGTCTCGGCGGGCGGATTCCGGGGCGGTGTGGGCGAAGCGCTGGGCCCGCGGTTCGAAGCCGTGCGAGGTCTCCGCTCACCGCCGGCCACGCGACGCGCCGGCGACGCCATGAATCACCTCCGGCATTGGAATCAGATCGCGGTCGACGCGAGCGGACTCGACCACACGCCCGTCGCGCCCGGTGAGACAGCGCGTCTTCGGCGAGCAGCTCGGTCCGGTGCGCGCGAGCCGCGCGATGGCGATCGTGCACATCGCGATCTTCGACGCGGTGAACGCGATCGTCGGCGGCTATCGAAGCTACACCGGGCTGCTCGCGGCGCCCGCCGGCACCTCGATGGACGCGCGCCATCGCGCAGGCGGCGCACGATACGCTGGTCGCGATGTTCCCGTCGCAGAAGGCGAGCTTCGACGCCGAACTCGTTGAGGATCTGGCCCAGATCCGCGTCCGGAATCGACGCGATCTCGAGAACGGGATCGGCCTCGGCCGCCGCGCGGCCGCGGCGATCCTCGATCCGACGGGCAAACGACGGTTCGGATCACACCGAGCCGCGGATCGGCGTCGACTTCATCACCGAGCGACGAGCCGGGCAAATGGCGGCAGGACCCGATCAGTCTGATCCCGATCGCGCTGGGCGCGCGCTGGGGCGAGGTGCGGCCGTTCGTCCTGCAGGTCGGCCGACCAGTTCCGCGTACCGCCGCCGCCCGCAATCGACAGCGCCGAGTACGCCGTCGCCTTCGACGAGGTGAAGCGCCTGGGCGGCGACGGCATCGTGACGCCGACCGAGCGCAGCGACGACCAGACGCAGGCCGGGATCTTCTGGGCCTACGACGGCACGCCGAGCCTGTGCGCGCCGCCGCGGCTCTACAACCAGATCGCCGTCCAGATCGCCGAGCAGATGGGCACGGACGTCGTCGCGACGCGCGCGCCTGCTGGCGCTCGTCAACATCGGCGATGGCCGATGCCGGCATCGCGGTCTGGGAGTCGAAGTACTTCTACCAGTTCTGGCGGCCGGTCACCGGCATCCGCGAGGCGGACGAGGGCACGGGCCCGAGCGGTCTCGGCGACGGCAACCCGGACACGGCCGGCGATCCGACCTTCACGCCGCTCGGCGCGCCGGCGAGCAATCTCCAGGGGCCGAACTTCACGCCGCCGTTCCCGGCCTATCCGTCGGGACACGCGGGCTTCGGCGGCGCGCTGTTCGAGATGCTGCGCAACTTCTACGGCACCGACGACATCGCCTTCACGTTCGTGTCGGACGAGTTCAACGGCGTGACGCTCGACAACCAGGGCAACGTCGCGCCCGCTGATCCCGCGCAGCTTCGCATCGCTGTCGGAGGCCGAGGAGGAGAACGGCCAGAGCCGCATCTACCTCGGCATCCACTGGTCGTTCGACAAGACCGAGGGGATCGCGCAGGGAGAGCGCGTTGCGGATGCCGTATTCCGCCGCGTGTTCGTGCCGACGCACCGCTAGCTGCGCGTCCGGTCGGGGCGCGCCGCCTGGGCTACGGTCGGGCAATGCGATTCTCGGCGCAGCTTCCGACGGACCGGGTCACGAAGGGCGCCGAGTTCGCGAGCGCGGCGGCCATCGGCGAGATGACGCGGGCGCTGGAAGCCGCGGGCTTCGACGCGGTCTTCGCGACCGAGCACCCATTTCCCCCGGACGCCTGGCTCGCAGCCGGCGGACATCACGCCCTCGATCCGTTCGTGGTGCTCACGGCCGCCGCCATGGCGAGCTCGCGCCTGCGCCTGCACACGAACGTCCTCGTGCTCGCCTATCGCAACCCGTTCCTCGCGGCGAAGGCCATCGCGAGCCTGGACGCCGTCTCGGGCGGGCGCGTGATCGCCGGCGTCGCGGCCGGCTACCTCGAGGCCGAGTTCGCGGCGCTCGGCGCGGATTTCGCGCACCGCAACGACGATGCCGACGCGGCGCTCGTCGCGATGAAGCTCGCCTGGGCGGGCGGCGGCGTGAAGCACGCCGGACGCGGCTACCGCGCGAGCGGGAACACGATGCTGCCGCTCCCGATCCAGCGGCCGCACCCGCCGCTCTGGGTCGGCGGCAACTCGCGCCGCGCCGCGCGCCGCGCTGCGCTGCACGGGCAGGGCTGGAGCCCCTTCCCGGCGCCGGCCGCCGTCGGACGCCAGACGCGGACCGCCGCGATCGAAGCGCTGGACGACCTCGCGCCGCGCATCCGCGAGCTGCGGGCGTTTGCCGAAGAGATCGGGCGCAGCGAGCCCCTCGACGTGAACTTCGTGCCGTTCGATCAGGGCATGAACCCGCGCGCACTGCCCGACCCGGATGCCTTCTGCGAGCAGGTCGCGCGCTTGTCCGAGATCGGTGTCACGTGGCTCAGCGTGGGCCTGCCGAGTGCGAGCCGGGCGGGCTATTGCGAGAGCGCGGCGCGCTTCGGCGAGAGCGTGATCGCGCGCCTGCGGCGCTCGCGCTAGCCGCTCAGGCGGGCTTCGCGCGGCCCCGCCAGACCGCCAGCAGATCCGCGCTCGTGACGAGCGTCGCCACGGCGCCCAGCGTGTTCGCGAAGACGGCCTCGACGTACTCGCGCGGGAAGCCCGCCACCGCATCGCGGGGGATCACGATCTGGTACGAGGCGTTCACGGCGTCGAACGCCAGGTTCTGGATCGCGACGTTCACCGAGACGCCGACGCCGACGATCGTCCGGACGCCCAGGTTGCGCAGCAGGAAGTCGAGCTCCGTGCCCTGGAAGGGCGAGAGCCCGTGCAGGCGCGGGAGCACGAGGTCGGACGCCGCGACGGGGATCTCGGGCACGAGCGCCGCGGCCGGCGAGTCCGTGAGCAGCGGATGCGACGCCTTCGCCATGTAGCCGAAGATGCGCGCGTTGCGGTTGGCGCCGAGGCCGTCGGGGCGCCGCAGCGCCGTGCAGTGGATCACGCGGGCTCCGGCAGCGCGCGCGGCGGCCACCAGCGCCGCGACGTTCGGGAGCATCGCCTGGCGCTGCCCGCGCCAGCTCGGGCAGCGCGGAGAGATCCCCGATCACGCCGCGTTGACACTCCTGGGTGACGAGCGCGGTGTGCGCCGGATCCACGAGCTCGCCGATCTCCTGCGCCATGGCGCCCTCCTCATCCGATCGCTCCGCTCGCCTGAAGCTCCGCGATCTCTTCGTCCGTGAGACCGAGGTCGGCGCGCAACACCTCGGCCGTGTGCTGGCCGAGCCTCGGGAAGCGCCCGACCGGCCCCTCGGACATGCGCGAGAGCTTGATCGGGTTGCCGACCACCAGCATCGCGCGCTCGCCATCCGGGCGCGGCACCTCGATCAGCATGTCGCGGGCGGCGACGTGCGGATCGGCCCACAGATCGGCCGCCGTGTTGCTCGGCCCGGCGACGATGCCGGCGGCGCAGAGCTCGCGCGAAGCCTCGAGCTTCGTCTTGGCACGCGCCCAGCGTTCGAGGGCGGGGCGGATCACGGAATCCGTGTGCTGCGCCCAGCCCTCGCGCGTCGCGAAGCGGGGATCCTTCGGCCACTCGGGGTGCCCGACGGCGTTCGCCAGCCGCTCGAACTGGTGCTCCCGGAAGACCGCCACCACGAAGTGTCCATCGCGGGCGCGGAAGGCGGCGCAAACGCCGAGCGAGCCGGCGGCGGCCCAGCGCTCGGGCGCGCCCATCGACCACAGCAGCGGCGGCATGTCGGAGAGCGCGATCATGGCGTCGTACATCGCGACGTCGACCCGCTGGCCGAGCCCGCTGCGCTCGCGCTCGCGCAGCGCGGCGAGGATTCCGATCACGCAGAACAGCGCGCTGCCGATGTCGCCCAGCGCGCCGGCCACCACCACCGGCGGAGGCTGATCCGGCTTGCGGCTCGGCTCGTAGAGCCCGCCCATGGCCTCGGCGACGGGCGCGTAGGCGGGCCAGCTCGCGTAGGGGCTCGCCCCGTCGCTGCCGAAGCCCGAGAGCGAGACGTAGATCGCGCGCGGCGAGAGCTTCGCGATGGCCTCGTAGCCGAGGCCGAGCGCGTGCAGCGAGCCCGGCCGCATGTTCTCGGCGACGACGTCGAAGTGCGGCACCAGCCGCGCGAAGAGCGCGCGGCCGCCCGGGTTCTTCAAGTCGAGCGCGATGCTGTGCTTCGAGAGGTTGTTGCGCAGGAAGGTGGCGCCGACGCGCCGCCCATCGTCGTCGACGAGGCTCGGCTGCGAGGCGCGCCCGGCGTCGCCGCGCTGCGGCGGCTCGACCTTCACGACCTCGGCCCCCAGGTGGGCCATCAGCTGGGTCGCGTAGGGCAGCGCCTGCATCTGCTCGACGGCCAGCACGCGCACGCCGTCCAGCGGCTTGCCCCACGCCGCGCGCTCCGGATGGCGGATTTCGCCGAGTTTCAAGCTTGAACTCCGCTCGCCTGTGGCTCGCTGCGCGCTTCGCTTGCGGGTTGCTGCTCGTTGCGCTCGCTGCCTACTTCGGGATCTGGAGCGCCTTGGGCAGGCTGCCGTCGAGGAAGGCCTGCTCCTCGATGCGCTGCGTGATGCGCCAGCCCTGATCGGTGCGCGCGAGCTCATCGTTGTAGTAGGCGCCGACCGTGAACAGGTGCAGGCTGCCGTCCGGATTCGGGAAGCCCATCGGATTCAGCACGCAGGTGCGCGCCCGGGCCTTGCTGCCCTCGAGCGTCACCACCGAGTTGCTGATGAAGTGCACCGTCATCGGGAAGGCGGCGAGCGCCTTCTCGAGCCAGCCGCGCACCTGCGGGTAGGGCCCCTTGACGCCGCCCGCGCTCGTGTAGTCGAGATGCGCGTCGGGCGTGAAGCAGGTGTCGAGCAGCTTCCACGACTTGGTGTCGATGGCGGTCGTGTAGCGGATCAGCAGGTCGTTGATCTCGATGCGATCGGAGAGCTGCTCGAGCGTGAGCCGGGACATGGGGAATCCTCCTGGAGTGGATGCCGAGCGCCGGGGCTCTCAGCGTTTCACGAGCACGGAAGAGCCGTGGCCGAACAGGCCCTGGTTCGCGCTGACGCCGACCTTGGCGTCGGCCACCTGGCGCTCGCCGGCCTGGCCGCGCAGCTGCCAGGTGAGCTCGCAGACCTGCGCGATCGCCTGCGCCGGGATCGCTTCGCCGAAGCTGCACAGGCCGCCGCTCGCGTTGACCGGAACGCGGCCGCCGAGCGCGGTGGCGCCGTCGCGCAGCAGCTTCTCCGCTTCGCCCGGCTTGCACAGGCCGATGTTCTCGTACCAGTCGAGCTCGAGCGCGGTCGAGAGATCGTAGACCTCCGCCAGGTCGACGTCCTCGGGGCCGACGCCCGCCTGCTCGTAGGCGCGCTGCGCGATCGAATCCCGGAACGAGGTGTCCGGGACGCTGGTTCCGACGACGGAGTCGGTCGCGAAGTTCGGCATCTCGATCAGCGTGTTCGGATAGCGCGGCGTCACCGTCGAGACGGCCGCGACGAGCACCGGCCGGGTCGCGCGGCGGCGCGCGAACTCCGTGCTCGTCAGCACCAGCGCTGCGCCGCCGTCGCTGGTGGCGCAGATCTGGAGCAGGCGCAGGGGATCCGACACCATCGGCGACGCGAGCACCTCCTCGACGCTCACGAGCTTGCGGTAGCGCGCGTTCGGATTCGCGAGTCCGTGACGGCTGTTCTTCTGCTTCACGAGCGCGAAGTCGCGCTCGGTCGCGCCGTAGAGCGCCATGCGCCGGCGCGCGTAGAGCCCGAAGTAGATCGGATTGGTGGCGCCGAGCAGATGGAAGCGCTGCCAGTCGGGATCGCTCGGGCGGTCGCCTCCGGCCGGCGCGAAGAAGCCCTTCGGTGCGGCGTCGGCGCCCACCACGAGCGCCACGTCGCAAAGACCCGCGAGGATGCGGGCGCGCGCGACGTCGATGGCCTGCGCGCCCGTCGCGCAGGCGCCATAGGTGCTCGCGACCTGCGCGCCCGTCCAGCCGAGCGCCTGCGCGATGCTCGCGGCGGCTACGTACCCCGGATAGCCGTTGCGCATGGTGTCGCCGCCGGCCACGAACTGGACGTCGCGCCACTCGAGGCCGGCGTCGGCGAGCGCCGCACGGGCTGCATGCACGCCGTACTCGACGAAATTGCGCCCCCACTTGCCCCAGGGATGCATTCCCACGCCGAGCACCGCCACTTCCTTCGCCATCGGGATCTCCTTCGGGAACGTTTGGGCTGCACGCTGCGTTCAGCGGGCGGCGCGCGCCTCGACCGGTCGCCACTTCCAGATCACGGTCTCCCGCTCGGCATCCTCGAACAGCGTGCCGAGCGCGAGCTCCATCTCCATGCCGACTTCGAGCGTTTCCACGCCGATGCCGGCTGCGACCTGCCCGAGCACGACCATGCGCTCGTTCTCGAGCTCGACGGCCGCGACGGCATAGGGCTCGAAGGGATCGCTCGCGACATACGGGTGGGGCGGCGCGTAGCAGTTGTTCGTGTAGGACCACAACCGCCCGCGACGCGAGAGCTGCACCTCGGCGAGCTCGCTGCTCGCGCAGGTCGGGTTGCGGCAGAAGAACGTCTCCTTCGGAAAGAAATAGGTGCCGCAGGCCTTGCAGCGCGTGCCGATCAAGCTGGGCGCAGCGGCGTCCAGCGTGAACCAGCCTTCGACGGCCGGTCGTTTCTGCTTCATCTCGTTCCTCCTGCGGCGATGCGAGCGTCGCGAAGCGCCGAGCGGCGCAGCTTGCCGGCGTCGTCTCGCAGCGGCTCGTTCACGAACTCGAAGCTCCTCGGAATCTTGTTGGGCGCCAGATGCTTCGCCAGATGCTCGCGCAGCGCCTGCTCGGAAACGGGCTGGGTCGCGTCCACGATCGCGTGGATGCGGCTGCCCAGATCCTCGTCGGGAAGCCCGATCACCGCGCTCGAACGCACCGCGGCATGCGCGTCGAGGGCGGCCTCGATCTCGGCAGGATACACGTTTGCGCCGCCCACCAGGATCATGTCCGCCTTGCGATCGACCAGGTACAGGTAGCCATCCTCGTCGAGATAGCCCATGTCGCCGAGGGTTTCCCAGCCGTCGGGGCTCGCCGCGGCCTCGGCGCCGATGTAGCGATAGGTGGAGCCGCGGCCGCCGGGGGGCAGCATGAAGACCTCGCCCACCTCGCGCGGCGCGCATTCACTGCCGTCAGGTCTTTGGATGCGAAGCCTGCGCCCGGCGGTGGCGCGGCCCACCGAGCCCGGGCGCTCGAGCCATTCGGTGCCCGAGGTGAGCGTGCCCGCGATGCGCTCGGTGCCGCCGTAGGCTTCATAGATCTTCTCGGGACCGAGCCATTCGATCCAGGCGCGCTTGAGCCACGCCGGGCTCGGAGCGCCGGTGCACATCACGCGCCGCAGCGACGAGAGATCGAAGCGCTGCTTCTCGGCATCCGGAAGCCGCCAGATGCGCTGCATCATGGTGGGTACGAAGAGCACCCAGTCGACACGGTGGCGCTCGATCAGCTCGAGGGCGAGCTCGCGCATCGAAGCGGTCCATGATCACCACGCTTCCGCCGCACAGCAGCTGCTGCCAGGCCGTGATGAAGGGGCCGGCGTGATAGAGCGGGCCGGGAATCAGCGTGGTTCCGCCCGGCTGCATGCCGTTCTCGGGGATCTCGGGATCGCACTGCGCGGGCGTGAGATCGATGATCAGCTTGGGGCGTCCCGTGCTGCCGCCGGAGGTCATCGCGCGAACGTGGCGCGGCAGCCGATCGGGAAGCGCTGCGTCCGACAGCGCCGCAGCGGGCTCGAAGCCTGCCGGCACGTGCGCGCGGGCGCCGTATTCGCCGGCGCCGACGCCGACGACGAGGCGGGGCTGTGCGAGCTCGACGATGGCCTGGCGCTCGAGCTCGGGAAGCCGCGACGAGATCGGCTGCGGCGTCGCGCCGAGCTTCCAGATCGCGAGGCAGGCCTCGAAGAACTCGCTGCCATTCGGAAGCGCGAGCGTGACGAGATCGTCCTCGCGCACACCGAGCTCGGCGTAGGCGCGCGCCAGGCGGTTCGAGCGCCGCTCGAGCTCGGCCCGGGTGACGCGGCGCTCGCCGTGGATCAGCGCCACGCCGCGAGCATCGCGCTCGGCGAGCCAGGCCATCGCACGGGCGTAAGAAGACAGGGGCATGCGGGGGGTGGGCTCCCTTTCAGAAACGATACGTCTCGTTATCTTATTACGCCGCGAACGCGGGCGCGACGGGCGCGACGCGCCCGCCGGGCGCCAGGCCCGTAGCCGCCTCCGACCGGGATCCAGGAGAAGCGATGGACAAGCGCACGACGGCGGCCGCGGTGGTCCGCGAGCTCCGCGACGGCATGACCATCGGCATCGGAGGCTGGGGCTCGCGCCGCAAGCCGATGGCGCTGATCCGCGAGATCCTGCGCTCTCCCGTGAAGGATCTCACGCTCGTGTCGTACGGCGGCCCCGACGTCGGGCTGCTCTGCGCCGCGAAGAAGGTCCGCAAGGTCGTCTTCGGGTTCGTGTCGCTCGATTCGATCCCGCTCGAGCCGCACTTTCGCCGAGCGCGCGAGAACGGCGAGGTCGAGGCGCTCGAGCTCGACGAGGGCATGCTCCAGTGGGGTCTCTACGCGGCCGCGCTGCGGCTGCCGTTTCTGCCGACGCGCGCCGGGCTCGGCTCCGACGTGATGAAGCTGTATCCGGGTCTGCGGACCGTGACGTCTCCGTACGCCGACGGCGAAACGCTGGTGGCGATGCCGGCCCTCGAGCTCGACGTCGCGCTCGTCCACCTCGATCGCGCCGATGCGCGGGGCAACGCGCAGTTTCTCGGGCCGGATCTCTATTTCGACGATCTCTTCTGCATGGCGGCCAAGCGGCGCTTTCTCTCGTGCGAGCGGATCGTCGCGACCGAAGACTTTCTCAAGGCCGGCTCGTTCCACACGCTGCGCATCAGCCGCATGTTCGTCGATGGCGTGGTCGAGGCGCCGGGCGGCGCGCACCCGACCGAGTGCCCGCCCGACTACAACAGGGACGAGGCCTTCCAGCGCGAGTACGCCGCGAGCGCCAAGAGCCCCGAAGCGTGGCAGGCGTTTCAATTGCGCTACCTCGCGCTGCCGGACGAGGCGGCATATCAGGCCGAGGTGCGCGCGAAATGACGGACGCGACCCGCTCCGAAGTCTGCGCCGTCGCGCTCGCCGAATGCTTTCGCGGCGATGCGGAGCTGCTCGCGAGCGCGATCGGCGTGCTGCCTACGCTCGGCGCGCGCCTCGCGAAGCTGACCTTCGCGCCCGAGATCCTGATCACCGACGGGCTGCACTACGTGCTCGAGGCTCCGCCCCCGCTCGGGCCGGCGAATGGCTTCGAGCCGGTGGTCGAGACCTGGGTGCCGTATCGGCTCGTCTTCGATTGGCTCTGGGCGGGGCGGCGCCACGTGGTGATGGGCGCCACCCAGATCGATCGCTTCGGCAACCAGAACATCGCCTGCATCGGCGATCCGAAGCGGCCGCGCGCGCAGCTGCTCGGCATGCGCGGCGCGCCGGGCAACACGATCCATCACCCGACCAGCTACTGGATCCCGAACCATGGGCCGAAGTCCTTCGTTCCCAAGGTCGACGTCGTTTCGGGCATCGGGTACGACCGGGCCGCGGCGCTCCCGGGGAAATCCGCGCGCTTCCACGAGATCCGCCGCGTCGTCTCGAACCTCGGCGTCTTCGACTTTCGCACGCGCGATCACGCGATGCGGCTGGTGTCCGTGCACCCCGGAGTCAGCGTGGCCGAGGTGGTGGAGAAGACCGGCTTCGCATTGGCGATCGAGGCGCCCGTGGCCGAGACGCGCTCGCCCACGCCGGAAGAGCTGCGGCTGCTGCGCGAGCGGCTCGATCCGACGGGCGTCGCCGCACGCGAGCCGTTGGGCTGAGCGATGCACGCCGCGCTACACACCGTGCTGTGTGACAGACTGGCGTGTCGCTACCCGATCATCCAGACGGGGATGGGCTGGGTGGCGACGCCGGAGCTGGTGGCCGCGGTTTCGAATGCGGGAGCGTTCGGCTTCCTGGCTGCGGCGACGCTGCGGCCCGAGGCGGTCGACGCGGAGATCGCGAAGGTGAAGCAGCGAACAACCCAGCCCTTCGGCGTGAATTTCCTGATGGACGCGCCCGGCGCCGAGGTGATCGTGGCGGCGATCCTGCGCCACGGGGTGCGCGCCGCCGGCTACAACCGCTCGCCGCGCGCCGATCTGATCAAGCGCTTGAAGGACGCCGGCGTCGTGTGCGTGCCGACCTGCGGCAACGCGCGCCACGCCGCGAAGGCGGAGCAGCTCGGCGCCGATCTCATCATCGTGCAGGGGGGCGAAGGGGGAGGGCACACCGGAAGCGTGCCGACCTCGCTGCTCGTCTCGAGCGTGGTCGATCGCGTCGGCGTGCCGGTGGTGGCGGCGGGCGGCTTCCACGACGGCCGCGGCCTGGTCGCGGCGCTGGCTTTCGGGGCCGTCGGCATCGCCATGGGAACGCGCTTCCTGCTCACCCGCGAGAGTCCGGTGCCGAAGGCGACGAGCGAGCGCTATCTGGCCGCGGAGGTCGACGACGTGATCGTGACGCGCCAGATCGATGGCCTCCCGCAGCGCGTGGTGCGCAACGAGCTGGTCGAGCGTCTCGAAGCCAGCAGCGCGCCGGCGCTGCTCGTGCGCGCGCTGCGCAGCGGGCTCGCCTACCGCCGGGCGACGGGCGCGTCCATCGGCGAGCTGCTGCGCGCCGCCACCGCGCTGCGGCGCGGCGAGAAGCTCACGCGCTCGCAGACGATCATGGCGGCGAACGCGCCGATGCTGGCTCGCAAGGCGATGAGCGAGGGCGATCCGGTTCACGGCTATCTGCCGAGCGGCTCGGTCGCCGGAATGATCGACGATCTTCCGAGCTGCGCCGAGCTGATCGCGCGTATCATGGCGCAAGCGGAACGCACGCTGGCGTCGCTCGCGCCGTAGGGGCTCGCCGGAAGGCGTTTGCGAAACGCGCGCTCGCGGCACTCGCGGGGCGGGACGAGGGGCAGACATGTACGTCGATGTGAGCACGCAGGACGGGATCGCGGAAGTCGTCTTGAAGCATCCGCCGGTGAACGCGTTGCCCGCCGCCGGCTGGTCGCACCTGGCCGAAGTCGTGAGCGCGCTGGGCCGCGATCCCGCCGTGCGCGTCGTCGTGATCGCGGCCGAGGGGCGCGGCTTCTGCGCCGGCGTCGACGTCAAAGAGCTGGCGCGCGACGGGAGCCTGATCGCCGACGTCAACCGCGGTTGCTACGACGCGTTCGCGGCGATCTACGATTGCCCCGTTCCGGTGATCTCCGCCGTGCACGGCTTCTGTCTGGGCGGGGGCGTCGGCATCGCGGGCGCCTCGGACATCGCGATCGCCTCCGAAGAGGCCACGTTCGGCCTGCCGGAAATCGATCGCGGCGCGCTCGGCGCCGCCACCCACCTGATGCGGCTGTTCGGAATGCAGAAGACGCGCCGCATGCTCTACACCGGAGAGCCGATCAGCGCGCAGGAAGCCTGGCGGCTGGGCGGCATCGAATCGGTCGTGAAGCGCGGCGAGCTGCGCGCCGCGGCGCGCGAGCTGGCCGCGAAGATCGCGGCGAAGAGCCCGAAGGCGATGCGGCTCGCCAAGTGGTCGCTCAACGGCATCGAGCTGCTCGATCCGAAGAAGAGCTACCGCTTCGAGCAGGGCTTCACGTTCGAGCTCTACACGTCACCGGATTCGCAGGAGGCGCGCGACGCCTTCGTCGAGAAGCGCGAAGCGCGCTTCGGCGACGAGAAGTAACGGACGAGCGCCGCCGTGGACCTTCGTTACACACCCGAGCAACGAGCCTTCCGTGCGCAGGCGCGCGCCTGGCTCGAGGCGAACGTGCCCAGGCAGCCGCTTGCCTCCTTCGATACGCGGGCCGGCTTCGAGGCGCACCGGGCCTGGGAAGCGAAGCTCCAGGCCGGCGGCTGGGCGGTGGTGTCGTGGCCGGTCGAGTACGGCGGGCGCGGCGCGAACCTGCTCGAGTGGCTGATCTTCGAGGAAGAGTACTACCGCGCGGGCGCGCCGCGGCGGGTCAACCAGAACGGCATCTTCCTGCTCGGGCCGACGCTGATGGAGTTCGGGACGAAGGAGCAGAAGGCGCGCTACCTGCCGAAGATGGCCTCGAGCGAAGAGGTCTGGGCGCAGGGCTGGTCGGAGCCGAACGCGGGCAGCGACATGGCCGCGATCCAGGCGAGCGCGCGCCGCGAGGGCGACAGCTACGTGCTGCGCGGGCAGAAGACCTGGGCCTCGCGCGGCGCCTTCGCGCACTGGCTGTTCGGATTGTTTCGCAGCGACCCGGCCTCGGAGAGGCACCGCGGGCTCACGTTCGTGCTCGTGCCGCTCGACGCGCCCGGAGTCACGGTGCGCCCGATCGCGCAGCTCGATGGAGAGACGGGCTTCGCGGAGGTCTTCCTCGACGACGTGCGGGTTCCCGCCGCGAACCGACTCGGCGCGGAAGGCCAGGGCTGGTCGGTCGCGATGGCCACCGCCGGCTTCGAGCGCGGGCTGATGCTGCGCAGCCCGGCGCGCTTCCAGGCGACCGCGAAGAAGCTGGTGGAGCTCTACCGCGAGAACGCCGCGGACTGCGAGCCTACGTTGCGCGACCTGACCGTGCGTTGCTGGATGCAGGCCGAGGCCTACGCGCTCGACACCTACCGGACGGTGTCGCGGCTGCTCGAGGGCGGCAAGATCGGCGCGGAGGCGAGCCTCAACAAGATCTTCTGGTCCGAGCTCGACCTGCGCATGCACGAGACCGCGCTGCGCATTCTCGGAGAACGCGCGGAGCTGCTGCCCGAGGCGCCCGCGGCGCGCGGCGTCGGCGACTGGCTCGACGGCCACCTCTTCGCGCTCTCCGGACCGATCTATGCGGGCACCAACGAGATCCAGCGCAACGTGATCGCGGAGCGCATCCTGGGTCTGCCGAAGGGAAACTGATGCGCTTCGGCTTCGATGAAGACCAGCTCCTGCTGCGCAAGACGCTCGCCGACTTCCTCGCGAACGAGTGTCCGACCGAGCGCGTGCGCGCGCTCTGGGACACGCCGACGGGTCGCTCGCCCGAGCTGTGGAAGTCGCTCGCGGAGCTCGGTGTGACGGGCCTGCTCGCGCCCGAGGCCTACGAAGGCATGGGCATGGACGAGACCGTTCTCGTGCTCCTGCACGAAGAAGCGGGGCGCGCGGCGCTGGCCGAGCCGCTGGTGGCGACCTCGGTTGCGGTGCCCCTGCTCGTCGAGCTCGGCGCGCGCGAGCTCTGCGAGCGCTGGCTGAAGCCGATCGCGGTCGGCGAAGCGATCGCCGTGGTCGGCCACCCGGTGAACGCCTTCATCTCCGACGCTCACGTCGCGAGCCTGCTGCTGCTCGTGAACGACGACGAGATCCATGCGCTGGCGCCCGCTGAGATTTCGCTCGTGCGCCAGCCGGTGAACGATCCCGCGCGCCGGGTCTATTCCGTGCGCTGGGCGCCGTCGGCGGCGACGCGCATCGCGCACGGCGCCCAGGCGCGCGAGCTGCTCGCGGCGGCGCTCGATCGCGGCGCGCTCGCCTGCGCGGCGCAGCTGCTCGGCGTGACCCAGCGGCTGCTCGAGCTGGCGGTCGCGTACGCGCAGCAGCGCGTGCAGTTCGGGCAGCCGATCGGCAGCTTCCAGGCGGTGAAGCACCACCTCGCCAACGTGAAGGTCGCTCTCGAGTATGCGCGCCCGGTCGTGTATCGCGCGGCGCACTCGGTCGCGAAGCGCGTCGCGACGCGCGCGATCGACGTATCGCAGGCGAAGGTCGCCGCCGGCGAGGCCGCGGCGCTGGCGGCCAGGACGGCGCTCCAGGTGCACGGCGCGATCGGCTATACGTGGGAGCAGGCGCTCCACGTCTGGATGCGGCGCGCGTGGTCGCTCGAGCTCGCTTGGGGGAGCGGTCGCTTCCACCGCGAGCGCGTCGCGGATCGAATCCTGGCCCCGGATGCGCGCATCGGTCCGGGCACCACGTTCGAAGGAGGAGAGTGAGATGGCGGAGGCCTACATCGTCGACGCGGTGCGCACACCCGTCGGAAGACGCGGCGGCGGACTCTCGAAGGTCCACCCGGCCGATCTCGGCGCCCACGTGCTGCGTGCGCTCGTCGCGCGCACGGGCGTCGACCCGAGCGCCGTCGAGGACGTGATCTTCGGCTGCTGCGACACGATCGGGCCGCAGGCCGGCGACGTGGCGCGCACCTGCTGGCTGGCGGCGGGGCTCCCCGAGCACGTGCCCGGCGTCACCATCGATCGCCAGTGCGGCTCGTCGCAGCAATCGGTGCACTTTGCCGCCCAGGGCGTGATGAGCGGGACCAGCGATCTCGTCGTCGCCGGCGGCGTGCAGAACATGAGCCTGATCCCGATCTCGTCGGCGATGACGCTCGCGCAGCCGCTGGGCTTCAACGACCCCTTCTCGGGCTCGCAGGGCTGGGTTGCGCGCTACGGAACCCAGGAGGTGTCGCAGTTCCGTGGCGCAGAGCTGATCGCCGACAAGTGGAGCATCTCGCGCGAGGACATGGAGCGCTTCGCGCTCGAGAGCCACCGGCGCGCGGTCCGCGCGATCGACGAGGGTCGCTTCGAGGGCGAGATCGCCCCGCTCGGCGACGTGCGACGCGACGAAGGCCCGCGGCGCGATACCTCGCTCGAGAAGATGGCCAAGCTCCAGCCGGTGGTGCCGGGCGGACGCATCACCGCCGCGGTCTCGAGCCAGATCTCGGACGGCGCCTCCTGCATGCTGATCGCATCGGAGCGAGCCATGAAAAAACACGGACTTACGCCGCGAGCCCGAATCCATCACCTGAGCGTGCGCGCCGCCGATCCGATCTACATGCTGACGGCGCCGATCCCCGCCACCGAGTTTGCCCTGCGCAAGACGGGCCTCTCGCTCGCCGACATCGATCTCGTCGAGATCAACGAGGCCTTCGCTCCGGTCGTGATCGCCTGGCAGAAGGAGACCGGCGCCGACCTCGCGCGCGTGAACGTGAACGGCGGCGCCATCGCGCTCGGCCACCCGATCGGGGCCACGGGCACGCGCCTGATGACGACCCTGCTGTGCGAGCTCGAGCGCACGGGCGGGCGCTACGGCCTGCAGACCATGTGCGAAGGCGGCGGCCAGGCGAACGTCACGATCATCGAGCGGCTCGCGCGATGACCGGAATCTGCGACGGTCGCGTCGTGATCGTCACCGGCGCCGGGCGCGGGCTCGGCCGCGCGCATGCGCTCGAGTTCGCGCGCGAGGGCGCGGCCGTCGTCGTGAACGACATCGGCGTCGAGCTCGACGGCAAGGGCGGCTCGAGCGGGCCGGCGGGGGAGGTCGTCGCGGAGATCAAGAGCCGCGGCGGGCGCGCGATCGCGAACGCCGCCGACGTGGCAGACTGGGAGCAGACGCGCGGCCTCGTCGCGAGCGCGCTCGAAGCCTTCGGCCGGCTCGACGTCGTCGTCAACAACGCCGGCTTCGTGCGCGACCGCATGTTCGTGAACGCGAGCGAAGAAGAATGGGACGCGGTGGTGCGCGTGCACCTGAAGGGCCACTTCTGCGTGGCGCGCCACGCGGCGGCGCACTGGCGCGACGAGGCCAAGGCCGGCCGGCCGGTCGACGCACGCATCATCAACACCAGCTCGGGGGCCGGCCTGCAGGGAAGCGTCGGACAGAGCGCCTACTCCGCCGCCAAGGGCGCGATCGCCGCGCTCACGCTCGTGCAGGCCGCGGAGCTCGCCCGCTATGGCATCACCGCGAATGCGATCGCGCCGTCCGCGCGCACGCGCATGACCGAGACGGTCTTCGCCGACATGATGAAGCGCCCCGACGCCGGCTTCGATGCGATGGCGCCCGAGAACGTCTCGCCGCTCGTCGTCTGGCTCGCAAGCAGCGAGTCGCGCGACGTGACGGGTCGCGTCTTCGAGGTGTCGGGCGGCTCGCTGAGCCTCGCGGACGGCTGGCGCGAAGGGCCGAAGCTCGAGCGGGGCGCGCGCTGGGAGCCCTCCGAGATCGGCGCCGGCGTGCGCGATCTGCTGCGCAAGGCCGTGCCCCCACAGAAGGTCTACGGGACCTGAGCCCCCCATGCGCTTTGCCTTCACCGAGGAGCAGGAAGCGCTGCGCGCCACGGCGCGCGCCTTCCTGGCGGAGCACTCCGCCTCGGGGCCCATGCGGCGCGCCATGCAGAGCGAGCTCGGGCATGCGCCCGAGCTGTGGAAGACGATCGCGGCGGAGCTCGGCTGGCCCGCCGTGAGCGTGCCGGAGGCGTACGGCGGGCTCGGGCTCGGCGCCGTCGAGCTCGCGGCGTTGCTCGAGGCGATGGGCGAAACGCTGCTGTGCGCTCCGTTCTTCTCGAGCGTGTGTCTGGGGGCGAACGCGCTGCTGGTGGCGGGCAGTGACGCGCAGAAGCGCGAGTGGCTGCCGGCGATCGCGGAAGGCCGCACGCTCGCGACGCTGGCGGCGTTCGAGCCCGACAAGAGCTGGAGCGCCGGCGGCATCGAGGCCGAGGCGCGCCGCGAGGGCGGGGACTGGGTGCTCTCGGGCCGCAAGCGCTTCGTGCTCGATGGTCACTGCGCGGAACTGCTGGTGGTGGCGGCGCGCCGCGCAGGCAGCCGCGGCGACGAGGGCCTCTCGCTGTTCGCCGTGCCGGCCGCGGCGAAGGGCGTCGAGCGGCGCGCGCTCGCGACGCTCGATGCGACGCGGCGCCTGGCCGAGATCGAGCTCCACTCCGTGCGCGTGCCGGCGAGCGCGCAGCTCGGCGACGAAGGCGCGGGCGCTGCCGCGCTCGAGCGTATCCTCGAGCTGGCTGCGATCGCGCTCGCGGCCGAGCAGGTGGGCGGTGCGCAGCGGTGTCTCGATCTCGCGGTGGCGCACGCGAAGACCCGCATCCAGTTCGGCCGCCCGATCGGCTCGTTTCAGGCGATCCAGCATCGCTGCGCCGACATGATGCTGCTCGTCGAGTCGGCGCGTTCGGCCGCCTACTACGCCGCCTGCGTCGCCGCCGAGAGCGGATCCGAGCTGTCGCGCGTGGCGTCGCTCGCGAAGGTCTATTGCTCGGATGCCTACTTCCGGTGCGCCGCCGATTGCTTGCAGGTGCACGGGGGCGTCGGCTTCACCTGGGAATACGACGTGCACCTGCACTTGAAACGCGCGCGCTTTACGCAGGGCTTTCTCGGCGATCCCGCGTGGCACCGCGAACGCGTCGCGCGGCTGATCGGTCTCTGAGGCGCCCTGCGAAGCGCGAGGGCGGGCAAGGCCGCCTTTCAAGGCGGCCGCGCAGCGAGGCGAAGCCGAGCGAAGCTCGGAAGAACTGGAGGCGAGGCATGCGCGAACCGCTCGACATGACGGGCAAGGTCGTGATCGTGACGGGAGGCGGGCGCGGCGTGGGCCGCGGCATCAGCGAGCGCTTCCTCGAAGCCGGCGCCGAGGTCGTGATCTGCGGGCGCCAGTCGCCCGAGAGCCTGCCCGGGCATGCGGGGCGGCTCGCGCACTTCGTCGCCGCCGACGTGCGCGAGCTCGAGCAGACGCTCGCGGTGATCGTCTTCGCCGTGCAGCGCTTCCAGCGCCTCGACGTGCTCATCAACAACGCCGGCGGCTCGCCCGCCGCCCCCGCCGCGACGGCTTCCCCGCGCTTCTCGGAGGCGATCATCAAGCTCAACCTGATCGCGCCCCTGCAGTTCGCGCAGCAGGCGAACGCCATCATGCAGAACCAGCCGGAGGGCGGCTCGATCATCAACATCGCGAGCGTTTCGGGCGTGCGACCGTCGCCGGGCACGGCCGCCTACGGAGCCGCCAAGGCGGGGCTGCTGTCGCTGACGCAGACGCTCGCCGTCGAGTGGGCGCCGAAGGTGCGGGTGAACGCGGTCACCGCCGGCATGATCGAGACCGAGCTCGCCCATCTTTTCTATGGCACCGGCGATGCGCGCGCGCGCGTCTCGGCCACGGTTCCGCTCGGACGCCTCGGCGCGCCGCGCGACGTCGGCGACGCCTGTCTGTTTCTCGCCTCACCGCTCGCGGCCTACGTCTCGGGCGCCAGCCTGCTCGTGCACGGCGGTGGCGAGAAGCCCGCGTTCCTGGAAGCGGCAAAGTAGCGAGGGGCTCGCGCGGGCCGTCGTCACCGCGCGGCTCGCCCTCAACGCCCCGCTGTGTCGTCCGCCGCGAGTGCGGCGTAGAGAGCGTCGTACACGAACGCGGCCTTCTCGACGATCTCCTGATCCTGCGCCGCGACGAGCGGGAAGCCCTGGGAGATGGCGCGCAGGCCGGCGGACTCGGGCGTCGCAGACACCTCGTCGGTGAAGTCTGCGCCGTGGACGATGCGCGCGAGCTTTCGGAGCGCGGCGTCGGCGGGCCGGTGCTCCTCGGCCAGCGCTTCGAAGGAGCAGCGTCCGCGCGCATCGCGATGCGGGTAGCGGGCGCCGGGAGCGTCGAAGCCGATCGCGCCTTCGCGCTGCTGGATGCCCGCCACGCTCTGCGGGTCGACGAAGAGGATCTCCGCCGCCGGATCGATGAAGCGACGGATGAGCCAGGCCGTTGCGGTCCGGTTCACCCGCGGTCTCGAACGGGTCACCCACTGCACGACGTCGCGTCCTCCAGGAGGTTTCGCCCTGCGGGCTCGCCAGCACCGGCGGGAGACAGGATCTGTCCCGCTCGGCGGAAGGGCAAGCGCAGCAGCGCGCCGAGTTGCTGCGCTTCGGGGGCGTCGTGGCCGTCGAGGCCGGAATCGACGCAGCGTCCGGGGGTGGGAGGCGTGAAGGTCCCGAAGGCCCGATCGAACAGCGAGAGCAGGTTGCCGTAATTCGAGTCCGTTTCGATCGCCCGGCGCGAGTGGTGGAGCTTGTGCATGTTCGGCGTGCACGTCACGAACGAGAGCGCCCGGTCGAGAGGCTCCCACAGCCTCACGTTCACGTGCTCGCCGAGCCCCTGCAGGGCGCTCGCCACGCGATAGATCGCGACGACCTCGGCCGGAAGGCCGACCGCCCAGGCGGGCGCCATCACGAAGAGCGTCCGCCACAGGCCTTCGATCGGGTGTTGACGCAACGCCGTCGTCACGTCGACGAGCGGGTCCGAGTGGTGGACGCGATGTGCGCGCCACAGCGCCGGCAGGCGGTGCATGAGCCGATGACAGGCGTAGGTGGAGGCGTCGAGCGCGACGATGCCGATTCCGACCTGCGCGAGAGGCGGCAACGGCACACCCGCGATCAGCCCGAACCCGTGCGAGCCGAGCCAGACGGAGACGAGCAGCGCGCCCGCGTTGAGCGCGAAGGTGAGCCCGAGGGTGAGGGCCAGCAGCGCGAGGTTCGGGATCCAGTGGCGGCGGCTCCACTCCTGCTTGCGGGCGAAGGGCAGCAGGATCTCGATCAGCGAGAGCAGCGCCATCACGGCGAGCAGCGCCGCCGTATTGCGAAGCAATGCGTCGGTCGTCATGTCGCGTCTCCTCGGTCCTGGTTGCAGCCGAAGAGGAGACGCGCGAGCCGATCGATCCGTTACGAGGGCCGCAGCGCCGCGAGCTTGCGCGGCGCCAGGATCGCGTGGACGAGCTGGATGCGGCCGGCCGCATCCAGCTCGCAGCGCAGCAGCGTGCGAGGCGCCTGGCGCCGCACGGGGCGCTCGAGGGTGATGAACGCGGCCGGCAGCCCGTTCACCACACAAACCTCGACGCGCGTGCCCGGGCCGCGTCGCTGGAGCGCCGCCTTCAGGTAGAAGCGCGCGACGCGCGCGCGACCTGCCATGGGCGTCGCGAGCGCGGTGTACTCGCCCGCGGCGTCGGTCAGCGTGTGCACCGATTCGGCGAGCAGCGCCTCGAGCCCCCGCGCGTCCTGCGCGAGCAGACAGCCGAGCAGCTGGTCGAGCGCGGCCCGGTGCCGGCCCACCAGCTCGGGCGTCGGGATGCAACGACTGCGATCGTACGCCTCGAGGGCATGGCGCGCGCGCAGGTGGAGCACGCGGACGTTGCCTTCCGACGCGCCGATCAGATCGGCGGTCTCGCGCGCGGAGTATCCCAACACGTCGCGCAGCAGGAGCACCGCGCGCTGGCGCGGACCGAGCGCCTCGAGCGCGATCAGGAAGGCGAACGTGACGCTCTCGACGAGGCCGTAGCGCCGCTCCGGGTCCGGGCTCTCGCTCACGTGCGCGTCGAGCCAGTCCGCCTGCGAAGTCTCGACGGGCGACGGCAGCCAGGGGCCCCGATACGTGCGGTGCCGCCGGCGGCGCAGCGCGTCGATGCCGAGGTTGGTGGCGACGCGCCGGAGCCAGGGCCCCAGATCCTCGATCGGCGTCCGGGAGTCGTGGGCGACGAGCCGGGCGAAGGCGTCCTGGACGACGTCGTCGGCGTCCTCGGCGCTGCCCGTCAAGCGATAGGCGAGGCCCCACACCCGGCGCTGCTCGGCGCGAAACAGCGTCGCGAGCCGCTCCGCTCGCGCGGGCGGACTGCTGGTCGTCACGTTCTCGCCTCCCTCTCCACTCGAGAAACGCGGAGGAGCCGGAGAACGTTACACGCGCTGCGGGGAACTCCGCCTAACGCGTGCGCGCCGCCAGCGCTTCGCGCAGCAGGTCGGTGTAGACGACGCCGCTGCCGGCTGTGTTTGCGGCCGCCGGCTTGCGCGCGGCGGTGCGCTGCGTCACGCCGGCAGGCTTCTTTTTGGCCGGGCTCTTGCGGGTCGCGCCGCGCGGCTTTGCGCGCTTGCGGGTGGCTGCCGGCTTGCCCGGCTTCCGCGTCTGCTTCTTCGCCATGCTCTTCTCGCTCCCTTCGGTGTGTGCGCTCGCTGTTGCGTGCGAGCTGCACGGTAGCGGGATGCGGACCCAAAGACCCGAGCGGGTTCCGCCGCGCAGGTTTTACGAAACCGTGACACGCGCGCCACGCGCCGCACGGTAGGCTCTTCGCCATGAAATTCGACGTGCGCCGGCAGATCTTCAAGGATCCCGTGAGTTCGACCACCCATTTCGCCGGTTTCTGGCTCGCGCTCGCTGCGGTGGTGCTGCTGGTCTCGCGCGCGGAGGGCGATCTGCCGCGGACGACGGGCATGGCGATCTACGGCGCGTCTCTCGTCCTGCTCTTCCTGGCGTCGAGCTTCTATCACTTCCTGGATCTCGGGCCGCGCGGCAACCGCTGGCTACAGCGGATCGATCACTCGGCGATCTTCTTCCTGATCGCGGGGACGGCCGTGCCGACGCTCTCGCTCGTGTTCGAGGGCAGCGGGCGCCTGCTGGTGCTCGCGCTCGTGCTCGGGCTCGCCGCTGCGGGCGCACTCGTCAAGATCGTCTGGCTCGACTGCCCCGAGTGGCTCGGCATGGGGCTCTACCTGGGACTCAGCGCCGTGGTGGTCGTGTGCGGGCGCCTGATCGTGCCGCAGCTCTCGGGCGGCGCGCTCGCATGGCTCGTGGGCGGGGGCCTCGCGTACCTGCTCGGCGCGTTCATCTACGCGCGCAAATGGCCCGACCCCTGGCCCGGCTTCTTCGGGCACCACGAGATCTGGCACCTGTTCGTGCTCGTGGGCGCCGGCGCTCATTTTGCCTTCACGTACTCGCTCGTCGGCCGCCCGTTCCCGCCGTTCTGAGGCGCCGCCCGGGCCCGATCCGAGATTCGAGGAGCGCGGGGAGGGAGGCGGCGGGCCGCAATGTCGGATCGGAGCTAGCTCCAGGCCTTCTTGTCTTTGACCCAGGCTTCGGCGTTCGCGCGCAGCGTCGGATTCGCGCCGCGCTTGGCGAGCCGTTCGGCCTGCTTGCGTGTGAGCCGCGCATCGCGCACGAGCTTCGTCTGGATCGACGCGTCCTTGAGCTCGAGCACCTGCTCGAGCAGCTCGTCGCTGACCGCGGTCTCGAGGCGGCGCGCCAGGTAGGTGCGCCGGATCAGCGCCTCGTGGCGGCGCATCAGCTCGCGGTCCGAGCGGGCGATGCGCTCGAGCTGATCCAGGCTGAGGCGCGGCGAGCCGATCAGCGCTGCGACCGCAGCGGACGCGCGCTTCGCGTCGCGCTCCTCGCGCACGCGCGCGAGGAACGCGTCGATCTTCGCGTCGTCGAGCGGGCCCGGGGCCGCCAGCCAGGCCGTGAGGTCGTCGCTCATGCAGCAGCTCCTTTCGCCCGTTTCAGTCGTGCGCGGCGCCCCGATTGTCCGCAATCGGGCCTCCCTTGTCGTCCCCCTGGACGATCTCGACCCGGCGCGCCCACGGGTGTGCTCGTCGTCGTCAACCTCGCGGACGTCGTGCGCACGTTCACGCTCGAGCCGCTCGGGGGCCGCTTCGCCGGCGGATTGAAGACGCGGGCCGTCTCCGCGCGCCCCATCCGTTACATCTTCGTCATCTGATCGCCACGGCGTCTGCATTGGCGCCGCGCGCCGGAGAACCGCGTGCCCGAGCTCGGGTTCCAATGGCTGGCAAACGGGAGGTGGGACATGCGTTGGACACGAGCCCTGATCGGGGTGGTGGCGTCGCTCGCGAGCTTCGCGACGAGTGCGGCGACGAACGACGATGTTCCGGGCGAGCGCGAGCGCGGCCGCACGGCCCCGCAGCGCGAAGAGACGACCGGCTACGCGGAGTGGGGGCCGAGCTTCTATGTATGGGAGGAAGACTCCCGGCAAGGGCACCAGTGGGCCGCCGAGCTCTCTCCCGTAGCGAAAGCCGCGAGCCTCAAGCTCACGAATCCAGAGTGAGGTGAAGTACCCATGCGTGTTCATGCTGCAGTTCTCGGCTCGGTGCTGCTGTTCGTCGGTGCCGCTTCCGTGGCGTCCGCGAAGGAGGCCTCGCACAAGCTCGTCGGCGAGGTCGTGAGCGTCGACGCGACCGCCAGGACGCTTTCGGTGTCGGAGTACCCGCAGGCCGTTCAACCCGAGACGCTGACGTTCGCCGTGGCGGATGACGCAAAGGTCATGACCGGCGCCAAGGCTGGAGATCTCGGTCAGCTCGCGGTCGGTGATCCGGTCACGGTCACCTATACGACGAGCGGAACGACCCATACGGCGATGCGGATCGAACGTGCGCCATCCACGGCGGCCAAGCCGGTGAAGACGATTCGGTACTAGCCGTTGCGGTGCCCCCCACCGCGATGCCCCGGTCACCCGGCCGGGTGCGGGGGGCGCGGCGCCTCCGCAAGCCGCGCCCCCTATTTCGCCACCCAAGGCGGACCACGGGAGCCCGCACGAGGAGTCGCTCATGACCTCGGTGAAGCTGACGGGACCTTCTCGGCGCATGAAGTCCTTGGATGCGGGGTTTCTCTATCTGGAGCGCCCGCACGCACCGCTGCACATCGGTTGTCTCGCGCAGCTCGATGGCGCGATCTCGATGGCGGAGGTGGTGTGCCATCTCGAAGCGCGCCTGCCGCGTCTGCGGCGCTACACGCAGCGAGCGGTGCCCGCGCCTCTCTCCCTCTCGCATCCGACCTGGGACGACGATCCAGCGTTCGACGTGCGCAATCACGTCTTCCACTGGTCCGTCCCCGCACCCGGCGGCGAGCACGATCTGCGCGAGCTCGTGGAGACCCTGTTGGCGCAGCCGCTCGTCCGCACGCGTCCGCTCTGGGAGATGCACGTGCTGGAAGGCCTCGACGGTGGCCGCACGGCGCTGTTCCAGAAGGTGCACCACTGCATGATCGACGGTGTGTCGGGCGCGGGACTGCTCGAAGTCCTGCTGCAGGCCAACCCGTTCGCCGGCTGCGAACCCGGCCCGCCGATCCTGCCAGCCCCCGAAGCGCCGCCCAGCTCCGTGTCTCGCTTCGGCAGGGCGCTCACCGCCTCGGTGCGGCGACCGCTGCGCCGCTGGCGGCGCGCATTGGGGGCGCTGCGCAGCGCCGCGCAGACCCGCGAGGCCGCGAACTGTCTGCGCCAGGCGGCGAGCCGCGTCCTCGACCTCGCGACCCACGCGCCGGCGAGCCTGCCGTGGAATGGACCGATCGGCTTCCGACGGCAGCTCGCGTTCACGCGCCTGCCGATGGACGAGGTCCAGAGGATCCGGCACGAGTCGGGAGCCACCGTCAACGACGTCATCCTCACGATCCTGGCCGGAGGCCTTCGCCGCTATCTGCGCTCGAGCGGGGCCCTGGTCGATCGCCCGATCACGGCGCTGGTGCCGGTGAGCATGCGCAGCGCTGCGCAGATGAGCGCGCTCGGCAATCGCGTTTCGGCGCTGCTCGTGCCGCTCGCGGTCCACGCCGAGAGCGAGAGTGAGCGGCTCGCCGTGACGCGGGCCGTCACCACGGAGCTCAAGCAGGACGGCAGCAGCCGGGGGATCAGCATCCTGCTCGAATCCCTCGAGCTCGTGCCGGTGCCGCTCTTCGCGTGGCTGACGCGTCACATCCGAACGCTGGGCGTCGCCAATCTGATCGCGACGAACGTGCCGGGGCCGCGCGAGGATCGCTACCTGGCCGGGCTGCGGGTCGAGTCGATCTACCCGATCGTGCCGATCACGGATGGGCTGGGGCTCGGTCTGGCGGTCTTCTCGTACGCGGGCGGAATCTACATCGGCCTGAATGCAGACGCGGAGCGGGTTCCAGACCTCGACAAGCTGCGCGTCGGCATCGAGGAGACGTATCAGCGCCTGCGGACCAGCTGCTAGCGTTTTGCCGCCCGCATGATCACGGCAGGAGATCCGCTTGAGCGAGCGATCCGCTCCGACGCCGGAAGCGCTCTTCGCGGCTGCCGAGATCCGGCGGCACACGGTCGAAGATGCGACCCTCGCCGTGCGGGTGTTCGGTCGCGGCCCGGCGCTCGCCCTGATCCACGGCTTCCCGGTCCACGGCTACACCTGGCGCAAGCTGTTGCCCGCTCTCGCCGAGTCGTTCACGTGCCACGTCATCGATCTGCCGGGACTGGGGGAGAGCGGTTGGTCGCGGCGCACCGACATGACGTTCACGGCGCAGGCGCGCCGCTTGCGTCTGCTGTTCGAGAGGTTGGGGCTCGCTGCGTATTCCCTGGTCGCGCAGGACACCGGCGCGACACTGGCCCGGCTCGTCGCGCTCGGGCATCCGGATCGCGTCGAGAGGCTGGCGCTGCTCAACACCGAGATCCCCGGCCACCGCCCTCCCTGGATTCCGCTCTACGTCCAGCTGGCCCACCTGCCGGGAGCCGGCGCGGTCTTCGCCGCGCTGATGCGATTCGAGGGGTTCGTGAGGTCGCCCCTGTGCATGGGCGAGTTCTATTCCGACCCGAAGCTGTTCGACGATCCCACGGTTCTCGGTCCCTACGTCACACCGCTGGTTCGATCGCGCGAGCGCATGGCTGGGGCGATGGCGTATCTGCGGGGAGCCGAGTGGGACGTCGTGGATCGACTGCGCGACGACCACGCCCGGATCCGAGCCGAGACCCTGTTTCTCTGGGGTGAGGACGACCGGACCTTTCCGGTGTCGCTCGCGGAGCCGATGTGCGCGCAGATGCGCGCTCGCAGCGCATTCGCGCGGATCGCAAACGCTTCGCTCATGCCGCACGAAGAGCAGCCGGCCGCCGTGTTGCGGCACCTGATCCCGTTCCTCACGGGTTCCTGAATCCGGACGAGCCGGACCGGGCTCCGCGTGGCCGCTAGCGCAGCTTCGCGATGAACGACTCGCCGAAGCGCAGCAGCGAGTCGCGCTTGTCCGCGAGCGCCGCGTTCGGAGGCAGCGTGTAGGTGAAGGGCCAGGCGGTGGCCGACGTCATGCCTTCGCCCGCGAGCCGCCGCAGCACGTCGACGTCCGGCGGCGTGACGAGCGGCACGATCGTTTCGAAGGGCTCGCTCTCGCGCCCGGCCTCGGCGCGCAGCTCGCGCAAGCGGCGCAGCAGCGCCGGGACTTCCGCGGGGTCGTGGCCCGTGCCCATCCAGCCGTCGCCAAGGCGGGCCGCACGGCGAAGCGCGGGGGCCGAGACGCCGCCGACGTAGATCGGGATGGCTGCGGCGGGGGCCGGGCTCTGCTGGAGGCGATCGAAGTCGAAATGGCTTCCGTGGTGCTCGACCATGCCGCCGCGCCAGAGCGCGCGCAGCACGCCGATCATCTCGTCGAAGCGCTTGCCGCGGGTCGCGAAATCGACGCCGAGTTGATCGAACTCCTCCTGGATCCAGCCGGCGCCGCAGCCGAGCGCCACGCGCCCGCCCGACAGACGCGAGAGCGTTCCGAGCGTCTTGGCGACCTCGAGCGGATTGCGCAGCGGCAGCACGAAGACCAGCGTCGAGAAGTGAAGACGTGTCGTCGCGCTCGCCATCGCGGCGATCGAGGTCCAGACCTCCGGGAACACCGTCGCGCCATCGAAGGCGGGCTTGCCGTCCGGCGCGTACGGATACCGGGAACGCAGCTTCTCGGGAAAGAACAGATGGTCGGAGAGCAGGACCCCGTGGAAGCCGGCCTCCTCGGCGGCGCGCGCGAGCGGGACGAGCTGCTCCGGCTCGGTGAACGAGAGCACCTGCCAGAACTTCATGCGCTCTTCTTCTCCGCCGGGTAGTAGCGGCTGATGGTGTCGATCACGCAGCCGGGTCGCTCGCTGCCCTCGATCTCGACGCTGACGCGGATCTTCGCCTGCACGGAGCCATCCTTCTGCGCTTCGACCTCGATCAGCTCCGCACTGCCGCGCACGCGCGAGCCGACCGGGACGGGCGCGGGAAAGCGCAGGCGGTCGGCGCCGTAATTGATCCCCATCGCGACGCCGTGCACCTGGACGATCTGGGGCAGGAAATAGCTCACCAGCGATTGCGTGAGGTAGCCGTGGGCGATGGTCTTTCCGAAGGGCCCCAGCGCCGCGCGCGCCGGATCGACGTGGATCCATTGGTGGTCGCCGGTCGCTTCGGCGAAGCGATCGATCCTTTCCTGGGTGATCGTGAGCCACTCGCTCTTGCCGAGCGGCTTCCCGATCGCGCTCGCGAGCTCCGAGGGAGATTTGAAGTCGGTGGGCATGGACACCTCTACCCCGTTCAGGGGTGCTGACTGCTGACGGACACGACCTCGCCGGTCAGGTAGGAGGCGTAGTCGCTCGCCAGGAACACGACGGTGTTGGCGACCTCCCACGGCTCGGCGCCGCGGCCGAAGGCTTCGCGGGTTTCGAGCTCGTCGAGCAGGTCCTGGGGCATGACCTTCGAGAGGAAGGGGTGCGTGGCCAGGCTCGGCGCGATGCAGTTGACGCGCACGCCGGCCGCTGCGGCCTCCATCGCCGCGCAGCGCGTGAGCGCCATCACGCCCGCCTTGGCTGCGGCGTAATGCGCCTGGCCGGCCTGGGCCCGCCAGCCGAGCACCGAGGAATTGTTCACGATCACCCCGCGCCGGCGCTCGAGCATGTGCGGCAGCACGGCGCGCGTCATGCGGAAGGTGCCGTTGAGCGTCACGTCGAGCACGCGCAGCCATTGCTCGTCGCTCATCTCGACGATCGGCACGAAGCCGCCGAGGCCGGCGTTGTTCACCAGCACGTCGAGATGGCCGAACTCGCGGATCGCGGCCTTCACGAGCGCCCGCACCTGGCTCTCGTTGGTGACGTCGCACAGCTGCGTAGGCGGGCGCACGCCGGTGAGCTTCTCGAGCTCGGCAGCGGATTCGCCGAGACGCCGCTCGTGCAGGTCGGAGAGCATCACGCGGGCGCCTTCTTCGGCACAACGACGTGCCGTCGCGAAGCCTATGCCGGTGCCCGCGGCGGCCGTCACCAGCACGCTCTTGCCGGCGAGCAGGCCATGCGGCGCGGGGTAGGGCGGAACGGGAACCTTCGCTGTGCTCATGCGACCTCGCCTAGGCCCGCGGCTCGCGCGGGAGGCCGAGCCCACGCTCGGCGATGATGTTGCGCTGGATCTCGTTCGACCCGCCATAGATCGTGTCCGAGCGCGTGAAGAGGAACAGACGCTGGAGGGGGCCCAGCTCGTAGGGAGCGCCTTCGAGCACGGCCGCTTCGTCGCCGAGCACGTCCATCGCGAGCTCGCCGAGCTGCTGGTGCCACACGGCCCAGTAGAGCTTGTAGATCAGCGCCTCGCGCGGAAGCTCGCCGCTCTCGCCGCCGGAGAGCATGCGCAGCGCGTTCATGCGCATCACCTCGAGCCCGATCCAGGCGTCGGCGAGGCGCTGGCGCAGCACGGGATCGCGATCCCGCCCGCTCCGTCGAGCGATCTCGAACACGTGCTCGAGCTCGTTGCGAAAGCTCAGGTTCTGCCCGAGCGTCGAGGCGCCGCGCTCGAAGGCGAGCGTCCCCATCGCCACCTTCCAGCCGTCGCCGGGACGGCCGACGATGTGCGCGGCATCGGTGCGCGCGCCGTCGAAGAAGACCTCGCTGAACTCGGAATCCCCCGTGAGCTGCACGATCGGGCGCACCGCGATGCCCGGCTGGCGCATCGGCACCAGCAGATAGGAGAGGCCGCGGTGCTTCGGCGCCTGCGCGTCGCTGCGGCACAGCACGAAGCACCAATCGGCCCACTGCGCCCACGAGGTCCAGACCTTCTGACCATCGATCACCCAGCTGTCGCCGTCGAGGCGGGCGCGCGTCTGCACGTTCGCGAGGTCGGAGCCGGCATTGGGCTCCGAGTAGCCCTGGCACCAGATCTCCTCGCCGCGCGCGATCGCGGGCAGGAAGCGACGCTTCTGTGCGTCGCTCCCGAAGGCGAGCAGCGTCGGCCCGAGCAGTCCCTCGCCGATGTGGCCCAGGCGGCCGGGGCCGCGCGCGCGCGCGTACTCCTCGTGGAAGATCACCTGCTGCGTGAGCGACGCGCCGCGCCCGCCCCATTCACGCGGCCAGCCGATGCACGCCCAGCCGGCCTGCCCGAGGCGGCGTTCCCAGACGCGGCGCTCCTCGACGAGCGCGTTCTCGTTGCCGGGGCCGCCGGCTCCGCGCAGCGCCGAAAACTCGCCGCCGAGCTCGGACTCGAGCCACGTGGCGATCTCGCGCCGGAACGCCTCGTCCTCGTCGCTGAAGTGCAGGTGCATGGCTTCCTGGGGCTGGTGCGCGCGAATCCTACGATACGATACGCAGCGTATGCAACGAACGCTCTCGCCGCTCACGGCGCACACGACGCCGTCGCTCGTGCGCGCGGCGGCGCGTCGGTTCGGGGAGCGGGTCGCCATCGAAGACGGCGACGTCCGGCTGTCGTTCGCCGGGCTGGAGGCCGCCGTCGTGCGCGCCGCGCGCGCCTGCCTGGCCGCGGGCGTGCGGCCTGGGGAGTGCGTCGCGATCTGGGCGCCGAACGTCCACGAATGGATCGTGGCTGCGCTCGGCCTGCAGTCGGCCGGCGGCGTGCTGGTTCCCATCAACACGCGCTGGAAGGGGGCCGAAGCGGGCTATGTCCTGCGAAAGTGTCGGGCTCGCCTGCTGTTCACGCTGGGGGAGTTCCTCGGCACGCAGTATCCCGCGCAGCTCGCCGGCGAGGATCTCCCGGCGCTCGAGACGATCGTGTGCCTGCGCGGGGAGGCCGCCGGCACGCTCGCATGGTCCGATTTCCTCGCGCGGGGCGAAGCCGTCTCCGAGGCCGAGGCGCAGGCGCGCGCCGCCGCCGTCGCGCCGGATGCGCTCTCGGATCTGCTCTTCACCTCGGGCACGACGGGCAAGCCCAAGGGCGTGATGACAACGCACGCGCAGAACCTGCGCGCCTTCGCGGCCTGGAGCGAGGTGGTGGGGCTGCGCGAGGGCGATCGCTACCTGGTCGTGAACCCGTTCTTCCATTCTTTCGGTTACAAGGCGGGCTGGTTGGCCTCGCTGCTGCGCGGCGCCAGCGTGCTGCCGCAGCTCGTCTTCGACGTGCCCGCCGTGCTCGAGCGCGTGGGCCGCGAGCGGGTCTCGGTGCTGCCGGGCCCGCCGACTCTGTATCAGTCCATCCTCGCGCACCCGGACCGCGCCCGTTACGACCTCTCGGCGCTGCGTCTGGCCGTCACCGGCGCGGCGGCGATTCCCGTCGAGCTGATCCACCGCATGCGCGCCGAGCTCGGCTTCGAGACGATCATCACCGGCTACGGGCTCACCGAGTGCTGCGGAATCGTCTCGATGTGCCGCTTCGACGACGACCCGGAGACGATCGCGACGACCTCGGGCCGCGCGATCCCCGACACCGAAGTGCGCTGCGTCGATCGCGAGGGCAAGGAGACGCCGCGCGGCGAGCCGGGCGAGGTCGTGGTGCGCGGCTACAACGTGATGCAGGGCTACTTCGAGGACGAGGAGGAGACGCGCAAGACCATCGACGCCGCGGGCTGGCTGCACACCGGGGACGTCGCGGTGATGGACGAGCGCGGCTACCTGCGCATCACGGATCGCATCAAGGACATGTTCATCACCGGCGGCTTCAACTGCTATCCGGCGGAGATCGAGAACCTGCTGTTCGGGCTCGAGGGCGTCGCGCAGGTGGCCGTGATCGGGGCTCCCGACGAGCGGCTCGGCGAGGTGGGCAAGGCGTTCGTCGTGCCGCGCCCGGGCGCGACGCTCACGCCGGCGTCCGTGATCGCGTGGTGCCGCGAGCACATGGCCAACTACAAGGTGCCGCGCACGGTCGAGATCGTGGACGCGCTTCCGCTCAACGCCTCGGGCAAGGTGATGAAGTTCGAGCTGCGGGCCCGCTCCACGCGCTAGCGGCTCGCGCGAACTCCCGAGAGCGCGAGGTCGACGATCGAGTCGATCAGGCGCGGCCCGAGCTTGCCGCCGCCGAAGAACAGGCGCACGGCGATCGGGCCGACGATCAGGTCGGCCGCCAGATCGATGTCGAGGTCGCGCGGCAGCTCGCCGCGCTCGACGGCGCGCTCGAGCACGCGCAGCAGCGGGCGCCGCCGCTCGCGCAGCACCGGGTCGAGCAGCTTCGAGAGCGCCTGGTTGTGGCGGCGCTCGCCGGCGAGGCTCGGCAGCACCGTGCCGAGCGGCGTCGAGTTGAAGAGCTCGAAGTAGTTGCGCAGCATCTTCTTCAGATCGGTCACGAGGTCTCCGGTGTCGACCTCCTCGAGCGCCGGTAGCAGGCTGAACGCCTCGACCACGAGCGGCAGCTTCGAGCGCCAGCGGCGGTAGATGGTGGCCTTCCCGACGCCGGCGCGGCTCGCGACGCCCTCCACCTTGAGCGCGGAGAAGCCGACGTCGGCGAGCAGCGCGAGCGTCGCGTCGAGGATCGCCTTGTGGGCCTCGTCGCTGCGCGGTCGCCCCGCGCTCGCGGCGCTTGCGTTCGGGGACTCCGAGGCTTCCGGTTCGCGATTCGTCCGCATGTCCTGGCTGCTGCACCCGAGCGGGGGCTGAAGATGGGTCGGGGAAACCGGGTCGAAAGGCGCTTCCGCGGCCCACCCCATTACGATACTATACGTTCCGTTCTGATTCACCGCCCGGGGCCCCCCGGCGCGTCCGCAAGGAAAATCAGGCATGGCCGAGCGAGCGCAGCGCTGGGATCTCGAGGTCGACGTCGTCGCGGTCGGGTCGGGGCTCGGCGCGATCGGCGCCGCGATCGCCGCGCACGATCGCGGCAGCCAGGTGGTCGTGCTCGAGAAGGCTGGCCGCCTCGGGGGCGTCTGCGGCTACGGCGGCGGCGAGGTCTTCGTCCCCAACAGCCACAAGATGCGCGAGCTCGGGATCGCCGATTCGGACGAAGCGGGCCGTCGCTATTTCGAGTTCCTCTCGGCCGGCTTCGCCGCTCCCGAACACCAGCGCAAGCTGCTGGCCACGATGCGCACCGCGATCGAGTACTTCGAGCGCGAGGCCGGCGTGCGCTGGACGGCCGTCGAAGGGCTGCCCGACTACTACTACCCCGACGCGCCCGGCTCGCATGCGGGGGGTCGCTATCTCTCGGTCGAGCTGTTCAAGGGCGCGGAGCTCGGCCCGTGGCAGACGAAGACCTATCCGATGACGCCGCACGTGCCGCCGGGCGTGCTGCACCGCGAGCTCTACGCCTGGGGCGGGCTCGCGAACGTCACGCGCTGGGACTACGAGCTGGTGGGCAAGCGGCTCTCCGACGACATGCGCAGCTTCGGCCCCGGCATGATGGGCTGGTTCATCAAGGCGGCGATGGTGGACCGCGGCATCCCGGCGCACGTCGACACGCCCGTGCGTGAGCTGATCGTCGAAGGCGGCGCGGTGGTCGGCGTGCGCGCCGGGCATGACGGGCGTCCCCTCTTCGTGCGCGCGCGCCGCGGCGTCGTGCTCGGCGTGGGCGGCTACGACAGGAACCGCGCGCTCGCGCGCCAGTTCGAGGCCATGCCCGACTGGAACTCCGCCTGCCCGCCTCATCTCGACGGGGATCACCTCGTGATGGGGGGCGAGATCGGCGCCGCGATCGGCGCGGTGCCGCCCACCAACCTGGCGATGTTCTACGGCTACAACATCCCCGGCGAAGAGCACGAGGGCCAGCCGCTCTACCGCTCCTCGTGGGAGTGCGGTTGTCCGCACGCGATCTGGGTCAACCGCGCGGGCGAGCGCTTCTGCGACGAATCCTTCTACAAGGACTACCAGCCACGCCTGCGCCATTGGGACGGGCAGAAGCAGTCGATGCCGAACCTGCCGCCGTTCCTGATCTTCGATCAGAACTACCGCGATCGCTATCCGCTCGGCTCGTTCATGCCGGGCCAGGACCTGCCCGAGGAGCTGGTCGTGCAGGCGGATACGCCGCGCGCGCTCGCGCAGAAGCTCGGCATCGATCCCGAGCGCTTCGTCGCCACGCTCGAGCGTTTCAACCGCTTTGCGGCCGCCGGAGAGGACCCCGATTTCGGCAAGGGCTCGCGGCCGTGGGCGGTGCGCCTGGTCGGCGACCCGCACTACAAGAATCCGTGCGTGGGCCCCCTCGACAAGCCGCCGTTCTACGGCGTGCGACTCGTTCCGGTGTCGGTTGGCGTCAACTCGCACGGGCTCGCGACCGACACGAACGCGCAGGTGCTGCACGTGCGCGGCCGGGCGATTCCGGGTTTCTATGCCGTCGGTAACTCCGCGGCCCTGCTCGATCTCGGCGGCGGCTATCAGAGCGGCACGTCCAACATGCGCGCGATCGTCTGGGGCTACATCGCCGGCCGTCATGCCGCCGGAGCGGAGTGAGGTGGCCGAGGCCGAGTTCACGACCACGGCAAAGCTCCCGGTGGACCGCATCTGGGATTTCGTCGCGGACATGGACAACTGGGCCCGCTTCGTCACCGGCTACCAGAGCCACGAGAAGCGCAGCGAGACCGAATCGCAATGGACGCTCAAGGGGGACGTCGGCGTGCTGTCGCGCAAGCTCGTGTTCAAGGTCGACATCACGGAGTGGAGCCCCGGCAAGCGCGCGACCTTCCGCCTGAAGGGCGTGAACGAGCCGATGGAAGGCGAGGGCGTCTTCACGCTGGAGGCGGATGCGGGCGGCGGGACGCCCGCTGCGCCCGAGCCGGGGCGCAGCGCATTCTTGCGCTTCTTCGAGGCGATCGTGCGCGGGCTGTTGCGGCTGATCGGGCGCGCACCGCGGCGCGAGACGCCGGCCGGCGCAGGGCCGGGCACGCGCATGAGCTTTCGACTGCGTCTCGACCCGGGCGGGCCGATGGCGCCGATGATCAACGCCATGATGAAGCCGCTGATGTTGCCGGCGGCCGAGAGTCTCGCGAACCAGATCCTCGCCCACCTCGAAGGAGCCGACGCCCGATGATCGACTACGACCCCTACTCCGAGGAAGTGATCCGCGATCCGTACCCGATCTATGCGCGCCTGCGGGAGGAGGCCCCCTGCTACCACCTGCCGAAGTGGGACGCCTACGCGCTCTCGCGCTTCGACGACATCTGGAACGCCTCGATGGACAACGAGAGCTACTCGACCCGCCTCGGCACCACGGCGTCGCACCTGCTCACGAAAGTCCAGCCCGTCACGCCCATGATCAACCTGATGGATCCGCCTCAGCACACCGTGCTGCGCTCGCGCATTTCGCGCTTCTTCACGCCCGGCGTGGTCGCGCGCCTCGAGCCGCAGATCCAGGGCTTCGTCGACGACGCCTTCGCGCCGCTACGGGACGCTGCGGGCGCGGACCTCTTCAACGACTTTGCCGCCAAGGTGTCGGTGAAGGTCGCCTGCATCGCGAACGGCTTCCCGCTGGAGGACAGCGACATGCTGAACCGCCTGGTCTGGCGCTTCTTCGCGCGCCAGGAGGGCGTGCAGGGCATGACGCCCGATGGCCTCGCGGCGATGATGGAGATGACGGCGTACTTCAAGGACCTGATCGAGAAGCGCCGCCGGGCGGGCGTCTCGGACAAGAGCGTGATCGACACGGTGCTCGGCGTCGAGATCGACGGCCGCCGCTTCAGCGACGAGGAGGCCGGCTCGCATCTCTCGATGTTCATCATCGGCGGCGCCGAGACCTTCCCGAAGACCTTCTCCAGCGCGATCTACCGGCTCTGGCAGCACCCAGACCAGCGCGCGAAGTGCGCGAAGGACCCGAGCCTGATCCCGAACGCCTTCCGCGAGGTTCTCCGGTACGACATGCCGACGCAGTTTCTGATGCGCACGCTGAAGAAGGACGTGACGCTGCACGGCGTGACGATGCGCGAAGGACATCCCGTGATGTTCCTCTACCCGTCGGCGAACCGCGACCCGCGCGAGTTCGCGAATCCGGACGTCTTCGACATCGACCGCAACTCGGCGCGCATCCTCACCTTCGGGCACGGCACGCACGCCTGCATCGGCCTGCACTTTGCGAAGCTGGAAGGCAAGCTGTGCCTCGAGAAGGTGCTCGCGGCGATTCCCGACTACGCCGTCGAGGAGCCGAAGCTGCGCCGCATCAAGACGGAGTTCGTCCAGGGCTGGGAGTCGATGCCGGTGCGCTACACGACGCGCGCGGCCTGAAGGCGCCGGGCGGGCGGGCGCGGTGCAGAGGCGTCATCCGCTCCCCGTACGGCTCTTCGACGGCGTGCAGCGCACGCTCGCCGCGCTCGGTCGCAAGCCCGCGTCGTTCGCGGCTTCGGAAGCAGCGCTGCTCGACGCCGCGCGCGAGCGCAGCGGGCAGGGCGACTTCGGAGACGCCGGCTTCCGCGAGGGCCTGCGCGTGCTGCTGCGGGCCTACGACGAAGAAGCGCGGCTTTCGCCCTTCGGCCGCCTGATGGTGCGCGGCGAGCTCGCGAAGATCCTCGAGAATCGACTCGTGGTCGAGCGCGCCTGGCAGCAGACCCCGGCGATCCTGGAGCTACCGGTCCGGCGCCCGCTCTTCATCCTCGGGCTGCCGCGCAGCGGAACCACCGCGCTGCACTTCCTGCTGGCGCAGGATCCCGCGAACCAGGTGCTCGAATACTGGCTCGCCGCCGCGCCCGGCCCGCGGCCGCCGCGCGAGCGCTGGGAGCGGGATCCGCGCTTCAAGGCCGCGCGCCAGGCGTTGCGGCTCACCTACTACCTCGACCCCACGCTGAAGGCCATTCACTGGATGACGGTCGATGGCCCCGACGAGTGCCGGCATCTGCTGCTGCAATCGTTCGTCGATCACACCTTCGATTCGAATGCCAGCATCCCGAGCTACACGAAATGGTTCGAGGCGCAGGACATGCGGCCGGCCTATGCGCGACACCGCGACGTGCTGCGCCTGATCGGCTCGCCCACGCCCGAGCGTCGCTGGGTGCTGAAGTATCCCGCGCACCTGCGCAACCTGCGCGCGCTGCTCGACGTCTACCCGGACGCCTGCATCGTGCAGACGCATCGCGATCCGGCGCAGGTGCTGCCCTCGATCTGCAGCCTCGTCGCGGGCTGGCGCAGCCTCTACGAGGGCAGCGTCGACGCGCATGCGATCGGGCGGGAGCAGCTCGACCTCTATGCCCGGATGCTGGAGACGGGGCTCGCGGTGCGGGCGCAGAGCCCGAGCCACCAGTTCTTCGACCTGGATTTCCGCGAGGTGCTCGCCGACCCGATCGCCGCCGCCCGGCGCATCTACGCCCACTTCGGCTTCGCGTGGACGCCGGCCGGCGAGAGCGCGATGCGCCGCTGGCACGCGGAGAACCCGCAGGGCAAGCACGGCGAGCACCGCTACAGCGCGGCCGAATACGGACTCGACACGGACGAGATGGGCGAACGCTTCGCCGGCTACGTCGGGCGCTTCGACATGGCGGAGGAAGGGCCGGGCGCGCGCGATTCAGTCTGAGCGGCGCGCCGGCGCTCCTCCGCGTGGTAGCATCGGCCGCGTTCGATCCATTGGAGGGAGTCCCGTGAAGAACTGGGTCCGCATCGTCCTGATCATCGCGCTCGCGATCGTGCTCTGGTATCTCGTGATCAATCTGACCAAGAGCATGACGGGCGGGAGCACGGTGCCGAGCCCTGCGATCGCGGCCCCGGATGCCCCAGCTCCGGCGGCGCCGACCCAGCAGCAGTGACGGCGAGCCGCCGGCGGCCAGGGCCTCGCGCGCTCGAGACCACCGCTGCGCGCTACTGCGTCGAGGCGAGCATCTTCCCCGATCGCGAGTCGATGTGGATGACCCAGAAGGCTTCGACGTCCTCCTGGCTGATCATCGCGACGACGCCGACCTTCGGCGCGAAGAAGTAATAGGCCGTGTCCTCCGTGTGCGCGGGGCCGACCTTGCCGGCGTATCGGAGGCGGATCAGGATCGCGGGATAGCTGCCAGCGGGCACCGTGACCTCGTAGGTCCCCACGTAGGTGTAGGCGCCGGTGAGCGACCCGGAGTAGCGCTGGTCCGACGGGTCATCGAGATAGTTCACCGAGACCTTCTGCGTGAGGCTGCGCGACTGACCCGGCTTCATGCCCTGGATCACGAATGGATTGGCCGGCGTCGTCACGACGATCACGCCCTCGCCGCTATCGCTCACGGCGGGCATCATCAGATCGCCGCTGGCCGCCTGGTTCAGGAAGCCGGCGAGCGTCGGGGACAGCTCGAAGCGCCACGCCGGGTTGCCGCCCGGACGCTGGCCCTTGGCGACGCGGAGCGTCTGCTGCGCACCGGCGTTCTTGCCGCTCGTGACGTTGAAGGTCGACGCCTTCTCCACGAGCGGGAAATACACGGAAGCGTCGCTGATGGTCTGGCTCGGCAGCGCCTGCCCGACGACGTTCGGGCCCAGCAGGCTCGCGATCGTCTGCTGGTCCTCGGCGGGCAGCGGGATCACAGGCCCATCGGCGGCGGACACGGGGCGCCCCACAGCGAGCAGTAGCCAAAGCGCGAGCCCGCTCTTCCTCATCGTCGACTCCTTCCTCGTGCGCCCGCAGTCGCTGACAGCCGCAATCCCGAGCAACGCAGCGCTGCGCGGCAAGCGACCCTACGGGTAGTCCTTCCGGCCCCGTCATTGCAAGCCCCGCCCGCGGACGCGCGCGATCCCCGTTGTCGGTCGAACGCAGGCTCCGCCGCAGCCAGGTCGAGCGCTGCGTCAGATGCGCGCACGGGTCGAGTTCGGGAGACTCGCCGCCATGTCGGAGGCCACCGCTCCCGCGCCCGAGCCTCGCGCCGAATACGAGCGCCGCCTCGCCGCGCGGCGCGCGGATGCGAGCGCCGCGCGCCGCAGCGCCACGCACATCTCGCAAGCACGGCTCGGGGTGTTCACGCTGGGCATCGCGCTAGCCGTCCTGAGCTTCGGTCTGAAGCGGCTCGATCCGCGCTCGTTGTTCGTACCCGCGCTCGGCTTCGTCGGCCTCGTCATCGCGCACGACCGCGTGCTGCGCCGCGCCGACGCGCGCGAGCACTCCGTCCGCTACTACGAGGATGGGATCGCGCGCCTCGACGCGCGCTTCGCCGGGAGGGGCGCGAGCGGGGAGCGCTTCCGCGATCCCGAGCATCTCTACGCCGAGGATCTCGACCTGTTCGGGGCCGGGGGGCTGTTCGAGCTGCTGTGCCGCGCGCGCACGGCCGCGGGCGAGGCGATGCTGGCGTCGTGGCTGCTCGCGCCGGCCGCGAGCGACGTGGTGCGCGCACGCCAGGCGGCCGTCGCGGAGCTGCGGCCGGCGCTCGAGCTGCGGGAGGCGCTCGCGCTCGTCGGCGAGGCGGTCGCCACGGAGCTGCACGCCGATGCGCTCGAGCGCTGGGGCGAATCGGCGCCGCCGGCCCCCGCACCGGCGTTGCGGGTGCTCTTCGCGGTGTTGGCCGTCGCTTCGGCAGCCTTGATCGTCGCGACGTTCGCGGGCGCGCCGCTCCTCATCCCCTGGCTCGCCGTGCTCGCGATCGGCGGCGGCGTCGCCGCCGGCGTTCGCGGCCGCGTGCGCCGCACGCTGGCCGCGACGGAAGCCCCCTCGCGCGAGCTCGCATTGCTCGCGCGGCTGCTCGCGGTCGTCGAGAGCCAGCGCTTCGCGGCTCCGCATCTGGTCGCGCTGCGCCAGGCGATCGCCACCGACGGGGTTCCCGCCTCGCGCGAGATCGCGCGCCTGCGGCGGCTCGTCGAGTTCCTCGATGCGCGCCGCAATCAGCTCTTCGCCCCGATCGGGGCAGCGCTCTTCTTCACCACGCAGGTCGCGCTCGCGATCGACGCCTGGCGCGCGCGCTGCGGACCCGCGCTGCGCGCGTGGATCGATGCGGTCGCCGAGCTGGAAGCGCTCGCGTCGCTCGCGACCCACGCCTGGGAGCAACCGAGCGATGTCTTTCCGGAGCTCGCCCCCGGCCCGCCGCGTTTCGAAGCGGAAGCGCTCGGCCACCCGCTGCTCGCGGCCGAGCGCTGTGTGCGCAACGACGTGACGCTGTGCGATGCGCCGCGCCTGTTGCTGGTGAGCGGATCGAACATGTCCGGCAAGAGCACCCTGCTGCGCAGCGTCGGCGTTGCGGCGCTGCTCGCGCAGGCGGGCGCTCCGGTGCGCGCGCGCCGCCTGGTGCTGTCACCGCTCGCCGTCGGCGCGTCGCTGCGCGTCTTCGATTCGCTGCAGGAGGGGCACTCGCACTTCTACAACGAGATCCGCCGGCTGCGTTCGATCGTGGAGCAGACCGCGGGCGTGCGCGCCGTGCTGTTCCTGCTCGACGAGATCCTGCACGGCACCAATTCGCACGATCGCCGCATCGGCGCCGAGGCGGTGGTGCGCAGCCTCGTCGCGCGCGGCGCGATCGGGCTCGTCACCACGCACGATCTGGCGCTCGCGCAGATCGCGGACGATCTCGCGGCGCGGGCGGCCAACGTGCACTTCGAGGACCAGGTGGTGGACGGCAAGATGCACTTCGATTTCCGCATGCGGCCCGGCGTCGTGACGCGCAGCAACGCGCTCGCCCTGATGCGCGCGATCGGGCTCGAGGTGTAGCGACGCGACGCGCGGGCGGTCGCCGGGCCTACGGAAGCAGCACGAGCTTTCCCGTCACCCGCCCGGTCTGGCTGAGCTGGTGGGCCTGCTCGGCTTCGGCGAGGCCGAAGCGGCGCGCGATGTTCACCTGCAACTGGCCAGCGGCGACGGCGGCGACGACGCGCGCGAGCCGGTCGCGATTCGGTCGCCCGAGCACCGCCTTCGACGAGAACGGTGGCGCGAAAAGCTGGGCGACCGCGCCGATCGAGTCGCCGCTGACGATCACGTGGCGGCCGCCGCGCGCGAGCAGCGCGCGGCAGCCCGGGCCTGGGTAGCTGCCGACGCAGTCGACGACGACCTGATACGGCCCGTGGGACTGCGCCTGTGCGAGCGCGTCACATTCTGCTGTAGTCGAGGACGACGTCGGCGCCGAGTCCGCGCACGAGGGCGGAGTTCGCGCCCGAGCAGACCCCGACGACAAGCCCTTCCTGAACGCGCTTCGCGATCTGCACCGCGAACTGCCCGACGCCGCCGGAGGCGCCGAGGATCAGCGCCTTTTGCCCGGACACGAGCCGCCCGATCTCGACCACCGACATCCATGCCGTCACGCCGGCCACCGGCAGCGCGCCCGCAACGTCGAACGGAAGCTGGGAGGGCAGGGCGCAGAGCTGATCGGCGCGCACGAAGACGGTGTCCGCATACGAGCCGCGCTGCCGGCGCGCGAAATCGGTGCCCCCGACGACGCGTTCTCCCACGCGCACGTCGCGAACCTCCGCTCCCACCGCGTCCACGATGCCCGCAAAATCGACGCCGACGACGACGGGAGGCGGCGGTCCGATCAGACGCGCCGCGATCCGCAGTGGGCCGCTCTCGCGCAGCTTCCAGTCGACCGGGTTCACGCCGATCGCCTTCACGGCGACGCGCACCTGATCGGCGCCCGGCTCGGGCGTCGGCAGCTCGAGCATCACGAGCGGCTCCGCCCGTCGCCACGACCGCTGCGCCATCAGCTTCATGCGACCCCCCCCGGCGAGCGTCGAAGCCTCGCCCCAATGCTGGTTGCCGGCGAGACTAGGGGATGCCGGCTCGGCCGTGCTGCACGGCCGACCGCGGAATCCTACTTCCGCATTTGTGGAACCGTTTTTCCCTCTGCGAGCGCTCGCCGGCCTTCGAGATTCTGGGTCCGCCGGTCGGACCAGATTCAAGTATCCGGATTTACGGTTGTTTATTGGATTGCTTTTTTAGGGCTCAAAACTGAAGAATAGGTCTGTAAATTGCAGGCTCACGCGATGGGAACCGGGATATCCGTCTGCTCACCGCCGCTCGGCAACTCTCAGCGCGGTTCGAGCTTCGACTGAAATCGCGGAACCCAGCCCGGGATCTGGGACCCGGGATGGCTGTTCTGGGACGCTCTGGGAAGCGCGTTCCGGGAGGAACTGGGAGCTGGTTTCGGGCCGCGGCCTGGGACAGCGCCCGCGAGAAGGGGATGAAATGAGCTCACGCGGTCGAATCCTGTTGTTGCCGCTGCTGACGTTGTTCGCCTCGCTGATCGTGAGCCAGGCGGCCTTCGCGACGAACACGTACACGAATTACCTGGGACGAGCGTCAGCTTCACGGCATCCAGGAGACGTCGAGCCTCGGCGACGCCGAGCTGCCGCCGCAGGTCGCCGGAACGTGCTGCTTCGGCGCTCCGACGGGCGCTGGCGACCAGCTGCTCTTCTTCCCGACGAACTTCGTGGCGCAGACTTCCGGCGCGGGTGGCTATGACGGAACGGGCGCGCAGCTCCAGACGCTGATCACGGCGACGGGGCTGGGCGCGACGATCAATCAGATCAACCTCAAGGAGTTCGGCGATGCGACGTTGATCGGGCCCGACGACCGCTGGGACGGGCGTCTTCGCGGGGATGTCGGGATTCGTGACGGTTCTCGAGGTGAACGGCGTCTCGGTGACGCCGACCGTCATTTCGTTCAATGCCGCCGGTCCGAACCCGTTTGGCGTCACGGGGGCCTTCACGCCTGGCGCGCTGGGCTCGTCTGGGCTCGATCGCAATAGCAACCCCGGCACCACGATCTGGAACGGCCAGGTCAGCCTCGACATCGCGTCGATCGTTGCGAACGCGACCAAGGTCCAGCTCTCCTTCGACAACGACCTCTACGCGTACACGGAATTCGCGGGGAACTCGGCGAAGATCCAGAAGAAGGTCGTCGACGGCCCCTGCGATCATCATCGAAGTGATTCCCGAGCCGGGACGTTCGCCCTGCTGGGCGGCGGTCTCCTGGCCCTGGCGATTCGAGCGCGCAGCGCAGGGCCTGACCCGGGGCGGCCGGCCCATTCAGAGCTGCGCGGAACGAATTGTTCGGCGGCCAAAGAAAGTCGTGGATTTCCCGACGGGGCAGACGGCATGATGGCCGACGTGCCCCGTGTCATAAGGTGGAACCC
>CAWAXD010000017.1:0-122943 GCA_963785985.1 uncultured delta proteobacterium | reverse complement strand
TCGCGCGGAAGGCTTCGCCCTGGGCGAGGTTCACGGTGTGCGTCGCGCGCAGGAAGGCGGCCTGATCGCGCCGGCCAGGCGCATGGATCCCGGCGAGATAGCCCATCACGGTGAAGATGTTCGGCTCGTTGAAGATCATCCAGCTCGAGACGCGATCGCCGAGCGCGCGAATCACCAATTCGGCGTAGTCGGCGAAGCGCCCGGCCGTGTCGCGTTCGGGCCAGCCGCCGAGGTCTTCGAGGGCTTGTGGCAGATCCCAGTGGTAGAGCGTCGGGAAGGGGCGGATGCCGGCGTCGAGCAGGGCATCGATGAAGCGGCGGTAGTGATCGAGGCCCTTCGCATTCGCCGCCCCGCTGCCGGTCGGCTGGATGCGGGGCCAGGCGATCGAGAATCGGAGCTGGTCTGGTGCACCGCGCATCAGCGCGATGTCGTCGGCAAAGCGGTGGTACGAGTCGCAGGCGACGTCCCCCGTGTGACCCAGCTTGATCTTGCCCGGCGTGTGGCTGAAGCGGTCCCAGATCGACTCGCCCTTGCCGTCTTCCTGCCACGCGCCTTCGATCTGGTACGAGGCGGTGGCCGTGCCCCAATGGAAGCCCTTCGGAAATTGCACGCGCGCCATCGGCGAGTCTCCCTGCGCTGGACCGGGGCGGATCATACGGAAATCCGCCTCGGCGCGGGCGCATTGAGCTCGATCCGACGCTGCAGGGCGGGGAGGGAGGCTCCGCCCTGTCGGATCAGGGTTAGGATCCGGCGGAGGCGCGCATGCGAGATGCCGAGCCCGTGGCTTCGCCTCCGGTCGAGCTGGTCGATCGCGTGAAGGCGCTCGGCCTCGGCCTCGGCTTCGATCTGGGGGCGTGGCGCGAGCCGAGGCGACGCGCGAGACCGGGTTCCTGCGCGAGTGGCTGGCGCGCGGGTATGCCGGCGAGATGGGGTACCTCGCCCGGCGCGTCGAGGAGCGGGTCGATCCGCGCGTCTTGCTGCCCGGGGCCCGCAGCCTCGTCATGGTGGGGCTCGTCTACGACCCGGGCGAGCGGCGACCGGCCGGCTGCCGGATCGCGGCGCCGTGGCGCGCTACGCCGGCGGCGAGGACTACCACGACGTGCTCGGCGAGCGGCTGCGCGCGCTCGGGACGGCGCTCGAACCGCTCGCCGGCAGGTCCGTCGCGATGCGCGCCTACGTCGATACGGGCCCCGTGTCGGAGCGCGTCTTCGCCGCCTACGCAGGGCTCGGCTGGATCGGCAAGAACACCTGCTGATCCACCCGCGCCTGGGCTCCTATCTCTTCCTCGGCGCCTTGCTCACGGACCTGGCGCTCGCGCCCGACGCGCGCGAGCCCGATCACTGCGGCACCTGCCGGGCGCTGCCTCGACGCCTGCCCGACGCAGGCGTTCGCCGCTCCCTACGTGCTCGACGCCACGCGCTGCATCTCGTACCTGACGATCGAGGCTGCGCGGCGGCGTCCCGCTCGAGCTGCGCGACGGGCGTCGGCGACCTCGTGTACGGCTGCGACATCTGCCAGGAGGTGTGCCCCTGGAACACGCGCGAGCGTCGCAGCTTGCCGCCGGATCCTCAGGGGCTTCGCGCGCGGCTGGCGCCGCGTCCGGAGTGGGCGGCGCCGGCGCTCGCCTGGCTGCTCGATCTGGACGAGGACGCGTGGCGGGTGGCGACGCGCCGCACGGCGCTGCGCCGCGCGAAGTACCGGGGTCTCCATGCGCAACGCGCTGGTCGCTGCGGGCAACTCGGGAGTTGCGTCGCTCGCGCCGCACGTGCGGCGCCACGCCGGATCGACGGACCCGCTGCTCGCCGAGCATGCGCGCTGGGCGCTCGGGCGCCTTGCGTCCGCCTGAACGCCTGCGCGCACGGCGGTCGCGCCGCTTCAGATCTTGCGCGCGGCGAGGCGCGCCAGGCACTCCGGCGTGTCGCCTTCGCTGCGTCCTTCCGTGTACTCGAGACAGGCGAGGCTCGAGAAGAGCGCGCCGAGCTCGCCGGGCTCGAGCAGGAACTCCGCGCGGCGGGGGCCGCTGCCAAGCGCGCGCTGGGCGACCGTGAACGTCTCGTACAGCAGCAGCCCACCCGGTGCGAGCGCTTCGCAGATGGCGGCGGCGAGCGGCCGGAACAAGAAGCGAAACACGAGGATTGCGCCGCAACTCCCGGCTTTCACAGGGATTCCGAACGGTGTTTCGAGGTCCGCGCGCAGCGCCCGGAGCGGCAGTCTTCGCTGCGAGGCGTGGGCCTGCAGCGCGCGCAGCAGGCTGGCGTCGCGGTCGATGGCGAGCGTGGTCGCGCCGAGCCCGGCCGCGGCGAGCGCGTGACGGCCGCGGCCGCAAGCGAGATCGAGCACGGGACCCAGGCGCGCGGCGTCGGCGACGCGGGCGCGCTGCGCGAGGAACCAGGGCGAAGGGGCAGCAGCGCCGTACACCGCGGGTCGCCTCGCTCTCCGCTCGCCTGCGGGCCCGCGCTAGCCGCGCTGCGCGTGGATCAGCGCGGCGAGACGCGCGGGAAAATCCGTCACGATGCCATCGACACCGAGCGCCAGCAGCGCGCGCATCTCCTCGGGCTCGTCGATCGTCCACACGTGCACGACGAGGCCGTGCGCATGCGCGTGAGCGACGAAGTCGCGGGTCACCAGCGGCTGGCCTGCGTAGTCGGGCGGCACCTGGAGCGCCATCGGGCCGGCCGGGGGCGGCTTGCGCGCGAGCGCGCTGCGCAGGAAATCACCCACCTCGCGCCCCGAGGCGCCGAGTGCGACGCCCGAGCCGCGCCGAGCCACCGCTTCACGCAGCAGGGCCATGAGCGCGTCGTCGCCTGCGGTGAGCAGGGTGCGCGCCTCGCTTCCCGCCTGCTCGACGACGTCGAGCACGGCCCGCACGAGCTCCGCGCCCCCGTCCTTCAGCTCGAGGTTGAAGCGTGCGCTGGGAAAGGCGGCCAGGGCTTGCGCGAGCGTCGGCACGCGCACCCCGCGACTTCGGAACGGGTGCGTGCGCCCGCCGTCCGGGCTGAAGTGGTGACCGGCGTCGAGCGCCTGCAGCTCGGCGAGCGTGAGCTCGGCGACGCGACCGCGGCCGTCGGTCGTGCGTTCGACGACCGCGTCGTGCAGCAGCACCGGAACCGCATCCTGCGTGAGATGCACGTCGCTCTCGAGGATCGCTGCGCCGGTTGCGAGCGCGCGCGCGAAAGAAGGCAGCGTGTTCTCCGGCGCCTCGCCGGCGGCGCCGCGGTGGCCGATCACGGTCGGTGTCGCGACGGCGAAATAGGGATGCCCCATGCCGCTAGGTTATCATGCGCGATCCGATGCCCGTCCTCACCCGCGACGCAATTCTCGCCGAGATCACGGCAGGACGGCTGCTGATCGAGCCCTTCGCGCTCGACCAGCTCGGCGCGGCCTCGGTCGATCTGACGCTCGGAGACGAGATTCGCGTGATGCTGCCCGAGGCGGGGCCGATCGAGCTCTCCGACGAGGTGGACTATCGCGAGCACACGCGCAGCCTGCGGCTCGATTCGCCCTACGTGCTCGAGCCCGGTTGCACGATCCACGGCATCACGCGAGAGCGCATCACGCTGCCGGCGAACCTGTGCGGCCTGCTCGAGGGGCGCAGCCGCTTCGCGCGGCTCGGTCTGATGATCCACGTCACGTCGGCCTTCGTGCAGCCTGGCGTGTCGAACCGTCAGGTGCTCGAGATGAGCAACGTGTCGAAGCGCTCGCTGCGCATCCACCCCGGTGTGCGCCTGTGTCAGCTCGTGCTCTTGAGAACCGAGGGAGAGGCCATCTACCGCGGCCGCTTCGCGGAACAAGAGAACCTGTAGCTCCGTGCGAGCCGTCGTCCAGCGCGTCGCCCGCGCGCGCGTCACGCTGGGAGCGGAAGAGATCCTGAAGATGGGTGCCGGCCTGCTCGCGTTCGTCGGCGTCGGGCGCCGGGACGAGCGAGCGGCTGCGGACGAGCTCGCGCGGCGGATCGTGCACCTGCGCGTCTTCGAGGATGCCGCCGGGCGCATGAACCGCTCGCTGCTCGAAACGGGCGGCACGCTCGGCGTGGTCTCCCAGTTCACGCTCCTCGGCGACGCGCGCGAGGGTCGCCGCCCGTTCTTCGGTGAAGCGGCGCCCGCCGCGCAGGCGGCTCCGCTCGTCGATGCGGTTGCGGAGGCGGCGCGCGCGCTCGGGGTGCCCGTGGTCTGCGGCCGTTTCGGGGCGCGCATGGACGTCGAGCTGGTGAATGCCGGCCCCGTCACCTTGTTGCTCGATACCGAGCGGCTCTTCTGATCGGCGTCCTTGACGGGCCGAACGCGAGCGGCATCATGCAGCGTTGGGGGAAGGTTCCGGCGGACGCGGCCTCGGTCGCGTCGCCGTAATTTGCGCGCTACGGCGCGCGTGCGCGCTCGAGCGCACTGAGAGGGAGGCATCCGGTGAAGATTTCATCCCGCGCACGCCGCGCGCTGCTCGCGTGCGTCGTCATGATCGCTCTGGCCCCGCACCCGGCCCGGGCGGACGATTCGATGGGGGCCGAGGCGGGGCTCGGCGCAGCCTCGGCGGTCTGCTCGCTCTTGTATGGGCCGGTCAAGGTCGTCTACGCGCTCAGCGGCCTGATCATCGGCGGCATCGCCTGGGGCCTCTCCGGCGGAGACAGCGACGTGCTGAAAGCCGTCATCACGCCGTCGGTTCGAGGGGACTACGTGATCACGCCGGCGCTGCTGCGCGGCGAGCGGCCGGTGGAGTTCTTCGGGAAGGATCCGCAGTACCGCAGCGAATCGGCGCCCGCCGAGGCCGATCCGGTCTACTAGTCCGACGTCTTGGGAACGGCGGGCTCGCGGGGGATCGCCAGGGTCCGGGGCGCTTGAACGGGGTCCCCGGCGCCATCCTCTCTGGACATCTGGAGCGCCAACGCCCGGATCGTGCCCCGCCGCTGGCAGCGACGCCGGGGAGCGGCGATGCTAGCGAGACGCCATGGCCGAGCTGGGCTCCCACGCGTATCTGGCGTTTGCTGCGGGCCTGCTGTCCGTGCTCTCGCCTTGCGTGTTGCCGCTGATGCCGGCCTACCTGTCGCTGATCTCCGGCATCTCCGTCGAGGAGATGGCCGATGGTGCGCGCGGACGCGTGTTGCGTCGGCGCGTGATGCTGGCGTGCTTCGCTTTCGTCTCGGGCTTCTCGGCCGTGTTCGTGCTGCTCGGCGTGGGGGCCGTGCGCTTCGGGCATCTGGTCCGCAGCTGGCGCGCGCAGCTGCTCGGCGTCGAGTTCGGCGTGGCGCAGCTCGCGGGCCTGCTCGTGATGCTGCTGGGTCTCCACATGACGGGCCTCACGCCGATCCGTCCCTTGTATCGCGACACGCGCTTCCAGCCGAGCCTCGGGGGCCACGGTGCGCTCAGCGCGTTCGTCGTGGGCGCCGGCTTTGCGCTCGGTTGGTCGCCGTGCATCGGTCCGATCCTCGCGACGATCCTCACGGTAGCGGCGAGCCGCGAAACCGCGCTCCAGGGCGTGGCGCTGCTGATGATCTATTCCGCCGGGCTCGCGGTGCCGTTCCTGATCGCCGGCTGGAGCATCGAGCATTTCTTCAATGCCTTCGCGCGCATCAAGCGCCACTTCCGTACGCTGGAGATCGCGTCGGGGCTGATGCTGGTCGGCGTGGGTTTCCTGCTGGTCACGGATCAACTCTCACGCCTGAACAGCCATTTCCGGTTCCTGACGGACGTGCTCGGCGCGGCCGAGCGGGCCTTGCAGTGAGAAGGAGGGGGCTCATGCGTTGGCGCCTTGGCTTGGGCGCGCTGATCGCTTGCGGGATCGGGATCGGCTGCGGCGGGCGCGAAGAGGGTGGCACGGCGCGCACCGCGGCCGACGAGGCCGCAGTGCCGGCCGCGACGGAAGCGGTGGCGGCTCCCGACTTCCACCTGTCCGACCTGAATGGGAAGCCGGTGAGCCTCTCGGACCTGCGCGGCAAGACGGTGGTGATCGACTTCTGGGCGACCTGGTGCCCGCCTTGCGTCTTCCAGGTTCCGGAGCTCAACAAGCTCTGGCTCGCCAACAAGGATGCGGGCGATGTGACGGTGATCGGGGTGGCCGTCGACGCCGAAGGCGCGAGCGTGGTGGCGCCGTGGGTGAAGGAGCAGGGCGTCCAGTACCCGATCCTGCTCGGCTCGGAGACGCTCGCCAAGGACTTCGGCGCGCTGGGCTTTCCCACGCTCGTGGTGGTCCGCCCGGACGGAAAGATCGATTCGCTCCACGTCGGCCTGATCGAGCTGGCCGAGCTCGAGAAGCTGCTGGCCGTCCACCGCAGCGCCGGCGGTTGAGGCGCACGGCCTCGCGAGCGATCGGCAGCCGGCAGGAATCCGGCTAAAGACGCCAGCGCGATCCGACGAAACCAGTCGGGTCTAGCGGAGGCGTGTCTTGAAAGCCGGTGAAGACACCGCCATCCGGATTCGCAGCCACTACCAGCGCGAGTTTGCGCCCGGGCAGCTCGTCGTCGGCGCCGGCGAGCGCGCCGACCACCTCTTCGTGATCCAGTCGGGTGAGATCGAGCTGTCCCGGGAGGGCCCGGGTGGGCAACGGGGGGCCGCGCGGCTCGGTCCGGGCGACTTCTTCGGCGAGCTCGGCGTGGTGCTCGGCGAGCGCGTCCCGACCCGGGCGATCGCGGTGAAGCCGACGCGCGTGCTCCAGCTCGACCGCGAGACGCTCGAGGCGATGTGCCTGGCGCAGCCGGAGATCGCGATCCGCATGATTCGCGTGCTGGTCTCGCGTTTGATCGAAGCCGAGCGCCGGCTCGCCGCGCTGGGCGCGGAGGATCAGCTGCGCCCGCTGGTCCGCTCGCTCGTGCGTCACGCGCAGCCCGCGGAGGGAGCGGCGGCGGGCGTGCGCATCCCCACCACGCTGCGCAAGCTCTCGGAAGAGGCGGGTCTGTCCTTGCTCGAGACACACCGCGCCCTGCATCAGCTGCTCGACCGCAAGCTGATCCAGCTGGTCGACGACTGCCTGATCGCGCCGGACCTCGAGGGATTGTCGGGCTGTCTCGACGCGCCCGCCTGAGCCCCGCCGCGCCTTCGTTCGCGCCGCGCGATTGACCCATCCGGAACGCGTCTGATAGCGTGCGCCTGCGTCCAGCGGGCGCAGGGGGAATCGGTTGCGGCGCGGCGCGGCGGCGTGGATCGCATGCATCGCGTGGGCTGCGCCGGCCCTCGCGGCCGACCCCGGCGGCATCAAGTTCAATGCGGGCGACGCGCCCTTCGAGCTGTCCGCGGACTCCATCGAATACGACCGTCCCCGGGACCTCTACATCGCGGAAGGCGCCGTCGAAATCCGACAAGGAGATCGCCAGCTCACGGCCGACTGGATCGCCTTCAGCAATACGACGCAACGGGGTGTTGCGAGCGGCAACGTCAGCTTTCGCGAGGGCGGCGAAACCCTGCTCACGAAGTTCGCCGAATTCGACATCGTGACGATGCAGGGCGTGCTCTACGACGCGCATTTCGATGCGGAGAAGAACCAGTTCCGCATGGCGGGCGAGGAGATCGCCAAGACGGGGCGGCAGACCTACCGCTTCGAGAAGGGACGCTTCACGACCTGTCGCTGCGAGCCCGGCGAGCGCAACCCGTGGGAGATCCATGCCGAGCACGCCGACGTCGAGATCGGCGGCTATGGCACGGCGCGCAACACCACCTTCGAAGTGCTCGGCGTGCCCGTCGTCTGGCTGCCGTGGATGATGTATCCGCTCAAGACGGAGCGTCAGACGGGGCTGCTGTTTCCGATCCTCGCGGTCGGCAGCATCCAGGGCTTCAGCGCCGCGCTGCCGTTCTTCTGGGCGGCGCGCGAGAACGTGAACGTGCTGATCACGCCCGGCTGGTCGGTGAAGCGGGGCTTCACCACCCAGGCGTCGACCGAATACGTGTATGGCGAGGAGTCCAGCGGGAGGGTCGCCGGGGCCTATCACGACGACCAGCACATCGACGCCGACACCCCGTCCGAGCCCTTCGGTCGCAATCGCTGGGCCGCCTGGGGCAAGCAGGATGTCGCGTTGCCGGGCGACGTGCGCGTGAAGAGCGACTTCAACTTCGCCTCCGACAACCAGTATCCGACCGATTTCCCGGAGCTCGGGGAGTACCGGAACAACCGTTTCCTGCAGTCCGTCGCGTTTGCGCAGCGCAACTTCGGCGCGGACGGCCGCATCGGGCTGCTCGCGGCGACGGAGTTCGCCGACGATCTCCAGAGCCCCGATGATTCCGATCGCGACCCGTACCTGCTCCAGCGCCTGCCCGAGGTCGACTTCTCGGTGCTGCCGGCTCCGACGCCGTGGACCGAGCGGGTCGTGCCCTCGCTCGATCTCCAGTACGTGTACTTCCACTCGGAGGCGAATGGCGGCGGGGTGTTCCGCGACACCGGCATCGACGGCCTGTTCGATGCGCGGGAGCGTGGGAAGGATGGCGCGCCGCGGGGCAGCAGCCCCGACCTGAACAATGACAACTTTGCGGCCGTGGTGGGCGGCACGGAGGGCGACGGAATCTACGAGGAAGGCGAGCTGCTCTCGAATCGTGGGCAACGCGGAACGCTCACGCCGCGCCTCGCCGCTCCGCTTCGGCTGGGCAATTTCGCCGAGCTCTACCCCGAAGTGGGTTGGTCCCAGGTCCTCTACGACAGCACGGCGACCGGCTTCGAGGAGCGCGGATTCGCAACCGCACGCATGGACCTGGAAACCCGGCTGCGCAAGCGCTACGGCGATTCCTTCACGCACCTGCTCGAGCCGCGGCTCGGCTATGCGCTCGTGACCGACACGGGGCAATCGGGCGACCCGCTCTTCATCCCGCGTGCAGCCGTCGAGCAGCAGCGGCTGCGCGAGCTCGATCTCGAGAACGTGACGCGCGACCCCGCGGATCGGGTGCCCGAGTTCAATGGCTTCACCGCCGCCGTCGCCAATCGCTTCTGGGGCCGCGTCGGCGAGCAGCAGGCGCCGCGCTTCCTGGGCGACGCGACGCTTTCCGCGCAGTACGACATCGCGGACGACCACTTCGGGCTCCTGCTGCTCGACGGCCACGCGTTCCCGTTCGAGCGCACCACGCTGCGCGGGAATCTGGGCTTCGATCCCGAGGCGGGGGACATCGCAGAGGGGTTGATCGACGTCGCGCAGGCCTTCGAGGGCGGGCACCGGGTGGGCTTGCGCTATCGCTACCTGCGCGACATCCCGCGCTTCTTCGAGGACTTTCCCTACGCGCGCGAGCGCTTCCGCCACGTGAAGACCAATTTCGATCACGTGAGTCAGATCGATGGCTACGTTCGCTACTCGATCACGGACAGCTGGGCCGTCACCTACATGGGCTCCTACTCGTTCGAACGCGCGCTGATGCTGCGCAATCTCGGCGGGATCGAATACTTCTCGCGGTGTAAGTGCTGGGCCATTCGCCTCGAGATCGCGCAGGATCGGCAGCGCGGTGCGCAATTCAGCCTGCATTACACACTCTCGGGGCTCGGCGACGACCGCGAACGCGCCTTCGAGCCCTCCGGGGTGCCGGGCTTCGGCTTGCTTGACGGTTCTTGAGCCGTTTGATAACAACCTGAAATTGCATTGTTTTCTTCGAGGCGAGCCGGCCACCGTGGGCTCGCCAGGGGCCGAGTTGCTTCGCCCGTCCCAGGCATTGTTCGAGGAGCTCGCGACGCGGGGCAACCTGATCCCCGTGATGCGCGAGATCCTCGCCGATCTCGACACTCCGCTCTCGCTCTTCCGGCGCCTCGACGACGGCAAGACCAGCTTCCTGTTCGAGTCCGTCGAAGGCGGCGAGAAGTGGGCTCGCTACAGCTTCATCGGCACCGGTGCGCGCGCGGTGTTCCGCGCGCGCGGTCGCGAAGTCGAATGGAGCGAAGGCGGGCGCACGCAACGCTTCGTCGCGGCGGGCGATCCGATCGAGAAGCTGCGCGAGGAGCTCGCGGCGTTGCGCGCCGTGACGCCTCCGGGTGTCACGCTGCCGCCGTTTCTCGGCGGGGCGGTGGGCCTGGTGGGCTACGACTGGGTGCGCTTCGTCGAGGCGATCCCCGACACGAATCCCGACGAGGTGGATCTTCCCGACCTCTGGTTCCACCTGCCGGAGACGGTGGTCGTGTTCGACAACGTGCGTCATTCGGCGTTGCTGATCCGGCACGTGAAGATCGCGCCGGGGGCCGATCTCGGCGCGCTCTACCGCGAGGCCGCCCTTGCCCTCGATGCGACGGCGCGCCGCCTGCGCGAGCCGCTCGCGCAGGAGCCCGTGCGCGAGCCGCTGCGCGCGCCGATGGACGTCCGCCGCAGCACGACGCGCGAGGCATACCACGAGATGGTCAAGCGCGCGAAGGATCACATCGAGGCGGGCGACATCTTCCAGGTCGTGCTCTCCCAGCAGTTCCGCATCCCGCTGCAGGTCGACCCGTTCACGATCTACCGGCACCTGCGGCTGATCAATCCCAGCCCCTATCTCTTCTTCCTGCGCTGCGACGGCGCGGTGCTGATCGGCTCTTCGCCGGAGATCCTGTGCCGGCTCGAGGACGGGCGCATCGACGTGCGCCCGATCGCCGGCACGCGGCGGCGGGGCCGCACGCCGGAAGAGGACCGCGCCCTCGAGGCCGAGCTGCGCAGCGATCCCAAGGAGCGCGCCGAGCACCTGATGCTGGTCGACCTCGGCCGCAACGACGTCGGGCGCGTCGCGGAGATCGGCTCGGTCGCGGTGAGCGACTACGCCAGCGTCGAGCGCTATTCGCACGTCATGCACCTGGTCTCGAACGTGGAGGGGCGCCTGCGCCCCGGGCTCGACTGGCTCGACCTGCTGCGCGCGACGTTTCCGGCGGGAACGCTGTCGGGGGCGCCGAAGGTGCGTGCGATGGAGATCATCGACGAGCTCGAGAATCTCCGGCGCGGCCCCTACGGCGGCTGCGTCGGCTACGTCGACTACTCCGGCAACATGGATACCGCCATCGTGATCCGCACGATGGTGGTGAAGAACGGCGAGATCTTCCTGCGCACCGGCGCGGGGGTGGTTGCGGATTCGGACCCCGACGCCGAATACGAGGAGTGCGTGAGCAAGGCCCGAGCGCTGATCGAGGCGATTGACCTCGCGCGCGAAGGGATCGACTGAAAGATCGCCATGCGCCTCGCGATGATCGACAACTACGATTCCTTCACGTACAACCTCGTCCAGTACCTGGGCGAGCTCGGCGCTGAAGTCGACGTGTTCCGCAACGACGCGATCGGCGTCGAGGAGCTGCTCGCGCGGCGCCCGCAGGGCGTCGTGATCTCACCCGGGCCCGGCGAGCCGGCGGCCGCCGGCATCACCGTCGCCACCGTGCTCGCGTGCGCGCGCGAGAGGGTGCCGCTGCTGGGTGTCTGCCTCGGGCATCAGGCGATCGGTCTCGCCTTCGGGGGCCGCATCGTGCGCGCCCGCTCGATCATGCACGGGAAGGTGTCGGCGATCCAACACGACGGCCGAGGCCTGTTCGTGGGGCTCGAGAATCCCTTCTCGGCGACGCGCTACCACTCGCTCGTGATCGAAGGGGAATCCTGCCCGGCCGTGCTGCAGGTCACGGCGCGCACGGCGGATGGCGAGATCATGGGCGTGCGGCACGTCGCCAAGCCGATCGAGGGCGTCCAGTTCCATCCCGAATCGATCCTGACGCAGGTCGGGAAGCCCTTGCTGCGGCGTTTTCTCGAGACCTGCGCGCGAGGCGCGGCCGCATGAGCCTGCGAGCCGCGGTCGATGCAGCCATCGAGGGCCGCGAGGTGCCGGCCCCGCTGCTCGAGGCCGCCTTCGCCGAGATCATGGACGGCCGGGCGAGCCCGATCCAATCCGCGGCGCTGCTCGTGGCGCTGCGCACCAAGGGGGAAACCGTCGGGGAGATCGTCGCGGCGGCGCGCGCGGTGCGCGCGCGCGCCCGGGCCGTTCCGTGTCCGGATCCGCGCGCCATCGATACCTGCGGCACCGGCGGCGATGCAGCGCAGACCTTCAACATCTCGACCGCCGCCGCCTTCGTGGTCGCGGGAGCGGGGGTTCCCGTCGCAAAGCACGGCAATCGCGCCGCCTCGAGCCGCGCGGGCAGCATCGACGTGCTCGAAGCGCTCGGGGTGAACGTCGAGCTTCCGGTGGAGGCGGCAGCGAAGCTGCTCGTCGAGGTGGGCATCACGGTCTTCTTTGCCCGCGTCGCCCATCCCGCCATGCGTGCACTCGCACCGGTGCGCGAAGCGCTCGGCGTGCGTACGCTGATGAACTGCCTGGGTCCGCTGCTGAACCCCGTCGGTGTGCGCTTTCAGCTGGTCGGCGTCTATTCGGCGACGCTGATCGAGACGCTGGCGGCGGCGCTCGGCGCGCTCGGCTCGCTGCGTGCGCTCGTCGTGCACGGCGCCGACGGGCTCGACGAGATCACCACCACCACGCACACGGACGCGGCCTGGCTCGAGGCGGGGCGCGTGCGCCGGCTGCGCATCGATCCGGCGTCGCTCGGGATCGAGCGGGCGCGGCCCGAGGCGCTGCGCGGTGGCGACGCGAGCGAGAACGCGGCGATCGTGCGCGCGGTGCTCGGCGGCGAGCGCGGGCCGCGGCGCGACATCGTGCTGCTGAACGCCGCCGGCGCGCTGTGGGTCGCCGGCGCCACAGGCGACCTCGCAGGGGGGCTCGTGCTCGCGCGTCGCAGCCTCGACGAGGGCGCCGCGGCGCGCAAGCTCGAGCAGCTCGTGGCCGCCTCCCGGAGTGCGGCGTGAGCTTTCTCGCCGAGATCCTCGACCACAAGCGCCGCGAGCTGGCGCTCGCGCGCGAGCGCTGCCCCGCTCCGGCGCTGGCGAAGCGCGCGCGCGAGTGGCCGGCGGCGCCGCGCGGCTTCCGGCGCGCGCTCGCGTCCGGGGAGCGGCCGCGCGTGATCGCCGAGATCAAGCGGCGCTCGCCGAGCAAGGGCGAGATCCGTCCGGATTTCGACGCGGTGGCCTGCGCGAAGGCCTATGCCGCGGGCGGCGCCGCGGCGATCTCGGTGCTGACGGACGCGCACTACTTCGGCGGCAGCCTCGAGCTGCTCGCGCAGGTGCGGGCCGCGGTGGCGCTGCCGCTCCTGCGCAAGGATTTCATCCTCGACGCCTATCAGGTGGACGAGGCGCGCGTGCATGGTGCCGACGCGGTGCTGCTGATCGTCGCGGCGCTCGCTCCGCGCGAGCTGCGCGAGCTGCGCGAGCATGCGGAGTCCCTCGGGCTCGACGCGCTCGTCGAGGTGCACGACGAGCGCGAGCTGGAGACGGCACTCGCCGCGGGATCCGATCTCATCGGCATCAACAATCGCGACCTCCGCAGCTTCGCGGTGGACCTCGGCGTTTCGGAGCGCCTGGCCGGAAAACTTCCGGAGGGGTGCATCGGGGTCGCGGAAAGTGGCATCTTCACCCCTGCTGACTGGGAGCGGCTCGAGGCGGCGGGCGCACAGGCCTTCCTCGTGGGAGAGGCGCTGATGCGCGAGCCGGACGTCGAGGCGGCCCTGCGCAGGCTACGGAGGAAGTCGTGAGCGGCAGCATTCGGATCAAGATCTGCGGGATCGTGCACCCCGACGACGCACAGGCTGCGGTCGACGGAGGAGCGGATCTGATCGGGCTGAACTTCGTGCCCGGTACCCCGCGTTGCCTCGACCTGAAGAGCGCGGCGGCGATCGCCGAACGCGTCGCCGGTCAGGTCGAGCGGGTCGCGGTCTTCAAGGACGCGCCGTACGAGGACATCCAGCGGGTGCTGCGGCGCATCGAGTTCGAACGCGTGCAGCTGCACGGCGAAGAGAGCGAGGAGGACGTGGAGGCCGTCGATCTGCCCGTGATCAAGGCGATCCGGGGCGCCGACCTCGAGGCGGCGGAAACCTACCCGGGCACGCTGCTGCTGCTCGACCACCCGACCGAGGGCGGGGGGCGCGGGAAGCCCTGGAATTGGGCGGATGCGAACGAGCTGATCTCGCGCGGCTTCGATCTGATCCTCGCCGGCGGCCTGACACCCGAGAATGTCGGCGCGGCGCTCGGCGAGCTGGGGGATCTGCTGCCCTGGGGCGTCGACGTGGCGACGGGCGTCGAGTCGTCGGGAAATCGCAAGGACCCGGCGCGCATCGCCGCCTTCATCGAGGCCGTGCGCAAGGCGGAAACCAGCGAATGACGCTGGCACCCGAAGGGGGTCCGGCGCGCGCAGGGCGCTTCGGACCCTACGGCGGCCGCTACGTGCCCGAGACCCTGATCGCGGCGCTCGACGAGCTGGCGGAGGCCTATCCGCGCATCACGGCCCAGGAGCCGTTTCGCCGCGAGCTCGCGGAGCTGCTCGCGAACTACGCGGGCCGACCGACGCCGCTGACCCTCGCGCGGCGCGTGACGGGCGACCTCGGCGGCGCCACCGTGTACCTCAAGCGCGAGGATCTCGCGCACACCGGCGCGCACAAGATCAACAACGTGCTCGGCCAGTGCCTGCTCGCGCGTGCGATGGGCAAGCGCCGCGTGATCGCCGAGACCGGCGCCGGCCAGCACGGCGTCGCCACCGCGACGGCCTGCGCGCTGTTCGGGCTCGAGTGCGTCGTCTACATGGGCGCCGAGGACGTCGAGCGGCAGGCGCTCAACGTCTTCCGCATGGAGCTGCTCGGAGCAAAGGTCGAGCCCGTGACGAGCGGCTCGCAGACGCTGAAGGACGCCACCAACGAGGCGATGCGCGACTGGGTGACGAACGTGCGCGGCACCTATTACTGCATCGGCTCCGTGATGGGCCCGCACCCGTACCCGACGATCGTGCGCGATTTCCAGCGCGTGATCGGAGTCGAAGCGCGCGCGCCAGATCCTCGAGGCGACCGGGCGCCTGCCCGACGCGCTGGTCGCCTGCGTCGGCGGCGGCTCGAACGCGATCGGGCTCTTTCATGCCTTCCTCGCTGACGCCTCGGTGCGCCTGATCGGCGTCGAAGCGGCGGGGGAGGGCCTCGAGATCGGGCCGCCACGGTGCGGCGCTGTGCGCCGGCGAGCCGGGTGTGCTGCACGGCATCGAAGAGCCTGCTGCTCTACGACGACGACGGGCAGATCTTCCCGGCGCATTCCATCTCGGCGGGGCTCGATTACCCGGGCGTCGGTCCCGAGCACGCCTTCCTTCGCGACAGCCGGCGCGCGGAGTATGTGGCCGTGACCGACGCCGAGGCGCTCGACGCCTTCGTCTATCTCTCGCGCCTCGAGGGCATCATCCCGGCGCTCGAATCGGCGCACGCCGTGGCGCACGTGCGCCAGCTCGCGCCGCAGCTCTCGCGCGACGCGACCGTGATCGTGAATATCTCGGGTCGCGGGGACAAGGACGCCCCGCAGGTCCGCGACCTGCTGCGCGCCCGGGATCCGGGAAGGCGCTGATGGGGCGCATCGGCGAGCGCTTCGCGGCGCTGCGCGCGCGCGGCGAGCGCGCGCTGATCCCGTTCGTGACGGCGGGCGATCCCGACCTCGCGACCACGCAAGCTCTCGTGCTCGCGCTGGCCGGGGCAGGCGCGGATCTGATCGAGATCGGCATTCCGTTCTCCGACCCGCTCGCCGAGGGTCCGACGGTCCAACGCGCGAGCGAGCGCGCGCTGCGCTCGGGCACCTCGCTGCGCCGCGTGCTCGAGCTGGTCAAGACGCTGCGTCCGCAGATCGACGTGCCGCTCGTACTGATGGGCTACACGAATCCGATCCTCGCGATGGGGGAGCGCCGCTTCGCCGAGGCGGCGCACGCGGTGGGCGTCGATGGCGTGATCGTCGTCGACCTGCCGCCCGACGAGGGCGAGGATCTGTACGGCGCGCTCGCCGCCGTCGGGATCGATGCGATCCTGCTGGCGGCGCCGACGACGCAGCCGGCGCGGCTCGCGATGCTCGCGCAGCGCACGCGGGGATTTCTCTACTACGTGTCGCTCACGGGGGTCACCGGCGCGCGCAGCGAGCTCGCGCGCGGCGTCGAAGACGCCGTGCGCAGCGTGCGTGCGATCTCGGAGGTTCCCGTCTGCGTCGGGTTCGGAGTCTCGACGCCCGAGCACGCGCGCGAGATCGCGCGCTTCGCCGACGGCGTCGTGGTCGGCAGCGCCCTGATCGATACGATCCAGCGCGCGGCGCCCGGGCCAGGCGCGATCGATGCCGCCGCGCGCTTCGTGAAGGAGCTCAAGACGGCGCTGCGCGCGGCGCCTTCCGCTTGAGCGTCTCCCACAGCGCGCGGACCTGACGCTCGGTCTCTTCCGGCGTTCCCGAGTTGTCGATCACGAAATCGGCGAGCGCCTTCTTCTCGTGCAGCGGGAGCTGCGCGCGGACGCGATCGACCGCGGCCTGTCGCGAGCAGCCGTCGCGGGCCATCTGGCGCGCGATCTGCGCCTCTTCGGGCGCCCAGACCACGAGGGTCGCGTCGAACTCGAGCTGCGCCGCGCTTCCCGTTCCGGCCGTGCGGCCCTCGAAGAGCAGCGGGATGTCGAGCACCAGCACGCGCACGCCCTGGCTGCGCGCCCGTGCCACGCGCCGCGCGATCTCGGCGCCGACGCCCGGGTGGACGATCGCCCCCAGCCGCGCGCGCGCGGCCGCATCGCGAAACACGATCGCGCCGAGCGCGGCGCGGTCGAGGCGGCCGCCGGGGCCGATCACCCCGGCTCCGAACGCCGCTTCGATCTCGGCCAGCATGGGCGAGCCCGGGGCCTGCAGCTCGTGCACGATCGCGTCGGCGTCGATCACGGTCGCGCCGAGCGCGGCGAGCAGGCGCGAAACGCTGCTCTTGCCCGAGCCGATGCCGCCGCTGAGCCCGACCATGAGCGTCACGCCGCCAGTCTGCCATGCGGTCGCGGCGCCGGCCATCGCAGCCGGCGCGCGCATACCCTGATCCGACCTCGCGGATCCCGCCGCCGCCCGCCGCTCGAATGTTGGATCAGCGCTAGGCGTCGGGCGGGGAGCCGTCGAGCGCGCTGCGCAGCGCCGCCTCGTCGTCGACCATCACGCAGTTCTTTCCGCTCGCCTTGGCGCGATACAGCGCCTGATCGGCGGCGCCGAAGAACTTGTGGCGGTTGCCCCGGAACGCCGCGACACCGATCGACACCGTGATGCGGGTGGGCCGCATCGAATCGCCGAGGATCAGCGACTGCTCGGCGATCGTCGTGCGCACCTTCTCGGCCAGCCGGTAGGCGCCCACCAGGTCGGTGTCCGACGCGAGCACGACGAACTCCTCGCCGCCGTAACGCGCGAGCAGGTCGCTCGAGCGCACCACGCCTTCCATCGTGCGCGCGATCCGCGTGAGCAGCTCGTCTCCGGCGGGGTGCCCGAGTCGGTCGTTGAGTCCCTTGAAGTCGTCGAGGTCGATCAGCAGCATCGAGAGCGGCGTGTTCGCTCGGTTGACGCGTTTGATCTCGCGCGTCAGCTCGTCCTGGAAGAAGCGGTGATTGTGCAGCTTCGTGAGGCCGTCGGTGATCGAGAGCTGGTTCAGCACCTCGTTGGCTCGCTGGAGCTCGGCGTTTCGCTCCAGCAGGCTGCGGTTGGTCGTCTCGATCTCCATCTGGTAGCCGCGCAGCTTGCGCATCATGTCGTTGAAGGTGCGCGTGAGCAGCCCGATTTCGTCGTGCGCGCGAGGCTCCGGAATCGCGAGGTCGAACTGGCCCTGCGCGATGCGCCGCGCCGCCTCGGAGAGCGCTTCGATCGGTCGCACCCCGGCCAGCGTGATGCGATACGCGAGGTAGCTGAACAGCAGGATGATGCAGAGGTCGCTCACGAACACGCGCATCACCGCGGAGAGCACCGGGGCAAAGGCGATCTCGAAGGGGACCTCGACGGCGACCTGCCAGTCGAAGATCCCCAACGGGCGCGCCGCACCGACCACGTGGAGACTGGACGCGGTCGCATACTCGAGGACCTGCTCCGGTCCGGCGGCGAGCACCTGATCGAGGGGAAACGGGCTCGCGTGCGGACCTTCGTCGGCCGCGTAGATCACGTTGCCCTGTGAGTCGACGACCAGCATCTCCGCGCCGTTCACGGGTCGCTTCTGGGCGAGCAGCGATGAGATGCGCGAGGCCTTGAAGACGCCGATCAATGTTCCGGAGCCGTCGGGATCGACGGGAAACGGCGCCGCCGCGACCAGCAGTCGGGCCGAATCCCGATCCAGCATGCGCAGGACCGTGCGGTCGACGCCCGCCAGCGGCAGACGGCGCCCGGGGGCGAGACCCACGGCCTCGCCGACGACCCGACGCACGTGAGTGTCCCCCCCGACCAGGGCGTAGGCATCGAAGTAGCGCGAGCGGCGCTGTGCGCTCGCGAGCGACCCGGACGAGCTGCCTGCGCCCTCGCGCAGCGCCGCGCGCCGCAGCGCGTCGTCGCTCGCGAGATTCGTGATCTCCTCCTGGCCTGCGACGAACCATTCGAGCAGCGCCTCACCCGCCTGGCCGAGAGCCGCCGGATACTGCTGGCCGATCTGCTGGCTCAGGTAGGTGTGCGTCGACTGGATCGAGATCCCGCTCACCACCAGGGCCGTCACGAAGGTCGAAATGAAGACGAAGAGAATCAGCTTGGTCGCGAGGCTGTTCAGCGGCTGCTGCGACCGGGTCGAGGGTTTCAGGGGCATCGGTACTGAGGACTCCCGCGCTGGTGCGTATCGACGGGTGGAGGCCCCCGCTTGATGGGCGCGCGACCCGGCAGAAACCCAAAAGGCCACGTGATTTCGCGCGCTTGCCTGCGCGTCGCGGGGCGTTCGGCGAGCCGGCGCGGCGCCGCGCGGCGACCCCGGCGGTAACCCCCCGCCAGCGCGAGGAAATCAGCGCGCGCGGGTTTGCACCGCCGGGGCGCGTCCACTACCTTGCGCAAGTCTTTTCAGGGGGTTAGCGGTTTTTTCCGCGGGTCCGGCACGGGCCCCTCCCTGGGCAGCCCCCCGGCATCGCTCGCAACGCAATGCTCGCAATGGAAGGGACATGGCCGAGAGCGGACAGCGGAGCCCTGCAGCGACGGCGAAAGACGCGGCACCCGACCTGGTGGGGCTGCGCGAACGCGTCGACGCCATCGATCGCGCCATCCTGGACCAGCTCAATGAGCGCGCCCGCCTCGTTCAGTCGATCGGTCGGGTCAAGGCCGAAACCGGCAGCCCGATCTACGAGGCCGCGCGCGAGCGTCAGATCGTCGAGCAGCTCTGCGCGCGCAATCCGGGCCCCTTCCCGACCGAGGGGATCGCGCCGGTCTTTCGCGAGATCATCTCGGCCACGCGCTCCCTCGAGCGGGTATTGCGCGTCGGCTACTTCGGTCCGGAGGGGACCTTCACGCACCTGGCGGCGCGCCGACAGTTCGGCGGGCTCGCCGACCTCGCCAGCCTCGGCTCGATCGCCGAGGTGTTCGCCGCGGTCGAGCGGCGCCAGATCGATCTGGGCGTCGTCCCCGTCGAGAACACCACCGAGGGCGTCGTCACCCAGACCTTCGACTCGCTCGCCGAGCACGAGGTCTCGATCTGCGGGGAGGTGGTCCTGCGCATCGCGCAGCAGCTGCTGTCGCTGAGCGGCCGCCTCGAGGACGTACGCCGCGTGGTGTCGCATCCGCAGCCGCTCGCGCAGTGCCGGCTCTGGCTCGACCGTCATCTCCCCGGCATCGAGCGGGTCGAGGCGGCGAGCACCGCCGTCGCGGCGCGGCTCGCAGCCGCGGACGGCAGTCTCGCCGCGATCGGAAGCGCAATCGCCGGAGAGGTCTACGGTCTGCGCACGATCGAGGCGGCGATCGAGGACCGCCGCGACAACACCACGCGCTTCGTCGTGATCGGTCAGCTGACGCCGCCGGCATCGGGGAACGACCTGACCAGCGTGCTGTTCACGATCCGCAAGGACGAGGCCGGCGCGCTCCACCGGCTGCTCGCGCCCTTCGCCGAGCAGGGCTTGAACCTGACCTCGATCCAGCTGCGTCCGATCAAGGGCAAGCCCTGGGAGTATCTGTTCTTCCTCGACGTCGAGGGGCACCGCAGCGACCCGCGCCTGGTGAAGGCGCTCGAGGGCGCGACGCGCGTGGCGCACACGCAGCGCATCCTGGGCTCGTTCCCGCGCGCCGAGGCGCCACGCGCGGCGCGCGCAGGGCAGGTCGGCTGATGGCGCTCGAGTCGATCATCCGCCCGCACATCCTCGATCTCGAGCCCTATCAGCCGGGCAAGCCAGCGGAGGAGCTCGATCGCGAGCTCGGGATCCAGGGCTCGATCAAGCTGGCTTCGAACGAGAACCCGCTGGGCCCGTCGCCGAAGGCGGTCGAGGCCATGCGCCGCGCGCTGGAGGGCGTGAATCGCTATCCGGACGGCTCGAGTTGGCATCTGCGGCGCGCGCTCGCCGCCAGGCTCGGCGTCGACGGCGGGCAGCTCGTCTTCGGAGCCGGGGCGGACGAGATTCTCGAGCTGCTCGCGAAGGTATTGCTCGGGCCGGGCGACGAGTGCGTTTATGCGTGGCCCTCGTTCGCGATGTATCCGATCGTGGTGCAGGGCATGGGCGCCCGCTCGCTGCGCGTGCCGCTCGACGCCGCGCTCGTGCACGATCTGCCGGCGCTCGCGCGCGCGGTGACGCCGCGCACGAAGCTGCTCTTCGTGTGCAATCCGAACAACCCGACCGGCACGAGTGTCGGGGCCGAGGCCTTCGACCGCTTCGTGGCGTCGCTGCCGCCGACGCTGGTGCTCGCCGTCGACGAGGCTTACGTCGATTTCGCGCGCCGGAGCGACTTCCCGGATGCGCTCAGGTGGCTGAGCCGGCGGCCGGGTACGATCGTGATGCGCACCTTCTCGAAGATCAGCGGCCTCGCCGGCGTGCGCATCGGCTACGGCGTCGCCGATCCCGAGCTCGCAGGCTACCTCCAGCGCGCGCGCCACCCGTTCAACGTGAGCCGGCTGGCCGAGGCGGCCGCGCTGGCAGCGCTCGAGGACGACGAGTTCCGCGAGCGAACGCGCCGCAACAACGCCGAAGGCATCGAATTCCTGACGCGCGAGCTCCGCGCGCTCGGCGTCGAAGTGTGGCCGACCGACGCGAACTTCCTGCTGGCGCGCGCCGGGGCGGGCGTCCAGGCGCGCCTGCTGCGGGAGGGCGTGATCGTGCGCCCGCTCGCGGGCTTCGGGTTGCCCGACCACGTGCGGATCAGCGTCGGGCTGCCCAAGGAAAACGCGCGCTTGATCGACACGCTGCGCCGCCTGCGCGAGGGCGGAAATTGACGCCGCGTTTCGAACGCGTGGCAGTGTTGGGACTGGGCCTGCTCGGCGGCTCGGTCGCGCTCGCGGTGAAGGCGCGCGGCGTGGCCGGGCGGGTGGCGGGCGCCACGCGCAGCGCGGACGCGCTGGCCGCCGCGCTGCGGCGCGGCGCCATCGACGAGGCCGGGAGCTATGCCGAAGCCGCGCGCGATGCCGACCTGGTGGTGCTCGCGACGCCGGTGTTTGCGATGGCCGAGGTCGTGCAGCGGATCGCGCCGGTGCTGCGCGCAGGCAGCATCGTCACCGACGTCGGCAGCGTGAAGGCCGTGCTGTGCGAGACGCTGCCGGGCCTGCTGCCGCGCGGCGTGAGCTACGTCGGAGCGCACCCGATGGCGGGCAGCCATCTGCGTGGCCTCGAGCACGCCGATGCGGACCTCTTCGAGGGCGCGGCCTGCATCGTGACGAGCTCCGCAGACGCCGCCGCCTGCCAGCGGACCTCGGAATTCTGGCGCGCGCTCGGCGCCCATGTGGTACACCGCGACCCGGCGCAACACGACGCCGAGGTCGCCTGGATGAGCCACGTCCCCCACGTGCTGGCCTTCGCCTTCGCCGGCGCGCTCGAGGCCGCTCCGTCCGGCGCGCAGGCCGTCGCGGGAGCGGGCTTCCGGGACTTCACGCGCATCGCCCAGAGCGATCCGGAGCTTTGGGGGGACATCCTCACGGCGAATCGCAAGGCGCTGGCGGCGCCGCTCTCGCGCCTGCTCGAGGGACTCCAGGACTTCGCGCGCGCGCTCGAGGCGAACGACGCCGATGGAGTGGAACGACGCATTGCCGCGGCCCGCGCCGCGTTGTCTCGAATTTCCAAGGCGAGCTGCGGCGCCCCGACCGCAGCCAGGGGGCGGCGACAGACGCCGTCCGCGAAACGACAACCCGAACCCTCGGAGGCCTCACGGAGAGGTCGTCGGGGCAGGAGATCAGACGAACCCCAATGAGTCAGGGACCGACCAACAGCGGCGAGCAGAGCTTCGCCGAACTCTTCGAAAAGAACGTCAAGACCATCAAGGAGGGCGAAGTCGTCCACGGCACCGTGTTGTCCGTCGACGACGAGTCCGTCCAGATCGACATCGGCTTCAAGTCCGAGGGCCTGGTTCCCACCTGGGAATTCATGGACGAAGACGGGACGATCCTGGTGAAGCCCGGCGACGTCGTCGGCGTGCTGGTGGAGGAAGGCGAGGACGGCAGCGGTCGCATCGTGCTCTCGAAGGAGAAGGCCGATCGCCTGCTGATCTGGGATGAGATCAGCCGCGCCTACAAGGCCGACGAGCCCGTCGAGGGCGTGATCGTCGCGCGCGTCAAGGGCGGGCTGGCGGTCGACATCGGCGTGAAGGCGTTCCTGCCGGGCTCGCAGGTCGATCTGCGCCCGGTCCGCAACCTGGAGCACGTCGTCAACCAGCGGATGAAGTTCAAGATCATCAAGTTCAACAAGCGCCGCGGCAACATCGTGCTCTCGCGGCGTGCGCTGCTCGAAACCGAACGCAAGATGCTGCGCGAGACGACGCTGACGACGCTGGCCCCGGGCCAGATCATCGACGGCGTGATCAAGAACCTCACGGACTACGGGGCCTTCATCGATCTCGGCGGGATCGACGGCCTGCTGCACGTGACGGACATGTCGTGGGGCCGCGTCAACCACCCGAGCGAGCTGTTCCAGGTGGGCGACGAGATCAAGGTGAAGGTGCTCAAGTTCGACGCCGAGAGCGAGCGCGTGTCGCTCGGACTCAAGCAGCTGCAGCCCGATCCGTGGATCGACGCGTCGATGCGTTATCCGCTGCAACGCCGGGTGCAGGGGAAGGTCGTGTCGCTCGCGGACTATGGCGCCTTCATCGAGCTCGAGCCCGGAATCGAGGGCTTGATCCACGTCTCCGAGATGTCGTGGACCAAGCGGATCAAGCATCCCTCGAAGGTGCTCTCGGTGGGTGACACCGTCGAGGCGATCGTGCTCGACGTGGACGAGCGCGAGCGCAAGATCTCGCTCGGCATGAAGCAGATCGAGCCCAACCCGTGGAGCGTGATCGAGCAGACCTATCCCGTCGGCACGCGCGTGAGCGGGACGATCCGCAACATCACCAACTTCGGGATCTTCGTCGGACTCGACGAGGGGATCGACGGCCTCGTGCACGTCTCGGACGTGTCGTGGACGGAGCAGATCAAGCACCCGGGCGAGAAGTTCAAGAAGGGCGACGTCGTCGAGGCGGTCGTTCTCAAGATCGACAAGGAGAACGAGAAGTTCTCGCTCGGAATCAAGCAGCTCGAGCCGAATCCGTGGGACGAGATCCAGAAGCGCTACCCGGTCGGCAGCGAGGCGACGGGCACCGTCACGAGCCTCGCCGACTTCGGCGCCTTCGTGAAGCTCGAGGATGGCATCGAGGGGCTGATCTACAACTCGGAGCTCTCGGCGGAGAAGGTCGAGAACGCGTCCGAGGTGGTGCAGCCGGGGCAGTCGGTGAAGGCCGTGATCGTGCGCGTCGATCCGGTCGAGCAGAAGATCTCGCTGTCGATTCGCGCGCTCACGGATCGCGAGCAACGCGAGACACTGAAGAAGGTGGCCGCCCAGCAGTCGCAGAACCAGACGACGACACTGGGTGATCTCCTCGCGGGCAAGCTCGGGCGCAAGACGGAGTGAGGGAGTGAGGGCATGGCGATGACGAAGAGCGGGCTGATCGAGGCGGTCGCCGAACGGACCCCGCACATCTCGAAGAAGGACACGGAGATCGTGGTGAACACGATCTTCGATTCGATGACGCGCGCCCTCAAGCAGGGCGAGCGGATCGAGATCCGGGGGTTCGGCAGCTTCCAGGTGAAGGTGCGGGAGGCGCGCGAAGGCCGGAATCCGAAGACCGGAGAGCCGGTCCACATCTCGGCCAAGCGAACGCCCTTCTTCAAGGTCGGCAAGGAGCTCAAGGAGATGGTCGACGGCGTCCCGCTCGCCTCGCTGCAGGCGAACGAAGACGACGACGAGAACGGCTGAGCAGCGGCGACGCGGGGGCGGGTCCATGCGAATGGCGCTTCGGCTTTTCTGGGCCGTCTCGTTCGTGGGCGTGCTGGTCTTCGGCTGGTGGTTCGCAGCCGCGAACGCCGCGCCGGTGCCGATCTCCTACGTCTTCGGGGAGCTCGGTCCCGCGCCGCTGTGGCTCGCGCTGGTCGTCGCCTTCGCCGCCGGCGCGGCTGCCGGCGCGCTCGTCGGCGTCTACCAGGCGCTCAAGCGCGGCCTCGTGATGCGGCGCTACCGCAAGACGCTGCGCGGTCTCGAGTCCGAGCTGCACCAGCTGCGCAACCTGCCGCTCGCGGCCCACGAGCCGACGAGCCTCGGCGCCGGCGAGCGCCTCGAGTCTGCGCCCCGCAGCGCGCGTGGACGCGGCGGCTAGCGGCGATGAGATGGCTCTCGCGGGCGTTCGGGGGGGACGCGCGCGCGCCGAAGGACGCCGAGACCGCACTGCAATCGGCGCTGCTCGCCGTGCTCGATCGCGATCTCGATCGCGCGGAATCGTTGCTCACGGCAGCGCTACGCCTCGCGTCGGACGACGTGATGCCGTACCTCGCGTTGGCGCGGCTGTATCGCATGCGGGGTGAGATCGGGCGCGCGATCCACATCCACCAGAATCTGCTCTTGCGGCTCGCTTCCGGCTCGCCGCTCGGCACCCTCGCCATGGCCGATCTCGGCGCGGACTTCGCGCAGGGAGGCTTTCTGCGGCGTGCGATCGCAGCCTACGAGCAGGCGTTGGCGCAAGATCCGAAGCATCGCGCCTCGCTGCGCGCGCTCGTGCCGCTGCTCGCCGACGCCCGCGAATTTCCACGCGCCATCGAGCTCGCGCGCCGGCTGGCGAGCCTCGAGGGCCAGGACGGCGCCGCGGCCGAAGCCGAGCTGCGCGTGGCGATGGCCGACGCGGCGCGCGCCGAGGGCCGCAGCGACGAAGCGCGCAAGGCCGTGAAGCGCGCCTTGCGGCAGGATCCGAAATCGGTGCGGGCGTGGATCGCGCTGGGCGAGCTCGAGGCCGAACGCGGGCGCGCCAAGGCGGCGCTGGCCGCCTGGCTGCGGGTGCCCGAGCTGGATCGCCGCGCCGGCCCGCTGGTGTATCCGCAGCTGGAAGCCACCTACGCCGCGCTCGGCCGCACCCGCGAGTTCGAGACCTGCCTGCGCGGGCTGCTCGCCGCCCGGCCCGACGATCGCGGCGCGCGGCTGGCCCTCGCCCGCAGCCTCGCCGCGCGCGGCGACGTGGAGCCCGCGCTCGCGGAGCTGGGGCAGGTGCTCGAGCGCGACCCCGAAGACCTCGACGCGCGGGCTACGCTCGGTCGGGTGCTGCTCGCCGAACGGCGCGACGCGGAGGTCGCGAAGGCGCACGCCGAGCTGATCGCCGCGCTCGATCGTCAGGGGCTGCTGCGCGCCCGGGAGTCGCTCGCGTGATGCGTTCCGCCCTCGACACGCCGATGATGCGCCAGTACCTGGCGATCAAGGCCGCGCATCCGAACGCGATCGTCTTCTATCGCATGGGCGATTTCTACGAGATGTTCCTGCGCGACGCCGAAATCGCGGCGCCGCTGCTCGACATCACGCTCACGACGCGCGACCGCGGCAAGCCCGACGCGGTGCCGATGTGCGGCGTGCCCGTGCACGCGGCCGACGGCTACATCCATCGTCTGGCGGAGCTCGGGCACCGTGTCGCCGTCTGCGAGCAGGTGGAGGACCCGGCGCGCACGGGCGGGCGCCGCCTGGTGCGCCGCGAGGTCGTCGAGGTGGTGACACCGGGACTCGCGGGCGATCCGGGCGAGATCGGTCCGGCGCAGGAGCTCGTGCTGGTGGCGCTGCTGCCGGGCCCGGCCTTCGGCCTGGCGGCGCTCGACGCGAGCACCGGCGACTTGCGAGCGACCGAGGCGCCCGCGGCGGCGGGCGAGCTGCTGCCCGCCGCGATCGCGCAGGAGCTGCTGCGGCTGGATCCGCGCGAGCTGCTGTGCCCGGAGCCGCTCGCGGCGCCGCTCGACGAGGCGCTCGCGCGTCTGCTCCCGAAGGCGGCGCGCACGGCGCTCGCGGCGCGGAACTTCGAGCCTGCGCAGGCGCCGGCCTTCCCGCACGGCCTCGATGCCGCGGCGACCAGCGCGGCAGCGCGAGCCAGCGCGGGGCTGCTCGCCTTCCTGGCGGCGCACCAGCCGTTCGCGCTGGGCCTGATCTCGCGCCTGCGCGCCTATCGCCTGTCCGAGACGATGGTGCTCGACGCGGCGACCCGCGCGCATCTCGAGCTGTTCCGGAATGGCGAAGACGGCTCGCGCGAACGCACGCTGATCGAGCGCATCGACCGCACGGCGACGGCGCTCGGCGCGCGCCGCCTCGCGCGCTGGCTCGCGTATCCGCTGCTGGATCCCGAGGCGATCGCGGAGCGGCAGCGGGCGATCCGCTGGCTCGTCGAGCGGGACCGGCCGCGCGCGCGGCTGCGCGAGGCCTTGCGCGACGTGCGGGATCTCGAGCGAGCGCTCGCGAAGACGGCGCGGCCCTCGGCGACGCCGCGCGATCTGGGCGCGCTGCGCGGATCCCTCGAGGCCCTGCCGCGCGTGACGCTCGCGCTCGCGAGCGGCGATGCGGAGGAGCTCGCGGCCGCGGCGCCGCGGCCCGCGCTGCTGCGAGCGCCCGAGGCGCTCCCGGAGCTGGCGGGGATGCTGCGCGAAGCCCTCGTCGACGAGCCGCCGGCGGTGGCGCGTGGTTCGCGCGGGGCGAACGAGACGGGCTACGTGCGCGACGGCTTCCATGCCGAGCTCGACGCGCTGCGCGAGGCCGTGCGCAAGGGCCGCGAATGGATCGCCGGCCTCGAGGTGCGCGAGCGCGAGCGCACCCGCATCGGCTCGCTCAAGATCCGCTTCCATCCCGTGCACGGCTACGGGATCGAAGTCTCGAAGGCGCAGCTCGGCTCGGTTCCCGGAGACTACGAGCGTCGCCAGACGCTCGCGAGCGCGGAGCGCTTCAGCACGGCGGAGCTGCGCGAGATCGAGCAGAACGTGGTCGGCGCGCACGAGCGCGCCGCGGCGCTCGAACGCACGCTGTTCGAATCGCTGCGGCAGGCGGCGCTCGAGCAGGCGAGCGCGATCCGCGCGGCGGCCGAGGCGGTCGCCGAGCTCGACGCCTTCCAGTCGCTGGCCGAGGTGGCGCGCCAGGACGGCTGGGTGCGTCCGGAGGTGGACGCGAGCGATCGGCTCACGATCCGCGCCGGCCGCCACCCCGTCGTCGAGCCGCTGCTCGCGCAGCCCGGAGGCGAGGCGTTCGTCCCCAACGACAGCGATCTCTCGCCGGAAGGGCCGCAGCTGCTCGTGCTCACCGGCCCGAACATGTCCGGCAAGAGCACCTACCTGCGCCAGGTGGCGTTGATCGTGCTGCTGGCGCAGATCGGGAGCTTCGTGCCCGCGGAGAGCGCGCGCGTGGGCGTGGTCGACCGCGTCTTCACGAGGGTCGGCGCCAGCGATCGGCTCGCGCGCGGCGAATCCACCTTCATGGTCGAGATGCGCGAGACCGCGGAGATCCTGGCTTTCGCGTCCCGACACAGCCTCGTGATCCTCGACGAGATCGGCCGCGGCACCAGCACCTTCGACGGGCTCTCGATCGCCTGGGCCGTGGCCGAGTACCTGCACGAGACCCCGGGACTCTCGCCGCGCACGCTGTTCGCGACGCACTATCACGAGCTCGCGGATCTCGCGCGCACGCATGCGCGCGTCGGCAACGCCCACTTCGACGTGCGCGAGTGGGGCGAGGACGTGATCTTCCTGCGGCGTCTGCTGCCCGGGCGCCGCGAATCGCTCCTACGGAATCCAGGTGGCGCGGCTGGCGGGGCTGCCGGCGCGCGGTGATCGAGCGCGCTCGCGAGATCCTGCGCAACCTCGAGGGCGGCGAGCTCGACGAGCAGGGTCGCCCGCGGCTCGCGGGGGCGGCGAGCGATCCGGATCGCCAGCTCGCGCTCTTTTCCGCGAGCCCGCCGCGCGATCCGCGCGAACAGGAAGCGCTGGCGGCCTTGCGCGCGCTCGACCCGGAGCGGACCACGCCGCTCGACGCCCTGGCGCTGCTCGCGCGCCTGCACACGCTGCTCGCGCAGGAGCCGACATGACGCCGCGCCGGCCGCTCGCGCTCTTGTGCGCGCTCGCGCTCTTCGGCCTGCTCGGCGTCGACCGCCCGAAGGGGCTCGGCGACGTGGTCGAGATCCGCCACTGGTCGTATCCGAACTACACGCGCGTGGTGGTCGAGCTGACGCAGCCCGTGCGCACGGTCGTGCGCGAGCTGCCGGCCGACCAGGGCAGCGGACGCCCCGCGCGCCTCTACCTCGATCTCGCGGGGGTCTGGGTCGGTCGGCGCTTTGCAGACGGGCTCCCGGTGGGCGACGGCCTGCTCCAGGGCGTGCGCGTCGGACAGAATACGACCACCTCGGCACGGCTCGTGCTCGATCTCGAGCGCTACGACCGCCACCGGCTGATCGAGCTCTCGAATCCGGATCGGGTGGTGATCGACGTCTATGGGCGCCGCCACGGCGAGCGGACGCCGGAGCCGCCCGGAAAGTCGGACACGCTCGGCCGCCTGCCGGTCGATCTGCGTCCGGTGCAGACGATCGTGATCGATGCGGGTCACGGAGGGCGGGATCCCGGTGCGATCGGCGTCGGCGGCCTGCGCGAGAAGGACGTGACGCTGCGCCTCGCGAAGGACCTGGGCGAGAAGCTCGCAGCGCGCGGCTTCGCGATCGTCTACACGCGCCAGGACGATCGCACCATCGGTCTCGAGGAGCGCACGGCGATCGCGGAGTCCGTGGGCGGAGATCTGTTCGTATCGCTGCATGCGAACGCGGCGCCACGGCGCTCGGTCGCGGGCATCGAGACCTATTACCTCGACGCCAATCACGAGCGGCACAGCCTGGGGGTCGCGGCGCGCGAGAACGGCATCCTGCCCAGTCAGGTGGATGCGCTGCAGCGCACGGTCGCGAAGCTGAGGGTCTCCGAAGTCTCGGTGCACTCGCGGCGCGTGGCGAACGCGGTGCACCAGCAGATGGTCGCGGGACTCGGCGGCCGCTATGGCGAGGTGAACGACCTCGGCGTCAAGAAGGGGCCGTTCTACGTGCTGTTCCTATCGAACATGCCGTCGATCCTGGTCGAGGCGGGCTTTCTCACCAATCGGGGCGAGGCGCGGCGGCTGGGCGACGTCGACTACCTCGACGATCTCGCGCAGCAGATTTCGATCGGACTCACACGCTACCGCGACGCGAGTGCGACCGTGGCGCTGGAGGGGGATCGGTGAGTCGAGGGCCCTCGATCGACGCCGTGCTCGCGCCCCTGAAGGAGGCCTCGGGGGGCCTCGTCGTCCCTGCGGTGCGCCAGTACCTGGGCGACGTGCGGGCGCATCTGCGCGAGCTGCAGGTCTCGGGCGCCGGCGGCGCCGTCGTGAACCAGACGCATTCGGATCTGATCGATCGCCTGGTGCGGCGGCTCTTCGAGTTTGCCGAGTCCGCCTATTTCGCCAGCGGCGCCGAGGCGGACACCGATCTGTGCGTCGTCGCAGTGGGCGGCTACGCGCGGCGCGAGATGAGCATCCACTCGGACGTCGATCTGCTCTTCCTCTACCGCGACTCGCTCACCCCCTACGTGGCCTCCGTCGCCGAGCGCGTGCAGCAATGGCTGTGGGACGCGGCGCTCACGGTGGGGGGCGCCACGCGTACGATCGCCGACACCGTCTCGCTCGCGTGCGAAGACTCGACGGTGCAGACCGCTGTGCTCGCGCCGCGCTTCCTGGTGGGCAGCGGCGTGCTCTTCCACGAGCTGACCGAGGCGCTGCGCATCCAGGTCTTCGCCGATCCGGCGCGCTTCATCGAGAACCAGCTGGCGGGAATGGCGGAGCGGCACATGCGCTTCGGGGATTCCCTCTACCTGCTGCAGCCGAACCTGAAGGATGGCGCCGGCGGGCTGCGCGACTATCAGGTCTCGTACTGGGCGATGCAGGCGACGCAGCCGAGCGCGCGCGGCCGCGAGGATTTCCTGCAGCTGGGGCTGCTCAAGGAGGAGGAGCTCGCCGAGTACGAGGCGGCGCTCGACTTCCTGTGGCGCGTGCGCAATCAGCTGCATCTGCTCTCCGGCCGCAAGAACGACCAGATGAGCTTCGAGCTCCAGGAGCAGATCGCGGAGTCGCTCGGCTTCCTGACGGACGACGTCGCCGACGACGAGCTGCCGGTCGAGCGCTTCATGAGCGAGTACTACCGCCATGCGCGCGCGGTCCAGACCTTCTCCTCGCTCGTGATCGAGCAGTGTCAGGCCCGGCTGCGGGGCAAGCCGAGGCAACGCAAGGTCACGGAGGTCGAGGAGGGCTTCCGCGTCGCCGAGGGCCAGCTCGAGATCCCGCACCCGCGCATGCTGCGCGAGCGCCCGCTGCGCTTGCTGCTCGCCTTCGCGATCGCGCAGCGCCACGACGTCACGCTCACGCGCAAGGCGCGGCGCCTGGTGCGCGAGAACCTCGACCTGATCGACGCGGGCTTCCAGTCCGATCCCGAGGCCGCGCAGGTCTTCCTCGACATCCTTGGCTCGGAGCGGCGCGTGATGCGCTCGCTGACGGCGATGAACGAAGTCGGGCTGCTGGCCGCCTTCCTTCCCGAGTGGGCGCACATCGTCTGCCGCTGGCAGCACGTGATGTACCACACCTACACGGTGGACGTGCACTCGATCTTCCTGGTCGAGGAGCTGCGCCGGCTCTGGCAGGGAAAGTACGAGCAGGCGGTCCCCGAGCTCACCGAGCTGATGCGCGGCTGCGACGACCGCGCCGCGCTCTTCCTCGGCTGTCTGCTCCACGACATCGGCAAGGGCTTCGGCGGAAACCACTCGGACAAGGGCGCCGAGCGCGCGAGGCGCTGCGTCGAGCGGCTCGGGATCGCTCCGGAGCGCGTCGAACGCGCGGTGTTCCTGGTGCAGCATCACCTGTTGATGTCGCATCTCGCGCAGAGCCGCGATCTCTCGGATCCGAAGATGATCCTCGAATTCGCGCGCGTGGCCCGCGACCGCTCGCTGCTGCGTGATCTCTACCTGCTCACCTTCGCCGACATCCGCGCCTCGTCCAAGAAGGCCTGGACGGACTGGAAGGGCCAGCTGCTGCGGGATCTGTTCGAACGCACGTCCGAGTTCCTCGAAACGGGCTCCGACGACCCCAGCACGGCGCTCGAGCTGATCGACGAGCGCGTCGAGGTGCGCCGCCAGGCGGCGGCGGCCGAGCTGCAATCGCTGGGCGTCTCCGAATCCAAGGTGCGCGACTACTTCGAATCGATGCCGCGCCGCTACTTCATCTCGCACACGCCGCGCCAGATCGCCCGGCATGCGCTCGTCGCGATCGCCTACACCAAGGAGAAGGTGATGGCGACGGCGGTGCGCGAAATGGCCGGAGGCTCGTCCGAGTTCATCCTGTGCACGCGCGACGTGCACGGCCTGTACGCCAACGTGGCGGGCGCGCTGACGGCGCACGGCATCAACATCCTGGGCGCCAACGTGTACACGGCGCGCTCGGGCGTGGCGCTCGAGGTCTATCGCCTCACCACGCCCGAGGGCGGCGAGCCGGAGCGGCGGCTCTTGTGGTCGAAGTTCGAGCAGTCGCTGCTGGACGTTCTCGCGGGGCGCCAGGCGGTCGCGGAGCTGCTCAAGCGCCGGCCGCGGCCGGTCGGGCCGGACCGGCTGGCGTCGCGCAAGCGCGCGACGGTGGTCGCGTCGAACGACGAGTCGGACTTCTACACGATCGTCGACGTCACGGCGAACGACCGCCTGGGCCTGCTGCATGACCTCACGCGCGCGATCGCGGACCACGGCTGCGAGATCTACATCTCGAAGGCGGCGACCGTGCTCGATCAGGTGACCGACACCTTCTATCTGAAGGACGCGCACGGCAAGAAGCTCTCCGATCCCGAGGCGATCGAGGGGTTGCGCGCGGCGCTGCTCGCGGCGGCGGAGCGGGGCGAGGCCGGGCTTGGCGGCAGCTAGGGGCGCGCAGCTCGCAGCGGCGGTCGATGCGTTCCTCGCGTCGGCCGCGGCGCTGCGCGGGCTGTCGCCGGCGACGATCGAGGCCTATGGCCGCGATCTCGCGCGCTGGCTCAGGTATCTCGAGCAAGCGGGGGTCGAGCGCGCCGGTCAGATCACCCGCGAGCACGTGAGCGGATTTGCGGTCGCGCTCGAGCAGGAGGGCCTCGGGGCGCGCAGCCGCGCGCGCGCCCTGGTGGCGTTGCGGCGCTGGCTTCGCCACCTCGGCGCCGAGGGGTTGCTGCGCAGCGACCCCTGGCAGGGGGCGAGGCTTCCGCGCTTCGAACGGCCGCTGCCGCGGGTGCTGCGCACGGACCAGACCTCGGCGCTGATCGAGTCGATCGATCCGGGGACGCCGCTCGGCCTGCGCGACCGCGCGATGCTCGAAGTGCTCTACGCCGCGGGGCTGCGCGTCTCCGAGCTCGTGCAGCTTCCGCTCTCCGGCGTCGATCGCCGCGCGGGCGTGCTGCGCGTGCGGGGCAAGGGGAGCCGCGAACGGCTGGTGCCGCTCGGCGCCCCGGCGCTCGAGGCGCTCGACGCCTGGCTCGCCGAAGGACGGCCGCGACTCGCGCGAGCCGATCGACGCGACGGCGACGCGGTCTTCCTCTCGCAGCGCGGCGCGCCGATGACGCGGCAGAATTTCTTCACCCGCTTGCGCGCCATCGCGCTCGCGGCCGGGATTCCGACGGCGAGCGTCTCGCCGCACGTGTTCCGCCATGCCTTTGCGACCGATCTGCTCGAGGGCGGGGCGGACCTGCGCGTGGTGCAGACGCTGCTCGGCCACGCCGACCTCGCGACCACACAGATCTACACGCACGTGAGCCGCGCGCGCTTGCGCGAGACCGTCGAGGCGCGTCATCCGCGCGGCGGCGGACGCCGCCCCCGGACCACGCCGTGAAGGAAGCCGGCGCGGAGGCGTTTCTGCGCGGCGTGCCGGCGGCGATGGCGCCGCTGCTGGGCGCCGTGCTCGCGGCGGCCGACGCGAAGCGGCTCGCCGTCTACGCCGTCGGCGGCCCGGTGCGGGATTGGCTGCTCGAGCGCGGGATTGCCGATCTGGACCTGATCGTCGAGCCGCGCGATGGCGACGGCGCCGAAGCGATCGGGCGCGCGGTGGCGCCTGCTGCGGTGCGTCTGCGCAGCCACGACCGCTTCGGCACGCTCAGCCTCGAGGGAGCCGCGGGCGTGATCGATCTCGCGACCGTGCGCCGCGAGGCGTATGCGCACCCGGGCGCGCTGCCGACGATCGAGCCGGGCTCGCTCGACGAGGACCTGCGCCGGCGCGATTTCAGCGTGAACGCGCTGGCGTTGCCGCTCTCGCAGGCGGCGCGCGCGCGTCACCGCGGCGTGATCGACGTCGAGGATGGCCTGCGGGATCTCGCGCAGCGGCGGCTGCGGGTGCTCCACCCCGCGAGCTTCCGCGACGATCCGACGCGTGCGCTGCGCGCCGCGCGGCTCGCACCCCGGCTGGGCTTCACGCTGACGCGCGATTCGCGGGCAGCCTTGCGCGATGCGCTGCGGCTGGGCGCGTTCGGTCGCGTGAGCGGCGAGCGGCTGCGCCGCGAGATCGAGAAGCTCTTCGCGGACGCGGCGCAGGGGCTCGATCCGACGCTCGCGCTCCGGCTGCTCGAAAGCTGGCACGTGCTGGGCGCGCTCGAACCGGGCTTGACGCTTCCGCGCAGCGTGCACGCGCCGCTGCGGCGTCTGGGACGCGCCGTCCAGGCGCCGCCCTGGCACTGCGCGCGCTGGCGGGTCTGGGCCTCGGGGCTCGCCCTCTGGCTGGCCCCGCTCTCGCCGGCCCTGCGGCGCCGGACGCTCGCTCGCTTTGCCGTGCGCGGGGCGCTCGTCGAGTCCGTCAGCGGCTTTGCGAAGCTGCGCGAGGAGAAGCTGCGCGCGCTCGCCGGCTCGCGGGGGCGAGGTGCGATCGATGCCGCCCTCGCGGATCTCGACGAGGAGGCGCTGCACGCGCTCTGGGCCGTCGCCCCTCCTGCCGCGCGCCGTCGCGTTGCGCGCTTTGCCAATCAGGATCGCAGTCGCCGGGCACCGGTGAGCGGTGCCGAGCTGGTGGCCGTGGGCCTCACGGGCCCCGAGATCGGCCGCGCGCTCGCTCGCATCCGCGTCGCGTTTCTCGACGGCGGCGTGCGCACGCGCGAGGAAGCGCTGGCGCTGGCGCGGGAGATCGGAGCACGCCGGCGCCGGAGGGGAGGGGTCGAGCGGCCCTAGCTCGCTTGCTGGACCCGGGTCGATCCTTCATACTGTTTCCACCCCCTCCGCCCCGACGTGCCTGCGCGCGGAGTCGCATGAGCATCTTCGCCTCCTCAGACGATCTCGCCGCCGGATCGCCGGCGGATGGATCGGCCTCGCCCTACGCCGTCAAGCTCGCCCTCTTCGAGGGCCCGCTCGACCTGCTCCTGCATTTGATCCGCGTGAACGAGGTGGAGATCACCGACATCCCGATCGCGCGCATCAGCGAGCAATACCTCGCCACTCTCGAGGCCATTCGTGACCTCGATCTCGACGTCGCCGGCGAGTTCCTGCTGATGGCGGCGACGCTCGCCTGGATCAAGTCGCGCATGCTGCTGCCGCCCGACGGCCTCGAGATCGAAGGCGAGGGGCCGGACCCGCGCGCGGAGCTCGTGGCCCGCCTGCTCGAGTACCAGCGCTTCAAGGAGGTCGCGGCGGAGCTCGGCGAGCGCCGCTGGCTAGGGCGCGACGTCTTCGAGGCGCACGTGGTGCCGCAGACGCCGCGTCCGGAGGCGGAGCGGGAGATCGAGGTCGGGCTGTTCGAGCTGATCGAGGCCTATCGCCGCGTGCTCGCGCGCGCCGGGCCGAGCGCCGCTCCGCACGAGGTCAGCGTCGAGACCGTGACGGTGCGCCAGCGCATGCTGGTCGTGATGCAGGCGCTCGAGCTGCGGCCGTCCCTCGAGTTCACCGAGTGTCTGGTGGCGAGCGACGCGCTCCCGCCGAGCCGCGAGCTGTTCGTCGCGACGTTTCTCGCGATCCTCGAGCTCTCGCGCCTCGCGGCGCTGCGCATCTATCAGGGGATCGACGTGCGCGGGGTGCCGAGTGGGCCGATCCATCTGCGCCGCTCGGAGGAAGCGGGCGGCGTCTGGACCGAGCGAATCGCCGAGATCATGTGAGGAGAGCGCCATGGAACGATCCGAGCAACGCAGCATCGCCGAAGCCCTGATCCTCGCGTCGCCCGAGCCGATCCCGCTCGCGCGCCTGTCCTCGTTGATCCCGCGCTGCCAGCCGGCGCTGGCGCGCGCGCTGGTGGGCGAGCTCAATTCCGAATACGCGGAGCGCGGGCGCGCCTTCGAGATCTGGGAGGTCGCGGGGGGCTTCCAGCTCCGCACGCTGCCGGCCTTCGCGGAATACGTCCAGGCGAGCCAGCCCGAGCGGCCACTGCGCCTTTCTCACGCCGCGCTCGAGACCCTCGCGGTGATCGCCTACCGGCAGCCGGTGACGCGCGCCGAGATCGAGCACGTGCGTGGCGTCGACGCCGGCGCCGTGCTGCGCAGCCTGCTGGAGCGCAACCTGTTGCGGATCGCGGGGCATCGTGAGGTTCCGGGGCGGCCGCTGCTCTACGCGACGAGCCGGCGCTTCCTCGAGATCTTCGGGCTGGCTCGGATCGAAGAGTTGCCGACCTTGCGCGACCTGGCCGAGCTCGCGCCCCCGCCGGCGGCGGACGCCGAGCCGACACAGGCGCGCGTCTCTGAGAGCGCAGCCGAAGGAGCGACCGCTCCGCGCGGCGCGGAAGCCGATCGCGACGACGAGGCGCAGGCAGACGACGCGTTCGACGACGCCGGCCTCGACGACGACGCGGCTCTCGACGACGACCCGCTCGAGGAAGACGATCTCGACGCCGACGACGAGCCGCACGGCGAAACGCATTGACCACTCGCTTTCTGCGCCCCCCAAGCGCGACCCCTCAGCACTGCGCAAGCGGCGCATGGAAGCGCCGTCGAGGCCTCGCGAATCTCTCCGAGGGGCTCGAGCAACCTCTCGGAAACTTTCCGTAATTACTTGATATTGCACATCTTTCCCGTCTAGTATCGACGCGGTTCGAGGCACCTCGGGGTAGCTCTCTTGCGGCGTTCCAGACGGCGATGGCAGCGAGGGGTCGGGTTCTCGGGCGCGGCGCTCGGCGCCCTGCTGGTGGGAGCGAGCCCGGCGGCCCGGGCGAGCATCACCGGAGTGTGTCCCGACGGGAGCATCTTCATCGTGCAGCGCCCCGAATCGATTCCGTGCACGAACGCGAAGCGGGTGGATCCGGGTGAGGTTCCGCCGCTCAAGCCGGAGCTGTTGCCGCGCCCGTATGCGTGGGAAGTCTTCAACCAACAGCAGAACCCGAACAACCCGTACAACCTGATCGATGCCGCGCGCCAGGTGCGCGAGACGCAGGCCGCGGAAGCCGCAGCGACGGCGCCGAGCGAGCCCGTGAAGACGGCGCGGACCGAGCCGATCGCGTCGAGCCCGCCGCCGGCGCCGACTCCGGAAGCGGCGCATGCCGCGTCCGTGGACGAGAAAGCGCCGCTCGATCTCGGCCTCAGCGACGATGAGGCGCGCGACCTGGCGCTGATCATCGAGCTCTCGCAACAGCGCGCTCCCGCGGCGTTCACTCGCGGCGACCATGGCGCCCCGACGCTCGCGGTGCGCGTGGCGCCGTCGGCGGCGTTCGAGGCGCGCCTGCGCGATGCGTGGTCCCGTCGCGGCCGCACGCTCGCGGGCCCGGTGCTGCTCTTCTCGGCGCGCGCGGCTGCGCCCGGATCCTTCCATCCGAACTTCACGTTCGTGCAGGGACACGAGGCCTTCCACCCGGATCCGAACGACCCGACGCAGCTCGGCTTGATTCGCGGAGGTCCCGGCGATCTGGCTCCGGATTCCGACGTGCTCGGTTACGTCGTGCTGCCCGGCCAGATCGAGCTCGCGAAGCCCCTCGACATCTACTGGGACGATCGCCAGATCACCGCGACGCTGCGACCCTAGGGCCGCAGATGCGCTTCGCCGCCGGTGGCCGGGGTTGGCTCAACGCGGCAGCGTGATGTAGAGCTGCGTGTAGTAGAAGGTGCCGTCGGCGGCGCGCGCGATCCCGACACCGGTGAAGTTGAACGGCGGCGCCACCAGGTTGCGGCGGTGGTCGGCCGAGTGCAGCCAACCCTGGAAGATCTCGGTGTTGGGATCCGAACGGCTCGTCATGCCCGCGTTCTCCGCGGCGAGCGTGAAGCCGGACACGCCGCCCGCATGCAGGCGGTCGACGGGATTGCGTCCCTCCGGAGACACGTGGCTCAGATAGTTGCGGCGGGCCATGTCCTCGCTGTGGGCCCTGGCGATGCGGTCCATCTCGGGGAGTCTGCGCAAGGGGATCAGGTGCTGCGAGACGCGGAAGCGGTTCACCGCTTCGTAGAACGGCGCCTCGAGGTCCGCATAGGCCGCCGTCTCGCTCGGCTCGGCGCTGGCGGCTCCGGCGCGCACGGGCCAGAGCAGGAGCGCGAGCCAGAGCCCGAGCAGGAATGCAAGCGCCTGGACGAGGGTGCGCGGCACGGGCTCAGGGCGTCGCGTGGGGCGCGACGGCTTGCGGCGCCTGCGCGGTTCCATCGATCAGCTCGCGGCGCGAGAGGCGGCCGTTCTCGTAATACGAGATCACGTCGATGCGGCCGTCCTGGTCGGTGTCCTCGTCGCGGCGCACCACGCGCTCGTTGGCGTCGTAATACACGATCACGTCGGCTTTGCCCTTGCCGGTGGTGTCCTGCTCTTCCCGCACCAGCTTGCCCCCTTCGTAGAATCCGATGCGGTCGCGAAAGCCGTTGCCGGTCGTGTCCTGCTCGTGGCGCGTGATCTCGCCGTTGCGGTAGAAGGTCCAGGTGTCGACCGTGCCGTCGTGGTTCGTGTCGCCGCGGCGGCGCACCACCTGGCCGTCCTGGTAATCGGTCCAGCTGTCGACGTTGCCGTCGTGGTCGGTGTCTTCCTCGACGCGGCTCACGCGGTGCGTGGCGCGGTCGTAGAAGATCGTCTGGTCGGGGCGGCCGTCGAAGTCTTCGTCGAGGACGCGGCGGACGATCTCGCCGTCCTCGCGGTAGATCCAGAGATCGATGCGGCCATCTCCGTTGCGATCGACGATCCCGTCGGCGGCAGCGTCGGGGGCCAGCGATGACCGCGGCGCGCTCGGGGCGCTGGTGGCGGTCGTGGCGGCCTGCGGCCGCGGCGACGGCGCCGACTCGACGGTGGGCGTGCGCTGGAGCGATGCGAGCTCGTCCGCGATCGACGGTGCGTTCGTCGCTCGCGCGGCGGCGCGCGCCGGCGTCCCGCTGGTCGTCGGCGGAGCCGCCGCTGCCTGGCGCTGGTCGAGCTCGCGGTCCATCCCGTCGATCATGCGATCGTCATAGGTCTCCGCCGGGGGCTTCGCGGCGAGCTGCGGTCGCGGAGGATCGACGCGCGGCACCTCGGGGCCGGGCTTTGGATCGCCCTTGATCGCGTCCGCCGCTGCGACGAAGGGCGCCGCCGCCACGGCGAAGGGAAGCATCAGATACTTGAGCCAGATCGGCTCTTCGTGGCTGCTGCTGTGCATGCTCTCGTCGACGCGGGTGCCGCCGATCATCGTGAGGCCACCGCCACCGGAGGGCGCGCCCGAGGACGAACCGGAGTATCCGCCCGAGGTTCGGCCGGGAGCGCCGGCCTCGCTGCCGCCGGACGTGCTGGCGCCGCCCGGAAAGCTCGGCGCCGACTGGCCCGGCATCAGCACCGTGGCGCCGACGCCGGTGTCGACGATCGGCGTGCGATCGATATCGCGTTTGGTGTCGCCGTAGTAGACGCAGCCGGGAGCGAGCGTGGCTGCGGCGATCAGCGCGACGGTGTGCGAACGGAAGCTCGGCATGCAGTCGTACCTCGGGGGATGACCCCGACCGGGATGGGTGCAAGAAGCGTGCGCGCGTCGCGCCGGACCTTCGCACGGCGGCTTTCCCGCACGGAATCCGCCGCGTGCCGGGTCGCCTGCGTGCAAGCTGCCGCTCTCGCAATCGCGCGCCGAGAGAAGCGCCATGCCCTTCGAGGAGCACCGGCCGCCTTCCGCCCGTCCGGCCAGGCGGTACCCTCGCGCCCGGAAGGAACGGGCGCTGGCATGTGCGGACGCTTCACGCTCACCGCGACACCCGATGAGGTCGCCCAGCAGTTCGGCCTGAGCGAGGTGCCGCTGCTCGCGCCGCGTTTCAACATCGCGCCCTCGCAGTCGATCGCGACGATCTCGAGCGACCCGCAGAGCGCGCGCCGCCGCTGCATTCCCCGCCGCTGGGGCTTGATTCCCAGCTGGGCCACGGATCCGAAGATCGGCAACCGCATGATCAACGCGCGCGTGGAGACGCTCGCCGAGAAGCCGGCGTTCCGCGCGGCCTTGCGCAAGCGTCGCTGTCTCGTGCCGGCGGATGGCTTCTACGAGTGGGCGGCGCGTCCCGGCGGCGCCAAGCAGCCGCATCACATCGCGCTCCCGGGGCGGGGCTGCTTCGCGATCGCGGGGCTGTGGGAGAGCTGGCGCGATCCCGCCGGCGCGAGTGTGGAATCGTGCACGCTGCTCACGACGGCGGCGAACCCGAAGCTGCGCGCCGTGCACGATCGGATGCCGGTGATTCTCGAGCCGTCGGACTACGCGATCTGGCTCGCGCCCGCAGCCCCGGACGCGGCGACACTGGAGAGGATCGCACGCAGCGAGCCCGCCGAGAAGCTCGAGCTGCATCCCGTCGGGCGGCGGGTGAACGATCCGCGCTTCGATGGCCCGGACTGCCTCGCGCCCGCGGGCGGCCCGGGCTGAGCGCGCGTCTCAGCCGTTCACGCTCGCGTTCGTCTCCACGTAGGCGCGCCCGCTCCGGTAGAGCACGAGGCGCTCGCGGATCGCGGCGGCAAGCTGGGTGTCGTTCTCCCGCAAGGCCAGATCGTCCGCCTCGGCGCCGACGCGCACGGCGTCGTCGAAGCGACCGGCGGATGCGAGCGCGGCAGCGAGCGCGTCGAGCGCGTTGGCGTCGCGGCGCGCCGTCTCGACGACGAGCGCCTCGGCCAGCCCAACGGCGTCCTCGGAGTTGCGCAGCCTCGGGTCGTCGCAGGTGGCGAGCAACCACGCGAGCTGCATGCGGAGGCTCTGCCGCGTCGGCTCGAGCGCGATCGCGGCGCGCAGGTGAAGGATCTGCTGATTCGGCAGCCCCATCAGGCGCGCCATGTTCGCGATGCGCGACTCGATCATCGACGAGGGAGGCTCGATGGAGTTCGCGTGCGCGAACTCCGCCAGGGCGCGCTCCGGCTCGCCGCGCTCGAGCAGGAACTTGCTCGCGCGGTGGAGGTAGCGGGGATCGTGGTTCGTCTCGAAGCCGTGCTCCCACGCGGCGATCGCAGCTTCGGCGTCGCCGCGCTTGACGTGCACGGCTGCGAGGGCCGCCCACTGCTCGCCCTGCGGCGAGCGCGCCAGCGCCTGCTCGAACTGCGCCACCGCGGCGTCGAGTTGGCCGGCAGCCCTCAGGGCGTGAGCGAGCGTGAAGCGCTGGTCGGGATCGTCGAGACGCAACACGGCCAGCCGGTCCTGGATCGTCTGCGCGCCGCGGAGATCGCCGCGCTCGAGTGCCGCGGCCACGCGATGCCGCGCCCCCATGACGCCTCCCACGGCGGCGAAGGCGACGAAGCATGCGACGAGTGCCGTCTTGCGAATAGCTGGGCGACGCACGCAACGAGTATTCCACGTCGGATCGAACCGGTAAAGCCGCTAGCGAACCCCCGCGGGCGCGGCGAGATTCCGGTAGACGCCCCACCAGAAGCCGGAGATCCCGGCGTAATCGAACTCGGCGGCGAGCTCGAAGCGGCGGGTGCTGCGCAGCTCCAGCAGGGGCGGCGGCGCGACCGGACGCGTGACCGCATGCACGACCAGCCACGCGGGGCCCTCGGCCGGCCAGTGCCCGAGCGGGACGTAGACCACGCGCTTGTCGTCCGGCAGTCGGCGCGCGTAGAAGCGCAACACCGTTCCGTTTCGGAAGTCGTGATCGCTGCCGATCTCCACGTCCCTGCCGCTCGTGTGCGCGGCCATGAACTGGAGCGCGCGCTCGTAGCCGCCGCGGCCGTCGCGAAAGAACGCCGCCGTGTGGAGCGAGTTTCCGATCACGAAGGCGAGCGCGAGTCCAGCCGCGATGGCGCGGCGGGCGCCGCCGGCGCGCCAGGCGTCGGCCAGCACGAAGCTCGCGAGCAGCAGCCAGAGCGCGATACCGATCACGAAGTAGCGCAGCTCGATCACCTCGGGGCGCAGCACCGCGAACACGAGCGCCGGAGCGATCACGATCGCGGTCGCATGCAGCAGCCAGGCATCGTCGCCCTCCCGGTAGAGCTTCGCGAGCGCGAGGCAGAGCACGCTCGCGGCGATCAGCGCGCCGGGAAGGATGCTCGCGCGGGCGACTGGAAGTCCGAGCGTGAAGCCGAAGCAGCGCGCCAGCAGCAGCGGCACGTCGAGCGCCGCCCCGCTGCCCACCTCGAGGTGTCGCAGATCCACGAGCCAGAGCGCGGCGAACGCGAAGGCGGGAAGTGCGTGCAGCGCGAGCAGCTGGCCCCAGGCGGAGCCGCCGCGGCGCAGCGCGCGAGCGAGGCCCTGCGCGAAGGCTCCCGCCCAGAAGAACAGAAAGCACAGATGCGCGAGGAAGCCGAGCACGACACAGAAGCCGAAGGCGGCAGCGCTCGCGTGCGAGGCCGAGCGCGCGAATTTCCCGAGCGCGACCAACGCGGCGAGTGCGAAGAACACCGTGAGCGAATAGCCGCGCGCTTCCGACGAGAAGTGGATCAGCGCGAAGCACGCGGAGCCGAGCAGCGTCGCGAACACCGCCTCGAGACGACCGCGCTGCGCCGCGAGCCAGCCCGCGAGCGCAACCCCGCCCACGCCGGCGGCGAACGACGGCAGGCGATAGAGGGCCCAGTCGGCGCGGTCCCCGAGCGCCCATAGCAGCAGCGTGTTCAGGTGATGGTTGTTCGAGTGATGGATCTCGGTGAAGACAGCGAGCGGAGAAGTGAGCGCGCGGGCGCTCTCCCAGCTCCAGATCTCGTCGAGCCAGAAAGCGTTCCAGCAAGGCAGCAGACGCACGAGCGCGCCGATCGCGAGGCTCGCGGCGCAGAGCGCGAGCGTCGCGCGGGCGCTCGGCTCGCCGGGCCGCGCGGCAGGGGCTGCGCTCACCGCTCACGCTCGCAGACCACGATGCGAGGCACGCTCATGCACACGTCGGCTAGCACGCGAGTGCGCTGACGGCCAACGCAACGCCGGCGCCGCGGCCGCGAGCGAATGCTCCGCGGGCGAGCGGGGCGGGCTGCTATAGGTAGGGGCGATGGCGGACAGCGACTTCGACGTGATCGTGGTGGGAAGCGGTCCCGGCGGCTACATCGCGGCGATCCGCGCGCGTCAGCTCGGCTTGCGAGCCGCGCTCGTCGAGCGCGCAGAGCTGGGCGGCATCTGTCTGAATTGGGGCTGCATCCCGACGAAGGCGCTGCTGCGCGCTTCCGAGATCCAGCACCTGCTGCGCCATCTCGATGCCTTCGGCTTCCAGGCGAGCGACGTGCGCTTCGATCTCGGGAAGCTGGTGGCGCGTTCGCGCGCGGTCGCCAAGCGACTCTCGGCGGGTGTGAAGCACCTGATGAAGAAGAACGGGATTCCAGTGTTCGAGGGACGCGGGCGCCTGGTGGGGAAGGGTCGCGTCGGGGTCGAGCGCGAGGGGGCGGCCGCGGTGGAGCTGAGGGCGCCGCACATCGTGCTCGCGACCGGAGCCCGCGCGCGCGGGCTGCCCGGCATCGAAGCCGATGGCGAGCGCATCTGGACCTACAAGGAGGCGATGCTTCCGAAGAGTCTACCCAGCTCGCTGCTGGTGGTGGGCTCGGGCGCGATCGGCGTCGAGTTCGCGAGCTTCTACCGCGACCTCGGCGCCGAGGTGACGCTGGTCGAGATCCTGCCCCGGATCCTCCCGGTCGAAGACGAGGAGATCGCCGCGGCGGCGCACAAGGCCTTCACGAAGCAGGGCATCCGCATTCGCACCCAGACGACGCTCGTCTCGGCGACGCGTGACGCGGATCAAGTCGCCGTCGTGCTGCGGGGCGAGGACGGCGCGACGGAAGCGCTGCGCTTCGAGCGCGTGATTCTCGCCGTCGGCATCACGGGCAACGTCGAGAATCTCGGGCTCGAGGGCACTGCCGTGCGCATCGAGCGCGGACACATCGTGGTGAACGAGTGGCTCGAGACGGATGAGCCGGGGATCCACGCCATCGGGGACCTCGTGGGACCGCCGTGGCTCGCGCACAAGGCGAGCCACGAAGGCGTGATCTGCATGGAGCGGATCGCGGGCTTCGCCGGCGCACACCCGCTCGATGCCTCGAAGGTTCCGGGCTGCACGTACTGTCGGCCGCAAATCGCGAGCGTGGGTTACACCGAACAGCGCGCGCGCGAGCTCGGCCACGAAGTGCGGGTAGGGCGCTTCCCGTTTCTCGCCAATGGTAAGGCGCTCGCGCTGGGAGAGTCCGAGGGCTTCGTGAAGACCGTCTTCGACGCGCGCACGGGCGAGCTGCTCGGCGCCCACATGATCGGAAGCGAGGTCACCGAGCTGATCCAGGGCTTCGCGATCGCACGGACGCTCGAGACGACCGAGGCCGAGCTGATGAAGACGGTGTTCGCCCACCCGACGCTCTCCGAAGCGATGCACGAGTCCGTGCTCGACGCCTACGGGCGCGCCCTCAACAGCTGAGAAATCCTTCCGCACGCAAGCCGCCGGCAGACAGATTGGCAAGCTCCGTGTATCCCCTCGGGTTTCCCACGGGGGTTAGGTCACCTAAGCGGCCTTCCGAAAAGATGGGGTGAGACAGCGCCAGGTCATTGGGCGCTGATGGGAGGTGACCGTCCCCCGGGGACGGCTGCTCCTCGAGAAGAGCAAACCCGGCGAGAGCCGGTGACGCAAAGCCAGTGCCCGACGCCGGGTCCGCCCGGCAGGGTCGAACGGCTGCCGAAAGGGGGTCGCCCATGCGCAATCAACGTACGTGGACAGCTCTGCTCGCGGTGCTCGCGATCTTCTCCCTGTCGTCTGGCGGTGCGCCGTTCGCCGGCTTCGTGAGCACGGAATCCGGTGCAGCCGGGCCCGATGCGCCCTGGACTCCGGAGGTTCCGGCGATCGACCTGGCCCTCGGCGAGCTGGGCGTGGGGCTGCTGCCGTCCGAGCGCGGCCGCGTAGCGCGCACGATCGCCCGGGAGGCCCGGCGCGCGGGCTTCTCGCCCGAGTTCGTGCTCGCCGTGATCCGCGTCGAGAGCGGCGGCGACCCCTTTGCCGTCTCGCCCAAAGGCGCTCTGGGTCTGATGCAGCTGCGGCCGCGCACGGCGGAAGCGGTCGCGCATGGCATCGGCGTGCGCTGGAATGGCCCCGTGACGCTCTTCGACCCCGTGACCAACGTGCGCCTCGGAGTCGCATATCTCGAGCGACTTCGCATGCGCTACGGGAACCTGGCCATTGCGCTCGCCGCCTACAACTGGGGTCCCGCGCGGATTTCGGAGATGCTCCGGCGCAGCGAGCCGATTCCTGCGGGCTACAGCCGGCGTGTGCTCGAGGCCTGCCGAGGGCCCGCGGTGATCGTGGGTCGGCCGGCTTGACGAGCGGGCGGGCTCGGAAGCGTCGCGGAGCGGCTCGCGCCCTGTAAAGAAAGTGACTTGTCGCTTTCTTTCGGTCTGGCTACGCTCGCGCGATGCCGCCGCCCGCTCGCGCCGTTCGCGTCCTCCCGCCTGCCGAGGAGCCCGCAGCACCGCGCCGGCGTCAGGCCCGCAGCGCCGCGACGCGCGAGCGCCTGCTCGTCGCCGCGATCGAGGCCTTCGTCGCGCAGGGCTACGCCGCCCTCACCACGACGGAAGTCTGCCGCCGCGCGCGCCTCTCCCAGGGTGCGCTGTTCAAGCATTTTTCGAGCAAGGCCGGGCTCGTCGGCGCCACGGCCGAGCGTCTGTTCGCAGCGCTGATCGAGGATTTCCGCGCGGCCTTCGCCGAGGTCCCCACGCAGGGAGATGGTCTCGGCGCCGCATTGCGCCAGCTCGTGCGCACGTTCGGCGAACGCCGCCTGCTCGCGGCGCTCGAGCTCTACACGGCGTCGCGTACCGATCCGGTGTTGCGCGCCCAGCTGGCGCCCGTGCTCGCCCGCCACCACGCGAACCTGCTGCGCGAAGCGCGCGAGCTGTTTCCGCGCGCGGCCGCCTCGAATCCCGCTTTCGACGCCATCGTCGACGCCGTGATCGCGGCGCTCCAGGGCGCCGCGCTGGGGGGGCTCGTCCACGAGGACCCCGAGGCGGCGCGCCGCAGCTTCGCGTGGCTCGAGCGGATCGTGCGCGCCGAGCTGGAGGGCTAGCGCGCGTGTCCGATCTGATCGCCTACGCGACGCCCGTGTTCATCGCGCTGTTGCTGTTCGAGTACTGGCTGGCCAGGCGCCGACTGCCGCCGGGTGCGAAGGGGTACGAGACCCGCGACACATGGGCGAGTCTCGCGATGGGGCTCGGCAACGTCGTGGTGGCCGCGGCGACGAAGGCCGCCGCCCTCGCGGTCTTCTTCGGCGCCTATGCCGTGCGCCTGTTCGACGTCGGTACGGGCCCCTGGGCCTGGCTGCTGCTCTTCTTCGCCGAGGACTTCTGTTACTACTGGTTCCATCGCGTCCACCACGAGGTGCGCTTCTTCTGGGCGGCGCACGTCAACCATCACTCGAGCCGCCACTACAACCTCTCGACCGCGCTGCGCCAATCCTGGACCACGCCGCTCACGGGTCCGATCTTCTGGGTGCCGCTCGCGCTGATCGGCTTTCACCCGTCGATGATCCTGACGGCGCAGGCCGTGAGCCTGATCTATCAATTCTGGATCCACACCGAGTTCATCGGGCGGCTCGGTCCGCTCGAGTGGGTGCTCAACACGCCCTCGCATCACCGCGTGCACCATGGCTCGAACGTCGAGTATCTCGACCGCAACTACGGCGGCATCCTGATCGTGTGGGACCGGCTCTTCGGCAGCTTCGAGCCCGAGGCGGCAGCGGTCGACTACGGACTCACGAAGAACCTCCGGACCTTCCGTCCGTTCCGGATCGCGTTCCACGAGTGGCAGGCGATGTTCCGCGACGTCTGGCAGGCGCGTTCGTGGCGCGACCGGGCCGGTCATCTCTTGCGCCCGCCGGGCTGGAGCCCCGACGGCAGCACGCTCACCGCGCGTCAGCTGCAGCGACAGCGAGCGTGATCGTCTTCGCGCCGCTGCGAGCCCGCTTCCGGCGAGCGGCGAGCGCGGCGCTCGTGTCGCTCGGGCTCGCGGCCGTGCTGGCCTGTTCCCATCCCGAGCCGCGGCCCCGCTCGGTGCTGCTGATCGTCGTCGACACCGTGCGCGCCGATCATCTCGGAGTCTACGGCTCGCAGCGGCCGACCTCGCCGGCGCTCGATGCCCGCGCCGCGCGCGGCGTCGTCTTCGAACGCGCCTTCGCGAGCTCGCCCTGGACGCTTCCCAGCTTCGCCTCGCTCTACACCGGGCAGCCTCCGGCGGTGCACGGCGCGGGCACGCGGCTCGGCCCCGCACCGCGACCGAACTACGCGCCGCTGCCTGCGGATCTGCCGGTGCTCGCCGAGACGCTGCGCGCGGCGGGCTTCGCCACCGCCGCGCTGGTCGAGAATCCATTCCTGCACCCGAGCTTCGGCGTCGCGCGAGGCTTCGAGACGTATCGCTACCTGTTCCGTGGCTTCGACAAGCCGCCGCGTGCGGACCGGATGGTCGAGGCCGCATTGCAGTGGCTCGCCGCGCGCGACGAGCGTCCGTTTCTGCTGGTGCTCCATCTGATGGAGCCCCACGCGCCGTACGACCCGCCGCCAGGCGTGCGCGGCCTCTTCACGGCGGGCTATGCGGGCCCATTGCACCTGCCGCTCGCGAGCATCGCCCCGCTGACGGCGAAGCAGGTGGTGGACAGCCCGGCCGATCGCGGCTTCGTCGCAGCGGCCTACGACGAGGAGCTGCTCGGCGTCGATCGCGCGCTCGCGAAGCTCTTCGACGCGCTCGAGCACGAGGCCTATGGCGAGCGGCTGCTCGTCGTCTTCACTTCCGACCACGGTGAAGAGCTGTTCGACCACGGGGGCTTCGAGCATGGGCACACGCTCCACGGGGAGCTGCTGCACGTGCCGCTGGTCGTCTGGACTCCTGGCCTGCGCGCAGCGCGCATCGACGCGCCGGTCTCGCACGTCGACCTGCTGCCGACGCTTCTCGATGCGCTCGGTGTTCCGCCGCCGGAAGGTCTCGCGGGCGTGTCGCTGTGGCCGCTGATCTGCGGTGGAGCCGCGCCGCCCGCGCGGCTGCTCGTCTCCGAAAAGATGCTCTATGGGCCCGAGCGCCGCGCCTGGCTGCGCTGGCCGTGGAAGGCGATCGTGACGGAAGGCGCGGCGCCAGAGCTGTATCGAATCGACCAGGACCCGGGCGAGATCCACGACGTCGCGGCCCAACAGGGCGCCGAGCTCGACGCCTTGCGGGCCCTCGGCGAGGGAGCTGGAGGCGCGCGCCGGAGCGCGCCGAAAGCCGCCGAGATCGACGCTGCGACGCGCGCGCAGCTCGAGTCGCTCGGTTACGGCGACTGAAGCGACGCGCAAGCGCGCCGCGCGGCGCGCTTGCGCGCGTCCCGCGAAGCCGCGCAGGAGCGGCTTCGCATCAGATCTCGAGCTCGAGCATGGCGCGCGCGTCGTAGCGCCCGGCGAGCCGGGAGAACGTGTCGAGCAGCCACATCTGGATGCCGTACTTGCGGCGCAGCGCCCGGTAGGCCGCAGCCAGCGTCGCGGCGTCCTCGACGCGGCGCGCCCGGCCCGGGAGCCAGGGCCCCTTCAGGCTGCCGCGCACACCGCACGGCGCCACGCGGATCTCGGGGTTGGCGCGCAGTCTCTTCACCTTGCCCGCCTTGCCTTCCGTGAACACGTAGAGCCGGCCGGCGTGCGCGGCGAACCACACCGGTGTCTCCACGGCGACTCCGCTGCGGCGGAACGTCGCCAGATTCAGGTAGGCCTCCCGGTCGAGGCGGGCCAGCGCGTCCGCATCCATCGACGCTCTCCTTGCGGCCGTCACTCTAGCCCAGGCGCTGGCGCCGCCCGCGCCAGCTCGCGAGCAGCGCCCCGACCCACAGCCAGAGCGTGGCGAGCGTGAAGGAGCCCCAAGCCAGCGCGAGCGCAGCGGCGTGGTCGCCGATGACATGCTGTGATGTCAATCCGAACACGAGCGCGGGCGGCACGACCCAGACCGCGGCCGCGCGGCTCCTGTCCTCGAGCGCCCGCGTCACGCCGTAGGCGAAGGGCAGCAGCAGAACCACGAAGTGCGCCTTGCGCGAAAGCGGCGAGATCAGAACCATCGTGGTGGCCACGCAGGCGACTTCGAGCAGCCAGCGGGGCGGGTCGCGCGGTGGGCGCGTGCCGAGCGCGAGCGCCAGGCCGGCCAGCGCGAGCAGGGCGAGGCCGAGGTAGATCGCTTCGGCCGTGCGCGCGGACCAGGCGACGGCGTTCACGAAGACCGGCTCGTCGTAGTGCGCCTCGGCCCGCGTGAAGGTGAGGAGACGCAGGACGTACGAGCGCAGCGAGTAGCCGTGCGTCCTCGCGGGAACATCGCTGGGCTGCCGGGTCGTGCGCTCGAGGTGGGGGAGGGTCGGTTGCGCCACGGTCCGCACCCAGGCGCGGTTCGCGTCGAGCGCCGCGCGCGGCCCCAGCGCCAGCGCGGGCAACAGACCGCCCAGGATCGCGATCCCCGCCGCCACTCCGGCGCAGGCGCGCCACTCGCGTCGCATGGCGTAGTAGGGCACCAGCAGCAGCGGCGTCAGCTTGGCGACGATCGCAAACGCGAGAGCGAAGCCCCCGAGCGCCGCGCGGCGGCGCGCCACGAGCCAGACGCTGGCTGCGATCCCGAGCAGCACCCAGTAATTGGCCTGACCATTGCCGAGCTCACCGTCGAGCATGCGTCCGCTACACACGAGAGTGAAACCGCCGAGGATCCAGGCGGTCGCGCCCCTCGCGACGCCGAGCAGGTCGAGACACAGCCAGAGGCTCGTGAGCACGGCCGCGAAGCCGAGAACGGTCCAGAGCACGGCGGCGACGGGATAGGGCAGGGCGGCGAGCGGCGCGAGCAGGACGGCAAAGCCGGGTGGATAGATGTACGGGCGACCGCTCGGGCCGCGGGTCGCGTAGGGATCGAGGCCCTCGAGCACCGCGTGCGCGGCGGTGTAGTAGACGGAGAAGTCGTTGAGCTCGAGGTTGCCGTGCGCGTAACGGATGAAGGCGCCGGGCAGCAGGAGCACGGCCAGGATCTTGAAGCCGAGGCTCGCGTACTTCGGGAGGCGCGCCGCAGGATCACGCGCCGCTGCCGCTCCGCTCGCGCGCGCAGCGTGCGTCCCCGTGCCGCGCGGCTCGTCCATCGCTGCAGCATACTGCCCGCCGTCTCGGCTTGCGCCGCCTGCCGCTCGTGGTATCTGACGCAGCCGGACGCCAGTCCGAGAGAGGCGCATGCTCGGCCCGCTCCGCTGTTTCGCGCTGTGCCTGCTGCTCGCGAGCTCGGCGGATGCCACCGCCGCCAGAGCCGCGCCCGAAGGGCTCGGGGACCTTCCGGGCGGCGAGACCTCGAGCGAGGCCTTCGGGGTCTCGGCGGACGGTCGCGTCATCGTCGGCCGCAGCCAGTCGGCGAACGGACCGGAGGCCTTCCGCTGGGAAGGCGGCAAGATGCAGGGTCTGGGCGACCTGCCCGGCGGTGATTTCGTGAGCGAGGCCTCCGCGGCATCGGCCGATGGCGCGGTCGTCGTGGGACAGGGCACCGGAGTCAACGGACCGGAAGCGTTTCGCTGGGAGGGCGGGGTCATGCTCGGTCTCGGCGATCTGCCGGGCGGACGCTTCGCGAGCACGGCCTACGGCGTCTCGGCCGATGGCGCGGTGATCGTCGGGCAAGGCGTTGGAACGGCCGGGCCCGAGGCGGTGATCTGGCGGCGCGGCGCGATCGCGGGTCTCGGCGATCTGCCCGGTGGCGACTTCTTCAGCGAGGCCTTCGGCGTCTCCGCCGATGGCACGACCGTGGTGGGTTTCAGCCTCTCGGCACAGGGCCCGGAGGCGTTCGTCTGGCGCGCGGGGAAGCTCACGGGCCTCGGCGATCTGCCGGGCGGCCGCTTCTACAGCAAGGCGTTCGCTGTCTCCGCCGATGGCTCGGTCATCGTCGGGCAGAGCGAGTCGGCGGCGGGGCTCGAAGCCTTCCGCTGGGAAGGCGGAGTGATGCGCGGTCTCGGCGACCTCGCCGGGGGGCGCGTGAACGCGCTGGCGGCGGCGGTCTCCGCCGACGGACGCAGCGTGGGCGGTCAGGGTTGGTCGGGCGCCGGCTTCGAGGCCTTCCTGTGGCGCGCGGGCGTGATGACACCGCTTGGTGATCTGCCCGGAGGCGGTTTTTCGAGCGAGTTGTTCGGGCTCTCGGCAGATGCTTCGATCGGTGTCGGCCGCAGCCACTCGCAGCATGGCAGCGAAGCCTGTCTCTGGCGATTGCGCTGATGCGCCAGCGCTCGGCGCCGATCCTGAATGGGGAACGCGGATTTGCGGCGGCGTGCGCCGCGCTCGTGACGGCGATGGTCGCAGCGAGCGGCTTCGTCGCCTCGCGCGAGTGGTTCTCGGGCGACGACTTCGCCTTCCTGGCCCTGGTTCAGCGCCCCGACGTGTGGAGCTGGCGCGACGCCTATCTGCCGCTCGGAGAGCGCTTCTGGCCCTTCTATCGGCCGCTCGGGATGCAGACGTACTTCCGGCTCGCGGTCGCGGCCTTCGGACTCTCGGCGCCGGGCTTCTTCGCCGTCTCGCTCGCCGTGCACTTCACGTGCGGACTCGTGGTCTACCGTCTCGCGCGCCAGCTCGGTTGCGACACGCACGCAGCGGTGGCCGCGGGAATGCTTGGCGTCGCGGGGGCGGCCTCGCTCGGCGAGATCTATCAGGGGACGATCTTCCATTACGTGGCGGCGAGCCTCGCATCGGCGCTGTGCGTAGCGTGGTTCCTGAGCGCGCTGCGCGGCGGCGGAGGCGTGGCTCGCTGGGGCGCCTGGCTCGCGCTCGTCGCCGCGCTGCTGTGCAACGAGTCCGCCGTCGTGCTCCCGGCGCTGCTCTTCGCAGTGGCGCTGTTCGAAGCAGGCTTCGCGCTGACGGCCAGCGCCTGGCTGCGCGCGGCGCGGCAGATCGCTCCCTTCGCAGTCACGACCGGGGCGTATCTCGTGCTGCGCTTCGGCGTGCTGGCCGCGACCGGGGATCGCGTGCTGTATACGCAGGCCCTCGATGCGCATTCCCTGCTGATCGCCGTCGCGCAGCTCGAGATCGCCTGCCGAGGGGCGTCCGGGTTGCTGGCACTCGCGGCGCTGTGCCTCGCGGGAGGCGTTGCCGCGTTGCGCTCCGGGGCAGGCGCGAGCGCCACCGCTCGCGGCGCGCTGCTGTGTGCGATCTGGATCGCGCTCGCGCTCGCTCCCTTCGTCGTGTTGCCGTTTCCGCAGCGCCGCTTCTCGATTCCACTCGAGACGCCGCTCGCACTGCTCGCGGCGCTGGCGCTCACGGCTCTCGGGCGCGCGTTCGCTCCAGCGCGGCGGCCGCGTCTCGCCTGGGCGTTCCTGCTGCTCCCGCTGCTCGCCTTTCCCTGGCGCCCGCTCTGGGAGCGGGCGCAGCACCCGGATGGCGAGCTGCCGCTGCGCCTGGTCGCCTTCGTCGAAGGGCAGATGGCGCGGCTCGAACCCACGTCGCGGCTCGTGGTGCTCTATGGCGTCGAAGGGCTCGCGGATCGCGCCGCCGGGGAGCGCCTTCGCTACCTCACCTACAACGGAGGCGTCCTCAAGGCGGTGAGACCGCAGACGCGCATGAACGTCTTCTTCCAGGATCTGAACCAGCGTCCACCCCGCAACGTGCTGCGTCACGACGCGTTCTACGTCGCGCTGCTTCCGGATCTCCGCTTCGCGCCGGCCACTGCGTCGTTGCTCGACCGCGAGCTGCCGCGCTCGCTAGCGGGCGGCGATGGCGCCGAGGCGGACGAGTAGCGCCGGGGCGCGCGTGATCGTCGTGCGCAGGTCGCGGCGGGCGGGGCTCGCCGCGAACGGCCGGCTTCAGCTCGTCACGTAGATGAGCTTGCCGGTGTCACCCATGTGGCGTTCGGCCTGGCCGGCGATGCGCAGGTGCTCGAGGTGCGCGTAGGTCTCGCTCTCCGCCATGGAGCCCCAGCTGCGGGGGTGGAAGAGCTCGTGGGAGAAGGCCTGCACGCTCGCCGGACCGATGCGATGCGAGATCGCCTTCACCTTGTCCAGACGCTCGTGATGGTGCCGCTTGATCGCCTCCGTGCGCGCGCGCAGATCCGAGAAGGGATGCCCGTGGGCGGGCAGCACCTGTTTGACGCCCGCGATTTCGGCGACGCGGTCGAGGGAATAGAAGAAGGAGGAGAGCGGATCGGGCGAGCTCGAGATGCCGGAGATGTGCGGGGTGATCGTTGGCAGCACATGATCGCCCGCGATGAACGTCCCGTGCTCCGGGTCGTGCAGGCAGAAGTGATCGGACGTGTGACCCGGTGTATGCACGACGAACCACTCGCGGCCGGCGAGCTCGAGCACGTCCCCGTGCTCGACCGGATGTGTGATCACCGGAACGATCGTGTTCCCGATCCAGCGCAGCACGCGCCACCTGAGCTTCGTCAGCAGCGGCGGGCGGGGCCGTTCGCCGCCCCAGGGCGTACGGTCCCCGAGCCAGCGCTGTGACGCCTCGCTAGCGGCCGCCTGCGCCGGGTCGCCGCTGCCGCGCTGCGCCTCGTCACCCTGCGTCTCGTCGGCCGCGCGCGGGGCGGCGAGATCCTCGACCGAAACCTCGGGCAGCGCGCGCGCCGCCACCGGCGGTCCGAAGCTGAAGCTGCGGTGGGCGACCACCGTGGCGCCCGATGCCTTCGCGAAGCGCGCCGCACCGCCGAAGTGATCGGGGTGCGAGTGCGTGACGATCACGGTGTGTACGTGGCGGGTCTCGAGCCCGGCCTGCCGCAGGCGATCCTGGATCGCGCGCCAGGTGCCGGGGCCTGGAAGCCCGGGATCGACGATGGCGGCGCCCCTCGCGTCGAGGATCGCGTAGCAGTTCACGTGTCCGAGTCCGGGCATGCGGATCGGGAGCTGCATACGCAGCACGTTCGGCGCGACCTCGCTGACCTCCGAACGCGCGGCTTCCTGTTCCTGTCGGCGTGCCATGGCGGCGCACCATAGCATCGCAGGCGCAGCGCTTCCTTCGACTCGCGGCGCGAGCGCGACCTGGGGGAAGCGCCTTGGCCGGTGGCTCGGGCTAGGGGTACCAGCGCTGGCTGCTCGGGCTCTCGTCGCCGACGCCCGCCGTGATCCAGCCGACCCCGAGCGTGGCGAGCTTGGTGCGCGAGATCACAGCGGTTCCGTTCATGCGCCAAAGGCGAAGCCCGGTGGCGCCGATGAAGCGCACCAGCACGTCCGCGTGTCCATCGCCATCCAGATCTCCCGTACCGACGACTTCGCGGTTCGGTGCGGCGCCCACGATCGTGAGGATCTGCGTCTCGGCGATCGTGCCCGCGTGGAAGCGCGACACGGCGATCTCGCCGGTCGCCTGCCGACGCCACAGCACGTCGGACGTGCCGTCGCCATCGAAATCGGCGACACCGACGCCCTCCCAGTCGCTGGGGAGCGGAGCGGCCAGCGGGAGCGCCTGGTAGCTGCCGCGTCCGAGCATCCGCCAGAGCACGAGCTGCCCGTCCCTGGCATTGCGCCAGAGAATGTCCGAGCGACCGTCGCCGTCGTGGTCGCCCGATCCGATGATTCGCCAGTCGGCGCCGGGATCCGCCGCGAGCGTATCGATGGCGGCGATCGCGCCCGCGGCGAGCGACCACACCTCGACTCGGCCCTGCGCCGGACGGCGGATCAGCACGTCCGAGACGCCGTCGCCGTCGTAGTCGCCGGAACCCTCGACGCTGTCCGCCGCGGCGAGGGCGTCGCCCAGGACGCCTCCGCCGATCGGTGTCGCATCCCGCATCAGCCAGACGAAGACCTGCCCGTGATCGAAGCCGAGCAGATCGGGAAAGCCGTCCCCGTCGTAGTCCCCGCAGCCGACGACGCGCGCCGCCGGGGGAAATGATGCCGGCGGAATCGCCACCGGCACGAAGCGCGCATCGCTGGCGCGTACCGACCACATCTGGAGCGAGCCGTCGCTTGGCAAGTGGAGCAGCACGTCGGAGCGCCCGTTGCCGACGAAATCCAGCCCGGGGGTCGGCGGCGAGGTCGTGCCGCCGGAAGGGGAAGTGGGGTCGCTGCCGGGCGCGGGATCCGGCGGCGGCGGCGTGGGCGCCGGCAGGAACCGCACGACGTCCGATGGCGCCGAGAGCGGCCCGGTCTGCGCCAGGCCGCCCGCGCCATAGGCCGCGACCTGCACGCTGAATGCGCTGCACGGCTGCGCAAGGAGTGTCACCTGGTTCGTGGCGACGCTGCTCTTCTGCGTCTGCCCGGTTGCCTCGCAGAGTTGGTAGACGACGTAGCCAGACACGGGTCCGGAGGCCGGCTGCCAGACGAACGTCGCGTTCGTCGCGCCGACCAGATCGATTGCCGCCGCCGCGGGCGTGGCGGCGCCCAGCGCCAGTACCAGGATCGAAGCGCGTGCACGAGCCGCTCGAAGAAACATGGGCGCCCCCTGATGATCGAGGCCGCGCGGGCTCCGCCCCGGGCCCCGCGCGTGCATTGCGTCCCCGAGGTTGTCTTCGGCGGCGTGGCGCCGCGGGCGCGTGACCGCACTCACACGCGCGGCGGCGCGGCGGCTTTTTCGTCCTTCCCGAAGCGCGGTAGACTCGTGCGCCCGTCGTGCAGGTCGGAGGGCGCTCGCTCGAGCGCCGGGCTCGGGCTTGCGCGGATCCGGCGGTGGCGCCGGGGCGGGTCGGAAACGCTGCCACGCCGGTGGCGAAGGAATGTCGGCGCGCGTACGCCGGCGGGGAAGGAAAGCGGGTTGAGGCGCAGCATCGCAGGGCTTCTGGGGATCATGTCACTCGCGTGTGTCGGGTGCCGCGAGGTCGACGTCGCGAAGATCAAGGGATACCTGGGCAACACGAACGCGCAGATCCGGCTCGGCTATCTGTATTCCAGCGGGGAGGGCGTCGAGCACGACGAGGCCGCCGCCGCGAGTTGGTACCGGCGCGCGGCCGAGGCCGGGAACATGGAATCGCAGGTGGTTCTGGGGAACCGCTATCTGCAAGGCGTCGGCGTCGAGCGCGATCCCGTGGCCGCCGCGAGCTGGTTCCAGCGCGCCGCGGATCAGGGCTCGGGCGAAGGGCAGGCGCGCCTGGGCGTCCTGCTCACCGAAGGCCAGGGCGTCGAGCGCAACGATGCCGAGGCGCTGCGTTACCTGAACATGGCCGCCGAGCAGGGTCGCCCCGAAGCCATGCTCGCGCTCGGCTTCATCTACTCGAGCGGACGCGGCGTCGATAAGGATGAGAAGGCGGGCGTCGCGTGGGTGCGCAAGGCGGCGGATACCGGCATGCCGGCGGCCCAGCTCGTGCTCGCGCGGCACTATGCGATGGGCAAGGGGGTCGCCAAGGACGGAGCCGAATCGCTGCGCTGGTACCGCAAGGCTGCGGACCAGGGCCTGGCGGCAGCGCAGAACCAGGTCGGTCTCGCCTATTTGACGGGCGGGACCGTCGAGAAGGACCCGGCGCAGGCGTTCGCATGGTTCAGCAAGGCGGCGGAGCAGGGCGACCCGCTCGCGCAGCAGAACCTCGGGCGCCTGTACGCCGAGGGGGAAGGCGTTCCGAAGGATCTCGAGCGCGCGGCCAGCTGGTATCGGCGCGCGGCGGACCAGGGGCTGGTGTCGGCGCAGTTCAACGTCGGCCTCGGCTACGCCCATGGTATCGGCGTTGCGAAAGACGAGGCCGAAGGCGTGCGCTGGTTCGAGCGCGCCGCCGAAGCCGGCCACGGCATGGCGCAGCAGAGCCTCGCCCTCGCGTATCTGCTGGGGCAGGGCGTGGCGAAGGACGAGGTGCGCGCCCTGATGTGGTTCGAGCTCGCTGCCGAGCGCGGCGAGAAGGACTCGGCGGGCCTGCTGGCGGACCTCTACAAGGCGGTCGGCAAGGCCAAGTCGGATGAAGCGCGGCAGCTCGCGCAGGCCTGGCGCGAGAGTCACGCGCCTCACGCAGCGGCGGCCGCCAGGGCTCCGGCGGCTGGCAAGGCTCCGGCGGCGGGCAAGGCACCGGCCGCCGCCGCCGAGGCGCCCGCCGCACCGCAGTGAGAGCGCGGCGCGCCACCCGGTGACCCCCGCACGGCTTCGCCGCTGGCTCGCCGTCGGCGGGGCGCTCGCGCTCGCCGGCTGCGGGACGGCGGAGCGGCGCCCCAACCTCGTGCTGATCACGCTCGAGTCGTTGCGCACGGATCACGTTGGTGTGTATGGCGGGCATGCGCGCGGGCGTCCCGAGCAGCCGATCACGCCGAACCTCGACGCCTTTGCCGCCGACGCCGTGCGCTTCGATGATGCGCATGCCGTCTCGAGCTGGACGCTGACCTCGCATGCGAGCCTGTTCACCGGTCTCTACCCGAGCGCTCACCGCGCCGTGCATCCGCTCGATCGGCTGTCGGACTCCTACCCGACGCTCGCCGAAACGCTCGCCACGGCGGGCTACCAGACGGTCGGCGTCGTCAGCGGACCCTATCTGCGCCGGGCCCACAATCTCTCGCAGGGCTTCGAGCTCTGGGACGACGGGATCTCATCGCTCACGAATCGGCTGGCGCACGACGCCGTGACGAACCCCGCGATGGAGACGGCGCTCGATCGCTTCGTCGACACGCAGCGCGACCCGGCGCGCCCGTTCTTCTTGTTCGCGTACTTCTGGGATCCGCACTACGACTACCTGCCCCCGGCGCCCTACGACACCCAGTTCGCGGGGCCGGATGCGGAGAAGACCGACATCCGGCGCTACGAGACGAACCCGGCCATCCGGCCCGGCATGCCGCCCGGGCAGCTCGCCTACGTGCTTTCGCAGTATGCCGGCGAGATCCGCTGGACCGATGAACACCTCGGCCACTTCTTCGCCCTGCTCAAGCGCAAGGGCCTGTGGGAGAACACCGCGATCCTGATCACGGCCGACCACGGCGAGGAATTCTTCGAGCACGGGGAGAAGGGCCACAAGAACGACCTGTTCGCCGAGAGCATCCATGTTCCGCTGCTGCTCAAGCTGCCGGGACCGTCGCGCGGCCGCGTCGACGGGCGTCTCGCGAGCCACGTCGATGTGCTTCCGACGCTGCTCGAGCTGGCCGGGCTCTCGGCGGAGTTTCCGCATCAGGGCCGCTCGCTGCTCGAGGCGCACCCGCCGCCGAACCGCGCGATCTTCTTCGATCTGCTCTCGACCTGGTACTACCGGCGCGCGGACGGCTCGGACTTCGATCGGACCCAACGCTGGCACGGCGTTCGCGAGGGCTCCTACAAGCTCGTGTGGCGCGACGGGGATGCCAGCCCGCCGCTGCGGGCGCTCTTCGACGTCGCGAGCGACCCGAGCGAACGCACGGACGTCTCGAGCGGAAACGAGGCGCGCGTGCAGGAGCTCGAGAAGCTCTACGCGGACCAGCAGCGCGAATCCGAGGCAATCGCCGTCAAGCATCCACCCGGCGGGACGGCGGAGCTCACGCCCCGCGAGCTCGAGTCGTTGCGCGCGCTCGGCTACGTCGACCCCTGAGGCGGGCGCGGCGGCGCGCCGCGTTGCGAGCCTTCGAGGTCGAGCTGGCGCTGCGTCGCGGCGAGGTTGCGGCGCGCGTCGGCGTAGTTCGGGTTGATGGCGAGCGAGCGCTCGAAGAGCGGCACGGCGTCTGCGAAACGGCCACGTCGCGTCTCGAGCACGCCGAGATTGTTCCACGTGACGAAGTCGTCGGGTGCGAGAGCGAGGAGTCTCGCGTAGGCCACGCGGGCCTCCTCGAGACGGCCTTGCTGCATGCGCACGTTGCCGAGATTGCCGAGCGCCTCGATCAGCTCGGGGTCGCGGGCGAGGCTGCGCTCGAGCAATCCGGCGGCGGCGTCGAGCTCGCCGCGGGCGATGCGGACCGCAGCGAGGTTCGAGAGGATCGCGGGATTGTTCGGCAGGTCGCGGTCGGCCGCGACCCAGAGGGCCGCGGCATCGCGCCACTCCGCGGCGCGAGCGGCGCTGCGCACGCCGCCCGCCAACGCCAGCGCTCCGACGATGACGAGGGCCGCGCTGCGGCGCAGAAGCGGCGTCGCGAAGGTCCGCGCGATCGCCGTCTGCCCGGCGAGCGTCACGAGCAGCAGAAAGCCGAGGGAGGGCGCAAACAGGAAGCGCTCCGCCATCAGCGCGCCGAAGTCGAACACGTGGGAGACCGGCAGCAGGAAGCCGAGAAAGATCGCCAGCGCGCACGCGACGAGGGGGCCCTGCGCCGGCGCCTTCGGCGCGCGCGCGGTGGGCTCGCGCACCAGGAGCCAGGCGAGCGTCCCTGACGCCGCAGCGAAGAGAGCGAGGCCTGCGATCGCACGCGGAGTCGCTCCGCGCGCGATGCCGACCGCCTGTTGGTAGTAGAAATCGATCTCGAGCACGCGCGGGAAGCAGAGCAGGCGCAGGTTCTCGAGAAAGACGCTCCCGAGCGTGTAGAGCCGGATCTCGAAGGGAACGCCGCGCAGCAGCGGCTCGCTCGGCGCAAAGGCTCCGAGCGCAGCGAACCGCGCTGCGAAGTAGAGCAGCATCACGCCGGCGTGCGGCGTCAGCTTCAGCAGCGCCGCTCGCCGCTCGCCGCGTCCGGATCCGGGTGCGATCCCGACCCACGCGTGGAGGGCCAGGATCGCCGGCAGCACGACGGCGGTCTCCTTCGCGGCGCAAGCGAGCGCGAACGCGAGCGTCGAAGCCGCGAGCCAGGCGCTGGCGCGCCCCGCCTGCGCGGAGACGCCCGCGCGCAGCGCGCGCAGATAGGTGAGCAGCGAGGCGAGCGAGAAGGCCAGCGCGAGCAGCTCGCTGCGGCCCGCGACGGCGTCGACCGCATCGCAGTGAACCGGGTGGATCGCGAAGAGCAGCGCGAGGGCGAGCGCGAAGCCGCTCGAGCGGCCGTAGGCGAGCGCGAGCCGATAGACGAGCGCCACCACGGCGCCGTAGATCAGCACGTTGCTGCGGTGGAAGCTGCGCGCATCGCCACCGCCGAGCGCGTAATCGAGCGCGTACGAGAGGCTCGTGAGCGGGCGGAAGAGACCGCGCTGCGGCTGATCAGGCGGGAAGGGCGCGAGCAGCCCGGAGAAGGCTTCCGGCAGGGAGCGGATGCTCTGGTTGGCTTCGACGAAATCCCGATCGTCGTAGGCGAACTCGGCGCGCTCGCGGGGCCAATGCGGCGCCAGCACGGCCAGCGCCAGCAGGAGCGCGCCGAGCGCTCCCCTCATCGCAAAGCCCCCTCGGCGAGATCCGGCGTCGTGTCGATCACGACGGCATCGTTCCTGGGCGGGCTGCGCCGCGTGCCGTCGCCGAGCACCACGACCAGCCGGGGGCCCGGGAGCGCGAGCTCGGCCCAGGCCTCCACACTGTAATCGGCGAGGCCGATCGCGCTGCGCACGCCCACCCGCTCGAGCGGGGTCGCGCGTCCGAGCGGCAGACCCGGGACGCTGCGAACGTCGCCTGGCGTAGCGCCGCGCGTGGCTTCGCGCACGCGCTCGAGAAACGCCGCGGAGCGTTCGCTCACGAGCGGCCAGTCCGGGTAGTCGTGTAGCAGCGGTGTGTAACGCAGGGCTTGCGCGACCAGCAGCGCGAAGAGGACGGCGGCGAGGGCGGCGAGCGCGCGCCGGCCCTGCGCCCAATGCCGGGCGGCTCCCTGCGCGAGGCCGCCGACGAGCAGCGCAAAGGGCGGCAGCATGCCCACCGCATACCACGAGGCGACGTCGCCCGAGAGGCCATTGAGCCAGAGCGCGGCGAGGATCCAGACGCCGCAGACCGCGAGCAATGGACGCAGGCGCGAAGGCGGCAGCGAGAACGCCAGGCTCGCGGCGAGCGCCGCCGTGCTCGCAGCGACCAGCCCCCGCGCCAGCGCCGGCTCGCTCACGAGCGGTTGCGGCATGCAGAGCAGGTGCGCATAGAGCGGCGCGAGCGCGAGACCACGGGCGGCGGCGCCGAGCAGCGAGGATTCGGCGTGGCCTCCGAGGCCACCGAGCACGGCCGTGCGCCCGAGCAGCACGAGAGCGACCGCGACGGCCGGCAGTGCGCAGGCGCGCAGCGCGGCGCGCAGGCGATCGCCGAGGGCAGGGACGTTCGCTTCGGCGAGCAGCAGGGCCGCGAGCAGGGGCATCACGACGGCGCCGTTTTCCTTCGAGGCGACCGCGAGCGCGGCGCACAGCGCGCACAGCCCGGCGCGCCAGCCGGCGGCGCGCGGGCGCGGGGTCGGCGCCAGCACCAGCGCGAGCAGCGTGAATAGCAGCGCGAGCGTCTCGGCGCGTCGGGCCGCAACGGGAAGCGTCTCGAGGTGCAGCGGGTGCAGCGCGAACAACAGCGCTGCCGCCAGCGCGCCGGGGCCGGGTCCGAGCAGCCGCCAGCCGAGCGCGCTGACGCCGAGCGTGCAGACGAGCAGCAGGCCGAGCTGGCTGAGGTGATAGCCGTAGGCATCGAGGCCCCAGATCGCGTGATCGAGCGCGATCGAGAGCGTCGTCACGGGACGATAGAAATGCCCGTGCGGATAGCGCCCGCCCATCAGCTCTTCGCGAAAAGCGCCGAAGAAGTCCGCGGCGCTCTGGATGCGGCTGGTGACGATCAACGGGTAGGTGTCCCAGCCGAGGTGACCGAGAGCGAGCAGGGGCCGGTAGGCAACGATGGCCGCAGCCAACACGAGCGCGAGCAGAATCGCGTCGCGCGCGACCCCGCGCCGGCCCATCGTGTGCCCTCCCACTGCGATCGCGTAGGGTTCTAGCTCGCCGTTGCTCGCCACGCATCCGCGCTGGCGGGCCGGGAGCCGTGTAAACTGGAGCGCCCATGGGATTCCGTTCCGCCGCCTCCAATCCCGCCTACCGGTTCGTGGGGCTGTTTGCGCTGTACCTCGGCTTGATCGCCTTCACCTATCCCTGGCTCACCGAGCGCTGGATCACGCCCGTGCAGGTCATCACGACCGTCACTGCGGAGATCGAGCATTCGCTGCTCTCGCTCATCAGCAACGAAGCCACGCTCACGGGCAACCTCGTGGAGCTCGGCTCCTTCGGCGTGCGCATCATCATGGAGTGCACCGGCCTCTTCGAGGCCTTGATCTTCCTGGCGGCGGTGCTCGCCTATCCGACCACCTGGACGAAGAAGCTGATCGGCATCGGCCTCGGCGTCCCGATCCTGTATGCCTTCAACCTCCTGCGCATCCTGGTGCTGCTCGAAGTCGGGCGCCATTGGATCGCGCTCTTCGATTTCATGCACCTGTATTTCTGGCAGGCCACGCTGATCCTGATGATCACGTCGGTGTGGCTGCTGTGGATCATCAAGGTCGTGCGTCATGAAGAGCCGGAAGCTCCAGCTGGGGCTTAGCTTCGTTCTGCTCACCGTGGTGCTGACGTGGCTCTGGGTGCAGTGGGGCGGCGCCGCCTACGAACGCTTGCTGTTCGCGGTCGCCGGGCCGGTGCTCCAGGCGTTCGGCGTCACGCAGATCGCCGAGAGCCCGGCGCAGAAGCGCTTCGTGTCGATCGTGCCGTTCCTGGTGCTGATGTGGCTGACGCCCGGGATGAGTCTGCGCCGGCGCGCAATCGGCACGTTGGTGGGCGCCGCGCTGCTGGTGCTGGCGCACGCTTCGCTGGTGGGCGTGGAGCAGTGGGCCATCTCGAACCGCCGCCCGACGGAGACCCCGTTTCGAACGCTGTTCCCGGCGGCGCTGTTCGCAGACAGCCTGCCGTTCATGCTCTGGGCCGTGATCGCGCACCGCTTCCTGAGCGGCCTGCTCGCGCGCGTGCTGGCTCCGGGCCCACGCGGTGACGCGGTGCGCTAGAAGTCTTCGTCCTCGTTCACGGGCGACACCGTGATGGGATGCGGTGCGTACTCGGGACCGCCGTCCCAGCCGGGGAGCTGGCGGGCCTGCTCGAGCCAGGAGGCCGCGATCGTCGCGTCGAGCACGACGGAGTTGCCGTCGAAGCCCTCGGTGATTCCGTCCCAGAGGTCCTGGCCGCCCTTCTCCCACCAGGTGCGGGACGGGTGCTCGAAGTCGATTGCCAGACGAACCATCTTGCTCCTCGCGACTCACGCGCGGCCAGCGCCGCGCCGAGCCGTGAGCATGGCTCGACTTTCGCGCTTCGCCCAGCCCCCTGAAGGGAGGGCCGGGCTTGCGGGTCCGGGACGAAAAGCGCCGATTCCGGCGCGCTGCATCTGGTAGAGTGTGCGCCGCGCGGAGCGGTCCCGAGCCGCCGCCACCACCGAGGGAGCATCAGGCTGCATGCGCGCATCGACGATCGGGCTGGCTTGTTCGCTGCTGTTCGCGTTGACGAGCGCTGTGCCCGCTGGGGCAGACGAGGCCGCCACGGGCGCCGAGCCGGCCGCCGAGAAGGCGGCGAGCGCACCGAAAGCCGAGGCGGCCGCCGCGGAGGAGCAGGAGAGCGCACCCGCCGAGGAGACGGCCGAGACGGGCGCAGGGGGAGTCTTGCTGGGCTACGGCAAACACGTTGCCAACACGTTCCTGGCGGGCGTGAACGGCGTGATCACGTGGCCCGCGGATCCGGTGATGCTCACGATCCAGCCCACCGATGCCATGCGCACCCTGCCGGGCGGTGTCGTCACCGGTCACGTGGTGGGGTTCTTCGCGGGGACGCTGCAGGGCGTATTCCGCCTCTTCGGCGGCACGCTCGACATCGCCCTCTGCCCGCTCACGTTCTTCCCGATGTTCAGCATCGAGCCCCGCTACAAGCTGATCCCGGGTTGGGAGCACGCCGGGTAGCTCCGGAAGCTGCGCGCGTGCTGCGCATGGAGCCCGCAATAGGGCCTCATCTCCGGGCGCCGTCTGGCCGATTCCAGCGGGCATGCGTGTCCTCGTAGTGATCCTCGCCTCCAGCCTTTGCTGGGGCTGCTTCGTGCTCGATGAGATCGATGCCGGGCAGAAGGAGATGAACCGCTACGACGGCAAGGGCGCGACCAAGGACGCCGGTGAAGCAGCCCCTGCGGCCGGGAAGCCCGAGACCGCGAGCCCCAAGGAGCGCATGCGGCAGTGGTGGAATAGCGCTCGGACCTTTTCGCCGCGCTCCGATGATGCGAAGAGCGACGTCGTGAGTTGCAAGCTGGGCGGTACGCTGCGCTTCATGAGCCAGGGCGATTGCACGAACAGCGGCGGCCGCATCGCCGGCGGCTAGCGCGCCCGCGCCGCGGCCTCGCAGCCGCGCTGCGATCCAGCGCGCTGCGAACGCGCGAACTCCGAATCAGAGTCCGTGCCGATAGTCGGCCACCAGCTCGAGCAGCGCTCCGAGCACGCGCTGCCCGGCGGGGCTCTCGGGTCGCATCGCGCTGCCGTTGCGCGGCCGGGCCACGCGCCGATCCTGGTGTCCGACGAGACCCCCGATGACGTCCTGCAAGACGTCGCGGCCGAGCCGGCGGCGGCTGCGGTTGAGATGCGCGCTGGCGACCTCGACGGCGTCGCCGGTGATGCGGTCGTAGCGGTTGATCACGGCGGAGCGGCGCGTCACGCGCTCGAGCAGCGAAGCGAGCGAGACCCGCCCGGCGCGGGCGCCCGCGCCCATCAGCGCGAGATAGGCGCGCTGCAGCTCGCTCGCCATGCGGCGGCGTTGCGGCGTGAGGCTGCGATCGCTGCGCGATGCATAGCTCGACGCCGCGATCGTGAGCAGCTCCTCGGCCCGGATCGGAACCGCGGCGGCGCGGTAGCGAATCGGGAGCTCGCGCAGCAGATCGCGCGAGGAGTACACCGCATTCCACGAAAGTCCATCGGGGACGGCCACGGGGCCGCGCGCCGAGCGAGCGCGCTCGAAATACGCGTGCGCGCGACGGAAGCGCTCGACGAGGCCCCGCCGGCGTGCGATCAGCTTCTCCGCGATTCCGCCGGGCAGCCCCGTGCGGTACAGCAGCAGGCGCAAGCTCTCCGCTTCGAACTCGGCGTCGAAGCGACGCAGCACGGGGTCGCGCGCAAAGGAGGCCAGGGGCGCTTTGCGACCCCGGATCAGGAAGTCGCGAATCTGCGCGAAGTTCTGGACGATCGCTCGCGCCTTGCGGCGCTGCTCCGGCAGCGTCGTCGAGAAGCGATCGACGTCGTCGAAGCGGTACTCGCGGTGATAGAGGCCGAACTGCCGCACCGAGCCGTAGTCGACGATCCCGCCATCGGCGAGGATGTTGTCCCCGTCCCAATCGAGCCAGCAGAAGACGTACTCGGCTTCGAAGCGGGCCGCGACGCGCGCGAAGGTGCGCGCCGCCTGCTCCGCGAGGTAGCGATGACGCGCAACCGCGCCGCGCAGCCGGGGCCAGGCGCCGTTGGCGATCTGCCGCGAGCAGAAGGCATCCGCCACCGCGCGCAGGGTCTCGAGGTCGGCCTGCTTCGAGTGGACGAAGAAATGCGACGGCCGCAGCAGATTGCGGCCGGCCCGGACGTTGATGGCATGGCCGTCCGGCAGCGCGATCACGGCCAGCACGCGCTCGGTGGCGATGCCGTTGCGGTGGAACGTCTCCGACAGCAGCGCCGCGCCGAGCCCCTCGCTGGGCGCGGCGGTTCCGCAGCCGTACGACGCGTGTCGGCTGCCGGTCTTGTAGAAGCGCCCGGAGTGCGCGGTGGCGGGGCACAGGCGTGTCACGCCGGTGCCGCAGCTGGAGACGTCCCAGGTGACGCCACGGTGTGTGATGGTCCCGTTCCAGATGCTGCGGCCGTCGCCCGAGGTGCGGCCGCGGCGGTCCGGGTGCTGGAGCTGGAGGTAGCGCGTCGCCATGTAGAGGTGGGGGCGCAAGTCGCGGCGCGGGCAGGGGCGTGCCATGCCGCTGGTCGTATTCGTTGATGATCGTGAGGGCGAAGGTGTCGAGGACGGCGCGGCACAGGCGGGGATTCAGGCGTTCCGGGTGGCTCTCCGCCACCAGGCCCATCTCCTTCGCGAGCGCGAAGTTGAAGTAGGCGACCTCGCCGTCCCGGCGCCGGCGTGCCCGGTAGCAGACGGTCGCGCGCGGGGCGCTGCGCTGGAGCGGATGCCGGCCGTCGAGGCGCCGGAAACGCGGGTAGGGCGCGTGTTTCGCCCCCCGGATCGGTTTCGCGCGAGTCATCCCGCCCGTGTCATCGGCGCCAGCGGGGGTGCACTTGACGCGCTGTTACAATCCCGCGCGTGAAACCGCACGTCGCTCTTCCGCTGTTGCTGCTGCTCGCGCTGGGCTGTGGCGAAGACACCGGTACGCGTCTGCGCGCACAGCTGGGTGACGCCGGCGCCCAGTTCGCGCTGGCGGAGAAGCTCGCGAACGGCGCAGAAGGGGCGCGCGACCCGGCCGCCGCCGCCCAGTGGTATCGCAAAGCCGCCGAGCAGGGACGCAGCGACGCGCAGCTGGCGCTGGCGAAGCTGCTCGAGGCGCAGAGTGCGCTCGCGCTCGAGCCGGGCGAGTCGCTGCGCTGGATGCGCGCAGCGGCGGATGCGGGCGCCGCCGAGGCGCAGCTGCGCTTGGCGGAGAGCTATGCCCGCGGGCTCGGAGTCGCGGCGGATCCCGCAGCGGCGCTCGCCTGGTACCGCAAGGCCGCCGAGCAGGGCGTGCTGGCGGCGCAGTCCGAGCTCGCCCGCCGCTACGAGGCGGGCGACGGCGCGCCGACCGATCCGCGCGAGGCGGATCGTTGGCTGCGAAGCGCGGCGCAGAACGGCGATTCCCAGGCGCAGCTGCGTCTGGGTACGCAGTATGGCGAAGGGCGCGGCGTGCCTCGCGACCTGGCCGAGGCCGCGCGCTGGCTGAAGCCGGCGGCCGAGAGCGGCCTCGTCGAGGCGCAGTACCGCCTCGCGGTCCTGCTCCGCAGTGGTGTCGGCGTCCCGCGCGACAACGCCGGCGCTGCGCGCTGGCTCCGCGCCGCGGCCGTGCAGGGGCACGTGCGTGCGGCGTTCGAGCTGGGAACCCTGTATCAGCAGGGCTTCGTACCGCCGCAGAACGAGATGCAGGCGTCGGCGTGGGCCAACGGTGTGGGCGGGCCGGAGGTCGAGGCCGCGAGCTGGTATCGGCGCGCCGCCGAGCAGGGCCTTGCGCCGGCGCAAGCAGCGCTCGGTTATCTCTACGCGCAGGGCAAGGGCGTCCAGAAGGATCCGGCGCAGGCGGTCGAGTGGTCTCGCAAGTCCGCGGCGCAGGGCGACCCGGCGGGTCAGGCGAACCTGGCCGCGCTCTACGCCACCGGGCAGGGGGTCCCGCTCGACGAAGCGGAAGCCGTGAAGTGGTATCGCCTGGCGGCGCTGCAAGGCAATGCCGTAGCGCAGGTCTCGCTCGCGATTGCGCTCGCCGATGGGCGGGGCACGGCGCGCAACGAGGGCGAGGCCGTCTCCTGGTATCGGCGCGCGGCCGAGCAGGGCATCCCCGAAGCGCAGCTCGGACTTGGCGCGATGCTCTCGTCCGGACGCGGCGCGGCGCGCGACGAAGCCGAGGCCGTGCGCTGGTACCGGCTCGCGGCGGAGCAGGGTCAACCGATGGCGCAGGCGAGCCTTGGCGCCAGCTACCTCTATGGACGCGGCGTCGAAAAGGATCCGGTGCTGGCGCACGTCTGGCTCACGCGCAGCGCCGCCGGCGGCTTCGATCGCGTGAAGCCGGTGCTCGAGCAGCTCGACAAGCTGCTCTCGCCGGCCGAGCGCGCCCGCTCGAAGCAGCTGCTCGAGCAACCCGCCGCGCCGGCGCACTGATCCCGCCCGGGCGGCGTGCGGCGGAGCGGTTCCCCGAGCCGCACGTGGATCATTCCGCGCCCAGATGCTCGAGCAGGATCCGCCGGACCTCCTCGACCGTGTGCGGATTCGCCTGACACGAGTGAGAGTCGGACACGACGAGCTCCGACTCGGTGCCCTCGAGATGGGCGCTCTGGTACTCGACGATGCCGTCGTCGCCCTGCTCGTACGGCACGCCGGGCCGAACCGCGATGATCGAGTGCGCGGGGATGCCGGCGGCCACCGGAATCGACGCGAGCGTCTGGATGAAGCTGCTCCCGGGCGTCATGTTGTCGACGCTCGTCGCCGCGTGCCCGACCGAATCCAGGGCAAGGGCGTCGCGGTTGAACGTCAGCAGATCGCCCTTCACTTCGAGATCGGCGACCGCCACCAGCTGCACGAGCCTGCGGTCGGCCCAGCGCAGCTGCGTCTCGTCGAAAGCGACGTCGATCGTTCCGAAGGGCAGCCGGAAGCGCCCGCCGCGCAGCTCCACGAGCTTGCCGTCCGCGGCGGCGAAGCCCTCGGTGATGCCGCGGTTGTAGATGTCGCACGCGAGCCGTAGGCGCGGATCGAGGGGATCCGGCGGGGTGTGATCGCCGCCGGGGAAGAGGAAGGCGTAGGCATACACCATCGAGGCGAGGAAGTAGCGACGCTTGCCGCTGCGGCCCGCGTGGACGAACGACAGCTCGGCGAGCGCGAAGATCTCGTCCCGGCCCGCGCGGCCCTCGGCGACGGCAGCGTGGAGCGTGCGGATCGCGCTTTGCGGGTTCTTCTCGAAGCGCTCGAAGAGATCGCGCCGATACAGGACATTGCGCGTCGGATTGCTGAGCTCGCCCGTAGAAAGCACGTTGCTCGTGAGCGTGCGGTAGACGCGGCGCGGATCGACGCGAGCGACACCGACGGGGGTGCTGCACCCGAGGCTGCACGCGAGGACCAGGATCGTGATGCTGAGCAGGGGCTTGCGAGCCCGGTTCAGGGCTTCTGCATCCACTGTTCGTCCGTGAGCTGCCAGCCGCCGCCGAGCGCGCGGTAGAGCGTCACGGTGGTGAGGAGCTGGCTCAGCTGCAGCTGCGCCAGCGTGATCTCGGCCGGAAACAGCTGCTGCTGGGCCTCGAGCACCTCGTAGTAGCCGGCGAGGCCCGAGTTGTAGCGGAGCAGCGAGAGCCGGACCGACTCCTGGTAGGCCTTCACCGCGCGATCCTGCGCAGTGATCTCGCTCGGCGAACTTCGTCTGCGCCGTCAGGGTGTTCGAGACCTCGGCGAACGCGTTCAGCACGGTCTGCTCGTACTGCGCCTTGGTTTCCTCCCAGCCCGCCACCTGCGAGCGATACTGCTCGAGCAGCGCGAACGCCCTGGAAGAGCGGCCCAGCGGCGTTGCCGGCGACGTTCCAGACGCTGAAGTTGTGCTTCACGATGTTTCCCAGATCGGTGCTCTGGCCGCCGTAGAGGGCCGTGAGGCCGATCTGCGGAAAGAAGTTGGCGACGGCGACACCGATCAGTGCGTTCGAGCTCGCGATCTGGTGCTCTGCCTGGAGCACGTCGGGGCGCCGCTCGAGCAGGGCGGACGGCAGGCCGGGCGGCGTGGCCGGCGGCCCGGGACGTTCGGCGAGCGGCGTTCCGCGCGGAATCGGGCCGGGGTTGCGCCCGAGCAAGACGCACAGCGCATTCTCCTGGATCACGATCAGACGCTCGAGGTCCGGGATCTGCGCCAGGGTCAGCGCGAGCGCTGCTTCGGCACGCGCCACCTGGAGCTTGTCGCCGACCCCGCCCTGGTAGCGGCGCGTGAAGAGGTCGAGGGTCTGCTGGAACGACTCCGCGGTCGCATTCGCGATCTCGAGCTCGCGGTCGAGCTCGAGCAGGGTCAGGTAGGCCTGTGCGACACCCGTCGCGAGCGAGAGCAGCACGCCGCGGCGGAATTCGTCGGTGGCGAGCAGGGCTTCCTGCGCCGCTTCGTTCGAGCGGCGGATGCGGCCCCAGACGTCGAGCTCCCAGGCCAGCGAGAAGGCGCCGTAGAGGAGATCGTAGGAACTGGAGGATTGCTGCTTGAACTTCGGGTCGTGCTGCTGTGCCGCGCGGCCCTGATAGCCGATCTGCGGATAGAAGGGCGACTGCGCCACGCCCACCTGCGCGCGGGCCTGCTCGACGCGCGAGACGGCGACCCTGAGGTCGTAGTTCGCCTCGAGCGCATCGAGGATCAGCTGCTGCAGCACCTCGTCGTCGAAGACCTCCCACCAGGGAAGATCGGCGAGGGAAGTCGCCTCGTGCGGCGCGACCTGACCGCGGTAGTCCTCGGGCGACGTGACGGGCGGCCGCACGTAGTTCGGTCCCACCGCGCACGCGGAGGCGAGCGCGAGGGCGAGACCGCCAGCGACGACCCGGCGCGCGCCCCGCATCAGTGGCCCATTTCCGTGGCCGGCGCGGCCGGCGGAGCGGGCGCAGCTGGTGCCGGGGGCGCGCCGCGGTTCGCGATGCGCTCGACCAGCACGAAGAGCACCGGCACCAGGAAGATCGCGATGAACGTGGCCGCGAGCATGCCGGTGATCACCGTCGTTCCGATGCTCTGGCGGGAGATGCCGCCCGAGCCCGAGGCGGTCCACAGCGGAACGCAGCCGAGGATGAAGGCGAAGCTCGTCATCAGGATCGGGCGCAGGCGCAGCTTCGCGCCCGTGAGCGCGGCGTCGACGATCTCTTTTCCGTTCTTCTTCTCCATCACCGCGAACTCGACGATCAGGATCGCGTTCTTCGCGACGAGGCCGATCAGCATGATCAGCCCGATCTGCGCGAAGACGTCGTTGTCGAGCCCGCGCATCCAGATGCCGAGGAACGCGCCGAAGACGGCGACGGGCGTCGTGAGCAGCACGCTCCACGGGAGCGACCAGCTCTCGTAGAGCGCGGCGAGGATCAGGAACACGAACACGAGCGAGAGCGCGAAGATGCCCGCGCCGCTGCCCGCGTGCGCCTCCTGGTACGACATGTTCGTCCACTCGTAACTCATGTCGGAGGGCAGCACCTCCTTCGCCACGGCCTCGACGGCGGCCATCGCCTGACCGGAGCTGTAGCCCGGCGCCGGGATTCCCGAGCACCTCGACGGCGCGATACAGGTTGTAGCGATTCGGTGAACGCCGGCCCGAACGATGGCGTCGCGCGCACCAGCGTCGAGAGCGGAACCATCTGCTGGTCCTTGTTGCGCACGTAGAAGACGCCGATGTCCTCGGGCTTGACGCGGAACTCCGGCTCGGCCTGCAGGAAGACCTTCCAGATCCGGCCGAAGCGATTGAACTGGTTCACGTAGGTGGAGCCGAGCAGCGCCTGCAGCGTGTCGTAGACGTCGCGGTCGTTCACGCCGAGCTTGTAGACCTTGTCCGAGTTCACGTCGGCGAAGAGCTGCGGCACGTCGGGCGGAACACGGTGACGACGCCCGCGAGCTCCGGGCGCTTGCTGGCCGCCTCGATGAACGCTGCGTGTTGGCTGCCAGGTACTCGACGCCGTGCCGCCGCTGCGATCCTGGAGCATGATGTCGAAGCCGCCGGCGTTGCCGACGCCGGGGATCGCGGGCGGCGCGAAGGCGAACGCCTGGGCGCCGGGCAGGCCGCGCAGCTTGCGCGTTCAGCTGGCGCATGATCACGTCGGCGGTTCGATCGCCGCGCTCGCTCCCACGGATTCGAGCTGCACGAAGTAGAAGCCGGCATAGGTCTGCGAGATGTTCGACAGCAGGCTGAAGCCGACGATCGAGGTGTAGCTCTGCACGCCCTCGGTCTCGGCGAGGATCTCCTCGACCTCGCGGGCGATCACGTCGGTGCGCTGCAGCGACGCGGCGTCGGGGAGCTGCAGCTGCATGAAGAAGTAGCCCTGGTCCTCGCTCGGCACGAACGACGTCGGCAGGATCCGCCCGATGCCGACGCCGATCACGGTGAGACCGGCGAGCAGGATCATGCTGCGGAACGCGCGCTTGATGGCGGCGGACCGAGACGTCCGACGTAGCCGCTGCGTCGCCGCTCGAAGCCGCGATTGAAGGCCGCGAAGAAGCGGCCGAGCGGTCCCGTCGGCGGGCTGCTTGCGGCCGCAGCAGGAGCGCCGAGAGCGCCGGCGAGAGCGTGAGCGCGTTGAAGGCCGAGATCAGCACCGAGATCGCGATGGTGATCGCGAACTGCTGGTAGAGGCTGCCCGTGATCCCGGTCATGAAGCCGGCCGGAACGAAGACGGCCGCGAGGATCAGCGCGATGCCGATCACGGGCGCGGAGACCTCGTCCATCGCCTTGATCGTCGCGTCGCGCGGCGAGAGGCCGTGCTCGATCTCCACCTCGACCGCCTCGACGACCACGATCGCGTCGTCGACGACGAGGCCGATCGCGAGCACCAGCCCGAGCAGCGAGAGCGTGTTGATCGAGAAGCCGAGCATGGGGAAGAAGACGAACGCGCCGACCAGCGAGACCGGCACCGCGATCAGCGGGATCAGCGTCGCGCGCCAGCCCTGGAGGAAGACGAAGACGACGATGATGACGAGCACCATCGCCTCGACGCAGCGTGTGCACGATCTCGTTGATGCCCTCGCTCACCGGCAGCGTGGTGTCGAGCGCGACGTCGTAGGCCACGTCCGCGGGGAAGCGCGCCGCCATCTCCGCCATCTGCGTCTTCAGCGCGTCGGCGGTGGCGAGCGCGTTCGAGCCGGGCGCCTGGTAGACGCAGATCACCGCGGCGGGCTTGCCGTGGAAGCGGCCGAGCTGCATGTAGGTCTGCGAGCCGAGCTCGATGCGCGCGACGTCGCTTCAGTCGCACGAACGATCCGTCCGGATTCGCGCGCACGATGATGTCGCCGAACTGCTCCGCCTGCATCAGGCGGCCCTGCGCGCGTGACGGTGTAGGTGAACTCCTGGCCCTTGGGCGCCGGCTCGCGCGCCGACCTGCCCCGCGGGATTCACGACGTTCTGCGCCTTGATGGCGTTGATCGACGTCGGTGACGGTGATCTGGAGCTTCGCGAGCGTGTCGGGGCGCGACCCACACGCGCATCGCGTAGTTCGCCGTGCCGAAGAGCTTGACCTGGCCGACGCCGCGGAACGCGCGCGAGCTGGTCGATGACGTTGATGTTGGCGTAGTTGCCGAGGAAGGCGGCGTCGTAGCTGCCGTTCGGCGAGTAGATCGGGAAGACCAGCAGCGGCAGGCCGACGGTCTGCTGCACCGTCGTCCCGTACTTGACGGACCGCAGGCGGCAGCTGCGAATGTCGCCTGCGCCAGGCGGTTCTGCGTGAAGACCTGATCGAGGTCGATGTTCGTGCCGACCTCGAAGCTGACCTGCAGCGTCATCGTCCCGTCGCTGCCGTTGATCGACTTCATGTAGATCATGTTCTGCACGCCGTTGACCTGCTGCTCGATCGGCGTGGCGACCGACTGCTCCACCGTGAGGGCGTCGGCGCCGGTGTAGGTGGTCGTGACCTGGATGATCGGCGGGACGATCTCGGGGTACTGCGCGATCGGCAGGCGCGCGAGCATGACGAGCCCGCCGATCACCGTGACGATCGAGATCACGATCGCCACGATCGGGCGGTCGATGAAGAAGCGGGACACGGGGTTACTTTCCGGTCTCGGTCGCTGCGCCGGCGCGGGCCGCGCGGCGGCGCGCCGCGGCCGTCGTCGGGCTTCACGACCATCCCGTCGCGGATCTTCTGCAAGCCCTGCGACGACCACGCGCTCGCCCGCGGCTGAGCCCGCTCTCCACGACCGACGTCGCTGCCGTGCGCCGGCCCGAGCTTCACCGTCTTGAAGCGCGACCTTGTCGTCGGCGCCGACCACCGCGACCTGGCTGCATGCCCTGGAGATCGCGCACGGCGCGCTGCGGCACGAGGAGCGCATCCTTGCGCCGGTCCGTGACGGCGCGGACCTTCGCGAATTGCCCGGGCCGGAGCAGATTGTTCGCGTTCGGGAACTCGCGCCTGCACGTTGATCGTGCCGGTCGTCGGTCGGCCACCGCGAGGCCGGCCACGCGGAAGCGCCCGCGCTCGGGATACGTGGAGCCGTCGGCGAGGATCAGCTGAAGCACCGCCGGCGCGTCCGTCGCCTGGCCGCTTCGCCTGCTGCTTCGCGGATCGCGTCGGCGAAGCGCAGGTACTCGATCTCGCTGATCGGGAACGTGACCTTGATCGGATCGAGCTGCGAGACGGTCGTGAGCGTGTGTCTGCGGGCTCACGAGATCGCCGACCTGCGCCTTGGCGATCGCGGCGACTCCGGTGATGGGAGACTTCACCTGGGTCCACTGCAGGTTGAGGCGCGCCTGCTCGACGGCTGGCGCGCATCGAGTCGACCTGCGCGGCGCTCGCCGCGCGGCGCCTGGACGGCGTTGTCGAGCTCCTGCTGGCTGACGGCGCCCTGGGCGGCGAGCGGCGTGTAGCGCGCCACGTCGAGCGCGTGCTTCTCGAGCGCGGCGCGCGCGCGCGCGAGCTGGCCGTTCGCTTCATCGAGCGTCGCCTGGAACTGCCGCGGATCGATCTCGAAGAGCAGATCGCCTTCCTTCACGAGCGCTGCCGTCCGGTAGGTCTGCTTCAGCAGGTAGCCCTGGATCTTGGGGAAGATCTCGGCATTGACGAAGCCGGCCGTGGTTCCGACCCACTCGGAGTAGATCTCGACGTCCTGCTTCTCGACCGGCGCGACGACGACCTCGGGTGCCGGGGCCCGGGCCGGTCTCCTGCTTCTCCGCAAGCCGCGCAAAGCAACACGAGAGCGGTCGCGAGCGAGAGAGGGGGCCGACGCTGCACCGGTGAGGTTCTCCTCGTGAGCGCTCGGTCGCAGCAGCGCGGCGCGCATTCTACTCGACGGCAGCAGCCCGCGTGAAGTGACGAGATATCGCTACCTCGCCGAGCAGGCTGCGCAGCATCCAGGCCGTCTTCTCGTGGATCTGGAGGCGCTGCGTCAGCAGGTCCGCGGTGGGCTGATCGTTCGCCGACTCCGCAACCGGGAACACGCCGCGCGCGGTCTTCGCAACGGCTTCGTGTCCCTTCACGAGGCTGCGGATCATCGCGGTCGCCGCGGGCACTCCGTCCTCTTCTCGAATCGTCGAGAGCTTGGAGTACGCCTTGTAGGTCGCGGGCGCCGGATGACCCAGCGCGCGGATGCGCTCGGCGATCAGGTCCACCGCCAGCGCCAGCTCGTTGTAATGGGTCTCGAACATCAGGTGCAGCGTCTGGAACATCGGACCCGTCACGTTCCAATGGAAGTTGTGGGTCTTGAGATAGAGGGTGTAGGTGTCGGCCAGCAGCCGCGACAGCCCCTCTGCGAGCTTCTTGCGATCGCTGACCGAAATGCCGATGTCGATCTCCACGCCCGTCGTTGCGTTGGCCATGAATCCTCCCAGGCTGGGTTGGTGCGAGCTGCGGCTCGCATGAAACACGACCCGAGTGTAGTGCCTCCAGCCGGGAACGCGCCGGCGCGCTCGGGGCCGGTAGCCCGCTAGAGTAGCGTCCAGGTCGAGACCGGATTCGCTGCGCGCACGATGATCTACTACCTCGTCACCCCCGACCACCATTCGACGGTGACCCGGTTCCTGCGCACGCGGGGCGCCCCGCTGGCGCCGATGCTGCGCGTCGTCGCGTATCCTGCGAGCGTGCTCGAGGGAGCGCAGCGAGCTCGCGATTGGGTTCCGTTGCGCAGGTACCGGCACACGCTTCGGGGTGTGCTCGAGGAATCCTTCGACGCGCTTCGCGCGCTCCGGCGCCACGCGCCGCAGCCGGCCGTCTTCATCTTCTCGGACATCGAGCGGCTCACGACTCCCGAGCGCGAGCGCGCGGCGGTGCTGTGGTCGTGGCTCGCGGAGCGCGGCCTCGCCCGCAGGCAGCTCAATCATCCGCTGCGCGCGCTCCAGCGCTACGCACTGCTGCGGCGGCTCGAAGAGCTGGGGATCAATGACTTCGGTGTCTACCGGCCAGGGGAAGCGCGCCGGCTGCGGCGGTATCCGGTGTTCCTGCGCCGGGAGAACGACCACGGCGGCAGTCGCTCGGCGCTCCTCCAGACGCCCGAGGAGCTGGCGAGCGCGATCGAGGCGCTCGAGCGTTCGGGCGAGAGCCGCCACGCTCATCTCATCACCGAGTTCTGCGCTCGCGCCGACGAGCGCGGCCTCTACCGGAAGTACGCCGCATGGTGTATCGGTGGTCGGATCCTCGCCGGACACCTCTTCTTCGGACCCCACTGGATGTTGAAGACGCCGACTACGCTCGATGCCGGGCTGCTGGCGGAAGAGCTCGACTATCTGGCTCGCAATCCGCACGCCGCCGAGCTCGCCCGCATCTTCGAGATCGCGGGCATCGACTACGGTCGCGCCGACTATGGGATCGTCGCCGGCCGGATCCAGATCTTCGAGATCAATACCAATCCCGGGATCCCGAGCGGCTACACGCCGCGCCCGCCGTCGCCGCGCGACGAGGTCGACCGCCGGTTCAACGAAACGCTGCTCGACGCCTTCCGCGCGCTGTCGGCAGCGGCGACGAGCGCATGACCGGCGCCTCGGGGAAGGCCGGCTTTCCGTTGGCGCGCTCCTCCGCACGACTCCAGATCGCGAGCAGACGCTGGACGCGCCGGTTCCAGCTCCATTCGCTCGCGACGCGGCGGTTGTAGAGATGGCACTGGCGCCGCCAGCGGGCGTCGGAGCCAGCGCGCGCGAGCGCCGTCGCAATCGATGCCAGGTCGCCCGGATCGACGAGCAGGGAGCGCTCCTCGGCTGCATCGTCCCGGGGCTCGTACGCGAAGCGAGGTCGCGCAGCGGGCGCCCGAGAGCGCGGGCCCGCGCCGTCCGGCAGCTCGCGCCATGTGTAGCCCGCCTTCTCGGCGAGCATCGGGAGCGAAGCCAACACCGTCGGGTTGCCGAGCACGAAGGCTTCGTCGATCACGCGCCCCCAGGCTTCGGAGCTCGAGGCGTGGACCAGCACGTCGCCCGCCAGGTGCGCTGCCTCGATCGGCTGCGGGCCCGTCAGGACGATCCGCGCGCGCAGGGCGGCCGGGGCGGACTCGAGGGTGTGTCGGATGATGGCGACGTAGCCGAGATCGTCCGGCGGACCGACCATCAGCAGGTGGGCGTTCGGAAGCTCGTTCGCCACCGCGAGAAAGGCGCGTAGCACGCTCAGCTGGTTCTTGTGCGTGACGAAGCGTCCCACCGTGTAGAAGACCTGCGCCTGCATGGGGACACCCGGCAGCAGCGCACGCCGCCAGAACTGGCGCAGCCACGGCGTCCGCCGTTGCCGGGCCAGCGCTTGCAGGTGCGGGTTCACGCCGCCCGGCGCGACGTGCACTACGCGCGCGAGCCGCTCGCGGAGCGATTCCGACGCGGCCGAGCGGAGCATCAGATCGCGCTCGGCCCGGGTGGCCACCAGGATTCCGTCCGCCTTGCACAGAATGTCCTCGGCGAGCCTCGCGCGGCCATCCACCTCGCCGGGCGAGAGGAAGGCTCTCACCGCGGGCCACACGGAATGGAAGGCGCACAGGAAGGGGCGCTCGAGCGCGAGCGCGACGCGGGCCGCCACGAGGTGATGGGCGATCGGAACCGAGCTTCCGAGCTGGCGGTCGAAGCGCTCGAGCCAGCTGGCGTCGCGCGGATACAGCTCGGCGAGCTCGTCGAGCGAGCCCTGCGCAGGATCGAAATAGCGGACCGGGAGATCGCTGGGGAGGCTCACCTCGGCGCGCGGTCGTGGACACAGGACGCCCACGCGCGGACGCTCGGGTGGCCCAGCGCGCGAAGACGAGGGCCGCGCCAGGAAACGATTCATGGCCGTCGTCTGCTCGGCGACGTAGAAGCCTGCGCCGCCGCACGCGAAGCGCTCGCGCGCCAGGTGTCCGACCGCGGGCTCGTGCGCAATGAAGTTGTAGAGCACCGGCCGACGCTCCCTACCGGGCGCGAGCACTGCGCGAGCCAGGCTGCGCCATTCTATCCTTCGGCCCCGCGAGGCGCAGGCGCATGCACATCCTACTCGTGATCAGCCACCCGGACGACGACGCGATCTTCGCCGGCGCGCTCCAGCAGCGGCTCGCCACGCACGCCTGGAGCGTCGTCTGTCTCACGGCGGCTCCCGGCACGCTGCGCGGAGCCGAGCTGCTGCGCTGGCAGAGCGAGCTGGGAACGCCGCGCGAGCGTTTGCACTTCCTCGGCGCGGTCGACGAGCCGGACGACTACCGCTCGGGGCGCAGCTCGATCGCGCCGGAAGCGGTGATGCAGGGCCTGCGCGCGCTCGCGCTGGCGCCCGAGCTCGTCGTGAGCCACAACGCGCACGGCGAGTACGGGCACCCGCACCATGCCCTCGTGCATGCCGCGGTGGCGCAGATCTATCCTGATACGCCGCGGCTCGAGTTCGGCCATGGCTGCGACGCCGTCGACTGGCAGCTTCCCTGCGCGCAGAAATGGCCGAGCGTCGTGCGCTGTTATGCCTCGCAGCAGCGGGTGATCGAGAAGCTCCGGGTCGAGTGCGAGACGTTCCGCTGGTCGGCAGCGACGCCGCCGCAGGCGCGGCAAAGCATCGCCAGGCGGCTCGGCTGGGAGTGAAATCCGCCGCAGCCCCTGCGCCGGGCGCTCAGGGCGTGAGGGCTTCGAAGCGTTGACGCGCCGCAGTGTCATCCGGGCGGTCGCTCAGCCCCCGGCCATAATGGAGCCGAGCGCATTCGAAATCGGACGCCGCCTCGCACAGACGCGCGAGCGCGAGCTCGACGCCGGCCCAATGGCGGACGCCGACGCTGCGCGGACGACCCAGCGCGAGCGCGCGTTCGAGCTGGTCGCGAGCTTCGGCCGCTTGCCCTGCGCGCACGAGCGCGAGTCCCAGGTTGGCGTGCGCGCGTGCGTGCTCGGGGTGTCGACGCGCCACCTCGCGATAGAGCGCGAGCGCCTGCTCGTTCATGCCCCGGCGCGCCTCGAGATCCGCGAGATCGAGCAGCGGATCGGCCGCATCGGGACTGATCTCCGCGGCCTGCTTCAGATAGGGATCAGCCTCGTCGAGCCGTCCCGCCCGCACCAGGGCCGCGGCCAGCCCCTGGAGCGCGACGACGTTGCGCTCGGTGACCGCCACGGCGTGCGACTTGAGCGCGAGACTGTCCTGCCACACCGCGACCTGCCGCCACGCGACACCGGCGAAGGCGAGCACGATCGCAACGCCTGCCGCCGCCGCGGCGCTCCGCGCCCGCGGGTGCAGCGCCGTGACGCGTCGCGCTTCGAAGACGACTGCGAGCGAGAGCCCCACGAGCGGCAGGTACATGTAGCGATCGGCGTGCGCCTGCGCCCCGGCCTGCACCCAGCCGATCACGGGAACCAGCGTTCCGAGGTACCAGAGCCAGCCGACGATCAAGTGCGGATGCGAGCGGCGCAGCGCCAGCGCGCCCAGGCTGAGCGCTGCCAGCAGCGCGGCGGCGAGCGCCGCTGGCAGCAGCGGATTCGCGCCCAGCATGGCCGGGTGGGGGTAGAAGTAGGCGAGGTGGCGGGGCCACACGGATTGGCCGAGGTAGATCGCAAAGGCTTCGAGCCCGACCGCGAGCCGCAGCAGCGGCGAGAGCTGTTCGCCGTAGCTGGTGGCCCGCTGCGAGCCCTGGACGAGCAGGGTGGTCGTGCTCGCCGCGGCGACGAGCACGAGCTGGGGAAGCTTCTCGAGCCAGGTGCGGCGCTCGCCGAGGCGGCCGAGCGGCCAGTAGTCGAGCAGCAGCAAGACGCACGGCAGTGTAACTGCGGTGGGCTTCGAGAGCAGGGCCCCGGCCAGGCACGCCAGCACGAGCAGCGAGCTGCCGCGGCGCGGAGCCTCGGCGTGGCGGGCGTGGGCATAGAGCGCCGCCATCCAGAAGACGCCCGCGAGGACGTCCTTGCGCGCCGAGGCCCAGGCGACGGATTCGACGTGGAGCGGGTGCACGGCGAACAAGGCGGCGACGAAGAAGCTGGCGCCGGGCGCGCGCGTCATGCGCGCGAGAGCCAGGAACAGCAGCAGCACGGCGAGCGCGTGCAGCGCGACGTTGGCGAACAGGTAGCCTGCGGGCTCGAGCCCGTGCGCGGCGTAGCTCGCCTGGAGCGAGAGCACCGTGAGCGGGATCCAATTGGCATTCAGCGTGGACGTGAAGGCGCGCTCGATGGCGTCGAGGGGGCCCGTCGCGCGCAGGGCGGGGTTCTCGAGGATCGCGGCCGGGTCGTCCCAGTCGACGAACTCGTGGCTACCCACCTGAGCGTAGACGGCGCAGGTGAGGAGCAGGAGCGCGATGGCGAGCAGACTGCGAAGCGTCAGGGACCCCCCTAGATTCAGGCAAGGCCGGGGCCTCGACCGATTCCCCGCTGCCGACCATTGGGTAGCCGGGCGGCGCTGCACGCGCTCCCGGGGAGGGATCGATGCCTGCGGGCGCCGGCGCGGAGGGATCCATCGTGATGGGAGCCGACGCTGCGCGCCGGCACCGCGGCCCCGACGCGCGCGCCCAGCTGATCGTGATCGGCGCCGGGGCGGCCGGTCTGTGGGCGGCGGCGCGCGCGGCCGAGCTCGGCTGCGAAGTGCTCGTGCTCGAGAAGACCCCGCGCACCGGCACGAAGGTGCTCGCGAGCGGGGGCACGCGCTGCAATCTGACCACGACGCTGGGTGCTCAGGAGGCGGCGCGCCTCTTCGGGCCGTCAGGGGAGCGCTTCCTGCGCGGTGCGCTGCGCGTGCTTTCGCCTGCAAACGTGCGCGAGCGATTCGAAGCGCTGGGCGTCCCAACCGTCGCGGAGCCGCTCGAAAAGGTCTTTCCGGCGAGCCACCGTGCCCGCGACGTGCGCGACGCGCTCGAGCGCTGGGCGCGCGGCGCGGGCGCCCGGATCGAGTGCGACAGCGCGGTGCGCGGCTTCGAGCACGCAGACGGCGAGTGGCGTGTGAGCCTGCAAGACGGACGCGTGTTCGGCGCGCGCAAACTCTGTGTGTGCCCCGGAGGCATGAGCTACCCGCGCACGGGCACGACGGGCGATGGCTACGCGTGGCTGGCTGCTCTCGGTCTCCCGCTGGTCGAGCCCGTTCCGGCGCTGGTGCCGCTGGTCAGCCCGGAGCCGTGGGTGCGCGAGCTCGCGGGGGTCTCGCTGCAGGAGGTCGAGGTCGAGCTGCGCTCTCCGGATGGCGCGCGCATCGCGGCGCGCAAGCGGCCCATCGTGTTCACCCACAAGGGAATCTCGGGTCCCGGCGCGATGGATCTCTCGGAGCCGGTCGCGCGGGAGGAAGCGGGCGCAAGGCAGAGCGGACGCGCTGCGCGGGCGCACTCGCTGCGCCTCGATCTCGCGCCGGCGCTCGAGCGCGAGCGCTTGCAGGCGCTGTTCGCGAGCCTCGCCGGGCGGCCCGGCGCTCCGCTGCTCGCGCCCTCGCTCGCGACGGAGCTCGCACTGCCGCGCCGGCTCGTCGCGCGCGCCCTCGCGCAGGCGGGCCTGGCGCCGGGAGCGCGCGTCAACGAGCTCGCGCGCGCGGGGCGTCACGCTCTCGTCGAGGCCGTGAAGGGCCTCGCGATTCCCGTCACCGGGACCCTGGGCTTCGATCAGGCGGAGGTCACCGCCGGAGGTTTGTCGCTGGCGGCGGTCGACCCGGCGACGTTGCGCGTGAAGGGAATCGAGAGGCTCTGGGTGTTCGGCGAGATTCTCGATCTGTGCGGTCCCATCGGCGGGCTCAACTTCCAGGCCGCGTTCGCGACGGCCGAGCTCGCCGCGCGGGACGCGTCGCAGGCAGCAGAGAGCCGGTGATGTCCGGCGGCGGCTGGCGCGGTCGCTAATTCCGGGCTTCGGGGTCCTCGACGACCTCCGAGACGATCGAGTTCAGCGCCTTCTCGGCGCCCGCGGTCGAGCTGGCGAAGCTCGGAAGCAGCGTCATCCACTCGCAGAGCTCGGCGGCGGTCTTCGGCGCGACGTTCTCGAAGTGCAGCACGCAGCCGTCGTCGCCGTCGTCTCGCAACACCACCGCGCGAATCACCAGGGGAGGGCGCCCGGCCGGACCGTAGATGACGAGCTTGAGCGCGTCGCCGACGCTCAGGTTGGCGCAGGGCGCCACGCGCATGCCGCCGCTCGAGAGGTCGCGCCCGATCAGGATGCGTGCGGCGCCGGCGCCCGCGGCCAGCACGGGTCGTGAGTAGGGCTGGCGCGGAGAGGCGCGTCGCTCGCTCGAGCGCGAGGCGGGAGGCGTCGGCACGCACGCCGGCGGGGCGGGTCGAGCCGCAGATTTCGCCGGCCTCGCCCCGCGCGCGGCGGCGGGCGCAGCGGCCTTGGATGGGCGCTGGCCGGCGCGTAGCACCAGGGACCCGCTTGCCAGCGCGTGGCGCTCGAGCAGGCTGCGCAGGATGCAACTCTTTTCTTTGTCGGATGCCTCGAAGGCGATCGAGCACGCCTGCTCGCCGGGCTCGAAGCCGCCGGCAGGATCGGCGGCGACCACACGCCCGGCCAGCGACAAGTCGCCGTTTGCAGTCAGCTCGCGCGGCAGGATCACCGTCACGGCCTCGCCTTGCGCGGGCACATTCCGCGCGATCAGGCGGCAGCCACCCCGCGAGAGCTCGACCAGGGTGGCGTGGCGGGAGAAGACGCTGGTGCGAAAGCGGATCGTGGCGCTGATGGCGAGGCGCGCCGATGCGCGTCGTTCCGGACCCGCGTAGAGCGCGTGCAGGATCAGGAGCCGGAGCGCCGCCGGGTGGAAGGGGCGGCTCACCAGAAAGTCTGGACGCTGGCGCTCGAGCTGGCGCTGCAACGTCTTGGTCATCTTGGCCGCCACGACGATCCGAAAGGCCGCCGGTGCGCCGGCCATGCCCGCAGCCATCAATCGGCCCGGGGTCCCGATCCAGAGCGCAGTGGGGCGATTCTGCGCTTCGTCATCCGCCACCCACTCGACGCCGAGCTCTTCGATCAGTTGCCGCACGTCGGCGAGCTCGCCGGCGTCGGCGATCCGAATGACGGGCAGCGAGCCGCTCTCCATTGTCGCTTCCTTCTCCGGGGATGCCGCCGAGTCGATCCCGTGTATCGACCGACGCCCGTTCGACTGAAGGACACGCCGCAGGATCGATCGGTGTCGCTCAGGACGTGGCTAGCGCGGCTCGAGACCCGCACCTATGCGCTGGACGACCAGCTCTTGTTCAGCGGCTCGCTAGCGCGGCGAAGGTGTGGTGGATGGGATGGATTCGCGCCGGACGCGAGCCATCGCAGGAGCCGCCCCCGGGCAATCTGACGCTGCATCCGAGGCTGTCCCGTCGACCGCATTCGCGACCGCGTCGACGAGCTGCAGCGGGTCGACGGGCTTCGAAACATAACCGTCGAAGCCCGCTGCGAGCACGCGGGCGCGATCCTCCGCCCGCGCCAGCGCGGTGAACGCGAGCGCCGGGATGTGGCCACCGTGCGCCGTCTCACGGGCGCGCACGTGACGGATCAGTGCGTAGCCATCCTCGTCGGGCATCGCGATGTCGGACACCAGCACAGTCGGCGTCCAGCTCGCCAGGATCTCGAGCGCCTCGCGCGCGCTGCCCGCGGTACGCACCTCGACACCGCTCTGCTCGAGCGACATGCGGGCAATCTCCTGTGCGTCCGCCTTGTCGTCGACGACCAGCACCCGCACCCCCTCGAGGCGGCGCGGCAGCTGGCTTCGAGGCGCGCGTTCCTGGGTGGCCGGCTCCGACGTGAGCGGGAGACGCACGCTGAAACTCGCACCCTTGCCGGGTCCCGCGCTCTCGACCTCCACCGTGCCTCCGTGCAGCTCGACCAGGTGGCGCACGATCGCAAGTCCGAGGCCGAGGCCGTCGTAGCGCCGCGTCGTGGTCACATCCGCCTGCCAGAAGCGCTCGAACACGTGCGGAAGCCATTCGGGCTCGAGTCCCTTGCCCGTGTCGCGCACGCGGATCTCGACGTGCCCTTCACGTCCGACGACGTCCACGTCGACGTCGCCGCCCGGCTCGGTGAACTTGATCGCGTTCGAGAGCAGGTTCCACACCACCTGCTGCAAGCGCTCGGGATCGCCCGACACGCGCTCGTGGCCGTTGCCGAGCCGGGTCGTCAGGCGCACGCCCTTGGCCTCGGCCGCCGGGCGCAGGGATTCCGCCGCCGCCCGGACGATCGACCCCATCTCCGTGGGACGCAGCGCGAGGCGGAGCTTCCCCGAGGCGATGGCCGAGACGTCGAGCAGATCGTCGATCAGCTGCGACAGGCTGCGGCTGCTGCGCTCGATCGATTCGAGGGCGCGGCCCTGCCGCTCGGCGCTGAGCCCCCCGGCGCGCAGCAGCCGCGTCCAGCCCAGAATCGGCGTGAGCGGGCTGCGCAGCTCGTGCGATGCCATGGCCAGGAACTCGTCCATGGCACGGCTCGTGGCCTCGGCCTCGCGGCGCGCGGAGCGTTCGCGGACCAGCGCGTCCTCGCGCTCGAAGTCGGCCCGCAAGCGCTCCGTCATGTCCTGCACGACGAGGATCAGGTGATCCGCCTGGCCGAGCGGCCCGGGCAACCCGCGCATGGAAATGGTCGCGTGGATCTGCGCACCGTCGCTACGCAGCAGCGCGCCTTCACGAACCCCCGCGGCCCGCTCTCCCCGCAGCACGTCGTCGAAGAGCGCGTCGTCGGGCTCGCGGTCGCAGGACGGCACGAGGTCGGACCATGTCACTTGCAGGAGCTCGGCCGGCGCATAGCCGAGCATTCGACTCAGCTCCTCGTTCACCTCGAGGAGCCTGCGATCCCGCGACAGGATCGCCGTGCCGACCAGCGACAAGTCGAAGTAGCTTTGCAGCCGGCTCTCGCGCTCCGAGAGCGCGCTCGCCAGAGCGAAGTCAGTGGCCAGGTAGCGGTCGATGAGCCCGGCCGCGAGCACGCTCAAGCCCACCACCCAACACAGGTACATGCCGCCCGCGGCCCACGTGAGGATCGTGGCAGTGTCGCCGTTCAGCAGCAGCGGGTAGCCGATCACCACCCCGACCGATGCCAGGGCCTGCGCCCGCCACCCCCAAGTGAGGAGAATCGGCGCCGCACCCAGGAGCGCGGTGAGGGTCCAGATGCTCGTTGCGATCTGGGCTCCGACGATCGCATGATAGGCACTCAGGACCAGGCCGAGCAGGTTGGTCGCCCCGATCCCGATCCAGATGGGCCGCTGCGGAAAGGCCCGCACCAACACGAGGGCGACGGCCGGGATCACCACGAACGCCGCTCCGGCTGCGAGCGCCCAGTTCTGCCGTTCCGGGAACCGCAGTACCTCGAAGACGGTCGTGATCGCTGCGCACACGCCCGGCACGGCGAACGCCCAAGGGGCGCGTGCCACGAAGCGACGGCGTCGCTCCGCGTGGTAGGCAGCGCTCGCCGTGGCAGAGGCCGCGTCGATCTTGAAACCGGTCGTCATACCGACGGGAATTTGGACACGAGTCACGCAGGTAGTCTACTCCCTTGCCGAGGGTGAGGTCTTTACTGCCATCGTCGGGCCGAGCTGCCGCCCCCTCGCGCCGCGTCCGGGTGTCGGATGGCCTCCGCTGGGGCGCGCCCGCCTGCCGGGGCCTGTGCGCTCCGCTGAATCTGCGAAAGAGGCGCCCGTTGGCAGCAGTTACGCTGAATTCGATCCGGTTTTGCGTACCGGTCTGACCCTGGCGACGCCTGCGCGTCGCGCGTCCAATCCGCTCGGATCCGGGCTAGTCTGGATTCGATCGGGGGGCAACTCGCGGAGGAAGATCGAGATGAGACAATCGATGAAACGCGTGGCGCACGTCGCGCTGCTGACCAGCGCGTTCGTCGCCGGCTACCTGTTCGCGACGGTGACGCATCCGACTGCGGAGGCCCAGGTCGGTGACCTCGGCAAGAAGGCGATGGAGGCCGCCGGCGGAGCGGGCGGTCCGGTTGGCGCCGCGGCGAAGCTCGGCACCTCGATTTCGGAGATGCGCGACCATCTGACCGCGCTCAACCAGGACGTCGACACGCTCGAGAAGATCAAGACCTCGCTCCTCGGCGGGAAGTGACAGCGTTCGGCGCGGCGCCAGCGGCCTGCGGGCCGCCGGCGCCGCGCCTACCACCGGCAGCAACGACGGCAATCACGAGATGGCGCCGCTGCGGCTCGACGAGACGCAGAAGCGGCAACACGGGCTTTACGCTCGAAAACGCGTTCTGCCGAATAGGTATAGAGCTCGCGCGGAGGCGAAAGCGTGCCGAAGCGTTCATTCAAGGCGCTCCTCCTTGGGGTCGGGCTGCTCGCGGCGAACGTCGCCGGGGCGAGGACGATCGTCTTCCAGGAAGGAGCTGCGCTCCCGGCTGGCGGGCCTACGCCGGCACGCAGGACACCGAGATCGAGGCCGTGGATCCTTCGACCTCCTTCGGGGCGAAAGTGTCCGTGCGCACCGACCTCGACTACCTCGGGGCGGAGACACAGGGACTGCTGCGCTTCGACGGCCTCTTCGGCGTGCTCCCCAACCAGATCCCGCCCGGCTCGACCATCACCTCGGCCGTGCTCACGCTCGAAGTCTTCGACTCGAGCAACGTGCCCGTCGGCACCATCGCGGTGTATCGGATGACCACGGCGTGGAACGAGAGCTCCACCTGGAGCTCGCTCGCGGGCGGAGTCCAGGTCGGGAGCGAGACAGCCGCGGTGGCCGACGATGCGCACACCACCGAGCTGATCGCGAGCGCCACCTTCAATGTTCTCCCGTCGCTCCAGGCCTGGGTGGCGGGAGCCAGCAACTTCGGGTGGGTGTTCTTGAACTCCACAACCGACGGCATGGAGTTCTGGTCATCGGAGCACGGAACGCTGGCGCTGCGCCCCAAGCTCACGGTCACGTTCGTGCCGCCGGCAACGCCCCCCGCCGTCCCGGCCCTGTCCCGGCATGGGCTCGCGGCGCTGCTCGTTGCGCTGACGTTCATCGGCGCAGCGGCAATCCCCACATCCAGGCGGCGTCGGAGCGCAGCGCGGGCGCCTTCCCAGCCGAGTTAGGGCGTCAGGGTCCCGCAGTGGGACGGCGATTTCCATGTCCTTGCGCGCATCGATCGAGCGCGGCGCGAAGGGGCGGCAGGCCTTCGCCTAGCGGAGAGGTGCTGAGAGCAGGAGCCGCACACCGCGTCCATCGACGACCGTATGCGTCTCCCATCCATGCTCCTCGAGGGCGTCTGTGACGGCGCGTCTCTCCTTCACACCGATCTGTCCGAGAAACAGCCATGCGCGAGCCGAGGGGAGCTCCCAGGGCCGGATGTCCGCGGCCTCGTCGGCGCGCCGGAAGCAGGGTGGCGGAGCGCGGAGGTAGTAGAGCACCGGAGCGTCGAGATAACCTTCGTAGAGGTAGACGCAATCGCCGGGCCGCGCCTGCTCGACGTACGTCGCCACGGCACTGCGGTAGTCGTGGCGATGTGCCGGTTCGTGGAAGTAGGAGTTCGAAATCGCTGCCGTGAGGAGCACAGCCAGGATCCAACGGCCCCACGTCTCCGCCAGACGGCAGTAACCCATTGCCGCAAGGATCAGCAGGGCCGGTAGCGAGCAGATCACGTACCGCTGGTGCAGAATCGGTTGACTGAGCAGCGATGCCGTGAGCCCGAGCAGAAGCGGCCCGAGGAGCCAGGCAAGCAGCACGAAGCGCGACGGGTCCACGCTCCCGCTCGATGCGCCGACTCGTTCGCTCCTGGTTTCCGGCAACCGCCCCGGCGTAGCGAAGCCGAAGACGGCCCCCGAGACGAGGATCCACGCCATGATCCGACCCGAGGCGACGCTTCCGACGATCGAGGCGACACGATGGACGTTGGGCTTCCCGATCCAGAAGCCGACGGTCACGATGTGCTCGTAACGAAGGGCGAGAAATCTCGCCCAGGGTAGAAAGAGCAGCGCCGCAATCGCTTGCCCTGCAGTCCAGCTCGCGAGGGTCCTCGCCTCGGGGTTGCGGCGAGCCATGGCGAGCGCAAAGGCAGCCATCACGATCGAGAACCAGAGCAACAACCCGTACGGGTGCGAGTAGAGCAGGAGTGCCGCCGCGACGGCGGACGCTGCATGCCACGAGCGGCGGCCTGATTCGAGAGCCCGCAGCGCAGAACCGACGAACAGCGTTGCGGTCAGGACCAGCAATGCGTAGGGGCGCGCCTCCTGGGAATACCACACGTGGAATCCCGACAACCCGAGCAGGGCGGCGGAAACCAACCCGACGGACGGTCCGCGAACGAGCGAGCCCACCCAGTAGACGGCGGCGATCGCGGCAACGCCGGCGATCGCGGACGGCAACCGAAGAGAGAACTCGCCGTCGCCAAGCGAAAGGATGGAGAGGTGCAACAGGATGTTATGTAGAGGCGGGTAATTGTCCCCGGCCGTCGCCTGAAGCATGGCCCAGAAGCCGAGGCTCGACTGCCGCCATGAAACGGCTTCGTCGAGCCACAGGCTATCGGAGGAGATTCCATGCAGGCGGAGAGCCGCCGAAGCGATCAGGACCGCGCCGAGTCCGAGCCAGTGAATCCACGCGTTCCGGGGGGTTGTGGCTTCGTGGCGGAGCTTCGAGGCAGGGCTCGTTACGCCCACCTGTCCCTCGCCATGTAGAGACGACTCACGGCAAGCTTCCGATTCCTTCCGACGAAAATGCCGGCAACGGCAGCCGATCGCCAGCGGATGCAGTTGCCGAGCGGCGTGTGGCGCTCAGGGACTCTGCACGGCGCGGCTGGTAATTTCTCGCGTCCTGTGAGCGGGTGGGCTTCGAGGCGAATCTCGACGAAAACAGCTCTGGCGCCAAGCGGCGGTGCAGCCAGTGTTACGAGAGTTGCCTGGTTGGAGTGTCGTGCCTGCTGGAGGAGTAGCAACGGCGCGTCGGCCCGTTGGCGGCGACGCACGTGCGCGCAGCCGCTACGTCGGCCGCGCACCAGTCGGTAGTCCACTATACGCCCGACCTTCTAAGACCCCTTCCGAGGGAAGGATGGATGGGGGGCATGCTGCCCCATCGGGAGGGAGCGCGTTGCTCTGCGCTTCGAGGCTCGACTCGAAACGCTGTCATTTCGAGTTCCATTCATGGTAGAGTCGGGTTCCCCGCGCCCGTGCTCGCGAGACGACGGAGCTGCGGCTCAGAAGGAGCTCCCGATGGCAGAAATCTCCAGTACGATCTCGAACGCATCCGAGAAGGATTCAGATCCCGAGGCCATGGCGCGCCGCGAGTTCCTCAAGACCGTCGGCAAGGCGGCGGCGACGGCCCCGGCCGTGGCGCTGCTAATCGCGGCCAATACGAAGGTGGCCTCCGCCCAGGTGGCCGACACGTACGGCGGCGGCTGCGGCTGCGGCGCGGACTGAGGCTCGATCGGCGTCCCTGACGTCGAACCCGACGCTGCTCCAGGGAATTCGATGACACTCGTGGGGGTCGGGTATCGACCCGAGCTGGCGGATTGGATCGAGTCGCGCCCGCCGGAGATCGAGTGCGTCGAGATCACCGCCGACCACTTCTACAAGCAGGGCAGTCTGGCGCGTCTCGAGCAGCTCTCGCGCAACCGCCCCGTGATGGTCCACGGCCTCGGACTCTCGCTCGGCAAGCCCGGCCCCCTGGATCCCGGCCCGCTCGAGTGGTTCGCGCGTGTGGTCGAGGCAGCCAGGCCCGCGTGGGTGAGCGAGCACCTGGGATTCTGCCGTACGGAGGAGGTCGACCTCGGTCACTTCAATCCCGTGTGTCCCAATCACGAGATGCTCGGCGTGCTCGCCGACCACGCTGCGGAGGTGATGGAGCGCTGCGGTCGGCTGCTCCTGCTCGAGAACATCACCTCCCACATCCGGATCCGCGGGCATCTGTCCGAGACCGACTTCCTGAACAAGATCTGCGAACGCGCGGGCTGCGGAATCCTGCTCGACGTGACCAACCTGTTCGTGAACGCGCGCAACCACGGGTTCGATCCGATCAGCTGGATGCGCGATCTCGATCCCGAGCGGGTCGTGCAGCTACATGTGGTCGGCTATCGCTACGCTGGCGGCCGGTGGCACGATGTGCACTCGGACGGCATCCAGGACGACCTCTGGAGCTTGATCCGCGTCGCGATCGCATGGGCCCGCCCACGCGCCGCCATCATCGAGCGCGACGCGGACTTCCCGGCGCTCGACGAGCTGGCCGCCGAGCTGCGCGCGCTGCGCGGGCCGGTTGCAGCCGAAACGAGGGCTGCACTGTGAGCGCGTCGCCGCAGGTCGCCGATGGCGCCTGTCTCTTCGTCCTCGAGCAGTCCGGTGTCTTCTTCTCCGAGGCGCACCAGGAGCTGCACGTCTTCAATGCACCCGCCACCTTCGTGTGGTGTGCCGTCGAGGAAGGCTACCCGGCGGGGCAGATCGTATCCGCATACGCCAGCGCCTTCGAGATGGCGCCGGCCGAAGCTGAGCGCCACGTCGCCGAGCTACTGCATCGCTGGCGGGGGCTCGGCTGGCTCGCGAATGCCGGCGATCTTGCGCCTCCGCGCATCCACCTGAACACCGCCTTGGGTCGTCTGCTGTGCAACGAGGGGCTCCGCCGCGACTTCGCGCGCGATGCGAGGGGAACTGCGCGGGCTCTCGGTCTGGGCGGAGAGGACGTGGACGCCTTGCTCTCGATCGATCCCGAGCAGCTCGCGCTCCAGGCAAGCACCGTGACGGGGAAGCGTTCCGCGCGACGGCGGCGCAGCCTCGCGCGCCGCCCGCGCGCGGCCGAGGCGGCGTGCCAGACCCCGCACGCCTCCAGCGTCCGGCGCTACCGGATGCTCGGGACGACGCTCGCCATCCACTACGGCACGCCGGCTGCGGAGTGCGCCGTGCACCCCCCGCTCGCTCATCTCGAGACCCTGGAGCCGGCGCGCGACGAAGTGTGCACCGTCATCGAGGAGCGCGCTGCGCATCACGACATCCATCGCGACGGCGCGCGGGTCGCCGAGGGCCGCGCGCTCGAGCAGCTGGCACCCGTGATCAAGGCCCTGCTGCGCCAGGTCGCGCTCGAGCGGGCCTCCTACTGGATGGAGATCCACGCCGGAGTCGTCGGGCTCGGGGAGCGCTGTGTCGTGCTTCCCGCGCCTCCGGGAAGCGGCAAGACGACGCTCACCGGCGCCCTGGTCGCCGCCGGCTGCGAGTACTTCTCGGACGAGGTGGCGTTGCTCGAGAGCGAGACGCTCGCTGTCCGGCCGGTGCCGCTCGCGCTGACGGTGAAGCCCGGCGCCGTCGACGTGCTGGCGCCGTGGTTCCCCGAGCTCCGCGATCTTCCGGTGCATCGGCGCCAGGACGAGCAATGGGTGCGTTACCTGGACCCCTTCGCTCGCGACGGCGGGCCCGTGCCGACCAAGAGCCGCGCGATCGGCTGGCTGGTGTTTCCGCGCTACACGCCCGAGCGTCCGACGGCGCTCGAGCCGCTCGATCGGGCGACGGCGCTGAAGGATCTCCTGCAGGAGTGCGTCGTCCTGCCGGAGCTCCTGGATCGGGAGAAGGTGCGCCGTCTCGTGCAGTGGATTCGCGGTGTCGACTGCTATGCCCTTTCAATGGCCTCGGCAGGCGAGGCGGTCGCGTGTATCCGGAGCCTCTGCGACTAGGCCGGCGGCCTCGCCTTGCATCCCGTCACGAGTCGGGCATGCACGCGCAGGCGCAGCCCGGCTGCGGTTCGCCGGGAGGCGAACGCGGCCTCGAGCGCGCCGTCGAGGGCCCGGCGCGTGGCCGCTGGCAGCGCTTCCAGGAAGGGGCCGCAGGCGAGCTCGAGCTGGGGCCGCCAGAAGTCCCGATTCGTAGCCGCCGGCATGTCCAGCCGGACCTCGTGTGCCGCGATTGCGCGAAAGCCGGCGCGCGTCAGCGCCGCCTCGAGAGTTCCCGTGTCGGCGAAGCGAAACGGGGCGCGGTTGGCGAGCGGCGCGCGGCCGGCGAAGAACCCGTTCGTGACCTCGTCGAGGACGTGCGCGAGGGTGTTGTCCTCGAGCGGTCCCCACACGAGCCATGCGGCCCGCCCGCCTGCGCGCAGCACGCGCAGCACTTCGCCGAGGGCGCGATCGACATCGGCGCAGAACATGATTCCAAAGCGACACAGGACCCGGTCGACGCAGGCATCGCGAAGCGGCAGCGCATTCATGTCGGCCGCGAAGTAGCGAAGACTCGTGAGACCCGCAGCGCGTGCGCGTCGCCGCACACCCGCGAGCATTTCGGGAACGAAGTCACTGGCCATCACGAAACCATGCTCGCCCGCGCGTTCTGCGGCGGCGAGCGCCGACGGCCCCACTCCGGACGCGAGATCGAGGATGCGCTGCGCCGGGCCGACATCGCCGGCCTCGAGCAGCGCGCCGTCGAGCTGGCGCGCGACGTCGGAGCCGGCGTCGACGAGACGGTCCCAGCTCGCGCTGCGCTCGGACCATGCGGCGCGGGCCCTGACTGCCTCGACGGGCGTAGGACGCAGCCGAGCGATGCTGACACGTTCGAGGACGGGGCGCGCGGCGCGCCACACGGGCATCACCGCATAGTCGTGAACGAGCTTCAGCGGCGCGTACAGGAAGGCGAGGCGGGTGGGAAGCGCCAACAGGTCGACGTGCTCGAGGCGCGGCGTCGCCAGCGTTCGCACCAGGCAGAGCGCCCGGTCGCGCAGCCGCTCGCGCATGCGCAGCCGGAAGCGGCTGACCTGGAAGATCGAGGGTGGATGCCACGTCGGATCGAACAGCTTCGCCTCCTGTTCGGCGGCGAGCAGCTGCGCGACCGGATCCGCTGCGAGTCGGTGCACCGCCGGCGGCGGCAGCGCTTGCCCGAGCAGTCGCTGTGTCAGCGCCAGTCCGATCAACAACATGCGCTCGCAGCCTTGCTGCCGCGCGCGCAGGAGCGCCTCGCTCCAATCGAGCTGCGGCTTGCGCGCGACCAGCCAGGCGAGGTCGCAGATCCAACGCAGCTCGCTCCACTCGTGCTTGGCCGCGTGCACGCTGAGCGCGAGCGCGAGGTCCTCGTCCGAGAAGCTCAGGCTGGGGCGGCCGAGCGCGGTGATCGTCTGCGCGCGGCTCCAGAGCGCCGCGTAGTCGATGGGAGCCGACAGCATGGGAGGCGCGAGCGTCCAGTGAGGTTCGACGGCGATCCCATCGCGCGCGCGCTGGAGGAGGTACTCGCACTGATATCGGCGATAGGCGGCATGCGTGGCGCCGTCGAGCGGCCGCCCTCGTTGGGTCTCTTGCTGTTCTCGATAGCCGCGGTCCGTCAGAACGCGCAGGGTCGCGTCGACGTTCGCTTCGCGAACCAGCAGGTCGAGGTCGCCCGCTCGGCGCAGCGATAGTTCGCCGTAGACGTGAAGCGCGACGCTGGGTCCCTTGAACGGGATCGCGGATACGTTGCGAGCGTCCAGAGCGTCGAGGATGGCGAGCAGCTCGCGCAGCAGCTCTCGCTGGCGCGCATGGTTCCGCTCGGCGAGCCGGCTCATCGCCTCGAGCAGCTCGTCGGGCACTGCACCCGCTGCGGTATCGCGCAGCACTGCGTAGAGCAGAGGCAGGATGCCGTGGCGCAGGGCCGTGTCTACGAGGGCCGTCCAATCGACGTTCTCGGTGAGCGCGGCGCGTACGGCTGCCGCGTCCTCGCGTGCGCGCGGCGCAACACAGCGGAGCAGCAGGAGTCGGGAGGCTTCCATTCGCGCTTGTGGACTCCGGCCTCCGGATGGGCAGCGGACTGTGCGGCCACTTCCCCGTAGCTCCCGCGGCGAGGAAGGATAGGTGATTCAAACGAGGATGAGACGCAGAGTGCAGCGCTCACGACACGCCCGGCCCGGCGCCGCGGCAACCCAGGAGGCCTGAGAGAGCGCCCCCACCCGGGCGTATGCTACCCGCTTGGACGGAGCATCGGCTGACGACACCCACCCGGAGAAGCACAGCATGACCTCTCTGCTCGTCCACGCCGCGCTCGGCGCGCTCACGATCGGCGTCTTCTTCTACGTGAATGCGCATCTGTACCGGAGCGACTGGGCGGGCTCCCGCGTGACGTTCCTCGAAGGGCTCTACTACGCGCTCGCCGTCGGATCCGTCTGTGTGGGTTGGTACTTCAACGTCCAGTACGTGCTGGCCTACCCGGCCGAAGCAGAGCTGGATCCACTTCACCAAGCTGCTGTTCACCAACCCCGCGGCGGCATCGGGAGGCCAGGACCTGATCGTCACGAACATCGTCCTGTTTCCCGCTCTGGACGATGATCGACGGGCCGCGGCGCGGGCTCGGCGAACCTGGATCTACTTCACGATGAGCCTGTTCACGAGCTTCGGCTTCGCGATGGGATTGTATCTCGCTGCGCAGGAGCGTCAGATGCGCTGGCTCGGCGAGGACCGCGTGAGCGCGACTCCCGACTTCGACGTCATCGTCGTCGGCGCGGGCCACAACGGGCTCGCGGCCACGGCGCTGCTGGCGGCGCGCGGGCTGCGCGTGCTGTGCCTCGAGAAGAACGCCTACGTGGGCGGCATGGCGGGAACGCGCGAGATCCTGACCGGCTGCCGCAACGACGTCGGTGCGAGCCTGCTCTTCCCGCTCGCGAAGGGCCTCGCGGACGAGCTCGAGCTCGCGCGCTACGGCGTCGAGTTCATCGATCTGCCGATCATGGCGTCGAACCTGAACTCCCGGAATTCGCCGCCGGCGATCTTCTACGCGAATCCGCTGCGGATGGCGCTCTACGTGCTGCGCCACTTCGGCGTGCGCGCCATGATCGGCTTCGTGCGGCTGATGGCCTTCTGCAAGTACCCGGCGAGCCTGATGGATCGCTTCACGCCGCGCAGCGTGCCGCCGACGCTCGACGAGCTGCTCGCGCAGCGCGCCCGAACGAGCGCAGGCGCCGGCAGATCGAGCTCGCCTTCACCGGCAGCGCGATGGATCTCGATCGATCGCTTCCTGCCCGACGTCGAGCGGCACCGCACCCTGCGCGCCCTGGTGGCCTTCGCCGCGGTGCAGTCGACCTACAAGGGGCCGTTCACGCCGGGCAGCGCGCTGTGCCTCGTCTACACCTTCGCGCAGAACGAGGGCGGCGGGCTCATGCGGCGCGTCAAGGGCGGCATGGGATCGCTGTCCGAGGCGCTGTGTCGCTCGATCGCCGACAAGGGCGGCGAGGTGCGCCTCAAGTCGCCCGTGCGGCGCGTCGCTGATCGAGGGCGGTCGGGCGGCGGGCGTCGAGCTGCGCGACGGTCGGCGCATCACGGCGCGCGCGGTGATCTCGAACCTCGACAAGCCGGCGACGTTCTTCGGGCTGGTGGGCCGCGAGCATCTCGACGCCGACGACGCATCGAGCGGATCGAGAGCATCGAGCATCGCGGCGCCTACATGCACCTGCTGTTCAAGCTGCGCCGCCTGCCGCGCTACGGGCCGCCCTTCGAGCACCTGAACGCCGACCCCCGCACGCGCTTCAACACCACCCTGGTGCCCGACCCCGAGCTTCAGCAGGCGAGCTACGAGGCGTGTCGGCGCGGCGAGGTGCCCGAGCATCCTCCCGTCGGCATGCAGATCCCGACGGTGATGGATCCGAGCCTCGCGCCCGACGGCTTCCACATCGCGACCACCTACGGCTTCTTCTTCCCCTGCGACGGCGCCGAAGGAGGAGCGCGGCGGCTGCGCGACGAGATGGCCGAGCGGATCCTCGACCGCCTGAGCGAGTTCCTGCCCGATCTGCGCGACTGCATCGTCGAGCGCGCCGTCTTCTCGTCGGATCACTTCGCGGCCATGCAGGGCGCGACGAACGGCGACTTCACCCACGGCCTCATCCACCCGGAGCAGATGATCGGCGGACGCCTGCTGGTGCCGGGCTCGGCGCACGCGACGCCGATTCCGGATCTCTACCTGTGCGGCGCGTCGTGTCATCCCGGGCCGGGCGTGACCTTCCTGCCCGGCTACGGCGCGGCGTACGAAGTGGCGGACGCGCTGAGGGGCGCCACGCCAGCAGCTGCGCGGGCTGCGGCGTAGGGCGGCAGGGAAGGGGCGCAGCCATGGGCGCGCGCAGGCGGCGGGAAGCGCACGCCATCTACCTGATCCCGGGCTTCTTCGGCTTCACGAACCTCGGGCGCTTTCGCTACTTCACGCACGTCGATCGCTTCCTGCGCGAGCGCTGCGCGGAGCGCGGCGTCGACGCACGCGTGCATGTGGTGCCCACGCACCCGACGGCATCGCTGCCGAAGCGCGCAGCGATGGTGGTCGAGACTCTCGCACGCACACGGCGCGCGCGCGGGGAGATCGCCCACCTGATCGGCCACTCGACGGGTGGCGTCGATGCGCGGCTGGTGGTGGCGCCCGGCGTGGAGCTCCCGACGAATCTGGACGTGGAGCGTTGGGCCGGGCGCGTGCGCAGCGTGATCGGCGTGAGCTCGCCCCAGCGCGGCACGCCGCTCGCCGCCTACCTCACCACGCGCCGCGGCCAGCGCACGCTGGCGTTGCTCTCGCTCACCACCGCCTACGTGCTGCGCTTCGGCCACGTGCCGCTCAGCGCGCTGCTCGGGATCGCAGCGTTCTTCCGGCGCGGCGAGACGAGGCGCGAGGGCACGCTGATCGACGACCTCTCACAGCGGCTGCTGGAAGACTTCTCGTCGGTGCGGCGGCGCGCCGTCGGCCGCCTGCTGCGGGAGGTCTTCGAGGACCAGTCGCTTCTCATGCAGCTCACGCCGGAATCGATGGATCTGTTTGCGGCGTCGGTGCGCGACAGGCAAGGCGTCCGCTACGGCTCGGTCGTCACGCGTTCGCGACCCCCGGGTGTCGGCACCACGCTGGCCGCGGGACTCGGCGCCGGGGCCCAGGCGATCCACGCGATCTATGCCGCGATCTACCGGCTGAGTGCACAGACCCGACCCGGCGAGGCACCGCAACCCGACGCCGCCCAGCGACGTGCGCTGCGCCGCGCCTACGGAAAGGTCCCGAGCGCGCGCGCGAACGACGGGATCGTCCCGACGCGCGCGCAGGTACACGGCCGCGTGATCGCCGCGGTGCGCGGCGACCACCTCGACGTGATCGGGCATTTCAACGACCCGTCGCTGGACCCGCCGCATTTCGACTGGCTCACGACCGGCAGCGGCTTCGACCGCGCCCGTTTCGAGGCCGTCTGGAACGGCGTGCTGGACTTCCTGCTGGGGTAGTGGGCGTCATTCGTGGGGGTCGCGGGGGACGATCGTCGCACTGCAAGTCGCGATCCGCCGCCTCACCCGCGGGTGTCGACCGCGGGAAGCTCGAAAAGCGAGCGCGACCCGATCCACACGCCGCCGGTGCGGCCGTCGATCGAGACGAGGTCGCCCTTCTCGATGCGCGCCATCTCACGACCGTCTGCCCCCTGCACGATCGCACAGTGCGCTTCGACGTCGACCCGCAGGGCCGTGGCGCCCAGCACGGCGCTGAAGGGGCGATCCTGGATCCCGTGCACGGCCACGGCTGCATGCGAGGTGGAGCCGCCGCGCGCGGCCAACAGGCCGTCGGCCGAGAGGATCAGCGGGATCTGTCCGGGCGTGGGGTTCTCGAGCAGAAGCAGCAGCCCGTCGACGTCTCCGAGCTTCGCCGACGCCAGCTCGAGCAGGTCGGCCTCGTCGAAGGCCACGCGTCCCCGGAACGCTCCGCCGCGAATCCCGATCCCCATTGCGATCGTCTGGCCGGGCGCGTCGAAGGCGCGCACTTCCTCGTGTAGCGTGGTGGTCGCGGTTCGCGCTTGCAGCACGCTCAGCACCCCACGCTCGACGGTGAACTCGAGCTCCACGTCGGTGCCGCGTTGCATGCGGATGCGCGTTCCGATGTGGTCGAGAGCGCGCTCGAGCATCGGCGTCAGACTGCGGAGTCGCTCGATCGGCTCGAAGGAATCGGCGGCGGTGAGTCCGCCGACGAGGTCGTCGCCTGACGCGGAGAACTTGATGTCGCCGGTGAGCCGGCGGAGCCCGACGCGGGTCACCATCGTGTGGGGAATCACGCCGGTGAGCGAGGCGCGCGTCTCGTCCATGCCCTCGCGGACCTCCGCGTTGCGCCGGTTCCCCGAGGCCATCTGCTGGACGATCACCGCCGTGTTCCAACTGTCAGCGAGTCCCTTGATCGCGCGGTAGCGCACGGCCTGTTCGTCGCGCCACGCCGCGATCACCGCGCGCACCGCGGTGACCAGCTGCCGATGGGGGGAGTGAAGCGCCTCGTCGAGCCGCTCGGCGGGACCCTTCTCGCGCAGGATCGTCTTGCTGCGCTCGACGACGTCGCGCATCGCTTCCCAGGGGAGGTCGTTCTTGTAACGCGTGCCGTAGCGCCTCTTCGCCTCCTCGACGAGATCGAAGCGCTCGAGGTTCACGCCCATCACGGCGCCGCCCCAGGAGGTCAGGAATCGACGGTATGCGTCGTATGCGTGCCAGGGGTCCTCGAGCGCGAGCGCCTCGGCCACGTCGTCGTTGATTCCGACGAACACGACCGTCGGGAGCATGCCCGGCATCGAGAAGACCGAACCCGCGCGCACGGCGAGCAGCAGCGGCCGCGCGGGGTCCCCGAAGCGGAGCGATACGTCGTCGCGCTGCGCGATGTCCTGCTCCAGGATCTCGAGGTGAGCCGCGAGCTCTCTTTCGAAGCGCTCGGGATCCCTGTCGTGGATTCCCGAACGCGCGAGGTGAGTGGGGAAGATGAAGCCATCGCGCGTCGGGATGCCTGCGTGGCTGATTCGGATCAGCCCGCCTCCCTTGCCGCCATAGAGGTCACGCAGACAGAGCTCCGGGGCCGCAAGGCGCTGCTCGATCTCATCGCGATGCGAGAGGTGGAGGATGTCGAAGGGAGCGAGCTCGGTCGCCGGAGCCGCGAGGTTCGAGGCCATCGAAGCGGTGGGACCGCCGTCGATTCGCGCGCGGATGTGGCGCCTCGCCAGGTCGCTCAGGTGCGCAATGCTGTTCAGGTCGTGCATGTAGCGCTGCAGATCGGCCAGCACGCTGCGGAGCTCATCGGCGGAGAGATTGAGCCGCTGGCCGAGCGCCTCGTAGGAGAGGCTGTTGCGCTGCACGACGCGGTGGTAGCAATCCTGCAGCGCGTCGAGGAGGTTCAAGAGCTCCGCGTCGCTGCGCCCCGGCGTGCGCAACATGCTCGCCAGCTCGCACATCTCGTCCGAGCGAAGCCCCCCGTGCACCAGATTGGCGGCAGCGATGTGCACGATCTCGAAGCACTCGTCGAGCAGCACGCCCTGCTTCTCATAGACGCTCGCGATGTTGCGGATCGCGAGATATCCCATCTCTTCGAGCAGGCAGTCGAGCTGGTAGAGCAGGTAGCGCCGCTCACGAAACCCACCGCGGTCGATGAGGTCGTCGACGTCGTCGCGCAGTCGGGCAATCTGCCGGATCGTGTCGAGGAACGCTCCCCGAGCAAAGGCGGAGAGCGCCTCGTCTAGCGCGTGAAAGAGAGGAGCCTGGCTTCGCTCGCGTAACGTGCGGGTCAGACGATCTACGAGCTCGGTCACGGCCGCTTCGATCCGCGCCGCATCGAAGCCGCCCTCGGCCGGGTCCAGCGCCTCGAGCGCCTGCAGCTCGCGTGCGAGGTCGGAGCCGTCCAGCAGCGACGCCACATCCTCCAGCTTGCGGCCGAGGATGCGCAGGTGGTGACGGAAGACCCAGCGATTGCGCGAGCGGATCCCTCCGTTCACGACCGCCTCGAGCTCCTCAGCGAGGAGATTGCCGAATTCGCAGCACACCACGGCTTCCGCGTAGGCATCCTGCCATTCGCGAATCCGCCCCAGGATCTCGGACTTGCCGAGGAGCTTCTCGAGGTTCTGGAGGATCCGCTCCACGAGCGCCCGGGCGGCCGTCTGGCGCCGGGCACGCTCGTCGGCCTCGGACGCCTCCGCAAAACCGAGTCGCCGGAGATCATCGAAGGTTCCAGTCTGGAGATACCGGTGATAGGCGCTCGCGATCTCGAGCGTCGTCGCGCCGAGCGCGTGGTGGCTGCTGCGCCGCAGCTCGTTCGCGATCGGGCTGCCGCGGACCTGGACCTCGGCCAGGTCGATCGCGTCGCTCCAGACCTCGTCGATCAGATTGGGCCGAATCAGCAACGCCGAGACGTTGCGCACCAGGACTCGCATCGGGAGCTTGAGCCGTTCTGCGAAGGGGCCGTTCAGGACCTTCACGAACTCGGCGTCGAGCTGCCGCACCTCGGGCAGCAGGTTCTTGGCGCTCAGGAAGCCCCGGAACGAGCGTCCACAGAGGCGCACGACCAGGCAGCGCAGGTAGATCGCCGCCCGGTAATAGTTGGCGGTCTTGTCGAGCTCCTGGAGCAGCGCCGCCATGTCGCGGATCCGGGAGACGCGCACCTCGGGCGCCGACTCCACGTCGTAGCCGAAGAGGTCATCCTCGAGATCGATCACCTCGCCGTGCACACCGGTGATCGTCGCGAGCAGCTCGTCGCTGACGATCGTGCCGCGCCGGAGCTTCCGATGCTCGACCTCGACCCGGCCGCGGTTCACGAGGTGCGTGAGGAGACCGCCGCCCGCAAGGTACGCCACCAGCAGCCGCTCCCCGTCGCGGACGATGCGGTTGTTGAGGATCTCGAAGGGACGCACGCGCCGCATCGTCGCGGTGCGAAAATGGATGTAGTTGCGCAGCGCGCCGCAGCGCTCGCGGGCATCGTCGCCCAGCACATAGCTGTGGTGGAGCGCGAGGCTGATCTGCTGGAGCGTCTCCTGTTGGGTCGCGGAGAGCGCAGCCGCGACCGCCGCCGCGCGCGGCGATGGCACGGCGGGGCTCGTCGCTGCGGGGACGGAGGCTGGTGCGAGAGCCACGGTCGCCGGGCTTTCCACGCGCGCCTCGAGCGGCGCGCGCGAGCCGGACACCGGGAGCGACGCGGGCGGCGCGAGCTTCGGATCTTCGTAGACGCGCGTCAGCCCCCGCAGCTCCTGATGGAGCGGCACTCCCTTCTGCCCGAGGATCCGGCTCACCTCCCGCAACGCCGCGACGTAGTCCTCCCAACGGCTGCCCGCGATCGGCACGCCATGCGTGTTGGCGAGCTTTTCGATCACGCCGACCATCTCCTCGCGCATGAGCTCCCAGAGCTGCCGCCCGCGCACGTACGCGATCGCGCGAGCCAATGCCAGCGAAACCGAGAGCACGGCGTTCATGCCGAGGTTCTGCTTGCGCTGCATCAGCACGATCGCGTCGCCAGCGTTCGCCGCGAGCTTCCCGCGGCGCTCGGCGGTGCGCCGCTCGAGCTGCAGCAGGGCGCGATCGAGATCGAGGAACGAGGCTCCAGCCAGGTCGCGACCGCGGAAGTAGGGCGCGATCACCTCGCGGACGTTGTCGACCGCGTTGAGGCAGCCCTTGCCCTGATAGCGGCGCGCTCGCGCGAAGAGCTCGGCGAGCGCATCGTCGCGCTTCTCCTGGATCTGCGACGACGTCACGTCCTTGCGGAAGGCGAATACGCCGCTCTCGACCTCTTCGAGCAGATCGCGATGGGAGGCCAGCGTCTCCGCGTGCTCGGCTCCCTCGAAGACGCCGTCCACGAGGTGCACGGCCTCACCGGTGCCCGCGGAGGTTCCCAGCGGTGTGGCGCCTCGAAACGCCAGCCGGACAGCGCCGTCCGACAGGGTCACGTCCACCTCGACGCCGACGGTCGGGATCCCTGCGTTGGTCGGTTCCTCGCTGGCGTAGAGATCGACGACGTTGGCCCCGTGTTCGATGGCCTGCGAGGCGCTGCCGCCGCGCTCGACCTGTGCGATCTGGGTGGCCACGGCGTGGTACTTCATGAGCCGCTCGGTATTGGCGCCGCCCCCTGCCTTCAGGCCGAGCGCGTTCGTCGCGAGCGCGATGTGGGCTTCCATGTCGTCGTTGGGACTCTTGGAGCGGTGCGAGACCACCAGCTCGAGGCCCTTGCCCAGTGCGACCAGCATGGCCAGCACCGTCTCGTGCAGCGTGCCGATCTGATTCGCCTTGATCAGCGCCGCGTTGACCAGGCCGCGGTCCGCGGCGCGCTCGATCGTCGCGTCGTTGGTCGTGACGAGATCGTCGCCGACGATCAGGAGCCGCTCGCCCTGGTTCTCGTTGAGCCGCTTCCAACCCTCGTGGTCGTTCTCCGAGAACCCGTCTTCGATCGAGAGCAGCGGTACCTCGAACTCGCGAATCGTGCGGTCGAAGAGCTCGAGCACCCCGTCGCGGTCGAGCACCACTTTGCGCTCGTCGCGCCAGAAGAGATACATGCCCACGCTGTCCGGGACTCCGAACTCCTCGCGATAGGCGGTCTCGAGCTCGCTCATCGCGGGATCGAGCGCGATCGCGACGTCGTCGCCGGGGACGTAGCCACACTCCTCGATGGCCTGCTTCATCATCACCCACAGCCGCACCTCGGGCAGCGGGTACTCGCCAGCAGCGATGTACGGGGCGAGCCCACCCTCGAGCCCGATTCCCATCACGCGGCAGCCTTCCGCGTTCTCGATGATCTCCTTCAGCCGGGTTTGCAGCGCGATCGTCATCTCCTGAGCGTCGAGGTAGTCGCTGGCTCCGACGATCAGGAACATCGCCTCCTGCATGCTGATGTTGGACTCGGGGTATTCCTTCTCGGTGTGCCGTCCACCCATGCCGCAGTTGCGAAATTGCCAGGGGGCTCGGACAGGGCCCAGATCCGGATGCACCACCTCCTGCATGCGCTGCTCGATGAGGCGTCGCTTGGCCTGTGCGGCGCGGAGGGCCCAGCCTGCGCTCGGCGCCAGCGCCTCGGCGGCCTGACGCGCCTTGCGCTCGCGCTCGCGGAACTCGCGGTACTTGCCGCGGTCGGCGATCAGGAAGTCGAGCCCGGTCACGATTCCGATGCCGAGCAGCAGCCGGCCCAGGTAGATCGCCGGCAGCGACGAGACCGTAAGGCCCAGTGCGAGCAGCGCGATCGCGGGCGGCAGGGCCGCCATCGCGACGTTGCGGCTGACGCGCGGACCCGCCGCGGCCACCGCAAGGTTGTAGGGAGCGTCGGGGTAGTAGTTGAGCCCCTCCCGCTTGATGCCGACGGCCCGGCCCCAAGGCGCGAGGGCGAACAGCTTCGCGAGATGCAGCCAACGCGAGAGGCCCCCTCGGCCGAGCTGCTCCTGCACTGTGGCCGTGATCGATTCGTTGAGCGCGTTGAGCCGCGCCGCGGTCAGGAAGTGGCCGATCTCGTGGAACGCAACCGCCACGTGGAAGGTCACGTACACGAAGAGCGCCGAGATCAGCGTCTCAGGGCTCAGGAAGATGAACCGGAGCACCTCGCTCTTGGAAATCTCGAGCGAGGGCAGTGCCAGCACCGAGGAGATGAACGCCGCGTGAAACGAGACCAGGATGTGATTGGCGAGAACCCAGCCTTCCTGAAGGTGGGCCCCCGCGTCCGTCAGCGGGCGGCGGGCGCGGCCGCGCCCCCTGCAGGCCCGCGTGGGCGGCTTGGCGCTGATCATCCTCTCCGTCTCTCTGTGCGAGGGCTTCGCGGTGGCCCGGTCTATGGGTGCCAGGAAGCGTCGCCCCGGTAACGAGGCGGGGCCTTCTATGGCAGGATTCGGCACGGATAGCCGAACGAGCCCGGCGGGTCCAGCGGAGAGTCCGTTTGAGCGGGCATGATACGTTCGACCTGGGGCGCCCCGTCAACTGCTCGGTTGCCGTCCTACCCCGCAGGGGCACCCACTCGAACGACTCTCGAATGATTTCCAGGCATTCTACGGCGATTCCATCAACATCGTAGCCAGCGGCGGGTACGCGGTTGCTCCCGAGCTCTTGAAGGTCCGCCTTCGCTTCATCTCGCCTTGGCTGGCTCGGCGTCTGGTGTCGGGGTTTGCGCCGCGGGGTACGGCGGCAGAGAAGGGACGCAGCCATGGGCGCGCGCAGGTACACGACCGCGTGATCGCCGCGGTGCGCGGCGACCACCTCGACGTGATCGGGCATTTCAACGACCCGTCGCTGGACCCGCCGCATTTCGACTGGCTCACGACGGGCAGCGACTTCGACCGCTCCCGCTTCGAGGCCGTCTGGGACGGCGTGCTGGATTTTCTGCTGGCGTAGTGGAGAACGAGCCGCGCGGGCTTCCACTGACGCGCTTGCGAGGCCCCGAATCGGGAGATGCTCGAGCCATGTCGGAAGCGAACGGCCGCGCGCGGGAGACGGCGCGCTGGAGGCCGAGAGCGGGACCCGAGCGGGTCTGGGTCTGTCTGGGCCTGGCCTTCGGCGGGCTGCTTCTCGCGATCACCCCGCCGTTCCAGGCGCCGGATGAGCAGGTCCATTTCTATCGGGCCTTCCAGGTCTCCGAGGGCGGTTTCGTAGCCGAGAAACGCGACGGGAGGAGTGGAGGCTGGATCCCGGAGAGCCTCGTCGCCGTCACCGCGCCGTTCATGGATCTGCGCTTCCACCCGGAGACGAAGACCACGGTCGACGCCATCCTCGTCGCGCTCTCGGTTCCCCTGGATCGTTCGATGCGACAGTTCGTCGGTTTCGAGAACACCACCGTCCAAACTCCCATTTCGTATCTGCCCCAGAGCCTGGGTATGAGCGTCGGCAAGGCTCTCGACCTCGGGCCTCTGTCACTCCTGTATCTCGGACGCGGCGCCAACGTGATCGCGTCGGTCCTGGTCATCCTCCTCGCGATTCGGGCGGCGCCGGTCTTCAAATGGGTGTTCGTCCTGCTTGGCTTGATGCCGATGGCCGTCTTCGAGATGGCGAGCGTCTCCGCAGACGCGGTTACCAACGCCCTTGCGCTGCTCTTCACGGCGATGATCCTGCGTCTGGCTCTCACCGACGCGGCGGTCGACCCCCGGGCGCTCGCGGCGTTGCTCGCGACGTCCGTGCTCCTGTCTCTTGCGAAAGTGGCCTACGCCGTGCTCATCCTGCTCTTTCTCGCGGTTCCCGTGAGCCGGCTCGGCGGTCCGAGGCGCTACCTCGCGATCTTCGCAGCGCTGATTTCCCTGAATGCTGCGGTCCTCGGAGGCTGGGGGCTCCTCATGCAGGACGTATACGCGCCCATCACCTGGATGGGCCACGTGGATCCGGCCGCCCAGCTCCGCTGGATCGCGGCGAATCCGGTGCACTTCGCGGGCATGCTTCTCGATCGCTTTGCGGGGCCTGGGGCGCTTTCGTTGTGGGACCTGATGGTCGGCCGGCTCCTGGGGTGGCTGGACACGCCGATTCCCTACACCGTCATCAAGTCGTATCAGCTCGTGCTGATCGCGGCGGCGCTCTTCGATTCGCGCAGCGAGATTCGCGTGGGAGCGAGGCCGAAGATCGTCGCCTTGGCGGTGTTGATCGTGGGTCTCGCGACGATCGGCACCACGCTCTACCTCCAGGCGCACGCCGTGGGCGCGGACTACCTCACGGGCATCCATGGTCGCTACTTGATCCCGCTGAGTCCCCTGCTCCTGCTCGTGCTCTACAACCGCAGGCTGCGCGTCTGCGTGCTCGCCCGGATCCCGCGAGAACCACGGATCGCGCGCGCCTGCACCGCCGCGCTCGTCGCGTTTCTGATCGTCTCCTCGGCGCTCAGCTGCTTCTATGTCGCACGTCGGTACTACCTATAGGCGTCGGGTGGAGAGAACCCGGGTGTCATTCCGTCAGCGACGCCCATCGCGAGTCTCATTTTCGACCTTTGCGAAGCAGACTGTCGAGCCCCTTGCGGATCAGCTCCTCGGTGGGGTCGCTCTGCGGCGCGGGTTGGTTGGTATCGCCTTGCGCGCCGGACTTCGAATGCTTCGGTTTGCCGACGAGCGCATCGAGTCCCGATTGCACCAGCGATCCCGTGAGCCGTTCGCTGACGTATTGCGTGTCGGGTTGCTGGATGTACGTTCGGCAGCGAGCCGGTCAACCGCAGCGGGAGGTTGAAACGCCCTTGCGTGTCGTTGAAAGCGTGGAGGTCCTTCATGCTTCCCAGCAGGTCCTTCGTCAGGCTCTGCGACGCGGTGAACGTCAACGCCAGGTCGAGATCATTGTCGAGTGCGTAGGTTCCCTTGCCGTCGAGGCGGTAATCCTGCGAGGCGAGCGTGAGCTCGTCGATCAACGCCTTCCCGTCGCGCAGCGTCAGCTTCCCCGCGAGGGTCTCGAATACCGTGTCGCGCTTTCCGAACAGTTCCGGATGCTTCTTGCGGACACCGGACGAGATCAGCTGGCTCAGACCCGGAATGCCGGTGAGGCTCGAGAGGATGCTGTCGGCGATGTTGACGCCCTTCAACTCGCCGTTCTCGACTTCGAGAGCGCCGTTTCCGACGAGCGTGTTGCGAATGACGGGCCACTCGGCGCCGCTCCCCACCACGTCGAGATTGCCGCGCAGGCGCCCCGTCATCTTCGTCGCGCCCCCGGGCGCAAAGCGCGCGGCCAGCGCGCCGACGTCGACGCCGTCCAGCTTGCCGCGGAACGAGAAGGCCGGCGCAGCGGGCTTCGCGAAGTCGTAGCTGCCGGCGCCGACGACGCTGCCGTCGAAGGCCGATAGCGACAGCCGCTCGAACGTCAGCTTGCGGTCGCGCAGCGACGCCTGGCCGTCGAGCGTCCGGTAGTCGACATCGCGTACGCTGCCGCGCGCCGATTTCAAGCTCGCGTCGAGCTGCGGGCCGCTGCTCGCCGAACGGAAATTGCCGCGCACCTCGACCGCCTCGAGCCGCTCGCGCCGCTTGATGCCTTCGCCAGCGGCGCCCACGGCGGCGAGCTCCAGCGCGGGTGACGTGAGACTGAAATCCGTGTCGAGATCCTTCAGATTCTTGATGGTCGCGGCCGCCCGAACCGGATTTCCATTGAGCTTGAAATCCGTGGCCGGGATCTCCACCCGGTCCCCTTTGAGCGCCACGGTCGTCGTCAGGCCCTCGATCTGCGTGCTTCCCCCGGGTTGCTTCAGGCTCACGTTCTTCAAGCCGACGCTTCCCAGCAGTCGCGGCATCCCGCCGCTTCCAGCCGGCCCCGTCGCCTTGATCTGGAGGTCGAGCGCGCCGGTCGTCTCGACCGCAGCGGCGGCAGGGATCAGGCGGCCCCAGCCCGCGAGCGGGAGATCGTTTCCTGAAACTTCGAAGTCGATCGGCACGCCCGCCGTCCGACCGATCCGGCCCCTTCCGATCAGGTGCGCTTGCGCGAGATCGAGCTCCAGCTTCTCCACGTCGACGGCATCGGCGAGCAGCTTCACGTCGGCCGCGAGCTTCAAGCGCACCCCTTTGGGCTTGGTGAAGCGATCGCCGAAGGCGATGGCGGCGTCGCTGACGTCCATCGACACGTGCGTTCCGAGCGCAGCGAGCGTTCCGGAGAGCTGCACGCCGAGCGAAACCGGATCCGGAGACGAGAGTTCGGCCGGGATCGACTTGCCGATCAGGGCGGACTGCTTGAGGCGATCGACGACCAACGGGCCGAGATCGATGCGAAGGTCGACGGGAGCGTTCGCGAACGCCTCGGGGCTTTGCGCCGGCCCCACTTTGCCGGCGATGCGCACGTTCTGCCTGGCGGCGTCGAGCACTGCCGCCGCGATCTCGAGGGACACCGGGCGATCGAGTCCGATGTCGGAGGCGGTGACGTCGAGCTGGTCGACGCGCAGCGTCGAGGCCGGGGAGGCGGTGCGGTCGAAGAGCTGCACGCGGCCATCGCGAATGCGCAGGGAGGAGACGAGAAGCGGCAGCGCTCGGCTCGCTGAAGGCTCCGCCTCGGCCTTGGGGGGCGCCTCGCCCTTCGCGCGCCCGATCGAGTCGAAGTTGAAGCCGCTCTTCGACTGGATGAGGTTGATCTGCGGCGCGTCGATCTCGATGCGCGCCAGCTCGTAGTGGCCGCGCAGCGCCGGAAGCAGCTTGATCGTCGCGTCGAGTCGCGTCGCGCGGAGGAAGGCCTCCTTCCCGAATGCGGAATCCTCGCCGATCACGACGTCGCTGACCCGCACGCCCAGGCCGCGGCGAAACGACACGCCGATGGCGTCGAATGCCACCGGGCGACCGAGCGCCGTCGAGGCCTGCTCCGCCAGCCAATCGTGATGGCTCTCGAGGTAGCGATTCGCATTCGCGGCGGCGAAGAACACGGCTCCCGCCAGCACCACGAGCACGGCGCCCAGAATCAAGAGTCTTCGCACGGTCCCCACCGCCCGCTGCACGCTCCGGACGTCGATCGCAAGGCGCGAGTCGAGTTGCCCGGACCCTGTGCAACCATAGTGCAACGCCGATTCGCGGCAGCGGCTCGGGCGGTCGCGTGGCTATCCAGAGTTGGAGCACCGCGCTTCGCGATCACGATCGATCGGATGAGTGGGGCGCGACGCTACCGCGACGGGACACGCTCCGCGTGCCGCTCGCGTCTGCGGCGTCGCCGGGTTCCGCGCCATGGGAGCGCGCCGAGCCCGCGTCGGCGTGGGACGCCGAATGGCCGACGGTGTGCCCGGCAGCTGGCGTCCCCTCGGGCTTGCGGCGAGCTGCGCCAGATTCGCCTTGACAGATCCTTTGTCCGCGCCCTATACGCAAGGGATCGACTCTATGTGGAATAGGCTACGGTTGGTCATCTGCACCAGAATGACGTCTCGGCAGCATGAGGGGAGAAGGATCATGAAGTCAGCCCGAGTGAGCCGCTGTGCAGTCGTGGTTCTGGGTTTCGCTGTCGCGAGTGCGCCCACGGTAGCTACGGCCAAGTGGTCCTGGGTCGGACCCGGGGAATCGATTCAGGCCGCGGTCGATGCCGCTGCGCCCGGCGACACGATCCGGGTGATGCCCGGCAACTACACCGAGACGCAGACGGGCTCGGTCGCCGCCGTACGCATCACGAAGCCTCTCAGGTTGTTCGCGCTGGGCGCGCCAGGCAGAGTTCGCATCTTGTGGAACGGTCTCGAAGCGCAGAGGGACGGCATTCTCGTCGAGCCCGCCAACCCGGGGGATCCGAATGTCGACGGCGTCGAGATCAACGGCTTCAGCGTGGAGGGTTTCCCGCACAACGGAATCTTCTTGAAGCACGTGAGCAACTTCAACATCGAGGCCAACCGGTCGATCAACAACCTGGAGAACGGAATCTGGCCGACGCTGTCCGCGAACGGGCAGGTCAGGAAGAACGTCTCCTACGGCTCGCAAGACAGCGCGCTGTGGGTCGAGGCTTCCGAGAACGTTCGAGTGGTCGACAACGAGCTCCATCACAGCCCGACGGGTCTCGAGATCACGATCTCGAAGGACATCATCGTGGAGCGAAACGACATCCACGACAACACCGTTGGAATGGGCCTCTACCATCCCGCGGCGGCTGGGCTCGCTTCGCCCTGGCCGTACTCGGAGCTGGGCAACTGGCACATCGGCAACAACGACGTGCACGACAACAACGAGGTGAACACCGCGGAGGGCGGGGAGACCGCGGCGCTGCCGCCCGGTATCGGCATCCTGCTGCTGGGCGTCGACAAAGTCGACATGCAGAAGAACCGGATCGAGACCAACGACTTCGTCGGGATCGCCATGGTCGACTGGTGCCTTGCCGTGTCGGGAACGGGCTTCGATTGCTCCCCGAGCACGCCCAACGTCGAGGACTCCACGCCGGACTACAATCGGGTGATCGGCAACAAGTTCGCCGGCAACCACAGCGACCCTTCGCCTCCGCCAGACCAGTCGCCACTCCAGGCAGCGGACATCTTGAGCGTTGGTTTCGAATGGGTCTTCAACGGCGGCGCATTTGGAACGGGGACGGGCAACTGCTTCAGCGGGAACAAGGTGATCAGGACTGCTGGCAACCCGCCGCTCGTGACGTTCCCCGACCCGCTCCCCGTGTGCAATTAGGGCCGTCGCCGAAGGTCCGCTGGTCGCTCGACGCGCGATCGGACTGTCGCCTGGGAGGTGACGTGGTACGCCCATCGGCGAGCTCGACCGTCCTGCGCCGGTTCGCCGGCGCGGAGGCGGACGAGCTCGCGATCCTCTGTCGGCCCGAGGGCCGATCGGCGGATCCGGTCCAGCAGGCCGAGGCGGCCTACCGGGCGTTGGCCGCGCTGCTTGCCGCCGAGCAGGCGTCCTTCCGGGAACTCACCTGCGAGACGCTCTACCTGCGCGACATCGGGCGCGAGCTTCCACGGGTGCTCGCCGCCCGAACCCGGATCCTCGCCGAGCTCGGTCAGAGCGATTGCGCGCCGCCGCCCGCGTTCATCGGACAGGCGCCCGTCGGCGAGGGTGCGAGCTTCGAGCTCGCGGCGTGCGCCGTCGTCCCCCGCCATCGCGACGCGTGGTCGGTGCGCGACGTCCGCGCGGCGGCGGCGTGCGCGTGCGCGGGATGCGCTCGCTCCGGCGCCCGGCTCGTTCGCCTCGGCGAGCAGCGATCGCTCCACACGACGAACGTCTACGGCGCCGGCGGCGACGCGTTCGAACAGGCCTGGAACATGTTCTGTGCGGCGGAGCGCCTGCTCGACCAGTGTGGCATGGGGTTCCGCGACGTGGTCCGCAGCTGGATCCACCTGCGCGACATCGGCCGGGACTACGTCGCTCTGAACAAAGCCCGACGCGAGTTCTTCCAGCACCGCGGGATCGAGCAACGTCCCGCCAGCACCGGTGTCCAGGGCCTACCTTTCCCCGACGCACACGACTTCTCCATGATTCTCCATGCGGTGCAGTCCCCCAGGCCGCTCGACGTCAGGCCGATGTCCGCGGCGACTCTCAACGAGGCGTGGAGCTACGGTGCGGACTTCTCGCGCGGCCTGAGGCTCACCGAGGCGAACAAGGTGATGCTCTACATCTCCGGAACTGCCAGCATCGACGAAGCGGGGCGGAGCGCCCACATGGACGACTTCGAGGCTCAGGCGGATCGCATGCTGGACAACATTTCAGCGCTTCTCGCCCAGCAGGGGGCCAGCTTCGAGAACCTGGTCTCTGGGGTCGCGTACGTGACGAACCCGAGCGATGCGCCGGTTCTGCGTTCGATTTTTCACCAGCGCGGCTTCGACGGCTTTCCGTGCGCGCTCGTGGAGGCCCCGCTGTGCCGGCCCGAGCTTCTCTGCGAAGCGGAGGCCGTCGCGATGCTTCCACTTCCAACCGCACGTGCGTAGACGGCGAAGATGCCGAAGGCTCGTCGTTCGGTCGTAGTCGCCAGCGTCATTCCGATTGCTCTCGCTGCGGGTCTGTGGATCGCCTGCCGCGATCGCGAGCCTGGCACGCAGGCGAGCAGCTCCGCTGCGCCCGACGCGAAAGAGGTGGGGCTGCAAATCACCTATCCGTTGGAAGCAACGCTATTCCCCCCCGAGAGCGTCGCTCCGACCTTCGTGTGGGAGGACAAGACAGGAAGCTCCGATCGCTGGGAGGTCGTGGTTCGCGATGACACCGGCGGCGAAGTGCTGCGGGCTTCGGTCGACGCGCCGCATTGGCGACCTTCGGAGGAGAGCTGGAAGCAGATCAAGCGGCGCAGTGTGGAGCGCGCTGCCGAGGTGATCGTCGCAGGCGTCAGCGGAACGAAGCGCGCAACCGTCTCGCCATCGGCGCGCGTGCACATTCGCACGTCGCAGGACGCGGTTGGCGATTCTCTGTTCTATCGAGAGGTTCCGCTGCCGTTCCTGACGGCCGTGCAGGATCCATCCCGCATCCGTTGGCGCTTCGGAACCATCGACCTGGAGTCTGGACCGCCGATCGTGCTGCAGAACCTGCCCGTCTGCGGGAACTGCCACTCGTTCGCCGACAACGGCAGCACTCTCGGGCTCGACGTCGACTATGGGAACGACAAGGGCGCCTACGGCATCCTGCCGGTGTCGAAGCACATGGTGATGGACGACGCGAAGATCATCACGTGGTCGGACTACAAGCGCGAGGACGGCGAGCTCACCTTCGGGTTGTTGTCGCGGGTCTCGCCGACGGGACGCTACGTGATCAGCACGGTGAAGGACCGCTCCGTGTTCGTCGCCATCCCGGACCTCATGATCTCGCAGCTCTTCTTTCCCATCAAAGGCATTCTCGCCGTCTACGATCGGGAGACGCAGACGTTTTCGGCGTTGCCGGGAGCGGACGACCCGCGCTACGTGCAGACCAACGCGGTGTGGAGTCCCGATGGCAACGAGATCGTCTTCGCCAGGGCGACGGCCTACCACGCGGAACACCTCGAACAGCAGAACAGCGCCCTGGTCGACGAAAAGGACGTCCCGGAGTTCATCGTAGAGAAGAAGCCCTTCCGTTATGACCTGTACCGGATCCCGTTCAACGGCGGAAAGGGCGGCACGCCGGAGCCGTTGCAAGGCGCCTCGGACGACGGGATGAGCAACTTCTTTCCGAAGTACTCGCCGGACGGCAAGTGGATCGTGTTCTGCAGGGCCAGGAGCTACATGCTGCTTCAGCCCGATAGCGAGCTCTACATCATCCCGGCCGCGGGCGGCGTCGCGAGACGCCTTCGCTACAACACCGCGCGCATGAACTCCTGGCACAGTTGGTCCTCGAACAGCCGTTGGCTGGTCTTCTCCTCGAAGCTGAACACGGCGTACACGCAGCTGTTCCTCACGCACATCGATGAGAACGGAATCGACAGCCCGCCCGTGCTGCTCGAGCGCTTCACCTCGCCCGACAGGGCCGCGAACATTCCGGAGTTCGTCAGGCTCCCCGGCGACGCGATCGCGGAGATTCGCGAGCAGTTCCTGGATCCGTACTCGTTCCTGCGGGCCGGGATGGCCAACGAGCACACCGGAAACCACGAGGGCGCGGAGCGTGCCTATCGGCGCGGCCTCGAGCTGGCTCCCGACGACGTGGAGCTGCGCAACGCGCTGGGATGGACGTTGTTCCAGGGCGGGCGCTCTGCGGAGGCGGTGGCGGAATACGAGCGGGCCCTGACGAAGGATCCCCATCACGTGAAGTCGCACAACAACCTGGCGCTCGCGTTGGTGGAGCTCGGCCGGCTCGAGGAAGCGGCCGCTCACTTCAAGACGTCACTCGCGCTCGAGCCCAAGGCCGAGATCTACAGCGACCTCGGCTTCATCATGGCTCGGCTGGGCAAGTCGGATGCGGCGCGCGCGGATTACCAGAAAGCGCTCGCGCTGGACCCGAGCTGCGCGTCGGCGCACTTCAACCTGGCGGTTTCCTTCGTGCAGGCGGGGAAGCTCGGCGAGGCCGAGTCGCACTACCGCAAGGCCCTCCCTGGAAGGCCCACGGCGGAGACCCACAACGGCCTGGGTTACGTTCTCGCCCGTCAAGGCCGTGCGGATGAGGCCATTGCAGAATTTCGCAAGGCGATCGACAGCGACGCGAAATTCACGCCTGCCTACAACAACCTCGCAGAGGCGCTGGCGAACGAGGGAAAGCTCGAAGAGGCGGAGCATTACTACAAGCTCTCGCTCGCGGAGAAGCCGAGCCCAGCCGTGTACAACGCGCTAGGCGTCGTTCTGCGCAGGCTTGGAAGAACGGATGAGGCCGCGGACCAATTCGCCAAGGCGAAGGCCTCGGATTCGGTTCGCTGACGCGAAGCATCTCACGAGGACGGCTTCTCGGTGTGTCCGCCAAACTGGTATCGCATCGCCGAGAGCACTTTGTTCTGGAAGTCGGCGTCGCCGCGGGAGCTGAAGCGCGCGTAGAGCGCGGCCGTGAGCACTTCGGCCGGCGTGCCTTCGTCGATGGCGGCCATGATCGTCCAGCGTCCCTCGCCCGAATCGGAGACCCGGCCCGAGAAACGCTCCAGGTCCGGCGACTCGAGGAGCGAGATGGCCGTCAGGTCCAGCAGCCAGGACGCGACGACGCTGCCGCGCCGCCAGACCTCGGCGATGTCCGCGAGGTTCATGTCGTACTGGTAGTGTGCGGGCTCGCGCAGCGGGGTCGTCTCGGCATCGACCTCGCGGCCTGCCTTCCCCACGTTCGCGCGCTTCAGGATGTTGAAGCCTTCCGCATAGGCGGCCATCAGGCCGTACTCGATCCCGTTGTGGACCATCTTGACGAAGTGGCCGGCGCCGTTCGGCCCGCAGTGGAGGTAGCCTTCCTCCGCGGTCCCCTTCGCCTTCTCGCGTCCCGGCGTCCGCGCGATCTCCCCAATGCCGGGCGCCAGCCGCTTGAAGATCGGGTCGAGGCGCCGCACGACGTCCGGCTCCCCGCCGATCATCATGCAGTAACCCCGCTCGAGGCCCCAGACCCCGCCGCTCGTCCCGACGTCCACGTAGTGTAGGCCCTTCGGCGCCAGCTCCTTGGCGCGACGGATGTCGTCCACGTAATGCGAGTTCCCCCCGTCGATCAGGATGTCCCCTGGCTCGAGGAAGGGAAGGAGGTCGGCGATCGCCTGGTCGACGACCGCGGCGGGGACCATCAGCCAGACTGCCCGGGGCTTGGCCAGCTTCTGGACGAAAGCGGCGAGCGAGGAGGCGCCGATCGCCTTCTCCTTGACGAGCTCCGCGACGGCTTTCGGCGACATGTCGAAGACGACACATTCATGGCCGCCGCCGATGAGCCGGCGGACCATGTTCGCGCCCATCCGTCCCAGTCCGATCATTCCGAGCTGCATGTTCGACTCCTTGCGTGCTGCGTCAGGCCCGCATTCCGACCCCCATGGGTAGCAAGCCCCAGAGCAGCGCGCGGTCTACACTCGGCGCCCCGAGCGCGAGGAAGCCGCAATGACCGACGCCGAGCACGAGAGTTCGCTGCCGATCGACCATGTCTTCCATCCGACGGATCTGTCGCAGGCGAGCGAGGTCGCGTTCGCCCATGCCCTGCGCCTGGCGCTCGCGGCGAAAGCGACGCTCACGATCTTCCACGTCGCGGCAGAGGACGCGGGGGTGTCGTGGAGCGCGTTCCCCGGCGTGCGGTCGATGCTCGCGGGTTGGGGCCTGCTGCCGCCGGGCAGCCCGAAGCACGCCGTGCCGGCGCTCGGTATCGAAGTGGAGAAGGTCGCTGCGCACGGCAAGGACCCGCTGCGCGCGAGCCTCGAGTATCTCTCGGGTTTCCCCGCCCAGCTGATCGTTCTCTCGACCCATGGCCGGGACGGCCTGCCGCGCTGGCTCCATTCCCCGGTTGCCGAGCCGCTCGCGCGCGCCGCCGGAGCGATGACGCTGTTCGTGCCGCACGGCGCACGCGGCTTCGTCTCGGCCGCCGATGGAGCGGTCGGGTTGCGCGAGGTGCTGCTGCCCGTCGACGTCGCGCCACGGTCGCAGGGCGCGCTGCACGTCGTCAGCCAGCTGGCGCACGCGCTGCGCGCCGCGCCGCACGTGGGATTGCTGCACGTCGGCCCGCCGGGGAATGCGCCCGCCCTGCGCATTCCACGCGACACAACCGTGCGTTTCGAGCGCCTCGGGCGGGAAGGCGACGCGCGGGACGAGATCGTGGCGCTCGCCGAGGCGCTGCCGGCAAATCTCGTGGTGATGGCCACTGCCGGGCACGACGGGTTCCTGGATGCGCTGCGCGGCAGCACCACCGAGCGCGTGCTGCGCCGCGTGGGCTGCCCGCTGCTCGCGATCCCCGAAGCGAGCGCGTAGCTGCAGGATCGACCGGCAGGCGGCTAGAGGCGGAAGAGACCTGCGCAGGGCAGGGGGCCTGGGCCTTCGTTTCAGTGCGCCTCGTCGCGCTTGCGTTCGAGGAGCAGGCGCTCGAAGATGACGGCGATGTTCGAGCCGATCGAGGCGAGCTCCGCGACGGATCCCGCCGCGAACCGCCTCCAGCCGGCATCGGCGTAGAGGAACGCCACCGGCCGGTCGTACACGCAGATCGGAACCAGCGCGATCTCCCGCACCCCGCCCCGGCCGAGGCAGTGGAGGATGCGGCTCGTGACCGGGTCGCGCTGCGGTGCGCCGCAATAGAGCTGCTGCTGCTCGAGCACGGTCGCCAGAGCGAACCGCGGCTCAGTCCAGCGGATCGGCCCGGGACACTGGGGCGGCTCGGGATCGCAACACGTCGCCTGGATGCGGCCGCGCCGCGCGACGAAGAATGCGACCGCGGCGGCATGCGCACGCGCGCGCTGCACCGCGAGGCGCTCCACGTCCTGGCGGGTGAGGCGGTGTACGAGCTCGATCTCCGGCGGAGCCGGCGGCGGGTGCGATGCGCGCAGGGGCACGGGGGTCCACGACGCCGAGCGGAGCGCGCACTGCCCGGGGAGCGGCGCCGGGCGCCATCCGCGCTCCGCGTCCGCGATCCCGGAGTGGAGGCGCTGGAACGTTTCCGCGTCGATCAGCTCTTCCCCGGGAGCGAGCGGGGAGAGCTCGCATTTCACGACGCACCCGTGGCCGGCGCATCCACCCAGCGCAGGTAGGCGTCCGTCGGCTTGCGCACGCGCAGCACGACCAACGCCGGCAGCAGGCCGCGCAGGGTGTGCGCCACGACGTGTCGCCTCACCGGCAGCGCACGCAGCGCGAAGCTTGCGCCGCTCGGCGTCGAGAACGTCAGCTTCGCCTCGTGTGAACCGGGAGGGACCTCCTCCATCCGAACCACCACTGCGTGCGCGGAGGCCTGCTCCAGCACCCCCTCGTAACGGTGGCTGCCGACCCACACCACGCAGGGAAGCCGCCTCGGCACGCGCAGGACCTCCCGTCTCTCCAGCTCCGCGTTCCAGCGTCTCATCCGTGGTTTGCTCGCGCGTGAGGTTCGCTGGGTACGTGGCCCGAATCCCGAGGAACGTGACGAGAAACGGCATCGCTGCACACCCGAGCGCGTCGGCCGCGGCGCGGTTTGCCGCCACGGATGCGCGCGAGTTGCCGGTTTGCGAGGCTGCGGTGATGGCCTTCTCGACTTGTCGCCAGAAGCGGCAGACGCGCGGGCCCGCGAGGGCGCCGGGCGTCTGCATCTCAGGTAGGGGAGGCGTGCAACGCCCAGCAGCTCTGCGAGGAACCCGCCTCGCGCAGGATGTGCGCGAGGCGGGTGGCTACGCGACGCCCACCTTCACAGCCGCCTCGCGGCAGTTGCCGACGAAGTCCGTCAGGTGACTCAGGCGGCGCGCCAGAGTCGCCACCAGACGGAAGCCGATACCGGGGTTCGACACGAGCAGCCCCAGGAAGTCCGACTGGTCGATGGCCAGCAGCGCGCAGGTCTCCGCGGCGCGCACCGTCGCCGTGCGCGATCGGCCCTCGATCACGCCGATCTCGCCGAACATCTCGCCCGGCCCCAGCCGATTCAGCACGACGCCCGAGCCCGACGTCTCGATCTCGACGCATCCCGTCAGCACGCAGAAGACGTGACTGGCGGGGTCGCCGTAGTCGAAGACGGTCTCACCAGTCTCCAGGCGCTGGACGTGGCCCGCCTCCAGCAGCCAGTCGCGCTCGTCTGCCGCTAGGTGCGAGAAGATCAGGCTGGTCGCCAGCGCTGCGCGGAAGGCGGCCGCCTCGAATTGCGACGCCTCGATGGAAGTCTGCCCGACGGAAGCATGGCACGGTTCGAAGGGGTTCATGTTCCTGCTCCTTTGCACGCATCCTTGCGAGAAGGACGTTGTCTCGAGTCCCTGTCAAAGAGTCTCGGTAGATTCGTTCTCCAGCGCTGTGAAGCGCTTCACAGGACGGCACAGACGCCCGGAGGCTGAATGGACTTGCGCAGGGCAGGGGGCCTGGCGAACGCGACCCGAAGCGTCCGCCACTCCCGTTCCCGGCCCGACTTCGCGATCGGCGCGCGAGTCCGCTCGAGCGTCGGCCCGCTCGACGAGGCGATCCGCTCCCTTCGCCGCTCGTCCAGGTGTAGGATGGCGTCACCCGTGGCGTGAATTGGCCGCTCAGGCCCCTCGCGCTCTGCCCTGGTCGCGAAGGAGGCCTTCGATGGCAACGCTCACTCTAAAGTCAACCGATCTCCCTACCCTCGCTCTCGTCATGGCTCTCACGCTGGCAGCGCCCGCCCGGGCGGCCGACGTCTCGGTGAAGCTCGACGCAGGCACCGGCTTCGCGGTCAAGAACAGCACCAGCGCCATCGAGCGGCTGCGAGTCGACGAGGCCACGGGCAACGTCTCGCGCAATGGCGGGCTCTTCGTGCACACGACCGGATCGAGCAATCTCTTCGTCGGACCGTTCGCGGGGAACCTGGCGGCAACCGCTTCCTCCTTCAGCGCAGCCTTCGGATATACCGCACTCCATTCGCTGACCACGGGCGGCAGCAACTCCGCATTTGGCAATGCCGCCCTCTCCTCGACCACCACGGGCAGCAACAACACCGCCGTCGGACGGAGCGCCCTCTACTACAACACCACGGGCAGCAACAACACCGGCGTCGGGGCGCTTGCCCTCTCGAACAACACCACGGGCGCTCGCAACTCCGGCATTGGGAAGGGCGCCCTCAAGTCCAACACGACGGGCTTTGGGAACTCTGCCCTCGGTGAAAGTGCCCTCTCCGCCAACACCACGGGTTCCTCGAACGTCGCCTTCGGGTCTTCAGCCCTGAGAGACAACACTGCGGGCAACAGCAACTCCGCGCTCGGGTATGCGGCTCTCCAGAGCAACGTGAGCGGGATCTACAACTCCGCAGTCGGGGATTTCGCGCTGTTTGCCAACACCACGGGCACCGGTAATTCCGCCATCGGGCACCAGGCCCTCGACAGCAACACCACCGGAAAGCACAACACCGCCATCGGGAGACAAGCCCTCGACGCCAACACCACCGGGCTCTACAACTCGGCCCTCGGATTCGGGGCGCTCAGCGGCAACACCTCGGGCAGGAGCAACATTGCGATCGGCCGGGACGCGGGCGCCCTCCAGACCACCGGTAATGACAACATCTACCTTCAGAACATCGGCGTAGCCGGGGAGAGCGGCACGATCCGGATCGGCACGAGCAGCCCGTCGATCCAAACCAGGGCCTTCATCGCCGGCATCCGCGGGATGACGACGGCGAGCGCCGATGCCATCCCCGTCCTCATCGACAGCGCCGGCCAGCTCGGCACGGTCTCCTCGTCGCGCAGCGCGAAGAACGACATCCGCGACATGGGCGACGCGACCGATCGCCTGCTCGACCTGCGTCCGGTGACGTTTCGCTACAAGCAGGAGCAGACGCTACCGAGTGGCGGCCAGGTGCCGCCGGAGTATGGGCTGATTGCCGAGGAGGTGGCCGAGGTCTTCCCGGACCTCGTCGTCTACGACGAGAAGGGCCAGCCGTTCACAGTGAAGTACCACGAGATGGCGCCGATGCTGCTCAACGAGATGAAGAAGCAACGGCGCTCGATCGCGAAGCTGGAGGCTCAGCAGCAAACGATCGAGGCGCAGCAACAGGAGATCGCGGCCCTCACGACGCGGCTGGCGCGGGTCGAAACCCGAGTGATCGTTGGGCCGGGCGAGGCGCAGCGCTGACGACCCCCGAGATGGAAACGACAGACGCCCGGGCCTGCGAAGGCGCCGGGCGTCTGCTTTTCAGGTAGCGGGGGAGCGATTTTATCGAGACGAGACACGCTCCGGGTGCCGATCCACCTAGTTGCGTAACGGTCGCGGTCGCTCGATGAACTGGCAATACGCGCGCAGGGCAGGGGCTTAGAATGCGCGACTCCAAAAGCATGCCGCTGTGCCTCGCCTGACCATCCTCCCCTGCGCGTCACAGAATTTTCAACCACCGTAGCGCCAGGTAGCCAAGGAACGCGAAGCCAGCCAAGAGCCACAGCTGCTCGATCATGGAGTCGGTTTCCTCGCGCTTCATCTGCCGGCTCAGGCGCTCCATCCGCTCCGAGTGCTCCTTGTCGGCCTGCTCCTTGTTCATCGCCTCCCCCTACCACCCAGTACAGCGCCAAAGACAAAACGTTGGTGCTGTGCCTGCATGGAGCCTCCGGCACCCCCGCGACACACAATGCTTCACCGATGGGGAGAACTGCAAGAACTATCGCAGTCGGTACCACAGCACACGCATGCGAGCGTAGGATCGCCGTACGTCGGTCCCGGGCCCGGCCGGCGGAAAGGGACGCGAGCTTGGCGAGTCGAGGCATACTCCATGTGCCGCTCGCATTCGCGGCGTCGTCGTCGGTGGCGGATCGTGTACAAAGCTGCGGAGGATCGTGTGGGAGCGACGATCTGCTTCGGGTCGTTGGGCTAGGCACCTACCCGCGTAAAATCTTCTCTCGCGTCTCCAGGGCAGCCTGCTGCGAGCACTGGGGACGCGCTGTCTACCGCGTGGCCTGTGCAACAGTCGCGTTGAAGTGTCAGCGAGTCGAAGTCCAGGAACGCCCGGGGGGCGGGCGAGGTAAAATCGGAGCGGGTCTAGGTCGGATATTTAGAGAAGACATTCAGAATCAGAATCTCGATGTGTGCCGACACGCGGTTCTCACCGATCCTGAGCGAGTTGGGGTGACCGCATCCATTGCGAAGCTTCAGGCAGCCTTCGAGTTCATGCTTGACGCTCTTGCCAAGGACCGAGATGGTTTCAAGAATTTGAAGAAAGTCGAACTCGCTCATCAGCGCAAGGTCATCTCGCGTCTTGGCTGCCTTCCATTTCGCGTTTCTGCGCGTGGATTCTGCATTAAACGCAGCGAGCTTGTGTTTGATGACGTGCTCATAAAGGAGCGAGAGAGATCCCACCCAAGAGAGCACTACGGCCGCGCGGTACAAGTGGTTCTCAAAGCAGAGGACCGCCTCCGTAACAAACGCCACGACGTCGGGATCTGCGATTCGCGCCAGCTCTTTTCGAAGGGACGCCGCGACCTCAGGGGGAGCCGGAGACGTATAACCGGCCGCGAGGGTTTGAACTGCTTCCTTTCCCTTGACACCGAGTCCCAACCCTCGCCCGCCCTGATCGCCTTGCCGCGGGAAGCCGACAACAAGCTCGAAATATTCCACTTCGCGGCAGCTCGCAGCCCTGCGGATGCTGCGAGGTTCTTGATCACGGCAACCGACTTTGGCGTGTCGGCGTCTACAGCCAGGCAAAGCGGCGGCTTATCGGTGCGAGTCACACCGTCTGCGTGAAGTAGCGCCTTAAGGGCATCACGATCCAACAAGTTGCTTTTCCAATTGGTTCCGCGTCGGAATGCCAAGGGCGAAGGTCCCGGTGGTGGGCTCTACGAGTTTCTGGTCCCTCACGAGTTGTTCCAGATACGCGGTAAGGTTGTTCACGTAGGTCTTCTTGTAGTAGCCAGTTGCGCCCTTCATCTCACTGGTGATCTGCTTGCGGGTGAACGATGCCTGGCCAGAGACGAATGTCATTCGCGCGCAGGCAGCCGGGATGGGGTCGCGGGCCAGACTTCACGCCCAGTTTTGCTGCAACAGTCGCTGTCGTACCTTGAGCCGTAGATGATCCGGTGGTTGGCGGCTTCTGAGGGGGTGGTGGGGTCTCTTGAGGAGCGCCGCTTTCCTTGTGGAGACTTCGCCACGGCAGCTAGGAGATAGGGGAGTTCCTCCTTAAGGAAGGATTCGCTCCCTTCGTACTCGACCTCGATCGGGCCGAGCTTTATTCGGATTTTGCTCGTCATCGCCTGTTCCATCCTCGCTCCGCTTCGTGCCCCATCTAACGGATAGCCGCTTAGCTGCGGCCGCGCGGAATGCTACCACGATTCGTGTCGCCTCCAGCTACTCGCGCGGTGGAATCCCACGCCCGTCTGCTTCGGCGACTTCTTGGGGGGATACTATTTCGGGGACGCACCAGCGCACTTCTCTCTTGCCGCAAAGATGGAATTGACGGCTCGCTGTTCGTCTGACGTCGGCCTTGGAGTCGGCTTGGATTCATTCGACGTAATGATGCGGATGTAGGTGTCGAATCCAAGAATCCAGTGAAGTTCTCGGTTGAGGCAGGAGCAAAAGGGCTCAGAACCAAACGCGGCGTTACAGGCGGCGAAACGATCTCGGGCGATCTTCTTCTGAAGTGCCGCCCATTGTTCGCCCTCGGCATCGATGGCATTGAGCTTCGGGAGCGCGTCTTCGGAGGTAGAAGGCGCCCCATCGGGTTTCGGGGCCGGTTCCTCGGCCGCCGCTACCGGGGAGACGAGTAGGAAGGAGGCGAGCAGCGGCAGAACGAGTCCGATTCGAGAATTCATAACGTCTGCCGCCCAACGGATTGCCGCAAAGCGGCGACCGCCGATCATCCTACCATTGACCAGTTTCGCCAGATGCTGGCATCACTCACAAATCTGTCACCTCTGGAACTCTTCGAAGAAGGAAAAATCGACGTCGTACGTGGTGCGAGGGAGGAGGCCAAGTTCGACCTTCTCGAACATCTCGATAAGGCGGTCTCCATCTACGAGTTCGATCGGGGGTGCGCCATCGCGGACGGCTTCGCGTCTTGCGTCGTTTGAGAAATTTCCAGTCGTAAGGATGATCCCTTTGTCCGCTCGTCCCTGCATGGCGCCTCTGAAGTCGCGTACGAATGCAGGGCCCACTGATCCGTCAAAGCGTTTGCACTGAAAGATGACCTTGAAGGTTACGAAGGGGTTGATCTGGAGTAGCCCAACTCCATCGATTCCCCCGTCTCCGGCTCGGCCCGTCACGGTCACCTGCTCGAATCCGGCTTCTCTGAGCAGACGTTGGCAGATCCTCTCGAAGCCGGGCGGGGGCAAACGCTTCAAAAGTGTGAGTAATTGCTCTCGGTAGGATGTGTCGGGATCCGCGATTCCTCCTCCGAAGGATCAATGGCGCGCGCTGCAGCCCCGGCCGAAATGGCGGGTGGGCTCACCGGTGGCTGATTCGGACGGTTGGCTTGGACTCGTTGCATGAGAGAATTAAGCTCGTCATCGCTCAACTCGTGGGTCGCCATACCTTTCTCGGTGAGTGTCCAAACGCCATGCCGCGGCGAGCCGACGTATCCGTCCTTGGCGAGATAGAAGCGAGCCCAGGCAACCTGATTCTCGAACTTTGACTGGCCGCCTTGATTCGTAGCGTTGAGCACGTCGTCTGGCAGACGGAGTTGCTCGGCAACGAGAACACCCACTTCGGCAGGATGACCTCAACCCGCCAAGCCTCCGGAGGGCGGAAATTACCGGGTTCATGTATCTCGCGAACTGTGCGCGGACCATTTCGGTCCTCCGACTCGTCGCCAAATGGACTAGCGGTTACGGCAACTCATGATATTCGAATTAAGGGCCGACCGAACAACCGACGCTACTGACTCACCAGTTATGCCGCGGGCTCTGCAGTACTGTGACTCAAGCCATTCACTCAGATTCTTGGTGCCCTTGCTTGCATTGCATCGAACGCAGCACCTGGCGATGTTCTCGCGCGTGATGATTCGTGCGTCATTTATGATGTGTTCCCATGACGGCCTATCGTGTCGACTCGCGCTCCCTACCGTGAAGTTGACTCCACAGTAGACACAGCAACGGTCGCGTTCAATGATCTCGCGCTCTAGCCAATCAGGAATGTTCCAGCGGTTCATGTCAGGAGGTCTTATCGGTGCGACTGCGGCCAGGTATCCCGGCCTCCGGACCCTCGATCGAGGCGCGGACGTGCCGTCATTGTACGGCGCGGGGCGTCACATGGCAGCAAGAAATCGGTGACGCAACCTGGAGTTGGGATGCAGGTCGCGCCGGGTATCAAAAGGAACTAGGCTGCGGGACTTCGCAGGCTATCAAGCGGCGGGGCTGGCTTCGGTGCGGAAGCCGCGCATCGCACCTCACCTAAACCGTGCGCCCGTGACGCCTCTGCCAGTACGCAAGCCCGAGTAGGCCCGTCATCACGAGCAGGCCGGTGCTGGGCTCGGGGATAACGTCATAGATCAAAATCAAATGGCCACTATCCTCGAAAAATCCGTAGGATTCGCTCTAGCGGGGGGTGAACTTGTGTACCACTCCGTCTGGAAGTCATAGCTGAGAGTCAGCGGACCAAGAAGAGCAGCAGCGTCCTCGGGGGCGAATGTGTATTCGCCGCCTAGGCCGTTGAAGTCACGGCAGAAGGTCGTTGGCGACGCTGCGACGTGGCCGATCTCCGCGACGTCGATGCCGCGGGCGGCGATGTCGGTCGCGACGAGGACGCGGTACGTGCCGTCCTTGAAGCCGTCGAGCGCCATCCGGCGCTGGCCCTGCGAGCGGTCGGCGTGGATCGGCGCCGCCTTGTGGCCGGCGTTCGCGACCACCTTCCACACCTTGTCGGCGCGGCGCTTCGTGCGGGTGAAGACGAGCGTCGAGAGGTCGTCCGCCTCGAGCAGCGCGAGGAGCAGCGGCAGCTTCTCCTCCTGCGTCGCGAGGAACACGTGCTGCACCGCGCGCTCGGCGGTCGTGCCGCTCCGCACGACCTCGACGCGGACGGGATTGCGCAGGGCCTCGCGGGCGAACTCGGCGACCTCGGCGCCCATCGTCGCGGAGAACAGCATCGTCTGGCGGACCTTCGGGACGCGCTGGAGGATCGCGTGAGCTGGGGCTTGAACCCCATGTCGAACATCCGGTCGGCCTCGTCGAGGACCAAGATCTCGATGTCGTCGAGCTTCGCGGTCTTCTGCGAACGGTAGACCAGCCGCTCGGGCCGGCATGAACGAACCAAGGCAGGACA
>CAWAXD010000016.1:0-593713 GCA_963785985.1 uncultured delta proteobacterium | reverse complement strand
GGGCGAAGGCGAGCAGGAGCATGGAGGGGGCGTCCACGCTGCGTTTGCTGGGCTTCTGAAGAGCTCGGGGTTCATTCAACTTCCTTTCGTCGGAATTTGGTTTTCCAGCGGCCCGGCCTGAGGGCTGGTCAGCCACCTGAAAAGTCGTGGAAAGCGAGTCTATACCGGCGAACGCTGCCGGATCCCCAGGCGTCGCGTGTGCAGCGCCGTCGGCGGCTCCAGAGAATGATGAGGATGCATCATCTCGGGACGATTCCGTCTGACCCTAGGATTGCGAAACAAGAACGCGGACCCAGACTCACGGGCGTTCGGCAGGGATCCGGTCTGAACGGGGGTGGCATCATGAGCGCTACAGCTCAAGCGGCTCGAAACCGACTGTCGGGGACCCCCCTTGAGAGCGCGACGGAGGCAGTTGCCTTGCCTTCACTCACGACCGCGACGTGCGGCGGAGACTGCGTTCCGGCCGCCCGTCCTGCCGAAACGGCCAACAGCAGGCTTCGGGCCGGGGAACCGAAAACAGGGGCGACGACGACCCGGCTGACCGACCGGTTGGGCCGCTTCGTGCTGGCGCGCTTTCTGAGCCGGTTTCTCACGGGAAGCTACGATGACCTGCGTCGCCTCGTCCGTCTGATAGCCAAGCACCCGCCAGCCCACAACCTCGGCCTGATGAGCATGCTGCAAACCATCCAGCGCGATCTCGATACCGGGAGCGGACTGGCCGCCATCTTTACGCGCATCGGGGGGCAGCTCAGCCGACGGGCCAAGCGAAAGCTGGCCACGAACCTGATCTACAACTGGGGGATCGTGGGCTCCCGCTACCGGGAGGAGCTGCGGAGTCGGTCCGTGTGGGTCCCCTGCCTCTTGGTGATGAGCCCGACCATGCGCTGCAATCTCCGGTGCACCGGCTGCTACTCGGGGCTCTACTCGAAGAAGGGCGAGCTCTCCGAGACCGAGATCTGCCGCATCCTCGACGAATGCCGCAGCCTGGGCGCCTTTTTCGTCGTCATCTCCGGCGGACGAGCCCTACCTCCTGAACGAGATGTGGCTGCGCATCTTCCGGCGATTACCACGACATGTACTTCCTCACCTACACGAACGGCACCCTGCTCGATCAGGAGACCGTGCGACGCGCTCGCCGCGGCTGGGCAACGTCGCCCCGGCGATCAGCGTGGAGGGCTACCGTGAGCAGACGGACCGGCGCCGGGGCGCGGGCGTCTACGACAAGGTCCTCGCCGCCACGCGCCGCCTGCGCGACGCCGGGATCCTGTTCGGGGTCAGCGTCACCTACACCCGGGAGAACGTCGAGGAGGTCACGCGCGACGAGTTCGTTCAGCACTGGATCGACAGCGGGGCGATCTTCGCCTGGTACTTCATGTTCATGCCGGTGGGGACGGACCCGGTGCTCGAGCTCGTCCCACGCCGGAGCAGCGCGTCGCCTGCGGACAGAGGGTCGCAGCCCTGCGCCAGAAGTACCCGATCTTCCTCGCCGACTTCTGGAACGACGGCCCCGCGTCGCGCCGGCTGCATGGCCGGCGGCGCCTACATGCACATCCTGAACTCCGGCCAGATCGAGCCGTGCGTCTTCGCCCACTTCGGACTCGACAACATCCGGGAGACGACCATCCTGGAGGCGGCGAACTCGCCGTTCTTCAGCGGCATCCGGCGCCAGTATCCGCTACAACGAGAACGGCAACCTGCGCCGGCCCTGCATGATCGTCGACAACCCCCGGGTGCTGCGAAAGCTGGTCGAGGAGCACCTCGTCCCCGCCGGCCACGAGCACTCCGAGGACCTCATCAAGGACCCCGCGGTGGTGGAGTGGATCGACCGCTACGCGGCGCGCATGCAGGAGCTGACCGACCCGATCTGGCAGGCGCAGATCGACGACCCGCAGGACCGCTGGTACAAGGACGGCCAGGAGTACAAGAACCTGTTCCGCTTCCAGACGTCGGACAGTGGGCAGCGGTCGCCGGACGCCTGAGCTTCGGCGGGGTTCGCTGCTGGCCGCCCTCCTCCTCGGAGCGGGAGCGTGGTGCCTCGCGGGAGAGGAGAAAGCCTGGTCGGCGGCGGCCGCCGATTCCGTGCCCGTCGTGCGCGAGGCGCGCTACCGGATCTCGGCGGCGGTCCGGCCGCTGCTCCTCTTCTGGATCCGCACCGACAACGTGGGCGGAGCCCGAATCCTCTGGCGCAGCGACGGCGACGGCCGCCGCGGCTACGAGCTGCTGATCGGCTCCGATCCGCGGCGGGCGCCCCGCCGGATCAACCACTGGGGCTGGGAGCGCGAGGACGCGGGGCCGGAGGGCGCGCGGCTTCAGGGTCTCAAGACGGAAGAGGAATCCCCGGACGACGCGCGCTCCGCGTTCGCGCGCGACGGCCGCGACAGCTTCCTGTACAAGGCGATTCGCTCGCACGCCGCGGGGGGCGAGGTGCGCGCCGAGAACACGCGCTGGCGCCTCCCCCGCGACTACTCCTACCACGACCTCGGCGAGCTGCTCGCCCTCACCGCGGCGCCGGGCCCGGAGCCTCCGCATGTGCGCGAGGCGCGGGTGCCCGAGGATGCCCGGCCGGGCCTCCTCTTCGCGTTGGCCGACCTCGTGGACGAAGCGGTGGCCGCGGCGACGGGCCCGTCACGCCGAATGCTTTCCGGCCGCGCGCTCAGCTTCACCTTCAACACCGCGCTGTACGAGCTGCGATTGCTCTCGACCGAATGGCTCGACGCCGCCAGCTTCGGCGGACGCCGCTACGAGCGGCTACTCCGCCTGACCTTCGAGGAGCGAGACAAAGAGCAAAAGTCGCCAGAGCGCTTCGCCCTCGTCTGCGCGACCGAGGGCCCGCTCGCGCGGATGCCCGTGCACGTGGAGTACCAGCCGAAATGGTGGTTCAAGGTCGAGGGTGTGCTCGACGACTCCGAGGTGTTCCCCTAGACGCCTCTCCTCCTCTGGCTCTCGATGTAAAGGTGCAATGGAAATCGCGGGGGCTGTGGCGCGTAAAGACCTGAGTCACGCCGTGATGAGCCATTTCAGTCCGCACCATTCAGCGAGGAGTTGCCGCGGGGCCGACGAGTAATCGTTTTGAATGGTTGCAGTTTAGGCACGAAACTCGCAAGGCTTTCGCGGGGTCGTTTTGACCGCAATCCGGAAGTCGATTTGCGGAGAAGTTGAGTGGCTCCCCAGTCGGTCGGCTAGACGAACCGCGTTCTCAGGCCGAACAGAGAACATTCAACCCGTTCTCAGCCCGGAACCCCTTCAGAATGAGCGGATTGTCCCGGAGTGCACGGAGGCTCCGCAAAACTGCCACCCCAGAGTGCCTCGGATGTGTGCGCCCCGAACGGAATCGCATAGGCAACACGCTGGTCTCTGAGCGCCAGGACCGGCCGCAATTCCCATTGCACTCCTACACAGAGTGAGATTCCTCGGAAACGGATTCAACGGACTGCTTTGCCTTCGAGCCGTATGAGCCGGGATTCAGTAGATGAATACCTGGTAGCTCTTCGACACCGGGCATAGGAGTATGCAATTCAGACGGCTTTCAAGGTCTGCAATCTTTGTGCACTTCGCTAAACAACTAAGTTCGTCATCACCAATCTGGTTTCGCCGACCGATGGCCGCTTTGGGAACCGCTACGATGGTGTTTAGCCCATCGGACGCTAGTGTCACCTCCACGTTTTCGCTGTCATTGAAAAACGTTTTGGATTTGAACCCTGCAACCTGCTTTTCATCAACTCCGACCTTGGCTCTCTGACAGCCAGACAAACCAACCGCGACTAAGACTACAACTGTCAGCAATATTGAACTCTTCTTGATCATTTTGGATACCTCGCTTTGGCTGCCGTCAAATGTCAGGGTGCACGGTCGGGGATCGGAACTTCGATTTCGGGCGTCAAACGGGGTGACCTCGATCGCCGACGTCCGAGTGGCGGTTGCAGCGGGGTGGGCGCCGCGTCGTCAAGACGAATGAACCACCCCACGATCTTCACCTCCAATGAGCGGACAGGCTGGGCATAATGTGGAATGCGATTCATTCTCTGTCAAGGGCAAGAGGATCGGGAAATGTTGCTTTCGCGGACAAAAGCGGTCGGCGCGTTCCAGGTGACTGATTGACAGGGTCTTGTCGATCGCTGTAGGGGCGGCAATGGGAATTGCCGGGGGTTGTAGGGGCGCAATGGGAATTGCCGGGGGCTATGACGCGTAGAGGCCAGAGTCGCGCTTCACTGCGGCCACGGCTGTTAACCAGTCGAGCCGCGCTCTGTCGGACCTGTTAACCGCTCTCCGCCGCTCTCGACATTTCAGGCCGTCTGAGAGCGCCGTCAAACGCGAATTCGGCTCCGCGGAGCGAGACCCGCCGTTCTCAGTTTCGGCTGCTGAGAACGGGGCCGCAGGGGCGCACCAGCCGGAAGTCCTTCTGAGTCCATGACCTTTAGACACGAAACCCCGCGAGATCTTCGCGGGGCTTTCGTTAGCCGCGGACCCTTCAGGAGTTCGCGGGAAAGTGACGTGGCTCCCCAGTCGGTCGGCTGCAGGAACCGGATTCTCGGCCCGATCTGAGAACTTCGAAATGTTCTCAGGGCGGAAGTCCTTCTCCTTCTTCTAATTCTGAACCGGACCCGAATCTGGCCTGAGACTGCCGCCCCAGTCGCCACGCCGCACCACGGTCTGTGGGAAGGGCCGCCCTTGCCGCCGCTTCGGGCCGACTACCCGGATGCGGGGAATCGGTCGCCCGTCCTCCTCCCGAAGGCTGCGTAGACGCCTTCGTCAGCATCGTCCTGCCCTGCCCGCAAGGATGAACCACTGATCGGTCTCTGCCCGTTCACTCTGCCGGCCGCCCGAAGGCCTCTGCGGCAACTACCATTGCGCCCCTACACAGTCGCGGAAATCGCAAGCTGCGCAGCGTAGCGCGCTAAGCCGGGTTCGCACCTTCGCGGAGGAAGAGGTACTCCTGACTGCCGTGACGAAGGAGAAAAGAATTCATGACCTGAAATCCTGGGATCATCCGGCAACGTCCCGCGGCTGGTAACGCGGGCTCGGCTTCATTATGGTAAGTTATTCTCATAGCTGAGGTGCTCGCGATCGCGGATCTGAAACACCGTGGGTCGCGCGGGAATCATCGCGGCCGATGAGACCAGGGCCAGCAATATGGCGCCGGGCGGGCACGATCGACCGATGTATTCCACCAGGGCACAGACATGATCATGGTCGAGGTAATTGAAAATGTCCCAGGCGAGCACGATGTCGAACCGGGCGTCTTCTCGGAACGAAAGCGCAGCCAGCGAGCAGGCTGAACCATGACCGAAGGCTTCTCGCTCGGCGCGCGTCGCTTCCGCTCGCGCTTGATCATCGGCTCGGGCGAATATGCCTCCTTCGAGCAGAATCTCGCCTGCGCCGAGGCGAGCGGCGCGGAGATCGTGACGCTTGCACTGCGCCGCACCAAGCTCGACGCGCCGAAGGGTGCAGGGCCTGCTGGACTTCATCTCCCCCGAGCGCTTCACGCTGCTCCCCAACACCGCCGGCTGCTACAGCGTCGAGGACGCCGTCACCACGGCGCAGCTCGGCCGCGAGCTCCTCGCGACCGATCTCGTGAAGCTCGAGGTGATCGGCGACGAGCGCACGCTGTTCCCGGACGTGACGGCGACGCTCGAGGCCGCGCGCATGCTCGTGCGCGACGGCTTCACGGTGCTGCCCTACGTGAGCGACGACCCGGTCGCGTGCCAGAAGCTGGCCGAGCTCGGCTGCGCGGCCGTGATGCCGCTCGGCGCCCCGATCGGCTCGGGGCTCGGCATCCGCAACCCGGCCAACCTGCGCATCATCCTCGAAACCGTCGAGGTCCCGGTGATCGTCGACGCCGGCGTCGGCACCGCGAGCGACGCCGCGATCGCCCTCGAGCTCGGCTGCACCGCCGTGCTGATGAACACCGGCATCGCCGGCGCGAAGGAGCCGGTGCGCATGGCGCGGGCGATGCGCCTCGCCGTCGAGGCCGGGCGCCTCGCCTACGAGGCCGGGCGCATCCCGCGGCGGCTCTACGCCAACGCGTCGAGCCCGCTCGACGGACTCGCGAGCTTCTGAGCGCCGCCCGCGCCCTCCTCTGCCTCGTGATCGATCGGGGAGCCGCGCCGGGTCCGCGCCGGCGCGGGCGGCGGCCGCGGTGCGCGGCGGCGTCGACCTCGTCCAGGTGCGCGAGCGTGCGCTCGACGGCGCGGCGCTGCTCGAGCACGTCGACGCCGTGGCCGCGGCGGCGCGCGCTGCGGCGCGGAGCCCGCCGCTGCGCGCTGCTCGTGAACCGCCGGCTCGACGTCGCCCTCGCCGCGGGCGCCGACGGCGTCGCACCTCGGCTTCGACGCCATGTCACCGGACGTCGCGCGCCGCCTGCTCCGCCCCGGCGCCTCGTCGGTGTCTCGACCCACGCCGTCGCCGAAGTGCTCGCCGCGCAGGCCGTGGACTACGCCCAGCTCGCCCCGATCTTCGCGCCGCTCTCGAAGCCGGCCGACGCGCCCCGCCCTCGGCCTCGTCCGCGCTCGCCGCGCCTGCGCCGGCCCGCGTCCGGTCCTCGCGCAGGGCGGCATCGCCGCCGCGAACGCCGCCGCCTGCGTCGACGCCGGCGCGGCCGGCGTCGCCGTCACCGGCGAGATCCTGCTCGCCGCCGACCCCGTCGCCGCGCGCCGCGCGCCCTGCGCGAGGCACTCGACGCGGCTAGTGGGCTGTCCGAGACGCGGCGAGGTCGGGGACGTTGCCGCAGCCGATCAGCCGATTGGTACACAGGCCGGCCCCGTCGGACGCCGTGGATGCGCAACAGCCGGAGGGCGGCGGCGGGCGAAGCGGGCCTCGAAGGCGGCGGCGAGCGGCTCGCGGACGGCTCCGGCGGCGCGCCGGGCGCGACGAGGTGGAGCGTGCAGCCGCCGAAGCCGGCGCCGGTGAGGCGCGAGCCGTAGCAGCCGGGCGGCGCGTCGCCGACTCGCAGAGCGCAGTCGAGCTCCGGGGCGCTCACCTCGAAGTCGCGCGCAGGCTGCGCCATGCCCTCGCGCAGCAGGCGCCCGCGCGCTCGTCGAGGTCGCCGCCGCGGAGCGCCGCCGCGAAGGCGTCGACGCGGGCGTTCTCCGTGATCACGTGGCGCGCGCGGCGGAAGCAGCAGCGGGTCGAGCGCAGCGCTCGAGCGCCGGCAGGTCGCGGGCGCGAGGTCGCGCAGCGCCGCGCGCCCCCGGCGGCGCGACGCCCGCGGCGCGCGCCGCCTCGAGGGCGGCGCGACACTCCGCGACGCGCTCGCCATAGCCGCCGCGCGGCGAGCCGGCGGTGCACGCCCGAGTGCACGAGCAGCAGCGCCAGCGCGCCCGCGATCGGGATCGGCTCGACCTCCGCGCTGCGGCAGTCGATGCGCAGCGCGTGCCCGCGCCGCGCCGAGCGCGCTCGCGAAGTGATCCATGATGCCGCACTGCGACGCCCACGAAGCCGGTCTCCGCCCGGTGGGCGACGCGCGCGAGCGCGCCGCGCGCCGAGGCGCCAGGCCCTGCGCCGCGTCCAGGGCCGCGAACGCCACGCGCGACGCCGAGCGCCGCCGAGCTCGAGAGTCCCGACTCCCGCGGCACGTCGCTCGCGATCGCGAGATCGAGGCCCGGCGGCGTCGACGCCGCGCTCGCGCAGCGCGAAGCAACGGCCCCTGCACGTAGTCGACCCAGTCGCCGCGCCGCTCGGGCGACGGGAGTCGAGCTCGCGGCGCTCGCCGCGCTCGCGGACGGACGCGCAGGCGCGCGTCGTCGCGGCGGGCCGCGAGCACGACGGTGTCGCGATCGATCGCGCACGGCAGCACCCAGCCCTCGTTGTAGTCGGTGTGCTCGCCGATCAGATTCACGCGGCCCGGCGCGCGCGCGGCGAGCTCCGGTGGGCGGCCGAAGCGCTGCGCGAACTCGGCGACGAGATCGCGGAGCATGGCCGTCGGCGCGGGCATTTCGCGCTAACTTCGCGATCCGGGTCGCGAGTCGCAAGGGACGCCGTGTACGGCGGGGCGAGCGACGGGGACCGTAGAGTGCGCCTGAAGACCCAACGCTTCGCATCGATCGCCGCCTGGCTCGTACTGCTCGCCGGAAGCGCGACGGCGGCGGATCCCTTCCTGCGACGCACCGTGACGGTGCGCGGTCGTGCAACGCGTCGGCCCGTCGGTCGTGAACATCACGACCGAGCAGCGCGAGCTCGGGCGGAGCCCGTTCCGGCGCTCCGGCAACGACCCGCTTCTTCGACTGGTTCTTCCGCGACTTCTTCGAGCCGCGCGTGCCCCAGACGCAGCCAGAGCCTCGGCTCGGGCGTCGTGATCGACGCGCGATCGCCACGTGCTGACCAACGAGCACGTGGTCGGGCAGGCGAGACCGCATCCGCGTGACCCTCGCCGACGGCCGCGCAGTTCGACGCGCAGCTCGTCGGCGCCGACCCGAACAACGACCTCGCCGTGCTGCGCGCTCGAGACGCAGGAGACGCTGCCCTGGATCCGCGCTCGGAGACTCGAACGACCTGATGGTCGGCGAGCCGCGTGATCGCGATCGGCAACCCCTTCGGGCTCTCGAACACCGTGACGACCGGCGTGGTCTCGGCGCTCGATCGCTCGCTCCGCTCCGAGGCGCGCGTCTTCCACGGCTTCCTCCAGACGGACGCCTCGATCAACCCCGGCAACTCGGGCGGCCCGCTGCTCAACGCCGAGGGCGGCTCATCGGAATCAACACGCGCGATCTACAACGGTGCGCCAGGGCATCGGCTTCGCGATCCCGATCGACGTCGGCGACGCGCGTCGTGCAGCGAGCTGATCGCGCACGGCGAGATCGACGCCGGTCTGGCTCGGCGTCGACTTCCAGGATCTCGACGCCGAGCCTCGGCCGAGGCGCTCGCGCTGCCGGAGGGCCGACGGAGCCGTCGTGAATCGCGTGCACGAGGCGCGTCCGGCGTCGACGCTCCGGTGTGCGCCGCGGCGACCTGGTCACCGCCGGTCGACGGCCACCCGGTGCGCTCGCCGCGCGACGTCTACGAGATGCTCGAAGCGCCACGCCGGGCCAGGAGCTGCGCCTCGACCTCGTGCGAGATGGCAAGCCGCAAACGCTGAACGTGCGCGCGGAGGTCATGCCCGACGCCGTGGTCACCCAGATCCTCGCGCGAGCGGCTCGGCGTCGAGCTCGGTCGCCCGCCGAGCAGGGCGGCTACGCGGTCCGCGCGGTGCGCACAGGACGGCGGCGCGGCGCGCATCGGCATCGAGCCGGGGGACCTGATCCTCGCGCATCAACGGCCGCGCCCTTGCAGGGCGCCGAGCGACCTGCGCCGCGCCGTGCTCGATCTCCTCGGGCGCCCGCGCGCCCTGGTCGTGGTCCAGAGGGGCGCGGGCCGGTACCATGTGACCGTCCCGCTGGTCTGAGCGCACGCCGCAACCGGAACCCGGAGCCGCGGTGCGGCATCGACGTCCCCGTGGTGTGGTGGGCGTCTGGTGCCGGTGACCCGGGCGCGGCGCCGCGGGAGCGCCGGGCGTGCTGCCTTCCGCAGACCGTAGAAGGTCGCTGGAGATGCGCAGAGCTTCGAGGCCTCGGAGGACGGCTGGTCCTGATCGCGCCGCCGCCGGCATCCTGCTGGTCGGATCCGGAGCCCTCGACGTCCGAGTCGTCTGGCGCGACGGCACCGCCGTCGCCGTCGATCTGTTCGGCACGCGGGGAGCAGACGCCCAGGCCGCGCAGCCAGCCGCAGCCCTTCTGGAGCGAGCAGGCGCCGACGCCGCGAGGTCGCCGGCGCCCGCAAGGTGCGCCCGAGAGCTTCGCCGACCTGGCCGAGCGGATGTCGCCCGGCAGTCGTGAACATCCAGACCTCGAAGACGGTCGGCGCCGGGCCAGGCAGCTCGGCCGCGCGCCTCTCGAGGAGTTCTCCCTTCGGCGGCCGCCCGACGAACGCTTCGAGCAGCACGCCGCAAGGTGCCGAGCCTCGGCACCGGCTTCGTGATCTCGACCGACGGCTACATCGTCACCAACAACCACGTCGATCGAGGACGTGGACAAGATCGAGGTGCACGTTCGCCGACGGCAGCGAAGCTCGAGGCCAACGTCGTCGGGCGCGACCCCAAGACCGACATCGCGCTGATCCACGTCGAGCCGCGAAGGACCTGCACGCCCTCGCCGCTCGGCGACTCCGAGAAGGTGCGTCCGGGCGACTGGGTGGTCGCGATCGGCAACCCCTTCGGCCTCGAGCACACCGTGACCGCCGGCATCGTGAGCGCCAAGCACCGCGAGATCACGCGACCCGACGCGCGCCGCTACGACGACTTCATCCAGACCGACGCCGCGATCAACCCCGGCAACTCGGGCGGCCCGCTGATCAACCTCGCGGGCGAGGTGATCGGCATCAACACCGCGATCAACCCGCGCGCGAACACGATCGGCTTCGCGGTGCCGATCAACATGGCGAAGGAGGTCCTGCCCGCAGCTGCGAAGCCAGCGGGCACGGTCACGCGCGGCTGGCTCGGCGTCGTGATCCAGGACGATCGACGCCCGACATCGCCGAAGGAGCTCGGCCTCGCCGACCCGAAGGGCGCGCTGGTCTCGAAGGTCGATGCCCGGACGGCCCGGCCGCCAAGGCGGGCATCGAGCGCGGCGACGTGATCGTCGAGTTCGACGGCCAGGCCGATCCAGAAGATTGGAACGAGCTGCCGCGCGAGGTCGCGGCGACCCCCGTCGAGCAAGAAGGTCGCCGGTCGTGCTGGTGCGCAAGGGCAAGCGCAGAGCGTGAACGTCGGTGGTCGCGAAGCTCGAAGAGCCGGCGACCCAGCAGGTCGCGAAGGTCGAAACCACGGGACCGGCGGCCTTCGGCCTGCGCGTCCAGGACCTGACGCAGGAGATCGCCGAGCAACTCGGACTCGACGACACGAACGGTGTGGTCGTGAGCGCGGTGGCTCCCGGAAGCCCGGCGGACGACGCTGGCATCCGCCGCGGCGACGTGATCCTCGAGGTCGATCGTCACGCGGTGAAGAACACCAAGCAGCTGCGCGAGAAGCTCGAAGAGGCGGACGAGAGAACGCGCTGCTGCTCGTCAAGCGCGGCGACGCAACGCTCTTCATTCCCCTCAAGCGCACGGCCGGCTAGTCCGGCGAGCGCGGTCACGCCGCGCAGCCCAGGCTCCACCCCCGCGGGCGAGCCGCTTGCGGGGCGGGGAGCTGTGTTTAGCTTGGCTTGTCATGCGCTTCGACAAACTCACGATCAAGAGCCAGGAGGCTCTGGGCGAGGCCCAGAACCTCGCCGGGTCCCGGGGCCACTCGGAGATCCAACCTGCGCACCTGTTGCGCGCGCTGCTCGGCCAGCCCGAGGGCAGCACCGTTCCCGTGCTCCAGAAGCTCGGCATCCGCATCGACGCGCTCCAGGGCGACGTCGAGAAGCTGCTCGAGAAGCTTCCGAAGGTCAGCGGCGGCGCGCAGGCGCAGCTTGGACGCGCGACTTCGCGCATCCTCGAAGCCGCCTTCGGCGAAGCCACGGCGCTGAAGGACGAGTACGTCTCGACCGAGCACGTGCTGCTCGCGCTCGCGAACGACAAACAGGATCCCGCCGCAAAGCTCTTGCGCGAAGCGGGCGCCGGCCGCGAGCCGCTGCTCAAGGCGCTGGCTTCCGTGCGCGGCGGAGCGCGCGTCACCGATCAGGATCCCGAGTCGAAGTACCAGTCGCTCGCGAAGTTCGGGCGCGACCTCACCGAGGCTGCGCGCCAGGGCAAGATCGATCCCGTGGTCGGCCGCGACGAGGAGATCCGCCGCGTCGTGCAGGTGCTCTCGCGGCGCACCAAGAACAATCCGGTGCTGATCGGCGAGCCTGGCGTCGGCAAGACCGCGATCGTCGAGGGCCTCGCGCAGCGCATCGTCGCCGGCGACGTGCCCGAGACGCTCAAGGATCGCCGCCTGATCGCTCTCGACATCGGCGCCATGATCGCGGGCGCGAAGTACCGCGGCGAATTCGAAGACCGACTCAAGGCCGTGTTGCGCGAGGTCAGCGAGGCGCAGGGCCAGGTGATCCTGTTCATCGACGAGCTGCACACGATCGTCGGCGCGGGCGCCGCGGAGGGCGCCGCCGACGCCGCCAACATGCTCAAGCCGGCGCTCGCGCGCGGCGAGCTGCGCTGCATCGGCGCCACCACGCTCGACGAGTACCGCAAGCACATCGAGAAGGACGCGGCCCTCGAGCGGCGCTTCCAGCCCGTCTTCGTCGGCGAACCGTCGGTGCACGACACGATCTCGATCCTGCGCGGCTTGAAGGAGCGCTACGAGGTCCATCACGGCGTTCGCATCCAGGACGCCGCGCTGGTGGCCGCCGCGACCCTCTCGAACCGCTACATCACGGACCGCTTCCTGCCCGACAAGGCGATCGACCTCGTCGACGAGGCCGCGAGCCGCGTTCGCGTCCAGATCGATTCGATGCCCGAAGAGCTGGATCAGCTCGAGCGCAAGCGCATGCAGCTCGAGATCGAACGCGAGGCGCTGAAGAAGGAGAGCGATGAAGCGAGCGCGCGCCGGCTCGAGCGCGTCAGCCAGGAGATCGCGGAGCTGCGCGATCAGTGCGCCGGGATGAAGGCGCGCTGGGAGAACGAGAAGGGCGCGATCGCACGCACCCGCGAGCTGAAGGAGCGGCGCGAGGAGCTGAACGCGGAGCTGAAGCGCGCCGAGCGCGGCGGCCAGCTCGAGCGCGCGGCGCAGATCCGCTACGGCGAGCTCGTGCAGCTCGAGAAGGACCTGAGCGAGCAGCAGACGCGCCTCGAGGAAGTGCAGGCGGCCGGCTCGCTGCTCACCGAAGAGGTCACCTCCGAGGAGATCGCCGAGATCGTCTCGAAGTGGACCGGCATCCCCGTCTCGAAGATGCTCGAGGGCGAGCAGGAGAAGCTGCTCGGGATGGAGGACAAGCTGCGCCAGCGCGTCGTCGGCCAGGACGAAGCGCTGCGGGCGGTCGCGGCCGCGGTACGCCGGGCGCGCGCCGGGCTCCAGGATCCGAATCGGCCGATCGGCTCGTTCATCTTCCTCGGGCCGACCGGTGTCGGGAAGACCGAAACCGCTCGCGCGCTCGCTGAATTCCTGTTCGACGACGAGCACGCCATGATCCGCATCGACATGAGCGAGTACATGGAGAAGCACTCGGTCGCGCGTCTGATCGGCGCACCGCCGGGCTACGTCGGCTACGAAGAAGGCGGCCAGCTGACCGAAGCGGTCCGGCGTCGCCCCTACTGCGTGGTGCTCTTCGACGAGATCGAGAAGGCGCACCCGGACGTGTTCGGCGCGCTGCTCCAGATCCTCGACGACGGACGGCTCACGGACGGCCAGGGCCGCACGGTCGATTTCAAGAACGCGGTCCTGATCATGACCTCGAACGTCGGGAGCCAGTTCCTCGTCGAGCTCGGCACGAGCGACCACGACGAGATGGAGCGGCGCGTGATGGAGGCGCTGCGGGCGCAGTTCAAGCCGGAGTTCCTGAATCGCGTCGACGAGACGATCCTGTTCCACCAGCTCGAGCGCAAGCACCTCACGCGCATCGTCGAGATCCAGCTGGTGCGCGTGCAGAAGCTGCTCGAAGAGCGGCGCATCGAACTCGAGGTGAGCGACGAGGCGAAGACGCTGCTCGCCGACAAGGGCTACGACCCGCACTACGGGGCGCGGCCGCTCAAGCGCGTGATCCAGCGCATGCTGCAGGACCCGCTCGCGATGAAGATCCTCGAGGGCGAGTTTCCCGAGGGCTCGAAGATCCGCGTCGACGCCCGCGTGTCGGGCGACGCGCTCGAGTTCCGCAAGGCGTAACCCCGCTTTCTGCCCGCAAGGGGCCTTGCTGCGGCGCGCCTGCCGGTGCAGGCTCTATCCCGGTGGAGCCCGAAATGACCCCTCCCGCGGAACCGGACGCCGTGGCCGAACCCGGCGCTCCTCGCGAGCAGCGGGTCGCCGCGCAGCCGCCCTACCACGCCGGAAGCCTCCGGCCATTGTTCGTTTCACCCCGCGGCATCACGCGCTGCGCGGCGGCGGGGCTCGTCGCTTCGACGCTGGCCAGCTGGCTCGCCCTCGGGGTTCACCTCGCGCACCTGCTCGAGCTCCGCAAGCAATTGGAGGGCAGCGGCGGCGACGCCGAGCAGCTCGCGACGGTGGCGGGGACGCTGCGCATCGCGCAAGGCATCCAGCTCGCGGTCTTCGCCATCACCGCCGTGTTCTTCCTGGCCTGGCTCTTCCGGTTGCGCATCAACGTGCGCGCGCTCGGCGTGCGCAAGCTCGAATTCGCGCGGCACTGGAGCCTGCTCGGTTTCTTCGTTCCGGTGCTCAACGTCGTGCGTCCCTACCAGGTGATCGCGGAGGTCTGGCGCGCGAGCGATCCCTCGGTGCTGGATCCATTCGAGTGGAAGTCCGTCGAAGCGCCGCAAATCCTCGCGCTGTGGTGGGGAACCTTCGTGATCGCCGTGACGCTCGAGTTCGCGGCCTTCGGATTCCACCTGACGGCGGGCGAGCCGGCCATCAAGTCGCTCGTCGCGAGCAGCGTCGCGATCGTCGCCGATCTCGCGGCCGCCGTGTGCGCGAGCCTCGGCTTCTTCCTCGTGGGCCGCCTGACGGCCACCCAGCTGGCGAAGCGCGAGCGGCTGCAGGGCGAGGCCGAGCGCGCGTGAGCCACCGCTTCGACACCGACACCGCCGTGTGGCCCGTCGGCGAGAACCGGTTCGAGACGCGCATCGACCCGGGCTGGTGGGTGGTGGCGGGGCCGAATGGCGGCTACGTCGCGGCGATCCTGCTGCGTGCGCTCGCGCTCGCGCAGGGCGATCCGACGCGCGCGCCTCGCTCGCTCACGATCCACTACACCTCGCCTCCGGAGGCCGGCCCTGCCGCGCTGGAAACGCGCATCGAGCGCGCCGGCCGCTCGCTCACGACCGTGAGCGGCCGGCTGCTCCAGGGCGGAAAGCTCCGCGCGCTCGCGCTCGGCGCCTTCTCGACGGAGCGCGAAGGTCCCGCGTTCGCCGAGGCGCGCATGCCCGAAGTGCTTCCCCCCGAGCGCTGTCCGGCCTGGGAGAAGCGCATCGAGATCCACGACCGCTACGACCTGCGCTGGGCGATCGGCGCGCCTCCCTTCTCGGGCGGTGAGCACGCGCTCGGGGGCGGCTGGATCCGCTTCCCCGCGCCGCGCGCGCTCGACGCGCTCGCCGTCGCGGCCTTTGCGGATGCCTTTCCTCCGGCGGTCTTCTCGCGCTTGCGGGACGTCACGCTCACCGGCGGCGTGCCGACCATCGACCTCACGATCCACTTTCGAGCCCCGCTCCCGGCGCTGGCGCTCGCGCCCGACGCCTGGTCGCTCGCCGTCTTCCACTCGCGCGTGGCGCGCGGCGGGTTCGTCGAGGAAGATGGCGAGATCTGGACCCGCGACGGCGCGCTGATCGCCCAGTCGCGCCAGCTCGCGCTGCTGCGTTGATCGGCGCCGCCGCCGGGAGATCGCGAGGCAGCTTTCGCATGAGGTCGGCATGAACCCGCGCAACCCGGCGAGCGAGCCGCTCGAGGACCTGCACCTCGAGGGCCTCGAGCCGCTGATATCGCCGCGCGAGCTGAAGGCGAAGCTCCCCGTGTCGGAGCGCGCGGCGCGCCGCGTGCTCGACGCGCGCCGCGCGCTGCGCGACGCGATCCACGGCCGCGACGCGCGCCGGCTGGTCGTGATCGTCGGGCCCTGCTCGATCCACGATCCGGACGCCGCGCGCGAGTACGCCACGCGCCTCGCGAAGACGGCCGCAGGGCTCGAGGACGAGCTGATCGTCGTGATGCGCACCTACTTCGAGAAGCCGCGCACGACGGTCGGCTGGAAGGGTCTGATCAATGACCCGCACCTCGACGGCTCGTGCGACGTCGCGGCGGGCCTCGCGCTCGCGCGCGGCCTGCTGCTCGAGCTGTCCGAGCTTGGTGTCGCGTGCGCGAGCGAGATGCTCGATCCCTTCACTCCCCAGTTCGTGGCGGATCTGCTGGCCTGGGGCAGCATCGGCGCCCGCACGGCCGAGAGTCAGACGCATCGTCAGCTCGCGAGCGGACTCTCGATGCCCGTCGGATTCAAGAACGGCACCGACGGCGGGCTCGAGGTGGCGGTCAACGCCATGATCGCGGCGAGCCATTCGCACAGCTTCCTCGGCATCACCCCGGACGGCCGCTCGGCGGTGGTGACGACGACCGGCAATCCCGATCGCCACCTGATCCTGCGCGGTGGCGGCGGGCGCACGAATTTCTCGCCCGAGGACGTCGCGCGCGCCGCCTCGCTCGCCGCCGGCCAGGGCATCGCGCGCGGGGTCATGGTCGACTGCTCGCACGACAACTCGGGCAAGGATGCCGCGCGACAAGGCGCGGTCTGTCGCGCCGTGCTCTCGCAGCTGCGCGCGGGCCCTCCGGGCGCGCTGCTCGGGCTCCTGATCGAGAGCTTCCTCGAGCCCGGGCGGCAGAACTGGCGCAAGGGCGAGCCGCTCGCGCGGGGCGTCTCGATCACCGATGCGTGCATCGGCTGGGCGGAGACCGAGGCCCTGCTCGGCGAGATCGCGCAGGCCGTCCGAGCCGCGCGCTAACCCGCGAACGCGCGCCTCGCGCCGCCTCAGCAACCGGCAACTCCGCGTCCGAATCCGCTCGGCGCAGGCTCAACCCCTTGCGATGCAGGGCCGATGAAGACCGCGGACCCATGCGTTGCGCACGCCCTGCCAGAATCCTGCTCTCGAGTCTCGCCTCGGCGTGGCTCGCCGCGGCGTCGCCCGCGGGCGCCGAGCTCGAGAACGCCAGCGCGGCGACGGTCCCGGCTGCGGCCGAGCCGAGCGCCGTCGCGGCGCCCGACGCGGCGGTCGCGCAGCCGAGCGCTCCCGCGGCGCCGGCGGCGGACGCGGTCCTGCCGCCCTCCCCGCCCGCCGACGCGGCGAAGCCCGCGCCGGCGCCAGACGCCGGCGCGCAGACGCTGCCCGCACTGCGCCACGACGTTCACGCCTGGGCCGAGCGCGTCGCCGCGCTCGTGCCGCGCCTGCGCGAACCGCTGGCGCCTCTCGAACGCAGCCTGAACCAGCTGATCGCCGACCCGGCCGGCAGCGCGCAGCGCTTCGCGGCCTGGGCCCAGACGGAGCAGGCACAGCTGCGCGTGCTGCCCGGCGTGGCCGCCGCGCTGCTGGCTCTGCTGCTGCTCTCGTTCTTGCGCGGCTGGGGCGACGCGGTGATCGCGCTCGAATACCCGAGCGAGCTGCGCGGCGCCTTCAGCGTGCGGCTCGCGCGCTCGAAGCGCGGCGCGAAGCGGCTGCCGCGCACCAGCAGCCCGAGCGCGGCGCTGCGCGCGAAGCGCAGCGTGAGCGCCTCCAGCCGCACCCAACGCCACATGGTGTCGCGCGAGGCGCAGTTCCAGCGTCTGCGCGCCGGCCGCTGGTGGGTCACCGTCGATGGCTATCTGCAATCCCCGAGCGGCGAAGAGGTGCTCGCGACGCACTGCGAGGAGCAGGAGCTGCGCGTGCGCCGCGGCAGCACGGAGCGCCTCGATTTCGACTTCCGCCCGAAGGATTGCCCTGTCGACGTGAAGGTCGTGTGGGACCGTCGGCCCGTTCCGGACGCGCTGGTCGCGCTGCGCGGCGTGCCGTATTCGTTGCGCTACACGCGCGGCGGTGTGGTCCGCGTCGGGGTCGGCCGGGGCCGCCACACCCTCGTGGTCGGCAGCGGCGACCGCGTCGCCGAGCAGACGATCGAGGTGCAGTCCTTCCAGCCCACGAGCCTCGTCATCGACCTCGGCTCGCGCGAGCACCTGGTCTTCGTCGGTTGCCCGCCGGCGGTCGAACCCTATCTACACGGCGACGTGCCGGCCGCGGCGCGCGCGCTCGAGCGCGACGGGCACGCTGCGGTGGCGCATGGCCTGCTCGCGAGCGTGGCGCGCGAGCGCGGCCAGCTCGAGGCGGCCGCCGAGCACCTCGAAGCCGCCGGGCAGCCGCTCGCCGCGGCCGACCTGCAAGCGGAGCTCGAGCAGTGGAAGCAGGCCGCGCGGCTCTACGAGAGCGCCGGCGAGCTCGGGCGCGCCGCGGAGATGTTCCAGGCGGCGGGCGAGCACGTCCGCGCAGGCGATACCTTCCAGCGGGCCGGCCGTCATGACGAGGCGGCGGACTCCTACCGCGAGGCGGGCGATCTACCGCACTGGGTCGAATCGCTCGAGAAATCCGGCCGGCCCTTCGAAGCGGCGCAGGTCGCGATCGAGCGCAACGATTGGGGCCGCGCGATCCGCAGCCTCCAGCTCGTGACGGCGAACGATGCCGAGTACGTCGACGCCGCGCGGCTGCTCGTCGAAGCCTACGAGCGCGAAGGACACCTCGATCTCGCAACGCGCAAGGTCGAAGAAGTGGTCGCCAGCAAGGGCGCCGAGAGCGTGCCGATCGAGAGCTGCGACCGCCTCGCGCGCCGGCTCGAGGAGAGCGGCGATTTCGACCGCGCGCTCGACGTGCTCGAGCTGATCCGCACCCGCGACGCGACCTGGCCGAACGTCGCGACCCGCATCGAAGGCCTGCGCAAGCGCCGCAGCGGCAGCCAGCACTCGCTGGCGGGCGGCACGAAGCCGCCCGCGGCCGCCGACCCCTTCGTCGAGGCCGCGCGCTACGAGATCCTCGAGGAGCTCGGTCGCGGCGGAATGGGCATCGTCTTCAAGGCGCGCGACCGGCGTCTGGGACGCATCGTCGCGCTCAAGCGCCTGCCCGATAGCCTGCGCAACCACCCGAAGGCCGTGGAGCTGTTCCTGCGCGAGGCGCGCGCGGCCGCTGCGCTCAACCACCCGAACATCGTGACGCTGTTCGATGCGGGCCAGGACGGCGACGCCTACTACATCACGATGGAGCTGCTCGAGGGACTACCGTTGCAGCAGATCCTGCGCCAGCGCGGCCGGCTCGGACCGCGCGACGCTGCGAAGCTCGGCCTCCAGATCGCAAACGGACTGCACTACGCGCACGCGCAACGCATCGTGCACCGCGACATCAAGACGGGAAATCTCTTCTTCACGCGGGGCAAGGTGATCAAGATCATGGACTTCGGCCTCGCCAAGATGGTCGAGGAGGTGCGCCGCGCGTCGACCGTGATCGGCGGCACGCCCTATTACATGGCCCCGGAGCAGAGCCTCGGCGAAGCCGTCGATCACCGCGCCGATCTCTACGCGCTCGGCGTGACCTTCTTCGAGCTGCTGACCGGCCGCGTGCCGTTCAAGGACGGCGACGTCGCCTTCCACCATCGCCATACACCGGTGCCGGACCCCCGCGAGCTCGCCCCCCAGCTTCCGCAGCCGTGGGCCGAGCTCGTGCTGCGCATGCTGGCCAAGAGTCCGGACGATCGGCCCGAGTCAGCCGCCGTCGTGGCAGAGAGCCTGGCCCAGCTCGCGCAGGGCGCGCCCCGCTAGCGACACGCAGCTAGCGCGGCGCACGACCTCCGAGGCCGCTTGCCTCGCGCGCCGCCGCGAGCACCGGCGCCGCGATCGCGCGCGCGCGAGCCGCGCCCGCCGCGAGCACGTCCTCCACCGCATCGGGTCGCTTGGCGAGCGATTCGCGGCGCTCGCGCATCGGCTCGAAGTGGGCGACCAGCCGCGCGAGCAGGTCCTTCTTCAGCTCGCCGTAGCCGAGCCCGCCGCGGCGCGCGCGCTCGAAGGTCGCCTCGCGCTCGGTCGGGCTCGCGAACAGGGCCCAGAGCTGGAAGAGCGGCGTCCGAACATCTTTGGGCGCTTCGACCGGCGTCGAGTCCGTCACGATCCCCATCACCGCCTTCTTGATCTCACCGGTCGGCGCGAACATTCCGATCGTGTTGCCGTAGGACTTGCTCATCTTGCGGCCGTCCGTGCCGGGCACCAGCGCCACGTCCTCGAGGATGTAGGGCTCGGGGATCTTCAGCACGTCGTCGCCGTAGACGTGGTTGAAGCGCATCGCCATGTCGCGCGTCATCTCGATGTGTTGCTTCTGGTCCTGCCCCACGGGCACGAGATCAGCGCGATACAGGAGGATGTCCGCGGCCATCAACACGGGATAGGCGAACAGCCCGTGATCCGCCGATTGACCCTGCGCGATCTTGTCCTTGTAGGCGTGCGCGCGCTCGAGCAGGCCCATCGGCGTCAGCGTCGAGAGCAGCCAGGCGAGCTCGCAGACCTCGGGTACGTCCGATTGCCGGAACAAGATGGCTCGCTCCGGGTCGAGCCCGCAGGCCAGATAGTCGAGCGCCACCGCGAGCGTGAAGCGGCGCCGCTCGTCAGCCGTGCGCACGCTGTTCATCGAGTGGTAATCGGCGATGAAGTAGAGCGCTTCGTGCTGGGCCTGGAGCTCGATGTACTGGCGCAGCGCTCCGAAGTAGTTGCCGATGTGCAGATGGCTGGCCGAGGGCTGCGTGCCCGAGACGACGCGCATCGGCTAGGCCGGTGCGACCAGGTGCAGCCAGTGGGCGAAGGCCGGCTCGCCGCCGGCGACGACCGTCTGGAAGCGGGCCTTGAGACGCGCGCTCACCGGACCGGGCCGGCCATCGCCGATCGGACGATCGTCGATGCTCGCGACCGGCCAGACGCCGGCGGTCGTACCCGTGAGGAAGACCTCGGGCGCGGCCATCAGCTCGTCGGGGCGAACCTTCGATTCGGCAACCGGCAAACCATCATGTCTGGCCAGCTCGAGGATCGAGCGGCGGGTGACACCGAGCAGCACCTTCGCTTCGGGCGGCGTGCGCACGACACCCGCGGCATCCACCCAGAAGACGTTCGTGGTGGGTCCTTCCGCGACGAAGCCGTCCTGGTCGACGAGCAGGATCTCGTCGTAGCCGGCGCGCCGCGCGGCCCACTTGGCGAACATCGGCGACGTGTAATTGGCGGCCACCTTGGCTTGCGGCGGCACGATGTCGTCGCGGCGGTTGCGCCGGTCCTTCTCGATCCAGAGCTTGAGCATCGGGCTGAACGCCGGCTTCACGGCCTTGTGCGCGACGATGTCGGCGCCGGGATCGTAGGCGGCGACCGCCAGCGAGACGTGCTCGTCGAGCGGCACCACGTCCACCTCGATCGAGGCCAGGTAGGCGCACACCTTCACGACCTTCGCGCCCGGGTTGGCGCGCACCGCGACCTCGATCGCATCGGTGATCGACTTGGCATCGTGGGCGAGCGGCAGCCCCACGAGCTCGGCCGAGCGCAGGAAGCGCCCGACGTGATCGCGCAGCCGGAACACGGCCGGGCCGCGCGGCGTCGCGTGCACCCCCATATAGTCGAAGATCAGCGAGCCGCGCTGGAGGCTATGCGAGAGCAGATGCACGGTCGCCTGCTCCCAGGGGACGAGCTCGCCATCAACCCAAATCTGGCGATTCACGCGAGGGGGGGCGGATCCAGACGGAAGCGGGCCCGGCATGGCGGGGAAATGTATCACGTCCCCGCGGGCGAGCCCGCTGGGGTGCCAGCCGGGGGGGCGGCGAATGAGCCACTTCGGGCAAAAGTTTCAACGGAAGTTGCCGATCCGTGACACCAGGAGCACCCCGATGGCTACATCCCGGATGACGACACTGCGAGCACTGGAGAAAGTCATGAAGGGAATGATCCGCAAGGCCAGCGAAGTGCTGAGCGCGACCGCAGGGCTCTACCGCGAGATGACCGTTTCCGCGCTGCGCCTGGTTCCGCGCCGCAACTAGGGCTGGCGAGCCGGGCAGGCCCGTTTCAGGACGAGGCCGACGGCTCCCGATCCCGCCGCTCCCCCAGCGTCTCGGTATCGAGCTCTTCGCTCTGCCAGCGCAGCTCCGCTTCCGACGCGCGCCGCCTGAACGCGAGCAGCCTCGGCTCGTTCAGCTTCACCCACGTGCGGGCCGCGAGCGTGAGCGCGAAGGCCAGGCAGATCCCGGCAATGATCACCATGTCGATCGACGAGAAGCCGAGAATCGTCAGCTGGTAGCGGGTCGTGATGGCAATGGCCTTCAGGCCGAAGCCCAGCGCCAGGCTCAGCGAGCCCATCAGGATCATCAGATCGATCAGCGGCAGCACGGGCACGGGCGGTTCTCCCGGGTGAAGGCAGGCGCGCGCTCCACGCACCGGAATCATCCCGGCAAGGGGCGAAGCCACCATCCTAGGGTCTGCCCGGCCCGCAGGTCAACGCCAGAGGCATTGGAGCCTCGCGGGGTTAGCTCGGCCGGCGAAGAATCTCGCCGTGGCGGCGCCGGAGCGCGCCGCTCGATGGCACCCCCCACCTCGAACGCTAGAATCGCCCTCCGCTTCGCCCTTCTGCGGATCTCTCGCCGACGTAGCTCAGCTGGTAGAGCAGCTGATTCGTAATCAGCAGGTCACCGGTTCGAATCCGGTCGTCGGCTCCATTCTTCCGCGGAGTCAGGGGATCGCACGCCGAAACCTGGCGCGCCGAGTCAGCAGGAAGTCAGCACAGCACACATCCCCCTTTTACTGGCTCCATCACTTTTTTTGACATTTCCCCTTCGCAGCAACCACCTTCATTTGCCACCAACCTTCCCGAACTGCCCACATCCCTTCTCGAAACCCGGTTGACGAGGAGGATTCCATGCGGGCCCTGACACGGGTGATTTTCAATCTCCTGATCTCGGTTCGGTCGCTTGCACTCGTTCTTGCTCTGATCGGGATCGCGCCCGGCGCCCATGCGGCGACCCTGAACGTCGTCGGGGGCCAGCTCTTTGGCGCGTCCAACGTGGACGTTGGTGGGACCCTCTACGATGTGACGTTCGCGGACGGCTCGTGTATCGGCTTGTTCTCCGGCTGTGATTCCAGCACGGATTTCACGTTCCAGACGTCGGCTCTCGCGACGGCGGCATCCCAGGCCCTGCTCGATCAGGTGCTTTTGGACGGTCAAATCCTGTACTTCAATTCGAATCCCGAGTTGACCAATGGATGCACCTCCACTCTCGCGTGCAACGTCGAAACCCCATACGAGGTGGTCTCCCCCACTTCCGTCGCCGTGGGCGTGGCGCTCAACTACAACTACCTGGGCATCGATGGCGTCTACCTCGGGAACACCGATCCCAGCCTCGATTACACCCCGTACAACCAATACAACTATGCGATCTGGACGGCGGTTCCGGAGCCTGGCGCCGGCGTGCTGCTGGGCGTCGGCCTTGGGCTCATCGCGTTTTGGAGGCGGAAGATCGCCGCGCGGTGAGGGCACACGCGCAGCACGGCGACATCAGCCCCCGGGGTCGAGAACGCGGGCGTAGCTAGCCCGGGCACAGTCCTGCGGTGCCCTTCGACGGATCCCCTCTTCCACTTCCCCGACTGCGTCCGCCGAGGTCCGGCGCGCCCGCTAGCGCGCGCGCGGCTCCACGCGGAAGAACAGCGCGCCCCCTTCGGTCGGCGGCGGCTTGCCGTACTTGCGTGTCACCTCGGTGAGCGCGAAGTCCGGCAGTGTCGGATCGGCGTCCTGCGCGAGCGTGACGGCGTAGCGCTTGCCTGCGATGCGCAACACCGCGCGGCCGTCCGAGGCGACGTGCTGGTACCAGGTCTTGCCGGGCGGAAAGCTCAGGCTGCACGGAATCCAGGCGTGGCCATCGCGCACCAGGATCCAGGTCGTGCGCGAGGTCGACTGGCTCTCGAGCTGGAGCTCGATCTCGGCGACGTCCTTCGCGAAGGTCCAATCCGCGCTCGGCGCTTCCGCCCACTCTCCCGTCTTGATCGCGCCGCCTGGAATCGGCCCGAGCGGTCCATCGTGCAGGCGCGCGCCCAGGAACAAGGCGCCGATCAGCACGAGGATCACGGCGACCCCTCTCAGCAGCCAGCGGAGAAGCGTCATGCTTGCACCCCTTTTTGGAGCCCGAGCCAGATCGGGCGGCTCGATGATACGATGTCTGGCACGAACGGAATCGACGGCTTCGGAACGACCGGAGAACGAAAAATGCCCCCTCAGCGCGCCGGGCTCGCCGCCTGGGGCACCCCCCTCCTGCTCCTCCTCGCTCCAGGCTCCGCCTCGGCGGGGGTCCCGGTGGGCAGCTTCGCGTTCGCACTCTTTCTGGAGCACGCGATCTGGCTCGACGTGGATGACGGCGCGGACGCGTTCTGCGAGGGGTTCGCGCAGGGCTTCGGCGGCACGCTGCAGAGCTGTGATTTCTCGATGTCCGTCGACGCGAAGGGAAAGATCACGGGCGGAATCGAGGCTTCCGCCCAGAACGGGAATCTGTCCGTCAGCCTCACAGGCCCCATCAAGGGAAATCTCAAGAGCGACAGCAAGACGGGGCTCACCGGCCTCGGCTTTTCGACGAAGCTCTCCGGCGAGGTGAGCGACGGCCTGATGCCGACGGCGGTGAGCGGCAGCGCGGCTTTCGGTGGGCAGATCGATGGCGACGGCGTATTGACCGGGGCGTGGAGCGACTCGTTCTGCTCGAAGCCAGCCGGATGCGTCAGCGAAATGCAGACGCCGCCTCCCGAGACGCTCGCGGGCGGCGGCTGGACGCTCTTCCTCGTGATCGCTGATCTCGGCAAAGGCAAGCTCGGCGGAAACGCCAGCGCCGCGCTCGCCGACGGCACGCAGTGCACGTACTCGATCAGCGGCAGGTACAGCAGCAAGACCGACGCGGCCAGCTTGAAGCTGACGCCGACCAACGCGGCCTGTTCGGGAACCTCGATCTCGCTCACCAACGCGCGCCTGACGACCTTCCTCTCGGGCCAGCTGAACTACCGCCTGTTCGGCCAGCAGGGCGCTACGTTCGTCTCGTCCATCGTCCGCTAGCAGAGTCTTCGCGGCGGATTACGATTGCTTCATTCCCGCGCGATCGAGACGGCCGCCTCGAGCGCCGTCCCCGCCCGCGCGTGCGAAGCCGTCCGCCGCGATGTAGCCTCGCGCCATGCGGATCCGGCACGCGGCGCGCATCGCGATCCTTTTCTGTGTCATCCTCGCCGGCGCGGGTTCTGCGCGCGCGCAGGCCGCCCGCGGCGCGCTCGATGTCACCTTCGCCGCGACCTCGACGCTGCACGATTTCGAAGGCACCGCAGGCACGCTGGACGTGTCGCTCTCGCAGGACGCGGCGGGAACCTGGTCGGCCGACGTGACGATCCCGGTGGCGCAGATGAAGACCGGCAACGACCGGCGCGACGAGAGCATGCGGACCATGCTCGACGCCGCGCAGCATCCGCTGATCCGCGGCCGCGTGCGCGGCGTGGATCCGGAGCGCGTGCGCAGCAGCGGCAAGCTCCCGCTGGTGCTTCAGATCAAGGACGTGGAGCACACGCTCGAGGCGAGCGTCACGCACTGGCAGCAGAGCGAGCGCACGGCGAGCTTCGACGCGGCGTTCGACGTCTCGCTCGCCGCCTTCCAGCTCGAGGCGCCGCGGATCCTGTTCGTCCGCGTCGGCGACACGGTCCACGTGAACCTCCATCTGAAGCTAGAGCGCACGTAGGTCCATCGCCGCATGCAGTGGCTGTTGACGCGCGGGCGAGCGGCGTTCCTATGCGCGCTGCTGGCGTCGACGGCGTTCTTCGCGTTCCACGCTGCGCAGACCGACGTCGAGACGAACAACGAATCGCTCAACACGCAGGAGCCCGCGCAGACCGCGCTCTACGACCGCTTCAAGGCGACGTTCGGGAGCGACGAAGACCTGCTGCTCGCGGTCGCCCACCCGAAGTTGCTCGACCGCGAAGGCCTCGAGCTCGTCGACGCGCTGACGGCCCGCATCGCCCGCATCGACGGCGTCCACCGCGTCTACAGCCTCAGCAACGCGCAGCAGATCGTGGCCGGCGAATCCGGCGCCGAGATGGCGCCGGTCGTCGCCCCGCCGCTCGACGATCCCGCGCTCGCGAACCGGGTCCGGGCGGTGCTCGATCGCAATCCCGACTTCACGGGGCTCTTCGTCTCGGGGGATCGCCGCGTCGCGGGCCTGCTGATCGAGATCGAAGATCGCCCGGGCGACCTGCGCTATCGGGCGGCGATCATCGACGCCCTGCGCGGGATCATCGCGGAGCCCCGGCCGGAGGGCGTCTCGCTCCACCTGACCGGCATCGCCGTCCAGAAGCACGATGTGAGCGCCTTCATCGAGCACGACCAGCGCGTGGTGATGCCGCTGGCGGTCGCCGTGCTGGCGATCATGCTGGCCGTCTTCTTCCGCAACGCGCTCGGCGTGCTGCTCCCGCTCGCTGTCACCGGCGTGACGAGCGTGTGGACGCTCGGCGCCTACCAGCTCGCCGGCTTCGAGATGAACGCGATCACCGGCCTGCTGCCGCCAGTGCTGATGGTGCTCTCGCTCGCCGTGAGCGTGCATCTGATCCAGGGCTGGCTCGATGCGCCCGTGGCAGCGATCGATCGGGTCGAGCGCATCCTCGGCGTCGCGCGCCCGCTCCTCTTCCCGTGCTTCTTCTGCTCGCTCACGACGGCGATCGGGTTTGCCTCGCTCGTGACGTGCAGCATGCCCGCCGTCCGGCAATTCGGCGTGTTCGCCGCGCTCGGCGTCCTGATTTCGTTCGGCGTCGGCATGACGCTGGTTCCCGTCGGGCTCAGCTTCCTGCCGCCGCCCGCCGCGGCGCTGCGCTCACCTCAGCACCGCCTGATCCGGCGGCTGCTCGCCGGCTCGGCCCGCACGGCGTCGGAGCATCCGTGGGGCGTGATCGCGGTCTTCAGCGGGATCACCGCCGCGAGCCTCGCCTTTCTGCCGTTCGTGAAAAACAACACCGATCTCGTGGGCTTCCTGAAGAGCACGGCGCCGCTGCACCGCGACACGCTCTTCATCGATGCGAATCTCACCGGCTCGAACACGCTCGAGTTCGTGGCGCAGCGCCAGGATGGCGCGCCGCTCACCTCGCTCGCCGACGTGCGCCGCATGGCGGCGTTCGAGCACGCCATTCTCGCGCGCGAGCACGTCACCGGCGTGGGCAGCATCGTCCCGGTGCTGCGACAGCTCGAACGCGCCGAGTCGCGCAGCGAGGTGCTCGCGCTGCCCGCGAATGAACGCGACGCCGCCTACGCTTTCGACCTGCTCGAGGCGGCGCCCGAGCAGGACCTGATCCGCAAGCTGATCGCGCCCGACTTCACGAGCGCGCGCTTCAACGTGCGCGTGCGCGCGGTGGGGACCGCGCTCGCCGCACCGCTCGCGGACGCGATCCTCGCCGACGGGCGCCGGATCTTCGGCGACGACTACGTCGTCACGGCGACCGGAGCCTTCTATTACGTGGCGCAGGACTCCAACCAGCTGGTCGCGGCGCAGGTGAACAGCTTCTCGCTGGCCGTGACGCTCGTGGTGCTCGCCATCGGCGCGCTGTTCCGCTCGCTGCAGCTGACGTTCATCGCGCTGATCCCGAATCTGATGCCGATCGCCTGGACCGGCGGGTTGATGGGCGCGCTCGGGATCGACCTCTCGACCGGCACGGCGATGATCGCGTCGTCCGTGCTCGGGCTGGTCGTGGACGACACGATCCATTACATGACGCACTACCGGCGCGTCTTCCGGGGCGATGCCAGCGAGGCGATCCGCGAGACGACCGCGGAGATCGGACCCGCGCTCTTCCTGAACAACGTGGTGCTCGTGCTCGGCTTCTGGGTGGGCTGCTTCGGGAGCTTCAAGCCGACGATCTACTTCTCGCTGCTCTCGGGCCTGACGATGGTCACCGCGCTGCTGTGCGACCTCTACGTCACGCCCGCGTGCCTGGTTCTGCTGAACCGCCGCCGGGCGCAGGGGATGGCGTGAGGGCTGCGCGCCTGCTCCCGATCCTGTTTCTCGTGTGGGCGAGCGCCGCGCGGGCGCAGGCGGTCGTCCCGCCGCGCCTCGCGCCCTGGCTCGATGCGTCGAGCGATCACGTCGTGGATCGCGCCTACGTCCCCTCCGCGGAGAGCAAGGTCGGCGAAGTGCGCATCCTGAAACGTGGCGACGCGACGGTGGTGGAGACCCTGCTCTACACCAAGGTGCTGTCGCGGGTCGTCGGCGAGATCCGCAAAAAAGAACTCGCCAACTGGCCCGGGAATCCCGATGCCGCGCGCTACGTCGAGGCGCTCGAGCAGGCGCAGAAGCAGATCTGGAGCCGTCTGCCGACCGACCAGCGCCTCGCGGACCGCCGCCAGAAGCTGTGGATCGATTTCGTCGACGCGCCGGACGTGGCGTTCGTCGCCCTCGGCAGCTTCGAGATGCAGGAGACGGACGGCGAAGTGCGCGTGCTGCGCCGCGAGCCGCTCGCGCTGCTCGATCTCTCACCCGCCTACGTCCGGCGCAACCTGCGGCTGATCGCGGCCGACGCGCTTCACCTCGACGCTGCGGCCGCCGCCTCGCAGCTCGGGCCGCCGCGCTAGCTGTAGGGGCGCTCCCTCGGGGGCAGGCGCTACCGTGAGGCGGCGCAACCGCGGCGCCCGAGAGGTGTTCGAAGGGTTGTGGGGGCGTGTGTGCTTCGCTGCGAGACCAGCCGTGAAGGTGGCCTCCCAGGAGGCTCTCGGATATCTCCCCGAAGCACTCCCACTGCAGCCAGGGGGCCGCCTGTGAAGCAAACCGGGTACAGCTGCGTCGAACCCGTGGAGGTGAGCATGCGTCGACCCCATCCGAATCGGGTATCGAATGCCACGCCGAGTTGGCGCCGCAGCGCGCTCGCCGCGGCTCTCGCGGTGCTGCTCGTTGCAGGTCCGGCCTTGGCGTTGCCCCCGCCGCCTCCGCCGCCGGGCCAGACTGCGCCGCCGCGGGTCTTGAGGCAGGTTCCGCCGCCGTCCTATGCACCGATTCCGCCGCCGCCCAACGGACCGGTTCCGCCGCCGCCGCCCGACGCACCGGTTCCGCCGCCGCCGGCCTACGCACCGGTGCGACCGCCGGTCTATGCAGCGGCGCCGCCGCAGGACCCTCCGCCCCTGCCGATCGCCATGCGGGTGATCTATGCGCCGTTCTATGTCGCGGGCCTGATCATCAAATACGGCGCCTACTATGTGTTCGTCGCCCCGTTCGAGGTGCTCGGACGCACGCTGGATTACGGCGTCGAGGGTGGCGTGAAGCGGGACCCGAACGGCGCTTGATGAGGGAGGAAACGTCGATGTCGAAGACGACTCTGCGCTGCTTCAGCGCGGCGCTTTGCACTGCGCTGCTCGCCGCGGTAGCACCGGCGCGCGCGCAGAGCGACGAGGCTCTCGGTTTCGAGCGCACGCCGCCGCGCCTGAGCTTCAGCGATGGCGAGGTCTCGTTCCTGCGGCCGGGCGCAGCGGACTGGACGCCGGCGCGTGTGAACACGGCGCTCTCCGCGGGCGACGAGCTCTACACGGGCCAGAGCGCGAATCTCGAGCTCCAGGTCGGGGCCCGCGCCTTCGTGCGCGCCGGCGAGAACACCCAGCTCGGCCTCACCAGTCTCGAACCGGACTTCCTTCAGCTCCGCATGACGGCGGGGCACGTGTCGCTCGATCTGCGCAGCCTGACGACGGGCCAGACGATCGAGCTCGACACCCCGAATGCGGCCTTCAGCGTCGAGCGCAGCGGCTACTACCGCATCGAGGTCGACGGCGAGACCACCACCTTCACCAGCCGCCGCGGTGGACACGCCACCGTCACGCCCGCCTCGGGCGATTCCGCGGCTATCGGGGCGAGCGAGCAGGTGGTGGTGAGCGGCGCGGACGCGCCGCAGATCGAGTCCTACGCCGCGCCCGAGCTCGACGCCTGGGACCGCTGGAACTACGCACGCACCGACGATCAGATCGACGCGGTGAGCGCGCGCTACGTACCGTCAGGTGTGTATGGCGCGAACGATCTCGACCACAGCGGCGACTGGCGCGTGGTTCCGAGCTACGGCCCGATGTGGGTGCCGCGGGGCGTCGGCGCGGGCTGGGCGCCCTACAGCACGGGCCGCTGGGTCTACGATCCCTACTACTCCTGGACATGGGTCGACGACGCGCCGTGGGGCTGGGCCCCGTATCACTATGGACGCTGGGTCCACCTCTCCGGCTACTGGGGTTGGTGCCCGGGGCCGATCGTCGCGCGGCCATACTATTCGCCGGCGCTCGTCGCTTTCTATGGCGGTGGCGGCTTTTCGGTGGGCATCACGATCGGCACACCGTACGTCGGCTGGGTGGCTCTCGGCTGGGGCGAGCCGGTCGTGCCGTGGTGGGGCCCGACGCATTACCGCGGCAACCCGCATTGGCAAGGCTGGGGCGGCCCGCGGGTCGTCAACAATGTCGTGATCAAGAACAAGACGGTGATCAAGGGCGACCAGATCAACGTCTACCAGAATGCGGGCGTGCACGACGCGATCGTCGGCGTCGATCGCAAGCACTTCGGACGCCGCTCGGCCCAGGAAGCGCGTTTCACGCGCATGCAGGCCGACAAGCTCAAGCCCCTGCACGGCGACTTCAACGTGAATCCCGATCGCTCGAGCCTGGTGGCGGAGGACAAGCCCGCGAAGCCCCCGCCGCGCGAGCAGCGGAACCGCTCCGTCGTGGCGGCGCGCGAGCCGCGCGTGGATGCCACCCCCCCGCTCGAGAAGAGCCGCGCGCCGAAGACGAAGCCGCAGCGCGACGCCGTGACCGGCGCCGAGTCCGCCGCGCCGGGTGCCGCGCCGCCCACGCGCGTGGCACCGCTGCCGCGCGAAGGCAAACACATCGAGGCCTCGAAGCGTCCGCCGTTCGGCACACAGAGCGAGGGCGAGCGCCGCATACCGCCTCCCGCGCCGCGCTTCGAGAAGCCGGGCAACGGCGAGGCAGCGACGCCGCGTGAAGCGCAAACGCGCGAAAAGGCGCCCGAGCGGTCGCGCGCGGCTGAGCCGAGCGCGCCCGCACCGCCGCAAGCGGAGCGGCAGAAGCAGACCCGCCCCCCGCGAGAGGCCTCGCCGCCGCCGCGTCCCCAGCAGCCCAGCGAACCCGTCGAGTCGATGAAGCCGGATCGCAAGGGCAGCCCGGGCCGCCACGAGCAGGTGTCTCCCCCTGCGCGCGATCTTCCGGGTGAGCCTGCGAACCGCGTCTACCGGCAGCACCAGCCGCCGCCGGCGGCGACCCCGAACCCGAGCGAAGGAGCGGCGCGCAAGCAGTCGAACGGGCAGAGCCAAGGCGGCCACGGGAAGCAGGCCGCGCAACCGGACACTGCCGTCGACCCCGGGGCGAACGCGCGAGGAGCGCCGGGTCGGCGCTGAGCCGACGACCCACCGTCGCCAAGCGGTCGTCGGGCCGCTAGCGGCGCTCTCGCGCGCGCTTCGAGTAACCTCGTGAGCCGTGCTCGCCCGCTGCGTGTTGCTCGCGTTCGTGCTGTGTCTCGCCTGCCACGGCGACGCACCCGATCCCGGAACCCTCCAGGGACCGAGGCGGCCCGACGCTCCGCGTCACGCGCAGGCGCAGAAGGATCTGGAGGCCGGTCGCGCGCTCGCCGCCCGCTCCGCTTCCGAAGCCGGCAAGCGCATCCTGTTCGGCGATCTCCACGTGCACACCACGTACTCGCTCGACGCGTTCGTCTCCGCGCTGCCGATCTTCGCCGGCGAGGGCGCGCACCCACCCGCCGACGCCTGCGATTTCGCCCGCTATTGCTCGCAGCTCGACTTCTTCTCGCTCAACGACCACGCCGAGGCCATCACGCCGGCGATGTGGGCAACGACGAAGCAGAGCCTGCGCGAGTGCAACGAGCGCGCCGGCGACCCGGCGGACCCGGACCTGGTGGCCTTCGTGGGCTGGGAATGGACGCAGGTCGGCGCCACGCCCGAAACCCACTACGGACACAAGAACGTGATCTTCCCCGGCCTCGCCGAGAACGAGCTGCCGCGCAGGCCGATCAGCGCGCTCGAGCACGACGTGATGAAGCGCGCGCGCGGGCTCTGGTTCCTGCCCGCGCTCCAGCCGTTGCGCTACGTCGGTCTCGAGCCCTACGCCAATTTCTTCTGGCTCGTGCAGCAGCTGGCCGCGCTTCCGAGCTGCGAACGCGGAGTCGATACGCGCGAGCTTCCGGACGACTGCCGCGAGAACGCCCCGACGCCGGCGGAGCTCTTCGAGAAGCTCGCGCAGTGGGGCTTCGAAACGATCGTGATCCCGCACGGCCTCGCCTGGGGCGTGCACGCGCCCCAGGGCGGAAAGCTCGACATCCAGCTCACCCGCGCGCAGCACGATCCCGAGCACCAGATCCTGCTCGAGACCTTCTCGGGCCACGGCAACAGCGAGGAGTTCCGCGACGTACCCGAGTTCGAGCAGGACGCGAAGGGCGAGCGCATCTGCCCCGCGCCGACCGCCGACTATCTGGCGTGCTGCTGGCGAGCCGGCGAGCTCATCCGCGAGCGCTGCGGCGATCTCCCCAAGGACGAGTGCGAGCGCCGCGTCGAGGAAGCCCAGCGTTTCGTGATGAAATCCGGCACCAAGCCGCAGTGGGTCGTGCCCGACGCCAGCGAAGAAGATTGGCTCGACTGCGATCAGTGTCGGGATTGCTTCAAGCCGGCCCACACGTTGCGCCCCGGCATGAGCGCGCAGTATGCCGCTGCGATCTCGAACTTCGACGAGCCCGACGCGGACGGCCGCCCGCTGCGCTTCCGCTGGGGCTTCATCGCTTCGAGCGACAACCACAGCGGACGGCCGGGCACGGGCTACAAGCAGTTCGCCCGGCTCGCGATGACCGACGCCCGCGGCGCGGACTCCGAAGCGAACGCGCATCGCATGAGCCGGCTCGCGAAGGGCACGGCCGCCGATCCGCAGCGCGCGAACGAGATCATCCCCGGTCCGCCCGGCCTCCGCGATCTGTTCGACGTCGAGCGCGGCGCGAGCTTCATGTATCCGGGGGGCCTGGTCGCCGTGCACGCCGATGGACGCAGCCGCCGCGAGATCTGGGACGCGCTCGAGCGGCGCGAGGTCTACGCCACCAGCGGGCCGCGGATCCTGCTGTGGTTCGACCTGAAGAACGGACCGGCGGGGCCCGTCCCGATGGGGGGCAACGTCACGTTGCGCGACGCTCCGCGCTTCAGCGTGCGCGCCATCGGTTCCTTCGTCCAGCAGCCCGGCTGCCCCGCAGAGAGCGAGCAGGGGCTCACGCCGGAGCGTCTCGCCTATCTGTGTCACGGCCAGTGCTACAACCCCGGCGACGAGCGGCATCGCATCACGAAGATCGAAGTCGTGCGCATCCGCCCCCAGGCCCACCGGGGCGAAGCGATCGCGCCCCTGATCGAAGACCCGTGGCGGGTCTTCGAGTGTCCGGCGGACTCCGCCGGCTGCTCGATCGAATTCGACGATGCTTCGTTTCCGGCTGCGGCCCGCGACGCCGTCTACTACGTGCGCGCGCTCCAGGAACCGACGCCGGCCGTGAACGGCGCGAACCTGCGCACGCAATTCGACGCCGACGGCCGCGCCATCGCGGTCTCACCGTGCTATGGCGATCCCCGCACGCCTCCCAACGACGACTGTCTCGCGCCGGTCGCGGAGCGCGCGTGGTCGTCGCCGATCTACGTCGACGCGCCGCGCCCGGCGCGGGCGGACTGAAGCGTCGCGGCGGGCTCCAGCTGGAGGGTGTGGCACGCGCCCCCGGCTGCGTGGCCACAGGCTGGATCGGGAGGAGGAGGCGATGGGCTGGGAGCTTCTCGGTCGGGTTTCACCGCGCGAGCTGCGCAGCGCGCGCGAACAGGCGCATTGGGCGGTCCAGGTGATCGCCGCGAGCGGCGAGAGCTGCCTCGCACACGCCGCCGATACGAGCCACACCGCGATGACGTGGGAGGCGCCACTCGGCTCGTTCGTGGGGCGCGCGCTGCCCGGTGAGCCTGCGTGCCGGGTCGCCGTGCGCGTCGCCGACCTCACGCTGTGTCTGCTCGCGCCGGCATCCGAGGCGTACGCCCGGATCGAGCTCGCCGGCCGCACGCTCGACGAGGCGTACCACTGGACCGCGAAGAGCCTGCGCGAAGCGACCCGCCGCGCGCAGCCCGTGACGCTCGTCCACCCGGGCTTCGAGCTGCCCGCGCATCCCCTCGCGCAGGGCGGGCGCTTCGAGCGCGCTGCGGGTCTCGGCGAGCTCGCGTTCTGGTACGCGAACGCCGATGCCGCGCTGCGACGGCTGGCCCGCGAGACTCGCGGCGCCGGCCCCGTGCTCTGCTGGCCGCATCACTTCGACATCGCGACGCTGATCGCCATCGCGCACGCTCCCGACGGCGGCGCCTCGTGCAGCGTCGGCGCCGGCCTCTCGCCGGGCGACGCCTCCTGCGACGAGCCCTACGTCTACGTGAACCATTGGCCGGCGACGGCGCGGCGCGTGCTGCCGCCGCTCGCGGCGGGGGAATGGGTCACCCAGGGCTGGGTCGGGGCGGCGTTGCGCGGCAGCGAGCTCGTCGCGGCCGGCGACGCCTCGGATCAGGAAGGCCTGCTGCGCGCGTTCCTGGCCTCGGCGATCGACGCGAGCCGCGCGCTCGCGCTCGAAGCAGCGCCGGGCGCCGGCTAGTCCGCGGACTCCGCCAGGATGCCGGCCGCGCGCTCCGCCAGCGCCGCCTCGGCGCTGCGCAGCAGCTGGCCCTTGCGGCCGCCGCGGCTCGGCGCCTTCGCCTCGGTCGCGAGCAGCCGCTGCGCCAGCTCGACGCCGCGTTCGACGAGCGCACCGGCGGCCAGGCGCAGCTCCTCGCTGCGCTGCACCACCGCGACGTTGCGCTCCATGTCCTCCGCGCTCCAGCCGCGCGAGTGGGCGATGTAGGCGTACTGCGGGATGTGGCAGCCGAGCTCCGTGAAGAAGCCCAGCATCTGACCGGCGACGGACTGGATGTTGTCCTGCCCGCCGGTGATGATCGCCGTCAGCACCTTGTCTCTTGAGAAGTGTACGGCCCGCGATCGTGAGCTGATTCTGGATGCAATTCATGCGCTCGATCATCTTGAAGTAGAGGCTGCTCGGCCCACCCCAACGGATCGGCGTCGCGATCACGAAGACGTCGGCCCAGTGCACGAGCGCCTCGTAGACGCGGTCGAGCTGGTCGTCCGGGTCCATCTGCGTGATCGAGCAGGGCCACGTGCAGGCGCGCGCCGCTTTCGAGTAGTAGCCCTCGCAGTGGCGGAACGACAGCTCGCGCAGGCGGATCCGCTGCGTCCCGCAGCCGAGCGCGCGCGCGCGTGCGAGCGCCACCTCCAGCAGCTCGTCGGACGTCGAGTAGCGCGGATAGTCGGCGTTCATCGCCGTGGTCGAGATGCCGACCACGCGCACGGGTCCAGCTTCGCGCTGCGGCTCGCGCGCCAGCGGGTGAGGCGTGTGCTGCTTGCGTCGCCGCTTCACGCGCGGCGTCACGCTCACCTGCACGCGTCCGCCGCGAACGCGCACGCCGTACGCCGGCACGACGTCCTGCTCGAAGCCGCGCTCGCCATGTCCCTCGCTGCGGTGGAAGCGCCATTGGTGCCACGGGCACACGACGTACTCGCCTTCGAGCGTACCCTGCCCGAGCGGACCGCCGGCATGATTGCAGCTGCCATGGATCGCGCCGAACACGTCGCCCACGCACGAGAGCGCCATGCGCGTGCCGTGAACCTGGATCTGCTGGAGCGGCGTGCGCGCGAGCTCCGCGGCATCGCCGACGTCGTGCCAGCGCTCGTGGGGACGCTTCCTTCCGTGCGTCGATTGCGACATGGCTGCTCCGCCGGGATGACGCGAGCAGACTACCACGGCAGCACGTGCCGACCCGCGCGATCCGCGCGAGAATCGCGCGATGCGGCTCTACGTCTTCCCGGTCGCGCCGAATCCGACGCGCGTGCGTCTCTATCTCGCCGAGAAGCAGGCGGGTGGCGCTCGCATCGATCTCGAACAGGTGATGGTCGACCTCCGCGCCGGCCAGCAGCGCAGCCCCGAGCATCTGGCGCGCAACCCCTTCGGCCGCCTCCCGGTTCTCGAGCTCGCCGACGGCACGTATCTCACGGAATCGATCGCGATCATCCAGTATCTGGAGGAGCTGCACCCGGATCCGCCGCTGATCGGCGGCGATCCCCTCACCCGTGCGCGCGTGCGCGAGCTCGAGCGCATCGCCGAGCTGGGCGTGATGCTCCCGGTCGCGCGCATCCTGCATGCGACGCGCTCCCCGCTCGGCCTGCCGGCGAACCCGGCGCTCGCCGCGCATTACCGCACGCTGCTGCCCGTCGCCCTCGAAGTCCTCGACGCGCGCCTGCGCGACGGCCGCCCCTTCGTCGCCGGCGCGCGCCCGACGATCGCCGACTGCACGCTCGCGGCGGCGCTGCAATTTGCGCGCTTTGGCGAAGTGGCGATCGATCCGCGCTTCGAAGCGGTGGCGCGCTGGGATCGCGCCTATCGCGAGCGACCGGCCATCCGCCCGGTGCTGACGCTCTAGCGCGGCTACGCCCAGCGGATCTTCGCGAGCGCTCCGATGGCGGTCATCTCCCAGGCCCGCGGCGTGGCCGGCAAGAGCGGAACGCGCAGCACGACGACGTTGCGCCCGGCGGCGAGCGGCGGGTTGTACCCGCTGTTGGCGATCGGTCGCTCGGCGAGCGTCACCCCCTCGGCGCGCGCGTAGCCTTCGTTCATCCAGATCCGCTCGCCGCCCGTGAAGCCTGCGAAGGCGAGCGGCCCGAAGCGCGCGTTGGCGCGCCGACCCACCAGCTGGATCGTGATGAAGGGATCCTCCGGCCCGAGCCGCTCGAGCGCGATGGCCACGTACACGATCTCCGGTCGCTTCGCGGCTTGCGGATCGCCGAGATCGAACAATCCGTCGACGGAGGTGAGCCTGCGCCAGCGGGGCGCCCGGCCCGCCACGAGCGCGTCGAACGCAACCGCCGCGAGCGCTGCGCCCTCGCGCGCGTCTTCCTCTCGCGAAAGGGGTCCGGCCACGTAGACGCTGCGAATCTGCGCCTGGATGCGCGGCGCCCAGCCGGTGTCCCGCTTCCATTTCGCGAGACGGGCCTCCAGGTCCGCTCGCACGTCCGCGTGCGCCGGGTCCTGGATCAGGTTGTTGGCTTCATGCGGGTCGGTTTCGAGATCGTAGAGCTCCTCGAGCGGCTGATACTCGTAGGCGATCAGCTTGTGGCTTGCCGTGCGCACCGCTTGCATGGCGGGAAGAAAATCGTCGCGCGGATGCCAGAAGTCGAAGAAGACCTCCGTGCGCAGCGGGGAATGGGCCGCTTCCGCCAACGCGCGCCAGCTGCGACCCAGCATCGACGCGGGCACCTGCCCCACGCAGAGGTCCATGATCGTCACCGCCACGTCGAGGTGGGAGACCAGATCGGAAGGCGGCGCGCCGGGCCGCGGCTGCTGCGGGAAGCGCACGAGCATGGGAACCCGCATCACCTGTTCGTAGGCGTAGTGCTTCTCGCACAGGCCGAGCTCGCCGAGGGAGTAGCCCTGGTCGCTGGTGTAGATGACGAGCGTATCGCGCGCGGCGCCGGAGGCGTCGAGGGCCGCGAGCAAGCGACCGACCGACTCGTCGATCGTCATGGCGCAGCGCGTGTAGGCGCGAACCCACGCCTGGAAGTCGCCGTAGGCGGGGATCGCGGTGTGCCAGGTCCGGGCCTTCAAGACGTTCTTGTACAAGCCAGGCTTGCTGCGGGCGACGTCGAGGTCGAACGTCGGCGGCACCGGGAAGATCACGTTCTCGTAGCGCTTGGCCATGCGCGGCGGGCTCGAGAACGGGATGTGGGGCGCCTTGAGTCCGACGATCATGCAGAAGGGCGGCTCGGACGCAGCCCACTCGCGGATCGTCGCCGCCGCGAGATCCACCAGGTTGTCGTCGGTGAAGCCCGTCTGCGGCCGGCGCTGGCCGTTCACCCAGAGCGCCTGATCGAAGTATTCGCCGATGAACGGGAAGCTCGCCCACAGGTCGAACCCGGGCTTCGGCGTCTCCTCCTCGCCGAGGTGAAACTTTCCGACGTATGCGGTCCGGTAACCCGCCGGCTTCAGAAGCTGGGGGAACATCGTCTGTTCGCGCAGGAACGAATTGTTCTGCCACACGATCGACGGCGCCGAAGCCTGGTGCGGATACTTTCCGGTGAGCAGGGCGGCGCGCGCGGGGGAGCAGACTCCCGCGCAGCCGAAAGCATTCGGAAAGGACCAGCCTTCGCGCGCCAGGCGGTCGAGATGGGGCGTCTCGAGGAAGTCCTTGCCCTTGTGGTGCATCCAGTCACTGCGGTGGTCGTCGCCGAGGATGAACAAGACGTTGGGACGCCGCTGCCTGGCTTTCGGCGTGGCCCGCGCCGGCAGCGCGAGCGAGGCGGCGCCCGCGACCAGCGCATGCGAGAGAAATTCTCGACGCGTCACTTTCATCGCATGTCCCGCTGATCCGTCGACGCGTTCGCGAACACTGCGCGGCGATCCGCCATGAGAAGGGCGCCACGGAGAGTAGCCTTCCTGGCAGATTCTGATTCACGCTCGCGCCACGGGCGCCCGCTCCGGATCAGGATGGCGAGCGGCTTTGATATGCTGAGACCCGCATGCAGTCCGCCGAACGCGCGGTGCCGGTGACGCCCCCGGACGAGCAGGCCCTCGTGCGCCGACTGCAGGCCGGCGAAGAAGCGGCCTTCGACGAGCTCGTGCGGCAGAACGCGACACGCCTGCTCGCCGTGGCCCGTCGCATGCTCCGCTCGGAGCAGGACGCGCGCGACGCGCTCCAGGACGCCTTTCTCCAGGCATTCCGCGCCATCGGTGGCTTCGAGGGCGGCTCGCGCCTCTCGACCTGGCTACACCGGATCGTCGTCAACGCCAGCCTGATGAAGCTGCGCACCCGCGCGCGGAGACCCGAGCAAGCGATCGAGGAGCTGCTGCCGCGCTTCTACGAGGACGGCCACCGGATCGAGCCGGGCTCGCCCTGGCGCACGGACGTCCCGGACCCGGTGGAGAGCCGGGAGCTGCGCACGCTCGTGCGTGCGAGCATCGACCGGCTCCCCGAGATTCATCGTAACGTCCTGCTGCTGCGCGACATCGAAGGCCTCGGCACGGAGGAGACCGCCCGCATGCTCGCGATCAAGCCCGATGCGGTGAAGGTGAGGCTGCATCGCGCGCGGCAGGCCCTGCGCACGCTGCTTGCCCCCCACCTCGCAGGCGAACCGGCATGAGCGCGGGAACGCTCAGCTGCCGCGAGCTGATCGAGTTCCTCGCCGCCTACCTCGACGCGGAGCTCCCCGCGGCGGAGCACGCGTCCTTCGAGGCGCACCTCGCGCTCTGCCCCGACTGCGTCGCCTATCTCGCGAGCTATCGCGAGACGATCCGGCTCGGAAAGCTCACGTTCGCAGCTTCTTCCGAGCCCCCGGAAGACGCTCCCCGGAGCTGATCGACGCGATCCTCGCCGCCCGCAAGCGCCGCTAGCCTCGCTCGCTCCCCTCCCCGTGAACGATCGCGCGAGTCAGCGCGGCGCAATGGAGGGATCGCGGTTCGCGGCCGCCGAGGACGACGCGTCGTCGGCGAGCGGCTTCGGCCGGCAGCCCGCGGGCGGCGCCGCGAGCAGCGGCCGCAGCCCCGCGAGCACGTTGGCCGCGAGGCGCTCGCGGCCGATCTGCGTGAAATGGATGGGGTCCGCGTAGGCGTCCTGCCAGGCCCCGTTCAGGCCGGGCGAGGTGTCGATCACCGGCACGCCGAACTTCTCACCGATCTGCGTCACCAGCAGCGTGTGCAGGCGGTTCGCGAGGATCCCCGCCCGCAGGTCCGGGAACACGGGCTCGTAGAAGCGGATGACCTCGTCCGGGCTGTCGGCAGTGACGGCCATGTCGAAGCTACACAGAACGAGGGCGATCCCGCGCGCGTGCGTCTCGACGACGAGCTGCCGGTAGAGCTCCGCGTAGCGGCTCAGGTGGACGTCCATCTCGAGCACCTTCGCATCGAGCTTGCGCGCCGCGTCGTAGCGCCGCTCGAACCACCAGACGCGCGCGGCGGATTCGACCTGCGCCAGGAATGGGGACGGACGCGGGGGAGCCTCGGGCACGTTGCCGATCTGCACCGCGGGGATCTCGCTCAGCAGGTAGGGAAATCCGTTGTAGCCGTGGTACGAGACGATCAGGTCGGGAGCGAGCGGATAGACGTCGGCCTTCAGGCGCGCCAGCTGATTCGCGAGCGTCCAGCCCGGAACGCCGGCGTTGATCACCTGGACGGGCTTCTCGCAGACGAGCTCGTTCGCGATGCGCGCCTCGAGGATCTCCGGCCAGGTGCGATCCTCCGCCCGCAGCGTATCGCCGAACGTCGTCGACTCGCCGAGCGCGACGATGCGATAGTGATCGCCCTTCGCGACCTCGATCTCGGGGCCCCGGAAGCCGAGCGAATTGATCCACCACGTCGAGTCGAAGATCTTGCCCGCTGCCCGGCTTGAGCACGTGGGGATTCACTCCGCGCGGATCGGGCATGGTGTTGCCGCGCGAGCGCTTCTGCTCCTCGAGCGAGCGCGCGTGCCAGCGCAGGAACACCTCGGGCCGCCCGCCGGCCTCGCTGAACGAGTAGGAAACCAGCTCGCCCTCGCCGGCTCGCTCGCGGCCGAACCAGACGCGGTCGACCAGCACGACGCCCACCAGCAGACAGACGAACGTGTTGAGCGACGCGACCGCCGCCGCACGGCCGCGGCGGGCGGCGCCGACGGAGAGCCCTGCCGCTCCGACGGCGCACAGCAGGAGCCCCGCGTGAAACGGCAGGGCGGCGACCGTCCGCCAGCCGTGGGCGACGAGCCCTACACCGGCCGCGAGCGCGAACCCCACGAGCCACCGCAGCACCGATCGCGGCCCTCCCCCCCGCCGCAAGCTCCGCGCGAGCCCGCTCGGGCGCCAAGATACCGCTCTGCGCTCGGCCAAGGTCTGCGCCTGGGGCGGCCCTCCCCAGCCTCGCCGCCGCATCGGCTCGCGAGCGGCTTCACTTTCGACGCGCCGGGGCGTAGGCTGGCGCCATGCGCGAGGAGCACCCGCACCTGTCTCTCGTTCGGCGCCTGTGGGAAGCCGGAGCCCGCGGCGACGCGGACGAGGTCAGTGAGATCTATGCGCCCGACGCGGTGCTGCGCGCGCACGGCGCCCCCGGTGGACCGCTGGTGGGAGAATTCAAGGGAATCGCTGAAATCCTCGACTATCTGGCGCGAACCGGAGAAATCGTCGACGAGTTCCGCGCCGAGCTCCTCGAAATGTACGCGAGCGATACGGGCGCGGTGATCCGCTACCGCAGCACCGCGTCGCGCGGCGGCAAGCACCTCGACATGCAGTATCTCTACGTCCTCGCGATCGAACAGGGACGCATCGTTCGCGCCACGCTGGTACCGACCGACCAGCGCCGCAACGACGAGTTCTGGCGATCGCAGTAGCGGGCCGGCGCGTCCGCCGCGCGGGAGATCGCCGCGCGGCCCGACCTGATATAGTCGCACGGCGTGTGCGGCCTCGTCGGAATCCTGCGTCGTGACGGCGAGCCCGCCGATGCGCGCCTCATCGATCGCATGCTCGCGCCGATGCTGCACCGCGGGCCAGACGGTCGCGGTGTCTGGTCCGAGCGCGAGGTCGCCCTCGGACATCTGCGCCTCAGCATCCTCGACCTGAGCGAGCGCGCGAGCCAGCCGATCACGACGGCCGGCGGCGAGGGCATGCTCGTCTACAACGGCGAGGTCTACAACTACCGCGAGCTGCGCAGCGAGCTCGAGCGCGAAGGAGCGGTCTTCGCGAGCAGCGGCGACACGGAAGTGGTGTGCGAGGCCCTCGCGCGCTGGGGCCCGCGGCGTGCGATTCCCCGCTTCAACGGCATGTTCGCTCTCGCCTGGTTCGACCGGCGCGCGCGCGAGCTGTGGCTGGCGCGCGACCGCTTCGGCATCAAGCCGCTCTACAAGGCCGAGTGTGGCGGCGCCCTGCTGTTCGCCTCGGAGCCCCAGGCGCTGCTGGCGCATCCGGATCTGGCGTGCCGCCCGGATCGGCTCGCGATCGCGACGTTCGTGCTGCGCGGGCGCCCGGATCCGCGCTTGACGCTGTTCGAGGGCGTCGAGGCGATCGAGCCGGGGACCTGGTGGCGCATCGGCGCCGGCGGCTGCGAGCGGCAGCGCTACTTCGACGTCGTGGACGACCTCGACGTCGAGCGCCTGCTCGCCCCGGAGCCGGCGGACGTGGTGGCGCGCTTCGAGGCCCTGCTCGACGAGAGCGTGCGCCTGCACCTGGCGAGCGACGTGCCGCTCGCGACGATCTGCAGCGGCGGCGTCGACTCGAGCCTGGTTGCAGCCCTCGCCAGCCGGCACGTGAAGGACCTGCACTGCTACGTCGCCGACGCGCCGACGAGACACGCCGAGGCCGACGCGGCGCAGCGCGTCGCCGACCACCTCGGCGTACGGCTCACGCGCGTGCGGCTGGACCGCGAGAGCCATCTGCGCCTGTGGCCCGACGCGGTCTGGTACGAAGGTCATCCGGCCTACCACCGCAGCAGCGTGGCGCTGCTGGCCGTCGCGCGCGTGTGTCGCACGGACGGCGTGAAGGTGCTGCTCAACGGCGAGGGATCCGACGAGCTGTTCGGCGGGTACGGCGCGCACGCGCGCGCCTACCAGGCCTGGGGCTGGCGCGCCCGCCTCGCGCGCGCGCTCGACCTCTCCCCGCAGCGCCGCCGCCGGCGCCGTCGCGACCCGCTCTTCGAGATCCGCCTGGCCTACCCCCGCACGGTGCCGTTCGGCGAACGCGGGGTCGCCGTGATCGACGGCGACGGCGAGCTGCGCCGCAGTGCGCTGTTCGCGAAGCTCGCCAGGGTCCGCTCGCCCGCCGACCGGGCCTTCCTGTTCCGCAGTCTCATCGATCTCTACGAAACCCTCGACCCGCTGCTGCGCCGCCACGATCGCACGGCGATGGCCGCCTCGATCGAGATGCGGGTCCCCTTCCTCGAGAACGCCGTCAGCGACTTCGGGATGCACCTGCCGCGGCGCTCGAAGCTGCGGGATGGCCAGCGCAAATGGGTCGTGAAGCAGGCGGCGCAGAAGTGGCTGCCCGCCGACATCGTCCACGCCCGCAAGCGTGCCTTCCCGATGCCCGGCGCATTCGACGTCGGCAGCGAAGCGCTGCTGCGTGGCGGTGTCGCCAGCGAGCTGCTGCATTGGTCGCAGCGCGCGCAGGAGGCCATCATTCCGCGCGCGCGCCACGACGAAGGCCTGCGTTTTTCGCTGGTCGGTCTCGAGCTGTGGGGGCGGCTCTACCTGCGCGGCGAGAAGCCCGACGCGCTGGCGAGCGAGCTGGTCGCGCTCGCGTGACCTTCCGGGGCTGGCCGAGGCCACCGCGAGCACGCGCGCCCCGGGTGCGAGCGCGAGCCGCTCCACCACCCGATCGTCGAGGGGGCCGTTCGTGCGGGCCATCCGCCGGCCCGCGACGCGTCCCAGCGGCCCCGTCGGACCGGGGAGCCGACGCAAGCGGCGCTTCGGCATGGCGGCAGGCCCGGCAGGGCGCCTTCCCGACGTGTGAGCGGCGGGTGAAGTTGTGTAAATTCCGGCCTCTGGTCCTGGAGGTTCACCCCCCAGCGACGACGAGTTCTTACCAGCGGGACCCCCGCGAAGGAGACGATCGATGAAGGCCGCGATCCTGTACGCGCTGAACAAGGACCTGGAGATTCGCGACGACGTCGGGCTCGCGGAGCTCAAGCCCGGCGAGGTCCACATCAAGCTCGTCGCGAGCGGCGTGTGCCACTCCGACGTCTCCGCCCAGAACGGCACGATTCCGACGGGCCTGCCCTGCGTGCTCGGCCACGAAGGCGCAGGCATCGTCAAGGCGGTCGGCCCCGGCGTCACCGACGTGAAGGTCGGCGATCACGCGATCATCGCATTCACGCCGGCCTGCCGGAAGTGCAAGCCCTGCCTGCGCGGCCAGGCGAACCTGTGCGCGACGGTGATGCAGATGATGTTGACGCCGCACTTCGTCGTCGACGGGAAGCTCGTCGGGGGAATGGCCGGTTGCGGCACCTTCGCGGACGAGATGATCGTACCCGAGAACGCGGTGATCCCCGTGGACGCCTCGATCCCGCTCAACGTCGCGGCGCTGATCGGTTGCGGCGTGATGACGGGCGTGGGCGCCGCGATCAACACGGCCCAGATCAAGCCGGGCTCGTCGGTGATCATCTTCGGCGCCGGCGGCGTGGGCATCGCCGCGATCCAGGGCGCGCGCATCGCGGGCGCGGCCGAGATCGTGGCCGTCGACAAGGTGGATTCGAAGCTCGAGCTCGCGCTCAAGTTCGGCGCCACGCACGCCATCAAGCCCGAAGCGGTCGAGAGCACCAAGGCGTCGGTCACGGGCGGCGAAGGCTTCGACTACGCGATCGAGTGCGTCGGGCACCCGGCGCTGATCCGCCAGAGCTTCGACGTGACGCGCCGCGGGGGCACGGCGGTGATCGTCGGCGTCGGCCGCATGACCGAGGAAGTCAAGTTCAACGCCTTCGAGATGTTCTACCACGAGAAGAACCTGAAGGGCTCGATGTTCGGCAGCGCAAACGTGCGGCTCGACTTCGACCGCCTGCTGCGGCTGTGGAAGTACGGCAAGCTCGATCTCGAAGGCATGATCAGCCGCCGCATCAAGCTCGGCGAGGTGAACGACGCCTTCCGCGCCATGCAGAAGGGCGAAGTGATCCGCTCGGTGATCGAGTACAGCTGAGGCGCTGTCCGATCGCGCGCTGGACATGACGGACGAGCTCCGCGACGTCGGGGAGCGCTTCGCGATCGCGGGGCGCTTCGCCGACGCCCGGCCCCTCGGCCGCGGCCACATCCACGAGACCTTCGTCTCGAGCTGGGAGCGCGGCGGCGCGCGCGCGGGCTACGTCCACCAGCGCATCAACACGCGCGTCTTCTCCGATCCAGCGCTCGTGATGCAGAACATCGTGCGCGTGACGACGCACCTGCGCGCCGCGCTCGCGCGTCGCGGCGTGCGCGATCTCGAACGCCGCGTGCTGACGCTGATTCCCGCCCGCGACGGCAGGCCCTTCGTCACGGCGCCCGACGGCAGCGTCTGGCGGACCTTCCTGCTCGTCGAGGGCGCCGTCACGCGCGAGATCGTCAAAGGGCCGGCGGAGGCTTTCGAGTCGGCGCGCGCCTTCGCGACGTTCGCGGGCCTGCTCGCCGATCTGCCCGCGCCGCCGCTCGCGGTCACGCTTCCCGGCTTCCACGATCTCGCCAGGCGCTTTGGCGATTTCGAGGCCGCCGTCGCGAGCGACGCCTGCGGGCGCGCGGGCGGCGTGCGCGCCGAGATCGAGACGACCCGCGCGGCCTACTCTGAAGTGGGCCGACTCCTCGCGGCCGCCGACCCGAGCCAGGCCCCCCGGCGCGTGATGCACCACGACTGCAAGCTCAACAATCTGCTGCTCGACGCGCAAACGGGCGAAGCGCTGTGCGTGATCGACCTCGACACCGTCATGCAGGGCTCCGTGCTCTCGGATTTCGGCGAGCTGGTGCGCACGGCGACCCACCGCAGCCCCGAGGACGAGACGCGGCTCGAGACGATCGCGTTCGACCTCGAGCTCTTCGAGGCGCTCGCGCGCGGCTACGCTGCGGGCGCCCGCGACTGGCTCAGCGAAGCGGAAGGCCGGCTGCTGCCGCTCGCCGGCCCGACGCTCGGGCTGATGAACGCGATCCGCTTCCTCGCCGATCACGTCGCGGGCGACTTCTACTTCCGCGTCCACCGCGAAGGCCAGAACCTCGACCGCCATCGCGCGCAACTGAGGCTCATGCGGCGGATGCTCGAGCACCTGCCCGAGGCGCGGCGCATCGTCGCCGCCGCGCTGGGCGAGGCGGCCAGCGCGCGCGGCTAGCGCAGCCCGCCGGCGAATGCCGCGCGCGGGAACGCGTGCGGCTGGTGGAAATCCGGCGCGGCGCCGGGCACCGCGTGATGAGCCAGGAAGCTGCCGCCTGCGATCGCGAAGGCGTTCAGCGCCGTGAGCTCCGCCGGCACCAGCGCGAGCGGAAGCCGCAAGCTCGCGTGCCAGCGCAGCGCGTCCTCGCGAAACGCGAGCGGCGGCGCGAGCGCCGCGTACTCGTTGACGCGGCGGCGCGGCGCGTCGAATTCGAGCACGAGGAAGTGTCCCGCCGCGCCGAGCTCGACTTCGAGATAACGCCCGCTCGCGCCGACGAGGAAGCATTCGACCACGTCGTACTCCCAGAGATTCGCGACGCGCGAGCCTCGCGGCGCGCTAGGGAGGCGGGCTGGCGCCTGGCGCCGGAAGCTGGCGCCGATCTCGAGCTCGCTGCCGACGACGGCCAGCGAGAGCTCGCCGCGGCGGCGCGGATCGGGACAGCGGGTGCCGTTCCAGTGGTGCTCGATCGCAAGCGAGAGCCGCGCCGGCGCATTCGGAATCACGAGCATGCGCCGCGAGCTTCGAGCACGCGGCGCAATCCGTAAAGCCCCGGCGCACGGCGTCGCCAAGCGGACCGGGCGCCGCGCCGGCGGCGCGCGCCGCGCGCGCCCGCTACGGTCCGCCCTTCCCATGGGCCCGACACGTCGCGAGATCTCCACCCTCGTGCGGCTGGCCGTTCCCGTCGTCGGAACGCAGGTCGGCGCCATGCTGATGGGGGTCGTCGATACGATCATGCTCGGCAGCGTCGGCCCCAGCTCGCTCGCCGCCGCCGGGCTGGGGGCCACCTGCGTGTGGGGCACGCTGGTGATCGCCGACGGGCTCGTGCGCGGGATCGATCCGATCGTCGCGCAGGCGCATGGCGCGCGCGACGGCGCGCGCGCCGCGCTGGCGCTGCAGCGGGGTCTCGTGATCGCCGTCGCCGTCAGCTTCCCGATCGCCGGGCTGTGGCTCTTCACCGAAGACTTCCTGCTCGCCACCGGCCAGTCCCCGGAGCTCGCGGCGCTCGCACAGAAGTACGTGCTCGTGCAGATTCCGACGATCGTCTGCCACACGCTCTACATGGCGTTGCGCGGCTACCTCCAGGGCCGCGCGATCATGAACCCGGCGCTGTGGGTGATGGTCTTCGCGAACGTCGTCCACGTCTTCGGCAACTGGGTGCTGATTTTCGGCCACCTGGGCGCGCCCGCGCTGGGCGTCGTCGGCGCCGGCATCGCGACCAGCCTGACGCGCACGCTCGCGCTCGGCGCGCTCGTCTGGATGACGCTCGGCCTGCGCCTGCACGAGGGCGCATGGCAGCCATGGAGCCGCGCGGCCTTCTCGCTCGCCGGGCTCCGCCGGGTGCTCGCGCTCGGACTGCCGGTCGGGCTCCAGGTGGGACTCGAGGTCTGGGCGTTCCAGATCGCGACGCTGATGGCGGGACGCCTCGGCGTGAACGAGCTCGCGGGCCACCAGATCGTGCTCAACATGGCCTCGCTCACCTTCATGGTGCCGCTCGGGATCGCGATCGGCGCCTCGACGCGCGTGGGCAACCTGATCGGCGCCGGGCGGGGCGATCAGGTGCAGCGCGCCGCCTGGATCGCCTTTGGGCTCGGCGCCGGAGCGATGGCGCTGTTCGGCAGCGTGATGATCGGGCTGCGCGCCGAGCTGCCGCGCATCTACACCGCCGATGCCCAGGTGATCGCAGTCTGCGCCTTCCTGCTCCCGATCGCTGCGGCATTCCAGATCTTCGACGGAACGCAGGTGGTGGGCTGCGGCATCCTGCGCGGCATGGGGCGCACGCGCGCGCCCGCGCTCGTGACACTGGTCGGCTACTACGCGATCGCGCTGCCGTTCGCTTGGTGGCTGGGCCTCGAGCGCGGGCTCGGACTCGCCGGCATCTGGTGGGGGCTGTGCCTCGGGCTCGTCGTCGTCGCCTCGGCGCTGCTCGTCTGGGTGCGTCTGTGCGGCAGTGGCGAACGTCTGGCCGACTAGGCGTCCCGCGACCGCCCGCGGCTCAGCGCTGGCGATCCGCGGGGGTGTAGTCGGCGCGGTGGCGACGCAGCTGTGGGTTGTAGCGCGCCATCAGGCCGACGATGGCGACGCACGCGGCGCCACCGGAGACGACGGCGAACGTGGCGCTCGTCAGCGCTGCGACGAAGCCGGATTCCATCGCGCCGAGCCGATTCGAGGCGCCGATGAAGATCATGTTGATCGAGCTCACGCGGCCGCGCAGCGCATCGGGAGTCGTGATCTGCACGATCGTGCTGCGCATCACCACGCTCACCTGGTCCGCCATCCCGACGAGCGCGTAGATCCCGACCGACAGCCAGAAGCTGCGCGAGAGGCCGAAGCCGATCGTCGCGAGCCCAAAGACCGCGGCCGCGATCAAGAGCGCGCGACCCTGGCGCAGCAAGGGGCGGCGCAGCATGAGCAGTACTGACATCGCGAGTGCGCCCGCCTCGAGCGCGGCCGAGAGAATCCCGAAGCCCCACGGCCCCACCTTCAGGATCTGCTCGGCATACACCGGGAGCAGCGCGTTCGCGCCTGCGAAGATCACGGCGAACATGTCGAGCGTCATGCAGCCGAGCAGTACCGGCTGGCTGCGCACGTAGGCGAGGCCCTCGCGAATCGCATGCAGACTCACGCGGCGGCGCTCGCCCTCGGGCGGTCGCGACCGCACCGTGGCCAGGACCGCGACGGAAGCCAGCGAGAGCGCCGCCGCCCCGGCGTATGCCGCCTGCACGCCGAAGGCGCCGATCGTCACGCCGGCGAGCGCGGGCCCCGACATGAAGGCGAGCGCCTGCACCGTCGAGTGGATCGGCACCGCGCCGAGGAAGCGCGCACGGGAGACCACCAGCGGAAGCAGCGCCGCGCGCGCCGGATTCTCGAACGAGGCGGCGATCGCCAGCACGAAGACCACGGCGAACAGCCAGGGCACGCTCACGAACCCACGGGTCGAGCTGGCGGCGAGCAGCAGGGCACCCGCGAACGCGACGAGCTGGCCGAGCTGCGCGATACGCCGGCGATCGTGCGCGTCGGCGAAGGCCCCGCCGACGAGCGAAAGCCCGAGCGCCGGTAGGAATTGCACGGCTCCCAACAGGCCCAGCTCGAACGGCGAGCCGGAGAGCGCGAAGACGTGCCAGCTGACTGCGGCGCCCAGCCCCGTCATCGCGGTGGCCCCGCAGAAGCGACTGGCAAGAAAGCGGTGGAACGCCGGCTCGCGCAGCACGGCGAGGCGCCGCGGCTCGGCGAGCGGCAGCGGTGCTTCGTCGTCGGCGCCCATCGTCGGCCACGACGGTATCAACCTCTCGCAGCTTCGTCCGGCTCGCGGACCGGGCGGAGCGGATCAGGCCCAGATGCCGAGCCGCTTCCAGAGCCGATCGAAGGGCGGCGTCGCCAGCTCCAGCTCGACGCACAGATCGCGCACCTTGCGCAGCGCTTCCGCTGCGCGGCGTTGCTGCACCGGGTTGTGGTGGTAGGCCTCGTCGAGCACTGCGCGCGGGATCGCATACGTGCGCACGACGGAAGGCGGCGCCTGGAGCATCAGACCCGCCATACGCCTGAGCAGCAGTGGCACCGCGATGCGCAGGTGCAGGCGCTTGCGGAGCGGCAGGCGCGGAACGTTGCGCTCGAGATAGGCCCGCGCGAAGGACAGGTGGCGGGCCTCCTCGGTCACGTGGATCTGCGAGATCCTTTGCAGCAGCGGATGCCGCATCTGCTGGTCGCGCAGCGCCGTGCGCTGCACGTAGTCGATCGGGTCTTCGCCGCCGAGCACGAAGAAGAAGAACAGCTCGGGGAAGCGCCGCGCGAGGCGAACGATGCGACGCGCCCCGACCCGCATCAGCGGCGGGAGCCCGGGCACTTCCAGGCCACTGCGGTTCACGAACTCCTGGAACATGAGCGAGTGGTGCGCCTCTTCGATCAGCTCGTGATAGAGATAACGGAACTCGGGTGCGCCGTTCGGAAGCTCGAGCGTGTACTCGAGCAGCCCGCGTTGCAGCGCGTTCTCGAACTGGGCGCCGATCTTCATGAAGCTCACGAACAGGTGCGCGCCCAGGCGCGCGCGCGTGGCGGCCGGGAGCGCCCGGTACCAGCGCGTCGAGCCGAGCGGCTCGAAGGCCGGCAGCTCGAAGCGCGGGTCCTCCGGATCGAGGGCGAAGGCCGGATCTTCCCACGGCACGTCGACGTACGCCTCGCAGCGCTTCACGACGGATTGCTGCGAGAGCCGGGCGAGCAGTCTTGCGTAGGCGGCATCGGAGCCGGCTCGCCGGTTCGGCTCTTCGCCCGGCAGCTCGGCGCTCGCATCGATGCCGCGCGCGGGCGTCAGACTCGGATCGCTCACGGAGGCGGCGGGGGATTCCATCAACGTTCTCCTGGCATGGCGCGCTGGATGTGGTGTCCGATCACGAGCAGGAGCGTCTCGCGCATCTGCTCGTAGAGGCGGGAGAGATCGGTCTGTCCGGGGTCGACGAGGTGACGCAGCATGACGCCCTGCTGAAGCGAGACGATCAGCTGCGCGAGCCAGTCGGCCTCGGGCAGGCGCAGGCCGATGGCATCCTCGATGCCCTGCACGATCGCCTGGCGGATCTGGCGAAACAGGCGGCGCAGCATCTCGCGTGTCTCCGCGCTCGCTTCGCCGCGCTCGAGCGCGACCGAGAGCAGCAGCCGCATCATCTCGGGGCGCTCTTCGACGAGCTGGCGCAGGCCGCCGAGGAAGCGGTCGAGCCGCGAGAGCGGATCGCCCTCGAGGTAGGCGCTCTTCTGGATCTCTTCGACCTGCGCGAGCGCGGCGCGCTCGAGCGCGGCCGCCAGCAGGCCCTCCTTGCTGTCGAAATGCCAGTAGAGGGCCGTCTTCACCGCGCCGGCGCGCCGGCAGATCTGCGCGGTCGAGGTCGCCGCATAACCCTTCTCGGCAAAGAGGACGTAGGCGGAGTCGAGCAGCCGCTCGCGGGTGGCAGCGCCCCGCTCGCGGGGCGTGCGGGTGCGGGACACTCTCGGCCTCACGCGGCGTGACATCGCGCGTCCTGCGGAATGGCGTCCAGGGGCCTGGGTTGCATCCTATACGTACCGATCGGTACATTAACGATCACGGCCGGCCCGGGCAAGCCCGCGCTGGAATCGTGTACAACCCCCAGCGGATCCCACGCCGAGGAGTCGACCCATGAGCCTGCACACGCCGATCTGCGACCTGTTCGGAATCGAGCACCCGATCTTCCTCGCCGGCATGGGCGAGGTGGCCTACGCGGACGTGTGCGCTGCCGTCTCCGAGGCCGGCGGCTTCGGCAGCCTCGGCATGGTGGGCGCCAGCCCCGAGCGCATCCGCGACGAGATGCGCGCCGTGCGCAAGCGCACGAGCAAGCCCTTCGGCGTGGATCTGCTCGCCGCCCTGCCCGCCCAGGTGGACGCCGCGATCGACGTGATCATCGACGAGGGCGCGACGGCCTTCATCGCCGGGCTCGGCGTCCCCGAGCCCGTCATCGAGCGTTGTCACCGCGCGGGCGTCAAGGTGATGGCCATCTGCGGAAAGCTGAGCCACGCGCTGCACGCCGAGGCGGCCGGCTGCGACGCCGTCGTGGCGCAGGGGACCGAAGCCGGCGGGCACACGGGCGCGGTCGCCGGTCTCGCCCTGGTGCCGCAGATCGTCGATGCCGTGCGCATCCCCGTGCTCGCCGCGGGCTCGATCGTCGACGGCCGCGGCCTGGCGGCGGCGCTCGCCCTCGGCGCGCAGGGGGCCTGGATGGGGACCCGCTTCATCGCCTCCGACGAGGCGCGCGCCTCGCTCAAGTACAAGCAGCGCATCGTCGCGGCCGAGGGCGCCGACACGCTGGTCACCCGTTGCTACTCCGGGAAGCCGATGCGCGTGATCCGCAATCCGTACGTGGAGGAATGGGAGCGGCGCAAAGACGAGATCCAGCCCTTTCCGCAACAGCTGATCGCGAGCGGCAAGGCGGGTGTCATGTACTTCATGCGCGACGAGGCGATCGATCTCGCGCGCACCTGCCTGCCGGCGGGTCAGGGAATCGGCGGGATCCACGAGATCCTGCCCGCGCGGGTGATCATCGAGCGGGTGCTGCGCGAGGCCTCCGACACGATCGCGCGACTCGACGCGTTGCGGCGCGGGGCCTGAGGGTCCCGCCCCACCGCAATCTTCCAGCCCGGGCCGAGACACGCCTATTCACCCCGCGCCCGGTGCGCCGATAAGCACCGGAGCGCGAGCCCGAGCGCTCGCGCACGGGGCCCTGAAATGCCGCCGCAACGGCCTGATCTGCGCGAGCTGCTCGAGCGACTCCCGGTCGTGAGCCTGGGGATCGCGGCGGTGTCGCTGCTCGTCTGCCTCGTCGTCCAGCTCGGCTTCGCGTCTCCGCTGGCAGAAGGCCGCCTGCTGGTGCGGGACGCGATCGAATACGTGATCACCCATCCCGCGCTCGAAGTGAACCCGCGCCTGGTTCCGGCGGTGCGCCACGCGCTGCCGACCTTCGAGGGCAACGAGATGTTCTCGTTCCTGCGCGACCGCGAAGCGAGCAAGGAGCAGTCGCAGCTCGATCAGATGACTTCACGCGCCTTCGCCCGACTCGATTCGCACCCGTATCGTGCGCTCGGCCTCGTGCCGGCCCGGCGCTCGGCGCTCGCGTTCGCGACGTATCTCTTCGTGCACGGCGGTTGGATCCACACCCTGCTCACCTGCCTGCTGCTGCTCGCGGCGGGGCCGCTGCTCGAGGTCGTCTGGGGACGGCGTCTGTTCAGCGTGGCGTGCGCCGTCGCGGTGGTGTTCGGCGCGCTGGCGTTCCAGCTCGTGCACGCGAATCTCGACCGCGCGCTCGTGGGCGGCGGCGCGCTGGTGTCCGCGCTGGTCGCCGCCGCGGTCGTGCGCTTCTGGGAGCGCGATGTCGACGTCGCGAGCTGGCTCGCGCCCGTCGCAGCGCTCGAGCTGCAGATGCCCTCGTGGGGGCTCGCGGTGGCCTGGGGCGTCTACCAGGCCGTGATCGTGTGGGCCGCGCGGGGAGATCTGCCCGGAGGCCTCACGAACGCACAGGGCCTGACCGCGAGCCTCGCCGCCGGCGCGGCGGGCGCGGGGATGGCCGTCGCCTTCGCACGCCTCGGCCTCGAGCAACGCTTCGGCGCCGGCGTCCAGGCCCTCGCGCCGCGCACCGCGGCCGGCCGCTTCGACATCGAGAAGGTGAAGCGCGCGCGTGCGAAGGGGGATCTCGAGGCGGCCTTCCAGATGCTGCGCGCAGAGACGCGCCGCAATGCGCGCAACCGCGACGTCGTGCTGCTCTTCTGGGAGATCGCGGTCGAGCACGACCAGGCCGAAGCTGCCGCACCGGCGATGCTCCAGCTGATCCGCGAGGAGCTGCGACGCGGGGCGCTCGACGCTGCGGTGTCGCAGTGGCGGCGTCTCGGGGAACGCGTGCCCGGCGCGCTGCTCGAGCCGGCCGTGTTGCTGAAGCTGCTCCCGCTGATCCGCAGCAAGCTCGGAGACGATGCGGCCGTGCTCGCGCTGCACCAGGCCGCCGATCCTGCGAACCGCGGTTTCACGCCCGAGCTCGGCGCGCAGATCGCGCGCGAGGCCGCGGCGATCGAGCCCGAGGTCGCGGTGAAGATCGCAACCCGCGTGCTCGCGGCGAAATCGATCGCGCCCGAGCTGGCGAGTGAGCTGAGCGCTCTCGTGACCAAGCTCCAGCCCGCGAGCACGGACGACGCGATGGGGGAGCTGCCGGCGGTCCCCTCGATCAACTTCGACGACGACGACGAGCACGACCGCAGCGACTTCGGCGCCGTCGACGACCTCTCGGCGGATCCCGAGGTGACGCCGCGGGCGCCAGCGGCGGCCGCAAAGCCCGCGCCCGCGGCCAGCGCGCAGCCCCCTGCCAGCGCGCGTCCCGCTGCCGCCGTCAGCGAGCCGCCGAGCGCGCCCGCTCCCCAGAGCGCGGCTTCGGCGGAAGCGCCGCCGAGCGCACCGGCTGCCGCGAGCACTGCGTCGGCGGAAGCGCCTCCGAGCACGCCGGCTTCGGAGCGCGCCGAGCCGGTGGACGCGCAGCCGGGCCCGGTGGCTCCCGCGAGCGACGAAGCCACGACCTGCTTCCCGAGCGCGCGCATCGCGCTTGCGGTGCCGCTCTCGCTCGGCGAGGAGGAGCTGCTGGTCTACGTCTCGGGCAAGGGGCAGTCCCGCCTGGCCTACGGCCGCATCAAGGCGGTGTCGCTCGCGGCCGTGCGCGGGCTCGGCCCCAAGCCGGTCGTGCTCATCGATCTGCTGCTCTCGGGGCCGGAGCCGGGCCCCGAGCCGCTCGTGCTCGTGCGCCTGCGCAGCGACCAGTTCGACCCCCGCAAGCTGGTCGCGTCGTCGGCCAGCGCGCTCGAAGCGCTGCTCGCGCTCGTCGAGTCGCTGCTCAAGCGCACCCGCGGCGCGGCGCTCCCCGACGACGCGGCGGGCCGCGGGCGCCCTCTGCGCATGTTCGATTCGCTGGCCGCCTACTCGAGCGAAGTGCTGCGGATCGCGGCCGGCTGAAGCCGCCACTCGCGGCGCGAGCCTTGCCGCCGGCGCGGGCAACGGCCTGGGCGACCTCAGGTCCCGGCGGCGCTCGGCCGATGCGCCAGGCGAACCCGCGGAACCGGGAGGCGACATGGGCACCGACATCGTGACCGGTAGGACTGCCAAGGCGGCCGCGCTGCGCGGCCTCGCGCTGGGCCTCGTGCTGCAGGCGCTGCTGATCGCGGCGATCCACTTCGCAGGTCCGCCGGTCGATCCCGGGCTCGTGGCGATCTCCGGGCCGCCCGTCGGCGCGCCTGCCGTCACGACGCTCGCGCAGGCGCACCCCTAGTCTCTCCGACGCCCGACCCCCGCCTTCGATGGCTGCCGCCAGACTGCCGGTCCGCTGCGCGACCGCTGCTGGCCACGCGCGTGCCCGGTTACCCTTTCAGGTCGCCTCGCAGATCGACCGATCTCTGGGGCTCGGAAAGAGGAAGCGAGGCGGCATGCGGCTCTGGTTGGCGCTCGGCCTGCTGATCGGGATCTGCGGCGGAGCGCCGCTCGCTTCCGCCGTCACGATCGCGTCGGAGCCGGGCTCGGGCAATACGACGCCTCCCGCCGACGACCCGGGCTTCGGCCGGATCGGAGTGCCGGCGGTCGCGAGCGTCGTCTACCTCGGCAACGGCTGGGTGCTGACGGCCAATCACGTCGGCGACACCGACGTGACGCTCGGTGGTGTCGTCTATCCGCACGTGCCGGGCTCGCGCGTCACCTTCACGAACTCCGACGCGAGCGTCCCCGACCTGTCCGCCTTTCGCATCGATCCGCACCCGAATCTGCCGATCCTGCCGATCCGCAAGACCACCCCCGGCCTCGGAACTCCGGTGGTGATGATCGGCCACGGCGTGGACCGCGCCGGAACCGGCAGCTGGGATGGCCACGCCGGCTTCATCTCGGGCGGAACGCAATCGATTCGCTGGGGCACCAACGTGGTCGACGGCATCGGCACGCTGGACAACAGCGCGGCGTTCGCCACCGTTTTCGATCTCGTCGGCGGCACCGCTGACGAGGCGCAGGGCGCCTATGGCGATTCGGGTGGCGCGGTCTTCGCGAAGAATGCGTCGGGCGTCTGGGAGCTGGCCGGAACCATCTTCGCGGTCGGTCAATACGAAAATCAGCCCTACTACTACGTGCTCGACGGCGACGTCACCTACATCGTCGATCTCGCGAGCTACCGCGATCAGATCATCGCGACGGTGCGGCCGGAGTGCAGCGACGAAGTCGACAACGACGGCGACGGGCTCATCGATTTCCCGGACGAACCAGGCTGCAAGAGCCCCGAAGACCTCTCCGAGGCGGCCGACTGCGCCGACGGCATCGACAACGACGGCGACGGGCTGGTCGACTACGGGGGCGATCCGGGCTGCCGGAACCGCCGCGACTGGGCGTCCGAAGATCCGGCCTGCAACGACGGAATCGACAACGACGGCGACGGGCTCATCGACCTCGCCGATCCCCAGTGCGCCGCGTCACCCGCCTGGTGGACGAGCGAGGCCGTGGCGTACAGCCCCAGCTGCGGCCTCGGCTTCGAGCTCGTCCTGGTGATTCCGCCGCTCGCGGCGCTCCGTCGACGGCGCGCTCGCGCGAGCTGAGCGGGGCGCGTCAGAGCGCGCGAACGTTCGTGGCTTCCGGACCCTTGCGGCCCTCTCCCACTTCGAACTCCACCTGCTGCCCGTCCTGGAGCGTGCGAAAGCCCTCCGAGACGATGTTCGAGTGATGGACGAAGACGTCCTTCCCTCCCCCTTCGGGAGTGATGAACCCATACCCCTTCTGATCGCTGAACCACTTCACCGAACCCTTCGGCACCGCTCGCCCTCCTGCTCCTCGCGCGGCCGACCGCGCCGCCGCGCAGCATACTCGCTTTCGCAGGCTGGGAAGCAGGAATTCTCGGTCGCCGCCCCGCCCCCCGGAGCCCCCGCGCTACGCTCGGCCCTCGGGCAGACCCCCGCCTGCGAGGATCGCCATGGCCCTCAAGATCCTGAGCGCACCGTCGGAGCCCGGCGCCGTCAGCGAGCAGCTCCGCAACGCGATCGAGGCGGCTCTCGCCGGGGCGCGCGCCGAGGTGCAACCCTTGGGCGGTGGGCACTTCGAGATCGCGGTCGCCTGGGCCGACTTCGCCGGCAAGTCGAAGCTCCAGCAACATCAGCTCGTGTACCGCGCGATCACGCCCTTCCTCGCCGGCGACACACCGCCCGTCCACGCCATCGACCGCCTGGACTGCCGCCTGCCCTGAATCCCTGCGGACGCGCACGCCGCTACGGCGCGCCCGCGCCAGAGGCGGGCCGTGCCACCCGGATCGCGTACCAGCGCTCGGAAGCGCCGCGCCGGCAGATCAGATGCGCGTCGCCCGCAGGGTCGACGCCGGCCCGCGCGAAAAGCGCCCGTTCGAGACTTCTGCCCACGCTCCAGCGACTCGTGCGCAGCAGATACCAGTCGGGCTCCTGCTCGTGGAAGACGGGCTCCGAGATCCGGATCTCGCTCCCGTCGAGATCGGCATAGAAGAGCGCCTCGGCCGCGGGCTGGAAACGGACCCGGGGCAGCTCGCCGGCTGGGGCGAGCCCGACGAGGAAGTCGCGCACGCAGGCGCGATCCGCGGGGTCGAGGTAGGGCTCCGAGTCCGCGAAGCGCATGCGATGCCAGACGAGATTCTCGGGATAGCCGACCGGATTCGGCACGGTGTGAGCGACGAGACCCGCGAGCAGCAGCGCAGCGAGCACGCCCGCGCGCGCGAGTCGCGGGTTTCGCGCGAGCGCGGGCCGTCTCGCCAGCCACGGCACGGCAGCCTCGAGCGCGAGCACGCTGAGCAGCAGGTAGAAGAGATTCTCGAAGACCTCGTACCAGTACTCCTGCCCGAGGCTGTGAGCGGCCAGCGCCGGGACCGCGAGACAGGCGAGCAGCACGGCCTCCGGAACGTCCCGCCGCAGGCGCCAGGCGAGCGCGATCAGCGCGGCCAGCGCCAGCAGGCGACCGTCGCCGAGCACCCCGAGCTCGCCCGCTCCCGCCTTGCGGGCGATCTGGTACGCGAGATCGTGTCGGAAGGCCGCCGCGTTCGCGGCGGCGAGCGCCGCCCAGGCGAGCCACGCCGCCGCGACCGCGAGCGCCGCCGCGAGATCGGCGCGGCGCAGGCGCGGCAGGTCCGCCGCCGTGCGCGCTCGCAGACCCAGCCACACGGCGCCCCCGGCGCAGAACCAGACGCCGTTCGGGTGCACGAGCGGGGTCGCGGCGAGCAGCGCGAGCCCCTGCCAGCAACGTGCGCCGCGCAGCAGCGTGAAGCCCGCGAGCACGGCGAACAGCAGCAGCGCCTCCATGCGCGCGACGTTTCCGACCGCGACGAAGCTGCGGCCCAGGAAGTACGCGCCGGCGAGTAGCAGCGCCTCGCCCGCGTGAGGCAGCCTCCGCAGCAGGCCCGCGAGCAGCGCGAAGGCGGCGAGCAGGCAGACGAGCGAGAGAGCGCGCGCGAGCGCGTAGTCGAAGCCGAAGACGCGCAGCGCCGTCCCCGTCACCACGAACCAGCCCGGCGGCATCCACAGCAGCGGGCGCTCCGGGTGCAGCTGCGGCGCGAACAGCGTCCCTCCGTCGGCAAAGGCCTTCGCCTGCCACAGGAACTGCGCCTCGTCGATCCAGGGCGGCGGGAACGTGAAGCCGGCGCGCGCGTGAACCGCCAGCTGGGCGAGTGCGAGAGCGAGCGCGAGCGCCCAGTAGCCGCCCCGCCGAGCGCCGGTCACCCGGGCGCCCCACCGTCTCGCCCGGGCTGCGCGGTGTAGACCGCATGGCGCAAGCCGCCTCTGCCAGGCCGGCTGCGCGCCGCGACGAATCCGGCCGCGCGCAGGCGCCGCTCGAACGCCGGGTCCGGGCGCTCCGACCAGACGGCATAGCTGCCGCCGGGCGCGAGCGCGGCGCGCGTCGCCGCCAGCATGCCCGCCTCGTAACAGCGCTCGGCGCCGCCCGCGACGGGGCCCGGGCCCGTGTAGAGGTCGAGCAGGATCGCATCGAAGCGCTGGCTGCCGCCCGACGCCGCGGCGCGTCGGATCGCGAGGGCCACGTCTCCGATCTCGATCTCGACCCGGGGATCGAGCACGGCGTGGTTCGTGAGGGGCCCGAGCACGCCGCGACACCAAGCCACGACACAGGGATGCAGCTCGGCCACGCGCACGCGCGCTCCGGCCGGGAGCGCATCGAGGGCCGCGCGCAGCGTGAAGCCCATCCCGAGGCCGCCGATCAGCACGTGCGGGGAGGCGTGCGCGCGCAGCCGGGCGCAGACCTCGCTCGCAAGCCTCTGCTCGGAGCGATGCGCGGCTGCATTCATCAGCACGCGCCCGTCCAGCAGGATCAGGAAGTCGCGCTCCCCGCGGCGGCGCAGCTCGAGCGTGCCGTCGGCCGTCTCCACGCGCTCGAGCAGGCTCCAGGGTCGCGTCACGACGCCTCCGCTCGCCTGGATCTCGCTGCACGCGCGGCGCGCGCGCCCACGCGCCCGACTGCGTGCGCCAGCGGCTGGCTGCGCGTGCGCGCGGCTAGCGCCCCTTCCATGCGGGCTTGCGCTTCTGCGCGAACGCTCGCGGGCCTTCGACGAAATCTTCGCTGCGCAGCATCGAGCCGAGCTGGTCGTAGCGCCCCTGCATGGCTTCTTCGATGGAGCCGGCGCCGAGCCCCTGCATCGCGCACTGCTTCGAAGCGCGCACGGAGAGCGGCGCGCACTCGAGAATCTCGCCGGCCCAACGCTGCGCCGCAGCCATCAGCCCGGCGCGCGGCACCACCTCGTTCACGAACCCCAGCGCGAAGCCTTCCTGCGCAGAGACCCGGCGCCCCGTCAGCAGCATGCCCATGGCATGCTTGAGCGGGATCTGGCGCGGCAGGCGATGCATGCCGCCGGCCAGCGCCGCCAGGCCGACGCGCGGCTCCGGCAACGCGAAGACGGCGCTGTCGGCTGCGATGATCAGGTCGCAGGCGAGCGCGATCTCGAAGCCGCCGCCCATCGCGACGCCGTTCACGGCCGCGATCACGGGCTTGACCAGGTCGTAGCGCGCGGTGAGCCCGCCGAAGCCCTTCGGCGCGAGCTCGATCCGTCCGGCGCCGGACGCCTGGTACTTGAGATCGTTGCCGGCGCAGAAGGCGCGCTCGCCCTCGCCCGTCACGATCGCCACCCAGAGCTCGGGGTCGGCGCTGAAGTCGTCGAAGACCTTCTCGAGCTCGTGATTCGCCGGGGGGTGGAGCGCGTTCATGACGTCCGGTCGCGCGATCGTGACCGTGAGCACCCGACCCTCGCGGGCAACCTTGCAGAACTCCGGCACTGCGTCCTCCCCGGTTCCGTTGGCGTCGCTTCCCGATGGCGGCGTCTCGGCCCGCAGCGCGGGCCCGGCTGCATGCTAGCGCGGGGAGCGTGGTGTAGGATCGCGCCGCAGCATGCACGACGTCGGACTCACGCACGTGGCGCTGCCGGTCACCGACCTCGCCCAGAGCATCGCATTCTACTCCCGCTATGCGCGCATGCGCGTCGTGCACCAGCGGCCCGGCGCCGTCTGGATCTCGGATCAGACGCGCCCGTTCGTGATCGTGTTGATCGAGGCGCGCGAGGTCGAGTTTCCGCTGCGCCCCTTCGCCCATCTGGGCGTGGGTTGCGACAGCCGCGAGGAAGTCGACCGGCTCAGCGCGCTCGCGCGCGAAGAGCAGTGCCTGATCGAGGGGCCGAACGACTTCGGCCCGCCGGTCGGCTACTGGGCGTTCCTGCGCGACCCCGACGGTCACACGCTCGAGATCGCCTACGGCCAGGAGATCGCCCTCGCCGTGAGCTCGGCTTGAGTCTCACTCCAGCTCCCCGGCCAGGCGCTCCCATTCGCGGTAGAGGGTGTCGATGCGGCCGCGCGTCAGGGCGCGCTCGGCCTCGAGCGCGCGCACGGCATCGGCGTCGCGGTGCACCTGGGGATCTCCGAGCCGCCAACCCAGCGCCTCGAGCGCGCTCTCGAGCTGCGCGATCTCGACCTCCACCGCCGCCAGCCGCTTGCGCGAGCGCTCGATCTGCTTCGCGCGCTCCTTCTCGCGTCCGCGGGCGGCGATCCGCTCCTGCTTCGATGCGGGCGCGGCCGCGGCGGGCTCGGGGGGCTGGCGGTTCGCCATGGGCGCTGGCGACACCGGCGCCGGGCTCGCGGGCCGCGCGGCTTTCGCGGCTGCCGCGCGCTCGAGATCGTCGTAGTTCCCCTTGTGATCGTGCAGCACGCCGCCGCGCACCTCGATCACGCGCGTCGCGAGCGCGTTGATGAAGGCCCGGTCGTGCGAGATGAAGAGCAGCGTCCCGGTGTACTCGGAGAGCGCCTCCTCGAGCACCTCGCAAGCCGCCACGTCCAGATGATTGGTCGGCTCGTCGAGCACGAGGAAGTTTGCCGGCCGCAGCAGCATCTTCGCCAGCGCGAGCCGCGCCTTCTCGCCGCCCGAGAGCACCGAGATCTTCTTCTGGACGTCGTCGCCCGAGAAGAGGAAGGCGCCCAGATGGCCGCGCAGGCGCGGAATGTCGTCGACGGCCGCCACGCACTCGAGCTCCGCCAGCACGCTGCGCGACGCGTCGAGCGTCTCGATCTGATGCTGCGCGTAGAAGGCGACCGTCACGTTGTGGCCTGGCGCGCGCGAGCCCGCGTCGCAAGCCAGTGTGCCCGCGACGATGCGCAGCAGCGTCGACTTGCCGGCGCCGTTCGGGCCGGCGAGCGCGACGCGCTCACCGCGGCGCAACAGGAAATCGACGCCCTGATAGACGACGTTCTCGCCGTAGCGCTTGTGCACGCCCTCGAGCTTCAGCACCACCTCGCCGGCGCGCACGGGCGCCGGAATGCGCAAACGCATCGAACGCTTGTTCTCGGGAGCGACCTCCACGCGCTCGAGCTTCGCCAGCGCCTTCACGCGGCTCTGCACCTGGCGAGCCTTCGTCGCCTTCGAGCGGAAGCGCTCGATGAAGCGTTCCGTGTGCGCGATCTGGCGTTCCTGCGCGCGCGCTTCGGCCTCGAGCTGCGCGCGCCGCTCCTGCTTCTGGATCACGAAGCGGTCGTAGCCGCCCTCGAACACCGTGAAGCGCGCATTCTCGAGCTCGGCGACGCGCGTCGCGTGGCGGCGCAGGAAGACCCGGTCGTGGGAGACGATCAGCGCCGCGCCCCGGAACTCCTCGAGCGTCTCCTCGAACCATTGGATCGAGGGCAGATCCAGATGATTGGTCGGCTCGTCGAGCAGCAGCACGTCGGGCGCCGAGAGCAGCAGCTTCGCGAGCTCGACGCGCATCAACCAGCCGCCGCTGAAGCTCGCGAGCGGCCGGGCGCGCGCGGGCTCGGCGAAGCCCAGGCCATCCAGCACGCGCTCGACGCGCGCCGCGCGCGCGAAGCCGCCGCCGAACTCGAACGCTGCGCGCGCGCGGTCGTAGCGGTGGGCGAGCTCTTCGGAGAGCTCCAGTCCCTCGCGCCCGCAGCGCGCCATCTCGGCTTCGAGCTGCGCCATCTCGCGCTCGAGCTCGTCGAGATGACCGAGCACCGACGACACCTCCTCGCGCACGCTGGTGCCGCGCCGCGGATCGATCTCCTGGCGCAGCATGCCCACGCGCACGTCGCGCCCGCTGTTCACGCGGCCCGTATCGGGCGGCTCGTCCCCGGCGGCGATGTGCAGCAGCGAGGTCTTGCCGGCGCCGTTCGGGCCGACGATGCCGATGCGATCCCCCGCATAGACGGCGAGCGAGACGTCGCTGAACAGGACCCGCGCGCCCACGCTGCGCCCGACGCCTTCGAGACGTAACAACATCTAGTGTTGCCTCACCACGGAGAGCAGGCCCTCGCCCCAGCGCCGGGCCTTCGCGGGGCCGACGCCATGGCACATCTGCAGCGCGTCGAGGCTCGCCGGACGGCGCCGCGCGATGTCGCGCAGCGAGCGATCGTGCAGGATCACGTAGGGCGGCACGCCGGCGGCGCGCGCCTGCTCGAGCCGGAATCCGCGCAGCGCCTCGAACAGCGGCCGCGCGGCCGGATCGAGCGCATCGTCGGGCGCCCCGGCGTCGGCCGCGCTGCGCCGCTCGCCGCGCAGCGCGGGCGCGCGCGGCGCGAGCGACGGCAACAGCAGCCGCGCCTCGCGCTCGCCGCGCATCACGGCCAGGCCCTCCTCGGTGAGCAGCGCCAGCGGGCGCTCGCCCGACGAGAGATCGACCCAGCCCGCCGTGACGCAGCGGCGCAGCAGCCGCTCGGTCCACTCGAGCGCGTGCTCGGCGAGCGCGCCGAAGGTGCGCGTGGCCTCGAGACCGGCGCGCGCGAGGCGGGGATCGGCGTCGCCCTTCAGCAGCCTGGCGGCGGCGCCGAGGCCGAAGCGATCGTGGATGCGGGCCACCGCCGAGAGCGCCTTGCGCACGATCAGGCTGACCTGCTCGGCATCGAGCTCCCCCTCTGCGGATGCGAGCCGGCGGCACACGTCGCAGCGCCCGCAGCCTGCGAGCGTCTCCTCCTCGTCGCCGAAGTAACGCAGGATGGCGTCGTGCCGGCAGCTGCCCCCCTCGGCCCAGCGCATGAGCTCGAGAAACAGGCTCCACTTGTGGCGCAGCAGCTCTGGCGAGAGCGCGTCCTTTTCGAGCAGCGCGCGGCGCCGCGCGAGATCCACGGGCGCGAGCAGCAGCAGTCCCTGCGCGGGGGCGCCGTCGCGGCCCGCGCGTCCCACTTCCTGGTAGTAGGCCTCGATCGTGCCCGGCGGCGCGAGGTGCACGACCGCGCGCACGTCGGCGCGGTCGATCCCCATGCCGAAGGCGTTGGTCGCCACCACGACCTCGAGCTCGCCCGCCGCGAAGGCGCGCTGCACGGCGTCGCGCTGCGCGCCGTCGTGCCCCGCGTGATAGGCGCCGGCGCGCCAGCCCGCAGCCGCCAGACGCGACGCCTCGGCATCGGTCTCGCGACGCGTCGGCGCGTACACGATGGCGGCGCCCCGGCGCGCGCCCGGGGCGAGCAGCGCCTGCGCGAGCAGGGCATCGACCGCGCGGTTCCTTTCGCGCGCCCCGTTCACCTCGCGCGCCGCGAGCGCGAGATTCGGCCGCGCGAAGCCGCGCACGAGCTGGGGCGTATCCGCCGGCAGCCCGAGCCTCGCCACGATCTCGTCGCGCACGATCGGCGTCGCGGTGGCCGTGCAGGCGAGCACGCGTGCGCCCGGCAGCTCCGCCAGCAGGCCGCCGAGCGCGAGATAATCGGGCCGGAAGTCGTGGCCCCATTCGCTGATGCAGTGCGCCTCGTCGATCGCGACGAGCGGACACGCGAGCCGGCGCAGCAGGCCGCGGAAGCCCGGCGAGGCGAGCCGCTCCGGGGCGACGTACAGCAAGCGGAGCTCGCCGCGTTCGGCGCGCGCGAGCCGGCGCGCCATCTCGGCGGGCTCGAGCGTCGCCGCGAGGTACGTCGCCGGTACAAAGCGCGCCGCGAGCGCCTCGACCTGATCGTGCATCAAGGACACGAGCGGTGAAACGACGAGGCTGGTGCCGGGGAGCAGCAGTGCGGGGAGCTGGTAGCTGAGACTCTTGCCCCCGCCGGTCGGCGCCACGAGCAGCAGGCGGCCGCCGCGGAACAGCTCTTCGATGGCTTCGCGCTGCCCGGGGCGGAAGGCGGCGTAGCCGAGCCGGCGCAGGCCGGCGTCGAGATCGAGCTCGGTTTCGAGCGCAGGAGACATCGCGGGCTCGCAGGGACCGGGGGGTTCGGATCGGATGGCGAAGCTAGCATGCCTGCGCGCGCCGACTTCGCAGCCGGCGGCCCGAGCAGGTGGGGAGCCATGGGCGGACAGGACCAGAAGGGCGCGAAGACGGAGCCCAGGCCCTCCGCCACCGTCGTGGTGCTCCGCGACGCGAAGGGCGGCGTCGCCCCGCCCCGCCTCGAGTTCCTCCTGCTCCAGCGCTCGGCGCGCGACGGCAAGCCGGGCGCCTGGGTGTTTCCGGGCGGCAAGGTCGAGGCGGGCGACGTCGTCGCCGGCGAGCCGGGCTCGCGCGATAGCGCGTTGCGCGCCGCCGTGCGCGAGACGCACGAGGAGGCCGGACTCGATCTCGCCGCCACGCGGCTCGTCGCCATCTCGCGCTGGATCACGCCCGAGATCTCGCCGCAACGCTTCGACACCTGGTTCTTCCTGGGCGTCGTCGATACGACGCGCGAAGTGATCGTGTGCGGCTCGGAGATCATCGCGCATCGTTGGATCACGCCGGCCGAAGCGCTCGCCGCCCACGAGCGCAGCGAGATCCAGCTCGCCCCGCCGACCTTCGTGACCGTCCAGTGGCTGAGCGCGCACTCGCACGCGGCGCACGCGCAGGAGGCGCTCGGCCGCGAGCCCATCCTCACTTTCCGCCCGCGCATCCACCGCGGCGCTGCGGGCACCTACATGCTCTATCCGGGAGACGCGGGCTACGACGCCGGCGACCCCGATCTGCCGGGCCCGCGCCACCGCATCCAGGCGCTGGCCAGCGGCTGGCGTTACGAGCGCAGCGACTAGACTGGCGCGGGACAGGTCGGCGTGGGCTGCTCGTGGACGGGAATCGTGTCGGGCAGCCCGCCGAGCGCTACCGCGATCTTCGAGAAGCCCATGAAGAGCGCGACCGCCGCCGTGAGCTCCACCAGCTGCGCGGGCGTGAAGTGCGCGAGCAGCGCGCGGCGCAGCTCGCCGTCGATCTCGCCCGGGCTCGCCAGGAAGGCATCGACGTAGCGCAACACCAGCTTCTGACGCGCCGTGAGGTCGCTCTGCTCATAGCCATCGCGAATGCGATCGACGCGGTCCTCGCTGAGACCCGCCTGGCGCGCGCCCGCGAACCGGATCGCCTTGCAGATCGGACAATCGATCGTGCGCGCGTTGCGGATGCGCGCGATCTCCTTGGTCACGGAATCGAGCTCGCCGTGGCTCCAGAGCGTCCCGTAGAGCTGCAAGAAGGCGTGGAGCAGCTCGGGCTGGAGCGCGAGCGGGCTCGCCTGGATCGGGTCGCTGCTCTGCGTCGCGGGCGCCTTCACGCGCGGGGCGATCATGCGCGCGCTTCGATGTCGAGACTGCAACAGAAACGCGAGAAGCCGTCGAAGATCGCGAGCGCTTCGACGAAGGCGACCGTGCCGGCGTCTCCGAGCGCCGCCACCACCGCGGCGGCGTCGGCGTCCGTGATGCCCTTGGCATCGAGCACGAATTGCTCGGCGAAACGCAGGCACGCGCGCTCGGTCTCGCCGAAGGCGTCGCTCGTCCACCAGCTCGCGAGCGCGGCGATGCGATCTTCGCTCAGGCCCGCCCTCTGGGCTTCCGGCGTCCGCACGCTCTGGGGGTAGCGGGCGCCGAGCAGCTGGGCGACGCGCAGCCGGCACAGCTCGAGCACGCACGCATCCACCAGCCGGCGCGTCCAGAACAGGCGGGTGAAATCGCGCCAGGCGGCGAACAGATTCGGGCGCAGGGCGAAGACGCTGCTCGAAGGGGTCGCCGCCGTTCGCGGCCGCGGGCAGCGGAAGCCAGCTCATGCTGCGGACCATACCCCGTGCGCGCGGGATCACTCAACGCTTGCGCACGGCGCTCGAGAAGGCGCAGTCTCGTGCGATCGCAGGCCGAGCCGCCTGCGCCGGGTTGGATCCGGCGCCGCGTCCGAGCCGAAGGAGGAGAGCATGACCACGCCTTTCTGGTGCATCCTGGTCGCGAGCCTGCTGCCCTACGTCTGGTCGGGCGCCGCCGTGAAGGCGCGCATCGACCAGTTCGGGCAGCTCGACAACCGTCACCCGCGCGCCCAGGAGGCGCAACTCGAGGGCTGGGGAGCGCGCGCGCTCGGCGCCTCGGCGAACGGGTTCGAGACGTTTCCCCTGTTCGCCGCGTCGGTGTTCGTCGCGCACCTCTGCGGCGCCGCGGAAGGCGCGTCGGCGACCTGGTCGCTCGTCTACGTGGCCAGCCGCATCGTCCATGGCCTCGTCTACGTCGGCGATATCGACAAGCTGCGCAGCCTGGCGTTCGGCGTCGGGCAGGCCTGCTGCGTCGCGCTCTTCGTGCTCGCCGCGCGCGCGGTCGGTTAGCTCCGATCTGAGATCCGAGGGGCGAACGGGGGGCGGGGCGAGCGCTTCCGCGACGAGCTAGAGCCTCGCACGCAGCCAGCGTTGCAGGCGGCCGAGGTGGTGATAGGCAGGCGTCCTGCTGCGTTCGCCCTTGGGCTCGTAGGGCCCCGTGAGGTAGGGGACATACATGCTGCGGCGTAGGCTCGCGGGGCCGCTGTACTGCGAGCGGGCGACGCGGTGCCAGAGCCGGCCGTCGTGCACCGTGAGATCGCCCGGCTGCGTCACGACCGCGAACTCCTCGGCATCGGGCCGGTGGCTCACGAAGTAGGGCTTGCGCAGGCACATCGAAGCGAAGCCCTGGAGATGGCTCCCGGGGATCAGGCGCAAGCCGCCATTCTCGATCGGGCACGCATCGAGGTGCAGCCCCACGTTGAGCATCTTCTGCGGCATGCGTCCATAGAAGAGATCGCGCAGGCCGTCGGTGTGCCAGCCGAGAGCGGGCGCCACGCTGCCGCGCGCGTTCAGGAAGCGGTTCACGACGACGCCGTCCTTCTCGTCGTCGCCCACGCGCGCCTGCTCGCCGATCAGCCGCCGGATCGGCTCGAAGCGCGCGTCGCGCACGAGATCGCGAATCGTCAGCGAGAAGAGCGAGCTGAAGGCAAAGCGCTGCACGACGGGCTTGCCGTCGATGCGCCCCCAGAAGATCGGCACGCCGTTCACGAAGCGCCGGTCCTCGTCGAGCCAGAGCCGCTCGATGCGGCGCAGCGCGTCGTCGACGCCAGCGATCTCGTCGGCGCTCGCGACGCCCTCGAAGACGAGGAAACCGTGCGTGTCGAGGAAAGCCGCCTGCTCGGGCGTGATCGACGACCCGAGCCGGAAGCGCGTCGCGAGCGGGGGCAGCCCGATCGCGGCTTCAGCTCGGCTCGAAGCGGTTGTGTCCATCGTGACTCGAGAGCTTGCCGATGCGGCCCACCCCCTCCTTCGCGAGGAAGCCCTCGAGCGAGGTGCGATCATCGGGCGTGTTGGCGAGGAAGCGCTCCCCGGCCTGCGTGCGGCCGAGCGCGATGCCGCGCGCCGGCTGGCCCTCGCGGTCGAACAATACCGTGTAGGCTTCGACGGTTCCCGTTCCCTGCGCCTCGGGCACCGGGGGCAGCGCCCGGCGCCGCGCCCGCTCCGCCGCGCTCGGCTCGGCCGGCGGAGCGCCCGACTTCTCGCGCGGGCGCGTCGCCCACACGCTCGCCGCGTGCTTGGTCAGGTACCAGCCATTGCCCGTCACCAGGCCGCGCGCGCCCGGACGCTCGCGCAGGCGCTGCGCCATCGCGGCGAGCGAGTGCAGGGTGTAGGCGCTGCCCGGGCCGCCCGCATACGGGAGCCCGCCCGTCACGGTGAAGCCGCGCGGGTCGCTCTCGGCGAGCCCCAGCATCTCGCAGGCCATCTCGATGGCCACCGGGAAGCAGCTGTAGAAGTCGATCAGCTCGATCTCTTCGAGCGCGACGCCCGCCTCGGCGAGCGCTCCGCTCGCCGCGTCGCGCAGCGCGGGGCAGGCGGCGAAGTCCGGGCGCTCGCTCGGGAACCAGGCCTCCTCCGCCGTGTGCGCTCCGCCCCACCAATACACCCACTTCTCGGGCGGGACACCGAGCTCGCGCGCCGCGCCCGCCGACATCAGCAGCACGGCGGCGGCCTGGTCGGTCTCGATCACCGCGTTCAGGTACTTGGTGTAGGGATAGGCGATCAGCCGGTTGTTGGCAGAGGGCAGCGTGAGCTCGTCGGCGCTGCGGGCCACGGGGAACCACGCGTACGGATTCTGCGCGGCGACCTGCGTGAAGCGGCTCATCAACGCGCCCATGCGGCGACGGTGCGTGTCGGGGTCGAGCTTGCGCCGCGCGCGCAGCGCGTTCTCGAAGAGCGGATAGACGTCGGTGGGCATGCGCAGCCCGTACTCCACCTCGAGCGGCGTCAAGCCCGGCTTGTGGACACCGAACAGCGTCGGCTCTCCGCTGCCGCCAGCGCTCCAGTCGAGCTTCACGCCCGCGCGCTTCGCACGGCGCAGCGTGCGCACCTGGTTCGCGCCGGCGACGAGCGCCACGCGCGCCTCCCCGGCGGCGATGCGTCTCGCCAGCTCGTTCACGAGCGTGATCGGAATCTCGCCGCCCGTCGCGGTGAGGAGCTCGCGGCGCGGGCTCGCGTCCAGCCGCTCGCCGAGCAGGCGCGGGCCGTTCTTCGGACGCCAGGCCGCCACCTCGACGATGCCGATCGTGTCGAGCCCGCGCAGCGCGCGCGCGCCGGAGCCGCAATCTTCGGCCGCTCCGCGCGCCACCCGCTCGAGCAGCGCCAGCGGTTCCGGCGCCGTCGCGGGCTCCGCATCGCGAATGCAGGCCTGCGCGACACCGACGAGGACGGGGCGCTGCTCGTCTTTCAAGCTCGATCCTCCGACGGAGCTGCGGGGTGCGGCCGCAACGTTAGCAAGCGCGCCGCAGGCGCGCGCGCAGCGAGCCGAAGGCGAGCGGAGTCCCATGACTCGAAAGCGCGCCGCCAACGCGCGCGCAGCGAGCCGAAGGCGAGCGGAGTCCCATGACTCGAAAGCGCGCCGCCAGCGCGCGCGCAGCGAGCCGCAGGCGAGCGGAGTCGCATGACGTGCCCCCGGCGAGCGAACTCCGGGCCCCCGGTTATGCTTTCGCTCCCACGCGTTCCCTGGAGCGCTCGACGAGGAGATCCATGCGGCGATTCGAGAACAAGGTTGCGCTCGTCACCGGCGCAGCTTCCGGAATCGGACGGGCCACGGCCGAGCGGCTGGCGAGCGAAGGCGCGACGCTGGCGATCGCCGACGTGCAGATCGCGGGCCTCGAAGAGACCGCAAAGCTCGTGCGCGAGCAGGGCGCGGAGGTCGTGGCCCTGCGCTGCGATGTCTCGGAGCCGGCGCAGATCCAGGAGACCATGCGCGCGACCCTCGCGCAGTTCGGCCGGCTCGACGTGCTGTGCAACATCGCCGGCATCCTGAAGTTCGGGAACACACACGAATTCCCGCTCGCGGACTGGAACCGCGTGATCGCCGTGAATCTCACCGGAACCTTCCTGATGTGTCAGGCGGCGATTCCGCATCTGCTCGCGACGCGCGGCTGCATCGTCAACACGGCGTCGACCGCCGGCCTCGCAGGTCACCCCTGGACCTGCGCCTATTCGGCGTCGAAGGGCGGCGTGCTGGCGCTCACCTACGGCATCGCGATCGAGTACGGCAAGCAGGGGCTGCGCGCGAACGCGGTCTGCCCCGGCTCGGTGACGACGCCCATCACGGAGCAGGCGCAGATTCCGGCCGGCGCGGACAGGAAGCTGCTCTATCGCATCATGCCGCTCGACCAGTTCCGCGGCCCCGAAACGGTGGCGAGCTCGATCGCCTTCCTGGCCTCTGGCGACGCGGCCCACATCAACGGCGTCGCGTTGCGAGTCGACGGCGCCACGCTGTCCTGAACGCCTCGCCCGCCTCCCGTCTCCAGCCGACGGCTTCGGACGACCTCCGACGTCCCTCGACGCCGATTGACTGCGCCGCGCGCAGCCCCCACGCCCTAGTCTCGGATCGAGAGGCTTCGATCCGGGGAGTGACGGGCCATGGATGCGCAGACGATCGCGGATTGGAGGGAGGCGCTCTCGGGCGAGAGCGCGGTGATGCAGGCGCTGCGGCGCCGCGTCACGGATTTCGGTCGCTCCGAAGCGGCCGTCTTGATCTGCGGCGAGACCGGCACCGGCAAGGAGCTCGCCGCGCGCGCCCTGCACGCCGCGAGTCCCCGCGCAGCGGGCCCCTTCGTCGCGGTCAACTGCGCGGCGCTGCCGCCCGAGCTCGTCGAGAGCGAGCTCTTCGGCACGCTGCGCGGCGCGTTCACCGGCGCCTTTCGCAACCGGCCGGGGCTCTTCGACGCGGCGCGGGGCGGGACGTTGCTGCTCGACGAGATCGGCGAGCTGCCGCGCAGCGTGCAGGCCAAGCTGCTGCGCGTGCTCGAGGCCGGGAGCTTCCGGCCGCTCGGCGCCACCCGCGAGACGCGGGCCGAGGCGCGCATCCTGACCGCCACCAACCGCGACCTCGCGAAGCTGTGCGCGAGCGGCGACTTCCGACTCGACCTCTACTACCGGATCGCCGTGCTGCGCATCGATCTCCCGCCGCTGCGCGATCGGCGCTCGGACATAGCGGGTCTCGTCGAGCTCTTCGTCGCCCGCGCGGGCAGCCGTCCCCGCGCGCTGGCTCCGCAGGCGCTGGCCCGGCTGCTGGCGCACAGCTGGCCCGGCAACGTGCGCGAGCTGCGCAGCGTGGTCGAGCGCGCGCTGCTGCGCGCTGACATCGACGAACTCGACTGCGAGCCCGAGGAGCGGCCCGAGGCCCCGCTCGCCGCGAATCCGCCGCGCGCAGGCGCTGCCGAGAGCGTGCGCGTGCTGCTCGAGCACCGCGGCAGGCTGTGCGCCGCGGCCGCCGCGCTCGGCGTGAGCCCGCGAACGCTGCAACGGCGCTTGCGAGCCGGAGGGCTCAGCGCGCGCAGTTTGCGCCGCGAGCTGTGCCTCTCGACGGGCCCCTGAAGCGCGCGATCCGGAGCTCGCCGGCGCCGCGCTGGCTCACGGCAGGTGGAAAGCGTTGTAGGCGCTCGCGAAGACGGGCGCAGTGAGCACGAGCTCGGAGATCGACACCGCGAGCGCGAGGGCGACGATGCCGAGCCATCCCGCCAGGCGCGCGGCGCGCGCCGGCAGCCAGCCGACAGCGACCTCGAGCCCGCGCACGTACACGAGCAGGAACGGCAGCAGCACGCCCGAGATCAAGCGGCCCTGCACGAAGTACGGATGACTCGCCGGCGGATTCGTGGTCGCGTCGAAGGCGAAGGCGAGCGAGAGCACGGCGAGGGTGCCCACCGCCACCGCGAGCGCGAGCCCCGCGAGTCCTTCCGCGAGGAAGCGACCCGGCTCGCGAGCGCGAAGCCCAACGCACGCGAGCCCGAGCAGCAGCAGCGTCGAGCCCGTGTAGAGCGCGTCCATCGCAGGCCACGCGAGATCCGTGCGGTGCCAGGCCAGCTCGCCGCGCCAGAACATCGGAACGAGGCCGGTCGCGAACTCCCACAGCCCCGACGCGCTGAAGATCGGATGCTCGAGCCACGCGCCGATCGGCTTCGAACCCCAGCCGAGCCGCGCCACCTTGAGCGCGGAGCCGGTCGGATCGCCGTAGAGCCACAGATTCCGCCCGCACCACAGCGCGACCGGCACCAGCGTCGCTCCCCACTGCCAGGCGAGCCGGGCTGCGAGCCGGCCCCCGCGTCGCTCGCGCGGCGCGTGCGCGAGCGCGTGCAGGCTCGCCGCGACGGCCACGACGAGCAGCGCCGCGTTCGTCCACTTCGTGAGCAGCGCGGCGGCGAGCACGAGGCCCGCAGCCCCGTACACGGCGGCGCCGCTCTCGGGTCGCCGCGCGAGCCGCAGCGAGAGCGCGAAGGCGAGGCCGCCGAGCAGCGGCGAGAGCGCGTCCGGTGTGACATAGAAGAGCGTATCCTGCGGGAAGACGGCGGCCAGCAGCGGGACGCCCAGACGCACGAGCGCAGTGTCGCGGTAGAGATCGCGAACGAGCCGGTACGCCACCCCCACGAACGCGGCGGCGGCGAGCGCGCCGAGCCCGCGCACGCAGTAGAGCAGCCGCGCTCCCTCGAGACCGAATCCCCGGCCGAGCCGCAGCCAGGCGCCCGCCAGCGCGTAGTAGGCCGGCGGCTGCTCGGCCTCCTTGTTCTCGCGCGCGGCCAGGAAGCGCCGGCTCGCCTCGATCGAGGCGAGCAGCGCGGCCGGCGGCCGGCGCCAGGGCGGCGGCGGCACGATCTCGCCGGGCTCCGCCAGGTATTCGGGCGAGGCGTAGAGGCCGACGAGCTCGCCCATCTGCGGCTCGTAGCCCGCATGCCCGGGCTCGGGCAGATAGCCGCGCGCGTACTTCAAGACCATGTCGACGTGCTTCTGCTCGTCGACGTTCGCAAAGAACGGGAACGCCGCTGCAAACAGCGCGACGCGCAGCGCCGCGAACGTCGCCAGCGCGGCGACGAGCACGGCCTCGCTCCGCGAGGAGGCGGCCGGAGGCGCGGTCGACATGGCCCCGGAGCTTCGCAGAGGCCGGGCGGCGCAGGTAGCGCAGAAAGGGGTGGCCTTTTCCGCGAGAAGGCCCGACGATCCCGGGTCGAGGCCCCCCAATGGCATACCCGATCCTCTCCGCCGACTCCCACATCACCGAGCCCGCCGGCACCTACGTGGATCGCATCGATCCCGCCTTCCGCGAGCGCGCCCCGAAGCTCGTGCGACACGAGCAGCTCGGCGACATCTTCGTCGTCGATGGCATGAGCAAACCAGTCCCGCTCGGGCTGGTCGCGGCCGCCGGGAAGACGGCGGATCAGATCGCCGTCTTCGGCGCGAAGTTCGAGGAGCTGCACCGGGGCGGCTGGGATCCCGACGCGCGGCTGGCGGACCAGGCGCGCGATGGCGTCGCGGGCGAGATCCTCTACCCGACGGTCGGCATGGTGCTGTGCAACCACCGCGACTTCGACTACAAGAAGGCCTGCTTCGACGCCTACAATCTCTGGATCGCCGAGTACTGCAGCCACCACCCGCAGCGGCTCTTCGGCATCGGCCAGACCGCCGTGCGCAGCGTCCCCGAAGCGATCGCAGATCTCGAGAAGATCCGGGCCCTCGGGCTCTACGGCGTGATGATGCCCGGCCAGCCGCAGCACGAAGACTACGATCACCCGATGTACGACCCGCTCTGGCAGGCGGCGATCGATCTCCGCCTGCCGCTCTCGTTCCACATCCTCACGACGCGCGAAGCCGGCGTGACGCGCGGCCCGCGGCTCAATTCCTTCCTCTCCATCATCCGGGGCTGTCAGGACCTGATGGGCTTGTTCGTCTTCAGCGGCATCTTCGAGCGCTTCCCTGCGCTCAAGATCGTGTGCGTCGAGGCCGACGCCGGCTGGGTGCCGCACTTCATGTACCGCATGGATCACGCCTACGATCGACACCGCTACTGGCTGCCCGCGGGCACGCTCTCGAAGCGCCCGAGCGAATACTTCGCCGAGAACATCTACGTGACCTTTCAAGACGACTGGGTCGCATTCCAGACGACACACCTGTGCAATCCGCGGCGCTTGATGTGGGCGAGCGACTTTCCGCACAGCGATTCGACCTGGCCGCGGTCGCAGGACGTGATCCGCGAGCAGACGCAGGGACTCTCCGACGAGAAGCGTCGCTGGATCCTGCACGACAACGTGGCCGAGCTCTACGGGCTCGAGGCGCGCTGAGGACCCCCATGGAGTACGACCTCAAGATCGCCGGTGGGATGCTCGTCGATGGCACGGGCGCGCCGCGCCGTCGCGGAGACGTCGGAATCCGTGCAGGACGCGTCGTCGCGCTCGGTGAAGCGCGCGGCAGCGCGCGGCAGACGCTCGACGCGGCGGATCGCATCGTGGCGCCGGGCTTCGTCGACATCCACACGCATTACGACGCCCAGGTGCTGTGGGACCGCATGCTCTCGATCTCGCCGTGGCACGGCGTCACCAGCGTCGTGATGGGAAACTGCGGCTTCGGCGTGGCGCCGACGCGGCCGGAGCACCGCGAGCTGATCTTGCGCACGCTCGAGAAGGTCGAGGGCATGAGCTTCGACGCGCTCTCGAGCGGGCTGGGAAGCGAGTGGCCCTTCGAGACCTTCCCCGAGTATCTCGCGGCGATCGAGAGCCGCGGTGTCGCGATCAACGTGGCGGCGCTGGTCGGGCACACACCGGTGCGCCTCTACGTGATGGGCGAGGCCGCCACCGAGCGCGCCGCCACACCCGACGAGATCGCGCGCATGCGCGCGATCGTGGGCGAGGCCCTCGCCGTCGGCGCCGTGGGCCTCGCGACCTCGAAATCCCCCACGCACATCGGCTGGGCCGGGCGTCCCGTGCCGAGCCGGCTCGCCGAGATCGACGAGATCCGCGCGCTGGCGGGCGCCCTCGGCGGGCCCGGCGGCGGCATCCTGCAGGCCACGCTCGGCCGCGGCCTGTTCTTCGACGAGTTCGACCAGATCGCCGCCGAGACGGGCTGCCCGATCTCGTGGACGGCGCTGCTGGCCGGCGCCATGGGGCCGGGCTCGCATCGCGGCGTGCTCGCGCGCGCGGCGCAACAGCAGCGCGAGGGGCGCCGGGTGATTCCCCAGGTCTCGTGCCGGCCCCTCAACTTCGAGTTCCAGTGGAAGCAGCCCTTCCCCTTCGAGAGCATGAAGGCCTTCGCACCCATCTCGACCGCCGATCTCGCAGGGCAGCTGCGCATCTACCGCGACCCCGATTTCCGGCGGGTGTTTCGCGAGAGCACGGAGACGGGCTTCGGGCGCGCGCTCAGCGCCTGGTGGGAGCGCACCTGGATCGCGAGCGCGCCCTCCGAGCCGCAGCTGGCGGAGCGTCCGCTCGCCGAGGTGGCCCGCGAGCGCGGCGTGCACCCGCTCGACCTCGCGCTCGATCTCGGCATCGCCTCGCAGCTCGAAGCGCGTTTCCGCGTCGCGATCATGAACGCCGACGAGGACGAGGTGGCGGAGCTGCTGCTCGCGCCGCACACCGTGCTCGGTCTCTCGGATGCCGGCGCGCACGCGAGCCAGCTCTGCGACGCCTGCTTCTCGACCCACCTGCTCGGGCACTGGGTGCGCGAGAAGGCGACGCTCGGGCTCGAGCAGGCGGTGCACATGCTGACCGCGCGACCCGCCGAAGTGTTCGGCCTCGCCGATCGCGGGCGGCTCGCCGTGGGCCTGCCGGCCGACATAACGATTTTTGACGCCGCCCGCGTGGGCACGAGTCCGCTGCGCCGCGTCTTCGACCAGCCGGCCGGCGCCGACCGCCTCGTCTCGGACCCGATCGGAATCGACGCCGTGATCGTCGCCGGGACGGTGATCCGGCGCGACGGAAAGGATGCCGTCGATCCCGCTGGCCCCCTGCCCGGCCGCCTGCTGCGCCACGGCAGCGCGAGTCCCTGAGGGTGATCCGCACCACCCCCCGCGCCGGCTACACGCTCAGCGAGACGCCTGCCGAGCGCGAGGCGGCGGAATTCGCGAGCGCCGTGGCGGCGGGACTCTCGCTTCCCGAGAAGAGCCTGCCCTGTCGCTTCCTCTACGATGCGCGCGGCTCGCGGTACTTCGAGGCGATCTGCGAGCTGCCCGAGTACTACCTGACGCGCGCCGAACACGAGATCCTGGTGGCGCGCGCCGGTGCCATCGCCGCGCGCTTCGACGAGGCGGCCACGCTCGCCGAGCTCGGCAGCGGAAGCGCGCGCAAGACGCGGCTCCTGATCGAGGCCTTCCTCTCGCGTCACGGCAGCCTGCGCTACGTGCCGATCGACATCTCGCGCAGCGCGCTCGCAGCGAGCGCGCGGAGCCTGCTCGCGCGTTATCCGGGCCTCGAGGTCCACGCGATCGCGAGCGAGTACCACGAGGGCGTGCGCCTGTTACGCGGCCTGGCGCAGGGGCCGAAGCTCGTCGCCTGGCTCGGCTCGAACGTCGGCAATTTCGATCGCAGCGAAGCCGCGGGCTTCCTGCGCCGCGTGCGGCTCGCGCTGGCAGCGGACGACCGCTTGCTGCTCGGCGTGGACCTGCGCAAGGCGCGCGCGGTGCTGGAAGCCGCCTACGACGACGCGCAGGGGGTCACCGCGCGCTTCACGAGCAACCTGCTCGTGCGCATCGACCGCGAGCTCGGCGGGCGCTTCGGCGCGGATTCGTTCAGCCACCGCGCGCGTTGGTGCGAGGACGAGGGCAAGATCGAGATCCACCTCGTGAGCCGCCGGTCGCAGCGGATCCCGATCACGGCGCTCGGCCTCGAGATCGCCTTCGCGCGCGACGAGGCGATCCACATCGAGGACTCGTTCAAGTACTCGCCCGCCGAGATCGACGACCTGCTGAAGGCGGCCTCGCTGCGCCGCGACGCGCTCTGGCTCGACGCCCAGTCGCGCTACAGCCTGATCCTCTGCGCCCCCGACTGAACGCCGCGTCCGAGAGCTGGGCCGCGGACCCCAGAAACAGGAAGACCCGAGGAAGCTTTCGCCGCCTCGGGCCACCCTGGGAAGGGGATATTTTGTTTTCTACAGAGGAAGTGGCCGCTCGAACGGAAAGGTGTCAGGCAACCGAAATATATTTCTTGGACGCCCCCGAGGGGAGAAATCCGAACGGGCGAAGCCCGGCGCAAGCGAAGCGCGCAGCGAGCCGCAGGCGAGCGGAGTACTAGAAATGCGGCTCCACCCCGATCACGAGCTTGCCTTCCTCGTAGCGCTCCGCGCCGATCACGACGAGGTGGCCGTTGCGCACGCGCATGTCGGTCCAGAGGGTTCCCTGGACCGAGACCGACAGCAGTACGCCCTCCGGGCCGATGTCGAGCGGGCGCACGCGGAATTTGCGGCCGTTGGGAAGCTTCAGCGTGCCGACCTGGTCGAGAGCGAGGTCGAGGGTTTCGACCTGAAGCACCTTCAGGCTCCCGTAGCGGAACTGCGGCTCGAGGAAGGAGTTGAGCGCGCTCCCGCGCGGGTCGACCTCTCCCTTCGCATCCAGCGCGTGGCTCACCGTGACCTGCACCGAAACTCTGCGGGGCGCCTCCGCCCGCGCCATGGCGGCCCCGGCGAAAAGGAGGCCCGCCACCACCCCCGCGTGGATCCAGCTACGAAGCGCCACGCCCGCCCCCTTCGGTCCCTACGGACTGTTCCCCATCGAGGAGCCAGATGACCGTGGTCGCGTTCTGTTCGTCTTCCTCGAGAACCATCACGCTGCGCCCCCGGCTGTCCATCCAGCGCACGACGCCCGCCCGCTCGGTCACCGCGGGCATGAGCCACTGCTGAGCAATCACGGCCGCGACGACGAGCGTCGCGACGGCGGCTCCGACCGGCGCCAGCCAACCCAGACGCCGCGCGCGCGTGCGCGCCTCCAGCTCGCTCTCGCGCCGGGCGTCCGCCGCCGGCAGCCGCAGCGCGATGCGCTCCCACAGCTCCGCTCCGGGCGCCTGCGCCCCGCGTTCACGCAGCAGCACCCCCAGCTCGGCGATGCCCCGCAGCTCGCGCTGGAGCGCGGGAGAGCGGCCGAGACGGCGCTCGAAGCGCCAGCGGGAGAAGCCCCGCAGCTCGCCGTCGTGGTAGGCGTGAAGCGCGCGTTCGTCGCTTTCCGCGAGGCCCGAAGACCGCCGCGCTTCCCGTACCGGGTTCGTCATCGTGCATCCTCCACGGCGTCTCCAGCGGGTGTAGCATCCACCACGCCCGCTTCGATCAGCGCGGCCCGCACCCGGCGCCGCGCGTAGAAGAGCCGGCTCATGACGGTGCCCTTCGGAACCGCCAGCGCCGTTGCGATCTCGGCATAGCTCAAGCCATCGATTTCGCGCAGCTCGAGCGTGCGGCGCGCGTCGTCGGGCAGCGCCTCGATCGCGCGCACCATCACCTCGCGCAGCTGCGAGCGCTCGAGGTCCGCTCCCGGTCCCTGGCGATCCGGGTCGCCCGTGCCGGGCGCGAGCGCCTCGGCGCCCTGCGCGATCTCGACCGCGCGCTCCTCCTCCCACTCGACGTGGCGGTGCGAGCGATCGCGGCGCTTCATGTCGAGGCAGACGTTCATGACGAGCCGATACAGCCAGGTGTAGAAGCCCGAACGCCCCTCGAACTTCGCGAGCGAGCCGTACACCTTGAGAAAGGCGTCCTGGACCGCGTCCCGGGCCTGCTCCTCGTTGCGCAGCACCCGCAACGCCAGCCCGTAGGCGCGACCCTGATAACGCTCGACCAGCACCCGGAACGCCGCGTGGTCGCCGTGCCGGGCACGCTCGATCACCTCGGCGTCCGCCGGAGCCGCCGCCGGCGTCCCTCGGACCTCGGCGCCCATCGGCCCCGCTCCTTCGCGCGGCCCCGTCCGGCCGCCTGGCTTCGACGTCCGGCCGGCCGGTTCTATTCGCCCGCTGCCGCGGGTGGCGATCCCGCCCTTCAATGGGCCTCCCGCCAGTTCGCGCCGACCCCCACGTCGACCACGAGCGGCACGCGCAGCGGCAACACCGCCTCCATCCGCGCGGGAACGCGGCGGCGCAGCTCGGCGACCTCCCCTTCCGGGGCCTCGAAGACCAGCTCGTCGTGGACCTGAAGGATCATCCGGGTCCGCAGGCCCGCGGCCTCGAGCTCCGCATCGACCTCGACCATCGCCCGCTTGATCAGGTCGGCCGCGGTGCCCTGGATCACGCTGTTCACGGCCATCCGCTCGGCGGCGTTCTTGAGCGCGCGGTTGCGTGACGCGAGGTCCGGCAGGTAGCGGCGCCGGCCGAGCAGGGTGCGCACGAAGCCCTCGCGGCGCGCCGCCTCGATCGTCTCGTCGAGGAAGCGACGCACCCCCCGGTAGCGCGCGAAGTACGCGTCGATCGTCGCCTGCGCTTCGCCGCTCGCGATGCCGAGCTGGTTCGCGAGGCCAAAGGCCGAGGAGCCGTAGATGATCCCGAAGTTCACCGCCTTGGCGCGCGCGCGCTGCTCGGCCGTGACCGCCTCCGGCGCGATGCCGGCGACTTCGGCCGCCGTGCGCCGGTGGATGTCCTCGCCGCGGCGGAACGACTCGATCAGGCTCTCGTCCCCCGAGTAGTGCGCGAGGATGCGCAGCTCGACCTGGGAATAGTCGGCCGAGAGCAGCGCACAGCCCTCGGCGGGGACGAAGGCCTCGCGGATGCGCACGCCTTCCGGGCTGCGGATCGGGATGTTCTGGACGTTCGGCTGGGTCGCCGAGAGCCGGCCGGTCGCCGCGCCGAGCTGGTGATACGTGGGATGGATGCGTCCGGTGCGGGGATTCACGAGCGGGGGGAGCGCATCGACGTAGGTGTTCTTGAGCTTGGCGAGCCGGCGGTGCGCGAGAATCTGCATCGGCAGCTCGTGCTGCGACGCCAGCTGCTCGAGCACGTCCTCGTCCGTCGAGTAGCCCGTCTTCGTCTTCTTCAGCACCGGAAGCTTCAGCTTCTCGAACAGGATCTGCTGGAGCTGCTTCGGCGAGCTGATCAGGAAGCGCTCGCCCGCGAGCGCATGGATGCGCTCCTCGAGCTGCGCGAGCTGGCTGGTGTAATCCCGGGACAGTCGCGACAGCGCCGCCTCGTCGATGCGCACGCCCGCGCGCTCCATGCGTGCGAGCACGCGCGTCAGCGGCAGCTCCGCCTTGCGGTAGAGCTCGTCCATGCCGGTCTCCGCGAGCTCGCGCGCGAGCGGCGCCTCGAGACGCTGCGCAGCGCAGGCCTGCGCGCCGGCCCAGGCGGCCACCTGCGCCGCGGCGATCTCGCTCGCGGGGCGCGCCTTCGCGCCGCGCCCGGCGAGATCCTGCCAGGTGGCGAGCGCCAGCGAGAGCCGCTCCCGCGCGACGACTTCGACCGATCGCGAGCCGCTGGGATCGAGCAGCTGCGCCGCGAGCTCGACGTCGAAGGCCGGCGCGGCGAGCTCGAGCGACTGCTCCGCGAGCCAGACCTGGATGGGCTTCGTCTCGCGCGCCGACCACGGCCGCGCGCCCTTGCCCTCGAAGAGCGCGCGCAGTCGGCCAACCACCTCGCCGGGCTCGAGGCCGGCGGCGAGCAGGCCCTCGCCCGCGAGCGGGACGAAGGCGGCGCGCGCGGGGCCCTGCGCGAAGGCGAGGCCCGCGGGCGTCGCGTTCATCGGCGCCTCGTCGGCGAATACGGCCGCGAGCGCGATCACGGGCAGCGCGCGCAGCTCGCCGACCAGCGCATCGAGCTCGGCGAGCGTCTCGACGCGGCGCACCTCGGGAGCGCTCGCGCTCGCCGCGCGGCTCGCGACCTCGCTGCCGAGCTCCGTGAGCAGGCGCGAGAACCCGAGCCTCTCGTACAGCCCGCGCAGCTGCGCAAGATCCGGCTCCTGGCGCGCCGCCGCCTCGAGCTCGAGCGGCAGGGGAACGTCGTCGTGCAGCGTCGCGAGCTGCTTCGAGAGACGCGCCTGATCGATCTGCCCGAGCAGGGCTTCGCGCGCGCGCTTCGACGGGACCTCGACGGCGTGCGCGAGCAGGCTCTCGAGGTCGCCCCACTCGCGGATCAGCTCGGCGGCGCCCTTGGCGCCGATGCCCTTCACACCGGGAATGTTGTCCGACGGATCACCCGCCAGCGCGCGCAGATCGAGCAGCTGCGACGGGGGCACACCGAAGCGCTCCTCGACCGCCTTCTCGTCGTAGCGGCGCTCCTTGATGCCGTCGAGCAGCACCACGCGCCCGCCCACGAGCTGCATCAGGTCCTTGTCCGTCGAGACGATCGCGATCTGGGCGTCCGCGGGCGCGCGCCGCACGAGCGTCGCGATCACGTCGTCGGCCTCGAAATCCGCGACTTCGAGAATCGGAATGCGGTGCGCCTGCAGCAGCTCGCGGACGATCGGGATCTGCGCGGACAAATCCTCTGGCTGCGCGTCGCGCGTCGCCTTGTAGCCCTCGTAGAGGCGGTGGCGGAAGTTGTCGCCGCGCGCGTCGAAGACCACGAGCAGGTAGTCGGGCGCTTCGTCGCGGATCAGCTTGCGCAGCATCGTCACGAAGCCGTACGCGGCATTCGTGGGCGTACCGTCGGCGGCGCGCAGATTCGGGATCGCGAAGAAGGCGCGATAGAGTGAATTCGTGCCGTCGATGATGACGACCCGCGGGTGCTCCTTCACAGCGCGCAGGCTAGCGCAGCGCTGCGCGAGCGTGCATTGACCGGCGAGCCGCTGCTGCGTAACGTCGACCGATGGCCGCCGAACCGCGTCGCAGGCCGCCCCCGTCGGCTTCCAGCCGCGCTTCACGCTGATGATCTTCTACTTCGCCGCGTTCGGGTTCGTGTACTGCTTCGCGCTGGCGTCACCCGTGATCTTCCGCTTCTTCGCGATCGGGAGCGCGCCCGATTCCGGACCGCGGGAGCAGGCGCTGATGGCGGAGGCAATGCGCGAGAGTCTGCGCGGTCGGCTGTGGGTCGCGGGGCTCGCCGCGGCTGCGACGACGGCTCTCGGGATCTGGGCGCGGGTGCTGCCGGGTCTACGACCGCCGCGCTGAAGGCGGTCTCAGGAGGCGTGCTCGGTGACGTAGCGCTCCATGTCGCCGATCGTGCGGATGCTCTCGACGGCCTCGTCGGGCACTTCGATGTCGAATTCTTCCTCGAGCGCCATCACGAGCTCGACCACATCGAGCGAATCCGCGCCGAGATCGTCGAGGATGCTCGCGTTGGGCGTCACCTCGGACGGCTCGACGCCGAGCTGCTCCACCACGATCGTCCGGATCCGCGCCCCGAGGTTCTCACCCATCGCCGTCGCCCTCCCCCGTGCGCGGGAGATTCCCGCAAGCCGGTTCCGCCGTCAAGCGCGCGCGCGGGGACGCCGCCAGACCGCGCAGCACGATCTCGATGGCCTCCTCGAAATCGCGCACCAGCGGTCCGCGGCGCAACTTGCGGCGCGCGGCGGATGCCTCCGTCTGGATCAGGCCGTTCGCGAGCGTCCACAGCAGGTGCGCCACCTGCCAGGCATCGCACGCGCGGAAGTGTCCCTCGTCGCTGCCGCGCGCCACGATGTCGGCGAGCAGCTGAAGACACTGCTCCCAGAGCTTCGTGATCTCCTCGATCACCCCGCGCGGGAGCTCGCCGATCACCTCCTGGTTCTCGATCGCCCAGAAGATCCGGAAGTAGTCGCGGTTGCGCATCCAGTGCTCGAGATAGAAGCGCCCCGTGCAGCGGATCTGCTCGGGAGGCGAGAGTCCCGGCGCGAGCGTCTCGCGCAGCTTGCGCTCGAAGAGCGCGCCATCGTGCGCGAGCACGGCGACGTAGAGCTCGGCCTTGTTGTCGAAGTAGCGGTAGAGCGTGCCCTTGGCGACCTCGGCGAGGTCCGCCACCTCGTCCAGATTCGCCGGCATGAAGCCGTCGCGGAAGAAGACGGTGCGCGCCGCCTCGAGGATGCGACGCCGCGACTCCGCCTTCTTCTGCTCGCGCCGCGGCGCAGCCTCGGAACCGCGCTCCCGCGCGCGCGGCGCGCTCACGGCCGGCCCTGCGCGGTGCGGTGACGCCGAGCGGTGTCGACATAGGCGAGCGCCCGCGCCCGTTGCTCCGCGAGCTCGCCGGCCGCGAGCTCGCGCACGGGCCGGGCCGGGATGCCGAGCGCGACCCAACGCTCGGGGATGATGCTTCCCGGCGTCACGACGGCGCCCGCGCCGATCAGCGCTCCGGCGCCGATCGTCGCGCCGTCGAGCACGATCGCGCCGATTCCGACGAGAGCGCCATCGCCGACCCGGCAGCCGTGGACGACGGCGCGGTGCCCCACCGTCACTTCGTCACCCAGCTCACAGGAGAATCGCTCGCGTGTCACGTGCACGACGCAGCCATCCTGGAGGTTGCTGCGGGCGCCGATGCGCACCGCGTGCACGTCGCCGCGCAGCACCGATCCGTACCACACGCTCGAATCCGGGCCGATCTCCACGTCGCCGACCACCACCGCGCCGGGCGCGATCCAGGCGTCGGGATGGATGCGCGGCCACACCCCCGCGTAGGCGCGGACGATGGCTCCGGGCTCGCGCGCGGCGCCGGAGTCTTGCGGAGGCTCCACCGGCTCAGGTCGCGACGTCGTCGCTCCCCTCGTACCGATAGGGCTCGAAGAGCTTGGTCTGGATGTAGCGCTCGCCGAAGCTCGGGATGATCACCACGATCAGACCCAGGCCCTGGCCCTCGCCCTGCGCGTAGCGCAGCGCCGCCGCCACCGCGGCGCCGGACGAGATCCCGCACAGGATCCCCTCCTCGCGCGCCAGCCGCCGCGCCATCTCGAGCGATTCGTCGTTGCCGACCTTCACGATCGCGTCGAGCAGCGACTTGTCGAGCACGTCCGGAACGAAGCCTGCGCCGATGCCCTGGATCAAGTGCTTGCCGGGAGCGCCGCCCGAGAGAACGGGGCTGTCGGTCGGCTCGACCGCAACCGCCTTGAAGGAGGGCTTGCGCTGCTTGAGCACCTGGGCGACGCCCGTGATGGTGCCGCCGGTGCCGACGCCCGCCACCAGCGCGTCGACACGCCCATCGGTGTCGGCCCAGATCTCCTCGGCCGTGGTCTTGCGGTGGACCTCGGGATTCGCGGGATTCTGGAACTGCTGCGGCATGTACGCATTCGGCAGCTCCCCGCACAGCTGGCGCGCCTTCTCGATCGCCCCCGGCATGCCCTTGGCGGGGTCCGTGAGCACGAGCTTCGCACCGAAGGCGCGCAGCACCGCGCGGCGCTCCGGGCTCATGGACTCCGGCATCGTGAGGATGCAGTCGTAGCCTTTCACGGCGGCGACGAAGGCCAGCGCGATGCCCGTGTTCCCGCTCGTGGGCTCGACGATCACCGTCTCGCCGGGAACGAGCCGCCCGGCGCGCTCGGCCGCCTCGATCATCGCGAGACCGATGCGGTCCTTCACGCTGTTGGCGGGGTTCTGGCTCTCGAGCTTCGCCACGATCTGCGGCTTCACGCCGGCGGCGACGCGGTTCAGCCGGACGAGGGGGGTGCGACCGATCAGCTCGGTGACGTTCGCTGCAATGCGCATGGGGGACCTCCTGGCGCGGGCGTTCGGGTGCGGCGGCTCAGGATAACCCGCTGGCCCGGCGGGTGTCATCCGATCCGGCGTGCGGCCCGAGCAGCTCCTCGAGCGGCGACGGTCGCATAGCTCCCCGCAGGTAGCGTGAAGCGCAGGCGCAGCGTGTCGCCGACGGCGGCGACGTCCAGCGCTTCCGGCCTCACGCGCAGCGCGCGTCGCGCCCCGCGCAGCCGGATCCCGGGCGGCGGCTTCAGCGCGGCCAGGTCGACGCCGAGCGCGGCGAGCGCCGCGCGCTCGCGCTCCGCGGCGGCGCCGGTCGGCTCGATCACGCGCGTGCCGAAGATCGGCCCGGTCGCGCTGATCTCGAAGGCCGCCGCGCGCGGCGCCTCGCGCGCGAGGTCCTCGACGACGAACTGCCCGCCCGACGCGTGCAGCATCGCGACGTCGCCCAGCTCGAGCTCGGCGAGCGGCAGCGGACGCTGCGAGAGCACCGCGTTGAAGACGGCGGCTTGCAGCGCCGAGATCAGGAAGCGCGCATGGCGCCGATCGCCGCCGATCCGCTCTCCGCGCAGCAGCCGCTGCGCCGACTCGAGGTTGCCTCCGCCCCACCCGAAGCGCTGCGCGCCGAAGCGGTTCGGCAGGCCTTCGCGCAGCCAGCGCTCGCAGCGCGCGGGGGCGTCGCGCAGGCTCTCCGCGTCGACTTCGCGCGCGACGATCTCGAAGCGATTCCCGCGCCAGCTGGCCCGTGCGGAGCTTGTGCGGATGGCGCTGCGCCTCGATCACGCTCGCGCCCGGGAGCGCGAGCGCCAGCGCGGCCTCGGGCGCGAGCCCCGGAACCGAGAACCACTGGGTGGTCACGGCGACGCGATCCTTGCGCCCGGCGTAGCCGACGTCGGCCGGGCGCGCGCCGGCCGCGCGCGCCAGATCGCGCGCCAGCTCCTCCGTCGTCCGCAGCCGCTTCTGGATGCGCACGAAAGTGTGGCCGCCCTCGCCGGAGGGCGCGTACAGCGGAATCTCGTCGACCCGGAAGTCCTCCGGCTCGCAGCGCAGGCGCACCATCAGGAGCCGCGGATCGCGACGCGGGCGACGGGCGCGAACGAACGCCGGTGGACGGGCGAGGGGCCGAGACGCTCGAGCGCCGCGAGATGCTGCGGCGTCGGATAGCCCATGTGCTGAGCCAGACCCCAGCCGGGGTGGCGCTCGTCGAGACGCCGCATGATCGCGTCGCGCGCGACCTTCGCCACGATCGAGGCCGCGGCGATCGAGCCGTCCAGCGCGTCGCCCCCCACGATCGCGGTCTGCGGGCAGGCGAGGCCCGGGATCGTGCGCGCATCGACGAGCACGTGATCCGGCGCGCGCGCGAGCGCCAGCACGGCGCGGCGCATGGCTTCGAGCCCCGCGCGGTAGATGTTCGAGCGGTCGATCTCGCCGGGCTCGACGATCCCCAGCCCGACCGCGAGCGCCTGCGCGTGAATGCGCGCCGCGATCTGCTCGCGCGCGGCGCGCGACAGCCGCTTGGAGTCGTCGAGGCCGGGCAGGCTCGGGCTCTCGGGAAGGATCACCGCCGCCGCGAGCACGGGCCCCGCGAGCGGTCCCATCCCGACCTCGTCGACGCCCGCCACGCAGCGCGCGCCGGCGGCGAGCAGGCGTGCCCGCAGCGCAAACAGAGCCCGCAGCCGCTCCTGCTCCCGGCGCTCGGCCCGCTGCCGGCGCTCGAGCGCGCCGGCGAGCGCGCGGGCGCCGCGCCGCGCATCCTGGCGCAGCGCGGCGAGCCAGCGCTCGCGCTCGCCCGCGCCGTTCGCAGCGAGACAGCGCGCGCGCAGCTCCGCGAGCGATAGCGCGGCGAGCTCCCTCAGTGCTTCGCGCTCGCGCGCCGGCGTGCGCGCAGCTTCTTCTTCGCGCGCGGGCGCCCGGCGGACGCGCCCGCGGCGGGCCTGCGTTCGAGCGCGCGCACGCGGGCGATCAGCGCCGGCAGCAGGCCGAGCGCCGCAAAAATGCGTTGGAACGCGCTCATGTCCCGGTGCGGGTAGCCCATCACGCGCGCACCGTCGGCGACGTCGCCGTGCACGCCGCTCTTCGGGCCCACGTAGGCGCGCTCGCCGATCGTCACGTGGTCCGGGATCCCCGCCTGCGACATGATCACGGCGCCGCGCCCGATCCGCGCGCTGCCAGCGAGCCCCGCTTGCGCCACCACCAGCGCCGACTCCCCGATCACGACGTTGTGACCCACCTGCACGAGGTTGTCGAGCTTCGCGCCCTGCTCGATGCGCGTGTCGCCGAGCGTGCCGCGATCGACCGTGGTGTTCGCCCCGATCTCGACGTCGTCGGCGACGACGACGCGCCCGATCTGCGGCATCGCCTCGAGCGCGCCCGCCTCGGTGATCACGTAGCCGAAGCCGTCGCCGCCGAGCACGACGCCGGGCTGGAGCACGACGCGATCGCCGAGCTGCGTGCGCTCGCGCAGCACGCAGCCGGCGTGGATCACGCAGTCCGCGCCGACCTGGACCGCGGCGTAGAGCGTCACGTTGGCGTGCAGGACGCTGCGCGGGCCGACCCGGGCGTCGCTCCCGAGCACGCAGCCCGCGCCGACCGAGGCGCTCGCATCGACGCGCGCGCCAGGCGCGAGCTGGGCCGAGGCATGCACTCCGGGCGCTGGACGCTGGCGCGCCACCAGCCGCCGCACGGCGCGCGCGAAGTCGAGCGCCGGATGCGGCGAGCGGATCACGGGGCGGCGCCCGGCGTCGACCCCGGGAGGGGCGATCAGCGCACCGGCGCGGCTCTGCGCGAGCGCGAGCGCCAGGCGTTCGGAGCGCACGAAAGCGAGATCTCCCGGCCCGGCGCGGTCGAGAGCCGCCACGCCGGCGACCCGGAAGTCGGGGTCGCCCTCGACCTCGCGGCCCAGCTCGGCCGCCAGGTCCGCGAGCCGCACCCCCGGCGACACCACGGCGCTAGCGGGCGACGAGGACGGCGATCGGCGAGGTGCGCACCACCGCCGTCGAGTTGCTGCCGAGGAAATACTCGCTGATGCGGTTGCGCCCGAACGCGCCCATCACGATCAATCCGGCGCGCACCTCGCGGGCGGAGTCGACGATCTTCACGTCGGGACGCCCGAGCGTGGAGGAGATCTCGCGCACGGGCACCGGCAGCGCGCCCACCAGGCCGCGGACTTCTTCGAAGCGCGCGATCGCGCGCCCCTTGTCCTTCGAGTCGACGAAGACGTGGATCGGCTCGCCCATGCGCGTGGCGAGCTGCACGGCGAGCGTGGCGGCCGTCGTCGAGCCCGGCGAGCCGTCGAAAGCGAGCACCAGCGGACCGCCGATCTGCGCGCCTTCGGGCACGACCAGCGCGGACTTGCCGGTCTTGCGGATCACGCCGTTCGCGGTCGCGCCGATCAAACCGGTGCGGAAGGCGGCGTGCTGGCCATCGCGCCCGAGCACGATCAGATCCGCGAGTTGGCCGCGCTCGACGATCAGGTCGTCCGCGATGCCCGAAGCCGTCTCGCCCGTGATCTCGACGCCCTCCGCGCGCGCGCGTTCGGCCAGGCGCCGGCAGGCGGCGTCGGCCCGGCTCTTCAGATAGGCGGCCAGCGCGTCGAGCGGCGGCGGCGCCACACCGAGGCCGTCCTCCTGAAAGCCGCGCGTGAAGCGCTCCTCGACCACCGACAACCCGAGCACGCGCGCCTTGAGCCGCGCCGCGAGCGTCACTCCGTAGCGTTCCGCGACGCCTGCCGCGGGAGAGCCATCGGTCGGCAACAAGATCGTCGAGATCATCGCGTTCTCCGCACGCGCCCTCTCCGGACGCCTCGTCTCACGAGAGCAGCCGCCCGAGCGACGTGCCCCACAGCAGCTTCATCGCGCGCTGGATCGCCCCGAGCTTGCGCGCCGAATAGGGGTACCAGAGCGGCTCGTTGCGCGCGCCGACGCGGTCGATCAGGATCGACTGCGTGTTGCAGTAGCTGCGCAGGCCCTGCTCGCCGTTCACGCGTCCGATGCCGCTCTGCTTGACGCCGCCGAAGGGGGATTCCGGAACGCCGTAGGTGAGCATGCAATCGTTCACCACGACGCAGCCGGATTCGATCGCCTTGGCCAGCTCGACGCCGTGGCGCCGATCGCCCGTGAAGACGCTGGCATTCAGCCCGTAGTGGCTGTCGTTCGCGAGCCGCATGGCCTCGGCTTCGTCGGCGACGCGCATGATCGGCAGCACCGGGCCGAACGTCTCTTCGCGCATGATGCGCATCTGGTGATTCACGCCGTCGAGCACGGTGGGCTCGAAGAACAGGCCGCGCTGCGCGGGATTGCGGCGGCCGCCGGCGAGCACCCGCGCGCCGCGCTCGACCGCATCGGCCACGTGCGCTTCGATGATCTCGAGCTGCTGCGGGCAGGCGATCGCGCCGACGTCGAATTCGCCGGCCGCGCCCTGGCGCAGGTTCGCGGTCTCCGCGAGCACGCGGCGCGTGAACTCCTCGGCGACGTCGGCCACCACGTAGACGCGCTCGGTCGACGTGCACACCTGTCCGGAATTGGCGAAGGCGCCGTAGACGGCGCCGCGCGCGGCGCGCACGAGATCGGCGTCCGCGCAGACGATCATCGGGTCCTTGCCGCCGAGCTCGAGCGTGCACGGGATCAGGCGCCTGCCGCAGATCTCCGCGATCTTGCGGCCCGTGGCGACGCTGCCCGTGAAGCTGAGCTTGTCGATGTCGGAGAGCGCCAAAGCGGCGCCGGTCTCGCCGTCGCCCTGGACCAGCTGGAGGACGCCGTCCGGCAGCCCCGCTTCCTGGAAGAGCTGCTCGACGAGGCGTCCGGAGAAGGGCGTCACTTCGGAGGGCTTGAGCACGACGGTGTTGCCCGCGACGAGCGCCTGCACGGTCGGGTTGAGCGACAGGATGAACGGGAAGTTCCACGGCGTGATGATGCCCACCACGCCGAGCGGCCGGTAACAGAGCTTGAGCTTCTTCGTCTTCAGCAGGTGCATGGGCACCGTGCGATCGGCGAGGATCCGCCGCGCGCGCTTCGCGTAGAACTGAAGTGCGTCACAAGCCGTGAGGATCTCGGTCGCGAGGGCTTCGAGACGCGGCTTGCCGGTCTCCGAGCAGATCACATCGATGAATGCTTCCTGGCGCGCGAGCAATACGCGGATCGCGCGCTCGAGGTAGCGCGCGCGCGCGGGAATCCCGAGCTCGGCCCACTCGCGCTGCGTCTTGCGCGCACGCTCGACGGCGGCGGCGACGTCGGCCGCCGTCTGCACGTCGATCTCGCCGACGGCTTCGAACGTCGCGGGGTTCGAGAGGGCGAGGCGCCGCCGGCCGCCTCCCGCCGTCTCGATCTGCTCGACGACCGCCATGCAGCCCCCTCTCAGCGCCGCCTCTTCTTGGAGACAGCGCCCGATGCTACGGGACCCCCGCGGGAAAAGTCAATCTCCCCTCGCGCATTGCGCGGCGCCACGCCGCGTGCGAAGAGGGAGCGTGCAAGCGCAAGAGCCCGCTCTCTTCCGATTCGACCCCGCGCTGCGCGGGGCGTTCCCGCACCGCCCCATCGTGATGGGCCCGACGCCGGTCGAGGCGCTGCCGCTCGCGGGCCTCCCGGAAGGCGCGCTGTTCGTGAAGCGCGACGAGCGGTGCTCGCCGCTCTACGGGGGCAACAAGCCGCGCAAGCTCGAGTGGATCCTGGGGGCGGCGCTCGCGCGCGGCTCGCAGCGGCTCGTCACGACCGGCGGTCTCGGCACGCACCACGGGCTGGCGACGACGATCCTCGCGCGCGACGCGGGCCTCGCGACGACGCTCGTGCTGGTGATGCAGCCCGTGACGGCCGCCGTGCAGCGCTCGCTGCTGCTCGACGCCGCGTGGGGCGCCGAGCTGCGCTTTGGACGCAATCTGCCCGCCGCGGCCGCGCAGGTCGTGCGCGCGTTCGCGCTCGCGACGCTGCGGGGCGAGCGACCGGTGCTGGTGCCCACCGGCGGCTCCTCGCCGCGCGGCCAGCTCGGCATCGTCTCGGCCGCCTGCGAGCTCGCGGAGCAGGTGCGCGCGGGTGCGCTGCCCGAGCCTGCCGAGATCTGGGTCGCGGTGGGGAGCGGCGGCACCGTCGCCGGCCTGGTGGCCGGGCTCGCGCTGACCGGACTGCGCTCGCGGGTCGTCGGCGTCCTCGTGACGGACATCCTGCCGCCCTCGCCGCGCCGGCTCGCGCGCATGGCTCGCGCCACGCTTCGGGAGCTGCGGCGCGCATCGCCGCGCCTGCCCGAGATCGCGATCCGCGCAGACGCCTTCGACCTCGTGCGATCACAGCTGGGCCCCGGCTACGGCGCCCCGACCGACGCCGCGCGCGCCGCGGTCGCCGCCGCGGCCGAGCACGGCCTCGCGCTCGAGACCACCTACACGGGAAAATGTCTGGCCGCCGTGCTCGCAAGAGCGCGCCAGGGCGGCTTGCGTGGTCCGGTGCTGTTCTGGAACACCTTCAATGCGGTCGACGTGGAAACCCGGGCCCCGGCGCCGCTCGATCCGCGCCGCCTGCCGCCGGCGCTGCGCCGCTTCGTCACGTGTCGGCCCGTCGATTGAGGCCGCGGCCCGCCGGTGTACCGTAGGGAGATTCGCATGCACGACGAACGCCCTGCTCCGGGTCTGCGCGCGCTCTTCGCGCCGGCCACCACGCGCCGCGGCTTCCTGCGTCTCGCCGGCACGACGGCGGCCTTCACGACGCTCGCGCAGCTGCGCGTGCTGCCGGCGAGCGCGCTCGCTTGCGCCGCGGGAGCCCCGAGCGAGCGCTTCTTCGACGACCGCGAGACCGAGATCCTGACGCAGCTGATGCAGCGCATCACCGAGACCGGGCTCCCGAGCGCGCCGCGCGTGCGCGACACCCGCGCCGTCGCGACCGTCGACGCGGTCTGCCGCGGACTCGACCCGGCCGTCTCGGGCGTGCTGCCGCTCGCGCTGCGTCTGTTCGAATGGGGCCCCCTGATCTTCGATCTGCGGCTCGCGCGCTTCAGCGAGCTCTCCGACGCCGAGCAGGACGCCTCGCTGCGCGGGTGGATGACTTCGCGCCTCGCGCTGCGCCGCACCGCCTTCCTGGGCGTGCGCAATCTCTGCTTCATGGGTTGGTACAGCCAGCCGGAGGTCTGGAGCCTGATCGGCTACCAGGGCCCGCTGCTGCGCCGCAGCGCGGCCGCGACGGTGCCCGCATGATCGTGCCGCTGCTCGAACGCGGTGGAGATCTCGCGACGCGGGCCGACGTGTGCGTGATCGGATCCGGCGCCGGCGGCGCGGTGGCGGCGGCCGAGCTCGCCGCAGGGGGCCTCGACGTCGTCGTGCTCGAACAGGGAGAGCATTGGACGAGCCGCGACTTCACGCAGCGCGAGGACGAGATGCTGCCGCGCCTCTTCGAAGAGGCGGGCATGCGCCAGACCGTCGACGGCGGCATCACGATCCTGCAGGGGCGCAACGTCGGCGGCTCCACCGTCCACAACCTCTGCTACGCGTTCCGCACGCCGCCCGCGATCCTGCGCATGTGGCGCGAGGAGCACGCGCTCCCGGAGCTCACGGAGGCCGCGCTCGCCGAGAGCTTCGCGCGGGTCGAAGCGAACCTGCGCGTCAAGCCGATCCGCGAGGACGAGGTCAACACGCTCAATCGCCTGCTGCGATCCGGGGCGCAAGCGCTCGGCTATTCGGGCTTCGTCACGCAACACAACCGCGAGAACTGCGTGAAGTCCGGCTACTGCCTGCTCGGCTGCAGCTACGACGCGAAGCAGTCGATGCTCGTCACCTACGTCCCGCGCGCGAGCGAAGCGGGCGCGCGCGTCTACGCGAACGCGCGCGCCGAGCGGATCGAAGCGCCGCCGACGGGCGCGCGCCGCGTCCACGGCCACGTCGTCGACCACACCGGCCGCACGCAGGGCACGCTCACGGTCGAGGCGCGCGTCGTCGTGCTCGCCGCGGGCGCCGTGGCGTCGCCGGATCTGCTGCTGCGCAGCGGGCTCGGCGGCCCCGAGGTCGGCCGCCATCTGCACCTGCACCCGTCGGTGATGGTCGCGGGCTACTGGCCGGAGCCCATCCACGCCTACCGCGGCATCCCGCAGAGCTACTACATCGACGAGTTCATCGATCTCGAGCGCGAGCCGCACACGGGCTACGTGCTGATGCCGATCGCGGGCTTCCCCGTGCTCGCCGCCGTGAACGTGCCCGGCTTCGGCCGCGAACACTTCCAGCAGATGCGCGATTTCGCGAAGCTCGGCGGCCTGCTGGTGCTGCTGCACGATCGCAGCGAAGGCAGCGTGCGCAGCGGCAGCTCGCTCGGCAAGCCCGAGATCCGCTATGCGCTCGACGCGGGCGACCGCGCCCTGCTCGCCGCGGGACTGCGTCACTGCGCCGAGGTGCTGTTCGCGGCCGGTGCGCAGCGCGTCGTGGTCCCGTTCCTGCAGGGTCCGCTCACGCTCGAGCGCGGCGCCGATCTGGGCGAGATCGCGCGCTTCGAGGTGCGCGAGGGAACGCTCCCGATCGCCTCGACCCACCCGCAGTCGACCTGCCGGATGGGCGGCGACCCCGCCACGTCGGTCGTGAACGCCTTCGGTGAGCTGCACGGCGTGCGCGGCGTCTTCGTCGCCGACATGAGCGTGTTTCCCACCTCGCTCGGCGCGCCGCCGCAGATCACGACGGCGGCGCTCGCCGACCGCACCGCGCACCACATCCTCGCGCACGCCTCCGAGCTCGGCGGGTGACGGAGCCGATCGCACCCGAGCCGCCGCCGCTGCATCCGCGTGCGCCGCGCCTCTCGGTGTGGACGCTCGCCTGGCCTTCGATGGCGCTGTTCGCACTGCAATCCCTGGTCGGCGTCGTCGACTTCCTGTTCGTGAGCTCGCTCGGCACACAGGCGATCGCCGGAGTCGGCGTCGCCGTGCAGATCCAGTTCCTCACGTTCGGCCTGCTCGAAGCCGTGACGACCGGCACCGTTGCGCTGATCGCACGCGAGTTCGGCACCGGTCGCACCTTCGAGGCCGCGCGCGCGATGCGCACTGCGCTCGTGCTCGCGGCGGGGTTCGGGATGCTGCTGATGCTCGCGATCCCCGCCAGCGACAGCATCGTGTCCTGGATGGGCGTCGCGCCCGAGGTGGTGTCGCTCGGCGGACGCTGCCTGCGCATCCTGCTCTGCTTCGGGATCCCCGTTTCGGTGGGCGCGACGCTCGCCATGGGCCTGCGCGGCGCGGGCGACGTGCGCACGCCGCTCGCGATCGGAATCGTCACCAACCTCGTCAACGTGTTCGCGTGCTGGGCGTTGATCTTCGGTCGCTTCGGCGCGCCGGCGCTCGGCGCCGAGGGCTCCGTCTGGGCCTCGGGCATCGCCTTCGTCACCGGCGCGCTGCTGTTTCTCTGGCTGTGGGGGCGCGGGGATCTCGTGCTGCCGACGGCGCCCTGGCGCGGCAACGTGACGATCGCGCTGGCGCGGCGCCTGCTGCGCGTGGGGATTCCGACGGCGCTCGAGCGAGGCGCCTTCCAGCTCGGGCTGCTGCTCTTCCTGCGCATCGTCGCCGGCTTCGGAACGGAGCCGATCTCGGCGTATCTGATCGGTGTACGCATCCTGGCGTTCTGCTTCGTGCCGGGCTTCGGCTTCGCGAATGCCGCCGCGACGCTCGTCGGCCAGAATCTCGGCGCGGGGCGGCCCGACGAGGCCGCCCGCTCGGGGTGGCGCGCGACCGTCGGCGCCGTGGGCGTGATGAGCAGCGTCGGGCTCGCGATCATCCTGCTCGCGCACCCGCTGGCGGGCTCGTTCGGCGCGGTGGGCGAGGAGACGGTCCGCCTCACCGTGATCTTCATCTACATCCTCGGCGCGGCGCAGCCGCTGATGGCGGTCGAATTCACGCTCGGCGGCGCGCTGCGGGGCGCAGGCGATACGCGCTTCCCCTTGTTCGCGATACTCGCGGGGCTGCTCGTGTTCCGGCTCGGCGCGGCGGAATTCCTGGCCAAGCCGTTGTTCGGGAACGTCGTCGCGGTCTGGTCCTGCCTGCTCGCCGACTACGCCGTGAAGGGAGCGCTGCTCACCTGGCGCTTCCGCTCCGGCCGCTGGAAGCTGGCGCGGGTGTGACGCGTCCGCCGCGCGGATGCGGGCTCAGCCGTTCTCGGGCGGGACGCCTGCGAAGTAGCGCAGCACGTCGGTCTCGGTGATCAGACCGACCAGCTCGTCGCCGTCGACCACCGGGAGGCAGCCGATCTTGCGCTCTGCCATCACCCGCGCGGCCTCTTTCACCGTCGCTTCGGGATCGATCACGATCGGCGGCGCCGACATCACGCGATTGATCTCGACCACGTGCAGGAAGGCCCGACGTTCGTCGCTGCCGAAATCCGAGAAGTTCGAGAGCGAAGCGCGCAGCAGATCGCGCTCGGAGACGACGCCGACCAGCTTGCCCGCGTGAACCACCGGCATGTGGCGCACGCGTCCGAGCGTCATGATATCCTCGACCGTCGCAAGCGTGTCGCCTGCGCTGATCGTGACCATCTTGCTGGGCATGATGTCACGGACCCGGATGCGGCGCATGGTTGGAGTCTACTCCATGACGACGGAGCGCAGGAAGCACGGAGACGACCCGTCGGGGCGTCCCGCGAGCCGGAAGCCCGAATCCGACACCGGGCGCCGCCCCGCCGTTCCGGAGCTGGTCCGGCGGGCCTTGTCGGTGGGTCTCTCGGGCCTCTTCCTCACCGAGGAGGCCATCCGCAAGGCGTTGGGCGACGCCGTCCCGCGCGACTGGACGGATTTCGTCGTCAACCAGAGCGACCGCACGCGCAAGGAATTCCTGGAACGGCTGAGCTTCGAAATCGGCCAATCGCTCGAGAAGATCGACTTGAGCCGGGTGCTCACCGATCTGCTCGAGGGCCGCACGCTCGAAGTGAAGGCCGAGATCCGGCTCTCGGGAAAGAGCTCGGAGCCCGCAGCGCGCCGCCTCCACGTCGCGGCGAGGGCGCGCGGTAAAGGCGAGACATGACGCAAGCCCAGGCGGATCCCCGACGCCCGCTCGCGAGGGCGTTGCTGGGATGGGCGGCGGTCGCCGCGGCGCTGGGCTACGCGGTGCTGATCCACTACGGCGTGGGTCCCTCGAACAAAGGCATGGCGTGGAACTGGTACACGCCGCGCACGTTCCTGCTCGACATCGAGCCGCTCTACCCCGTGTTCGAGACGCTCGCACGCGCGCTGCTCGGCACGGCGCTGCCGGCCGTGGCGCTCACGGCGCTCGTGTTCGCCCTCTGCCGTTCGGCCGTCGGCCGCGCGCTCGCTCTCGCGAGCGTCGTCGCAGTTGCGCTCTACACGTTCTACGGCGTGCGCGCGCCCTTCGTGTGGGAGTTCTTCTCCTGGCGGGCGTCGGCGGTGCTCGCGCTCACGGCCGTGGTCGTCGGCTTCTCGCTCGCGGCGCCTCTGCTCGCGGCGAGCTGGCTGCGGCTGTCCTGGGCTCTGCGTCTGTTGATCTACCTGCCGATCGTCTTCGCGGTGTTCGCGTTCGTGCGCAATGCCACGGGCACCGACGAGAGCCTGCGCTTCGCGATCTCGCCGTGGCCGGCGGTGCCGGTGTTCGGGATCGAAGTGGGCGCGCTGTTCATCGCGGCCTGGCTGTGCGGGACCGGCTTCGGCTTGCGCGCGATCGGGGGATTGCGGCGCGCGGAAGGCGGGCGCGCGCGGGCGCACGGCGTGGCGCAGCTGGTGCTCGCGATCGCGCTGCCGGCGCTGCTGCTCTGGATCGGCTCGCAGCTCGAGCTCTTCCCCTTCCGGGCCGGCGCGAAGACGTTCGTCGGCGCGAGTCTCGTGACGGCGATCGCGATCGCCAGCGCGGGCCTCGTGCGCAGCGGCGCAGACGGCCTCACGCGGCGCGCACGCCACGCGCTCGTGGGCGCGACGCTGATCGGGATCCCGCTGATCAGCTCCGAAGCGGTGGCGCGCTTCGACTACCACCTGACGCGCGAGATCCGGGCGCGCCAGATCCTCGACGCGCTCGCGCTCTACATCGCACGCGAGTCGGTGTATCCCGACTCGCTCGAGGAGCTGGTGAAGGCGGGCGACATCGCGTCGATCCCGGAGCCGGCGATCGGCTTCGGCTTCCTCTACGACGCGCACTACCGCTACCAGAACTTCGGCACGAGCTTCATCCTCGAGTTCCCGGCGCCGCGCTGGGTCGAGTGCGCCTACACGCCGCCCTTCGACGACGAGGAGGAGGACGTGGGGAGCGACGCCCTCGCCGCGCCGGCAGGCGCCTCCCCGGGCGAGAGCGCCGACGCTGCGGGGGTCGCCGCGGGCGCGGACACGGACGCGGGCGCCGCCGAAGCCTCCGATGAGCCGACCGATCCCGCGGACGCCGACGCTGCGGAAGGCCACACGGGCCACGGCGATTCGCTCGCCGAAGCCTGGTCCTGCCCGTCGAAGCCGCCGGAGCTGTGGTAGGCGGCATGGCCGCAGCGCAGGTCTCGGCCGCGGAGCGCTTCTATCGGGCGCGTCGGATCGGCGCGACCTTCGGGCGCATCTATCTCGGCATGCGTGCAAACCGCTTCATCGCGGAGCGCCTGCGCCCGAGCGACATGCCGGAGCGCTGGACGCGCTTCAATGCGGCCAGCGCCCAGTCGATCTACGAGGCCGCGATCGAGCTGCGCGGCCTGATCCTCAAGGGCTGTCAGTTCCTGGGCTCGCGCGCCGACGTGCTGCCGCGCGAATACGTCGAGGTGCTCTCGAAGCTCCAGGACCGCGTGCCCGCGAAGCCGTTCCCGGTGGTGAAGAAGACGATCGAGCGCGAGCTCGATTGCAGCCTCGAGGACGTCTTCGCCTCGATCGAGCGCGAGCCGATCGCGGCGGCCTCGCTCGCCCAGGTGCACGAGGCGGTTCTCAAGAGCGGCGAGCGCGTGGCCGTGAAGGTCCAATATCCCGAGATCGAGGCGCTCGTGCGCAGCGATCTCGCGAACCTGCGCGTGCTGTTCCGGACCGTCGGTTTCATGGAGCGCGACTTCGACCTGATGCCGCTCGTCGACGAGCTCGCGAACTACGTCCCGCGCGAGCTCAACTTCGTGAACGAGGGCCACAACGCCGAGGCCGTCGGGCGCATGTTCGCCGGGCGCGACGACGTCTGCGTACCGCGCGTCCACTGGCAGCTCACGTCGCGCCGCGTGCTCGTGATGGATTTCATCGACGGCATCAAGATCACCGACGTGGCGGGCCTGCGCGCGGCGGGGCTCGACACCGATCGGGTCGCCCAGCGGCTGGCGGAGGCGTACTGCGAGCAGATCCTCGCTCACGGCTTCTTCCACGCCGACCCGCACCCCGGCAACATCCTGGTGCAGCGCCGGGACGACGGCGCGCCGCGCCTCGTGCTGCTCGACTTCGGCCTCGCGAAGGACCTGCCGCCGCGCTTCCGCGCAGGGGTCGTCGCCTTCACGGCTGCGCTCGTGCAGGGCAAGGCCGACGACATGGCGCAGGCGCTCGTCGATCTGGGCTTCGAGACGCGCCGCGGCGGGCCCGAGGCGCTCGACCCGATCGCCGCCTTCGTGCTCGAGGCCGCCACCCGCCTGCGGCAGCGCGGCTTTCTCGATCGCGACTTCGCCGCCGAGCTCGGACGCGAGCTCTCGGAGCAGGTGCGCGCCAATCCCATCGTGCGCATGCCGAGCCATCTGGTGCTCGTCGGCCGCGTGCTCGGGCTGCTCTCCGGCGTGAATCGCACGCTCGAATCGCGCGTCGACCTGCTGCGGACGATCCTGCCCTACGTGATGGGCAGCCCGAAGCCTTCGGCGGCGCCGCGCGAATAGAGGGGCCCGCCGCGATCGTGGAACGGCCTCTGGAACCGCTCAGCGAGCGCTCACGAGCGGCGCGCGGGCGAGCAGCCAGCCCGTGATCGCGGCCGTCGGGATCTCGAAGCAGAGCGCCGTGAGCGTGTAGGAGGAAGCCGATCCGTCGAGCGCGAGGCCCGCGAGGCGCGCACTCGCGAGACCGGCGGTCAGGAACAGCAGCGCGAGCAGGGCGGGACGCTCGAGCGACACGCGCAGCACGCCGCCCAGCGCGAGCGCGCCGATCCCGGCCTGCAGCCCCCCGTACATGGCGCGCAGCTCCGTGCTCCCCGTCGCCGAGACGAAGCTGACGCCGGCGGAACCGGCGAGCTGCGCGGGGTCGAGCAGGCACCAGATCCCATAGGGCAGCCAGATCAGCGCCGAGAGCCCGAGAAAGATGCGAGCCGCCATGCGAAGCCCTCCGCCATGAGGAGAAGGCGTATTCTGCGGCGATCGACGCGCACGAAGCAAGCCTGGCCGGGAAGCCGGGCGCCGCAGGGAAACCCTCAGTCCTCGCTCACGTCCTCACGCGTGAAGAGCACGAAGGCCATGCTCGGGCGCTTCGAGGCATCGCGCATCGCGAACTGGATCGTATCGAGCGCCCAGCCCTTGGCGGTCCACTCGTTCAGGATCGTCTCGAGCTCGTCGTCGCTCACGGTGCTCGTCTCGACCACCTTGTATTGGCGCGGCACGCGGTCCTCCGCTCAAGCACCCAGCCGCGCGGCGACGTCCTTCGCCGCGTAGGTGAGAATCAGGTCGGCGCCGGCGCGCTTGATCGCGATCAGCGCCTCGTCCATCGCGCGCTCGCCATCGAGCCAACCGCGCTCGGCGGCGGCCTGGATCATCGCGTACTCGCCCGATACGTGATACGCGGCGAGCGGCACGTCGAATTCGCGCCGCGCTTCCGAGAGCACGTCGAGGTAGGGGAGCGCCGGCTTCACCATCAGCATGTCCGCGCCCTCCGCGAGATCGGCGCGCATCTCGCGCAGCGCCTCGCGGCGGTTCGGCGGATCCATCTGGTAGCTGCGGCGATCTCCGAAACGCGGCGTGCTCTCGGCCGCCTCCCGGAAGGGGCCGTAGTAGGCGCTCGCGAACTTGGCGGCGTAGGAGAGGATCGCGACGGACCCGAAGCCGTGCGCATCGAGGGCGCCGCGGATCGCCGCCACGCGCCCGTCCATCATGTCGGAGGGAGCCACCACGTCGGCGCCCGCGCGCGCGTGCGAAAGGGCCGCCGCGGCGAGCCGCTCGAGGGTCGGGTCGTTCGCGACGTCGCCGTGCTCGACGATGCCGCAGTGTCCGTGGTCGGTGTACTCGCACAGACACACGTCGGTGACGACGCACAGATCGGGCTCGGCGGACTTGATCGCGTCGACCGCGCGCTGCACCACGCCGTTCGCGGCATCGGCCCCCGAGCCGCGGGCGTCCTTCTCGGCGGGAATGCCGAACAGCAGCACGGCCGGAATGCCGAGGTCTCGCACCTGCTTCGCCTCCGCGACGACCGCGTCGACCGAGAAGCGCAGCACGCCCGGCATGGACGCGATCGGCTCGCGCACCCCGCGCCCCTCCACCACGAAGAGCGGGAGCACCAGATCGTCGCGCGTGAGGCGCGTCTCGCGCACCATGCGCCGCAGCGTGGCGGTGCGGCGCAGGCGCCGCAGGCGCGTGATCGGGAACGTCATGCCGCTCCTCCCCTCGCTGGCTTCGAGGCCGTCGCGCCCGCCTGGCGCGCCGCCAGGCAGGCGGAAAGCGCGTCGACGAGCGCCGCCCCCGCCGCGCGCTCCGCGACGCAATCCGCGGCGAGGCCCAGCTTGCTTAGCGCCTCGGCGGTCACCGGGCCAATCGCCGCCAGGACGCAGCGCCGGGCGGCTGCCCGCGCGGGCTCGTCGAGCAGCGCTGCGAAGTTCCTTGCGGCCGAGGGGCTCGTGAACGTGAGGGCGGCAAGGTCCCCGCGCACGAGGCGTTCGCGCAAGCCGGCCGCATCCACGGCGGTCGCGAGCGTGCGGTACACGGTCACGGCATCGACGCGAGCGCCCGCGGCACGCAGCCCTTCCGGCAGCGTGTCGCGCGCCTGCTCGGCGCGGGCAAACAGGAAGCGCCGGCCGCGCGGCGGCAGCGACTGTGTCACCAGCTCGAGCAGCCCCTCGGCATCGTGCCGCGCTTCGGGAATTCCGTGCACCTCGAGCCCGGCGGCCCGCGCGGCGTCCGCCGTGCTCGGACCCACGCAATAGACCCGCGGCGCGAGGGCGGCGATCGGCGCGCCGCGCTCGGCCGCGCGCCCAGCGAACGCGCGCACGGCGTTCGCCGAGCTGAAGACCAACGCGTCGTAGCCGCCCTGCCGGGCGAGCGCGGCGTCCACCTCGCGCCAGTCCTCGGGCGCGGCGATTTCGAGCAGGGGCAGCACGACGGGCTCCGCGCCTGCGCGCCGCAGCGCCGCGGCCAGCTCGGGCGCCTGCTCGCGGCTGCGCGTGACGAGCACGCGGCGGCCGAAGAGCGGCCGGCTCTCGAACCAGCGCAGTGTCTCGCGCAAGCGCACGACGTCGCCGATCACCACCACCGCGGGCGCGACGAGTCCCGCCTCCCGCACGCGCTGCGCGAGCTCTGCGAGCGGCGCCACCACGACCCGCTGGCTGGGCAGACTTCCATCCATCACGGCGGCGGCCGGCGTCGCGGGCGAGCGGCCGGCGCGAAGCAGGCGCGCGAGCAGCGCCTCGAGATTGCGCATGCCCATCAGGATCACGAGCGTGTCGGTGGCGGAGGCGAGCGCCTCCCAGCGCGTTTCGGCGGCGACCTCGCCGGGATCCTTGTGGCCCGTCACCACCGCGAAGGACGCCGAATGACGCCGATCCGTGACGGGAATGCCGGCGTAGGCGAGCGCCCCGATCGCGGCGCTGACGCCGGGCACGATCTCGCAGGCGATGCCCGCCGCGGCGCACGCGCTCGCCTCCTCTCCGCCGCGCCCGAACACGAACGGATCGCCGCCCTTCAAACGCACCACGCTGCGGCCCTCGCGCGCGAGCTCGACGAGCAGCGCCGAGGTCTCCTCCTGGCTGCGGGGCGGCTCGGCGTGACCGCGCTTGCCCACGTCGATGCGCAGCGCCCCCGCCGGCACGAGCGCCAGCAGCTCCGGCGGCGCGAGCGCGTCGAAGACCACCGCGTCGGCCTCGCGCAGCAGCTGCGCGCCGCGCAGCGTGATGAGATCGGGATCTCCCGGACCCGCGCCGACGAGGTAGACACGGCCCACGGGGCGCGCGCTCACGCGAGCGCCTCGGCGCGCAGCTGCGCGAGCAGCTCCTGCCCGCCTGCGCGCAGGATCTGCTCCCCGGCGCGCGTGCCGAGCGCGGCGGCTTCACCCGGCGCGCCCTCGAGCTCGGCCCGCAGGCTGCGCGAGCCGTCGCTCGCGGCGAGCAGGGCTCGCAGCTGCAGCGTTCCGTGCGGCGTGAGCTGCGCGAAGGCGGCCAGCGGCACGTTGCAGTCGGCGCCGAGCCGCACGAGCACGGCCCGCTCCGCCATCACACATGTTTGCGTTGCGGCATGGGTGATCGCCGAGGCTTCGCGCGCGACGGCGTCGTCACGGCGCGCTTCGACGGCCAGCACGCCCTGCCCGACCGCCGGCAGCAGGATTTCCGGCGCGATGCGCTCGTCGATCCGCTCGGCGAGACCGAGCCGCTCGAGCCCCGCGCACGCCAGCACGACGGCGTCGAGGTCCCCGTCCGCGAGCTTGCGCAGCCGCGTGGGAACGTTGCCGCGCAGCGGAACGATCACGAGATCGGGACGCCGCGCCCGCAGCTGCGAGGCGCGGCGCACGCTGCCGGTGCCCACGCGTGCACCGGCGCGCAGCGTCGCCAGCGTGGCGCCGCGCTCGCGCGCCACCAGCGCATCGCGCGGATCGGCGCGCTCCGGAAACGCCACCAGCGCGAGCGCCCGCGGCAGCTCGGCCGGCAGGTCCTTCACGCTGTGGACCGCGAAATCGGCCCGGCCGTCGAGCAGCGCGTCCTCGATCTCCTTCACGAACAGGCCCTTGCCGCCGAGCTTGGCGAGCGACACGGAAGCCAGGCGGTCGCCCTCCGTCTTGAGCGGCACCAGCTCCACGCGGCGAGCGAGCGCCCGCTCGAGCTGATCGGCCACGCGACGCGCCTGGGCGAGCGCGAGGTCGCTCGCGCGCGTGGCGAGGCGCAGCACGCTCATGTCTCGTCCGTCGCTTCCGCGCCGTCCGTCCCCGGGCCCGCCGCGGCGCTCTCGTCGAGATCGAAGAGCACCCGCGCCGTCTCGAGGTAGACGATGCCCTCCTCGCGCTCGGCCTCGCGGCGCAGGCGCGACACCGGTGCGTGCAGGATCTTGTTCACGAGCGAGCGGGTGAGGAGATCGACGCCGGCGCGCTGCGCCTCGGAGAGCGACAGCTTTGCGAGCGCTCGCTCCACCTCCTCCGCGCGCAGGCTCTCGACGCGTTCGCGCAGGTGGCGGATCGTCGGCACCGCCCGCAGCGCCGCGAACCAGCCGTCGAAGCGCTGCTGCTGCTCTTCGATGATCGCCTCGGCCTTCGCCACGTCGCGGCCGCGCTCCGCGGCGTTGAGATCGGCGATCGAGCACAGGTCGTCGAGATCGTAGAGGTAGACGTCGTCGAGGCTGTCGAGCGCGGGATCGGCGTTGCGCGGCACGCCGATGTCGATCACGAAGAGCGGGCGGTTCTTGCGGCCGGCGAGCGCAGCCGACACCAGGCCCGGCGTCAGCAACGGGAGATCGCCGGCGATCGAGGTCAGCACGACGTCGGCCTCGGCGAGCAGGCGCGGCAGCTCGGAGAGTCCGTGCGCCCGCGCGCCGAAACGCGCGGCGAGGGGCTCCGCACGCTCCGGCGTGCGGTTGGCGATCGCTACCGAAGCGAGCCCGCGCTCGCGCAGCGCGGCGAGCGCCGCTTCCGTCATTTCGCCGGCGCCGATCAGCAGCGCGCGTTTGCCGGCCAGCTCCTCGAAGATCTGCTCGGCGAGGTCGACCGCCACGCGCGCGACCGAGACCGGGCGCGCCGCCACCCGCGTCTCCGTGCGCACGCGCTTCGCGGTGGCGAAGGCGTGCTGGAACAGGCGGCCCAGGATCGGCCCGCAGGCTCCGCACTCGACGGCCACCCGGTAGGCTTCCTTGGTCTGCCCGAGGATCTGCGGCTCGCCCACCACCATCGAATCGAGCGATGACGCCACTCGCAGCACGTGGCGCATGGCGTCGGGACCGCTGTGCTCGTAGAGACCCGCGTCCAGATCCGCCGCCGCCGGGCGCGCGTCGGCGGCGCCGAGCTCATGGCGGAAGAACGAGCGCAGGCGCAGGCGCGCCGCATCGGGGTTGCGCGTGAGCGCCACCACCTCGATGCGATTGCAGGTGGAGAAGAGCACGGCCTCGTCGATCTCGTCGCTGGCGACGAGCTTGCGCAGCGGCGGCGCCGGGTCGTCGACGGCGAGCCGCTCGCGGACTGCGAGCGGCGCCGTTCGGTGACTCATGCCGACGAGCACGATCTTCACGCGAGCAGCTCCACGCCGATCACCGCGAAGAAGAGGAAGCTGAAGGCGATGACCGCCGCGAGCGCCGCCTGGTGGGATCCCTGACGGCCGCCGAAGCGCAAGCCGACGAGCACGGCGTAGAGGGCCCAGGCGAGCAGCGACCAGGTCTCGTGGGCGGTCCCGCCGAACGGATGCCCGCTGACCGCGCGCATCCAGAGCATGCCCGTCACCACGCCGAGCGTGAGCAGCGTGAAGCCCGCGGCCAGCGCGGTTGCGCTCACGCGGTCGAGCGCTTCGAGCGAGGGCAACGGGAGCGGCCGGCGTCTCACCGACTTCGCCTTGAGCCGGCGGTGCTCGGCGAGGTAGAGAACGCTCGCGAGCCCCGCGAGTCCGAGCAACGCGAGCCCCGCGCTCGCGAGCAGCACGTGGGCGTGCGGCCACGAGCCGCTGCCTCCAAACGTCGCGGGGCCGGCCATCGGCAGCCAGAGCGCCGCCACGAAGACGCCCAGGAAGGCGGCGGGCGCCACGAGCACCACGAGGCCCAGCACGCGCACCCACAGCAAGGCAGCGAGAAAGCAGAGCGTTCCGATCCAGGCCATGAACGAGGTGGCCGCGGTGATGGACGTGAGCGGAGGGGCTGCGCCCTGCGCGTGCAGCAGCGGGAACGAGAGCCCGTGCAGGATGGCGCCGGCGGCGAGCAGCCCGACGGCCGCACGCGCGAGCGGGCGCGACCGCAGGACCAGGCCGGTGCCGGAAACCAGACACGCGATCAGGTAGATCGCAGCCGCCCACTGTAGATCCGCGACCGCCACCCGTCCTCCTGCGCCCGGCCGCTCCGGTGTCGAAGCACGAGGTTAGCGCGTCGCGCGCACGCCCCGGACGTCACCGGGAGCGCAACTTTTCCATCTGCTCGGCAACCTTCGCAGCATCCTGCACCATCTCGAAGACGCGATACGTCGGCTCTCCGAACAGCACGCAGCGGATCTCCTCGAGGCGGGTCGGACCGCGCAAGTGGGCGCGCGCCTCCTCGAGCAACACCTCGGCGCAACGCTGCACCGCGAAGCCCCCGACCCCGGCGCCGATCGCGGGCAGCGCGAGCGTCCGACAGCCCAGCTCGTCCGCGAGCTCGAAGCAGCGCCGGACGGCGGCGCGCACGCTCGCCTCGCTCGCCGCGCCGCCCGGCTCCATCGCCGCGGCATGGATCACGTAGCGCGCACGCAGCGCGCCGGCTCCCGTGACGGCCGCTCCGCCGAGCGGCACGCCCCCGATCGCGTCGCATTCGGCCTGGATCGTGGGACCGCCCATTTCGCGGATCGCGCCCGCGACACCGGAGCCGAGCACCAGGCGCGTGTTCGCGGCGTTCACGATCGCGTCGACCGTTTGCGCCGTGATGTCGCCTTCGACGAGCACGATGCGGCCGCTCATCGCCGCTGCGCTCGCTTCGCGCTGCGCTCGATCACGCCGGCGAGCAGCAGCGGCAGCAGCACTTCGTGCTGGCCGACGAGCGACAGCCCGCGCCCGCCGAGCCGCGTGGGCCTCTCGACGACGTTCACCCGCGGCCGGTATTGGCGGATGAAATCCATGTCGACGGTCGTGAAGCGGCGCACGCGCGCGCCGAGATTGCGCGCCAGCGACAGCGCCTTCAGGAAGACCTCGGGCAGGATCACGGCCGAGCCGACGTTGAAGAGCACGCCCCCCTCGAGCGTCGCGACGAGCGAGGCGAGCGTCTCGAAATCGCGATAGCTGGTGGCTCCGAGCGCCGCGCCGTCCGCTTCCGGGTGCATGTGATGGATGTCGGCGCCGATCGCGACGTGGACCGTGACCGGGATCTCGAGCTTCGCAGCCGTGGCGAGAATCGAGCGGCGGCGATACGGATACTTGCCGCGCAGGATCTCGCGCCCGATCGCTTCCCCCATGCCGAGCCCCTCGTCGGCGCCGCGCCGGATCGCCGCGTTCAGCGCCTGCGCCGTCTCGCGCGCCATCCCGAAGCTGCCGTCGTCGAGCGCGCTCGCGACGTCTTCGCTCGTGCGCCCCATCATCGCGAGCTCGAGATCGTGGACGCAGACGGCGCCGTTCACGAGCAGGCCCGACGCGAGCCCGCGCTCGAGCAGGTCCACGACCAGCGGCGCCAGCCCCACCTTCACGACGTGGGCCCCGAAGCCCCAGAGCAGCGTGCGCCCGCGGGCGTGGGCGAGCGCCGTCGCGTCGATCGCGACCCGCAGGTCGGCGGCCCCCAGCACGTCCGGAAGGCTCTCGAGGAATGCGGCGAAGCTCGCGCCGCGGCGATGCGGGCGCGCCTCGTCCGCGACACGAACCTTGCTCGCCCGCCGCCGCGCACTCGTGCGCCGCAAGCGCGAGCGATCGAGAGGCGGACGCTTCACGGAAGCAAAGGCCGCGCGAACAGCGCGAGCTCGACGAGCTCGCACAGCAGATGGATGATCGCCCCGTGCGCCTCCTGGACGCGCGCGGTCACGTCGGACGGCACGTTGATCGCGACGTCGACACGCGCTGCGAGCTTGCCGCCCCCCTTGCCGATCAGCCCGATGCTGCGCAGCCCGCGAGCCCGCGCGGCGTCCACACCGCGCAACACGTTCTCGGAGTTGCCGGAGGTGGAGATCGCGATCGCGACGTCGCCCGGCTTGCCGTGCGCCTCGACCAGCCGCGCGAAGACCTGCGCGAAGCCGTAGTCGTTGCCGATCGCGGTCAGATCGGAGCTGTTCGCGGTGAGCGCGAGCGCCGGCAGCGCCGGGCGCTCGCGATCGAAGCGCCCGGCCAGCTCCGCGGCCAGATGTTGCGCGTCGGCGGCCGAGCCGCCGTTGCCGAAGGTCAGCAGCTTGGCCCCGCCGCGCAGGGCCTCGATCATCAGCTCGGCCGCGGCCACGATCGGCGCCTCGAGCGCATCGCGCGTGGCCGCCATCACACGGGCGTGCTCCGTGAAGCCCGCGCGCACGCGCGCGAGCAGCTCGGCGGAAGACTCGTTACGGGTGGCGCCCATACTCACTCACGTACTCGCACACGCATTCACGCTCGCGAGGGGCGTTGGACCGGTTGGCGTCCGCCAGCATACCCGCGGGGAATCGCCAATTCAACGCCGGCGGCGGCTGCGGGAGTCGCGTTACCTCCGCTACGGTTGAGCATCCAACGCACCGAGACGACGAGCGAGCGCGGGGCGCGTCCGCCGCGTAGAGGAGATGTGTCCATGGCCGCTGTGCTGGATGTGACCGATCAGAACTTCGAAGCCGAGGTCCTGAAGTCCGACAAGCCCGCGATCATCGATTTCTGGGCCGAGTGGTGCGCGCCCTGCCGCCAGATTGCCCCCATCATCAAGGATCTCGCAGCCACCTGGGGCGACAAGGTCAAGATCGTGAAGATGGACATCGACGCGAATCCGGGCACGCCGGGCAAGTACGGCGTGCGCGCGATTCCGACCATTCTCGCCTTCCAGAACGGCAAGGTCGTCCAGCAGCTCCAGGGTGCGCGCCCGAAGGCCGACTTCGAAGCGATGATCAAGAAGCTCCTCTAGCCAGGCGCCTCGAAAAAGCGTACCGGCCAGCGGCGCCGCACGGCGGCGCGGTAGAGCAGCGGGTCGGGGTTCGTTGCGACCGGGTGGCCGACCAGATCCAGCAGCGGCAGATCGGTGATCGAGTCGGTGTAGAACCAGCTCTTCGCCAGATCGATCCCGTGCTCCTCGATGAACTGCTGCAGCCAGTAGATCTTGCCTTCCTCGAAGCAGATCGGCTCGATCACGCGGCCCGTGAAGGAGCCGTCCTCCACCTCGAGCCGCGTATAGAGCAGGTGCTCGATCCCGAGCCGCTGCGCCAGCGGGCGCACCACGAACTTCGTCGCGCCGGAGACGATCGCGACCACGTGTCCCTCGGCTTCGTGCCTGCGCACGAGCGCTTCCGCCTCGGGATAGATCGTCTGCACCACCAGCTCGTCGAACCATTTCTTCGCTTCGGCTTCGAGCTCGGCTTCGCTCTGCCCGCGGAACTGCACCATCATCGTCTTGGTCCAGTTGCGGATGTCGAGGATGCCCAGCTTGTACTGCAGGTAGGCGCCGATGCCCTTGACCAGATCGAGGCCGCTGATCTCCCCGCGCTGGTAGCGGTAGCGCATGTAGAGGCTGCCCGAGTTCTCGGCGATCAGCGTCTTGTCCATGTCGAAGAAGGCGCCGACGCGGGGAGCCGTGCGGCGGAGAGCCGGGAGGGTCATGCGCAGAGCATATCCGCCGACCGGCCTCAGAACACGTAGCGCCGCAGCGACACGTTCATGAGCAGCCCGACGGCGATCAGCGTGGTGACGAGCGCCGAGCCGCCATACGCGAACAGCGGCAGCGGCACGCCGATCACGGGCAGGACGCCGAGCACCATGCCGACGTTGAGCACGGCGGGCCAGAACAGCATTCCCACCACGCCGATCGCGAGCATCGCGCCGAAGGCGTCCTTGGAATTGCGCGCGATGAAGAGCCCCCAGAGCAGCATCAACGCATACAGCGAGAGCACGATCGTGCTGCCTAGGAAGCCCCATTCCTCGGCGAGCACCGAGAAGGCGAAGTCCGTGTGCTGCGTCGGCAGGAATTGCAGCTGCGACTGCGTGCCCTCCACCCAGCCCTTGCCCAGCAGGCCCCCCGAGCCGACGGCGATCCGCGACTGGATCACCTGATAGCCCGAGGCGAGCGGATCGCGCCCCGGATCGATCACGTCGAGGATCCGTCGCTGCTGATAGGGCGCGAGAAAGAACGTCCACAGCGCCGCGAAGCTCGCGACACCGAGCAGCGCAACGCCGGCCCAGCCGCGCCAGGGAATGCGCACGAAGGCGAGATAGGTCGACGCCACGAGCAAGGTCAGCAGCGCGACGCCGGTATCCCGCTGCAACACGATCAGCGCCACCGGCAGGCCTGCGATCCCGAGCGGGCGGATCAGGTCGCGCACGCGCCGGATCTCCCCGGGCGGATTGCGCTGGAAGAAGCGGGCGAGCATCACCACGAGCGAGATCTTCACGATCTCGGAGGGCTGCAAACGCCCGCCGAAGAGCCAGCTCTGACTCCCGCGCGTGACGGGCGCGAGCACGAGCGTGGCGGCGAGCAGCAGCAACGAAGCCACGAACAGCGGAACGGCGAAACGTTCGAAGTGGCGGTAGTCGATCGCGACGGTGGCCACCAGCGCCGCGCAGCCGATGCCGAGCGAGATCAGCTGCCGGCGCACCTCGTCGGACATGCCGGCGGTGCTGTGCGTCGATGAGATCAGATTCACGATCCCGATCGTGACGAGCGAGATCACCAGGAAGAAGAGCGTCCAATCGAAGTTCTGCACCACCCGCCGGTCAATTCCCAACATGCGGCGCCCCCGTCTTCACTTCGGCCACCTGCGCGGCCGGCATGTGCTTCTCCGCCCAGCGCGCGAGCACGCGCTGCGCGATCGGCGCCGCGGCGCTGCCGCCGTGTCCGCCGTGCTCGTTGATCACGGCGACGACGATCTGCGGCGCATCGGCCGGCGCGAACGCGACGAACCAGGCATGGTCGCGGTACTTGATCGGCACCTGGTCGTCCTCGAGATCCTGGGTGTGCTGGAGGTGCACGACCTGCGCCGTGCCGGTCTTGCCCGCGACCCGCATCCCCGGCACGCGCGCGCGCCCGCCGGTGCCGCGCGGCTCCTCGACGACGGCCGTGAGCGCATCGCGCACGATCGCGAGATTCTCGGGCGAGACGGGCACCGAGCTGACCGTCTCGGGCGCCGGCCCCTCCGTGACGCGGCCGTCGGGGTCCTGGGTGCGCAGCAGCAGGCGCGGCCGCACCACGCGCCCGCCGTTGCCGATCGCCGCATAGGCGACCGCGAGCTGCAGCGGCGTGGTCAGGTCGAAACCCTGGCCGATCGACGCCGAAACGGTCTCGCCCGCGCCCCACGGCTCGCGGAAGCGCCGCTCCTTCCAGGCCGCCGTGGGAACCAGCCCCGGCTGCTCGTTCGGCAGCTCGAGGCCGGTGCGCCGACCCAGGTTGAAGGCGCGTGCGAAGAACGCCAGGCGGTCGACCCCGAGCTTCAGGCCCGCCTGGTAGAAGTAGACGTCGCAGGATTGCTTGATGGCATCGCGCAGCGACATCGCACCGTGTCCTTCCGGTTTCCAGCAGGCGTAGCTGCGGCGTCCGAGCGTGAAATGCCCGGGGCAGAAGACGACCGTGTTGGGCGAGATCACGTGCTCCTGGAGGGCGGCCGCGGCGACGATCGCCTTGTAGGTCGAGCCCGGCGGATACTGGCCGGCGATCGCGCGATTCTGCAGCGGCTTCCACTCGCCCGTCATCAGCTCCTTCCAGGTCGCGGCGCTCACGCCGCCCGCGAAGGCATTGGGGTCGTACGAGGGCTTCGAGACCAGCGCCAGCACGTCCCCCGTGTTGACGTCCATGGCGACGAGGGCCCCCATCTTGGCTGGCTCGCCGGCCACGTCCGCCTGGAATGCCTCTTCGGCGATGCGCTGCAGGTCGAGGTCGAGGGTGAGGGTCACGCTGCCGCCCGCGACCGGATCCTCCTCGTCGAGGACGTCGACCACGCGCCCGCGCACGTCGACCACGACGTTGCGGCCGCCGTCGCGCCCGCGCAGCTGGGTCTGCTCGAGCGCCTCGATTCCCGCCTGACCGATCACGTCGCCCGATCGGTAGCCGGCGTAGTCGCGCGTCTCGAGCTGAGAGCGCTGGACCTCGCCCAGATAGCCGAGCACGTGCGCAGCGAGCTCCTTGCCCACGTAATCGCGGCGCGGACGCACGTCGGTCATCACGCCCGGCAGCGCGTAGAGGTGGGACTCCACGCTCGCGAGCCGGTCGTACGAGAGATCGCCCGCCAGCCGCACGGGTTGGAAGCGGGCGCGCCCGCGCGCTTCGACGACCTGCTCGCGCCAGCCGGTCGCGTCCTCGCCGAGCAGCTGGCTCAGGGCCCGGAACGCGAGCTCGGGCTTGCGCAGGTCGTTCGGCAGCACCTGGAGCCCGAAGGCCGGCCGGGTGGTGGCGATCACCCGGCCCTCGCGGTCGAGGATGTCGCCGCGCGGCGCTTCGAGCCGGACCAGGCGCACGGAGTTCTTGTCCGACTCCTCGGCGAAGACCTCGCCCATGATGATCTGGAGCTGGAACAGGCGCACGATGAAGGCGCCGAAGACGAGCAGGATCACGACGACCAGCAGCGGCAGCCGGTCTTCGACGCTCGCATCGACGCCGGCGCCGAGGCGACCTCGCGTGGTGTCGTCGAACTTCTTCATGCGATTCGCCCCCGCGACGCGAGCGGCACCAGGCGCTGGCCGCCGTCTTCGTCGCCGAGCCCGACGACCGCGCGTTCGGTGACGAACGCGATGAACGGAGCGAAGACGGCGTTCGCGAGCGCCTGCGGCAGGAGCTCGCGCACCGCGAAGATGCCGGCGCCGCTCCCGGGGGAGAAGAACGAGGTGAGCAGCGCCAGCGCCAGCGCGTTCGCCGCGGTGAGGCCCGCGACGAAGGCCGCCTGCGGCAGCGGGCCGCGCAGGTTGAGGTGCCGGCTGCCGACGCGCGCCGCCGCATAGGCCGCGAGCCGCAACAGCGCATGCTGGCCGAGCAGCGAGCCCGAGAGCAGATCGGTCGCGAAGCCGATCGCGGCCGCCACGCAGACCCCGCCGACGGGGCTGCGCCAGCACAGCCCGAGGGAGATCACGAGCAGGAAGCCCAGGTCGGGGCAGAAGCGCGCCGCGATGAACGTCGCCACCGCGCCCTGCAGCGTGAGCGCCACGGCGCCGAGGCCGAGCAAGCCGAAGACGCGCTTCACGAGCCTGGACGCGCGGGCGGGGCGTCTCCGTCTTCGGCCACGTAGAGCAGATCCATGGTCGGACCTCGATGCAGGATCACGAACACCTGCTCGAGGCGTCCGAAGTCGACCGCGGGCTCGAGCGTGGCCGTCTGCACCAGCTTCGCACCGGGATCGGAGACCGCCGCCACGCGGCCGATCCGCAGCCCCTTGGGATACACGCCGCCGAGCCCCGAGGTGATGACGAGATCACCCACCAGGACGTCGCCACCGCGAGCCACGAACTCGAAGACGAGGCCCTCGCTGCCGTGCCCGCGGACGATGCCGCGCGAGCGGCTGCGTTGGATCGTCGCGTCCACGGCGCTCTGGCGATCGAGCACCGTCATGGTCTTCGCAGCCCCGCCCGAGGTCGCGGTGACGAGGCCCACGAGACCGTCCTCGGAGATCACCGGCATGCCCGACAGAACGCCGTCGTTCTGGCCGCGATCGAGCAACACCGAGCGGAACCAGGGCGAGACGTCGACACCGACGATCTCCGCCGGGCGCATCGGCACTTCGAAGTCTTCGCGCATCTCGGCGATCCGCTCGAGACGCCCGCTCGCGACGAGCGCTTCACGAAGCTGGAGGTTGTCCTCGCGCAGCGCGGCGAGCTGCGAGCGCAGCGCCTGATTCTGGTCGGCGACGCCGACCAGCGCGAGGTAGCGGCCCCAGGCGTCGCGCACGCCGTCGAACGGGAGCGTCACCATCTTCTGGAGCGGCACCGCGGCGTCGAGCACGTAGCGGCTCCAGCCGGGCAGCAGACTCCCGCCGGTCAGCCGGGCGCGCCGGTCGACGACCATGCTGATCGTCGCCACCGCGACGAGCGTGGCGATCAGCAGCGAGAAGGCGATACGACTGCGAAACTCGCCCATGACATCCGATGGGGAACGGGACGAGGCTACGAACGGATCGCGATGTCCTTGAGCAACGACAGATCGTCGAGCGTCCGCCCGGTTCCCATGGCGACGGCGGTCAGGGGGTCTTCCGCCAACATCACCGGGAGCCCCGTGGTCTCCCGGAGCAAAACATCCAGATTGCGGAGCAGCGAGCCCCCGCCCACCAGCACGATGCCCTTGTCCACGATGTCCGCCGCGAGCTCGGGCGGGGTGCGCTCGAGCGCGATCTTGACGCTCTCGACGACGGCGTTCACCGGCTCCGAGAGGGCCTCCCGGACCTCCTCGGACTTGATTTCGAGGGTCTTCGGCACGCCGGCCACCAGATCGCGGCCCTTGATCTCCATCATCTCGATCGCTTCGGTCGGGTAGGCCGTTCCGATCGTGATCTTGATCAGCTCGGCGGTGCGTTCGCCAATCAGCAGGTTGTGCTTGCGCTTCACGTAATTGATGATGGCTTCGTCCATCTTGTCGCCGCCGACGCGCACCGAGTTCGAATACACGATGCCCGAAAGCGAGATCACGGCGACCTCGGTGGTCCCGCCGCCGACGTCGACGATCATGTTGCCGGAGGGCTCCGTCACCGGAAGTCCGGCGCCGATCGCTGCAGCCATCGGCTCGTCGATCAGATACACCTCGCGCGCGCCGGCCGACATCGCGGACTCGCGCACGGCGCGCTTCTCGACTTCGGTGATGCCCGACGGAACCGCGATCACGATGCGCGGCCGCACCATGCGCTTGCGGTCGTGAACCCGCGCGATGAAGTAGCGGAGCATCGCTTCGGTGATCTCGAAGTCCGCGATGACACCGTCCTTCATCGGACGGATCGCGACGATGTTGCCCGGCGTGCGCCCGAGCATCTCCTTGGCTTCCTTGCCGACGGCGCGCACCCGATCGACACCGCGGACGTCGCGCGCAACGGCGACGACGCTCGGCTCCGACACCACGATGCCCTTGCCCTTGGCATACACGAGTGTGTTAGCGGTGCCGAGATCGATCGCGAGGTCGTTCGAGAACCAGCCGAGAATCGAGTCGAGGATCACGCGAAACTCCCGACGAACGGCGTTTGGGGGCTCCTGCAGCGCGCGTTCCTAAGTGAGCGATTTCCCAAGGCGTTTGACCCAACGAAGGCCGCGCCAATGATGCTAACAGCCGGAACTTTCGGGTTCAAGCGGCAGAGCTCCCCAGCCGGCGACTTGCTGGCCCGAACAGCCGACCGTAGGCTCGCCGTGCGCCTTCGCCCCATCCATCGTCCGATCACCCGTGGAGGATGAGCAAACGTGCTCGAAACCCTGCGCCGCGGCCAGCGTTGGCTCACCGGCCTCTTCGTGCTCGTGGTGGGCGGCGTGTTCGTCATGTTCATCGGCCTGGGAGGGCCGCTGCGCGGGCGCCACGCCGCCAGCACCCTCGTAAAGGTCGGGCCCTTCGAATACGGCCGCGAAACGTTCGAGCGCGTGCGGGAGCGCCGCGAGCAGCAGATCCGGGACGAGGCGGGCGAGGGCTACGACGCCCGCGCCATGCGGGACACGCTCGACCAGCTCACGGTCCAGACGCTGGTCGACCGCGCCCTGCTCTCGCTCGAAGCCGAGAAGCTGGGCCTCGAAGTCGCGAAGCAGGAGATCGAGCGCGTGGTGCGCTCGGCCGGCGTCTTCCGCGGCGAGGACGGCCGCTTCGATCGCGCGCTGTACCAACGCTACGTGGAGTACGAGTTCGGCAACGAGCACAACTTCGTCGAGGAGCAGCGCCAGGGGCTGCTCGCCACGAAGCTGATCCGCCTGCTCACGAACCAGGCGCGGGTCTCGGAGGCCGAGGCGCGCGAAGCCGTCCGCCAGCGCCTGGAATCCGTCCAGATCGCGGTGGTGACCCTCGATGCCACGACCCCGCCCGCGGACCTCGAGATCACGCCCGAGCAGGTCCACGCCCTGCTCGGCAGCCGGGAGGCCGCCGCCCGGGCGCTCTACGAGCAGCGGCTCGAGACCTACGACGTTCCCGAGCAGGTCCACGCCCGCCACATCCTGCTGCGGATCGAGCCCGGGGCGTCCGCCGAGGCGATCGCCGAGCGCCAGCAGCAGGCGGAGGCGCTGCGAGCGCGCCTGGCGGCCGGAGAAGACTTCGCGAAGGTCGCCGCTTCGGCCTCCGAAGACCCCGGCTCGAAGGAGTCGGGCGGCGACCTCGGATTCTTCAAGCGAGGCCAGATGGTGAAGCCGTTCGAAGACGCGGCCTTCGCGCTTCAGCCCGGAGAGCTGTCACCCGTCTTCCGCTCGGACTTCGGCTTCCACGTGCTGCGCGTCGAGGAACGCAAGGCCGCCCAACTGCGCACGTTCGACGACGTGAAGGAGGATCTCGCGCGCGAGATCCTCGGCCGCGAGGCGGCGCGCGAGAAGGCGCAGGCCACCGCCGATCTGCTCGCCGCGGCCGTGCGCGGGGGCAAGAGCCTCGAGATGGCCGCCCGCGAGGCGGGGCTCACGCTCGACCGCAGCGGGCGCCTGCAGCGGCGCCCCGACGGCTTCGTTCCCGGCCTGGGCGCCGCGCAGGACCTGCTCGCGCTCGCCTTCACGCTGCCGGCAGGCGCCAGCTCGCCGCGCGTCTTCGAAGTGGGCGGCAAGCTCGCCCTCGTCCAGGTGCTCGAGCGCGATCAGCCGGCCGAGGACGAAATCGCCGCTGCGGTCGAGACCGAGCGCAAACAGCTGCTCGATCAGAAGCGCCGCAGCCTGAGCGATACCTGGCTCGCCGAACGCCGCGCCGCGCTCGCCGCCGACGGCGAGCTCAAGGTCGACCTCACCTCGCTCGGCCGCGAGTCCTAGCGGTTTTCGCTTCGCTCGCCTGCGGCTCGCTGCGCGCGGGCTTGCGCCCGCTTGCGGGGTTCGAGTTGGGTCCGGGCTTCGCTCGCCTGGGCTCGCGCCCGCTTGCGGGTGCGGCGGGCTACGCGAAGGACTTCCGCTCGTGGCGGATCAGCTCCATGAACTCCGCGCGCGTCTTCGGATCGCGCTCGAAGGCGCCGCGCATCGAGCTGGTGATGGCCGAGGCGTTCTGCTGCGCGACCCCCCGCATCATCATGCACAGGTGGATCGACTCCACGACCACGGCAACGCCCTTGGGCTCGAGCACCTGCTCGAGCGTCTCCGCGATCTGGGTGGTGAGGCGCTCCTGCACCTGGAGGCGCCGGCTGAACATCTCGACCAGCCGCGGGATCTTCGAGAGCCCCACCACCCTGCCCTTCGGCAGGTAGGCGACGTGCGCGCGGCCGAAGAACGGGAGCATGTGGTGCTCGCAGAGGCTGTAGAAGTCGACGTCCTTGACGATCACCATCTCGTCGTAGCTGACGTCGAAGAGCGCGTCGTTGAGGATCTCCTTCGGATCCTGCGAGTAGCCCGTGCAGAAGAAGCGCATCGCCTTGGCGACACGGCTCGGCGTCCGGAGCAGGCCGTCGCGGCCGGGATCCTCGCCGAGCTCCTTGAGCAGCTGCGTGATCAGGGGCTCGATCCCATCCCCGTTGTCCTTGGCTCCACTCATGGCAGGTCTCCGTACACGAACGAGTTTCGACGCGTCTCGACGATCCGCACGCGGGCCAGCCGCGCCGTGCCCGCGTTCTCGATCGCGGGAGCGAGCTCGGCATGCACCACGAGGGCGAGGTTCTCGGCCGTCGGCACGCGCCGCGCGAAGGCCGGGTCTTCGTTCAGCATGCGGTGTCCGAAACGCGCGGCGATCTGGCGCTCGAAGATCGCGTCGAGCGCGTCCGGGTCGATGATGCGCCCGTCGCGGGGATCGACGGGGCCGGTCACCGTGACCTCGACGCCATAGTTGTGACCGTGGCCCGCCGGGTTCGCGCACTTGCCATAGACGCGGCGGTTCTCTTCGGGCGTGAAGGAGGGGTGCGCCAGCACGTGCGCGGCCGGGAAGCGGTAGCGGCGGGTCAGGCACATCAAGCGAGCGGCTCGATCCACTCGACCCACAGATCCTCGTCCTGCTGGAGGCGGATCCGATCGAGCGAGCCCGCGGGCAGCGCGGCGCGCAACAGGCGTTCGATCACGCACAGGAAGTTCTCGGGGGTCGGAGGCTCCTTCTCGAAGAAGTCCGTGTCGCGATTCAGATCGCGGTGGTCGAAGCGCGCCATGATCTCGCGCTCGAGCAGCTCCTGCAGGTGCTTGAGGTCGATCACCATGCCGGTGACCGGGTCAGGTTCCCCCCGCAGCGTCACCTCGAGACGGTAGTTGTGGCCATGCTGCGCCGCCCCGCGTCCAAACAGGCGCCGGTTCTCCTCGGCCGAGAGGCCGGGGCGCAGGTAGCGCAGCGAGCTCGAGAACTCGATCGCGCGGGTGAGTCGTACCAACGTCGCAACCCATTGAAATCAAAAGCAAACTTTCGAAGGGTAGCCGGGGGGACCGACGCGTCAAGCGAGCCGGCGGGCGGCGCCGGCCGCGGCGCGCCGAGCGGCGGCTAGTAGCGGCGCAGCAGACCGCGCACGACGCCGCGGATCTGGACGTCCTGCGCGGGCAGCTCGAGCGCTCGCAGCGCCGCGTTGGCGGGCTCGAGCCGAACCAACGGCCCGCGCCGGAAGAACTTCTTCAGCGTCGCGTCCTCGCCGCGAATCAGCGCCACCACCGTCTCGCCATCGCGCGCCTCGGGACGGCTCTCGATGATCACGAAATCCCCATCCCGGATCTGGTCCTCGATCATCGAGTTTCCGCGCACCCGCAGCACGAAGCTGTCGGCGCGCTTCGGCACCAGCTCGCGCGGCACCTCGATCGACTCCGCGACCTCGATGGCCTCGATGGGAGAGCCGGCGGCGATGGCGCCGAGCAGCGGCAAGCTGACGGGAGCGGCCCCCGCCGGCTCCACGGGCTCGACGGAGCGCGCGCGATTCCAGGCCTTGCGCAGAAAGCGCTTCTCGACGAGGTGCTGCACGTGCTTGTGCACGGTCGCGACGGAAGACAGCCCGAAGGCGGCGCCGATCTCCTCGAGGCTGGGCGAGTAGCCCTTCTCCTCCACGAAGCGGCGGATGAAGTCGTAGATCTCGCGCTGTCGGCGGGTCAGGGCCATCGGGCCATCGCTGGTTCGATGTTTGTTCGCCCGGAAGAATCTCACGAAACACAGGCGAAAATCAAGCCCGGGCTTCACCGCCGAGCGCAGGCGCTGGGAGCGGCTGCGTGCTCACTGGGGGCGGAGCAGGCCCCCGAGATCGGGCGTGAGCGCGCCGAGCCCGAGCAGCCGGCGGTGATCGCGCTGGCTCCCGGTCGCGAGGAAGCGCGCGTAGAGGCAGGCGAGCGGCGCGGGCGCCCCGCTGCGGGTTCGCTCGCCCACCTCGGCGAGCAGGTCGGCAAAGTCGCGGAAGCGGTCCGCCAGCTCCTCGTAGAGCCGGCTCCAGGTGCGTTCGGCGGCGAGCGGCACGAGCGCGGTCGCGAGCGCGCCATAAGCGCGGCGCCCGGCCTCGCGGGTCGGCGCCGGGCCAAAGGGCCGGCGCGCCAGGCTCTCGCCGAAGAAGCCGGCCATGAAGAGCGCCGCGTCCCCGAGCTGGCGCAGCCGCACCAGGCGCGCGGCCGCCGATTCTCCCGCCTGCGCGCTCAGGGCTGCGAGCAGCCCGGAATCGTCGCTTCCGGTCAGCAGGCGGTGCGCCGCGCGGGTCTGCTCGGCGAGCAGCTCGATCAGATAGGCGACGGCGACGGCGGTGGGCGGGGGCAGCGTCGACTCGAGGGCTCCCGCCAGCAGCTCCGCGAAGATCACGCGCGGCGCCGAGAGCTCGAGCTGCACACTCGCGGACCGGGCTCCGCCCATCCGCTCCCCCCTGGATTGCGCATCGTCCGGCCGCCGCGCGGGGCTGAGGGGGGCTGCGTCCTTGCGGGTGGGGGGAAGCGTGCATACATTGCGCCGTTACTGGCAGTCGCATGCCTCGACTGCCAATTCCGGTTCGATCGATCGCCGGGTCACGGAGACCCGGGGCAGATGCGGACCGGACCCAGCCAGTCAGTCTCGCGCCCGCGTTCGGGCGCAGTCCGGAGGAACCCGAATCATGAAGCTACGTCCGCTCCAAGACCGAATCCTCGTCAAGCGCATCGACGAGGAAGCCAAGACCAAGGGCGGGATCATCATCCCCGACACCGCCAAGGAGAAGCCCCAGGAGGGCAAGGTGATCGCGGTCGGCCGCGGCAAGGTGACCGACGACGGCACCCTGCAGCCGCTCGACGTGAAGAAGGGTGACCGGGTGCTGTTCAACAAGTACTCGGGCAACGAAGTCACCGTCGACGGCGAGGAACTTCTCATCATCCGCGAGGAAGACGTCCTCGCGATCTGCGAGTAGGGAGAATCGAAATCATGGCTTCCAAGGAAATCCGCTTCGATCAAGACGCGCGGACCAAGCTGCTCGCCGGCGTGAACACGCTGGCGAACGCCGTTCGCGTGACGCTGGGCCCGAAGGGCCGCAACGTCATCATCGAGAAGAGCTTCGGCTCGCCCACGATCACCAAGGACGGCGTCACCGTCGCCAAGGAGATCGAGTGCGAGGACCGCTTCGAGAACATGGGCGCGCAGATGGTGAAGGAGGTCGCCAGCAAGACCTCCGATGTGGCCGGTGACGGCACCACCACGGCGACCGTGCTCGCGCAGGCCATCTTCCGCGAGGGCAGCAAGCTCGTCGTCGCGGGGATGAACCCGATGGAGCTCAAGCGCGGCATCGAGAAGGCCGTCGAGGCGCTCGTCGGCGAGCTCGCGAAGATGTCGAAGGCCACCAAGGACTCGAACGAGATCGCCCAGGTCGGCACGATCTCCGCGAACAGCGACGCGACGATCGGCCAGATCATCGCCGAAGCGATGGAGAAGGTCGGCAAGGAAGGCGTGATCACCGTCGAAGAAGCCAAGTCGATGGAGACGGTGCTCGAAGTCGTCGAGGGCATGCAGTTCGACCGCGGCTATCTCTCGCCCTACTTCGTGACCGACCCGGAGCGCATGGAGGCCGTCATCGAGGAGCCGCTGATCCTGCTGCACGAGAAGAAGATCAGCAGCATGAAGGATCTGCTTGCCGCTGCTCGAGCAGGTCGCTCGCCAGGGCAAGCCGCTCCTGATCGTCGCCGAGGACATCGAGGGCGAGGCGCTCGCGACCCTCGTCGTGAACAAGCTGCGCGGCACCCTGAACGTCGCCGCCGTCAAGGCGCCGGGCTTCGGCGATCGCCGCAAGGCGATGCTCCAGGACATGGCGATCCTCACCGGCGGCCAGGTGATCGCCGAGGAGCTCGGTCTCAAGCTCGAGAACGTGACGCTGAAGGATCTCGGCAAGGCCAAGCGCGTGGTGATCGACAAGGACAACACCACGATCATCGACGGTGCGGGCGCCAAGAAGGAGATCGAGGGGCGCTGCACGGAGCTGCGCAAGCAGATCGAAGAGACGACGTCGGACTACGATCGCGAGAAGCTCCAGGAGCGCCTCGCCAAGCTCGTGGGCGGCGTGGCGGTCGTGAAGGTCGGCGCGGCCACCGAGACCGAGATGAAGGAGAAGAAGGCCCGCGTCGAGGATGCGCTGCACGCAACCCGCGCGGCGATCGAGGAGGGCATCGTGCCCGGCGGCGGCGTGGCGCTGCTGCGCGCGCAGCGGGCCCTCGATGGCGTCGGCGACAACGACGAGCAGCGCGCGGGCGTCAGCATCGTGCGCCGTGCGGTCGAGGAGCCGATGCGCCGCATCGCCGAGAACGCCGGCGTCGATGGCGCGATCGTCGTCGACAAGGTGAAGAGCGGCAAGGGAGCCTTCGGCTTCAACGCCCAGACCGAAGAGTACGAGGACCTCATGAAGGCCGGCGTGATCGACCCGACCAAGGTCGTGCGCTCGGCCCTGCAGAACGCCGCGAGCGTGGCATCGCTGCTGCTCACCACCGAAGCGATGGTGGCCGAGAAGCCCGATGACAAGCACGAGCACGGCGGCGGCGGGGGCGGCGGCGGCATGCCGGGCGGCATGGGCGGCATGGGCATGTAGGAGCCGGGAGGCTCCACGAATCGAGGGCCCCGGAGCAGGCTTTGCTCCGGGGCCCTTTTCGTTTCTACCAGCGCGGAATCGCGGCGCGTGTCCGCGCCGGGTGGAATCAGCTGTGGTGCGCGAGCTTCGCGCGCGCCGCTTCGACGTCGGCGTCCATCACGGTCTTGCGCTTGTTCTCCTCAGCGGAAATCTGCGCTGCTTTCGCGAGCCGTGCGATGTAGTCCTCGGCGGCGGCGACGACGAGGGCGAGCGCGCTACCAGAGACACGCAAGCCACCGCCGTGTTGCGCGAGTAGCCGCTTCACCACCGCGTTGGGAAGTTCTGCCATGATCCCCTCCATCTCCGACCGACGGCCTTGCTGCGATCGACGACCCATCGATGCAGGCTCGACCCAGGGCCGGCCCTCGGCCCCTCCATGCGCGGAGCGCGCGGAGCGTAGCACCGAACCCGCGGCCCGGAAGCGCCCGCAAGCGATTTCGCGGCGGCGACGAGCTATGCGAATCGGTTGAGAAAATCGGCGGCGGCTCGTGCGAGCAGGGCGCCATCGTGGTCGACCGTCGCGACGTGACCCGAGGCTTCGAGCACGAGCAGGCGGCGCTCGGCGGAACCCACCCGCGCATGGATGAGACGCGAATCGGACGGGCGCGCGGTGCGGTCCAGGGCGCCGTGGGCGACCAGGATCGGCGCGCTCACGCGCGCGAGGCGTCGCCGCACCAGTCGCTGCAGGCGCATCAACTCGCGAACGCTGGCGAGCGGCATCACGTCGTAGCTCGGGTGGCGGCCGCGCGCTTCGGGCTCCTGGATGTCCGAGCCGCCACGTTTCCTCGCGTAGGCCACGAAGGGAGCGAGCAGCGGGACGAGCACGGCGACCGGACGCGAGAGCCGCAGCGGCGTGCCCACCACGACCGCCGCGTCGACCGCCTCTTCGGAGGCGAGCGCGAGCGCGAGCAGGCCCCCGAGCGAAACGCCGGCGACGAACACACGCTCATGTCGGGCGCGGAGCGCGCGCAGATGCCGCCGTGCGGCGTCGAGCCACTCGCCGTGCGATGTCCGGGCCAGCTGCGCCGGGGTCTCGTTGTGGCCGGGCAACGCCGGGCCCAGCGCCCGGATCCCCGCCCGCGACAGCGCCTCGGCCAGCGGCCGCACCTCGTAGGGCGTGCCCGTGAGGCCGTGCAGACACAGGACCGCTGCGCGCCCGCGCCCGGGCAGGTCGAAGGGAGAGACGTCGACGCGGGCATCCCGCGCCGCTTGCGTCAGCGGCTCGCCGGCTCCCGCCGCGAGACTACCCGGTGAGCTCACGGCCGGCCTCCTCGGCAGCCCGCACCACGTCGCGCAAGGCGGCGCCCGTCCGCCTGGCCGCGCGCTTGCAATCATCGTACTCGGCGCTCACGTCGACGCGGCCCGCGCCGTCGCGCACGAGCTTCACGCCGATCCGGCCATAAGCGGTCTTGACCTGGCGCTGCTCGCGCTCGAGCACTAGCCGATCGTGCTCGCTCACGCGCACCCCGAGCGTGGTGGACTCGGCGAACAGCACGCGCGCGAGCGCGAGGCGATCCGCAGGCCGCCCGAGCACGCGCACGCCGAAGCCCGGCCGGTTCTTCTTCATCTGCAGATGCTGGATCGCAACGTCGAGCGCTCCGGCTTCGAACAGGCGCTCCATCAGGTAATCGAAGTGCTCCGGGACGAGGTCGTCGAGATTCGTCTCGAGCGAGACGACGCGGTCCGCCGAAGCGCCGTTCGCGCGCCCGAGCACCGCGCGCAGCACGTTGGGCATCGGGCCCGGCCGATCGTTTCCGGCGCCGTGCCCGATGGCCTCGATCGTCATGGCCGGCAGCGAGCCGAACGCGTCGACGACGCTGCGCAGGATCGCCGCTCCCGTCGGCGTGACGGTTTCCCAGGACACGTGCGCGGGCACCGTCGGAATCCCGCGCAGCAGCTCGAGCGTCGCCGGCGCGGGCAGCGGCAGGCGGCCGTGCGCGGTCTCCACGCTGCCGTCGCCGAGCGCCACCGCGGAGGCCGTCACGCGCGTGATGCCGAGGCGGTCGAGGCCGATCGCGGCCCCGGTGACGTCCACGATCGCATCGACGGCGCCGACCTCGTGGAAGTGGACGCGCGCGAGCGCGATCCCGTGCACGGCGGCCTCGGCGCGACCCAGGGCTTCGAAGATCGCGAGCGCCCGCTCGCGCACGGCCGGTCGCAGGCGCGCGCGCTCGAGCACCTGGCGAACCTCCCGATAGCTGCGGCCGTGTTGCGCGCCGTGCGCGTGCGCCGCCGCGTGTGCGTCGGCGTGCGCGTGCTCGTGCTCGTGGGCATGCGCAGCCCGCTGCCTGGCGGCGTGTTGCGGGGCGTGCGCGGGCGCCCGCTTGCGCGTCCCGAGCCGCTTCCCGGAACGGCCTGCTCCGGGGACTTCGACGCTCACGTAGCGCGCCGCGAGCGCGCCGCGCTTCACGCGCGACACGCGCAGCGCATGCCGCACCCCGAGACCGGTCAGGTCCTGCTCGAGCTCGGACAGCGGCAGCCCGAGATCGAGCAGCGCGCCGAGGAACATGTTGCCGGCGATGCCGGAGAAGAGATCGAGGTGCAACGCGCGCGGCGCCCCGGCCGCCGCACGCGCCGCCCGCTCAGAGCCGGTTGATGAGCGTCGCGACATAGGCGGCCCCGAACCCGTTGTCGATGTTCACCACCGTCACGTTCGAGGCGCAGCTCGTGAGCATGCCGAGCAGGGCGGCGATTCCGCCGAAGGCCGCGCCATAGCCGACACTCGTCGGCACCGCGATCACCGGCTTGTCGACCAGACCGCCGACGACGGAGGGCAGCGCGCCTTCCATGCCGGCGACGACGATCAACACGCGGGCCTCGCGCAGCAGCGCATTCGAGGCGAACAGTCGGTGGAGTCCCGCGACCCCCACGTCGTGCAGCGACTCGACCTTGTTTCCGAAGCGCCTCGCGACGCCGATCGCTTCGGCGGCGACCGGAAGATCGGCCGTGCCCGCGCACACCACGGCGATCGTGCCCTTGCCGAGGATCGGGACCTGCGCCGGTGCGAGCCAGAACAGGCGCCCGACCGGATCGTACTCGCCCGCCCCGAGCTCCTGGCGCAGCGGTTCCGCGACTTCGGGCGCGAGGCGCGTCACGAGCACGTCCTGATCGGACTCGCGCAGCGCGCGCACGATCTCCGCGATCTGCTGCGTGGTCTTGCCGGGGGCGTAGATCACCTCGGGCAGGCCATGTCGCAGCGCGCGGTGGGTATCGACGCGCGCGCCGGGCAGATCGACGAAGGGAAGCCGCGCCAGCGACTCGAGCGCGGCGCGAGGCTCGACCTCGCCGCGCTGCACGCCTTCGAGCAGTTCGAGCACTCGTTCGCGGTTCACCGCTCCTCCGTGCTTCGCACGGTATCGCAGGGCGCTCGCTGCAGCTAAACGTCGGTCGCGAAGACGAGCAACACGCGCAGCTCGGCGGCCGGCGCGGCGAGCTCGCTGGCGAAGGCGAGCTCGCGCGGCTGATCGCCGCGCGTGCTGCGGGCCTCGACGAAGGCCGCCCCTGCCCGCTCGAACACGAGCCGCGGCACGGACAGCGAGATGCCTGCGCCGAGACTGTCGGCGATCGCGGAGACGGTCTGACTCGCGACGATGTTCGCGAGCTCGCACAGCGCCGAGGCGACCATGTCGACCGGCGCTTCCGGCTCCTCTTCGTCGAGCAGGAGCCTCACCAGCGCGCGTCGCGTCAGCGCGTCGAGGAACAGGCCGAGACGGCCCGAGAGGTGGCCTTCGACCTCGAACAGGATGCCGATCTCGAAAGGCGGCGCCTTCTCCGCGTCGCCCGCGCGCAACGGCCCGGCGCCGACGCTCGCGCCCGCGAGCTCGCCGAGCGCGCACGCGGCGCGCTCGGCGCCGAGCGTCGCCAGCTCGTGCAGGCGTTCGAGACTCGTCGCGGAGCTCGGCGTCGCGCGCCGCCTCATGCGAGCTGGTTCGGATCGAGCACGAACACGGGGCGACCGTCTCCGAGGATGGTGAGACCCGCGAGGCCGCGCACCCCCGCGAGCAGCTCGGGCACGGGCTTCACGAAGATTTCCTGCTGCCCGACGATCCTCTCGACTTCGAGCGCGACGCGCGCGCCGCGCACGTCGGTCAGCACGAGCATCGCCGTCGCCGCGCGCGGGCACGCCGGCAGCGCAATGCGCCCGGCCAGCCCCAGCACGGGCAGCGGCTCGTCGTCGATCAACACGAACGCTTCCCTACCGCTGCGCTCGATGGCTTCCGACGGGCACTCGACGATGCGCTCCACGCGCGCGATCGGGAGCGCGACGGTTTCCTCAGCGACACCGATCAGCAGCACGCGCTGGACGGCGGCCGTGATCGGCACCGAGAGCGTGAGCGTGGTGCCGCGTCCGCGCGTCGTGCGCACCTCGACGGTTCCGCCCAGCGCTTCGGTGGTGACGCGCACCGCGTCCATCCCCACGCCGCGGCCCGAAACCTCCGACACCGACGCGGCCGTGGACAGGCCCGCGTGGAAGATCAGTCCCGCCACCTGCTCGGGGGGCAGGTCGACGGCGACGTCGTGCGGCATCAGGCCCGCCTCGACGGCGCGCCGGCGCACGGCGTCGAGGTCGATCCCGGCTCCGTCGTCGCGCACCGCGATGTGGATCATGTCCCGCTCGCGGCGCGCCTCGATCTCGATGCGGCCGACCTCGGGCTTGCCGGCCTGCGCGCGGGCGGCCGGCGCTTCGAGGCCGTGGTCGACGGCGTTGCGCAGCAGGTGCACGAGCGGATCGCCGAGCCGATCGAGGATCGAACGGTCGAGCTCGAGCTCGGCGCCGCGCAGCACCACCTCGACCCGCTTGCCGAGCTTCTCCGCGATCTCGCGCGCGGCCCGCGGCAGCGGCTCGAGGATGCGCAGCAGCGGCGTCGTGCGCAGCTCGAGAGCGCGGCGCTGGAGGTCGCCGACCACGCGGTCCATGCGATCGAGCGTCGAGGCGAGGTCGCCGGATCGCGGCCGGTCCGAAGCGTGCGCCGAGGTGCGCACCTGGCTCGAGTGGAGGATCACCTCGCCCACCGTCGAGAGCAGCCGGTCGAGCGTCTCCGTGCGCACGCGCACAGAAGGCGCGGGGGGCGGCGCAGCGGGCCCCGCCGATCCCGGCGCGGGCGCGGAGCGCGGCGTCAGCTCGGCAGCGGTCGGCTCGGAACTTTTTTTTTTGAGTCGGGCTCGCCGGCACCCGGCAGCGGCGCCGTCAGCGCGCGCACCAGCTCGGGCTCGGCGGGCGGCGCCTGCGCGGTGTCGCGCACCACGGCGACCATGCGCTCGAGCCCCGCCAGCCCGTGGAACAGCAGCGACAGCTCGTCGCCGCCCGGCACGCGGCCCGCGGCGCGGATCGCCTGCATGCGGTCTTCGAGGCGGTGCGCGAGCTCGCTGACCGTCCCGTACTCGAGCGACGCCGCCATGCCCTTGATCGAATGGGCCATCCGGAAGATCTGGTCGATGGCTTCGCTGCGCCCCGCGTCCTTCTCGAGCTCGAGCAGGGCGCGGCTGATGTCGGCCAGGTGCTCGGTCGCCTCCTCGACGAACACGGCCCGGTATTTGGCCATGTCGAGGGGCACCCTGACTCCTCCTTCTCGATCACCTTGCGCAGTGTCGCCGTCACGGCGTCGGGCTTGAACGGCTTCACGATGAAGTCGCGCGCGCCCGCCTGCAGCGCTTCCTGCACGAGGGTCTCCTGACCGAGCGCGCTGCACATCACCACGCACGCGCTCGGATCGATCTCGATGATCCCCTTCACGGCGTCGATGCCCGAACGCCGCGGCATCACGATGTCCATCGTCACGACATCGGGGTGATGCTTCTTGAACTGCTCGATCGCCTCGACGCCGTCCGAGGCCTCCGCCACGACTTCGTGTCCTGCTTCCTCGACGATCTCGCGGATCATCTGTCGCATGAAGGACGCGTCGTCCGCCACCAAGATTCGCGCCATGGATCCCTCCCTTGGGCTCACTCGCCTCGACCGAGCGCCTGCTCGATCACTTCGCGTGCCTTTGCCACCAGCCTGTGCGCGTCGAGCACGTTCGCCACGCGGCCGTCCAATGGTCGTCGCTCCGCGATCGGCTCCTGATCGCGCGCCGACGCGCCAGCCCCGTCCACGAGGCCGAGAATCCGATCAACGGGCAAGCCGACGCTCGGCGTGCTCGTCACGCCCGACGCGATCACCAGCACGTGCTCGGGCGGCGGGACGCTCGCTTCATCGAGGCCGAGCAGCACGGCGCTGCGGACCACCGGGAGCGCATCGCCGTGGTAGTTCATCACCCGCGCCGTGCTCGTCGGCACGCTGGGAATGCAGGCGCCGCCGCCCGCTTCCGCGACTTCGAGCACGCTCGCGATCGGCAGCGCATAGACCCCCCCGCCCACCAGGAAGGTGAGCAGGCGCTCCGAACCGCCACGCGCAAAGGCCGCGCTCACGGCTCGCTCTCCGCCGCCGCCGCAGCGCCGGTATTGAAGCGGCGCAGGCCGCCGCGCAGCTCCGTCGCGTGGCCCGCGAGCGTCGCCGACGCCGCGACCAGCGCGCGCGTCGAAACCACCTGCTGCTCGCAGGTCGAGACCACGCCGTCGATCGAGCCGGCGTTGCGCGCCGCCGCCTTCGCCACTTCGTCCATGCGCGCGACCATCGCCTCGAAATCACGAAACTGCGTATCGGTGCCGTGGAAGATCTCCTCGGCGCGGGTCGCCGCCTCCCCCACCGCCGAGCGGATGTGCTCGAGCGAGTGCGCGATCGTGTCGACGTCCTCGCGGCCCTCGGAGACACCCTGGCTCGACTCGCGCATTTCGTCGGCCACCTCGTTGGTGTCCGACTGGATCTCGTCGATCAGCTTCGAGATCTCGTCGGCGCTGCGGCCCGCGCTCTCCGCGAGCTTGCGGATCTCGTCGGCCACCACCGAGAAACCGCGGCCGGCCTCGCCCGCGCGGGCGGCCTCGATCGAGGCGTTGAGCGAGAGCAGATTGGTGCGATGCGCGACGCTCGTGATCATCGACGTGATCTGGTTCACGTGGCGCGTCTTCTCCTCGAGCTCGAAGACGCGCGCCACCGAGCGTTCGACGCGCTCGAACACCAGGCGCATCTTCTCGATCGCGAGCCGCGAGATGTCGACGCCGGCGTTCGCCTTCTGGTTCGCTTCCGCCGCGAAGCCGAACGCCTCGCGCGCCCGCGAGGAGTTGAGCTCGATCGCCCGGGCGATCTCGTGGATCTGGCGGTTCGTCTCGGAGAGCAGGCGCTGCTCCTCGACCACGCTGCTCGCGAGCGCCGCGACGTTCGACGAGATGCCGGCGTTGTGCGAGCTCACGTGTTCGGCCGAGAGCGTGAGCTCGTGGGCCGCCGAAGACACCCGGTCGGCGGTCGCCTGCACGTGCTCGACCACCTCGCGCAGGCGTGCGGCCATGCGCTCGATGCCGAGCGCGAGGCCATGCGTCTCGTCCGGAAAGCGCGGGCTCGGCACGATCTCGACGACCGCGCCGAGGTCGCCGCGGCTGATCAGGTCCGTCGCCCGACGCAGGCTCTGGAAGGTGTGCGTCAGCTCGCGCGAGAGGAAGAAGCCGACCACGCCGCCCGCGCCCAGCGTGACGAAGGGCGCGATCCACGGGGCGACGTCGATCCCGGTTGCGGCGAGCAACACGGGCAGGCCGATGACGGCGCCGCCCACGACGAGCGAGCCCACGACAAATTTGTGCGTGAGAGAAACCTGCACCGCTGGGGTATCGGAGAAAAGGGCCTGCCGCTTGACGCCGGCCGCAGCGGGAAAGCGTAGACAGGCCAGGAACTTTGGCGGACGAAGCCGCTAGAAGTGCCGCCAGCCGCGGCCGGCCGGCGCGGGGCCGCCCGCCGCCCGCCCCACGAGCCGGCCGATCTCCGTCACGCGCACCCCCAAACGCCGCGCGAGACGCGCCTCGGAGGGGGCTCCCCGCCCGAGTGTGAAGAGAAGTTCATAGTCCTCGCCGCCGCCGCGAGCCAGCGCCGCGGGGTCGAGCCCTGCGCGCGCGCAGGCCGCCCGGAACCCGGCCGGGACGGGCAGCCGGGCGGCATCGATCTCGGCGCCGAGTCTGCGGCCCTCGAGCAGGTGCGCCAGATCCGCATCGAGCCCGTCCGAGACGTCGATGCAGGCCACCCGGCCGGCGAGGGTGGCCAGCGCGCGCCCCGCGCGCAGCCGGGGCACCGGCACGTGGCGGACGCGGCCGCGCCCGCGCTCGGCCCGCGCGCGCTCGAGCGCGGCCCCGCCGAGCGTGCCGGTGACGAAGAGCCGATCGCCCGCGCGGGCAGCATCGCGCCGCAGCTCGCGGCCGCGCGCCACCGCCCCGATCACCGTGATCGTGAGCGAGAGCTCGCTCGCGCGGCTCAGATTGCCCCCGACGAGCGGGCAGGCGTAGCGCGCCGCCTCGTCGAGCAGGCCGGCGACGAGCCCGTCCGCCGTGCGCACCGAAAGGCCGGGCGGCGCCGCGAGCGCGAGCACGCAGCCGAGCGGGCGCGCGCCCATCGCCGCCAGATCCGAGAGGTTCGCCACGAGCGCGCGGCGCCCGAGCGTGCGCGGGCTCTCGTCCCGCAGGCGGAAGTGCACCCCTTCAAAACAGGCGTCGGTGCTGACGGCGATCTGCTCGCCAGGGCGGAGCCGCAGGATCGCGGCATCGTCCCCGATCCCGAGCACGACCCCGCCTGCGCCGCCTGCCCCGCCGCGGCGCGCCACCGCGCGGGCGATGCGGTCGATCAGCCCGAACTCGCCGAGCTCGCGCAGGCGCATGAAGGGCTTCTAGCACGCGCGCCTGGGATTCCGGAACCCCGACGAGGTCTACCGCGCGGATCGGATGTCGGTCCGCGCGGCCTGCCGGCGCCGCGACCGCGGCGAGGGATTCGGGGAGCCCCCTCGAGCGGCCCCCCCGGAGCCGGCCGCTCCGGGCCCGGCCCCTGTAGGACCGATCCCGGGCGGCCGGCCGCACCCGCAGTGCCCCTCTCAACCCGAGATGTTCCGGCCTCCGCTGTGGAGCGCGAAGTCGGGATAAGCGAGCGCGCCCATCTCCGGGCCGTCCAGACCCTCGAGCTCGGTCTCCTTGCTGACGCGGAGCGGTGTGATCAGGTTGCTGAGCTTGAACCAGACGTAGGCCATCGCGAAGCCGAAGACGACCACCACGCCGCGTCGATCGCCTGCATGACGAGCTGCGAGGCGTCGCCGTAGAGCAGCCCGCGCACGCCGTCCGAGCCGTACTTGGCCACGAACTCGTCGCGGACCACGCCGTTCCAGCCGGCGCCGTACTTGCCGTTGGCGAAGATGCCGACCGAGATCACGCCCCAGAGGCCGTTCACGCCGTGGACCGAGATCGCGCCGACCGGATCGTCGACGCCGCGCTCTCTCCCAGAAGAAGACGCTGAAGACGACGAGCACGCCGGCGATCGCGCCGATCAGCGCGGCCGCCCACGGATCGACGAACGCGCACGGCGCGGTGATCGCGACCAGGCCGGCCAGCATGCCGTTGCACATCATCGTCGGGTCGGGCTTCAGGCCCTTCGCACTGCAGGGTCGAGCATCGCCGCGATCGCGCCGGTGATGCTGGCCAGCATCGTGTTGACGACGACGAAGCTGATGCGCAGGTCGGTGCCGGCCAGCGTCGAGCCGGGATTGAAGCCGAACCAGCCGAAGGCCAGGATGAACGTGCCGAGCACGACCATCGGCACGTGGTGGCCGGGCATCGCCTGCGGCTTGCCGTCGACGAACTTGCCGATGCGCGGCCCGATGACGATCGCGCCGGCCAGCGCCGATGATGCCGCCCATCGCGTGCACCACGCCCGAGCCGGCGAAGTCGACCGCGCCGTGGCCGAGGCCCCAGTTGAGCCCGCCCTGCGCCAGCCAGCCGCCGCCCCACACCCAGTTGGCGTAGAGGCAGTAGGGCAGCGCGACCCAGAGCCCGTAGAGGCAGAAGTTCTTCCACGCCCAGCGCTCGGCCATCGCGCCGGTGGGGATCGTGGCCGTGGTGTCCATGAACACCATCATGAAGAAGAACAGCGCCATCACGCTGACGTCGTCCACGCCGGTCCGAGGAAGAAGCCCTTCAGTGCCGATCAGGCCGTACGTGAAGACGCCGGTCGCGTGGCCTGCCGCGTCGAGCGCCGCGCCCAGGCCCCAGCCCGAGTTCAAGGTCGCGAGGCCGGGCCCGAGCGACGAGTACCAGCCGGGCGGAACCGGACCGTTGAACCAGTTGCCCCAGCCGATCGCGAAGCCGTAGACCCAGAAGGCGAGGCAGCCGAGCGGATAGATCATGAAGTTCATCGCCGACGTGTGCGCCGCGTTCTTCGCGCGGCACAGCCCCGTCTCGACGAACATGAAGCCGGCCTGCATGAACATCACCAGGAAGCCGGCGATCAGCGCCCAGACCATGTTGATCGAGAACAGGTTGTGGGCGATGCGGTCGTAGAGATCGGGGATCCCCAGCGAAGCGGGGGTATCGCCCTTTCCGTCACCGGCCGGCGTGGCCCATACGCCAGCGGCCCCGCCCGTCGGATCGGGCCAGCTGGGCTTGGCCGGGTCCGCGCTCGTCGCTCCGAAGTAGCCCGGCAGCGCCGCTGCGGCCGGCGCGGCCGCCTGCACCGGAGCGGCCTGCGCGGCAGGCGCCGCCGCCTCGCCCTGCGCCCACGCGGGGCTCCCCAACCCGGCGACGCCGCACCCCACGGCGACGGCGAATGTGAGCCCGGCCGCGCGCGCGGCGCGGCCCAGCGAGCACGCGATCAGTTCTCCCAGATCCAACACGCCCATGACCTCCCCTTTGCTTCGTTCAGATTGCATCGTTGCCACGCTCACCCGTGCGAACGCGCACGGCGTCGTCCATCGGAACCACGACGATCTTCCCGTCACGGATCCAGCCGCTGCGAATCGTCCGATAGATCTCGTCGACGAGCATGGGAATCCGCCCGTCTTCGACGACGATCTCGACCTTCATCTTGGGCTGGAAGGAAATCCGCGACTCGAAGCCGCGGTAGAGCTCGATGTGGCACCTGTGCTCGTCCAGGTCGCGCACTTCCGACACGCTCATCCCATCCACGCCCACGCGTCCGAGCAGATCGCGCACGGCGCCAACCTGGGACGGGTCGACGATCACCTCGACCTTCTTCACCCGACCTCCAGAGAGAAGCCGACCGGGCTCATCGCGAGAGGGGTCAAAGCAATTCCCACGCCAAGCCGCGAGACGGCCCGCAGCCTCACGCGGGAGCACTGCACCATTTGCGAGCAGTGGCGCGAGCGATCTGCCCGCTGCGACGGCAGCGTTGTGCCAAACGCCGCACAGTGTCGCGATTCGCGATCCGCGTTGCAGCGGGGGTGCCTGGCGCGGTTCGACCCGCGCCATCGGCGCCGCAGCCGGCCGCGGCGCGTGGGCGGCGGCGTGATCAACACTCTGTAGTGTCGACCCGCACGCGCAGCGCGATGGCCGCGGGCGCGCGAGGAGATCCCCGTGCGCTGCACCCACGCGAAGCGGCGCCCGCGCCTCGCGCCGACGCGTGGCGTACCGTCCGGACCGATCGACCGCGCGCGCGAGCGCCCCATCGGAAGCCCGAGCGGCCGCCGGCGAACCCCACGGCTCCGAGTCGCCGGGGGACGACGAGCCAGGGGCCACGCACGGGCCGTGATTCCGGGGCGCGCGCCGATTCTGGGCGATTCGCCGCCGACGCGGCAGACTAGAGGCAGCGGTCGCCCGCCGCCCGAGGTCTGGATGCCCACCCCTGCGATCGGTTGCTGCTCCCGGGGCTTGCGTCGGCTCGCCGTCCTGTTCGCAAGCGCAGCGGCGTTGCAAGGCTGCTCGCGCTCGGAAGGGCCCCCGACCCCACCGCCGGTACCCGTCCGCATCGCCGTCGCCGAGCGCCGCAGCGTGCCGATCGAGCTCGACGCCATCGGCATCGTCACGCCCGTCGCCGACGTCGTCGTGAAGCCCCGGATCGAAGGCGCGATTGCAAAGGTCCATTTCGTCGAAGGCCAGGAGGTGAAGGTCGGCGAGCCGCTCTTCACGATCGACCCGCGCCCCTTCGAGGCCGCGCTCGAGCAGGCGAAGGCCAATCTCGCGCGCGACCGTGCCCAGTCCGAGCGCAGCCGGGTCGATACCGAGCGCCAGGCGAAGCTGTTTTCGCAGGGCGCCACCTCGCAACAGACCCTCGACACCTTCGGCACGCAGGCCCGGGTCGCCGCGGGCGGCGAGCGCGCGGGCGAGGCCGCGGTGCGCAAGGCCGAGCTCGATCTCGAGCACACGCGCATCGTCGCCCCGATCGCGGGCCGCCTCGGCACCCTGCTCGCCCACGAGGGCGACGTCGTGAAGGCGAACGAGACGCAGCTCGTCATGCTCAACCAGATCGCGCCGATCGACGTGCGCTTCACCGTGCCCGAGCAGCAGCTTCCGGACGTGCAGGCTGCGCTCGCCGCGGGGCCCCTGCGTGTGTCGGCGCACGCGGGCGGCAGCAGCGCCGCGCCGGAAGCAGGCGAGCTGGTCTTCATCGACAACAGCATCGATCGGGCCACCGGCACGATCGCGCTGAAGGGGCGCTTCGAGAACGCAGAGCGGCGGCTCTGGCCCGGTCAGTACGTGGACGTCGTGCTGCACCTCGGCGAGCGCAACGACGCCATCGTCGTGCCGGACCAGGCCGTGCAGGCGGGCCAGGACAGCCAGCTGGTCTTCGTGGTCGACGACCAGGAGAAGGCGCAGGTGCGCCGCGTCCACGTGGACTTCGCGCGCGGCGGCTCGACGGTGCTCGCTGGACGGTGTCACGCCTGGCGAACGGGTCGTCACCGACGGACAGCTCCGCCTCGCGCCCGGTGCGCCAGGTGCGCATCGACGCGGCGCCGGGTCCCGTCGCCGGCCAGCCGGAGCCGCGGCCGTGAACGTCTCCGAGCCGTTCATCCGGCGCCCGGTGATGACGACGCTCTTGATGAGCGCGCTGCTGCTGTTCGGTGTCGCCGCCTACCGCGAGCTGCCGGTCAGCGACCTGCCGAACGTGGACTTCCCGACGCTGCTCGTGACGGCGACCCTGCCCGGCACCGATCCCGAGACGATGGCCTCCGCCGTCGCGACGCCGCTCGAGCGCGCCTTCTCGACGATCGCCGGCATCGACTCGATGACCTCCCTGAACGCGCTCGGAACCACGCAGATCACGCTCCAGTTCGTGCTCGACCGCAACATCGACGCTGCGGCGCAGGACGTGCAGGCAGCGATCTCCGGAACGCTCGGCCGGCTTCCGCCCGATCTCCCGAGTCCGCCCACCTGGCGCAAGGTGAATCCCGCCGACCAGCCGATCCTCTTCCTCTCGCTGCAGCTCGGCGACGCTGCCGCTCTCGGTCGTCGACAAGTACGCCGAGACGTTGCTCGCGCAGCGCATCTCCACGATCTCGGGCGTCGCGCAGGTCCAGGTCTTCGGCGCGCAGAAGTACGCCGTGCGCGTGCGCGTCGATCCGCGCGCGCTGGCGTCGCGCGACATCGGCATCGACGAGGTGATGACCGCCGTGCGCAGCGGCAACGTGAACCTGCCGAGCGGCGTGCTCGACGGATCGCACCGCTCCTGGACGCTCGAAGCCACCGGACAGCTCGTCGACGCGGCCGCCTTCCGCCCGCTGGTGATCGCCTATCGCGACGGTGCGCCGGTGCGGCTCGCCGACGTCGGCACGGTCGTCGACAGCGTCGAGAACGACCGCGATCGCGAGCTGGTACGACGAGGACCGCGCGATCATCCTCGCCGATCCAGCGCCAGCCCGGCACCAACACGGTCGAGGTCGTCGACGCGATCCGCGGCGCTGCTGCCGCAGATCCGCGCGCAGATTCCCGGCGCCGTCGCAGCTCGAGGTGCTCTTCGACCGCTCGCAATCGATCCGCGCCTCGGTGGGCGACGTGAAGTTCACGCTCGTTGCTCACCGTGGGCCTCGTGGTCCTGGTGATCTTCCTGTTCCTGCGCAACGTGTCGGCCACGCTGATTCCGGCGCCGCGCTGCCGATCTCGGTGGTCGGGAACCTTCGCGGCGATGTGGCTGCTCGGCTTCAGCCTCGACAACCTCTCGCTGATGGCGCTCACGCTGTCGGTCGGCTTCGTCGTCGACGACGCGATCGTGATGCTCGAGAACATCGTGCGGCACATGGAGCAGGGCAAGCCGCCGCTGCGCGCAGCGCTCGACGGCTCGCAGGAGATCGCCTTCACGATCGTCTCGATGACGATCTCGCTGGTCGGCCGTGTTCATCCCGATCCTGTTCATGGGCGGCATCGTCGGGCGGCTGCTGCACGAGTTCGCGGTCACGATCGGCGTGGCGATCCTGGTCTCGGGCGTCGTCTCGCTGTCGCTGACGCCGCTCCTGTGCAGCCGCTTCCTGCGCACCGCAGCACGGCGACGGCCGCGCCGACGCGCTGGACGACGCTGGTCCGAGCGCGTCTTCGAGGCCGGCCTGCGCGGCTACGAGCGCACGCTCGCGCTCGCGCTGCGCCACCCGCGCGTGGTGCTGGCGCTCTTCGCCGGCTCGCTGGTCGCGACCGTCTGGGCCTACCGCGCGATCCCGAAGGGCTTCCTCCCGAGCGAGGACATCGGGCTTCGTGTTCGGCTTCACCGAGGCCGCCGAGGGCATCTCGTTCGCGGAGATGGCCGAGCACCAGAAGGAGGTCGCCGCAGCGATCCGACGCGATCCGGCGGTCGCGTCGACCTTCGCGTCGATCGGCGCGAGCGGACCCGAACGCCTCGGTGAACACCGGTCGCGATCTTCGTCGGTCTGAAGCCGCGCGGCGAGCGCGACGTCAGCGCCGACCAGGTGATCGCGCGGCTGCGGCCCGTGCTCGCCGAGATTCCGGGCATCCGCGTCTTCATGCAGAACCCGCCGCCGATCCGCATCGGCGGTCAGCTCACCAAGAGCCAGTACCAGCTCGCGCTCCAGGGCCTCGATACCGAGGCCGCTCTACCGCGGCTCCGCGGACCTGCTCGAGCGGCTGCGCGCGCTGCCCGAGCTGCGCGACGTGACGAGCGATCTCCAGCTCGAGAACCCCACGCTGCACGTCGAGATCCTGCGCGATCGCGCCGCTGCGCTCGGCGTGACGGCGAGCCAGATCGAGCAGGCGCTCTTCACCGCCTACGCGTCGCGCCAGGTCTCGACGATCTACGCGCCGGACGACCAGTACGACGTGATCGCTCGAGCTCGCGCCGGAGTGGCGCGACGACCCGCACTCGCTCGCGCTCCTGCGGGTGCGCTCGGCGAGCGGAGACCTGGTGCCGCTCGAGTCGGTCGCGCGGATCGAGCGCACCGTCGGACCGATCTCGCTGAACCATCTGGGCCAGCTCCCGGCGGTGACGCTGTCGTTCGATCTCGCCGAGGCGTCGCGCTCGGACCGGCAGTCGCCGCCGTGGAACGCGAGGCGAGCCAGGCGCTGCCGGCCACCGTCACGACGAGCTTCCAGGGCGCCGCGCAGGCATTCCAGGCGTCATCCGCCGGGCTCGGGCTCCTGATCCTCGATCTCGATCCTGGTGATCTACATCGTGCTCGGCATCCTGTACGAAAGCTTCGTGCACCCGCTCACGATCCTCTCGGGGTTGCCCTCCGCCGGACTCGGCGCGCTGCTCACGCTGATGCTCTTCCGGACGGAGCTCAGCGTCTACGCGTTCGTCGGCGTGATCATGCTCGTCGGCATCGTGAAGAAGAACGCGATCATGATGATCGACTTCGCGCTCGAGAGGCAGCGAGGCGAGGGCATGGCGCCGCGCGACGCCATCTACCAGGGCTGTCTGGTTCGCTTCCGGCCGATCATGATGACGACGATGGCCGCGCTGATGGGCACGCTCCCGATCGCGATCGGCTTCGGCTCGGGCTCGGAATCGCGGCGACCGCTCGGGCTCGCCGTGGTGGGCGGTCTCGTCGTTTCGCAGCTCCTCACGCTCTACATCACGCCGGTGATCTATCTGGAGTTCGAGCGGCTGGCAGCCTGGCGCCGCTCGCGGCGCAGCCAGACGCTCGAGGCTGCGCTGCCGGCCGTCGGAGGCGGGAGCTAGCCGGGCGGTGTGGGCTCGTGGCGTTGCGTGCGCGGGACGGAGCTGAAGGACGTTGCTGGAGCGGACCGCTAGCGCGGTTTGACCGACGCCATCGGCGTCACAGCCGGCCCCGGTGACGTGCGGGGCGGCGCGCTGCGACGTGGCAGCGTCTGCTCGAGCGCAGCCTCGAGCACCTCGTCCATGTGATCCACCGGAATGAACCGCATGCGGCGCTTCATGTCGGACGGCAGCTCCTGCAGATCGACGAGATTCTTGCGCGGCAGGATCATCTTCGTGATGCCGAAGCGCAGCGCCGCGAGCGCCTTCTCGCGCACGCCACCGACGGGCAGCACGCGTCCGCGCAGCGTCACCTCGCCCGTCATCGCCACGTCGTGGCGCACGCGCGTGCGCGTCGCGAGCGAGATGATCGCCGTCGCGATCGCGATCCCCGCCGAGGGGCCATCCTTCGGAATCGCGCCGGCGGGAATGTGCAGATGGACCTCGTGGCGCGCGAAGATCGCCTCGTCGAAGCCGAGATCGACGCTGCGGCAGCGCGCGTAGGTGAGCGCCGCGTGCCCCGACTCCTTCATCACGTCGCCGAGCTGGCCCGTGAGCACGAGACCGGTTCCGCGCGTCATCGTCGCCTCGAGCATCAGCACCTCGCCGCCGCTCTCGGTCCAGGCGAGCCCGTTGGTGACGCCGATCTCGCCGACGGTCGGGGGCTTCTCCCAAAGAAACGGCGCAGGCCCGAGGTAGCGCCCGAGCGTGCGCGACGTGATCGCGATGCGCGACTCGTCGCCCTCGGCCGCCCGGCGCGCCGCCTTGCGGCAGATCGTCGCGATCTGTCGCTCGAGATGGCGCACGCCGGCCTCGCGCGTGTAATCCGTGACGATGTGCAGCGTGGCCGCCGGCGACCAGGAGATGCGGCCCACCGGCAGCCCGTTCTGCTCGATCTGGTGCGGGATCAGGTAGCTGTTCGCGATCTCCACCTTCTCCTCGGGCGTGTAGCCGGAGACGCGGATCACCTCGACGCGGTCGCGCAGCGGGCCGGGGATCGGATCGAGCTGGTTGGCCGTGGCGATGAACAGCACCTTGGAGAGATCGAAGGCGACGTTGAGATAGTGATCGCTGAAGCGGGAGTTCTGCTCCGGATCGAGCACCTCGAGCAGGGCCGACGACGGATCGCCGCGGAAATCGGCGCCGAGCTTGTCGATCTCGTCGAGCATGAAGACCGGGTTGTTGGTGCCGGCCTGCTTGAGCCCCTGGAGGATGCGGCCCGGGAGCGCGCCGACGTAGGTGCGCCGATGCCCGCGGATCTCCGCCTCGTCGCGCACGCCGCCGAGCGAGAGTCGCACGAACTCGCGCCCCATCGCGCGCGCGATCGAGCGGCCGAGCGAGGTCTTGCCCACTCCGGGCGGACCCACGAAGCACAGGATCGGCCCGCGCGAATCCGCGCGCAGCTTGCGCACGCCGAGATACTCGAGGATGCGGTCCTTGATCGCGTTCAGGTGCGCGTGGTCCTCGTCGAGGATCGCGCGCGCATTCGCGAGGTCGATGCGGTCGGGGGACGACTTCGACCACGGCAGCTCGACCATCCAGTCGAGGTAGGTGCGCACCACGTGCGCCTCGGGCCCGTCGGGGTGCATGCGCTCGAGGCGGCGCAGCTGGCGCATGGCCTCGGCGAGCGCCTCCTCGGGCATCTCCGCCTCTTCGACCTTCGCGCGGTAATCCTCGGCCTCCTCGAGACGCGGATCGCTCTCGCCGAGCTCCGCCTGGATCGCGCGCAGCTGCTCGCGCAGGTAGTGCTCGCGCTGGCCGCGCGTCATCTCGTCCTGGGCCTGGGATTGGATCTCGGCCTGGACCGCGGTCACGTCGACCTCGCGGCGCAGCAGCGCGTCCACCTTGCGCAGGCGCGCGAGCGGGTCCGCGATCTCGAGCAGCTCCTGGGCCTCGGCGAGCCGCAAGCGCAGGTTGGCCGCGACGAGGTCGGCGAGCCGCCCCGGCTCGTGCACGTTCGCGGTGACCGAGAGCACCTCGGGCGGCAGGTTCTTGAGCGGCAGCAGCTCCTCGACGCGCGTGCGCACGGTGCGCACGAGCGCTTCGCCCTCCACGCACCACTCCGCCTCTTCATCCGAGGGGAGCGGCGACGCGGTCACGCACAGCGCGCGCGGGTTCTCGACGAAGGCATCGATCGCCGCGCGAGCGAGCCCCTGCACGAGCACCTTCATGCGGCCGTCAGCCGTGCGCAGGGTGCGCATCACCGTGACGACCGTTCCGACGCGATACAGATCGTCGGGCGTCGGATCCGCGATCTCGGCATCGCGCTGGGCCACCAGCATCAGCAGCCGGTCGCCCGCGAGCGCGTCCTCGACGGCAGCGATCGAGCGCTCCCGCTTCACGAACAAAGGCAGCACCATGTAGGGGAAGACCACCATCTCGCGGAGCGGCAATACGGGCAGCTCGTCGGGGATGGTGAACGCCGAGGAATTTTCGCCCATCGCTGCGTCTTCGACGAAGCCGAAAGCGGGCTTTAGGAACTTCGCTCGGCTTCGCCTCGCTGCGCGAGGACTTGCGTCGGAACTTCGCTCGGAGCGCTAGTTCACCTGGACGAGGCGGCCGTTCTCGACGCCGAGCAGGAACGGCCGTTTGTGGGCGTTGCCGTCTTCCTGCATCGAGAGCACACCGCTCACGCCGGGGAAGCCGCGCACGGCGAGCACGCCGTCCCGCAGCGCGCCGCGCGCTCGCTTGCCGCGCGCGAGCTGCATCATCACGAGCTGAGCCGCGTCGTAGCCTTGCGCCGCAAAGGCTTGCGGCTGCGACGAGAAGGTCTGCTCGTAGCGCTGCGCGAACTCCGGGATGCCCGGCAGGCGGCCCTCCGGAAAGAAGAGCGACGTGAAGCGGGCGCCCTCGACGTGACGCCGCCCGAGCCCCACCAGATCCGGGTGGTACCAGCCGCTGGTGCCCTCGAGGCGCATGCCAAACGCCTCGTGAAAGGCGAGCTGCGGCGCGATCAGCACGACCTTCTCGTAGGACTCGGGAATGAAGAGCACGTCGAAATCGACGATCGGCGGCAGCGGCGCGCCGCCGGGGCCGACGAGCGCCTTCGCGTCTTCGCGCACCTTGGCTGCCGCCTGGGGTGGCAGCCGCCGCGCGCGACGCTCGAGGTTGGCGCGCTCCGCGAGCACCGCGTTGTCGCCCTCCGACAGCAGCGAGAAGCCGAGCAGCTGGCGGATCGGATCGGCAAAATCCGTCGCAGCCGGGTCGTATGCCGCCACCGCGACGATGTGGCCGCCGGCCTGCTCGACGGCTTCCCAGAAGAGCTTGTGGGCGCCGAGGCCATAGCGATCTCGCGGGTAGAGGATGGCGAAGCGCCGCGCGCCGAGATCGCGAACGCTGTGCTCGACGAGTGTGTCGATCTCTTCCTGCGGCGTCGTGCGCAGGCGGAACACGAAGCTGCGGCCGTGTGCAATCTCCTCGCGCGTCGAGAGCGCGAGCAACGGCACGCCCGCCGCCTCGGCGGCCGCGGCCGCGGCTTCGCTTTCGCCCGAGAGCAGCGGACCCACGATGGCCGAGACGCCGGGCTCGGCCGCGAGCTCGCGCACGGCTTCGGCGGCGAGCTCGGGACGCCCCGCCGTGTCGCGGATCAGGAGCTTCACGCCGGGTCCGGCGCCCGCCGGCGCGGCGCCGCCGTAGATGCCCGCTGCCAGCAGGATGCCCTGGAGCGTCTCCTCGCCGTAGCTCGCGAAGGGGCCCGAGAGGGGCAGCACCACGCCGATGGTTCCGCTCGCCGCTGAGGTATCGGGCAGCGCGGTCTGCGCGGCCTCGTCGAAGGTCGGGACACCGGCGGCGCCCTTCGGACTGCTCTCGGCGAGCGTGATGCGATCGCCGAGCGCTGCCACGCGCGCGGCATCCGCCGTCGTGAGATCGCGGCGCCGCGCCGCCTGCCAGGCGCTGCGCGCGCCCTCGACGTCGCCCTGCTTGAGCGCGAGCTCCGCGCGGCGCGCGAGCGCACGGGCCGCAGGAATCGCATCGCCGAGCTGCTCGGCGGCGCGATCGAGATCCGCCGCGCTCATGCTGGCGAGCGCGACGTCGAGCTCTGCGTCGAGCCGAGCGATCAGCTCCGGGTCGACTTCCTCCGCCCGCATCCGCGCCATCCAGCGCAACGAGGCGACCGGATCCGTCGCAATCGTCACCAGCAGGCGATAGGCCGTGCGCCGCTCGGACGGCGGAAGCTTCGAGATGCGCGCGCGGCCGAGCGCACTGGCGGCGACGTCGCGCCGGCCGCGCTCGGCCTCGATGCTCGCGAGCTCGACGCGCGCAGAATCGCTGCGATCGCCGTTCGGGTACTGCGTGACGACGCTGCGGAAGCGAGCGAGCGCGGCATCCTTGTCGCCGCGCTCGAGCGCGATGCGGCCGAGCTCGAGTCCCGCGTCGTCCGCGAGCGAGCTCTCCGGATAGCTCTGGAGGAAGGCCACGAGCCGGCGCTCGGCGCCGGCGGGATCGCGGGGCAGGGGCGCGAGCGCTGCGGCATACGCGTCGCGCTCTGCGGCCGGCGGCGCCGCGGCGAGCGGCAAGCCCGCACCGGCGCACGCGAGCAGCGCCGCCGCCGCCACGGCCGCGCCGAGCGACGCCAGGCCGCGAGACGACGGCGCAGCCTGCCGCGGACGAGCGAGCGGAGACGGGGCCCGGCGCACGGCAGCTACTCGAACAGATCGCGGAGCTTGTCGAGGAAGCTCTTCGTCACCGGCGTGACCTCCGAGCCCGACTCTTCCGCGAATTCCGCGAGCAGCTCGCGCTGGCGCTTGCTGAGTTTGGTGGGGACCTCGACGAAGAGATGCAGATGCTGGTCCCCGCGCGTGGCCGAGCGCAAGGAAGGCAGGCCCTGGCCGCGCAGGCGGATCGTCTTTCCGCTCTGCGAGCCTTCCGCGATGCGCTGCTTGACCTTGCCCTCGAGCGTCGGCACCTCGATCTCCGCTCCGAGCGCCGCCTGCGTGAACGAGATCGGCACCTCGCAGTGGAGATCCTGACCGTCGCGCGTGAACAGCGGATGCGACTTCATCGCGATCACGACGTAGAGATCGCCCGCGGGTCCGCCGGCGATGCCCGCCTCGCCTTCGCCCGTGAGGCGCAGCCGCGTGCCCTCGTCGACGCCCGGCGGCACGCGCACCTTGACGTTCTGCTGGCCCTCGATGCGGCCGGCGCCGCGACAATCCGGACAGCGTTCGCGCACGATCTCTCCCGCGCCAGCGCAGGCATCGCACGGACGGCTGATGCGGAAGAAGCCCTGCTGCAGCACCACCTGACCGCTGCCGCGGCAGCGCGAGCAGACCTCGGGGTTCGTGCCCGGGCGCGCGCCATTGCCGCGACAGGTCTCGCACGCGCGCATCTTCGGGATCTTGATCTGGACCTCGACGCCCTCGAGCACGTCGCGCAGGTCGACCTCGAGGTTGTAACGCAGATCGGCGCCGCGCTGGCCGCGTCCCTGCCGCCGCCCGCCCGCGCGCCCCCCGAAGAGGTCGCCGAAGAGATCGTTGAAGACGTCGCCGAAGCTGCCGAGGTCGCCGAAATCGGGGAAGCCGCCGGGGCCACCTCCGCCGACGCCCTGGAAGCCGAAGCGATCGTAGGCGCGGCGCTTCTCCGGATCGGAAAGCACCGCATAGGCCTCGCTCGCCTCCTTGAAGCGATCTTCCGCCGCGGGGTCGTCGGGATTGCGGTCCGGATGGTGCGCGAGCGCGAGCTTGCGGTAGGCCTTCTTGAGCTCGGCTTCGTCCGCGTTGCGCTCGACGCCCAGGACTTCGTAGTAATCGCGCTTCGCCACTGCGTTCCGCCCCGGGCGAGCACGATAGCTCGACTCGAGCGAAGTTCCCCTCAGCCCCGGCGGATCACTCGGAATCGCTCTCGCCGAACTCGGCGTAGAGCGTCTCGGTCATCTTGTAGGTGAGCGCCGAAAGCGCATCGACGGCGCCGCGCAGCGCCTCCGGATCGTCGCCCAGCATGCTCTCGCGCGTCTTCGCGATCGCCGTGTTGATCTCGCTGCGGTCCTCGGGCTTCACGTTCTTCGCGAACTCCTCGAGCGTACGCTCGGTCGAGTAGATCAAGCCGTCGGCCTTGTTGCGCAGCTCGACGAGCGTACGCCGCACCTGATCGGCCTGGCTGTTATGCGCCGCCTCCTGCACGAGCCTCTCGATCTGTTCCTTGCTGAGTCCGCTCGAGGCCGTGACCCGGATCGCCTGGGTCTTGCCCGTGCCCAGGTCCTTTGCCGAAACGGAGAGGATGCCGTCGGCGTCGATCTCGAAGCTGACCTCGATCTGCGGCACGCCGCGCGGCGCCGGCGGCACGCCGACCAGCTCGAAGCGGCCCAGCGTCTTGTTGTCCTTCGCCATCTCGCGCTCACCCTGCACGACATGGATGCGCACGACGCTCTGGCTGTCCTCGGTGGTCGAGAAGACCTGGCTCTTCGAGGTGGGCACGGTGGTGTTGCGCTCGATGATCTTCGTCGCGATGCCGCCCTGCGTCTCGACGCCGAGCGAGAGCGGCGTCACGTCGAGCAGCAGCACGTTGGCGAGGGCGCCGGTCAGCACGCCGCCCTGGATGGCCGCGCCCGCCGCGACCACCTCGTCCGGGTTCACGGTCTTGTTCGGCGGCTTGCCGAAGATCTCTTCGACCTTGCGCTGCACGGCGGGCATGCGCGTCATGCCGCCCACCAGGATCACCTCGTCGATCTCCTCGCGAGCCAGGTGCGCGTCGGCGAGCGCCTTCTGGCACGGCTCGACCAGGCGGCCGATCAGATCGGCAACCAGCGCTTCGAGCTTCGCGCGCGTGAGCGAGGCCTGGAGATGCTTCGGACCCGAGGGGTCGGCCGCGATGAACGGCAGATTGATGTCCGTCTCCTCGCACGACGAAAGCTCGTGCTTCGCGCGCTCCGCGGCTTCCTTGAGCCGCTGCAGCGCCATCTTGTCGGAACGCAGATCGATGCCGTGCGCGTCCTTGAAGCTGTCGATCAGGAAATCGCAGATGTTGCGATCGAAGTCCTCGCCGCCGAGGTAGGTGTCGCCGTTGGTGCTCTTGACCTCGAACACGCCATCCGCGATCTCGAGGATCGAGACGTCGAAGGTGCCGCCGCCGAGGTCGAAGATCGCGATGCGCTTGCCCGTCGCGTCGCCGAGCCCATAGGCGAGCGCCGCCGCCGTCGGCTCGTTGATGATGCGCAGCACGTTCAAGCCGGCGATCTTGCCCGCGTCCTGGGTCGCCTGACGCTGCGAATCGTCGAAGTAGGCGGGCACCGTGATCACGGCATCGACGACGGGCTCGCCGAGGAAGTCCGCCACGGCGTCCTTCATCTTCGAGAGCACCATCGCGGAGATCTCCTGGGGCGAGTAGGACCGCTTGTCCACCCGCACCCAGGCATCGCCGTTGGGGGCCGCCTCGATCTTGAAGGGCGCGATCGATGCGAAGCTCTTGGCCTCGCCGCTGGTGTATTTGCGGCCGATCAGCCGCTTGACCGCGAAGATGGTGTTCTCGGGGTTGGTGACGGCCTGGCGCTTGGCGATCTGCCCGACGAGCTTCTCGCCCGAGCCCGCGAAGCCGACGATCGACGGCGTGGTCCGCGAGCCCTCGGAATTGGCGACGATCTGGGGTTCACCCACCTCGAACAGCGCGACGCACGAGTTCGTCGTGCCGAGGTCGATTCCGATGACCTTGCCCACCTACCAGGCCCCTCCCCGCCAGGCGGGGCCCCCTCCGAACGCTAGTCGGTGGCCTCGCCCTCGCTGACCTCGGCCGTCGCATCCGGCGGACGCGAGATGATCACTCGCGCCGGTCGAAGCAAGCGATCGCGCAGCTTGTACCCCTTTTGAAGCACCTCGAGGACCGTGTTCGGGGCCTGCGAAGCGTCGGGGGCCTGCGCCATCGCCTCGTGCAGCGCGGGATCGAAGGGCTTGCCGAGTGCATCGATCTCCTCGACGCCGTGGGTCGACATCAGCCCGACGAGACCCTTCTGCACGAGCTCGACGCCCTGCAAAAGATTCTCCAAGTCCGCGCCACCCCCCATGCGGGCGTGATCGATGGCGCGCTCCAGATTATCGACCGTCGTCAGCAGATCCTTGAAGAGATTCTGGGCGCCGTAGCGGACGGCCTCCTCGCGCTCGCGCTGCGCGCGGCGGCGGTAGTTCTCGAAATCCGCTTGCAGCCGGATCAGGCGGTCCTTGGTCTCGACGAGCTCGGCCGAGAGGTCTTCGATGCGGCTCTCGGCAGCGGCTGATTCCGGGCTCTGGGCGGCCGGCTTGCGCGTCCCCGGATCGGGAATGGCCTCCGAGGCCTCGCGAAGCGCCTCGGCGAGCTCGGGGCTCGGGGCGAGCGTCCCCCCGGAGTCCTCCTCGCCCGAGGCTCCCCAGGGGTCCACCGGCTGCGGGGGCGGAAGCTTCGGAAGATCCTTCTTGCCGGGGCGGTTCGTCATGCGCAGAGCTTTCCCGTAATCACCTCCGAAAGATATCGGACGAGCGGGATCACGCGCGCATAGTTCATTCGGCTCGGGCCGATCACCCCCAGGGTGCCGAGCGGGGCGCCGGGGCCTCCATAGTGGCTGGCGACCAGGGCGCAATCGTGCAGGGAGGGCTCTTCGAGCTCCTCCCCAAACGCGACGCTCACGCCGTCGCCGTCGAGCGTCTTGTCGAGAAGGGCCAGCAGCCGCTCTTTCGTCTCCACGGCGACCAGCACGTCGCGGATCCGGCGCGGGTCGTGGAACTCGGGTTGATCGAGCAGCGCCAGCCGCGATTCGATCACGACGTCGGCGTCGCCGACCTCGGGGCTGGCGAGCGCGCGCAGGCCCAGCTCGACCATCCGCGAGAGCAGATGCCCCGCGTGCCGGCGCAGCGCCTTCGCCTCCTGCGACAGCCGCTCGTGCACTTCGGCGAGCGTACGGCCGGCGACCCGCTCGCCGAGCCCCGCCGCGATGCGGTCGAGCTCGGCCTGATCGCCGAAGCCGTCGTCCGCGATCACACGGCGGTAGGCGGCGCCCGTCTGCGCAATCAGCACCACGAGCAGCCGCTCGCTCGAGAGACGCACGAGACTCACGTGCCGCAGCACGACCCGGTCGAGCCGCGGCGCCACCACGAACCCGAGCTGGCGCGTGCGCTCGGAGAGGATCTGGGAAGCCACGTGCATGGCGCCGTCGGCGTCGGCGTCCGCGAGGCGGCTCGCGATCGTGCGCATCTCGTACGCGGGCAGCACGTCGCAGCTCTGGAGCTCGTCGACGAAGACGCGCAGGCCTCGCTCGCTCGGCACCCGTCCCGCGCTCACGTGGGGCTGCTTGACGAGCCCGAGCGCAGCGAGCTCGGCCAGCGTGCTGCGGATCGTCGCGGGCGAGAGGTTCACCGGCAGCAGCTGGGCGATGGTGGCGGAGCCGATCGGCGCCGCGTCGCCGAGGTAGGCCAGCACGACAGCCCGCAGCACCGAGCGCTGACGCGCCGTCAGCACAGGCTTGATCGCGAGCGGCTGCCCGTCGTGCGAAGCCATGGAAACCTCGGAGAATCCAGCGAAAACTGGTTAACACCCCGCGGCCGTCGCGTCAACGAAAGCGGCCTCGCATCGCTCACACGAAGTACGCCGAGACGTGATCCGCGAGCTGCCAGCCGCGAGCGGTGAGCTGGAGATCGCCGCTCGCCACTTCGGCGAGCAGGCCGGCGTCGCGGAGCGATTCGATCTGCGCGCCGAAAAAAGCCCGGGGCGGCGCGCCGAATTCGGCGGCAAAGCGCGCCGCAGTGACGCCTCCGGCGCGCAGCCCGAGGAACATCGCCTCCCCCCGAGCGGTGGCCGCGTCGAGCTGCTCGGCCGGCTCCGCCTCGGGCGGGCGAGCCTGCTCGACACACTCCAGATAGCCGGCGAGGTCGCGCCGATTCGCGCGCCGCACGCCGAACGGCGCGCCGACGGCGGGCGGATCGTGCGAGCAGGCGCCGACCCCGAGACCCAGCACCGGTCGGCGTTCCCAGTAGCGCCGGTTGTGGACCGCTTCGAAGCCCGGCCGCGCGTAGTTCGAGAGCTCGTAGCGGTGCAGGCCGGCGGAGCGCAGCCGAGCCTCCGCGCTGGCCTGCATCGCGAGCGCGAGCTCCTCGTCGGGCCGTGCCAGCCTTCCGCGCGCGGCGGCAAGCGCGAAGGGCGTCCCCGCCTCGATCGTGAGCTCGTAGGTCGAGACGTGCTCGGGCGCGAACCCGAGCGCCTGCTCGAGATCGCTCTCGAAGCCGGCGAGCGTCTGCCCGGGCGCGGCGAAGATCAGGTCGAGCGAGATCGCGTCGAAGCCGCTCGTGCGGCAGGCCGCGAGCGTGAGGCGCGCCTCTTCGGCGCGGTGCGCGCGGCCGAGGCGCCGCAACACCGTGTCGTCGAAGGATTGGATGCCGACCGAGAGCCGCGTGACGCCCGCGGCCCGAAAACCGGGCAGCCGCTCGCGCTCGAGCGTGCTCGGATTCACCTCGAGCGTCGTCTCGACGCGGGCGTCGCCGGCGAATGTCTCGCGCACCGCCCGTACGAGCTCGGCGACCGACCCGGGCTGCAGCAGCGACGGCGTCCCGCCGCCCAGGTACAGGCTGGCGAGCTGCCGGCCGGCGAACGCCGCGCGCCTCGCTTCCAGCTCGCGCCGCAACGCCGCCACGTAGCGGCGCTCGGCTTCCGCGGCCAGCGGCCGCGCCGCCACCACCGCGAAATCGCAGTAGGGACACACCCGCTCACAGAATGGAACGTGCAGGTAGACGCCGACGCTCGCGTCGCTCACCGGGAGATTCTAGTCGCCCGCGGCGCGGTGCGACCTCCCTCCCCCTCCGATACCTTCGGGAGCGTCGTGAGCTCCCCCGACATCCACCGCGAGATGCTGCCCGGCGGGCCCTGCGTGCTGCTGCGCGAGGCCCGGCTCGCGCCCGTGGTGGAGCTCCAGATCTGGTGCCGCGCCGGCTCCGCCGACGAGCGGGCGGACGAGGCGGGCCTCGCGCACTTCCACGAGCACATGCTCTTCAAGGGCACGGCGAAGCGCGGCGTCGGGCAGGTCGCGGGCGACGTCGAGGGGGCCGGCGGGCGGATCAACGCGTACACCTCGTTCGACGTCACGGTCTATCACGCGACGCTGCCGAGCGACCAGCTCGAGATCGGCATCGACGTGCTCACGGACGCGGTGCTGCACTCGGTCTTCGATCCGGAGGAGATCAACCGAGAGATCGAGGTGGTGCTCGAGGAGATCCGGCGCGGCGAGGACTCGCCCTTCCAGGTGCTCGGCAACGCCGTCTTCGAGCACGCGTTCCAGGCCCACCCCTATCGCGCGCCGATCCTGGGTACACCCGCGAGCGTGGCGGCGTTCGATCGGGCGCGCGTGCAGGGCTTCTTCGAGCGCTGGTACGCGCCGGATCAGCTCACAGTGGTGGCGACCGGAGACTTCGATCGCGCGCTCCTGCTCGCGCGCGTGCGCGAGGCCTTCGCCGGGGCCGCTGCGAGCCGGGCCCACCGCGAGCGCAGCGCCGAGCCGCCGCAACGCGCCCTGCGCAGCTTCGTGCTCTCACGGCGCTTCGAGCGCGCGAGCCTCGAGCTCGCGTGGCGCGGCGTCGCGCTCGCCCACCCGGATGCAGCGCTGCTCGACCTGCTCGCCTTCGTGCTCGGCTGCGGCGAGAGCAGCCGCCTGGTGCAGCGGGTGAAGGAGCGCGACGCGCTCGTGGATCGCGTCGACGCGTCGTGCTTCACGCCGCTCGATCCCGGTCTGTTCTCGATCAGCGTCGAGACCGATCCGGCGCGCGCCGCCGAGGCGCTCGCCGCGGCCGTGCGCGAGGTCGAGATGTTGCGCAACGAGCCCGTGACCGCCGAAGAGCTCGAGAAGGCGCGGGCCAACTTCCTCGCCACGGAGCACTTCGCACGCGAGAGTGTGTCGGGGCTCGCGCAGAAGCTCGGCGGCTTCGAGCTGCTGGCGGGCGACTACCGCGCCGAGAGCCGCTATCTCGAGAGCGTGCGCAGCGCGACCCCGGCCGACCTGCTGCGGGTGGCGCGCGAACATCTCGCACCCGAGGCACTCACCGTGGGGGCCGTGCTGCCGGAGGCCGAGGCCGGGTCGCTCACGCAGGCGCAGATCGAGACCGCGGTCGCCGCCGGCGCCCATCAGATCCAGCGGGCCTTCGCGGTCCCGCAACGCGTCGCGACGCCCGCCCCGGCGATCGGCTACACGCTCGCGAACGGCGCGCGGCTCTACGTGCTGCCGCGCCGGGACGTGCCGGTGATCGCCGTGCGGGCCGGCTTTCTGGGCGGGCAGCTCGCGGAGGACGCCGACAGCGCGGGGCTGTCGAGCTTTCTCGCTTCGATGTGGCTGCGCGGCACCGAGCAGCGCTCGGCGGCGGATTTCGCGCGCGCGTCGGAGGGTCTCGCGGCCGAGATCGATGGCTTCGCCGGGCGCAGCAGCCTCGGACTCACGCTCGAGACCACGCGCGAGAGCTTCGCCCCGGCCTTCGATCTCTTCGCCGAGGCCCTGCTCGAGCCTGGCTTCGGCGAGGCCGAGCTCGAACGCGAGCGCAGCGAAACCCTCGCCGCGATCGAGCGCCGCGAAGACCGCCTGGCGCAGCGCACCTACCTGCTCTTCTCCGAAGCGCACTACCGCGCCCACCCGTATCGCCTGCCGTTGCTCGGAAGCAGCGAGAGCGTCGCGGCCTTCGACGTCGCGCGCGTGCGCGCGCACCACGAACGGCTCGTGCGCGCCCGCAATCTCGTGATCGCCGTCGCGGGCGACGTCGACCCGGACGACGCCGCGGCGCGTGTCTCTTCGCGGCTCGCGGACCTCGACGCGGCGGATTTCGAGCCGACGCTGCCGGCCGAGGAGGAGGCGCCGCGCGAGATCCGGCGGGCCGTGCTGCGCAAGCAGCGGGCGCAATCCCATCTCGTGATCGGCTTTCGCGGCTTGACCGTCCGCGACGAAGATCGCTTCGCACTCGAGCTGGTGACGCAGATCCTCTCCGGCCAGGCCGGGCGGCTGTTCCTCGAGCTGCGCGACCGCCGCAGCCTCGCCTACACCGTCACCGCGAGCAACATCGAAGGCGTCGCGCCGGGCACCTTCACCGTCTACATCGCCACGGCGCCCGAGAAGCGGGAGGAGGCGCAAGCGCGCCTGCTCGAGCAGCTCGAGGAGCTGGTGCAGACGGCGCCCTCGCGCGACGAGCTCGCGCGCGCGCAGCGCTTCCTCGTCGGGAGCTTTGCGATCGACCGGCAGCGCAATGCCGTGCACGCCGCCCACACGGCGCTCGACGTGCTGTATGGCCTCGGACCGGAGGCGGCCGATCGCTACGCCGAGGAAATCCTGGCTGTGACACCGGAAGCGGTGCTGCGCGTCGCGCGCCGCGTGATCCGACTCGACGCCTACACGCTGGCGACGATCACACCGTAACGTCCCGAACTTCGCTCGCCTGGGGCGCGCGGGCTGCGCCCGCTTGCGAGCGCGCTTCGAGCTCAGTGGAGCGGAGGCCCCAGCGCCAGGCCGTCGCCGCGCGGGTCGCTGCCGCCGGTGTACCAACCGCTCGCCGCGTCGTAGCGCAGCGCCTGCGCGCTCGACCAGTTGTCGTGCGCGGCCTCGACCTGATGGCCGCGCCGACGCAGGCCCTCGATCACGTCCTGCGTGACGGCGGGCTCGACGACCAGCACGTCGGGTTGCCATTGATGGTGGATGCGCGGCGCCGACACCGAGCCCATCACGTCCATGCCGTGGTCGACCACGTTCAGGATCGAGAGCAGCACCGTCGTGATGATCTTCGGCCCTCCGGGACTTCCCGTCACCAGGAACAACTTGCCGTCGCGCAGCACGATCGTCGGCGTCATGCTCGAGAGCGGGCGCTTGCCCGGGGCGATGGCGTTGGCGCCGCGCGTGTCGATGAGCCCGTAGGCGTTCGGTTGGTTCGGCGCGATCGAGAAATCGTCCATCTCGTCGTTGAGCACGATGCCGGTGCCGGGAACCGTGATCCCCGAGCCGAAGGGCGTGTTGATCGTCTCGGTGATGGCCACCGCGTTGCCCCGGGCATCGGCCGTCGAGAGATGCGTGGTGCCGGCGTCGTCCGGGACGAAGCCGGGCCCGGGGACGTGGATCGCGACCTCGGCGCGGTGCCAGGTCCAGGGCGCGCGCCGCCACCAGGGCGGGTTGATGCGCGCGCGCTGGCGCGCGGCGTACTCGCTCGAGAGCAGCTGCTCGACCGGCACCGCGACGAAATCCGGGTCGCCGAGCAGCGCCGCGCGATCGGCGAAGGCGAGCTTCATGGCTTCGGCGATGCGGTGGAGGCTCGCCGACGAGCCGGCGCCGAGCGCCCCGAGATCGAAGCCCTCGAGGATGCCGAGCGCCTCGAGCAGCACGACGCCTCCCGACGAGGGCGGCGGGAACGAGATCACCTCCAGCCCGCGGTAGCCGCCGTGCAGCGGCGTGCGTAACTTCGGGGTGTACGCTGCCAGATCGGCGCGCGTCACGAGACCACCCGCGCGCGCGAGGCACTCGGTGATCGCCGCCGCGATCTCGCCCCGATAGAAGACGTCGGGTCCGCGCGCCGCGATCAGCCGCAGCGTGCGCGCGAGCTCGGGCTGGCGCAGCCGCCAGCCGGGCTCGGCGCGCGCGCCATCCGGCGGAAATTGGATGCGCGCGGTCTCGCCGAGCCGCGCCGCGAAGCCGTTCGCGCGCAGATATTCGAGCATGTGTGCGTGGTAGGGGCCGATCGCGAAGCCCTGCTCCGCCAGGCGGATGGCCGGCTGCATCACGCGCTCGAGTGGCAGCGTTCCCCAGCGCCCCTGCACGAGGGCGAGGCCCGCGACCAGCCCGGGCGTCGCCACCGCCAGCGGCCCGAACAGCGAGGCGCGCTCCGCCACCCCCGGCCGCACGTACATCTCGGCATCGGCCGCGGCCGGCGCCGTCTCGCGCGCATCGATCGCGAACACGGAGCCGTCGGCGAGCCGCAGCAGGACGAAGGCGCCGCCGCCGAGACCCGTCGAGAACGGCTGGCTGACGGCCAGCGCGAAGGCCGTCGCGACCGCTGCATCGATCGCAGTGCCGCCGGCTTCCAGCATCTCGACACCGGCGCGCGTCGCATCGGACTGCGACGCCACGACCATGCCGTCGCGAGCGTAGGCGGGTGCAGGAGATGCGGCGCGCGCGGACGGAAGCGCGAGCAGCGCGATGCCGAGAATCGCACGGACGGCGAGCCGGAGGGTGCGCCGGAGCTGCACGCGGCGCAGCCTATCACACGCGCGGCGCTTGACACGACCATGCGCGCTCCCTACCAACGTTGCGTCGGGGGTCGCATGCATCTCGTCCGCGCGTTCGCCGGCCCGCTCCTGCGCCTGCTCGTGCTCACCCCGCTGGCGCTGGGCAGCGGAGCCTGCGATTCCGGCGACCACCACCCCGTCGCCAGCGTGCGATCCGTCACGCTCTCGCAAGGCCCGCACCCGGTGGCCGTCGTGAGCGTGAAGGATCTGGGCAAGATCCGCATCGAGCTGTTGCCCGAGGCCGCTCCGAAGACCGTCGCGCAGTTCGAAGCGCTCGCCGGCGAGGGCTACTACGACGGCACCACGTTCCACCGCGTGGTTCCGGGCTTCATGATCCAGGGCGGCTGCCCCAACACGCGCAATGCCGACCCGCGCGACGACGGCCGCGGCGGCGGCGATCACGCGCTCGAAGACGAGTTCAGCGACCTCCCTCACCGGCGCGGCATCGTCTCGATGGCGAACCGCGGATCGCGTAACACCGGCGGTACGCAATTCTTCATCGTGCTGGGCGACTCCACCCACCTCGACGGCAAGCACACGGTCTTCGGACGCGTGATCGAGGGCATGCAGGTGGCCGACGCGATCGCCAAGCTCGAGATCGACAAGTTCGGTCGCTACGGACCGCCCGACCGTCCCTATCCGGTCGATGCCCGGGTCGAGTCGATTCGCATCGAGGGGGCTGCACCCGTCGCTGCCGCCCCCGCAAGCGGCGGGTAGACCGGCCCAACCCGAGCGGCTAGGCTCCGCGCCTCGTGGCCCGGTAGCTCAGTTGGTAGAGCACGTGACTGAAAATCACGGTGTCGGCAGTTCGATTCTGCCCTGGGCCACCACTCTCTACAATCTTCCAAGGCCGACTACCGGACGCCCCGGCTCGATCCAGGCGGTTCCCGGCACCAGCGACGCCTGATCACGGCCGCTTTCGGCCTCGCCGGCGAGCCAGCTGCGCCGTCGGAACCCAGCCGCCCGGTGATGTGACGGTCGTCACAGTTGGACTGCCTCAGATCATCGAGTATGGGATATTGGCACCATGCTTGCTTCAAGATGAGCTGATGTTGGACACAAGAGGAAATCCGTAGGTGCTGAAATTCGATCGCAAGCTCGTACTGGTTCGAACGCTACTGGTATTAGGCATTGCAAGCTTCGGCGCCGCCCCTGCCCTTGCGCAGGTCGTGGTGGCCGATGCGGGCGAGGACCTCGCCCTCGAGTGCACGTCGAGCGCAGGCGCGCACGCAACCCTCGACGGCCTCGGCTCGACGGTAGACGGGGCGAGCGCTGCCCTGGACCCGGACGCGAGCTTCCTGTGGCAGGCAGCCGGGATCGTCTTCAACGACGATACGAGCCCGACGCCCAACGCCGCGTTTCCGCTGGGGACGACGACGGTGACCCTCACCGTCACCCACACCGACCCGACCACCCTCGTGGCGACCAGCAGCTAGGACACGGTCAACGTCACGGTGGCCGACGACACGGCGCCGACGCTCGCGCTCGTACCGCATCCCGCGGTCCTATGGCCGCCCAACCACAAGCTCAACGCCGTGTCAGTCGTGGTGGTGGCTACCGATGCCTGCGATCCCCATCCGGCGGTGGTCCTCCGCTCGCTGACGAGCAGCGAGCCGGACAACGGCCTGGGCGACGGCGACACGTCCGCCGATATCCAGGGCGCCAACGTCGGAACCGATGATCGGGCGTTCCTGCTGCGCGCCGAGCGCTCCGGGACCGGCAGCGGCCGCACCTATTCGGCTGTCTACAGCGTCACCGACGCGAGCGGCAACTTCACAAATGGGCTCGCCACGATCGTCGTGCCGCACGACATGGGCGACGCGAAGTCCGCCAAGGCCAGCAAGGCCGCCAAGGCAGGGGCGAAGGCTGCCCAGTCGACGGCCAAGGCAGCGGACGCGGCGGCCAAGCAGGCGCTGAAGAACGCCAAGCAGGCCGCGAAGGCCGCGCAGGGCAGCTGAACGCGGCAGAGTCCGGAAGTACCGCGGCCGGGGAGCCCGAGCTCCCCGGCCGCTTCGCCTCCGATTCGACACTAGATCATGTCGGCGCCTCGGCCCCAAGGCGCCGGAAGCCAGCGAGCAGGCTCGCGAGCCAGCGGCTCACGGCCGGCGCCACCCCTGTCGCACGGCTCGCTTGCCACGGCGTGAACCTGACGGGCGGCCAGCGACCCACGAGGGTCCGCCTTGCGTCGAAGCCCTCGTCGCGCAGATCCCGCTTCCGGGAATTGCGCTGGCGGCAGGTCACTTCTGCCCCATGGCTGCCACTCCTCGATCCCGCCCGGCCCTGCCCCGGCGCCCGCAGCGCACTCCCAGCAGCCGGGTGCTCCGAATCCCCCTCAAGCCCGCCCGGCCGATCCGACGAAAAACCCTGGACGAGCCGGGGCCGACCGGCTCGCCCCGAGGCAGGCCGCGATGGACGCGAAGCAGAGCGACGATTTGACGCTCGCCACGGAAGCCGCGCGCTTCCGCGCGCTCACCGAGCACGCGCAGGATGCGATCATCGAGATCGCGCTCGACGCCAGCCTGCTCTACGTGGGGCCCCGCTTCACGGAGCTCTTTGGCTGGAAGCCAGGCGAGATCCTCGGAAAGTACGCGCTCGAGCTGGTCCACCCGGACGACCGCGACGCCGTCGAAGCGATCCGCGTGCAGGCGATGACGGAGGAGCGACCCGCGCAGCTCGTCTTCCGTCTCGCGCGCCGGGAGGGAGGCTGGCGCTGGGTCGAGCTCGCGGGCCGCCCGTATCGGACCTTCTCGGGCGAGCAGCGGGCGGTGCTGGTGCTGCGCGACGCGACCGAGAAGATGGCGACCGCTCACGCGCTGCGCGAGCAGCTGCACGCCGAGCAGCGCATCGCCGGGCTCTCGCGCCGCTTCCTCGGGCTCGGCGCGGACGGCTTCGAGGCGGGAATCCGCGAAGGGCTGCAGGCCGCCGCCGAGATGGTCGGCGCAGACCGCGCACAGCTGTTCGCGTACCCGCCCGGGCGCTCGCGCTTCGGCGGCATCTTCGAGTGGCGGGCGGAAGGCATCCCGGGGCGCGAGGGGGTCGGCGGCGTCGAGGAGGCGGTGCACGATTTCGCGTGGTCGCGGGACGCTCTCGAGCGCGGCGAACCGATCCGCGTTTCGCGAGTGCCCGAGCTGCCGCCGGCCGCGGAGCCCGAGCAGCGCAGCTTCGTACGCGCCGGCATCAAGTCCTACCTCGCGATTCCGGTGAGGCGCGACGAGCGCATCGTCGGATTCCTCGACGTCTTCTGTCACCGGGCCGAAAAAAGCTGGACCGACCAGGACGTCTCGCGACTCGAGCTCTTCGCCGAGGTCTTCTCGACCGCGCTGCGGCGGCTGCGAGCCGAGGAAGCCCGCGCGGTGACCGACGAGCGCTTCCGTCGCCTGACGGAGCGCGCGCGCGATGCCATCTGCGAGCTCACGGCGGAGGGTCGCCTCCTGTACGCGAGCCCGAGCTTCGTGAATCTGTTCGGCTACGACCCAAGCGAGCTCGAAGACGTCGACTTGCGGACGTTCGTCCATCCGGAGGATCGGATGGCGGCGGAGCGGCTCGACTCGCCGCAGGCGCGCGCCGCGCCGCTTCAGGGAGTGACGTTCCGGGCGCGCCACCGCGACGGCCACTGGCGCTGGGTCGAAGCCTCGGTCTCGGCCTTCGACCAACCCGACGGCGAAAGCCGGATCGCGCTCGTGATCCGCGACGTGGGGGAGCGCGAGGCGCGCCGGCAGGAGCTCGTCCGGCAGCTGGAATCGGAGAAGAGCATCGCCGCGATCTCGCGCGAGCTGCTCGGCGCCACGGGCGCCGCGATCGACGCGGCGATCCAGCGCGCGCTTGGCATGGCGGCGGCGCTCTCCGGCGCGGACCGCTGCTACCTGGTGACGATCGAAGGCGAGCGCCCGGGGCGATTGCGCTACTTCGACTGGAACGCCCCCGGCATCGCCCCCAACCCGAACCGGCTTCCCAGCGAGCAGGCCGTCAAGCAGAAATGGGCGTTCCGACCCCTGGTCCAGGGCGAGCCCGTGCACGTGCCCCGCGTCTCGGAGCTGCCCGAGGAGGCGCGCGAGGTGCGCGAGAGCATGCTCGCCGGCGGCGTGCGCTCCTACCTCGCGGTTCCCGTGCGCGTCGGCGAGCGCCTGGTCGGGTTGCTCGGCTTGAACTGCCTGCGCACCGAGAAGCACTGGTCGCCGCACGAGATCACCTGGCTGCGGGTGGTCGCCGATCTGTTCACGAGCGCGCTCGAACGCATGCGCAGCGATGTGGCCTTGCGCGAGAGCGAAGAGCGCTTCCGCGCCCTCGCCGAGCACGCCAAGGATCCGATCTGCGAGTTCTCCGCGGCCGGCGACTTCCTCTACGCGAGCCCGAGCTTCAGCGAGCTGATGGGCTACACGCGCGAGGAGGTTCCGCGCCTGCGCTTCTCCGAATTCGTCCACCCCGACGATCACCCGGGGCTGATCCAGAAGTACTCCGCCAACCCGCCGGGCGACGTCGCCGGCACCTCGATCTATCGAGCCCGACACCGAGATGGTTCGTGGGTGACGATCGAGGCGACCGCCCGGATGTTTTCGAGCGCGGGCGGCGCGCGCCGCGTCGTCGCCGTCCTGCGCGACGTGACCGAGCGCCAGCGCAGCCAGGACGCGCTGCGCCGCCAGCTGGATCTCGAGACGAGGATCGCGGAGCTCTCGCGCCGCTTCCTCGCCCTGCCGGCGGAAGCGGTGGACGGCGAGATCCGGCGCAGCCTCGGTGACCTCGCGGTGGTTTCGGGCGCCGATCGCATCTGGATGGTCGCGATCGGCGAGCCCGGCGAGCCGCGGCCCGGCGCCTTCGAGTGGTGCGGTCCCGGTGTCGCATCCCAGGAGCACACGTTCGCACGCCGCCAGCAGACGACGTTCCCATGGGCCTTCGAGAACCTGAAGACCGGCGAGGCGATCCAGGTGCGGCACGCGGAGGAGCTGCCGCCGCAAGCCGTAGCCGAGCGCGACGATCTCGCGTCGCGCGGGGTCGTCTCCCTGCTCTGCATCGCGCTGCACTCCGGCCGGCGGACGGTCGGCTACCTGATCTTCGAAACCGTGTACGCGCCGCGGACCTGGCCGCAGGAGACGATCACGCCGCTGCGGCTCGTGGGCGAGATCTTCGTCGGCGCGCTGCGCCGCAAGCAGGCCGAACAGAGCCTCGCCGAGAGCCAGCGCCGCCTGCTCCAGGCCCAGAAGATGGAGGCCGTCGGCACCCTCGCCGGCGGGATCGCCCACGACTTCAACAACCAGCTGACCGTGATGCTCGGCAACGCCAGGTTCCTGCAAGCCGAGGTCGCCGGCAATGCCGAGCTCAGCGATGCCGTCACCGATCTGAAACGCGCCGCCGAGCACTGTGCGCAGCTCACGCGATCGTTGCTCGCCTTCTCACGACGCAGCAGTGTTTCGATCCGCTCGATCGACGTCGGCAAGGCGATCGCCGAGGTCGAGGATCTGTTGCGGCCGCTGATGCCCAGCTCGATCGCTTTCGAGGTCGACGTGCAGGGTGGCGTCGATCGCGTCGGCGCGGACCCCACGCAGCTTCAGCAGGTGATCGTGAACCTCGCGGTGAACGCGCGCGACGCCATGCCCGATGGCGGCCGCATCGTGATCACGGCGCGCAACCGCCAGCTGGACGCGGCCCAGGCCGCGCGGGTTTCAGCGCCCGCGCCGGGCGCCTACGTCGAGATCGCGGTCGCCGATACCGGCGTCGGGATGGATGCCGCGATCCGATCCCGCATCTTCGAGCCCTTCTTCACGACCAAGGCCCAGGGCAAGGGCACGGGACTCGGGCTCGCGACGGTGTATGGAATCGTGCAGCAGAGCGCGGGGGCGATCGGCGTCGATAGCGAGCCGGGCCGCGGCACCACGTTCCGTGTCTGGCTGCCCAGCTCCGGCACGCCGTCGGAGCACGAGGAGCGAACGGATGCGCACGCGGCCGGGAGCGGCCGCGAATGCGTGCTGCTCGTCGAGGACGAGGACGCGGTGCGTCGCTGGATGGCGCGCACATTGCGCGAGAGGGGCTACACGGTGATCGAGGCGCGCGACGGCGTCGAGGCGCTGGCGTGCGCCGAGGCCCAGGGCTCGGCGGTCGACGCGCTCGCGACGGACGTCGACATGCCGCGCCTCTCCGGCATCGAGCTCGCGCGCCATCTGAGCGTCCGGCGACCGGATCTGCGCGTGCTCTTCTTCTCGGGATCCTCGCAGGAGCGCCTCGAGGGCCCCGACTCGTGTGTCGAGGGCTCCCGCTTCCTGCAGAAGCCCTTCTCCTCCGAAGCGCTGCTCGGCGCCATGCGCGGGTTGCTCGAAGCGACTTGACGACCGATACGCTGCCAGGACCGCAGCGAGCCGCGGCAGCACTACTCGCGCTCTCGTCGCAATCTGCATCGGGATTCCCGCAGGATGGAACTCCGAGTTGCCGCCCTGTGTTGCACGGAACCGGGATGATCATCGCGAACTCGAACCCTCTCCGACGCATTCCCGTGATATAAGGCGCAGCAAGCAAGTGGGATTCGTGTTCGAGTTCCACGATCGATGGGTGGGAGAGCAGACGACATGCATCGGATGAGATACGCCGCGATCGCTGGATTGATCGCATTCGCGGGCGCGACGGCTTCCGCGCAACTGACGGACCTCACGCAGACGCCCAACGCAGCAAACGAGGGGATCGTGAAGTCCCTCGCCGAGCAGGTCGGACCCGGGCGCGGAGACCTGACTACGCCGGGATCCTCGCGCTACATCATCGCGCGCGATCCGTTTCGCGCGATCCGCCGCGGCCGCCAGCTCTTCCAACGCAAGTTCACGCTGGCGCAGGGCCAGGGCCCCCGCTCCAGCGATGGCATCGGCGGCGACGTGAATGGCGACCCGTCGCTCGGCGCAGGCCTGGCCGACAGCTGCGCCGCCTGCCACGGCCGGCCGCGCGGCTCGGCCGGCTTCGGGGGCGACGTGTTCACGCGCCCGGACAGCCGCGATGCACCCCATCTGTTCGGCCTCGGCCTGCAGGAGATGCTCGGCGACGAGATGACGGCGGATCTCCGCCAGATCCGCGCCGACGCCGTCCGGAATGCCCAGCTACGCAGGCAGCGAGTCGACGTGAGGCTGGTGAGCAAGGGCGTCTCCTTCGGCTACCTGAGCGTCGATTCCCGCGGTGTCGTCGATTACGGCCGGGTGCAGGGAGTCGACGAAGATCTGCGCGTGAAGCCCTTTTTCGCGCAGGGCGGCACTTTCAACATCCGCCAGTTCGTGGTCGGCGCTTTCAACGACGAGATGGGTCTGCAAGCTCCCGATCCCGACCTGTTCGCTGCGTCGCAAGGCCAGCGCGTGGTGACACCGAGCGGCATGGTGCTCGACGGCGCGCTCGACGCGCTGCCTCGCCCGAAAGCCGGCGACGACCCGGGAGCCGACCCGGATGGCGACGGTGTCGTCGACGAGATCGACGCTGCCCTGGTCGACTACATGGAGTTCTACCTGCTGAACTACTTCAAGCCCGCGACGCACCAGAAGACCGAGTTCACCGAGCTGGGCCGCAGGCTGATGGATGGCTTCGGTTGCACGGGATGCCACCGGCCAAGCATGGTGATCGAGAACGATCGGCGCGTCGCCGACGTCGAAACCCGCTACGACCCGGCGCGTGGCATCTTCAATCGCTTGTTCGCCACCGCCTCGCCGCTCTTCGTCGAGGTGGCGAGCACCGGCGGGCTGCCGGCTCTGCGCCAGCCGGCGGGCGGGCGCTTCGTGGTGGAGAATTTCTTCGCTGATCTGAAGCGACACGACCTCGGCCCGAAGTTCTGGGAGCGCAACTTCGATGGGAGCCTCCGGAAGGAATTCATGACCGAGCCGCTGTGGGGCGTGGGCTCCACGGCGCCCTATGGTCATGACGGACGGAGCATCAATCTCGATGAAGTCATCCTGCGCCACGGTGGGGAAGCCGAGGGTGCGCGGAATCGCTACGCCAGCTCTGGCTCGACGGCCCAACACGCGCTGAGGGCGTTTCTCGAGACGCTCGTTCTCTTCCCGCCGGACGACACGGCGTCGAACCTGAACCCTGGCGATCCCGCTGCGCCGGATTTCCCGCAGCGGGGCCACGGCAGCATCCGCTTGCCGGTGCTGTTCCTGGACCCGACGCAGCTCGAGTAGCGTCCACCGTTCCGCGCGGCCGGCTCTCGAGCGGCCGGAACGGGCTCAGCGCGGCGTGTCGTCGGGGTTGGTCGAATTGAACGTGTAGGACGCGACGACCCCGCGCTCGTCGAAGCGCACCACCAGGTCGCGGGTCTGCGTGTTCCCGAGCAGGGCGTAATGATAATGGCCGTAGGTCCACGTCGTCTGGCCGTCCTCGAGGCCCGTGCGCCAGGGCGTCCCGAAGAGCTGGCGCACCTGGTCCTGCGTCGTCGTGCCGATGTGCAGCTTCGAAACCTGCTTGGTCGGAAACTCGCGGCCGACCGTCACGCAAGCGACGAGAAGAGCCGCCGCGATAGCGGCAGTGAGCGCGGCGACCCAGCGACGCTGCTTCGTGTGGTGCATGCTCCCCCCCGGTGAGACGATCAGATCCCGTCGAGATGTTCGATCAGATTGAACGAGAGTAGCGCGGGCTCGGGCTCGAACACGAGCTCGCTGACCGCGCAGTTGTGCATCACGCGCTTCCACTGCGTGTAGTCCCCATCGAGAATCGCGGCGAGCGCCATCGAGAGCGCCCCGCCGTGGGCGACGACGATCGCCCGCTCCCCCGGGTGCTGGGCCGCGATTCTCCGCAGCGATCCGGTGAAGCGCTCGGTCACCTGGCGCGGCGATTCCCCGCCATGCGGCGCGAAGTCCGGATCCTCCTTCATGCGGTCCCAGAGCCGGTGGGTCTTGTGCAGCTCCGCATAGCTGAGCCCTTCCCAGCTCCCGAGGTCGTACTCGGCGAGGTCCGCGTCGATCACGGGGACGAGGCCGAGCTGGGCAGCGATGGCGCCCGCCGTGTCGCGCGCGCGCGTGAGGTGGCTGCTGTAGAGCGCCGTCGCGTCCTGGTGTCGCGTGGCGAGGAAGCTCGCCACCCGCTCGGCCTGCCGGCGTCCGCGATCGGTCAGCTGCGTGTCGATCGATCCGTGCCAGACCCCGTCGAGATTCGCGGAGGTCTCACCGTGGCGGACGAGTGTGAGCAGCGTGCGCATGGGGCAACGATAACGACTCGGGCGAGCCACGCAGACGAGGAGGGAGCGGTTTGGGACGGACGCCCCCGGGCCCGAGGAGAGGACCCGGGGACGTCCCATCCCGTGCTCCGGGTTGGAAGGGGCGAAACAACCCGCGAGCAACGGACTCTGCAGCTTCAGAACCCCCAACCCCGACAAAGGTTCACCGCGCCGATGCGACCCCCTTCGCTCATGCCCCCGGGGGTTAGCCAGATTCGACGCTCACGCGCTCTCGGCCCCGCCGGCCCCCACGAGCCGCCGCGCGGCCGGCGCGGCCGGCCGCGAGCACAAAGGTATGCTGCGCCCCGTGACCCGCTCGAAGTTCAGCCGCCGCCAGCAATGGCTCCCGTGGATCCTCTCGGCGGCGCTGCTGATCTACGTCTTCGGCTGGGCCACGGATTGGGCGCGCCTGCGGACTGCGCTCGCGCAGGCCGATCTGCCGCTCTTCATTGCCTTTGCGAGCGCCGACCGCCTCGCCTTCTTCCTGATCTGGACGCTGCTCCAGGCGGCCGCGCTGCGGCGTTTCGTGACGCACGTTCCGATCGCTTCGGTGCTCGCGATCCGAGGCGGGTCGGAGCTCCTGCGCGCCGTCAGCAATCCGCTCTCCGACGCCGCCTTCTTCCTCGGCCTCGTACAGCTCTGCGGCGGGCGCGTGGAAGGCGTGGTCGCCGTGGCGCTGGTGCCGGCGATCTGCCACTTCGTCGTGATGGGGCTTCAGATGACGTTCGCGCTGGCCGTGCTGCCCGGCGGCATCCCGGCGAACCGCGACGTCGCGATCGGAGCCGCCGTGACGTGGGCGATCGTGATCGGCGTCGCCATCGCGGTGCGGGTTTCCGCGTCGCGCGCGGTGCCCCTGCCGGGCGTGCGCTTCCTCCGCGAGTGGCTCGAACGCTTCCCCCTCCGCGATCTGGGGCCGTTCTTTTTCGCCTTCGTCGCGCTCACGGCCTTCGACGTGTTCATCCAGGGCGCCGCTTCGCGCGCTTTCGGGGTGCCCATCGCGTGGGAAGCGCTCGCCGGCCGGATCCCGCTCGTCTACCTCTCCTTCCTGATTCCGACGCTCGGCAATTTCGGCACGCGCGAGGTCGCCTGGGCTGCGCTCTTCTCCGACTTCGGCGCTCGCGACGCCCTGATCGCCTATGCGTTCGCGGTCAACGCCGTATTCCTCGCCATCAACGTGCTGCTCGGCCTGCTCTTCCTGCCGCGTGCGCTCTCGTTGCTCGCAGCCGTTCGCTGGGCTCGCAGCGGCGGCGAGACCTTGCAAGAGCCTCCCTTCCGCGATCCCACCGAGCCGTAGCCACGCCCCAGCCGGAGGGGGCAGCGTCTGGGAACGCCTGGGAACTCACGCCGCGCGAGATCTCGGTTGCGTTGCCAGCCGCCCGCTGTGTAAGCTCCCGCGCCGAAGGGCACCTTCCGATCGGATCACAACTCTCTGGGCGAGTCCCACCTGTTCGTGTTCCTCTTCGATTCTGCCTTTCCCGCTTCGGCGCGCCGGCCACCGGGCGCGCTGGGAGGTGTGGCGGTCTGAGCGCTCGGGATCAGGGGGTCGGAGGGTCCGACCGGGATCTGAGCGACGGTCGCATCCGCGGGGGCTCGAAGCGGGTGCGGCGAGGGAATCGCATTGGGTAAGAAGCTCTACATCGGGAATCTTCCGTACACCATCACCGAATCGGAGCTCAGGGAGCTCTTCGAGCGCCACGGCACGGTCGCCTCGGTGAACGTGATCACCGATCGCGAGACGGGTCGCGCGCGCGGCTTCGCGTTCGTCGAGTTCGAAGATGCTGCGGGCGCAGCCGCTGCGATGCAGGCGCTGGACGGCACGCAGGTCGGCGGGCGCACCTTGCGCGTGAACGAGGCGAATGAGCGCTCCGGCGGCGGTGGTGGCGGCGGCGGACGCGGTGGGCGCGGCGGTGGTGGCGGCGGCTACGGCGGCGGTGGCGGCGGCGGCGGTGGGCGCGGCGGCTATGGCGGCGGTGGTGGCGGCGGCGGACGCGGCGAGCGCTACTAGGCAGGCCCCAGGCTCCAGCACGTGACCGGGGGGCAGGCGCCTCCCCGGGGACGTCCGCGCAAGGCGCGATCTATCCTACCCTTTGGGTGACGTCGCATCCGAGCGGCGGCCGCCCGGCCTGCCCCCCGCAGGAGGACGCATCAATGGCACGCAGGAGCAGAACCGCGATCCTGAAGCGGCAGCGCGAGGTCAAGAAGGCCGAGAAGGCCGCCGCCAAACGCGAGAAGCGTGAGCTGCGCGAGACCTCGGAGCCCGCGGATACGAAAGTGGCCACGACCGACGACTTGAAGGGCTACGGCTACTTCGAGGATTCGGACGACGAGCGCCCCTGAAGCCGGCGCGGAGCGCCGCCGCCGCGGACCGAAAGGAAGATTCGTTTGGCCGAGGAACCGCGGATCGCCGTCTTCGTCGATTACGAGAATCTCGCGATCGGCGTGCGCAACATGCGCAAGGGCAACTTCAAGATCGACCTCGTGCTGCGCCGCCTGCTCGAGAAGGGGCGCATCGTCTACAAGCGCGCCTACTGCGACTGGGGCCGCTACCGCAACGGCGTGCGCGAATTCCACGAACAGGGCGTCGAGATGATCGACATCCCGCAGTCGAAGGCGAGCGGCAAGAACAGCGCGGACATCCACATGGTGGTCGACGCGCTCGACCTGTGTCACCAGAAGCAGCACATCGACATGTTCGCGCTGCTGTCGGGCGACAGCGATTTCTCCCCGCTAGTCGCGAAGCTCAAGGAGAACGACAAGCGCGTGATCGGCTGCGGCGTCAAGAGCTCCACCTCCGATCTGTTGATCAGCAGCTGCGACGAGTTCATCTACTACGACGACCTCGTGCGCGTCGCAGAGAAGCCGAAGCCCACGCGGCCGAAGGCGGAATCGACCGGTGGCTCGAAGCGCCAGGAAGCCGGCGAGAAGCTGCTCGAGATCGTGCGCTCGCTCGAGCGCGACTACGACACGGTCTGGGGCTCGATGGTGAAGCAGGCGACGCGGCGCGTGTTCCCAGGCTTCAACGAGGAATACTACGGCTACGCCTCGTTCACGGAGCTGCTCGAAGACGTGCGCGAGCAGGGGCTGATCGAGCTCGAGTTCGACGAGAAACGCGCCAACTACATCGTCCGCTCCAAGCGCGCCTGAATCCGAGCGTGGGGCGCCTCGACGGCAAGACCGCCCTCGTGACCGGCGCGGCCTCGGGCATCGGAGCCGCCTGCGCACTGCGTTTCGCGCGCGAGGGCGCGCGCATCGCCGGACTCGATCTCGCGCCCGAGGCCAGCTGGGCCGCGGTCGTTCAGGCCGCACCCGCCGCGAGCTTCCACGTCGCCGACGTGAGCTCCGAGAGCGCCGTCGCAGCGGCGGTCGCAGAGGTCGCGCAGCGCCATGGCCGCATCGACGTGCTCGTGAACGCCGCGGGCGTGGCCGGCGGCGGGGCGGTGCATGCGCTCGCCGTCGAAGAGTGGGATCGCGTCCTCGACGTGAACCTCAAGGGCACGTTCCTCGTGTGCAAGCACGTGCTGCAACGCATGCTCGAGCAGCGCAGCGGAAGCATCGTGAACCTCGCGAGCATCGAGGGCCTCGAAGGCTTCGAGGGCGGCAGCTGCTACAACGCTTCGAAGGGCGGCGTGGTGCTGCTGACGCGCAATCTCGCGATCGATTATGGCCGGCGAGGGATTCGCGTGAATTGCCTGTGCCCGGGTCTGATCGAGACCGCGATGACGGCGGGCATCTTCCAGCCCGGCATGGAGCGCTTCCTCGAGCGCTTCGTCGACGCCCATCAGCTCGGGCGCGCCGGAAGGCCCGAGGAGGTCGCCGCGGCGGCGCTGTTCCTCGCATCCGACGACGCCTCGTTCGTGAGCGGCCACGCGCTGGTCGTCGACGGCGGCTTCACGGCCGGCCACCGCGTGGGCATCGGGGAGCTGCTGGGGCTCGCGTAGTCGGCCGACGCGCAGCGAGGCGAAGCCGAGCGGTGGCGACGGTCCGAGCGCGCTCAGGTCTTCGCGCGGCGGCGCACGTAGATCGCGATCACTGCGAGCCCGGCCAGCAGCGCGGCGGCGAGCTGCGGGCCCGCGCGCACGGATCGCGGCGGCAGGCCCGGCGCTGCGAAGCGCCCGTCGGCGTCGGCGTCGACCCAGATCGGGTTCGAGAAGGCAGCGGGAACGAAGCCCGGCGCGACCGCGCTCGCGTAGTCACCCGGATGGCTCGCGGCCCAGCTGGCGGCATCGGCGTCGAGCGGCGCGCCCGCCTCGACGGTGAGGAAGGCGTCGCGCTCGAGCTGGAGCTCGACCCGCTCGCGCAGGCGCAGCGTCGGAGGCGAGGTTCCGCCCGGCAGATCGCGCCAGCTGCGCACCACTTCGCCGTTCGCGAGCAGGCGCACCTCGTCGACCGGCACCCAGGGCGCGGCGGCGATCGCGACCTGGACCGCTACGCGCCCGCCGGGCGCCGCGACCTGGTCTCCCATGCGCGCGCCGTTCGCGGTGAATTCCGCGATCAGCGGCCCGTTGGTGCCGAACAGGCGCCCCTCGCGGATCGCCGTGTCGAAGCGGGTCTCGTCCCACGTCGCGCTCGGCTCGCCGACGTACACGTAGTTGCGCGGGTAGGCGGCGATCTCGCCCGGCCCGTGCGTGTCGGAATTCGCGGTCCCCGTGCGCCGCACGCCTTGTCGCAAGAATGCGTACCACAGCTCGCGCACCTGGAGGTAGGCCACGCGCGAGGCGCCATTCATCAGCTCGATCGCGTCGAAATCGATCGCGCGCGTGTGACCGTCGGAGCCGGGGACGAGCAGCGCATCGTTGGGGGAGGCCTCGAGCGGGAGCTCCGGATCCGCCGGGCGCCCCTCGAGGCCCAGGTGTGTGAGGTACGCCTGATCGTCGCGTTCTCCGCCCCGCTTTCCCATCGGATGATTGAGCTGCACGACGCGCGCGCCATAGTCGCGCCGCAGCTCGGCGTACAGATCGGCGAGCGTCATCCCCTGGCTCGGCGGGGCGCCCTGACGGTGCGCCGTGGGCACGTACGGAATCGGCCATGCGTTCGAATGACCCAGGGTCCAGGGCGCCTGCTCGCTCGGCGCGCTGCTCGTCGTCTCGACGCCCTGGATCACGCGGATGCGAGAGCCGAGGCCGAGCGCCGCGAGCGCGGGCCCGAATGCACCCAGATGATCATGATCGGTGGTGACGAGCGCGTCCACGCCCTCCGCGACGAAGCTCGCGAGGCGCGCCGCATTGGGCATCGCCGAGTCGTCGCTCGCCTCGGCATGCACGTGGAGGTCCGCGCTTGCGATGCCCTGCAGCTCGATCACGCGCTTCGGGCGGAACGGCGCGATGCGAACCTCGTCGCCCGCGATCGTGACCTCCGCCGTATCGAGCCCATACTCGAGGCCGCGGCTCGCAACGAGGCGGTAGCGGCCCGCCGCGAGCGGCACGTGCGAGGGGTCCGAGGGGCCTCCGACGAAGTGCAGATCGCGTGTCTCGGTGCCGCTCTCTGCGCGCGCGCCGTCGATGCGGAAGTCGAGCAGCTCGGCGCCGAAGACCGGGTCGGGCGTCGGCGGGATGCCGGTCACGATCACGCGCCCTGGCCCCGCGTCCGCGAAGGCGGGCTCGAAGCGGAGCCCGCCGAGCGGCTCGAGCTTCTGGGTCGCGACCTCGCTCACGGTCCCGGGCGCGACCGTGACGTCGATGTGGCGCTCGGGCCGCTGCGCCGCGCGCAACACCAGCGTGTAATCCCCCGGCGCGAGCGTGGCGTGGAAGCGCCCCGCCTCCTCGCCCTGCGTGGTCGTCGCGAGCTCGGTCACGGGCACGCCGGCGCGGCTGCGGACCTCGATCACGGCGCGCTCGTCGCGCGGCTCGACGCGCCCCCGGATGCCGCTGCTGCCGTCGGCGACGCCGAGCGCCGGAAAGATCACGTCGGTCGTCGACGCCACGTCGGCGCGACCCGTGACGAGCAGGCGCCGCGGATAGGTCCAGACCTCCCCAGGCGCGAGCTCGCCGCGCGTCGACTCGAGCAGCCGCAGCGTCCCCAGCTCCTGCCAATCAGGGTCGGCGAGGAAGACATTGATGACGCTCACCTGCTCGCTCGTCACGCCGTAGCTCGGCAGGCCCCGCGCCGTCCGCTCGGGCGAGAACAGCGCGTACGCGATCGGCGGAAACTGGAACACGCCGGGGACGCTCACGTGCGTGAAGCTCGCCATCGCCGCGCCCGATCCCAGGATGTTGGTGCGATCGAAGCTCGTGTGCGCGAATCCGTGCGAGCGTTCGGGGGCGAGCGTGTTCCCGACCCAGGAGCGCATGCTGAGCCCGCCGCGCATCAGCACGTCGCCATAGGCGAAGATCGGCGCGGGGCGCGCGCCCTGGTTGCGGATCGTCGTCGTGATGCGCACCCACGGCTCGCCGGGGAAGACCGCATACTCGGTTTCGATGCGCACGTCGGCGATCTCGGACGCCTCGGGGACCAGCGGGTCGAACCAGCGAGCGAACGGGCCGCCGCGCTTGATCACGCCGGGTCCGCGCGAGTCCGTCACGACCAGCCGCGCCCAGGCGCCGCCCGGATCGACCTCCGCGCGAATCTGGTCGAAGCGCAGATCGACGCGCTGATCGAGGTTCAGCAGCGGAAACAGCTCGGCGAACTGATCCTCGCCGCGCCGATCGCGCAGGCCGACGTCGACGATCACTCCGCCATGATTGCGCTTGCCGAAGCGCCGCCCGGGATCGTCGACGATCACCTCGACGATCTCGTTCGCGAGGTACCAATCTCCGACCCCGCCGATCGCATCGGGGCCGCCGATCAGCAGCTCGGGCGCCGTCGACTCGCGGATCTGCTCGGCGCGCAGCTCGGCGTCCGCCGCGCCGGCCGAGAGCGCGCTCGCGAGCGCCGCCGCGAGGAGCGCTCGCGGCGCTCTCAATCCAGACCCAGGCGCCGCGCCACGATCACCTTCATGATCTCGTTCGAGCCGGCGTAGATCGATTGCACCGCCGCGTCCGCGTAGTCGCCCGAGATCGGGTACTCGCTCATGAAGCCGTAGCCGCCGTGCAGCTGGAGGCACTCGCTCGTCAGCCGCTTCTGCAGATCCGTGGTCCAGAATTTCGCCATGCTCACCTCGGTGACGATGTCGTCCCCGCGCACGTGGGCGGCAAGCAGCTTGTCGATGAAGGCCTGGCCGATCTCGACCTCGGTGGCGAGCTCGACGAGCTTGAACTGCGTGTTCTGGAAGGCCGCGATGCGCTTGCCGAAGGCCGTGCGCTGCTTCACGTAGCCGAGCGTGTCCGCGAGCGCGCGGCGACACGAGGCGATCGAGGCGACGGCGATGCACAGCCGCTCCTGCTGCAGCGCCTCCATCAGCATCTTGAAGCCCTGCCCTTCGCGGCCGAGCAGGTTCGCCGCCGGGACGCGGCAGTCCTCGAAGAAGAGCTCGCTCGTGTCCTGCCCCCGCAGGCCGAGCTTGTCGAGCTTGCGCCCGCGCCGGAAGCCGGGCGTGCCGCCTTCGACGAGCAGCAGGCTGATGCCGCGATGCGGCGGCTCGGCGCCGGGATCGGTCTTCGCGACCACGATGAACAGATCCCCGATCTGCCCGTTCGAGATGAAGGTCTTGGCGCCGTTCAGCACGTAGTCGTCGCCGTCGCGGATCGCGCGGGTCTGGATGTTCGCGAGATCGGAGCCCGCGCCCGGCTCGGTCATGGCGATGCCGAGGATCAGCTCGCCGGAGATCGTGCGCGGCAGGAACTTCGCCTTCTGCTCGGCGTTCGCATAGCGCTTCAGGTAGGGCATGCAGATGTCGGAGTGCAGCGACAGCATCAGCGCGTGCGCGCGGATCCAGGCGAGCTCCTCCATCATGATCGCGTCGTACAGGAAGTCGCCACCGGCACCGCCATACGCCTCCGGCGCGTTCGCGCCGAGGAAGCCCTCCTCGCCGCAGCGGCGCCAGGTCTCGCGGTCCGTCATCCCGGCCGCATTCCAGCCGGCCACCTTCGGGGCGATCTCCGCCTCGGCGAAGCGGCGGAACTGCGCGCGGAACAGCTCGTGCTCCTCGCTGAAGATCTCTCGTCGCATGCCTGTCCTCCTGACCCGCCCGGATGATAGCCAGGGGAACCCAGCTCGAGCGTCGTAAAATCCGACGAGGCCGGCGCGCCAGCCTTTCGAGGGCCGGCTCTAGCGCCGTCGCCAGAGGCGCACGCCCAGGGCGGCCGCCACGCCCCCGAACAGGAGCACGGGTCCCCAGCCGCCCGCCGCCGGCGGCACCGCGCCGCCATACCCGAGCGAAGCGGCGACGCCCGACATCAGGATGTAGACGACGCCGACGATGCCGCTCACGAGCAGCGTCTGCGCGGGCCCCGGGAAGGGCGGTCCGGTCACCGCGAAGAACAACACGACCGCGGGCAACACCACGCACGCGAGGGGATCGGCGAGCTTCGCGTGATAGTCGACGCGGAAGGCCGTGGCGTCGTAGCCGCCGGCCTCGACCTCCTCGATCTGCCCGGCGAGCTCGGCCACGGAGAGGTGCATCGTGTCGACCTTGGCGGACAACGTCTCGCCGAGCTGCTCGAAGCGCCGCGGCTCGACGCGGCGCGCGCGTTCGCCGTCGATCTCGATGCGCACCGGATCCACCAGCCGCCAGACGCCCTTGCCGACGTGGCGTGCCGAGAGCGCATCCTCGCGGCTCGTCGGCAGCCCATCTGCTCCGAGCTGGTAGATCTTGAGATCGCGCGCTTCACCCAGATCCGTGTCGAAGCGCGAGGCCTCGAGCACCTGCGTGCCGGAGCGGATCCAGGCGCCGGCCTTGGCCCGCGCGGCCTTCGATGCATAGTACTCGTTCTTGATCTCGGTGCGCTTCAGCTCGTCGGCGAGCGCGTTGGTGCGCGGCACCACGACGTTGTTCAGCAGGAAGTAGACCGGCGCCGTCAGCGTCGCGAGCAGCAGCGCCGGTGCGAGCGCGCGCAGGCTCGAAATGCCGCAGGCGCGCATGCCGATCAGCTCGCCCTCGGCCACGAGCAGGCTCACGGTGAGCGCGGTCGCCACCAGCAGCGCCATCGGAACGGCGCGCGACGCGAGCAGCGGAATGCGCGCCGCGTAGAAGCGCAGCACCTCGATGCCCGTCGCGCGATAGCGTGCGAACCACTCGAGCCTGTCCATCACGTCGATCAGCAGATACGCGACGAAGAGCACGGCGAAGCTGAGCAGGGCGAGCCGCGCGAAGCGCCCCGCCACGTAGCGAGGCAGCGCCAGCGAGTGCGTCCGCAGCCGATGCTCGCGTTCGAGCTCCGGAGTCGTCGCACGGCGCAGGTGCAGATGCGGGCGCTCGAACGTCTTGCCGAGCGCGCGCTCGCGCAGCACGCGCACGAGCAGCGCCGCGGCGAGCCCCGCGAGCACCAGGTTCGGGAGCCAGGTTCCGAGCGCGATCCCCGCGACTCCCGCCTGGATCATCCCCTCGCCGAGCTGAAGCAGCCCGTAGTACACGATCGTCGCGAGCAGGCCGAGCACGCCGCCGCTCGATCGGGAATGGTGCGAGCGGCTCGCGAACAACGGCACGGCGAGGAAGCCGAACACGAGCGTCGCGAGCGGCAACGCGACGCGGCGGTGCAGCTCGATCTCCGCGCGCGGAAGATGGTCGAGCTCGCTCGGCACGAACGCGCGCGCGCGCAGCAGCAGCTCGTCGAGCTGGCGACCTGCGAGCTGATCCGACTCCGAGCGATCGAAGGCTTCGCTGCCCGCCGGAAGCTGCGTCGTGAGCGTCTCGAAGCGGAAGAACTTGAACTCGCCGCGCGGCTCGAGCACCACGCTCCCGGACGAGAGCACGAGCTCGAGCGCGCCCGCCGGCGTGCTCGAGACGCGGCCGCCCTGCGCGAAGACCGTCTCGCCGATGTCGGGCATGAAGAGCAGCACGCCGCGCAGCTCGCTGCCGGCAGCCGAGACCTCGCGCGCTTCGAGCTGCCAGTCGCCGAAGTGGCTCACCGTTCCGGCGCGGATCTGCGCCCAGGGGCGCTCCCGGGAGATGTCGGCGAAGGCGGTGTCGAGCGCGCGGTTCGCCCACGGCCCCAACACCAGCGAGGCGCCGAGCGCGCCCAGTGTCATGGCGCCTGCGAACGCGACCACCGGCCACACCAGCCGCCCGACGGCAACGCCCGAGGTCTCGAGCGCCAGCACCTCGCGGTCGGCGCCCATGCGGCCGAGCGCGACCAGACAGCCCACCAGTACACCGAAGGGGAACATCCGGGCCATGACCGGCACGGCCTCGAAGACCACCATGCGGCCCACCACCCCCGCGCCGAGCCCGCGGTTGATCACGAGATCCGAGAAGCCGAGGATGCGCGTGGTGAGGACCACCGCGGTGAGACCGAGCAGCGCAAAGGCCGTCGGGCGTAAGGCTTCGCGCGCGATGTACCGATAGAGCGTGAGGCCCGGGCGATGGTGGATCGGGATCGCTACGGGCATCGCGAGGAATCTCGTCGTGGGGGCACCGGCGCGCTGGCCGCGGCGGCCGGCTCACCGCGCACGGCGGCGTCTCGCGACCGGCGTCTGTCGCCAGTGGAAAAGCTGGCCTACGTTCGGGCGTCCCCCCGCCACGGCCCGGATCCTAGGTCGGTAGTGCAACTGGTAGCAACGCCGACGGTTCGGGACGCGCAGGGAAACCATGCAGGCGATCGTGCTCAGCGCCGGCCAGGGCCGGCGACTTCTGCCTCTCACCAACACCGATCCGAAGTGTCTGCTCGCGGTCGACGGCTCGCATACCGTTCTGGAGCTCCAGCTGCGCGCACTCGCGCGCTGCGGGATCCGAAACGTCACGGTCGTGGTCGGCTTCGGCGCGGATCGCGTGGAGCGCGTTCTGAAAGGCCTGCGCATCCCGGGCCTGCGCGTCGATACGATCTTCAATCCCTTCTTCGCGTCTTCCGACAATCTCGCGACCTGCTGGCTCGCGCGCACCGCGATGACCGGAGATTTCGTGTTGCTCAACGGTGACACGCTCTTCGAGGATGCCGTCCTGGAGCGGCTGCTCGCTGCCGCGTCGGCGCCCGTCACCGTCACGATCGACCACAAGGAACGCTACGACGACGACGACATGAAGGTCTCGGTCGATGCGAACGGGCGACTGCTCGCGATCGGCAAGACGCTGCCGGCCGCGAGCGTGCGGGGTGAATCGATCGGGATGCTGTGCTTCCGCGCTGCCGGCGTGAAATGCTTCCGAGACGAGCTCGAGCGGGCGATTCGCCAGAGCGAGAGCCTGCGCGCTTGGTATCTCGCGGTCGTGAACGAGATGGCCGGGCGCGTACCGATCGCGACGGTTTCGATCGACGGCTTGTGGTGGCGCGAGATCGATTCGCGGGCCGATCTCGACGACGTGCGCGCGAGCTTCGCCTCTCAAGCGCAAGAGCCCGCCCGACGTTCGCGCGCCTGAGCGGGCGATCGCGGCGCGATTGCAAGCGAAGCGCGAAGCGAGGCGACGCCGGGAATGGTACGGGCGGAGCGGGCCATGCCCGCTCCGGGCCCCCTCAAGCCCGGCGGCGTGACGAGAGCGCAGCGCGGATCGCGCAGACCTCTCCGAGCAGGCGATCCAGATCGCTCACCTGGAGCTGGCACGCACCGTCGCACGGCGCGCTCTGCGGATCCGAATGCACTTCGACGAAGAGCGCGTCGAGTCCGATCGCCACCGCGGCCCGCGCGAGCGGTCCGACGACGGATCGATCGCCAGCGCTGGCTTTGACGCCCGCGCCCGGGTACTGCGCCGAGTGCGTTGCATCGAAGCAGATCGGCGCGAATTCGCGCATGGTGACCAGGCCGCGCATGTCGACGATCAGGTCGTTGTAACCGAAGGAAGTCCCGCGCTCGGTGACGAGCACGCCGCTCGCGCCGAAGCCATGCGCCTTCTCGACGGCGTGCGCGACGTCGCGCGGCGCCATGAACTGGCCCTTCTTCAGATTGATGGCGCGCCCGGTGGCGGCGCAGGCGGCAATCAGATCCGTCTGACGGCTCAGGAACGCCGGGATCTGGAGGCAGTCCGCCACCTCGGCGACGAGCTTGGCCTGACCGGGCTCGTGGACGTCGGTGAGGATCGGCAGGCCGGTCTCGCTCTTCACGCGCGCCAGCATGCGCAGACCTTCGTCGATGCCGGGACCGCGGTAGGAGTGTCGGCTCGAGCGGTTGGCCTTGTCGAAGGAGGCCTTGAATACCACCGGGAGCCCATGGCGCTCGGCGACGGCTTGCACCGCCTCCGCACACTCGAGAGCTCCTTCCAACGTCTCGAGCACGTTGAGGCCGGAGATCAGAACCAGCGGCGCGCCATCCCCGAGGCGTATGTCTGCGATGTACATCACACCCTCCCCATCGGTCGACGCCGTACATAGCGAGAACCGCCGCTCTTGACTACCCCTCTGTTTCGCTCAATAGGGTCTTTTTACCCACACTAATGAGAGCCGACGAAAGCCGCGACGGCCGTTAGAATGCGCCGCGACATGGCATTTCCGTCCTGCGCAGCCCGAGCGGCCCCGGAGTGCGTGGCGCTGCCGGTGCGCGAGGGGGTGCGAGCGAGCGGCGGGCCCCCGGTCCGGATCTTCCTGGGCACAGAGCCCGCCCAGCACCGGGCCGAACGCGTTTTCCTGTGGTCGATCGAGCAGGTGCGCGATCCGCGCCGGGTCTACGAAATCTGGCTCATGAAGCGCCTCCGCGACTTTCACGACCGACGCTGGACGACCGGCTTCACGAACTACCGCTTCGCGATTCCGCATTTCGCCGGCGGCAGCGGCCGTGCGATCTACAACGACGTCGATCAGATCTATCTCGCCGATCCGGCGGAGCTGTTCGACCACCCGCTCGACGGCCACGGCTTTCTCGCGATCGCTCGCGACGACTCGTCGGTGATGCTGCTCGACTGCGCGCGCATGGCCGGCGTCTGGAGCCTCGAGCGTGCGCAACGCGGATCGAAGCCCGAGCTGTTGCGCAAGGCGCTCGCCATCCCCGGGCTCTATGGTCCGCTCGCCGGTGACTGGAACGCCCGCGATGGCGAGTACCGGGCCGGACGTTCGAAGCTGCTGCACTACACTACGCTGCACACGCAGCCCTGGCGGCCCTTCCCGGAGAAGCTCGTCTACCAGGAGAACGCGCTCGCGTATCTGTGGCTCGACCTCGAACGCGGCGCCGACGCGGCGGGCTTCGAGACGTTCACGCGCGCACGGCCGAGCGCACAGTGGGTCGCGCTCGGCTCACCGACGCGGCTCGAGGCCGCGCCCGACGACGACGTCCCGTGGTTGCTCGACGAACGCTTCCGCGCCGGGCCGGTCCACGAACGGATTGCCTGCGATCCGCCCGGGCGCGGACGCGAGGCCGCGCTACAGCGCACGGCCGGCTGGTGGACGGAACGCTTCGAGGCCGCCTCGAGGCGCAACCCGAAGACTTCCTGGGAGCTCGAGCTGCAGGTGCCGGGCCGCGCGGACAGCTGGCACCGCGACGGCGGACCCCGCCGCTCGGCGCAGCTGCCCAGCGTCTGGGTGCTCGCGGACGACCGGCCGGGCAACACCACGCAGTCCGCCGGGCTCGCCGACGCGCTCGCATGGCCCTACGAGATCAAGCGGCTGAAGCCGACACCGCTCTCGCGGCTGCACAATCGCCTGCTCGGCGCCTCGTGCATCGGGATCGACCGCGAGCGCTCGTCGCCGCTCGAGCCTCCCTGGCCCGACCTCGTGATCACCGCGGGCAGGCGCACGGCCCCGGTGGCGCTCTGGATCCGCGAGCAATCCTCCGGGCGTACCCGCCTCGTCCAGCTCGGGCGCAAGGGCGCCGACGACGCCGAGCTCTTCGACCTGGCGGTGACACCGGGCTACTGCCGCCTGTTTGCGCATCCGAAGCGCGTCGAGACGAGCGCAACCTTGCATGCCGTCAGCCGCGGCCGTCTGGATGAAGCCGCCCTGCGCTGGAAGGAGCGGCTCGAAGCGGCGCCCGCGCCGCGCATCGCGTTGCTCGTCGGCGGCATCTCCGGTCAGTATCGACTCGACGCGGCGGTCGCACGCCGACTCGGGGAGGACGTGCAGCGCTTCGCGAAGCAGGTCGGCGGATCGATCTTCGTGACCACCAGCCGCCGCCTCGCGCCGGCGGCTGCGGACGCGCTGTGCAGCACGCTCGCGGACGCCGCCTTCATCCACCGCTGGAAGCCGGACGACACCGACAATCCCTATCTCGGCTTCCTCGCGCTCGCCGACGCGATCGTGATCACGGGCGACAGTGAATCGATGCTCGCCGAGGCGACGGCACACGGCCGACCGCTCTACGTGTACCCCCTCCCCGAGCGCGCCTCGTTCCGTCTGTTGCGCGCGCTGCGCGAGCAGGTGGTGACGCGGGCGCGGGCGCTGCCGCAGAACCAACGCGGCACCCCGCGACCGCAGCAGGGACTCGAATACCTGTGCGCGCGTGCGATCGAACGCGGCTACGTGCGTCCGACGCGCGACCTCGGACGGTTGCACGAGGCGCTCTACCGCCGCGGGGTCGCGAAGCCGTTCGGCGCGCCGTTCGCGACGACCACGGGCGCCCCGCTCCACGACCTCGAAATGGTGGCCGACCGCGTGCGCGCTCTGATGGGCGTCGCTTGAGCCGGACGTGAGCGCGAACCCGCCGGCTCCGGTCGCGGCCGCGCGCTTCACGGCGCTCGTGCTCGCGGGCAGCCGTGGCGGCGCCGGCGACGACCTCGCCGCAGCGCAAGGCGAGCAGCACCGCGCCCTGATCCCCGTGCGCGGCATTCCGATGCTCGTGCGGGTGATCCGCACGCTGCGCGCCGCTCCGAGCATCGGCGCCATCGTCGTGAGCATCGACGACCCCGCGGCGCTGGACGGGGTGAGCGAGCTGCGGGAGCTCGCCGCCGCGGGCGCCCTCCAGGTTCGCCGCAGCGAGAGCTCTCCCAGCCGAAGCGTGGTCGTCGTGCTCGAGACGCAGCCGGCGGGCGCGCCGGTGCTCGTCACCACGGCGGATCACGCGCTGCTCACGCCGGCCATGGTCGAGCACTTCACGAGCGCCTGCACGCCCGCCCGCGCAGACGTCTACGTGGCGCTCGTGACCGCGACGTTGTTGCGAGCGCACTACCCCGAATCGACCCGCACGTATCTGCCGATGCGCGACGACCTCTACTCGGGCGCGAACCTGTTCGCCTTCCTGACGCCGCAGGCCAAGCGCGCCGCCGAGTTCTGGGTGCGCGCCGAAGCCCTGCGCAAGCAGCCCTGGCGTCTCGCGCTCGCGTTCGGGCCGCGCGCGCTGTTCCTCTTCTGGCGGCGCCGTCTCGATCTCGACGCCGCGTTCGAGCGCATCTCGCAGGTGATCGGAGCCCGCGTGCGCGCGGTCCGCATGCCGTTTGCAGAGGCCGCCATCGACGTCGACCGGGCAGCGGACCTGGCGCTCGCGACACAGATCCTCGCCGCTCGCGAGGCGGGCGCCGGGAGCTAGCCCCCGAACGCCCATCGGCCGCTGCGCGGCGAGGCACGAGCAAGCACCAGGCAAGCGAAGCGCGCAGCGAGGCGCAGCCGAGCGAAGTCAACGAGCTAGCAGAGCGCCTGCTCGCTCTCGGGACCGAAACGGCGCGCCGCGGGATCCCAGCCCCGGATCCGCAGCCGGATGTGGAAGCGCGGCCGCCCGGCCGGCGCGGGCTCGATGTCGTAGAGGTGGTATTGCGCCCGTTTGTCGGGATGGTGGCCGACGTCGGACGACGAGCGCGCGCCCACCACCGGAATCGGTCCCGCGGGACCCTCGAGCGCCCCGATCAGCGTCCGGTGACCGTGTCCGTGCAACACCAGATCGACGCCGCGGCGCCGCAGCACGGCACGCAGGGCCTCGGCGTCGGTGAGCATGCGACGGGCGCTGACCGCGTCCGGCGTGGGCGGGTGGTGAAGCAGGAGGATCCGACACAAGGGTGAGTCGCGCAGCTCCGCGAGCAGGCGTTCGAGCCGCTCGAGCTGCGCGTCGCCGAGCGAGCCGGTAGCGAAGCCTGGGGGCGTCGGCGTCGCGGACGAGAGCCCCACGAAGGCGACCGCTCCGCGCACCCGCAGCGTCGGGAAGCCGTCGTGTGCGACCCCGCTCGCGCCCGGCCCCGGGTCGGAGCGCATGAACTCCGACCAGTGGTCCCAGGAGATCTCGCGCGGGATCTCCACGTAGGCGTCGTGGTTGCCGGGCACGATCGAGACCGACCCGGGCGCGCCGATGCGCTCGAGCCAGGCGCGAGCCGCGACGAACTCCTGTTCGCAGGCCACGTTCGTGAGGTCCCCCGTCACGACGACCTGATCGGGCGCGGCGCGGTGGAGATCCTCGATCAACGCCTCGAGCACGTCGGGCCGGTGCACGCGCTGCCGCCGTACGTGCCACGAGAGCCAGCCGAGCAGGCGCTTGCCTGCGAGCTCGCGCGGATCGCGGATGCGCACGGGTGTCGCGTGCAGATCCGAGAGGTGACCTACGCTGAACATGGGCCATCTCCCTCGGCTGACGGCGGAGGCTAACTCAGCGTTTCGGCCTGTGATACCCTGCGCGCCCTTCGACCCAGCTCGAGGGAAGGCTCGATGGCGGAATCGCCAACGAACACTGCGCCGATGGCGTGGCTGTTGCGGCGCGCTGACGCCGTTCCAGTCGAGATCTGGGGCCTCACACCGGAAGAGCGCCTGCGCCGCACACTGCGCGCCGCGGGCTGCGCGCAGATCGAGAGCGTCGACGCCGGCGCCGCGCTGCCGCCTGCTGGCGCGGGCTCCGTGCTGCTGCTGCGCACCGATTACATCTTCGACGAGCGGCTGGTGCGCGCGCTTCCCGACGCGCCCGACACGTTGCTCGTCACACCGGAGGGCGCCGCCGTCGCCGCCCACGTCGCCGCCGCGCGCGCCGCCGAAACCGCGCGCTGGCTCGCGCAAGGCGCCGCCGCCAGCGCGTTCGGGCTGCGCGCCGTGACGCCCGCCGAGCTCGTCTCTCCCTACACTGCAGAGCTTCGCAAGCTCGAGCCTCCCTACCTGCTCGAGGCGCGCCCCGAGCACGCGCGCGCGCTCGAAGCCCGCACCTTCGCGGCGTCCTACAAGGGGGTGACCGATCTCGTCACCAAGTGGGTCTGGCCGCGACCCGCCGCCTGGCTGACGGGCTGGCTCGCGGCCCGGCACGTCCATCCGAACACGATCACGATCGCGAGCTGGCTGCTCACCGCCCTCGCGTTCTGGCTGTTCGCGCGCGGCGCCTTCGGCGCCGGTCTCGTGTGCGCCTGGCTGATGACGTTTCTCGACACCGTCGACGGCAAGCTCGCGCGCGTGACGCTGACCTCGAGCCCATTCGGCAACGTCCTCGACCACAGCCTCGACCTCGTGCACCCGCCCTTCTGGTACTGGGCCTGGTGCCACACGCTGCCGGCCGAGGACGAGTGGGCGCCCTGGGTCGTGGTCGTGGGCTACTTTGCCGGCCGGCTGCTCGAGGGCTTCTTCCTGCTCGCCTTCAAGATGGAATCGCACTGCTGGCGGCCAATCGACTCGCTGTTCCGCACCATCACGGCGCGCCGCAACCCGAACCTGATCTTCCTCAGCGTGGGGACGTTCGCCGGCCGCCCCGACCTCGGCATCGTGATGGTCGCCCTCTGGACGCTCGTCTCCTTCACGTTCCATGGCGTGCGCCTCGTCCAGGCCTTCGCGCTCCGGCGCCGGGGAGGCGCGATCGAGCCCTGGGACGAGGGGATGCGGCGCGCGCTCGCAGCGAAGCTTTCCGCTCCCGCCCGCGTCGAAGCGAGCGCATGAGCCGGCTCCGGAAGCTTCACACGGCGGCCCTCGCGGTCGCGGGGCTCGGCGTGCTCGCGGCCGCGCCCGAGCGCGGAGACCCGGTCGCGAGGATTTCGGCGGCGCCCGGGGCCTCCGAGTACTGGGACTTTGCCGCGAGCTTCGATACGCACGAACGCCTGATCGCCCGCTTCATGATCACCAACGAAGGGCCGGGGGACGCCGCGGGCTTCGCCGTCGGCCAGTTCATCCGTGCCGACGGCACGGCCCTGCCCTTTCGCAACGGCCGCCTGGCGGGCGCTTGGACGCTCGCCGCGGACCGACGCTCCTTGCGTGTCGGCTCGAGCCGCCTCGAGCTCTCCGGATCCGAGATCGCTCTCGACGTCGACAACGAGAAGCGTGGCATCCAGATCCACCTGCGTCTGCGCCCCGGCACGCGAGCCGGCGCCGGTCCCGAGCTGCCGGACACGAACGTCGACGTGCTGGCGCTCAGCGCGCCCGTCACCGGAACGGTCTGGTTCACGGGAATGAGCGCGCCGCTCTCGCTGCGCGGCCACGCCGGCATCTCCCACACATGGATGGATCCCCGCGAGTCGGACCGCGTCGCGCGCCGCTTCGATTTCTTCGGCCGCGACGGCGGGCTCGCGCTCTACGTCGGCGACGCCATGGCCCCGGACGGTCAGCGTGCGCAGCGCGTGTTGGTCGAGCAGGACGGAAAGCCGATCTTGAACGTGACCCAGATCACCATATCCCTAGGGGACGATCGCGCGATCGAATTGGGCCCAGATTACCCCGTTCCGAAGCAGCTGAAACTCAATGGATCTGCTATTTCGGGTGCTATTCACCTCAATAAAGTGCTCGCCAGACACGAGCCCCTTCAAGACCTGCCCCTGCCTTCCCGATTCTTGGTATCGTTGTTCACCCATCCACAGCGTGTGTGGATGGATTCGCAATTCGAGGTGGTGATCGAGCGAGGCCCTTCGAGCACATCCCTCCAGGCTCAGGGTTCCGGCATCACCTCCGTGACTTTCACCAACCCACTCCCCTCGGCGACATCACAGCGTCACGCAACCGACTGAGGAGTGTCATTCGTGAAAATCGGCATTTTGAACAATCTGCGGGCGGGCCAGAGCGGGAAGACGGTTTCCCGCGTGCTTTCGTTGCTGCGCGCCTATCCCGACGTGATGCACGTCGAGACGGACCACGCCGCCGCGCTCCCGGAAGCGCTGGCGGATTTCGCCCGCAACGGCATCGACCTGCTGGTGGTGAACGGGGGGGACGGGACGCTCCAGCATGCGCTCACCGAGATCCTCGGGGGCGACGAATTCCAGCAGATTCCGATGATCGCTCCGCTGCGCGGCGGACGCACCAACATGACGGCGCTCGACCTCGGGGCCCAGCGCGATCCGGTCAAGGGTCTGGCCTCGGTGCTCGAGGCGGTGCGCACGCGCCGGCTGGCCGAGCGCATGGTGCGTCGGCCCGTGCTGCGGGTGGCCTACCACCGCGGCTTCTCCGTTCAGTACGGGATGTTCTTCGGGGCGGGCATGATCCACCGCGCCATCGCGCTCACCCACCGCCTGTTCCCGAAAGGGCGCAATCACGGCGTTCTCGGCCCGGGACTCGTGACCGCCAGCCTGATCGGGAAGACGCTGCTGCGCCCCCGCAGCGGCGTGCTCGCGCCCGACAAGGTCCAGATGCTTCTCGATGGCGAGAGCGTTCTGCAGGGCGAGTTCCGCCTCGTGATCGCGTCGTCGCTCAATCGCCTGTTCCTGCGCATGAATCCGTTCTGGGGCCAGGGCAATGCCCCGGTGCGCTTCACCTGCGCCGCGAGCGGGGCGCAGAATTTCGCGAAGGCCGCCGTGGGGATGCTGCGCGGCCGCCCCAAGCCGTTCGTCACGCCCGAAGCCGGCTATACGAGCAAGAACGTCCAGCGCGCCGAGTTGCGCTTCGACTGCGGCTTCACCGTCGATGGCGAGATCTTCGCCCCGCGGTCGGATGAGACGGTCACCCTGACGGGGGACCGGCGCGTGACGTTCGTCCGCGCCTGAGCTCGCGATGGACAGCGTCGCCCTGGAGCTGGCGAAGCTCGTCGCCGACGAGCTCGCGCAGCCGGTGAGCGCTTCGGTGACGGGCCTCGTCGAGGCGATCCGGAGCCGCACGGGTGCGGGCACCGCCGCCGTGCTCTTCTACGGGTCCTGCCTGCGCAAGCGCAGCGAAGCCGGCGTGCTCGACTTCTACGTGCTCGTCGACACCTACCGCGCGGCGAACCCGGGGCGCGCGCTCGCCCTCGCGAATGCGCTGCTCCCGCCCAACGTGTTCTACATCGAGCAGCCGGGCGGGGCCGGCGAGCTGCGCGCAAAGTACGCCGTCGTGTCGATCCAGGACTTCCAGCGGGGCGCGGCCGGCCACTGGCTGCGCACGGGAATCTGGGCGCGCTTCGCGCAACCGGCTCGCGCCGTCCACCTGCGCGATGAGCAGGCTCGAGCCGACGTCGTCGCGGCCTGCGTCGAGTCGGTGATTACGCTGCTCGAACGCACGCTTCCGCTGCTCCCGGGCGACGGAGAGCGGATCCGAACGAGCGCGGCGGAGCTGTGGCAGACCGCCTTCCGCGAAACCTACGCGGCCGAGCTGCGGCCCGAGTCTCCCGATGCGATCCGCGGACTCTTCCTCGCCGAGCCCGCCCGCTACGCGCGCGCCGCACAGCTCGCGGCGCGCGTGCTCGAGACGCGCGGCCGGCTGCGCGTGCTGGCGCCGGACGAGCCGCTCGAGATCGAGTTGCCCGCCGGCGAACGGCGCCGGAGGCGGCGGCGCGCGCGCCTGCGCCGCCCCCTCGCGAAGCTCGCCTACGTCGCGCAGCTGCTCAAGACCGCGTTCACCTTCGGCGACTGGCTGCCTTACGCACTGTGGAAGCTCGAACGGCACAGCGGGGCGCGGCTCGTGCCGAGCGAGCGGCAGCGCCGGCATCCGATTCTATTTGGCCTGCCGCTGCTCGTGCGCGCGCTGCGCGAACGCGCGCTGCGCTGACAGCCACGCCAACCGGGAGGACTACCGTGCAGCTGAAGGGCAAGGCCGCGATCGTGACCGGCGCGGGAACGGGAGTCGGGCGCGCGACCGCGCTGGCGCTCGCGGAACAGGGCTGCTCGGTCATCGTCAACTACTCGCGCTCGCGTGACGCCGCCGAGGGCACGGCGCGCGAGGCGGTCGCACTCGGCGTGAAGGCCATCGCTTTCCAGGCGGACGTCTCGGACGATCGCGCCTGCCGCGCGCTGGTCGAGGTCGCCGAGCGCGAGCTCGGACGCCTCGACGTGCTCGTGAACAACGCCGGCACCACGCGCTTCATCCCGCACGCCGAGCTCGAGCGGGTCGGCGATGCCGATTGGGATCAGATCCTGGCCGTCAACCTCAAGGGGCCGTTCCAGTGCGCGCGCGCCGCGCGGCCGGCGCTCGAACGCTCGGGCGGCGGCTCGATCGTGAACGTCACGAGCGTCGCCGGCCTGATCGCCACCGGCAGCTCGATTCCGTATTGCGCATCGAAGGCGGCGCTCAACAACCTGACGATCGCACTGGCGCGGGTGCTCGCGCCGCGGATTCGCGTGAACGCGGTAGCCCCGGGATTCATCGCCGGGGAGTGGCTGGCCCAGGGACTCGGCGCGGCCTACGAGCCCATCAAGGCGGCCATCGAGGCCCGCGCCGCCATGCACCGCGTGTGCACGCCGCAGGACGTGGCCGCGGCGATCTTGAGCCTCGTCACCGGTTCGGAGCTCGTCACCGGGCACGTGCTGCCGGTCGAGGGCGGGATGTTGATCGGAAGCTAGCGGCTGGAGTGCGCCCGCTAGTCCTCGGCGAGGACGTCGCCCTTGCGCTCGAGCACGGCGTCCAGCTCGGAGATGATGTCGCTCGCGATCTTCGTCATGTTGCGATCGAAGAGCTCGACCAGGTGCCGCGACAGCGCATTCTCGGCGCGGCCGATGGCGAGCTGACCGGCGTCGGTCGGGATCAGCTGGATGCCGCGCCGATCGGTCGGCACCGGCGCGCGGCGCAGCAGCCCGGCTTGCTCGAGACCGTCGACGAGCGAGGTGAGGGTCGGGCGGCTGACGCCGACGCGCGTAGCCAGCACGCTCGCGCGCTGCGGCCGACCCGAAATCGAGACCAGCAGACGGTATTGGGGCAGGCTGATGCCGGTCGACTGGCAGGCCTGCTCGGCGACGCGCGCCAGCCGCGCCAGCAGCCGGATCCCCGCCCGGAAGTCCGGTGTGACTTCCCCGATTCGCGCCGGAGCCCCCATCCCGCCGACCTCCGAGACCCATCGAGCCCCGATTTCGTTCGACGCTCGAATCATCTGCGTCCGCGCAGATGGGCATCATACGGCAATCCGGCGCGATCTGACTACCCCTCAGCTCCCGGACCGTCAGCGCGCCCGCGCGGTCAGCGCGGCGGCATCGAAGGCCAGCCGGGTTCCGACCCCCACGCCGAGCTGCGCGAGGCGCCCGCCCGCCAGCTCGACGGCGAACTGCGCGGGTGCGCCGCTCGGATACTCGGGCAGCCGGCGCTCGTATTGCATCGCGCTCTCCGCGGCGCTGCGCGGCGGCTCGGGAGGCATGGCGTAGAGCGCGACGACGCGGCCTTCGGCGTCGAGGAAGGCGACGTCGATCGCTTCCGGACAATCGCGCATCACCATCGCGAGCGGTCGCGGCGAGCGAAACACGAAGAACATGCCGCCGTTGCGCGCGATGTGCGTGCGGCCGCCGAGGCCACGCTGCCGCGTCGCGGGGTCGAGCGCGAGCTCGAGCGTGAAGGTCTCGCCGCCGATCGCGAGAAAGATCGTCTCGCCGGGCGCCGTCGGCGCGTCGGGTGCAGGCTCGCGGCAGGCGAAGAGCAGCGCGATCAGCAGCAGCGCCAGCGCAGTGCAGCGGGCTCGCGACAAGAGCTGCCTCCGCGGCCACGTCGCCGCGTGGAGGGTGGTAGCATTGCCGCGCGCACAGGAGAACTCCGCATGCGACCGAGCGTGCTCGTCACCGGGGCGTCCTCCGGCATCGGGGCGGCGACCGCCGTTCGGCTCGCCGCGCGCGGCTTCGAGGTGTTCGGCACCAGCCGCTCGCCCGAGCGCCAGAGTCTGCCCGGCGTGCGCTTCATCGCGCTCGACGTGCGCGACGAGCCATCCGTCGCCAAGGGCGTCGCGCAGGTGCTCGCCAGCGTGCCGCGACTGGACGCGCTCGTGTGCAACGCCGGCATCGGCATCTTCGGCAGCGTCGAAGAAGTGCCGATCGAAGCGGCGCGCGAGCAGTTCGAGACCAACGTCTTCGGCACGCTGCGCGTGCTGCGCGCCGTGCTGCCGCATCTGCGCGAGGCGCGGCACGGGCGCATCGTGATCCTGGGCTCGCTGGCCGGGCGGGCGCCGATCCCGTTCCAGGCCCATTACTCCGCGAGCAAGGCGGCGCTCGACGCGCTCGCCCTCGCGCTGCACAACGAGCTGCACGTCTTCGGTGTCACGGTCTCGCTGGTCGAACCCGGCGACATCCGCACCGAATTCAACGAGCGCACGGCCTGGGGCGAGCCCGCTGGCTCTGCGTATGGCGAGAGACTGCGGCGCGCCGAGCAGGTGATCCGCGAATCGCTCCCGCGCGCTCCGGGGCCGGAGATCGTCGCGGCGACGATCGAGCGCGCGCTGACCAGCCGGCGTCCGCGCGTGCGCTACACCGTCGGCCCCGACTCGTGGCTCGTGCCGATCGCGCGCCGCCTGCTTCCCGACCGCTGGTCGCTGCGGGCGGTTCGCTCTCACTTTCGTGTGTAACTGGCCACGCCCCCCGGCGGCCCCCGCGCAGTCGGCTTGACGCTGCGCGGCGCATGCTACCCTGCGCCGCTCGACGGAGAGTCCCGCGGGGGCCTCCAGAACGCCGCGCGGCTCCCCCCGCGGACCGCGGCCAGGCACGAAGGGAATTCCGACCCATGGGCAGGAAGGTGTTCGTCGTCGGCGTCGGCATGACGAAGTTCGAGAAGCCGGGCTCGAAGGACTGGGACTATCCCGACATGGCGCAAGGAGGCCGGCACGAAGGCGCTCGCAGGACGCCGGCATCCCCTATCGACGAGATCGAGCAGGCGGCGGTCGGCTACTGCTACGGCGACTCGACCGTGCGGCGAGCGCGCCGTCTACAAGCTCGGCCTGACCGGCATCCCGATCTACAACGTGAACAACAACTGCTCGACCGGCTCGACCGCGCTGTTCATGGCCAAGCAGTTCGTCGAGGGCGGCCTCGCCGACTGCGTCCTCGCGCTCGGCTTCGAGAAGATGGAGAAGGGCTCGCTCGGCGTGAAGTTCACCGACCGCACCAACCCGATGGACAAGCACTTCGAGAGCGATGGTCGAGTGCGCGGCTTCGCGCAGGCGCCGCCGGCGCCGCAGTTCTTCGGCAACGCCGGCCGCGAGCACATGGAGCGCTACGGCACCACGCGCCGAGCAGTTCGCCAAGATCGGCTGGAAGAACCACAAGCACTCGGTGAACAACCCGTACTCGCAGTTCCAGGACGAGTACTCGCTCGAGGAGATCCTGAAGGCGCCGATGGTCTACGAGCCGCTCACCAAGCTGCAGTGCTGCCCGACCTCGGACGGCGCCGGCGCGGCGATCCTCGTCAGCGAGGACTTCGTGAAGAAGCACGGCCTCGCAGAAGCAGGCCGTCGAGATCCTCGGCATGGCGATGACCACCGACTTCCCGAGCACCTTCGACGAGAAGAGCTGCATCAAGCTGGTCGGCTCCGACATGACGCGCAAGGCGGCCGAGAAGGTCTACGAGCAGAGCGGCCTCGGCCCGGAGAACGTCGACGTGGTCGAGCTGCACGACTGCTTCTCGTGCAACGAGCTGATCACCTACGAGGCGCTCGGCCTGTGCCCCGAGGGCAAGGGCGGCGAGTTCATCGACTCCGGCGCGGTCACCTACGGCGGCAAGGTCGTGGTGAACCCGTCGGGCGGCCTGATCTCGAAGGGCCATCCGCTCGGCGCCACCGGCCTCGCGCAGTGCGCCGAGCTCAACTGGCAGCTGCGCGGCGAGGCGGACAAGCGCCAGGTGGCCGGCGCGAAGGTCGCGCTCCAGCACAACCTCGGTCTCGGCGGCGCCGCCGTCGTGACGATGTACCGCAAGCCGGCGTAGCGCCCAACATGCACGCGGACGGGAGCGCTGCGTCGCGCGCGCGTCTGTCCGTCGCCATGAAGGCCGTCTACGGGCTCGGGGATCACACCGTGAACCTCGTGCTCTCGGCGGCGTCGCTGCTGTACCTCGCGTTCCTCACCCAATATGGGGGGCTGCGCCCCGCGCTCGCGGGGATCGTGATCCTGATCGCGCACGCGGTGGACGCCGTCACGGGGCCCTTGATGGGGCGCGTCTCCGACCTCACGCGCTCGCGCTTCGGGCGCCGGCGCGGCTACTTCCTGCTCGGCGCCCTGCCCTTCGGCGTGGCGTTTGCCCTGATGTGGGCCACGCCAGCGTTTGCATCCGAAGCGGCGCGTTTCGGCTACTACCTCGCGGTGTTCGTCCTCGTGAGCCTCAGCATGACGTCCGTCTCGGTGCCGTACCTGGCGCTGATTCCCGAGATGGCGACCGATTACGACGAGCGCATCTCGCTCAACACCTACCGCACCGTCGCAGCGGTGCTCGGCACCTTCGCTGCGGTCGGCATGAAAGAGCTGGCCGATGCGTTCGGCGGAGGCGCCGCCGGCTGGCAACACTCTGCGGCGATCATGGGCGCCTGGATTGCCCTGCCGTGGATCGCGGTCTGGGCGGTGAGCTTCGAGCGTCCGGAATTCGTCCGGCCCGTGCAGCTGGGCTTCGTCGAAGGCGCCCGGCTCCTGCTGCAACACCGCGCCTACCGCAAGCTCGTCGGCCTCTTCCTCTACGCCCGCATCGCGGTCGATCTGATCGGCGCGATGTTCCTGCTCTACTTCACCTACTGGATGGGCCGCGAGGGGGACTTCAGCATCACGCTCTCCCTGTTCCTCACGCTCGTGGTGCTCGCGTTGCCGTTCTGGCTGCGCATCGCCCATACCTCCGACAAGCGCACGGTGTTCATCGTCGGGACTCTCTGGTGGGCCCTGATCCAGCTCGCGATCTACTTCGCCCTGCCGAGCTGGCCGCGTTGGTCGCTGTTCGTCATCGTCGGGCTCGCGGCGATCGGCTACGCGGTGGCGGACGTGATGCCGTGGTCCATGCTCGGCGAAGTCATCGACGAGGACGAGCTCGCCACCGGAGAGCGGCGCGAGGGCGTCTACGTCGGCTTCTTCCAGTTCCTGCGCAAGCTCGGAGGCGGGATCGCCGTCGCGGGCATCGGTTTCGCCCTCGACCTGTGCGGCTTCGACGGCGCGCTCCCCCGCGAACAGCAGGGCGCGCTCGCGCTCTCGGCGATCCGCGTCTCGACCTCGCTCGTGCCGGCCGTCTTCCTGCTGCTCGCCGTGTGGGTCGCGCGCGGCTATGCGCTCGATCGCGCGGCGCACGGCCGGATCCTGGAGGCGATCGCGCGTCGCGCCGCGCTGAGCGCGGGATCAGGTGGATAGCCCGGAGTCGACCAGGGCCGTGAGGACGAGCTTGGGAACGCTCGGGTGCAGGCGGAACGTGAGATGGCTGCCGGGGTACCAGGCGATCCGGGGCTTCTCCCAATGCTCCCAGAGATCGCGGACCTGATCGGAGGGCACGAGTCGATCGGCGACGCCGCCGAAGATCCAGCGCCGCTCGCGCGGAATCTGGGGCTCGAGCGCGAGCGGTGACACCACGCTCATCACGTCGCGCAGCATCGACTCTTCGAGCCCGTGCCGCTCCACGCTCTCGACGTGCAGCGGCGGCAGGTGCCGGTAGTAGGTGCGCGTGAAATCCGCGACCGGGATGCCGGCGATCGCACACGCGAGCCCGGCGTCGAGCGAGGCGAGCAGCGCGGTGTTGTAGCCGCCCAGCGAGAAGCCCATCACCCCGACCAGGGGAGCGGCCTGATCCTCCCTCAACCAGCCGAGCAGCCGGCGCAGATCCCACATCGCCTGGGCTTCGGCGTGCAGCGTGTCGATGGGGTCGCCAGAGAGGAAGCCGTCGCCGCTGCGCCGCCCGCTCTTGCGCGGACCGTGCAGCGGCAACGTCGGCACGAGCAGATTGAGGCCCAGCCGACGGTGGAAGATCTCGGGCTGGAAGGCGAGCAGATCGATCAGCGGCGTGCCCATCTGATAGCCGTGAATGCAGACGAGCCAGGGCCGCGGCGGCCCGGCGTGCCGGAGCACCCAGGCGTGCGCCGTGCGATTCGCGACGCGGGCGAGCCAGCGCTCGCGGCCGGGCTCGCCCAGCCGCGGCTCGTAGCCGCTCTCGAAGCTCAGGTGCTCGTAGTCGACGTTGCGGGTGCGGGCGCGAGAAAGACGGGGAGCGTCGAGGCCCGGCGGCGTCACGTGGTAGCCGGCGGGCTTCTCGAGCCAGCCTGCGGAATCGAAGCGGGCGCGCGTCTCGGCGACCTCACGCGGGATGCGCGCCTGATCGCCCGCCCGCGGCAACTGCGCGGTCAGGAACATCGTGCAGATCAACGCCTCGTCGACCGCGACCTCGGCGGCGAGACGGTACGAGAACACCGCCTCCGGCACGCGGTCCACCTTCGGTTCGATGCGCACGCTGTGCACTCCCGCCGCGACGAAGCCCGCGAGCGACGCCGCGATCAGCAGCAGGGCGGCCGCCGGCCCCACGACGACGAATGCCGGCAGCGCAAACACGACGCCGAGCACCCCGCCGAGCGCAGCGAACTGCGCGATGCGACGGTCGCCCGGCATCAGCAACATCGCGAAGCCCGAGCTGAGCAGCAGGCAGCCGGGCAGCACCGAGAATGCGAATCCGACCAGCCCATGCTCGGGAGCGCGCCACAGCCAATACAGGCCGGTGAGCAACGGGATCCAGGCCTCTCGGGGCCAGCGAACGTCGGACGACACTCGGGGCTCCATGGAATCGCCGGGGTCGGAGAACGCGTCCCAGCGCGACGCGCGACGATACCGTGAGCGCGCCAAGCCGCCACCGGGCGGTGATAGAATCGAGCGGATGGCCCTGGCCGGCGACCTCACCGCTCCGCTGATCAACGAGCCCGGTTGGCCGTTCGCCGAGGGCTGCCGGCCGGTCTTCCTGCTCGACGCCTCGAGCCCCATCGAGGAGCGCCTGCTGCGCGACTGGATCGAACGCCAGCGGCCCGCGGGCATTGGCCCGAAGGCGTTCGACGTCGTGCACCTTCCGCCCTCGCGCCGCCGGCGCAAGCGCCGCTCGCTGCGCGGGCTCGAGGCGCTGCCTCGCGACCGGCGACGATCCGCTGCTCGCGCCGCTGCGCGTGGCCTGGCTGCCCAGCGCCGGGCGACACGCGCAGCGTGCTGCCGCGCGACCTGATCCTGCTCGGCGATCCGCGCGATCCCGGGCGGCTGCGCCAGGCGGTGATCCTGCGCCGCGATCCCGATCGCTGCCGGATCGTCGCCGGCGAGCCGGCGCCGGTCTCCGAGCTGCGCGAGCGCTGGCGCCGCGCCGGCGGCACCGACGCTCGCCAGACCACGGGCCTCGCCGAGTTCGTCGCGCGCCAGGCGCGCGCTCGCGCTCGAGCGCGCCGAGCGCCGCTGCGCGGCGCGCGCTACAAGGTGCCGCGCTTCGTCCACGAGGACATCCTCGCGCGGCCGGCGTTCCGCGGCGGCGTCGCGCCGCTCGCGCGCGAGCTCGGCGCAAGCCCGAGAGCGTGATGCGCGAAGCCGCGCACGTACCTGCGCGAGATCGCCGCCACCCACAGCCCCTACGTCATCGACCTGGTCGCCGCGCTCATCCGCCTGCTCTACACGCGGGCTACGGCGCGGCGCTCGCACTACGATCGCGACCAGCTCGAGGACGCTGCACGCCCTCGCGCAGCGCCACCCGGTCGTGTTCCTGCCCTCGCACAAGTCGAACCTCGACCACCTCGTGCTGCAGTACGCGCTGCACGAGAACGGCCACCCGCCGAACCACACCGCCGGCGGCATCAACATGAACTTCTTCCCGGTCGGCCCGCTGGTGCGGCGCAGCGGCGTGTTCTTCATCCGCCGCAGCTTCAAGGACAACCCGGTCTACAAGTTCGTCCTGCGCCACTACATCGACTACCTGATCGAGAAGCGCTTCTCGCTCGAGTGGTACATCGAGGGCGGCCGCTCGCGCTCCGGCAAGCTGCTGCCGCCGCGCTTCGGGCTGCTCGCCTACGTCGTCGACGCCTACCGGCGCGGCAAGAGCGAGGACGTGCTTCCTGATCCCGGTGTCGATCGCCTACGACCAGATCCCGGACGTCGGCGACTACGTCGCCGAGCAGCGCGGCGGCGCCAAGCAGCGCGAGAGCTTCGGCTGGTTCCTGCGGCGTGGTGCGCCGCCTGCGCCGCCGCTACGGCGACATCCACATCCGCTTCGGCGAGCCGCTGTCGCTGGCGAAGACGCTCGGGCCGCCCGGACCCGCACGCGGCGCCGAACCCCGACGAGCAGAACCTCGACGCTGCAGAAGCTCGCCTTCGAGGTCGCGGTGCGCATCAACCGCGTGACGCCGATCACGCCGACCTCGCTCGTGACGCTCGCGCTGCTCGGCATCGGCGACCGCGCGCTCACGGTCTCCGAGGTGCGTCGCGGCGCTGCGTCAACCTGCTCCACTTCACGCGCCGCGCGGCCTGCCGACGACCGGGGAGCTCGACCTCGACGCCGCCGAGGGCGTGCGCCGCGCTCTCGACGCGCTCGAGCGAGAACGGCGTCGTCTCCTGCTTCGCGGAGGGCGCCGAGCCGGTCTACAGATCGGCGCCCGACCAGCACCTGCACCGCCGCCTACTACCGCAACACCATCATCCACTTCTTCGTGAACGGCGCGATCGCCGAGCTGGCGCTGCTGCGCGCGGCCGAGGCCGGGCGTGGCGATCGCGCCGCGGAGTTCTGGGACGAGGCGATGCGCCTGCGCGACCTGCTCAAGTTCGAGTTCTTCTTCGCGGAGAAGGAGATCTTCCGCGGCGAGCTGCGCGCGAGCTGGCGCTCCACGATGCGAGTGGGAGCGCAAGCTCGCCGCGGGCGGCGAGGCGATCCGGGAGCTGCTGCGCGGCTTCCGGCCGTTCAGCGCGCACCGCGTCCTGCGACCCTTCCTCGAGGCGTACCGCGTCGTCGGCGACGCGCTCGAGCGGCGCGATCCCGCGCGGCCGTTCGACGAGTCGGCCTTCCTCGGAGTGCCTGGCCGCTCGGCCACCAGTACCATCTCCAGCGCCGCATCCACAGCGCGGAGTCCGTCTCGCAGGTGCTGTTCCGAGACGGCGACCCGGCTCGCGCGCAACCGCGGCCTGCTCGACCCGGGGCCGCCGGATCTCGCGGAGCGCCGCCGCGCCTTCGCCGACGAGATCCGCTCGGCCGTGCGCCGCATCGACGCGATCGACGCGCTGGCGGCGAGCCGGCGCGCGGGGCTGATCGATTGAGCGATGCGCCGCGCCTCGATCACGTCGCCATCGGCGTTGCGCGCGCGGCCGACGCGATGCCGTGGCTCGTCGGCGAGCTCGGCGGCGCGGCTTTCGCAGCCGGCCCCGGCCTGGGCTTCCGCTTCTGGCAGCTCGCGTTCACGCGCGGCGGCCTGATCGAGGTGCTCGAGCCCGATGGCCCGCCGGACGGCTTCCTGCACCGCTTTCTCGCCGCACGCGGTCCCGGCATCCACCACGTGACCTTCAAGGTGCCGGACCTGCGCGCCGCGATCGAACGCGCCGCCCGCTTCGACTACCCCGTCGTCGGCGTGAGCGAGCTGCACCCGGCGTGGAAGGAGGCCTTCCTGCACCCGAAGCGGGCGCAGGGAGTCGTCGTGCAGCTCGCGGAATCTCATCCCGAGCTCGAGCCGGAGGAGTGGACCGCACCGGTGTTCCCCCCCGCGCCCGAGCCGGCGCGCGAGCGCGCGGACATCCGCGGCGTGCGGCTGCGCGCGGCGAGCGAAGCCCAGGCGCGGCGCCAGTGGCAGGAGCTGCTCGGCGGGCAGTGCGAAGCCGGGCGACACGGTCTCGTGTTCAAGTGGCCGGACTCGCCGCTCGCCATCACGGTCGAGATCGACGCGAGCCAGCCTCCGGGCCCGCTCGGCATCGAGATCGCGACGCCGCGCAAGCTCGCCTTTCCCGAGAGTGGCGAGCGCGCGCTCGGCACGCGCTGGCTTCCGGTCGGCGAAGCCCGCTGGCTCTGATCCGACGTTTGAGGAGTGGGCGGCGGCGCCCGCCGAAGGTCCGAAACGTCGGATCCGGGCTAGCGCGCCGTCGCCTCGTCGACGCGATTCATCCAGCTCACCACGCGGGGCTGCTTCTCGATCGCCGCCGCGCCTTCATCCGTGCTGCGGATGCAGAAGAACTGGACGAAGACGGAGATGTCGGCGAGCGTGAGCGCGTCACCCACGAGGAACTCGTGGCTCTCGAGCAGGCTCGCCACCGCTCCCACGTGGCGATCGAGATCCGCGAGCACCGCCGCCAGGGGCTTGCGGCCGATACCCTGCTGTCGCAGCTGCGAGGCGAAGAGGCGCGGCAGGATGCGCGTGGCCAGTACGCGAAACGGGGCGGCGTCGTGCGACGCGAGCAACGGCAGCCAGCGCCGCGCGTTCTCCTTCGTCCCGAAGCGCAAGCGCATCTCGTAGAAGTAGAGGCTCTCGTCCGCCCAATCCTCGAGCACGTGACACGCCGCCCGCTGCGCGGCGCCCTGTGGCAACAGCGGCGGCGTGGGAAAGCGCTCTTCCAGATACTGCGCGATGTCGCTCGAGTCGGCGAGGAAGCGGCCGTCGTGCTCGAGGCAGGGAAGCTTGCCCACGGGATTGAGACGGCGCACCTGCGTGAGCGCCTGCCAGAGCGAGACCTCGTGCACCTCGTAGGGCTGCTTCTTCCAGTGCAGCACGCGGCGGATCTTGTCGCAGAACGGGGAGGCCTCGAACTGGTAGAGCGTGAACATGGGCTCCTGCGGGCGCGGCGCGGTCCTGCCGGGCGGCATGCTACACGAACCCGGCAGGCCGTGACGGGGTGGCCGATCCGCCGATCGGAAATGGTAGGATGAGCAGCTTCGAGCACACGGAGCCCGCGATGGCCCTGATCGACTTCCAGCTCTTCGATCCGCTGCTCTCCGACGCCGAAGCCGAAGGCATGCTGCGCCTGTGCGAGCGCTTTGGCCGCTACGGCACGTACTCCGAGGAATCGATCGCGGACGCTTTCGCCGGAGAGCTCGCGCAGCGCTACGACGCAGCGTTCAATTTCGTGTCGACCGGCGGCCGTCTCGGGCGCAAGGATTCGATCGCGAAGCTCGCCGCCCGCACCAATTATTTCCGCGAAAGCTACGCCTACGACGCGCCGCTGGTGCCGGGCATCGAGCCCTTCTTGAACCACGCGGGCTTCCGGGAGGCGGCGCAGCGCCTGTACGGGCGCGAAATCGTGCGTCCGGCCATCGTGTACGCGAACCTTCTCGTTCCCGGACAGGAGCTCGCCATACACACGGACGTTCCGGAGTTCCGCGGTGTGAACCGCAAGCGCGACCCCCAATGGCTGATCGTAGCGATGCACCATTCGCGTCTCTTCGAGCGCTGGCGCATGCCGATCGCGACCGGCGTCGCCTGGTTCGGAAACCCGGAGGGAGGCGAGTTCGCCTTCTATCCCGAAGGACCCTGGGGCGCGCCCGTCGCGCACCCCGTGCGTCACAACACGGCGATCCTGCTCGATACCGATTCGGTCTTCCATGGCGTCGACCGGGTCACGGAATCGCGCGTGCCGATGCCGGATCTGAAGCCCGGGATGCAGCTCGTCTTCGACGGCGGCGACCGCTGGAGCGTCCGGCACGGCGACGAAGTGCTCGCGCGCTATGCCTTCCGCGACCTGCGCTTCTCGGTCTCCTGGAAGGCGTACTGCTTCGCGGACGCCGCCGAAGAGGCGCTCGTGCGCGAGCACCGCGATGATCTCTCGCGCGCCGGGGCCCTCGCGGCGCTGGTCGCGGATCTGCGCCGCCGCGGCCGCATCGAAGGCGCCGTGCCGCCGGACGCGGATCTCGCGCGCCTGATCATCCGCGAATACATCCAGTTTCCGCCGCCGGCCCCCGCGCTGGATCCCGGCGCCCGCGCGATCGCCTAGGCCGACGGTCGGCCTTGCGAAGCGGGCGAACCGCGCGACGACCGGCCTACCGCCTCGACGCGGGCGTGCGTCCGACGCACGTCGACCTGCACATCGAGGTCGACCCGGCGAAGAGCCCGCGCTATCGCGGCGAGGTCTCGATCCAGATCACGCTCGCGCGCACGACGCGCCGGCTGCGGCTGCACGCCGTCGACCTGCGCATCTTTCGCGCGCGCGTCGAGGCGGGCGGCGCCACGCAGAGCGCACGCTGCACGGCGCAGCCGTCCGTCGGGATGCTCGAGCTGGTGCTCGCGAAGCCGATCCCCGCCGGTCAGGCCACGCTGCATCTCGCCTTCTCCGGCCGCCTGCGCCGCGACCTCTGCGGCTTGTATGCGGCGCGCTCCGGGAAACACAAGTTCGCCTTCACGCAGCTCGAAGCGACCGACGCGCGCAAGTTCTTTCCCTGCTTCGACGAGCCGGCGATGAAGGCGCGCTTTCGCATCTCCGTCACGACGGCGCGAGCGAATCGCGTGCTCTCGAACGCGCCGATCGAGCGCACGCAGCGCCTCCCCGGCGGACACCAGCGCGTCGCCTTCGCGCAGACGCCTCCCCTCTCGACCTACCTGGTGGCGCTCGCGGTCGGCCCGCTCGAAGGCTCGGCGAGCGTGACGCTCGGACGGACGCCGATCCGGGTCTGGCACGCGCCCGGCAAACGCCGCCTGACCGGCTTCGCGCTCGAGGCCGCGCGCGCCTCGCTCGCACGCCTCGAGCGCTACTTCGGGCTGCCCTACCCGTACGCGAAGCTCGATCTCGTCGCCGTACCCGACTTCGAATTTGGCGCGATGGAGAACGCGGGCGCCGTCTTCTTCCGGGAGACGCTGCTGCTGCTCGATCCCGCGACCGCGACGCTCGCCGAGCGCAAGCGTGCCGCCGAGGTGATCGCGCACGAGCTCGCCCACATGTGGTACGGCGATCTCGTCACGATGGCCTGGTGGGACGATCTCTGGCTCAATGAGGCGTTCGCCACCTGGATGGCTTTCTCGGTCGTCGATGCCTGGCAGCCCGCGTGGCGCATGTGGCACGACTTCCAGCACGGGCGCTCCGCTGCGCTCGAGCTCGACTCCCTCGAGCACACGCATCCCATCTATTGCGAGGTGCACACCGCCGAGGAGGCGAACGCCAACTTCGATCTGATCACCTACGAGAAGGGCGCCTCGGTGGTGCGCATGCTGGAGCGCTACCTGGGGCCGACCCGTTTCAGACGCGGTGTGCGCGCCTACATCCGCCGCCATCGCGAGGGCAACACGGTCGCGGCGGATCTCTGGCACGCGCTCTCGCGAGCTTCGGGCGAGCCCGTCGAAGCCATGGCCCGCGCGTGGATCGAACAGGCCGGTCATCCGGTCGTGTCGCTCTCGCGCTCGCGCGAGCGCGGTCGCACGCAGCTCACGCTCAGCCAGGCGCGCTTCGCCGTGCGCCGGCCTGCGCGCAAGCCGCGCAAACCGGAGCGCTGGCCGATCCCGTGGGTCGGCCGTGTCGCGATGCCCGGCGCGCGGCCGCGACTCGAGCGCAAGCTGATCCGGGCGGCGCGCGAGCGCATCGATCTCGGGAGCGGCGTGCCCCGTTTCGTGTACGGAAATGCCGATGAGGGTGGCTTCTTCCGTCCCTTGCACGACGCCTCCGAGCTGCGCGCGCTCGTCGGCTCGCTGTCCGCGCTCTCGGCCATCGAGCGCATGGGACTCGCCGACCACCAGTGGGCGCTGGTTCGCGCGGGCCGCGCGGGCCTCGACAGCTTCCTCACGCTCAGCGAAGCGCTCGCGAACGAACGCGATCCGGACGTGCTGCTCGCGCTGCGCCGGCCGCTCGGCTTCATCGGCGGCTCGTTGATTCCCGACGCCACGCCGGCTTCCGCGCCCCGCTTCGAGCGCTACGTGGCGCGCTGCTTCGGCCCGGCTCTCGCGGCGCTCGGTTGGGAGACCCGCCGCGGCGAGAGCGAGACGACGCGCGTCCGCCGCGCGGCGCTGCTCGGACTCGTGGGCGGCGTCGCGTACGAAGAAGAGGTCGTCGCCGAGGCGTCGGCGCGCTGCGAGCGCTACCTCGTGGATCGCCGCTCGCTCGACCCGAACCTCGCGGACGGCGTCACGTCGATCGCCGCCCGCGCCGGCGATGGGGGCCGCCAGCGCCGTTTCCTCGACGCCATGCGCCGTGCCGACACACCGCAGGAACAGCGTCGGTTCCTGTTCGCGCTCGCCGATTTCCGCGAGCCCGAGCTGATCGAGCGCACCCTCGCGCTGACGCTCACCGGAACCGTCGCCACCCAGGACGTGATGTTCCTGCTCGCGCGTCTGCTCGCGAATCCGGCGGCGCGCGAAGCGACCTGGCGGTTCATCAAGCGTCGCTGGACGCCCCTGCGCCGGCGCATGCCATCCCTGCTCGCCGGCCGTCTCATCGAAGCCACCCCGGCCCTGCTCACGCCTGCCTACCGCCGCGACGTTGCGCGTTTCTTTGCCGGCCACGAAGTGCCGAGCGGCGCGCGCGCCCTGCGCCAGGCGCTCGAGCGTTTCGACGCCTATCGCGCCCTGCGGCGGCCGGCGGCGCGTGCGCTCGAGCGCTTCCTGAGCGGTGCGCAGCTCGCGACCTGAAGCGCGGGCTGCGAGCTAGGCAGGCACCGGCATCGGCTTGCCGTCGAGCAGCGCCAGCCAGCCGCGCACGATGCGGTAGAGGATCCAGAGGCTGATCGCGACGAAGATCATCAGGCTGATCGGAATCCCGACGAGCGTGAAGAAGAGCGCGACGCCGAGCGCCACCCAGAAGAAGGCGTACCAGAACGTGCGGATCTGCCAGGAGAAGTGGGTTTCGAGGTAGGTCCCGTTCACTTCCGAGCGCTTCGCGTAGTTGAGGATCACGGCGATGATCGAGGGCCAGCCGGTGAGGAAGGCGCCGATGATCGTCGCGGTGCCGATCAGTCCCCCCACCGCACTGAAGGCGTGCAGCGCGTAGATCACGTGCGCGAGGGTCACGAGACCTTCGCGGGGCGCGCCGGCTGCGGAGCTGGCCTCGAAACTCGCCATGCGCCGATGCTAACGACCCCGCGCGCGAGCGTCGAGCCAGAGCGGGCCGGGCGCCGCGCTAGAGTTCGCGAAGTCTCGAAGGCGGAGGACCGCTCGTGGATCCGCAGAGCCAATGGCGCCGCTGCAGCGCCTGCAAGCAGCCGATCGCGTTCGCTGCGCGATACTGGGCCTGTAGCGTTTCCACCTGCAATCGCGAGCGGACGGCGCTCGTCTTCTGCACGCTCAGCTGCTGGGAAGTCCATCTGCCCGGCGCCAACCATCGCGAGGCGTGGGCCGTCGAGAAGACGGCGCCGGCGAGCGCCGGGAATCCGCCGGCACCGGCGCAGGCCCAGCCGAGCAGCTCGGCGCCGACGCGCCGCCTCCCGACGCCATCCACACGCACGCAATCCGCAGTCCCCGAGGAGGTGCTGATCGTCGCGAGCCGCTTGAAGGACTACATCCGCGCGCGTTCCGGGTTCAACACGTCGGATCGCGTGCTGGCGCCGCTGTCGGTGATCGTCCGGCGCATCTGCGACGAAGCGATCCAGAACGCGACTTCGCAAGGCCGCACGACCGTGCTCGACCGCGACATTCCGAAGGGCTGAGCGCCGCGCCTCCTCCCGCTCAGCTGGAATCGAAACGACGCAGATGGCGCGCGAGCGCCGCGTTGAACAGCTCCGGACGTTCGTCTTGCGGAGCATGCCCCGCCTCCGGAACGCACTCGAGCACGGCGCCGGGGATCGCCGCCGCGAGCCACTGCGACCCCTCGCGTATGCCGGCGTCGAGCTCGCCGTAGATCACGAGGGTCGGCAGCGAAAGCGCCTGCACACGGTTGCGCGTACCCCGCCACTGGGAAAGCGCGTGCCACGCTCCGACGTAGGCGGGCAGCGACATCTTCGCGAGACGCTCGCGCTCTTCCTCGATTCGCTGCGGGGTCTTGTGCGGGGGTGCATTCGCTCCGGCGAGCCTCGCCAGCGCTCCCATCCCCTGCTCTTCGGCGAGTCGGAAGCCCGCTTCGAAGACGCGGGCAACCGCCGGGTTGCGCATGATCTCGAAGGCCGGGCCCGTGTCCTCGAGCGTGAGCGAACGGAGCCGGCCCGGGCTGCGCAGGGCGAGCTCCTGCGCGATCGCTCCACCCATCGAGTGCCCCACGAGATGGAAGCGTTCGAGACCGAGGTGGGCGATCAGCGCTTCGAGATCGTCCGTCATGCGCTCGATCGTGTACGCGGCCGGCTCGGTCGGCGCTTGCGAGCGACCGTGGCCGCGATGCTCCATCACGAGCACCCGGTGCGTCCCCGCAAACGCGGCCACCTGGTGGCGCCAATCGCTCGCATCTCCGGTGTAGCCGTGGACGAGCACGAGCGGCGCGCCGCGCTGGCCGTGCAGCTCGAAGTGGATCCCGATGTCGCCGAGCGTCGCGATGGGCATGCCGAGAGCTCGCAGCCTTCAGGCCGGCGAAGCGGCCCTGCGGTCGCCTACTCGTAGCGAAGCGCCGCGATCGGATCGAGACCGGCGGCGCGGCGCGCCGGCCAGAAACCGAAGAAGATGCCGACCGTCGCGGAGAACAAGAGCGCTCCCACGACCGCGACGCTCGAGATCAGGGTCGGCCAACCGGCAAACGTCGAAATCGCCCACGCCGCGGCGATCCCGAGCACCACCCCGATCACGCCGCCCGCGCCCGACAGCACCACCGCCTCCACCAGGAACTGCAGCAGGATGTGTTGTCGCCGGGCGCCGACGGCCATGCGGATTCCGATCTCGCGCGTCCGCTCCGTCACGGAGACGAGCAGGATGTTCATGATGCCGATCCCGCCGACCAGCAGCGAGATCGACGCGACGCACAGCAGCAGCATCGCCATCACGCGGCTGGCGCTCTCCTGCGCCACCGCCATCTCGTTCAGATTGCGCACCGTGAAGTCGTCGTCGGCGCCTTGCGCGGTGCGGTGGCGCTGGCGCAGCAGCGAGCCGATCTGCTCGGTCGCGAGCTCCACGTCCTCGGGACGCGTGGCGGAGACGAAGACCATGTCCACCGTGCCGAGGATCTCCGAGCCCAGCACGCGGCGTTCGGCCGTCGCGAACGGGATCACGACCGTATCGTCCTGGTCCTGCCCCCACGAGGTCTGGCCCTTGCGCTCGAGCACCCCCAGCACGCGAAACGGGACGTCCTTGATGCGGATCGTCGCCCCGACCGGATCCTCGCCGGGGTTGAATAGGTTCTCGACCACGGTCTTGCCGAGCAAGGCGACGCGGTTCGCCGTCTCGTCGTCGCGCGGGCCGAACGAAGTGCCCGACTCCACGTTCCAATCCCGGACCGCGAAGTAGGCCGGCGAGACGCCCTGGATCTGCGTCGACCAGTTGCGCTCGCCCTGGATCACCTGCCCGATCTGCCGCTTCATCCAGGAGACGCTCGAGACGGCGCTGCACTCGGCCGCGATCTCCTTTGCGTCCTGCAGCGTGAGCGTCGAGACGCCGCCCGCGCCGGAGCGCACGCCCGCGCTGGTCGTCGCGCCCGGCACCACCATCAGCAGATTCGTGCCGAGGCTCTGGATCTGTGCGCGCACCGCCTCGCTCGCGCCCTGGCCGATGCTCACCATCACGATCACGGCGCCGACCCCGATCACGACGCCGAGCATCGTGAGCGCCGAGCGCAGCTTGTTGCGGCGCAGGGCGCGCAGCGCCGTGCGGGCGGTCATCGCGAGCAGTCTCATGCCGCGTGCTCCTCCCGGGCGACCGCCGGCTCCTGACGCACGTCCGAGATGACGCGGCCGTCCCGGAAGGTCACGACCCGCCCCGCGTAGCTCGCGATGTCCGGCTCGTGTGTCACCAGCACGATCGTGATGCCGGCCTCGCGATTCAGCTTCTGGAAGAGCGCCACCAGCTCGAGGCTGGTTCGCGTGTCGAGATTTCCGGTGGGCTCGTCGGCGAGCAGAAGCACCGGCCGGTTGACGAGCGCCCGGGCGATCGCCACCCGCTGCTGCTGCCCCCCCGACAGCTGATTCGGCGTGGAGGCGTCGCGATCGGGAAGCCCGACCGCGCGCAGCGCCGCACGCGCGCGATCGCGTTGCTCCGCGGCCGCGACGCCGCCATACACCAGCGGCAGCTCGACGTTCTCGAGCGCGCTGGTGCGTGGGACGAGATTGAAGCTCTGGAACACGAAGCCGATCTCGCGGTTGCGGATCGTCGCCCGCTCGTCGGACGAGAGCCCCCCCACGTCGCGCCCCGCGAGCCGATAGCTTCCACTCGTCGGGGTATCCAGACAGCCGAGCAGGTTCATGAACGTCGACTTGCCGGAGCCGGAGGCTCCCATCACGGCGACGAATTCACCCCGCGAGATGCTGAGCGTCACGCCCTCGAGAGCCGCCAGGCGGGTTTCCCCCAGCTCGTAGCTGCGGCACAGGTCGCGCACCTCGATCAGCGGCTCGAGCACGGCGGTCACCGGCGCGGAGCCGGCGCGAAGGGAGAGCGCGCGGGCTGCTTGGCCTCGAGCGAGCGACGGTAGGCCACGGCGACGGCAGCCCCCGCGGCGAGGTCCCCCTCCACGACTTCGGCGTAGCGCTCGTCGCGAAGCCCCGTACGCAGCTCGATGCGCCGGAGCTTCGAGCCTTCGTCGAGCACGTAGACGGCCGGCGCATCGGAGGCCGCCCGCCCCGCGGCGACGCCGGCCGGCGCGGGCGACGCGCCGTCGCCGCTCTCGGGCCGGAAGCGCAGGGCGCGCAGCGGCACGCGCAGCGCATCGTCGCGCCGCGCGGTGGTGATGGTCACCGTCGCGGTCATCCCCGGCTTGAGGGCGAGGTCGCGGTTGTCGACCGCGATGATGACGTCGTAGGTCACCACGTTCAGCACGGTGATCGGCGCATTGCGCACCTGCGCCACGCGCCCCTCGAAGCTGCGCCCCGGATACGCATCGACGCCGAAGCTGGCGCCCTGGCCTTCGCGCAGCCCGCCGATGTCGGACTCGCTGACGTTGGCGTTCACCTGCATCTTCGTCAGGTCCTGCGCGATCGCGAACAAGGTCGGCGTCTGGAAGCTCGCGGCGACGGTCTGGCCGACGTCGACGTTGCGCGAGACGACGACGCCGTCGACCGGCGAGCGGATCTCCGTGTAGCCGAGCGTGATGCGGGCTTCGTCGAGCTCGGCCGCGGCCTGCTTCACCGCAGCCTCCTCGACCGCGAGCTGCGCGGAGGCCTGGGCGCGGTTGCTCTCCGAAGTGTCGAGCTCGTCCTGCGAGATCAGGTCGCGCGCGCGAAGCGTGCGGTTGCGCTCCAAGGTGAGCTGCTTGAGCTGCAGATCCGCGCGCGCCTTTTCGACGCTGGCTCGCGCGTTGGCCAGATTGGCTTCGGCCTGGCGCACCTTCACTGCGTAGGGCGCGGGGTCGATCTTGGCGACCAGCTGACCGGACGTGACGGGCGAGTTGAAGTCGACGTAGATCGCCTGGATCGGGCCCGACACGTAGGTGCCGACTTGTACCTGCGTCACCGGCTGCACGGTCCCGGTCGCAGTCACCGTCGCGGTGATCGCGCCGCGGTCGACGGGCTCGGTCACGTAACGGCCGTCCGCGGTACTGTCGCCGCCGCAGGCCGCTGCGACGGCGCCCGCCGCGAGCACCGCGCCCAGCACCCGGAGTCGCGTCGCGCTCATGATTGCGGGAGCTCCTGACCGATCGCGCGCTCGAGCTCGGCGACCGCCGTATGGAATGAGTAGAGCGAGCGGACGTATTCCGCCTCCGCGCTCGCCTTCTGCGCCTGCGCGTCGGTGAGCTCGATCACGTTGCCCACCCCCGCCTGATAGCGGCCGTCGGCGAGCTCGAGATTTTCGCTCGCCTGTTCGCGGGCGCGTTCGGACACGCCGATCGCCTGGCGCGCACGCGCCAGATCGAGCGTGGCGCGGCGCACCTCGAGCGCGATGTCCTGCTTCAGCGACTGCTCCTGGAAGCCGAGGGCCCGCGCATTCGCGCGCGCCTCGCCGACGCGCGCGTCGATCAGGCCTCCGGAGAACAGCGGAACGTTCACGAGGGCCCCGTAGCTCCACGAGTCGCGCAGCGGCGAAACGCTGCCCGACCAACCGTAGTTCGCGCCGCCCGTCACGTCGGGCAGGTGCTCCTTCCAGCGCGACCGCGCGGTCTCCTCCGCGGCGCGCACCTGGGCGCGGATCGACGCGAGCTCCGGCCGCTTCTCGAGCGCGATCGCGAGCGCGCGATCCTCCGCGATCTCGACCGGCCGGGTCTCGAGGCTGTCCACCAGCTCGAAGTCGAGAGGCTCCGTCAGTCCCATCGCGTGGCGCAGCGTCTGCTCGGCCACCAGCACGGCGTTGCTCGCCGTCAGCAGATCGAGCTCGGTGTTCGCGACCAGCACCTCGGAACGCGTCACGTCGAGCTTCGTCGCGAAGCCCACGTCGTAGCGGCCGTGCGCCAGATCGAGCTGGCGCCGGTTCGAGCGCAAGGTCTCTTCGGCGACGCCCCGCAGACGGCGCGCCGCCAGCAGATCGAAGTACGCCTGCTTCACGTCGTGGATGATCGTCTCGCGCTCGGTCTCGGCGTCCGCCGCGAGCGAATCGCGCAGGGATTGCGCCGACTGGATCGCGTCGAGATTGCGCCCGAAATCGAAGAGCACCTGCGAGAGCGAGAAGCCGGTCGAGTAGAAGTTGAAGCTCTCCGAGTTCGATTTCCCCGCCCCCGGAAGGCCGGTCTGCTGCGCGGCGGTCGTCAAGCGCTTGTTCGCCGACGCGTTCCCCGAAATCTGCGGCAGATAGCCGGCGATCTCCTGGCGGACCCGCTGCCGGCCGGCGTCCACGTTGGCCTCGGCCACGCCGAGCTTCGGTTGGCGTGCGAGCGCGATCGCCACGCATTCCTCCAGCGTGCGCGCCGGCGGCGACGGGGCCGGGGGCGTCTGCGCAGCGGCGACCCGCGCGCCGAGCGCCGCGAGCGCGAGCGCCGCGACCGTGAGCCGGCGCCTCATGACGCCCTCCGCCGCCGCGCGGTCTTCCAGACGGCCACGCCCTTCGGCGTGCCGGCGCCACACAGGAACAGGTCGAAGACGGCCGCCACGAGCGCGCCCTGCGAATCACCGGGCCGGCGCGTGCGGTCCATCGCACGCAGAAGCGAGAGCAGCATGTCGGCCATGATGCGCGAATCGACGGAGCGCACCTGGCCGGCCTGCATCGCCTCGCGCACGACGTCCTCCACCACGCGCGCGAGGCGCCCGCGTCGCCGCTCCCACTCGCGAGCATCGCTGCGGCTCGGCTTGTGCTCCCGGCGGTGGAGGAGCGCGAACAGGAAGCGGCGCTCTCGCATGTGCTCGAGCGAGGCCCGCACCACGCGCTCGAGCTTCGCCACGGGCTCGCCGGGATCCGCGACGGCCGCCTCGATCTGCGAGCGGAGCAGATCGATGCCGTCCAGCATCAGCGCCGTGAAGAGCGCGTCCTTGCTCCCGAAGTAGCGGTAGAGCGTGCCCTTCCCGACGCCGCTCGCGCGCGCCACCTCGTCCATGTGCACTTCGTGGAAGTCCTGGCGCAGGAAGACGGACTCGGCGCAGCGCAGGATCCGCTCGCGCATTCCGGCGGTCGGCGGCCGCCCCCGCCGCCGGGGCGGAGCCGCGATCGCGAGGTGGGGGGAGGGGCGCCGCATTTTCGATACTGACCAGTCCGTAATGCATTAGCGAGGACTGGCGCGCCATGCAAGCGGGCTCGCAAAGCCTGGGAAGCGGGGACCGCGGCGCGGGCGCTCAGCGCCGGGTTTCGCGATCGATCGTCGCTTGCAGGGCGTCGGCCGCGCGGTCGTCGTTGCGGCGTCCCCGCTTGCGCAGCTCCCGCACGAGGTCGGCGCGCACCTGCGGGGAGCGATTCTGCGCCAGCTTGTATTTCGCGCGCAGGCTCGTGATCTCGAGCCGGACGGCTGCGATGTGGGCGATCGCCCCGCGATACAGGGGATCGCCGGGCGCGACGGGGCGGAATCCGCCTTCGGGCTGATAGCGCGCGAGCAGCCGCTTCTGCTGCTCGGCGAGCACGCTCGCGTCGTTCGACACGCTGGCGTGACACTCGAAGATGACGGTTTGATGGTAGGCCGTGGCCTTGACGGCGTCCTCGGGATCGATCCAGTAGGAGGGAATCACGCCCAGCACCTCGTCGACCTCGAAGACGCAGCGGGGCTGCGCCGCGAGATCGACGAGCTGCTCGTCGGCACGGTTCAGGTGCATTTCGATCAGGCCGCGCGTGTAGACGAAGGGATACAGACCGATGTGCGGGAGTCCTTCGGCGCTCACCGTGACGAGACGGCCGAGCTCGTTCGCCTGCACGAAGGCCTCGAGCGTCTCGAGCGGAACGTCGCCGTAGTAGTCGTAGAAGATCACGCTCCGCTCTCCTGGTGGGCCCTCAGCCCGGCAGCACGCGGGCTCCGAAAGCGACGATACCGCGCGCGGCGCGAGAGTAGAACGTCGGCCGCGCGCCCGGCTTCGGCAGGATCACGTCGAGCGCCTTTTCGTAACGGGGCGAGTCGACGGGATTGGTGGCGAAGAACTTCAGCTGCGTGCCGGGAATCGGACCGATCTTCTCCGAGAGCTCGAAGAGCATCTTGTCGGCGCTGCGAATCAGATCGCGGGGCTCGGCGCCGAGCGCGCGGTAATGCTCGGCAAAGCGCAGCTGGGTCGCGCCGAAGAGATCGCCGACTCCGTAGGTGGTCTGGCGCACGCGCTCGAGCTGGCGGCGCGAGAGCTTCGCGAGGCGCTCGGGCAGGTGCAGGACGCCGAGGCCCACGTGGCGCGCCTCGTCCCGCTCGATGTACGGCAGCAGCTCGCTGAGGACGGGCTCGATCTTCGCGTCGGCCAGGAACCGGAAGATCACGATGGCGGTTCCCTCGGCGAGGATCTGCATCGCGAACAGCTTGATGGTGAGGTCGCGCGTGGCGAGCAGGCGCCGCGCGGCGATCGCGAAATAGCGGTCGAGCTTCGGCACGGGAACGTGCAGCGCGGCGAGGTAGTCGCGCAGCGTGTAGAAGTGGCGCGCCTCGTCGAAGACCTGGCTCGAGGCGGCGAGCCGCGCGTCGGGGTCGTCGAGTCGCTCGGCGAGCTCGGCAGCGACGATCCAGGCGGCGAGCTCGCCCCACATGAGCATCGAGATCGGATGCGCGAGCGCGGCGCGGCGTTCCGCATCCAGCTGGATGCCGCCGTGCCGCGCCATCGCCTCGCGGAAGATCGCCGGGCCGTCCCAGAGGTCGCGCCCCGCATGGGCGTAGATGCGGCGCAGCTTGGAGGTCTTCTCCTCGGCGAGCGCGAGCGGCTCGTCGAGCAGCAGCGCCTCATTGGGCCAGTGTTTGAACGGTCCGAAGCGCGCGCCGACGGCGTTGCGGACCGCGCGCGTGACGACCTTCGCGATGATCGCGACGGGGCTCGGGTTCGTGGGCGGCATGGGCTTCCGTTCTTCGGCGCTCGGTCTTCGGCGCACCGTGATGGGCGCCGGTCGCGACTCGCGGGGTGCAACGCCGTCTACTCTACCAGTGCAAGGCCCGCGCCAGGGCGCCGATCGCTCGGGGTGCGCCGGCTTTCACGAAAGATTCACGAAGTGCAGTCGCCGCGCTGCGGCGCATGCAGCTCAGAGCCTTTCGAGGTAGGCCCGCCCGCCGAGGCGCGCCATGTGACGCTCGATCCAGGCGGCGCGCTCGAGCACGTACGGACTCGGCTGCGCGACGCGCAGGCGGCGCGGGCTCGGCAGCACCGCCGCCAGCAACGCGGACTCGCTGCGGCTGAGCCTCGCCGCGGGCTTGTCGAAGTAGCGCTCGCTCGCAGCGCCGACGCCGTAGACTCCCGATCCGAACTCGGCCACGTTCAGATACACCTCGAGGATGCGGCGCTTGGGCCAGAGCATCTCGAGCAGCAGCGTGAACCAGGCCTCGAGCCCCTTGCGCAGCAGGCTGCGCTCCGGCCACAAGAAGAGATTCTTCGCCACCTGCTGCGTGAGGGTGCTCGCGCCGCGCGGGCGCGACTCGCCCCCGCTGAGAACGGAGCCGATCGAGTCCCAGTCGAAGCCCGCATGCTCCGCGAATTTCTGGTCCTCCGCCGCGATCACGGCGAGCGGCATCTCGGGCGAGATCTCGCGCAGCGGAACCCACTGGTGCCGCAACACGAAGCCCCGTTCCCCCGTGAGCCGCGCTCCGATCTCGCGCTCCAGCATGAACGCGCTGGTGACGGGAGGCACCCAACGCAGCACGAGCACGGGAAGGGCCGTCGCCACGAGAAAGCCGAGGGCGAGCTCCCCGAGAAACGCGAGGGTGAGGCGACGCGGACGCCAGGAGCTCAGGCGCCGTGACACTTCTTGTACTTTTTTCCGCTTCCGCACGGGCAGGGGTCGTTGCGTCCGATCTTCGGCTCTGCGCTGCGCACGGGCTCCTGCCGGGGCTCGTGAGCGCAGTTCGGTCCGTGGACGTGCGCGGCTTCCTGCGGCTTCGTCTTGGCCATGGCGTCGAGGCCCGAAGGCTACCACGCCGCAACTTCACCACCAGAGGTTCATCCAGTGCTGCTGCTCGGGCAGCGCGTCGACGCCCAGCGGCGCGGCGCGACCCGCAGCGATGCGAGCGCGCAGATCGTCGAAGAAGGTGTACTGCGGCCGCGCGTCGAGGTGGCGCTGCGCGAGCGCATACAGGCGCAGCGCCTCCGCGCGGCGGCCGAGAGCATCGGCGAGGATGCCGCGCGCGACCAGGCCGTGCGCGCGCACGTCGAAGGCTGCGCCCGCGGCCTCGAGCGGCGCGAGCGCCTCGTAGGCCGCCGCCAGCTCCCCCGCGCGCCAGCGCACCAACGCTCGCTCCCAGGCGATGCGCGCCGGATCGAGCGGGCCCTGCGCGAGCGCGAGTCGATCCCAGATCGCGCTCGCCGCGGCGAGCTCACCCGCGTCGGCGAGGCCGATCGCATGCCGCGCGCTCGCGACGGCTGCGCGTTCGTCGTTTGCCGCCTGCGAAGCGAGCCACGGATCCGCGGGCAGCGTGGGCGCGCTCGCCGCAACGCCACCGATCTGCAGCGGCAGATAGGCGCCGAAGGGCGCGTGCGGCTGCATCGTCGTCGAGTGCCAGAGGATCCCCGCAGCCGGCTGCACGATGGCGGCGTTCAGCACCAGCAGGTTGCCCACGCTGGAAGCGTTCGCCCAGCGCGCGAGCGAGCGATCTCGCAGGATGACGGCGGCGAGCTCGGGGCTGAGACGGCCCAGATGGGGAGTGACGGCGCGCTCCATCCCTGCCCGACGCTCGAACGAGTCGGGCGAACGATAGCGATCGTGCGGGATCATCTCCGGCGCGCGGGCGTGGTTCGCTTGCGCGAACCAATCGCCATCCGGTCGAAACACGCTGCACGCGGACGGCAGGCACTCGACCATCGCGATGTCGCCGCTCGCGTCCGCCATCACCTCGAAGCCCGCGATGCCGCGCAGGCGCGCGCGTTCGAAGATCTCGATGCCCTCGGCGACGGTGTGCGCGCGCTGGAGAGCCTGACGGTGCGGCCACTGCGGCAGCATCAGGCCCACCTGCGAATCAGCGATGAAGAAATTGAGCGACAGCGCGAAGCCGGCCTCGTTCAGGCCCACCGCCGGCAGTCCGACGAGCGGCCAGCCGACGAAGAGGTGCGCGAGATCGCCGCCGGTCGGGTGCATATCCATCACGATCGGCCGGCGCGCCCCGTCGCCGTCGCTCCAATCGACGTTGCGGCCGATCAGCGGCTTGCCGTCGGCCGTCGCGCTGCGCGTCGCGGCGAAGACCGTCGAGCCGCCCGAGAGCGAGAAGAGCGCGCGCAGCACGTCCGCCTGCGCGACCCCGAGCCCGGCCGCGACGCCCGCGATCTCCTCGTGAAAGCCGCTGTCTTCGTACCAGGGCCCGATCCACGCCCACAGCGGAAACAGCAGCCAGTTCTGCAGCCGCGCGAAGAAGCCTGCATGCGCGAGGCCGCGTTCGAAATCCCCATACTGGATCTCGTAGACCCGGCGCAGCACGGGCCCGAGCAGCTCCGCCTGTTGGCGGCCCATTTGTTCGTAGCTGCCGTACACGTGCAGGACGATCAGGTCGCCGTGGTCCTCGCGGGAAGGCTGCTGCGCGCGCGCAACACCGCACACGAGCACAGCCGCGAGCAGGGCGACACAGCGAAGCCAGCGAGGCGGCAACGAGCTCCCTCCATGTCCGGTGCGCCGCGGCCTCGAGCGCGTGCGAGCGGCCGCCGGCGGCGGCCCCGAGACTATCACGGCGGGCGCCTCGCGAAGTCGCGGACGCGAACGCCCTGCCGTGCCGACGCCGCGCGGATGCGGTACATCTCTGCCTTCCATGGGAGCGGTTGGCGAGGCCCGCATGAACGCCACGACGAAAGCGATCGACACGGCGCAGGTCCGGGCGCTGGCCGAGCGCTTCGGCACGCCCTGCTACGTCTACTATGCCGACGTGATCCGCGAGCGCATCCGCTCGCTCGCCGCCTTCGACGTGGTTCGCTATGCGCAGAAGGCCAGCTCGAACCTGCACCTGTTGCGGCTCGTCCGCGAGCAGGGAGCGAAGGTGGACGCGGTCTCGCTCGGCGAGATCGAGCGCGCGCTGCGCGCCGGCTTCCAGCCGGGGGGCGAGACCGCCGAGATCGTCTACACGTCGGACGTGATCGACGCCGCAACGCTCGAGCGTGTCGTCAGCCTCGGCATTCCGGTGAACGCCGGCTCCGAGGACATGCTCGACCAGGTGGGGCGGCGCCGACGCGGGCACCCCGTCTGGCTGCGCGTCAACCCGGGCTTCGGACACGGCCACTCGCGCAAGACGAACACCGGCGGCGAATCCAGCAAGCACGGCATCTGGCACGCGAACCTGGACGGCGCCGCCAAGAAGCTCGATGAGCACGGCCTCGATCTCGTCGGCCTGCACATGCACATCGGCTCCGGCGCCGATTTCGAGCACCTGCAGCGGGTCGGCGCCGCCATGGCGGCCCAGATGCGCGGCCTCGGTCGCGACCTGCGTGCGATCTCCGCCGGCGGCGGCCTCCCGGTGCCGTATCGCGCCGGCGATCCCCGCATCGACATCGCGGCCTACTTCGAAGTCTGGGACGTCGCGCGCCGCAGCATCGAGGCGGAGCTCGGCCACGAGCTGCAGCTCGAGATCGAGCCCGGTCGCTACCTGGTGGCGGAATCGGGTCTGCTGCTCGCCGAGGTGCGCGCGATCAAGACGGTCGGCGGGAATCGCTTCGTGCTGGTCGATGCCGGCTTCGACAACCTGGTGCGCCCGGCGATGTACGGAAGCTGGCACGAGATCTCGATCGTTCGCCGCGCGGGCGGCGCTGCCCCGGGGCCGAGCGTGCCGACGATCGTCGCAGGCCCCTTGTGCGAATCCGGCGACGTCTTCACGCAGGGCGAGGGCGGCGTCGTGCTGCCGCGCGACCTGCCCGAGGCGCGCGTGGGCGATCTCGTCGTGATCCACGACACCGGCGCCTATGGCGCGAGCATGGCGAGCAACTACAACACACGTCCCTACGCTCCCGAGGTGCTCGTCGACGCCGGCGAAGCGCGCTTGATCCGCCGCCGCCAGACCCTCGACGAGCTGCTCGCGCTCGAGGACGTCTGAGCGTCAGCTCTCGCGCTCGCTCGCAGCCAGAAGCTTGCCGAGACTGATCCGCTCCTCGACCCGATAGCCGAGCCTGCGCCAGAAGCCCAGCACGGTTTCGTTCGACGCGAGCACCTGGAGGTTCAGCTTCGTGCAGCCGCGCGCGCGCAAGCGCGCCTCCGCGGCCGCGACGATTGCGCGGCCATGGCCGTGCCCGCGTGCGTCGGGCGCGACCGCCACTTGGTAGAGCCAGCCCCGGTGTCCGTCCCAGCCTCCCATCGCGGTCGCGACGAGCCGCCCGCCCGCATGCCCCACGAGCAGCAGCTCGCGGTCGACGCCGAGCTTGCGCCGGATGCTCGCACGCGGCTCGTTGTGCGGCGCCGGATCCGGGAACGCCGCGAGCAGCAGCGCGACGACCGCGTCCAGGTCGCGCTCCTCGAAGGCCCGGACCTGGAGATCGGAGCCTGCCGGCGCCAGCGCTGGAGAGGCGGCTTCGCGCCGCACGCGGCGCACGGCCCAATACTGCGTGACGGCGCCGCCGAGCTCGCTCGCGACGAAGAAGTGTAGGAGCGGTGTCATCCCCCCGGCCGCGGTTGCGCGCAGGATCAGCGCCGCGACGGCGAAGCGCCCGGCTACGTCGAGCAGCGCGAGCTCGGGAGTCGGCGTGAGCAGCCGCACCAGCGCCCAGAGCACGCCGAGCACGCCCGCCAGGTTCACGAACAGCCAGTGCAGCGGCTCGAACTCGACGTGCAGCGAGCCGTGCTCCAAAACGCCAGCGCCGGCGAAGAGCCATGGAACGAGGACGCGCGCGAACGGAGGCACGGCGAGACAGCCCGTCAGCACGAGATCGAAGCCCGCGAAGCCGCGCACGATGCCCACGAGCGTGGCGGAACGCGACGCGGAGCTCGTCACGCTACGCTCCCGACCCTTCCTGCGCGGAGCCCGTCTGCCGATGCTCGCTCGCCTCGACGACGTCGATTGGGAGCGCTGGCAGCCGCGCGAGCGGGCGACGCTGCTCTTCGTGATCCGCGGCGGCCAGATCCTGCTGATCCGCAAGCTGCGCGGCCTCGGCGCCGGCAAGATCAACGGACCGGGCGGGCGCATCGACCCCGGCGAGACGCCGCTCGCGTGCGCGATTCGCGAGGTCGAGGAAGAGCTGCGCGTGACACCCACGGGCGTCGAGGAGCGCGGCGAGCTGCGCTTTCAGTTCGTCGATGGGCACTCGATCCACGGCTTCGTCTTCAGCGCCAGCGATTGCCTCGGCGAGCCGCAGACGACGCCCGAAGCGGTGCCGCTGTGGACCCCGCTCGAGCGGATTCCCTGGGACGAGATGTGGTCCGACGACCGCCATTGGCTTCCGCTGCTGCTCGAGGGCGACGACGTCGAGGGCCGCTTCCTCTTCGACGGCGACGTGCTCCTCGAGCATGCCGTCGTGCGCCGTCCCCACACCCGTCTCTAGCGCGCGGCTCAGGCCGGCTGGAGCGCCTGCGTGCAATGGGCGCAGCGCGTCGCCTTCAGCGGGATCGTCGACAAGCAGTGCGGACAGTCTCGCGTCGTCGCCACCACAGGCTTCGCCCGCAGCGCCTGCAAACGGTTTGCGGAGCGCACGACCATGAAGATCACGAAGGCGACGATCACGAAGTTCACCACCGCGTTGATGAAGAGGCCGTAGTTGAGCGTCGCCGCGCCGGCCTTCTGGGCCTCGGCGAGCGAGGCGTACGCGACGCCCGAGAGGCTCACGAACAGATTGCTGAAGTCGACGTTGCCGAGCAGCAGTCCGACCGGCGGCATGATCAGATCATTCACGAGCGAGGTGACGATCTTGCCGAAGGCGCCGCCGATGATCACGGCGACGGCGAGATCGAGCACGTTGCCGCGCATGATGAAGGCCTTGAATTCGCTGAACATGGCTGCTTCCTCCTGGGAATCGAGCTGTCGGCCGCGGAGTGTGCCGTCCGCGGCACCTGACAGGGAAGCTAGCAGCGCTCGCGATCTCCAGGGTGAATAAAAGTGCGCGAGCGCCCCATCGAGGCGGCCACCTGCCGGCTATCCTGCGCGCCGACCCGAACCGAGGTGAAGCGATGTCCCAGGCGCTGGAGCTCCCGTTCTGGACGGTGCTTCCGTTCGCGGGCCTGCTGCTCTCGATCGCGATCCTGCCGCTCCTGACGCCGCATTTCTGGGACAGCAATCGCAACAAGGGCCTGGTTGCAGCGCTCTTCGCCCTGCCCGTAGCCCTCTATCTGCTGCTGGCGCACGGTGAGGCCGGCCTCCACGAGCTGCTCGAGAAAGGCAAGGAATACGCCTCGTTCATCCTGCTGCTCGGGGCACTGTTCGCGATCACCGGCGGGATCCGCGTGCGCGGCTCGCTCTCGGGAGCCCCGCTGCTGAATACCGCGCTGCTGGGCTTCGGCGCCGTGCTCGCGAATCTGATCGGCACGACTGGCGCCTCCGTGCTGCTCGTGCGCCCTCTTCTGCGCGCGAACGCGCCGCGCGAGAACAAGACGCACGTCGTCGTCTTCTTCATCTTCGTGGTGTCGAACTGCGGCGGCCTGCTGACGCCGCTCGGCGATCCGCCGCTCTTCCTGGGGTTCCTGAAGGGCGTTCCGTTCGGCTGGACGCTCCAGCTCTGGAAGGAATGGGCGCTCGTGAACGGGCTTCTGCTCGTGATCTTCAACGTCTGGGACCAGATCGTCTTCAACCGCGAAGAGGCGCAGCGCCCGGGCTCGCAGCTCGAGGAGGTGATGCAGCACGAGCCGCTGCAGATCGAGGGGCGACGCAATTTCCTGTTCCTCGGCGCCGTGGTGGCGACGATCCTCGCAGCCGGTCACGGGCTCGGGAGCGCCAGCGGGAGCTGGCCCTTCGGCGTGCAGGAGGCGCTGCTGCTCGGCATCGCCGTGGCCGCCTACCGGGCGACGCCCGCACGCCTATCGCGCGGCCAACGCCTTCGCCTTCGGACCGATCATCGAGGTGGCCGTGCTCTTCGCCGGAATCTTCGTCACGATGGCCCCGGCCCTGCTGCTGCTCAACGCCAACGCGGCGCACTTCGGGCTCGCGCAGCCGTGGCAGTTCTATCTGGGCGTCGGGGCTGCTCTCGAGCTTCCTCGACAACGCGCCCACCTACCTCACGTTCGCGGCCACCGCCTGCGGCATCGAAGGCATCGCGCTCGAGGGCAGCTACCTGAAGGAGCTGCTCGCGCGAGGCCCCGAGGCGGCCAGGATCCTGGCGGCGATCTCGTGTGGCGCCGTCATGATGGGCGCCAACAGCTACATCGGAAACGGTCCGAACTTCATGGTGAAGGCGATCGCCGAGACGCACGGCGTGAAGATGCCGAGCTTCTTCGGCTACATGGCGTACTCGTGCGGCGTGCTGCTGCCGATCTTCGTGCTCGTGACGTTCGTCTTCTTCCGCTAGCGAAGGCTCGCTTCGACGCGCACGAGGCGGATCGCGCTCTCGGGGCAGGCCTTCACGCACAGACCGCAGGCGTGGCACGCTTGCGCGTGGACCGCGAACGCCTGTTTCCCGCCGTGGGCAAACGCCTTGATGCGGCCCACGAACGAGAGCCCGCGCTTCTCCTCCGGCGCCAGCGTGCGGATCTCGAACACGTCGTAGGGGCAGACGCGCACGCAGTCGGCCTTGGCCTCGCAGCGGTTGCGGTCGATCTGCGGCGCGAAGCGGCCGGGCTCTTCGGCGCAGCGCGGGGCTTCGGGCGGATTCATTCGCGATCTCCTGGCGGGCACGCGAGTGTCGCGGGCGGGAGGACCGGGAGCCAGCGCAGGCTGGCAGGAGCTGTGGTTTCGTCTTATTTTCGCTCCCCATGACCGACCCGAGCCTGCGCGGGCGCGGCGCCGCTTCGAACCCCCACAACCGCTTCGAGCGGCTCGCGATCGACTGCGACCCCGACTTCGTGCAGCCGGACCCGGACGCCGAGCCCGCGCCCGCCCCGAGAACCGAGTTCTTCCGCGATCCCTCTCGCAGCGTGCTCTCCCACAACGACAGCCCCGACGTTCCCTTCGACACCAGCATCAACCCCTATCGCGGCTGCGAGCACGGCTGCATCTACTGCTATGCGCGGCCGACGCACGAGTACCTCGGCTTCTCGGCGGGGCTCGATTTCGAGACGAAGATCCTGGTGAAGCCGGAGATCGCCGCGCTGCTGCGCGCCGAGCTCGCGGCGCCGGCCTGGGCGCCGAGGCTGGTGGCAATCGGGGGCGTCACGGACCCGTACCAGCCCGTCGAGCGGCGCTTGCGGCTCACGCGCGCCTGCCTCGAGGTCTTCGCCGAGTTCCGGAGCCCGTGCTCGATCGTGACGAAGAGCGGGCTGGTGACGCGCGACATCGATGTCTTGCGCGAGCTCGCGCGCTTCGACGCCACCACCGTCTACGTCTCGGTGACGACGCTCGACGCGGCGCTCCACCGCGTGCTCGAGCCGCGTTCGTCGGCGCCGCAACGTCGGCTCGCTACGATCGAAGCGCTCGCGAAGGCGGGAGTGCCGGTCGCCGTTCTCGTTGCGCCGGTGATACCGGGGCTAACGGACCACGAGATCCCCTCGATCGTCGCCGCCTGCGCCCGCGCCGGCGCGCGCGAGGCGAAGCACATCCTGCTGCGACTTCCCCACGCCGTCGCCCCGCTGTTCGAAGATTGGCTCGCGCGGCACTTTCCGGAACGGCGCACGAAGGTGATGGGGCGAATCCGCGCCGTGCGCGACGGCCGCGTGAACGATCCGCGCTTCCACTCGCGCATGGCGGGACACGGCATCTTCGCCGAGCAGGTGCACGCGCTCTTCGAGCTCGCCTGCCGACGCGCGGGCTTGACGCAGGAGCATCCACCGCTCTCGACGAGGTTCTTTCGGCGGCCGAAGGATCCGCAGCTCACGTTGTTCCCGGGAGATTGACGGCGCCTCCGCAGCGATGCGCTGACGTCGGCGCGTGCGCTCCACTACTCTCCGCATGGCCGCGGTGGAGGCGCATGCTCAAGATCTTCTTCCTGTGCCGGCGTCGACCGGAGATCACGCGCGAGCAATACGCCGCTTTCGTGCTGGAAGGCCACGCGCCGCTCGCGCTCAAGCATCACCCGACACTTCTGCGTTACGTGATCAACATCGCCGAAGGCACGCCCCCCGGAGCACCCGAGATCGACAGCCTGCCCGCGCTCTACTTCGCGAGCCTCGAGGACTTCCGCGAGCGGCTCTACGATTCGCCCGATGGGCAGGCGATCATCCGCCGCGACGTCGAGCGCTTCATGACCGGTGGCGCCGACACCTACGTCACGACGGAGTACGTGCAGAGCAAGTCCGCGCCGCCCACGGCGCCGCTCGGGCAGCGCTCGCCGGGAGCCAAGGAGATCTGGCTGCTGCAACGGCGCGAGGGCATGAGCCACCAGGCCTTCGTCGACCACTGGCTCCACGCCCACGTGCCGCTCGCGCTCGCGAGCCGCCCCCGTCTGAGCCAGTACGTGGCGAACGTCGTCGAAGCGCGGCTCTCCGAGTCGGGCGAGCGCTGGGACGGCATCGCGGAGCTGCACCACTCGAACCCCGTCGGCGACCACGACGGCGACTTCTCGTCGAGCCAGGCCCGCGAGCGCTTCGAGGCTGATCTCGCGGGCTTCGCCGGACGCTCGTTCGGATATCCAGTGTCCGAGTGGGTGCAGAAGTAGCTAACGCAGCATCCGCTCCGCGAAGCGGCGCAGGCCGTCGCTCCACTCGCGCGAGCGCTGCCAGGGCGAGACGACGAGGCGGTGGACGCCCGCGTCCTCCCAACGGCGCACCTCGTCCGGGTCGCGCGGCCCGCCGCCGAGGCTGATCTCGAAGCGCGCGCCCTCGCGCCCCGCCTCGCGCAACAGCCGGCGCAGCTCCTCGACGCGCGCGCCCGCGCTCGCGACGTCGTGCACGAGGCCATACCAGCCGTCGCACTGCTGTGCCGCGCGCCGCAGAGCCGCCGGCGACTCGCCGCCGCAGTGCAGGGGCGGCCACGGCTTCTGCAACGGTTTGGGCTCGAACATCACCGGGGCGAAGTCGAAGAATTCGCCATGGTGTTCGACGATCTCCTCGCTCCACAGGCGCTTGCAGACGGCGAGCGCTTCGTCGAGGCGCCGCCCGCGCGTGCGCGGATCGAGCCCGGCGGCGGTCCACTCGCTGCGCAGCCAGCCCGCGCCAATTCCAATTTCGGCGCGCCCGCCCGAGAGCCGATCGAGCGTTTGCACGGCGCGCGCAGCCACGAAGGGATGCCGCAGCCCCAGCAGGTAGACGTTCGTGCCGAGCCGGATGCGCGACGTCTTGCCGGCTAAGAAGCTCAGGTAGGCGAAGGCGTCGAAGACCGGCGTCGACGGCGGCACCGGCGGCAGGTCTTCGCCCGGATGCGGCGAGCCGGCCATCTCGAGCGGGAACACGAGATGCTCGGCCATCCAGACGGATTCGAAGCCGAGGCGCTCGGCCTCGAGCGTGGCCTCGACGTGAAAGGCGGGATTGAGGCGCGCGAGCGCGATGCCGAACTTCACGGCAAGCCCTGCGGCTTCGCTCGCCTGCGGCTCGCTGCGCGGCCGCTTCGCGGCCTTGCGGTGCGTGCTGGGCTCAGGCTCTCGCGCAGGAGCTGCGTGGCTTCGAGATCGACCGTGAAATCGAGCGCCTCGAGAGCTGCCGCTCAGCACCACACCGTAGTCGCGGCGCGCGCCCTCCGGCGTCACGTACTCGTCGAGCACGTCCTCGCACACCCGCTGCGGGTCGCGCTCGAGCGGATCGCCCCAGCCGCCGCCACCGCCGAACGCATACTCGAAGGCTTCGCCTGCCTTCAGCGGCACCAGGTTCGCCGTGTGCGTGACGAGCTCCGCGTCGGGTTGTCCCACGCGCAGCGTGAAACGATTCGGACTGCCGTTGCGGCCACCCGCGATGCCCGGCATCGGGTATTTCATCCCGACCTGATACGTGAAGACCGCGGCCGGCGACGTCAGGCGCTTCACGTAGCGGGAGCCCGGGCAGCCGCGCCACTTCCCGGGACCTCCCGTGTCGGGGTTGTAGTCGAGATGCTCGTGGCGCGTCGGAAAGATCGATTCGTTGATCTCCGCCGTCGCCTTGATCAGGTTTCCGAAGGCGGCGTTGGCCGAGCCCCAGCCATCCTGGCCGTGGACGGCGCCGCCATAGGCCGCGGTCGAATCGACGGAGTGATCGACGAAGACCCGGCCCGTCTCGGGGTGGACACCGTAGAGGATCGCGGGCATGCCGGCCTTGTAGATCTGCGGACAGGCGCGCTCCGGAATCACCTGCGCGAGCGCCAGCGCGATCGCCTCGCCGACCTCTACGCCCGGATGGTGGGTTCCGGCCGCCACCGAGCGCCCGGGCTTCGGATTCAAGCAGCAGCCCTCGGGCACGATCAGCTCGATCGCGTCGAAGAAGCCCTCGTTCTTCGGAATCGCGGGATCCATCATCGACGCCAGCTGCGAGACGACGTAGCCGCGCGTGTTGCCGAAGGTCGACCACGCCTGGAGCCCCTCCCGCGTGTCGGAGCCCGTGAAGTCGACCGTGAGGCGCCCGCTTGCCACCGTCACCTCGCAGTGAACGTGGATGTCGAGATTGCCCTTGGGATCGTGGTCGACGTAGACGTCGGACGCATAGCGCCCGTTGCGCCAGCCCGACACCTCCTCGCGGAAGCGGCGCGCGGCATAGGCGATCGAATGGTCGACGGCGCTGCGCACGACGCCGACACCGTGGCGCGCGATGATTCCTTTCAGCCGCCTGGCGCCGAGCTGCGCGGCGCCGATCTGGGCGCGGATGTCGCCGATGAAGGTGGGCGTGCGGTTGTTGGTCTGGAGCAGGTAGAGCACGTCGCGGCGCTCGCGACCCCGATCCCAGAGCTTGACCGCTGGAAAGCGCACACCCTCGGCCCAGATGTCGAGGGCCTCGACGTTGTAGCCGCCCGGCATGCCGCCGCCGGTGTCGGCATGGTGGCACTGGATCGAGGCGATCAGCACCAGCTCGCCGTCGACGACCACCGGGGCAAACACGTTGTAATCCGGCAGGTGGCCGCCGCCGTGATAGGGATCGTTGGCGACCAGCACGTCGCCCTCGTTGAGCCCTTCCTCCTTGAAGAACTCGAGCGCGAAGCGCACCGGCAGCGTCGAGGAGAGCATGAACTGCGGAATCCCGACGCTGAGCGCGGCGAGCCGCCCGCGCGCGTCGAGGATCGTCGCATTGCGTTCGTTGCTCTGGTTCAAGATCGGCGTCGTCGCCGTCAGCGAGACGTGCGTCGCCATCTCGTAGGCGACGGTCTCCAGGGCGCCGCGGATCACCTCGCAGCCGACGGGATCGACCCGGGCTGCCGAGGCCGACTCCGCCGCCATGCGCTACCAGCCCGCGAGCTTCGCTGCGCGCTCCCGATGCACCGACGGGATGCCCAGGAAGGCCCGGTCGAACATGATGCGCTTGAACCAGAGCTGCACGTCGCACTCCCAGGTGAAGCCGATCCCGCCGTGCGCCTCGACCGCATCGCGCGCGAGCTGCATCGCGCGATCCGTGAGGTGCGCCTTGGCGAGCGCCGCGGAGCGCGGCGCCTGCGCCTGGATGTGATCGAACGCGTGCGCCGCGTACCAGCAGAGAGCGCGCGCGGGCTCGATCTCCAGCGCCATGTTCGCGAGCTGGTGCTTGAGCGCCTGGAAGTGAGCGATCGTGACGCCGAACTGCTCGCGCGTCTTCGCGTACTTCACGCACATGTCGAGCAGCCGCGAGGCGGCGCCGAACGCGTCCGCCGCGAGCAGCACGAGGCCTGCGTCGCGCACGCGCGGCGACGCCTCGGCGCCCTTCGCGAGCGCTTCCGCGGGCGTCCCCTCGAAACTGACGCGATCGATGCGCCGTCCGCGATCCACGCCTTCCATCGAGCGGATCTCGATGCCGCCCGCCGCCTTCTCGACCAGCGCGAGGCCGCCGCCCGCGACGCCGACCACGAAGACGTCCGCGAGCGACGCGAACGGAACGTTCAGCTTGGCGCCGTTCAGCTTGCGCCCGGCCGCGAGCGCCCACTCCTCCGGTTGCCAGAGCCCCCCCGCCTCGCCAAACGCGACGGTCGCGAGCGCGTCGCCAGCGGCCAGCCGCGGCAGCCAGCTCTTCTTCTGTTCGTCGCTGCCGCCGAGCAGGATCGCGAGACCGGCGAGCGCGTGACCGAGAAAGGGCCCCGGCGCGCCGCCCCAGCCGATCGACTCCGACACCACGGCGAGATCGATCATCTCGAGACCGGCGCCGCCATAGGCGTCGGGCAGATGCAGCCCCGCGAGCCCCAGCTCGACCATGCCCTTCCAGAGCGCGGGGTCGAAGCCCGTCTCGCCCTCGAACAGGGCCCGCACGTGCGTGGCCGGGCACTCGTTGTCGAGAAACTGCCGGACCGTCTGCTGGAGCAGCTGCTGCTCTTCCGAGAGTTCGAAGTTCACTTGCTCGTGCTCCTGTCCGCGAAGACGTCGCGCGGGAGGCCAAGGCCCCGCTCGCCGATCACGTTGCGCTGGATGTTGGCCGTACCGCCCGCGACCGCGATCCCGAGCGAGTACATGTATTGATTGATCCACGAGCGGCTGCCCGTCGGGAGCACGACCATCTCCTCGGAGGCCGTCGGATCGAGCAACCCGTCCTCGCCGAGCAGATCGAGCGCGAGCTTCGCGGCTTCGCTCCCGATGTTCGTCGACGCGAGCTTGTTGAGCAGCTGCAGGATACCGGGGTTCTCGCCGCGGGCGTTCAGCGTCAGCTGGCGGTAGCCCGAGTACTCGTGCGAACGGACGTAGCCTTCGAGCGCCACGAGCCGCTGGCGGATCTCCGAGTCCTCGATCGCAGGCCGGCCGCCGCGCTGCGTGGTCTTCGCCAGGTGCACGAGGCCCGCGAGGATCGCGGTCGACTGCGCCGCCGCGCCGATCGAGTTGCGCTCGTGCTTGAGCGTCGAGCGCGAGACCAGCCAGCCCTCGCCGCGCTTGCCGACGATCCAATCCTTCGGCGTCTTGGCGTTGGTGAGGAACACCTCGTTGAAGTCGGCGCCGCCGGTCATCTGGCGCAGCGGCCGCACCTCGATGCCGGGCTGTTTCATGTGGATCAGCAGATACGAGATGCCGGCGTGCTTCGGCGCGTCGGGCTCCGTGCGGCACAGACAGAACATGTAGTCGGCCGTTTGCGCCGTCGTCGTCCAGATCTTCTGGCCGTTGATCACCCACTCGTCGCCGACGAGCTCGGCGCGGGTCTTGAGCGAAGCGAGGTCGCTGCCCGAGCCGGGCTCGCTGTAGCCCTGGCACCAGACGATCTCGCCGAGCGTCGTCGGACCGACGAATTTCTCCTTCTGCCAGGGCTCGCCCTTCTCGAGCAGCGTCGGCACCAGCATCATGGTGCCGATTCCGCGCACGTCGCCGGGCGCGCGCGCCTTCATGAACTCCTCGCGAATGATGGTGGCCTTGATCTCGTCGGGCTCCTGCTCGGAGCCGCCATACTGCTTGGGGATCGAGCGGGCCAGGTAGCCCTGCTCGATGGCGCGAGCGCGGAAGCGGCGCGCGCCCTCTTCCTTGGGCAGCTCGGCATCGGCGCCCTTCGGCGGCCAGTTGCGGCTGAGGAACGTCTGCACTTCGGCGCGGAAGTCCTCGTATTGCTTGCCATAGCTGAGGTCCATCGGGCTCTCCTTCGTCAGGGCTGGGGCTCGCGCGGGCGCATTATACCCGGCGCCGTCGGCCCGCGCGCATCCTGCGTCTCGCGCAGCTCCCGGGCCCGCGCGAGGCTCTCCTGCCTCTTCTCGGTGTTGGTTCCCCAGAGCTCGGCCGCGACTTCGTAGAGCCCCACCGCGGAGGCCTGGCGCCCGTCGGCGACGAGCAGCGCCGCCAGCAGGCCCGCCACCTCGGCGAGGTGCGGATCGAAGGCGCGCAGCTCGCTCGCGCGCGCGACGGCATGGGGGGGCGAGACGTTGCGCAGCGAGAGCACCTGTTCGATGCCGAGCTCGCGCAGCGCGAGATTCGTGCGCAGCGCCGCAGAGTACGCGTCGATCAGGCGGCTGCGATCGACGAAGGGCAGCACGTTGCGCTCGATGCCGCCGCGCGAGAAGCCGCGCCCGCGCGTCGCGCGCACGATCTCGAGATTGCGCGCGTCGAGCTTGAGCTCCGACCCGTCCGGGTTCATCAGGGAATCGATCTCCCCCGAGACGTGAATCGCGCCGAACAGGTGCAGCAGCTCGTGCGCGAACGGCCGGCTCTCGACGGCGCCAGCGGGCAGGCGCACGGTCAGCCGCCGGCCGAGCAGCTCGGCGAGGCCGAGCTTCCACGGCCCCGGCTGCGCGGGCGCCGGACGCGCGGTGAACCCGGCGAGGATGCCGTCGGCCGGCGCGGGCTGCGTCCGTTCGGCGAAGGCCGTGTGCACGGATTCGAGCGACGCGGCATCCAGCGGACCGAGCGTCAGCGCCTGCAGCGAGACGGCCACGAAGCGCACGCCGAGCGCGGCGTCGAGCGAATTCGAGGCCGAGAGCAGCGCCGTTCGGATCTGGAACTCCCAGCCCGGCTCGGCCGCCAGCGTCTCATCGACGAAGACGTGCACGGGAACGGCGCGCCGATCGCGCCAGCGCGGGTCGAGCTTGGGGAGTTGAACGAGCGCAGCCGCTGCCGCGTCAGGATTCGTGTCCGAGAGCCACAGAGCCTTCTCGAGCAACGCCGCGGCGTCCGAGGGACGGCCTGCTCGCGCGAGCGCGTCGCCGGCGGCGACGAGCGCCGCCGCGTCGTAGGGATGCGCGGTGGCCCTCGCGAGCGCCTGCTCGGTCGTGCGCGCGGCGCCGGCCGGCGCGCGCCCCGTCAGCTCGGCGAGCAGCGCGTGCGCCGCCGGCCGCGCCGTATCGATCTCGAGCGCCCGCTCGGCGTCGCGCCGCGCCGCGTTCACGTCCCCGCGCGCGAGCGCTGCGCGCCCGCTCGCGACGAGCGCTGCGACGGGATCGCCCGCGTCCGCCGCGAGCAGACCTGCACACGCGGCGAACAGGACGAGCGCGGAGCTGCGCCTCAGCCCAGCCCCAGGAACGCAGCGGCGAGCAGCGCGGCCTGCTGTTCCTTGTGGATGCGCACGGAGCCCACCGCGGGCGACGCGCCCTCGCGACGTCCCGCATAGGCGAGCTTCTGCGACGGCAGCAGGGCGCCCTGCAAGCGCTCTCGCACGAACGTCCAGGCGCCCATGTTCGCCGGCTCCTCCTGCGCGAAGACCACCTGCTCCACGCGCGGGAAGCGATGCACGATCTCGGCGACGGCCTGCTCGGGCCACGGATACAGCTGCTCGATGCGCGCGATCGCCACGCGGCCCAGCGCCCCCGGCAGGCGCCGTTCGCGTTCGGCGCGCAGATCGTAATAGACCTTGCCGCTGCACAGGATCAGGCGCTCGACACGATCCGGCGCCGCCGCGGCGAGCGGATCGCCGATCAGGCGCTCGAAGCCGCCATTCGCGAACTGCTGCGGCTTCGACATCGCTTCGGGCAGGCGCAGCAGACTCTTCGGCGTGAAGATCACGAGCGGGGTGCGATAGTTGCGGCGCATCTGGCGGCGCAACACGTGGAAGTACTGCGCCGGAGTCGTGCAGTTGACGATCTGCAGGTTGTCGGCCGCGCAGAATTGCAGGTAGCGCTCGATGCGCGCGCTCGAGTGCTCGGGGCCCTGTCCTTCGTAGCCGTGCGGCAGCAGCATCACGAGACCGCTCATGCGCTGCCATTTGAAGTGGGCCGAGACGATGAACTGATCGATGATCACCTGCGCGCCGTTCGCGAAGTCGCCGAACTGCGCTTCCCAGATCGTGAGCGTGAGCGGATCGGCGTCGCTGTAGCCATATTCGAAGCCGAGCACCGCGGCCTCGGAGAGCAGGCTGTCATAGGCCTCGAAGCGCGCCTGCTGCGGCGAGAGATGCGCGAGCGGCACGTACTCCTCGCCCGTCTTCTGGTCGACGATCACGGCGTGGCGGTGGCTGAACGTGCCGCGGCAGCTGTCCTGGCCGGAGAGCCGCACCGACGAGCCCTCGATCAGCAGCGTTCCGAAGGCGAGCGCCTCGCCGAGCCCCCAATCGATCGGTCCGTTCTCGGCCACGACCTTGCGCCGCCGCTCGAGCATTGCGACGAGCTTCGGGTGCACCGCGAATCCGGGCGGCGTCGTCGCCAGCCGCTCCGAGAGCTGCGCGAGCTGCTCGACCGGGACCGCGGTCACGGGATCCGTCGCGGGCTCGCTGCGCGAGAAGCCGGCCCAGGGGCCGAGCGGCTCGAAGGGCTCGTCGGGTCCGGGCGGCTTCGTCACGATGCGATCGAGGGCCTGGCGCAGCTGCCCCGAGAGATCGGCCTCGATGCGCTCGATGTCGGCCCGCTGCAGGATGCCGCGCGCGAGCAGCTGCTCGGTGTAGAGCTTTCGCACCGATTCCTTGTCGCGGATCTTCTCGTAGAGCAGCGGCTGGGTGAAGCTCGGCTCGTCGCCCTCGTTGTGGCCGTGCCGGCGATAGCAGACCATGTCGATCACGACGTCCTGCCCGAAGCGCTGGCGCCACTCCATCGCCACCTTCACGCAGTGCACGACCGCCTCGGGCTCGTCGCCGTTCACGTGCAAGATCGGCACCTGGATCATCTTGGCGACGTCGGTCGCGTAGAGGGTCGAGCGCGCTTCGGCCGGCGTGGTGGTGAAGCCGATCTGGTTGTTGACGACGACGTGGATCGTTCCGCCGGTCGAGTAGCCGGCGAGATTCGAGAGATTCAGGGTCTCGGCGACCATGCCCTGCCCCGCGAAGGCGGCGTCGCCGTGGATCAGCACGGGGACCACGGTGTCACCGCGCAGGTCGCCCGCGCGCCGTTGCTTCGCGCGCGTGCGCCCCTCGACCACCGGATCGACGGCCTCGAGGTGCGAGGGGTTCGCCGTGAGCGAGAGGTGCACGCGCTGCCCCGTGTGCACCACACGGTCGTTCGAGTAGCCCTTGTGGTACTTGACGTCGCCCGAGCCGAAGGGACTGTCGATCAGCGGGTTGTCCTCGAACTCGGAGAAGATCGAGTCGAGCGACTTGCGCAGCGTGTTCGAGAGCACGTTGAGGCGCCCGCGGTGCGCCATCCCGATCACGATCTCGCGGATGCCGTGCGCCGGGGCATCCTCGACGATCGTGTCGAGCAGCGGGATCAGCGACTCCGCACCCTCGAGCGAGAAGCGCTTCTGTCCGACGAACTTGGTGTGCAGAAAGCGCTCGAAGAGCTCCGCCGCCGAGACGTTCTCGAGGATGCGCAGGCGCTCGACCGTCGTGAGCGGCGTCGTGTTCGCGGAATCCTCGAGCCGCCGCTGCAGCCAGCTCCTGCGGCCCGGATCCTGGATGTGGGTGAACTCGACGCCGACCTTGCGGCAGTACGTGGCGCGCAGGCGCTCGAGGATCTGGCGCAGCGTCTGCACCGTCCCGCCCGGCAGATCGCCGGCAATGTAGGGTCGATCGAGATCGTCGCTGCCGAAGCCGTAGTGCGCCGGGTCGAGCTCGGGGAAGTAGAGCGAGTGCCCTCCGAGCGGGTCGGTGTCGGCGATCCGATGTCCGCGCGAGCGGTAGGCGTGGATCAGCCGCAGCACCCGCGCGTGTTTGTCGGCGAGCTGGGCTTCGATCTCGCCACGCTGGGCTTCCGCGGGTGCGGCCGCCGCCGGCGGCGGCGGGGCCACGGACGCCGCCGCCTCGGGCTTCTCGAAGAACTCGGCCCAGCTCGCGTGCACCGAGGTGGGATCGACCTCGTAGCGCTGGCGGATCTCCTCGACGAGGGCGGCGTTCACGCCGAAGCCGGAGAGCGTGTCGGAGACGTCGCGCGCGTCGTTGGCGTCGGGATCGCGGGCGGCTGCTGCCGGCCTGCCGTCGCCGCCCTGCCCGCGTTCGCGATCCGCATCCTGGATGCGGTCGGTCATTTCAGGAGGGTCGAGCCTTTCGGTGCGGTCCATCTGCGGGTCTCGAGCTCCTGATCGCGTGCGCCCGGGATTCATCGGCTCGCGGGGCCTGAATGATAACGCTCGATCGGATGGCGCCCCATCGCAGGCCGCCCACGAGGCCCGTAACTTCATGGGAATTCCCCATGCGGCTCGGCCCTCCCCTGACACGCGCCTTCTTCGATCGACCCAGCCAGGAGGTGGCCCGCGGTCTGCTCGGCGCGTTCCTCGTGCACCGCCTCGGCGACGGCACCCGGCTCGCCGGGAGGATCGTCGAGGTCGAGGCCTACATCGGGGACGGAAGCGACCCGGCCTCGCACGCGCACCGCGGGCCGACGCCGCGCAATCGCTCGATGTTCGGCCCGCCCGGGCGCCTCTACGTGTATACGAGCTATGGCATGCACACCTGCGCGAACGTGGTGTGCGAGGCTCGCGGCCGCGGCGCGGCGGTGTTGCTGCGCGCTCTCGAGCCCTGCGAAGGCATCGAGCGGATGCGCGCGCTGCGCGGACTCTCCGAGCACGCGCCGCTGCGCTCGATCGCGAGCGGGCCGGGGCGGCTGGCGCAAGCGCTCGGGATCCGCCTCGCGGACGACGGCCGCTCGCTGCTGCGCGGCGAATTCGTGCTGCATCGCCCCGCCCGGGGCGCCGCTGCGGTGTGCATCGCCGTGAGCCCGCGCGTGGGATTGACGAAGGGGGCCACGCTCCCCTACCGCTTCTTCGACGCGGGGAGCGCGTGCGTCAGCCGCGCTCGGCCGGGAGCGCGCGGCTCTTCCACGCGGCGAACAGCGCCGGGTAGACCAGCAGCTCCAGAAGGAAGGAAGTCACGAGCCCGCCCACCATCGGCGCCGCGATCCGCTTCATCACGTCGGCGCCCGTGCCGTCGCTCCACAAGAGCGGCGTGAGGCCGAGGATCATGGTGACCACGGTCATCAGCTTCGGGCGGATGCGGCGCGCGGCGCCCTCGACGATCGCGTCCTCGAGATCGGCCGCCGTGCGCAGGCGTCCCGTGGTCTGCCGTTCGCGGTGCGCGAGCGTGAGATAGAGCAGCATCACCACACCGGTCTGCGCGTCGAGGCCCGCGAGCGCGATGATCCCCACCCAGACGGCGACGCTCAGGTTGTAGTCGAGCAGCCAGAGCAGCCACACGGCCCCGACCAGCGAGAACGGCACCGCGAGCATCACGATCGCCGTCTCGACGCCCGATCCGGTGTTGAGGTAGAGCAGCAAGATCACCAGCGCGAGCGTGATCGGCAGCACGATCGCGAGCCTGCGCTGCGCCCGCTCGTAGTACTCGAACTGGCCGGCCCAGCCGAGCCGCGTGCCCGGCGGCAGCGTCACGCGCTCGGCCACCACGCGCTTTGCCTCCGCGACGTAGTCGACGATGGCGCGCCCGGCGACGTCGACCGAGACGAGCCCGACGAGGCGGCCGCCTTCGCTGCGCAGCATGTCCGGCCCGGTCGTGAACTCGATCTTCGCCACCTGCGAGAGCGGGATCTGCGCGCCGCCCGGCGTCGCCACCAGCACCTGCGCGATGGCCTCGGGATCGTCGCGGTACTCGCGCGCGTAGCGCACCTGCACGCCGTAGCGTTCGCGTCCCTCGATCGTGCGCGAGACGGTGACGCCCCCGATCGCGGCTTCGATCACGGCGTTCACGTCCTCGACCGAGAGGCCGAAGCGCGCCGCGGCATCCCGATCGACGCGGATGTCGAGGTAGTAGGCGCCGGTCGCCCGCTCAGCGAAGGCATTGCGCGTGCCGGGGACGCCCTCGAGCGCCTTCGCGATCGCGACTGCCGTCGCCTCGACGCTCGCGAGATCGTCTCCGAACACCTTGATGCCGAGCGGGCTGCGCACGCCCGTTGCGAGCATGTCGGTGCGCGTCTGGATCGGCATCCGCCACAGGTTCGACATGCCCGGGACGGCCAGGGCGGTGTTGAGCTGCGCGACGAGCTCGTCCCAGCCGAGCCCCGCGCGCCAGCGTTCGCGCGGCGCGAGTGTCAGGACGGTCTCGACCATCCCGAGCGGCGCCGGATCGGTCGCCGTCTCGGCGCGCCCGATCTTTCCGAACACGCGCTCCACCTCGGGAAATTGCTTCAACTCGCGGTCCATCAGCTGCAGCACGCGCCCGGCTTCGGCTACCGAGATGCCCGGCGGCGCGGTGGGCATGTAGAGCAGCGTCCCTTCGTTGAGCGGCGGCATGAACTCACTGCCGAGCTGAGCGCCAGGGCAGGATTGCGCTCGCCATCGCCAGCAGCGCCGCCGCGATCACCCGCCCGCGATGGCGCACCACGACGCGCACCACCGGCGTGTAGGCGTGCACGAGCCAGCGGTTCACGGGATTGGCGTGCTCGCCGCGGATGCGGCCGCGGATCAGGAGCGCCGCGAGCGCCGGCGTGAGCGTCACCGAGAGCAGGGCCGCGAAGCCCATCGCAGTAGGTCTTCGTGAACGCGAGCGGCTTGAAGAGCCGGCCCTCCGTGCCGGTCGAGCGTGAAGATCGGCAAGAACGACACGGTGATCACGAGCAGCGCGAAGAACACGCTCGGACCCACCTCCTGCATCGCCGCGAGGATCACGCCCTCGCGCGAACCCGCGCGCCCCGCTGCCTCCCAGGCCTCCAGCCGTTTGTGGATGTTCTCGACCACGATGATCGCGGCATCGACCATCGCGCCGATCGCGACTGCGATCCCGCCGAGCGACATGATGTTCGCGTTGAGCCCCTGCGCGAGCATCGGCACGAAGGCGAGCGCGACCCCGACCGGGATCGTGAGGATCGGGATCAGCGCGCTGCGAGCGTGCAGCAGGAACACGAAGATCACGAGCGAGACGACGATCATCTCCTCGATCAGCGTATGCCGCAGCGTCGCGACCGCGTCGCGGATCAATCGGGACCTGTCGTAGGTCGGCACGATCTCGACGCCGGACGGCAGCCCGGGGCGCACCTCAGCGAGGCGCTGCTTCACCGCGTCGATCACCGCGAGCGCGTTCTCTCCGAAGCGCATCACGACGATCCCGCCGACCACCTCGCCCTCGCCGTCGAGCTCGACGATTCCGCGGCGCATCTCGGGGCCGAGCGACACGACGGCGACGTCACCGAGTCGCACGGGCGTGCCGCGCGCGCTCGCGCGCAGCGGCAGCTGCTCGAGCTCGGCGGGCCCCGCGATCAGGCCGCGGCCGCGGATCACCTGCTCGTGCCCGGCGATCTCGATCACGCCGCCGCCGGTCTCCTGGTTGGCGGAGCGCACGGCCGCCACGACCTCCGAAAGCGGGAGGCCGAAGCTGCGCAGGCGATTCGGATCCACCTGCACCTGGTACTCGCGCACGAAGCCGCCGATCGACGCGACCTCCGCGACCCCCGGCACGCTCGCGAGCGCGTAGCGCAGATTCCAATCCTGGAGGCTGCGCAGCTGCGCCAGATCCAGCTTGCCGCTGCGATCGACGAGCGCGTACTCGAAGACCCAGCCGACGCCGGTGGCGTCGGGCCCGAGCGTCGGCGTGACGCCCTCGGGCAGGCGCGCGCTCGCGGTGCTCAGGTATTCGAGCACGCGGCTGCGGGCCCAGTACGGATCGGTGCCGTCCTCGAAGATCACGTTCACGAAGGAGAGTCCGAAGAAGGACTGCCCGCGCACGTAGCGCACGTGCGGCGCCGAGATCAGCGTCGTCGAGATCGGATAGGTGATCTGATCTTCGACCAGCGTCGGCCCGCGCCCCGGCCACTCGCTGTAGACGATCACCTGGACGTCGGAGAGATCGGGGATCGCGTCGAGCGGCGTGTGCAGGATCGCGTAGACGCCCCAGGCGAACGCCGCTACTACGCCGGTCAGTGTTAGACCGCGCTGGCGCGCGCTGGCGGCCACGACGCGCGCGATCAGGCCGGGGGGCTGCGCCGAGGGTTCGCTCATCACTGCGCCAGCGCCGACGCGAGCCGGCTCTCCGAAGCGACCAGGAAGTTTCCGGAGCTGACGACAAGATCGCCGGCCTCGAGGCCCGAGAGCACCTCGTAGACTGTGCCGTTCCCGGCGCCGATCTGGATCTCGCGGGGCGCGAGCCGCCCCGCGCCGCGATCCACGAACACGATGCGCCGCGGTCCGGCGTAGAGCACGGCCGATACCGGCACCAGCAATCGCTCACCCCGGTCCACGCCCAGCTCGACGTTCGCGTACATGTCCGGCAGCAGCCGGCGTCCGGGATTCGCGAGCTCGACGCGAACCCGACCCGTACGCGTGTCGGCGTCGAGCGTCGGGTAGACGTAGGCGATGGTTCCGTCGAGCGTCTCGCCCGGGAACGCGGGCAGACTCACGCGCGCGCGCCCGCCAGCCGCCACCAGCGGCAGCTCCGCCTCCGGCAGCGCCGCGTCGATCCAGATGCGCTCGAACGACGCGATGCGATAGAGCTTCGTCCCCGGCTCGACCGAGGCGCCCTCGACGACGTTCTTCTCGATCACGTAGCCGCTCGCGGGCGAGCGGATCGGGAGCGCTTCCTGGGCCACGCCACGCCGGATCAGGCCTTCGACGTCGGCGCTCGCGATGCCCCAGAGCTCGAGTCGCTTGCGCGCGGCTCGCACGAGAGGATCGGCGCGCTCGGGCGCCGATCCCCCGCTCGCCGCGCTCTGGCTGCGCAGCGCCTGGAGCAGCTCCTGCTGCGCCGCGAGCAGCTCCGGGCTGTAGAGCAGGAAGAGCGTCTCGCCGCGCTTGACGGGCGCCCCGAGCGTCGCGACCTCGAGCCGCGTGATCCAGCCGCCCACCCGCGTCGAAACGTCGACGAGCGAGGTTTCATCGGTGACGACCCGCCCGACCGCGCGCAGCGTCAGCTCGAGCGTTCCGCGCTCCACGGGCGCCGTGCGGATGCCGACGCGCTGACGTTTTTCCGCGTCGATCACGACCTCGCCGCTCGCGGCTTCCGCAGACGACGATGCCGACGCAGCGGCCGGCGCTGCGAGCGCGACGCCGATCCCCGTCGTGACGGAGCCCAGGGCGCGCGCCGGCTCGGCGCCCGGCGCGCGCGCCTGGATCTCGAGTCTCCAGGTTCCCGCCATCGCAATCTCGAGTGGCGCGACGTAGGCGCCCGGCCCGCGGCGCTTCGCCGTAGCGCCGCCGTTCATCGCCGGCATCGAGCCCATCGCGGGCATCGTCCAGCGCAGCTCGACTTCGGCGCCCTCGACCGGCGCACCGGCCGCGTCGAGCAGCTGGATCCGCAGCTCGTTTGCGCCGACGCGCGGGACCTCGGGGTCGGACGCGGCGCTGATGCGCAGCGGACCCGTCGCGATCGCGCCGCTCACGGGCGCGCCAGGTCTCGGAGCGCGCAGCGCGAGGAACGCAACGCCTGCCAGCAGGGCCGCAGCGGCAAAGACGGCGGCGAGACGCAGCGCAGAACGGGAGGTCGGGGTCATGGTCGGACTCCTGACGTGAGGACGGCGATGTCGGCGGTGGCGCGGTCGAGCTCGACGTGGCGACGCCAGAGCGTGACGACGGCGGATTCGTAGTCGAGCTCCGCGCGCCGCAAGCTCCGCTCCGCATCCACCAGCTCGAGGAAGCTCCCCTGGCCCGACTCGAAGGCGGCGCGCGAGGCCGCGAGCCGATCGCGGGACACGGGCAGCATGCGATCGCGCGCGAGCTCGACCAGGTGATGCGCCTCGCGCAGGCGATCGACGGCGCGCGCGACGCTGAGCCGCACCTCATCCTCTTGGCGCTGCGTTTCGCTGCGCGCGCGGTGGAGCTCCGCCTGCGCCTCGTCGAGCGCGCCGCTGCGGCGCCCGAGCTGGATCGGCACGTTCAGCGCGAGCCCGAGCACCGGCTGCAGCGGCGTCTCCTGCCAGAAGCGGTCGTAGGCGGCCGACACCGTGAAATCGGGGAAGTACTCGCGGCGTGCGAGGGCAACCGCATGTTCGCGCGCCTCGACCCGCGCACGCGCCGCCCGGAGCTCCGGGTTCTCGGTCAACGCCCGTTGCGTGAGCGCGGCGGCGTCGAGCTTGACTTCGGTCGGCACGGCGAGCGCCGCCGGCGGCGGCGGCAGCGGCAGCTCGGGGAAGCGGTGGAGCAGCGCATTGATGCGCTCGGCCGCGCGGCGCTGCGAGGTTTCGAGCGCGATCTTGCGGTGCAGGAGCTCCGCGGCCTCGGCCTCCGCGAGCAGCGAGTCCTGCTGCGACGCCCTTCCGGACTCGTAGCGTGCGAGCGCCGCCTGGGAGAGCTCCTCGACGAGCGCGAGATGGCGGGCGTTCTGCTCGCACGCGCGCGCCGCGAGGTAGTAATCGTCGAAGAGCAGCGAAGCGGTCGCAGCGAGCTCCAGTTGCTCGGCTGCGTACTCCTGCGAGCTCGCTTCGGCCTCGGCGAGCGCCCGCTCGCCGCGCAGGCCCCGCTTGCCGGGGAACGGCAGCGCCTGCGAGAGCCCGATGCGAAAGCCCGGGTCGACCGCGTCGGATCCGAACGAGTCCGGTCCGATCGAGCCGTCGAGCATCGGGTCTTCGAGCGCGGTCTCCTGCGGATAGCGCGCGAGCGCTGCGCTCCAGGCGCTGCGGGCCGCAGCGAGCCCGGGGTTGCGGCGCAGCACGGCCTCGATCAGCGCCGCGCGTTCGAGGCTCGCCTGGCCCTCGAAAGGTTCGTCGCCGGGCTCGCTCGCAGCGACGGGCGTCGACGCCTCGAGCTGCCGGGCGAGCGCTTGCGCGTGCGCAGTGAGCCCGGGGCTCATACAGCCCGCGAGCAGGAGGGCGAGCGCGAGCCCGCCGGAGATGACAGTACCCTGCATGGGATCCTCGACCGCAATGGGCGCGAGGCGGCGCGCGAGCGCACGCCTCCCGCCGGAGTTTCCGAAGGCGGAAAACGGTCTCTGGGATCAGATTTGCAGGACGCTGAAACTACTGGATGGTGTGTCGGGTGGAATCCGGACGTGCGACGCCATCGGCGCCGCGCCCGCCGTGAGCAGCGGAACCAGCGCGGTCTCGACCGGAAGCACGAGTGTGGCGCCCGGGAGCAACGGGCTCGCGCCGAAGGAAACCGCCGCGTGATCGTCGCAGCAGGTGAGCCAGAGCGGGAGGCGGCACGGCTGCTGCTGCGGCGCGTGTTGCGCGCAATGCCCGCTCGGACGCTCGAACGCGCCGGCCGCATAGGCAACCTGGCTCGCGAAGAGCACGAACAGGACGAGCAGCGCAGGGACGATTCGCCGGCTTCTCACGACCATCGAGTATCTCATCGGCCGAATGCGTGTCAAGAATGACCCTCTCGGAGGTCGCCCCTGGGCCGCGGCAGCCGGTTGCGGCAGGCTTGCGCGACCCGCGCTGAAACGGCCGCGCCGGCCGAGGAGGGAACGGTGCCCGATCCCGGGAGGCGGAACTGGAAGACGGCCATCGCGCTCCTCGGCGCGGCGCTCTTCACCCTCGCGCTGATCGAAGCCGGCAGCGCGGGTCTGGTGGCGGCGGGGCTGCTCGACCTGACGCCGCCGCGCTACGGACCCGCGCTGCTCTGGGACGGGGACAATCCACACTTTGGAGTGTGGCATCATCCCAACATCCACGCGCTGCAGACGAGCGCCTGCTTCGAGGTCGTCTACCGCACCAACTCGGTGGGGGCTCGCGACGTCGAGCGCACGCTGGACGCCACGGCGCCGCGGGTCGTCGTGCTCGGCGATTCCTTCGCGGAGGGCTGGGGCCTTCCGGCGCGCCAGCGCTTCTCCAACCGGCTCGCGGCCGCCACCGGCCTCGCGCATCTGAATTTCGCGATGGCCCACTTCGGCCCCTACCAGGAGGCCCTGGTCTACCAGGAGCTGGCGCAGCGCTATGCCCACGTCGCGGTGCTCGCCACGATCGTCCCGGTGAACGACTTCATCGATCTCGACTACGAGGCCGCGCGGCGGGGCACCGGCTACGAGCATCGCTACCGCCCGTACCTCGTGCGCGACGCGGGCGGCTTCCGCCGCGTCGATTACCGCGAGCCCTGGCTCGTCCGCTGGCTGCGCGAGTACACATGGACCTACGCCGCCTCGGATCGCCTGACGAGCGCCGTGCGCCAGCGCCTGTCCGGCAGCGCCGGGCTCGGCGGCTACGAGACCGCGCCGGGCGTGTCCTACTTCTATGACTTCAGCGAGGAGCAGTATGCGCTGCTCGAGCACAGCCTCGAGCTGCTCGCGGAGAGCGTGAAGGATCGCAAGCTCGCGATCGTGCTGATCCCGAATCAGCCGGATCTGGAGCGCTACGAGCGCGACGGCGCCGATCCGCTCTCCGCCCGGCTCGCTGCGTTTGCCGAGCGCCGCGGTGCGCGGGTGGTGAACCTGCTTCCGGCGATGCACGACGCGGCCCGCGCCACGCCGGAAGGCTTCGCCCATTTCCAGTTCACGTGCGACTACCACTGGAATGCGGCCGCCCACGCGCTCGCGGCGCGGCTGATCCAGGAAACGCTGGCCGGCTTCGTCTACCCGCTCCCCTCGGAGCCGCCTCCGGCCGCTTCACGTGGGTCGGAGAGCGATCGCGCGCGCGCCAGCGCTTCCCGGTACTTGACGTTCGAGGGTTCGAGTCGCGTGGCCTCCTCGAGCGCCGCCACCGCCCGCGGCAGATCGCCGCGCTCGAGCGAGAGCATCCCGACGCGGTAGCGGGGCCTGGCCTTCGTCGGCGCGAGCCGGGCCATCTCCTGCCAGGCGGCGAGCGCGGCTTCGGTGTCTCCGCTCTGCTCTTGCAGACTCGCCGTCAGGCGGTAGGCCCGCGCCGTCGGATAGATCCAGGCCGCGCGCTGGTACTGCGCGAGCGCGCTGCGCGCGTCGCCCTTCCCCTCGAGAAGTTTGCCGAGCCGGATGCGCTGTTCGGGGCTCTCGAGGCCCACCCACGACAGGTGGCGCAGAGCGCTCTCCACGCGCTGCGCATTCGCATGCGATAGCCCCTGCGCAAGCCGCGTGTCTTCCACCATGTGGACGAGCGTGATCGCGAGCGAAACCGCGCCCGTCGCCCACAGCGCGACCCGCAGCGGTCGCCACGCCGGAGATGGGACGATCGGCGCGGCGCCCGGCTCCAGCTCGGGCTCCGAGCGCACCAGGATCCGTGCGATGCGGCCGTCGCGCAGCTTCCAGATCGCACCGTCGAGGATGAAGTGGTGCAGATTCACGCAGGCGGCGACCAGCGCTCCGAGTCCCATGTCGAACGGGAGCGTCCCGAGCAGGTGCGGAGCGAACAAGAGCCCCGGCACCGTCCAGATCGCCGTGCCGGCGAGCACGGTCTTCCAGAACCAGCGGCCATAGCCCTCGAAGCCCTCGCGGCCGTGCGCGAAGTAGCTCGTCACCCAGACGTACTGGACCGAATGGGCGAGCGCTGCCCAGTAGAAGTAGTAGATCGCGTAGCGCGCAGAGAGCGGCTCGACCCACTGGAGCACGCCGTAGACGCGGCACACCAGCGGGAACGCGAACCACAGCGCCTGGGTCGCCGTCAGCAGCGCGGTCGGCAGCAGGACCCCGAGGCTCGCGCGGCGCAGCAGCAAGCGGAAGGACATCGCGAGCGAGATCAGATAAGCGGAGAGCGCAAGGAAGATCCCCTGATCGGCCAGCCGCGCTGGAATGCCGAGCGGCTGGAAGCGATAGGCGTGCTCCGCGTAGATCAAGGGAGAGTAGGCTGCGGCGGCGTCCTCGCGGTGCAGCACCAGGAACGTGAGCAGGAACGACAGCAGGAAGGACGCGTAGAACCAGCGCTTGACCTCGGTATCCACCGCCACGCCGCGGCGCCGCAGGAACATCACGCCGAGGCCGTAATTCTGACCCGCGTAGTGCCAGGGATTCCAGGTGATGTAGACGGTGAGCAGCAGCGATCCGACCCAGGCCGAGCGCGTCGCCAGCACGAAGACACCCGCGAGCGCGAGGCTCACGTAGACGGCGAAGAACGCATAGGCACGCCGGTCGGCCCGACGCGCATACACGCGCAAGAGCGTGGCGCCGTAGTGCGGAGCGCCGACCAGCAACGTCAGGAAGGGCACGATGCCCGCCGGCAAAGCCGTCCGGATGTCGCCGCCAATGAAGCAGAACGCCGCGAAGACGCAGGCGTAGCCGAGCCCGCAGCCGAGCAGGAGGTCGCGCGCGGGGCCGAACAGCCAGCGGTTGGAGGGAGCGGAGGGAATCGCTACAGCCGTCACGCGACGATTCTACGACATTTGGCGCGCAGGCCGATAGCCCGGCGGCCGCAGGCTGCGCGAGATCGCGCGTGAAGCCGGCGCCCGCGAGCTGGCGTCAAGGCGCTGGCGCCAGGATCGCGAGCACCACCAGCCGCTCCCTCGTGGTGTTGCGGATGCCATGCGGCACGCCTTCCGGGGCGACGAGCATGTCGCCCGTGCGCATCGGAAGCTCGCGGTCCGCGAGCACGAAGACGCCTTCACCCGAGAGCACCTGGTAGATCTTGTCGAGGCCGGGGTGGGCGTGGAGCTTGTGCTCCTGACCGGGCTCGAAGCAATTGAGCCCCAGCATCAGACGCGGCGATTCGAAGAGGGTCGCCTTCGCCATCTTCTTCGCGTCGAAGACGGCGTGCTCTTCGGGACGGAACGCACAGGGATGCAGCATGGGGACCTCATGGCCGTAATGCGGCGCTCGCGAAGATATCGCGGCGCGCGGGGGCGACGCGACCTGCTTGCAGTAGAATGCGCGCGTGCTGCGGCTACTGCGTCCCCGGCAATGGACCAAGAACGCGCTGCTCTTCGCGGCCCTGGTGTTCGCGGAGAAGCTGTTCGACACCGACGCGCTGCTGCGCGCCAGCCTCGCCTTCGTCAGCTTCTGTCTCGCGGCGTCTTCCGCATACGTCGTGAACGATTGGATCGACGCGCCGCGCGATCGCGAGCATCCCGAGAAGCGGAAGCGGCCGATCGCGTCCGGCGAGGTCGGGCGCGGAGCCGCGCTGCTGCTCGCGCTGGCGCTGACGGCGGGCGCGTTCGGGCTGGCGGCGAGGCTCGGCACGGGGTTTCTCGGCGCCGTGCTCCTCTACGTCGCGCTGACGCACTTCTACTCGCTCGTCGGCAAGAACGTGGTGATCCTCGACGCCATGCTCGTCTCCGCGGGCTTCGTGATCCGGGCGGTCGCGGGAGCGCTCGCGATCCACGTGCCATCCTCGGACTGGTTCGTGCTGTGCACGCTGTTCCTGGCCCTGTTCCTGGCGCTCTCGAAGCGCCGCGCGGAGCTGCTGCGGCTCGGCGACGACGCGAGCCGCGCGCGCCCCGTGCTGGCGGCCTATACGCCGGGCACCCTCGCCCTGTTCACGGCGACGTCGATGACCGCGGCGCTCATCACGTACGCCATCTACGCACACGCGGTGCTCGAGAAGTACCCGTGGCTCGGCCTCACGCTGCCCTTCGTGATCTTCGGCCTCTTCCGCTACCAGCTGCTCGTCGAGACCCGGGGGCTGGGCGAGAAGCCGGAGGACGTCGTGTTCGTCGACCGCCCGTTCCAGGCATGTCTGTTCGGATTCGCCGCGGTGGCGCTCGCCGCGCTCTATCTCGGGTGAGAAGAACCGGATGGCCAAGGCGTTGCGGGATTTCGTGCTCGAGGCGCTCGCGCAGATTCGCGAGATCCTGCCGGAGGAGGCCGCCGACATCCTCGCGCAGGTGGAGAGCGCGGGCTGGAGCTTCGTCGACGTGCGCGAGCCGGACGAGTTCGCGGCCGGTCACCTGCCGGGCGCACGCAATCTCCCGCGCGGTTTTCTCGAGGTGAAGGCGGATCTCGAGCATCCCAAACGCGACGCCTGGCTCGCCGAGCGCGATCGCCCGCTCGTGCTCTATTGCGGCGGCGGCCACCGCAGCGCGCTCGCGGCGAAGACGCTCCAGGAGATGGGCTTCACCCAGGTCGTCTCGCTCGCGGAAGGCTGGACGGGTTGGACGAAGCGGGGCTATCCCGTCGAGCGCTGACTGCCTCGGCCCAGGCGACGCCGCGATAGACTCCACAGCCATGAAGCGGCCCGCACGGCGCATCGGTTTCCAGTTCTTCGCGCTCGTGCTCGTTGCGACCGTCTGGCTCCAGGATCGCCCGGCTCACGCTCCTCCAATTCCTGCGAGCGAGAAAAGCCCTGCCAGCCTGTCGGTGGATGCCAACACCCGCCTGCTGCTCGTCGCTCCGCACCCCGACGACGAGATGCTCGCGGCTGGAGGGTTGCTCCAGCTCGTCAACGCCGCCGGCGGCATCGTCCACGTCGTCTATCTCACCGACGGCGAAGGATATCCGCAGGGCGTCAGGGCTGAACGCCACGCCACGAAGCTCACCGCGGCTGACTACCGAGCGTACGGCCATCAGCGCGAAGACGAAGCGCGGACGGCGATGCGCTCCCTCGGCTTCGGGGGGTGGTCGCTTACCTTTCTCGGCTTCCCGAACGGCGGCCTCAATCGCCTGATGACCACCCACTACTGGTCGTCGCATCGACACGCCTATCGCTCGCAGTACACGCGGCTCGATCGACCGGCTCCATCGGAGGCCTTCGATCCCGGTACCGAATATCGCGGAGAGGATCTCATGCACGAGCTTGCGGACATCATCCGCGACTTCAAGCCGACGATGATTCTCGTGTCGCGTCCCGAAGATCAGCACGTCGATCACTGCGCGGCGTGGTTCTTCGTTGCGGATGCGCTCGCCAATGTTCAACGCGTTAGCCCGCTGTACCACCCCGACGTCGTCACCTACATCATCCACTACGGTTCGTGGCCATTCGATCAACCCGGCATGCATCTCCCCGCTCCGGAATACCTGGATGGCGGCGTGTCTGGATGGGTGATGGTGCCGCTCGATGCGCACCAGCTGGATCTCAAGCGGGCGGCGCTCCACGCCTACAAGAGTCAGATGGACGTGATGGACTGGTTTCTCGACGGGTTCGTGCGAACGAACGAGGTGTTTTCATGGGCGGCGCCCCCACGAATCGTGCTGCCGGTCGAACAAAACGATTGTGACGAGTTCATCGACCAATAGCCGGCGTCTCGACTCCCTCGACGTGTTTCGCGGCCTCAGCGTCGCCGCCATGATACTGGTCAGCGCACCAGGCGACTGGGAAGCGGTGTACTGGCCGCTCGACCATGCCGCCTGGAACGGATGGACGCCCACGGACCTCGTCTTCCCGTTCCTGCTGTTCGCGATGGGCGCCGCAGTGCCCATCGCCCTGCCACGACGCCGCGACCCCGTGCGACGCGTTCATCGCCATGTCATCCGCCGGGCCAGCGTGCTGTTTGGCCTTGGGCTGCTTCTCAACGCCATCGAGGCGCCGTCGCCGTTACACTTTTCGACGTTTCGGATTCTGGGCGTGCTCCAACGCTTCGCTCTCGTGTATCTCGCATTGGCATGGCTGACCGAACGGACAACGCGCCGCACCCAGGCGGTCGTCGCCGTCGTCAGCCTGATGGGGTACTGGGCCGCGATGCTGCTCATCCCGGTGCCGGGCGTTGGCGCCGGAGTGTTGACCCCCGAAGGCAATCTGGCGTCGTTCATCGACCGCACCCTGCTCGGCGCGCACCTCGCCCATCCGATGTGGGAGTCGGAGGGTCTGCTCAGCACCATTCCGGCCGTGGTCACGGCGCTGGGGGGGGTGTTCGCCGGCGACTGGCTGACGCGCGCAGGCCGCGCGCGACATCGCAGCGCTTCGCTCTGGCTGATCGGCGTTGCGGTCGCCGCGATCGGGCTGCTGTGGGGCCGCGTGTTTCCCATCAACAAGAGCCTATGGACCAGCTCGTTCGCGCTGTTCAGCGCTGGCATGGCCACGCAGCTGCTGGCGATCTGCCACTGGGCGCTCGACGTGCGCCGATGGCGAGGCTGGTCGACGCCGTTTCTCCCGTTCGGACGCAACGCGCTCGCAGCCTATTTTCTGTCCGTTGGCCTCGACAGTTTCTTGGGGCGATGGCCGACCGGCCCGCAGGCCGGCGTGTCGCTCAAATGGGACTTGTACTGGTACGGATTCGGAGCATGGGGCTCGCAATGCTGCGGCGAGAAAGCCGCGTCGCTCGCCTACGCGGTCGTGTATACCGCGCTCTTCGGGCTCCTCGTCGCGCTCCTGCATCGCCGGAATGTATTCATTCGAATCTAGGGCCAACCGGCGCTGACCGCGGCGCGTGCACGCACACCGCCCGGGTGGAACTGCGCGGCTGGCGAGCGCACGTCCAGGGTGCTTCGCAGCAGCAGAGCCGGGAGCCCGAGCCAGGTCGGCATTCGCCGCATCCGCAGCCACTCCTCGAGATCGCGAGGGATACCCGTCGTGTCTGTGGGAGTAGTGCGCTTGGGCGGTAAATGGCAGACGGCCGGCGAGAAAGATTCTTGGTCGCTTGCGCTTCAACTCCCAACGAAGCGCAGCACCTCGCGCACCACCAGCTCGGGGTTCTCCATCGGAACCAGGTGGCCGGCGTCGGCGACGCGCAGCTCGCCGTGCGGCATGCACCCGACGAGGGTCTCGTAGTGGGAGTAGGGAAAGTTTCCGGCGCGCGCCCACAGAACCAGCGCGGGGATGCGCACCTGGGCGGCCCGCTCCATCACGTCGAAGTCGGGCGCGGCATCGAAGATCGTCGCCTCGATCTCCGGAGGACACGCGAGCTCCACCCGCCCGTCGGGACGGTCGTGCAGCCCCTCCGCCAGATAGAGATCGAAGACGCGCGGATCCCAGTTGGCGAAAAGCTCCTTGCCGGACCACTTCTCGCGCGCCGCCGCGCGACTCGGCCACACGGCGCTGCGCCGGCGCGCGACGTCCGCGATCCGGTTGCCGGGCCCCCCGCGCATTGCCGCCAGCTCGGCTGCACGCCGCGGCGGCGCGATCGGATCGACCAGCACGAGGCGCTCGAAGAGCTCGGGGCGCGTCGCCGAGGCCGTGAGCAGCGCGGTGCCCCCGAACGAGTGACCGAGCCCAAGCGCGATTCGGGTAGCACCGTGGTCCCGGCACAGCGCCTCCGCGACGCCGACCACGTCGCGCCCGAACCAGCCCCACTGATAGGCTGCGGCGCCCTCCGGCTTGCTCGATCTCCCGTGGCCGCGCGCGTCCATTGCTATCACACGATAGTGTCGGACGAGAGCCTTCGCGACGGGCTCCCAGACCGCGGCGCAGAAGCCGTTCGCGTGGTGCAGCAGCGCGAGCGGCCCCTCGCCGCCGAAATCGAGCGTCGCGATCTCGATGCCGTTCTCGGGCAACGCGATGCGGCCGCGTTTCACGTCGTCCAGCATGGGGAGCGGGAGTCTGGCGGCACGGCGCAGCATCCGCCACCCGGTCCGCGGTATCCTGAGGGCGTGCCCGACGCTGCGAGCCTCCACGATCACGCGCTGCGCGAGCGGATCCGCGCGAATCTCGCCCGCTTCGAGCGGGAGAGCCATTCCGGCGCGGCGCTGCGCGCGGCCGCCGTCGCGCTCGCCTTGGTGCCGGGCGACGACGGCAAGCCTTGCTTCGTGCTCACGCGGCGCGCGGCCCGCTTGCGCGCGCACGGCGGGCAGTGGGCGCTCCCGGGCGGGCGCCTGGACGCCGGCGAGAGCGCCGAGCAGGCCGCGCTGCGCGAGCTCGCCGAGGAGGTCGGCCTCGACGTCCCCGCCACCAGCGTGCTCGGCCGCCTCGACGACTACGCGACGCGTTCGGGCTTCGTGATCACGCCGGTCGTGGTGTGGGGCGACGCCGCCGCGTTCGCGCCGAACCCGCAGGAGGTGACCGCCGTCTATCGGGTTCCGCTCGCCGAGCTCGATCGCCCGGACGTGCCGCGGCTGCGCGCCATCCCCGAAAGCGATCGCCCGGTGATCTCGATTCCGCTGCTCGGCACCTTCATCCACGCGCCGACGGCCGCCGTTCTCTACCAGCTGCGCGAGGTGGCGGTGTGGGGCCGTCCCACGCGTGTGTCGCAGTTCGAGCAGCCGGTCTTCGCTTGGCGCTAGACGCCTACGGGCGCTCGCTCGACGCGATCGGCGCCGCGACGCTCGCGCTGCTCGGCGCCTTCGAGATGGCTCAGCGCCGCATCCACCCGCCCGTGATCGCGTCGCTGCGCGAGCAGCTCGCGCCGCTGCGCGACCGCCAGAGCGACGCGCTCGCGCGTTTCAACGCGAGCGCGGTCCCGGACGGGCTCGGCCCCTTCCATGAGCAGCTCGTCATGGGTGCGCAGGCGGCGCTCGACGCCGCGCGCAGCTTCACGCAGCCGGCTCCGGCGCCTGAGCTCGCTGCGCGCGTGCTCGCGAGCTTCTCGGCGCACTGCCGCGCGCAGGAGTGTCTCTATCCGTTGCGTCTCGCGCTGCCGCCGCTCGGCCGCTTCTTCGCCGAGCCGGGCTGGCATGCGCGCCTCGCCGAGCTGGATCCGGAGCCGGCGGCGGGCGTCACGCTCGGTCTGCATCGCGGCGGACCCGACGACGGCGTGCTCCCGCGCGGCGCCTTCTCGCTCTACGTGCCCGAGCGCTGCGACGGCAAGACGCCGCTGCCGCTCGTGGTCGCGCTGCACGGCGGCTTCGGACACGGTCACGACTTCGTGTGGACGTGGTTGAGGGAAGCCCGCTGCGCGCCCTGCTTGCTGCTCGCGCCGAGCTCGCGCGGGTCGACGTGGTCGCTCGATGCTCCGGCCGGCGACGTGCGCATGCTGCACTCGCTGGTCGAGTCCGTGTGCGCGAACTGGCCCGTCGACCGCAGCCGGATGTTGCTCACCGGACTCTCGGACGGCGCCACCTTCACGCTGCTCGCGGGCCTGGCGGCGGACTCGCCCTTCAGCCACCTCGCGCCGGTCTCCGGTGTGCTGCACCCGGCCAACTTCGCGAACGGGAATCTCGCACGCGCGCGCGGACGCCGCGTGCGCCTGTGCCACGGCGCTCTCGACTGGCTGTTTCCGGTGACTCTGGCGCAGCTCGCGCGCGACGAGCTCGTGCGGGCGGGTGCGGCGGTCGAGTACCGCGAGATTCCCGACCTCTCGCATGCGTATCCGCGCGAAGAGAACCGCGCCATCCTGACTTGGCTCGACCAACCCGGCGCGGGTTGAGGTGCGCGGTCCCGAAGGGCCCTCCTGCCAGATTGCGATTGGATCCGGCGACCGGCGCTCCGGCAGGAGGGCTTCTTCGTCGAACCGACTCCCGAGTTCGTCTCACGATCCCGAGCTGTCGAACCCTCGCCGCATCCTATGCGCAGACCGCGCGCGGAGTAAAGCGGAACGCACGCGCGAGCGAAAAAAAATCGTGTCGGCGAAAACGCCGTTTCACTGCAACGCGCGAACGAAGTCCGGCGCGAGCGTGCCGCGAGCTGCACATTGCAGCACTACGGAGAAAAAGGATGACGTTCGAGGCGCGGCCCCAGCGCGAGCAGCTCGGCACGCGACCCGCAGCGGCCGCGAGGTGCGAACACCACGCAGTGCGGACTAGCGGCGGGAGGACGCCTCGGCCAGCAGCGTCTCCAGATCGCGAATCAGGATGCGCGCATCGAGGAAGCCGCTGCCGTAGACGTTGCGGATGCGGCGCTCGCCGTCGATCAGGAAGACCTTCGCGACGTGGCGCAGGGCGCCTGCCGACTCGCCCTCGCGCGCGAGCGCGGGCACGGCGTCCTGATCGAAATCCTCGAGCACCGGGCGCAGCATGGCGTCGTCGCGAGCCGTGAAGAAGCGCCAGTCGCCCTGCGGCGCGAGACGGCCGCGCAGGCTCGCCATCTCGGCCGGGCCGTCGCGCGCGGGGTCGAAGCTCACCGTCGCCAGCCGCACGCGGCCGCGCAACGCCGCGCTCGCCGCGAGCTTGCGGTCCAGCTGCTGGAGCGTCGCGAGCAGGAGCGGACAACCCGCCGCATCGTGACAGCCGAGATACACGAACGCGACCACGGCGAAGCGGCCTGGACCGAGCCCCAGCAGCGGCGCCTCACGCCCGTCCGAGCCGACCAGCACGTGCTCGGAGACGCGATCGATCGGCGGCAGCGCATAGCTCCCGGCTGCGGGCAGCTCGTAGAGCAGCGCCGGCTCGTCGGGCGCGTCCGCCGCGCGCCCGTCCGCGAGGGCCGCCGCGAGCAGACCGGTCGCGAGCAGCGCGGACCGAAGGGCCCGGCTCAACCCGGCTCGCCGGAGGGAGCCCCGCGCCGCGCCTGCGCCTTGTACAGGCCCGCCTGACCGAAATTCATGATGTGCGGCCGCCCGAGCTTCTCAACCCGGAAGTCGATCTCGAAGCGCGGCGAGAGCTGCTTGCCATCCCAGTCATAGGCCTTCAGGAACTGCGCGTCGTCGCCCTGGACGCCGTCCCAGTTCGCGAGCAGCGAAGTCGTGAAGTACAAGCGCTTCCCGTCCCAGGTCTGCGAGACCATGTTCACCTGCGGCCCGATCTTCTTCTCGTAGATCTGCTTGGGACTGCGCGGCTGCGAGACGTCGAAGACGTGCACCGACCCATCCATGAAGGTGTCGACGAACAGGAGCTTGTCGTCGGCCGAGAGGCTGATGTCGACCGGCAGCGGTGTCTTCTTCGGATCGCCGATGTCGGCATCTCGACCGCCTCGAAGCTCTCATCGGGCTTGCGAAACACGCCGATCAGCTTCGAGGTGAGGGCCGCCGCGGTGAACGCGTAGTGGTGATCCGGCGCGAGCGCCCAGCGGATCTCGAGCGGCGCGCCGGGGACCTTCAGGGTCTGGAGCGGCTTGCGCGCGTGGTAGTCCCACACCACCATCGTGTCGCCGAAATGTCTTCATCGCCTCGGCGTCGCCGAGCAGCTCGGGTAGCTTGCGCATGTAGTTGTTCTTGCCCGTGAACGACGACGTGAGCATGCGGTTCAGCTCGGGCTTGATGCGCGCGTCGTAGCCGTAGGTCGCCCCCTCCGGCATCCAGAGCGTGCGGATGAACTCGCCCTTGTGGTTGTACTCGACGAGCGCCGTCCGACCGCTTCCATCCTTCGCGTTCGAGAGCGCCGAGATCAGCATGCGGCCCGGGAGCGCATAGAAGCCGTGCGGGCCCACCACGCCCCCGGTCTTCGCCGGGAAGTCGCTGATGGTGCGGGTGAGCTTCGGATGCGCCGGATCGCTCGCGATGTCGAAGATGAAGATCGCGCTGTCGTCGAGGCCGCCCACCCACAGGTGGCGGCGGTCGTCGGTCGGACCGCCATGGTGAGCCTCGTGACGGCCGCCGACGGAGACGCTCGACACCACTTTGGCGTAGCCAGGCTTTGCCGGATTTGCGCCGATCGTCACCAGCTTGTCGGAGCCATCGCCGAGTCCATCGATGCCGAGCGTCCAGACGTAGACGAAATCCTCCTGCCCGACGAGCCGCGGCAGATACGGGCTCTGGCAGGTCTCGTCGGCGCCGGCGGGCAGAGCGCGTGAGAACGCGAGCGCGGCGAAGCCGGCGATGGCCATGCGAACGAGATGCGAGCGCATATGGACCTCCCGATGAAGGCCTCCATCCTATCATCGCGATCGCTCGCTCCGGAAGCGTTGCCCGGGCCGGCGTGACATCCTCCTGGCGTGCCGGAGCTCCCGGACATCACCATCTATGTCGAGGCGCTGGAGCGGCGCGTGGTGGGGGCCACGCTCACGAGCGTGCGTGTTTTCGGCCCCGCGTTGCTGCGCAGCGTCGAGCCGCCGCTCGCCGCGGTCGAGGGTCGGCGCGTCGCGGGCGTACGGCGTCTTGGCAAGCGCGTGGTGCTCGCGCTCGAGGCGGAGCTCTTCGTCGTCCTGCACCTGATGATCGCCGGCCGCCTGCACTGGACCGACACCGGTGCGCGCCCAGGACGCGGACGCCCGCTCGCGCGCTTCGGGTTCTCCTCCGGAACTCTCACGCTGAGCGAGGCCGGCAGCCGCAAGCGCGCGACGCTGCACGTCGTGCGCGGCGAATCCGCGCTCGCCGCGCACGATCCGGGTGGGCTCGAGGTGTTCGAGGCGAGCCAGGACGCGTTCTGTGCCCGGCTGATGGCCGGGAATCACACACTCAAGCGGGCGCTCACCGATCCGCGGATCTTCGCCGGCATCGGCAACGCCTACTCCGACGAGATCCTGCACCGCGCGAAGCTCTCGCCCGTGAAGCTCGCAGCGCGCCTCACGCCGGACGAGCAGGCGCGGCTGTTTGCCGCCGCGCGGGCCACCCTGCTCGAGTGGACCGAGCACCTGCGCGCCGAGGCCGGCGATCGCTTCCCCGAGCGCGTCACCGCCTTCCGCGAAGGCATGGCCGTGCACGGCCGCTACCGCGAGCCCTGCCCTGCTTGCGGCGCGCCGGTCCAGCGCATCGTCTACGCCGAGCACGAGACGAACTACTGCGCCCCCTGCCAGACGCAGGCCCGGCTGCTCGCCGACCGCGCGCTCTCGCGCCTGCTCAAGAAAGACTGGCCACGAACGCTCGAGGAGATGGAGGAGCGGCGCAGCCCCAAGCCGGATGCCACGGACTGAGCGACACTCGACGCTCGCCGCGGCGGGTCACCGCTGCGCGACCCTCGACCCTGCGGTCGATCCAACGGGAGCCACCTGCGATGCGCACGCGCCTGCTGGCTCTCGACATCGACGGAACGCTGCTCGATCCCTACGGCGCGCTGACCGATGCCGTGCGCGAAGCCGTGACGGCGGCGCGCAACGCGGGCCTCGAGATCGTGCTGTGCACCGGGCGGCGCTTCCGCACCGCTCTGACGATCGCGCAAGCCCTCGAGCTCACGGGTCCGATCGTCGTGAACAACGGCGCGCTCGTGAAGGACCTCGCGAGCGGGCGCACCCTGCACCACCGCTACCTCTCGATGGAGGTCTACCCAGAGGTGCTCGCGCTCGCGCGCAGCGTGGGCCCGCCGCTCGTCTACGTCGACGCCTATCCCGATCACACCGATTTTCTCACGGAGCGCTCCGAGCACGCGCACCCGTTCCAGCGAGAATATCTGCGCGACCACGGCGCGCATTGCCGCGAGGTCGACGATCTCGCGCTCGAAGGCCGTGCCGACGTGATCATGACGAGCCTGATGGCCGACGCGGCGTCGCTCGACGCGCTGCTCGTGCGCGCGCAGGCCGTGCTCGGCCCGCGCATCCACACCCACATGCTCCAGAACAAGAATTACCAGGGGGAGATCCTCGAGTTCTTGTCGCCGGCCTCCGGCAAGTGGGCTGCGCTCGCGCGCGTCGCCGAGCAAGCCGGGATCCCGAGCGACGCGATCGCCGCGATCGGCGACGACGCGAACGACGTCGAGATGCTGAGCCGCGCGGGCTTCGGCATCGCCATGGGCAACGCCGTCGACGACGCGAAAGCCGCGGCCGGCTACGTGGCCCGCAGCAACGCCGAGGGCGGCGCCGTCGAGGCGATCGAGCGGGTGCTGCTCCGGCTCTGAAGCTCCCTGGCCTGCCCAAAATGGGAAACGGCGTTCCACTGCCCGGGCGCGCCGGATTTGGGCTCTGGAGCGGAAGCCCTTTGAAATCAGGCGGTTTCCTTCGGCCGGCTAAAGGTTCGGTACAGGAACGAAAATCGCAGCCAGGTTGCACGCTGGTTTCTCTGGGAAGGGGACCTCCGATGCGGAATCTTGCTTTTTCGTTGCTGACGCTGGTTGCTCTGGGGCTCGCTGCTGGCAGCGCCTCCGCCGACCCGATTGGGCCCGACTGCGGGACCTGCCAGGGCTCGATCTACTGGCTCGAGTACGGCGGTTCGCCAATCAGCACGACGTCGACCACCGAAACCTTCCGCATCACGCTCACGATCGATACGTCGGGCTACAACGGCGGCGGCATCCTGCTCAACGCGGTCGCCGTCAAGGTGAGCTCGAATCTTCTCAGCATGTCGCTCTTCGACGCTCCGGGCGGCGCCGGTGCCTGGACCACCTGGATGGGCGGCCTCAACGCGAGTGGTTGCTCGGGATCGGGCTCCGGCTTCGACTGCGCCTATGCCGGGAACACCGGCGTGCCCGTGCCGACAGGCAGCGCCTACTCCTGGGTCTTCGATCTCGAGATGAACACCGGAACCCTGTTCACCACGATGAATTCATCGTCGATCAAGGCGCGCTACGTCGACGGCAACAACGTGAAGGTGGGCGCGCTGGTTTCCGAGAACATCACCCTCCAGGTGAACGAGCAGATTCCCGAGCCCACGAGCGCGGCGCTGCTCGGCGGCGGCCTACTCGCTCTCGGGATCGCCCGCCGCCGCCGAGGCTGATCGACCTCCGGTCGGCCGTGCGGACTTCGGCATCGCAACCCGTGTGCTCCCGGGGCTCCGAGGGAGCCCTCCCGTACGCTTCGCGAATGTGCCAAGCTGCGCCCGTCCGGGTCTGCAAGCTTGTAACAAGGGGGAACACGCATGCTGACTGCAAGACAGCCCGAGCTCGGCTACGAGGGAAGCAAGTTGGCGTTTGGGTTGGTGATTTTCGGGGCGATCCTGGTCGCCCTGCTGGCTCCGGCGCGAGCCATGGCGCAGGGGGTCGACCTGCCGGCCATGCTCACGGCTGAAGAAGGCCAGGACACGTGGATCTCTTCGAGCTACGCCCACCAATTCGAGACCGACCTCAACGACGGCGGCTCCTTCGATCGCGAGTCGTTGACGATCGGGGGCGGGCACCGGTTCGCAATCGCCGACGACTGGAGCCTGGTCACGAACCTGACCTACCAGGGCAGCTACTACGACTTCTCGGGAAGGGCGGCTCCCTTCGTGTGGAACGACATCCACCAGATCACCGGGGTGGCCCTGCTCGACTGGAAGATGGACGAAAGCTGGAGCTTCCAGGGCGGCGCCCTCGTGCGTACGGCGGCGGAGGGAGGAGGGAACTTCGGCGAGGGATTCACGGGCGGCGGGCTGCTCGGCTTCAGCTACCGCGCGAGCAAGGACCTGAGCCTGGGCGCGCTGGTCGGCATCACGAGCCAGATCGAGAACCCCGTGGCGATCGTGCCGATCCCGCAGGTCGACTGGCGCTTTGCGCACGACTGGAAGTTTCACCTGGGGCTCACGAACTTCGGCTACACGGGGGTCGGTCCCGAGGTGAGCTACGCGCCCAACGAGACGTGGGAGTTCGGCCTCGGCGCCAGCTACCAGAACCGCCGCTATCGCCTCGACCACCACCAGGGCTTCACCAACGGGGTTGGGCAGGAGACTTCGGCTCCGATGTACGCCCGAGTCCGCTGGCGCCCGGCCCCGCGCGTCTCGTTCGATCTCTTCAGCGGGTTTGCCGTTGGGGGTCAGGTGCGGCTCGAATCGCAAGGCGGCAACAAGCTCCAGACGAGTGGCTACGACACGGCGCCGATCTTCGGGCTGCGCTTCCAGGCCGTCTTCTGAGCGTCTTCTGAGCCGCGGGGGGGGCCTTCCCCCCCCCTTTGCACGCGCGGTCGCTGTCCTAGATCCGCTCGAGGATCGTCGCGATCCCCATGCCGCCGCCGATGCACATGGTGACGAGGCCGACGCTCTTGTTCTGCCGCTCGAGCTCGTCGAGCAGCGTCCCGATCAGCATCCCGCCGGTGGCGCCCAGCGGATGGCCGAGCGCGATCGCGCCACCGTTCACGTTCACCCGCGCCGGGTCCATGCCGAGGTTGCGCATCGTCTGAAGCGGAATCGCGGCGAAGGCCTCGTTGATCTCGATCAGATCGAGGTCCTTCACCGTCATGCCCGCTTTCGCGAGGCAGCGCTTGGTGGCCGGCGTCGGCGCCGTGAGCATGATGATCGGCTCGCTCGCCGCCGTCGCCATCGCCTTGATGCGCGCGCGCGGCCGCAGGCCGTGCGCCTTCGCGTAGCCCGGCGAGGCGAGCAGCACGGCGCTCGCGCCGTCGACGATGCCCGACGAGTTCCCGGCGTGGTGGACGTGCTCGATCTTCTTCAGCTGCGGGTAGCGCGCGAGCGCCCGCTCATCGAGCGTCAGCGTCGAGCCCTTGGGCTTGTAGGCGCCGAGCTCGTCGAACGAGGGCTTGAGCTTGGCGAGGCTCTCGGCGGTGGTGCCCGCGCGCGGGTGCTCGTCGTGGTCGAGCACGACCTTGCCCTCGAGGTTGCGCACGGGAATCAGGCTCTTGTCGAAGCGCCCCTCTTTTTGAGCGAGCTGCGTGCGGTTCTGGCTCTCGGCGGCGAAGGCATCGAGCTGCGCGCGCGTGAAGCCTTCGAGCGAGGCGATCAGGTCCGCGGAGATGCCCTGCGGCACCATCGGGTGTTGCGCGGCCAGGTGCGGGTTGTCGCCGTCGAGGCCGCCGCCGCCCGAGCCCATCGGAACGCGCGACATCGACTCGATGCCGCCGCCGATCACCAGCTCCTGCTGGCCCGCCATCACGCCCATCGCCGCGAAGTTGACGGCCTGCTGGCCGGAGCCGCAGAAGCGATTCAGTGTGACGCCGCTGGCGCTATCGACCGGCCAGCCGGCGTTCAGCACGGCGTTGCGCGCGATGTCGGCGCCCTGCTCGCCGAAGGCGCTGACGCAGCCGGCGATCACGTCCTCGACGTCGCTCACCGCGATGCCGTTGCGATCCCGCAGCGCGTTCAGGCACTGCGAGAGCAGCTCCTGCGGATGCTCATTCGACAGAGCCCCGACACCGGCCTTGCCGCGGCCACGGGGGGTTCGAACTGCATCGATGATCCACGCTTCACTCATGTTCTCGCTTCCTTTCCAGGCTCGAACCGGGGGGTTCGGATTCGGGGTTCAGGTCGGCAGATGGGCCGGAATGATCGCATCGAGAAGCAATCCCGCCACGAACAGCGCACCGGCGCGCCGCGTGACGAGGAAACACCAGGCCACGTACCAGAGCGGCCACAGCGGATAGCCCGGCGGCGCGGCGTCGGGCTTCGGGCGCGAGAGCGTCTTCAGCACCTCGAACAGCCGCGGGGCCGCCAGGAAGACGAGCAGCGTCCAGACGGAGAGCGTGCCCGTGAGCACCAGGCACAGCACGAAGGCGAAGAAGCCCACCAGCAGCTGCTGCGTGAGGAAGAGCGCGCGCTCGCGGCCGAGGAGCACCGGCAGCGTGTGGATCCCCTTCGCCGCGTCCGCATCGAGCTTGTCGACGTGCTTGCCCAGCAGCACGGTCGTGACGAGCAGCGCATACGGCAAACTCGCCACCAGCACCCACGGCGGCAGCGTTCCCGCCGTCACGAAGTAGGTGCCGCCGATCATCAACGGCCCCCAGACGAGGGCCACGCCTGGCTCGCCGAAGCCGCGGTGCTTGAGCTTGAGCGGCGGGGCCACGTAGAAGACGCTGACGAAGAGGCCGAGCAGCGCAAACAGCGGCACGGGCCAGCCCCGCCGCTGCGTCAGGAAGACCAGGATCCCGAGGTCGATCAGGTTCACGACCGCGATCGCGAGGATCAAGCCCGTCTTCGAGATCAGGCCCGAGAGCACGGGATGGGGCGCATACTGCGCGCGCACGTAGTCCTCGGTGTCGACGCCGCCCTCGAGATCGAAGTAGTCGTTGATCATGTTGTTGGCCGCGTGCGCGACCAGGAGGCCCAGCAGCGCGGCCCCGAAGTAGAGCCAGTTCGTCTGCGGCGCGCGGACGGCGAGCAGGCCGCCGATCGCGCCCGAGGTCAGCGTCATCGGGAAGACGCTCGCGCGCGTGATCAGCAGCCAGCGCGAGACGAGATCCATCGGCTTGCCGGCCGACAGATTCTGGGTGCGCAGGATCTCGCCCCAGTTTGCGACCGCAGACGCCATCCGCTGCCTCCGAGCCGATCCCAGCTTGCGGGCCGGGCGATCGGTCGGCGGGCAGTCTAGCGAGAAATCGGCGCCGGCAGCGACGCTCGCCGGTCCGGAAACGAAGGGCGGCTAGCGGCGCCGACGTTCGCGCGGGTGCGGGATCGGCCGGTTGTCGTCGATCTCGAGGCTCTCGAGCGGAGCGCCGCGCGAGAGCGCGACCTCGACCCAACGCGGCCGCTTGCCGCGGCCCGACCAGGTCTCGGCCGAGTTGTGCGGATTGCGGTAGCGCGGCCCCTCGCTCTCGACGGAGCGCCCGTAGCGGACGTGCAGGCGCTTCGCGGCGACCTGCCGGCGCGTGATCTCCGCCCGAACCTGCGCATGCAATTGCAGCAGCTGCGGGTCCGTGAAGGCAGAGAAATCGAAATGCTTGATGTCGGCCATGTTGGGCTCCACGCGCAATCCCTGCGCCCCCGGCCCTTCCATCGCCGCGCCGCGAATCCGACCGTGTGACGCCGGACACGCCCGGTCGGGGTCTCAGGCTCCGCCGGGCCCTGGCAGGATCTCGTAGGCGGTGCGGCTGGCGTCGCCGTAGACCCGCCGCAGCCCCGCCCCGCTGGCCGCAGCCACCTCCAGCCGGCGGTGCAGCTCGGCCGCGACGGGGCCGCTCGAATCCGGGTGGTGCGCGACGATGGTGGTGAACCCGAGCCGCGCGAGCGCCTGCAGCGCAGCCGGATCCGGCAGCTCGCTCGCGAGCCGCGCCACGTCGCCCGTCACCGGCGGCACGAACGAGTTGTAGCAGGGCGACGTCCGGCGCAGGTGATAGGCCGAGAGCAGCACCGCCTTGCTGACGCGCGCCGCGTGCTTGGGGTGGATCGGAACTTCGAGCAGCGGGCCGCGATTCCCCTGCTGCGAGAGAGTCTCGAAGAAGGCGAGCTCGTCGGCGCCGGGCCGCAGCGACACCATGCGGTACTCGACGCGGGGCTCGAAGCCGAGCGTTCGGGGACGCAAGACATCGATCCAGGCGCAGGCGATCAGGCAGCCGGCGGCGACCCCGGCGACACGCGCGGGTGTCCGCCGCAGCAGCGCCGCGGCCCCGAGACCCGCCAGCACGCAGGCGGCGACGTGCGCGCCGAGGAAGAGCGCATACGGGTTGCGCACGATCTCGAGGCCGGGGAGGACGGCGGACAGCCAGGCATAGGGATTGGGGAGCAGCGGCGGCAGCGGCCCGCCCGTGTTGTAGGCGAGCATGCGGTCGCCCTGATTGCCGCCCGCCGCGAGCACGAGCGCGAGCACGCAGCCGGCGAGCAGCGCCCAGCGCGGGTCGCCGCCCGGTCGCTGCGGGTCGCGCAGCAGCAGCGCAACGCCCACGAGGGCGAGGAGCACGCCGCCCGGGAACAGACGCGCGCCGGGAGCGAGCCAGCCCCACGGCATGAAAGCCTGGAAGCTGCGGGCCTGGATCAGCCCCTCGCCGCGCAGCTCGAGATAGGGCGCGAAGACCAGCGCCGCGACCGCGAGCACGCTGCCGGCCACCACCGCGCACTGCGCGGGGCGCAGCCGGCGCACGCCGTAGCGCCACACGAGCCACACGAGCCACGGAAGCGAGACGACCACGGCGCACAGCAGCGGGTAGAGGCTCGAGCTCACCTGCAGCGAAGCGAACAGCGCCAGGGCGAGCGCGTCGCGCCAGCGCCCGCGCTCGAACCAGCGCCGCGCGAACAGCAGCGCGAGCACCGTCCAGCCCGTGTCGTAGCCGAACGCATGCCCGGGATCCTCGACCTTCACCGGATGGAATGCGTAGAGCAGCCCGGCGACGATTCCGGCGGCGGGCATGCCCGTCAGATCGCGCGTCAGCGCGTACATCGCGAAGGCGGCGATCCCCGTGAGCGCGAGCAGCGCGAAATTGAAGCTCGCGATCGGATCGCCCAGCACGAGCGCCGCCGGCATGCCCAGGATGCCGAGCGTGATCTCGGGCTCCCCGAGCGCGAGCGCGTGAGCCACCGGGAAGCACGACTCCGCGTCGAAGAGACGCGAGGGATGCGCGAGCAACACGCGCGCGTTGCGGCCGGCGACGGCGACGACGATGCGCTGATCGGCCGCGATCAGCGGAGCGCCGGCCGCTCTCTCGGGCGCCGACTCGAGCTCGCGATGCACGCTCGCGGGCACGAGATCGCGCGGGTCGCCGCCCGCGTAGCCGCGAAATAGCGAAGCCAGCGCGAGCGCGAAGACGAGCGCCGCGGCGGCGCTCCACCCGAACCGCTCGCGCAACCAGCGCTGCACGCCGGCCCGTTACGGCGCGCGACGCGCGCGATCGATCGTCGGCGGGCGGAGCGCGAGCGCGAGCACCCGCCACGCCGCGAGATAGATCTCGGAGGAGTCGATCTTCGAGACGCCGAGCGTGCGCTGCTCGAACAGGATCGGCACCTCGCCGATGCGGAAGCCGCAGCGCGTCACGCGCCACGCCATCTCCTCGAGGAAGGAGTAGCCGGAGGAGCGGATCGCAAAGGGATCCACCATCTCCAACACCTTCCGTGTGTAACCGCGATATCCGGAGGTGCAGTCCCGCACCGGCAGGCGCAACAGCAGTCGCGCGTAGAGATTCGCGAACGACGACAGCGCTCGCCGCGACCACGGCCAGTTCGCGATGCCGCCGCCGGGCACGTAGCGCGAGCCGATCACCATGTCGTGATCCTTGAGCGCCGCGAGCAGGGCCGGGAGGTAACGGGGGTGGTGGCTGCCGTCGCAATCCATGGTGAGGATGAAGTCGTAGCCCCGCTCGATCCCGAAGCGGAAGCCGGCCAGGTAGGCGGTGCCGAGCCCGAGCTTTCCCGCCCGGCGCAGCAGCGCGAGCCGCGGCTCCTGCGCACGCTCGCGCTCGACGAGATCGCCGGTGCCGTCCGGGCTCGCGTCGTCGACGACCAGCACCTCGAGCGTGGCATCCACCGCGAGCACCGCGCGCGTGATCCCCAGCACGTTCTCGGCTTCGTTGTAGGTGGGCAGGACGACGAGAGCCCGTGCGTGCATGGAGAGCGCGTCAGCTCCGGCCGCGGAATGCGCGGGCACGCAGGGTATCAGTCAGAAGGCATCGAAGTCGAGCAGATCGACGCGCAGGCCCGCAGGCTCGAGGCGACGGCCGGCGCCCGTCAGATCGAAGAACACGAAGTTGAGGGGAGCCGGCAGCCAGCGACGCGGGAGATCCAGGTAGGGCTTGCGCGCCCAGCGCCGCGCCGGATCGAGGCCCGCCCATACACGCAGCGGGCCGGGCGAACGCGACTCCGCCAGCGTGTCGGGAATCCAGGTCGAGGGAAACGTGCCCAGCTCGGCGACGGCGCCGGGAAACCCGGCCGGCGCAAACACGCTGGCGCGCGCGCCGCGGCGTTGCACGCGGTAGTGCGCGCCGGGGCGCGCGAGCCGCCAGGCGAGCTCGGCCCCGTTCCACAGCCGCGCGAACTCGGGCTGCACGGCTTCGTCCCGTTCCGGAATCGCGCCGAAGCCGAGCTTCACGCCGAGCGGACGCACGAGCTGGAAGCCGATGCGCTCCACCACGCCGAAGGTGCTGTTCGCATTTGGAAGGCCCACGACGAAGCCGTAGCCTTCCGCCGCGCCAGCCTCGAGCACCGCACGCACGAAGGACTTGAAGATGCCGCGGCCGCCGCGGCTCGGGTGCGTCACCGCATGGTGGAGGTTGAGCCCGCGCTCGTCGCGGCCGGCGAGCTGCGCGCGAAACGGCGTGCCGGCGATGTGGCCGACCAGCTCGCCGTCCTCGTAGGCGTTGATTCCGACCGCAGGGCCCACGGGACAGCCTGCATAGTCCCAGGCGAGGAAGCCCGCGTCGATCTCGCGGGCGCGCGGAATCACGCGACGGATCAAGGCCGCCACGTCCGCGAGCGCGGCCTGGCCGTGCTCGCAGCGCCGCAGCTCAAGCATGACGAATGCGGGCTTCGAGCTTCTCGAGCTGCGCGCGCAGCAGGGCGATCTCCTGCGCGAGGTTCTTCATCTGCACGCCGGCCTTCGAGAGTCTCACCGCGTAGTTCAGGCAGATCGCGACGAGGAAGACCTCGCCGAGGAAGAACACCACCGAGCTCGGCGTCCAGGCGCCGATCGCGCGCGTCAGCGCAAACAGCCAATCGAGGCGCAGCGTCACCACCACGAGGGCGAGCGCGACGCCCATCCAGATCGGCGTGTATTCCTCGCGCAACACGCGGCGCCGCACCAGCCACAGCACCGTCAGCACCAGCGTCATGCTGCAGACGAGCGCCAGCAGGCGCGCGCCTTCGGCGTCGGAGGCGCGCAAGAAGAGCTCGCGCAGCTGGACGGGATCGAGTTGGTCGTTCATCGCGGATCCTCCCCGCTCCCGCGCCGCGCCGGCACACGCGAGGCCGACCAGGTCGAGAGCAGCATCTTGTACACGTAGTAGAACGAGCGCAGGCCACCGTGCAGCGTCGAGCTGCGCGTTCCCTCCGCCATCCGGACCGGCCGCTCGAGGACGCGCAGCCCATGGCGAAAGGCCGCGAGCAGCACGTCGACGTCGGGATAATCCGCCGGAAAGAAATCGCGCGCGTAGACCTCGAGCACGCGCCGGTTCATCGCCTGGAAGCCCGAGGTGGGGTCGCTCACGCGCAGGCCCGCCAGGCGGGCGAGCGCGGCGAAGAGCCGGCGCCCGACGCTGCGAGCCACACCCATCCGGTAGCCGCTCGGCGCGAGGAAGCGCGAGCCGACGACCAGATCGCACTCGCCGGCCTCGATCGGGGCGGTGAGGCTGCGGATCTCGCCGGGATCGTGCTGGCCGTCGGCGTCCATCTGCACGAGCAGCGCCGCGCCGTTCGCGAGCGCGTACTTGTAGCCGGTCTGGAGCGCGGCCCCGTAACCCAGATTGAACGGGTGGCGCAGCACCGTCGCGCCGAGGCTGCGCGCGACGCTCGCCGTCTCGTCGCGCGAGCCGTCGTCGACCACGACGACCTCGCAGCCGGTTTGCGCGCGCGCCACCGCCTCGAGCACGGAGCGAATGCGCTCGGCCTCGTCGAAGGCGGGCAGGATCAGCACGCGCGGCGCTTCGCTCATCGCTCACCCGGCGGTGGGGATCCGAAGGGCTTCGAAGGGGCTGCGGCGCGCGCGCCGCGGGGCGCGTGCCTACGGCTGCGGCGCGTCAGGGTTGACGAACTTCCAGCCCTTCGGCTGCATGCACTTCAGGTAGGCGGAGACCACCGCGAGCTTCGGTGTCGAGGCGTTGAGCGCCGGGTCCGACTCGACCTGGCTCTTGCAGTCGCCATAGTCCGCGTCGAAATTGCCCTGCGCGATGCCCGGGTCGCCCCACACCCAGTACTCGTGGGGCGGACGCGCCGGCTTCTCGGTCTCGGCGGACTTCTCGCGCGACCCGCAGGCTGCGAGCGCCAATGCGAGCAGTGCGATCAAGGCAGTTCGCTGCATGATTTCCTCCTTCGCGTGGCCCGGATGCGAGCGGCCCGGAGCCTAGCCCATCCCGGCGCCGTTCGCGGCGCGCGCCACCACGAAGATCCGGTTCTCGAGGCCCGTCAGGCGCGCCACACCGAAGAGCGCCTGCAGCCCGAGCCGTGTCGCGGGCGAGAGCGTGAGGCGACTCAGGTCCGTGAGCTCTCGGTGTAGCTCCACGACGGCGAGCCCAGCCCGGCCGAGCGCCTGCGTGAGCGTCCGGGGCGTGAGGTAGAGGAAGTGCTGCTCGATGTAGAACTTCTCGAGCGGCCCCGTGATGCGACCCCCGCTCGCGCGGTAGATCAGGCCTGCCACCACGTCGAGGATGCTGCGCTGGTTCGGCGTCGAGAGCCCCACGACGCCGCCCGGCGCGAGACAGCGGCGCATCGCGCCCAACAGCCCGACCGGATCGCGCGAGTGCTCGATGATGTCCCAGCCCGTGATCGCCTCGAAGCGGTGCCCCTGCGCTGCGAAATCGCCGAAGTCGCCGCCCCAGACGTCCAGCTTGAAGTGCTCGCGCGCGTGGCTCGTGGCTTCGATGCAGTCGTCGATGCCGAACGGCTGCCAGCCGCGGCGCCTCGCGACCGCGAGGAAGAGACCCGTGCCGCAGCCGATGTCGAGCAGCCGGCCGGGCGCGCGGACGCGCTCCAGCGCGTCGAGCCAGCGCTCGTATTGCTGGACCAGGGGATTGCTCGGTGCGTCCTCGTAGCAGTAGCCGTAGTAGTCGCGCAGCTCCGGGACCGATCCCTCGCCCGTCGTGTAGAGCGTCGCGAACATCGCGCGAATCTCTTCGGGACTCGGCTGCGGCCACAAGTAGACGAGCGTGCAGGCGCGGCAGGCGAGCACCTCGAAGCGCGTGATGCGGTAGCGCAGCGAGGCGTCGGTTCCCCCGCACATGGGACAGCGGACGTCGCGAGCGTGCGTCATCGCGGTGCGGCCCCACTCTTCGCGACGAGCCGCGGCTCGGCCCAGCCCGCCATCAGCAGCCGCTCGCCTTCCGGCGCCTCGACCGCCGTCGACAGCTCCAGGCGGACGTCACGACCCGCCCAGGCGTCGAGCGGCGCATCCACCTCGAACCAGCCGCGGTCCGCGAACTCGGTGGTCGGCGCGAGACGGCGCTCGTAGATCACCTCGCGCCGGTCGCCGGCGACCACCGCGAGCTCGAAGCGCACGCCGATCGGCGCAAAATACCAGAGCTGCGGATTCACGCCGACCGCCGTGCGCAGCCGCGCGCCGGAGGGCGGCACCGTGAGCGGAAGCGTCGCGACGGTGCGTTCGCCCCGCGCCGTCGGACGCAGCGCCAGTGTCGGACGGAAGGGCCAGGGCCGCGCCGAGACGATCTCCGCGCGCTCGTCCGGCGCAATCGGGCGCGGCGGCTCGCTCGGCGACTCGATCGAGACCGCGAGCTCTCCCGCGCCGTTCGCGAGCAGCGCGCGGCCCTCCGGCGGCTCGGGCGTGCGGCGCAAGCCGCCGAGCATATAGCCCCATTTGTCGTAGCTGAAGACGCGCTCGAGCTCGTAGTTGTCGACGAGGAAATCGAAGAGCTCGGGCGCGTAGTCCTCCATCACCGGAAACACCGCGAACTGCGTGAAGTTGTAGACGACCAGGCGCGTCTCTTGCGCCCGCATGGCGGCGACGATCTGGCGGTCGCGATCGGGGAGCTCGGGAAAGGGCCAGACGATGTAGGTCGAGCGGTGCGGCGCCGGACGCTCGGCGAGGAAGTGCACGATCGGGTAGTACGGCATCACCGCGATCGGCTCGCCCGGCTCCGAATTGGCGCGCACGTAGGCGACGACGTCCTCGAGCAGCCGCGCCTCGACGGGCAGCACCCGCACGCCCGCGCGCGCGTTCGCGATCGGCGCCGAATAACGGGTGGTGAAGCGCTCGACGAGGCGCGCGCTGTAGAGCACGCAGGCGGCGACCGGCAGCGCGAACGCGACGGCCGCGGCCACGGTCCAGCGCGGCCGGCCGGCGAGCACGCCGCTCGCGAGCACCAGGCCGAGCGCGAGCAGCGGCCAGTAGAGCACGATCAGATGGACGTAGTCCTGCGGGCGATTGAGCGTCACGAGCAGCATCAGCGCCGCACACAAGGCCACCAGCAGCAGCTCGGCCAGATAGGCCGCTCGCCGCGTCGGCTCGGCGAGCGCAGCGCGCCGGCGCACGAGCCGCACGCCGCCTGCGAGCACCAGCGCCCAGGGCGCGAAGTAGTAGAGCTTCATCACGAAGTCGTAGAGGGCCGTTTGCTGGTAGAGCCAGCTCTCGCGCACGGCCTGCCAGTCGGCGGTGAACAGCAGCGCCGGCATGTACTGCGCGCGCCCGGCCACGTCGCGCAGCGCCGGGTCCTGTCCGAAGAGCGGGAAGAGACCCGGGAAGGCGGGGTACGCATAGCTCGCGATCCCGACGAAGTGGTTGAGCACCGTCAGCCGGAGCACGTCGCCGAGCAGCCCCGCGCGCCAGAAGTGCAGACCGGCCGCCGCGCCGACGAGCGCCGCCGGGGCGAGAAACGCGGCGAACAGCCGCAATGGCGCTTCGCGACGCTCGCCCGTGCGCGCGTACACCGGGAGCGCGATGCACACGGCGAGCAGCACCGCAGCGCCGTAATCCTGCTTGCACAGCACGCCGAAGCCGAACGCCAGCCCCGAGAGCGCGAGCCAGCGGCGTTCGCCGCTCTCGAAGAAGCGCAGCAGCAGCAGCAGCGCGCCGAGCAGCACGAGCAGCGCCGTGGTCGAGTAGCTGTACATGTGCCAGTGCGGGAAGCTCCAGAGCCGATACAACAGCAGCAGGCCGTAGGCGATCACCAGCCAGGGAGTCGACACGAGACGGCGTAGCCACGCCAGCACGAGCAGGCTGAACAGCGTGTACTCGATCACGACAATCCAGCGCGCGAGCAGGATCGAAGGCCCGAAGAAATGGAAGGCGGCGGCGAGCAGCCAGAACGCCCCCGGCAGCGGATACACGGTGGCGTCGCGGTAGAGCTCGCCGCCGTTCGCGATCAGATCCGCGTACTGGAGGATGTGCCCCTCGTCCATGAAGCTGAACCAGCGGTCGAAGAACGGCAGCTGGAAGGCGAAGACGCCGGCGGCCGCGAGCAGCCAGACGAGCGCCGCGCGTGCGCGCGCGGCGGGCGGGCGCGCCGGCGCAGCGGGCGTGCGGTCCTGCATCGTTCCCGTCCTCCGCCGCCCGGCCGCGGCTGGCTGCCGCCGCGACCCCCAGCACCGGCAAATTGACTCGCGCGAGCGAGATTCGTAAGCTTATCGCACCCTTGGCCGACACCGGACAACCCGAAGTCCGGCCCTCCCGGCAGGCGCTGACTGCGACGCAGTCCGAGGCACGGCGAGCATGGCGGAGCGAAAGACCGACTGGCCCACCCTCGGGCTGCTGCTCGTCATGTACCTCGTGCTGGCAGGCAACGTCGCGCTCTACCGCAGCGCGCCGCTGCCGCTGGTCGTCCACGTCTTGATCGGCGCCGCGGCGATCCACCTCGCCTTCACGATCTGGCACGAGGCCGTCCACCGCAACGTGTCGCCGCGGCTGTGGGCCAACCGCGTGGTGGGCGTGCTCGGCATGTTCCCCTACATGACGCCGTACTTCATGCAGCGCTGGATCCATCTGGAGCACCACGCGCGGCTGAACGAGCGAGGGGACCCGAACTTCGTCTACACCGACGGTCCCTTCTGGCAGATTCCGTTGCGCTACCCGCGTGCGCTCGGCTATGCGCGCAAGCTCCTCACCCAGGATCCGCGCGGTCGCGGCGAACGCATTTCGGACGCGCTCTCGACGGTCGCGGTCGCCGGCGTATTCGCCGCCGCCTGGTGGTTCGGTTTCCTGCGCGAGGCGCTCTGGCTGTGGCTCGCGCCGGTCGTGATCGCGAAGCTCGTGATGGACTGGTACGTCAACTACCTGCCGCACGTGGGCCTGCCGCCGCACCGCTTCCGGGGCACGCGCATCATCGATCTGCCCTGGCTCACGCCGCTCGTGCTCGCGCACAACTATCACGCCATCCACCATCTCTGGCCCACGATCCCCTGGCACGGCTACCGCGCCGTGTTCCGGGAGAAACTCGACTATCTGAGGAAAAATGGAGTCCCGATCGAACACGGGATCGTCGGCATCGGACCGGGGCCGAGCACGGCCTCCGCGAATCCCGCTCCGCCTCGTTGAGACGCGCTGCGCGCTGTGCGGCTCGTCCGAGGCGGAGACCGCAGCGACGGGTTTCGATTTCGAATACGACACGGCGCCGAACGAGTTCCGTTTCGTGCGCTGCCGCGCGTGCGGCCATCTCTATCTGAACCCGCGTCCGCTCGCGTCCGACCTCTCGGTCATCTACCCATCGAACTACTACGCCTTCACCGGACCGGGCAACCCGCTGGTGGCGCGACTGCGCCGGCGCTGGGAGGGAGGCAAGGTCCGCCTCTACCGCGAGCTGGTCGGCGAGGGGCCGCGCCGCCTGCTCGACGTCGGCTGCGGCAACGGACGCTTCCTGTCGCTGCTGCGCGATTTCGGGCCGCCGGAATGGCAGCTGGTCGGAGTCGAGTTCGACGCGGACGCCGTGGCGCAGTGCCGTGCGCTCGGCTTCGAAGCGCACGCTGGGCGCGTCGAGGATCTGCCGGCGAGCGACGGCAGCTTCGACGCCGTGATCATGCTCCAGCTGATCGAGCACGTGGAGGATCCCGTCGCGATCGCGCGCAGCGTGCGCCGGCTGCTGCGGCCCGGAGGCGTCTTCATCATCGAGACGCCGAACCTGGGCGGCCTCGACTATCGACTGTTCAAGAAGCGTTGGTGGGGCCACTACCACTTTCCGCGTCACTGGAACCTCTTCTCGACGGCGTCGCTCGAGCGCATGCTCACCGGCGCCGGCTTCGAGATCGTGCGCAGCGAATACCTGATCAGCACGTCGAGCTGGACGATTTCGCCGCACAACTACCTGCTCGATCGGGGCTGGCCGGCGCCCATTACGAGCTTCTTCCACTATCAGAACCCGCTGCTGCTCGCGATCTTCGTGCTGTTCGATTCGCTGCGCGCGCGCCTCGGATTCGAAACCTCGAACCAGCGCGTGATCGCGCGAAGACCCGCTTAGACGCGCGAGCGGGCGCGCTCAGCGCCCTCCGCGCGCGCGCAACAGACTCGCGGCGGGCTCGTGTCCCTTCGCAATGGCGGCCGCCAGCGGCGTCGAGCCGTCGAAGGCCGTGGCGTTGGGGTCGGCGCCGCCGTCGAGCAGCGCCGCCACCGTGTCTTCGAAGCCGGCCTGGGCGGCCAGGTAGAGGGGCGTCGCCTTGTGGATGTTGCGCGCCTCGGTCGCGGCGCCGTGCTCGAGCAGCAGGCGGACGCTCCGGGTGCGCCCGAAGATGGCCGCCACGTGAAGCGGCGTGAGCCCGTCGTCCGTGACCGCGCTCGGATCGGCGCCGCTCGCGAGCAGCCAACGCGCGATGCCGACGTGCGGTGTCATCGCCGCCGCGTGCAGCGCCGTCCAGCCGTTGCGGGAACGCGCCTCGAGGCTCGCTCCGCCGGCGACGAGCGCCTTCGCGAGCGCCAGCTGGCCCTGGACGATGGCGAAGTAGAGCGCGGTGGTCTCGTCTGCCTGGCGCGCGTCGACCTCGGCGCCGTTCGCAAGCAGGAGCGACGCCACCTCCCGGCAGCCCGAGCGCGTCGCGGCATGCAGCGGCGTCGCGCGCGACGCGCTGCGCGAGTCCGTGCGCGCTCCGCGTGCGAGCAGGAGCTCGGCGACGGGCGCGTGGCAGTGCGCCGACGCGAGGTGGAGCGGCGTCTCCCCCGCCAGCGAGAGCGGCTCGAGCTTCGCGCCATGCTCGACCAGGGTGCGTGCGGCGCCCGCCTGCCCGCTGCTGGCCGCGACGTGCAGGGGGGTGAGCCCCGCGTCGTTCACCGCATCGACCGACAGACCGAGCGAGATCAGCAGCGCGACGAGATCCGGGCTCCCTCCCTGGGCCGCGACGTGCAGGAGCGTCCAGCCATTGGGAAGCGACGCCGGCATGCGCGCGGCGTGCGCGATCAGCGCCCTCGACACCTCGGCGTGTCCACCCTGGACCGCCAGATAGAGCGGCGTGAAGCCCCCGGCGGTCTCCGGGTCGACGGGTCCCTCGAGCGCGAGCAGCTGCTGCACCACCTCGAGCCGGCCCCGCGCCGCGGCCACGTGCAATGGAGTCCAGCCGTCGGCCGCCGTCGCGCGAGCGTCGGCGCCGTGCGCGAGCAGCCGCGCGACGATTTCGGTGGAGCCGTCGCGTGCGGCGAGAAACAGCGGCGTGAGGCCGGCGGCGTCGCGCGCCTCGCTGTCGACGCCCACCGCGAGCAGGCGATCCACGGCCGCGACATCGTGAGCTGCGATCGCCTGCGCGAAAGTGACGACGGGCGGTGCCTCGCGCGAGCACGCTGCGATCAGCGCGAGCGAGGCCGCGCAGCGGAGCTGGCGCGCGCTCTCGAGCAGGAAACGGCGAGCGCGCGGCGCCGGCATGCAGAACCTCACGAGCGCGCGGCTCCCGTGCCGGGAAGGGGCGGCTATGATAGCCGCGCCTGCCACAGCGCGAGGACCGGGGCGCGGCGGCTTCGCCGGAGTGGAGCTCGTGAGCGAAGCGAGGAGCCAGGCGTCCGAGAGGATCCCCGCGATCGACGCAATCAAGGCGGCCGCGATCGTGGCGGTCGTGATGATGCACGCGGGCCCCAGCATCTTCGCCGCCGGGCCCGATCGCGTCGTGCGCTGGCTCACGATCGCATGGACTCCGTTTCACGTCCCGTCCTTCTTGATCTTGGCTGGCTTTCTCTACTACCGGCCCTCGCCGATCGGCGGGCCTGCGATCGGCGCGCGGCTCGTGCGCCTGCTCGTTCCGTATCTGATCGCGTCGGCCTGGGTGCAGGCGCTGGGGCTCTCGACGGCGACGAGCTGGCGGGAGATCGCCTTCCAGCTCGTCACCGGGTCCTCGCTCCGGATCTACTACTTCATCTTCATCCTCACGTGGTGCATCGGGCTCACCTGGCCCCTCTCCCGATCGCCGCGTTCGCTCGTGATCGCCGGGCTCGCAGGGCTGCTCGCGGTCACGATCGCCTGCGAGGCCTACGGACGACTGGCGCTGACCGAGTCGATTCGGGGCGACTTCACCCGTGCCCACCTCGTATGGATCACGGAGTTCTATCTGTATCCCCTCGCCTACTTCCTGATCGGCTGGCTCGCCGCGTCGCGCGCGCGAGGCCTGGGGACGCTTCGCGCGCGAGCACACGCGCGCGCTGCTCGCCGTGAACCTATCCGGTGTCATGCTCTTCCTGGCCGCGGACCCGTGGACCGAAACGTTCATGCCGGTGCCGTCGGCCGCCCGCGTCGCCTACACGCTGTGCGTGATCGGTGCGCTCGCGCGCGTCCCGGCGCGGGTCGCGAACGCGCGGCCGGTGCGCTTCCTCTCGGAAGCGACCCTCGGGATCTACCTCTATCACGCCTTCTTCCAGATGGCCGCGAAGCCGGAGCTCGCGAGCTGGTCGCCGCTCGTGCAGACGCTGGCGCTCGCGACGCTCGGCCTTGTCGGCGCCGTCAGCCTGTGCGCGGCGGGGCGCCGCTTGCTGGGCAGCCGGGCGAGGCTGCTGCTCGGCGCCTAGCGAACCGCGCACGCGGCGAGCACGAGCTGCGCGCGGGCGATGGGCCGGCCCCGGCGTTCGTCTCGATCGACGCTGCGGGCTAGCCTGCCCGGCCGATGCCCGCGAGCCGCTACACCCGGGTGCAGAGCGCGCTTCCCGCGCTGATCCTCGCGATCCTGCTGGCGGTGCTCTGGGGATGGTTCGTTCCGCGCGCGACGGAGTCGGCAGCCTCGCCGCCGGCCTTCGACACCTGGGACTTCCACAACTACTTCCTGCCGGGTTACACGTTCGGCACGCAGGAGCTGCTCGCGGGCCGGCTCCCGCTCTGGAATCGCCTCGAGTTCGCCGGAATGCCCTTCCTGGCGACGCTCCAGCCCGCCGCGCTCTACCCGCCGAAGATCCTGGCGTTCGCGCTCTTCCGCCCCGAAGCGGCGATGAAGACTTTTCTCGTCGCGCACTACGTGCTGCTGATCGGCGGCTTCCTGCTCTTCGTCCGCGGTCAGGGGATCAGCGGCCTCGGCGCGCTCGCCGGTGGGGCGTTCCTCGCCTTCAACAGCAGCGTCTTGATGGCCGACCACCATCCGTTTCGAATCGCGAGTCTCGCCTGGGTTCCGCTGATGTTCTGGCTCGCGGATCGGATCGCGAGGACGCCGCGCCGCGCGTGGGTCGCAGCGCTCGCCATCACGGTCGCGCTCCAACTGCTGGTCGGGTACCCCGAGTTCACGTTGCATGCGGCGCTGCTCCTCGGCGTGCAGGCGATCGCGATGTGGACGATCGCTGCGTGGCCGAAGCCGCCATGGCGCGTGTTGCCGTGGCTCGCCCTGGCATTCGTGCTCGGCGCGCTGCTCGCCGGGCTCCAGCTGGCGCCCTTCGTCGAGCTCGCCGTCGAGTCCCAGCGCAGCGCCGCTGCGGAGGCCTGGGTCCAGCAGCAAATCGCGGCGCAGAGCGGCCCCGTCGCGTTGCCCCAGCTCGTGAGTCTCGCCTTGTGGCTGTCCGGCGGCTTGGGCCTCTTCTGGATCGCCGCGCTCCCGTGGCGACGCAGCGTGCCGGCGCTCGCGAGCGCCGTTTCGATCCGTTTGATGGGGTCGCACGGCTGGCTGCTGCTGCGCAAGCTGCCGATCCTCTCCGGAATCCGTCACGGGCTCATGTGGCTGCTCACCGCGCAGCTCTCGATTGCATGGCTCGTCGCGCTCGGTGCCGATGCGTTCGGCCGGCGCTCGGGCTCGGACGCGCGCGATCGTTTCAGCGCGTGGACCGTCGGCCTGCTGGCGGCGCTCTGGTGTGCGCTCTGCGTCCTGGCTCTCGTGGTCGCGCCGACTCCGGAGGGCGCCTCGCCAGACGCCCTGCACGTGATCCTTTCGGGTGTCACAGGCCGGCCGCTCGCGAAGGGGTTCGGCGCGCTGGGGGGCTTGCTGATCGCCGGCAGTGCGTTGCTCGTCCGAGCCGCACCGCGCCGCGATTGGCTGGCGTTCGCGGGAGTCACGCTCGTCGCGCTCGGGCAGATCGCCGCGTACCCGATCCATGCCGCGGTCAGTCCCTTCCGGCCCTTCGAGCCGGCGGCCCGCCTCGCCACCCTGCGTCTCGCGTCGGCGCCGCCGGTCGAGGGACGCGTCTTCTCGATCGAGGACCTGCGCTGGGGCTACACCCTCTACGACCGGGTCGAGAACCTCTTCGGGATCGAGTCCAGCTTCCCTCCGAATCGTTTTCGCGAGCTGCAGCGGAAGCTCGGCTTCGACGCCTTCTCCTACAGTTTGGACTGGAACGTCTTCGGGTCGGCCGAGGGCTTCCTCGACGCGCTCGACGTCGAGTTCGTCGTCGCGCCGTGGCTCGTCGCGCCGGCGCTGCCCGAAGCGAACTGGGAGCGAGCCCCGCAGAATCCCCGATACGATGCGCTGCTGCGCAATCGCGAGCGCCCGGGCCGCGCCTGGATCGCCTACGGCGCGAGCGTCGCGCCCGAGCGAGCCGGCGGCTCTCGATCGCCTGCTCGCGCCGGATTTCGACCCGCGCCGCGAGGTGATCCTCGAGGCGCCGCTCGCCGGCGTCCCTCCCGCGCCCGCGAGCGATCCGCACACGCCCGCGCGCGTGCAGGTCGTCTCGCCCACCCACGTCGAAGTCGAGGCCGAGCTGCCGCGCCCCGGCCTCCTCGTGCTCTCGGAGGCGTGGTTTCCGGGCTGGGTCGCGGCGGTCGATGGCGCGCCGGCCGAGATCCTGCGCGCCGACTACGTGCTGCGCGGAGTCGCGCTCGGCGCCGGCTCGCACCGCGTGCGCTTCGACTATCGTCCCCGGTCGGTGAAGATCGGCGCCGGGCTGACGCTGCTGGGTGTGTGCGGTGTGCTCGGCCTCGTCGTGAACGATCGCCGCGGACGCGAGGTCGAGTCTTGAACGCCGAAGCGCAGACGCGCCGCGCGCGTACTGCTGGTGGTGCCGGCCTGGAACGAGGCCGGCGGCGTCGGGCGCGTCGTGGCCGAGGCCCGTGCGCTCGCCGAGCGCCCCGACGTGCTCGTGATCGACGATGGCTCGCGGGACGCGACGGCTGCCGTCGCGGCCGCGGCCGGCGCGGGCGTCGTGCGCATGCCCTTCAATTGCGGCATCGGCGCCGCCGTACAGACCGGCCTGCGCTTCGGCCTCGAGCGCGGCTACGCCGTGATCGCGCGCTTCGACGGCGATGGCCAACACGACCCACGCGCGCTCGCGACGCTGCTCGCCCCGCTCGCCGCGGACACGGCCGATTTCGTGCTGGGCTCGCGCTACCTCACCGGCGAGGGCTTCCAATCGGGAGCCGTGCGGCGCGTGGGGATCCGCTGGTTCAGCGCGCTGCTGCGGTTCGCCTGCGGTCTGCACGTAACGGATCCGACCTCGGGCTGCTGGGCGGCGAATCGCCGCGCCGCCGAGGTGCTCGCGATCGAGTACGCGTCCGACTACCCCGAGGTCGATTCGATCGTGCACCTCGCCAAGCGCGGCTGCCGCATCGCCGAGGTGCCGGTGGCGATGCGCGAGCGCGAGGCCGGGGTGTCTTCGATCGCCGGGCTGCGCACGCTCTACTACATGCTCAAGGTCACGCTCGCGCTGCTCGTCGGGCAGCTGCGCGGGCGCGCAGGACCAGGAGGACGCTAGATGGAATTCCGACTCTTCCAATCGGTCGCGGCGCTCAGCTCGCTGCTGCTCACGGGGCTCGTGCTCGAGCTGATCCGCCGCCGCAAGCTCAAGGACGAGCTGTGGCTGCCGTGGCTGCTCGTCGCCATCGCGCCCTTCGTCACCGCCTTGTGGATCCGCCCCTGGGCCGCGCTCGCCCACTGGCTCGGCATCATCTACGAGCCGGCGCTGCTGCTCGGACTCGCCACGCTGCTCGGCTTCGCGATGCTGCTCTATCTCACGGTCGTGGTCTCGACGCTGATGCGGCAGAACCTGCGCCTCGCGCAGGATCTCGCGCTCCTGCGGATGCGCGTCGAGAGTGACGCGGCGCCGGCCGCGCCCTCGGCTTGAGCGCCACGTTCGGGTGCGTGCGCTGCGGTAGACTGCGCGCTGCATGAGCCCGGGAGCCGCGATCGCCGTCGCGCAGTCGGGGACCTGCCCGCTGTGCGGCGGCGCGTCCTCACGTTGGCTCGTGAAGAACGGCCTGCCGATCCAGCGCTGCAGCGCTTGCGACACCCGCTTCCTCGCGCGAGGCGACATCCCCGCGGATCTCGAGTCCCTCTACACCGCCGAGTATTTCGCGGGCGGCGTCGCCACCGGCTATCCGACCTACCAACAAGACGCGCCGATGCTCGAGCGCAACTTCGCCGAGCGCGTCCATCGCATCGGCGCCTGGCACGCGCCCGGCCGCCTGCTCGACGTCGGCGCCGCCTACGGCTACTTCGTGAAAGCGGCGCGCGAGGCCGGCTGGGACGCCTCCGGTGTCGAGCTCGCGCCGGAGGTGGCGCGCGAGGCCGCGAAGCTCGCGGGGGCGGAGATCATCGCCGGCGATTTCCTCGCGGTTGCGCTCGCCCCGGGCTTCGACGTGATCACGATGTTCGACGTGATCGAGCACGTGCGCGATCCGCTCGCCTGGCTCGTGCGCGCGCGCGAGCTGCTCGCGCCCGGCGGCCTGCTCGTGATCGAGACGGGGGACGTGGCGAGCCGCTGGGCGCGCCTGCTCGGGCGGCACTGGTACTTCCTCGATCCCCCCCAACACCTCTTCTACTTCACGGGCGCTGGACTCGAAGCGCTGCTCGCGCGTGCGGGCTTCCGCGCCCCTCCGCAGCGTTGGCGCAGCGGGCGCTGGGTGAGCCTCGCCAACATCGCGTTCAAGCTCGTGCGCCTGGCGCCGCCTTCGCGCGCGCGCAGCGCGGTGATCGAGTTCGCGCAAACGAGACTCGGCGGCAGCCTCTATCTGCGCTTTGGCGACACGCTGCTGCTGGCAGCAAGCCTGGATTGACTCTGCTCGCCTGCGGCAAGTCTGCCGACTCCGCTCGCCTGCGGCTCGCTGCGCGCGGGCTTGCGCCCGCTTGCGGTGGGGGGAGCGCGCGTCACTCCTCGACGAACGGATTCTCGGCGTCGCTCGTGAGGACGTGCTTGAGGACCTTGCCGGTGGCATTGCGCGGGAGCGGCTCGCGGCGCTCCTCCCAATGCGACGGAACCTTGTAGTAGGCCAGCCGCCCCGCAACGAAGCGCGACAGCGCTGCGGGATCGAAGCGGCGGCCCGGCGCCAGCACGACGATCGCCTTCACCTCCTGGCCGAGCTCCGGATGATCGACCCCGACGACCGCCGCCTCGCGCACGTCGGGATGCGCCTCGAGGCACAGCTCGATCTCCGCGGGATAGACGTTCTCGGCGCCGCGCAGGATCAGATCGCGCTTGCGCGATTCGATGGTGAGGCGCCCGTCGTCGAGCCGCCCGATGTCGCCGGTGCGCAGCCAGCGCCCGGGCAGGATCGTCTGCGCCGTCGCTTCGGGGTTGCGCCAATACTCCTTCATCACCAGCGGACCGCGGATGTAGACCTCGCCCTCGGCGCCCTCGGGCAGCGCGCGGCCTTCCGGATCGCGGATCTCGATCTTGATCGTCGGCAGCGGACGCCCGACGGACTCGGGGTGCGCCTCGAGCTCCGCGCCGGCATTCAGCGTCGCCAGCGCCGTGCTTTCCGTGAGGCCATAGCCGAGGCCCATCTGACCGCGGATGTGCGGGAACGCTTCGCGCATGCGCTGCTGGAGCTCGCGCGACATCGGCGCGCCGCCGGAGCCGACGTTGCGCAGGCTCGAGAGGTCGTACTTGCCGAACTCCGGGTGGTTGAGCACGCGCAGGATCATGGTGCCCATCGGGCCCCAGTTCGTGACCTTCTCGCGCTCGATCAGCTGCATCACCTGCACCGGGTCGAAGCGGCCCGTGGTCCAGACCGTCTTGACGCCCGTCGAGAGCAGCGTGACGGCGCCGGCATACAGCCCGGAGACGTGAAACAAGGGTGTGTTGACCAGCATGCAGGCGCGCGTCGAGAGCGCCGGCGGCCCCGGCTGCCCCGCGCCCAGCAGCATCTGGCGGATGCCGTGGAACATCTGGATCCGGCACAGCGCGATGATGTTGCGGTGGGTGTTGACGGCGCCCTTCGGGCGGCCCGTCGTGCCGCTCGTGTAGAGGATGGTGGCGGGATCGTCCTCGGCGATCGGCACGTCCGGGAGCGGCGCCGAGAGATCGTGGCTCCAGAGCTTGTGGAAGTCGTGCTCGATCTCGACGACGGGCATGCTCAGCGCGTGGCCGGGGACGCGCGCCAGCCGCTTCGTGTCGCCGACGAGCAGCTTCGGCTCCGAGTCGCCGAGCCCGTATTCGATCTCGGCGCCGGCCCACCAGCCATTGAGCCCGACCGGAATCGCTCCCAGCGCGAGCGCGGCCCAGAACGAGACGATCCACTCGGGGCAGTTCGCGGCGAGGATCGCGACGCGGTCGCCCTTGCGGATCCCGAAGCCCTCGGCGAAGGCCTTCGCGACCGACGCGACTACGCGTGCGTGCTGCACGAAGGAGAGCCGCAGGTCGTTGCAGACGAGGTAGTCGATCTCGCCGAACCCGACGGAGCCCTCGAGCAGCGCGCGCAGGTGGGGGGCGCGCTGCTTGAAGACCGGCATCAGCTCGCCGAGCACGGGCTCGTGCACGATCTCGAACGGACCGCCGGGGCCGGTGAGCTGGGCCTCGATCTCCTGGGCGGTCGGCATCGGGTGTCCGTCCTCCGCGGTCGCGCCGCGCAGGAGGCGTGCTCGCGTTCTTCCATTGTCTCACACGCTTGGAACGTGTTCTACTAGCGGCCGTGGAATTCAACCTCGCCGATCTCTTCGAGGCCGTGGTCGACGCGGCGCCCGAGCGCCTGGCGCTGGTCGCGGGCGCGGCGCGCCTCGGCTACCGCGAGCTCGACGAGCGCGCCAACCGGCTCGCCCATCATCTGGCCGAGCATCGGATCGGCGCGGGGGATTGGGTGGGCATCCTCGCCCAGAATCGCGCCGAGTGGATCGAGTCGATGCTCGCCGCCTACAAGCTGCGCGCCGCGCCGATCAACCTGAACTTCCGCTACGTCGACGACGAGCTCCGGTTTGTCCTCGATGACGCGGATCTCGTGGCGCTCGTGCACGAGCGGCGCTTCGCGCCTCGCCTCGCCCGCATCCGGAGCGAGCTGCCGAAGCTGCGCCACTTCGTCTGCCTCGAAGACGGGAGCGGCGAAGACGCCTCGGCGCTCGGCGCGATCGACTACGAGACGGCGCTCGCGCCCGCGCCCGCCGGGCGCGGCTTCGAGCCGCGCTCTCCCGACGACCTCTACGTGCTCTACACCGGCGGCACCACGGGCCTGCCCAAGGGCACGCTCTGGCGCCAGGAGGACATCTTCTTCGCCGCTCTCGGCGGCGGCAACTTCGGCGGCGAGCCGATCACGCGCCCGGAGCAGATCGCTGACAACGCCACCGGCAAGCCGCGCGCTACGCTGCTCGCGATCGCGCCGATGATGCACGGCGGCGGGCAGTGGACGACGTTCAACGCCTTCTTCGCCGCGAATACGCTGGTGCTCTACACCGGAGCGCACTTCGACGCGAACGAGATCTGGCGCCTCGTCGAGCGCGAGCGCGTCACTGCGCTCTCGATCGTGGGCGATGCGATGGGGCGCCCGCTGGCGGAGGCGCTCGCCGCGCCCGGCGCGCACTTCGATCTCTCGTCGCTCGCAAGCGTGGGCTCTGGCGGCGCGATCCTCTCGAAGGCCGTGAAGCAGCAGCTGCGCGAGCAGCTGCCGAAGGCGCTGATCCTCGACAGCTTCGGCGCGTCCGAGACCGGCTACAACGGCACGGTGCTCGTCGATCTCGCCGGCCCGCCGGCCGGCCCGCGCTTCACGCTGCACCAGGAGACCACGGTGCTCGGCGACGACGGCCGCCCGGTCACTCCCGGTTCAGGCGTGGTGGGCCGCCTCGCGCGCCGCGGCCACGTGCCGCTCGGCTATCACAAGGATCCCGTCAAGACGGCCGAGACCTTCCCCGTGATCGACGGCGTGCGCTGGGTGATCCCGGGCGATTTCGCAACGCTCGAGGCCGATGGGACGCTGGCGCTGCTCGGGCGCGGCTCGATCTGCATCAACTCCGGCGGCGAGAAGATCTTCCCCGAGGAGGTCGAGGCCGCGCTCAAGTCACACCCGGACGTGTTCGACGCCGTGGTCGTCGGCGTGCCCGACGCACGCTTCGGCGAGCGCGTCGCCGCGCTCGTGACGCCGCGGCCGGGCCGCGCCCCGGAGCTCGAGGCGCTCGCCGCGCACTGCCGGGAAAGAATTGCCGGCTACAAAGTGCCGCGCGCGCTGGTCCTCGTGGACGAGATCGTGCGCACGCCCGCCGGCAAGCCCGACTATCGCTGGGCGAAGCGCCGCGCCGAGCAGGGCGCGTGATTCCCCCAATGCGCCGGCGAAGATTCTCCTTCACCAACCCGTCCGCGTCTGAGACACTTACTCGGGATCCTCAGCGTCCGCACCGTCCGACGACGCCTCGCGTAGCCGAGGCCAGATCCGGCTTGGTGGCGGGCGAGGGAGGGCCAGTGGTGCTCGAAATCGGGGCGTGCCTTCGAACCGAGATCTTCTGTCTCTTGGCCGCGATACTCGTTCCTGTCTCCGCGGCTGCCGATCCTGCGCCTGCATTTCTGGTCAAGGACATCAACAACTTCCAGACCACGGAGCCCTCGGTTGATTCAAGCTCCGCTCCGACGCCATCGGAAGATCTGCTCTTCTTCGTGGCAAGCACCGTCGCGACCGGCAGCGAGCTCTGGGTGACGGACGGCACCTCGGCGGGCACCCGCCTGCTGCGCGACATCCGCCCCGGCATCGATTCGTCGCTCATCAATCGACTCACCGCGTATCCAGGCGGCGTGACGTTCCTCGCGAACGACGGAGTGAATGGGATGGAGCTCTGGACGAGCGACGGGACCAGCGCGGGGACCGTGCTCGTGAAGGACATCTGGCCGGGAAGCGGGGATTCTCAAGCGCTCAATCTCACGACGGTGGGGACGCTCGTCTTCTTCACGGCGAATGCAGGCGATGGTTCCGGCACGGAGCTCTGGAGGAGCGACGGAACGCCCGCAGGAACCGTGCGCGCGAAGGACATCTGGCCGGGAAGCTCATCCTCCAGCGTGAGCTCCATAGTCGGCGTCGGTGGAGTGGCTCTCTTCGCGGCCAACGACGGCGTCCATGGCACCGAGCTGTGGCGAAGCGACGGGACCGACGCCGGCACCTGGATGGTGAAGGACATCCGACCCGGAGCTTCTGCCTCGGGGCCAGGCAACCTGGCGGTCGTCGGGAGCAGCGTCTTCTTCTCCGCGACCGACGGCGTCTCCGGAATCGAGCTCTGGAAGAGCGACGGCACGTCGGCCGGCACCGTTCTCGTCGCCGACATCGTCGCCGGCTCCGCCTCGTCGTCCCCGGGAAGCTTCACCGTCGCCGCCGATGGGACCGTGATCTTCACCGCATCCGACGCGGCGCATGGACGGGAGCTCTGGAAGACGGACGGGACCGCGGCCGGCACCCAGTTCGTCAACGACATCTTCCCCGGCGCTGGCAGCTCCAACATCGGCGCGATGAGGCGCTCCGGGGCGAATGTCTACTTCGGGGCCATGGACCGGTTCGTCGGCCCCAATCTCGCGATGGACTTCGAGCTCTGGAAGACGGATGGGACTGCCGCGGGCACGCTGCGCGTCAAGGACATCAACCCGACCGATGGATCCAGCCCCACGTCGTTGACGGACTACGCAGGCGCACTCTATTTCTCGGCCGACGACGGCAGCGTCGGTCGAGCCCTCTGGAAGAGTGACGGAAGCGCGACGGGTACGACACTCGTGATGGATATCGAGCCACTCAATCCCGTCGCGTTTCTGGACAGTCTCTATTTCAGCGATCCCCAATCGCGCCTGTTGGCGAGCGATGGAACCGAGGCCGGAACGGTGGCGATACACACGTCAGCGACGGTGACCCTGGGATCGTCCCCGTCGGACCTCGTCGACTTCGGCGGGAATGCGTTCTTTTGCGCGGGCCTCCTGCCCTCCACGGCCAAGACGGAGCTGTGGCGCAGCGATGGGTCCGAAGCGGGCACCACGCGCGTGAAGAGCGGAATCACCTTCTACGACCTCACGCCGATGGGAGACACGCTCTACTTCGTCGGAGCGGAGGCGGCGCACGGTCGGGAGCTGTGGAAGAGCGACGGGACCGATGCCGGCACCGTGCTCGTGAAGGACATCAGCCCGGGCTTCACCAACTCGCTCACGACCGGCGCGTCGTCCACCAACTTCGCCGTCGTCGCCGACACGCTGTACTTCGCCGCGACGGGCCCGTCTCCGGCGGGCAACGAGCTGTGGAAGAGCGACGGCACCGCGAGCGGCACCGTGCTCGTCAAGGACATCAACACCAGTATTTCTTCATCCCCTGGATACCTGACCGGCATGGGAAGCACCCTCTACTTCTCGGCGGACGACGGCGTCGCCGGCCGGGAGCTGTGGAAGAGCGACGGCACCACCAGCGGAACCTTGAGGGTCTCCGACATTCGAGCAGGGAGCGGCTCGTCGGATCCGCAAAACCTGTTCGTCTACCAGGGGGAGCTCTACTTCAGTGCAGACGATGGCGTGAACGGCCACGAGCTCTGGCGTAGCGACGGGACCGCGGCCGGAACCGTGTTAGTCAAGGACATCCGTGCGGGATCCTCGCAATCATTGCCGACGGCGTTCAGCGCGACGAACGACACGCTTTTCTTCTCCGCGTCCGACGGGCTCAGCTTATCGCTGGCTACGCTTTGGAAGAGCGACGGAACCGCCGCCGGTACGCAGCGAGTGAAGGCGTTCGGCACCAATTCGGATCACGGTGTGGACACGCAGTTCGGCCTGCATGCGCTCGGCGCGAACGTCGTCTTCAGCGCCGACGACGGCGTGAGCGGTTCCGAGCTGTGGCGAAGCGACGGAACCGATGCAGGCACGGTGCTGGTGAAGGACCTGCGACCCGGGGCCATCGGATCGAATCCGAAGAACTTCCGGGTTGTCGGGCTGAAGGTCCTCTTCCAAGCCAACGACGGCGTGAGCGGTGAAGAACTGTGGATCAGCGACGGCACCGCCGCGGGAACGCACCGCTTCGCCGACATTGCCAGCCCGGGCGGGTCGAACCCGGCCGAAATCACACCGCTGGGCGACCTCGTATTCCTCGTCGCCCAGAGCGAGACGGTTGGACGCGAGGTCTTCGCCGTGCCGCTCGCGCTGATCGTCGATCCCGATGGCGACGGGCTCACCGACACCCAGGAGCAGGCGCTCGGCACCAATCCCGAGCTTGCCGACACGGACGGCGACGGGCTCAGCGACGGCGCTGAAGTCCTGAGCCACGGTACGGATCCACTCGACGTCGACAGCGACGGCGATGGCCTCTCCGACGGCCAGGAAGTGAACGTCCTGGGTTCCGACCCGCTCGACCCGAACGACCCCGGACCTCCGGCCGTGCCGCTGGCGAGCGGCCCGGTGCAGGCGCTCGCGATCCTTTCCCTTTTCCTGCTGGGCGTCCGGCAGTTGCTTCGCTCGCGCCGCGAACGAGGGCACGTGATCCCCGAACGCTAGCCGCGCCGCGCTCGCTGCAGGCAGGCAAGCCCGGCGAGACCCGCGGCCACGAGCCAGCCGGTCGACGGCTCGGGGATCACGGCGATCCAGGATTCGCTGTCTCCGTTCGGATTCATGCCCCAGCCGACGATCACCGAGCCGTCGCCGGAGATGTCGGTCGCGCGCGTCAGCGTCCAGCCCGTGAGATCAAGCCCGAGCTCGTCGATCAGGATCTGCGCGAGCGCGCGCATGCCGTGCGCCTCGTCCCAGATGAAGGCGGTGCTGCCGGTGTCCGAAGGGGCCGTGCCCACGACGAGCGAGCCATCGCCCGAAACGCCCAAGGCTTCGCTGCCGCCGAACGCGCCGCTGTTCAGATCGCCGAGCCCCTGCATCCCGCCGGCCTCGGTCCAGCGGAACGCTTCCCACGGCGTGCTCCCCACGGAGCTTTGACCGACCACGGTGCTGCCATCGGCCGACACGGCGTTGGCGTCGCTGCGCGCGTGGCCCGCGAGACGGCCGAGCAGCTCGAATCCGCCGCTGGGGTCGTAGCGGAAGGCTTCGAGATTCGAGCCGTTCACGCCCTCGCCGACGATCACGGCGCCCGAGGCCGACACGTCGCGCGGTAGGGCCGTCGAGGGGCTGAACGGGGCGAGACCGCCGGCGCTGGTCCAGGTGAAGCCACTCGTGCGCGCATCGCAGACGGGGCCGAATTCGCCCGAATAGCACGGGCCGTTGAAGTAGTTCCAGCCGACGGCGATGCTGCCATCGCCGCTCACGCCCTCGGCGTTGCTGATCACGGCTTCCTCGCCGGCGACGACGGGCGGCAGGTAGCCAAGCCCGACCATGCCCGTTGACGTCCAACGATAGGCCTCGTTGCCCGAGCGACCGACGATCACCGCGCCGTCGCTCGAGACGCCGGTCGCCGACTCGTCGGAGTCGGAAGGCGCAAGCTTGCCGAGGCTCGCCATGCCGCCCGGGAACGTCCAGCGGAAGAGCTCGAGCCCGGCCGGAGCGGAGCCGACACCGACCGCCACCGCGCCATCGGCCGAGATCGCGCTCACGTAGCTGCCGAAGCCGCCGCCCTCGAGATCGCCGAGCCCCTGGAACGACGGCGCCGCGAGCGCCGCGCGGGCGCCGAGCTCGCTGGCGAGCAGGGCGGCGAGCAGAAGGCAAACGCGGCGAGCGAGGCGAGGCTGCATGCGCAGAACTCCCGAGCGACGGTCCGCTTCCCAGGGAGCCCGTGAGCAGCGCCCATCCTACGCCGATCGGCGGCAGAGGAGAAGCACGGAGCGCTCCCGGGCGTGGCATGCTGTGTCCATGAGCAAGGCCTTCACCAGCGAGGAGACGGCGGACACTCCGCGCGTGGTCCCGCCCCGCGCGCCGCTTCCCGCGGGAGTCCCGAACTACGTGACCGCATCGGGGCTTGCCTTGCTGCATGCGGAGCTCGCCGCGCTCGACGCCGAGTACGCCGCCGCCGAGCACGAGCCCGAGGTCGCGGGTCGGTTGGAGAGCCTCGCCGCTTTCGCGCAGCGGCGCGCGGATCTCGAAGCGCGGATCGCGAGCGCCGAGGTCGTCCCGCTCCCGCCCGAGCCGCGCGACACGATCCGGTTCGGAGCCACGGTCACCATCGACGGCGACGCCGGCCTGCGGCGCTACCAGATCGTCGGCGTCGACGAGGCCGACGCCGCGCGCGGCAAGCTCGCCTTCGTCTCGCCGCTCGCTCGCGCGTTGCTCGGACGCGCCGTCGGCGAGAGCGTCCGACTGCGCGCCCCGCGTGGCGAGGAGGACCTCGATATCGTCGCGGTCGAGTTCTCGGGAGAGATCGAATCGCGTTGAGTCGGGCCCATGCGAGCTGTCCGGGTTCGATCAGGTTTGCACCGGCCGCTGCCCGAGACTCGCGGCACGCGTGTGACGGCGGCGGAGACCCTCCCGGGCCCATGAGCCTCGCCCGCTCGCCGCCTGAGCGGCCGCACGCTGCAGGGCCGATTGCGGGCATCCGGTTCGCCCGGCGGCGCCCCTCGCGGCGCGCAGCAGGCACAGTATGCTCGCCCCGTAGCCGCATCCCATCCATTCCGCAAAGGAGACCGTCGTGAAGCGAGTGATCCTGTGCCTGTGTCTGGCCCTCTTCTCCAACGCGGCAGCCGCCGACACCCCGTTCCAGCTCGGCCTCCCGAGCCTCAATGTGCCGAGCGATCCGCAGGTGAACGGAATGCGCCTCTCGTTCCTCTGGGGCAAGAACCGCAGCACACACGGCTTCGACGTCGGGATCCTGTCCATGAGCGAGACCTCCGACTTCTCGGGCCTGGCCCTGGTGGGCGGCGTGAGCAGGGTGACCGGCAGGATGGATTCGGGCGTCGCCTTCAGCCTCGTGAACCTCCACAGCGGCAGCGATTCGGGCGTCAACGGGGCCTTCATCAACTTGCTGCACGACACCGAGCACTGCTTCAACACGGGCTTCGTCATCATCGCCAGCGGAACGACCTTGGTGGATCTGGGAGGCGTCAACGTGTCCAATGCGTCGACGGCCCAGATCGGATTCATCAACGTCACGAAGCACATCAAGAGCTTCCAGTTCGGCTTCATCAACGTGGCCGACAACGGTTTCCTGCCGGTGTTCCCCGTCTTCAACTTCCCCAAGCGGTGATTCGCGTCGCCCAGGCGATGCCCTTCTCGCCTGCGTCACGGGCGGCCCTGCCTGCGGCTCCGCGGGAGACGGCCCGCGCAGCGTGGGCCTCTCTCGCGTCGACCGCGGATTCAACGAAACGAGTCTCCAGAGACACCGGGGTGGTTCACTCGTATCGTTTTCATCCATGCGATCACGGGTACGGTCGAAGATCATGAAAAATGGCGGTCGCAACCATTCCAGCAACCTTCGGATCGGGTTCTGCGCTCTGGTCCTGTGCTTCGGCGCACTGGCTCACAACTCGGCCGCGGGCGACAAGTGGCTGATCATCACCGTATTCCTCTACCTGCTGCCCCTGCTCGCGCAGCTCTCGGCCCGGACCAGCGTCAATCTGTGTGGCGTCTACCTTGCCGTGTTCCTGTTCGCGCAGGCCCTGTGCAAGCCTGAGTATTTCCGAGGCGACTATCTGACCCTTCCCCCGAATATGGACGAAACGGTCGACGCCAGGGGGTTCGCGGGCATCTTCGGACTCAGCCACGTCACCACCGACGAGCACGGATTTCGCGTCAGCCGGGCCATCGACTATGGCAACGCCTCGACCTATCGCATCTTCGCGGTGGGTGGGTCGACCACCAAGCAGATCCACCTCGACGACAGGGAGACCTGGACCTACCTGCTCCAGGAAGCCCTCTCCGCCCGGGTGCGTCCCGACATCGAGGTGGTGAACACGGGTGTGCACGGCCTCCGGGCGGCGCATCACCTTGCCACGATCAAGGAGACGTTGCGGCTCGGGCCGGACATGTACCTGATCATGGTTGGCGCCAACGACTGGATGAAGCAGGCCATGGATGAATACAAGAGCCTGACCGACTGGATCCAGGAGCACAGTCTCGAGCGGACTTCTCTGGGCCTCGCTCTCGACAAGGGCTACACCTGGATGCTGAAATTCCGCCACGGCGGGGAGACCGCGACGAGAGCAACGGAGGACGCCGAGGCGAACGTCCCGAGCGGAGCTGGCGACGGCCCCGTCGACCCCTATCTGCTGAAGCGGGGATCGCTGTATCGCGCAGACAAGCGGACGTTCACACCGCGAAGCGTCGCGCCGGATTACGTCGAGACGTTGGAAGAGATCGTCGCGTTGTGTCGCCAGCACTCGGTCACCTGCGTATTCGCGACCCAGCCCAACGGCTACAAGCAGGGCATCAGCCCGGAGTTCAAACGCAGCTTCTGGATGACGCCGCCGGACGTGAGCTACACGCTGACCTTCGAGTCGGAGGTCCGCCTGGCGGCGCTGTACAACGATTTTCTCCGGCGCTTCACCGCAGAGAGACAGCTCCCCCTGTGCGATCTCGACGCGGCGATCGAGCCGTCGTTCGGGAATTTCTACGACGAGATGCATTTCAACGAGCAGGGAGCGAAGAACGTCGCGGCAAGTCTGTATGAGTGCCTGCACGGCCTCATCCCGGCCCGCTAGCGGCGGAGCGCACCCCGATCGCCACTGGCTCGAAGGCGGGAAATTGACGCTTCGCAACCGCACGTCGCTCGAACGCCTTCCCGGCCCTGGGCATCCGTGAAGCTGTGCTTCCTGGTCAGCGAGTACTTTCGCTGGGGCAAGTACGGAGGCTATGGCACGTCGACCCGATTGTTGGCGACGGCGCTCGCAGGCCGTGGTTTCGACGTGACGGTATTGACGCCCCGACGCGGCGCGCAGCCGCCCCGAGAAACGATAGACGGCGTGAGCGTGATCGCCTATCCGGCCTACGACCTTCGCTTGCTCGCCCGTCACTGCCGCAGCCTCGCGGCAGACGTGTATCACTCCCATGAACCGTCTCTGGCGGCCGTCGTGGCGCGGCGCGCGATGCCGACGGCGAGACACATCATCACCTGCCGCGATACGCGCCTGTTGCGCGACTGGCTGATCGAAATGGGCGGATGGATTCGCGACGGCAGCTATCGCACGCTGATGAGCCTTCCGTACGAGAACAATCCCTGCGTGACGCGCGCGGTCAGGACGGCGGACGGGGTCTATTGCCCGAATCACTTTTCGCGTGAGCTCGCTCGAACGAAATATGGCCTCACCGCCACGCCCGGCTTTCTTCCCAGCCCGATCCGTGTCCCGGAGACTACCGGGCCAAAGTCGCCGGCACCGACGGTTTGCTACCTGGGGCGCTGGGATTCGCGCAAACGGCCCGAGCTGTTCCTACGACTTGCGGACGCATTCCCCCAGGTGCATTTCATCGCGATCGGCAAGGGGCGCACCGAGGCATACGATCGGAGGCTGCGGGAGCGATACGGCGGCTTGCCGAATCTCGAGCTGCCCGGATTCATCGATCAGTTCGCGTCGCCACGCTTGTTCGAACTCCTCTCATCATCGTGGGTGCTCGTCAATACCGCGTTGCGCGAGGGCCTGCCGCGCTCGTTCATGGAGGCCGCGGCCAGCGGCTGCGCGATCCTGAGCCGCGTCGATCCGGACGGCTTTGCCTCGCGCTTCGGCTTTCGCGCAGACCGCGACAATTTCGCCGAGGGCTTGCGCTGGCTTCTCACGGAGGAGCGCTGGCGAACCCTGGGCCAGGCCGCGCGCGAGTACGTTGCCGCCAGCTACGCTCTCGACGCCGCAGTCGCCGCTCACGTCGAAGTCTATCGGTCTGCGCTGCGAGCCGAGGCCGTCGTGACATGACGCGAGTGCTGGTGATCGCGCTACAGGAAGCGACCCGTGATCTGATCGACCCCTGGGTCGAGCAGGGGCTGCTACCCAACATCGCCGCCTTGATGCGGGCGGGAGCGAGCGGTCGTGTGCATGCACAGGCGCCGCTGATCACGCCTTACAGCTGGGCGAACATCCTCACCGGGGTAGACGCTGGACGGCACGGCGTCTTCGATTACTGGCAGCGCGGCGCGGACGGTGTCTTCAACGAAACCTCGAGCGCCTCGCTGCGAGCAGCCCCGATCTGGGCTCGCTTGCGCGGCACGGGCCTGCGGTCGACCTTGCTGAACCTGCCGCTCACCTGGCCCCCACCCGAGCTCGATGGCGTTGTCGTGGCCGGGCGGCCGCACGCGATGCCTGCGCGCGACCTCTTCTCGCCGCCCGACCTGCATGACCGCCTGGTTGCCGCACGCGGCAGCTACCGCGTCAACGCAACGACACCCGGCGGACGCAGCAAAGCGGATTACATCGATCTGTTCGACGTCGAAACGCCGCGGACTTCGGAGGCATTCGAGTTCCTGCTGAACGCCGCGGATTGGAACTTCGCGATGGCGTACTTCGTAGACGTGGCGATGGCGCAGCATTATTTCTGGGCCGACATGCTGGCCGGCGACGAATGCCCGTACGGCAAGGTGATCGCGTCGGCCTACCGGAACGTCGATGCGGCAATCGGCCGCCTCGTGAATGCGGCCGGGCGGGACGCGGTCGTGTTCGTGATGTCTGAATGTGGCGCCGGCCCGCTGGCTTCTGGCATCCATTTGAACAATTGGCTCGAGCAGGAGGGTTTATTGCGCGCCCGACGCGGGCTGCTGACCGGGCTGCGGCAATTCCTCGAGGACGATCTGCTTCCGTCAGCGGCGCGAGTCGTGCCGCGAGCGGTCAAGTCGGCGCTCACCCAACTCTCGTTTTCGCCGAAGCATTGGGTGTTGCGCTCGGGGCCGAAGCCCGATCTGGATTGGTCACGCACGAAAGTCTTTTCGTGCGGCAAGGAAGGCAACCTCTTCGTGAACCTTGCCGGCCGAGATCCGGGGGGCATCGTGCAACCGGGGCATGAGTGTGATGGACTCTTGAAGATCGTCGCGCGGGCGCTGGGTGAGCTCAAGAATCCCGACTCCGGCGCACCGGTCGTGAAGAGTGTGGCGCGGCCCCAGCAGCTCTACACTGGGCCCGCGATCGAATTTGCGCCAGACCTGATCGTCGACTGGACCGATGGCGCCTACATGACGACCGAGACGGGCCACGCGCGCGGCGAGGTGTTCGGGGAGCGTCGGCGCAAGGGCATGAGCTGGCCGACGACCGGGAGCCATCGCTACGACGGTGTGCTGATCGCGGCTGGGCCGCACATTGCTGCCGGCGCGCAGATCGCTGGCGCATCCCAATTCGATCTGCTGCCGACATGGCTGAAGCTCCTCGACCAGCCGGTCCCGGGCGGATTGAAGGGTCGCGTGCTGGAAGAAATGCTGGAGTCCTAGAGCATGGTGCTAGCCGGCACGGCTGCCCCGGTCCTGCGTCCGCTGGGCTCGACCGGCCTGCGGGTATCGGAAATCGGCTGCGGTTGCTCTTCGCTGGGTGGCGTGCTGGATCGCGAGAGCGAGCCGGAAGGCCTGCGCACGCTGCAGATCGCGATGGACCGCGGCATCAACTTCTTCGACACGGCGGACGCGTACAGCATGGGGCGCAGCGAAGAGCTCCTGGGCCAGGCCGTGATGGGTCGTCGCGACCAGGTCGTGATCGCCACCAAGGGCGGCTCGCGGTTCACGCCCGCCTGGAAGACGGTCGTCGATGCTCGCTCGCTGCTGGCGCCGATGCGCAAGGCGCTGAGACCGTTCAAGCGCTACTTCAATCTGCTCCGCCACACGCAGAAGCAGTACGACTACTCGCCGACCCACCTGCGCAACGCGCTCGAAACCAGCCTGCGACGACTCGGCACGGACTACATCGATCTCTATCAGGTCTACAACCCGACCCGGCCGGAGCTGGAAGCCGGTGATTTCATCGAGACGCTCGAGGCGTTCAAGCGGGAGGGCAAGATCCGGTTCTACGGCATCTCTTGCCGCAGTACGGACGACGCGTCCCTGTGCCTGAAGCACCCCGGCGTCTCCACGGTGCAGATCGTCGTCTCGCTGGCGGATCAGGAGGCGCTCGCGAGTCTCCTCCCCCAGCTTGCCGCAAGAAAGCTCGGCGTCATCGCGCGCGAACCCCTGGCGCAGGGGTTCCTGACCGCAGACACCGGACACGCGCTCGCGAAGGAGTCGGCTCGCAGCCGCGCCGAGATTCGCGCGCGCGAAGACCGCGCCAGGCAGTTCGGGTTCCTCGTGCGGGCCGACCGCAGCCTGGCCCAGGCGGCGCTGCAGTTCGTCCTGCGGGTCCCTGGCGTGAGCGCCGTGATTCCGGGAATGGTCACTCCGGAACAGCTCGACGAAGACCTGGGCGCGCTGACGGCCCCCCCGTTGAGCGTCGATGAGCTGCGGCAGATCGCCGAGCGGGCGCGTGGCTTCGCGTAAGCTGTCGCGCGCCGATGCCCTTCGCGTCTCGCTCGCGCTCGTGGCGTTCGGCGCGATTCTGTGGTGGATCGGGCCCCGGGACGTCGTTGCCGCGTTTGCCAATGTGCTGTGGTCCTGGGTCGCCATCCGCATCGTTCCGTACGTGGCGAGCTTGTGGATACAAGCGCGGCGCTGGAAGATGTTCCTCGCTCTCGAGGGCATCACCACCGAAACCAGCCGGCTGTTCCGCCGCATCTGGATGTCGCGATTCTTCGCGAACACGCTGCCGGGCTCGATCGGTGGCGACATCTTCCGCGTCGTCGAGTCCGCCGACTTCAGCAACAGCAAGATGGCCGTCGCACGCAGCGTTCTGCTCGACCGGGTCGTCGCGCTCGCCGGTCTCGGGCTGTACACGTCGACCGCATGTCTGATCTGGGCCTGGCGCAGCATTCTGCCCGGCCTCGGCAGGCTTGCCGCCATCGGCCTCGTCGGCTCCGCGCTTGCGACGCTGCTGCTCGCGACCGACTGGCCCAGCCGCATGGCCCGCTGGTCCGCGGAACGTTTGCGCGCCGGTCGCCTTCGCACGTTCGTTTCGCAGTTGACCGACAGCCTGAGCGACCTCGCGGGCCAGCGCAGCCTGCTGGTGGGCGCGGTGCTGATGACGGTGCTGTTCAACGTGACCTGGGCGATCAGCAGCTATTGCGGCTTCCTCGCGTTCGGGCTGTCGATCTCGCCGTTGCTGGTCATCACATTGATTCCGGTCGTGTACGCCGTGACGGCGCTGCCGACGTCGATCAATGGATTGGGCGTCTCTGACGGCGTGTTCGTATTCGTGTTCGCGGCCGTCGGACTGCAGCCAGCCGAGGCTGCCGCGGTCGCGATCCTGCTGCGGGTCACTGGATTGTTGATGAGTAGCCTGGGCGGCCTGCTCTATCTGCTGGAGAGGCGACGGCTGACGCGGGCGACGGCGCCGTAGGCGACGCCCTCCCATGCGCCCTCAGCATCCTGTCGCGCGCCTCGGAGACGGCTGCGTCGAGACTCGCCGGGTCGAATCTGAATTCGCGAATGCGACGGCGGAAATGCTTCGCCCGGTGCGCAGCATGGTTCTCGCGGATTTCCGCCGCGGCCTGCTGGATCTGCGCGACGACCGAGTCTCCCGCCAGGGCGAAACCCTCGCGGCCCGGGAACGCCGACAGGCAGGGCAGCGAGTGGTAGTGCCCGCGCGCAGGGCCGAAGCAATCGAATCGCAGGATCTCGTTCTCGCAAACATACAACGACACCCCCGGGCCAACGTCCGCACCATATCGTTTGAAATAGACGGCGAGGTAGCCACCCGGCTGGATTGGAATGAGCTCGACGTCGTCGATGGGGCGATTCAGCGGACCGGTATCGAGATCCAGAGCCGACGCGATTTTACGGCGCGCAAAGCGCGGCAATACCGCATTGAACAGCTGCTTGCTCGCGCCAAAAGCAAAGGTGTAGCGAAGCATTCGGCGGAATGACGACATGAATCGAATGGGGTTCTCGCCGGGTTCCCTGTTGGTGATCGACTCGTAACACAGATTCGCCCCCTCGTCTACGCTTTCCGACGTCGCGAAACGATCGATCCGGGTTACGATGGAAGCCCGATGAGGATACTCGTGATCGCCGGCGGCCCGTTTCCCATGGGTCGCGGAACACCGGCTCGCACGCTGCGCGTCAGCGAGGCGCTCGCCGCGCGTGGCCACGATGTCTGCGTCGCGGCCTTCCCACTCGCTGATCCGCAGATCGAGACGAAGCTGCGCATCGAACGTTCGGAGGGGGTTCGCGGCTATCACAAGACCAGTCCGGGCCCGAGCTGGACCAAGCTGTTCGCAATGAGTCCGCGACTGGCGACGAGAGTCCAGGAACTATTGGAGCAACGATGCTTCGATGTGATCTATGCGCATCACTACGAGGGTCTGCTGGTGGCTTCGATTGCGCGTCGTCGCTCCGGTGTCCGCGTGCCCATCGTCTTCGATTCGCACACCCTGCTCGGCTCCGAGCTCGGCTACTACTTTCCGAAGTTTCTCAGGACGCCGATTGCCTGGCTCGGTGCGATCCTCGACGGGCGGCTGATCCGGCTGGCGGACGCGATCATCTGCGTGACCGACGAGATCACGAACTTCTACGCGGCGCGGGCCAAACCCGATCTGCCGACCATCACCGCAGCGAGCGGCGTCGAAATCGAGAAGTTCGCATGCGTGTCCGCCCCGAGACATGATGCAGCATCGGTGCGTGTGGTGTTTGCGGGCAACCTGAGCGGGTATCAGGGTTTCGATCTGCTATTGGCGGCATTTCGCCGCATTCGACGGCAACGTCGGGACATCGAGCTCGTGGTTTCGTCGCCCGAAGCCGAATCCGTGCTGTCTGCACTGGGCGTGGATGACCCTCACGCGCAGGGCATCCGGGTCCGTTCGGCCAGCTTCCGCGATCTGCCGGAAATCCTCGCAGCGGCCGACATCGCGGCGAACCCGCGCATCGTCGGCGCGGGCATCCCGCAGAAATTGCTGAACTACATGGCGTCGGGCCTGCCGACGGTGTCGTTCGAGGGCTCGGCCACGATCCTGGTGCACGAGAAGACCGGATTGGTCGTCCCCAACGGGGACATCGACGCCTTCGCCGCTGCGATCACGCGTCTGGCCGATGCGAGGCAGCTACGACTACAGCTCGGCAATGCCGCGCGGGCACTGGTCGAAGCGGAATACAAGTGGGAACGAGTCGCGGTGATCTTCGAGCGCGTCTGCGATCGGCTCTTGCGATGATCCATTGGCGAAGAGCCCTTCGCGGGGTCGAGACGGGGAGCGGGCCGGGAGCGGGCTGCGCGGGCGCCGCGCCGCTCAGGGTTCTGCGGGCTTCTTGAGGATGTCCGCGGCGGCGTTGAGCGCATTCACGGCAGCCGGGATGCCCGCGTACTGCGAGGTGTGCATCAGCACCTCGATCAGCTCCTCGCGGCGAATGCCGAGATTCAGCGCGCCGAACAGGTGCGCCTTGAGCTCGTCCGTGCGGCCCAGCGCCGCGAGCTGCGCGACCGTGACGAGGCTGCGGCTGCGCACGTCGAGCCCGGGGCGAGACCAGAAGCCGCCAAAACAGAAGCGCGTCACGAGATCGAAGAACTCGGGCGCGATCTGCGCGCCCGGCGGGCCGCCGCCCTTGCCGGCGCGCTCGCCCCACAGCTTCGCCATCACCTCGCGTCCCTTCGCTCGCAGCTCGTCGTCGGAAGACATCGCTACTCCCTCTTCAGGATGCTGATCGTGCAGACGCTGCCGCCGCCCACCAGATGGGCCATGCCGATGCGCGCGTTCGCGACCTGGCGCGGGCCGGCCTCGCCGCGCAGCTGGCGCGTCAGCTCGAAGATCTGCGCGAGTCCGGTCGGGCCGCCCGGGTGGCCGCGCGCGATCAGTCCGCCGTCGGTGTTGAACGGAATCCGCCCGCCGAGGTGCGTCTGCCGCTCCTCGACGAGCTTCTCCGCCTCTCCCTCGCGACAGAAGCCGAGCAGCTCGTAGTACTCGAGCTCCTCGTTCGCGAAGGCGTCGTGCACGAGCGCGAGGCTCACGTCCATGGGGTCGATGCCCGATTCTTCGTAGGCCTGGCGCGCGGTGTCGCGCGTCATGCTGGGCGGGCCCACGACCGGGCCCATGAAGGTGTGCCCGCGCGCGTAGGTCTCCGTTTGCAGCGTCGAGACGATCGGCGCGACGAGCGGCCGGCCGGGCTTTAGCCGGCGCGCGAAATCGCGGCTCGCGAGGATCGCGCACGCGGCGCCGTCGTCGACCGGGCAGCTCATCATCGCCGTCACGGGCTCGGCGATCTTGCGCGAGGCGAGCACCTCCTCGACGGTCACCTCGTGATCCGGCTGGCGATCGCTCCAGGGATTCTTCGCGCCGAAGTTCCAGTTCTTCGCGGCGATCGCAGCGAAGTGCTCCGGCCGGGTGCCGCGCTCGTGCATGCGCCGCATCGCCCAGAGCGAGAAGTACGCCGCCGGCAGGATCGCGCTGTCGATCGCGTCGCGGCCGACGCCGCGGCCGCCGCGCCCGCCCGCGCTCATCTCCGTCATCTTGTCGAAGCCGAGCGCCATGGCGACCTGGCAGCGGCCGCTCGCCACCGCCCAGGCCGCGTCGCGGAACGCCACCAGGCCCGTCGCCGAGGCGTTCTCGACGTGCGTGACGGGCAGACCCGTAAGCCCGAATTCCTTCATGGCGCGAATGCCCGTCATGGGCTGGGCGCCGAGGTAGCCGACGAAAGACTCGCCCACGTCCTTCAGCGTGATGCCCGCGTCGTGCAACGCGGCAAGCCCGGCCTCGCGAGCGAGATCGACGTTCGAGCGGTTCGGATAGACGCCAAAGCGCGTCATCCCGACGCCGAGCACCGCGACGTTCTCGAGCTTCATCGCGATGCCTCGAGCGGCCGGAAGCGATGGATCACCACCTCCTGCCCTTCCTTGTTCTCGCGCAGCGTCTCCAGCTCGAGCTCCATCTGCATCCCGATGCGGAAGTCGCCCAGCTCGCCGGAGAGCACGGCCTGCACGCGCGGGCCCTCGGGGAGATCCACCTGGCCGACGCCGTAGCCGCCGGCGTGATCGGCGCGCTTGCTGCCGAAGAGCGGGAAGTGCACGTACGTCCAGGTGTAGAGCGTGCCGCGCGTCGAGAGGAGCACGTCCTCGCAGCCCTCGGCGAGACAGCGCGCGCAGACGAGCCGGCGCGGAAAGAAATGCTCGCCGCAGGCGCGGCAGCGGGAGCCGAGCAGACGCGGCGGCGCGGCCGGGTCGTCGGGCACCGTGAAGAAGCCGGGCTCGATCGGCACCCGGACCTTGCGAACTTCGCTCATTTCACCTCCGGCGGCTTTGGCGGGAGCACCAGCTCGAGCTGCGCCTGCTCTTCCATCCACACCACGAGATCGCTCCAGTCGCGCTCTCCGAGACCGGCCCGCGTCGCCGCCGCGAGCACCTGCGCGATCTGGCCGGCGACGGGCGCGGGGACGCCCGCGTCGCGCGCGACGTCGACCACCAGGCCCGCGTCCTTGGCCGCGAGCGCGAGCGCGAACTGCGGCGGCCGCCCGCGCTGGTTGATGCCCTCGACCATGCGGTCGATGAAGAAGTTGCCGGCGCCGCCCGTGCGCACCGCCTCGACGAGCGTGCGCAGATCGAGGCCGTTCTTCGCCGCGATCGCGAGGCCCTCGAGCGAGACCCAGGTCGACGTGAAGGCGAGCAGGCTGTTCACGAGCTTCGCCGTGTTGCCCGTGCCCAGCGGGCCGAAGTGGAACGTGGCGCGGCCGAGCTTCGCGAGCACGGGCCGACAGCGCTCGAAGACGGCCGGCTCGCCACCGACGAGGAACACCAGCATGCGCGCCTTCGCTCCCGGCGCGCCGCCGGTGAGCGGCGCCTCGAGCAGGTGGCAGCCGTGCCTCGCGACGAGCGCGCCGAGCTCGCGCACCGCTGCCGGCGCGTTGGTCGAGAGATCGACGAGCACGCTGCCCGGCGCCGCGCCGCACAGCCACGCTTCGGCGACGCTGCGCACCACCGCCGGGGTGGGCAGCGAGAGGAAGCTGAGCTCCGCCTCGCGCGCGACCGCATCGGGACCGGCGGCCGGCCTGGCGCCATCGATCGCACGCGCCCGCCCCGCGTCCTGATCGAACACCGCGACCGCGTGTCCGTCGGCGACGAGGTTCGCGGCGATGTGTCCGCCGATGTTGCCGAGACCGATCACGCCGACGCGCATGGCGGAACGCTAGCGCCGGATGGGGGAAACCGGCGCGCCGAGCGCTGCCGATTCTTTTTCGAGGCCGTAGAGCCGCACCGGGTTGTCCCACAGCGCCTTGCGCTTGACGTCGTCGGAGAGCGTGTCGATCGCGAGGAATTTGTCGACCGCGTGCGGATAGCTGCCGTCACCGTGCGGATAGTCGCTCCCCATCACGAGGTTGTGCGGCCCGAAGGCATCGACCACGTATTTCGCTGCGCGCTCGTCGACCTCCGCCGAGACGAAGCACTGGCGTGCGAAATACTCGCTCGGCTTGAGGGTCAGGTGCCTGGCCTCGCGCGCGCCGTGGAAGCCCTCGAAGTGCTCGTCCATCCGCTCGAGCCACCAGGGCGCCCAGCCGCAGGAAGCCTCGAGAAAGACCGCGCGCAGCTTCGGGTGGCGCTCGAGCACGCCGCCGACGATCAGATCCATGCACGCGCCCATGCTCTCGACCGCGTGGCAGACCATGTGGACCTTGAAGAGCTTGTCGTAGCGCGTGCGGCCGTACTGCTCGAGGTGCACGCCCGCGCCCTCGTGCGTCGCGACGGGCACGTTCAAACGCGCCGCCTCGGCGTAGAACTCGTCGAAGTCCGGGTGGTCGATGGTCTTGCCGTTCACCGGATTCGGGCGGATGAAGATCGCCTTCATGCCGAGCTCTTCGACGGCGAAGGCCGCCTCGCGCGCTGCCACCCCGCCATCGTGGAGCGACACCATCGCGGCGCCAAACAAGCGCCGCGGCGCATGGCTGCAGAACTCCGCCAGCCAACGGTTGTAGGCGCGGCAGATGGCGCCGGCGAGGCGCGGCGGAATGCCGTCGGCCGAGGCCGCGAAGAGCCCGCGCGAGGGATACAGGACGGCCATGTCGATGCCCTCGGCATCCATCGCCTGCACCTGGCTCACCGCATCGAAATTTCTGTCGGCCGCGAAAGCGAAACGTGGATCCGCCGTGCGCCGCGCCGCGCCCGCGGCCTCCGGTCCGCTTTCCTTCCAGCCCGGAACGTCCGGCATGCGATGGCCTTGCACCTCGACGCTCATCGCGCCCCAGCAGCGCGGCGCCTGCTCGCGGAACTCCTTGTCGATGTAGGTCTCCCAGAGGTTCACGGGCTCGATCACGTGCCCGTCGGCGTCGACGACGCGGTAGTCCCCGTGCATGTCGTTCTCCCGAAGGCCTTCTTCTAGTAGTAGATGGTCGTGCGATTGCCGACTCGCACGAGCCGATTCTCCTGGTTCGTCCAGCGCGTCTCGTTCACGAGGAAGAGCATCGTGCCGAGCTTGCCCTCGCGTTCGTAGGCATTTGCGAGCGAGACGACCGACGTGATCGCGTCGCCCGGGCGGATCGGCCCGAAATAGCGGCTGCGCTGACCGCCGTTGAGCACGCGCGTACCGGGGGTCGTGCCCATCCCACGCAGCCACGGCTCGCGCCGGCCATCCGCGTGCATCCAGGCGAAGGGATTGAAATCGCGCGGCGCCACGAGCCCGGCCCAGGCGCCGCGCTCGGCCACCTTCTCGTCGAGGAATTCCGGCGGCGCGGGCTCGGGATAGTGGGTGGCGATCGCCCAGCGGCGGATGTCGTTCGCGCCCACCGGGAGCGAGGTGATGGGATCCGTGGTCCGCCCGAGCCAGCCGAGCGTGCGCTCGTCGAGGAAGCGGCCCATCGCAGGCTTCTCGGGCGGCGGCAGCGGCTTCGGATCGGGCAGGCTCTTCGCCTGGCCGCCGTCGAAGAGCAAGACGCTGGCCTCGCCCGGCGTCGTCTCCTCGCCGCGCTGATTCTCGACGCCAAGCTCGAGATGGACGACGCGGCCGGTGCGCACGCGCTCGTTGCCGATGACGCGCCCGTGTGTCGTCAGGACGTCGCCCTTGAAGTTGAGGCCGCGGAACTCGCACGAGAGCTCGACGATGTCGCCGCTCCCGGCCAGCCAGGCGTGCAGCAGGTTGTGGAGATAAGCGAGCCGCAGGTTCCCCATGCCGAACACGTCGGGCTGGCCGACCGCGCGCGCGGCGTCGGCATCCATGTGCAGGGGGATGAACTCGTCGTTCACCGCGGCGTAGCGGTTCCAGTTCGCAAGATCGGTCTTGCGCACGAACGGCGGCAGCTCGTCGCCGACCGTCACCGCGTCCCAGGAGACTGCCATGGCCGTTCCATTCCCGATTCCGGGTTCAGGGCTCCGGATTCCGGATCCGGATTCCGGATTCCGGATTCCGGATTCCATTCCCGACCCGGATCTGATATACGATGAGATTATCTGACACAGCGTCAGATTGCGAGAGAAACGCAGCGGGAAGCCCACGGAACGCCGAGGGCGAAAGGCCAGCGATGGCGCCTCGAAGCTTCTGGCAGCTGGCGCAGGCCGAGCCCGGCCGGCGAGCGCTCGTCGAGCCCGACGGGAGGGTCCACTCGGCCGGCGAGCTCGCCGGGGCGAGCCACCAGATCGTGCACGCGCTGCGCGCGCGCGGGCTCGCGCGCGGCGACGTCGTCGCGATGCTGCTCCCCAACGGAGCGCCCGCCCTCGAGGTGCTGCTCGCCGCGATGCAGGGCGGCTGGTTCATCACGCCGCTCAACACCAACCTCGCGCCGCCCGAGATCGCGTACATCCTGCGCGATTCCGGCGCCCGGGCCTTCGTGGCGGACGCCAGGGAAGGCGAGCGCGCGCGGCGCGCGGCAGACGAAGCAGAGTTGCCGGCCGCGGCGCGCATCGCCGTCGGCGAGCTGCCTGGCTTCGCGTCCTACGCTGCGCTCAAGCGCGAGCAGCCTGCCACGCTGCCGAGCGAGCGCTGCGCCGGGCAGTTCATGCAGTACACGTCGGGCACGACGGGCAAGCCCAAGGGCATCAAGCGCGATCTGATCGAGATGGATCCCGACGTGATGGCGACGCTCCAGGCCGGCCACCTCGGCCGCTTCGGCATCAACCCCGGCAGCGCGGGCGTACACCTTTGCACGTCGCCCATGTATCACACGGCGCCGCTCGCCTTCAGCTGGTTCTCGCTCCACTTCGAGCACGCCGTCGTGCTGATGGACCGCTGGGATCCCGAACGCGCGCTCCAGCTGATCGAGAAACACCGCGTCACGACGACGCACATGGTGCCCACCCAGTTCCACCGCCTGCTGATGCTCCCGGAGGCCGTGCGGAGCCGCTACGACTGCTCCTCGCTCCAGAACGTCCTGCACGCCGCAGCCCCCTGCCCCATCGACGTCAAGCGCCGCATGCTCGCCTGGTGGGGCCCGGTGATCTACGAGTACTACGGCGCGACGGAAGGCGGCGGCACCCTCGTCACACCGCAGGAGTGGCTCGCGCGCCCGGGTACGGTCGGGCGGCCCTGGCAGGGCGCCGACATCCGCGTGCTCGACGACGAGGGCAAGGATTGCCCCGCCGGGCAGCCTGGAACGGTGTATCTGAAGCTGCTCCAGGACTTCGCCTACAAGGGCGACGAGCAGAAGACCCGCAGCAATCGCCGCGGCAACTTCTTCACGGTAGGCGACGTCGGCTATCTCGACGCCGATGGTTACCTTTTCCTGTGTGATCGCAAGATCGACATGATCATCTCCGGCGGCGTCAACATCTATCCGGCGGAGATCGAGGCCGTGCTGCTCTCGCACCCGCAGGTGGCCGACGCAGCCGTCTTCGGGATTCCGGACGAGGACTGGGGCGAGCAGGTGAAGGCCGTGATCGAGCCCGCGCCCGGCGCGAAAGCCGGCGACGCGTGCGCGCAGGAGATCCTCGCCTTTTGCGCCGAGCGTCTTGCGAAATACAAGTGCCCGCGCTCGCTCGACTTCACGAACGCCATGCCGCGCGATCCCAACGGCAAGCTCTACAAACGCAAGCTCCGCGATCCGTACTGGGAGGGACGCGAGCGCCGCATCTAGGCCAGCGCGTGGACCGCCGGTCGCTCGCGGCGGTCTGGACTCGTCGCACGACCTACGAGGTCGCGACGGCCTCACCGAGTTGTTCGAGCATGCAAGCGTCGACGCTTTCGAGGGGCGCGCGGCGGAACTGTTCGAAGCCGAGCCAGCGCCGCACCTCGTCTTCGCCGATCCACGCGATCGGGTTGCCCGGACCCATCTGAGTTCGGTGGCAGCGGAGCGCGGCGAGCTTGCGCGCCGCCCACGGCCGCACGTCGATCGCGAAGGTCCCCAGCCTGGCCTCGGAGCCGAATGCATCCGGGTCGATCTCCCAGAAGCCCGAATCCGCCTTGGCGCAGCCTTTTGCGTACGCGGCCTCGGCCAACTCCCGCATGACGCCTGGAGGCATCGTCACGCAGTACAGAGGCGGCGCCCCGGCGCCGAAAGAACGGACGGCCGTCAACGTCCGCTCGTACACGCCGATGTGATCGAGGTGCCAGTACAGGCCATCCTCGGCGAAGGTGATCACCGCGTCCGGGCGGAACCGCTCGATCATCATCACGATTTCGGCGTGGAGCTCGGGGACGTCGCGCCAGCGGAGGCTGCCGTCGGGATGGTCCAGCACGATGACTTCCGCGGCGCCGAGTCCCGCGGCGGCGGCGCGAAGCTCTTGTGCGCGCACGCGTCCGAGGTCGCCGTCCGGCACGAGGGACGGGTCGCTGATCGAGCCGGCTTCCCCATGAGATGCGCAGACCAGGACGATGCGAGCACCGGCATCGGACAAACGCGCGAGCGTGCCGCCGCACGCGAGCGACTCGTCGTCGGGATGCGCAAAGACTGCGAGCACGCTGCGGCCAGCAAGCGGGCCCGCATCAGCGGCCATGATGAGCTTCGATGATCCGTCTGTAGGCGGCAACGTATCCGTCGACCATGCGGCCAGCGGCGAAGCGCTCCACGGCGCGCTCGCGCACGCGGTTGCGATCGAGCTCGAAGACGCGCGGCAGCCCTCGGGCCATCTGGTCGAGGTCGTCGAAAATCCTTCCCGTCACGCCATCGTCGACGACTTCACGCACGGCGCCGCGATCGAGAGCAGCGACCGGCGTGCCGCAGGCCATCGCCTCGGCCAGCACCAGACCGAACGGCTCGGAGGCGAGTGTCGGATAGAGCAACGCGCGCGCGCCGCCGAAGAGCTTCACCTTCGCATCGAAATCAGCCTCGCCGAAGTAGACGATCTGCCGGCCGTCGACGTGGGCGGCCACCTTCTGGCGGTAATACTCCTCGTCGGCGGCCGCCAGGATCAGCCGCATGCCGACACGCTTGGCGACCTCGATCGCCGGCAATACGCCCTTGCCTTCGGTGAAGCGACCGAGGAAGAGGAGATAATCCTCCGGTTCTTCACGGAAGACGAAGTTTTCGACGTCGATGCCGTGCAGAACCGTCTCCACGACGTTGAGACCCTTCAGCAGGCACGCCTGTTCCTTCGAGATCGCCACGAACGGCGCTTCCGGATAGCGCGCCCACAACGCGACCTCGGTCGCGCTCGGCGAGTGGTGGAGCGTCTGCACGATCGGCGTCGGCGAGAGCCGCGCGAAGGCGAGCGACATCGGATAGTACGCGGCCTCGTAGTGAATGATGTCGAAGTCGGCCGCGCGCTCCACGGCGGCCGCCAGGTTCAGCATCTCGTACAACTCCCACGGCCACATGTTCGTGTCATGGCAGTAGCCGTGCGGGTAGATCGCATGCAGCTTCGCCTTCGTCTTCGAATCGCCCGTGGCGAACAGGGTGACGTCGTGGCCGCGGGCCACGAGGCCCTCGGTGAGGAGCGACGTCATCGTTTCCACGGAGCCGGATTTCGGCGGCGGGATGGTGGTGGCGACCGGAGCGATGTGTGCGATCTTCATTTGCACGCCGTCTCCAGCAACTTCGGCAGCACGCGGTCCGCGGCGAAATGCTCGCGCGCGATCTCGCGGGCGCGCCACGCGTGGCGATCGTAGTCGGCGTTGATGCGGTCGATCCCGTCGATCGCCTCCTCGATGTTGGAGAAGGCGAGCAGCCCTTCGCCGGACGGCAGGTGCGCGGTCCAACCGGTGTCCTGGACGAGCGCCGGTCGCCCCGACGCCAGATAGCACTCGGTGCGGTCGCTGAACCATCCGGATCGATGGACCACGTAGGTGTGCTTGGCGACGCCGAACTCGGCCTTCGAGCCGTGGATGAAGTCCCGGTATCCCCATGGCGTGCTCGAGATGGCCATCGCATCCACCGTGTCCCAGCCGTGTCGCCGGAGCAGCTGCTGCGGACCGTTGATTGCGAGCTCGAATCGCTGGGGCGTGCGCGATGGCAGCTCGATGAATTTCACGAACTCCTGGTCCTTGTTCCCGCCGACGTCCGTGAAGCTTTCGATCTGCCAGGTCATCACGCTAGTGAAGCGATCGCGCGGCACTTCGTTGCTGCGCCAATCCTCGAGCGTGATCGGCTGCCAGGTCTTGTGCCAGGTGAACGCGCCGACCGGGACCGGCGACGCCGGAGTGCCGATGTTGGAGCCGAACGTGAACAGGTGATCGAAGCGCTGAAAGAATTCCACGTACCACGGCTCGCCCTTCGCGATTGCGAGCTGCGTGAACGCCGGATCCGAATCGATGAACAGCTTGCGCGGAATCCGCGCGTACTCGTCGCGCCAGAACCAGGAACCACCCGAGAGGTTGATGAAGAGGTCGGCGTCGGCGGCATACCTCCGGACGTCAGCCGCGCTGCGACCGTGATAGCCACCGTCGTAATTGACGAAGGTCCAACGGTCGCCGAGGCCGAACCGTTCGAGCGCGCCGTGGAGATAGGACGTGCCATGGCTCGGATCGGTCGCGCGGGTGTTCTGGACCGGGTCGTAGACGCACTCACCGGTGTCCTCGATGTAGAAGACCTCGTGGCCGAGCGCGCGCAATCCGAGCAGATACATCAGCGAGCACCAGGTGACGCCACCGAATGGATGCCGCGCGATGATGCCCGCAAACAGGATCCTCATCGGCGCGCCGCTTCGATCAGTTCATCCACGCTTTCCGGCTCGTCGAGCGATTTGCCCACCGACAGGCGTGCGCACATCCGTCGATACAACTGACTCGCCTCCAGGAGCTCCTCGTGCCGACCTTGCGCCGCGATCTTCCCGCCGTCGAGCACGAGAATCCGATCGGCGTCACGAACGGTCGACAAGCGGTGCGCGATGACGATGGTCGTGCGCCCGGCTCGCAGCCGGCGCAGCGCGGCGAACACGATCTCTTCCGAGATCGAGTCGAGCGAAGAGGTCGGCTCGTCCAGGATCAGGATCGGCGCGTCCTTCAGGATCGCGCGCGCGACGCTCAAACGCTGCCGTTCACCGCCGGACAGCCCACCGCCCGCTTCGGCAATCTCCGTGTCGTAACCGTTCGGCAGCTGTGAGACGAACTGGTGCGCATGCGCCGCGCGCGCGGCCGCTTCGATCTCCGCGCGGGTCGCGTCGAGCCGTCCGTACCGCAGGTTTTCGGCGATCGTACCCGAGAACAACACCGGGTCCTGCAGCACGATCGCGATTTTTTCGCGCAGCTCGCGCACGCGGTAGCGACGCACGTCGACGCCGTCGATCAGGACGCGACCCGCTGTCGCGTCATAGAAGCGCGGGATGAGGCTGACGAGCGTGGTCTTGCCTGCGCCGGTGAGCCCGACGAGCGCGATCATCTGCCCCGGCCTGGCTTCGAAATCGATGTCGTGGAGCACCTGCGCGCCACTCGGATACGCAAAGCCGACGTTCTCGAAGCGGACGTCGCCCTGCACCGCGGTCGCCTCGATGGCATCGGGCGCATCGACGGTCTCCGGCAGCAGCGCGAACATCGCCCGCACACGCCTCGCGCCCGCGAACGCTCCTTGCAGCTGACCGGTGGTGTGTGCGATCGCCGAAAGCGGTCCGTAAACGGCGCCGAGATATGCAATCACCACCGTCAGACCACCGATCGTCATCTGCCCGTGCATGACGTGCAGCCCGCCGACGATCAGCACGCACGCGGTGCCGAGAATGGTGATCGTGCTGACGACGACGGAGAACAGCGACTGCTGCCACGTGATCGCGATGCGCGCATGCATCGTCTGATCGCCGGCCTTGGCGTAGCGCGACGCTTCGAATGGCTCGCGCGCGAAGCTCTTGACGAGCCGCATCGCGGCGAACGTCTCGTACAGGCGTTCGATGAGCTTCGACTCGAGCTCCTTGACGCGCTCCTCTCGATCGACCAGCGTCGACGTGTAGTAGCGCAGGCAGAGAAAGAGGAATGGCACGACCGTGAGCGACAGCAACGCGACGGTCAGATCGAGCTTGGCGAGAATCGCGAACATCACGACCAGCGTCGTCACGGACGTCGCGAGCGGAAACAACCCGCTCATGACCAGGTTCTCGATCGCGTACGCGTCGGCGTCGACGCGGTAGACGGCATCGCCCGTGGCAGTCGTGACATGGTGATGGAGCCCGAGCGCCTGAAGATGACCGAACAGCCGGTAGCGCAGGTCGTAGACCATGCGCTGGCCCGTATCCACCTGCACCTGCGTCGTGAATGCCGACACGAGCTGGTTCGTCACCTGGAGCAGTACGCCGGCCACGACGAAGGTGACGAGCAGCCCGACGAGGCTGCCACCGTGCAGAAGCGCGAGCCAGTGCGCGAACGGCTCGGGCACGGGACGCCGATCCGTGGCGAGCGCGTAGTCGATCACGACCTTGAGAGGCCACGGCTGGAGAGCGCCGAGACCGATCTCCGACAGCAGCAGCACCACCAGCAGGGCGACCTGCTTCCGGTGGGGACGCAGACAAGACAGCGTCCAGCCGAGGAGCGACTGCGACGACGGGTTCGGCGCCGGCTGCGTCATTCGCCGCCCCTACTCGCGCACTGCCGTTGCGCGCGCCAGCGGGCGCGGCGGCACCCGGTTCGGCGCGATTCTCGGGATGGGAAGCGCGACGATCTGGTCGCGGCTCGAGTCGGTCACGTAGAGCCAGCCGCGGCGCGGCGCAAACGCCACGCGCGTCGGCGCTCCGAACGCCTCGCGCCCCCCATTGCTCACTTCCCGGATGATCCCGTCGGCCCCGACGGCGCGCACGTGGCCGTTGTAGAAGTCTGCGACGAAGATCGTCAACCCGCCGCGCGGCTCCACCATCAGCGCGATCCCTGCCGGACCGGCGAGCATGGCCTGCGTCGCCGGACCGTCGTCACCCGAGTGGCCCCACTTTCCGCTGCCGATCACGGTGGTGATGATCTGCGTGCTCGCATCGACCTTGCGCACGCGGTTGTGGTGCATGTCCGCGATGTAGACGTCGCCATTGGGCGCGATCGCCACGTCGCTCGGCATGTTCAGGTGCGCGCTGGTCGCGGGGCCACCATCCCCCACATCGTCGTCTTCGCCCGCCGTGCCATCGCCGGCAACGGTGTGGATCAAACCGGTCGTCGCCTCGATCATCCGGACCCGGTAGTTCAGCGTGTCGGCGATGTAGATGTCGCCGTTCGGCGCCGCCGCCACGGCGCTCGGCGTGTCGAGGGCCGCCTCGTTCGCCGGCTTTTCATCGCCGTCGTAGCCGCTCTCGCCGGATCCGGCGATGGTCGTGATGATCTGGGTCGGTCCGTCGACGCGACGGATGCGATCATTGTGCGAGTCGGCGACGATGAGATCACCGTCCGGGGCGAGCGTGACGCCGTCGGGCCCGTCGAGCTGTGCGTCGGTCGCGAGGCCTTCGTCGCCCGAGAAGGCGGCCCCGAAATCGTGGTTGCCGACGACCGTCGTGATCACGCTGTTGCGCGGGTCGATGTGCCGGATGACGTCGTTGTTCGAATCGGCGAAGTAGATGTCGCCCTTCGGCGCCACCACGATGCCGCCCGGCGTGTCGAGCCAGGCGGACAGCGCCGGCCCCTGGTCCCCGGCGAATCCCTTGCGGCCACCGAACACTTGAGCCGTCGCCGCTTCGCGCAACATGAACGTGCCGGCGCCGACCGCCAGGATCATGACGACGAAGGTGAACGCGCTGCGCAGCCCGTAGCTCCGCAGCGGCGACGGCGCGATGAGCGGCGGGTGGGCCGGGTTCGATCGCATGGTCGCCAATCCGACCGTGACCCCGGCAATGCCACGCCGCACGATCGCGGTCGCCTGAGCGGTGCGCCAGCAGACCCCGGCGATCAACACCAGCGTGAGTCCCGACACGATCGAACCGGCCAGCGGCCAGCGCAGCGCGACGCCCGCCGAGGCGCCGCTGAGCAGCGCAGCGCCCAGACAAACCGCGCTGATGACACCGGACGTCGTCGGACGCAGGTGCGTGCTGATGCGGACGAGCGCTTTGCCGCCGTCGTGCTCTTCGACGAGCGTCCGCACGTCGAGCCAGGCCCAGCGGCCGACGGAGACACTGACGTCACGGTCGTCCGACCAGCCTTCGTCGATCTCGATCGCCCGCACGGCGCGCGAGCGCCGCAGCCACTCGGTGAGCTGCGCGAGCACGCGATCGGCCGACGTCCACTTCTCGCTCCAGAAGCGATCCTCCGTGACGCTGCCCGAGATCAACAGCAGTGCGCGCCACGCCTCGTCGGGCGACGGCCGCGGGCCCCGGCTCGTCTGGCGCTCCTCGAGCGGCACCGCGACCTGGGGGGGCGAGAGCAAGCCGCGAATGCGTCCGCGCAGCCGGGCAAGCGGCTGGATGAAGTGCATGGTGGCGACGGTCGCGCGGTACCAGAGCTTGTTGCCCGGGAGCGAATCCACGTCGGATCGCAGCGAGTAGCCGATGTTCTTCGCGACCGTCGCAGCCAGACCGAGGAGGCCGGTTCCCAACAGCATCGCCGCAGCCCAGCGATGATTCCTGGTGCTGGCGACCGCCGCTCCGGCGATCGCCAGCAGCAAGGAGATCACCTGCCACCGGATCGAATGCGGCAGGAAGGCGAAGGGATGCGCGTCCCTGCGGTAGACCGACGGGAATGCCGCGGTTCCCCAGACGCCGGTGTTGATGCGGGTGCCCCACAACGATTGGACGAACGGCAGCGGGCTGTAGATGCGCCCGCGCCACAGCATACGGCTGTCGAGAAACTTCTCGGGATGGTGCGCCATCAGCCAGGCTTCACCTTCACCGTAGCCGGTCTGCTGCCTCCAATAGGCCCTCACCGACGTTCGGTGGTGATGCCAGACGAGCGAAGACGAAGCGAATCCGATCTTCCAGCCGCGCGCCTGCAGCCGCCAGCACACGTCCACGTCGTCGCCGGCGCGGAGATAGGTGGGGTTGAAGCCGTCGATCGCCAGCAGCGCGTCGCGGCGGAACGCCATGTTGCAGCCAGGGACGTGCTCGGCGATGCGATCGTCGAGCAGCACGTGCGTGGGTCCGCCGGGCGCCCGCGCGACGCACTGCGCCATCGGCGGATCGTCGGTCGGCACGACGTTCCGCCCCCCCGAGCCGACGACATCCGAGCCGAGAAATGGCTGCACGAGAAACGTCAGCCAATCGCGGTCCACGCGCGTGTCGGAGTCCGTGTAGGCGACGATCTCGCCGGTCGCATTCGCAAGCCCCACGTTGCGGGCCGCGCTGAGGCCGGCATTCGCCGTGTCGATGACGCGCACCCCCTCGTAACCGTGTGCGATTTCGCTCGTGCGATCCGTCGAGCCGTCGTTGACGAGGATGACTTCGTAGTTCGGATACGTGAGGCGCGCGAGCGACGTCAGGCAGTCGTCGAGCGTATCGCCGGCGTTGTAGGCGCACACGACGACCGAGATCTTGGGCCAGCTGCGCTGCCTCTCGCGTGAGAACGGAGCGTCTTCGAATGCGCGTGCGACGGCCAACGCCGCTGGCTTCGGACGACGCTGGCGATCGACGAGGCCAAACTTCCAGTCCTCCACCATTTGGCCGCCGCGCCACCATTCGTCGGTCCAGGCGAACGCCACCGCGCCCGCCGCCCCTTCTTCGAACGCTGCGCGGATATGCATCGAGGTGATCTCGGCCTGCGTTTCCTCACCCTCGCGAATGCTGTCGGCGCCCGCTTCGGCCAGGAGCAGCGGCTTGTGCCCGGAGATGTGCTGCAACCGCGCAAGGTACGCACGCAGGTCGACTTCGCGATGCAGATAGACGTTGAACGCGCAGACGTCGAAGAACGACAGGTCGAGGAATTCCGTGGGCGGGAAGTTGACGTACGTGAACAGACTCTCCGGCGCAGCGGCCTTCGCGTCCTTGTACAGGCTCCGCAGGAACCGCTCGACGCGCACGCGCCCGTGCCAACGCACGACGCCCGGCGGAATCTCGTTGCCAAGCGCAAACATCAGCACCGCGGGATGTTCGCCGAGCTCGGCCACCGTGCCGGTCAGCTCCTGGCGGATGGAGCGCTTCAGGCGGCGGTCGTCGAGAAACGCCACGTGCTGCGACCACGGCAGCCCGACCATGACACGCAGACCGTGGCGGGCCGCCTCGTCTAGCAGATCGCGCCCCGGCGGCGTGTAGGTCCGGACCGTGTTGATGCCGAGGTCCGCCATCTGGCGGAAGTCATCGGCGATCTGTCGAGGCGAAGGGAACTGGTAGCCTTCAGCATCGGGCGCAAATGTCCCGTAGGTGACGCCCTTGACCAGGAACCGATCGTCGCCGGCGCGCAGAAACTTTCCGTCTGCGGCGACGCGCGCGGCGGACGCCGGCCGCGCATCGCGACGGGGTTCAGGTTCGGCCTGGACTGCAGTACTCACGCTGGGCAACGCCCCTGGTGCTCGAGCTCGGATCCACAGGATAAGGCTTGGATGACGAGCCGACATCCGCTCTCGGGAGGCTGCCCGAAGCCTGCGGCTTGGACGAGCTTGCTGCGTCCTGGATAATCCCTCGCGAGACCGCCCGCTTGCGGGCACCGCAGGGAACGGATGCGACCCGAGCCATCGATGTCCGATCGCGCCACCGAGAAGACAGCGTCGATCGTCAGCTACCTACGCGACGAGCGCTGCCCACTCCTCGTGATCCTGGGCTTCTTCGTCATCGCGGGTTGGCTCGTTTCCCCACTTCGTGATGTTCCCGTCAATGACGATTGGACCTATGCCTGGAGCGTGGAGCATCTGCTCGCGACCGGGCAGCTGGCCGTGCTCGATTGGAGCGCGAATTACCCGATTCTCCAGATCCTCTGGGGGAGTCTCTTCTCCCTGCCGCTTGGCTTCTCGTTCGGCGCACTCAGGCTCTCGACCCTGGCGCTGGCCGTCAGCGGGTGCGGCGCGCTCTACCTGACTCTGCGCGAGCTCGATCTGGACCGTCAGCGCAGCCTGATCGGAACCCTCGCGCTCGCAGCCAACCCGGTCTTCTTCGTCCTGAGCTTCACGTTCATGACCGACGTGCCGTATCTGAGCATGATGAATTGCGCCCTTCTCTGTTATGTCGCGGGGGTCAAGCGCGAGAAACCGTCCTTGCTGTGGGCGGGAGGCGCATTCGCGACAGCGGCGTTTCTCTCGCGACAGATCGGGATCCTGATCCCGCTGGCCCTGCTGCCCTATTGGGTCCAGAGAGAGGGAAGTCGGGCGGATCGCTTCCGCAGCTTGCTGCCCGTCGCCGTCTCGTTGCTCGGCATGGCGCTCTTGTGGCTCTGGCTGGTGAACGAGCTGGGGCGGACCAGCGTGATGGTCGAGAAGCTGCAGCCCGTCCGGTATCTCACGACGCTCAGCCTCTTCGAATACTTCAAGATCAATCTCGCCATGCTGTTCGAGATCGCATTCAGCGTCTTCCCTCTGCTCATCGCCATGATCGGGTCGAAGCCGCGATCGTGGCCGATCACGATCCTGCTCCTCGCCATCGGCGGCGCCGGGCTGCTGTGGTTGCTGCATGGCGAAGTGATCTCACCTCTGCCTGGCGGAAGGATCTGGTCGCTGGCAGAGCTGTGCGACGTGCGGGGTCTGATCAATGGAAAGCCGGGTCCGTCGGACCCGGCGGCCCCCGTCTCCCTTGCAGCCAGGCTGCTCATGTTGATCTCGACCGCGATTCTGGTCGCGGGAACGCTGCGCATGGGCGTGAAGAGCGTGCCGAAGATGGGCATGCCTGCGAAGGTGATGGCGACGTCCGGATTGCTGAATCTCGGCCTGATCAATGCGCTGTGGTTCTACTATGACCGGTACTATCTGGTGTTGCTCCCCGCGCTCATCTATCTGTGCTCGAAGCTCAGCGTCAAAGCCGCATGGTCGAGAACCATCGCCCTGGGTGGCATCAGCCTGCTGGCCTTCGTCTCCATCTCGGGAACGTGGGACGTGTTGCGGTTCAACCAGGCGTGCGCCGACGCGTACGGCCACCTGCGTGCCCGCGGCGTGCCGGCAGCCGAGATCAACGCCGGGTACTCGCTGAACGGCTGGAAGCTCTATGCGCACCCGGAAAACCTGGCGCCGGGTCAAACCGCGGCTCACGACGTACCCTGGGTGACGTCGAGCCAACAACGGCCCTACGTGATCTCCACCACGCCCATCCGCGGGTATGAAACGCTCGAAGAGATCTCCTGGAAGGGATCCCTGTGGGCGGTATCGAGCCACCTCTACGTCCTGCACGAACAAAACCTGCGGTCGAACCGCATGTGATCTCGGCTCAGCGTTCGATCGCCTGGGATCTGCTCCCGATCGTCTCGATCAGCGCGTCGCGCACCGCCTTCGCGTACCACTGGCCGGCGGGCGACCCCGCCTCGCCCACGTACTCCGCGAGCTCGGGTGTCGAGAGATCGGAGAGCGCGTAGAGGCCGAAGGGGATGGTGTGGTTCGTCGAGCTCGCCGCGACCTTCTCGCGCTCGCGCGCGAGCAGCCCGTCGATGCCGCCGACGGCTTCGGACTCCTTGGGATCGATGAATCCGTGCTTGTCGTACCAACGCACGATCGCTTCGTAGACGGTCATGTAGAGATCGATCGATGTCCGGCTCGAGAGCGTCAGCGCATCGAGCTTCTCGACGAGGGCCACCCGCTCGGGCGCGCCGCTCGAGGCGCTCCCGAACATCCGGTAGCCGATCCGCGAGAGCCACGAGTAGGGAGCATCCGCTGCGGCGTCCACCTTGCGCCCGAGCGGACTCGCATTGAAGCGCTCGAGCTCGAGCACGTGGACTTCATCGAAGCCATCCGACACACGGCGCACGACATCCTCCACCACGGCGTCCGGCGCGAGCTGTGTCTCGATGCGCGGCCGCAGGCGCTGATCCTCCGGAAGCTGGCCATCGCGCGGGTGACCGCCGACACGCAGCGCGACCTGCTCGAGCTTCTCGGCGAACTGCGGCAGATCGATGTCGGCCAGCAAGCGATGGATGCGTTGCTGCTCGGGCGTGAGCCCTGAGGGGATCGGCGGCGCCGTCACGCACCCGAGCGCGAGCCCGGCAAGCAGCACGAGGGCGACGACTCCGGACTTCACACGATGCGCCACGACAAACCTCCTGCGATCAGCGCGCTTCGCCAGCGCCCCCCGCTGGGCGGCTGGGACTCATCCACATCCCCATTCTGCACCTATTCGAAGGCGTCGAAAAGCACCTTCACCGCTCCGCTCGCGCCCTGATCGTGGCAGGCGAGGAAGGCCTGCCGGTAGCCCGTGAGCGGGAAGCGGTGGGTGATGATCGGCGTCACGTCGATGCGTCGGGTTCGGATCAGCTCGAAGTACCACTCCATCGCGTGCTGGCGGCGACCTTCGAAGGTCTCGAAAGCAAAGGCGTTCGAGCCCACGAGCGAGAGCTCCTTGTGATACAGCGGCGTCCACTCGAAGGCCTTCGGCACCTCGACGCCGAGCGCGACGATCTTGCCGCGCGTGCGGGCCACGCGCACACCCACCTCGAGCGTGCTGGGGGCCGTGACGGTGTCGTACACGACGTCGGCGCCGCCGTTCAGCATCGGGAGTCCGTACCAGGGCACGCGCAGCTCGACGCCGAGCGCCTGCGCGACGCCCTCGATCACGGCGCGCGCCGGCTGGTGGGGGAGCACCGTCTCGGCGCCGAACTTGCGCGCGAGCTCGGCCTGATGCGGGAAGCGTGCGACCGCGAGCACCCGCACGTCCGGGTGCAGCAGCCGCAGGATCGCGATCGCGAGCAGGCCCAGCGTGCCGCAGCCATAGACGAGCGCCACGCCATTCTCACGCGGCGGATGGTGCAGGATCGCGTGCAGCGACACCGCGAAGGGATCGGCGAGCACGGCGGCGTCGTCCGAGATCTCGTCGGGGATCGGGATGCACTGCGACTCGTGCGCCGGCACGAGCGGCGCCATGCCGCCCGTCGCCTGGCTCGAGTTGCCGTGGTGGATGCCCGTCGTGAGCGTGCCGCGCGTGAAGTTGAGGCACTGCGCGAGCTCTCCCTGCTGGCACCACTCGCACAGCGGGAGGCCACGCGGCGCGCACGAGAGCCAGGGGTTCAGCACCACGCGCTCGCCCACGCGGCGCGTGCGCACGCCCGGGCCGATGCGTTCGATGCGCGCCACGACCTCGTGTCCCAGCACCTGCGGAAACGTGACGAGCGCCGTCATCGGATTGTCGAGGCGCCCGTTCAGGAACACCTGCTTGTAATCGCTGCCGCACAGGCCGCAGAGCTTCGTCCGCAACACCACCCAATCCGGCGCGATCAGAGCGGGATCGGGAATCTCGCGCAGCTGGATCGTCGCGAGGGGGCCGACGAACGCCTTCGGCGTGAACAGCGCCAGCAGCTTCGTCGCGGCGAGCCGCGCGTACCCGGCATCGACCACCAGCGCGCGCAGGGCTAGCTCCCCGCCTGGGGCAGGATCGACAGGCACGTCGTCGATTTCGGCACCGCGTTCGGCTCGGGCGCCGTGTGCAGCCAGCCGTCGGCTCGCAGCATGGTGACTCCATACCAATAGTGCTCGTTGCGGAAGTGGTGCAGCAGGTGATTGCGCGCGAGGCGCTGGTAGTAGCCGAGGCGCGGGCGATAGAGCGTGTGGATCATGAAGTGCGCCCACTCGTAGTGGAGTGAGAGCGCGAAGTAGGCGAGCACACCGATCGCGACGAGCTCCGGCCGCGACGCGCCGAGCAGCGCGACGCCGCCCACCACCAGCGGCACGAAAGCAAACACGTGGATCGGGATGAAGACGAGATCGAGCTTCCAGGGATCGCGGTGATGCGCGCGGTGCAGGATCGGAACCTTGAAATCGAGCTTGCGGCCGAGAACCGTGACCGGCTGGTAGTGCAGGATGAAGACGTGGATCAGCCACTCCTGGAGCGGCCAGAACGCGACGATCGCGAGCGGGATGGCGAGATCCCAGAGCGACCAGTTCCCGAGCAGCACGCGCGCCGCGAGCGAGCCCAGGACGACGAGCGTCAACACACGCGGGCTCGCGTGCCGGAAGAAGACCGCGAGCGCGGGGCCCAGTCGATCGGGAGGCGGCTGGGTCATGGCCAGCGGGGGAGCGACCATCACGACCTCGTCAGGAGCAGGCAACCCGCCAGCGGACCTCCACCCGCAGCGGCGACCGCCACGCGGGGGCCGCCCGGCACCTGGCGCGCTCCGCCTTCGCCCCAGAGCTGCAAGCACGCCTCGTGCAGGAAGCCGAAGCCGTGGAGCCTCCCGCCCGAGAGCTGACCGCCGCTGGTGTTGAGCGGCAGGTCGCCGTCGAGAGCGATGCGCTTGCCGCCCTCGATGAACGGACCGCCCTCGCCTTTGCGGCAGAAGCCGAGCCCTTCGAGCCACGCGAGCGCGAGGAAGCTGAAGCCGTCGTAGAGCTCGGCGACGTCGACGTCCGCGGGCTTCAGGACGGTGCGCGTCCACAGCATCGCGCCCGCATCGCGCATCGCCATCGTCGCGAGATCGTCGAACTGATCCCACGAGGGGCGCCCGTGCAGCGCCGAGCCGACCGCTTCGACGCGCAGCGGCGGGCGGCGCAGATCGCGCGCGAGATCGGCTCGCGAGACGATCATCGCCGTCGCGCCGTCGACCGGAACGTCGCAATCGAACAGGCAGAAGGGCGTGCTGATCATGCGCGCCGCGAAGTAGCTCTCGAGTGTCATCGGGTCCTTGTAGACGGCCTTCGGGTTGCCCGCGGCGTTCTTGCGCGCGTTGATCGCGATCTGCGCGAGCTGCTCGCGCGTGGTTCCGTACTCGTGGAAGTGTCGCTGCGCGGCGAGCGCCACCCAGTTCGCCGCCGAGTAGGCGCGAAACGGCAGCGTGAACTCCATCATCGAGCCGACCGCACGCGGCGGCCGCCCTCCCCCCTCGCCGGCGCCGCCGCCGATCGGCGCGCGTCCGCCGCTGCCCTGCGCGGTCGACTCCCAGACGGAGCGGAAGCAGAGCACGTGCTTCGCGAGGCCGCAGGCCACGGCCAGGCAGGCGTTGATCACCGCGCCGAGCTGACCCGGCAGCTCGGCTCCGCCCGTGAACCAGTTGAGATTCAAGCGCAGCGCGTCGTGCACGTCCGTGATGCCCGCGCCCGAGAAGCCCGGCGCGCCCAACAGCATGCCCGGATAGGTCGCGAGCCCGTCGATGTCCTTGCGCGTGAGCCCGGCGTCTTCGATCGCGGCGAGGCAGGCATCGAGCGTCAGCTCGAGCGGATCGCGGTTCAGGCGCCGGCCGACGTCGCTCTGCCCGATTCCGGTGAGTGCGGCGCGCCGCTCGAGAATCTCCGTCATGCCGTCACCGGCTCGAAGAGCGGGAGATAGACGTCGTCGCGGTGCTCGAAGCGGACCTTCACGCGCATGCCGATGCGCACCTGCTCGGCCGGGCAGCCGACGATGTTCGTCATCAAGCGAACGCTCGGCTGCTCGTCGATCTCGACGATTGCGATCGCATACGGATGATCGGGGGCCGGCACCCAGACCTGGTGGTTGAGCGTGTAGGTCGCGACCGTCGCCAGACCCGAGACGGCCGCGGGCGCCAGATCCTTCGAGAGGCACTCGGGGCAGATCGGCTGCGGCGGATGGATGTAGTGACCGCACGGCCGGCAGCGCAGGAAGCACAGCTCGCCGCGCTCGCCGCCGCGCCAGAAGTGCTCGTTCTTCGGCGTCACCTTCGGGAGCATGCGGAAGACTTCGCTCATCGGCAGGAGCCTACCAGAAATATCTGACGCATCGTCAAATCAGACGGTTCGACGCGGCTTCAACAGCACGCTGCCGTCGGCACCGAGCCGGTTGCTTCCGTGAACGGCAGCTCGACGCCGCAGCCCTTGAAGATGCCGAAATGCGTGCGCGTGTCGCCAAAGAACTCGAAATGGCGCGCAAAGCGCGTGTCGTGCAGCATCGAAAACGTGTTGCCGCACACCGGGAACATGCGGCCAGCCTCGATGCTGTGATGGCCGTCGAGCACGAAAGCGGCCTCCAGGCCCACGACGCCGCCCTCGTAGCGCACGCTCTGACCGTAATCCTCGCAGGCGCTCTCGAGACCGTCGAGCTTGAAGAGGCGGTAGGTTGCGGAATAGAAACGCGCTGGCGCGATTCTCCGAGCCACGTCGTCATCGCCGATCGCGAGCGGGCGCGAAGTCACGAGGCGAGGATCGAGAAAGCCCGCAGCCTTGGCGAGACGCAGGAAATCGTTCCAATAGAGCGCGCCAGCGAGGCATTCTCCGTGAAGCACGGGATCGGCACGCAACGCAGCGGGCAGGCGCCGGTCGGCGTAGACATCGGCGAAGTAGAGCTCGCCTCCCGGCTTCAGGAATCGGTGTGCAGCAGCAAACACAGCGGCCTTGTCATCCACCAGATTGAAGACGCAGTTCGAGACGATGACGTCGAACGAATCCGGAGCGAGGCTCAATTGCTCGAGCTTGGCGATATCGCCTTCAATGAATTCGACGTTGGATCTGGCATAGCCGAAGCGCTCGCGGTGCCACTCGGCGTGCTCGCGCGCGATGGCGAGCTGCTCGGGCGTGGCGTCGACTCCGACGACCGAGCCGCCTTCGCCCACACACTGCGCCAGCACGTAGGCGTCCTGGCCGGAGCCGGAGCCGAGGTCGAGCACCCGCGCGTTCTCCAGGCAGGCCGGCGCGATCAGGCCGCAGCCGAAATAGCGCGCCTTCACCTCCGGATGGACGTTGGCGAGCGCGGCGCGCAGGGCTGATGAAGGCGCGCCGAGCGTGGCGCAGGCGTCGGTGCGCAGATCGCCGGAGCCGGCCAGTATCTTGCCGTAGTAGTTCTGCGCGTTGGCGAGATCGTCCATTTGTCTTCTCCGGCGGTGGCTGAGAACGTACGTCCGAATGGCCGAGGGCGTTGCGCGGTGGCGCTTCTCCGGGCCGATTTCCCATGGAAGCGGCAAGTATACGTTCGGGGCGCTGCGTTCCGTCAGCTTTCTCGGCCAGAGAGCGCCCGGGGCGCCGGGGGACGCGCCCGCTGCGCCGCCGCCGCACCGAAGCCATCCTCCCCGCGTGATAGGCTGCGGAGTTTGGCAGCCTAACCCCCGTCGATCCACGCCCGACCCGGCTCCCAACGCCACGTGGCGCCATCATTTCCTCGCGGCGATCCGTCACCACACGGCGTACAATGACGGCGCGTCCACGCCTCAGGTGAGGATGGAGGGACCGATTAGTAATTGGGCGGCCAACGCATGACGACCGAACTCAAGCTGTTGGCGTCGTGTGTCGGCTTGGGCTTCGTGCACATCGTCGCGGCTTCCCATTCTGCGAGCCTGCAGCGGGGGTATCGCTGGTCGGCGAGTGCGCGAGATGAGCCGATGGAACCACTGCACGGCGTCGCGGGGCGACTCGATCGCGCGCTGAAGAACTACCTGGAGACCTTTCCGCTGTTTGTCGCGGTCGTTCTCGCAGCCCATGTCTCGAGCCGGCACAACGCACTCACCGAATGGGGCGCCCAGCTCTATTTTTGGGGCCGCGCCGTCTACCTTCCGCTGTATGCGGCGGGCATCCCGCTGGTGCGCTCGCTCGTATGGAACGTCGCAGCGCTCGGCATACTGCTCTGCTTGGTCGCTCTCCTTCTAGACTAGGGCCAATGCGGTTGCGTTGATTGAACGGTCGGGTTGGGGAGGACTCTCATGAAATCCGTCTTGCGCGTCGTGGGCGGCCTGCTCGCCTTGCTGCTCGTGGTCATCGGCGGTCTGCTCGTTGGAGCCCGCTTTGCCGACGGGCCCATCGCCATCATCGCCGGTGGCCCCTTCACGAGCGGCGAGTTGGTCAGCGGCCCCGAGCCCGATTGGTCCTTCGTCCGCGATGTGCGGGAGGTCGAGTTCCAGCTTCTCGACCCTGCTCGCTCGCGGACGACCTGGATCCTCTATCACGAGGGCAAGGCCTACATCCCCTGCGGCTACATGACGACCTGGTGGGGCAAGATCTGGAAGCGGTGGCCCCTCGAGGCCGAGAAGGACCCGCGCATCCTCCTCCGCATCGGCGACGCGCTCTACGAGCGCCAGCTCGTTCGCATCCAAGAGGGCCCGAGCGTGGCACCACTCCTGGCGGAGCTGAGCCGCAAGTACGCTGGCGGGAGGGAGATCCCGATGGAGGCCGTGACATCCGGCTACCTCTGGCTCTACGAGCTCGCACCGCGGGGCTGAGCGCCCATCCATCAGGCAACGCAATCGAACGGTTTGCTCCAGGGGGCTACCCATGAAACGGGCTCTTGCGTTCTTTGTCGTGGGCCTCGTCGTGGGCGAGCTCGATCCGTTCGGGTGGGCCGCGTGGCAGGTGCTCGAGCGTCAGCTGCCTCGCGTCAAGCAGGAGTCTCTCGCGGCGCCCAGCCCCTTCGAGCAGATGCCGCCCTCAGCGTGGATTGCCCAATCCGAGCACGCCTACGTCATCGAAGACCGCTATGCGCCCACCGCGCCAGTACATCTCCTGGTCATTCCCAAGCAACGCTATGCGTCCCTCCTGGATCCCCCGCCCGAAGTCCTCGGTGAAATGCTCGACTTGGCGCGCAGCGTCGCGCGTCAAAAGAGCATCGCTGAATCGGGATTCCGGGTCATCATCAACACGAATCCGCAGGGCGGACAGACGGTCTACCATCTCCACATGCACGTGAAGGGCGGGCAGCAGCTGCGTGAACCGTTGTTGCCGTATCTTTGGAGTCGCCTTACGCACCGATGGCACGCTGCCTAGCCTCGAGCTGCAGCTGAGCAGCCTTCCGCTGGGCGGCGAGCAACCAGGGCCGGAGCGCGGTCTCAGATCAAGGGAGGCATACCCTGCTCGAACTGAACCGAGACGAGCGGATGCTTCTGCTCAGGTTCGTGTGCTCATTCGCATGGGTGGACCTCGAGGTTCGCGCAACCGAGCGAGCCTTCGTTTCGCGATTGGCCCATCGTCTCGATCTAGACGAGGATGAGCGCCGCCAGGTGGAGGGGTGGCTCGCAAAGCCTCCGCCGCCGGAATCTGTCGATCCGACGCTCGTTCCGCAAAAACATCGCATGCAGTTCATCCGGGCCATCGAGTCCGTGATCGCCATCGATGGTGAGATCTCGCCTCTCGAGAGGGAACAACTGCTCCTGTTCGCCCAGCTCCTTCGTTCGCAGGGGTAAGGTAGGCGAATGGACAGCTCCCCATGCTCGAAAAGCCGCAGATCATCCAGACGTCGCCCCAGACCATCGCCGTGATCAAGCTCGCGGTGCCTCGGGAGGAGATCCAGAACGTGATGGGCGCGGGGCTCCGCGAGCTGATGGCCGCGATCGCCGCCCAGGGCGTCTCCGTCATCGGGCCGTGGTTCACGCACCATCTGCGGATGCCGGCCGAGGTGTTCGATTTCGAAATCGGTGTGCCCGTCGCGAAGCCCGTTTCCGCCGCGGGTCGCGTGAAGCCGAGCCAGTGGCCCGCACTGCGCGTGGCGCGGACGGTGTATCACGGGCCTTACGAGGGCCTGGGCGCCGCGTGGGGCGAATTCATCGACTGGATCGAAGCCGAAGGACACTCGCCAGCCCCGGAATTGTGGGAGTGTTACCTCGCGGGGCCGGAGTCGGGCCCTGATCCGGCGAAGTGGCGCACGCAGCTCGACCGGCCGCTGACGCGTTAGGCGGCATCACGACGGAAGCCTCGCCTTGATCACCACCTCCTTCACGAAGCTCGTCGGTGTCACTGCGCCGATCCAGCTCGCAGCGATGCCCGGGATCACTACTCCCGAGCTCGTGACGGCGGTCGCCGATGCAGGTGGGCTCGGGATGATCGGGGCGCCGTTGATGTCCGCCCCGGTGCTCGAGGCGGCTCTCGAACAGCTCTCGAAGGCGACCCAAGGTGTCTTCGGGGTCAACTTCCTGATTCCGTTCCTCGATCCTGCGTGCATTTCCGTCGCAGCCCGCCGCGCGCGGGTCGTCGAGTTCTTCTATGGCGAGCCGGACGCGGGGTTGGTCGCGCGCGCTCGCGAGTTCGGGGCGCTCGTGAGCTGGCAGGTCGGGTCGCTGGCGGAGGCCGCGGCCGCCGAGCGTGCGGGTTGCGATTTCATCGTCGTGCAGGGAACCGAGGCGGGCGGGCATGTCCGCGGGGAGACGAACCTGCTGCCGTTGCTTTCTGCGGTTCTCGATGTGGCCCGTGTCCCCGTCGTGGCGGCCGGGGGGATCGCGACCGCGCGGAGTCTGGCTGCGGTCCTCACCTGCGGTTGCGGAGCCGCGCGCATGGGGACACGCTTCGTTGCATCGGCGGAGTCGGGAGCGCATCCCTCCTACGTGAAGGCACTGTTGGCTGCCTCGGCAGAAGACACCTGCCTCACGGAGGCCTTCTCGGGAATGTGGCCCAACGCACCGCATCGGGTCTTGCGCTCGTCGATCGCGGCGGCGAAGGCGCTGACGGAGGACGTCATCGGCGAGGTGGTCTTTGCCGAGCAGGTGATTCCGGTCCGCCGGTTCTCGGTCATCGCTCCTACGTCGGCGACCAAAGGACACATCGATGCAATGGCGCTCTATGCCGGCGAGTCCGTCGCCAACGTGACCTCGGTTCAGCCAGCGGCGGAGATCATCGCGGATCTCGTGGCCGGAGCCGAACGGCTGCTCCGACAGGCAGCCGGCTAGCCAGCTGCTGCCCTGTGCTGCGAACACTTGACCGCCGCGACAAAGTAGTTTGGCGACACAAGGAGGACCGACGATGATCCGTGGAAGCTGCCTCTGCGGAGGCATCCAGTTCGAAGCCGATAGCGTCCCGCTGATCACCACCTGTCACTGCTCGAAGTGCCGCAAGACCCGTGGCTCCGCGTTCAGCGTGACCGCCTGCGTTCCCATCACCCAGTTTCGATTTCTTCGAGGTGAGGACCTGATCCAGGCCCATCAGCCCTCGACGGGTACCTACGCCAATCGCTTCTGCCGTAGCTGCGGATCGAACGCACCCTGGGTGAACGTAGAACGCAAGCTGGTCCTCGTTCCCGCGGGTCTTCTCGACGATGACCCGGGTGTACGACCTGCGCTGCACATGTTCGTGGGCTCAAAGGCGCCGTGGTGGGAGATTGCGGACGGCGCTCGGCAATTCGAAGAATGGGTTCCTGGCTATGGGCCCGATGATCGTCAGTAATCCGATGCGCTCGACGCACCCTCCCGGTGTATGACCCAAAGTGCCGTTTCGCTCCGCCATTCGAGAGGAGTATCCGTGGCCTCTACCAGCGAGCCGCCGCGTGATCACTGTCGGGCGGTTCCCCGATACTTCGGCTTGCTAAGTCCGCTCGTCGCTGACTGATCCGCCGCGGTGCACCCCGAAAATCCGACCACTCCCGCAACTGTCTGTGGGAGAATCGGCGGCTCCCGGCCACCGGGGCCGCGGGGCCTTTCATCAGGAAGCGTGATCAAGAGGGGTGATCATGGAGAGGGGGAAGGCGATGCGTTCCGTTCTCGCGCTGTGTCTGGCGCTCGCGGGGATGCTTCCCGCGGCTGCTGCCAACGCCTTTTGTCTGTTCGACTGCAGCTCCGCGAAGACGAAGTATCCGATCGTGCTCGCGCACGGCATGGCCGGCTTCGACGAGCTCTTCGGGGTGTACGAATACTGGTACGGCATCCCGGGCGCGCTGCGCGACAAGGGGGCCACGGTCTTCGTGACCGAGGTGAGTCAGTTCAACTCGACGGAGGTGCGCGGCGAGCAGCTGATCGATCAGATCGAGACGATCGTGGCGATCACCGGCAAGCCGCGCGTCAACCTGATCGGCCACAGCCACGGCGGCCTCGACGTGCGCTACGTGGCGGCCGTGCGGCCAGACCTCGTGGCCTCTGTGACTTCGGTGGGCACGCCGCACAAAGGCGCTGACCTGGCCGACTACCTCGCTGCGAACGTCGTGGGCGGTTCCTTCACCGAGTCCGTGCTCGCGTATTTCGTGAACTCGCTCGGCACCGTGCTCGGGCTGCTCACGGGAAAGAGCAATCCGCAGGATGCGATCGCCGGCCTCGGCTCGCTCACGAGCGCGGGCACGGCCGTCTTCAACGCCCACTATCCGCAGGGCGTGCCGGTTACGAGCTGCGGCGAGGGCGCCGCGGTGGTGAACGGCATCCGTTACTACTCCTGGGGCGGCACGGGGATCCTGACGAACGCGCTCGACGTCTCCGATGCCGGCATGGCGCTCACGTCGTTCTTCTACAGCGGCGCGAACGACGGACTCGTCGGCCAATGCAGCTCGCATCTGGGCGACGTGATCCGCGACAACTATTTCCAGAACCATCTGGACGAGGTGAACCAGGTCCTCGGTCTGGTCTCGATCTTCGAGTCGAATCCCGTGACGCTCTTCAAGAATCACGCGAACCGGCTCAAGAACCTGGGCCTGTAGACGCAGTGCGCGCACGCGTCCTGATCTGCGCCGCCGGCGTGCTCGCCGCCGGCACGGCGAGCTGGCTTGCGCTGCGTGCGCCGGATGATACGAGCGCTGGGCCCGCGCGGGAGCTCTCTCCCGCGCGGGTTTCCGCGCCGGCTCCCTTGGGCGGGACGCCCCCTGCGCCGACGATCTCCGGCCTCCCTCCCCTGCCCGCGTCCCTCGCCGGGACCCAGCCGGACGGCGGGCTCGTGCGCGACGCCGACGGGCGCTTCGTGCCCACGCGCGACGCGCTCGACCTCTTCGACTACTTCCTCGCCGCGAGCGGCGAGGAGCCCGACGCGCAGATCCGCGCGCGCATCGAGGCCGCGATCGCGCAGCGTCTCGACGATCCCGCCCCCGCGCTCGAGCTGCTGGATCGTTATCTCGGCTACCGCGCGGAAGCACGGGCGCTGTTCACGGACGAGAACGCAGCGGCGCTGCCGCTCGAGCGCCGGCTCCAGCGCATCCGCGAGCTCCGCCGCGCGCACTTCGGCGAGCTCGCGGACACACTGTTCTCGGAAGAGGAGGAGCGCTGGCGCGTAGACATCGAGCGCCTGCACGTTCTGCACGATCCGGGGCTCGTCGAGGAGGAACGCGCGGCGCGCCTCTCGGCGCTGGATGCAGAGCGCCCCGCTGCGGAGCGCGAAGCGCGCGACGCCGCCACCGCTGCATTCAACCTGCGCCGCGACGAGGCGCGTATGCGCGCCGAGGGCGCTTCCGACGCAGAGGTCGGCGCCCTGCGCGAGGCCCGCTTCGGGTCCGAGGCCGCCGCGCGGTTGGCGGCGCTCGATCAATCCCGCGCTGCATGGGCCGCGCGGGTGGCCGCCTATCGCGCCGAGCGCGAGCGCGTGGCCGCCCGCGAGCCCGACGACGCCGAGGCGCGAGCCGCTGCCATCGCCGCGCTCCGCGACGCGCAATTCACGGGCGCGGAACGCCTTCGCATCGAGGCGCTCGACCGGCTGGAGGCGCAGACAGCGGCCGCGGCTTCCCCCGGCGCCGGGAATCCAGCCAACTAGCCTTCTGCGCCGCACGCGACCTGCCGATAAATGGGATCGTCCGGGGGCGCATACCTCGCGCCCCTCACGCGACGCATCGGGAGCTCGCCGGGTCATGGGATGGTTCGGCCGCAAGAGCCATTACGATCGCACGCGCCTGCTCGGCCAGGCGATGCGCGCCGCGCAGCGGCGCCGACACAAGCGCGCGATCGCTCTGTACCGGAAGATTCTCGCCGTCGACCCGAACGACACGCAGATCCATCGCAAGATCGCGCCGCTGCTGGCCCGGACGCGGCAGCCCGACGACGCGTGGGAGAGCTATCGCCGCGCCGCCGAGCAGCTCAGCAAACAAGGCTTCGTCGATCAGGCGATCGGGACCTATCGCGAGGCTGCCACGCACCTCTCCCGCCAGCACCGCCTCTGGCTCGCGCTCGCCGAGCTCGAGGTGAAGCGCGGGCGACCCGTCGACGCCGTGAACGCGCTCGTCGATGGATCCAAGCGCCTGCGCTCGCGACGCACGAAGCCGGAGGCGATCACCTTGCTGCAGCAGGCGCGCAAGATCCAGCCGGGGGCCTTCGAGCCGAGCTACGAGCTCGCCGGCGTGCTTGCCAGCGTCGGCGCGCGCGACCGCGCCAGTCGCATCCTCCAGGAGCTCGCGCGGCGCGCGCGCGGCCGCCAGCTGCGCAAGGTGCGTGGCCGTCAATTCGCTCTCTCGCCCACGCCGGCGGCCGCCTGGCGCTGGCTCGCCGCGGCCGTCGCGCGGGGCTGAGGGCCGCCTGGCGTACAATGTCAGCGCTTCCGCGCTCCGTCTCAGGATCGTGAGGCGCCGGCCACTCGTTGTTGGGCAGCGGGAAGCCAGAGCGGATCTGGAGACCTTCATGACTGAGAACGTCGAATGGCCGAGCAAGATTGGGGAGACAGAACCACACACGTAGAGGGGAATCACAGTCTGATGACTAGCGCGCACATGAATCCAAGCAAGGCACTCTGGGAAAAAGGCGACTTCACGCGTATTGCCGAGACCATGCGCGAAAGCGGAGAAGCGCTCGTGCAGCGGATCGGCATTGCCAAAGGACTCAAGGTTCTGGATCTCGGATGCGGCGATGGCACCACGGCATTGCCAGCGGCGCAGCTGGGAGCAGACGTGCTGGGGGTGGATATTGCGCGGAACCTGGTCGAGGCCGGCAACAAGCGTGCCGCGCGGTTGGGCCTTGCAAACTGCACGTTCCGGGAGGGCGACGCGACCAATCTGCACCCGCTGCCGGACCAAATGTTCGACGTCGTCGTCAGTGTCTTTGGCGCGATGTTCGCGCCAAAACCGTTCGAGGTCGCCAAGGAGTTGGTGCGCGTGACGCGTCCGAGAGGTCGGATCGTGATGGGCAACTGGATTCCCAATGATCCGACGCTCGTGGCGCAGATTCTGAGGATCAGCTCAGCCTATACGCCGCCGCCGCCGGAAGGTTTCGTCAGCCCCATGACGTGGGGCGTCGAGAGCAACGTGGTCGAGAGGTTTGGCGGCGCAGGAGTTGCGGCGGAGAAGATTTCCTTCGTTCGAGACACGTTCACCTTCAACTTCGGCGGCCCACCGGCATTGTTCGTGGATGAATTCAGGAAGTACTACGGGCCAACCATGAATGCATTCGAAGCCGCCGACAGGAACGGCCGAGCCGCTGACCTACAGAGAGAGCTCGAAGAGCTATTCAGCAGCCAAAACACGAGTACGCACGCCACGTCCATTCCGGCGACGTTCTTGCGCGTTACGGTCTCGCTTTGAACGGGCATGACGCCGAGTCATGTCGCCGGCGAGCGTGGGCGAGCCTCCGACCTGTGAGAGAGACGGACGCGTGGCCAACCCATGATCCGCAAACTCGCTGACGGCCGCTACCGGCTCTATTCACGGACGAAGGATCCGAAGACCGGCAGGCGACGGAATCTGGGAACGTTCGATTCATTGGCTGCGGCGAAGAAGCACGAGAGGGCCGTCCAGTTCTTCAAGCGGCACCGCTGATCGGATCGGCCGACGGCGCCGCCCATCGAGCCGCCGAAGCGGACGGCCGCAGGCTGCTGCCGTGTGGGCGGCTTTGCTCGACACGCAACGTGGTACGATTTCGCGTGGCCGCAGCGGGGCGGCCATCCGATGGGCGGCGAGCAACGAAGTGCTCCTTCATTGGGTGAGCGTATGCAGACAGAGTCCTTCTCGGACGCCATCCAGCGACTGAGCCAGCGCGGCTTCAGTCACGGTCTCATGGCTGAAGGCGGGCGCCTTCACGACCTGGTCACTGGCGACTTCTTCGAGCCCGAGATGCTCGCCATCGACGAGGTCGTCCGCTTCGAGGGCGAATCCGACCCCGACGAGCAGGCGGTCCTGTTTGCGCTGCGCTCGCCTCAGGGTGGCGCTCTCGGAACCTATTCCGCCGTCTTCGGGCCCTCCATGCCACCCGAGGACGGAGACGTCGTTCGTCGGCTCGGCGCAAGAGGCTGAGGGCGCGGGCTGCCGCCCAACACGACGCTGCCGCCGACGTGCGCCGATCCGGCGGTTGACGCGCCTGTGTTTGCCGGCCGACACTCAGGGAACCAGGAGGGCCCAGCATGGCGACCCAGTCCTCGACGGCTTCAGCCGGCCCCGGCGCGCCCCCGCCGCGTTGGGTCGTCAAGACCGTGGCGCGCGCGCACGTGTTCCTGAATCGCCTGAGCGGCGGCCGTCTCTTCAACACGCTCGGAGGCGACGAGGTCTGCTTCGTCACCATGAAGGGGGCGAAGAGCGGCCGTAACCTGACGATCCCGCTGATGTATGTCCCCTACCGGGATGGAGTGCTGCTGGTCGCCTCGCTGGGCGGCGCACCACGACACCCGGTCTGGTATCACAACCTCGTGAAGCATCCCGAGATTGCCGTGATGCATCGCGGCCGCCGCATGAAGCTCCGCGCGCGCACCGCCACTTCCGAGGAGAAGCCCGCGCTCTGGCCGCTCTGCGACGCGCGCTACGCCCCCTACGCCGACTACCGAAAGCGCACGACCCGAGACATACCCATATTCGTGTGCGAGCCGGTGCCCTGAGTCAGACGAACGCGACGCGAGCGGCGTGCCGCACGGCAAGCATTCCACCATTCCCTCTCCAGGTCAGCGTCTTCTCGCGGAGGACGAGGCTCGAGCCGTCGTCGACACCTGGCTGTCCACTCCGTTCGAGGGGGGTCGCCAGATCCAGCGGATCGCCGCGACCGATCCCTGAATGCTCGGTGTGGGCCATCTGACACGGCGCTGCTGTCGACACCAAATGGGTTGTTTCCATCGGTCCGCGGTGCCATTCTGGCGGCGAGCGACCCGATCTCGGCGTTAGGGTTCGCGGTGTTTGGTGCAGCTGAAGGCCGATCCGTTGGGCGGTGGGATGATACGCAGCCAGTATGCGATGAAGGCCTCGCTCGCAGCCGTCGTGTGGAGCATCGCGATCGTCGCCACCGGCTGTATTTCACTTCCGGGCGCGGTGGCAGAGCAGTCTCCGGTCCGAGGCGCATCCGACGCCTCGAAGGCAGTGGTCATCAGCGAGCCAATGGTGTGGCTCGATGCTCCAACCCAGCGAGCGTCGAAGGGCGTCCGCTTCCTGCCGGGTAGGTACGAACTCGAAGCGGAGAACGAGGAGTACTGGTACTTCCGCGCTCCAGAGCCGCTCGAGCTGCGCGCCCTCGATGACGGTCGTAGTCTCGACGGGCGATTCGTTCCTGGCGGGCTTGCACTTTCGAAGGGCTTCAATCTCGTGCCTGCCCTGGCCTACATCGACGATGATCCCGACCAGAAGCTCCACGTCATGCGCATGGGAAGAGACTTCCTGCAACTCCGAGGGAAGACATGGGAGCCGAGCTTTTCGAACCCCCCGCTCTGGTGATCGGACATTGTCGGTTCCAGGTCGTCGGCCTCCTCATTGCAGCGCTACTTGGCTGCGCTGGCTCGCCACAGCCCCTGACCCCGTTCGACCGGATGGGCGATGGTCTCGCGATCGATACAGCGTTTCGAGTCAAGCAGGCGATCGTCGTCAACGGTCCCCTCTCGCAGGAGTACGTGCTGCCGGTCGGTGACTACCTACCACGTTATGTGGACCGACATGGCGTGTTCTACGCGTCGCCAACGGGCGTCGTGAAGCGCTCGAGCGACGGCGAAAAGACACTCGAGGGAGGGATTCACATGGCCAGTCAACCTGGGCAGTATTACTCGTACCCATCGTTGTACGTGGACTTCGGGGGCGGAAGCCTCTACAAGCTGCCGTTGCCCGACGAGGTGACGCGCGACTCCTACGGCTCCCAAGTCGTGTTTCTCTACAAGGGCGAGCCGGTAGAGTAGTGGTGCTTCGCCCAACAGGGCGCTGCGGCCCAGCGCCCGATCCGTTGGGCGGCGCGTTCCCAAGCGACCCTTCCGCGGAATCGGGCCCGAGGAGGCTGTGATGACGGTTACCGACACGCAATCCGGGACGAACGTGCACGAGGTGGCCGACGGGATCTATCGCATCAACACACCGGTCAAGCTTCCAGATGAGAGCGAGTTCTCGTTCAATCAGTACCTGATCGTGGATGATGTGCCGTTGCTCTTCCACACGGGCCCGCGAAAGATGTTTCCGCTGGTGCGTCAGGCGGTGGCGAGCGTCATGCCCGTGGAGCGTCTTCGCCATGTCTCGTTTTCTCATGTCGAGGCCGACGAGTGCGGCTCACTCAACGATTGGCTTCGGGTCGCTCCCCGGTCCGCACCACTGTGTGGCAATGTCGCTGCGTTCACCTCGGTCATCGATCTCGCCGACCGACCGCCCCGGGTTCTGGCCGATGGAGAGGCACTGTCCCTGGGAAGCCATTCCGTACGCTGGTTCGACACACCGCACCTGCCGCACGCCTGGGAGTGCGGATTCCTCGCCGAGGAGCGGACCCGGACGCTGCTGTGCGGCGATCTGTTCACGCAACCCGGCGCCGGTCGGCCGCCCGTCACGGAGTTGGACATTCTCGGCCCGAGCGAGGCCTTTCGTCACGCGATGGACTACTTCTCGCACACGAGCAACGCGCGAGCGCTGCTCGAACGGCTGGCCTCGACCCGTCCGACGACGCTCGCGTGCATGCACGGCAGCGCCTGGCGCGGCGACGGCGCCGCGCTGCTTCGCGCTCTTGGCGATGCGCTTTCTGCGTAGTCACTTCGCTGCTACGCGCGCGCGGCGCCGCCCAACCAGGCGCTACACTCGGTCGGTCCACGGCACGCTGCAAGAGACCTTGGGGAGGCTTGCGTGACGATTCCGCTCTGGGCGCTGCTCGGGTTCGCTGCCTGGACCGTTCTGCTCCTGCTCGGCACGGTGGGCATCTATCGCTGGAGCCGGATTCTCACCGGCCGGGTCCCGATTCGGGACTTCCGGGCGGATCGGATCGAAGGCGAAGACTGGTACCGGCGCGCGATGCGCGCCCACGCGAACTGCATCGAGAACCTCCCGGTGTTCGGCGCCATCGTGTTCGCGCTCTACGCGAGCGGGATCGACTCGACGGTGGCGAGCGCCATATCGATCGCGATTCTCGCTGCGCGCATCGCGCAATCGCTGGTCCACGTGAGCTTCGAGCAGACGAATCTCGTGGTATCCGTTCGCTTCGGATGCTTCTTCCTGCAGATCGCCGGCTTTCTCTGGCTGATCTCGATCATCATTGCGCGGGCGGCTTTCCATTCCGCGTGAGGGCGCACGGATCGTAGAGCGTGGAAGCGTCGGACGCGGGAGGGTCGCGCCGCGTCGTTTGTCGGAGGAATCCGTGAAGGTCGAGGGCCGATGCCATTGCGGAGAGATCACGTACGAAGCGGTCGTGAACCATGGCGGGGTTTCGATCTGCCATTGCACCGACTGCCAGATGCTCACCGGGTCGGCCTTTCGGACGACGGCGCCTGCCGCCAAGGAAACGTTCGTGTTGCGAACGGGGCAACCGAAGATCTACGTGAAGACGGCCGAGAGCGAAGCGAAGCGCGCGCACGCGTTCTGTCCGAACTGCGGGTCGCCCGTCCATTCCGCGGCGATTGCGAATCCAAAGTTCTATTCGCTCCGGGTCGGCTGCCTTCGAGAGCGGGCCGAGCTGCTGCCGGTACGACAGCAGTGGTGCCAGTCCGCGCTGCCCTGGGCGATGAATCTGGAGGCCATCCAACAGGTGCGCCGCCAGTGAACGAGCGTCTCCAGATTCGCAATGCGGCTCCGGACGATGCGCCCGTCCTCGCCCCGCTCATCGCAGGCTTTCGCGACCATCTGCTTGCCAAAGTCCCCACCGACGCCGACATCCGAGCGCAGCTTCCGCGCGCGCTCCATGATCCGAGCATCGAGTTCGCCTGCGCTTGGCTCGGCGACGAGGCCGTGGGCTTCGCGCAGGCTCGCTTCCTGACATCGGTATGGGCCGGGGGCCTCGAGGCCTTCCTCGAGGATCTCTTCGTCGTCGCCGCCGCCCGTCATCAATCCGTGGGCCGCTCGCTGCTCCGACACGTCCTCGCACGCGCCGAAGCCCGGGGCGCGCGGAGATTCAGCCTCACCACGAACGAGCGAAACGAATCGGCACACGCGCTCTACCGATCCGAGGGGCTGGCGCCCGTGTCGCACGCCCTCTATCCCGGCGGTCGCGAAGTGCTGTGGAGCAGGAGCCTTGGCGCTGCCTGACACCGCGCCGCGACCGACCCCTTCACGGCGCGAACCCCTGGTCCTGCTCGTGGCGATGGGATCGGCGCTGGCGTGGTCCGGCATTCAGCCGCTCGAGCGTGGCACCTGGTGGCTCGAAGTCGCCCCCATCTTGATCGGGGCACCCGTTCTGGTCGCGACCTTCTCGAAGTTTCGACTGTCGCCCCTTCTCTATCGATTGCTGTTTCTGCACGCGATCATCTTGATGGTCGGCGGGCACTACACATACGCGCGAGTACCGCTCGGATTCTGGGTGCAGGATCTTCTCGATCTCTCCCGGAATCACTACGACCGCCTGGGCCACCTCGCGCAGGGTTTCGTCCCTGCGATTCTCGCCCGGGAGCTCCTCTTGAGGCTGTCACCCCTGCGAAGGGGTCGTTGGCTGTTCTTTCTCGTCGTCTGTGTGTGTCTGGCGTTCAGCGCAGCGTATGAGCTGATCGAATGGTGGGCGGCTCTCCTCGGGGGCGAGGCGGCTGAGTCCTTCCTGGGCACGCAGGGCGACGCGTGGGACACCCAGTGGGATATGTTCCTGGCGTTGTTGGGCTCGGTTTCGGCTCAGATCCTGTTGTGGCGAGCACACGACCGTTCTCTAGAGTCGGTCGGTGTGGATCCTGGGTAGCCCGCAGCCCAACACGACGCGCTGGAGGAGACGGGGCTTGCAGGCTGAGGCGCCGCTTCTCACGATCGCCCAGATCTCGGTGGCGCTCGCGGGCTTTGCCAGCGTCGTGATCGCGCTGCGCGGCTCGGGTCCACAGTCATGGACGCCGCAGGATCGTTTCGGCCTCGCCAACGTGCTCGCCGCGAGCGTCGGAACGCTGCTCGGATCGCTGATGCCCTTTCCGCTCGCCTACTTCGGGTGGTCGAACGAGATCGTCTGGGGCGTCACGAACGGTACCTTCGGCGCTCTCGTGCTCGCTGCGGTCTCGTTTCTCGCGAGCTCCGTCACGACGGGTTGGGCGCCGCCGCGCACGCCTCTGGTCTTCTGGTCGTTCGTAGGGTCCGGCTTCTTCATCGCGGCGATGTTGCTGCTGTCCGCCCTCGATCTCTGGTTCCCACGCGGAGCCGCGATCCTGCTGGTGGGACTGATCTGGGCCTTGCTCGCCGCGTTCGCGCAGCTGGCCACGTTCCTTCTGGTCACCTTGGCCAGCGACTCGTAGCTTCGCAGCGCGCGGCGGCGGAAGGGGTCGTCTCTTGTTCGAGAAGCGCCTCAAGTACGCGCGCGTCGAGATCGAGCGCAGGTTCCTGCTCGCCGCGCTGCCCTCGGAAGTCGATCCGCGCTCCGGCTACCGCACGCTCGAGGACCTGTACTTCCCCGGCACCTCGCTTCGCCTGCGTCGCGCAACCTCACCCACCGGCGAAGTGATCGAGCTCAAGCTCAATCAGAAGCTCGAGCACGATCCGCCGCTCCCCACCCACCGGATCATCACCAGTGTGTACCTGAGCCCGGCCGATTACAGCCTCCTCGACCGGCTCGGGGGCGCCCGCCTCAGCAAGCGTCGCCATGCGTTCTCATGGAAGGGCACGCGCTTCGGAATCGATGTCTTCCAGGCATCGCTTCGCGGTCTCGTGCTCGCCGAGGCGGAAGCGCTCTCCGAGGCGAGCCTCGACTCCGTCCCCGCGCTCCCCGTGCGCCACGTCGAGGTCACGGCCGACCCGCTATTCTGCGGCGGTGCTCTCGCCGTCGGAGACCCGGCTCGGACTCTCGAGCGCGCGCGCGCGCTCCTGGCATGAACGTCTCGGACGCGGGAGGAGCGAGCAATGAAGGCCGAGAAGTCGCAGAAGAGCCTGCGCTGCATCCAGCGCAGCGTGGACCGTCACTGGGTAGGCAACGGCTTTCCGGTGCGAACGCTCTTCGCGTATCCGAACCTCGGATCCGTCCTGAGTCCCTTCCTGCTCCTCGATTACGCCGGCCCGACGGAGTTTTCGCCGACGAGCGAGCGCCGCGGCGTCGGCGAGCACCCGCATCGCGGCTTCGAGACCGTCACCATCGTCTACGCGGGCGAAGTGGAGCACCGCGATTCCTCCGGCGGCGGAGGAAGCATCGGGCCCGGCGACGTGCAGTGGATGACGGCAGCCAGCGGGCCTGGTCCACGAGGAATTCCATGGCCGCGATTTCGCGCGGCGCGGCGGCAGCTTCGAGATGGTGCAACTCTGGGTGAACCTGCCCGCCAAGGACAAGCAGGCGGCTCCCGGCTACCAGGGCATCCTGAGCAGTCAGATTCCCGTCGTGAGCCTGCCCGATCGGCAAGGAAGCGTGCGCGTGGTCGCAGGTGAGTTCGCCGGCACAAAGGGCCCGGCCAGGACCTTCACACCCATCCACCTCTGGGATCTCCGCCTCGCGAGCGACCAGCGAATCGATCTGACGCTGCCGGACGGCTGGACGACGGCGCTCGTCGTGCTGCGAGGCGCGCTCCGCGTGAACGGCTCCGAACCGATCGGCGCGGCAGAGGTCGGGCTGTTCGATCGCGCCGGAACGAGCATCTGCATCGACGGCGCCAAAGACGTGACGGCGCTGCTCCTCAGCGGCGAACCGATCGACGAGCCCATCGTGGGCAGCGGACCGTTCGTGATGAACAGCACCAGGGAAATCCGCCAGGCGATGGCCGACTACCAGAGCGGAAAGATGGGTCACCTGTCGCCAGGGTAGGACGGGCGGCAGCGCGGGGATCCAGTTCTCCGACGACAAGCCGGAACGACCGCCGGAATCAGGGACTCGTCGAGCCCGCGCGTGATCCCATTCTCACCGCTCACTGCTCGGGGGCGCTGGTCTTCAGCGGCGCCGGTTCCCAGTATAATGGTCGTTGGTCCAACCTCAGGAGGTGTCGGTATGGCGGATCGAACTCCCATGCTCCGCGTCGCGCTGATCGCAGTTGGCATCGCGTTTCTGCTCGTCTATCCGCTGATGGTGATCTGGCCGTCCGGCTGGGCCTGGCAGCCCAGTCAACACGAGTACGAGCAGATGATCGTGGGCATCTACGCAACACTGGGCTTGTTTCTGATCCGCGCGTCGCGCGATCCCGAGGCCCACCTCAGTCTGATCTGGTTCACCGTGTGGTCGAGCGCGGTCCACGGCGGGATCATGGCGGTGCAGGCCATCATCGATCCCATGGAACACGGTCACCTGCCGGGAGACGTTGCGGCGCTGTTCATCGTCGCGGGAGTGCTCGGCGCGCTCACGCCGCGTGGGGTTGCGACCCCTGGGCAGAGGGCTACGGCGTAACACGCGCTGTCGAAGCGGATGCATCCGATGCAGCTCTACGCCCACCCCTTCTCGTCCTACTGCCAGAAGGTGCTGATCGCGCTCTACGAGAACGACACTCCATTCGAGTTTCGCATGCTCGCTCCAGGCGACGCGCAGGTCGCGGCCGAGCACGCAGCCCTCTGGCCTCTCAAGCGCATGCCCGTGCTCGTGGACGAGGGTCGCACCGTCGTGGAGTCGAGCATCATCATCGAGCATCTGGGGCTGCGTCATCCCGGACCGGTGCGGTTGATCCCCGCGGACGCGCGCGTCGCGCTGGGCGTGCGGGCCATGGACCGCTTCTTCGACAACTACGTGTCCACGCCGATGCAGAAGATCGTGGGCGACAGCATCCGCCCTGCCGACCGTCGCGATCCTCAGGGCGTCGCCGAGGCACGCGAGCTGCTCACGACCGCCTACCGCTGGCTCGACGACACCATCCGGGGACGCGAGTGGGCGGCGGGCGGCGCCTTCAGCCTCGCCGATTGCTCGGCCGCGCCCGCGCTGTTCTACGCCGATTGGGCCCACCCGATCGGAGAGCCGTTCTCGAACGTCCGCGCCTACAGACGGCGGCTGCTCGCGCGGCCAGCGTTCGCCAGGGCCGTGGACGAAGCGCGACCCTATCGCCCACTCTTCCCTCTCGGCGCGCCCAACCGCGATTGACCTGGAGCGATTGCCGCGCAGGAAGCCATGACGATCGAGCTGAATCACACGATCGTGCCGGCCCGCAACAAGGAAGAATCTGCGCGTTTCTACGCGCGCATGTTCGGATTCGAGTACGCGGGTCCGCTGGGCCACTTCGCGCCCGTCAAGATCCGCAGTCAATCGCTGACGCTCGACTTCGACACGAGCGAGTCATTCGAGCCAGGACACTACGCATTCAAGGTGAGCGAGCGTGAGTTCGACGCGATCTTCGCTCGCATCCTGGAAGCGGGCCTCGCCTATGGCAGCGAGCCTTTCGATGCCGAGAACATGCAAATCAACCACTGGAATGGCGGGCGCGGGGTCTACTTCCGCGACCCGGGCGGCAATCTTCTCGAACTCCTGACGCGAGACACCCCTGCCGAGCCGTTCACGCAGAGCTGACCCCGGGTGGGCGGGAGAATGGGAGGTCTGGGACGGATGCACGTCGTCGATGTGTGGATGCAGCATCCGACGCGGCGCTTCCAGGAGCAGCCGTTCTTCGAGTCGCTGCGCCGTTGGACGCGCGAAGATTCGATCCCGCAGATTCCGCTCTCTCGCACGATCGAGACGATGAACGAGGCAGGCATCGAGCTCGGTCTGGTCGCGGCCTGGTGGGGTCCACAGGGCGCGCTGATCGACAACGATGAAGTCGCGGCGTTCGTTCGCTCGCATCCCGATCGCCTGGTCGGTGTAGCGTCCGTCGATCTCGCGCGCCCCATGCAGGCGGTGCGCGAGCTCCGGCGCAGTGTCCGCGAGCTCGGCTTCCGGGCGCTTCGCATCGTTCCCTGGCTCTGGGGCCTGCCTCCCGACGATCGGCGCTACTACCCGCTCTACGCGGAATGCATCGAGCTCGACGTGCCGTTCTGTCTCCAGGTGGGCCATACGGGTCCCCTGCGGACGTCGGAGACGGGGCGCCCGATTCCATATCTGGAGAACGTGGCGCTCGAGTTTCCGGAGCTGCGAATCGTCGCAGGCCACATCGGCGCTCCCTGGACGCAGGAGATCATCTCGCTCGCGAGGAAATTCCCGAATCTCTACATCGACACGTCCGCCTACAAGGCGACCCGCTTCCCCGCCGATTTCGTCGAGTTCATGCGAGCTGGCGGCGCGAAAAAGGTGATGTTCGGCACGAACTATCCGATGCTCACGGCGTCGGCGTGCCTCGAAGGGATCGAGTCACTGGGGCTCGGCGACGACGCAATGCAGGCGTTCCTATCGGGCAACGCACGCCGGGTCTTCAAGCTCGGGGCAGCCCAGCACGCTGGCTAGAAGCGAGCGCGCGCTCGCCTATCATCCAACCCATGACGAACCCGGGCGACTCGACGGCGACTCCGAAGCTCACCGATCGCGACGCGATGCCCGACTTCGAGCGGCGCGACGTCGAGCTCCTCGGCGAAACCAAGCGGGTGTTCGTCTCCGGCGCGGGGCCCGCGGTGATCGTGATGACCGAGATGCCCGGGATCTACGCCCACGTCGTGCGCTTTGCGCGCTTCGTTCGCGACGCGGGGTTCACGGTCTGGATGCCCGCTCTCTTCGGTACGCAGGGGGGGCCGGTGACGATCCCCAGCGCGCTCTCGACCATGGTTCGCGCCTGCGTGAGCCGCGAGTTCCGGGCGTTCGCCGCGAACGAATCGAGCCCCGCGACACGCTGGCTGCGAGCGCTCGCAGCGCACGCGCACCCGCTGTGCGGTGGCAAGGGCGTGGGCGCGATCGGGATGTGCTTCACGGGCAACTTCGCGCTCTCGATGATGCTCGAGCCTGCGATGCTCGCTCCCGTGCTCGCGCAGCCGTCGCTGCCGATGTTCCAGGCGGGCGGCATGCACATCGCGCCCGACGAGCTCGCGGCCGTGAAGGCGCGCATGCAGCGCGAGGACCTGACGGTGCTGGCCTACCGCTTCGAGGGGGATCGCTTCTGCCGGGCCGAGCGCTTTGCCGCCTACGAGGCTGCGCTGGGAGATCGCTTCGAGGGCCGCGTGCTCCCAGACGCGTGCGCGCAGCCCGGCACTCCCATGCGGCCACACAGCGTCGTGACGTTGCACCTGATCGACCGCGCAGGCGAGCCGACGCGCGCGGCGGTCGACGAGATCCTGGCCTTCTTCGCGAAGCGCTTGAAGAGCTGATCGCGCGCCACCTCCAAGGCCGCGAAAGCCGATGGCGGCGGCCGAGGGAGTGACGATGAATCGCAAAGCGCCGCTAGGCTCTCGTGCATGGTGCTCGAAGTCGCCATCCTGAACGTGCGGCGCGGCCAGAGCGAAGCCTTCGAGGCTGCCTTCCGCGAGGCGCAGCGGATCCTTTCGGCCACGCCCGGCTACCAGCGCCACGAGCTGCGGCGCTGCGTCGAGGCGCCCGAACGGTTCCTGCTGCTCGTCTGGTGGGACTCGCTCGCGAGCCACACGCAAGGCTTTCGCAAGTCGCCTGCCTATGAGCGCTGGCGGCAGCTCCTGCATCACTTCTACGATCCGTTTCCGCAGGTCGAGCACTATACGCAGGTCGCGGGCTGTGGAGTCGAGTAGCCCCTGGACGCCGAGGGTCCGCGCAGCGAGGAGAGCGTCATGCGTGTTCTTCTCTTGGCTGGACCGATCGCCCTGATCCTTCTGCTCTCGATCGACGCGGGCGCGTGCGCGAGCGACAGCGACTGCCCCGGCTCGACCTACTGCGTGCGGCTGTTTGGCGAGCTGGAAGGGCTCTGCGAGAAGGGAGTCACCAACTGGGACGCGAAGAAGCCCATCGCCCCCGCCAACAAGAACACCACCGAGGGCAAGCGCTGCGAGATCGACGCCGACTGCGACGCGTACATGTCGTGCGTGGCGCAGCCCAACCTGAAGTATCGCGTCTGCCGTCGCAACTAGACGCGGCGTCGGGTCGGCCGCCGAGGCGGACGCGGTGGAGATTCCGTCGAACGTGGGTGGAAGCGTGGGGATTCTCACCGCCGACATGAAACGGGTCGTCACGGAGCAACGCCTGGGCTTCGTTGCCACGGTCTGCTCCGACGGGACTCCGAACCTCTCGCCGAAGGGCACGACCAGCGTCTGGGACGACGACCACCTCGTCTTCGCCAACATCCGATCGCCGGGCACGCTCGTAAACCTGCGACACAACGCCAGCCTCGAGGTGAATGTCGTCGATCCGATCCTCCGCAAGGGCTACCGCTTCAAAGGCGTCGCGACGATTCTCGAATCCGGCGCCCGTTACGACGAGGCGATCGCCTTCTACAGGCAACGGGGCGTGGCGAGCGCGATCCGCGAGGTCGTCATCGTGCGCGTTCAAAGTGCGCAGGCGATCGACTCGCCGGTCTACGATCTCGGCCTCGGCGAAGACGAGGTGGCCGCTCGCTGGGAGCGCTACTTCCAATCGCTTCGCGCCGGGAAGCCCCCGTCGCCGACGGGCGAGTGATCTCGGAGCCGAACGGACTCGGGGGACGACCGTGGATGATTCCTTGAAAGCCATCACGGCCGAGCTCGAGCGCTTCGGCGAAGCCAACGATGCCGCGACGAACGAGCGCTCGCGTCGCATGCTGAACATCACCCGCGACACCGGTGAATTCCTGGCGGTGCTCGTACGCGCAACGGCCGCGCGGCGGGTGCTCGAGATCGGCACGTCGAACGGCTACTCGACGCTCTGGCTGGCCGACGCGGCGCGCGCGATCGGCGCTGCGGTGACGACCGTGGAATTCTCGGAAGCCAAGGTCGCGCTCGCCGCCGCCAACTTCGCGCGCGCGGGACTCGCGCCCGTCATCACGCTGATTCACGACGACGCGGGCCGCGTGCTTCAGCGCTGCGGCGCGAGCGCGTACGATCTGATCTTCCTCGATTCCGAGCGCACGGAGTATCCCGGCTGGTGGCCCGAGCTGCGCCGCGCGCTGCGCCCGGGAGGGCTGCTAATCGTCGACAACGCCATCTCCCACGTGGCCGAGATGGCCCCCTTCGTCGCGCGCGTGACGGCGGATCCCGAGTTTGCGAGCTGCCTGGTACCCGTAGGCAAGGGCGAGTTCCTCGCGGTGAAAGCCGCGGCGTGAGCGGGTGGCCGCGAGGTCGCCTCTCCCCCTCGCCCTGCCGGCCCCCGGGACATCGGCGTTACCCTGTGGGCGTGAACTTCGCGTTCGCCGATTGCGAGCTCGACCGCGAGCTGTATCAGCTCCGCCGCCGCGGCCGCGTCGTCAAGCTCGAGCCGAAGGTCTTCGACGTGCTCGCCCATCTGCTCGAGCACCGCGATCGCGTCGTCACCAAGGACGAGCTGCTCGACGCGCTGTGGCCGGGCGAGGCGCTCTGCGAGTCCGTGCTGCCGCGCGCGATCGCCGCGGCGCGCCGCGCTGTGGGCGACACGCGCTCGAAGGCGCGCGTGATCGAGACCATCCACGGCCGCGGCTACCGATTCGTCGCCGAGCTGCGCGCGACGAACGCGGCGGCAAGCGGCGCCACGGCGCATGCCCCTCCCCCGCCAACCTCGGTCTTCGTGGGCCGCGCGCGCACGCTCGAGCGTCTCGCAGCGGCGCTCGACTCGGCGCTCGCCGGCCGCGGACAGCTCGTGCTGCTCGTCGGCGAGCCCGGCATCGGCAAGACGCGCACGACCGAGGAGCTCGCGCGCGTGGCCCGCGAGCGCGGCGCGCACGTCGTCGTCGGGTGCTGCTTCGAAGGCGAGGGCGCGCCGGCCTTCTGGCCCTGGGTGCAGCTGCTGCGCGAGCTCGTCAGCACGTCGGACCGCGAGCGGCTGCGCGCGGCGCTCGGCTCCGATGCGGCCGAGCTGGCCCAGCTCGCGCCCGAGCTGCGGAGCCGCCGGCCCGTGCCGCCGCCCGCTTCGGGCCTCGCCGGAGAGCAGGCGCGCTTCCGGCTCTTCGATGCGCTCACCGGCTTCCTGCGCCGCCGCGCGCAGCAGGGCCCGCTCGTGCTCGTGCTCGACGATCTGCACTGGGCGGACGAGGCGTCGCTGCGTGCTCCTCGAGTTCCTGGCGCCCGAGCTGCGCTCGGCTGCGGTGCTCGTGGTGGCGACCTTCCGCGACGTCGAGGTGCGGCGCGACCACCCGCTTTCGAAGCTGCTCGGCGCGCTCGCGCGCCTGCCGGCGTGCGAGCGGATCGCGCTGCGCGGGCTCGAGCCCGCGGAGGTGGCCGCGCTGGTCGAGTCGGTGGCGGGCCAGGCTCCGTCCGCCGCGCTCGCCCGCACGGTCCACGAGATGACCGAAGGCAATCCCGTTCTTCGTGTTCGAGCTGGCGCGCCTGCTCGGTCGACGGCGGCGCGCCCGCCGACGGCCGCTCCGCGCTCACGCTGCCGCAGAGCGTGCGCGACGCCATCGGCCGGCGCCTCGACCGGCTCTCGGCCGAGTGCAACGAGGTGCTGCGCACCGCCGCGGTGCTCGGGCGCGCTTTCGACGTCGCGCTGCTGTCGCGCGTGGCCGGGCGCACCCCCGCCGAGCTGCTCGATCTTCTCGGCGAGGCGCTCGGAGCGGGCATCCTCGTCGAGCGCGAGGAGCGCGTCGGGCACTACGCGTTCGCGCACGCCCTGGTGCGGCAGACGCTCTACGAGGAGCTGCGCGCGCCGCAACGCGTGCGGCTACACCGGCGCGCGGCGGAGGCGCTCGAGGCCGTGTTCGCCGCGAGCGACGAGCCGCCGCTCTCGGAGATCGCGCATCACTTCTTCGAGGCGGCGCCAGGCGGAAGCGCGGAGCAGGCGATCGCCGCGGCGAAGCGCGCAGCCGAGCGGGCGCACGCCGTGCTCGCCTACGAGGAGAGCGCGCGGCTGTACGAGCAGGCGCTCGAGGCGCTCGCGATCGCGGCGCCCGAGGCTGCGGAGCGACGCTTCGAGCTGTGCACGGCCGCGGGGGCGGAGCACGCGGCCGCCGGCGCGCGGGAAGCGGCGCGCGCGCGGTATCGCGCCGCCGCCGGCATCGCGCGCGGGCTCGGCCGCGCCGATCTGCTGGCGCATGCGGCGATCGGCTATCGCGGCTTCGGCGAGATGGGCATGCCGCCCGAGCCGGACACGCTGGCGCTGCTCGAGGAGGCGCGCGATGCGCTCGGTGATCGGGATCCCGTGCTGCGTTCGCGCCTGCTCTCGAAGCTCACCGGCACGGCGCCCTACATGCTCTCGATGGCGCAGCGCGACCGGCTCTCGGGCGAAGCGCTCGAGCTGGCGCGCGCGAGCGGAGACATCACGGCGCTGCGCGATGCGCTCGGCGCCCGCCACTGGGCGTGCCTCGGACCCGACCGCGTGGCCGAGCGCATCTCGATCGGCGAGGAGATGGTGTCGCTCGGCGAGCGCAGCGGCGATCCGTTGATGGTCTTCACCGGTCACGAGGCGCTGTTCGGCGTGCACCTGCTGTGCGGCAATGCGGCCGGCGCGGACCGCGCGCTCGCCGAGTGCGTGCGTCTGGCCGACACGCTCCGCTACCGCTTCGTGCTGTTCCAGGCGCGCTACTTCGAGGGCGCGCGCGCAGCGTGCTCGGGGGATCTCGACGGGGCGGAGCGGATCTTCAGCGATGCGCTGGAGTGGGGGCGGGAGCGCGTCCCGTTCGCGCAGATCATCTATGACGCGCACCTGCTGTGGCTGCGCTTTCAGCGCGGCGATCGCACCCGGCTGAATGCCAACGCGGCGCTGCTCGAGGGGATCTCCGGCTACTGGAAGGGAGCCGAGAACGTCGCGCGCGCCGCGCTCGCGCTGATCGCCATGATCGAAGGCCGCGACGACGACGCGCGCCGCATTCTCGCCGAGATCTCGAAGCGCGGCTTCGCCGCGCTCGAGCGCGACGAGCACTTCCTGCTCACCGCGGCGATCCTGAGCGACGTGATCGTCGGGCTCGAGGATCGCGAGCGCGCGGCCGAGCTCTACGACGTGCTGCTCCCGTACGCCCACCTGCTCGCCTTCCACGATCTGCTGCGGGCGTTCGCGGGCAGCGTGTCGGGCGAGCTCGGAGAGCTCGCGCTCGTGCTGGGCCGCCTCGACGCAGCCGCCGCACACTACGAGGCGGCGCTCGCGCACGAGCAGGCGGCGGGCGCGCGTGCGGCGGAGATCTCCGGCCGCGTGGGCCTCGCGCGGGTGCTGCGCGCGCGCGGCGCGCCCGGCGATGGGACGCGCGCCGACACGCTGCTCCGCGAGGCGGCGGACGCGGCGGCCGCGCTGGGCGTGCGCCTGGGGGAGCGCTTCGGCTTCGACCCCGAGACGCTGATCGAGCGAAAAGCGTAGGCGGCCCGAGGGCTTCGGGCGGGGCGAAGGATCAGGAATCCATCGCGAAGCCGTCAGGACTCGGCGCCGCGGACGCTCGATGCTCGCTGCCATCGGAGGACACTCCCATGGCGCTGGCAAGCGACTTCTCGACCCCGGCCCCGGCCGCCCCCGGCCGTTTCCAGGCGCGCCGCAGCTTCCAGTTGCTGCGCGAGGTGATCCGCAATCCGGAGGACACCGACAAGGTGTTCGAGTTCTTCGAAGCCGTCGGCGGCGACGACGGCGAGTGTCACTTCCGGCGCGTCAGCGCCGACCCCGAAGGCCGGCGGCTGCTCGCGGCGCGCCCCTCCCTCGTCGAGGTGCTGGCCAACGAGAGCTACCTCGCGTCGCTGCCGGAGCCGAGCCTCGGCCACGCCTACCTGCGCTTCATGCGCGCGCGCGGCTTTGCGCCGTCCGGCCTGCTCGAGGCGCGCGAGCGCGGTGGCGGCAAGCGATCGGACGTCGATGCCGAGCACGAGTGGTTCTTCGAGCGCCTGAACGTGATGCACGACCTCTGGCACGTGCTCACCGGCTACGGCACCGACGAGCTCGGCGAGGCGGCGCTGATCGCGTTCAGCGAGGCGCAGATCCCGAACCGGAGCTTTCCGATCCTGCTCGCGGCGGCCGTCTGGATGGGCCCGAAGAGCTGGGACCTGGCATGGCCCCGCTACCTGTTTCGCGCCTGGCGCCGCGGCCGGCGCGCGACGCTGCTCACCGCCGCGCCGTACGAGGAGCTGCTGCCGCTGCCGGTGCCCGAAGTGCGCGAGAGGCTCGGCATCGAGCGAGCGCGGGTGTGTCACGCGAACGGGATCCAGACCGGCTCGCTGAAGCGCGCGGTCGCCTGATGCGGCGCGCGCAAGCGTCGAGCACGCGACTCCCTCTGCGCGGGCTGCTCGTCTACGCCGCGCCCGGTCTCGGCTTCGGCTTCATGACGCTGCTGATCAGCACCTACTTCATGAAGTTCTCGACCGACGTGCTCGCGATTCCCGCGGCGACGATCGGAGGCATCCTGCTCTTGTCCCGCGCGTGGGACGCGGTGGCGGACCCGCTCGCCGGCTACCTCTCCGACCGCACGCGGTCGCGCTTCGGGCGGCGGCGGCCGTGGATGGTCGCGGGCGCCGCGCCGCTCGCGCTCGCCTTCGCGCTGGCGTGGAGCCCGCCGGCCTCGCTCTCGCAGGCCGGACTCGCGTGGTGGATCGGCGGCGCCATGCTGCTGCTCTTCAGCAGCCTCACGATCTGCCGGATGCCGCACGAGGCGCTCGCCGCAGAGCTCTCGCGCGACTACCACGAACGCAACCGCGTGTTCGGCGTGAAGCGCGCGCTGTTCGGAGTGGGCGCGCTCGCGGTCTTCGCGGCTCTCTGGCAGCTCGGCGAGGCGAGCGATCCGCGCGCGAGCGCGCTGCGGCTCGCCGCCGCGGCGGGCGGCGTCACCGCCGCGCTGCTGCTGCTCACGGGCCGCTACGTGCGCGAGCCCGCGGCGCACTTCGGGCGCGGCGCGGTCGAGCCGCTTCGCCGCCGTGCGCGACGTGCTCGCAAACCCACACGCGCGGCGGCTGCTCTCGGTATCGTTCCTCCAGCAGGTCGCGACCGGCACAGTCACCACCGCGGCGGCGTATCACTCGCAATACGTGCTCGGCGATCCCGGCGCCTTCCCGCTGCTGCTCGGCTGCTTCTTCCTGGCTTCGCTCGTCTCGATCCCGGTCTGGCTGCGCATCGGCCGGCGCGTGGACAAGAAGCCGCTGCTGGTGAGCTCGATGATCGGAGTCGGCCTGATCATGGCCGGCATGTTCGCGGTGGGCGCGGGCGATCATCGGCTCTTCTTCTCGCTGGCGGCGGCGGGCGGCGTCGTGGCCGGCGCGCTCGACGTGATCATGCCGTCGCTCCAGGCCGACGTGATCGACTGGGACGAGCTCCGCACCGGTGAGCGAAAAGAGGGCGTCTACTTCGCGGCCTGGCACCTGACCGAGAAGCTGGCGCTCGGCGTGGCGGCGGGCGTCACCGGACTCGCGCTCGGCGCGAGCGGCTTCGTGCCGAACCAGCCGCAGGGCGGCACGGCCCTGCTCGCGATGCGCCTCCTGCTGTCGCTCTTCCCGTTCGCCTGCTTCTCGGCCGGCGCCTGCGTGTTCCTGCGCTTCGGCCTCGACCGCGCCGCCCACGCGCGCGTGCAGAGCGAGCTCGGGGCTACGCGGGGTTGCGTCGTACCAGCGTGAGGGCGCGAGCAGGGGCGGAGCCAGCGATTCCTCCCGATCCGAGAACGGGTTTTCGGTCAACGTCGTCCGCTGGAGAACGCCCACGACGCGTTCGACGGAGCCCGGTCGGTGGGCGTGTTAGGCTGCGGCCCCCCGCAGCCTAATCGCCGTCCGTACATGCGCCGCCTGATTCCGAACTCCATGCGCTACCGACGAATTCTCGCCACCTTTCAACGCAGCGCCGCGTATAATGGCTGCGCGTCCACGCATCGATCGAGGATGGGTGGAGGCTGGCCAATAGTAGTTGGGCTGCGGGAAGCCGTGCAATGCGTCGCCTGCTGCTGCTCGCTGTCACCGTCTCGGCTCTCGGCTGCGATCCGGGATCGTTCAAGAGGTTTCCCATAGACGACTCTGCCGCCATCCCGCCGATCGAACAGGTGCTACGCGACTTCGAGCTAGAGCATCTTAATTCGGGCTTCTTTCGGGCCGAGATCTCGGAGGACGTTGCCCGCAGCTACCTCAATTGCGAATGCAGGGTGCTGCGCTGGTACGATCGGGACCAGGTCGTCACTTTGGAGCGCGGTTCGTTCTTCTATCTCGCAGTCTTCGTTGATTCCGAGACGGATCAGTTGAGCATCGCGACCGGTGCGTTCCCATCCTTCGGCGAGCCAGGAGATCTCCAAGAACTTCGCCTCGACCTTTCGCGCGAACTCACCGAGAACGGATTCCTCGTCAATGACACGGAGTTGAGGTAGTGCGCCCTGCAGCCCAACAAGCCGCTGCAGCTGACGAGCCACAGCGCGTTCCAATCGACCTTTTGTAGAGTCTGGCGTCGAACATGGTCGCTTCGATCGCAGCCGCGGATGCGCCGTGCGGCGCAGCCGAGCGGCCATCCGTTAGGCAGCCGGAAAAGAGCGCAGACCCGAACGCGGATTCTCTTCCACAAGAGGAAGAGCACTCCGCTTGTGGCTCGTGTAACTACCCCACCCTTTCCTCCTTGGCGTCAGCTCTCGCAATCGAGCATCCGAGGCGCGCTGCTTCTCGCCTTCTCGAGACGTGTTGCTGTCTGTGCGCGGCAACTTTCCGTGGCAGGTGCCGAAACGCCGGCTCCCTAACAAGCAACCGTGTTCATCTTCTCCTCAAGTGATCGCTTCTTTCCACGTCGTACGATCGCGCACCATCGCATTAAGAAGCGTGAGCAGCTTCCTGGCGACCGCGACGAAGGCGACCTTGGCGGGCTTTCCTGCGGCGCGTAGGCGCTGGTAGAAACGCTTTGAGGACGGGGTTGAAGCGAGCCGCGTTCATGGCCGCGAGGTAGAGGGCCGTCCGCGGCCCGGACCTACCGCCTCGGATCTTCCGCATGCCGCTCTTGCGACCACTGTCGCGGGCATACGGTGCGAGTCCCACCAGCGAGGTGATCTGCCGTCGCGAGAGAAGCGCCGAGCTCGGGCAGGTCGACGATCAGCGTGCGCGCGACACCGGGTCCCACCGAGGGAGTGCTTTGCAGGATTTCGCTCGTCTCGCTCTGCTCGGGGTCTCGTGCAATCTCGGCATCGACTTTGGCATCGAGCTTGGCGATCCGCCGTTCGACGACGGCGACGAAGCTCGTGATGTCTTTGCGAAGCCAGGCGGGAGCATTCTCGAGACGACTCTTTTCGGCCACCACGATCTCGATCAGCTGCCGACGCCGCGCCACGAGATCGGCCATTCGGCGGGCTTTCGGGCCCGGCAGCGGGCGCCTCGCGGGCTTCGCGCGCTCGGCGTACAACGCCAGGAGCCGGGCATCGATGGGGTCGGTCTTCGCGAGCCGGCCCAGACCCTCTCCGAAGCGGCGTACCCGCCAAGGATTCACAAGCACGACGGGCAGACCGGCCTCGTGCAGTGCGATCACGAGCTGCCGTTCGTAGCCCCCGGTGGACTCGACGGCGATGAGAGTCGGCTCTTGCCGGCGCGCTCGTTCGAGAAGACGGCGAATGCCCGCCGGTGTGTTGGGGAGGTGCTCGACCGGACCGTCTTCTCCGAAGGTCGCAATCCAGGTAGTGCTTGGAGACGTCGACGCCGACACAGGGATGCATGGTAGACTGCTCCTTGGCCACGAACTCGGGCTCTTGGATACGGGCTCTAGGGCCCAGGCAACCGTTCGAGCTTCGTTGGCGCTGTAGAGTCCGGCGACCCTTGCTTGTTAACGGTCTCCTCGTGGGACCCAGACGCTTGCGGTCTGCCGACTCCGGTGGAAGAGCCGGCGGGCAGTGGCTTCTGCCCGTCGGCTTTTCTCTTCTACACGAACGGGGTCATAAGAGGCGCTGCAGCTGACGGGCGCCCGCTTTGGGTGCCGCTCGAGCTCGCACGGCCGGCGTCCGCCCGTTTGGTAGTTGACCCGGGGCGGCCGCCGGTCGACACTTGGCTGCAACACGGGGCGCCCGCAGCTGAGCGCCGATCCGTTAGGCGGCGGAGAACTAAAGGTTCCAACGCAGGCAGTCGATCCACGACCTCGTTACCGCTTGCGTCGGAGGTCCGGGGCGTGCGCCTGTATCTGAAGTGGTCGTCGGCTTCCGGAGCTTGCAGCGCTCCCAAAGACCGAAGGCCTAAGAGCTTGGCGGTATGCATTTCCGCGCGCTCTGTTCCATCCCGTGTCGCTGCTGGTCCTCGTCACCGGATTATCTGGACTCCTCCCACAAGCTGATTCTTGCATTCGACGGTGATGGCGCGGAAGGTCCGACTGCAGTCGTATCTCCGGCCTCGGTGAGTGGAGCGCTCGGGCTCCGGGCCATGATGGAAAGCCGCGCGCGGGGAGCCAATCGCTGACAACGGCCTCGCTGGGCCACCCTTGTTATCGGCGTATCCCCGCGCCGGTCAGGACCGGTGCGCCGTCACCGTCGTGTGCTCGAGCAGCCGCGTGGTGGGTGGATCATTGCGTTCCTTTCGCCGTGAAATCGCCGTAGGCCCGTTCGCTACGCCACACGGCCCAGACGATCCGAGCCAGCTTGTTGGCGAGCGCGACCGCTGCCTTGTTGTGGCCTCGTGCGCCTTCACGATCGAGCGCCCAGGTGCGCAAGCGATCGCGCTCGATGGTCGCCTTCTTCGCGTGCAAGAGCACCGACCGCGCGCCGTGGATCAGCAGCGTGCGCAGATACGGATCGCCGCGTTTGCTGATGGCTCCGAGGCGTCGGCGCTCGCCGCTGGATGACTCGCGCGGCGTGAGCCCGAGGTAGCTCGCGAAGTGTCGGCCGGACGGGAAGCGCTGCACGTCGCCCACGAACGCCAGGAGCGCCGTCGCGGTGAGCAGTCCCACTCCCGGGATCGTGCGCAGTCGCACGACGATGTCGCTCGCCTTCGCCATCGCCTCGAGCGAGCGCTCGACCTCGCGCACGCGGGTCTCGAGCTCGCGGATCTCGCGCGTGGCTTCGGACAACACCCGCCGCAGTGCATCGGGGAGCCCGGAGTCGGAGTCCGACACCAGCGCCCCCACGTGCGGCAGCACCTGGCGCGCGCCGAGCGGGATCGAGAAGCCCAGCTCGCGCAGCAGACCTCGCAGGGTGTTGAGACGCGCCGTGCGCGTCGCCATCCAGGCCGATCGCAGGCGGTGGAGCCCTGCGAGCACGTGCTGATCGACCGTCTTCACCGGCACCGGGCGAACGTCGTCGTTGCGAAGAGCCTCGAGCAGCCCCTTGGCGTCCGCGCCGTCGGTCTTGTTGCGCAGCACGTAGGGGCGCACCGCGTGGGGTGGGAGCAACACCACGCGGTGCCCGCGGCTGCCCGCTTCGCGGCCCCAGAAGTGCGCCGTCCCGCAGGCCTCCATCACCACCGTCGCCGGCGCCTGCTCGGCGAGAAACCGCGAGAACTGGCCTCGCGAGAGCCGATGGCGCTCGATCACCTTCCCTGGTCGCTTCGACACCGCGACCTCGAACACGGACTTGGCCAGATCCACTGCGATCGTCGTAGAATGCATCTCGGACTCCTCCTCCCGGAGCTTTCCGAGGCGCAAGGCGACTTTGGCACGTCGATGCCGCGCAAGTCGCGGGAGGAGTCCATCTCATCACTGCAGCTGACGGGCGCCAGTTTGGTTGCCACACGCGCGTCCACGGCCGGCGTCCGCGCAATTGGCAGTTGACGTCGGCGCGGCCGCCGGTCGACACTCGGGTGCAACACGGGCGCCCGCAGCTGAGCGCCCATCCGTTAGGCCGCGTGGAGGTAACCATGTTCCCTAATTGGTACAAACGACTTGACGATGCATTCGCGGCGAACTTCCTCGATCCCACGAAGCGGAACGGCGCAATCGCGCGCGAGCAAAGAACTAGATTTACTTGGGGGATGCTCTCGCTGGCAGCGGTGATTCTCCTCATCCTACCGACGGTTTCAGGCACGGGAAACTTGCTGAACACCTTGACTCCGATGCTCTTACTCATAGTTTCGTCGGAGCAGATCGGACTAGCGACATCCAACATCCGACTTCTCCACCTCGCAAACCAAATCGCCGCGCAGCAGAGAACGCACGCGGCCTAACACGGCGCTGCAGCTGACGGGCGCCAGTTTGGTTGCCGTCCGACGTCGCACGGCCGGCGGCCGCCCAGTTCGCAGTTGACCCGGGGCGGCCGCCGGTCGACACTTGGGTGCAACACGGGCGCCCGCAGCTGAGCGCCCATCCGTTAGATACTCTCTTCTCTGTCAAGCTCCCATCGCAAAGAATTTTTCTCCCTCGAAGTCTCGATCGTTGCGAAGCATTCCGTAGATCGCGTGGAGCAGTTTGCGCATCACGGCCACGATGGCTTGCAGCGGCTTCTTGCCACGCGCGATCAGCTTCTCGTAGAACGCTCGCACGTTGGGCTCGTGGCGGACGGCAACCAGCGCAGGCATGTAGAGCGCGGAGCGTAAGTACTTGTTGCCTGCCTTGCTGACACGGGCCGGCTTGTGGATCGAGGTTCCCGAATCGTGCTGCCGCGGATCTAATCCGGCGTGCGCAACCCACTGCCGCGAGGTCATGTCGCCCGGGAGCACGGCGAGCTCGGCAAGGATCTGGGTCGCGCTGGCTTGCGCAATGCCCTTCACCGAGACGAGATGATCGAATCTCCGGCTGAGCTCGGGGCTCTGGCGGATCATCGCCACGGCCTCCTCGCCCAGGCGACGGATGCTCTGCGCCAGGTACTCGACGTGGGACGCAATGTCGTCCCGCGTGAACTTCGTCAGCTCCTCGCTGTGATCGGACGCATGCAGCCGGTTCTTCTCCATGGCCATGTTCTTCGTGAGGGCCGTGATCCGCCTCGAAATGGCCCGTAGCTGCTGAATCTCGACCGGTGGCGCCTGCCAGACCTGGAACGGCATCCGCTTCACGAACTCGAGGAGCACCACCGCGTCCAGCGCATCGGTCTTCGACCGTTGCAGGAACGCTCCTGCGAAGTCCTTGATCGCCCGCGGGTTCGCCACCATCACCTCGACACCCTTCGTTCGGTGCAGAGCCAGAGACAGATCGAATCCGTAGACCCCGGTTGCTTCCAGGCAGACCCGCACGGGCCGCCTCGATTTCGTGAGCCAGCGGATCAGTTTGCGATGCCCCGGGGTGTCGTTCTCAAAGGAGGTCACCGGAAGCAATTCGCCATCTCGCTCCACGGCGACCACGAGCTCGTCTGCGCTGATGTCGATCCCGACAAAAAGCATCTTCTTCATCGCACCCTCCTGGTGTAGGATGCTCTCCGGTCCCCCGACCCTGCACCTTCGCCAACCCGGCTTGTGGATGCAGGCTTTCGGGCCTCGGATACTCCACGGCTTTGGCGACGAGGGCGGGGGGCCCATCTAACGGACAAGCTCTTGGCTTCAGGCAGCATCGGCCTCCCCGGAAAGCACTGCGGAGTCTAGAAGCACGAAGTCACGGCTTGGAGTCGAGATACAAGGCGGCAGGACGTCAGATCTGGAATGCCTCGGCGTCCTCCTGCTCGCTACGTCGGTGGTCGGCTGCGCAGCGGGGCCTTGGCTTCCTGATGAGCCTAGCCATCCCCGATAAGCCAGACTCGCTCTCGAGCAGCTGCCATCTTCCCGTGGTTCCTCAGTCGTCCCACCATGCTCGCGTTCGGCTCGTGAGACGGTCACTCCTGATTGGCTGCGGGCATTCCGAATCCGTCCGATAGGCATGCCCGCGCGCGGCTCAACCTAGTCAGCTACCGGCTTCGCGGCCCTCTCTGCTGGTACTCGCGCGTGAGTTGTTGTACTCTCGAGTTCTGGCGTGCGCTTTCATAGCAATTGTCGCACTGAACGGTCGGGCTGATGGTTAACAGAAGTCCGGGCACATGGTTTACAGTTTGTCATTCCCCGTGATCCTACCGGTTTGCAGATCGATTCGTCCCAGGATCGTGTTGTAGTAGACGATGCTCCAGATCGCATCGTCGACTTCCTCGAGGCCGACGTCTTCTCCCTTGAGTGCATTGCTCAGGAAGTACTGACCCGAGAGCAGACGGAACGTTCCGCTGGCACTCACCCTCCGGACCTCCAGGTGCCCCGGATACTCGGGTCGCCGGAGGCGACCCGAGTACTCCTTCTCTGAGCGCTGCCATCGCTCCGCAGGGAAGTCGCCGTCGAGCGCATCATGGGGACGCTCGTAGTTGTAGCGGTGACGGAACCGATCGAGCTGGCGCTGCTGTTTCGCAAGGTTCTCGGCGGGCGGCCTGGCGGCCTCGCGTTTCAGGTCCTTGTGCATGCGCTCGTGCTGGCCGTTCTCCTGCGGGCTCGCGGGACGGATCCGCTGGTGCACGATCCCGAGCTTCATCCACCAGACGTTGAGCTCGCACAGACCGTGGATGCCGGTCGATGCGAATGGGGCTCCGTTGTCAGTGCGGATCGCCTCGGGAACACCGTACTCGCGGAACAGCTGCTTGAAGGCTGGCTTCGCGCCCTCCGTGCGAACGGATAGGAGCCCCTTACAGAGCAGGAGCATGCGGCTGTAGTGGTCGGTCACCGTGAGCGGGTAGCAGTACTTCCCGTCCCGCGTCTTGAACTGGCCCTTGAAGTCCGCCGGCCAGATCTGGTTGGGGCCCGCCGTTTCGAGCCGCAGCGCACCGGGGTGCTTCCAGCGCTTCCTACGTCGGTTCTTCCGGAGCTTCCCGTGTCGATCGAGAATCTGATTCACGGTGCTGCGGGCGGGCAAATCCCAACCCGGGTGACTGCGCTCGATGATCTGCAAGAGCTTGCTCGCGCCCCAGCCATACCGCACGCGCAGAGCGAGAAGCTCCTGCTCGATCCGATCCGGTGTCCGATTCGATTGAACGCGAGGAGCCCGAGACCGATCCACGACAGCCTTCAGGCCGTCCGTTTCGATCCGGCCGATCCACTTGTAGCCGGTGGGCCGAGAGATCTGATACCGGTCGCACAGCTCGCTCATCGACCACTGGCCGCTCACGTAGTCGCGATAGAACTGCTGACGCTGCTTCTTGGAATCGGTTTCCATCCAGGGCATCCTTCCGGTGTAAAGGATGTGCCTGGACTTCTGTAAAGGATGTGCCCGGACCGTACCGGCAGCCGCCTAACACGGCGCTGCAGCTGACGGGCGCCAGTTTGGGTACCACGCGTGCGTCCCAGCCCGGCGTCCGCCCACTTGGCAGTTGACGTCGGGGCGGCCGCCGGTCGACACTTGGGTGCAACACGGGCGCCCGCAGCTGAGCGCCCGATCCGTTAGGCAGCTCGCGTTCGTGTTCGAATCGTCAATGTCGCGCGCAGCCCAGCCTTCGCGAGCATGTTCACCAGCGTGTCGATGCTGAAAAGCTCGATCCGCCCACGGACTAGGTCGCTCACCCGCGGTTGAGACACGGCAAACAACCGCGCTGCCGCTGCCTGCGTCAACCCCTCGTCCTCAATCACTTTCCGGACGCGAACCATCAGCTCCGAACGAATTCGCAGACTCTCCGCTTCTGCGGGCGAAAATCCCAGGTCTCGATACACGTTGCCGCTCGAGCGGCGCATCTTGGTCGCCATGGTTCCCCCCTATCGCTTCCTGTGGCGTACAACCGCCGCCAGATTTTCCCGGGCGAGATCGATGTCTGCCTTCCGGGTCTGTCGTGTTCGTTTTTCGAATGCGTGCAGCACGTACACAGCCTCTGCGAATTTGGCCAGGTACAACACTCGGTACTCCCCACCCTCGTGCACCCGGATTTCCACGACCCCCGGCCCAACCGACGCCATCGGCTTCCAATCGCCCGGGTCGAGCCCGAGCTGCACCTGGTAGAGTTGGTGACCGACTTCCCGCCGCGCCCCAACTGGGAAGCTTCTTACCCGCGCGAGCGCGCGTCCAACCCAGATCAGCGACTTCCCCACCACATTCGTGATATATCAGTACTTATATATTCTGTCCAGGGGTACGATGAGCTGCCTAACAAGCAACCGTGTTCATCTTCGCCTCAACTAATCGCTTCATTCCACGTCGTTCGATCGCGCACCATCGCATTGAGAAGCGTGAGCAACTTCCTGGCAACGGCGACGAAGGCGACCTTGGCGGGTCTTCCCGCGGCACGTAGGCGCTGGTAGACCGCTTTGAGGACGAGGTTGAAGCGAGCCGCGTTCATGGCAGCGAGGTAGAAGGCCGTCCGTGCCCACACGGCCGGCATCCGCCCGGTTGGCATTTGACTCCGGGGCGACCGCCGGTGAGTGCCGAGCCTGGGGCTACGCGGAACGCCTTTGCGAGCGACTACTTCTTCACGCCCTCGCTGTCGTTCACGAGGTCATAGGTGAGCGAGGGATTCAGCCCGATCGGCCAGTAGATGTCGGCAAAGGGGGGCCAGAAGATCGAGACCACGCGGAACTTCACCCGCAGCTTGCCTTCCTTGAGGACGTGGCCGTCCTTTTCCAGCCGGTAGGGAACGCCGCCGGCGGCCGTCCAGAAGTAGGGGCGGGTGGTGACCATTCCGTCCGGCCCGATCACGACGGGCTGCGGGCGGCGGTAGAGGTACAGCTGGGTGTCGGGCGGCACCTTGAAGCGGCCCGAGGTGGTGCAACCGGTGACGATCAGTACGCACGCCGAGACGATCGCGACGAGCCGTTCCCTCTTCAGCATCTCTCCCCTTCTGCGCGTGATTCCCGCTGCCGGATGGCGGCCCGGCGCGGCCGAGCTGCGACTAGAGATCGACGCGCGTCAGCTCGGCGCTGATGCGCCACAGCCGCTCACTCACCGCAGCGTCGAACGCGAGCGGCCGCTCGCGCCTCTTGCCCGACCGGTAGTAGCCGCCCGTGGCGGCCGCGAGCTGCGGATCGGTGGCGAGCATCAGCGCCGTGCGCGCCGCCCGCTCCGGGCTCGGGAAGAGGAGCCGGATCAGCGGACCGGCGATCCGGTAGGCGAAGCCGGGGTTGTTCGCGCCGATGTTCGACGCGATCGGGCCCGGGTCGACGGCATTCACGCTGACGCCGCGGCCCTCGATCCGGCGCGCGAGCTCGAGCGTGAAGTACGTGATCGCGAGCTTCGAGCGCGCATACGCGCGCATGAACGAGTAGCCGCGCGCGAGCTGGAGATCGTCGAAGTCGAGCGACGCCATGCGGTAGGTGTCCGACGAGACGTTCACGATGCGCGCGGGCGCGCTCTCGAGCAGGCGCGGCAGCAGCCGGAGCGTGAGCTGGAACATCGCCAGGTAATTGACCGCGAAGGTGAGCTCGATGCCCTCGGCGTTCTCCTCCCGCGCCTGGCTGACGAGCCCCGCGTTGTTGACGAGCACGTGCAGCGGCCGGCCGCTCGCCAGGTATTCCGAAGCGGCGCGATCGATCGCCGCTCGCGAGGCCAGATCGCAGACGAGGATCTCGGGGCTCTTGCCGCCGCTCTCGCCGGCAAGCTCGGCCTGCACGCGGCGGCATTTCTCGAGACTGCGGCCGAGCAGCACCACGTCGGCGCCCCGCTTCGCGAGCTCACGGGCGACGGCGCGGCCGTGGCCATCCGTCGCGCCGGTCACGAGACACACCCGGCCCTGCATGTCGTTCACCTGCGCCTCCTCACTCGCTCGCCACGCCGAAGCGCTGGCAATAGGGCTCGAAGCGTCGCGCGAGCTGCGCGCGATCGAGCCCGAAGTCCTCGAGCCGGTAGCGGTGGACGCCGCGCTTGTTCTGCGGGTTCGCGGCGAGCCAGCGCTGCATCGACGCTTCGGTCGCCGGCGCGAGCGAGAGGCCGAGGAAATCGTAGATGCGCCGGGTTTCCTTCAGGGGATCCGCGACGAGGTCCGCATACGCGACATCGTGGAACGCGCGCGAGTCGGCGCGCTCGCGCACCGACATCGCCCGCGTCACCGCCCGCACGGCGCGGTCGGAGAGCTGCGCGCCGACTTCACGTGGATCGACGCGGTCGCTGAAGATCGCGCGCCCGTGGGCCATCATGCTGCAATAGGACGCCACCACCCGCGTCGGGTCGCGGTGGGTCTGGATGATCTTCGCGTCGGGGAAGACGTCGAGCAGCGCGTCGAGGCTTTCGAGGTGGTGCGGCGTCTTGCCGAGCCAGCGTCCGGGGCGCTGCCACAGCAGGAGCTGGATCGCCCGGCGGAAGTAGCGGTAGGCGGGACGCTGGTCCGTGTCGCGCAGCCAGGCCGAGTAGCGCGGCACGCACTGGGTGGCGTCGACCGTGGGGCTCACGAAGCTGAGATCGAGCAGCAGCACGTCCTCTTCGGGCGCGTGGGCCTCGACCGGATGGATCGCAAAGAACTCCGGCGCGAGGTAGCGCAGCCCGCGCTCGGCGATCTCGGCCAGGCGCATGCGAGGGTCGCGCCCGCCGCTCATGGCTACACCGGGAAATGGCGCCGGATTCAGCGCCTCCCACGAGAGCAGCGGCCGAAGCAGCGGCTCGCAGGTGAGCAGGCGGTGCAGCAGGGTGGTGCCGGTGCGCTGGAGCCCCAGGATGAAGACGGGCTCGCGGACGGGCTGCTCGCCGATCTCGGGGTGACGGTCGCAGAGAGCCTCGAGCCGCAGGCGATTCACCAGCGCCCGCACGAGGCTCTGCCGCAGCAGCAGGCGGCCGAGCGGGTGAAGCTGGGCTTCCTCTTCCAGCGACGCGAGCAGCCGGCGCAGCGGCTCGCGAAACGACTCGTCGCCGAAGAGGTGCAGCCCGCTCTGGCGCCGGGCCGCAGCGACGAGCGATGCCTCGTCGAGCCGCGTCCGCGCGATTCCGATCTCTTGCAGGCCCCGCCAGCCGGTCAGCGCGAGCCGCACGGGAAGCGGGAACTGCGGGGACTGGAATCCGGAGACCGCTGCGGGGGTCACGCCTCGAGCTCCGAGAGCTTCACGACGCGCGTCAGCGGCTGGGGATGCGCATCGGCGCGGATCCAGCGGAAGCACATCGTGCCCTGCGCGTGACCCGCGGTGTCGATCCAGTTCTCGACGCCGGGGTTCCGGTGGGCCACCACGATCCGCACGCTGCCGTCCTTTCGATAGCGCGCCGTGTGCTTGTTGACGTGGATGCGATGGTGGCGGTAGTCGAGCGACTCCATCCAGTGATTGTCGAGCTGGAAGTTCCAGGATTCGCACGCGGGCGGCTTCACCTCGATCAGCAGCGCCTCTTCGGGCCCGAGCTTCCAGTAGCTGTGGTAGTAGCCGATGTTCGGATCTCCTCCGGCGCCCATCGAGATCGCGTCGCTGAATTTCGGCAGCTGGTTCGTGTGCTTCTGGAAGCCCTGGGCCCAGCTCGAGAAGAGCGCGGCGCAGCCCACCACCAGCCCGGATGCAGCCCGGAAGCCCGCGTCCAGCGCCGCGGGCGTGAGCGGCGTCGGCTTGCCGTCTCCGCCTACCCTTTCGATGCGCAGCTGCGCGGGCGTCTCGCGATCGCGGTCGAGGTAGGTCTGACGCACGATCAGCGCCGTCGTGTCGGGGGTCATCGCGAGCCAGTTGCCCTTTTTCGGCTCGCAGGAGAGCCGGATCTCGAAGCGGCCATCGGGCCCGATCTCGAGATCGGCTGCGTCGAGATGGCCGCCTTGCTTTGACTTGCCCGAGCTCGCGACGCCACTGGATTGCGTCGCGAAATCGAGATAATGGATCGTGCCGCGCGTGCCCGTGATCCGGTACTCGTGCTGCCCGCTGATCGTCGCGTGCTGGTAGTAGTTGTCCGGATTGTCGGCGCCGATCTTCGCGGTCTCATGGACGGGGCGGTGGAGGACCGGGGCGAGCGGGTCGGCGAACTCGACGAAGGTCTCGAGCGCCGCGCGGGTCAAGCGGCTCAGATAGCGGAAGCCCTCGGCCCGATCGAGCGGATCGTCGGGCGAGCCCTCGGCGAGGATCGTCTTGCCGGCGCTCTTGAGCGTGTCGCAGAACTCCTCCCAGGACTTCCCAGTCATGAGGCGCTCGGCGGGGGTCTGGTCGGACACGGCGGGCTCCTTCTCTAACGCGATTCGGCACGTTTCTTGAGCGCGTTCGCGACGGCTTCGAAGCCCCGCTGCATCGGCCCGCCGAACGTGAGCATCACGAGCGGAGCGAGCCAGCCGCGCAGCACGTCCTCGTTCACGAAGCGGGTCCGGCGCTCGTCGATGCGCGTGAGCGTCTGGCAACGCTCGGCGCGCAGCAGGAAGCTCGCGCCGATCGTCGCTCCCCAGCACAGGTGCGTCGGCCTCTCGTTGCGCGAGACGTACTCGACGCGGTGTGAGAGGCGCTTGCCCCGCAGCTGGACGTATAAATGCACGGCGTCTCCCGGACGCAGCGTCGATTCGACGCGCGGCGTGAACGGATTCCACTCGGGATACGCCTTCAGGTCGGTGAGGATGTCGAAGATCCGCTCCGGCGGGGCGTCGATCTCGATCTCGGCGCGAACAGTGGCCACGGCTCCTCCGGGCTTCGCGATCGCAACGCTAGCACCGTTGGCCGCCCGCCAGCCCCGGAACCGTGTTCTCGCGCGCCGCGATAGAATTCTGCACGCTCGAAGCGGCCGACGACGCCTGGCGCTGCGCAGCCGCGAAACCGGCGGAAGCCGACGAGGAAGTCCATGAGGCGAATCGCGATCGTCCTGGCCGCTGTCCTTGCCCTCTGCGTCACCTACGTGCTCGCTCACTGGGCGCTGATCGAGGTCGGCCGCGAGGTGATCGTCTTGCGCACGCAGAACGCCGACGGTAGCTGGCTCTCGAGCCGCCTCTGGATCGTGGATGACGACGGATTCTCCTGGCTCCACGGGGGGGATTCGGCATGGATGCGCAATCTCAAGGCGCGGCCCGAGGTCGAGATCGAACGCGGCGGCGAAGTGCACCGCTACCACGCCGCGGCCGTCCCCGGTCCCCACCCGCGGATTCACGAGCTGCTGCGTGCGAAGTACGGGCTCGCGGACCGCTGGGTTCGCTTCGTCGGGCCCGATCGCGAATCCACGATGCCGGTCCGCCTCGCGCGCCTCGACGAGCCCCAGGGTGCCAGCGGCTCGGGCAGCCACTGACCCGCTAGCTTCTGGCAGGTACGCTGGCTGCGTGGCATTCGGCCTGCCGAGGAGGAGATCATGTCCGCCGAGCTGCTCACCGTCGATGCCGACGGCCATGTGCTCGAGCCAGCCGACACCTGGAAGCGTTACATCGATCCGAAGTTCAAGGATCGCGCGCTCCGCATCGACCTCGACGCCGACGGCTTCGAGAATCTCTTCATCGACAACAAGCCCACGTTGATGCTCCGCGGCCGGCTCGGTGCGCTCGGAGGCATCGAGGCCGAGACGCCCGCCGAGAAGCTGGCCTTCCAGATCCCCGGCAAGCGCACCTATCGCGACGGCGCGCCGCCGGGGGGCTACGACCCTCACGCGCGGCTCGCCGTGCTGGATGCCGAGGGCATCGACAAGGTCCTGCTGTATCCGACGATCGGCATCGCGTGGGAAGGCGGGGTCTCCGATCCGGAGCTCGCCCTCGCCTACAGCCGCGCCTACAACCGCTGGATCGTCGACTTCTGCCGCACGGATCCGTCGCGCCTCTACCCGATCGCCCACATCACGCTGCTCAACCCGGAGGGCGCCGTCGAGGAGGTCGAGCGCGCGCGCCGAGACGGCTGCGTCGGCGTGTATCTGTCGCCCGATCGCACGGCGCGGCGCGGCAAGCCGCTCGATCACCCCGCCTTCGATCCCTTCTGGGCGAAGGTCTCGGATCTCGCCATGCCGATCGCCTTCCACGTGGTGGCGCGCGAGGACATGACGTTCTCGTCGTGGGCGCGCAGCGGAACGGGCGCCGATGGCGTCTTCCTGTTCGCGTTCCTCGCCGTCGAGGTGATGGCCGCCTTCACCCAGATGATGGCGACGGGCCTGTTCGAGAAGTACCCGCGGCTCCAGTGCGCCGTGCTCGAGGCGGGCTCGAACTGGATCACGGCCTGGCTCGATCGCCTCGACCACAAGGTCGAGCGCGGCGGCTTCCCGACCACGCTGAAGCTGCTCCCGAGCGAGTACTTCCGACGCCAATGCGTGATCTCGGCCGACCCGGATGAGACGCTCACGGCGCCCGTCGTCGCCCACCTCGGCGACGACTACGTGATCTGGGCCTCGGACTATCCGCACCTCGACGCCGAAATGGGCGTCGTCGCCGAGCTGCGCAGGCGGCTTTCGTCGCTGCCGCTCGCCTCGCAGAAGAAGGTGCTCGGCGAGAACGTGATGCGCTTCTATGGGCTCACTTGAGAGAGGAAGCATGAATCCGAAGACGCGGGTCGAGATCGACGATGGGATCGCGTGGATCACGCTCGACGACGGCAAGGTGAACGCGCTCTCGAGCGAGATGATCGAGGAGATCGATGTGGCGTTCTCTGCCGCCGAGAGCGCCGGGGCGGTGACCGTGCTCAGCGGTCGCGAGGGCATCTTCTCCGCCGGCTTCGATCTCGGAACCTTCAAGCGCGGACCGGCTGCGAGCGTGCAGATGCTGCGCGCGGGGGCGCAGCTCTACCTGCGGCTGCTCGCCTTCCCGCGTCCCGTGCTCACGGTCTGCGCCGGTCACGCGTACCCGGCGGGCGCGTTCCTGATGCTCGCGGCCGACGTGCGCTTCTGCAGCGCGGGACCCTGGCGGATCGGGATGAACGAGGTCGCGATCGGGCTCACTCTCCCGCGCTTCGCGATCGAGCTGGCGCGCCATCGCCTGACTCCGCCTGGTTTCGCGCGAATCGCGACGGCGCCCATGTTCGACCCGCAGGAGGCGCTGCGCCTGGGCTACCTCGACCGCGTCCTCGACGCCGATCAGCTCGCGCGCGCCGTGCGGGAAGAGGCGCAGCGCCTGCGTGCGCTCGACACGCCCAGCTTCGCGGCGACCAAGGCGCGCATCAACGAACGCGCCATCCACGCCATTCGCGCGGCCGCCGACGCGGAGCTTCAGATCCCCTGAAGCGCGCCAGCCAATCCGAGCGCCGTCGGATCTTCCCCCCGAACCCGCTGCCGCCCGCTGCCCGGGCAGCCTCGGACCGCGGTAGAATGCCGCCCGTTCGAAGCCAGGGATCCCGGCGCCGCAGACAGAGGGGAACAGGATGAGGACGACACGCGCCCGCGCCACGGGACTGCGCGCTCTCGCTCTCGCCATCGGACTGGCCCTGGCGGGCTGCGGCGGGGAAACGGGCCCGGGTGCCGGTCAGCCGCTCCTGCGCCTCGGCTATTTCGCCAACGTCACGCACGCACCGGCGATCGTGGCGCTCGAAAAAGGCTTCCTCGCGAACGAGCTGGGCCCCGGCGTGAAGCTCGAGCTGCGCACCTTCAACGCCGGGCCGGAAGCGGTCGAGGCCATCTTCTCGGACGCGCTCGACATCGCCTACATCGGGCCGAATCCGGCGATCAATGCCTTTGCGCAGTCGAAGGGCGCGGCGATCCGGATCATCGCCGGCGCCACTTCCGGCGGGGCAGCCCTCGTCGTCAAGCCGACGATCACGGCGCCTGCGCAGCTGAAGGGAACCAAGCTTGCGACACCGCAGCGTGGCAACACGCAGGACGTCGCGCTGCGCGCGTGGCTCAAACAGCAAGGCCTCGCGTCGGATCTCGAGGGCGGCGGCGACGTCTCCGTCGCGCCGCAGCCCAACGCGCAGACGCTCGAGACCTTCCGCTCGGGCGAAATCCAGGGCGCCTGGGTTCCCGAGCCGTGGGCGGCGCGCCTCGTGCTCGAGGGCGGCGGCGCCGTGCTCGTGGACGAGCGCTCGCTGTGGCCCGACGGGAAGTTCGTGACGACCCAGGTGATCGTGCGCACGGCGTTCCTGAAGGAGCACCCGGAGCTCGTCACGAGCTTCCTGCGCGGGCACCTGCGGGCCATCGATTTCCTGAACGCAGAGCCGGCGGAGGCGCGCGCAATCGTGAATGCGGGAATCGAGAAGCTCACGGGCAAGGCGCTGCCTGCCGCGGTGATCGAGCGCGCGTGGGAGACGCTCCACTTCACGGTCGATCCGATCGCCACGTCGCTGCGCAAATCCGCGCAGGACGCCACGGACGTGGGCCTGCTCGACCCCGTGAACCTCGACGGCATCTACGATCTCGGTCCCCTCAATTCCGTTCTCGCGGCGGCCAACAAGCCGCAGGTCACGGACTGAAGGCGGATCGCGTGGAGAGCCGCCTCGAGCACGAGCCCACCGCGGCAGGGCGCGCGAGCGCCGCCGCGCCGCCGCGGCCGCTCGCGGCGGAGCCGGCCGTCGCGATCAGGATCCGAAACGTATCGCAGACGTACCACCAGGGTCGCAGCTCGCTTCAGGCTCTCGATCAGGTCTCGCTCGACGTCGCGCAGGGCGGCTTCGTGTGCCTGCTCGGCGCGTCGGGCTGCGGCAAGAGCACGTTGCTGAACCTGATTGCGGGCCTCTACCAGATCAGCTCGGGGACGATCGACGTGGGCGGGCGCCGCGTCGCGCTGATGTTCCAGGAGTCGGCCCTCTTCCCGTGGCTCACCGTCCAGAAGAACGTCGAGATGGGCATGCGCTTCCGCGGCGTCGGCGCGCAAGAGCGGCGCCGCAAGGCGCTCGAGCTGCTCGCGCTCGTGCATCTGGAAGCCTTCGCCGAGCGGCGACCGCACGAGCTCTCCGGCGGCATGCGCCAGCGCGTGGCGATCGCGCGCGCCCTCTCGCAGGAAGCCGACGTGCTGCTGATGGACGAGCCCTTCGGCGCGCTCGACGCCATGACGCGCGACGTGCTGCACGACGAGATCGAGGCGATCTGGGCGCGCACGGGCCTCACGGTGCTCTTCGTCACGCACAACGTGCGCGAGGCGGTGCGGCTGGGAGATCGCGTGGTGCTGCTCTCGAGCCGGCCCGGCCGCGTGGTCGCCGAATTCCCGATCGACATCCCGAGACCGCGCAGCCCCGATTCGGTGCAGGTTGCGGAGATCACGGCCGCGGTCACCGACCGGCTGCGTCAGGAGGTGCGCCGCCATGGCCGTTGATCGCTCGACCGTGGTGGAGCGCGAGTCGCTCGAGCAGGAGATCGAAGGTCTCGACGCGCTCGACGCGCCGATCGTCGAGCCCGAGCGCAGGCTCCGGCATCTCTGGAGCGCCGCCTGGCCGAAGCTCTCCGCGGTGACGTTCGTGGTGGCGGCCTGGCAGCTGATCGTGTGGAGCGGCTGGCGCCCGGATTACGTGCTGCCCGGGCCGCTGCGCGTCTTCGCCGAGATCGGCGAGCTGATGGGAACGGCGAAGTTCTGGTCCGCCGTCGCCACCACGCTGCGGCGCGCGGCGACGGGCTTCGGGCTCTCCATCCTGATCGGGACAGCGTTTGGTGTCGCCGTCTCGCGCAGCCGCATCCTGCGACGCGCCTTCGGCTCGTTCATCTCGGGGCTCCAGAGCATGCCCTCGATCGCGTGGTTTCCGTTCGCGATCCTGGTCTTCAAGCTCTCGGAATCGGCGATTCTCTTCGTCGTCGTGCTGGGGGCGTCGCCCTCGATCGCCAACGGCCTGATCAACGGCATCGATCACATTCCGCCGCTGCTGCTGCGCGCGGGGCGCGTGCTCGGCGCGAGCGGCCTCGCGAGCCTGCGGCACGTCGTGCTGCCGGCCGCGCTGCCCGGCTACGTCGCCGGCCTCAAGCAAGGCTGGGCGTTCTCCTGGCGCTCGCTGATGGCGGGCGAGCTGCTCGTCATCATCGAGACGCGGCCCGCGCTCGGCAGCCAGCTCCAGTTCGCGCGCGAGCTCTCCGACGCGCCCGCCCTGATCGCATTGATGATCGTAATCCTGGTGGTCGGGATCGTGATCGACGATCTGGTCTTCGCCGCGATCGAGCAACGGATCCGCCGCCGGCGCGGCCTCGTCGAGGTCGACGCGTAGCGCGGGATCCGCTCAATCCCACGGAAAGGCGTCGAACGGGAACGCTGCGCAGCCCTCGCGCCCGGCCGTCGCGTATTGCGCCTCGCCGAAGCCGTCGCCCCAGCGCGCCAGCTCGTGGTAGACGAAGCAGCGATCGCGCTGCGTCTTGAGCCGCGGGTCGGCATCGACCGACGCGAGCACGCTTTCGATCGTCACGGGCTCCGAGCCCATGCGCACGCCGCCGCCCGCCTCGGTGTCGAGGATCAGGTATTTGTGGGCCCCCGGCCGGCCGTCCCATGCGTTCCAGGCCGGCAGGTTGCGCAGGCGTCCGCGCCCGGGATCACCCGTCCACGCGAAGTTCGCCCAGTACGACATCATCTGATCCGAGAGCGCCTCCCGCCCGGCCCGGTTCGCGGCGCCGAAGATCACGTTGCCCTGCGGACCGAGATCCCAATGACCGAACACGAAGGGGATCTCGAAGCCGTGCGCGGCGCCGAGGAAGCGGCCGATGTCGAGGCCGAGCAGAGTCGGCTCTTCGTTCCAATCGAAGCGATAGACGTAGACATTCGGCTGCGTCGTCCAGATCGAGGACACCGGGCCATCGGCGCCGGTCGCCTTCCACAGGGCGCTGCGCGCGTCGGCCGTCGCCAGGAACAACTCGGGATCGCGGACCTGCGGGAACACGCCGAACCAGCGCTTCACGTAGAGCGGGCTCATGAACATGAAGAGCTTGTTCTCGTCGAGATTGGTGCCCGCGATCACGGGCACGCGGTTCCAGCCGTCGGGCTTCGCGAACTGCTGGAGCGCGCCGCCGGCCGGCAGCACGACGCCATCGGCGAAGACCTGCGGAACGTCGATCAGCGCCTCGTCGGCGTCGCGGCCATAGGCGGCGAAGAGCTGCGCCGGCGTCGCGCCGCGCAGGAAGCCCGCGATCTGCTGCGCAGACAGCGTCGAGAGCGCCTGCCGCGCCGCGCTCGCATCGCTCGCCTTGCCCTGCGCGACGAGGAGCCGGGCCAGCACCTCGTTCGACGAGTTCTTGTCGCCCGGCTCGCTGTCGTCGCGGAAATTCTCGGCCACGGCCGGTGGCGTCGTGTTCGCGCCGCCGCTCTCGACGATCGCGCGCTGGAAGAGACCGCTCGCGAGCGGCGAGAGCAGCAGACTGAACACGTTCCGGCCGCCCGCCGACTCGCCGAAGATCGTGACGTTGCCCGGATCCCCGCCGAAAGCGGCGGCATTGTCGCGTACCCACTCGAGCGCACGCACGAGATCGAGCGTCGCGAAGTTGCCCGATTGCTCGGCCGGCGACGCGTCTTCGCGCAGCGCCGCGTGGCGGAGCCAGCCGAGGGGACCCAGCCGGTAGTTGAGCGTCACGACGATGACTTCCTGGCCCTGCGCCAGGCGCCCGCCATCGTAGAAATCCGAGAGACCGACCACGTTGCCGCCGCCGTGGATCCACACCAGCACCGGCACCCGCGCCTGCGAGAGCGCGGACGCTTGCATGCGCGGGGCATACACGTTCAGGTAGAGGCAGTCCTCGTTGCCGCTGACGGCGCCCGGCGGAACGTCGTCGACGCCGCCGAACGCGCTCGCGAGCTGGGGGCAATGCGCGCCGAACGCGAGCGCTTCGCGCGTTCCGCTCCAGGCCGCGGGCGGCGCGGGCGCGCGCCAGCGCCGCTCGCCCAGCGGCGGCGCCGCGTACGGAATCCCGAGCCAGACGTGGCTGCCGTAGCGTCCGGTGTAGCCCACGACCGCGCCGCCGTCGGAAAGCGTGCGCTGCGACGTCGGATCCGCCACGCGCGCGACCTCAGGCGGCGCGGACGGCGTCGCGCGCAGCAGCTTGCGCAGGGCGAACACCGCACCGCCGCCGAGCACGGCGAGAACGACCAGGGCGATCACGAGCTTGCGGGCCATCTCGGCCTCCTGTCGCGGTTTCGAGCGGCAAGCCTAGCGGCAGTGGGGCGCGCAGGGTACGCCGCGCCGCTCGCCTCTCACTTCGCGCGCGAGGAATGCCGCCACTCCCAGGGAGGCACGCGTTGCGCTTCGGGCAGGCTCCACAAGCCGCGGCGCGCGGCGCGCGCCTCCGCTTCCAGCTGGTAGAGGACCGGATCGTCCGTGTAATGGCGGTACACCCACGCGTTGCCCTCGCGCACGAGCTCGCAGCCGACGCAGACGTTGTCGGCATAGACCTCGCCCACCGTGCGGCCGTAGCGATCCGTGGCGACGTCGTTGACGCGGACCTCTTTGCCGAAGACGCGCCGCGCGAGCGCCTCCTTGGCCTTGCTGGCCCATGGCTGCCCACGCTCCGGGGTGTCGATGCCGAAGAGCCGCACGCGGCGCGGCTCGCGACCGACGAGCACATCGATCGTGTCTCCGTCGACGATCTTGACGACGCGCCCCTCGAAGAACTCCGCCGCAGCGGGGGCGGCGAGGACCAGCAGGGTGAGTGCCAGCGCTGCGCATACGAGCCGGAGCCGGCTGGCGCTCTGCGTCACGTCGCCCGCCTACACCGGCAAGCTCGCTTCACGAACCCGCACCTCCCATTCTTTCTCCTTCTCGCTCCTTCTCGTTCTCGCCCGCTTCGGTCGCGGAGCCGTCCGGCCGATGAGAGGGCGATGGCGTCACCGGGCGCACCGATCCCCCGCAAGCCCCGCTCCTGGGCTACCGCAGGCGCCACGCTAGCTCTCGCCGTGGGGCTGGGCCTCACGCTTCAGCATGTCATCCAGATCCGGCTCGGCGAGATCCAGGCGCTCGCCAGCCACGACGTGATCCGCGCGCGCGCCGAGCTCGCGGGCATTCTGCATGCCGTAGCCATCGGCGTGTTTGGGGCCACCGGCGCGCTGGGGATCGCGTTCTTCGTCGCGAGCCGTCATGCCCACCGGGAAGAGCGTTTCCCGCCTTCGGGGGTGTGGTCGTGGAGGTCGCTGCGAGTCGTGACGGGATCCCGTGCGCGAACGCTGGCGCGGACCGGGATGGCCCTCGCCGTTGCGATCGTGCTGCTCTCCATCGCCGGTGCGGGCCTCACGTGGTACGTCGCGAGCGTCCTGCTCGCGTGCCGGGCGACCTAGAGCAGCGGCGCCACCGCCTTGCGCACGCCGGGCTCGCGGAAGCGGAAGAGGCGGCGGTCGCAGTAGTAGTGCAGCAGCTGCTCCGCGAGGAAGAAACCCAGCGCGACACCGAGCAGCAGCGTGTACTCGGGATTGAAGGCGGCCAGGATCTGCTTGTACTGCTTGCCGCTGAACACGGAAAGCGAGCCGAACACGACGTAGATCGGCACGACGACCGCGAAGATCGGCGCCAGGCTCGCCGCGTGGCGGAGCAGCGACCCGAGCGGGCTCTGCCCGCGTTCGCGCCAGTAGTTCGTGTTGATCCGGCCCACGAGCCCGACCGCGGTGAACCAGTGGCTCCAGAAGTAGGCGATCAGATAGAAGAATCCGAGCCGGAACGCGAGCTCGGCGATCAGCAGGGGATGCGAGAGCATCACGACGTAGTAGAGCAGCTTCGGTAGCGAGCGATCCTTCTTGACGAGCTCCTGCGCGATCACCGCCGCGCCAAGCAGCACGGCCGCAACCACGGCGACGCGGGCCGCCGCCAGCACGTTCTCCCGGCTCACCGGAGCCCAGCTGTAGAAGGCCTCCGCGAGCGGCGAGGTCGTGAGCGCCTTCAGGTAGACGATGGGTTGGATCACGAACATCATCGCGCTGGCGAAGGCCCGGTCGATGCGACGATCGCGCGCGCCCGTCTGGCCCGCCTTGAGGCGATACAGCGAGAGCACGCCGAAATCCTGATTGCCGAAGTGCCAGAAATGTCCGATCCAGAAGAGCCCGAGATAGACGCCCCACAACCACAGCCCGGAGTCGAGCGGGAAGCTGCGCGGGAGGGCGTGCGTCTCGGCGACGAGGATCCCGAGCACGATCGATCCGGCGACGACTCCCAACGGAATCAACACGTATTTGCGTAGATCGCTGCGGCGCTGCTCGCGAAACAGCGGCGACGCGAGCACCATGTAGGTGGTCGACCAGGAGTGGCAGAGCGCGAGCCAGGTGTTCACGAGGAAGAGCAGCAGTCCCGCCCGCTCGAGCCCGAGCCACAGGCTCAGGAGCCCGAGCAACGCCGAGCCCCAGACGGCGGAGAACATCCAGAAGCCGTCCCAGGCGGGCGAGCTGATCCAGTTGCCGCGCGCCGGCCGGAAGCCGGGGATCGGATTCGCCAGGGGGGCCGGACTCGCGCTCGTCGCCGTCATCGCGTCCCCTATTCTCGCACCGATCCGCCGGCGCGACCGCTATGGTTCGCCAGCCGGGCCGGGCGGCGCGGAACCCCGCGCCCCGGGGCCGGCGCGCGCGACCGGGCTCGACGGCTGCGCGGAGACGCAACGCTCGCATCGGGTCGGGTGGGGGCTGAGGCGATGGCGGCGGCGACGCTCGCGGGCTGGCAGCAGCTCACGGCCGGCTGGCCCTGGTTCAACGGGAAGGATCGGCATCCGATCGCCGCGTACTCGGAGTTCATGCCTCCGCCGCGCCTGGGGCTCGCGCCGTACGGGCCCGTCGATCCGCTGCTTTTCGACGCCGCGGACCCCTGGGGCTGGCGCATCCGCGAGGTCGAGGAGGCGTTCGAGCTGACCCCCGGACTCGGGCGCCTCGCCGAGCCGCTGCTCACCTCGCTCGAGCACCTGGCCGGCGGCCGCCCCGCGCACGGAATCCCGAAGCATCACCTGATCGACAACCCCTTCTGGCCCGAGCCGCTCGCGCGCAGCGCCGGCCAGCTCGCGCACGAGCGCTGCGTGCTGCTGCTGTCCCTCGCGCTCTCGCGCACGCAGGACGACAAGGGGCGCGTGCGCTGGACGCTGTTTGGTGTCAGCGAGCAGGGCCCGGCGCGGGCCTTCTGGCAGAGCTGCTTCAGCGCGCCGGGCGTCGAGCGACCCGAGCCGCAGGCGAGCGGATCGCTGCGCCTTCTGCTTGCGGGCGCGTACGGCGTCTCCGAGGCCGCGAGCGCCGATCTGCGCCGCGTGGGCTTGCGCATCCTGCCGCTGGAGCAGGATCCGGGATTTCCGGAATGGGGCGCAGAGCCGCTGCCTGGCTGGACTCGCCCCCTGCTCCTCGCACCCGACGAGCCGCTCCCGGGCGTGCGCTTCCTGTTGACGTTCCGTCCGTTCGCGCGGCTCCCGACAGCGGTGCAGCGCGCCTATCTCGACGGCGCACTGCACCTGCTGCCCTTTCCGGGCAGTCTCGTCTTCTTTGGCGTGCCGCAATACCGCCGACTCGCGGCCGAGCTGCCGTTCGCGACGCAGATTCCGCTCTTGCATCTGATCGAGCGACACGAGGCGCCGTCGGGAATCCGCGTGCCGCAATCGGGTTGGCTCCACGAAGCGAGGCCCGGCCAGCCGGGCCCCGACGCGGCCCACGGCCCGCTGCGCGATCGCTTCAAGCGAACCCACCGTTTTGCCCGCGTCCTGCGCCACCAGGACGAGCTCGAGCTGACCGAGAGCGCCGACGCGCTCGCGCACGTGCTCTTCAGCACGCGCGAGGACGACGTGCGCCTCTACGGCAAGCCCATGGCCCGCAACGCGCAGATCTGGTCGAGCGATTACCGCCGCCTGCTGGATGGCCCGACGGCGACGCCCGCGGACCTGGAAGCCGCGGTCGGCGCGCTGAATCACGGCGGCCAGTTCGGATACCGCTTCCAGTATCCCGCCATGCGCGTCGGCCATCACGAGGTCTACTGGCAGCGCCCGCTCGCGGCCTTTCGGGATCCGCAAAGCGGCCGCGCCACCCTGCTGCGCGACGCGCCGCTCGGCCATCTCACGGCCTACGACACGCGAAAGCCCGATCTCGCGAGACCGATCGAGCTGTGGCCGCGCCCGCTCGCGCGCCCGGCTCAGCTGGCGGCCGTCGAGCTGGTCGAGAGCGCGCACACCGCCGCCGCGCACGAAGCCTCGACCAACGCCCGCAAGCTGCTCGATGCCGCGGACCAGCTCGAGGGAGGCGTGTTGCCCGCTTCGTTCGCCCGCGCGCTGCTGAACACGGGAGAGCACGAGACGCTCGAGAGCTGGCTCGAGCAGCTCCCCGAGAGCAGCGGGGTCCCCGAGCCCGCCCGGCGCCTGGCGAACGAGCTGCGCTCGCGTTGCGCCGCCGCTCCCGATCCGACGCCGGAGCCGCTCACCTATGCGCGCACCGCACGCCGCGCCTTCGAGGTCCAGTACTGGAACACGATCGCGTCGCTCGCGCAGGGCCACTACCGCACGAAGAACAACGCCGACTGCGTGCTCGACGCGGCAACGCGGAAGCATCTCGACCGCGAACGCCGCGATCTGGGCGCACTCGGCGATCACCTGCTGGCCCGCTACCGGAAGCTCGTCGCGGCGCAGCGCAAGCTGCGCGGCGCGCTCGTGGGAGAGCTGCCCTTCGCGTGGCGCACGGATTTCGAATATCCGTGGATGGGCGGTTGGCTCGACAACCAGAGCGGCAAGGCGAGCGAGCGCAACCTGATCGTCGTGATCCCGGGCCGGGACCGCAGCCAGGCGGTGATCATGGCCGATCACTACGACACCGCCTACATGGAAGATTGTTACGAAGCCAAGCAAGGCGGCGACGGCGCGCGTCTCGCGGCGGCGGGGGCCGACGACAACCACTCGGCGACCGCCGCGCTTCTGATGCTGGCGCGCCTGTCTTTCTTGAGCTGAGCCGCGCCGGCCAGCTCGGCTTGCGACGTCTGGCTGGTCCACCTGACGGGCGAGGAGTTTCCGGCCGATTGCCTCGGCGCCCGCAACTTGTGTCAGTCGCTGGTGGAAGGCCGCCTCGCGCTGCGGCTGCCCGAGGGAGGCGAGCGGGATCTGTCCGGGACGCGCATCCACGGCGTCTACGTCCTCGACATGATCGCCCACAACCGCGAGCGCGACCGCGACGTCTTCCAGATCGCGCCGGGCTCGGCCCCGCAATCGCTGTGGCTGGCGCATCAGGCGCACCTGGCGAACCGCATCTGGAACGACGAGCACCGCGCGCTGGAACCGCCGCGCGTCGCGGCGCAAGCTGCGGCCGCGGCCGGCGCAGGGCGAAGGGGAGCCGGGTTCCCGCGATCGCGCAGCATCCGCGCTGCACGGCGAAGTCCGCCCGCGCCACGACCCGCGCAGCTCGCTCTACAACACCGACGGGCAGATCTTCTCGGACGCCGGCGTGCCGGTCGTGCTCTTCATGGAGAACTACGACATCAATCGCATCGGCTACCACGACACGCACGACACGCTGGCCAACATCGACCTGGATTACGGCGCCGCGCTGGCGGCGATCGCGATCGAATCCGTGGCGCGCGCGGCGGCGGAGGACTGGCGCCCTGCGCGCGCATCCTGAATCATGGGAGACCAACCAGGGAGGCGACGGTGACGAAACGAAGCATCCGATCGACATCGGGGGCGGCGATCCTGCTCGCGATCGGCTTGGGGCTCGTGGCGACTCCCGCAGTCTCCGCGGACCCGAAGGCCCCCGCCGCGCCGCCGCAATCCGCGAAGACTCCCGCCGCGCCGCCGCTGCCCGCGGACGTGCTGCGCTCGATGTCGGCCTTTCTGGCGAAGCAGAAGGCCTTCACGTTCCACGCCGAGATCGAATACGACCATCTGCTGCCGGGAGGCCCCAAGGTGCGTCTCGCCGGCGCGCTCGACATGGGGGTTTCGCGTCCGGGCAGCCTGCACGCCGATTTCCGCGACGACGTGATGGATCGCCTGATCTGGTTCGAGAACGGCCGCGTGACGATCGTCGATCCGGTCGGCAACACCTATACGCAGGTCGCGACGCCCAAGGACATCGACGGCACGGTGGCGAAGCTCGAGAAGGATTACGGGGTGACGCTCCCGCTCGGCGAGATCGCCGAGAGCGATCCGTACGCCGTGCTGACCCGCGGCGTCGAGAGCGCCTACTACGTCGGGATCCACAACGTCGAAGGCGTCTTCTGCCACCACGTCGTGCTCCAGCGCAAGGATCTCCAGATCCAGGTCTTCGTCGAAGTCGGCGCCAAGCCGCTGCCGCGCAAGCTCGTGTTCGAGTACCTGAGCAAGCCGGGCTCGCCGCAGTACACCGCTTCGCTCACGGACTGGAGCCTCGCGGCGCCCAAGGCGGATCTCTTCGTTCCGAAGCTTCCCAAGGGCGCCGGCAAGGTCGACTTCCTACCTCTTCCGGAGGGCAAACGATGAAGAACCCCAATCACACCTGGGATCGGCGCCCGCTGTGGCGCGCCGGCGCGGCGCTGCTCACGCTGCTGTTCGCCATCTCTTCTGATGCCGTCGCGCGCGGCGGCTTCGGCGGCGGGGGCGGCGGCTTCGGCGGTGGAGGCTTTGGCGGCGGTGGTGGTGGTGGCGCTTCGGCGGAGGCGGCGGTGGAGGCTTCGGCGGCGGGGGCGGCGGCTTCGGCGGCGGTGGAGGCGGCTGGGGCGGGGGGGGCGGCGGCGGCTTCGGCGGCGGCAGCTCGCGCTCCGGTGGCTGGGGCGGCGGCGATGGCGGCGGTGGCTGGGGCGGTGGGGGCGGCGGCGGTGCAGCCGCGGCCTCGCAGCACACCGCCGGCCAGGGCGAATCCGACATGAGCGCGAACCAGTCGCAGCGCCAGACGGCCTCGAATGCCAACCAGTCGCAGCGCCAATCGACCGGCGAATCGATGCAATCGAGCCGCGAGCAGACGGGCGAGCAGATGCAGTCGAGCGCGCAGAAGAACTACGACAACAACGCTCACTACACGCAGAACAACTACTACGGCGGCTACGGCTGCTGTAGCAGCAGCAGCAGCAGCGCCGCGTGGGCGGCGGCGGGCGGCATGGCGGCCGGCATGATGATCGGCGCGGCCGTCGCGTCGACGCCGAAGTACTCGACGACGGTCTACGTCGGCGGGTCGCCGTACTACTACGCGGACGGCGTCTATTACCAGCCGGCGCCCGCGGGCGGCTACCTGATCGTGCAGGCTCCGCCGGGCGCCGCGATCACGTCGCTACCCGTGCAGGCGGTCGGCGTGCAGGCGAACGGGCAGCAGTACGAGTACCTGAACGGCGTCTTTTATCAGGAGAGCTTCACGCCGAGCGGACAGGTCAGCTACGTGGTGGTGCAGGCGCCGCTCGGCGCCACGGTCTACTCGCTGCCGCAGGGAGCGCACAGTCAGGTCGTACAGGGCGCCGCGTACTACACCTATGGGAACACCTGGTTCCGCGCCTACTACAGCGGCAGCCAGACCGTCTACATGGTGGCCCAGAACCCGTACACCTGAGCGCGTCGAGGGGCCCGGGTCAGAACTTCACCCTCAAGCTGGCGCCTACGATGTTCGCGTAGGCGGGGTCGTACTTGCCGTTGAGCACGACGTTGTTCGCCGGCGGCAGCGCCACGTGGTCGATCTGCATGTCTCCGAACCATTCGAACGTGTAGCTCAGCGCGATCTCGACGTAGCTCTGCGGCCGATACATCAGGCCGGCGGAGAAGCGGTACTGCTCCGATGTCGGGAGGACGGGCTGCAGATTGCTCTGCTTGACGGGCGAGCTGTCGTAGCCGAAGCCGCCTTGCAGCGTCCACTTCTCGGTGGGCACGTACTGGAAGCCGATGGCCGTGCGCCAGGTGTCGTTCCAGTCGAGGTGCCCGGTCCTGCCGAGGGGGCCTATGGAGAGCGGGATGTTCCCGAACTTGCTCCATTGGGTCCAGCCGGCATCGGCCAGGATCGCCCACTGCTCACTCACCTGCTGGAAGAGGCTCACGTTCACGCCCTGCGGGAAGTTGAACTTACCGTTGAAGGTCGGGTTCAAGCCCAGCGGTCCCTCGACGTGACCGTCCGTGTTGGCGTTGATCCGGGTCCGGTAGTAGATGCCGACGCGCGTTCCCTCCAGAGGCTTCAGGAGGACGCTGAACGCGCCGCCCGCGGCCCAATCGTCCGCGTTGTCGATCTTGATGGTGGGCGCCGCAGCCGCGTCGGTCGCCTTGAGCCTCTCGTTGAGCACGGTGTAGAGCACGGTGGGACCCGCTCCGATCGAGAGCCAGTCCGTCACCGCATAGGCGAGGCTCGGCTGGATCAGCAGTGCGAACAGCGACGCATCGGTGACCTGGGTGCGCCCGGCCCAGTTCTGGTCGTAGTCGACGGCGCCGCCGTAGAGCGGCGTCAGGACCATGCCGACATGCACGTCATACGGGAGCTTCGTCGAGATGTAGCTGCCGAACAGCGGTGCGAAGCCGGACGCATTGCCGCCGTCGACGACCGGCGGATTCGGGGTCACGGTCCCCCCGTCGAGCTGCGGCTGAAGCTGGCCAAAGGCGGCGCCCAGGCCGAACATCACCTCGGTGCCATCGCCGAGCTCGGTCATGGCCGCCGGGTTCCAGAACGCCGTGCTCGCATCCTGGGCCCGCGCGCCGGCGCCGGCCGCCGAGCGCCCCATGTCGGGGGTCATGTTCTCGTAGAGGCAGAGCCCTCCGCACTGCGCCTGGGCCGATCCGCTGGCGAACACGACGGCAAGTCCGGCAGTCGCCGCAATCGCGATGAACATCGAGCGATGCATGTGCCCCCCCTCGCTTCGCAGCGGAATCCCATGCGGCAAGCCGCAACCGAACGCGCCCCCGCGTGTGGGCGCGAGTCTAGCGGCGGGCGCGAAACCTGCGAGAAGGCTCCTCCAGATTTTGCGGTCGCCTCCTCGCGGCCTTCTGCGACAATACGTCTGCAGCCCATGCACTACGCACGCCGCTGGATCGCAGCAGTCTTCGCTCTGTCTGCAGCAGCCCTACAGCCCTGCTCTGCCCTCGCGCGGCCCTTCAAGATCGGCGAGGTGGAGGGCGTCGCGGACCTCGAGCTGAGCTACGGCCTGCTCGCGCGCGTCCAGGATCGCGACGACGACCTCGTCGCCATCGCGAACGGCGGAACCGCCGCCTCCGCCAACTTCGACGATGGCGACCTGAACTACGACAAGGGAATCGTCTCGAACATGGTGCAGGCGGACGCCGAGGTCGCGCTGCAGTGGAATTGGCTCGGGGCCTACGCGCGCGCCATCGCGTTCTACGATTTCGAGACGCAGCTCACGGATCGCAAGCGTACGTCACTCACCAGCGGGGCCGACTCGGCGGTCGGCTGGAACGTCGAGATGCGCGACTACTTCCTCGACGCGAACTTCCGCGTCGAGGGCATGCCCGTGCACGTGCGCGTGGGAGATCAGGTGCTCAACTGGGGCGAGAGCACGTTCCTGCGTTTCGGCGTGCAATCCCCGACGCCGCTCGATCTCGTGGCGGCGTTGCGACCGGCGAGCTCGAGTCGCGACGTCCAGGTTCCGCAGGGCATGCTGTGGGCGGCCGCGAACCTGACCGAGACGATCGCCATCGAGGGCTACTACCAATACGATTGGAAGGCGACGCGCACGCCCCCGGTCGGCTGGTACTTCTCCGACAACGACCCGGTCGGCGATGGAAGGCTGAACGCCGCGATGGCCGGCGCGGGCCGCTTCTCCGATCTGGGAACGGATCTCGACAGCGCCTTCCAGCTGCCCGCCGGCACCCTGGGCTTCGATCCCGAATTCATGCGGATCCCCGGGCGCGGCACCCACGAGCCGAACAGCCAGGGACAGGGAGGCTTCACGATCCAGGCCATCGTCCCGAGCCTCAACTCGAGCAAGCTCGCGCTCCACTTCGCCAACTACCACAGCCGCCTGCCCCTCGTCAGCGCACGCACGGCGGACGCCGCGGCCGTCGCGGCCACTTCGTCCGCCGCGGTCGCTGCGCGCGCGGCCTCGCTGGCTCCCGTCTACGAGTCGGAGGGCCTCTCGCCCGCGGAGGCCGCCGCCGCTGCGGCGAGCGCGGCCTCGACGCTCACGGTCGGGGAGTACGCGAGCGAAGCCAGCTACTTCACCACCTATCCATCCAACATCCAGATGCTCGGCTTCAGCTTCAACACCACGACGATTCGCACGGGCACGCTCATCTCGGGCGAGGTTTCGCACCACTTCAACTATCCGTTCCAGATCCTGCCCGGAGAAGTCTTCAACGCCGCGTTCTCGCCGATCCAGTTCGATCCGAGCTTCGGGCAGGGTCCCCTCGGCGCGTTCGGGCCGAACGAGGTCGTGGGGGGCGTCGTGAGGCGCGACAAGACGCAGCTCGAGATCGGGCTCCGGCAGCTGCTGGGGGCGCGCCTCGGCGCCTCGCAATCCATACTCGGGGTCGATTTCGGCTGGGTGCACGTGTACGACCTGCCGAACCCCAACCGCCTGCCCTTCACGGCGCCGGGCGTGACGGGGCCGAGCGATTACGGGCACCTCCCCGATGCCGACTCGTGGGGCTACCGGCTGGTGGCGGGCCTCACCTACGACGGCGTGCTCGGCGCCTTCACGGTGCAGCCGCGTGTCGCGTGGTTTCACGACGTGGGCGGCGTCACGCCGGGTCCCGGAGGCTCCTTCGTGGAAGGCCGCAAGGCCGTCAATCTGGGCGTCTCCATCGATTACACCAACACGTGGCTGCTGCAGCTGGATTACACGACCTTCTTTGGCGCGGGTCGCTTCAATCTGATCAACGATCGCGACTTCGTGCGCTTCCAGCTCAGCTACTTCTACTAGGGGAGATTCCTTGCGCAAGCTCGCCTGGCTGTGGCTCCCGATGCTGCTCGCTGCGGGCGCGCCGCCCGCATGGGGCGGCGTATCGGAAGCGGAGGCGGCGCGGCTCGCAGCCGATCTGACGCCGATGGGCGCCGAACGGGCCGGGAACGCGGCGGGCACGATCCCGCCGTGGACGGGCGGGATCACGACGCCGCCGCCCGGCTACACCCCCGGCAGCACGCACCCGGATCCGTATGCGAGCGACGCCATCCTCTACACGGTGACCGCTGCAAACCTGGAGGCCCACGAGAGCGCGCTCTGCGACGGTCAGAAGGCGCTGCTGCGCGCCCATCCCGAGAGCTGGCGCTTCGAGGTCTATCCGACGCGCCGCTCCGCCTCCTACCCGGATTGGGTCTACGCGGCGGTGCGCGCCAATGCGACGCATGCGAGTGTCGTCACCGCGGGGACGGGCTCCGTGTCCGGGGCCCGGATCGGCTCGCCCTTCCCGATTCCGCAGAGCGGCCTCGAGGTGGTGTGGAACCACGACCTGCGCTGGCGGGGCGAACGGGTCGAGCGCAGCGAAGGCATCGCGGCGATGACGCGACTGGGCAACTACCGCGTGGTCCTCAGCGATCAGACGCTCGGCCTGCCGTATGGAGCCCGGCAACTCGATGCGTTCGGCAGGGAGTTCCCGAACGTGCTGCTGGCGATCAAGAACAAGATCGTCGCGCCCTCACGGCTCGCGGGCGATGGATCGCTCGTGATCGAGCCGATCGATCAGACCGTCGATCAACGCAAGACCTGGATCTACAGCCGCGACCTGCGGCGCGTGTTCCGGGTGCCGTGGATCGCCTACGACTACCCCGCGCCCAACAGCGACAACCTGCGGACGGTCGACGATCTCTGGCTGTTCAACGGCCCGCCCGACCGCTTCGAGTGGACGCTCGTCGGCAAGCGCGAGATGCTGATCCCCTACAACGCGTATCGGCTGCACGCGAGCGACGTCGTGCCGGCGCAGATCCTGCTCCGGCATCACATCGAGCCCGCGTTGGCGCGCTACGAGCTGCACCGGGTCTGGGTCGTGGACGGGAAGCTCAAGCCGGGAGCGAAGCACGTCTACTCGCGCCGGGTCTTCTACGTCGACGAGGACAGCTGGCAGATCGCCGTCGCCGAGAGCTACGACCTCAAGGGGCGCCTGTGGCGCGTGAACGAAGCCCACGCCATCAACTATTACGACGTGCCCGTGCTGTGGAGCACCCTCGAGGTCTATCAGGATCTCGAGCAGGATCGCTACCTCGTGTCGGGGCTCGACAACGGACGCCTCACCTACCGCTTCTCCGAAGGCAGCGATCCGCGCGAGTTCAGCCCGAATGCGCTCGCGTACGACGTCCGCTAGGGCTGGCGCGCCGGGTGCTCCGAGCCCACCCGCATCGGCCGGCGCCGCGGGAACGCCCTAAACTGGCGAAAAGACCGGGAGCCGCATGCAGCCGGCGTTTCTGTTCAGCGTCGATCTGGAAGACGTGCGCTCGATGATTCCCGACGGCGCGCGCTATCGCGAGCGCGTGCCCGCGAATACCGAGCGGCTGCTCGAGTTCCTCGCGCGCCACGACAAGCGCTGCACCTTCTTCACGGTCGGCGACGTCGCGCGCGCCTATCCGGAGCTATTGCGCACGATCGCGGGCCAGGGCCACGAGATCGCCTGCCACGGCGACTCGCACGTGCCGCTCGAGCGGCTCGGGCTCGAGGGCTTTCGCATCGATCTCGAGCGCAGCCTCGCGAGCTTCGCCGCCGCCGGGATACCGCGCCCGTGCGGCTTTCGCGCGCCGGTGGGCTCGCTCACCGCCGCGACGCGCTGGGCCCACGGCGTGCTGCGCGAGCAGGGATTTGCGTACTCGAGCTCCGTCGTGAGCGCGCGCAGTCCCCTCTACGGCTGGCCCGAGTTCGGGGGTGACCGCCCGCGCCGCGTCGACGGTCTGTGGGAGCTGCCGCTCTCGCTGTTTCGCGTGCCCGCGCTGCGGATTCCGTTCGCCGCGGGCGTCTACCTGCGCAATCTCCCGCTGCCGCTGATCGACTGGACGCTGCGCAAGCGCGCCGCGGCGGGCGAGCCGATCGTCGCCTACGTGCACCCCTACGACATCGACACCGATCAGGAGCACTTCATGCACCCGGAGCTGGGCGGGAGCCGGCTGCTGAATGCGCTGATGTACCGCAATCGCGCCGATCTCTTCCGCCGGCTCGATCGGCTGTTCGCGACGGGCGTGCGCGTCGTCCCGTACGCGGAGTACGTGGCGACGAGTCTCGGCGACGTGGGCGCGCCGGATCGCGGGGAGCGAGCTTGAGTCAGCGACTCGCCGGCGTGTCGCTCGCGATCGCCGCGGCGCTCTTCTGGTTGGCGTGGGCGCTGATGCCCGGCGTCGGGATCACGGACGCCGCGCAGATCTTCGACCGGGTCGGCGCGCACGCCACTCGCGTGCGGGTCTCCGTCGTCGCGCAGCTGCTCTCGGCCGCAGCCTACGCCCCCGCGCTGGTGGGCATCGTGGCCACGCGGCGCCTGCGGCGCCAGCGCGCGATCCGCGCCGGCGCCATCCTGCTGCTGATCGGCGCCATGGGCTCGGCCGCGGACGCGGTGTTCCACCTGCTCGCGGTGGTGATGGTCGCGCCGGGCATCGATCGCGCTGCGGTGCTGCCCGTGATGGCGCAGATGCAAAGCAGCGGACTGCTCGTGATCGCGCCGCTGCTCCTCGCGTTCTTCGTGGGAACCGGCGTGCTCGCGCACGGATTCTCGCGCGCCGGTGTCGTCTCGCGCGCCAATCCGCTGCTTTCGCTGCTCGCGCTCGCGCTCGCCGGCCTCGGAGGCTTCCTCGCCGCGCGGAATGCAGACGCCGCGCGCGCAGTGGGCCTCTCGGTGCTGGCGCTCTTCAGCCTGTCGCAGGCATGGATGGGAGCGGCGCTCTGGCGACGGCCCGCGGCTGGCGAGGGGCGCTGAGCGCGGAATCCTGCCTGCTCTGGTGGATGGAGACGAGCACGGAGCTCCGAACTTTCCGCGCGTTCCTGACCGCTGTAGGCTGCGCGGCATGAACAAGGTCGCGGAAGTCACCCTCTATTTCTGGATCATGAAGATCTGTGCGACGACGCTCGGTGAAACAGGAGGGGATCTCCTGTCGATGACGCTGAACCTCGGCTACGCCACCAGCTCCATGCTCCTGATCAGCTTGTTCGCAATCTCCCTCCTAGCGCAGCTTCGCTCGAGTCGATTCCACCCGGTGCTCTATTGGACGGTGATCCTCACGACGAGCACGGCCGGCACCACGATGTCGGATTTCATGGACCGGACCCTGGGGCTCGGCTACGCGAAGGGGTCGCTGATCTTGACGATGGGTCTGCTCGCGGTTCTCGCGGCCTGGCGTATCAGCGAGAATTCGCTCTCCGTCAGCAATATCCAGACGACCAGGGCGGAGCTCTTCTACTGGATCGCCATCCTGTTCTCGAACACGCTCGGTACGGCCTTGGGAGATTTCCTGGCCGATGATTCCGGCCTGGGATTCTCGGGAGGAGCGGCTCTGATCGGAGGGCTGCTCGGCCTCGCCGTGCTCGCCGTCTACTTCACGAAGCTGAATCGAGTCCTGTTGTTCTGGGTGGCCTTCGTCTTGACGCGTCCGTTTGGTGCCACCTTTGGCGATCTGCTCACGAAACCCATCGAAAAAGGCGGGCTCGATTTCGGCACCATCGGAAGCTCGCTGGTTCTGGCGAGCCTGCTCGCAATCTTCATCACCTACACCAGCATCATCGATCGACGCGTGGCCCGTCCCCAGCCGCCGGCGTAGGTAGCCGCTGCTCCGCCGGCGTCGCCGCGCAGACCGACGCGCGCCCGCTGCGTCAGTGCTGTCGGTAGCGCCGCTGCACGTGGGCCTGGCGCAGGCGGATGCGCTCGCGCCGCTCCTCGGGCGAGACGCTGCGCGTGCCCGCGGGCAGCGCGGCGCGGATCTCGTCGGCACGCAGCTTGCTCGACGCGCGTCGTCGGCAGCGCCGCGGGCCGGTTCGTATAGGTCCAGCGCAGCGAGAGGAAGCCCTCGGGCAGGCCCGTCGTATCGAGCCAGTTCGCGACGCCAGGATCGCTGTGCGCCACCACGTAGCGTCGCACGCCGTCGGGATCCACCTCGACCTGGAAGCCGTTCAAGCTGCTCTGGTGGTTGGCGAAGTCGAGCGACTCGCCCCACAGGTTCGCCAGATGGAACCCGGAGTAGGCGGGCGGCGACCGGCACGCCCACCTCGATCAGCAGCGCCTCGTCGGGCGCCAGCTCGAACACGCCGCCCGCATACAGGTTGGTGGCCTGACCGCCGAAGACGACGCCCGGGTTCGGCGGATTGAGATCGTTGCGCGGCATGAAGCGCTTGCCGTCGCCGTTGCGATCCCCGTAGGTCTCGAGCGTCACGGCGTAGAATTCGTTCCAGTAGCGCATCTGGTGATTCACCCACTCGCCGACGCGCCGCAGCTGCGCGGCCACGGCCCCGGGCGCGAGCGCCGGCGGGTGCGCTCCCTCGGAGCCCAGCCGCACGAGCTCGAGATCGAGCAGGTCTTCGCGCTCCCAGTCGTGGAAGATCTCGCGCAGCACGATCCAGCGCGACGTGAAGTGGACGTTCTCCACGGAGCCGTCGGGCAGCTTCTTGCGCCGCGTCGCCTGCGTCGCGATGAAATTTCCGCGGTATCCGTCGGGGCGCTCGGGCGCGAACAGGATCTCGAAGCACCCGTCGGGTCCGACCGCGAGCTGCGACGAATCGAGCACGCCGCCGTTCGCCGCCGTTCCGGGCCGCAGCTCGGCGATGCTGCCGCTGTCGCCGACATAACGGCTCGGCGTCTCGAAGATCACGTACTGTGGCGCCTTGCGGCCTTGCGTCGCGGGCGCCTCGCCGCGCCAGTGGCGGGAATCACCCGCGCGAACGCGCAGCCGATAGCTGTGGGCGCCGTCGATCGGCGCGCACAGATAGACGGCGTCGGCGTTGTCGATCGTGGCTTTCGTGAGCGGCTCGATCGCGCGGCGGAACACCGGGAAGAGCGGATCGCCGAGCGCGCGGCCGAGCGTGCCGTAGACGCAGCCGAGCAGATAGCGATAGCCCTCGGCGAGATTGCGATCGCTCGGCAGGCGGCGGCAAACAGCTCGGGATCGTCGATCGCGTCGCGCGCGGCCGCGAGCTGCGCGAGCAGCTCGTCCCACGCCGCGCGCAGCTCGGCGGCCGCTCCGCCCTCCCCAGGTTTCGGCTCGCGCTTCACGACGTCATGCCTCGCCGGCGGCGGCCTGGCGTGCGGAGGGCTCCTGCCACCCGAAGCGCTCGAAGAGATCCGCGAGCTCGGCGCGGATCGTGTCCGCGCGCAGCCCGAATTCCGCGAGGGCGTAGGCGTGCGTCGTCTCGTGCGCGCGCGCCTTGCGCTCTTCGCCGGCGAGGATCTCCGCGTATTCCGGCGTCATCGGAAGGCCCAGCGAGCGGTAGACCTGCGCGACGACCTGCTTCGGCGCAGCCACCAGCTCGGCGTAGTCGACGATCGCATGCGGCGTCTCCGGATGTCGCGCCAGGACTTCCAGGGGATGGCGGTAGGTATGATAGGACTGCTCGGCCAGCACGCGGAGCGAGCGTTGCATCTCGTCCTCGCTCCAGCGACGCATCCGCCAGCCGACCTGCATGAGCTTCAGCAGGCTCGGGATCGTCTCGTAGGGATTGCGAAACGGCACCACGAAGCGCGCATCGGGAAAGGTCTCGAGCAGCGCGGCGACGCGCCCGGCGAAGATCGGATTCTTCGAGAGATGGGTGCGCTTCCCGCCGTTCAGGCACAGCTGCCGGCGCACGCACTCCGCGTAGAAGCGCATCAGACGCCGCCGCTCGCGCTCGGGCCTTTCGTCGACGTGATAGAAGTCGAGCTCGCCCAGATAGGGGAAGCGCACGATCCAGGCGCCGGAGGCGCACGAATGCGTCAGCACTCCGTCGTCCTCTTCGGGCTCCGTGAGGCCCATCGGGTGCAGATGACGGGTCTTGCCGAACTTGCGCTCCTCCCAGGCGCGGACGCGCCGGGCGATCGCGCCCCCGAGCCAGCGCGCGTCGAGCGCTGCGAGGCCGAGGATCACCCGCTTCTCGAGCAGCGATGGGAAGAACAGCTCGCCAGAGCGCAAACGCGCTGAAGCGGTCGGCGTCCCTGCTCATCAGCCTGTGCAGCAGCGTCGTGCCGCTGCGCGCATGGCCGAGGATGAAGACGGGCGCCACGATCTGCGTGCGCCGCAGCGCGGGAAACAAGAACGGATCGAGGAAGAAGCACAGCGCGTGCACGCTCGCGGCGCCCGGAACCACGAGCAGCAGCGTGACCAGGAGCTGGCGGCGATTGCGCGGATTCTGCTCGCGCCACGCGAGCGAGAGCATCTTTCGCCAGGTGCGCCAGTCGAAGTAGTACATCCGCCAGCCGCCGCGAGAAGGTTGCGCGGGCGCGAGCCTAGGGCGCTCCGCGCCCCGTCACCGTCTGGAAAAGGATGCGCGCGCAGGTCTCGACCAGGTGATCGCGCGTCGCGCCGAAGAACTCCAGCTCCTTGTGGTAGGCGGCGAGCCGCTCGAGGATCGTGGCGAGCGCGGCGGCGGCGGCGTACGGGTGCACCTCGGCCGCAATCCTTCCCTGCTGCTGGGATTCCTCGATCTTGCGCGCGAGGTGCACGATCACGGGCGTCAGCGCCTCGCGGCGCACCTTCTGGAAGCGGCGGTCGCCCTCGTCGGCGGCGAGATTGCGCACCAGCAACACCGATCGGTGGGCGTCCCAGTGGTTGACGAACGCCGTCGCGATCGCGCGCGCGGTCTCGAGGCCCTTCTGCCCGCGCCAGGAGCCGTCGATCAGCTCGATGACGGTCGGGACCTCCTCGGCGGCGAGCTCCGCCAGCCGCAGCGTCGCCTCGCCCACGTCCTTGAAATACTGGTAGAAGGTCGCCGGCGACGTGTTGGCCTTGCGCGCAATGTCGACGACCGAGATGTCGCGGACGCTCTTCTCCTCGAGCAGGCGCGCGGTGGCATCGAGCAGGCGCTGACGCGTGCCGAGCGCGCGCGGACCGAGCGCGCGCCCGCTTTGATCGAGCGTGCGCGCCTCGTTGCTTCCGCCCCGCCCGCTCGCCACCGCCGTCACACCCTCATGATCTGTCCGCCGTCCACGGCCAGGATCTGGGCGGTGATGAACGACGCTTCGTCGGAGAGCAGGAACAGGCAGGCGCCGACCATCTCGCTGACCTGGGCCATCCGCCCGAGCGGCATCTGCGAGACGATCATCTTCTTGAACACGTCCGGCACCACTTTGCGGGTGGCTTCGGTGTCGGTCGGCCCCGGCGCGATCGCGTTCACGCGGATCTTCCGGGGTCCCAGCTCGCGCGCGAGGGTATGCGTGATGCCGTGCATCGCCAGCTTGGCGATGCCGTAGTAGCCGGCGCCCATCCAGGCCGCCGACGACGACTGGTTCACGATGGCGCCGCCGCCGCGCTCGACCATCGATTCGTACACGGCGCGCGTCGCGAGCAGACACCCATGCATGTTGACGGCCATGAACTTCGTGTAGTAGTCGAACGGCACGGTGAGCAGACCGTGCATCTCCATGTCGTGGTAGATCGCGGCGTTGTTCACCAGGTAATCGACGCCGCCGAGCTCGCGGCGCACCGTTTCGCCCATCGCCTTGGTCGAGCTCTCGGAGGAGACGTCCGTCTTCACGAAGATCGCCTTGCCCCCGGCGGCCTGGATCTCCTTCGCGACGCGCTGGCCCTGATCCGCCGAGAGCTCGGCGATCGCGACCGCGGCGCCTTCCTTCGCGAGCGCCTTCGCGTAGCCCTCGCCGATCCCCTGCCCGGCGCCCGTCACCACCGCCACCTTGTTCTTGAACCGCATCACGTTTCGCCTCGCTTCACGCATCGACGACGCGCGCTGTCTCGGTGCCCGATCGCGGCAACGTCTGCCGCGCAAACCCCTGATTTCGCTGGCGTTGCGAAATCTGACGCTATATCAGCAAGGCTCGCGAAGGCAAGCACTATCTCCCCGCGCGCTGCGCGCGCTTGGCCTCGTTCACCTCGGCAGCCCCAGCACGCGCTCCGCGATGATGTTGCGCTGCACCTCGGACGTGCCCGCGTAGATCGTGGCGGCGCGCGACCACAGCTGCTCGTGCGACCAGTGACCCCCGTCGGCGGCGAGCGAGTCGCCCGGCAGCAGCAGCCCGGCGGGGCCGAGCATCCGACAGGCGAGATCCTTGATGCGCTGATCGAGCTCGCTCCAGCCGAGCTTCTGGGTCGAGCCCTGCGGCCCCGGAATGCCCGTGCGCTCGATCGTCGCGACGTTGCGATAGGCATTGAGCCGCAGCGCCATCACTTCGATCGTGAAGCGCGCGAGCTGCTGGCGGATCACCGGATCGTCGGCCGCGACGCCGCTCCCGTAGGGCACGCGCCGCGCGAGATCGCGCACCAGCGCCAGCTCGGCCTCGAGCCGCGCGTGCGGCGACGCCGAGGCGCGCTCGTGCGAGAGCACGTTGAGGATCACGTCCCAGCCGCCGCCGATCTCGCCCACCACGTTCGCGATGGGGACGCGCACGCGATCGAAGAACACCTCGTTGAACCAGTCTTCGCCGGTCATCTCCTTCAGCGGGCGGATCGAGATGCCGGGCGTCTGCATGTCGACGAGCAGGAACGTGATGCCGTCGTGCTTGCGCCTGGCCTCCGGGTCCGTGCGCACGATCAGGATGCACCAATCGGCGTACTGCGCGAAGCTCGTCCAGATCTTCTGGCCGGTGACGACGATCGCGTCGGCTTCGACGTCGCCGCGCGTGCGCAGCGCTGCGAGATCCGAGCCGGCGCCGGGCTCCGAGAAGCCCTGACACCAGATGTGCTCGCCCGTCAGGATCTTGCGCAGGAAGGCTTCGCGCTGCCAGGGCTTGCCCTTCGCGATCAAGACCGGTCCGGTGAGGCTGATGCCGACGCCGAGGCTGATCAGATCCGGCGCCCAGGCGCGCGCGTACTCCTCGCCCCAGATCATCTGCTCGAGCACCCCGAGCTCGCGCCCGCCGAACGCCTTCGGCCAGGCGAGCCCCGCCCAGCCCCCCTCGAAGAGCCTTCCCTGCCACCAGCGCGTGAAGCGCATGCGTTCCGCGGCGGTGTCAGGGCCGCGGTAGCCGGGCGTGCCCCAGCCCGGCGGCAGGTTCGCGGCGATCCAGCGCCGCACCTCGAGGCGGAAGCGCGCGTGCTCGGGGCTATCGCGAAAGTCCACGGCCGGCCGCCGGCGCTAGCGCGCCGGCTTCGAGAAGAACACGCGGTTCGCGTTCTCGTAGAGGAAGCTGTCGAGCACGCCGGGCTTTAGATCGAGCGCGAGCGCCTCCTCGAGGCAGCGGTCCATCTGGATCGCCGGGTGATCGGACGCGAACATCACCTTGCTCTTGCCGCGCGTGTTCATGAAGTGCAGCAGCTCCGGCGGGAAGTACTTGGGCAGGTAGGCCGACGTCATCATCGTCAGGTTGTGATACTTGAGCATCAGCCGGCACGCCTCGTTCCACCACGGGTCCGCGCCGTGGGCCATCACGAGCTTCAGCTCAGGAAAGTGCAGGCAGACCTTGTCGAGGTGCATCGGGTGTTGGCACTCGCCCGGCGCCGGCGGCCCCGGAATGCCGGTATTGATCGTGATCGGCAGATCGAGCTCGATGCACTTGGCATAGACCGGGAAATAGACGGCATCGTTCGGCGGCAGATCGAGCATGAAGGGCGTGATGCGGGCGAGCACCACGTTGTGGTCGCGCACGAAGCTCTCGAGCGCACGGATCGCCTTCATGCCGCGGCGCGGATCGAGCTGCGCGCCGAGGAAGAAGCGATCCGGCCGCTTCTCGGCGAACGACATCACGAGCGGCTGCGGCTGGTGCGGATCGGTGGTGAGGATCGCCTTCTCGACCCCGAGACCGTCCATCGTCTTCAGGATCTCCTCGATCGTGTAGTCGCGGAAGAAATCCTCGCCCTGCTTGAAGTAGTGCTTCGCCACTTCCTTCAGGTAGTCCGGGCGGCCGAAGCCGCTCAAGCTGACGTTCACCCAGCAGTCGATCGCGCGCACCGTCATGTTCTCCCCGTTTCCGCCTCGTCGAAGAACTGACGCATCCAGCGCCGATACACGCCGAAGGGTCCGTCGCCGTCGCACAGTATCGGCTGCGCGTAGTATTTCTTGTTCTCCCAGATGGGGATGTCCTCGGCCATCTGCTTCTCGAGGTCGCGGATGATCGCGGCGCCGACGCCGCGGGCCTTGGCTTCGTCTCCGGCCGTGTTCACCGTGTAGGCGAACGACACGTCCGTGTACTCCTCGTCGATGGGCGTCGAGGTGTTCAGCATCAGCGTCTCGACGATGCCGGTGAGGTGCACGGTCTGGAAACCCGGCCCGAAGTCGGTGGTGTCGATGCCGCCAGCGACGTTTCCGCGCGGGGTGCCGAGCTGCATGCGCGAGCGGCAGCGCAGGATGTGACCCTCCTGTTCGACTTCCGTCTTCGGGGTCGTCTTGGTGCCGTGCACGTAGCGGAAGTGCACCTGGTCGACGGCGTTCTCGTTCATGTCGAGCCAGCGGCTCTTCACCTTCCAGCGCCGGATCTCGAGCGGCGTCCAGCCGGGCGCGCCGACCTGGGGCAGATCCGGAAGCTCGTAGCAGGGAGGCTTCGCGCGAGCGTCGTGGTGGATCATCACGAGGCCATTCTTCTCGACGAGCGTCCACGCGCGCATCTGCGCACCGACGGGAATGCGCTTCGCGTAGGGAATCTCGCGGCAGGCGCCGTCGCGGTCCCAGAGCCACGCATGGAAGGGACAGCGGATGCCGCGCCCGTCCACCTTGCCGCCATGGCCGAGGTGGGCGCCGAGGTGCCGGCAGTGCGCGTCGAGCACTGCCGCCACGCCCTCCGCATCGCGAAACAGCACGAGATCGCGGCCGAAGAAATGCAGTGGCCGCACGTCGCCGACGGCCAGCTCGTGTGTGTAGGCGGCGCGGAACCAGCCGTTCGGGTAGGCGGGGAACGGAAACCGATCGGGCATGCCTGCCTCTCGCTGCGCCCGCGGGCGGGCGCCGAGCCGAATCTGACGGTGCGTCAGATCCTACGCGAATTCGCCTCCGGTTGGAAGCCCGACGGCCGACCCCCGCGCCGACGGCGAAGTTGCGCACGTGCGCACCCGAGCTGCCGGCGCGCGAACCCTTCGACCCGCCGGCGCGCGCGATCGGCGCCGTCACCCGTCACCTTCTCCCCCCATTCGAGACTCACCTGTGACGAACCTTCGCAGGTGATCCGTGGCTTCGAGCGCTGCACCGACGACCGCTACCCCCGCCCGACCGGCGGCGATGCGAGCGGCGGCGCGCCTCAAGCACCCTCCCCTCTGGCTCGTGCTCGTGCTGCTCGCCGTCGGGCTCGGGCTCGTGGAGCTGCGCACGTCGCGGCTTCAGGCCGCGATCGCCACCCGCATCGCCCGCGAGATCTCGTTCCGGCTCGAAGCCGGCAAGAGCCCTGCGATCCGTTTCCCGGTGAGCGGGCCGCACGACGAGCGCCTCGGCTACACGGCGCTGCCCGGCTTCATCTCGCGGCTCGAAGCCTCCGGCTTCGAGGTGAAGTTCCAGGCGCGCTCGTCGCCGCGGCTGCTCGATCTGATGAGCCGGGGGCTCCCGGCGATCTATCACGAGAAGCTGCGCGCCGGGCTCGCGATCGAGGACCACACGGGCCGCTCGCTCGCCTACGCGCGCTTCCCGGAACGCAGTTACCGCGATTTTGCGAGCATCCCGCCGATCATCGTGCAGACGCTGCTCTTCATCGAGAACCGCGAGCTGCTCGAGGCGAGCTCGCCGGAACACAACCCGGTGATCGAATGGGACCGCCTCGCGCACGCGACCTTCACGCAGCTCTCGCCGCGGGCGCCCGGCCAGAGCCTGCCGGGTGGCAGCACGCTCGCGACGCAGATCGAGAAGTATCTGCACTCGCCGGGCGGCTATACCGCGGGCACCGATCGACAAGCTGCGCCAGATCGGCGCGGCGACGCTGCGCGTCTACCTGGATGGCCCCGACACGACGGCCGCGCGCAAGCGCATCGTCCTCGATTATCTGAACAGCGTGCCGCTCGCGGCGCGCTCGGGCTTCGGCGAGCTGCGCGGTCTCGGCGACGCCCTGTGGGCCTGGCACGGCGCCGACTTCGCCGAGGTGAACGCGCTGCTCGCGGCGCCTCCCGTCTCGGGCCCCCACGCCGCGAACGAGATTGCCCGGCGCGCGCGCGCCTATCGCCAGGTGCTCTCGCTGATCCTCGCGCAGCGCCGTCCCTCCGGGCTGCTCGTCGCCGATCGCGAGGCGCTGCGAGAGCTGACGGATCGCCATCTGTACCTGCTCGAGGAGGCTGGCGTGATCGACGCGCGCCTGCGCAACGCGGCGCTCGCAACGAAGCTCGACTTCCACCCGGGCGCGATTCCCAGCCCGCACACTTCGTTCGCCGAGACCAAGGGCGTCGACGCGGTTCGCGCGGAGCTGCTCTCGCTGCTCGGCGTACCGGGCACCTACGAGCTCGATCGCCTGGATGCGCACGTGACCACCACCCTCGACGCGCCGATGCAGACGGCCGTGCGGCGCGTGCTCGCGGACCTGCGCAATCCGGCGGGGCTCGGCGGAACGCTGCTCGAGCCGCGCCTGCTCGCGCGCGGCGACCCGTCGAAGGTCGTCTACTCCTTCTCGCTCTACGAACACGTGGGCGACGCGAACATCCTGCGCGCGCAGGTCGACACGCTCGATCAGCCATTCAACGTGAACCGCGGCATGAAGCTCGATCTCGGCTCGACCGCGAAGCTGCGCACGCTCGTCCATTATCTGTCGCTCGTCTCGAATCTGTGGGATCGCTGGCACGCGCTGCCGGCATCGGAGCTGCGCCAGCTCGCAGCGAACCGCGCGGACGCGATCAGCGGCTTCGTGCTGGACCAGCTGCGCGCGCGCCCGCGGATCACGCGCGCCGAGCTGCTCGATGCCTCGCTCGACCGGACCTTCTCGGCGAGCCCGGCCGCGCTCTTCTTCACCGGCGGCGGTCTGCACCGCTTCGCGAATTTCGACCAGGCCGACGACGCGCGTGTGATGACGATCCGCACCGCCTTCCGCCACTCGGTGAACCTCCCGTTCGTGCGTCTGATGCGCGAGATCGTCGATCACACGCTCTTCGGGCCGGACGGCTTCGCGGGCAACGTGCTCGACGATCCGCACGATCCGGCGCGCGCCGCCTATCTCGAGCGCTTCGTCGCCTGGGAGGGCCGGCTGCTGGTCGACCGGTTCCTCGCGAAGCACCGCGATCTCACGCCCGAGCAGCGCAGCGCCGCGCTGCTCGAAGGCCGGCGCGTGACGCCGCGCAAGCTCGCGCTGGTGCAGCGCTCGGTCGACCCGGACGCGGATCTCTTCGCCATGCGCGCCGTCCTGATGACGGAGCTGCCCGAGTACACCGCGCAACGTCTCTCCGAGGAGCAGCTGCAGGATCTCTACACCGGCGTCGAGCCGGCCGGCCTGTCCTACGCCGACCGCGGCTGGCTGACCGGCATCCATCCGATCGAGCTGTGGCTGGTGGGCTACCTGAACGCGCACCCGCGGGCGACGCGCAGCGAGATCATGGCGGCGAGCGAGCCCGTGCGGCGCGACGCCTACACATGGCTGCTCAAATCGAAGCTGCGCGGCGCGCAGAACCTGCGCATCCGGATCCTGCTCGAGCAGGACGCCTTCGCGCGCATCCACGCGAATTGGCGGCGGGTCGGCTATCCGTTCGCGTCGCTGGTGCCCTCGCTCGCGACCGCGATCGGCTCTTCGGCGGATCGGCCGGACGCACTCGCCGAGCTGCTCGGCATCGTGCAGAACGGCGGGCTGCGGCTCGCGACGCACCGCATCGAGGAGCTGCGTTTCGGCGAGGGGACGCCGTTCGCGACGGTGCTGCGGCCGCGCAGCTTCGCGCCCGAGCGGGTGCTGAACCGCGACGTCGCGGAGACCGTGCGGACCGCGCTGCTCGACGTCGTCGAGAACGGAACCGCAGTGCGCGCGCGCGGCGCCTTCGCCCTGCCGGACGGGACGCACCTCGCGATCGGCGGCAAGACCGGGACGGGCGACAACCGGATCGAGACCTTCGGGCCGGGGCTCAAGCTCGAACGCTCGCAGGTGACGAGCCGGTCGGCGACGTTCGCCTTCCTGATCGGCGATCGACACTTCGGCGTGATAACGGCCTACGTCGAGGGCGAAGACGCCGCCGGGTTCGGCTTTACGAGCTCGCTTCCGGTTCAGGTGCTGAAGCTGCTCGCGCCCTCGATCGTGAACCTGATGCAGGAGCCCGCGACCACGGCTACAGCTCTTCTCCCCACACGCTCTTGATCTTCGCCCGGCCCAGCATCTGATCCGGTGTGTAGCCGCCCACGTGATGGCGCGGCCCGGGATAGCCGACCAGCTTCCAGCCCGCGAAATCGTGGTTGCCGCCATACTTCGGGTCCGCGAGGAAGCCGATGATCGTGTGGGCACGCACGGTCGCGAAGAAGGCGGGCGAAGAGACGGGCCCCTCCGGCCAGCCGGGCGCGCGGCCCTCCTCGAGCAGCACGAGCAGCTCGTCCTGCTCGGCGGGCGCGAGCTTCACGAAGGGGCGTCCGAAGCGGCGCTGCGCCGCCGCATCCGCAGCGACGACGCCCAGCGCATACAGCGGGCGCGCCTGCGCATCTTCGTTGGCCAGCGCCTTGTCGATGAAGTTCACGCAGCGGGCCTCGATCGCGCCGGGCTCGGCGTCGGTCGGGATGATGCGGCCCGTGATCGCCTCGATCGTCGCCCACTCCGCCGGCGTGAACACCGCCGGTTGCTCCGATTCCGCCGCGGCGCGCGCGGCATTCGGGCGCGGGATCTGGAGCGCGATCCAGAGGCCGCCGCCATACAACGTCGTGTGGCGCAGGAAATCGCGGCGCGTGAGCTGCGAGCTCGTCATCGGAAGGGCCTCATGGCGAGTGGCTCCGGGCCTGCTTCGCGAAGTGATCCGCCACGCTCGAGCATGACGCCGCCGCCAGCGCCCGTTCCGATCACGCAGACGTCGAAAGGCTCGGAGATCGCCAAGCGCGCCACGATAAGGCAATCGCCGGTAGAATTACAGCGCTTTTGCGATCCAGCGGTATGCGAGGTGGCGCGTGCGCATCGGTCTCTACATCTCGGCGGGCCCCACCACCCCGATCGACACGATCCTCGCGCGCTTCGAGCGCGCCGAGGCCGACGGCTTCCACACGGCATGGGTCGGGCAGGTCCTCGATCACGATGCGCTGACGCTGCTCGCGCTCGCAGCGCGCGCCACGCGTCGCATCGAGCTCGGCACCTGGGTGGTGCCGGCGCCCCTGCGGCACCCGGCCGCGCTCGCGCAACAGGCGCTCAGCGTGCAGGCGGCGTGCGCCAATCGGCTGCTGCTCGGCGTGGGCGTCGGCCACGAGGAGGTGGTGGCGCGCCGCTTCGGCATCCCGATCGGATCGCCGACCCGACGCATGCGCGAGTATCTCGCGCTGCTCGGCCCGCTGCTCGCGGGCGCGCGCGTCGAGCACGCGGGTGAGCGCTACCGCATCTCGCTCCAGCTCGGAACGCTCGGGGCGAATCCGCCGCCGGTGCTGCTCGCTTCGCTCGGTCCCGCGCTGCTGCGTCTTGCAGGCGCCGCGGCCGACGGCGCTGCGATCTGGCTCGGCTCGCCGCGCTTTCTCGAGCAGCTCGCGATCCCGTGCCTGCTCGAGGCGGCGCGCGGCGCCAACCGCCCGCCGCCGCGGATCGCCTGCGGATTTCCGATCGCCGTCACGCGAGACGCGGCTGCCGCGCGCGAGAGCGCCGCTGCCGTCCTCGCGCGCAGCGCGAAGCTCCCCGCCTACCAGCGCGTGCTCGAGCGCGGCGGGCTCGCCCGGCCCGCAGACGCGGCGATCATCGGCGACGAGCCCGCCGTGGCGCGCGAGCTCGCGCGTCTGCGCGAGCTCGGCGTGACGGATCTCACCGCGGTCTTGTTCGACGTCGCGGAGGACCCCGGCGTCGCGGAACGCACGCAAGCCTTCCTCGCCGAGCTGGCGCGCGCGGGGGTTCGCTAGCGCTTCTTCTCGGTCGTCTCGCTCTTCTCGAGCGCGAGGGCGGCGGAATTCATGCAGTAGCGCTGGTGCGTCGGGCGCGGGCCGTCCTCGAAGACGTGTCCCAGGTGCGAATCGCAGCGCGCGCACAGCACCTCGGTGCGCTGCATGCCGTAGCTGCGGTCGACCTCCGTTCGCACGGAGCTCTCGGCGAGCGGCTTCCAGAAGCTGGGCCAGCCGGTGCCGGACTCGAATTTCGTCTCCGAGCTGAAGAGCTCGTTTCCGCAGGCCGCGCAGCGATAGACACCGTCGTCGTGGCAATCGTGGTAGCGCCCCGTGAAGGCGGGCTCCGTTCCCTTGCGGCGGCACACCTCGTACTGCTCGGGCGTGAGCTTCTCACGCCACTCGGAATCGCTCTTCTGGATCTTGTCGGCCATTTCCGGTCCTCCAGCTTCTCGGGTCGCCCCGTCTCGTCGACCCAGGCTCGTCGGCGCCGCGAGAGGATATCCGACGCTTCCCCCGCGGCCTGCGACGAGGGTATGATGCCGCCCGGGCGCGGAAGTTACCGGAAGGAGGAGATCCGATGGGCAAGTTCAGCAAGGCGGAGCTCGAGGCGGCGTTCCAGAACTACTGGCGCACGGGCGCGGTGAACGAAGACTGGGACGGCTTCGCGAACAACTTCGCGCCCGACGCGCTCTACATCGAGCACGTGCTCGGCACCCTGCGCGGCCGCGAGGCGATCCGGGCCTGGATCAAGCCGATCATGGAGGAGTACTGCGAGCTCTACACGGCATACGAATGGCACACGATCGACGAGGAAGCGGGCCGCGCCATCGTCTACATGCAGAACCGCCGCGATCATCCCTCGGGTGTCGGCACGATCGACTTTCCCGGCGTCACCATCCTCGAATACGGCGGCGACGGTCTCTGGAAGCTCGAGGAAGACTACTGGGCGGTGCCGGCGTCTCGCCGAGCCACGAAGGAATATCTCGCTGCCCGCAAGCTGCACGATCCCGATCATCCGCAAAAGCGCACGCGCAACGATTGGGGCAACGGCCCCGCCTGGACGCGCGGCGCGAAGACCTGGTTCGAGCGCGCCGGGGCAAAGCGCTAGAGCAATCCCGTCGCGCGCTCGAGGATCAACAGCGTGGCGAGCGTGCCGATGGCGTAGGCGGGGACCTGCGCGAGCCAGCTGGGCGCGCGCTCGCGCCATGGCGCGAGCGCGGCGCGCAGCGCGAGCAACGCCGCCACGGCGGCGAGCTGGCCGAGCTCGATCCCGAGATTGAAGGCGAAGAGCGCGAGCGGGATCTCGCCGGCCGGGAGGCCTGCCTGCGCGAGCGCACCCGCGAAGCCGAGGCCGTGGAGCAATCCGAACAGCGCCGGCATCCGCCAGGGGTGCGCGAACGACGCGCCGTCGGCTTCGCCGCGCGCGAGCCGGGTCGCGAGCCAGAACAGGCTCGCTGCGATGCCGATCTCGACGAGGCCTGGTGGAACGCGGACGAGCCCGAGCGCCGCGAGCGAGAGCGTCACGCTGTGCCCCAGCGTGAAGCCCGTGACACCGACCAGCAGGCGACGCCGATCGCGCAGCAACAGCACGAGACCGAGCACGAAGAGCAGGTGATCGACGCCTCCGAGCAGATGCTCGCAGCCCATCCGCAGATAGGCGACGACGACACCGGCGCGCGAGGCGCGTGCGGGAATCCGGAAGGACTCGGCGCCCGGGCGCAGCACCGTGCGCACGACGTCGCCATCGGCGAACGCCACGCGCAGCAGCGCGTCGGTGCCGCTCTCGCGCAGACCGCGCACGCTCACGCGGGCTCCGCGCAGACCCCCGGGCGGACAATCCGCGAGCCAGCTGAACGTCGCGCTCGCCGCATCGCTCGTGAGCTCGGGCGCGCCTCGCGCGTGGCACGTCGCAGGCAGCTCGGGCACGACCGCCGCGCCCGGGCGCTGCAGGCTCGGCGTGCGGAAGCGCACGGCGACGCCGCCGTCCGCCTGCTCGCGCAGCTCGAGGAGCGAAGGCGCGAGGGGATGCGCGCCGGCAGCCGCGGCGCACGCGAGACTCGCCGCGAGCGCGGCGAGCAGCTTTGCGATGCCCCGCGAGCGCGGGCGCTGCATCAGCTGGCCTCGCTGCGCAGCTCGCGCAGCCAGTCGGCGAGCACGCGCTCCGCGCGCTCGGCGAAGACGGCTTCGCGCACGGCGCTGCGCACTTCCCAGAGCCGCGCGGCGCGGGCGTGCGTGCGCTCGTGCACGAAGACGTGGTGCACGCCGTAGCTCGAAGGGATTGCGGCGCTCCAGCGGCCGATCGGCAGCGCCGCGACGGCGCGCGCGAACGGCTCGCCGAAGCTCGCCGCGAGCTCGGCGCGCGTGCGCGGGGCGAGGTCGTTCCCGAGCAGGAACGGATCGCCGAGCCCCGCGCCTTGCTCGGGCGCGAGCGACGCGAGGCGCTTCGCGAGCGCGGCGTCGGCCGCCGCCAGCGCCCGGCCGTGGCGATCCCGCGAGAGATACACGTGCGAGAGACGCGTGCGCTCGGGCAGCGCGAAGCGCTCGGGCTCGCGCTCGAGCAGCGCCGCGAGCTCCGCCTCCGAAGGCTCGCTCGCGCGCGCCCATGCCTGCGCCTGCAGCTCGAGGCGCTGCACGAGGCGGCGGCGAACGACGAGATCGCTGCGATCGAGCCCGAGCGCGAGCGCCGCTTCGAAGTCGGCGGCGTCGTCGCCGGAGGCGCCCTCCCCCAGAAATCGGAGATTGCGGACCAGCCGGCGCTGGATGCCGCTGTCGTCGCGATCGAGGCCGAGGCGGCGCGCCTCGCTTTCGAGCAGCTCGGCATCGCTCGGCGCGCGCAGCGTCTGCGCCGGCGCGAGCGCGGCGGCCGCACCGCCCCGCTGTCCCCCTTCGAGCGCGAAGAGGAGCGAGCCCAGCACGACGAAGTGAAGCGGAGCCGACGCGAGCCAGCCGCGCATCAGCGCGACGCCTGCGCCGGCGCGCCCGGCGTGTACCAGATCGGCGAGCTCCAGGAGCGCTCCTGGATCGTCTTCGCGAGACCCGGGTCGCAGCACACGGCGAGCTCCTCGGGAACGCTCTCGGGCCGGCTGCAATCGACGCCCTTCGCGTTGCAGACGTACGTGCTCCAGCGGCAGCTCGGATTCTCGACGACGCGCGCGTAGTAGAAGGCGCGCTGGCTCGGGTCGAAGTCCGGATCGCGCCAGACGCGGCACAGGCTGTCGGCGCCCGAGCCGCGCGGCGCGCAGGTCGCGAGATCGACGCTCGCGCCGTTCGCGGGTCGCCCGCCACGTCGAAGACCTGCTCGTGCGAGCACGCCCGCTTCGAGCCAGCCCTTCACGATCTGGACGCGCTGGAGCGGCGCGCCCGGATGCGCTCGGGGTCCCGGGATCGCGCAGCGCGGACACGGCGAAGCGCGGCGCGCCCGCCGTGCGCGGCGGCAGATCGCCGCCCATCGGCACGCCGCGCGCGTAGCCCGTCGCCGCGAACGTCGCGCTGCTCGCACAGGTCGTCGGGCAGGTCCCAGCCGCCGAAGAAGCGCACGACGTGGCGCGGGCCGCTGGTGCCGTAGACCTCGCGGCGTCGCATCGCGGCGAACAGCGCGTCGCGCGAGTTCTCCTCCGCCCAGAGCACCGCGAGGCCGCCGGGATTGAACTCGACGTCGTCCGGCAGCCCCGTTCGGCAGCTCCCGCGCCGCGGGCGCGCCCGCGCCGCCGTGGCCGGGGTGATCGCTCTCGGCCGACGGCGCCGGGCGTCGCCGAGGTGCGTGTCGGTGCTGGCGACGAACCCGAGCTTGAACGGATTCACGCCGAGACGCGCTTCCTGCTCGAGGCCCACGACCCAGCGCGTGGCGCACGAAGCTGCGCGGGTCGGCCTCCTTCGCGAAGAACGGGAAGTATTTCTGTCCGAAGTTCGTCGAACGAGAGCTTCTCGAAGCCGCACAGCTCGTCGGTCGTGTCCGGCGACAGGCGGCACTCGGAGTCGCCCTTGTGCTGCATCACCTCGACCAGCGGCTCGAGCTCGGAGCGCGTGCGCGCGTCCTCGGCCGTGATCGGCTTGCCGTCGGCGTCGCACGGTCTCGAACATCAGGCCGTTGCTGAGATTCGAGTTGTGCGGGATGACGATCAGCGTCGCAGCCGATCGCCGCGCGCGAGGCAGCGCTCGCGCAGCGCCTGCCACAGCGCCTCGGCGCTCGACGCCTCGTAGAAGCTCGTCGGGAGCTCCGGCACCCGCTCGTTGCGGAAGATCACGTTGCGGTGGAGGTTGTTCGTGTCGACCGAGCCGGTCCACTCGTAGCCGACGAAGGTGGTGAAGCCGCAGGCCGAGCTGCGGTCGTAGGCGCCCTCCGCTGCGGCCTGGATCTCCTGCCAGGGCACGCGCGACGCCTCGAGACACAGCCGGCCGCCCTCCCCGCAGAAGGCGAAGCGCGTCGGATCGTGCATCGAGCTCTTCATGTTCATCAGGAAGAAGGCGGCGCGCGGGTACTCGCGATAGATCCAACACGGCCACGAGTCATAGCCGGCCAGGCCCGGCGTGCTGCAGATCTCGACCTCGCCGATCAGCTCGGCGTGGTCGGTGACGACGGCGAAATCGAGCGGCCGCTCCAGCTTCAGATGGCGCAGCGCATGTCCCTGCTCGTCGTACGGCTGGATGCCGAGCTCTTCGCCGCGCGCGAAGCGGTACGCGTCGCGCGGCCCGTTGCGCGTGCCCTGGGTGCTCGCGTCCTGCGAGAAGCTCGTGTGCACGTGCAGATCGCCGAAGAACGGCGTGCGCAGCGGATCATGGCTGGCGCACGGCTCGCGGTTTTCGGTGACCGGGAAGGCGCGCGGCGCCTCGCCCCGCGCCGGGAGCGCAGCGACGACCGCCGCCAGCACGCTTCCCACCGATCGCTTCCAGGACCTCAATCGTGAGCCTCCGCCAGCGCATCGAGACTCGCGCGGAACGTCGTGACGTGCTGTGTCTGGTCGAGCTCCGCCAGCTTGCGAACGCGGTGCTTCGCGACGATCAGACGATCGTAGACCAGCGCGCTCGCGGCGAGCGAGGCGGCGCGAGCGGGCGAAACCTCTCGCAGCAGGCCCTGCCGCTGCATGGCTTCGAGGTAGTCCGCCGTCACGGCGGCGTGGTGCGCGGGGGAGAGCCAGCGCAGGAGGTGGGCGAGCTCGACCCAGGGTGTGACGAGCGACATTGCGATCCAGTCTACGACGAAGAGGCGGTCGTCCGGCGTGAGCACGAGGTGGCGCGGATGGAAGTCGCCGTGCCCAACCACGCAGGCGTCGCCCGTCGAGGAGAGGTCTCGCACCAGCGCCGCGATCCGCGGCTCGCCGAACGCCCGGCGCCAGCGCTCGGGGACGCGCCCCTGCTGCGCCTGCCAGCGCGCGAAGCCGCGCGTCTCGATCTCACGCCACGCGCGCCGCACGTGCGCAGCGAGCCGTTCCGGGGCAAAGGCCTCCGAGAGCCGCACGCTGCCGGGCACGGGGCGCGGGCTGCCGTGGATCGCGGCGAGCACGTGCGCCGCGCGCAGGAAGAGCGCGAGCCGCGCCTCCCGCGGCGTGCGCTTCGCGAAGACATCGAGCCCCTCGCCGGGAATGAAGTCCTGCACCAGGTGATGCCGCGTAGCGCCGCGCAGGCGCGGGGTGTCGATCGCGCAAATGGCATTCGCCGCCTGGAGCCGCAAGCTCTCCTGGGCGACCAGCTCCGCGCGCCAGTAGTACTTCAGCATCACGCACGAGCCGTCCGCGAGCTCGACGGCGACACTGCGGCGGTTGCGACGCCGCTGAAGCTCGCGGCGCGCACTCACCCGCGCGCCACGCCCGAGGATCGCACGCACGGCGCGAGCGTCGCGCAGCTCGGCGAGCATCTCAGGGCTCCCGTTCCGCGAGCCGCAACCTCGCGGCTGCGACGGCGGCGTCCATGCGAGGAGCATGCAGGCGGCAGGACGTCGAAATGGGAAACCCCGACGGCTCGCGTGAGCCGTTACCCATAGCCTCCGCGCCGCAGACACGCCCGCTCGTCGCCCGGGAGCGCGAGGCTCGCGTGGCTGCCGCGCTCGGGCTTCAGGCTCCCGCCTCGGCGAGGGCCTTCAGGTTGAGCAGCTGACGCCGCATCATGACGAGATCGCCCCAGGGCAGGAGCACTCGCATCGCGCGTCCGAGCGGCCCGCGCTCCGGCACGACGCGCAGCTTGACGAGCAGCCGTGTGCGATCCGCCGCCACGCTGCGCGCCCAGTAGGTGACGCGCACGACACCGAAGAGCCGCGCGCCCCGCGAGCCGATCGGAGTCGCGAGCGTCAGCTGCACGCCCGGCTCGAAGCTCTCGAGCACGAAAATCTGCATGAAGCGCTGGCCGCATGCGAGCTGCTCGAGCTGCGGATCGGGCGTGCGTGGGCTGCGCCGGCCGCGGTTGTCGATCCAGTCGTAGCTGTACGGCGCGACGCGGAGCTGACACAGCCAGCGGAACACGCGGCCGGCGGGCGCCGCGACGTCGACGCCGCGCCACAGGAAGTACGCATCGGCGCTCTCCGCAGAGTCGCCCGGGAAGGCGAGCTCGCGCTCGGCCGGCGTGGTGCCCCAATCCCGGGCGATGTCGCGAAGCATGACCGGGATCAGAGCCTGCCTCGGGCGCCCGGTCAAGGCGGCGGCGTGACCGAGCTCACAGAACGGCTCGCGCGCCGTGCGACCCAGGGCCGCCGTAGCGCGAGCCCGCCGCGTCGATCAAGCCCGCCGGTCGTCGGGTCGATGCGATCACCACGGAGAGATCATGGATTTCCGACGACGCAGAGAGCTCGGCATCGCCACGCTCGTGCTGGCAGGCTGCCTCGCGGCCGCCTCGGCGCGCGCCGTTCCGATCACGGTCTACGACCACGTGGACCTTGGCGCCGAGCGGATCGCCGCGAGCGAGCGGATCGGAAGTATCAGCGAGGGCGCAGCCGCGACCGTCGACGTCGCCCTCGACGTCGCCCCGACGCAGACGGATCTCTCGATCGCAGCGCTCGAAGTCTCCTTTCACCGCTGGGACTACGACGAGATCGGGAGGGTGAGCGGCTCCATCGCCGCGCCCGTCGATCCGCGCTTCTAGCAGTCCGGATGCACGCCGAAGGGTCCGCCGAGATACCAGAAGCCATCGAAGCCGAGGCTCCAGCAGGAGAGGTCCTTGTCCTCGGCGAGCTTCGGAAACTCGCGCACGGCTTCCGCGTAGCTCTGCTGCATGTAGGAGATGACTGCGGGCGTCACGCCCTTCTTGCGAAGCGCGGCGTACTGCTCTTCGCTCAGATTATAGATGGTTCCGCCGCGGCGCATCTTCCCGATGATCTTTTCGGGTGCGACACCGTGCTGACTCAGGATCACCACTTCGGTGATCGTCACCGGGTGCTCGCCCCAGCGGCGCCCACCGAAGCTCGTGCAAGCGACGGCGCCGGCTGCGAGGCCCACGAGCGCGAGCCGTGCGAGCCGCCGCCGGACGGGGTGCTGGTTCCGATTCGCCCTGGGCATGCCGGTTCTCCTCCTGCCCGCGATCACTGGATCACCTGGTGACCGCGCCCGCGCAGGCAATTGTCGAAATCGCTCTCGAAGGACTTGTTCGTCGCGAAGCCTTCGTAGGCGCCGCCGCCGAAGCCACCCGCCGCCGCCCCGATGGCCGCACCCATTCCGGGATCCCCGGCGGCCGCGCCGATCGCCGCGCCCGCCGCGGCGCCGAGCAGTCCACCGATGCCCACACCTTCGGCGGTCTTCTTGACCGAGCTCCCGGAGGCCTGCATCGCGAGCTGCCGGCACTGCGCCTCGTCCTGGCTCAGGCGCCAGGCATTCGGATCGCCGTAGGTGTCGACAGTCGGCACCCAGGTGTTCTGATTGACGCAACCCGAGAGCACGAGCGCGCCCATTCCGATCGCAATTGCGATTGCGCTCGCGTTTGCAGTCGCCATGCCGAGTCTCGTCTTCATCCGGGTCCCCCGTGTCGGCCGTAGTCATATCGGGTCTGGACGCGCGTGACAACGGTGCTCGAGGTCGGCGCGCGCCACCGCGCATTCCCGGTGCGCATTTTGCCGGCCGGCATCGTAAGATCCCACGTCCGAGACGGGCGCGGCGTCACGGACCGACGCGGATCGGACGGGACGACGGCGCCAGCCACCGAGAACGAAGGGAGATCGAGATGTCCATGCGCATGGGATTCAGCGTGATCTTCGCCGGTCTGCTGGGTGTCGGCTGCGTCACCGATACCCAGTTCCTCCAGAGCAAGCAGCAGACTGCGATACAGACCGCGGAGACCCGGGGCCAGTTCGAGCTCAACTGTCCGGCCGCCACGGCCACGCTGCTCTCGAGCGAAGTCGTTCAACCGGTCATGCAGGGTCCCTGGGTGCAGGGAATCCAGCGCGCCGAATACACGGTCGGCGTCGCGGGCTGCGGGGAGCGCAAGACCTTCGTCGTGATCTGTCCCGAAGGTGGGGACGGTTGCTTTGCGACCGGTCCGGGCCGATTCACCAACGAGTAGCCGAGGTCGCGAGATCGGCGCCGCAGCTGCGGCTGCGCCGCGACGCGCTCGCCGCCTACGGCGCGATCCAACCCTGCTGCTTGAAGTACGTCCCGAGCCTCTCGGCGACGTCGCTGGCGGTGCGCCGGGCGTCCGCCTCGGGGTCGACACCGAGCGCTTCGGATGCGACCGTGCCGGCCGCGGTCACCGCTGCCGAAACCGCAAGATTGCCAGCCGCGGCGCCCACGCCCATCGTCTCGGCGGCGCCGGGCTTGTAGCCGCTCTTGGCGTCCGTCATGAATTCCTCGAGCCTCACCAGCTGCGTGCCCCGGGCCTCGTACATCTGGACGTCCGCGCGGACGTCGCTGCGTCCCGCGCCGAGACCGATCACGACGCGCTCGGTGCGATTGCCCTCGTCGATGGAGAGGAACTGCCCCTCGATCAGGACTGCGCCCGCCCAGTTCGCGGGCGCGCCGATGATGCGCTGCGCGGGCAGCCCCATCTCGTTGATCTTCTTGACGAGCTCGTCGGAGAGCGCGCGCGCCGCCTTGCGGCCGACCTGGAGCTCCTGCTCCGTGCGCGGCGTCCCCTTCGCCATCTGCTCGAGCTCGGCGCTGAGGCCGCGGTCGAGCTGCACCTCGTCGGGTGTCACGGAGAAGTCATAGACGAGAACCCGAGCGGGCCGCGGCGCCGGACCTTCGCGCTCGTACATCGTCTGCACGCTCGTCGGCGCGCAGCCGACGGCGAGCGCGGCCGTCGCCAACGCGGACGGGATCCAACGCCTGCGTGCGGCCCGCGCGATCAACACTCCTTCGTATCGCATTTCTTCCCCCTTCACGGAGTTCATGCAGCCCTCGTGAGCGAAGCCGCCGCAGCATAACCGAGCGCGTCTCGCACACCGGCGCTAACGGCGACCGCCGCCGAAGCCACCGCCGCCGCCGAAGCGGCCCCCACCGAACCCGCCGCCCTCGCCGAAGCGGTCTCCAAAGCCGCCGCCGCCGAAGTGATCGCCCCAACCGCCGCCACCGAAGCCGCCGCCTCCACCAGCAAAGCCGCCACCGCCACCCCCGAAGCCACCGCCGCCGAAGCCGCCATCGGAGCGCCCGGTCCAGCCGCCGCTCTGCAAGCTGTCGAAGCGGCTCTCGCCCTGGCCGCGCGCCTGCTGCTCCTGGTTGGCCCACGCGTTGTCGCCGGAGGCCGACTGCCAGCCGCCGCCGCTCCCCGCCTGGGTCTGCTGCCAGCCGCCGCCGTCGTTCTTGTAGACGTTGCCGTCGGCGCCAGCGTAGTGGTCGTTGCCGTTGAAGCCGGAGCTGTAGGTGTTGGTCTGGCCGGTGCGCGCATCGTCGACCGTGGTCGAGCGATCGAGCGACGCGCCCTGCGGCCCATAGGACGCGCTCGCGTTGCGGTCGACCGAGCTGCCGCCGGGCCCCTGCGCGGACATGCTGGAGTCGTAGCTCCGCTGTCCGGATTGCGCGTCGTAGCTGCCTTCGCGGCTCACGTTGCCCGTCGTGCCGCCCGCGGTGTCGAAGGAGCGATCGTAGCCCCGCTGCGCCTGCCCGGTGTAGGGATTGATGCTGCGGTTGGCGGAGTAGCTGCCCGTCGTGCCCGTACGATAGTTGGTGTAGCTGCCGCTGGCCTTCTCGCCGATCGTCCCGTTCGACTTCGTGTACCAGGTGCGTGTTCCCGAGGTGACCGTGTTGCCCCAGTGCCCGTAGACGTTGGCGCTGACCGAGCCGCAGCAGGGATAGCCGTGATAGTAGGAATTGTAGTAGACGGGCGATCCCCAGGAATCGAGCATCGCGGCCGTCGTGAGCCCGAGCGCGAAGCCGTACGACCAGCCGACCGCCGGATTGTAGACGGGCTGCGCCATCACGCTCCAGGTCGGCGGCGGCGCATAGTAGAGCGTGCCGATCCACGGCTCGTAGACGTAGCCCGTGCCGTAGACGACCACGCCGCCCGGGGCCACGACGGTGCCGAGATAGCCGGGCGTGTAGCCGATGTAGACCAGCTCGGCCGTCGACCCGTAGATCTGAACGTACGTCACATAGTGTAGAGGCGACGCCGCGGGGATCGTGTAGATCACCGCCGGCACCGTCGCCGCGACCGACCAGGGGCCGTACGCGGACGCCGCGACGAACCAGACGCCGGCCCGCAGGGCATACCACGTCTGCGCGTCGACGCGGATCGTCGGCGATGCCGAGTTGATCACGTATTGCAGCGGCGTCCCCGGGATCACCGCCAGCTGCGGCGTCCCGTCATAGCTCTCGCTGAAGCTCGGCCCGCTCGCGAGCGACACGGTCGCCGTCTGGGGGATCGAGTTCTCGATCAGGGCCTCTTGCGCCTGCGTCGTGCCGGCGACCGAGGCGAGCACGAGTCCGGCGGGCGAGCCCGGCGGGATGTGGCTGAAGTCGGCCGGCAGACTGGCGCTCGAGATGAAGCTCCAGGGGCCGTTGAGCGACGGCGCCGTATACCAGCGGCCGGCGAGCAGCACGTAGTAGGCGTTGTCGCTCGTGTCGACGATCACGTCGGAGGTGGTGTTGGTGGCCCAAAGCAGACTCGTCGCCCCGATCGGCTGCAGGTTCGTCGGTCCCTTGAACACGATCAGCTCGGCGGGCTTCTGGCTGACGTAGATCGCCGGCGCGGCGTTCGCGAGCGACGGCCGCGGCTGCGCGTTGCCTCCGTCGAGCAGATCCAGCTGCCCCTTGCTCGCCAGGTCGGCAGCAACGATGCCGATGCCCTGCGGCTCGTGCGTCGCGAGCGCCCACGGCCCGTTGACGGAGCTGGCGGTGAGCCAGCCATCGTAGACGTGCAGGAAGACGCTGCCGCTCCCCGCCGCGCGCAGGATCGCCGCGCGTGTGTTGAGGACGCGCTCGAAGCCGGTCTCGGGAATGCGCCGCCACACCGGCTTGCCGTCGATCGGAATCAAGACGGCCGGCGCATGGCTGACGAAGATCACGGGCGGCGTATTGCGCACGGGAACGCGGCCGGGAGCGAGGGCTCCCGCGGCGGCGAGCGACGCCTCGAGCCGATCGAGCGAGATCGTCTTCACGGCCAGCGGGAGCTGGCTCTGGAGCTGCGCGAGCAGCGACGCGCCGTCGTCGCGAAGCGTCGGGAAGTTGCTGCGCGTCAGCCGGAAATCTTCGAGCGCGACGGAGCGCTCGATGCGATCCACCTGCGTGCGCGCCGTGCCCCAGATCACGCCGAAGACCTTCGCGCTGGAGCCCGTCGCCAGCGTCGACACCGCGCAGCGGAACGCCAGCTGGTTGCCTCGCCAGCGCTCGACCTGCGGCTGGTAGACGGTCACCTGCTCGTTCGCGAGCTGGAGCTGGCGCGGCCACGGATCGGGATTCGGCGGCGGGGGCGCGCTCGCATCGCCCGGGACGGGACCGGTGATCTCGGGACCGAGATCACCCTTCGAGGAACCGAGGCCCGAGCAGCCCGCCAGCACGCTCGCGCCCAACATCACGACGATCGAGAGTCCAGCGCGAATCCGCATTGCGTTCTCCCTGCGGGCGAACCTTCTAGGGTACCCGCTCGACCAACGGCGGCTTCCAGCTGCCGTCGAGGATCGACGGCTTCGGCGGCTCCGCCGGCCAGTAGAGTCGCAGCATCAAGACGAACCTTCCTGCCGGCGCCGGGAGCCAGTTCGCTTCCTTCGCGGCGCCGGGTGAGGCGTTCTGGATGGTGAGGTCGATCGACCCGTCGGCGTTCGGCGTGAGCGCGCTCCGGCTGCTCAGGTTGTAGCGATCGAGGGGATTGTCGACGAAGAAGTACTGCGCGTCGTACAGCGTGAGCGACCAGAACGCCTCGGCCGGCGGCAGCGCCCCCTTCGCGAAGTGCACGACGTAGCGATTGGCGCCGTCGTAGGGCTCGCCGTCGGCAGCCAGGTCCGAGGTCGGATAGACGGCGTCCTGCGGCCGGTTGGCGCCGAGTCCGATCGCGGTGACGAGCGCGCGCTGGAGATAATCCGTGCCGTAGACACCCGTCTGCGTCATGAAGTCCCAGCCATTCACGTGCGTGGCGTCCGCCTTGAGCTGGCCCATGATCTTCTGGAGCGCCGGCTCGCGAACGCGCGCGAGCCCGCGCTGCACGGCCGGATCGAGCGCGAGCATGTCGAAGTCATTGCCGGGAACGATGCCGAGCTTCGCCAGCTTCGCGACGATCGGCGCGTCGGCTTCCGCCGGCGGGTTGTCGCGCATCAGCTGCGCCAGCCGCGCGAAGAAGGCGCCCGCGTCCAGCGCATTCACCTGATCGCGCACCGGCGTGCTCATGTCGATGCTCGGATCGAACTTGCCCGCGGGTGGCGTGTAGCGCTTGCCCCAGGCGCTGAGCGGCACCAGCGAGTATTTGTCCTGCAGCGCGTGCACCGCCTTGTAATCGGCGGGGGTGCCGGTGCAATAGGTGCGACCCAGGATCCACACGAGGTTGGTGGGCGAGCGCAGCTCCGTCACACCCGCCGGCAGCTTGCCCTGCCAGCGCGGACCGGTGATCGCGTACGTCTGGGCCGCGGTGCCGGTCGTGCGCTTGCCAGGAACCGCGAACACGTCGGTCCAGCCCGACAGCATCGGCATCAGGAAGTAGCGCCCCGCCGCGTCGGGCAGGGACAGGACGTAGGGCTCCTTCGCGAGGTCGAGCCACGCCGTGGAATAGAGCGTGTCTGCGTTGGGGGCGGTCACATCGCGGAAGGCGGCGTCCGGATACGCCGGAGCGTTGTAGAACTGGCCCAGCGGGGCGTGATGAGCCAGCGGCCGCGCTGCATTGGTCATCACGCGCCGGGTCATGTCCATCGTCACGAGCGGGTAGCCGTAGATGTAGGCCTCGATGCCGAGCTCGAAGGCTTCCTGCTCCGCCGCGCTCTCGGCATTCGTCGCCTTCCCACGCTCGCCGGACGTCGACGCGCAGGCCATGATGAGTCCTGCGGCGACGAGCACGCCGCAAGTTCGAAGCGTTTGCACGTGGCGGCCCCCCTGGATCGGATGCAGTGATTCGAAACGCGCGCGTTATATTGACGAGGCGACCGCCATCCCGCCAACGGGTCGCACGTCGAGCCATGCCGGGCGGGTCGCATCGAAAAGGCACCGTCGAGAAGCAAAAAGGGGACGATCATGCTCCGAAGTTGGTTCGCCTGTGCGGCGATCTCGCTCGCGCTCGTGTCGAGCGCGGCGCAGCCCGCCGCCGCCGAGATCCCGGACGCCAAGACGCTCCTCACCGACATCGGCTTCACGCCCGATCAGATCGCCCAGGTCCAGGCGGGAAGCTTCGTCTCGGCCAACATCAAGGCGAGCACGGAACGCGAGCTCGTCGCGGCCTTCGCGTTCCTGGTGCACGCAGCGCCCGCCGACCTGGTGAAGCAGCTGCGCTCCGGTCTGCTCGCCCAGGTGGACCCGATGATGCTGGCGACCGAGGCGGTCAGCGGGACACCGGCGCTCGCGAGCTTCGCGAAGCTCACGCTCGCGCCCGACGGCGCCAAGCGCGCTCAGGCCTATGCGAGCGCCAAGCCCGGCGGCGACCTCAATCTCTCGAGCGCGGAAATCGCAACCTTCAACCAGCTCGGGAGCGGCGCCGCGACGGCCGCCGTCGAGCAGGCGGTGCGCAGCGCGCTGCTCGCGCGCCTCACGGCGTATCAAACGAAGGGGCTCGCCGGCATCGCGCCCTATGCGGTGGCCGGCGGCAGCCAGCGTTCGCCAGGCGACGAGCTGCGCGCGGCGACGCAGGCAACCAAGCGGCTCCAGACCCTGGTGCCGGCCGCCTACCAGTATCTGCTCGACTACCCGGCCGCGAAGCCCGCGGGCAGCGAAGAATCCTTCCGCTGGTCCCAATTCCTGGCCAACAAGGTCCCGACGCTCGCACTCACGCACGGCCTGATCATGCCCGACGGCGACGCCTGGGTGGTGGTGCAACGCCAGTTCTACGTGAGCGGGGGCTACAACTGCGAGCAGGCGATCGGTGCGCTGATTCCGATGCAGGCGGGGACCCTCGTCATCTACAGCAATCGGACGTCGACCGATCAGGTGACGGGCTTCGGGGGCGGAGCCAAGCGCTCGATCGGGAGCAGTCTGCTCGCCTCGGAGCTCCAGGATCTCTACAAGAAGGTCCAGACCAAGGGGAAGGCGGGCGGAAGCTGAGCCGCCGCGGCGCCCGCGGCCGTCGCAGCCAACCCGCCTGCAGCGAATCAGCCGCGCGAGCGAGCGTCGTCACATCCCGAAGCTCAGCTCCGACGGCTTCGTCAGCTGGCCCTTCACGAGCTTCGGAATCACCGGCGCCACGACCAGCTGGATGTTCCACTTCTGGCCGTAGAGATGGGGCTGCTCGGGCATCCACTGCCCGCCGAGCGAGATCCGCACCGGAAGCTTCCCGAGCTTCACCACCTTGGCGACGGCGACGCCGATCGGGACGGTGAAGGTGTCGTCCGAGGTGTTCTTCCAGTTCGCGAGGATGTTGCCCGAGTATCCGATGCTCCACGCGTCGGGCAGGAAGTACGAGACGAAGGGCTGGAGATTCATCGAGTTCGTGCTCTCCCGCGATCCGGAGCCGGCGAACGACCACCAGTTCTGGAACAGCGCGCCGGCGATCCACTTGTCCGACAGGTAGCCCACGAGCGCGCCCGGACCGACCTGGAATTTCCCCTGGCCGGTGAAGGTCGAGCCGGCGGTCGGGAAGATCCAGGTCGGACCGAGTCCGAACAGCCAGTTTCCCGCGAGCTCCGGACTCGGCGAGACCAGCTGTAACAGCGTGGTGTCCCCGAACGCCGTCGCGCGGTCGATGTCCGTCGGATTGCCCGCGTGCGGGTGCGGCTGCGACACGAAGAGCGGGATGACCGGTCGCGTGATGAGGTTCCAATCCGGGCTGATCGCGACCGGCAGCACCGGCTGCAGGAGCAGGTTCGTGCTCCAGCGCTGCGACTCGACCGAAGTCCGGGGTCCACCTTGAAGTTGTTCTGCTGGAAGGTGATGGACCAGATGCTGCTCACCGGGTTGGTGAGCTGCTTGTTGACCTCGCCGAGGTTCTGGTCGCCCTGCGTGTCCGCCGGCGTTGCAGTGGGCTCCTCCGCGAAGGCGCGTGCGGCCAGGCAGAAGGCCAGCCACAGCGTCGTAGAGCACCCCCGCGCGAGTGCACGTCTACGACTCAAGCGCGGATCTCCGCGTCAGGGAGCGCTCCGCGCAAGTGCGCGCCCCGTATAGCGGTCATTGGGGCGGAAGCACCAGCAGGCGCTCGGCGATCTGGCGGATCAGCGTGCCGAGCGCGGCGCTCTCGGCCGCGACCATGTCGGCCACCGCTGCCGATGCGACCGGCTGCGCGAAGCGCGAATCCGCCACGAAGACCGCATGGCCGTCTCTCGTCGCAGCGATCGTCCAGCGTACGCGCAGCACGACGCCCTCATCCCCCACGCCCTCGAACTGGCGAATGTCGAGCAGGATGCGATACGTGGCGGGGAAGCGCGGCTCGTTCGGGTAGAGCCCGACGCGCGCGGTGCCGAGCAGGCGGCCCAGATCGTCGCCCACGACGCGCACGATGTCGTTGCGCAGCGAGCCGCCCCAGCGATGCGCGTCGGCCACCACCAGCTGATTCGCCCCGTCGCGCGACACGATCTCGGGTCGGTCGAGATAGCGCGGGATCTCGATCGGCCCGACGACGAGACCGAGATCGGGCAGGGACGCCAGCGCCGCGCCGGCCGCCGGGCCCGAAGCCTCGCTCAGCGTGTAGAACTTGGGCTGCGGGGTGCCGCCGAGACAACCCGCGGCGAGCGCAGCGAGCGCTGCGATCACGACGCGGGTACGCAGGGACGAGAGCATCATCACTTGCTGCCTTTCTTGCCGAAGAGGAGCGAGTCGGGCTGAGTCTGGATCTGGTCCGCCGCGAGCCCGAGCGCGCGCGCGGCTTCGCCGAGCTCGACCAATGCGCGCCGCAGCTCGCCCGTCACCGTCGAATCCGGATTGATGAGCGCATTGGCCGAAGCGAGCGTCTTCTCCGCCTGCGCGAGCGTGCCGCGCAGCTCCTTGATCGAGGCATTCAGCTCACTGCCGATCTGGTCGACCGGAAGCCGACTCAATTTTTCGACGAGATGGCTCACGTTGGCCGTGATCTCCTCGAGCGGCGTCGGGATCGTCGGGAACACGGGGATCGGCTCGTCCCAGGCGACCTCCGCCGGCGGCGCGTTCTTGAAGATGTCGAGCGCGACGATCAGCTGGCCGGTCAGCAGGTTTCCGCTCTTGAGCTGCGCGCGCAGGCCCTGCGCGACGAGCTTCGTGATCACCCCGCGGCGCTCCACATCGTCCCCGAGCGTGGTGAAGCGCTCGGGCTGGATGGCGATCTTGACGGGAATCCGGAACTTCTGGTTCCGCCGGTCGAATTCGAGCCTCACGTCCAACACCTGTCCGACGGTGATGCCGCGGAACTCGACGGGCGCCCCCGCGCTGAGCCCGCGCACGGATTGATCGAAGTAGGCCACGTAGGTGAAGGACTTCGTGAAATGCGGCGCCTGTGAGGCGGTGCGGCTCTCGTAGAGCGTAAAGACGGTCTCGGGCGCGGCGGCGGGCTCCGTCTCGTCGTGCTCCGGCGTGTCGAAGGCGATGCCGCCGATCAGGATCGACACGAGCGATTGGGTATCGATCTTGACGCCATCGGCGCCGACCGACATGTCGATGCCGCTCGCGTTCCAGAAATGGCTGCTCGCGTGGACCCGCTTGTCGTAGGGAGCGTTCACGAAGATCCGCGTGGTGACCGTGTCGGTTTCGGCGTCGGTGTCGAGCTCAGAGGAAACCACCGAGCCCACTTCAATGCGACGGAAATACACCGGGGAGCCTACCTGGAGCGCGCCGGCGGCGTCCGAGCGCAGCACGAAGAAGTGGCCGGCCTCCTGCGTGGTGACGATCGGCGGCTCGTCGAGGCCGACGAAGCTCCGGGTCTTCGTGCCCTCGCGCACCGGATCCGTGCCGATGTAGGCCCCGGAGAGCAGCGTCGCGAGGCCCGACACCTGGCCGCCCGCGATTCGCGGCTCGACGACCCAAAATTGCGTCTTGTCTTTCAGGTACTCGTCGGCGCCCTTCACCATGCGCGCGCGGCAGACGACCGAGCCGAGATCCGGCGACAGCGCCACCTCTTCCACCACGCCGATCTCGACGTCCTTGTATTTGATCTTCGTCTTCCCGGCCTCGAGCCCGCCCGCCGTCTTGAACGTGATCGTGATCTCGGGGCCCCGCTCCGAGAAGGCGCGATAGGCCACGAAGGCGCCCACCAGGGCCGCCACCAGCGGGATCAGCCAGATGATCGAGATCCGGCTGCGCTCCTCCACCACGGCTTCGGCGACGTCCTCGAAATCCCGGGGGCCCGGTCCTCGCTCGCTCATGTGTGCCTCGTTTCGCTGCGGTCCCAGATCAGACGCGGATCGAAGGCCTCCGCGGCCAGCATCGTGCTCACGACGACCGCGCCGAAGAATACGGCACCCGTGCCGGCCTGGATCGTGGCCAGATTGCCGAGCCGCACCAGCGCCACCAGGATCGAGATCGAGAAGATGTCGACCATCGACCAACGGCCGATCGCCTCGGTGATGCGATACATGCGGGTTCGCTCCACCGGTCGCCAGCTCGAGCCCCGCTGCACGGAGATCAGCAGGAAGGTGAGAATCGCGAGCTTGAGCACCGGCACGAAGATGCTCGCGACGAAGACGATCACCGCAAGCGGCCACATGCCATGCGTCAGGAAGTAGATCACTCCACTCATGATGGTGTCGGATTCAGTCGTCCCGAGCGAAGTCACCTGCATCACGGGCAACACGTTGGCCGGGATGTAACAGAGGGCGGCCGCGATCACGAGCGCCGTGGTGCGCTCGAGGCTGCGCGGCTTGCGCACGTGGAGCTCGGCGCCGCAGCGCGAGCAGCGCGCGCCGTGCGCGCCATGGCCGGGCAGGCGCGCGAGCAGACCGCAGTCATGGCAGCTAGCGCAACCGGCGGCGCGCGCCGTGCTCGCGGCGGCGGCGCTCACCGGCGCTGCTCGAGCCGCTCCCACACGGCCTCCGGCTCGAAGGAGGCGACGGCTCCCGTGAGCACCAGCATCAGCAGCACGAACGACCAGAGCGCGAGTCCGGGAATGATGGTCGCCATGCCCATCAACTTCACGAGCGCGACCAGGATCCCGATCATGAAGACTTCCATCATGCTCCACGGCTGCACGTGACGCAGCAGCCGGAAGGCGTCCGGTAGCTGCCACGGTCGCTTGTTCCAGCGCACGGGCACGAGCACGTAGAGCAGCAGCGCGATCTGGCACGCCGGCGCGAGCACGATCGTCAGCAGCACGAGCACCGAGAGCTCCGCCTTGCCCTGCTGGTAGAGATCGACGGCGCCGGAGACGAGCGTCGTCTGGGTGATCTGGCCCTTCATCTCGAAGGAGAGGAAGGGGAAGCTGTTGGCCACGATGAAGAGCACTGCCGCCGAGAGGGCGAGGGCGAGCGTGCGTTCGAGGCCGTTGCGCGGATGCCGACGCAACACGCCGCCGCAGCGCCCGCAGCGCGCCGTATCGCCCTCCGGAACGTCTCCGAGGCGATGCAGCAGATCGCAATCTTCGCAGGCGACGACTCGGATGGGACACTCCGTGTAACGACCGCCCGGAAGTGCGACGCGCGCGCAGCTCCGCTAACGATCGCCGATCGGTTGAATCAGGCCCGCAACCTCGCATTGGCTCCGGTTGTCGAGGAGCACATAGGGAGCGGGGCCCGTATCACGGTACTGAATCGTCGCGACGCCGGCCGGGATCAGCGCCTGGCACGTCGGTGACTGCGGCAGCACGACGAGCGTATCGCCCATTCCGGGCCAGGCGATCAGACCCAGCAGCGGAATCATGCCGCGCACCATCGCCACGTCCTGGTCCTGGTACTCGAGCGTGTAGTTGGCCTGCTTGGAGGGCAGCGGCCCGACCTGCGGGCGCGGCCGACTGTCGCGCCAGGCGGCGAGCGAGCCGATACCGGCCGGAATGCACGTGGCGCCGCCCGCCTGGAACTGGCCGAGCGGGCCCAGGTTCGCGTACGAGACGACTGCCTCCGCGTGCAGCATGCTCTTGCAGGGATCGGCCGCCGCGGTGAAGAAGCGTTGCTTGCCTCCGCCCGTCGTGAAGCTCACATCGAGGTAGCCGTGGCGTTCGACGACGCTCTCGACCGTCCAGCTGCTGGTGGATCCGGGGAACGTGGAGCAGCCTGCGGTCGCGAGACCGCAGAGCACGGCCAGCGAAAGCGCTGCGCCCATCCCCCGGCGAGCCGTGGCACGGAAGCTGGAATCGCGGGAACCGGTCGTCTTCATGCGCCCCTCCTCGCTCGCGTCTGCCGGGCACTCTACACGCCTCCGGAGGCGTGGATCAAGCCTGGCAAACGCTGCCAGGAGCGCGCGCCTGATAGAATCGAAGCGCCATGAGTGAACCGAACACGACCGTGAATCGGCTGCATTCGCTCGAGCGCTCGCGGTTCCTCGTTTTGCTCGTCGGCCTGGTGGCAATGGTCGGGTTCCTGCCGATCGTGGCGGCGGAACGCCATGCGTCGTTCGCTCTCGACGTGGCGTTGATCTTCGTGCTGATCGCGTGCATCTGGAGCATGGGACAGCGCAAGCAGGTGATCGCAATCGGATGCGTCCTGCTGGTGCCGGCCGCGGCCGCGGCATGGATCAAGGACGACTCGTTCGGCCCGCAACTGGACGTCGTAGGGCTTATCTGCGCGCTCACGTTCCTCACCTTCACGGCGCTGACGCTGCTCGTCAACATCCTGCGTCAGCGCAACGTCGTCACCGACACGATCCTCGGCGGCATCTGCGTCTACCTGCTGATCGCGGTGATGTGGGCGCTCCTGTACGAGATCATGGAGCGGATCCAGCCCGGCTCGTTCGGCCCCTGGTCGACGCCGACCGGCGCGCTCTCGCTGAAGCGGCTGGTGACGCCCGATCTCATCTACTACAGCGTCTTCGTGCTCTCGACGATCGGACCGCAGGACGTGCATCCGATCAGCGGCGCGGCGCGCGCGTGGACGGGCATCGAGGCGATGGTGGGCCAGCTCTATCTGGCGGTCTTGATCGCGCGGCTGGTCTCGCGTCACGTGGCTCGGAGCGACGCCTAGCGGCGCGCGCCGACGCGAGCCGCCCTCTCCCCGCCGGACGCGATTCTCGTCTACGCTTCCCTCCGGGCTGCTTCGGCCTGGGGTGATCGTCTTCGCGATGGCCGGCTCGCTTTCACGAACGCTCGCGAACGCGCTCCGCCCGCTGCGGTCGCGCGAGGCGCGGCTCGGGCTCCTGCACGACTGGCGACGTCGCTTCGCCGGGGAGCCCGCGCTGCCTCCCCCGCCGATCGCACGCGTGCTGGTGCTGTGCCATGGAAACATCTGCCGCAGTCCCTTCGCCGCCGCGTATCTCGCAGGGCGCGCGCCGGGCCTCGACGTGCGCTCGAGCGGCCTCGCCGCCGGCGAGGCCGCGCCGGCGGATCCCACTGCCATCCGCGTGGCAGCGCGTCTCGGCCACGACCTCTCGCAGCATCGAAGCCGCACGCTCTCTCCCGCTGATCTGAGCGAGCCCGATCTCGTGCTCGTGATGGAGGCCGCGCAGGCCGCGGCGTTCCGCGCGCGCGCGCCGGCGCTCGGGAGCCGCGTCTATCTGCTCGGAGATTTCCTCGCCGCGCCGCCCTTTGGCATCGCGGATCCCTGGGGATGTCCGGAAGACGTCTTCGATCGCATCTTCGCCCGGATCGCCGCCGCGCTCGACCGTCTGACCGAACGGCTCGAGGCGCCGCCGACTTGAGCGCCGTGGATCGCATCGCCGCCGGCCTGGCGGCCACCGCGCGCCGCCGATCGCCGCCCCCCGGAGACGCCGCTTGATCACGCTCTTCGTGGACGGCGACGCCTGCCCGGTGAAGGACGAGGTCTACGTCGTGGCGACGCGCTACGGCGTACCGGTTGCGCTCGTCGCGAACACGCGCATGTACGTTCCCCACGGCTTCGGCGTGAAGCTCGTCGTGGTGGACGGCGCGCCCGACGCCGCGGACGATTGGATCGCGGCGAACGCGCGCGCGGCCGACGTGGTCGTCACGGCGGACATCCTGCTCGCCGCGCGCTGCCTCGCGGTCGGCGCTCGCGTGCTCGGCACCGACGGCCGGCCGTTCACGGAGGACTCGATCGGCGGCGCGGTCGCGACGCGCGAGCTGAAGGCGTACCTGCGTGAGACGGGTGTGGCCTCCGGGGGCCCGCGCGCGCTCTCGGCGAAGGATCGCTCGCGCTTTCTCTCGAAGCTCGACGAGCTGGTTCAGCGCAGTCTGCGCGAGCGCGAGCGTTGACGCCGCCTCGAGCACTCACGGGGCGCCAGCGTAGATTGCGTATTCGGGCCGATCGATCAGCAGCCGATGGCGCGGCAAGGCCACCGCGTCGAGCCGCTGGATCCCGGGGCTGGGGCGTTTCAGCCGGACGATCACGTCATCCGGCGTCGCGCGCTCGGCGTACCAGCGGGCGTGACGGGCGTAGACGCCACCGACCCAGCAGTACGGGCTCGCCGGTCGCATCGACGTCATCAGGTAACCCGCGGCGAAGTGCGGATAGCAGAGGATCTTCCCGTCGGGATTCACCAGCTTCGGCAGGTCGGCAGCCAGGTTGGTCAGGATCGTGAACTTGCGCTCGCCGGTCACGATGCCCCGAAACGGCCCCTCCTTCACAGTATAGTGTAGGTCAGACACGGGGTCGTCCAGGTACACCGCGCGGCCCCCGTACTGGCAGTAGACGAGGCCGATGACCGTCACCACCGGCGTCGCCATCGCGATGCCGCGCAGGAGCCGGCCGCCACGGACGGCCGCCCGCTCCGAGGCCCAGAGAACGACCACGACGTTGCTGATCAGACACGCCGGAAGCAGGCCGATCGCCGCGTTGACCAGCCCGTTGCTGCTGCTCCACGCCGTCGTCATCCCCGCCGCCAGGGACGGGAGCCAGCCGAGCAGGAACAGCGCACGCACGAAGGGGCGGTTCCAGAGCGCCCAGCAGAAAACCGGGGCGAGCAGGCCGAACACGATCACGAACCCCATGCTCGCGACGTAGTCGGGCAGCCCGGAGCTGAACGCGGGCACGGCCAGCAGGGGCGCGAGCGCGACCGTCGCCGCGGGCGTCACGCGGCCCAGGACGAGCAGGATCGCCGACAGGACTGGGACGAGCACCAGCGGGAACGCGACGAGGGGGAGCTGGCTGCGCAGCAAGCGAAGCTTGCCGACGCCGCCGAGGTGCTCGCTGCCGAAGGCCGCTCCCCAGGCCTCGGTGAAGTCGAGGGTCTCGCGGAGCGGGTTCAGTCCAACGTGCAGGAGCAGCCCCGCGAGCGGCAGCGCGACGACCGCCGCCCCGAGGACGAAGGCGAGCATGTCCCTGCGCCGGGGACGCGCCAGGGACCAGGCGAGCAGCGCGCTGAAGACCGCTGCGACCCCGGCCAGTGTCGGGTAGCTCACCACCGCGAGACCGAGCGCCGCCCCCGAGAGCAGGAGGTGGAGCCGTGGCCACCGGGTGCCGGCGACGACCGCGATCCCGAGCAGAGTCCCGATCACCAGGAAGCCGGAGCCCATGGAGTTGTAGCTGAGGTTGAAGATGTTGTAGGGCGCGTAGACCGCGCACGTGAGCGCCGTGAAGCCCGCCGCGATCGCCGGCATCTGCCCGCGCAGGACGTGGAGCACGACGCCAGCAACCCCGAGTCCGAAGAGCAGATAGAGGCCGCGCATGCAGAGCATGATCCCGTCCGTGCCGCCGGTCACGCTGACGTAGAGCCACACGAACGGGACGAGCAGCAGGGCCGAGGGCTGACGCACATCGAGGTCGTCGACGAAAAAACGGTCGCCGAGGATGAAGCGCAGCGGCTCCGCGATATAGCAGCTCTCGTCCTCGAAGTGGAGGCCCAGGTGCAGCCGATACGCCGTGGCGCCGAGCGCGGCCGCGGCAGCGAGGATGGCCAGCAGCAACGGGAGCGCACGGAGCGCGCCCGCCTCCGCGCGCGAGGACGGCGGCGTCGTCACCGCGCCCGCGCCCATGCTAACCCTCGGCCTCGATCAGGCCGGCCCCCCGCTGGCGGCGATGGCGGCGGCCGCACGCGCAACGCAGGCGCGTGTCGAGATCGCCGCCGCACGCGCACATCCAGCCCACGCGCCGGGCGGGATTGCCGACGACCACGGCGTGCGCGAGGACCTTCTTCGTCACGACGGCGCCGGCGCCCACGAAGGCATGGGCGCCGATCGTGACGCCGCATACGATGCTCGCGTTCGCGCCGAGCGTCGCGCCCCGCTCGACGTGGGTGGCGACGAATTGACCTGCCGGCTTCTTGAAGGCAGCGCGCGGGTTCGGGTCGTTCGTGAACACCACGTTCGGCCCCACGAAGACGTCGTCCTCGATGCGCACGCGGTCCCAGATCAGCACCGCGTTCTTGATCGTCACGCGATCGCCCACCCAGGCGCCCGTCTCGATGAAGGCGTGATCCCCGACGTTGCAGTCGCGCCCCACATGCGCCCCTTGCATCACGTGGGCGAAGGCCCAGATGCGCGTGCCGGGCCCGACGTCGTCGGATTCGCACAGCGCGCGATCGTGAATGAACACGCCCTTCGCGCTGGCCTTCACGAGAGGGCCTTCGCGAGCACGCCCGCCACCCGCTCCTGCTGCTCCGGCGTGATCTCGGCGAACATCGGCAGCGACAGGATCTCACCCGCAGTGCGCTCCGCGACGGGAAAATCGCCGATGCGGTGGCCGAGCTGTCGGAAGGCGCCCGTCAGGTGGATCGGCGCCGGGTAGTGGACCGCGGCACCGATGCCCTCCGCCGCCAGGCGCGCGAGCACGGCATCGCGCTGCGGCACGCGAACCACGTACAGGTGCCAGATGTGCTCGTTGCCGGGCAGCGTCGCCGGGAGGGTCAGCCCGGGGATGCCGGCCAGCAGCTCTGCGTAGCGCCGCGCAGCGCGGCGGCGCGCCGCGTTCCACTCCGCCAGGCGCTTCAGCTTAGCGTTCAGCACGACGGCCTGGAGCGTGTCCAGGCGCGAGTTGAAGCCGGTCTCCGTGTGGAGGTACTTGATCTCGCCGCCGTAATTGCGCAGCGCGCGCACGCGCTGCGCGATCGCGTCGGAGGTCGTGAGCACGGCCCCCGCGTCGCCGTACGCGCCAAGATTTTTTGCGGGATAGAAGCTCGTCCCGGCGGCGGCGCCGAACGTGCCCGCGCCGCGGCCGTGCCGCAGGGCGCCCTGCGCTTGCGCGGCATCCTCGACGATCGCGATGCGGCCGCCCTGCGTGAGTGGCTCCAGGGCTTCCATCGGCGCGATCTGACCGTAGAGGTGCACCGGCATGATGGCACGCGTGCGCGGCGTGAGCTTGCGCGCGACGTCGGCGACGTCGAGCAGCAGCGTCGCGGCGTCGCAATCCACGAGCACGGGCGTGGCTCCCGCGCGCGCGACGGCGAGAGCGCTGGCGATGAAGGAGTTTGCCGGCAGGACGACTTCATCCCCCGGCCCGATCTCGAGCGCCCGCAGCGCGAGCTCGAGCGCATCGGTGCCGTTGGCCGTACCGACGCAATGCTTCACTCCGACGAAGCGGGCGAAGCTCGTCTCGAACTCCGCCACCTCGGGGCCGAGGATGAAGCTCGTGCGCTCGAGCACGCGCGCGAAGCCCGCCGAGACTTCGCCCTCGATCTGGCGATGCTGCGCGCTGAGATCGACCAGGGGAATCATGGGCAGATCAGACCGGCTCTTCACGGCCGTGGTTCTGGATCGAGCGGGTGATCGCCTCGAGCGTTCGCACCACGCGCACCCCGGAACGCCCGTCGCTGAGCGGCGGCTCGCCGCTCGCGATGCAGTCGAGGAAGTGATCGCATTCGGCCTTCAGCGGCTCGCCGGAGCTCACGCGCGGGATCGTGATGTCGCCGTCGCGCACGCTCGCGCGAAACGAGGCGAAGGTGTCGACGAAGGCGGGCCTCGTCTGCGCGTCGGTCACCTGCTTGTCGTAGATGCGCACCGGCTCCGAGAGGTTCATGTCGTCGATCGTGAGCATGCGGCGGTCGCCGACGACGGTGATCTCGCGGGCCTTCTTGGGGTTCAACCACGATGCGTGCAGATTCACGAGCACTCCGTCCGCGTAGCGCAGCGTCGCGAAGACGGCGTCCTCGATCCCGGCATTGATCCAGGTGCCGCCGGTCGCGGAGACGCTTTGAGCGGAGCCGCCCAGCCAGTGATCGACGATCGCGATGTCGTGCGCCGCGAGGTCCCACGCCGCGTTGACGTCGATGCGGATCGGACCCAGGTTCGTGCGCTCCATCGCGATGTAGTAGACGCGGCCGAGCTCGCCCGCGTCGAGCACCCGCTTCACGAAGCGGACCGCGGTGTTGTACAGGAAGATGTGTCCGACGAGCAGCACCCGCCGCTTCGCCTCCGCCAGCTCGCAGAGCTCCTCGGCCTGGGCCGAACGCGTCGTGATCGGCTTCTCGACCAGCACGTGCTTGCCGGCCTCGAGTGCCGCGCGGGCGAGCAGATAGTGCGTGATGGTCGGCGTGCAGACGACCACGGCATCGACCGTTGGATCGTGCAGCGCATCTTCCGTCCGCGACGAGGCCCGGACGTCCGGATAGCGCGAACGCACCTGCGCCATGCGCTCGGCGTCGACGTCGACGACCCAGGCGACCTCGCTCGCCTGATGCGTGTGGAAGCTGCGGATCAGGTTCGGGCCCCAGTGTCCGGCCCCCAGCACGGCGACGCGGATCATCGAGCCCTCATCGCTTGATGCCGAGACCGACATAGAGGATCGGGCGCAGGATCGACCACCAGCCCGTGATCGGCTTCATCTTGGTCTGCCCCACGTGCCGGGGAGGATACACCTTCGTGACGGGTACTTCGGCAGTCCGGTAGCCGAGCTGGATCGCACGCAAATAGAGGTAGGGCTCGAGCTCGTACTCGTCGAGCCAGGCCTGGTCGAGATGCAGGCGCGGGTCCGTGAGCACCTCGCGGCGCACGGCGCGGAAGCCATTCGTGCTCTCGGTGACGCGGCGCCGCGCCGCGAGAGAGAACAGCAGCGGATGCACGCGCGTCGCAATCCGGCGATAGAGCGGCATCTGCCCGAAGTTGGCGCCGCGCTTCAGCCAGCGCGAGCCCTGCACGAAGTCCGCCCGGCCGTCGGCGATCGGATCGAGGAGCAGCGGGATCTCCTCGGGAGCGTCCTTGTTGTTGCCGGCCATCACGACGGCGACGTCGTAGCCGTGCTCGACGGCGTAGGCATAGCCGGCGCGCAGCGCGGCTCCCACGCCGACGGTGCGCCCCATCGAGATCACGTTCGCGCCGAGCTCGCGCGCCACCTCGGGCGAGCGATCGGAGCAGCCGTCGTCGACCACCAGCAGCTCGTCGACCACGTCGCGCGGCGTGCGGCGCACGACGTGGCCGATCTTGACCTCCTCGTCGAGGACGGGAGCGATCGCGATGACGGAGAGTCCACGGTACATGATGGCGCGTCGATCCGTTCGGTCCGCCAGCTTACAGGGGTCGCAGGCGATAGACGAGCATTTCCCCGGACCGCGACGCGGGCTCGAAAATGCGCTTCCCGACCCCCGAAGACGTCGCATTGCGACCCGTTTCGAGCGTACGCTGTGAGCCCTCGGACGAGAATCCGAGCGAGGGAGAGTTCGCATGAAGTCACGCATTCGCGCCGTCCAGGCCGTCGCACTGGCTGCGCTGGCAATCGGTTCGTTCGCCGCATCCCGCCAGGCCCGTGCGGTCGGATACGACGCGCCGCTTCGATGGATCTGGCACGTGATCGCGGAACTCCGGCGCGAGATCGACGGTCTCGCCGCGATGCCGGGCCCAGCGGGGCCGCCGGGCCCCGTCGGACCCGAGGGCGCGGTCGGCCCCCCGGGCCCGCAAGGACTTCCCGGGCCCGCTTCGACCGACGCCAACGATCTCGTCGCGAAGCGGCTGGCGATCGGCGGGGATGCCTTCACCTACGGATCGACCATCGCTCCGAAGCTGATCGTGCACGACGAATCGCGGGAGGTCGCAACGATCGCGTTCTTCAAATACTCGGAAGGCTTTGCGAACCACATGGTGCAGGGCCGGGCGCGTGGCACTGCCGCGTTCCCCACGGACGTGACGGACTTCGACGTCGTCGCGCAATACTCCGGTCAGGGCTATCTCGCTGGAGCCTTCCGGAAGGTCGGAGCCGTGAACATGCAGGTCGACGCGAGGGGCGATCTGGCGAAAGGGATGACCGGGAAGCTCGTCTTCAAGGTCGCTGGATTCAGCGGCACGGCCCGTTCGTTCGACACAGCGGTCGAGATCGACCGGCGGCTGCGCACGGTGTTCGAGGGCGCCCTCGCGCTCCGCTACACGACCCATCCGCTGATTCAATCCGACCGGGACGATTTCGAGCTCGGAGAGCAGCGCACCAGCGTACACCGCTTCGCCGCGGACGCCCCGCACGACATCTCGGGATTCGTCGCCACGAAGGACATCGATTCGCCGGTCGCCGGTGAGATGATGACGCTCATCAACGTCGGCGCCTTCGACCTCGTCCTCGACGACCAGAGCCCGCGCTCGCTCGAACCGAATCGCATCATCACCGGAACCGGCCGAAACCTCACGCTCGGACCGGATCGGACGGCCACGCTGTTCTACGACCAGACGTCGGCACGCTGGAGGGTGCTGTCGACCACGGGCGGCTGAGCACGCGCGCGGTCCGCCGCGCAGCGGCAGTGGAATTCCCGCCGCGAGCCCGCCCGCCAGCTCAGGCGTCGCGGTAGAGCTTTCCGCGCCGGCGCGCGGGCTCGAGCAGCTCCGCGTCGAAGGGCTCGAGCACGTGGCCCTTGGGGAACGGCGGCTGCGGCGCGAGGCCGAGTGCTTCGAGCACGCGGCCTTCCTGGTAGTAGGCAACGTAGCTGTGGAAGACCAGGCCGGGGAGGAAGCCCGGCTGCGCCGCGACGACTTCCTTCAACACGGCCAACCGATCGGGCTCGGCGAGCGTCGCGAAGTCGACTCCGCCGCGGCGTCGCGCGCTCTCGCCCAGCGCCGCGACGCCCGTCGCTACGGCGCCTCGCAATCCGGGATCGCGCTGCGCGACGCGCTCGATGTGCGCCGCGAGGCCGAGCTCGCCGGCCGCCGGCATGCGTCCGTCGCGGCTGCGCGGAATCACGAGATCGAGCACACACACGAGCGCGCGACGCTCGTCCGCGCTGAAGACTTCCGCTGCGACCGCTTGGCTCATGCCTCGAACCCCCCTTCCTGTCTCGCTCAAACGAGCCCGTCCGCGAGCTGCTTCTGGAGTCGTGTCGGCGACGTAGAGCGCGAGCGCCTGGATCGTGTAGGTCGGATTCACCGCCCCGGCCGTCACGAAGATGCTGCCGTCGATGATGAAGAGATTGCGGACGTCGTGGCAGCGCCCCCACTCGTTCACGACCGAGCGCTCCGGATCCCGGCCCATGCGCGCGGTGCCCATCAGGTGCCAGCCCGCCACGTGCAGCGGCGACTCGGCGCGGGTCCACTCGGCGCCGGCCGCCTCGAGCACCTGCTTCGCCGCGCGCCACGCCGTGCTCGAGCATGCGCCGGCGGTTCTCGCTCAGCCGATACTCGATGCGCGGCGCCGGAATGCCGTTGGCGTCGGTCAGCTGCGGATCGAGCGTCACGCGGTTGTCGGGCTTCGGGCAGATCCTCGCAGATCGCGAGCATGCCCGCCGGTGCGCTCGAAGACGTCCGGCATACGCCGCGTGGTGTCCATCGCCCCAGGGTATGCGTCCCGACGACATGCCCCAGAGCGCCGTCGAGACCGGCCCGATGCCGCGCAACAGCTCGAAGGAGTAGCCGCGCACGAAGCCGCGCGAGAGATCGGTCTCGTAGAACTCCTGGCTCATGATGCAGCAGCCGGTCGGCCCCTTGTAGCCGTCGAGCCGCTCGTCGAAGACGCCGACGACCATGGCGTACGGGTGGAACATCAGGTTCCGGCCGACGAGGCCGCTGCGATTGGCGAGGCCGTCGGGAAAGGCAGCGCGAGCGCGAGTTGAGCAGCAGGCGCGGCGTGCCGATGCCGTTGCAGGCGAGCACGACGATCTCGGCGCGCTGCGCGCGCGATCCACGCCGTCGCGCGTCGTAGTAGATCACGCCGTCGGCCATGCCGTCCGGCGCCGACGGTGATCTCGCGCACGCGGCAGCGCGTGCGCGAGCGCGCACGCCGCGGCGCACGCGCCGCGGGCCAGTAGGTGATGTCGGTGCTCGCCTTGGCGCCCTGCGCGCAGCCGATGATGCAGGGCCCGAGTTGATGCACGGCGCGCGGCCGTCGTAGCTCGCGCGTCGTGATCGCGCTGTCCGACGGCCACCAGTGCCAGCCGAGCGAGTTGAAGCCGCGCGCGAGCGTCTCGCCGAGCTTGCCGAGCGGCACCGGCGGCAGCGGCAACTCCTTCGGCGGATACGCCGGATCGCCGGCGAGACCCGCGACGCCCATCATGCGGTCGTTCACGTCGTAGTAGGGCGCGAGCGTCGCGTAGTCGATCGGCCAGTCGTCGGCGACGCCGTCGAGCGTGCGCACGCGGAAGTCCGACGGGTGGAGGCGCGGGAAGTGGCCCGCGTAGAGGATCGTGCTGCCGCCGACGGCGTTGAACATCGAGATCGCGATCGGCGAGCCGGCGTCGTTGACCGGATAGTCCTCGGGCCGCTTGCGCGCGTTCGGGCTGAGCGCGAAGTCGCCGAGCGCGCGTATCTCCCAGTCGATGCCTGCCGTCGGATAGTGGGCCGGGTCCATCCAGTCGCCCTGCTCGAGGCACAGGATGTTCATGCGCGTCTCGGCGAGGCTCCAGGCGAACGCCGCGCCGGCGGCGCCGGCGCCGATGATCAGCACGTCGACGGGATCTTCGGCCACGACTCCTCCTCGAACGGACTCGAACGTTCCCCCCGATCGAGCGCGCTACGGACCAAACGCGCCTTTCGCGCGCAGCTGCTCGTAGAGATGGTCTGCCATGCGGTCGAACGTCTGCGACGCGCCATGGTCCGAGAACGGATAGGCGAATACCAGCAGCAGCTCGAGCCACAGGTCGTAGCTGATCTTCGGCCGAGGCGCTGAACTTCGCCTTCGTCTTCAGGTTCTCTAGCGTGTACTCGATATCGAACAGTTGATCGAAGGAGCTGGGGATCAGTAGCAGCGTGAGCGCGCTCACGATCGCCAGGACGGTCGACGATTCGCCCCACTGTCTGCCGCTCAGCGTCAGATTGTAGTCGGCCTTCCCGGTGAACTGGCCCGAGGTCACGTAAGCGTATTCAGCGATGTAGCCCTGCTTCTTCCAACGCGTCGACGATCTCGTCGTTCAGCCCGCGGCCGGCCCGGTTGTTCAAGGTCACGCTGCCGCCTCCGCCCGAGGGCTGGCAGCCGAAATCTCCGACGGTCGCCTCGACCGTGCCGGGTGCGCTCGGCGCGGGCGGCTGGATCGCGGGAAGCCCGCCTCCAGCGATCGTGAAGCAGCCGGTGCTGGTCGCGAGCAGCAGCAGGCTTGAGGCGAGTGTTCGATGCATCTCTATGTCCCCTGACACAGGATGTTCATGCGCGTCTCGGCGAGGCTCCAGGCGAACTCCGCGCCGGCGGCGCCGGCGCCGATGATCAGCACGTCTACGGGCTCGTCGGCCACGGCTCCTCCTCGAACGGACTCGAGCGCTCGTCCCAATGGAGCGCGCTACGGATTGAATGCCCCCTGCGCGCGCAGCTGCTCGTAGAGGTGGTCGGCCATGGCGTTCCAGGTGTTCGTCGCGCCGCGCGTCGAGACCGGAGCGGCAAACATCAGAAACAGCTCGATCCACGTCTTGTAGCTGTCTTCGACCCCGGCGCTGTACTTCGCCCCCGTCTTCACGTTCTCGAGCGTGTACTGGATGTCGAAGCGTGAATTCACGGAGTAGGGAATCAGGAGCAGCGTGAGTCCGCTCACGATCTGCAAGGCGATCCACGATTCGCCGTACTGACTGCCGCTCAACGTCAGGTTGTAATCGGCCTTCCCGGTGAACTCGCTCGAGGGCACGTACGTGTGCCCGGCGATGTAGCCCTGCTTCTTCCAGCGCGCGAGCAGCTCGTCGTTCAGCAGGCGGCCGGCCTTGTTGCTCGTAAGCATCTTCCCGCCTTCGAGCGTGAAGCTGAAATCTCCGACGGTCTCCTCGAGGGTGCCGGGTGCGCTCGGGGCGGCCGGCTGGATCGGGGGAAGCTTTCCCCCGGCGATCGTGATGCAGCCGGTGCTGGTGGCGAGCAGCAGCAACAGGCTCGCGGCGAACGTTCGATGCATGAGTGCCTCCCCTGCTATGGCTCTCGCGGAGCGCGTTGCAGCTCGTCGTAGATCGCGAACGCTCCCGCCAGGCGCCCGCTCAGCACATCGAAGACGTTGGGCGTGCAGATTCCCGTCCAGCCCTTCTCGGCGAGATCGAGCACGGCCGCGTTCTCGAGCCGAAGCGAGTATCTGACGTTGTTGCGCGATCCACAATCTTCCCGGCCCTGATCGGCCCCGACCGTGACCCGCAGCATGAAGCCTGCCTCGAGCAGATTCGTCGACACTTCGACGCCGGCCGCCGTGAGCGACTCGATGATGCGCGGCTTCTGTCGCGCGGCCATCACGAAGACGCTCCGATTCGTCGCAGCCCGGATCGTCGCGACTGCGGCCGGCGGCGGCGCGGGCGGTGCCGCCTCGCCGCCCGCACCCGCGCAGGCGGCGCTGCCCGTCAACGCGATCAGCGCGAGCCATGCCGCGCGCGCCACGAGCGCCTCTGCGATCGCGAAGCCGATGCCGCGCGATGCGCCCGTCACTTCGCGACGCGGCCCGCGACACTGCGCTCGCTCACGCGAGCACCCCCGCCGCGGCGAGCGCGCGGATCTCGTCCTCGCCGTAGCCGACCGCGCCCAGCACGCTCTGCGTATGCTCGCCGAGGTCCGGCGCCGGCGTCTCCAAGCGGCGCGGGCTCTCCGAGAAGCGGATGCCGTAGTGCTCGAAGGCGAGCTCGCCGAGGTGGCGATGCGCGAGACGCACGAAGTGGCCGCGGTGCGCGAGCTGCGGGTCGCGCAGCAGATCGTCGCAGGTCTGCACCACGCCGGCCTCGACGCCTGCGGCCTGGAGCCGGTGCATCAGCGCGAAGGCGTCGTGCTTGCGCGTGTGTTCGGCGAGCGCCGCGTCGAGCGCGCCTTCCTGCGCGATGCGCCCGGCGACGGTCGCGAAGCGCGCGTCGCCCGCGAGCTCGCTCGCGCCGAGCGCCGCGCACAGGCGGCGCCATTCCTCGTCGCAGAACGCCGCGATCGCGATCCAACGATCCTCGCCCGCGCACGGATAGATCGCGTGCGGCGCCGTGTCTTCCGCGTGGTTGCCCCGGCGCGTCATGATCTCGCCGCGTGCGCTCGCGCGCACGATGCTCTCGGACAGGCTGTAGACGCCCGTCTCGATCTGCGACACGTCGATGTACTGCCCCTCGCCCGTGCGCTCGCGGTGCAGGAGCGCCGCCGCGATCAGGACCGCCACGTAGCGCGGCGAGAGCGAATCCGTGATCGTGCCTGCAGGACCGATGGCTTCGCGATCGGGCCAGCCCGCCAGATGGTTGAAGCCCGCGATCGCCGAGCCCTGGCCGCCGAAGCCGGGATACATGCGCTGCGGACCCGTCTGGCCGAACAGACAGCTGCTCACCATCACGAGATCGGGCTTCAGCTCGCGCAGGCGCTCGTACGAGAGCCCCCACTTCGCCATCGCGCGCGGCGAGAAGTTCTCGGAGACGACGTCCGCCCAGCGCACCAGGCGCTCCACCACCGCGACGCCCTCGGGCTTCGAGAGATTGACGGCCACCGAGAGCTTGTTCGGATTCATCAGCACGAACATCGGCCCGCCGTTGAGCCCGTGCGGGTCGCCCGGCCGGTAGTGGAGCACACGCAGGAAATCCGGGCGCACGCCCGACTCGACGCGCACCACCGTCGCGCCCTGGTCGGCGAAGTAGCGCGTGGCGACGGGGCCGGCCGCGCCCGCGCCGAGCTCGAGGATCTTCAGCCCCGCGAAGATGCCGGCGTCCGCGCTCATCGCCTCACACCACCCCCGCGCGGGCCAGCTCGCGCAGCTCCTGCGCGTCGATCCCGAGCTCGCCATACACCTCGGCGTTGTGCTCGCCGACGCGCGGCGCGCGGCGCCGGATGCCGATGCGGCTGCGGCTCGACTTCGCGAAGAAATCCGGGTGCTCGATGCTCGCCCCGAGCTCCGGGTACTCGAGCGTCGTGAAGAGGTCGCGCGAGCGCAGCTGCGGCTGCTCGAGGATCTCGCGCGCGTCGTTGCAGGGCGCGAGCATGATGCGCCGCGCGAGCGCCTGCTCGAACAGCTCCCGGCGCGTCTTCGTCGCGAAGAAGGCCGCGAAGACCGCCTCGAGCCGCGCGATCTCCTCCGGCGAGAGCAGGTTGTGATTGTATTGGCCCCAATCGAGCGCGCGCAGCCAATCGGGCGCCATGCCGTCTTCCGCCATCCAGGCGACGGTGGCAGCGAGGCTCGGGGCGCGCGCCGCGCCACCGCGCAGCCCGAAGCTCACGTCGCCGTCCTTCGCCCGGAAGATCTCGCGGGTGGTGCCGATCCGCGCGCCCGTGCGGCCGCGCAGCTTCGGCGCGAGCGAATACTGACCCGGCGCGGTGACGAGCGTCGCGAGCTGGCACTCCTGCATCGAGACGTCGACCAGCTGCCCGCGCCCGCTGCGCTCGCGCGCGTAGAGCGCCATCGCGATGCCCGCCGCCGCCTCGGGCCCCGCGGCGTAGTAGGCCGTCGGCAGCGTGCAGCGCACGGGCGCGCGATCCGGATCTCCGGTGAGCGCAGCGTTGCCGCCCAGCGCGACGAGCACGAGATCGTGCGCGCGGTAGCCGGCCCAGGGTCCCGTGCGGCCGAAGGGCGTCAGCGAGCACCACACCAGACGCGGCAGCTCGCCGCGCAGCGCCTCCCAGCCGAGGCCCAGCGCCTCGAGCGACCCGGGCGCCGCCGTCTCGAGCACGACGTCCGCGTGCGCCGCGAGGTGGCGGAAGAGCTCGCGCCCGCGCGGCGTCGCGAGCGCCAGCGTGATGCCGCGCTTGCTGGTGTTGAGCGCGAGCCAGCGCAGGCTGCGCCCGGGGTCGGCGACGTCGCCCACGAAGGGGCCGCGACGCCCGAACGTGTCGCCTCCCGGCGGCTCCAGCTTGATCACGTCGGCGCCGAGGTCGCCGAGGATCTTGCCCGTCAGGAAGCCAGGCTCCTCGCTGAGATCGAGTATTCGAATTCCGCTCAGCAAGCAACCGCCCCTCAGCCCAGGATCTGCTTCGCGCGCAGGTCGACGACACGGGTCCCGTCGAGGGGGCCGGACATGCGAAGCCTCCGCGTGACCCCACGCGAGGGGTCGCGCGGCGATTCTAACACTCCGTCAGATTTCGCGATCGGGCTTCACGGCTCGCGCAGATCGCCGAGCCGCTTGCCCTGGCGCGCCCGCTCGCGCGCGCGCTCGATGACCTCGGGCGGGACGGGGTCCATGCGGCGCAAGGCCGTGCGCATCAGCGAGGGCCACAGCCGGCGCAGCGCGCGCGCGGCGTTCAGGTCGAGCCGGCGCCTGGGGACGGTGATCTCGTGGCGCCGCTTCTCGATCGCCTCGAAGATCGCCGCGCTCACGAGCTGGGGCGGCGCCTTCTTGCCCTGGAACGCGAACGGCTCCTCGCCCTTGCCCCAGATCTCCGTGTCGATGGCTCCCGGGATCACGAGCGCCGCGTGCACGTTCGAGCCGTCGAGATCGTTCCACAGCCCCCGCGTGAAGGCGTGCAGCGCCGCCTTCGACGCGCCGTACAGCGTCTCGCGCGGCGGCACCAGCTCGGCGGCGAAGGACGACACGTTCACGATCGTCCCCGTACCGGCGAGCAGCATGTGCGGCAGCGCCGCGAAGGTGGTCCACACGCAGGAGAGGAAGTTCACCTGCATCACGCGTTCGGCCTCGTCGGCCGACAGGTGCCAGAGCTGCTTGTGCTTCGTGATCGCCGCGTTGTTGACGAGCACGTCGATGCGGCCGTGCTTCGCGAACGTATCGTCGATCACGTGCTCGGCGAAGGAGCGCACGCCGAGATCGCCGCTGAGAAAGGAGCTGCCCGGCGAGCTCACCCGGCAGACCTCGATCAGCCGCTCGAGGTTCGCTTCGCGCCGGGCCACGGCGACGACGCGCGCGCCGCGCGCCGCAAACGCCTCGGCGGTGACCCAGCCGATGCCCGAGCTCGCGCCCGTGACGACGACGACGCGATCGCGGAAATCCATCAATCCCGGGCCCTGGCCGCTCCGGGCAGGCTCGCGGGACCGACGCCGGCGGCCCACTCGAAGCACTGCACCTCGACCATCAGCGGCAGCCGGAAGCGCACGTAGAAGTTGTGCAGCTTCAGCACCTGGTAGTCCTCGATCTCGGGATCGATGATCTCGACGCGCGGGTCGCGCTCGCGGAACTTGCGAGCGCGCTCGAGCGTCTCGTAGAGCTCCGCGGGCTCGGCGACCGAGAGCCCGAAGTGGTCGAGACGCGGGCACGTCATCGGCTGCAGATCTGCGATCAGGAACACGAACTGCTCGTTGCTGTGGACGCGCAGCACGAGGCGCTCGCGGTCTTGCGTCATGGTCGGCATCTCGGTCCAGCCGAAGACCTCGCCATAGAAGCGCAGCAGCTCGCCGCGGCCCTGCTCGCCGAGCAGCTCCGCGGGCACGCTCATGGCCACGTGATTGAAGGTCGGCATGCGCCGCTGCGGACTCGGTTCGGACATCGCGCCTCCTCGTTTCGATCCGGCCAACGCGAGCTTCGCCGCGCCAGTTCAACTCCGCTCGCCTGCGGCTCGCTGCGCGCTTCGCTGGCTGGTTCAACTCCGCTAGCCTACGGCTCGCTGCGCGCTTCGCTGGCTAACCGGGCGCGACGAGCAGCTTGCCGCCGAGCTCGCCGGCGGCGAGGCGCTCCATCGCGGAAGCCAGGCCGTCGAGGCCGACGTCGCCCTGCTCGAGCAGCACGCCCAGCGGAAGCTTTCCGCTCGCGAGCAACGCGAGCGCGTCGTCGATGCCGTGCTCGTCGTACTCGAAGGCGCCGATCACCCGCAGCTCGCCGAGGATCATGCGGTTGCTGTCGAGCTTCGGCTTCGCCATGCCCGTGCCGACGAGCATCAGGCTGCCGCCCCGCTTGAGCTGGCGCAGGCCCGCTTCGACGGCGGCCGGGTTGCCGGAGCACTCGAAGACGGCGTCATAGCCATTTTTCACGAACTCGAAGGGCATGCGCGGCCGCGGCAGCTCCTCGGGCGTCACGACCTGCGTGGCGCCCACGCGAACCGCGGCGGCGCGGCGCGCGGCGGCGGGCTCGCTCACCGTCACGTCCTCGATTCCCTTCGCGCGCAGCGCCGCGAGCGTCAGCATGCCGATCGGCCCGGCGCCGGTCACCAACGCGCGCCGGCCCGGAGCGATCTGCGAGAGCGTGACACCGTGAAGCGCCACCGCGAGCGGCTCGGCGAGTGCTGCCTCGCGCAGCGACAAGCCCGCCGGGACGCGGTGCAGCTGCGACTCGTGCACCCGCACGTACTCCGCGAAGGCTCCCTGGAACTCCGAGACACCCGGGGTGCCGTGGCTCGCACACAGGCTCGGCCGGTGCGTCGTGCAGTACTCGCAGCGACCGCAGCCGGCGGTGGGCCCGCCCACCACGCTCTCGCCGAGCTGCCAGCTCGTGACCGCGGAGCCGAGCGCCGCGATGCGTCCGGAGTATTCGTGGCCGCCGATCGTATCCGGCCGTCCCCAGCCTTCCATCACGATGTGCAGGTCCGAGCCGCAGACACCGCAGTGCGAGACGCGCAACAACACGTCGTGCGGTCCCGGTTGCGGGACCGGGCGCTCCTCGACGACGAGCCGGCGCTTCTCTCGATAGACCGCCGCGCGCATGCGCCCGGATGCCAGGTTCGTCATGCAGCTTCCTCTCGCGCGGCAGCATCCCCCGCGCGCATTCGCCGTGTCAAGCAAGGGCCCCGCCCGCGCACGCGCGAAATGCTTGCTTTCGGCGCAGGGGCCGGGTAGGATCGCGATCTGACGGTCCGTCAGATTCTAGCAGATCGGGCCCGGCCGGCCCGAAGCCCTGGCTCGAGCCCGCCCGGAAGCAGACTCGAACCCGACTGGAACCTGGCTCGCCAGCCCGCCTCGGGCCAAGGAGCACGCCGTGCGCGAGTACCGATTGATCGACGCGGATTCCCACACCCTCGAGCCGCCGCACATCTGGACGAGCTGGCTGGCGAAGAAGTTCCACGACCGCGCGCCGAAGCTCGTGAAGGACTCCGAGGGCGGCGACGCCTGGCAGTTCCAGCCCGGCACGCCGCCGATGGAGATCGGGCTCGTCACGACCCCCGGCCGTTCCTACGAGGAGATCAAGTGGACGGGCTACACCTACGACACGATCCGCAAGTCGTGCTACGAGGCGAAGGCACGCCTCGAGGACATGACGTTCGACGGTGTCGACGCCTGCTTCCTGTATCCGAGCCAGCGCACGATGTACTTCTTCATGGGCAATGAGGACCGCGAGTTCCACCTCGCCGGCGTGCAGGCGTACAACAACTGGCTGGCGCAGGAGTTCTGCTCGGTCGACCCCGAGCGGCTCTGCGGCCTCGCGCAGATGCCGAACCTCGGCGTGCAGTCGATGATCGACGAGATGAAGCGCTGCCAGCAGCTCGGCTTCCGCGGCGTGATCCTCTCGACCTGGCCCACGGGCGAGGACGATCTGTCCGAGCAGGACGATCCGTTCTTCGCGGCGGCGCAGGAGCTGGGCATGCCCGTCTCGATCCACATCCGCATCCAGCGCAAGCGCAATCCGCTGGGCGCGCTGAAGGGCGTCGCCTCGATCAGCAACATGGCGCTCGCGGGCATGCTGCTCTTCCCGCCGATCATGAGCGAGCTGATCATGTCGGGGCTATTCGACCGCTTCCCGCGCCTGCTGGTGCTCGGGGTCGAGACCGAGGTGGGCTGGATCCCCGAGGCGCTCGAGCAGCTCGACAACTTCTACTGGCGCAACCGCACGCGCACGGGCCTCAGGCTCCGGCACCTGCCCAGCACGTACTTCCACGAGAACTTCTGCTGCACGTTCATCAAGGACGCGATCGGAGTGAAGCTCCGCCACGACGTCGGCGTGCGCAACATGGCCTGGTCGACCGATTTCCCGCACCATGGCTGCGACTGGCCCTACAGCCGCAAGGTGGTCGACGAGATGATGGTCGGGGTGCCGCAGGCGGAGCGCTACGAGATGCTCGCCGGCAACATGGTGCGCATCTACGGGCTACCGCAGTCGCGCCAGCTCTAGCCTCGCGGTGGGCAGAGCAGCGCTCGCCCGCGCTCGATGGCTCGGCGCGCTGAAGCGTGCGCCTGCGCTCTGGCTGGCGCTGGCGCTCTGCGTGCTTCCCGTCGCCATCGACGTCTCGCTCGGAGGCGTCGAGCGCGCGTTCGGGTACGTCGCGGCCGACGCGTTCTACTACCTGGTGGTCGCACGCAACGTCGTCGATCACGGCCTCGTGTCGTTCGATCAAACCCATCTGACCAACGGGTTCCAACCGCTCTGGCAGCTCGTTTGCGTCGCGCTGTTCGGCGTGGTTCGCATGCTCGACGCGCCGGACGGCTGGGCCCTCGCGCTCGCCGTGCTGACGGGAGCCGTCTTGTTGGGAATCGGTGTCTACCTGTTCGGGCGTGCCTTGCAGGCGCAGCTCGGCCGGCTTCCGAGCTCGCTGCTGCTCCTGCCCGTCGGCCTGTACGCGTTCGCGATGCTGCCGGCGCGCCTGCGCTTCAATGCGGCCGAGCTCGCGGCGCAAAATCCCTACGAAGGCGCCGAGCCGCTCTTCGGCACGTTGTGGAGCTTCGCGAACGGGATGGAGAGCGGCGCCGTGTTCGCGTGCGCGGCCTGGGCTGCGCTGCTCTACGTGCGTCAGGAGGAGCGTCCGAGCCGAGCCGCGCTCGCGAAGCTCGGGCTCGTCTGCTCGCTCGTCGTTCTCGCCCGCCTCGACCACGCGCTGTTCATCGCCCCGCTGGTCGCGATGGTGGCGCTGCGCGTCCTACGCGACCCACGACCCGACCGCGGTCCCGCGCTCTTCTGGCTGCTGTTCGCTGCCGCCGGTCCCGTGCTCGCCTACGTGCTCGCCAACCGGATCTGGTTCGGCGCCGCGCTACCCGTCAGCGGCGCGCTGAAATCGACCTTTCCGATGCCGTATCTCGACAAGCCCGCGTATCTCTGGAGGGTCGTCGCGGACGCAGGCCATCCGCCGACGCTGTGGCTACCGCTCACGTGGCGTCTGATGCAGATCCTGATCCCGTGCCTGGCGGCGGCGCTCTACCTCGCGCTGCGAAGACGGCGCAACGTTGGCGCTCGCACGCGCGACCTCGGCGTTCCGATCGCGCTCGGCATGCTGCTGCTCGGCGCGTACGATTTCTTCTTCGTGCCCTTGATGCACCAGGGACACTGGTACTTCCCCGTCAGCGTGCCGGCCGTGACCCTGCTCGCGATCCTGTTGGTCGCGCGCCGCGAGCCCGAGTCGCGTCGCTACTCGACGCCAGCCGAGCTGGCCGTTGCGGCGCTCTCTCTCGCGATCTTCTTCGCGGTGCAGCATGCGCCGGACTATCACGCGAAGTTTCGGGATTTCTATTTCCGCGAAGCCCCCGAGCTGAAACGCCGCTTTGCCGGTCGTCTCCCGCGCTTGTTTTCGACCGACGACGGGATCGTGGGCTTCGCGACGGGCTTTCCCACGATGTCGGCAACCGGCTTGATGATCGACGCGGCAGCGGAGCAGGCCGCGCTCGAGAACCGACTCGGCGAGCTGGCGCTCGAGCGCGGCTACGATCTGTTCACGGGCTTCGGGTACCTCGACTTTCGCGGCTTCGTCGAGCCGAACAGCCGCAAGCTCAGCGAACGGTGGATGAGCGCGAACCTCGCCCGGCACCTGCGCCAGCCCGGGGCCTATCAATATGCGCTCGAATACCTGTCGAAGGACGGGTCGTTCGGTCTGCTTCGCGTGGCGCCCCGAAAGGCACTCGACCCCGATCCCGGCGCTCGTTGACCAGCTGGCTGCGCGCGCCGCCTGTGTGCAGCGCGCGGCCAGCTAGACACTGCCCGGCGTCGGAGCCGCAACCACGCCAGACGCAGGCGCCTTCACCGGGAGGGACGGCGCTCGCACTGCGGCCGCCGGACGGCGCGCCGGCGGCGCGGGTGGGCTCACCACGACCCGCTTCGCCGACTTGCGCCGCGGGCGAGTGGCCCGGCCCGGCTCGATCGCCTTCTCGAGTCGCCGCAGCAGCTTGACGGCGTCGCGGCGCGCCTGGGTGGCGCGTTTTCGCCACTCGCGTTCGCCGAGCGCCTCGACACGGCCGAGCTGGTGGCTCGCTTCGCGCAGCAGATGCGCGAACCGGCGGCGGGCGTCCGCCTGCGCCGACGCGATCTGCTTCTCGAGCCGCGAGAGCCCCTGCCGCATGCGCTTCACGTACTGGCGCAGCTCGGGCGGAAGCTCGCCTTCGATCCGCTCGACCCGGCTCTTCACCTTGCCACGCAGGGCAGCGACACGCCGCTTGAGCTTGGGATTCGCCATGACCACGACCTCCTTTCCGGGGAAACACCGCGTAATCGAGCAAGATCCATGCCGCGCTGCACACCCGCGGGCGTCGCGTCGGATCGCGCGATAGCCCAACTGGCCTCCGGCGGATGCCCGCGACTGTGGCAAAGCGCGACCTCGCCACGGCTCGACGCGAAAAAACCGCCCCAGCGCCGGAAGCTGGATCCGAAGCGAGCCGCAGGTCGCGCGGCCGCTAGCCGCGGGTGACGCGCCAGGCGACGAGCAGGGCGGCGAGCAGCAGCGTGGCCGCCAGCAGGAACGGCGCGCCGGGCAGGTGCCAATCGCGCTGCGTGCTGATGAAGGCGGCGAACGTCTGCGTGAAGAGCGTCGGGGCGACGAGTCCGGCGATGCCCATCAGGCTGCTGCGCGCGCCTTGCAGCTGACCCTGCTCGGAGGGAGCCACGTGGCGCGTCATCAGACCCTGCATCGCCGGACCCGAGAGCCCCCAGAGCGAGACGAGCGGCACGCCGAGCCAGAAGATCGTGCCGGTCGGCGCGAGGCCGTAGGTGAAGAAGCCCGCGGCGCCGAAGGCGAGCCCGGCGAGCAACGTCGCGCGCTCGCCCAGCTGGCGAACGACGGAGCCCACCAGCCCGCCGGAGACGATCGCGCCGCACACGCCGACAGCCGCAAGCGTCAGTCCGATCGTGCGCGCGCTCCACTCGTAACGGTAGGTCGTGTAGAGCACGAAGCTGCTCGGCTGCACATCGTGCGCGACGCTGAAGAGGAATCCCACCACGGCGAGCCCGAGCAGCTGCGGGTGGGAGCCGAGCAAGCGCAGCGAGCCGATCGGATTGGCGCGCCGCCACTCGAAGCGGGCGCGCCGCTCGCGCGGCAGCGATTCGGGCAGGATCAGCAGGCCATACGCGGCATTCGCGAGCGTGAGGCCGGCCGCGGCCCAGAACGGCAGGCGCGGACCGATGCTGCCGAGCAGGCCTCCGAGCGCGGGCCCGAGCACGAAGCCGAGCCCGAAGGCGGCGCCGAGCAGGCCATAGCCCGCCGCGCGGCGCTCGGGCGGCGTGACGTCGGCGACGTAGGCGCTGGCGGTCGAGAAAGTCGCCGCCGTGATGCCCGAGATCACGCGGCCGACGAAGAGCCAGGCCACGGTGGGCGCGAGCGCCATCAGCACGTAGTCGAGCCCCAGCCCGAAGAGCGAGATCAGGATCACCGGGCGCCGCCCGAAGCGATCGGAGAGAGAGCCGAGCAGCGGCGAGAAAATCAGCTGCATCAGCGCCCACGCGGTGCCGAAGACCCCGTAGATGCGCGCCGCACCGGCGGTATCGCCCGCCATGAACTCGACCACGAGCTTCGGGAGCACGGGCACGATCAAGCCGAGCGCGAGCATGTCGAGCACGACGGTGACGAAGATGAAGACGAGCGCGGCCGAGCGTGGAGCCGGGGAGGCGGACATCAGATCATGTCAGGCAGTAGCTGAGCTGGCGCCGCCACCGGCAGGGACGACGATCGAGCCGCAGGAGCCGGACGACGCGCCAGCGCCGGCCGAAGCCCTGCAATGTCGGATCCGGGTTTGGGCGCCAGCCATTCTCGCGATCGATCCAATGCGGCCATCCTCCGTGAACGCGTCGCGAGATCGACACTGTTCCCGCGGAGCACCTGCGACTGCCGTTGGCCCTCCCCAGGCAGTTCCTCCGCCTGCAAGCCGTCCTCGGCAGGTCTCGCTTGCGGATCACACGACCCCGAGGTGATCTCGCCCGTTTCGGTGTCCTCGACCCAAGCGCAAAACTTCGCTGGCGCGCCTTCGACGGCCACGAGGCGACCATCGATCCGGTAGCGACGTCCTGGTTGACTCATGAAGGACACGACGCTGCGACGACCAGCCGGCGAGAAAGTAAAGAACGCCCCGGGGCCGATGATGAAATGGTTGACCCTGAGCGCGACCTCGACGGTGTGGGGCCCCGAAAGCAACGCCCACTCGTCCGCCGTCGGATCAACCCGCTGATTGTCGACCGACAGAAGCCAGATCCGTGTGGATCGCGTGTAGAAGAGAAAGAACCACACGTGCTTCGAGCGGACCAACGTGACGACCTGGCTGGCTTGAAGCTCCGGCCCCGGATACACCCGAGCGATGACCGTATGCGCGCACGCAGTACACAAGACGGCCATCGCAACCGCCAACACGCGGCCGCGATCTCGCCTTGCCGTCTGAGGCTTCGGCTGGATGCTCGTCACTCCGAAGTCGCCGCCATGAAGCCGCGTTACGCCCGCCCCCGCGGCGGCTGGTAGAGCAGGATCGCGCTGTAGAGCAGCGCCGGCTTGTCGCTGCCGACGACGTGGACCGCGGTCTCGCGTACGACGCGCGTGCCCTTGGGAATCGCCTCGACGGCGGCGAGTCGCGAGCGAGCATGCAGCCTGCTGCCCGCCGGAACGGGCGAAAGGAAGCGCAGCTTGTCGGAGCCGTAGTTGGCGACGTTGCCCTGCCCGACGATCACCCAGTCTTCGGCGTCGCGCGACTTCGCGTTCAGCGCGGGCAGGATCGAGAGCGTGAGAAAGCCGTGAGCGATCGGGCCGCCGAAGGGGCTCTCGCGCCGGCAGCGCTCGACGTCGATGTGAATCCACTGGCGATCGCCGGTGAGCTCGGCGAACCGGTTGATCATGTCCTGGGTCACCTCGAGCTCGCCGCCGAAGGGGCCGAACTCTTCGCTCACCTTCGCCTGCAGTGCGGAAACATCGTCGAACTTGATCTGCTCCATGGGGGTCCTCCTCGCCGGCTATGCGGCGCCGTAGCGGTGGCCGTCGATCACCGCGCCCTCGGCGGCGAGGCGCATACGCGCCGCCTCGCGCAGGGGCGCCACCTGCACCTTCTGGTTGCCCGTGTAGGCGAGCTCGTCCGCCGCGAACTCGAGCACGCGCTTCGGAACCTTGTAGGACGCGAGGCGCTCGCGCAGCCAGCCGCGCAGCTCGGCCTCGTCGAGCTTCGCTCCCGCCACCGGCACCGCGCACAGCACGACGATCTCGCCGAGCGTCGGATGCTCGACGCCGACGGCGACCGCGACCTTGATCGCCGGGTGCTTCGCGAGGCACTCCTCGACCTCGACCGGCGAGACGTTGGCGCCGCCGGTCTTGATCAGGTTCGAGAGGCGGCCGGTCCAGTGCAGGTAGCCGTCCTCGTCGAGCGAGCCGCCGTCCTGCGTGCGGAAGTAGCCGTCGGAATCGAAGACGTTCTCGGGCGCGACCTTGTAGTAGCCGCGCATCAGCGTGACGCCCTTCACGGCGATCTCGCCGGCGGCGCCCGTCGGCAGCGGGAGACCCGTCGCGGGATCGACGATGCGCAGCGCCATGCCCGGCAGCACGCGTCCGCTCGTGCGCTTGCGCAGCTCGAGCGGCGCGTCGGCGGGAAGCATGGCGGCGATCGTGAAGGTCTCGGATAGACCATACGAAGCGTCGATGCCGTACTCGTCCTTCTCGATGCCGGCGAGCTTCGCGATCGGCGCGCTGAAATCGACCTTGCGCACGCTGCGCAGATCGCGCTGGCCCGCCGAGGGATCTTCGCCCAGCGCCTTCTGCTGGTGCGGCCAGGCGTGCACGGCCGTCGCGCGTTCGGCCTCGATCAACGCGAGCGCCGCGCCCGGCTCGAAGACCTCCTGCAAGAGCAGCGCGGCGCCCACGGCGAACGTGGGGCCGATCGACATCGCGATGCCGGCCGTCCAGAAGAAGGGGTACGTGGTGTAGACGCGGTCCTCGGCCTCGAGACGCAGGATCTCGGCGAAGCGCCAGGCCTGGAGGATCGCCGCGCGCTGCGTGTGGAGCACGCCCTTCGGCTGCGCGGTGGTGCCCGAGGTGTAGATCAGCATGCCGTCGTCGCTGGGCTCGACCTCGGAGCCGACGGCGCCCAGCAGCTCATCGCTCACGCCCTGCTCGTGAGCGAGCAGCTGGCCCCAGGTCTCGACGCCCCCGCGCGGAGCGTCGATCGCGAGACACGCGACGCGGCGCAGCTGCGGCAGCGCTAGACAGCGCAGGCGCCCCGGCGCGCCGAGCGCGATGGCGGGGTACTCGGCGAGCAGATCCTCGAGGAAGCGGTGCTTCTGGAGTCCGGGCTGCATCAGCAAGACCGACGCGTCACTGTGTCGCAGCACGTGCTTCAGCTCGGCGCGGCTCGCGAAGGTGTTCACCGGCACGAGCACGCCGCCCAGCATGCCGACCGCAAAGGCGGCGACGATCCACTCCGGGCGGTTGCCCATGTGCACGGCCACGCGCGCGCCCTTCACGACGCCTGCGCCGATCAGCGCGCGGGCCAGCAGGCGCGCCTGGCGCTCGAGCTCGCGGTAGCTGATCTCGCGGCCCTCGAAGACGATCGCGCGCCGCGGCCCGAAGCGGCTGGCGGCCTCGGCGAGGAAGCGGCCGAACGTCAGGCGGGGATCGTTCAGCTCCATCCGGCCCGTCCTAGGGCTTCGGCAGCATCACGTCTGCCTTGCCGCTCGCCATCACCGCCTTGTCCTGGTTCGTCATCACGACCTTGAGCGTCGCGATCGGATTCCCGGACGGATCGTCGTGCTTGAGCGACAAGACCTCGGCGTTCAGGAAGGTGGCATCGCCCGTGAGCGCGGGCGAGCGGTACTGCATGTTGCTGTAGGTGATGAAACTCCACTCGCCGCCCCAATTCGAGAGGTAGTCGATCACCCAGGCGCCCATCGAAGCGCCGTAGCCGTAGCCGCGGGGCATCCCGATCAGCTGCGCGTAGCGCGGCTGCACGTGACCGCGCGAGGGCCCCTTGTAGAGACCGTCCGCATTCGCGGGATCGATCTTCGCGCCCTCGGGATCGCGCGACATCTCCGGCAGCCAGCCCGCCGCCATCGTCGAGCTCTCGCCGTACTCCTCGCTCGCGCCCCAGACCGTCATCAGGTAGGAGCGCCACTCGGTGGTGAAGCTCGCGATCGAGTGCGGGCCGATCGGCCGCGTCGGCAGCGGATCACCGACCTTGACGAACAGGCGCTTCTGATGGCCCAGATCCCGGAAGCTCTGGTAGTACTCCATCTTCTGCTTCTCGAGATCCTCGAGCTCCTGATCCGTCCACTGCTTCTCCTGGTTTCCGGCGAACATGCCGAGCTTGCGCGCGTTCTCCGCCAGATAACGCACGGACGTCGAGCGCTGCTTGCAGATCACCTGGCCGCGCTGATTGATGTAGGTGGTGTCGCCGCGCGAGAACATCGTCGGCCCGGAGAACTTCGTCTCCGCGACCTTGTAGTCGAACAGCATGCGATCGTGCGTGATCTGGTCGCCCGGCAGGATGCGCGGCCCGAAGAACCACCACTCGTCGCCGCCGAAGATCATGTGCTGGCCGGGGATGTTCCCCTGGATCGCGGGGCCGGCGCCGTGGCTCGTGTCGGTGCAGACCGCAAAAGATTGCGGCGCCACGATCCTCCCGAACGCGGCCTCGGCGGCGAAGCGCTCGTCGTAATAGAGGGGATTCGGGTTCTGCATCCCCTGCGCCCAGCGACGGATGTCGTTCACGTCGACCGGTTCCTTGAGGCGGGCGCCGCCGAGCGGCTTGCCGATCCAGCGATCGACGTCGGTGGTGTCGAGCTCGATCAGGCCGTCGGGGCGGGTCTTGGGCTTGCTCATGCCTTCCTCTCTGTGTCGCTCGGAGTTTCGCTGAGGGCCGTCACGGCGCGGGCCGCCACTGCGGCAGGACCACGCCTTCCGCGACCTCCTCGAAGGCCACCTGCAGCTTCTGGCCGATGCGCAGGCTCTCGGGCGGCGCGCCGAGCACGCCTCCGACGATGCGCAGGCCCGGATCCTCGACGAGCTCGACCAGCACCACGGCGTAGGGCGCGTTCGCCTGGAAGGCCGGGAGCACCGGCGGGTGGCAGATCACGAAGCTGTAGAGAGTGCCTGCGCCCGACATGCGCACCCACTCCGAATCCGAAGACCGGCAGTGCGGGCACAGGGGACGCGGATGGAAGCGGAAGCGCGCGCAGGCGGCGCAGCGCTGCATCAAGAGCTCGCCGCGGCGGCAGCCCTCCCAGAAGGGCCCCGTCACCTCGTCGGGCAGCGGCAACGGGCGCGACGGTTGAGCGGCGCTCACGGCTAGTCCCGCGCCAGGATCAGCGCGCTGGTCGGCACACCGGCGCCCGACGTCACCAGACACAAGTTAGAGTCGCTCACCTGACTCGTGCTCGTGCCGCGCACCTGGCGCACGCCCTCCAGGATCAGGTTGAAGCCGTGGACGTAGGCCTCGGAGAGCCCGCCGCCGGCCGTGTTCGACGGCAGAGCGCCGTCCGGCCATTCGAGGCGTCCCCCTTCGCAGAAGGAGCCGCCCTCCCCCGGCTTGCAGAAGCCGTACTCCTCGAGCGAGAAGAGCACGAGCGGCGTGAAGGCGTCGTAGAACTGCGCGCAGTCGATGTCGGAGGGCACCACCCCTGCGCGCGCCCACAGCTCGCGCGCGGCCCACAGCGAGGGCGTGTCGAGGAAGCGCTTCTGATGATAGTTGGCCATCACCACGTGCTCCGGCCCGCTGCCCTGCGCAGCGGCGAGCACGACGGCGGGACGCCGCCGCAGGTCGCGCGCGCGCTCGAGCGAGGTCAGCACCACGGCGAGCGCGCCGTCCGTCTCGAGGCAGCAGTCGAGCTTGCGCAGCGGATCCGAGATCATGCGCGAGGCCTGGTGGTCGGCGAGCGTCATCGGTTCGCGCATCTGGGCATGGGGATTGCGCGCAGCGTGCTTGCGGAAGGCGACGGCGACGGCGCCGAGCTGCTCGCTCGTCGAGCCATACTCGTGCATGTGTCTGCGCGCCAGCATCGCGATCTGGTCGGCGGGCCGCACCAGGCCGAAAGGCAGGTAGAACTGCGCATCTCCCCCCACCTGGTTGCCCGTTCCCGCCCAGGGCCGTCCGCCGGAGCCGCGGTTGCGTGCGCGCCAGCATACGACCGTCCGGGCCCAACCGGTCTCGATCGCCATCGCGGCGTGTCCGACCGCCGCGCAGCCTCCCCCGCCCCCGTAGCCGACCTCGCCGAAGAAGCGCAGGTTCGGAATCCCGAGGTTGCGCGCGATCTCGACCTCCGACGTCGACTCCATGTCGAAGCGCACGAGGCCGTCGACGCCCTCCGGCGAGAGCCCGGCATCCGCGAGCGCGAGCTGGATCGCCTCGAGCGCGATCTGGCGCTCGCTGCGGCCGATGTTCTTCGAGAACTCCGTCTGGCCGATGCCGGCGATCGCGACGCGCGACACGGCTAGCCCGGGGTCGACGCGGGCAGCGCGATCACGTAGTTGCCGAAGCGATCGAGCTCCGCCGTCTGTCCGGGGTAGATCACGATCGTCGTGAACCGCTCCTCGACGATGGCGGGCCCCTCGATGCGATGGCCGTGCCCGATCTTCTCGCCGTCGTAGACCGGCGTGTCCTCGAAACGCCCGCCGAACCAGGCCTGCCGCCGCGAGCGCAGCGCGCTCGACACAGCGGACGTGACACGCGGGTACTCGCGCAAACTCGGCTTCGCGGTCTGGCCGATCGTCTGCACCCGCACCGCGCGGATCACGGGCTCCTCGTCGCGCACGGCGTAGGTGTGCAGCTCCTCGTGCAGGTCGTGGAAGCGCTCGACCGTGCGCGGCGAGCTCGGCCTCGCCCATGCGGCCGTCCGCGCGCGTCACGGCGGGCACCGCCATGTCGAAGGTCTGGCCCGGGTAGCAGAGGTTCACGAAGCGATGGAAGCACGAGGTCGCCGCGCGCGAGGCCCGCCGCGCGCAGCTCGCGCTCGGCCTGATCCTCCATCTCGGCGAACAGCTCGTTGATGCGGTTCGCCTGCGCGCGACGCGCGGGCGAGATGTAGCGTGCGCAGCGAATCGACGACGTAGTCGGCGAGCAGCAGGCCCAGCGCGGAGAAGGCCGGCGAGGTCTTCGGCACCAGCAGCTCGCGGATGCCGAGCTCGTCGGCCTGCATGCCGGCGTGCACGGGGCCGTTGCCGCCGTACACGACCATGCGGAAGTCGCGCGGGTCGAAGCCCGCTTCCGAGGAGACGCGCCGGATCGCGTTCGCCATGTTCGCGTTCACGATGCGGAAGATGCCGTGGGCCGCCTCGACGACGTCGAGGCCGAGCGGGCTTGCCGATCTGCTCGAGGATCGCCTCGCGCACGCCCTGCGATCGCAGCTTGAACTCGCCGCCACAAAGAGACTCGGGGTTGAGGTAGCCGAGCACGAGGTTCGCGTCGGTCACCGTGGGCAAGCACGCCGCCGCGCCCGTAGCAGATCGGGCCGGGGTCGGCCTTGGCGCTCTCGGGACCGACGCGCAGCGCGCCCGCCTGCACGACGGCGATCGAGCCGCCGCCGGCGCCGATCGAATGCATCTCGACCATCGGCAGGCCCACGAGATAGCGATGCTGCCAGTTCCAGAAGCTGCGGATGCGCGGCGTGCCGCCCTTGATCAGGCACGCCTCGTAGCTCGTGCCGCCCATGTCGATGGCGATGAAGTCGGACACGCCGGCGCGCTTCGCGACCGCGCAGGCGCCCATCACGCCACCGGCCGGACCGGAGCCGAGCGAGGCGACGGCGCGCCGGGCCAAGAAGTCGGCCGTCATGATCCCGCCGTTCGACTGCATGATCAGCAGATCGTGCCCGTAGCCCGCGCCGCGCAGCGCGCGCCTGCAGGCGCTTCAGGTAGCTCTCGACGCGCGGTCCCACGTAGGCGTCGACCAGCGTGGTCGAGGTGCGCTCGAACTCCGGCGCCGTCGGCATCACCTCGTGCGAGAGCGAGACGCGCACGCCCGGGAACTCCTCCGCGACGATCTCCCGCACGCGCTTCTCGTGCGCCGGATTGATGAAGGAGAACAGCAGGCACACGGCGATCGACTCGACGCCCTGCTTGCGCAGGCGCTGCACCGCGTGGCGCACGGCCGCCTCGTCGAGCGGCGTGACGACGGCGCCGCGGAAGTCGAGCCGCTCGGGCACGCCGATGCGGCGGCGGCGCGGCGCGATCGGAATCGGCGGCGGGAAGGCCGGATCCCAGATGCTCCTCCTTGTAGCCGCGCCGGATCTCGATCTCGTCGCGATGCCCTGCGGTGGTGATCAGTCCCGTCACCGCGCCATTCATCTCGATCATCGTGTTGTCGGCGGTGGTGGTGCCGTGGACGATCAGGTCCGTGCGCTCGAGCAGGGCGCGCACGCCGACGCCCTCGCCCTCCGCGATCGCGGCGATCCCGTTCATCACGCCCTGCGACTGGTCCGGCAGCGTCGTCGGGACCTTGGTGAGCACGACCTCGCGGCCGTCGCGCGCGAAGACGAAATCGGTGAAGGTGCCGCCGACGTCGATCCCGATGCGGTGGCCCACGCCTAGCGCCTCCCCGCCCGCAGGCGCCGGGTGGCTTCGAGATCGACCGCGAGATCGAGCGCCTCGAGGCTGCCCGTCAGCACGACGCCGTAATCACGGCGTGCGGCGGCGACGGAGACCTGCTCGTCGTGCACGTCGTCGAGCACGCGCGCCGGGTCGCGCGCGAGCGGATCGCCCCAACCGCCGCCGCCGCCATACACGTACCGGAAGGCTTCGCCCGCCGCGTGCGGCACGCCGTTCGCCATGCAATCGACCTTGTGGGCGTGATCGGTGTCGACGTTCGTGATCAGCTCGTTCGGGGTGCCATCCATGCCGCCGGCGACGCCCGACATCGGATACTTCATCCCCACCATGTAGGTGGTGACCGACGACGGCACGAGCATCCGCTTCACGACGCGCGAGCCGGGACAACCGCGCCACTCACCCGGGCCGCCGGTGTCGATCTCGTAATCGCAGCACTCGTGGCGCACCGGAAAGATCGATTCGTTCACCTCGGCGGTGGCGCGGATCAGGTTCCCGAAGGAAGCCGGCATCGAGCCCCAGCCGTCCTGGCCGCGCACGGCGTTGCAATAGGCCGCGAGCACGTCGACGGAGTGGTCGACGAAGAGCTGCTTCGTGTCCGGGTGCTCGCCGATGATCACGGTCGGCATGCCGAGCTTGTAGATCTGCGGGCAGGATCGCTCGGGCAGGATCTGCGCCAGCGCCTTGCAGATCGCCTCGCCCACCTCGACGCCGGGATGGTGCGTGCCGGCGGCCACCGTCTTGCCCACCTCGGGGTTGAGCACGCAGCCTTTCGGCACGATCAATTCGATCGACTCGAAGAAGCCCTCGTTCTTCGGGATCGACGGATCCATCATCGAGGCGAGCTGCGCCACCACGTAGCCGCGCGTGTTCCCGAACGAGGAGTACGCCTTGAGGTTCTGGCGCATGTCGGAGCCGGTGAAGTCGACCGTCAGACGATCCCCCGCGACCGTCACCGCGACGTGGACGTGGATGTCCGGATTCCCGATCGGATCGTGATCGACCCAGGCGTCCGCCTCGTAGGTGCCGTCCGGCCAGGAAGCGACCTCCTCGCGGAAGCGCCGCGCGGCGTACGCAATCGAGTGATCGACCGCCGCCTTCACCGCGGGCACGCCGTAGCGGGCGATGATGTCCTTGAGTCGCTTCACGCCCAGCTGCGCCGCGCCCACCTGAGCGCGCAGGTCGCCGATGAAGGTAGGCGTGCGATTGTTCACCTTCAGCATGTAGGTGAGATCGCGGCGCTCGACGCCGCGGTCGTAGAGCTTGAGCGCCGGGAAGCGCACCCCCTCGGCCCAGATGTCGATGGCCTCCGCGTTGTAGCCGCCCGGCATCCCGCCGCCGGTATCGGCGTGGTGACACTGGATCGAGGCGATCAGCACCAGCTCGCCGTCCACCACCACGGGCGCGAAGACGTTGTAGTCCGGCAGATGGCCGCCGCCGTGGTAGGGATCGTTCGCGACCAGCACGTCGCCGTCGTTGAGCCCCTCCTCCTTGAAGAACTCGAGCGCGAAACGAACCGGCAGGGTCGAGGAGAGCATGAACTGCGGAATCCCGACCGAGAGCGCTCCGAGGGCGCCGCGCCCGTCGAGGATCGTCGCATTGCGCTCGTTGCTCTGGTTGAGGATCGGCGTCGTCGCGGAGAGCGAGACGTGCGTCGCCATCTCGTAGGCAACCGTCTCCATGGCGCCGCGGATCACCTCGACGGTGACCGGATCGATGTCGGCCTGCCGCACCGCGCGGCTGGCGACCGCCCGCTGCTCGACCGCTCGCGTGGCCATGCTCGTCCCCCGCGTCAGAATCTGACGGAGTGTCAGAACATTATGCCCGCGGGGCGCGGGGTTTGTCCACACTCGCGAAGCCAAGACGGGGCCGTCGCGCTCGGCAAGCTACCGGCTCGGCTTCCCAGTTCGGGCGCGCTGCGGTAGAACCCGCGGCCAGAACATGCCGCAACGAGCTGCCGGCCCGCGCGAAGCCTCGGCGCCCGATCCCGGAGCGCGGCGGCTGCTGGCGCTGCTGCTCGTGCTCCTGCTCGCACCGAGCGTGTGGCTCGCCTATCTGCCGATGACCGACCTGCCGCAGCACCTGGCCGTGGCGTCGATCTTGTTGCATCACGACGATCCCCGCTTCGGCTTCGCGGCCTTCTACGAGCCCGCCTGGGGCCGCTCGCTCTACCTGCTCCCGTATCTCGGCGCGCTCGCGCTCGCGCCGCTCGTTTCGCTGGAAGCCGGCATGCGCGCCGTCATCGTGGTCGCGCTCGCTTCGCTGCCGCTCGGCATCTGGGCGCTGCTGCGCGCGCTGCGCAAGCCGGAGTGGCTCGCCCTGCTCTGCCTGCCCCTCGTCTACAACCGGGCGTTCTTCTGGGGCTTCATGAACTTCCAGCTCGCGCTCGGGCTCGCGCTGCTCGCCCTCGCCATCCTCGTGCAGCCGCCGCGCGGAGCGAGGTCCGAGCTCGCCCTCGCGGCGCTGTGCACGCTGATCGTGTTCACGCATCCGTACGGTCTCCTGATCCTCGCCGGCGTCGTCTCGATCTGGCTCGTGCTCGGCGAGCGGCGCGCGCTGCTGCGCCACGCGCTCGGGCTCGCGCCGCTCGCGCTCGGCCTGCTCGCATGGGCTCTGCAAGCGGGGAGCTCGGCCGGAGCGCCGACGTTCGAGTACGAGGGGCTGCTCCGGCGCCTCGACGACTTCGAGGAATCCGTGCTCGGCGGCTACCGCGATGACACGGAGGCGTGGCTCCTGATCGGCTACCTCGTCGCGTGGTCCGCACTCGCGGCGCGCGCGCTTCCATTCAACCGCGCCCGCTGGCGCGCGCTCAGCCACCCCGAGCGCGTGCTCTGGGTCTTCACCGCCGTGAACCTCCTGCTCTTTCCCATCGTGCCCGCGAACACGAGCCTCGTGGGAGAAATCCACATGCGTCACGCGGTGATCGCGATGTGCCTGCTTCCGGTGCTCGCCGCGCACGATGCCGGACGCGAACGCGCGCGCCAGGCCAGGCTCGGGCTCGCGCTGCTGGCTCTCGTCACGATCGCGAACTCCTGGGTCCACCTGATCCGCTTCGATCGCGAGGCGCGCGGCTTCGATGCGGTCGTCGAGCGGATTCCCTTCGCTGCGCGGCTCGTGGCGCTCACCTGGGACGCGAATGGCTCCGTGATGCGCACGAAGCCCTACTGGCACTTCGGCGCGTATGCGCAGGCGCGCCGCGGCGGCCTGATCGCGCAGTCGTTTCCGCGGATGTTCTGGAACCTGCCCGTGCGCGTCCGTGAGGACGCCCACATCCCCGACACGGCGTCGCTCCTGTTTGCAAAGCCCCAACTTTTCGATTACGCGAGCTTCGGGTACTTCTACGACCACGTGCTGGTGCGCACCGGCGAGACGAAGGGACGCGATCATTTCGCGGAGTTTCCCTACGCGCTCGTCTTCGAAGCGCCGCCGTGGCAGCTCTGGGAGGCGCGGTGAGAGCGACGGACGCGCGCCCGCGGTGGCTGGTGTTGGCGTTCGGCACCCTGCTCGCCGCGCCGGCGTTGGTCTTCCGGTGGCTCCCGATGACGGACCTCCCCCAACACTGGGCCGCCGTCCGGATCCTGTTCTCCCTCGAGGATCCGCAGTTCGGGTTTGCATCGCATTACGTGACGGCGTGGACGAGCACGCTCTATCTGCTCCCCTACGCGCTCGCACTCGGCCTCGCGAAGCTGCTGCCCTTCGCGGCGGCGATGCGCTGCGTCACGTTCCTTTCGCTGCTCAGCTACCCGCTCGGCGTGCTCGCGCTGCTGCGCGCGCTGCGCAAGCCCGCATGGCTCGGCCTGCTCGCGCTGCCCCTCGTCTACAACCGCGCGGTCTTCTGGGGCGCCCTCCAGTTCAATTGCGTGCTCGGGCTCGCGCTGTTCGCGTGCGCGCAGCTCGCGACGCCGCGCCGGAGCTGGCGCTCGGAGGGGCTCGCCGCTGCGACCGTCGTGGCCGTCGTGCTCACCAATCCGTATGGCGTGATGCTGGTGATCGGCTTCGCGGGGCTCCTCGGCGTGCTCGGCGATCGCCGCGGGCTCGCGCAGCACTGGCTTTCACTCGGCATGCTCGCACTCGGTGTGGCCGCCTGGCTTTGGGTCGGAAACGGATCCTTCGCGCCGGGCACCTACTACTCCGAGCCGCTCATGAAGCGGCTCGTGCATTTCGGCGGCGAGATCCTCGGCGGCTATCGCGGGCCCTCGGAAGACCTGCTGCTGCTCGCCTGGCTCGCGCTCTGGCTGCTCTTCTCGGTTGACACCGTGCCCGTGACGCGGCGCCGCTGGCGCGCGCTCGCACCCGCAGCGCGCGCCGTCTGCGTGCTTCCGCTCGTGTGCGCCGCCCTCTATTTCGTGCTGCCCACGCACACGGCGTACGCGAAGGCGATCCACTTCCGCTTCGCGCTGCTGGCCGCGGCCTGGCTGCCGCTGGCGGCGGGCCCCAGTGTTCTCGCGCGCCGGCCGCAGCTCGCGCGCGCAGGCTTGATCTCGCTCGCGCTCGCGACGCTCGCCCTCGCCTGGGTGCAGCTCGCTCGCTTCGACCGCGAGGCGAGCGGCTTCGAGGCCGTGCTCGAGCGTCTGCCCGAGCGGCCGAACGTCCTCGCGCTCACCTTCGACCGCAATGGCCGCGTGATGCGCACGGATCCGTATCTTCACTTTCTAGCGTACGCCCAGGCGCGGCGCGGCGGGCTGATCGCGGCGAGCTTCGTCGGCGAGTTCTGGCAATTCCCGCTGCGCGATGCGCCCGGCAGCGACCGGCCGACCTCGCCTCCGGACTTCGCCTGGCGGCCACAGGACTTCGATCCGAACGGCTTCGGGGCCTTCTACGACTGGGTGATCGTGCGGGCGCGTCACTTCGGCGCGCGCGAGAGCCTGCCGGAGGCGTCCCATGAGCTCGTGCTCGACGCGCCGCCCTGGCGCCTCTATCACGCGCGACCGCGGCCGCCGGTGGCGCCCGAGAGCGTCGAGGACGGTCGGCTCGGCAAGCTGTCGCTCTTCCGAGCCACCGCTCCGGCGCGCGCCCTCGTGTTCCTCTTCTCCGACGCGGACGGCCTCACGCCCGATCTCGTGCAGACGGCGGGCGCTCTCGCTGCGCGTGGCACGACCGTCGTGGGCGTCGACCTTCCGCAGTATCTACGCGGCCTCGCCGCAAGCGACGATGGGTGCCACTACCTGTTGTCGGAGATCGAGGACCTTTCGCAGCGCCTGCAACGCGAGCTCGGCTACGAGGGCTACCGCTCGCCGTTGCTCGCGGGGGTTGGCGCGGGCGGGACGCTCGCCTACGCAGCGCTCGCGCAATCGCCGGCGGCGACCGTCGGCGGCGCGCTCGCCGTCGATCCCGCAGCGACGCTCGGTACAAAGGTGCCGCTGTGCCCCGGCGCCGTGTCGACGCCCGTCGCCGGACACGGATTCGCGTATGCTCCGCGCGCCGATCTCCCCGGGCGGCTGCGGATCGCGACGAGCGGGCCGCCGAGCGAGGCGCTGCGCGCGATCACGGCCGCCAGCCCCGGCGCCGAGCTGGTCGACGCACGCGGCGCGACGCCGGGCGCGCGCCTCGCGGCCGGCCTCGCGCCGCTGATGACGCCGGGAGGCGCCGCGCCCGGCGCGGCGGCGCTCGCCGCCCTGCCCCTGATCGAGGTGCCCGCGAAGCAGCCCGGGGAGCTCTTCGCGGTGATCTTCTCGGGCGACGGCGGCTGGCGCGATCTCGACAAGACCGTCGCGGAGATCCTCGCGCGGCGCGGCGTTCCGGTCGTGGGCGTGGACAGCCTGCGTTACTTCTGGCGCGCGAAGACGCCGGACCAGGTGGCGCGCGATCTCGCCGCGATCATCGACGCCTATCGCGCGCGCTGGCACACGCCCGAAGTCATCCTGATCGGTTACTCGTTCGGCGCGGGCATCCTGCCGTTCGCCTACAACCGCCTGCCGGCGGCCGAGCGCGCGGCGGTGGTCCAGCTCTCGCTGCTCGGGCTCGAGCCGACGGCGCCCTTCGAGTTCCACGTCTCCGGCTGGCTCCACACCGCCAAGGACGACGGCCCCGCCGTGCTGCCGGAGCTCCAGCGCATCGATCTCGCGCTCGTGCAGTGCGTCTACGGAGAGCAGGAGGATCCCACGCTGTGCCCCGCACGCGAGCTCGAGGCCGCCGAGCGGATCCGGACGAAGGGCGGCCACCACTTCGATGGGGATTACGAGGCGCTCGCGCAGAAGATCCTCGCGGGCGCCGAGCGCCGGCTCGCTGCCGTGCGCCAGGGTGCTCAGCGCGCGATCACGCCCGTCACACCGCCCGAGATCAGCGCCGCGACGTCCGTGAGCACGAAGGGCGTCGCGAGCCCGCCGGGCGCGGCGAGATAGCGGGGCTCCCAGATCGGATCGAACTTGTCCTTGAAGGCGCGCAGTCCGCGGAAGTTGTAGAAGTGCTCGCCGTGCCGGAACAGCAGCGCACCCAGGCGATTCCACAGCGGCGCGAGACGGTGGTGCTCGAAACCGGAGAGCGGCGCCATGCCGAGGCTGAACCAGCGGTAGCCGTGCGCGTGCCCCCACAAGAGCAGCTCTACGAACAGGTACTCCATCACGCCCGAGGGCGCGCTATCCGCGTGGCGCATGAGATCGATCGAAAGCTCCTCGCGCGATTCGGGCGCCCACAGATTCGCGAAGGCGATGATGCGCCCGCCGCGCCGGATCAATGCGATCGGGCAGCGCTTCAGATAGGCCGGATCGAAGAAGCCGATCGAGAAACGTTTCTCGCGCGTGTGCTTGGTGCCCATCCATTGGTCGGAGACGGCGCGCATCTCGTCCAGCTGCCCGGGCACGGCCTCGCGGCCGATCACCTCGAAGCTGCAGCCTTCGCGCTGCATGCGGGTCAGCGCCTGCCGCAATCCCTTGCGCGCGCCACCTGCGAGCGAGAAATCCGTGAGCGGGACGCGCGCTTCCTCGCCGAGCTTGCGCAGCGTGAGGCCGAGATCGAGATACATCGGCAGGTTCTCCGCGCCCACTTCGTAGAAGGCTGCGAGACCGCCGTGCCGATCCGCGTCCTCGCGGAACTCCCAGGCGAGCTCGCGGATCACGTCGGGGGAGCCGACGGGGTCGCCCATCGCGATCCAGCTGCGCCGGCGCACGCCGTACATCAGGAAGCCGGCGCCCGACTCGTGGAAGAGGATGCGCTTGTCGCCGACGAGCGCGAGGTGCGCAACCGCGCGCGGGGCGGTCGCCACGAGCTTCTCGGCGCGCTCGACGTCCTCCTGCGAGCTGGGAGGCTCGAGCGGCGGCGCCGGGCGCAACAGCCGCGCGAGGGCGAACGCGGCGAGCGCGAGACCCCCGCCCGCGAGCGCGCGCAGCGAGCGCGAAGCATGCGCGTCGACGGCGAACTGCCACCAGAGCTCGTGCGCGTAGTCGACGTGTCGATAGGCGAGCAGCACGACGAAGCCGGCTCCGATCAGGATCAGCGCCGTCGTGGCGAGCCAGCTCGGTGAGAAGGATTGCGCGATCAGCGAGCTGCGCCGATAGAAGTACTTGTGGCAGGGCGCGAGCGCGGCGGCCATCGCCGCCAGCACGCTCGCCTCCTCCCAATCGAGACCCTTCGCGAGCGAAGCCACGGAGCCGCCGACGAGCAGCGCGAGCGTGAGCCCGTAGGCCGCGTCGACGCGCTGTTGCAGGGCGCGCGCGAGCAGCAGCAGGCCCACGCCCACCACGCTGCCCAGCAGATGCGAGATCTCGAGCAACGGAAGCGGCAGCAGGTGCGAGAGGATCTGCACGCGGCCGGGCGCAGCCGGTGTCGCGCCCGAGAGCAGCAGGATCACACCGGCCGCGAACGTCGAAATGGCGAAGGCGCGCGGCACCAGCTCGGGGACCCAGCGACCGAGCCGCTCGCCGGCGACGCGCATCGCGCCGCGGCGCTCGAGGATCTCGAAGCCCGCGAAGAGCACGAGCGCGAAGACGAGCGGGATCAGGTAGTAGATGATCCGATACGCGACGACGGATCCGAGCACGACGTCGCCCGGGAACCAGCGCGCGAGCAACAGCACCATCACCGTCTCGAAGACGCCGAGGCCCGCCGGCACGTGACTCACGAGCCCGATCACCTGGGCGAGCAGGTAGATGCCGACGAGACGCGTGAAATCGAAACCGTGCGCCGGGGGCAGCAGCACGTAGAGCACCGCCGCGGCGAGCGTCCAGTCGATGACCGAGATCGCAACCTGCGCGAGCGTCGTGCGCGTGTCGGGCAGCTCGATTTCGAAGCCGCGCAAGCGCAGCTTGCGCCGGCGCACCAGGCTCAGGAGCAGATAGACCGTGAGCAGGCACAGGAAGGCGATGCCGAGCGGCCGCGTCGTCGTGAGCACCGCGTGCCAGGCCGCCGGCAGCCGGAACGGATCGAGGCTGAGCGCAAACCCGCCGAGACACAGGAATCCGAGCCAGAAGGTCAGGACATTGAAGGTGATGACGCGGGCCAGATCGGGGGGCGTCACGCCCCAGCTGCTGAACATGCGGTAGCGAACGGCGCTCCCGCCGAAGAAGGAGAGCCCCACGTTGTGGCTGAAGACGTAGGCGATGAACGAGGCGATGGCGATGCGGCCATAGCGGATCGGGCTGCGGATCCAGCGCAAGGCGAGGGTGTCGTAGCCGGTGAGCGAGAGGTAACCGAGGGCCGTCAGCACCAGCGCGAGCGTTCGCCCCTTGACCGGAATCGCGTGCAGATGCCGGATCACGTCGCGATAGTGGACGGCCGCGAGCTCGTGATGCAGGATCGCGATCGCCACCGCGAACAGCGCGACGCCGACGATCGAGCCGAGTGCGGCGAGGAAACGCTCCCGCATGAAGCCTCCGCGCTGGGGCCGCAGCGCGCTGACACGGATCCGGTGGCTTCATGCTAGTCCGGGAAGACGCCCGTTGCATGCGCCGATCGGGATCCTGACGGGGGCGGCCGACCCGGCGGGCGCAGCGTCCCGAGCTCACCCCGAGGCATGCGTCGCATCCGCGACGGCTCGCCGGGTTTCCTCGCGCCCGCTGAGCTCCGCGCCCGCGTCGCGCGGCAGCGGCAGGAAGAAGCAGAGCGAGACGAGGCTGAGCGCCGCGATCGCGAAGAAGGCCGGGCCGAAGTCGCGCGGGCCGAGCGCCGCCTTGCCGCTCACGACCAGCGTGCCATGCAGGAGCAGCGCGCCGAAGCCGACGCCGAACGTCAGCGAGAGCTGCTGGCCGACGGCTGCCAGGGTAGTCGCCCGGCTCATCGAGGCCTCGGAGATCTCGGCGTACGCGAGCGTGTTCAGGCTCGTGAACTGGAGCGACCGGAAGAAGCCGCCGACGAGCAGGGTCGCGATCATCCAGAGGTGTGGTGTCGTCGGGCCGAAGAAGGCGCACGACGCCATGAAGATCGCGCACACAAACGTGTTGGAGAGCAGCACCGCGCGGAAGCCGAGCCAGCGCAGGATCGGAGCCGCCGCGAGCTTCATCGTCATGGCTCCCGCGGCGCCCGCGAAAGTGATCATCCCCGACGCGAACGGCGTGAATCCGAAGCCGAGCTGGAGCATCATGGGCAGCAGGAAGGGCATCGCGCCGATCCCCATCCGGAAGACGAAGCCGCCGGCGACGGATGCGCGAAACGTCTGGACGCGCAGCAGAGCGAGGTCGAGGATCGGGGCGGCGAGCGAGCGCGCATGCCGCGCATACCAGCCCAGCAGCAAGCCACCGCCCGCGATCAGCACGGCGAGGATCGCGGGCGCGATCACGCCGCGGCCCAGGTTCTCGAAGGCGAACATCGTCGCCGCGAGACCGAGGCTCACGATCGCGAAGCCCTTCACGTCGAGCGGCTCCTCGCGCGTCTCGCGGAGATTTCCGATGAACGCCGTCGCGAGCGCGAACCCGAGCACGCCGATCGGAAGGTTGATCAGGAAGATCCAACGCCACGAGGCGTAGGTGACGATGAATCCGCCGAGCGGCGGTCCGATCACCGGTCCGATCAGCGCAGGCACGGTGAGATAGGCCATCGCCGAGACGAGCTCGGACTTCGGGATCATGCGCAGAACGACGAGGCGCCCGACCGGCACCATCATCGCCCCGCCCATCCCCTGGAGGATTCGCGCCACCACGAGCTGTGGCAGCGTCCCGATGAGCGAGCATCCGAGCGACCCGAGCGTGAAGATCACGATCGCCGAGCAGAACACCGTTCGGGCGCCGAAGCGGTCCGCGAGCCAACCCGAGAGCGGGATGAAGAGGGCCAGGCTCAGCAGATAGGCCGAGATCGCGAGGTTGAGGCGCAGCGGGCTCTCGCCGAAGTCGCGCGCGATCGTGGGCAGCGCGGTCGCGATCACCGTCGCGTCCATGTGCTCCATGAACAGCGCGCACGCGACGATCATCGGAACCAGATAGCGCGGAGGCCGCATCGGAGGCCGGCATTGTACGGCCTCGGCGTGGCGCGCGATAGAATGGCGCGCGAGCGACGTGGCGCGCTCGCGACCGCAGGACGGAGGAAGCAGCATGGCCGAGGGCCGATCCGTGGAGAACGAGCTCGCCCAGCGCGTGCGCGCGCTCGAGGATGCCGAGGCGATCCGCCGCCTGAAGGCGCGCTATGCCGAGCTGGTCGACGCCCGCTACGCGAAGGGCGCGCCGCGCCCGCCCGAGGAGCTCGCGCGCATCGCTGGCGAGATCGCCGCGCTGTTCGCCGAGGACGCCGTCTGGGACGGCGGCGCCGGGCTCGGCCTGTGCCGCGGCCGCGAGGCGATCCGCGCGCGCATGGCGGAGCCGACGCTGCTCTTCTCGCGACACTACTTCGTGAATCCCCAGATCGACCTCGACGGCGATTTCGCGCGGGTTCGCTGGGAGCTGCTCGCGCCCTGCACGATGCGCGACGGGCGCCCGGCCTGGATGGCCGGCGCCGAGGACGACGAGTACACGCGCCGCGACGGCGTCTGGCTGCACCAGCGCATGGCGCTGAGCGTGCATTTCTTCGCGCCGCACGAGCGCGGCTGGGCGCGCTCCTGAGCGCGGGACTCAGCGTCCCGCGAGGCGCGCGAGGAAGCCCGGGATCTCGCCCTGCGAGCGCACGAAGCGAGCCAGCGCAAAGCCAGCGATGCTGACGCCCGCGTCGCGCAGGCGCGGCAGCGCCGCGAGCGTGGCGTCCAGGTCGGGCCTGCCGGCGCTGTCGCTCGCGACGGGGGCGTTGGCGCGCACGCCGAGCGTGTGGGGATCGCGTCCGGCCGCTTCGAAGGCGCGCCGCAGCACGGCAACGCCGCGGGCGATCGCTGCGGGCTCCGTCTCCATGGGCAGCCAGCCCGCGCCAAACTCCGCGAAGCGCGCCGCGTTGCGTTCGTTCGCCGCCACGCCGAGCCAGAGCGGCGGACCGCCGGGCTGGAGCGGACGCGGAAGGCAGCGGAGCTCGTCGAACGACACCGTCCCGGATCGGAACGACACCGGCCCGCCGCTCCAAAGCGCCCGGCAGGCGCGCAGCTGATCCTCGAGCCGGGCGCCGCGCTTCGCGAACGGCGTGCCGTTCGCGTCGAACTCCTCGCGCTGCCAGCCGAGCCCGACGCCGAGATCTAGCCGGCCTCCCGAGAGCACGTCGAGTGTCGCGGCGGTCTTCGCGAGCAGCAGCGCCGGCCGCAGCGGCGCGATCAGCACCCCCGTAGCGAGCCGGATCCGCTGCGTCGCGCCCGCCATCGCGGCCAGCAGCGTGAGGGGCTCGAGCCACGGCTCATCCGCGGGCAATGGGAAGCGTCCATAGGGATACTTGTCGGTGCGCGGCCCGATCGCGAGATGATCGGGCACGGCGATCTGGTCGATGCCGGCCGCCTCGGCCGCGGTCGCGAGCTCGACCACCGCGCCCAGTCTCTCGCCATAGATACGCGCCAGACCGGAGAGCGTGACCGAAACGCGCAGGCCCTCGCGCATCGCGTGCGACTATAGTCTGCGCATGAGCTGGAAGCCCGAGGTGGACGAGATCGAGCGCCTGCGGGCGCTCGCCCGGCAGCAGGGCGGCGCCGAGGCCGTCGAACGCCAACACGCGCGCGGGCGCCTCACGGTGCGCGAGCGGATCGGGGCGCTCGTCGACCCGGCCAGCTTTCGCGAGCACGGCGAGCTGGCGGGCGAGTCCGAGCGGGACGCAAACGGAGAGCTGCGCTCCTTCGCACCCGCGGGCGTCGTGGTGGGAATGGCGCGCATCGACGGACGTCAGGTCGTCGTTGGCGGTGACGATTTCACGATCCGCGGCGGCGCCTACACGCCCGTGGGTCTGCGCAAGGGCCTGTATGCCGACGAGCTCGCGATCCGGCGCCGCGTGCCGCTGGTGCGCCTGCTCGAAGGCGGCGGCGCTTCGGTGACGGGAGCCACCGGCGTGCGCGGCCGCTCCGGCTACGACCTGACGGCCTCCTCCCCGTTGAACGTCCTATGCATGGAGACGCTCGCGAGCGTGCCCGTCGTGTGCGCAGCGCTCGGTCCGGTGGCGGGCTTCCCCGCGGCGCGCCTCGTGGCGTCGCACTTCTCCCTGATGACGCGGCAGACCGCGCAGGTCCTCACGGGCGGACCGGCGCTGGTCGAGCGCGCGCTCGGCGCGAAGCTCTCGAAGGAAGAGCTCGGCGGGGCCGAGATCCACCTGCGCAGCGGCGTCGTCCAGAACGTGGCCGAGGATGAACCGGATGCGTGGCGACAGATCCGCTGCTTCCTGTCCTTCCTGCCCGCGAACGTGTGGGACACCGCGCCGGTCATCGACAGCGGCGATCCGCCGGAGCGCGCAGAGGAAGAGCTGCTCTCGATCATCCCGCGCGACCGCCGGCGCGCCTACAAGATCCGGCGCGTCATCGAGCTCGTCGTCGATCAGGGCTCCTTCTTCGAGCTGGGCTCCCTGTTCGGCCGCTCGCTGGTGACCGGCCTCGCGCGCCTGCGCGGCCAGTCGGTCGGCGTGATCGCCAACGACTGCCATCACCTGGGAGGTTGCATGTCGGCCGACGCGGCGCAGAAGCTGCGCCGCATGGTGGAGCTGTGCGACGCCTTCCGGCTTCCGATCGTGAGCCTCGTCGACGAGCCGGGCTTTGCGATCGGACCGGACGCCGAACGCGCGGCGACGATCCGCCACGGCATGGCCGCCATGTTCGCCGTGCTCCAGACCACGGTGCCGTGGGCCGCGCTGGTGCTGCGCAAGGCGTTCGGCGTGGCGGCGGGCATCCACCTCGGACCCGCGCCCACGGTGCTCGCCTGGCCGTCGGCGCAGATCGGCGCGCTCCCCGTCGAGAGCGGCGTCGCGCTCGCCTTCCGGCGCGAGATCGAGGCCGCGCCCGACCCCGGCGCGCGCAGAGCCGAGCTCGAAGCCGAGCTCGCGGCTGCACAGTCGGTCTTCCCGCGCGCGGAAGACTTCGGTGTACACGCGCTGATCGATCCGCGCACCACGCGCGCCCGCCTGTGCGAATGGCTCGACGAGATCCAGCCCGCGCTCGCCCGGCTCCGGCTCGAGGCCGGCCCGCGTCGCTACAGCATGCGGCCATGATCCCCGGCTAGACGCAAGCGAAGCGCGCAGCGAGCCGCAGGCGAGCGGAGTCCGTAGACTCGCGCAAGCGAAGCGCGCAGCGAGCCGCAGGCGAGCGGAGTCCATGCGGCTCCGCTGCGCGAGCGCTTCGCCGCCCGAGCGCGGAGCGGGCTCCGCTATGCTCCGCCGATCTCGCTCTCCGGGGGGACGGTGCGCGTACTCGTCACGGGCGGCTGCGGCTTTCTCGGCTCGCACGTGTGCGAGCTGTTCCGAAAGCGCGGCGACGAGGTCGTCTCCTTCGACAACATGACCAAGGCGGAGCTCGCGCGCACCGGCTACCAGACCGAGGCCGCACGCGGCCACAACGAGAGCGTGCTGGCGGGCCTGGGCGTGCGCCTGCTGCGCGCGGACGTTCGCGATCTCGAGGCCGTGCTCGATGCGGCCGCGGGCTGCGATTTCATCGCCCACACCGCCGCTCAGCCGGCGGTGACGATCAGCCTCGAGGAGCCGCTCTTCGACCTCGCGAACAACGTCGTCGGGACGGTCCACGTGCTCGAGGCCGCGCGCCGGCATGCGATCCCGGTGGCCAGCTGCGCCACCGTCCACGTCTACGGCAATTGGCTCAACGCCGAGCTGCGCGAGGCCGATACGCGTTATCTGCACGACGCCGGGCCGATCCGAGAGGACGCGCGAACCATGGACGGGTATCTGACGCCGTTGCACGGCTCGAAGGCCTCGGCCGAGCACTACGTGCGCGTCTACGCGTCATCTTATGGCGTGCGCGCCGCGAGCTTCCGGCTCACGGGGATCTACGGCCCGCGCCAGCTCGGCGGCGAAGACCACGGCTGGGTCGCGAACTTCGCGATCCGCAACCGCATCGGCTGGCCGGTCACGTTATTCGGCACGGGCAAGCAGGTGCGCGACGTCCTCTACGCCACGGACGCGGCGCAGGCCTTCGTGGACTTCGCGCAGCGCGGCGAGGCGGGCGTCTACAACGTGGGCGGCGGCCCCGAGTGCGCGATCTCGCTGCTCGAGTGCCTGCGCGCGATCGAGACCGCTTCGGGCCGCAAGACGACGCTGCGCTACGAGCCGGCGCGCTTCGGCGATCTCTCCTGGTTCGTGTGCGACGTGGGCCGCGCGCGCGAGGCCTTCGGCTGGCAGCCGCGCGTGCGCCCCGCCGCGGGCGTCGCCGAGATCGTGCGCTGGGTCGATGCGAACGTCGGACTTCTTCGCGGGAGGCGCGGCGTGAAGGCGCTGATCCTCGCCGCGGGCCGGGGCAAGCGCCTTGGCGCCCACTCGGAAGAGCAGAGCAAGTGCATGCTGCGCATGTTCGGGCGCCCGCTGATCGACTACAGCTTCGAGAATGCCGCGCGCGCCGGCGTCTCCGAGATCGTCGTGGTGGTGGGCTATCGCGCGGAGCAGATCATCAACGCCTACGGAATCGAGTATCACGGCGTGCGCGTGCAGTACGTGCTCCAGCAGGACCCGCGCGGACTCGTGCACGCGATCGAGACCAGCGAGGCCGCGATCGGCGGCGAAGACTTCATGCTGTTTCTCGCCGACGAGATCCTGTGGGCGCCGCGCCACGCCGAGATGGTCCGCATGTTCGAAGCGGACGAGCTCGCCGTGATCTGCGGCGTGGTGAAGGAGACCGACCCGGACGAGATCCGCAAGACCTACGCCTTGATCGAAGACGAGCGCGACCAGCGCATCTACCGCCTGATCGAGAAGCCGCGCAATCCCCCGAACCAGATCCGCGGCACGGGCAACTGCATCTTCCGCTCGCGCATCTTCGAGTACGTGCCGCTCACCCCCATCAACCAGAATCGCCAGGAACGCGAGCTGCCGGACATGATCCAGTGCGCGATCGACGACGGGCTCCCGGTGAAATCCTTCGACATCGGCGACGGCTACGTGAACATCAACACGTCCGAGGACATCGCGATCGCCGAGCAGGAGCACGCCGAGCGCTATCGCGTCGGCGCCTGGGGCCGTCCCTGAGCCCGCCTTGAGCTGCCTCGTCGTCGTCCCCGCCTTCAACGAGGCCGCCACCATCGTGGAGGTCGCGACGCGCGCGAGCCGCTACGCCGACGTCTGTGTGGTCGACGACGCCAGCACCGATGGCACGGCGGCGCTCGTCGAGGCGCTGCCGCGCGTGCACGTCGTGCGCCACGCGCGCAACACCCACATCGCCGGCGCGCTGCTCGACGGCTTCCGCTACGCGCGCGAGCGGGGCTACGACCACTGCGTGACGATGGACGCGGGCCTCTCGCACGACCCCGACGCGATCCCGAGCTTCCAGGCCCACGCCGACGCCGGCCTCGTGATCGGCTATCGCGCCCGCCGCGAGGGCGTGCCGCTGTTCCGCGTGGCGCTCAGCCAGGGCGCCAACTGGCTGATGAACCTCTCGCTCGAGCGCCGCTGCGTGCCCTGGGGCGGCGCCGGGCTGCGAGACTGCACCTCGGGCTTCCGGATGTACTCGCGGCGCGCCTACGAGCTCCTGCTCGCCGCCCCGCTGCGCTGCCGCGCCTTCGATTTCCACATCGAGTCGCTGACCTACGTCTACCGCGCAGGCCTCAGCATCGCCGAAGTCCCGATCACCTACCGATTCACGAACTCTTCGCTCCGGCGCGAGATCGTGGTCGAAGCGCTGCGCACCTGCGGCCGGCTCTGGTTGGAGTAGGCGTCGCGTTGGAAGCGACTTCGGCTTGGCATCGAAGACTGGACGGCCGGCGAAGCGGCGCGTAGCCTCGCGGCGATGTCCTTGGGGCTCCTCGCCGCGTGGTCGCTCCTTGCGGCATCTCAGCTCGGCTGGCTCCCGATCGCGCGCACCGCCTGGGCCTTCGATCTCTGGTCCTACCTTCCCGAATGGGCGGCGTGGCTGCTCGCAGCGGCGTCGCTTTCGCTGTGCGCGCCGCGCGTACGGGGCGGGCTCGCCGCGGGTTTCGCGGCGGCGGCGCGCCGTTTTCCGGCGGGCGGCGCCGGCGAGGCGGCGGCCTGCGCGCTCGTTGCGCTCGCCTTCTGGCTGGTGCGCGAGCAGGTGCTCACCGGCGACTCCGGGGTGCTCGTCACCGCTGCGAACTCGGGACACGACTTCGTGTTTCCGGAGGTGGGCGCCACGTTCCTGCTGCGCTCGGCCTTGCAGCTCGCACGCGCCCACGACCTCGACCCGGTCGCGAGCATGCGAGCGCTTGCCTGCGTGAGCGGCGGCCTCGCAACCTGGCTGCTGCTGCGTGTCGCGCGCGAGCTCGTCCCGGGAGCCGCAGCTGCGGCGGTCGTGCTGCTGCTCTTCTCGGGCGGCTTCGCGCGCATCTTCGCGGGGCGGATCGAGGTGTATGCGCCGCTGATGGTCGCCGTCCTCGCGTTTCTGTGGACGGCGCTGCGCGCGCTGAGGGGAGCCGGCGGCCTCGCGCTTCCCGCGCTCTGCCTCGGCGTCGCGATCTGGCTGCACGCGGCGGCGGGATTGCTCGGGCCCAGCCTGCTCGCGCTCGGCGTGCTGCGCAGCGGGCGGCGCAGCGGGCGCGACGCGTGGCGCGAGGCCGGCGTGTCCGTGCTGCTCGCCGCGGCGCCGCTCGTCGGTTTTCTCGTCGTCCAGAGCCTCGTCGGCGGAACCACCGCGGCGCTCGGAGCCTGGACCCGCGTGCTCGAAATCCTCGGGCGCGGCGGCGAAGCGGGCGCGACGCGCTGGTGGGTTCGCGGCTGGGGCGGCCCTCCGAGCATCGGCACCGACGTGGTCTGGCTTTCGCGCGCGCACCTGAAGTACCTGGTGAATGCCTCCAGCCTGCTGGTTCCGGCGTGTCTGCCGGGCCTCGCGTTCCTGCTCGTGCGACGGCCGCGGGCGCTCGTCGCGGGGGCGACGGGGCACTGGCTCGCGATCGCCGCGCTGCCGCTCTGCCTCTACGCGACGGCCTTGCGGCCGTTCTGGGGACCCTGGGACTGGGACCTCTTCGCGCTCACCGCGCTCGTTCTGTCTTGTCTGTGCATCCGGGCCCTGGCGTCGCTGAAGCTCGCGCCGGGGCTGGTGGTCGCGTGCGTCGGTTTCCAGTTCTGTTTCGTCGGCATTCCCTTCCTGTGGATCGGCGCCGGCAGCCCGCGCGACGTCGGCCCCTTCGGCTTTCGCAGCTTCGACTACGACCTGCGCCAGCCGGCGCGGCCGCCGCCCGAGCGCATCGCGCCGTGGCTCTAGCGAGGCGCGACCGGCCGGCAGGTGCGGGACCGCCGCTTCGCGCGCGGCATCAGGGCAGCCGCCCGGCATAGCGCGCCCGTGTAGCGCGCCGCGCGAGCTTGCCGCTCGTCGTCTTCTCGACGCCGCCGGGCGGGACGAGCAGCAGGTGCCGCAAGGCGAGGCCGCTGCGCTCGAGGACGCGGCTTCGAATGGCTCGTTCCAGAGCCGCGGCGGCAGCGCCCGTCTCGCGCGTCTCGACGACGGCGGCGAGCTCCTCGGTTCCGCGTCCCTCGTTCATCACACCGAAAGCCACCGCGCAGCCCGCGCGAACGCCCGGGACCTCGTTCACCAGGGTCTCGATGTCGTGGGGCGCATACTTCTCCCCGCCGATCACGATCAGATCCTTGTCGCGCGACACGAAGAAGAGATCCCCGTCGGCCAGATAGCCGTGGTCGCCGGTATCGAGCCAACCGTCGACGAGCACGCGCCGCGTGAGCTCGGGATCGCGGTGGTAGCCGCTGAAGAGCGAGTTGCTCCGCAGCCAGATCGATCCGACGTGGCGCTCCGGGAGCGTCGCGCCCTGCGCGTCGCGGATCTCCACCCGACAGCCGGGCAGGCAGCGCCCGATCGCGACCGACGCCATGCCGCCCTCCCCGCAGACCTTCGCCACACCGCGAGCGACCAGCTCGGCGCGATCGATGTGCTCGATGCGCGGCAGCTCGCCGATCGGATGCGCGGTCGCGATCGTGACGTTCTCGGCCAGGCCCCAGGCGGCGGTCATCGCCTCCGGCCGGAAGCCGTACGGCGCGAAGCGATTCGTAAAGGCCTCGACGGTTCGCTCGAGCAACGGCTCGGCGGCGTTGATCGCGATGCGCCAGCTCGACAGGTCGAGACCCTCGAGATCCGTTTCGGGGATGCGGCTCGCGGCGACGGCGTAGGCGAAGTTCGGCGCCCAGGAGAGGGCCCCGTGGTAGCGGTGTATGGCCCACAGCCAGAGGCCCGGATTGCGCATGAACTCCATCGTGGGAATCAGCACCGTCGGACAGCCGTTCAGCAGCGGCAGCAGGAAAGCATCGATGAGTCCCATGTCGTGATACAGAGGAATCCAGTTCACGCTGACGTCGCTCACCCGCAACCCGAGGCCGTCGCGGACCGCGCGGATGTTGTTGAGCATCGCCCTGTGGGTGAGCAGGATGCCCTTCGGGATCCCGGTCGAGCCGGACGAGTACTGGATCGTCGCCGTGTCGTCCGGTCGCGGCCGCAGCCAGCTCGCGTCGCCCGCGCCTCGCGCCAGATCCGGGCCGACGAGCGCGGCGCCGGCCAGCAGCTCGCGCCGCTCGCCCGCGAAGATTTCCGCGATCTCGGGGCTGCAATAGAGCGAGTGCGCCGCCGCGTTCGCGAGAATCGCTCCCACGCGCGCGGCGTAGATCGCATGGTCGGCGACGCGGTTCGACGGTGTTGCGACGAGCCCGGGCACGCCTCCCGCGAGCAGCACCGCGAAGTAGGCCGACACCAGCTCGGGTCCCGTCGGCAGGATCAGGATCACCGCCCTGCCCGGCTCGAGCCCGCGTGCTACCAGGCCGGCCCGGATCGCCTGGGCCCGGCTCCACAGCTCGCCGAGCGTACGCGGCTGCTCCTCGCCGCGGCGCCCGACGGTCGTAAGGCAGCGAAAATCCGGGAAGCGCTCGACCAGCGCGGCCAGCGCGCCCGTGAGCGTCTCCGCCTCGTCGAGAAGACTCGCGGGAACGGGACTTCCGGGCAGCCGGTCGAGGCGGGAGAGTCTCAACGCGGCGCGATCGAACGCTCGGCCACGAACTCGGCGAGACCGGAGAGGGTGCAGAGTCCGCCGACGAGGTCGACCTCCGGCACCGTCACCCCGTAGCGCTCGTCGATGAAATCGAGGAGCGAGAGCGAGCTCATGGAGTCCACGTAGCCGGCGTTGAAGAGATGCACGCTGGGGTCGATCGCATCGGGAGTGAGCGCACCCCCCGAACGCTCCGCGAAGAAGCGCCGCAGGCTCGCTTCCACTTCCGCACGCGTGGCCGTCTTCGCGCGTTCGCTTGCGCTCATCGGGCCCGAAGATACACGAAGCGTGCGGGACCGGCCCGGCGGGATCACGGCTGCGCCGCCGCGGCGGCGGACTCGCGCAGGCTCGGAAGGATCTCTTGCGTGTAGCGCTGCATGCCGTCTTCCTTCAGGTGGGCGAGGTCCCCGAAGTAGTGGTGGGGCCACGGCATGCGCAGGCCGAGCGGAAGCGCGACTCCGCTGCGAGCACCGAAGGCCCGGCGCTCGAACGCGTCGAGGCGCTCCGCGCCGCCGGCCAGATCGAGAGCCTCCGTGAGCGCTCGCGGCTGCGCCGACGGCAGCACCAGCACCGGGATCGAGTGCGCCGCACACAGATCGAGCAAGCGTTGCAGCGCGCGTTCCTCGCGCGGCGCCGCGACGAAAGGCGGGAAGTAGAAGGTGCCGCGGTCGAAGCGGACGCCGGCGTCGAGCTCGCCCTCCGGCAGGCGCATCTCGTCGAACAGGTGCCAGCCGCGCTGCCGCTCGATCTCCTCCGCGAGGCGATGGTTGCGCTCCGCGCGCCGTTCATGACGCCAGCGGAACAGCGCGTCGTGGGTCGTATCCCGCGTGAGCGTCCGGTAGCCATCGGCGAGCCACGGCCAGCGGTCGAAGCACAGGGAGAGCGCCCCCGACTTGAGCTCCTCGCGGTGGCGGAGCGTCGGCAGGCGCGTGGCGATCCATTCGAGCACGTAGCCGAAGTCCCGTTCCGCCCACGCGGCGCGCAGCACGGGCCCGAGCGGGAGCAGATGCGTGAGCGGGTACTCGACGAAGTTCGGGCGCCACTCGGTGTAGCTCAGCGTCGAGTAATGCAGCACGACGAGGCGTGGAGGCGGCTCGCCGGCGCGCGCATCGAGAACGCGGCGCAGCAGGTACTCGCCCACCACCGGGCCCGAGCCCGGCAGCGCGAGATTCGAGACGCGCCAACCCTGCGGAAGGACCGGCTCCAGCGCATCCGGCCGCAGCGCCGCGACGCCGGTGCTGTCGCCGAGCACGATCACCTCGCTGCGCAGCGTTCCCGCGTCGAGCCCTGCGAGCTTGGTCGCGTAGATGAGCGGCTGGCTCTCCATGAAGCTCGGGGCGGTGATCCCGACCACGATCTCCACGCACAGCACGACGGCGATCGAGCCGAGCAGCGCGAACGGGAAGCGTCGCTCAGAACTGGAAGTAGAGGAACTCATAACCTTCCGCCCTTCCGAAGAGCAGGATCCCGTAGAAGATCGCCACGTAGGCCGCGATGCGCGCCGGGAGCGGCCAGCCGAGGACGTAGAGATCGTGACCCGCGCGGCGCTGGAGCAGGTCCGTCACGAAGAGCGGCAGCGCGCAGATCGCGACGAGAGCGAGCGGACCCCACTGCGTCGGGTCCCAGTGCGCACCGGCGAGCAGCGTGCCGTAGAGGCGAAGCGCGTGGGCTCCGTCGTCGGCGCGGAAGGCGACCATGCTGAAGGCGAAGAGCAGGAAGGTCGCGAGCACCGCCGGCCAGCGCAGGCCGCCGACGCGCAGCGGACGCACGCGGCGATACCAGTAGGTCGCCGCCACCAGGGTTCCGTGGTAGATGCCGAAGAGCACGAAGCTGCCCGTCGAGCCGTGCCACAAGCCGGCCACGAAGAGGGTCAGCCAGAGATTGAAGGTCAGCCGCGCGGGTCCCACCCGGCCGCCGCCGAGCGAGAGGAACAGGTAGTCGCGCAGCCAGAAGCTCAGGCTCATGTGCCAGCGTCGCCACAGCTCGCCCATGTCGCGCGAGAGAAAGGGCGTGTCGAAGTTGCGCAGCAGATCGAAGCCGAGCATGCGCGCCGTGCCGCGGGCGATGTCCGTGTAGCCGGAGAAATCCGCATACGCGAGCAGGGTGAATCCCAGCGTCGCGATCGCGACCTCGCAGCCGCCGGGATGCGCGCCGCTCGCGTACACGGGATCGACGATGCGCGCCAGATTGTCGGCGAGCACCACCTTCTTGAAGTAGCCCCACAGGCACAGATACGCGCCCACGCGCAGACCGGCGACGTCGATGCGACGGCGCGCGTGCACCTGCGGCAGCAGCTGCGGGGCGCGCGCGATCGGACCGGCGAGGATCTGCGGAAAGAACGCGACGAAGAGCGAGAAGGCGAGAAGATCGCGCTCGGCGCGGAAGTGGCCGCGGTAGACGTCGATCGTGTAGCCCAGCGTCTGCAAGGTGTAGAAGGAGAGGCCGAGGGGAAAGATCAGATGCAGGTGCAGCCCGGTGACGCTCGTCCCGAGCGGGAGCAGCAGCGCGTCGAGCGCGTCGATGAAGAAATCGTAGTACTTGAAGGTGCACAGGATGCCGAGGCTTCCGACGACGTTCAGCGCCAGCCAGGCTCGCCGCGCGCGGACGCTCTGCGAGGCGCCGATGCCGCGACCCGCGGCGTAGGCGAGCAGCGTCGAGGCCCAGAGCAGGAGCAGGAACTTCCAGCTCCAGGCGGCGTAGAAGACGAAGCTCGCCGCGAGCAGCCAGGCGTTGCGCCAGCGCTGCGGCAGCGAGAGCGTGAGGAGCCAGACGCACGCGAAGAAGGCGACGAACAGGAAGGAGTGGAAGAGCATCGGCTAGCGGCCGCGGAAGCGGGGCTCCCGCTTCTCGGCGCGCGCCGCCTTGCATCTCGCGTAGTCGCGCGACGGCGAACACCATCGACTGGGTGAGCGCCTCGTCCGCGAGCGAGCGCTGCACGAGTGGGATTCGCCATGCCCGCGAGCGTGCGGCGGAACATCTGCACCGTGAAGGCGGGCGCGCGAGGCGATACGCGCGCGCGATCTCGAGCGCCGTCTCGTCGAGCTTGTCGTCCGGCACCACGCGCGACACGATGCCATGTCGCAGCGCCTCGTCCGCCGTCCATCACGCGGCCGGTCAGCGCGAGATCGGCGACCAGGCCGTGTCCCGCCATCTGGAACAGGCGCGCGGTGCCGCCGGAATCGGGCACGACGCCGTGCAGGATCTCGGGCAGGCGCATTTGCGCGCTCTCGCCCGCGATGCGCAGTCGCAGAGCAGCGCGCGCTCGAACGAGCCGCCGATCACCCAGCCCTTGAGCGCCACGATGATCGGGCACGGGCAGCGTGAAGAAATGCTGCGTGCCGCGGTGGCCGCGCTCGATGAACTCGAGGTCGCGAGAGGTCCTCGCGTGCGAACGCCGAGCTCGCTGGTGTCGCGTCCCGACGAGAAGGAAGCGCCGTTCGCCGCGCCAGATCACCGCGCGCAGCCCCGCGCGCTGCTGCAGCTCGGCGAGGATCTCCCACAGCCGCGCGTCCATCTCGTCGTTGGCGGCGTTGTGCTTGTCGGGCCGGTTGTTGCTGATGATCGCCAGCGGCCCGTCGTACTCGAGCAGGATCGTGTCGCTCGGCATCGCTCCTCCTGGGACCGCGGGATTCTCGCGCTATTCGCCGCGAAAGACCGGCGTGCGCTTCTCCTGGAAGGCGCGCACCGCCTCCAGATAGTCGTTCGGTCGTGCGCGCTCTGCACCATGCGCTCGGCTTCGGCGTCGAGGCACGCGCGCAGGCTCTCGGTGAGCGCGCGGTTGAGGTTCGTCCTTCATGTAGCGCAGGGCGATCGGCGGGCCCGGCCGCGATCCGCTGCGCGAGCGCGAGGGCTGCCGTCGCGAGCTCGGCGTCCGGCACCACGCGATTCACGATGCCGAGCCGCTCGCAGCTCGCGCGCGTCGAGCCGATCGCCGAGTGAAGAGGATCTCGCGCGCCTTTGCCGGGCCGACGAGCTGCGTGAGGAACCAGCTCGCCGCCGTAGTCGCCCGAGAGCCCGAGCTTCGCGTAGGCGGTCGTCGCGAAGGCGCTCTGCGCGGCGATGCGCAGATCGCAGGCCAGCGCGAGCGCGAAGCCCGCCCCGGCGGCCGGGCCCGGAGAGCGCGGCGAGCGTCGGCTTCTCGAGCTGGTGGAGCGCGACGCGACGATGCCGTGCTCCCAGCGCAGCTGGCGCTTGCGCTCCTCGGGCGAGGCGGGCTTGCCGTCGCGCGCCATCAGCTTGGTGTCGCCGCCTGCGCAGAAGGCGCCGCCCGCGCCGGTCGAGCAGCACGCAGCCGACGCGCGAGTCGGCGCCGAGCGCCGGGACGCAGCCGGGCGAGCGCCTGCTTCATCTCGAGCGTGAGCGCGTTGCGCGCCTCCGGGCGGTTCAGCGTCACGCATCGCGACGCGCTCCTCGACCGGCACAGCACCTCGTCCGGTCCCCGTCTCGAGCGTCTCGCCGCTTCTCGCTGGCCACGGCGTTCCTCCCGCGGCACAGGCTATCACCTCTGCGCGCAACCTCGGCGCTCGAAGTCTCGGAGGAGCCAGCATGGGAATCCCGGAGCCGCCCCCGCTCGGTGCCAGCCTGCTCGCGAAGGGGACCTTCGACGGCCAGAGCGTGATCGTGACCGGCGGCGGCACGGGCCTCGGCAAGGCGATCGCCCTCGAGTTCGCGCGGGTCGGCGCGAGCCTCGCGATCCTCTCGCGCGGCGAAGAGCACCGCGCCGCGGGCGTCGCCGCGATCGAGGCCCTGGGCGCGCGCGCGCTCGGCGTCGCGTGCGACGTGCGCCAACCCGAATCCGTCGCCGCGGCCTTCGACCGCGTCGAGGCCGAGCTCGGCCTCGCGAGCGTGCTCGTCAACAACGCGGCGGGAAACTTCCCGGTGCCCGCCGAGGATCTCTCCCCCAACGGCTGGCGCGCGGTCGTCGAGAGCGTGCTCTCCGGCACCTTCCACTGCTCGCGCGAGTTCGGCCGCCGCCACATCGCGCAGGGCTCGCCCGGCTCGATCATCAACGTCGGGGCGGCCTACGCCTGGACGGGAGGACCCGGCTTCGCCCACTCGGCCGCGGCGAAGGCAGGGGTGAAGAACCTGACCGAGACCCTCGCGGTCGAGTGGGGTCCGTACGGCATTCGCGTGAACGGGCTGGTGCCGGGCTTGTTCCCGCACGAGGACGAGGTCGCGGCGATCCGCGGCGTGCCCGAGCGCGGTCAGGCCGAAGACCGGCGCGTGCCGGCGGGCCGGGTCGGGCGTCCGCGCGAGCTCGGCTGGGCGGCGACGTTCCTGGCGTCGCCCTTCGCGGCCTACGTGACCGGTCACACCCTCGTCGTCGACGGCGCCAACTGGCAGCGCCGCTCGATGCTGATGCCCGAGTTCGTCCCGATCCGCGAGCAGCTCGGCAAGGGGCCGTTCGCGCCGAAGTGAGCAGGGTGAACGAGTCCGCCCGCCCTGCGCCCACCTCCCGACACTGGAGCCGCGCGTGAGTCATCGCCCGATCGCGCTGCTGGCGGCCCTGCTGCTCGCCGGCCTGCTCGCGCGCGAGGCCTGGCCGCCCGACGAGACGCGCTATGCGGACGTCGCACGCAGCATGGCGGCGGGCGAAGGCTGGCTGGTGCCCCACGTACATGGTGAGGTGTATCGCGAGAAGCCGTCGGTCGCATTCTGGGTCGCGGCGGGAATCGCGCGGCTCGGCGCACCGGCGGGCGCGGCCCCGCGCGCCGCCTCGGGCCTAGCCGCGCTCGCGACGCTCGCGCTGCTCCCCGGCATCGCGAGCGCGCTGGGCCTCGCGCGGACGACGGCGTCGCGCGCGAGCTGGATGCTCGCGACGAGCCCCCTCTTCCTGGCCTATGGTCAGGCCGGGCTGCTCGACGCCAGCGCGACCGCGTGCGTGACCGCTGCGATCGCGGCCAAGCTCGCGCGCAGCGGAAGCCGGGGCGGAGCGCGCGCGGGACTCGTCGTCTGCGAAGGCATCGCCCTCGCCGCAGCGCTGCTCACGAAAGGTCCCGTGCTGCTGCTCTTCCCGCTCGGACTGAGGCTGGGCGCCGCGTTCGCGCGCGAGCGAAGCGCGGCATCGGCGGATGCGAGCGACGCCGCCGCGCTGGGCGTCGCGCTCGGCGCCGTCGCCGCCTGGGCGCTCGCGGCCGCGGACGCCGCCGGCAGTCGCTACGTGTACGGACTCGCGGTCAGCCAGGCGCTGAAGCGGGTGACGGGCAACGCGCCTCATCTGCGGCCTCCCGGATGGCTGCTCGCCGTGACGCTGATCGGTCTGCTCCCGTGGACGCTGCTCGGCGTTCCGATCCTGCGGCTGCGAGCCGCGTGGCGCGAGCGCGCCGGCGCGCGCCTCGCCGGCCCCCAGGCTGCGCTGATCGGTTGGGTCAGCGTGCCGGCCGTGCTGCTCTCGCTGCTGCGCACGCAGCAGCCGCACTATCTGCTCCCGGCGGTGCCGGCCCTGGCGCTGCTTCTCGGCCAGGCGGTGGCGACACCCGAACGCTGGGCCACGCGCGCCGCGGCCGTGCTCGCGCTGCTCGTGAGCGGCGCGCTCGCGATCCGTGCCGGCTTCGCGCCGGTCTTCACCGAAAATCCGGCCGAGCTCGCGCTCGCGAACGACGCTCTTCTGCGTCTCGTCACCGCGCTCGCCGCGGCGTTCCTGCTCGGGCTGGTCGTGCTGCCGGCGGCTCGTCGCATCGCGCCCTGGCGGCGCGCGGTCGCCGGCATCTGCGCGATCGCCGTCTGCGTGCTCGTCGGCGTCGCGCGCCTCGACCCCTGGATGACGCCGCGCGCGCTGCTTCGCAACGAGCTGCTGCTGCGCGCGAACGGTCTCGCCGCGCCGTTCAACGCCTGTAGCAGCGTGCGCATCCTCAGCGGGCGCTCCGACGTCGTCGTGAAGGGGGGGCGCCCGGCCGGAAACTGGCTCGTCGCGGAGCCCGGCCGGGTTGCGCTCGTATGGGAGCGCGATCTCCCGGAGCTCGGGCTGGAGGCGCGCTCCGTCCAGGAGATCGGACGCGGCTATCTGGGCGGCCGTTCCCTCGTCGCGCTGAGGGTTGCGCCCGCGGTCCCAGCCGGACCGGATCCGGTACCCTGAGCCGTCATGCAGGGGGAGACGCGGCGCCGCGCCCGCGTGAACGCGCTGCTCGACTCTCGCCATGGCGACTGAAGCCCACCCGCCGTCGCCTCACGCGGCTGTGCCGGCCGCGCGCGATCCCGTGTGCGGCATGAGCGTCGACTGGGAGAGCCCGCGTCGGCTCGAGCACGCCGGCGTCAGCTACCGCTTCTGCAGCGATCGCTGCCGCGAGCGCTTCCGCGCGGAGCCCGAGCGTTGGCTGGGACCGCCCGCCGGGGCTCCCGCGGCGGCGCCTGCGGCGGCGGTGCGTTTCACCTGTCCGATGCACCCCGAGATCGTGCGCGACGCCCCGGGCGCGTGTCCGATCTGCGGGATGGCGCTCGAGCCGGTGGCGCCGACGCTCGGCGACGAAGCGAGCCCCGAACTGCTCGACATGAGCCGCCGCTTCTGGCTGAGCAGCCTGCTCACGCTTCCCCTGTTCGCGCTCACGATGGCGGAAATGTTCGTGGCTCCCCGCCTCGCGCACGCCGTTCCCGCGGCGGCGCTCGCGTGGATCCAGCTGCTGCTCGCGACGCCCGTCGTGCTCTGGGGAGGCAAGCCGTTCTTCGAGCGCGCCTGGCGCTCGCTGCGGACGCGACAGCTCAACATGTTCACGCTGATCGCGCTCGGGACCGGCGCCGCCTGGGGCCACAGCCTGCTCGCGACGCTCGCTCCGGGTGCGTATCCGGCTGCCTTCCGCAGCCACGGCGGCGGCGTCCCGGTCTACTTCGAGGCCGCCGCCGTGATCGTGACGCTCGTGCTCCTCGGCCAGCTGCTCGAGCTGCGGGCGCGGCGACGCACGGGAGGCGCGATCCGCGCGCTGCTCGGTCTCGCGCCGGCAACCGCGCGCCGCCTGCTCGAGGACGGCAGCGAAGTCGACGTCCCGCTCGCGAGCATCGGCGTCGGTGAAAAGCTGCGCGTGCGACCGGGCGAGAAGCTGCCGGTGGATGGCGTGGTGCTCGAGGGCGGTAGCAGCGTCGACGAATCGATGCTCTCGGGCGAGCCGATCCCGGTCGCGAAGCGTCCCGGGGACCGCGTCGTGGCGGGCAGCGTGAACGGCACGGGAAGCCTCGTGATGCGCGCCGAGAAGGTGGGCGGCGAGACGCTGCTCGCGCGCATCGTGGCGCTCGTCGCGCAGGCGCAGCGCAGCCGCGCCCCGATCCAGAGCCTCGCCGATCGCGTGGCGGGCTGGTTCGTGCCCGCGGTCGTGCTCGCCGCCGGGGCCACCTTCGCGGTGTGGGCCGCGGTCGGGCCCGAGCCGCGCCTGGCGCACGCGCTCGTGAATGCGGTCGCCGTGCTGATCATCGCGTGTCCGTGCGCGCTCGGACTCGCGACGCCGATCTCGATCGCGGTCGCGATGGGCCGCGGCGCGACTGCGGGCGTGTTGTTCCGCAACGCCGAGGCGATCGAGAAGCTGCGCGGCGTCGATACGCTCGTCTTCGACAAGACCGGCACGCTCACCGAAGGACGCCCGCAGCTCGTCGACGTGGTGACAGCCGAAGGCGTCACGGAAGCGGCCCTGCTGGGGGTCGCCGCGAGCCTCGAGCGCGGCAGCGAGCATCCGCTCGCCGCGGCGATCACGCAGGGAGCCGCGCAGCGCGGAGTCCGGGCGACGCCCGTGGACGACTTCGTGGCGCATCCCGGCCGCGGCGTCGCGGGCCGCGTCGGCGCGAGCGCCGGCGGCGCTCGGAAGCGCAGCCTGGATCGAGTCGCTCGGCGCGCGGCTCGGCCCGCTCGCAGAGCGCGGCGAGGCGCTGCGCGCGGAGGGAAAGTCCGTCGTCTTCGTGCTGCACGACGGCCGCGCCGCCGGTCTGCTCGCGGTGGCGGATCCGCTGAAGGCGACCAGCGCCGAGGCCGTGCGCGAGCTGCGCGCGGAAGGCCTGCGGCTCGTGATGCTGACCGGGGACGGTCGCACGACGGCGCAGGCCGTGGCGCAGCGGCTCGGGATCGACGAGGTGGTGGCGGAGGCCCTGCCCGAGCGCAAGGCGGACGTCGTGCGCGAGCTCGCGCGAGCGGGGCGCAGCGTCGCGATGGCGGGCGACGGCGTGAACGACGCGCCGGCGCTGGCGCTCGCCGCAGTCGGCATCGCGATGGGCACGGGCACCGACGTCGCGATCGAGGCGGCCGGCGTGACGCTCGTGAAGGGAGACCTGCGGGCGATCGTGCGCGCGCGGCGGCTCAGCCGGGCGACACTGCGCAACATCCGTCAGAACCTGTTCTTCGCCTTCGTCTACAACGCGCTCGGCATTCCGATCGCCGCGGGCCTGCTCTACCCGCTGTTCGGCTGGCTGCTCTCGCCGATGCTCGCCGCCGCGGCGATGAGCCTGTCTTCGGTGTCGGTGATCGCGAACGCCCTGCGCCTGCGCCGCATCGAGCTCTGAGCTCGGCGGGAACCGCCGCAAGCTGGCCCTGGCGCGCGCGCAGCGAGCCGAAGGCGAGCGAAGCTCAACGGGCCTGCCGGCGGAACTGGCGCCAGTCGACGCCGAGCTTGCGCATGCGGGCCCGCAGCGTGTGCGGGTTGATGCCGAGCTGCTCCGCCGCGCCGCCCTCGCCTTCGATGCGCCCGCGCACGCGCGCGAGCGTGGCTTCGATGTGGGCGGCCATCGCCGCGTCGAGGGTTGCAGGCGGCGCGCCGACCCCGCGATCGGGCGGGCTCGGGGCCGCAGGCGCGCGCCGCGTCTGCGCAGCATTCGATCCGGGCAGCGGCCCGAGCGCGCGCGCCACATCGAGCTGTCGGCCGTCGCCGAGGATCACGGCGCGCTCCATCACGGCGGAGAGCTCGCGCACGTTTCCGGGCCACGGGTAACGCACGAGCAGATCGAGATCGGCCGCGGTCGGCAGCAGCGGCGGCGTGCCGAAACGCGTCGCCGCGCGCAGGGCGAAGTGGGTCGCGAGCGCCGGAATGTCCTCGGCGCGGTCGCGCACCGGCGCGAGCTGGATCGGGAAGACCGCCACCCGGTACCACAGATCCTCTCGGAAGCGGCCGTCCGCGATCAGGGCCTCGAGGTCGCGATGGGTGGCGGCGACGATGCGCACGTCGACGCTGATCTGGCGATGGCCTCCGACACGCTCGAGCGTTCCGTCCTGGAGCACGCGCAGGAGTCGCACCTGTGCGTCGGGCGGCAGCTCGCCGATTTCGTCGAGGAACAGCGTTCCCCCGTCGGCGCGCTCGAACCAGCCCTTCCGCTCGGCGACCGCGCCCGTGAAGCTGCCGCGCTCGTGACCGAAGAGCTCGGAATCGATCAGCCCCGCCGGGATCGCTCCGCAGTTCACGCGCAGGAAGGGGCCGCCGGCGCGCTGCGAGCGGGCGTGGATCGCGCGCGCCACCACCTCCTTGCCGGCGCCCGTCTCGCCGAGGATCAGCACCGGGACGTCGAGCCGCGCGACGCGGTCGACACGCTCCATCACCGGCCGCAGCCCCCCTTCGGCGCCGATGATCGTCTCGCCGAGCTGCGTGCGTCCGAGCCGCGAGAGCAGCGAGAGCCGATCGGCCTCGGCGGCCTCGCGCAGCGTCGTCATCTCGCGCAAGCGGCGATCGTTCTCGAGCGCCACCGTGAAGGGCTCGAGCAGCGCGCGCAGCAGCGCCTCGTGCTCGGTGTCGAAGCGACGCCGCGGCTGCGCGACCAGCACGACGACGCCCAGGGGCTCTTCGTCCGCCGTCAGCGGACCGATCAGCACGTCGCCCTCGAGCCCGGCTTCGAGCCCTCCCGGCAGGCGCGCGCGCAGGGTCTCGGCGGAGGCGTGCTCCACCGCGCCGCGGCGGCACCAGGCGAGCAGGCTCTGGAGCTCCGGCGCCGAGAGCTCGCTGCGCGCCGCTCGCGCCGCCACGCCAGACCGACACTGAACGGTGGCAACCGTCTCGACGCAGGCGCGCGCGAGGTCGATGCGCCGCACCGCGATCGCGTCGAGCGGCAGGCTGCGCAGCAGGATCGGCGCCGTGCGCTCGAGCGACTGCTCGATCTCGATGTGCCGGCAGGCCTCGCGCCAGAGGTCGAGCAAGAGCGGCATGAATCGCTCCACAGTTCGCTTCGCCTCCCGTGAAATCTGAAAGAATTTCCGTGATATACGACTAATACTCCTGCATATATCACGGATAAATCAATCATATTTGATGGGGTCTGGCGCCGCAAGGCTTGGAACACGCGCAGCGCGCGTATCACCCCTGGCGTAGGCGGTCGCAGCCGCCGGCATGCCCCTTGCTCAGCCGCCCGGGTCCGGATCGACGCCCGAAGGGAGGAGCATGCAGATGGGTGGGCCGCAACGAGGCTGGTGGATGGCGGCGGTGGCGCTCGGCGCTCTCGTGACGGCGCTGCCGGCCGCGAGCGAGATGGACGACGAGACCAGGGCGCGCTTCGACGCGCTCGAGCAGGAGCTCGCGACCGTGAAACGCAAGCTCGAGGTGAAGGAGGAGGCCGACGACACCAAGGCCAAGCAGACGCCGATCGTGGGCGCCGGCAAGGACGGCTTCTTCCTGCGCTCGCCGGACGGCAAGTCCTTCAACCTGAAGCTCCGCGGCTATGTCCAGGCCGACACGCGCTGGTTCGAGGCGGGCGGAGACGCGGGCAACGACACCTTCGCCCTGCGCCGCGTGCGCCCGGTCTTCGAGGGCACGCTGTTCGAGAACATCGACTTCAAGATCATGCCGGACTTCGCCGGCGGCTCACCGACGCTCTACGACGCGTACATCAACCTCAAGTACGTGCCGCAGGCGCAGCTCCAGACCGGCAAGTTCAAGCCGCCGCTCGGGCTCGAGCGGCTCCAATCCGCCACGTCGCTGATGTTCGTCGAGCGCGGGCTCCCGACGTTCCTGGTTCCCAACCGCGATCTCGGCGCGCAGGTCTGGAGCGAGCTCGACGAGGGCCTGGTGAGCTATGCGATCGGCGCCTTCAACGGCGCCCGCGACTATGGCAATGCCGATGTGAACGACATCGACACCAACGATTCGAAGGACGTCGACGCGCGCATCTTCGTCCAGCCCTTCCTGGAGACGAACATCGAGCCGCTGCGCGGGTTCGGTGTCGGCTTCGCCGTCAGCTACGGCAGCGAGAACAATCAAGCGGCGCCTTCCTTCAAGCTCGCCTACGACAACAACAACTTCTTCAACTATCGGGGCGCGACGACCGGTGCGGGCGCCCTGCCCGCGGTGGTGGCCGGCGGCGACCACGTGAGAATCGCGCCGCAGGGCACATACTACTGGGGCCCCTTCGGCATGCTCTGGGAGTACACTCGATCGAGTCAGCGGATCCAACGGGGCAGCGCGAACCGCATGACCGCCAACAACGAGGCGTGGCAGCTCGCGCTCAGCTACGTGCTCACGGGCGAGAATGCGTCCTTCAAGGGCGTGACGCCGCGCTCCGACTTCTCGCTAAAGGAGGGCGGTTGGGGCGCCTTCGAGGTCGCCGCCCGCTACGGGCAGCTCTCGATCGACGACGACGTCTTCCCGTTCTATGCCGACCCGGCGGTCGCTGCGAGCGGGCTCGATCAATATTCCATCGGCGTCAACTGGTACCTGAATCGCTTTCTCAAGCTCGTCGCGAACTACGAAAACGACCAGTTCACCGGCGGCGCTCCGGGCGGCGGCAACCGCGAACGCGAGCACGTGTTCTTGACGCGCTTGCAGATCAACTACTAGGTCCAGGAGGAATCCAATCCGTGTCGCGCATCGCCAGGCTCTCGTTGCTCGCCCTCGTCTTTTCGGCGGCCCTCTCCGGGCTAGCCCCGGCCGCCGAGGCGGATGTGACGCTGCTCAACGTCTCCTACGACCCGACGCGGGAGCTGTATGCGGACTACAACCAGGCCTTCGCGAAGCACTGGGAGGCGACCCATGGCGAGAAGGTGACGATCCATCAATCGCACGGCGGCTCCGGCAAGCAGGCGCGGGCCGTGATCGACGGTCTCGAGGCCGACGTCGTGACGCTCGCGCTCGCCGGCGACATCGACGCGATCTACCAGCGTGCGCAGCTGATCCCGAAGGCCTGGCAGAAGCGCCTGCCGAACAACAGCTGCCCCTACACCTCGACGATCGTGTTCCTGGTGAAGAAGGGCAATCCCAAGCAGATTCACGACTGGGACGACGTAGTGAAGCCCGGTGTCGTCGTGATCACGCCGAACCCGAAGACCTCCGGCGGCGCGCGCTGGAACTACCTGGCCGCCTGGGCCTACGCGCTGAAGAAGAACGGGGGAGACGAGGCGGCGGCGAAGGCGTTCGTCGAGAAGCTCTACAAGAACGCGCCGATCCTCGACACCGGCGCGCGCGGCTCGACCACCACCTTCGTCGAGCGCGGCATCGGCGACGTGCTGCTCGCCTGGGAGAACGAGGCCTTCCTCGCGGTCGAGCAGCTGGGCCAGGGCAAGTTCGAGATCGTGGTGCCGTCGCTCAGCATCCTCGCGGAGCCTCCGGTCGCGGTGGTGGACGTCGTGGCACGCCGCAATGGGACGCAGAAGGTCGCCGAGGCGTACCTCGAGTATCTCTACACCCCGGAGGCGCAGGAGATCATCGCGAAGCACCACTACCGGCCGAGCCTCGAAGCGGTCCAGGCGAAGTACGCGAGCAAGTTTCCGGCGCTCGAGCTCGTCACGATCGAGAATGCTTTCGGCGGCTGGAAGCAGGCGCAGGCGAAGCACTTCGCCGAAGGCGGGATCTTCGACCAGATCTACGCGCCCGGGCGCTGAGGCTTTCGCGCGCCGATGCCGCTGCTGCGCACCCGCCGAAGCGTGATCCCCGGGTTCGGCCCGACGTTCGGCTTCACGCTGTTCTACCTCGGGCTGATCGTGCTGATTCCGCTCTCGGGCTTGTTCCTCAAGGCCGCCGTCGGCTGGGACGAGTTCTGGGCGGCGGCGACCAGTCCGCGCGTGCTCGCTTCGTATCGGCTCTCGTTCGGAGCGGCGTTCGTCGCGGCGCTCGTCAACGCGGGCTTCGGCTTCGTCGTCGCCTGGGTGCTCGTGCGCTACCGCTTTCCCGGCAAGCGCGTCGTCGATGCGCTCGTCGACCTGCCGTTCGCGCTTCCGACGGCGGTGGCCGGCATCACGCTGACCACGCTCTACGCGAAGAACGGCTGGATCGGGCGCCGGCTCGAGCCGCTCGGCGTGGAAGTCGCTTATACACCGCTCGGGATCGCGCTCGCCCTCACCTTCATCGGCCTGCCGTTCGTCGTGCGCACCCTGCAACCCGTGCTGCAGGATCTCGACGCCGAGGTCGAGGAGGCCGCCGCGAGCCTCGGCGCGAGCCGCGTGCAGACCTTCGCCCGCGTGCTCTTCCCGACGCTCTGGCCGGCGCTCACCACCGGCTTTGCGCTCGCCTTCGCGCGCGGCGTGGGCGAGTACGGATCCGTGGTCTTCATCTCGGGCAACATGCCGATGCGCACCGAGATCGCGCCGCTGCTGATCGTCACCAAGCTCGAGCAGTACGACTACGCCGGCGCCACGGCGATCGCGGTGACGCTGCTCGTCACATCCTTTGCGCTGCTGCTCGCGATCAACGCCCTCCAGAGCTGGGGCCAGCGGCGGGCGGGCGCATGAGCGCGCCCGGCACGAGCAGCGATGTGAGCGTGGAGTGGGCGCCCACGGCGGTTCGCCGCGCGCGCGCGCTGGAGGAGCCGCGGCTGGTGCGCGCTGCGCTGCTGGCGATCGCGCTCGGCTATCTCGGACTGCTGCTCGGACTGCCGCTGGTCACCGTGTTCGTCGCCGCCCTCTCGCAGGGACTGGGCGTCTTCCTCGCCGCAATCTCCGAGCCCGACGCGCTCTCCGCGCTCGGCCTCACGCTGCTCGTCGCGGCGATCTGCGTGCCGCTGAACGCCGTGTTCGGCGTGGCGGCGGCCTGGGCCATCGCGAAGTTCGATTTCCGCGGCAAGAGCGCGCTGATCACGGCCATCGACCTGCCGTTCGCCGTCTCGCCCGTGATCTCGGGTCTGATCTTCGTGCTGCTCTTCGGTCTGCAAGGCTGGCTCGGTCATTGGCTGCGCGACCACGACGTGAAGATCATCTTCGCGGTTCCCGGCATCGTGCTCGCGACGCTCTTCATCACCTTCCCGTTCGTGGCGCGCGAGCTGATTCCGCTGATGCAGGAGCAGGGCAACGAGGAGGAGGAGGCGGCCGCCTCGCTCGGCGCCGGCGGCTGGCAGACCTTCCTGCGCGTCACGCTCCCGAACATCCGCTTCGGCCTGCTGTTCGGGATCGTGCTGCTGAATGCCCGCGCGATGGGCGAGTTCGGCGCGGTTTCGGTGGTCTCCGGACACGTGCGCGGCCAGACGAACACGCTGCCGCTGCACATCGAGATCCTCTACAACGAGTACCAGACGGCGTCCGCCTTCGCGGTCGCCTCGCTGCTCGCGCTGCTCGCGCTGGTCACGCTCGCCGCCAAGAGCGCGCTCGAATGGCGGCTCGGACGCCGCAGGGGCGCGACATGAGCATCGAAGTTCGCGACCTCGCGAAGCGCTTCGGGGCCTTCGAGGCCCTGCGCGGCGTCAGCCTGCAGATGAAACACGGTGAGCTGGTGGCACTCCTCGGGCCATCGGGCTCCGGCAAGACCACGCTGTTGCGGATCATTGCCGGCCTCGAGTTTCCGGATCGGGGCGCCGTGCACTTCGAGGGCGAGGATGCGACGGAGCGCAGCGCACGCGATCGGCGCGTGGGCTTCGTATTCCAGCACTACGCCCTGTTTCGACATATGAGCGTGTTCGAGAACGTGGCCTTCGGCCTGCGCGTGCGACCGCGCGCGCGGCGGCCGCGGGAGGCGGAGCTGCGCGCCCGCGTGACGGAGCTGCTGCGTCTGGTGCAGCTCGAGGGCCTGGCGGGGCGGCTCCCGAGCGAGCTGTCGGGCGGCCAGCGCCAGCGGGTGGCGCTGGCGCGCGCGCTCGCCGTCGAGCCGCGCGTGCTGCTGCTCGACGAGCCCTTCGGCGCGCTCGACGCGCGCGTGCGCAAGCAGCTGCGGGGCTGGCTGCGCCGGCTGCACGACGAGCTCGGTCTCACGAGCGTGTTCGTGACCCACGATCAGGAAGAGGCGCTCGAGCTCGCCGACCGCGTCGTCGTGATGAATCGCGGCCGGATCGAGCAGGTCGGAACGCCGGAGGAGCTCTATCACGAGCCGGCGAACGCCTTCGTCTACGAGTTCCTCGGCGACGTGAACGTCTTCCATGCCCGCATCGAAGGCGAACAGGCGCGGGTCTACGTGCGGCCGCATCTACTCGAGCTCGATAGCAGCTCGATCGGCGACGGCGACGGCGAGTTCCGCGCCCGCGTCGAGCGCATCCACGCGGCCGGCCCCAGCGTGAAGATCGATCTCGTGACCGACGCCGGCGATCGCGTGCAGGCGGCGCTCACCCAGGAGCGCTACCGCAGCCTCGCCCTCGCGAAGGGAGCCGTCGTGTTCGTGAAGCCGAAGCAGAAGCGCGTCTTCGTCAACGATTTCTCGATCTGACGCGCGTCGCGCGAGCGGGTCCCCGCGCGCGAGCGGGGACGGTACCTTCCGTGGCTCACGCCGTGGGGGGATATGCGCTCGCGCATCGTGCGACGCTCGATCGCTGCGCTCCTCGCGCTCGTCCTCGCGCTCACGCTCGCGAGCGCAGCGCTCTGGTGGCAGCGGCGCGAGCTGGCGCAGTGGTGGACGTTGCGCGAGCTCGCGCGGCTCGGCGTCGCGCCCGCCCGCGTCGACGTCGCCCGCTTCGACCTGAGCGGGCTCGAGCTGCGCGCGTTGCGCGCCGGAGCCGGCGATGCGCTCGCGATCGACACGATCGCTGCCGACTACACGCTGGCGGAGCTCTGGCGCGGACGCGTGAGCGCGCTGCGCATCTCGGGCGTTCGCCTCACGGGGGAGATCGGCGCGGCCGGCCCGCGCTTCGGCGGCCTCGAGGCGCTCGCGAGCGGTTCGCGGGCGACGCAGGGGAGCGCTCGCGGCGAGCCGCCCGCGCCTGCGGGACTCCGGCTGCCCGCGCTGCCCTCGAGCGAGCTGCAGATCGAATCGGCGCACGCCGAGGTCGCCACCGCGCAGGGTCCGCTCGGCATCGAGCTGGCGGTGAACGCGCAGGAGCGCGCCGGCCGGACGCGCGCGCGCGTCGATATCAAAGCTCACCATGCGCTGGCGAATGCCACGGCGCTGCTCGATCTCGCGGGGGCCGGCGGCGCGCTGAGCGGCGGGGCCGCGCTCGGATTGGACCTCGCGCCCGGAGCCGGTCTTCGCCTCCCGCTCTCGGCCGGCAGACTCGCGCTCAGCGCCCAGCTCCAGGTCGCGGGACCGGAGGTCCTCGTCTCGCTCGCCCCTGGGCCCGTCACGCTCACCTTCGGTGAGGGCTCGCAGGCGCTGCGCCTCGAAGGGAGCACGCCGCAGGCGCAGCTGCGCACACGGATCGACGCCGACGGCGGGCTGGCCCCGTTCGCAGTGAAGACGACCGGAGGCGAGCTGCGCGCGCCGACGCTCGGCTTCGCGGCGCACGGCTTCGAGCTCGACGTGACGCTCGACCCGCCGCTGCGACGGCCCGCGGGGCGGATCGCGGTGCTCGCGGTGACGGACACGCGCGAGCCGCCGCGCACCCCGGGCTTCGCGCTGGCAGGCAGCCTCGAGCCGCGGGAGTCGGCGCTCGCCTTCGACCTGCGCGCGACGGAGGCTCAACACCATGTAGTGTTGAACGCGCAGGGGACGTTCGACCCCGAGACGCGCAGCGGCGAGGCGCGGCTGCGGATGCCGCGCGTGAGCTTCGCGAAAGGCGGTCTCCAGCCCGCGCAGCTGGCTCCACAGCTCGCGGGCCGACTGAGTTCGGTGGTCGGATCGCTCGAAGCGAGCGGCCGCGCGCGCTTCTCCGCCGGGCAGCTGCAGCTCGCGCTCGACGTCGCCGGGCGCGATCTGGGCTTCGAGACGTCCGTCGCACGGGTCGCGGGCCTGAACGGAGCGCTGCGCTTCGAGGGGCCCGGTCCGTTTACGACCCCGCCCGGACAGCTCGTCTCGATCGCGCGCATCGGCTTCGGTCTCGACCTCACGAACGGTCTGATCGCCGGCCAGCTGCGGCCGGACGGCGTGATCGCGATCGAGCAGGCCGAGTGGCAGATCCTGGGCGGGCGGGTGCGCACCGCGGGCCAGATCGATCCGAAGGCGACGCAGCAGGCGTTCGTGCTCGAGGCCGAAGACCTCGATCTCGCGCAGCTGCTCGCGCTCATCGACCTCGAGGGCCTCTCAGGCGAAGGAAGAATCGACGGGAGCTTGCCGATCCAACGCAGCGGCCATGCGATCGAGATCGATCACGGCGTGTTCCGCGCGCAGCCGGGCGGTCGCCTGCGCTACCGGCCGGGCCCGGGCGCCGCCAGTCTGCGGCAGCGCGGCGCGGGCTTCGACGTCCTGCTCGGCGCGTTCGACAACCTCGCGGTCGAGAAGCTCGAGATCGAGCTCGATGGCGACGCGAATGGGAAGCTCCGGCTCGCGCTGCACGTGGCGGGCACGAACCCGGATTTCCAGAACGGCCGACCCATCCACTACAACCTGAGCATCGAGTCCCGGCTCGCCGATCTGCTGCGCGAGAGCGCCACGGTCTCCAGGATCCCGCAGGTGATCGAGGAGCGGCTGAAGCGCTTCGGTCAGTCGCCGCCATGAATCGGCGCGCCCGCGGCGAGCGCGCCGGCGGCAACGGCGCTGGACGCGAGCGACGCAGCTCGATACGCTGACTTCACCCCCCCAAGGAGACATGGCTCATGCTCCGAACGCATCGGTTCGGGAACCGGGCGCGCTGCGCGCTCTTCGCGCTGGCGCTCTTCGCGGCCTGTACACCCAAGGTGCAGGTGGAGGCTCCGAAGGAGCCGATCACCATCAACATGAACATCAAGATCGAGCACGAGATCCGCGTCAAGGTCGACAAGGACCTCGATCAGCTGATCGACAAGAACGACGAGATCTTCTGAGACATGCGGAGGTGTCATCCCATGCGCAGCGCATTCGCGACGGCAACGCTCGCCCTTGCCGCGGCCGTGCTCTTGCTGGCCGCCGCGCCGAACGCGGGGGCCGAGGATCTCGCCGCCGCGAAGGCGGCCGGCTGGGTGGGCGAACGGCCCGACGGCTATCTCGGCGTGGTGAGCGCCAGCGCGCCGCCGGCGGCCGCGCAGCTGGCCGGGGAGATCAACGCCAAGCGCAAGCTGAAGTATGCCGAGATCGCGCAGAAGAACGGCACGGCGGTCGACGCCGTGGCTGCGCTCGCTGGCGCGAAGCTGATCGAGCGCGCGCCCGCCGGCGAGTACGTGATGGGCGCGGACGAACACTGGCGCAAGAAGTAGCCGGAGCCGCGCCGCGAGCATGACGTCTCGGCATCGCAATCGCTGGCGCGCGGCGCGCAGCGCGGCTGCCGCCGGGTGGTGGCTCGCAACCGGCTGCGGCGCTCCGCTCTTCGGTGAGGCCCCGCCAGCTCCCGCTCGAGCCCCCGGCGAAGCGAGCGTCGTGCTCGAACGCACGATCGTCTTCGAGGACGCCGGCCGGCTCGATTGGTGCTTTGCAAACAACCTGATCGCGTTCGACCGCGAAACCCGTTCGGGCGCCTCGGAGATCTGGACGATCGATCCCCACGGTCAAGACGAGAAATGCCTGACCTGCACGATGGGCGGGCTTCCGAAGGGCTTGCGCGGTCATCCGAGCTGGCACCCGAGCTGCAAGTGGCTCGTGATCCAGGTCTCGAATCAGCACGCGCGCGGCGGACGCTACGAGCAGCTCGAGTGGGGCATCCATCACGATCTCTGGGCGATCGCCGCCGACGGCTCGTGGGCGGAGCCGCTGGTCGCGGTGGGGCCGCTCGGCGCTTCGCTCGCCCCGCGCGTCTCGCGCGACGGTACAAAGCTGGTGTGGAGCGTGCGCCAGGCGACCGGTCGACGGATCCCGCAAAAGGCCGGCCAGCGCACGCCGGGAGGCGAGGATCCGTGGCAGGGCTGGCATATCGCGTACGCGAAGATCGAAGCCGGGCCGGGGCGCCGGCCGCGGCTCGGGCCGCGCACCGCGTTGTTCCAGGGCGCGCCGGGCGGAAGCCGCTTCGAGGCGGACGCGCTGGTCGGTGACACTCTCTGGTATTCCCGCTCGGCGCCCGGCGCGCCCTACATGGACGACATCTACCGCGTGAGCCTCAAGGGCGGCGCGCCCGTGAACCTGACGCACTCGCCCGGCGTCTGGGACGAATTCGCGAAGCCGTCGCCGGGAGGCCAGGTCGTCGCCTACGTCTCGAGCGCGGCGTCGAGCTGGCGCCATCCGCCCGATCTGGCGAGCAGCCTGCGTCTCGAGCTCTTCGTTCTCGACCGCAATGGAAGAGGCTCGCGAATTTCGGGCTTGAACGACCTGCTGGCGGCCGAGGGCGCCGGCCGGGCGGTCGCCGGCGATCATGCCTGGGGACCCGGCGGCAAGGAGATTGCGCTCGCCTACGAGGTCTTCAGCACCGACGGCGTGCTCTCGCGGCGCATCGAGGTCATCGAGCTCGACGCCTTCCACTGACGCCGCGGCGACAGCTTCGGCAGCCCCCGCGAAATCGCGAGCATCAGCTCGACGAGCCGCACGACGTGCGTCGAGATGATCGGCTTGCCGCTCGTGAGCAGCGCCACGGCGAGATCGCGCTCGGGGTCTGCCCACGAAATCACGTTGGAGAGTCCGAGGTGACCGAAGGCGTGCGGGTTGTCGAGCCCGTAGAGACTGGCGGGCGCGCCGCCGAGCATGAACCCGAGCCCATAACGGATCGGCATGCCGAGCGTGAAGTCGAGCTCCCAGTGATTCTGCTCGGCGGTCGCGTGGCGCACCGTCCGTGGATCGAACACCTGCACGCCGCCGAGCGAGCCGCCATCGAGCAGGCACTGGTAGAACGCGGAGAGCTCCTCCGCCGTGGTGACCACGTTCGCCGAGGGCACGATGCCCGTCAGGTAGCGCGGATCGTTCGAGAGCTCGACCGCGTGGGCGAGCGTGGTGCCGAGCGCGTTCTTCAGGATCAGCTGCATCGGCAGCGGCACGGGCGGCCCCGTGAAGGCGTTCACGGCGACGCGCGGCACGTCGGCGGGCGAGACGCCGTAGCTCAGCCAGCGCAGACCGAGCGGCCGCGAGATGCGCTGCTCGAGCACCTGGCGCACGTCGCTGCCCGTGATGCGCTTCACGATCTCCGCCAGCACGAAGCCGCCGCTCACCGCGTGGTAGGCGAGCAACCGGCCCGGACGCGTGCGCGGCTTCGCGTCCGCGAGGATCGCGACGACGCGATCGGGATGGCCGAGCAGGTCGAGATCGATCGCTTCCGGCGGCAGATTGGGAATGCCGGCGCGATGCGAGAGGATGTGGCGGATCGTGATGCGATGCTTGCCGTGGCGCGCGAACTCGGGGATGAACTCGCAGACGGGGTCCTCGAGGTGCAGCAGCCGCTCCTCGTCGAGCTTGTGGATCACCATCGCGGTGATCGCCTTCGACGCCGAGAAGATGTTGAAGGGCGTCTGCGTCGTGCAGGGGATGCGGGGAGCATCGGGGGCGTCGAGCGGCGCGTTGCCTGCGGCGTGTCCGATCGCCCGGTTCAGCACGATCTCGCCGCGGCGCCGGACGCACAGCTGGAGCGCCGGGTGTACACCGGTCCGGTAGAGGGCGAGCGCCGCCTGCCAGATGCGCTCGACGGCCACGGGCTCGAGGCCCACCGCCTCGGGCGGCGTCTCGGGCGCGAGGCTCGTCACCGCATCGAGATCGTCCGGAATCCGGCAACGCGCCAGCAGCGCGATCGGAAGACGCGAAATCATCGCGAGCGGGTCGAAGCGGCGCATGCGTCAGGCCTTGCCGCGCGGCGTCGGTGCGCGCGGCGGACGCAGCAGGGCGAGCACGCCGTCGCGTGCGCGAGCGGGATCGAACGGCACGCCGGATTCGAGCGCCGCGACCGCGCCGAGCGCCAGCGCGACCAGCAGCGTGCCGAGCTGCTCGGCCTCGATGTCGCTGCGCACGCTGCCCGCCACCTGGCCCTCGTCCGCTGCCTTCGCCACTCGCTCGATCGCCTCGCGCACGAGCGCGACCCAGCGTCCGCGGATGCGCGCGGAACGCGTGCAGGCCTCGATCAGGCGGTGGAATTGGATCGCGCGACCGGCGCCGGGAACGGGCAGACCGAGCAGCGCGCCCTGCGCACCGCTCGTGAGCCGCGTGACGTCGTCGGTGAAGCGCTTGACCGTCTGCGCGAGGTCGTGCGCGTGATTGCCGGTGGCGATGATCGCGTCGAGGAAGCCGCCGAGCACGCGCTCCATCACCGCGGCGATGAAGTCGTCGCGATCCTCGAAGTGCACGTAGAAGGCGCCGCGCGTGAAGCCGGCGCGCGCGCAGATGGCGTCGAGGCTCGGCTCGTCGAGCCCCTTCTCGGCGAGCTCGGCGATGCCGGCGAGGATCAAGGCCTCGCGGGTCTCGCGTTTGCCGACGTGGCGCGGGGCCGGGGACTCGACCATGATTCTTGACATACCGATTCGTATGTGCGAAAGCAAGCTTGCATACGGTTTCGTATGCGAGGCTGCGCCGGCAGCCTCCGTGCAATTGGGGGACGCATGTCCGGGGCCGGACACACGACGAGCGCCACGCTCGGCCCGCCGACGCTGCGCGAGCCCGCCGTCTCCCCGCTCGAGACCGCGCGGCTCGTCGCGCTCCACTCGCTGTGCTTCGCGCTCCCGCTCTCGAGCCTCGGCTTCCTGCTGAGCGCACCGCACGGGCGCGTCGGAGCGCTCGCCTGGCTGCTCGTCGTCGTCGCGTCGGTCTTCGCCGACGGCAAGAGCGCGGCCGAGCAACGCCAGCCGGCGCCGTCGCTGCCGGGCTGGCCCTTCGACGCCGTCCTGCTGGCGCTCTTCGCATTGCAGATCCTGAATCTCGGGTTGCTCGTGCGGATGGCGGCGACGCAGGACTTCTGGCGCATGGACAGCCTGGTCGCCTTCCTGCTGATGGGAATCACGTCGGGCTACTCGGGCATCGTGGTGGCCCACGAGCTGATGCACCGGAAGGCTCCCGCCATGAAGCTGCTCGCGCGCATCCTGATGGGGCTCGTGCTCTACGAGCACTTCTTCACCGAGCACCTGCGCGGCCATCACGTGCGCGTCGGCACGCCCGAGGACGGCGCCAGCGCGCGCTTCGGCGAGCGCTATCAGGCCTTCTTCCGGCGCACCGTCGTGGCGCAGCTCCGCAGCGCCTGGCGGCTCGAAGCAAAGCGGCTCGGCGACGAGAGCATGCGCTGGAGCGACCCGCGCCTGCTGCGCAGCCGCGTCGTGCACGGCCTCGTTCTCGAGTGGGGCCTCGCGTTCGCGATCGCGGCGATTTTTGGCTGGGGCGCCTTCGCGCTGTGGCTCGGCCAGGCGTTCGCCGCCGTGCGTCTGCTCGAGTGCGTGAACTTCTTCGAGCACTGGGGGCTCGAGCGGCGCGGGCCGCGCGTCTCGCCCGTGGATTCGTGGGACACGACGTCCTGGTTCACCCTCTACACACTGGCCGGACTCTCCCGCCACGCGGATCATCACGCCTTCGCTGCGCGTCCGTATCAGCAGCTCCGGCACTGGGACGAGAGCCCGAAGCTCCCGGCGGGCTACTTCGGCATGGTGGTGCTCGCGCTCGCCATGCCCCGGCGCTTCGAGACGCTGATGACGGCGGAGCTGGAACGGCGCCAGCTGGGACCCTTTGCCCCGGGGGAGGCACCCGCCCCCGTACGCTGAAAGGTCCGCGCCGCGCCGCTATGCTCCTGCGCGTCCGGAGCGGAGCACGCGATGGATCTCCTCGTCATACGCCATGGCAAGGCCGAGCCGCGCGCAGCGGACGGGAGCGACGCTTCGCGACGCCTGAGCGAGGACGGTCGCAAGCAGCTGCGCCGCGGGGCTCGCGGGCTGCGCAAGCTCGTGCCGGCCCTCGACGGGCTCGTCTCGAGCCCGCTGGTTCGCGCCGTCGAGACCGCCGAGATCGTGGCGGAAGCCTATGGAGGATGCAGCTTCGAGCAGACGCCCGTGCTCGAGCCCAACGCCGAGCCCAAGGAGCTCGCCGACTGGCTGGCCGCTCGCTCCGAGAGCGTGCTCGCGATCGTGGGCCACGAGCCCCTGCTCTCCCACGCGGCGACCTGGTTCCTCTCGGGCCTGCGCACCTCGTTCCTCGACCTCGGAACGGGCGGCGCGCTGTTGCTCCATTTTCCCGGCGAGATCGCCGCCGGCCGCGCGCAGCTGGTCTTCGCGCTCACTCCGAAGCAGCTGCGCAAGCTGCGCTGAGAGGTACGCGTGGCTCGACTCGAGCTCGAAGAGCTGACGCGGCCGCCGGAGGAAGGCGCTCGCCTGGTGGCGCTGCGCATCCTCGAAGAGGCCGGCAAGGCGCTCGCACGCGTCTCCGCCGGCGACGCCCCCGACGCCTTGCACGAGCTTCGCGTGAGCCTGCGCCGCCTGCGCAGCACGCTGCAGGCATTCGAGTCCAGTCTGGAGCGGCGCCCGACGGCGCACGCCCTCGAGCGACTGCGCGAGCTCGGCGCGCGCTCGAACGCCGCCCGCGACGCCGAGGTGCAGATCGCCTGGCTCACAGCGCGCCGCCCCGACCTCGCGCGCAGCCAACGCGCCGCGCTCGGCTGGCTGCTGCAAGACCTCGCGCAGCAACGTGACCACGCGCACGCGCAGCTGCTCTCGAAGCTGGCCGAGCGCTTCGAGACGCTGCGCGCCGAGCTCGAGAAGGCGCTGCGCGGCTATCGCACCTGGGTGCATCTCGCTGCGCCCGACCCTTCGCCCACCTTCGCCTGCGTGCTCGCCGGGAAATTGCGCAGGCAGTCGGCGCAGCTGCGCGCGTGCCTCGCCTCGATCGGGTCCGTTTCCGACACAGACGCCTGTCACGCGGCGCGTCTCGAGGCCAAGCGCCTGCGCTACCTGCTCGAGCCGGTGGCTCCTCACGTGCGCGATGGCAAACGCAGCGTGCGTTCGCTCAAGGAGCTGCAAGACGTGCTCGGCGAGACGCACGATCTCGAGCTGCTGATGCAAACGCTCGAAGCCGGAATCGAGCGCATCGCCCTGGCTCGCGTGCACGCGCTGCTGGATGCCGTGCGCTCCGGGGACGACCCGGCGCTCGCGTCCGCGCGCCGGCGCACGCTCGAGAGCGGACTGCTGGCGATCGCGACGCTGGCGCGCGACCGCCACCGCAAGCTGTTCGGCACGCTCGAGGCCGCCTGGCTCGCCGAGCGCGGAGCGCGCTTCTTCGAAACCGTCGAGGCGATCGCGCACGCGCTCGACGAAGTCCGCCGCGAGCCGCTCGAGATCGAGCGCAAGTTCCTGCTGAACGCCCTGCCCGACGAGGTGCGCGGGGCGCCGAACGTGCGCATCGAGCAGGGCTGGCTGGCGGGCGAGACGATTCGTGAGCGCCTGCGCCGCGTCGGCGATGCGTCCGGTGAGCGCTTCTACCGCACGATCAAGCTCGGCACCGGCCTCACGCGCGCGGAGTACGAAGAAGCGATCAGCCGCGAGATGTTCGAGCCGCTCTGGCCGCTCACGGCGGGCTGCCGGATCGAGAAGCGGCGCTACAAGGTCCGGGAAGGCGAGCGGCTCTGGGAGATCGACGTCTTCGAGGGCCGCGATCTCGTGACCGCGGAGGTGGAGCTGCCGTCTCCCGACGCGGCGCTGGACCTGCCGGAGTGGCTCGCGCGCTGCCTGGTGCGCGAGGTGACGGGCGATCCGGCCTTCTCGAATCTGAACCTCGCGCGTTGAGGGCCGCGCCGCGAGCCGCCGTCGCGTACGCGCTCGGCGTGTTTGCGCTCGCTGCACCCGCCGTCCGGGCGGAGCCTCCGCTCGCGATCCCGCGGCCGTTTCACGTGATCGCGCATCGGGGCGCCTCGGCGTTCGCGCCCGAGAACACGCTGCCCGCCTTCGCGCGCGCGCTCGAGATCGGTGTCATCGAGATCGAGCTCGACGTCCAGCTCTCGCTCGACTCCGTCCCGGTGCTCTTCCACGACGGCACGCTCGATGCGAAGACTCCGCTTCGGGGCCGCGTGCGCGAGCATCGCGCCGCCGAGCTGACGCGCGCCGACGTCGGAATCTGGTTCGACCGCACGCACCCCGGCCAAGCGAAGCGCTGGGCGGGCACGATGCTCACGACGCTCCCCGCGCTGTTCGCCGCGCAGGGCGCGAAGCCCTACTACCACATCGAGATCAAGGACGAGCTCGAGGAGACGCCCGCGGTCGTGCTCGCGGCCGTCTCGGCGGCCGGGCTCGAAAGCCGCGTGATGCTGACGTCGTTCCAGCGTGCGCAGCTCGAGCGTGCGCGGCAACGCGCGCCGCAGGTGCCCGCGTGCTGGCTGCTCGAGCACGCGAGCAGCGAGCAGCTCGACGCGGCAGCCGCGGCGGGCTTCGCAATGGTCGGCATGCGCGCGAGCGATCTCGACCTGCAGATCGTGGGCGCGGCCCACGCGCGCGGACTCCAGGTTCGCGCCTTCGGCGTCGAAGCTGTGGACGCCGACATGGAGGGCGCGCTGCGCAGCGGCTGCAACGGCATGACGCTCGACGCGCCCGAGCGCCTGGTCGCGCGGCTGCTCGAGTCCCTGCGCGCTCCGGACTGAGGGCGACCGCTTGAGCGCGCGCCGCGGCGCTCTCACGGCGCTCACCATCGCGGTGAGCGCGGCGTGCGGGCTCGCGCTTCACGAGCTTCCGATCGCAACCGGATACGAAGCCAAGCTGCTGTGCTCGGGGGTCTTCGTCGCCGGCCGCTCGGAGGCGTCGCTGCTCGCCGAGGATCTGGACGGCTTCGCCGCGCTGCGCCCGCGCGTCGACCGCGCGGAGCGCACGGCGACTTCGGATTGGCTCGGCCTCGGCCGCCAGACCGCGGTGTTTCGCGATGGCCTGGGCTGCGCGCTCGCCGTCGACTCGAGCGTGGCCGAGCTGCGCGCGCAGGCCTTCGATCCAGAGCCCGGGCCGGACCCGGCGGGAATCCCGTGGCCGAGCGGCGATCGAGACGCCGGACCGACGCCCACGGGTTTCGACGCTCCGGCGCTCGACGCGGCGGTCGAGTCCGCCTTTGGCGAGCCCGACCCCGCCGTGCACCGCCGCACGCGCGCCGTGATCGTGCTGCATCGCGGGCGACTCGTCGCCGAGCGCTACGCCCCCGGTTTCGCCGCGAGCACGAAGCTGCTCGGCTGGTCGATGACCAAGAGCGTGCTCGCGGCGCTCGTCGGCATCCAGGCGGGGCGCGGCCAGCTCGCTCTCGACGCCCCCGCGCCCGTCCCTGCGTGGAGCTCGGATTCCCGCGCCTCGATCACACCGGACGAGCTGCTGCGCATGACGAGCGGGCTCGAGTTCTCGGAGCGCTACGGCGCCTTCGCCGACGCCACCTCGATGCTGTTCCTCTCGCGCTCGGCTTCCGCCTACGCCGCGCGCAGACCGCTCGCACACGCGCCGGGCAGCTTCTGGAGCTACTCGAGCGGCAGCTCGAACCTGCTGGCCGAGATCCTGCGCACGACGTTCGCCGGCGACGCGCTCGCCTATCACCGCTTTCCGCGCGAGGCGCTCTTCGATCGCATCGGGATGCGCAGCGCCGTGCTCGAAACGGATGCGGCCGGAACCTTCGTCGCTTCCTCGTTCGCGTATGCAACTGCGCGCGACTGGGCCCGCTTCGGCCTGTTGCATGCACGCGACGGTGTCTGGCAGGGCGAGCGCGTGCTGCCCGAGGGCTGGGTGGCGCGCGTGCGACGGCCGACGGCGCCGGCGCCCCAGGGACGCTACGGCGCCCATTGGTGGCTCAACGCGGGCGCGCCGGGAGCGCCCGCCGACCGGCCCTTCCCGTCCCTGCCCGCCGATCTCTTCTTCGCCTCCGGCTACGAAGCGCAGTCCGTGGTGGTGCTGCCTTCGCACGACCTCGTCGTCGTGCGCCTCGGGCAGAGCGAGCCGGAGGAGGCCTTCGATCTCGAAGCCTTCCTGGTCGGCGTGCTCGCGGCGTTTCCGACCCCCGCCGAGGGGCGCTAGCGCTTCGAGCCCTGGCGGTCGGCATGCGCATGCCGACCCGACTGTGTAGATTGCGGCGGTTTGCGCGAGCGAGAACGCCTCGCTCGTGCGAGCTCGGCGCAGTCCGCAGTCGTCGCACCAGGAGCGCCCCGTGACGAATCATCCGCTGAAGGCGACCGAGCTTCTCGAGCGTGTCGAATCCCTCGTTCCCGCGCTCGCCGCGCAGGCCGCGGAAGCCGAGCGACTGCGGCGGCCGACGGACGCCGCGATCCGCATGCTCGAGGAGGCGGAGGTCTTCCGCCTGATGGTGCCGCGCCGCTGGGGCGGCCTCGAGCTCGATCTCGACGCATTCCTCGACGTGGGCCTCGCGCTCGGCGAGGCCGATGCTTCGCTCGCCTGGGTCGCGTGCTTCTGCGTCGAGCACAACTGGATGCTGTGCCAGTTCGCCGAGAGCTTCCAGCGCGAGCTTTACGCTGAAAAGAGTCACGTGCTGGCGCCGGCGGTGATCTCGCCGACGGGCCTCGCACAGCCCGAGAGCGGCGGCTTCCGCCTGAGCGGGCGCTGGCAGTGGGGCACCGGCGTGATGCACGCCTCGTGGGTGATCGTCAGCGGCTTCGTCGGTGCCCTGCCCGGCGCGCCCCCCTCACCGGCGAACTTGCGCTTCTTCGCGCTTCCGATCGGGGAGGTGAAGGTCGACGACACCTGGTGGGTCGATGGCATGGTCGGCACCGGCAGCAACGACATCGTGATCGACGGCGCGTTCGTGCCCGCGGAGCGCACGGTCGCGGTTCTCGATCTGATCGAAGGGCGCGGCGAGGGCGCGCGGCTCCACGCGGGCCCGCTCTACCACACGCCGATGCTTCCGATCCTCGTGCTCGCCGCGTCGATGCCCGTGATCGGACAGGCCCGCGCGGTCGTGCGCGGCTTCCGCGAGCGTCTGCTGACCCACGTGCGGATCGGGCCGGGTGCCGTCAAGCAGGCGGAGAAGCCGGCGCTCCAGCGGCGCCTGGCGCATGCGGCGATCGAGATCCGGCAGGCGGAGCTCCTGCTGCGCGACGTCGCTGCCGAGGTCCGCGCATTGCGCAATCAGGCGAGCCGCTTGCAGCGCGCGCGCTGGATTGCGAGCGGCGCGCACGCGCTCCATCAGGCGAAGCGCGTGATCCAGAACGTCTCGGAAGCGAGCGGGGCCAGCGCCCACTTCCAGAGCCATCCGCTGCAACGCGCCCTGCGCGACGCCAACGTCGCGAGCTGCCATCTCGTCTTCGATCTCGACGCGCAGCAGGAGATGTATGGGAAGCTGCTGCTCGGCATGGACCTGCCCGCCGCCATCCTGTGAGATCTCGCGCCGCCGGAGCGATCGGCGCGCGGGCGCGAAGAAATCGCCGGACACCAGCGAGATTCACTCGATCCGCCCTCGCCGCTTCGGGTAGGATGAGCGCCCTTCGATGAGGCGTCATGAAGCTGCGTCGGCTCCAACACCTGTTCTGGTCGACGCTCTACCATCGCTGGCCCGACTCGGGTGAGCGCATCCCCGGCTATACGCTGCTCTTGACCGTACCGCCGGACCTTCCGGTGTTCCTGCACCTCGCCGTCGACGTCTGCCGCCGCCAGGACCCGAAGCATCTCGTCGAGACGCTGGTCGTCCCCGATGCCTGGGATCGCGGCTTCGCGCGCGAGGTGGCTGCGGCCGCAGCGGCCTGGCCCGCCGGCCGCATGCGCCTGGTGCAGCCCGGTCCGCTCGATCGGCTGGTGCGCATGGGGATGCGCAAGGCGAGCCTGATCCACTGGCTGCAGCTCGTGATCGGAGCGCGCGAGACGCGGACGACGCACGCGGTGGCGCACGACGTCGATCTGTTCCTGCTCGAGCCCGGCTTCCTGCGCTCGCTCTTCGAGGCCTGTCGCGACGGCGGCTACTTCTGTCTGGGAAACGAGAAGGCCTGGGAGGGCGCGGCCTGGACGAAGCTGCCGCGCTTCGCGCACGTGGTCGGCCTGTGGGAGCTGATGTTCGACGTGCAATGGCTGCGCGCGCGACCGCCGGCGGCGCTGCGCCCGCAGTATGCGCGCCTCGCCGAAGGCTGGTTCTGGTTCGAGACGACGCTCCTCGCGCAGGCCAGGACGGCGCCGGCACGGATCTCGCGCCACCGCTCGCTCGACCGGGTGCACTTCGGTTGGGTGATCGCAGGCTATCGCGCATTTCAGCACGCGCGCGGGCGCTACACGGACGACCACTTCCGGATCCTGCTGATCCGCTTGCTGATCGCTGCGTTCGATCCCGCTGGCGGGCCTTATCGTGTCCCGAGTCTTGCCGAGCTCGAGCGGGGCTTGCAGGACCCTCGCGCGCGCGTCGGCTATGGCGAAGACGCTCGTCGCAACTACCCGGTGTTCCGAGCGGAGCTGGAACGCGTGTTGTGCAGCGATCTCTTCTCGGCCGACAGCGTCGAGAGCATCCGCTCGGGACTGGCTGCGTTCGACGCCGCCCATGCCTGGCGGCCGGACGCCGCCCTGCCCGTCTACGAGATCAGCGCGTGACGGCTCCGGGAGCCATCTCTCGAACCCTGCCGGCGCGCGGCGAGCCGCCCTGCCTCGTGGATTTTCGCCGCTGGCGCGCCGAATGCGTCGCGAAGAGCGGCTTCGCGTGGCGCGCGATCCCTTTCGCCGCCTCGCGCGAGTGGTCGTTCGTCGACGGGATCCTGCGGCACCGGACCGGCGGGTTCTTTGCGCTCGCGGGCCTCGCCGTGCGCTCGCGGACGCGAGAGCTCGACGGTCAGCAGCAGCTGGTGATCCTGCAACCGGAGACGGCGATCAACGGCTTTCTGCTGCGGCGCCGCCACGGGCGGAGCGAGCTGCTGTTCCAGGGCCGCATTGAGCCGGGCAACATCGAATCGATGCAGCTGGCGCCGACCGTGCAATCCACCGAGGCGAATTACAAGCGTCTGCACGGCGGCGGCGCGACCGCTTTCGTCGGGTGGTTCACGGGCGAGCGCACCGGCAAGCTCGTGTATGACGAGCTGCAATCCGAAGAAGCCACGCGCTACTACGGCAAATACAACCGCAACGTGGTGGTGGACGTGAGCGAGGCCGGCGAGCTGGAGCTGCCGCCCGCGTTTCGCTGGTACGACCTCGACGCGATCCGCGTCTTCGCGACCGCCAGCAACGTCCTCAATACCGATGCCCGCTCGGTGCTCGCCGGGCTCGACTGGAACCTACTCGCCGGCGCGAGCGGGCCCTTCGCGCATCACGCTGCCGGCTCGTTCGGCGCGCAGCTGCGCGCTTCGCTGCGCGCGCCTGCGAGCGCGGACGACCAGAGCGACGCCGACACGCTGGCGTGGCTGCAACGCCTGCGCGTTCGCGCCTGCGTGCGACATTCGGTGCTGCCGCTCTCGGCATTGCGCAACTGGATCGTCGAGGCGGACGTGATCCGCGAGCGCGTGCGCGAGCACGGCTTCTGCGCGCGGCAGTTCGCGATCCACGCGGAGGGTCGCGAGGTGGCGTCGTGGGACCAGCCGCTGATCGATAGCGACGGAGTCGGCCGCCTGGTGCTGGCGCTGCAGGAGCGGGGCGGAGTGACGCGGCTGCTCGTCAAGGCCAGCCACGAGATCGGCTTCCTCGAGGGCGTGCAATGCGCCGCCTCGTTGACCGTCGCGCCGGGCGCGTCGCCGCGAGGCGGCGATCGCGTCGAGACCGCCCTGCTCGAGCTGCTCGCGGATCCAGCGCGATCGCTGCGCATGGCCAGCTGTCGCCAGTCCGAAGAGGGCGGCCGCTTCCACCGCGACGAGAACGAATACCGGATCGTGGTGCTGGATCCCGGCGCGCAGTTGCCCGAATCGCCGTTCTACCGCTGGCTCACGCTCGCCCAGGTGCGGAGGCTGATCCCCGTCCCGGGCAGCTTCAGCATGGAGTTCCGCGGCGTCCTCGCGCTGCTGCTCGCCCACCTCTGAGCGGCCGCCTGGAATGGCTGCGCGCCGGGTGCAGCGCCGGCTTCAGGCGTTCGCAGCGCGCTCGCGCCGCAACGCTTCCGCGTGTCTGCCTTCCGGCCACGGCTGGCAGGCGCGCAGCGGCGCGATCTCCGACTCGCCCGCTGCGAGCACGCCCTGCTTCGCGTCCGCGATCCTCCAGGCCATGCTGCGCCCGAAGAGCGGCTGCGACTCGACCATCACGACGCGCAGCTCGCCCGCTTCGAAGCCGCACTGGGCCTGGATCGCTCGCAAGAGCTGGAGCTCGTTCAGGTGGCCGTCGCCGAAGTTCCAACCCAGCGCGAGGCCGGCGACGAGCTCGCCGTCCATCCACTCGTAGCGGTCGATTTGATCGACCGCCCGCGGCAGCGCGTCGTAGAGCACCTTGCCCTGGAGATGCAGCAGGCGGTTCACCGACGAGAGCAGCATCGCCCCGTCGACCGTGTCCTTGTCGGGCACGAGGCGCTCGAGCTGCTCGCGCATCGGCGCGGCCGCCTTTACGAGCCTGGCGAGCTTCTTCGCGGCGTCGTCGCGGAAGAGCCAGATGTTGTAGGCCCAGTTGCCCGCGTAGTAGCGCATCGCGAGCAGGAACGAGACGCGCGACGGAACGAAGTTTCCAACCAGCGGGACGATGACGAGGCAGAAGAACAGGAACGCGGCGAGCACCGGCAGCGACGCGACCGCGAACACGCTCGCCTCGGGGTGTCCCGCGAACAGGAACCAGCCGCCGTAGATCATCAGGATGTTCCACTCGATCGGCATGCCGGTCGGATTGTTGAGCGCGACGAAGCCGTGGAAGCTCGTCATCACGACGAGCGCCGCGATCGTCACGAGCGGGTCTCCGCTCGCGAGCAGCACGGTAGGGATCGCGTACTCGGTGGCGGTGCCCATGTGGGCCATGAACTTCGCGAGCGCGGAGGGCCGCAGATCGTCCGGGTAGGCGACGAAGAGACGCTGCTTGAGCCAGCGCGGGAAGAAGGGCCCGTTGTTCATCATCACCATGATCACGGACGGGAAATGGTGATTGAGCTTCGAGGTGGCCGCCCAGAACCAGATGCACACCCACACGAGCTTGCAACCGGAGATCCAGACGTCGCCCGCCGCCGCGGCGGCGAGACACACCATGGCGACCCAGTAGTGTTCGGCGCGTGCGCACAGGAAGAGCGTCTTGTCGGCGATGCCCAGGATCGGAAGCAGCAGGCAGGCCGGCAGCAGCAGCTGCGCCGTCACCACGGGCGCGACCAGCGCGCGCAGCAGGCAGAGCTCGAGCGCGGCGTAGAGGGCGACGTCGAGTGCGCTGCGCGTGATGCCACCGAGCAGCGGCAGCTTCGGAAATAGCGCGAGCTTCGTCGTGCCGGGCCGCAGGAAATGCAGGAAGCCGCCGAACGGCGGCCAGAAGCGGCCGTTCATCGGGCCCATCGAGCAGCCGAGGCCCAGCAGCTCGTAGAACATCGCCCAGGCGATCGCTTTGCGGAACGCGTCGCTCGAAAAGGCCCAGTCGCGAAGCGAGGAGAAGCCCGGATAGCCGGCGTCGAACGAGCAGAAGAAGGCCCAGCCACCGATGAAGACCAGCAAGTACTTGAGCCAGTACATCGCGAGGATCGCGCGCGAGTTCGGCTGGATCTGCGCCGCCCAGATGCGAGCGGCGAGCCGCATGCGCTCGGGATACGGCTGCGCGAGCACCTCGCTCATCGGGTACGGAGGCAGATCGGATTCGGCAATCGGCATCTCGCTCGGCTCCCACTGCGATCCGGGCAGGGCGCACGAGCCCCACTGCGGGACGCCATGCTACGGGCACGGGCGCCGGAGGGGAACTTGCAATCTCGACGCCTCGGCCTGATCCGACCTTCGAGGAGCGGGAAGAGGGAGGCCCGCAATATCGGATCAGGGCTCGCCGAGCGCGACTCCCGCGTCGGCGAGCAGCGCGCGCAGGGTCCGCGCGAGCACCGCGCGCGCGCGCGGTAGCGATAGGCCGCGGCTGTGGCGCAGGTACTCCCAATTGGCCGCGCTCGCGGCGCCCGCGAGCGCCTCGAGCGTCTCGGCGCGCTCCGCCGCCGCGAGCCGGTCGAGCTCGAGAGCGAAGACGCGCTCGACGTCGGCCTGCTGGGCCTCGAGCGCTGCTCTCGCGACCCGCCGCGCCTGTTCGCTCGCGGCTCCGACGAGCGTCTGGGCGGTGAGCGCGCGCGCGAATGCGGTCGTCGCCTCGAAAAAGCTGGCGCGCACGTCGACGAGCCTGGCGATGCGTTCCACGATCGGGAGCCCGCGCGGGATCGGCTTCAGGAGCGGGCTGCAGCGCTGCATCCCCGCCTCGAGCACGGCGTCGTAGAGCTCGGCGAGGTCGCTGAACTGGTAGAAGATCGAGCGCCGCGAGAGGCCGGCGCGGTCGGCGATCTGGTCTGCGCTCGGCTGCAGCACGCCCTCCTGGATCAGATCCAGGCAGGCATCGCAGAACGCCGTGCGCGAGCGCGCGCTGCGGCCTTCGACGGCCGCAGCGGCTCTACCCGCCATGGCCCGCGCACCGCTCGCCGCCCGGACGCCTCACGGCCTAGCGCCGCTCCAGGCCTTCGAGCGCGTCGGCCTTGCGCCAGGCTTCGAGGATCTGGATGAACTCGACGGGGCCACCGCCGTAGAAGCCATCCTGGGCGCTCCGCTCACCGAGCTTACCCTCGTTGTTGTAGTAGCCCGGTGTGCAGTTCTCGAAGAAATCGCCGACGTTGCGCGCTCGCGCGAGGCACTGGTCGATCCACGCCTGCTCACTCTCGGGTGTCGCTTCGAGCGCGTTGCACTTCTCGTCGATCCCCTTGCGGATGATGTAGGCCAGGTGCTTCGCCTGCTCGTTCAGCATGTGCGGGAAGTTCGCCGTGAAGCCGGCCTGGGTGTTGCTCATGATGAAGCAGTTCGGGAAGCCGTGGACGTGCATGCCGTGAAACGTGCGCGCGCCGCCGGCCCACTTCTCGGCGAGGCTCCGGCCGTCGCGCCCAATGAGCTGGAAGCCCGCGCGCCGCGAATAATCGGTTCCGACCTCGAAGCCGCTCGCGTAGATCAGGCAATCGAGAGCGTACTCGCGGCCGTCGACGATCACGCCTTTCTCGGTGATGCGCTCGACGCCCTTCCCGTGCGTATCGACCAGCGTGACGTTCGGCCGGTTGAAGGTCTCGAGGTATTCGTTGTGGAAACAGGGGCGCTTGCAGAACTGCCGGTAGTAGGGCTTCAGCGCCTCGGCGGTCGCCGGGTCCGCGACGGTGGCGTCCACACGGGCGCGGATCTCCTCCATCTTCTCGAAGTCCGCGAGCTCGACCGCGCGGGCGATGCCGGAAGGCGAGAGGTCGCCGCTGCGTCCCTCGCGAATGCCGAGCAGGAGCTTCCCGATCAGGTCGGTCCAGCCGTCCTTCACGAGGTCCTCGGCCTGGGGAACGCCCGACACCAGACAATTGAAGTTGTCCATGCGTCTCTGGTGCCAGCCCGGCCCCTGCGCCGCGGCCCACACGGGATCGGTCGGCGGATTGTTCTTCACGTCGATCGAAGACGGTGTGCGCTGGAACACGTAGAGGTGTTCGGCCCACTCGCCCACGTGGGGCACGCACTGCACCGCCGTCGCGCCGGTGCCGATGATGCCGACGCGCTTCCCGCGCAGGCCCGTGAGCCCGCCGCTCGCATCGCCGCCGGTGTAGCGGTAGTCCCAGCGGCTCGCGTGGAAGGAATGTCCCGCGAACTTCTCGATGCCGGGGATGCCCGGGAGCTTCGGCCGGTTGAGCGGGCCGGTCGCGAGGCACACGTAGTGGGCCTTGATGCGGTCGCCGCGGTGGGTCGAGAGGATCCAGCGCGAGGCCGCCTCGTCCCAACGCAGCTCCTCGACGCGGGTCTGGAACAGCGCGTCGCGATACAGATCGAACTGCCTGGCGATGTTCTGGCTGTGCGCGAGGATCTCGGGGCCGAAGGAGTACTTCTCCTTCGGCATGTAGCCGAGCTCTTCGAGCAGCGGCAGATAGGTGTAGGACTCGATGTCGCAGGCGATGCCCGGGTAGCGGTTCCAGTACCAGGTGCCGCCGAAGTCGCCTGCCGGATCGATCATGCGGATGTCCTCGACGCCCGCCTGGCGCAGCCGCGCGCCCGCCAGCAGGCCGCCGAAGCCGCCGCCGATCACCACCACCTCGACCTCGTCCGTGAGCGGCGCGCGCGTATAGCCCGGCTCCGCGTAGGGATCGTCCAGGTAGTGGGCGAAGCGGCCCTTTACCTCGACGTACTGCGCATTGCCGTCGTCGCGCAGGCGCTTGTCGCGCTCCTCGCGATAGCGGGCGCGCAGCGCGTCCGGGTCGAAATCGGTGCCTTGCGGGTTGCGCGATCCGGCTGCCGAGGGGGGCATGGGCGTCGGTCCTCCGCGTCGCAGCGGAAGTTGCAGCATTTGCACTGGTGGTGCAAACGCGGGCGCAGCGGCGGATTCCGGCCGCGGAAGCGCACACTGCGGGCAATGGCGCCTGCCCGCAGTCGCGGCCGCTAGGCGCCCAGCGAAGCGCGGCGCTCGCGCTCTTGCGTCAGGAACTTGAGATAGCTGTCGGCCTCGGCGCGGGTCTTCTCGTCGGCGCGGGCGGACTGGAAGGCGCGCTCGGCTTCGTCGAGCCGCTTCGCGCCGATCTGCGCCGCGCCGAGCAGGAGGTAGAGGCGGCCGCGCTGGTCCGGCTTCGCCTTCACGAGCCCCTTGTTCAGCGCCTTGATCGCATCCTCGAAGCGCTCGTTCTGGAGGTACACCTTCCCGAGCAGGATGTTGAGCTGGGCATCCTCGGCGAGCTCGGAGCCCTTGGTCAGGGGGCCGAGCGCCAGATCCTGCTCGCGAGCTTGCAGGAAGGCGTTCGTCAGCAGCTCGTAGACGTCCTCCTTGCTGGGAAGCACCTGATCCTTCATGCCCTTCTGGAGCACGTTCGCCGCCTCGAAGGGCAGACCGTTCGCGAGCAGCAATCTCGCCAGCGCGCGAACCTCCTTCTCCTGGTCGAGCACACCCTGCCGGTAGGCGAGCTGCACGATCGCCCGCGCCTCGTCGTCGCGATCGAGATCGAAGTACGCCGCGGAAAGCAGCATCCAGTAGCTCTTCTTGGTTGGAACTTGCGCGATGAGCCTTTCCAGGGTGCTCGCCATCTTGGCGTAGTCCTTGACGAGGTAGTAGCTGTGCACGAGCAGCGAGAGCCAGCCCTCGCGCGGATTCGGCGAGAGGGCCACCGCCTGCTCCGCCGAGGTGACGGCTTCCGGGTAGCGCTCCATCTGGATCAGGATGACGGCATTCAGGTAGTACGCCTCGGGCGTCGGCTGGTCCGCCCCCTGGAACCACTTGTCGAGGACCTCCTTCGCCTTCGGGAAGTCCGAGAGCTGTGCGTAGAGACCCGCGAGCTGGAAGGTCACCTGCTGCTCGGAGGCCAGGTCGAGCCCTTTCAAAGTCAGGGCCTCGTTCAAGTGCTGCACGGCGCTCTTCGAGTCGGCCTTGTAGACGTATACGTTCGCCAGGAATTGCTGGATCTTGGCCCGCTCGGTGGCGTTCAGACTCCGGTTGTCCGCGATCTTCAAGAGCAGCGCTTCCGCCTCGGGGAGCTGGTTCGCCTGCATCATCTTGAGCGCCGCGGCGAGATAGCGGGAGACGCGTTTGTTGATCGGATAGATGATGCGCTTCTCCGCCTCGGCGCCCTTCCCCTTCGCCGCCGCCGGCGGCTTCGCGGGAGGTGGCGCTTCTGCCGCCCCCCCAGCGCCGCCCGAGGGCGGGTTGTACGCGTCCTGGGCTCCGGCCGGAAGCGCGTACGTCGGCAGCAGACCCACCAATGCCAGGAGCAGAGCCGAGCGCTGTAACACGTTGAGGTGTCTGTAGGTGGAGACCACGACCTAGCCCTTGAGATCGAAGCGAAGCAGCGCGTCGGCATCGCGATCGACGGGTTTGCCGCCTTCCATTTGAGGCTGGTACTTCCACTGCTCGACGGCGCGAAGCACGGGAGTCTCGAAAATCCGATCGCTCGACTTCACGACCCGGGCGTTCTTCACCGTGCCGGCTCCGCTGATGGTGAAGTGGACCTGCACCCATCCCTCGAGACGGCGCTGCTGGGCCTGAGGGGGATATTGCGGCTCGATCCGAACGAGGGGCACCAGCTCCCGATCCAACCCGCCGCCCCCCGAGAGGCCCCCGCCGACGCCGAGAATGCCACCGATCCCGGCCCCGCCGCCGACGCCCAGGGGCGCGGCCAGGGCGGCCACCTCGGACCGCGCTTCGGAGCCGGTCGTCTTCGCGACCGAGAGCGACGGCGCCTGCGGCGCCTGCTCCGGCTTCTCCACCTTGGGCTTCGCGCGATGGATCTCCTCCACCTGTCCGGAGCGCCGCAGCTGCGTGAACTCGATCTTGGCCACCGCGGTCATCGCTTCCACGTCTCGATGGCCGCTGATCAGGGATTTCAGCAGCAGAAACAGCATCCCGATCAAGCCGAGGGCCAGGACGAGCGCGAGAGGGAAGCGAAGCAGCTTCACCTGGCTACTCGCCGGAGCCGCCCGTCGCGCCGATGGCGACGTCCTGGATGCCACCCGACCGGACCGCGTCCATCACGAGCGCCAGCGTGCCGGTTTTCGAAGCTTTGTCGGCGACGATCACGACGGTGTCGTCCGGACGCTCGATGTGCAGGCGTTCGATCAGCGGTCGAACCGCGCGGATGTCCACCTCCTGCCGATCCATCCAGATGTCGCCGTTCGGCCGGATCGCGATCAGGATGTTCCCCTTCTCGCGGTGCATCGCCGTCAGCGCGTCCGCGCGGCTCACCTCGACGCCCGCCTCCTTCACGAAGGACGTCGTGATGATGAAGAAGATCAGGAGGTTCATCACGAAATCCAGCATCGGCGCGAGGTCGATGCCGGTCTCCCCGGACTCCTCGGCATGACGCTTGACGGGCATCTCAGCGGACCGCCTTCATTGGCTCAAGGCGAACGAGATGTTGTTGACGCCGCCCTGGCGCACCTGATCCGCCACCATCACCAGCATGCCGTTTGCCGCGTTCTGGTTGGTGACGACCATGACTCCGTAATCCGGCTTGAGCGCGTGCAGCCGCTCGACGTTGGCGCGCACCGCGCGCACGTCCACCACGCGATGGTCGACCATGACCTCTCCTTCGGCGGAGATCTGGATCATGATGCTTCCGGATTCCTTCCCCCCGCCCGCCGCGCCCGAGCGCGCCACCTCGATCGCGAGCTCCTTCGTGAACACCGCCGTGATGATGAAGAAGATGAGCAGGTTGAGGACGAAATCGAGCATCGGCGCGAGGTCGATGCCGGAGGTCTCTTCGATGTGGAAGTGCCGGCGCAGCCGCATGTCAGACCGTCAACTTGTCGGCGACCTGCTCGGTCTCGCGCCTGGCGCGCGATCCGAAGTGGTACGCGGGATACAACCCGGTGATGCTCACGGCGAGCCCCGATAGCGTGCAGATCATCGCGTGGGACACGCCGGTCGCCATCGCGCGCGCATCCGCGGAGCCTCGCAGGGCCATCGATTCGAACACCTCGAGCATGCCCGAGACGGTTCCGATCAGCCCCAGCAGCGGCGCGAGCGGCACGAGCGTCTTGAGCACCGGGAGATTCGCCGTCATGCCCGCGTTGAGGCGCGAGATCATCGCGCGGCGGATCTGCCGGGCACACCAGGAGTAACGATCGTCGCGCGCGTTCCATGCCGCGAGCGTCCGGTCCACCTCGCGCGGCAGGATCCACGAGAAGTAGTAGAGGCGCTCGACGACGAGCGTCCACATCACGACGCCGCACACGAAGATCCAGCCCACGAAGGGGCCGCCGCCGTCCACCAGATCGCTGACGGCGTTCACCGGCGTGAGCAGGAACTCCCGAAACGACTCGAGCACGGCGCTAGCCATCCTCTCGGCGGGAGCCGCCGCGGTGCAATTCGCGATCGCGCGCACGCTCGAGACTCTCGGCCAGCAAGCCCGCGCTCTGCTCGTCCAGAACCTGCACGATCGAGCGCGAGAGCGAGCTCAGACCCGCGTTGACGAACAGCAGCGGCACGGCGATTCCCAGTCCGAGCACGGTGGCGATCATGGCCTGTCCGATGCCGTTGGCCATCAGCTTGGGATCGCTCGAGCCCGATTCCGTGATGCTCTGGAACGTGATGATCATGCCGACCACGGTGCCGATCAGGCCCAGCAGCGGACCCGCGGCGACGGCCAGGCGCAAGAAGGCCTGGAAGCGCTCGAGCTTGGGCACCTCGCGCAGCACGGCTTCCGAGATGCGCAGCTCGACGACCTCGGCGTCCTCTTCGATCGCATCGGGATCGCCCTTGAAGGTGGCCAGCACGCGTCCGAGCGGATTGTCGTTCGAGGGGACGTCCGTGTTCTTGAGCTGACGGCTCACGGCCGCACGCGCCCGCACCAGATAGAAGAACTGGTAGATGGCGCACAGGGCGCCGATGATGCCGACCGTGATGATGACGTAGCCGACGGATTCACCCCTCTGGATGCGCTCGCCCACGTTCGGCCGCTGCACGAGCAGGGACATCAGGACTCCGCGCGACGGGTCGATCGCAGCCCCGATGTAGCCGGCCGTAGCCGCATAGACGTCCCGAGCCCGATCCCGCAGGGCGGAGGAAGGCTGGCGCGCGAGCACGGTGAGCGTTCGCACGGCCGGGAGATACGTGAGGTAGCGGCCGCCGTCGGTGATCGCGGTGAAGCCGCCGATGCGCACGACCGACGCCTCCTCGGGAGCGCCGCCTTCCGTCACGATCTTGGTCTTGAAGCGGGCCACGCGGCCCGTCTCCGTCATCTCCCGCTGCATCTCGAACCACAGCTGCTCGAGGTCGCTGATCGACGGCAGCGAGGTCGTCTTCGAGAGCTTGGCGAAGAACTCGTCGCGACCGGGGAACTGGGCGCTGATCATCGAGTCGTACACCACGCCCGACACGTCCGCGGAGGCCTGGCGCACCACGCCGAAGAGCTCCCCGAGGGTCCCTACCCGCTGGGTCTTGAGCTCGCTGAGCTCCGTGAGCTTCACCTCGTTGGCGTCGAACTGGCTGGAGAGGTTCTGGCTGCGCGCAGCGGCGGCGTCCCTTTCGCGCTTCGCTTCCGCGAGCAGCGCGGCCTGCTGGTCGCGCCTGGCGACGAATTCGTGCTCGCGCGCGGCGTTCGCCTGCGCCTGCCGCGCGCGCGCAGTCTTCGTCTCTTCGAGCAGCTCTTCCAGGCTTCCGGTCGGTTGAGCGGCCCTGGCGACGCCACCCAGGGTCACGAAGGCGACCAGCATCAGAAGTCGCATGCGGCCGGTCACTAGCTGTCCTCCTTCGGCGCCTGGATCGGAGCAAGCAGGATGTCGGGCGCCCCCATCTTCTTGGCGACGTGCACGCCTTCCCGGAAGGCATGCTGATAGTCGTTGTTCACGACCCACGCCTTCTTGTCGGCGTCCCAGTAGCCGGTCTCCTTGCCATCCATGGTCTGGTAGAGGAGCGACACGCGCCCGATGCGCAGCAGCTGGACGGTCCGGTCGTCGCCACCGCCGAGCTTGTCCTCGTAGGCCTCGATCGTGCGCCCGTACTCCATCTCGACCACGTAGGCCTCGACGATGCGCCGGTACTTCTCGGAAACGCTCACGTCGGCGCGCGTCATCATCTCCTTCAGCCCCGCGACGCGCTTGCTGCGCTCGGCCAGCAGGAAGGGCACGTCGAGCTCGACGAAGCGCGCGAGCGTGTCGAGCATGTTCTGCATCATCGGCAGGACTTCGCGGGTGGTGGTCTCGATCTCCCCCATCTCCGCGTTCGTGCGCGCGATCTCCTCGACCTGCGATTGGATCTGGGTGGCGAGCTGCTTGCTGTAGGCGTCGAAGCTCTCGGTCTCCGACTTGTACGTGCGGTACTGCCCCAGCAGCTTCTCCGTCTCGTCGTCGATCTGATCGATGCGCTGCTGCACGTTCTTCGCGTCGCTATCGGCCGCCTTCTGCTCTTCGACGGCGGCGACGAGAAACGGGTTCTGCGCGGGCGGGCGCTCCGCCGGTGCCGGGGGCGCCGGCGGCGCGGCGAGCGCACCCGCGGGCATGAGCAGCGCCAGCCAGGCGAGCAGCGGCGCCGCGCGCAGCAGCGATCGCGTGCGCCTCCCGCGGACACCACCGCCGATGCGGCCTTCGCCGCAATTCCTCTTGGACACAACTTACCCTCCTCCGCCCAGCCGGCGGATCGCGACGGCCCAGCCCCGGGGAACCGCGCGAGGTGAATGGCCTCGCGCAGGCGGTTCTCACTCTACGAGGGACAACCGGCTCGATGCAAGCCCGGCGCGCAGGAATAGGCAACGCCATTCGGCGCCTGCGTAAAACAGGGATGGGGACCGCCGAGCGCCCCGTGGGGTGACTCATTTCCCGATCGCGACCCGCACGCGGCTCCGGTAGCCTGTCGACCCGCCAGCCAGAGGGAAACAGCATGCCCGTCAAGATCGCCTTCGAGCTCTCGGACGTGGACCTCGAGTACTTCCGCAAGGCCATGCGCGACGTCAAGGCGACGGCGCATAGCCGCGACGAGAAGACCATCATCGCGGCGGCGTCCCGCCTCGCGACCGAAACCGGCGCTCGAGAAATGCCCGAGTTCGTGAAGGAGCGCCTGGGCAAGCTCGAAGGGCTGATCCGCATGCTCGAGGACACCGAGTGGCGGCTCGAGGGGCGCCACCGCGCGCGCGTGCTGGGAGCCCTCGCCTACTTCGCGGAGCCGGCGGATCTGATTCCGGACACGATCCCGGGACTGGGCTTTCTCGACGACGCGATCATGGTGGAGCTCGTCGTCCGCGATCTCGAGCACGAGATCGAATCCTATGCGGACTTCTGCCGCTACCGCGACGAGCAGAAGCACCTCGAAGACCTCGACCCCGAGCTGCGCCGCGTGCGCCTCGAGAAGCGCCGCCGCGCGATGTACGCGCGCATGGACGCCCGCCGGGAGCGCCGCGCGCGGCGCGGCGGTTCGCTGTTCGTGCTGTCTTGATCCGCAGCTCTCATTGACTCACCCATGAACTCGCTCCGCTTCGACTACTCCGGCGCGCGGGTGCTGGTGACGGGCGGCTCGAACGGGATCGGGCTCGGCATCGCGCGCGCGTTCCTCACCGCCGGAGCCGACGTCGCGATCACGGGACGGCACGCGCGCGCGGCCGACTACGCGCACGATCTCTCGGGCTTCGCGTATTTTTCGCTCGACGTGCGCGACCCGGAGGCGCTCGCGCGCGTCGCCGGGGCGCAGCCGCGGCTCGACGTGCTGGTGAACAACGCCGGCGCGAACTTCCCCTTCGAGCCCAGCGAGTGGGACCCGGCCGTCTTCGAGGACGCGGTGCGCGTCAACCTCTTCAGCGCGTTCCGCATGGCGACGGCGTGCAAGGGGCTGCTCGCGGCGAGCGCGCTCGCCGGCGGCGCCAGCGTGCTCAACGTCGCGAGCATGTCCGCCTTCCGGGCGGTCCCCTTCGTGCCGGGCTACGGCGCGGCCAAGGCCGGCATCGTTGCGCTGACGAAGAACCTCGCCGTGGCCTGGGCGGGTGAAGGCATCCGCGTGAACGCGATCGCGCCCGGGCTGATCGAATCGAACATGACGAAGGTCATGAAGGGCGTCGCCGCGCTCGAGGGGCCCGAGCTCGCGAAGGTCCCGCTGCGGCGCTGGGGCACCCCCGACGATCTGGCGCCCGCATTCCTGTTTCTCGCGAGCGACGCCGCGCGTTTCATCACCGGCACCACGTTGTGCGTCGACGGCGGTTACTCGTCGACCTGAGCCGAGCACCCGTATGGACACCCCCCTCTACCGCTCCCGCCCCGACGCCTTCTCGATGCAGCCGGCGACGCACGTGCGGCACAAGCCGATCAACGACTTCATCTACCTGTCCGAGGGCAACTCGAACGCTTTCCTGGTGGTGACGCGCGAGGGCCGCGTCGTGATCAACACCGGGATGGGCTTCGAAGCGCCGTTGCACAAGGCGTACTTCGACTCGATCGACCGCGGGCCCGTGCGTTACATCGTGCTCACGCAGGGCCACGTCGATCACGTGGGCGGCGTCGAGCTGTTCCGCGAGCCGGGAACCGAGGTGGTGGCCCACGCCAGGAATCCCCAGCAGCAGGCCTACGACGCGCGGCTTGCGGCCTTCCGGGCGAAACGCAGCTACTTCGCCTTCGCCGAGAGCTTCGAGCGCATGCGGCGCGCGGGCGCGGACGGCGCGCGGCCGCTGCAAGCCCGGCCGACGCCGACGCTCACGGTCGCGGACCGCTTCGCGTTCGAGCTGGGCGGCGTGCGCTTCGAGCTGATCGGCTGCGACGGCGCCGAGACCGAGGATTCGCTGCTGGTCTGGCTGCCGCAGCACCGCATCTGTTTCACGGGCAACGTGATGGGCGCGCTCTTCGGCCACTTTCCCAATCTCGTGACGATTCGCGGCGACCGCTACCGCGACGCGCTCAAGTACGTCGAGGCGCTCGACCTGCTGCTGTCGCTCGACGCCGAGATGCTCTGCGTCGGCCACTTCGATCCGGTGGTGGGCCGCGACCTGATCCGCAGCGAGCTCACGCGCATGAAGAGCGCGGTGCTCTTCATCCACGACGCGATCGTGGCGGCGATGAACGCCGGAAGCGACGTCTGGACCGCGATGCAGGGGATCCAGCTCCCGCCCGAGCTCGAGGTGGGACAGGGCTACGGCAAGCTCGCCTGGTCGGCGCGCGCGATCTGGGAGCAGTACCAGGGCTGGTTCCACGGCCGCGCGACGAGCGAGCTGTACGCGGTCCCGCCGTGGAGCGTGTCGCCGGAGCTGGTCGCGCTCGCGGGCGGCCCCGGCCGCGTGGCCGACGCGGCAGCCAGCAAGGCCGCCTCCGCGCCGGTCGAAGCGCTGCATCTGGCCGAGGCGGCGCTCGCCGCCGATCCCGCGCATCGCGGCGCGCTCGCAGCGAGCCTCGCCGCGCATCGCACGCTGCTCGCCGCAAAGCGTCAACTTCTGGGAGACGCGCTGGCTCGAGTGGGAGATTCGCAAGCTCGAGAAGAAGCTCGGAGACGGCGCGTGACGAGGCCCGACGACATCCGCATCGCCGACCTCGCGCAGCCCGTGCTGACGCGCGCGCAAGCGTCCGCGGTGGCGTACGCGGAGACGCAGCCCGTGCAGTTCCGCGCCGACACGATCCTCGCCGCGGCCGTGAAGCGCACGGGCCTCTCCGATTTCGGCAAGCAGGACTTCCGCGCGCGCCTCGCGGTGCAGTGCCAGTCGAGTCGACGAGGACACCGGACTGAACGCGCTGGGCCGGCTCGGCGTGCTTCTCGAACCTCGTGCGCTACGCGGCCAATCGCCTGCGCTTCGAGGAGCTCTTGCGGCGTCACCCCGAGATCCTCGAGGTGAAGCTCGAGCGCCCGCTGATCGTCGCGGGCATGCCGCGCACGGGGACGACGCATCTGCTGAACCTGATCGGAGCCGACTCGCGACTACGCTCGCTCCCCTACTGGGAGTCGCTCGAGCCGGTGCCGATCCGCGGCGAGGGGCCCGGACGCGACGGACGCGACCCGCGCCATGCGCGCTGCCAGGCCTCGTATCAGCAGATGGTCGCCAACATGCCGCTGATCGTGGCGATGCACGACATGCCGCCCGAGCACATCCACGAGGAGATCGAGCTCGAGGAGCTCGATTTCGCCTCCTACCTGCTCGAGTGGCTGTGCCGCCCGCCGCGCTGGCGCGACCATTACCTCGCGCTCGACCAGCGCCCGCACTACGCCTACATGAAGCGCGTGCTCCAGGCGCTCAGCTGGCTGCGCGGGCCGAGCCGCTGGGTGCTGAAATCTCCGCAGCATCTGGAACAGCTGCCCGCGCTGCTCGACGTGTTCCCCGACGCGACGGTCGTGATCACGCACCGCGACCCGGTCTCGGTGCTGCGCTCCACGCTCACGATGCTCGGCTACGGCGACCGCATGCGCCGCTCGCACGTCGATCTCTCCGGCCTCGCGGACTACTGGATCGACCGCGTCGGAAGGCTGCTCGCCGCCTGCGTGCGCGATCGCGACCAGCTCCCGGCCGCGCAGACGATCGACGTGCCCTTTCACGAATTCATGGCGGACGATCTCGGCATGGTCGCGCGCATCTACGAGAAGGCAGGGCTGCAGATGACGCCCGCCGCGCGCGCCGAGCTCGGCGCCTACGTGAGCGCGAATCCGCGCGGCAAGCACGGCCAGGTCGTCTACGACCTGAAGGGCGATTTCGGGCTCGAGCCGAGCGAGGTTCGCAAACGCTTCGGCGCGTACCTCGCTCGCTTCCCGGTTCGCGTGGAGGACTGACGATGGACGCGCCGCGCCGCATCGGGAACGTGGAGCTTCCCCCGATCGACCAGGTCGGTTACGTGGTCAGGAATCTCGACGCGACCGTCGCGCGCTACGAGCCGCTATTCGGCCCCTTCAGCTTGATGGAGTCGCCGCTCACCGGCGTCCTCTACCGCGGCAAGCCCAGCGACGTGACGCTGCGCATCGCGTTCGGCTCGGCCGGCAACGTGGAGATCGAGTTCATCGAGGTCTTGTCGGGAGCATCGCCGCACAAGGAGTTCGTGGACGCGGGCCGCGAGGGCATCCACCACATCCGCTACCGCGTGCCCGATTGTGACGCGACGATCGCTGCGCTCGCGGGCGTTGGCTTCGCGCCGATCTGGTACCACGACATGGGCTTCGCGAAGTTCGCCTACCTCGAGCACGCGAGCCGCGACGGCGTGCTGCTCGAGCTGCTCGAGATGGCCGAGGCGGGGCGATGAGCTCGGCCCGGACGCTTCCCGTGCTCGTCGGTGTAGGCCAGGTCCTGCAGCGGCAGGACGATCCCAGGCAGGCAGCGGAGCCGCTCGCGCTGATGCTGGCGGCGCTCGCGCAGGCGGGCGAGGACGCCGAAGCACCGAAGCTCCTGCAGCGCGCGGACTCGATCTACGTCGTTCGCGGCATGTGGCGCTACGGAGATCCCGGACGGGAGATCGCGCGCCGGCTCGGCGCAGCGCCCGCGGAGACCGTCGGCACGCCCTACGGCGGGAACTTCTCCCAGGCCTGCGTGATCGACGCGGCGCGCCAGATCCAGGCTGGGCGCCGCGCGGTCATCCTCGTCACCGGCGCGGAGAACGGCCGCAGCGCCGGGCAGGCCCAGCGGCAGGGCGTCGCGCTGCGCGAGACCGAAGCGCCCGGCGCGCCCGATCGCAAGGTCGCCGAGGACAAGGCGATCTTCCACGACGCCGAGCTCGCGCGCGGATTCAACAGCGCGAGCGACGTCTTCGCCGTCATCGAGAGCGCGATCCGCCACGCGCGGGGCGAGAGCCTCGCGGCCCACGCGGCGCGCATCGCCGAGCTGTGGGCGGGCTTCAGCGCCGTCGCCTGCGGCAACCCCAACGCCTGGATCCGCCGGCGCCACTCCGCGCAGGAGATCGGCCAGGCGTCGCCGGACAACCCGATGATCTCGTATCCCTACACGCGGCTCATGAACGCCAACGCCCGCGTGGACATGGGGGCGGGGCTCATCCTCTGCTCGCTCGAGACCGCGCGCGCTGCGGGCGTCCCCGACGAGAAGCTCGTCTTCCTCCACGCCGCGACCGAAGCGAACGACAGCGACTTCCTGTCGACGCGCGCCGAGTTCCACCGCTCGCCGGCCGTGCGCATCGCGGGAGCGCGCGCGCTCGAGCTGGCAGGCCGGAGCATCGCGGCGATCGATCACTTCGATCTCTACAGCTGCTTTCCCTCATCGGTGCAGGTCGCCGCGACGGAGCTCGGCGTTCCCGAGGGCCGCCCGCTCACCGTCACCGGCGGGCTCACCTTCGGAGGCGGGCCGCTCAACAGCTACGCGCTGCACGCGGTCGCGCGCATGGCGGAGGTCGTGCGCGAGCAGCGCGGCTCGCTGGGGCTGGTCCACGGCAACGGCGGCTGGCTCGCGAAGCACGCGATCGGCATCTACTCCGCCGAGCCCCCGGCGCACGGCTTCCGCTACGAGAGCCTGCAGCAGCAGGTCGACGCCTTCCCGCTGCGCGAGGCCCTGATCGACTTCGCAGGGCCCGGTGACCCTCGAGGCCTACACCGTGGCGCACCAGAGCGGCGCGCCGCGGCTCGCCCACGCCGCCTGTCTCACGGACGACGGCCGCCGCAGCTGGGCGACGCTGAACGATCCCGATCTCATGCGCGCGATGATGCGCGAGGAATTCTGTGGACGGCGCGGCCGCATCGATGGTCACGGCAGCCTCAGCGTGGCCTAGAGCGCCGGGGGGACAGGAATGGACAAGCAGGCACTCGTCGATCAGCTGATCGAGAAGCTGCGCGCCTCGGCGCGCATCGCGGAGACGGAGAGCGACGCCGCGGCGATCGAGGCGCGCGATGGAGCGACGCCCGGCGAGCGCGTCGAGAACTCGCGCACGGCGCTCGAGTTCTCGCGAATCTCGCGGGCCCAGGCGCTGCGCGCTCGCGAGATCCGCGCCGCCATCGAAGCGCTGACGAATTTCCGGCCCAGGCCCCTTGCGGGCAGCGCGCGCGTCGAGCTCGGGGCGCTCGTCGAAGTGGAGGACGAAGCGGGAGGCGGCCAGACGCTCTTCCTCGCCCCGGTCGGCGCGGGCGAAGAGCTGATCGGTCCCGGCGGCGACGGCTTCTTCACCGTCGTGACGCCGAAGTCTCCGATCGGCAGCGCCGTGCTGGGCAAGCGCGAGGGCGAAGCCGCGAGCGCGCGCATCCGGGGCGAGCTGCGCGAGTGGACGGTGGTCTGGGTGGGATAGCGCGCCGCGCGCGTCTACCAGCGGTGTAGCGCCGCCGCCTCGGCGCGCACCAGCTCGGGGCCGCCGAGCAGCTGGCGATTCAAGCCCGCGCGCTTGAACCACAGATGCAGATCGTGCTCGCTGGTGAAGCCGATGCCGCCGTGCACCTCGGTCGCGGTGCGCACGATCGCGGTGCCGATCTCGGCGAGGTGCGCCTTGGCGTGGGCCGCGAGCTGCGCCGCTTCGTCGGGCCGCGCGTCGAAGGCATGGGCCGCGTACCACACGAGCGAGCGCGCCGGCTCGAGCTCGGCCACCATCTCCGCACACAGATGCTTCACGGCCTGGAACGTCGCGATGGCGCGACCGAACTGGACGCGCTGCTTCGCGTAGGCGACCGCCATCTCGATCGCGCGCTCGCAGGCGCCGAGCGTATCGGCCGCGATCGCGATGCGGCCCGCGGCGAGCACGCGATCGACGAGACCGGGCGCCGCGACCGATTCGCTCGCGGCCACGCCCTCGAAGCCCAGCTCCGCGACGCGGCGCGTGCGGTCGATCGTCGCGAGCGGCGTGACCGTGAGCCCCGCTGCGTCGCGCGGCAAGAGCGCGATGCGGTCGCGCCCGAGCGCGACCAGGAAGACGCTCGCTGCGCCGGCATCGATCGCGAAGAGGGAGCTTCCGTGGATGCGATCGCCGGCGAGGCGCAATCCGGCGTCGCCGCGCTTCGCCACCGCCTCGCTGAGCGCGGCACCGAACACGACCCCGCCCGTCGCGATGCGCGGCAGCCACTTCGCCTGCTGGGCCGGCGTGCCCGCCGCGAGCGCAACCGGCGCCAGCACGCCGGTCGCGAGGAACGGCGCGGGCGTCGCCGCCCAGCCGAGCGACTGCGCGATCAGCGCCGCGTCGAACAGCGCGAGCCCGCTCCCGCCATGCGCTTCGGGCACCAGCACGCCCAGCGCTCCGAGCTCGGCGAGTGCGGACCACAGCTTCTCGTCGTGAGCCGCCTCGGTGTCCATGATGGCGCGCACGCGCGTCGTGGGAACCGACTCGGCGAGCTGTCGGCGCAGCGAAGCTTCGAGAAGCTTCTGCTCGTCGGAGAGCCCGAAGTCCATCAGGCGGCCCCTGCCGGCGCGCCCGCCTTGGGCTCCCGCGGCATCCCGAGCCCGCGCTCCGCGATGATGTTCTTCTGGATCTGCGCCGTGCCGCCGCCGATGATCAGCCCGAGCGAGAACATGTACTGGAACTGCCAGCTGCCGAACGCGCGCAGGTGCTTCGAGCCGTCGTAGAGCACGCCGAGCTCGCCCATCGCGTCGATCGCGAGCGCCGCGATCTGATGCGAGAGCTCGCAGCCCGAGAGCTTGGTGACCAGCCCCGCGCAGCCCGCCGGCGTGCCGGGCGCTCCCGGCATCTCGCTCTTGAGCGAGCAGGTGAGCATGCGCAGCGAGTGGTATTTCGCGGCGATCACGCGCGCCTCGAGCCGCAGCAGCCGGTCGCGCAGCACGGGATCGTCGATCGCGCGGCGGCCGTCGCGCTTCTCCGTCTGCATCAGATCGACGAGCCGCCGCAGCGCGGACTCGAGCGTGCCGGACGACGCCAGCATGTTGCGCTCGTGCTTGAGCGTGGTGTTGGCGATCTTCCAGCCTTCGCCGCGCTTGCCGACGACGCTCGTCTTCGGCACCCGCACGTTCGTGAAGAACACCTCGTTGAACTCGGCGTGGCCGGTCATCGTGCCGAGCGGTCGCACCTCGATGCCGGGCGTCGTCATCGGGATCAGCAGATAGGAGAGCCCGCCGTGCTTGCTCGCGCCGGGCTCGCTGCGGATCAGGCCGAACATCATGTGCGCGAGGTGCGCCGTGGTGGTCCAGATCTTCTGGCCGTTGATCACGAAGTCGTCGCCGTCTTCGACGGCGCGCGTCTGCACGTTCGCGAGGTCGCTCCCCGCGTTGGGCTCGGAGTAGCCCTGGCACCAGATCACCTCGCCGCGGATCGTGGGTCCGATCCAGCGCTGCTTCTGGCTTTCGCTGCCGTGCTCGAGCAGCGTCGGCACGAGCATCTCGGGTCCCTGCCCGCCCACGCCCGGCGAAACCCCCGCGCGCGCGAACTCCTCATCGAGGATCACGCGCTTCAGGATGTCGGGCTCGGCGCCGTAGCCTCCATACTGCTTGGGGATCGTCCGCGCAGCGTAGCCGTGCTCGATCAGGAGCTTCTGCCACTCCCGCAGCGTCGGATCGTCGCTGCCGCCCGCCGCGCCGAGACCGCCGCGCGGCGCGCGCGCGCGGCTCCCCTCGAGGAACGCGCGCAGCGTCGCGCGGAACGCCTCGTACTCGGGTCCGTAGGAGAGATCCACCGCTACCTCCCTCTGCGACGGCCCGGCCGCGCCAGGGTCATCGAGGGCGAGAGCGTACCTCGGCGGCGGCGTTCGGCTCAGCCGCCGATGTTGGAGTTCTGTCCCGGCGACTTGAGCCAGTCGGCCACGTCGTGGCCCAGCGTCTTGGCGCAGCGCCCGAGGAAGGAGCAGGTGCCCTTGTAGCCGCCGAAGAGGCCGCCGGAGGTCATGCGCCGGCCGCGGAAGCTGCCCACCGCCGCGCCGTTCTCGACCAGGCGGCCCTGGATCACGAGGCCCTTCTGGCGGCCGGTCCAGGCGTTGCCCGACTCGATGGCGTCGGAGATCTCGAGCTCGAGCACGCGACCGCTGCTGGGCAGCTTGTCCACCAGCTCGATCTCGATGCCATTCTTCTGGGCATACGCCTGGATCGACTCGGGGAGCCGCTCCTCCAGCTTGCACTCCGTCTTGATCGCAGGCCGCACGAAGGCGTTCTCGGAGTAGCCGAGCGTGCGCAGCAGCTTGATGCTCTCGCCCGCCAGGGCCGCGCCCGGCTGCGCGCAGAGCGCCGCGCACACGGCGAGCCCGATGCCGACACGTCGAATCGATCGCATGACGCCTCCTCCCGAGTGGTGGCCACTCATCGTCCGCTCGCTCGCGCCGCTTGAAACCAGCTTGAAGGGCCTCGCCGCGCGGGTGTATAAGGGCAGCCGGCCACAGCTGCCTTGGATTCAGCACGCGCGGAACGGGCCGAGGCGCCGGCTCCGCGCATGGGGAGGGGATCCGGTGACCACTTCGCGAAGCCTTGCGCGTTTCTCGCTCGCAACCGCAATCCTGGCGCTCGCCGGCGCGGCGACACCGGCGAACGCGGCGTCGATCGGGCTCACGGGCTCCGTCGTGGACCCGGTGGTCATCATCGGCGGCTCGACGACTCTCGAGGCCACGGTGACGAACACCGGCGCGAACGGCGACGGGGATCTGAACTACGAGATCAGCTTCTACACGCCCGGCGGCCCGGCCGTCTCGAACGACGTGCTCGCGCCGGGCGCTTCCGACACATGGCAGGCGCCCTACGACTCCACCGGCCAGCCTTACGGCGAGAACCTCATGGGTGTCGTCGTGAGGGATCCGGCTGCCAGCAACAGTCCGTTCGGCATCGAGCTCGGCGTGACCGTGCTGGCGCACTCCCACCCCTACCTCTCGAACGGCCTCGGTCCGCTGCTGGACCTGGCGCAAGCGCCGTCGGTCGATTTCCTCGCCTTCGGCGCGACGGGAGGCGGCGAATCGTTCGCGGGCTACGCGCTCTCGATCGTGAACGATCCGCCGGTTCCGACGGCCGGGCTCGACCTCGACTCCGTCTTCGCGGTCGGCGACTCGCAGATCACGGCGGATCTCGCGACCTTCAGCAATCTGGCCATGGACGACAATCCGGCGAACGGCCGCCTCTTCAACGTCTTGGTGAATACGTCCGAGCTGGGCACCTTCACCAAGACGTTTCAGCTCTACTTCTCGGATCAGGACCTGCCCGGCGCCTCGGCGCCGAATTCCGTCGTGACGTCGTTCACCGTGGTGGCGACGGTGGTGCCGGAGCCCGCGAGCGCGAGCCTGCTCGCGTGCGGGCTCGCCGCGCTGGCCGCGGGGGCCCGCCGGCGTCGCCCGCGCGGCTAGCCGTCCACCGCCGGGCGCCGCGCGGATGCGAGCGATCAGGCCGCTCGACGCCGACGTAGCCATCGTCGGCGCCGGCCCGACGGGCCTCGCGCTCGCGAGCCTGCTCGCGCAGCGCGGGCGCAGCGTGGTGGCGCTCGAGCGCTGGCCGGCGCCCTATCCGCTGCCGCGCGCGGTGCACTTCGATCACGAGGTCGCGCGCGTGCTGCAGCGCGTCGGCATCGCGCCGGATCTCGAGGGCTTCACCGAGTCCGCGCCCATCTACGAGTGGCGCAACGCCGCGGGCGAGATCCTGCTGCGCTTCGGCCGCGAGCAGGAGTCCGGGCTCTCGGGCTGGCCCGACTCGAACATGGGTCATCAGCCGCGTCTCGAAGCCGCGCTCGAGAGGCGCGCGCGCTCGTTTCCGCACGTGCGCCTGTTGCGCGGCCACGATGCGCACGTGCTGCACGACGCGGGAGATCAGGTGCTGGTCGGCGCGCGCAACGAGGCGGGCGAAGCGCTGGAGGTTCGCGCGCGTTACGCCGTCGGTTGCGACGGCGCCGGCAGCTTCGTGCGCGGCGCGATCGGCAGCGCCTGGAACGATCTCGGATTCGCCTACGACTGGCTCGTGGTCGACGTGATTCCGCACGCAACGCGCGTGTGGTCGCCGCTCAACTGGCAACTCTGCGACCCGGCGCGGCCGACGACGCTCGTCTCGGGCGGACCGGGCCGGCGGCGCTGGGAGTTCATGCGCCTCCCGCACGAGTCGATCGAGGAGCTGAACGATCCCGCCGCGGCCTGGAAGCTGCTCGCCGCGTGGGACATCCGCCCGGACAATGCCACGCTCGAGCGCCACGCCGTCTATACCTTCCGGGCCTGCTACGCCGACCTCTGGCGCCGCGGCCGCGTGCTGATCGCGGGCGACGCCGCGCATCTGATGCCTCCGTTCGCCGGCCAGGGCATGTGTTCGGGGCTGCGCGACGCCATCAACCTCGCCTGGAAGCTCGACCTGGTGCTCGGCGGCCGCGCGGGCGACGCGCTGCTCGACAGCTATGCGAGCGAACGAGCGCCGCACGCCCGCACGACGATCGACTTCTCCGTCGCGCTCGGCCGCGTGATCTGCACCGCAGACGCGCGCGAGGCCGCCGAACGCGACGCGCGCATGGTCCCCGCCGCGCGCGCCACGGGGCTCACGACTCCCCCGCCCTCGCCCCCGATCGGGCCCGGCTGCTGGGACGCCGCTTGCCCGGCCGCCGGCTCGCTCTTCGTCCAGGGCCGTGTCGAGCGGGACGGGCGGCGCGGCCGCTTCGACGACGTCGTGGGCGGCGGCTTCGCGCTCGTCTCGACGCAGGGCGATCCCGCGTCGGCGCTTTCGGCTGCGCAGCGCGCCTTCTTCGCGTCGCTCGGCGGTGTCAGCGCGCACGTCTCCCGCGACGGCGCGCTGCGCGACGTCGACGGCGCCTACGCGCGTTGGTTCGAGGCGCACGGCGCCGGGGTGGCGCTCCAGCGCCCGGACTTCGCGGTGTTCGGGACGGCGCCGCAGTGCGCCGGCGCGGGCGCGCTGCTCGACGCCCTGCGCGCAAGGCTCGACACCCGCCAGGCCTGATCCGAGATTGCGGACCTTCGCAGGCAGGCGGCAGGCACCCCGCGCAGCGAACGCCTCCCGCGCGTCAGATCTCGGGCGGCTCGAAGCGCAGGTACATGGTCTGCGTCGCGTAGACGAGCAGGCGGCGGTCGCGGCTCCAGATCTCGCACTCGGCCGAGGCGTAGCCGCCGCCGGCGTGCCGGCAGCGGCTGCGGACGAGCAGCCAGTCTTCACGGGTCGACTCGAAAAAGTGTACCGTGAGGTCGCAGCTCGGCGCGATGAAGAACGGATGGCCGGGCCCCAGCTTCTGGCCGATCGCCGGGGGCATCGTGTCGGAGACGGCGACGAGCGCGAGCGGATCGAGCGTGCCATCCGGGAGGCGCGGCGCGCGCCGGTAGCGCATCCAGCGCACGGCCTCGGCGCGCCCTGCCGTCCAGTCGGTCTTCCAGGGAGGATTCAGGAGCACCGTCCGCGTCTCCACCTGCTCGAAGAATTTCGCGCGAAAGCGCCGGAATCCCGGCGGCGGCTCGCCGGGCGGCGGGCACTGCTCGGGCGGCGGCGCCGCGGGCGGCTCGCTGTCGACGAACGCGAAGCCTTCGCGCTCCTGACCATAGGCGGCGAGCAGCGTGAGCCCGCCCTCGCGGCTGCCCGCCGCGCGCGCGGTCGCCTCGAGCTGCGACATGCCCTTGCCGATCCGCAGCCGCTCTACCTGGATCTCGATCGCCCCCTCCGGAACCGGCGAGACGAAGAAGGCCGTCGTCGTACGTAGGCGCTGCGGTGAGGCGCCGAGCTCGGCTTGCGCGGCGCGCAGCGCGATGGCGCAGGCGACCCCGCCGAAGGGATACACCGAAGCGTTCCAGCGATTCGAGAGATCACAGCGGTAGAGCCCGGCGCCGACCGATTCGACGCGCGTATCCGCGATGAAATCGGCGGGCTCCGGGAGGAATCCGGCGTCCACGATGGGCCGCAGTGTGACAAAGAAGATCGGGGGTCGCATCCTCCGGAACGTGAGCGATGCGCTCGACGTTTGCGATCCGCGACGCCTGCCGCGCTGGGGAACCACGGCGCTGCTGTGCGCGCTCGTGCTCACGGCGGCGAATGCAGCGAAGCCGCTCGTGATCGACGATCCGGTCTACGTCACGTACGCGCGCCAGATCGAGCAGCACCCGACCGATCCCTACGGCTTCGAGTTGTTCTGGTATGACGCACCCGAGCCCGCGATGGGGGTCGGCACCGTGCCGGCGGTGCTTCCGTACTGGCTCGCCGGCGCGATGACGGTCTTCGGCGCTGCGCCGATCGCCTGGAAGCTCTCGCTGCTGCCCTTCGCGCTCGCACTCACCGGCTCGCTCGGGTTCCTGCTCGATCGCTTTGCGCGCCCGTTCGCGCGGCCCGTGCTGTGGACGCTCGCGCTCGGGCCCGCCGTGCTGCCCGGCTTCATGCTGATGCTCGACGTGCCGGCCGTCGCGCTGGGTCTGCTCGGCTTTGCGCTCAGCATCCGCGCTTGCGAGCGCGAGCGCGCGAGCCTCGCGCTCGGCGCCGGCCTCGTGCTCGGCCTCGCGATGCAGACCAAGTACTCCGCGGTCGTCTATCCCGCGCTTGCGATCGTGCAGGCGGCGCTCCAGCGAAGGCCGCGCGAGGGCGCGATCACCGCGCTCGCCGCGGCGGGCCTCTTCGTCGGCTGGGAGGCGCTGCTCTTCGCGGGCTACGGGCAGTCGCATTTCCTGGCGGGCCTCGCGCGCTTGCGAGGCTTCGACAATCTGGAGGTGGTCACGCGCGCGAACGCGGAGGTGCCCGGCACCAGCGCGCTCTTCTGGACGCTCAGCCTGCTCTCGCTGCTGGGGAGCACGGCGCCCTACGCCGCGCTGCTCGCGCTCGTCGGGCTCGGGGCGCGCTGGCGCGTGGTGGCCGGCGCGGCGCTCGTCGCGGCGCTCACATTCGCCGCCATCCCCGCGTTCCCGAGGTCGCTGGTGCTCGATGCGGGCTCTTTTTTCGGGCGGCTGGTCGCGCAGAATCCCGAGCTCGTGCTCTTCGTGCCGCTCGGCGTGGGTGTCGCAGGCTGCGTCCTCGTCGCCGCGTTCCGACTGCTGCGGGCGCCGGACGTCGACGATCGGCGGCCCGAGCTCCTGCTCACAGCCTGGCTGTTGCTCGAGATCGCGGGCTACGCCGTGATCTCGCCCTACCCCGCAGTGCGCCGCGTGATCGGCCTCGGGATCGCCGCGACCCTGCTCGCGGCGCGCGCCGCGGCGCGCCGACACGGCGAGCCGGACGCGCGGGCCGGCGTGTGGATCGCGACCGCCTTCGGTCTCGCGCTCGCGACGCTCTTCTTCAGCGCCGACCTCTCCGACGCGCGCGCGCGGCGGGCGCTCGTCGAACGCATCGGGCAGCGCTTGTCTGAGCTCGGCGCCCGGGGCGAGCGAGGAGACATCTGGTTCACCGGGCACTGGGAGATGCAGTTCTACGGCGAGCGGTCCGGCTGGCGTCAGGTGATCCCCGGTGAATCGACGCTGCGGGCCGGCGACTGGTTGGTGGTGCCCACGGGTGTGCACCAACCGCGCATCGTGTACCCGCCGCTGTTCCGGAAGGTGGATGCCCTGGCCGCGACCAGCGCGCTGCCGTGGTCGACGATTCCCTACTACTACTCCAGCGCCGTGCCGCTGCGCCGCCAGCCGCCGGCGCAGGTGGTCGCGGTCCTCTACCGCGCCACGGCCGACATCGAGCCCCAGCGCGCCCCGCCCGAGGCAAACCCCGCCGCCGGCCCGTGAGAGCACCGCCGGCCGTGGAGCTAGAGGGGGGCCGGCTTCTCCGGAACGGCGGCGCCGCTGGGCTCGAACTGGCGCGTCACGTCGATCGTGCCGTCGCCGTCGACATCCTCCTCGCGCTTCAGCAGCACCGGCGTGCCCGGTGACGCGGCGTAGGTCTCGAAGACCGTCGGCTTGCCGAGGCCCTTGGGATCGCGCTCGATGCGCACCACGACTTCCTGCCCGGCGACCACCTGGTAGGTCGTCCAGGTATCCATGCGCTCGTCCCCGTTCGTATCGTCGATCGCCTGCACGCGCATGCGGTGCTCGAAGTGCTCGACGTGATCGATCTTTCCATCGGCATTCGTATCGCGCCGGACCTCCACCAGCGAGTCGTAGCGGTAGCGATAGATGGCATCCTGCTTGCCGTCGTGATCGGAGTCCACGTCGCGCTCCGTCATGCGGCCGTTCGCATAGGTCTCCCACTCGTCGGGCCGGCCATCGGCGTCGGTATCGAGCACGCGCATCACGAGCTCGCCGTGTTCGTAGCGACTCCACGTGTCGGTGTTGCCGTCGAGGTCGCGGTCCTCTTCGCGGCGCAACAGCTCGTTCGTCTCGACGTCGTAGTAGCGGATCTCCTCGGGGCGACCGTTGCCGTCGGCATCCAGGCTGCGCCGCACGACGGGCAGATCCTCGGCATTGTCCCAACTCCCCGCCGGCACGATGGTGGTGTCGCTCCCGAAGCGCGACGGATCGATCTCGGGCAGCGGCGGCGCCGCGGGCGCCACCAGCACGCTCGCGTCTGCATCGGACGAAGCGGGCGGCTGGGCCGAGACGTCGGATCCGGCCTTTTGCGGCTGCTCTTCGCGAGCGCGCTCGGCCTCGAGCGCTCGCTCGAGCTCCTCCGTGCGCTGGTTCTCGCGCTCTTCGGGCGTAGCGCCCGTTGGGCGCCGCACGTCGCCGATCGGGACGTGCCCGGTGACGGAGCTGAAGATCAGGAGCTTTCCCGGCGTTCCCTTCTCGATGCCCGCAGCGGCCGAAGGCGGCGCGGGCGCGCTGGGCGAGGCTGCGCCGCGGCGCGCGGCCGCCTGGCGCTCGAGCCACGCGCGGCGCGCCGCCGCAGCGCGGTCTTCAGGACTGACGGGATTGACGGATTCGAGCACCGGCTGCGGCTGGCTACCGCCGGGCTGCACGGGCCCGGGTGCAGCCGGCTTGGTGCTGGCGCATGCCATCAGCAGGCAGGCGGCAACGATGGCAGGCAGAAGCCGCGCGGAGGCGGGTCGCTCGAACATCGAGCAGATCCTACCTTACGGGTGGATGACGTGTTCGCGCCGCCTCTGGTTCGCGTTGCTCCTCGTGGCCTGCCTCGCGGGGTGCTACGCGCCGAGCGCCGGCCGCCGCTCCTTGAAGATCCTCGAGCGCGGCTGGGATCCGGACGCCCGCGGCGCGTTCATGATCCTCACCGGCCCGGTTTCGGTCGTGCACGCCACCGCCGACTTCGCCGTCCACGCTCTCGTGCCACTCGATTACGACGGCTATTTCTGGGTCGACCGCCGCGAGCCGTCGACGCAATGGTTCCAGCGCTACGGCGGGCCGATGCGGCCGCTGAACGAGGTCGCGATCGTGTGTCACGGCGAGCGCGCGACGTTCGTCGGGGCCATCCGCGACGAAAGCGCGCCGGAGTGGCGCCAGGCGCGCGACGAAGCCTGGCAGTTCCCGATCTGCATCGAGGTCCTGCCGGGGCATTACGAGCTCGCCGTCAACTACCTGTTGCGGCGGACCGACGACGTGCGCGACAAGAAATCGACGGTGCACATCGAATCGACCGAGCCCTCGGTCGTGCGCTGGAATGCCGAGGCGGGCGGCGCCTATCTGCTGCGGGCGGTGCCCGGCGACGCGAAGCCGGCGCCCGGTCCCGCACCGCGGAGCCGCATCTCGAAGAGCCAATCGCTCGGCACGTCGTGGCTCACGCTCGAGGTGAGCGATTGGTACGCCGAGATCGAGCGGGTCGCTTCGTGGGATGCGCTCGGCGAGTCGGTGCTCGAGCACCGGGCGGCGTGGGAGCGCTACGAGAGCGCCCGGAAGTAGCGCCGGGACGCGCGCACGGAGGGTCGTCGGATGCCGTCGAGCCCGTCCTCCAGGCGATGCTCGCCCTCTCTGGCAGGCTCCCAAGGTAGGTTAGGATCCCGCGCATGACGCAGAATCCGAAGCGCTACAGGAAAGCGGCGTACTCGGTTTGCGGCCTGCTCGCGGGTGCGCTCCTGACCGCGAGCGCGAGCGCGCAGACGCTCAGCGACCCGAATCTCTCCGTGACCACCGTCGTGGGCGGCCAGCTCGCGACGCCGACGGCGATGGCCTTCGTCGGCCCGGATGATTTCCTCGTGCTCGAGAAGGCCGGGAGCGTGCGCCGCGTGAAGAACGGCGTCCTCCAGGCGACGCCGGTCCTCAGCGTCCCCGTGAGCACTGCGAGCGAGCGCGGCCTGCTCGGCATCGCCGTCAACGGCGAATCGCCGCGCAAGGTCTTCCTGTACTACACGGAAGCGCTGGTCCAGGACGGCGCGCCGCTGGGCAACCGCGTGTATCGCTACATCTGGAACGCCACCTCGGGTCTGCTCGAGAACCCGCTGCTAATTCTCGATCTGCCCAGCTCGCCCGGGCCCAACCACAACGGCGGCACATTGCTGCTCGGGCCCGCCGGAGAGGCGCCGGGCGTCGGCGACGGGGCGCTGCTCTACGTCGTGATCGGCGACCTGAACCGCAACGGCCAGCTACAGAACAACGGGGCGGGAGCGATCCCCGACGATACGAGCGTGATCCTGCGGGTGCGCCAGGACGGCACCCCGGCGCCGGGCAATCCCTTCACGCCCTACTGCGCCGGATCGACGACGCAGACCTGCAGCAGCGACGGAGCCTGCGGCGGCAACGCACCCTGCGTCCTGAAGGTGGCGAAGTACTACGCCTATGGCGTGCGCAACTGCTTCGGCCTGGCGCTCGACCCCATGACCGGACGCGTGTGGGACACCGAGAACGGACCGAACAGCTACGACGAGGTGAATCTCGTCGCGCCCGGGTTCAACAGCGGTTGGAACAAGCTCATGGGTCCGGACTCGCTCGACCCGGAAGGACTCGCCGACCTGTGGAATCTGCCCGGCGCGGGCTCGATCTACAGCGATCCGGAGTTCTCGTGGTTCACGACGATCGCGCCCACCGCGCTCACCCTGCCGGTCGGAAGCAGTCTCGGCAGCGCCTACGACGGCAAGCTGATCGTCGGTGACTTCAACACCGGAAGGCTGCGCGCATTCCCGCTCAATCCGGCGCGCAACGCCTTCGACCTGAGCGCCATCCCCGGTCTCGCCGATGCCGTCGCGGATCCGGCCAGCGAGGACGAGCCGCTCAAGCTCGGATCCGGCTTCGGCGGCATCTCGGATCTCAAGGTCGGCCCGGACGCCGCGCTCTACGTGGTCTCCCTCGGAGACGGCAGCGTCTTCCGCATCACCGGTCCCGGTCCGGGGCGTGTGAGCACCCCGCGGCCGCCCCAGCCGGACACGCGGGAGCTCGGCCGGCGGCTCGGCGCCGCCGCCGCGGAAGCACTCGGTAGCGGCGCGCCGTAGTCCCAGGCCAATGAACGCAAACACCTCGCCTCGGCTCGAGCGCATCTTCGCCGGCATCGTCCGCGCGCGCTGGCTGTGTGTCGCCTGCTATGCGCTGTTGCTCGTCCCCGGCGTGTTCTTCGCCTTGAAGGTCGGACAGGACAACTCGCTCGACCGCCTGATCGTCCCCAGCGACCCCGACTTCATCGCCACGCGAGCCTTCGAAGAGGTGTTCGGGTCGAGCGAGTTCGCCCTGCTGCTCGCCGAAACGGACGATCCGTTCGCGCCGGAGGTCCTCGCTCGCGTCGACGCGATCGAGCGCGCGCTGCAAACGGTGCCCAACGTCGCGGCCAACTCCGCCCTCTCCATCTTCCGGCGCACGCGCGCAACCTTCGAGGCCACGCCCGAGACCGCCGAGGCGTTCCGCCGCTTCGTCGACGGAACCGATCTGCTGCGGCGCCAGGGGCTCGTCGGACAGAACTTCCTCGCGATCGCGCTGAGCCTCGCGGTCGAGGGACCCGTCGAACGCAACCAAGCGCTCGCCGGAATCGACGCCGCACTCGCCGCGGCGAATCCGGCGCCCTCGCCGCTGCGCAAGCTCACGCCGCTGGGCCTGCCGTTCGTGAACGCCTACCTCGACGAGACGCAGCGCGACGCCATCGGCTATTTCGTGCTCTTCACCGCCTTCGTCATCGTCCTGAACCTCCTCCTCTACCGCTCCTGGCGCACGCTGCTCGCGTTTCTCGTGACGCTCGGGGTGTGCCTGGCGCTGTCGATCGGCTACATCGGTTGGACCGGCGGAATGTTCACGCTCGTGTCGCCCATGGTGCCGATGACGATCCTCGTCACGGCCACCGCGACACTCGTCTACCTCCACTCGCGCTTCGTCGAACGACCGCCGGATCGCCCGGAGGCGGAGCACCAGATCTTCGCGCTCTCGAACAAGTTCCTGGCGTGCACGGCGTCGATCTTCGCCACCGGCGTGGGCTTCGCCGCGCTGATGATCTCGGCGATCCGCCCGATCCGCGAGATGGGCCATTGGGTGGCGGTAGGCCTCGCCATCACGTGGGTCGTGGTGTTCACGCTGTTCCCGGCGCTGCAGCGCATCCTGCGCACGCCCACGCGCACCGAGCGGGTCGCGGGGCACGGGCGGATCGAGCATCTCGCTGCAACGCTCCCGGTGTGGAGCTATCACCTTCGCTGGCCGCTCGTGATCTCCGCGCTCGCGCTCTCCTCCCTTGGCGGCGTGGCGCTGTTCGGTCTCCCCGGCGTGGTCACGCCGATGCGCGTGCTCACCAATCCGGTCGAGTACATCGACCGCGGTTCGCCGCTGTATCGCGACATCAAGCGCCTCGAGCAGCTCGATCCCGGGGATGTCGATCACGCGACGTCTGGCTCCGCGGCGGCGCTCGGCAGCGTCTCCGAGCCCGACGTGCTGACCGGCCTGCACCAGTTCCAGCAAGCGCTCGAGCGCGACCCCGAAGTGGGCGCGGCCGTCGGACCGACCTCGATCCTGCGCCTGATCCGCTATCTCGGGCGGCCAGGGCGACGAGCTGGCCCGAAGCGCCCGAGGAGCGCGAGGCGATCGCCGCCGATCTCGAGGGCCTGCTCTCGATGGAGCCGATGCTCGCAGCGCTTCGTGCAGCCGCACGAGCTCGCGCAGACGCACGTCACGGTGATCAGCCGGGCCCGGAGCGACGAGGGCTTCCGCGCGCCTCGACGCGGCGATCCGCCGCACTGGGCGGCGCGGTCGCACGACAACCCCGCCCTCGCCCCGCTCGAGCTGAAGATCGTCGGCCTCGGCCCGCTCCACGCGAAGATGGCGCAGAGCCTCGTGCCGACGCTGGTGGAGAGCTTCCTGCTGACCGTGGCGATCATCTTCGTCACGTTCCTCCTGGTGTTCCGCAGCGGCACCGCGCGGCTGATGGCGATGATCCCCTCGCTGTTCGCGATCCTGGTGATGTTCGGCGTGATGCGGCTGGCCGGGATGCCGCTCAACGTCGCGACGATCCTGATCGCCTCGACGGTGCTCGGCACCTCCGAGAACGACCAGATCCACTTCTTCTACCACTTCCAGGAAGGCCGGCGCAGACGGCATCGGTCGAGGCGTCGCTGCGCCACACGCTCCGCGTCGCGGGACGCGCGATCTTCTTCGCGACGCTGATCAACGCCGGCGGCTTCCTCGCCTTCGCGCTGTCGGACCTGCCGCCGATGCGTCAGTTCGGCATGCTCGCCGCGCTCGCCTTCGTGCTCTCGATGATCGCCGATTTCACCGCGCTGCCCGCCGCGCTCTGGATCCTCTCGCGCGAGCGGCCGGACGCGCTCGCGAACGCGCCCGCGCGCTGAGCGCTCAGGGCTTGTCGCAGTCCGGCGCACCGGTCGTCGCCACCAGCTGGTCGAGGAGCTGTTGGTCGTCGCGCCGGAGCTCATCCCGGTGGTTGAGGCAGATGCACAGCGGCAGACCCGCCGGATCCGGATCGCCGAGCGCGATGTAGGCCTCGGCGAGGCGCAGCTGGTTCTCGACGACCTCCGGATAGTCGCGCACGAGCCCCTCGAGCAGCTCGATGCCCCGCTCGGAGTCGCCGTGCGCGAGCAGGGCGCCTGGCGCGATCACGTAGAGCGTGCCGAGCAGGCGTGTCGCCGCGCCGCCGCGAAAGCCGGGATCGAGCGCCCGACTGCGCAGCGCAAAGGTTTCGACCTCGCCGATCAAGCTCGCGCCCCGCAACCCGCGCTGTTGCACGAGGCGGCCCGTGACGGCCGCGCGCGCGAAGTTCCCTGCCGCGGTGTCGGTCGCCTGCTTGCACACGATCTCGTACGCGTACTCCCGATCCCCGGGAGCGTCGGCGCCGCGCTCGATCAGCGCTTCGAGCGCATCCGAGGTGGCGAGAGCATCGCCCCGCTGGGTCGCCGCGATCAGGTCGGCGTTGACGACGAGGCGGCTGGGGGCGGTGGCACAGGCGGTCGCGAACAGGAGGCAGAACAGCGCCGCGCGCCACGGCAGGCGCTCATTTACCATACGCCGACACCACATCGGCGTAATCGCTCCCGCTCGCCGGAGCGAGCGCGTGGATCCCGACCTCTGCGCACACGGGACTCCCATCGCCCTCGCAGACGCTGACGAGCGACTCCCGGAACTTCTTCTTCTCGGCGGGCGGAGCGGCTGGGAAGGCGACGACCGCCATCGGCGGCAGGGTCCGGCTCTCCCAGACGACCTTCACCGCGTCCGCTCCCTCGAGGTGATGCAGCTCCTCGAGCTGGGCGTCGTCGAGCAGGGCGCAGTCCGTCTCCCCGCCCAGCACCTGGCGCAGACTCTGGAGCGGGCGCTGGTTCTTTACGAGCTGGAAGTCCGCGAGCTTGAATTCGCGCCGCGCGACCACCCGTTCGACGAAGCGCGGGTCGGTGAAGTGATCGCTGGCCAGCTTGTGGCCCTTGCAGCCAGCGAGATCGGAGGCGGTCTTGCTGACGATGAAGTACTGCTCGCCGCCCGCGAGCTTCGACGCGACGCGGCCGACCACCTCCATGTGGTAGGGCACGCGCAGCGCCAGAAACGCGGCGAGCGAGAGGATGGCGTAGTGGGGCGAGCGATCCTTGATGTACGCCTCGGCCGCGCCGCGACTGCCGAGGTATTGACCCTTGGCCGCGCTCCAGCCGTTGGCTTTCGCCGTGAGCGCCATGAAGCGGTCGACATAGGGTTGTGCCAGCGACGGGCTTCCGACGCCGTGCTCCTTCAACACCAGGATCTCGATCGCAGCCGGCTCCTCGGCGGAGGACGGCGGGCCCACGAGGAGCGTCAGCACAGCGAAGCAGAGCAGAGCCACGCGGCGGGATTGACGCACCGATCGTCCTCCGGGAGCGGAAGGCGCGGAAGCTGCCGCGCGCCACACCAATCGGGCGGGCGGCTCCGTGGTTTAGCGCAGGCGACGGTGCGTCGCCGCGCCCGGGACCCTCGTCAGTCGGGAATGTCGGCGAGAAACCCCACGATGCCCTGCACGTCGAAGTGGTCGGCAGGGGCGAGACTCCCCAGCGCGTCGCCGAGCACGCGGGCAAAGGCGAGCAGGCGGCCGTAGGTGCGGCGGTCGAGCTCCGGACGGTAGTCGAGCTGGAATCGGCAGCGGGCGGCGGCCTGCTGCGTCACGGCCGGCCGCATCACCATGTGCTCCTCGGGAAAGCGCAGGAAGCTGAACGTGGTGGCGAGCGTCCATTTCGCGGCGCCGATCGCGGCGAGCATGGCCGCGAAGTGCTTGAAGCGCAGGTCCGGCTCCTCGCTGCCGTAGAGCAGGTCGTCGAGCGCGGGCGCGAAGCGTACGCGGTTCTCCTCCTTCTTGAGCGCGCGCGAGAGGGCCATGCGGTCGCTCGGCAGCACGAGCGTCGTCTTGCTGACGACGCGCAGCGCGCGCTCGCAGATCTCGGCGTACTTCTCCGCCTGCGCGAATGCGCGCGAAGCCTCGCGGTCGAGCAGCTCGAGCAGCAGCGCGCGCGAGTTCTCGAGCGGCTGGCGCTCCTCGGCCAGGAAGCGCGGATCGCGCAAGCCGCCGGGATACTTCTCGAGGAAGGCAGCGAGCGCCTCGCGCGGACCGAGGTAGTGGGGCGTGTTCTTCGTGTCGGGATCGACGTTGTCGAGCCAGGCGTCGCGCGCCGCGTCGCCCTCGACGGATTCCATCTGGGCGTGCTTGAGCGAGAGCACCTTCTCACCGGCCTCGCGGAAGAGAATGCTCACCTTGCCGGCCGCCGGCTCCTGGAGTACGCGCCCCATGCCCCACTCGGGCTTGCTCGGCATCTTCACGCGATCGTTGCGGTGCAGCTCCACGAGCGGATTCTCCCGGACGGTTGAGCATCGATTCGCAAGGGGTTCCCTCACATTGTGACACTAGGTGGCGCCGAGCGAAAGCCGCGGCGCCCGCAGGGCAGCCCATGTTGGTGGGGTAACCGGTTGAGATCACACGCTTTATTCTGGTAGGCTGGGACTCGTGGAGCGGCCGCTCCGGCCGGCTCGAAAGCGCGTCGAAGGAAGCACGATGGCGGCAGCGACGGCCCAGGGCGCACGATCGGGCTACATCGCGAGCCCGGCGAGCGATTGGTTCTTCTTGATCGCCGCGCCGCTCGTGGCGGTTTTGGCCTTCGTGCCCTTCGCCGCCTTCCCGGCGCTCACGTTCCAGACGCAGGATCTGCGCTTCCGCGGCTCGTTCATGGACGGCTTCATCCAGGTCGTCATCTACGCGCACCTGTTCCTGGTGTTCTTCCGCAGCCATGCGAACCCGGCGATCTTCCGCACGCACCCCTTCCGTTTCGGCGTCGTACCGCTGGCGCTCTTCGCCGCCGTGTACACCTCCAGCTGGGCGCTGATCGCCATCGGAGTGCTCGGCGTGTGGTGGGACGTCTACCACTCGGCGATGCAGACGTTCGGAATCGGCCGCATCTACGACATGCGCGCCGGGAACGATCTCGAGGCCGGGCGGCGCCTCGACCAGCTGATGAATCTGCTGCTCTACGCCGGTCCGATCCTGGGCGGCGCCTCGCTCGCGCTCCACATGCAGTCGTTTTCGAACTTCTCGGAGGTCGGCTCGGCCTTCTTCACGAGCATCCCGGCCCGCGCCGAGGCGCGCTCGCGCGATCTCACGCTGGCGGTGTTCGCGATCGGGATCCCCTACACGCTCTACTACGTCTGGAGCTACTGGCGGATGCAGCGAAACGGCTACCGCGTCTCGCTCCAGAAGGCCTCGCTCTACGCCATCGTCGCCGTCGTCTCGATCGGATGTTGGGGCTTCAACAGCTTTGGCCAAGCCTTCTTCGTGATGAACTTCTTCCATGCGACGCAGTATTTCTTCATCGTCTGGCACACGGAGGGGACGGGGCTCACCGAGCGCACCGGCTTCGCGCGCCTGCCCCACGGCCGCTACCTCGTGCTCGCGATCTTCCTGGTGGTCGGCCTCGGCTACGGCATCTGGACGACGGGCGCCTGGCCGTGGCCGGCGCTACAGCCCTCGCGGCGCGGCCTCGCGGCGACGCTGCTCACCATTTCGATCCTGCACTTCTGGTACGACGGCTTCATCTGGTCGGTGCGCAAGGGACAGGTGCGTTGACAGGGGCGCCGCGCCGCTGGCTCGCGATCCTCGCGGTGCTGGCCGGTCTCACTCCGTTCGGGATGGTGCTCGCGCGCGAGTACGCCATCTCGCAGCGCGAGTGGCGCGCCGCGCAGGACGATGCGGCCGTGGCGCAGCGCGCTCGCGAGCTGTTCCAGCAGGGACACCGCGAGGACGCGGTGGCCGCGATCGAAGCGCGCCTGCGCGACGACCCGGACGACGCCGACCTGCGCAGCCTGCTCGGCGCCTGGCGGCTGCGCATGGACGACGTGGCCGGAGCGCGCCGCGAGCTCGAGCGCGTGATCGCGCTGCATCCGAGTCACGTCGGCGCGTACAACAACCTCGGCCTCGTCGCGGAGCGGGAGGGCGACAGCAAGGAGGCCCGGCGTTGCTGGGAGGAAGCGGTCCGCCTCGCCCCCGGACACACGAAGGCGCACGAGAACCTCGGCAACCTCGAGCTGCGCGAGGGGCACTGGGCCGCCGCCGTCGCCCAGCTGCAGAGCGCGGCGCAGGTGGATCCCGCGTCGGCGGAGGTGCGCGCGCGGCTGGGCGTGGCGTTGCTGAAGAGCGGAGACGTCAAGCGGGCCCGCGGCGAGCTGATGCGCGCGCTCGAGCTCGACCCAGAGCAGGCGATCGCGAAGCGGAATCTCGCGGCGCTCGAGCAGAGCGCGGCGACCCCATAGCTGCGCGAAGCGCCACCGCCCGCTGTACAATGCGGCGCGTCCGCGCTTCGATGGAAGATGGGGACGATCACCAATAGATGTCACAACGAACCGGGGAGGGTTGCAGCATGCAAGGGTTGCGGCTGTTCGTCTTGGCCGGCTGGGTCGTTCTCCTCGCAGTCACCTGGCGCGCGGCCGCCGAGTTGGGCTTCGCTGCCGGCAACGTATTCTTCTCCGACTTCTCGCATCCCTGGCGGGCGCAGTTCGACACCGATCTCTCGCTCCACCTGCTCCTCTTCGCAGTCTGGGTCTTCTGGAGAGAGCACTCGAAGCCTCTCGGCCTCGTCTGCGCGGTGCTCTGCGCCCTCGGCGGCCTCTTCACGTTCCCCTACCTCCTGGTCGCCATGTCTCGCGCCCGCGGCGACGCCCGCGTCGTCCTGCTCGGCGCACATGCGTAGGGTCCGCGTCATGCAAGCCACTCGTATTCGTCCGTGTTCATCCCGCGTCGGAAACGCATCTCGTCAACCACTCGCCAAGCCGACCTGGCATCGAGGGTGACCGCATGAAGAACGACGACCCGCATGGCTTGACGACGATCGAGCAGGTTCGTGGGATCATCGGGGAAGAGCTACCCGCGGTTCGCGCAAAGCTCTTCCAGATCCCTCGACGAAACGGCGATCGCCTTCATCGAGCGCTCTCCGCTGCTCCTGCTGGCCACCTCGGACGCCGACGGGAAGCCGGACGTTTCGCCGAAGGGCGACGGGCCGGGCTTCGTCGCGGTCGAAGACGAGCGCACGCTGCTGATTCCGGACCGCAAGGGCAACAAGCTGATCTTCGGCCTGCAGAACATCCTCGCCAATCCGCGCGTGGCCCTCGTCTTCCTCGTGCCGGGCACCGGCGAGACACTGCGCGTGCACGGCTCGGCGGAGCTCACGGCGGATCCGGCGATCCTCGAGCGCCTGAGCGAGAGAGGTCAGCCCGCGCTGCTCGCGATTCGCGTTCGCGTCGACGCCTGCTTCTTCCACTGCGCGAAGGCGTTCAAGCGCTCGCGGCTGTGGGAGCCCGCCACCTGGCCCGCGCCGCTGCGCGTATCGTTCGGCAAGCTGCTCGCGCGCAAGCTCGGCGGCGGCGCCGAGCTGGAAGGCAAGATCGATCAGATGATCGAAGACGACTACAAGAACAATCTCTGACCAGGCGCACGCCGCCTCGTTCGTTCTTCACAACATCGCGAAAATCAAGATCGCATGCGCGAACTGCGTGACCGGATCTGACACATCCGTGTGAGACCCTCGTCGACATGACAGTGCGATCTCCACAGCTTCAGCTGGAACTCGCGGTCCGGTCGAAGTGGGGAGGTGCGCGGCCTGGTGCGGGGAGGAAGCCAGGTCCGTCGCATCGCGATCCGCACCGGCGCCGGGCGCCGCTTTCGTCGCGGCATCCATGTCACGTCACGCTCAAGGTGCTGAAGGACGTCCCCTCGCTGCGTTCGGCCAGGCTCGTTGCGGAGTTCGAGCGAAGCTGGCGGGAGGCGTGTGAGCGAGAGCGGTTCCGGCTCGTTCATTACTCGATCCAGAACGACCACGTTCACATGATCGTCGAGGCAGCGAGCGCGCGGGATCTGGCGTGCGGGCTCAAGGCGATCGCCGCGCGCTTCGCGCGCGGCGTGAACCGGATATTTCGCCGTGTTGGCCGGGTGCTCGCCGATCGCTCCCACGTTCACGTCTTGCGCACGCCGCACGAGGTCCGGAATGCGATTGCGTACGTATTGCTGAATGCACGTCGCCACCTTGCGAAGCGCGGTCACGCGCTCCACCGGATTGCGTGTGTCGATCCTGCGTCATCGGGACGGTGGTTTTCGGGCTGGCGCAAAGCGGCACCAGCGGCGCACGATCCGCCGGCCGTGGCGGCGCCCCGCACCTGGTTGCTCGACTTCGGCTGGCGACGGCGGGGACTGATCGACAGCGGGGAGATTCCGGGGTCGGAGCGCGCACGGCCCCGCCCTTGCGAAAGGAAATCGAGAATGGAAATTAACTGAAGCGAGTTCGCACGGAACCCGAGCCGGAACCGAACACGGCCCGAACGGTGCCCAGCCGCACGAACGTCGCCTGACTCCTGTCCTCAAAACCTCTTCCGGCAAAGCGGGTACACCATCCGCACGCCGGTGATCCTGCACTCCTCCGTCGCCTCGAATCCCGGCCCGTCGCCAAATCGCCCCGGATTCTCCGCGCCATTGTGCGAAGTCCTGCACGCAGGGCGCGCCATGCTCTCCCGCGTGCGAATGGACGCCGGGATCTCGATGGTCTGCGCCTGGTGTCAGGCGCTGATCGCGCGGGGGAGAGCGCAAGGGTGCGGCGGCTACGAGCTCAACTTCGGCATGTGCAGGCCGTGCCTCGCGGAACGGCTCGCGCGGCTCGCCCGGCTTGCGCCGCCTGCGCGAGCGCAGCGCGTGCGACGCCACGCTCCGCGCCCGATCGCCGCACGAGCCGCGCTTCCGGCAGCGCCGGTCTGACCGGCGCGTCGCACCTCAAGGCCTGCCTCAGCAGCGCGGCGCGTGCGCATTCCCCTCAATGAACTCGAGCATCGCCGGCGCGGCGGTGCGATCGCCGCGCGAGAGCGTGAGCACGATGCTCGTGTGCGTCTGACCGGGCACGACGACCACCTGGCTCGCGACGCCCTGCGCGCGCAGGGCGTCGTCGAGCACGTGGGCCTGGCGTTGCAGCGAGCGGGGATCGTCCTCCGCGTAGAGGATCAGCGCCGGCGGCAGCTCGGGACGCGCCAGCCGGACGACCGACGCGTTCTCGATCCAGGCGTCGTCGGCGCTGCCCCTCGCGAAGCGCTCGGCGTAGTAATCCCGGCTCGCGCCGAGCGCGTAGGTCTGCTCGTCGGCGAGGTCGAAGCCCGCGCCCGAAACCGAGATCAGACCGCAGACGGGCGGCTCGCCCGGCGCCAGCGCGGCCCACGTGGCGAGCTCGGCGCCGGCCGAGTGGCCCGCAAGAAAAATTGCGCGTGGGTCGCCGCCGCGCTCGGCGACGTGCGCGCGCAGCCACGCGACCGCGTGCTCGACGTCGTCGACCTGTTCGCGCCAGCCGACGTCGGGCTGCAGCCGGTACGAGATCACGGCCGTGCCGATGCCGTGCGCCGCGAAGAAGCGGCCGATGTTGCCGTACACGTCGGCGCCGCCCACGCGCAGGCCCTTGTCGCCGCTCGTCCAGCCGCCGCCGTGCACGAAGACGAGCAGCGGCCAGGTGGCGCCCTTCGGGTCCGCGGCCGGCAGGAAGAGATCGAGGCGGTGCTTGTGCGAATCCGCGTTGCCATCTTCGCGATAGGCGATGTCGCGGACGACCTGCGCCTCCGGGAGCTCCGCCTCGACGTAGAGGAACGGAATCGCCGCGCTCTCTACGATCGACGTGCAGCCCGCGATGCCGACCACGAGAAATGGAGCGAGGAACAGCCGCAGAATCGCCGTACGATGGGGGGACACCTGCGACACCGTAGCGCAGCCGCCACCCGGCCCCGGCCTCTGGCATACTCCGCGCCGATGTCCGAATCCCCTGCGTTCCTCTCCGCGCTGCGCGCTCCCGACGGCGCCGGAGGCCCGGCGCTGTGGTTCGCGTTCCGCGGCCGCGAGCTGCTGGTGCACGCGCGCGGCGGGATCGAGCCGGGAGCCGCGCCCGCGGCGCTCGGCCTCGCGCCGCGCTGCACCCACTATCTGGGCGCGCTCGGGGAGCTTCACTGCTGGTCGCTCGAGCTCGCTCCCGATGCCGAGCCCCCGCCCGGCATGGTGTTTCGGGATCTGCGCCAGCTCTACGGCGTGCTCGACTCCTCGCTACACGCCGTGGCGGCGCGCGCCGTGCAGATCGTCGAGTGGGACCGCACGCACCGCTTCTGCGGCGCCTGCGGCTCGGCGACGACCGCGCACGCGAGCGAGCGCTCGCGCGTGTGCACGGCGTGCGGCCTCGCGCAGTTCCCGCGCATCGCGCCGGCGGTGATCGTGGCGGTCGCGAAGGGCGACGAGATCCTGCTCGGACGCTCCGCTCATTTTCCGCCCGGGATCTACAGCGTGCTCGCGGGCTTCGTCGAGCCGGGCGAGAGCCTGGAAGCGGCCGTGAAGCGCGAAGTGCTCGAGGAGGCCGGCGTCGAGGTCGAAGACGTCCGCTACTTCGGCAGCCAGCCGTGGCCCTATCCGAACTCGCTGATGCTCGGCTTCACGGCGCGTTACCGCGCGGGGCAGCTGCGGCCCGATGGCGTCGAGCTGGTCGACGCGCGCTGGTTCCACCGCGACGACATGCCGATGCTCTTCCCGGGCAACGTGAGCATCTCGCAGTGGCTGATCCGCGACTTCCTGTCGCGACACTGAGCCGCGTCTACTTGCCCGCGAGCGGGGCGACCACGGCCTCCGCGAACGTCTCGAGCGCCTCGGGCTTACCGCCCTGCACCACCACGTAGCTGATCCCGGTCTGCTCGCGGCGGCGCTCCAATCGATCCCGCAGCTCCGCAGCCGAGCCGGTCAGGAACAGCGGGCAGTCGGCCACCTGCTCGACGCTCATGCCCGTGTTGCGCGCGAGCCCCTCGCGGAGCCCCTTCGGGTCGTCCGTCACGGCCAGCACGAAGGAGAGCGAGTTGAACTCGATGGCGCCCGCGTCGCGGCCCGCCTTCGCGGCGGCCTCGCGCACCCAGCCCACCTTCTCGCGCACGCGCTCCGGCGCGAGATCCGCGGGGGTCGCGGCCGTGACCTTGCCCTCGATCAGCGTGGGATTGATGCCGACGATGTCGGCGTGGCGCCCGGCGAGCGCGAGCAGGCGCCGACCGCCGCCGCCGATCAGGATGCGCGGGCGCTCGCCGGCCGGCAGCAGCGCCGCCTGCGCGATGTTCGTGATCTGGTAGTGCTTGCCCTGGAAGCTCGTGCGCTCCTGCGCCCACATGGAGCGGATGATCTCGAGCGCTTCGCCGAGCCTTTCGATGCGCACGCCCGGCCGGTCGTAGACCATGCCGGCCTCGCGATAGTCCGTCTCCATCCAGCCGGCGCCGATCCCGAACTCGTGGCGTCCGCCCGACAGCAGGTGCAGCGTCGCGGCGGCCTTGGCGAGCACCACCGGATGCCGGTAATCGACGTCGTAGACGAGCGTGCCCACGTGCACGCGCTGGGTCACGGCGGCGACGGCTGCGAGCGCCGTCGTCGGCTCCCACTGCGTTCCGAAGTGATCGGGGAAGAACACCGTCGAGTAGCCCAGGGTCTCGATGCGGCGCACCGCAGCGGCCCAGCCCTCGGTGGGTAGTTGATTGAGCTGGACTCCGAAACGAAACGGTCGCGTCATGGCGTGTGCCTCGTGCCCCTTTCTACCACGTCCCGGGGTGCGCGCTCAAATCGCCGCGTCGGCGGTCTGCGCGAGCACGAGCTCGGGATGGTCCTCGCGCAGGCGCTCCTCGTACCAGGCGTTGCGCAGCAGCAGGACCGGCCGATCGTCGCGGTCCCGGATCAGCTTCATCGATTCCGAATGGCGGAAGAGATCCGGATCGAACTCGCCGCGCAGCCAACGCGCCACCGTGAACGGCAGCGGCGTGAGCCGCAGCTCGACCTTGTACTCCGTCGCGAGCCGGTGCTGGAGCACGTCGAACTGCAGCGGCCCCACGGCGCCGAGCAGCTGCGCGGCGCTGCCCCCGCGCCCGGCTCGCGAAACAGCTGGACGGCGCCCTCCTGGGCGAGCTGCGCGAGTCCCTTCTCGAGCGTCTTGCGCTTGAGCACCTCCGCCACCTCGACGCGCGCGAAATGCTCGGGCGAGAAGGTGGGGATGCCCGGATAGTGGAAGCCGCCTTCGTCGGACAGCGTATCGCCGATCCGGAAGATGCCGGGATCGAAGAGCCCGACGACGTCGCCCGGAAACGCCTCGTCGACCTCCTCGCGCTCGCGCGCCATCAAGAGCGTCGAGCGCGCCAGCCGCACGCGCTTGCCGGTGCGCACGTGCAGCGTCGATGTGTCCTTCACGAAGCGGCCGGAGCAGATGCGCAGGAAGGCGATCCGATCGCGATGATCCGGATCCATGTTGGCCTGGATCTTGAACACGAAGCCCGAGAACGGGCGCGTCACCGGATCCACCGGCCCCGCGTCGGATTCGCGCGCGCGCGGCGGCGGGGCCATCGCGAGGAAGCGCTCCAGGAAGGGCTCGACACCGAAGTTGGTGAGCGCGCTGCCGAAGAAGGCCGGCGTCTGCGTGCCCGCGCCCACGGCCGCGAGATCGAGCTTGGCGCCCGCGCCGTCGAGCAGCGCCAGCGCATCGGCGAGCTCGCCGGCGAAGACGCCGGCCTGGGCGCGCACGGCGTCCGAATCGGGCGCCCCCGCGATCTCGTGTTGCTCGACGCGCGTCGTGCCGTGGCTGCCACCCGAGAAGACCAGCAGCTTGCCGCCGATGCGGTCGTAGACACCGCGAAATTCCCGCCCGGCGCCGAGCGGCCAGTTCACGGGGATCGCGTCGATGCCGAGCACCTGCTCGATCTCGTTCAGCAGATCGAGCGGCTCGCGGCCCAGGCGATCCAGCTTGTTGATGAACGTGAAGATCGGGATGCGGCGCAGGCGGCAGACCTGGAACAGCTTGCGCGTCTGCGTCTCCACGCCCTTGCCGGCGTCGATCAACATCACGGCGCTATCGGCGGCCATCAACGTGCGATAGGTGTCCTCGCTGAAGTCCTGGTGGCCGGGCGTATCGAGGATGTTGACGCGGCAGCCCGCGTGCTCGAAGTGCATCACCGACGTGCTGACCGAGATGCCGCGTTGTTTCTCGAGCTCGAGCCAGTCGCTGGTGGCGTGGCGCGCCGCGCGCCGCGCGCGCACCGCGCCCGCTTCACGCAGCGCGCCGCCGAACAGCAGCAGCTTCTCGGTGAGCGTGGTCTTGCCGGCGTCCGGGTGCGAGATGATCGCGAACGTCCGGCGGCGCTCGACCTCCCGCGCGATGCGGGTCTGCTCGGCGTCGAACGTCACGAGGACGGCAGCAGCGGCAGGGTTCCCGCTCGCTGCTCCTGCTCTCGCGCCTGGTCGAGCGCGCCGCCCTTGCGCCACATGAAACACGAGTCGGGGATCCCACCCATGCCCATCGCCGAGGCGTTGCCGAGCGCCGCGACGGCCCAGCGCTCCGAGAACGCCGCCATGCACTGATACACCCCCGGCGTGAGATTGAGGAGCACGTCGAGCAGCGGGCGCGCGTCCGGATCCGCGCCGAAGCGTCGCACCAGCGCGCCGCCAACGCCGCTCGCGAGCTTGAGTCCAGCGAGCGGCGCGAGCGCATCGGCATGCGCGCGCCAGCCCGCCTCGGCGAGCTCGGCGCGCGCGCGGCGGCGTTCGCTGGCCTCGATGCGGCTGAGTGTCATCCCGGGCATGGCGACGAGCGCGAGGGCGCGGATCTCGAGCTCGGCGCCCAGTCTGTCGATTGGCCGCGCGAGCGGCGCGGAAGGCGCGAAGTGCAGATCCGTGAGCTGCAGCGAGAGCTCCAGGTCGCCGCCCGCGAGCGCGCAGCCATCGATCACGAGATCGCGCCGGAAGACGCGCTCGCCCGCGCGGCGCGGCCCGGGCTCGGCGGCGCGATCGCGCTCGAGCGCCCAGGCGGCGGTCGACGCGAGCAGCTGGCCGAGCGTCAGCACGTGCGAGCAACCGCGCGGACCGCCCGCCGCCTCGGACCAGCGCTTCGCGGAGCTGCCGTCGAGGCGCGTGCCGACGAGGGCCTGGATGCGCCCGATCGGATCGCGACAGCACTCTCCCTGCGACAATGCCGAGGGCTCGAAAGCGACGGCCGGCTGCGCCGCGCTGAGCGCTGCGAGCCGCGCGTCCGCGGGCTCGATCACGCCGCGCAGCTGCATCTGGTGCACGATGCCCGACGCCTGCAGATCGCCTGCGACGGGGACGAAGCCGCGCTTGCGCAGGTCGAGGATCTCGCCGAACACGTCGAACCGGCCGTCCTCCCGCTGCGCGAGCGTCACCGACAACAAGCGGCTATGCAGCGGATGACCGCGTACGTTCAGTTCCACGCGTCGACTCTGCCGCAGTGCGACGGGCAGGTGCAAGCGGGCACCCGGCGCCGCTATTGGTCTGCGGACCGCGAACGGGGGAGCGATGCAGCGGCAGCCGGCACGCGAGTCGATCGGGTCGGGCCCCGCGGACGGGCGAGCGCGCGCGGGCCGGATCGCAGCGTTGCTGCTGCTCGCGTCGCTGGCGGCTCCCGCGCGCGCGGAGTCGCCGCCCGCGCCGTTCGAGATGCGGACGCTCCCCGGCCCGGGGCGCACCGCCTTCGCCGAAATCGTCGATCTCGACGGCGACGGCCGCGGCGACGTCGTCACGGCCTCCTTCACGAAGCTTCCGCCCGATCAGCAGCGCACGCTGCGCGTGCACTTCCAGCGCGAGGACGGCTCGTTCGCCGCCAGGCCGGACTGGACGGCGCCGCTGCCCGATGGCGCCGCCGCCTACGATTTCTTCCGCGCGCCGAGCGGCGCGAACGAGCTGCTCTTCATGCGACGCGATCGTGTGACGCGCCTCTCACTCAGCGGCCGCGTCGCCAGCTGGCGCGACGTCACGTTGCCCGGGACCACGCTCGCGGTCGGCTCCGACGAGCGCGGCATCGACCGCCTGCGTCTCGCGCGCGACGGACTCGGGCCCGCGCCGCTCCTCGTCGTCCCGGGGCTCGGCGAGGTCTTCGTCAGCACGCTCGACGGCGAGATCAAAGGGCGCCTCGCGACGCAGTCCCGCGCCAACTTCTTCATGCCGCCGCGCCCCGGCCTGCTCGTCATCGACAACGAGGCGTATCTCACCTTCGAGCATCCGCGCATCGACGTCGCCGACGTCGATGGCGACGGCCGCGGCGATCTCGTCGTCTCGAATCGCTTCGAGGTCCGCGTCTTCCTCGGCCGCGAAGGGGGGCGCTTCGAGTCGAAACCCGACCAGCGGCACCTGCTCAAGCGGCTCTCGGAGACCGACCTCGTGCGCGCCAGCGGCAGCGCGAGCGCCGAAGCGCGCGACTGGAACGGCGACGGGCGCGCCGACCTGCTCGTGTGCGTGGTGCGCGGCGGCATCCTGCACGCGAACACGAAGATCACGTTGCACCTCAACCGCGGCGGCAGCTGGGACGTCCAGAAGGCCGACCAGACCTTCGAATTCGACGGCGGCTGGGGAGCCACTTCCCTGCTAGACGTCGACGGGGACGGCAAGCTGGAGCTGATCGAAGTGCGCCTGTCGCTCCAGATCCTCTCGCTCGTCGAGGTCCTGCTCACGCGCTCGATCGATCCCGTGCTGCGCATCCACCGCCCCGCGGCGGCGGGCGCGTTCGAGGCCGAGCCCGCCTACGAGCGCTCCCTCAACCTCGGCGTGAGCTTCGAAACGCAGCGCCCGATCGGCTTCGTGCCCGAGCTCGCGGACCTGAACGGCGACGGGCGGCTCGATCTGATCGCGCCCGCCGACGGCGCCCACCTCGAGATCCACCTCGGCACGCCGGGCGCCGGGTTCGATTCGCGCGCCATCCGCCAGCCCTTCGACACGACGGGCGTGATCCGCTTCGGCGATCTCGACCACAACGGACTGCCCGACTTCGTGCTCCACGACCCCCGCCGCCCGGGCACACCGATCCGCGTCGGTGTCAATCGCGGCACGCTGCCCGGCACGCACATTCTCCCGGAGCTGCGCGCCCCGCAAAATCCCGAGCCCGCGGCGAAAGGTCCGGCACCCAAGCCCTGATCCGAGATCGCGACCCTTCGCAGGGAGGCGGCGGATCAGTGCGCTGCGCCTGCCTCGGACGCGGGCGCTGCGCTGGCTTCGGCTTCGCCGAGGTGTGTGCGCAGCGAAAGGAGAGCGCGCAGGCCCGGGTGGTTGTCCTCGAGCCTCAGGCTGCCGCCATGCAGGCGCGCCACGGCCGCGACGAGGCTCAGGCCGAGGCCGGTGCCCGGAATCCCGCGCGAGGCGTCGAGACGCACGAGGCGGCCGAGCACGCGCTCGCGATCGGCTTCGGGAATGCCGGCGCCGTGATCGGCGACGACGATCAGGGCGCCGTCTGCGGCGCGGCGCGCCGCGAGCTCGATCGCATCGCCTCCGCCGCCGTACTTGAGGGCGTTGTCGATCAGGTTCGAGATCGCCTGCGCCAGCAGCTCGCGGTCCGCCGTGATCGCGAGCCCCGGCTCGACATCGACGCGCAGCGCGAGCCCGGCCTCCTCGGCCAGCGGCGCGTAGAGATCGGCGATCTCGCGCACGACCGCCTCGACGGCGACGGACCGCATCGAGCGCCGCAGCTCGTCGCTCTCGAGGCGCGCGAGCTGGAGCAGTCCGTTGAAGATCTCGAGCAGGCGCTCGCTGTCGCCCGAGAAGGCCTCGAGCACACGGCGCGCCTCGGGCGGCGTCGACGGCGCGGCGAGCGCCGACTCGAGACGGCCCTGCATGCGTTGGAGCGGTGTGCGCAGGTCGTGGGCGATGTCGTTGGTGACGTCGCGCACCTGGGTCACCAGGCGATCGTTGTCGTCGAGCAGCCGATTGAATTGCGAAGCGAGCTCATCGAACTCGTCGCCGGCCGTGCTCACGGCGACCCGGCGGTCCTTCCGGCCGCCGAGGATCGACGCGATGGTGACACGCATGTCTTCGACGCGACCGAGCAGCCGGTGGCTCATGCCGAGCCCGGCGCCGATCGCGAGCACGAGCGAGAGCGCGAGTCCGCCGAGCGCCGTCACCTGGAGCGCACCGACCAGATCCGCTTCCCCCGACGCGTCGCGCCCCACCAGCAGCGAGCGCTGCCCGTCGAGCTTCACCGATTCGAGGCGGTAATCGCTCGAGAGCCAGACGTCGGAGCGCCGCACCTCGAGCGCCACCGGGCCGGCGCGAGCGCCTTCGGGAACCTTCTCGGGCCACGCGCGCACGTTGCCGGCGATGAAGACCGTGCGCTGCTCCGCGACGAGATAGGCGAAGCCATGCGAGGCGGGATCCGCGCCGCGGCGCCGGACCTCGCCCACCAGCGCGCCGAGGCCGCCGCTGCGCCAGGTGCCGAGCAGCGACGCGAGCTCCTCGCGCGCCGCGCCTTCGGTGTCGCGGCGCAGTCCCGACACGGTCGCGGCATATACGGCGCCGAGCACGAGGATGGCGGCGCCGGCGACGAGCGCGCCGGTCGCGACCGCGAGTCGTGTCCGGATGCTGCGCCGCACCTCAGTCGGCCCGCAGCACGTAGCCCGCTCCGCGCACGGTATGGATCAGCGCCATTCCCTCGCCCTTGTCGATCTTCTGGCGCAGGCGGCTCACGTGCACGTCGATCACGTTGGTCTTCGGGTCGAAGTGGAAGTCCCAGACCGATTCGAGCAGCATCGTGCGCGTCACCACCCGCCCCGCGTTGCGCATCAGGAACTCGAGGATCTGGAATTCCCGCGTCTTGAGCTCGATCTCGCGGCCGCCGCGCTGCACGCGGCGCGAGAGCAGGTCGAGCTCGAGATCGGCGACACGCAGAGCGGTCACGGGGGACGCCCCGCCGCGACGCCGGTGCGCGAGCACCTCGAGCCGCGCCAGCAGCTCGGCGAACGCGAAGGGCTTCGTGAGATAGTCGTCGCCGCCCGCGCGCAGCCCGCGCACGCGTTCGTCGACGGCGTCGAGCGCGCTCAGGATCAGGACGGGCGTATCGCGCTGCGCCTTGCGCAGGGTCTCGATCACCGAGAGCCCGTCGAGCGAGGGCAGCATGCGATCGACGATCAGCGCGTCGTAGGCGCCGGTCATGGCGCGGTTGAGCCCCACGAGACCGTCGCCCGCGTGGTCGACCGCGTGTCCGGCCTGGCCGAGGGCCCCCGCGAGGAACTCCGCCGTGACGGGGTCGTCCTCGATCACGAGCAGCTTCACGCTGGACCTACCCCCGAGGCGGCTCCTGCGCGGGATAGAGCGGAGCCAGCGCGCGGCGGGCTCGAACCGGTCGCCGCGCCTTGCGCGCCCTGCGCCACGCCTGCCACAGCCCCGCGCCCTGCCATGCCTCGCCTGGGCTCAAGTAGCGCAGGGATTGGAGCCGGGCGATTTCCTGCACCAGCTCGGGAGCGCCGAGGCCCTCGGCCCAGCGCGTGCCCTGCCAGGCCTCGGGCCCGGGAGCGAGCGCGCGGCCGAGCGCGCGCAGCGCCGCCTCCGCTGCCGCGGGATCGCTCTGGGCGCAGGCGCGCCGCAGCGCGCGCGCTGCGGAACGCAGCGTAGGGGGCGTCTGAGCCTGCGCGCCGGCTGCGCGGCCGCGCCGGCTCAGCACCACGACGACACCCAGCAGCGACACTGCGCCCACCGCAAATGCGAGCGCTGCGGCGAGCACGCGCCCATCGAAGCTCGCGGCCCCGCGGCCCTGCGCGGGCGCAACCGGGCCAGCGGCCGGCTCCGGCGCGGCGGCGGCCGAAGCCTCGACCGCGCCGGCTCCTGCGCGCGCAGCCCCACCGCCCGCAGCGCCCGGCAGCACCTCGACGGTTCGCGCGGGAAGCACCGCCGTGCGCGCGGCGTCGGCCTGCGTATCCCACCACGCGACCTGGATCTCGGGCAGGCGGACCCTGCCCGGCTGCGTCGGGATCAACGTGGTCTGATCGACGCGCAGCGTGCCGCTCATCGTCTCGGTCGTCTTGGGCGCCTCTGCGTACTGCTTGACGCCTGCGACGTCGTGCGCCGGGAGCTGGGGCAGCTGTGCCGGCGACGCGCCGTCGGCGCGCAGCTCGATGCGCCGCGTGATCGGCTCGCCCACGTGGACAGGACCCGCCGCCGGATCCCAGCGCTCGGAGAGCGCGACTTCGCGCGCGGGCAGCCACCACTGATTGGCGGCTGCCGCGGGCCGCGGCCGCACGTGCAGCGCGACGGGCTGCGACTCGACGGCGATCTGGCGGCTTCCCGCTCCCAGAAAGTTCGCGAGCAGATCGTCGCCGAGCGGAGCGTTCGCGAAGAAATCGTCGAAGAAGGACTGTCCGAAGAAGCTGCGCCCGCGCGCCGTCGGCCGCGGCACCCGCACGCGTCCCTCGAAGCGGATCGGCGCGACCTCGAAGTCACCGCTGGTCTCTGCCAGCACGCTGTAACTGCGCTCGATGCCGTGATAGGGCTTGCCGCCAATCTGCTTCTCGATGCGTCGATCCTTGCCGATCGGCTCGATGATCGCGCCCGGGATCTCGGGCGCAGCGAGCGAGCCCTCCGTCACGTCCCCGCTCGCGAGCAGGTCGACGCGCAGCAGCACGCGCTCGTGCTCGTAGGGCTGGGCGCGGTCGGCGTGGACTTCGAGGAGCACGGGAGCGGCGCTCGCGGGCTCCGCGTCACCCGGCTCCGCATCGCTCGGGAGGTCGTCGCGCGCTGCCGGCGCCGGCGCGCTCGCGGTCACGCTGATCTGGAGCGGCTGCGTCGCGGCGTCGCCCACCGCGAGCGCGGGGATCTCGAGCTCACCCACGCGGCGCGGCGAGAGCTCGATCAGCCAGTCGACGCTCGAGTCGCTGACGCCGTTGCTCATGACCATGCGCTGGCTGCGCTGGACGTTCAGCACCTCGAAATCGCGTTCGAGCGGGGCGAGGTCGGGTTGGCTGGCGCTGGCGGAGCCGCGCAGACGGATGCGCAGCGCGATCGGCTCGCCCTTCGCGACCCGCGTCTCGCTCACGTTCGTCTCGATCGGCGCCGTGCGCGCGCTCGCCGCGAGCGGCAGCAGCCCCGCGCAGAGCACCGCTGCGGCGGCGCAGGCAATCCAGTGTCGCGCTCTCATGTGCCTTCCTCCCCGTTGCGCGCGGCCTGTTTGCGCTGGTAGTCGCGCCGGATCTTCTCGCGCAGCAGACCGCCCGGATCGTCCGGGAGCCGGGCCATCCACTGCGCGCGCTCCTGCTCCTGCGGGCTGAGCGGACGGGCGTTCGACGCCGCCGCCGAGCCGGACTGGCGCGCGGCATCGCCGGGATCGCCCGCGATGGGCGCGCCCGCCGCAGCGCTTTCGGGAGGAAGCTCGCCGGCCGACGCCTGATCGTGTCGCTCCCCGGCGCCCGCGTTCTGCGGCTCCGGCTTCGGAGCTTCGGCCGGGGAGCCCGACGCATCCTTCCCTGTGGATGCGCCGGGCTCCCTCGCTCCAGCTGCCGCATTCGCTTCCGCCTCGTCCTTCGCCTTCGCATCGGCCTGCGCCGCATCCCCGGCTTTCGCCTCGTCGCCGGCCTTCTGTGCGTCGGCGTTCTTCGCTGCCTCCGCTTCCGCTGCTGCGTCCCCGGCCTTCTCACCCTTGCCCGCGTCCGAGCCCTGCGTCGGCTCGCCCGCCTGCGAGGCCTGATTCTCGTTCTGCTGCCCCTGCGCACCGCTCTGCTTCTGGTCCTGCGAGCCCTTGCCGTCCTTCGAGCTCTGCGGCGGCGGCTTCGACTGCTGCTCGAGCAGCTGCTTCACGAGGTCGCGGTTGAAGCGCGCATCGGCGTCGGTCGGCGCCGAGGCGAGCGCTCGCTCGTAGGCGGCAAAGGCGGCCTCGAGCTGACCGGACTTCGCGAGCGCGTTTCCGAGGTTGTACTGAGACGTCGCGTCCTGTCGCTTCGCGAGCGCCTCGCTCGCGCCCGCGAAGTCGCCGGCGCGATAGCGCGCAGCCGCCTGCCAGGCCGGATCCTCGAAGCGCTGGGCCGACTCGGCATAGCGGCCATCGGCGAAGGCGCGCGCCGCGCGCTGGTCGGGGCGCTCGAAGGCGTCGAGGACGCCCGCCCGGGCAGGCGCCGGCGCGAGCTGGAGGAAGAGCACGGCGAGGGCCGCGCCCGCCCAACCCCTGCGGAAGGCGAACGGCGCGAGCAGCACCGGAAGCCACAGCAGCCAGGCGCCCATGTCCTTCCACTCGTTCGTCTGGACGTCGCTGTGCACGAGCGCTGCGCCGCCGAGCGCGTCCGCCGCGTCGGATCCCGCGAGCACGCGCTCGAGATCGCCGTCGTCGATCGTGAGCGCGGCGAGGGCGCCGCCCCCGCTGCGCGCGAGCGCTGCGAGCGGCTCGCTCTCCCCCGCCACCGCGAGCACGCTGACGCGCGCGCCATCGTCGGCCAGCGCGCGGGCAGCGGCCTGGCTGGCGCTCGGGTCGTCGTCGCTGCCGTCGGTCACGAAGACGATGCGCGCGCCGCGCAGGCCGACGGGCTCGAGCAGGCGCCGCGCTTCCTCGAAGCCGCGCGCCGGGTGCACTGCCCGGCCGGGCATCAGGCGCGTCTCGAGCAGCGGGATCGCCTCGCGCAGCACGTTGGCTGTCGTCCGTCAGCGGTGTCACCGCGAAACCCTCTTCCCGAACCACCACGAGCGCCACCGAGCCGCCGCGTGTGCGCTCGAGAGCGTCGAGCAGCTTGTGCCGGGCGCGCGAGAGCCGGCTCGGACGCACGTCGCTGGCGTTCATCGAATCCGCGAGGCTGAGCACGAACACGCTGCGCGCCGGCTCGCGGAAGCTCGCCTGCGGCTGGCGTTCCCAGGTCGGGCCCGCCATCGCGAGGCACGCAGCCGTCCAGCCGAGCGTGAGCAACGCCAGCGGGAGGCTCGCCGCGCCGCCGGCCGGCTTCGTCGCGAGCCGTTCGAGGAGGTGCGGATCGCAGGCTCGCTCCCAATCGCCCGCGCCGCGCGTGCGCCGGCGCCAGCTCCAGGCGAAGATTCCGAGCATCAAGAGCGCCCACAGCCAGGCCGGCCGCAGGAAATGGAAGCTCTCCGGAATCACGCCTGCACCCTCCCCGGCCCGGAGGCCGACATGCGACTCGAGACGAGCGGCGCGGCGTCGCCCGCCGCCGCGGCGAGACCCATCAGCCCGGCGAGCGCGAGCGCGCCGCCGAGCGGCCACGCGAAGAGCGCGCGCATCGGGCGCACCGTCGCGGGATTGCCGGAAACGGGCTCGAGCGCGTCGATCTCGCGATACACCGAGATGAGGCTCTCGGTGTCGTCGGCGCGGAAGTACTTCCCGCCGGTCTCCGCGGCGATCGCCTTGAGCGCGGCTTCGTCGGGCCCCTCGCCGCCGCCCATCGCGCGCAGGCCGAAAGGTGTCTGGACCGCTTGCGCGCCGGTGCCGACGCCGATCGCGTAGACCCTCACGTGCGCATCCTTGGCGAGCTGAGCGGCGCGCTTCGGATCGAGCACGCCCGCGTTGTTCGAGCCGTCGGAGAGCAGCACGAGCACGTGCTCGCCCTCCGGACGCTCGCGCAGATGCTTGACGGCAAGACCGATCGCGTCGCCGATCGCCGTCTCTTCGCCCGCCAGCCCGACCTCGCTCTCGTCGAGCAGCTTGGCCACCGTCGGCAGGTCGGGCGTGAGCGGCGCCTGGAGGAAGGCTCGGGTGCCGAAGAGCACGAGCCCCACCCGGTCCCCCTCGCGGTGCAGCGCGAACTCGCGCGCCACGGCGCGCACGACGCTGAAGCGATCGACGGCGCGGCCGCCGACCTCGAAATCCGGCGTGCCCATGCTCCCCGAGAGATCGAGGCCGAGCATGATGTCGCGTCCCTGTGTCGGGACGGGCTGCGGCGGCCCCACCCAGCGCGGCTGCGCCGCCGCGACGACGAGCAGCCCCCAACACAGGCACCGGATCAGGAGGGCGAGCGCGCTGCGCCGCGATGCGGCGCCGCCGTGCGCCGCGGCGTCGGCCAGGGTCCGGAAGAAGGGAATGCGCAGCGCTCCGCCCCGCTCGCGTGCGGCGGGAAGCAGGACGCGCGCGAGCCACGGCAGCGGCAGGGCCGCGAGGGCCCACGGTAGAGCGAGCTCGATCATGCGACCTCCCGGATCCAGTTGCGGGCGAAGGCGAGCCATTCGCCGGGATCGCCGGCGGTCGACCGCTCCCCGCGGTAGGCGGTCTGGATCAGGTCCCGCGCGACGTGCGGCGAGAGCTCCCGCCGCTGCGAACCTTGCGTGAGGTAGGCGATCCACGGCTCGCCATGCAGGGAGGCGACCTCCGTGCGGGCGCGCCGCGCGAGCGCCACGCGCCGCAGCAGCGTGGTCAGCGACACGGCGAGCGCCACGCGATCCGGCTGCTCCCCGAAACGAGCCTCGAGCTCCGCGAGCTCCCGCAACGCGAGGCGGCGCACGCTGGCCCGGCGCCGGCGCAGCGCCCACGCGAGCGCTGCGCTCGCGAGCACGAGCAACGCAGCGAGCGCCCACCAAGCGGGCGCCGGCGGCCAGAACGGAACCGGCGGCGGCAGATGGATGTCGCGCAGACCCTCGAGAGCGGACGCGAGCTTCGGATCCATCACGCCGCTCCGATCCGCACGCCGCGCACAGCCGCCTCGGCGAAGGCGAGCCGGGCGCGCGCCGGCGAGTCGTTGGTGCGCAGCGCAACCAGCTGCATGCGGCAGCTCCGCGCCAGCTCCTGAAGGGCGCTGCGGCGCGCCTCGAACTCGCGCGCGATCGCGCGCTGCCAGGCGCTGCCGCGCCCGGACGCGACCGTTGCGGATCTCGCGTCCGTCGCTCACGCGGTAGCGGCCGACGGGCGGCGGCGTGGACTCGAGCGGGTCGAAGACGTGGACGAGCGTCACGTCGCAGCGTCGCGCGAGCCTGCGCAGCGCGAGTGTGAGACCCTCGCCGAGCGCATAGAAATCGCTGACCAGCGACGACCCGGCTGCCCGAGCGGAAATGCGGCGCGAGCCGCTCGAGCTGCGCTTCGAGCGTGACGCTCGGCGCGGCGCCGTCCGCGGCCGTGCCGGCGGCGAGCGCGTCGAGCAGGCGCAGCAGCTGGTGGCGCGTGCGCCCGGGCGGCAGCTCGGCCCGGAATCCGGGCGCGACGATGCTCCCGCCGACGCGCTCGCCCTCGGCGTGAGCCTGCCAGGCCAGCAGCGCCGCCGCGCGCGCGGCCGCCACCGACTTGAAGGCGCCGCGCGTGCCGAAGCGCATCGAAGCGCCGAGATCGACGAGCAGCCAGATCGGCCGCTCGCGCTCCTCCTCGAACAGCTTGGTGTGCGGGCGACCGGTGCGCGCGGTCACGCGCCAGTCGATCGAGCGCATGTCGTCGCCCGGTCTGGTAGGCGCGCACTTCGGCGAACTCCATGCCGCGCCCGCGGAAGCGCGACGCGCGCGGCTGCCGCCGCTCGGGTGGCGACGCGGCCGGCGCGCCGCGCGCGGCGCCGCGAGCGGCTCGTAGCCGAGCGCGACGAGCTCGCTGCGCGTCGCGACGATGCCCGCCCGCTGCCCATCGTTGCGGCCGCCGCTCACGGGAGCGGCACCGCAGCCAGGAGCTGCTCGAGCACGCGCGTCGGAGCGTGACGCCTTCGGCCTCGGCCTCGTAGCTCAGCAGGATGCGGTGGCGCAGCACGTCGGGCGCGACGGCGTGGACGTCGTCGGGCGTGACGTAGTCGCGGCCCGCGAGCCAGGCGAGCGCGCGCGAGCAGCGATCGAGCGCGATCGTGGCGCGCGGGCTCGCGCCGTAGCGCACCAGGCGTCGCAGCGTTCGCGCCGTACGGCGACGGGCGTCCGCGTCGCGAGCACGAGCTGCACGAGGTATTCCTCGAGCTGCGGCGCGAGGTGCACGTCAGCACCTCGCTGGCGCGCCGCGAAGACGCGGCGCCTGCGAGACCGGCGCGAAGCGCTCCCGGCGCGCTGGCCCTGCGCTTCGTCGCGCACGAGGCTGCAGCACGCGCCGCTCGGACACCGCGTCGGGGTAGCCGACCCGCACGTGCAGCAGGAAGCGGTCGAGCTGCGCTTCGGGCAGCGGATAGGTGCCTTCCTGCTCGATCGGGTTCTGCGTCGCCATCACGAGGAAGAGCGCCGGCAACGGGAAGGTGTGACGCCCCACGGTGATCTGGCGCTCGGCCATCGCTTCGAGCAGCGCCGACTGCACCTTCGCCGGCGCGCGGTTGATCTCGTCGGCCAGCACCAGATTGTGGAAGAGCGGACCGCGCTCGAAGCGGAAGCTGCCCGTCTCCGGGCTGGAAGATCTCGGTGCCGGTGAGGTCGGCGGGCAGCAGATCGGGCGTGAACTGGATGCGGTGATACTCGCCCTCGAGCGCGGCGGCGAGCGTCTTGATCGCGGTCGTCTTGGCGAGGCCCGGCGCGCCTTCGACCAGCAGGTGGCCGTCGGCGAGCAGGCATACCAGCAGCTTCTCGATCAGATCGGGCTGGCCGAGGATGCGCTGCTCGAGGTGGGTGCGCAGGCGCGTGAAGGCGGCGTGGGCTTCGGGACCGGTGGTCGACGCGAGCTCGGGCGCACGGCGCGTCGCGAGCGGCTGCGAGGGTTCCATGAGGGTCGTCTCCTTCGTTCGAGGCCGGAGGTGTTCCGGCGCTCGGCGGAAGGTTTAGACACCGCCCATTGCGGCGACGTGACCCCAACATGAATTCGGGTTCATGTGGTGCGTGCGCCGGCGGCGCCCGGTCTGGCCGGTTAGGCAGACGCCTGGCTGCGATCGCCCGCACTGCCGTACCAGCGCCGCGCAACCAGCAGCCCTCCGATCAGGAGGATTCCCACCAGGAAGAGCAGCCACAGATACTGCTCCGCCTTGGCCGCGCACACGAGCGTCAGCACGAGCAGCAAGCCGACGGGTGTAAAGGTCCAATCGAGATGGACGCCGGCGAGGAAGCAGCCGAGCGAGAGCAGCAGCAGCGCGTTGAAGCCGGACGAGAGCTGCGTCTCCACGCCCGCGCCGCGGATCGTGAAGTCGAGCAACACGGCGGCGCCGATCGCGAGCCAGTGCAGCACCTGGCGCAGCACCAGCTTGCCGCCCGCTGCGCCGGCCAGCTGCGAGCGCCGCCAGGCCGTGACGGTGCAGAGCACGCCATAGATCGGAACCAGCGTCATCCAATAATTGCGCGCGAGCCGCGGGCTCAGCGTCGCGAGACCGACACCGAGCAGCGCCAGCAATACCATGACCAGCGCGATTGCGCTGGCGGTCTTCCAGGAAGTGTCGAAGGGAAACACGGTCCGCGGCGCGTCGACCGCGGCGCCCGCTTCCAGATGGGATTCCGGCGGGGGGAGTCGCTCGCTCATGCCGGCTTTCGATAGTCGATCGCCCGGCCCGCCGCCAGCGCCCCGAAGCAGACGCCGCCGCGCGACCTCGAGTCACGCGGCGGCGGAGACGCGGGTCTGCCCTGTTCCGGGCGCTCCCGGAGGCGACCCGCGTGCTCTAACTAATCCTCGGGCAGCTTGAAGAGCACGAGGTTGTCGAGATAGGCGATCACGTCCGCCTGATCCTGCGTCGAGAGCCGCTGGAAGGCGGTCTTCGACGCGGCGGCTTCGCCGCCGTGCTCGAGGATCGCCTCCGTGAGCGTCGTGGCGCGGCCGTCGTGCAGGTAGGGCGGCGTCGAGCCGACGCCCCAGAGATTCTCGGTCAGGAACACCGAGGCGCCGGTTCCCTTCTCGTCGACGCTCTCCCTCAGGCCCGGCCCCATGTCGTGGCGCTTGAGATCGCCGCCGAGGTCGACCTGCGCCTTGCGGCTGCGCGGATCGACGCGCAGCGAGCCGAGGCGGAAGCGCACGCTGCCGTCGGCATTGAGCACCACGTTGTTGGGCTGGTCGCGCGTGAGATCGAAGCGCACCGAGCGCTTCGGATCGACGCCGCTCGCGACGGGATCCTGGCCCGCCGGGAACACCGCATCGCGATAGGCGGCATTCTGGCTCGGCTCGCTGAACGTGGGATCGTCGAGCGTGAGCGTCGGCCGATGGCAGCCGACACAACCGAGCTCGCTGCTCGCCATCCGGATCGCGCCGCGCTGGATCCGGGCCTTTGCGTCGGCGGTCAGCGGCGGGTCGAGCAGCCCGAGACCGTCGAGCTCGAGCTTGGTCGTCGGCCGCGGCTGCGCGGCGAGGTAGACCGCGAGCGCCGTCTGATCCCCGATCGTCAGCTCGTCCACGACGCCGTCGAAGTCGCCGTCGACGCCGTCGCCCGCGATCTCGACCGCCTGCATGCCGAGCTCGTTGTGCGCGGCGCCGCGGTTGAAGTCGCGCAGCGAAGCGACGCTGCCCTTCCACTGGAACGGCTTGATCACGAGATCCGGATCGACGCCGCGCACGCCGGCCGTGCTGACGTTGGTGCGGCAACCGCGAAAAGAACGCTCGCGCGTGACCTGGATCGAGCCGAAGCTCACCCCCTTGGCCTCGAGCCGGGCCGTGCGCGGAAGGCCGGTGGCGCAGACGCTCGCGATCGCCTCGGAGCGGATGCGCTGCAGCTCGGCGGTCATCTCCTCCGCCGCGCGCTGCACGGCGCCGGGCGCGAACAGGTGCGGCGTGTTGCGCTCGATGAACTGCGCCGGCACGCCGCCGCGCAGCGGATCGCGATGCACGTTGGCCGCAGCGTTGCCGGCGGCGTCCTGCGTCGGAAGATTGTGGCAGGCGGTGCAGCTCTCCGCATTCGGACCGGTCTCGCGCGCGGGCCGGTGATCGAACCACTCGGTGCCTCCGCGCAGATCCGCGCGCGGCACGTGCGTAAAGCGCTGCCCCCCGCCCACGTTGGCGCCCACCCCGTCGAGCGAATTGAAGACGGTCTCGAACATCTTGTCTCCCACACCGAAGGCGGCCTGGAAGGCGGCGTGCGGATCCGCGGCGACCAACGCCACCAGCATGGCCTGGTCGATGTGGGGACTGCGCGCCTCGTGCTGCGCGGCCACCGGATCGAGATCGATGACGATCGCCGACGCCGCGTCGGCGTCGCCCACGAGCGCCGTCGCAGCGAGCCCGAGCGACGGCAGCCAATGTCGGACATCGGTTTGGACACGAAAGTGCGGCACGTGAACCTCCTCGAGTGTCTGGCATGTATCGCGCTGCCAGAACCCGTTCCGTGACTCGGCTCACGAACGCAGCAATCGCCGAGCGCGGCATCGGAAGCGGCTGCGCAGCCGAAGGCCGCAAGCGGTCAGGTGAAATGCGGATCGCGCGCGTGCGCGCGCGGCGTCGATTCGGTGTCCCGCGTCACGAACTATTTCGCGGGAAGCGCCAGCACGAGCGGGACCTCGAAGAGAAGGACGTCGATCGCCATGTGCAATTCGCATCGAATCGATGCGAAGATTTCATTGGACACGAGCCCACGAAACGCTTTTACTTGAAGTCAGAGCTCACAAACAGGCTACCCGCGGCGGCGTGGTGGCCCATTCCCCACGGAACGACCACGGCGTGGTCGAGGCTGGATCAGGAGCCGAATGCCGATGAATCGCATACTCGTCTGCTTGCTGCTGGTTTCGAGCGCCCTGTCCGCGGCGCCCAGGTCGGCCTCGTCCGCGGAGCCGGTGGGCGTGGTCGATGCCGCCCGGGAGTCGCTCTTCGGCGACGTCTACGCGCAGCCGTCGACGTGGCAGGCGCTCCCGCTGACCAGCCTGTTCAGCGAGGGCTGGAACCAGCCCTGGTCGAGCCCGCCGCCGGGCCAGGGTGGGGCGCCGCGCCAGGGCTGGATCAATGCCTACGACGGCGTCTTCTATCGCCTCGGCATCGTCACCTTCGGCTATGCGCAAGACGTGGCGAATGAGAGCCAGTACACGAGCGGCCTCACCCTCTACACACCCTTCAGCCGGCGCTTCGAGATCCAGACGGACGTGCCGTTCGTGGTCTCGAACGTGCACGGGCCGAACCAGAATCGGCACTCCCAATTCGGAGACTTCCAGATCACGCCGCGCATCCTGCTCTCGGAGAGCGAGAGCCTCACGCAGTCGTTCAACCTCACCTTTCGTACACCAACGGGAGACAGCCGGAACGGCAACGACATCAGCGCGGTGACGCCGACCTGGAACTTCTGGTCGAACCCCTGGCAGGGTCTCGTCGTGCGCGGCGGCGCCGGCGTCGCGGTGCCCTGGCACGGCTCCGACGCGGGGATGCGCACCAAGCTGATCGGGAACCTCGCCGCCGGCTACTACTTCACCCACCACGACAGCGTGCCCTTCGGCGACCTCGTGGGCTACCTCTCGCTGAACGTCGGCCAGCCCGTCGAAGGCCGCGGCTCGGAGCGCACCACGCTGTCGTTCACGCCGGGTTTCCGCACGCACCTCGGCGCGAACTGGTACCTGCTCGGCGGCATCGAGGTGCCGGTGACGACCCCGCAGCCCTTCGACTACCAGCTGACCACCGGCCTCATGAAGGTGTTCTAGAGTTTGCCTTCGACGGCACGATCGAGGCCGTCTCGGTCTCCTTGAAGTAGGCGCTAGCGATCGCCCGCCAGCGGCGGGTCGGCGAGCTTGAGCAGCTGCTTGCCGACGTTCTCGCTCTGGAACAGACGCAGGAACGTCCGCGGCGCGTTCTCGAAGCCCTGCTGGATGTCTTCCTGGTAGGCGATGCGGCCTTCGCGCACCCAGCCGGCGAGATCCTGGATGGCTTCCGCCGCGCGCGGCAGGTAGTCGATCACGATGAAGCCTTCCATGCGGCCGCGCTGCATCACGAGATTCACGTAGTTGCGCGGGCCCGGCGGACGCTCCTCGGCGTTGTAGCCCGAGATCGCTCCGCACAGCACGATGCGCGCGCGCAAGCGGATCTGCTCGAGCACGGCGTCGAGCGTCGGGCCGCCCACGTTGTCGAAGAAGACGTCGATGCCGTCGGGGCACAGCGCGCGCAGGCGCTTGCCGACGTCCTCGCTGCGGTAATCGATCGCCGCATCGAAATGCGCCTGCTCCACCAGCCAGCGACACTTCTGCGGGCCACCCGCGATGCCGACGACGCGGCAGCCCTTCAGCTTCGCGATCTGCCCGGCGACCGAGCCGGTCGCGCCCGCGGCGCCCGAGACGACGACCGTCTCTCCGGGCTGCGGCTTGCCAAGATCGAGCAGACCGAAATACGCCGTGATGCCGGTGATGCCGAGCACGGAGAGCGGCTGCGTGAGCGACGCGCCCTTCGGCAGCGGGCTCACCATCGCGCCGCGGCCGGCGAGCGCGTACTCCTGCCAGCCGAGCATGCCCGAGACGAACTGACCCGGCTTGTAATCGGGATGATTCGACTCGACCACCTGTCCGACGCTCATGCCGCGCATCACGTCGCCGAGCGGAACCGGCGGGATGTAGCCGGCGCGGTCCTCCATCCAGCCGCGCATCGCGGGCTCGAACGCCAGGTAGAGATTGCGCACCAGGATCTCCCCGTCTCCCGGCGGTGTCACGGGGACCTCGCGCAGCGAGAAATCCGAGGTCTTCACCATGCCCTTGGGTCGGGCGGCGAGCAGCCACTGGCGATTCACGAGCTTCGGCATGGGGGGCACCTTCGGGATGGGGAGGGACGCGCGGCGGCCGCCAGCATACACCCCGCGCCGGGCCTTCTCACCCTGGCGTCGGCAGGCGCACCCGCGCAGCCGATCCGGCTGCGTCACGCGCCGAGCAGACCGGGCAGCTCGGCCAGGTCGCGCACGACGAAATCGGGCGCCGGCCCCTCGTGCGCCTCGAGCGCAGCCTGCGGATCCCGCACGCGGCGCGTGATCCACGCCGTCCGCATGCCGAGCCCCGCCGCGCCGACCACGTCGGCGCGCAGGCTGTCGCCGACGTGCAGCGCCTGCTCGGGAGCCACGCCCAGCCGCGCGAGCACCGCTTCGAAGATCTCCCGCCGCGGCTTGCGCAGCCCCACGGCATCCGAGATCACGACGGCGCCGAGATGGCGCGCGAGGCCCGCTTCGTCGAGGATGCGCAGCGCCGTCTGCGAGTGCGAGAAATTCGAGCACAGTCCGATCCGCCGCTGCGAGGCGAGCTCGGCGAGCAGCGCCGCGTGGTGCGCCGGCACGCTCACCTGCTCGCGGAACAGTCCCATGTGCACCGACGTGAGCAGCCCGGGAAGCTCCGGATCGGAGGCGCCGAGACGCTCCGCGAGCGCGCTGAAGCGTTGCTGCGTCGGAACTTCGCGATCGAGCGCGTAGTGCGAGTCGCGAAAGGCGACGTCGACCTCCGCCAGCGCATCGGCGAAGGCATCGAAGGAAACCCCGTGCCGCGAGCGGGTCGCCGCGTGCAGGGCGGGCACGGTCGGCGGGAGCCGCCTCCCGCCGAACTCCGCGCGCGGGAGACTGTCGAAATCGAGATCGACGAGCGTGTCGAAGAGATCGAAGACGATGGCCTGGATCTGCACCCGGGGATCTTAGCGAGACGGCCGCGGCACGCGTCGGCCGCCCCGCAGCGAGGCGGAGCCGAGCGGAGGCCAGGCGAGCTAGCTTCCTGCCGCTACCAGCGCGATGACTGCACCGAACCGCGAACACGGCCGCTTCGCACCCACCACGTCCGGACCGGCTCACCCGGGGACGCTGCTCGCAGGGCTGCTCGCCTGGCTCGATGCGCGCAGGCTCGGCGCGCGTTTTTCGCTGCGGCTCGAGGACATCGACCCCGAGCGCTGCCGCCCCGAGCACGCGCAGGACATGCGCGCCGCGCTCGCCTGGCTCGGACTCGACTGGGACGCGTGCTCGCTCCAGAGCGAGCACGGCGCCGGCTTCGAGGCGGCGCTCGATCGGCTCGCCGCAAGCGGGCGGCTCTACCCGTGCGCATGCAGTCGCGCCGACGTGCAGCGCACGGGCGTGCGCGCCCGCGATGGATCCTGGCGCTACCCCGGAACGTGTCGGCAGCGCGCGCTGCCGCCCGGAGGCTGGCGCGCGAGCGCCGAGGCCCTGCGCCTGCGCCTCGCGCCGGGGCGCGTCGAGCCGCTCGATGAAAGCGGGCTCGACCTCGCACTCGATCCCAGCCTCGAGCTGGGCGATCCGGTGTTGCGGCGGCGGGACGGGGCGATCGCCTACCACCTCGCCGTGGTCGTCGACGACGCGGCGCAGGGAGTGACGCGGATCGTGCGCGGCCGCGACCTCGCCGCCTGTACGGCGCTGCACGTGGTGCTGCAACGCGAGCTCGGGCTCCCGACGCCGCGCTACCGCCACCATCTGCTCCTGCGCGAGGCGCGCGGCGAGAAGCTCGCGAAATTACATGGCGCCGTCGGCTGGCAGGAGCTGCGCGAGCGCTACACCGCGGCCGGCTTCTGCGGCTGGCTCGCGCACGCGCTCTCGCTGCGCGACCGCCCGGATCCCACGAGCCCGCGCGAGCTGCTGGACGCTTTCGACTGGGCGCGCGTGCGCAGCGAGGATCTCGGCGTGCGCTGGACGGGCGCTGCCCTCGAGCGGATTGCGTAGCCCGCCGCCCCGCGGTCGTCGCGCGCGCCGGCTTTGGTAACGTCGCGCGCGCTGCCCGGCCCTTCGGAAGGAGAGGATCTGGAGATGGGGGAGACCCAAGCGGAGATCCGGAGCTGCGCCGTCACGGGCGCCAATGGCTTCGTCGGCTCGCAGGTGGTGCGCGAGCTGCTGCAGCGCGGCATCGACGTGACCGCGCTCGTCGGCGCGGACCTCGGCGCCGAGAACCTCGAGGGGCTTCCGGTCAAGCTGCGCGAGCTCGATCTGCTCGATCGCGGGAGCGTGAAGCGGGCGCTCGCCGGCAGCGAGGCGGTCATCCACTCCGCCGCGTGTTACGCGTTCTGGCGGCGCGACCCGCGCGATTTCTATCGCGTCAACGTGGAGGGCACGCGCTTCGTCCTCGAGGCCGCGCGCGAGCTCGGCTGCCGCAAGATCGTCTACACCAGCAGCACGGCGACGCTCTCGCCCGGCTTCCAGGCCGACCCCACGGGAGCGGAGGTCGGCAACGAAGAGAACGTGCTCGACCTGCGCCGCTTCCGCGGCCACTACAAGATGTCCAAGGCGATGGCGGAGGTGGTGGCGCTGCGCGAGGCCGCCCGCGGCCTTCCCGTCGTGATCGTGCATCCAACCACCGTGCTCGGGCCCGGCGACCGCCGGCCCACGCCCACCGGCACGATCGTGGTGCATTTCCTGAACGGCCGCATGAAGGCCTACACCAACCTGATGCAGAATTTCGTGGACGTGCGCGACGTGGCCGCCGGCCATGCGCTCGCGCTCGCAAAGGGCCGCCCCGGCGAGCGCTACGTGCTCGGCGGCGAGAACCATCCGATGAGCGAGATCGTGCGCCTGCTGGCCGAGATCACCAGCCTGCCGGCGCCCTGGTTCGCGATTCCGCATCCGCTGCTGCACGTGATGGGCCGCATCAACGAGTGGCTCTCCGATCACGTGACGCATCGCGAGCCGCTCGTGCCGTTCGAGGCGAAGCTGCACGCCGTCGACAGCCGCCCCTTCGACTCTTCGAAGGCGCGCCGCGAGCTCGGCTTCCAGGCCCGGCCCACGCGCGAGCTGCTCGTCGACGCGGTGCGCTGGTTCGTGAGCGAGGGCTTCTGCCCGCCGGCCACGGCCGAGAAGATCGCGCGCCAACCGGCCTTCCGCGCCGGCTGAGGCCGCCCGCGCTCCGCGCCGAGAGGCGAGAACGGGCCTCGCCGGTGTACTCTTTCGCCCGGGCCTGCGTCGCTCTGCGCTGGGTACGGTCGACGCATGGCCCCCATTCCGAAGCCCGGATGCCAGAGCCCCGATGACCCCGATGCATTGGACCATGCCCTGGGCCTTTCTCGCGGTGAGCCTGGTCGGCGCCTGGTTCACCTGGAATGCCTGGTTCCCGTGGCGCCGCACGCGGGTGCTCGGCGTTCCCAGCTTCTTCGCCGGCTGGCTCACGTCGGAGCTGGCGGCGCACCACATCGCCTGGCAGGCCGTCGCGAGCGTCGCCTTCATTGCGGCGGGCGCGCTTTCCGATTGGCCCGGGCGCGTCGGGCTCGTGGTCACGCTGTGCTCCTGGGCGGGGCTGCTGGGCCAGCTCGGGCTCGCGCGCCGCAGCGAGGATGTGGTCGAGAGCGCGCTCGTGCATGCGCTCGGGCCGAGCTACCGCGAGCAGATCGCGCCGGAGTGGGCTGCCCGGCTCGAGACGCCCGAGCCGCGCGGGCGCCTGCTCGTGCCCTTCCTGCTTGGAGATCGCGCGGTCGCGCGCGTGGAAGATCTGCCCTACGTGGAGGGAGGCGGTCCGCGCCAGCGCCTCGACGTCTATGCGCCACGCGGCGGTGTCGAGAACGCTCCCGTGCTGCTCCAGATCCACGGCGGCGGCTGGACGATCGGGCACAAGCGCCAGCAGGCGCTGCCGTTGATGCTGCATCTGGCCCGGCGCGGCTGGGTCTGCGTCGCCGCGAACTACCGGCTCTCCCCGCGCGCCACCTTTCCCGAGCATCTGATCGACGTGAAGCAGGCGCTGCGCTGGGTGCGCGAGAACATCGCGGAGCACGGCGGCGATCCCGGCTTCGTGGCGATCACGGGCGGCTCGGCCGGCGGACACCTCTGCGCCCTCGCCGCCCTCACGGCGAACCAGCCCGAGTTCCAGCCCGGCTTCGAGGAGGTCGACACCACGGTGCAGGCGGCCGTGCCTTTTTATGGGGCCTACGACTTCACGAACTCACAGGGTCATGCGATGGGCGCCGGCCTGGTGACCTTTCTCGAACGGCTGGTGTTCAAGAAGAAGCTCTCCGAAGACCCCAGGGCCTTCGAGCAGGCCTCGCCGCTGCACCAGCTCTCCGCCGCCGCTCCGCCCTTCCTCGTGGTGCACGGCACGCACGATTCGCTGCTTTCGGTGACCGATGCCCGGAAGTTCGCGGCGCGCCTGCGCGAGACTTCGCGGGCGCCGGTAGGTTTCGTCGAGCTGCCCGGCGCGCAGCACGCCTTCGAGCTCTTCCACTCCCCGCGCACCCACCGCGTGATCCGCGGCGTTCACCGTTTCCTCGGCAGCATCTACTCCGAGCACCTGCGCACGCGACGCAAATCCGAGGAGCTGCCTTGAGTGCGCGCGTCCGATCCAGCGTCGTGTCGCTGCTCGCCTGCGGGTCGCTCGCGTGTGCGGGCGGCTTCGGCTGGTTCTTTGGCCGCAATGCGCCCGAGCCGCCGCCGGTCTCGTCGCGACCGCCGCCGCTCGTCGAAGACCTCTCGACCTTCGACTGGTCGAAGCATCTCGAAGAGTGGTTGCCGGCGATCGACGCCTGTCTGACGCGCACGCCCTCCGCCCCCGCGGTGGCATTGCTCGCCTGGTCGGTGAAGCCCGGCCTCGTGGGTGTGCGCACGCGCGGCGTCGGCCCGCAGCGCTGGGACTGCCTCTCGCGCAGCGACGGCGCCGCGATCGAACGCTTCGAGCCCGTGGCCGCGCCCGAGACCCACCCCGCCGAAGCGTCCCCCCTCTTCAGCCGGGGGCCGCACGAGCCGCCGGCCGGCAGCTGCTTCGACCACGAGCGCGCCTTCGCGCAAGACGGCCGCTTCCTCGGCTGGCTCTCCTACGACGTCTGCAGCTGACGGGGCCGCCCGGCGCGCGCTCCGCGCGTATCAGCCTGGCGCCGCCCGGCGGGCCCCGGCACCCGGCCCCTGACCGCCCGGCTCGCCCTACTGGCCGAGCCGGCCGGTCTCCGGCAGCATCGAGTGAAACGTGTTCTCGGTCGCGGGCCGGGGGGAGTGTTGGCGTGGAAACGGACTTTGCGAGCTTCAACATCATCCATCCCGACGACTACGCCGCCCACGGCTATCCGCACCCGGTCTGGGCGAAGCTGCGCCGCGAAGACCCCGTGCATTACTGGGATCGCACCGAGGGCCTGCCCTTCTGGGCGATCACCAAGCACGCCGACATCGTGACGATCGGCAAGCGGCCGGACGTATTCCTGAACGGGCCGCGGCTCGTGATCGGCCACCAACCGGAGCAGCCGAACAGCTTCCCGCCCACGCTGATCCAGCTCGACCCGCCGAAGCACGGGATCTACCGGCAGCTGATCTCGAAGCGCTTCACGCCGCGCTACCTGAAGCGCATCCACGGCGACATCGAACGCATCGGCAAGGACATCGTCGACGCGCTGGTGCGCGAGAGCGACACCGGAGAGTGCGACTTCGTTCGCGAGGTGTCGGCGCCGCTCCCGATCGCGGTGATCGCGTGGCTGCTCGGCGTGCCCGAATCCGACTGGAAGCTGCTCTTCGACTGGACCAACCGCACGATCGGCTCGGGCGATCCGGAGTACCAGGAGGCCGGCAAGACGCCGCAGGAAACCGCCATGCAGGCGATGACCGAGCTCTTCATGTACTTCACCAAGCTGATCGAGGAGAAGCGCAAGCGCCCCGCCGACGACCTGGTGACGCTGTTCGCCGGACTCGAAGTCGACGGCCAGCCGATCCCGCCGATGGACGTGCTCACGTTCTGTCTGATCATCGTGATCGCCGGCAACGAGACGACGCGCAACGCGACGACCGGCGGCATGCTCGCCTTCGTCGAGCACCAGGACGAGCTGCGCAAGCTCCAGCGCAATCCGCGGCTGCTCGCGCCGGCCGTCGAGGAGGTCGTGCGCTGGGTGAGCCCGCTGATCCACTTCGGACGCACGGCGAACGCCGACTTCGAGCTGCGCGGCAAGCGCATCAAGCAGGGCGACGCGCTCGCGCTCTTCTACCCGAGCGCGAACCGCGACGAGGAGATCTTCCCCGACGGCGACGTCTTCCGCGCCGACCGCGATCCCAACCATCACCTCGGCTTCGGCGTGGGCGAGCACTTCTGCCTGGGCTCGCACCTGGCGCGGCTCGAGATGGCCGTCGCCTATCGGCACTTCCTGCCCCGGATCGAGGAGATCGAGCTCGCGGGGCCGATCGTGCGCCTGCACTCGAGCCTGGTCGGCGGCGTGAAGCAGCTGCCGATCCGCTACAAGCTCAAGCGCGCCGCGAGTTGACGGGTCCCGGGCGGGCACAGCCCGCGCCGCCCGTGCTTCACTCGGCTGCGCCTCGCTGCGCGCTTCGCTTGCTGGCCTTCAATCCTGCTCGTCGCTCTCCGCGTCGGGCGTCAGGCTCTGCTCGAGCAGCTCGAGCGGGCCGGCGTCGCGCGGCGGCGGCGCCGACGCGCTGACGTAGCCGTTCACCACGTCGATCAGCTCGCGCAAGCGCCCCATCTCGCGATGATTGAACTGCAGCACCAGGCGCGCATGCTGCGGAAACTCGCCGGCCTCCTGAGCGAGCGGCCCGCTCGCCTCGATCGCGCCGTGGCTGACGAGATCGGCGAAGTCCCGGTTGAGCGCGTCCAGCTGGCGAGCGTCCGGCGCCTGCCGCAAGCGCAGCACCAGGCGATCGGCGACGTACCGGCACGAGTGGTAGTTGCTGTAGAAATTCAGGATCTCGTGCGCCGCGGTCTCGATGTCGTCCGTGACGCGGAACAGCGCGAGATCGCGCGCCGAAATCAGGCCGCGCTCCGCAACGTGCGAGCGCAACCACTCCGCCCACTCGCCCCAGTAGCTGCCGCCGGGCTCGTCGACGAAGACGATCGGCATGATGGGGGTCTTGCCGGTCTGGATCAGCGTGAGGGCCTCGAAGCCTTCGTCGTGCGTGCCGAAGCCGCCGGGAAACAGCGCGATCGCGTGCGACTCCTTCACGAAGACCACCTTGCGCGTGAAGAAATATCTGAAGTTGATGAGCTTGTGGTCGCCGGCGATCACCTCGTTGGCTGCCTGCTCGAAGGGCAGCCGGATGTTGACGCCGAACGAGGCCTCGCGGCCGGCGCCGCCCTGCGCCGCGGCCATGATCCCGCCGCCCGCGCCCGTGATCACCATCCAGCCCTCGCGCGCGATGCGCTCGGCGAAGGCGAAGGCCTGCTGCCAGGCGGGAGCATCCGCCCGCGTGCGCGCGCTGCCGAACACCGCGACCTTGCGCAGGTGCTCGTAGGGCGCGAACACGCGGAAGCTGTGGCGCAGCTCCTTGAGCGCGCTGTTCAGGAGCTTGACGTCGCGTTGCTCGGCGCCATCGCGCAGCAGGCGCAGCGCCGTGACGATGATCTGACGCGTGAACTCGGCGGAATCTTCGCGCCCATAGGCGCGAGCCGCGCGCTGCACGAGGTCTTCGACGAGCTGATCGAGATCCGGGAGATCGGTCTCGTAGCGGCGGCGCGTTCTTCCCATGGAATGCGGCAGAGGATACCCGCAGGCGCGCGAAAATCGCAGCGAGCCCGGCGCGCGCCTCAGCCCAGATCGTCCGACTTCACGCGGATGCGCAGCGCCGGGAGCTCGATCACCTTGCCGAGCAACGCCTCGACGGCGTGTTGCAGCTCACCCGACAGACCCTGGATCTCGAGCTGCAGCGCGACGGTGCGACGCGCGGGCTTCGCGGCGGCGGGGGCCGCGGCCGGCGCCGCTGCGGGCGCCGCGACACGCGCGGGCGGTCGCGGCTGCGGCTTCGCTACCGGCGGCGCATCGGCCACGTCGTCGAGCGACCACTCGGGAGAAGGCTGCGGCGCGAGGCGCGGGGTCGGCTTCGCCGCCGGCGCGCGCGCGGGAGCCGGAATCGGCGGGGCAGCAGCCACGGGCGCCTCCATCAGATCGTCGCCGAGGCCCCCGAGCTCGAGATCGAGATCGCGCGGCGCCGGGCGCGGGGCCGGGCGTTTGGCAGGCGCCTTCGCGTCCACCAGATCGTCGCCGAAATCGTTGACCTTGCCGATCACGAATTCGTCTTCGTCGCTCTCCGTCTCGAGCGTCTGGACGAGGCCCAGCATCGTGGACTCGCCGTCCTTCGCCTGACCGGCAGCGCCCCCAAAATTCTTGAGCTGCGAAGCGAACTCGACGCGCTTGCCGATCTGCGCCGGATTCTTCGCCACCTGCGCGAACGTGATCTCGACCTCGCCGAAGCGCACCACGTCCTTGTTCTGGAGCACGCGCGTGCGGATCGTCTCGCCGTTCACGGTGGTGCCGTTCGAGGTGCCGAGGTCCTTGACGGCGTAGCCGCCGTCGGCGCGGTAGAACTCGGCGTGACGCCGCGAGAGCGCCGCGTCGTCGATCGCGAGGTCGTTCTCGGGTGAGCGTCCGACGCTCACGTCCTGCGTGTCCCACACGATGATCCGCTCCGCGGGCCCGGCGCCCTTGAGCAGCAGATAGGTGTGGACGCGCTCCCTGTTCGTGGCCACCGCCATGCGGATCCCCCCGCGCCCTTGTCCCGGCTCGCGTCCCGTCGTATCGGCAGACGCGGCCCGGGTGTTGATGGCGGAATGATCTCGGCGGCTTCGCGCCCTGAACTGCCGGTACTCGGCCCCTCGGGGCAAAGCCGGCGTCAGCGGGCGCAGCGGAAACCGATCATGTTGCTCGACGTGGACGGCCCCGCCAGGCCATAAATCGCGAGCGGACCGGCACCCGTACCGCTCGTGAAGCTTCCGCCGCGAATCAGCGCACCGGGCTCCCCCGACGTGGCTGTCCCCGCCAGGCACTGATGGTCGGGCGTCGAGGTCACACTCGCGGGCCAGGTGCCGCACGTCGTGGAGCGCGGCACCCAATCCGCGACCCACTCGTAGACGTTACCCACCATGTCGAAGGCCCCGGCCGAAGACACGCACGCCGAGCGCGACCCGGCCGCCACCGGGGTGGTGCCCGTCGTACGGCAATCCGTCGTCCCATTGTCGGGCCCCGGGTCCGGCGTCCCCGCTACCGCCTCCTGCCACTCCGCACTCGTCGGCAGTCGTTTGCGCGCGTTCTGACACGCCGCTTGCGCCTGGAACCACGTGATCTGTACCGACGGAGTCACCCACGGCAGGCTCACGGCGTAGAGATCGTCCGCACAGTTCTGGCCGTTGTCCCTGCACGGCGCATAGTTGTCGTCGGCGCTCTGCCCCTGCTGCGTCGCGCCCCCCGCGATCAGATCCGCTTGCGTTGCCGTTCCCTGCTGGATCGCCTTCACGAGGATCTTGTTCTCCACCAGCGGGTTCGGCACCCGCCAGACGCTCGCTTCGTAGGCGTCCATGCACAGCGCCCCCGAAGCCACCGAGTCCACCGGACACTTCTTCATGTACATGCTTTTCTGGGCGTCTGCCGTGCCGGCCCAGAGCACCAGCACGACGCTGAGCATGCCTGCGGTTCGCATCGTCCCCCCGTTCATCGTCGTCACACGCTCCCCGTTCGTCCAACCCGCGTGTGGCCGCAGGCGATTGGCGGTTTGCGTCGGGACTCATCGACCTGCCAGGGCGACAACTTCAGTCATTGGAGCGGGCGCAGGGCGGATGGACGCTCAGCGCAGCGGCGGTGCATCCGGACGCGAGAAGCCGCGCACGAAGCGCCAGACCTCCTCGGCGGCGTCGATCACGTGGGTCTCGGGGCCCATCAAGCGCTCCGGCAGCACGGGGGGTGCGCCGGGCCAACCGTGCCCTGCGCCGGTCAGCTTCCAGAGCCGGACGTCGGCGCCAGTCGTGCACGGTCCATAGTCGAGCAGGGTCGCCGTGTGGCCGGCGTCCGGCCGGCCCGCCGGCACGCGGCGCTCCTCGACGACGCTCGGCTTGCTCGCGCAGCCCGCGAGCGCAGCCCAGCGCGCGAGCTCGGCCTCGACCGCCCGGTGCTCGACCCGCGCGCTCGTGAACGGAAAGGGCGGCCCGAGGCCGCCGGCGTAGAGCGCGCGCGGGTCGTCGACGCTGTGCACGTGCAGCACGGGCACCGGCTTCGACGGCGCGAAGCTCGCGACCTGCATCGCGCCGGCCACGGGCGCGATCGCGGCGATGCGGTCCGCGGCTTCGGCCGCCAGGCGATACGCCAGCATCGCGCCATTCGAGTGGCCGGTGGCGTAGACGCGCGTGCGATCCAGGGGGAGCTCGCGCGCGAGATCGGCGAGGATGCGCAGCGCGAAGCCGACGTCGTCAGCCCTCGCTTCGCGCGCGTACCCGCAGCAGCCGCCGGCGTTCCAGGAGAGCAGCCGGCGCCCGACGCGTCCGCTGCCGTCGGGATACACGACGACGAAGCCCTCGCGATCCGCGATCGCGTCGAGCCCGGCATACTTCTGGAAGCCCTGGGCGCTGCCGCCGCCGCCATGAAACGCGAGCATCACGGGCAGCGGGCCGCGCTCCGAAAAACCCGGCGGCAGGTGCACGAGGAACGTTCGCGTCTTCGAGCCTGCCTGGAGCGAGAGATCGTAGTTGCCGGGGCCCGAGAAGCGGTGGCCCTCGCCAGCGCCGGCCGGGGCGCCGCCGCACGCGGCGACCAGTGCGAGCAGCGCGCCGCAGCGCCCGAGACGAACCCGACTCAAGCCGAGCGCCGCCCCATCAACACTTCCTGCGCGCGAATGCCCAGCGCGCCGTCGGGCATGCGGTACGAGCCGTCCGGGAGCAGCTCGCGCGCCTTCACGTCGTCGCGCACGTAGACGTCGAGAATCTCCTCGAGCCGCTTGCGCACGCTCTCGGAGCGCGCTCGACACATCACTTCGACGCGGCCGTCGAGATTGCGCTGCATCCAGTCTGCGCTCCCGAACCAGAGCTCCGGGTTGCCAGCGGCCTCGAAGCGCACGATGCGGCTGTGCTCGAGGAAGCGATCGACGATCGAGCGCACGCGGATGTTCTCCGACAGGCCCGGAACGCCCGGGCGCAGGCAGCAGATGCCGCGCACGATCAGCTCGATGCGGACGCCGGCCTGCGAGGCGGCGTAGAGCGCGCGGGTCACCGTTTCGTCCTGGATCGCGTTCAATTTCGCCACGATGCCTGCCGGGCGCCCGGCGCGCGCGTTCTCCGCTTCACGCGCGATGCGGGAGATCAGCCCCTCGCGCAGCGTCTGCGGCGCCACCATCAGGTGATTCCAGGTTTCGTGGGTCGAGAGGCTCGTCAGCAGGTTGAACACGCCCGCGACCTCGGCGGTCACCTCCGGATCCGCGGTGAACAGGCCGATGTCGGTGTACTGGCGCGCGGTCGTCGGGTTGTAGTTCCCGGTGCCGATGTGCGCATAGCGGCGGATGCCGTCCTCTTCGCGGCGCACGACCAGGCTCAGCTTGCAGTGCGTCTTGAGGCGCACGTCGCCGAACACGATCTGGACGCCCGCCTCCTCCATGCGCCGCGCCCAGCGGATGTTCTTCTCCTCGTCGAAGCGCGCCTTGAGCTCGACGACGACGGTCACCTGCTTGCCGCGCTCGGCCGCCTCGAGCAGCGTGCGCGCGATCGGCGAGTCTTCGCTCGTCCGGTAGAGCGTCTGCTTGATCGCGAGCACGCGCGGGTCCTCGGCCGCCTGCTCGACGAAGCTCACCACGCTGTCGAAGCTTTCGAAGGGATGGTGCAGCAGCACGTCGCCGGAGCGCACGCTGGCGAACAGCTTCGCCGGCTCCGCCAGCGCCGGATGCAGCACCCCCTTGAAGGGCGTCGCCTTCAGGCGGTCGTCGTTCTCGAGCTCGAGCAACTGGATCACGCGGTGCAGGTTCACCTGGCCGTCGCACTCGTAGACGTCGCCCGGCTCGAGGTCGAAGACCTGGGTCAGCTCCTGCGCGAGCCGCTCGCCGATCGGGGCGCGCACCTCGAGCCGCACGGCCTCTCCGCGGCGCCGGCGTTGCAGCTCCTGCTCGATGGCGGTGAGCAGGTTCTCGATCTCCTCGTCGTCGACGTAGAGGTTCGTGTTGCGCGTGGGGCGGAAGGCCGTGTGGTCGAGGATCTTCGCGCGCGCGAACAGCTGTGGCAGCTGCCAGCGGATCGTGTCCGCGAGAAACACATAGGAGCGTGAAGCGCCGCGCGACGGAACGCGTAGGATGCGCGGCAGCACGCGCGGCACCTGCACCACGCCGAGCCGGTCCGGCTCCTCGGGATCGTTCGTCTCGAGCAGCGCCGCGAGGTTGAGGCTCCCGCTCGCGACGAAGGGGAAGGGATGGGCCGGATCGAGGGCGATCGGCGTCAGCACCGGGAAGATCTCGCGCTCGAAGAGATCCCGCAGCCAGTCCTGCTGCACCGGCTCGAGCGCCTCGGGCACGACGAAGACGATGCCCTCCTTCTCGAGCGCCGGGCGCAGCTCGCGGTTCCAGCAGCTGTACAGACCGGCCATCTGCTCGCGCACCGCGCCGCCGATCGCCGTGAGCTGCTCGGCGGGGGTCATGCCGTCCGGCGTGCGCTTGGTGATGCCGGCCTCGACCTGCTGGCGCAGGCTCGCGACGCGCACCTCGAAGAATTCCGAGAGATTGGAATCCACGATGGCGAGGAAGCGCACCCGCTCGAGCAGGGGATTGCTCGTGCTCTGCGCCTCCTCGAGCACACGCCGGTTGAACTGGAGCCAGGAAAGCTCGCGGTTGATGAACCATTCGGGCCCGCTGCTGTCGGCGGAGAAGGGCATGCTCCGAAGCATCGGCAAGACGTTCCCGCCGACCAAGGCTTCAATCGGGTCCGGACGCTGGGTGTCCATGCGGCCTCGCTCAGCTCTCGAGGACGAGCTTGAAGCGGCGCTTGCCGAGGCGGTGGCGGGGCGCGTAGGCCAGCAGCGCCTCGCAACCCGTGCCGGCGAGCGCTGCCAGCACCCGCTCGCGCTCGGCCGGCGCGAGCGCCCGAACGGCGTCGAGCGTGCGCTGCGCCATCCAGAGGCTGTAGGGGCTCGTGTAGCGCTGGAACGCGGCGCCGCGCAGGTGCGTCGGGTGGAAGCCGACCGCGCGCGGGAGCTCGCTCCCGCCCGCGGGCCTCGCATCCGCCCAGGTCTCGAAGGCGCGCAGCGTGTCGAGCAGCACGGGCACCGCGTCGCGCCCGATCAGCCCGAGCAGCTCGCGCAGCGATTCCGGCAGCTCCGTGTCCTTCAGCCACTCGCCCGGCTCGGCCGGATCCGGGTGGTTCATGCGCTCGATCCAGTGACACACGCGCGGAGCGCGCTCGCGCAGCAGCCGCCCCGGCACCGCATCCAGGTAGAGATGGGCATAGAAGGGTCCCATCAGCGAGCAGTCGGCGAGCGACATGCGCGAGCCGAGGAAGTATGGATGGCCCGCGAGGTGATCCTCCATCCGTGCCAGCAGCTCGTGCAGGTGCGCCACGATCCCGGGGATCGACGCGGCCGACACGCCGAGCGCGGCGATGCTCCCCTGCATGCGGCTGGCGAAGCGCGACGCCGATTCCGGGTCCCCCGTGCTCGCAGCGAAATCCGCCCGCGCCTTGACTTCGCTCTCCGGAAAGCTCCAGCGATAGTGCATCGCCGGCAGCACGAGGAACTCGTCGGCGTAGAGCTCGAACAGCAGGGAGAGCACGCGCAGCAGCGGCGAGCGCGGATACAGCGGCGGGTCGGGCACTCGCGCCTCGAGCGAATCGAGGATCTCGCTCGTGTCCTGCCAGGTCGCGTCCTCGGGCGTGATCAGGATCGGGATGAAGGCGAGGCCCGTGCGCGGAACGATCACCTCGCGGTAGGCCGCGGCGGTCGGGAGCTTCTCGACATAGGGCACCGCCTTGTAGCGCAGCGCCGGGCGCACCTTGCCCGAGAAGTAGGAGATCTCGGCGGCGTAGAAGGTGAAGCGGGGGGCGGCGTTCATGACGGGAAAGCTCCGAAGCGGCACGCCGCCGCCGCCCGAAAGCCTAGCGCGGCCCGTCAGGCGACGACCGGAACCCCCGGCGCCGGCTCGTCGCCCAGGATCTCGAACGCCGCGCGGTGCGCCGTATGGAAGCGCCGCGTGGGGCGTCCGGCCTCCTCGAGCACGAGCTCGCAGCTCGCGAGCTTCGTGTTGAGGCAGATCTTCGCCCCCCGGGCGGATTGGCGTAGCGCAGGCCCACGAAGGCGCTGGCGGGGGCCTCGATGTGCGCGCGCAGGCGCACGTCCCTGGCGCGCGTGTCGAAGGTCCACTTGAAGCCGTCGATGCGGGCGCGCGCGCGCGCCGCGCGCAGCAGGGAATTCAGCGCCAGCTCGCGCCCTTCGACGCGCAGTGCGACGAGCGTGAGCCACGGCGTCCACAGCGGCCCCAGCCGCACGCGCGCGGTCGAGCATTCGAGAAAGACGTCGGGCGCCCCGTCGAAGCCCGCGACCTGCCCCCAGGCGTAGCGGTCGGTGTGGCGGCTGCCCCAGTTGTGGTTCTGGCTGCCGCGCCAGCCCTCGATCGCGAGGCGCGCGCCGTCGATCTCGAGCCAGCCGTCGAAGACCGCGTTCGGCACCGCCACGACGGCCTTCGCGCGCGGGAAGCCGCGTGCATAGCTCGGGCGGGGCAGCAGCAGCAGCGGCGGCTCGCCGCCGGCGTAGGCGAGCTGCCAGGCGAGCCGATGCCCGCGCGCCGCCGCCGAGCCGGCGAGCGCGCGGCCCGAGAGCTGCGCCTGTCCGATGCGCACGTCGAGCTCGCTGCTCGAGAAACCGACACTGCGCGATCGGAAGCTCCTGCTTCACCGCGGCGATCCGGCTCGTCTCGCCGTCGAATGCGATCGCCCAGAGCTCGCCCACCGCGTCGGCGGGCCGGCCGACCGGACAGAAGATCGTGTAGCGGATCCAGAACGCCAGCGGCCGGCTCGGATGATTCGCCCGCTGGAACCAGCTCTCGTAGTGGCCGGACGCAGCGCCGGGGACGAAGCGGCTCGCGCTCCAGTGGTCGCGCTCGAGACTCAGCGAATCCATCGACCGGCTCCGAGCAGCACGAGGCCCGCGGCGAGCGCCGCGCAGGATCGCACCCTCGGCGTCCCGAAGGGAACACGGAATTGAAGGGGATGCCGGGAATGGATCGAATCAAACGTGGTTCTAGCGACCCGCAGGAGACGCCCGAGCCAGGCCGTGGCGACAACGCGCTGCGTCAGTAGACGACCTGCGCTTCGAGCCGCCCGCCCGGACCCGAGACCACGACGAGGCGCGACATGCAAGCCATGCAATAGAGGCGGTCTCCGGGGCGGAGCTCGCGGGTCGAGCGCACCACGATCTTGCAGACCGGGCAGAGGACCTCGTTGGGCGCGAGCGTGTCGCGCGACCCTTCCGAGCGCCGGTAGAAGTGGCGGTACTCGGCGGCACCTCGTCGAAGCCGCGGTCGTCGAGCTCGAAGCGCCGACGCGGGCGCTCGTCAGGCTGCGCCTCCGGCGCGTGCAGCGGCTCCCGCGGCGTTCATGCGAAGCCCAGCCGGTCGACCGCCGCGCGGTAGTGCTCGGCGAGGTCGGCGCCCGCTTCGCGCCGGCGCCCCGAGCGCGCCAGCGTGTCGCGGAAGCTGCGGAAGACCAGCGGATCGAGCTCGCGGCGGACCGTGGCGAGCCGCAGCGCGGCGCCCGGCTCGGCCGCGAGCCGGCGTCCGAGCTCGTTCTCGCCGAAGCCCGATGTGGCGGCGTTCGTCCTTCACGATGCCGAGCAATACCTCGCGGGTGCGCGGATCGGCGCTGCGCGCGTGCGCCTGGAAGACCGTGAACTCCATCGCCTCGAGGATCACGTTCTGCGCGAACAGGCCGCCAGCCCAGTCCCGCTCGCGCACGAGCTCCGAGCAGGCGCCGCTTGAACTCGAGCAGCGCGGGCTCGCGCGCGGCTCGATCTCGAGCTCGGGATCGGCGACGCCCAGCTCGCGCAGGCGGTGCACGAGCACCTCGAGATGACGGCCCTCGTCCACCGTCTGCGTCGAGAGGAAGATCTTCGTCGCGCGATTCGGAGCGATCCGGATCGAGACCGCCCGCGCCCTCGAGCGCCGTCGTCTCCCCGACGCAGTAGTTGCACAGGACGGTGATCAGACGCTCGCGCTCGGCTTCCGGCAGCACCGCCTCGGGCGTCTCGCGGCGGTGTCCATGGTCGAGACCATCGAGATAGCCCTCCACGGCCTCGAACCAGAACTCGAAGCAGTGCACCTGCTCGAAGAAACGCGCCGGCTCGAGCTGGTGGAGGTCGGCGAGCTCCTCGCTCACGTCAGGGCCGAGCCGGTGACTGGTACTCGAGCCCGATGCGGCCGAGCCGGAGCTTGAACTCGGCGAGCACGCTGTCGGCGAGCACGGCCTCCATCTCCTGCGGCTCGAGCTCCGGAGATTCACGCCCTGCCATTCCGCTTTCGGGGGCGCGCCGCCCGCTTCGCGACGCAAGCGCGCCATCTCCTCCTGCGCCGGACGCGCGCGGAACGAATCCGCGAACGTCGCGAGCATGTAGTAGGACATCTCCTTCTGCATGCGCTCGACGTCGCTCTTGCGGTGCGGGTTGCTCGCGGATCAGCGAGCCGATGCGGTTTTCGCCGAAGCCCACGTGCCGCCGCTCGTCGGCGATCGTGCCCGAGAGGGTGTGCGCGAACTTCGGGTTGATGGCCTGGCTGCCAGCCTGGAGGAGCTCGAAGACGTGGAACGCCATGCCCTCGAGCACGATGTTCTGGCCGACCACGCCGGCGACGAAATCCTTGCGATCGACCTTCTCGAGCAACAGCTCGGCGAACTTCACGAGGTTCGGGTTGGCGTGGCTGCGGATCGTCGACTCGAGATCCGCCTTTCGGACGCCGAGGTCGTAGAGGCGCTGCGTGAAGACCTCGACGTGGCGCGCCTCGTCGAGGGTCTGCGTCGCGAGGAAGCGTTTGCTGCCTTCGTCCGGCGCCGCGTTCACGAGGCCCGACGAGGCCGAGAGCGCACAGCGCTCTCCCACCACGAGCTGCACCGTGGTACGGATCGCCTGCTCGCGCAGCAGCGGATCGCCGAGCACGAGCTCGGGCTCCTTCTCGCCCGGCGGGTGACCGTACTCGGTGTTCATCAGGTAGCCCTGCGGTGCCGGATTCGAGCCATTGCTGGACGGAGTAGGCGCTGAGGAAGTCGGCCATCGTGGTGTTCTCCTGCGCTGCGAGGCGGGTGGGCGCTGGTGGCTCGAATCGCAAGCCACATGCCAGCGCGCCGGGACGCTGCCGTGCGAGGACCCCGGCGGTCGGGGCGAGCTGCCGCACCCGGGGCTGGCTGGGCTGGGGCGGAGAACCTCAAACGCGCGGCGCGCGCAGCGGCCAGCGGTCGAGCGCGATCTCGCCCGAGAGCAGCTCGCGCCAGAGCGAGGGGATCTCGGCGACCCGCTGCGCGACGATCGACTCGATCCGCGCGCACAGCTCCGCATCACGCGGGTCGGCGCCGCGCACGCGCACGTGCACGAGCGGCGGATCGTCGACGCGGCGCCCGATCCGGCTCACGAGCCGGCACTCCACCTCGGAGAGGCCCGGCACCCGCGCGACGAGCTCCTCGGCGAGCAGGCACGCCGCCACGTTGTAGAGCTTGCCCACGTGCGTGATCGGATTCTTGCCCGCGACGGATTCGAGCGTCATCGCGCGGCGCGGGGCAATCAGCCCGTTCACGCGATTGCCGCGGCCCGGCTGACCGTCGTCGCCCGCCTCGGCCGAGAGACCCGTCACCGTCAGGTAGCAGCGCCCGCTCGCATCGTCGTCGGCGCCGTTCACCTCGATCTCGACGGCCTCGTGACCGAGGGCGCGCGCGGCAGCGCGCGCCTCCTCGGCGACACGCGCGCGCGCCGCGCGATACGCCGCCGCATCGGCGAGATGGCGATCCACGAGGGCCGCCGCCAGCGTGAGGCGGACGCGCGCCGCGCGGCGCGTGCCCATTACCTTGACGTCCTCGCCGAGCGCCGGAAACGCGTCGCGCAGCGCGCGCGACGTGAGGTGCTTCTCGACGCCGAGCACGAGCGCCTCGAGCGGCGAGAGCGGCGCGTAGCCCACGCCGAGCGACGTGTCGTTCGCGAGGCTCGGCCCGCCCGCGCCGAACAGATCGACCAGGTCCGTCGAGCCGCGCCGCACGATCGGGTGGAGCTTCACGTGCCGCTCGACGTCGAGGCCGCGCAGGTTCGCCCGCAGCCATGCCTTCGCGCTCTGCTCGGCGATCTCCGCGACGGGAACGGCGGCGCCCCGCACCTCGCCGGTGGCACGACCGGCCAGGAAGATCGTGATCGGCTCGAGCACGCGGCCGCCGCCGAAGCGCGGCGCCGCGGCGCCGCCCACCAGCAGCGCCTTGTCCACGTTGTGGTGCAGAATCGCGCCGTAGCGCTCGAGGTAGTGGCGCGAGAGGGCGAGGCTCCACTGCTCGACGAGCGCGTCGCAGACGCTGTCCGGGTGGCCGAGGCCCTTGCGCTCGACGATCTCCGCCTCGGGCTCCGCAGGCTCCCCGATCGCCTCGATTGCGATCTCCACGTGCGACCTCCGCGCTCGCTCCGCCGGGGGGAACCGCGCCGGTGTTCACATAGCAGCCCACGTGCCAGCAGGGAATGCGGTCGACCTCAGCGATCCCCACCCGAACGGCGAGCGGCAGGGCGTGCGCGGGGAGCGCCAAGGCGGGCTGCGGCATCTTCCCCTAGCCTCGCGTCGTGAGCCAGAGCGTCGCCGCCGCGCGCGTCCGCAACGAGGACGTAGCCGACGTGCTCGAACGGGTCGCCGACCTGCTCGAGGCACAGGGCGAGAATCCCTATCGGGTGCGCGCCTACCGGGCCGGCGCCGGCACGCTGCGCACGAGCGAGACGCGCGTCGCCGAGATCCTCGAGCGCGAAGGCCTCGCCGGTGTCGATCGCCTCCCGAACATCGGCAAGAGCCTCGCCGCCGCGATCGCCGAGATCGTGCACACCGGACGTCTCGGGATGCTCGAGCGTCTCGAAGGGCAGGTGTCGCCTGAAGATCTCTTCACCACCGTACCGGGGATCGGCGAGGAGCTCGCGCGCCGCGTGCACGCGGAGCTGCATCTCGAAACGCTCGAGGAGCTCGAGCTCGCGTCCCACGACGGGCGTCTGGCGCGCGTGCCGGGCTTCGGCGAGCGCCGGGTGCGCGCGGTGCGCGAGGCCCTCGCGGGCATGCTCGGCCGCTCGACGCGCCGGCGCGCGCGCCTGCTGGGCGCGCACGGGACGGCGGCGCACGAGGCGCGGCCGGCGCGCCCGTCGATCGAGACGCTGCTCGCCGTCGACGCCGATTACCGGCGCCGGGCCGCGGCCGGCGAGCTGCGCACGATCGCGCCCCGGCGCTTCAATCCCGGCGCGCGCGCCTGGCTGCCGGTGCTGCACGGGGAGCGCGATGGCTGGTCGTTCACGGCGCTCTTCTCGAATACCGCTCGCGCCCACGAGCTCGGAACCACCCGGGATTGGGTGATCCTCTACTACGAGCGCGATGGCGACGAAGACCAATGCACCGTCGTGACGGAGCGCCACGGGCCGCTCGCGGGAAAGCGCGTCGTGCGGGGCCGCGAGGCGGAGAGCGCGGCGCACCACCGCGTCCAGCTCGACGATCTAGCCACGCCCGGCACGAGCTCCGGATCGCACACGCGATGAGCCCGACGCGCCGCCTGCTCTTCGCGGCTGCCGCCGTCGCGTTCGTCGTCGGCCTGGGCACGCTCGGCTACGGGCTGATCGTCGGCCTCTCGCCGCTCGACGCGCTCTTCATGACGATGATCACGATTTCCACGATCGGCTACCACGAGCTGCCGCCGCTCGACACCGCGGGCAAGAGCTTCACGATGCTGCTGATCGTGCTCGGCGTCGGCACCATGTACTACACCCTCGTCGCGCTCGCCGAGTTCCTGATCGAAGGCCGGGTTCGCGATCTGCTGGGAAGGAGAGCGATGAAGCGCACCATCTCGCTGCTGAATGATCACGTCGTGCTCTGCGGCTACGGCCGCTTCGGCCGCGTGGTGGCGGACGAGCTCGCGAAGCTCCGCATGGGGTTCGTCGTGATCGAGCTGAACGCCGCAAACCAACCGCTGCTCGAGGCGAGCGGCCATCCCTACGTGATCGGCTCCGCGCTCGACGACGACGTGCTCGCGGAAACCGGGGTCGCGCGCGCGCGCGCCATCGTGATCGCGACGGGCAGCGATGCGGACAACGTGTTCATCGCGCTCTCCGCTCGCGAGGCAAACCCGCAGATCGCGATCCATGCGCGCGGCGAGTCGGAGGCCGGGATCCGGCGCCTCAAGCTCGCCGGCGCGACGCAGGTGGTCTCGCCCTATCACCTGGGCGGCGAGCGCATCGCGCACGCCGTGTCGCGTCCGTCGGTGGTCGATTTCATCACGCTCTCCGCGCCGGCCGACGCGCCGGCGGACATCAGCCTCGAAGAGGTGGTAGTGGGACGCGGCTCCGCGCTCGAGACCGCCCGCCTGCTCGAGCTTCCCGCGCGCGGCCTGCGCCTGCAGATCGTCGCCCTCAAGCGTCAGGGCGAGGCCACCCGCTTCCAGCCGAGCGGCGAGGAAGGCCTGCGCGCCGGCGATGGCATCGTCGTGGTGGGCGACGCGGAGAACCTGCGCCGGATCGCGGATCTCGCGGTGGGCGGCTGAGGCTCACGCCTCGTCGGGGAGCGCCGCCGCCGTGAGCAGCGTCGATTCCTCGTGCGCCATGTCGTGGTGCAGGTACTCGGCGAAGCTGCGGACCTCGCGCGCCACCAGCAGCGTGGGAACGGGATGCTCCTTCAGGCGGGCCACCAGATAGGCGAGCAGCGCGCGCTGCTCGCGGTGCTCGTGCGCGAGCCGTTCGGCGAACTTCGCTCCCTCGGCGCCGCGCGCCCGCAGCGCCGGCTCGAGGGCATTCTCCTCGTGGAGCAGATGCGCTGCGAACGACTCGTAGAGCGCCATCGCGTCGTCGCGCAGATGGCCCCCGACCGTCACATCGCCGTGCTCGAAGCGCGCGGCGAGCGGCACCAGCGCGTCGAGCAAGGCGCGCAGCTTGCGGTGCTCTTCCAGGATCCGTTTGCGGACCGCTGCGGGCTGCATGCATCCCCCCATCCCCCGGGACTTCGGGGGACGAGGCGATGCTAGCGTCCTGCGGGCTCGCTCACCGCGTGCGAGAGCGCCTCAGGTCTTCGCGACGTGCACCGTCTGCAGCTCGGTGAAGCCGAGCAGGCCCCACGGCCCGTTCTCGACACCGATCCCCGACCACTTGGCGCCGCCAAAGGGCGCGTTGGGCAGGATCGCGAGGTGCGTGTTCACCCAGCTCGTGCCGCACTCGAGGCGGCCGGCGATCTCGGTCGCGCGCTGTAGATCGCTGCCCCACACCGACCCGGAGAGGCCGAAGTGGGTGGCGTTCGCGCGCTCGATCGCATCCTCGACGTCGCGGTAGCGGATCAGCGGCACCACGGGACCGAACTGCTCCTCGTCGACGAGGCGCGTCCCGTCCGAGACCTCGCCCACGATCGTCGGCTGGTAGAAGTTTCCCGCCTTGCCGATCTGCGCCCCGCCCGCGAGCACCTTGGCGCCATGCTTGCGCGCATCCTCGACGAGCTCGGAAACGCGCTCGAACTGCATCTTGTTGTTGATGCGGGCCGAGCTGGCTCGAGGGGTCGAGGCCGTCGCCGACCTTTGTCTTGCGCGCGATCTCCGCGAGCCGCGCCGACAGATCCGGGTACAGATCCTCGTGCACGTAGATGCGCTTCACCGCGCTGCACACCTGGCCGCAATTCGCGAAGGCGCCCCAGAAGAGCTTCTCGGCGACCTTCGCGGGATCGGCGTCGCGCAGCACGATGGCCGGATCGTTGCCGCCGAGCTCGAGCGTGACGCGCTTGAGATCGGGCGCGGCCGCGAGCGCCACCTTCTTGCCGGTCGCGACCGAGCCCGTGAAGGAGATCTTGCGCACGCTCGGATGCGCGGTGATCCAGCCGCCGAGCTCGTTGCCGCCCGACACGATGTTGAGCACGCCCGCGGGCACCACGTCGCGCAGGATCTCGCCGAGCTTGAGCGTCGAGAGCGGCGTGTAGGGAGAGGGCTTGAGCACGATCGTGTTCCCGGCCAGCAGCGCCGGCGCGATCTTCCAGATCGCGAGCATCACGGGGAAGTTCCACGGCGTGATCGCGCCCACCACGCCGAACGGCCGCCGGCGCACCTCGATGCGCGCCGCGTCGTCGTCCTGGATCACCTCGACGGGGATCTGGAGGCTCGCGGTGTACTGGAACCAGATCGCGCCGCCGAAGAGCTCTTCCATCGCGTTCTTCACGGGCTTGCCCTGCTCCTGCGTCAGCAGCGGGGCGAGCTCGCCGATCCCGGCCTTGAGGGCGTTGCAGCAATCGACGAGCACCTGGCGGCGCCTGGCCTCGTCGCGGCTCCAGCCCTTGAAGGCGCGCGCGGCGGCTTCCATCGCCGTATCGAGCTGCTCGCGGCTGCACTCCGGCGCCTTCGCGAACACCTGCCCGGTAGACGGGTTGATCACGCCAAATTCGCCCTTGCCGGCGACGGCCTTGCCATCGATCGTCATCGTGTACTGGCTCACGGATGCGTCTCCTCACTCTCGGGGTTGAAGGAACCCGGCGCCGCGACGGCGGCGCCGATGAAGGCTGCGGCTTGCGACATTCTCGCTTCGACGGGATAGCGGGGATCATCGAGCCAGCGGATCAGCACCGCGAGCAACGCGCAGAGCGCCATCTCCGCCGCCATTGCGCTGTCGAGATCGCCCCGCACGCTGCCGTCGCGCTGACCGTCCGCGAGCAACGACGCGAGGCAGCCGCGCAGCCGATCGAGACGGGCTCCGCCGTCGCCGCTCGCCGCCGCGCGCACGGCGCGCAGCAGCAGCGAGCCGAGTCGCTCGTGAGCGTCGCGCGCGACGCTCGCGGCATCGGCGATGAAGCGCGCGAGCCGCGCCGCGGCGGGGCCCGTCGCGGCACGCTGCGCGTCGAGCCGGACCCTCAGCGTCTCGAACAGATCTCCCGCGAGCTCGTTCAGCGCGTCGTTCTTGCTCGGGAAATAGTTGAAGAAGGTCGCAGGGGTGACGTCGGCGGCTTCGGCAATCTGCTCGATGGTGGTGCGCCAGTAGCCCTGCGTGACGAACAACCGCTGCGCTTCGCCGAGCAGGCGCGCGCGCAGCTCGTGCTTCTTGCGGTCGCGCCGGCCCGGAGGGCGGTGGCGGCTCATGCGGGAGGCCTCACTTCCTGGAGCGTATAAAACTTTGGAGAAACTAAATGTTTTTGACTCTCTCCGTCAAGCCGGGGGTCGCGCCGTGCTAAGAAAACCGCATGCCGAACCCCTCGCCCCTGGATCCCAGTCTCTTCGCCCCCGCGTCGGTCGACGCCGAGACGGCCGAGTTCAATCGCAAGCTCGAGGCCGCGATCGCCGCCGCGCCGCCGATCACCGCGTTTGCGCCGGCGCTAATCCGCAAGGCACGCGAGGAGGGACGCAGCATCTTCGGCCCCGTCCAGACGGTGGCGGAAGCGCGCGAGCGCACGATCCCGGGCCCGGCCGGCGAGCTGCGCCTGCGGGTGCTCGTGCCCGAGGCCGTGCGCGGCGCGTACCTGCATCTGCACGGCGGCGGCTGGACGCTCGGCGCCGCGAAGCAAAGCGACGTGCGCAACTGGGCGCTCGCGCGTCACTGCAGCCTCGCGGTGGTGAGCGTCGACTACCGGCTCGCGCCCGAGCACCCCTTCCCCGCCGGCCCCGACGATTGCGAAGCCGCGGCGCTCTGGCTCGTCCGCAACGCCGCCGCCGAGTTCGGAACGACACGTTTGTGGATCGGGGGAGAATCCGCCGGCGCGCACCTCGCTGCGTCGACGCTGCTGCGGCTGCGCGACCGCCATTCGCTGCGACCGTTCGCCGGCGCCAACCTCGTCTACGGCGCCTACGATCTCTCGATGACGCCGAGCCAGCAGCGCTGGGGCGCGCGGGATCTCGTGCTCTCGACGCCCATCATCGAGTGGTTCAGCGATTTCTTCGTGCCCGATCGCGCGCGGCGTCGCGATCCCGACGTCTCGCCGCTCTACGCCGATCTCACGGGCCTACCGCCCGCGCTCTTCACGGTCGGAACCCTCGATCCCCTGCTCGACGATTCGCTCTTCATGCACGCGCGCTGGCTGGCGGCGGGCAATCGCGCCGAGCTCGCCGTCTATCCGGGCGGCATCCATGGCTTCGACGCCTTCCCAACCGCTCTCTCGCGCGTGGCGCGGGCGCGGATCGACGCGTTCCTGGGCGCCTGAACGCGGCCATGGCGCCGCGGCCGGCGAGCACGCGCCGTGTCTTCACCCGTTACCTCGCCTTCGAAGCGCCGAGCTGGGTGTTGCTCGCGGGCGTGCTCGGCGTGCTCGTGCGCGTCTGGGATCTCTCGTTCGGCGTCGCGGCGCTCGTGCTCGGGCTCTGGGTGCTGAAGGACATCGCGCTCTTCCCGGCGTTGCGCATCGCCTACGAGCCCGGCGGCGGCTCGGGCGGCGCCGAGAACCTGCTCGGCGAGCTCGCCACCGTCAGCGTCGAGCTCGCGCCCGAGGGCTGGGTGCAGATCGGCGCCGAGCGCTGGCGGGCGCGGGTCTCGCGCCAGCACGCGCCGGTGTCAGTTGGCGCCGCGGTGCGCGTGGTGGCCGTCGAGGGCCTGCTGCTGCGCGTCGAGCCCGTCGGCAGCCAGCCCTGATCCGACCTTACGGACCCTCGTCGGGAGGCGGCGGGAGCCGAACCTCCGACCAGGGCTAGGCGCTCGCGAGCAAGCTCGCGGGCGGCGGCAGGCCGAGATCCTTCGCGAGCAGACGCGTGACGGTGTTGTCGAGCTCGAAGCGGCGGCCGGCCGCGGCGTCCATCAATTCGTAGTGCACGATCTGCTGGGCGATGCGCAGGAAGATCACCGCGAAGCGGAAGCCGGCGAAGACCTGGTAATAGTGCAGGTGCTTCACACGATGGCCGGTGATCGACGTGTAGCGCGCAACGGTCGCCTCGAAGGAGGGGAAGCCCGCGAGCCGCGGCGTCTCGACCCCCTCGCTGTGGTGGCGGTCGAGGAAGATCGCCCAGGCCAGGTCGGCCTCGGGGCTGCCGAGCGTCACCATCTCCCAGTCGAGCACGGCCGCCGGGCGCGTGCCGTCGAAGATGATGTTGCCGATGCGCGCGTCACCCCACAACAGCACCGTCGGCTCGTCGGCGGGAGCATGCTGCTCGAGCCACGCGAGCGCGGCCTCGATCGTCGGCTGCGGCCGTCCGCGCGCTGCCCACGCCAGGTAGCTTCGGTAATAGGCGAGCTGGCGCTCGAGACCGTTCGCGCCGAGCTCCGGCTTCTCGAGGAAGCCAAAGCCGAGGGCCTTCCAATCGAGGCGGTGGATCTTCGCGATGCACTCGATCCCGCCCCACCAGATCGCCTCGCGCTCGGCGGGCGAGGCTTCGGTCATCCAGCCGCCCGTGTGGTAGGGCGGCTGGTCGGTCGGCACGCGCCCGGTCACGCGCGCCATCACGTAGAACGGCGCGCCGAGCACGCTGCGATCCTCGGGCTCGAACCACAGCACGCGCGGCACGGGAACGTCCGTCCCGCCGAGGAGCTTGAGCGTGCGGACCTGGAGGGCCAGGTCGTACTCCGGGAACACCTGGAAGCCCATCGGCTGCACGCGCACGACCAGCGACTCACTGCGCTCGCGGCCGCCGTCGCGCCAGACGAGATCACACATCAGGGTGTCGTTCGAGAACCCTGAAGCCGTGGGGGTGGTGAGCTCCGAGAGCCGCGGCTCGGCGCCGGCCGGCAGCTGCTTCGCGAGCCACGCGGCGAGCTTCCGCCGGTCGGCCTCGAGATCGCGCTTCCAGGGTGTCGGCATGGCGTCACGTCACTTCCGTCAGGGGGCCACGTCTTCGAAGCTCTTGAAGCCGAAGCGCGCGTTCGGACCCATCAGCATGTACTCGAAGAGCCCGTAGCCCACGTCTCCGTCGAGCTCGAAGCGCGCGACGTTGTCGATCAGACCGAACAGGCGGGCTTTGTTCGCGGGATCGCGCGTGTCGAGCGTGAAGCCCTCGACCTTGAGGGGCCCCTGGTACATGCCGTGGCGCCAGTCGGCGTCGAAGCCGTAGCCCGTGCCGACCCCCACGTACATCGGCAGCAGCGGCTCGACGCCGATCTCGAGCTTGCGCCCGCGAGGCCCGACGAGGTGGAGCTGCGCGCGCTTCACGCGCCGCGTGCCCGAGACGAACTCGAAATCGAACTCCGGACGCCCGAGCAGCTCGGGCTTGCCCGGGCGGCCGAGCGCCGGGATGCGCACCGCCTCTTCCAGCGCGCGCTCGCCGCTGCCCGACTCCTGGCAGATGTACATGATCGAGAAATCGCGGAACTGCATCGGCGCATAGCTCCAGAGTCCGCCGATTACCGGCGTCGTCGCCCGGATGCCCGGCGGCTCGGCTTCTCCCACCGGCCGCACGCCCCAGGAGCGATCGCGCGTGCCCCACCAGCGATCCGGCGTGATGCGGAAGCTCTCGTCCCCCACCTTCAGCGTGCCCGTCCAGAAGCCCGTCTGCGCCAGCCGCGAGGTGTCGAACAGCACGCGCCCGAACTGGCGGATGAAGTGGCGCTGCTCGTGGAAGGCCTCGATCGCGCCCTCGAAGACCAGATCCATCTCGAGCCCCCAGGCGTTGGGCTCGAGGATCACGCGCAGCCGCTTCAGCCCCTCGATCACCTCGATCCGGAACGGCCCGACGCTCGTGTTCATGCGGTCGTTCCCGAGCTCGCGCGATGCGCGCACCACCCGGTGGATGCCGCCCCGGATCACCACCGCAAACGCGTCCTGCACGCCGAGGTTCGGGTACTGACCCATTCCGGTGACGAGGAAGAGCTCGTCGCTGCAGCCGTGCAGGTTGAAGTAGTAGCGGTCGTAGAAATTGCGATCGCTCGTAGCCACGTGCCGGATCGGCTCCGCGATCTGGTGGATGGGATAATCGTCGAGGGGGGAGAGCATGCAGGAGCTCCTTGAAGGGATGGGCTTTCAGCCCGCCGCGCGCCGCGGCGGCCAGGGGATCACGAGCGGCGTCGTTCGCGTGTGCGCGGTGTAATCCGGCCGGCGCTCGAGCATGCGCGTTTCGACCATCGGCAGGCTCACGAAGCGGAACATCAGCGTGATCGAGACGGGCCCGACGAGCGTCCACCACCACGCGGGCTCGGCCGCGAGCCCGAACAGCCAGAGGCCCCACCAGAAGCCCATCTCGCCGAAATAATTCGGGTGTCGCGACCACGCCCAGAGTCCCGTCTTGAGGATCGCGTGCGGGCCGTGCCCCGCGCGACGGAACGCGCGCAGCTCGTCGTCCGCGCGCTTCTCGATCCAGATCGAGCCGGCCGTCACGAGCGCCGCGACGGCATCGAGCGCGCGGAGCGGCCTCGTCCCGAGCGCGAGCGCTGGATACAGCGACAGACAGCCGAGGAACACCCACAAGGTGGGCATCATGTGGATGCCGGCGAAGCTCACGAGCCAGTAGGCGCGCCCCGACTGTTCCTGCAATCGCACGTAGCGCCAGTCCTCGTGCCCAAGCCCGTGCCAGCCGCGCGCCCAGTTCCAGGTGAGGCGCAGAGCCCAGGCGAGAACGAGCGCGCAGACGAGGCCCACGCGCAGGCCATCGACACTCGCGGACGTCGGGCGCAGGCTGAAATAGAGCGCGAGGACCGGAGGCGCAACGCTCCAATAGGGATCGTAGAAGCTCGAGTTCTTGTACGCGAAGCTGAACGCGAAGATCACGACCGTCGCAGCGACGTCAGCGGCGAGCGCCGCCGCGAGCGGCGGCCAGCCCCAGGCCTCCGCGCCGTAGACCTTGAGCACCGCGACGAGAGCGGCGACCCCGTAGGCGAGACAGACGATCCCGAAGGCCTTTCGCACGGCGCCCTCCCGACGCGGCCGCGAACATAGCCGAGGCCTTCGAGCGCAGTCGTCAGGAGCGCCCGCCGTTCTCGCCCGGGCGCGAGGCGCCCCCGGGCAGCGCGAGCGCCACGCCCGTGAGCTCGCGGAAGCGCGCGAACATGCCGGCCTGAACGTCCGGGCTCTCGAACGCCGTCGGCTTCGTGGGACGCGGAGCGCGGCCGAGATCGGCGAGCCGGTACTCCCCCGCTTCGAGCAGGCACTCGAGCAGGCGCAGCGCTTCGTAGTAGCCGAGCGTCGGCGCGAAGAGCGCCGCTTGCGCCTGATAGCGAGCGAGATAGGCGCGCACGAGGCGCCGCCGCAAGCGCCGCGCGACACCGCGCAGACTCCAGGGGACGTGGATGGGCGCGTGCGAGATCAGCACGAGCGTCGCGCCGACGTCGTACTCCGCCTCGGCGAGCTTCATGTGCCGCAGCGTCCAGTCGACGACGCCGGTGACGCGCCCGCCCCGCGCGAGCACGTTCCGCGGGTGGAAATCGCCGTGACACACGACCGCGTGCGCGGCTGCCGTCGGGCGCTGCGCGCGCAGCCAGGCGACCCCCGGCGCGAGGCCGGCGAGGCCGAGCGCGGGCACGCGTTCGCCGATCCGCGCGAGATCGGCGTCGGGACGCAGCCGCTCGGCCGGGAAGCCCGCGGCCTCGGCCGCGCGCAGGATCGTCGCCGGGTCGAGCGCGTGGAGGCGCAGCTGCGACTCCGCCAGCAGCGCCGGGAAGCGGAGCAGCGCCGGATCGACGATGCGCGAGAGCAGGTTCTCTCCGGGAAGGCGTTCGAGGATCAAGAACGCGCCCCCGAGCACGGACGCTTCGGGGCTCCAGTGGAGCACGTTTGGGGCCGGATACCCCAGCTGCGCGATCGCGCCATTCACCGCGGCCTCGAAGCGCGCGCGCGGCGCCGCATCCGCTTCGCGGAACAGACGCAGGATCAAGGGACCGTCGAACGGCCGCGGGGCGCGCGCGAGCCGGAATGCGAAGATCAGCGTCTCGAAGCCACCGCTGATGCGAGACGGCGGCTCCGCGAAGTCCGCGCTATGCATCCCGTCGATGCAACGCAGATGCGCGAGCAGACGCGCACCCACCTCGGCAGCGGTCGGATCCGCGATCATGCGGCCCCGCGCGCGCAGGCGCTGACGCGATGCGGCGCGTGCTTCTCGCCGCACTCGCGCTGCTGCTGCTCGGCGCGGGCTGGCTTTTCCATCGCCTGAACGATCGTCCGAGCCTCGAGCCGTATGAAAAGCTGTGGCTCGCGAGCGCGGACGAGAAGGCGCCCGGCCCGCAGGTCAGCGTGACATTCTTTGGAGTCGCGACGCTGCGGATCAGCGATGGCGAGACCTCGATCATGACCGACGGCTTCTTCACGCGGCCGCCGAAGACGCGCGTGATCGCCGGCCGCATCGCTCCCGATCTGACGGTGATCACCCGCTCGCTCGACGACGCCGGAATCCGCGAGCTGGCCGCGGTGATCCCCGTGCACTCGCATTACGACCACGCGCTGGATTCGGCCGAGGTCGCGCGCCGCACCGGGGCGCTGCTCGTGGGTTCGGAATCGACGGCGAACATCGGGCGCGGCGCCCATCTTCCCGAGGAGCAGATTCGCGTGATCGTGCCGGGCGAGCCGATGGTCTTCGGCGGCTTCACGGTGACGGCGATCCGCTCGCAGCACTTTCCGCATGGCCAGGCGATGGGCGAGATCACGCAGCCGCTCGTGCCTCCGGCGCGCGCCACGGCCTACCTCGAGGGCGGAAGCTACTCGCTGCTCGTCACGCATGCCGCCGGCACTCTCCTGATCCAGGGCAGCGCCGGCTGGGCCGACGCCGCGCTGGCCGGGCGCAGCGCGGACGTCGTGCTGCTCGGCATCGGCGGCCTCGGAACCCGGGACGCAGCTTATCGGGAGGGCTACTGGGACGCCGTGGTCGGCGCCGTCCACCCGCGCTGCGTGATTCCGATCCACTGGGATGATTTCACGCTGTCGCTCGGCTCGCCGCTCGAGCCGGCGCCCCGGCTGCTCGACGACTTCGACGCTTCGATGGCCTTCCTGGCCAGCAAGACGAGCGGCGGTACGCCGACTCTGGGTCTGCTCCGCGCGTGGGAGCCCGTGAGGCTGCTCGGCGCCGGAGCCGCAAGCTGCGGCGCGCCACACCAACCGAAAGGAAGCTAGACATGTTGCCCGATCCGCTGCATCCCGCAGTCGTTCACTTCCCGATCGCGCTCTCGGCGCTGATTCCGCTGTTCGCGGCGCTGATCCTGCTCGCGATCCGCGCCGGGCGCACGCCGCGGCTCACGTGGGCCGTCGTGGTGCTGATGCAGGCGCTGCTCGTCGCCTCCTCGTGGGTCGCGCACGACACGGGGCACGATCAGGAAGACCGCGTCGAGAAGGTGGTGAAGGAGAGCCTGATCGAGGAGCACGAGGAGGCGGCGGATTGGGTGTTCTGGCTCGCGGTGGCCGGACTCGCGTCGGCGGGCGTGGGCCTTGCCGGCGGGAACGCCGGCGCCTGGGGGCGCGCGGGCGCGCTCGCGATCTCCCTCTTCACGCTCGCGGCGGCCGTGCGAACCGGTCACCTCGGCGGCGAGCTCGTCTACCGCCACGGCGCCGCGAACGCCTACGTCGAGAAGCCCGCTGCCGCGGCACCCGGCGCCGCGCAGGAGCCCTGAGCCGGGCGCGGCTGCGCTAGAGCTTCGCGATCACCGCATCCGCGAAGCGACGCAGCGCCTCGGTCTTCTGCGCGAGCGATTGCGTGTCCTTCTCGTAGGCGTTGCGGAAGCCCACGATCGCATCGGTGACACCGAGATCCGCGAGGCGTCGGGCGCCATCGAGCGTGAAGGCATCCAGCGCAATCACGTGCACTTCGAACGGTTCGCGCTCGCGCCGGCACTCGCGGCGCAGCTCGCCGAGACGGCGCAGATAGCCGTGCAGCGCCGCGGCGTCGCCGCCCGCGTGCATCCAGCCATCGCCGAGCCGCGCGGCGCGGCGCAGCGCCGCCTCGGCGTGGCCGCCGATCAGGATCGGGATCGGCCTGGTCGGCACCGGGCAGATCTTCACCGGCTCGACGTCGTAGTGCTGGCCGTGGAATTCGTAGAAGCCGCCCTTCGTGAGGCCACGGATGATCTCGATCATCTCGTCCATGCGCGGGCCACGGCCGGCCCACAGCTGCCCGCAGAGCCGATAGTCCTCGGGCCAGGGCGAGAGGCCCACGCCAAAGCCAAACCGGTTGCCCGTGAGCACGGCGACCGACGCCGCCGACTTCGCCACCAGCACCGGGTGCCGGATCGGGAGCTTCACGACGAAGGTCGTGAAACGCAGCTTTTCAGTCACCGCGCCCATCGCCGGAATCAGCGAGAAGGGCTCGATGAAGGGCTTGTCCTCCAGGAAGCTGCGCTCCCCGTCGGGCGTGTAGGGATACTTGCTGTCGGAGTCGCGCGGATACGCGATGCTGTCCGGCACACAGAAGGAAGTGTATCCCGCCTGCTCGGCCGCGATCGCGAGCGGCAGGTAGTGGCTCGGATCGCACATGGATTCGGCATAGGAGAAACGCACGTCGCCTCGCTCTAGCTCTGCGCCCCGGCGGGGCCCACGGGACAGCTGACTCCCGTGCCGCCCAGCCCGCAGTAACCATGCGGGTTCTTCGCCAGGTATTGCTGGTGGTACGCCTCGGCGTAATAGAACTCGGGGGCCGCCACGATCTCGGTCGTGATCTCGCCCCAGCCCGCTTCGCGCAGGCGCTGCTGGAAGGCGCTGCGCGAGGCGATGGCCTGCTCGCGCTGCGCGTCGGAGTGGGTGTAGATCCCCGAGCGGTACTGGGTGCCCGTGTCGTTGCCCTGGCGCATGCCCTGCGTCGGGTCGTGGCTCTCCCAGAAGATGCGCAGCAGCGCGGCGTAGCTCGTGCGCGCGGGATCGAAGACGACGCGCACGACTTCGTTGTGTCCCGTGAGACCCGAGCAGACTTCCTCGTAGCTCGGATTCGGGGTGAGGCCGCCGGCGTAGCCTACCGCCGTCGTGAAGACGCCGGGCGCTTCCCAGAACTTGCGTTCGGCGCCCCAGAAGCAGCCCATTCCGACGAGCGCGAGCTGATGGCCCGCCGGGAACGGCGGCTCGAGCGGCGCGCCGAGCACGTAGTGCTTCTCGGGAACGCGCACGCGCGTCGCGCGCCCCGGCAGCGCCTGTTCCTTCGACGGCATCCGCAGCTTGGATGCGAGGCTTCCCATGCGCCAGGCCTCCCGGTCCTGTGCGCACAGGGTAGACGTTCCGGCGGCGCGTGGGGAGCTTGCCCTGATCCGGCGTTCGAGCGGCGGGCGGAGGGAGACCGGCGGGGCTAGGTGTTCCGGATCGGCTGGAAGGCGGTGAGCGCGTCGAGCTGCGCGCCGGTGCCCAGTCCGTGGCTCGGCAGCACGGAAGCCAAGCGCGCGGTCTCGTTGTGCAGGGCCAGGTAGTTGAGCACCACCGCCTCGACGAGCTGGGCGACGTTGTTCGAGATGCGCGTGGCGCCCGTCTCGAGGTCGCCCGACGGGCGGAAGTAGCCGATCTGCTGCGCGCTCGGGCTCGTGAGCTGGGGCCGCCCCGCCGGATCGTAGACCAGCATGAAGACCGACGCGGTCTGCGAATCGTCGGATTTCCAGACGCCCTTGCCGCGTCCGTCGGCCGAGTTGTCGAGCGTGCCGTCGGAATCGACCGAGCCGTCGCTGAAGACGTAGAGCATGAGCTGGCGACCGCGGCGCGCCGCGTACTCGAGCACGGCCCCCATCGCCTGCCCCGCCGCGAAGTCCCTGCGCTCGCCCGTCGCGCGCGTGCTGTCGTGATAGTCGTAGCCGCCGAACTCGATGGTGCCCGCGCCGGCGAGGCCATTCACGACCAGCTTCATCACCGCCGCCGTCTTCTGGAACTCGCCGCTCGCGACCTCGGCCGCCGAGAAGATGCTCGTCCCCTGGCCCGTGATGTCGGGATCGGCGAGCGGATCGAGCAGGGCCGGATTTCCGAACTGCTCGACCAGGCGCGTGCTCTGGAGGTAGCCGCACTTGATCAGGTTCTCGATCACCTGGTCTTCGGTCATCTTGGCGAGCTTCAGATCCGCGATCCGCTCGACCGTGCGCATCACCGCGCCGGCGTCCTCCGCGCTCAGCAGCTGGACAAGCCGGCCGGTGTCGACGAGGCCGGTCACGTCGCGCGCGAGGGCCACCTTGGTGGGGCGCACGGCGGGATCGATCATCGCCATCGGCGCCACCGATCGGCCACCCGATTCCGACGCGTCGGTTCCGATCAGCGTGACCAGGTCGCCGGACGCGCCGGCCTTGGCGATGCCATACATCGGATTGTGCGGGTTGTTCTGCGTGTCGTTCTCCGAGCGCGCGCAGATCACGCAGCCATTCACGTTGGCGCGCGTGGCGGCGGAAGTCTTCGCGAGGATTCCGCGCAGGAATGCGCTGTCGGCGTGGAAGACGAGGCCGAGCTCGCTGTTCAGCTGGGCCGGGAGCGTCGGCAGCATGGTCTTCGGCAAGCCGAGCTTCTGGTACCCGGTATCCGGCAGGAAATCGAGCTGGCCGCCCGGGCCGCCCACCATCACGTTCGAGCCCGCGACGCTCGCGCCTCCCGCGAGATCGAAGCAGACGAACGGGATCTTGCCGGCGCCGCCGGAGAGCACGCATTCCATCGTCTGGGCGAAGGCCGCGTCCGATTTGCGCAGCAACCCGAACAAGCTCGGCGAGAACACCATCGCCGTGCCGGCGATCAGCCCCTGCGCGAGGAAATCCCGGCGGCTGACGGGCCGGCGGTGGTTCTCGTGCCGCAACGCGAGGCTCTGGCCGCGATGCTTCTTCATGTGCGTCTCCCGCTCAGTGGACCGTCACTGCGGCGCTCGAGAGCACCGCAGAGCACAGGCCTTTCACGATGTTGCGCGTGCGCGCCGCGTCGCACGTCTGCGTCGCGCAGGCGGCCGTGAGCTGCGTGATCAGGTCGTCGAGCGCCGGCCGCACCTCGGTCTTGCTCGGCTGGTAGGCGACGTTCTCGTTGAACATGCGATCGACGAGCCGGTCGATCACGAGATCGCGCTTGGTCTGGTCCGAGAACGCCGTGGCGACCGGCTGGTCGAACTGGAACGCCGGCGTGGTCCCGAAGAAGGCCGTGCGCAGCGCATTCGATTCGATCATCGCGTCGCAGTACTCGAGCGCGAGCTTGGCGATGCCGACCTGCTGCGAAGACGAGAACGTGCGCAGGTCGAAGGTGCCCGGCAGCTGCTGCTCGAGCTCGGCGAATGCGGCGCTCACGTTCGCGGCGTTCGGGTCGACGCCCGTGAGCGACGCCATCGTGGTGTTGATGCGGTCGAAATCGCGCAGCCCCTCCTTCGGCAGCGGATCCCCGAAGACCTCGACCGGCGGCACCGGCGGCGGGCCTGGATCGACGGGGTCCGAGAAGTTGGCGAGCGATTCGAACTCGACCGAGAAGACGTCGTCCATGGGGCCGTGATCCTTCTGGATGATCGAGCACTGGCGCGAGAGCAGCTGGCGCGGCTCCGACACCAGCGCATCGACGCTCTGGAACGATTGCCCCGAGACGGGGACCACGCCGTTCACGGCGACGCGCAGATTCGAGACGCGGAAGCCGGCCGCGTTCGGGCTCACGAAGGTGGGCTGACAGAACAGGTAGCTGAAGTTGTCGAGCTCGCTGACCATGAACTCGACGAAGCTCCCCGCCCCCGCCCAGCGGCTGACGTCGAAGCGCAGCAGCAGGCGCTTGCCGACGCCCGCGTTGAAGTTCTGGGTGATCTGGGCCTGCGTCAGCGCGAGGTCGTAGACCGCCACGAGCTGGAGCTTGCCGAGCCACAAGTGGTCGTTGCTCGGATCGTTGCCGAGCACGAACGTGTGGTTCGGATCCCAGTTCCAGAGCCGACCGGGCCCCTGCTCGTCCACGTCGTCGGTGAAGACGCCGTTCACGAAGATGCGTCGCCCGCGATACTGGTCGTAGGTGATCACCACGTGCTGGAGCGTCGCCTGGAGGTCGCGATCCTGGTCGTAGGTGACGAGCGCGGGCTTGCCGTTTCCGTCGATCGCCGGCAGCACGCTGCGATTGCGGTAATCGTACTGGTAGAGCGTCTGCCCGAGGTGGAAGTTGCGACTGCCGCCGCCGCCCGAATACGCGATGATGCGGGCCGCGTTATCCTGGGTGGTGTTGGCCGGGATCACCCACGCTTCGACCGAGTACTGCTGCGTGCCCGTGTCGACGTTCGCGATGCGGTCGTAGAGCTTCTTGCTGGCGAGCCGCGTGGCGCTCGCCTTGCCGGTCTCGATCTGGATGCCGTAGTTCGACATCCAGTTCACACCGGTGAGCGTCAGGTCCATCGCCGGCTCGACGCCGCTGGTATCGTGCGCGACCGCGCCGCTGCCTTCCTTGAAGTCGTAGAACGCGATCAGGTGCTCGTGGAAGCGCTCGCCCCCGAGATCTTCCTGGCCGTCGCCGAGCTTGAGCGGATCGCTCGCGATCAGATCGACCGCTCCACCGCCGCCCGGCGTGCCCCCGCTGCCCGGCGGCGGCGCCGCCTGCGCGAGGATCCCGGCCCACGCGGCGATCGCGGCCTGCATCTCCATGCCGTTCATCACGCAGTCGGTCCAGCAGTAGTGGAAATCGGCCGCGAGGCGCCGCACGAGCCGCGAGCGATCCGGCGTGGTGAGGTTCACCTTCTGGGAGTTCACGGTCGCCGTAAACGCCGTGTCCGGGTCGGGGTGCGCGATGCTCGGCGAGCCCGGCCCCGCGCCGGAATGGCAGGTTGCGCAGTGCTCGCGCACGATCGGGAAGACCGTCTGGGTGAAGGCCTGCACGCTGACGGCGCGGTCGACGGTGACCGGCGGCGGCGTGCCGGGGGGCGGCGGCGCGCCCGTAGGCAGGGATCCGCCGCCATCGCTCGTTCCGCCGCCGCCGTAGTCGCCGCAGCCGACGGCTGCGAGCCCGAGGACCATACACGCGATCGCGATTGCTCTCGCCATGTTCTAGTTCCCCATGCAAAACGCGGCGGTCTCGGCCAGCACGCGCTTCATGCTGTAACCCTGCGTCTCGAACCGATCGGCGATCTGTTCGACGGCGGTCCGATCTTCGGGCGACCCGACCGGCCGGAAGCAGGTGTACTTGAACGCCTTCTCGACCTGGCACACGGAGAAGGCGCGGCTCGCCGCCACCTCGCGCCCGAGACTCTTGGCGCCGAAGCCGCTCGCTTCCGTGCCGCGCCAGCCGAGCACGGAGATCGGACCGGTGCGCCAGTAGTTCTCCCAGCTGTCGTCGGTCGTGACGTAGCCGAAGGGGAAGGTGCTCGCGTTGATCAGGTACTTGGGCTGAACCTGGCCGCGCGTGAAGACGGTGCGGCCCGCCAGCATGTCCCATTCGTAGTAGGCGTAGGCCCCCGCCATCGGATCCATGCCGCTGTGACAGCCGGTGCAGTGGTTGTGGAAGACGGAGCTGTCGCCGCCCGGGCTGCGGCTCACGTCCTGCCGGATGCGGTCCGTCGGGCGGCTCACGTCCTTGAGCTGCTCCATGTCGCGGCAGAGGTAGTTCATCGTCGTGAAGCGCCACATGCGCCGATTGGTGCCGGCGCTGAAGAAGGCCTCGCCGGCCGCGCGCGTGGTGATGACGCCCGCGGTCTCGCCCGCCGCGAGCACCGAGCCCGGCAGCGTCGACTGCATCACCGGCACCAGCTTGGTCGGGTCGCCGAGATTCACGCGCGCCGCCTCGAGCGCGCGATAGTGGTCGTTGTTCGTCTGCGAGTAGGCGGGCCCGACGACGCCGGGCGCGCCGACGTAGACGAGGTCCGCCGAGAGCACCGTATCGAACGGCACGTCGTCGCGGATCATTCCGATCACGGTCGCGGTGTAGTCGTTGAGATCCGCGAATACGCTCTGATTCACGTTCGTCCACGGCGTCACGAAGTCCTTGAGCGCGGCGGTATAGAAGTTGGGATTCTGCATCGCCTCGTAGGCGGCACCGAGCGTGTCGCCGGCCGCGATCTTCGCGGCCATCGAGGCGAGCGTCGCCTCCGTCGGCGGCACGCCGACCAGGCGGTCGTGCATCCGCTTCGCCTGCTCGCGCGGGCCCGCCGCGGCGGGAGCCACGAATGCGAGCGCGAGCAATCCCGCACCCGCGAGGCGCCGCAAGCGGCGCGCGATGGCGACGAGACGATCCGCAGGGCCGCGTCTCATGCATTCCTCCACGGAGCCACGCGCTCCGAAGTCACGGCGGCTGCATCGACGCAAGCGCGGCCCGGCTACGTGAGCGGCGTTACAAGACCCCGCGAGTTTTTCGCGCTGCAGACGGCGCCGTCGGCAGTCGATCGGCAGCGCGTGCGCGGGTGATACGAAGGCCGTCTGCACGTTCGTGAGTGCTGGGTCGGCCGTCACACGCGCGTGCCGGCGACCCGCCGATGCGCCATTCGATGTTGCGAACGAACCGGCTGCTCTTGATGCTCGCTCTCTGGCTGGGCGGAATGTCCCCCTCCGCCCGATCGGAGCTTGCGGCGACGGCCGCGGACAACCTCGCCGTTCCCGCGAGCGCTCGCGCCGAGGGAGCTTTCGACCACGGCAAGCCGCGCGTCGTCGCGCGACTGCTCGTCCATCCCGATGACCTCGCGCGCGCTGGCGTCGGGAGACGGGACTCGCTGCGACTCGGCGTGCTCTTCGAGCTCGACCCGGGCTGGCATCTCTATTGGCGCGACCCGGGAGAATCCGGGCTCGCGACGCAGCTGCACTGGGAGGTACCGGGCGCGGTCGTCGAGCCGGTCGCCTGGCCGGCGCCTTCGGCGTTCACGGAGTCGGAAGGGCTCTTCACGACCTATGGCTATGCGGGGCGCGTGCTGCTCGCAACGCGTGCGAGCTTCAGCGCGAGCGCCGCGCACGAGCGCGTCGCTCGCGTGCGCGCCGACGTGCTCGTGTGCGAGGTCGAGTGCATCCCGGCGCAGCTCGTGCTCGAGCGCCGCCTCGACGCCGACGCGGGCGGCGACGCCGTGCGCGCTCTCTTCGCCGACGCGGCGGAGCGCGTCCCCGTCACGCCTGCGGAGCTCGGCATCGGGGTCGAGCTGAGTGCGGCTCTCGGCGCCGCGAGCCCGGCCTCGGGGGCGTCGCTTTCGGGCACTCTCGGCGTGCATCCCTGTCACGGCGCCGCGCGCTGCGCGCATCTCTCGCCCGACACGCACGCGCTGTTCCTCGACCGGCGTGGCGGCGTCGAGATCGAGCGGATCGACGCCAGGCCCGACGCTGCCGGCGGCTTCCGTGTGGCGCTCGAGGGCCGCACGCTCACGGCCGCGGCGCCCCGGCTCACCGGCGTGCTCGCGCTCGTCGATGGCGAGGGACGGCGGCGCAGCATCGAGCTGGATCTCGATCTGCGCCAGACGGAGCCCGCTGCGGCGATGGCGAGCGGCGCGACGGGCCTCGCCCAGGCGATCGCGCTGGCGCTGCTGGGCGGCCTGATCCTCAACCTGATGCCGTGCGTGCTGCCCGTGCTCGCGCTCAAGGCCGTGGCGATCGCCGATCTCGCGCAGCGACGCCGTGGCGAAGCGCTCGCGCACGGCTTCGCCTACCTCGCGGGCGTGCTCGCGAGCCTCGCCGCGCTCGCGGTCGTCGTGGTGGCGCTGCGCCGCGCCGGCACCGCCGTCGGCTGGGGCTTCCAATTCCAGGAGCCGCTCTTCGTCGCGACCGTCGCGAGCGTGCTGGTCGTGTTCGCGCTGAATCTCTTCGGTGTCTTCGAGATCGGCGTCGATACCGCCCGCCTGGCGTCGTTCGGCGCGCAGGCCGTCGGGGCCCGGCGCTCCTTCTTCGACGGTCTGCTCGCGGTCGTGCTCGCCACGCCGTGCTCGGCGCCCTTCCTCGGCACGGCGGTGGGCTTCGCCTTCGCGAGCGAGGCGCCCGTGATCTTCGCGATCTTCCTGGCCGTCGGCGTGGGCCTCGCGCTGCCGTTCACGCTCGTGTGCGCGGCCCCCGGCTGGGCGCGCTGGCTGCCGCGCTCGGGGCCCTGGATGCCGAAGCTGCGCTCCGGACTCGGCTTCGCCTTGCTCGCGACCGTCGTCTGGCTGCTCTGGATCGTCGGGCGCAGCGCCGGCAGCGACGCGATGGCGACGCTGCTCGCGTGGTTGCTCGCACTGGGCTTCTCGGGCTGGCTCTACGCAGCCTTGCGCGAGAGCTCGCAAGCCATCTTCCGGACGGCCGCAGCGCTCGTGTGCGGTCTCCTGCTGGTCGCCGGCGCTGGCGTCGTGAGCGTCGAGCGCAGCGCGGCCCCGCGCGAGCCGGTCGCGAGGCGCGAGGGAGCGGCACGCCCCTACGACGCTGCGGCCGTCGAGGCGGAGCGCCTCGCCGGTCGACCGGTTTTCGTGTACTTCACCGCCGACTGGTGCCTCACCTGCAAGGTGAACGAGCGCGTCGTGCTCGACGACGCGGCCGTGCGCGCTGCGCTCGCGGGCTTCGCGGTCTTCGAGGCGGACTGGACGCGCCGCGATGAGCGCATCCGCGCCGAGCTGGCGCGCTTCGGGCGCTCAGGCGTTCCGCTCTATCTCTTGTATCCGCCGGGCGCGGACTCCGCTCCCGTGCGCCTGCCCGAGCTCCTCAGCAAGCAGCACTTCCTGGTGGCGCTGCGCGACGCCGCGCGCGCAGAGACCCGGGTGAGAGAGGTCACACTCTCCCCGCCGCAAAAGCCGATGTCGTAGCAGCTCGCGTCGCAGCGCGAGCTGTTGAGTTGGGGAGTTGCTCATGAAAAGCCGCTGGATCGCAATCGCGCGCGGCGCCGCGCTGGCGCTGTGCACCGCACTCGCAGTCGCCACGAACGCCATCGCCCTCGGTGACGGCGCGAAGGCGCCCGATTTCAAGTTGCCGTCGCTCGACGGTGGCAAGAGCCTCTCGCTCGCTGCCTATCGAGGCAAGGTCGTGTACCTCGACTTCTGGGCCTCGTGGTGCCCGCCGTGCCTGACTTCGCTGCCGCTGCTCGAGGGGCTGCGCAAGGAGTTCCCGGGCGACCAGTTCCAGATCCTCGCCGTCAACGTCGACCAGGACGTCAGCAAGGCGCGAAAGTTCCTCGAGAAGACGGGCGTCGGCTATCCGAGCGCGACCGATCCGAAGGGCCGGATGCCGGAGATGTTCGGCGTCGAGACGATGCCCACTTCGTTCCTGATCGATCGCAACGGCGTGATCCGCTACGTCCATCACGGCTTCCGCAAGGGCGACGTCGGGGAGCTTCGCGAGAAAATCGCGCAGCTCGTCGCGACGAACAAGAAGTAACGTGCGGCGCCTCGTCGCGAGCGGGCTGCTCGCCGCGTCGTTCACCACGCTGCTCGCCCTCGGCACGGGCTGCGCGGCGGTGAAGCCGTGGGAGCGCGACGTGCTCGCCCTGCCCGAGATGGCCTGGGAGCCGGATCCGCTCGAAGCCAAGCGCAACGAGCACGTCCACTACAGCAAGGAGGCCGCCCTCCCCGGAGGCGGCGCCGGCGGCGGAGGTTGCGGATGCAACTGACGCCCCGTGTCCGCATCGGCCTCGACCCGCTGCGATGACGAGCGCAACGAAAGAGCGGCGCCGCAAGGCGCGCGCGCGCAGCGCGCGCCGCCGTGCGCAACGCCGGCGCAAGCAGGGTGCGCTGATGGCGCTCACCTCGGGTGCGCTCGCGCTCCCGGGCCTCGCGGGCAGCGCAGCCGCCGAGGGCCTGATCGACCAGATCAGCTCGGAGTACAACTACTCGCACTACTCCGAGGCATCGATTCCGGCGTCGAAGGTCGCGCCCGGCAGCGAGCGCAGCCGCTACGACATCGACATGCACCAGGTCCGCCTCGCCGCGCCGCTCGGCGAGCGCTTCGCGCTCGGGCTCGACGTCGTCCACGAGAGCATGAGCGGCGCGACGCCCTGGTACGTGATCCCGGGCGACAACGGCAAGCCCGTGCAGGTGATGACCGGCGCGACGATCGACGACGCGCGCACCGATCTCCTGCTCGAGGGCAAGTACTTCATGGATCGCTCGCTCGCCTCGCTCTCCGGCGGCGTCTCCTTCGAGAAGGACTACCTCGCCATCAATGGCGGCCTCGGCGGGCAGATCGATTTCAACGAGAAGAACACCACGCTCTCCGGCGGGCTCGGCGTCTCGATCGACAGCATCGATCCGACCGGCGGTGCCGAGTTCCCGCTGCGGCCCAACCACGAGGACAAGCAGAACTATTCGGGATTTCTCGGCATCTCGCAGGTGTTGCGGCGCAACATCGCCGTGCAATCGACGCTCACGTATGCGCTCGGCAACGGCTACCTCTCGGACCCGTACAAGGAGGCGCTCGTGGTGGGCGAGCCCGTCGCCGACAGCCGGCCCGATCTGCGCAACCAGATCTCGTGGCTCAGCCGCTACCGCCATCACTTCTCGTCGCTGAACGGAACCTTTCACGCCGACTACCAGTTCTATTGGGACGACTGGAACATCACCGCGCATACGCTCGAAGTCGCCTGGTACCAATCGCTCTTCGACACGATCCGCGTGATCCCCTCGTTCCGCTACTACTCGCAGGGACAGGCCAAGTTCTACGCGAACTACTACGACCAGGTTCGCAGCGACGGCTACTACTCGAGCGACTACCGGCTCTCTCCCTACGGCTCGCTCTCGTGGCGCCTGCGCGCCGAGGCGCGCTTCCGGACCTGGCAGCTCGATTGGGTCGGGAGCTTCTCGTGGGAACGCTACCTGAGCAGCGGCAGCTACGCGCTGCAGAGCGTGAACGCCCCGAACCCGGGCCTCGTGAGCTTCGACCTCTTCTCGGTCGGCCTCACGACGCGCTTCTGAGCGCCATGCTGGCGCGGCGCGTTGCCTTCAAGGCGATGGGCAGCCCCTGCGAGCTGCATCTGCACGCCGAGTCCGAGGCTCGGCTCGGCGCGGTCGCCGAAGCGGCGATCGGCGAGATCGCGCGGCTCGAGGCCCGCTACTCGCGCTACCGCGACGACAGCCTCGCCTCGCGCATCAACGCGAGCGCGGGCGATCCGGCCGGCCTCGAGCTCGACGCCGAGACCGCATCGCTGCTCGATTACGCCGCGCTCGCGTGGCAGCAGAGCGGAGGCCTGTTCGACATCACCTCGGGCGTGCTGCGCCGTGTCTGGAACCTGCGCGCGGGACGGGTCCCCGAGCCCGCGGAGATCGAGGCGCTGCGGCCGCTGATCGGCTGGGAGAAGGTCGTCTGGCAGCGCCCGCGCCTCGTCCTCCCGGTCGCCGGCATGCAGCTCGACTTCGGAGGCTACGTGAAGGAATACGCGGCCGACCGCGTCGCCGAGCTGTGTCGCGAGAGGGGTCTGCGCCACGGCCTCGTCGATCTCGGCGGCGATCTCGCCGTCGTGGGCCCCCACCCCGACGGCTCCCCGTGGCGCGTAGGCATCCGCCACCCGCGAGCGCCCGAGGGCGCGATCGCGAGCGTGGCCCTGTTCGCCGGCGGCATCGCCACCAGCGGCGATTACGAGCGCTGCATGGTCGTCGACGGCAAGCGCTACGCCCACATCCTGAACCCGAAGACCGGCTGGCCCGTCGCAGGCCTCGCGAGCGTCAGCGTCGCCGCGAGCCACTGCCTGATCGCGGGCACGGCCTCCACGATCGCGATGCTGAAGGGCGCGCGCGCGGGCCCGGCGTGGCTCGACCGGCTCGGGCTGCCGAGTCTGCGGGTCGACGCGGAGGGACATCTCTCGGGCTCGCTCGCGAGCTGCGCACACCCAGTCAGTTCACGACACTGCGCTGCGTGACTTCCTACGTGGTCTCGTAATAGTAGATTCCTGGAGCGACGCGGTCGACGACCGTGCACCTTCTGCCATCAGGCCAGATTGCGCCAACTTTGGGGGTCGCATCGCTCGGCGATTGCACGATGAGCCCCGATTCGTTGTCGCCGATGCCGACGCCCACCAGACGCATCCGAGATGCTTCCCGGATCAGAGCGGAGAGACCGATCGCGAGCATCTGGCGACTCAAGTCCAGGACGGTCTCCTCCCTGACCTGAATCGAATCCAGGTAATCATGAAGGCTCGTCCAGGACTTCCAATCGCCGGACGGCACGAATCCAAGCGTGGCGCTCGGAATGGCCTCGCGTGCTTGATGGTTCATCACGAAAACATCATTCACGCGCAACTCTCCCTTCGGTGCCCACACAGCAAGCAGGCGCACAGCGCGTAGACCTTCAAAGGCCGCCGCCAGAGCACGCACCGCCGGGAGTTGCTGAACCAGGTGATCGCGCCTGATGGCCGGGCATTCAGGTCCGCAGAAGAAGTTTGCTGTGATCTGGTCGGGCGGGATTCCGCAGGCGCCGCCCACGACGCCAAGGAAGAAGTTGCGGATCCGATCGGCCTCAGCGGAGCTCTTCGCCTTCCTGACCTCGAGTCCGAGCGGACCGTAGGGGAAGCATCGAAAGGGAAAGATCCCAGGATTCTCCCTGACCAGAGCACATGCTTCCGTGACGTGGGGAATCAAGTGCTCGAACTCGGGGCCACCGGGCGGGCCGTCGGGTGCGGCGAAGCTCTCCGTCGCGAGAAAAAGGCTGCTGACGACGAGCAGCGTACGCATCTTCATCCCTCGAGCATCGGCTGCGAACAAGGGCTCCACGAGCGCGGCTACGCCCAGAACGCGTCGACCGCGTAGAGATCCCAAACGAACTCCCAGATCTCGACGATCTGGCCGGCTTCGATGCGCATGCGCAGACACGTGGGATTGTCGAGCCTGCGCTCGCCGCGCACGGCGCTGCCGCGGAAGAACACCGCGGCGCTCGCATCGTTCGCGATCACGTCCTCGATCTCGAGCCGGAACGTTCCCTGCGTGAGCGCGACGACCTGGCCGAGGAAGGCGAGAATCGCGCTGCGGCCGACGTGGCTGCCGGCGAGCGCGCCCTGCCTGCCCGGGAAGCGCCAGACGGCCTGCTCCGGGATGGCCGCCTGGATCGCCGCCAGATCGCGATCGCGAAAGGCCTCGAACAGCTCGCGGATGCGGATCGCGTTCGGGTGCTCGCGCATGGGCTCGCCCGCGGAGGTTGCCTTGCGCTCGCGAGCGTACGCGATGCGGCCTCAGTGCGCTTCCAGCGGAACCACCACGAGCTCGGGCTCGTAGCCGCGATCGCGCAGTTCGAGCGCGGCGTCGTTCGCGTCGGAGACGGTCGCGAAACCGGAGAGGGTGACGTCGAATTGCGGGCCGCCGCTCGACTCCCAGCGCGTGACGCGCGCGGGCTGCGGGCGCGCAGGCAACTGAGCCGCGACGGCCCGGGCCTCGGCCTCGTCGCTGCGCGTCGCGACGCGCAGGGCCCAGCCCGTGTCGGCGTCGCGGGCGAGCGGCTCGAGCCGGCGGTTGGCGCGTTCGAAGCCGAGGCGCTGGCGGATCGAGTCCGCGATCTGCTCCTCCTGCGTGCGCTCGATGCGCGCGTGCACCGCGATCACGAGGCGCGCCGTGGTGTTCGAGTCGGACTCCTTCTTGAAGGCCCAGCCGAGGATCGGGATGTCCTTCAGCCAGGGCACGCCGATCACGCTCGGGGCGGCCATCGCCTCCCGCGCGAAGCCGACGACGACGTACTCGCCGTCGTTGAGGTGCACGGTCGAGGTGAGCTTGCGCTTGCGCAGCGTCGGCCCCACGTCATTGACGTCACCGGCGAGCGGCGGCGCGAGCGCCGTCACGTCGACGTCGAGCGCGAGGCGCACGCCGCCCGCCTCCCCGACGGTCGGCTTCACGCGCAGGTCGATGCCGACGTCCTGGCGTTCGACGGTCTTGCTGGTCTGGAACGAGGTGGTCGCGCTCGCCCCCGTCTTCGAGACCGGAATCGGGATGTTGTTGCCCGAAAAGATCTCCTGCTCTTCGCCCGCGAGCATGCGCAGCTGGGGACGCATGAGCGTCTGCGACTTGACGAGCGCGTCGTTCCCCGTGACCACGGTGCTCGTTCTCGGCACGACCACCGAAGCGGGGTTGCCCAGCGAGTCGATGAACGGGATCACGAGCGGCGCTCGCGTGAAGCGGAGCGCGTAGGCCGGCCCCGTGCCCGCGGACGGCTCGAGCAGGCCGCCGCCGCCCGGATTGAGCAGCACGTTCGCGAACCAATCGTGCGGCGACTTCGGCGTCGTGAGCGGGATGAAGGCGTCGAAGCCGAGATCGAGCGAGGCGTCGCAGATCACCTGGAGCACGAGCACCTCGACGTCGATCGTCGGCGGCGGGCGGTCGAGCTGGTCGATGAGATCGTCGAGGATGCCGAGGGTCTCGGGATCGGCGCGCAGCAGCAGCGAATGCCCGGGCGCGTAGATGGCGACGCTGAATTCGCGGCCCACCAGCGACTCGGCGCCGACGTCGGCGGGCATGGGCTCGCCGCCAGGCGTGGAGGCTCGCGCGGTGCCGCCCGCTAGATCCCCCAGCAGCTTCGAGAGCGCCTCGGGATCGGCGTAGCGCAGATCGTGCACGCGGATCTCGCCCCTGCCTTGCGCGGGGCGATCGATCTCCGCGAGCAACGCGCGGGCGTCCTCCATCTCCTCGTGCGGAGCGCGCAGCACGAGCGCTCCGGTCCGCTCGTCGGGCCACGCCTCGACGCCGGCCCGCGCGCCGGTCTTGGTTCCGAGCGCGGCGAGCAGCAGCTCCGCGGCGTCCTCGGCCGAGCGGTAGCGCAGGCGCCGAATCACCAGCTCGTCGGCCGAGGCGTGATCGAGCTCGGCGACCAGCGTCAGCAGCTGGCGCAGCCGCGCCTCGCTGCCCGCGAGGATCACCGCGTTCGTCGGATCATGGGCGACCGCGAGCGCCGTCGCGCCGAGCCAGGGCTGGAGGGCGGTGACGACGCGCAACGGCGTGGTCGAGCGCAGGTGCACGAGCGTCGTCGTCTGCGCCTCGCTGCGCGCGCTCGGCGTGACCGGATTCCAGGGCGAGCCGCCCACACCCTCCGGGAGCGGCATGATCTTGAGCGCTCCGCTCGGTGTCGGCAGCGCAACGAAGCCCTTCATCAGAAGCGCCGCGTGCAGCAGCTCGAGCGCTTCCTCGCGCGAGACGCGCTCGGGCGAGGTGATCGTCACGCTGCCGCGCAGGCTGTCGTCGAAGATGAACTTCTTGCCGGTCGCGCGCGCCAGCTTCTCGACGATCTCAGCGAGCTCGGTGTTCGCGAACTGCATCGCGATGCCAGGCTCGCTCACCCGCGCCGGGCGCGTGAGCTCGACCGCGAGCGTCGCGCCACGGGTCGTGAGCTCGACCGGAAGCCCCGGCACGCGCTCGATCACGAGGCGGACCTCGGAGCCGCCCGTGCCCGCAGCTTCCTCGGCAGTCACGCTACGAAAGGCGGCCCCGCTCGCGCCGGTGACACGGGTAGGCGCCGAGCCGCCGAGCACGGCGCCGGGGATCACGACGACGAGGGTCTTCGCGTCGCGCTCCTCGAGGCGCCCCTCGATCGGCGCGTCGGCAAAGACGAGCACGCGTTCGTGACCCCCCTGGACGTCGAGCTCGACGCCATACACGGAGATCGGAGTCGGCTTGCCGGCGGGAGCCGCGGCGAGCAGCAGCGGCGCGAGCAGAGCGAGGCTGACGACCGCGAGGCGCGCGCTCAGCGCAAGTCGCGGCGCAGCGCCCACTTCTCCGGATAGGGGATCTCGTAGAAGTTCACGCGCACGCCGAAGTTGAACTCGTGCGCCGCGAGCGCCAGCGTGTATTTGCCGAAGGGCTGCGTATCCGGCGGCGCTCCGACCTTGAGCGTGACGTCCGGCTTGCCCATGTCCACGTAGCGGTAGCCCGCCATCAGCGTCACGCGCTCCGCGATCTCGTAGGCAAGCCCGATCCCGGCCTGCCAGCCGAAGAGGAACTGCTCCCTCTGGCCGCGCGACACGTTGTCCGTCGTGTCGAGATCCACCGTCGAGAGGCCGAGGCCCGCGCCGGTGTAGAGCGACAGCGGGTCGAGGATCGGAATCCGGCCGAACGCCCACCCGATCGGCGGGCTCAGCGGGATGTCGAGCCACAGGTTGGGCATGAAGGTCCAAGCGCTCACTTCCGTGAAGAAGCTGTTGTTGGGATCGGTGCGCAGGTCGTACGTGCGGCCCGTCATCCCCTCGAACTCGAAGCGTACCGTCCAGGCCGGCAGGGGGACATGCCAGGTCTTCGGGATCGCTTCATTCAGCTTGAAACCGATGCCCAGAGCGCCGCCGTAGGCGGGCGCGGAGTCGGAATCGCTGCCCGTGTTCTGGAAGAAGGGGTCCGGCAACCCGGTGCTCCCGCCGCTATCCCCGGTGCCGGTCGAGATCGCGAGGTTGCCGGTCAGGTAGAGGTCCCCGGCCCGGGCGCCCGGCGCGAGCCCGAGCGCGGCGATGCCCGCGAGCAGCGAAAAGCAGGCCCGTTGGATCCCCATGTGTCCCCCAAACCTTCTCGCTCACCGCGGCTTGCCCGTGAGTTGCACTCGCGGTGCCGGCATGGCGTATCGCAACGCTTCCGGTTGGTCTGTGTGACTCGAGTCACCGTGATCTCCGCGCGGCCAGCCGCAACAGCACGGCATGGCTTCCGGAAGCGATACAGCCCCCGCGTGGCTCTTCTCGTTCGTCGACCTCGCGTTCCTGTTGCTCATCTCGCTCACGCAGGTGGGCGGCGGACCGCGCGCAGTCGATCTCGGCGAGATGATCGTTCCGAAGGTCAACCAGGACGCGACGGCCACGCTGTCTGCGGGTGCGACGCAGCGCTGGCAGCTGCGCGTGCACCCGCCCTCCACCGACGGTGCCGGCCCGTTCGAGCTGCTCGCTCCCGGCCGGAGCGACGGCGCGGGCGCGCATCTCGCAGCGGCGGCGCTGCGCGAACAGCTGGGCCGCCTGCAGGAGGCGCACGCCGAGAAGCCGCTGCTCGCGCCTCACCAGGACTCGCGCAGCCAGGATCTGCTGGATGCGATTGCGCTCATCGAAGAGCGCTGGCCCGATGGCCGACGTGCAGCGGTGTTGCCGGTGGCGGCGAACCGATGAGCGCGCATTGGGCGATGCAGCGCTGGACTTTCGGCGCCGGACACGTCGCGCTGCGGCCGGACCCCTATCGCGGCGCCGATTCCGACATGTCGCTCTGGCAGGGCCTCGCGCTCGCCTCCCAGGACTTCTCGCGGGCGGGCAGCAACCGGCTCAAGCTCGGCGCGACGGCCGTTGCGCTCCTGACTAGCGCCTGGCTCGCCGCGGCGTGGATCGCGGATGCGCTGCGCCACCCCAACGACGCAAGCGGCCTCGAGATCGTGATGCTCGAGACGCCGCCGCCGCCGGAGCCGGTGCTGATCCCGGAGCCCGAGCCGATCGTCGAGCCCGTCCTCGCGGCGCCCGAGCCGGAGCCGATCGTGAAGCCGGAGCCCGTGGCCAAGCCCAAGCCGGCTGCGAAGCCGGCGGTTGCGAAGCCGGCGGTTGCAAAGCCGGCAGTCGCGAAGCCGGAGCGGATCGCCGCGCGGCCGCCCGCACCGCCGCCGCCCAGGCCCACGCCGATCGCGAAGCTGGCGCCGCCGCCGGCTCCGATTGCGAAGCCCGCGCCGCCGCCGGTGCAGATCGCGCGCCCCGCATTCCCGGCGGCGCCGCAGCCGCTGCTGCCGGCGCCCCGCAGCGTCGCGCCCTCGCCTCCGCCGCGCGTGCAGGCCGCGCGGCCATCGCTCCCGAAGCCGGTGATCGCCATCGACGCCGTGGCGGCGCCCGCCGCGCCTGCCGCAGCAGCGCCGCGCGCGGGCGAGCCGCCGCGGCTCGCGCTGCGCCCGGTCACCGCTGCGCCGGCGCGACCGCGCCCGGCGCCGAGCTTCGATCTCGGCGCGCCCGCGGCGCCGGGCCTTGCGAGCGAAGCCACGCCGCCGGTCTCGACCGCGCGCGCGGCGACGCCGGCGGCGGTTGCCCAGCACACGAGTGCGCGCAGCGTCGCGCGCCCGCCGGCCTCGCTGGCGCTGCCGGCCCTCTCGGCCGGCGCTCCCGTGCACGATCCCGGCGCGGAGCCGACGCCCTCCCGTGTCGCCGCGCGGGATCCGGCGCCGGCGAGCAGCGGCGGCCGCTCGCATTCGAACGATCCGAAGCTGCGCGGCGTGGCGCTCGGCTCGCTCGCGAGCTGCCTGTCGGACCAGCAAGAGGACGCCCTCAAGCTGCAGCTGGTCGCGCTGGTGGGCGAGCCCGCCGAGTGCGTCAGCGCCGCAGGCCGCTACCGCTTCGTCGAGACGCGGAATCTGAACGCATTTTCTCTTTGGGTCGAGCGTGCCCCCGCGCGACCAGCGGCCGATCGCTGCGTGGAGCTCACGCACGCGCTCGATTGCGTCCGACAGCACGGGGACAGGGAGTGGCGCCGGGGATGAAGCACTCAATCGCGTGGATCTCGTTGCTCGCGACACTGGTCGCCGGCCAGGGCCTGGCCCAGTCGTCCTCTCTCGCGAGCGAATCTCTCGACAGCGGAACGGTCGGGAGCTCGCCGGCTCCGAGCGCGCCCGCCGACACCGAAACGGATGCCTGGGCGGGCTATCTCGACTTCGCCTACGTCTACTCGTCGGCCGAGCCGGAGGCGCTCGCCGCGCGGCTGCGCGATTACGCCAAAGAGACGAAGATGACGCTCGCCGACTACGTCACGCGCCGGCTCGAGCCGGCCGCTACGGACGGCGACGACGCCGACGAGGTCGCGACCCGGCGCCTCGCGATCGCGCACCTGCTCCAGTACCTGTCGTCGGGAGATTCCGGCGCGCTCGAAGCCAGCGTCACCACGGTGCGCAGGCTCGAGGGCCGGCTCGGGCGCCACGAGAATCGCTACTGGTACTACTACATCCTCGCGCAGCGGGCGCTCGAGAAGGGGCATCGTTTCGACTTCGTGGGCGACGTGCTCTCGCTGTGGCTCGGCGTCGTCGTCCCGCTCGAGGCTCCCTACGAAACCCTCGACACCCTCTCGCTGACCGAGTCTCCGAACTCGGGCTTCGCCGCGGCGCTTCCGTACATCTACGAGAACGTCGCGCGGCTGACCCTGATCCGCAGCCAGCAGATGGGGCTCGATCGCGACCTCGATCCGCTCGGCGCGATCGTGCGCTTGCTCGCCGATGGCCGCGTGGGGGGGCATCCGGAGGTGATCCCGGTCGCCGCCTCCTCCAAGGAATATCTCGCGCGCATCATCGAGCGGCTCAACGGCCCGGAATCCGACGCCGGGAGCCTCACCTTCACGCTCGCCCTCTTCGAAGCGACGAAGCTTCACGACACCGCGCGCGGCCTCCTCGCGAGCGAGGGCCTCTCCCCGAAGACGATCGAGGCGATGCGGCTCGCGAGCGGCGCCTACCAGACCGCGCTCGACCGCGCCGACACCGTGCAGGGCCAGTGCGCCGTCTACCGCAGGGTGCTGCGTCAGCTCGGCGAGGTCTACGCCGCCAAGCAACGTCTGGGAGTCGACCCCGAGCTCGAGATCCCCTTCACGATCGAGGGCGCGATCGAGGTCTACGCGAAGCTCGCGCTGGCGGGAGAGGACGGCTGGCAGGATCTGGGCTACCGCGCGAACGGCCGCGAAGCCTACGTGACGGCGATGCGGGGTCTCTGGGAGGAGATCCAGGAGACGATCCTCAACGCCGCCACCTATTACCTCGCGCGCAGCCAACAGGCGCCGAACCTGGCCGACGAGAACGCGCAGCACGCGGCGCGCCTCTACGAGCGCTACCTGTCGTTCTTCGAGCGCTTCGCGACGGCCGATCAGCGCGGCGGCGTGCCCGACTCGGCCTATTTCGCCGCCCACGAGGCCGCCAAGGGCGAGGGCGACGCCTATCTCGTGTATGCGACACACCCCCTGCCCGAAGCCGTCGAGCTGGCGACGCGCCGCTACCGCAGCGCGCTCACGATCTTTCCGTTCGACCGCAAGCTCTACCCCGCGCTCACCGGGGCGCTCGAGCGCCAGGGCCGCGAGCCGGAATACATGGAGCTGGTGCGGCCGGTTGCGGCGTGGGTCGCCAGGTCGCGTTCGGTCGACAACTGGATCGCCAAGGCCGAGGCGGGCGCGGAGACGATCGCCACCATGCGGCGCGCGCTCTCGGACAGCCTCGTGATCATGTATCTCGGCTTCGGCGAGGACGCCGGCATCGAGCAGCTCGAGCAGAGCGTGCGCGACCTGCGCGCCGAACGCGAAGGACTCGCGACCCAGCTCGCGGAGCTCGAGCGCGAGCGCGGGGCCGAGCCCGGCGCGCCGCGCGGCGTCGAGGTGGCCGGCCCGGCCGCGCCGGCGCCCGACGACGGGGCCCCCGCGCCCGGCCCGCTCGCCTACAGCGAGTTGACGCGCCAGACCGGGCTGCTGAAGGGACAGATCGGCAAGCTCGATAGCCAGATCGAGGCGCGCTCGCGCGCGCTGCCGCTGTTCAAGGCGTCGCTCGCGACGGGCGACCTCACGGGCGAGCTGCGCGCGAACCGGAGCCATCCGCTCCACGCGCTGCTGCGCCGGATGTACCACGAGAAGCGCTCGTAGGCGGACAAGGGGACTCGCGATGCGGAGACGACGAATGCGACGGGATTGGCGCGGCTGGCTCGCGGGCGCGGCGTGCAGCGCGCTGTTTGCGTGCGCCGGGCAGACCGAGTTCCAGGACGTGCTCGTGCTCGAGCCCACCGCGGCCGAGCAGAGCACGCCGCTCGGCGGCCCCGCGCTCGCGCTGCGCAAGCAGGAGATGCAGCGCGCGCACCGCGACATGCTCCACTTCCACACGACCCTCGAGAGCCTGCAGCAGCGCAAGGACCGCAACGGCCTGGTGCTCTTCAGCCAGTTCCTGGACGCCTACATGGGCATGCACCTCGACCCGCTGCTCCAGAGCGAGTGGCAGAGCCGCCACCCGGAGCTGATGGCGCTCGACGCGAATCTGCGTCTCGCGAAGGCCGAGGTGCTGATCGAGATGCATTCGCCGGGGCGCGTGCAGGAAGTGATCGAGGAGCTCCAGAAGCGCTTCGCGGGGCGCGAGGACATGCTCGTCGAGTTTCCGATCGGCAAGCAGGGAACGCTGCGCGACGGCATCAAGAAGCTGAGTGAACGCAAGTGGCGCGGCTGAGCCGACCGCCACCGAACCTTCGCGACAGGGGAGAAGCACGATGATCGCTGGATTCGTGGGCATGATCGGTGTGACCGACATCGGTCTGACCGGTCTGATGACGCTGATCTCGTTCGCAATCGTGAGCGTGCCTTTCTACCGGGGCATGCGGCTGTGCGTTCGCGCGCACGCGGCCACGCGGCGGATCCCGCGCTCGCAGCTGCAGCGCGCCGTCACGAGCGAGAGCGGCGAGCGCGCCGAGGCGCTCTCGGTGCTGATGGTGCGCGTGCTCTCGAAATCGCTGCGCGAGAGCGACGAGAACCCGACCGAGTTCATCCTCGACGCGACCAAGCAGTACGTGATGAACGAGTACGACGTGCACTATTCACGGCCGATCTCGATGTACGCGAACCTGCTGCCGCCGCTCGGGCTGCTGGGAACGTCGATCGGCATGCTGATGCTGCTGCTCTCGATGCACTACGCGAACGAGACGCTCGAGCTCGCCGCGCTCGCGCTCACGCTCACCAAGACGATCTTCGCGCTGATCAGCTTCGCGGTGCTCGAGGCGATCAAGATCCACCTGCACGGGCGCCTGCTCGCGTGCCTGGACGACGCGATCTCGCTGCACCGCGCCGGCGAGGGGGAGCGCCGCCGCGCGCCGCTTGCCGCGAGGGCCGCGCCGGCCGCGGGCTGAGAGGCGTATACTCTGCGGCCGGGAGGAGCCCCCCATGTCTCCGGCCGACGCCTGGACCGCCGACGCGATTCCCGACCTCTCGGGCAGGACCCTGATCGTGACCGGAGGCAACAGCGGCCTCGGTTTCGAGACCACGCGCGCGCTCGCCCGGCGCGGCGCGCGGGTCGTGCTCGCCTGTCGCAACCCCGAGAAGGCGCGCGAGGCGATGGCAAAGCTGCACGCCGAGAATCCGCGCGCCGACGTCGAGGGGATGGCGCTCGACCTCGCGAGCCTCGCCTCGGTGCGCGCCTTCGCGAAGCGCTTCCTCGCGGAGAACGACGCCCTGCACGGCCTCGTCAACAACGCCGGCGTGATGGCGCTGCCCCGCTGCGAGACCGTGGACGGCTTCGAGATGCAGCTCGGCACGAACCACCTCGGCCACTTCGCGCTCACCGGCCTGCTGCTCGAAGCGCTGCTCGCGACGCCCGGCGCGCGCGTCGTGAACCTGAGCAGCACCATGCACAAGACCGGCCGCATGCGCTTCGACGATCTCCACGGCGGCGCAGCTACGGCAAGTGGACCGCCTACGGACAGAGCAAGCTCGCCAACCTCCTGTTCACCTACGAGCTGCAACGCCGCCTCGCCGCGAAGCGCGCCGCGGCGATCAGCGTCGCCAGCCATCCGGGGTATGCCGCCACGAACCTCCAGTTCGCAGGCCCGCGCATGCAGGGCTCCGCGCTGCTCGAGGCCGGCGCCGGTCTCCTGAACCGGCTCTTCTCCCAGAGCGCCGAGATGGGCGCGCTGCCCAGTCTGTATGCGGCCACCGCCCCCGGCGTGCAGGGCGGCGACTACTTCGGCCCCGGCGGCTTCGCCGAGATGTGGGGCCCGCCGCGCAAGGTGAGCTCGAGCGCCCGCTCGCACGACGCGAGCGCCGCGGCAAGGCTCTGGGAGATCTCCGAGGACGCGACGGGGATCCGTTTCGACGCGCTGAAGGTCTGAGCGCGCCCTGCGGCGGAAGCTA
>CAWAXD010000015.1:0-103514 GCA_963785985.1 uncultured delta proteobacterium | reverse complement strand
AAACGCCAAACGCGGCTTCAGCCCCCTGTGGCGGACCTCCCTCAGGCCAACACATGAGGGTCCGACAGTAATGATACCTGGGAGACTCTGGCGCGCTCGTTCATAACGTTGGAATTGAACGGGCGGTTCAATTCCGCCCCAGCCGTCATTTGCGATTCCGCCCCATGGAATCAGGGGGGTCCTCACTGCCAGGATGAGGAATCCGACAAAGTCACAAAAGGAGTCACAAACGGCACGTGCCGCCTCTGTGTCGCCCGGTTTTCGTCTCGACACGTCATTCTGACAACGCTTGATGGAGCCAACGGATCGCCTTCGCCCGAGGAAGCCGTATTCCCCCCGGAGTGGTTCCTGGCCCCGAGCCAGCCTTCCGATCGCTCCTGGCGCGTACTAGCGCCAAAAGTACCCCGCCCCAGCGGACGCTCTGACTCCCCCGAGTCTGCCTGCGAGCGATTTCATCGAGTTTCCCCCGCTGGCCATCTTTTTGACCGTCTCCCGCTCGAAGCGGGGCTGAAGTCCGAAAGAGGCTCCACCGTTGATGGGCCTTATCGGAGTCATTCACTCGCCACACAGGCAGGCTGCCCGGTCGCCGGTCACTTCTTTGACTTCTTGCTGATCTTAGTGGCGTATTTTGCGTTGGGATCTTGGTAGTTAGACCCCAAAAACTCTGCAAGGTTGTCTGCCAGCTTCTGCATCTCCTTGTCGGAGTGTTCTTCTGCGATGTTTCTGAATGCGCGTGAGAAGCGTGCCGCTTTGTAAAGGTCTTCGGTCATGGCAACAATGGCGGCGGTGGCCTTCTCCTCCTGTTGGGCGTTCCAGTTATCGAAATCGTGGTCGGAAAGAAAGTTGTGGGCCAAGCGGTTGCGGTATTTGCAGGCGCGCTCAAAAACCTGGAGGAGCTTCTCCTCAGTGATTACTCCTTTCTTGCGGATGGCGGAAATGATGGCGCCGCACGTGGCGTCGTCGATGAAGGAGTCTATGTCTTTGAAGCGGCGAAGCTGCACTTCGGTGAGTTGGAGGTCCGTTCCCCAGCCGTGGTAGTCCGACGTGTGGAGTAGCGCTCGGAGGTTGAGTTCCAGTTGTTGGCCGAAGTGCATGGCCACCGTGTAGTGATAGGCGAGTTCGCGGCTTGGCAGGCGGTGATGCTTGTCCAATGACATATGGTGATTTCGGTTCGGTTTAGCACAGGCTCGTTTTTACACGGGAGCTGTCAAGGGCCGGGATGAACTTTTTTTGCCCGCTGATTCACCTCAAATACTCCTTGGTGCCCTCTGGTGTAGTTCTGGTTTTTGGGTGCGGCCTTCGTGTGAGAACCAACGTGCTAGGGTCGAGTCGTGCCCGCGAACTCGACACATCCTGATTACGACGCTGGACTACCTTTCCGATCTTTATGAATGGGAGCCGCCTCCTCTTCATCCAAGTGTCAACGGTGCGCGTACCGATGCGCAGCCGTTCCGCCAGGGCTGGTCGTCTGCCCGCCATTCGCTTCAACCGGCGTGCCTGGAGGTTCCACTGGCCTACGGTTTTGGCTGCTCTCCAGCAGATGCAGTAGCCTTTTCGGCAGCGGCTTTCGCTGCCTCTTCAACCACTTTCTTCCACTTGTTGGTCTTCAGATATGCCTTCACCTTCTCAGGTGAAATCTGCCAATGTTCCAGCGACACGGACTCGGGCACGTGGAGGTCCGCGTAGTGCTTCAGGAGGACGCGGATGCTGTTCCCGCAGTCCCTGACCACGTCGTAATCGTTCTTGTAAACGGCCCTGAGGTGGGTGGCGCAGGTCTTCCTCAGGCCGTCCCTGATCCACTCTTCCAGGCCAATCAGTTCGCACGCTGCATCCACCAGTCGTCGCTCGTTCACCGGAGGCAGTGGGTTCTTGAGTTCCTTAGCCAGCTTCAGCCACTCGACGCGACGGGCTGCAGGCGGATGGTGCGCTGGTCGCCGGTCTTGGCGATTTCTCTCCTGACGGTAATTAACCCGTGCTTCAGGTCGATGTCGTGCCAACCAAAGAGCTGTTTCCCTGACATACCCGCACGAAGAGCTTTGACGCTATCGATTTCTTCTGGCCGCATACAGCCGAAAAAGCCGAGTGACAAGGGCGCAATGACCATCTGCGTGAGCTCGTTCGACATGACGGCAGCCAGGATGTTGAGCGTGGTGTCGTTCGAGTAAATTCTGACGTCGGGCCCTGGAACTTTAACGGGTTCCAGGCGATCCACGATGTTCAGGGTGCACCACCCTTTGGCAATTGCGACCTCCCACAGGCTGCTGAACCTGAGCATGTTCGTGCGCCTGGAGCTCTTGCTCCAGTGCGCGTGCGAGTCGAGCCACTGTTCAAGGTCCCCCGGCAAGATTTCGTGGATGTTCTGCTTCTCCCGGCCGGCGCCGAATTTCATGAGCATATCAGCCACCTCAGCGACGTAGCGTTCCGTTTTCCCGCTGCCAGCTTCCGTCGCTTGAATTCCTCGACGGCGTCCGAGTAGGGCATTGGGGTGGTGGTCTCCTGCTTGTCTACGTCCTTGCTCCACTTTTGGTGTTCCGTCCAGACCCTGGTCAGGGTCAATTTCTTAGACTGGATTTCTTGCAGGATGGCGACCGTTGTTTGCCGTTCCAGTTCGGTGAGCCGGGCCCAGTATTCCCCGCACCGTTTCAACTCCTTCTTGTAGCGGTCGATTTCCGCATCCGCTTCAGCCTCGGTTTTCAAGGTCAGCCGTATTTTCTTACCGACAGCATCCGTTCCGAAATCGACCTCCCAGCGGTCGTTGCCGTGTTTCGTTATGCGCCTCTTTTTCGGTGTCATTCGGTGGCAGTTTCGGTGTCATCCGGTGTCTTGTCAACCCCCATATAACCCCCTACAACTCACCCACAACTCCATCTTGGGGCTGGGAGGCTGTTGGACGCAGAAAGTGGCTATTTAAGAGGGGAATCTGCTAATTTCCGCCTCTTTTGGATGGTGGAGCCGACAGGAATCGAACCTGCGACCTTCTCATTGCGAACGAGACGCTCTACCAACTGAGCTACGACCCCATTCCATCTAAGCCAGACGGGATATTGTTTCCACAAAAGGCGGAGCGGCGCAAGAAAGATTCTGCACAGGAAGATGACGCCGAAATGTTTCCCACCCCATGCAGCCGGATCGGGACTTGGAGAAGCAACGAAGGTTTCGTCTGCCGGTTTGTTCAGGGGGATAGTTCCGGAGCGGTATCATTGGGTGACCGCCGCGGAAACCCATATAGCCCGGATGGGTTTAGCTTGATGACTTGCGCTCCCGTTCCATAACGGCAACAAGCTCTTTCGCACCCGATCCCCACCGGGAGACGACTTTGAGGGCTTGGGTAAAGGGCACGTCCAGGGGGTGAACCCGATTCCGCTCGAGAATGTAAACGGCGCCGGCAAGTGGGGTGGGTATCGACGGGACAAATACCGTGTAGCGCCCGTCCTCGAACTCTTCAATGATGAACGCCGGGACGAGGGCCTCTTCGATCTCCGCCAGTGCAGGCTTCCAGACGTTCTCGCGGTTGTCCCCCGCCGCACGCTGGGTCAGGCTCCGGAGGAGCGCGTAGCCGGGGATTCGCTCGAATAAAGTCCTCTCTATGAACCACCAAAACGCCAAGAACGTTGACTTGCGTCAATCATCGGCCTCTTTGGGCTGTTCAATACCCTGGGAAATAGCCTAGCGTCTTCTGATGGAACAGATTCACGGTCACGAAGTTATACAGATGATGCTGGAGTCGGGTAAGGCGTATACCAGGGCCAGCCTGCTTACTGATATCGTCGCAAAATTCGGCCCCAGCTCGCGGTTCTTCACTTGTTCAGCCGAGGACCTCACCCCCGAAGGCATTATCGATTTCCTCGAGGCCAAGGGTAAGTTCCTGGCTCGCGAAGAAGGTTTCCAGACCTCAGCCGACCTGATGTGCAAACATTAGGTGCAACGTAAGCTTTTCGCGGGTTCTGGTCCGTCGTATATGCCTAGAATGCTCACGATCTGCATGGTGTCCGCCGTGATTCTTGCTCGTGCTCTCGCGGTCGAGCAGGACGGCAGCGCCTCCCTTCCCGAAAGTCAGAAACTGAACAACCTCGCTGCGTTACTGCTGGATGTCGTCCCGGCACGGACCACAGAATCTTTTCCGTTTGTTCGTCCGAGCGACGGCTGGATTTTCATTTCCTTTACCACGCATGGCGCAGGCACAATCCGCCTCACGTTGGACAAAGGTTCACCAGAAGAAACCCCGATCAACCCTGCTCCAGGGAGTGGCCCCAACTCAGGAAGCAATGCATCACATCGCCAAAGGCCGACACACCCTCCAGATCGAACGCACCGGAGCGATGTCCGTCGAACGCCTGACCCTCAAAGCTATTCCCGAACTCATGCACTGCGGCCTCGGTTTTAACCCCCAAATCAAATCCTACGGCCTTTACGACATGGATTTTCTCAAGCGCGACATTCTGCCCAACGTCACCACGTTGATTGTCCCCCATAACATCAAGCTCTCCGACTCGGTCATCGAGGATTGGCACCGCCAGGGTAAACGATTCGTCGCCGAAGTTGGAATCAATTCCCAAGCCAAGACTGCTGACGAACACGCTGCCTTCTGGACCGACTTCTTCCACGACGCCCCCTTCATCGATGGGATCATCATCAACGAATTCATCGTCAACCGGCCCGTTTCAGAATGGGTCCAAACCATGACCCCCGACCGGCTGGCCCGCATGGACCAGGAACGCGCCGCATACGAATTGTACTCCGAGGCCTTCAAGAAGATCCGCGCTGACACCCGTTTCGCCAACAAATCGATCTACGCCTACGTCGGCGGCAGCGGCAAGAAGCTTAACCAGGAAATCATCGGCACCAACGTCATCCGAACCATGGTCGACTGCGGCTATTTCGTTGCCCCCGAACGTTACCTCCACGAAATGTCCACCGAAAAAGGCTCCCACGACGCCCTCCAAGCCTTCCTCGACGGCCTCGCCGATTGGGAGGCCAAAGAACCCGGCGTCAAAAAGCAAATGGTGATTACGTTCGGCCTCTTCTCCATGCCTCCCGGCGGCATCAACAAGCAGCCCAACGTCGATTACCACGTCTGGATGGACCAACAAATGAACCTCGTTGCCAACGACCCGACGCTCGCGAACATCGCGGGGTCTGAATTGGTGGACCTCCCTTTTGGCCGACGAAGAAACGGTCCGTTTCGTCGGCAAGCTCTACCGCCACTATGCCCTCGAGGGAAGAACAAACATGCTCACCAGCGATCCCTTATTCCTGACGCACATCCAGAACGCCGACTTCGAACACGGCACCAGACGGCTGGACCCTTCATCCGGCCGAAGACGGCAGCATCGCCGCCAAAAGCTTTCCGCGATACGGCCGGATCGAGGGCCGATACATGGGACTCGGCCGCCCCGCCGACCCTGAGCACATCGGCGACACCTTCCTCTGGATGAAGCGGAGCGAGAAAGGACCAAATTCCTTTTCCCAAACCATCAAGAACCTGCAGCCTGGCAGGCTTTATTCCTTTAAAATGTTTGTCTGCGATTACAATGACCTCATCACACCAAAGTCAAAGACAATTGAGGAAAGCAAATCCACCTCCACCGTCCGAATCGAAGGTGCCGATGTTGACGCGATTCGATCATTTACCGAGGTATACGGTTCCAGCCCCGAGCCCAAAATCCCGGTGTACATCACCTACCATTGGAAGATCTTTCGCGCCAAAGCAGCCACGGCTACGCTGACCGTCTCCGACTGGCAATCCCGCAACCAACCGCAGTCCACCCTTTGGTCAGGAGCAAGCCTTCAACTTCCTCGAAATCCAACCCTACCACGAGTGACCTGGTCACTTACCCGCATACGTGGCGCGCTGCGAGACCCAGAGGAAATCCCTTCTGTCCGAGCCCGTGGGAATCGGCCAGACTGAGAAAGGGACCTTGGTGGTCGTCGCCACCCAGCGTCGGATTTCCGAATGCCCATCGGCAAAGGAAAAACCGCAGGCGCCATTGTGATAGGAGGCCGGCATATCGCTCCACAGGTTGCCGTTCGGACCATTGTTGCAGAAGACATACCAGCCGTCGTTGAGGATTTGCGGGCTCTCATCCAGAAAAACAAAGATCATTGACGGGTTTCTGATCGCGGGCAGCTTGATGAATTGCGCCCAGCCAGAAATGACTGGCGAGCCAGCGTTGTCCCAGGGACCGACAAACGCGTTCATGGAGACGCTGCGCACGCGCGGGTATTGCATTCCGTCCGACTGAATGCTCATGGTGCGGTCGGCCGGGCAATGATAAATTGCGATGTTCTTGCCAACGTGCGGAGCCAGCAGCCCCATCTGGAGGAACAGCGTGTTCGTGTCTTCCTGCGGGCTGAAGCCCATCACGTTCGCCACCCAGTTATTCGTGCGATCCGCCTCCGTGCCGTCAATTGTCCGGTTATTGGCCACCCGGTCGTTATTGTCGTTGGCGTACATCAACCAGGCCAGCGCCAGTTGCTTCGTATTGTTCAGGCAGTAGATGCCTTCCGCCTTTTGCTTGGCCTTGGCCAACGCCGGCAGGAGCAGCGCGGCCAGAATCGCTATGATCGCGATGACTACCAGCAGTTCGATCAAGGTAAAGGCCAGACGGCGTCTCCGTCCAACCGTGCGAGACCAGGGTTGAACCTGATCGCGGCCACACCACTCGCCATTGATACCGTATGGCTTCATGGAGCCGAGTTAGCCCCATTCGGCCTTGTGGATCAAGCGGAAAACTTTGAGATGAGGGCTGGGGAGACGGGTTGGCGGTTTTGGAAGGAGAAATTTGCCGATTGTTTAATCCCCGCAGCCTGCCTTATCCTGCACGGTGGCATCTGCCACTGGCAGCCGACCGGGACATGACTCCGACATTGCTGATAGTCGATGATGAGAAGACGACGCGCGAAGGACTTCGCGCGGCGCTCGAACACCGTTACGACGTGTACCTGGCCGAGGATGCCAAGGCGGCGATGGAGTTGCTGGAGAAGGACCATTTCGACGTGCTGCTGACCGATTTCCGGCTGCCGACCGAGGACGGGATGAAGCTCATCGCGCGGGCCAAGTCGCTGTCCAAACCGCCCATCTGCATCCTCATGACGGCTTACGGCTCGGAGGAGCTGGCCGTCGAGGCGATGAAGCGCGGGGCGGACGATTACATCGCCAAGGGGCGGCTGCAGATCGACGAGCTGGAGATGCGCATCGCCAACGCGTTGCGGCGGCAGAACCTGGAGGTGGAAAACGTCTCGCTGCACCAGCAGCTCGACGCCAAGTTCGGCCTGCAGAACCTGGTCGGCGAATCGCCGGCCATGAAGGAAGTCTTCGAGGTCGTGCAGCAGGTGGCGCCGACGCGGGCGACGGTGCTGTTGCTGGGCGAGAGCGGCACGGGCAAGGAGATGGTCGCCAAGGTGATTCACCAGCTCAGCCCGCGGGCGCAGCAGCCGATGGTGACGGTGCATTGCGCGGCGCTGGCGCCGACGCTGCTGGAGAGCGAGCTGTTCGGCCACGAGAAGGGCGCGTTCACCGGCGCTTACGAGCGGCGCATCGGGCGCTTCGAGCAGGCGCAAGGGGGCACGCTGTTCCTGGACGAGATCGGCGAGATTGACGCGTCGATCCAGGTCAAGCTGCTGCGGTTCCTGGGCGAGCGGACGTTCGAGCGGGTGGGCTCGAACAAGACGCTGAGCGCCGACTTGCGGCTGATCGCGGCGACCAACAAGAACCTCGAGGAGCGGGTCAAGGCGGGCGCGTTTCGCGAGGACCTGTTCTTCCGGCTGCGGGTGGTGGAGATCCGGCTGCCGCCCTTGCGCGAGCGGCTGGAGGACATTCCGCTGCTGGCGCGGGCGTTCCTGCGCGAGTTCAGCGAGGAGAACAGCAAGCCGGTGAAGGGCTTCACCGCGGATGCCGTTCGACCTGCTGATGCAGTATCAATGGCCGGGCAACGTGCGCGAGCTGCGCACGGCCATCGAGCACGCCGTGGTGCTGTGCCGGGGCGACAAGATCACCGTGCGCGACTTGCCGCCCTCGCTGCGCGAGGCCGTGAGCAAGGCGCCGGAGGAGAAGGACGCGAAGCGGCTGCTGGCGCGCAATGATTTGACCGTGAAGGAAGCCGAGCGGGAACTCATCATCCGCGCCTTGAAAGCCACCGACGGACAACCGCACGCTGGCCGCCAAGAAGCTGGGCATGAGCCGGCGCAACTTTCACCGCAAGCTGCATCTGCACCATCTCGAAGGATTCTAACCATGCCGTTCTTACAGGACCTGTTGCACAAACTCGAAGTGGGCGGCGGCATGCGCTTTTTCCGCGTGGGCCTGGCCGTGCTGGCGGTCGTGCTGCTGACCGTGGGCTACAACTGGCGCGCGTTCAGAAACATGGCCACGCAGGAGGCGATGGACACGGCGCAACTGGCCCGCAACATCGCCCAGGGCAAGGGCTACACCACGCTCTTCATCCGCCCGTTCAGCATGTACCTGGTGAAGAAGCGCAACCTGGAGAAGCAGGGCGTGCCGGAGGTCGGCAAGGTCGCCGACCTGGCCGAAATCCGGGGCATGCATCCCGACCTGGCCAACCCGCCGGTGTATCCGGTCGTGCTGGCCGCGCTGATGAAGGTGCTGCCGTTCGATTACACCGCTTCGACCACCAAACCGTTCTGGAGCAATGGCGGGCGGTTCTGGCGCTTCCAGCCCGATTTCCTCATCGCCCTGTTCAACCAGCTTCTGTTTCTGGCGGTCATCGTGCTGGTCTTCTTCCTGGCCCGGCGCCTGTTTGATCCCGGGGTGGCCTGGCTCTCGGCCGGCCTGCTGCTGGGCACGGAACTGTTTTGGCGGTTCAGCGTGTCGGGGCTGTCCACGATGCTGCTGATGCTGATTTTCCTGGGGCTGGCCTGGTGCCTGGTTCTGCTGGAACAGGAGGCGCGCGTGCCCAAGTGGGGGCCGTCCGGCATCCTCGTTCTGGCCGGTCTGGCCGGCGCGATGGTCGGCCTGGGCGGGCTGACGCGCTACGCCTTTGGCTGGCTGATCATTCCGGTGCTGGTGTTCCTGATCCTGTTTGGCGGACAGCGGCGGATCGTGCTGGCCTTGATCGCCCTGGCGGCGTTTGCGGCGGTGATGGCGCCGTGGATAGTCCGCAACTACAGCGTCAGCGGCACGCCCTTCGGCACGGCCACCTACGCGGTCGTGGAAAACACCATGCTCTACCCCGAAAACCGCCTGGAGCGCTCGCTGGAGCCGGACTTCGAGCCGCCTCTACCTGATGGCCTTCTGGCTCAAGCTGAACACCAACCTGCGCCAAATCGTCACGAGCGAGTTGCCCAAGCTCGGCGGCAGTTGGGTCACGGCATTCTTCCTGGTCGGGCTGCTGGTCGGTTTTCGCAACCCCGCCATCACGCGATTGCGCTACTTCCTGCTGGGGTGCGTGCCTGGTGCTGATCCTCGCCCAGGCGCTGGGCCGGACCCAGCTTTCCGAGGAATCGCCCGAGATCAACTCCGAGAACCTGCTCGTGCTGCTGGCGCCGCTGGTGTTGGTCTATGGCGTCAGCCTGTTCTTTCTGTTGCTCGAGCAAATGCCGTCTGCCGTTCCCTGCAATTGCGTTACGTCGTCATCGGCATCTTCAGCGTGGTCGCTTGCCTGCCGATGGTCTTTGTCTTCCTGCCGCCCAGGACCAATCCCGTCGCCTACCCGCCCTACTACCCGCCCGCCATCCAGACCGTCGCCGGCTGGCTGAAGGAAAAGGAACTGGCCATGAGCGACATCCCGTGGGCCGTGGCGTGGTACGGCCAGCGCCAATGTGTCTGGCTGACGCTGAAGTGCACGCCGGATGCCAAGGACCCGAGCACGCACGAGGATTTCTTCGCCATCAACGACTATCAGAAACCGATCAACGCCCTCTACCTGACCCCGCAGACCATGGACGCGCGGTTCCTGACCCAATGGATTCGAGGCCGGCGAACAAAGCTGGGGCAGCTTCATCCTGGAAAGCATGGTGAAGAAGAAGGTGCCGGATTACTTCCCGCTCAGCGAATCGCCAGACCGGCTGGCTGCCCGAACAACTGGTGCTGACCGACTGGCAGCGCTGGCAAGAAGCCGCAGTGAGCCGCGCTTGTCGGCGGCGGTTGACAGCGGTTGGCCGAGCGCCGATGATTGGCGCATGAGCGAGATCATCTATCCCCGGAGCCCGCGCGAAGTGATGTGCGGCTGGATGCACCTGCCGCGGTTCATCGACAAGATCCGCCTCCACCTGGCCGGCAAGCTGCATCCCGATTACCAGCCCAACCTCTGCAAGGGCTTTGACGGCCTGTGGCTGGAGACCGCCGGCGTCGAGGCCAAACAGTTCATCGAAGTGGTGCGAAACAGCCTCACGGACGGCGAAGTCTGCGACTGGGTGCGCAAGAACGTGAAGCAGCCGGAATCGGTGAAGGCGGCCCATCGGGAGCGGATGTTGAACTACCCCAGGAAGGACGATGCCGAGATGCAGGCGCGGCTAAAGATGCGCAAGGAACAGGCGGGGCTGGCGCACCGCGATGACATCCAGAGCTTCGTGGACTTCATCGACGCCGACGAGAAGCGCCTTTAGATCGGTCGCCTTGTGCTCCATCCAGAGCGGCGTGGCAACGAACCAGACCACAGCGCGGCGGCCAGCATCCAGAGTTTGGCCAGCGGCAATTCGAGCTTGTCGGCGAAGAACAGCACCGCCGGCAGCAGGGTGGCCGCCAGCGCCAGATAGGAGATGATTTGCGCAATTCGTTTCATGGCTCAAGCAGCAGCAGGCCGCACGGCGCGGCCTTGGAGCAACTTGCTCAGAACGACGTAGAGCAGTGACGTGACAAACCAGCCCGGCAGGCTGACGAAGAAGATCTGCGTCCGCCCCGTCAGCACCAGCCCGGTGCAGACGCCGATCGTCAGCAGCCAGGCGAGGCCGGCGGCCCAATTGAACTGCGCGCCGGCGGCGGCGGCGAAGTTGGAGCGCAAGCCCAGCTTCGGCAGCACCCAGAAATCCATGAAGATCACCGCGCCCATCGGCATCAGGATCATCCCCCAGAGCGCGACGAAATCCAGCAGCCGCATCGTGACGATGGGGAATATGGCAGTGACGCTGGCGATGAGGCCGGTGATCAGCGTGACCTTGAAGCGCGAGGACCCCGGGATCAGCGATTGAAAGGCCAGGCCGGCCCGGTAGAGCGTCGGATTGGCCGTGGTCCAGCCGGCGGCGACCACCGCGAGCAATCCGGCCACGCCACAGGCGCGATAGGCCAGCGGTCCGGGCAGCACGGCGGTGTTGGCCGGGTCCTGGTGGAGTTGGACGGCGTAAAGAACGGAGGCCGCGATCCAGGCCATGAAATGGCCGATATACATGCCCGCGGCCGACGCCAGGCCATACCAGGACTTCCGCGCGTAGCGGAAGACCGAGAGATCGGCCATGCCGATGTGCCAGGCCATGTTGCAGAACCAGGCGAAGAACATGACGTGCCAGAAGGTGAACTTGACCTGGCCGGGCTGGGGCGCGCCGCCGGTCCAGATCACCGTGCTGGCCACGCGCCAGAAATCCCCCACCGACTTCAGCCCCATCTGGCGCAGCCCGATGATGCCGAAGGCGACGAACACCAGCACCATCCACGGCGCGGCGATGTTGGCGAAGCGGGACACAAACCGGTAGCCATAGGCGGCGACGACCGAGAAGAGCACCCCGGTGCGCCAGCACCGCCACCACCCAGCCGGCGCCGGTGGGCAAGGTGTCGGTCAACTGCGGCATGGAGAAGTTGAAATAGACGCCGAGCGCCGTGGCGGAGACAGTCATCATCGCGCCCGCCAGGACGGTGAACATCACGCCGTTGGCCAGGTTGTAGAGCGTGACCAGGCGCCGGCCGCAGATCTGCTCAAGCTGGTAGTAGAGCGTCAGCCGCGCGCGCGTGGCAATGGGCGCGGTGAAGAAGGTCCAGCTCAACACCGCCAGCAGGTTGCCGAGCCAGCAGGCCGAAGATGAAGTCGAAGGCGCTGACGCCGGAGGCCAGAAACAGCGGGCCGATCATCAATTCCGTGCCCGCGACGTGCTCGCCCGCGAACTGGCCGACGTAGTTCTTCAGCCCGAGCAGGGCCTTCTCCGGCACCGGCTCGCGCTCGTATTCGTTTACCGGGTCGCGGTGACTCGCCTTCGGTCATTTGTGGATCAGGAAATCTAGTAACGGCTACTGGCACCGGAATTACCAACCGCCCGCCACAAGACTGGATTGACCAGAGAGGCGTCTAAGTGGGGCCCTTGGGCCTTGGGTATGACGCCCTGGCTTCCTTCAGGGTCACAACGTATTCTCTTCCCGCTCGGTAATGCATCGCTGCATCCAACGGACCCAGACACGATGCGGCACCAGGTCGTTGCTGCCGTCGATCTTTTCATCAGTAAGGACGCGCGTCTCGGTCCACCTTCGGCCGGAGGCGCCAGGCCTGAGCCTCAGCGCCTTTGGGCACCTCCAGCGTAGTCCAGGAGCCTGCCCTCCTCTCGCCAGTAAACCAGGGCTCCCACCAGATCGCCGCGATCCACCTCGGTTGCGCAGCACGTAGTAATGATTGGTGCCATGCGAGAGAGAAGGTCGCCGTCCAGTATTGAAGGCTACGTTCCATGCCCGGCGAGTTGAAGCTGGCGGGGTCAAAGTGCGCGGGCTGATTGTGGGCACAGCCCGATAGCAGTGGCAACAGCACCAGCGGCAGCGCGCACAAGGACTTGAGTGACTTGCTTGATCATGGTTTGGCCTACGGCTTGAGCACCAGCTTGCCCGCCAGCGCGCCGGTCTTATTAACGGTGCTCTCCTCCTGCAGGCGATGCGCCTGCGGCGGCCTCGGAAAGCGGCAGAACCCGGTCAATGCGAGCGCGCAGCTTGCCTTCGGATACCCAACGGTTGATCGCATTGGCGGCGGCGCGCTGCTCGCGCGAGTTGGCGTTAAACATCGCGAAGCCGTGCAACGAGCAATCCTTCACATAAAAAGGGCCGACCGGGAAGGGCGGGCGCGCATCGCGTCCGGCCATGAGAACCATCCGACCACGCATCGCCAGCAACGAGACTGTCCGATCAAAATCCGGCTCGCGTGCTGTCTCCCACCAGACATTGACGCCGTCGGGCGCAAAGGCCTTGATGGCGGCAGCCACATCTTGTGTCTTGTAGTTGATCGCCAGGTCCGCGCCCCAGGTCCCGGCACGCAGCGACCTTCGCATCGGTGCCCGCCGTAGTGATGACGCGCGCGCCGAGGATCTTGGCCATCTGCACCACGCAGGAGCCGACCCCGCCGGAGCCGCCGTTTACGAACAGCACCTCCCCCGCCTTCAGGTTCGCGTTCCGCACCAGCCCAAGCTGGGAGGTGATGCCGACCAGCGACAGGGCAACAATATCCTCGTCGCTGACGCCCTCGGGAATCGGATGCAGCCAGCGGTGATCCACCGCGGCAAACTCGGCAAACGTGCCCGGTCGCCCGTCTGAGCCCTGGCTGGTTGCCCAGACCCGGTCTCCGACCTTGAAGTCCTTCACGCCCGCGCCGGCCTCGACCACCGTGCCCGCGAGGTCGCGCCCGAGGATAAAGGGGAAGGACAGCTTCGCCGGGATGGCCCCGCTGCGGACGTAAACGTCAATCGGGTTCACATCAACCGCGGCGACTTTGATCAGGCACTGCCGGCGGGTGAGTTTGGGTGTGGGGAGGTCGCCGAAAGTAATAACGTCAGGCGTTCCCGTTTGCGTAATGTATGCAGCTTTCATGATCTTCCACTCGGTTTAATCGCAGGCAGTCTAAGTCCAGCATGCTCAGGGCCGCAAGCGCCGTAAAGGACCTTTAAGCTCTCGCTAAAACGCGACTGGCTTCGCCGTTGCCTCAGCCAGGCGGCGAAGGTATTCCTCGCGGGGGATGGTGATGCCGCCCAGTTGCGCGGTGATCGGCGTGAGCATCTGGATGTCGAACAGCACGAAGCCCTGCCGGCGCAGGTGCTCGATCAGGTGGAACAGGGCGACCTTGGAGGCATTGCTGACGCGGTGGAACATGGATTCGCCGGCGAAGAAGCCCGCCAACCGCCACGCCGTAAATGCCGCCGACGAGCCGGCGGCCTTGCCAGCACTCCAGGCTGTGGGCGTGGCCTTGCTCGTGCAATTGCGTGTAGGCCTCGATGAACTCGGGACTGATCCAGGTGCTCCGGCGGCCCGGCGCCGGCGCCGCGCAGCCCTTCCATCACCCGCCGGAACGCGCGGTCAACCGTGATGCGAAACGCGCCCTTGCGGATGACCCGCGCCAGGCTGCGCGACACGTGAAAGCCGTCCAGCTCGAAGATGGCGCGCGGCTCGGGCGACCACCACGTGATCGGGTCCACCGTCCAGGGAAAGATGCCGCTGCGATAAGCCAGCAGCAAGCCGCGGCACCGACAAGTCGCCCCCGATCGCCACCAACCCCTCGGCGTCCGCCAGCCGCGGGCTGGGAAAACGCAACCGGTGATCGAGAATGGCGATGGGCATGGTTGACATGAATGCGTGATGCGTGATGCGTGAGGTTCCGGAATCACGCAATCACGCAACACGCATCACGCCTCACGTTTCACGTCTCCCCTTGCAGCGCTTCGAGCAACTGCGTCTGAAAATACCCCGCCATCTCCATCGCCCAGAAGTGGGGCGCGTTGGTGGCGTTCAACTCCGGCGAGCTTTTCCTCCGGCGAGCCGAGGATGATCCAGCTTCCGACCCGGATGTCGTTGAGCACCTGCAAGAGCCATTCCGCCTCGGCGGGCGAGAGCGAGAGGTGCGCGCCGGTTTCCGTGTGCGTCGAACCGCCGCGGGTCGGCCAGCAGGCGCCGCAACTGCTGCTTGTTCTCCGCGCGCTGCTCCGCCAGCGCCTCGTCCAGCAGCCGCTGGTTCGCCTCTCGGTCCGGCAGCCGGCCCGACTTGCTGAGCGCGTGGTGGGCGGACGGCACGCGCGGATACAGCTTGAGGATTTGCCGCAGCGAGACGCTTCTCCCGCTGGCCCAGGTGGAAGACGAGCCTGGTCTTGGTTGCCTGGACCAGCTTCACTCGTCCCGCTCCATCGTCGCGTGCAGGGTGTACTTCTGAAGCTGGTGCACGTAATGCTCCGCCTTCTCCATGCTCTCCCGCGTCAGCACGCTCTTGCCCTGCTCGTGCACCTGGAGCATGTGAAACTCCGCCTTCTTCCGCGGCCAGCCGAAGACGACCTGGAAGACGTGCGTGACGTAATCCATGAAATTCACCGGGTCGTTCCAGCAAATGACCAGGTAGCCCGGCTCCAGGCTGGACTTCGGCTTGTCCTCGGTCGTCTGGACGATGCCAGGCTGAATTTCCGGTGTGGCCGTTTCCGCCATGACGGCCAAAGTAAGAGATAGCCGCCCGCTTGTCGAGCCAGGTCGGAATTCGCTGTCCCATAGGCGCGAATCGCTATCTTTGGCCGGTATTGCCTGGCAAGGACGAATGAGCAAATTGTTGCTAATCGATGACGAGCAGGACGTGCACTACTGCGTTCCAGCGGATCTTTGATTCGCCGGAGATCGAGTTGACCACCGCCTCCAGCGGCGAGGAAGGCTTGCGGCTTATCCCCAAACTCAAGCCCGACCTGGTCCTCCTCGACAACCGCATGGGCGCCGGCATGACCGGGCCTCGAGACCCTGCGCCGCATCCGCCAGTTCGACTCGAAGCTGCTCGTCATCCTGATGACCGCCTACGGCACGACGCAGACCGCCATCGAAGCCATGAAGCTGGGCGCCTACGATTACCTGCTCAAGCCGTTCGACGTGCCCAAGCTCAAGGAGGTGGTGTTCAACGCCCTCAAGGCCGCGCGGGAAATGCGCGAGGGGACCCGCTACAATTTCGAGCCGGGGGGCCGCCCGCTGCTGCAACCGGAGGACTTGGAGTCGGAGATCGTCGGGCAGAGCGAGCCGATGCGCGAGGTGTTCAAGCTCATCGGACAGTTTGCCAGCACGGACACCACGGTCCTGATCACGGGCGAGAGCGGGACCGGCAAAGAGCTGGTCGCCAAGGCGATCTGGCAGCACAGCGACCGCCACAATGGGCCGTTCGTCGCCGTCAACTGCGCCGCCATCCCCGAGCAGTTGCTGGAAAGCGAGCTCTTCGGCCATGAGCGCGGCGCCTTCACCGGCGCGGTGAACCAGCGCATCGGGCAAGTTCGAGCAGTGCAAGGGCGGCGTGATCTTCCTCGACGAGATCGGGGACATGACTCCGGCGACGCAGACGAAGATCCTCCGCGTGTTGCAGTCGCGGAAATTCGAGCGCGTAGGCGGGAATACGTCCATCGAGGCGGATGTGCGCGTCATTGCCGCCACCAACAAAGTGCTGGAGCAAGCGGTGGCCGCGGGCCAGTTCCGGGAAGACCTCTTCTACCGGCTGCACGGCGTGCGCATCCACATGCCGCCGCTGCGCGAGCGGAAGGACGACATTCCGCTGCTGGTGAAGTATTTCCTGCACAAGCTGACCGCCGAGGAATCGGCGCAGCCGAAATCCATTGCCTCCAACGCCGATGCAGGGCGCTGGAACGCTACCATTGGCCCGGCAACGTGCGCGAGCTGGAGAGCCTGCTCCGTCGCGTCTGCGTGGTGGCCCAGGGCGACGTCGTGCTGTTGAAGGACCTGCCGCCCGAAGTCACCGGCGACGGCGCCGTCGGCCAGCCCGGTCCTCTCCGCGCAGGCCGTCACCGGCGAAGACGGGGTGTCGGACCTTGTGGCCCTGGCGCGGCAGTTGTTCCAATGGGCGCGGCGCGATCCCAAGTTGAAGATCATCCCGGCGGTCGAGCGCGAGCTGGTGATCCAGGCGCTCAAGGAGACCGGAGGGCAACCAGGTCCACGCCGCCAAGCTGCTCGGCATCACCCGCGCCACGCTGCGCAAGCGGGTCGAGAAGTACGGAATCCAGCGCGAGCTGAAGATCAAGTAACGACTATGAACGGAATGCGCAAAGGATTAGGCATGGAGGGTTCGTCGTGTGATGGGAGGGTGAGTGTCCTCGCGAGCCCTGGCATCTTTGGGGAGTGTGAGAGATCAGGGCTCGCGGGGGCGCTCGCCCTCCCGGGGAGCATTCGTCGCGGTCTCCTCTTATGCCTCGCGCTGCTGGCATCGGCGGTGTGCTGCGCAGCCGACTCGGACCAGGGACCGGAGGCTTCCTCCTCCCTCCGCCTGATTAGCCGGAGCCTTACGCCTAATGCGCCGGGCTGTCTACAACGCCGTTTACCTGCAGCAGACTGGCGCCTGCCTGCGCTCCGGCGACAACGTCTCCACCAACAACGGGCGCACCTGGAAGACCGAGCCCATGCAGCCGGACTTTGTCTCCGGCCTGCCCCACGGCTATCGGCGGGAGCCGGTCACCTCGGCGCTGGATCCGTTCACCGGACGGCTGATAACGATCCTCAACGCGTTGGACACGCCGGGCCTGGACCCGAGTGTCCACGAACCGCCGGTAGCGCAGGAGACCTACTACCTGCGTTACCGGGTGTCGGCGGACGGCGGCAAGAGCTGGCGGTTCGACGAGCCCATCGTGCAGGCGGGCAACTTCACCGCCCAGCACCCCTTTGAAGGCGTCTGGGTCGGCAAGAACGCCATCTACCTCGGCGACCTCGGCTGCATCCCCATCGTGACGCGGGCGGGCAGAGGTGCTCGTCCCGGCACAGACCACGCCGCTCGGGCCGGACGGCAAGTTATGGAACCCCAGCGGCGGCCACACTTACACGGATGTCCTCGTGCTGATCGGAACCTGGACCAACGGCCAGCGTCTCTCGTGGCGCGCGTCCCAACGGGTGGTCGGCGACCCGAAACGCACCACCCGCGGCCTGATCGAGCCGACGCTCGCCGAGTTCCCCGATGGCCGCATCCTCATGGTCATGCGCGGCAGCAACGGGGGCAAAGCCGATCCGCGGCACGAGCTGCCCAGTTCCAAGTGGTTCGCCATCTCGCAGGACGGCGGCGAGACCTGGTCCGCGCCCGCGCCGTGGACGTTCGAGGATGGGCAGGCCGTTCTTCTCGCCCTCCTCGATGTCCGCGCTGTTCCGGCATTCGAGCGGGCGCTGCTTCTGGGCGGGCAACCTGTCCGCGCACAACTGCGAGGGCAACCTGCCGCGCTGGCCGCTGGTCATCGGCGAGGTGGACCCGCGCAGCCTCGAAGCTGCGTCCATTCCAGCGTGCTGACCGTCGATACCCAACGGCCCGAGGACAAGAACCGCGGCCGGCTCGACCTGTCCCACCTCACGCTCCTCGAAGACCGGGAAACCAAACAGATCATCCTCGCCTATCCCCGGTCCTACAACGCCTACAAATCCAACGAATGGGCCACCGTCCGCCTGGCGTTGAAATAGCCATATATGCCAGGCCCAACGACCGTGTTTATGGAGAGGGGGCCTTCACGTCAACGATGGCATTCCTGGGAATGGGAGCGCGAGTGTACCGCATGGGATGGCTATTGTTGCCGTTCGGGCTGGCAATCGCGGCTCTGGGCACGGGCGATCTGCGCGCGAAGATGGGGGTGGCGGTGAGCTGCGCCTTGATCCTGCTGTGGGCGTTACGCGGTTCGCCAAAGTGCCGCCGGGACGCTGGTTGGGTGGTTGCTGCACTATGCCTGTCCGCTGCGGGCGACTGGTTTCTCTCCAACAAAGGCCATCGGGAAGCGTATTTTCTCGCGGGCATTGCCCTGTTCTTCGGCGCTCACCTGGGGTATCTGGCCTTTGCCTGGCGCCAGGGCCGTCTGGATCGAAGGGTTCTGGGCATGCTGCTGGGCGTATACCTCTCATACTACTTTTTCTGTCTGCGTCCAGCCATCGGGCGTCCGGCGCTGGCCCTCGCGGTGCTGCTCTATTTGCTGATCTCGTGTGTCGTGTTCTCCGCGGCCTGGGGTATGCGGATGCGACCGCAGTTGAAATGGCCGTATGTCACCGGCATTGGCCTGATTGTCTTTTCGGATACGCTCATCTCCTTCAACGAGTTCCTCGGCTGGAAGCAATGGAACTGGCTGATTCTCCCCACTTACTATCTGGCCCAGTTGTGCGTGAGCTGGACGGTACTGGCCCAACACCCCAGCGAAGCTTCACCGAGGACTGGAGGAGCTCCTGACGAATAGGAACCTTTCACCCCACGAATTCACGCCCATGCCAGGCGTGCCACGGCGGTGCGCTGGACGGAGGGCGGGTTTCTCAACGCTGCCAACTGTGCTAGTGATTGCCTATCAGGATAGGCGATATGAAAGCGGCAGAGGACAGCCGCACTCCAAGACGCTGCCGCGCTTTTGGATACGTTGACGACTCACGTAGGGGATCAGGTCGTGATGCAGGCGCACGTAGCGCGGTAGATGTCGATCATCTCCTGGTCGTAGTGCGGCTCGGTCGGCATGTCCCACGGCGCGTGCGCCCCGTGGCCGCCGATCTCCATGAGCGCGCAGAAGGCGCTGAACTCGAGCCAGCGCGCGAAGACGTCGCGGCTCCTTGAACTGGTAGTAGCCGCCGGTGTCCGAGCCCCAGAACGGGAAGCCGAGGAAGGCGGCGCGCTGCTGGCCGATGATCGCGCTGCGCAGGCCGAGGTCGGTGCCGGGACCGGCGCCGAAGGCCTTGCTGCCCGGCGAGTCGCCGCCCCAGACGATGCGCCAGTGCTGGCGCGCCGGCGTAGGCCGAGCGCGCGATGACGCACGAAGTCGCCGTCGCCGCGCGCCGTCGCCAGCAGCGTCGTGGTAGAGCTGCGGCTGTAGCGTCGGGATAGTCGTTGCGCACCTCGCGCCGTTGCGGCCGTCGGCGAAGACGTCGGCTCGGCTCCGAGGGGATGTGCTCCTCGCCGCGGTCGAGCTTGATCGCCGAGATGTCCCAGCGCGCAGGAACGCGACGTGCTTCGTCGCTTCCACCAGGCGCGCGCCTCCGGGTTGGTGAGGTCGAGCACTGCGCGTCGGGCGTGTCGGGCCCGGCGGGCCCGGCGCGAGATAGCCGTGCGCGCGCCTCGGCGCCGTTGTCGCCGGATCCGTCGCCGCCGGCGAACGCGGCGCTCCAGAGCGCGAGCGGTAGCCGCGGCGGCTGAGTGCGGCGAGCATGCCCTCGGGAGTTGCGGCAGGCGCTGCTCGTCCCAACGGAAGCTCGTCGAAGCCGAAGTCGCCCTCGCTCCAGGGCCGGTCGAACATGTAGACGCCGGGCGGGATGTCGAGCGCTCGTACATGCGCAGGTCCTCGGCGACCTGGGCGTTCATGGACACGCCGTCGACCTCGGCCGGTCGCGCCGATCGCGAGCTCGTCGCGCCAGCGCCAGTGCCGGAACGCCCATTCCGGCGGCACGAACGGCCGCCCGGTGAAGCGCGTGTAGTCGTCGAGCATCGGCCGCGGGCGGACCGACGAACAGGACGTAGCGCAGCGTGGCGCTCGCGGCGGGGCCGACGGCCTCGAAGCGGAAGCGCAGCGCGTTCGTGTCGCTGGCGCCGACGTCATAGCTCGCCGGGCGCCGTGCGTCGCGACATAGAGGCCGTAGCCGGCAGAGCTCACGTAGAACGGCGCGTAGAGCGCCTACGGTCGGCCGCACGAACATCTCGATCGTCTCGCCGCGGCGGTCGAGCGAGCCGACCTCGCGAGGCACGATCTCGCCCAGCGGCGGACCGCCGAACAAAGCCGTGGAGTCCGTGGCGCGCTCGCTCAAGCCATACACCGCCTCGCCCGGCGCGAGCCGCCAGGCGTCGGCGAAGTGGGAGATCCGTTCCGCTTCGGGCGCGGCGCTTCCGCCTGCCACGGGCGGCGCCAGCTCGACGTCGAGCGAGCGCGGCGTGCGCCAGCGCAGCCGCAGCTCCCCCTCGCCCGCGTCCGTCTCGATACGCAGCGCGAGCGCGCGGCCGTCCTCGAGCGGATGGGCCTCGAGCACGCGGCGCACCAGCTGCGCGCGGCCGCCCTGCTCGAACGCGAGTCCGCAGCGCCGCTCGCGCGTCAAGACCCGCCCGGCCGCGTCGCGCAGCGTGAGCGCAAAGGCCTCGCGATCGATCTCGATACTCGCTTCGACGCTCGCGAGCCGCAGCGGCTCGGATTCCCCCATGCGCGCGGCGGCGGGTCCCGAGCGCGACGCGCCCCGCTCGCGATCCCGATCCGTCTGGCGTGCGCGCCAGGCGGCGTTCGCGACGAGGACGTGTCCCGCGTCCTCGTCGAGCTGTGTGAAAGCGAGCCCGGCGAGCACCCAGCGCTGCTTGAGGCGGACGACCGCCGCGGCCGGGAGGTCCGCCTGGAATGCCGCGCGAAACGCCTCGCCCTCGCGCGCATCGAAATGCTCGACGTGACGCTGCGCGTAGAAATAGAGCGCGGGCGCGTGGTCGGCGAAGGCGAGCGCGCGCACATCGGGATGCGCGCGCAGCCAATCGCCGAAGCCCTTCTCCGACACCGCCTCGAGCACCTCGACGCGCGGCATCAAGAGCACGGCCGCCCCGCCGAACGCGAGCACGTTCCACGCGACGAAGGCGGCGAACACCTCGCGCGCCGGCCGCCAGGCGGCGAGCGCGCAGATCCCCGCGACCCCCGCCGCGAACCCTGCGAGCGACGCCTGCAAGGGCCCGATGATCGCCGCGGGGAGCCCCGCGCCGGGCCCGCCCGGGATCGCGAACAGACCCAGCGCGGCGAGCAGCAGCGCCAGCAACCCGAACAGCGGCGGCAGCGGCGAGAGCGCGCGCCGCGGGAGCGGCTGCGCGAGCACGAGACTCCACCAACGCCCGACGAGAAGCGCGAGCGCTGGAAAGGCCGGAAACACGTAGGTCACGACTCGCGTCGCGCCGAGCGAGAAGAACACGTACACGACGAGGATCCACCAGGCGGCAAACGCGGCGAGCGGATCCCGGGATGACTCCGGCTGCGGGCGGCGGGCGCGTGCGAGCAGCGCGAGCCCCGCGCTCGGGAGGAACACGAACCAGGGAAAGAAGGCCGGCGCGAGGGTCGCGAGGTAGCCCCACCTCGGGAGGCTCGCGCTGCTCACGGCCGCGCCGAAGAAGCGCTCGAGCGTCTCGAAGCCGAGTGCGTGGCGCGTGAAGGCGCCCTGCGTGCGCACGTGCACGGCGATGAACCACGGCGCCGCGAGCGCGACGAAGAGCGCCGCGCCGAGCGCGATCTCGCGCCGGCGCAGCCAGCGGCCGAGCGCGCCGCGCCACGCGAGCCAGGGCAGCCAGACCAGCGCGGGCACCACCACCGCGACGGGCCCCTTGGTGAGGAAGCCGGCCGCCAGCGCGACGAAGGCGAAGCCCGTGGCGCGCTGCCCGCCGCCCGCGCGCTCGCGCGCCGCTTCTGCAAAGACGAAGCCGGCGATCGCCGCCGTGATGCAGGCACACAGGATCACGTCCGTCATCACCGCCCGGGAGAGCCCCACGGTCGCGACGTTCGTCGCCATCACGAGTCCGGCGGCGAGACCGGTGAAGCGATCGCCGAGCTTGCGTCCGAGCGCGTAGACGAGCGCGCACAGCGCGACGCCGAAGACGATGCTCGGCAAGCGGGCGGCCGCCTCGTTCACGCCAAACAGCTGATAGGCCGCGCCGATCAGCCAATAGATCAGGATCGGCTTCTGGTAGCGCGGCTCGTAGTTGAAGCTCGGCACGATCCAGTCGCCGCGCTCGAGCATCTCGCGCGCAGCCGTCGCGTACAGCAACTCGTCGCCGACGACCAGCAGGCGTTCGCGAATTCCAAGCAGGTCGAGCGCGAGCGCGACGCCGACGACCACGAGCAGGGCGAGGCCCGGCCGTTCGGCGAGTCGCTGCATCCTGGGCTCCATGTGGGCCGGAACGCGTACGCTCCGGCTGAAGCCGCTCCAGGCGAGCCCTGGAGAGGTGGCCACCGGGGCGCTTTTTCGGTCGCGCAACTCTACCGGGCGACCGAAAAGCCACAAGCAGCGGGAGGACCTCGGAGTGCAGGCGCAGCAGACAGGCAGGCAGCCCGCGCTGGCGCGGTCGGCGAAGCCGATCCCCAGGGCGGGCCCATTCGAGTGGCTGAACCGCACGGTGCGCATGCGCAACGAAGCGCTCGCGCTGACCGAGCGGATGTACGAACGCCACGGCCCCGTCGTGCTCGAGAGCATCGGGTTCATGAAGTCCGTGAGTCTCTTCGGACCCGACGCGAACAAGTTCGTGATGCTCGACCGCGAGGACAACCTCTCGGCGAAGGGCGCCTGGGACCTGATCATGGGGCGCATCTTCAGCAACGGTCTGCTGCTGATGGACGGCGACCAGCACCGCTATCAGCGCCGCATCATGCAGCAGGCGTTCTCGACCCCTGCACTCGAGAGCTACGTCGAGCAGATGAATTCGCGGATCGCCGAGGGCATCCGCGACTGGCACCAGCACGGGCCCGGCTTTCTCGCCTTCCCGGCCTTCAAGAAGCTCACGCTCAACCTGGCCGCCTCGGTCTTCCTCGGCATCGAGCTCGGGCCCCTGACGGACCAGCTGAATCGCGCCTTCGAGGACACCGTCGCGGCCTCGATGTCGGTCGTGCGCCTGCGCATTCCGGGGCTCGAGTTCCACCGCGGCCTGGTCGGGCGCGAGTGGATGATCGAGTTCTTTCGCAGCCTGCTGCCGGACAAGCGCAGCTCGAACGGCAGCGACATGCTGAGCCGCTTCTGCCACGCGCAGAGCGAGGACGGTCGGCGCTTCACCGACGACGAGATCGTCGATCACATGATCTTCCTGATGATGGCTGCGCACGACACGACGACGAGCACGCTCACGTCGATGTTGTTCGAGCTGGGCCGGCGGCCGGAGTGGCAGGAGCGCCTGCGCGAGGAATCGCGCGGCCTGGGCAGCGAGGTGCTCGCCTTCGCCGACATGGATCGACTCACGTCGCTCGGTTGGGTGATGCAGGAGACGCTGCGTCGCTACCCGCCGCTCTCGACGGTGCCGCGCCTCTCGACCCGCGAGTTCGAATACGAGGGCTATCGCATCCCGGCGCGCGCGTTGATCGTCGTGTTTCCGATCCACACCCACCACATGAAGGAATGGTGGAGCGATCCCTACCAGTTCGATCCCGAGCGCTTCTCCGACGCCCGCGCCGAACATCGCCGCCACTCGCACTCGTGGGTGCCCTTCAGCGGCGGGGCCCACACCTGCATCGGGTTGCGCTTCGCCGAGCTGCAGATCAAGAGCATCATGCACCAGCTGCTGCTGCGGACCCGCTGGTCGCTGCCCGCGGGCTACGAGATGCCGGTGCAGCAGGCCCCGATCTCGAAGCCGCGTGACGGCCTGCCCGTGAGCTTCGAACGGATCGGCTAGGCGACCCGCAATTCCTGGTTGCTTTTTCGCCTCCCGCAACGGTAAAAAGTAGGCGCCTGGGAAGCCCCGAAGGGGGACGCTGGGTGGGCCTGCGTCTTGCGCTCGGCCGCTTCGAGCGCTGCGCTGCCGCGCAACGAGGGGAGGAGGGCCTCATGCGCGAACGCCTCTACCAGCTCACTGTGTCCCTGGCGCTCCCGGTCACGGTCGCAGCCGTTTGGATCGTCCGAGGCGAACCTGCGGGCGTCGTCAGCCGGGAGCGGGCGACGGCCTACCGGGTCGAGCTGGCCGAGCTCCCGCTGCCCACCCCCGAACGCCTGCGCGCGCCTCGCGGCGCCAGCGACTGGCGCGGCGCCCAGGCGACGGCGAGCGAGGATCCGAGCGTCCGTCACCGCCGCGCCGCCCTGCCCGAACTGGCCGCGCCGCCGCCCGTCGCGCTCGCCGCCGAGACGGGATCCGAGCCGGATCGAAGCGCCGGAGCGTCCCCGCGCGTCGCGCAGCCGGAGCTGCCGCTCGCGACGCGCACGAACGTCCTCGCTCCGCGCCCCCCCGAGCTGATCGTCTCGACACCACTGATTGTCGCGACGCGAGCCGGCTTCGAGAGCGCGCGCGAAGCCTCTCCGGCGGACGGCGGACGCGAGACGGTCGCAGCGCCCGAGAGCGCGCCGGCAGCGGAAGGCGCAGCGGCTGCGGCGGCGAAGCCCGCCTACGCCGCCCTCGCCGTCAACCCCGCGCCCGCTGCGCACACGAGTGCTGCGAATCCGGTGTTGGCGGCGAGCACGAGCGCAGCGATTCCGGCGCCGCCGGTGCGCGCGGTCGCTGCGAATGCGGCGCCGACGGTCGCAGCCGTTCGCGACGAGGCGTATTCGGCGCCGCCGTCCGCAGGCGTTCGCGACGCCGCGGCTCCGCAGCGCGATCACGTGCCGTTCGGGGGCCAGGCGAGCAGCGACGGCATCGACAAGACCTGGCGGGAGGGCGTCGCCGCCGCGCCCAACTCCCCCGCCCTCGCCCACGCAACGCGCGAGGCGAAGGACGCACTCGATCTGTGGCTCGAGCGCGGCAGAAGCAAGGGCTCGCCGTTCGAAGTCGCCCTGCCCCTGACCACCCCGCCGCAGCTACGATCCTTCGCTTCGGACCCGATGCCGGCCGCCTCCGACCGCGGCGTTCCGGAGACACCGCTGCGCGCGTTCGATCTCCCGCTGCCGGGGCCCGCGGCCTTCGCGCGCCCGGGCGACGACGGCGCCGAAGAGGCTTCCCCCACATTCGGTTCGGGCTCGCACCGCTTCCTGCCCGTATTGGCAGTGCTCGCGATTCCCGAACCGGGAAGCGCGGCGCTGCTCGGCGCCGCGCTCGCGGGGCTCGCCGCGGCTCGCCGACGCGAGCGAAGGGCATGAGCCCGGGGACGCAACTGCGCGCCCCGGTCGAAGGGCGCTGCGACGAACGCTTCGCTGCAGTCGGTCGCGAGTTCGAGCGCAACTTCAGCGAGCGCGGCGAGGTCGGCGCCTCGCTGTGCGTGATCTCGGGCGGCGAGACCGTCGTCGACCTCTGGGGCGGCATCGCCGATCCGGCGCGCGGCACGCCCTGGCAGCGCGACACGCTCTCGATCGTCTTCTCGTGTACGAAGGGCGCCGTGGCGCTGTGCGCCCACGTGCTCGCCAGCCGCGGCAAGCTCGATCTCGACGCCCCGATCCGCGAGCTCTGGCCGGAGCTCGCGCACGGCGACAAGCAGGACGCGACCGTGCGCATGGCGCTCGACCACACGCTGGGGCTGCCGGCCTTCAAGACGCCGATCGAGATCGGCGGCTGCACGCGCTGGGATTACATGATCGAGAAGCTCGAGGCGGAGCCGCCGTTCTGGAAGCCCGGCACGCGCCACGGCTATCACATGATCAACTTCGGCTGGACCGTGGGCGAGCTGGTGCGCCGGGCGGCGGGGCGCTCGCTCGGCGACTTCTTTCGCGAGCAGATCGCGGAGCCGCTCGGGCTCGACTTCTGGATCGGTCTGCCCGAGGAGCACGAGCCGCGCGTGGCGCCGGTCGCGTTCCACGTGCCTGCGCCAGGCAGCGACCTGGGCGAGTTCACGCGTACGCTGATCTCACAGCCGCAGTCGCTGCAAGCCCTCTCACTGCTCAACACGGGAGGCTTCGATCCCAACAGCCGTGAGTGTCACGCCGCGCAGATTGGCGGCGCGGGCGGGATCACGAACGCGCGCGGCCTCGCGGGCATGTACGCGCCGCTCGCGAACGGCGGCGAGCGGGGCGGCGTGCGGCTCGTCGATCGCGACACGCTCGCTCGCATGGCCGAGGTCTCGTCCGCAACCCAGGAAGACGCGACCCTGTTGCTGCCCATGCGCTTCGCCCTCGGCTTCATGAAATCGATCGACAACCGCCGACGACCGCGCGGCGACCGCGACAGCGCAATCGTCGGCGCCTCCGCCTTCGGACATGGCGGCGCGGGCGGCAGCCTGGGCTTCGCCGATCCCGAGGCGGGGCTCGCCTTCGGCTACAGCATGAACCGCATGGGGCACGGCGTGCTGCTGAACGAGCGCGGACAGTCTCTCGTCGACGCCGTCTACCGCTGCCTCGGCTACCGCTCGAACGCGAGCGGCTGCTGGACGCGTTAGCAACGCGCTCGCTGCCACACCCAGCGCGGCGCCGGCGCGCGAGTCGCGGCAGCCGCGCGCGGGTTGCTAGCCTGCTCGGCCATGAAGACTCCCGGCGCCGGCGCGCGCCCGCTGTGCGCGCCGGCGCTCGCTTTGTTGCTGCTCGTCGTCCTGCAATGGGCCGTCTTCGTCCCCCGCGCGAACGAGTCCGCGATCGCCGGCCAGGGCCCGCACACGATCGACTTCCAGAGCTACTTCCTGCCGCGTTACCTCTACGGCAACGAGGAGCTCCTCGCGGGCCGGCTTCCGCTGTGGAACCGGCTCGAGTTCGCGGGCCTGCCCTTTCTCGCGACGATCCAGCCCGCCGCGCTCTATCCCGTGAAGATCGCGTGCTACGGGCTCTTCGCTCCCGAGCACGCGACGTCGGCGTTCCTGATCGCCCACCAGGTCCTGCTCGCCATCGGCGGGCTGGTCTTCCTGCGCTGTCAGGGAATCGGCGCTCTGGGCGCGTTCGCCGGGGCCGCGTTTCTCGCCTTCAACAGCACGATCCTCGCGGCGAATCACCATCCCAATCAGCTCGGGAGCGTGGCGTGGATGCCGTGGATCTTCTGGCTCGCGGACCGTGCTGCGAAGACGCGACGGCCCGGCCCCATCGCAGGCCTCGGCGTCGCGGTCGCGCTGCAGCTGCTGGCGGGATACCCGGAGATTCCCTTGCAAACGGCGATGCTGCTCGGCATCGCGTCGCTCGCATGGATCGCGCTCGACACGTGGCCTCGCCCCGCCTGGAACACGCTCGGGCGCGTCGCCGCGGGGCTCGCGCTCGGCGCGCTGATCGCCGGGCTGCAGCTCGTGCCGATGGCGGAGCTCGTCGCGCACTCCGCCCGAGGCACGATCGCCAGGGAGTACGTCAACAAAGCCGGCGCCGCGACCGGCACGCTCGGGGCCGCGGAGCTCGCGCGCCTCACGTTGTTCTGGTTCCTGCCCGGTCTGGTGGCCTTCTCGTTCGGGGGGTGGCTGCGGCGCGTGGCGCTCGCGCCCCTTGCACTGCAGGCCTTCTGCATCGCCATGTTGCTCGGGCTCTGGTTGCTCGTTCGCGAGCTGCCGGGACTCTCGGGGATCCGCCACGCCTGGATCTGGGTGCTCACGAGTCAATTCCCGCTCGCCTGCCTGGTCGCGCTGGGAGCCGACGCTTTCGTGAAGGCTCCGGAAGGCGGGCCGCGGGAGCGAGCGTCCGCGTGGCTCGTCGCGGCGGTCGCCGTGCTGGGCAGTGCCGTCAGCCTGATGGCGCTCGCGTCCCCGTCTCCTGCCAGCGCGGGCGGCGGACCGCGCTGGATCGCAGATCTGCGCGAGCTCGCGGGCGCGGCGTACGGCGGCGCCGCCGTGCATGCGCTGCGCCTGGCCGGCGGCCTGTGTCTGGCGGGCGCGGCGTTCGTGCCGCGAACGCGTCCGCGCCTCGTGGCGGCGGCGAGCGCCGCGGGTCTGCTGCTCGCAGCCCAGATCGCGGCGTTCCCGATGGGCGATACGGCGGGGCCGCTGCGACGCGACGATCCGCCCGACACACTCGCCGCGCTGCGCCCCTCGCCTCCCGGCGAGGCGCCAGGACGTTGGCTCGCGCTCGACGACCTTCGCTGGGGCAGGACCTTCCATGACCGCCGGGAGAATCTGTTCGGATTCGAGCAGACCCTTCCGATCGCACGCCAGCGCACGCTCGTGACGTACTTCGGTGACCGCATCGACTGGGCATTGCTCGCGAGGGCCGAGGGCTTCCTCGACGCCCTCGACGTCGAGTTCGCCGTCGTGCCGAGCGAGCTGCGCGCGAGCTTCGCCGGAAGCGGCGCCTGGCAGGACCTGCAAGTTCCCGGTGGCGATGGGCAGAGCGTCCTGCGCAACCAGGACCGCCCGGGCCGCGCCTGGGTGACGTACGCGGCGCGAGTCGTCCCTACGCGCGCGGCGGCCCTCGCGCGGCTCGTCGCCCGGAACTTCGACCCTCGCAAGGAAGCGATCCTCGAGGCCGCCCCGTCGCGCGTCTACCCGCCCCCGGCCGCGGCTCCAGAGGCGACACCCGCTCGCGTCAGCGTACCGTCGCCGACACGGCTCGACGTCGAGGTCGAGCTGCCGCGTCCCGGGATCCTCGTGGTCTCGGAGACCTGGTATCCCGGCTGGCGCGCGTGGGTCGACGACGCGCCCGCGGAGATCCTACGCGCGGACTACCTCCTGCGCGCCGTCGAGCTCGACGCGGGCGCCCACCACGTACGCTTCGAATACCGGCCCGCGTCACTACGGATCGGGGCCGCGCTGTCGCTCACGGGTGTCGCAGTGGCGGCGGGTCTGGCGTGGCGCGACCGACGGACGCGGGCGCCAGCAGCCGCTGCGCCGATCCCGTAGCGGGGCTCGCCTCCGGCTACCCGATGAACAGCGCAGGGCCCGGCGGGCTGCTCAACGCGCGCGGGCAGCTGCTCGACGACGCCGTCTACCGCTGCCACGGCGACCGCTCGAACCAGAGCGGCTGCTGGGCCCGCTAGCGCCGTCCGGGCGCTTCGCGCCCGCCGCCCCCCCGCGCCAGCGCTCGAGCGGCGGTGCGCAGCGGGTCAGGATCTCGCCCAGCGCGCGGAATTCCGCGCCGCGCGCCGATCCGCGCCGCCAGACGAGTCCGATGCTGCGCCCGGGGGCCGGCGCCTCGAAGGCGCGCAGCGCGATGCCGCTCCCCTCGCGCGCCTCGACGTCGAGCGAGGTGGCGGGCAGGAGCGTGATCCCGAGGCCACCCGCGATCATCTGCACCAGCGTTCCCAGGCTCGTCGCCTGCACGCGCCCCGACTCGCGCGCGCCGACCGCATCGCACAAGGCGAGCGCCTGCGCGCGCAGACAATGACCCTCTTCGAGCAGCACCACGGGCTCACCGGCGAGCGCGCTCTCCGGCAGCGGGCCGCGGCCGCGCGCGAGCGCGTGCGCGGCGGGCACCGCGAGCACGAACGGCTCATCGAAGAGCGGCAGCGATTCGAGATCGTCCCCCTCGATCGGCAGCGCGACGAGCAGCAGATCGAGCTCGCCCGCCCGCAAGCGCGTGACGATGCGCTGCGTCTGATCCTCGCGCAGCAGCAGCTCGAGCTCGGGGTAGGCGGCGCGCACCACCGGCAGCGCGCGGGGCAACAGATACGGAGCGAGGGTCGGGATCACGCCGAGCGAGAGCCGGCCCGTGAGCGGTCGCTGCGCCATGCGCGCCTCTTCGAGCAGATCGTCGATACGGCGCAGCGCTTCGCGAGCGCGCTCGATCACGCGCGCCCCAGCCGGCGTGACCAGCACCTGGCGCCGACTGCGCTCGAAGAGGCGCAGGCCGAGCAGCTCTTCGAGCTGGCGGATCTGGAGCGAGAGCGCGGGCTGCGTCACCGAACAGGCCTTCGCCGCGCGGCCGAAGTGGCGCGTCGCGGCGAGGGCGACCAGGTACTCGAGTTGCCGGATCGAGGGCCGCACGATCAGCAAAGCTTATCGTGCGCAGGTCCGGCGGTGAATGGTGGGCCGCCGGGGACTCGAACCCCGGACCCTCGGGTTAAAAGCCCGGTGCTCTACCAACTGAGCTAGCGGCCCGCGGGGTGGGTACCATCCGAGGCGGTGCGTGTCGACCGCGGCGGGCGGCCGACTCAGGCCGCCCGGAACGGGTCCATGCGCGCGATCGTCTCGTCGCGATCGGGACCGATCGAGATCAGCTCGACCGGGACGCCCACCAGGGTTTCGACCCGCTCGACGTAGGTGCGAGCCGCCGCAGGCAGGTCTTCGTAGCGCCGGCAGCCACGCAGATCCTCCTGCCAGCCCGGGTAGGTCTCGTAGACGGGCTCGGCGCGCTCGATCTCGCGCAGCGTCATCGGGAACTCGTGCACGAGCTTGCCGTCGATCCGATAGGCGGTGGCGATCTTGAGCATGCCCTGGCCCGAGAGCACGTCGAGCTTGTTGATCGCGAAGCCCGTGAAGCCATTCACCGTCGCAGACTCGCGCAGCATCACGGCGTCGAGGTAGCCGCAGCGCCGCGGGCGCCCCGTGGTCGCGCCGAACTCGTCGCCCGCCTTGCGCAGCCGTTCGCCGAACTCGCCCTTCTCCTCGGTGGGGAACGGACCGCCGCCGACGCGCGTGGTGTAGGCCTTGGTGATGCCGAGCACGCGGTCGATGCGCGTGGGCCCGATGCCGGCGCCGGTGCACGCGGCCCCGGCGACACAATTCGACGACGTCACGTACGGGTAGGTGCCGTGGTCGATGTCGAGGAAGGTGCCCTGGGCTCCCTCGAACAGCACGTTCTTGCCCTCGCGCAGCGCCTGCTCGAGCGCGCGCGCGGTGTGATCGACGTACGGGGCGAGCTGGCGCCCCCACTCGACGGCGCGCGCCCAGACGGCCTCGACGTCGACCGGCTTCCACTTGTAGTAGTGGACGAGCTCGAAGTTCTTCTGCTCACCGAGCCGGCGGATCTGGCCGTGCAGCTCTTCGGGATCGAGCAGGTCGGCGACGCGGATACCGCGCCGCGTGACCTTGTCTTCGTAGGCGGGACCGATGCCGCGTCCCGTCGTCCCGATCGCGCGGCCCTGCGCCGCCTCCTCGCGCGCCTTGTCGAGCGCCGTGTGCCAGTCGAGGATGACGTGGGCGCGGCCCGAGAGCCGCACGCGCGACGGATCGCGCAGCACGCCGCGCCGCTTCAGCGCTTCGAGCTCGCCGAGCAGGTCGCCCGGGTCGACGACGACGCCCGGCCCGATCAGGTTCACGGTCGACGGGCTCGAGCACGCCCGCCGGCACCACGTGCAGCACCGTCTTGTCGCCGTCCACGACGAGCGTGTGGCCGGCGTTGTTGCCGCCATGGAAGCGCACCACGAGCTGGGCCTGCGGCGCGAGCCAATCGACGATCTTGCCCTTGCCCTCGTCACCCCACTGGGCGCCGACGGCGACGAGCGTCGTCACGAGCCGAGATCCACGAGCTGGACGGAGATCATGTGCGGCAGGCTGCGCAGCCGCTCGAGCACGGATTCGTCGGGCGCCGTGTCGACGTTGACGATCATCGCCGCTTCGTTGCGCTCGCGCACGAGCGCGAGCTGCATGCGCGAGATGTTGAAGCCGGTCTCGCCGAGCACCGTGCCCACGGTGCCCACGACACCCGGGCGATCGTGGTTGTGGACGAGCAAGCGTCGGGCCCTCGGGAATCGCCTCGAGCATGAAATCGTCGATTCGTACGATGCGCGGCTGGCCGCCGTGGAAGAGCGCGCCCACGATGGTGCGGTCGATGCAGCCCGTGACGCGCGTCGTGATCGAGCTCGCGAAGTCGCGCGTGCGGTTCGCCTTCGACTCGATCACCTTGATGCCCCGCTGCTGCGCGAGCGACGGCGCATTCACCATGTTGACCTTGTCGGTCACCGACTCGAGCAACCCCTTGAGCACCGCCACCGTGAGCGGGGCGACGTTCAAGTCCGCCGCCTCGCCGGCGTACTCGATTTCGATCTGATCGATCGCGCCCTTGCAGAGCTGACCCTGGAAGCGTCCGAGCTTCTCGCCGAGCACGAGGTAGGGACGGATGCGCGCGAGCAGCTCCTTCGGCACCGACGGCACGTTCACCGCGTTGCCGACGATCTCCGACGTGAGGTAGTCGCGCACCTGCTCGGCGACCGCGATCGCCACGTTCACCTGCGCCTGCTCCGTCGACGCCCCGAGATGCGGCGTGCAGATCACGCGCTCGTGGCGAACGAGCGGATGATCCTTCGCGGGCGGCTCGGTCACGAAGACGTCGAGCGCCGCGCCGGCCACCTGCCCGCTGTCGAGCGCGGCGAGCAGCGCCGCCTCGTCGACGATTCCGCCGCGCGCGGCATTCACCACGAGCACGCCCGGACGCATCTTCGCGAACGCCGCCTTGCCGAGGATGCCGGTGGTGTCCTTGGTGCGCGGCACGTGGACGGTGATGACGTCGGAGCGCGCGAGCAGCGCGTCGAAGGAGACGAGCTCGACGTCGAGATTGGGGATCTGCTTCTCCGACAGATACGGGTCGTACGCGATCACCTTCATGCCCAGACCGCGCGCGCGATCGGCGACGATGCGGCCGATGTTGCCGAGACCGAGGACGCCGAGCGTGCGGTTGTAGAGCTCCATGCCCATGAACTTCGTCTTCTCCCACTGGCCGGCCTTCATGGAAGCCGTGGCCTGCGGAATGTGGCGCGCGAGCGAGATGAGCAGCGCGATGGCGTGCTCGGCGGTCGTGATGTTGTTGCCACCCGGGGTGTTCATCACGACGATGCCGCGCGCGGTGGCGGCGGGGACGTCGACGTTGTCGACGCCGATGCCGGCGCGGCCGATCACGCGCAGCTTGTGACCCGCGGCGATCACGTCCGCGGTGACCTTGGTGCCGCTGCGGATCACGAGCCCTTCGACGTCTGCGATCAGGTTCAGCAGCTCGCCAGGTGCGATCCCCGGCCGATTGACGACTTCGATGCCGCGCGCGCGTTCGAGGATCTCGAGACCCTGGCTGGCGAGCTCATCCGATACGAGAACCCTTGCCACGGACTGCCTCTCCGCTGCGCGGCTGCGCGCAGCTACGTTGCGCGCAGAAGCGGGGCGCGCGGGAACCCTCTGGGACCAGACCCGGCGCAAACGCTCGGCCCCATCCCATGGGAGCCCAGCTCACCGCAGCGGCACCGCATGGGCCCCGCTCCGGCGCACGGCTTCGGCGCTAAAGCCTCGTCAGAAATGAGGAAAGACGCACGAAGGTCGAAGTGTGCCGGAGACCCAGGGGGGTGTCAACGTTGGTCGGCCCGCGAGCCTTCGCCGCGGCGCGCGCAGGTCCGGTCCCGCTACGCTGCGCAGCGCGCATGGCGCGGAGGGCTTCGAAAGTTGCGCGATCTGCCGCCCGTGCTCGCCATCCCGACCCGCGGCGCCATCGACGCCGTGGTGCGGGTGCCCGGCTCGAAGAGCATCACCAACCGCGCGCTGCTGATTGCGGCGCTGGCCGCCGGCGAGAGCGAGCTCTCGGGAGCGCTCGAGAGCGACGACACGCTGGCGATGGTCGAGGGCCTGACGGCGCTCGGTTGCGAGATCACGCTCGGCCCCGAGCGTTGGCGCGTGCAGGGCCGGCGCGGAAGGCTGCAGCGCTCGGCCGCCGCGATCCAGGCGCGCGGCTCGGGCACCACGGCGCGCTTTCTCACGGCGGCGGCGGCGCTCGCGAATGGGGCGGTCGTGATCGACGGCAACGCGCGCATGCGCGCTCGCCCGATCGCGGATCTCACCGACGCGCTGCGCGCGCTCGGGGTAGCGGTCGACGTGCTCGGCGAGCGGGGCTGCCCGCCCGTGCGCGTCCACGGCGGCATGCTGCCGGGGGGACGCGCCGAGATCGACGCGCGGCACTCGAGCCAGTACGTGTCCGCGGTGCTGATGGCCGCGCCGTACGCGCGCGCCGACGTGGTGCTCGAGTTCACGGACGGCATCCTCGTTTCGAAGCCCTACGTCGACCTCACGCTCGACGTGATGCGCGCCTTCGGCGCGAGCGCGGAGTGGAGCGGCGCGTCGGCGCTGCGGGTCAAGGCCGGCCGTGGCTACCAGGGACGCGCCTACGCGATCGAGCCCGATGCCTCGGCCGCCGTCTATCCGTTCTGCGCCGCGGCGATCAGCGGCGGGCGAGCGCGCGTCGAGGGCATCCCGGCCGCGTCGATCCAGGCGGACATCCAGGTGCTCGGGGTGCTCGAAGCGATGGGCTGCGAGGTGCTGCGCGGCGCCGACTTCACCGAAGTGCGCGGACCCGTGGGGCGCTTGCGCGGCGTGAGCGTCGACATGAACGCGATGCCCGACGCGGCGCTCGCCATCGCCGTCGTGGCCTTGTTCGCCGGCGGCCCGACACAGCTGCGCAACATCGCGAACCTGCGGATCAAGGAGACGGATCGCCTGCTCGCGCTCGAGACCGAGCTGCGCAAGCTCGGCGCCCATGCCGACGGCGACGGCCGACGGTCTCCAGATCGAGCCGGGCCGTCTGCACGGTGCGGAGATCGAGACCTACGACGACCACCGCATGGCGATGTCCTTCGCCCTCGCGGGCCTGCGCATCCCCGGCGTCGCGATCCGCGATCCCGCGTGCGTGCGCAAGACGTGGCCGGACTACTTCGAGATGCTGGAGCGCTTGTAGGCAGACACTTTCGCGCCGCAAGCCGCTCGGGTCGGCGCAGACGCGCGGCCGGGAGTGCAACTCGACGACCAAACGGCCGGGGTCATTGAGGATGACACGCTTGTGATATCCGTCACCCAGATCCCGTCGCCGATCTGAGAAGATGCCGCCCGCGCATTCCAGGCTCCGGCCGTCGGGGCCGAGGCGCCCGTCGACAACGTCCGTCGACGGAGTTGGACCGCTGACAAGGGGGACCCCCATGCGCAAGTGGATGAGTCTTGTGTTCGCCATGTTGCTCGCTGCCTACCTGTACGCGCCCGGCCAGGCTTCGGCCAAGGCCGCGAAGGACGCGTGCGCGAAGGCCGACCAGAAGCTCTCGCAGAGCGGCGTGGGCGACAGCGATGGGGACGGCGTCAGCGACTGCCGCGAGACCCGGTATCTGCACACCGACCCGACCAACCCCGACACCGACGGCGACAAGCTCCCGGACGGCGAGGACTTCAAGACCGGCTGCAACCCGCTCAACCCCGACAGCGATGACGACGGGATCGAGGACGGCGACGACGCTTCGCCCGCCGTCGTGCAGAAGATGCAGGCGCTGCTCGACGCGCTCACCTGCCCGCAGCTGGACGTGCCCGGTTCGATCAGCGCGCTCGGCACGACCGCCGTGCTCGACATGACCACCGAGTTCGAGGACTCGAGCTGTGCACAGCTGGCGACGCTCCTCGCGGCTGGCAGCGGCAACGTCATGGTCAAGATCGAGATCATCGAGGACGCGCTCGGCGCGCTGACCGCGAAGGAGGTCGAGCTCGAGGAGCGCCACCACCACGTCGGCGGGTACGACTGGGATGGCGGGTACGACGACTAGCGGCGGCCTTGCGTCGCTCCGTCAGGGACCCGGCCAGACATGGAGGCCTGTCGCTCTCGCGGAAATCGCGGCGCGCCGGGAAAGCCCCGAGCTTCGTGAGCAGCTCCAGCAGCTCGGTGGAAAAGCGCACACCGGATCAGCACCGGAGTCTGCGGCAGGCTGGAGCTCGGGATGACGTCAGCCCGTCGAAGTGCCTGTCTCGGCGAGACGCAGCACGTGCCAGGCATTCCGCGACGAACTCCGCCGCCGCACGAAGTACAGCGGCCGTTCGGGGCTGCCTTCGAGCACGAGCTCGAAGCCCTCGCGGCGCAGGTACTCGAGACGATCGGGCGTGAGCCCTGCCGCGAAGATCCGCCCAGCGGGCGCGAGCACCGACCGCAGCTGCGCGTAGGCTCGGCGGAATGCCTCGCCGGACAGGTAGCGGGTCACTGACACGTCGATTACGACGTCGAAGCGCTCACCGAAATGGTCGACGTGAAAGTCTGCGTCGAGCAGCAAGCGCGGTTGCCTGGCCGCCAGCCCGTGGAGGAGAATCTCGTAGGCCGAGAAGGCCACGAGGCTGCGCAGATGGCTGTCGACGCCGAAGTAGTGACCGGGCTCGAGATACGGGATCAGCCAGATTCCCATGCGGCCGGCGCCGCAGCCGAGATCGAGCAGGCGGTCGCGGGGCGTGAGCCCGTTCGCGAGCAGGAAGTCGAAGCGGAAGCGCCCCAGGAGCCAAGCCTGGCCGTACCAGCGATGGTGCTTCTCGCCAACCAGGTCCTCGACGAGGATCGGCTCCTCTTCCGGCGGGCCGGGCGCTTCGCGCACGAGCTCCTGCCAGCGCCGAACGGAGTCCAGCCGGGTGGCCGTCGATCCGTCGGCGAGCTCGATCGGGATCTGCAGCATCGAGACTTCGACGCGCTGCGCTGTGACCGGGCCGCGCCGCCACGCGCGCCAACGCTTGAACCACATGCTGCCCTCTGGAACCGGGTCGCCGCGAGATGGGACGGGGCGAGCATACACGCAGCGGCTGCCAGCGGGGTCCGGTTCGCCTTCGCCCGATCGAACGGATCCTCACGCGCGGGCGGCGGCGCAAGCTAGGATTCTCACGGGCTGCCTGTCGGCCGACACCGAGCGCTCCGGAGGACCATGCGGCTTCCCGCGGGACAGCACGTCATCGATCTCCTGCGCCGGCAAAAGCTGCTGATCCTGCGCTTCGTGGTCACGTCCCTGGGTCGCACAGGGCTCACGATCGCCAGCGTGTTCCTGATCCAGGAGTTCCTGGTCGGGGTCCTCGGCCAGAAGCAGGGGTTGGCGCGTTCCCTCGCCCAGGCGTTGGGCGCCGGCACGGCCCTGTGGGTCGTCGCCGCGCTGCTCGTCTTCTCGTACGCGGGGGCGAGCTGGCTTCTCTACGACAGCCAGGTCGTCCGCCAGCGGATCGTGAAGGTCGTCGAGCTCGGCCTGATGGAGCGCCTCGTCCGCCACCTGCTCACCCTCTCCGTACCGTTCTTCGATCGCCAGAGCCAGGGCGACTTCATCCAGGCCATTCGCCAGGACGTCTCGCAGTTGCGCAACATCGTGATGGCTTGCGGCACGATCGCGATGGAGGGCGCGGTGGCGCTCGGCCTGATGACTTCCGCCATCTGGATCAGCCCGCGACTCGCCGCCTGGGTGTTCGGAGTGCTTCTGATCGGCTTCCTCCCCATCCTCGTGATCGGGAATCGCACCCGCACGCGCTCGCTCGCCGTCCGGCGCAAGGGCTACGTGCTCTTCGACGTGATCCTCCAGATCCTGCGCGGCCTGCGCGTCATCAAGGCCTATCGGGGCGAGGAGACGGAGGCCCGCGCCGCCGTCGAGAAGGCCCGGCGCTACTTCGACGAGCAGATCCGCATGACGCAGGTGAACGAGAAGGCGGGCGTCGTGCTCGAGTCGCTCGCGGGGGCGAGCCTTGCCACCGTCGTCATCATCGGGGGCTTCCAGGTGATGGGCGGCACGCTCGAGTGGCCGGGACTGCTGGCATTCCTGATGGCGATCCGGACCCTCCAGGCGCCCATCAACAACGTCAACACGAACTTCATGGACATCCAGCGCTACAGCGCTTCCGCGCAGCGCATCTCGGAGCTGCTGGCCGAGACGTCCGACGTCGAGGAGAGCCCGGACGCCGTCGCGCTCGCGCAGACGCCGCGTCGCATCACACTCGACCGCGTCAGCTTCAGCTACGGCGATCGCACGGTCCTCGAGGAAGTCTCGCTCGAGATCACGGCCGGGGAGACGATCGGCGTGGCGGGGCCGTCGGGCGCGGGCAAGACGACACTTCTTGGCGTCGTGGCGCGCTTCTACGACCCGACCTCGGGAGCGGTCCGCTTCGACGGTCGGGATCTCCGCGGCTTCCGACTGGGGGACGTCTACGACCAGCTCGCGATCGTCACGCAAGAGCCCTTCCTGTTCACCACCTCGGTGCGGGACAACATCCGCCGCGGCCGGCCCGCGGCGAGCGACGCCGAGGTCGAAGCGGCCGCGAAGGTCGCCGAAGTCCATGACGAGATCCTCGAGCTGCCGGAGGGCTACGACACGATCGTCGGCGTCGGCGGCCGCGGCGTCTCGGGCGGACAGGCGCAGCGCATCAACGTGGCGCGGGCGCTGCTCAAGAATGCGCCCATCCTGCTGCTCGACGAGGCGACCTCGAGCCTCGACTCGATCGCGGAGGTGAAGGTCCAGCGCGCGATCGAGAAGCTGATGCAGGGGCGTACCACGCTGGTGGTCGCGCATCGCCTGTCGTCGCTGCGCCGCGCCGAGCGCATCCTCGTGCTCGATCGCGGTCGCCGCGTCGGGCTCGGCTCCCACGAGCAGCTGCTCGCGGATTGTCCCCTCTACCGGCGGATGTGGGAGACGCAGAGCCTCGGCGTGGAAGCTTCGCCGGCGCGGGAGGCCCGCGAGCCGATCGGTGACGCTCGCAGGCGACAGCCAGCTCGAGGACGACGACGAGCTCACCGGCTGAGGAGGTCGCAGGTCCGCTGCGCCCCGTCGAGATCGAATGCGTGGCGGGGGGGTTCGCGACGCAGGGCGGCCTCGATCGCCTCGGCCAACTCGCCAACCGAAGGTTCCTCGCTGGAGACGACCGCTGCGAGCCCGTGCTCGGCGAAGCGCTGCGCCCGGAAGCGCTGGTCCGACATGCGCGGGTCGGGAAGCAGCAACGCGCGGCAACGGGTCTCGAGCAGATTCGTGCAGGTGTTGTAGCCGGCGCGGCTGATCGAGAGATCGGCGTTCGCGACGTGGCGCAGGAAGTCGCCCGTGAAGGGAAGCACGACGCAGGACCCGCCGGCCGCGCGCTCGCGCAGCTTCCGGGTCTCGTCGTCGCTCCAGAACAGGCCGCAGAAGACCTGCATGCAACGCCCTGCATGCGCTCCTCGCGACACCAATCGGTGCCACGCCTCGATCACGCGTTCCACCAGCGCGGCGCTCCCCGCGCCCCCCCCGGTGCTGACGACCACCGGGGCCTCGCCCGCGGCGAGTCCAGCCGGCCGCGCACGCGCGTCGCCTCCCGCGGGAGCAGGCTTCTCGGAGACGAAGCCGGTGTAGACGACGCGAACCGCGAGATCGCCGGCCGCCGCGAAGTGCTCCTCCAGGCGCGTGAAGCTCGGATCGGCGTGGACGAGCAGCGCGTCGAAGCGATCGTTCAGCGTCGCGATCACGCCGTCTGCCAGTCCGCGTCGGCGACGGACTCGTGGCGGGTGCGGCGCAGGATGTCGCGCGCGGAGCAGACGAGCTCGACAGCCGGATTCGCAGCGCGCGCCGCGTCGATCAGGGCGTCGATCTCCCGTGCCAGCTCCCACTTGCTGAAGGGGTAGTGCTCGACGACGAGCACGTCGGGGGCGAGCTCCGCTGCGGCGCGCGCGAGTCCCGACACGCGTGCAGCGAGCACGTCTTCCAGTGTCCGGGCGCGATCCAGCGGCTCGATTGCCTGCGGCCCGCGCTGCAGCGGCGGGAGCTCGACCACGTCGAAAGCGCGGCCGTGCTCCGGGCGGGGCACGCGGCGTCCGCCCCGCACGAGAACCACGCGGTGTTCGCGCGCGAGAGCGCGGACGATCTCGTGGATCCGGACGTAGTGCCCCACGCCCGAGAGATGCTGTGCGTAGACGAGCACGCGCTTGCGCTGCGTCACGGACGCGCGCCCGCGCCCCGTGGCCGCACCTCGAGCAGACGCGCGATCTCGCCGCGCAGGGGGCTGTAGCGCACGTGGCTCAGCTCGATCGACTCGGCGAGGAAGGCGCGCCCGTCGCCGTACTTGTCGCGTTCCTGCGGCAGCTCGATGATGCGGTTCTCCTCCGGGCTGCGCACGATGCCCGAGCGGATCGTCGCCGCGCTCCACGCGCTCGATCTGCTCGAAGAGCAGCTCGCGCAGCAGCACGATGCCGCTGTCCGAGGCGACCAGCATGCTCGCGGGTGCGATCGGCGATCGGCGCCCTGCGTGACCCAGGTCATGATGTCGCCGCCGTCGACGAAGTCGACGAGGAAGTCGCCCTGCTCGTCGCGGAACGGCACGTCGTAGACGGGGATCTGCGCCTGCGGAGCGAGCGGGCGCCCGTCGCGCGGCCGGTAGCACGAGTACCAGAAGTGCAGCGTGTGGGTGTCGTCGACCGGGACGCGGATCTGGAAGCGGTGCTGGCGGTCCGCGCCGACGCGCACCATGCACGGGAAAGACGAGCGGATGGCCGACGCCAGTCGTCGTCCTGCTCGGCTTCCGCCCTCGAGCACGCGCCGCTTGACGATGCCGTGCGGAAGCGGTCGAAGCCGATCTCGACTGGCGCTTGCGGTAGTGGCGCGGCTCCGGGAGGCCCCGCGCCCGCCGCACCGACGCCAGGTGATGGCCGTGCAGCCACTCGAGGTGCGTCGGGTCGACGCTGTTCTCCATGATCTGCAGCCAGTTGCACGGGATGAGCGCGCGGCCGATGTCGCGCAGCACACCCTCCCAGACGAAGAGATCGTAGCGCGGCAGCAGCGGCGCCGGCTCGGGGCCCAGGTAGGCGAAGACCAGGCCGCCCAGCTCCTCCGCGCGGTAGGCCGTCGCGCCAGCGCGCGCGAGCCCCTCGGTCGAGGCAGGCCCCATCGGGATCTCGAGGCAGCGTCCCGCGGGCGAGAACTTCCAGCCGTGGTAGGCGCAGCGGATGCCGTCCGCCTCGACGCAGCCGTAGCGAAGCGACGCGCGCCGGTGCGGGCAGTGCTCCTCGAGCACGCCGAGCGCGCCGCCCTGCGAGCGGAACGCGACGAGATCTTCGCCGAGCAGCCGCACGGGAAGGACGCTCCCCGCCGGCAGCTCCGAGCTGGCCGCGACCGGCAGCCAGTAGCGGCGCAGCAGTCCGCCCATCGGCGTTCCGGGCCCGACGCGCGTCAGCCGCTCCTGCTGCTCGGGCGTCACCCGCACCGCCGGAGGCGTTCGCCGCCGCCGTAGACGGCCTGCGGCTTCGCGTAGAATTCCCGGTCCCAGTCGCCGTGCTCGGGGGGGCCGATGCCCGACGCCTTCCAGCCGCCGAACGGCGCGTCTGGGTGGACGGCCAGTGGGCCCGGGGCGAGCTTCAGAATCCCCGCCTCGATCTCCTGCGCGAAGCGCTCGCGAGCCGCCGCGTCCCGCGTACACACGCTCGCGACGAGCCCCTGCGGCACGCCGTTCGCGATCCCGATCGCTTCGTCGAGATCCGCGGCCTGCAGGATCACGGCGATCGGACCGAAGGTCTCCTCCTGCGCGAGCGGCGCGTCGGGGCGCAAGCCCGCCACCAGCGTCGGCAGGAAATAACAGCCCTGCTCGAGCCCCGACGGCGGCCCGCCGCCGCACAGGAAGCGGCCCCCATCGGCGACGGCCTGCGCGAGCGCCGCCACCACTCCCTCGCGATGCTCCGGGGAAATCAGCGGGCCGACCTGCGTGCGCGGATCGCCCGGATCACCGACCACGAGGCGCTGGACTGCGGCCACCAGCGCATCCGTGAAGCGCGCGGCGAGGACGCGCTCGACGACGATCCGGCGCATCGCGGTGCAGCGCTGCCCCGCGAAGCCGAAGGCGGCGAGCGCGAGGCCCGCCGCTTCCGCCTCGACGTCGCAGTCCGCGAGCACGATCGCCGCGTTGTTGCCGCCGAGCTCGGCCTGGAGCGGCTTGCCGTGCTGCGCGCAAAGAGCGGCCGCGATGCGGCCCGTCTGCGTCGAACCGGTCAGCGAGACTGCGTCGATGCTCGGGTGCGCGATCAGGCAGCGCGCCGTGTCGGCCTCACCGAAGACGAGGCTCACGAGATCGGAGGGAACCCCGGCGTCCGCCAGCGCCGCCAGGATCGCCTCCGCCATGCGCGGGGCCCGGCAGGCCGGCTTCCAGACGATGGCGTTCCCGAAGGCGAGCGCCGGAGCGATCTTGCCGACGGGAATCGCCAGCGGATTGTTCCACGGTGTGACCAGCCCGACGATTCCGACCGGGCGATTGCGCACGCGCGTGTCGGCCGGCGGTCCGGCGATTCCGGCGTCCGCGGCCGGGATCCGCCGCACGGCGCCCTCCGCATGCGCGATCGCCCGGCCCACCTCGGCCTGCGCCTCGCCGCGCGGCTTCCCGATCTCGCGGACGAGCAGCAGCGTCAGCTCCGACTCGCGCTCGGCGAGGCGCCTCGCGAAACGCCGGAGACAGCCCGCGCGCTCCTCGACGCTGCGCTTCTGCCAGCCGCCACGCGCCTGCGACGCGACCTCCGCAGCCGCCGCGACTTCGGCGAGCCCCGCGCAGGGGACCTCGCCGATGGTCACGCGCAGGTCCGACGGCTGGCGGCAGAGCATGCGGCGATGCTCGCTCGCGGCGCGCCACTTCCCGTCGATGCACGCGACCGGGAAGACGTCACCTGGGACGGCTGTCTCGGCTTCGCCCTCCCCGTTCGTCAGGAGCGCGAGCAGCTCGCGCGTCTCGACGAAGCGAGCGGCTCGCTCGCCCAGATAACTCCGCGTGATCTCCGCGTGCACCGGCTCGGTCGACCCGACGGCGTCGTCGACGATCCACACGTCGTAGCCTCGCTCGTACGCATCGAGCGCAGTCGCCCGCACGCAGGCGTGCAGGTAGAGCCCGGCGACGAGCAGCGAGCCCGGATTCAACTCGCGCAGCCGCGCATCGAGTCCCGGCGCCCCGAAGGCGCTGAAGAACTGCTTGCGAAAGATCGGCTCCGCTGCGGCCTCGCGAAGCCGGGGCGGAGGCAACGCGCCGGGCGTGCCCTCCACGCAGGCCCAGATGCGCGCACGCTTCCAGTGCGGCATGCGGTCCGATCCGTCGGCCCGGATCTCGGTGCGGACGTGCAGGACGGGCACCCCCCGCGCCCGGCAAGCCTCGAGCAGGATCCGAATCCGCTCGCCGAGTCGGGCGGCGGACGGAGACAGACCCGGCCGGGCAAGGAAGTCCTCCTGGACGTCCAGCAGCAGCAACGCCGGCGACCTGACTCCATTGAGTGTCGTGGGAGCGACCTCACGCCGCGTGGTGCAGGTCCCGATGCGCGCATTCGGCGATCCTGCGTCCGAGCTCGCGGGTTCCGATCAGCCGGCACCCCGATTCCATCACATCGGCGGTGCGCCAGCCTTCCGCGAGCACGCGTCCGATCCCCGTCTCGATCGCGCGTCGCAGCTCGACCTGCCCGAAGCTCTGTTCGAGCAGCATGGCGAGCGCCTGGATCTGGCCCACGGGGTTCGCCCGATCCGTCCTCGCCAGGTCGAGCGCGGAGCCGTGCGCCGTCTGGTACGCGGCGCGTCCATCCTCGCCGAAATTCGCCGAGTAGGAGAGCCCCCGCGAGCCGAGCAGCAGCGCGCCGGTGTCGCCGACCACGTCGCCAAAGAGGTTTGGCGCGACGATCACGTCGAAGCGCTTCGCATCGGCCACGATCTGGTAACAGGCGTTGTCGATCTCGAGCAGCTCGAGATCGAGGCCGAAGCCCGCGTTCAGCGCCGCGACGCGTTCGATCCACAGTTCGCTGATCGACGGGACGCCCGCGCGCTTGATGATGACGCTCAGGCGTCCACGGCGACGGCGAGCCAGCTCCATCGCCACGTGCACGATGCGGTCCACCTGGAGCGCGTCGTAGCGGAAGCGGTGATCCGCCTCGATCAGCCTGCCGCCGTCGCGCCGTTCGCCTGGCTCGCCGAGATAGATGCCCCCCACGTTCTCGCGAACGACGAGGATGTCGACGCCCGTCAGGGCCTCGGGTCGCAGCGGTCCGGCGCCGCGCAGCATTGGGTACGGGCGCAGCGGCACGAGCTTGCAGAAGAGGTGGAACTTCTCGCGCAGCTCGTAGACGAAACGGCCGCCGCCCGGACCGCACAGAAGCGCGCCGCCGTCGCGAAACACCGCGTCGCAGAAGCTCACGACGGCCGGCGAGAGATCCTGGCCGGTCGCGGCTCGCGCGGCCAGCCCGATCGCGCCGCCGGTTTGCACCGCGAAGCGTCGGCCCGAGGCATCGGCGACGGCGTCGAGCACGTCGAGCGCGGCCCCGACCACCTCCTCGCCGACTCCCTCGCCCGCCAACACGCCGATCGTCGGCACCTCCGGGCAGCGCGCTCGCCCCCACCCCGGAAGCACGTCGGCCAGTGTCACGCCGAGCGGCTCCGGCCCGCGCCGAGGTGACGATTCCAAGTTGCGCATACGAAACGACTTTCTCGCGTCGCGCCGGCCCGCGCAAACGACGTTTGAATCTATCCCGCGGGCCGAGCGAGAGTCAAGAGAAACCGCAGGTGCAACGCATGCGCATGTCAGCGTCGAACTCGCAACACGCTCGCCATTTCGCGCAGGCCGTTCCAATAGAGCGCAACGTGTCGGGTCGCGACCCGCACGCCCGACTTGAGGCCGGCTGCGAGCACCTCGCGGGTCCGCGGTGCCGGTTCCGATTCGCGAAAGATCCAGCTTTCGGCCGACTGCGCTCCGCTGAGCAGGCGGAGCAGGAATCTCGCGCGCCCGTACAGCGTGGTGGTCAGCCAGAGACGCAAGGAGCCCGCGGCTCCGATGTCGCGGAGCTGCCACCGGATCAGCGACGGCGCAGGTCGCATGAGCCGCAGATGCATGCGGGTGGCTGCGCCCGGGCGCAGGCTCGCGAGCACGTTCGGCGGTACCGCGGTCCCGAGCAGCTCGCGTCCCAGCTCGAGGGTCAGTGCCAGCAGCGACTGCAGACCCCCTTCCCGCGCCTGGGACACGATGTCGTCCCAGTCGAGATCCGGTGTTCCCGCCACGATGCGGTCCACGTCCACTACGCGCGCGAAGCGGGCGAACGAATCCCGCAAATTCTCGTGCGCCATGTGGAGCAGGAGATGCTCCGGACACGGAACCCGCATGGCCATCGCCTGCAGGATCGGAGCCTTCACGGCGCGCCGGAGGAAGGCCCCGGGGTCGAGCTGGAAGCTGCTCGTCGACTTCGAGAGGCCCCAGTGGATCTCGGCGCGGAAGTGCCGGGGCTGCCGAAGCAGCACGTGATAGTGTAGCTTGCGGTACCCCTGCAGCTTCTCGGGAGAGAACGGAAAGGCGTAGCCAGCCGCCGATACGACCTCGATCGCAGCGTCCACGCGCTCGAGCGGGAACAGCAGGTCGAAGTCGCTGTAGCTCCTCTCGACCGGATGCGCGTAGACGGTGCGCCGCAGGGCTGGGCCCTTGAGCACGACGGGCTCGAGCCCCGCGTCCTGCAGCCGCCCGAGCAGCCGCTCCAGCTCGAGGTCCTTGCGCTGGGCGCCCGAAAGCAGGGCTTCGAACGAGCGCACCCGCTCCGAAGGACGCACGCCGTCCGCGAGCGAGGCACCTCGCGCAACCTGCGCCACCGCCGCGGCGGGCCTCAGCAGCTCGTCTGCGATCTCGCCGGGAAGCTCGCGCCAGCCGGCATGGCGCTGGAGCGCGAGCAGCGCCAGCCCGGACACGTGATGCCGGGACGCGAGCACCAGCAGACGGCTCTGGAAGCTCTTGCGCGAGAGTTGCGCCAGATCGGCAGCCGTGAGCACGGCTCCGGCGTCGCGACGACACGACCCGACCAGCAATCGCTCCACGGCGTCGAGACTCGAGATCCCGATCCGCGTCACTGCCGCTCCCTCGCGCCGGCCGCCAGCCCGGCCTGCCCGCTCATTGTAACAGTCCGCGATTGCGCGAGAGCGCCACAAACGTGCGTCGATTCAGGCAGATCGTACACGGCCTCGAGTCTCCTCTTGAACTCTTGCCTGGCTTCCCGGCATGATGTGCAAACCCTGGCAACCCCGGAGATCTCTCGAGTGCTCGGAATCGATTCCAGCGAAACGAACGAGCTCGCGGGCGCCCTGGGAAGCGACCTGCTGGCGTTGATCCGAGCGCGGGGAGCTCCCGTGACGAAGCTCACGGCCATCACGGCACTCCCGTCGCCCGTCCGCCCGCGGGCCGCCTTTGCGGTCGACTTCGCGGACGGGACGCGACTCAAGGCCCGGCGTCTCAAGAGCGCGCAGCGGGCCGACGTGGTCGCTCGCCTGCGAGCTGCGGCCCCGGCGGACTTCGCAACGCTGCTCGCCCGGCGCGGCGACGCGATGCTCCTCGCATGGATCGAGGGCCGCAGCCTCGCGTCGCTGGAGGCCGTCCCGGCCGCGGTCTTGCGGCGCTGCGGCCGGATGCTCGGCGCGCTCCACGCGCTGCGCTGCGAGGAGTGGGTCGCCGGCGCGCCAGCGAGCTCGCAGGCGGTCTTCGAGAAGCTCGAGCGGAATCTCGAGCTGCTGGTCGCGGCGAAGCTGCTCGATGCGGATCTCGCGCGGCGTGCGCTCGCCGCCGCCGACGCGAAGCGTCCCCGCGACGTGACGCTCGGGATCATCCACAAGGACTTCTGTGCCGAGAATCTCGTCCTCGGCTCCGACGACTCCCTCGTGTGTGTCGATGACGCGACGCTCTCTACGGGCCCCCATGATCTCGATCTCGCGCGGACCTGGGCGCGCTGGCCGCTGCGCGAGGCCGAGCTCGCGCACTTCAAGACGGGCTATCTGGAACATCGCAGTCTCGTTGGCTTCGAACGCCACTTCGACTTCTGGGCGACCTGCGTACTGGTCGGTTCGGCTGCAACGCGGCTCCGCTCCCTCGCTCCCGGAGCGCAAGCGTCGATCGAGCGGCTGCGCCAGCTCCACGCACACGCTTGACGATGGCGACCCACGAATTCGCGACGGAGAGCTCGAACCTGCGCTTCGAAGATTTTGAAGTGGCCGTCACGTCGTCGGAGCGCGGCGATCTCGGCTGGCTCGAGGCCTTTCTCGCCTGCGGATTCGAGCGGGTCGTGGCGGGCGCGTGCGACCGGCGCGTGGTGCTCACGGTCGACGCCGCCGCCTACGAGCGTCTGTTCGCGATGGGAAGCCCGGGCAGCGGCGCGCGGGTGGAAGGCTTTGCGAGGGACGCAAAGCCCTCCCTGCTCGAACGCTGGCCCTCGAGCGCAGGGGATCGCGTCTTCCACGAGACGCGGCGCCCGATCTTCTACGTGATCTCCGAGGCTGGAGCCCGGGTCGAGATCGTGGCGCGCGAGCGGACACCGAAGTGCCGGACGACGCTCATGCGCGTCGTCCGGGAGTTGACGATGGACCGCGTCGTCGCGACGGGCGGCATCCTGGTCCATGGCGCGGCCGTTCGTGTCGACGGCGGCGTCGTGGTGATGTGTGGGCCGAAGCGGAGCGGCAAGACGACGCTGCTCATGTCCCTGCTCGGCATCCCGGGCACGCGTTACGTCGCAAACGACCGCTGCGTGCTGCGCCCGACAGGACCGGACGTGAGCGTCCGAGGCCTCCCGACGCTCGTCTCGATCCGCTGCGATGTCCTCGATCGCTTCCCGGCCGTGCGCCGGCGGCTCGCCGGAATCCGGCCCGATCTCGCCGGAGCCGGGCGCGACGAGCGGGCGAGCTTCAGTCTGAGCCCGCCCGAGTTCTGTGAGCTGATGGGGGACTGTCCGCGCGATTCCGGAGGACCGCTGCTGGCGCTGATCTTCCCCCGCATCACCGCCGATCCTGCGCCGCTGACGCTGCACCCCCTCGCTGCGCCCGAGGCAGTCGCACGCTTCCGCGACGGGCTGTTCCGCGCCGCGCACGCGAGCCCGCTGGGAGAAGCCTTCGTGGCGAGCGCCGCCGGGGTCGCGAGCCCGGCGCCGGAGACGATCCAGCGGATTGCCCAGAGCGTCCCCGCCTTCGACTGCCGGCTCGGCGTTGGCGAGCTTCCCGGGAGCGAGCTGTGCCGCGCCCTGCTCGAGCGGGCCAGCGGCATGAGAAGAGCCGCGCCATGACGAGTCGAGAAGGCTCCGCCCTCGCGAGCGCCGCGGCGCCGCTCACGGCATCCAGGCCGCTGCGGCTGTCGCTGATCGTCGAGTGGGAGAACACGCATCTGAACGGAATCCCGAGAGCCTGGGCGCTGCTCGACGTCCTCGGGCGCCAATGGCAGGCGATCGTCGCGCGCCGCTACCCCGCGACGTTGCCGCCCGAAGGCGCGGCATTCCTCGAGCGCCTCGCCCCCCGGCCCGAGCTGGTGACGGTGTCCGGTCGATCCCTGGGCAGCGCAACGGAAGAGGAGATCCGGCGGCGTACCCCGAAGTCCTTCGACCTCGGAATCCACGTGGCGGAGGGCTTCGAGTACTACGCGCTCAAGAATCTTGGCGCGAGCCGTGCGACTGGCGATCTCCTGCTCTTCGTCGACAGCGACGTGCTGCCGGACGACGGCTGGCTCGCCCATCTGCTCGGGTCGTTCGGACGGCCGGACGTCCAGGTGGTCTCCGGCCAGACGTACGTCGGGCCGCGCGACGTCTTCTCGCGCGCTTTCGCGCTCGGGTGGACGTACGAGCTGCGCGACGAGTCGGGGCGCTTCGAGCCGTGCCGCAAATTCTATGGAAACAACGTCGTGTTCCGGGCGGAGGTGTTTCCGAAGGATGGATTTCCGCCCCTCGGACCGCGAACCCGGGGCGCCAGCAGCCTGCTGCGACGGCAGCTCGCCGCGGTGGGCGTCGACGTCTGGCAGAACCGCCGCGCGTGCGTGGATCACCCCCCTCCAGCGAGCCTCCGCCACCTCGTGATCCGCGCGCTCGCGCACGGGCGCGACCGCTACATGAAGTACTCGACGCGACGCCACCTGGGCGGGCTGCGGGTCAGCGTGGGAACCGCGGCGGTGCGTCTCGCTCGCGGCGTGAAGAACACGCTCGTGAATCGGAAGCGCGTCGGCTTGCCGTGGTGGCAGGTCCCGGCATCGCTGGTCATCCTGAGCACGTACTACGGGTTCTTCGCGCTGGGTGGGATCCTCACGCACATCAGCCCCGAGGCGATGGGGCGTCGCTTCCGGCTCTGAGATGCTGGACTCGCAGCTGACCGCCGGAGCCATCTTTCGCGACGAGGCCGCGTATCTGACCGAATGGATCGCCTTCCACCGTCTGGTCGGCGTCGACCACTTCATCCTCTACGACAACGGCAGCGCCGACCACCCCGAAGCGGTACTCGCGCCCTTTCTCGCCGAAGGCGTCGTCACGCTGGTGCCCTGGCCCGTGCCCTTCCACGAGAAGGCGGCGCAACGAGCCTATGCCGACTGCCTCGAACGCGTGCGCGGCCGGGCGCGCTGGCTCACGTGCCTCGACATTGACGAGTTCTTGTTCGCCCCCGGGCAAGCGACGCTGATCCCGGTCCTGCGCGAGTACGCATCGGCTCCTGGCGTGGTGGTCCGCTGGCAGGTCTACGGCTCCTCCGGCCAGGAACGAGCGTCGAGCGAACCGGTGATCGCGCGCTTCACGCGGCGCGCCGCGACGAATTGGATCCGCAATCGCCGCACCAAGTCGATCGTCGATCCGGCACGCACGCTGCGTCCCGTCAGCGCGCACCACTTCGAGTTCCTGAACGGAGAGCTCGCCGTCGACGAGACGCTGCAGCGCGTGAGACTGACGCCGAAGCCGCGCTTCAAGAAGCGTCTGCGACCGCTCTTCGGCCGGCTCGGCCCGCTATTGCGTTTCTTCGATCCCTACGCGGCCGGCGACATCACCAGCTGCAAGGTGTCGGTGGAAAAGCTTCGCATCAATCACTACCCGATCAAGTCGCGCGAGGAATTCGAGAGGAAGGCGCGCTTCAAGCGGGAGAAGAAGCGGTACGTCGGAGTCGACTACTTCGCCTACCACGATCGCAATGAGGTCTTCGACCCGATCCTCGCGCGCTACCTGCCCGAGCTCGCGCAGGCGATGGCCCGTGCGAAGCGGCCCGCCTGACTCAGGCCGCCTGGGCCCACAGCCATTCGATGGCGTGCCGCGGATAGAACTGGAGCATCACGCGGTCGTACACGAGCCGCCCGAGATCGCTCAGCACGAGCTCTTCGCCGCGATCCTCCACGAGACCGGCGCCGGCCAGACGCGCGAGCACCGCGCCGTAATCCGCCTCGACGGGTCGCCGGAAGGCGTTCTCATAGGCGCGCCGCTCGAGGGGCCTGCCGTCGCCGAGGCTGCGCGCGATGAATTGCGTCTGCAAGTCCTGAGCGCCGAGCCTGAACACCTGCTCGACCGGGCTCGCGCCGGCCTCGACGCGGCGCATGTACTCGTGCATCCGGTCGTGATTCCGGTAGATCGTGGTGCACAGATGGGACCTCGCGCTCATCCCGATCCCGAGCTGGTAGCCCTGCATCTGCGCATCGAAACACGCGGCGCGCTCGTGGCGAGCGGCGATCGAATCCAGCCGTTTGAAGGTGTGCCAGCGCGTCTGCGTGAAGCCGAGCTCGGCGGTCGCGCGACCCACGAACGCCCGCCAGCGCAGCAGGTGCAGCAGGTCCAGGCGCTCTTCATCCCGGAGCGAGCGGCCGAGCGGCGTCCGGTTCGTCACCCGGAGGTCGTAGAGCGTGACGGAGTGCGCGCCGCTCTCGGCGAGTATCGCGAGATCCTGCGCAAAGCTCTCCTCGCTCTGCCCGGGCAGCCCGTACATCAGGTCGACATTCAGGATCAGCCCGCCCCCGACCAGCAGCTCGACGGCCTCGATGACCTGCCGCCGGTCATGACGGCGGTGAACACCATCGAGGATCTGGGGGTCGAGGCTCTGGACGCCCATGCTCACGCGGTGCACGCCGCCTTCGCGGAGCACGGCGACGTGCTCGGCGCTGATCGACTCGGGAGACGCCTCCACGGTGTGCCCGTGCTGACCCGTCGGGGGCATCACCTCGAAGATGCGCGCGAGGGTGCGATCCAGCAGATCGGCGGGAAGCGCCGTCGGGGTGCCACCGCCCACGAAGAGCTGCGAGAGCCGGGCGCCCGGCTCCACCCACTCGAGCTCGCGCTCGAGCGCTGCGACGTAGCGCTCCTGCTGCGCGCGTGTGTCGCCGATGCGCGTCGCGTAGTAGCAGAAGTTGCACTTGTAGTTGCAGAACGGAATGTGCACGTAGAGCCGCAGCTCTCGGGTCTCCGGCCGCTCGCGCGCCTCGCAAGCGCTGGCGGTGTAGGCGGGGGCGGCGGCGGGATAGACGTGCGCCGCAGCGTGCGTCACGGGGGGTGTCGACCCGAGTGCCGCCGCCATGCGTTCGAGCTGTGACGGCGAGACCGGTAGTTCGGGCGGTAGCTTCATCGGGAACCCATTTCCGTGACCGTCAGCGGCGTGACGGGTCGCGTCTCGTGAACGCCGCAGTGTAACCCGCGCGACGTTTCCGGTTCCAAGTCTTTTTCGAGGCTCCCCGCGCATGGCTTCGGCCCGACACGGCCGACCGGCAAGCTCACGGGGGATCCCGGCGGAATCAAAGACGGCGCTGCGCGGGAAGAGACGGGCCCGATGCGCGAGGCGCTCAGCCTTCGGATCGCGGGAATCCGCGGGGTTGGATCCGCCCGTGTTCAGGCCGCGGGAAGCACGAGGGCGACGAGCGCTCCGGCCAGCAGGGCGCCATCGACGATCACGAGGCCGTAACGCTCCGAGCCGCGAAAGGCCGCGAGCGCGGCGAACGTGGCCGCAGGAACGGCGACGAGCGTGCGCACCGATCCGGGCGCGAGAGCTGCGCAGACGACGCCCGCGACGGCGAGCCGGCGCGCGATGGCGAGCGCCCTCTTCGCACCGAGACGCGCAGCGCCGGCCTCGTGATCGCGTACGTTCGCCGCGACGGCATTCGAAAGGATGCTCGACGCCAGCACGGCGATCAGCCAGCCGGCGTGAGCGGGCCGGATCGCGGGCCTGGCGCCGGCGGCCAGGCACCACGGGAGCCCGACGACGACGAGCAGCCAGGCGGCCACGATGTAGGCGGGCTTGAAGAAGGCGATCTGCTTGAGACGGCGGTGCGCGAGCCCGAGAGCCAGGGCGGGCAGCAGCAGGACGCCGGCGCGAACCCCCGTGAACGCCAACAGCAGCAGCGCCAGCAGCAGCGCCGCGAGGGAGCAGCGAACCAGCGCAGTCTCGTGTCGCACGACGAAGGCCGTGCGCAGCGGCGCGGTGCGCCGATCGCGATCCAGATCCCGGAGCCGGTCGAGGTTGTAGACGACGAACGTGCCGGCGAATGCGAGCCCTAGCGCCCGCGGATCCACGGGAAGCTCGAGCGCACGCGAGCTCGCGGCGACCAGCGCCGCCGCCGCGAAGGCCAGCCAGGCGCTCGAGAACGCCAGGGCATCGACGAAGCGAAGCGCCATCACGACCGCGCGGCAGGCGTCATGCGCGGAACCGTAGCGTGCGGCCGACGCCCTCCCCGGCTGCGGGCGGCCGTTCACACGCTGGCCCGCGCCGGGACAACCTGAGGAAATCTGACGCAGACCGCTCCTCCGCCCGGCCGCGCGCATGCCTCGCGCGGGTATGCCGCTTGCATCGGTGCAGGACGTTCGAGAGAGTTGGATCCGAGGCCGAGCGCCGGGCTGCGGCGACCCTTGCAGGTGCAAGCGTCACCTCGCATCGAGACGTTCGGCTGCTCCAAGACCGGAAGGGGAGATGTGAACATGACGACGATCGAAACTTCGCTGCGACGGGCGGGCTGCGGACTCGTGCTGCTCGGTGGAATGGCGGGCTGGCTGCTCGCCGCGGCGCCGGCGCAGGCGCAGCCGGCCCCGGAGGTCTGCGGCAACCTCGAGACCACGGCGCAAGACGCCCTCGCTGTCTATCTCGACGAGCTCGACTCGGAGTGGACCGTCCCCATCGCCGACGATGGGCTGTGCAAGCAGCTCACGCAGAGCTTCGCCAAGGCCTGTCAGTTCGCGGTGAGGGACACCGTCCGGTGCATCCAGAACCAGATCGGCACCTTGAACAAGCAGAACCAGATCGCCTGCAAGGGGCTGTCCAAAGGGAATTCTGCCAGTTGCATCGAGAGCTTCACGCAACAGGCGAAGAATGCGGCGGCTGCGGCCGGCAACGCCGGCAAGGACCAGGCCGCGGAGTGCTCGGGCGCAGCAGCCGAGACGTACTTCAACACCTGCATGCTCGGCTTCCCGACCATGTGAGCCCCGGCGGCGCGCCTCGCTCCGGTCGGGCCGGCGGCGAGGCGCGCCGCCAGCGCGCGCGCCTCACCAGCGGTGCGCGAACTCCTCCGCCCAGCCCACGAGCCCGTCCACCGCCAGATCCTTCCCTGCCACCCGCACGCGCCCCCGCCAGCGTCCGAAGGCGCACACGCCGCCCGTCGCGAGCAGGCCCAGGTTCAAGCGCGGCGTGTGGGCGGCGACGGGCTCGAGCACGAGATCGAGCGCGCCCGAGTGCGGCGCCACGATGCGCCACGGCTTGCGCCACTCCGCTGCGTCGTACTCCCAGCGCAGATCTTCCATGATCTTGTGTAGACGTCCGTTGCACAGGATGCCGTTCTCGTTCGAGCCCGTGCCCGTGGTCCACTTCGCGCCGAAGTTGATGCCGAGCAGCGCGCCGTCGGCCCAGCCCGTCGCGACGCCCCAGTTCCAGAATGAGCGATAGGGCCAGATGCCCCGGCCCCAGTCCTGCACGCCGAAGCAACGGCGCGGGTCTAGCGCGTAGCGGCGGTCGCCCGCGCGCAGCTCGCCTTCGCACGGCAGCGCGGCGTGCTTCGAGTTGCACTGGAAGCGGGTCGGAGTCCACGGCACCACGACGTTCAAGCTCTCGTGGCCGGGCGGCCGCTGCACGCGGAAATCCGCCGCGATCTCACTGCCATCCCCCGCGCGGCCGCGGAAGCGCACGGCGAGATCCGGGCCCTCGATGCGATTCGCGTAGTCGAGGCCCCCGCCCTGGAACGCGACGCTCGCCTCGACCGCCTCCGGCAACGCAACGCGGCCGGAGCGCGCGTACGAGCCGCCGCTCCAGTGCGCGCCGTCCCTGAAGTCGGTGAGCGTGAACGAGCAGAACGAGGCCAGGTCGATGTCGGCGAGCGTCACCGAGAACACGAAGTCCGGCGCGATCCAGTTCCAGAAGTTCCAGCGCTTCTTGCGCGGCCAGTGTCCCGACAGGTTCGCGCGCACGCAGGGTTGGCGGGAGAAGCCGACCGCGTCGGGATTCAAGCGCCCGCTGGCGTCGCAGAGATCCACCGGCTGCGTGATCTCGCGCTCCACGTAGACGGCGGGGCAGCCGTCGCGGGCCAGGCGCCGGTCGAGAATCGGCAGGTGATCGGGGAGTCGTGTCACGCCACCCTCCCGCAGGGGCGAGCTCCGCAAGGGCTCGCGGATCAGGCCGCCGAGAGACGCACGGGCAGCGCGGCCGGCACGCGGAACAGCGAGCGTCCCCAGCTGCGCGTTTCCGTGAGCAGCTCGATCGCGCGCGTGCGCGTCGCCAGCGCGACGATCGCTTCCTGCGCCTCCATGCGCGCGAGATGCGCGCCCAGGCAATGGTGCACGCCGCCGCCGAAGGCCAGGTGTTCGTTCGGGCTGCGGCCGATGTCGAAGCGATCCGGCTCGGGAAACTTCTCGGGATCGCGGTTCGCGCCCTCGAGGAGGGCGATCATGCGCGAATCGCGGGGAATCACGACGCCGCCGAATTCCGTGTCCTCGTGCAGGATGCGCAGGGTCGCGCCGATCGGCCCATCGAAGCGCAGGCATTCGTCGACCGCGGTGCGCACGAGACCCGGCTCGCGGCGCAGCCTCTCGAGCTCGCCCGGGTGGCGCAGCAGCTGGTAGACGCCGTTTCCGATCAGCCCGATGGTGGTCTCGAAGCCCGCGATCAGCAGACCGATCGACTGGATCAGCAGCTCGCTCGGCGAGAGGCGATCGCCGGCCTCCTCGGCCCGGATCAGATGCGACAGGATGTCGTCCGCGAGCTGCTTGCGGCGCGCTTCGATCAGCTGCTGGAAGTAGAGCGCCAGATTGCCCGCCGCCGTGAGGCCGCGCTGCACGACCTCTTCGGGGGCGAACTCCGCGGCGAGCAGATGCGTCGCGTCGCCCGTCCAGGTCGCGAAGCGCGGTCGATCCTCGACCGGAACCCCCATCATCTCGCAGATCACGGTGGCGGGAACCGGCAGCGCGAGATCGGCGATCACGTCCATCTCTCCTCGCGCGAGCGCCGCGTCGAGCAGGCTGCGCACGTTGGCGCGCACGCGCTCGCGCAGGCTTTCGACCGCCCGCGGCGTGAAGGCCTTGCTCACGAGCCGTCGCAGCCGCGTGTGATTCGGAGGATCCTGCTGCAGCATGAACTCGCCGGGGCCCGCGGTGACGCCGGGCGGTGACGAGCCGATGGCGGGTCTGCCGTCCGCGTAGCGCACGCCGCTCTTCACGTCGCGCAGCAGGCGCACGCAATCGTCGTAGCGCGAGAGACGCCAGGCGCCCAGCGGCGAGAGATGGACGGGCGCGATCTCGCGCAGCCGATGCAGCGCCGGCGCAGGGTCGTCGCGAAACGAGGGGTCGGCCGGGTCGCTACCCAGCCAGGCGTCGCTCGGGTCGACGCCGAGACGGCGCGCGGCGGCGCGATCGATGGGGCCTGCCGCGAGCGAAATCGGATGGGATCCGGAGGCTGCCATGCGGCCCTCGAGCGTGCCCTGCTCGCGAGGTCCGGCGACCTCACGGGGGATGGCCTCTCGCCAGCCCTGCGGCCCGTCGAGGTCCACGCGCCGGAAGCTAGCGGGTCGCATGCTCGCTGTGGAGATGGCTGGCGGCTATCAGCCGGCGGGCCGAAGCGGGCGGCGCAGCAGCGCCTGCACGTCATACAGGAGCCCGGTCAGGTCCTTCCAGAGCGCTCGATCGAACGCGAGGCGTTCCGGATCGCGCTCGCTTCGGGTGAGCGTGTCGGCGAGATGCGCCGCGTACGTCAGGGCTTCATTCTGCGTCAACAAGAGCTGCAGCTCGAGCTCGATTCCGCTCGACGCGAGCAGCAGATTGCGCCGTGTGGCGGCGATCAACTGGCGCGTCCGTAGCTCGTCCGCGGGAAGCCCGGTGTCCGCCAGATCGAGGCGCGGGCTCTGCTCGGCGAGCTCTCCGAGCCGATCGTACGCCGTGCCGGTGGTCTGCGCGATCGCATCGATGACGGTCCCGAGCGCCTCGCGATCCTGTTTGATGATCAGCAGCTGGGAGACCTGCTTTTCCTGCGCGAGGATCGCATAGAGGAGCGCGTAGCCGTGCCCGGACGCGGCCGGCGCTTGCGGCGGACAACTCGGAGCGCCCAGGCTGCCGCAGGCGAGCGAGGCAGTGAGAAGCGCCGAAGCGAATAGCTTGCGCCTCACGACCCGAAACATGACCGGCCGCATGGGTCCTCCCGTGGGTGGAACACGGCTCGCGTCCCGTGGCTTTTGTAATTTCCGGTAGCCATCGCGGGCAGTTTCTTCAAAGCGCCGGACGCCAGAGCAGCGTCGTCGCGACGCCGCACAGCAAGAGCGCGAGCACCCCCATGCCTGCCGGTGAGAGACCCGGCACCGCGCGCGGTCCGGTGATGCGGTAGACCGTACCGTTCGAGATCGACACGATGTAGAGGTTCCGATCGGGGCCGATGGTGAGGTCCGTGATCGAACCGAAGCCGCTGCCGATGCGGAACTGGTTCCGCTCGTTGGCGTCGTCGGCGACGAGGTCGGAGACGCCCGCGAAGCCGGCGAGATCGAACGCCGTGCGTGCCGCGTTCAGCGGCAGCGCGTAGAGCTGTCCCAGGTTGCTGTCGCCGACGATCACGACGTGGTCGTAGCCACCGCCCAGGCCGCTTCCGGACGGCAGCACGATGCCCGTGGGTGCGATGGTGGTGAGCCAGGAGAACTCGGGATCACTGTAGGTCGAGACGCTGCCCGGCATGTTCCACAGATCGGCCAGGCCCTGCGGGTCGCGCGAGTCGGGGCCCATCAGCTTGTTCCAGCCGCTATTGAACCCCGGCGCGACGCGGTTCACCTCGTCGTAGTCGCTGGGCCCGTTCTCCGTCATCCAGAGCGCGCCCGTGATCGGATCGCGCGACATCCCGAAACTGTTGCGAATGCCGTAGGCGAAGTAGCTCGCCACCTCGAGCCGGCAGGGGCCGTTGCTACCGCAGGCCGCATCGCCAGTACACGTGAGCGTCGTCGCGCCGGTGCAGTAGGGGGTGAAGGGATTGCCCGCCGCCGGCGTTCCATCCTGCTCGATGCGCAGGATCACGCCGGTATTGTCGGGATTGGCGCCCGCGCCGTTGTTCTGGAGCTTCCCGTTGCGATTGAGCTCTCCGATCACCACGTAGAGGAAGGCGCCGTCGCCGGCGCTGGCTCCGTCGCTCGGGCTGCCCATCAGCAGCACACCGCCATTGTGATTCGGTCCGGGGGTGACCGGAAGGTCGAGAATCAGCTGCGGGCTCTCGAGGTGACCCGAGCTCGGGTTCCACGTGTAGCGATAGACGCGGTTGCCGAGCGGAGGATTGTTGTCGACGCCGCCCGACGCCTCCGTGTAGTAGAGGAAGACCGCGCGCGGGGTCGCGGAGTTGACGGCGATGCCGAGCAGACCGCGCTCGCTGCTCGAGTTCACCGCGACGTCGAGCGCCACGGTGGGAGAGAGCACGCCGTTCGTCACGCGGCGGACGATTCCGCTGGCTTTCTCGAGCACGAGGAAGTCGTTCGGTGCGACGAACTCCATGCTCGTGGGCTGACTGAGCTGGCCCGCGACGATCGGAGTGACGGTCAGGCGCGTGTCCGTAACCGTCTGCGCGAGCGAGGGGGCTGCCGCGAGCAACGCGGCCAGCGTGGCGAGCGAGATGAGCCTCGTCGTTCGAAACATCAATGGCGACCCCATCGTGCGACGACTTCCAGTCGGACGCTTCAGCGGACGTGCAGGAGAATCAGCTAGCGAGGCCGCCGAGCCTGAAGGCGGCGCATTCCCTGCGCGTCTTCCAACAGCAAGACACGTGCCACATTCGGGTCGGGAACGGGGTAGGCTTTGCCAACACGTTCTTCGCGAGGGCTGATCCCGATGCCGCTTGGCCGAGACACTTCACCGGGTGTGAATCGATCCACCGCGCTTCTGGCCATCGCCATTGCCCTGGCTGGCTTCGGCATCTACCGGGCGCTCTACGTCCCCGGGCTGCTCAGCGGGACTTCGGTGCTGTTGCTGATCGGCTTCTTGCTGCAGGCGGTGTTCGGCATCGTCGCCGGCGTGGGGGTCTGGCGCGCCGCGTCGTGGGCGCCGCTCGTGATCGTGCTGCTCGGCGCGAGCATCGCGGCGACTGCCATCGTCGAAGGCTTCGTGCTCGAGATCGTCGCCGCCTTGCGAGCGTTGCTCGAAGCGGTGTTGGCGATCGTCGTCTGCCTGTTCGTCGCCGCGTACGCCGGCGGTTGGCGCGGCGCGCCGGCGCGCTCCGCGTGACGCGGCGCTTCGCGAAACCAAGCCCTGATCAGCGCGGGGGCGCGGAGCCTCTCAGCTCCTTCGGCTTGCGCGCGCGGAAGAAGCGGCGGGGCCGCGCATAGAGCCAGGTCTCGGGTACGCTCGGCTCGGCGCGTTCGGCCGAGCTGCGGCCTTGCGCGCAGGCGGAGCTGCAGTACCAGGCATCGCCGAGCTTGAGGGAAGCGAGATCGAGGCTGCCGCCGCAGCGCGCACAGGCTCCATTGCCGAGGATGGGGCGGTGGTCGATCACGTGCGCGTAGGGTAATGACGTGGAGCGCATCGGCAAGCGGGGCCGGACATGAACGCAGCGACCTCGAGCGCGGACGTCGACCCCCGACCCCGCCCCGGGCGCGGAGTCGCGATCGAGGCCACCGCCCTCACCCGCCGCTTCGGCGAGCGCCTCGCGCTCGATCGGCTCACGCTGCGCATCGCGCCCGGCGAGAGCTTCGCCCTGCTCGGGGCGAACGGCGCCGGCAAGACGACGTTCATCCGGCTGGTGACCGGCGCCCTGCTCCCGAGCTCGGGCGAGCTCACGGTGGATGGCCTCTCGCCGGCCCTGCGGCCCGCCGAGGTCCACGCGCGTCTGGGCTTCGTGATGGAGACCTCGCGGCTCTACCCCGAGCTGCGCGTGCAGGGCTTCCTGCGCTTCATGGGCGGCGCGCGCGGGCTCGCGGGCGCCGCGCTCGCGCGCGCGGTCGACGTCGCGCTCGCGCGCTTCCAGCTCGCGTCGGTGGCAACGCGGCTGGTCGGGAATCTCTCGAAGGGCTACCAGCAGCGCGTCTCTCTCGCGCAGGCGTTCCTCAGCGATCCGCCGCTGGTGATCGTCGACGAGCCCACCGGGGGCCTCGACCCCGTCCAGCGCCGCGAGGTGCAGACGTTGCTGCTCGGCTTGCGCGGCAAGTCGACGCTGCTCTTTTGCACCCACGATCTCGAGGAGGCGCGCACGCTCGCGACGCGCGTCGGCGTGCTGAACGCCGGACGGCTCGTGGCCGAAGGCGCGCCCGCCGAAGTGCTGGGCGGCGGCGACGAGCTCGCGGTGTTCCGTTCGCCGCCGGAGCGCGCAACGTGACGGCGCTCCGCGCGCTGGTGCGCAAGGAGCTCACGAGCCTGTTCGGGGCGCCGACGGCCTACCTCGCGCTCACCATGGTGGCGCTCGTCACCGCGCTGATCTTCTTCGACCATCTGCGTCTCTACAACCAGATCCTGTTCGTATATGCCTCGGCGACGATGGGCGGCTTCGCGAGCGATTCGGTTCCCGACTACGTCAACCTGTGGGACAGCGTTTTCTTCCCGGTGATGGAGACGCTCGGGCTGACGCTGATCGGCGTCGTCCCGCTCGTCACGATGCGGGTGTTCGCCGAGGAGCGCGCGCGCGGAACGGACGAGCTGCTGCTGACGACCCATCTCACGCCGGGCCAGATCGTGCTCGCCAAGTTCGGCGCGACCTGGTTCTTCGTCGCGGTGATGATGGCGGTGAGCTTCCTGTATCCGGTGCTGGCGATCGAGCAGGGCGGGCTCGGGCTCGAACACCTCTGCGCCGTCTACCTCGGCCTCCTGCTCCACGGCATCGGGCTCGCGTCGATCGGGCTCGTGTGCTCGGCCTTCACCGCGAGCCAGCTGGTGGCGGCGATCTCGGCCTGGGCCATCGCGTTCCTGCTCTGGGATCTCTCCTGGGCGAGCAGCTTCGTGAGCGAGCGGGTCGCCGGGATCCTCGACGCGCTCTCGATCCAGCCCCACTACTCGAGCTTTGCGGGAGGCGTCGTCTCGCTCGCGAACGTCGTGTATTTCGCGGGCATCGCGCTGGTCTGCCTGGCCGCCGCGCGCTTCTCCTTCGACGTGCGCCGGGTGAGCGGCTGATGCGCGCGCTCGCGCTCGCGGGCCTGATCGCGCTCGCCTTCGGGCTCGGCTCGTACTACGCAACCGGGGAGCGTACGCTCTTCGCCAGCCTGAATCTGGCGGCCGCTGCGCTCGCGCTCGCGACGGCTGCGCTGCTCGCGCTGAGTCAGCTGCGCTTCGCCGCGGGCTCGCACTCGCGTCGCGTCCTGCTGCGCGGCCTGCTCGGCGTCGCCGGGGCCCTGGCACTCGCGCTCGCGCTCGAGCGGGCCGCCGCCTGGTCGGGCTGGCGCACCGATCTCACCTTCGAGCAGAGCTTCGAGCTGGCGCCGGCGACGCGCAAGGCGCTCGCGGAGCTGCCTGGGAAGCTCACGGCGACGCTCTACCACGACCGCTACGACCCGCGCGCGCGCAACACGCGACTGCTGCTCGCGAGCCTGGCCGAAGCCGGGCCGGTGGAGGTGCGCGAACGCCTGCTCGCGGACGCACCCGAAGATCTGGATCGCTTCGGAATCGCGAGCTCGAACAGCGTGGTGCTCGAGCTCGGCGACCGCTTCGAGACCGTCGAGCGACCGCTCGAAGCGACGCTCTACGAGGCGCTCTACCGGCTCCGCTCACGCAGCAACGGCGTGATCGGGGTCTTGCGCGGCGAGGGCGAAGGCGACGTCACGAGCGATGCAGAGCTCGGCTACTCGGGCCTCGCGGCCGCGCTCGCCACCGAAGGCTACGAGCTGCGCAGCCTCGTCACCGCCGCGCAGAGCGAGATCCCGGCCGACGTCGCCGCCGTGCTCGTGATCGGTCCGCGGCGCGCGCTGCTGCCCGGCTCGCTCGCGGCGCTCGAGCGCTACCTCGAGCGGGGCGGTCGGGTGGTGGCGCTGCTCGAGCCCGGCGTGCAGAGCGGCCTCGAGCCGCTGCTTTCGCGCTGGGGCATCGAGCCGCTGGACGGAGTGATCGTCGACCCGGCCTCGGGAGAGGCGAGCGAGGGAAGTCCGGGCGTCGACCCGATCGCCTACAACTACGAGACGCATCCGCTGACGCGCGGCTTGAATCCCGACCGCATGACGTTCTTTTCCGGCGCGCGCCCGCTCGCGGTCCACAACACCGCCTCCGGAGACAGCGTGCGGCGTGTGGTGCTGGCGAGCCCACGCTCCTGGGTGACGCCGGATCTCTCGGTGCTCTCGCACCGCAGCCGCCGGCTCGAGCCGGGCTCGGCGCCGCTCGACTACCACGCGATTGCGGCAGCCGGCCGTTACCCGCGCCCCGGCGGCGAGGCGCGCATCGTCGTGTTCGGCGACAGCGACTTCGCTTCGAACCGGTATTTGCGAGCGCTCTACAACCTGGATCTGGCGCTCAACGCCGTGCACTGGGCCGTCGAGCGCGAGTCGGAGATCACGCTGCGCCCGAAGTTGCGCACGCCCAGGCAGTTTCCGCTGCCGATCCAGAACACCCTGCGCGCGTTCCACGGCGTGGGGTTGCTGGTCCCGGAGCTGCTGCTGGGAATCGCCGGTCTCGTCTGGCTGCGGCGGCGCGCCGCCTAGCCCGAATCCGATCTTCAACGAGCGCGCGCAGGGAGGCGGCGGGTTCAGCCGTCTTTGGGCGGAGGTTTCGTGGCGAGCGCGATACCGGTGGCGCCGGCCTGCTGGGCGAGATCGAGGATGTTCACGGCCTGACCGAGCAGCACCTTCTTGTCGCCGCGCAGGATCACGATCTTGTCGCGCGTGTCCTTGAGCTTGGCTTCGAGCACCTTGAGCAGGTCGCTCTCGCGCGTGGGCTCGTCGTTCACGAGGATGCCGCCTTCCGGTGACACCGTCACCGTCACGCCCTTCGGCGTGTGATCGCTCACCTCCGCCCCGGGCAGATCGATGTTCTTGCCCTGGTTCTGGATCACCGAGGTGGTGACCATGAAGATGATGAGCAGGACGAGGAACACGTCCGTGAGCGGCGTGATGTTGATCTCGGCGACGACGCCCTCGTCGCCCGTCTCGCTGTCGCTAGGCCGGAACGAGGCGCCCACTGGTGACCTCCGGAGATCCGCCGGCCGCCTGGCCGGTCGCGGATTCGACGTAGAGCAGAGCCTGGACGAAGCGCTCGCACGAGCGCGCGTAGGTCGCGGTGATCTGGCCGACGCGGACCTGCATGTAGTTGTAGATGAGCAGCGCGGCGATCGCGACGGCGAGGCCCGCCGCGGTCGCGATCAACGCCTCGGAGATGCCCGCCGCCACCACCTCGAAGCCGCCGGCGCCGTGCACGGCCATGTCGTGGAAGGCGCGGATGATGCCGACCACGGTGCCGAACAGTCCGACGTAGGGCGCGAGCGAGCCGATCGTGCCGACGACCCACAGGCCGCGCTTCAGCTCCTGAGCCGCCTCCTGACGCGAGGTCGTGAGCACGCGCTCGAGATCCTCGAGGGCCACGTTCTTCCAGCGCATCGCCTCGAGATAGATCTCGGAGATGGGGGTCTTCGCCTTCTCGCACAGCGAGCGCGCGCCCGAGAGGTCGCGCCGCACCAGGCACTCGATCGTGTCGCGCGTCAGCTTGCGGGTGCGGCTGTCGATGCCGCGAAAGCGCCAGAGCCGCTCGATCAGGATGGCGAGGCAGATGATCGAGCCCACGCTGAGCGGATAGACCGTGAGTCCACCGTTCTGAAGAAGCTGCAGAATCGTTTTCGCGTCCAACGCGATTCTCCTGTCGACGAGACCCGATCGGCGGTTTCTCTGGTTCCCGCCCCAGCGCGAGGTCTTTCCCGCTGTGGAACGAGAGGTTACCGGATCACGGCACGGGGGGCAGCACGCCCATGCGCGTTGACACCCCCGAACGGCTTTCTTACTTTGTTTTCCACTACGGGGCGGGGTGAGGTTCAGGCATTCTTTCGTCGTACCGACCCTTTCACCTTAACAGCGAAAATCGGTATGGCGGCCAGCGGGTTCGGCCGATGAAGATCGGCAGACTGTGACCGTCGACACACCCCGCACGTGGGGAATGGACGAAGCCCGGCAGCGTGACCGCCGCCATCCGTAGCACCGGACGCGCCCGCATGAACGAGCAGCTCCGCATCTTCCATCGACCGAAGCGCCGGACGACGATGTCCGCCGCGCGCATGGGCGTTGCCTTCCAGAAGCCGGCGGGCGCGGCCGTAGCCTATGAATTCCCGGGCCTCACGCTGAAGGATCCGGAGAGCGCCCGCCGCACCCTGCTGACCGGCGGCCTCGCAACCCTGGTCCACGTCAGCGCGGTCGCCCTGCTCGTGATCCTGGCGAGCCTCGCGCCGGCGATCGAGGAAGCGATCATCCCGGTTCAGATCCTGAAGGACGAGCCCAAGCCGACCAAGAAGGAGCAGGAGCCGGCTCCGGCACCCAAGGCGCTGGCCGAGCGCCGGTCGCTCGATTACGCGCCGGCGGTGCAGGCCGTGCAGCCCCAGGTCGTGAACCCCCGCGTGGTGGCGGAGGCGGCGCCGGCCGTGAGCGCGGAGGTCCTGCAAATGGACGCCGTGAGCTCGGCGGTGGCTCCGAAGCAGATCAACCGTACGTCGGCGACGGCGGTCGAACGCGTTTCGGCCGTGAATTCGATCGTCGCCGCACGGGCTTCGGCGGTCGACGTGGGCAGCGCCGCCGGCCCGGTGGTGCGCGGCCCCGTGCGCGCGGACCTCCCGGCCGGGCCCTCGGCCGGCCCGCGCCAGGTGAACGTCGCCGCGGGCGGCACCTCGATGGGCACGGGACGCCTCGTGATCGGCGGCGGCTCCTCGGTGCGCGAGGGCGTCGTCTCGAATCGCGACGTCCTGGGCTCGCCCAATGGCGCCCCGCTCGCGAGCGTCGACACGCAGGTCGGTGAAGGCATGCTGCGCGGCAGCAGCGGCGGCACCGGGGACGCCGCGGTCTCCGAGACGGCGTGCTTCCAGAAGCCCGAGGTCCAGGCCTATCTCTCCCAGGTGCAGAACCGGACGCTCGAGCGTTGGGTGCTGCCGCCGAGCGTCTCCGCGGATCAGCACGTGACGTTGCGCTTCAAGCTCGACGTCGCGGGCTCCGCGTCGAACGTCTCGCTCGTGCGCGCCTCGGACAACGCCCTCGGCCTCTCCGCCGTCGATGCGTTGCGCGCGGCGTCGCCCTTCCCGGCGATGCCGGATTCCGCGCGCTGCCTGGTACGCGTCCCGATCACGGCGACGTTCAGCAATCCCGTTGCGGGCTAGCTTCGCACTCTGGCTGGGTCTCTGGCTGCTCGCTGCGGCGCCCGCCTACGCGCAGGCCAACTGCCCCGCCGTCGAGCTCAAGTACGACGCTTCCGAGCAGATCTCCGAGAAGCGCACCGACACCAACAAGGACTGCAAGCCCGACCAGATCGTCTACTTCGAGGACGGCAAGCCCCAGCGCGCCGAGCAGGACACCAACTTCGACGGCCGCGTCGATCTCTGGATCTTCTACGGTCCCGATGGCAAGCCCACGCGCCAGGAGATCGACACCAACGGCGACGGCAAGCGCGACCGCTGGATCCAGCTCCAGAACGGCGTGCCCCACACGCAGCTCGACGACAAGAACGGCGACGGCAAGCCCGACTCGACGCTCTACTTCGTCGGCGACAAGCCCGAGAAGCTCGAAGAGGACACCAATTTCGACGGCCGCACCGACCGCACCGTCACGTACCGCGACGGCAAGCCCGCCGTCATCGAAGAGGACAAGGACTTCGACGACAAGCCGGACGCGCTCGCGGAGTTCAACCCCGACGGCTCGAAGAAGAGCGAGCAGCAGGACACCAACCACGACGGGAAGTACGACGTCACGATCCGCTATGCGAACGGCAAGAAGGTTCGCGTCGAGGAGGACACGAACTTCGACGGCAAGACCGACGTCGTGACGATCTACGACGGCGACCTCATCACGCGCCGCGAGGCCGACACCGACCACGACGGCCGTTTCGAGACCGTCGCCACCTACGAGAAGGGAATCGAGCGGCGCCAGGCGCAGGACAACGACGGCGACGGCAAGCCCGAGCTCGTGATCCTGCTCGATGATCACGGCGAGAAGGTTCGCGAGGAGGTCGACACCAAGAAGGCCGGCCGCGCCGATCTCGTGCGCATCTTCGCGGGCGGCAAGCGCGTGCGCGAGGAAGAAGACCAGAACGGAGACGGCAAGCCCGAGGTCGTCACCACCTGGGACGGCGACACGCCGCTCCGGCGCGAGGCCGACACCAACGGCGACGGCCGCATGGACACCTTCATCACCTTCAAGAACGGCGAGAAGGCGACCCAGGAAGAGGACCGCAACGGCGACGGCAAGATCGACGCCCGCTACGTGTTCGACGCCAAGGGCGTGGTCGTCTCCGAGCAGCTCGACGAAGACCACGACGGAACCTTCGAGATCACGAACGAGCTGGTCGGGGGCAAGCTCGCCAAGCGCACGGTCACCTCCGGCAAGAGCAGCGCGCCGGCGCGCGTCGAGAGCTTCGAGAACGGCAAGCTCGCCAAGGCCGAGGTCGACGAGAACGGCGACGGCAAGACGGATCTCTGGAACTTCCACGACGCGAGCGGCGCGCTCGTCCGCCAGGAGCAGGACGCGAACCACGACGGCCGCGTCGATACCTGGGTGACGCTCGACGCGAAGACCGGCAAGGAGATCGAGGTCCGCAAGGACACGAACTTCGACGGCAAGGTCGATTCCGTGCGCAAGGCCGACGCAAACGGCGTGCCGCAGCGGCTCGAAGAAGATCGCAACGGCGACGGCAAGCCCGATCGCGTGGTGATCTTCGAGGGCGGCAAGCCCGCGCGCTTCGAGGAAGATACCAACGGCGACGGCAAGGTCGATCTCAAGGGCGAGCTCGATGCCGCCGGCCAGTCCACCGTCGAGATGCGCGACGCGGATGGCGACGGCCGCTTCGAGCTGCGCATCTCGTACGCGGGCGGCCAGAAGGTCAAGGAAGAGCGTGACACCAAGGGAACTGGCCGCTTCGACGTGGTCACGACCTTCGAGAACGGCGTGGCCGTGCGCCAGGAGCAGGACACCAAGGGCACGGGCCGCTTCGACTCCGTGATCCAGTTCAAGGACGGGCATCAGGTCACGCAGAGCCGCGACACCAACGGCGACGGCAAGCCCGACGTGGTCGTGCGCTTCGATGCGCAGGAACGCCCGGAGCGCGAGGAGATCGACAAGAACGGCGACGGCAAGCCCGACGTGGTGCGCAGCTACGCCAACGGCGTGCTCGTGCGCGAGGAGGCCGACGAGGACTTCGACGGACGCTTCGAGCTGAAGACCACGTTCGCCAACGGACAGCCGGTTCGCTCGGAAGCGGATTCCGACGGCAATGGCACGCTCGACGTGACGGTCGAATACGCGGCCGGCAAGAAGACCCGCCAGCGCGAAGACCGCAACGGCGACGGCAAGCCCGACGTCGTCACCATCTTCGACGCCGACGAGAAGGTGGCGCGCATCGAGGAGGACACGAATGGCGACGGCCGCCCGGACAGCATCACCTTCTTCGAGCACGGCGAGAAGGTCCGAACGGAAGGCGACCGCAACGGGGACGGCAAGCCGGACATCTGGGCCTACTACCAGGGCGGCGTGATCGTGCGCCAGGAAGAGGACGCGAACTTCGACGGGACCATCGACAAGCGCACCCAGGCCAGCGAGAAGGGCACGCAGACCCAGGAGGCCGATTCGAACGGCGATGGGAAGATCGACACCTGGATCATCACCGACGCGAAGGGCGCGGTGCTCGAGCGGCGTGAGGATCGCAACGGCGACGGGAAGCCCGATCTGGTCGCCTGGTTCAAGGACGGCAAGCGCCAGCGGCTCGAGCAGGATTCGGCCGGCCGCGGCTGCATCGACCTGAAGCAGTCTTTCGACGCGCAGGACCACGTGAGCACGGAGCTCCGCGACACGAACGCGGACTGCAAGATCGATCAGTGGAGCTACTTCGAGAACAATCGGCTGGTGCGCCTCGGCCAGGACACGAATTTCGACGGCAATCCCGACGCGCTCAACTTCTTCGGCCCCGACGGCAAGGCGGTTCAGCAGGAGATCGCTTCCGGGACCAATGGCAAGGGCCCGGACAAGAAGCTCTTCCTCGGCCCCGACGGCAAGGCGGTCGTGGCGCAGTGCCTGTTCAATCCGCAGACGAAGAAGCTCGACACGCGCGCCATCGTCGAAGGCGGCGTCGTCACCGAGGTGTTGATCGACGGCGCGGGCAAGGGCGTGGCGGATACGCGCGAGGTCTACCAGGGGGGCGAGCGCGTGCGCCTCGACGCCGACACCAACAACGATCACAAGCCCGACGTGTTCCAGTACTTCAAGGCCGGCGCGGTCGCGCGCCAGGACGAGGACACGAACTTCGACGGCATGCATCGACCAGCGCTTCGATGGGGGGAAGCCAGCGCCGGTGCCGCCCGGGACGAAGATTCCGGGCGCGGATTTCGGTAGGCTGGACTGCGGCACCTTCAACGGCTTCTGGTGGAAGCGCTGAAGTCGGCCGCCCGGCGGCCCGCCGCAGCCATGAGGAAGGCCCCCCGATGCGCATCGGATTGTTCGCTCCGCTCGCCGGCCCGTTTGCGACCGCCGAGTACCTGACGACGCTCGGCACCGCCGCGGAGCAACGCGGCTTCAATTCAGTATGGGTCGCGGAGCACGTCGTGCTGTTCGACGACTACGGCTCGACGTATCCGTACGCCGAGAACGGGCGCATCCCGGCGCCGCCCGAGAGCGGCATGCTCGAGCCCTTCACTGCGCTCGCCTTCCTCGCCGCCGTGACGAAGACGCTGCGCCTGGGAACGGGCATCTGCCTGCTGCCCCAGCGCAACCCCGTCTACACCGCGAAGGAAGCCGCGAACGTCGATTTCCTCTCGGGTGGACGGCTCGACCTCGGCATCGGCGTCGGCTGGCTGGCGGAGGAGTTCCGCGCGGTCGCTGCGCCCTTCGAGCACCGCGGCGCGCGCTGCCGGTCCTACGTCGAGGTGATGCGCGCGCTGTGGTGCGACGCGGTGTCGGAGTTCAAGGACGAGTACTACGAGCTGCCCGCGTGCCGGATGTACCCGAAGCCCGTGCAGACGCCCCATCCGCCGCTGCACTTCGGCGGCGAGAGCGACGCCGCGCTGCGCCGCGTCGCCGACCTGGGTCAGGGCTGGTACGGATTCAATCGCACGCCCGCCGAGGCCCGCGAGGGCATCGATCGGCTCGAGCGCCTGCTGGCGCGGCGCGGCCGGGCGCTCTCCGACGTGCAGGTGAGCATCTCGCCGTACTTGAAGCCGCTGCAGGAGGGCGACGTCGGCCGCTACCGGGATGCCGGAGTCGATCAGCTGATCCTGCTCGCCTTCGCCGGCGACCGCGACGGCCTGCTGCGCAGCCTCGATCAGCATGCCCGCCTGATCGCGGAGGCGGGCCGCTAGGCGCGCAAATCCCGCGCGCACCCGCAGCGGCCTCCGGTAGAGTAACCCGATGCTGCAGCTGCTCTCCGCGCTGCTGTTCGCGCTCGCGCCAACGACGCCGCCGACAGCGACGCTGATCGCCACGCTGGACCTGCCCGGGCAGGCCCAGGACGTCGCGCTCGCGGGAGAGCTCGCGTTCGTCGCCGACGGACGCGCGGGGCTGCGCATCGTCGACGTCTCGCACCCGGAAGCGCCGCGCGAGATCGGCGCCTTCGACACCCCCGGCTTCGCCTGGCACGTCGCGGTGGTCGGCGCGCACGCCTTCGTCGCGGATGGCTCCGCAGGGCTGCGCATCCTCGACGTCTCGCAGCCCGCACGCCCCGTCTCGCTCTCGGTGCTCGACACGCCGGACTTCGCGGTCGGGGTCAGCGCGTCCGGATCGCGGGTGTTCGTGGCCGATCGGCTCTCCGGGGTGCATCTCGTCGATGTTTCGGATCCCGCGGCGCCGCGCGAGCTCGGCGTGGCCCGCACGGGCGGCGCGGCGCTCGCCGTCGTGCCGACGGATGGGATCGTCTGGATCGCCGACGGCAACCGCGGCATCCGCAGCGTCGATTTCTCGGCGCCCGCCGAACCCACGACGCTCGGCAGCCTCGACACGCCGGGGTCGGCGACGGCGCTGTGTCTCGCGGGCCCCCTCGCGCTCGTGGCCGACCGGCTCGGAGGGCTGCGCCTGTTCGACGTGGCGAGGCCGACGCAGCCGCGCGCGCTCGGAGCCCTGGTTCCGAAGGGCGTCTTCGCGCTCGGCGTCAGCGCGAACGGCGCCCTCGCGTTCGTCGCGGGGCGCGACGCCGGGGTGCTCGTAGTCGACATCTCGCATCCGGCGGCGCCGCGCCTCGTGCTCACGATCGATACGCCGGGCGAAGCCTGGGACGTCGAGCGGCGCGGCGATCTGCTGTTCGTGGCCGACGGCTCGGCCGGTCTGCGCATCCTGCGCGCGAGCGGACTGGACTGAGAGCGCCCGCGCATGGTGTTCAACAGCTTCGCCTTCTTCGTCTTCCTCGCGATCTGCCTGGTCGTCTACCGGTGGCTCCCGCACCGCGGGCAGAATCTCTTCCTGCTGGCCGCCAGCTATTTCTTCTATGGCGCCTGGGACTGGCGTTTCCTCGGCCTGATCCTGCTGTCGACGCTCGTCGACTGGGGCGTGGGGCTCGGACTGGGCGCGACGCGCGATCCGCGGCGCCGGCGCTGGCTGGTCTCCGCAAGCATCGTCACGAGCCTCGGCCTGCTCGGCTTCTTCAAGTACGCGGGCTTCTTCGCGGCTTCGCTCGCGCGCCTGGCATCCCTATTCGGTGTCACGCTCTCGCCCCTCGATCTCGGCATCGTGCTGCCGGTCGGCATCTCCTTCTACACGTTCCAGACCATGAGCTACACGATCGACGTCTATCGCGGCCGAGATCGCGCCGGCGCGCGACCCGCTCGATTTCGCGGCGTTCGTCTCGTTCTTCCCGCAGCTGGTGGCCGGACCCATCGAGCGGGCCGGGTCACTGCTCGCCGCAGATCGCAGGCGCCGCGTCAGCAGACGCTCGAGAAGTTCAGCACCGGCGCCTGGCTGATCCTGTGGGGCCTGTTCAAGAAGGTGGTGATCGCCGACAACCTCGGCGGCTGGTCGCCGACGGTCTTCGCGGAGCCGGAGCGCATCCCACGGGCCCCGAAGTGCTGCTGGCGAGCTGCGCCTTCGGGTGCCAGATCTACTGCGACTTCTCCGGCTACTCCGACATCGCGCGCGGCACGCGCGCGCTGCTCGGCTTCGAGCTGATGGTGAACTTCCATCTGCCCTACCTCGCGACGACATCGGCGAGTTCTGGCGGCGCTGGCACATCAGCCTCTCCTCCTGGCTGCGCGACTACGTCTACATTCCGCTGGGCGGGAACCAGCGTCACCGCGACCGCAACCTCTTCCTCACGATGCTGCTCGGGGGCCTGTGGCATGGAGCCGGCCTCACCTACGTGCTCTGGGGGGCGTATCACGGGGCCGCCGTCGTCGCGCACCGGCACCTGCGTCCGCTGATCCAGCGCGTGGCGCTGACGGGCGGAGCCGCGCGCGCGGCATGGACGCTCCTGTGTATCTTCGTGAACTTCCAGATCGTCACGCTCGGCTGGCCGCTCTTCCGCGCGCCCTCGATCGAGCGCTCAGGGCAGCTGTTCCGCGCGCTCTTCACGGATCCGACGCCGGGGCTCGCGCTCGCATGGGGGCCGCCCTTCGCGTTGCTGTGCGCGCCGCTCTTCGTGATCCAGATTGCACAATGGTGGAGCGACGATCTCGAGCCGGTCGGGCGTTGGCCCTTCGCGCTGCGCGTGCTGACGTTCGCGGCGCTCGCGGCCGGGATCGTGCTCTTCGGCGAGGACTTCGGTGAGCCCTTCATCTACTTCCAGTTCTAGGCGCTGGCCCTGGGCCGCGCTGCTGGCGGCTGCGCTGCTGCTCGCCGCCGACGCGGCCGTGCTCGGGCCCTGGGGCGCGTGGGGGTGGCTCGCGGCGCGCGATCCCGAGCAGCGCGCGCTCGTGCGGCGCGAGCTGCAACGCGTGCGCGAGACACCCCCGGGCGTACCCCGCGCGTTCGTCGTCGGAACCAGCCGCGTGCAGCAGGGCTTCGACGCCGAGCTCGCGAGCCGCGAGCTGCCCGGCGTGGCGATCGGCAAGCTCGGGCAGCCGCGGATCGAGCCATTCGTGATCCGCCAGCTCGCGGACGACCTGGTGGCCGCCCGCGCCGACACGGTTGCGATCCTGCTCTCGGAGTTCGATACGCACCGCCCGCTGCGGCTCGAGCCGATTCCGGATCCAGGCACGGCGAGCATCCCCGCGCTCGTCGATCTGCTGCGCGCGACCGGGCTGCGCTTTGCGATCGCGCAACGAACCGCGCTGTATCGCCTGCTCGCCGCGTCGACGCTCGAGGCCTATCGCTACCGGCCGATCCTCACGACGGCCGGGCTCGGGAAGCTGCGCGAGTTCCACTTCGACGAGCGCTTCGGCCGCACCGCGCGCGGCGATCCGTTCCGGCCGGTCGCCTTGTGGGGCGGCGAGCGCCGCGTCGTGCCGGAGGCGGCCAGGCGCAGCACCTTCGATCTGTTCCCGCCGCCGATCGGCTCGTTCATGGCCCGCATGCAGGCGGGAACGATCGGGGAGACCTCGCGCGGGCCGCACGTCGCCGTGCAGGAGCAGCTGATCCGCCGCACGGTGGAGGTGCTGCGCGCCGCCGGCGTGCGCGTCGCGATCGTCGAGGGCCCGCTGCATCCCGCGGCGGTCGACCTGCGCGATCCCGAGCTGCGCGGGGAATTCCTCGCGTTCGCACGCTCGCTGCAAGAGCAGTACGGGATCGCCTTCCTGCCCCTGGAAGCGATCGAGCCCTACGCGGAGAGCGATTTCGCGGATCTCGTGCACGTCGGACCCGAAGGCGTTCCGAAGCTGACCCGCAGCCTCGTCGCGGGTCTGCGCGCAGCCGGCATCAGTCCGCGGCCAGCCCCCTGACGCCGCGCTCGGAGACGAGCAGCGCGACCACGCCCACGGCGTAGACGCCGACCGCGAGGACCGTGACGATGGTGAAGCTCGAGCTCATCGCGGCGATCACGGCGACGAGCGTCCCGATCACCGTGGCGCAGCCATTCACCGCCCAGGCCCACGGAACCAGGCGCGGATTGGCGCGCTCGGCGATGCGGATGCCGAGCGGGAAGAAGCCTCCGAGCACGAGCCCGAGCGGCACCAGCAGCAGGATCGACACCGCGATGCGCAGCGCGAGCGGCGCGCCGAGCAGCTGCCCGAAGATCAGGGGCGCGCCGTACACGAGCAGACCGGCGATCAGCGCGAGGCCCAGCAGGCGCAGCGGCAGACGCGACTCGAAGCGCGAAGTCACGCGTTCCGTCCGCAGGCTCCCGATGCCGGTGGAGACGAGCAGCGACAGCATCACCACGGTGAGCGAGTAGGTCGGGTAGCCGAGGAACAGCACGAAGCGCTGGATCAGGCTGATCTCGAGCAGGATGAAGCCGGTGCCGAGCGCCCCGAAGTAGAGCAGCAGCGCGCTGCGCTGCACCAGCGTCCCGCCGGTCGTCCGCGGCACGCGGCGCAGCGGCAGCAGGATCAGCAGCGCGCTCATCACGACCGCCTGCAACAACATGATCGCGAGCACGATCTGACCCGTGGCGAGGGTGCGGTCGTAGCCGAGCCGCGTGTAGGTCGCGGGCTGCGCGAGCGTGCGCCACTTGTAGAAGTTGAAGAAGAACGGCGAGTCGTCGCTGATGGGGCCGAGCTTGAGCGGCTGCGCCTTGTAGAAATTCTCGAGCCTGAAGCGCGGCCAGAGCAGGATCCGGGCCGCGGGATTCGCGATCTCCGCGTCCGGCCGATGCCAGAAGACGAAGTGCTCCCGCTTCGCGAACGCATCGATCTTCGCGAGCTCTTCCGGCGTGAACGGCTCGTTCTTGACCAGCGTGTGCGTGAGCGGCCGCCAGCCCGGCGATCCCACCACCACCACGTGCCGCGCGGGATCCTTCACGCCCCGCCGCTCGAGCGCCTGACGCACGATCGACGCCAGGCGCAGGGTGTGGCGCGGGAGCTGGTCGGGCAGGTCGAGATCGCCGACCGCCATCGCGAAGATGCCGTTCGGTCGCAGGTGGTCGAGATAGTCGGAAACGGCGTCGCTCGTGTAGAGGTAGCTCTCCGAGAGCACGTAGGCGCCGGTCGAGAGCGCCGACAAGGTATCGACGCTGTTGATCTCGATCAGGTCGTAGCGGGCGTCGCGGCTGCGCAGGAAGCTGCGCCCCTCCGCCACCACCGCCTCGACATCGCTGCGATTGAGCACGCCGCCGCTCTGCACGCGGAAGAGGTCGCGAACGGCGTGCACCGTCATCGGATTGATCTCGACGCCGACGACGGAGCCCGCGTGATGGCGCAGCGCGTTGAGCACGTCCGCGCCGCCGCCGAGCCCGATCGCGACCACGGAGGGCCGATCGAGCAGCAGATACGGGATCGCGAGCACGTGATGATCCAGGAACTCGAGCGACGCGAGGTCGCCGTCCCATTGGTACAGCACGGCGCAGGAGTCGCCGTCGTTTCCGATCATCCAGTAACCAGGCGCCTGGCCGTGGTAGTCGGGGCTGATCCCCCAGAAGAGGTAGCTCCCCTCGGCCATCGGGGGGTCGAAGGCCAGCACGTCGACGCGGTTGATGGGCGTCCAGCGGCTGAACGCGAGCCGGGCATTGGGGCTCACCAGGAACTGCGACAGCAGCTTGGTCGGCGCCGCCGGGAACGTTCCGGTCACGGCGACAGCGAACGCGAGCGCGGCCGCCATGACTGCCAGCAGGCCGCGCACGAGACGCCGCCCGGGCTCGGCGTAGGCGATGGCGGCGAACGCGAAGCCCAGCGTCGAGACCGCCGTGGCGACGGGCGTCCCGAGCCACCAGATCAGCGGGACGACCGCGCCGCAGGCCAACCCGGCGCCGACCAGATCCCAGAAGTAGAGCCGCGAGACGCAGCCCGGATGGGCCATCAGCGGCAGCGCGACCAGGAAGCCCCCGGCGCAGAACGGCAGCGCCACGGCGACGTAGTAGAGCATCAGTCGCGCGAACTGGAGCGGATCGGTCGTGATCGCGAGCGGATCGAGCGCGACGTGGTCGATCACGAGCAGACACAGCGACACGCCCAGCGCGGCCGCGATCGCCGCCGTGCTGATGAAGCCCGGGCGCTCGCGCAGGCGCGGCCAGGCGGCGAGCAGCGACCCGCTCGCCCCGAAGCCGAGCAGGGCGACGCTGATCGTGAGATACGCGAAGTGGTACCAGATCGTGTAGGAGAAGATCCGCGTGAGCCCGATTTCGAGCATCAGCACGGCAGCCGCGGAGGCGGCGATGCCCGCATAGATACGGCTAGGCGGCGGGCTCCCCATCGCTCCCGTTGCTCCACTTCACGCGCGGCGGTCGCCTGCGCCGGCCGCCGGACTCGCCCTGCGGCGCGGGGCGGCACTCTAGCAGGCTCGACCGCCGGTCCTGTGCTCGGGGCGAGTGCAGGCCTGCCCATTCCGTCAGCAGCCGAACGCCATCCGGCAGCGGTCGGCACGCCCTGCCCCCTTCGGCAGCGGCCGCGGAAGGCTCCTCGCAAGTGGGAACACCCCTTGCAATGGCGTCGCTGTGCGGGAATCGCCCGGAGGAGGAGAGAAGCATGGACCGCCTGTTGGAACGAGATGAGGGAAGCGATCTGCGGCTCGAGGAGATCGAACGGCGCGCGCGCGGCGCGAACGGGGACGCCGCGCTGAGGTTGCGAGACTGGCTGGCGCTCGCCGAGGCGTGGCGCATCGCGCAAGCGTTGCGCGATGCCCGCGGCAATCGCTCGGCGGCGGCCCGTACGCTCGGCATCGGCCGGCGCACGCTCTACACGAAGATCGACAAGCTCGGCCTGGTGCCCGCGTGGCGGGTTTCGCGCGCTGGCGCGAATGGCAACCTGCGGCTGGCGCACGCCGCCGGCGGCGATTAGCCGAGCCTTCACACCACGATCCACCCGAGGAGAAATCGGATGAAGAAGATCGAAGCGATCATCAAGCCGTTCAAGATCGATGACGCGAAGAAGGCGCTCTCGGAGCTCAACGTGCACGGCATGACGGTGACCGAGGTGCGCGGCTTCGGGCGTCAGAAGGGCCACAGCGAGCTCTACCGCGGCGCGGAGTACGTCGTCGAGTTCCTGCCCAAGGTGAAGGTCGAAGTGATGGTGACCGACGACATGGCCGAGAAGGTCGTGCGCGCGCTCGCGGACGCCGCGCGCACCGGCCGCATCGGCGACGGCAAGATCTTCGTGCTGCCCGTGAGCGACGCGGTCCGGATCCGAACTGGCGAGACCGGAGACGCAGCGCTGCTCTGAAGCCCGCGGCGTCCGGGCCGCGACGCGAGCTATTCGCCGTCGCCCACGAACCGCAGCGGCGCCCCGGTCTCCGCGTTCAACGGATTCAGATCGTGCTGGCTGCACCAGACGAGCCCCCCGTCGACATAGATGCGCTCGACGAGCGCGTCCGCGGCCTTGCGCGGCGCGAGGAATCGGATCCGCCCGAGGTCGGGCTCGACCAGACAGCTGGCCACGTCCCGCGCGTCCATCACGCTGTCGAAGGCGCTCGTGAACGCGGCGGTGCTCCGGAAGTGCATGACATAGACGCGCATCGAGTTGGACCTCGGCCCCGTACTACGCAAGAAGCGAGCCAGGTCTTCGGATCGATGCGCGGCGGGAAGCGGCCGCTTCCGGTGTACCCACGGACCCAGCGCGCTCGCTGCCCGCCCTTTTGGGGCCGGCTGGGCGGTTCTTGCGGAGCCCGGCATTCGATTTTGCCTCCCCAACGCCTACCTGTGGTAGAGAACAGCCATGGACGTTCTCGTGATGCGCGCGCAGCGCGACCCGAAGGCCGGGGTGGAGCACCCGGGGCCTCACGAGCTCTACCGCCGGCCGCGGCTCGCCGTCGAGGCGCGCCCGCTCGGCGACGTTCCCGCCGGGCACCTGCGCGTCGAAATGCACCTGGTCGGGATCTGCGGCACGGACCTGCACGCGATCCAGTGCGATCCCGACACCGGCTACATCCTCGGATCCGCCCCGCTCGAGATCGGCCCGGAGGGCCGCGTGCTCGGTCACGAAGGCGTCGGGCGCGTCCAGCAGGTCGGCTCCGGAGTCACGGGGATCCGCCGCGGCGACTGGGTGGCGTTCGAGTCTCTCGAGACCTGCCACCGCTGCGCCGCCTGCCGCAGCGGCCGCTTCAACCAGTGTCCGGCGGCGGTGCTGGTGGGCATGCAACGCGACGGGGTCTTCGCGGAGATCGTGGACCTGCCCGCACAGCTGGCGCACGACGTGAACGATCTCGCGGCCGACGAAGCCGGCCGGCGGGCCGCGGCCTGCATCGAGCCCGCGGCCTGCAGCTTCGTGGCGCTCTCGCTCGCCCGTGTGCAGCCCGGCGAGAACGTGTTGATCTTCGGGGCCGGCCCGATCGGGTTGTTCGCGGCAATGCTCGCGCGCCTGGCCTTCGGAGCGGCGAGCGTGTCGATCGTCGAGCCCCTGCCCTTCCGACGCGAGTTCGCGCGGCGCTGGGCCGATCGCGTCTGCGACGTCGAGGAGTTCTTCGGCGAGCCGGGGCGACGACCCGCGGACGTGTTGATCGAAACCTCCGGACGGCTGGAGAACGTCGATCGTTCGCTCGACCGCGTCGGCTCCAACGGCCGCATCGCGCTGCTCGCGCGCTGCGGAGCGCCGCTCACGCTGCGGCGCGTCGACCACGTGATCACCAACAACCTGTCGATCATCGGTTCGCGCGGCCACCTCGGCGGCGCCGTCGGCCAGATCCTCCAGCTCTACCGGGACGCCCGGCTGCCGCTGCACGAGGCCGTCACCGAGGTGGTCCAGGGCCTCGACGGTCTGAAGAGCGCGCTCTCGGATCCGGCAGCGCTCGCCGGCAAGCACTGCAAGCTGTTGGCGCGGCTGTGATCGCAGCCCCTCACGACGCGCCGGGCCGCCGGGTCTACCGCTACGGCCCGGCGTGCATCGAAGTTGCGACTGCCGACCTCGATGCGGCGCGCTGGTTGCAGGAGTTCCTGACGCCCTGGTTCGTGCCCGGGCCGCCCGCGCAGAGCCCGCTCGCGGTGCGCTTCACGTGCTCGGCAGCCCGCTTCGCCGCGCTCGAGCGCGAGCAGGCGGCGGCGACGCCGCTGCCGCACCCCTGCTTCGCCCTCGATCGCGAGCTCGTCGAGCTGCCCGGCTGGACGCGCGGCGAGGAGACGGTGATCGCGGATCGCGAGCGAGCTTGCTTCCTCCGCGTGCGACCCGGCAGCGTGGAGATCGTCGCGCAGCCGGGTGTGCGGCGGGCCCGGGTCGCGCTGCTGCGCGTCGTTCGCGAGCTCGCCGCGGCGCGCGTGCTCGCGCAGCGCAGCGTCCTCGATCTCCACGCGGCTGCCTTCGTGGTCGCAGAGCGCGGCGTCCTGCTCGTCGGCCCCAAGCAATCCGGCAAGACCACGCTGCTCGTCGACGCGCTTGCATCGGGCCGGGCGAGCCTGCTCGCCAACGACCGCGTATTCGTCGATACCCGCCAGAAGCCCGCACGCGCATCCGGTGTACCCACGCTCGTGTCGCTGCGAACCGGCACGCTGCGTTGGTTCCCCAGCCTGCCGCAAGGCCTTCCCGAACGGCCGGCCCTGCTGCACGCGGCGGAGCTCGCCGCGCAAGCCGGCGCCACGTCCGGCGCCGGAATGCCGCTACACCTCTCCCTGTCGCCCGCACAGCTCGCCGCACGGCTCGGCGCCGGCGTCGCGGCTTGCGCGCCGATCGCGGCGATCGTCTTCCCCGAGATCTCGGCGGCGGCCTCGAGCTGGTCGCTGGAAGCGGTCTCCCGCGAAGACGGCGCCAGCCGGCTGCGCGAGAGCCTCTATGGCATCGCCGCGGGCCCGCGTCCGCGCACGGTATTCGAGGAGGCGGCCCTCGGCGCGAGCCGTGGCCAGCCGCCGAGGCTCTCGCTGGTGGATCGGCTCGCGTCCCGCATCCCGCTGTTCCGCTGCCGCCTGGGGCGCCATGCCTACCGGGACGGCGCCGGGGCCTGGCTGCGAGCGTTGCCGCTCGAGCCGGCCAGAAAGAGGCGCAGCGCTTGAACGAGCCGCTCGAGCCCGAGATCGCGATCGCCCTCGAGCGCGCCGGACTGCGCCCGCGCCGCGTGCGCGCGCTCGCGAGGATCGAGCCCGCGGCGAGCGGGCGGGCGGTCTACCGGATCGATCTCGAGGCGGGACGCAGCATCAAGGCGCGGCGCCTGAACGACGAGGCGACGGCGCGCCGGCTCTTCGAGATCCGCGCCGAGCTGCCGGCGGCCTTCGCCCCGGCCTTCTGCCGCCACGGCCGCGTGCTGCTCGAGGACTGGATCGAGGGCGAAGAGCTGGACGACGCCTGCCCGAGCGATGCGCAGGTCGCCGAGGCTGGCGCGCTGCTCGCGCAGCTGCACGCGCGCACGGCGCTGTGCGGCGAAGCGCTCCACGCCTGGCGCAGCACGCGCGAATGGCGCGAGCAGACCGAGCTGGGACTCGAGAGCCTCGCCGCCAGCGCGGCGCTCGACCCGCAAGCGGCCCGCGGGATCGGCTCGGCGCTCGCGCGACTCGACCCGCAGCGCACGCTCGTCGGCCTCGTGCACAGCGACTTCTGCGGCGAGAACATGCTGATCGATGGCTCGGGCCGCTTGCGCGTGATCGACAACGAGCGCCTCCGCATCGACGCCCTGGGCTTCGACGTCGCGCGCAGCTGGTATCGCTGGGCGCTGCCGGCGCCCGCCTGGGAGATCTTCCAGTCCGCGTACGCGGCTGCCATGCCGTTCTCCGAGCCGCTCGCGAACCTCGGCTTCTGGAGCCTCGTGGTCGTCGTGAAGAGCGCCGAGCTGCGCCTGCGCATCGACCCGGCCCGCGCGCACGTGCCGCTCTCCCGCCTGCGGGCGATGGCGTGCGCGCGAGACGAGCGGCGCGCACAGGGCTGACGCCGCATGATCCTCACGCCGCGCTTCGTCTTCATCCACCTGCACAAGTCGGGCGGCACCTTCGTCAGTGAGGCCCTGCTCGAGCACGTGCCGGGCGCGCGCAAGCTCGGGCATCACGCCCCGGCCTCGCTGCTGCCCGCGAGCCACGCCTCGCTTCCCGTCCTGGGTGTGATCCGCAATCCGTGGGAGTACTACGTCTCCTGGTTCAGCTTCCAGAGCGAGCGCCGGACGTGGGTCTGGCAGGTCTTCTCCGAGGACGGAGCGCTCGACTTCGCTGCGACGACGCGGCGCATGCTGCGCGCGGGCGAGGACGCTGCCCTGATCGACCGCTTGATCGAGCTCGCGCCGGCCGAGTTTCCCCACCGCCAGATGAATCTCACCAAGGCGTGTATCGAGGGGATCCGCGGCCACTCCCACGGTTGGTACACGTTCTTGTTCCGGCGCATGTACGCGGGGCTCCCGGTGCACTTCCTGCACAAGGAGAATCTGCGCGAGGAGCTGCTCGACTTCCTGCGCAAGCACGGGAGCGATTCGCCCGAGATCGAGGCCCACGTGCGGCATGCGCCGCTCGCCAACACGACCTCGCACGCCCCCTACCGGGATTACTATTCGCCCGCGCTCGCGTGCCTGGTCGCGGAGCGCGAGCGGGAGGTCGTGGAGCGATTCGGGTATACGTTCTGAGCCGACGCACGGCGCGCGCCCGATCGGAACCCCGAGCATGATCGGCAGATCTGCGGCCGTCTTCTGCATGCCGGAGCAGGGCCACTTCAAGCGCCTGCTCCCGCTGATCTCGGGGCTCGCCGGCGCGGGCATCGCGACGCACGTCTTCACGGATCTTCGCTATCGCGAGGCGGTCGAACGCGCGGGGGGCCGCTTCGTCGACGTCTTCGCCGGGCGCCCGCTCGCGGCCGCCGACGCGAAGTCGCTCCCGGTACCCTGCCGCTACGTGAGCTTCGCCGCCCACTACGCGGAATCCGTGCTGAGCGAGGTCGCGGCCCTGCGGCCGGCGCTCGTCGTGCACGACACCTTCGCCGTGATCGGCGTGGTCGTGGCGAATCAGCTGAAGCTACCGCGCGTGGCGGTCTGCTCCGGGCACAACGCCGCACCAGGGCCGACGCTGGAGGCGCTGCGCCGCGACCCGCGCGCCAACGTCGCCGACGAGTGCTGGCGCGCCGTGGCGCTGCTGCGCGAGCGCCACGGCATGCCCGACGCGTCCCCCTTCTCGTATGCCGCGTGCCTGAGCCGCGAGCTCAACGTCTACTGCGAGCCGCCGGAGTTCCTGCGCGGGGACGAGCGCGCAGCGTTCGAGCCGATCGCGTTCTTCGGCTCGCTCGCCGCGGAGGCGCCAGTCGCGGAGGTGGCCTCGGAGTCACTTTTCGGTGCGGACCCGGCTCACGAGCTGCGCGTCTACGCGTCCTTCGGAACGGTCGTCTGGCGCTACTACGAGGCGGCAGCGCTGGCGGCGCTCGAGGCCGTCGCCGATGCCGTCGCGAGCCGGGGCGACGCGGTCGCGCTCGTGAGCCTCGGCGGCCGCGGCACGCCCGAGCACGCGGCGCGCCTGGCCCGGCGAAACGTCCGCGTCGAGCCCTACGTCGAGCAGTGGCGCGTGCTGCGCGAGGCGTCCGTCTTCGTCACGCACCACGGCCTCAACTCGACGCACGAGGCGATTTTTCAGCGCACGCCGATGATCTCGTACCCGTTCTTCGGCGATCAGCCGGGCCTGGCGAAGCGCTGTCAGGAGCTGGGGCTCGCGATTCCGCTCGCCGACGCGCCGCGCGCGCCCGTCACCCCCGAGGCCGTGCGCGCCGCGTTCGCGCGCATCGCGAGCGAGCGAACGGCCATGCAGGCTCGCTTCGAGACCGCCCGGGACTGGGAGCTCGCAGCGATCCGGGCCCGCGGCGCCGTGGTCGAGCGCATCGTTGCGTTGATGGACTCCGCGATCCGCTGAGCCCTGCCGAGCGGGACTGGCGCCCGCGGCGCGCAACGCCGCCGGCCAGAGTGGCCGCGCGCTGGCCGCGCTGGCCAGCCGCACGCGCCTCGCACGCAGCCGCAGCGCACGCGCGGCCGGCATGCCGATTGCTCCGCCCCGCGCCCGACGGACGGGGAGGAGGTGACTTGCATGCAGCCGATTCGCACGATCCTTTGGCTCAGCCGCGGCGAGGAGATCCCGGTCGATCTCGCGGGCGAAGCGCCCGCGCTCGACTTCGTGTGGGAGCGCAGCCTCGAGAACGCGCTCGCGCTCGAGCCCGGCAGCTTCGACGCGCTCGTGATCGATGCCGCGACCGCAGGCGAGGCGCTCGCAACGCTTCGCGGTCTGCGGGTCGCGCGCCGGCTGCCGCCGCTGCTCGTGCGGCTGGCGGAGCGCGAGCTGCACGCGCACGCGGAGCTGCGCGCAGCCGGCGCCGCGGACGTGCTGCCGCGCGTGGAAGGCGCCGAGCGCGCCGCTGCGGAGCTGCGCGTCGCCGTCGAGAAGCTCGCGCGCGGACCCGCCCGGCTCGCCGCGACGCCGCTCGCAGCGCCCGCGCGCGCCGCTTCGCTGGAAGGCATCGTGGGCGAGAGCCCGGTGATGCAGCAGGTGTTCGAGCTCGTCGGGTGCGCGAGCCGCACGCGCGCGAGCGTGCTGATCTCCGGTGAGACCGGAACCGGCAAGGAGCTGATCGCGCGCGCCATCCATCGCGGCAGCCCGCGCGCCGCGCAGCCCTTCGTCGCCATCAACTGCGCCGCCTTCCCCGATACGCTGCTCGAGAGCGAGCTGTTCGGCTGCGTGAAGGGAGCCTTCACGGGCGCCGATCGCGACCGCGCGGGCCTGTTCGAGGCGGCCGACGGCGGCACGCTGTTTCTCGACGAGGTGAGCGAGACCTCGGGCCAGTTCCAGGCCAAGCTGCTGCGCGTGCTGCAGGAGCGCGAGCTGCGGCCGGTGGGGGGAGCCCGCTCCCGGCGTGTCGACGTGCGCGTGCTCGCGGCGAGCAACCGCGATCTCTGGCGGCAAGCGCAGGCGGGCGCGTTCCGGGCGGATCTGTTCTACCGCCTCGCCGTGTTCCCGATCGCGATGCCAGCGCTGCGCGAGCGCCGGGGCGACATCCTGCCGCTCGCCGCACGTTTTCTGACGCTGCACGGCGACGCTGCGCAGCCGAGCCCGCTCGCGCCGGAAGCAGCGCGGCTGCTCGAAGGCTACGCATGGCCCGGCAATGTGCGCGAGCTCGAGAACGAGATCCAGCGCGCGCTCGCGCTCGCCGCCCCCGGCGCGCCGCTCGAGCCCGGGCACTTTTCGAGCCGCCTGCGCGAGCCCCTCGAGCCGATCGCCACCCCGCTTGCGACCGGAGAATCGTTGCGCGAGAACCTCGACCGCGTCGAAGCCTGGCTGATCCGGCGCGAGCTCGACGCCCAAGGCGGGCGCCGCGCCGAGACGGCGCGCCGGCTCGCCATCACCCGCGAGGGGCTCTACAAGAAGATGAAGCGCCTCGGCATCACCTGAGGCGCGCGCCGCAGGCTTCGAGCGCGAGACGCGACGGCGCCGGGCGTCCGTTCTACAGTCCGCGGGTCCGGCGCCCAGCGCCTGCCAGGAGGCCTTCGCTTGAAGTTCGCGCTCTTCTACGAAATCCCCGTCGCGCGCCCGTGGGACGCCGGCAGCGAGCACCGCGCCTACAAGAACACGCTCGAGCAGGCGGTGTTCGCGGAGCGCTGCGGCTGGCACGCGTTCTGGACCGTCGAGCACCACTTCCTCGAGGAGTACTCGCACTGCTCGAACCCGGAGGTGCTCTACGGGGCGATCGCCGCCCGCACCTCGCGCATGCGCCTGGGCTACGGCGTGCGCCTGATGCCAAAGCCGTACAACCATCCTGTACGCACGGCGGAGTCGGCGGCCGTGCTCGACCTGCTCTCCGACGGCCGCGTCGATTTCGGCACCGGCCGCTCGTCGACGCGCGCCGAGCTCGAGGGCTTCGACATCGACCCGCAGCAGACGCGCGAAATGTGGCAGGAGGCGATCGAGCACGTCGTCGCCTGCTGGACGCAGGACGAAGTCGCCTTCGAGGGCAAGCACTGGCGGCTGCCCCGCCGGCGCGTGCTGCCCAAGCCGCTGCAGCGCCCGCACCCGCCGATCTGGGGCGCCACGTCTTCCGACGACGGCCATCGCCAGATGGGCGAGCTCGGGCTCGGGCTGTGCTCGTTCGCGGTGGGCGTGGCTCCCGAGGAAGTGAAGAAGAAGATCGACCTGTATCGCGCCGCGATCAAGACCTGCGGGAAGCCGCTCGGACACTGGGTGAACGATCACGCCGCGACCTTCACGATGACGCTGTGCGCGCCCAGCCAGGCCGAGGCGTGGCAGGCCGCGCGCGAGTCGTTCGAGTGGTATCCGAAAGCGGGAGCGCGGCTGATCGGAAGCCTCGCCCACTGGATGGCCGAGCAGAAGCGCGAGCTCGGCAACTACGCCTACGCCGCCGATCTCGCGAACGTGGACCGCAGCGGAGCGCTCGAGCTGCTGACGCTCGAGTACCTGACCGGCGCCGGCGCCTGCGTGCTCGGAACGCCGCAGCAGTGCCTCGAGGCGTGCCGGCGCTACGAAGCCGCCGGGGTCGACCTGCTCCTGTGTCTCGTGAATCCGTTCAAGATCTCGCACGAGCACGTGATGCAGACGATCGAGCTGATGGGGAAGCACGTGATTCCCCACTTCGAAGCCTGAGGGGAAAGCATGGACCAGCTGAGGGGACGCGTGGCGGTGGTGACGGGCGCGGCGAGCGGGATCGGGCTCGCCCTCGCGCGCCGGCTCGGCGCGGAAGGCATGCGCGTGGTGCTCGCGGACATCGAGGCCGGCGCGCTCGAGCGCGCCGCGAAGCAGCTCGCCGCCGCGGGCGTCGAGACGCTGGCGGTGCGCTGCGACGTCTCGCGCGCCGAGGACGTCGACGCGCTCGCGCGGCGAGCCCTCGACGCCTTCGGCGCCGTGCACCTGGTCTGCAACAACGCGGGCGTCTTCGTGGGCGGAAACTCGTGGGAAGTGCCGATCGCGGACTGGAACTGGGTGCTCGGCGTCAATTTCTGGGGCGTGGTCCACGGCCTGCGCAGCTTCGTTCCCCTGCTGCTCGCGCACGGGGAGGACGCGCACATCGTGAACACCGCCTCGATGGCTGGGCTCGTGAGCCTGCCGTTTACGGCGCCGTACTGCGTCAGCAAGCACGCGGTGGTGACGCTTTCCGAATCGCTGCATCACGAGCTGACGCTGCGCGGAGGCAAGGTCGGCGTGTCGGTGCTGTGTCCCGAGGTCGTCGCGACGAACATCGGCGACTGCGCTCGCAACCGGCCGGCCGGCGCCGGCCGTGCCGCAGCCGAGACGCCCGAGCAGGCCCTCGTGCGCGGCGCGCTCGAGAAATCGATCGAGCAAGGCGTCGCGCCGGAGGCGATCGCCGAGCGCGTGCTGCGCGCCGTGCGCGAGCGCCGCTTCTACGTGCTCGCCGAGGGCGACTGGCGCCGCGCCGCGGAGCTGCGGCTCGACGACGTGCGCCAGGCTCGCAACCCCACCCTCGCGCCGCCGCAAGGCTGACTCGAACGACGGAGGTGCCACGTGCGACTGCGAGTGGCGGTGCTGGGAGCGGGCTCCTGGGGCACGGCGGTGGCCATGCTCGCCTGCCACAACGCGCCGACGGTGATCTGGGCGCGGCGCGAAGGGCTGGCCGAGGAGATCAACCTCGCGCACACGAACGAGCGCTACCTCCCGAGCCAGCGGCTTCCGCCGGCGCTGCGCGCGACGGCATCGATCGAGGAAGCCGTGCGCGACGCCGACGTGGTGGCGCTCGGGGTTCCTTCGCACGGCCTGCGCCCCTTGCTCGAGGACGTGCGGCGCCACATCCGGCCGTGGGTCCCGCTCGTCAGCCTCGTGAAGGGCCTCGAAGAGGGCAGCCTGCTGCGCATGACGCAGGTGATCCAGGACGTGCTGCCCGAGCACCGCGCGGGCGTGCTCAGCGGTCCGAACCTGGCGCGCGAGATCGTGGCCGGCTTCGCCGCCGCCAGCGTGATCGCGATCGACGACGAGATGAGCGCGCGCCAGCTCCAGGAGGTGTTCCACTCCGGTCTCTTTCGCGTGTACACCAACCCCGACGTGGCGGGCTGCGAGCTCGGCGGAGCGCTCAAGAACGTGATCGCGATCGCGTCCGGGATGGGCGATGGCCTCGGCGTCGGCGACAACACGCGCTCGGCCGTGATCACGCGTGGCCTCGCCGAGATGACGCGCCTCGGCGTGGCGATGGGGGGACGGCCGGAGACCTTCTCCGGCCTCGCGGGCATGGGCGATCTGATCGCGACCTGCATCAGCCCACAGAGCCGCAATCGCCACGTGGGCGAGCAACTGGGCAAAGGCCGCCCGATCGACGAGATCATCGCGCAGATGCACATGGTCGCCGAGGGCGTGAAGACCACGCGCGTCGTGATGGAGTGCGCGAAGAAATTTGGCGTCGAGATGCCGATCGCCCGCGAGGTCTACGGCGTGCTCTACGAAGGCCGCACTGCGCGCGACGCCTACCGCGGTCTGATGCGCCGGCGACCGGGCGCCGAGGACCAACCGGGCTAGCGGAGCCCCCGGCGCTAGAAGAACCAGTTGCGCCGCGCGCGGCGCCCGTCGTCGATCAGGGCCCGGATCCGGGTCTTCACCTGCTCGACCTTCTTCTCGACCGAGGCATCCTCCTCCGACGGATCGCCGCTGAAGCGCATGGGCTCGCCGAAGCCGATGCGGAACTTCACGGGCAGCGGGAGGAAGCCCGCGAGCCCGAGCCAGGGGAACGTGAGCGTCACCGGGAACGCCGGCGAGCCGATCAGGCGGCCGACGCTGCGCAGGTTCGCGAGGCCCGGTGATTGCTCCTCGGCGCCGACGATCCCCACCGGCACGATCGGCGTGTCCGTCTCGAGCGCGAGCCGCATGAAGCCGAGCCCGAAGCGCTGCAGCCGGTAGCGCTGGCGGTAGGTCTTCACGAAGCCGCGCTCGCCCTCGGGAAACACCATGATCGCCTCTTCCTGGCCGAGCAGGTGGGCGCAGTTCGAGGGCGTGCCCACGACCGAGCCGAGGCGGTGCATGAAGACGCTGAAGAACGGAATCGTGGGCAGGTAGTACTCGCCCATGCCCCGCACCATGCGCGGCGGCTCGCCCTCGAGGAAGAGCGCCATGCCGAGCATCGCGCCGTCCCAGGCAAAGGTATTGCCGGCGTGGTTCGCGATCAGCAGCACGCGGCCTTCTGGAATGTTCTCGACGCCGCTCGCCTCGACCCGCAGCCAGTAGCGGTAGACGAGCGCCAGCGTGACGAGCAGCGGCTGGGCGTAGTCGGGATCGAAGCCAAAGGGGTCGAAGCCATAGGCGTTGAGGCGCGTGGGCAGGCGCGCGATGCGCTCGTCGACGTCGCGCGAGATCTCGCGCAGCGGCGAGGGGAGCCAGCGCCCCCAGCGGCCGGCGCCCGCGCCGGACCGCGGTGTCGCGACGAGGCTCTTGTCGCTCATGCGAGCTCCGCGCGCAGGAACGTCAGCAGCGCGTCCCAGGCCGTGGTGGCGGCCACGGCATCGAAGGCTGTCGGGCGCCCGGCATCGAGGAACCCGGCGCAGACGCCGGGGACGACCCTCACGGCCCCGCGGCGGCCCGTAGCGCGCAGGCGCGACTCGAGCTCGCGCGCCGCAGCGGGGCCGGCGAGATCGTCGCGCTCCGCGAACAGGCCGAGGCAGGGAGCCTCGAGCTTCGCGACGTCGGGGGTGAGCTGTGGATGCGCGCCCCAGGCGCTCGCCACGGCCCCGATGCGGCGGCTGCGGGCGCCGAGCTCGAAGCCGAGCGGCCCGCCCCAGCCGAAGCCGAGCGCGCCGACGCGGGGGCCGTCGCAGGCGTCGCGTCCGAGCAGGCAATCGACCGCGGCGTCGAGCGCGTCCACGGCGCGCGCCGGCTCGAGCGAGGCCGCGAGCTGGCGCGCTCGCTCCGCCGGCTCGCCGGCGAGGCATCCGATCCAGTCCGGAGCCAACGCGACGAAGCCCTCGCGCGCGAGTCGATCGCAGACGTCGCGGCTGAACTCCGAGAGCCCATCCGCCTCGTGGACGACGAGCACGCCGCGCCCGAAGCCCGCCGCAGGCTCGGCGAGATAGGCGCGGCGCGGCTGCGCGGCAACGGTGTAGGTGAGCTCGCGACCCGCGCGCACGCGCTGCATGCCGCTCCCTCCGCTTGGGCCTCGTGCGCTCGCAGCATAACCGTTCGGCGCGCGAGCGGTACACTGCGCGCGATGCCTCCCGAGCCGGACGCGCGCGCGTTCCAGAACGTCCCGCCCGCGGTGCTGGGCCTGGTGCGCGTGCTCGCGGACGCCGGTCACGAGGCGGTGCTCGTCGGCGGCTGTGTGCGCGATCTGCTGCGCGGCGTCCGCGTCGCGGATTTCGACCTCGCGACCGCCGCAGCCCCCGAGCAGGTGCTCGCGCTGTTTCCGCGCGCGATCCCGATCGGTCTCGCGCACGGCACCGTGATGGTCCCGACGGCCGCCGGACCGGTCGACGTCACCAGCTACCGCGCGGGCCCGAGCCTGCGCGACGACCTCGCGCATCGGGATTTCACGTTGAATGCGCTCGCCTGGTCGCCCGAGAAGGGCGCGCTGATCGATCCCTTCGGCGGAAGCGTCGATCTCGCGCAGGAGCGCTTGCGCGCCGTCGGATCGGCACGGGAGCGCCTCGCGGAAGACCCGCTGCGCATGCTGCGCGCCGCGCGGCTCGTGGCCCAGCTCGGCGTGCGCGCCGATGCCGAGCTCGAGCAGGCGCTCCAGGAAGCGCACGCGACGCTCGCAGGCGTTGCGCGCGAGCGCGTGCGCCGCGAGCTCGCGCTGCTCCTGCTCGCCCCGCACGCGGGCGCGGGACTCGCGCTGCTGCGCCGTACGCAGCTCGAAGCCGTGCTCGCGCCCGGCGCCGCACCCGACGCTGCCGAGGTGGTGCCCGCCCTGCCCCTCGATCTCGAGCTGCGCCTCGCGGCCTGGCTGCGCGGCGCGCGCGTCGCCGCCGTCCTGCGCAGCCACCGCTACTCGCGCCGCGTGATCGCGCGGGTCGAACACCTGCTGCGCCTGCACCCGATCGAAGCGGGGGCGCATGCGCCCCACGACGCCTCGCTGCGGCGCCTGCTGCGGCGCGCGGGCGAGCACGATTTCGACGCGCTGGTCGCCCTGCGCCACGCCGAGCTCGTCCGCGGCGAGGCCGCGCGCCGCAGCGATGCGGCCACTGCGAGCGAGCGCTTGCGCGAGCTCGAGCAGGCGGTGGCGCGCGTGCGGCATTCCGGAGCCCTGGCGTTGCATCGCTTCGATCTCGCGATCCGCGGCGACGAAGTGATGCGGCTGATCGGCAGCGGGCCCGGCCCCCACGTGGGCCGCGCGCTGCGCTTTCTCACCGAGTGCGTGATCGAAGATCCTGCCTGCAACACGCCCGACGCGCTGCGCGCACGCCTCGCCGACTGGCAGGCCGAGCGCAACTCCGCCGCCAGCCGCCCCCCGCCTGCCTGAAATCCGCCCCGCCAGGCGCCCCCCGTAGCCTCCGCGCGCCCGTCTGACACAAGCGCCCTCTGCCCACCACTCATTCGTGGAACTGCCAGCAGAGGCCGCCGCGTGCGGCAACGAGGAGGCTCCCTTCCATGTCGCATTCTTTCCTTCGGAGGCTGCGCCGCTACGTCGCGGCACTTCCGCCCCTGGTCTTCGGCTTCGTGGGAAGCCCCGCGTTCAGCGCGACGATCAACGCCAGCGGCTTCACGGTCGGGCAGACGACCGCGAGCTTCAGCAACGCGACGGTGACCGCCACCGGCGGCTCGTTCACCAAGGTGACGTCGGTGGGCACCGACCCGTCGTCCGTGGTCGGCATCAGCACCGGCTTCGTCGATCACGAGGCCGACGTCGACCACGAGCAGTTCACGGTCAACTTCAGCGGCGGCGGCGCCGTCGTGAGCGAAGTGACGCTCGGCTTGCTCTTCCAGAACGGTCAGTGGGGCGTCGCGGCGAACGAGCAGGCGCGCCTCAAGCCGACAACCGGCAGCACGGGCGATTGCAGCACGCTGAACTGCCTGCTCTCGGCCGACGGCACCTTCAAGAACCTGACGGCCGGCGTCACCACGCTCTCGCCGGGCGTCGAGGGCGAAGGCGGGATCTACAAGATCGTGAATCCCTTCGGCAACACGGTGATCAGCAAGCTCGAGCTGCTGCCGTTCAACGCCGGCGGCTCGGGCTCCGCGGCCTCGAGCTTCGGGCTGGTGAGCGTCACCTACACGACCGCGGTCATTCCGGAGCCGGGCACGCTGACGCTCGTGGGACTCGGCGCGCTCGGCCTCGCGTTCGCCGGGCGACGCCGCGCGGCGCGCTGCTAGAGCAACGCAGCGCCGAGCCAAGCGACCGCGCGCGCAGGCTGCGCGCGCGGTCGCGCGCCTTCCACGGCCGGCGCGCTAGGGCTTCGACCCGCCGTAGATACGATCCCGCAGCCGCCGCATGCCGACGATCCAACGGTCGTAATCGCTCGCCTTGCGTTCGAGGTAGGTCTTCACCTCCGGATGCGGGAGGATCAGGAACTCCTCCTTCGCGAGCCCCGCGATCACGGCATCGGCCACCGCCTCGGGCTCGATCATGCCGGCGGTGAGGTGCATGCCACCGACGTTCGAGGCGACGCCATCGAGCATGGCGGTGCGCACGCCCTGGGGACACAAGCAGGAGACGCGGATCCCGCGCGCGCCGTACGTGATCGCGAGCCATTCGGCGAACGCCACGGCCGCGTGCTTGGTGACCGAGTACGCGTGCGCGCTGATGTCGGTGAGCAGGCCTGCGGCGGAGGCCGTGTTCAGCAGGTAGCCGCTGCCGCGTTCGAGCATGCCCGGAAGCAGCGCGCGCGCGGCATAGACGTGCGACATCAGGTGGACATCCCAGCTGCGCTGCCAGACCTCGTTGGGGGCGAAGGGACCGCTCGCTCCGTCGCCGAGCCCCGCGCCGATCGCGATGCCCGCGTTCGAGCAGAAGAGATCGATCGGCCCATAGGCGGCGCTCGCGCGCGCCACCAGGCGCTGGATCTCGGCCTCGACTGCGACGTCGGTCGCGACGGCGAGGCCGCCGATCTCGCGCGCCACGGTCTCGGCTCCGGCGGCGTCGCGATCCGCCACCACGACCCCGCGCGCGCCCTCGGCCGCGAAGCGCCGGCAGAGCTCCCGCCCGATGCCGCTCGCCCCGCCCGTCACCACCGCCACTCGGCCCTTGATCTGCATGCCGCGATCGTAAGCGCCCGGGCGCCAGCGAGCCAGCGCCCGCGGCCGCCCCCAGCTTCCCTTCTCAAGCGGGGCCCGCGCCGGTCGATACGAGGAGACGGCGCCCCGGCGCCCGATTCCGCTCGGGGCAGAACTCCAGGCATGCCGCACGCGCGCTCGAATCACGGATGCCTCAGCCACTCGAGGCGCCTCGGCGCACTCGCCTGTGGCCTGCTGGGCGCCCTCTCGCTGTCCGGCTGCGCGGCCATCCGCTCGTTCAGCCCCTTCGCGCCGTCGGCGCCCGCTGCGCCGGACGCGGTGCTCGCGAGCGCCGCCCGCGACTCGGAGATCTACCGCGAAGCCCAGATCGAGCAGATCCACAGCCTCGAACGCGAGATTCAACGCCTGCGCGGCGAGCTGCACGAGGCCGAGGCCGCAATGGTCGCGATCGAGTCGGGCCTGCGCGGCGCGCAGACCCGCGCCGACGCGGTTTCGGCGCTGGCGGAGGCGCGCATCTCGGTCGAACGGGCGCGCACGAGCGCTCCCTGGCGCAGCGCGGAGATCGCCGAGGTGACGGAGAAGCTGGATGAGGCGGAGCGCCAGTTCCAATCCGGGAACAGCGGCTCGGCGGTGTTCTTCGCTTCGCGCGCGAAACGGGTCGCCGACGCGCTGATCGACGAAGCCCGTCGCGCCACCGGCGCACCCGGCATGCGCAAGATCACGGCTCCGCGCGCGAACCTGCGCGCGGGCCCGTCCACCAGCGACGCCGTGTTGGTCGTGCTCGGCCAGGCGACGCCGGTGCTACCGCAGCGCTCCGACGGCGAATGGGTGCTGGTGCGAACGCCCGACGGCGCCGCCGGCTGGGTGCACGCCTCGCTGCTCGAAGCGCACTAGCCCGTTTCGCCCGCACCCGCGACGACGACACAGTCCTTCCCGGCCGCCTTGGCGCGGTAGAGCGCGCGGTCCGCGTCGTTGAAGAAGGCCTTCTCGTCGCCGCGGAATGCGGCGACGCCGAGCGACGCCGTCACCTCGATCTCGATCGGACCGTCGGCGTTGAGCACCGAGAAGCGCGCACGCGAGATCGCGATGCGCAGCTTCTCGGCCAGGGCGACCGCGCCCTCCAGCGTCGTGTGGCTCGCGAGCAGCGCGAACTCCTCGCCGCCATAGCGCGCGAGCAGATCCATCTCGCGCACCACGCTGCTCATCACGTGCGCCACCTGCTTCAGCACGGCGTCGCCGACGGCGTGCCCGAAGCGATCGTTCAGGCGCTTGAAGTCGTCGAGGTCGATCACGATCAGCGCCAGCGGCTCGCCCGTGCGGGCCGCCCGCTTCATCTCCCGCGGCAGGTGCTCGTGGAAGAAGCGGTGGTTGTGCAGCTTCGTCAGGTCATCCGTGATCGAGAGCTGCTGGAAGACCTCGTTCACGCGGTGCAGCTCGTTGTTCTGCGCGACCAGCCGCGCATTGGCGTCCTCGACCTCGAGGCGGCTCTCCTCGAGGGCGAGCTGGTTGCGGCGCAGGCGCAGGGACATCTCGTTGAAGGCGCGCGTCAGCACGCCGATCTCGTCCGCTGCGGGGCTCCCGCCCACCATCACGTCGGTCTCGCCCGTGGCAATGCGCAGCGCCGCGTCCGAGAGCGCGAGGATCGGCCGCGCGATCGAGCGGGCGACCTGGAAGGCGACGAGGCTGAAGCCGAGCACGATGCCGAGGTTCAGCAGCAGCTGCTCGCGGATCGTCGAAACCACCGGCGCGAAGGCCTCCTCGTACGGCTGCTCGACGACGAGCGTCCAGCCGAAGCGGCCCAGGCGCAGCGCGCTCCCGACGTAGTGCTCGCCGTTGGCGTCGTCGTATTCCGCGACGGCCGCCGCGTCCCCGGGCGCGGGGAGCGGACGGGTGTAGGGGCGCTCTTGCACGGCATTGAGCGCCGTGAGCAGCGTCGCGCCGTCCGGGCCGACGATCGAGAGCTCGAGGTTCTTCCCCGCATCCTCGACTTGCAGCAGCTGCTCGACGGCGCCGATCTCGATCAGCGCGTGCAGCGAGGCCACGCGTTCATCCCGCGGGTTCAGCACCGGGACCGACGCGATCTGCACGCGCCGCCCGCCGATCCATTCGATTCCGCCGAGCGTGGGAGCGCTGACGCGCGCCGCCCGCTTCAGCCGCTCCACGGGGATCTCGAGCTCGGCGCCGACCCAGAGCAGGCTGCGCCCGTCCGGGGCGAGCAAGAACAGGGCCTCGTACTGCGGAAAGTGCTCGAGCACGTAGGACAGGTAGGTCCGCAGCTCGCTGCGCGACGTATCGGCCGCGGGGCCGGAGAGGCGGGCCGAGTTCTCGGCGACGACCGCGCTGCGAGCGAAGGTCTCGACGTCGAGCTGACGCTGCGCGTAGTAGAGATCGATGCGCTGGCTCGTGGCGTGCAGCAGACCCGGAAACTTTCCGTCCATCTTCTCGCGCAGAAACGACTCGATCGAATGGGTCGAGATCCAGGACACCACGAGCGACGTGACCAGCGCCGCGGAGAACACCGAGGTCACGATGCGCGCAGGCAGGCTGCGGAACGGGCGCGAGAGCCACGTTCCGACACGAGCGCGCAGGCGCGCCGCCGCGCCCGCCGTCGATTCACTGCCTTGCGGATCGGTCATCAACCAGGATTTCCCTGCGCGCGCCATCGGTCTTTTCGGGAGCGCGCTTGACCGTCCGCGGTCTTCGGCGAGCGGAAGCGATCGGCGCGCGGCCGCGCTCGCGTGGGGACGCAGGATTCCGCCGGGCCACGAAGCTTCGCGGGGGCCGCTCAGGCTCCCGGGCGCCGCGCGCGGACGAGCAGCGCGACCGCCGCCACCGCGCACAGCGCGTTCGGGATCCAGAGCGCGAGCCCGGCCGACAGCGTGCCGCCCAGCGCGAGGTACTGACTGAAGGTGAGCACGCCGTAGTACGCCCCGACCAGGCCGGCGCACAGCAGCGCGCCCCACGAGCGCCCGCTGCGCGTGCGGCGCGCGGCGAGCGGCACGCCGACCAGCGCGAACAGCAGCGGGGCCACCGGCAGTGCGAAGCGCCGTTCGATCTGCAGGCGGTACTCGATCGGGTTGCGGCTCAGGAGCTCGACGCGCTCGCCGGCGTCGAGCTTCACGAGCGCGGCGCGCAGCTCCGCGATCGTCAGATCCTTCGGGCGCAGCTGCGCCGTGTCGAGCCCGATCAGATTCTTCACCGCAAACGAATACTCGAAGTCGTCGAACGCAATGCGGCGGTACTGCGCCGCTTTTGCATCGGCGGCCTCGATGTGGATGTCGCCGTTTCGCAGGTGGAAGCTCGCCTTGCCGTCCTCCGCATCCCAGCCGAAGACGCCGGATTCGGCGAAGATCATGAACGGCCGCTCGGGATCGCTGCGGTCGGAGATCAGGATGCCCTCGAGCCGATCTTCGCCATCGCGGCTGCGGACGTAGACGACGCGCTCGCCGACCCGCTTGAACTCCCCCTCCTCGATCATCGAGCCGTGCGTGGTCATCGCGATGACGGCCTCGCGCAGCACGCGCCGCGTGCTGGGCTCGACGTCGATCAGCAGCCAGGCCGTGAGCACCGAAATCACGACCGCGAGCGCGAGCACCGGCAGCGCCAGCTCGCGCAATCCGAAGCCGCAGGCGCGCAGCGCCAGGATCTCGGCGTCCGCGGCCATGCGTCCGATCGCCACCATCACACCGAACAGAAATGCGATCGGAACCGTGTAGGCGAGCAACGTCAATACGGTGCATTGCACGATCGTCGCGACGTCCGACGCGTCGACGCCGATCAGCAGCAGCTTGTCGAGCATCCGGACCAGGTTCTGGCTGACGAAGATCAGCGTGATCGACACGAGTCCGATCACCCCCCAGCCGAGCACCTGACGGACGAGGTAGGCCGAAACCGTGCGGGGAATGCGCATCTGCAGCGATGCTATCCAGCTCGCGAACGCGCGGCGAGACGCCGACGCCGGTGGTAGCTTCCCGGCTCCTTCCACCACCGGGAGAAATCCAATGCGGGAAGTCTTCATCGTCAGCGCGGTGCGTTCGCCGCTCGGCCGCCGCGGCGGCGGCCTCTCCGGCATGCATCCCGCCGATCTGCTCGGCGCCGTGCAGCGCGCCGCCGTCGAGCGCGCGGGCCTCGATCCGCAGCACGTCGACCAGATCGTGGCCGGCTGTGTCTCCCAGGTGGGCGAGCAGGCCTTCAACGTCGCGCGCACGGCGTGGCTCGCCGCCGGTCTGCCGCTCGAGGTCGCCGCGACCACCGTCGACAGCCAGTGCGGCTCGAGCCAGCAGGCGAGCACGCTCGCGGCGGGCCTGATCGGCTCGGGTCTGGAGGAAGTGGTGCTCTCGTGCGGCGTCGAATCGATGAGCCGGATTCCGCTGGGCGCGAACTTCTCCGACAAGGCGCTCGGCCGCCCGATGCCCGACAGCTACTTCCCGCGCTACGCATTCAAGAGCCAGTTCCAGGGCGCGGAGATGATCGCCAAGGAGTACGGCATCGCGCGCGAAGACACGGATCGCTTCGGTCTGCGCAGCCAGCAGCTCGCGAAGCGCGCCTGGGACGAGGGCCGCTTCGAGCGCGAGGTGGTGCCGATCGATGCGCCGGTGCGCGGCGAGGATGGCAAGCCCACCGGCGAACGCCGCCGCATCTCGCGCGACGAGGGGCCCCGCGAGAGCTCGCTCGAGAAGCTCGCGACGCTCAAAGCGGTGCTCGAGGGCGGCGTGCACACGGCGGGCACGTCCTCGCAGATCACCGACGGCGCGTCCGCGGTGCTGTTCGCGTCCGAGGCTGCCGTGAAGCGGCACGGGCTGCGGCCGCGCGCGCGCATCGTGTACTCGACGATCGTGGGCGTCGATCCCGTAACCATGCTCAAGGGACCGATCCCCGCCACCCGCAAGCTGCTCGCGCGCACGGGGCTCTCGATCGGGGACATGGACGTCTACGAGGTGAACGAAGCGTTCGCGAGCGTCGTGCTGGCGTGGCAGAAGGAGACCGGCCCGACGCCCGAGCGCGTGAATCCCAACGGCGGAGCCATCGCCCTCGGCCACCCGACCGGTGCGACCGGCGATCGCCTGCTCACGACCGCGCTGCACGAGCTCGAGCGCACGCAGGGCCGCTATGCGCTGATCTCGATGTGCTGCGGCGGCGGCCTCGGCACCGGCACGATCCTCGAGCGCCTCGGCTGACGCGTGGGCGCGGCGCTGCGATCGACGGAGCCCTCCGAAACGCGCGCCCTGCTCGCGCTGGCGGAAGGCACGGGGGTCTTCAAGCCGATCGAGATCGAGGCGCTCGCGGAGGTGCTCGGCGACTATCACGCGCACGAGCAGGCCAATGGACACCGCTGCGTGACGGCGTGGCAAGACACACAGCCGATCGGCTTCGTCTACTGGGCGCCCGAAGAGATGACGGATCGCACCTGGTGTCTGTGGTGGATCGCGGTGCGCCGGGATCTCCAGGCGCTCGGCGCGGGCGCCGAGCTGCTGCGCGCCTGCGAGGCCGACGTGCGCGCCGCCGGGGGTCGCCTGCTGCTGATCGAAACCTCCTCGCTGCCGAGCTACGAGCCCACGCGCCGCTTCTACGCGAAGCACGGCTTCGAGCCCCCCAGCGTGATCCGGGACTTCTACGCGGACGGCGATGACAAGCTCGTCTTCCGCAAGCGGCTGCTCTAGCCATGCTGGCGTTTCGCGAGATCACGAGCGGGCTCGCGTTTCCCGAAGGCCCCGTGTGCCTGGCCGACGGCAGCGTGCTGGTCGTCGAGATCCGGCGCGGCACGCTCACGCGCGTCGCGCCGGACGGCAAGCAGACGATCGTCGCCCACACGGGGGGCGGCCCGAACGGCGCAGCCTTCGGCCCCGACGGCAAGCTCTACGTGTGCAACAACGGCGGCTTCGAGTGGCACGACGTGGGTCCGATCGTGGTGCCCGGCGACCAGCCGGCGGACTACTCGGGAGGCCGCATCGAACGCGTCGACCTCGCGACGGGGCGCGTCGAGATCGTGTATGCCGCGTGCGACGGCCGCCCGCTGCGCGGCCCGAACGACCTCGTCTTCGATGCGCAGGGCGGCTTCTGGTTCACGGACCACGGCAAGACCCGGCCGCGCGATCGCGACCGCACCGGCGTCTTCTACGCCCTGCCCGACGGATCGAGCATCCGCGAGGTCTGCTTTCCGCTCGATGCGCCGAACGGCATCGGTCTCTCGCCCGACGCCCGCCGGCTCTACGTGGCGGAGACGCACACCGGCCGCGTGTTCTGGTGGGAGCTCGCGGGGCCCGGCCAGGTGCGTCCGAATCCGTTCGCAGCGCACGGCGGCCATCTGCTCGTCGGGCTGCCCGGGATGCAGCTGCTCGACTCGCTGGCGGTCGACGCGGAGGGCAACGTGTGCGTCGCCACGCTCGTGAATGGCGGCATCACGATCGTGTCACCGGATGGGGCGCGCACGCAGCACGTCCCCATGCCCGACCCGCTCACCACGAACATCGCGTTCGGCGGGCCGGACCTCGCGACCGCCTACATCACGCTCTCGGGCACGGGACGGCTGGTGGCGATGCCCTGGTCGACGCGCGGCCTGCGCCTGGCGTTCTCGGAGCGCTGATCCGCTACGCGGACGCCGAGCCGATCTGGAGCGTCGGCTCCGGGCGCTTCTCGAGCAGGCTCGCGTAGAAGTCGTTGCCCTTGTCGTCGATCACGATGAAGGCGGGGAAGTCCTCGACCTCGATGCGCCAGATCGCCTCCATGCCGAGCTCCTCGTACTCCTGCACCTCGACGCGCCGGATGCTGTGATCGGCCAGCCGCGCCGCCGGGCCACCGATCGAGCCGAGATAGAAGCCGCCGTGCTTCGCGCAGGCCTCGCGCACGGGCTTCGAGCGATTGCCCTTCGCCAGCATCACGAGGCTCCCGCCGCGGCTCTGGAACAGATCGACGTAGGAATCCATGCGCCCGGCCGTGGTGGGCCCGAAGGAGCCCGAGGCGCGCCCTTCCGGACGCTTGGCGGGCCCCGCGTAATAGATCATGTGGTCCTTGAAGTATTGCGGCAGATCCTCGCCAGCATCGAGGCGTTCCTTCAGCTTCGCATGCGCGATGTCGCGGGCCACGATCAGGGGGCCGGAGAGCGAGAGCCGCGTCGCCACCGGGTAGCGCGAGAGCTGCGCCAGGATCTCGCGCATCGGCCGGCGCAGGTCGACGCGCACGACGTCACCAGCGAGCGCGTTCGCATCCACGTCGGGCAGATAGCGCGCCGGGTTTTCTTCGAGCTGCTCGAGGAAGATCCCGTCGCGCGTGATCTTCGCGAGGATCTGGCGGTCCGCCGAACAAGACACGCCGAGCCCCACCGGGCAGGAGGCGCCGTGCCGGGGCAAGCGGATCACGCGCACGTCGTGCGCAAAATACTTGCCGCCGAACTGGGCGCCGATCCCGGTCTCGTTGCACAGCCGCAAGACCTGCGCCTCGAGCGCCGGGTCGCGGAAGGCGCGGCCCCCCTCGTTGCCCGAGGTGGGCAGGCTGTCGAGATAGCGCGCGCTCGCGAGCTTCACGGTCTTGAGTGTGAGCTCCGCCGAGAGCCCGCCGACCACCAGCGCCAGGTGATAGGGCGGACAGGCCGAGGTGCCGAGCGTGCGGATCTTCTCGGCCACGAAGCGCAGCAGCGAATCCGGATTGAGCAGCGCCTTCGTCTCCTGGTAGAGGAAGGTCTTGTTCGCCGAGCCGCCGCCCTTGGCAAGGAACAGCAGGTGGTATTCGTCGCCGAGCTCGGCGTAGATCTCGATCTGCGCCGGAAGGTTCGTGCCGGTGTTCTTCTCGCGATACATGTCGAGCGGCGCGAGCTGCGAGTAGCGCAAGTTGCGCTGTTGATAGGCCGTGAAGATCCCCTTCGAGAGGGCCTCGGCGTCGCCGCCGCCCGTCCAGACATTCTCGCCCTTGTGGCCGATCACGATCGCCGTGCCCGTGTCCTGACAGCCCGGAAGCACGCGACCCGCGGCGATGTTGGCATTGGTCAGCAGCTCGAGCGCGACGAAACGATCGTTGGCCGACGCCTCCGGATCGTCGAGGATCTTGCGCAGCTGCGCGAGGTGCCCGGGTCGCAGCAGGTGGGCGACGTCGTCGAAGGCCGCCGTCGCGAGCCGCGCGAGACCCTCGGGATCGACGCGCAGGATCTCGCGCCCGTCGGCGCGGACGCGGGAGACGAAGTCTCCGGCGAGCTTGCGGTAGGGAGTGGTGTCTTCGCCGAGCTCGAAGAGCTCCTGGAAGCGGAATTCGGCCATGCAGGGGCGCTCCGGGTGGTGGGCCCCGCGCACGCGCCGGGGGCCGGGCCTGAATGTAGCAGCCGCTGTATGCCGCCGGGGGGGCTTGGCGTCGTGTCGGTGGGGCCGCGAGAACTCGACGCGTGGACCTGCCCCCGCACGCACCGAACAGGATGTATCTGAAAAACCCCCGGTCTCCGGCCCGATCGATCCGGGCGGCACGTGGGGATAGCTTCTCTAGGCGCACATTACAGTGTTAAATCTGCTTACAAGGTGACCGCTTATGTGCCCTCGCCGCTACGCCCGCGCGTGCGGAACGGCACATGAGTGTGGGCGCCGCACCTAGGAGCCTGACCCAAGACTCGCCATTTGGTAAGCATGGTGGTCATGGGGAATGAGATTCAGTTCAAGGGTTACGAGCAGGACCAAGGGCAGCTGTTTCCGGCGCATCTTGCGGAGGCTCTGGATCCGGGCGACCCGGTGTTTTTCATCAGCGACCTGGTCGAGGGGCTCGATCTCGGACGTTTCGAGCGCCGCTATGCAGCGATGGGCGAGCACGCCTACCCGCCTCGACTCTTGCTGAAGCTGTGGCTGTTTGGCGCGGTCGCAGGCGTGTACAGCGGGCGGGAGATTGCACAGCGCGTGCACTGGGATCTCCGCTTCCGGTACCTGGCGGGCGGACTGTATCCGGACTTCCGGACGATCAATCGTTTCCGGGTGCGCCACCGCGAGGACTTCGCGGAGGTGTTTTGCCAGACGGTGCGCACGGCGCGGGCGTCGGGGCTGGGCAAGCTGGGCCGAGTGGCGATCGACGGGACGAAGATCCGGGCGAACACGTCGCGCCACAAGGCGATGGGCCACCAGCGAATGAAGCAGGCCGAGGAGCAGCTGCAGGAGGAGATCGCGCAGATCCTGGCGCAGATGGACGCGTGCAACGAGGCCGAGGACGAGGAGCACGGCGACGACGAGGGCAGCGGTGGACTTCCGGCGGAGCTGCAGGACCGGGAGCGGCGAGTGGCGAAGCTGCGAGCGGTGCGCGAGCAGCTGGAGGCCGAGCGCGGGACCGAGCTGAAGCCGAGCAGCCAGAAGAGCTTCGCCGATCCCGACGCCAACATGATGATGACGGGCGAGGGATCGCTGCAGTACTGCTACAACGCGCAGGCGGCGACGAGCGAGGATGGGATCATTGTCGCCGCGCAGACCACGATCTCACCGCGCGATGTGAACGAGCTACTGCCGATGGTGGAGGCGGTGAAGGCGAACACGGGTCGCCGGCCCGGCATCGCGATCGCCGACAATGGCTATCTGAGCGAGTCGAATCTGGAAGCACTCCAGCGCAAGCGACAACGCTGTTTGGTGGCGGCGGGGCGCGAGGGCAAGAAGCCCTCGAGCTGGCCGAGAGGACATCGCACGCAGCGGATGCACCGGATCCTGCGCCTGCCCTGGGCCCGGCGGATCTACGATCATCGCAAGACGCAGGGCGAGAGACCGTTTGCCGAGATCAAGCAGACGATGCGATTCCGTCGCTTCTCGCTCCGGGGCCGCGCGAACATCCGAGGCGAATGGAACCTGGTGTGCGCGGCGGCGAACGCCTTGACGATGTACCGAGCGGCAATGGCATGAAGCCGCACCCGACGGACTACCACGCCCGCGTCCCGGGTACACCCAGCCATCCGCCTGTCGCAAGCGGGGCCGACCTCATCCCGGTCCGCCCGAATCACCTCCCCACGGAGACGCTACTCAGTGCGACTCCTGGGTCAGGCTCCTAGTTGTTGGGCGACCGGAGGCTGCAATTCTAAGTTTGCTGCGGCAATCGCTCAACGAACAGTCTTTGCCATAGAACGGCCGTCGCATTCTCGTATCCGGTGAGCTTCTCGTTAGGCTCAACGAGAAAGTCGAATTCGGGCGACAGCTTACGGCCGACTTCAATCGCGGCGGTCACGTCCGCATCGTGTAGATCGGGCTTGCCGTGCATGAGGCGAACAATCTTGACGGCATTGGTGGCTCCCTCGTTGAACATGGGGTCATGCGACGTAGCGAGCTCAAAAATCCTTTGGCCAACTCCTACTCCGGAGTCCCCAGTTATTTGAGCCCAAGCCGCCAGCACAACATATCCGTGATCGGTTCCCCGGATGTCTTTGCCCAAGACGATTTTTGCTGTGAAACTGATCATCGTCGTCAAGAAAGCCAACACATAGGGGGTGCGCAAAGCGTCTGATGTCAGATCTCCGCGATACCTGCGCAACGCATCAAACAACGGTTTTATCGCCAATACCGCGGCGGCTGTACCCCGTTCGCGGATGATTTGCTCGAAAACCATCTAGGGTGCCTCCCCGCGCAGCGTGTTCGGCAGTCTACCAGTAGCGGTCAGACTGCAACCATCTGCTTCGGCAGGGCGTCGCGTCGGGTGCGCGAAGCTGAACAGCGATGAAACTCTCCGTCTAGCGCCATCGCCGGTGGAGCAAATCGGATAGGCAGAGCCGTCTTGAGTGGGATGCTGCGCCTGGAGCGGGGCATATCGTAAACTTTCTCACGTAGAGCGCGAGACGTCGACGCGGAAGGAAACCGATGCGCGGGCCTGCCGTGGCCGACGAACCAGATACCGGGAGGGGGAGGCGACCGATGAGGCGCCGCGATATCAATTCAAGCGGGGATATTTGATCGCCTTGGCGGGGGCAGGAGCCATGAGAGACGATAGAGTGTTTCAGTCGATCAGCCGGGCGTGGTCGGCCGCGAAGTCCAGAACCCAAAAGACTTCTGGAGAGGTAAAGGCAACTACCGCTGGGGCAGCGGCAGGAGGTGCGGTTGCTGCAACTGCTGGCACGCACATCGGGATAGCAGCGTTCGGCACGGCCGTATCTGGAGGAGCGCTCTTCCCGGTTGTTGCCACAGTTGGTGTTGGAGCAGTGACGGGATATGCGGCATACAAGGTCTTCAGGGATTTAAAGACCCGGCGGGCGCAACAAGCGAGCGACCGCAAATCGATTCACATCGCCACCACTGAGGATCGAAAGAAGTAGGGCTCTCTCGACATTGCGAGTGGCCGACGTGCCGAGACCTCGCAGTCGCGAATCAACACATTGGCCGCGAGCAGGAACGCGCGCTTCGAGACCATCGTGGCCTTGAGTCGACGCCGCCGGCGCCCTACCAGGCCGAGTTCTCGCATCAAGCGCGCCACCCGCTTGCGAGACGTCCAACGCCCCAGATCCCAAAGATCCCGCAGCATCCGTGGCCTGCCGTAGTTCCGCTGGCTCCTGGTAGTCCGCGTCTCTCCACCTACCAGCAAGGCGTGGGCGCAAAGCAACAGGAGAATGCGTGGCGACGCGTCGGTGTCACCTCCGGTCGTGGCGCCGAACTCGATCGCGAGAGGTAAGCAGTTTGCTCTCCTCTGTTGGCGGCTCGAACCATTACAGCTACCCCTTTTCACCTCACACCACCCGGAACTTCGTCGCTGCGGATGAGCCCGTGCCGCCGCCAGCCCGCTCGTAGCAGCCATGTCTGCGGTCGGGCGACGGCCGGGCGATCGGCGGGGAGAGCCGGCCCCTTGGCCCATCCCTCGAACCAGCGGCCCGAAGACGCGGGATCGATGCAGCCCCTGGTGCCTGACGCAGTCGGGGCTCGCTCGCCCGCGTGCTTTCGCGCGTTGAGGAGCACGTAGCGAAGCGCGGCTCGCACCTCCCGGGGCGTGCCGAGCGCGCGGTGGTGGTAGCGGCCGTCGAGAACCGCTCCCCGCCGATCGAAGACGCGATTGACGGCCCGCGCGAGACGCGCGGCGACGCTCTTCATGCCATTTGACAGGGCGGCGGCGCCCTCCGACTCGACGAGCAGATGAAGGTGATCGTGTTGGAGCGAGTAGTGAACGACGCGAAACTCTGCGCGCTTCGCGATTTCGCGGAGCGAGCGCTCCACTTCGCGAACCAGACGCACCGTTCGCAGCGAAGGCACGTCGCTGCGAACGCGAATCGTCACCAGGCCGGGATGGCTTTCCGGAAACTCCGCCCGCCCGCGGTGCCATACCCGCGGCCTCTCCGCAGCCTTTCGCCCAGCACCTTCCCGCGCGCCACCCCAGCGCACCTGCATCCTGAGATCCAGCTCAAGCTGAGGCCGATGCGTCATACACTTGATTGTGGCCATGTTCTCGTCGGAAGTCAAGAACATTTCCGGATTTTCTTCAAGAGCGCTGACTCTCTTATGGGTTTTTTCTGCACCGCACTCGCATTGCTGCGAACGCTCCGCGCGACACGCTGCGGACGCGAAACCCGACGCAGACCACATCGAGTTGGACGATGTTCTCTGCGCGCACCTGAATCGACCGCGCGCGCCGGAAGGATTCGGCGGACCCGAAACGCCCGCAGCTGTGAAGCGAGCGCGATCCCGATGGCGGTGTGGCGCGCATTCGACGCCGGAACCGCACTACCAATCCGCGACCCCCGTACGACGCAGTCGCCGTATCGCACCGCAACCCAGACGCGTGCACGGCTCCCGAGCGCCGGCCCGCTTCTTCCCTCAAGACCCTCTTGATGGACGCTGGAACGACATCGGACCGCCGATTCTCGGCGGCGCTTCTCGGCCCGCTGTTAGACCTGACGCCCCGCCAGGTGCCCATCGTAGACGGCGCGATCGACGTTGCGCACGGCGACGGCATCGCCCACCCGCAGGACCTCGACCCGCCCGCGCAGCGCCTGGACAGCGCGTCTTCGGGCAACCCGTGCGTGCGGATCACGACCTGCGAGACCTCGGTCAGCCGCTCGGTCCTTCCCGAGAGCAGCTGGACGAGCGTCACTTCGTGCGCACCGATCGCGGCGATGCCAGTCGTCGGACACCAGCGCGCGCCGGCCCGGCAGGCGCGCCCGAGAGCGTGGGCGAGCGTCTCGGCATCGAGCAGCAGCATCGGCTGCGCGAAGGGCGAGGCGAGCGTCACTTCGAGGCCGCGGCTCGCGAGCAGCTCCGCCAGCCCCGGCCCCTCGATGTGCCCGACCACGTCGAAGATCACGACC
>CAWAXD010000014.1:0-1593362 GCA_963785985.1 uncultured delta proteobacterium | reverse complement strand
TTGGTCTGCTGGTTCAGTACCGTATTGCTATGCGCACGACCCGGTCGGGCGGCCAGTCGCCCATGTCGAAGTCGTGCGAGACGATCCGGCTCCCGGGCTTCAGCTCGGCGAGGAGCTTCGGGCGGAGCTTGCGGTTGAGATCGGCGCTGAGGTAGAGCGTGACCACCGTGGCCTCGCCGAGATCCGTCTGGAAGAGATCCTGCTCGACGAAGCGCACGCGCTCGGTGAGCCCGAGGCGCCGCGCGGTGGCGCGGCTCTCCGCCACGAGCGCCGGGTCGATCTCGACGCCCACGCCCCGCGCGCCGAACTCGCGGGCCGCCGTGATGACGATGCGCCCGTCGCCCGAGCCGAGGTCGTAGACCACGTCCTTGCCGGTGACGCCGGCCAGCTCGAGAAGCGCGCGCACGGTCGGATACGGCGTGCGCACGTCGGGGGCGCTCGCCAGCGGATGCATGCAGCCCGCGATGGCGAGGCCGAGGGCGGCCGCCGCCACGAGCGTGCACCGCCACGCGGTCGGGCGCGTCGTCAAGGCTGTTGAATGGTGAGGTCAGCCCAACGCTGCGTAGCAGCGGCGCGACGCAGCCGCGCCCGCTGGATGCGCTTGTTCGCCCCGGCGATCACGCCGAAGCGGGACTGAGGGTGAACACGCGGCTGAGGCGGGATGCCGGCTGGATGTCGCCTCGCCGTAGTGCTTCACGGACGTCGTCGAGCTTGCGCACATCGTCGAGATACGGCGACCAGCCGTCTCCCGTTTCGATCAGCTCAACATCCACCTCCGCCGCATACTGACCCTCGCGCACCAATTTCGTATAGCACCTTCTTGTTCATGACTTCCTCCGCAGGGAATCGTCGGTCCAGCGAGCCGGATCGGGCCGAAGCTTGAACTCCATCGAGCACCTCACGAGCGAGGATACCGTCCGCCGCCAGCTCGTCTCGGGATCCATTCGAACTCCACCGTTCGAGTCTATCGCGATAGCGGGTAGACCATCATGGCGTTGTCGTGCCGCGAACACATCCTTCTCTATCGTTTCACCCGCGGCTGATTGCAGTGGGTGCGGGGGCGTGTCGAGCGTTTCTCTGTCGTCGTCGGGCATGCCGCGGGTGCCCGACGACGGGGGCGTCGGGTCTGCCGGCGCCGCTCGCTCCCCCGGGGGCTCCGGCTCCCGTCGCGCCCGCCTGCTCCTCCGCCACCTCCTGGAGTGTCGGCCTGGGATGGATTCACCGACGGCTACCCGGTGATTGCCCACGGGCCAGCAGCCCGCGGCCGCCACCGGCGGGCAGCGGCTACTGCGTCGTCGCTTTACCCTGACCCGTCCGGCCGCCGCTCCGGGCGAGGAACGCGGCGATGCGCGCCTGGGCCTCGGGGGCCGCCCGCAGCGCCGCCGTAGGCGTGGGGCTCGGTGCCCGGTCGGCCGGCGCGAGCGCGGCGGTGATGGCCTTGGTCGCGGCGAGGCCGCCGCCGGGGAGCGCGCGACCTCGTGGGCCAGGGTCGTCGTCCGCGGCCTCGAGCGTGCCGTCGGGCACCACGCGGGTCACCAGGCCCAGGCGCTGGGCCTCGGCCGCGTCCACGATGCGCGCGGTGAGCATCAGGTCGCGCGCGTGGGCGCCGCCCGCGATGTCGAGCAGACGCGCGATCCCGTAGCCCGGGTTGAAGCCGAGAGTGACCTCCGGCAGGCCGAAGCGCGCCGAGGCCTCGGCCACGCGGAGGTCCTGGGCGATCGCGAGCATGAGCCCGCCGCCCAGGGCGTGGCCCTGCACCGCCGCGATCGTGACCTGGGGCAGGGCCGCGAAGCCGTCCATGATCCGCTGCCAGCGCGTGGCCAGCGCCTCCGCCTCCGCCGGCGAGAGCATCGGCATCTCGGAGATGTCGGCGCCGGCGCAGAAGGAGCGCCCGCGGCCGGCCACCACGACCACGCGCGCCTCGTCCGTGGCGGCCAGGCGCTCGAGCGCGTCCTCGAGCGCGTGCGCCATCGCGCGGCTCGAGCGCGTTGCGGGCCTCGGGCCGCTCGAGGGTGAGCCGGGCCACGGCCCCGTCGCCGGGTCAGGGTGGCGGCCGGCGCGTCGGTCACGAGAGGAGCCGCTTCGCGATGATCTCGCGCATGATCTCGGACGTGCCGGAGGCGATGGTCCACAGGCGCACGTCGCGGAAGAAGCGCTCGACCGGGAACTCGCGCATGTAGCCGTAGCCGCCGTGGAGCTGCACGGCCTGGTAGGCCACGCGGTTGGCGACCTCGGTGGCGAAGAGCTTGGCCATCGAGACGTCGGCTGACGCACTCCTCGCCGGCCGGGTAGAGCGAGGCCGCGTGGTAGACGAGCTGGCGCGCCGCCTCGATCTCGGTGGCCATGTCGGCGACCCGGTGGCGCAGCACCTGCTTGCCGCGCGAGGGGCGCGCCGAAGGCCTGCCGCTCGCGCAGGTACGCGATGCGTGTCCTCGAGCGCCTGCGCCGCGCCCGAGAGCGCGAGCACCGCGGCCATGATGCGCTCGCGCTGCAGCCCCGCGGCGAGCTGCTGGAAGCCGCGGCCCTCCTCGCCGAGCAGGTTCTCGGCGGGCACCGGGCAATCCTGGAAGCGCGAGCTCCGCGGTGTCGGAGGCGCGCATGCCCATCTTGTCGAGCTGCCGGCTCACCGTGAAGCCGGGCGCGCCGCGCTCGACGAGGAACATCGAGATGCCGTCGTGGCGCCGCTCGGCCGTAGCCGTCGCCGGTGCGCGCGGCGACGAAGTAGAGATCGCCGTGGACGCCGTTGGTGATGAAGATCTTGCTGCCGGTGAGGAGATAGCGGTCGCCGTCGCGCACCGCGCGCGTCCGCGATCGCGGCCATGTCGGAGCCGGTGCCGGGCTCGGTGATGCCGAGGGCGCAGACGGTCTCGCCCGCGACGATGCCGGGCAGGTAGGCCGCTTCTGCGCCTCGGTGCCGTAGCGGGTGAGCCAGGGCGAGGACATGTCGGTGTGCACGAGCACGCTGAAGGCCACGCCGCCCGACCGGCAGCGCGCCATCTCCTCGCCGAGCACCACGCTCGACAGGAAGTCGCCGCCCGCCGCCGCCGTACTCGACCGGGAACTCGAGGCCGAGGAGGCCCAGCTCGCCGAGCCGCCGCCAGAACGCGCGGGGGATGCGTCCGGCCTCCTCCCATGCGTCCACGTGGGGCGTGACCTCCTTCTCCACGAAGGCGCGGACCGTCCGCCGCAGCATCGCGTGCTCGTCGGTGAACATGCGAGAGCGGCGTCGTCAGGCGGGGCGCTCACGGCACCCGCACGAAGCCTTCCATCAGCCGCCGGGCCGTGCGGTACACGGTGACGCGCTCGGCGCAGGCCGGCCGTCCCGACGCCCCACCGCGGCCGCGATCGGCAGGACGCCCGAGGGATGGCCGAGGCGGACGTCGCCGACCCGGCCGCCCGCGCACTCGCTCACGACCGTGCCGTCGATGCGCGCGGCGACCGCCAGGCACATGGCCGCGGTCAGCGCGAAGGCGCGGTGGGAATTGCCCATCGAGATGCAGCGCGCGACCACGTCGATCTGCTCGCGCGTCGTAGGCGCGCGCCGTCGAGCCCGGTGAAGACGTCGGCGGCGCCACCACCGCCACCTTCGGGGTGGCCGCGCTGCCCGGGATGCCCATCACCTCCGCGGCCGCGGCCACGCGGATGGCCTCGAGGCGCGCCACCAGGGCGCGGTCGCCGTCCATCGCCTGCGGCGACTCGGTGCCGGTGAGCCCGAGGTCCTTGGCGCGCACGAAGACCATCGGGTTGGTGGCGTCGACCATCGAGGCCTCGACGCCCGTCGATCGATGTCGTCGGGCCGGCCGGTGGGCAGGAGCCTGCCGGTGCGCGCGCCGCCCGGGTCGACGAAGTCGAGCGCGATGCGCGCGCCCGCGCCCGGCCACGCCGGGCAGCTCGAAGTCGCCCACCACCGCGGCCTCGCCGTCCACCACCGGCACGTGGGCCACGATGATCTTCTTCGTGTTCGTGTTGTGGATGCGCACCGACGGCCTCGCCGTCGGCGCCGACGGACACGAGGCGCTCGTCGATCGCGAAGGGCCCCACCGCCGACGAGCAGTTGCCGCAGTTGCCGGTGTAGTCGACCACGGGCCGGCGCGACCTCGACCTGCGCGAACGTGTAGTCCACGTCGGCGTCCGGATGGCGTGGGCGGGCCGATGATGCAGGCCTTGGAGAGCGACGAGATGCCGCCGCCCGAGGCCGTCGAGCTGGCGCCCGTACGGATCGGGGCTGCCGAGGGCGGCGAGCAGGATGCGGTCGCGCTCGGGCGCCGGCCGGCGGCAGGTCGCGCTCGTGGAAGACCAGGCAGCGGCTGGTGCCGCCGCGCATGTAGACCGCGCGGATTCGCGCTGGGTCATGGTGCTCGCTCGGCCTCGCTTCGAGGGCTCGATCTCGCTGTCCCTCCGGCGCGCGGCGGTCTGGGCGAGCAGCCCGCCCGCCAGCAGGATGTCGCGCTCGCGCGGCGTCAGGACGCAGCGCGCGCGGAAGCGTCGCCCGCTCCGCCGGTTCGTCACCGGCGACCGTCCGCCCGGCGGCGAGCGCCTCGCGCAGCCCGTCGAGGCGGAGGACGTCGTCGCGCTCGATGCCGTCCCGTGCTCGGCGGGATCGTCGAACTCGAGCGGCGCGATGCCCCAGTTGATGAGGTTGGCGCGGTGGATGCGGGCGAAGCTCTTGGCGAGCACCGCGCGCACGCCCAGGTGCAGCGGCGAGAGCACCGCCGCCTCGCGCGAGGAGCCCTGGCCGTAGATCTCGCCGCCCACGATGATGCCCACGCCCGCCGCCTTGGCGCGCGCGACGAACGTCGGCGTCGACGTTCCGGAAGCAGAACTCCGAGATGGCGGGCACGTTGGAGCGGAACATGAGCACCGCGGTGCCGGACGGCGAGATGTCGTCGGTCGAGACCTTGTCGCCGAGCTTGATCAGGACCGGCGCGCTCAGGCGTCTCGGGCAAGGCTCGCCCGCGCGGGCACCGTCCTTGATGTTCGGGCCCTTGATCACGCGGGCGCTCGCGGCGTCGGCCGCCGGCGCCGGAGGACCAGGCCGGCCATCGACGCCGCGAGCGACGCCGGACAGCGCGGATCGGCGGGCGCCCCGCGCGTCGCGCGGATCGGTGATGACGCCGGTCAGCGCGGAGACGGCCGCCGTGACGGGCGAGCACAGGTAGATCGAGTCCTCCGCCGTGCCGCTCCGCCCCGGGAAGTTCCGGTTGAACGCGCGCAGGCTCTTCGTGCCGGCGGCGGGCACGTGGCCGATGCCCGCGCAGGAGCCGCAGGTCGGCTCGGAGACATTGGCGCCCGCGGCCAGCAGGTCGGCGAGCAGGCCCTCGCGCGCCATCACCTCGAGGATGCGGTGGCTGCCCGGGAAGACGACGAAGGACACCGACGGCGCCACCTGCTGGCCGCGCAGCGCGTGGCGTCACCGCCCACATGTCCTCCCACGAGCTGTTCGTGCACGAGCCGACCATCGACCTGCTCGATGGGCGTGCCCGCGACCTCGGACGACCGGCACCACGCGGTCGGGCGAGCCGGGCAGCGCGACCAGCGGCTCGAGCGTCCCAGATCGACCTCGATCTCCGTCGTCGTACTCGGCGTCGGGATCGGCGGCGATCGGCTGCCAGTCGCCCTCGCGCCCGAGCAGCCGGAAGTACTCGCGCGTCACCTCGTCCGACGGGAACACGCTGGTCGTGAGCGTCAGCTCCGCGCCCATGTTGCAGATCGTCGCGCGCTGGGGCAGCGAGAGGCGCGGCGGCGCCCGGCCCGCGCGTACTCGAAGATCTTGCCGCTGCCGCCCCGCACGGTGTAGCGGCGCAGCAGCTCGAGGATCACGTCCTTGGCCGACACCCACGGCCGGAGCTGCGCCGGTGAGCGTGACGCGCACGACGCGCGGCATGGCCAGGTGATACGGCCCGCCGCCCATGGCCACCGCGACGTCGAGGCCGCCCGCGCCGATCGCCAGCATGCCCGTCGACGCCGCAGAGCGGCGTGTGGCTGTCGGTGCCGAGGACGACCTGGCCCGGCACGCTGAAGGACTCGAAGTGCACCTGGTGGCAGATGCCGTTGCCGGGCTTGGAGAACCACGCGCCGTAGCGCCGCGAGGCCGTCTCCATGTAGCGGTGGTCGTCGGAGTTGCGCGAGTCGACGGCGTAGACGTTGTGGTCGATGTAGCTCACCACGCAGCGACGGGCGTCACGCGCGGCGCGCCCATCGCCTCGAACTGCAGCCACGCCATCGCGCCGTTGGTGTCGGTGAGGAGCACCTGGTCGACGTCGCACCGCGATCTCCTCGCCCGCCACGGGCTTGCCCGAGACGAGGTGCCGCTCGATCAGCTTCCGCGTGAGGCTCTTGCCCACGGCTAGCGCTACCGCACGCGGCGGAGACGCTCTTGAGCGGAACCACCTCCCTCCGTGCTCGCGTCGAAGAAGGATCTCGTGGCGCGTATGGTCCAGATCGTCGGCGGCAATCCGCTTTCGCTTCGGCTCGCAGCGGAGGTGCTGCGTCACGAAACCGATGCCAACCTCGAGCAGCTCGGCGAGGAGGAGCTATGGCAACGCGTGGGCGACGCGATCGTGCAGGGTCGGCTTACGAGCGCATTCTCGACCATATTCACGAGGGGCCGATCAAGCAGCTCGCGATCCCGGGCCTCGTATTGCGTTACATCACCAAGGATCTCATTCGTTACGTCCTCGCTGGGCCATGTGGGATCGAAGTAAAGGACGACGCAGCCGCTCAGTCACTGTTCGACGATCTGTCGAAGGAGATTGCCGTCGTGAGGTCAGATCGCAAGGATGCCGGCAAGCTCGTGTTGCGACCCGAATTGAGGCGCACCGTTCTCGATGGCTTCCGGCGCGATGCCCGAAGCGCGGACCAGCGCCGGCAGATCCACGAAGCCGCCGTGCAATATTTCTCGCCGCTGCTCAATGCGGAGAATCGTGCGGAGGAAATCTATAGCCGCCTCTTGCTGGACGAGGACCCGTCGCAGATCGATTCACGATGGCTGACTGGTGTCGATGTCCTCCTGCGCAGCGCGGTGGAACTGGCACGGTCGAGCCCGCACATACCTTGCACAGCGCGTTGGTGGTGTCGACCAGGCCGCGAAGGCGCGCAGCGCGGCGCCCGAGGAGTGGGAGGAGTATGCGGCGAGGCGCGCGTCTGACCTGCTGCGGCTCGTCGCCCGCCGCCGCGCTGGAAGTGCTGCGTCTGCGCGACGACCGGTTGCCGGCAAGCCGCTTGCATCTCATTGAAAGCATCGCATTGCGATCCTTGGCGCAGCCCGACCTTTCCGCGGCGCAGGCCGCCGCGGAAAGAGCCGTTGACGCGGCTCGCAGAAGTCCCGACCCCGGCGACCTCGAGGCCGCGCTGCACGAAGCGCCTCGTTCAGGTGCTTCGGTTGCGCGGCGACAATGACGGGGTGGTACTCGCGCTTTCGAGGAAGCGCGGGAAGCTCGGCGAGCAGCTCGGCGACGATCTCGTGCTGTTGGAAGCCGGCGTTCGAGGTCGATGGATCGACGAGGTCGAAAGGGGCACGCTAAGCGACGAGGCCGTGCGCGTGTTCAGTCGCTTGCCCGACGAGGAGCCCGTCGCGCGCGCCCGAGCTTGCAAGGCGCGTCGCAGCGCAGGTCGGAAGCGACAACCCGGTCATCATGAGACGCGTGATCCAGCTCGTGGGCGTGGGACCGCTCGACAGCAAGGGCACTGCGGGGCTCGCGGGCGTCCTCTCGGACTGGGCGCACCAGGGAACCCGACATTCAACCGTTCCTTCCCAAGGATCAGTCGGATGCGCGCGAGCTCACGAGCGCGGCGCAATACCTGCTCGCCAATCGCAACCTCGATGCGCAGACCGCCGACAGCCTTTCCGGGTGGCTTAAGTCGGTGGTGACGCCGACGGCGGTGGCCGCGCCGGTTCCTCAGAAAGTCGCGAGGCTCTTGTAGCCTCCCCCGACACCTATTGGGCGTATTGTGCCAAAACTCCGCTGACCGAAAACCATTCCGAAATCGAGCGGTTGATCGTGCTGTGACCGAGGGGCCACGCGCCGATTATGGAACGCTGTCGCCGAGCTAGCGTCCCGTAGTGTGCCAAAAGTCGAACGTACTAAATCTCTCGGAATCACCGAGGCTTAGGCCCTGCGTCGCACGAGCAGCGTCCGCACTCAGACCGGGCGAACTCAGTCGACGAGAGACCGGATCCGACGAACTCCGTCCTTCGGATCTCGAACGCCCGTCGCGCGAATCCGTGCTCACCCGCAGAGATTTCCCTGTTCCCCGACTCAGGGAATACACCCGCTAGGACCTCGAGAAGGGGCCGAATCGGAGACACTGGCCTCGCCGGAAGGCCGGGATCGGAGCGGTTTCCCTGTATTTTCCCGGTGGATCAGGGATTCAGGCCCAGAGACGAGTTCGCGACAGACTGCACCCACCGCCACCCAGTCTGCAGTTGCAGAGATTTTTCAGCCGCTACCCGCGACCATCCCAGAAACTCCCGCGCTTTCGCGGGGTCTTGGGAGAGGGGCGCAGCCGAATCCGAACCGGAGACGGCGAGTTCCGGGCCGATAGCGGGCAGCTGGTCGCGTTTATCTCCGTTGCCAAGTTTGGCGGTTCGGATTCGCTTACGATTCGCCTCACAGGGAATACTGGAGGTTCGAATTCCATTCGCTCCGCCACCCAGTCTGCGGTTGCAGAGACTTTGCACCCGCTACCCGCGAGAAACTTCCGCGCTCTCGCGGGGTCTTGGGAGCGCGGGGCACAGCCAAACCCGAACCGGAGACGGCGAGTTCCGGGCCGATGGCGGGCAGCTGGCCCGACTCACCAGTTCCCTGTCCAGCGGTGACCTGGTGTGCACTCTGGGACTACTTCTCCAAGTTGCTGAGTTCATCAAGCTTCAATGGAGCCGGCCCGATACGGCCGTCCTTCTCAACTGCGAAAGCGGCCGAGCCGTAGTAGCCGCCGCGCCAGCGGTCTCCACCCTCCAGGACAATGTAGTATTGCTTCCCTCGCTCAAGCGGTCGCGGGCCGAGGATTGAAGTCATGCCTTCGATCGGCGTGCCGTAGACGAGCTCTCGAACGGCCGCATGGCCTTGAAGGCGCCAGACCTCATCCCCGTTGAGCTCGCCAACAACAACCTGATCCGCTTCAACTCGACGGCCCTCGTCTTGTGCATCGAACACCCGGAATACGACGCTGGACCCCAAGTCGCCGCTCACGTCGAATCGCACTGGCGAGTCACACGTCGTCGCCAAGCACACTAGGCAGGCGGCGATGGCAACGAGAGGTCGACGGGGTGCTCTATCGCCCGGTGAGGAAGTCGGCATATAGGAGCCTGTAGTCTGCATTGGTCAATCCGCCACCGTAGTTCTGGATCGGAAGGCCGAGATCTATCCGCGCAGCGTTCTCCAGAACGACTGCCTGCTGCTCAAAGTTCAGATCGGAGAAATGACCCGTAAATCCCGCTGGGATTGCGTAGAGGTTCCTTCCAGTAAGTCGCGCACCGAGATGCGAGAAGACCTTGAAGTTGTTCAACATTCCCTCGCGACACTGCAGGATGTGCTCCCCTTCATGCACGAGCCGAGCCAACTGCTCTCGCGGATCGAGACTTGAGAAGCCGGTTCTCATGTTGATCTCCCAGTCGGAACGCACCATCCCGGGCGCGAAGGACTCGCCGAGGAACCCCTCGTCTACCTGGACGCCCTCGAAGCTCTCGCCGGTGATGTATTCGAGGTACGACTGCTTGTCTGTTCTCAAAATTCATCCGTGACATCTGATGGCTTGATCGTGGACGGCGAAGCTGCCCATCACGACGCTTCGCACCAGGCGTAACGGTGGTGGAGACCTCCTGCGCGTGGAAAACCGACAACTCGCGCACCAGAAGAGGGCCGAGACTCCACGGGTCGACCGACCGGTGCATCTCCAATCGAGGTATGGACTCGTTCCGCGTTGTAGTAGTCGACGTATTCACGAAGGAGGCGTCTGAGGTGTTCTTCGTTCAAGACGACCACGTGATCGAGAAGCTCTCGGCGAACGCTGCCGACGAGACGTTCGGCTGTGCCGTTCTGCCAGGGACTTCGGAGCGCCGTCCGTTTGGGCGAGATCTGGAAGTTCTCGATCGCGTGGGTGACCGCGGCTGAGAAGATCGCGTCGTTGTCGTAGACCAGGAATCGGTGAGTCGGCTCTTCGGGGAAGGTCTCGCGGAGCTGCTGAATCACCCAGCGCGCCGTGGGGTGGGTTGTAACGTTGAAGTGGAGGATGCGCCGTCGCCCGTGATCGATCGCGAACCAGACGTACAGCAATCGAAATCGGACGGTCGGGACGACGAAGAAATCCATCCCCGCGATCGCGTCTTTGTGGTTTTGTAGGAACGTCATCCAACGCTGTTGCTGGTTCTGGTCGGGCTGGCTCTTCGGGAGATAGCGCGAGACCGTCGCAGGACTGACGCGGATTCCGAGCTTCACAAGTTCTGCCTGGATCTTGCGTGCTCTCCAGCGGTTCTCTGTGGCCATCCGTACGATGAGTTCTCGAACTTCCTTCGAGAGCGGCGGTCGGCCAGGTCCGGGCTTCGAGATGGATCTCCAGTAGCGGCGAAACCCGTTGTAATGCCAGCGCACCACGGTGTCTGGGCTGACGATGACCAGTGCATCCTTCCATCGCGGCCAGAGCCGGGAGAGCGCGACCCAGAATGCGCGGTCCATCGGGGAAAGCCGCGGTCTCGGACGCTTCTGGGTATAAGCCGCGAGCTGCTGTCGGAGTGCCAGCTCGACAATCGCTTGTTCCTGGCGACTTCGGAAGAGGGCGAACAAGCTGCGAAGGAGCAGCGACATGAAGGTGACCAGGGCCCGCATGGCGCGTGAGATCCTGCGCGAACCCTCGGCTCAGAACGAGTCTGAATCTAGCAGTCGGTTGGGTGTATCGTCGGCGGATGGCCGTGGAGGGAAGGGCCGATAAGCCGAGCGATTTCACGCAGGACGAATATTGAGAACGCACACGCCACTGGTTCCCGGCAGAGGACGCCGAGCCGTCATGGGCTTGAGCTGACCCATCCGGAGCCGAGCCAGATTTGTTCCGAACGGACGCGGAGACGAGATGGCCATCCTGGCTGCCGATTTCATGCACCGAAACGTCGTCACGGTGGATCCCTTCCTTCCGGCCGCCGAGCTCGGGCGGCTGCTCGACCGCGAGTCGATCTCGGGCGCTCCGGTCGTCGCGAACGGACGCCTCGTCGGCGTGGTATCGCGGGCGGATCTCGTCCGCGCCCAGAGCGAAGCCACGGATCGGGCGGAGGCGCTCCTCGACTACTACCGCGACGTCGGAGGAGGGTCGGGCGACCCCAGCGAGCAGACGTGGATAACGGGAGAAGGCTCTGGGGGCCTGTGCGTGCGAGACCTCATGTCCGACAATCTGGTGACGGTGACCGCGAAGCAATCCGTCGCGGACGTCGCCCGGACTCTTGCGACACGGCGAATCCATCGGGTGCTCGTCGTCGAAGACGGCCGACTCCTCGGCGTGATCAGCAGCCTCGACGTCGTGCGGCTGGTCGGCGATGGACGTCTGGTCGAGAGCGATGGGAGGAATCCGTGAAGCCCTATCCCCACCGTTACTCGGTTGCAGCAACCGCGGCGCCTGCCGGGAACGTCGAACTGTCGGCGGAAGGACTCCCGGCGATTCCTTCCGCGCCGCCCGCGGAGTTCGACGGACCGGGCGATCGATGGTCGCCGGAGACGCTGCAGATCGCCGCGGTCGCCGACTGTTTCGTGCTGACCTTCCGCGCGATCGCGCGGGCTTCCAAGCTCGATTGGAGTCGCCTCGACTGCGATGCGGGCGGGACGCTCGATCGCGTCGAGGGCAAGACGCGCTTCGTCCACTTCGAGCTCCGAGCGCGTCTCACGCTTCTCCCGGGCGGCAACGTAGAGATGGGAAGGCGGCTGCTCGAGAAGGCCGAGAAGACCTGTCTCGTCACCAACTCGCTTCTCGCGCCCGTCGAGCTGATCGCCGAGGTCAATACCGGCTGACGCCGCTCCTCTGAGCCACCGGACGACCTTGCTGCGCGACGGCACACCGCCGGCGTGCACTACACGGCCGTCGGTGACCACGCCCGACGCGAGAGGATCCCGTGGCGCGCCCTGCGCTTCGGACACCGGGCCACGGTCGCGACACGATGACCCCACCCTTCGGCGCTGTGTGTAGACAGGCGCCGCACTCGTTTTCGATCCGCCGTATCATCACCGCTCAGGCTGCATGAGGTCCCAGTGCACCTACTCGATCGTCTCACGCGGCACGTCTTCTTCACGGGAAAGGGAGGCGTGGGCAAGACGTCCGCGGCCTGCGCGACGGCCGTCGCATTGGCAGATCAGGGTCGGCGTGTCTTGCTGGTGAGCACCGATCCGGCATCCAACCTCGATGCCGTTCTCGGTGTCACGATCGGCAATGAACCCACTCCCGTTCCCGATCTCCCGCAGCTGCTCGCGCTCAACATCGACCCGGAGGAGGCCGCCCGAGCCTATCGCGAGCGCGCGCTCGCTCCGCAGCGCGGCGTCGTTTCCGTCGAAGAGTTCTCGCGCCTCGAGGAGCGCCTGGCCGGTGCCTGCACGACGGAAGTGGCGGCATTCGACGAGTTCGCATCGCTGTTGACGGAGGAGAACGCTCCAGCGGCGCTCGACCACGTGATCTTCGACACCGCGCCGACCGGCCATACGCTGCGTCTCCTCGAGCTGCCGGCGGCGTGGTCGGGATTTCTCGAAACGGGAGCGGCGGAGGCGTCCTGCGTCGGGCCGCTCTCGGCACTCAAGGCGCAGCGAGAGCGCTACGCGCAGGCGGTCTCCGCGCTCGGCGATCCGTCGCGGACGCTTCTTGTCCTCGTCGCCCGCCCAGATCGCGTTGCGCTACTCGAGGCTGCCCGAGCGGGTCGAGAGCTCGGCGAGATCGGAATGCGAAATCAGTTTTTGCTCGTAAATGGCGTCTTCCGCGCCAGCGACCAGAACGACGCGCTCGCGCGAGCATTCGAGGAGCGCGGCCGGCGCGCGCTGCTCAGTCTTCCCACCGCGTTACGAGAGCTTCCCAGCGCCGAGGTGCTGCTCCACGGCTTCAACCTCGTGGGCCTCGACGCCCTGCGTGGCTACTTCTCTTCGACGAAGCCGATCTCTCCCGATCCTCGCCCGATCGAGCTGCCCTCGATCGGAACTCTCTCCACCTTGATCGACGAGATTGCCGCAGCGCCCCGTGGCCTCGTCCTCGTGATGGGGAAAGGTGGCGTCGGCAAGACCACGATCGCCGCGTCAATCGCCGTGACGCTCGCCGCACGCGGCGAGAAGACCCAGCTCACCACCACGGATCCCGCCGCGCATCTCGGGGAAACCCTCGAGGCCGAGGTTGCGGGGCTGCAGGTCAGCCGGATCGACCCGAAGCTGGAGTTCCAGCACTATCGGGAGGAGACGCTGACTCGTAGCCGCGGCCGCATGACACCCGACCAGCTTGCGCTCCTCGACGAGGAGCTCCGCTCGCCTTGTTACGAGGAGGTCGCCGTCTTTCTCGCCTTCGCCCGCATCGTGGCACGCGCGCGCGAGCAATTCGTGGTCATCGACACCGCGCCGACGGGGCACACGCTGCTGCTCCTGGATACTACGGGCGCCTATCACCGAGAGGTCCTGCAGCGCAGCCAGGATGTACAAGGGAGAGTGACGACTCCGCTGATGCGACTTCGCGATCCCGACTATACGAAGATTCTCATCGTAGCGACGCCCGAGCCAACGCCGGTGCTCGAAGCGAAGGCGCTCCAGGAGGATCTCCGGCGAGCGGGGATCGAGCCCTTTGCCTGGGTGATCAACGCGAGCCTTGCCGCTGCTGCTCCGCACGATCCCCTTCTCGTCGAGCGGGCGCGGGCCGAGCGCGAGCCGATCCGGATGGTCCAAGATGAGCTCGCGAAGCGGGTGGCCATCATCCCGTTCCTCGCCGAGGAGCCGGTGGGGGCATCTCGTCTCCTCGCGCTCGCGCACGGCGATGCGCCGACGCAAGGTGAGTCGAAGCCGGGAACGCATCGCTGAAGTAGAGCCCGGGGAAGCGCCGGTGCGTGCGCCACCGGTGTCTGTTCTCAATATTCATCCGCGATGTGTGATGGCGTATTGTGCCAAAACACCGCCGACGCAAAACCGCTCCGAAATCGAGCAGTTGATCGCGCGCCGCCGGCAGCGACGCGCACGTATTTTGGACGCTGACACCGAGCTAACGCTCAGGTCATGCAGCTCCCGATTCCATTCCTGCTGTTCATCCTGGTCGGATGGGTCAGCCGCCAGCAGCAGGGCGTCATCGAGTACCAGCCAATCGAATCGTCTGCGGATGAGTCTCGAAGACGCGGTCCGATCGAGCGCCGCGAGAGACTCGGCGGGCTTCTCCGGTTCTACGGCCGAGCCGCGTAGAGGTCGGCGGAGTTTTGGCACAATACGGGGTGTCGCTGCCGGGCAACGCGCCGCGCGAGACCGACGTGCGCGTGATCCCGGAGCCGGAGTTCGTCGCGGGACTCGCGGCTCGTCTACAACCAGCTCCCGATCAGCATGAAGGGCGCCCAATAGTTGGGGTGCTTCCAGGCCGGCGTCTCGATCAGCTCTCGCTGCGCGCGGCGCAGCGCCTCCGCGCGAGAAGCGCCCCCCTGGAGCTCGGAGTAGAAGCGCTGCATGAGCCGGGCCGACGCCTCGTCGGAGACCGACCACAGCGCGGCGACGGCGCTGCGCGCTCCGGAGCGCAGCGCGATGCCCGCCAGGCCGAGCGCGGCGCGGTCGTTGCCGGCCGCCGTCTGGCACGCCGAGAGCGTCAACAACTCCAGGGGGGCCTCGTTGCGCAGTCGCGTGCCGCGGACGACGCGGGCCAGCTCGTCCAGCGAGATCTCCCTGTCCCACGCCAGCACGAAGCTCTCGGCGGCATCGCCCTGGAACTCGCCGTGGGAGGCGACGTGCACGATCGTGAATGGCCGCGTGCGCACCTCCCGCTCGAAAGCCTCGGCGCGGAACTGGGCGTCCACGAGCGACACCCCGTGGAAGCGCGCATCCAGGTCGGCGATCTCCTGGCGCACGTTCGGCAGCGCCGGGAAGCCCTGAACCGCCTCGGAGATCCCGCCGGCGAGAACCCGGACGTGGTCGATGTCGATGCGCTGGGGATTGGTGAGACCGAGACCGGGCGCCGTCGAGACGGGCAGCTTCTCGATCAGATAGAGATTCGCGCTCGCGTCGTGCAGCGCGCCGAACGGAATCGTGCGCAGGGCGCCCCCGGGCACGACCACCAGCGCGGCGACGTTGCGACCCTCGAGCGAGGGCGCCGTCGGGCGGATCAGCCAGTCGTAGAGCTGCTCTGCGACCGGCAGGTACTCGCGCGTCGTGCGCTTGGTCAGGAGCTGGCGGAACCGGCGCACGGTGTCGACCAGCATGGGGCCGTCGACCGGCGCGGTGTAGGCGGTGAGGCCGCGATCGTCGCCGACGATCAGCTCGACGCGATCGGGCAGCACGACCGGATAGAGCACGACCGTGCCGGGAATCGCTTCCGCCGCCGTCTCGCGCTGGCCCGCGAGGCACGGGTCGCCGTAGTAGTCGCGCAGCTCGGCCGCCTTCAGCGCTTCGAGCGCATCGCGTGCCTCGCGCAGCGCGGCCTGACGCGTCGCCGGATCGCCGGCACCGGCGGCGGCTGCGCGCTTCAGAAGCAGGTCGACGAACTGCAGGTACACCGGCTCGACCTCGTCGCGGAAGTCCGTGACGTCGCCGCCTGCGCGCGACGCGAGCTCCGCGCGCAGCGTGTCGAGGATGCGGGCCGCTTCGCGCAGCGACGCCAGCGCTTGCTCGCGATCGCCGGCCGCGCGCTCGAGCCGGCCCAGCTGCCAGTACCAGCGATAGGCCGCGTCGGGAGCGTTCGCGCGGCTCGCCTCGTAGAGCGCCTGCCGCGTCAGCGCGCGCGCGTCGTCGCCTCGGCCCGCCTCTTCGTAGAGAGCGCCCTCGTAGCCGAGCGCGAAGGAGCGAACGCGCGCATCCCCCGTCTTCGCCGCTGCCTCCGCCGCCTCCGCGAACAGCTTCGCGGCGCGATGCGTCGCGCGCTCGGCCCGCGCCGGATCGCGCGCCGCGAGCAGCGCGTAGGTCCGCGCAAGGTTCACGAGCAGGCTCGGGCGGAGGTCCGGCGCCACGCTTTGGTCGTTCGCGAGCGCGTCGAGACGCGCTTCGATTCCGTCGAGCGCTCCCGCCTCGACGGCCGCGCGCTGCGCATTGGCCGCCGCCAGCCAGCCGAGCCGCTGCGCCCCGGCGCCGCGCGCGAGCTCTTCGCTCTCGCGAAACGCCGCGAGCGCGGCGGCCGCGTCGTGCTGCGCCAGCGCGAGATTGCCGCGGAGCAGCGCGGCCTCGGCCGGACTCACCGGCGCCGACGGCGGCGGGGGCGGAGCGCAGAGCTGCGCGCGCGCGGGCGGCGCAGTCGCGAGTGCGAGCCCGAGCAGTAGCGCCGCCCACGCGGTCGCACGAGGGTGGGCGCTACGGCACATCGACCCGCGCCCGCATGACGACTCCGTCGTCCTGGAGGTCGTGATCCTTCGGATCGTTCACGTCCTTGAGCCGCCCTCCCCACCAGACTTCGCCGGACGCGTGATCGATCGGCTGCACCCGCAGTCCGATGCCGAAGCTCCAGAGCAGATTGCCCTTGGGAATGGCGCCGTCGTTCCAGCCGTAGCCTACGTCCATGAACGGCACGATCTCGATGCGGTGGCGGCCGAGCGCGTCGTGCCACAGCGGCACGCGGACCTCGACCGAGCCGATGGCGCCGTCATCGGTGACGAGCTGGTTCTCGCGATAGCCGCGCACTGTCGTGAGGCCGCCGATCGCGAAGCGCTCGAACGAGAGCAGCGGCTCGTTCGAGAGCTGCAGGTCGGCGCGCACCACGAGCTGCGAATCCCGGAGCGCATGGGGCAGGAGGTGGGCCCATTGCGCCTGCGCGAGCCAGGAGACGAAGCGGCCGTCGGCGAGGTTGCTGTCGCCGTACGTCGTCGCTCCGAGGGCGTCGATGCCGACCGAGAGCAGCGAGCGCAGCGCCAGCGCGTCGACCTGGGTGCGGCGCGTCCAGGTGGCTTGTCCGCGCAGCACGGTCGCGCGCGGCCCCTTGCAGTGTGAGACCGGGTTCGAGAACCCCGCCTCGGGCTCGAAGCAGAAGCCGAACCCGAGCACCTCGGTGTCGAGCTTGCGCAGCTCGCCGATCAGGCCGATCCGCAGATCGTCGAGATCGTCGCGGAAGACGGGCTGCTCGAGCTCGAGCCCCCAGGTCTGCTCGCGCGATTCGATGTGGAGCTGGTCGAAGGGCGACTCGACGATCTTCGTCTTCACCCACTGATAGTGCAGCGACGCGCGCGTGTCCCACGGTGTGATCGGCGCCTCGACGCGCCCCTCGTAGTCCTGCAAGCCCTCGCTGAACTCGCCGTGGGCCAGCACGCCTTCGCCCCATCCAATCGGGTTGAAGAACGACGCGTCGACCGATCCGCCCCAGCTCCCGATGGCGGGCGAGCGCTCGTTCGAGCCCTCCAGGCCGAGGTGGTAGCGATGGCCCTCGTGCACGTTGAGCACGAGCCGGCTCTCGCCGCGCTCCTTGCCGGGCTGGAGCACCGCGTCCACGCGTTCGATCAGCGTATCGCGCTGGAGCAGGCGTAGCGCCTGTTCCAGCTCCTGCATGTGCAGCGGGGCTCGACCCGCGCGCAGCAGCCGGCTCGCGAAGAACCCCTGGCGGAAGTGCGAGCCCCCGCTGACCTCGACCGAGGCGAGCTTGCCTTCGACCACGCCGAGCCGCACGACGCCGCCGACCGGGTTCTGATCGGGAAGGACGGCGCCCGAGGTGACGTAGCCGGCGTCGACGTAGAGGCGCGTGACGGCGTCGCGCGCGGCGAGCAGCCCTTCGGTCTGGAGCTCGCGCCCGGTGAACGGCGCGACGGCGCGCGCGAGCTCGTCGGCGCCGAACACCGTGCTACCGGTGATCTCGAAGCGCTCGACGCGCAGCCGCACTCCCGAAGCGAGGCCTTCTGCCGGACTCGGCGCGGGGACCTGCGGCAGCTCGAGGCTCGGCGCCGGCCTCTCGGTTGGACCGGGTGCCGGCAGCTCGGGCCGGACGTCTCCGGGCCGCACTTCCTGTGCGCTGGCGGCCGCGGCCAGCAGCGCGATCGCGAGGACGGACGCGGCAGGAGTCGCGCGGCGGCGCGTCATCGAGGCAGGGGGCCGCCGCCTAGTGCGGCCGGCACTGCTCGCCGGCGCCGGCGCCGGCGTCGGGGCCGAACGGCGCATCGGGCGGCGGCGGCAACACACCGATGGAGCGCACCGTGAATGTGCCGCTGACGTCGCTGCGCGCGAGACAGGCCTCTTCGAGTAGCGACGAGGCGTCGAGGAACTCGCTCGGCAGCACGGCCAGATCGCCGCTGATCTCGGCGGCGGGGGAGGAGACCACGATCGTCCCCTGCCTGCCGAACTGCGACGAGGCAGTGATCGCGCTGTTGCCCGAGACCAGCAGCGGGTCGGCGGTGAGGAAGATGTTGCCGCCGTCGGCGTTGCCGAAGCCGTTGGCGGTGATCGTGCTGTGATTCACCACGATCGCCTGCGGAGAGATCGTGATATTGCCTCCGGCGAGCCCGGATCCGTTGGCGCCGCCCTGTGAGGTCGCGTCGATCTGGGAGTCGACGAGGTTCACATAGTCGTTGGCGACGATGTCGACGTTGCCGCCGAAGGCGGGTGACAAGGCGCTGACACGGCTGCCGATGCTGATGAAGCGGTCGACCGAGACGGCGATCGAGCCGGCGTCTCCGCCGCTCGACGACGCCGTCACCTCGGCGCCGTCGTTCAGCTTCAACGCGCCGCCCGAGATGGCGATGCTGCCGCCCTTGCCACCGAAGGTCTGCGTCGTGACCTTGCCTCCGTCGATCTCGATCGACGGGGCTATCAGCGCGACGTCGCCCGGGCTACCGCCGAGGCCGCTCGAGCTCGCGGAGATCGTGCCCCCGAGCCCGATGTGGATCGCGTCGCTCGCGTTGATCGTCACGCCGCGCGCGTCGCCCGAGCCGTCGGCCTCGGCGGCCACGATGGATTCGGCGCCCGCAGGGCTCTTCCCGGCGACGGTGAGCGAGCCAACGTTCGCCACGATCTGGCCACCCCGCCCAGCGCCGATCGAGGTCACGTTGAGTCTGCCTCCGTCGAGCACTTCCAGGATCGGAGCGCTCACGGAGAGATCGCCTCCGGGGCCGTCGACGGCGCCCGCGCTGACGATCGAGGGCAACGTCGCAGATCCCTGCACGGAGATTTGCTCGCTCGCGGCGAGCGTCACGTCTCCCGAGCGCCCAGCTCCTGCGGCCCGCGTCGAGATCTGCGCGCCGTCGAGCACGTCGATGGTGCGAGCGGCGATCGAGACCGAGTTCGCGTCGGCGTCGGTTTCGGAGCGCGCGGCGATGCTCGATGGTTGCGAGACACCGCCGACGATGGCCTCGCCTTGCAGCAGAACGCCGCCAGAAGCGGCGATCGAGATCGCGCCGGCCGCACCCGCCCCGCTCGTGGTCGTGGAGATCTGGCCCCCTTCAGCCAGGGTCACGTTGCCCGCCTCGATCGAGATCGAACCGCCGGCGCCCGAGGCAAGTTGCTCCACGGAGGCGCGCACGGCTCCGGGCAGCGCTCCGCCGTCGCGCGCGATGCGCACGGCGGCGCCCTGGATGTGGATGTCTCCGCCCGCGCTCGCCCCCGGCGTGTCCGACGCGATCACGGCACCGTCCGCGACTCGCACCGCACCGCTCGCGACGATGTCGATCGCGCCTCCGGCTGTTCCCGCCGGAGCGGTGACACCGTTGGCGCTCAGGATCTGTGATGCGGTCCCGCCGAGCGTGAGGTCGCCGGCCTGGATGTGGATGTCGCCGGCGACGCCCGTGCCTTCCGTCGACGACTGGATCGAGGCGCCGTCCAGAGAGACCGTGCTCGCGGCGAGGCGGACGGCGCCTCCCGCCGACGGGCCGAACGTCGTCGTATCGATCGCACTCCCGCCCGCGAGCGAGATCCGATCGGCAGCGAGCGAGATGTCGCCGCCCGGCGCTGCGCCGGGTGCAAACTCGAACACGCGCGTGCGTACGAGCGAATGGTCGGTCAGCGCGATCTGCGCGGCGCTGACGCGCAACGCCCCGCCTGGCTGAGCCCCCTGCGCTTCGGTGCGGAGCTCCGAGCCGCCGTCGAGCGCGACGTCCGTGGCGACGGCCACGTCGACGGCGGGGCCGCCCGGCACCTGCCCGCCGCCGCGCACGAGCGAGCGGTCGGCGAGCGTGAGACGTCCACCGCGGATCACGACCTCGCCCTGCGGAACGTTCGGATCGAACGGCGCCGAGTCGAGCGCCGAAGCTCCCTGGAGGTGCACCTCGCCGAGCGAGGGCGCGCCGCGGGCGACGTTCCAGCTTGCGAGGTCGAGCGGAACGGTGGCGGCCGCAGAGCCGACCGCCGCCACCTGCACCCGCCCGCCGAAGGCATCGAGCTGGGTGTTGTTCTCGACGCGCACGTTTCCGCCCACCGCGGTGAGCGTCTCACCGTCGGGAACGCGAATCAGCTTCCGGACGTTCGGATCCGGATTGCCGAACACCACCTCGGCCGCCGGCGCGCCACCCAGGAAGCCGAACGACTCGGGTGGCGCCGCGCTGAGCGTGGGGTTCGCCGCGACGCCCGTGCTGAGCCTCTCACCTCCCGCGAAGATCAGCTGTTGCGCCGTGCTCACGGTGAACGAGCCCGGCACGTCGATCGCCGAGCCGCCGCCGAAGAGCACGCCGGCAGGGTTCAGCAGGAACAGGTCGCTGTTCGGAATCGTCGAGCGCAGCAGGCCGTCGATCGCCGACGGCGAGCCGCCCGTCACCCGGGCGATGACGTTGCCGATCGGCGGCAACCCGGAGTTCAGCGCGGGGTCCTCGGTGAAGGTCGCGCTCTGTCCCGTCGCGATGTCGAGCTTCGAGAAGCTGTGGAAGAGATTGCGCCCGACCTGCCAGCCGAGATCCTCGCCGATCACGTAGTCGGGTCCGGGCTGGATCGCGGTGATGTTGTCGGTCCGCCCGTTCGGGAGCGAGCCGTCCAGGACGATCGAAGACTGCCCGAAGGCGGGAGCCGCGCCGAGCAGACCCAGCGCCAGGATGCCGACCTTGCGCGGAAGCCCTAGACGCGGAGCCATCAGGGCGCGGCCGGCGAGAGCGCCGCATCGCACCTCGTGGCCACGCCGGCGGCGCCGGAGTCGAGCGCCTGCTTCAGCACCACGAGATCGCGGATGTTGCAGTCGGTCGGGCCCGCGACCGAGCAGCGCGCCTCGATCTGCGCGAGCAAGGTCGGGCTGGTGATCCGCCCGGCGAGATAGGCGCGGATCTGCGCGTAGTCTTCCGCGAACACGGCGCCGTCGCCGGTCGCCTCGCCGCACTGGCAGTCGTCGCCGAGCGCATCGGAGCTGTCGACCGAGCTGAGGAACGAGCCCCGGTTGGCCTGCGCCGGATTCGGCGTGAACGGGCAGTTGTCCGAGAGGTCCTGGACCTCGTCGCCGTCGAGGTCCTCGGCCGGGTCGAATGCGCCTACGAGCCGGAGCTGCGTCGGGCTCGATGTCCCCGAGTCGGATTTCTGCAACGGGATCGCGACGACCGAGGGTACGCCGTCGACGGTCAGCGCCGGCTGGAGGTCCGGAGTGGTGTCGACCTCGACCGTGCCGAGCGTCACCTGGCTCGTCCCGTTGACCGGATCGACCGTGAGCAGCGACGACTGCGACGGGCGGTTTCCCACGAGCGAGACGTACATCGTATACGGGAGTCGGGTGCCCGGCGGCGAGACCTGCGGGCCCTGCGTGAAGGAATTGGTTGCGCTCGTGGTGGCGCCGAAGCCCGCACCCCCAGTGCAGCTGCGCTGCGCGGCGCTGCCGCTCGGCGTGGTGTTGCAGCCGACCCAGCGCATCTGGCTGGTCGTCGTTCCGACCGGCGCGATCAGGCCGAAGGTCACGCGGTAGAACTCCGCGCTCGCGTTCTTCGCGATCACGTCCCAGCGCGTGCCGCTCGCCGTCGTCACGGCCGGGCCGAGCTCGAGGCGCAGGATCGGCAGCGGATCGCCGTTCACGAGCTTGACGTCGGTCTGCGGGACGTTGCCGGCCGCGGTGCGGGCGAGCGCGAGACCGAAGCCCGGCACCCCTACACCCTCGGCGGTCAGCGCCGATGCGGCGAGCTGCGTGCCGCCGATCGGGCCCGTGGTGAGCGTGCCGAGCAGGGTCGGCGGATCGAGCGCGTTGCACAGGCGGCCGCCGGCGCCGTTGCCGAGCGCGGAGAAGTAGATCGCGTCGCTGCGGACGCCGGACGGTGACACCAGTCCCGGACCCGATGCCCCCGATCCGGCTCCGATCGACGCGCCGCTCAAGCTCAAGGTCTTCGGATTCGTAGCACCCGCCGGTAGCACGATCGCGCCGTTCACCTGCGTCACGGTGTAGGCGCCGCATTCGACCTCGAGGTTCCACGAGGGCGACGCCGGCGTGCCCGTCGTCGTGAGCGTCACCTTGACCGGCTCGCAGGTGTCGCCCGTCCCGTCGCCGTTCACGTCGGATTGGCTCGGGTTGGGGAGGTTCTTGCAGTTGTCGCACAGGTCGCCGACGCCGTCGTTATCGGCGTCGGCCTGGTCGGCGTTGGAGACGTTCGGACAGTTGTCGAGGTTGTCGTCGAGGCCGTCGTGGTCGCTGTCCTTCATCAGCAGGACCACCGCGGCGCCCTGGTAGTTCCCCGATCCGGCTCCGGTGCCGCGCAGCGCCGGCGCCCCGACCACGACATCGGGCACCTCGTCGCCGTCGAGGTCGCCGAGCGGGGCGATCGATCGCCCGAACCGTGGCCAGCGCTCGTCGGGTTCGCAAATCATCCCGGTGGGCGGGAAGCCCACGCCCGAGACCTGGTTGATCACGTACGCGCGGCGCACCGTGCCGTCGGGTTTCAGTCGCAGCATGAAGACCGAGCCGCACGAAGGGTTCTGGAAGTCGTCGGAGCCGACGGCGAGCACGCCGCCGCCCTGGGCCGGCTTCGTGTTGTCGCCGAGCCACGCCATGCCTTGCCCGAACCCCATGTAGTTCGGCGGGGTGATGTCGATCGGAAAGCCCGCGACGCCGATGTCGCCGAGCTTCACCACACCGCCGCTCTTCACCCGCAGCCCCGATCCGTTCGGCTCGAGCAGCAGGATGTAGACGTGGCCCTTCGCGTAGCCGGTTCCGTACTGCGTGAACCACTCCGGCGCGCTGATCGCGAGGTCGCGCTTGCCGTTGCCGTCGAGATCGCCGATTCCCGCGACGGCGGCGCCGAAGAAGCTCGAGGTGCAATACTGGCTCGAGCAGCTGATCGGCCCGAGCCCCGGGAAGCTCGCGTCGATCTTGAGCGACGACTTCACGGAGTAGTCGGCGTTCATGAAGAGCAGCCAGACGGCGCCGTTGGCTCCGGACCCAGGCGTGCCGGCAGCGAGGTCGCCGATGCCGTCGCCGTCGAGATCTCCGACCGCGGCCAGCGAGTGCCCGAACCCCTCCTTGGCGGTCGACGGACTGAGGAGGGTGCGCAGCAAGGTGAAGTGGCCGTCCTCGCTGACGTTGACGATCTCCAGCTTGTCGGGTGCCGGCGTCGTCTGGTGCGTCACCGCCACGACCATGTCGCCATTGGCCGCCGGCCCGGAGAGGACCGCGAGCGCGTCGCCGAAGGTGTCGCCCGAGTTCCAGATGGGCGGGGTGCCGACCCAGCCGGAGACGGTGGTGAGGTAGAAGTTCGGCCGGCCCGAGCGGAGAATGCTGTCAAGCCCGGACTTCTGGAAGACGCCCCCGTCCGCGCCCAGGAACAGTCGGTACACGGCGGGATAGCCGCCCGGGTCTCCGACCAGCAGACTCGCCAACCCGGAGCGACGGCCCAGCGGGAGCACGCTGTTGCCGAAGTTCACGAGCTGGCCGTCGGCGGGATACTGGAACGGCGGGAAGCCGTACGTGCCGATGATGACCTGGGAGGACTTCACGCTGATGACCGCCGCGGCGGGCGACGGGCTCGCGGCGACGACGGCGCCTAGCATCGCAACGAGCAGGGCCGCGCTCGCGCGGCGACGGCGCCGCGCGAGCATGATCAGCAGCGCTGCGCCGGCGGCCAGAGACAAGCGCGAGTCCGGCTCCGGCACGTACAGCGTGCGCGACGACATCGGCAGCACGTTCAGGTTCGATCCCACCGCCGCGCTGTCGGAGGTCACCTGCACCGTGGCCGGCGCGCCGGAGTTGCTGAGCACGAGGTCCCCGATCCGGATCGGACCCGGTGGCGAGGTCGGGTTGCTCGGATCGATCCAGTTTATACGCACCTCGGTGTTGGAAGGCAGGAAGCTCGTCTCCACCGAAGCCGCGATCGCCGGATCCGGAACGAAGCTCTGCGCGATGAAGCCCTGGAGCGCGATGCGCAGGTCCCAGCCGCACAGCTCGCTGCCCGTGCCGAGACCATCCTTGCAGCGGTTGGCCGGGTTCGGTGTCACCTGCGTGCCCGTGTTCATGTAGAGATGGAGCGTCGGCAGCTCGCTGGGCTTCTCCGTCACCGCCACGCACGACTGCTTCCCGTCGTTGCCGGGGCTGTGGTAGACGACGGGCGACTCGCTCGCTATCGGACACGGCGCGATGTCGAGCACCTGGTAGCCGCCCCCGCCCGAAGTCTCCGGTTGCCCGACCGCCAGCAGCGGAGCCTCGAGCGTTCCGCCGCTCGCGTTGCGCCCGGGCCAGTTGCCCAACGCCGCGAGCGCCGACCCGAAGTGGACGCCGTTCGGCAGCGTGCTGCCGGTCCAGTTGGTCCCGCTGCCGATCGACGCCGCCGCCGAGATCGTCATGTCGTAGTCGATCGTCACGAGCCAGACGGCGCCCGGATCGCTGCCCGCGCTCGATCCGATGTCCGATTTGCGCGCGCCCACGGCCAGCAGTCCGCCGCCCACGCTCACGGGATCCCCGAGCCAGGCGAGGCTCGAGCCGAACTCGTCTCCCGCAGCCGGCACCAGCGACGGCGCCGCCAGATCGAACGAGCTCGCCACCGTGCCGTCCGCGTTCATCAGCAGGATACGCACCGAACCGGTGCTCCCGTTCGTCCCGGGCGCTCCCACCGCGAGGTCGGTGACGCCATCGCCGTTCAGGTCGCCGAGCTTCGCGATCGAAGTGCCGAACAGGGCCGCGGACGGCTCCGGCACCTCGACCCCGCCGCGGATCTTGGTGAAGTGGTTCACCGCCATCACCGCCGGGTTGCTCGTTGCGTCGAGGAACAGGATGTAGACGGCGCCCGCGTGGGTGCCGCCGGAGTCGTCGTACGGAGCGCCCACTGCTATCGCGTACTCGTTCAGCGAATCGGTCGGGTCGAGATCGCCGAGCACCGCGATCGCGTCGCCGAAGCGGATGCCGGCGGCGGGCGAATAGCTGTTCTGGCGCACGGCAGCGCCGCTGCCGTTGATGGTGTCGATGAACCAGATCGCGCTCGAGCCCGGCGCGCCGACGACGATCTCGCGGTAGCCGTCGCCGTCGAGATCACCCAGGCTCGCCACCGCGCCGCCGAACTCGGCGCCGTCGACGAGCGTTCCGGTGAAGCCGCCCTCGAAGCTGCCCATGCGCGTGACGACCGTCGCCACGTCGAAGTGAGCGACGTGGATGACCCGCACGGCTCCGCGGCTCGGACCGTAGGCGTTGTAGGCCGGGCTGCCGACCAGCAGATCAGTGTTTCCATCCCCGTCGATGTCACCCAAGATCGCGATCGACGCGCCGAAGCGCTCGCTGCTCAGCAGGCCTCCGCTCGTGAACGGCGGGAAGAGCTGCGAGTCTTCGACGATGTCCCCGAGCACCAGCGCAGGCGCGGGCGGGGCCGTCGCAGCCACGAGCACAACAAGCAGGACCGCGAGACGACACCGATCCAGTCGCATACCGATCCTTCTTGCCCGGGGTGGGCTCGGTGACGCGCATGCTAACAGGAGCAAGAAGCGCGGAAAGGAAAAAAGGGGCCTTTGAGGTCCGATAAGGCCCGTTCCGTCTACTCCCGCGGGGCCAGGGCGCACCGGCCGACGCGAGAAGGGCCCCCGATGCGCGGCTACCGCCCTTCCAGGCTCCAGGCCCTCCGCCCGAGCGGATCCTGCCGCCGATTCCGCCGCCGCAGGAGCGCGGCCGCATCGGCGGCGGGGTGAGTCTGTTCGTGCGGGCCTACCGCTTCACCGGCAACACCGTCTTCACCAGCGAGCAGCTCGCAGGGGTTGCGGCGCCGTGGGTCGGGCGCGAGATCACGACCGCCGATCTCCAGGATCTACGCGATGCGGTGACGCTGCTCTACGTGCGCGCGGGCTACGTGAAGAGCCCGCGTGATCGTGCAGCTGGCGCCGTTCTTCGACGTCGGCCGCTCGTGGAACTCGGGGCGTTCGACGCCGCACCCGCAGACAATTCCATCCGTTGGTGTCGGCCTGCGCTGGGCCGTCACGCGCTTTCTCGACGCTCAGCTCTACTGGGGGAAGAGCCTGAGACACTCCGGAGAGATCCAGGTCCATGGCTCGCACGATCTCCAGGACGACGGCGTGCAGTTTTGCGTGGGCGCGGAGCTGCCCTGCCCCGGCCGCTCAACGCGCCTGGCTGCGGTCGTACTCGGCCACCGGCACGAGCCCCACCTGGTCGAGCAGCGACGCGCGTGCGCGGAGCAGCGGCGCCTTGTCGTCGTGCGTTTCGATGCCGACGGACAGCGCGGTGATCGCGTCGTACCACAGGCCCTCTTCCGCGAAGACGTTCACTGCCTCGGCCGGCCCGCGCTCCTCCAGCTCCTTGGGAAGATCCGGCGACACGGACGTCCGCGTGATGAAGCCGCGCGAGATGCGGTCCTGCGACGGATCGCGTCCACCGGTGATCACCGCCACCGACCACTCGTACCAGCGACCGGGCTCGAGCAAGAGACCATGGTCGGCGAGGCGGACGGCGTGGATGCCGCCGCGCAGCGGTCCCGCCATCGTGATCTCGAGCAGGGGGTTCACCGATTGCTCGTCGATCAACGTGAAGTCGACGCGGATCGGGCTGTCCTTCTCGAGATACCAGTACAGGTTGGGTTGCGCGTTCACCGTGAGCCCCAGGTGATCCGGTGCGAGTGCGAGCACCAGCGGCGCCTCGGCGCCACCGCGCCCGCGTGTGGCCGCGCCGGTGAGGTTGCGTGGGAAGCTGCCGCGCGTCGGCTTGGGCGGCCGGTAGACCGGGAGTTTCTCGTCGGGGCGCGACGACGGCTGCGGGGGCTGCGTCTGGCTCCCGCCGGATGGCGGCGCCTGCGGCTGTGTGCAGCCGTGCTCCGACTCCGGTTCCGCTGCTCTCGCGGCGGCGAACGGGCTCGCGAACGCGAACGCCAGCGCGCTGGCGGCGAGGGCGCCGGTGCGCCGGAGAAGCCTCCCACGCCTGCTTCTGCTCATGACTCGTCCCCGCTCCTTCTTGCCGTCGAGCTAGCCTACAGCCAGTCGCTGATCAGCACGAAAGCGGACCAGTAGCCCGGATGACGATATCGCCAATCCGCGAGCAGCTGGCGTTGGGCATCCTGAAGCGCTGCGGCGCGCGAAACGCCGGGATAGCGCAGCCGGGCGTAGAACGCGATCACGAGCTCGGACGCGGCGATATCGTTGACCTTCCACAGCGTACCGACCGCACTGCGCGTGCCCGCCTTCACGGCGATTCCCGCCAACCCGAGAACGGCCTGATCGTCTCCCTCCGCAGTCTCACAGGCCGAGAGCATGATCAGCTCGAGCGGCATGTCCCGGAACCGGAAGAGCCCGACGTAGTCGGCGAGCTGGTTCATGGACATCCGCCCTTCGTGCGTCAGCAGGAATGTGTCATTCACGTTTGCCTCGAACTCGGCGTGCGAAGCGATGTGGACGATGCTGTAGGGAGTACTCTCGAGATGCTTTTCGATGTTGGGGAGCACGAATTTGTCGTCGAACAGGATTTCGCCACCGAGCTCCGTCTGGATCGCCCGCAGCTCCTGCGGCACGTATTCGAGCGCGGGGAATCCCTGCACGCTCTCCGAGAGCCCGCCGAGAAAGAGCGCGAGGTGCCGTCTATCGAGCGGGCCCGGATCGGTGAGCTCGAGGCCGGGTGTGATTGCCACGCCATACATCTCGATCAGAAAGTGCTCACCGTCGTGGAGGGCGGCCATCGGGATCGTACGCAGCGACGCGTCCGGCACGTAGACGAGCGTCGTCGTGCCTAGGGCCACAAGACGCGGCTCGATCGGCGCGATCAACCAGCGATAGAGCTGCTGCGCGTGCGGGAGGTACTGGCGCGTTGTGCGCTTCTCCAGCGGGCGACGAAAATCCTGGACCTCGGAAGCGACGCGCGCCGCCGGAGCCGGGACTCCGACGCGTTCGATCCCGCGATTCGTGGACAGCAGCAACTCGATCCGATCGGGCAGGACGATCGGATACACGATCGCCGCCGAGGCGGACGCCTGCGCGACGCTCTTGCGCTTCGCGCGGAAGGCATCGACGCAGTCGTCGCGATAGTAGTTGCGCAGCTCGGCGGCCTTGAGCAGCTCGACGGTCTCCTGCGCACGCTCGAGATCCGGACGGGCGCTGGCGGCGTCCGGGGTCTGCGCCGCGCGCTGCAGCAAGAGGTCGACGAGCTCGAAGTAGAGCGGACCCAGGCTTTCGCTGAACGAGCCCTGCGCCCCGGCACCGCCCGCCGCGAAGGCATGCCGCAGCTGCTCCACGATCGCGAGCGCCTGCTGGTACTCGTTGATGGCTGCGTCTCGCTGGCCTTGCTGCCGCAGGAGCCGCGCAGGCTGCGCGTGTCACAGGTAGCGCGAGTCGTCGGCGCCCGAACGCTGCGCAGCAGACGCGCCACCGCGCGCGTCGGCGGCCCGCGCTCGGGCGCTGCGCGGTCCTCCGGAATCTCACCTCCGGCCTTGCGCGGCGGCGATGCTGCCGCGCTCCGGCAAGCGCGATCTCCGTCAGCCCCACCTGGTCGAGCAGCGCCGCGCGCGTGGCGCGCGCCTCGCCATCCTGCGGCGACGCATCGACGGCCTTCGAGGTCGCCTCGAGCGCGTCGTACCAGATGCCCGCCTCGGCGAGGACGTTCGGACGGGTGGGCTCGGCCGCCGCCGCGAGCTTTTCGCGCAACGGCCCGGGCGCGGCGACGCGCTCGATGGTGCCCCCGGCGATCACGTCGTTCGAGCGCTTCTCGGCGTCGGGCACGAGTGCCACGAACCACTGGTAGTTGATCCCCGTTGCGAGCGACACGCTGTGGTCGGCGAGGCGGATCGGATGCACGCCGGGTGCCAGCGGGCCCGGGATCGTGGCTTCGAGCACGGGAGCTACGGAAGTCTCGTCGACGATCGTGACATCGACCCGACCTGTCGTTGCTTCGGAGAGGTACCAGTAGAGCACCGGTTGCGCCTTTAGCGTGAGCCCGCCGTCCTCGGGCACCAGCGCCGCGAGCGAGGGTGTCCCCGGCAGCGACTTGCCCCGTGTCGCGCCACCGACGCGAGATTTGGGAGCGCCGCGATTCGGTGGCACGAAGACCGGCATGCGCGGAGCCGTCGTCGGATTCGCTTCAGCGGGCGGCGCGTCCGCAGCGGGCTCCGCTGCGGGCGCGCCGGCGGAGTCTCCGGTCGCGAGCGATGCGCACAATACGAAAATCAACGCCATCGTATGTTGGAAGCTCATGGTCTCTTCTCCTCGTCCGTACCACCAGGGTCGGCTGCGCAGTCTTCCGGGCTGACTACGCGGAAGATGCGGATCTTCTCCGCCTTGCCCTTCAACACATGGCTCCCGAGATCGATCGTCTCGACCCCTCCACCGATCCGGCGCCGAGTCTCCTCGCCGATCAGGATGCGGGACGTGCTCGCGTCGAAGCTGAAGCTCTGCGAGTCGAAGCTCTCGAGGCGGGCAGCCGTGTTCACCGTGTCGCCCACCGACGCGAACTTCAGGCTCTCGTCGCCTCCGAGCGCGCCGACGACCGCAGATCCGGTCTGGATGCCGATGCGCAGGCGCCGGTCGGGAGGCGCTGCGGGCCCAGGCTTCGTTCAGACGAGCATCTCGGCATTCATCGCCAATGCGCAGCGCACGGCGTTCGCGGCGTCGGCGTCGATCTCGACGCCGGTCGGCGTGGAACGGGAAATCCGAAGTTCGCCTCGATGCCGTCGCCCGCATAGTCGTCGACGACCCCTTCGTGACGCTCGATCACCTTGGCCATCGTGTTCATGTAATCGTTCAGCCACGCCATCAAACCGTCCGGATCGATCTTCTCCGACGTCTCGGTGAAGCCGGTGAGGTCCGACATCAGCACGGTGATCACGGCGCGCCGCGACCGCGGTCGGCCGTTTTGGTCTCGGCCCACCATGAATTGATCGCGCTGGCGCCAGATCTCCTCCGCGACCTTCGGACGCAGGAAGCGCGAGAAGAGTCGGGTTACATCACGGCGTTCGACGCGCTCGATCACGGCGATGAAGAGCGTCGCCAGGCCCGCCGACCCGATCAGCGCGAGCGCCGGCGGAACCAGCGGAATCCACGAGCCGCGCCAGAGCGCCGCACCCGCCAGCACCACGAGCAGTCCGAGCCCGCAGAGCGCTATGCAGGTCGCCGCGAGGGCCGAGCGGTTCCACCGGCCGAGCAGAGCTCCGAGCCCGGCGAAGAGCAGGATCCAGGCGGACTCCACGCCCTCGCTGGCGCTCGTGATGGGCGCGCTCTCGCCGCGCGCGAAGCGCAATAGCTGGCTCAGCGCGTGCGCGTGAACCTCGAGCCCTGACATCGCGTGCGCGTCGCCGCGGCCCCGATTCCATGGGGTGTAGAAATCGTCCTTCACACTGGGCGAGGTGGTACCGAGGATCACGATTCGGTCGCGCAGCGTGGCCCCCGGCACGCGACGGTCGAAGAGGTCGCCGAGTGTCCAGGTGGGAAACGCGTCGGGGCCGTCCGCGTAGTCGAGGAGGAATTGATAGCCGCCATCATCGGCGTGCACATAGCCGCCGTCGGAGCCGCGGAAGGGCGGGATCACCCCCTCACCGATCCGAACCACGTCCGGGTCGCTGGGGTCGGAGGTGAGGGTGATTCCCTCGGCTTGCAGCTGGCGCAGAGCAAGCTGGAGCGAGAACGACAGGTAGGCGACGTCGCCGCCCCAGAGAAGAGCAGACCCCGCCGCGTCGTGCCGCCGGGATCGACCGTCAGGTCGCTGAACCCGACGTGGCTGTTGTCGCGCAGAAAATACGGCCGACCGGTGCCGATGTTGTGTTCGTCGGGAAACTTCATGATCATGACGATGCGTTCGCCCGAGCCGACGACGTGCGCGAGGTCCTGGCGCGGTGGGCCGGCGGCTGCCGCTACGGCGCCGGGCGGACAGCTCGAAACGGGCACGTCGCGATACAAGTCGACACCGATCGCGCGCGGGTTGGCTGCCAGCAGCCTCTCGAGCGCGAGCGCGAGCAGGTCGTCGCATAGCGGGTGTCCGAAGCGCCGGATGTCCGCCTCGGTGATCCGCACGAGTGCGATCGGCGCGCGCGGAGCGCTCACGTGGGGGCGCGAGCGGAGCAGAAGGTCGTAGGCCCCCAGCTCGAGCGGCTCGAGGAGCCCTCCGCTGCGCAACACGAGCAATCCGCATCCGACGAAGGCCGCCGACGCCACGACGACGAGCGCGCGCGATCGCAGGAGCTGTTGGGGAAGCCGAATCGGCACCGCACACCTCTGTGGTAGGGAGCCTCCCGCTCGCTACCGATTCTACGTCCTGGAGCGTCGCAGAGGCTCGTCTCGCCGCCAGTGAAGCGCTTCACAGTGGGCGTCCGTGGGCGTGGAACCCTGTAAGGCGAGCCCCGCAGGCGCTTTCAGATCCGTCTCCCGCGCGTGCCGGGGCGGCGACGCCGATCACGCCGGCTCAAGCGTCCTCGCCTTGCTCATGGAGCTTCGCAATCACGCTGAAGTCCTCGAGCGTCGGCGGATAGGAAAAAAAGGGGCCTTTGAGATCCGATAAGGCCCGTTCCGTCCGCTCTGTCGGGTGGTGATCGCCCAGGTCGGCGCGAGACGAGGGCTCGATGCGAGGACCCTACTTGACACGGGCTCGATTGGCTGAGTCGACCCCGTGGTCGTCGCGGCGCGTTGCACACCCGTGAATCCGCACACAGACTGGGCGACCTCAGTCATCGAACCGAATCGACGAGAGACCGGATCCGAAGAACTCCGCCCCTTGGATCTCGAACGCCCAGCGCGGGAGTCCGTGCTCTCCCGCAGAGATTTCCCTGTTCTTCGACTCAGGGAATACACCCGCCAGGACCTCGAGAAGGGGCCGAATCGGAGACATTGGTTTCGCCCGAAGGCCGGGATCCGAGCGGTTTCCCTGTATTTTCCCGATGGAGCAGGGATTCAGGTCCAGAGACGAGTTCGCGATAGACTGGACCCACCGCCAGCCAGTCTGAGCGCCGCGCCGACTGCGAACTCCTGCCAGGTATTACGAATTCGAGATCCAGGGAACCGTCGTCACCGACGGAAGATGCTCGCCAAGCTTTGGCTGGCTTACACAAGGTCTCAATCGGCGCGGTCCGGAAGGCGATGCGAAATTAAGCAGAACATAGCCAGCCTAAGGATCGACGTCTGCTGCGCCACGCATCGAGCCCCTTTCCGCCTCACTCTGGGTGCTCTCTACACAATAGAGTTGACCTACAGCCCCGATCTGAAAGCGGAATGCCCGCTGTCGATCCCGACCAAAAGCATCTTCTTCATCGCACCCTCCTGGTGGAGGATGCTCTCCGGTCCCCCGACCCTGCACCTTCGCCAACCCGGCTTGTGGATGCAGGCTTCCGGGTGTCGGTTCTCAAAATTCATCCGCGACCTCTGATCGCCTTATCGTGAGCGACGGAGCTGCCCATCAGGATGCTTCGCGCCAGCGGTATCGATGGTGAAGACCACCGACACGCGGGAATCCGATGACTTTCGCGCCAGAAGAGGGTCGAGATTCCACGGTTCGTCCGCCCGGCGAGTCCTGTACGGCGGTGTGAACGCGTTCGTTGTTGTAGTAGTCAACGTACTCTCGGAGTAACCGTCTCAAGTGGTCTTCGTTCAAGACGACGACGTGATCGAGTAACTCTCGGCGCACGCTGCCGACAACGCGCTCGGCCGTTCCGTTCTGCCATGGACTTCGGAATGCTGTGCGCTTGGGGTCGATCTCGAAGCTCTTGATCGCGTGTGTGACGGCGGGCGAGAAGATTGCGTCGTTGTCGTGGATCAGGTAGCGATGGGTCGGTTCGTCGGCGAAGATCTCGCGGAGTTGCTGGATCACCCAACTTGCGGTTGGGTTTTCGGTGACGTTGAAGTGGAGTATCCGCCTTCCCCCGTGGTCGATCGCGAACCACACGTAGAGCAGACGGAATCGAACGGTTGGGACGACGAAGAAGTCCATTCCCGAGATCACGTCCTTGTGATTGCGGAGGAAGGTCGTCCAGCGTTGCTGCTGGCTGGGATCTCGCTCCTTCTTGGGGAGGTAACGCGAGATCGTCGCAAGGCTTACCCGGATGCCGAGCTTCGAGAGCTCGGCTTGGATCTTCCGCGCACGCTAGCGGTTCTCAGTCGCCATCCGGATGATGAGGGCTTTCGTTTCTTCCGAGATCGGAGGTCGTCCAGGTCCGGGTGTCGAGATCGATCGCCAATACCGACGAAAGCCCTGGCGGTGCCATCGGACGACGGTCTCGGGGCGAACAACGACAAGGTGGTTCTTCCAGCGTGGCCAAAGGCGCGAGAGCGCGACCCAGAAAGTTCGGTCGAGCGGAGAGAGCTTCGGCCTGGGGCGTTTCTGGGCATACACCGCGAGTTGCTGTCGCAGCGCAAGTTCGACGATCGCCTGTTCCTCGCGACTCCGGAAGAGGGCGAGGAAACATCGAAGCAGGGAGATCGTGAGAATGGCCAGAGTCCGCATTGCGGGCAGGATTCTGCACGAGTTCATGATGTAGAACGAGTCTGAATCTACGAATCCGCTGGGTGTATCATCCGTGGATGGGCGTTGACGGTGAGGAGGAAAACCTGAACGATTTCAACGCGGATGAATATTGAGAACGCACAGGAATGGACTTCTTCGTTGTTCCGACTGCCCGCTTTCAGCTGCTGTACGTCTGGTTCGCGCTCGACCATGGGAGGCGGCGAGTTCTCCACTTCAACGTCACCCGCCATCCGTCCGCTCGCTGGGTGATCCAGCAGCTGCGCGACGCATTCCCCGATGACCCGACGCATCGCTATCTCATTTTGGACGACGACGCGTTCTTCTCCACCGAAGTGGCTGTTTCGATCTCGAGATTCGGCATCCATCCCAGGCGAACGGCCCTCCGAAGTCCCTGGCAGAATGGGACGGCCGAACGCTTTGTAGGCAGTGTACGCCGCGAGCTGCTCGATCACGTGGTCGTTCTCGGTGAAGAACACTTGAAACGGCTGCTCCGGGATTACATCGAGTATTACAACGTGGACCGAGTGCACACCTCGATTGGCGACGCCCCGGCAGGTCGAGTCCCGGAGGCCAAGCCCTCAGACTCCGCCCAGGTCGTCGGATTCCCGCGCGTCGGTGGCCTCCATCATCGATATGCCTGGCGAGAGGCAGCGTGATGGCGCGTACCATGCGCCTGCTGAGCGCGTCAGAGGTCGCGGATGAATATTGAGAACAGACACGCACGTCATGTCGCATTCCGCGCGCCGACGGACGTAATGAGCGTGGCGCCGCCGGTAGCTCTGGCGGCCCTGTAGGCGGATTCAAGGAGACGATGATGGCCACTACGATGAAGGCAACGGTATTCGTGGAGCCGGGAAGGATCGCACTCGAGGAGCGGCCGATTCCTGCGGTGGGTCCGCTGGATGCTCTCGTGCGCATCACGACGACAACGATATGCGGCACCGACGTCCATATCGTCAAAGGGGAATACCCGGTTCGCAAGGGACTCATCATTGGGCATGAGCCAGTCGGCGTCATCGAAAAGCTGGGCGCTGCCGTGCAGGGTTATCGGGAAGGCGAGCGCGTGATCGCTGGTGCCATCACACCGAGCGGATACAGCAGCGCCTGTCTGTCAGGGTATTGCTCCCAGGACGGTGTCGGCACCGCGCACGGCTGGAAGCCGATCGGTGGGTGGAAGTTCGGCAATACGATCGACGGGTGTCAGGCCGAGTACGTGCTCGTGCCCGACGCCATGGCCAATCTCGCGAACGTGCCGGAGGGCCTCACCGATGAAGAGGTCCTGATGTGTCCCGACATCATGTCGACCGGATTCGGGGGCGCCGAGCGGGGCGGCATTCGCATTGGCGACACGATTGCGGTGTTCGCCCAGGGACCGATCGGGCTGTGCGCGACGCTGGGCGCGAAGCTGATGGGCGCGACGTCCATCATCGTGGTCGACGGTGTGCCCGAACGCCTAGCGGCGGCGCGCCGGTTGGGGGCGGACCATGCGGTCGATTTCCGCAAAGTGGATGCGGCAGATGAAATCCTTCGGCTCACCGGCGGGCGTGGGGTGGATGTCGCCATCGAAGCTCTTGGGACCCAGGCGACGTTCGAATCCTGCCTGCGCGTGTTGCGCCCGGGCGGCACGCTTTCGAGCCTCGGCGTGTACTCGAACGACCTGAGGATTCCGCTCGGACCCTTTGCCGCAGGGCTGGGCGATCACACAATCATCACGACCCTGTGCCCGGGCGGCAAGGAACGCATGCGACGCCTGATGAGCGTGATTGCGTCCGGGCGCGGGGACCTGAAATCCCTCGTCACCCATCGCTTCAAGCTCGAGGACATCGAGGCGGCGTACGATCTCTTCTCCCATCAGCGCGATGGGGTGCTGAAGGTGGCGATCACGCCGTGACGAGACGGGATTCAGGCCGCCTGCGGGCCTACTGTCAGGGAGAGATGAGAGGTCGCCGCGTGAGGAGCCTTCCGAGCCACGCGAGGAGCTTGCGCGCTTCTTCGAGCCACGAGCACCAGCGACGCGACACCTATGGCAAGTGCCCACTGCCGTGCGGTCAGCGCCGTCGTGCCGAAGAGCTGTTGCGCCGGAGCCCAGTTCACGGCGAGGAATTGCAGACCGATCACGCCCGCAAGCGCGCCCCACAACATGCGATTTCCAAAGAACCGTTGCATTGAAGGTGCTGCCATTCTCGACACGCGCGTTGAAGATGTTGAAGAACTGAAACAGTACGAAGGTGGTGAATGCGAGTGTGAGCGCCTGGCGCTCCGGGGAGGTCTGTAGACCGTAGTAGAGCGCGCTCAACGTCCCGGCCATCATGGTGATGCCGTACGCCGCGATCTTGCTCAACCGCGAGAAGGGTAGTACCGAGGCGTCCCGGCGACGGGGTGGCTCACCCATGATCCCTGGACGTGCCGAGTCGAGTGCAAGAGAAATCGCCGGCGGGCCATCCATGATGATCGCAACCCAGAGAATCTGCAGCGGCGTGAACGGCTCGGGCAAGCCTGCGAGCGGCGCGAAAAACACGGTCAGGATCGCGCCGATCGTCGTGGAAAGCTGAAACCGCACAAACTTGAGAATGTTGTCATACAGAACCCGGCCCTGGCGAACGGCGCTCACGATGGTTTCGAAGTTGTCATCAATCAGCACCATGGTCGCCGCCTCCTTCGCCACGGCCGTGCCGGTGATCCCCATCGCAACGCCGATGTCCGCCGCCTTCAGCGCGGGGGCATCGTTCACACCATCTCCCGTCATGGCGACGACGTGGCCCCTCGCCTGCAGCGCGCGCACGATCTTGACCTTGTGCGACGGCGCAACGCGCGCAAAGACGCCGACCCGATCGATGATCGCCGCCAGTTCCGTTGAGTTGAGCGGATCGATCTCGGCGCCCGAGACCACCTCTCCCTCGAGCCCGAGCTCGCGTGCGATCGCGCCGGCCGTGGACTTGTGATCGCCAGTGATCATCCTGACTGCGATGCCCGCCGCGTTGCACTGCTTGATCGCTTCTCTCGCCTCGGGCCGCGGCGGGTCCATGATTCCCAGAAGCCCCAGGAACGTGAGATCCGTGACGTGACGCGCGGGATCGCCTGCGCTTTCGAACTCGGTGCGGGAGATGCTCCGCGACGCTACGAGGAGGCCGCGCAGCCCACGCGCGCCGAAGTCCAGGTAGGCGCGTTCGATTCGGTCGCGCTGCTGCGTTTGCAGCGGATGCGGTCCGGAGGGCGTCAGCTCCGCCGTGCAGCGCGCAAGCAGCACATCGGGAGCGCCTTTGACGTGCATCAACACGTGAGCTTCGGCCTGATGGAAGGTCGCCATGAACTTGTGTGCGGAATCGAACGGTATCTCGGCAATGCGTGGCAGTGCCGACTCGACGGCCACACGATCGACGCCGCCCTTCACGGCGAGCACCAGCAATGCCCCCTCCATGGGGTCTCCAATAACGCGGTCGCCCTCGAGGCGGCTGTCGTTGCATCCCACCGCCGCAACGAGCAGCGGCGCGGGATCGGGCGCGGTATCCGGCACCTGAATCGCGCGGATCGCTCCCTCGGTGCGATAACCCTCGCCTGTGACATCGAAGAAGCGTGCGTCGAAGAAGAACGACCTGACGGTCATCTGGTTGAGCGTGAGGGTGCCAGTCTTGTCCGAGCAGATGATTGTCGTGCAGCCGAGCGTTTCCACGCTTGCCAGGCGCTTGACGATCGCGCGACGCCGCGCCATCTGGTGCATGCCGAGGGCGAGCGTCACGGTCACGACAACGGGCAACCCTTCCGGCATCGCGGCGACGGCGAGTGCGATGCCATCGATGATGACGTGAGTGAGACCTGCGCCGCGAAGTAGCTGGAGAAACGACAGCAGCGCAACCAGACTGAGTGCGATGCCTCCGAGGCGCTTGCCCAATTGGTCCAGCTGAATCTGCAAGGGGCTCGGCGGTTCCGATGTCTCTGCAAGTTCTCTGGCGAGGCGTCCTACCTCGGTGCGAGCCCCTGTTGCCGTGACGAGGAGCTCACCCCGGCCTCGGGTCACGAGCGTGTTCATGTACGTCATGTTCGCGCGGTCACCGATCGCGAGATTCGCGTCCGGCAGCGCCTCCGTGATCTTTGCCACGGGAACGGATTCCCCGGTCAACGTCGACTCATCGATCTCCAGATTCGCGGCGAGAACGATCCGACCGTCTGCGGCGATCCGGTCGCCGGCTTCGACAAGGGCAACGTCTCCGGGGACCAGATCCTCCGCCAGCACTTCCTGTACGACGCCCGCGCGCCGGACCCGTGCCCTCACGGGAAGCATGTCCTTGAGGGCCGCGAGACTCTTTTCTGCACGGAACTCCTGGTAGAAGCCAAAGAGCGCGTTGATGACGACGACACAGGCGATGACGATCGCATCCTTCGTATTGCCGATTGCCGCAGAGAGCACAGAGGCACCGAGCAAGATCCCGATGAGTGCGCTCGCGAACTGACCGGCGAGAATTCGCCAAATCGATCTCGGCGGCGGAGAGGGGGGACGGTTTGCCCCGAACTGGCGCTGCCGCCGCGACACAGCGTCCGCACTCAGCCCGACCTCGATGCGCGTTCCAGTGCTGGCAGCCAGCTGTTCAGCAGTGTGAGTGTGGGGCAAGGCTGGGTTCCTCAAGGAATCGACTGGTTGACTGCTCGCACGCAGTGCCTCGCAGGAGCCGGTCGCTTGCAGCATGCGGAGCCGCGAGTTCGAGGTGGAGAGGAAATACTCGCAGGCCGCGCGAGAAGGGAGCGTCCATCCCAGCGCATGGCGCCGATTGATCGACATGCACAACGCGTGGCGAAAGCTTGGCCTCCGTGCCTACCTACGCTTCGTCCGTCGGCGGCCCCGCTACGGAGGAGGCGGCCTGGGCACTGCCAGCGGGGTGCTCGACGGGGAGCAGCAAGTCCTCGAGAAAGAACGCCGACAGCTCCGCCCGCCCGGACAGACCGGACTTGCGGTAGACGGCGACCGCGTGCTGGCGCACGGTGCGCTCGCTGCGGTGCCAGAGCGCCGCGATCTCCTTGTGCCCGTAGCCTTTGAGGAGGAGCAGGGCCGTTTCACGCTCTGCCGGGGTCAGGTTCCAGCGCCGGAGCTGCGTGTCGATCTCCTCGCCGAGGCCCCGCAACAGCTTGTCGGCTCGCGCCCGCCACGCGTCACGCTCGTCGCGATGAGCGACCGATTCGGCACGAGCGCCGGCCAGCGAGCGGCGTGTCCGCATCCAGCCGGCCCACAGCCAGACGATCGTCGCCAGCGAGAAAACCAGCAGGGACCCCTCGAAAACGTAGTGGAACACCCCCGACGCCTGAGGCCGGTCCATCCAGAGGTCGATTCCCCCGCCCACCGCCATCGCGAGCAGCAGAGCGCTCAAGAGCAGCCGCTGCCGCACGCTTCCGTCATCTGCCGGATCCGCCACGCCCCCGTTCCCCCTGGCTGCGCCGCCGGCATGTCCGGCATCCGTCGCATCGACACGGGCGTTGCCATCCCGATCCTTCGCGACGCGCACAGGCATGATCTGTGCGCACAGGAGGAACCGCAAATGTCTGCAACGACGACTCCGACGACGCACGAGACGGCTTCGCCCCGCGTCCTGGTCTGGGACATGCCGATCCGAATCTTCCACTGGCTGCTGGCCACATCGTTCCTGGTTGCTTGGGTCCTCGCCGTCACGACCGACGATGAGAGCCGCGCCTTCGCCGTGCACGGCCTGCTCGGTCTGTTCATCGGGGCGCTCGTGGTCTTCAGGCTCGTCTGGGGACTGATTGGGACGCGACACGCTCGCTTCAGCGGCTTCGCGAACAGCCCGGCGGCGCTGGTGGCGTACTTGAAGGGCATCCTCTTTGGCCCGACGCGGGAGTACGTCGGGCACAACCCGGCCTCTTCGTACGTCACCTGGGCGATGCTGATCCTGCTGGTCGGGTTGATCTGGACTGGAATCCAGATGGGCAGCGGCAACGAGTCCGTCGAGGAACTCCACGAGATCCTCGCGCACTCGATGCTGGCCCTGGTCGGCATTCACGTCCTCGGCGTGATCCTCCACACCGTCCGCCATCGCGACCCCATCACACTCGGAATGATCGACGGGCGGAAGCGAGGGCCGTCTACCGCAGCGATCCGCTCGGCGCGTCCGATCTCGGGCCTCGTCGTGGGTGTGCTGATGGCCGCCTGGGCGGCTGGCCTGTGGCGCGGCTACGACGCTCAAACGAATCGCGTCACGCTGCCGATCGTGGGCATGACCGTCGCGCTCGGTGAGAGCGAGGAGCGGGCGGGCGCGCAGCGCGGCGACGAGCACGAGGAGCACGAGCACGGGGACGACTAGCGGGGATCCCGTATTGTGCCAGAACACCGCCGACGCAAAACCGCTCCGAAATCGAGTAGTTGATCGTGCGTCGACGGCAGCGACGCGCACGTATTTTGGACGCTGACACCGCGTATTGTGCCAAAACTCCGCTGACCGAAAACCATTCCAAAATCGAGCGGTTGATCGTATTGTGACCGCGGGGCCGTGCACCGATTATGGAACGCTGTCGCCGAGCTAGCGTCCAGGTCATGATGCCGCTCCCGATTCAATTTTTGCTGTTCATTCTGGTCGGATGGGTCCACCGCCAGCAGCAAGACGTCATCGAGTATCTGCGAGCGGAGAACAGGGCTCTCCTTGAGCAGCTGGGAGGCAAGCGGCTTCGCTTCACGGATGCGCAGCGTCGCCGCCTCGCGCGAAGGCACTGGGAAGACGCCAGCTCCGCGAAATCTCCCCGATTGTCACCCCGGATACCTTGCTCCGCTGGTACCGGGAGCTCGTCGCCCAGAAGTATGACGGGAGCGCGAAACGGGGGCCGGGCCGACCTCGAATCGCCGGTGAGATTCGGAGATGGATTGTCGAGATGGCGATCGACAACCCGCGATGGGGCTACACCCGAATCCAGGGAGCCCTCGCGAATCTCGGGTACACGGTGGGCCGAAACACAATCAAGCGAATCCTGGCAGAGAGTGGAATCGATTCCGTAGGCCGGCGGCCGACGAGTTGGAAGACCTTCCTGAAGGCACATTGGGGAGCGATTGCGGCGACCGATTTCTTCACGATCGAGGCGGTCACATGGCGGGGGCTCGTTCGGTACTTCGTACTCTTCGTGATCGACCTCAAGACCCGTCAGGTCGAGATCGCCGGAATCGTGGCCTCTCCCGACGGAGCGTGGATGAGCCAGATCGCGCGAAACTGGACAGACAGCGAAGACGGGTTCCTGTTTCGTAGCCGCTGTCTCATTCACGACCGCGACCCGCTCTTCACGAAGGGCTTCCGAGAGATTCTCGAGAGTTCGGGAGTACATCCCGTGAAGCTTCCGAGCCGCAGCCCAAATCTGAACGCCTACGCCGAGCGATTCGTTCGATCGATCAAGTCGGAGTGTCTGGCGCAGGTCATTCCGATCGGGGAAGGTCGCCTTCGACGAGCGGTCCATGAGTACGTCAAGCACTACCACGGCGAGCGCAATCACCAGGGAATTGGCAACCAGCTAATCGAAACGTCTGCGGATGAGTCTCGAAGACGCGGTTCGATCGAGCGCCGCGAGAGACTCGGCGGGCTTCTCCGGTTCTACTGCCGAGCCGCGTAGAGGTCGGCGGAGTTTTGGCACAATACGAGGTCGAGGCCGTGCTGCCCGACACGCTGCGCCGCGTGGTGCTGGAGACGCCGTTCTTCGCGCCCGGACTGCCGAGCGCGAGCGCCATGGCCGGCGAGCTCGCGCTGCTCCGCCGTGCGATCGGCGAGCGCCCGCTCGTGCGCTTCCGATACACGCGCGAGGACGGCGCCGAGAGCGAGCGCGACGCGCGGCCGCTCGGCCTCTACTTCTGGGGGCGGAAGTGGACGCTCGCGAGCTGGTGCGTGCCGCGCTCCGACTATCGGAGCTTCCGGCCCAACCGCATGCGCGACGTGCAACTGCTCGACGCCTGCTTCGATCCGGCCGACGGAATCTCCCTCGCCGGCTTCCTCGCCAAGGGCGATCCGGCGGACTGGGAGCGGTGGGAGTGGCCCAAAGATCGAGGATCGGACGTAGCCGGGAAAACCGCCGAGTAGCCGTCGCGGCTGGTAAGATGGCGGGCCGCGATGCGCTGTTTCGCCCCCACAGTCGCAGCTCTCGCCGCCACCCTGGCGCTCTCCGGACCCGCACCGGCGGCCGAGGTCCGCTCCGTCGCGCTCGCGGTGAATGATCTGATCTACGACCCGGCCGCAGGGCTCCTCTATGCCTCCGTGAGGAGCACGGTCCCGCCTAACGGTCTGCGGCAGTCGATCCCGATCGCGAACAGCATCCTCCCGATCGACCCACGCGACGGAAGGCTCGGCTCACCCATCTTCGTGGGCAGCGACCCGAATCGTCTCGCCCGCTCGGACGACGGCCGCTTCCTCTACGTCGGGCTCGACGGCGCATTCTCTGTCCGTCGTCTCTCGCTCCCGAGCCTCACGCCGGGCCCGCAGTTCCCACTCGGGGCGTCCTACGGGCCGCATTTCGCCGAGGACATCGCCGTCGTCCCGGGGCAGCCCGAGGCCGTGGCCGTCGTCGAGCGCGTCACGAGCGGAAATCCGCACAGCCGCGGCGTCACCGTGTACGACGCCGGCGTACCCCGCCCTGTCCGGGCCGACGGAATCATCAACCGCATCGAGTTCGGCACACCGACGACTCTCTACGGCAACGAGAACGAGAGCAGCTCCTTCGCGTTGTACGCGATCGCTCTCGATGCGCTCGGCGTGACCATCACGAAGGTCACGGATCGCGTACTGGACGGTTTCTTCGGCGATCTGTATTCCGCGAACGGCCTCATCTACGGAAGCGCTGGCGCCAAGCTCGAGCCCACGGGCCCGACCCTGCTCGGGACCTACGAGAGTCCCGTGTTCACGGGCCGGCGGGACGTCGTCGCAGATCCGAACGCGGGGCGGGTCTACTTCCTGACGGACCACGCTCTCTGGGTGTACGACCTCGAGACCTTCGCGTTCCTCCAGAGCGTCCCGCTGCCGGACGCCTTCGGACCACCCCCCAGCGACCTCGTGCAATGGGGGGACGGCGCGCTGGCCTACCACACCGAGCGCTCCGTGTTCTTCGTCGAGCTCGACCCGCCCGACCGGGATGCCGACGGCGTGGGCGACGGTCGCGACAACTGCCCGCGCGTCGCGAATCCGGACCAGGCCGACACCGATGGGGATCACACGGGCGATTCGTGCGACCTTCGCCCGACGATCCCTGATGGTGCGCTGGCCCAGTGCGAACAGCGAGCCAGCGCGAGCCTGCAGGAGCTTCGCGCTTGCGGGCAGCCCTACGATCCGATCGACGACGACGCGGACGGTGAGCACGACTTCGACGACCGTTGCCCGAACACGCCCGCCGGCGAGCCGATCGACGATGCGGGCTGCTCGCTCGCAGAGTTCTGCGCGCGCCAGACTCTTAGCTGCGCGAACGCCGACTGGCGCAACGACGAGCCCTTAGCGAAGAAGCCGGGCGATTGCTTCGTGCTCGGCAAGAAGAAGGGGCCGTGTCTACCCGTGGTGGCGCCATGATCCGTTCGGCCCTCTGCGCAGCCTGGAAGGTGCGCGCCCTCGCGTGCCTGCTCGTCGCAATCGGCCCGGCGCCGGCGGGGGCCGGTGAGTGGTACGAGGTCCGTACGCTCGAGCTGCACGCGCACGACCTGGTATGGCATGCGGCGAGCGGACGGCTGCTCGCCAGCGCGGCGGCCGATGCCGGCTCGCGCGCGAACGCGATCGTTCCGATCGACCCCGAGAGCGGGGCGCTCGGCTCCCCCACGCCGCTCGGCGGCGAGCCCTTCGAGCTCGCCCTCTCGGACGAGGGCTCGAGGCTCTACGCCGGGCTCGACAGCATCGGCGCGGTGCAGCCCGTCGCGCTGCCGGGTCTCGTACCCGCAGCGCCCTGGCCGCTGCCCTCCGATACGGCGGGCGGCACCTTGCACGCGGGCGACCTCGTGGTCCAGCCCGGCTCGCCCGACGTAGTGGCGGTGGCCCTCCACTCCATCCCCGTGCGCGACTTTCCGACCGGGGCCGGGGTGGTGATCTTCGACTCCGGCGTCCTACGCCCCGCGTACACCACCGCGCCGGCCGACCGGATCGTCTTCGCCGAGCCCGGCGTCCTCTACGGGCAGTTCGGTGCTCCGGTTCACGAGCTGTTCTGGCGCATGCAGGTTGACGAGCAGGGCGTGCGCGTCGTCGACGAGCACGAGCGCGCGATCGAGGGGTGGCTCGGTGGAGAGATCCACGTCGTGGGCGGCCGCCTGTACTCGAGCTTCGGCCGGGTGCTCGAGCCGAGCCGTCCGTCCTACTACGGCACGTACGCGATGGTCGAGCAGACGACCGACGTCGCTGTCGATCTGGCCGCTGGCCTCGTGTACTTCCTCGAGGAGAACGGCGTCGGCATCTACGACCTCGCACACTTCGTTCGCCTCGCCGAGATCCCGGTGCCCGAGCTCGCGACGGACCGCAGCAGTCTGGTCCTCTGGCGCACCGGACACCTCGCCTTCCGCGCCGGGAGCCGCGTGTACCTCGTCGACGCCACGCTGCCGGATACGGACGGTGACGGTCACGGCGACCCCCGCGACAACTGCCGGCTCGCGTCGAACGCGAGCCAGGCGGACGCCGACGCGGACCGCGTGGGCGGCGCCTGCGATCCCGACGACCGGGTCCCGGATGTGCCGCTCGCGGTGTGCGAGGACTCGATCGAGCACAACGCCGCGCGCCTGACGGCGTGCCTCTTTGCGGCTGGCTTCGAGGACGCCGACGGCGACGACGAGTACGACCCGCGCGACCACTGCCCGGGCACGGCTCCTCGTGCACCCGTCGACGACTCCGGCTGCTCCGTCGAGCAGTTCTGCGCGGCGCAGGGGGTTGCGTGCGAAGCCGCCGACTGGCGCAACGACGAGCCGAAGGGGAAGCCCCATGACTGCGAGCGGGTCGGCAACAATCGCACCGGTTTCGTCTGCCGGGCCGCGGCGGCGCGTGGCGCGTGAAGCTTCAGCCGGGCGGCCTGTCTGTTCTCAGAATTCATCCGCGACCTCTAATGGCTTTGATCGTGGGCGATGAAGCTGCCTATCACGACGCTTCGCACCAGGCGTAACGGTGGTGGAGACCTCCGACGCGTGGAAAACCGACAACTCGCGCACCAGAAGAGGGCCGAGACTCCACGGGTCGACCGACCGGTGCATCTCCGATCGAGGTATGGACTCGCTCCGCGTTGTAGTAATCGACGTATTCGCGGAGCAGCCGTCTTAGGTGGTCTTCGTTCAAGACGACTACGTGATCGAGCAGCTCTCGGCGAACGCTTCTGGTCGCGTTTATCTCTGTTGCCAAGTTTGGCGGTTCGGATTCGCTTCCGATTCGCCCCACAGGGAATACCGGAAGTTCGAATTCCATTCGATCCGCCACCCAATTCCTTTTCCTGCAGGATCTCTTCGATGGACCGCGCGGCCCATCTTCTCCGTGGCCGAATCAGGCGGTGCGCTCGGGGACCGCATGGAATGCGCGGCGCTGATGCGTCGACGTGTCGTGCGCGACGCGCTGCGCTGCGGCGGCGAAGTTTCGTGATCGGCCTCGCCTCGCTCCCTGTTGCCCGCCCGATCGGCCACTTCCCGATCGGCGATCCTCCCGCCGTCATCTCCTCGCGGGCTGCCCGCCGCACGAGTCCGGTGGTGTAGAACTCCGCCCGGGATTCCGATACAGGGCCGAACGACGTGAGGTGTCCGATGCGCATGGTCTGCCTCGTGCGTCTGCTCCTACTCTCGCTCGTGTGCTTCGTGTTCGCGCTGGCAGCGCCGGCAGAAGCCGCCGGCGAGACGCGGCCGCTCGCTGCGGGGGGGGATCACACCTGCGCTCTGAAGAACGGCGGCGCGGTGCTGTGCTGGGGCAACAACCAATCCGGTCAGCTCGGCAATGGCACCACCAGCGCTGGCGGCGGCACGCCCGTCGCGGTCACGGGGCTTGGGAGCGGCGTCGCGGCGATCGCCGCGGGGTACTCGCACACCTGCGCGCTCACGACGGGCGGTGCGCTCCGGTGCTGGGGCGCCAATGAATATGGCGAGCTCGGCAACGGAGCGACCGCGAACAGCAATCTGCCGGTCACGGTCACGGGACTTGCGAGCGGCGTCGCGGCGATCGCGACGGGGTCGCTTCACACCTGCGCGCTCACGACGGGCCGCGCTGTCCTGTGCTGGGGCAACAACGAATTTGGCCAGCTCGGCAACGGCACGACCGAGAGCAGCAGCGTGCCGGTCGCGGTGCCGGGGCTTGCGAGCGGCGTCTTGGCGATCGACGCGGGGTACAAGCATACCTGTGCGCTGATGATCGGCGGCGGCGTCCTGTGCTGGGGATGGAGCGACTTCGGCCAGCTCGGCAACGGCAGCACTGCCGCGAGCTACGTGCCCGTTGCGGTCACCGGGCTTTCGACAGCCGTCGTGGCGATCGCCGCGGGGGGCGGGCACACCTGCGCGATCACGACCGGCGGTGGCGCTCTGTGCTGGGGCTACAACGAAGGTGGCCAGCTCGGCAACGGCGCGACCGCGAACAGCAGTGTTCCGGTCGCGGTCACGGGGCTTGCGAGCGGTGTCGCGACGATCGCCGCTGGGGGCATTCACACCTGCGCGATGATGACCAGCGGCGGCGCACTGTGCTGGGGCGACAACGAGCTTGGCGGGCTCGGCAACGGCGCGACCGCGAACAGCAGTGTTCCGGTCGCGGTCACCGGGCTTGCGAGTGGTGTCACGGCGATCGATGCGGGGTCGAATCACGCCTGCGCGCTCACGGCCGACGGCGGCGCCCGCTGCTGGGGCTACAACCACTATGGCCAGCTCGGTATCGGCACCGCGGGGTACAGCCCCGCGCCCGTTGCGGTCAAGGGGCTTGCGAGCGGCGTCTCGGCGATTTCCGCGGGCGGCGTTCACGCCTGTGCACTCACGACCGGCGGCGGCGTCCTGTGTTGGGGCTACGGCGGCAACGGCGAGCTCGGCAACGGCACCGCAGGGAGCAGCTTCGTGCCCGTCCCGGTCACGGGGCTCGCGAGCGGCGTCGCGGCGATTGCTGCGGGGTTCTGGCACAACTGCGCGCGCACGACGGTCGGCGGCGCATGGTGCTGGGGCTACAACGGATTCGGCGAACTCGGCAACGGCACCACCGTGAACAGCAGCGTGCCGGTCGCGGTGACGGGGCTTGCGAGCGGCGTCACGGCGCTTGCCGTAGGGGACGATCACACCTGCGCGCTCACGACCGGCGGCGGCGTCTCATGCTGGGGACGCAATGAATCTGGCCAGCTCGGCGACGGCACCAACGTGAAGCGCAGCCTGCCCGCTGCGGTCACCGGGCTCGCGAGCGGAGTCGCCGCGATCACCGCGGGGTACCAGCATTCCTGTGCACTCACGACCGGCGGCGCGGTCCTGTGCTGGGGATTGAACGTCTCCGGGCAGCTGGGCGACGGGACCACCGCCAACCGCAGCGTGCCCGTCGCGGTGACGGGGCTTGCGAGCGGCGTCGCGGCGATTGCTGCGTCGGGCGACGACACCTGCGCGGTCACGACCAGCGGCGCACTCCTGTGTTGGGGCTACAACGGAATCGGCGAGCTCGGCAACGGCACCACCGTGAACAACAGCGTGCCGGTCACGGTGACGGGGCTTGCGAGCGGCGTTGCGGCGGTCGCCGCGTCGGGGTGGCACACCTGCGCACTCACGACCGGCGGCGGCGTCCTGTGCTGGGGCTACAACAACCAGGGGCAGCTTGGCGAGGGGACCGCCGTGGATAGCAGCGTGCCGGTCGCGGTCACCGGGCTCGCGAGTGGCGTCGCTGCAATCGCCACGGGGAACTCGCACAATTGCGCGCTCACGACCGGCGGCGGCGTTCGATGCTGGGGCAGTGACACCAACGGCGAGCTCGGCGACGGCCACGTGCCGCAAAGCGACGTTCCCGTCACCGTGATCGGCTTCAGCGGGGGCAGTCCCGAGCAGGTTCCTGCCCTCGGTGCTCCCGGCCTCGTGCTGCTCATCGCGGCGCTTGGCGCGACCGCTCTCGCTTCGCGGCCTCGCTGACGAGAGGTCTGCGAAGAGTCCCGCGCTGCGATTTTCCTGCATTTTCGCTGTAGATCAGGGAATCCGCGCGAGAGACGGGTTCGCACCAGACTGCTGTCGGTTCTCAAAATTCATCCGCGACCTCTGATCGCCTTATCGTGAGCGACGGAGCTGCCCATCAGGATGCTTCGCGCCAGCGGTATCGATGGTGAAGACCCCCGACACGCGGGAATCCGATGACTTTCGCACCAGAAGAGGGTCGCGATTCCACGGGGCGACCGGCCGGCGAGTCCTGTACGGCGGTGTGAACGCGTTCGTTGTTGTAGTAGTCGACGTACTCCCGGAGTAACCGTCTCAAGTGGTCTTCGCTCAAGACGACGACGTGATCGAGTAGCTCTCGGCGCACGCTGCCGACAACGCGCTCGGCCGTTCCGTTCTGCCATGGGCTTCGGAAGGCTGTGCGCTTGGGGTCGATCTCGAAGCTCTTGATCGCGTGTGCGACGGCGGGCGAGAAGATTGCGTCGTTGTCGTAGATCAGGAATCGATGAGTTGGTTCGATAGGGAAGGTCTCGCGCAGCTGCTGAATCACCCAGCGAGCCGTTGGGTTCTCAGTGACGCCCAAGTGGAGAATCCGTCGTCGTCCGTGGTCGATCGCGAACCAGACGTACAGCAATCGGAATCGCACGGTGGGAACGACGAAGAAGTCCATCCCTGCGATCACGTCCTTGTGATTGCGGAGGAAGGTCGTCCAGCGCTGCTGCTGGCCGGGATCTCGCTTCTTCTTGGGGAGGTAACGCGAGATCGTCGCAAGGCTTACCCGGATGCCGAGCTTCGACAGCTCGGCTTGGATCTTCCGCGCACGCCAGCGGTTCTCAGTCGCCATCCGGATGATGAGGGCTTTCGTTTCTTCCGAGATCGGAGGACGTCCAGGTCCAGGTGTCGAGATCGATCTCCAATACCGACGAAAGCCCTGGCGATGCCATCGGACGACGGTCTCGGGGCGAACAATCACGAGATGATTCTTCCAGTGTGGCCACAGCCGAGAAGAGAGCGACCCAGAAGGCGCGATCCAAGGGTGATAGCCGAGGACGCGGGCGATTCTGGGCGTACACCGAGAGCCGCTGCCGTAGTGCGAGCTCGATGATGGCTTGTTCCTCGCGACTTCGGAAAAGAGCGAGGAAACATCGAAACAGGAGATCGTGAGAATGGCCAGGGCCCGCATTGTGGGCAGGATTCTGCACGAGTTCATGATGTAGAACGAGTCTGAATCTAGGAATCCGCTGGGTGCATAATCCGTGGATGGGCGTTGACGGTGAGGAGGAAAACCTGAACGATTTCAACGCGGACGAATATTGAGAACGCACAGGCTGGTTCGGCGGGTTGGGGTCAGTACAGCCGGTACCAACGCCGCTCCCGGAAGCACGACGCGGGGGCATCGGCGCTCTCCGGAAGCTCCGTCTTCGCTGCGAAGGCCTCCAGGTCGCGGTTCATCCAGCGAGCAAGGGTGTCGAGGCCCTGCATGACCGCCTCGCCGAAGGGCACGCTGCCACCCTCCGCGAGCCACGTCTCCGCCTCCTTCCTCTCGGAGTCGTAGCGGTACTTGCAGGTGTTCTTCTGGCGCTTCCCGCCCTTGCCCTCCCAGGTCTGGACCATCGATGCCTGCAAGCGCACCGAGAGCCGGTCGCTGCTGTGCTGGCGGAGGTCGAATTCGTTCAGTCGCGCGGTGAGGAGGATGGCGGCCTCGGCGGCGTCCGCCTGCTTCTCCTGCGGGACCGCCTGCTTCACCGCGGTGAGGAGATGTTCGTCGAAACTGCGACCCTCCTCCATGCCGGCGATGGCCGCGGTCACCTGCTTCGCGGTGTCCGACGGGAGACCCCCGATGAAGCCCATCACGCCACCGCCCAACAGCCCGACGACGGCGCCGATCACGGCGCCGGTCACGGTCGCGGCGAAGACGCAGAGCGGCCAGAGAAAGGCGGTGGTTCCGCATGCCAGGAATCCGGCGCCGAAGGCGATGGTTCCGCCCGTGAGCCCCCCGCTCGGCAGCCCCGTGACCGTACCGACGAGCACACCCTTCAACGTCGAGTAGGCTTCGAGATCGCCTGCGAGTTGGCCCTTCTCGTCCCTCTCGACCTCCGCCCGGATCGCGATCTTCTCGGAGGCAGGCGGGTCGGGGGGGCGGAACATCGCGCACCCCCAATTGCCCTGGAGCAGTACGGCCAGCACGAGGAGCCAGGCCAGCGTGCGGCGGGGGAGCGGCGAGCTGCGTCTTCCGGGTGTCATGAGCAGGCTCCTTCTCGACGGATCGTGTCGTGCGGCTCAGCGCTGCAGGACGAACGAGGAAGCCACTCGCTCGAACTCTGCCTGGTAGAGGGGAAACTGCGCGGTCGTGGCCGTGCAAGTCAACACGAAGACCTTCTCCTCGTCCCGGATCAGGGCAATCGCCAGGAACTCGATCTCGAGGCCCTGCAACGAGCCCCGCGCGTGCGTGCGGAGGGAGGGCGTTGCGCCGACCTGTCCCCGACTCTGCTCGATCAGCTCCCAGCCGATCGTCTTCATCTCTCGTCGTTGCAGCGCTTGATAGGCGTCGAGGGTGGTCTCGAGGTTCTGGACGGTGACGTTCACGCTGGGCGCAAAGCCGCCGACCGACGCGCCCGAAAGGGTGACGGCGACGGTGGTCAGCTTCGGCTCTTCGGAAGGGGTGAATTGCGGCTTCGAGAAGGCGAACCCCAGGCTCCGGTCCACGTAGCGGTCGTCGTCGGCACGGGCTGCGGCCTGTGAGGCCACGAGCGTTGCGAGCACGAGCGACGCGACCGCCAGCGAAGGCAGGGAGATGGGACGAGAGGTCATCAGACGATCTCCACGAACAGCGAAGTCGGATCCGACGCATCCGAGGGTCGGGAGGCGCGATCCGTCGACGCGTACAAGATGCAAGCCCGATGCCGTGGCCGGGCGCTCTCAGGCGGACGTCTCGCGGCCGGCGCGAGGCGGGACGCGCGTCCTTGGATGCCCCGCGCTGAGGCGGATAGGAACTCCTCTGCCTATCCGATTGGCTCCGCCTGTGACCCGATGTGACACGCCGTGGGAGCATTCTGGCTGCCTGAGGAGGGCGACCGAATGCGATTCCCGTGCACGCTTCTGGAGTTTCAAGTGCAGTTCCCCAACGAAGCGAGGTGCTGGTCCTATCTGCGCAGGGCGCGCTGGCCGCAGGGATTTCTCTGTCCTCGCTGCGCGGGCCGGGGAAGCCACTTTCTCGCGACCCGACGGCTCGAGCAGTGTCGCAGCTGCCGCTACCAGGGATCGCTGAAGGCGGGCGCCGTCTTCCACGGCGCCCGGGTCCCTCTCCGTATCTGATTCCTCGGGATCTTCTTTCTCGCTCGTCACAAGAAGGGCATCTCGGCTCTGCAGCTCCAGAGAGACACCGGGGTCGGCAGCTGCCAGACGGCCTGGACGCTGCTGCACAAGCTGCGATCGGGCCTCGGACCGTAAGCTCCCCCGTCAGGTTGACAGTCCGAATCCGGGATCGGAGCCGGTTTCCCTGTATTTTCCCGGTGGATCAGGGGTTCGGGCTCAGAGACGAGTTCGCACCAGACTGCCCCCTCAGCCACCCGGTCTGCAACTCCGGAAGATTCTCGGCCGGAGCGCTCTCTGGCGGCGGTCCCCTGCCCGAGAGACCGACCCGGACGAAAAAAGAGGGCTGGGTCCGCGCCCGGCCGCTGAGAGTCGTCAGTCCACTCGTCCCGTCGCCACGGGCGCCAGGGGCTTGCCCCGCATCTGGCTCGGCGTCGGGACACCGAACAGTGCATGGACCGTCGGGGCCAGGTCCATGATGTGAGCGCCGTCGACGGATCCGGGGGCGATGTGGGGACCCGCTGCCACGAGGAAGCCGTCGGGCCGGTGGTTCCCGCTGCGGCCGGTGACCGCGCGACCGGGCGTCGGCCAGGCGATCGTGCCGAACCGCTCCGATACGATCGCGCGGTGTTGTGCTGAGGGCATCGCGCACCATTTCACGAGCAGGTCGGGCAGGCGGTCGACGCGTCCGCCGTCACCGAAGAGCTCTCGAGGCCGGCCGATCGCCGCCACCACCGGCTCTCCCGTATCTGCGTCGCGGAACGTGGCGAGACCGTCCGCAATCTCTGCACACAGCGACTCGTACTCGCCGCCCGGCTCGACTACGCCCTGGGCCTCGCGGCCCCTCAGATTGATCCGGATGTAGCCTTGCAGGTCGGCCAGCAGGCTCAACGCGCGCGTGCGGCTCCAGTCCTTGCCGCCGGTGCGCCAGAACGCGGTGAGCCCGTCTTGCGCGGCCTGCGGCAATCGGCGCTTGAGCTCGTGCCGCCAGCTGACCGGGACCTTCTCCCGCAGGCGTTTGACCATGCCTGTCCGCCCTGCCGCAAGGGGAACGTTGCGGCCGTTGAGCACGCGATCGAGCATCTCGTCCAGCAGCTCGGTCCGACACGTGTTCTGCGCCCATGCCGTGCACCGAGAAGACCATGACGGTGGTATCCGGCCCGGCGGCTTCGCACAAGCGACCGATGGCAGCATCGCAGCCGACGTAGACCTGTCGGAGGGCGTCCTCGATCTGCGCGCGCTGCTCGGGCATCGGCTCCCCCGCCATTCCGCTCAGGTCCCACATCCGGTGCCCGGCGCGATGCGGGGCGACGTAGCAGACGATGCACAGATCCCACGCCTGGCGCCGCATCAGGCCGATCGTCATGTCCGTGACCCGTCGCGTGACCGCGAGCATGTGGTCGCGCTCGCGCAGCAGATCCCTGGGCTTCGAGAGGTCGTAGCGCTCGTGCAGCCGCACCGGCGGACCGAATTCGCGCGAGATCGACGCGAGCAGCGCCGGGTCGCTGCTCGCCGCGCCGACGAGCGTCTCGTGCGTGCCGTAACCGGTGATCTCGACGCCGTTGAAAGGCTCGGCGTGGTAGGTGAGGGGAACATCGACGGCGATCACGCGCCGCGCCGGGTCGAGGTCGCGCCAGAACGGGCGCATGGGCAGCTCGGCGTCGGTCGGCCGAATCGTCGCCATGCGATCCGGGTGCCAGAGCAGGTAATGGTAGAACCCGTGATCGCCGGGAGTCGAGCTGGTGTAGAACGTGGGCCAGGGCGAGCCCACCAGCCACTCGGCGGAGGACGCGAGCCTGCCGTAGACGCCGGCCGATCGCAGACGCCTCAGGTGCGGCAGCGAGCCATCGGACGTCCAGCGCTCGATCAGACTCGGCTCGCCCGCGTCCAGCCCGATCATCAGCACACGCATGGGGCTCCGGCTCGTCGCGGGGCGCAAGCGCGCTCGCTCAGTGGTCGCAAGCACCCACACCTTCAGGGGGAAGCGCGCGATAGTACCGCAGCTTCCGCGCCAGCCAGGAGACGGGTGGGACGAGTCTCGCCACATCATCCCGGCTGCGCAGGGTTACGCTCTGGCCGTCGTGCTCGAAGGTCACATCCACGGCACGGCTGCGGTGGACATAGTCCCGAAGCTCGAACCACGGGATGCGATGGCCGTGCTCCACGAGGGCGGCGAGCTGTGGATCGGCCGACGCGACGATGCGAACCAGGTCATCCGCATGATCGATCGGCTTCGCAGCCTCGTCGATCAGCAGGTGATTCGTCCACCCGCCCTCGGTGCGTAGGTTGCTGAACATCGCGAAGGAGGTCTGGTTCTTGATGCCCAGATACGGCGTTGCCCCGTTGAAGACGACGAGCAGCACCGGAATCCAGAGCACGCGGAGGCGGATGGCAAACAGCGGGGCGACCTCCGGAGACTCGCGCGCGCGACGCGCGAGCAGGACGAAGACGAGGAGGCCGATCATCCCCACCGCCAGCACACCCCAGCCGATTCCGACCAGCATTGCGACCGGCGACAGGTCGCTCGTATGCAGCGGTCGGTAGGGCGGCATGGCTGGCGCGCCCCGCGTCCAGTGCGTCAGCGCAGCCAGAACGCCGACCGAGACTACGAGCGGCACCCGCGTCGCCGTGCGAAGCAGGGATCGGACGCGCCGGGTGGCGAGCCGGTCCCACGCCGCTTGCAGCACGTCCATGGCTTCGGACGGCCAGAAGACAAACGCCAGCGCGAACATCGCCGCGCTGAAGCGGTAGAACGAGGTCGGCGGCAGCGCCAGCCACAGGTGAAACAGCATCAGCACGAGAACGCCGATGACGCGCGTTGCGCGAATCAGCAGCAGCACGGGGATCGCCAGCTCGACCCCGAGCGGCGCGATCACGCCCAGCGCGTACACCACGGCCGGCCCAGCGGGCAGCCCGAAGGTTCGCGCGGCGCCGCGATAGAGCGCCGCGCCGCAGCTCCCGGCAGGGTCGAGCCAGCCCGTGTTGAGCTTGTGGAAGAACGTCCAGCCGTACAGCGCGATCACGCAGATCCGGATCGGCGCGGCCAGATCGTCGAAGAGCCGTTCACGGTCGACGGGCTCGACGCCGCCGGTTGCGCAGCGCGGGACGAGCGCCAGCAGGATCGTCAGATCGACGAGCGCCGCCAACAACACATGGTCCGAGACCCACGGCATCAACCAGACCGTGAGAGCCAGCTGCGAGAGGGCCGTCGCGCCGAACGCCGTCAGCGACCACGGCCGTGTCAGCAGCCAGAGCGCGCAGCACGAGAACACCAGATGCGGAGCGGTCTTCCCCCAGTCGTTCCACTGTGCCTGCTCGGTGACCGCCCAGACGGCCCAGAGCCACGCGAAGACCGCGAGGCGGTCGAGTTGCGCGAGCCGCCCTTCAGCTGCCGAGCTGCGCTTTGACATGGTCCGCGAGTCGCAGCGCGAGAGCTACCAGCGTCAGCGTCGGATTGGCGTAGCCGCTGGTGGGGAACACCGAGCTGCCGGCGATGTAGAGGTTTCGGATCGAATGCACCCGGCAATGCTCGTCCACGACCCCGAGCTTCGGGTCGACGTGCATCCGCGTCGTGCCCATGTGGTGATGCAGGCCCGCGATGCAGAGGGGCCAGCCGGACCCATCGCGGCGCGCGAGGTCCACGTGCACCTCGACTTCGCCGAGGCCACTGTCGCGGATCACGCCGCGCACGATCTCGAGAAAACGCAGCGCGCTGCGGCGGTCGCTCTCGCTGAGCCGCCAGTCGAGATCGACCCTGGGGAGGCCGAGCGCGTCGCGGCGCGCCGAAAGCGTGATCCGGCTGTCGGGGTTCGGCGCGGCCTCGAGGGTGAGCCGGGCGACGAGCGGCGACTGGCGTCGGCGAGGCAGGCGCGCCAGACAGGACCGCGCGATCGGCAGGGCGCCCACGATCGAATGCAACAGGTAGCGGCCGGGATGCTCCGGGGCCTCGCCCCGACGCGCTGCGTCGACGAGATGCTCGAGCGACGTCACGCCGTCGGACCAGTACTCCGGCCTGGCCTGGTGCGCCTTGCGGACGCAGAACCCGAGCGATGCGCCCCGCAGCTTTTCGCTCGTCATCAACTCAGCGCTCGGCGACAGGCCGGCGACGACGGGATCGGGCCGCTCGAACTCGTATCCGTGGGGCACCGCATAGAGGTCCAGCGCAGGACACGAGGCCGAAGGCGTGAACGGCCCGACGTACACCTGCGGGTGTTCCATGAAGAAGCGGCCGACCAGATCGTATTCGTTCCCGAGGCCCGGTCTGCGGCCCGCGCTCGAGATCAGCAGCAGCCGGGGGTTTTCGATCCCGCCGGCGGCGAGGATGTAGACCTTCGCGGATACGAACAAGCGGCGCCGCTCGGGCGTGGCGAGACTCAGCCGCGTCACCCGGTCGCCCGCGGCGTTCGTCTCGATCTCGACGACGCTGGCGTGCAGCCAGGTGTGCAGGTTCGCCGCCCCCGCGAGCTCCGCGCGGTACGTCTTCGCGAAATTCGTCGGTGGGCTGTACTGAAACAGCGTCGAGCGCACCGCGTGCGAGGACAGCTCGAGGACGGCTCCGCGATCGCGCCAGTCGCAGGTGTCGTAGCGCATGGGCCCCAGCTCGAGCAGCTCGTGCGCTCGTCGATAGTACGGATCGAGGTGCGCACGGCCGAAGGGCCAGCCGCTGTACGTCATGTCGTCGCGGGCCTCGAAGTCGATCGGGTCGAACGGTCGGCAGCGGCCGGTCCAGTCGTGGGTCGTGCCGCCGAAACAGCGCCGGCGTGACGTGTGCAGCGGCGCGTAGCGCAAGCCGACGTTGCGTCCGCGGTAGAGCGCCTGCATCGCAGGATCCGGGCGCTCGCCGCCGGCTTCGAGGAGGCACACCTCCAGGTTCGATCCGATCAACTCCCGCGCGATGGCGATACCGGCGGCGCCCGCGCCGGCGATGCACACGTCGGCCGTGAAGCTGAAGCCGTCCTCGAAGAGGCGCGCATCGGCGATCATCGCTCCCCCGCTGGCTCGGCCCGTGCCGGAGCGCCGCCTTGTCGGAGCGAACGCTGGGCGGCGGCGACCGCGGCAGCGGCCGCGACCCCGTCGGCGACGTTCGGAGATACCGGCTCACCCGTGCGGATGCCGCGGGCGAACGTCTCGATCTGGAGCCGGAAGCTGTGCGTCAACGAGGAGGGCTCACGCCGCAGCGCGCGCGCCACGCGGTCCGCCAGGTCGAGCAGTCTGCGAGCGCCGCCCGAGGCTGGCGCGATCCGCATCGACCCCATGCGCGCCTCGAACGCTCGGCGGCCGAAGCCGACCCGGATGCTCTCGCGCGACGCCCCCACGTGCCCGGCCCGCAATCTCGCCACGTGACCCGAAGCGAGCTCCACCGTCATCTCGAACTCCGTGGCGCTCGTGCTGCGGGCGGCGACCGTGGCGATCTCGCACCCGAACAGGTGACGCAGCAGGTCGAACTGATGAGACGCCAGGTCCTCGAGGGCGCCCGCGGGTCCGGCGATCGGCGACCAGGCGGACATGTCACCGAGCATGAGCAGCTCGATGCGAGCGTCGCGCGGCGCCGGCGAAACTTGCAGCGCGCGCTTCAGCCTCACGATCGCCCTCCAGCGCCGGCGGTTGAACCCGACCATGACGGTTCGGCGATAGCCGTGAAAGAAGTCGGCCATCTCGAGCGCCGCTTCGAGCGTCGCGGCGAGCGGCTTCTCGATCAGCACCGCGAGATCCGCCTGTCGCGCCAGACGCGCCACCGCAGCGTGCTCGGCCGGCGGCGTCGCGACGATCACGCCGTCGAGCCCCGGCAGCCGGACGAGCTCCTCGGCCGAGCGGACGGCGCGGCATTCCGGGAGCCGCCCCGCGACGAGATCCCGACGCTCGGCGACGGGATCGGTGGCCGCGATCAGCTGCACACCGGTCGCGCGAGCGAGCACCGGAGCGTAGAGATGCTCGGCCGCCCGCCCGCAGCCGATGAGTCCGAGCTTGAGCGCGCTCACGTCGGCTCGCTCAGCTCCGCGGCGCAGCCGCGGCGCAGCCCCAACGCATAGGCCAGCAACCCGACGGTCAGCAGCGGCGAGAGCAACAGCGCTCGCGCCAGCGTCAGCGAGCGGTATCGCCACGATCTGCGTGCGATGTACCAGTAACGCCTGGCCATGACCGCCGGAATCAGCTCGAGGCGAGCGCATGCGCGCCGCTGTGACGGGGTGAGCATGTGACCGCGCAGGCCGCGCACGTAGCCGAAGACTCGCTGATGGCGCCACAGAGCCGCGAGCGTCCGCCGGCCCGCGTGCCGAACGCGCATCGTCGGCACGAAACGCACGCCGGCGCCCCAGGCGCGCACCGCGCGCGCGATGAACTCGACGTCCTCGCCCACCGGAATGTCCTCGGGAAACCCGCCGAGAGAATCGAAGTCGGCCCGCTGCAGCGCGAGGCTGCACGAGGGCAGGTGCGATGCAGGACCCGGCGGTCGGTGCGGCGAGCTGTCCGCGAACTGCAGCAGGTTGTCGGTCGCGGCGACGGGATGCCATGGATACAGGTCGAGCACCGCGCCGCCGACGACGTTTGCGCCCGCGCGGATCGCGGCGGCTGCCGCCTCCAGCCAGCCCGGCTCGGCGACGCAATCCGCGTCGATGAACGCCAGGCACGGGGACCGCGCGTGGCCAGCGCCGAGATTCCGCGCCGCGCCCGCGAGCAGCGGGCGCTCGCTGCGGACGACCTCTGCGTCGGCGAACGAGCGCGCCGCCGCTTCGACTGCGTCGTCGCTCGCGCTGTCGACCACGACCACGGCTTCGGGCCGTCGGGTCTGAAGCGAAAGCGAACGCAGACAGGCGCGCAGCGGCTCGGCGTGCCCACGACACGGCACGATGACGGTGAACGGGAGGCTCGTTTCCGTCATGCTCAGCCGCTCCATCGGCGTGTCAGCCGCCAGTACGCATCGAGCGCGAACGAGAGGCACGCGAGCGCAGCGCGCGCCGGCGAGCTGGACACGAATCCGGCCGAGAACGGCAGCGGCCCGCCCACGAGGACGTCCCGGTCGTTCCGGATCCTGCGCTGCTGGACCCAGCGGCGGCGTTCGAGGATCGACGCGCGGTGGGCCAGCTGCCACCACCAGGCCCGCAGCCAGGCGCCGAGCCAACCGCGCTTCAGGACGAGCGCGAGCGCCGCTAGCTCGTACGCGGCCAGCGCCGGAGCGAGGACGAGCAGGGTCCGGAGGCGGTAGTGCGTGAAGATCGTCAGGAGGCGGTTGCGAGCGGTCAGGTAGGCGCGCTGCGCGGGATAAGCGCCGCTGCCGCGAAACGAGAGTCCGGACGAGCCCGCGCCGCGATCGTGGTGGACGATCGCCATCGGTTCGCAGACGAGCCGGTGGCCCAGCGACCGCATGCGAAGCCCGAACTCCAGATCCTCGAAGTGGAAGAAGTATCTCGCGTCGAAGCCGCCAGCGTCGATCACGCTGGCGCGGTGAACGAGCATACACGCGCCGACACAGGCTCCCACGTCGCACGCGTTGACCGGCAAGCCGGCCAAAGGCTGGCCCGCGTTCCGCAGCGACATCGTGCCGACGAAATGCGCTTCGGCGCCGTCCGCCTGGACCCGGTCCCGGTCTGGCAGCAGCAGGATGCGCGGGCAGACGACCGCCGCGTCGAAGCGACGTTGCGCCTCGAGCAACCGGGCGACGCAGTCCTCGCTCACGTACACGTCGGCGTCGAGCATCAGGACGAACTCGTCCTGGAGCGCCGCCAGTCCGGCGTTGCGCGCCGCCGGAAGTCCGGGGTTGCCGTCGAGCGTGATCAAACGCACTCCGGGAAACTCGGCGATCGCGCGCTGCGGGCTGCCGTCTTCGGACCCGCTGTCGACCACGATGATCTGCCGCAGCGGGGTGCGCTGCCGCGTCAGCGCCGAGAGCGCCTGGAGCAGCCGCGGGCCCGAGTTGTAGCTGAAGACGAGCGCGCCCAGGAACGCTTCGGTGGGCGCGAAAGTCGGAACGCTCAACCCTCGCGCTCCGCGCCGAGCACGCGTTCGAGTCTTGTCGCATTCGCTGCGCGGCGCAGGCGGCGCTTCATGGGAGGATCACCGGCTCGGGGGCGTCTCCGTCTGCCGCCGGCTCGAAGCCGGGAGATCGCGCTTCCGCCCGCTCGCGGCCTCGGATCCCGCGCTCGACGAGGCGAAGCAGCAGCACGGCGATCAGGACTTCGGAGACGAGGGTCGTCCAGGCCGCGCCGACCGCGCCCCAGAGGGGGATGGCAGCGGCGTTGAGGGCGATGTTCGTGACGACGGCCAGCAGCATCGCCGGGATCGCGGCGCGCTCCACGCGCAGCGCGCCGACGAGTATTTGACTGATGAACGCCGTGAAGAGGGCAGGAACCGAAAGGAACAGGACGCGCAGCACCGGGATCGCCTGCGTGTAGGCGTCGCCCCAGACCCAGGGGAGGATCCAGCCGGCGCTGGAGACGACGATCGCTGCGGTGACCACGCCGAGGGTCGCGGTGACGCTCACGAGCCTGGCGGCGAGCTTCCGGAACTCGGGCCAGGCAGCGCGACCCGAAATCTGCACGAAGACGGGCAGGAGAATCATGCTCGCGGGGCGGACGACGAGACGTGAGACCTCCAGAAACTTGTACGCCGATTCGTAGTCGGCCACCTCGACCGGCGTGCGCAAGAACCAGATCATGATCGCGTCGCTCTTGGAGAGCAGCAAGTCGAGGAAGGCGAGGGCGGAGAAGGGGATGGTTTCTCCGGCGAGACGCAGCATCGCGGACGCTTCGAAGCGGAGCAGAATCGGGCCGATCCTCCGGCGCAGGACGGCGAGGGCGACGGCGACCAGGACCGCGTTCGACGCGACGTAGCCGGCCAGCACCAGCGAGATGTCGCCACCGGCGAGTACGGCGGACACGATCAGCGTCGCCAGCAGAACCTGGCCGAGCGCGTACATCGCGACGTGGTAGCCGACACGTTGCAGCGCGACGAAGGTCCCGCCCATCGAGAAGTAGAACGAGTCGAGGAAGGTGTAGAGCGACACGAGCATCACGATGCCGCCGATCTCGGGCTTCACGGCCCAGGCGACGGCGTTGAGCAGGACGTAGGAGACGGCGAGCAGCGGCAGCCGCAGTGACACGACGTCGCCCAGGTGCCGCCCCGCGTTTTCCGGATCCGCGGCGATGGCGCGGATGAGGTGCCTCTGCGTACCCAGCTCCGTCGGCATGGTCATCAGGAGCGAGAGCGCCATCGCGAAGAAGAGCTCGCCCATCGTGGTCTGGTCGAAGTGGCGCGCGAGCAGCGCCAGAATCGCGCACCCGACCAGCTTCTGGAATACGTGCAAGCCGGTGGCCAGCAGCAGGTCGGCCTTGATGCGTGAGGTTCTCATCCTTCTCGGACCCACCCGTTGCAGGGCACCACTCTGGAGTCACGCGCCTCACCGGACGCGACGCTGGGATGCTCGTCGCGTGCGATCGGAGCGTGGCGTCGCCTGCCCTACAGGATAATCGGCGTGGCCCTCGGGAACCTTGCGCGGTTCGTCATCAGCGCCCGAGCGCAGCGAGATCGAGGCAGCCCGGGTCGGGGAGCTGGCCCGGGGCGAGTGTCGGGATCTCACCCACCAGACGCGCGCTCAGGCGTCGAAGTCGGGCTCGTAGCCGCAGGCTTCGGCAATCGCCTCGAGGTCGTCGTCGGGGCGGGCCAGCACGGTAGGGTGGGGCGCGCACCGGAAGCCCGAGGCAGCCGAGGATGGCCTGCGTAGCTTGGGGTGATTGGATCGCGGCGAGGATCCGCATGCGGCTGCCGCAGTTTGAGCAGCGCAGGACCTCGATTGCGAAGACGCGACGCAATCGATCCGCCCACGCAAGCCGCCGTGGGTGGCGCGGGTTCGGGGCGGGGTGCGAAGCAGAGAGTGCCGCAAGACTCTTTTTTGCGTCTGTGTCGCACGTGCTCAGATCCCCGGGCGCGGCAGTGCCCTGTTCTCCGACTCAGGGAACACGCCCGCCAGGACCTCGAGAAGGGGCCGACGCGGAGACGCTGGCCTCGCCGAAGGGTTGGGATCGAAGCGGTTTCGCTGCATTTTCCCGGTGGATCAGGGATTCCGGCCCAGAGACGAGTTCGCCATCGTCTGCGCCCTCCGCCACCCAGTCTGCAGTTGCAGAGACTTTGAACCCCGTATTGTGCCAAAGCACCGCCGACGCAAAACCACTCCGAAAGCGAGTAGTTGATCGTGCGTCGACGGCAGCGACGCGCACCTAGCTTCCACACGCCCTTCTTCCCGGCGATGTGACTTGGCGCGGCATACCTGCGAGTGGTTCAATCGCAACGTGGTTCGCTCGTTGCGCATGCTGGCATCGCGCCGTCGGGTATTGCGTCGGTTGGCGGTGGGCGCACTCGTGCTGTCGGGTCTCGTCGGCTGCGCATCCACGAGCTACCAGCCCTATCTGGTTACCGGGAAGGAATGGACGAAGGGCCGTGTTCGGCATCTCGCCCTGGCCTCGATCGATGGACGTCCCGTTCATCCTGCAAACGCTGGCGGTGCCGAGCTGTCGCCGGGCCCGCACACCGTCGAGGTTCGCGTGGAGTGGTCGAACGCGAGCGCAGACCTGACCCGGTTTCACTTCGAGGTCGAGACACAGAAGAGGTACGTCGCGCTCGCCTATGAACTCGAGCCGGGCGAAGCGAGGGAGAGCGCGCTCGTCCGTCCCTTCAGCTACCCCGAGTCCCTGTCGAGAGCCGCAGCCGAGGGCGCCGCCACGGGCGCCGCACCCCTGTGGGCGCCGGTGGTGCTGATCTACCGGGGCGCGCGGAAGCTCTATGGGGCTGCCGAGCCCGCAACCCGGCCCCATGAGGGGTGCTGCTTCGTGTGGATCCAGGAAGAAGATGGCGGGAACCTGATCGCAGGCGAGCGCCCCTGAGCGTCGGTTCCTCGCGACTCCGGAAGACGGCGAGGAAACATCGAAACAGGGAGATCGTGAGAATGGCCAGGGTCCGTATTGCGGGGAGAATTCTGCACGAGATCAGGATGCAGAACGAGTCTCAATCCAGGAATCTGCTGCGTCTATCATCGCTGAATGGGTGTCGATGCTGAGGAGGAAACCCCGAACGATTTCAACGCGGACGCACGTTGAGAACGCGGAGCATGTCATGCGACCTTCAACGGCTTGATGCGCTCAACCTGCGTCTTGATGGCCCGAGCTGCATCCCACAGATCCACTGCGCGCTGCGCGTTGAGCCAGAACTCGGGCGAGTTGCGGAACAGACGCGATAGGCGAAGCGCCATCTCCGGGCTCACGGCCCGCCGGCCCCGCAGCAACTCGTTCATCGTCTGGCGGGAGACGCCCAACGCCTCGGCGAGACCCGAGACCGTGAGCCCGTAGTCCGGCAGGAAATCCTCCCGAAGCATCGTGCCCGGATGGGTGGGCCGGATCTTCCTCTGGCCAACATTCGGAATGCTCATCTCACACCTCGTCTTCAGTGGTAGTCGGTAATCTCGACATCGTAGGCGTCGCCGTCGATGAACCGGAAGCAGATACGCCATTGGTCGTTGACCGAGATCGAGTGCTGCCCCGCCCGATCCCGCTCGAGCTCATGGAGCCGGTTGCCGGGCGGAACCTTCAAGTCGTCGAGGCGGGTAGCCAGGTCGACATACTCCAGCTTTCTTACCGCCCGCTTGACGACGTCCGAGGGGAACCGCTTCGACTTGCCGGTCGCGTAGAGTTCCCGAGTATGCCGGTCCCCGAACGTCTTGATCACGCCTCGAATGTAAACTGTCACGTGACGCACGTCAATCAGCGACGGCCGAGACGCGGTTCGGCTTGGGTCAACCGATAGGCGCATGTCTGTTCTCAATATTCATTCGCGACGTCTGATGGCCTGATCGCTGGTGAGCCGCTGATCAGGACGCTTCACGCCCTGAGCTCCCCCGTCAAGACGACACTCCGAAGCTGGACTCCCCGGCGGTGATTTCCCTCGGCAGAGTGCCGTCGCACGGGCAACGTCCGCACTCAGACCGGGCGAACCCGGTCATCGAATCGACGAGAGACGGGATCCGAGGAACTCCGTCCTTCGGATCTCGAACGCGCGTCGCCGGAATCCGTGCTCACCCGCAGAGATTTCCCTGTTCTCCGACTCAGGGAACACGCCCGCCAGGACCTCGAGAAGGGGCCGAATCGGAGACACTGGCCTCGCCAGAAGGCCACGATCGGAGCGGTTTCCCTGGATTTTTCCGGTAGATCAGGGATTTCAGCCCAGAGACGAGTTCGCGCTAGACTGCACCCACCGCCACCCGGTCCATCCCGCGCCGCGCGCAGGTGAGGGCTCAGTCCTTGATGTTCGCCGCGCGCTTGCCGAAGACCGGCGTGTCCTCGTCGATCAGCTTCTTGAACGACGGCCGCGACCACATCCGATCCAGGAACGCGCGCAGCTTCGGGAAGCGCTTGCGCTCGGGCACGAAGCCCGCGTGGCGCGGGTTCACGAGGATGCTCGCGACGGCGATGTCGGCGATCGTGAGTCGACCCCCGACGAAATACTCGTTGTCGCCGAGCTGCTTCTCGAGGTACGCGAGCAGCGGCCCCGCCTGCTCTTCCCAGACCTTCTTGGCGTTCTCCTCGACGGCCGCTTCGGGCGCCTTGCCGCCCGACAGCAGCGGCTTGAGCACGAGCGCGATGAAGATGTTCGGCCCCACGATCGGGACGAGGCCGCCATCCATGAACTCCTCGAACCACAGCGCGCGCGCGTAATCGTACGGATCCGAGGGATAGAGGGCCGGCGTGGGGAACTTCTTCTCGAGATAGGCGCAGATCACCGACGAGTCGCAGAGGGTGCGATCGCCGTCCTTGAACGCCGGAATCTTCCCGAGCGGCGAAATCTCGCGCCATCCGGCCGGCGGTCCGAACGGATTGACCGGCTCGAACGTGTAATCGAGGCCCTTCTCGGCGAGCGCTACGCGAACCTTGCGGACGAACGGCGAAACGCCGCCCCCGAGTACGGTGAGAGACATGCTGGGACTCCTGCGGGTTGGGCGCGCCACGGGATGGTCGCTGGAAGTGGCATTCTACCGCCGGATCGGGCCGCGTGGGACCCCGGGCCGGCGTGGCCCCGGCGCTAGAGACGGCTGCCGAGTTGAGGTACGGTTCTGGCTCCCGAGGTGTCTGACTCGAGACGCCCCGCCTGCCGCGGCCAATGCCGTCGGAGGGCGGCGACGAGCGGGTAACTGACCGGATAGAGAACGGATTCTCACGCGCCCATAGCTCAGTTGGATAGAGCGTCAGGTTGCGGACCTGAAGGTCGCATGTTCGAGTCATGCTGGGCGCGCCAGACCGACACGAGCGCCCCGGTGGCCCCTGCCACCGGGGCGCTTGCGTTTTCCGGGTCGCGCGGCGGCGCGTGATAGGATCGCGGAAGGCTTCGCAGTCCCGGCGCAAGGATCGCAACATGCCTGAACGCGTCTTCGTCGTCGGCGTCGGCATGACCGATTTCGTGAAGCCCTCGGCCCGCCCAGACTGGGACTATCCCGACATGGCGCGCGAGGCCGGGAGCCAGGCGCTCGCGGATGCGGGCGTCGCCTACGAGCAGATCGAGCACGTCGCCGTCGGCTATTGCTTCGGCGACACCACGGCCGGTCAGCGCGCCGTCTACGAGCTGGGCCACACGGGCGTGCCCGTCATCAACGTGAACAACGCCTGCGCGACGGGCTCGACGGCGCTGATGGTGGCTCGCACGGCCGTCGCGGCCGGGATGGCGGAGTGCGCGCTGGCGCTCGGCTTCGAGAAGATGGGGCGCGCCGCCAGCTACTCCGACCGCGCTTATCCGCTCGATCGCCACCTCGCCGCGATGACTGCGCGGCATGCGAAGAGCGACGCGCTGATCACGTCCCAGATGTTCGGCAATGCGGGCCGCGAGCACATGGAGCGCTACGGAACGCGCGCCGAGTCCTTCGCGCGCATCGCCGTCAAGAACCACAAGCACTCGGTCCACAACCCGCGCGCGCAGTTCCAGAAGGAATTCAGCCTCGAGGAGGTGCTGGCGTCGCCGATGCAGTTACCCGCCGCTGACGCTGCTCCAGTGCTGCCCGACCTCGAGCGGCGCGGCCGCCGCGGTGGTGGCGAGCGAGCGCTTCGTGCGCGCGCACGGGCTCGGGGCGCGCGCCGTCGAGATCGCGGCGCAGGCGATGGCGACGGATCTGCCGAGCACGTTCGAGGCCGGGGACATCGAGATGATCGGCGCGGATCTCACGCGCACGGCCGCGCGGCGCGTCTACGAGCAGTCGGGGCTCGGTCCCGAGGACGTCGACGTGATCGAGCTGCACGATTGCTTCTCGACCAACGAGCTGATCACGTACGAAGGGCTCGGGCTGTGCGCGCTGGGCAAGGGCGGCGAGCTCATCGACTCGGGCGCCACCACCTACGGCGGCCGCTGGGTCGTGAACCCGAGCGGAGGGCTCATCTCGAAGGGACATCCGATCGGCGCAACGGGCCTCGCGCAGTGCGCCGAGCTCACCTGGCAGCTGCGCGGCGAGGCCGCCAAGCGCCAGGTCGACGGCGCGCGCGTCGCTCTCCAACACAATCTCGGTCTCGGCGGCGCCGCCGTCATCACGCTCTATCGGCGGGATCCGGATTGACGCAGGCCGAGCCGCCGTTCGCAGGCAGCGTCGTCCTATCGGTCGGCCACACGCTTCCGGGCTTGTTCTGCCTGGCGATGCTGCGCGACCTCGGAGCCGAGGTGGTGCGGATCGAGCGGGCCGCTCAGGCGGGCGCGTCTGCGTACGCGCCGCTCGCCGGAGCCTTTCCGATCCGCTCGCTCACCGCGGGCACCCATTCCGTCGCGCTCGATCTGAAGACCGACGCCGGACGCGCGATCTTCCAGCGCCTCTCGCGCGAGGCGGCGGCCGTCGTCGAAGGCTTCCGTCCCGGCGTCGCACAGCGCCTCGGCATCGACTACAGGAGTCTGTGCAAGGACCACGCAGCGCTCGTCTACGCGTCGATCTCTGGCTATGGACAGGAGGGACCCGCGAGCCAGCGCGTCGGGCACGACGTCAACTACCTGGCGGAGACGGGGGTGCTCGGCCTCGCGAATCCAACGGGTCTTCCCGGCGTCACGTTCGCCGATGGTCTCGCCGGCGTGAGCGCCGCGCTCAATCTCGTGGCGGCGCTCCACGCTGCCGCGCGCAGTGGACGCGGCCAGCATCTCGATCTCGCGATCGTCGACGGTCCGCTCTTCCTGATGGCGACGGAGCTCGAGTCGTTCTGGCGCACCGGCGTTTCGCGCGGGCCGGGGGATACGCATCTCACGGGCCGGTATCCGTGGTACGCGGTACACGAGACGGCAGACGGCGGCGCCGTGGCGGTGGGCGCCGTCGAGCCCAACTTCCACCGCGCGCTCTGCAATGCCCTCGGGCATCCGGAGCTGGCGCAGCGGCAATACGCCGAGGGCACCGAGATCGAGCGGACGCGGACCGCGATCGGAGAGGCCATCGCGACGCGGACCCGAGACGAAGCGATGGCGCTCTTCGAAGGCGTCGACGCCTGCGCGAGCCCGGTCCTCTCGACGGCTGAAGTCGCGGGCTCCGTGCTGATGCAGCGCGCCACGCGTGAGGAAGGCGCGCAAACGGAGAGGCTCGTGCGCTCGCCGGTGCGCCTGCCTCTCGCTCCACTGATGCCCGAGCGCCGCGACGCCGACGTCCTCGCGCGCTTCGCCTTTACGCAGGCGGAGATCGAAGAGCTCGCGCGCTCGGGCGCGCTCGCGGGTCGGAGCTGACGCCAGCCCGGATCGCGGACCTGAAAGTTCGCCGGTTCGAGCCTGACGAAGCTACGCCTTCGGCAGATCCTTCTGCCGGGTCGCGGTGACACCGTGGAGGATGGCGATTCCGGCGAGGCAGATGTCGCCCACGACGATCCACTGCGTCGGCACATTCAGCAGGTTCGCGCCCATCGAGAGACCCACGATGAGCACGATGTAGCCGAAGAGATAGATGCCGAACGACATAGCGGTTCTCCTAGACCTCGCGCCGTTGCTACGGGACGGGCGCGCGCAGGCCCAGCAGGGCGCCAGGGCTCGCGCGCCGCAGCAGCGGAGCGCTTCCGGCTGCCCGACTCCAGTTCGCACCCGCGAATTCCCAGCTCACGAGATGGTCGATGAAGGCTTCGAGATAGCGCGCCCGCTCGTCGTGGTAGTCGAGGTAGTACGCGTGCTCCCAGAGGTCCGCACACAGGATCGGCGTGTCGGCGTGGCGACACGGGAGATCCGCATCGGGTGTCGTGGTGATCCGCAGAACGTCTCCGCGTGACACGAGCCAGAGCCAGCCCGACCCGAAGTGATCCGCGCCGGCTGCGAGGAAGTCGCCCCGCAAGCGCTCGAAGCTTCCGAACGTGGCGTTGATCGCAGTGTTTAGGGGACCGGAGGGGGTTCCGCCGCCAGCCGGCTGCATCGAGCGCCAGTAGAAGTTGTGATTCCAGATCTGCGCCGCATTGTTGAAGATTGCGCCTTCGGAGCGGCGGATCAACCACTCAAGGGTGGCCGTCGCTTCGGGCTTGCCCGCCACCAGCGCCTCCAGCTTCTTTGCGTAGCCGACGTGATGCTTCGTGTAGTGGAGCGCGACGGTCTCGCGGCTGATGTGGGGCTCGAGCGCGTGCGAATCGTAGGGAAGCGGCTTGAGCATCAGGTGTTCCATGAAGCCCTGAAAGAGCAACTCGCGTGCCATGTGTGCGCGACCTTCTGCGCGCTCGCTGAAGCGTGCATGCGACACCTCTTGTAATTCCTTCCGCGAGACTTGTAGGAATGACTGGCGCGCGGCGGGTGGGCGATCGCCGGCGACCCCCCGGTTGGCATGCTGTGTGCTTTGCATTCGCGCAGAGGTCACACACCATGCTCGGCACCGTTCTACTGATTCTCCTGGTTCTGATGCTTCTCGGAGCCTTGCCGGCATGGCCCCACAGCAAGAGCTGGGGCTATGCGCCCAGTGGCACATTGGGCACCGTGCTTCTGATCGTGTTGGTGCTCGTGCTGCTCGGACGGCTCTAGAGGTCGCTGGGGAACAAGGCGCGCCGATAACATGGCCGATCGACTGCGAGTCGTGGGCGGCCGGAGTGGTCCGTAGGGGTTGGCGCGTTTCGCGTAGAGGAATCCGCACATGGAGCGCACTGTCCAACAGCCGAGCGAGCCGTCGTTGGGCGCCTCGCTCGAGCACACGCTCGATCTCGCGCAACGCGTGGCGACGGACGAGCTTCGGCTGTTGCAGCTCGATTCGCAGGATCGCGTGAGCGATGCGATGCGCGGCGGCGTCTGGATCGGTTTCGGCGCGTTTTGTCTGGCGGTCGCTTGGCTCGTGGCGTGCGCTGCGGCGGTGGTGGCGCTCGAGGATCGGTTCTCGCTCGAAACGAGGCTCGCACTGCTGGCGCTCACGCAGTTGGCGCTTGGAACGGCGCTGGTCTGGTTCGGACTTCGCGGTCGGACGACGGCGTCATGAGCGCGGCGATGTCGCGTGAAGCGCTCGAGGCGCGCATCGTGCGGCAGCGGAAGGCGCTCACGGTGGCGTTCGGGGATCTGGGCGAACGAGCGCGCGAAGAGATCGATCCGCGGCGTTGGGTGAGAGAGCGACCGGCGGCCTGGCTGGCCGGAGCCTTTGTGGTCGGATTTCTATTGGGGGTGCGTCGATGAAACGCACCACCCGGGGAGGCGATGATGCAGGCAACAAGCGAACGACTGGAACGCGACGTGCCGCTGCTGGAGCGACCCGAGGTGAAGGAGCAGGTCGAGCGCGTGCGCGGTCACCTGGAGGAGCTCGACACGCAGGTGCGGCGGCTGGTGCAGGAGCAACCTCTCGTCGCCGTGGGAGTCGCGCTGGCGATCGGCTACGCGCTCGGTCGCCTGCTGGGACGGCGTTAGGCCACAGGATGGACCTGAAGCGCCTCGCAGAGGAGCTGCGCACGCAGCTCCGCGAGCGACCGTATTGGACGACCGCGGCGATCGTCGGCGTTGGTTGGATCCTCGGCCGGACCCTGCCGCCGCGTGCGCTCGTGACTGTGGTCGGAATCGGAGCGCGCGCAGCGATGGCGACGGCGATCGAGGACGTGGTCTCCGCTCGCGTGCGGCCCGCCAGCGAGGGGTAGGAAGACCCCACCGCGCGCGAATCCCCTGCAATCACCCGGATCTGGCACGAGGCTTGCTCTCCAGCCCCCTGAGCTCGCGCACGGCGCTCTGCAAGGGCCGCCGGCGTCGTTTCAGGCAGGGTGGGCCGGGAAGATTGCAGAATATACAATCAACGGTGATGCCTGACGAAGAGCGTGGCGCCGAAGGGTTGGGGCCCGTCGCGATTCTCGTGATCCTGACGCTCGGCGCCTGCTTGAGCGTGCTCGTCTGGCAGAGCGTCCGGCGTCACTGGGAAGTCGAGATCGAGCGACAGACCGAAGCGTACGTGAGGTCACTCTCCGAAGTCCTCGACGCGGAGTTCGTTCGGCTCGACGGGTTGATCCGACGTCGCGCCGAGATGTGGATCACGCCCCCCTTCGACGGCGACCCCACGTCATGGCACGACAGCGCCGAGGTCATGCTCGCCGAGAACCCGGCGATCCTGGCGGTCCTGCGCGCGGACTTCGTCTCCGCGATCGCCGGCTCCGAGGACGGCAAGCAGCGCCTGCGGGAAGTCCTCGCCGAAGCGCGACGCCTGGTAGCGGATCCCGACGGAGAATTCGTCGCCGGGCCAACGCGTACCGCGGATGGCCGCGAAGTCTTCGGAATCCAGGTGCGCGCCTCGAGCGATGCAGCCGACAAGCGCACCGTCTTCGTTCTCTTCGACGCGCAGCGCTTCCTCAAGGACGTTCTCGAGAAGCGCGCTCCCGGGTTCGCGCTCAGCGTCAGCGCGGAGGATCACGAAGTCTACCGCCAGGACCCACCGAACGGTCATGTGTCGCCATCGCTCCGCAAGACCGAATCGATCCTGATGCCGAACGGCAAGCCGTGGCTGCTCGCCATGACACCCGCCAGCGACACGGATCTGGTCTCGTGGGATCAGGGTCCCGCGATCGCGCTCGCCGCGGGCCTGCTCGCGTCGGGATTGATCGCCGCCGCGGTTCACTTCGGAACGCTCTCGTGGCGCCGTGAGCGCATGCTCCGGCGCGTCAACACGGCGCTCACTCAACAGATCGTCGATACACGCCGCGGGGAGGGCGAGCTCCGGGCGCTCTCCGAAGCCCTCGAGGCACGCGTCGCGGAGCGGACCGGCGAGCTGAACGAGACGATCGTCGAGCTCGAGACCTTCAATTACTCCGTATCGCACGACCTGCGCGGGCCGCTCGGCGCCGTCATCAACTTCGCCGCCATCCTCCAGGAGGACTACGGCGACCGGCTCGACGCGATGGCCAAGGACCACCTGCAGCGCATCGTCGGAAGCGCGACGTCGGCGGTCTCGATGATGGATGCGCTGCTCGCCTTCTCGCGCAGCGGCCGCACGGAGCTTCGCAAGACGCATCTCGAAATGTCGCGCGTCGTGCAGGAGGTCTGCGACGACCTGAGCGCCAGTCTCCCGCAGGTCAAATTCGCGGTGAAGCTGGGCGATCTCCCGAACGTGATCGCCGACGAGAACATGATGCGATTCATCTTCTCGAACCTGATCAGCAATGCCTGCAAGTTCGCGCGCGAGGGCGAGGCGCCACAGGTCGAGGTCGGTGGCAACCCGGGCTCGAACGAGACCGTGTTCTTCGTCCGCGACCATGGCATCGGGTTCGACATGCGGTTTGCGGAGAAGCTGTTCAAGGTCTTCGAGCGTCTCCACGCATCCGACGGCTACGAGGGCCACGGTGTCGGCCTCGCGATCGTCGCGCGGATGGTGAGACGCCACGGCGGTCGCTACTGGGCGCAAGGTGCGGTCGGCAAGGGCGCCACGTTCTACTTCACCGTTGCCAATCCGGGAGGCGAGGATGGAAGGCGCGCAAGCTGAGGTGCTCCTGGTCGAGGACGACGCGAACGACATCGCGGTCGCATTGCGCGCGTTCCGCCTGCACTCGCTCGAGGATCGCGTGCACGTGCTGCGCGACGGCGCCGAGTTGGTGGACTACCTGCAAGCCCCGAGTCGGCAGATCCGCCCGCCGAAATTGATCCTTCTCGACCTCAAGATGCCGCGCATGGACGGACGGGCGGCCCTGCGCGAGCTGCGCAGCCGGCCCGAGACGCGCCACATTCCCGTCGTGATGGTCAGCTCTTCGGATCGCCAGAGTGACGTGAAAGAGTGTTACGAGCTGGGCGCCAACTCGTTCGTGGTCAAGCAATTCAGCCCGTGGTCGCCGGGAACCTATCTCGTCGATACGGTCCGCTATTGGCTGGACATGAACCAAGTCGCGTCGTGAGGGGGAGATCGACATGAGCGCTCTGCAAGCCCTGATCATCGAAGACGATGAGAACTTCCGGAGGAGCCTCGAGCTGCTGGTGCAGCGCGAAGGGCTCGTCACACGCAGCGCCGGGTCGCTGGCCGAGGCGCGCGAGTGCCTCGCGGCCGGCATGCCGGACGTGTTCCTGGTCGATCTCACGCTTCCGGATGGCGACGGACTCGCCTGGCTGCGCAGCGAGCCCGCCGCGAGCGCCGCCGAGGTGATCGTGATCACCGGCAGCACGAGCGTCGATTCCGCCGTCGACGCGCTGCACGGCGGCGCGCTCGACTATCTCACCAAACCGATCGACCGCGCGCGCCTGCGCAGCGCACTGGTGAATTTCGCGCGCACGCGCGCGCTCAAGGACGAGGTCGGCGGCCTGCGCGGCGAGCTGCGCGATCTCGGCCGCTTCGGCCGCATGGTCGGCCGCTCGAAGCCGATGCTCGAGGTCTTCGACCTGGTGGCGCGCGTCGCGCCGACCAACGCGACGGTGCTGATCACGGGCGAAAGCGGCACCGGAAAGGAGCTGGTTGCGGAGACCTTGCATCGGTGCAGCCCGCGCAAGAACGGGCTGCTGCTTCCCGTCAACTGCGGCGCCGTGTCGCCGAACCTGATCGAGAGCGAGCTGTTCGGCCACGAGCGCGGCAGCTTCACGGGCGCCGACCGCCAGCGCAAGGGCTGCTTCGAGCGCGCGACCGGCGGCACGCTGTTTCTCGACGAGATCGCCGAGATGCCGATCGAGCTCCAGGTGAAGCTGCTGCGGGTGCTCGAAACGGAGACCCTCGTCCGGGTCGGAGGCAGCGAGCCCATCCGCGTGGACGTGCGCCTCGTGGCGGCCACGAATCGCGATCCGGCCGAGGCGGTCCGCGCCGGGAAGCTGCGTGAGGATCTCTATTACCGGCTGAACGTGTTTCCGATCGCGCTGCCGCCACTTCGCGAGCGGCCCGGCGACATCGATCTGCTCGCCGCGCACTTCCTCGCCGAGCTGAATCGCGAGGCTGGAACCTCGAAGGTCTTCAGTCGCGACGCGCTCGAGCGGCTGCGCGGCAATAGCTGGCCGGGAAACGTGCGCGAGCTTCGCAACGTGGTGCAGCGCGCCTACATCCTCGCGGGAGACGAGATCACCGCCGACGTGCTGCCGCTCTCCGATGCAGCGCCACGGCCGTCGGCCGAGAGCGGCCAGGTGCTCCAGATCCGCGTCGGCACCTCGATCGAGCGGGTCGAGCAGCGGCTGATTCTCGCGACGCTCGAGCTCACCGGGGGCGACAAGAAGAAGGCCGCCGAGATCCTGTGCATCAGTTTGAAGACGCTCTACAACCGCTTGAACGTCTACGACGCGGTCCGCGACGCGCGCGCGGGCGAGCAAGCCCCGGGGCCCAGCTCCAACTGACACGGGCCGCACTCTGAAGGACGATTGCAGATTCTGCACGGCCGCTTCGACCGGGAATCGTTGGCCTCGCACTGCACCCTGCTGGACCGGCCAAACGCCTGGCACGGCGCTTGCTCTATGTGTCCTCGAACCCAACCGCATTCGAGGAATCCAAAATGCAACGACGATCACGACAAATTGCTAGAGCAGTATTCGGAACGGCCTTCGCGCTCTCACTGGCGGGTGCAGCGAGCGCTGCGCAGCCGCCCGACGCGTGGGTGACCACCAAGGTCAAGATGTCGCTTCTCACGACCGAAGGCGTCTCGGCGAACAAGGTCAGTGTCGACACGATCGATGGCCGCGTGACGCTGTACGGTTCCGTCCCGACCGAGGCCGAAAAGACGCGAGCCGAGGAGGTGGCGAAGAAGATCGATGGCGCGACCCAGGTGCGAAACCTGCTGCAGGTCGTCGCGCCCAAGCACGAAGCGAAGACCAACGCGACCGACGCACAGGTCGAGAAGAGCGTGAAGGCGAGCCTGAAGGCCGATCCGGCCCTCAAGGATTCGTCGATCACCGTGAAATCCGTGGACGCAGGTGTCGTCCTGCTTGCGGGCAAGGCCCAGACGCTGAGCGACGCCTATCGCGCGGTGGAAGTGACCGCTCGCGTCCAAGGCGTACGCCGTGTTGCGAGCGAGATCCAGAGCCCCGATACGCTTGCCGACGCTGAGCTGTGGCGTGACGGCGCCTACGACAAGAAGGCGTACGAGACGTCCGCGGCGCGGGACACGTGGATCACTACCGCGGCGAAGATGCGCCTGATCGCGAACACCAACACGCCCGGCTTCGACATCAATGTCGACACCAACAACGGCATCGTGACGCTGTTCGGCGTGGTCCGGTCCGAGGCCCAGAAGAAGGGGGCGGAGACCGAAGTCCGCAAGGTCGGCGGCGTGAAGAACGTCGTGAACGACCTCCAGATCGTCGCCGAAGCGAAGCAGGAGCAGGTCGCGCAGAAGGACGACGAGATCAGCAAGGCGATCAAGACCCGCTTCGACGCGAACGGCAGTCTCAGCGACTCGAAGATCGACATCGCAGTGAGCAACGGCGTGGCGCGTCTCACGGGTACGGTGAACTCTCGGCACGATCAGGTGACGGCTCTCACCGTCACCCGGTCGACGTCGGGTGTCGTACGCGTGATCGACGAGCTGCAGCTCGAGCCGCCGGCGGTGAGCGCTCGGTAGCACCACCCCCCAACGGTGCACTGGGCCCCGGCCCGGGAAGCGGAAGCTTCCCGGGCCGTTTCGTTTGGCGGGCGATGCGGACTAGCGGTTCGTCGCCTGGCGCGCCTTGCCCTTGGCCTTGCGCAGCTCGCCCTTCGCATGCGTCCCCCGAGCATCGACGAGGTCACCGACGGCGCTCTGCACCCGTCCCGCCACCTCCTCGATCGCGCCCTTGATCCGCTCCCTGCCCTTGGCGGTTTCCTTCTGGGCGCGGCCCGTCAGCTCCCGGGCGCGGCCCTCGGCCGCCATGCGCTCGCTGCCGACGAGCTTGCCGATGTTCTTCTCGACCTTGCCTTTCAGCTCCTTCGCGGTACCGGCTGCGCGCTTGCTTGCGTTGCTCATGGATGGATTCCTTTCGTGAATCGATCAGTACAGCACGAGAGGAGCAATCCACATGCCATCGCGATTCCGCCGATCCCGATCGGCGTGACGGATCCGGACCGATCCATTGAACAATCTACGCAACGCCTCACTGGAAGAACGCCGATCACGACTCCGGCCGGGCGTCGTGCTGACACTGCCGCGCGTGTCAGCGCCGGCACACGGCTTGCACCAGGTATCAGTCAAGGAGAACACCATGTACTACGGAATTGGCGGCACGGTCTTGATCGTCCTTCTCGTCCTGTTCTTTCTGGGGCGGCTCTAGCGCTCCGCTTCGCCCGATGATCCTCCCCCCATCTGCACTGGAGCAGCCATGAAGTCAGCGACACTCGTCGGCCTCTTGTTGATCGTTCTCGGCATCGGCGCTCTCGTCTACCAGGGGATCTCGTACAAGAGCCAGGAGAAGATCCTCGACATCGGCTCCCTCGAGGCCACTGCGGAGACCACGAAGACGATTCCCATTTCGCCCATCGTCGGCGTGATCGCGGTAGTCAGCGGCGTCGCGGTAGTCATCGCGACGGCGCGCCACGGCGCTACGGCCGCTTGAGATCCGCGTCCGCGCGGCTCCAGCGCGCGCGGACGCGCTCGAGCGCAGTCTGCAGCTCCGCCGCCGTGGAGATCCAGAGGGTTCCCATTCCCACTCCCACGGCCTGCGGCCGCTCGCCGAATTCGTGCGGCGGCGCTGCCCACAGGCCCACCACGAGCTCGCGATCGTTGCCCGCCGCCGCCAGGCGTTTGCAGAGATGCCGGGCGTGGGCGAACGAGCGCACGCTGAGGCTGCTGACGCAGACGACGTCCGGGCGCTCCTGAGCGATGCGCGCCGCGATCTCGCTCACCAGCTCGTGAGGCGAGGCGACCTCGCAGCGCAATCCATGCGTAGCCGCGAGCTTCGCCAGCCAGCGCGCTGCGAGCGCATCGCTCTCGTCGAGGGCCGGCACGAACAGCACGCGAGGCCCGTCTGCGGGAACGCTCGCTTCGCCCTTCTCCAGCAGATCGTCGAGCAGCTCCTCGAGCCGCTCGCGGACGCCTGCGCTCACGGGGTCCGGAACCAGGTCGCGCTGGTCGTCGCCCGCGAGGCGCCGCAGCACGGGCAGCACGACGCCGTCCGAGACCGCCTCGAGACTCCCCTCGGCAGCCGCCTTGGCCAGCACCGCGGCGCCTTCCTCGACGTCGAGCGCGAGCAGACGCTGGTAGAGACGCACCTCGGGCTGCAGCGCCGGCCGGTCGCCGAGCAGCACGGGGAAGTACTCGAGAGCGCGGACGTAGCGGCCCGCGACGACCAGACAGACCGTGAGCGGCGTGGCGAGCAGCAGCCCCGGGATGCCCCAGAGCGAGGCCCAGAAGACCGCCGAGAAGACCACACCGAAGGGCGACAGCCCGACGCTCGCTCCGTAGAGCCACGGCTCGAGCACGTTGTTGCTGATCAGCTCGAGGATCACGAAGAGCGCGACCGTGAACAGCGGCTCGCTCCAACCGGAGAAGGCAGCCAATGACAGCGCGATCGGGCCGGCCGCCGCGAGCCACGGTCCGAAATAGGGCAGGAAACGCAGCACCGCGGAGAGCGCTCCCCACAACACGGCGCCCGGTACCCCGATCACGGCGAGCCCGATGCCCACCCCCAGCCCCTGGAGGCCGCAGATCAGCGACTGCATGCCGAGGTAGCGGCTCACCCGCCTCGTCGCGTCATCGACGGCGTGCGTGGTGAGCGTCAGATCCTGCGCGCCCGTCAACCAGATCATGCGATCGCGCAGCTCCTCGTGATCGAGGAGCATGAAGAGCGCGAGCACGGCGACCAGACCTGCCGTGCCGACGGGGCTCGCGAGCAGCGCCAGCAGATCGCCGAGCTTGCCGAGCATGTGCGGGGACTCGACCACCTCGACTTTCGGCGCGGGTCGCCCTTGCTGCTTCTCGACGGCGTCTCCGAGCTTGTTGATCTCCGCGGCCGCGCCAGAGAGCGATCCGATCGGGCCGCGCAGATCCTGGATCTTCGCGCGCAGATTCGTCCGATACTGGGGAAGCTCGTCGGCGAGCGCCGACGCCTCGCGAGCCACCATCCATCCAATGCCGCCCGCAGCTGCTCCGAGCATCACGAGCAGCACCACCACGGACAGCGTCCGGCCCAGGCCGACGCGGTCCAGGCGGTCCACCAGCGGCGAGAGCAGGAACGTGATCAGCAACGCCAGCGCCAGCGGCATCAGCAAGGGGCGGCCGAGGTAGAGGGCTGCGATCACGAGGAGGATCGCGAGAAGAGAGCCCAGGTCGGCGCGCGAGCGTTCCATGTCGATTCCTCAATTTGCAGTCGCCATTCTGGAGGTACGCAACGTGCCGGGCAAGCGGCCGAGGGCGAAGGCTGGCTCGCTGCTGGCTCTCTCCACCGGATGCGGAGGCGATTCCCAGCGACGGAAGAGGTAGCGCGCTGCGGTGTCGGTGCGCGCTAGCACGACGGGGTATTAAGGCTTAATCTCATCCGAGCTGCACGGCGGTCCCTCTTCCCTACCCCTGGGGCTGCGCGGGCAGAGAGTCCAAGTGACGTCGTTTCCGATCGTAGGCATCGGCGCCTCCGCCGGTGGTCTCGAGGCGGTTTCCGAGCTACTCGCGGGCCTGCCCGCCTCGAACGGCATGGCCTTCATCGTGGTCCAGCATCTCGATCCGGATCACGAGAGCCTGCTGGCCGAGATCCTGACGAAGCGAACCCGCATCGCTCTCACGCAGGCGCGCGATGGCCTGCTGGTCGAGCCCGACCACATCTACGTGATTCCGCCGGCCGCGACGCTCACGCTCGAAGGTGACCGCCTTCGCTTGACACCTCGTGCTGTCGGACCGGGGCGGTTCATGCCCGTCGACGCATTGTTCCGATCGCTCGCCAACGCGCGTGGCGAGAGCGCCATCGGCGTGATTCTCTCCGGCGCCGACGCCGATGGCGCCCTCGGCCTGCAAGCCATCAAGCACTCCGGCGGCATCACGTTTGCGCAGGATCCCGTCTGCGCGCGGTTCTCGACCATGCCTCGCAGCGCCATCGAAACCGGCTGCGTCGATTTCGTGCTGCGGCCGGATCAGATCGCACGCGAGCTGACGCACCTGGCACAACACCCGTACCTGCGCTCGATCGCGCTGCCGGAACCCGCGACGGGGAAGCCAGCCGCAGCGACGGTAGCCAGCGACGAAGAGAGCCTGCGGCGGATCCTTCGCTGGTTGCGCACGGCGCATGGCGTGGACTTCTCGCACTACAAGCGCAGCACGCTGCGCCGCCGTCTCTCGCGCCGGATGGCGTTCAAGAGGATCGACGAGCTTGCGGACTACGCCGTGCTGATCGAGGGCGACCCCTCCGAAGCGGCGACGCTCTATCAAGACTTCCTGATTCGAGTGACCGGATTCTTCCGCGATCCGGAGGCCTTCGAAGCGCTCGCGCAGCGCATCATTCCCGGTCTCTGCGAAGGCCGCAAAGCGTTGGAGCCGATCCGGATCTGGGTCCCCGGATGCGCCAGCGGCGAGGAGGTCTACTCGATCGCGATTGCGCTCATGGAATACCTCGGAGAGAGGCATTCGGCCGTGGGAATCCAGATCTTCGGCACCGACGTGAGCGAGGCGGCCATCGAGAAGGCGCGCGCCGGGATCTACCTCGCCAGCATCGCACAGGACGTCTCGGAAGAGCGGCTCGAGCGTTTCTTCGTGAAGCAGGACGACGGATACCAGATCACCAAGAGCCTCCGCGACCTATGCGTCTTCGCGCGCCATGACGTGACACGCGACCCGCCCTTCTCACGCCTCGACCTGGTGAGCTGCCGCAACCTCCTGATCTATCTCGATGCGGCCGCGCAGCGACGCGTGATGCAGATCTTCCACTTTGCCTTGCGACCTCACGGCTACCTCATGCTCGGGCCCTCGGAGAGCGTCGGGCAAGCCTCCGAGCTCTTCGAGCTCTCCGACCAATCGCATCGGCTCTACGCGCGCAGGGCCGCGCTTCCGGGTAAGGGGCCTGGCATGCCGCAGCGCGGACCATCCGCCTTCGCGCGGTCGACCGAAACCAGCGAGCCGCAGACGGCATTCCTCCAGGAGACGGACGCCGCAGAGCGCGAGGCCGATCGCCTGCTGCTCGCGCGCTTTGCGCCGGCGAGCCTGCTGATCGACGACGCCCTCAACATCCTGCAGTTCCGCGGTGAAACCGGACCGTACCTCGAGCATGCCAGCGGCACGCCGAGCCTGAACCTGAGTCGCGTCGCCCGGCCGGAGCTGCTGGTCGAGCTCGACGCTGTCATTCGCGAAGCGCGCGAGCGTGGCGTCGAAGCGCGGCGAGAGGGGCTTCGCGTCGGCGACCTGCGGGACGTGAGCATCGCCGTGATCCCGCTCCAGATCCAGAGGATGGGAGCCGAGCGCCGTCATCTGATCCTGTTCGAAGACGGCTCGCGCCCCGCGAGAGGCCGCCGCGCGCATCAGGAAGACTCGCGAGTCCTGCCGGAATCGGAGAAGGATCGTCGCCTCGCTCGCTCCGAGCGCGAGGTCGCCTCCATCCGCGACTACCTGCAGGCGATCATCGAAGAGCACGAAGCGGTGAAGGAGGAGCTCAAGTCCGCTCACGAAGAGGTGCTCTCGGCCAACGAGGAGTTGCAGAGCACGAACGAAGAGCTGGAGACGGCGAAGGAAGAGCTGCAGTCGGCGAACGAGGAGCTCACTACGACGAACGAGGAGCTGCGCGACCGCAACCGAGAGCTTGCCGTGGCGAACGTCGAGATCGAGAAGGCGCGCAACATCTCCGAGCGCGCGCGTGAATACGCCGATCAGATCATCGAGACCGTGCGCGATCCAATGCTGGTGTTGGATGCCGACCTGACGATCGTGCGCGCGAACAAGGCCTACTACACGACCTTCAGGGTCCGACCCGACGAAATCGAGGGCCTGCGATTCTACGACGTGGGCAACCGTCAATGGGATCGTCCGTTGCTGCGCGAGGGGCTCGACGGCGTGCTGAAACGAAGTGAGGACGTGGTCAATCTCGAGACCACGTATGACGTACCTGCGATCGGTCAGCGCATGATGTCGTTGACCGCCCGCCGGATTTCGGGAGACGCGGATCGCGAAGAGCTGATCCTGCTCGCCATAGAAGACGTCACGGAGCGACGCGGGCTCATGAATGGTCTGCGCGAGGCCGGCCGGCTCAAGGACGAGTTCCTGGCCATGCTCGCCCACGAGCTGAGGAACCCGCTTGCGCCAATCATGCACGCCGTCCATCTGTTGCAGAGCGGCGACAAAGCCGTGCCGGCGTCGAAGCTGATCGAGATGATCGAGCGCCAGACGCAGAACCTCGTGAGGCTCGTCGACGAGCTGCTCGACATGGCGCGCATCAGTCGCGGCAGCATCGAGCTGCGACGTGAGCCGATGGACCTGGTGGCCATCGCGCGGGAAGCGGCGGAGGCGGCCCGGCCCCGATCCGAGCTGCTACGGCACTCGCTGACGCTCGCGCTGCCCTCCGCCCCCATGCGCGTCGACGGCGATCCTGTGCGGTTGGAGCAAGTCATCTCCAACCTGCTCGAGAATGCCTCCAAGTACACCGATCCCGGTGGCCGGATCGAGCTGACGCTGACACGAGACCAGGGCGAGGCTGTCTTGAGTGTGCGCGACACGGGGATCGGACTTGCCCCGGAGATGCTCGAGAACATCTTCGATCTCTTCACGCAGGTGGATAGCTCGCTCGCGCGAACGAGTGGTGGCCTCGGCCTCGGGCTCACGCTGGTGCGCCGGATCCTGGCGCTGCATGGTGGGCGCATCGAGGCGCGCAGCGCGGGACTCGGAAAGGGGAGCGAGTTCATCGTTCGCCTGCCGCTGCTGCCGGAGAAGCCGAGCAAGCCGGCGACCGACGCTTCCCTAGCGACGAAGCCCGTGGATTCCAGCGCACGCAAGCAACGGGTGCTGATCGTCGACGACAACGCGGACGCTTCCTACTCGCTGGGGCTGCTCGTCCGCGCCTGGGGCCACGAGGCCGCCGTCGCACGCAGCGGACCGGAAGCCCTCGTGCTCGCCAAGAGCTTCAAGCCCGAGACCGCGCTCGTCGACATCGGATTGCCTGGCATGGATGGCTACGAGCTGGCTCGGCTGCTGCGCGCGGAACCTGCCCAGCGGAGCCTGCAACTCGTGGCACTGACCGGCTATGGACGAGAAGAAGATCGCATCGCCGCCAAAGCCGCTGGCTTCGACGTCTTCCTGATCAAACCCGCGAAGATCGAAAAGTTGAAGCGGTTGCTCGCGAGCACGCCCGGCGAAACACCGCCAGTCTGATCACGCGGGGTTCCACCGCCTCCGAAGCTGGGGCGAGCCCGATGCAACGCTGAGGCGCGAACGAGAGCGCATCGCTGATCGCGCAGGCCGCTGCCACCACGAGCAAGGACGCTTCTCGATCGCTCATCGGATGTCCTGGTCCGACCGCGGGAACAGGGGAGACGCGCTCGAACCGCCCAGCCTCGTCGGCTGGCCCTGGGGGATCGTCTTCCGACCGGTCTCGCGATTCACGTTGCATCGGGTTCGCACGACGTCGATGCATTGCAGGAAGCGCGCCCATCGCGAGCGCAGCTGCAGGCCTTCGCGGGACCAGGATAAGGCTCATTTGGGCGCTCGCCGGTCCGAAGTTTCTACAAAACCCGCGAGCGATCGCGACACGCGGTGCCGCCGCGAAGGCAGACCGCGCCGCCGCGCTGGCACAGATCCTGCTGAGGCTCTTCCTCGAAAGAGGGAGGGAGCCGAATGCTCGTCCAAAAGACGCTTGGATCTCAGGATCAGAACCGGGTTTTGACTTTCGCCGATGCCGTCACCGCGGTGTCGGCGTTCACGGCCGACGCAGACGAAGTCCTGGCGGTCGTCGTACACATGCTGCAGTGCGGTTCGATCCGGCTCACCGGCGCAGCCTGCTTCGCGGCTCGGGCGCCCGATCCTGACACGACCGTCCCGGATTAGGCAGATGAAACGCGCTGTTCTCGAATCGAATCCGGAGGTCGCGCAAATGGCGAGCGGCCTCCAGCGAACCACCCGCAGCACCCGACCGCGGCGTCGCCACCGTCTGCTCGAACGATTGGCGGCAGCCGCGCGGCTGGACGACCGCGCGGAGTTCGACCGCATCTTCGACCTGAGCTTCGAGCGGGTCTACGCCATTGCGTGGCGCCTGACGGGCGATCGTGCGCGGGCCGAAGCCATCACGGCGCACGTCCTATCCGAGGCCGTTGTTCAAGGTGCGTGAAGACGCCCCGGCATCGCTGACTTTCGCCTGATCGCCGTCTCGTCACCGGCCTACACTTCGACTACGGTGTCAGCGACGAAGGCCGACCTTCCAGGCGCAGCAGGGATGCTTGGTCCGAGAACGGTCTGCCGGAAAGCAGCGAAGCCGACGAGATCATGAGCTCGGACGAAGCGCGTTGGGCGCGGATCAAGCCGCGCGCGATCACCATCGACGGCGATCGGATCGTGTATCGAAGCGACGGCAAGGGGCCGCTGCTGCTGCTCGTGCACGGCATCGCCGGCAGCTCGCTGACGTGGCGTTTCGTCATGCCGGCGCTGGCCGAGCGTTTCACGGTTCTCGCCCCCGATCTGCTCGGGCAGGGTGAGTCCGACAAACCTCGCGGCGACTACTCGCTCGGCGCGCATGCCAACACGCTGCGCGACCTGATGGACGCCCTCGGGCACGAGCGGGCCACCATCATCGGCCAGTCGCTCGGAGGCGGCGTGGCCTTGCAGTTCGTTTATCAGTTCCCGGAGCGCTGTGAGCGCCTGGTCCTGGTGGGCAGTGGCGGACTGGGCCGGGAAGTGACGTTCTACCTCCGGGTGCTGAGTGTTCCCGGATTCGAGTCGGTATTTCCGATCGTCTGCGCGCCGTGGCAGCGAGACGTCGGAAACCGGGTCGCCCGCTGGCTCGACCGCGCAGGCGTGCGACGGAAGCCCGCGATCCAGGAGATCTGGCGAAGCTATGCGTCGCTGGCGGACGCAGGGAATCGCCGCGCATTCTTCCGCAGCCTGCGCGACGTGATCGACTTCCGCGGGCAGGCGATCAGCGCGCTTGCCCGCCTGGGCCGGGCGGCGCAGCTGCCGACGATGATCGTATGGGGCGCGCGCGACCCGTTCATTCCAGTGCGCCACGCGGTCACGGCGCACGACGCCATTCCCGGTAGCCGTCTCGAGATCTTCGAAGGGGTGGGCCACTACCCGCACTGCGAAGCCCCTGAACGCTTCGTCGCGGTGCTCGTCGACTTCATCGCCTCGACGGCGCCCGCGCGGCTGCCGGCGATCTTGGCGCATTCCGGCAGCGAACCGCGCTCCGGTCTCGAGAGAGCGTCCGCGCAGGACTAGCCATGCTTCCCGCCCCCGGCGCTCGTGCTGCGCCCGAGGCCCACCGCATCCAACCCGGCTGACGCTGGATCAATCCGCCTGCGGTCCGAGGATGACGCGCACCCGATGCGTCGCCCCGTCGTCGGCCAGGGGGATCCGCGCTCCGTCTCCCGACAACGCCTCCCCGTCGAGCTCCACGCTCGTGACGCCTCTGCACACCCCGTGCGGATTCTCGACCGCGATCTCGTAGCGCGCAGTGTGGTAGCGGAAGGCGATCTGGAAGCCGGGCCAGGCCTTCGGAACGCAGGGATCGAGGACGAGCGTCGCGCCACGCAGGCGGAAGCCGAGGATCGACTCGAGGCCCACCCGATACATCCAGCCGGCCGAGCCGGTGTACCAGCTCCAGCCGCCGCGCCCGACGTTCGGGGGCTCGGAGTATACGTCGGCGCAGGCGACGTACGGCTCCACCTTGTAGCGATGCACGGCGGCGCGCGTGCTCGCGTGATGGATCGGGTTCAAGATCGAGAACAGCTCCGCGGCCTTGTCGCCGTCGCCGAGCATCGCGAAGGCGAGCATCGACCAGACGGCGGCTTGCGTGTACTGACCGCCGTTCTCCCGGATGCCGGGCGGGTAGCCCTTGATGTATCCGGGATCGAGCAGCGTGCGATCGAAGGGCGGAGTGAAGAGCAGGACCAGTCCGTTCCTGCGCCGGACGAGGTGCTCGTCCACCGCCGCCATCGCGCGCGCGACGCGCACCGGATCCGCGGCCCCGGAGATCACTCCCCACGACTGCGCGATCGAATCGATCCGGCACTCGTCGCTCGCCGCCGAGCCGAGCGGCGTTCCGTCGTCGAAGTAGCCGCGCCGATACCAGTCGCCGTCCCAGGCTTCGCGCTCGAGCGATTCCCGCAAGCCGTCGGCGTGCCGTCTCCAGGCCGCGCCGCGCTCGGTCTCGCCCCGGCGCTCCGCCAGCGGAGCGAACGCACTGAGCGTCGCGTGCAGGAACCAGCCGAGCCAGACGCTCTCGCCCTTGCCTTCGGCGCCGACCCGGTTCATCCCGTCGTTCCAGTCCCCACCGCCAAACAGCGGAAGGCCGTGGCTGCCGACCGAGAGACTCCGATCGAGCGCCCGAGCGCAGTGCTCGAACAACGTCGCGTGCTCTGCGGACGGCGTGGGATCGAAGAACGAGTCGTGCTCGCCGCTGAGCAGCTCGGGCCCCTCGAGAAAGGCAATCTTCTCGTCGAGGATCCCGAGATCGCCCGTGACCTCGACATAGTGGAGCGTGGTGTACGGCAACCAGATCGAATCGTCCGAGATGCGCGTGCGAACCCCCCGCCCCGATGCCGGCAGCCACCAGTGCTGGACGTCGCCCGCCGTGAACTGTCTCGCGGCGGCTCGCAGCAGATGCTCTCGCGTGAGCGCTGGCTGCGACAGCGTGAGCGCCATCGCATCCTGGAGCTGGTCGCGGAAGCCATAGGCGCCGCTCGCCTGGTAGAAGGCCGAGCGCGCCCACACGCGACAGGCGAGCGTCTGGTAGAGCAGCCAGCGGTTCAGCAGGACGTCCATGGACCGATCGGGTGTCGTCACCTGAACCGTGTCGAGGACGTCGTCCCAGCCCGTCACCACCGCGCGCAAGACGGCGTCGAGGTCGGCTGCCCGGTAGCGCGCGATCAACGAGCGTGCCTCCTCGAGTGTCGATGCCTGCCCGAGGAAGCAGACGATCTCCGTTTCTGCATTCGGCTCGAGCTTGATCCGGGCCTGCAGGACGCCACAAGGATCGAGGCCCGCGCCGACTCGATTCGAGAGCGGCGGGCCGCCGGTGAGCGCGGCCGGCTGATCGAGGGCGCCGTTGCGGCCGAGAAACTCCGTGCGATCGCCCGTCCATGCCAGCTGCCGCCCTGCGAGATCCACGAAGGCCACGCGATCCCCGAAGCCGGTGCTCCACGGGTTGCGCGCGAGCATCGCTCCCGTCTCTGCATCGATCTCGCTCACGATGAACGGCCCGTCGCGGTGTCCCGCGGCGGCGAGCACCCACTCGACGTACGCGGTGACCGAGAGGCGTCGCGTGCGCGCGGATCGATTCCGGATGCTGAGCCGGGAAATCTTGATCGGGTCGTCCGGCAGCCACGTATTGCGTGAGCTCGAGCGAGATCCCGTGCGACGTGTGCTCGAAGCGGCTGTAGCCCTGGCCGTGTCGCGCGACGTACTGCCCGTCCTCCTCCCGAATCGGGAGAGCCGTCGGCGAAAACAGCGCTCCCCCGTCTTCGTCGCGGACGTAGAAGGCCTCGCCCGGCCGGTCGCCGACGGGATCGTTCGACCAGGGGGTGAGCTGGTTCTCGCGGCTGTTCCCCGACCACGTGTAGCCACCGCCCTCGGCCGACACCTGGAAGCCGAACGCGGGATTGGCGATCACGTTGATCCAGGGCGCCGGCGTCCATTGCCCTGCGCCGAGAAGCGTCACGTATTCCCGCCCGCGGTCGGCGAAGCCACCGAGGCCGTTGAAGAACTCGAGCTCCGGCCGCGGCAGGGGGGCCGCGGGCGTCGCGCTCTCCGGCGAGCGTCGGGAATGCGGCGCGCGCGCGGGCTCGGTTTCCTCCGGCCGCTTGACCTGCTCGGCCAGGCTCCCGCGCCGGCTGAGCAGCACCGCTCGCGCCGCGGTTCGCAGCACGGCGCGCACCTCGACCGAGACCAGATCGCTGCGCAAGACGAAGAGCGATCCGCGTGCGCCTTCTCCATGCGCGCTCGCAGGCGACGGGCTGCGCCCGCACCAACGCCTCGAGGGAGGCCTGGAGATCCTGCGCGTAGGACGCATGGCCGTTCGTTCAGGATCACGAGATCGACGGCGAGTTGTTTCATGCGCCAGTACTCGTGGGCGCGCAGCAGCTGACGGACGATCTCCAGATCCTCGACGTCGTCGATCCGAACCAGCACGATGGGCAGGTCGCCCGAGATCCCGTGCGCCCAGAGCGTCGACGGGCCGCCCTGGCATCGGCTGAGCACTTCCGAAGCCGGGCGCAGCGTCGGGTCGGAGTAGAGCACGCGATTCGCGAGGCGCTGGAAGAGCTGGGCTTCGTCCGGCCCGATGCCGAGATGGCGCAGCTGCACCTGGGCCTGGGTCCACGCCAGGGTGACGGCGCGCTCGAAGGCGGTCGGGTCGTGGTGCTTGTCGACCAGGTCGAGCGCCTCGTCGCGCGACGGCGCGACCAGCGTCCAGAACGCGATCGCGCACCGTGGCGCCGGGCGGCAGCCGAACGCGGCGGCGAAGACTGAAGATCGGATCGAGCACGGTGCCGACGCGTGCCCGAGAGCGGCCGCCCGTCGATCACCGAGATCGGCGTCCGGATGCTCGCGCCCGCGACCGAGGAAGCGCGCCCGGTCGGTCTCGAACTCGACGATCGCCGACGCTCTCGCCTTCCACGACGGCGAGGTGCGCCGCCCAGACCTCGCGGCTCGCCCGGCGACCGCCTGCGCGCGTCGCCAGCAGCGCGCCGACGTCGGCGCACGAACTCCGTCTGCACGAAGAGCTTCGAGAAGGCCGGATGCGCCGCGTCGGCCATGGCAGGCGCCAGCACGAGCTCGGCGTAGGAGGTCAGCTCGATCTCGCGCGTGCGGGTTCCGAGGTTCGAGAGCGACACGCGGCGGACCTCGGCGTCGTCCTCGGGAGAGACGGCCACCTCGAGCGTCGTCGTGATCGTGCCGTCGCGCCGAACGATCTCGGCTCGATCCTCGGAGAACGACACCTCGTAGCTGTCGGGCTCCGCTCCGCTCGGCTGATACCCTGCCGACCAGACCTCGCCGCTGCTCACGTCGCGCAGGAAGACGTAGCTGCCCCAGGCGTCGCAGGTGACGTCTTCCCGCCAGCGCGTGACCGCGAGGTCGCGCCAGCGGCTGTATCCGGAGCCCGCTGCGGTGAGCATCACGGCGTAGCTGCCGTTGGAGAGAAGGTGCGTGCGGGGCGTCGGGTCGTGTGGGGAATGGAAGCGGCGCAGCATCGGTCGGAACGAGCTCGCGCACGTTCGGCGGCGGCGTTCACCTCCTCGGCTCGCGGGCGGGCGACGGCGACGTCGCGCGGCGTCCGCTCCTGCAACAGGAGCTCGGTCGCTCGGACGATCGGGTCGGCGTGGAAGCGCGCGCGCATCGCTCCGTCCTGGAGGGCATTGGCGATCGCGACCAGGGTCATCCCCTGGTGGTGCGCCATGTAGGCGCGCACGATCGCGACCGCCTCGCCCTCGGGCAGACGCGTCGGCGTGTAGTCGAGCGCCTCGTACCAGCCGTAGCGGCCGCGGCCGCCGGCTGCGCGCCAGGCGCGCGAAGTTCCGCGCCGCGGCCTGCGGGTCCACCATCGCCGCCAGCGCCGTCGCGTAGGGAGCGATGACGGCGTCTTCGCTGAGACCGCGCTTGAGACCGAGGCCGGGGACGCCGAAGTTCGAGTACTGATAGGTGAGCTCGATGTCGCGCGCGTTGTAGGCCGATTCCGAAACGCCCCAGGGCACGCCGCAGCTTCGCCGCCGTACCGCATCTGCCGGCGAACGATGAAGCGGCTCGTCTGCTCGAGCAGGCTGCCTGCCGGCGCGCGCATCACCAGCGACGGCATCAGGTACTCGAACATCGATCCGGACCACGAGATCAGCGCCGAGCCGTGGTCGACCGGCGTGAGCGCGCGTCCGAGGCGGAACCAATGCCGCACCGGGACGTCGCCCTTCGCGATCGCGACGAAGCTCGCGAGCCGCGCCTCGGAGGCCAGCAGGTCGTAACAGCTGGGGTCGAGCTCGCCGTCGGCCACCCGATAGCCGATCGAGAGCAGCTGGCGTCCGGGGTCGAAGAGGAAGCCGAACTCCATCGCCTCGAACAGACCGTCGCGCCTGCTCGGCGAGCAGCGTGAGACGACGCTCGAGCGACCGCGCGGCGGCAGCCGAGCGCTCGAGGGCGTCGACCAGTGCGCCGATTCGAACGAACGAGTCGGCTGCCGGGGTCGCTCGGCGCCGCGCGCTCGCGTCGTCTCTCGCGCCAGGATGGCGAGAGCCGTTTCGCAGCGATCCGGCAGATCGGAGAGCGTCGGGATCGAGTCGAAGCAGGGCCCGAGTGCGGCCTCGTCCGCGAGCAGAGGCGCGAAGGGCATCAGAAGCTCGACGTCACGCTGGTGGGCCCCGGATCGCTGCGCCGAGCGCCTCCGCCCAGCTCAGCACCTCGGCGGCGTCTCCATCGCCTCGCTCCGCGGCGAGCGTTCGAGCGATGTCGATGGCCGTGTCCGCATGCAGCGACGATTTCCGTCGAGACGGCGCGCGATGTCCGCCGGTGTCGCTGGATTCGGGGAGAGCGAAGCGGCGAGAGCGTCGAGCGCCTCCTCGAGCTGCTTCCAGGTGACCGTCTGCGTCCGCCGATCGTCGGCGAGCGCGAGCAGCGCCTCGCGGGTGAGCGCGAGCGTGTCCCCGATCCCGGCGAGCCACTCCGGACTGACGACGGGTCGCTCGACTCATCTCGCGACACGCGCTCGCGAGAGCGATCAGGTGTCCCGCGAGATTCCCGCTATCCACCGAGGAGACGTACTTCGGTTCGAGCGTGCGCAGATCCTGCGTCGCGTACCAGTTGTAGAAGTGGCCCCGGAAACGCTCGAGCGCGTTCATGCTCGTGAGCGTCGCGTCGAGTCTGTCTACGCCGTCGAGCAGCCCCAGCCATCCGAAATCGCGCGCGGCGACCACCGACAGGAGGTAGAGGCCGAGGTTCGTCGGGGAAGTCCGATGCGCCACCACCGGGTTCGGATCTTCCTGGAAGTTGTCCGGAGGCAGCATGTGATCTTCCGCGCTGACGAACGTCTCGAAGAACCGCCACGTGCGGCGCGCGATCGATCGCAGCGCTCGCGCATCCTCGTCGGAGACCGGCTTGCGGCCCGCCACGGGCGGCGGGAGGCTTGCCCAGCGCGCGATCGCGGGGGACAGCGTCCACAACACCAGAAATGGCATGGCGACCGCCCAGGACGCCCGTCCCGCGCACGCGACGAGGGCCGCGGCGGCGGCGGCCAGTGCGACGCCGCCGGCCATCCTCTTGTAGAGCCCGCGGAGATCCAGGCGCGGACCCAGGGTCGCCTGCGCGGCGGTCACCCACTCGAGCATCCGCCGCCGCGTCACGAGCAGACGGAACAGCGTCCGCACGATGGCGTCGCTCATGACCCAGGCCTGGTGCGCGAGCAGCGTGACGCCGAAGCCGATCTGCGAGAGCGCCAGCTCGAGATCGGCGCCGACTGCGCTCAGATGGCTCCGCTTCGAGATCCCGAAGCGACGCGGCACGAACCCAGAGAGAAATGGCATGAGCGTGGGGATCGCGACCGTCGCGAGGACGAAGCCGGTCCACAGCAGCGCGCCAGGCAGCGGCAGCGTCCAGCCCACGACGAGCGCCAGCCATGCGGACGGCGCGAGCAGCGTACGGCGCAGATTGTCGAGCATCTTCCAACGGCCGATCATCGGAATCGCGGCGCGGCCGGGCGCGCTCTTCGAGCCGGGACCAGAGCCGAAGATCCAGGGAAGCAGCTGCCAGTCGCCGCGCGCCCAACGATGCTGCCGTGCCGCGGCGACGTCGTAGCGCGAGGGGTAGTCCTCGACGACCTCGATGTCCGAGGCGAGCCCTGCCCGAGCGAAGATCCCCTCGAAGAGGTCGTGACTCAGGAGCGTGTTTTCCGGGATCCGCCCCTCGAGCGCGGCCGCGAAGGCGTCCACGTCGTAGCCTGCCCTTTCCGCTGTAGGAGCCTTCCCCGAAGAGATCCTGGTAGACGTCGGAGACGGCGAACGCGTAGGGGTCCATGCCGCCGCGCCCGGAGTAGACGCGCTGGAAGAGCGAGCCCTCGCGACCCGTCGGCAGCGACGGAGTGACCCGCGGCTGAAGCACCGCGTGGCCCTCGACCACGCGGCCGCTACCGGAATCGAGCCTCGGACGGTTGAGCGGATGGGCCAGCTTTCCGACGAGCCGTCGCGCGGCTCCGCGAGGGAGTCGGGTGTCAGCGTCGAGCGTGATCACGTAGCGGACGCCGGCGGGCACGAGCGGGCGGCCGCTCCCCCGGCCTTCACGATAGGTCGTGTCGCTCGCGCCGCGCAGCAATCGATTCAGCTCGTGGAGCTTTCCCCGCTTGCGTTCCCAGCCGATCCACTTGCCCTCGCCGGCGTTCCAGACCCGCCGGCGATGGAGCAGCAGGAAGCGGTCGCCGTCCGGCGCGGGTCCATGGCGTCGATTCAACGCTGCGATCGCCGCGCTGGCCGCTGCGAGGAGTTCGTCGTCGCCGCCGGCGCGCTCCGTAGCGGAGTCCGTCCAGTCCGAGAGCAGCGCAAAACGGAGATCGTCGTCGGGGCTCGCCAAGGCATGGATCTCGAGCCGCTCGATCTGCTCCTCGAGCTCCGCTCGTGTCGTCAAGAGAGTGGGAACGACGACCAGCGTGCGCAGGCTCGACGGGACGCCCGCGCGCAGCTCGAGCCCCGGTAGCGCGAGCGGGCCGACCCGGGTCGTGACGAAGCGGTTGACGAGCGTGAGCGCCGCTTCCGACGCGGGGACGAGACCGAGCAGCGCGAACAGCCAGAGCCTTGCCTCGCCGAACCCGAAGTGCGCGAGCGCGACGAGCGCTGGCGCGAGGATCAGCGCGGTGACGATCGTGAGCGTTCCGAGATAGCCGGGCAGGCCTGCGCGCACGGCGCCGCGCACGGGCCAGTGGCTCAGCGGGACACGGAATTCCAGCTCCTGCTCGAACTTCCGGCGTCCACTCGAGATCAGGAAGTAACCGGGATCGTGCTCGCGGCGCGCGCTCTCTTCGCCGGTATCGCGCGGCAGAGCCTTCTCGCGTTGGGTCGCCTCGATCACGCGCCGAGCCACGTCGAGCTCCGAGTGCTTCGAGTGGCGTGCGAGCTCTTCGATGGCGTGCCGATAGCGATCGCGCGTCGGAAAATCCATCTCCGCGAAGTCGCTGTCCGCGCGCAGCGTCGCATCGACGAGGCTGACGCTCTCGAAGAGCTCCGCCCAATCGACGGCGGACATCAGGCGCATGCTGGTGATCGCGTTTCGGACCGTCACGTTCATCGCGCCTTGCCGCTGAAGCTCCTGGCGGACCAGCTCCTCGGCGTTCGTCCCCTGGGCGGCCAGGCGCGCATCCAGCCACTGCACGGCGGGCGTCACGGTCGGATCGTGATCCCGCAGGCGCTGGACCAGCTGCACCGCGAACTCCCGCGACAAGGTTCCCTGCTCGAGACGCCGCAGGGCGCTGCCCGCGAGCAACACCTCGCGGTCGCCGCCTTCCAGCAGGCGGTCGGCCAGGGCATCGGCTTCCCCGCGCGCGGCTCGACTGCTGACGATCAGCTCGGCAGCCCGCCGCAGGTTCTCGACGAGCACGATCCGCAGCGTGATCGCGACGGCCCACAGCTCGCCGATCGTGAGCGGCTGCACGCGCTGATAGGCGCGCACGAACCGGCAGAGGATCTGCGGATCGAAGCGGCTGTCCGTGTGCGCGACGAAGGCCCATGCCAGCCCCAAGACGCGCGGATAGCCCTCGAGGGGACCTTCCGAGAGCTTGGGCAGCTGCCGATAGAAGCCGCGCGGGAGATCGTCGCGGATCTCGCGGATCTGGTCTTCGACGATGTGGAAGTTGTCGACCAGCCACTCGGCGGCCGGAGTGATGGCGCGATCCTCGCGGATCGCCGCGGCGATGGCGCGATACGCGCCGAGCAGCACGCGGCCGTTGTCGCGAAGTCGTGTCACGACGGGGCGACCGCGCGTCGGCCGGCTCGTCACGTGTTGAGCGGCCGCCAGGCTCTCCGCGTGCTGTTCGAGGCGCTCGACGCTGAAGACCTCCGCGCGGATCGGATCTTCGCCGTCCCGAAATGCCGCCGATGGCTTCCAGAGCGATTGCAGGATCGACGACTTCACGGATCCTCTCGCGAGCGCCAATGCAGGTCTTGCGGGAAAGAGTGGTAGGCTCGCGACATGCCCTGGACCTTCGTTTGCGATCGCAGTGGCCGATGCGTCGTCGGATCACGCAAGAGAACTTCCACTCCTCGCATCAACGTCAGACGACACGGACGCAATCCGGAAGAGGCTGGCAAGGCGGCGGCGAAAGAGTTCCTCGCCGCGAACCCAGGCTACGGACAGGTGGAGATGACCGTCGACGAGGACAGCATCAGCGCTTAGCCTCGGGGGATAGCGGTCGAGGGCTGCAGGCGGCTTCGGCTTCGAGTCGTCCCGCGTGCACTTCAGCCCAGAAGCGGCTTCGCACCGCGACGGTGCGCCGCTCGTTGGAACCTCTGCGCGATCGCTCCCAGAGACGCTTCAACACGGGACGCAGGCGTTTCCACATGGCAGATCGGCACCTCGCGCCGGCTGCTAAGGATAATCCTTTTGCAAAGAAAGTAAAGCACTCACGCAAACTGCTTGATCCATCAAGCAAGCTGGCCGATACTCGCGCTCATGCGCAGTGGCGCCAGACGAGCCGGACGCGAGCGCTCCAAGCGGGTAGTGCGACCCGACGGGGTCGGGCGCCCCAACCAGCTCGGCGCCCTGCTGGCCGATCTGCGCAAGGCCAAGGGGCTATCCCTGCGAGAGGTCGAAGAGGCCACGGGCAAGGCCGTCTCGAACGCCTACTTGAGCCAGCTCGAGAATGGCAGGATCCGGAAGCCGTCGCCCAACGTGCTTCACGGCCTGGCAGGCGTCTACGCCGTGCCTTACGAAACCTTGATGGAGAAGGCCGGCTACCTGCTGCCTCCCGAAGGCAGGGCAGGTGGGCGCCGCAGAAGGTTGGCGGCTTTCGCGATCGACGATCTCACCGCCGAGGAGGAAGCAGAGCTGCTCAAATATCTGGCGTTCCTTCGCTCGCGCGCCCCTTCCTGAGCGAGCGTTGCGCCAGCAACGCGCCGACCCGCGCGCCGAAGACGATCGTCAGAAACCGTCCGACGAGTCGCACAGTGCTCTCCGGGAAGTCTAGGCTCCGGCGATGCTCGCGAGTCTAGTGAGCAGGACGGCGCCGTCGCGCTCCCGGAGCCAGGTGTGGCGATCTTCTCCCGCGAAGAGCTGCCCCGCGGTCCAGTGATGGAAGAGCTGCTTGAGGCGCGCGACGCTGCCGCCGGCGGGAAACTGCGCTCGTGTGCGCATCGCGTCCGCGTAGTCGAGCAGGAACTGCGCGGCCTCGGCGCGCGAAACGCTTGCGCCGGAGAAGATCCACGGATCGGCGAGCGCGCCGTGCCCCACCATCACGAACGCGCAGCCGGTTGCGTCGCGCATGCGCTGCAAGTCGGCGTGCGTCGCGACGCCGCCGTTGCCGCACACGGGAATCGAGACCGCGGTGACGGCGCGCGCGATGCGCGTCCAGTCGATGTGGGCGAGGTAAGCCTCGGCGCGCGTGCGGCAGTGCACCGTGAGCAGGCTCGCGCCACCCGCTTCGGCCGCCCGCGCCAGCTCCTCGACGCGGCTCGCGCAATCGATGCCGGCGCGGATCTTCGCGCTCACCGGCGTGCCCGGCAGCGCGTCGACGACGGCGCGCACGACGCGCTCGAGCGCCGCAGGCTCGGCGAGCAGCGCGGAGCCCGCGCAGCCGCGCAGCGAGCCCTTCGCCGGGCAGCCGAAGTTGAGATCGACGAGCGGCGCGCCGCAGGCGACCGCGCTGCGCGCCGTGGCGGCGAGCTTGCCGAGGTCCGATCCCATCAGCTGCAGGCCGACGGGCGCCTCGAAGCGCTGCGGGCCGAGGTGACGCTGCAAGACGTGCGGCGGCGTCTCCGCTCCTGAAACGCGCACGAATTCCGTGAACGCTCCACCGAGCTGCGTCGCCGGGTTGCGGGCGAGCACGAGGTCGCGGAAACACGGCTCGGTCACGCCTTCCATCGGCGCGAGCAGCCAGGGCGCGGTGAACGGGAGACCGCTGCGCACGGCGCCGGTGCGCACGCATGACGTGGCGGCGTGTCGCGCCGCGCCGAGCGCCGCGAACGTCACCCGCTAGCTCTTCTCGAGCTCGAGCGCGCGCCAGAGATACCAGCTCGCGACGCTGCGGTAGGGCTTCCAGCGTTCGGCGTGCTTCTCGAGATCCTTGCGCGCCGGCAGCGCGCGTTTCCTGTATACGGTCGCGAAGCCCTTGCGCACGCCGTAGTCCTCGGCCGGCAGCACGTCCGGGCGGCCGAGCCGGAACATCAGGAACATCTCCGCCGTCCAGCGCCCGATGCCACGCACCTGCGTCAGACGCTCGACGACGGCGGCGTCGTCCATGCGGCGCAGCGCCGCCAGCTTCGGGAGCTCGCCGCTCTGGGTCTTGCGCGCGAGATCGCGCAGCGCGAGCAGCTTCGCGCGCGAGAGCCCCGCCCCGCGGAGCTTCGCATCCGGGAGGCGCAGGATCGGCTCGGGCCGCAGGCCGGCGCGCGCGCGGGGGACGAGCGCGCACACGCGTCCGAAGATCGTCGCCGCCGCCTTGCCGGTCAGCTGTTGGTAGACGATGGCTTCGGCGAGCGCGACGAAGACGCTCGACGTCTTCTGGAGCTGCAGGCCGAGCGGCCCGACCGCGTCGATGACGCGCGCGAGCGTCGGATCGGATGCGCGCACGTGCGCGACGGCCAGCTCGGGATCGAAGGTGAAGCCGTGGTCGCCCCCGTTCTTCGGGGCTCCCGGCAGACGGCTCGCATCCGCGCCCTCGAGCGTGAGCAGGCGCAGCTTCGTCGTGACGCCGCCGTTCGCCGTGAAGCCGCCGACCTTGCCGCCCGCCGCGAGCACGCGGTGGCAGGGCACGATGATCGCGAACGGGTTGCGCCCGAGGGCCTGACCCACGGCGCGCGCGGAGTCGGGCGAGCCGATCCGTCTGGCGATCTCGCCGTAGGCGAGCGTCGTGCCCGCCGGGATCGTGCGCGCCGTCTCGTAGACGCGGCGGTGGAACGGCGGCACCTGCTCCATGTCGAGCGCGATCTTCGAAAGATCGCGCGCCTCGCCGCGCAGCAGTGCGACGATGGCGGCCTGCGCGCGCTGCACGTCGCGCGGCGGCATGGCTTCGCGCGCGCCCGGAAAACGCCTGCCGAGCCGCGCGCGCGTCTCGGGCTCGCGGGCCTCGGGGAGCTGCACGCCGGTGATGCCGCGCTCGCCCCACGCGATGCCGCAGCGACCGATCGGCGTGTCGAAGAGCGCGAAGCCGTGGGCCGTCATGCTGGGCGCAGAATGTAGCCTGCGCCGCGCGGATCGGACTTGGCGGATCTTGCTCCTGGTTCGATTCAACTCAAAGGGCCCGATGCAGAGGGGTTCCGTTCACGCGCGCAGCGCCGCGTACAGCGCTCCGATCAACGCGAAGCCGCGGGCGTCGCCTCCCAGGCCCACCTGCATCTGGTTCATCGTGTAGGCGAAGCCGAGCTGCGCGTCGGGATCGGCGAACGCGATCGAGCCGCCGGCGCCCGGATGGCCGAAGCTGCGCGGATGGGGACCGAACGGAATCATGGGCTGCGTCAACATGAAGCCGAGCCCGAAGCGCGAGTGCAGCGGCTTCAGCACCGCGTCGAGCCCGTTCGCCTCCTCGCGGTTCGCGCGTGCGATCTGCGCGGGGGAGAGCACGCGCTCGCCGTCGAGCTCGCCGTTCGTCGCGAGCGCGCCGTAGATGCGCGCGAGGCCGCGCGCCGTTCCATGGCCGTTCACCGCCGGGAGCTCGGCCGCGCGCCAGGCGCGCGAGTTCGCATCCTGCGTCTCGAGGGTCGGATTGCCGAACACGCGCCCGACGAGCGATTTCGGGTGCTTGCGCGCAGCGACGAACGGATTCGGAGCGCCCGGCGGGGAGGCGGGGGCCGGCAGGAGCTCGGCCACGCGGGCGTCGTGCTCGGCCGCGAGCCCGATGTGGAAATCGAGCCCGAGGGGCAGCGCCAGCTCCTCGCGAAGGTACCGGCCGAGCGAGCGCCCATCGACGCGCCGCACCAGCTCGCCGACGAGGTGCCCGTACGTGAGCGCGTGGTAGCCGTGCAGGGTGCCCGGCTCCCACCACGGCACCTCGGCCGCCAGGGCTTCGGTCCAGAATTTCCAATCGAAGCGCGAGGCCGCCGGGACGTCCTCGCGCAGCGCCGCGACGCCGGACTTGTGGCACAGCAGCCAGCGCACCGGAATCCGGTCCTTGTGCTCAGCCGCGAACTCCGGCCAGTAGTGCGCGACGGGCGCGTCGAGGTCGAGTCGCTTCTCCTCGACCAGCCGGTTCGCGCAGATCGCCGTCATGCCCTTCGTCGTCGAGTAGACGTTGACGAGCGTGTCGTGCGTCCAGGGCCGTGTGCGCGCGGCATCGCGATGCCCGCCCCAGAGATCGATCACCACGCGCCCGCCGATCGTCACGCAGACCGCGGCGCCGACCTCGCCCGCCGCGAAGCTCCTTGCGAAGACCTCGCGCACCGGCGCGAAGCGCTGCTCCGATTCTCCGTCGACGCGAATCCCTGCCGTCACCCTCGCTCCCTGCCGTCTCGCGCTGCGCCTCGCCGCGGAGATCTCCCGCGCCAGGGCCTATCATGCGTCCCGTCGAGCCCGGCATAGCATGCCGTGGCCGCGCGGAGGAAGCGAACATGGCGAGCACAGCGAGCCCCCGGCGCAGACCGCTGCGGGTGATCCAATGGTCGACCGGCAACGCGGGCCGCAAGGCGCTGCGCGGCATCCTCGATCACCCCGATCTCGAGCTCGTGGGCGTGCACGCCCACTCCAAGGAGAAGGTCGGCCGGGATGCGGCGGAGCTGTGCGGCTGGCCGAAGCCGACGGGCATCCTCGCGAGCGACGACATGGAGGCGCTGCTCGCGCTCGACGCCGACTGCGTCTGCCACACGGCGCAGGGCGAGACGCGCATCCGGGAGACGGTCGACGTCCTGTGTCGGATCCTCGAATCCGGCAAGAACGTCGTCAACACGTCGATCGTCTCGCTCGTCTATCCGCCGTTCTCGAGCCCGAAGATCCGCAGCCGTCTCGAAGCCGCGTGTGCAAAGGGCCAGAGCACGTTCTTCACCTCCGGCTTCGATCCGGGCTGGTCGGGCGACGTGATTCCGCTCGCGCTCGCGTCCGCCTGCGAGCGCGTCGATTGCGTGCGCGTCTCGGAGCTGATGGATTATTCCACCTACGCCGACCCGGGCTTCACCGGGGTCTATTTCGGCTTCGGGCGACCGCTCGATTTCGCGGCGCCGATGCTGCAACCGGGAGTGCTGCGAGGCGGTTGGGGCGGCATGGTGATGCTGCTCGCGGATGCCTTCGGGATGAAGCTCGACGAGATCCGCGAGGAGCACGAACGTCTGCCCGCGCCCGCGACGTTCGAGACCGCGATGGGCAAGATCGAGAAGGGCACCTGCGCGGGCGTGCGCTTCGAGGTGCAGGGAATCGTCGCGGGTCGGCCGGCGCTGGTCGCCGCGCACGTGAATCGCCTGCGCGACGACATCGGGCCGCGTTGGGATCGTCTCTCCGGGAACAAGAAGTCCGGCTACAAGATCGAGGTGAAGGGCTCTCCCTCCTACACCTGCGAGATCGAGCCCGTGGGAGAGGACGGCGACCACAACACCGCCGGCATCACGGGCACGGCGATGCGCGTCGTGAACGCCATCCCGGTGGTCTGCGACGCCGCGCCGGGCGTGGTCTCGATCCTCGATCTGCCGATCTTCACGGCTCGCCGGTGATGCTGCGCGTCTCGATCCAGCGGCGGTAGGCGGGGCTCGGGAAGAACGTGAGGAAGAGGGTGACGGCCGATATCACCCCGAGCACCATCGTGACGATGATCGTGGGGCCGACCATGACAGCCAGGTACTCGGGTACGGGTTGAATGGTTCCATAGATCAGCCAGTAGAGCGATCGCGACGCCAGGTCTGCGACGTAGTTGAGTGTCGACCCAACGGCCCAGATCGTCCACAGCAGGAAGCGGTTCGTCACGACGGGGTCCGCGAGCCCGAGACGCAGCCGGCGGCGCAGCATCAGCCAGTAGCGGCAGGCTTCGAATGCGACGCCGGACATCGCGGCCGTGCGCCCGGCCCAGCCGATCCAGTGCCCGAGGCCCGCGAACATCACCGGCGCGAAGCCCTCGCGGAGGGCCTCGATCGCGTAGCCGAGCGCGAGGCACGCGCAGCCGGCGGCGACGATCGCCCGCGCCCAGCCGTGCTCGGGTCGGAAGGTCTTCCACGTGAACACGTAGATGGCGGAGGATCCGATCGCCATCGCGAGCACGGCGAAGGCGAGCAGCGCACGGCTTGCCGGCTCCGAGACCGCGAGCCGCGCGTCGCTCATGCCGCCGTATACGACGATCTGGGGAGGCGTCGCGAGGAAGGCGCTCACCAGGAAATAGATGGCGAGCGAGAGCTCCGGAGCCGGCCACCCGCCGCGGCGCGCCTTGGCGAGCAGGCGCAGCCCCACGACGAGGCTCAGCACCAGGTTCAGCGCAGTCACGAGACCGGCCAACACCACCACGTGGGGACCCCCTCGGACCTCATCGGAACGCGGGGTGCGGGGGCTTGAGGGCCGGTCGCGCAGGCCTGGGCTGGGGGCTGGGCCTGATCCGCCGCCCTCCGCTCGCGACGCGAATGTCAGGCCAGGGTTAGGAGCCGGGGGCGTCCGCGTAGAGCACGCTGCCGGCCTGGATCCGATCGATGATCACCGGCGCCACGCTGGGATCGAGCGCGGGACAGCCCCAGCTCCGGCCCAGGCGGCCTCCACTGCGCATGCGGAACCAGGGGCTCACGTACTCGGCCGGATGGATCACGATCCGGCGCTCCTCGGCGAGATCGTTGACGCCGGCGTCGAGGCCCACGAGCCGCAGCGAGTAGCCGTGCTCTCCGGTGTAGGTGTCGCCGGTGAGAAAGGTTCCGAGGCTCGAGCGGAAGCTGCCCAGCTCGTTGCCGAAGCGCACGGCGCGGTCGGGATTCCAGTCGGGCGCCGAGCCCTTCCCGTGCGCCACGAACTCGTGGAAGAGGATCTTCTTCGTGTCGGGCTCGAGCACCCAGAGCCGACGCTGCGAAGACGGCAGCGCGTAGTCGATCACCGTGAGCAGGCGGTTGCGCACGCGGCCGGCGGCCTCGACCCGCGCGAAGGCAGCCAGGGCGTGTGAGAGCAGCGAGGGCGGAAGCAGCGGGCCGTCGCCGGACTCCGTGGCGTTCGCCGCCGCGGGCGCGAGCACCAGCAGCGAGCAGAGCAGGCGCAGGCATCGCATCACGAGGACTGCATCGGCACGGGCGAGGCTCCCGTTGAGGTCGGCGCAGGGTATCAGGACCTCGGGCCGCGCGCTGTGATCCAGCGTCACAGCTGACGCGTCGGCGGAAACGCCACGAGCAGGGAGCCGGCAACCGCCAGGGCCAAGGGCGGCAAGCCATGAGCAGATGGGGCATTTCAGTGCATGGGGTCTGCTCGCCGGGGGTCTGCCGCCATCTGCTGGTGGGGGGGCGAGCCGCGCCTCGCTCCTGCGGCTCAAGCGCCGCCCCCGAGCTCCTCGCGCAGGCGCTCGAGCGCGCGGCGGACGCCTGCCTCGCGCAGGCGCCGCTTCGATTCGGTGTAGGCGGTGCGATTCAATGCGAGCAGCGAACGGGCGCGCTCGCTCGCGAGCCGCTCGGTCTCCTCGGGAGTGGCGCCCACGCCGTCGACGATTCCGCGCGCCAGCGCCTCGGCCGGCGCATAGCCGCGCGCATGCAACAGCGCCTCGTTGCGCGCCGTCGCCGGGATCGCCGACTCCGCGATGAAGAGCATCCAGCTCGGAAGCGGGATCCCGATCGCGACCTCGTTCATCTGGATCCGGTAGGGGCCCTCCATCGCGAAGCGCGCGTCGCAGGCGAACGCGAGCATGGCGCCGCCGGCGATCGCGTGGCCGGTGACACAGGAGACGGTCGGAATCGGAAACGCATGCACGCGCAGGAGCGTGCGCGCGAAGGTCTCCGAGAGCTCGCGGAGGCCAGCCGCCGGCAGGGACGGCATCAGCTTCAGGTCGAGGCCCCCGGAGAAGAAGCGCGGGCGCCCGCGCACGAGCAGCGCGCCCGCAGCGTCGGCTTCGGCGCGGTCGAGCGCCGCGCCGAGCTCGCCGAACCACGCCGTGCTCATGGCGTTGGCCTTGCCGTCGTCGAGCGTGATGCGGGCGATGCCCCCCTCGTTCTCGTAGGCGATGCGCACGCGGACCTCCTTCGTGACCGTCACGATAACCGCGGGCGAGCTAGCATGCCCCGACCCGATGTTTCCGATCCGCGACGAGAACCCCCACTTCCTGACGCCCGCGGTGACGTTCGGGCTGATCGCGGCCAACGTGCTGTGCTGGGCGCTGCTCCAGGGCCTCGGTCGCGAAGCGCCGCTCGTGGCCTCGATCTGCGAGCTGGGGTTGATCCCGGGCGAGCTGCTGGGGCGCCTGCCGTCCGGCGCCAGCTTCCCTCTCGGTGACGGCGCCAGCTGCGTGATCCAGGCGCATCCCGCGTGGTACACCGTCGTGACTTCGATGTTCCTGCACGGAGGCTGGCTGCATCTGATCGGGAACATGTGGTTCCTGTGGATCTTCGGAAACAACGTCGAGGATTCCATGGGTCACCTGCGCTTCCTGATCTTCTATCTGCTGTGCGGGCTCGCGGCCGCCGCGCTCCAGATCTTCTCGCAGCCCGATTCCGGCATCCCGATGGTCGGCGCCTCGGGCGCGATCGGCGGCGTGATGGGGGGCTACGTGGTGCTGTACCCGAGGGTCCGCATCCACATGCTGGTGATCTTCGGGTTCATCGTGCGCACGATCGCCGTGCCCGCGATCTTCATGCTGGGATACTGGTTCTTGTTGCAGCTGTTCGGGGGCGCAGTGAGCCTCGGCCGCGCCGACGGAGGCGTGGCGTTCTGGGCGCACGTCGGAGGCTTCGCCGCGGGCGCAGGGCTCGTGCTGCTGTTCCGGAATCCGCAGCTCGTGGCGCAGCATCCCGTGCACGGCTGGCGGCGGATTCCGGACGAGATCAGCGAGCGCTGGTGAACCCCCGCGAGCCCGGCCTCGGCTCCTGCCGCGCAAAGACTCGAAAGCTCGGCGTGTCTTCCACCCAGGCATACTGCGACCAGAGCTTTGCGAAGCGCGGCTCGTGTTCCAGGTAGGCGAGGAAATCGAAGCCGATTCCCTGCAAGGCCAGGTTGTCGCGCGTGCGCGAGACGAAGATCAGCTCCGGCTGCGTGCGCTCGAGATCCTCGGCCACGGCCGCGACGAGCCAGCGCGCGATGCCGGCGAGGCGCTCGCGGCGGGCCGGATCCGTGCCGGGCGAGGGCCGCGCTTGCGCGCGGATCACCGCGGGCAGCGGCCACAGGCACGAGAAGCGCGAAGCCCACTCGACACCGGCGTAGTTCACGGCCGGGAAGGCGGGATCGACGGAGCTCGCGGGCAGCCAGATGGCGCCGCCGTGGCCGCGCCGCAGCGTCACCTCTGCGATCTCGCCCCCCGCTCCGCTGCGCCGCCCCGCCCGCCACTCCCCGCCCTCGCGCAGCGTCTCACCGATTCGGCTCGGCGCCGCGAGCAGCATGCCTGCCGTCAGCGCGAAGGCGGTAGCACCGGCGGCGATCGCGCCGGCGCGCGAGTGCGGCTTGCGGCGAGCCTCGGAATGTCGCGAGAGAAGCTTCGCCGCGGCGAGACCGAGCGCGGCGATCGCGAAGGCGCGGAAGGGATAGCGGTGATAGTCCCACCAGGTTCCGCCCATCAGGTAGGCGAGCCAGGCGGCGACGCTGGCGCCGCCGAGCAGATTGGCGAGGGGACGCACGGCGGCGTCGCGCGAGAGCCACGCCGCTGCGAGCAGCGCGGCGGCGAGCAATGCGAGATCGCGTCCTCGCACGAGACTCGCGAGCGGACTCTGATACGCGCCATACGTCTCGGCTGCGAGCGGGACGGCGACGCGGAAGTAGTCGGGGTAGAGCCAGGCGATCGCGACGGCCGCGGCGCCGAGGACGCAGCCGAACGCTATCATCTCGCAGCTGGCGACGGCGCGCCGATCGCGACGCGACCCGAGCACCAGCAGCTCGGCCGCCGCAACGACGAGCGCATACTGTGGCTTCATCGCCGCGGCGGCGCCCGCGCCGGCTCCGATGGCGACGGCGAGCCTGCGCGAGAGCACGGCTCCGCGCGCGCGCAGCGCAGCGTCCAGCAGATGAGGAAGCAGCAGCAGCACGATCACGTGCTCGCGCTGCCCGAAATCCCGGTTCGGAAGCACCAGCAGCACGAACGACAGGACGAGCAGCCAGGCACGCGCCAGCACCGGCGGCTCGCTCGCGAACAGGCGTGACGCCAGATGGTGACACAGCACGAGCGATCCGGCGCAGAGCGCGAGCATCCAGACGCGCAGCGCCAGGATCTCCGGGAGACCGAGCGCCCGGCTGGCGGCCACTGCGGGCGCGAAGAGCGCGAGAATCGCCGGAGGATTCACGTCGAGGAAGCCGTCGCGATAGAGCGGCGCGCCGGCCAGCAGGCGGCGAGCGCCGATCAGCAGCCAGCCCACGTCGTGGTTGAGCGGTTGGGACGCCTGGAGCGCGACGGCCCCGGTCAGCAGCGCGCACTGGGCGCCCGCCCAGACGAGTGGCTCGTCGCGCCAGGCCGGAAACACCTGGGCGTGTGCGAGGCGGGCTTGCGCCCCACGGGGCGTTGCCTGAGCCCGCCCGTGCGTCGAAAGCGCCTCGCGTGCCGCGGTGCGTGCCACCGGCGACCTCCGCTTCCCAGCGGTGTCTCGCCCCCGCGCCACTTTCCCAGGTGTTGCATTCTGGTGTCAAGCGGCTTCCTGCGGGCCTGGCGCCGACCGCCGCTTCCCTCCGTGAGCGATCCTTGCAGCAGGCGTGGAAATCCAGACCCGGGCGCCGACACCAGAAAACCGCGGAATCTCGCGGCTCAAGCCCGCGCTGCACCCCCCCGATGTTGCATGGATCGGCCGGAGCACTGTCTCCTGATCCCGAGAGGCGGAGTCCCCGAGCGTCGAAACGCTTCATCCCGATCCTGCTGCGACCACGACGTTCGACGTGCTGCCCTCGCTTCAGGCATGGCTCGCTGGCGCGAGCAACTTCGGATGGGTGATCGCGAACGATTCGAACGACGGCATCCAGTTCCACTCGTCGGATTCGGCGACCAGCGCCGCGCGCCCCACTCTCACGGTCACGTTCACGCCGGTGCCCGAGCCCGGGACGCTCGTGCTCGTCGGTCTCACGGGCGCGGCGGCGCTGTGCGTGCGCCGGGTGCGCCTCGCGCGCTAGTCCGTTCGCTCTCCGCTCGGCTCCGCCTTCACGTGCACCACGCGCTGCGGGAAGGGCACCTCGATGCCGGCTTCTCCGAGCATGCGGTGCACTTCGAGCGCCAGCGCGCTGCGGACCAGGGGCCACCGATCAAAGGCGTCCGTCCACGCGCGCAGCTCGAAATCGAGCGAGCTCTCGCCGAAGCCCACGAACAGCGCAGCCGGCGCCGGGAAGGCGAGCACTTCGCGGTGTCCGCGCGCCGCCGCGAGCAGCAGCTCGAGCATCTTCTGCGGGTCGGTGCCATAGGCCACGCCGACCTTGATGTCGATCCGCCGCCGCGTGTTGCTGAGCGTCCAGTTCGTGAGCCGGTCCGAGATCAGGCTCGCATTCGGGACGACCACGTCCGCGCCCTCGTAGGTGCGCAGCGTGCTCGAGCGCATTCCGATCCGCTCGACCGTGCCCGTCACGTCCTCGATCTGGACCGTGTCGCCCAGCTGCATCGGCCGCTCGAAGAGCATGATCAGGCCCGAGACGAAGTTGTTGACGACGTTCTGGAGGCCGAAGCCGATGCCGACGCCGAAGGCGCCGGCGAGGATCGTGACGCGCGTGAGATCGACGCCGAGCGCGGAGATGGCGAGGAAGAAGCCGCCGAGCAGGATCACGTAGTGCAGCAGGCTCGAGATCGCGAACGGCACGCCGCGCGCGAGCGGGACGCGCGGGTAGACGTCCTCCTCGAGCACGAAGCGCAGGACGCGCGAGACCACGACCGCCGCCACCACGGTGGCGCCGAACGTGACGATGTGGCCGAGCGAGATGCTGAGCGTCCCGAAGGAGAGGCTCGCCGCGAGCGCTGCGCGGCCGGCGTCGAGCGTGGCATCGAGAACCCCGAGCGCTTTCAGGGTGATCACCACCCAGCCGAGGATGGCCGAAAGCCCTAGCACGCGTTGCACCTTCCGGTGCAGCACGTCGCGGTGCGAGGCCACGAGCCGGAGCGACCGCAGCGGTCGCGCGCGCAGCGCGAACGCGAGCAGTCCGTCGGCGGCGCGCAGGCTCGCGTAGAGGGCGAGCGCGATGTAGGTGCTCGTGAGAGCGCCGCCTCCGACCAGGCGCGCGAGCTGCATGTAGCCCATCGCTCCCGATACGAGCGCGATCGCGAAGCTCGCGAACAGCAGCTTCGCCGCGATCCCGAGCGGCCGCAGACCGGCGCGCTGGTCTTCGCTGAGCTCGACCCCGGCGAGCCGGCGCGGCCGCAGCAGCCACGCCATCAGCGCGATGCCCGCGAGCATCTCGAGCAGGAACAGGACCTGCTCGACGAGCGGCGCGGTCGAAATGAGGTCGCGCACGCGGTCGACGGCGTAGAAGGCGCCGAACGCGTACACGCCGCGCAGCAGCCCGGGGTCGACCATCGGGCGCACGACCCGCATCACGGGATATAGCCCCAAGAGCCCCGCGAGCTGCCTGACCGCGTACGGCGCGTCCGGATGAAACCAGTCCGTCGATATCAGCGCGAGCACCAGGGCCGCCGAGTAGGGCACCTGGAAGACCGTCGCCGCGTGCGCGAGGTCGGGCTGGTCCTCGACCGACTGGAGGGTGCGCGCCCGCGCGCGGCGGAAGAGCCAGACCAGCGCCGTGAACAGCGCGAGCTGGGCAAGGAAGGGCGATGGATACAGCCTGGCGTACGCCGTGAGACGCTTCTCGATCCCGCCGAGGTCTCCGGCGAGGTCGTGCAACGCGGCCTCGGCCGCCTCCTCGTTGCGCATGCCGCGCCAGATCGGCCGGCTGTCCCGGGTCCAGAGCTGGCCGAGCACCTCCTTGCGGTAGTGGGCGATCCGGTCGAGAGCGCTCTCGGCGACCGCGAGCTCGCGCACCACACGATCCTGGAGCTCGAGGACGACGTCGCGCCGGCGCTCGACTTCCTTCTGCGTCGCCGCGATCCCGGCGACGGTCGCTTGCGCGCGTTCGATCACCGTCTCGGGCGCCTTTGCCGCGCGCGCTTCCTCGACGGTGCGCTGCCAGAGCTCGCGCTGCTTCGCGAGGTCCTGGAGGTCCGCCTCGAGCGCGCTCGCGCTCTTCGTGAGGGTGTCGCTCTGCGCGGAGGCCTGGCTGTATGAACGCCGCCAAGCCTCGTTGAGCGCATCGACCACCTGGCGGCGCGGCCCCTGCTCGAGCCGATCCGCCGTCTCCGCGATCAGCCCCTGGTCCTCCGCGACGAGCGCGTCGAGCTGGCTGGCGATCGCGTCGACTGCGTTGTCGCTCGCGATCTCCGCCTCGATCGTCCGCCGCAGGCTCGCGTTCTGCTCGGCGCGGGTCGCGATATCGGGGATGGCGATCGTCTCGGGCAGCTTCGCTTCAGGCTCGGCGGCCGGCGGCTCGGCGGCCGGCGACGAGGCGGCCGGCGGGGTCTCGGCGAGCGCGACACTCGCGCACAGGCAGAGGGCGGCGGAGGGCCAGGCGCGTCGCCAGCCTCGGCGCCTGCGGCGGCTCGCGGACGGGGTGGGCACGGCGCCCAACGCTATCAAAGTCGCACCGCGGCTTCCGGCGCCGGTGCTCACGCCGGGTTCAAGGTGGCCTCGCCCTTCTTCCAGTTGACCCCGCACAGCTCGCCCGTCTGGAGCGCGTCGAGCACGCGCAGGACCTCGTCCGGATTGCGCCCGACCGAGAGATCGTTGACGGAGACGAAGCGGATCACGCCCTGCGGATCGACGATGAAGGTGGCTCGCAAACACACGCCCGCCTTCTCGTCGAGAATGCCGAGCGCCGTCGAGAGCTCCCGCTTGCGGTCGGCGAGCATCGGGTAGGGGAGCTCCTTCAGGGCGGGGTGGCTCTGCCGCCAGGCGAGGTGCACGTACTCGCTGTCCGTGCTCGCGCCGAGCAGCTGCGCGCCGCGGCTCTCGAACTCGCGCGTGAGATCTCCGAACGCCGCGATCTCGGTCGGGCAGACGAACGTGAAATCCATCGGCCAGAAGAAGATCACCTGCCAGCGGCCGGCGAAGCCGTCGCTCCGAATGGTCTGGAAGGCGGTCGCGGGATCGGAGGAGACGACGCCCGTGAGCTCATAGGCGGGAAAGGTTTCACCGACGCTGCGCATGTTCTTCTCCCTGGTTGGGCGCCCTGCTGGGGCTGCCATCAGCCGGGAGGATCGGTCCGGATGGGTGATTCGTCCAAGTGATTTTATCGATCGAATCGATCAGGAGAGCTGATCAATCCGAAGGGGCGATGCGGCCGCTCGCCAGGCCGCGCTCGATCGAGCGATCGAGCGCGTTCGCGAGGGCGCCCACCGCCGTGCGCAGGGTCTCGTCGCCGTCGTTCTCGACGATCGCGAGCAGCTGCTGTGCGAGCGCCTCTTCGGCGCGGGTGCGGGCCTCGAGGCCGGCCGGCGTGAGCCGGAGCACGACCCCGCGGCGGTCGGTGCGCAGCGCCGTGCGCTCGAGCAGCCCCTGGCTCTCGAGCGACGCGACGAGCCCCGAGAGCGTGGGCAGGCTCACGCGCGCATGGCTCGCGAGCTCCGTCACGCGCACCGGCTCGGCCGAGACGAGCAGCAGGATACGGTACTTCGCCAGACTGATTCCGCTCTGCGGGCAGGCGGCTTCGAAGGATTTCGTGAGCCAGGCGAGCAGCCGCACGGCCTTGACGAGCTCGGTGTCGCCCTGACACGCCAGTCGATCCGAGGGCATTTCTTCGCCGCTCATCCGCTGCTCCAGCCTGCCGAACGCCGACCGAAGATCCAACTATACGTCTTGGATGCAGTCGGATGAAAGCCCGCTCAGATCTGCAGATCCTCGAAGACGAGCGACATGCGATAGGTCTTGAAGGCGATCGTATCCGCGACGGCGGCCGCGGCGTAGCTGAGGCTCTCCGGCGGCTGATCCATCAGCAGGATGCCGCGCACCTTTTCAGCGCCCTTCGCGAGGTGCTTGCGCACCCAGCCGATGCGCTGGAGGACCTCGGCTACGGAATCCTCGCCCTGGCCGCGCTCGGCGATCATCACGACCACGAAGCCGCCGGCGGCGTCGCGCGCGAGCAGGTCGATCTCTCCCACCTCGGTGGAAAACTCGACCCCGACGGTCTTGCCCTGCGCATCGCTGTGGCTGCGCAGCCCCGGCTCGATCAGCTCGGGACGGCCCGCGAGCATTTCTCGCACCGCGGAGGGATCGGGCGCCAGCAGCGCGGGCCCCGCAAGCGCCCGCGGCGTCGCGCGGACGGGACCGCTCAGGTCGCTCGGGTCCGCGGGCTCGGCGAGCTCGAGCTCGGGGCCTCCCGCCTTGCGCGCCCGCACCGGCAGTCGCGCCATGCTGCGCGCGACCTTGGGCCGGGATTCCTTGCCGGATAGCGACAGCGAGCCCGAATCGTTCCCGCAGTTCGGGCAGAAGCGGACGTTCTCGCCGAGACGCGTATTGCAGAGCTTGCAGTGCATGCGGACCCCATAGGCCCTCCCCGGCGCGCTAGCGCCGGGGGGCCTTGGGATCTCGTATCGGCAATCAGCCCCGGGCCTGAACCACACCCGCGCGCCGCCGGCGCCGAAGCGCCGCCCAGACGAGCACCGGCAGGGCCTCCGCGCCGAGCAAACCGCACGAGGAGGCCGCTGCGAGCTCGTTGTCGCTCCACGGGTTCCCGCAGCTGGGATCGGCCATGTCCGTCAGGCCATCGAGATCGTTGTCGATGCCGTCGTTGCAGGCCGGGTTCTCGCTGGTGAAGTTCGCGTCCCGGCAGCCCGGATCGGCCGCGTCCACGAGGCCATCGCCGTCGTTGTCGAGCCCGTCCTCGCAGGCGGCCGGATCCGTCGGATCCCCCGGATCGAAGCCGTGGTCGAGCTCGTCGCGGTCGAAGAAGCCGTCCTCGTCGCGATCGAGCGCGACGCGCGTGCCGGCTCCCGGCGGTACGCAGGTGTAGGTCAGCTCCTGGCCCGCGGCGGCCGCCTGGCTGCGAAGGGTCGTCTTGTTGATCAGGGCTTCGCCCGCGCGATCGGGCTGGAAGTTGTCCGATCCCACGAACAGGTAGCCGCGGGCGATGCCGCCCGAGACGCCCTTCACCACCAGCTCGCAGTCGCCCGCGTTGTCGCGGTCGATCATCAGCTGGATGCGATTGATCACGTTCGTGTCGCTGAACGTGGTCGGCGTCGCCGAGACCTGCTGGCCGACGATCGGCCGCAGACCCGTATCCAGCGCGAGCGCGAACTGCTCGAGGTTCTGCCGCTGCGTGTTCCCCGTGGCGCCGCTCGGAAAGGTGAAGGCCGCCGCCTGGAGGAAGTTGAAGACCGTCGGCACGCTGCCATCGTGCAGGAAGCCGAAGCCCCGCGCCTGAGCCCCCGCCACCTGGAACATGCCCACCTTCTGATAGAGGTTGCGCATGTGGGCGATCTTGAACTCCTGCGGCTCGTTCTCGAACGAGCTGTTGCCGCCCGCCCCCGTCGGCAGGGCGTGGCAGGTGACGCAGGTGAGCACCCCGCCATCGACCGGGTTGTTGCTGAAGAAGGTCTCGCCAGCGCTCTGCGCCGTCGTCGGAACGTTGGTGAGCGCCCGGATCGGGTTCGGCGGGTATTCGAGCGTGAGGATGAAGTTGGTGAACGCCTGCATCTCGCCGGTGGTGAGCTGCGCGGAGCGGCCGAGCAGATTCACGAACGCGGGGTTGAACTTCTTGAAGGCCGCGTCCTCGTCGAGGGCGCTGCCACCCGGATCGTTTCCGCCCGTGCGATCGCCACGCCAGTGCATGGGGCCCTGACCGGCCATGCCGCGCAGGCTCTGGGTCGTCATCGGCCCCTTCAAGGGATGGAAGGCGCTGACACCGCCCGGCGGAACCAGCGTGAAGGGGTTCGGGTTGTTGAGGGGCGTGCCGAACGGATCGCCGAGGTCCCACGCCAGGCTGTCGAAATCGCCGAAGATGTGGCAGCTCGCGCAGGCGCCGTCGCCGTGGCCCGAAGTCCGCTTGGCGTCGTACAGGAAGCGGCGGCCATCGGTGACCGCGGGCGGCTCGGGGTCGTAGCTGAGATCGACCTTCTTCCACAGCGCGCGCGTGCCTGGATTCGTCGCGTTCTGGATGATCGCGATCTGCTGGTCGAGACGGTTCATCACGTAGAGGCGATCGTTCGCCACGTCGAGCGCCAGGCCGGTCGGGCCCTTGCCCACGTTCACGACGGGGGCATTGGTGATGCTCGCGTCCCCGTCTTCGAGATCGGCGGTGTCGAGCACGGCGACGTCGCCCGAGCCGAACGCAGCCACGAACAGCGTGCTGCTGTCCGGCGAGAAGACCATGCCGAGCGGGAACGCGATGCTCTGGTCGATCTCCGACTGCGGCCCGGTCGCGACGTTGTAGTTGATGTGCGGGTTCAGGTGGTGCGGCGTCGGCGTGGTGCCGTTGATCACCGTGATCCGGTTCTCGGCCGTGTGGCCGCGCACACCGTGGAAGATTCCGCTGGACGGGGGGTTCTCGAAGAGCGCCTCGAAGCGCTCGGCGTTGCGCGATTCCAGGTTCGAGACGTAGAGCAGCCCGTTGCTCGGGCGCACGGCCATGTTGAAGAGGATCGTGCCCACGCCGCTGACGGCGTTCGTGGCAGCGGCCAGCGCCGGCGGGTTGGCGTTGGCATTGATCTGGAAGACGTCGCTGTCGGGCAGCGTGAAGGGCACCGAGCTCGACCAGTTGTGGTTGGCTTCGTCGACCCACTGGGTGCCGTTGAAGCGCACGATCAGGCCGGTCCTCGGCGCACCCGCCGTCGAGCCCGGCGGGAAGGCCGGCACGCCGCCGCCCGGGGTGACGACCAGCTCGTTCAGCGCGGTGGTGCGGTTGCCCGAGTGGAAGCCGGCCGCGTAGACCGTGGCGCCGTTGGTGCTCGCTGCGAGCGCCCGCGGCGTGTCGGTCAGCTGTCGCAGGGACGGCGTGGCGTTGTTGATGAAGAGCTCGATCACGGAGAGCGGCGTCCCGCCGAGCGCCGCGCCCAATGCGTCGGCGTCGAACGCCCAGACCAGCGCCCGCGACGTGCCCGCCGTGGTCAGATTGGGCAGCACGCTGCCGGGAAGGTTCTGACCGCGGCGCGCGGTGGTGATGAAGGCGCGGTTGCCGGCCGTCCCCGCGAAGACGATGTCGCGCGGCTCGTCGCCCACCAGCAGGGTGCGCGTGACATGCGAGAGCGTCGGGTCCGAGGTGTTGATCGTGACGATGCTGACGCTGTCCGAGAGGTGGTTCACGACCCAAACCTCGGTGTTGCTGCGGCAGGCGACGGCCACGGGCTCGAGGCCGACCATCACCGAGGCGACGCGCGTCAGTCCTGAGACGTTCACGTCGAAGATGTCGAGCCGGTTGTCCGGGGTGTTGACGGCGAACAGCCGCGTCCCGTCCGGGGAGAGCGCGAGCGGCCGCACGTGGCCGCTCTCGAAGTTGTCGTAGGAAGCGCCGGCGCTGGCGGCGAGGGCGCCGACGAGCGCGAGCGTGACACCAACGAGTCTGGCCAGCTTCGACGGGCGCGGGCGGGCGGTGCAGAACGGCATCCAGTCTCCTCGGTAACGGCGGAAGAGCAACGCGGGGGGGGCAGGGCGGGGCCTAGCCTACCAATGGGTATGTGAACGGCACAACCGTGTAGGTGTCAGCCCCCCCCTGGGGAGAGCAGGGGTAATCAGGGGCTGGACGCAGCTGGAGGGCGAGACTCGGGTCAGCCCCCGCCGCGGGGAGCGGCGAGGCGCCGCAGGGCGCGCGAGCGCAGGGGCACGACCTCGGACAACACCACCCGCGGTTCGGGGGGGAGCAGCGGCTCGGGCCGTAACACCGCGCGGAGCCACTGCCAGGCGCTGCGCAGACCCGGATCGACGCGCAGCTGCGCCGCGCGCACGTCGCGCAGCCGGTGGCCCGCCGCGCGCTCCGTCAGCTCGTCGAGCAACAGGCGCGCCTCGTGGCGCTGGCCGCTCGCCGTGAGCAGGCCGGCGAGCTCGAGCACGCTCTCGAAATCCCACGGATCGATCTCGCGCGCGCGCCGCAGGAGATAGATCGCGTAAGGCCGCAGCCAGCGCGTGCGGAAGCGCCGGCTGCCTTCGAGCAGCGTCTCGACCGCCTCGCGGTTGCGCCCGCGCTTGCGCTGGAGCTGGGCGACCGCCTGCCACGCCTGGTGCTCGTGGGGCACGTAGAGGGCGGCTTCCTGGTAGATGGCGAGCGCCTTCTCGGCCAGGCCTTCGCGCAGGCAGGCGCGCGCGGCGGCGCGAAAGCTCACCCACGCGTCGAAGTGTTCACCGGCCTCGGCGAGCAGCGGCGCGAGCTTCGCGTGGAGCACGGCGTTCTGGGGCTCGATCGAGAGCACCCAGCGGTAGAGCTCGATCGCGCGCGTGCGCTTGCGGCGCGCGCGCGCACGCGCCGCCTCCTCCAGGATCCTGGTGCGGTCGTACGCAGCCTGTCGGCGCATGCCCGGAAATCCCCCCCGGCGTCTCGCTGCCAGGAGATCGGCCCTGCGCCTTCCGGTGTACGTGATCGCGCTCACGCCGACCGGCAGCTCGTGCGCAGCGCGCCGGGCGCGTCAGTGCTCGGCCAGCAGGGCGGCCAGCGTGCGGCGGTAGACCGAGAGGTCGGCGGCGGTGGTGAAGTTTCCATACAAGGCGGTCTCCGGTGGCTGGCCCGGATAGCTGGCGATGGCGATCAGGATGCCCGCGAGCTCGCTGCGGCCCTCGCGCTCGATGAAGGCCGCGCCGCCCGAATCGCCGACGGCCGCCTGGGTCTCGTGCCGCGTCTCGCCCGCGTCGAAGCGCATCGCGAAGGCCCGCGTGACGATGTCTCCGATGCCCACGTCGACGCGCGCGGCGAAGACGCGGTTCGTGCCCCAGCGCAGCTGCGCGTGCGGACCCCAGAGCCAGCCCGGCTTGCCGTTCCAGACCGTGCTCGCGCCGCGATCGCGGCCCGCGCCGACGAGCACCACGCGGTCGCCGACGTCTGGGGGTGTCGGACGGATGCTGAGCGCCGGAAGCTTCGGGCGCGGCTCGATGCGGAACGCGATCAGATCGGGCAGCGGCTTCCCGGCGCCCGGTCCGAGCTGGACCGTCGATTCGACCAATCCGTGATGGGTGACGCCGCCGAGCACCACGTCGCCCGCACCGACGTGGCGCGCGGTGATCACCCAGCCATTGCCCAGGTAGACGGCCGTCATGCCCGCGCGGTTTCCCACGTTCGCCCAGCCAGGCACGTGGGCGGGCGCGCGCGTGCTCGCGTCGCCCGCGTCGGACTCGATCACGAGCGCACACAGCGCGGGGACGCTGAGCAGCAGCAGGGCGCAGGCGGCGAGGTGGCGCATCGAGGTGGGTCCGTGCGTATGGTACAGAGTCGGCGTGCCCTTCCCGTCGCGCGCAAGGCTCGCCCGGCTGGCGCCGCCCGCGGCGGCGTGCCTGCTCGCGTTGCTCGTGCGCGCGCTCCCCTACCCGACCGTGTTCACGGCGGCGGGCGTGTTCCCGGATGGGCCCGACGCCTACTACCACCTGCGCCGGATCGCCTACTCGGTCGTCAGCTTCCCGCGCTTTCTCGATTTCGATCCGTACGTGAGCTTTCCGGACGGGGGGCGCCCGATCTGGACGCCGCTGTTCGATTTCTCGCTCGCCGCGCTCGCGCGCTTCGGGCTCGGGGCGCGCGCCGGGGTGCGGCTCGAGGCGTTCTTGATGTGGGCGCCGCCGCTGCTCGGCGCCGCCTGCGTGCTGGCGGTGCATGCGCTCGCGCGCCGCGCGTGGGGCGGACGCGTGGCGGCGCTCGCCGCGTTCTCGCTGGCGCTGCTCCCCGCCCACTTCGTCTACTCGCAGCTCGGCGAGCTCGACCATCACGTGGCCGTCGCGCTCGCCGGGACGCTCGTGCTCGCGGCGGGCCTGTCGCTCTTGCGCCGGGTCGGCGGCGGCGCGCGCAGCCTCGTCGCGGGCGGACTTCTACTGAGCGCCGCGCAGGCATTCGCGCTGCTGTTGTGGCCCGGCTGCCTGCTCGCGGTGGCGGCGATCGACGCGGCGCTCGTCGCGTGCTGCGTCGCGAGCGCGCGCCGCGAGGAGGCGGTGGCGCTCGCGCGCAGCGGCGCGCTCGCGCAAGCCGCCGCCTGCCTGCTCGTGATGGCGTTCACGCGCGGGGCCGAGTGGCAGCGCTGGGGGAACGTCTCGCCGGTCGTGCTCTCGCGCTTCCAGCCGCTGTTCCTCGCCTTCGGCGCCGCCGGCTTCGCGGGGCTCGCGGAGCTCTTCGGGCGCGTTCGCTTTCCGGCGTCGCTCGCGCGGCGCGCGCTCGTGGCGCTCGCGGTCGGCTGCGCAGGGCTCGGCCTCGCCCTCGCGACGACGCCGGGTCTGGTCGCTGGCGCGGGCGACGCCTGGGGCTGGCTCGCGAAGCGCGAGGTGTTCCAGGCGAGTGTCGCCGAGTCGCTGCCGTTGCTCGTGGGCGCGCAGGGCTTCGAGACCGACACGGCGGTGCAGCTCTTCTCGCGGCTCTTCTACGGGTTCCCCTTGCTGCTCGTGCTGCTCGTGCTCGGCGCCCGCGGCGCCGAGGACGCGCGCGCCCGCGGCGTGCTGGCGGCGTGGAGCGCGGTCTGGCTCGCGGCGGCGCTCCTCCAGCGGCGCTTCGTGAACGAGCTCTCCGTCGCGTTCGCGCTCGTCGTCGCAATCTGTGCGAGCGACGCGCTGCGGGCGGCCCGGCGCGCGCTCGCCGGCCGCGGGCGCTTCCGGGCGGGCGCCGCGGCGCTGGCGACGCTCGCCGCCGCCGTCTGGCTGCTCGCGCCGATCGCGACCTTCTACGCGCCCTATCTCTCGAACCTGCGGCGCGCCTGGCTCGGCCAGCCGGCGTTGCTATCGGGCTGGCAGCCCGAGCAGCGCGCGCTCACGCAGCTCGCGCGCTGGCTCGCCGGGCACACGCCGCCGACGGCCGGCTACTGGGACGCTTCCTTGCGGCCGGAATACGGAGTGCTCGCGGCGTGGGGCGACGGTCACGTGCTGCGCTACGTCGCCGAGCGCCCGATGGTGCAGGACAACTTCGGCGACGACGTGGCCGAGCAGGGCTTCGCGCGCGCGGAGGCCTATTTCGCGGAGACCAGCGAGCCCGCGGCGCTGCGCATCGCGGACACGCTGCGCGCACGCTACGTGATCGTGCGCGCCGCCGGCTCGGGGCACGCGCAGAGCTACGCACCGGAGAGTCTGCTCAAGCGCCTGCACCGCTTGAACGGCACCGAGGGGACGATCCGCACCGGCGACGAGAGCCCGGCCGCGTACGTCCCGGCGCTGTCCCGGCATCGCTTGATCTACGACGCGCGGGCGGCGGGCGGCCCGAACGACGGCAGCCGCCCCAGCTACAAGGTCTTCGAGGTCGTGCCGGGCGCGCGCATCGTCGGCCGTGCACAGCCGCACGCCGAGGTGAGCGCCGAGCTGCGCATCGCGGTCGGGTTGCGCGGGAGGATGCGCTACTCGAGCACGACGCGCGCGGGCGCAGACGGGGGCTACGAGATCGTGGTCCCGTATGCGAACGATCTCGCGGATGCCGAGATCCGACCCGGGCGCGCCTACCGCCTGCGCAGCGGCGATCGGGAGGTCGAGGTCGCCGTGACCGACGGCGCAGTGCGGAGCGGCGCGCGCGTCGAGGCGCCGCCGCTCGCGGAGTGAGCGCTACGCCCCGCGGCGTCGCGCGCCGAGTGCGAGCAGCCCGAGGCCCAGCAGCGCGCCGCTCGCGGGCTCGGGAATCGGCGTCGAGCTGACCACGACGTTGTCGAGTCCCCACCGCGGCGAGATCGTGGGGAACTGCTCGTACGGGAAAGCGTCATAATCCGGTCCGAAGTTCGCAGAGAACGCGATGTCGACGTCAGCGCAGCACGGGGCGTTCGGAGGCAGTCCGAGGCTGAAGCTCATGTTGAAGTGATAGACACTGCTCCATGTCGGTCTCGTTGCGAAGACTGCGGCACCGGTGCCGGCAGGATGCGAGCCCTGCGGGTAGGTTCCGGGGTACGCCTGCAGTACTCCGAGATCGCTCGCGAAGCTGGTGTTCAGGAGCGTGCCGCCATTTGCGACGACCTTGAACACGCTCTCGAAGTCGGGCACGTTTGGAGTCACACCGTTTCCGCCCCAATCGCCCGTGAGAATCAGATCGAAGGACAGCTAGGCCCGGTTGGTATAGATGGCCGTTGCGCCCAGATAATCCATTCCCGTGAGATACACCGACTCTTCGCCGAAGGCGCCGAGACAGCGGCCCGACCAGCTCGACGAATCGAACTGTGTCAGCGTGGACCCGCCGAGGAAGCAAGCACCTAGACCCGGCGTAGCGCACCAATACTCGGGGGCCTGGTTGCCTTGTTCGAAGGTGAAGACGAACCCATCGAGATGGCTCGCCGCGGCGATGCCGGGGAGGGTGAGCAGGCTGACGACCGCCGCCAGCGCGCCTCGCACGCCGGTGGCCCGGCTTCCCGCGTGTCGCTGGCGCATCGTCACACAACGGGATGTGGCCGAAAATGAAGCGGGGTGTCACGCCGGAGACGCCGCCCGTCGCAATTCTGCGATCGCATCGTCGAAGCCGCGCGCCGCTCGGATCAGCTTGCGGCAGGCGACGAGCTGGCGCGGCCGGTTCATGGCGAGCGCGCCGACGAGGCGGCCGGCGCGGCCGAAGAGCGCCACGAAGCGCCGCTCGGCGAGCGAGCCCTCCACGATCTGCATCTCGTCCTGCGGACCCAGGCGCCCGGCGATCTGGATCTTGCGGTCATACTGATCGGACCACACGAAGGGCACCGGCGCGAAGGGCTTCGCGCCGCCGGGACCGGCGAGCAGGCGCTCGGCCGCAGCGCTCGCCTGTTCGACCGCGTTGGTCCAGTGCTCGACGCGCATCGATTCGCCGAAGAGCGGATTGTGCCAGCGCGCGACGTCGCCCGCGGCGACGACGCCGGGCGCTCCGGCCGCGAGCGTCGCGTCGCACACGACGCCGTTGTCGAGCGGCAGCCCGGAGCTCTCGAGCCAGCGCGTCTCGGGCGTGACGCCGATCCCGACCACCACCACGTCCGCGGCGATGCGCGCGCCGTCTGCGAGCTCGACCGCCTCGACGCGCGTCGCGCCGGTAAAGCCCGCCACGCCTACCCCACACCGAACCGTGACACCCGCGTCGCGATGGATGGCGGCGAGCGTCTCGCCGATCTCGCGAGGCACGGCCGTGGCGAGCGGGACCGGCAGCGTCTCGAGCAGCGTCACCGCGAGCCCGCGCTGCCGGCAGGTGGCCGCCACCTCGGCGCCGATGAAGCCGGCGCCGACGACGGCGACGCGCGGACCCTGCTCGAGCTCGCCGCGCAGGCGCAGACAATCGTCGAGCGTGCGCAGGACGAAGATGCCGGCGAGCGGCGGTGTCGCGGGCAGGCGGCGCGGCGTCGCTCCCGTTGCGACCACGAGGCCGTCGAAGCGCAGCCGCTCGCCGGTCGCGAGCACGACGGCGCGCCCGGCGAGATCGAGCGAGGCGGCCGCCTGGCCGAGGCGCAGGTCGAGCGCGAGCGCCGCGAGCGCCTCGGGCTTGCTGAGGGCGAGCGTCGCTTCGTCGCGCGCGCCCCGCAGCACTTCCTTCGAGAGCGGGGGGCGGTCGTACGGCGCGCGCGACTCGGCGCCCACGAGCGTGAGGCGGCCCGCGTAGCCCTGTCCGCGCAGCGCCTCGGCGCAGCGCAGCCCGGCGAGCGAGCCCCCGACGATGACGATCGCTTCGAGCACGGGGCGCACCATAACGAACCCGGCGGCGTCGCGACGGCGGCGGCGGCCGACTATGCTGCGGCTTCCCGAGCGCGCCCCGCATCCGAGGACCGCCCCAGCATGGAGCCCGCGTCCAGAGCGACCGCCGTCGCCGTCGCCTGCCCCGGCGCGCGCGCCCCCGAGCGCACGCGCAGCGTCGACGCCTTCGGCGTGAGGATCGAAGTCTACGAATGGGGCGACCCGGCGGCGCCGCCGCTCCTGCTGCTGCACGGCGGCTTCGATTTCGCGCGCACCTTCGACGTGTTCGCGCCGCTGCTCGCCGCGGCCGGCTACCGCGTGGTCGCCTGGGATCAGCGCGGGCACGGACGCTCGGCGCAAACGCAGCTCTACAGCTGGGATGCCGACGTGCGCGACGCCTACGCCGTGCTCGAGTCGACCAGCCCGGCGCCGCTCGTCGCCGTCGGCCACTCGAAAGGCGGCGGCGTGCTGATGCAGCTCGCACACGCGCTGCCGGGGCGTTTCACGCGCTTCGTCAGCATCGACGGCATCCCCGCGCGGCGCCCTTCGGCCGACGCGACCGCGCCCGAGCCGCCCTTGAGCGAAGTCGCGACGGAGTGGCTCGATCACCGCCGCCGCACGGCGACGCTGGCGCGCAAGCCGGGGACTCCCGAAGAGCTCGCGCTGCGCCGCCAGCGCATGAACCCGCGGCTCCCGCTCGCGTGGCTGCGCTACCTGGTGAGCGTCGGAGCGCAGCAGGATCCCGACGGCTGGCGCTGGTGCGTCGATCCGATGCTGCGCTTCGGCGGCTTCGGGCCGTGGCGCCCCGAATGGGTGCTCGAGCGCCTGCGGCGCTTCCCCGTGCCGCTCCAGGTGATCCTCGGCGCGATTCCCGAGCCGATGGGCATGGGAGCGACACTCGACAGCGTGCGCCCCTACCTGCCGCCCGGAGCGAGCCTGCATGCGTTCGGGGACAGCGGGCACTTCGTGCACATCGAAAAGCCTCACGAGACGGCGAAGCTCGCGCTGGGATTCCTCTCGTGAGCGAGCGCCTGCGACACGGGAGGGTGGAGCTCGCGCTGCACCCTCTGCGCGGCGGCGAGGGGCGGGCGCTGCTGTTGCTGCACGCGCTCGGCGAGCGCTCGCCGAGCGAGCTGCCGGCCGACGTCGCCAGCTGGCCGGGACCCGTGGCCGCGCTCGATTTCACCGGGCACGGCGCTTCGACGCGACCGCTCGGCGGCGGCTACTTCGACGAGCTGATGCTCGCCGACGCCGACGCGGCGCTCGCCCGGCTCTCGCAAGCGACGCTGCTCGGCCGCGGGCTCGGCGCCTGGGTGGCGCTGCTGCTCGCGGGCTCGCGTCCCCAGGCCGTGCGCGGCGCGCTGCTGTGCGACGGCGCGGGCCTCGCGGGCGGCGGCCCGACGCCGAGCGATCCCACGCTCGTGCTGCCGCCGGGTCCGGCGCGCGCGCACGCTCCCGATCCGCTCGCGCTGCTCGAGCTCGCGCGCCAGGTGCGCCCGCCCGACTACGCCGCGAGCTTCCTCGCGCAGGCCGTGGCGCACTCGCGCCTCGTCCAGCCGCTGTGGATCTGCGCGAGCGAACGCCCGCCCTGGCTCGCCCGGCTCGCGCGTGAGCCCGGCGCCGCTGTCGCGTCCGTGCCCCGCGCGCTCGCCGCCTGCTGGGCTGCGGGTTGAACCCACGCCACGCCCGGGTGCAGCAAACGGCCTGCAGGTGAAGCGCGGGGGCTGCGGGCAGCGCGCCGGGGCTGATCCCGCAACTCCTCGAAATCACGGACTTTCGGCCTCGGCACGGCGATTGCTCTCCCAGCGGCCATGCGTGTCGTGGGAATCCCGCTCCGGGCCGACGATAATCGGCGCTGCCCCGGGCCGGACCTCGGCTGGAGCGCGGACATGCGGGACGATTGGGAAGACCGGGACGACGCGCGAGCGCGGCGGCAGGAGCGCCAGCGCGAAGCGCGCGAGGCGCGCCGCGAGGCCCGCCGCGAGCGCCGGCCGGCGTCCGGGCGCGAGTGCGGAGCAGGCGGCGTATCACCAGGCCCGGCGCCGCGCGAATCTCAAGTTCTCCTTCGCCGCGCATTTCGTCGCCTACGCGAGCGTGTGTGTCTTCCTGCTGATGGTCGCGGGCTTTCGCGCGGCCTTCGTGGTGGCGCTCGCCTGGGGCATCGGCCTCGTGATGCACTATTTCTTTGCGATCGTCGCGCCCGACCTGCGCCGCCGCCTGATCGACGACGAGGTGAGCCGCGAGGTCGAGACGAGCCGCCCGCGCGAGCGCCGCACGCTCGAAGACAAGCACGCGCGCTCGCTCGAGCAGCTCTCGGCTTCGATCGCACACGAGATCCGCAATCCGATCACGGCGGCGAAGAGTCTGGTGCAACAGATGGGCGAGGATCCGTCGTCGCACGAGAACGTCGCCTACGCGAACGTCGCGCTCGAGGAGCTCGACCGCGTCGAGCGCTCGATCTCCCACCTGCTCAAGTACGCGCGCGAGGAAGAGCTGCAGCTCTGCGAGCTGCGGATCGCCGAGGTCGTCGATTCCGCGCTCGAGACGTTCCGCGAGCGCATCGCGAAGCTCGGCGTGGCCGTCACGCGCGAGCTGGGCGGCGGGGGCGCGATGCGCGGCGATCCGGAGAAGCTGCGGCGCGTGCTGATCAACCTGATCGGCAACGCCCTCGACGCGCTCGAAGAGTCGCGCACGCCGAAGCCGAGTCTGCGGCTCACGGCTGGCGAGGACCTGGCGGGCCGCGAGGTGTGGCTGCGCGTGCGCGACAACGGGCCGGGCATCGAGCCCGAGAAGCTCGCCCGGATCTTCAGCCCGTTCTACACCTCGAAGGCGTCGGGCACGGGTCTGGGCCTCGCGATCTCGAAGAAGCTGATCGATGCCCACGGCGGCTCGATCGAGGCGATCTCGACGCCGGGCCAGGGCAGCGAGTTCCTGCTGACGCTTCCGAAGCAGGCCGGCGCGAGCAGCGCCCGCGTGTCGTGAGGTCGGGTCCCATGCGAGAGCGCGACGGCTTCGGCTGCGGCTACGACGGGCGCTCGCGGCGCAGCCGGCGCCGCACGGCCCGGAACGCCGAAGAACGCCGGCGCGCGTCCGCCTCCGCCCCGCTCGCGCCCGAGGAGCGCGCCTGGCGCGAAGCGCATGCGATCGCGGACGCGAAGCTCGAGGCCACGAGCGAAGCCATCAAGTGGAGCGTGATCACGATCGCGCTGCTCGTGTTCCTGCCGCCCGTGGGCATGTTCGTGTTGATCTTCGGCGGCGCGAAGCAGCTGCGCGCGTTCTATCGGCTCGTGCTCGAGCCGAAGCTGCGCAACCGCTTCATCAACCACGAAGTCTCGCGCCAGGTGAGCCAGACCCTGTCGGACGATCGCCAGCAGATGATGGGCGAGCACGCGCGCTCGATGGAGACGCTGTCGGCCTCGATCGCGCACGAGATCCGCAACCCGATCACCGCGGCGAAGAGCCTGGTGCAGCAGATGGAGCGAGGACCCCGCCGCGGCCGAGAACGTCGAGTACGCGCGGGTCGCGCTCGAGGAGCTCGACCGCGTCGAGCGCTCCGATCTCGCACCTGCTGCGCTTCGCGCGCGAGGAAGAGATGGGGCTCGGCGACGTGCGCATCGCCGACGTGATCGACTCCGCGCTCGAGACCTTCCGCGAGCGGCTCGCGCGCGGCGGCATCGAGCTCGTGCGGCAGCCGGGTGGCGCGGGCGCGCTGCGCGGCGACGCCGAGCAGCTGCGACGCGTGATCATCAACCTCGTCGGCAACGCCATCGACGCGCTCGAGCGAGAGCGTCTACTCCGAACCCGCGCATCGAGCTCGCGCTCGGGCGAGAACCTGGCCGGCAGCGAGGTCTGGGTGCGCGTCGCGGGACAACGGCCCCGGCATCGACGCGGAGGCGCTGCAGAAGATCTTCAGCCCGTTCTACACCTCGAAGGCGAACGGCACGGGGCTCGGCCTCGCGATCTCGCAGCAAGCTCGTCGAGGCGCACGGCGGCACGCTCGAAGCGCGCTCGCAGCCGGGCGCCGGCGCGGAGTTCGTCGTGACGCTGCCGAAGCAGCTCGCCGTCGGGAGCTCGCGCGTGAAGGCCCGCATCCTGATCGTCGAGGACGAGCGCGCGATCCAGCTCGCGCTCTCCGGACTCTTGCGGCGCGAAGGCTACGAGGTCGAGGTGGCGGGCTCGGGCGAAGAGGCCCTCGCCAAGCTCGCGGCGGCGGCCTGCGATCTCGTGCTCACCGATCTCGCGCTCGGTCGCGGCGCGTCCGGCATGGACGTGCTGCGCGCGCGCGAAGCGCCTGCGGCCCGAGACCGCGGTGGTCATGATCACGGCGCACGGCTCGGAGAAGATCGCCGTCGAGGCGATGAAGGACGGCGCCGAAGACTACGTGCCCAAGCCCTTCGACAACGACGAGATCCGGCTGGTCGTGCGCGGGCGCTCGAGCGCACGCGCCTCGCAGCGCGAGCACCGGCTGCTGCTCGAGCAGGTCCAGCGAGACTTCGGCTTCGAGAACCTGATCGGCACGGGTCCCGCGATGCAGCGCGTGTTCGAGACACTCCAGAAGGTCGCCGAGACCGACCTGACCGTGCTGGTGCGCGGCGAGAGCGGCACCGGCAAGGAGCTGGTGGCGCAGGCGCTGCACGACCGGAGCCCGCGCCGGCAGCGCCCGTTCGTCGCCGTCAACTGCGCCGCGATCAGCCGCGAGCTGGTCGAGAGCGAGCTGTTCGGGCACGAGAAGGGCGCCTTCACCGGCGCCGACGCGCGCCGCGCAGGGCCGCTTCGAGGCGGCCGACGGCGGCACGATCCTGCTCGACGAGATCGGCGACATGCCGCCCGAGACGCAGGCCAAGGTGCTGCGCGTGCTCCAGGAGCGCTACTTCGAGCGGGTCGGCGGGAGCAAGCCGATCGACGTCGACGTGCGCGTGATCGCCGCCACGCACCGCAATCTCGAGGACGAGGTGCGCAAGCAGCGCTTCCGCGAGGATCTCTACTACCGCCTCAAGGTCGTGCGATCGAGCTCCCGCCGCTGCGCGAGCGCGCCGAGGACATTCCGGCGCTCGCGCAACGCTTCCTCGAGCGCGTGACCGCGCGGCTCGGCCGCGAGAAGCGCCAGCTCGGCGACGCGGCGCTCGCGCGGCTGGTGCGCCACCGCTGGCCCGGCAACGTGCGCGAGCTCGCGCAACGTGATCGAGCAGGCGGCCGTGCTGGCGCCCGGCTCCGTGATCGAGAGGCCGATCTCCAGCTCGGCGGCGCCGGCGAGGCTGCGACCGGCGCCCCGGCCGATCTGGCCGGCCTGTCCTTCGGCGACGCCAAGAAGCGTGCCGTCGATCGCTTCGAGCGCGGCTACCTGCTCGAAGCGCTGCGCAAGAGCGGCGGCAACATCTCCCGCGCGGCCGAAGCCATCGGGATGGTGCGCCAGAGCCTGCAGCAGAAGATCCGCGAGCTCGGTCTTCGCGACGAAGACTGGACGGGTGTGGATCGTGACGAGGAGAACCCGTGAGCACGCAGAAGCCGGCCGGCATTCTCGGACGCCTCTTCAATCTGATCCGCGGCGTACTGTCCGTCTGGATCCGCGACGGTGAGCATCAGAATCCACGCGCCGTCTACGAAGCGGCGATCGAACAGCGCACGCAGCAGTACCACGAGCTGAAGGAGGCCGTCGCCGGGATCCTCTACATGCGCAACAAGCTCGAGGCGGAGATCCGCGAGCGCCGCGCGGAGATTGCGCGCCTGCACGACGACGTGCGGCGCAGCGTGCGCCGCGGCCACGACGACACCGCCGTCAGCCTGATCGCCCGCAAGCAGGCGCTGTTCGAGGAGCTCGAGCGCAGCGAGCGCGAGCTCGAGGGCGTGCGCGCGGAGGCCGAGGACGCGAAGCGCAACCTCGTGCGCTTCCGCGAGGAGATCCGCGCCCTGGTGCGCGAGAAGGGCCGCATGCTCGCCACGCTCGCCAACGCCCAGGCCCGGCGCCGCATCCAGCAGGCGCTCGAGGGGCTTTCGGTCGACGCCGAGATGCGCGCGCTCGAGAGCGTGCGCGAGCACATCGCGCGCGCCGCGACCGAGGGCACGCTCGAGCGCGAGATCGACGGCGAGGAGGCCCTGCGGGAACGCCTGCGCGCGATCCGCGACGACGCGCGCACGGAGAGCGCTCAGCGCGAGCTCGAGGAGCTGAAGCGCCAGTACCTGCCGCAGGCGCTGGCCGAAACCAGCGTTCGCGAGGATGCCGTGATCCCGGTCGGCGGAGCCGCGCGGGGTGTTGATCCCGGTGGTGTGAGGCGGGGCGCCCGCCAGCTCGGACCGGGGCTAGATGCCTTCGGCGCGGTGATCGATCCGCCAGAGCACGCAGGGCAGGAAGCGCCGCAGGCGCCACGCGGAGCTAGCGGTCTCTGTAATGCGGCGCGCGCTTCTCGAGGAAGGCGCTGACGCCCTCGCGGAAATCCTGCGATTGCGCGCACAGGATCTGGTTGCGGTCCTCCATCGCGATCACCGCTTCGAGGCTGCCCGCGTCGATCGAGGCCGAGAGACATTCCTTGGTGAGGCGCAGGCCGAGCGGCGTGGTCGCGAGCATGTCGTCGCGCGAGCGCTGCGCGCCTCGGCCTCGAGCCCGTCGTCGGGAACGACGGCGGAGACGAGGCCCACGGCGAGCGCGCGCTGCGCGTCGATGAAGCGGCCGGTGAGCAGCAGCTCGGAGGCGACCGAGGCGCCGATCAGGCGCGGCAGGAAGTAGCGACACGCCGACGTCGCAGGCGGAGAGGCCGATGCGGATGAACGCGGCGTTCATGCGCGCCGAGCTCGCCCGCGAGCCGCACGTCGGCGGCGAGCGCGAGCGCGAAGCCGCCGCCGCAGGCCGCGCCGTGCACGCAGGCGATGAACGGCCTGCGGCGCGCGCCGCATCAGCATCACGCAGCTCGCTGATGTGGCGCTGGCCGCGCAGCGCGCCTGCCGAGACGCCGCCGCCGTGCGAGGGCGCGTCTCCTTGAGATCGAGCCCCGCGCAGAAGGCGCGCCCGGCGCCGCGCATCACGACGACGCGGGTCTCGCGGTCGGCGGCGAGCCCCGTCGAGGAAGTCGCGCAGCTCGTCGACCATCGTGGTGTCGAGCGCGTTCAGCGCCTCGGGGCGGTTCAGCGTCAACCAGGTGAGCGCGCCCTCGCGCGCCACGTCGAGCGTCCGGTAGGCCATGCATCCTCCTCTAGCTGTAGCGGATGGCGCCGCCCTTCGATTCGCCGGGCGCGCGCGCGGCTTCACGCAGGTCGGCGAGGAAGACGTCGGCGATCTTCGCGTGCATCGGCGACACCATCAGGTGCAGTGCGGCAGGCCCCTTCTGGCGATCGAGGTGCCAGCCGCGCGCATCCATCGCGTCTCCGACCGCGAAGACGTCGAAGCGGTCCGAGCCGAAGGCGAGCACGCTCATCACGGGATCGCCGAGCACGCGCAGGCCGGGGATCGCGTCGATCCCGGAACGCAGCTTGCGGGTGGTGTCGCGCACCTCGCGCGCGAGGCGCAGATAGCCGTCGCGCCCGAGGTAGTGGAGCACCGCCCATGCCGCCGCGATCGGCCCCGAGGGCCGCGCGCCCGCCATCGCGAACGAGCCGTAGGTGCCGCCGGGCCAGCGATCGAACAGGAACAGCTGGTGCTGGTTCAGGTGCGTCTTGTCGCGGTGCAGGATCACGGAGGCGCCCTTGATGCAGTAGCCGTACTTGTGGACGTCGGCCGACAGCGTCGAGACGCCGGGCACGCGGAAGTCGAAGGGCGGCACCGGCTCTCCCAGCGCTTCGAGGAACGGCAGCAGGAATCCGCCCAGACACGCATCGGTGTGAAAGGCGATCCCGCGCGCGGCAGCGAGCGCCGCCAGCTCGGGGATCGGGTCGACCACGCCGAACGGATAGTTCGGCGCCGAACCCACGACGAGGGCCGTGTTCTCGTTGATCAGCTTCGCGGCCGCGGCCACGTCCGCGCGGAAGTCCGTCAGGAGGGGCACCTGCCGCAGCTCGATGCCCAGATAGTGAGCGGCCTTCGCGAAGGCCGGATGCGCGGAAAAGGGCACCACCATCTCGGGCTTCGTCACGCCGCGCTCGGCGCGCGCGCGCTCGCGCGCCGTCTTCACCCCCATCAAGATGCTCTCGGTGCCGCCCGAGGTCATGGCGCCGCCCGCGCCGGGACCGGCGTGGAGCAGGTCTGCCGTCAGCGAGACGACTTCGTCTTCCATCTGGCGCAGGCTCGGAAAGCGGAAGGGATTGAGCGCGTTCTCGAACAGATAGAGCTCGGCGGCTTCGCGCAGCAGCTCGTCCACGTCATGGCCCGCCGGATAGACGAGGCTGAACGTGCGTCCGCCGCGCCAGTCGGCGTCGGCGCGCTTGCGCTCGCGCATGCGCGCGAGCAGCTCGTCTTTCGGGATGCCTTTCTCGGGCAGCGGCATGGCGACTCCTCTAGCCGGGCAGCGTGATGCGCTGGAGCTTGAGCGCCCGCTCGGCTTCCGCTGCGATCCACTCCTGACAGGTGAGCAGGAAGACCTGACGCCGGCGCGAGATCTCGGCCAGCAACTCGAAGACCGCGGCGCGGCGCGCGGCGTCCATCCGCAACAGCGCATCGTCGAGCACGAGCGGCAGGCGCTCGCGCCCCTCGTCGAGATGGTCGAGCAGGCCGAGGCGCAGGCACAGGAAGATCTGATCGAGCGTGCCGCGGCTGAGCGGAGGAGCCACCCGCACCGGCTCGTCGCGTCCGCTGCCGGCGATGAAGAGCCCGCCGCCGGCCCCCTCCTCGAAATCGAGGCGGCGCCAGCGCCCGTGCGTGACGCGCTCGAGGTAGGCGCTCGCGCGTTGCAGCACCGGCGGCTGATGCTCGTCGCGGAAGTGGCGCTCGGCGCGCTCGAGAATCGACTCGAGCAGCGCGAGACGGTCGCGCCCCTTTTGCAGCGACTCGATTCGCTGTTGCAGCTCGTCGATGCGGTCGGCGACGCGGGCCTGGCGGCTGCCCCGATCCTCGCCGAGCAGATTCGTGAGCTCGCCCAGACGCTGGTTGACGGTCGCCAGCTCCTCGACGCAGGCGGCGCGCGCGCGCTCGCGCGCCGCCGTCGCTTCGGGGCTCCATTCGGTGCCGCTCGGGTCGTGCTCGGCGCTCGCCCGCTCGTCGAGCTCGAGCGCGGCAAAGCGCGGATGGCGTCTCAGCTCGGCTTCGCGGCGACGCAGGAACTCCGCCTCCTCGAGGCGCTGCTTCACGCGCGCGTAGGCCAGCTCCAGGGTCGGCGCCGCGGGCTCGGCGGCGCTCAGCACGCTTTCCACCGCCGCGCGGTGCCGGGCGGCGCGCTCGAGGCGCGGGCGCAGCGCGTCGAGCTGCTTCTGCGCCGCCGAGCGTTCCGCGAGGTCCTGCGCGACCTGACGCTCGCGCGCCTGCGCCCGCTCGAGCGCCTGCGTGAGCCGCGCGCTGCACTGCTCGGCGTCGCCCTCGGCGGCGAGCCCGAGCCGCCGGCAGAGCTCTCCGATCCGAGCTTCGCGCGCGCGGACGCCGGCCTCGACGCCGTCGGCGGCCAGCTCTTCTCCGGTTGCGCGCGCGAGGTTGGCCTGCGTGGCGCCGATGCAGTCGACGAAGCGCGTCAGCTCCGAGGGGAGCGCGAGCAGCGCCGGCGAAGGCGGAAGGCTCGCGAACCAACCACGCAGCGGCGCCGGCGGCGGCGGGGCCGCGCGCCGCGCGCGCGCAAGCCAGGCCGCGCACGCAGCGAGCGCGCCCGCAGCCACGGCTCCGATCGCGAGCGGGCGCGCGAGGCTTCCGAGCCACGGCTCGAGCAGGAGGGCCAGCACGGCGAGAACGCCGGCCAGCGCGACGGCGATCAGCGCCCAGGGCGGCAGATGCGGTGGCCGCGAAGCCGCGTGTCGCGCCGACTCGGCCGCCCACTGCGCTTGCGTCGCGCGCAGGGCTTCGAGCGGCACGTTGCGCGCCGCCTCGAGCTCCGCCGCGCCCGGTTCCCTCGCAAGCACCTTGGCCAGCTGCTGGCGGGCCTCTTCGCGCAGCGACGTCGCGGCCGCGCGTCTGCCGCCCGCCTGCTTCGCCTCCGTGCGCGCCTCGGCGGCGGTGGAGCGCGCCAGCGCGACATCCGACGCGGCGGCGAGCAGCGCGCGTTCGCTCGCATCGAGCGCCGCCTCGGCGCGCGCCAGGCGCGCCTCGGATTCGCGCGCCTGGTCCGTCAGTTCGTCGCACTCCTGCGCGAGCTCGGAGGGATCCCGCAGCGGCAGGGCGCCGAGCGCACTGAGTTCGACCGGGGGGCCGAGCGCGCGCCGGCGGCGCGCGAGCTCGGAGAGATCGCGCAAGACCGGGGCATCTTCGGCGACGCGATCGAGCCGGACGCGCTCGGCGTTGAGCTCGACGAGGCGCGCCGCGCGGCTCGCCTGCTCGACGCGCGCGTCGCGCAGGTCCTGCTCCTGCTTCGCCATCTCGCCCGCTTCGCGGCGCAGCTCCTCGAGCTCCTCCTGGCAGCGCGCAGCTTCCGGCTTGCCGAGACGATTCGGACGCCAGAGCGCCTGGTGCGCTGCGCGCAGCTCCTCCTTCAGCGGACCGATCGGTCGCAGACCGCGCAGCGCGGCTTGCGGGAGCAGCAGATCGTCGACTCGCGCCTGCGCGCCCTTGTCGAGCGCGGCGAGCTGGGCGAGCTCGAGCGAGTAGACCGAGCGGAAGAGCTCGCGCGGCAGCTCGCGCACGCCGTCGAGCGGGACGTTGACCCTGGCGCCGGCCCGCGAACGCGGCGTTGCCCTCGGCCGTGCGCAGGAAGCCGCGTGCGGGCAGACCGCGCTCGACACGCAGCAGCGGCCCCGCGTCCCGCTCGATCTCCGCTTCGAGCGCGAGATCGCCGCCCGCGCCGCCATCCCATGCCGATAGCGGATGCGTCTCGCGATCGGCGGGCTCGAAGCCATAGAGGATGGTCTCGAGCGCGCTGCCGGAACGTGCTCTTGCCCGACTCGTTCGAGCCGAAGACGAGCGCCGCTTCGGGAGGCAGCTCGAGCCGGCGACCGCGCAGCACGCCGAAGACAGGGCGTCGATGCGGCGGAACCTCACGCCCTCTCCGGCGTCGACACCAAGTAGAGTCAATTCCTCGGGAGAGCCCCTCGAGCAGCTTCCGCAGATAGGCGAGACGCGCCGCGTCCGCCGGCGAGCGGCGTCCGCGAGCTCGGCGGGGGCGAGCTCGGCGAGCAGCGCGTCGTCGGCGCCAGCGCGCTCGATCAGCGCGAGCGCTTCGGCGAGCACGCTCGGCGCTTCCCGCAGCTGCGCCCGATCGATCGGCAGCGAGACCTGCTCCGCGCGCAGCTCGCAGCTCGAGCGCGTCGGTGCGCGCGACGAGCGCTTCCTCGAGCGTCGCGAGCTCGTCGCTCGCGCGCAGGCGCCGCGCGACCGGCGTCTCGCCCTCGAGCTCGAGGCGCAGCGCCAGCTCTCGTCGCGTCGCGCGGCTGCGCGTCGATGCAGCGGGCGAGCGCGGCCGCGAGCGCGTCGAACGAGCGGCTGGCCGGCAGCTCGCGCAGCGGCACGCGTTCCCAGCGCACGCCCGCGAAGGCGCACGAAGCGCGGCTCCGCGCTCGCGCCGGCGAACGCCTCGACGACGAGGCCGCCCTTGGCGCCGGTCTCGCCGGGATTGCGGCCCTGGAGATTCCCGGGGTAGTAGACGGGGAGTCCCGGCAGCGCCTGCTGGCGCAAGTGGATGTGGCCGAGCGCCCAGTACGCATAGGGCAATCGCTCGTAGTCGGCGCGTGTCGACGGGGCGTAGCGATCGTGGTCGGCCGCCGACTTCGCGCTCTCGACGCTCGTGTGCAGGAGTCCCACCACCGGCAGCGGCCCCGCGACGAGCGGGAAGCTCGCGGCGAGGTTCGTGGCCTCGTGAGCGCGTCGAATGCCGGCGCCGACCACCACGCCGACGGGCGCGCCCTCGCGATTCGTCACGCGCAGCACCTGCGGCTCGGCGCCGCGAAAGAAGCGCACGCGCTCGCCCTCGACGCCCAGCTCGGCGGTGCGGAAGCCCGCGCCGCCCGGATCGTGATTGCCGCAGGCGGCGAGGAACCAGACGCCGGCCTCGGCCAGACGCTTGAGCTGGCCGGCGAAGAAGAGCTCCGTGCGCACCGAGAGAATGGGATCGTCGAAGAGATCGCCGGCGGCGAGCATCGCGTCGAGGCGGTTCTCGATCGCGTGATCGACGGCGCGCTCGAACGCGTCGTGCGTCGCGCTGGCGCAGGCGCTCGCGCGTGCTCTCGCGGCCGCCGAAGCGCGTCTCGAGGTGCAGGTCCGCGAGGTGCAGGAAGCGGAAGCTCATGCGCTCCGCAGTCTAAGGCTTCACGGGTCCCGGCGCGCGGCGGTCCGCGCGCCACCCGACGTTCGCTCGCCTTTCGGCAAGTTCCGGGACTTCGCTCGCCTTCGGCTCGCTGCGCGCTTCGCTGGCGCGCGCCTCGCTTGCGGTCCCCTCGCTCTAGTACCGGGTCCACTCCTTCGCGTCCTGGTAGGCGCACACCACGCAGACGGCATGCACGAGGAAGCCGGGAACGAGGATCATCCACCAGGCGAGGCTGGTTGCGACGAACCACAGGCCGCCCGCGAGCAGGCGGCCGCAGTAGACCTGCCCCAGACCCGGGACCAGCACCGAGAGCACCGCGGCGATCCCAGGATGGGGGGCCTGCGCCACCGGAAGATCGTCGGCGTCGAACTGCATGGCTCGCGGTTCCTCCTCGGCAGGCAGGAGAGCAAGCGGCGTGCCAGCCCCGGCGACGCTGCGCGTGCACGCCGAGCGCGTACAATGCGCGCGCGGTGCAGCGCGCGGGCTTCACTGAAGCGGGCGCGCTGCACCCGGATCGCTTCCCCGGGATGGGAGGGCGCGTTGCGCATCGCGACCTGGAACGTGAACTCGCTCAAGGTGCGGCTCCCACAGGTGCTGCAATTCGCCGCGTCGGCGCAGCCGGACGTGTTGGCGCTGCAGGAGACCAAGCTCCCCGACGCTTCGTTCCCGCGCGCCGAGATCGAGGCGGCCGGCTATCGCGTGGTCTACACCGGGCAGAAGACGTACAACGGCGTGGCGCTGCTCGCGCGCGGCGAGCTCCGCGACGTGACGACCGAGCTACCGGGCTCGCCCGATCCGCAGCGGCGCTGGCTGGCCGCGACGCTGGATGGTGTCCGGATCATCGACGTCTACGTGCCCAATGGCCAGAGCGTCGGATCGGAGAAATATGCCTACAAGCTCGGCTGGCTGGAGGCGGCGCGCGCGGCGGTCGCCGCCGAGCTCGCGCGCCACCCCGAGCTGGTGGTGCTCGGCGATTTCAACGTCGCTCCCGAGGATCGCGACGTGCACGACCCGAAGGAATGGGAGGGTCAGGTCCTGTGCAGCGAGCCGGAGCGCGAGGCGCTCCGACGCCTGATCGCCGTGGGGCTCGAGGACGTCTTCCGCCGCTTCGAGCAGCCCGAGGGCTCGTTCAGCTGGTGGGACTATCGGATGAACGCGTTCCGGCGCAAGCGCGGTCTGCGCATCGATCTGATCCTGGCGAGCCAGCGGCTCGCGGCGCGCTGCAGCGCGTCCCGCATCGACGTGGAGCCGCGCCGGAACGAGCGCCCGTCGGACCACACGCCCGTGATCGCGGAGTTTTGCCTGACGGATCAGCCGGCGAGGATCTTCTTGATGCGCCGCTTGAGGCGCAGACCTTCGGGCGCGAGCCGTTGGTCGGCGGTGGCGAGCAGGTAGGCGTCGATCCCGCCGTACCGCTGCACGGTGCGCAGCGCCCGCGTCGTGATCCGCAGCCCGACACTCTGATGGAGCGCGCCGCTGAACAGCGAGGCCTGCTGGAGGTTCGGGGAGAAGACCCGCTTCGTCCGCCGGTTGGAGTGCGAAACGTTGTGCCCCGATTGGGGCCCCGTTCCGGTGAGTTCGCAGCGTCGCGCCATGGAAGAACCTCGGGAAAGGCCGGACCCACGGGGGCGCCGGCGATCGGTGCTTACTTCTTGTTGGCGTAGCGGCGGCGGAAGCGGTCGATCTTCCCGTCGGAATCGAGCTCGCGCAGCTTGCCGGTCCAGAAGGGATGGCTGTAGGACGAGATCTCGAGCTTCACCACCGGGATCTCTTCGCCGTCGACGACCTTGGTGTCCTTCGACGTGAGCGTCGAGCGCGTCACCCACTCCTTGCCCGTCGCCGAGTCGACGAAGAGCACCTTGTGGTAGTCCGGATGGATGTCCGCCTTCATCGCCGTTCCCTCACCAGCTCGACTTGCGCATGCCCGGAAGCTGGCCCTTGTGCGTGAGCTCGCGCATCGCGATGCGCGAGATGCCGAACTTCCGATAGTTGCTGCGCGCGCGCCCCGACACCCCGCAGCGGCGCTTGAGCCGCGTCGGGCAGGAGTTGCGCGGGAGCTTCGCGAAGGCCTTCTGGACCTGGAACTTCTCTTCCATCGAGACGTTCGGGTCGCGCAGCTTCGCGCGCAGCTCGGCGCGGCGGTCCTTGTGCTTCGCGATCAGCTTCTTGCGGCGCTGGTCGCGCAGCACTTGCGAGAGCTTGGCCATGCTTCGGGTCCTTCCTACGCGCGGTGCGGACCGCGTCCGAGAGGGGCAGGAGCGTATCGGCGCCCCCCCGCGACTGCAACCGGTCCGCGCTCTTACCCCGCGGGGATCAGCTGCGACGAGCGCCCATGAACCCGAACAGGTGGCCGGCGATCTTGCGCAGCTGGATCTCGTCGCTGCCCTCGGTGATGCGGTAGCGCCGGTGGTGGCGGTAGATGTGCTCGAAGGGCTTGTGGCGCGTGTAGCCGATGCCGCCGTGCACCTGCATCGCGAGGTCCGCGGCGTTGCAGGCGAGCCGGTTCGCGCGGTAGTTGCCATCGAGACCTGCTCGCTCAGCTCGAGATGGTGCTTGCGATCGAGATTCCAGGCCGTCTTGTAGACGAGGCCGCGCACCAGCTCGCACTCCGTGTGCAGCTCGGCGAGCGGGAACTGGATCGCCTGGCGGGTGGCGAGCGGCTCGCCGAAGGTCTTGCGCTGCCGCGCATAGGCGACGCTCTCGTCGATGCAGTACTGCGCGGCGCCGACGCCGGACGCCGCCTGGCGGATGCGGTTCTCGTGCACGAAGAGCTGGGCGACCGCGAGCCCCTCGCCCTCCACGTGCAGCAGCGCGCTCTCGGGAACGCGCACGCCGGTCAGGCGCACCTCGGCGTGATCCGTCGGCATGTTGAAGGTCCAGTGGAACATGCGGATCTCGAAGCCCGGCGCGTTCGTCGGCACCAGGAAGGCGCTGATGCCCTTCGCCTCGCCGGGCTCGCCCGACGTGCGCGCGAAGACGATGTCGAGCGTCGCGTGGTGCAGCCCGCTGTTGAAGCGCTTCTCGCCGTCGATCACCCAGTCGCGTCCGTCGCGCACCGCGCGCGTCTCGAGCCAGGTGGCGTCGCTGCCGTGATCGGGCTCGGTCAGCCCGAAGGCGACGCGCTGCGTGCCCGTGATCATGCCCTCGATCAGCTCCGCCTTCTGCGCGGCGCTGCCGAAGCGGTGGATCATGTGCACCTGCGGAAAATTCCCGACGATCGAGGACTCGTTCTGGAGATCGTTGTGCAGGCCGAGCCCCTTGCGCGCGAGGTGCTCGCGGATGATCGCCATCGCCAGATTGCTGCCGCCCTGACCGCCGAGCTCTTTCGGCAGCGCGTAGCGAAGATGCCCGGCGCGATCGGCGCGGCGCCGCATCTCGGCGAGCAGCTCCTCCCACTCGCGGCGCGGCGTCCCGTCGGCTTCCCAGTTCGTGCGCGCGTGCTCGCGGCGGTGATCGAAATATTGCGGATGCTCGCGCTCGAGCGGCGCGATCTCCTTCTCGATGAAGGCGTCGAGCTCCGCCAGCTTCGCCTGGATCTCGTGCGGGATGCTGAAGTCCATGCTCGGGCGTGATGCTAGCCCGCGGGAGCCCTCGAGAGGAAGCGCCGCCCGGGCTCGCGCTGGCCTCCGCGGGCACGCGATGCTACCCCCCCTGCTTCGCCATGGCCGACGAGCGCAAGCGCTTCCACGCGATCGATCCGGACTCGCTTCCCAAACATTTCGATGCCCCGGCCGCCGAGGCGCGCTGGGGCGCGGCGTGGGAGCAGGGCGGCGTGTACCGCTGGGATGCGTCGCGCCCGCGCGCCGAGACGTTCGTCGTGGATACGCCGCCGCCCACCGTGTCGGGCTCGCTCCACGTCGGGCACATCCTCTCCTATACGCACACCGACGTGCTCGTGCGACACCAGCGCATGCGCGGCAAGAGCATCTTCTATCCGATGGGCTGGGACGACAACGGCCTCCCCACCGAGCGGCGCGTGCAGAACCACTTCCACGTGCGCTGCGATCCGCGTCTGGCGTACGACCCCGCGCTCGCCCTCGAGCCTGCGACGGGCAAGCAGGACAAGGAGCCGCCGCGCCAGGTCTCGCGCGCGAATTTCATCGAGCTCTGCCACCGCGTCACGGCGGAGGACGAGAAGGCCTTCGAGCAGCTGTGGCGGCGGATCGGCCTGTCCGTGGACTGGACGCAGATCTACGCCACGATCGACGATCGCTGCCGTCACGTCGCCCAGCTCTCATTTCTCGATCTCTGGCGCAAGGGTCACGTCTACAACGCCGACGCGCCGACCATGTGGGACATCGATTTCCAGACGGCGGTGGCGCAGGCCGAGATGGAGGATCGATCACGCCCCGGGGCCTTCCATCGCATCGAGTTCGCCGTCGACGGCAGCGCCGACACTTTCGTGATCGCGACCACGCGCCCCGAGCTGCTCGCCGCGTGCGTGGGCGTCACCGCGCACCCCGACGACGCCCGCTACAGGCACCTGTTCGGCCGCACGGCCGTGACGCCCCTCTTTGGCGTGTCGGTCCCGATCTTCGCGAGCGAGCTCGTCGACCGCGAGAAGGGCACCGGCATCCTGATGGTCTGCACCTTCGGCGACGCGACCGACGTGCGCTGGTGGCGCGATGAGCGCCTCGCGCTGCGCCAGCTCGTGGGCCGCGACGGGCGGCTCGCGTCCGTCGCGTTCGGGAGCGACGCCTTTCCGAGCCGCGACGCCGCAGCCGCGAATCGCGCCTATGCAGAACTTGCCCGCAAGAGCGTGGGCCAGGCGCGCACGCGGGTCGTCGAGCTCTTGCGCGATCCCGCCGCGAGCGCGAGCGGCGGCAAGCCGCCGCTCGTCGCCGAGCCCGAGCCGATCGAGCACAGCGTCAAGTTCTACGAGAAGGGCGAGCGGCCGCTCGAGCTGGTGTCGACGCGCCAGTGGTTCGTGCGCCTGCTCGACAAGAAGCAGGAGCTGCTCGCGAAGGGCGAGTCGATCACCTGGCACCCCGAATCGATGGGCATCCGCTATCGCGACTGGACGCAGAACCTCCAGCTCGATTGGTGCGTCAGCCGCCAGCGCTTCTTCGGCGTGCCGATCCCCGTCTGGTATCCGCTCGACGCCGAGAAAAGGCCTGACTTCGCCCACCCGATCGTCGCCACGGAGGAGCAGCTGCCCGTCGACCCGATGACGGCGACGCCGCCCGGCTACGAGGCGAGCCAGCGCGATCAGCCCGGCGGCTTCGCGCCCGACCCCGACGTCTTCGACACCTGGTTCACGAGCTCGCTGACCCCGCAGATCGGCTCGCACTGGGGGCTCGATGCGGCTCGACACCGGAAGTTGTACCCAGCCGATCTGCGTCCGCAGAGCCACGAGATCATCCGCACCTGGGCCTTCTACACGATCGCGAAGAGCCTGCTGCACGAGAACAGCGTGCCCTGGCGCCATGTCGCGATCTCGGGCTGGGTGCTCGACCCCGATCGCAAGAAGATGTCCAAGAGCAAGGGCAACGTCGTCACGCCGTTGCCGCTGCTCGACCGCTACACCGCCGATGGCGCGCGCTATTGGTCGGCGAGCGCGCGGCTCGGTAGCGACACCGCCGCGGACGAGCAGGTCTTCAAGGTCGGCAAGCGGCTCGTGACCAAGCTCTTCAACGCGGGCAAGTTCGTGCTCGCGCAGTCGGGCGAGGTGCATCCGATCACGGTCGATCTGGACCGCGCGTTCGTGGCGGCGCTGCGCGATCTGGTGGCGCGCGCGACGGCGTCCTTCGACCGCTTCAACCATGCGCAGGCCCTCGCCGACACGGAGAGCTTCTTCTGGAGCGCCTTCACCGATACCTACCTCGAGCTCGCGAAATTGCGCGCGCGCGGGGAGGGCGCGGCGAGCGAGGCGGAGCGCGGCTCGGCGGTGGCGTCGCTGCGCCTGGCGCTCGACGTCCTGCTGCGTCTCTTCGCGCCGTTCCTGCCGTACATCTGCGAAGAAGTCTGGTCGTGGGCCTTTGCCGCGGAAACCGGCCAGCCGACCATCCACCGGGCGCCGTGGCCGGGCGAAGCCGACTTCCGCGAGGTGGCGGCGCCGCGCGTGGCGGGCGCCTTCGAGCGCGCGGGCGATTGCTGGCGCGCCATCAACAAGGCGAAGGCGGATGGCGCCGTCTCGATGGGGCGCGAGGTCGAGAGCCTCGCGATCGTCGCGAACGCGAAGACGCTCGCCGAGCTCGCGCCGGCGCTCGGCGACGTGCTCGGCGCCGGGCGCTGTCGCGCGCACGTCGTGCGCGAGCGCGCGTCGCTCGCGGATGGCGCGTTCCTGATCGAGGACGCGGCCTTCGCGGAGCGCGAAGCCCCAACCGGGTGAGCGGCGCGCGGGCGCGTCGGCCTAGGGTCGCTGGGACGGCTCCAGCGCCGACTGCAACGCACGGCGCAGTTCTTCGAGCTGGAACGGCTTCGCGAGCACGCAGCGCGCGCCGAGTCGCGAGGCCAGCGCCGTGGTCTCCTCGTCGGGAAACGCCGTGATCAGGATGATGGGGATGCGCTCCCGACCACAGTTCACGCCGGCGAGGATGTCGAGCCCCGTGAAGTAGGGCAGCCGGATGTCCGAGATGATCGCGGCCGGCAGCTGCTCCAGATCGCCTTCGAGGCAGCCTGGGCCGAGCCAATCGAGCGCGTCGTCGCCATTGGCGCACTCCACCACCGCGTAGCCGTCGCGGCGCAGCGCCGTCGCCAGCAGCGCGCGCAGCGCGTCGTGGTCTTCGACGAGCAGGATCTGTCTGGGGCGCATGCGCGAGAGCAGGCGCTGGACGTGCGTGCGCGCGCGAGACGCAGGGGGGTACGACGGTGAGGTCAGGTCCGGGGGCAGCATCGGATCTCCTTGTCTCGAGCCTCGAAGCGAGGCGTCAGCCAGCGTCCAATGCAGGGCGCGTGCCAGCGGGGAGGCGGTCCCCGGAGCGCGGACCGGCGCGTTCTGACTCGCGTGGACTTTCGCCACGCGCCGCGCGTGCGATCAGCTGCGAAGCTTCTGGGTGCGCTCGAGCTTCCGATAGAGGGTCTTGCGGTCGAGTCCCAGGGCGCGCGCGGCCAGCGTCTTGTTGCCGCCCACGGCCTCCATCACCCGCGCGATGTAGCGCTGCTCCACCGTCTCGAGCGGGACCAGCTCCTGCGGGTCCGTGCTCGCGACGAGCAGGTGGCCTAGCCGATAGTCCCGGATCCGTTCCGGCAGATCCTCGACGAGAATCTGCTCGTGCTGCGTGAGGGCCACCGCGCGCTCGATCGCATTCGCGAGCTCCCGGACGTTGCCGGGCCAGGCATACGCGAGGATCTTCTCCGCAGCGCCGCGCGAGATCCCGACCACCGGCTTGCCGCTGCGCCCCGCGACCTCGCGCAGGAAGTGCTGCGCCAGCAGCAGGCTGTCGCTGCCGCGCGCGCGCAGCGGCGGAACTTCGAGGCGCAGCACGTCGAGCCGGTAGAAGAGGTCCTCGCGGAAGCGCCCTTCCTCGACGGCGGCTTCGAGATCGCGATTCGTGGCGGCCACCACGCGCGCCTCGAAGGGAACCTCCCGCTCCGCACCGAGCGGCCGCACACGGCGCTCCTGGAGCACGCGCAGGAGCTTCGGCTGCAGCGCGAGCGGGAGCTCCGCGATCTCGTCGAGGAACAGCGTCCCGCGGCCCGCCTGCACCAGCAGCCCGCGGTGCGCTGCGCGCGCGTCGGTGAAGGCGCCGCGCTCGAAGCCGAAGAGCTCGCTCTCGAGCAGGGGCTCCGGGACCGCGGCGCAGTTGAGCGCGACGAAGGGCTCGCTCTCCGCCTTTCCGAGCCGGTGGATCGCGCGGGCGACGAGCTCCTTGCCGGTGCCGGTCTCCCCCGTGATCAACACCGGAGCATCGGCGGTTGCCACGCGCGCGACGAGATCGCGCAGCGCCCGCAGCGCCGCGCTCTCGCCGAGCAGCCCGTCGACGGGCGCATGCGCCTCGCCGCGCAGCCGCTTCACCTCCTCGGACAGTCGATGGTGGCGGATGGCGCGATCGAGCCGGAAGGCGAGCTCCTCCACTTCGAAGGGCTTCGCGAGGAAGTCGAAGGCGCCTGCGCGGATCGCCTGCACGGCGGTATCGAGACTCCCGAAGGCCGTGATCACGATCACGGGGATGTCCGGTCGATTCACGGTGATGCGCTCGCACAGCTGCAATCCGTCGAGCTCGCGCATCTGGACGTCGGTGACGACGGCCTCGAAGTCGGCGACGGCCACACGCTCGAAGGCCGCGGTGGGAGACGTGTGGACCTCGACCTCGAAGCCGCGCCGCGCGAGGCGCTCGCGCAGCAGCTCGCCCATCTGGGCGTCGTCTTCGACGACGAGGACGCGCCCCGTCACGCTGCTTCCGCGGGAACGAAGATGCGGAAGCGGCTCCCGTGCTCCACGTCGCTCTCCACCTCGATGAAACCTCCGTGCTCGCTCACGATGCCGTGGGTGACCGAGAGCCCGAGCCCGGTCCCCTCGCCCACCCCCTTCGTCGTGAAGAAGGGATCGAAGATCGCGGAGAGTCTATCGGGCGGGATGCCTTCGCCATCGTCGCTCACTTCGAGCACCGCATGGCGGCCTCTCCGACGCGTGCCGGTGGCATTCGCCGCGACCTGTTCGAAGTAGGCGCGTGCTCTCACGCAGCCGGAGGCTTTGCAGGCGTGGATCGCGTTCACCACCAGGTTGGTGAGCGCCTGTTGCAGTTGGCTCGCGTCGACGTGGGCGAGAACCGGTGCCGCGGCCTCCTCGCAATGCAAGCGCACGCCGCGCTTGGACGCCAACGGCTCGAGCATGTCGAGCGTCTGCTTCAGCAGGGGGGCGAGATCGGTCGCGACCTTCTCGGCTCGGCGGCGGCGCGCAAAATCCAGCAGCTGCCGGACGATGGCCGTCATGCGCTCCGCCTGCTGCTCGATGATGCGCGCGCACGCGGCGGTCTCGTTGGCATCCGCGGTCTCGCCCGACGCGATCATCTGCGCCCGGCCCGAAATGACGTTGAGCGGCGTGCCGAGCTCGTGTGCGAGCCCGGCGGCGAGCTTGCCCACCGTCGTGAGGCGTTCCGCGTGACGCAGCTGCTCGAGCGCCGCGATGCGGGCCTCCGATTCGCTCGCGACGCGCTGCGCCGCCAGCGCCAGCTGTTCCGCCATCGTATTGATCTCGGCCGCGAGCAGACCGAGCTCGTCGCGATGCGGAAGATCGATCGGCACGGAGAAATCGCCCTTGCCGATGCGCCGGGCCTTCTCGACCAACGCGGCGATCGGCCGGCCGACGAGGCGCGCGCCGACGGCCCATGCCACGATCCCGCTCGCGAGCAGCGTGATGGCGGCCGCGGCGGCGATGCGCCGGAGGCGCGCCGCCGTGTAATCGCGCTGATGCGCCAGGTCCTCCGAGACCTCGAGCGCTGGTTCCCGCGCATCCCCGATCGCCAGCGGTACGTAGGCGAAGAAGCGCGGGTTGGCGTGGGATTCGTCGCGCACCGTGCGGACGACGGGCTCTGGTGTCGCGGCGTTGCGTGTGGGCAAGGCTCCGTTCGGCCGGAATTTCGGATCTACGGGGCCCACCAGGAAGACCAGCCGGATCCCCACGTGAGGCTCGCGCCGCATGGCGTCGTCGATCAGCTCGAGGGCCGCCGCCTCTCCGTGCTCTCGCCAGGTGGTTTCGACCGCGGCGGCCAATACCTGCCCGATCTCCAGATCATCGCGCTGCATGTCCTTGTCGAAGAGCGCGAGGTGATCGCGCACGCCGAGCGCCGTCTCGATGGCGACGACGGTGCCGATCACGAGCAGGAGCGACAACGTGAGGCGTTGGACGAGCTTCATCGTCTCGATTCAGTCCGTGAGCGTAGGCGACGTCACGCGTCCAGACCACGCGACCGTCGCCGTCCCACCGCGGCATCGGATCGTCATTCGTAGCGCAGCGCCTCGATCGGATTCAGACGAGCGGCGCGCCGCGCCGGGTAGTAGCCGAAGACGAGACCCACGACCGCCGAGACCAGGAAGGCGCCCAGCACCAGGCCGGGCTCGAGCTCGAACGGGACGTGCAGCGCGTGTACGCCGACGAGCGCCGCCGCGAGTCCGACGGCGATGCCGACGACGCCTCCGAGGGACGCCAGCACGGCCGCCTCGGTGAGGAACTGGCGCTGCACGTCGCGCCCGAGCGCTCCCACCGCCAGGCGGATGCCGATCTCGCGCGTTCGCTCGGTCACCGACACCAGCATGATGTTCATGATGCCGATGCCCCCGACACCCATGCTCACCGCGGCGAGAGCGCCCAGGAAGCGCGTCAGCACGCGCATCGTGCCGACGGTCGCCGCGGCGACTTCCGTCATGTCGCGGATCGAGAAGTCGTCGCTGCCATGCTGGACGCGGCGGTGCTGACGCAGGAGCTGCGAGACGTCGCCGGACAGGCGCGCGGTCGACACGTCGTTGCGCGCCGCCACGTAGATCGATTTGACGGCGCTGTTGCCGGCGAGCTGGCGCTGGAACCAGCGCAGCGGGACGAGCACGAAGTCGTCCTGGTCCGAGCCGAAGCCCGACGCCCCCTTCGCCTCCAGCACGCCGATGCTGAGACACGAGCGCCGGCCCAGCCGGACCCTGCGATTCAGGGGATCCTCGTTGCCGAACAGATCGCGCTGCACGCTGGCGCCGAGCACGCAGACCGCAGCCCCCGCGCGCTCCTCGCCTTCCGTGAAGCTGCGGCCCCGGCCGATCTGCCAGTCTCGCGCGCGCAGGAAGGCATCGGAGCTGCCCATCACGTTGGTCAGTCGATTGCGGTCGCCCGCGATGGCCTGCAGCCCGGTCGTGTCGACCGGCGCCACCGCGACGGCTTCGGGGATCTCCCGCTCGATCGCCTGCACGTCGGCCAGCGTGAAGGCTGGCGCGTCCGAGCGCACGCCTCCCGAGTCCGGGTGCGCCACGCCAGGTCGCACCAGCAACAGATTCGTGCCGAGCCGCGAGAGGTCCGCGCCCACCTGCGCCGTGACGCCCGCTCCCATCGTCACCATCGCAATCACCGTGGCGACGCCGATCACGATGCCCAGCATCGTGAGGGCGGAGCGCAGCGCATTGCGCTGCAGCGCGCGCAGGGCGAGGCGTATGAGGTCGCCGCGCATCAGCGGACTCCCGCGTGGACCGTGGTCGGCTGCTTCACGCAGCCGTCCTCGAACTGGATGATGCGGTCGGCCCGACTGGCGACGGCCGGATCGTGGGTCACCAGCGCGATGGCGATGCCGTTGCGCCGTCGAAGCTCGCCGAGCAGCTCGAGGATCGAGCGACTGTTGCGCGAGTCGAGGTTCCCGGTGGGCTCGTCTGCGAGCAGCAGCACCGGGTCGCTGACGATGGCGCGAGCGATCGCAACGCGCTGCTGCTCGCCGCCCGACATTTCGCTCGGCGCGTGCCCGGCGCGCCCGGCGAGCCCCACCGCGGCGAGAGCGCGCCCCGCGCGCGCCCGCCGTTCCGCGACGCCGCAGGTCCGATACAGCAGAGGCAGCTCGACGTTTTCGAGCGCGGAGGTGCGGGGCAGCAGCTGGAACTGCTGGAAGACGAAGCCCAGATAGCGCCGCCTCAGCAGGGCCCGCTGGTCGCGCGACAGCTTCCCGACGTCGGCTCCCAGGAAGCGGTAGGTCCCGCTCGTCGGCACGTCGAGGCAGCCGAGGATCTGCAGCGCGGTGGATTTGCCGGAGCCGCTCGGCCCGATGATCGCGACGAACTCGCGCGCCTCGATGCGCAGGTCGACGTCGCGCAGCGCGTTGACCGCCGCGGCGCCCTCTCCGTGGACCCGGCTGACGCGATTCAGGACGGCGAGAGACGGCGCCGGCATGCTCAGCCTCGCGCGCTCGACGCATCGACGACGAGCTTCGCGCCGGGCTCGAGGGCGTCGCTGCGAATCTCCGTCCAGCTTCCGTCGGAGGCTCCCGTCTCGACGGCGACGCGCCGCAACCTACCCTGCCGCAGCTCCCACACGTGGGGGGCGGCGTCGCGCGCGGCCCCGCCCTGGCTCCCCTCGAACTGATGCTTGTCCGGGATCAGTCCGGCCAGGCCGTCGCGCCGCGGCGACGCCTCGCGCTCCGGCGGCTCGAAGCGCAGCGCTGCATTGGGAGCCAGCAGCACCTGGCTCTCGCGCTGCACCTCGATCTCCGCCGTGGCCGTCATACCGGGTCGCAGCAGCAGCTCGGAGTTGTCGACCGCGACCAGCGTCTCGTAGCTGACGACGCCGGCCTGCGTGTGCGGGCCATAGCGGACCTGCTGCACGCGCCCGTCGAAGCTCTTCCCGGGCCACGCGTCGACGCTGAAGCGCACCGGCTGCCCCTCGCGGACGCGCCCCACGTCGGCCTCGTCGACGGCGAGATCGAGCTTGAGCGTCTTCAGGTCGCCCGCCAGCGTGAACAGCACGGGCGCCTGGAGCGAAGCCGCCACCGTCTGCCCCGGGCGCGCGGTCGCCGCGAGCACGACTCCGTCGATCGGCGAGCGGATCACGGCCCGGGCGAGGTCCGCCTGCTGCACGTCGAGCGTGGCCTTGGCCTGGGCGACGGACGCCTCCGCGCTGCGCACGGCTCCTTCCGCTCGCACGGCGGCGGTCTGCGCCGCCGCCATCTCCTGCTGCGAAGGGACCTTCCCGCCGCTGAGCTCCTGCACGTGCCGAAGTCGCGCGAGCTGGCTCTGCGTCTCGCCCTGGCTCGCGCGCGCTTCGTCGACGGCCGCCTGCGCGGCGTCGAGCGAGGACTTCGCCTGAAGGGCCTGCGCCTCGAGCCGCGTGGTGTCGAGGCGCGCCAGCACCTGCCCGGCGTGGACCGCGACGTTGTAGTCGACTTCGACGCTGCGAAGGGTTCCAGACAATTCGCTCCCGATGTCGACCTGCTCGGTCGGCTGGAGCGGTCCGGTCGCGGTCACCGACACCACGAGATCCCCGTTCCGCGCGGTCTGCGTGGCAAATTGCTCGCGCGGAGACGCGAAGAGGCGGGCGGCGACGAGGCCGAAGAGGGCCACGGCGCCGAGCGCCGCCAGCAGCCGCAGACCGTGGGGGCCCGGCAGGCGCTTCACATCCGTCAGATCCAGGATCAGCGCGTCGTCCGGCGACTCGAGATTGCGCTCGCGCATGGCTCAGCCCTCCGTGCTCCAGCCGCCGCCCAGCGAACGGTAGAGGCGGACGAGATCCGAAACGACGCGCCCTTCGCTGGAGACGCGCTGCTCCTCGATCGAGTAGAGCGAGCGCTCCGCGTCCAGCACGACGAGGAAATCGATGAGCCCCGCCGCATAGCGTTCCCGCGACAGCTCGGCGGCGTTCGCTGCATACGCGCTGGCCTCGGCGAGCCCGCGCTGGCGCTGCTGCTCCTCGGTGTACTCGACGATCGCGTTCTCGACGTCGTCGAGCGCCGCGAGCACCGTCGACTGGAAGTGCGTCAGCGACTCGCTGCGAACCGCCTTCTGCCCCTGGATCGTCGCGTGGACCGCGCCGTGATCGAAGAGCACCTGGACGATCTGGGCCGCCGCCGCGGCGGCCAGCGATGCCGGGTTCGTGAACGTCGACGGCGCAATCACGCCGGTGCCGACCGCGCCGCTGAGGGTGATCGTCGGATAGGCCTGGGCCTTCGCGACTCCGACGCGCGCCGTCTCCGCGGCGAGCTGCCGCTCGGCGCGGCGAACGTCGGGCCGCCGCTCCAGCGCGTCGGCGGGGACGCCGATCGCCAGCTCGACGGGCGCGGTCGGAATCGGCCGCGTTGCGTCGAGCTCTTCCGACAGGGCGCCGGGAGTCTCGCCCATCAGCATGGCGAGGCGGTTCTTCGCTTCCTCGAGCCCGGCGCGCAGGCTCGGGATCTGCGCGTGCGTCTGCGAGACGTCCGTCTCTGCGCGCTCCACGTCGAGCTGCGTGGTGAGCCCCGCTTGCGACCGCCAGCTCGCGAGGTTCGCGGCCTCCGTCTCCGCGGCGAGATTCGCTTCGGCGATCGCCAGGTGCGCCTGCAAGGCGCGCACATCGACGTAGCTCTGCACGACTTCGGCGGCGACGTTCACGAGTGCGTCGTGCAGCGCCTCCTCGCTGGCGGCCTGATCGCCGAGCGCGGCCTCGACGCTGCGGCGCAGCTTGCCGAACAGGTCGGGGATCCAGGAGAGCTCGAGTCCGCTCGCCACCTTCGAGCTCCCCTGCGGCGACTGTTCGGGGCCCAGCACGAGCTTCGCTCGCAGCGTCGGCCACAGGTTCGCTTCGGCCACCGAACGGTGCTCGCGCGCCTGCTCCACGCGCTCACGCGCCACCTGGACGTCGAGATTGGCGGTCAACGTGCGCGACACCAGGTCGCTGAGCAGCGGATCGCCGAGCACGGTCCACCAGGTTGCCAGCTCGGCGCGGTCCGCGGGGGCGGACGACAACGCGTCGCCGAGCGGCTCGTGCCAGGCGTCAGGCTCCGGGGTCGGCGGGCGCACGTAGTTCGGGCCCAGCAGACAGCCGCTGATCGGCACGACTGCGCCGAGCGCCAGCCAGCGCAGCAGGGAAGCCACGAAAGCACGGCGACACATACTCGCGCCCCCGCCCATGTTGGACACTCGCAGAACACCAGAAGTTGCGCGCCTTCCCACGGGTATGTCGGCGGCAATGCGCGTGCAGGCGCTGCTCTTCGCAGCGCACTTCGCCCAGCGGTTGGGGTTCAGGCGAGGTCGCGCGTCTACACCACGTGACCGTCGCTGTCCGAGGACCGCAGCCGATCGTGCACTCCCAACGCGTGGGCGACGGCCGCCCGGAACTCGCTCATCGCGAAGGGCTTGTCGAGCACTCGTTCGGCACCCAGGTCCACCGCGCGTGCGTGGGTCTCTTCGTCACCGAAGCCGGTGATGAGGATGACGGGAACTCGCGGGCAGTTGCGGTTCACCCCCGCGAGGATCTCGAGGCCCGACACCAATGGGAGGCAGATGTCCGACACGATCAGCGAAGGAACCCGCCACAGCTGTCCGTCGACCGTCCCGGCGCCGAGCCAGTCGAGAGCACCCTCGCCGTCCGCCGCCTCGACGACGTGACATCCGTCCCGCAACAGCACGGCCGCGAGCATGTCCCGCATGCCGTCGTCGTCTTCCACGAGCAGGACCAGGGGGCTGCGAGTCCACGGAACCAGCTGCTTGCTCAGCTCTCGCGTCTGCACGGACGCCGGCTCGCGAGGTCCACCGCTCTGATCGCTCTGCAACATCGCCGCTTCCTCCCGGGCGCGGCCGCCCGCGGGCGACCCGCGTGGCATGCGTGTGCATGCTCCGTGCCAGCGCGCGCTCGCGCCCTGCGCGCATTTCCCCCAGCTCGGGCGTGGTGAAACGCTACGCGTTGCGAATCGCTACGCGTGCGGGCGAGAAGTCGGGTGGCTGCGCGGGCGCTGGCGCTAGCGCGAGCGCATCAGGCGGATCAGACCTTCCTGGGCCACCGAGGCCACGCGCTGGCCGTCGGGCGTGTGGATCGCGCCGAAAACCATGGCGCGCCCATCCTGCATGACCGGGCTCTCGCTCGAGTAGAGCAGCCAGCCGTCCAGACGCGGCGCGCGGTGGATCCAGACCGCGTGGTCGAGACTCGCGGCCATGCGCCTGCCCCACGGTAGCCCGTGCGGTCGGGAGCCCGTCGCGAGCAGCGTGCGGTCGGTGGCGTAGACGAGCATCGCGGTGTGCACGAGCGGATCGTCGGGCAGGCGCCCGCGCACGCGCATCCAGTTGCGTTGCGCCGCCGGCCGCTTCTGGTTCGAATCCAGCAGCGGGCCGTCGCACAGCCGCACCTCGATCGGCGTGTCGAGACGGCGGGCGGCGGGATCGCCGAGCACGCGGGCGCGCTCGACCTCCCAATCCGGCAGGCCCTCGGGAGCGGGCGCCTCGGGCATCGGGTCCTGGTGCGAGAGCCCTGCCTCGGCGAGCGTGAAGCTCGCGGAGAGATCGAAGATCGCCTCGCCGGCCTGGTGGGCGGTCACGTGGCGCGTGGTGAAGGTCTTGCCGTCGCGGATGCGCTGCACGACGAAGCGCAGCGGCACGTCGTGCCGGCCGGGCCGCAGGAAGTAGCTGTGGAGCGAATGCAGGCGGCGCGCGGGCTCGACGCTGCGCCCGGCGGCGATCACGGCCTGCGCCGCCACCATGCCGCCGAACAAGCGGCCCTCGCCGCGGCCCGGGTGGCCCAGGAAGAGGTCCGCATCGAGCGGCTCGAGATCGAGGTTTCGCAGCAGCTCGTCGACGGGCTGCTCGGCCGCCTCGCCCGCCGCTAGCGGCGCCCGGCCGCCCGGTCCTTGGCTTCCCACATCACCCCCTGCGCCGCGCGCCGCCGCAGGGTAGCCCGCCCGCTCAAGGCCTCTCGTCGGTCTGCCGATCCTTCTGTAACATCGTTACAAGTCTTTCACGATGTTCTAGCCCGGCCCCCCACCCCAGCGAGCACGACGTGGACACCCCGACCCCCGAGACCGCCTCCGAGCGCCGCCGGCTCCAGCACCGCGAGGACGCGCGGCGCACCATCCTCGACGCCACCGAGGCGCTGCTGATCGAGCGCGGCTTCGAGGCCTTCTCGATGCGGCGCCTGGTCGAGCGCTGCGGCTACACGGCGCCCACCATCTACCACTACTTCGGCGACAAGCAGGGCCTGTTCGACACGCTGCTCGAGGAGGGCTTCCGGCGCATGGTCGCCACGGTGCGGCGCGCGCGGCGCAGCGACGACCCCTGCGAGACGCTGCTGATGATCTCCTGTGCCTTCGTGCGCTTCGGCCTGCGCAACCCTTCGCGCATCCAATTGCTCACGGCCTACCGGCCGCCGGATCCGGCCGAGCCGCCGCAGTCGTCGCTGGAGGCGCGCGAGCTGGTCGAGGCGCCGCTCGCAGAGCTCGCGGGACAAGGACGGCTGCTGGTGCGGGACGTCGAGGAGGCTTCTCAGTGCTTGTGGATCGCCATGCACGGCGTGATGTCGATGCTGTCCGAGCGGCCGGATTACGAGTGGTCGAAGAATCTGGTGCGCACGTCGCTTGCGGCCATGCTGCGGGGGCTCGTGCGACCGGCCGGGCCCGGCAATGGCCGGGCGCGCGAGAAGGTGGCGTCGTGAGCTTGCGCGCCACCGTCATCGTCGGTCTCGTGCTCTCGCTCGCCGCCTGCGGCAAGCGCGACGCCGAGAAGACGCTCGAGGGAACACCCGTGACGCTGCATCGCGTCACCGCCGTCGACGTAGTGGACCGCATCGAGGCGACCGGAGAGCTGCTCGCAAAGGAGCGGGCGCAGATCGCCGCGGAGGTCGGTGGGCGCATCACCGAGATCGTGATCGACGAGGGCAGCGCCGCCGAGCCCGGTGCTGCCGTGCTGTTGATCGACCCCGAGCGCCGCACCCTCGAGCGCGACAGCGCGCGAGCGCGCGTCACCGAGAGCCACGCCGCCCTGGTCGAGCAGGAGCGCGACTACGAGCGCTTGAAGGAGCTGACGCAGCGCGGCGTCGCGTCGCAGACGCGGCTCGATCAAAGCGAGACGCAGCTCAAGCTCGCGCGCTCGCGGCGCTCGGCCGCCGAGGCGGAGCTCGGGATGACGGAGCGCGCGCTCGCCGATTCCATCGTGAAGGCCCCGTTCGCCGGCCTGGTCGCGGACCGCCTGGTATCGCGAGGCGAATTCGTGGCGCCCGGGCAGAAGCTCTTCGAGCTCGTCTCGCTCGATCCGATCGAGGTCGAGTTCCGTCTCGCGGAAATCGACTCGAGCCGCGTGAAGATCGGCAACGACGTCGACGTGCGCGTCGCGCCCTTCCCCGATGAGACGTTCAAGGCGACCGTGACGATCGTGTCGCCGACGATCGATCCGCGCACGCGCACGCTGCGCGTGAAGGCGCTGCTCGCAAACCCCGACGGGAGGCTGCGCCCGGGGCTCTTCGCGCGCGTGGATCTGGGCATCGCGAAGCGCGACGGCGTGCTGATGATCCCCGAGGAAGCGGTCCTCCAGCGCGCCGATGGCGCCGTGGTGTTTCGTGCGCTGCCCGAAAATCGCGTCGAGCGCCGCGTGATCGAGGTCGGCGCGCACCGCGGCGGCATGCTCGAGGTGGTGAAGGGCATCGGCGCGGGGGATCTCGTCGTGCTGCGCGGGCAGGCCGGGCTCACCGACGGCGAGCTGGTGTCGCCCCGCAACGCCGACGGCAGCCCCGCCGGCGCCGCCACGTCCGACGTGGCCGAGGGCCCGGGAGCCGCACGATGAGCTCGTACGATCTCTTCATCCGGCGCCCGATCCTGACGCTGATGCTGATGCTCTCGCTGATCGTGTTCGGCGTGCTCGGCTACCAGCGGCTCGGCGTCGATCAGTTCCCCGACATGAACTTCCCGGTCGTGACGGTCTCGGCCCATCTCGAGGGCGCGAGCCCCGAGGTGATCGAGCAGGACGTCACCGACGTGCTCGAGGAGCACCTGAACACGATCGCCGGGGTGCGCGAGCTCAGCAGCAAGTCGTATCAGGGCACCAGCGTGATCAAGATCGAGTTCGTGCTCGGGCGCGACATCGACATCGCGGCCCAGGACGTGCGCGACAAGGTGGCGCGCGCGCGGTACCAGCTGCCCGAGGACGTCGAGCCGCCGGTCGTCGACAAGGAAGACTTCGGCAACGAGCCCGTGCTGTGGATCCCGGTGAACTCGAACCGCCCGATCGTCGAGGCGAGCGAGTACGTGCGCCGCTTCATGAAGCCGCGGCTCGAGACGATCCCCGACGTGGCATCGGTGGTGATGTTCGGCGAGCGCGAGCGCGCGATCCGCATCTGGCTGGACGGCGAGGCGCTGCGCGCCCGCGGCCTCGCCGCTACCGACATCCTCGACGCCGTGCGCCGCGAGCACGTCGAGCTGCCCGGCGGCGAGGTGGAGAGCAACAAGGTCGAGTACACGGTCAAGACCGACGCCGAGTTTCGCTCGGTCGACGAGCTGTCGAAGCTGATCGTCGCCTTCGTCGACGGCGCGCCGGTGCACCTCGGCGACGTCGCGCGCATCGAGGATGGCGCGGCAGACGCGCAGACGATCGCGAACTTCGACGGCGTTCCGACGGTGGGCGTCGGCATCCGCAAGCAGTCGGGCGCCAACACCGTCGCGGTCGTCGACGAGACCTACAAACGTCTCGCAGAAATGAAGCCGCTGCTCCCGGCGGGCTACTCGTTCAAGAAGGACGAAGCCGCGGCGGACTTCTCGAAATCGATCCGCGAAGCGGTCGCCGAGACGCAGTTCGCGCTGATCTTCGGCGCGGTGCTCGCCGTGCTGACCGTCTTCGTGTTCCTGCGCCGCACGCGGCCGACGCTGATCGTGGCTGCGGCGATCCCGATCTCGCTGATCGCGACCTTCGGCTTCATGTGGCTGTTCGGGTTCACGCTCAACACCATGACGCTGCTCGCGCTCGCGCTCGCCGTCGGCGTCGTGATCGACGACGCGATCGTCGTGCTCGAGAACATCGAGCGGCACCGCGAGCTCGGCGAGTCGCCGTACGATGCCGCCACCAAGGGCACGCGCGAGATCGCCTTCGCCGCCACCGCCTCGACCGTCTCGATCGCGGTCGTCTTCATGCCCGTGATCTTCGTCAAGGGCATCGTCGGGAGCTTCCTCCGCGAGTTCGGCGTCACGGTCGCCGCCTCGGTGATGATCTCGCTGGTGGTGGCGCTCACGCTCACGCCCATGCTCGCGGCGCGCATGTCGCCGCCGAAGGAACGCGCCCACGGCAGCATCTACCACCGGCTCGAGCGGGGCTTCGCCTGGCTCGATCGCCGCTATCGCCAGCTCGTCGACTGGGTGCTGGTGAACCGCAAGACGACGCTCGGGATCGCGGTCGCCTCCTTCGTGCTCGCGCTGCTCTTTGGTCGAGGCCTCGGCGCCGAGTTCTTCCCGCCGTCGGACAACGGCATGTTCTTCGTGCGCTTCACGACGCCGCCCGGCACCAATCTCGAAACCACGTACGAATACCTGCATCGCAACGAGGAGTGGATGCTGAAGCTGCCGGAGCTCGCCGGGATGTTCTCGGGCGCGGGTGTCGGCGATCGACGTCAGGGGGAAGCTCCAACGAAGGCATCATGTTCGTGGTCCTGAAGAGCATGAAGGACCGCGACCGCACCACCCAGGAGCTGGTGCCGCTGGCGCGCGAGGCGCTCGGTCGCATCCCGGGCGAAAAGGCGCGCGTGTTCGATCTCTCGAACATGATGGGGAATGTCACGGGTGGCGACTTCGCGTTCGAGATCCGCGGCAACGTCGACCTGGCCGATCTCGACGAGATCTCGGACCGCTTCATCGTCGAGCTCCTGAAGCGCGGCGGCTACACCGATCTCGACAAATCGCTCAAGCTCGGGTTGCCCGAGATCCGCGTGCTGCCCGATCGCGAGAAGGCGGCCGCGCTCGGCGTCGACGTCCGCTCGCTCGCCATGACCATCCAGACCATGATCGGCGGGCTGAACATCGGGACCTTCAAGGAGGGCGGGCAACGCTTCGACATCCGCGTGCGCCTCGAGAAGGACGCGCGCAGCGATCCGGCCTCGATCGAGCGCCTCTACGTGCGCACGCGCGACGGGGGAGTCGTCGAGCTGCGCAATCTCGTGAAGATCGAGACGGGCGCCGCTCCTTCGGCGATCACGCGGCTGGATCGCCAGCGCAGCGTCACCGTCAGCGGCAACCTCCAGGGCAAGAAGCTCGGCACCGCCGTGGCCGAGGCGCGCGAGATCGCGGCTGGAATCCTTCCCGAAGGCGTCACGCTCGGCCTCTCCGGTCAGGCCGAGGCGTTCCAGGAGGGCGTCGCGGACTTCGGGCTCGCCCTGCTGCTCGCGATCCTCGTGATCTACATGGTGCTCGCCGCCCAATTCGAGAGCCTCACGCACCCGCTCACCGTGATGATGGCGCTGCCGCTCGCGCTGGTGGGCGCCTTCGGTGGGCTCTTCCTGATGCGCATGTCGCTCAACCTCTTCAGCCTGATCGGCATGATCCTGCTGATGGGCCTCGTGACGAAGAACTCGATCCTGCTGATCGACTATGCGAACCAGCTGCGCAGCGAGGGCATGGACAAGGTCGAGGCGATGCGGCGCGCGGCGCCGATCCGCATGCGGCCCGTGCTGATGACGGCGATCTCGATGATCTTCGGCGTGCTGCCGGCCGCGTTCGGCGTGGGTCCCGGAGCCGAGACGCGAGCGCCGATGGCCGTGGCCTCGGGCGCGGGGATGCTCTCCTCGACGATGCTCACGCTGCTCGTCGTGCCCGTCTTCTACCTGGTTCTCGACGACGCCGTGATCGCGGTCCGGCGGCGCCTGCGCCGGCTGTTCGGCTCCGCAGAAGCCGTCGAGTCAGCCGCCGGGGCGAGCGCTCCTGGCCGGGCCTAGCGCCCCCCGCGCGGCCCGCTAGCGATGCCGGCGCTGGGCCGGCGAGCGCCTAGAATGCGCGGCGTCGAGCCATGCGAGGGAATGGATGGCAAAGCCGAAGCGGGGCCAGAGTCGCCCGACGCGCGTTCGCGTCGCACCGCAGCGGAGCCGCCCGCGGCTCGCCGTCGAGCGCGACGGTCCGGTGTTGCGCGTCTGGCTCGACCGCCCCGAGCGCCGCAACGCCCTCGATACGGCCACGCTCGAGGCGCTCACGGAGCTCTACACGGGCTTGCAGCGTGATTTCGAGACCCGCGTCGTGGTGCTCGGAGGCCGCGGGTCGAGCTTCTGCGCGGGCGCCGACCGCGAGCGGCCTCCGGGCGGCGAGCGCATGGCCGCGTCCTCCGGCGCGAGCGAGCGCGAGCGCCGCTACGCCGCGCAGATCGGCTGGCGCGCCTGCCGGGCGATCGAGGCTTGCGAAGTCGTGACGCTCGCTCGTGTCCACGGTCACGCCGTCGGAGGCGGAGTGGCGCTCGCGCTCGCCTGCGACTTCCGGATTGCCGCGCAGGGCAGCGTCTTCCACGTCCCCGAGGTGGACCTCGGAATTCCGCTCACGTGGGGCGCCACCCCCCGCTTGATCGCAGAGCTCGGCGCCGCGCGCGCCCGCGAGCTGATCCTGATGTGCGATCGCATCGACGCCCGCACGGCGGAGCGTTGGGGGCTCGTGAACCGCGTGGTTCCGGCCGCGCGGCTGGATGCGACGGTCGACGCCTGGGCGCTGCGGCTGGCGGCGAAGCCCGAGGTGGCGGTGCACATGACGAAGAGCCAGCTGCGCGCCCAGGCGCGCTGCGCCGTGCTCGGCGACACCAGCGAAACCGATGGGGATTTGCTGCTCGCGGCGTCCCGCTCCGGCGTCGCCCGCGCCAGCTTCCGGCCCCGTCCGCCTGAAGTTCGGTAACCGAACCAGATCGCGGGTCTCGGTCCTGCCGCTGCGCAGGGGCCGCCGCTCAAGGCTCCGCTTCCGATCGGCCGAAGAGCCAGGCGTCGACGAACGCGCCGACTGGGGAGGCCATGTTCTCGCTCCACCCGGACCAGGAACTCGATCGGATCGTGGCGGGCCTCGCCAGCCGCGGGGCCGTCGGTCTGCTCCTGATCGAGGCCGGGCAGCTCGAGCGCATCGAACGTCGTTACGGCGGCGCAGCCCACCAGCAGGCGATGGATGGCCTCGTGAACCTCGTGCGCGAGGTCGCGCTCGAGGCGGTTCCGTCCGAGAGCCTGCTGGTCACCGAAGAGCGCCCGCGCGGCGCGATCCTCGTCTTCATGTTCCAGCCGCGCAGCGACTCGCGCTTCTACACCACCCGGATTCGCAGCCTCGCCGATCGCGTTGCGAGCCAGATCCGCCGCCAGGGACGTCAGGTCGTGTATCCGTACCTGCGCGAGCCCCTGGAGCTTCCGGTCGGCGTCGCCATCTCGCTGTTCAATCCAACCGTCAAGACCGAACGTCAGATCATGCACGCGATCGACCATGCGCGCGCCGACGCGAAGCTCGAGGCCGGCCTGCATTCGCGGCGCAGCGCCCGCCAGATCCTCAAGCTGATTCTCGCGCGCGCTCTCTCGGTGCGCTTCGAGCCGATCGTGCACCTCGAGACTGCGCAGGTGATCGGGTACGAGGCGCTGACGCGCGGTCCCGCGCGCACCGAGCTCGTGAGTCCCGTGCAGCTCTTCCACGAGGCGGAGTCCGCGGGGCTGCTCTTCGAGCTCGATTGCCTGTGCCGCTCGCTCGCTCTCGAGCGCGCGTGCGTGTTGCCGCGCGGCAAGACGCTCTTCCTGAATTGCCTCCCGACGGCGATCGGCGACCCGAACCTGCGCGTCGAGGGACTGCGCAAGGTGCTCGAGACCCACCAGCTGCGTCCGAGCGATCTGGTGCTGGAGATCTCGGAAAGCGAATCGATCGAGAACTTCGGCGTGTTCCGCGAGGTGAGCGACGCGTGCCGCGAAGTCGGCGTGCGGATCGCGATCGATGACGCGGGCACGGGCTACGCGAGTCTCGAGGCGATCATGGAGATCACGCCCGACTTCATCAAGACCGACATGGGCCTGGTGCGCGGAATCGACTCGGACCCGCCGCGCCAGGAGGTGGTGCGCGCGCTCGCGTCGGTGGCCCGCGGCATCGGCGCGCAGGTGATCGCCGAGGGGGTCGAGACCGACGCCGAGCTGCGCGCGCTGCGCGAGCTCGGCGTGCGCTACGGCCAGGGCTTCTACTTCGGCGCCGCCATTCCCGGCGAGACTCCGACGAGCGACGAGCCGGCGAGCTAGCGAAGCGCGCCGCGAGCCGCAGGCGAGCGGAGTCCTGAAAGCCTGCTCGTGGTAGCCTCGCGCCTCATGAGCGAGCCGGTGGATCCGACGCATTGCCCGCTGTGCGGGCAGCCGAATGCCTGCGCCCGGGCCGCCGCGGCGGGCGGCTCCGAGCCGGAATGTTGGTGCACCGCGCTGCGTTTCGACGCCGCGTTGCTCGCGCGTTTGCCCGCGGCCAGCGCCCGCCGCGCCTGCATCTGCCTGCGCTGCCAGCGCGCCGCCGCGGGCGCCTCCGAGGGCGGCTGAGCGGCGCGCTTTCGGGGCGCGGCGCGCCACTCATTTCCAATGAGCGCACGCCGCCGCACTGCTGGCTGCCGCGGACTCGCGGCCGTGGCGGCCGCCGGTCTGCTGGCCGGGTCGCCAGCGTCCGCGCTCGTCGAGACCGTGCGCGTCGCGTCGGGGCTCGCGCGCCCGGTCTTTGCGACCGCTCCCGCCGGCGATCATGGCCGGCTCTTCATCGCGGAGCAGACCGGCAAGATCAAGATCCTCGACCTCGCGACGGGGCTGATCGCTCCGACGCCGTTCCTCCAGATCAGCGATCTCGCGCTGGGCCAGGAGCAGGGACTGCTCGGCTTCGCGTTCCACCCCGACTATGCGACGAACGGCTACTTCTTGGTGAACCGCGTGGATGCGACGGGGACGACGCGCATCGAGCGCTACCAGGTCTCGCGAAACGGCAATCTCGCGAACCCCACGCCGACGCCGCTGCTCTCGATCGCGCAGCCCCAGGCGAACCACAACGGAGGCTGGCTCGGCTTCGGGCCCGATGGCTATCTCTACGCTGCGACCGGCGATGGCGGCGCGGGAGACGACACCGGAGAGGGTCACATGCCGGGAACCGGCAACGCGCAGGATCTCACCGACAATCTGCTCGGGAAGATCCTGCGCCTCGACGTCGACCATCCGTCGAACGGCCGCAATTACGGCGTCCCGGCGAGCAATCCCTTCGTCGGCCGCGAGCGCGACGACGAGATCTGGGCCTACGGCCTGCGCAATCCGTGGCGGCCGAGCTTCGACCGCGCGACCGGCGACCTCTGGATCGCCGACGTCGGGCAGCTGGTGAAGGAGGAAGTGAACTTCCAGCCCGCCGGCAGCCCCGGAGGCGAGAACTACGGCTGGCGGCTGCGCGAAGGCACCATCGCGACGCCGACTCCGCTGCCGCCGGGCACGCCGGTCGGCGGCGAGAAGCCGCCTGGCGCCATCGACCCGATCCACGAGTACGACCACACGAGCGCGGTGCCGTATCGCGCCATCACGGGCGGCTACGTCTATCGCGGCCCGGTCGCCGAGCTCCAGGGGAAGTATTTCCTCGCCGACTTCTCGACGGCGAGCAACATCTGGTCGCTCCGCTTCGATGGCTCGGACCCCGCCGACTTCGACGGCACCAACTTCAGCGATCTCGAGGATTGGACGCAGCTGCTCGCGCCCGACGTCGGCAAGATCGGAGACATCTCGTCCTTCGGCGAGGACGCGGACGGCAATCTCTACATCCTCGATCTCGGGGGCGTCTTCGTTCCGTCGGAGGGCGGCGGCGAGATCTACCGCGTGGTCCCGGAGGCGGCTTCGGCGCTGCTCGTCGGTGCAGCGCTCGCGGTGCTCGCCATGGCAAGGCGGCGAGTTGATCGCGGGGGCGCTGCGCGCGATACTCGTCGCTCGATCGTGAGAGTCCGATGCGCCGCCTGCTGATCTTCACGCTGACGCTGCTGCTCTCCGTTCCCGCGGCGGCGCTGGTCCTCGAGTCCGGCGATGGCCAGGGCAACACGACGGCTCCCGCCGACGATCCGGGTTGGGCCTACGTCGGTCGCGTGGCGGGCCCGAGCGGCATCTACCTGGGTAACGGCTGGATGCTGACCGCGAATCACGTGACGGTCTCGGATCCGGAGATCGAAGGCGTGGTCTATCCGGTCGTCCCGGGAACGACCGTGCAGCTCCACAATCCCGACAGCTCGCTCGCCGATCTGAAGGTCTTTCGCATCGACCCGAGCCCGAACCTGCCGCTGTTGCCGATCCGCACGACGACGCCCCCGAACAACACCAACCTCACGTTCATCGGGGTCGGTCGCGCGCGCGGCGCCGCGACGAGCTGGATGGGCGTCAGCGGCTATTTCTGGAGCCTGTTCGGCGGCAAGCGTTGGGGTACGAACAAGGTGACCGGGACCGGCACCGCCAGCGGCACGTTCGCCTTCTCGGCGAGCTTCACGCAGATCCCCGGCGGCGGCAGCACCACGTACGAGGCGATGGGCGCGGACGGCGATTCGGGCGGGGCTACGTTCGTCAAGAACACGAGCACCAACCAGTGGGAGCTCGCGGGCGTGATGATCGCCATCTCGACCTTCGTGGGCCAACCGGTCGAGACCAGCCTGTTTGGAGACGCCACCTGGAGCGCCGATCTCTCGCAGTACCGTGGGCAGCTGATCGACCTCACCCGCCCGCAGTGCGCGAACGAGAAGGACGACGACGGCGACGGGCTCACGGACTGGCCCGCCGATCCCGATTGCGCGTCCGCGCTCGACGACTCGGAGTTTCCCGATCAGGATGGCGATGGCGTCCCCGACCCCAATGACAATTGTCTGACCGTCCCCAACGCGGATCAGCGCGACACCGATCACGACGGCTACGGCAATCTCTGCGACACGGATTACGATAACGACGGGACGATCGGGGTCGCCGACTTCGGAATCTTCAGGTTGGCGTACGGCCGTTTCGCCGGCGACCCGGCCTTCAACCCGGACGTGGACGCCGACGGTGACGGTTTCACCGGGCTCTTCGACTTCGGCCTGTTCAAGGTCACCCTCGGCGGGGCCCCGGGCCCGTCGGGCCTGGCCTGCGCCGGGACGTCGCCCTGTCCCTGAGCAGCTCGCGGCGCGCTCCGCGCGCGGCGCCCGTTGGCGAACGTCACGGCAGCGAGGGCGAGCTCGTGCCTTGCGACGCAGCGCGCGGGCCGGCGAAGGCTCGCCCCGCTACCTTGCGCCGGTCGCGCCCGCGACAGGAGAACGCGTGAGCCCGGAGCCCGCTGCGAGTCTGCCCGAGCGTCCGACGCTTCACACCGCCGAGGTGGCTGCCGCGCTCACGGCCATCTACAGCTGGAACTACGAGCCCGAGATCGACCAGATCCGCACGCTGTATGCGAACGCGCTCGATCGCCAGTGGATCGCGCTGCGCGAGCTCGATTGGGAAGCCGGCATCGACCGTGAAGCGCTCACGCGCACCTTCACGATGGGCGGCCTCCCGGTGGCGGAGACGAAATTCTGGCATGAGCTCCCCTTCGAGACGCGCTGGCAGGTCTCGCGCACCTCGGCGGCGTTCATGCTCTCGAACTTCCTGCACGGCGAGCAGGGGGCCCTGATGGTCGCCGGTCAGCTCGTGAACGCCGTGCCCCACATGGACGGCAAGCTCTACGCCGCGACGCAGACGCTCGACGAAGCCCGACACGTCGAGGTGTTCGCGGCGTACATCCAGAAGCTCGGCCAGGTCTTCCCGATCACGCGGGGCCTCCAGGAGCTGCTCGACGCCATCGTCGCGGCGCCCGACTGGAAGCTCAAGGCGGTGGGCATGCAGGTGGTGACGGAAGGACTCGCGCTCTACTTCTTCCGCGACATGCGCAATCAGACGCAGGAGCCGCTGCTGAAGAAGCTGCTCACCTACGTCTCCCGCGACGAGGCGCGCCATACGGGCTACGGCATCAAGTACCTCGGCCACGTGGTTCCCACGCTCTCGCCGCAGGAGAACCGCGAGCTCCAGGACTTCGCCTTCGAGTGCACGCGCAGTCTGATGGCGTCTCGCGCGGCGAACACGATGCGCGATCGCGTGATGAAGCTGTGGAGCGATGCCGGGGTCGATCCCAACGACGTGCTGACGGCGCTCGCCGCCGAGCGGGACGTGATCGGACGCGAGCTCGCGCGCACCGGCGGGCGCTACGGCCCGGTGTCGGGCTTCATCATCCCGACGCTCCGGGCGCTCGGCCTCTACGGCGAACGCACCGCGGGATTGTTCAAGCAGATGTGGACGGAGACGCAGGGACGCGAGGCCGCCGAGCGCTACGCGAGCTCGACGGCCACCCTGCCCGACGACCTCGAAGCCTGGGTGAACGAGGGCTACGAAGCCGTCTAGCCGCTAGAACTGAAAGTAGATGAACTCTGCGCCGGTTCCGCTGGCGGCGATCGCGAACGCCAGCAGGGTTCCGAACGCGAGGCCTTCGACGAGCCCGCCGATGGGGCCGTCGCCGAGCGCCGCGCGCAGCCGCGGCAGCCGCGGGCGCCCCCAGCGCTCGAGCGCGTGGAGTCCGAGGCACGCCGCGACGGCGAGCGACTGGAGCGCCGGCCACTGCCCCCACTCGTTCGTGAACAGGCCCTTGAGGAAGGCGGTCGCGTCCGCAAAGCCTGCGGCGCGGAAGAACACCCACGGCAGGATCACGGCGTGGAAGCAGACGATGATCTTCGGCGCGTCGCGCCACGTGAGCGGCGCGTCCTGCGTCGGGGCTCGCCCCGCGAAGGCACGGTGCGCGACGAGCAGCAGGCCGTGGATCCCTCCCCACACGAGGAAGTTCCAGCCGGCCCCGTGCCACAGCCCGCCGAGAAGCATCGTCGCGAGCAGGTTCAGATAGGTGCGCACGCGCCCGCGCCGATTGCCGCCGAGCGGCACGTAGAGGTAATCGCGCAGCCAGCTCGAGAGCGTCACGTGCCAGCGCCGCCAGAACTCGGCCGGATTGCGCGACAGGTAGGGCTCGAGGAAGTTCACCGGCAGCTCGTAGCCCAGCAGGCACGCAAGCCCGCGCGCCATGTCCGTGTAGCCGGAGAAATCGAAGTAGATCTGGAAGGCGAAGCTGTAGAGCGCGAGCCAGTGCACGGGCGCGTTCGCGACGCCCGGGCTCATGAAGACGTCGGCCACGAACGGCGCGAGCACGAAATCGCCGAGGATCATCTTCTTGGCGATCCCCGAGGCGATCAGCCACAGGCCGCGCCGCGTGCGCTCCGGCGTCATGCGCTCGCCCTGCGCGAGCTGCGGCAGGAAGTCGCGTCCGCGCAGGATCGGGCCCGCAATCAGGTGCGGGAAGAAGGCGATGAAGAGCGCATAGTGCGGGAGGCTCGGCGGCTTGCCCTCGCGTCCGCGCGCGGTGTCGATCGCGAGCGCGAGGATGTTGAACGAGTAGAAGGAGATCCCGAGCGGCAGCAGGATCTCGGAGAGCACGGGGTGCGCGCCCAGCAGGCGCTCGAGCAACGGCGAGACGCCCGCGACGAGGAACGCGGCGTACTTGAAATAGCCGAGCAACGAGAGCGTGAACACGATCGACGCCGCGAGCGCGACGCGCGGCCGCGGGCCCCGCGCGATCGCGCGCAGCAGCCACCAGTTCACGCCGATCTCGAAGAGCAGCAGCAGCAGATAGGCGGGAATCCACAGCGAATAGAACAGCAGGCTCGCCGCCAGCAGCAGCGGGATGCGCGCGCGCCGCGGCGCGAGCCGGTAGGCGAGCCCGAACACCGCGAAGAAGATCAAGAACGAGAACGAGTTGAACAGCATCAGCGCGCCTCGCCCTTGGCCAGCATCGCCTGCGCCATGCGCCGGGCGACGATCGGCGGAGCGTCGTACTCGGCGGTCGTCATCAGGTGCCCACCCCCGTCGGCGAAGGCCGCGTCGGGCAGGCTGTCGTGCAGATCGATCAACGAAGCGCCGGCTGCTTCCACCACGCGGCGCACGCTCTCGATGCCCCGGCGCACGCCCTCGCGATTGCGAATGCCGATCCGCTCCAGATACTCGAGGTTCAGCGGAACGATGTAGACGAAGACGGGAATCCCGCGCTCGCGGAACACTTCGAGCGTGGCGTGCAGCACGCGCAGCACCGGGTGATCGGGATCGACGCCGGCGAGCAGCGCGTCGAGCCGCGAGCGCGCGAGCGACGCGGTCTCGCGTTGCGGCGGCCCGTCGACGTACTGCTCCATGCGGGTGTGATAGAAGAACTGGTTCTGGTAGGCCAGACCGTCCCGCGCGCCGCTGTGCGCTTGCAACCATTCCGCAGCGGATCCCCAGGCGTGCACGCAGCGCGCTTGCACGCGCAATAGCTTCTGCCACGCCTCGAAGCCCCCGAGCTGGGCCACGATCGGATACAGAAGCAGCTGATCCGTCGAGAGTCCGATCCAATACAGCGGCAGCGAGAGCGCTTCGGGCAGGCGGCGCACGGGGAGCCACGCTGCCAGCCGCGTTCGGTCGACCCTGCGCCACTGATTCGAGAACGAGGCGAGATTGAAGGCGACGACCACGGCGTCGGGCCTCGCATACGCGACCCGGTGAGACAGGAAGTACTGTGTGAACTGGGTGTAGCCGGGCGCAGCGAACGAAAACACCAGGTGGCGGGGCTGCTCCGGCGCCAGCGCGTCGAGCGCCGGTCCAAGCTGATGGTCGATCCCGCGGGAGCCGTCGGAAGCATGCATCGACGTCGAGTCGCCGAGGAAGGCGATTCGCTGTCCGGGCATGCGTTGCTTCGCCGTCGCGAGAACTCCGAGCACCTGGAGGTGCACCTTCATCGAGTCGAGGTCGACGTAGGGGGTGGGCAGGCCCGCGGCATCGAGCACGCGCAGGATCGCGAGAGCGGTCGCGACGAGAGCGCAAACGCTGCCGGCGGCGAAGCCGAACAGCCGCGCAGCGGCCCGCCACTTCGAACCCGGATCGCTCAGCATGCGGCCGCCCCTGCGCCTCGAGATCCCGCTGGATTTCGAGCGCGCGCAAGCGTCGCAGACGCGCCGGATCGGGTCCAGTCCGGCGTCGCCCGCAGCGCCTCGCAGCGGTGGACGGCGTCGAACCGCATCAGCGTCTGGCGCGCGCCGCCAGCAAGGCCTGCGCGATGCGCTCCGCGACGATCGGCGGCGCATCGAGGGGCGCGTCCACGCCGAGGTGTCCTGCCGCGTCGGAGTAGGCCGCGTCGGGCAGCAGAGCGTGGAGGTCGAGCAGCGAGGCCCCGCTCGCGACGGTCACCTGGCGCACGCTCTCGATGCTCCGGCCCAGGCCGGCGCGATCGAGCACGCCGAGGGCCTCGAGGTGCTCGACGTTGATCGGAATGATGTAGACGAGCACGGGAATCCGGTGCTCGCGAAAGACTTCGAGCGTCGCGCGGAGGATCTGCAAGATCGGATGTTCGGGCCCGACCCCGGCGAGGGCCGCGTCGTAGCGCCAGCGCGCCAGCCACTCGGTTTCACGCTCGGGTGACCCGGGTAGGAGCTGCTTCTGGCGACGTCGATAGAAATACAGCTGCTGATAGGCGAGGCCTTCCGGCATGCCGCTTCGCGCTTGCAGCCATTCAGCAACGGATCCCCAGGCGTGCACGCAGCGCGCCTGCTGCTGCGTGAGCGCGAGCCACGTCTCGAAGCCCCGCAGCTGAGCCACCGTGGTGTAGAGAAGAAGCTCGTCCGTCGACAGGCCGATCCAATACATCGGCAGGCGCAACGCTTCGCCCAGGAAACGCACGGGAAGCAGAGCGGCGAGCTCGGGGCGGTCTCCCGTGCGCCACGACTGCGAGAGCGATGCGAGGTTGAAGCCGAGGACCACGTGATCGGCGCCCGCATCCGCGAGACGATGAGAGAGGAAGTACTGGGTGAACTGGGTGAATCCGGGTGTCGCAAACGAGAACACCCGATAGTGGGATTCCCCTGGCGCCAGCCTGACCAGCGCCGGTCCGAGCCGATCGTTGAGGCCGCGGGCCCCGCTGGCGAGGTGCATCGACGTCGAGTCGCTGAGGAAGGCGACGCGGGTCTCGGGGTGGTCCGGGATCCTGTGCGCGAAGGCGTCGAGGACGTTCAGCATCACGCGCATCGCGGCAAGATCGACGTAGGGCCTGGCGATGTCCGCGGCGTCGAGCGCGCGCACGATCGCGAGCGAGGTGAGCACGAGGGCGCAAGCGCTGCCGGCTGCGAAACCCAGCAACCGCGCGGCGCCCCGCCGCTTTGCACCGCTCGCCATCGGGCCGCTCCTGCGCCTCGCGATCTCGAACCGCATCGATCGCGCGCAAGCGTCGCAGGATCGCATCCAGCTCGCCACGCGAGGGCGGTGGCGCAGGCGTTGCAACGGGGGGCGGTCCGCTCCACCCTGCGCTTTTCACCGCGCCGGGAGACCTTCGTTTGGAGCATCGAGCCAGCGTACGTGCGGTGCGAGCGCTAGCCGCCGGGCCCGAGGCCTTCTTCGCCGCGCTCGAGCGAACGCCGGACTACGACGCCGGAGCCTTCGAGCGGTTCTCGAGCGAGCACAAGCTCCTCGACTGGGTGGCGCCCGTCCTGGCGAGCGAGCGGGCGAAGCCGCTCGTCCCCGGCGCCTTCCGCGAGAAGCTGATCGACTACCAGGCGATGCGGAGCGCCCACAACTCCGAGCTGCTGCGCGTCTCGGTGGAGGTTTGCGCCGCGCTCGCGCGGGCGGGCCTCGGCTGCCTGTACCTGAAGGGCCTCTACTTCGGGCAGCGCTTCTACGGCGACCCGAACCGGCGGCATCAGGGCGACATCGACGTGCTGGTCCGAGCGGCGCAATTCGAAGCGGCGCTCGAGGTGCTGGCCCGGCTCGGCTTCGACGTCACGACCAACCTCGACGACGGCAAGCCGGTCGCGGAGCGCTTGCGCGAGATCCGCGGCCGCTTGCGCGCGAAGGCGCCGCATGCGGTCACGGTGCGCCGCGGCGTCGCGCGGATCGATCTGCACTGGTGTCTGGACAGCCGCTCGGTGGAACGCGTGGACGAGGAGCAGCTGTGGAAGCAGCGTCGGCGCTTCTCGCTCTCGGGCAACGAGTTCGAGACGCTCTGCGATGAACACACGCTCGCGTTCCTGCTCGCCTCCATCTGCGGAGATCTCCGGCGCGGCGCTTGCAGAGAGAAGCACTTCCTCGATCTCTACCTGATGCTGCGCGAGCTCGACCCCGTCGTGGGCTGGGAGGACTTCTGCGAGCATCAGCGCCGGGAGGGCGTGCTCGCCCTCGCCATCAACGTGCTCGCGGTCTTCTTCAGCTTGTGGGACTGCGCGGCGGAGCTCCCGGGTGTCGTCGGGGCGGTCGCGCCGCGACTGCGATTGGTCGAGCTGCGCGACGCCGCGGAGGCCCTCGCGCTGATGGAGCGTCCGCGTGGGAGCCTCGAGAATCGCATCTGGTTCCGCCGCGTGCATCCGCGCTCGCGCTGGCGCTCCTGGGTCTGGCGGCTGAGCCGCGATCTCCCGCACACGCTCGAGCGCCTGAAGCCGTCGCGCGGGTTCCCGCTGTCCGGGGTCTGAGCGGCGGGTCCGCGCGCAGGCTGCCGATGCGCGCAGGTCGCTGTGCTGGCTACCGTACCCGAGGCAGAGACGATCGCGCCGCAGACGACCCGGATCCAGGACGCAGAGGTGCTCCGATGGCCGCGCTCCCCTATGCGATGTTCGACGCCGACAACCACTACTACGAGCCGGATGATTGCTTCACGCGTCACATCGAAGCGAAGTACGCGCGGCGAACGCTCTGGATCGATCGACGCGGGGGCGCGGGCGTTCCCGGCCGCATGTACGTGGGCGACGAGCGCTGCCAATTCTTCAGCGTCGGCGCGGGCGACAGCGTCGGACCCCCGGGCGCGATGAAGGAGTTCCTGCGCGGCAGGTGCGATGCGGGGGGCAGTCCCAGCCTGCACCCGATCGACGGCCTCGCGGTGCCGGAGTTCTGCTCGCGCAAGGCGCGACTCGCGAAGATGGACGAGCAGAACGTCGAGGCTTGCTTGATGCTTCCGACCACCGGCGTGGGCGTCGAACCACAGCTGCGCGAGCCGCGCCACCGCGAAGCGCTCTACCCGAGCCTGCGCGCCTTCAATCGCTGGGTCGAAGAGGACTGGGGCTTCGGCAAGGACGGCCGCATCTTCGCGGCGCCCCTGTGCTCGCTCGTCGATCTGGGCGAGGCGATCGTCGAGCTCGACCGCGTGCTCGCCTGCGGCGCTCGTTTCGTGATCCTCAGCGCCGGCCCGGTCGAGGGGCGCTCACCTGCCGATCCCTGCTTCGATCCGTTCTGGGCGCGCTGCGAGGAAGCGGGCATCAACGTCGTCTATCACATCGGCCGCACGCCGTTCAGCGAGATCTACAACGTGCCCTGGGGCCTGCGGCCGCACCCGCCCTCGCACCGCCACTCGCTGATGGAATACGCGATCTCCTTCACCGAGCGCCCGATCGTCGACACGCTCACGGCCTTGATCGCCGACAACTTGTTCGGGCGCTTCCCGCGGCTCAAGGTGCTGACGGTCGAGTACGGCTCGTCGTGGACGGCGGCGTTGCTCACGAAGCTCGATCACATCGCGCGGCTCCACAGCCTGGATCTCTGGCGCTTCGGGGCGCCGCCGCTCAAGCCGAGCGATACTTTTCGCAACAACGTCTGGGTGACGCCGTTCTTCGAGGACGACGTCGCGGCGCTCGTGGCCCGGCTCGGCGCCAGTCGCGTGCTCGCGGGCTCGGACTACCCCCACCCGGAAGGCCTGGCGCGGCCGGCGGAGTTCGCCGACGAGCTCGCGGAGCTGGCGCCCGACGTGGTGCGCCAGGTGATGCGCGAGAACCTCGCGGGCCTGGTTTGATCCCGGCCACGCAATGACGCAGGACTCCCGCATTCCGGTTCTCGTCGGCGTCGGCGCCGTGAGCCAGCGCGAGTCCGATCCGAGGCTCGCGAAGGAGCCGCTCGCGCTGATGGCGCTGGCGCTCGAGCGCGCGGCCGGGGACGCCGGCAGCGGCGCGCTCCTCGCGCGCGCCGATTCGATTCGAGCGCCTCGGGGCTTCTGGCATTACCCGGATCCGTGTCGGATGCTCGCGGAGCGCTTCGGAGCGCCGCGAGCGCGGACCGAGATCGCCGAGATCGGCGTGCTCCAGACGACGCTGCTCGGACGCGCGGCGGCCGACATCGCCGCCGGGCGCTCCGACGTCGTGCTCGTCGTCGGCGCGGAAGCCCGGCACCGCTCGGGGCGTGCGCGCGCAGCCGGCGTCGAAGCGCCGCTCACGGCGCAGGCGCCCGTGACGCCAGACTCGGTGCTGAAGCCGCACGCGCCGATCCTGAGCGAGCGCGAAATCCGGGCGGGGCTCGGCATGCCGGTCAGCCAGTACGCGATGATCGAGAACGCGCTGCGTGCGGCTGAGGGCCTCTCCATCGAAGCGCACCGGCGCGAGATCGCGGAGCTGTGGGCGACGTTCTCGAGTGTCGCCGCGGGGAATCCGGATGCGTGGTCTCGCGAAGCGCTGAGCGCCGACGCGATCGCCGATGCGAGCCGGAACCCGATGCTGGCCTTTCCCTATGGCAAGCGCCATTGCTCGCATTGGAACGTGGATCAGGCCGCGGGGCTGGTGTTCTGCTCGCTCGCGACGGCGCGCGCGCTGGGCATCCCGCGCGCGCGTTGGATCTTCCCGTTGGCGGTCGCCGACGCGAACCACATGCTCGCGCTCAGCGAGCGGCGAGAGCCTCACCGCTCCCCCGGCTTTGCGCGCGCCGCGGAGCGCGCGTTCGAGCGCGCGAGGCGCGGCCCGGCGGACGCCGCGCACCGCGAGCTCTACTCGTGCTTTCCGTCCGCGGTGCGCGTGCAGCTGCGCGAGATCGGCCTGCGCACGGATCGCCCGCCGAGCGTGACCGGGGGGATGGCGTTCGCGGGCGGCCCCCTCAATCACTTCGTGTTCCAGGCGCTCGTGCGCATGGCGGGGGTGCTGCGCGGAGATCCGGGCAGCACCGGTCTCGTGACGGCAGTCTCCGGCATGCTCACCAAGCAGGGCGTGAGTCTGTGGTCGAGCGAGGCGGGGCATGGCGCGTTCGCGCACGACGACGTGAGCGACGCTACGGCGCGCGAGACCCAGGCGGTCGAGCTGGCGCCGACCGCGGAGTGCCGCGCGACGGTCGCGACCTACACGGTGCTCTACGAAGGCGCCGACCCGAGACGCTCGGTGCTCTTGTGTGATCTCGCGGACGGCAGGCGGATGCTCGTCGCGAGCGACGACGCCGGGCTCGCCCTGCGCGCTACAAAGGAAGAGCTGTGCGGCCGCCGCGTGCGGATCGCGGCGGACAGCGGCGTGCAGCTTCTCTAGCGCGCGCGAGCGCGAACGGCTCCCGCGCTGGGAGCGCGGCTCAGGCGGCCCCGGACTTCCGCGCGTCGGCCTTGTCGAAGGCCTGCATCAGCGCGGCGCAGCGCGCCTGCACGCCCTTCCGGTAGTGCGCGTGGGTCAGGATGTAGGCGTCGTTCGCGCGGATGCCGTCGATCACGATGGCGGCAATCGCTTCCGGCGGCTGCATCTCGTCGGGCGGTCGCGGCTCGCTCCCGGCCATGCGCCGGTAGTCGTCAGGGGATCTCTGGCTGGGGCCGAACTCGCTCGGGCGGTTGCGCTCGCTGCGCAGGATCTGGGTCTGCACGCCACCGGGACACAGGACCGAGACGCCGATCGCGTGCCGCGCGAGATCCAGGCGCAGGTGCTCCGAGAGGCCCACGACGGCGTACTTCGCGGTCGCGTAGACACCGACGCCCGGCGTCGGCATCAGTCCCGCCGTCGAGCCGGTGTTCACGATGTGCTTCTCGCCGGGCTGCGCGAGCATGCGCGGCACGAACGCCTGCACGCCGTGAATCACACCCCAGAGGTTCACGCCGAGGACCCACTCCCAGTCCTTGATGCTGCGGCGCTCGAGCGCTCCGATCACCATCACGCCGGCGTTGTTGCACAGCACGTGGCAGCCGCCGAGCTCGTCCCAGGTGCGCTGCGCGAGCGCTTCGACGGAGGCGAGCTTCGAGACGTCCGTCGGCACCGCGAGCGCGCGCCGCCCGATTGCGCGTACGTCGGCGGCCACCTTCTCGGCGCCCGCGACGTCGACGTCGGCCACCACCACGTCCATCTCCTGGCTGGCGAACGCTCGCGCGAGCGCGGCGCCGATGCCGCTGCCTCCGCCGGTCACCACCGCGACCTTGCCCCTGAGCTCCAACATGACGAGTGCGCTCCTTCCGGTTCAACGCTTGGGACGCGACATGATGACGCAGACCCCCCCCGCGAGGGCGGCGATTCCCGTCCCCGCCCCGACCGCCGCGCGAGCGGAAGGGGCCGGTGAGGTCACGCCGTGGGAGCTTACTGAAGGGGACTCCTCGCGAGGGTGCAGGTAGGGGCGCTTCCGGCCCGTGTGCGCAACGGATTTTATGACCGCGCGACGCTGGATCAGGCCCGCGCAGCTCGCCCCTGGAATCCTGCTGCACGGAGCGATTCCCCTTCATTTACGCAGGCCGACTGCCGATTAGGCTGGCTAAGGATCGGATTGCATGCGCCGCCTCAGCCAGCATTTCCTCGGGCTCCTCCTCGCCGCGCTGCTGCTCGCGCCGGCGGCGGGCCTGGCGGCGACCATCTCCAGTGTCACGATCGTGAAGAACGCCGGGAACTCGGCGGATTTCTTCGACGACGTCGGCGACGTCGCCAGCGCGGTGCAGAGCACGGCGGTGGTGAGCTCGAGCTCGGCGAGCGCGTTCGCGACCCGTTACGCAGCAGTGGTGTCGGCCGACCGCGGCGGCAATCCCGGCCCGGCGGGCACGACCGTCCAGAACTTCACGGGCAACTTCACGATCACCTTCAACGTCACCGAGACGGCGGGCGTCGGCTGGGGCATCACCCTCGACGTGTTGCGGGTCGGCGCGCAGACGATCGTCAGCGACGGGTCGGGCAACGCCGCCGTCGCGATCAGCGCGCTCACCGGCGGCGAGACCGGCGCGGGCTCGATCACGAGCGGCAGCCTGGGACTCGCCGCGATCACGACGCTCAACAACGCCGCAACGGGTGGAACGCCGAGCGCCAACACTCCGTTCAACCAGACGACGACAGCGATCCTCTCGGGCGTAGGCACGGGCTTCGCACAGGCCGTGATCCTCAACTTCACGTTCACCGCGAGCGCCACCACCGTGGACCCGACGGGCGGCACGCTCCAGGGCGATGAAGCAGCGCTGCGCATGGGCCTGAACAGCGCCCTCAGCTCCTTCACGGCCGACGACTATCCGGGCGTGGGCGGGCGCCTGATCGCGGGCGACGGCATCTTCATCAACGCGGGCTTCGTAGCGGCGCCCGAGCCCGGCACGGCGACGCTGATGGGGCTCGGCCTCGGCGCGCTCGCCTATCTTCGCCGCCGCCGCTCCTAACGATCCTTCCAGACGGGTGCGCGCTTGGCGAGGAAGGCGTCGATGCCTTCCGCGACGTCCTGCGCGAGCATGTTGCGGGCCATCACGTCGGCGGCGTAGGCCGACGCCTCGTCGATCGTCATCTCGAGCTGGCGCTGGAACATGCGCTTGCCGGTCTCCACGGCGACGCGCGACTTCGCCATGATCTCGCCCGCGAGCGCGGCGACCGCTGCCACGAGCTCGTGCGGCGGCACGACGCGGTTCACGAGGCCCCAATCCAGCGCGGTGCGCGCGTCGATGAAATCGCCCGTGAACAGCATCTCGAAAGCGCGCTTGCGCGAGACGTCGCGCGAGAGCGGGACCGCCGGCGTCGCGCAGAACAGACCCACGTTGATACCGGACGTCGCGAAGCGCGCATCGCTCGAGGCCACGGCGAGGTCGCAGCTCGCCACGAGCTGACAGCCGGCCGCCGTGGCGATGCCGTGGACCTGCGCGATCACCGGCTGCGGGATTTCGCGCAGGGTCGTCATCAGCCGCCGACAGCGCGCGAACAGCGTCTGGTAGTAGCGGGCCTCCGGGTGCGCGCGCAGCTGCTTGAGATCGTGTCCCGCGCAGAAGGCGCGGCCCTCGCCGGCGATCACCACCACGCGCACGCTCGCGTCGGCGCCGGCGCCGTCGAGCGCCGCCTGCAGCGCCTCGATCATCTCCTCGGAGAGCGCGTTCGCCTGGTTGGGGCGGTTGAGGCGCAGCGTCGTGAGGCCGTCTCGATCCTCGCGAAGCACGACGCCGCTCGCTTCGCTGTGCTCGCCAGCCATGGCGGACTCCTCGGATCCAGGGAAGCAGTCTACCCCTGATCCGACCGTCGGGGGGAGCGATGTCCGATCAGGACTGGGACGCTTCGGCGCGAAGCCCGCGGGCGAGCTGCTCGGCCAGGTTCTCCTTCAGGAGCTCGAGCACGGCCGGCCGCAGCTCGACCTGGGCGCCCTCGAGCATCAGCGTCGAGGCGAGGCCCGAGAGCACCGCGATGGTGTAGTGCTGGAGCACGAAGTGACGGCGGCGCGGCAGGTGCGCATCGGCGAACAGCCGGCGCCAGATGCGGTCCCAATCCCGCGACATGCGGTCGCGCCAATCGCGCTTGGCGCGCGAGTCCTCGCGCCCGAGATAATGGATCAGGATCTCGTAGGTCGACCGGTAGTGCGCGCTGCCGAAGTGCTCCCAGGCGCGGTCGATGAACAGCGACGCGCGCTTCTCGAGCGAGGTGCCTTCGATCGGGATTCCTTCGAGCCCTTCCGCGAAGCGCCGGAACGAATCGTCGAGCACGCTGACGAGAATGCCGTCCTTGCCGCCGAAGTGGTGCTGTACGGCGCCCCACGTCACACCGGCGCGCCGGGCGATCTCCGGGGCGGTGGTCCGCGCCAGTCCGACCTCGGCGATGCTCTCGACGACCGCATCCATCAAGCGCGCGCGCGTCTGCGCCGTGCGCTCGGCGTTCGAGCGGCGCGGCTGCGCGCTGCGGCGCGCCTCTCTGCGCAATCGGGTGACGCGAGCCATCATCTGCTCCGCTAGCGCGCTCCCTCGTCTTCGACGACGGCGCGTACGTCGGCGTCGTCGCGCACGCAGACGCCGATCAGGTCGCAGCTCGCTGCGAGGTCCCGGGGGGAGCTGGCCGGCTTCGCGCCTTCGCGCACCAGCTCGTCTACGGGCTCTCGCAGCGCCATGGGGAACTCCTCGCGACCGGCGCAGCCTATCACAATTTACATTGGACTCGTAATGTAAATGCTGATAGTCTGGTCCTCCCAGCCGAGGGTGCGCGTGGTCGAGTACGACCCCTATGCCTACGAGGTCCACGAGGACCCCTATCCCGTGTATCGCGCCCTGCGCGACGAGGCGCCGGTGTACCGCAACGAGAGCCTCGGCTTCTGGGCGCTCTCGCGGTACACGGACGTGCTCGCCGCCTTCAAGGACATCGGGACCTTCTCGAACCGCCACGGCGTGTCCGTCGACCGCGACGTCTTCCACGAGAACGCCTCCGCCACGATGTCCTTCCTCGCGATGGATCCGCCTCGACACACGCGCATGCGCGCGCTCGTCTCGCGCGGCTTCACGCCGCGCCGCGTGTCGGAGCTCGAGCCGCGGATCCGGGCGATCGCGCGCGAGCACCTCGACGCCTGCGCCGGTCGCGGGCGCTGCGACTTCATCGCGGACTTCGCCGGCAAGCTCCCGATGGACGTGATCAGCGAGCTGCTCGGCGTCCCGGCTTCCGACCGGCCGACGCTGCGCTCCTGGGCCGACACCGTGGTGCACCGCGACGAGGGCGTGCGGGCATGCCGCCGAAGCGGCTGCGCCGGCGGCGCTTGCGCATGCTCCACTACTTCAACGCGGATGCTGGCGGACAGCCGGCGCAGGCCCGCGCGACGACCTGACCGGCGCGCTCCTCGCCGCCGAGATCGACGGCGACCGGCTCTCGGACCGCGAGATCATCGGCTTCCTGTTCCTGATGATCGTCGCCGGAAACGAGACGACGACGAAGCTGCTGGGCAACGCCATCTACTGGCTGTCGCGAAATCCGGCCGAGCGCGAGAAGGTGCGGCGCGATCCGGCGCTGATCCCCCTCTGGGTCGAGGAGACGCTGCGCTACGACAACTCGACCCAGGCGCTGGCGCGGCTCGTGGCGCGCGACGTCGAGCTCCACGGCGAGAAGCTTCGCGCCGGCGACAAGGTCGTCCTGCTCGTCGGCTCGGCGAACCGCGACGAGCGCGCCTTCCCGGAGCCCGATCGCTTCGACGTGCTTCGCAACACCCGAAGAGCCTGGCCTTCGGCCAGGGCACGCACTTCTGCCTCGGCGCGTCGCTCGCGCGCCTCGAGGGGCGCGTCGCGCTCGAGGAAGTGGAGCGGCGGCTCCCGGAGTGGGAGGTCGAGCCGTCGGGGAGCGTGCGCGTCCACTCCGTCAACGTGCGCGGCTTCGCCGCGCTCCCGATCCGGTTCGCCGCATGAGCGCGAGGCTGCGCACGGCGATCGTGACGGGCGCCTCGTCCGGGATCGGCGCGGCCACCGCGCTCGAGCTCGCGCGGCTGGGCTACGCCGTCGCGGTCGGGGCCCGGCGGGTCGAGCGCCTGCGCGAGGTGACGGCGCAGATCGAAGCCGCGGGCGGCCGCGCCTTCGCTCACTTCCTCGACGTCTCGCAGCCCGCTTCGATCGACGCGTTCTACGCCGCCGCCGAGTCTGCGCTCGGGCCGATCGAGCTGCTCGTGAACAACGCGGGCATGTCGATCCTGAATCTCCTTCCCGACGCCAAGGTCGAGGATCTGCGCTCCGAGCTCGAAGTGAACCTGCTCGGTCCGATGCTGCTGTGCCGCCGCGCCATCCCGGGCATGCTCGAGCGCCGGCGCGGCGACCTCGTCTTCGTGGGCAGCGAGAACGCCGTGCGTCCGCGCCCCTACCAGGCGGCCTACACGGCCGCCAAGGCGGGCATCGAGGGGCTCGCGCGGGTGATCGCCATGGAGCTCGACGGAACCGGCGTGCGCTCGATCGTGGTGCGCGTGGGACCGACGGGCAGCGAGTTCGGCGCGCGCATGGATCACGGTATGTTGCGGCGAGGCGCTCGAGGCCTGGCGCTATTGGGGCGTCCAGCGCCACATGCACTTCATGCCCTCGGAGAGCGTCGCGAAGGCGATCGCCCGCGTCGTCGCCGCGCCCGTCGAGGAGAGCTATCCGAGCCTGATCGAAGTCATGCCCGGCGGACGCAAGAAGGAATTCACCCTCTAGGAAGAGATTGGAGAAGATCCATGGCACTGGCACCCCTGAATCCCGAAGTGCGAAACCTGATCGGAGGCAAGCTCGTCGCGGCGAGCAACGGCAAGACCTTCGAGAACGTGAATCCGGCCACCGAGGAGGTGATCGGCGTCTGCGCGGACGGAACGAAGGACGACATGAACGCGGCGATCGCCGCCGCGCGGCGCGCCTTCGACGAGACGGACTGGTCGACGAACGCGGCCTTGCGAAAGCGCTGTCTGACGCAGCTCTCGCGAGGCGCTGAAGGAGTCGAGGGAGGAGCTGCGCGCGATCGTCGTCGCCGAGGCCGGCTCGCCGGTGCTCCTGACCTACGCCGTCCAGTGCGACATCTACATCGACGCGATGCCCTACTGGGCCGAGCTCGCCGCCAGCTACGAGTACGAGCGGCCGATGCGCGACATCTAGTTCATGGGGCAGCCGAAGTCGCCGCCTGCTGCGCCGCGAGGCGACCGGTGTCGTCGGCGCGATCACGCCCTGGAACTTCCCGCTCTACCTGAACCTCTGCAAGCTCGGGCCGGCGCTCGCCGCCGGGAACACGGTGGTGCTGAAGCCCGCGCCCGACACGCCGTGGTCGGCGACGAACCTCGGGCGCATCATCGCCGAGCGCACCGACATCCCGGCCGGCGTCGTGAACGTGGTCGCGTCGTCGGACCACTCCGTCGGCGAGATGCTCTCGACCGACCCGCGCGTCGACCTCGTCACCTTCACCGGCTCGACGGCCACCGGCCGGCGCGTGATGGAGTGCGCGGCGGCGACGGTGAAGAAGGTCTTCCTCGAGCTCGGCGGGAAGTCGGCGATGATCGTGCTCGACGACGTCGACATCACGAAGGCGCTGCCCGGCGTGGGCATGCTCTGCACGCACGCCGGCCAGGGCTGCGCGATCACGACGCGGCTGCTGCTGCCGCGCTCGCGCTACGACGAGGGGCTCGAGATCGCGAAGGCCGTCGTTCGAGAAGCTCGCCTACGGCGATCCCGACGAATCCCGCCCACCTGATGGGTCCCGTCGTGAGCCGCCGGCAGCACGAGCGCGTGCTCGGCTACATCGAGAAGGGCAAGCGCGAGGGCGCGCGCCTGCTGACGGGCGGCGGCGTGCCGAAGCACCTGACGAAGGGCTTCTACGTGGAGCCGACGCTCTTCGCCGACGTCGACCCGGACTCGACGATCGCGCAGGAGGAGATCTTCGGGCCCGTGCTCGCGTGATCCCCTTCGAGGACGACGACGACGCCGTGCGTATCGCGAACAACTCGATCTACGGCCTCTCGGGCGCCGTCACCTCGGCGAGCGAGGAGCGCGCGCTCGCGATGGCGCGCCGCATCCGCACCGGCACGCTCTCGGTCAACGGCGGGATGTGGTTCGACGTCGACACGCCGTTCGGCGGCTATCGCCAGAGCGGCGTCGGTCGCGAGAACGGGCTGCATGGGCTTCGAGGAGTACCTCGAGACCAAGGTGATCGCGCTTCCCGGGCAAGAAGGCGTGAAGCCATGACCCTGTCGGCAACCGGCGGAATGGACGACGCGCGCGACGACGAGCTCGAGTCGACGACGCGCTGGCCCGGCGGCGACGCGCCGCCGCGCGTCTCCGGCGGGCTGCCGCTGCTCGGCCATCTGCTCGAGATGCGCCGCGCGCCGATCGCGCTCTTCCAGCGCGTGCGCGACGAGTGCGGCGAGGTCGGCGAGATCCGCCTCGCGCGGCAAGCCGCGTGGTGATGCTCTACGGCGAGGAGGCGCAGGAGGCGTTCTTCCGCGCGCCCGACGAGCAGCTCGACCAGGCGGCGGCCTATCCGTTCATGACGCCGATCTTCGGCCGCGGCGTGGTGTTCGACGCGACGCCCGAGCAGCGCAAGCAGGCGCTGCGCAATCAATCGCTGCGCGACAAGATGATGCGCGGCCACGCCGAGGTGATCGCGGCCGAGACCGAGCGCGCGGTCGCGCGCCTCGGCGAGCGGGGCGAGTTCGATCTGCTCGACTTCTTCGCCGAGCTCACGATCTACACCTCGAGCGCGTGCCTGATCGGGAAGTCGTTCCGCGAGCAGCTGACGGCGGAGCTCGTCCCGCATCTTCCACGATCTCGAAAAGGGCACCGACGCCTTCGCCTACGTGAACCCCTACCTGCCGCTGCCCTCGTTCCGGCGCCGCGACGCAGCGCGCCGGCGTCTGGTCGCGATCCTCCAGGGCATCTTCGAGCAGCGAGAAGCCGCGGGCGACGAGAACAAGGATCTGTTCTCCGTGCTGCGCTCGCTCAAGCATCCGGACGACAGCCCGCGCTACCCCGTCGACATCATCACCGGGATGTTCATCTCGATGATGTTCGCCGGACACCACACGACGTCGACGGCGGCGTCGTGGACGCTGATCGAGCTGCTGCGCCACCCGGCGGTCTACCGCGACGTCGTCGCCGAGCTCGATGAGCTCTACGCGGACGGCCGCGAGGTCAGCTACCAGGCGCTGCGCGAGATGCCGCGGCTCGAGTGCGTGATCAAGGAGACGCTGCGCCTGCACCCGCCGCTGATCATCCTGATGCGCAAGGTGCAGCGCGACTTCCACTACAAGCATTGGACGATTCCGGCGGGAACCACGGTGGCCGTGTCGCCAGCGGTCTCGAACCGCATGCCGGATTGCTTCCCGGACCCCGAGCGCTTCGATCCGTCGCGCTACGTGCCGCCGCGCGAGGAGGACAAGCAGGGCTTCGCCTGGATCCCGTTCGGCGGCGGCCGGCACCGCTGTGTCGGAGCCTCCTTCGCCATGATGCAGCTCAAGGCGATCTTCAGCGTGCTGCTGCGGCGCTTCGAGTTCGAGATGGCGCAGCCGTCCGCGAGCTATCGCAACGACCACTCGAAGATGGTCGTCCAGCTCGAGCAGCCCTGCCGCGTGCGCTACCGCCGGCGCGCGCTCGCGGCGGCGCCGGTTGCGCGGGCGGCGCGCGCGAGCGAGTCCGCCGGGTCGGGCGCGCTGCGCGTCCGCATCGACGCCGATCTGTGCCAGGGGCACGGCGTTTGCGCGGGCGAGGCGCCCGAGGTGTTCCGGGTCGATCCGAAGACGGGTCGGGTCGAGCTGCTGATGGAGCGGCCGCCCGAAGCGCTGCGCGCCCGCGTGGAGAAGGCCGTGCGCTACTGCCCGACGCACGCCCTCTCGCTCGAAAAGGACTGACACGACCGGCGGCACGCCGCCGAGAAGGACGAGACATGCCTGCCTTCCCGCGACACGAGCTCGAAGAGATGATGCGCCGCTGGGTCGCCGCCAACGACCGCGCCGGCGAGACCGGCGACTGGGGGCCGATGGCGGACTTCTACGCGTCCGACGCCATCTACAGCTGGAACAACGGAGCGAAGTACGAGTTCGTCGCGCGCGGCCGCGACGAGATCCGTCGCTTCGTCTTCGGCACCGAGATGGCCGGCCTCGAGAAGTGGACGTACCCGTACGTGCGCGTCGTGATCGACGAGAAGATTGGCGAGCTGATCGGGATCTGGCGTCAGATCGCGCCCGTCAAGAAGGCGGACGGCTCGCACTACGAGATCGCCGGCACCGGCGGCTCGTGGTTCCGCTACGGCGGCAACTACCAGTGGTCGTGGCAGCGGGACTTCTTCGACCACGCCAACGCCGCGACCATCTTCATGGCGATGGCGAAGGACGGAAGGCTCAGCGCGGAGATGCAGCGCCGCATGGCGCAGGGCTCGAAGATGCCGGGCTGGGTGCGGCTCTCCGAATTCGATTGGTACGCGACGCTTCCGAAGGGAGGCTGACCGCTGTTCATGCTGCGCTTCGACATGCGGGCTCCCGCTGGAGGCCCGCCCGCTGCGGATCTCTACCGCGCGGCGCTCGAGATGGCGGAGTGGGGCGAGGCGCACGGTTGTCTCGCCGTCCAGGTCTCGGAGCATCACGCTTCGCCGGACGGCTATCTGCCGGCGCCGCTCGTGCTCGCCGCGGCGATCGCCGGGCGCACGCGCCGGCTGCCGATCCAGGTCGCCGCGCTGATCCTTCCGCTCCACGACCCGATCGAGCTCGCCGAGCAGATGGCGGTGCTCGACCTGACATCGGGGGGGCGCGTCTCCTACGTGCTGGCGGTCGGGTACCGCGAAGCAGAATATGCGGCCTACGGCCGGGAATTCGCGACGCGCGGCCGACGCATGGATGCGTGTCTCGCGGCGCTGCAGCAGGCCTTTCGCGGCGAGACCTTCTCGTTCGAGGGCCGGCCGGTGCGCGTGCTGCCGCGTCCGACGAGCGCCGGGCGGGCCGCCGCTGCTGCTCGGCGGCGGCAGCCCGGCGGCGGTGCGCCGCGCGGCGCGTTTCGGGCTCGGCATGGTGACACAGGGTGGGAACGCGTCGCTCGCGGCGCTCTACCGCGCCGAGTGCGAACGGCATGGACGCGCCCCGGGCCTCTTCATCGATCCCCCTGCGAACACGGTCACCTCGGCCTTCGTCGCCGAAGATCCCGACAGCGCCTGGGAGCGCCTCGGCCCGCACCTGCTCCACGACGCGCGCATGTATGCAGACTGGTTGGGCGCGAGCGGGTCCGTCTCGAAATCCAGTGCGGCGAGCGTCGCCGCGTTGCGCGCCGAGCAGGGCCCCTATCGCATCTTCACGCCGGACGAAGCGAGTCGAGCACGTGCGCCGTAACGGCGTGCTGCTGATGCAGCCCCTGTGCGGCGGGATTCCGCCTGCGCTCGCCTGGGAGCATCTCGAGCTCGTCGGCGAGCGGGTGCTGCCGGCCCTGCGCGGCGTTTCGTGAGCGAGCGCGCCGAAAGTCTGCGAACCCCACCCGTGAGGAGCGCCGCCATGGGCGAGACCGATTTCGAGTACGACCCCTACTCCTACGAGATCGACGTCGATCCCTATCCGCTCTACCGGCGCATGCGCGACGAGGCGCCCGCCTACTACAACCCGCGCCTCGATTTCTGGGCGCTGACGCGCTTCCAGGATTGCCACGACGCCTTCCTCGACTGGCAGAGCTACTCGTCCGCACAGGGCACCGTGCTCGAGCTGATGGGCGACCAGAAGTTTGCCGGCTCGCTGATCATCTTCATGGATCCGCCCAAGCAGACCCGCTACCGCAATCTCGTCTCGAAGGCCTTCACGCCGGCGCGCATGCGCGCCCTCGAGCCGCGCATCCGCGAGATCGCGGTCGCGTATCTCGATCGGCTCGTCGGGTCTGCCGCGCTTCGACGTGCTGCGCGAGTTCACCGCGAAGCTGCCGATGGACGTGATCAGCACGCTGCTCGGCATCCCGAAGCAGGATCGCGACCTCGTGCGCGGCTGGTCGAACGACATCCTGCACCGCGACGCCGGGAACCCGATGCCGACGAAGCGCGGCTTCGAATCGATGACGAAGCTCTACGCGTACTTCGGCGAGCAGATGGAGGAGCGCCGGCGCCAGCCCAAAGACGACGTGATGACGCTGTTGATCGAAGCCGAGGTGGACGGCGAGAAGCTCGACGACGACGAGATCCGCGGCTTCTTCAACCTGCTCGCCACGGCCGGCAACGAGACGGTGACGAAGCTGCTCGGGAGCGCCTTCTACTGGTTGAACCGCTTCCCCGATCAGCGCCGGATCCTCGCCGAGCAGCCGCAGGTCATCCCGAATGCCGTCGAGGAGTTCCTGCGCTTCGATCCGCCGTCGCAGTATCAGGGCCGCACGCTCACGCGCGACGCCGAGCTGCACGGGAAGCGGCTGCCGAAGGGCGCGAAGGTGATGCTCGTGAACGGCGCGAGCGGCCGCGACGAGCGCCGCTTCCCGGATCCGGATCGCCTCGACGTGAAGCGGGAGATCGAGTTCCACCTGGGCTTCGGCTATGGGCGGCACGTGTGCCTGGGCGCGTTTCTCGCGCGCATGGAGTCGAAGGTGGCGCTCGAGGAGTTCTTCCGCCGCTGGCGCGAGTACGACGTGCCCGAGTCGGGCATCGAGCGCATCCACTCGAGCAACGTGCGCGGCTTCGCGGGTCTCGTGCTCGAGCCGCGCTGAGCACGGCTCGCCCTCAGCGGCCGCAAATCCGATCGGCTAAGCAATCGCCATGGCCTACGTCGTGGTCTGCCTCGTCGCGCTCGTCGCGGCGGGGCTCACGCTCTACAGCGGCTTCGGCCTCGGCACGCTGCTGCTGCCCGCTTTCGCACTCTTCTTCCCGCTCGAGGTGGCGATCGCGGCGACCGCCGTCGTGCACCTCGCGAACAATCTGTTCAAGCTCGCGCTCGTCGGCCGCGACGCCAACCTCGACGTCGTCGCTCGCTTCGCCATCCCAGGGGCGGTAGGTGCGTTCGCCGGCGCCTGGCTGCTCGGCCGGCTGTCGGGCATGGCGCCGATCACCCGCTGGTCGCTCGCGGAGCACACGTTCGCGATCGCGCCGATCAACCTCGTGCTCGGCGTCCTGATCGCGGGCTTCGCGCTGCTCGAAGTCTCGAAGCGCGCCGAGGCGCTGGCGTTCGGCCGCCGCTGGATCCCGCTCGGCGGCGCGCTCTCCGGGTTCTTCGGCGGGCTTTCGGGTCACCAGGGAGCGCTGCGCTCCGCGTTCCTGCTGCGCCTCGGCCTCTCGAAGCAGGCCTTCATCGGCACCAGCGTCGTCGCCGCGGTGGTGGTCGATCTCGCCCGACTCGCCGTCTACGGCAGCACGTTCTTCGCCCGCGACTTCGCGACGCTGCGCGAGGGGCGAGGGGAGGGCCTCGTCGTCGCGGCGGTCGCCGCCGCCTGGCTCGGCTCGCTCACAGGCGCGCGGCTCGTGCGCAGCGTGACCCTGCGCGCGCTTCAGATGATCGTCGCGGCGCTGCTGCTGCTGGTGGCGGCGCTGCTGGTGGCCGGCATCATCTGACGCGTCTGCGCTCAACTTCGTGTCGCGGCCGATCGAAAAGACCGGCATGCGGATCGACCGCCAGCCCGATGGGACGCTCGTGATCCGGGCGAATCCCGCGCTGCTGCAGGCCATCCTGGTCTGTCTCGGCGCGGCGGTCGTGACTGCCGTGGCTCTCCAGGAGCCGCGTGACCACACGCGCCTGTGGCTCGGCGTGCTCGGCTCGCTCGTCCCGTTCCTGGGCGCGGCGCTGATCGAGCGCGTGCGCTTCGAGTTCGACATCGCGCAGCGCCGCTTGCGCTACCGCCGGCGCAATCTCTTTCGGGGTCTCTCCGGGGAGCTGGCCTTCGACGAAGTCTCCGACGTCGTGGTGCGCGTGCGGCGGGATCGGGATCCGGACCGGCCCCGCGCCAACCCCGTGCCCGAGTATCGCGTGGCGCTGGTCACGAAGGCGGGCGACCTGCGGCTCTCGGACCGCATGTATGCCGATGCGAAGCGGCAGTCCGAGATCGCGGACGCGATCCGCGCCGCGCTGGGTCTGGCGCCCGGCAGCGCGCCCGTCGAGGAGAGCATCGAGCAGCTCGCCGCGGGAGGCGAGCGCATCGCCGCCATCAAGCTCGCGAGACAGCGCCTGGGTTCGAGCCTCACCGAAGCGAAGCAGCACGTCGACCGCCTGCGGAGCTGAGCCCGCGCGGCGCCGGGCCACGCTGACGTCCGGGAATTTCCAGCTTTTCGCCAGCCCGCGTGACATCATGCGCAGGGTCGCGCTGCGCTGGCGCGAGCCCCGATCGCGTGTCCGGCGCCCACCTTCGAGCGCAAGGAGAGATCCCGATGTCGAGCCAGGCTTTCGCCGCCTTCCGCCGCCTGCACGCGCCCGGTCAGCTGCTCGTGCTGCCCAACGCCTGGGACGCCGCGAGCGCCCGCCTGATCGAGAGCGTCGGCGCGACGGCGATCGCCACGACCAGTTCGGGTTTGTGCTGGGCGCGCGGCTACCCCGACGGGAAGGCGCTCCCGCTCGCGGTGCTGGTCGGCGCCGTGGCGGAGATCGTGCGGGTGACCACGCTGCCGGTCAGCGCCGACGTCGAGGCGGGCTACTCCGCCGACCCGCAGCGCGTCGCCGAGACGGTGTCGGCCGTGATCGGCGCCGGCGCGGTGGGGATCAACCTCGAAGATGGCAGCGCGCCCCCGGAGCTGCTCGCCGCGAAGATCACCGCCGTGAAACAGGCCGCACGGCGCGCCGGTGTGGATCTGTTCGTGAACGCACGCACGGACGTGTATCTGAAGCGGCTCGTGCCGCCGGAGCGCGCCGTGGCCGAGACGATCGCGCGCGGCAAGCGCTACCAGGAGGCCGGCTGCGACGGGCTCTTCGTGCCCGGGCTCAGCCAGCGCGACGCGATCCGGGAGATCGCGGGCGGCGTCGCGCTGCCGCTCAACATCATGCTGTTGCCGGGCCTCGCGCCCGTGGCGGAGCTGCGCGCGTGGGGCGTGCGCAGGCTCAGCGCAGGCTCGGCCGTCGCGGCAGCGGCGTTCGGGGCGGCGCGGCTGGCGGCGAAGCAGTTGCTGGCGGAGGGCCGCTACGAGCGCCTGTTCGCGGAGCCCGTCACGTACCCCGAGATGAACTCGCTGTTTCCCGAGGCCGGCAAGCCGCCAAGCCGCGCTTGACGGCGATCGACGGGCGATTGACACCGCGCGGCGCAGCGTCTACCCCGTGCGCGGATGCTGGACCCTGCGAGCCCGACCCCGCCCCCTGCGCCGGCGCCCTTCGTAGCGGCCTCGGAGGCTCCCGCGGAGCTCACGCTGCGCGCGCTCGCGGTGGGCTCGCTGCTCGGCATCGCCTTCGCCGCGAGCTCCGTCTACCTGGGGCTCAAGGTGGGCCTCACGGTCTCGGCTTCGATTCCGATCGCCGTGCTCTCGATCACGCTGTTTCGCGCTTTCGGCCGGGCGGGGGTGCTCGAGAACAACATCGTGCAGACGACGGGCTCGGCGGGGGAATCGATCGCCGCCGGCGTCGCCTTCACGCTGCCCTCGCTGCTGCTGATGGGCTTCGAGCTCGATCTCTGGCGCGTGACGGCGGTGGCGCTGCTCGGCGGCCTGCTCGGCGTGCTCTTGATGATTCCGCTGCGCCGCGGGCTGATCGTGCGCGAGCACGCCACGCTTCCCTATCCGGAGGGCACCGCCTGCGCACAGGTGCTGATCGTCGGTGAGCGCGGCGGCGCTTCCGCGCGCACGGTCTTCGCTGGCTTCGGCGTGGGCGCGCTCTTCAACCTGGCGGGGCAGGTCGCGCGCTTCTGGGGCGAGATCGCGAGCTGGAGCTTCAACTCGCTTCTATCGCGGCGGCTCACTCTCCTTCGAGACGAACCCGGCGCTGCTCGGCGTCGGCTACATCATCGGAACGCGCATCGCGATGGTGATGCTGGGCGGAGGGCTGCTCTCGTTCTGGGTGCTGATGCCCGCGATCCAGCTGTTTGCGCCCGGCCTCACCTCGCCGCTGATCCGCGGAGGCGCGCTGCCGGTGCGCGACATGACGCCGGGGCAGATCCGCAGCGCCTATCTTCTCTACATCGGCGCGGGCGCCGTCGCGGCGGGGGGGCTGCTCTCGCTCGTGCGCGCGCTGCCGACGACCTGTGGGCGGCGTTCCGGGGCGCGGCACGCAGCTTTTCGCTCGCGGGCGGCGGCGCGGGCCTGCGCACGGAGCGCGATCTCCCGATCTCGCTGGTGCTCGGCGGCGCGCTCGCGCTGCTGCTCGCGATCCCGCTCGCGCCGGGACTCGGGCTCGGCTTCCCGTCGGCGCTGCTGGTGCTGCTCTTCGGGTTCTTCTTCGTGACGGTCTCGAGCCGCATCACGGGGCAGATCGGCTCGTCCTCGAACCCGATTTCCGGCATGACCGTCGCGACCCTGCTCGCAACCTGTCTGCTGTTTGCGGCCGTCGGCTGGACGGGCGTGCCCTACAAGGAGATGGCGCTCGCCACCGCGGCGCTCGTGTGTGTCGCAGCGAGCAACGGCGGCACCATCTCGCAGGATCTGAAGACCGGCTTTCTCGTGGGCGCCACGCCGCGCGCGCAGCAGACGGCGATTGCGGTGGGGGTCGTCACGAGCGCGCTCGTGATCGGCGTGACGCTGCTCTACTTGAACGAGGCCGCCACCACGTATGTGTCGCGCAGCCATCCGGACTTCGTCGCGAGCGACGCGGCGGTCGCGGCGCAGGACGCGAGCGATCCCGGGCGGCTCGCCTTCGGATCCGAGCGCCGCAGCTGGCGCGGCGCCAGCTGGCGCGTGCTCTACGTGCGCAAGCCGACGGACGGCGTGCCGACGGGCAAGTATCTGGTGGGACACGACGACCGCATCGCCTGGCTCGTCGACCCGGGCGTGTGCGGACTCGAGCCGGAGCAGCGCGCGGCCGACGGGCGCGTCGAGAAGGTGGTCTCGAAGTTCGACGCGCCCAAGGCGCAGCTCTTCCGCCTGATCATCGACGGCGTGCTCGACCGAAACCTGCCCTGGGAGCTGGTGCTGATCGGTGTCGCAATCGCGCTGATGATGGAGCTGTGCGGCGTGCCGTCGCTGCCGTTCGCGGTGGGCGCCTATCTGCCGCTCTCGACCTCGACGTCGATCGCGCTCGGCGGTTTCGTGCGCCATCTCGCGGATCGGCGCGCGGCGCGGGGCGCGGCCGAAGCCGAGTCCTCGCCGGGCGTGCTCTTCGCCTCCGGGCTGATCGCAGGGGGCGCGATCGCGGGGCTGCTCTACGCGGTGCTCGCCGGCCTCGAGGCCTCGAGCCCGGGGCCGGATGGGGTGCCGCGTCCCGAGTCGCTGCTGCGTCACCTCGGGCTCGTGCTGTCGGAGCGCTGGCTCGGCCCCGATGCCTCGGCGGCGCTCGTCGCGAACGCGTGGTGGACGCTCGCGCCCTTCCTCGTGCTCGCGATCGGGCTCTTCCTCGTGGCCGCGCGCCGCGAGACGCCGACGCCGGCTGCGCCGCGCGCCGGCTCGGCCGGGTGAGCCAGGCGGCGACAGCGCGGGGCTCCGTGCGGTTCGCGGATTCGCGCGGGCTGCTGATTGGCGCGCTGATCGGCATCGGATTGCTGCGAGCGGCAACGCTCGGCGTCGTCCCGCTGCTCGATCGCAGCGAAGCTCGTTACGCCGAGATCGGGCGCGTGATGGTCGCGACGGGCAATTGGCGCACGCCCCAGCTCGAGCCCGGCGTCACGTTCTGGGGCAAGCCTCCACTGCATTTCTGGGCGACGGCGCTCAGTCTGCAGACAGTCGGCGCGAGCGCACTCGCGGCGCGGCTTCCGAGCCTGCTTGGCGCGCTCGCGGTTCTGCTCGTCACGCAGCGCGTGGCGCGCCGACTGCATGGCGCTCGCGTGGCATGGCTCGCCTGCCTCGTGCTCGCATCGAGCGTGCTCTTCTACACGCTCGCGGCGGAGGTATCGCTCGATCTGACGCTCGCGGCGTGCACCACCGCGGCGCTCGGAGCCCACCTGCTCGCAGGGCTCGAGACCGATGCGAAGACGGCGCGGCGCTGGTTTCGGCTCGCGTTCCTGGCGCTGGGCGCGGGCCTGCTCGCGAAGGGCCCCGTCGTGCTCGGACTCTGGCTGGGAACGCTCGCGCTCGCTGTCGTGATCACGCGCGACCTGCGCTGGTTGCGACGCCTGCCATGGCCGTCGGGCATCGCGCTCGCCGCTGCCATCAGCGTCCCCTGGTACCTCGCGGCCGAGCGCGACACTCCGGGCTTCCTCGACTACTTCCTGGTCCACGAGAACTTTCTACGCTATCTGGTGTCGGACTACGGCGATCGCTATGGCCATGGCCACGTGCTCCCCTACGGAACGATCTGGGCCTTTGCGCTGGCGGCGCTGCTGCCGTGGTCACCCGCGATGCTCGCGCTCGTCTGGCGGGGCTGGCGGTTGGGGGCGCTCGTTCGGCTGCGCGCGGATCCGGCGCGCGCGTTTCTGTGGGCCTGGAGCCTCGCGCCCCTGCTCTTCTTCACGTTCAGCCGCAGCGTGGTCGTGACGTACGTCCTGCCGGCGATCCCGCCGATGGCGCTGCTGCTGGCGGATGCCCTCCTCTCGCGCACGCCAGCTTCAGCGGCTTCTGCGGACGGCGACAGTGATCTCGCGGCGAGTCTGCTCGCCGGCGCAGGGATCGTCCTCGCGGGGGTCGCGTTCGGGGTGGCCGTGATCGCGAACTGGATCCCGGTGCCTGGCGTTGCGCTCGCGCTCCTGGGCGCGCTGCTCGCCGCGTGCGGCGTCGCACTATGGCGCTGCGCCCGCGCTGCGCGTCCACTTGCGCTCGTCGTCGCGACGGCGCTCTGCATTCCGCTCGTCGACGCCGGCGGGCGTGCGCTCCTCGCGCGCGAGATCGGCGCTCTCGGGTCCACGCGCGAGCTCGCGCGGAGCGTAGACGCCATCCGGCGCGAGGGAATCTGCGAGCTCGCGTTCTTCCACGACGTGCCGTTCAGCGCCAGGTTCTACCTCGGCGCGGGAGCGTCGACCCTGAGTGGTGACCAGGCGAAATTGCGCGATCTCGCGAGCGCTTCCACGTGCCGACTCGTGGCACTGCACCACAAGCAGCTGCGTATGCTGGAGGCCGGCGCCCTCGTTGGGCTGCACCGCGTGCGCGACTTCGGCGGTTACATCTTGTTCGAAAACGCCGCGGCGCGACGAGCCCACACCGGCGTGCCGATCACCTCGAGCTGAGGCAGCGCGGCGTCTGGCAGTCGCCGGGGAAGGTGTACAGTCGTGCGCCGGTCTCCCCCGGCGCGGAGTGAGCATGGCCTACGACAAGAGTGAGTACGCACGCAAGCGCCTCTCTGCGGAGGCCGCGGCCGCGCTGGTGCAGGGCGGAAGCTGGGTCGATTACGGATTCGGTCTCGGCCAGCCGGATCGTTTCGACACCGCGCTCGCGGCACGCGCGGCCGAGCTGCGCGACGTCCGCATCCGCGCCTGCCTCGCCATGCGCCCGCGTGCCGTGCTCGAGTGCAGCCCCGAGACGAGCCCGTTCCAATACCTGTCGTGGCACTTCTCGGGCTACGAGCGGCGGCTCCACGACGCCGGCCGGGTCGCCTACATCCCGTTCAATTTCGGCGAGGGTCCGGATCTCTATCGCCGCTTCCTGCGCGACGAGGTCGACCTCGCTTGTCTGAAGGTCGCTCCGATCGACGAGCAGGGCTGCTTCAACTTGTCGGTCGTCACGACCTATCTGCGCGCGATCTGCGACGTCGCCAAGCGCATCATCGTCGAGGTCGATCCGGCGCTTCCGGTGGTGGCGGGGAGCGAGACGAGCGTTCACCTGTCCGAGGTGGCCGGCATCATCGACGAGGGCGGCAGCGGCGCCCTGCCCGAGCTGCCGAACCCGCCCGCGAGCGACGTGGACCGCCAGGTTGCCGAACACGTGACCTCGTTGATCGAAGACGGCGCCTGCCTCCAGGTGGGCGTCGGCGCCATGCCGAATGCGGTCTGCTCCGAGCTGGCGCGCTCGGGGCTGCGCGATCTCGGGGTGCACACCGAGATGATGGTCGACGGGATCATCGATCTGCACGAGAGCGGCGCGGTCACCGGGATCCACAAGGCGATCGACCGCGGCAAGCTCGCCTACACCTTCGCGGCGGGCTCGAAGCGCCTCTACGATTTTCTCGACCGCAGTCCGATCTGCGCCGCGCACCCGGTCGATTACACCAACCTTCCGGACCGCATCGCGCGCAACGACAAGGTCTTCTCCATCAACAACACCACGCAGCTGGACCTCCAGGGCCAGGCCTGCTCCGAATCGGCGGGCTTCCGCCATCTGACCGGGACGGGGGGGCAGCTGCAGTTCGTGCGCGGCGCCTACATGAGCCGCGGCGGCCGCTCCGTGATCTGTCTCTCCTCGACGTACGAGCGCGGAGGCGCTCCCGTTTCGCGCATCGTGGCGGCGCTCACGCCCGGCAACATCGTGACGACGCCGCGCACCGACACGATGTACGTCGTCAGCGAGTACGGAATCGCGTGCTTGAAGGGGCGCAGCGTTCCCGAGCGCGCGCGGGCGCTGATCGGGATTGCGCACCCTCGCTTCCGCGAGCCGCTCGAGCGCGAGGCGCGCGAGAAGGGGATCCTGCCGCGGGGGTTCACGTTTTCTTGACTTCGCTCGGCTTCGCCTCGCTGCGCGCTTCGCTTGCGGGTCGACGTTGCGCGGCTCAGGGCGTGACGATCGGGAACGTGCCGTCGGGCCGGTCGAGGAGCGAGAAGAAGGCGAGCAGGTCGAGGCGGCTGCCCTCGACGGAGAGATCGTCGGAGAAGAGCATCTCGCGCAGCCCGGCCTGCTGCGTGGCGAGCTTCAGCAGGAAGTCGTGCGTGAGCCGAACGCTGGCCGCGGCGTTCGGATCCGGATCGCGGCGCGCGTGGTGGAGCACGCCGTTCTCGAGGGTCAACACGTAGGACTCGCCGAGATCCGTGAAGATGAAATTCAGCGTCAGCAGCTTGCCGGCGGCGCGCGGGCCGTCCACGCGCGCGGCCATCGACGCGAAGAAGAGGTCGATCGGCACGTGGCGCAGCATCCCCATCGCGGAGGCAAGCCCGAGCCCCGCGGAGGGCCTGCCGTGGCGCAGCTCGAAGGCGCCGCTCAGGTACACGTCGCGCCAGGGACCGGACTCCGCCTGGTAGCCGAGCTGGTCGTAGGCGCGCGCCAGCAGCTCGCGGGCCTCGCGCGTCGTCCGGATCCGCGAACACCAGGTGGTTCAGCAGCGTCGCCACCCAGCGATACTCGCCGCGATCGAAGGCGGCCTGCGCCTTGCGCCGCACCTCCGCCGCGCCGCCCATCGCCTCGACGTAGTGCGCGCCCGCCTCGGCGGGCGGGAGCGGATCGAGATTCGCCGGGTTCGCATCGTACCAGCCGAAGTAGAAATCGTAGACCGCCTTCGCATCGTGTCGCAGCGTGCCGTAGTAGCCGCGGTCGGCGAAAGCGGAGGCCAGCGACGCCGGCAGCTCGATCTGCTCCGCGATCTCCTGCGGCGTCAGGCCCTGATTCGCGAGCCGCAGCGTCTGATCGTGGATGTAGCGGTAGGTGTCGCGCTGCTTCTTCAGATAATCGACGACCCGCGCGTTTCCCCACACCGGCCAGTGATGGCTCGCGAACACGACCTCGGCGTCGCCGAAGCTCGTGAGCGCCTCGTCGATGTAGCCGCTCCAGCGCAGCGCGTCGCGCACCTTGGCGCCGCGCAGGGTGTAGAGATTGTGCAGCGTGTGCGAGACGATCTCGGCCCCGCACCAGGCCTTCGCGTCGGGCAGATAGAAGGTGAGCTCGGCGGGCGCCTCGGAATCCGGCACGTACTGGAACACGAAGCGCACGCCGTCGAGCGTCAGCTCCTGCGGCGTGTGATCGATGAGATCGCTCGGCTCCAGCAGCCCGATGGTGCCCCGGGCGGGCGCCTTGCCGAGGCCCGTGTCGACGTGCCCGCGCGCGTCGCGCGGCAGCTTTGTCCCGTACATGAAGATCGCCCGCCGGCCCATCGCGACGCCCGCCAGCACGTTCTCGCTGACGGCTTCTTCGACGAAGCCGCGCGGGGCCACGATGCGCACGCCGCCCTTCGCCGCCTCCTGCTCCGAGAGCACGGCGTCGATGCCGCCGAAGTGGTCGATGTGGCTGTGCGTGAAGATCACGGCGGCGACCGGGAGCGGCCCGAGGTGTTTGCGCGCGAGCGCGAGCGCGGCGGCCGCGGTCTCCTGGCTCGTGAGCGGATCCACCAGGATCCAGCCCGTCTTGCCCCTGGATCAGCGTCAGGTTCGAGATGTCGTAGCCGCGAACCTGGTAGATGCCCTTCGCGACCTCGAAGAGCCCGTGGAAGCCGTTCAGCTTCGCCTGGCGCCAGAGGCTCGGGTTCACGCTCGCGGGCGCGTCGCCCTGCACGAAGGCGTAGGCCGCGGTGTCCCAGATCCGCTCGCCCTGCGCGCCCGAGATGACGACCTCCGGATCGTTCGCGACGAGCCCCCGCTTCGCATCCTCGAAATCCTGCTGATCCGCCAGCGGCAGCGAGCTGGCGACGGCGGCCTGCACTGCGACCGTCTTTGGTGTCGGATCGGTGAAGCCCTGCGCATTTGCGCCGGGGGCGCCCGCGGTTTGCGGCGGCTCGCCGCCACAGGCGAGGCCGAGTGCGAGCGCGGTCGCGCCGAGGGTCCGGGGGAACACGGCGCAACCCTAGCATGCGTGCACGCCGGCCTCGCCGGTGGCTGCGCGTCAAGCCAGCAGGTTGACCGCGAGCTTGCGCCCGTAGAAGAACCCGAATCCGCTTGCGACCGTGCTGACGAGATGGATGGTGATCGGCCCGGAGCCCGCCACGAGCCACCAACCTGCGTAGCCGCCGAGCGTCGCGCCAATCAGCCCGAGGAGCGTCTTCATCGCGGACCTCCGAGGGGCCCCGCTGCGCCCCTCGCGCTCCTCATCGGCAGGCCGCGCCCAGGCCTTCACCAGCCCCGGGCGGGCGGCGCGGGCTGGCGAGTGGCGCGCGAGCCGTCGCGCGGCGAGACTGGCGAGCATGGACGCAGTCACCAGCGCGCGACCGCGCATCGCCATCATCGGATCCGGATTCTCGGGGCTCTGCCTCGCGATCCAGCTCCAACAGGCGGGCTTCGGGAATTTCACGATCTTCGAGAAGGGTGACCGCGTGGGCGGCACCTGGCGCGACAACAGCTATCCCGGCGCCGCCTGCGACTCTCCATCCTTCGCCTACTGCTTCTCGTTCGAGCAGAAGACCGACTGGTCGCGCAAGTGGGCTCCGCAGGCGGAGATCCTCGGCTACCTCGAGCACTGTGCGCGCAAGTATGGCCTGCTGCCGCGCATCCGTTTCGGCTGCGAGATCGCCTCGGCCCGTTTCGATGCGCAGCGCAGCGTCTGGCGCCTGCGCACGCGGGCGGGCGAGGAGAGCGAGGCCGAGGTCCTGGTCAGCGGTACCGGGCAGCTCAATCGGCCCTACACGCCCGAGATCCCGGGTCTCGCCGATTTCGCAGGCGTAGCGTTCCACTCCGCGCGCTGGGATCACGGCTGCGAGCTGGCCGGCAAGGACGTCGCCGTGATCGGCAACGCTGCGAGCGCGGTGCAGTTCGTTCCCGAGATCGCGCCGCGCGTCCGGAACCTGTTCGTATACCAGCGCAGCGCCAACTGGATGTTCCCGAAGCTCGACCGTCCCTACACGGAGAAGGAGAGGGCCCGCTTCGCGCGCTGGCCCTGGCTGGCAAAGCTCTACCGCTCCTGGATCTGGCTCGCCTTCGAGATGCGCTGGCCCGTGTTCCGCGGCAACGCCTTCTTGACGCGGCAGACCCTGAAGCTCGCAAACGACCACCTCCGCGACAGCGTCGCGGATCCGGAGCTGCGCAAGCGGCTCACGCCGGACTACCCGATCGGCGGCAAGCGCATCCTGATCTCGGACGACTACTACCCCGCCCTGCAACGCGAGAACGTGCACGTCGTGGTCGAGCCGATCGAGCGCATCACGCGAGACGGCGTGGTGACGCGCGACGGAGTCGCACGCCGCGCCGATGTCCTGATCCTCGCGACCGGCTTCGAAACGACGTCGTTCCTCGCGCCGATGCGGATCGAAGGCGCCGGAGGTCAGAGCCTCGACGATGCCTGGAAGCAGGGCGCCGAGGCCTATCGCGGGATCTCGGTGGCGGGCTTCCCGAACCTGTTCCTGATGTACGGTCCCAACACCAACCTGGGCCACAACTCGATCGTCTTCATGCTCGAGTGCCAGACCACCTACATCATCGACTGCCTGCGCCAGATGCGCGAACGCGGGCTGGCCGCGATCGACGTGCGCCGCTCCGCGATGGATGATTTCAACGCGAAGCTGCAGCGCGAGCTCGCCGCCACCGTTTGGACCCGCACGGATCACAGCTGGTACAAGACGAAGTCGGGGCGCATCACGAACAACTGGTCGGGCTCCACGCTGCGCTACTGGTGGGAGACGCGGCGCGCCGATCTGCGCGCCTACGACTCGGTTTCCGCGAGCTCGCGAGACGCTTGACCGGCCGCGGAAGCGGCGATCGGCTCCGAACGGGTCGGAGGCCGCGCGTTCTGCGCGCCCGGGCTCGACCGCTCCGGGCAGCGGTCGTCGTCCAGGGCCTGCCGCTCGGCGGGGCCTTCCATGTCGTCGAGCTCACCGCGGCGCACCGACCGCACCACCAGCAGCAACAGCACGCCCGAGAGCAGCAGCGTGGCGGGAATCGTGATCGCCAGGAAGCTCACGTCAGGTCTCCCTTGGCTCGCGCCCCGAACGCCGGTTGCCAGCGCAACAGCCGCGTCGAGTTCGCGGTCACGACGAGCGACGAGAGCCCCATCGCGATCGCGGACTCGAGCGGATGCAGCACGCCGCTCGCGGCGAGCGGCACCGCGATCGCGTTGTAGAGCAGCGCGATCGACAGGTTCTCTCGGATGCGCCGCAGCGTGACGCGCGCGAGCTCGATCGCGTCGGGAACCGCTCCCAGCCGCGGCGCGCGCACGATCACATCGGCGGCGTGGATCGCGACGTCCGCGCCCAGCGCGAAGGCGACGCCGACGTCCGCCGCGGCCAGCGCCGCCGCGTCGTTGACCCCGTCACCGGCCATCAGCACCCGGCGCGGCGCCTCGGCGAGCGGCGCCGCGCGGCGCAACCGCACGGCGGCCAGCTTGTCTTCAGGGGATACGCCCGCCCGCCAGTCCGAGATCCCCGCCCGCGCGGCGGCGAAGGCGACGGCCGCTTCGTGATCGCCGCTCAGCAGCGCGACCTCGAGACCGAGCGCCCGCAAGCCCGCGACGGCCGCCGCAGCGTCGGCGCGCGGCGGATCGGCGAAGCTGATCACACCGAGCGTCTCGGCCCGCCCGCCGTCGCGCCGCGCGACGAAGGCGAGGCTGTGTCCGCGCTCGGCCGCCTTGCGCGCAGCCTCTTCGAGCACGCCATCGACGCGGAAGCCATGCGCTTCGAGCAGCCGGCGCGAGCCCACCCAGATCGCCGGGCCCGTTTCCGCCGCTCCCGCGATCACGCCCTGACCGGGGACGACGCTCCGCGGTGTGAGATCCGCCGCGGCGACGCCCGCTTGCTCCGCCGCCGCGCGGATCGCCGCGGCGATCGGGTGCGTCGACGCGCCCTCGGCGGCGACCGCCGCAGCCAGCAGCTCGTGCGCCGCCGTCTCGCCGCTGCGCGAGGCCAGCAGCTCGGCGACGCGGAGCCTGCCCTCGGTCAGCGTTCCGGTCTTGTCGAGCAGCGCCAGCTCGACACGCGCGCAGGCTTCGACGGCGGCGCCGCTCTTGAACAGCACACCGAAGCCCGCGGCGCGCCCGATCGCCGCCGTGATGGCGACGGGTGTCGCGAGGCCGAGCGCGCAGGGGCAGGCCACGATCAGCACGGCGGCCGCGATCAGCGCCACGTCGAGCGCCGGCGCGCCGCGCCACGTCCAGAAGAGCGCCGTGGCGCCGGCCGCGAGCAGCACCACCGGCGCGAAGACCCCCGCCACGCGGTCCGCGAGCCGCTGCACCGGGGGGCGCTCGGCTTGCGCGCGCTCCAGCAGCGCCGCGATGCGGGCGAGTGTGCCGCCGGCCGCCGTGGCCGTGACGCGGACGTCGATCTCGGCCAGCGTGTTGCGGGTGCCGCCGGTGACCGCATCCCCGGGGCTGCGCAGCACCGGCTGCGATTCGCCCGTGAACAGCGACTCGTCGAGCTCGCTCGCGCCGCGCAGCACGCAGCCGTCGGCGGGCAAAGCCTGCCCCGGCGCCACCACGACCACGTCTCCAACACGCAGGGAAGTCGCTGGCACGACCTCGACCCCCTGCGCCGTGCGGCGCGTCGCGCTCTCGGGCGCGAGCTGGACGAAGCGATCCACCGCGCTCGCGGCGCGCGCGCGAGCGCTGCCTTCCAGCGTGCGCCCGAGCAGGATCAGGAACACGATCATCGATGCGGAGTCCGCGAAGACGTGGGTCGTCTCGCTGAGCGTGCCGGCGATGCTGACGATGAACGCGGTCGTGCAGCCCAGCACGACGGGCACGTCGAGCGTGAGCTCGCGGCGCCGCAGCCCCGACCAGGCGCCGCGCCAGAACGGCCGCGCGCACCAGGTGACGGCCGGAAGCGAAAGCGCGATCGCGAGCCAGCGCAGCGCGCGCCGCGTCGTCTCGTCGATCGAGCCCGTTCCGAGGTAGAGCGCGAGCGACAGCAGCATCACGTTGCCGGCGAGGAACGCGGCGACGAGCAGGCGCACCAGGGCCTCGCGCGCAGCGGCGCGCGCCGGGCGATCGACCATCTCGGGATCGTAGGGTGTCGCCTGGTAGCCGAGGCTCGTGACGCAGGCCACGAGCTCGGCGACACCGACCCGTGACGCATCGTGCGCTACATAGGCGCGGTGGGTGGCGAAGCTGAGGGCCGCGCTCTCGACGCCGGGCAGCGCCCGCAGCGCCTGCTCCACCCGGTTCACGCAGCCGGCGCACCGCAGACCATCGAGCAGGAGGCCGGTCTGCGTGAGCGCGCGCGGCGCGGCGCCGCTCACGGCGCCGCCTCGACCGGGATGCGCCGCACGGCCGTTTCGCCGCCGCGCTCGGCGCGCGCTTCGACGATCCAGCGCCCGGCGAGCGGCAGCGGCACGAACGCCGTCCAGCCGTCGCCGACGCGCGTCGCCTCGATCGCGGTGTCGAAGCCGCCCTGGTTCGGGCGCTCGCGCAGGGCGAGCACGCGCTGCGCTGCCAGCACGTCTCCGTTTGCGCCGCGCAGGCGCGCGGAGACGCGCACGCCGCCCGGCGCGGGCTCGGTCGTGAGCTCGAGCGCGAGCCCGAGCGCCGAGGCGCGCTGCGAAGCGCGCAGCGCGGCGTCGTAGCGCCCGCTCGCCGCATACGCGTCGGAAACCAGCACCGGATCCGGGTGCGAGATCGCCACTTCGAGGAAGGCGCCGAGCACTCCGGCCATCGCGAGCAGCAGGCCGGCGATCGCGAACGGCCACGGCTCCCGGCGGCGCTTGCGCGCGGGCGCGCGGCTCGAGGCTTCAATCTGCATGGGCGGCTCCGGGCGCGAACACGAAGCGCGCGTCGCGCGTCACGTTCTGCGCGGGCTGATCCGCGCGCTCGAGCCGGAAGCGCAGCGCGCCCGGCCGCCCGTGCTCGTGAGCTTCGGCAGCGTCGTGCAGGCTCGCGACCACGAAGACCCGCGCCTCGACGGTCGAGAGCGCGTCGACGCGCAGCGGGTTCTGGCCCGCCAGCAGCTCGAAGCCCTCGGGCGCTTCGAGGCGGATGCGGAAATCGTGATCCTCGCGGTCGCGATTCTGGATGTGCAGCACGAAGGCGTTCGACGCCCGCCCGTCGGCCGTCGAGCCGAACAGCACGCTCGTGTTGTGCGCGACCTGGAGATCGAGCGGCTCGCGCATGCCGAGAGCCCAGGCAAAGCTCGTGCCCACGAGCGCCAGCAGAGCGCCGTAGATCACGACCCGCGGGCGCACGATGCGCACGGAGCGCAAGCGTTCCAGACTCACGAGCGAGCGGTAGCCGATCAGATTCGGCGCGCGGCCGATCTGCTGCATCACGCCGTTGCAGGCGTCGATGCAGTGCGTGCAGGCGATGCACTCGTATTGGAGGCCCTTGCGGATGTCGATGCCCGTCGGGCAGACGGCGACGCACAGACCGCAATCCACGCAGTCCCCCGCCGCCTTGCCGAGCTTTCCGCGCGGCTCTCCGCGCCGCGCGTCGTAGCCGATCACGAGCGTGTCGGAATCGAACAGCACGCCCTGGAAGCGGGCATAGGGGCACAGGTACTTGCAGAAGGTCTGGCGCACGAACGCGAAATCGAGATAGGCGAGCGTCGTCGCGACCCCGAAGAAGCCCGTCAGGGTCGGCGTGAGCGTTCCCGCGGCCGCCCCCTGGATCAGCCTCTCCGGCCCAGCGAAGTAGGCGACGAGATGGAAGCCGAGCACGGCGGCAAACAGCAGCCACACGAGGTGTGTGGCGAGCTTGCGCCAGGCAGCGATCTGCTTCGGCGCCGCCCCGCGCGACCAGCCCTGGATGAAGCGCGCGACCGCATCATACACGTCGGTGATGACGGTCTGCGGGCAGGCCCAGCCGCACCAGAGCCGCCCCGCCAGCGCGGTGAAGAAGAACAGCGCGAGCGCGAGACCCATCACGATCAGCCACAGGAAGTAGAGCTCCTGCGGAAAGATCACGAGCCCGAACACGTGGAACTTGCGCGCCGGCACGTCGAAGCGCACCAGCGGCTCGCCGGCGATCTCGATCCACGGGATCACCAGCAGGATCGCGATCAGCGCGCCATCCGCCGCCCAGCGCAAACGCCGGAAGAAGCCCTCGACGGGGCGCGCGGTCCACATGCTGGGGCCTCAGCCGCCGGGCGGCGGCGCGGGCGGCGGCGTGTAGCCGGGAGACCCGATGCCGGGCACGTTCGACTTCGGCAGCGTCTCGAGGTAGGCGAGCGCGCGCCACACCTTCTCGCTTCCGAGCTGCGGGCCCCACGCCGGCATCCCCCCCGGCCTTCCCCCCATCACGGTCTGGAAGAGCTCCGCATCCGTGTGTCCGTACTTCCAGTACGGATCGACGAGGCTCGGGCCGACGAGCCCGGAGGCGTCGGGCTTGTGACAGGCGGCGCAGATCTGCGTGAACACCTGCTTCCCGTCCGCGATCGCTGCCGCGTCGCCGTGGTAAGGATTCACGCTGGGCTGGGTCGTTTTCGTAGCCGCGGCCACCGCTTCCGCGGCGGCGACCTCCGCCTCGTACTGTCCGCGCGAGCTCCAGCCCATCACCACATAGTAGATCACGTAGACGATCGCGAAGACGATCGTGGCCAGGAACGCTGCGTTGAACCACAGCGGTATCGCGTTGTCTTCCTCGCCGATGCCATCGTTGTGCGGAGCGGATCGCGTCGGCCGCTCGGCGATCTCCTCGGGCGGTGCTCCCGGCTTCATGCCTCGTCGTCCTCCAACATGCGCTGCGCGGGCAGCTCCATGCGATCGCGGCGCTTCCCGGAGTACACCCAGACGGTGATTCCCAGCAGCAGCGCGGCCAGCAGCGCCAGCCGCCCGAACTTGTAGAGCGCGACCCAATCCGTCATTGCGCGGGTCCGAGGCTGGCGGTCCCGATCGGCTGCTCGCGCCAGCCGATGTCGCGTCCCAGGTGTTGCAGATAGGCGATCAAGGCGATCGCTTCGCTGCTCGCGCCGACCGCTCCGAGGTCGACACCGTCCTTGCGCAGCGACGCCACGACCCCGTCGGCCTGACGCCCGGCATCCGCCACCGCGTCCTGGATCTGCGCGTCGGTGTAGGGCGTGCCGAGGCTGCGCAGCACCTCGAGCTTGCGCTGCGTGAGCGAGAGATCGAGCGGCTGCTGCGTGAGGAATGCGAAGGACGGCATGTTCGAGCGCGGCTCGATCTGGCGCGGATCCGAGAGGTGCATCCAGTGCCAGGAGTCCGGGTACTTGCCGCCCACGCGCGCGAGATCGGGACCCGTGCGCCGCGAGCCCCACAAGAAGGGGCGGTCGTAGATGCCTTCGCCGGCCATCGAGAAGGGTCCGTAGCGTCCGGTCTCCGTCTTGAAGGGGCGCACCTGCTGACTGTGGCAGGTATTGCAGCCCTCGCGGATGTAGAGGTCGCGCCCCTCGAGCTCGAGCGCCGAGTAGGGCTTCACACCGGCGATCAGCGGGATCGTGCCCTGCAGGAAATAGGGAGGAATCAGCAGCACGAGGCCGCCGATCGCGACGAACACGAAGGCGAGCACCGCGAGCAGCAGCTGCTTCGCCTCGAGCGGCCGATGCCAGTTCCAGCTCATCAGCGGCCCCCTGCCACGGCGGCGGCGGCGAGCTGGGGCGCGGGCACCTGGGAGGTCCCCTGCTGGATCGTGCGAACGATGTTGTAGACCATCAGCAGCGTTCCGGAGAGGAACAGGGCGCCGCCGCCGGCGCGGATCACGTCGTAGATCCGGATCGCCGCCACCGACTCGACGAACGTGTAGGCGAGGCTGCCGTCCGGGTTCACCGCCCGCCACATCAGGCCCTGCGTCACGCCCGAGATCCACATCGGTGTCACGTACAGCACGATTCCGAGCGTCGCGATCCAGAAGTGGGCCTCCGCGAGCCGCAGGCTGTAGAGCTGCGTGTGCCAGAGGCGGGGAATCATGTAGTAGAGCGTGGCGAACGCAGGTGAGCGCGACCCAGCCGAGCGCGCCGGAATGCACGTGCCCGATCGTCCAGTTGGTGAAGTGCGACAGCGCATTCACCGTCTTGAGAGCCATCATCGGCCCCTCGAACGTGCTCATGCCGTAGAAGGTGAGACCGACCACGAACATCTTGAGCAGCGGGTCGGTGCGCACCTTGTCCCAGGACCCGCGCAGCGTGAGGAAGCCGTTCAGCATGCCGCCCCACGACGGCAGGATCAGCATGATCGAGAACGCCGTGCCGAGGGACTGCGCCCAGTCCGGCAGCGGCGAATAAATGAGATGATGAGGTCCGGCCCAGATGTAGATGAAGATCAACGACCAGAAGTGCAGGATCGACAGCCTGTGCGAGTAGATCGGCCGCCCGACCTGTTTGGGCAAGAAGTAGTACATGAGCCCGAGAATCGGCGTGGTGAGCACGAAGCCGACGGCGTTGTGCCCGTACCACCACTGGATGTTGGCATCGTGGACGCCGGCGTAGATCGAGTAGGACTTCCAGAGCGAGACGGGCGCCTCGAGGTTGTTGAAGACGTAGAGCATCGCGATCGTGAGGACCGTCGACATCCAGAACCAGAGCGCCACGTACATCGGCTTCTCGCGACGGCGCGCGATCGTGCCGAAGAAATTGACGCCGTAGGTCACCCACATCACGACGACGGCGATGTCGAGCGGCCACTCGAGCTCGGCGTACTCCTTCGAGGTCGAGTGGCCCAGCAGCAGCGAGATCGCCGCCGCCACGATGATCCCGTTCCACAGCCACAGGTGGAAGCGCGACAGCGCGTCGGAGAACAAGCGCACGCGACACAGGCGCTGCACGGCGTAATAGCTGCCCGCGAACACCACGCCGAGCACGAAGCCGAAGATCACGGCGTTCGTGTGGATCGGGCGGATGCGCCCGAAGTGCAGGTAGGGGCCCACGTTCAGCTGCGGCCAGGCGAGCTGGAGCGCCGCCAGCAGTCCCACGCTCATGCCGACCACGCCCCAGAGCAGGGCGCTGAGCGCGAAGCCCCGCACGATCGCCATGTCGTAGAGCTCTTCCGCTCCCTGCCCGATGCCCGCGGTTTCGTCGGCCACGCAGCCCTCCGGAAGTTCGAGCGACGCCAGGGCTGCAGGAAGGGTGCCAACGCAGCTGGGCGTCGCCGGGTGGCACGAGGTTCGCAGACACTGAATGACGAGGCCACGGAGGTCACTCACGCATCTGCTCCCGTCCGATCGGGGGCGTTCTTACCCACTGGAGATGCCCGCATGCGGTGCTGCGCCTCACTCGCCCTGATCCTGCTCGTCGCGATCGGGTCCGGCTGCAGCAGGCAGGGCGCGCCGGAGCCCGGGGTTTCGACGGCGTCTCCAGCCGCCGCACCGGAGCGCTCGGTCGAGCCCGTCGTCGACGTGACCACCGCCCGCGTGCGGCGCGGGTCGATCCTCGAGCGCGTCACGGCCCCGGGCAGCCTGCGCGCGCGGCGCGAGAGCCGCATCGGAGCCGAGGTCAGCGGACGCATCCAGCAGGTCTTCGTGAACGACGGAGACCGCGTCGACGCCGGCGCCCCGCTGTTCCAGATCGACCGCGGTCCCTACGAGATGGCGCTGCGCCAGGCGGTGGCGGTGCTGGACGTCGCGCACGCCGAGCGCGCCCAGATCGAGGCGGACCTCACGCGCGGCAACGCGCTGCGCCGCAGCGACATCGTCGCGGCCGAGCAGCTCGAGCGCATGCGCACGCAGGTCGCCGTCGCGAAAGCGCACGAGCGGCAGGCGTCCGAGGGCGTGGCCCTCGCGCGCCACCACCTGGAGCAGACGCTCGTCGCCGCGCCCTTCGGCGGCTCGGTCGCGCAGCGGCTGGTCGACGAGGGCACCACCGCGCTCGCGCAGCCCCAGACGATCGTGATCGTGCTCCAGGAGACGGACGTGCTCGAGGCCGAGGCGAACATCCCCGAGAGCCAGCTCTCGATCGTGCAGGTGGGCGACACGGCGCTCGTCCACGTCGAAGGACTGCCGCAGCCGATCGAGACCAAAGTCAGCGCGGTGAGCGACACGATCGAACCCACGGCGCGCACCTACCGCGTGCAGATGCTCGTTCCGAATCCGGAGCATGCGCTCAAGGCGGGAGTCTTCGCGCGCATCGACATCGAGCCCAAGGCCAGGCGCGACGTCGTGCTGGTGCCGCGCGCGGCCGTGCGCAGCGAGGAGGGCGGAACGCGGGTGCTCGTCGTGCGCGACGGCCGTGCGCTGGCCATCCCCGTGCAGATCGGTGTCGTCTCCGAGAACGAGGCCGAGGTGCTGGCCGGGCTCGAGCCGGAGAGCGACGTGATCGTCGGCGCCGAGGCGCGCGAGGTGGCTCCGGGCATGGCCGTGCGCGTGGTCGCGGCGCCCGCGAGCCCCGCGTCATGAAGCTCTCCGACACATCGATCCGGCGTCCCGTCTTCGCCGTGATGCTGATCGGCGCGCTCGTGGTGCTCGGCGCCGTCTCGATCCCGCGGCTCGGCATCGATCTCTGGCCGCGCATCGAGTTCCCGATGGTCGTGGTCAGCACCATGCTCGAAGGCGCCGCGCCCGAAACGATGGAGCGGGAGGTCTCGCAGACCCTCGAGGAATCGATCAACACCATCGAGGGCATCAGCAGCCTGCGCAGCATCTCGAGCGACTCGCTCTCGATCATCTACGTCGAGTTCGGCCTCGAGTACGACATCCAGGAGAAGGCGCAGGAGGTGCGCGACAAGGTCGCAGCGGTGAGCGGCGATCTGCCGCGCGACGTCGAGACGCCGGTGGTCGAGCGCGTGGATCCCGACGCGCAGCCGATCCTCGTGGTGATGCTCGCAGGGCCGCAGTCGATCCGCACGATCAGCGAGTTCGCCGACAAGCGCCTGAGGCCGCGCCTCGAGCGGATCCCGGGCGTCGGCAGCGTGACGCTCGCCGGCAGCCGCAAGCGCGAGATCCGCATCTGGATCGATCCGCTGCGCCTCGGCGGCTACGGGCTCGCCGTCGACGACGTGCTCGGCGCCCTCCAGCGCGAGCACGTCGAGATGCCGGGGGGTCGCCTCGAGACCGAATCGCACGAGTGGGCGCTGCGGACCGAGGGCAAGCTCGACCAGCGCCGAGCAGTTCGGCGCCGTGGTGGTGGCCGATCGCGGCGGCAGCGTGATCCACCTGCGCGACGTGGCCACCGTCGAAGACGGCATGGCCGAGGAGCGCACGGTCTCGCAGCTCAACGGCCGGCGCGGCGTGGCGCTACAGGTGCGGCGGCAGTCGGGCGAGAACACCGTGGCCGTTGCCGACGCGGTCAAGCGCGAGCTCGAGATCGTGCGAGCAGATCTCCCGCCCGGCTACGAGATGCTGGTGGCGCGCGACTCCTCGCGCTTCATCCGCAGCTCGATCTACGACGTCTTTGGCGCGCTGCTGATCGGCGCGGTGCTGGCGTCGATCGTGGTGTTCCTGTTCCTGCGCGACCTGCGCTCGACGCTGATCACCGCCGTTGCGATTCCCACCTCGATCATGGCGACCTTCATCTTCTTCTACTTCTTCGGCTTCACGCTCAACACCATGACGCTGATGGCGCTCTCGCTCTCGATCGGCCTGCTGATCGACGATGCGATCGTGGTGCTCGAGAACACCTTCCGCCACATGGAGCTCGGCGCGCCGCCGAAGGAGGCGGCGTCCACGGGCACCGGCGAGATCGGCCTCGCGGTGATCGCAACCTCGCTCGCGATCGGCGCGGTCTTCGTGCCGATCGCGTTCATGACCGGCGTCGTCGGCCGCTTCTTCCGCGAATTCGGGATCGTCGCCACCTGCGCCGTCTTCATGTCGGCGCTGGTGGCGCTGACGCTCGTCCCGATGCTCTGCTCCCGCTACCTGCGGCCCACCCACAAGCAGGGGTGGATCTACCGGGTGCTCGAGTCGCTCTACGTGCGCCTCGAGACCCAGTACCGCCGCACGCTCGCCTGGGGACTGCGACACCGCCCGGCGACCCTGGCGCTCGCCGTCGCAGCCGTGGTCGGCGGGCTCGCCATGGTGCGCGCCGTGCCCGTCACCTTCGTGATTCCCGAAGACCGCGGCGAGTTCAACGTCTGGCTCAAGCTGCCGCTCGGCAGCAGCGTCCACACCACGCAGAAGGTGACGGCGGACGTCGTGACCGAGCTGCGGCGCAGCCCGGAGGTCGCGGCCGTCTTCTCGACGATCGGGGCCGGCGCCACCAAGCGCGTGAACGAGGCGGAGCTCTTCGTGCAGCTCGTCCACAAGAGCGAGCGCAAGGTGAGCCAGCAGCAGTTCATGACGGATGTTCGCGGGCGCATCGGCGCGCTCGGTCTCCCGCTCAAGGATTATGCGGTCGAGGAGATCGGCTTCTTCAGCGTGGCCGGCTCGCGCAACGCGCAGATCATGTACGCCATCCGCGGCCCCGACACCGATCGGCTGCAATTCTTCGCGCGCGGCATCGTCGAGCGCATGCGGGCCGCGGGCGGCTACGCGGACGTGGCGCTCTCGTACGAGACCGGCAAGCCCGAGGTTGCGCTCGAGATCACCCGCGAACGCGCCGCCGATCTCGGCGTCCCCGCGCTCCAGATCGGGCGCACGATCTCCGCGCTCTTCGCAGGCTACAAAGCGGCGACCTTCGAGGAGGGAGGCGAGCGCTACGACGTGCGCGTGCAGGTGCTGCCCGAGTATCGCGACGATCCGGACAAGCTCGCGCTCGTGAGCGTGCGCGCGCCGAACGGGGCGCTGGTGCCGCTGCGCAATCTCGTCAACCCGCGCGTCGGCAGCGGCCCGGTCCAGATCGAGCGCGAGAGCCGCACGCGCTCCATCACCATCCGGGGCAACCTGGACGGCAAGGCGGCGGGGCAGGCCGACGTCGAGATCACGCGCTTTGCCAGGGAGCTCGGCATCGGCGGCGAGTACGAGTTTGCAGCGGTGGGCCCCACGGAGCGATTGCGCGAATCGCTCTCTGCAATCCTCTTTGCCTTCGTGCTCGCGCTCGTCGCCATCTACATGATCCTCGCGGCCCAGTTCAACTCCTTCGTGCACCCCTTCACCATCATGCTCTCGGCGCCGCTGTCCTTCATCGGATCCTTCGCCGCCATCGCGTTGATGGGCATGCAGCTCGACACGCTCGGGCAGATCGCCTTCCTGATGCTGATGGGCATCGTGATGAAGAACGGCATCCTGCTCGTCGACTACACCAACACCGTGCGTCGGCGGGGCGCTTCGGCGCGGGAGGCCGTGCTGGAGGCGGGCCCCGTGCGGCTGCGCCCGGTGCTGATGACCGCCGTCTCGACCATCTTCGGCATGATCCCGCTCGCCTACGGCACGGGCGATGGATCCGAGTGGCGACAGCCGATGGGCATCGTGTCGATCGGAGGCCTCGTCGCGTCGACGCTGCTCACGCTCTTGATCGTTCCCATCGCGTACACGCTGTTCGACGACATCCAACACGCGCTGAAGCGCGGCCTGGGCGCGGTGCTCGGCGCGGGCCTGAAGCAGCTCGGCCGCCACCGGGCCTGATTCGACCCGCGTGCAGCGCGCCAGGGCGCGAACGGCCGCCAGCGGAGTACTCTGAGCTCGATGAAGCCCCCCACCTGGCCGGAGATCGCCGGCGCCCTGCGCCGGCCGCGAAATCGCGTCCTGCTCGGCCTGCTCCTGTTCGGTTTGGCCGTGCGCATTGCGCTGCCCTACGTGCTGCGGCCCCTCATCGTCTCGCAGGCGGATGCCGCGCTCGTCGGGCGCATCGCGCTCGCCGATCTCGATCTCTCGCTGATCCGTGGCGGTGTCACGTTGTACGGGCTCGAGGTGCACGTCGACGAGCTGCCGGCGCCGGGAGCACCGGCGGCTCCCGCGACGGACGCGATCCCGCCGATCTTCGAGGCGAAGCGGCTGTGGACGCAGATCAGCTGGCTCGCGCTCTTCAGCAAGACGATCGACGTCGAAGAGCTCGAGCTCGAGGGCTTCAGCGTGCGGCTCGACCGCCTGAAGGACGGCCTGCTGCTCCCGAAGCCCGTGCCGAGCGAAGCGCCGGCCGAGCCCGAGCCGCAGCAGCCCTCCAGCTGGTCGTTCGCCGCGGACAGCGTCGCGCTGCGGGACGGGCAGATCAGCTTCCGCGATTTCACCGTCGGGAGCGAGCCGCAGCGCTTCGATCTGGCCGTGAAGGACCTCTCGGCGAGCGAGCTCGCGCTCGTCCTCGATCCGTCGGGACGCGAGCCCGGGCACGTCGTGATCAGCGCCCAGATCGGCGACGGCCAGCTCGGGCTCGAGGCAAAGGTCGACTCGCGGGCGGGAGGTGTGGCGGCGCTCTCGAAGGTCGCGCTCGCCCACCTGCCGATCGGCGGCGTGCGCGTGTATCTCTCGGCATTCGGCTGGAGCGATCTCGCCGGCACGCTCGACGCCACGATCGAGCACCGTTTCGAGACGGGGGGCGCGCACGAAGTCTCCGGCACGCTCTCGCTCTCGGACGTGGTCGTGAGCGTTCCGAATCTCGATCGCCCGGCGCTGGCGTGGAAGCGACTCGGTATTGGCATCGAGAAGGTCGACCTCGTGAAGCAGCACGCGGCGGTGGCGAGCGTCTTGCTCGAGGGCGCGCGCATCGTCGTCGACCCGAAAGCGGACGTGCCCGTGCCCTTGCTCACACCGCCGCCCAACGCGCGGGCCGCCGCCGCGCCGGCCGCGGCGCCTGCGCCGACTGCCGCGGCCAGCGCGGAATCGCCGAAGCCCTGGACGTGGCGCGTGGCGAAGGTTGCCATCGCGGACTCGAGCATCGACCTGCTCGGCGCCGCCCAGCCGCTTCCGATCGGGATCGCCCTCGAGGTCCTCGACGTGGCGAGCGAAGCGGGCCGCCGCTGGCCCGTGAAGCTTTCGCTGAGCCCGGGCGCCGGCTCCCTCGGCATCGACGGCGCGCTCGGCATCACGCCGCTCGCGTTCGACGGAAGGTTGAAGATCTCCGATCTCGCGCTCGCGCCGCTGCTCTCGCGCAGCGGCGTGCCCGCTGCGAGCTGGCTGCGCCAGGGGAGCGCGCGCTCGGATCTACAGATCGCGCTCACGCCGCGCGCAGGCGCAGCGGGCGGCACGCCCCCGACCGATCTGCGGGTGAGCGGAACGCTCGGCCTCTCCGGGCTCGACGTCGGCGAGGTGACGACCGCAAAAGACTTTGGCGTAGCGTGGAAGGACTTCGAAGTCGGCATCCGCGAGCTCTCGCTGCCGGAGCTGATCGGCGCGAGCGATCCGGCCAAGCCGCTCGCGCTCGACGCCAAGCTGGATCGCGTGCGCCTGGTCGAGCCCACAGTCCGGATCACGCGCACCAACCAGGGGGTCCTGCTCCCGCCCCAGGCCGCGAATGCGAACGAGCCCGCGCCCGTGGCCCCCGAGCCCGCACCCGCCGCGCCCGCCGCGAGCGCGGCGCCTGGACCGCAGATCCAGGTCGAGGTCGCGCAGGCGCAGATCGATGCCGGTCGCGCGCAATTCGTCGATCGCACGGTGAAGCCCTTCTACAGCTCGCGGATCGACCGGCTCGACGTGAAGGCCCGCGGCATCCGCTGGCCCGGCCCCTTCGTCCAGGACCTCGTGCTCGGCATGCGGGGTCTGCAAGGCGCGACGCTCGACCTGCGCGGCAGCATCGCGCCCGGCAACTCGAAGCTCACCGCGAAGCTCGCGAATCTGCCGCTCGCGCCGTTCAATCCCTACGTGACGGCGAGCGGCTACAGCCTGGCGGGCGGGACGCTCTCGTTCGACTCGCAGGCGAAGCTCGCGAAGCGGGGCTACGACACGTCGAGCTCCGTCGTCGTGTCCCAGCTCGACGTCGGCGGCGCCGAGGGCGACTCGCTGTTCCAGCAGAGTTTCGGCATCCCGCTCTCGGTCGCGCTCGGGCTGCTCAAAGATCTGGATGGCAACATCAAGCTCTCGGTTCCCGTCGCGGACGACGGCTCCGGCACGAAGGTCGGAATCCGGAGCCTTGCTGGTCAGGCGCTGCGCCAGGCGCTGATCGGAGCGCTCGCCTCGCCGCTCAAGCTGTTTGGCGCGATCACGGCCGGCGGCAAGGTGCAGAGTCTCGCTCCCGAGCCGATCGCCTTCGTTCCCGGACAAGCGCAGATCGCTCCAGAAGGCGTGGCGCGGATCGAGCAGCTCGCTGGCTTGCTCTCGGCCTCGCCCGGGATCGCGCTCACGCTGCGCGGCGCGACGGCGCCGCCGGACGTGCGCTGGTTCCAGGAGCAGGCGCTGCTCGCGGAGCTGCGCGCCACCTCGGGTCTGCGCGCGCTCGGCCAGCTCGGCGAGATCGGCACCCGCCGCGCCGTGCGCAAGTACCTGGAGGCCCGCCTCGCCGGGCAGGAAGCGCCTCTCGAGACCGGGCAGCGGGCCTGGCTGGAGGCGCAAATGGTGGCGCAGAGCGTCGCGCCCGCGCAGCTCGCGGCGCTCGCGAACCAGCGCGCGGCGGCCGCCCGGCAGACGCTGGTCTCTGAATACGGCATCAAGCCGGAGCGTCTCAGTCTCGGGCCGCCCGTGAGCGAGGCGCCCGTGAGCGTCCCCGGCGTGGCGATCGCCCTCGGGGCGCTGCCGCGGGCGTCGCTCTAGGCGGTCCCGCGGAGGGTCTTTACCGCGCACGAAGTGCTGCGATAACTTCCGGCGCTTCATTTTCCCATGAGGAGATTTCGAATGGCTCGCTCGACTGGAACCCCTGACGCGGAACGGCGTCGCCTGCTGAAGCTCGCTGCGCTCGGACTGGTTGCGGCCCCCTTCGCGGGGTCGGTCTTCGCGCGCGACGCGCGGGCGGCCGACGCTCCGATGGTGGACGAGGCGGCGGATCCGACCGCGAAGGCGCTCGGCTACCACTGCGACGGCACCAAGAACGCGGCGCGCACGGACAAGACGGCGTTCTGCGAGGGCTGCATGTTCTACACCGCCAATCCCGGTGGAAAGTCCGGCGCGTGCGCACTGTTCCCGGGCAAGAGCGTCTGCCAGAAGGGCTGGTGCACCTCCTGGCAGAAGAAGGTCGCCTAGGGCGTTTCCGTGCGTGCCGTGAGCGAGTGGTCGCGAGCGCGGGAAATCTGCGCGGGCCGCTCGAGCGCCTGGTGATCGCCTGATGCCCTTCTTCGACGTCACGAGCGTGGTGATACTCGCGGCGGCCCTGTTCGTCGGCATGTTGGTGCTCGGCGAGCTCGGCCGCCGCGTCGGGTAGCGGCGCTTCGAGCGGGACCCGGAGGCAGCGCGAGCCGGCGTCGGCGCGATCGACGGCGCCGTCTTCGGGCTGCTGCTCGGGCTCGGCCTGATCGGCTCGCTGCTGGCCGGCTACGCGATGGCCGGCGGCCGGAAGCGCAGCTGGACGCATGCCATCGGATTCGTGGCCGTCTTCGCGCTCACCGTCTACGTGATGCTCGATCTCGAGTATCCGCGCCGCGGATTGATCCGCATCGACGACATGGACCAGGTCTTGATCGAGCTGCGCGAGAGCATGCGCTGACCGCGGCCGCTCAGTCGACGTAGTTCGGCTTGCGCCCCTCGCGGCGCGCGCGGATCGCCTCGTCGAGATTGTTCGTGGTGAGCCGCACCAGCAGCTGGTTGCGCGCCTCGAGATCCATCGCGGCGTGGAGGCTCCCGGTCTCGAGGTTCGACCACAGCACGCGCTTGGTCATCGCGACGCCGTGCGGGCTGTGCGCGCAGATCTGCTCCGCGGTGTCGAGCGCCGCGCCGGCGAGCTGCGCGTCGGGCACGACGCGCGAGACGAGCCCCATGCGCAGCGCTTCCTGCGCGCCGACCTCGCGGCCGGTCAGGATCAGCTCGAAGGCGTGCGCGGCGCCGATCATGCGCGGCAGGATCCAGGAGACGCCGAGCTCGGTTCCGGTGAGGCCGTTCTTGATGCCGGCGCCACAGAAGGTCGCCGACTCGGCGCCGAGGCGGATGTCGCAGGCGACGGCCAGGCACAAGCCGCCTCCATAGGACGCCCCGTTGATCGCCCCGATGATCGGCTGCGGGACGTTGCGCATGGCGGGAACCAGATCGGCGAAGACCGCCATCGCGCGCGTCGCGATGCGCGACATCGGAAGCCCGGCGATCCCGGGCGGAATGCCGTGATCCTCGAGATCGAGCCCCGAACAGAAGCCGCGCCCCGCGCCGGTCAGCACGATGGCCCAGGTGTCGTTATCGGCGCCCGCCGCGAGGATCGCGTCGTGCAGCGGCACGACGGTCTCGAAGGAGAGCGCGTTCAGGCGCTCGGGTCGGTTGAGCGTGATTACGCTCATGTGCGGTCGGGGCTTCGAGATCTCGACGTACGCCATGCGCGGGATTCTAGCTGGGGGCGTACCCGGGGGACGAGCCGTCCCGGCGGGGGCCCTTGCGTGGGGAGGCTCCGCTCGCATGTTTTTGGAAGAATTCATGTCGGAGCCGAAAGTGACGACGACGACGCTCGAGATCCGGCCGCCTGCGGTCGGGGGGCTGTTCTATCCGGGCTCGGCTCCCGAGCTGGCGGCGGAGGTTCGCACGCTGCTCGCGGCCGTTCCGGCGCGCGCCGCGGCGCCCGGTCTGCTCAAGGCCCTGATCGTTCCGCACGCCGGCTTCCGCTATTCCGGGCCGATCGCTGCCAGCGCCTACGCGCTGCTGCGGCGGCGGCGCGAGAGCATCCGGCGCGTCGTGCTGCTGGGCCCCGTGCACCGCGTCCCGATCCGCGGCCTCGCGCTGCCGGCCGCGCAGGCGTTCGCGACGCCGCTCGGCACGCTGCCGATCGATTGCGCAGCCGTGAGCCAGCTCCTCGCGCTGCGCCAGGTGTGCGTGAGCCGCGCGGCGCACGCGCACGAGCACTCGCTCGAGGTGCAGCTGCCCTTCCTCCAGGAGGTGCTCGGCACGTTTTCATTGGTGCCGCTCGCCGTCGGCGACGCTTCGCCCGAGGAAGTCGCCGAGGTGATCGAGCTGCTGTGGGGCGGGCCGGAAACCCTGATCGTGGTGAGCTCCGATCTCTCCCATTTCCTTCCCTACGAGCGGGCGCGGCGCATCGATGCCGACACCTGCGCGACGATCGCGAATCTGGCCCGCAGCGTCAGTCACGAGGAAGCCTGCGGCGGCACGCCGATCAACGGCCTGATCCTGGCCGCGCGCCGCCATCATCTCGCGCCGATGCTCCTCGACCTGCGCAGCTCGGGCGACACCGCCGGCGACCGCAGCCGCGTGGTGGGCTACGCCGCCTTCGCCTTCCGCGAGGAGGCGCAGCATGTCGGCTGAACGCGCAAGCGAAGCGCGCCGCGAGCCGCAGGCGAGCGGAGTCGCAGAAGTCGGTGATGCCTTGCTCGCGATCGCGCGCGGCGCGATTGCCGCGGCCCTGGGCGAAGCCGGCCCCCGCTGCGAGCCCGCCGCCTGGTTGGAAGAGAAGGGCGCGAGCTTCGTGACGCTGATGCAGCGGGGCCAACTGCGCGGTTGTGTCGGAAGCCTCAGCGCCGAGCGCTCCCTGCGGATCGACGTCGAGCACAACGCCCGCGCGGCGGCCTTCCGCGATCCGCGTTTCGCGCCGCTCTCGCGCAGCGAGTATCGGGAGACCCTGGTCGAGGTGTCGCTGCTCTCGCCGCTCGAGCCGATCGAGTTCGAGAGCGAGTCGCACGCCCTCGGCCAGCTGCGCCCCGGTGTAGACGGCGTGCTGCTCGAGTACGGCGGGCGGCGTGGCACCTTCCTGCCTCAGGTCTGGGAGCAGCTCCCGGAACCCGACGCCTTCCTCGCGCATCTGAAACACAAGGCCGGGCTGCCGCCCGGCTTCTGGGTCCCGGACCTGAAGCTCTCGCGTTACACCGTCAGCAAGTGGCGCGAAGCGGACCTGAAACGCGACACCCGGTAGAGAAACATGAGCTCGAACCAACATCCCGCGCGCTGGTGGCACCGTCTCGAGGACGGCCGCGTGCAGTGCGACCTGTGTCCGCGCGACTGCGCGCTTCACGAAAATCAACGCGGCGCCTGCTTCGTGCGCCAGAACCTCGGCGGCGAGATGGTCCTCACGACCTATGGGCGCTCATCGGGCTTCTGTGTCGACCCGATCGAGAAGAAGCCGCTGATGCACTTCCATCCCGGCTCGCGCGTGCTGTCGTTCGGCACCGCCGGCTGCAACCTCGCGTGCAAGTTCTGCCAGAACTGGGACATCAGCAAATCGCGGGACATGGATCGGCTGCTCGACCAGGCGGGCCCCGACGAGATCGCGCGCGCGGCCGAGACCGCCGGCTGCAAGAGCGTTGCCTTCACCTACAACGATCCGGTGATCTTCGCCGAGTACGCGCTCGACGTGGCGGACGCCTGCCACGCGCGTGGCATCAATACAGTCGCCGTCACGGCGGGCTACATCCACGCCGAGCCGCGGCGCGACTTCTACGCGAAGATGGACGCCGCCAACGTCGATCTCAAGGCGTTCAGCGAAGAGTTCTATTTCAAGCTCGCGAGCGCGCATCTCGAGCCCGTGCTCGATACGCTGCGCTACATCCGCCACGAGACGGATACCTGGCTCGAGATCACGACGCTCCTGATCCCGGGCAGGAACGATTCGGACGAGGAGCTGACGGCGATGTGCCAGTGGATCGCCCGCGAGCTCGGCTCGGACGTGCCGCTGCACTTCAGCGCCTTCCATCCGGACTACAAGCTCACGGACGTCGCGCCGACTCCCCTTCACACCTTGACGCGCGCCCGGGAGATCGGAATGCGCGCGGGCCTGCACTACGTCTACACTGGAAACGTGCACGATGCCGAGGGCGGCACCACTGCGTGTCCGTCCTGCCGCGCGCCGCTGATCGTGCGCGACTGGTACGAGATCGAAGCCTACCGATTGACGGCGGACGGCCGCTGTCCGGACTGCGCCACGCCGATTGCGGGGCGCTTCGAGCGCTTCGACCCGGCTCGCCAGCTCGGCAACCGGCGCATCCCGGTCGTGCTGCGAGCACAGGGCTAGGCGCCGAGCCCACGTCATCGCGCGCGTCGGGGAGCGGACGCCAGCCCTCGCGCGCGGCTCGTGGCGGTGCGATTGCCCGTCGTCCGGCGGCGTGCCACTGTCCTTCGGGTGCAAATTCCCAGCGACGCTCCTGCCCTGCTGCCGCAGGCGCTCGATGCGCCTTGCGTGCGCGTGCTCTCGAATGGGCAGCTGACCAGCGTCCTCACGGCTGCCGGCACCGGCTTCACGCAGGCCGGCTGGCGGCGCATCACGAGCGCCACGCCGGATGCGATCGAATCACGCGAAGGCGTGCTCTTCTACCTGCGCGACGAGGACGACGGCCGCTGCTGGTCGGCGGCCCACGCGCCGATCGCTCGAGCGCCGGACCGCGAAGCCGTCAGCTCGCGCCCGGGTAGCCTGCGCATCGAGCGCAGCGAGCACGGCATCGAAGCGTCGCTCGAAATCACGGTCGCAGCGGATTCACAGGCCGACCTGCGCCGGCTGCGGCTGCGCAACGCCTCAGACTGGCCGCGCCGCCTCTCCATCACCACGTACATGGGGCTCGCGCTCCACCATCCTGCTGCCCACGCGGGCCATCCTGCCTTCTCGAAGCTCTTCATCCAGACGCGCCGCGACGATGACGCGCTGCTCGCGCGCCGCCGGCCGCGCGGGCCCGAGCCGGAGCCGCTCGTGGTCGCGACGCTGCTCGCCGGCCCGGGATCGCTCGAGGTCGAGACCGACCGCGCGGCCTTCCTGGGACGCGGCCGCTCACTCGCTGCACCCGCCGCGCTGGCGCCGGGCGCCGCGCTCTCGGGCACGCTCGGCAACGTGCTCGATCCGATCGCGAGCCAACGCCGCAGCGTGACGCTCGCTCCGAACGAGTCGGCGGAGTGGATCGCGGTGCTCGCGGCCGGCGCGAGCGAGGCCGAGGCGCTAGAGACCGCGCGACGTGGCAGCGATGCCACGCACTTCGACGCCGTGCTCGAGGCAGCCGCGCGCACGGCCCGCGCGCGCGGCGAAAGCCTGGGTCTCGGCGAGGGGCAGGCCGCGTACCTCGAAGCGCTGCTCGGCGCGATGCTCTTCGGCGCCCCCTCGCTGCGCGCCGAAGAGGCGGTGTTCCGCCGCGTGCGCGGGCAGGCCGACGATCTCTGGGTCTTCGGTCTCCCGCCGGATCGCCCGCTCGTAGTGGTCGAGGGCGATGCGGCGCTTGCGAGCGAGGCGGCGATCTTCTCGGCGTACGCGGCATCGATCGGGCTCCCGATCTCGGTGCTCGCAATCGGCGCCGGCGTCGCGGCGTCGGATGCGATCGCGGTGTCGAAGCCGGACGTCGACCCGCGCTTCCTCGACTCCGCGCGCGCGCTCGCGCGGCTCGTCCTGCACGATGGTTGGCCGCGCCTCGCGCCGGCCGCGCCGGAAGCAGGTCCGCCGCGCTTCCGGCCGAGCGAGGGCTACGCCGGTGCGCCCGCCGCGCGCGCCGAGATGCTGCGCTTCGAAAACGGCTTCGGCGGCTTCAGCGAGGACGGCCGCGAGTACGTGATCGACGTGCCCGCTGCGGCCGGGATGCTTCCGCCGATGCCCTGGACCGACGTGATCGCGAACCCGGCCTTCGGCACGCTCGTCAGCGAGCGCGGCGCGGCGCACACGTGGAGCCGCAACTCGCGCGAGCACCGCATCACGCCCTGGTCGAACGATCCGATCGCCGATCCGCACGGCGAGGCGCTCTGGATCCGCGACGAGGACGCGGGCGTGTTCTGGTCGCCGCAGCCGGGCCCGACGCCGGGCCCCTCGCCGTACCAGGCGCGGCACGGCTTCGGCGCGAGCGCCTGGCGGCACGAGAGCCACGGGCTCGCGCAGGAGGTGGCGGCGCTCGTCGCGCCCGACGCGCCGGTGAAGCTGACGCGCGTGAGGATCACCAACCGCGGCGGCGCGGCGCGCCGGCTGTCCCTGTTCAGCTACGCGCGGCTCGTGCTTGGCGTGCTGCCCGAGGAGGACGCTCGCGCGATCGTGGTGGACGCGGCCGGCGACGGGCGGACGCTGCTCGCGCGCAACGGCATGGCGGGGGTCTTCGGCGCCGGCGTCGCCTTCGCGTCGCTCGCGTGTGACGCGCCGGATGCGCGCGTGACCACGACCGCCGATCGCGAACGTTTCCTCGGCGCCGGCGGATCGATTGCGGCGCCGCGCGCGCTCCTGCACGACGCGGCGCTCGACGGCCGCAGCGGCGCGCGCCTGGATGCCTGCTTCGCCGAGCAGGTCGTCGTTCTCGATCGCGCCCGGCGCCACGGTCGCGTGCATCGCGCTGCTCGGCGAGGCGGGCGACGAGGCCGCCGTCGCCGGGCTGATCGAACGCTTCGCGGATCCCGCGGGCTTCGACGCCGTCCGAGCAGGCGTTCACGCCCGCTGGGACGAGACGCTCGGCGCGCTCCGCATCGCGACGCCCTCGCCCGGGCTCGACCTGATGGTGAACGGCTGGCTCGGCTACCAGACGCTCGCGTGCCGCATCTGGGGACGCACCGCCTTCTACCAATCGGGGGGCGCCTTCGGATTTCGCGATCAGCTCCAGGACGCTGCCGCGCTCGTACTCGCGCGGCCGGATCTCGCGCGCGCTCAGATCCTGCTGCACGCCGCACACCAGTTCGCCGAGGGCGACGTGCTGCACTGGTGGCATCCGCCCCTCGATCGTGGCACGCGCACGCGCTTCTCCGACGATCTGCTCTGGCTTCCCTACGTCACGGCCACGTACGTCGCGGCGACCGGCGACACGGGCGTGCTCGACGAGCCAACCGGCTTCGTCGAAGCGCGGCTGCTCGAGCCGGGCGAAGACGAGGCCTACCTCTTCACCTCGAAGACGCCCGTCGAGGCGAGTCTGTACGACCACTGCCTGCTCGCGATCGAGCGCTCGCTCGGCGTCGGCGTCCACGGGCTGCCCCTGATGGGCACCGGCGACTGGAACGACGGCATGAATCTCGTCGGGCGCGAGGGCAAGGGCGAAAGCGTCTGGATGGCGTTCTTCCTCCACGACGTGCTGCGCGGCTTCGAGCCTCTCGCCGCGGCGCGCGGCGACGCCGAGCGTGCCGCGCGTTGGGCCGAGCAGCGCCGGGCGCTGTCGCAGGCGATCGAGACGAACGCGTGGGATGGAGGCTGGTATCGCCGCGCGTACTTCGACGATGGAACCCCGCTCGGGTCGGCGACCGGGAGCGAGTGCCGGATCGACGTGCTGCCGCAGGCGTGGTCGGTGCTCTCGGGCGCCGTTTCGCGCGACCGCGCGATCCAGGCGATGGACGCGGCCGAACGCGAGCTGGTGATGCCGGAAGGCGGCTTGATCCGCCTGCTCAAGCCTCCCTTCGACACCATGCAGCCGAGCCCCGGCTACATCCAGGGCTACGTGCCAGGCATCCGCGAGAACGGCGGTCAGTACACGCACGGCGCGCTGTGGATGGTGCGCGCGACCGCCGAGCTCGGCCGCCGCCAGCGCGCGCTCGAGCTGCTCGAGATGCTGCTGCCGGTCCACCACGCGCGCACGCCGCAGGAGGTCGCGCGCTACCAGGTCGAGCCGTACGTGGTGGTCGCCGACGTCTACGCTGTCGAGCCCCACGTCGGGCGCGGCGGCTGGAGCTGGTATTCGGGCTCCTCGGGCTGGATGTTGCGCGTCGCTCTCGAGTCGGTTCTCGGCCTGCGAATGGAGGCCGGTGAGCGGCTGGTGCTGCGCCCCTGCGTACCCGACGCATGGCCTGCATACACGATCGAGTACCGCGTGCCCGGGTGCGGCACCCGCTACACGATCGCCGTGCGCAATCCGACACGCGCGAGCGCGCGCGTGGTGCGCGTCGCCCTCGACGGCGCTCCGCTCGCCCCGGTGGACGGCGCCGCCGTCGTGCCGATCGCGCGAGACGGCGCGCGACACGCGATCGAGATCGACCTCGGTCAGTAGACGAGCACGATCTCGCGTGGAAACCCAGCGAGGCGCACGCGCGCGGGTTCCTCCGCCGCGCGCGTGACGCCGTCCACGATCACGCTGCGCAGCGGGCGATCGAGCGGCGAGACGAGCACGACGCCGCCCGGCGGGCGGCAGGCGCCGCCGAACGTGGCGCGCACGCGATCCGCGCCGTCGGCGACGAGCTGGAGGTCGAGCGCGCCGAAGTGCGTCGGAAGCGAACGCACGCCGACTCCCGGCGCTTCGCGCACCCAGGCTTCGGGCACGCCGGCGCCGACCACCAGCGCGCGCGAATCGTCGTCTTCGTAGGCGACGAGGCGCCGCACGCTGCGCACGAAGCTCGACGCGACCCAGCCGTGCGGCAGGTCGCCGAGGAAGCGCGGCGTGCGCGGGTCGCGCGTCGTCACCTCGGGCCACTCCCGCCAGGCGGGGATGCGCTGGTCCGACGATCAGCCAGGCGAGGAGCTCGAGCGCGCGCTGCTTCCAGCCGAGGCGCAGCAGCGCGACGGCGTTGCGCACCTCGTAGGGCGTGTAGGCGTCGTTCGGCGCCGCGCCGCGCCGGCGCGCGTCGAGCTCCTCGCCAGTAGCGCTCGAACGTGCGCTCGAGCGCCGCCGCGCGGGAGGCGATCGGCCTCGCCGCACGGATCGAGACGCGATCGCCGTCGACGTCGGGTCGAAGTCGCCGAGCTCGGCGGACGCCCGGCACGAAGTCGATGCCGTGCTTCGCCATCGTGGCGACGATCGAGGCGTGCAGGTCGCGCCGCATCGCGTCGCGCAGCGCGCCGATGCGCTCGGCGGCCGCCGCCTCGCCGAGCGCGCCGGCGGCCTCAGCGGCGTCGGCGAGGCCGCGCACCGCGAAGAAGTCGTCCCAGTAGGAGTGGACGGGATGCGACGAGTAGCCCTCGTGGCTGATCGACTCGGGCAGCAGGCCGAAGCGCGCGTCGCCGCGGAACGGCTCCGGTCGTCCGCTCGGCGCGCAGCGCGGTCGATCGCGTCGACGGCGCGCAGCGCGTGCGGCCAGAGCTCGCGCAGGAACGCGCGGTCGCCGGTCAGCGCGGTAGAGCTCGACGATGCCCCACGACGAGCTGGCCGTGGCTGTCGTGCTCGACGGCGCGATCGATGCCGTGGCGATCGACGGCGCACGGCACGCGGCCGTCCTCGAGCTGGTACGGCGCGTACCAGCGCAGGAAGTCGCGTAGCTCGTCGGCGAAGCCCATCTCGGCGAGCGCCGTGCCCGTCGAGCGTGCCGTCGCGGATCCAGGAGCGGCGGTAGCAGCGCGGTCCGGGCTGGATGCGCGGCCCCTCGCGGTTCACGCAGGATCCAGGCGAGCGACGCGCGCAGCGTCTCCTCGAAGGGCGCCGCGCCGGGCGGGCAGCGCGATCGGCACGCGCGCGAGGCGCGCGCGCCAGTCGAGCGCGGCCTCCGCGAGCCGCGCCTCGCCCCAGGCGCCGCCTCGCGCGCGCGCGAGCCGGCCGGCGGCGCCGGCGCTCGCCGTCGAAGAGCGGCGACCGCGATCACGACCGCCTCGCTGCGCCGCCGGCGCGAGCGCGCAGATCGAAGGCGAGCGCGCCCTCGGCGAAGCCGAGCGGATCGTCGACGCGCGCGGGCCTCCGGGCAGCGCGCCCGTTCGCGAGCGCGGCGAGGCCCTCGTCCGGCGCGTCGCCGCGCCGAAGCCGTCGGGCGCGCGACGCCGCGACGACGCTGCGCGCGCGTCGACGCGCACGCGGCGCGCCTCGTCGCGCGAGGCGCTCGATCGGCGCGACGGCGCCGACCAGGTTCAGGCTCTGCCAGCGCGGGCGTGACCTGGAACGGGCGGATCGGCGAGGAAGAGGCGACGCGTCGCGCGGCCGCGCCGGTGTCGGTGCATCCACGGCGTAGCGCGCGACGAGCGCGCTGCGACCGGGCGCGCCGCTCGCGAACGCGGTGATCGCGAGCTGGAGGTCCGCGGCGCGCCACCCGACGGACGGGAGCGGGCAGGATCCCGTCGGCGAGCGAGGCGCCGAGCTCGACGTCGGCCCAGCGAGAGCAGGCGCCCGTCGCGTCCAGAGGAACGGCTCGAGCGTGAATGCCTCGGCGTCGACCTCGAGCGCGCCGTCCTCGCCGAGCAGGCCCTTGCGCTCGTCGCCGTCGCCGCCGACGAGGGCCCAGTAGGCGTGCTCGCCGAGCAGGTGGCGCGGGTAGCGGCCGCGCGGCGCCGCGCGGGCGCGCGCCGACGCCCAGCGCGCGGGCGAGACGGCGAGCTCGATCGGCACGACCTCGCACGCGCGTGACGGCTTGCGGCGCCGCGCGAGCTCGAGGCGCACGAAGCGCGCGTCCGCTTCGCCGGTGCGCGAGCCAGCTGCGCGCGCTTCGCGCCGGCGCCCGCGTCGAGCGAGCAGCTTCCAGTGCGCGCCGTCGTCGCTCCCGAGCACGCGCATGCGCCGGCGCGGCATCGCCGGCGAAGTCGACGAGCCAGGCCGCCCCACTCGCGCAGCGCGCCGAAGTCGAGCTCGAGCCAGGGGTGCGGGTCGCCGGCTTGCGGCACACCAGCTCGTGTCGGTGTCCGGCTCGAGGACGCGCTCGCCCTCGTGCGCTGCCAGGCAGCTCGAGGCGCGCACCGCGCAGATCCGGGGCGGTCCGGTCGCCGGCTCGCGCGGCTCGACGCGAAGCTCGTCGATCCACAGCGTGCCCGCGGCGCCGCCGTCCGCGGCGACCGCGATCTCGACCGCGCCGATGCGATCCGGATCGCCGCCGCTGCGCGGTCCCCACGCGAACTCGAGGCTCGCGCGGCGCAGCACGAGGAGCTGGCCGTCCCGTGACGGCGCGAAGCCCGCGCGCCGCCACCACCAGACGTTCGCCCCGCTCTCGTCGACGAGCTTCAGCTGGAGCTCGGCCGGCGAGGCGTCGCCGCGGATCCGGAGCGTCACGACGTAGTGTTCCGGCATCACGAAGGCGAGCGTCGCGCCGCGCGATCGCCCAGGCGCCGTGGCCCGCGAGCGCGAAGTCGAAGCGCAGGGCGCCGCCATCCGCCGTGACGCTCGCGCGCGAAGCGGGCGAAGCAGCCGCGCTCCACGGCGTGGCCGCGTCGCCCTTGCGCCAGATCGCGACGTCGCCGGAGCCGCTCACCGGTGTTCCTCCCGCACGCCTACGCCGCCTCCAGGGCGACGGGGCCTTCGCCCTGCTTGACGAGGCGCCAGCGGTGCTGCCACGCCTCCTCGCTCGCGCGCTCGGTCACGGCGATCAAGCTGGCTTTCGGCAGGCGCGCCGACAGCAGCTCGTGGAGCTCGCGCTGCGTGCCCGTGTCGAGCGAGGAGGTCGCTTCGTCGAGCACGATCCACGCGGGCCGCTGCAGCAGCATGCGCGCCACCGAGAGACGCTGTTGCTCGTGCGCGGAGAGCTTCTGGTCCCACGGCTCCTCCTCGTCGAGCCGCGCGAGCAGCGCGCCGAGACCGACGGCCCGCAGCGCGTCGCCGATCTGCTCGTCGGAGAACGCTCCGCTCGCCGACGGGTACGAGATGGCGCCGCGCAGCGCACCGATCGGGAGGTACGGCCGTTGCGCGGCGATCATCACCTGCTCGCGCGGCGGCCGCTCGATGCGGCCCGCCCCGAATGGCCAGATGCCTGCGAGCGTGCGCACCAGCGTGGTCTTGCCGGTGCCGGACTCGCCGAAGATCGCGACGTGCTCGCCGGCCGCGATCGTCGCGTTGGCACCATCGAGCAACACGTGGCCGCGCGGCGCTTCGATGCGCAGACCGGCGAAGCGGAGACGATCGGCGTCCGTAGCGACCACCTCGACGCCACCCTGGGCGACCTCGCGCGCCGTGGCATCCATGGCATCGGCGAAGCTGATCAGGCGTTCGATGTTGGCGCGCCAACGCGCGATCTCGCGGTAGGCGTTCACGAACCACTGGAGCCCGCCCGCGACCTGGCCGTACGCGAAGCGCGTCTGTGCGACGGCGCCGAGCGACAACAGGTTCGCGAAGTACGGGGCTGCGGCGATCAGCAGGGGGATGACGGAGCTGGCCTGGCCGAGGCCCTGCGTGAGCACGTTCAGGTTCCGCTCCGCGCGCACCAGCTCGAGCCAGTTGCGCACGATGCGCTGGAAGCGCGTCACGGCGCCGATCCGCTCGACCGCCTCGCCGCCCGACATCGCGACTGCCTCGACGCTGTCGCGGAAGCGGACGAGGCCATAGCGGAAATCCGCTTCGCACTTGATCCGCTCGAAGTTGATCGGAACCAGCTTGCGTCCCACCACGTGCGTGAGCCACATCGAGAGCAGCGCGAAGCCGATCGCGACCCACAGCATCAGCCCCGGGATCGCGAGGGTGTGGCCCCGAACCGGGAGCACCCAGCCCCGCGAGAGGCTGAAGAGCAGGCCGCCGAACGACGCGAGCGTCGCGATCGCCGAGAGCAGCGAGAGCGAGAGACCGAGCGCGCTCGACACGAAATCCCGTATGTCCTCGGAGATGCGCTGGTCCGGGTTGTCGAGCGCGGTCCGATACAGCTCGGCCTGGCAGTACGCCTGCGGCCCGATCCAGCGCTGGATATAGTGCGCCGTGAGCCCTCGCCGCCAGCGGATCTCTAGCACCTGGCGCACGTAGACCCGGTAGGCCCCTACGACGACCGTGAGCAGCACGAAGCCGACGACGAGTGCGATCGCGGAGGCGAACGCCATCGGGTCGCGCACACCGAGGGCGTCCAGGGTCTTGCGCTGGGCGTCGGAGACGAGATAGTTCGCGTAGACGGTTCCGAATTCGAGCGCGATGGCGCCAGCGAGCAGCAGCGCGCCGATGCGCCAGTCGGGGGACGTCCAGTAGACGCGGACGAGCCGCCAGAGACAGCGGGCCAGCACGCGACCGGTGAGAGCGGGCTTCTGGACGGTCGTCACGGCGTTCCCCCTTGCGCTTCGCAGCATGGCGACACCCGCGCTGCTGCGCCACAAAGTCGCATGTGGGCCCGAAACGTGTGCGCCGCAGCACGGCGCGGACCCGCTCGATCCGGGTCAGCGGGTCGGGTGGCGGGCGGGCCGGGCGCGAGGCGCTCGCGCGCGCGTACGCGGACACGCCAGCGGGCCGCGCCCGGGCGGCCGAGGGCCACATTCACTCGCTCTGAGTCTTTTATCAGCGCGCGGCCGGCTGGCGGCTCTTCCAGAGCGCATGGTGCTCGCGGATGATCTTCACGATCGCCGGGCCGTCCATGACGCAGTGCGGAATCGCCATGTCCTCGGGGCTCGCGAGCGGGGCATCGGGGCGCAGCATGAAGCGCCGCGCCCATTCGACGAGCTCGCTCCACATGACCCCGGCGCAGATCAGCGGCGTGTCGTAGAGCTTCCGCACCTGGAGCAATTGCCAGATCAGCATCATCTCGAGCACGCTGCCGATCCCGCCGGGCACCACGACGAAGGCGTCCGACACCAGCGCGAAGTGATGCAGGCGCGTGAAGAAGGTGCCGTGCTCGTACGCCTGGCCGACGAAGGCGTTCACCTCCTGCTCGAAAGGGAGCTCGACCCGGATCCCGACCGATCGCTGCTTTCCCTCCGGGTCCGCGATCTGCGCGCCTTCGTTCGCGGCCCGCATCAGGCCGGGGCCGCCGCCGGTGACGATGTCGCAGCCGAGCCGCGTGAGCTCCGCGCCGAGGTCGCGGACCGCCTCGTACACCCAGTGGCCCGGGTCGACGCGGGCCGAGCCGAAGATCGTGACGCGATACGCTTTTCTTTGTGTGGGGCGAAGTCGGGTCAGGTCGTTGACGACCGTCCACAGTCCGAACACGGAGCGGGACAGCACTTCCATCACCGCGCGCTCGTCGTCGAGCTTCACCAGCCCGGCGTCGGCTTCGGGCGTCTTCTCGGGATCCGTCATCGTCGCCTCCCTGTTCGCGCGCGAGCGGCTCGCGGCGCCGCCCACCGCTGCGGTGGATCCCGCCTCAGTATCTTTGCTTGATGAAGCGCCGGCCCGCGAGCGACTTCTGATCGTCGTAGGCTCCCTTCAGCGAGCGCTTCGGCACGCGGATCCTGGGACGTTTCACCTTCTTGTAGGGGATCAGCGAGAGGAGATGGGAGATCGTGTTGAGTCGCGCGCGTCGCTTGTCGTCCGAGCGGATGATGTGCCACGGCGCATGCTTGCTGTCCGTGGCCTCCAGCATGCGATCGCGCGCGCGCGAATACTCGTACCAGCGGCTGCGCGACGGCAGGTCCATCGGGCTGAGCTTCCATTGGCGGAGCGGGTCGTCGATGCGGGCCTCGAAACGGCGCTTCTGCTCCGCGTCGCTCACCTCCAGCCAGAACTTCAGGAGGATGATGCCATTCTCGACCATGATCTTCTCGAACTGAGGGCAGAGCTCGAGGAAGCGTCGGACCTGGGCTTCCGCGCAGAAGCCCATCACGGACTCCACTCCTGCGCGGTTGTAATAGCTGCGATCGAAGATCACGACCTCGCCCGCCGCTGGGAAATGCGCCATGTAGCGCTGGATGTACAGCTGGGTCTTCTCGCGGTCGGACGGGGCGGGCAAGGCCACGAGCCGGAACACGCGGGGGCTCACGCGCTCGGTGATCGCCTTGATCGTGCCCCCCTTGCCGGCGGCGTCCCGCCCCTCGAACAACACCATCACGCGTAGGCCTTCCTGCTTGACCCACTCCTGGAGGTGGCAGAGCTCCGCCTGGAGCTTGCGCAGCTCCTTCTCGTACAGCTTGCGCTTCAGATTGCCGTTCGCGCTCCCAGCGTCGATTTTCTTCATGGCAGTGATTCGACTCCCGTCCGCCCGCAGCCAGGGCGCATGCGTGGACGATACCCGCTGCTTCGTTTTTTGCAGGCGTGCGCGTCTCTGATGCGGGCCGCCACAGCAACGGCCCAATCGGCCACGCAGCCCGCCCTCCCTACGCCGCCAGTCATTGGACCGAGCGGCACAATTCATGCACATTCCCGTTGCCCGGCGATCCGGCCGCACCGGACCGGTGTCTGATTCCGGGGTCATTCCGCAATTCACGAATCCGGCAACGAGGAGCGATCGAATGAGTCCCGCGACGACCGCCAAGCGCCGGGCTGCGCGCCCTGGCATGCTTTCCGAACCGGAGATCTCGAAGATGGACGCCTATGGCGGGCCTCCAACTACCTCTCGGTCGGGCAGATCTACCTGCTCGACAATCCGCTGCTGCGCAGAGCCGCTCGAGCGCGAGCACATCAAGCCGCGGCTGCTCGGCCACTGGGGCACGTCGCCGGGGCTGAACTTCCTCTACGTGCACCTCAACCGGGTCATCAAGCAGCACGACCTGAACATGATCTACATCATCGGCCCGGGGCACGGCGGGCCGGCGCTGGTCGCGCACGCCTATCTCGAAGGCACCTACAGCGAGGTCTACCCGAACATCAGCCAGGACGAGGAGGGGATGAAGAAGCTGTTCAAGCAGTTCAGCTTCCCGGGCGGCATCCCCAGCCACGTCGCCCCGGAGACGCCCGGCTCGATCCACGAGGGCGGCGAGCTCGGCTACGCGCTGTCGCACGCCTACGGCGCCGCGTTCGACAATCCGGACCTGATCGTCGCCTGCGTCGTCGGCGACGGCGAGGCGGAGACCGGGCCGCTGGCCACCGGCTGGCACGGCAACAAGTTCCTCAACCCGGCGCGCGACGGCTGCGTGCTGCCGATCCTGCACCTGAACGGCTACAAGATCGCCAACCCCTGCTTCCTCGCCCGCATCCCGAAGGACGAGCTGCAGAAGCTGCTTCGAGGGCTATGGGCTACAAGCCCTACTTCGTCGAGGGCCACGAGCCCGAGGCGGTGCACCAGCAGATGGCCGCGGCGCTCGATCACAGTCGTCGCCGAGATCAAGCAGATCTGGGCGGACGCGCGCGAGCAACGGCGTAGCGAAGCGCCCGGCCTGGCCGATGATCGTCCTCCGCACGCCGAAGGGCTGGACCTGCCCGCGGGAGATCGACGGCAAGAAGTGCGAGGGCTACTGGCGCAGCCATCAGGTGCCGATGGGCGACATGGACAAGCCCGAGCACATCCGCATCCTCGAGCAGTGGATGAAGAGCTACCGGCCGGAGGAGCTGTTCGACGCGACGGGCCGGCTCAAGCCCGAGCTGGCGGAGCTGGCGCCGAAGGGCGAGCGCCGGATGAGCGCCAATCCGCACGCCAACGGCGGCCTGCTGCTCCGGGACCTGCGGCTGCCGGACTTCCGCGACTATGCGGTCGACGTGCCCACGCCCGGGCGCGGCCACCGCCGAAGTCGACGCGCGTGCATGGGCAAGTTCCTGCGCGACGTGATGAAGCTGAACCTGGACCAGCCAGAACTTCCGCCTCTTCAGCCCGGACGAGAACAACTCGAACCGCTGGCAGGACGTGCTCGAGGTGACCAACCGCTGCTACATGGCCGAGATCTACCCGGAGGACGACCACCTCGCGCCCGACGGCCGGGTGATGGAGGTGCTCAGCGAGCACCAGTGCCAGGGCTGGCTGGAAGGCTATCTGCTCACCGGCCGGCACGGCTTCTTCTCCTGCTACGAGGCGTTCATCCACATCATCGACTCGATGTTCAACCAGCACGCCAAGTGGCTGAAGGTCTGCAATCACATCCCCTGGCGGCGGCCGATCGCCTCGCTCAACTACCTGCTCAGCTCGCACGTCTGGCGGCAGGACCACAACGGCTTCAGCCATCAGGATCCCGGCTTCATCGACCACGTCGTCAACAAGAAGGCGGAGGTCATCCGCGTCTACCTGCCGCCCGACGCCAACTCCCTGCTGTGCGGTCACCGATCACTGCCTGCGCAGCCGCAACTACGTCAACGTGGTCGTCGCCGGCAAGCAGCCGGCGCCGCAGTGGCTGACGATGGACCAGGCGATCAAGCACTGCACCGCCGGCATCGGCATCTGGGAGTGGGCCAGCAACGACAAGGGCGGCGAGCCGGACGTGGTCATGGCCTGCTGCGGCGACGTGCCGACGCTGGAGACGCTGGCGGCCGTCGAGCTGCTGCGCGCGCCATCTGCCGGAGCTCAAGGTGCGCGTGGTCAACGTCGTCGACCTGATGAAGCTGCAGCCGGCGAGGAGCATCCGCACGGGCTGTCGGACCGCGACTTCGACGCGCTCTTCACGAAGGACAAGCCGATCATCTTCGCCTTCCACGGCTATCCGTGGCTGATCCACCGGCTGACCTACCGGCGGACGAACCACGAGAACCTGCACGTGCGCGGCTACAAGGAAGAGGGCACGACGACGACGCCGTTCGACATGGTGGTGCTCAACGACCTCGACCGCTTCCACCTGGTCGAGGACGTGATCGACCGCGTGCCGCAGCTCGGCGCCGCGGGCCGCCTACGTCAAGCAGGCGATCCGCGACAAGCTGATCGAGCACAAGCAGTACATCGCCGAAGCACGGCGACGACATGCCCGAGATCACGGGATGGCGCTGGGCGGAGGAAGCGAAGGGTGGCCACCGGCGCACCTCGACGGAAGCGGACAACGTCTGACTCCGGCGCGTGCTCCCTGGCGCTCTCGGGCGTCGGACACCGTGGAGTGACGCCATGACGATCTCCCCCCTGGCAGGCAAGCCCGCCACGCCGGACATGCTGGTCGACGTAGCCCGGCTCGAGCGCGAGTACTTCGACCGCAAGCCGGACCCGGAGGATCCCGCGCAGCGCGTCGCGTTCGGCACCAGCGGACACCGGGGCTCGTCGCTGCACGGCTCGTTCAACGAAGCCCACATCCTCGCGATGACCCAGGCCATCTGCGACTACCGGCGCGGGCAGCGCATCGACGGCCCGCTCTACCTGGGCAAGGACACCCACGCGCTGTCGGGCCCTGCGCAGCGCACGGCCCTCGAGGTCCTGGCAGCGAACGGCGTGGAGACCGTGATCCAGCGCGACGGTGGAGTGACGCCTACCCCCGTGATCTCGCGCGCCATCCTGGTGTACAACCGCGGCCGCAGCGAGCACCTCGCCGACGGCATCGTCGTGACGCCTTCGCACAACCCGCCCGAGGACGGCGGTTTCAAGTACAACCCGCCGAACGGCGGACCGGCCGACACGGAGGTGACCGGTTGGGTCCAGGAGCGGGCCAACGATCTGCTGCGACGCGGCAACGCCGCCGTGATGCGGATCCCGCTCGAGAGCGCGCTGCGGGCGGCCACCACGCACGCCGAGGACCTCGTGCTCCCCTACGTGAACGACCTGCGCAACGTCGTCGACATGGACGCGATCCGGGACGCGCGCCTCGCGCTCGCGGTGGATCCGCTCGGCGGAGCCGCGGTGGGCTACTGGGAGCCGATCAACGCCGTCTACGGCCTCGACATCCGGGTCGTCAACCCGAGCGTCGATCCGACCTTCTCGTTCATGACAGTAGATCACGACGGTGTGATCCGCATGGATTGCTCGAGCCCCTACGCGATGAGCCGACTCGTCGGTCTGAAGGATCGCTATCGGCTGGCCTTCGCGAACGACCCGGACGCCGACCGGCACGGGATCGTCACCCCGTCGGCCGGGCTCATGAACCCGAACCACTATCTGGCCGTCGCCATCCGCTATCTGCTGACGCATCGGCCGCAGTGGCCGGCGCAGGCGGCGGTGGGCAAGACGCTGGTGTCGAGCAGCCTGATCGACCGCGTGGTGAGCGACCTCGGGCGCAGGCTTCGTGAAGTTCCGGTCGGTTTCAAGTGGTTCGTCCCGGGCCTGCTCGACGGCTCGTGCTGCTTCGGCGGCGAGGAGAGCGCTGGTGCGAGCTTCCTGCGACGCGACGGCAGCGTCTGGACCACCGACAAGGACGGCCTGATCATGAATCTGCTCGCGGCCGAGATCACCGCGCGCACGGGCCGCGACCCGGGCGAGCACTACCGCGATCTCACGGCGAAGTTCGGTGTGCCCTGTTACACGCGAATCGACGCCAGGGCGACGCCCGAGCAGAAGGCGAAGCTCGCGAAGCTGTCGCCGGACTCCGTCTCGGCCTCGACTCTCGCAGGCGAGCCGATCACCGCCAGGCTCACGCGAGCGCCGGGGAACGACGCGCCGATCGGCGGCCTCAAAGTCACGACCGCGAACGGCTGGTTCGCGGCGCGACCCTCGGGCACCGAGAACATCTACAAGATCTATGCGGAGAGCTTCGTGGACGCGGCGCATCTCGCCGTCCTCGTGCAAGAGGCGCAGGCGATCGTGAACGAAGCCCTTTCGGGAGGATGACTGCATGAAGGCGACACAGCAGCTCCACGATCTCGGCCAGAGCCTCTGGCTCGACAACATCACGCGCGATCTGCTCGATGACGGGACCTTGCAACGCTACATCGACGAGCTCTCGGTCACGGGGCTCACCTCCAACCCGACGATCTTCGAGCGCGCGCTCGAGAGCAGCGCGGGCTACGACGCCGCGATCCGGAGCCAGCGCACGCAGGGCAGGGCGGGGGAGGAGCTCTTCTTCGAGCTCGCGCTCGCGGACCTCACGCGTGCCGCCGACCGGTTTCGGGCCGTCCACGAGCGCACGCACGGCGTCGACGGCTGGGTGTCGCTCGAAGTCTCGCCGCTGCTGGCCCACGACACCGCGAGCACGCTGGCCGAGGCGAAGCGCCTGCACGCCTGGGCGGGGCGCCCGAACCTGCTGATCAAGATCCCCGGCACCCCGGAAGGCATTCCCGCGATCGAGGAGGCCATCTTCGCCGGCATCCCGATCAACGTGACACTGATCTTTTCGTGCGCGCACTACCTGGCGGCTGCCGAGGCCTTCATGCGCGGGGTCGAGCGCCGCGTCGCGGCGGGGCTCGATCCCGCGGTCGCTTCCGTCGCGTCGCTGTTCGTCAGTCGCTGGGACGTGGCGGTCGCGGGCAAGGTTCACGACGCGCTGCGCAATCGGCTCGGCATTGCGATTTCCCAGCGCTGCTACCGGGCCTACCAGGGTCTGCTCGCCTCCGCGCGCTGGCAGCGGATCTGCAACCTGGGCGGCCGCCCACAGCGGCTGCTGTTCGCGAGCACCGGCAGCAAGGACCCGCAGGCTTCGGACATCCTCTACGTCCGCTCGCTCGCCGCTCCCTTCACGGTGAACACGCTGCCCGAGGGCACACTGACGGCGTTCGCTGCGCACGGCGAAGTGGGCGCGCTGCTGCCGGCGGACGGCGGCGACTGCGAGGAGATCCTGGCCCGCTTCGCCGGCGCCGGCATCGACGTCGACGCGCTCGCCGAGCGCCTCCAGCAGGAGGGCGCCGCCTCGTTCGCGACATCCTGGCACGCGTTGCTGGGCGTGCTGGAGAAGAAGCGCGCCAGGCTCGAGAAGGCCGGCTAGGTGCCCGACGCGCCTCCCGCCTCGACGAACGAGAGGCGCGAGACGTCTCCGATGCCGAGAGCCGTGACATCGCCAGTGCCTGCGTACGCTCCTACTGTGAACACCACGTCGCGTAGCGCGCTCACAGCGGCCCGGCCGTGGTCGCGATCAGCCATTGGCCTTCGAGGCCGGCTGCGCGATGCGCGCCGATCTCGCGCACGCGCGGATCGTTCACGATCTCGACGAAGGCGCGGCGCGACGGGTACTCCATCAGGGCCACCGCGTCGAAGCGCGCGTCGCTCGCGCCGATCACGAAGGAATCCACGCGACCCATCCACAGGAAGCGGCCGCCGCGCTCCTCGACGATGCGGCGCATCGGCTCGCCGTAGAGACGGTAGGCATCGATGCCAGCGAGGCCTGCGTCGGGAGCGTCCGCGCGCTCCTTGAAACGCAACAGGTTCACCATCACCACGGGCGTGTCGGCGGGACCTTTCAGCAGCTCCTGGATCTGCTCGGCGCTGGGGTACTGCGCGATCCGCATGGCGATCTCCTATGGATGCGCGAGCCGCGCGCGGTCGTCCGGGCGCTCGGGCGTGATCGCTCCCGCGCCGGCGCGCGGTCGCAGCGAGAGCCAGAGCGCGAGAGCGAGGATCGGGAAGCTCACGAGCACGCCGAGAGCCGCCAGAACGCCCCACGCGAACGGGGAGCCGCGCTGGCTGGCAAGGCCCGGCGCCGGCAGCAGTCCGCCTTCATTCCCCTCGTCGCCTGCGATGGCGCGCGTCCGCCTTGTTGTTCTGGCATACATTATGCCAAAATAAACCCGCAGGCGATGTCTGCGCAGGAGCCCCCATGCCCGACGCCGGACTCGTCTTCGAGGTCGAGAAGTCCGACTGGAAGCGCACGCGTTTCGTGGAAGGGCCCGTCCCGGAGCTCGCCCCCGGGCAGGTGCTGTTTCGCGTGGATCGCTTCGCGCTCACGGCGAACAACATCTCCTACGCCCTCTCGGGCGACGGCCTCGGTTACTGGCGCTTCTTCCCGTGCGAGGCGGGCTGGGGCCGCATCCCGGTGATGGGCTTCGCGGACGTGATCCGCTCGACCCATTCTGGTGTGAAGGAGGGCACGCGCTGCTTCGGCTTCTATCCGATGGCGCGCCATCTCGTGATCCAGCCGGGCGCCGTCTCGCCCGCGCAGATCGTGGACGCCGCCTCGCACCGCGCGGGCCTCGCGCCGCCCTACGCGCAGTATCTCCCGACGACGGGCGACGCCGTCTACGCGCAGCGGCGCGAGGACCAGATCCTGCTGCTGCGCGGCTTGTTCATGACCTCCTTCCTCGCGGACGATTTCTTCGCCGAGCAGGACTACTGCGGCGCGCGCTCGGTGCTGATCTCGAGCGCGTCGAGCAAGACCTCGATCGCGCTCGCCTTCCAGGTGAAACAAGGCGGCCGCGCGCGCGCCATCGGCCTCACCTCGGCGCGCAACGCGGATTTCGTCCGCAAGCTCGGCTTCTACGATCAGGTCGTGCTCTACGACCAGATCGCGTCGCTCGCGAAGCAGCCGGCGGTGTTCGTCGACATGGCCGGCGACGGCGCCGTCACCGCCGCCGTGCACGGCCATTTCGGCGACGAGCTCAAAGCGGACTGCGCGATCGGCGCGACGCACTGGTCTGCGGACCGCAAGCATGAGGGCCTGCCGGGCCCGAAGCCGCAGTTCTTCTTCGCGCCCGCGCAGATCGTGAAACGCAGCAAGGATTGGGGGCCGCAGGTCCTCTCGCAGCGCATCGCGTCGGCATGGGCGCAATTCTGCGACGCCAGCGACGCGTGGCTGCACGTGGTGCGCAGCCGCGGGCGCGAGGCGCTCGCGCGCGTGTACCAGGACACGCTCGCGGGCCGCACCCAGGCGGCCGATGGCCACGTCCTCTCGCTCTGAGCCGAGACCCGATCACGAGGAGAACGCAAGCATGGCGAGCCCCCATCGCATCTTCGGCATCGAGATGTCTCCGTACTCGGTCAAGGTGCGCTCGTACTTCCGCTACAAGGACATCCCCCACCAGTGGATCGTGCGCAGCGCGGAGACGCAGGCGGAGTACCAGAAGTACGCGAAGCTCCCGATCGTGCCGCTCGTCGTGACGCCCGGCGGTGAAGGCATCCAGGACTCGACGCCGATCCTGGAGCGCTTCGAGGCCGAGCATCCCGATCCGTCGATCCATCCTGGCGATCCGGTCTGCGCCTTCGTCTCGGCGCTGCTCGAGGAGTTCGGCGACGAGTGGGGCAACAAGTGGATGTTCCACTACCGCTGGGCGCGCGAGGTGGATCAGCAGAGCGCGGCCGGGCGCATCGCGCGAGCGATGCTGCCGGCCGCGAGCGACGAGCAACACGCCGGCATGACGGCGCAGATCCGCGAGCGCATGGTGGGCCGCGTCTGGTTCGTCGGCTCGAACTTCGAGACGGCGCCGCAGATCGAGGCGTCGTTCCGCGAGTCGATCGAGCTCCTCGATGCGCACCTCGCCACGCGCAAGTATCTGTTCGGCGCGCGGCCGGCCTTCGGCGATTTCGGCCTGTTCGCGCAGCTCTACGAAGCGTGGACCGATCCCACTCCCGGAGCGCTGATCGAAGGCCGCGCGCAGCGCGTGCTCGATTGGCTGCAGCGCATGCTGTGGCCGCGCGCGGAAGGCGAGTTCGAGCCGTGGCAGAGCCTCGAGCCGACGCTGCTCCCCTTGCTCGAGCGTCAGGTGGGGCGGCTCTTCCTGCCCTGGACGCTGGCCAACGCGGAGGCGATCGCAGCGGGCAAGGAAGAATTCCGGGTCGAGCTCGGGGGCCACGGCTGGGTGCAGAAGCCCCAGAAATATCACGCCAAATCGCTGGCCGCGTTGCGCGCGAAGCACGCCGCGCTGCGCGAGCGGGCCGCCGTCGATCGCGTGCTCGCGCGCGCCGGGTGCCTCACCGCGCTTCGCTGACGCGCAGGCGAGATCGGGCGATACCCTCCCGGTTGCGCTCAGCGGGCGCAAGGAGCACGCCGATGGATCGAACACGCAGCGCCCGGGATCCCGCCATCAGGGGGCCCCTTCCCGGAACGAGCTTCCTGGCTCGCCCGCTCGGGTACGACCTCGCCGCGCTCGGCTACTCGAACGAGGAGTTCTTCCTCGCAGGCACGGCGCGCTCCTACACCTCCGCGCCGGGCGAGGCACGCTACCGCACGCGCGTCGTGGTGCGCCGACCGCTCGCTCCGGCGCGCTTCAACGGCAGTGTCGTCGTCGAGTGGTTCAACGTCTCGGGCGGCCTCGACGCCGCGCCGGACTGGGACTTCACGCACCGGCACCTGATCCGCGAGGGCTTCGCGTGGGTGGGCGTTTCGGCGCAGCGCGCCGGAATCGAGGGCGGCGGCCTCGCGGCGATGGGCTTCTCGCTCAAGGCCATCGACGCGAAGCGCTACGGATCGCTCGAGCATCCTGGGGACGCGTTCTCCTTCGACATCTTCAGCCAGGCGGGTCGGGCCGTGCGCGATGGCCGGCTGCTGGGCGGGCTCGAGCCGCGCCGCGTGCTCGCGATCGGCGAGTCGCAATCCGCGATGTTCCTCGTGACCTACGTGAACGAGGTCGATGCCGACGCGCGGGTGTTCGACGGCTTCCTGCTGCACGGCCGCGGTGCGGGCGGCGCATTGCTCGAGGGCAGCCTGGGGGCCGACCGCTCCCTCGAGGAGGTCGCGGAACTCGTCAGCAGCGGGCGAGGCGCTTCGCTATCGCCCCGCGCGGAGCGAATCCGCAGCGACGCGCGCGTGCCGGTGCTGACGCTGCAATCGGAGACGGATGTGTTCGGCCTCGGCAGTGTCGCCGCGCGCCAGCCCGATTCGGATCGCTTCCGTCTCTGGGAAATCGCCGGTGCCGCGCATGCCGACACCTATCTGCTCGTGGCGAGCGGGGCCGACGACGGGAGTCTTTCGCCCGCCGCGCTCGCGAAGCTGCTCGCGCCGACCGACGCGATGTTCGGCATGAAGACGAACCTGCCGATCAACGCCGGGCCGCAGCAGCATTACATGCTCCAGGCTGCGCTCGCGCACCTCGACCGCTGGGCCGGGGGCGGCGCCCCCGCGCCGGAGGCGCCGCGTCTCGCTCTGGGCGACGGCAGCAGCCTGCTCGCGCTCGACGAGCTCGGCATCGCGAGGGGCGGGCTCCGCTCGCCCTGGGTCGACGCGCCGACGGCGGTGCTCTCGGGCTTCGGCCAGAGCGGATCGATCTTCGCCTTCCTGTTCGGCACGACGCGCCCCTTCGACCCGGCTGCGCTCGCGCGCCTCTATCCCGGCGGTCGCTCCGACTTCCTGGCGCGCTTCCAGCACGCCATCGACGAGACGCTCTCCCGCGGCTTCCTGCTCGAGGCGGACGCAGCGGAGATCGAAGGGCTCGCGGGCGCCCTCACCTGGTGAGCAAGATGGCCTCGGGAGCGCATGCAATGCTCGAAGCCGGCAAAAGAAACCGCTGCGACCTAGAATCGGCTCGATGTCCGCGCCGCGCGTCTTCTCTCGAGACACCTCCCCCGACGTACACGGGATGGTCATCGAGCGTCTACGGGCGATGGCGCCAGCGGCCAGAGCGCAGCTCGCGGATTCGCTGACGCGCGACTGCGAGACGCTGGCTCTTGCCGGTATCCGAATCCGCCACCCCGATGCGACGGCCGAAGAGCTGCGCCTGCGTCTCGGCGCGCTGCGGCTGGGTCGCGATCTCATGATCGAAGCGTACGGTTGGGATCCAGCGGAGGGGCGTCGCTAGGTGCCCGCAGGTCCCCTGGATCTCGCGTTGCAGGTGGCAGCCGTTCTCGATTCCCTCGGCATCCCCCAGGTTCTCGGCGGCTCGCTCGCGAGCTCGATCGTGGGAGAGCCGCGCTCGACGGTCGACATCGACTTCGCGATCCGATTGCGCAACGAGGACGTGTGGATTGGCTCGCCGGAAGATCAGGTGCTTCGCAAGCTCGACTGGTATCGCGCGGGCGGAGGCGTATCCGATCGACAATGGCGGGATGTTCTCGGGATCCTCAGCGTTCAGGCCGAGCGGCTCGACCGGCGCGATCTGGCTGCCGCTGCCGCGGAGATCGGGCTCGGCGACCTACTCGAGCGTGCGCTCGCAGAGGCCGGACTCGGCTGACCCTCGGCGCGGCTCAGGTGCGGCGGATCGAGTAGACGATGCGGTCAGGCTTCGGGCTGTGGCTCGCGATCGTGACCTCGGCGCCCTCGATGCGCTTGAAGAGGACCTGGACGAATCCCTGGGCCGCGTAGCGGGCGGCGTTCGGGAAGTCTCCGGCTTCATCGATCACGATCTCGGCCGTGTGTGCCTCGCCCGAGTAGGAAGCCGACCAGGTCGTCCCGCCGTAGAGCGCCTTCGCGAGCTGCACCATCGCCTGGCCCGCGCGCTCGCCCCAGCGGTTCGCCGCCGAGAGAAAGTCGCGATAGGCGCCCTGCGCCATCATGCGCTCGGCGGCGCGCGCGCCGCGCTCGATCAGGTACTCCGATCGGCTGCCTCCCTCCTTGCGACACAAGAGGTCGAGCAGACGGCCATAGGTTCCGAGCGGGTACCAGAGCCCCGGTACGACCTGCTCATTGAGGTACTTCATCTCGTCGGACTTGATGGCGCCGCGCAGGTCGGTCTCCGTGATCACCCCGCTCTTGCGCAGCTGGTTCACGTCCGCGGCCACGGACTGGAACGCCACCCCCTTGATCGTCGCCGAAGCCATGAGATATCCCCGCCCCCATACGTCGGACGGAGCGCACGCCCGCTTGAGCGCGGCGGGCGCGACACCTCGGCCCGGGCCCTTCGCCGAGCAATTCCCTGAGGGATCTCGGGCCGCAGCCGCCCCAACCCGATTCTTCCCCGTGTTAGGCTCCCGGCGAAGGGAGGGCCCCCCACGTCCGCCGAAACCATCCGCTTCGAGGTCGACGACCGCATCGCCACCGTGACGCTCGACCGCCCGGATCGCATGAACGCCTGGAACGACCAGCTCGCGGGAGAGCTGAGCGCAGCCATGCGGCGCTGCGACGAGGACGACGGCATCCGGGCGGTGATCGTGACCGGCGCCGGGCGCGCGTTCTGTGCGGGCGCGGAGATGGGAGCGAGCGGCGACACCTTTGCGCGCCGCGAGCGCGATCCCGAACAGGTGCGCCGCGACGAGTGGCTTCGCGAGCGCCTGCGCGAGCGTGGCGGCTACGCAGGACTGTTTCCGTTCGAGATCCGCAAGCCGGTGTTCGCCGCCATCAACGGCCACGCGATCGGTGTCGGCGTCACCTACCCGATGACCTGCGACGTGCGCTTCGTGGCCGAGGACGCGAAGATCCAGTTCGCGTTCACGCGCCGCGGCGTGCTGCCCGAGCTGTGGTCCCACCTGATCGTGCCGCGGGTCGCTGGCCTCTCGAACGCGGCCGATCTGTTGCTCACCGGGCGCATGATCTCGGGTCGCGAGTTCGCCCAGATGGGCCTCGCGAGCGCCGCGCTGCCGGCCGACCAGGTGCTCGCCGCGACCCGCGAGCGCGCACGCGAGGTTCTCGCCGCTGCGCCGGTCTCCGTGGCGCTCGCGAAGCGCCTGCTGTGGCGCGGCCTCACCGAGGACTTTCGCGAGCTCGGCCGCGAGGAGGTGCGCCTGTTCAACTGGACGAGCCAGCAGCCGGACGCGCGCGAAGGCGTCCTCGCGTACTTCGAGAAGCGCACGCCCGAGTGGAAGCTCAGCGTCGCGCGCGACACGCCGGAAGCGAAGTAGCGGCCGGGCCCGGAAGCGGCCGCCCACCTGGGACCGCAGTGAATCGCTAGCTCGAAGTCCCCTCCGCGGCCTGGACGTCGAGGTAGACGAGGCTGCGACCCGCGCGCACGCGCGCGCTCAGCCGGGGCAGCTCGTCCGCATGCGCACCCGCTTCGATCTGCCAGAACAATTCGGGCTGCGCACCGGGATAGACGTCGACGCAGCCGTGCTCGGCCGTGTAGTACCAGTTCAGCAGCGCAGGCAGCTCCTCGAGCACGAACTCGGCGTGGCATTCCGCTCGCGGGCCGGGCTCGAGCCCGGGGATGGCTCGAAAGGTCTGGGCCAGCACGGCGCGATGGAAGCCGCCACGCCGCTCCCAGGCCTGCCTCACCTCCTGCGCCACCCATTCCGGGGTTTGGCCCGCGAAGTCCTGCCAATCGAGCAGACGGACGCGCGTCGCCGCGGCGGCGCGCAGCCGCCGTTCGATGCGCGACCGCGTTTCGTCGGCAATCCTGCGAAGCGTGACCCGCTCGCGCCGTAGCCATTCGTCGCCGAGGCCGGCGGCCAGGAGGTTCCGCTCGTAGGGAGCGTCCACCACGGTGATCACGCCGCTCTCCAGCGTGTGCTGGCACAAGGCGATGAACGCCGTGACGAGCCGATTGCTGAAGCGCGGATTCTTGATGCTGACCGCCAGCAGTCCGCTGCGGCCGGCCCAGCGCTCCGGCGGATCGATCGCAGACAGCGAGCTGGCGACGGCGACTACGTCCTGAGTGAGCCGCAGCGTGCGCGTCGCGAGCGACGGCGGCTCGGGCCATGCGCAGGCGCTCGAGGTTACCGTCGCGCTCATGCCTGCCATCCGCCTTCGCGTACGGCGCGCAGCAAGCGTTGCCCCACGGCGCGCAGGTACTCCGAGACCGCGGGGTAGGCCTGCAACCAGTCCTCCGTGCAGGTCGTGGTCTTGTTCGCATCCACCACGACCGCGCCTTCCGGCGTCATGAAATAGTCGATCGAACCGAGGTCGAGGCGCAGCGCTCGTCGCACCGCCAGCACTGCGTCGGGCACCGCGTCGACGAGGCTCATGCTCCCGGCGCTGGACGAGCTGCACAGGAGCGAGGCGTACTCGGCCCGCGTGTGGAGGCTCACGTCGAGGAAGAAGTCGTAGCGATACTTGACGACGGGCACGGCCAGGCGACCCGGAACGAAGCGCTCCACGATCAGCCGCGGGTCGTCCCATACGGGCGCGGGCACCTCCGCGAGAGAGGCATACACGGAGTAGCGCGGACAGAACTTCTGCGTGGGCCGGCGACCGCGCAGCCGTTCGAGGCGGTAGGCCCAACGCAGGCGTGCGTCGGTGCGGCGCCGCTGCCGGAGCTCGGGCGTCCCCCGGTGGTTGAGCACCGTCTTGACGACGACGGGGCCTGCGTAGGTCGCGGCGCGGGTGAGGCGCGCCATCGAGTAGCGGCGCCGGTCGATGCTGCGAACCCCGCCGTTGATGCACGCGGTGTGCCGCCCCTCCGGCGGCAGCAGCGCCGCCGGAACGTCGGTCAGGTCCACGTGCACGGCGGCCAGGCGACTCCCGGCAGCGTCCGGCACGCGCTCGAGCAGCCGGTAGCGAAGGCCGGCCTCGCTGAGCGCGTCGAGCGCCCGCCGGAAGATGTAGCCGCGCCGGCGCATGAAGAAGGCCGCATCCTCCACGTAGACGTCGAGATCGCAGGCTCGCGACGCGGCGGCCGGGTGGGTGGCGCTCATGGCCTCCGACTATAGGCCGGACGTATCTCGCGAAAGCTCGGAGCGCCATGGAAGCCAGGCCCGAGCGCTCAGCGCCGCTGGGTCGAGCGGGCCTGATGCAGCCTTATCCGCTCAAGCCCGAACGCGAACCGGCCGATGCACGCTCTTGGAGCCGCAGCTATTGCGGCGAAGTGCTCGCGGCGGTGAGGGGTTTCCAGATGGCCAAGGGTGTGGTGGGCTGGCGACGTTTGACGCTCGGTGCGCCCGTGCGCAAGGCGGCGCCCCCGCGGCCCGAGGGGGAGCCCGGCGCTTCCGAGGCGGACGTCAAGCACATCGGGCACGGCGTCGAGATGAACGGCCACCTCGTGGTCGAGCAGTCGCTCTGCATCGAGGGAGAGTTCCGCGGCGCGCTCCAGAGCTCGAACGGCGTCTTCGTCGCCGAGACCGGGACCGTCGAGGCGCCGATCCGCGCGCGCACGGTCGAGATCCATGGCGCCGTCGTCGGCAACGTCGTGGCCTCGCGCGAGATCGTGATCTTTGCCGCCGGCCGCCTGCACGGCGACGTCGAGACGCCCTCGCTGGTCGTCGAACGCGGCGCCACCTTCAACGGCCGCGTCCGCATGTACCGGCCCGAGCGCAGCCTGCAGACTTCCGCGCTGCCGGACCCACACTCCGCCGCGTCCCTGCTCGAGAAGTAGCCGTTCAGCGCAGCTGGGCCAGATAGATAGGCAGCTGCGTCGCGTCCATGATCGCGCGCCAGCCCGATGCGCCGCCGCCGAGCATCTTACCCTGCCAGCTCGCCAGCCGGCTGCGGAAGGCCTCGGGGTCTGCGTTGTCGCTACGCAGGCGCTTCACGTTCATGGCGACGACCTGGACGCCATTGAACTCGCCCGCCTCGATCTTCCGCCGGGCGCCGGCGGGCAGATCCTGCTCCAGATCGCTGAAGACGAGCATCACGCGGCTCGCGGCCTTGATCTCGCCCAGGTAATCGGAGCCGAGCAGCATGGCGCCGAGGATGTCCGTGTGGTCGGAGCGGACCGTGTTCGCGGCGAACGCGTCGAGCCGGCGAGCCAGCGCGAGCTTCTGGGCATTGGCATGCGAGGGGCGCGGGTCGAGCGTCACGAGCGCTTCGAGGTTGTCCTTCTTGTAGCTCTCGCTGTCGATCCGGATCACGAGCATGGTGTCGCCGGGCAGCATCGCAGGCAGCACGTCGCGCTTCAGGATGTTCGTGACCTCCGCCTTCTCGTCGGCGTAGGTCCCCGACACGTCGATCAGCACGCAGATCGCCTGCTCATAGTTCCGCTCGTCGGAGCAACTCGTGAGGTGCGCCGCCATCGAGACGATTCCGGCGATCGCCAGGGCCCTCCAGGCTCGTGACCACGCGCTCACGCCACACCCTCCCCGGCGACGCGCTCGCCCCCACGCTTCGCATCGAGAATCGGGGCCCCGAGCGGCCGATCGTCGCCCCGGTGGCGGCTCTGGACCCAGCCCTCGAGCCGGAGCGGCACCGCGATGTACACGTCGTACAGCGAGGCAAGCAGCGCGCTCGTGTGCGCCGCGATGCGTCCGCAGACACGCGCCAGCTGCGCGACCGCGTGGAGCGCGATCACCGCGAGGCCGGCGAGCACGAAGCGGCCGCTGTCGAGGAGCATCTCGAGCGGCACCGCGACCATCGCCAGCACCCACGGCAGCACGAAGCCGAGCACGGCCTGCCCCAGCACGGGAATGCGCGAGGAGCTGGCCTCGCTCACGATCCGGCCCGTGTCTCCGGCCAGCGCCAGCTTGAGCGCCGCGTCGGCCTCGGCGATCTGCTCGCGCAGGATGGCGAGTGAGCTCTCCACCGACGCCAGGAAGAAGAGCGCGGCGAGGCCGAGGCACAGGATCAGGCGGCGGCGCGAAGACGGAATGCCGGCGAGCTTCGGGAAGAGCTCGGTGATGCCGAGCATGTCCATCACGAAGATTCCGACGGCCGCCTCCATCAACACGATCACGAGCGCCGATACGGTTGCGACCGGGACGCCGCCGATGCGCGCGCCCGCGGGCACCAGCTCGGCCATCGGCAGCGCAATCAGCTGGAAGTTCACGAAGGCGCCGCCGAGCGCAATCGCGAGGACGACCACGGAGACTACGAAGAGCTTGCTCGCGGAGTAGGCCCGCGCGCGGGCGGCGCGCTCCTGGTCGTCGCGAATCGCCCGGTACTCCTCGACGTAGCCGTCGATCCGCGTGGTCGTTTCGAGCGCGCGGGACACGGCGTCCTGCATGCGCGCCATCAGGTCCCGCACGTCCTTCCACAGCCCGCTCATCTGCCCCAGCAGCTTGTGGCGCTGCGCCGTCGCGTCGCGGTAGGCGGCGAGCGTCTTCTTCTCGGTATCGACGGACGACTTGCGGATGCTCTCGAGGACCTTGTGCACGTTGGGATCGCTCGCCGAGGGAATCTTCGCGATCGCCTGGGCGGCCGTGGTCCAGCCGGGCACCTGGGGCGGAGTGTCGCCGCACTTGCGGTAGTCCTCGTCGAGCTCCTGGAGCACGTCGTCGAGGCCGCGGTGCAGCTTCGCGTACTGCTCGAGCTTCTCGCAGAAGCCTCGATCGATGCCGTGGAACTCGCGGTCGAGCTTGCGCGAGAGCTCGAGGCTGCCCGTCGCGAGCAGCGCCGCGCGGCTCCGCTCGCGGAGCCCATCGGCCGCGGCCGCACAGGCGCGCGCCGCCGCACCGAGCCCCTCGTCGAGGCCCGAGCCCAGCCGGCGCAGCAGGTCGAGCATCGGGGCCCGCGCCGCCCAGAGCAGCCCCACGCTCACGAGCCAGACGACCGCGAAGGAGAGGATGGGGTTCTGCGGCCAGAGTAGCAGTGAGCCCATGACACGTACCTCGCTGGAAGAACGCCAGCGGATCGGATCGACGGCCGGGCCGCCATGTGTCTGGGATCACGGCAAGTAACACGAAAGAGTTTTATCAGCGTGACGGCAATCACACGTCACGAGGTCGGCCCGTCACCCCAGCGCGAGCCGGGCGCTCGCCGAAGGCAACAGTGGTGCGATGGCTAGCGACGCAGCCCGGCCACGTCGAATCGATTGGCGCGCCGGGAGGGAGTCGAACCCCCGACCCTCAGGTTCGAAGCCTGATGCTCTATCCAGCTGAGCTACCGGCGCGCGAAGAGAGATAGGGATTGGATACCCGACGCGAGGGGGGCTTGCCACCCACCGCGACTGAACCGCTGAATCACCCGCGGCGATGGCTAGGCTAGATGGGAAGCATGCCGGTGGAGGCGGGCCAGATGCCGACGGAGACTGCGAGAACGGCCTTGCGTCTCGGTCCTCGCAGCCGGCGCGCTCTTCGCGCTGATCGGCGTGGTCGCTTGCGGACGCGAAGCCAGGTCGCCCGAAGACCGGATTCGCGCCGTGCTCGCCGCGCTCGAGGCCGGCGCCGAGGCGAAAAACGCCGGCGCGATGAAGGAGCACGTCTCGGAGGCCTACGCCGACGCGCAAGGAAACGACAAGCGCGCGATCGCGCAGCTCGTCGCGTTCCACCTGCTGCGTAACCAATCGGTGTATCTGCTCACGCGCGTCGTCAGCGTCGCGATCGAGGCGCCCGGGCAGGGCAGCGCCGAGGTCCTGGTGGCGATGGCGGGGACGCCGATCGCGGGGCCCGAGGCGTTGGTCGGGCTGCGCGCGGATCTCTACCGCTTCGATCTGCGGCTCGCCGAGGAGCCAGGTGGTGAATGGCGCGTCCGCTCCGCGGAGTGGCGCCCGGCGGCGGTCGACGATTTCCGTTGAGGCGGCGCGATCCGCCGCATACACTTCCCGCCCATGTCGAAGCATCACCTGGCCACGGTCTCCTGGGTCGCCGCCGCGGCGCTCCTCGTCTCCTGCGCGGGCGCCGATTCGTTCGTGCGCACGGCCGACGAAGCCCAGCCTGCCACCCGCGTGCAGTTCACGTATCAAGCCGTGAACCCGCAGACGGTGACGATCGCTCCCACCGGCAACGTGAGCTGGGAGAACCTGTCGCTCGACGCCGTGGGCTTCGTCATCTTCCCGGCGAACATCGTCTCGAGCTTGCGCTGCACGGAGCTGCGTCCCTATCTCACGAAGCTCGAGAACGGCGACTATCGATCGGTTCCGATCACCAACAGCATGGCGTCCGAGACGGCGAAGCTCCCGTGCTCGCTCGCGCCGGGGAGCTACGACTACGAGGTCTGGCTGATGGGTGAGGGCTTCGGCGAAGAGGGCATGAGCGCCGACCCGCAGCAGATCCTGCACGCGAAGATCGTCGTTCAGCAGGCGCTGCGCCGCCCGACTCGCGTCCCTCGGATCGGGCAGCTGAATCGGTCGGCGCGAAGGCGACCCGCGCGCCAGCACGCGAAGTGCCCGTACGCGCGCGCAGTTCCGGCCTGCTGGGTCTTGGCCCGGCCGTTGCGGTAGCCTTGGCGCGGCGAAGCGCGCGCCGCGCCGCGCCGAGCCATCGAAATTCAGAAAGGAGTCCCCGTGTCGAACCGCATCCCGATGTCTCTGAACTGTTTCTCTCTCCGAAGCGGGCTGGGCATCAGCCTGGCCTTGCTTGCCATGCTTGGATGGGCGGCCGGTGCCCGCGCCGCCGAACAGAAGCCCAACATCCTGTTCATCATGGGCGACGACATCGGCTGGATGCAGCCGAGCATCTACCATCAGGGCCTGATGGTCGGGGAAACGCCCAACATCGACCGCATCGGGCATGAGGGTGCGAAGTTCATGACCTACTACGCCGAGCAAAGCTGCACGGCCGGGCGCACCGCCTTCTTCACCGGCATGACGCCGCTGCGCGCCGGCATGATCCCGCCGCAATTGCCCGGCAGCCCGTCCTTCCTGCAGCCCGGCACGCCGTCGCTGGCCAAGTTCCTGCTCGACCTCGGCTACAACACCGGCGAGTTCGGCAAGAACCATCTGGGCGACCACTCGGCGTCGCTGCCGACGGCGCACGGCTTCCAGGAGTTCTGGGGCTACCTCTACCACCTGGACGCGATGCAGGGCGTGAGCTTCCCCGACATCAACAAGACCCCGACCGAGCAGGCCATCGTGCCGCCGTGCAAGAACACGCCGGTCCCCGGCCTCAGCGATCCCCCGGGCGCGGTGGATGCCGAAGACCACGCTGTGCATGACGCCGCCGCGGCCGGTGATCGCCTGCACGTCTTCCGACGGCACGGAGAAGAACCAGACCTGCAAGGACGAGGGACCGCTGACGCTGGAGCGCTCGAAGACGGTGGACGAGGAGATCTCGGCCAAGGTCGTCGACTTCCTCGATCGCAACGACCCGAAGAAGACCAACAAGCCGTTCTTCGTCTGGTACAACCCGGCGCGCATGCACATCACCACCATGCTGTCGGACAAGTACAAGGCGATGGTCGGTACGCCGGGCGGCAAGGACTGGGGCGTCAACGAAGCCGGCATGAAGCAGATGGACGACAACATCGGCGTCGTGCTCAAGAAGCTCGAAGACATGGGCCAGCTCGACAACACCATCGTCGTCTTCACCACCGACAACGGCGCCGAAGTGATCACCTACCCCGACGGCGGCAACACGCCCGTTCAAGGGCGGGAAGCTGACGACCTGGGAAGGCGGCATGCGCGCTCCGTGCGTCATCCGCTGGCCGGGCCACATCAAGCCGGGCACGGTCCTGAACGACATCTTCGCGTCGCTACGACTGGATGCCGACGTTCGTCGAAATCGCCGGCGGGGCCGAAGGGCGACGAGCTGAACGAGCAGATCATGGCGGGCAAGTATCCCGGCATCGTCAAGACCAAGCTCGACGGCGTCAACCAGCTCGACTATCTGACGGGCAAGTCGGAGAAGTCGGCGCGTGATACGTTCTTCTACTACGGGGGCCCGGTTCCGTCGGCAGTGCGCTACAAGAACTGGAAGATCTACTTCGCGATGGCATCCGAGGCCGCGACCGGTGGCCTGATGGGGTCCATACCTTTCACTGGCCTTTGGTCGACAACATCAAGCGCGATCCATTCGAAGGGTCCGTCGGTTTCGAACCGAAGACCCTGCTGGGCCAGGGCGGCGCGCTCGGCGCACCCGCTGACCGCCTACATCTACGACTGGAACATCATTCCCATCGGCCAGGCGCTGTGGCTGAAGGAACTCGAGTCCTACGGGCCGTACCCGGCGCTGCAGTCTCCGGCGTCCTACAACCTGGCCCAGGTCCTCCAGGAGGTGAAAGACAACATGGCGAGGTCTCGCGCGAATGGAGACTAGGACCTAGCGAGTCAGAGCCTGATGATCCATCAGTGATGTGCTGAGCGGGCGGCCCGAAGGGGCCGCCCGCATCCATTCCGCGAAGGGAGCACGGCCATGCGAACGAGGATCGCGGCTTCTCGTACACACCTGCATGCTTGCGCTGGGCGCCGGAGTCGTCTTCAGCGCGCCTGCCGCCGCGCAGACCGCGCAGAAGAAGCCCAACATCCTCGTCATCTGGGGCGACGACATCGGCCGCGACAACATCAGCGCCTACAACCTCGGCATGATGGGCTACCAGACGCCGAACATCGACCGCATCGCCAAGGAAGGCGCGCTCTTCACCGACGCCTACGCGCAGCAGAGCTGCACCGCGGGCCGCGCCTCGTTCATCCTCGGCGAGCATCCGTTCCGCACGGGCTTGCTGACGATCGGCATGCCGGGCTCGCCGCAGGGCATCCCCGACTGGGCGCCGACGATCGCCGACCTGCTCAAGGCGCAGGGCTACGTCGACCGGCCAGTTCGGCAAGAACCACCTCGGCGACCGCGACTCGCACCTGCCGACGGTGCACGGCTTCGACGAGTTCCTCGGCAACCTCTACCACCTGAACGCCGAGGAGGAGCCGGAGACCTACTACTACCCGAAGGATCCCGAGTTCAGGAAGCAAGTACGGCCCGCGCGGCGTGCTGCACACCTGGTCCGACGGCAAGGGCGGGCAGAAGATCGAGGACACCGGCCCGCTCACCCGCGAGCGCATGCAGACGGTCGACATGGAGATCTACGCCGCCGAGCAGAAGTTCGTCGCCAAGGCGGCCAAGGACAAGCAAGCCGTTCTTCGTCTGGTTCAACACCACGCGCATGCACGTCTGGACGCACTCTGAAGAAGTCGGCGGAGGGACGCACCGGGATCGGCCTCTATCCCGACGGCATGGTCGAGCACGACGACATGGTCGGCGCAGCTGCTGAAGCAGCTCGACGACCTCGGCATCGCCGACAACACCATCGTCGTCTACGGCACCGACAACGGCGCCGAGACCGGCACCTGGCCGGACGGCGGCACGACGCCGTTCCACGGCGAGAAGGGCACGACCTGGGAAGGCGGCTTCCGCGTGCCGATGCTCGTGCGCTGGCCGGGCGTGATCAAGCCGGGCACGATCGTCAACGACATCTTCTCGCAGGAAGACTGGCTGCCGACGCTGCTGGCGGCCGCGGGCGAGCCCGACATCGTCGAGAAGCTGGAGAAGGGCTACGCAGGCCAACGGCAAGACCTGGAAGGTCCACCTCGACGGCTACAACTTCCTGCCGTACTTCAAGGGCGAGGCGAAGAAGGGCCCGCGCGAGGAGATCTTCTACTTCGGCCAGGGCGGCGAGCTGAACGCCGTGCGCTGGAACGACTGGAAGGTCCACTTCGCGGTGACCAACGGCAACATCGCGACCGCCGTCCGCGAGGTGCCGGGCTGGCCGGTGATCGTCAACCTGCGCGCCGATCCGTACGAGAAGGCGCCGCACGAGTCCGGGCTGTACCTGCGCTGGTACGCCGACAACATCTGGCTGTTCGTGCCGGTGCAGCAGAAGCTCGAAAGCGTTCCTCACGACGCTGCCCGAGTATCCGTTCCAGCAGGGCAGCAGCCTGAACGCCGCGGGCATCAACTACAACTCGCTGCAGGCGATGCAGGCGATGAAGCGCCTGAAGGAGCTCGAGAGTCTTCCGGCGCCGAACAACTGAAGTCCGCGCCGTCCGCCGTGCCCAGCGCCATACACATCCGGTGATCGACGGACGATGGGAGTGATGGTCCATGCTCGGCTTTGATCTCGACATCTGGGACTACCTGACCTTCGTTGTGATCCTGCTGGCGCTCGTCGTGGTCACAGCGGCGCTGCTCTGGCTGGCGGGCTTGCCGGGGCGCATCGCCATCGCGCGCAAGCACCCGGACGCCGAGGCCGTGAAGCTGCTCGGCTGGGCTGGCTTCCTGCCCGTCGTGCCATGGATCCAGGCGTTCGTCTGGGCATTCAAGCCCACCGACGTGGTGGACATCCGCCGCTTCCCGCCGCAGGAAGCCGCCGCCATCGATGAAGACATTGCGCGGCTCTCGGGAGCTGCGCAGCCCAGGAAGAACGATCCGGCGTGATCGCCGCCCTCATCGTCGTCGGCGTCTACGCCGTGCTGTTCTGGCTCGTGTTCTTCCATTTCACGTGGATCCAGTTCAGCATCGTGTGGGGCGTGGTCTCCGGCTGGGTCGGACTGCATCTGCTGCTGGTGTTCATGATCGGGCTGCGATTCGTCACGCCCTATTCGGAAGAAGCTCGCGTCATTCAACATACGATCCAGCTCGTGCCGCGGCTCTCGGAGCCGACGCTGGTCACGGCGGTGCTCGTCCTGCCGGACGTTCCCGTGAAGAAGGGCCAGCCGCTATTCCAGTTCGATCGACGCCCGTATCAGTACAAGGTCGACAAGCTCGAAGCCCAGCTCGCGCAGGCGCAGCAACACGTGAAGGTCCTCGCGGCCGACTTGCAGCTCGCCGTGGAGACACTCGCCGTCAAGAAGAGCGAAGTGAGATACGCGACGTACCAGGTCGCGATGTACAAGGGCCTCGTCGCGAACGGCGCCGCCGCCGCCGAAGAGGTCGAGAAGTGGACCATCCAGCGGCTGGTCGCCGATGCCGCCGTGCAGGAGGCCGACGCGAACATCGAGCGGGCGCGTCTCCGCTACCAGTCCGAGATCAATGGCGTGAACACGACCGTCGCCGCCGTGCAGGCCGAGCTCGAGCAGGCGCGTTACTACCTCGACAATACGACGCTCGTTGCGCCGGAAGACGGTCGCATCGTCAATCTCCAGGTGCGCCCCGGAGTGGTGGCGGGCGAGTATCGCGTGGGCGCCATCGCGTCCTTCATCTGCGACGAAGGGCGCTACCTGCTCGCGAAGTACAACCAGGAGAGCCTCAAGTACGTGAGAGACGGGCAGCCGGTCGAGGTCGCGCTGACGCTCTATCCCGGACAGATCTTCTCTGCGAAGGTCGTGGCCGTCTGGAAGGCCAGCGGCGCGGGCCAGCTGCTCCCGAGCGGCACGCTGCCGGATTTCGAGCCGCCGCCGCCGGTGAAGGAGCCGCCGGGCCAGGGCCAATTTGCGGTGAAGATCGTCTTCGATGACGCGGACGCGTCGAAGTTCCCGATCGGCGCGCAGGGCGCGGCGGCCATCTATACTGGAGGCATGCACGGCGGCTGGGCGGCGCTGCGCCGGATCGGCATCCGCACCTACTCGTGGCTCAACTGGTTGTATCCGATGGCGTTTTGAGCGAGCGCGCGACGCAGATTGAAACGCGTATCCGCTCGCGTCTGGTGTGCTGCGATTGCGCACCAGCGCAGCGGACTCGCGTCTCGAGGATCTGCGCTTCGATCCACCCCAGCGTCACGCGTGGGAATCGATCGTCATCTGCGGAACCGGATCGCGCCGCGTTCTTCGCTACGCTGCGCCGCATGCGACCGCACGCTGCGCGAACCGAAGCCGAGAAGGAAGGATGAAAAAGGGGAAACCATGCAGAGAGCCAGGTCGATCTTCGTTGGCCTCCTGATTGCGCTCGCCTCGACCGCCGGCCCGGCCGCGGCGCAGTCGAAGCCGAACATCGTCGTCATCATGGGCGACGACATCGGCATGTGGAACATCGGCGCCTATCACCGCGGCATGATGGCGGGGCGAACGCCTAACCTCGACCAGTTGGCCAAGGAGGGCATGCTGTTCACCGACTATTACGCCGAGGCGAGCTGCACGGCGGGTCGCGCGAACTTCATCACCGGCGAGCTGCCGATCCGCACGGGCATGACCACGGTCGGCCAGGCCGGCGCCTCGGTCGGCTTGCCCGCCGAAGCGGTGACGATCGCCTCAGTGCTCAAGGACATGGGGTATGCCACCGGCCAGTTCGGCAAGAACCACCTCGGCGACAAGAACGAGTTCCTGCCCACCGTCCACGGCTTCGACGAGTTCTTCGGCTACCTCTACCACCTCGACGCCATGGAGGACCCGGCGCATGCCAACTATCCGCAGAACCTGTTGAACGTCGTCGGTCCGCGGAACATGGTGCACAGCTGGGCCACGAACACAGATGATCCCACCGACATGCCGCGCTGGGGCAAGGTCGGCAAGCAGAAGATCGAAGACGCGGGAACGCTCTATCCCAAGCGGATGGAGACGGTGGACAACGAGATTCGCGACTTCGCCATCCAGTTCATGGACAAGGCGAAGAAGGACGGCAAGCCGTTTTTCGTCTGGCTCAACCCGACCCGCATGCACATCGTCACGCATCTGTCGGAGAAGTACCAGAAGCTGCGCACCGCGGAGAACGGCTGGTCCATTGAAGAAGCCGGCATGGCCCAGCTCGACGACGACGTCGGCCTGGTGCTCAAGAAGCTCAAGGACATGGGAGAGGAACAGAACACCATCGTCGTGTTCACGACCGACAACGGCACCGAAGCCTTCACCTGGCCGGACGGCGGGCAGACACCCTTCGCGCAGTCCAAGGGCACGGTCTTCGAGGGCGGCTTCCGCGTGCCCGCGATCCTGCGCTGGCCCGGTCACGTGCCGGCGGACACGGTGCAGAACGGCATCTTCTCGGGAATGGACTGGTTTCCCACCTTCGTCGCTGCAGCCGGCAATCCGAACGTCACCGAAGAGCTGCTGAAGGGGAAGAAGGTCGGGGACCGGACCTACAAGAACCATCTGGACGGGTACAACCAGATGGCCGCCATCACCGGCAAGGGGCCGTCCACGCGCCACGAGATCTTCTACCTCGGCGAGAGCACGGTCGGTGCGGTGCGCATCGACGACTACAAGTTCCGCTTCATCGACCAGCCGAACGGCTGGCTGGGCGAGAAGACCCATCCGGACGTTCCCTACATCACCAACCTTCGACTCGATCCGTTCGAGCGCACCGGCTGGCCGAGCAACGGGACGAAGGATGGCGCGCAGCAGTACTTCGACTGGTTCAAGTACCAGTTCTGGCGCTTCGTATTCGTCCAGCAGGTGATGGGCAAGGAGATCCAGACCTTCCTCGACTACCCCCCGATGCAGCGCGGTGCGAGCTTCAACCTCGACGCCATCAAGGCGGAGATGGGGAAGCGGATGCAAGAGGCGGAGAAGGCGAGCAAGGGCCTCTCGCAGTAGACGGAAGCGAGCCTGCCGCGTGTAGCTCGAAGCGCTGAAGGCCGAGTTCCAGCAGAAGAAGATGGAGAAGATGAAGACCCATCAGCCACAATGAGGCGCCGCGCGCGCGGGGGCGCCTTCACGCTCTGCGGCCTGCTGCTCGCGTGCGTCGCTGCGCATGCGCAGAGCGATCCGCTGCCGTCCTGGAACGAGGCCCCGGCGAAGAAGAAGGGCTGGAAGCGCATCTTCGCGTTCGAGCCGTAGCCGCCCCGCGCCAACGAGATCTATAGACTAACCTCCGCAGCACGCTCGCCTTGGCGCGCGCGGCCATGAACGCCGCACCCGCCGCGCCGGCCAGGCAGAATACGAAGCGCGCGAAGACGAAGGAGACCCCGCGATGAAGCTCTGCACGTTCGTCTACGAGAAGAGCACTCGCATCGGCGTCGTCGCGGACGACTGCCGTCGTCGATCTCGCGGCTGCCGCTCCCGAGCTGCCGCGCGAGATGACGGCGCTGCTCGCGGCGGGCGCCGGATGCGCTGCGCCGCGCGCGAGCGTCGCCGCGAACGCGAAGCGCCGGCTCCCGCTCGTATCGGTGCTCGCTGGCGCCCCGATCCTGCGCCCGCCCAAGTTCCTGGCGATCGGCCTCAACTACGCCGACCACGTCGCCGAGGCGGGCCTCGAGACGCCGAAGCTCCCGATCGTCTTCAACAAGCAGTCGACCTGCGTCACGGGTCCGCGCGACCCGGTCCACATGCCGCGCGTCTCGCCAGGCGCTCGACTACGAGGGCGAGCTCGGCTTCGTGATCGGACGCCGCTGCCGCCACGTGCCGCGCGACCGCGCGCACGAGGTGATCGCCGGCTACCTGGTCGTGAACGACGTGAGCGTGCGCGACTGGCAGCTCCGCGTTCCGACCTGGACGATGGGCAAGTCGTTCGACACGCACGGCCCGATCGGGCCCTGGATCACGACCGCCGACGAGGTCGGCGATCCGCACGGCTTGCGCCTGCGCACCTGGGTGAACGGCGAGCTGCGCCAGGACTCGAACACGAAGCACCTGATCTTCGACTGCTTCGCGCTGGTCGAGCACCTCTCGACGGCGTTCACGCTCGAGCCGGGCGACGTGGTCGCGACCGGCACGCCCGGCGGCGTCGGCATCGCGATGAAGCCGCCGCGTCTGCTGAAGGTCGGCGATCGGGTTCGCATCGAGATCGAAGGGCTCGGCGACGCTCGAGAACGAAGTCGTCGCCGAGCCCGAGACCGCCGCGCTCTAGCCGGAGGAGATGAGATGCCGCTGCATCGCCTGCGCTCCATCACGATCGGCGTGCCGTCAGTCGATCCCGTCCGCGCCTTCTATCGGGACTTCGGTCTGGCCGAGACTCGCCCCGGGCGCTTCGAGACCGCGACGGCGGCGAGCAGCTCCGAATCGAGCGCGGCGCCGCGCCGCGTGCTCCTCGAGCTCGACGGTCGGCGTCGACGACGCGGACGATCTCGGCCGCGCCGCTGCGGCGCTCGCGAAGCTCGGGATCGAGGCGTCCGCGCGACGCGCGGTCGCTGCGCGCCGTCGAGCCGATCTCGGGCGTGCGGGTCGAGCTGCGGGTCGAGCCGCGCATCGCGCAGAAGCCGCCGTCGCGGCTTCCGACCAACGCGCCGGGCGAGACGCTGCGGCTCGACGCGCGCTCGCCGGCGGTGCTCGCCGGCGCGTCGCAAGCCGCGCCGGCTCTCGCACGTGGTGATCGCGTCGACCGACGCTGCGGCTTCGAAGCGCTTCTTCACCGAAGGGCTCGGCTTCCGGGTGAGCGACGAGGTCCCCGCCATCGGCGCCAGCTTCCTGCGCTGCTCGACCGATCATCACAACCTGCTCGTGCAGCCGGGTCCGGTCGCGTTCCTGCACCACACCGCGTGGGAGATGGACGACGTCGACGCCGTCGGCCGCGCCGCCGCGGCGATGCTCGGCGACGGACCCGACGCGCCACGTCTGGGGCCTCGGCCGCCACGGCGTCGGCTCGAACTACTTCTGGTATCTGCGCGACCCGGCGGGAAACTTCGCCGAGTACTCGAGCGATCTCGACGTGATCGCCGACGACGAGGCCTGGAAGGTGGCGGCTTCGACGCGCCGCGCATCCGCTCGCGGCCTGGGGGCCGCCGGTGCCCGGCGCCTTCCTCGCGCCGCCCGACATCGTCGCGCTGGCGCAGGGGCGCTGAGCGCGCGCTACGCGCTCCCGATCATCGCGAGCGCGTCGCGAAGCCGCGACAAGATGCGCGCCGCGCCGATCGGCTCGGTCAACCGGTGGCGGTCGAGATCGGCGCGCAGATTCGGCTCGACGTGCACGAGCACGAGCGCAACGCCGTCGGCGACCAGATCCTTCTGCAGGTCGCGCAGCGCGCGCGCGGCCGAGTAGTCGACGCTGGTGATCGCGCCCGCATCCACGACGAGCCAGCGCACGCGCGCGGGCGCGCTGGCGACGAGCGCGCGCACCTCGTCGGCGAAGTGGCCAGCGTTGGCGTAGAACAGGGCCGCGCCAAAGCGGTAGATCAGGAGCCCGGGTCCGCTCGTCGCGCCCGCGGTGGCTGGTATCGGTAGCCATTGCCCGTTCGCCTCCTGCACCAGCACGGCGGTGTGCGGCCGATAGGCGTGGTTGACGTGGCGCAGCAGCGAAACCGCCATCGCCAGCAGGATTCCCGTTCTCGACGCCGATCCCGACCACGACCGCCGCGGTGGCGAGCGCCAGCCGGTATTCGCCGGGGCTCTCGCGCCGGATGGCGCGCAGGCCGCGCACGTCGACGAGGCCGATCGCGATCGTGAACACGATCGCCCCGAGCACGCAATCCGGGAGGTACTGGAGCGGCCCGGTGAGCACGAGCAGCACCAGCGCGACGAGCGCGACGGTGGCGATCTGCGCGAGCTGGCTCGTGCCGCCCGAGCGCTCGACCATCGCGGTCTGCGTCGGGCTGCCGTTCACCACGAACGTGCCCGAGAACGCTGCGGCCGCATTCGCCGCCGCGAGGCCGACGAGATCCGCGTTCTCGTCGAGCGCATCGCGATGGCGCGCCGCGTAGGCTCGCGCCGTCGCCGCGCTCTGGGCGACGATCATCAGGAAGCAGGAAGCCGCCACGGGAACCAGCGCGGTCAGGTCGCTCCACCCGAGCGATGCGAGTCCGAGCCGCGGCAAGCCCCCCGGCAGCGGTCCGATCACCCGGATGCCGCGCGCGGAGAAGTCGAAGGCGACGCTCGCTGCGACGGACGCGACGACCGCGAGTAGCGGGCCGGGCACGCGCGGTGCGAAGCGGCGGCAGACGAGCACGATCGCCACGACCGCCGCCGAGACGCCGAGCGTCTCGGCGTGCGTCTGGTGGAGCCCGCGCAGGATCTGGCCGAGCTGGTCGAGGCTGCGGTCGCCGAGGACGGGAATCCCGAGCATCTCGCCGGATACGGCGATGCCGACCTGGAAGCCGACACCGGTGAGAAAGCCGACGAGCACCGTCTGCGAGAGAAAATCCGCGAGGAAGCCGAGCTTGAACAAGCGCGCAAGCAACAGATAGCCGGCGGTCAGCAGCGCCACGCTTCCAGCAAGCGCGACGTAGCGTTCGCTCGCCACCGGCGCGAGATGGCTGAGCCCGCCGGCGAGAATCGCGGCGGTCGCGGAATCCGCGGCGACGACCAGGTAGCGGGAGGAGCCGAGCAGCGCGAACGCGAGCATCGGCAGCAGCAACGTGTAGAGGCCGGTGACGACGGGCATGCCGGCGATGCGCGTGTAGCCGAGCGCCTGCGGGATGTTCATCGCCGCCAGCGTGAAGCCGGCCAGCACGTCGCGCAGCGCTGCGCCGCGCCGGATCGGCCGGATGCCACGAAGCAGCCAGCGAGGTCCTCTGCCTGGCGAGCCTTGCTGGCTCGCCGTCTGCGCCGGCGCGCGGTAGCTGGGCATGGCCTCACGGATCGGAGCGCGTCCGCTGCTTCTGCTCCCTCTGCGCCGCGTGGAACTCGCGAGCGATCTTCGCGATGTCGACGTGAGTCGGCGGCAGCTTCAGATCCATTGCTTTCAATGTCTCGACGACGATCTGCGAGATCGCGAGGTCCCGGAACCACTTGTGATCGGCGGGGATCACATACCAGGGCGCGTTTTTCGTGCTCGTCTCCGCCAGCGCGTCCTCGTAGGCGTCGACGTACTTCGGCCACAGCTCCCGCTCGGAGTAGTCGCTCTCGCTGATCTTCCAGTGCCGCGCCGGATCGTCGAGGCGCTGCTTGAAGCGCGCGAGCTGCTCCTCCGGGCTGATGTGGAGATAGAACTTGAGGATGCGCGTGCCGCTCTGCCCGAGCATCGCCTCGAAATCGTTGATCAGCGCATAGCGCTTCGACCAGACCGACCTGGGCTCGAGCTTGTGCACGCGCACGACCAGCACGTCTTCGTAATAGGAACGATTGAAGATCGCGACCTCGCCACGGCCCGGCGCGCGCGCGTGCGCCCGCCAGAGGAAATCGTGCGCCGGCCTCGACCTGGCTCGGCTGCTTGAAGCCGAAGACCGACGTCCCCTGCGGGTTCATGCCGGTGAACAGGTGCCGTATCACGCCGTCCTTGCCGGCGGCGTCGAGCGCTTGCAGCACGATCAACAGCGACTGATTTGCGTCCGCATAGAGCAGGTACTGGAGCTCGGCCATGCGCGCGACGTGCTTCTGGATCTTCGGCAGCGCCTGCTCGTGAGACGTGTGCCTTCCGGTGAAAGCAGGGTCGATCTTCGCGAGCCGCAGCTTCGCGCCGGGCTCGACGCGAAACTGCTTGCGGTAGTCCATGGGGGCTTCTCTCTTTCAGGCGCCGCGCTCGTGACCGCCGGAACGTGCGCGCCGCCGCCGCGATCAGATGCGCGTGGGAATCTCCGCAGCGATCCGCTCAGCCGCCTTCTCGAGATCGCCCAGGCGCGCGCTCGAGGCGCGGCCGCGCAGCGCGTCGAGGGGATCGCGCACGTCGTCGACGTAGCCGAGCGCGTAGGCGCCGCGCGCGTAGCCGATCAGGCGCAAGAGCGAATCCGGCAGCGTGCGCGCGATCTCGAGCGGCACCGACAGGTACTGGTTCTCCTCCTGGCGCAGCCAGCGCGAGCGCGTAGGTGAGGTTGAGCCCGTAGCGGACGTGGTCCGAGCGGTTCGCGCCCGCGCCGTGATACAGCGAGCCCGTGTAGAAGACGAGCGAGCCGGCCGGCATCACGGCCGGCTCGGTGTCGGCCTCGTCGAACTGCAGCTTGTCGGCGAGCTTGTGGCTGCCCGGGATCACGCGCGTCGCGCCGTTCTCGACTCGGTGAAATCGTTCACCGCCCAGATCGTGTTGCACTGCACCTCGTAGCCGGTCGGGAACGGAAAGAAGTCGAAGGCCCACTGGTCGCGGTGGATCAGCTGCGCGGGCTCGCCGGGTCCGATCGCGATCATCTGCGTGAGGTGCAGATGGATGGTTGCTGGCGTGCCCGAGCACGCGGCCGACCACGCCCCGCACGAAGGCATGCGCCACCAGCTCGCGGCAGATCGGCGAGCGCGCGATCAGGCCGCCGGTGCGGCGCGTGCGGTGTCCGGCGAAGCCGTCGCCGCCGATCGGTGTCGCTTCGATGATAGGGGGCCGAGCTCGCGCCGCGCGGCTCGCGAGCTTCGCGGCCGGCTCGAGCCCTTCGACGATCGCGACCCCGAACTCGGCGAGCGCGGCGGCGACGGGCTCGGCGGCGACGGGAGCGGTGAAGCGCGGAATCGGCACGGGGGGCCCTCCTGGCCAGCCGCAAGGCTCGCGCCGTGCGGGCGGCCGCGCAAGGGCGCCCGGGAGGGCGGCGGCGCCGGGGTCGGACGCCGCTACGGGGCCTCGACCCGCCGCGCGGCGTCCGCCGCCGCCGGCAGGCGCAGCCAGCGCGGCGCCCACCAGTTCCAGGCGCCGAGCAGCTGCATGGTGGCCGGGACGAGCAGCGCGCGCACGAGGCGTGACGTCGAGCGCGATGGCCGCGCCGATACCGACACCGATCTGCTTCACATAGACGAACGTGCCCGCGGCGAAGGCGCCGATCACCACCAGCAGGATCAGCGCGGCGCTCGTGATGATCCGGCCGGTGTGCGCGAGGCCGGAGATCACGCTCTGGCGGTTGTCGCCCGTGCGCAGCCACTCTTCGCGGATCCGCGTCAGCAGGAAGACCTCGTAGTCCATCGAGAGCCCGAAGACGACCGCGAAGATCACGAGCGGAATCGTCGGGTCGATGCCCTCGAGCGGCTCGAAGCCGAGCAGCCCGGAGCAGTGCCCGTCCTGGAACACCCAGACGAGCAGGCCGAAGCTCGCGCCGAGCGAGAGCACGTTCATGAGCACGGCCTTGAGCGGCACCACGACCGAGCGGAACGCGACGATCAGCATCAGGAAGTTCCAGCCGATCACCGAACACGGCCGGCGACGCGGCCGTACTCGCGCAGGGTGCAGCTTGAGATCGACCATCCGCGCGGTCGGGCCGCCGATCATCACGTCGAGATCCGGATGCGGGACCGCGCGCACGGCTTCGAGCACCGCGGCCGCCTGCGTCGAGCGCCAGGGGTGCTGCGCCGGTCGCGACGAGCAGCGACACGTCCTCGTGCGACCATGCGCGCGAGCTTGCGTCGCGACCGGCTCGCGTGGCGGCGCTTCGTGCTCGAGCTGCGTCGGCGCTCAGCGCATCCGGATCGAGATCGTCGAACGGCGAGCGCACGCCGCGCACGCCCTCCACCGCGGCGATCCGCGCCGCGTACGCGCGCAAGCGGCGCAGGTTCGTCGGGCTCGAGCGGGGCAGCCGTGCGTCGTCACGACGATCTGCATCGCGGAGGCGCCGCCCGGATCGAAGCGCGAGGCGTCGCTGAGCGCCTCGTCGACGCGCCTCACCTCGGAGCCGTGCGGAAAGATGCGCGCGTCGGAGAGCACGCTGCGAATCGAGAGCGCCGGGATCGCGACCGCGAGCAGGAAGCCGGCGCTCGCGAGCGCGGTCGCGACCGGGTGTCGCATCGAGAACTCGCCGACGCGACGCCAGAACGGGCTCGGGCCGGTCGCATCCGGAGACCTTCCGAGCGAGCCGAGGTTCGACGCGCGGGCCGAGCCAGGCGAGCAGCGCGGGAAGCAGCACCAGCGCACCGGTCAGTGCGGTCAGCGTGGCGAGCACGCCCCCGATCGCGATGCTGCGCAGGATGGCGACCGGGCAGCCGATCAGCACCGCGAGGCTCACGATCACGGCGAGGCCCGACACGAAGACGGCGCGGCCCGCGGTGTCGAGCGAGTCGGCAACGGCCTCGCGCACCGGGAGCCCGCGCGCCAGCTCCTCCCGGAAGCGCTGCACCAGCAGCAGCGAGTAGTCGATCGAGAGGCCGAGGCCGAGGAAGGCGGACACGTTGAGCGCGAAGATCGCGATCTCCGTGAAGTGCGCTCCGAGGCGCATGATCGCCGCGCAGCTCGCCAGCGCGAAGCCGCCGATCAGGATCGGGAGCAGCGCCGCGACGACGCTGCGGAAGAAGAGCAGGGTGAGCACCGCCGCGATCGGCAGCGCGATCATCTCGGCCGACTTGACGTCGGCGAGCGAGATCTGCTGGGCCAGCAGCGAGGCGGCCACGTGTCCGCCGATGGCGACCTCGACGGCGGGGTCGATCCTGCGCAGCAGGGGCTCGATGCGCGGCAGCGCTCCGAGCTTCTCTGCGTTGCTGCCGGAGAGCGAGACGATCACCAGGGTCTCGTGGTGATCGCGCGAGACGAGGCTCTCCTGGCCGGTGTCGTAGTACGAGGTCATGGCGCCGACCACGCTCGCGTCTTCGAGCACGGGCTGGAGCAGGTCGAGGATGCGGGCCGCGAACTGCGCGTCGCGGACGTCGGCCCCGGGATCTCGATACAGCACGAGCACGTCGGCCGCGCCGATCCCGAAGCGCCGCTCGGCCTCCTTGACGGCGCGATCCGACTCGCTGCCCGGCACTTCGAAGCCGCCGGCCGGCAGATGGCTCGCCGCCGACGCGCCATACACCGAAGCGGCGGCCAGCAACGCTGCCATCACCGCGAGGACCGCTCCGCGGCGGTCCGCGATCCAGCCCCCGAGCCGTGCCAGGAGCGAGCTGTGCGACGCTTCGGAGCGAATCCGCGTCTCCTAGGGGGAAGAGCGACGAAGGGCGGACGTCTTGCGGACCGTGATGCGACGCTGCTGACGCGCGGCCGGGACGTTACCGGCTCGCAGCGTCGCGCGCACTCGCGGGCCGCGCGCGCGACGCGGTGGCATCGGCGCTGCGGCGCCCGGCAAGCTCGCTAGTAGAGCGGTTCGCAGCCGCTGCCGGCGAGCAGCGCGTCGACCGCGCGGCGGTCGCCGGCGGCGAGCGCCGCGTGGCGCCTCGCGCAGCCAGCGTCAGACACTTGCCCTGGTACGGGAACGGGCGCTGCATCCACGGCCGGCCGTCGATCGTGCACTCGACGCGCTCGGCGCCGCGCGCGAGCGCGTCGGCGTTGGCGAGCAGGAACGGCGCGTAGACGCGGCCGACCTCGCCGAGGAGCGCGCGCAGCGTGGCGGGCAGGCGCGTCGCGCGGCGAGCCAGTCGCCGTCGCTGCGGCTCGAGGCCCGAGAGATCCTCGACGACGTCGACCCAGGCGACGACGCGCGGCGCGACGCGCAGCGCGAGCGCCGTCGGCGTCGGATCGAAGCCGACGAGCTGGGTGAGCTGACCGTAGAGCGCGAAGTCGGCGCGCGCCGGGCCGGCCGCCGAAGACGAAGCGCGATGCTCGTGAGGTGGGCGTCGAGCAGCGCGCAGCAGGCGCACGTAGCTCGCCTCGATCACCGGCGCGGTCGTCGCGTTCGAGCCGACGACGCCGAGGCGCCCGATCTGGCGCTCGGCGAACAGCGTCGGCCGGCGGCGACGCGCCTGCGTCCTCGGGCTGATCGGTGCGGAACCAGCGCGGCAGGATCGCGGCGGCCTTGGCGATGTCGGCCGCGAACGCCCAGCGATAGTGGAACATCGCCTTGGTGAGCCACTCGTCGGCGTAGTCCTCGAGCAGCGCGTCGAGGAACGCGAGCGCGCGGATCGCGGCGGGATCACCGAGCGGCCCGGGAACTGCGCGCTCGAGCACGGCGGATCAGCGGCGTCGAGTCGGTGCGCGCCGCGAGCGCGCCGTCGGCGCCGGGCAGGATCAGCTGCGGCAGCAGCTCCACGCGCGGCCGCGGCAGCCCGCGCGCCTCCGGGCGAGCCGCGGTGGAGCCAGGCGTACGGGATGCGCCGGTAGCGCAGCACGGCGCGCAGCTTGCGGCTGTAGGGCGAGCCGGGCGCGCCGACGATGCTCAGCAATGCCGTCTGGCCATCTCGCTCTCCAGTTCAGAGCTCAGCGCTCAGCCCTCGAACGGCTCGATCAGCGCCAGCACGGTACGCGCGAGTGTCGCCTCGGCGCGCGCTCGCGCGAGAGCCGCTGGTCGCTGCGCAGGCGGTCCCAGGCCTCGAACGAGCTCACCAGCTCGATCGCGTCGGCGAGCTCCGCCGGCGCGTGCTCGAGCTCCGGCAGCCAGCGCCAGCAGCGCCGCGCGCAGACCTTCGCACCAGCTCGCGCGTGGCGGGCGCGCAAGAACGGACTCGCCGCACGCTGGGCGTTGCCGGCGCGCTTGTAGGGGGCGATCCGCTCGAAGAGCTGCGCGCGCCGCGCGGCGAGCTCCACCACCCGCTTGGCGAGCGGCCCCGACACGGGCGGCTCGGACGCGAACGGCTTCACCTCGCGCAGGAGCCGCGCGTCCACCTCGGCGAACAGGCTCTCCATGTCGGGGAAATGGCGGAAGACGCTGCGCAGCCCCACGCCCGCGCGCTCGGCCACCTGCTGCGCCGTCGGCGTGATCGCGCCTGCGCCGACCAGCTCGAAGAGCGCCTGCACGATCGCGTCCCGGCTGCGCTCGCCGCGGCGCACGCGGCCGTCGCTCGCCTCGCTCGGCTGCGCCGCGCGCTTTCGCAGCCGCGTCGTGCGGGTCTGCGCTGCGGACATCGCGCTCCTCGCGGGCCTTTCCATTATGGCACGCACTATGCCACAATACGCCGCGTGCTTCGAGGGGAGTCGATGAGGCCTCGCGCCCGGCTGGGAATCGCCGTCGGCTGTCTCGCCGTGCTGGGCGCGGCGGCGTGGTGGCTGCTTCCGTCGCTCTTGATCCGACTCCCCGGATTGCTGCTGCCGAGAGTGGGACCGCCGCGCGAAGTCGCGTGGCAGGCGGGTCCGGCGCGCGCGAGCTTTCTGCCCGGCGTGCGCCCGCCGAACATCGTCGTGATCCTCGCCGACGATCTCGGCTGGAACGATCTCACGTTCGCCGGCGGCGGCGTGGCGGGCGGCAGCGTGCCGACCCCGAACATCGATGGCATCGCGCGCGACGGGGTCACCTTCAGCAACGGCTATGCCGCGCAAGCCACCTGCGCGCCGTCGCGCGCCGCGATGCTCACGGGCCGCTACCCGACGCGTTCGGGGTTCGAATTCACACCCGCCGGGATTCCGTTCATGCGCGGCTACGCGTACTTCAACCGCCATGAAGTGCCCCCGCCCATCTATCACTCGGAGCTGGAGAAGGGGTACCCCGCGCGCGAGGATCAAGGGCTTCCGCCGAGCGAGATCACGCTGGCCGAGCTGCTGCGCGAGCGCGGCTATCACACGCTGCACCTCGGCAAATGGCACCTCGGAGAAGCCCCGCAGTTTCGCCCCGAGGCGCAGGGCTTCGACGAGAGCCTGGGCTTCTACGCGGGCGCCTCGATGTATCTCCCCGAGGACGACGCGAACGCCGTCAACTCGAAGCAGGACTTCGATCCGATCGACCGCTTCTTGTGGGCCAATCTGCCCTTCATGCTGCGCCTGAACGGCAGCGATCCGTTCCGGCCTTCGGCCTACATGACCGACTACCTCGCCGACGAAGCGGTGCGCGCGATCGCCGCCAATCGGAACCGCCCGTTCTTCCTCTACCTGGCCTTCAACGCGCCGCATACTCCGCTGCAGGCCTTGCGCGCGGATTACGACGCGCTCGGTCAGATCGAGAACCACAGCGAGCGCGTCTACGGCGCGATGATCCGGAACCTCGACCGCGCCGTGGGCCGCGTGCTCGCGGCTCTGCGCGCGCAGGGGCTCGAAGACGACACGCTGGTCTTCTTCACGAGCGACAACGGCGGCGCGAGCTACGTGGGGCTCCCGCGCCTCAACCAGCCCTTCCGCGGCTGGAAGATGACCTTCTTCGAGGGCGGTACGCACATGCCCTTCTTCATGAAGTGGCCGCGCGCGCTTCCGAAAGGCAGCGTCGAGACGGCGCCCGTCGCGCAGTTCGACGTCTTCGCGACGGCCGCTGCGGCCGCCGGCGCGCCGCTGCCGCAGCGACCGCGTGATCGACGGCGTCGATCTGGTTCCGTTCGCGACCGGCGCCCGCGCCGGCCGCCCTCACGAAGCCCTCTTCTGGCGCTCGGGCCACTACCGCGCCGTGCGCGCCGGCGACTGGAAGCTCCAGGTCTCGGAGCGACCTTCCCAAGACTGGCTCTTCGATCTCGCGAGCGATCCGACCGAGCGCAAGAACCTAGCCGCGAGCGAGCCCGAGCGCGTCGCGGCGCTGCGGTCGCTGCTCGACGCCCACGACGCCGAGATGCCCCGTCCGCTTTGGCCGTCGCTGGTCGAAGGGGTGGTTCGCATCGACGAGCCGGTGAACGCGCCGCATGCTCCGAACGACGAGTACGTCTACTGGGCGAACTAGGCAGGAGACGTCGGATGCGCAGATCGGCCAGCGTCTGGATCGGTCTCGCCGTGCTCTACGGCGCGTTCCTGTTCTGGTACGACGGCGGGGGCGGACCGCTCAGCGCAGCGGAGATCGAGCACCACATCGCGATCCTCCAGCAACGCGGGATCGAGGCCCGACGGCTCGCGAACCTGCGCGTATTTCTCGCGAGCGATCCCGGCGGAGACTTCGTGATGGCGAACTACATCCACTTCCGCGAGCAGCCGCTCGCGGTCGGTGCGATCGCGCCAGGGGAGAGCTCCCAGCAGGCTCTCGATCGCTACATGGCGCACATGTACCCGGCGCTGTTCTGGCGCGCGTGCCATCCGGTCTTCGCCGGACCGGTGGTGGCGGGAGCCCTCGACATCTGGGGCATCGAGGATGCGGCGAGCTGGAACCTCGTCGGGCTGATCCGTTATCGCAGCCGCCGCGACATGCTCGAGATCGCGACCGATCCGGCCTTCTCCGACGCCTATCTGTACAAGAACGCGGCGTTGCAGCAGACGATCGCGGTTCCGGTCGAGCCCTTTCTGATGCTCGGGAATCCGCGCATCCTGCTGGCGCTGCTCGGCGTGGCGCTCGCTGCGCTGCTGCAGCTCGCGCTCGGGCGGCGCGCCGCGTGAGCGCCCTCGCGAGACGGCTCGCCCCGATCGGAGCGGCGGCGCTGACGAGCCCCCGCACGCGCGCGGCGCGCCGCTGGCTGGCCGAGCAGCGGCGCCGCCTGCGCGGCCAGCCGCACGAGATCCTCTACTTCCACCACGTCGACGATCCCTACAGCCAGCTCGCGGCGCAGCTGCTGCCGGAGCTCGTGCGTCGCTACACGGTGTCGATCGCGCCGCAGCTGGTCGATGCGCCGAGCGATGCCGCGGCGCCCGAGCGCGCGCTGCTCGCGGCCTTTGCGCGCAAGGACGCCGCGGACGTTGCGCCGGGCTACGGCCTCGTCTTTCCGCCCCGCGCGGCGGCGCCGTCCACGGCGGCGTGCGAGCTCGCGGCGAGCCTGCTCGCCTCTGCTGCGCGCTCGGGAGACTTCGCGGTAGACGCCCAACAAATCGGCGCCGCGCTGTGGGCGCGCGACGACGCCGGGCTGCGCGCGCTCGCGGCCGAGTGTAGCCCCTCGGATCCCGAGCGGACCCGCGCTGCGCGCGCGCGAGGCACGCGGCTGCGCGAGCGGCTCGGTCACTACCTGGGCGGCATGTTCTACTACGCGGGCGAGTGGTACTGGGGCGTCGATCGCCTCCACCACCTCGAGCGGCGCCTGCAGTCGCTCGGCGCGTTGCGCTCCGGCGCGAGCGCGGCGCCGATCGCGCCGCGCCCGGTCCTTCAGGACGCGTTCACGCCGACCTCGCGCGCGCGCGTCAAGCTCGAGTTCTACCTCTCGCTGCGCAGCCCCTACAGCTACATCGCGATGGACCGGGTATTCGCGCTCGCGCGCCGCTACCCGCTCGATCTCGCGCTGCGGCCCGTGCTTCCGATGGTCATGCGCGGACTCCCGGTGCCGCGCGCAAAAAGGCTCTACATCACGCTCGACACCAAGCGCGAAGCGGAAGACCTGGGCCTCGACTTCGGGCGCGTCTGCGATCCGGTGGGCCGTCCCGTCGAGCGCTGCTTCTCGCTCTACCCGTGGGCGAACGCGCGCGGGCGCGGCGCCGAGCTGCTGCATGCCTTCGCGCGCGCGGCCTTCGCCGAGGGCGTCGACACGGGAACCGACGCTGGCATGCGTCACGTCGTCGAGAGGGCTGGGCTCGCCTGGGACGAAGCGCGCCCGCATCTCGACGCGGAAGGCTGGCGCGACGAGCTCGAGCGCAATCGCGAGCAGCTCCTCGGGCTGGGTCTCTGGGGCGTGCCGAGCTTCCGGATCCTCGGCCGCGCGGGCGAGCCCGACTACTGCACCTGGGGTCAGGATCGCCTCTGGCGCGTCGAGGCGGAGCTGCGCGCGCGCCTCACGGCCTGAGCGGGCCGCTCGCGCTCAGCGCCCGAGCCGCTGGGCGCTCGTGTCGAAGACGAAGCTCGTCGCCGTGCTGAGCCGCATGAACGCGGCCTCGGGCGGCGCTTCCACAGCAGCAGCGGCCGGGTCGATGGCGATCTCGATCGCGATGCGACCGTCCCGCGTGTCGGTTGCCACCACACGCGCGCGCGGCTCGACGGACTCCGCCAGCACCTCGATGCCGCGCGCGCTGCCGCGAGCCAGCAGCCCGAGCCAGCCGGGATTCTCGGGCGCGAGCAGCTCGGCGCTCGCGGGCTCGAGCACGAGCCGGATGCGGTTGCCTTCGCGGCTCACGTCGCGGTGGAAGCCGGGGGGCAGCGTGGCGCCGAGGCGCAGCACCGCGGCGACCGCCTCGGCACCGCCGGCGGCCAGCCCGAGCGCGCGCGCGAGCCGCGGCCCGGCGACCCAGCCCACCGCATTCCACTGCGCCGCGATCACCTCGCGCGCCTTGTCCGCACCGAAACGCTCGCGCAGCGCCAGCTCGGCGGAGCTCGCGAGCAGGTGCACCTGGATCTGGAACTCGCGCGCCACCGCCGCCAGCGTCGCCGTCGAGAGATGGCCGAGCCGGAACTCCATTTCGAGCGCGCCGCGATAATCGGTCATGCCGTCCGGCGCGCGCTCGGTCTCGCGCTCGTTCGGGACGCGCGCGAGTGCCAGCGCTGCGACCGCGCGCGTCTGCGCGATCGCCTGGACCGGCTCGTTCGCCGGATCGATCTCGATCGTCCAGTGGCAGTGCGGCTTGCGATCGGCCGGCACGCGCGGTGGACGATGCAAGGGGCGGACCCGCGCGCGCGGATTCGTGGCGAGGGCGGTCGCATCGAAGGTCGGATCCTCGATCGTGTGGCACATGCCGATCACGCGCTTCTCGCCGTGCGGCTCGACGTCCATCAGCGCACCGCAGTGGCGCAGCCAGAACTCGGCGTGCCGCGCGTCGATCAGCTTCCAACCGACGTCCATGTACTGATGGGGGAAGCCGACGTCGAGCTGGAGCGCCTTGATGATGGCGTCGACGCCGTCGCCTTCGATCTGCATCAGCCGCCGCATGCGGTCCGTATAGACGGGGCTCGCGCCCATCCATTCCTGGATGGCGATCTGGTCGACGAGATCGACGTCCCGGCCGGCGATCGCCACCTGCGGCATCAGCGCGCGGTCGATCAGGTGCCCGACGTGCATGGTCTCGAGCGCGACCGGCAGCAGCCGCTCGCGCGCGAGCTCTTCGAAGCGGGGGCCGGGCGCGCTCACGGGCTTTCTCCTCGCCAGGATCGAGCCAGCCTAGGGAATCTCCGCGGCGTCCGCCGGACCCGCCAGCCCGCGACCCGGCGTGTAGAATCAGCGTCCTCTGCCAGGGGTAGCCAACGTGAATCGCCTGAATCTCGACGACGCCCGCGATCGCGTGCTGGGCCGCTGCCTGCTGCGCCAGGCCGAGGCGATTCCCGATCGGGACTTCCTGATCTCCGACGACGAGCACTGGTCGTATGGACGCGTGAACGAGCTCGCGAATGCGATGGCCGGCGCCTTCAACGAGCTCGGCGTCGGGCGCGGCGACACCGTGTGTCTGTTGATGGAGAGCAGCCCGGCCTACGTGTGGACCACGCTCGGTCTCAACAAGCTCGGCGCGATCTGGGTTCCCACCAGCCCGGACTACAAGGGCCATTGGCTGCGAGAGCGGCTCGAGGACAGCCGCGCGCGCGTGCTCGTCGTCGACGAGGCGCTGATCCCGCGCGTCGTCGAATGTGGCGGACCGCTGCCGTTCGAGCGCGTGGTAGTGCGCGGGCGGGCGAGCGCCGCGGCTCCGCTCGGGCTGCCTGCGGTTTCGCTCGCCGAGCTCGAGCGCGCACCCGCCAAGGAGCCGGAAGATCGCGAGCTCTTCCTCGGCGATACCGCCGCGATTCTCTGGACCTCGGGCACCACGGGCCGTTCGAAAGGCGTGATGCAGAGCCACAACGTCTGGATCCGCGCGGCGGTCGACGGCGCCATCAACGCACAGCTGCGCGAGGGCGAGGTGATCTACTCGTGCCTGCCGATGTATCAGTCGGCGGCGTGGGTCGCGAACGTCTACCGCGCGCTCGTCTGCGGCGTCCCCTGCGCGGTCGATGCGCGCTTCTCCGTGCACGAGTTCTGGGATCGCTGCCGGCACTACGGCGCGACCATGGTCTTCACGCTCGGCGCGATGCACATCTTCTTGTGGCAGCAGCCGCCGCGTCCCGACGACGCGGACAATCCGGTGCGCTCGGCCGGCATGATTCCGATGCCGGACGCGCTGATCGAGCCCTTCAAGCGGCGCTTCGGGATCGAGCAGATCCACCAGGGCTACGGACAGAGCGAGGTGATGGGCCTGCTCTCGCGCCGCCCCGACGCCCGCTACAAGCCGAACTCCCTCGGCGCGCCGGCGTCAGGAATCGAGATCAAGCTGCTCGACGATCGCGATTACGAGGTCGCGGTGGGCGAGGTGGGCGAGTTCTGCGTCCGGCCGCTCGAGCCCTACACGATCTTCAACGGCTATTTCAACGCACCCGATCTGACGGTGAACGCCTGGCGCAATCTCTGGTACCACACGGGCGATCTCGGCCGGCGCGATGCAGACGGCGAGCATTTCTTCGTGGATCGCAAGGCGGATTTCATCCGTTACAAGGGGCGCAACATCGCCTCGCTCGAGGTCGAGGCGGCCATCGCGGCGCACCCCGGTGTGGCGCAGGCAGCCGCGCACGGGATCACCTCGGCAGAGCTCGAGGCGGAGGCGGAGCTGAAGGTATGCGTGGTGCGAAGGCCTGGCGCGCAGGTCACGGCCGAGGAGCTCGCGCGCTTCGTGAACGACACGGCGCCCTATTTCTTCGTGCCTCGCTACGTCGAGTTCCTGGAGGAGCTCCCGGCGACACCGACGGGCCGCGTGCAGAAGTTCAAGCTGCGCGAGCGCGGCGTCACGCCGCAGACGTGGGATGCGAAGCGCGCCGGCTTCGTCGTGAAGCGCTGACGTTCGCGCTGGCCCGCGCCGCGCCGGCGCTCCGAGCGAGCGGCTGACAGCGCCATGTGACGGAGATCACACATCCGCCGCGTGATCCCGCCTCAAGCCACGCCTGCGCGTGGCCGATTCCCTTCACCGACGTGTACACCTGCGCGCGATGGCGCGAATCCGGGAGGCGGCTCTCATGAAGGATGGGCGGACGCGCAAGCTCGAGCTGCACGAGACCAGCCGCAAGGCGGGCTTCCTCGCGACGCATAGCGTCGCGATCGTCTACGCGGCTGGGCCGTTCGGCGGTAGCGAGCTCCCGGTAGAGAAGGAGCTCGTGACGCTCGGACGCAGCTCGACCGTCGACGTGATGCTCGACGATGCGTCGGTCTCCCACCAGCACGCGGCGCTCGAGCTGGCGGGCGCGGGCTTCCGGATCCGGGACCTCGGCAGCACGAACGGCGTGCGCGTGAACGGCAGCCGCGTGACGGCAGCGGACCTGAAGCACGGCGACCTGCTCGAGATCGGCTCGCTCTCGTTCCGCTTCCGGGTCGAGAGGCGCGCGGCGCAGCCGCGCACGCACCACGTGAGCGAGGACTAGCGCGTCGCGCCGGCGACCTGCACCGGCGCGCGCGATGGCATGTCGGCGAACGGGCCGCGCACGATCGGGAGCTTCGCCATCGAGCGCGAGCTCGGCGCCGGCGGCATGGGCGTCGTCCTGCTCGGACGCCACGCCTCGCTCGAGCGGCTCGCGGTGCTCAAACGCCTGCGCCCGGAGCTCGCGGCGAGCGAGGAGCTGGTCGAGCGTTTCGCGCGCGAGGCGCGCGCCGCCGCGGCCGTCCACCATCAGAACGTGGTGGCGGTGTACGACTGGATCAGCTGGCGGGGCGAGCACTACATCGCGCAGGAGTACGTCGACGGGGTCGACCTGCGGGCGGCGTTGCAGCACCTGGGCAGCCTGCCCTGGCGCGCGGCGGCGCTCGTCGCGCTGGAGCTCGCGCGCGGGCTCGAAGCGATCCACGCGCGCGGCACCGTGCACCGCGATCTCAAGCCCGCGAACGTGCTGCTCGGCCGCAATGGCGACGTGAAGATCGCGGATTTCGGCATCGCGCAGGGCGCCACGCACGATGGGCTCACGCGTCCGGGAACGACGATCGGTACACTTCCCTACGTCGCTCCCGAGCAGCTGCTCGGCGAGCGCGTGGACGCGCGCGGGGATCTGTTCGCGCTCGGCGTCGTGCTGTACGAGCTGCTGGCGGGCGCGCCGCCCTTCCGCGAGCCGGAAGCCGACGAAAAGGACACGTTGCTCCAGCGCATCCAGCGCGCGCGCTACGCATCCGTGCGCAAGGCGGCGCCGCGCGCTCCGCGCTGGCTCGCGCGCCTGGTGCGGGTGCTGCTGCGCGCGAAGCCGCGCTCGCGGCCCGGCTCGGCGCAGCTCGTGCGCCGCCTGCTCGAGCGTCGGCTCGGCGCGTTTCCGACCGACGCCAAGCTCGAGCTGGCACGTTTTTTATGGGAAGAGGGCGTGTTCCAGCCGCGCGAAGGCGACACCGTGGTGCTCGCGTCTGGCGGATCGGATCGCGCCAGCGCGCGGCGCCTGCGCCGCCTCGCGCTGGCGGCGGGGCTGGCGGGCGCGCTCGCGCTGGCTGCGCACGAGCGGCTGGAAGGCGAACGCGTGCCTGCGCTCGTCGCGCAGGCACGCGCCGCTCTCTCACTCGCGCCGGGCGGCGAGTCGCTCGCGCCCTAGAACTTCTTCTTGATGCGGTCCCAGAGGTTGGCCTTCGGCGTCGGCTTGCACTCCTGGATCAGCACGGCGGTGTCGGTCTCGAGATCGATCTCGCCCGCCTCTTTGACATTGGTCTTGCTCTTGGAGTTGTAGCCGGCGAGCCAGTAGGCGACCTCGGGCTGCACGTCGCTGCTGAGCGAGAGGAAGTCCTCGCAGGTCATCGCCACCGGCTTCACCTTCTTCTTGCCGAAGGGCAGGTGCTCCTTCACCTTGTCCCAGAAGGTCATCTTCGGGCTCTGCGTGCAGGAGACGACCAACACGTCTAGCTGGCGCTGCACGTCGACGTCGCCGATGTCTTCGACCTTCTTGCCGGCCTTCGACTTGCCGTCGAGGTAGGCCGTGATGCGCGCCTGGCCCTCGGGCGTCTGCGCGGCGAATTCTTCGCAGGTGATCTTCGCCGGGTCCTTCTTGGCGCTCGCCACGGCGGGCGACGCGAGCATGGCGAGACACAGGGCGGGCGTTGCGATCGAGAGAAGGAGTCGTTGCATCGGGGGGATTCCTCATGTCGGGTGGGAGGGGCCGGAGGAGTCGAACGCTCGCCCGCGCCGCGATCGATGCGTTTCGATCGCTCGCACACGTTAGCAGTCTCAGACGCTGAGCACGGTGCGGATGCCGCGGCTCGCGCGCAGGTCGTCCATCGCCTGGTTGATTTCGGCGAGCGGTCGACGTGCGGTGATCAGGGCTTCGAGATCGAGCCGCCCGGCGCGCCAGAGCGCGATCAAGCGCGGGATCTCCCGGATCGAATTGCTGCTGCCGAGCGTGCAGCCGAGCAGCTTCTTCTCGCTGATCACGAAGCCGGCGGCGAGCGGGATCACGATCGACTCCGTGATCGGGGTGCGCCCACGCATACGACGGTGCCGCCGTTGCGAATCGCACCCAGTCCGGTCTGGACGAGCGCAGCGCGTCCCGCCGACTCGAAGGCGTAGTCGACTCCGATGCCGCCGGTGAGATCGTGCGCTGCCTGCACGACGTCGTCCGAGGCGGGGTCGAGGAGATCCGTCGCGCCGAAGGCGCGCGCGGCGCTGCGCCGCGGCTCGACCGGATCGGAGGCGAGGATGCGCGCGGCGCCGGCGATGCGCGCGCCCTGCACGATCGAGAGCCCGATGCCCCCGAGCCCCAGCACCAGGACCGTCGCGCCCGCTTCGACGCGAGCCGTATTCAGCACGGCGCCGACGCCGGTCTGAACGGCGCAGCCGATCACGCACAGGATCTCGAGCGGAGCGTCGGCCGCGACCTTCACGGCGCCCGTCGCCGAGAGCACGACGTACTCGGCGAACGCGGCGAGATTGACGCCGCGATGCACGATCCCGCCCTTGCGCGAGAGTCCCGTGCGCCCATCCGGCAGCGCGTTCGTCATCATCCCCATGACGTTGACGCAGATCCCCGGCTCGCCTCGCACGCAGCCGTAGCAGCGGCCGCACGGCGGGCACGGCGTCAGCACCACCGGGTCGCCGGGCGCGAGGCCCGTCACGCCCGGGCCCACCGCGTCGACGACGCCCGCCGCTTCGTGCCCGAGCACGATCGGCGTCGGCGCCGGGAACGAGCCGTCGGCGATGCTCAGGTCGGAGTGGCAGACGCCGCAATGGCTGACGCGCACCCGCACTTCGCCCGTCTTCGGATCGTCGATCTCGACGTCGTCGACCAGCTCGAAGGGCTGGCCCGCGGCTCGAAGCAGGGCGGCGCGCATGTGGACTCCTCGGCGGCGTTCATCGCGCGCAGAGCATACCGGGAGCGGCATCCCGTGCGCCGCCGGCCAGCGCCCGCGCGACCGCCGCCGGGGACCGTCGGGCGCGCGCGCTTCTGATACCCTTCCCGCATGTGCGACTCGCTCGTCGCCGGTGCTGCCGAGACCACCGCCGGCGTCACCCTCTTCGCGAAGAACAGCGACCGCAAGAGCAGCGAGTGCCAGCCCTTCCTCCAGTTTCCCGAGGCGAGCCACCCGCCGCGTGCGACGGTGCGCGCGACGCACGTCGAGATTCCGCAGGTGGCCGAGACCTACCGCGTGATGGGCCACTCGCCGTGGTGGGTCTGGGGCTTCGAGCACGGCGTCAACGAACATGGCGTTGCGATCGGAAACCACACCGTGTTCTCGAACGAGCCGATCGAGTCGACGCCGGGGCTGATCGGGATGGATCTCGTGCGCCTCGCGCTCGAGCGCGGCCGCGACGCGCGCGAGGCGCTCGAGGTGATCGCGACCCTCGTCGAGACGCACGGCCAGGGCGGCGCGGCCTTCGCGCCGGACGCGCCCGGCTATCACAACAGCTTCGTGCTCGCGGATCCCAAGGAGAACTGGCTGCTCGAGACCTCGAACCGGCGCTGGGTGGCGCGGCGCACGAACCTCGGCTCGCTCTCGAATCACTTCTGTCTCGGCGCGGAGTGGGAGATCGGCTCGCGCGATCTCGAGGCGTTCGCGCGGGCGGAGGGCTGGTGGCGCAGCACCGGCCGCCTCGACGTGGCGGCGGCCTACCGCGACCGCGCGATTCCGGGGCGCATCTCGGAGGGGCGGCTGCGGCGCTCGCGCGAGCTGCTGATGGCGTCGCGCGGGCGGCACGACGTCGCGTCGATGCAGCGCATCCTGCGCGATCACCTCGACGGCGGCTCCGCCTGGCAGCCGGGCGCGAGCATCGAGGACGAGCGCTACTTCACGCTCTGCGCGCACAGCGAGCCGCTGCACTGGACGACGGCGAGTCTGGTCGCGCCGCTGCCCGCCGACCGCAGCGGACCCTGGCCGGTGTGGATCTCCTTCGGCACTCCGTGCACCGGGGTCTTCCTGCCCGTCTATCTGGATGGGACGCTGCCGCCGGCTCTTGCGCGCGGCGGGTCCGAGCCCGACGAAAGCTCGGCCTGGTGGGTCTTCAAGCGCTTGCAGGACGCCGCCATGGTGGATCCGCAGCGACTCACTCCGGTGTTGCGCGAAGGCTGGGCCGCGCTCGAGGGGGAGATCGAGGCCGAGCGCGAGAACGTCGAGCGGCGCGCGCGCCAGGCGGCGCGCATGGGCGACCGCGACGCCGCGGCGGAGCTCGTGAGCGATTTCATGGCGCGCAGCGTCGAAGCGGCGCTGAAGCGGGCCGACGAGCTGCGCGCTCGGATCCGCTGAGGCTCAGGCGCTCTGGGCGACGTCGGCGACGGGGCGGCGCACGACGCGCAGCCGCGGGAAGTACTCGTCGCGTCGCTCCCACGGCACGCCGAGCGCGGCGAGGATCAGTCGCTTGGTCGCCTGACGGCAGCTGCGGCCCTTCTCGACGGCATGCACGGTGCGGGCCGAGACGCGGGCCTTTTCCGCCAGCTCGTGCTGGGTCCAGCCGAGGGCCTGACGGGCGGCGCGGACGCGGTTCATTGGGGGGCTCCAGGGGATCGGGGTAGGTTCAGAGTCTAGCGCCCGAGGGACCGGGAAAAAGGGATGGGGTGAGCGACAGGGCTCGCATCCGAGACCCCCAGGGCCACGATCCGCATGGCTTCCCTACTCGACTGTAAACCCACGGGTTTTCGGATCGCGCGGCTAGCGGGAACCGGCTGGCTCGGGCGGGGGGCTGGCGTAGTCGTCATACCAGGGCAGGTAGCTGCGCCCGTAGCCCCAGCGGTACCAGGTCGGGAAGATCGGATGACCGCCGACCCGCACGCCGAGCCACATCATCTCGGCCGCGAAGCCCGACGCCGTGGAGTCGACGCACGCGCGCAACGTGGCGTCCGCGGCGCTGCGCTCCGCCGGTTCGCCGCCGCACCAGTAGCGGATGTCGTGCTCGACGCAGCAGGGCTCGGCCCAGCCGTCGTCGAACCACAGCGAGCAGCCATCGGTCGACGAAGCTCTTCTCCGGCAACCGGCGCGGGCCGTTGGGGCCCTGCGCGCAGATGAAGTTCGCGCGGGCTTCGAGTGCAGCGGCGGCGGCGCGATCGCTGCGGTAGGGCTCGACCGTGTCCTGCGTGTGCGCGCACGCGGCGAGCGTCGCCCCGAGCGCAACCAGGGCAATCGCCCTGCCTCGCGTGCGCGACACCGCGCTCAATCGGGCTGATCGGCGCGCGGACCGAACTCGCTGCGCGCCTGCTCCCGGACGACCGCGACGATCTCCGGGAAATCGGCTTCCGTCAGCTTGCGGCCGCGCGTGACGAAGGGCTCGTGCTTCGCGATCTCGTCGTCGACCTCGATCTCGAGGCTCACGCTGTCGGCGAGCGTGCGACCATCGCGAACCGGCGGGTTCCTGAGGGCGACCGGGCGGCGGTCGCCGCCGCACGCCGCATCGAGCTGCGCATGCAGGTCCGCAGAGAGTGCGGAGTCCGGCGGAAGCCAGGGCTCGACCGGGCTCGCGATGTCGAAATTGCGGCGCTGCAACAGGTGTGGATCGGGCACCCGCTTCGTCGAGTCCCACCAGAGTCCGTCGAGCGCGACGGAGACCTGTTGCCCGAGATCGCGCGGCTGCGCACCGAGCAGCGTCAGCACCTGGGCGAACCAGACACCGACGCTGTGGTTGTAGGAGAACTCGTCGCGCGCGTCGCGCCCATAGACGACCGCGAGCATCAGCTTCGCGCCGACGGCGTTCGAGTAGAGATCCTCGGGTGAGAAGGCGGACGCCCGCTCTGAAAAGCCCGCAACGGAGGTGTAGCCGTACCAGGTCGCGATCTCGTGCCAGATCGACATCTCGAAGGTGATCCACTGCGCGAGATACGACGCGACGGCGCGCAGGCCGCGGCGCTGGACCCACTCCGCAGGCAGCGGCTGGACGATCACGCGCCGGTGTCCGCCCTCGTCGGGGAGCTCGATCACGCCCCCCGTCTCGGCGTGGCGGGCGATCTGGGCGACCAGGAAGATCGCCCAATCGGCATAGTCGCGGACGTGCGCCGTGTCGATGAAGCCACCGCGGCAGGTGAATACGAGGCCGTTGTGCTCGCGATCGAACGCCCAGTCGACGCGCCCGTCGACCGCCACGCTGAGGAGCCCGCTGTCGTACGTGTGCGGACCGACGTCGTCGGGACCGATGACGTTCGGAATGCGGTAGCCGGGGATCGGGATCAACCCGGCGATGCTCGCGCCGATGTCCGAGCCGAAGGCGCAGCACGGTCGCAGCTTCTTGCGCACCGGGATCTCGGGGATCTCGCGCACCACGAGCGCGTCCGTCGAGTAGTCGACCCGCCCGGTGGATTCGATCAGGATCGCCGCTTCCGTCGGCGTGGGCCGTGGATCGGCCCACCAGCGAGGGGCGGTGCCACCGCAAGCAAGGACCGCGCTAGCGAGGGCGAGCTGGCTCAGAGCGCGCCAGCGCCGCACCCGGCGAATCTCCCCGTCCACGCCGGGGATATAGCGCTTGTTGCGAGAATCGATCAGGCGACGGACGTGCCGCGGCGGCCAATACGCGGGCTGCGCGCTCGGGCGATCGACGAGCGGCGGAACGTCCCCCGCGCTCGTACGGGAACGAAATGGGGTGAGCGACGGGGTTCGAACCCGCGACCTCCAGGGCCACAACCTGGCGCTCTAACCAGCTGAGCTACGCCCACCGCCGGGATTCCGCAAGCTATCCGTGGCCCGAAGGGGTGTCAAACCCGCCGGAATGGCTGGGATCCTGGCCCCCCGACGCGGGTCGGAGACGGGCGCGGGCGCTCCCTTGCTAGCCTATGCGCCGGCCCCGGTAGCTCAGTCGGATAGAGCAGTTGCCTTCTAAGCAACGGGTCGGGGGTTCGATTCCCTCCCGGGGCGCCACCCGGCCCGGCGGCTTCAGCGCGGGCGGCGCTCGAGCAGCCGTCGTGTCTGGTTCGTCGCGCCCGGGCCCGGCACGGTGCGCAGGTCGCGGCGCGTGAGCGGGTTGCCGTCGGCGTCGGTAACCCGCAGCTTCGCAATGCGCCGCTGCGTGCGCCGATCCTTCACGATCACCGGCTCGTGGCCGCGGCCGAAGACCCATTCGTCCGACCAGTCGCGCAGCGCGGTGAGCAGCGGCAACAGCGCCTCGCCCTTCTCGGTGAGGCGGTACTCGAAGCGCGGGCCCGACTCGCCGACGTCGACCTTCTCGAAGATCCCGTGGGCGACGAGCCGCTCGAGGCGATTCGTGAGGACGTTCTTCGCGATCCCGAGATTTGCCTCGAAATCGCCGAAGCGGCGCGCGCCGAAGAACGCGTCGCGCACGATCAAGAGCGTCCACCAGTCGCCGAGCGCTTCGAGCGCCTGGGCGATCCCGCAATTCATGTCCGCGAAGCGCGTGCGACTCATCGATCAAAAGAGTGGCAAATTTAGTTGTATAAAGCAACTAAATTAGGGTAGTCTGCGGATCCAGCGCCCGAACCCCACGAGGTGATTCGAATGGCCGCGAGCACGTCCGAGTGGAAATCGACTGCCTGCATCCTGTGCGAGTGCAACTGCGGCATCGAGGTGCAGCTCGGCGGCGAGGACGGACGCCGCCTCGTGCGCGTGCGCGGCGACGATGCGCATCCGGTCTCGCAGGGCTACGCGTGCGAGAAGCCGTCGCGCCTCGACTTCTACCAGAACGGCCCGCATCGGCTGACGCAAGCCGCTGCGCCGGCGCGCGGACGGCAGCTTCGAAGAGATCGACTGGGACACGGCGATTCGCGAGGTCGCGGCGCGCTTCGCGGCGGTCCGCGACGCGCACGGCGGCGAGTCGATCTTCTACTACGGCGGCGGCGGCCAGGGGAACCACCTGCCCGGCGCCTACGCGCAGCGCGACGCGCAACGCGCTCGGCTCGCGTCCACCGCTCGAACGCGCTCGCGCAGGAGAAGACCGGCGAGTTCTGGGTCGCGACGAAGATGCTCGGCGGCTACGCGCGCGGCGACTTCGAGCACTGCGAGGTCGCGCTCTTCCTCGGCAAGAATCCCGTGGTTCTCGCACAGCATTCCGCGCGCGCGCGTGACGCTGAAGCGAGATCGCGAACGATCCGAAGCGCTGCCTGATCGTGATCGACCCGCGCCGCAGCGAGACGGCCGAGATCGCCGACATCCACCTGCAGGTGAAGCCGGGCACGCGACGCGTTCCTGCTCGCCGCGCTGGATCGGCGTGCTCGTGCAGGAGGGCCTGGTCGCGCGCGACTGGCTCGCGGCCCACGCCGACGGACTCGACGAGGTCGCTGCCGCACTTCGACGCGCTGTCGGTGGCCGAGTACATGCGCGAAGTGCGGCGTGCCCGAGGAGTCGGTGCGCGACGGCGCGCGGCGGATCGCCGCGGCGCAGAGCGTGGCCATCTTCGAGGATCTCGGCGTGCAGATGAACCGGCACTCGACGCTGGTCTCCTACCTGCACAAGCTGCTCGATCCTGCTCACCGGCAACTTCGGCAAGAAGGGCGCCGCCTACCGGCCGAGCTGCCGTGGTTCCGCTGGCCGGCAGCAGCGACGGAGGGGCGACGCACGCCCGTGACCGGCTCGCGCATCATCGGTGGCCTCACGCCCTGCAACGTGATTCCCGAGGAGATCCTCACGGATCACCCGAAGCGCTTCCGCGCGATGCTGGTCGAAAGCGCGCAATCCCGCGCACTCGCTCGCCGACGGCCGCGCGCATGCGCGAGGCGCTCGCGGCGCTCGAGCTGGTGGTCGTGATCGACGTCGCCTTCTCGCGAGACCGCGCGCCTCGCGCACTACGTGCTGCCGGTCGCGAGCCAGTTCGAGAAGGCCGAGGCCACGTTCTTCAACTTCGAGTTTCCGCGACAACTACTTCCACCTGCGCCAGGCGCTGATGCGAGCCGCTGCCGGGCCTCTTCTCGGAGGCGGAGCTGCACGCGCGGCTGGTCGAAGCGCTCGGCGCGCTGCCGCACGACGCGGTCGACGCGCTGCGCGCGGCCTGGAAGAACGGCCGCCGCGGCGTTTCGCGCGAAGTTCTTCGCGCTGGTCGCCGCGAATCCGCGCCTGCTGGCGGTCGCGCCGGTCGTGCTCTACCGCGCGATCGGCGACCTGCTGCCCGAGGGATTCGCCGAGGGCGCCGCCGTCTGGGCGCTGTGCCAGATCGTGGCGCAGCGCCAGACGCAGCTCGCTCGCGCGCGCCGGCTTCACGGGCGAGCCGGGTGAGGCGGGCGATGCGCTCTTCGACGCGCTGCTCGCGAGCAAGAGCGCGGTGGTGTTCTCGGTCGACGAGTGGGAGGAGAGCTTCGCGCGCGTGCACACGCCGAATCGGCGGCATCCAACTCGCGATTCCCGAGCTCTTCGCGAGCTCGACGCGCCTCGCGAGCGAGCCCGCGCCCGGCGCGAACCCCGAGTTCCCGTTCGTGCTCTCCGCCGGCGAGCGGCGCTCGTTCACGGCCAACACGATCATCCGCAACCCCGACTGGCGCCGGAAGGACCGCGCGGGCGCGCTGCGCATCCACCCCGACGACGCGAAGCGCGTCGGGTGTCGACGACGGCGGGCGCGTGCGCATCACGACGCGGCGCGGCAGCGCGGAGGTCGGCGATCGAGATCTCCGATCGCATGCAGCCCGGACACGTCTCGCTGCCGAACGGGCTCGGCCTCGATTTTCCCGATGCGAGCGGAAGGTCGGTCGCGACCGGCGTCGCACCGAACGAGCTGACGCGCAGCGAGGATCGCGACTGGTTCGCGGGCACGCCCTGGCACAAGCACACGCCGGCGCGTCTCGAGGCGCTGTGATGCGCGCGGCCTCGCGCGGCTGGCGTCTCAGCCCGCCGGAGCGAGCGCGAGCGCCGCGAGACCCGCTGCGACGATCGCGGCCGTCGCGCCCAGGACCGGCCGGCGCAGGCCCAGCGCGCCGAGCACGATCACCATTCCGCACTTGAGCAGCGTGTTCGCGAGCGCGGCGATCACGATCGCTGCGACTCCCGTCTGCGCCACGCACTCCCCCTTGCCGACGCAGCTCGCCATCGAGAGCGTGATGGCATCGACGTCGGTGAGCCCGGCGAGCGCCGCCACGGCGTAGAGGCCGCGACCCGGGAAGTAGGTCTGCATCAAGGCGACGATCAGCAGCACGGCGGCGAAGACGAGCGCGAAGCGGATCGCCGAGCTCAGGCTGAATGGATTTTGCAGGGGGACGTCGCCTCCGGCGGAAGCGGCCGCGCCCGAGCCGCCGCGCAGCAACCAGAGCGCGCCGATGCCGGCGGCCGCGCCCATGCTTCCGATCGGAACCAACAGCGCGGGGAGCAGCGCGCGGTTCACGATCGCGACCTCGACGACGACGCGCCCGAACATCACCACCCACGCCAGCACGACGCCGCCGGCGAGCAGCGCGCCGCCCCGCGCGCCCAGATGCACCCGGCTGCGCCGCGCGAACGACAAGGTCACGGCCGTCGACGACACCAGGCCGCCCGCGACCGCCGTCACCGCCGTGCCGCGCCCGGGGCCGAGCCAACGCACGGCGATGTAGCCCGCGAGCGAGAGGCTCGAGATCAGGATCACCAGCAGCCACAGCTGGTAGGGATTGAGGGCGCCCCACGGATCGAGCGTCCGATTCGGGAGCAGCGGCAGCGCGATGAAGGTCGCGATCAGCAGCTTCAGACCGGCGAAGATGTCCTCGCTTCCGATCTTCTCGACGAGGCCGTGGATCGGCTGCTTGAACGCGAGCAGCGCCGACGTCGCGATCGCGAGGCCCACCGCGATCTCGGGAAAGCCGAACAACGTGGCGCCCCCGAGCAGATAGACGGCGACGGCCGCGGTCTCCGTCGTGAGCCCGAGCGACTCCGGGTGCAGGCGCGAGTTCGCGAGGTAGCCGGCCGTGATCAGCCCGCCGACGGCGAGGAGGCCGGCGACGAAGATCCAGGTACTTCCGGCCTGCGTCGAGAGCCACGCCGAGATCGCGCCGGCCTCGGCGAGGATCATGAACGTCCGGATGCCGCCGATCGCGACGGGATCGGCGGAAGTCTTGCGCTTCTCCCGCTCGATGCCGACCAGCATGCCGATGAAGAGCGCGATCGCGAAATTGCGCGCGAGTGTCAGGTCCACCTCGCGCGAGGCTACGGCAGCGGCGAGCCCCCGCCAACCAGCGAGCGCGACTCTCGCCGGGTCACGGCGCGAGCGCGTGGCGGACGCGGCCGAGGAGCCCGCGCTGGCGCGCGATCACGATCGCCTGGCGGTATGCGTCGACGAGCTTGCGCGTTTCGTGGGCCCACGAGCTGCGCAGCGCCGCCTGGCGCGCGTGCTCGGCGAGGTCGAGGCGCCGGCCGGGGTGCGCGAGCAATTCGGCCACGGCCTTGGCCGCGGCCAGCGGCTCGGCAGGGTCGTAGAGGCTGCCGTTTTCGCCATCCTCGATCAGATCGGGAATGCCGCCCGCGCGCGCGGCCACCACCGGAAGGCCCGAGCTCATCGCCTCGAGCACCACGAAGCCGAGCGTCTCCGTCGTCGATGGCATCACCAAGACGTCGGCGCTCGCGAAGGCCGCGGCGAGCTCTTCGCCGCGCAGGAAGCCCAGGAACTGGGCGGCGCTGCCTCGCAGGTCGCGTTCGAGCTTCGCGCGTGCGGGCCCGTCGCCGACGAGGGCCAGACGCGCGCCGGGCACGGCTTCGCCGATTCCGCACAGCACCTCGAGGTTCTTCTCGGGCGAGAGGCGGCCGACGTAGAGCACCACCGGCCGGTCGAGGCGTCCGCCCGAGAGACGGAAGCGCATCTTCAGCGAGCGCTTCGAGGGGTGGAACAATTCCGTGTCGACGCCGCCGCGCCAGATGCCGACGTTCTCGATGCCGTGGGCGCGCAGCTCCCGCTGGGTGTGGCGCGACGGGCACAGGTTCACGAGGGCCGCGTTGTGTACGCGGCGCAGCAGCGGCCAGATGGCGGGCGCCGCCCAACCGAGGCCATGCTCGGGCAGGTAGGCCGGCAGATCCGTGTGATAGGACGCGACCACCGGGATGCGCAGCGCGCGCGCCGCGAGGATGCCCCAGATTCCCAGACAGGTCGGTCCCACCGCGTGCAGCACCTGCGGCCGGAAGCGCCGCAGCTCGAGCGCGATGCGCGGATCGGGAAGCCCCGCGCGCAGGCCCGGATAGGGCGGGAACGGGAGCGAGGGGACGCGCACCACGCGCGCGCCCGCGTGCTCGGCCAGCGCCGGCTCGGGCGCGAACACCAGCACCTCGTGGCCGCCCGCGACGAGCGCTGCGGTCGTGTGCGCGAGCCGATTCGTGATGCCGTCGATCTTGGGCAGGAAGACTTCGCTGACGATCGCGATCCGCATGCCTGGCCTCGTTCCATCGCGTTCCGGCTGCGATTCCGAAGCTAGTCAGCAGATCGGCAAACGCCGTCTCACATTCGGGAAGAAGCCGCGAAGCTCGGCAGGCGCGGCGGGGGCGTCCGTGTCACGATCGGGTGACGGGAGCGTGTGGATCGCGGTCGGGCATTCGCCGCTGCAGCGGGGCGTCCCCGGTCCCCGGGAGGGAAGCGAGCCGCTCGCTCCGGGTCAGCTGCGAGCCGTCCGCAGCTCGCCCCAGCGGCCCTGCGCGCGCTCGAGATCGCGCAGCCACTGCGCCGGCTCGCGCGAGCGGCGCGATACGCGGTAGCGCGCCTCGGAACGCAGCGCGCGCGCGAGCAGGCGTAGCCGCGAGCGGGGCGCTCCGCTGCGCGTGAGCGCCCGCTCGCAACCGTGGCCGAACCAGACGCGCCGCAGGTAGCTCTCGTTCATGCGCTCGGCTGCGATGCAGTGACGCACTCTCGCGTCTGGCACCCACCAGCCCGTGTGTCCTTCGGCGAGCAGCCCGCGCATCACGGCCGTCTCCTCGCCGCCGACGAGTGCGTCCCGCCGTCTGCCGAGCCGCGGATCGTAGCGGTGCCGGCGCTGCGCCTCGGAGCGGATCGCGAAGTTCGCGCCGACCGGGAGGCGCGCGCCGCGGATCGGCTCGGGCGCGGGCGGGAGCGTGCGGATCGCCCACACGTCCGCGAGCTGCTCCCAGCTCGCGGCGATCCAGTCCGGCGGCTGCTGCTCGGGGAGGGGCAGCGTGGCGCCGCCGAAGAGCGACGCGTCGGGGTGTCGGAGGACCGCTTCCACGTAGGCCGCGAGCCAGCCCGGCTCGACGAGCGCGTCGTCGTCGCTCCAGAGGATCCAGGCGCCGCGCGCCTCCGCGACCGCACGATTGCGCGCGCGGGCGAGGCCGGGCTCCGGCTCGCGCAGCGCGCGCAGGCCGGGCAGGCCCGCGTGCTCGCGCAGCACGGCGGGCGTGTCGTCGGTGCTGCCATTGTCGACCGCGAGGATCTCGATCTCCACGTTGCGCGGGATCTCGAGCGCAGCCAGGCTCGCGAGCGCTCGCCGCAGCCGCGTCGCGCGATTCCAGGTGCACAGCGCGATGCTCACACGCATGCAGCCCGCCCCGTGGCCGCGGCGCGCTCGCGGGCGCCGGGCCCGGCGAGCGCCGCCGCGCGCACGCTCGTCACGACGGCGGCGACTTGGCCGCGGGCGGGGGCGACCCGCCGACCGACCCCTGGCGCGCCGGCTCGCTCACGACCCAGCGCCGCAGCTCCATGCAGAGGTTGGTCGCACGCTCGCGAGCCAGCTGCACGGCGCGGTTGCCCCTATGCTCGTCGATCATGCGCTGCTGCTCGGGGACGCCCTGCTTGCTCAGGCACTCCTGGTAGTCGGCGATCACCTGCGCCTGGTCGCAGCTGCCGTCCGGGCGGTGCCAATTCTTGCAGAGCTGCAAGGCCCAATCGGGAAGGATGGTGCCGGGCGGGATCACAAGCGGCGCCGCGCCCGCCGGCTTGCAGCGCCCGGCGGCGGCATCCGCGGCCGAACACGGCGCGCTCGAGTCGCTCCCGCACGCGAAAGCTCCGAGGGTGAGCGTGGACAGGCACAGCCATCGGATCGCGATCCGCATCGGGGGCTCCTCGCGGGCGCCGGCGCGCGGGCCGGGGCCCTTTCTGCCGCTTCCGGCGCGGACTTCGGTCGATTCCCATTGGCCCGACGCCGTGTCGGGTCTACCCTGGGGCTCGGGGGCCGGAGGCCAGCGCATGGTAGACGATCCGATCGATCCCACGGAGCACGAAGAGAGCTATTTCGATCCGCCGCCGCGGCCTTCGCGCTTCGACGCCAGCGTCCTGCTCGAGCCGCTGCGCGCGCTGCCGGTGCGGGCCGCGCTCGTGCTGCGCCCGAGCGATTCGGTGACCGATGCGGTGCGCCTGATGCAGCGCGAGCACCGCGGCTGTGTCGTCGTCACCGAGGACGGCACCGACGAGAGCCCGCTGCTCGGGATCTTCACCGAGCGCGACGTGCTGCTGCGCATCGTCGATCGGGGCAAGAACCCGGCGACGCTGCCGCTCGCCGCGGTGATGACGGCCGATCCCGAAGTGCTGGACATCGGCGGGACGATCGCCCACGCGCTCAACAAGATGTCGGTCGGCGGCTTTCGCCACGTGCCGGTGGTCGACGAGGACCGTCATCCGGTCTTCGTCGTCTCCGTGCGCGACATCGTCGAGTTCCTGGTCGAAGCGTTTCCGCGCGAGGTGCTGACGCTCTCGAGCGACGCTGCCGTCCAGACGCCGCGCGGGCGCTACGGAGCCTAGTGCCTCTGCCGATGCGGATGAGCCACATCGGCATCTGCGTCTCCGATTGGAAGCGCTCGCTGCGCTTCTACCACGACGTGCTCGGCTTTCGTTACGTACACGAGCTCGAGGTGAAGGGCGAGCCGAGCGACACGCTCCTGAGTCTCGACGGCGTCGCGTTGCGCGCGATCTATCTCGAACGCGAGGGGGTTCGCATCGAGCTCCTCCACTACGACGCGCCGGGTTGCACGGGAGATGGCGAGCCGCGCCCGATGAACCAGCTCGGACTCACGCACCTCTCGCTGCGCGTCGACGATCTCGACGCCATGCTGGTGGAGCTCGCCGCCGCCGGCGTCCGCGTGCTGGGCGATACGCGCATCGAGATCCCGCGCGCCCGCAGCAAGGCCGTCTTCATCACGGATCCGGACGGCACGCGGATCGAGCTCGTGCAGCAGCCGGGCGCTTGAGCCGCACGTAGGTCCAGCGCATGCGCCGCGCCACCCGCCGCCTCGGACTGGCCGCGCTGCTCGCGCTCGCCGCGCTGGCCGTCTTCCTCGTCCCGACGCTCTGGGGCAAGCCCTGGTCGATCGAGCATCTCTACCTGCGCGTGTTTGCGGAGCTCGCGCTCGAGCGGCCCGAGCTGCTCTCGCGGCTGCGCCTGCTCGAGCCCTACGGACTCACGTGGTTCAGCGACGAGCTCGACGACTACTCCGTCGCGTTCCAGCAGCGCAGCCTGCGCCGCGCCGCGCGCGAGCTCGCGACGCTGCGCAGCTACGACCGCGCGGCGCAGAGCGAGAGCCAGCGCCTTTCGACCGACGTGCTCGATCGCTTTCTCGAGCTCCAGGTCGAAGGCGAGCGCTTCTTGCTCCACGACTATCCCGTGAACCCGATGAGCGGGGTGCAGAACGATCTTCCGGACTTCATGCTGAACGTGCATTCGATCCGGACGCCCGGCGACGCGGAGGACTACATCGCGAGGCTCGCGAAGTTCGGCGTGGCCTTCGATCAGGTGATCGACGGGTTGCGGCAGCGCGAGGCGCACGGCGTTTTGCCGCCGCGCTTCGTGATCGAGCGCGTGCAGGACGGCATCGCCAGGTTTCTCGCGCCCGCGCCCGCGCAGCACGTGCTCGCGACGGATTTCGCGCGCCGCCTGCGCGAGGTCGCGAGCCTCTCCGACGCGGCGCGCGAACGGCTCGTGGCCCGCGCGCAGGACGAGCTCGAGCGCACCGTCTACCCGGCCTACCGCCGTCTCGACGAACAGCTCGCAGGGATGCGCACGCGCGCCGGAACCGACGACGGCGTGTGGCGCCTGCCGGACGGCGAGGCCTACTACGACTGGCTGGTGCGCCTGCACACGACGACCGAGCTGACGCCGAAGCAGATCCACGAGCGAGGGCTCGCCGAAGTGGCGCGGATCCAGATCGAGCAGCGCGAGATCCTGCGCTCGCAAGGGATCGCCGCGAGCGACCTCCCCGGCACGATCCGCGCGCTCGGCCGCGAGCCGCGCTTCCTGTATCCCGATGACGAAGCCGGTCGCGTGCAGCTGCTCGCGGACTACCAGGCGATCATCGACGACGCGAGCGCGCGGCTGCCTGCCCTGTTCGGGCGTCTGCCGCGGGCGAAGGTCGTGGTGCAGCGCGTCCCGGCCTTCAAGGAAGCCGGCGCGGCGCGCGGCTACTACGATCTGGCGCCGTTCGACGGCTCGAAGCCGGCGGTCTTCTACGCGAATCTGCGTCACACCGCCGAGCACCCGAAGTTCGGGATGCGCACGCTCACCTATCACGAGACGATTCCGGGCCATCACCTCCAGATCGCGCTCGCGCAGGAAATGCAGGGAGTGCCGTTCTTCCGCCGCGTGGTGCCCTTCACGGCCTTCATCGAGGGCTGGGCCCTCTACGCCGAGACCCTCGCCGCCGAGAGCGGCTTCCACCCGACGCCCTTCGATCGCCTCGGCCAGCTGGTGGCCGAAGCATTCCGCGCCGCGCGGCTGGTGGTCGACACCGGCATCCACGCCATGCGCTGGACGCGCGAGCAGGCGATCGACTACATGCTGGCGAACACGGCTCTGGAGGAGTCGGAAGTAGTGGCGGAAGTCGAGCGCTACATCGTGATGCCCGGGCAGGCGCTCGCCTACAAGACGGGCCAGCTCGAGATCCTCGCCTGCCGCGAGCGCGCGCGCCACGAGCTCGGCGCCGCCTTCGATCTGCGCGAGTTCCACGATGTCGTGCTCGGCAGCGGCGCGCTGCCGCTGACGCTGCTCTCGCGCAACGTCGACGCCTGGATCGCGGCGAAGCGCGGCTCGTGAGCGCGGCGCGCGCGAACACGCCGGAGGCTGCCGGTGCGTTGCTCGCCGCCGAGCGCGAAGCTGCGGTGCAGCTGCTCGCGCGCTCCTTCCGTGACAACCCGCTCAACGTCGCGGTGATCGACTCGGACGATCCGGCCGTGCGTCTGCGCGTGAATGCCCACGGGCTGCGCGCGCTGCTCCCGACGGCGCATGCCCACGGCCGCGTGAGGGTGCAGCGCGTGGCTGGCGAGCTGGCCGGCGTGCTGATCGCCGCGCCGCCGGATGCCTTCCCGCTGCCGGCGGCGTCGTTCGCGCGGCGCTTGCGCAGCAGCCTCGGTCAGGGCCTGCGCGTCGCGCGGCGCTGGGCGGAGGTGTTCGAGGCGCTCGCGCCGCTGCACCCGCCGGAGCCCCACTGGTACCTGAGCACCCTCGGCGTCGACCCCCGGCAGCAGCGGCGCGGGCTCGGACGGGCGCTGCTCGCCGCTTGGCTCGCCGACGTCGATCGCGACCCGACCTGCGCCTACCTCGAGACCGATCGTCCCGAGAACGTCGCCTTCTACGAGCGCGCGGGCTTCGTCGTCCTGGGCGAGACGCAGCTCTTCTCGGCGCGCGTGTGGCGCATGCGCCGTCCGGAAGCGAGCGGCGCAGGAGCGGGCGCGAGGCACTAGACTCCAGGCCCGTAGGCGGGAGGGAAAGCCATGTTCGGACGCCGTCCCGATGGCACGCAGGTGCGCAAGCTCTCGGCGATGCGCCGCTTCATGCCCTACGTGTCTCCGCGCCGCAACGATTCCGTGTTCCATCTCGCGCAGGACATGGATCTCGAAGCCGCCCTCGAGTTCCTGGAAAAGAAGAACCGCGAGCGCCCGGCCGACCGCCCGATCACGCTGTTTCATCTCTTGCTGCGCTCCGGCTCGCAGGCGCTGTATCTGCGCCCGGGCGTGAACCGCTTCGTGAAGGGCGGAAAGGTCTGGCAGCGCCATGGGGAGTGGATCACGTTCAGCGCGAAGGTCAGGATCGAGGACGGCGCGCCGCTCGTCACGATCAAGCGTCGCTTCGAGCCGACGCGCGAGACGCTCGACGAGATGGTCGACGCGATCTACGCGCAGATCCGCCCCGCGCGCGCCGGCCAGCAATCGACGAGCGACAAGGAAATGGGTCTGCTGCTGCGGCTCCCGGGCTTCGTGATCCGCGCCGCGCTCGGCCTGTTCTATTTCGCCGACCGCTTCGGGGCGGTTCCGCGCTCGATGATCGACTCGGACCCGCTCTTCACGTCGTGCTTTGTCGCGAATCTCGGCTCCGTCGGCCACGAGGCCGGCTTCCACCATCTGTGGGAGCACGGCACCTGCTCGCTGTTCTGCGTGATGGGGAAGATCAAGCCCGGCGCCGGCGGGCGCCGCCTGATGACCGTGTGCTGGACCTACGACGAGCGCATCGAGGACGGGCTCTACTCCTACATCACGATCGCCGGCATCAAGGACCGCATCGAGCGGCCGGAGCTGCTCGAGCTCTCGGCGCTCGCGCTGGAGCACCGCTAGTGGCCGAGGGCGCGAAGCAGGATCTCTACCAGATCCTCGGCGTCGCGCGCGACGCGAGCGAGGACGTGATCCGCAAGGCGTACCGCAAGCTGGCGCGGCGCTATCACCCCGACGTCAACCCGAACGACAAGGGCGCCGAGGACAAGTTCAAGGAGATCTCGCACGCCTACTCCGTGCTCTCGGACGCGGAGAAGCGGCGCACGTACGACGAGTTCGGTGCGGTCTCGCTCGAGGGCGGCTTCGATCCCGAGGCCGCGCGGCGCGCGCGCGAGGCCTTCGGGGCGCGCTTCGGGGGCGGCGGCGAGCGGCCCGGTGGCTTCGGCGATGCGGAAGGCTTCGCCTACGAAGGCCTCGACGACCTGTTCTCGAATCTGTTCGCGCGCCAGGGTGGGGGGCGCGGGCGCATGCGCGGGCGGGGCGCCGACGTCGAGGCCGAGCTCGAGCTCGATTTCCTGGACGCCGCGCGCGGCGCCGAGCAGCGCTTGACCCTCGCGCGGCCCCAGCCGGACGGCAGCCTGCGCCAGGAGACGGTGACGGTGCGGATTCCGCCGGGCGTGGCCGACGGCGGCCGCCTGAGGATTCCGGGCAAGGGCGGTCCGGGTCTGAACGGCGGGCCGGCGGGCGATCTGCACGCGCGCATCCGCGTGCGGCCGCACCGCTACTTCCGGCGCGAGGACCGCGATCTGCTCGTCGACGTCGAGGTCTCCGTGCGCGAGGCGACGCTGGGGGCGAAGGTCGAGGTGCCGACCCTCGAAGGCCGCGTGACCCTCACGATTCCGGCCGGCACCGACAGCGGGACCAAGCTGCGCGTGCGCGGCAAGGGGATCCCGAGCCCCTCGGGCGGCGCGCCGGGTGACCTCTACGCCATCGTGCAGATCCGCGTGCCGCGCGCGGTCGGCGCGCGCGAGCGCGAGCTGCTCGACGAGCTCGCGAAGTTCGATCCGCCCGATCTGCGCAAGGATCTGGCAGGCGAAGCGCGCAGCGAGCCGCAGGCGAAGCGGAGTGGACCAAACTAGATGGCGCCGCGGGCCCCGATCGGCGAAGTGCTGCGCTTCCTCGGGATCGACGACCCGGGCTTTCTCGAGGCGCTGCGCCGCGAGGGCCTGTTCGAGGAGGACACGCTCGAGCCCGAGGCCGCCGAGGAGCTGCGCGTCGCCGCCCACCTCGTGCAGGAGCTCGGCGTCAACCCCGCCGGGGTCGAGGTCGTCCTCCACCTGCGCCGCCGGCTGCTCGTGCTCGAGTACCGCACGCGGGAATCGCTGCGCGCCATCATCGAGCCGGGCGAATCCGGCTGACTCGACTTCGCTCCTTCCGAGCGTCCTGGCTCGGGAAAGGCCGCTCGGCTCACCCGTTCGGGTCGATCAGGTACTTCTCACCCGTCGCCTGCTTGCCGTACGCGGCGAGCGACTCGGGTTGGAGCGCTTCGGCTAGCGACACCACTTTTGTGTAGTGACTCGCGAAGACGGTCTTGATCTCGCTCGCGACGCGCTCTCGCAGCTTCTGGCCCGTCGCTGCGCCAACCTTCTGGAGGAAGGGCGTGAGGAGCCAGCCGCCGATCCCCCAGGCCATGCCGAAGCTGCGGTCGAGCTGGGTCGGCGAGCGGTCGAGGCCGCCGTAGATGTAGACCTGCTTGTGGGTGGTGGAGCCGTAGCGGCTGAATTCCTTCGCCGACTTGTTGGCAGCGATCTCCATGGCGCTGAGGATCTGGCTCGCGAGCTTGCCGCCGCCCGTCGCGTCGAACGCGAGCGTCGCGCCCGTCGAGACGAGGGCGTCGACGAGATCGGCCTGGAACGTCGGCTCGCTCGAGTTGCAGACGAATTTCGCTCCGAGGCGCTTCAGGATCTCCACCTGCTCGGGCTTTCGCACGATATTCACGAGCGGCACGCCGTCTGCGATGCACAGCTTGTTCAGCATCTGGCCGAGATTCGATGCGGCGGCGGTGTGCACGAGCGCCTTATGGCCCTCGGCCTTCATGGTCTCGACCATGCCGAGCGCCGTGAGCGGGTTTACGAAACAGGAGGCGCCTTCGCGGGGCGACGTTCCCTCCGGCAGCCGCAGGCAGAACGCGACGGGCATGCAGCGGTATTGGGCGTACATGCCGCCGCCCACGCAGGCGACGGTCCTTCCGAGCAGTGCCTGGGCGGCCGGCGACGAGCCCGCCTTCACGACGATTCCGGCGCCTTCGTTGCCCACGGCCATGGCCTGGTCGAGGCGTGCAGCCATGGCTGGCATGAATCGCTCGGGGATGTCGGCTGTGACGACGGGCCGATCTTTGCTGCCACTCACCACGGCGGTGCTCATGTCGGCGAAGCCGAACAGCAGTCCCATATCGGAGGGGTTGATGGGCGCCGCCTCGACCCGGATCAGCACCTGATCGGGGCCGGGCTCGGGCACGTCGAAGCTCGCGAGCGAGAGCTCGAGCTTCGCGTCGCGCCGAACGGTGGAGGTCAGCTGGAGGGCGGTGGTGGGGACCTGGGGGGGCATGGCGTCTTCCTTCCTTGGCTAGCTGATTCCCGGGTCAGCTCACGGAGAGCGGCCAGGGCGGTGGTGGAAAGTACTTCGGGTCCGCGCAGAAGCATCGACCCGGGCGGATCGGGCCAGGTTTTTCCTTCAGGAAGAAGGCTTCCCCGTGCGCGGAAGAGGCTTTCCATCGTCGCGCGCTCCCCGCCGGGGGATTTCAATGAAATCAATGGCTTAGATGGAAATCCAGGCCCGGCACGAATGTTGCGAATGGAACCGTCTCGTAGCTTACACCCGCGAGCGCGCGTCGGTCGCCGCGCCGCGAGGTGGGAACGCCGGGCCCGACCTGGGAAGGGGCTTCAGGCGTCCGAAGGCCTGGCTGGCGCGTCGCGCTCCAGCCGGGCCTTCGTGTTTCCAGGGCTCGCTCGCGTCCGGCCTGACGAGGCGATCCGCAAGCGCACGCGAGCGCGCGCGCAGCGAGCCGAAGGCGAGCGAAGTCGGATGTCTGGCCATCCATCCCTGTGATATGCGATCCTGTTCGCCTTGATGCAGAGCCCGCCGTCCACCCCGCCGGTCCGACCCGCCGCGCTGCGCGAAGACGACGGGCGCCTGCTGCGCGGGCGGCGCAGCCGGGTTCGCATTCGCGAGGCGGCGAGCGCGCTGTTTCGCGAACGCGGCTTCGACGGCGCGACGCTGCGCGCGATCGCCGAGCGCGCCGGCATGGGCGCCAGCTCGATCTACCGCCACGTGCGCAGCAAGGAAGAGCTGCTCGTCCAGGAGCTGGCCGATCTCCAGGAGGAGGCCTGGACCCGCTTCCGCAGCGCCGATTCGCGCAGCGATCCGACCCGCGAGCGCATCCGCCGTTTCTTCGACGCGCAGCACGAGCTGCTCGCGCAGACCCCGGACCTGACCGTGATCGCGATCCGCGCGACGAGCTATCCGGAGGCGCGCGTGGCGCGCCGCGTGCTGCTGCTCAACGACCGCACGATCGGGCTGCTCGCCGAGCTGCTGCTGGCCGGCCGCGCGCGCGGCGATCTCGCGCGCGACGTCGACGTGCTCGCCGCCGCGCGGGCCCTCTTTCACGCGGCGCTCGGCGCCCGGCTCTCGTGGGCGAATGGTCTGCTCAATGAAGCCGGCTGTCGCAGCGCCACGCAGGCGTTCGTCGAGCTGCTCTTCCGCGGCATCGGCCGGGCCGCCCCAGCGCAAGCGGAGCACTGATGCCCCCCGTCGACGTGCTCACCCACCACGCCAGCCAGACGCCCGAGAAGACCGCCGTGATCGACGATCGCCCCGGGCTGCCGGTCGCGCGCCTCAGCTTCAGGGAGTTGAACGAGCGCGTGAACCGGCTCGGCCACGTGCTGCGCGCGCGCGGCGTCGCGCCGGGCGACAAAGTCGTGTGGTGCGGCATGAACTCGATCGGGATCGTCTCGATCATGCACGCAGCGCGCAAGATCGGCGCCACCGCCGTGCCGCTCAACTACCGCCTGACGCCCGAGGAGGCGGCCTACGTCGTCGATCACTGCGATGCCGCCGTCGTCTGGGTGGATGCCGAGTTCGCGCCGCTGATCGAGAAGATCCGCCCGCAGACGCCGAAGCTGCGCGACGTGCTGGTCTTCGACGGTCCTCCGGGGCCGGCGGGTCTCGCTGCCGATCGGCTGCTCGCGGAGGCGGACGTCTCCGAGCCGGGAGGCGGCCTCGGCGGCCGGCAGGCCGAGACGATGATCTACACCTCGGGCACGACGGGCAAGCCCAAGGGCGCGCTGCGCCAGGGCATCGGCGATCCCGAGCAGGTGCGCCGCATGGTCGAGCTGATCGGCTATCGACCCGACGATGTGTATCTGACCACGGGCCCGCTGTATCACTCGGGCCCGGGCGGCTTCATGCTGATCTCCCAGAATCTCGGCGGGACGGTCGTGCTGCAGCGCCGCTTCGAGCCCGAGGATTGGCTGCGGCTGGTGGCGAAGTACCGCGTCACCACCACCTTCTCCGCGCCGACGCCGATCCGGATGGTCTGCAACCTGCCCGCCGAGGTGAAGGCCCGCTACGACGTCCGCAGCATGCAGCGCATGATCGCGAACGCCGCGCCCTGGTCCTTCGCGCTGAAGGAGGCCTATCTCGCCAGCTTTCCGGAGGAGTCGCTCTGGGAGGTCTATGGCTCCACCGAGCTCGGCGTGAACTCGATCCTCGAGCCGAAGGACCAGCGGCGCAAGAAGGGCTCCTGCGGCAGACCCGCCCCGACCGTCGAGCTCAAGCTCTTCGACGACGATGGGGGCGAGGTGACGCAGCCGCACGTCCCCGGCGAGCTCTTCGTGCGCAGCAAGACCGTCTTCACCACCTATTACAAGGCGCACGACAAGTACGAAGAAGATCGCCGCGGCGCGTTCCACACCGTCGGCGACATGGCCTACTTCGACGAAGAGGGCTTCTACTACATCTGCGACCGCAAGAAGGACATGATCATCTCGGGCGGCATGAACATCTATCCGGCCGAGATCGAGGCGGCACTCGAGCACCACCCGGCGATCGTCGACGCCGCGGTCTTCGGCATCCCGAGCGAGGAGTGGGGCGAAGCCGTGCACGCCGTCGTGGTGACACAGCCAGGCGTGAAGCTCTCCGAGTCCGAGGTGATCGACTACGCGCGCGAGCACCTCGCCGGCTACAAGATCCCGCGCTCGGTCGCCTTCCTCGACGAGATCCCGCGCACGGGCTCGGGCAAGATCCTGAAGCGCGTGCTGCGCGAGCCCTATTGGAAGGGGCGCACCACCCGGGTCTAGCCGCAGGCGCGCGCAGCCGGCGAGCTAGAGACGAAGATCCTGATCGTTCTCGATCTCCGCCTGCTTGGCGCGGCGCCAGGCTTCGAACTCCGCGCCGTCCCAGGCGCGGTGTCGGCCCTCGCGATAGAACTGCGCGTTGCGGTGGTAGAGCCAGGCGTTCAAGCGGTTCGCCCGCGCATTGTCGCGCTGCGCGATCGCCTTGGCCGGCACGCCGGCGATCACCGAGCCCGCGGCGAAGCTGCGGCCCTCCGGCACCACCGCGCCGCCCGCGACGATCGAGCCCGCTCCGATCACGGCGCCGTCCATGATCACGGCGCCGACACCGACGAGACAGGCGTCGCCGAGCGCGCAGCCGTGCACCGTCGCATGGTGGGCGATCGAGCAGAAGGCGCCGATCGTGGTGGCGGCGTCGTAACCGACGTGCACCATCACGAAATCCTGCACGTTCGAGTAGCGCCCGATGCGGATCTCCTGGCACTCGGCGCGCAGCACCGCGTTGTGCCAGATCGAGGCGTTCGCGCCGATCGTCACGCGGCCGAAGATCTGGGCGCTCGGCGCGATCCACGCGCTCGCGTCGATCGCCTGCATCTGCATGTAGGCGGCGCCGCCGCTGCGCACGCTCACGCGGGGGGCCCGTCTCCGAAGGCCTCGCGGGCGCTGCGCTGGAGCGTCGTGTCGAACAGGAAATCGAGCGCCGTCATGGCGAGCGCCTTGGCGCCGTCGATGGCCGCGGCGTCTCCGAGCTCCGAGGCCGCCCACTTCGCGAACTCGGGGTTGTGGATCGTGCAGTGCAGCGGCGCGGCCGCGAGCATCGGGTGGATCGAGGGCACGCGGTAGCTCACGTTGCCCATGTCCGTGCTGCCCTGGATGCTGGCCGGGAGCTTCTCGAACGGGAAGAAGACGCGCCCGAGCGACTCGGCATTGCTGCGGAAGGCCGTGGCGAGCGGCTCGTTGTAGTGGATGTCGAGATAATCGGCGGGGTCCCAACGGATCTCGACCTCGGCGCCGGTCGCCGCGGCGCCTGCGCGGAAGCAGCCCTCGACGCGGAGCTTGAGCGGCGCGAGCTCCTGCGCGTTGGCGGCGCGCACGTAAAACCTACCGGCGGCGCGCTCGGGCACGACGTTCGGCGCCTGACCGCCATCGGTGATGATGCCGTGGATGCGCTCCGTCGCGCGGATGTGTTGGCGCAGCGCCGCGATCCCCTGATAGGCGAGCACCAGCGCGTCGAGCGCGTTCACGCCGCGCTCCGGCATGGCGGCCGCGTGCGCGGAGACGCCGTGGAAGACCACCTCCACTTCGGACATCGCGATGCAGGGCATGCTCACGAGATTGACGCTCGAGGGGTGCATCATCAGCGCCGCGTCGACGCCGTCGAAGGCGCCCTCGCGCGCCATCAGCTCCTTGCCACCGCCGCGCTCCTCGGCCGGCGTCCCGAGCATGCGCACGCGGCCAGGCAGCGTGCTCGCGAGCGGCGCGAGCGCGAGCGCGGCGCCGAGCGCGGACGTGGCGATCAGGTTGTGGCCGCAGGCGTGGCCGATGCCGGGCAGCGCGTCGTATTCGGCGAGCAGCGCCACGCAGGGGCCGCGCGGGCTGCCGAACTCGGCGGCGAAGGCCGTCTCGAGCCCATAGGCGCCCGTCTCGACGCGCAGACCGCCTTCGCGCAGGGCGGCTACGAGCAGCGCCGCCGCCTGGCGTTCTTCGAACGCGAGCTCCGGGTGCGCATGGATCGCGCGCGAGACGCGCAGCAACGCCTCGCGCGCCGCCTCGACGGAATCGCAGACCTCCTGCTTGAGCGCGCGCAGATCCATGGGGGCCTCGGGGGCGGTGATGCACGCCATTCTATCACCGGGCCGCCCGGCGAGGGGCCGCGTTTCCGGCGGCGGGCGGTGTAGAATCCCGGCCTTCGAGCCCTGGAGCTGGAGGTGAAATGCGCGCGATCGTCGTCGACCGCCTGATGGAGCCGCGTGACCTGCGCGTGGCCGAGATTCCGCCGCCGCCCCTGCGCCCGGGCGCGCTCGAGATCGAAGTGCGCGCGGCCGGCTGCAACTTCTTCGACATCCTGATGGTGCAGGGCAAATACCAGGTGAAGCCCGCCTTTCCCTTCGTGCCCGGCGCCGAGATCGCGGGCGTCGTGCGCGCGGTGGGCGACGGCGTGACGGGCTTCGCGAAGGGCGATCGCGTGCTCGCGTCGGCCGGGCTCGGCGGCTTCGCCGAGATCGCGGTGGTGCCGGCGGCTGGTGTCTACCGCATGCCCGAGGGCATGTCGTTCGCCGAGGGCGCGGCGCTCCCGATCATCTATCCGACGTCGTACGCCGCGCTCGTCTTCCGCGCGCATCTCCTGGCCGGCGAGACGCTGCTCGTGCACGCGGCCGCAGGCGGTGTCGGCATCGCCGCGGTGCAGATCGGCAAGGCGCTCGGCGCGCGCGTGATCGCGACGGCCGGCGGCGCCGAGAAGCTCGAGATCGCGCGCGCGAACGGCGCCGACGAGACCATCGACTACACCAAGGAGGATTTCGTCGAGCGCGTCAAGCAGCTGACGAACGGCCGCGGCGCCGACGTGATCTATGACTCCGTCGGCGGCGACACCTTCGATCAATCGCTCAAGTGCATCGCGTGGAACGGGCGCCTGCTCGTGATCGGCTTCGCCGGCGGCCGCATCCCCGAGGTGAAGGCCAACCGGATCCTGCTGAAGAACATCTCGATCGTGGGCCTGCATTGGGGCGCGCACGTCCAGCACGAGCCGGCGCGCATCCCCGAGACCTTCCAGGCATTGTTCGAGCTGTATCGCGCCGGCAAGATCCGCCCGGTCATCTTCAAGAGCTATCCGCTCGAGGAGGTGTCCGTCGCGCTCGAGGCGCTCGGCTCGCGCAAGACCTGGGGCAAGGTGATCGTCGCTCCCTGACTTCTTGAAGCCCGCGCGAGGCCGCGCATGCATCTCCGCCCGCGCTCCAGGCGACACTGGATCGCACTCGCGTGCGTGCTCGCGCTCGCCTTCGGCTTGCGCCTCGGCTGGATCGCGCTCGCCAAGCTCGATCCCTCCGACGGCGACTACTTCGACATGGTCTTCTACCACCTGACGGCGCACCGCCTGCTCGACGGCGCGGGCTACACGCGGCCCGATGGAACGCCGACCGCCGCCTGGCCTCCGCTCTATCCGATGCTGCTGGCGGGGGTCTACGCGATCAGCGACGGCAGCGTCGAAGCGGGGCGGCTCGCGAATCCGTTCCTCGGCACGCTGACGGCGTTCTTCACCTACGCGATCGGGCGGCGGCTCGCCGGGGGCAGGGTGGGGCTGCTCGCCGCCGGCTCTGTTCGCCGCGTGTCCCGACGACATCTTCTTCAGCAACTTCGTGATGAGCGAGGTGGCCTTCGGCGCGATCTTCACCGCCGTGGTCTGGCTCTTCGTGGTGCTCGACGAGCGACAGCCGCAGACGGGCCCGCTCGGCTGGATGGCGCTCGGGGTCGGCGCTGCGCTCGCGAGCCTCACGCGCGGCGCCGGCGCCGCCTGGCTCGCCGTTCCCGTGCTGATCGGCGGGATCGGATCGCGCTCGCTACGCAAGACGGCGTTGCGGGGAGGCTTCGCGGCGCTCGGCTTCGCGCTCGCGCTGCTGCCGTGGACGCTGCGCAACCAGATCCAGCTCGGCGCGCCGATCCCGCTCGCCACTTCCTTCGGCCGCACCCTCGGTCACGCGCACTCGCCCTATCAGGAAGGCGGCGCCTCGCTCAAGGGCCTGCTCTACTGGCGCCGCATCGGCGATCGCTACAAGGACCTCCCGCAGCCGCAGCGCGAGGTCATCACCAACCGCGTGCTCACGCGCATGACGCTCGAGTACATGCTCCATCACCCGGGCCACGAGCTGAGGATCTTCCCCGCCCACGTGCGCGAGCTGTTCCGTCACGGCCACATCGGCCTCGAGCTCGGCCGCAAGAAATTGCCTGGCGACATTCCCGAGCCGTTCCTGAGCGAGGGCTGGCACCGTCTGATCGCCGGTATTGCGGACGGTCTCTTCTACGCGCTGCTCGGATTGGGCGTTGCGGGCCTGCCGCTGTTCGTGAGGCGGGGCGCCGCCACGCTGCTCGTCATCCCACTCACGGTCGTGTATTTCGCCGCGCTCCACACGTTGATCTTCCCGGACGACCCGCGCTATCACCTGCCCATCCTGCCGTTCCTCTCGATCTCGGCGGCGGCGCTGAGCGTGCGGATCGCGGAGCGCGCGCGGTAGCTTCTCGAAGGAGGTGAACGACATGAAGTCGGGTCGCACGTCGATCGCGCGTGTCGGGCCGCGTCGTGGGCGTGGCGCTGGCTCTCGCGTGTAGCGCGTGCCTCGGTCCGAAGCTCGTGGGATCGAAGATCCGGAGCGACGACCAGGAGGCGATCCCGTACTACCTGCCCCGGCCGTATCTGCTCGTCACCAAGAACTTCAACGTGATCCAGACGACGAAGAAGACGACCACGACGACGAAGCCGGACGGCACGAAGACCGAGGTCGTCGAGGAGACGACGCAGGCGCCGGACGCCGGCCCGAAGCAGCAGGCAGGCGGGAGGACCGTCTACGCCTACCAGATCGTCTACCTCCCGGATCAGTGCAACCAGTTCGGCCTCAGGATCGCGCGGGGGATCGGCACGCTCGACAGCAAGATCAAGATTGAAGACGGCTGGAAGTTCACCGGAACCGAGCTGAAGACCGATTCGAAGACGCCGGAGACGATCGAGGCGATCGGGAAGCCGGTCAGCGAGCTCGGCCAGGCGCTCGCCGCTGCGATCAGGAGCGGCGCGCGCATGGGCGTCGCGACGCTGAGCCGGGCTCCCGGCGAGGAGCTCCCGGGCGAAGCCGCGGAAGGCGCCGACGTCGCGCTCTACGATCTCTTCACGGGCGAGTGCCAGTTCACCTGGCCGAATCGCGACGCGTGCCCCGAGCCGCCGCCGTGTCCGACGCCCGAGTAGGGTCTGCGCGCCGCTCGCTCGCGTGCTACTCAGGCTGCGAGCCATCGGTTTCTCGAAGGGGGGGATGACGTGAACGCAGGCAAGCTCGTGGGCATCGCGCTGATCGTCGCCGGTGTCCTGGGATTGGTGTATGGCAGCTTCAGCTACACCAAGGAAACGCACGAGACGAAGCTCGGGCCGCTCGAGCTGTCGGTGAAGGACAAGGAGACGGTGAACGTCCCGACCTGGGCGGGCGTGGGCGCGATCGTGGCGGGCAGCGCGCTGCTTCTGCTCGGGGGCAAGAAGGGCTAGTTCGGGGACTTCGCTCGGCTGCGCCTCGCTGCGCGCTGCGCTTGCGAGTCGCGCTACGTCGCCTCGCTGCCCGCGCGCGGGCTCGAACCTTCCGGAGGCGCGCGATTCTTGGAAGCATCTCCGCGTAGCTTCATTCCCGCGGCCGGACGCGACTGGCTGCTGCCGCTCTACGACCCGCTCCAGTGGCTCCTCGGCGGGGATGGGCTCAAGCGGCCGCTCGTCGAGCAGGCGGCCCTTGCCCCCGGCTTTCGCGTGCTCGACATCGGCTGCGGCACGGGCTCGCTCACACTGCTCCTCAAGCGCTCGCACCCCGAGGTCGAGGTCACTGGCCTCGATCCGGACCCGAAGGCGCTCGCGATCGCGAAGCGCAAGGCGGAGCGAGCCGGCCTCGCGATCCGGTTCGAGCGGGGCTTCTCGAACCCGCTCGCCTACCCGGACGCCTGCTTCGAGCGGGTCTTCTCCTCGCTCATGTTCCATCACCTGACGCAAGACGAGAAGCTGGCGACGCTGCGCGAGGTCCGCCGCGTGCTCGCGCCCGGCGGCTCTCTCCACCTGCTCGATTTCGGACCGCCCCGGAGCGGCTTCGCCCGGGCGGCTGCGCACGTCCTTCACCGGGCCGGGCATCTGCACGACAACGTCTCGGGCCGCATCCCGGATTTCCTCGCGCAGGCGGGATTCGTACACACGGAAGAAGTTGATCATCAGGGCACCCTCGTGGGAAGTCTGTGCTTCTACCGGGCGGTGAATCCTGGACGGGGGTTGGTGGGGGGAGCCCGCCTGACGAGCCGGTGAACCTGGTGGGCGCGCCTCCCCCCAGGCCTGCTGCGAGCGCGTGGCCGACCGTCGCGATCTGGATCGCGTGCGGCGCCTTCTTTGCCGTCTCGCTGCTCGCGAGGCCCGGCGGTGTGCCCCCGGCCTCCGATTCGCTGCACTACGCCGACATCGCGCGCAACCTCCTACGTGGCAACGGCTTCGAGATCGACTTCATCGAGTACCACCTCGGCCTGCGGCCCGGCGTGCGCCACGTTCCCGAGCACCACGGCATCCTGCGGCCGGTCGCGCTGGCGCCGCTCTTCGCGGTCTTCGGCGCCGATCCGGCGCTGCTGCCGGTTCCCGGTCAGCTCTATCGTGCGCTCTCGGGGCTCGTCGGCTTCTTCCTCGCGCGGCGGCTGTTCGGCACCGCCGCCGGCATCGTCGCGACGCTCTTGATCCTCGGCGACGGGCTGCTCAGTGTCACCGCGCTGAATGGCAGCGACGACATGGGCTTCGCGTTCTTCTGTCTGTGCACGATCGCGGCGCTCGAGCGCGGTCTGCGGGGGGGGCGCGAAGCCTGGTTCGCACTTGCCGGGCTGGCGGCCGGCTTCGCGGTGCTCGAGAAACAGATCGGTGTGTTCCTGCCGGCGGTGCTCGTCGCGCCGCTGGTCTGGGACTGGCGCGCGCCGTCCCTCGCCGCGCTGCGGCGAGCCGGGCTCGCGCTCGCGCCGTTTTTTCTCTGCTTCTCGCTCTATCTCGTACGCAATCAGCTGTGCTGCGGCACTTCCGGCTTCGGTTTGTACCCGCTCCACCTGATCTTCACCGCGGCCGGCTACGAGGGCGTCTATCGCCTCTACCCGGCGACGCTCCGAGCGGGCGACGTGCTCGACCTGATCGGCCGAGCCAAGGAGGCGGCGTTCGTCGTGAGGCAGCTCGGGGTCTTCGCGCGCGAGGTCGTGGGGCTGCCGTTCCCCGGCACCCGCGGCGGATTCCCGGTTTCGAATCTCGTCGTCGCGCTCGGATTCGTGAGCGTGGCTCTGCTCGCGCGCGCGCGCCCGCGCTACTGCCTGCTGTGTACGCTGTGCACGCTCGGTGCGCTCGCGTTCGTCGGTGGCATGTGGCACGTCGACATCCGCTTCTTCGCCTTCCTCGTGCCGCTGCTCTCGGTGGCTCTCGCCGGGGCGCTCAGCTGGGGGCTGCGGGGCGTGGGCAGTGGCTGGCGGCGGGGATCGCTGCGCGCGGCGGCGCTGGTGGCGGGGCTCGCCGTGCTGGCGCCGAGCGGCGCCAGCATCGCGCAGAGCGTGGTCGCCGCGGTCGTGGCGCCTGCTCCCTCGCCGCCGGCATCGCCGTGCGCCGATGCTTTCGCCTGGCTGCGCAGCCACTCGGCCCCCGACGATCGCGTGGTGAGCGTCGATCCCTGGTCCGTCGCCTGGTACGCCGATCGGCCCGGAATCATGGCGCCGGCTGGCGGCGTGCGTCCGATCGAGACCGTGGTGCGTCACTACGACGCGCGCTTCCTGCTCGACCGCAGCTTCCCGCAGCGCGACGATACGCGCCGCGCGCTGCTCCAGTTCGCCGCGAACCCGCCCGCGGACCTGCGCGCCGAGACCGTGTTCGATGGCGGGAGCTGCCATGTGATCGCGCTGCATCACGCGGGCTTGCCGCGCCCGGCGCCCGCCGGATCGCCCTAGGCAGCTCCGAAGCTGCGAGCGAGCGCCGTCGAGTGTTCGCTCGGCGGCGACATCGAGAGCGCGAGCCCGACGCGGCGTGCTCGCGCGCGGGACCTGGATCGCGCATGCTGCCGCGTCATGGGACGAGCCAGCAGCGCAGCAATTCCGCCCGAAGCGAGCGTCGCGCCCGCGGCGCCCTCCGGAACGCCGCTGCTCGGCTGGTTCCTGGCGGGCACCGGCAGCTGGGCGCTCGCGGCGGGTCTCCAACAGGTGGTCTTCACCTGGCTCGTGGTGGGCGTGCTGCGCGAGAGCCCCGATCGGGTCGGCGTCGCGCAGATGTGTCAGACCCTGCCGCTGCTGCTGTTCCTGCTCTTCGGCGGGCTGCTCGCGGACCGCGTGGATCTGCGGCGCCTGCTGCTCGCGCTGCACGTGGCGGCGGCCTGCGCCGCGGCCGCGCTCGCGACGCTGGTGGCGTCGCAGCGCGCAGGCTTCGAGGCGCTGCTCGTCTACGCGCTCAGCTGGGGCACGATCCAGGCCTTCGTGAGCCCCGCGCGCGACGCGATGGTCTCCCATCTGGGGCTGCGCGATCTGATGCGCGCGATCACCGGCATGACGCTCGTACAGTTCGTGGGAACGGCCGCCGGCTCGCGCCTGGGCGGCCTCGGCGCGCAGGTCGGCAATACCGCGATCCTCGTCTTTCAAGCCGCCGTGGTGCTCGCGGGGAGCCTCGCCGTGCTCCGGCTACCGCGCGTCGTCCCCCATGCGCGCACGCAGGACGACCGCTCGCGGCTCGCGGCGATCCGCGAAGGGCTGCGCGAGGTGCGCCACTCGCAGCGGCTCTTCCCGGTGGCGTTGCTGGTCGCCGGCGATGGCCTCTTCTTCATGGGCCCCTTCGGCGTGCTGATCCCGCTGCTGCTGCGCGAGTTCTACGGCGGTGGCATCGGCCGGCTCTCGTCGGTGATGATGGTGCTCCCGATCGGAACCATCGCCGGCTCGCTCGTCGTGCTGCTGCGCGGGGGCGTGCGGCGCAAGGGAGGGGTGTTCCTGATCGCGCTGCTCGGCATTTCGTTGTGTCTGCTCGTGATCGCGCTGCGTCCGCCCTTTGTTTGGCTGCTCGCCGTGATCTTCGTGTGGGGCATCTTCCATTCTCTCTTTTTCAACACGAGCCGCACGCTCTTCCAGGAGAGCGCGCCGCCGCTGCTGCGGGCGCGCGTGCTCTCGATCCACACGCTCGGGTTCCTGGGGATGGCGCCGCTCTCGCACCTGGGCGCCGGCCTGCTCGCGAAGGCGATCGGGCCGCAGGCCGGCTGCGCCGTAGCCGCGGCCGCCATGCTGCTCGCCACCAGCTGGGCCTTCGTCGCGACGCCGGTGCGCCGCTTCGAGTGAGCGCCTAGGCGCTCGCAAGCTCCGAGAGCTTCACCACGCGGCAGCGCGGCTCCGGATGAGACTCGGCGCGCACCCAGCGCACGCACATGGTGCCGTGGTCGTGGCCCGCGGTGTCGATCCAGTTCGGGTGGCCCGGGTCGCGCGCGGCGACCACGAGCTGGAACGAGCCGTCCGGCCGCAGCAGCGCCTGCCCGCTGTTGATGTGGACGCGGCGGAACTGATAATCGAGAGATTCGGCCCAGATGTTGCCGAGCTGGAAGTTCCAATACGCGCAGCGCGGCGGCGTGGCCTCGACGACGAGCGCCTCGTCCGCTGCGAGCTCCCAGATGCCCAGCCAGATGCGGATGTTCGGATCGCCGCCGACGAGCCGGTGGTGCTCCGCGCTCGGCAGATGGAAGGCGTTCACCGGAGCGTGCTTGCGCATGCCGAGCACCCAGTCGGCGAACCAGCTGGCGCAGCCGATCGTGTACATCGCCGCGCCCATCAGCTGGCCCGGGAGCCGCGCCGGATCGAGCGGCGGCGGGGGGCCTTGCGCGTCGAGACACTCGATCGTGACGGCGACCGGCGTCTCGCGCTCCCGGTGCAGGAAGGTCTGGCGCAGCAGCACCTGGCTCGTATCGGGCGCAAGCTGGAGCCAGTTGCCAGGCTGCGGCTTCTGGCTCGCGAGGATCTCGAAGCTGCCGTCCTGCGCGTACTGGATCTCCGCGTCGTTCAGGTGCCCGGCGCCGCCGGTGATGCGGTCCTTGGCGGCAAAGTTCTGGTTCTGCGCCGCGAAGCTCATGTAGTGGATGCTGCCGCGCCGGCCGCGGATGCGATACGTGTACTTGCCGGAAATCGAAGCGCCCAGGTAATAGTTGTCCGGGTTGTCGAGCCCCATCTTCACGAGCTCGGGCATCGCGCGAAACACCGGGTGCAGCGGCCCGGTCAGCTCGCCGAAGGATTGCGAGCCCGCGCGCAGCAAGCGCAGCAGATAGCGGTGGCCCTCGGCGCGATCGAAGCTCGAGCGGGCGAGGCCATCACGCAACAGCGTGTCGCCCGCCTTCTTGAGGAGCTCGCAGAAATCCGTCCACGCCTGGGCGCTGTCGACCTTCTGGACCGGATCGTCGCTCACGCTGCGTCTCCTCCCGCTTCCATGTCGAGATCGAAGCGTTCGCCGTAGGCCTTGAAGCGCGCGCGGACCGCGGAGGCCTCGAGCCCCCATTCCTCGAGCGCGTAGGCGTGGCTGCCATGCTTGCCCTTCGGATTGGCGTCGACGTGCGCCGCGAGCGCCGCCTGCACGCCCGCTCCGAGCGGAAGCCCGAAGTGGCCGTAGATCCGGCGCGCCACCCCGAGCGGGTCGTCCACGAAGGCGTCGTGGCCGACGTCGATGAAGCGCGCCGGGTCGCAGCGGTCGCGCGCCGCCAGGCCGCGCTCGAGCGAGGTAGCGTAGAAATCGAAGACGAGCGGACCGAGCTGTTGCTTCGACACGGCGAGGGCGCCGTTGGTGATGGCCCAGGTCATGCTGCACACGGACGCGATGCAGGAGAGCGGATCGCGGTGGCTCCAGACGATCGAGACGTCGGGAAAGACGTCGGTCAGGGCGTCGATCGCCCACATGTGCGCGGGCGCCTTCAGCAGCCAGCGCTCGCCGGGCCGCTGCCAGTCGAGCATCTGGAGCAGCGTCCGGTAGTAGCGGTACATCGGCCGCAGATCCTGCTGCCGGTACCAGGAGGCGTAGGGCTCGAGCAGCGGCTCGACGCCGTAGTGGACGCCGTTCAGCGTGAGCGCCTGCAGCAGCACGCACTCTTCCGGTGTGTCGGCGCTCGCGAAGTGGATCTTCGTGAACTCGGGATTCTTGCGGTGCGACTCCTCGTAGTACGCCTTCACCGCCAGATGGCGCGGGTCCGGCTCGCCGGGTGCGAGGCCCACGGCGGGATCCGGGAACTGCGTCTCCCAGAGCAGCAGCGGCCGCGCGGCGGGATCGGCGGCGAGCAGATTGAAGAGCGCGGAGGTGCCCGAGCGCGGGAGCCCCGTCAGCACCATCGGCCGGCGGATCGCGCGCGTGCGGATCTCCGGGTGGAGGCGCAGCGCGGCCTCGACGCGCAGGCGCGCGGCGAGCAATTGCAGCACGCGCCGGCGGTTGCGCTTGCGGCCGCGCTCGTCGAAGGGCGCCTGAGCGTAGGTCTGGCAGAGCACGCGCAGCGGCTCTCGGAAGTCGTCCGCGCCGAAGTCCGAGAGCCCGGTCGCCTGGCGGGCTTCCGCGAGCAGGACTTCGACCGCGAAGAAGTCACTCGTCTCGGCCATCGCCCGCCTCGCGCTCCGACGTGCATCCGCCACGCACGTTCGCGATCCTCATTCTAGCCGGCGAAGCGCCCGCTGCTCATGCGAGCAGGGGCTTGCGGGCTCGTTCGCAGAGGAGGGCCGAGATGACGTCGTGGCTCACGTTCGTGATGATCGGCATCGTCGGAGGGATCGCGGCCGGGCTCTTCGGTGTGGGCGGCGGCATCGTCGTCGTGCCGGCGCTGATCTTCTGGGCCGGGTTCTCGCAGCACATGGCGACGGGAACCAGCCTCGCGGTGCTGCTGCCGCCGATCGGTCTCGCGGCGACGATCGAATACTACCGGCATGGGAACGTCGACGTGCGCGCCGCGATCATCCTCGCGGCGACCATGTTCGTCGGCGCCTGGGTCGGCGCGTGGTTCGCGAATCGGATGCCGGGAGCGCAGCTCCGGCTGCTCTTCGGCCTGTTCCTATTCGGCCTTGGCATCCACCTCGTGTATGGCGCGTGCAAGCGCCTCGGCTGGCTCTAGCTGGGCGCTCGCGGAGCCCGAGCCTCCCGGGCCGAGAAAGGATCCCCTGGACTGGCTCCTGAAGAACTTCCCCGAGTCGCGGACTGTGCTCGACGTGGGATGCGCGGGACAGGGGCCCACGCCGCCGGTTCCCCAGGGCCGCTCACGGCTCCGCTCGAACCACGAGGACCGGACAGGGCGCGTGGCGCATCACCGCCTCGGCGACGCTGCCCAGAAGGGCGCGCGTGACTCCCGCGCGCCCATGACTTCCGATGACGATCACGTCGGCGGGCCATTCCTGGGCTGCCTTCACGATCTCCGCAGCGGGCCTGCCCAGCGGAACGAATTCGAGCGGCGGAGGCTGAAGTGCCGCACGCAGGCGGAACGCGGCAAGCAGCTGGCCGCCCTCCAGCTTGGCCAGCCGGATCAGCTCGCTGGGAGAAACCCCGCTCTCCGGCGCGTGGCCAAGGGCGGGATCGACCACGTGGATGAGCCCGAGCTCGGCACCCAGCGAGCGCGCCAGGGCGATCGCCACGTCCACCGCACGGGCTGCGATCGGCTCGGGATCGACGGCAACGAGGATTCGCCTGAAGCTCATCGGGTCTCCGGAACCCCCTCATCAACGTCGCCGACCGCGCCGCCGCTCTCCGCCGACGCTGGCGGCGCGACCCCGCGAGGTAGATGCTAGCGAGGGGATCGAGTAGGCGATCTGCCCCCGATCTGCCCGAGCGGCATCGAGACGCGGAGAGGACGTCAGTTGAACATCCTCGAATTTTCCGGCGCGCTGTGGCTCGGCGCCTTTCTGGCGGGCCTGCTGGGCTCGCTCACCGGCCTGGGCGGCGGAGTGGTCATCGTGCCCCTGCTGACCCTCTACTTCGGTGTCGATATCCGCTACGCCGTCGGGGCCTCCCTCGTCTCGGTGATTGCCACCTCTTCGGGCGCGGCAATCGCCTACGTCCGAGAGGGATACAGCAACATCCGCATCGGCATGCTGCTCGAGATCGCCACCACCCTCGGAGCCAGCGGAGGCGCTCTCATCGCGGCACGAGTGCCTGCGAACGTGATTGCCGCCATCTTCGGCGCCGTCCTGCTGTCCACCGTCTACTCCTCGTCGCGGGTGCGCAGGGCCGAGGACATCCCGAAGCGCTCCGACCCCCTGGCCGTGCGCCTGCGTCTCGAGGGGTCGTATCCGATCGAGGGCGGCTTCAGACACTATTACGTGATGCGCATCCCGCTGGGCTTCGGCCTCATGATCCTGGCCGGCTTGCTGTCCGGCTTGCTCGGAATCGGTTCGGGAGCCATGAAGGTGCTGGCGATGGACAAGGCGATGGGGCTGCCGTTCAAGGTCTCCACCACGACGAGCAACTTCATGATCGGAGTCACCGCCGCTGCCAGCGCGGGCATCTACTTCACGCAGGGCTACATCGATCCTGCGCTGGCCATGCCGACCATGCTGGGCGTCCTGGCAGGCTCGCTGCTGGGAGCCAGGATCCTCGCGGTCGCTCATCCCCGCATCCTGCGCCGCGTCTTCAGCGCTGTCCTGCTGCTGTTGGGGCTCGAGATGCTCTACAAGGGCCTGACGGGGAGACTCTGATGCACGAGCGTGACGAATGGACCGACCACCGGGTCGAGCTGATCATCAGCAAGCTGCTGCTCGTCGGAGTGTCGACGGCGGCTCTCGTGGTGCTGGCGGGCGGCATCCTGTTCCTCGTGCGGCACGGGCACGAGACGCCGCACTTTGGAGTGTTCCACGGCGAGCCCGCTGAGCTACGGACGCTCGGGGGGGACCTTGCCGCGGTGTGGACGCTGGAGGCTCGCGCCGTCATTCAACTCGGGCTCGGGCTCTTGATCGCCACTCCGGTTGCTCGAGTCGTCTTTTCTCTCTTCGCCTTCGCCCGACAACGTGACGGAATGTATGTGCTCATCACCAGCGTCGTGTTGGCGATCCTCCTGCTCGGTCTCTTCTCCGCGCACGCCTCCTCGCCGATCTCACTCCCCCAATGACCGCTTGCGCAGCGGATTGCGGGCAGCGAGCCCCGATCTGATGGCGCTCCGCATGGCGTTCGGAGGCCGCGCGCTTCCAATTGCATGCGTGCGAAAACCGAGTCGAGATCGGGCGCGTCGAGGATGGGTGATGCAAGCTGGATTCTCGGGACGTCCGAGAAGCGGCGTTCCGAGATCTACCGCCCATGGCGAGCCGGCGGCTGCGAGACGCTGGTGTGCGTCTTGCTGCGAACGGCGCTCAGGCGCTGGCGGTTGCGTTCGGCCGCTGCCGGATCGGCCGGCCGCAACGCGAAGCCGGTGTAGAGCACCTTGCGCGTGCGCTCGACCGGGGGCTGGCTCATGTGCAGCGTGCAGCTCAAGTGCACCGTCACGTCGCCGGTGGCCGTCGGGAGATCGAGCGGCTCGAGATCGAGGCCGGGTTGCACGCAGGGCGCCGGCCAGATCAGCGCGCGGTGGCTGCCGGGCAGCACGCGCAGCTGGCCCGAGCGCGCGTCGGCGCCCGTCACCGAGATGCCGACCGTCAGCGTGCAGCACTCGTAGGAGTGTCGGCCCAGGCTGCAGTCCTTGTGCCAGGGCACGTCGGAGATGCCCTTCACGACGCCGATCGGCTTGGTCAGCGCGCCGACGCGCAGCCCGGGCTTGCGGCTCTGCACGTGTCCGACGCCCGGGATGCGGCCGAGGCGCTGGAAGCGTTCGTCGTCGAGCAGCGCGACGCTGGCCTCCGAATAGCGATCGAAGCCCTCCATGCGCACCAGGTGCTCGCTGCCATCGCTCGTCGTGGCGAACCAGGCGAGCGGATCGCCCTTCGCGTAGTGCGGCGCGGCCTTCGGGAAGTCGGCCTCGATCGCGGCCATCTCCGCCTCGCTGAAGAGGCCGCGGATGTGCAGGTAGCCGGCATCCTCGAGATAGGCGCGCATCGCTTCGTCGGAGTCGCCCTGCGTGAAGCTGCGCCCGAGCTCGTGCTCGAAGCGCACGTCGCCACGCGCGTGGATGCGGCGCCCGTCGAGCGCCGCGCGCAGCACCAGCCACCAGTCGAGAAAGTCCGGCAGGCCTCCCTCGGGCATGTCGAGCTGCCGGTTGCTCATCAGCGCGACGGGCGTGCCCTGGTCGCTCGCGATGTCGCTCCACTGCTCGGCCGTGAGGCGCACGCGCGCCTGGCCGTCGCGGCCCGGCGTCACGCGCGCGCGGTCGCCCTGCCAGGCGAGCGTCCACGGCTCGCCGGCGACCTCGATGCAGAGACGGCGCAGCTTGCGCTCGCTCGCGCCCGGCGCGATCAACGGCTGCCGCGCATCGAGCAGCGCCGGCAGCGTCTCGCCGAAGAAGCGGCCGCCTTCGACCGGCGCCTGCTCCCCATCCGTGCGCGTGCGCAGATCGACGCTCATGCGGCCTCCAGGTTTCGCGGCCGGTCGGGGACGTTCACGAGTTGGATTCTAACCGGTGCATCGGAGGATCGGTGATACAAGCTGGATTCTCGGGACGTCCGAGAAGTAGCATCCTGTCAGGTACGCCCCGAAGGGGGGCCTCGAGGTCCGCCGGCGCGATGGCACCTCGCACGCCCGCCGCTGGTCCCGCAAAATACGCTGCGAACCTGACCGTGATGTCCGGCGGGCTCTTCACCGCCGTGGGCGCGCAGAAGCAGGCGCTGCGACTCGAGCCGGGCAGCCGTCTCTACCGCGAGAACCTGCTCCGCCCGCTCGCGCTTGCGTACGCTCGCGCGACGGCGGCGCCGAGCAGCAGCAGCGCCGCGGCGAGCGCGAATTTCGCGGTCGACGACAGCGCCGGTACGGCGATAGCCACGCTGTAGCGCTGGCCCCGGATGTTGCGGATGTTTGGGTCCGTCAGGGACGCGGAGCTCTGCCACACCACGACGAAGTTTCCGTACGTATCCGCCGCTACGGAAGGAGACGCCTGGTCATTCGTCGTGTAGGTGTTGACCTGTAACTCCGCGCCCTGCGTCGACCCGCCCGAGGTGTAGCGCTGGCCATGGATGCTCTCGCTGCTCGTGTCCGTCCCGGACGAGCCGGCGCTGTGCCACACCACCACGAAATCGCCGTCGGCATCGGCCGCCACGGACGGATATTGCTGGTCGCTCGTCGTGTAGGAGTTGACCTGGAATTCCGCGCCCTGCGTCGACCCGCCCGAGGCGTAGCGCTGGCCTTTGATGCTGAAGCCGCTCGTGTCCGTCCCGGACGAGCCGTAGCTCTCCCACACCACGACGAAGTTTCCGGCGGCTCCCGCCGCTACGGAAGTATTACGCTGGAAGCCCGTCGTGTAGGTGTTGACCTGGAACTCCGCGCCCAGAGTGGATCCGTCCGAGCCGTAGTGCTGACCCTGGATGCTGTAGCCGTCCTGGTCCGTCCCGGGCGAGCCGTAGCTTTGCCACACTACGAAGAAATTTCCGTCGGCGTCCGCCGCCACGGACGGATATTTCTGATAATTCGTCGTGTAGGTGTTGATCTGAAACTCGGCGCCCTGCTGCGATCCGCTCGAGTCGTAGCGTTGACCCTGGATGCTTCTGTAGCTGCTGTCCGTTCCGGACGAGCCGTTGCTCTCCCACACCACGACGAAGTCCCCGTCCGCAGCCGCTGCCACAGAGGCATGAATCTGGGATTCCGTCGTGTAGGTGTTGATCTGGAACTGTGCGCCCCGAGTCGATCCATCCGACGCGTAGCGCTGGCCCTGGACGCTTCTGGCGTGGGTGTCCGTCCCGAACGAGCCGTTGCTCTCCCACACCACGACGAAGTTCCCGTTCGGGATCCGCCGCCACGGCGGGAGCCACCTGGTCGTTCGTCGTGTAGGTGTTGACCTGAAACTGCGCGCCCAGCGTCGATCCGCTCGAGGCGTAGCGCTGGCCCTGGATGCTCAAGGAGCCCGTGTCCGTCCCCGTTGACCCGTCGCTGGACCACACCACCACGAAGTCCCCGTCGGCGTCCACCGCGACGGCGGGCAAATCCTGGAAGGGCCCCGAGGAGGCGCTGACCTGGAACTCCGCTCCCTCGGGCACGGGCTCTTGTGCTCCCGCCCGAGGAGGAGTCGAGAGACCCAGCGCCAACGCCGCCGTCGCGGGAACGAGCCAGTTTGCCCAACGCACCCGACGCCTCTGCATCGACGATCTCCAAGCGAGAAGCAGCGCCCGCGGGCGAGGCCCCTGCGTAATCTGCTGCGAGGCCGGCCGCACGAGGCCACAGGACACGCTTCTTGTCGGCTCACCCCGATGTTCGCCGGAGCCCGAAGGTCGCGGCCCGACGACGAGACCCAACGTCACCGCGCAGGACTCGCAGGAAGGGCGCGCCCTGACTTGCGAAAGCGGCGCGGGGCCGCGATCCATCTGGCGCCGAAACCTTTTGCGCAATCCCGTGCCAGCGGACGGGGTAGCGGCGGGCGGCCGGCTCGACCCGGAAGTGGCCGAAGCGGCAATCCACGCCCTTCCGCTGGCGGGGCACGAGCGGGCCGTCGAGCCCCGTCTGCTCGAGCCGCAGGTTCCAGCGGCGCAAGACCTTGAGCGCCCGGTCGCGCAGGAACAGCTTCGCGAAGGTCTTCCAGGCCAGGCGATCGACGAAGGCCGGCAAGCCGAGGCTCACGCCGCGATAGACCCGATTGGCCAGCGCGTCCGACGCGATTGCGTGTCCCTGCGCGAGTGCGGCGGCGAGCTGGGTGCGGTCGAGCGCCAGGAAGTCCGCCACCTGCTTCACGCGCGACTCCGCTGCGGGGGGGGTCTCGGGAGCCAGCTGGAACTCGCCGCTCCGCCAGGCGCGCCAGGTCTCGCGCGGCGTCAGACTGCGCGGCACGCGGCACCGCCGCCCGGAGCTGGCATCGACGAGGAGAGCCACTTGACCCGCAACGGGAAGTGGACTCCGCGGTCGCCCTATCGGCTCTGCCGCGCCAAGGCCCCCACTTGCCACGGTCACCGGCCACGTCCTACATGGCTAACATGATCATCGCCATCATGAGTGTGACCCGAGGGCCGGGTCACGCTCGTGCGGAGGCCTTGATTGCCGCCGGTCACACCGTGATCTGAGGATAGGTGATACAAGCTGGATTCTCGGGACGTCCGAGAAGTCGCATTCTGTCAGCTATCCCCGCAGCGGGCGATTTCAAGCTGGGCCACCGTCGGCGGAGCGCGGTGTAGTGGCGATTGCGGGGAACGGACGCGGCCGGCGGTCCGCTGGGCCGGGTCTGCGCACGCAGATCGCCGCCTGGGGCGTCGTCGATACGTTTTCCAGCATCCCGCTACAGCTCGACCGGCAGCTCCAGGTGCTCGCGATACACGAAGTCGCGGTGCGCGAGCAGCTCCGATGAGCAGGCGGCGCGCAGCGTCGGATCCTTCAGCTCGTAGAGCGCGCGAAGCCCGGCCGGTATCGCGCACTGGGATTCCGGCAGCGGCTCCACCATCGCGGCGAACGCGGCCCAGTAGATGTCGAGCGCGCTGAGGCTCTCTCCGACGAGGTGCCGCCTGCCGCGGCGTTGCTGCGCGGCGAGCTGCTCCGAGAGCAGGCGCAGGATTCCCGCGACGCGCGCGGGCGCCGCCTGAGCCGCTGCTGCGCTGTAGCCGTACTTGCGCCCGAGGCCGGCCACCTGAGCGCGCACGGGATGATCGGCCGCCAGCGCGCTGGTGGGCAGCGAGAGCGTGCGGTCGAACAGCATCAGGCGCCGGCACCAGCCGAAGCCGCTCTCGCCGGCCAGCTCGTGGATCAGCCCGAACATCTGCGCGCGCTCCGCCGGACCGGCCGGCACGAGCGCGGGCTCCGGCGCGAGCCTTTCCGCGAGCAAGATGATCTCGGTCCACACGGTGCGCGCGGGCTCGTTGCCGAGGATCGCCTGGGGCGCGTTGTCGTGGCCAGTCCAGGCGACCAGCTCCGCGTTCCCCGCGCCGACCGCCTGTCGCACCGGCGTGTAGGCAATCCGCTTCGCGAAGAACAGGCCCTTCGCGGCCTCGCCCCACGGGCCGGGCACGCCGGCCGAGAGCACGAGCCGCAGACCCGGAAGCCCGCGCGCCTGCGCGATGTCGACCCATTCGCGCACGCGCGTCAGTCCGCGCCGAGGATCAGGCCGCTGGTCGGCACGCCCGTTCCCGCCGTCACCACCACGTGCGCCACGTCCTTCACCTGATTCACCGCGCTGCCGCGCACCTGGCGCACCGCCTCGGCGATGCCGTTCATGCCGTGGATGTAGGCCTCGCCGAGCTGGCCGCCATGGGTGTTGACCGGGAGCCGCCCGCCGGGCTCGATGTGCCCGTCGCGCAGGAAATCCTTCGCCTCGCCGCGGCCGCAGAATCCGAACTCCTCGAGCTGCACGAGCACGAACGGCGTGAAGTGGTCGTAGATCACGGCGGTCTGGATGTCGGCGGGGGACAAGCCGGACTGCGCCCACAGCTGGCGCGCGACGAGGCCCATCTCGGGGAGCCCGGAGATCTCGCGCGCGTAGTAGCCGGTCATCATCTGCTGCTCGCGGCTCGCGCCCTGGGCCGCGGCCTCGATCACGGCCGGCTTCTGGCGCAGATCGCGCGCGCGCTCGAGCGAGGTCACCACCACGGCGACCGCGCCGTCGCTCTCCTGGCAGCAGTCGAGCAGGCGCAGCGGCTCGACGATGAAGCGCGAGCGCTGGTGATCCTCGAGCGTGATCGGCTTGCCGTAGAACCAGGCGGCCGGGTTGGTCGCGGCGTGCTTGCGGTCGGCGACCGAGACGCGGCCGAAATCCTCGCTGCTGGCGCCGTACTCGTGCATGTAGCGGCGCGCGGACATCGCGACCCAGCTCGCGGGCGTCAGCAGGCCGTAGGGCGAGTGCCAGCCGAAGTGGGCGTTCTCCGCGGTCGGAATCGGCGGCCGGTCCTGCACGCCGGCCCCGAAGCGCTGCATCGAGCGCTCGTTCATCGCGCGGTAGCACACGAGCGTGTCGGCGAGTCCGCTGGTCACGGCGAGCGCGGCCTGGAGCACGGTGGCGCAGGCGGCGCCGCCGCCATAGTGGATCCGGCTGAAGAACGTGAGATCGCCGCCGCCGAGGTAGCGGTTGATCTCGATCGCCGGATTGTTGTCCATCGTGAAGTTGCAGTAGCCGTCGACGTCCGAAGGCCTCAGCCCCGCGTCGGCGAGCGCCGCCGAGATCGCCTCGACGGCAAGTCTCATTTCGCTGCGCCCCGAATTCTTCGAGAACTCCGTCTGCCCGACGCCCGCGATCGCGGTCCTGCCGGGGAAGGCGTACTGGCTGCGTTGCATGGCTGCGCGCGCCACGTTCAGTCCGGAAGCTTCAGCGTGACGGTCCCCGTCACGTGATGGCCGAGTCGGTTCGCGCCGACCACCTCGATCTGCACGAGCCCGTCCGCCTTTGCGCGGACGCTTCCGCGCAGCGTCATCGTGTCGCCCGGATAGTTGGGCGCGCCGAGCCGGATGTCGACCGAGCGCAAGAGCGCCTCGGGGCCCGCCCAATCCGTGACGTAGCGGCCGACGTAGCCATTGGTCGTCAGGATGTTCATGAAGATGTCCTTCGAGCCGCGCTGCACGGCGAGATCCCGGTCGTGGTGTACGTCCTGGAAATCCCGCGAGGCGATCGCGCCCGCGATGATGACGGTCGCGGTGAGCGGAATCTCGAGCGCGGGGAGCGCGTCACCCACCGCGACTTCGGAGAGCCGTCGCGTCGTGTGGCTTCGCGGGGCCGTCACTCAGGCCTCCTGCCGCGGCGCATCGACGAGCAACGCGCCCAGCCGCGCGAGCTGGCGGCTCGCGCCGCCGAGCGTCACGTCGAGCTGCTTCGACCACAAAAAGAACCGGTGGATCGGGTAATCGATGTCCGCCCCGATGCCGCCGTGCAGATGCTGGGCCGTGTGCACCACGCGCTGGCCGCCGCGGCACGCCCACCACTTGGCGGCCGCCACCTCGGCGCGCGCGGGCAGCCCCGCCGCGACGCGCCACGCCGCCTGCTGGAGCGTCGCGCGCATGGCTTCGAGATCGATGTAGGCGTCGGCGGCGCGCAGCGCGACGCCCTGGAAGGCTGCGATCGGGCGTCCGAACTGCTTGCGCGTGCGCGTGTACTCGGCCGTGCGGCGCAGCGCCTCCTCGGCGACCCCCAGCTGGATCGCGCACAGGCCCACCAGCGCGTGGTCGAGCAGCCACTCGACGATCTCGGCGCCGCCGTTCGGGTCGCCCAGCACGGCGTCGGCCGGGAGCGCCGCGCCGGCGAGCTCGAGCCGCGCCTGCGGCTCGCGGTTCGTCGCGAGCTGGCGTTCGAGGCGGACGCCCGGGCCACCTGGCTCGACCAGGAAGACGCCAACGCCATCCGGTGTCTGCGCCGGAACCAGCAGCAGCGCCGCCAGCGTCCCCGCCGGCACGCACTCCTTCACCCCATCCAGACGCCAGCCCGCGCCGTCCCGGCGCGCCGCGACGCGCGGACGCGCGGGATCGGCGCTGCCGGTCTCGACGAGCGCCGCCGTGAGGACAAGCCCCTCGCCCGCCGCCGGCACGAGCCAGCGCTGGCGCTGCGCCGCGCTTCCGAAGCGCGCGAGCGGGAGCCCGCCGAGCACCTGCGATGCGAAGAAGGGAATCGGAGCCAGCTGCCGGCCGGCTTCCTCGAGCACGAGGGCGACCTCGAGCATCCCGAACCCGCTGCCGCCCACGTCCTCGGGCAGCGCCAGGCCCGCGAGGTTCGCCTTCACGAGCTCCGCCCACAGCTCGAGGTCGAACCACTCGCCGCTGCGCTCGAGATCCCGGGTCCGCTCGTCGCTGCAGCGCTCCGAGAAGATCTTGCGCGCGAGATCGCGCACGGCTTCCTGCTCGTTGGAGAGAGCGAAGTCCAAAGCGTTCTCCTACGCCGCGGCCGGACGAAAGCGCGGCAGCAGGCGGCCCGGCTCGACCTCGGCGAACTCGACCGCCACCGGCAGGCCGATGCGCACGTCCTCGCGCGCGACGCCGACCAGGTTCGAGACGATGCGCGTGCCTTCCTCGAGCTCGACGAGCACGATCAGGTTCGGGACCTCGAACGGAGGCACCGCCGGGTGGTGCGCGAAGACGAAGCTGTAGACGCTGCCGCGGCCCTGCGAACGCACCCAGCCCAGATCGAGCCCGTGACAGCCGGCGCACATCGGGCCGGGCGGATGTTGCAGGCGGTGGCAGGCGTTGCAGCGCTGGATGCGCAGCTCGCGCTGCGCGACGCCCTCCCAGAAGAAGCGATTGTCATGGGTGATGGCGGGCTTCGGGCGCGGCCGCGTCGTCGCGGCAGGCGCGGCGCTCGCGCGCACGGGAGGCCGGAACTTGAGCAAGCGGAAGCTCATGCTCGCGACGAGCTCGCCGTGCTGATCGCGATAGGTGGTGCGCTGGGTGACGAAGTGGCCGACGCCGAGCGCCGTCTGCTTCTCCTCGGAGACGGCCTCGATCACGGTCTCGGCGTTCAGCAGGTCGCCGGGGCGCAGGTAGCGGACGTATTCCTGCGTGCAGTTGGTTGCGACGACGGAGGTGAAGCCCGCCTCGTCGAGCAGCCGCAGCGCGCCGAACACGCCCGAGGCGCTGCGGGCTTCGCGCACCTCCTTCGACACGAGCCCGGGCATCGTCCAGGCCTGGAGCATGGTGGGCGGCGCCACGATGCCGCCGTGAACCGAGCGCGCGGCGAACTCTGGATCGGTATACACGGGATTGCGATCCTCGACCGCATCGCACCAGTGCCGGATCATCGCCAGGTTGACCGGGTCGCGCGCGACGACGGGTTCTCCCAGTCGCACGCCCAGCACGGCGCGCAGCCGCTGCATCAGCTCACTCTCGCTCACGTGCGCCTTCTCCACCGGCTAACGCGGCGCACGCGGCAGCCCCAGGCCGAGCATGGCGACGATCTCGCGCTGGATTTCGTTCACGCCGCCGCCGAAGGTGTTGATCTGGCAGCCGCGCCAGTCGATCTCGAGCTGGCCGCGCAGCACGGCGCCGGGCGAGCCGGTTTGCAGCGTCCCCGCCTCGCCGAGCACGTCGATCAGCAGGCGGTAGACCTCGATCAGCGTCTCGGACGAGTAGACCTTGGCTGCCGAAGCCCGCGCGGGCTCGAGCCGGCCCTGCTCCAGCTCCCACGCGATGCGCCAGTTCCAGACCTTCTGCGCCTCGAGCCGCGCCCACGCCTCGGCGAACGCGATCTGCACCCAGGGCTTGCTCGCGACCGGCTGGCCCGCTTCGTCGAGCGTCGCACGCGCCCACGCGAGCACCTCGTCGAAGCGCTGCGCCGCCGAGGCGCCGAAGGCGGCGAGTCCGATGCGCTCGTGATTGAGCTGGAGCGTGATCAGCTTCCAGCCCGCGTGGAGCTCGCCCACGAGCATCTCCGCCGGCACGCGCACGTTCTCGTAGTAGGTCATCGTCGTATGGCCGCCGCCCAGCGTGTGGATTGGCGTTGCCGAGAAGCCCGGCAGCTTCGTATCGACGATCAGGATCGAGATGCCCTTGTGCTTGTCCGCCGCCGGATCGGTGCGGCAGGCGAGCCAGATGTAGTCGGCGCCGTCGGCGCCGCTGGTGAAGATCTTGGTTCCATTCACCACGAAGACGTCGCCCTCGCGCACGGCGCGCGTCTCGAGCGCCGCGAGGTCCGTGCCCGCCCCGGGCTCCGTGTAGCCGATCGCGAAGTGGATCTCTCCGCGCAGGATTCCCGGCAGGAAGCGCCGTTTCTGCGCCTCGCTGCCGCGCGCGATCAGGGCGGGGCCGACCGTGTTGAGCGTGACGAAGGGCAGCGGCGCGCCGGCCCGGCGGGCCTCCTCGAACCAGATCTGCTGCTCGACGGCCGTGCGCCCCTGGCCCCCCCACTCCTTCGGCCAGCCCACGCCGAGCCAGCCGTCGGCCCCCATCTGCCGGATCAGCCCGCGCTGGAACGGGCTCGACTCGAGCGAGCGGATCTGGGCCCGCACCTCCGGCGGGATCAGCTTCGCGAAGTAGGCGCGAAGCTCTGTGCGAAGCGCCTTCTGGGAGGGGGTGTGGTCGACGTGCATGCTGGGCCGTGAGCGACCGAGTCTATCGGAGAACGGGCGGGGGAGTCACGCCTGCGGGAGCCCGCCCGCGATCCGCGCTGGGGGCTGCGCCAGTTGGGGGTCAACTTGCGGGTGCGTGAGGCCGATAGGCGGGGAGCCTGGGGGGGCCGCGAATGCTCGCGCTGATCAGCGCTCTGGTGACGTTTGCCAACCTGCTGTTGAGCCTCGTGGTCGGAATCCGCTTGTTCCGACTCGCACGGCGCGGAAGCAGCTTCGGTCCTGAATTCTGGCTGGCCTCCTTCTTCCTGCTCGCGGCCTTCCTGGGCGCCGGTCTAAACATCAGCGTGTATGCTGGGCTCGCGGATCCCAAGCTGGCGCTCTCGTCCAGCCACGGCGCGCTGATCCTCGCCGCATCCACCGTCGCGTACTGCATGGGAACCCTCGGGCTGTACGTGTTCATCTGGCTCGCGTTCCGACGCGAGTCGGCAGGCGCGCGCGCGGCCGTCGTCGCGGGCAGCGTCGTCACGTTCGGAGCGGCTTGCGCGCAGGGGCTGAGCGAGGGCTTCGCCGTGAAGGTCTTCCCCGGCGTCGCGTACTGGGTGTTCTACGTCGCGCGCGTCGCGCCCTACTACTGGCTCTCCGTGGAAGCGCTGCGCTATTGGGCCGCGGCGCGGCGGCGCATGCGGATCGGGCTCGCCGACCCGCTCGTCACCAATCGCTTCCTGCTGCTGGGGCTGTGGGCCGTGGCCTGGGCGGCGATGGGCTTCTCCGACATCCTCGCGCGCAGCATCTACTGGGCCGTCGCTGGCCCTTCCGCCGAGATCCACCTCGACACGGCGGGCCCGATCATCCTGGCGACGATCGCGGTCACGTCGGCGCTCAACGGGATCGGCGCGGTGACGCTCGCGCTCAGCTTCTTCCCGACGCGCGGCTACCGCCGCATCGTCGAAGCGCGGGCTGCGGCCAGCCGGATCTAGCGCTCCCGCCGCCGGTTGCCGTGGAGCCCGAAAGGCGCGCGGAGCGTTTGCGGGTGTCGGGAGCGCGCGGATTGCTTCGACGACCGAAGGACTTTCTCGACGAAGCCGAGGGTTTCGATTGTCTTGCGCGAAGCGCGGGTGATAGATTGAGCGCGCTCGTTCTCGAATTAGAGCGGAGGCGCCCGTTCTCGATCGCGTGAGCTGGGGGTTGCGGTCTACCCGCCGGCGAGCGACGAGGACATTGGGTGATGGGCCCGGGCAGGCCCCCTCCGCTCTATTCTTTTTGGGCTCGCTTTTCTGGTTCTCGGCGGGGCTGCCCCGTGTGGAAGCGGTACACGCAGCGCTCGAGGTAGCGCTCGCCGGGCTCGAGCACGGCGCTCGGGAAGCGCGCCTGGTTCGGCGCGTCGGGAAAGCGCTGCGGCTCGAGGCAGACGCCGGCGTACTGCGCGTAGCGGACGCCGCCGCGCCCCCGGCACGAGCCGTCGAGGCCGCCGCCGGCGTAGAGCTGTAGCCCCGGCGCCGTCGTCGAGAGCTCGAGCGCGCGCCCGCTCGCCGGATCGCGCAAGCGCGCCGCGAACGCCAGCGCCCCGCCTCCTGCCAACACCAGGTTGTGATCCAGGCGTTGCGGGGCGTCGCGCAGCGCAGCGCGCAACGTGCGCGGCGAGCGGAAGTCGAACGCGGTTCCCGCGACCGGCGCGATCTCGCCCGTCGGGATCCGCTCGCGATCCACCGGCAGGTACGCGCTCGCGGCGATCTCGAGCTCGTGATCGAGGACGCTGCTCGCCCCGCCGTCGGCCAGGTTCCAGTAGGCGTGCTGCGTGAAGGAGACGACGGTCGCGGCGTCGGTCGTGGCCGAGAGCTCGACGCGCAGCGCGTCGTCGGCGCCGAGCGCGTAGCGCGCCTCGGCTTCGAGCCTGCCCGGGTAGCCCTGATCGCCAGCCTCGCTCGTGAGCCGGAAGACGACGCCCGCTTCCCCCGGCGCCTCGAAGCTCTGCGTACGCCAGGCGCGGCGATCAAAGCCGAGAGCGCCGCCGTGCAGATGATTCGGTCGCTCGTTCACGCTCAGATGGTGCACGCGGCCATGCAGCACGAAGCGCGCGCCGGCGATCCGGTTGGCATAGCGACCGATCGTGCCTCCGAGATGGGGATGCGCGCCGGTGTAGCTCGCGAGATCGTCGCAGCCGAGCGTCACGTCCGCCGGCGCGCCGCGCGGAGTCGGAACGAGCACCTGCGCGAGCGTCGCGCCCCACGAGAGCAGCACCACGGTGAGCCCGCTCGGGCTCACGAGCGTCACGCGCTCGATCGGCGTCCCATCCGGTGCGCGGCCGAAGGGCGCCGACTGCACGCGCGGCATCGAGCTAGGCGCCGAGGAAGCGCCGCGCCCGCTCGGCGCCCAGGACGCGGCGGCCGACGATCGCGAGCAGCGACGCGAAGCCGATCCCGAGCAGGAACTCGAAGGCGATGCGCAAAGGCGGCGGCCAGCGGTTGATCCAGACGCTCGTCGCGACCACCGGCGCCAGGTGATAGAGGTAGATCGCGAGGCTCGCCGTGCTGAGGAAGCGCACGACCGGCGGCGCCCGGCGTCCTCGGGTTGCGATCAGGATCAGCGCCACCACGCTGAGCGTGTAGAGCACCCTATGCAGGCTGGTGATGTCGGGATTGGGCGTGAGTCCGAGGCCAGCGATCCAGGTATACGCGACGGCGGCGGCGATGCATCCGATCAGGAGGCGGTGTGCGGACAGCCGGAGCGTCAACCATGCGCGGTGTTGAGCGATGACCCAACCCAGCACGAAATAGCCGAGCACGAACGACTCGAGCGGATTGCGCCCCATCCACAGGGCACTGGCCGGGATGTGGAGCGCGGGCCAATGGACGAGCGCGACGGCGTATGCCAACAGCGCTGCCAGAAGCAAGGCGGCGCCTCGCTGCTCGAGGCGGGAGAGCGGCCACAGCGTCAGCATGCAGCCGGTGATCTGCGCAATGTAGTAGTAGGGGCCGAGGATGCTCGCGCTGGCGATCTGGAACAACGCCTGCCGCACACCGTCGACTCGCGCAGCTCCCACGGCCAGCATGAAGAGACAGGCCAGGACGTACGGGATCCACACCCGCGCGAGTCGCCGCGCCACGTCGCGCAGGCTCGCAGGTCGCTCGCTCTGATAGAGAAAGCCCGAGACCAACAGGAAGGCGGGCACATGGTACCAGGTCCAGGTGCTGGTGAGCGCGCGATCCCAGGCCGTCGACATGGGATAGAAGATGTTGACGCCCGAATGCGTCGCCACCACGGCGACGATCGCCGCAGCCTTGAGGAAGTCGATCGCATCGATGCGGTGATCGTCGCGGGCCGGCGTCACCGTCAGCTCCCGAGCACGATGCGGATCCCGAGCAGCACGAGCGCGCCTGCCACGAAGGCCGCGAAGTGCAGCGCCGCGATCGCGAGCCGGTGGTGCCGATTCACTTCCGGAATCAGGTCCGAAGCCGCGATGTAGAGGAAGTTCCCCGCCGCGAAGGGAACCATGAACGCGACGTCGATCTGGAGCGAGACGGCCCACGTGAGCAGCCCCCCGCCGAGGAAGGGCAGCGAGGAGAGCACGTTCACGATCAGCGCCTTGCGCCGGCTCCAGCCGCCGTGCACCAGCACGCCGTACTCGCCGACCTCCTGCGGCAGCTCGTGCGCCGCTTCGGCGAGCCAGGTGGCGATGCCGAGCCGCGGATCGACGAGAAAGGTGCCCGCGACGGCCATGCCGGCCAGCAGATTGTGCAGCGAGTCGCCGACGACGATCAGCGTGGGCAGCGTGCTCTCGCCGTCGGCCTGCGCGTGGTGGCAGCGGTGCCAGTGCAGCAGCTGCTCGAATGCGAAGAAGAGCGAGAAGCCCGCGAGCACCCAGATCCAGACGCCGAGCGTGTTGCCGGAGGCCTCGACCGCGGCCGGCAGCATGTGGAAGAAGGCGCTCCCGAGCAGCGAGCCCGCGGAGAAGGCGACGAGCGGGAGCAGCAGTCGCTGCTGGACCTGCCTGGGCAGCAGGAACGTGACGGCGCTCAGCACCGTGATGCCACTCATCAGCACCCCGGCGAGCACGATCCAGGCGAGTGTTCCCACGGGCTAGGCGGCTCCGTCGAGGAGCGACTTGAATCCCGACGGGCGGTGCGGGCCGATCACGAGCTGCTCGAGCACGCCGATGCCTTCGCGTTCGCCCCAGCGCGCGCGGCACAGCTGCTGCACGTGAACGTGGCGCGGATCGAGCGGCGCCAGCTCGGCCGGCCGCCACGACTCGGCGCCGAAGGCCTCGGCGCCCTTCCAGAGTCCGTGCCCCCACTCGGGATGCAGGTAGCCGAGGCCGAGCATCTGGAAGGTCGCCAGCGGCTCGAGCGCGATCAGCGCGCTCTCGCCCGCGTGCGGCACCAGCTCGATGCGCGCGCGCCGCGAGCGCCGCGTCCCGGGCTCCCACGAGATCTGGTGCGCAATCCGCGCCATGCGCTCTTCGCGCGGATCCGCGGCGTCGGGGAACGCGTGCGGGTCGGCGGAGGCCGGCAGGCTCACGCCGCCCGCGTGCCACGCGCGGCCGGCCTCGTCCTCGAAGACACCCAGATGTGTGCAGACGTCGTCGAAATGAAACGGCGCCCACAGCCAGAAGAATTGCGGCGGCGCTCCCGGCGCGCCGGCGTCGCGTTCGCCCACCGGGCGGATGCCCCACGAGCGGTCGCGCACGCCGAGCACGCGCTCGGGCGCGATCTCGACCCGCCGCCCCTCGATCTCGAGCGTCCCCGTCCAGCGCCCGAACTGCGTGAGGCGCGTCGCATCCATCACGACCTGCGTGCCGACGCGCAGCGTCGCGCGCGGCTCTTCGATCGCCGCCGTGCGCGCGCGGAACACGAGCTCGCAGGCCAGCCCGCCCGGATTCGCGGCGGCGCGCACGCGCAGCGTGCGCAGCGGCTCGAGCACCTCGATCGCGATCGGACCGACGCGCGTCTCGCCGCGTTCGAGCGGCGCGAGGCGCGAGGCGTGGATCGAGAGCTGGCGCCCGCCCTCGAGCACGCTGAAGGAAGCGTCCATCACGCGCCGGTTCGGATACAGGCCCAGCGCCAGGCCGAAGAACAGCGACCCATCCCTCGCAAAGCCGTTGAAGAAATAGCGGTCGTAGAAATTCTTGTCGCTCGTCGCCGGGTGGGCGATGGGCTCCGGCGTCTGGTGCAGCGGAAAATCGTCGTAATGGGTGAGCATGCGTCAGCCTTTCGAGATCTCGGAGAGGAGCGACGGCTTGAGCAGCATCACGTCGCGCAAGGCCTGTGCGGCCAGGTGCGCGCGCAGGGCCTCGCATTCGGCAGCGCTCGGACCCTCCGGCCGCGCCGCGATCGCGTCGGCCAGCGCCCCGCGCAGCGCGGCGGCGCGCGCGGTTGCGGGCTCGCTCGGCGCCGCGAGCAGCGCGCTCTCGAGCGCCGCGGCGCCTTCCGCGTCGCCTCCCGCTCGCCTCGCCGCCGCCAGACGGCTGAGCGCGGCATGCGCCGAATCGGCTTCGGCCGTCGCCGGCGCCAGCTTCTCTTCGATGCGGTCGCGCAGGTTGTTCAGCACGTCGAGCACGGCCCAGACACGCCCGCGCACCGCGCGCGAAGCGACCTCGGGCAGCACCTCCTCGCGCAAAGTCTGCATGCAGCCATCGATCAGGCGTTCGATCGGGATGAGCACGTTCAACCTCCCGCGAGCCAGCCGCGCGCGAGCGCGAGCAGGGCGAATAGAAACGGCAGCTGGTGATCGAAGATCGCCATGCGCAGATCGGACGTGCGGCCGTCGCGGAACGCGCGGATCCCCGTCAGCATGATCGCGATCATCTTCACCACCGCGAGCACGCGGTAGAAGGCCATGCGCTCCGCGTCGACGACGCGGCCGGAGGCCGCCGCGTAGGCGGCGGCGAAGGCCTCCGGCGCGACCATCGCGCCGGCGAAGGGCGTCCCGCCTCGCCAGAGCTCGCAGCTGCACCACGCGAGATCCTCGAGCGGATCGCCGAGGTGCACCATCTCCCAGTCGAGGACACCGAATAGCGTCGCGGTGTCGCCGCGCTGCGCGACGAGCCAGTTGCCGAGCCGGAAGTCGCCGTGCACGAGCGTGATCTCGGGCGCGTCGGGCAGACTGCGGCGCAGCCACGCGAGCGCGTCGGCGAGCAGCGGCGGCACCGCGAATCCCGCGCGCGCGATGCGCGCCTCCCAGCGCGCCAGCTCGCGCTGCGCCGCGCCGCGTCCCGTCTCCGGGACGCCGAGGAAGTCGAAGCCGCGCTGCTTCCAGTCGACCGCGTGCAGGCGAGCGAGCGCGGCAGCGACCTGCGGCGCGAGCGACTCGCGCTCGCCCGGGGTGAAGGGACCGCCGCCGTTCGCTCCCGCAGTCGGCAGCGGCACGTCGCCGGGCAGCCGCTCCATCACGTAGAAGGGGCGCTCGAGCACGCCCGGGTCGTCGCTGAACCAGGGCGTGGGCGGCGAGAGCACGTCCGCTCCCGCGAGTCCGTGCAGCACGCGGAATTCCGGCTCGAGGTCGTAGGGCTCGAGCAGGCCGGCCACCGGCTCGCGCTTCGCGACGTAGCGCCGGGTGCTCCCGGCGAGCTCGGCATCGAAGGAGAACGTCTCCTGCGAGAAGCCCTCGGTGTTGCGCTCGAGGCCTCGCACCTGGACGGGGGCGCCGAGGCGCTGCGCCAGAAAGGTCGCGAGTCTGGCTTCGAGCTCCTGGGGGGTCATGCGGGCCGCAGTGTAGACAGCGCCGCGCGCCGTCGCCGCTGTGCGCGGCCGCGGCTTCGGCGCGGCCCGGGACCTCGTGTACCCTCGGCGGCCCGTCGAGGGGCGGGGCGAAGGGCGCGCGATGGCTCTGATCTTCATCTCCGGCGCCTCGAGCGGAATCGGCCTTGCGCTCGCGCGCAGCGCGCCCTGGCCGCGCTCGCGGGTGATCGACATCTCCCGCCGCGGCGCGCCGGGCCTCGAACACTTCGCCGCCGACCTGGCGGAGCCCGAGCAGTGGGAGCGCGTCGCGGGGCTCTTCGCGCGCGAGCTGCGAGACTTCGCGGGCGAGCGCGCGGTCTTCATCCACGCCGCGGGAACCCTCGAGCCGATCGGCTTTGCCGGCGAGGTCGACGCCGCGGCCTACCAGCGCTCCGTGCTGCTCGGCGCAGCCTGCCCGCAGGTGCTGGGAGACGCCTTCCTGCGCGCTGCGCGGTCGACGCGAGCGCAGTGCCACCTCGTCCTGATCAGCTCGGGCGCCGCGCACAACGTCTACGAAGGCTGGTCGGCCTATGGCGCGGGCAAGGCGGCCATCGATCAATGGGCGCGCACCGTCGGCGCCGAGCAGGCGCGCCGCGGCGGTCGCGTGCGCGTGCTCTCCGTCGCGCCGGGGATCGTGGCGACGCCGATGCAGGAGCAGATCCGCGCGACAGCGCCCGCGAACTTTCCCGAGGTGGCGCGCTTCGTCGAGTTCCACGAGCAGCACGAGCTGCGCGATCCCGGCGCGGTGGCGGTCGAGATCTGGACGCTGCTCGCGCGCGATCTCCCGAACGGGGCGGTGGTCGATCTCCGCGATCTCGCAGCCTCGGCTACCGTGCCCGGCGCCGAGGACCGATAGGATCCCATGTCCGAGCTCGCGACGACTGCGCGCGCCGCCACGCTCGATCGACTCGAGCGCGAGAGCTTCGACTGCGCCGTGATCGGAGGCGGGATCTCCGGAGCCGGCGTGGCTCGCGAGGCCTCGTTGCGCGGGCTCTCGGTGGCCCTGCTCGAAGCCGAGGACTTCGCCTCCGGAACCTCCAGCCGCTCGTCGAAGCTGATCCACGGCGGCCTGCGCTATCTCGCGATGGGCGACGTCGCGCTGGTGCGCACGACAGCGCTCGAGCGCAAGCAGATCTTCCGCCTCGCGCCGCACCTGGCCGAGCGGCGCTGGATGGTCGTGCCCGTGCGCTCCTGGGCGGGGCTGCTGAAGATCCGCGCCGCCGTCACGGCCTATGAAAAACTAGGCGCCGTCGAGGGGCCCGACCGGCACCGCAACTGGAGCGCGAGCGAGATCGAGCGCGAGGAGCCGCTGCTCGACGTCTCGATCTATAAACACGCATGCGTGTATCGTGAGTATCACACCGACGACGCCCACCTCGTGCTCGCGAACCTGCGCTCGGCGGCGGGGCTCGGCGCCGCGGTGCTGAACCACGCGCCGGTCGACTCGATCGTGCTCGAGGCCGGTCGGGCCGCGGGGCTCGAGGCCGTCTGCCGCCTGAGCGGGCGCCGCGTGCGCGTGCGCGCGCGTTGCGTGATCAACGCCGCCGGACCCTGGGTCGAGGCCGTGCGCCGGCTCGAGAGCGCCGCCGCGCCGCCGCTGCTCCATCTCTCGAAGGGCGTACACATCGTCGTGCCGGCCGAGAAGCTGCCGGTCCGCAACTTCCTGTTCCTGAACACGCGGGACCGGCGCTCGATCTTCGTGATGCGGCAGGGGGCGTGCGTGGTGATCGGCACCACCGACACGAGCTACGCGGGCGGCGCCAGTGTGTGGCCCGAGATCACCCGCGAGGACGTCGAATACCTGCTCGAGCCGCCCGCCGACTATCTGCGCGGCGCGAAGCTCGCGGCGCGCGACGTGATCGGCGCCTGGGCGGGGCTGCGGCCGCTGATCGCGCAGGCGCGCAAGCGGCCGAGCGAGATCTCGCGGCGCGACGAGGTGCTGGTCGGGCCCGCGAACGTGATCACGCTGGCGGGAGGCAAGCTGACGGGCTACCGGCCGCTGGCGCGGGAGACTGTCGAGCGCGCGGCCGAGGTGGTCGCGCTGCCGCTGGCGCGGGCCCTCGCCGAGGATCCGCCGCTTCCCGGCGGCGATTTTGATGGCGACCTCGCCGCGCTCGAGGCAGCGCTCATGCGCGAGACGGGCGTGAGCGCTGCCGCCGCCGAGCGGCTCACGCGCCTGCACGGCACGGAAGCTCGCGAGCTGGCGCGCGGCGGAACGCAGGAGCTCGTGCCGGGCGTGCTCGCGAGCGAAGTCGAATTTGGGATCCGCAAGGAGGGCGCCGCGACGCTCGAAGACCTGCTCTACCGGCGCCTGCGCACCTCGCTCTACGCCGGCAGCGGACGCGAGGCCGCGGTGCTGCCCGCGGCCGAACGCATGGCGCGCCTGCTCGGGTGGGATGCCGAGCGCACGCGAGCGGAGGTGCAGGGCGTGCGGGCGCGGCTCGCGGCCGACCTCGCCTTCCAGGACGTCGCCGCGCCCAGAGCGGCGCTCGCCGTGGGCTCGACATGAGCGAACGGCGCGGTGGGCTCGGAGGCGGGCGGCTGATCGGGCTCGCCGCGCTGCTGCTGCTCGCGATGTCGGTGACGATCCTCGCCTGCGAAGGCAGCGGCGAGCCCGGCTTGCGCATGCTCGTGCGCGCGACGGCGCGCACCTCGCTCGCGCTCTTCGGCGCCGCCTTCGCGGCGTCCTCGTTGCGGCGCCTGTGGCCGACGCCGGCCACCGGCTGGCTGCTGCGCGAACGCCGCTACCTCGGTCTCTCGTTCGCGGTCTCGCACGGGCTGCACGCGCTCGCGATCTACGCGTTGAGCCTCGTGCTCGGTGACGCGTTCGAGATGGGTCTCGTGACGATCCTGGGCGGCGGCGGCGCCTATCTGATGATCGCGCTGATGGCGGCGACTTCGTCGGACCGCGCCGTGGCAATGCTCGGGCGGCGCCGCTGGCGGCTGCTGCACCTCGTCGGCATGTATTGGATCTGGATCATCTTCGCGAACTCGTACACCGCGCGCGCGGTGATGGCGATCGCGCGCGGGAGTGAGTCGCTCGCGTACGTTCCGGTCGCTGTCTTCGTGTGGGCGGTGCTCGGCGTGCGCATCGCGGCGGCCCTGCGCGCGCGGCGCCGCGCCGGCGCCGTCGCGCTGGCCTGAGGGCTGGCTCGCCGGGGCTCGCGTGGGCGCCCGCAGGCGCGAAGCCAGGAGACCCGCGTGGATCCTCTCTCACTCTCTCGTGTGGCGTTGCCGCTTCTGCTCCTCGTGTTCGCCGGCGTGCTGCTCGTCTGGCCGGTCGTGCGGCTGCGCCGGGCGTCGGGAGTCCAGGCGCTGACGCTGCACCGGAACACCACGCCCGGCAATCGCTTCATGGGCCTCGTGTTCCTCGTGGTCGTGCTCGGCCTCACGGCGCTCGTCGCGCGCTTCGCGCTGCTCGGGCCGGGCGCCATAGGGGTCTGGCGAGCTCCGCGCGCCGTCGTGCTCGCCGGCCTGCTGCTTTGCGCCGCGGGCGTGCTCGTGATCGCGATCGCGCAGCGCCAGATGGGAGAATCGTTCCGGATCGGCATCGACGACGCGAAGACCGCTCTCGTGAGCCGCGGGCTGTTTCGCCACGCGCGCAATCCGATCTACAGCGGCTTGCTCGTCATGTTGCTCGGTGTGACGCTCGTGATCCCCTGCGCGGCGAGTCTGTTTCTGGGCGGAGCGGCGGCGGCGGCGATCGCGATCCACACGCGGCTCGAAGAACGCCATCTGCTCGCGCTGCACGGCGATGCCTATCGCGCGTACGCCGAGAGGGTCGGTCGCTTCGTGCCGGGGGTCGGCCGTCTGCGCGCGTAGCCGCGCCTGCGCCGTCGCCGGTGCGCTAGCGTGCCGCCTCGTGATCGATCCCACGCGCGAAGGCGTCTCTGCGGCGGACTGGGCGGCGGCCACGGCCGGCTGCCACGAGCTGCGCGTGCGCTTTGTAATCGACGAGACGCCCGACGCGCGCTCGCTCGTGCTCGAGATTCCGGCTTCGCTGACGGAGAAGTTCCGCTACCAGCCGGGGCAGTTCCTCTCGTTCAAGATCCCGCTCGCAGGCAAGCTGCTGACGCGCAGCTACTCGCTCGCGAGCTCGCCGCACTGCGACGCCGAGCACAAGATCACGGTCAAGCGCATCGCGGACGGCCGCGTCTCCAACTGGATCAACGATCACGTCGCCGCCGGCGACACGCTGATGGTGACGCCGCCCGCCGGCCTCTTCGTGCTGGACGACACGGCGCGCGACATCGTGCTCTTCGGCGGCGGGAGCGGCATCACGCCGGTGATCTCGATCGTGAAGTCCGCGCTCGCCACCACGCAGCGCCGCTTGAAGCTGATCTACGCGAATCGCGACGAACGCTCCATCATCTTCAAGGACGAGCTCGAGGCGCTCGCGCGCGCCAACCCGCAGCGCTTCGAGATCGTGCACTCGCTCGACGTGCGCGACGGCTTCCTCGACGCGGCGGGCGTGGCGCGGCTGATCGGCCGCCAGCGCGACGCCGAGTTTTTTTTGTGCGGGCCCGGCGCCTTCATGGCGACGGTCGAGAGCACGCTGCTCGAGCTCGGCGTGCCGTTCACCCAGATCCACATCGAGCGCTTCTCGTCGCCGCCGGATCCCGGCATCACGCCGGCGGACGCGCCCGATGCCGCGGACGCGCGCGGCGAGATCGTGCCCGCGAAGATCACGATCGTGCTCGACGGCGTCGAGCACGAGGTTCCCTACCAGGCCGGCGAGCGCGTGCTGCACGCGGCGCGGCGCGCGGGTCTCGATCCGCCGTTCTCGTGCGAGGAAGGCTACTGCTCCTGCTGCATGGCGAAGCTCGCGCGGGGCGAGGTCAAGATGCACGCGAACGATTGCCTCTCGCCGCAGCTGCTGGCGGAGGGCTGGGTGCTCACGTGCCAATCGCGGTGCGTGTCGCGCGAGATCCGCATCGAGTATCCGGACTGACGTTTACTACGCTCGCCTGCGGCTCGCTGCGCGCTTCGCTTGCGGGCCTCGCATAGGAGAACCGAGATGTCGCGACGTGGGCTGATCGAGATGAGCGATGCCGAGGTGCGCGCGTTCCTGGAGGGCAGCAAGACGATCATCCTGACTTCCATCGGACCGGGCGGCTACCCGCATCCGATGCCGATGTGGTTCGGGCTCGACCCCGACGGCAGCGTGCGCATGACCACCTTCCGCGCCAGCCAGAAGGTGAAGAACCTGCAGCGCGATCCGCGCGTGAGCCTGCTCGCCGAGGCGGGCGAGGAATACTCGCAGCTGATCGGCGTGGTGCTCTATGGGCGCGCGCGGGTGATCGACGATCTCGAGGTGGTGACGCAGACACTGATCTCGGTCACCACGCGCGGGCAGGCGCCGATGGAGCCCGCCGCGCGCGAGGGCATGGCCAAGGTGGTGGCGAAGACCGCGGCCAAACGCGTGTGCATACTGCTGAAGCCCGAGCGCGTCGTCTCCTGGGATCACCGCAAGCTCGGCGGCACCTACTAGGGCAGCCGGCTCGGCGTCTCCTGGCGCTTTTCGGATGACGGCGACCCCCCGCGCCGGGTATCATGCGCTCCCGCCATGGCATTGCAGCGAAACGCGCTCGGACGTCTCGAGGTCGCGGTGCTCGATCATCTGTGGTCGAGCGACGGCGCCGACGTGCGCAGCGTGCATGCTGCGATCGGCGCTACCCGCGGTATCTCGCCCAACACCGTGCATTCGGCGCTCGAGCGGCTGGTGCGCAAGGGACTCGCCGAACGACGCAAGGCCGGGCGCGCCTACCAATACCGGGCGCTGCTGTCGCGTCAGCAATGGATGGCGCGCGGGCTCGAGCGGCTGGCGAGCGAGATTCCGGGCATGCGCGCCGAGACGTTGATCGCTGCGTTCGTGGACATCACGGAGCGGGCGGGGGAGACGCAGCTCGCGGATCTCGAGCGGCGGGTTCGCGAGCGCCGGCGTCGCGCGCGCGAGGAGCGCGGATGAGCCCGCGGCTCGCCAGCCTCGAGCTCGCTCTGGTTGCAGCGATCGGCTTTGCCGCGGCGACCTCCGTGTATCTCGCGATCGCGTGGCCCTGGTTGCGCGAGCGCCTCGCCCCCATGCATCCCGCTCTGCGCGCCCGCGTCGCCTGGCTCGCCGCGATCGCGCCGGGCGCGCTGCCGGTGCTGCTCGTCGCCTTGTGCTTCGTTCCGGGCCTGCTCGCGGCGGCCGGGCTCGCAGACGATCACTGCACGCAACATCCGGAGCACGCGCACCTGTGTCTCATGCACGCGAGCCTTCCGCTCACGCGCACCGGCATCGCGCTGCTCGTGTGCGCGGCGGCGCTGGTCGCCGCGGCGATCATCCCGGAAGTCGTGAGCGTCGTGCGCACGCGGCGTTGGCTGGCGCGCCTTCCGCGCCAGACCTCGCCGCTCGGGCGCGACGTGGAGATCGTCGGGTCGCAGACCCCCTTCGCGTTCGCGGCGGGTCTGCTACGGCCGCGCATCCATATCGCGGCGCGGCTGATCGACGCATTGCCGGCGCCGCAGCTCGCGGCCGTGATCGAGCACGAGCGCGCGCACGCGCGCCGGCGCGACCCCCTTTTGCGGCTCGCGGCGCGCGTACTCTCTCTCGCGCACGTTCCCAAGGTGCGGCGCGCTCTGCTCGGCGAGCTCGCGATCGCTTCCGAGCAGGCCTGCGATGCCGAGGCCGGCCGCCGCGTCGGCGATCGACTCGCCGTCGCGGAGGCGATCCTGGCCGTCGAGCGCCTGCTCGCCGCCGCGGTCCCGGCGCCGGCAGGGCTCATGGGCTTCGATGGCAACTCGGTAGCCGAGCGCGTGCGCGCGCTGCTCGCGTTCGAGCCTCCCGCGCCGCCGCAGCGCGTCCAGCGCATCGCGATCGCGCTCACCGGCGTCATCGGCCTTGCCTGCGTCGGCCCTCTGCATCACCTGACCGAGCACCTGCTCGCGCTCGCGTCGCGGCTTCTCTAGCGGACGGGCCTGATCCGATCGCCCGCTCCCACGGCTGCCGCGCGCGAACTCCGATCCATAGTCGGGGTTCGGCCGCACGCATAGGCTGGGCCCTTCATGCGCACTCGTGTCCTGCTCGCCGCTCGCGCGTTGGCGAGCTTCGTGCTCTGGCTGCTCCTCGTGGCACCGCAGGTGTGGGCCCAGACGCCGCTCGATCCCGCGCCCGATCCGACACCCCCTGCGACGAATGCGGGCGACGTTCCGCCCGCCACGCCCCCCGCCGCGGGCGCGACCCGGCTCGCTCCGGTCGTCGTGCACGGACGCGACGACAGCCTCGTCGGCGTCGCCGAGTCGGCCTCGCAGGGAACCGTCGGCGCCGACCAGATCGAAGCGCGCCCCCTCTATCGTCCCGGCGAGATCCTCGAGACCGTGCCGGGCCTGATCGTCACGCAGCACAGCGGCGACGGGAAGGCCAATCAATACTTCCTGCGCGGCTTCAACCTCGATCACGGCACCGATTTCGCCACCTCGATCGACGGCGTTCCCATCAATCTCCCGAGCCACGGGCATGGGCAGGGCTACACGGATCTGAATTTCGTGATTCCCGAGCTCGTGAAGCGCATCGACTACAAGAAGGGCGTATACTACGCGGACGAGGGCGATTTCTCGAGCGCCGGCGCCGCCGACATCGAGTACGTCGACACGCTGCCGTCGCGCATCGCGCAGGTCGAAGCCGGAATGTACGGCTACTACCGTGGGCTGGGCGCGGGTTCCCAGCCGATCCGCGAGGGGAACCTGCTCTACGCGCTCGAGCTGCTGCACGACGACGGCCCCTGGAAGCAGCCCGATCGCTTCAAGAAGATCAACGGCGTGTTGCGCTACAGCCTGGGCGACGACGCGTTCGGCGGCAGCGCCACGGCCTCGGCCTACGCGGGGGAGTGGGACTCGACGGATCAGATCGCGCAGCGCGCGCTCGCCGAGCCGGATTTCGGACGCTTCGATTCGCTCGACGACAGCGACGGCGGCAACTCACAGAAGTACATGTTGTATGGCGAGTGGCACCGGCGAGACGACGACTCGGCCAGCCGGGCCGTGCTCTACGGCTTCTATCAGACTCTCGATCTGTGGTCGAACTTCACCTATCAGCTCGACAGTCCGCAGGGCGACCAGTTCAAGCAGTACGACCGGCGCTGGGTGGGCGGCGGCTCTGCCCGCCACACGTGGTACGGCGCGCTTTGCGACTTCGAGATGGAGAACAGCGTCGGCTTGCAGCTGCGCAGCGACAGCATCCGCAATGGCCTGCAACAGACCGTGAATCGCCACGTGACGGACAAGGTCGATTGGGACGGCAACCTGATCCCGGGGACGACGCGTCGCGACGACATCTGGGAGCTGAGTCTCGCGCCATACGCAGAGAACCGGATCCAGTGGCTCGAGAAGCTGCGCAGCATCGTCGGCGTCCGGTTCGACTACTTCCACTTCGACGTGAACGCCGATTCGCCCGGAGGTTCCGGCGTCGAAGACGCCGTCAAGGCGAGCCCGAAGGCAAGCGTGATCCTAGGTCCCTGGTGGGACTCGGAGCTGTATCTGAGCGGCGGCATGGGTTACCACAGCAACGACGCGCGCGGCGTCACCGCGTCGGTCGACCCCGCCGATCCGCTCGTGCGCACCTACGGCGCGGAGGTTGGCGTGCGCAGTTCCTATCTGAAGGGCCTTCACAGCACGATCGCCTTCTGGTGGCTCGACATCGATTCCGAGCTGCTCTTCGTCGGCGACGCGGGCACCACGGAGGCCACGCGTCCGAGCCGGCGCTACGGCCTCGAGCTCGCGAACTACTACAGCCCCACCGAATGGTTGACGTTCGACGCCGACTACTCGCTCTCGCATGCGCGCTTTCGCGACAGCAAGCCCGAGGGAAATCACATTCCGGGCTCGGTCGAGAACGTGATCGCCGCGGGTGTGAGCGTGCACGATCTTCCGCCGCTGCCCGGATTCTCGGGCGAGTTGCGCGTGCGTTACTTCGGCCCGCGGGCGCTCACGGAGGACGACAGCGTGCGCTCGAACGATTCCATCCTGCTGAACGCGCGGGTCGCCTACCAGATCACGCACACCTGGGGCGTCAGCCTCGAAGTCTTCAACCTGCTGGACCGCAAGGACAGCGAAATCGATTACTACTACGCCTCGCGACTCCCGGGCGAGCCCGCCGGGCCGGATGATGGGGGCTACAACGACATCCACTTTCATCCCGTGTCTCCCGTCTCCGTGCGTGGCGCGCTGACGGCGCGCTTCTGAGCCGTGAAGCCTCGTCGAACGCGATCCCGGCTCCTCCTCGATGGAGAGCGGGCCGCGAGCACGCCGCCGCAGTCCGAGGCGCCGATGTTGCATCCCGCGCCGGCCGGCGTGTCGCGCTCGCGCGCGCTCGTCGTGAGCCTGCTGCTGGCGGCGTTTCTACACGTGTTCGTGTTGGCGTGTCTGGTCTGGCAAGATGGGCCGGCGCCGGTTCGCGAGGCCCTCGTGAGGATCATGCTGCTCGGATCCGGGACGGCCGCCGTCGTTGCGCAGCCGCCGACCGAGACTCCCCAGAAACCCGCGCCGCCCGTTCCCCGGCCCGCGCTCGCACGCGAGTCGAAGCCGCCCGCGCGCTTGCGTGAGGTCGCAGCGGCGCCTCAGGCGCAGTCGGCGGCCCCGGCTCCCGCCGTGGGCGCGACGCCGGAGCTGTCGACCGCGAGCGCCAGCGCGCCGCACGCTCCCGCAGCGTTCTCCGCGCAGCCGAAATACAAGAGCAATCCCGAGCCTGCCTATCCTGCGCTTGCACGTCGCCGCAGACAGCAGGGGAACGTGCTGCTCTCGGTGCGGGTCGATGCCGACGGTCGGCCGGAGGCGGTGACCGTCCAGACCAGCTCGGGCTACGCCGCGCTCGACGAGGCCGCCGTCGCAGCCGTGAAGCAATGGGAATTCGAGCCCGGGCGCCTCGCCGGACAGCCCATTTCCTCGCAAGTGGAGGTTCCGGTCCAGTTCCGGCTGGATCGCGACTGACAGCCGGATTTTTCCAGCCCGGCCTGGCGGGCGTGGTATCCAGATGGCGTGGAGCTCGATGCCGCCCGCTGCTATCGCGCCCTCCGGAGCCGGGACCGCCGCTTCGACGGGCGCTTCTTCGTCGCCGTCACGACGACCGGCATCTATTGCCGCCCGATCTGCCCCTCGCCGCCGCCGCGCGCCCACAACGTGCGCTTCTTCGCCTGCGCCGCCGCGGCCCAGCAGGCGGGCTTCCGCCCGTGCCTGCGCTGCCGCCCGGAGAGCGCTCCCGGCACCCCGGCCTGGGAGGGGAGCCCGGCGGTGGTGCGGCGCGCGCTGCGGCTGATCGCGCAGGGCGGCCTCGACGAGGACGACGTCGAGGCCTTCGCGTCGCGGCTCGGTGTCGGCGGGCGGCAGCTGCGCCGGCTCTTCGAGAGCCATCTCGGCGCGAGCCCGGCGGCGGTCGCGCGCGCCAACCGCGCGCATTTCGCGCGGCGCCTGCTCGACGAGACGGATCTGAAGATCGCGGACGTCGCGTTTTCCGCGGGCTTCCGCGGCCTGCGCCAGTTCAATCACGCGATGCGCGCGGCCTTCCGCGCGGCGCCGCGCGAGCTGCGGGCGCGGCGCAAGCGCGCGGCCGCGCGCGAGGCGGGGCTCGTGTTCCGCCTGCCGTATCGCCCGCCGCTCGACTGGGACGCGCTGCTCGCCTTTCTCGCGGCGCGCGCGACGCCGGGCGTCGAAGCCATCGATGCGCACGGCTATCGGCGCACGCTCCAGCTCGGCGACGCGATCGGAACGCTCGCCGTGCGCCCCGAGCCGGAGAGCGGACACGCGGTGCTCACGCTGCGGCTCTCGCGCGTCGACGGACTCCAGGCGATCGTCGCGCGCGCGCGGCGGCTGTGCGATCTCGACGCCGATCCGCACGAGATCGGCCGCCATCTCGCGAAGAGCGCGGCGCTCGCGCCGCTCGTGAAGCAACGCCCCGGCCTGCGCGTGCCGGGCGCGTGGGATGGCTTCGAGCTCGCCGTGCGCGCGATTCTCGGCCAGCAGGTGAGCGTGCGCGGCGCCACCACGCTCGCCGGGCGGCTCGTCGCGAAGTTCGGCGCCGCGCTCGCGGAAACGAACGACGCCGGGCTCACGCACCTCTTCCCGACCCCGGCTGCGCTCGCCGCCGCCGACGTCGCGGCCATCGGCCTCCCGCGCGCGCGGGCCGAGGCGATCCGCGCGCTCGCGCGCGCGGTCGCGGGCGGCAGCCTCGCGCTCGACGGCGGGCTCGAGCTCGACGCGCTCGTCGAGCGTCTGTGCGAGATCCCCGGGATCGGGCCGTGGACGGCGCACTACGTCGCGATGCGCGCCTGCGGCGAGACGGATGCATTTCCCGCCGGCGATCTCGTGCTGCGCCGCGCCTACGGCGGACCCGCGAACGAGTCCGGCTTGCTCGCGGCGAGCGAGGCCTGGAGACCGTGGCGCGCGTACGCCGCGCTTCAGCTCTGGGCGTCCGCCGCCACGGCCGCCCCGAACCGCACCCGCAAACGCGCCCATTCCCAGGAGGCATCCCCATGACCGCGCTCGAAATCGCCCGCCACTCGACTCCGCTCGGCGCCGTTCAGATGGCGCTGCACGCAGGCGCGCTGTGCGCGCTTGCGTTCGACGACGTGCTGCCTCGGCTGCCCTGGCTGCTCGAGCGACGCTTCGGAGCCTACGAAGCGCGCGAGCCGAGCTCCCGCACGGCGCGCGTCGCGCGCGCTCTCGACGCCTATTTCGGCGGCGATCTGCGCGAGCTCGACGCGCTCACGGTCGATCCCGGAGGCACGCTCTTCCAGCGCGCCGTGTGGAACGCGCTGCGCGCGGTGCCGGCCGGGGAGACGGTGTCGTATGCGGCGCTGGCCCGCGGCATCGGTCGCCCCGACGCAGCGCGCGCCGTCGGCGCAGCGTGCGGCGCGAATCCGATCTGGCTCGTGGTGCCTTGTCACCGCGCCATCGGCAGCGACGGACGGCTGGTGGGCTATGCGGGCGGCCTCGAGCGCAAGGGCTGGCTGCTCCACCACGAGCAGACGGCGCACGGCGTCGCGGGTCGCCGGAGGGCGCCGGCAGCGGCCTGAACGAGACCTGCGGCCGTGCCGCCGCCGGCGCATGCGAGCGACGGGTGGTCCGGCTGCGGCTCGACCTGCGCGCCGAACGCTTTCTTTCCCCCGCGCGCCCAGCGAGGTGTAGGCTCGCTTCCGGATCCACCGGATCGGGGTTTCCCGGGCTGCGCGGCGGCGGCCCGGGTGCCCGCGAGGTGCGGGCGTGCGCGTTCGTTTCTGGGGCACCCGGGGTTCGATTGCGAGGCCGGGGCCCACGACGCTTCGCTATGGCGGCAACACCGCGTGCGTCGAGGTGCGCGCCGCCGACGGTACGCTCGTCGTGCTCGACTGTGGGACGGGCGCCTACGCGCTCGGACGCGAGCTCGCGCACGCTCGCTCGGGCCCCGTGCGCGGGCATCTCCTGATCGGCCACACGCACTGGGATCACATCCAGGGCTTCCCGTTCTTCGAGCCCTTCTTTGCGCCCGACCAACGCTGGTCGGTCTACGCGCCCGGCCGCACGGGACGCCAGCTCGAAGAGACGCTGGCGGGTCAGATGGCCTACCAGTACTCGCCCATCAATCTCGAGGCGCTGCGCGCGCAGGTCGACTTCCAGGATCTCACGGAGGGAAGCCTCGAGCTCGGCGGCATCCGGGTGACGGCCCAATACCTGAACCACCCCGCGCTCACGCTCGGCTATCGGCTCGAAGCCGACGGCGCCGCGCTGGTGTATGCGACCGATCACGAGCCCCACTCGCTGCATCCGCATGCCGCCGCTGCCGGGTCCGAGCCGATCCACCACGAGGATCGCCGCCACGCGCAATTTCTCGCGGGAGCGGATCTCGTGATTCACGACGCGCAATACACGCTCGCCGAGTTCCCCGAGCGCTCGGGCTGGGGACACACGCCGGTGGAACGGGCCGTCGACTACGCGGTCCTGGCGCGAGCGAAGCGCCTCGCGCTGTTCCACCACGATCCGGAGCGGCGCGACGAGCTGGTCGACGGAGTTCTCGAGGGCGCGCGCAAACGCGTCGTCGAGGCAGGCTCGCAGCTCGAGGTCTTCGCCGCCGCGGAGGGACAGGGGATCGAGCTCTCGGCTGACGGGAGGCCGCGAAACGAGAGCCTGCCCCCGCTCGGATCCGCGCTGCTCGCCACGCAGCGGCGGCGCGACTCGGTCCTGATCGTCGATGACGATCCGCACCTGGTGGCGCTGCTCGAGGCGACGCTCGAGACCGAAGGCGTGCACGTCTTCACCGCGCCCGACGGCGAATCCGCGCTGCGCTTCGCGCGCGAGCGGCATCCGCGCTTGATCCTGCTCGACATGCATCTTCCCGGACGCGATGGGCTCGAGGTTTGCCGCATGCTGCGAGCCGATCGCTCTGCGCGCTTCGCAGACGTTCCGATCCTGATGCTCACGGGAGCGAAGCTCGAGGAGCGGGACCTGATCGACGCCTTCCGCGCGGGGGCGACCGACTATCTGACGAAGCCGATCAAGCCCACGCTGGTGCGATCCCGTGTACAAGGCTGGCTGCTGCGCACCGCCGCGAGGGTGTGAGGCGTGAGTGAGGCGGGCGGGGGCACGTCTCGACCCGAGGGCGCGGCGGGCCCGCGCGTCGAGCCGGACTACGCGCGGCTCCTCGAGCAGGTCGCCGCCGCCGCCAATGGCAGCGCGACGAGCGACGTCGCGCTGCAGACCTGCCTCGACCTCGTCTGCGCGCACGTCGGCTGGCCCGTGGGGCACGTCTACCGCAGGGCCGAGGATGGGAGCTCCCGCCTGCTTCCGACGGCGATCTGGCATCTCGCCGATCCCGTCCGCTTCGCCGCTTTGCGCGAGGTGACCGAGCAGACGCCGCTCGCGTCGGGCGTCGGCCTGCCGGGCCGCGTGCTCGCGCGGGGGGAGCCCACCTGGATCCCGGACGTCACGCAGGACGAGAATTTCCCGCGCGCGAAGCTCGCGCACGACATCGGGGTGCGCGCCGCCTTCGGCTTCCCGGTCCACGCGGGCTCCGAGATCGTGGCGATCCTCGAATTCTTCGCGAGCCACTCGCTGCCGCCGAATCCGCGGCTGCTCGAGGTGATGGCGCACGTCGGGACGCAGCTCGGCCACGCGGTCGAGCGCGAGCGCGCTGCGCGCGCGCTGGATGCGAGCCAGAAGCGTTACGAGAACATCTTCCAGCTCGCGCCGGTCGGCATCTGGGAAGAGGATCTCTCGGAGGTTCGCGCGGCGCTCGCGGCGCTCAAGTCGCAGGGCGTGACGGACCTGCGCCGTCACTTCGCCGAGCACCCGGAGTTCCTGCGCCGGGCGGCGGGCATGGTGAGGGTCCTCGACGTGAATCAGGCGGCCCTGCGCATGCTCGGCCTTCCGAGCAAACGACCCTTGCTCGGCGCGCTCGATCGCCTCTTCGACCGGCAATCCCTCGAGCTGCTGCGCGAGGAGCTGATCGCGATCTTCGACGGCAAGGCGTTCTTCGAAGGCGAGTCGACCAATCGCACGGCGCAGGGCAAGCGGCTCGACACGCAGGTATCGCTCGCGATTCCTTCGGAGCAATCCGCCTTTCGCAACATGCTCGTGTGTACGATGGACATCACCGAGCGCAAGCGGGCGCAGGAGGAGCGCGCCGCGCTCGAAGTGCGCATGCGCGACGCCCAGCGGCTCGAGAGCCTGGGCATCCTCGCCGGCGGCCTCGCCCACGACTTCAACAATCTGCTGACCGTGATTCTCGGCAACAGCAGCCTCGTGCTCGGGCGGCTCCCGCCCGAATCTCCGCTCGTGGCCAAGCTCCGGGAGATCCGCGCCGCCGCCGAGCACGCCGTGGATCTGACGGAGCAGATGCTGGTCGCGGCGGGCAAGCGTTCGCAAATGCGGGTCGTCATCGATCTCGGCGCGCTCGCCCGCGATCTGCGCGACCTCTGCCAGAGCTCGCTCCCGGCGTGCGCACGGCTTCGCACCGAGCTCGAGCTCGAGCTTCCGCTGGTGGAGGGAGACCCGGTGCAGCTGCGGCAGGTGATCCTCAATCTGGTGGCGAATGCCGGCGAGGCGCTCGAGGGCAGGCCGGGCGACGTCACGCTGCGCGCGGGCCGCGTGCGGGTCGCGCGGGAAGCGCTCGCGAATGCGATCGGAGCGCCCGACCTCGGCGCGGGGGAGTACGCCTACCTCGAAGTGAGGGACACGGGCGTCGGCATCGCCGCGGAGAACCAGGCGCAGGTCTTCGAGCCCTTCTTCACGACGCGCTTCACCGGGCGGGGGCTCGGTCTCGCGGCCGTGCTCGGCATCGTGCGCAGCCATCGAGGTGCGATCCAGCTGACGAGCCAGCCCGGCGCGGGATCCAGCTTCCGCGTGCTGCTTCCGCTCGGGTCGGACGCCGCGCGGGGCGAGCCCGCGCCGCCCGAGCCGGGCGCGGTGCTGAGCGCCACGGGCCACATCCTCGTCGTCGACGACGACGAAGCGATCCTGCGGCTCATGCAGGCCTTCCTCGAGGACGCGGGCTTCGAGGTCACCACCGTGCTGGGTGGGCAGGCGGGCATCGACGCGATCCACGGGAGCCCGCAGCGCTTCGACGCCGTCATCCTCGATCTCGTGATGCCGGAAGTCGATGGCGCGCGCGTGTTCGAGGCGATCCGGCGCGTGCGCACCGATCTCCCGGTGATTCTCGTCAGCGGCTATGCCGCGGATGCGGCGCGCGGTCTGCTCGCCGAGGGCAGCGGTGCGAGCTTCCTGCACAAGCCCTTCGAGCCCGAGGACCTGGTGGAGCGGCTGCGCGCGGCCTGCCGCGCGCAGCAGGCTTGATCAGCCGAGCGTCGCACGGGCGCGCTCGAGCGCCGCTGCGGCGCGCGAGCGCTCGTCGTCCGTCGCCGGCGTGTGTGTGCTGCGCGCTCGCTCGAAGGTCTCTTCGATCGTCTCGAGCTGTGTCGCGAGCTCGTTCAAGCCGTAGGAGCCGGAGGTGCCCTTGAGACGGTGGGCGAGACGCCAGGCGGCGTCGGCTGTCTCGGGGCTCGCCGGCGCCGCGAGCAACGTCGCGAGCGCCGCGAGCTGTTCGGGAAGCGAGCGGCGGTAGCCGTCTCGCAGTGCGGCGAGCTTCTCGTCGAGCGCCGCGCGGCGCGGGCGTGCGCTGGGATCCGTCACGGGATGCCTCCTCGCTGCGACGCGACGCGGCTCGCCTACGCGATCAGCTCGGCCTCGAGGTCGACGCCTCCGCGCACGGCGCTGATGCGGGCGCGGCGCAGCTCGCCGGGCTGGCAGGCCCCGCGCAGCAGCACGCCGCCGTCGATCTCGGGCGCCTGCGAGGCCAGGCGCGCTTGCGAAACGTGCGGGCCGATTGCGTCGACCAGCACGTCCTGCTCGCTGCCGACGAGCGACGCGAGCTTTTCCGCGAGAAGCGCGTGCTGGAGCTCGAGCAGGCGCTTGTGACGCGAGCGCGCCACGGAGCGCGGCACCTTGTTCGGGAGCAGCTGGGCGGCCGTCCCGGCTTCGTCGGAGTAGCGGAAGCATCCCAGCCGATCGAAGCGCGCCTCGCGCGCGAAAGCGCAGAGCGCCTCGAAATCTTCTTCGGTCTCGCCGGGGAAGCCCACGATGAAGGTGGTGCGCAGGGTGAGCCCGGGGATGTTCGCGCGCAGCTTCTCGATCAGGCGCTGCTGACGCTCGGCCGTGACGCCCCGCTTCATGTCCCGCAGCAGGCGATCGCTCGCGTGCTGGAGCGGCACGTCGACGTAGGGAAGCACGCGGCGGCTGTTCGCGAGCACCTCGATCAGCTCGTCGTTCACGGCCGTGGGATAGACGTAGAGCAGGCGGATCCAGGCGAGGCCTTCGATGGCGTCGAGCTGGCGCAAGAGGCTCGCGAGCTTCGGCCGCCCGGGGAGATCCTTGCCCCAGGAGGTCTGATCCTGCGCGACCAGGTTCACCTCTTTCACGCCCGCGGCGGCGAGCGCTTCGCATTCGAGAACCAGCGATGCGAGCGTGCGGCTCTGGAATTTCCCGCGGATGCCGGGGATCGCGCAGAAGCTGCAGATGCGGTCGCAGCCCTCGGAGGTCTTCACGTAGGCGGAGTGTCCGGGCCCGATCAGCAGGCGCGGCGAGCGGTGATCGTAGAGATGCGTGCGGCGCGCTTCGACGTAGAGGCCGCGCGAACGGCCGGCGAGCACGTCCGCCAGGATCTCCGGCACGTTCGGGTACTGGCTCGTGCCGATGAAGGCATCGACCTCGGGCAGCTCCTTCGCGAGCTCGTCGCCGTAGCGCTGCGGCATGCAGCCGGTGACGAGCAACGCCCGCAGCCGGCCGGACTCGCGCAGGTCGGCCACGTCGAGGATCGCCTGGATCGACTCTTCGCGCGCGCTCTCGATGAAGGCGCAGGTGTTCACGATCGCGACGTCGGCGTCCTCGAGGCGCTCGGCGATGGCGTACTGCGAGAGCGAGAGGGCGCCCAGCATGACTTCGGTGTCGAGCTGGTTCTTCGGGCAGCCGAGCGAGCGGAAGTGGACGGCGGCGTGGGGGGTCGGAGCTCGGGCGGTGCGCGGCATGGGGCGGCGAGGGTACAGCGGCGCGCGCGCCCTGCCACACGCGCGTTTCAGAAGCTGTATTTCATGCGCAGGAAGACGCGGTCGTTGTCGGCGTACGGGTCGGGGCCATACGGATTCGTCAGCCGGCTCCCGCTGTTGCCGCTCAGGAAGATCTGGATGCCGGCGCCGACGGAGAGGGCGTCGCGGATGTCGTAGTCGGCCGAGAAGCGCAGCACGCTTCCGTCTTGCGCCCTCTCGCCGACGACGATCGCGAGCGCGACCGTGTGCAGCCGCGCCTGCCACCAATCGGCGCTCCAGCGCAGCGCCGTCTCGACGGTGTCGCGCTGCGCATAGTCCGGGAAGCTCTTCATCGAGTCGTCGTAGTCGTGGAGGTGCCGCTCCACGATCTCGAGCGCGAAGGTGTTATCGGGGATGCCGTAGTACTCGAGGCCGAGCATCCCGTCGATGCGCGTCTTGTCGCCGGTGGTCGCGAAGTCGATGCCGTCGAGGACCGCGAGCTCGGACTTCACGAGCCAGGAGCCGAACGCGTAGTCGCCGCCGACGCCACCGAGCAGCACCCGGCTGTGCTTCATCTGGTAGCCGCCGGGAACCTGGAGGGTCGGGTCGAGGCGCGGAACGTCCTCGTAGGCGTCGGCGAAGTGGAAGGAGACATCCCAACCTTCGAAGTTCCCGCTCGCGGCGGCCGCCCACTCGGCGTGCTTCGCGGTGAAGCCGTTCGACGTGGTCTCGCGCGGGAGCGGCGTTGCGAACGGGAAGAAATCGCTGCCGTAGCGAGGATCGAGGCTGAAGCGGATCTCGGGGATCGCGATGCCCGTGACGCTCCAGCCCGGGAACGGGTAGTAGCTGAGCTTCGCCATGCCGACCGGCAGCCTCAGGTCGACGAGATCGAGCAGGCCCGGCTCGCGGTTGTCGACGGGGTTGAGCACGTCGAGCACGCGCAGCGTGTCCGAGCGTCCCCAGTTCACGATCTGTCGACCGAGCTTGAGATCGAGATCGGGCAGCAGCGGGCCTTCGAGCCACAGCTCGCCCACGTCCGCGTCCCACTCGTAGCTGTCGAGCAGGTGGTCCGGGTATTCGTCGCGGCCGTGGATCAGGTACGCGAAGTCGTAGAAGGCGGAGCCCGCCGCGCGCGCCTTCCAATCGCGCGGCAGGTCGAGATCGAGCTGCAGGCCGCCGCGCGCGCGCCAGCCGACGAGTCCGTGGTAGGGAGCTCCGCTCGTGGAGTGGTGATGCTCGAGCGCAAAGGCCTCGACGAGCGACGTGTAGCCGGTGAGAACCCACCAGCGCTGGGGGATCAGTGGCTCGGGCGCGGCTCCCGCGTCGGGCTCGAGCCCGGCTTCGGAGCCGGGCTGGCTCGGCTGCGGCGCCTGCGACGGGAGGCCCTCGTCGTCGAAGCCGCGCATCACGGCGTCGCTGTCCTCGCCGGCGTCGACGTCACGCGCCTGCTCGGCTCGCTTCGCGCCGTCGGGCTCCGCCGGCACGTCGCTCTTCGCGGCCGCCGCCGCGAGCCACAGGCCCGCGCAGAGCGAGACTCCCGCGATGCGCCGCGCCGACGTCACGCCCCCGCCGCCCCCCGGCCCGCTTACTGGCCCTTTTCGAGCTGACGCACCGAGAACCGGCTCTCGTCCATCGGCTGATTGAAGTGCACGTTGTCGATCCGCAGGACGGTCTTGTGCAGCGTGGCGTCGCCCTTGTGCGTGGCCATCTCCATCTCCGTCGCCACCCAGATGCCGTCGATCTGCGCGAGCTTCTTCACCTCGTAGTATTTCATGCGGCCGCCCCTCCGGAGCCAGGAGATCGCGCGCACCATCACGTCGTTGTCCTGGCGCACGACGTAGAGGACCTTCGTGTAGCCCGTCTCGTCGATTTCCTTCGGGGTATTCGGGATCGCTTCGACCTCCCAGACGGGCACGCCCTCGAGGACGTCCTCCTTGATCAGGCGGTAGTCGTAGCGATCGAGGTTGCGCTCCGTCATGTCGGCGTAGCTGAAGTCCGAGCCCATGAAGCTGCCGCTCTTGTCGCCCGCCGCGATGCGCTTGGTCTTCTTCAGCGCCGGCAGATACAGCCACTGATCGTCGTCTTTGTCGGGGTCGTCGTAGTCGTAGGTGAGCAGACCGGTGTCCTTGACGTCCGCGGGCGCCAGGAAGAAGAGGATCGTCTGGACGTCCTTCCCGACATCGCGGCGCCAGAGGCGAAGCCGGCGCGTGCGCGTGCTGCCGCCCGCATCGATCAGCAGCATCTCCATGTCCTGAAGCTCGCTGTCCCCGTCGTTGCGATCGTCGACGCGTTGCATGATCTGGCGGCCCGTGGGTGCCTCGGCGAGCGCGCGGTTCGGGGCGGCCGCGAGCATCAGCGCGGCCGCGGCGAGCGCCGGAACGCAGCGGCTCCGCATTCCGAAGGCGGGCGGGGTGTCCATGGAGGCGAAGATGTACACGAAAACCCCGCTCGAGGGCATGCCGCCAGGCGCTTTCCCTCGCCCCGTGCGCTCGGCGTGCCGGAGAGGGACACTACGCGGCGCGGCACGAAGGAGGATGGAAGCGAGATGCGGGTGCGTTGGCTGTTGCTCGTCGCGCTCTGTGCCTGCGCGGGGAACCGCGCGGTCGAGGCGGATCGAGCCTATGAGGCGGGCGTCGCGGCGGTCGAGAGCATCGACGTGACGGTGCATCAGCAGCGCCCGGTTTCGGTCGACGTCAGCGTATCCGGAAAGCTCCCCGACATCTGTACCCTGATCTACCGCACGCAGCAGGAACGACACACCTCCGGCATCACGGTGACGCTCACGACGCGCCGGGAGTCCGGGGCGCGCTGCGAGGCGGAGCCGCAGCCCTTCCAGCGCACCTTCTCACTCGAGATCCAGGGAATGCCGCCAGGCTTGTATTTCGTCAGCGTGAACGGCGTGTCGGGAACCTTCCAGATCCCCGCGGATCAGATCGATCGCAACGGCTTGGAGCGCTACCGGACCTGGTAGCCGCGGCGCGCGCAGCGCGTCAGGCCGCCCCGCCCTCGGTTGCGGCCTCCAGGTGGGCCGTGTCCCCCCACAGCGAGACGTGGAACGGCGGCGACGGCTCGATCAGCGCGAGCGCCGTGTTGGGGACGCGCAGATCGGGCACGGCGCCGGCGGGAAGGCGCAGGTGGCGCAGCGCGAGCGAATAACAAACGAGCCCGTGCGTCACGACGGCGAGGTTCCCCGGCGTGCGCGCCGCGACGTCGAGCACGCGCCGCCAGGCGACGTCGACCCGCCGGTGGAACGCCTCCCAGCTCTCGCCATGGGGCGGCTCGAACTCGGGGGCGAAGAGATCGAAGCCGAGCTCGGAGTAGGGCGTTCCGCGCACGTCGCCGAAGTTCCGCTCCTGGAGCAGCGGCTCGAGCTCGAGCTCCGCGCGCGTCAAGTCTTCAATGGGCTCGGCCGTCTGCACGGCGCGCGCGAGATCGCTCGCGAGGATGCGGGTGACCGAGAGCGCTGCGAGGCGCGCTGCGAGGCGCTCCGCCTGGGCGACGCCGCGCGCGGAGAGGGGGGTATCGGGAGTCTGCACCACGCGCGCCGCGTTCGAGGGCGTCTCACCGTGGCGAACGAGCAGGATCCTGCGCGCCTGCGGCGGGTGCGAGCGGCCGTGCGTTGCGTTCATCAGGTCCGACGCTGCGTGTCCGTGACGGCGAGCAGGGTGAGATCGTCGCAGAGCTCGATGCGCGCCGCATCCGAGGCGATCGCGGCGATGCGGGCGGCCGGCGGCTTGCTCGCGAAGCGCAGGATCAGCCGCATCAGGCCCTCGCTGCCGAGGCGCTCGTGGCTCTCCGGGCAGGTCGCCGCAAGCAGACCGTCGGAGCAGACGTAGAGCGTGCCGCCGTCGAGCGTCACGTGAGTCTCCGAAAACCCGCCTCGGGCCTCGCGGCCGAGCGGCGCTGCGCTCGCCGGGAGCGAGCTGAAGCCGCCCGCGCGTTCGTGCAGCAGGACGGGCTCGAGCCCGGCGTTGGCGAGCGTGACCTCCCCGCGAGCCGGATCGAGGATCCCTGCGACCAGCTTGACGCAGCTGCCGCGGGGCGCCGTCTCGGAAATCTCGGCGTCGAGCGCCGTGAGCAGCGCAGCCGGGCTCGCGATCCGCTTCGCGAGGCAGCGATACAAGCTCGCGGTCTTCGCCATCAACAGGACTGCGTGTAGGCCTTGCCCCGCGACGTCGCCGACGCAGAAGGCGATGCGGGAGTCCGCGAGCGGCACGATGTCGTAGAAATCTCCGCCAAGCGTGCGGGCTGCGATGTTCACCCCGCACACCGGAAAGGGCTCCGGGCGCGGCGAAGGCAGCAGCGCGCGCTGGATCCCCGCCGCCAGCTCGAGCTCGCGGCGCACGCGCTCGTGCTCGACCAGCGTCTCCGCCGTGCGCGCATTCGCGATCGCGAATGCCGCGGAAGCGGCCAACACCTGGAGCCGGCGCGCGTCGCTCTCGCAGAAGAGGCCGTCGCCGCCGCGGCGGTTGATCAGCTCGATCGCGCCGATCGCGCGGTCGGCCAGCGGCATGGGAGCGCACAGGATCGAGCGCGTCACGAAGCCCGACTGCGCGTCCATCGTTCGCGAGAAGTGCGGATCCCTCGCGACGTCGAGCACGCATTGACACAGGTTGTCGCGAACGCTGTGGCCGACGATGCCTTCGCCGACCGGCAGGCGCAGCCCCGTGATCGGGTGCGGCCCGACACAGGCGTGACAGGCGATCTCGCGTCCGTCGCTCTCCGCGAGCCAGAGCGAGCCCGCCTCGGCATCGAGCTGTGCGGCGATCAGCACGAGGGCGCGCTCGAGCGTCGTCGCGATGTCCATCGAGAGCGCGAAATCCTGGCTCATCTTGGCGAGCAGGGCGAATGCGCCGGCGAGATCGCCGCGCTCGTGCGAGGGATCGTCGGAGCCGAGGCACGCGCCGGGGGTCGCGAGCGAAAAAGCCTCGCGATCCGGGATGACGTAGGCGGGATGCTGCAGGATCGGACCGGGCACGCAGTCGCCTCGAAACCGCCGAGGTTCGCTAGCGTACCGCTCCGAGAGGAGGCTTTCATGCCGGCTCGGCTCGAGCTGCCCGAAGGCCATCCCCACGTCGCGCTCGTCACCATCGACCGGCCCGAGCAGGGGAACTCGCTGGATCCGGCCACGCTCAGCGACCTCGCGGGCGCCTGGCGGCGGGTCGCCGGCGACGCCGCGATCCGCTGTGCGGTGCTCACGGGCGCTGGCAACCGGACCTTCTGCTCGGGCATGGACATGAAGACGACGATCCCCGCCTCACAACGTTTTGCGCGCGGGGAGAAGATCGCGAACGAGGAGTTCGAGGGCCTGCGCTCCGTCGCGACGGCGCTGCTCGCGGGCTTCGATCTACAAAAGCCGCTCGTTTGTGCGGTGAACGGCCACGCGCGGGCCGGCGGCTTCGATCTGATGCTCGCGTCCGAGATCCGCTACGCCGTGCCGCACGCGACCTTCGCGCTCGAGGAGGTCGCCCTCGGCCTGTATCCCACCGGCAACGCCACGGTGATGCTGCCGCGCCAGATCGCGTGGGTTCACGCGCAGGAGCTGCTGCTCACGGCCCACGCGATCGACGCCGCGCGCGCCGCGGAGATCGGCCTCGTGAACCGCGTGGTCTCGGAAGGCGAGCTGCTGCCGACCGCGCTCGCGACGGCCTCCGAGATCGCCGGCAACGCCCCGCTCGCGGTGCGCGAGACGCGCCGCGGCGTGCGCGAGATCCTGCACCTCTCGCTCGACGACGCCTGGCGCCGGCAGGAGGAGATCGGCCGTCCGCTGCGCGCCTCCGAAGACGCGGCCGAGGCCGCGCGCGCGTTCGTCGAGAAGCGGCGGCCGGTGTGGAAGGGGCGCTAGCCGCCTCCCTCCGGGCGTGTGACGCCAGAGGGTGACGCTATGGAGGCGACACCTGGAGCTGCGACACCCAATCGCCCGTCACGCGAAAGATTCTCGCGCGCGTCTGGGTCGCGGGTTGACGGCGCAGGGGAACGGGACCGTCGTAGTAGAGCGGCATCGTCGACCAGGGAGAACGGCTCACCGCGACCAGCTCGTCCTGCTCGCGAAAACGACTGGACGGGAAGCTGAGGGGCGGCTGGTTCGTGCCCTCCGTGAGGATCAACCAATCCTGCGGCCGCAGCTGCGAGCGGCCCGCGATCACGGGCCGCATCCCGGCCTGGTCCGCGTAGTACTGGAACTCCCAGTGGCCGTTGTACCAGACGGTCTCGCTCTCCGGGCGGGCTCCGAGCTGCGGCAGGCGCTCGGCGACGCGCGCGACCAGGTCGCGACGCGCGTTTGCGTCGCAGAGATCGGCGCTGAAGTAGAGCGCGCCCTGCGCGAGACCCAAGGCCGCGGCGAGCCCCAGGCCGGCGAGTGCTTCGCCCGCGCGCAGCGAGACCGCGCGCGCGGCGAGCACGCTCGCGGCGATCTCGAGCCCGATCACGCGGCGCGCAGCGGGAAAGGGCGCGATCGCGAAGAAGCTCAGGATCTCGAGCGCGAGCCAGATCGCCAGCATGCGATCCGGCCGCGGCTCGGCCGGATCCGCGTGACGCAGCAGGCGCCATGCGACCGTCCCGATCACCGCCGCGGTGCAAAGGCCGAGCGGCACGAAGAGAAAGAGCTCGGGGTTGAACGCCGCGAGCCGGGCGAAGAACCCCTCCGCCGCGAAGACGGGCGGCGGGGGCAACATCGGAATTGCCGCGAATGCGACGCCGGCAGCGAGCCCCGCGCCGGTGACGATTCTGCGCCCGGCGCCGAGTCCCAGCGCGGCGAGCAGCGCGGGGAAGAGCGCGGTGCCGCCGAGCAGCGAGAGCAGGCAGAGCGTCCAGTAGAGGGCGGCGCTCCCCGGCGCTTGCGCGTTGAGTCGCGCGAGCGCCGGAAAGATCTCGGCGCCGACCTGACGCGCGAGCCCCGCGAGCAGGTGCGACTCCCCGTAGCGCGCGACGAGCAGACCTTCCCAGCCGAGGAAGAGCGCCGCCGCCGCGCCGAGCGCGACGGCGCCTTCTCGCAGCCGCCGGTAGAGGACGGCATGCGCGAGCATCAGCGGCGCGTAGATCAGCGCCGAGTATTTGGTGTGCATTGCGAGCGCGAGCACGAGGCCCGCCGCGAGCGCGCGCGCGGGGCTCGCGCGCTCGCAGGCGAGAACGAAGAGCGTGTAGGCGAACAGTCCGAGCGCGATCGTCGGAACGTCGAGCATCAGATTCAGGCCCGGCAGCACGGTCGGGCCGAGCACGATCGGAAACAGCAGCCACGTCGGGGCGGCGGGCGCGAAGCGTCCGAGCAGGAATGCGATCGATCCGCTGAGGACGAGCGCGAAGGGCAAGAGCAGCAGCTTCCACGCGACCGGCCGTTCGCCGGACACCGCCATCGAGGCGGCGAGCCAGTAGGGGAAGGCCGCGGGCACCGAGTCGCGGATCGCGGGTTGCGGAAGCGCGTCCCAATAGAGCTCGAAGCCGAAGGGGTCGCTGGGATCCGCGAGCGCCTGGCGGGCGAACGCGACGTAGGCGGTATCGTCGATCACGAGCGGCTTGGCGGCGTTCGCCGCCGTCAGCACCAGCGCGGCGAGCAGCGCCGCGCTAGCGCGAGACACGCGGACTGCCCGGTGCGGCGTTCGCAACCCGGCCGTGCATCATGGCGCGGAACTTCTTCGGCAAGGTGCCGGTGACGATGAAGCGCGCGGGGGCTTCGCCGTCATTGCGCCAGGAGTGGGGGATCGAGGCCTTGAAGTGCAGTGTATCCCCGGCGCGCAGCGCGTAGTCCCGTTCCCCGACGCGGAAGATCACGACGCCACGCTCGCACACGACGACTTCTTCCCCTTCGTACTGGATCGTACCGCGGCCGCTCGAGAAACCCGGGTGCAGCGTCACGCGCCAGGTCTCGAGGGTCGGCTCGAAGAGATCGCCCGAGAGTCGCTCGACGACGAGCTTGCCGGGTGCACCGATCGGGTGTCGGTCACCCGCGCGCAGGTGGAGGATCTCGAGCTCGTCGGAGCCATCGACCACCAGCTCCGAGAGCCGCACGCCGAGCCCGCGCGCGATCTTGAGGATCACGGCCACGCTCGGGGTCATCTGCTCCTTCTCGACCTTCTGGATCGTGCTGGTGGCGACGCCGCTCCTGCCCGCGAGCTCCTGGAGCGTGAGCCCCGCGGCTTCGCGCGAAGCGCGGATGCGCTGGCTGATGCGGGCGAGCTCCTGATCGACGACGCGACCCATGCCGCCTCCCTCGAGCCTTCTCACGCGACGATCCGGTAGACGACGGTGCCGCGCGCGAACACCTGGCCGTCGACGGCGCTCGCGATCTCGGCATCGCTCCACAGGAGCTCGCCATCGCGCTGCACCATGCGCCCGTACGCGACCAGATCGTGCTTCGGAACGGGCGCGAAGATCTGCGCCTGGAGGGCCGGCGTCGAAGCCTTGAAGCGGCCGGGGCCGGTTTCGGCCCACGACGCCATCGCGCCCGTCGTGTCGAGCAGCGCGAGCAGCGCGCCCTCGTGGATGCCGCCGGAGGCATCCGCGTTGGCGGCGCGGAAGGGCATCACCAGGCGCGAGCTGCCGCCGGTCATGTGCTCGACGCGGATCCCGCGCGCGCTGACGAATGGAATCTGCCCGATGGCAGGACCCATGGGGCCCGGATCGGATTCTCCCGCGTCGCCGCCGGAGCGCTGCAACGCCGTCGCCGGGGCGGCGAGGCGCGCGCGCACCACGCTGGTGGCGTGCGCGATGGGCTTGCCCTTCTGGGTAGCGATGTCGACGGCCGCGAAACAAAGCTGTTTGCCTTCGCGCAGCAGTGTCGCGCTCGCGACCACGGCTTCGTCGATGGCCGCGTTGAGGTAGCCGATCTGGAGCGCGCAGGTGTTCCAGGGTCCCGACGTCTCGCCGAGCGCGAGCCGCGTCACGGCCTGGCCTCCGATCGCCGCGAGCGAGGCCGCGCAGCCGCCGTGCAGCGCCTTGCCCGGATTCGAGTTGATCTCGGCGAAGGGCAGCTCGAGAACGACGCGCTCGCTCGCGAGCTCGCGCGCGCGCACGCCGAGCGCTGCGGTGTAGGGGGACTCCTCGATCCAGCGCCGCACGGAGTCGCTCGTCACGCATCCCTCCACGGCAGCAGGCACGAATGGATCGATTCGTCTCCCGGAACCTGGCGTGCGAGCGTGCGGATCGCGAGCTCGGCGTCGCGCAGCGCGAAGGCGTGGGTGTGCATGCGTTCGATCGGGCTGCGGCGCGCCTCGAGCAGCTCGATCGCGCGGCGATAGCCCGACGAGGTGACGCCGATCGCGCCGCGCAACTGGATCTCCTTCAGCACGATCTTGTCGGAGATGAACGCCGGGATCGGCTTCCAGCCCTTGACGCCTGCCAGCACGACGGTTCCGCCCGGCGCGACGTAATCGAGCGCTTCGGCGACCGGGGCCGTCGAATACGAGGACACGTCGACCACGACGCGCGCGCCCTCGCCATTCGTGAGCTCCTGGATGCGCTTTCTAGCGTCCTCGTTCTCGACGTCGATGGTGTGATGCGCGCCGAAGGCGGCCGCGAGCGCAAGCTTCTTGGCGTCGGCGGCGAGCCCCGTGACGATGATCTTCGCGGCGCCCGCCTCGCGGCACGCGAGCACGCTGGCGAGGCCGCGCTGGCCCGGGCCGAGGATCACGACGGTGTCGCCCGGGCCCGTGTGCGGGATCTCGACCGCCCAGCGGAAGCCGGCGCCGAGCGGATTGAACATCACGGCGGTTTCGGGCGGCAGCGAGGGATCGATGCGGTGCACGATCGACGTCGCGTCGAGGAACATGTGCTGCGCGTAGGCGCCCCACAGCCCGGGCGGCTGGGAGAGAGGAATGTAGGAGTAGATGCGGCGCTTGCGACACAGATGGTAGCTGCCGGCGAGGCACGGCTCGCAGAAGCGGCAGGAGAGCATGGTTTCGACGGCGACGCGATCGCCCACGTCGACGCCCCAGCGCTGCGCTGCGCGATCGCCGATCGCCTGGATCGTGCCGAGCGGCTCGTGTCCCGGGATCACCGGCAGCGGCGTTCGCAGCACCCCTTCGTACTGCTCGTGGTCGCTGCCGCAGATGCCGCACGCCTCGACGCGCAGCAGCGCGGTATCGCCGTCGATCTCGGGCAGCGGCAGCTCGCGCGGCTCGAGCCGGCGCGGAGCCGTCTGCACCATGGCCAGGGTTTTCCGCGAAGGCATGCCGGAATCCGCTCCGAGCGTCCGATCCGGGAATCGGGGGATTATCCGATCGACGTTCGAGTTTTCGTATTGTATAAATCAGCCTGCGCGGCGCCAAGCCCCTGCCGACGCCCGCCAGACGGGGCGCGCGACCGCCCGAGCGGAGGACCCGAGACGTGTCGACCTCGCCCCTCGACGCCGCGCAGCGGCGCTTCTACGACGACAATGGCTATCTCCTCGTGCGAGGCTTCTTCGAGCCCAAGGAGCTCGAGCCCTGGACCGAGCGCTTCATCGCGATCTGCGAGGGCAGGGTGCCTCCGGCGGAGGACATGCTCGTGATGCGCGACGTGATGGTCGCGAAGGGCGCCGTCAAGCCGACCTCGAAGCTCGCCGCCATCGCCAAGGTCCAGGACTTCCACAACGACCCGGTCTTGTTCGGCGGCTACGCGAAGCACCCGAAGCTGCTCGACTGGGTCGAGAAGTTCGTGGGCCCCGACGTCAAATCAATCCATAATATGCTGATCAACAAGCCGCCGGGCGTCGACGGCCGGCATCCGCTGCACCAGGACCTGCTGTATTTCCCGTTCCGCCCCGCCGATCGCATCGTCGCGACCTGGACGGCGCTCGAGCCCTGCACGCGCGAGAACGGCTGCCTGGTGGTGGTGCCCGGCACGCACAAGGGCGAGCTGCTCGAGCACGAGCTGCCGGACTGGGACTACGTGAACTTCCTCTACGTCGGCGTGAAGGGCATGGGCCAGTCGACGCAGCGCATCCATCTCGAGATGGAGCCGGGCGACACTGTCTTCTTTCATCCGATCCTGCTGCATGGCTCGGGCCAGAACCGCACGAGCGGCTTCCGCCGCGCGATCTCGGCGCACTATGCGAGCGCCAGCTGCCGCTACGTGGCGGGCCAGTCTCCGATCGGCAAGGGCCGGCCCTACGTGCTGGTGCGCGGGCAGGCGCACGCGGACTGCATCTGAACGGTTCTGGGGGTGCACCCATGAAAGCGTTGCCGAGACTCTCGCAACCCGGTGGCGTCGATGGCGATGGCCACGTGCTCGAGCCCCCCGATCTGTGGGAGCGCTACCTCGAGGCGCCGCTGCGCAGCCGGGCCCTGCGGGTGCGCAAGGACGCGGGCGGCCTCGAGTATCTCGAGATCGACGGGCGCCCGTCGAAGCTCGTGCGCAATGGGATGCCGGGGGGCCTCGGCGCGATGGACCGCGTGGGCGGCATCGTCTTCGAGCGCGAGCACAAGACCGGCCTCGACTACGTGGATCTCGCGCCGCTCGGCGCGATGGATCCGGCGGAGCGTCTGCGCCGCCTCGACCTCGAGAACCTCGAGCGCGTCTTCCTGTATCCGACGCTCGGCGTGCTCTGGGTCGCCGAGTGCGAGGACGAGGAGCTCACGCAGGCCTATCTGCGCGCCTACAACCGCTGGATCGTGGATTTCTGCGCGGATTCTGGGGGACGCCTGATTCCGATCGCGCAGCTCTCGCTCGGCGATCCCGCGGCGGCGGAGCGCGAGCTGCGCCGCGCGGCCGGCGACGGCGTGCGCGGCGTGTGGGTGCCGCCGTTCGCGTGGACCCGCAAGCCGCTCGGTCACAAGGATCACCATCGCGTGTTCGCGGCCGCGCAGGAGCTCGGGCTCCCGCTCGGCATCCATCCCTGCTTCGAGCCCAAGTGGTGCGCGCCGGGGCGCTTCGGGGAGATCACGAGCTCGCGCTTCTCGTTCTTCATCAACGTCACGGCGCCCGACGCCGTGCGACACGCTTTCACGTCGCTCTTCCAGTACGGCGTCTTCGCCAAGCTTCCCGAGCTGCGCGTCGTCGTGCTCGAATCGGGCGCCGGCTGGATCGGCTACTGGCTCGACCGCATGGACGCCGTCTACGCGTCGCCGCAGGGCCGGCTCGTGCGCGAGCTGCTGCCCGAGCTGCCGAGCGCCTATTTCCGGCGCCAGTGCTGGATCTCGGGCGATCCGGACGAGACCTCGCTCGCAGGGGTGATGCCCGTCGTCGGCCACGACCGCTTCTTCTGGGCCTCGGACTTCCCCCACCCCGACCACGCGCCCGAATACGTTCCGGAGGTCGAGCGCATCGTCGCGCAGCTGCCGGAAGCGGTGCGCGCGGGCTTCCTGGGGCGCAACGTGCTGCGGGCGTTCCGGATCGAGGCGTGACACCGGCCGAAATCCCGACCGGCGGGTAGCTTCCCTCGCACGGCTGCTTCGGAACGGATCGCCTCGATGCCGAAAATCCCGGACGCGCAGGTCCCGCTCGGGACGCTGCTGATCTACGGCCTGCCCGGCTGCGTGCTGCAGTTCACGTTCATGCTCGTGCTCGTCTACCTGATGAAGTACGCGACGGATGTGCTGCTCGTGCCGGCGGCCGTGATGGGCCTGCTCTTCGGCCTCTCGCGGCTCTCGGACGCGATCCTCGATCCCGCCGCGGGTTATCTCTCGGATCGAACGCGTTCGCGCCTCGGCCGGCGCCGCTCGTGGATGCTCGCCTCGTCGCTGCCGATGGGCGCGACGTTCTTCATGCTGTGGAGCCCGCCGGCGGGTCTCGATGCCGTCGCGCTCGCGGTCTGGATGGGTGTCGCGATCTTCGCGTATCACGTCGCGACCACGATGTTCGCGGTTCCTCACGACGCGCTCGGGGCCGAGCTCTCGACGAACCATCACGACCGCACGCGGATCTTCGGCGTCAAGCACATCGTCGGCACGCTCGGGAGCCTGCTGGCGCTCGGGGGCATGGAGCTGCTGCGCCGCGCCGAGGACCCGCGCCGCACGGCCTTCGCGATCGCGCTCGCGATCGGAGTCGCGCTCGCCGCGACGAGCCTGCTCGCGGTGGCGCGCCTGCGCGAGCGCAGCGAGCACCAGGGACGCGGGGCGCACAACCCCTGGAAGGCCTTCGCCGACGTCTGGCGCAATCCGCACGCGCGGCTGCTCTTGTTCGTCTTCGGCATCGAGAACTTCGGAACCGCCATTCTCGCCGTGCTGATCGCCTACGTGATGCAGTACGTCTACGGGCTCGCGCAGTACACCACGGCTTTCATGCTGCTCTATTTCATCCCCGCCGTGCTGTTCGTGCCGGTGTGGATCCGGCTCTCGCGGCGCTTCGGCAAGCGCAATCTCTGGATCTTCTCGATGTCGATGATGACGCTCGCGTTCGCGGGCCTCGCCTTCGTACGCGCAGGCGACGTCTGGCTCGTGTGCGCGCTCGGGGTGATTGCGGGAGTGGGCGGCGGCTGCGGTCAGGTGGTGGGTCCGTCGATCCAGGCGGACGTGGTCGATTACGACGAGCGGGCCACCGGGGAGCGCAAGGAAGGCATCTACTTCGCGGCCTGGGCCTTCGTGCGCAAGAGCGCCTTTGGAATCGCGACGATGCTTGTGGGCCTGCTGCTCGGGGCGATCGGGTTCGAGCCCAACGTGGAGCAGAGCGACGCCACGAAGCTGGGCCTGCGCACGCTGTTCGGCATCGTGCCGGGCGTGTGCTACGCGGTGGGAACGCTCTGCTTCCTGCGCTTCCGCCTCGACGAAGCCGCCCATCTCGCCATCCGCCGCGAGCTCGACGCGCGCGCTTGAGCATGCGCCGACTCGCAGGACCGGTGGCGTTCGCGGGGCTGCTGCTGCTGGCCCTGTGCTTGCGGCTGCCGGGTCTCGACGTGAGCCCCCTCCACCAGGACGAGGGCTTGAACGCGTGGCTCACGCTCTCGCTGCACGACGGCGAGTCCTTCCAATATCTGCCGAGCGACAATCACGGCCCGCTGCTCTACTACGTGGGCGCGCTGTGCTTCGGCGTGTTCGGCGTTTCGGAAGTCTCGCTGCGTCTGGGCCCGGCGCTCGCAGGCTCCCTGCTCGCGCTGGCGCTCGCTCCCTTGCGGCGCTCCTTCGCGGGCGGCGGCGCGCTTCTCGCCGGCCTGCTCGTCGCGATCGCCCCGGGCCTCGTCTATTTCTCGCGCGCGGCGATCCACGAGATCTACCTGGCGCTGTTCACGGCGCTCTGGGCCGTGGCGCTCGTGCGTTTCGCGCAGCGCCCGACGGCGGGCTGGGCCGCGGCGTGCGGAGCGGCGGCGGCGGGCTGTTTCATCACCAAGGAGACGGCGCTGCTCACGACGGCGTGTCTCGCCGTCGGCGGGCTGGCCGGGGCAACGGCTGGGCTCTCGGCCTGGCCGCGCGGCGCGCGCGGCGCGCGCGTGCTCGCCTTCGTGCGCGACGCCGCGCGTTCGACGCCTGCCGGTGTTGGCGTGTTCGCGGCGGTGATCGTCGTCTTCTACACGTCGTTCTTCACGCATGCGGCGGGCCTGCGCGATTTCTTCGAGGCGTTCGGCCCGTGGATCGAGTATGGGACGACGGGTCGCAACCAGGCCAAGCCCTTCGGTTACTTCTGGGAGCTGATGGCCGCCAGCGTCGGCGGCTACCGCTGGCTCGCGCTTCCGGCGCTGCTGCTCGCGGGCCATCGCCGCGATCCGCTCGCGCTCGCGCTCGCGGGCTGGGGGCTCGCCGCCTTCGGGCTCTACTCGGCGATTCCCTACAAGACACCCTGGTGTGTCCTCCAGATCGATCTTCCGACGCTCTGGCTGATCGGGTGGGCGGCCGGTGATCGTCTCGCGGCCGCGCGCGATGCGCGGCGGCAGCCGGCGGCGCGCATCGCGGCGCTGATCGCATTCGGCGCCGCGCTGGCGCCGGCGCCCGGGCTGTTTGCGCAAAGCCTCGCCGACGTTCGCGAGCACTACGACGATCCCGCGCGACCCTACGTCTATTTCCACACGCAGCGCAGCTTCTTCGCGCTGCTGCAGGATCTGTTCGGCGTGGCCGACGCGGAGCCGGGCGCGGATGGGCTTGGCCCGCGCGTGGTCAACAGCGATGCCACCGATCCCGTGCGCTGGTACGTTCAGTCGCGCGGCTGGGCGCCCGAGCGGACGCGCTATCTCGAGGACCTGGCTCCGCCGCAGGCCTGGATCGACGAGGCGCAGATCGTGATCAGCTCGATCCGCTTCCTCTCCGACATTCGAAGCGAGCTCGCCGCGAGCGGCGAGGCGTGGCACGAGGAGCGCTATGCCACGCGGCCGGCCGCGCAGACGACGGTCTTCTTCCGCCAGAGCCTCTGGGATCGCTACCAGGCAGCGGGAGGGCGCGCCGCTTCGCCGTGGCCGCGCGCGCCGGTGCACCGGTAGCCGAGACGCGCCACGCGCGGGCTCTGGAGCCTCTCCCTGGCGCGTGCGAGTATCTCCCGCATGGAGCAGCGACCCGCAGCGGACCGGGCGCAGCGCCGGCTCTCGTCCTTCACGCCGGCACAGGAACGCGTCGGAAACGTCGTGATCCGCATCATGTCGACGCTCAACGTCTGGATCTTCCGCGCGTCGAAGGGCAGGCTCGGCAGCCGCTTCCTGCGCGGCGCGCCGGTGCTGCTGCTCACCGCCACCGGGCGCAAGTCGGGCGTGCCGCGCACGACGCCGCTCCTCTATCTCCGCGATGGCGAGCGCCTGTTGGTCGTCGCTTCGAAGGGGGGCTTCTCGAGCCACCCGGTCTGGTATCGCAACGTCGAGGCGAATCCGCGCGTCTCGGTCGAGCTCGGCGGCGAGCGCCGCGAGATGCGCGCGCAGCGCGCGAGCGAGGCGGAGAAGGCGGCGCTGTGGCCGCGGCTCGTCGCGATGTACCGGGACTTCGACGACTACCAGGCCCGCACGGACCGCGACATTCCGGTCGTGATCCTGTCGCCGATCTGAGCCGGCGTGCAGACGGCGGACCGCGTCGATCTCGCGCCGGCGGACGGCGCCAATGCCTTGCTCGCCGCGCGCCTGATCTTCGACACCGATCCGCACCTGTTCGATTTCTGGTTCGGTCGGGACCGCGAGCTCGCTCTCGACTATTTCGCCGACCAGTGGCCGCGCGCGGGCGGCGTCTTCAGCCACGTCCACGCCACCGCTGCGCGAGCGGGCGGCGAGCTGCTCGGCATCGAGCACGGCCTCGATGTCAAGGCGCAGCGTGCGCAGTGGGCTCACACCCTGCCAGCGACGCAGCAGATCCTCTCGGCGCAGCAGTTTGCGCATCTGCTCGACGCGTTTCGCTGGATGCCGTACCTGATTCCGCCGATTCCGGACGACGCGTACTACGTGCAGCATCTCGCAGTGGTCCACGAGCTGCGCGGGCGCGGCGTCGGCGCGCGGCTGCTCGAGCACGCGTTCGGCAAGGCTGCGCAGGGCGGCTACCGGAGCGTTCATCTGGATGTCGTCGCGGACAGCCCCGCCGTGCGCTTCTACCGTCGCATGGGGATGGAAGTGCTCTCGGAGACGCGCGTCCCGCGTCTCGAGGCGGACTTCAGCGTCTCGGCGCACCTGCGCATGACGAAGTCGCTCGCGTAGCAGCGCCGGTCGCGCTATTCCCTCGCGCTCGGGGGGGTACGTCATGACGTTTCGGCCGCTTCTCGCGAGCGTGCTCTTCTGCGCCTCATGGGCGCCGTCCATCTTGGCGCCGACCGCTGCAAGGGCCCAGGCGCCGCAGGCCGAAGCCGCACAGGAAGACGCCGGGGACTGCGTTGGCAAGGCGCGGCTGCGCGGCCTCGTGTTCGCGAACGGCGGCTCGGAGATCTCTTCCGTCGACCAGGTGATGCTCGATCCCCTCGCCGAAGTGATCAAGACCCGCTGCGTCGGCAAGACGATCACGATCGAGGGACACACCTCCGTCTCGGGCTCTCCGGAGTACAACCAGAAGCTCTCGGAGCGCCGCGGGGAATCCGTGAAGCGCTATCTCGTCTCACGCGGGGTGCCGGCGGATCAGCTGCGCGTGGTGGGTTACGGCGAGAGCCGCCCGCTCACGACCGATCCTTCGCCCGAGGCGCAGAAGATGAATCGGCGCGTCACGCTCGTGGCGAGTTGACGCCAGGTTCTCTGACTTCGCTCGCCTTCCGCAGGTTCGTTTGAACTTCGCTCGCCTTCCGCTCGCTGCGCGCTTCGCTTGCTTTACGCGGCTGAGCCCGCGATCGTGCGGTGCGCGCGCGAGGTGAGCTCCGGGATGTCGAGGCCGTGCGGGCATGCCCCCGTGCAGGCGCGGTGCGCGCAGGCGAGGCAGGCGCTCGCGCCCGCGCCGAGCGCCGCGTACTCCGAGCGCGCGGACACGAGATCGCCGTAGTCCTCGGCGTACATGCGCGTGCGCAACACGTCGGAGATCGGCACTCCCGCCGGGCAGGCGCTCTGGCACTCGCCGCAGCCGTAGCGGCACTGCGTCGCGCCGTTGCGCGCTTCGTAACGCTCGAGCAGGCGCGCGTCCGCGCGGCTCGGCGGCTGCCAGCCGCTCGCGCCCAGGTACTCGTCGATCTGCTTGCGATCGTTCATCGTGACGATCAGCGAGTCGACGTTGCCGCCGGAGAGGACCCAGCGGAAGGCGGCCTGCGCGAAAGTCGCGCCGCCGCTTTCGTACGGGCGCATGTCGTTCAGCTTGGCGCCGCGCAGCGTCTTCATGGCGATCACGCCCACGCCCTGCGCCTTCGCCTTCGCGAGCACGCGCGGCAGATCGGGCTGGACTGCCACGAAGTCCGTGGCCTTGATGAAGCGCTGATAGAAGGCTGGATCCTGGCCGAAGTTGTAGCCGACGAGAATCACGTCCACGAGCGAGCGGTCGAGCGCGATGTCGAGGCACTCGACCAGCCTTCCGCCATGCCCCGACATTCCGCTGAAGCGCAGCTTGCCGGCTTGCTTGGCGTGCGACACGAATTCGGGCCATTCGGGATTCAGGACGCGCGCGGGGTCGTTCACGGCGTGATCGAAGTACACGTCGATGCGATCGGTGCGCAGGCGTCGCAGGCTGCCTTCGAGCGCCTTCATCATCACGTCGCGCGTGGCGTCCGGATTGGTGCCGACCTTGGTGGCGAGCGTGATCTGATCGCGGTAGCCCCGCAGCCCGTTCCCCAGCGTCTGCTCCGAGCGCCCTTCGGAATAGCTCTCGGCCGTGTCGAAATAGCTGATGCCGCGATCGAGCGCGTAGCGCACCAGCGCCACGTCGTCCTCGAGGCCGAACGATCCGAAGCCGATGTCCGAGACGCGGAGCCCGGTGCGACCGAGCGTGCGCTGCGCCTTCACGCGCGGCGGCTCGAGCGCTGCGAGCGCGGCGCTCGCCCCGAGCGGCAGCAGCCCGACGCTCGCGCCGGCGAGCGCGCCGCGCCGCAGGAACTCGCGCCGGTCGATGCTCGAATCGCTCATGCGCCACGACCCCGTCGCCGGTGAAGCTTACGCCCCACCCGGCGTGCGCGCACACGCGTCACGCTGGCGTCGCGGCGGTCGAGCCATTTCGCGCCGTGGCTCGGCTAGAATCGCGGCATGGCTGGCTTCCTGATCCGTTGGGCGGTATCCGCGCTCGGGCTGTGGGTCGCGCGCGCGCTGGTTCCGGGCATCCGCATCGAAGGCGCGATGACGCTATGGATGGCTGCGCTGCTGCTCGGCTTCGTGAACGCGGTCGTGCGCCCGCTGCTCGTGGTCTTCACCTTCCCGATCACGCTGCTCACGCTCGGCCTCTTCCTGCTCGTGATCAACGCCGCCATGCTCGGCCTCGTCGCGGCGCTGCTCGAGAAGTTCACGATCGACGGCTTCTGGTCCGCGCTGGCGGGCGCACTCGTGGTGGGCCTCGTGTCGTGGCTCGTCACGTCCTCGATCGGAAGCTCGGCGCAGATCGAGATGTTCGTCAGCCGCTAGCGAGCGAAGACTTCAGAGCCGGGCGCACGACCAGCGCCGCGTCGGGCCCGAGCGCGCCCGTGAAGGGCGACCCCTCGCCGCGGCCATCGCTCGCGACCTCGACCCGCCACTCTCCCGTGACCGCGACCTCGGCCGGCTCGTCGTGAAAGTTCACGAGCACGAGCCGGCGGTCGTCCGTCAGGGCGCGCTCCCACGCCAGCACGCCCGCGGGCGCGTCGACCCGCGTGAGCGATCCCGCGCGCAATGCCGGCGAGGCGCGGCGGGCGGCGAGCAGCCGCCGATACAGGTGCAGGATCGACGTGGGATCCGCGCGCAGGGCGGTGACGTTGCGGCGCTCGGCTTCGGGAGGCCACGGCAGCCACGCGTCCGCAGCGACCCATCCGTGTGTCGGACCCGCCTGCCAGGGGATCGGCGCGCGGCAGCCGTCGCGGCCCCCCGGATCGAGCACCCGGGCCGCGGGCACCTGCGCGTCCTCGAGGCCCAGCTCCTCGCCCGCGTACAAGAAGGGCGTTCCCCGCAGTCCGAGCAGCAGCACGGCGGCGGCGCGCGCCCGCGCCTCGCTCCCATAGCGCGTGCGGTGGCGCGCGTTGTCGTGGTTCGAGAGCACCCAGGTCGGCCAGGCGCCGCGCGGGTCGAGCTCGCGCGCCGCCCGCTCGATCTGCTCGCGCCAGGCGTCCGCCTTCCAGGGGGCGAAGATCGCCGGGAAGTTGAAGGCGAGATGGACCTCGTCGCCGTGCCCGTAGTAGCGCGCCATCACGTCGGTCCACGGCACGCCGACCTCGCCCACCATCACGCGCTCGCCCGGCCAGGCCTCGAGCACGCGCCGGATCTCGCGCAGCAGGCCGTGCGTCACGTCGACGTCGTTGAGCGCGCACGCCGGAATGATGGCGCGCTCGGCCGGGACGTCCGGCAGCGCCGGGTCCTTGCCGATGCAGTGGATCACGTCCATGCGAAAGCCGTCGACGCCGCGCTCGAGCCAGAAGCGCAGCGTCGCGTGCATCGCCGCCACGACCTCCGGGTTCGCCCAGTTCAGATCGGGCTGCTCGGGCAGGAACAGGTGGAGATACCACTGCTGTGTGTCGGTGTCCCAGGTCCACGCCGGGCCGCGCGTGAAGGCGGCCCGCCAGTTGTTCGGCGGCCGCTCCGGAGAGCCGTCGCGCCAGATGTACCAGTCGCGCTTCGCCGCGGCCCGCGAGCGGCGCGCTTCCTGGAACCAGGGATGCTGGTCGCTCGTGTGGTTGGGCACCCAATCGACGATCAGCCGCAGCCCGCGCGCGTGCGCGTCGGCGAGCAGGCGGTCGAAGTCGGTGAGCGAGCCGAACAGGGGATCCACGTCGCAGTAGTCGGAGACGTCGTAGCCGTAGTCCTTCATCGGCGAGCGGAAGAACGGCGAGATCCACAGCGCGTCGACGCCGAGCCAGACGAGGTGATCGAGCTTGCGCCGGATGCCCTCGAGATCACCCACGCCGTTGCCGCTCGTGTCGAGGAAGCTGCGCGGATAGATCTGGTAGAAGACGGCGGTCTGCCACCACGGGAGTCCCGTCGGGTCCTTTGCGGCAGCAGGCATGGCGGCCTCCTCCAGGCGAGCGCCACGTATAGCCGCGCCCCGTCGGGCGCGCCGCTTGCCGAAGCGGGCGGGGTAGGGGATGGTTTGGGCCGTGACGAAAGGGCCTCGCGAGAAGCGGCCGGGCGCCAGGAGCGCGCGCAGCGCCGCGCCTTGCCTCGGCATCGCGCTGGTGATCGCGTTCCTCGCCGCTTCGCTCGCGCCGTGTCCGCCTCCCGTCCGCGCGGCGCTGGCGCAGGCGGAGCAGACGCCGGAGGGTCGCGTCCAGCCGGCCGCGAAGTCCCTGACGGCGCCGTGCCCCTGCCAGTGCGGCGAGCATGCGCCGGTCGCCGGTAGCTCGGCGCATCTCGGTGTCGCGCTGCCGTCGACGGCCCCGGATTTCGCGCCGCGGCTCGCCGCCAAGCTCGCCCGTTTCGCGCCGGTGCGCGTCGAAGCTTCGCTCGCGATCCCGATCGATCACGTCCCGCTTCCGGTCTAGACGCCGAGATCCCAGGTGGACGAAGGCGTGCGCGGCCGCCATTCGCGGCGGCGCGCGCGCTCTCGCCCGTGCGCTCAGCGTTCCGAAGCCGGAGGATGATTTCATGCGCAGCCGATCGCTCGCACGCGCGGTGGCATGGGCCGCCGTGGCAATCGCGTCCATCTCGTTCGTTCGCGTCGTTCCCGCGCGAGCCTGCTCGATCTGTCAGGCGGGAGATCCACTCTTCTCCAGCAACGGCGCCACCGCCCAGGAGCAGGGCACCGTGTCCGCGTATGCCGAGGTGATGGGCTGGCGCAAGACCAGCGGGCTCCTCCCCGAGGCGGCTGGCGAAGAGCCCGCGCCGGGCCGCGAGGTGAACGAGAGCCAGCAGCTCACGCTCTTCCTGGGCTGGACCCCGCTCGACCGTCTCACCCTCACGCTCGCGGCGCCGTTCCGCTTCAACCAGATCCGGGAGGAGCCCGACGGCGAGCCGCGGGAAGGCTCGCACCTGGATGGCTTCGGCGATCTCGCGCTGCACGCGGGCTACGTGCTCTGGCGCGACCGGGACGTGTTGCCCTCGACGTGGCTCGAGGCGCGAAGCTTCCTCAAGGCGCCCACCGGCAGCACGAGCCAGAGCGTGCACGGCGTTCAGGACCCGCATCTCCAGCTCGGGACGGGATCCTGGGATTTCGGCTTCGGCCTGGCGGGAGCCCATCGCCTCGAGTGGGGATCGATCTATGCAAGCGCCCTCTATCGTGAGAATCTGAGGGGGGCTCTCGGCTATCGGTATGGAAATGTCGTGCTCGCGAATCTCACGCTCGAGACGCCGCTCTCTCACTTCGTCGGGGGTCCGATCTTCGCGGCGCTGACGCCGGGCGTCGAGCTGAACTTCCGCTTCTCGGAAAAGGATCAATCCCACGGTGAGAACTATCAGGACAGCGGCGGCTCGCTGCTCCTCGCGACGCCGACGCTGCGCATGCGGCTGCCGTGGCTCGCAGGCAAGCGCCCGCCGTTCGTGAGGCTCGCCGTGCAGCTTCCGCTCACGCAGGCGTGGCTGAACGGCGAGCAGGACGAAGGCCCGGTGTGGTCGGTGGGCCTCGGCATGGCGTTCTGAAGATGAGCTGGCGGCGGCTCCTCGCCTGCTCCGTCGCGCTCGGGCTGGTCGGCGCGGGGCCGCCGCAGCCGATCGAGCTGCGCGCGCTCGAGGGCGCGCAAGTCCGCATCACGCACGGCCCGGGCGAGCCGGACGTGGTGCTGCACTTCTGGGCAACGTGGTGTCCCGAGTGCGCGGAAGAGCTGCCGAGCCTGGCCGACGCGGCGCGGGCGTGCGATCCCGCGCGCGTGCGCGTGCTCGCGGTGAACGCCGGCGAGGCGCCGGAGCTCGTGAAGGCGTATCTCGCCGAGCACGCGCTCGCGCTGCCCGTGCTGCTCGATCCGGGAGGCCGGGCCTGGCGGCAGGCCGGCTTCTTCGGGCTTCCCTCGAACCTGATCTGGACGGCGCAGGGCGTGACGACGAGCAGCGGGCCGAGCAGCGCCGAACGCTGGCGCGAGCGATTCGCGGGCCTCGGCTGCGCGCCCGCTGGCGCCGGCTCGGACGTGCTCGCGTCGCCGTGAGCGTCGCGCCCCCGATCCACATCGACGATCTCGCGCGCCCGCGCCTGCCCTTCGCATTGCGCGCGCTCAACCTCGCCGGTCGGCCGTTCGCGCGCGCGATCCGCCTCGACGCGGAAGGCCTGCTCGCCGACGCCCGCCGTCGCACCGGCCTTTCCGACTTCGGCGACTCCACGTTTCGCGCGCCGCTGGGCGTGCTGATCCAGGCGTTCGAGCGCGAGGCGGGCCTCACCCCGATCGGTCGCCTGGTCGCGCGAAGTCTCCTCGTACAGCTGCTCGTGAGCCGTCTGCGCGTCGAGGCGCTCGTGCGCGCGCATCCGGAGATCCTCGCGGAAGAGGTGCGCGCGCCGATCGTGATCCTCGGGCTCCCGCGCACCGGCACCACGCACCTGCACAATTGGATGTCGCAGGATCCCGGACTGCGATCGCTCCCGTACTGGGAAGCGCTCGAGCCGATCCCGGATGCGCCGGATCCGCGCCGGCCGCCCGAGCCCGATCCGCGCATCCGGCGCTGCGCGCAGGCGCTCGGCTTCGTCCACTGGGCGATGCCGCTCTTTCCCTTGATGCACGAAATGGAGCCCGAGGCGCGCCACGAAGAGATCCAGCTGCTCGCGCTCGCTTTCTCGACGATGCTCTTCGAGGCGAGCTATAGCGTTGCGAGCTATCGCGATTGGTACTGCGCGACGGATCAGACCCCCTCGTATCGCCATCTGCGGCGCATGCTCCAGGTGCTCCAGTGGCTGCGCGGGCCGCGCCGCTGGCTGCTCAAATCGCCGCAACATCTGGAGCAGCTGGGCCCCCTGCTGCGCGTCTTCCCCGACGTGCGGATCGTGCAGACGCATCGCGATCCCGTGCGCGTGACGGCCTCGATGTGCACGCTGGCGGCCTATGGCCTGCGTATGTCGCGCGCGCGCGTCGATCTGCACGCAACCGGGCGCTACTGGGCGCAGCGCATCGAGAACATGCTGCGGGCCTCCGTCGAGGATCGCGCGCTCGTGCCGGCGAGCCAGGTGATGGACGTGCGCTTCCACGAGTTCATGGCGGACGATCTCGCGACCGTCGAGCGCATCTACGCGTTCCTTGGCGAGCCGCTCGGGCCGCCGGCCCGCGCGGCGATGGGCGCCTATCGGGAAGCCCACGCGCGCGGGCGGCTCGGCGCCATCGAGTACCGGCTCGCGGATTTCGGACTCGACGCCGCCGAGCGTCGGAGCGCCCTGCGCTTCTATCAGGAGCGCTTCGGCGTTCCCGAGGAGTGAGCGAGCTGCGCGATCGGGACCACGCGAGCCAGCGGTCGCGAAGGCGGGCTCTCGGGCAGGAACCAGCGGAACCAGATGCGCCCGCGCGGATGATCCGCGGTCGAGATCCAGTTGGGGACGCCGGGGTCGCGCGCGGCGATCACGATGCGGTAGGAGCCGTCCGGCTCGTAGCGGATCTGCCCGCCGTTCAGCGTCACCTGCTCGTAGCGATAGTCGTACGTCTGCAGGTAGGGGTTCCAGAGGCAGATGTTCCAGAACACACAGCTTGGTGCGCGGCCCTCGATCACGAGCGCCTCGCCCTCGCCGAGCTCGAAGCTTCCCATCGCGTAGGCGGCGTCCGCCGCCGCCCAGCCGTAGGTGCGCTGCGGCACCGGGTAGGGCTCGTCGATCTGGTTGAGCTTCGCAGGGTCGAGCGGCAGCGGCGTGATCTTGAGCATGTCGCGAATGAAGTTTGCGGCGGCGTGGAAGCGGCGCGCGAGATCCTCGTCCGAGAGGCGCGGCGGCGGCAGCGTATCGAGGCACTCGATCGTGAAGCTCGCGGGCCGGCCCGCTTTCGGGTGCACGAGATAATCGCGCGTGACCACGCACACGCTGTCCGGGTCGAGCCGGATCCAATGGCCCGGCTGCTCCTGCGCGGAAAGCCGCACCTCGAAGGAGCCGTCCGGCGCGAACTGGATCGCGCGGTCGTTGAGCGTGGCGACGATGCGATCCGACCAGCGCCCGTCGCGCGGCCCGCCATACACCGTGAGCGCCAGATAGCAGGCGTCGCCGCGCACGCCGCGGATGCGATAGCTGCGCTCGGGGTGCAGCGGCGCGAAGCTGTACATGGCGTCGGCGTTGTCGCCGCCGAACTTCCGCGTGGCCCCGACGATCGGGATGAAGGTCGGACGTTCGTCGTCCGCCCACAGGTAGCAGTCGAGCGCCACGGAGAGGATCTCGGTGAGCCAGCGGTAGCCTTCGAGCACGGAGGGAGCGTCGACCGCGCGCGGCCCTTCGAGAAACAGCGCGTCGGAGTCGCGCACCAGATCGATCAGCTGCTTGAACGCTGCCGTCGTCTCGAACTTGCGCTCGGCCATGTCGTGACTCTCCTGGGCTGTGTGGACCGCGGGCTCGGGTCAGCGTTCCGATTCCCGGGGAACCAGGCGGATCGGCACGGCATCGTGGCGCACGAGCAGTCCGTACCAGCGATCGACGAGCCCGTACTTCGCGGCAAAGGCCTCGTCGACGCTGGCGCGGGTTTGCGGCGAAGCATCGGGAATCGCCAGCCTCGGCTGCTTGCGGCCGCCGCGCTCGAGCTCCACGTTCGGATTCGCGAGCAGCCGCCGGTACCAGGCGCGCTGCGGATTGGCGACGCGCACCCAGGTGACGTCGCCGACGTCGACGACCCACAGCTTGGTCACCCATGGCTGGCCGGTCTCGTCCCGCGTCTGGAGTCGGACGACTTCGGTCTGCTCCCCGGCGACATAGGTGCCGAGCACGATGACCGCCCAGACGGCGAAGCTCGCGAGGATGATCGTGCGAAAGCTCACGCCGGCGCGAGGCGCCACCGGATCGGCACGCGCTTGATGCCGCCGACGAAGCTCGAGCGCACGCGATCGGTCGGGCCCGCGAGCTCCACGTGCTGCAGCCGCTCGCGCAGCAGCGCGAAGGCGCAGCGCAGCTCGAGGCGCGCGAGGTGCGCGCCGAGGCACACGTGCTCGCCGCGGCCGAAGCCGATGTGCTCGTTCGGCCGGCGGTCGATCGCGGAAGCGCGCGGGCTCGTCGAAGACGTCTTCGTCGCGATTCGCCGACGGATAGAAGAGGCAGACGGATTCGCCCGCGCGGATCGTCTTGCCGCGCAGCTCGTAGTCCTGCGTGGCGGTGCGCGCGAACTGGATCACCGGCGTCGTCCAGCGCACGATCTCCTCGACCGCGGGGTCGAGGAGCGAGGCATCGCGCACGAGCTTGCGCCACTCCCCGGGGTTCTCGATGAAGGCGAGCAGGCCGCCCGTCATGGCGTTGCGCGTCGTCTCGTTTCCGGCGACCACCAGCAGGAAGTAATAGGAGAGCAGCTCGACGGGCTCGAGCGACTTGCCGCCGACCTGGCCGTTCGCGACCACGCTCACGATGTCGTTCGTGGGCTGCGCGCGGCGCTCGATCGCCATCTCGTGGAAGTAGGCGAACAGCTCGATGCGCGAGCGCTCGAGCGTCTCCTTCGCCGAGCCGCCGCGCTGGAACTCGGGGTCCTGCGGCGCGATCGTCTCGTTGGTCCACTTGAAGAGCAGATCCCAGTCTTCGCGGGGGACGCCCAGCATCTCGGCGATCACCGCGATCGTGATCTTCGCCGAGACGTCCTGCACGAAATCGCAGCGCTCGTTCTGGCCCGCCTCGTCGAGCACCTCGCGCGTGATGCGCTCGACGTGCGGCGCAAGCAGCGACACGGAGCGCGGCGTGAACTGCTTGGCGGCGACGTTGCGATAGCGCCCGTGATCCGGCGGATCCATGTTGAGCAGATGGCGGACCGTGTTCTCCTCGGGCGGCTCGAGCTCGTTCGTGAAGACGGCGAGCCGCGGCGCGTTCAAGAACTTGTCGGGCTGCTTGCCGATCTCGACGATGTCCGCGTGCTTGGTGATCGCCCAGAAGGGATCGACGTTGTCGCGCGCGTACCAGAAGACGGGCGCGTGCTTGCGCAGGTAGGTCCACTCGGGATGGGGATAGCCGTGCTTCTCGTAGTGCTCGGGGCTCGCGATGTCGAGCGTCTCGAGATCGAATTCCGCCATGGGAAATCCACCGTGGTGAGGGCCGCGTCGGCGCCGGGCCCCATGCTACCCTGCCGATCCGCCGATCGCCGCGAGGATTCCATGAGCCCGAACGAAACGCGCCTGCGCCAGCTCTTCCGCGATCTCGACCGCCTCGATTTCGACGCCGTGGCGGCCCACTGCGCCGAGGACTGCGTCTACGACGACATGCCCTACGCGGCGGCGAGCGTGACCGGCCCGGCGGCGATCCGGGCGAAGCTCGCGCTCGGGCTCGGCAATCTCGAGCGGATTCCGACGACGATCCACGAGCTCGTCGAGCGCGGCGACACGATCCTGGTCGAGCGCAGCGAAGTCTGGCACCACAAGACAGGCGAGCGCGCGACGTTGCCGGTCGCTGCGGTCTTCAAGTTCCGGGACGGGAAGCTCGTGCTCTGGCGCGACTACTGGGACGCCCGCACGCTGCTCTCGCAGCAGCCGGCCAGCTGGCTCCCGGAGATCCCGAGGCTCTGAGCGATGGCTGCCGCGTTCCGGCCGGCCACGACGGCGGACGAGCCGATCCTGTTCGAGCTGATGCGAGAGTTCTATCAGCACGAGCGCATGGCCTGGGACGAGGGCGCGGCGCGCGCGGCGCTGCACGGCGTGCTCGCCGACGCGTCGCGGGGACGCGCGGTGCTGATCGAGGTCGGCGCGGCCGTCGCCGGCTATCTGGTCGTCTGCTTCGGCTGGAGTCTCGAGTTCCAGGGGCGCGACGCCTTCGTCGACGAGCTCTACGTCCGCGAAGCCTTCCGCGGCCAGGGCCTCGGCACGCGCGCGCTCGAGGTGGCAGCGGATCTGTGTCGCGCAAACGGCGTGCGCGCGCTGCATCTCGAGGTCGAGCGCCGCAACACGCGCGCGCAGGACGTCTACCGCCGAGCGGGCTTCGTCGATCGCGAGTACTACCTGATGACGCGCCGGCTGGCGTCCGCTGCCGGGCCCGGGGAAGACCGGAAAGGCTAGTCGAGCGCGAAGCTCAGCGTCACGACGGCGCGCACCGTCTTCTCGATCGACGAAGTGTCGTACATGCCCTCGCCCGAGATCTCGGTCGCATAGGCGGGCGTGATCTGGAAGACGCCCTGCGAGGCCGAGGAGAGCTTGCCGAGCTTTGCGCCCGTCTTCTCGGCGATCTCGGCCGCGCGCAGCTTCGCATCGGCCGCAGCCGCGCCGAGCATCTCGATCTTGAGATTGTCGAGGCCGGTGTAATAGAAGCTCGGCGGGTTCGAGACGACCTCGACGCCTTCGCGGATCAACCCGGTCACTTCTTTCGAGACGGCCTCGACGGTGGTCACGTCCTTCGAAGACAGCGTGAGCGACTGCCCGAGCTGGTAGAGCTCGATTTCGTTCGTGAGGTAGCCCTTCTCGCCCTGACGGAAGCGCGTCTGGATCGAGACGGGGGAGACCACGATCTGTTCGCGCGCGATGCCCTTTTCCGCGAGGAACGCGATCACCCGAGCGAGGTTGGCCTCGATCTTCTCGTAGGCCTTCGTCATCTCGGGCGAACGGGCCGTGAGCGAGCCCCTCCAGATCACGAAATCCGAGCGGACCCCCCGCTGCGCGAAGCCCTTCACCGTCACCTGCCGCGCGGGGCTGCGGACGTCGCGGACGATGCTGCCCGCGTAGAGCAGACACGCGAAGAGACCGGCGACCGCGACCAGGGCGACGGCGGTGGCGGTGGCGGTGGGGGCACGGCGATCGGAGGGATCGGGCATGGTCGGAGCTTCCTTGGTGCTCGGCGCTTCGTTGCGGGCTGGCGCGTCCGAAGGCTACCCGATTGCTAGCGGGCCGCCTCGCTGAGGATGCGGTCGATCGCGTCGCGCGCGAGATCGCGCGCGACGATGCGATCGGGCGCGCGGGTCGTGTAGGAGGTCACGGCCAGCGCGCGCCTGCGGTCGAGAGGGCTCGAGTAGTGCGAGAACGCGGCGCCCGAGTGGAGCGCGACAGCGCGGTGCACCCATTTCCCGCCGTGCACGTCGCGGGTCACCTCGTCCGCCTGCGGCGCGGGGATGGGGTACGCGAGCTCGAAGCGTTCCTGGTAGGCCGATAGCGTGGCGTCGGCGAGCGGCGGCTCGAGCGTGAGCAGCCAGAAATCGAGGAAGACGCTGCACGGAGCGTCCTCCGCACGATCCTCGCGCGCGCAGTCGTAGCGGAAGGACGCGAAGCACGTCGCGCGCCAGGCTGCGGCGCGCGTCTGCGCCTCGGGTCCGAGCGCCGCGTTGGGGGGCAGCGCGTCGACGACCGGATCGCCCGCGAGCGCTGCCGTGTCGCTTTCCAGCGTCGCTTCGGGCGGAGCTTTGGGGTAGGCGTAGCGAATCACCCAACCCTCGAGCACGGCCTGCGACAAGGTCCACGTCCACGGTGTGAGATCGAGCACCGGCTGGACGCGCCCGGCGCACGCCGTGCACGCAAGCAGGCAGAAAACCGCCAGAGCCGGACACGGACGCGATCTCACGCGCCCGCTCGCCGCAGGCCTGCAGCCATCGTCGCGCTCAATGCTCGGGCAACACAGAGCGCAGCACGCGCACGACGTTGCCGCCGAGGATCTTGCGGATCGAGTCTTCGGGGAGACCTTCGCTCAGCATCTCTTGCGTCAGCGCGGCGAGCTGGCTGGTGTCGAAGCCGACCGTCGTGGCGCCGTCGTAGTCGGAGCCGAGGCCGACGTAGTCGTCGCCCACGAGCCCGATCACGTAGCGCATTGCGGCCACCACGTGGCGCGGCTCGCGGCCGCAGATGGCGGTATCCCAATAGCCGATTCCGATCACGCCGCCGCCGGCTGCGATGCCCCGGACCTGTGCGTCCGTGAGCGTGCGCGTGTTGGCGCAGGTGCCGGCCACGCCGCCATGCGAGACGACGGTCGGCTTGGTCGCCATCGCCAGCACGTCGGCGACCGCGGCGGGTGAGACGTGCGCGAGATCGACGAGCACGCCGCGCGCCTCCATGCGGCGCACCAGCTCGCGGCCGAGGTCGGTGAGGCCGCCCTTTTCGGCGCCGTGCGCCGACCCGGCGAATTCGTTGTCGAAGAAATGGGTCAGGCCGATCATGCGAAAGCCGCGATCGAAGACGACGTCGAGGTTAGCGACGTCTCCTTCGAGCGCATGCGCGCCTTCGATGCCGAGCAGCGCGCCGATCGTCCGGTCACCTCTGGCGCGCCGCGCGATCAGGGCGTCGAGGTCCGCGCGCGAGCGCACCGGCACCAGCGCTCCCCGCGAGCGGGCCATCGCGCTTTCGAGACGATCGGCTTGCAGCTCCGCGCGCCCGAGGGGGCCGCGCCAGGCGAAGGGCGAGAGCTGCGCCAGGCCGAGCAGCGTGATCAGATCGAAGGCGCTGCGCTCGTTGCGCTCGATGTTGAGGCCCATCGGGACGACCGTCACGGTGGTGAAGATCTGGAGCCCGACGCCGCCCTCTTGCAGGCGCGGGAGATCGAGGTGGCCGACGCGGCTGCGCCGCACGAGATCGCGGCCGGCGAGCAGTGAATCGGCGTGCATGTCGGCGACGAGGCTCGCCGCGTGGAGCGCGCGCGCCGCTGGCGAGACTTCCGGCAGCGGCGCGGGCTCGAGCCGGTTCATGAAGCGCTCGACCACCGCGCCCGCGCCGAAGAACGCGATCAGCGCGAGCACGCCGAGCGCGCCGAGCGCGCGGCGGAAGTGCTTCACGCGGCGATCCGGATCACGTTGAGCTCGCCCCCGCTGCGGTCCACCCGACTGTGCCGGATCTTATCACGGATGCGTCGCCGCCCCGGAAGCCGCCTGCGCGCGCAGGTGAGCGAGCGCCTCGGGACCGCGGCGATCGTCGGGGAAGCGCTCCAGGTAGGGCTGCCACTCGCGCACGGCCAGATCGGGCCGCCCGAGCTGCAAGAGCACCTGCGCGCGGGCGACGAAGCGCTTGCGCGCCGGGATGTCGGCCACGTCGTCGAGCTTCGGAAACAGCCCCGGCGTGGCGAGATCGAGCGCGGGCACGCGCGCGCCCTCGCCTTGCGCGCGCACGAAGACGGCGTCCACGTCGTCGAGATAGGCGAGCTTCCAGGTCGGGCTCGCGTGCAGCGCGGCAATCAGCGCGCGCATCGCGTCGAGACGGTGGCTCATCAGGACGGTGCCGAAGTGGTAGCGCTCGTCGAGCTGCGCGAACGACTTCGGGTCGTCGATGAGCAGCTCCGGTTTCGCATCGAGCGTGCGCCCATCGCTCATCATCTGGTACGCGGGCCAGAGTCGCCAGATCAGGTAGCCGCCTTCGCCCATCGCGTGCGCGAGCGGCTGCGGCGGCCGCGCGCGCAGGATCCACTCGGCGGCGCCGATCGGATTGAAGCCCTCGATCACGCCGAGACCGGGCGTGGAGAAGTTTCCGATGCGCGCGTGGAAGCGGCCGAGCGCGGCGTCGCTCGCGACGAGCAGCGCGAGCGCCGTGATCACGGCGGCCGCCACGGTTTGCGCCCGGGCGGATGGCTCGCGCGCATCGAGCGCCTGGTTGCCGTTGCGCACGAGCAGCGGCGCGGCCACCACGGCGAAGAGCGCGACGTTGCGGTTCGCACCCATCGCGAGATAGAAGAACGCGACCCAGAGCAGGATGTCGGCCTCGCGCACGCGCCGCCAGTTCGCCGCCAGCGCGCCGAACGAGAGCGCCGCCATGCCGAGAAACAGGCTCAGCGAGAGCGGATCGAGCACGGCCAGCGGTGGCAGCAGCTCACCGATCGCCAGCGTGAAATCGCCATGCTGCTGCACGGAGCCCACCATCTTGAACAGCTGCAGCGGGAAGAGGGCGCCATCGATGCCATTCGGATTCAGGAAGGCCGCGAGCGACGAGAGCAGGATCACCGCGACGAGGCGCCGCAACCGCGGCATGCGCAGGCTCTCGCGTGCGAGACCGAAGGGTCGCAACAGCTCCCCGGCCAGGTGGATGCCGCAGACCACGATTCCCACCGCGAAGAAGCCGTGCAGGTTCGCCCACAGGAGCTGCAGCGGCACGATCGCGTAGACGGCGCGGTCCCCGAGACGCTCGAAGCGATCGAGCAGACGCAACACCCAGGCGAGCAGCACGAAGCTCACGAGCTCCGGCCGCGGCTCGATGCGGTTCGCGGAGACGACCAGCATCAGACCGAGCGCTCCGACGCTCAGCCAGGTTCGCCCGGGCCGCCGGCCGATCGGGGCGAGGGCCGCGAGCAGCGCGCAGACGAGCGCGAGCTGGGCGACGACGACCGCGGCGTGGCCCCCCGCGCGGTAGAGCCCGAAGATTCCGAGCTGGTAGAGCCAGTTGATGTCGATCCAACGCGCGCCCGGAGTCGTGTAGAGGAATGGATCTCGGGTGGGCACCGCAGCGGTCTCGGCGATCAGCTGGCCGGTGCGCAGGTGCCACCAGTAGTCCTGCGAGCGGATGTCCTGAAGGCAGAGCGCGGCGGCCAGCGCGAGCAGCGCGGCCCAGGGTGCGATCGCCGCAAGCCGGGAGGGAATCGGGAGGCTCGTCACGACGGCGTGAATATGACACGAGCCGGAAGCCAACGGGTAGCCGTATGCAGAGGACCGAGCGCATTCCCGAGATCGCCGATCGCGAGCTAATCTCGCATGGCGCATGTCTCCCCGAGGCGAGAGCCGCGAACTGGATTGTGTCGTCGTCGGCGGCGGGATCTTCGGCTGCTGGCTGGCGCTGCACCTGGCCCGCGAACAGGCGCTATCGGTCGCGCTCTTCGAGCGCGAGCCGGCGCTCTTGCGGCGGGCCTCGTACAACAACCAGGCGCGCGTGCACAACGGCTATCACTACCCGCGCAGCATCCTGACCGGCTTGCGATCGCGGGTGAACTCGGAGCGCTTCCTGCGCGAGTACGCCGAGTGCATCGACCGCAGCTTCACCCAGTATTACGCCGTCGCGCGCATGCGCTCGAACGTCACGGCCGCCCAATTCGAGGAATTCTGCGCTCGCATCGGCGCGCCGCTCGCACCCGCCGAGCCGCACGCCGTGCGCTGGTTCAACGGCGAATTGATCGAACGCGTGTGGCGCACCGAGGAGTGGGCGTTCGATGCGGACGCGCTCGCGCAGCGCATGCAGGCCGATCTCGCGGCGGCGGGTGTCGAGGTCTGGCTCGAGCACGACGTCGTGCGCGCGGCGAAGTCCGTGGGGGCGCGCCGGCTGGAGGTCGAGATCCGGGCCCGCGCGACCGGCGCTGAGCGCGCCGTCGCCTGCGATCACGTATTCGATGCGAGCTATTCCAACTTGAACGGGCTGCTCGCGCGTTCGGGCGTCGCGAAGCTCGCGCTCCAGCACGACCTCGCGGAGATCGCGCTGGTCGAGGTGCCGGCGGAGCTCGAGCGCGTCGGCGTGACCGTGATGTGCGGGCCGTTCTTCTCGTTCATGCCCTTTCCGGCGCGCAAGCTCCACTCGCTCTCGCACGTGCGCTACACGCCGCACCGGCCCTGGCGGGACGGCGACGTCGACGGCGCCGATGCGAGACGCCTGCGCGAACGGGGCGAGCCCTCGTTCTTCCTGCACATGATCAAGGACGCCGCGCGCTACTTCCCGGCGGTGGCGGGCTTTCGATTGCGCGACACGCTGCTCGAGATCAAGACCGTGCTGCCGCAGAGCGAGGTCGACGACAGCCGGCCCATTCTCTGCAGCCGCCACCCCGAGCTGCCGGGCCTGGTCTCGATCCTCGGCGGCAAGGTCGACAACATCTACGATCTGGAGCGCGAGCTCGGGCTGCTCCTGGGCCGAGGGGTGGCCGCGTGAGCATCGCCAGTTATTTCGTCTCGGTCGTCGTGCCGGTTGCGGACGACGCCGACATTCTCGAGCCGTTCCTGCTGGATCTGCTCGGCGTGCTGCGCGCCGGCTGGCAGAACTACGAGGTCGTGCTGGTCGACGACGGCTCGCGCGACGCTACGCGCGAGCTCGTCACGAATCTGCTCGGAAGCCACGAATGCCTGCGCTATCTGCGGCTCTCGAAGCGCATCGGCAACGAGGTTGCGATGCTCGCGGGCCTCGACGGGGTGATCGGCGACATCGTCGTCGTGCTGCAGCCCGAGAGCGATCCGCCCGCGTTGCTGCCGCGCTTCGTCGAAGCGGCCCGCAGCAGCGGTGGCGTCGCGTTCGGCGTCCGCACGACGCCATCGGAGCAGCGCTGGGCCTACCGCGTGCTGCGCCGCCGCTTCGTGCGCCTGGCGGCGCGCATGCTCGAGCTCGACCTCCCCGACGAGGCGACGCTCTACATGGCGTTCACGCGCCAGGCCCTGAACGCCGTCGGGCAGATCAAGGACAAGTCGCGCGCTCTGCGCATCTTCGGCGCCGTCGTCGGCTTTCCGCGCCAGCAGATCGCCTACGCGCCGGTTCCGCGCCGGACGCCGGAGCGCAGCAAGTCCGTGCGCGAGGGCCTCGAGCGCGGCGTCTCGCTGATCGTGACCAACAGCACCAAGCCGCTGCGCTACGTCGCGTTGCTCGGCCTGGCCGCGAGCCTGATGAACGTCCTCTACCTGATCTACGTGCTGCTGATCGCACTGCTCAAGTCGCATGTTGCCGAGGGCTGGATCACGCAGTCCGCGTCCGTCTCGGGCATGTTCCTGCTCCTGTTCCTGATCCTCTCGGTGCTCGCCGAGTACGTCGGCCGTCTGCTCGAGGAATCGCGCGATCGACCGGCGTACTTCATCGCAGAGGAACGTCATAGCTCGGTCCTGATCGCCGATGCGACGCGACGAAACGTCGTGAACGAATCGGCGTGAGCGCTCCCGGTCCGGTGTACGCGCTCGGCCACCCCGAATGGCAGGTGCCCGGGTTCCACGCGCTCGAGCTCGCGGCGCGGAGCGCGCGCTGGTGCGTGTGCGTGCCCGTGATCAACGAGGGCGAGCGCATCCGCCGCCAGCTCGAGCGCATGCGGCCGTTCGTCGCGGGCCTCGACGTCGCCATCGCCGACGGCGGCAGCGGCGACGGCTCGCTCGCCGAGAGCCATCTGCGCACGACCTGTGTCCGCGCGCTCCTCACCAAGACGGGACCCGGCCGGCTATCGGCGCAGATGCGCATGGCCATGGCCTGGGGGATGGAGCAGGGCTACGAAGGACTCATCTTCGTCGACGGCAACGACAAGGACGACCCCTCTGCGCTGCCGCGCTTCGCCGCGAAGCTCGCCGAGGGCTGGGATCACGTCCAGGGCTCGCGCTACGTGCCGGGCGGCAAGGGCGTGAACACGCCGCTCGCGCGCCACATCGGCGTGATGCTGCTGCACGCGCCGCTCGTCTCGCTCGCGGCGCGCCACCGCTACACGGACACGACCAACGGCTTTCGCGCCTACAGCCGGCGCCTGCTGCTCGACCCGCGCGTCCAGCCGTTCCGCGACGTCTTCGCCGCCTACGAGCTCCATTATTATCTGGCGATTCGCGCTGCGCGGCTGGGCTTTCGCGTCTGCGAGATTCCGGTGACGCGCGAGTATCCGCCGGCGGGCCGGACGCCGAGCAAGATCAGTCCGCTGCGCGGCAACCTGCTCGTGCTGGGAACCCTGCTTCGCGCCGTGAGCGGCGCCTATGATCCGGAGGCCCGTTGACGTGGCGCGCGCGCTGATCGGACACACGGGCTTCGTCGGCGGCAACCTGCTGCGCCAGGGCCGCTACAGCGATCTCTACAACTCGAGCAACGTCGCAGAGCTCGCGGGGCGCAGCTTCGAACTCGTCGTCAGCGCGGGCTGCAAGGCGGCCAAGTGGATCGCCAATCAGGATCCCGCGGCCGACCGCGCCGGCATCGAGAGCTTGATGCGGGCGCTCGAGCACGTGCAGGCCGAGCGCTTCGTCCTGATCTCGACCATCGACGTGTATCCGACGCCAATCGGGGTCGACGAAGGCGACGAGCCCGCGCTCGCCGAGGGGCAGCCCTACGGCCGGCACCGCCTGGAGCTCGAGCACTTCGTGCGCGCGCGTTTTCCGCACGCGCTGATCGTTCGCCTGCCGGGCCTGTTCGGCGCCGGGCTCAAGAAGAACGCGATCTACGATTTCCTGCACGACAACCGGCTCGACCTGATCCACCAGGACGGAGTGTTCCAGTTCTACGACCTCGCGGGCATCGAGGCCGACGTGCAGCGCTGTCTCGCCGCGGGACTCACGCTCGTGAATTTCGCCACCGAGCCCGTCACGACGCGGGAGGTCGCGCGCACGGCGTTCGGCCGCGAATTCGAGAACACGCTGCCGCCGCCGGCGCCCCGCTACGACTTCTGGACCCGTCACGCGAGCGTGTGGGGACGCAGCGGCCACTATCTGGCGACGCGCGCCGAGGTGTTGGCGGGGATCCGCCGCTTCGTCGCGGGCGAGCGCAGCGGCGCGCGATGAGGATTGCGATCTCGAACATCGCCTGGCGCGTCGACGAAGAGCCCGCCGTGCGCGATCGGCTCGCCGAGCGCGGCATCGATGCGGTCGAGATCGCGCCTGGAAAGATCGGGCCCGAGCCCGGCGCGCTCGGGCGCGATGCGCTCGCGCGCTACCGCGACTTCTGGCGGGCGCGCGGGATCGAGATCGTCGCCATGCAGGCTCTCCTGTTTGGCCGCGGCGACCTTGCGTTGTTCGGAACCGACGCGCAGCGCGACGAGATGGCCGAGGTGCTGGCGCGCATCGTGCGCGTGGGCGGCGCGCTCGGCGCACGCGCGCTGGTCTTCGGCTCCCCCGGAAATCGCAAGCGCGGTGCGCTGTCGCTCGCGCAGGCCGCCGATCTCGCGGCGCCGTTCTTCCGCCGCCTCGGCGAGGTCGCGGTCGAGCACGGCACCTGTCTGTGCATCGAGCCCATCCCGCCCGAGTCCGCCTGCGACTGGATCCACGACGCCGAGCAGGCGCGTGCGTTCGTCGATCTCGTCGCGCACCCGGGCTTCGGACTCCACCTCGACGCCGCAGCGCTTCACATGGCGGGCGAGGGCGCCGCGCAGATCCGCGCGAACGCCGGCAGGATCCGCCACTTCCACGCGAGCGAGCCCCAGCTCGCCCCGGTCGGAGCGGGCTCGCTGGTTCCGCACCCCCGCTACGCGGAAGCGTTGCGCGCGTGCGGCGGCGTTCCAGCCGTCTCGATCGAGATGCGCCAGGTCGAGTCGGCCGCGAGCAACCTGCCGCACATCGAGCGCGCGCTCGCCTACGTGCAGCGCGTCTACGGCAGCGGCTAGCGCGCCGTCAGCTCTCGGACGCGATGCGCGGCAGGTAGACGCGGAAGCGGGTGCCGCGGCCCGGCGCGCTCTCGACGTGGATGAAGCCGCCGCAGCGCTCGACGATCTTGTAGACGATCGAGAGACCGAGCCCCGTGCCCTTGCCGGCGGGCTTGGTCGTGAAGAAGGGCTCGAACAGGCGCGACTGGACGGCCTCGTCCATGCCGACGCCGTCGTCGCTCACGCTCAGCATCACGTACACGCCATCTCCGCCGGGCGCGTCGGCGACGCGCGCCTCGCCGATGGCGATCTGGATCTTGCCGCCGCCGGGCATCGCGTCGCGCGCGTTCACGCACAGATTGAGCAGCAGCCGCTCGAGCTGCGAGCGATCGATCAGCACGCGGCCGCTCGGACCGCTGCGCGTGACGCGCAGCTCGTGCTGGCTGCCCACCGCCGCCTGGAGCAGGCTCGTGAACGACTCCGTCGCGCGCACCACGTCGAGCACGCGGGGCTCGCGGGCGCGCTCGCGCCCGAAGGCGAGCAGCTCCTGGGCGAGCGCAGCGCCGCGGCGCGCGGCCGCCTCGATCTCGCGCGCCGATTCCGCCACGTTCGGAGTGACGCCCGGAAGGGTTGGGATGCGATTCGCGTGGGCGAGCACGACGGCGAGCATGTTGTTGAAGTCGTGCGCCACGCCGGCGGCGAGTCGGCCGAGCGCTTCCATCTTCGAGAGCTCCGCGAGCTCGGTTGCGTTCGAGACGACGCGGCTCTCGGCCTCGAGGCGCGCCGCGCTCTCGATCCGCAGCGCGACGCCGTCGGCCACCGAGCTGGCGAAGTCGCGTTCCTCCGCGGTCCACTCCCGCGGAGTGTGCAGGTGCTCGTGGCAGACGACGCCGACCAGCTTTCCATTCTGGAAGATCGGCGCGTCGAGCATCGCGACGATGCCGAGCGGCTCGAGGTAGGCGCGGCGCAGCTCGTGGGTGAGCGGATCCGTGCGCGCGTCGCCGGCGGGCACGTTCGTGCGCTCCTGTAGCGCCTGGAAGTAGGCCGGAAAATCGGCGGCCTGCAGCAGCGCGCCTTCCGAGTGCTGGCGCTTCTCGCGTTCGAAGACGTCGAAGCAGCGCAGCGCGCGCCCCTCGTTCACGAGCAGCCAGATACCCGCGCGGCCCACCTGCAGCGTGTCCGCGGCGAGCTCCGTCGACGCCTGGAACACCTGCAGCAGGCTGCGGTCGGCGCCGACGCGCATGCGGGCGAGCGCCAGCCGCGCCTGCTCCTTGGCCCGCCGACGATCCTCGGCGTTCACGACCGTGGGATGCTCGGGCATGAGTTGGTTGTAACACATCCCACGGAACCCGCTTCAGCGCGGCATGCCCCGATCTCTGCGGCGAGCGCGCTCTCCTCCGCTGACTGTGCGCCGAGCTGATCTCCCCCTGGAGGGAATAATTGGGAACGGCGGTCCGCGGTCCCCATCCATGGATCTCACTTCGCCGGTCAGACGCATACTCGAGCGGCCGCGACGACCTCACCCGAATGAAAGGGGTCTTCGCGGCCATCCAGCCACGCCGCGTATCGTCATCAGTGCGAAGAAGCGCCCGGCATTCGGTCCGGCGTTGCGTTGCACTCGCCCGCCCAGATCTGCGAAACGCAGCGATCCCTTCCCCGCAGCGATGGTGCGAGAAGGAAAGCGTTTCGGTGGTCGCTCGGCGACCAAAGCAATTGAACAAATTTTGTTCTGATGGCGGGGGTCGCTGTTTAACGCGTTCCTGATCAAATCTTGATCATTCGCTCCCGTCGAATTGAATTAAGTCCCTACATGCGGGCGTGATACGAAGGCTCAGCAGGTCGAGATTCTGAGTCGCCCGTCAGTCAATCGACAACACCGACTGTGGAGGTTGCGTAGATGCAACGCTGAACCTGCGCGGCGCTCAGTACCTCGCGCTCTACCTCTCGATTCAACAGCTCAGCTTCTCGATTCCAGCGGGTGCCTCATTGAATGCACCAACCGGCCTCCCGGTCGATGCGCCGACACTTGCACAGTACGCTGTCGGCGACTTCCGCTCATGTGGCGCCGAGCGAATTCACTGGCGACGCGACGTTCAGGATTCCGATCGTCGTCGCACCGGGAACGGGCGGCCTCACGCCCGAAGTCGCGCTCGAATACAACTCGGCAGCAACGCGAGACAGCGGGCCGCTCGGAGTGGGATGGTCGCTAGACATCGGGCCGTCGGTAATTCAACGTTCGACACGAGACGGGGCGCCAGCCTACGACGCGACTGACACCTTCGAGCTCGCGGGAAGTCGCTTGAAGCCGACGGGGATACCTGGTCGCTATGTCTCCGAAAATCACGATTTCACGCGAATCGAACACCTCGTCACGACGAATAGCGACAGCTGGAGGGTGCTTCGTCCCGACGGGACGCGGCTCTACTTCGGATCAGCGCCAGGGTTTATCTACTATTCCGGAGGATTCTCTTACTCGGGCTCGCTACTCGCTAATGAGGAAGTCCGTGCCTCCGACCCGACCGCGGCGAGTTGTCCGGCTCCCCTCGCGGGTTGCTCCTCTTCCAATTTTGAAACGATCGTGAACAGACTGATCCCATTCGCGTGGTATCTCGACCGCGTCGAGGATCGCAACGGGAACGTCATGAGGCTTCAGTGGGGGACCACGAGCGGTGCTGACTTCGTCGATGCCGATCCCGGCATGCGGTATCTCACGAGCATCACCTACTCCCTGCACTTGCCGGGCGCGATCGGTTCCGTCCCGGGTTTCGGAGACACCAACCTCGAGTCGTTCGCTCGCACACGCGTGGTCAACTTCATCTATGAGAACACCCGACTCGATCTCCAAACGCAGTATCGAACGGGTTTCGCTCGCAGAGTCGGGCAACGGTTGCGCAGAATCGAATCGAGGGTGGATGGGAGCCTAGTCCGTAGGTACGCGCTGACTTACGAGGAGAGCCCTGCATCTGCGCGTAGCCGTCTCGTCTCCGTCCGGGAGAGGGTGACATTGCTCACCTCGGAGATTCCCCTCGAATACTCGTTCAGCTACGGAAACGGCGGAACGCCATCGGGCTTGAACGGAACGTTCTGGTCTGGTTTGGATGCTCGCTGGCGGTTGCCAGGCGGACTCACCTACGTCTCGGATGGTCAGGACCAGGGACTTCGTATCGTCGATGTCAACAGCGACGGATATCCAGACGTCGTGCAAGCGGTCCCAGGGGCCGGGAACACCTACCTGGGAGGCCCCGACGGCTTTCAGCTCGGCGCAGCCCCGAGTTGGGCGCTTCCCGTCAACCTCAAAGATCAATATGGCTACACCGGAGCGGTGTTTGGCGACTTGAACGGAGATGGCCGCCAGGACGTCCTTCAGCGTCGAATCGCGATCACGGGCACGAACGAGAGCCCGGACAGTTGCACCGGAGGTGGCTCGAATCACCGCCACGAGGTTGGCCCGACGCCAAACGACCCCAGCTCTGCAGTCGATGCCAACGAGGCATTCATCAACACAGGATCAGGCTGGGATCCCGACCCGGCTGACGAAGCGGGGATCAAATACTACCAGACAGATTTCCAGGTGATTCTGGGAAGCTCACTGCACTCCTGCCCATACGAATATCTACCGACCGCCGAACGCGTAATCGGGGCAGCCGGCAGCTTCGATCAGGGTGTCCGTCTCATCGATGCGAACGGCGATGGGCGAGACGACCTCGTCTACGATCGTAATCTCTACGGAGTCCATCCCGCGCCCGGCGACAAGTGGTGGCGTACGAGCGAGCGGCGTGCGGGAACCCTCATGAATTCGGTGGGGGGGTTGGCCTCCGGAGTCTTCAACGCGTACCACAATTCGATGGTGACGCGCATGGACGACACCGTCACGGAACGACAGACCAAGTTCGTCAAGCTGTACGACCATCCGAAATGGCAGGTCCCGGCCTATTTTCCATCTGATTCCTATTCGTGGTCACATCTCAACACGTGCAAGGCGAGCAACACGCTGGCTGACGGGCACAGTGGGAAGGATCGATTCGCGGACATCAATACTGACGGTCTCCCAGACATCCTGGAGAACATCGTTTCGCACGGAGTGCCGCCTGCGGCGAGCGTGGCCCATTTCCGTGAACTCGTAAACAACGGTTATGGCTGGCAGTTCAATCAAAGCAATCCGAATACGACGTGGTTGCACTACGAAGTGTTTGACGGTGGCTACAGCCTCCAAGCAAACACCAGCAACTGCAGCGAGGAAGATGCAAGTACGGCCGCTGATTGGGGGACGCGGCTGATCGACATCAACGGCGATGGCGGACCTGATCGGATTGGGGGAACGGTCCAGCCGGGAGGCAACGACGACTTCAGGCAGAGCGGTCTCTGGGGCGCTCGTCTGTTCGGAACGGGGAGCGCTGCCAGCATTTGGCATTTGACGCCAGAGTGGAACACACCCGTCGGGTTCAGCGCGGCGTCTGGTCTCGATACGGGAGCCCGTCTCGCCGATGTGAACGCCGACGGCATGGTCGACATCCTGGTCTCGGCCGGCGCCTATCTGAATCTCGGCAAGTCGCCCGACATGCTCGAAACCGTCACGACGCCGGGGGGCGCGGTGACGACGATCGAGTACCGCCCCTATAGCGCCTTCGGGACCGCTCCTCAGGTGAATCCCGACGTTGATGGACAGCGCCGCTACAGCCAACCGCGCTGGGTCGTGAGCCGGATCACGGCCGATCCGGGCGCCGCTTTCAGCCAGCCGGCAATCGTTCAGGATTTCGTGTACTACGAGCCGGTCTACGACATCGCGGATCGCGCGTTCCGGGGCTTTGGCAGGGTGCTTGCGCTCGGTCCGGTGGTCGGCCCGGTTCGAAGCGCCACCGAGACGACTTTTCATACGAGCGACGCTCTTCGGGGCATGCCTCGCCAGGTCGTCGTCGCGAGCGTCAGCGCCGCCCCCGGGAATCCCTCCTCGACTTTGCTCCGAAAGACGCTTTACGATTACGCGCACGCGTCTGGCGCCACGCCGACGCCGGTCGTGACGTTTTCAGATGGGTCGACGGGAACCCTGAGCTCGATCGGCGACACGCAAACGGGATACGCGTTCTCTGCATTTGCAGCGCTGATGAACGGCTCCTCCGTCTCATCGCAGGCGTTCCTCGCCTTTCCCGTGCGGCAGACCGACGAGGAGTACGAAGGTCAGGCGTCTCCAGCAGTAACACAGACGCGGAGAAGCTTCGATCTCTACGGAAACGTCGTCGAGATCGCGCGGCTGGGCGATCCGGCGACGTCTTCTGACGACATCACGACGACGATGAGCTACGCAATCGCTGATTCCGTCGCAGGCTCCGGCATGCTGCTCGCGGATCGACCGGCGAGTATCGTGGTGGTAGGCAACGCAAGCGGGGTACCTGTTGGCACAACGCTCACGCGCGCTCTCGAGATTCTCTACGACGGAAATTCCGGAAACCCCTTGAATCAAACGATCGTGCGCGGGAATCCGACCCGAGTGCGCCAGGCGTGGACCAACGCGCTCGGAGCCCCCACGGTCGTCCAGATCGACCGTACCTTCGACGTCTATGGCAATTTGATTCGCGCGGATGCGCCATTCGACGTCAACGCTCCCGGTTCCGACCGCGCCTTCAAGTCCGTCCTCTACGACTCTGCATCGCAAACCTTTCCGGTCCAGGTCACCGTCGGGAGCACCGCCGGCTCGCAATACAACCTCACCACCAGCATGGCCTACGAGCTCGCGGGCTGCGGTGGGCCCCTGGGTATGGGACTCCCCTGTCGGATCACGTCCCCAAATGGCCAGATCGAGACGACCACGTACGATCCCTGGGGCCGCGAGATTGCGTCGACGGGTCCCAACGGTGGCGCTACCTCGACGCTCTACTACGACGCCGATCGAGGTACCGCGAACCAGCGCACCGAGTCACGGGTTCGCTGGAGCGCGACCGCGCCGGCGGATCCTGCCCAGGATTCGAACGCCATCGTTGCGGTCACGTTTTACGACGGTTTTGGTCGGCCCCTTGAAGAGCGTAAGAGTGGTATCGGATCGAACGTTGCACGCCGGATGACCTACTACGATGCCGCCGGGCGCGCGGCTTCGATATCGCGCTGGGATTTCGGCTCGGCCCCGGTCGCGAGTACGTTCTACGACTACGACGCAATCGGTCGCACGCTCGCCGAGACTCTCCCCGATGGGACACTGCGCGCATTTGCATACGGGCACCGCGAAGCGACGACGACTACCACGATTCCCGGCGACGGCCTGGTCCACAGGCGCACCGTTCGTCAAGATGCCCATGGGCGCCTCTCCGAGGTGCTCGAGTACGCATCTCCGGCGGGCGCCCCCGCACGGACTACGTACACCTACGATGCGTTCGATCAATTGGTCCTCGTCCGGGATGCGATCGCAAACGACCAGAGCCTGTGCGGCTCGAGCTCTGCGTGCGCGGGTCAAACCCACGAGACCAATGTGTTCTTCGACGAGCTCGGGAATCGAACCCGGCTGGTCGATCCAGACAGCGGCACCTGGATCTCGCAGTACGACGCGAGGGGGCTCGTCGGGCTGACGCAGGATCCCCGTGGAAAAATCCAGATCTTCGCGTACGACCCGTTGGGAAGACTGAAGACCCGGACTCCGACGGCTACTGGTGAGAATGGAGACGTCTATACGTATGGTCTGGATTCCCAGGTTCCGACCGAGCTGGGTCGCCTCATATCGGCCGCAGATGGCGCGGGCACGGACAGCTTCCAATACGACGCGGCCGGAAACGTCTCCCTACACTCCCGAACGCTCTTTGCCCGCCGCTTCGACTTCGCTCGCAGCTACGATCCACTCGGACGCGTCGTGCAGACCATCTATCCCGACGGTGAGATTGCGACCTCACACTTCGACAAGGGCTTGCTCACGCGGATCTCGTCAATCGGTGGCGCCTACTCGGGTGATTACGTGTCGAGCGTCACGTACGATGCCCTCGATCGGCCATTGAACCTCGGTCTAGGTGGCAGTGTGAGTTCGCCGTTGGCGACCAAAGTCCGGCAGTTCGACGCCATCTCGGGCCGTCTCGTGCGAATGGAGGGCCGCGTCGCGTCGCAGCTCGTCGCCGAGGCGAACTACTCGATCGACGGGGCGGGACGTGTTCGCTCGCAGACCGGGAACACACTCTCCGTCGGCTCGGGTGTGCTTCAGACATTCTCGATGAGCTACGCCTACGACGGGCTCGATCGAATCGTTCAAACTCCCGGGGCTAGCTACATATACAATTACGACGCCCTCGGAAACATCATCGAGAAGGATCACCAGGCCCCAAATGATCTCGGCTGGGCCTCGCTGGTGTACGACGATCCGGTCCGCCCTCACGCGCTCAAGCACGCGGTAGCGACGAGCGGCACGCGAACGCTCGACTACGAGTACGATTCCGCGGGCAACGTCATACACAAGACCCGCACGGGATTCCAGGGCGCCGCGGGCCAGGGCGCCGCGACGGTCGACTTCACGTACAACTCGCTGGGCCGCATGACCGTTCTTGCCGCCAGCAACGGCGGCAATGCCACTTTCAGCTACGCCGCGGACGGACGCCGCCTGTCGACGCGCCGAGGCCTGACCGAAATTGTTGCGTTGCCCGAGCCTGGTTACGAGTACAACGTGATTCAGCAGCGCGTGAACAAGCACTTCTTCGTCGACGGTGTTCGCGTGGCGTCCTCGGCGCGCACGTGGGCCGCGCCGAGCGCCGCGCTGCCGCCGCTGCTCACGTGGCGCGCTCCGAATCTGCCGGAGCTTCCGCTGGGGGCCCTCGGCGCCGGCTACGGCGCCCTCGGGTTGCTGCTGGTCGGCGTCGCGCTGCGCCGCCGCGCTCGTGAAACCGGCCGCGGCACGCTCGCGCTACGGCTCGGCAGCGTGGGCACACTCTTGGTGGCGGCGCCGGCGCTGATCGCCTCGCCGTGCGGTGTTGGCCCACCGCCGATCACGCCAGGGCTCGGGATGCACGACGAGCCGGCCCTCTTCTACCTCACCGATCATCTGGGCTCGACGATCCTCACGATCGAGGACGGCGGCACGGCACGCAACCGTTACTACTTCCTGCCCTTTGGCGATCCGGGGATCGCGAGCGAAGGCCCCTCGCTGCGCCACCGCTTCACGGGCGAAGAGATCCTGGAGGGCACCGGTCTCTACATGTTGGGCGCCCGAGTCTACGACCCCGAGACCGGCCGCTTCCTCGAGCCCGATCCGATCGTTCCCGATGCCGCGAACCCGCAGAGCTTCAATCGCTACAGCTATGCGTACAACTCCCCTCTCAACCTCATCGATCCGACGGGCTACTACTCGCAAGGGTCGGGTGAACCCGCCCCGCCGCCGCGGGGGAACGCTCCTTCTAGCAGTGCGAATTACGGCTTCTCGTCGCACGGCCCGGGTAACCTTCACTTGCATCATCTCCCGACGGACCCGGCATCCGTGCGCTTTATGCAGGAACTCGCCGATGTCATAGCTCGATGGGCTGCGAATCCAATGCCCGCAACCCACCCATCGCTATCCCGAAGGGAGTTGGCAGACGTTACTGCCTCATGGGGTAGGAATCCTGGGTCACAAAGGGTTCTTAGCGATCCGCTGCGCCAGCAGGCGATTCGAAGCTATGCGGACTCCCTCGCCGTTGAAGCGCAGAGCGGACGAATCACCGACCTAGAAGCGCTCGCTCGCGTTTCCGATTTCGCCGCCAGCTTCGGCACGGACGCGGGTACCTTCGTCGACGATATCGGATCGACCCTCGCTCGGACGTCGCGTGCCAACCCGGCCACGCCCCTCGATAACAACATCCCGCCGTTTGGCGACCGGGGCTTCTATTCACTTTTCCGAGATGGCGGAAACCAGGTGCGCCATTTCACGGGCGCCTTCGTGGCAGGAGGAGCCTTCGGCTCGATCGGAGGTCCGCTCGCGAACACAAGCCGTGAGATCTTCGGTGGAGGTGGCTTCTCAACCGCTGACATCCTACTGGGTAACTCGGCTGCACTCCTCGGTGCGAGCGTCACCTCCGGGGGAATGCCGCCATCCATGGTTGGCCCAATGATCCGAGAGGTATTTGGACCATGAGGGCTCGCTTGCGTTGGCTTTGGTTTGCGGTCGCGGCCGCGCTTCTACTCATTCCGCAGATGAGCTGCGGAGATGCTGGTGCGGAAGCGAAGCGCCGTGCGTTCTTGCGCGAGTACGTTAGATCGGCCGTCGATAACACCGAACTCCATCGGAAATTCACGTACGAGGCAAATCTCAAATTGATCGACGAGGCACGGTCGCAAATCACGCCCGACTTCGAAATAATGAGACGGGACTCAAGCGGCCCAGGCGACTATGAATATGTGGTTCGATTCAGCAACGGTCGACAAGGCACTATCGCCATCTTCGAGAAGGAGGGCCGAATCGACCGCGCGAGCATACGCGTCGACCTGGGCGAGTGACGTCGGTGGAGGCGAGTCATCCCAAGGACAGTCTGTAATGGAGTGCGACACATCGCTTGGTACTCTCATCGCGCACTGCCGTTCACCGACTACGAGCTCTTCAACACGACGGGCTTCCAGTAGAAGCGCCTGCCCCCTACGGGGGGTAGCTGACAGAATGCGACTTCCCGGACGTCCTGAAAATGAATCACCTATCGTCAAGACAACCGCGGGCAACAACAGCGACGCTAACCCCCCTTGCCGCATTCTGACGGGAAAAAAGGATGAGAGACGCGCGGTCGTGAGACACGCGGAGAATGCAGACGGAAATCGAATCCCCATTCCCGCATAGCGCCCCAACAGAGCCGACATGACGAGACTTGGAGCGGCCTACTACAACGGATTGATCTTGCCCCGTTTCAACGGACACCTTTCGGAGCGTAGGATGCTCCGGGGAGAAGGTGTCCATGGCGAACATCAAGCGAAGCTACACCCCTGAATTTCGGGCCGACGCAGTGAAGCTCGTACTCGAGCAAGGCCGAACGGTAGCCGACGTGGCGCGCGGTCTGGACGTTCACGTAAACACGCTACACGGCTGGGTTCGAGGGGCCCAGCAGCGGGGTAGCGGAGTTCCGCGACGACGAACTCCAGAAGCCGAGGAGATCGCGCGCCTCCGCCGCGACTTACGGCGCGTCACCGAGGAGCGTGACATCCTAAAAAAAGCCGCGGTAGATTCAACTGATCAACGCAACATCATCTGTTCTGCTTCCGAAACAGGAGGTGTTGCAAATGGCCCAGCTAGGGCGCCCCGGACTTTCCACATCGCAGAAGGTGGATCTCTGGGAACGATGGAAGATCGGCGAGTCCTTAAGCGATATTGGTCGGGCGCTCGGCAAACATCCCGCCTCGATTCACGGCGTCGTCTCAGGCAAAGGGGGTTTCGCTCCACTAGCGCGGCGGCGCTCGCGATTAGCCTTGAGCCTGGCCGAGCGAGAGGAGATATCTCGTGGAATCGCTGCTGGTGATTCGATGCGGAAGATTGCTGCTGCCCTCGAGCGTGCACCGTCGACAGTGAGCCGGGAGATCGCACGCAACGGAGGCCGGAGGAAGTACCGAGGCAGTGCAGCCGACGAGGCGGCTTGGGACCACGCACATCGGCGGAAACTCTGCCGGCTTGCAATCAACCGTCGGTTGCAAGGAATCGTGGCAAAGAAGTTGAGCGTGGAGTGGTCCCCCGAACAGAGATCCGGATGGCTGAAGCGGGAGTACCCTGATGCTCCGGATATGCAGATCTCCCACGAAACGATCTATCGAAGCCTCTTCGTTCAGGCTCGGGGCGTGCTCAAAAAGGAGCTCGTCAGGCATCTGAGGACGAGGCGGATGATGCGGCGCTCCAAGAACGCCAGCACGCGGGGCCAGCCGCGTGGTCAGATCATCGATGCAGTCTCCATCCGCGAGCGCCCGGCCGAGGTCGAAGATCGCGCAGTGCCTGGTCACTGGGAAGGTGACCTGATCGCGGGGTCGAACACCACGCACATCGCGACACTGGTCGAACGTCAGTCTCGGTTCACGATGTTGGTGAAGGTCAAGGGAAAGGACACTGAGACCGTTGTGAAGGCCCTGACGAAGCAGGTCCGGCGCCTGCCCGTGGAATTACGAAAGTCGTTGACCTGGGATCGCGGAATGGAGATGGCGAAACACAAGGAATTCTCGGTCGCCACCGACGTTCAAGTCTACTTTTGTGATCCCCAGAGCCCGTGGCAACGCGGAACGAACGAGAACACGAACCGTCTACTACGCCAGTACTTCCCGAAAGGCACCGACCTATCCGCTCGTTCACAAGCCGATCTGAACCGAGTCGCTTCTCGCTTGAACCAGCGTCCTCGCAAGACGCTCGGCTTTCGTTCGCCCGCAGACGTGCTCGATGAAAGTGTTGCGTTGACCGGTTGAGCCCAGGGCGGCGTACTTTGCAAGGGAGTCCGAGTAAGGTACGCGTTCATCCACGCGAAGCGGGATGGGTTCCCGGTACGCACGATGTGTCGGGTCCTAGAGCTCGCCCCGAGCGGATTCTATGCCTGGATTCACAGGCCCCTCTCGGATCGTGCAATCGAAAACGAACGATTGCTCGGGTTGATCCGAGAGTCTTACGTAGCCAGCGGCAGGATCTACGGGAGTCCTCGTGTGTTTCTTGACCTTCGCGAAGCAGGGGAGCTCATCGGCCGGCACCGCGTCGCCCGGATCATGAGAAATCACGGTATCCGGGCGATCCGCGGCTACAAACTGCCTCGCAACGTTGTCAGTCTGCCGTCGCTTATCGTTCCGAATCGGTTGCAGCGCCAGTTCACTATGGAGCGACCGGACACTGCCTGGGTCACAGACATCACGTACATCCGCACCTGGCAAGGCTGGCTGTACCTCGCGGTCGTGATGGACCTACACAGTCGAATGATTATCGGGTGGTCGATGCAGCCAACGCTGATCCGAGATCTTGTGTTGGATGCCCTTCTGATGGCCGTGTGGAGACGGAAGCCGAGCCAGCCTGTCATCGTGCATTCGGATCAAGGGTCGCAATACGGCAGCGACGACTGGGCCCGTTTCTGCAAGGCTCACCAGCTGACTCCCAGCATGAGCCGCCGAGGGAACTGCTGGGACAACGCGGTTGCAGAGTCGTTCTTCAGCAGCCTGAAGAAGGAGCGAATCAGGAAGCAGGTCTATCGAACACGCGATCTCGCGAAGGCTGACGTCTTCGAGTACATCGAAATGTTCTACAATCGAACGCGACGCCACAGCCATCTCGGCGGCGTCAGCCCAGAGGTGTTTGAAACCGTCTCAAACCGCAGCCTCTAAGTGTCCACAAGACCCGGGGAAGTCCACTACGAACGTAAAACTGTCCGCTGGAATGGGGCAAGATCACCCTTCGACATCACTCACGGCCAGTACGTCAAGCCCTAGTGAGGCTCACATGACGCGCATTGGGTGGTTAGCGCTAGGAGCGTTTGGCGGGGCGATCGTCGCTGCTCTCACGCTAGCGGTTGCCTACTTCGTGGTCGCATCGCCGGTACGGCGACTGGAGAGCGCTTCGGGCCTTGACCTGCCGCCGGCTGTCCGTCTGGTGTGGGAGCGAGACCAGCGTGATCAGTTTCTAGGTCAGGGCTTCACTCTGCGTGCGTTCAGTGCTCCACCGGAAGCTGCCAGCGCATGGGTTGCTGCTTGCCCGCGAAGCTTTGAACCGACGCGGCTCGATGCCTCAGGAATCTGGTCGAAGCTGCAGGAGCAAGGATTGAATGGAGACTCCCCCGCCTGCGTAAAGAAGTCAGAATCAACGAATCATGAAGAAGTTGTCGTGATCGCCAGCGGACAAATCTTTCATTTCGCGATGGATAGGTAGTAGTCCCACCGGCAATCACCCGGACCGGCGGTCGACGGTCGCCTGCTGACCGGCGACGAGGTCTCGAGCGCGCAGACCCGTCTTTGGCGACAAGATCCTACCCACAGGTCATGGTGTACGACGAGAAGTACTTCCCCTGCAAGCCAAGAACGTGGTGATGGCCCCGAACGGCAACCTCTACTGGCCAGGTGAGTGCGGGAACTAGGAACGACACGTAGCGTGGCAATTTCATTGCGCACTACGTCAGTGGAAAACGCGAAATCGTTCCGCGCCCCCACTCAAGCTTTCATCGCCTGAGTGTTATTCAGCCTCTCGAGATGCGCCGCAGCGGCCTCGCGCCTAAAGCAGCGGCGCCACGGCCCGGCGCACGCCCTCGTCCCGGAACCGGAACAGGCGGCGATCGCAGTAGTAGTGCAGCAGCTGCTCCGCCAGGAAGAAGCCCATCGCGAGCCCGATCGCGAGCGTCTGCCCCGGAGCGATCTGGGCAAGCAAACGCTTGTACTGGAAGCCGTCCGTGTTGAAGAGTCCGTAGGCCGTGAACGGCCACGTGAACAGCCAGACCGTCAGCGTGATGGCGCCGAGCAGCAGCGCGTGGTGCACGAGCGAGTTCGTCCGCGTTTCGCCCAGGCGCCGGTAGAAGCCCGTGTTGATGCGACCGACGAGCCCGATCGCGACGAACCAGTGGCTCCACAGGTAGGCGAGCAGGTAGAGGTAGGCGAGCCCGCGCTCTTTGTAGCGGACGCTCCCGTAGAGCAGCAGCGGATGCAGCAGGATCACGACGGTGTAGAGCAGCTTGCCGGGCGAACGGTTCGGCTTGGCGAGCTCGAAGCCGGCGACGCCGAGCGAGGCCACGACCGCCGCGCCGACCGCCACGGGCGCGGCCCGTTCGAGCACGTTCCCCGCGAAGGGCAGCAGCGTGGAGACGATCTCGCTGAACGCCGTCGTCTTCACGATGCACAGGTACACGATCGGTTGGATCACGAACATCATCGCGACGGTGTAGAGCTTGTCCACCTTGCGATCGATCGGCCGCGTCTGTCCCGCGCGGCCCCGGTAGAGCGAGAGCACGCCGAAATCCTGATTCCCGAAATGCCAGAAGTGCAGCACCCAGAACAGCGAGATGTAGAGCGCGAAGGGCGCGAGGCGCGGCGCGAGCGCGCCGTCGGCGGGAAAGCGCTGCCAGCCCGCGACGTAGAGGCCGAGCGTGAAGGCGCCGAGCGCGATCGCGAGCGGCAGCCAGGTGAACTCGACACGGCGCCGGCGTCGCTCGGCGGCGAGCAGCGGCGAGCCGAGCACCATCCAGGTGGTCGACCACGAATGCGCGATCGACACCAGGCGCTCGCCGACGAAGGCCACCGCCGCGACCGCGGCGAGGCCGTAGACCGCGCCGCTCGCCAGCAGCAACGCTCCGCCCCACAGGGCGGCGAACATCCAGAAGAAGTCCCAAGCCGGCGAGCCGATCCAGTGTCTGCTCGTCGCAGGCGATAGCCGGCCGACTGCGGTCGCCGTGACCATGGGCCATCTTGAGCCCGGCGGCCCGCTTTCGTCAACTTCGTCCGCAGGTGAGCGCCTCGGGGCGCTGGCCGGGCGCGGGCGCCGCCCCGGGCGCGCCGACCCGGCTACTCCTCGTCGGAACCGCCTCCCAGAAAGCTGTAGAACCCGCCGGCGAGCGCCGCGCCGATGATCGGCGCAACCCAGAAGAGCCAGAGCTGCGCGATCGCCCAGCCGCCGACGAAGACGGCGGGGCCGGTGCTGCGCGCCGGGTTCACCGAGAGGTTCGTGACCGGGATCCCGACCAGATGGATCAGCGTGAGTCCGAGACCGATGGCGATGCCGGCGAAGCCCGCCGGCGCGCGGCGGTCCGTCGCGCCGAGAATGATCACGAGGAACATGAACGTGAGGACGACCTCGGTGACGAAGCCCGCGCCCAGCGAGTAGCCGCCGGGCGAGTGCTCGCCGTAGCCGTTCGACGCGAGCCCGCCGGCGATGTCGAAGCCCGGATGGCCGCTCGCGATCAGGTAGAGCACGCCCGCGCCGGCGATGCCGCCGAGCACCTGCGCCACGACGTACGGAATCAGCTCGGAGCTCGGGAAGCGCCCACCCGCGACCAGACCGACCGACACCGCCGGATTCAGATGGCAACCCGAGATGTGGCCGATCGCATAGGCCATCGTGAGCACCGTGAGCCCGAAGGCGAAGGCGACGCCGAGCAGGCCGATGCCGACGCCCGGAAAGGCGGCGGAGATCACCGCGCTGCCGCAGCCGCCGAGGACGAGCCAGAACGTGCCGACGAATTCCGCCGTGGACCGTTGAGCCAATGACATTTCGGGTTCTCCCATTTACATGAGTTGGTGTCGGGACCGCTCGAGCCACTCGCCGTGCGGCGCTGCATTCCGGTCGCTCGCGGCTCGCATTGTGCACCAACCGCCCGACGTGTAAAGCGCGACGACGCGCCTCACGTCGTTTGGGGGGTTGCCCCTACGACGTACGGGCATCGGCGGCCGCGCTCATCGTCGAGCAGGCCGCGCTCGCTCGCTGGCGGAAGGCGTTTAGTAGCGCGGTCGGCGACGCGTCGGCCCGAGGATCGCGCCCATCAGACTGCGCGTGACGGCGCCGGCGACCGTGCGCGCCAGCGGCGATTTCAGGATCTGCGAGAACGTCGACGCCTCCGTGACGCTGCGCGCGCCGCGCGCGGGCGCCTGCGGCGCCGGCGCTGCGTCCGCTTCGCGTCGCGCGAGCTTCTCTTCCGCGCTCTCGCGATCCACCGCTTCGGCGTAACGGCGCACCTGCGGTGTCGCGAGCCTGGTTGCCAGCTCGGCTGCGGAGAGCGGACCCATGCGCGATGCGGGGGGGATCAGCTTCGTGGCGAACGGCGGCGTGGGCGCTCCGTTGCTGCGCAGCACGCTCACCAGCGCCTCGCCGATCCCGAGCGTCGTGAGCGTCTCGGCCACGTCGTAGAACTCGCTGCGGGGGAAGGTGCGAGCCGCCGCGCGCAGCGCCTTCTCGTCGTCGGGGGTGAACGCGTGCAGCGCGTGCTGGACGCGATTGCCGAGCTGCCCGAGCACGTCCGCCGGAATGTCCTTCGGGCTCTGCGTCACGAAGAAGATCCCGACGCCCTTCGAGCGCACGAGCCGCACCACCTGCTCGATCTGCTCGGCAAACGCGGCGCTCGCGCCCTCGAACAGCCGGTGGGCTTCGTCGAAGAAGAAGACGAGCTTGGGCTGCTCGAGATCGCCGACCTCCGGCAACGTCGCGTAGAGGCGCGCGAGCATCCACATCATGAAGGTGGAGAACAGCGCCGGCTTGTCCTGCACGTCGGAGAGCTCGAGCACGGAGACGAGGCCGCGGCCGTCGCGCTCCACCTGGAGCAGATCGTCGAGGTCGAACTCGGGCTCGCCAAAGAAAGCGAGCGCGCCCTGCTGCTCGAGCTCCACGAGCTCGCGCAACAGCACGCCCACCGTGGCCTTCGACATGCCGCCGTAGCCGGCGAGCTCGCTCGCGCCTTCGCCCGAAAGGTGCACGAGCACGGCGCGCAGATCCGCAAAGTCGAGCAGCTCGAGGCCGCGGTCGTCGCTCCACTTGAAGACCATCGCGAGCACGCTGGTCTGCGTCTCGTTCAAGCCCAGCACCTTCGCGAGCAGCAGCGGGCCGAAGGAAGACACCGTCGCGCGCAGCTGGGCGCCGAGCTTTCCGGTCAGGCTCAGGAACTCGACGGGGCAGGGCGCCGCGTGCCACGCGAAGCCGGTTTCCCGGGCGCGCGCGCTCACGCGTTCGTTCGCTTCGCCCGCCACCGCGAGGCCCGCGAGATCGCCCTTCACGTCGGCGAGAAACACCGGGACGCCCGCGGCGCAGAGCTGCTCGGCCATCAGCTGGAGCGTCTTGGTCTTGCCCGTGCCCGTCGCGCCGGCGATCAGGCCGTGGCGGTTCAGCATCGCGAGCGGAATCGAAACGAGCGGCTCGGGGTGACACTCGCCCCGGTGTAGCGGCGCGCCGAGCGTCAGCCCCTTCGCATCTGCGGGGAAGGCGGTGCGCGCCGCGTCGAGAAGCTTGGCGTCCATGCGGGATTCTCCGACTCGGCGCACGCTCGGCGGCTGCCGGGCAGGGTAGCCTACGCCCTCTCGCGTGCAGATGGCCCGGCGAGCCGAGCCGGGCGCGCAACGGAGCCGCCGCGCGAGGTTCCGCCCGCTGGCGCTGCGCTGTAGCATGCGTCCGCCCCTGCCCGCTGCGAGGACGCGAGCCCAGTGCGCCAGCCCCGACTCGCAGGACCGCTTGCCATCGTTGCGATCGCGTACGCCGCGACGCTCGCGATGCTGCCGCCTGGCGGGCTCTGGATCGTCGACAACGGCAACAAACGGATCCAGGTGGAAGCGCTGCTCGCGAGCGGCTTTCGCGACTTCTCGCTGGCCTGGCCCGGCAGGGATCTCGATCCGGACTTCGTCTTCAACCCGCTGCCCGGCGCGTTCTCGGTCGTGCGCGAGGGCCGTCTCTTTTCCGTCTTCTCGCCGGTCTTCCCCGCTCTCAGCGTGCTGCCGTTCCGCGTGCTCGGCGACGCCGGGCTGTGCCTGCTGCCGCTGCTCGCCTCGCTGGCGCTGCTCGCTGGCGTCGGAAGGATCGCGCAGCTTGCCGAGCTGCCGGCGCGGGGCTGCGCGCTCGCGATCTGGATCGCGGGACTCGCGACGCCGCTGTGGTTCTACGCCGTCGTCTTCTGGGAGCACGCCGTCGCGGCGAGCCTGTGTGTGGGCTCGGTGGCGCTTGCGTTCGGCTTCCTGATGCACGGCTCGCGGCGGCAGCTCTGGCTCTCGGGGCTCGCGATCGCGCTCGCCGCCAGCTTGCGCGACTCGCTGCTGCTCTTCGCAGCCGTGCTCGGCGTGCTCGTCTTCTTCGCAACGCCACGGGAGCGGCTGCGCACGGGCGGGGTCTTCGCCGCCGGGCTCGCGGCGGGCCTGATGCCGCTCGCGCTCTTCCAGTGGCTGGCGCTCGGGGACCCGCTCGGCTTCCACCTCACGCACGGCTTCGCCGCGCGTGCCGGCGAGGAGGCGGGACTCGGATTCCATCTGCGCACGCGGCCCCTCGTGTTCCACAATCTGTTTCTCGCGGCGGCCGACGGCCCGGCGCTCTCGGCGCTGCTCAGCGCTCCCTTCGCGTTCCTCTTGCTCGCGCAGCCGCGGCTTTCCGAGCGCGCGCAGCGCGCCGTTGCGCTCGCCGCGGCGGCCTGGGCGCTCGCCGGGGTGCTCGTCACGGCCATCGGCTACGCGACGGCGGGGAGTCCCATCGAGCGGCTCTACGCGAGCAACGGCTTCTTCGCCGCCGCGCCGCTGCTCGTCGTGGGCCTCGTTCGCCGCCGTCCCGACGGCGCGCCCTCGGCCTGCGATCGCGTCGTCGGCTGGCTGCTGCGGCTGGTGCTCGGCTACGCGCTCGTCTACTTCGCGCTCACGCCGGTTCGCAACACGACCGGGATCCACTGGGGCAACCGCTATCTTCTCGAGCTGTATCCGCTGCTCGCCGTGCCCTGTGCGGCGGCGCTGCTCGCGCTCGTGCGGGGCGCCGCTCCCGCCCGCGCGGTCGCCGCCCTGCTCGGCCTGCTCGCGGCGGGCAGTTTCGCGCTCCAGGTCTTCTCGATCGACCTGCTGCGACGCAAGCTCGTGTTTGGAGAGCATCTCGAGCAAGCGGTGCGCGAGCGCCCGGAGACGGTCGTCGTCACCGATCAGTGGTGGGTGCCGCAGACGCTCGCGCGTTCGTTCTTCGAGAAATCGCTCTTCTACGTGGCGACGCCCGAGAACGCGCGCATGCTGCTCGAGCGTCTCGCGCAGCGCGGCGTCGGGGAGGTCCTGCTCGTCACGAGCGACCTGAACCGGCCGCCGGATCCCGCTGCCCGCGTGATCGGGGACGAGGGGCTCGGCTTCTTCTCGCTGCGGCTCGAGCACCATGGGCTGCGCGTGCCCGGCGCCGGGCGCGCGCCTGGCGCGGCCCCGCGGCGGTCAAGCCGCCGCCGGCGCCGGCCGATCCACGCCGCATGCCGGAGCTAGGGCTCGTCGTCGCGCTGGTGGTGCTGCTCGTCGCGGGCGGGCTGCTGGCGCCGCTGCTCTCGTGGACGGCCGTCCTCCAGGTCGGTGTGCTCGGCGTCGTGCTGGGGCTCGCGCTCGGCATCCCGACGAGCCTCGTCTACCACGTGAAGCTCGCGCGCGTGCTCGCCGCGCGCGGCGAGCTGCCGCCGCGCTGGTGGCTCTCGCCGACGCGCCTGCACGCGCGCCTGCGCGGCGACGAGCGCCGCGCCGTGCTGCGCTGGTTCTTCGCCGGCGGCGCCGGCTTCGTGATCACGCTCGCGGGCTGCGCGGCGGCGTTCGTCGGCGCGCTGCTGGCCGAGTAGCCGACGCGGGCGCGCAAGGGCGCGCGGCAGCGGCGGGTTCGACCGCCGCCGCCGCGTTCCGATCAAGGATTCGGGCAGGCTCCGAGCGTGTCGCCGTGGGCCTGGTGCGCCGGCACCGAAGCCGCGTCGACCACGATCGTGTGTGCGTTGCCGGGATTGCCCGGCGGATAGTGGCAGATCGTCACGCTCGTCGGGGGCACGAACGGACGCGGGATCACGCGCTGCTCCGCGATGCGCTCGACATCGATCGAGGCCGCGCCGTCCGATCCGGCGGCGGTGTAGACCGCCTCGACGTGCAGCGGGCGGTTGCTCTCGATCACGAGGAAGCCCTGGAGGTGGTCTGTGACCGTCAGCGGAGTCGGGAAGAGGAACTCGCTGCCGATCTCCTCACAGTCGACCTGGAGCGCGGTACCCGCCGGGAGCAGATCCTCGACCGGAGCCGAGACCGCGCCGGGCGCCTGCGCGGCGGGCGGGTAGACGAGGGCGATGTGCTTGTGGATCACGGTCTCGGCGTCGCCCGGGTTGTAGAGATTCACCGCGGTCGCGTACTCGCCGCGCACGACGCGCAGCGCTTGGCCCGCGTTCGAGCCGCAGGTGAAGTTCGCGACGTATTGGAACCACTCGGTAGCGGGAGCGGGATCGGGCTTCGACTTCGCCGCGGACGGCCCCGCAGCGACGAGCAGCGCGCCGGCGAGCGCCAGCGAGAGGACGGTGGAGGTGCGAATCGGATGGGGCATGGTGGTCGATCTCCTCGCGCGGGCACGACGCTCCGCGCCTCGATCCACCTTCCCGGGAAGCACCCAATCTACCCGATGCGGCGTCGCCTGGCGATGGCTTTCTCGGCGATGCTTCGAACGCCGACATCGGGAACGTGCAACTGGCCGCGCTAGCTCGCGCTCGCGTGAAGCGTCTGCCGCTTCTCAGCGGCTCGCGCCTCCGCCGGCTTTGCGGGGCAGCGGCCGCAGACGGGTAAGCCAGCGGGGCACCATCGCAACGTAGTGTCGATAGGCGTCCCCGAAGCTGAGCGTGAGCGTCGGCTCCTCGTAGAGGATGATGAAGGTCTGGAAGGCGCAGAAGAGCCCCACCGTGTAGAGCGCGAGCCAGGGCGAGGCGAAGTAGAGCGCCTGCGCGCCGACCAGCGAGAGCACGCCGACGTACATCGGATTGCGCGAATGGCGATAGAGGCCGTGCGCGACCAGCTCTTTCGGCGGATCGATCGGGGCCGGCGTGCCGGCGGCGCGGGCGAAGGCGAACGCGCACCACGAATAGATGGCGGCGCCTGCGAGCGCCAGGACCAGCGCGAGCGCGCGCAGGAAAGAACCTGCCGGGGCAGCGCCGGAGGCGGCGCGGATCCAGTGGGGCACCAGCACGACGACCGTGCCGGGGACGAGCAGGGTGAAGATCAGGGTCTTCGCATACGCCACGCGTCCCCCTGTTCCGGTTTCAGGCTGGCGGCACCGTGAAGCCGTCCTTCACCGGCTCGAGCTTCTCGAAGTGCGGCGCCAGCGATTGGTGCAGGCTCGCGACGGTCCAGCGCTCGGGGCTCGAGAACTTCGTGCTCGTGCTGGGGCGCCCGAGCACCGTCACGTCCTTGTTCCAGATGATCAGCACGTGGCCCGAGATGCGCTGCGCCTCCGGCGACGCCAGGTAGCCGACCAGCGGCGCGACGTTCTCGGGTGCGAACACGTCGAAGCCGTCGGCGGGCTTCGCGAACATCGCCGCCAGCGGGCCGCCCTCGTTCATGCGGGTGCGCGCGCGCGGCATGATCGCGTTCGCCGTGACGCCGTACTTCAGCAGCGCCTGCGCGGCCGACATCGTCATCGCCACGATGCCCGCCTTCGCCGCCGCATAGTTCGGCTGGCCCACCGAGCCGAAGATGAACGCCTCGGAGCTGGTGTTGATCAGGCGTCCATAGACCGTCCCGCCCGAGGCCTTGGCCTTGTCGCGCCAGTAGGCGGTCGCGAAGCGCATGCCGCAGAAGTGGCCCTTCAAGTGGACGCGGATCACGGCATCGAAGTCTTCCTCGGTCATGTTGAAGATCGTCGAATCGCGCAGGAAGCCCGCGTTGTTGACGAGGATGTGGAGATCGCCCCAGGTATCGAGCGCGGTCTTGATCATGGCTTGCGAATCGTTCCAATCGGCGACGTCGCCGAAGTGCGGCACGGCCTCGCCGCCCTGCTTGCGGATCTCCTCCACCACCGCGCGCGCCGCCGATCTCGTCGCGGCCGCGACCGTCGCCGCGCGTCCCGAGATCGTTGACGACGACGCGCGCGCCCTGGCTCGCGAGCGTCGAGCGCCTCGACGCGGCCGAGCCCGTGCGCGGCGCCCGTGACGATCGCGACCTTGCCTTCGAGATTGCCGAGCATCACGTCCTCCCTGGGCCTACAGGCGCTCGATGATGGTGCCGGTGCCGACCGAGGCGCCGCAGCACATGGTGATGAAGGCGGTGCCGAGGCCGCGGCGCTCGAGCTCGTGCAGCGCCGTGACGATCAGCCGCGTGCCGGTCGCGCCGACCGGGTGGCCGAGCGCGATTGCGCCGCCGTTCACGTTGACGCGGTCCATGTCCGGCTGGCAGACCTTCGCCCACGAGAGCACGACCGCCGCGAAGGCCTCGTTGATCTCGAACAGGTCGATGTCCGAGAGCTTCATGCCGGTCTTCTCGAGGATGGCCTGCGTGGCATCGATCGGCCCGTCGAGCAGGTAGTAGGGGTCGGTGCCGACGACGACGTCGTGCACGATGCGCGCGCGCGGGCGCAGGCCGAGGGCGCGCGCCTTCTCCGCCGTCATCCACAGGATCGCCGCGGCCCCGTCGGAGATCTGCGACGAGTTGCCGGCCGTGTGGATGCCGCCTTCGACGACGGGCTTGAGCTGCGCGAGCGCCTCGAGCGTCGTCTCGCGGATGCCCTGGTCCTGCTTCGACGAGCTGCGTGCTGGCCGGTCGGCTTGCCGTCGTCGCCGAGCACGGGGGCGTCGATCGGCAGGATCTCGCTGCTTGAAGCGGCCCTCGTCGCGCGCGCTGCTTGGCTTTCTGCTGCGAGCCGAGCGCGAAGCGTCGACGTCCTCGCGGGTGATGCCGCGGTTCTTGGCGATCCGCTCGGCCGAGCGGAACTGATCGGGCGTCGAGTCCCACGGCCAGTCGGCGGGCTCGAAGAAGCCCGGGCCGTTGATCACGTTCGCGCCGAGCCCCACGTGGCTCATCACCTCGACGCCGCAGGCGATGCCGACGTCGATGCTGCCGACCTTGCACGAGCGCGGAGATCAGGTGGTTGGCCTGCTGGCCCGAGCCGCACTGCGTGTCGACCGTGGTGCCGCGCCGTGTGCCAGCCCTTGCCGCGCGAGAGCCAGGCGTTGCGCGCGACGTTGCTCGACCTGCTCGCCCGCCTGGGTGACGCAGCCGCCGATGATCTGCTCGACCTCCGCGGGGTCGATGCCGGCCCGCGTGACCACCGCGTCCTGCACCTTGGCCGAGCAGGTGGGCGGGGTGGAACGCGGAGAGCGATCCCTTGATCCGCCTTGCCGCGCGCGATCGGGGTGCGCAGCGCTTCGACGATGACGGCTTCACGCATCTGGACTCTTCTCCTTGCAGGCGCCGCGCGCGGCGCCCGGTGGTGTCACGAGAGCTTGCCCAGGATCATGGCGCTCGTCGGCACGCCGACGCCCGCCGTCACCAGCACGTGGTCGTTCTTCGCCGGCTGATTGACCGAGGTGCCGCGGATCAGCCGCACGCCCTCGTTCACGCCGTTCATGCCGTGGATGTAGGCCTCGGAGAGCTGGCCGCCGTGGGTGTTGGTGGGCAGCCGCCCGCCGAGCTCGAGCGTGCCGTCCTTCACGAAATCCTTGGCCTCGCCGCGCCCGCAGAAGCCCGAAGGTCTCGAGCTGCCACAGCACGATCGAGGTGAAGGCGTCGTAGATCACGGCGGCGTCGATGTCCGTCGGGCCCGAGCCCCGACTGTCGCGTAGACCTGCTTCGCGACGAGGTCCATCTCCGGGATGGCGGCGATGTTCGGGCGGTAGAAGCTCGTCATCGACTTCCTGGTCGGCGCCGGCCGCCTGCGCGACGCCGCGGATCAGCGCGCCGGGCTGCGCGCAGATCGCGCGCGCGCTCGGGCGTGGTGACGATGCACGGCGCAGCCGCCGTCGGTCTCCTGGCAGCAGTCGTAGAGGCGCAGCGGCTCGACGATCATGCGCGAGGTCTGGTGCTCCTCGAGCGTGAGCGGCTTGCTGGTAGAAGAACGCGTTCGGGTTCGTGACCGCGTGCTTGCGCGTCGAGACCGCCACCTGCGCGAGATCGCTGCTCTTGGCGCCGTTCTCGTGCATGTAGCGCTGCGTGAACATCGCCACCCAGCGAGCCGGCGTCATCAGCCCGAACGGGCATGTACCAGCTCCAGTGGATCAGATCGCTCGTGACGATGTCGCCCGCGACGCCCTGGCTGTAGCGCTGGCCCGAGCGACCGTTCAGCGCGCGGTAGCAGACGACGACCTCGGCGACGCCCGTCGCGACCGCCATCGCCGCCTGATGGACGATGCCGAGCGCCGCGCCGCCGCCGTGCGGCGATGCGGCTGAAGAAGGTCAGATCGCCGATGCCGACCGAGCGCGCGACCTCGATGTCGTCGCTGGTGTCGAGCGTGAAGGTGGTCATGCCGTCGACGTCGGAGGGCTTCAGACCCGCGTCGCGCGATCGCCGCGCGCACGGCCTCGCACGCGAGCTGGAGCTCCGAGCGCCCGGAGTTCTTCGAGAACTCGGTCTGCCCGATGCCGACGATGGCGGCCTGGTCCTTGAGTGTTCTCGCCATGCGTTGCCTCTGCTGGCCCTAGCGGGGCAGCGCCAGCGCGACCTTCCGGTCGACGTGATTGCCCCAGGCGTTCTTGCCGACGACCTCGACCGTCGACGCCGCCCGCCGTGCGTCCGACCTTGCACGCGTGCCGCGTCATCTTCATCATGTCGCCCGGCAGATTCGGCGCGCCGAGCTTGATCGCGAGGCTTGCGGATCGTCGCGTCGGGGCCGGCCCAGTCGGTGACGAAGCGGCCGACGTAGCCGTTGGTGGTCAGGATGTTCATGAACACGTCCTGCATGCCGGCGGCCTGGGCGGCGCGCCTTGTCGTGATGGACGGGCGTGAAGTCGCGCGAGGCGACGGCGCCGGCCACGATCAGGCTGCTGGTGAGCGGCACGCGAGCTCGGGCAATGCGTCGCCCGGCTTGACGTCCGCGAGAGCGGGAGAGCGCTGCGTCATCTCGCGCTCCTGGGGCCCGCTGCGGGCCAGATCGCGGCCGAGCTGCACGAGCTGCGGCGTCGCGCCGCCCTGCTCGAGCTCGAGCGCCTTCGACCAGAGAAAGTACCGATGAATCGGATAATCGAGATCGACGCCCATGCCGCCGTGCAGATGCTGGGTTGCCGTCGCGATGCGCGAGCCCGCCTCGGCCGCCCAGAACTTCGCGACCAGCGCTTCGCGGTGCGCGTCCGCGCCGCTCGCGAGCTTCCAGGCCGCCCGCCAGGTCGTCCAGCGCAGCGCCTCGAGATCGATCCAGGCGTCGGCGCAGCGGTGCTGCACGGCCGGGAAGGAGCCGATCGGCGCGCCGAACTGCACGCGCTGCTTCACGTAATCGGCGGTGATCTCGAGCGCGCGCTCGGAGACGCCCAGTCTGCGTCGCCGCCAGCGCGACGAGCGCGACGTCGTGCAGCCAGCGCAGCAGCTCGCTCGCGTCGGCGTCCTCGCCGCCGAGCACGTCCTGCGCCGGCGCCGCCGTGAGAAACAGCGTCGAAGTCCGGGCGGCGGCCCGAGAGCAGCCGCTTCTCGACGCGCACGCCGGGAGCGCGCGGATCGACGAGGAAGATGCGCGGGCCGTGCGCGGTCAGCGCCGGCACGAGCACGAGCTGCGCGGCGCCCGCGGCGGGCACGCTGCGCTTCTCGCCGTCGAGCAGGAAGCGCGCGCCTTCGCGCCGCGCGCGCGTGGCGGGCGCGGCCGGATCGGCGGAGCCGGCGTCGACCAGCGCCGCCGTGAGGATCAGCTCGCCGCGCGCGAGCGCGGGGAGCAAACGCTCGCGCTGCGCGGGCGTGCCGGCGCGCGCGAGCGGAAGCCCGGCGAGCACGAGCGAAGCCAGCACCGGCACGGGAGCCACTGCGCGTCCGGTTTCCTCGAGCAGCGCGCACAGCTCGAGCAGCGAGAGCCCCATGCCGCCGAACGCCTCGGGCACCGCGATGCCGAGCAGGTTGGCCGCCGCGAGCTGCGACCACAGCGCCGGCGCATGCTCCGCGCCCTGCGCCTCGAGCGCCTTCAGCAGTTCGGGCGTCGTCTCGCGCGCGAGGATCTCCCTCGCGAGGTCGCGCACCAGCACGTGCTCTTCGCCGAAGCTGAAGTCCATCGCGTCAGGCCGCCGGCCGGAACAGCGGCAGCTTCAGCTCTTCGTCCACGTTCTCGATCGAGAGCTGGACCTTCATGCCGATGTAGACGTCTTCCGGCTTGCAGCCGACGACGTTCGAGACGATGCGGGTGCCTTCTTCGAGGTCGATCACCGCCACCGGCAGCGGGATAGTCGTAGCCGGGGATCGGGGGGTGGCGCAGCACCACGTAGCTATACACCGTTCCGCGCCCCTCGAGGCGATGCCGGTCCACTGCGTGGATTGGCAGCTCCCGCACATCGGGCGCGGCGGATGGCGCAGCGTTCCGCACTCGCTGCACTTCTGGATCAGCAGCTCGCCGCGATCGACGCCTTCCCACCACCAGCCGTTGTCGTGCGCGCGCGGCGCGCGCAGGCGCCGCGGCTTCGCCGGGGCGCCGCCCGCGGCCGCCGCGACCGGCTGCGCCTGCTGCGCGGGCTTGAACTTGAGCACGCGGAAGGAGATCGAGCCGACGCGCGCGTCGTGCTGGTCCGTGAAGTCGATGCGCGTCTCGATGAAGTAGCCGATGCCGAGACCGGTCGTCTTCTCCTCGGAGATCGACTCGATCATGGTCGTCGCCGTGACGCGATCGCCGGGGCGCAGATAGCGCGTGTATTCCTGGTCCGTGTTGGTCGCGACGACCGACGTGTAGCCATGCTCGCTGAGCAGCTTGTGGAGCACCTGCTGCTCGTTCTTCGGGCCGGCGGAGGTGTCCGCCATCTCGAGGCCGCCGAGGATCCAGGCCTGCAGCATCACGGGCGGCGCGACGATGCCTCCGTGCACGCTGCGCTTCGCGGCCTCGGGATCGAGATAGGCGGGGTTGCGGTCTCCCATCGCCTCGCACCAGTGACGGATCATCGGCCTCGTTCACGGGGTCCTGCGCGATCTCGACGGGTCCCTGCTCGATTCCCACGTACGCTCTCGAGCTGCTTCTCGAGAGCTTCCTTCGTGCTCATGCTGGCCTCACGCGTTAGCGCCGCGCCCGGGGCAGACCCAGGCCGGCCATGGCGATGATGTCACGCTGCACCTCGTTCACGCCGCCCCCGAAGGTGAGCGTGGTGGCGCTGCGGTAGGCGTTCTCGAGGACTCCGCCGAACAGCATGCCGGGCTCGCCGAGCAGCACGAGGCCCGAGGCCTCGACGATCTCGAGCAGCAGGCGATAGACCTCGATGCATAGCTCCGTGCCCAGCACCTTCACGGCCGACGCCTCGGCCATGTTGGGCACGCCCGCCGTGATCGACCATGCCGAGCGCCAGTTCAGCACCTTGAGCGCGTCGAGCTTGGCGTAGGCGCGCGCGAGGTTGAGCTGCACCCAGGGCTGATCGAGCATGCGGCCGCCCTCGGGCGCGGCGACCTTCGCCGGCCCAGTCCCAGACGCGATCGAGCAGCGCGTCGGCGCAGCCCGGCGAGGCGAGCGTGATGCGCTCGTGGTTGAGCTGCGAGGTGATCAGCGACCAGCCCTGGTTCTCGGGCCCGACGCGGTTCGTGACCGGCACGCGCACGTTCGAGTAATAGGTGACGTTCGTGCGCTCACCGCCGAGCGTGTGGATCGGCGTGAAGGAGAAGCCCTGCGCGCTCGTCGGCACCAGGATGATCGAGATGCCCTTGTGCTTCGGCGCGTCGGGATCGGTGCGCGCCGCGAGCCAGATCCAGTCGGCGTCGTGGGCGTGGGTGGTGTAGCTCTTCTGCCCGTTGATCACGTACTCGTCGCCGTCGCGCACGGCGCGCGTCGTGAGCGAGGCGAGATCGGTGCCCGCGCCGGGCTCGGTGTAGCCCACGCCGAAGAACAGCTCGCCCTTCACGATGCCGGGCAGCAGCTCCGCCTTCTGCTGCGGCGTTCCGTATTGCATCAGCGTCGGTCCGATCGTGTTGACGGCGATGACCGGGAGCGGCGCGCGCGCGCGATAGGTCTCGTCCCAGAAGATGAACTGCTCGATCGCCGTGCGGCCCTGGCCGCCGTGCTCGCGCGGCCAGCCGATCCCCAGCCAGCCGTCCTTGCCCATCCGCCCGACCACTTCGCGGAAGACGGGTCCGCCCATCTCTTCCCACTCGGCATCGAGGGCCGCGCGCAGCTCGGGCGTGAAGAGCTCGCGGTAGTAGCCGCGGATCTCCTGGCGCAGCCGCTGCTGCTCGGGCGTGAACTCGAGATGCATCGGGCCTCGGCGCTCCGACGGCGCGCCGCGGCCGCCGGGGGGCGGCCCCGGGACCGGGGGGCGGTCGGAAGGACTAGAACATGTTCCAGAGGCGCAGCCCGGAGGGCGATCACGGCGCGTTGGCTAGGGCCCTCCCGCGGCGGCCGCGCCCGACACCGATCTGCCACAAGCCAGCAACGGCAGCCACTTTCTTTAAGCCCCGAAGGCAGCGGATACGGGGAAGCGAGGCAATGCTTGCGCTGGCTACTCGTCTTGCTGCTGATCGCTCCTCCATGCCTCGCGGTTTCGCGCGCGTCGGCGCTCACGATCGACGTGATCGGCGCGAACGGTGCGGTAGGCACCGCGGGTGGCCCTGCCACAGCCACCGCCGCCGGCGCTGACGCGTCCAACTCTGCACGCGCGCGCGGGGGCGAAGGCGGAGCCGGCACCGCAGCCATCGCACCTGGCGCCGGCGGCTTCGCGGATGCGACGGCAACCGTTTCGGCGATCGGCGCTGCGAGCGCGCAAGCCGACGCCCGGGGTGGCGACGGGGGCGGCGCCGACTCCGCCGACCACAGCGGCTCGGGTGGCGGAGCCATCGCATCCGCGTCTGCGGAGGGGTCGCTCTCGGCGCTCGCCTACGCACTCGCGCGCGGAGGCAGCGGCGGCGACGGTGGCAGCGGCGTAACGGGCGGCAATGGGGGCGACGCGACGGCGAACGCCGCGGCGCGCACGTCGGGCGACTGGCCGCGACGTTCGGGTCGGGGACCCGACGTACTCGGCAACGCGGTCACGGGCGCCTACGGCGGATGGCCGGCGTTCTTCGGCGTGCTCACGTCGGGCGGGAACGCTGCGAGTGAGTCCGTCGGCGAGGCGCTCGGCAACAGCAGCGTGCGGGTCTTCGACCATGCGCTGGGAGGCGAAGGGGCGCTAGGCGGTGCGGGGGGGTCGGCAAGCTCCTCGGCCGTTGGCCGCAATGCGGGGAGCGAAGCCGTAGAGGTCGTCGCGCAAGCGCAGGGCGGTCGAGGGGGCGGCGCCTACGGGACTCCAAACCTGGATGGTGGAAACGGCGGCGAAGCCCGACTTGGAAGAGTGTATGGCGCCTCGATCGACGGCGACGTTTCGGTCATCGCGTCGGTAGGCGGCGGGTCGGGAGGTGATGGCGTTCCCTATTCCTCCCAGTCCTCCGGCGATGGCGCTTCGGTGGTTCTGGTCGATGCGATCGATGGGGACACGAGCGGCAATTTGTATCTCAGCAGGGCGCCTACGGCGGTCGTGGGGGCGCATACGGAGCGGGCACTCACGGCGAAGGCTCGAGCACGCTCGACGTCAGCAAGAACGTCGCCGCACTCGAGATCGTCACGAACGCCAGCGGCGGAAACGAAGCCAGGAGCTACGCATCCGCGCGCAACGCCGGTGGCAGCGTCACGGTGCGCACCTTCGCGCTGGGCGAGAGCGGACGTTCCCAGGTCGACCATCCGCCCGAGAATGGCGCGCATGCGGACGCACGAGCCTTCGCCTCGTCCATGGGGGACGGCCACGAGGTGATCGTTGCGCCGTCGTGTTACGCCTGCGAGAACGCGCAGGCTGGCGAGGGTGCGGGCATCGGACAGGGGTCGCCGGGCGCGATTGGCGGACGCGGCGGCGATGCGGCGAGCGTCTCCGAGGGCATCGCATTCGGGGACAGTCTCGTCACCGTCGAGGATCGCGCGGAGGCTGGAGCCGGCGGATTCGGGAACGGCACCACTGGCGCTCCCGGGGATGGCGGTGCCGCCCACTCGACCGCGACGGGCGTCGGGTCCGGAATCTCCGCCGTAGTCGTTTCCGCGGAGGCCGCAGGCGGACGCGGAGGCGCGTTCGAGCCGTATTTCAACGCTCCGACGGGGCCGAATGCGCGAGGCGGCGACGCCAGCGCAATCTCGAGTGCGCGCGGTCTCGGCGAGGTCCAATCGCACGCGACCGCTCGGATGGGAAGCGTGGGCGGCGAATTTCTCGGGGTGGTCGGCAATGCGAGCGGCGCGGCGAGCGCGCGCGCAATCGCGACGGGAGCGAGCGGAGAGGCAGGAGCCAGCGCACTGGCTGCCGGATTCGAGCTGCTTCAGCTGCGCGCCGTGACGACCGCAACCGTTCACACGCAGGCGACCGTGGAGGCGCGCTCCGCCGTGAACGTGCACGTCGAGCGAGCCGTTCTCGGGGCGGTCGACACATTCGCGATCGCGGCCGGGCGGCCTGGACAGGCTGATGTTCTCGAGAGGATCGGGGGAACCTCGCGGGTCGCAGACGCCTTCAGCGGCGGCGCGGTCGAGACCGTGCTCAGCCTGGGGCAGGTGGGCTTCACGAACCTGCAGGACACGAATGGCGCTCTGGCAATGCAGCATGCAGGGTTCGAGATCGCCGCCAACGTGCTCGAGGTGAGCGTCTCGCAGGACGTGATGGTTGGATTCATGAATCCCGCGCTCCTCGGCTCGGGCTTCGACACGCTGCGCTTTCGAGCGAACCTGCGAAACGAGACGCTCGTCGACGTGACGTTCGAAGATCTCGACGCCGCGCTCGCCTGGTTCGACGATCGGGTGCTCGACCTCGGAAACTTCACGATCGGGGAAAGCCCCTTGTTCGGCTTCGGCTCTCCGCTCGAGTTGATCCTCGACTGGACGGGATCGGAGCCGGGCGCCGGCTTCGGAGTCGACCTGCTCGTGGGTCTCACCCCCGTGCCAGAGCCCTCGACGCTGTCTGCTCGTCGCGCTTGGCCTCGCCGTTCTCGCGGCGCGCGAGCGCCGGTGCGCGGGTGCCGCGATATGATCGCGCGGTGAGCAGCGATCCCGAGCCCACGCACGCACGACGCGAGCTACACCTGGGTGTCACGCCCTGGGTCTTCGACGGCGACGGCCTCGCCCACGCGCTGCCCGAGCAGGCGGCGCTCGCCGAGTCGCTCGGCTTCGATTCGCTGTTCCTGCCCGAGAGCCATTTCGCAGGCGCCGCTTCGATCCCGTCGCCGCTGCTCCTGCTCGCGGCCGCTGCTGGGCGCACGCAGCGCTTGAAGCTCGGTACGACCTCCTTCCTGCTCCCGATCCGCAATCCGATCCACGTCGCCGAAGAGGTGGCCGTGCTCGATCGGCTCTCGCAGGGCCGCGTGATCCTCGGCATGGGGCGCGGCTTTCGCGGCGCGCTCTTCACGGCCTTCGAGGTGCCGCCCGAGGAGAAGCGCGATCGCTTCGAGGCGGCGCTCCAGGTGATGCGGCGTGCCTGGGCGGGGGAGGCGGTCGCGTGGGAGGCGGGCGTGGGCGAGGCCGCGCCGCCGACACCCGTGCATGTCGCCCCGCTGCCCGTGCAGCAGCCGCATCCTCCCTTGTGGGTGGCGGCCTTCGGGCCCAAGGCCGTCGAGCAGGCGGGACGGCTCGCGCTTCCGTATCTCGCTTCGCCGATCGAGTCGCTCGCGGCGCTCGAGGCGAACTATGCGCGGCATCGCGAGGCGCTTGCCGGCGCGAGCGTGGCGGTGCCCGTGATGCGCACCCTCTTCGTCTCGCGCGACGCGGCGCGCGTCGCGCGGGCGCGGACGGGGCTCGCGCAGCAGGCCGCCGCGCTCGCGAAGGCGCCGGCCTCGAGCCTGCGGCGCGCGGCGGCCGCCGCCGTCGCAGATTGGGCGATCGTCGGGGAGCCCGACGAGGTGGCCGAGGGCATCCGCCGCTATCGCGAGAAGCTCGGCGTCACGCACCTGATCGCGCGCGTGCAGATTCCGGGGCTCGCGCGCGAAGAGATCGAGGACTCGCTGCGCGAGATCGCGGCGCTCGCGCTCTAGATCGCCGGCGCTCTAGAGCCCTGGCAGCGGCGCGACCTCGCGCGCACGCCGCTCGAGGCGCAGCAGGCTTTCTTCGTCGATCCACTCCGCTAGCCGAGCGCGCTCGAACCACTGCAGCTCGTTCGACTCGTCGCTCTTGCGCAGCGCCTGGCCCGGCTCGGCGACCAGCAGGAAGCGCACGTCGAGGTGCAGGTGCGCGGGATCGCTCCCGTGCGCCGGAATCGGGTGGATGTCGAGATCGAGCGGCAGCGGATCGGCAGCATCGGGAAGGAAGCGAAAGCGCTCGAGCCCCGATTCCTCGCGCGCCTCGCGCAACGCGACCTGTCGCGGGTCGCCCTCGCCATCGGCATGGCCTCCGAGCTGGAGCCAGCGATCGAGCTTGCGGTGGTGGGTGAGCAGCACCTGACGGTGATCGGGCGAGAGGATCCACGCCGACGCCGTGATGTGACCCTCGAGGCAACTGCGCTCGAAGCAATCCGCATGCGCCAGCACGAAGCCGCCGACGCGCCCGACGATTTCGGCGTCGTCGGGGCGTCGTGCGACGTGGCGTGCGAGCAGATCGATCACGAGCCGGCGGTGCATGCGCAGGCGAGTGTGGCAGCCGGCGCGGGCGCTGCAACCACGGGGGCAGGCGCGGCGCCGAACGTCTCGCTGTTCGCGAGCACGCGGTACCACTCCCAGCGCGCGCCGTCGGGATCGACCGACCAGACCTTGTTCTGCTTCGCGTAGCAGCAGGTCGCATCGATCTCGACCTCGCGCGGCAGACCCTCGGCGCCAAGTCGATTGATCGCGGCGTCGACGTCTTCGTTGCGGAAGACCTCGACGCCGAGGTGGTTGAGCCGCTCGCTCGCGTCCGGGTTCTCGAGCAGCACGAGCTTGAGCGGCGGGTGGTCGAGCGCGAAGTTGGCGTAGCCGGGCTTGCGCTTGCTCGGCGCCGCGCCGAACGCCTTCGAATAGAACTCGACGGCCTTCTCCAGGTCCTTCACGTTGAGAGCGAGCTGTACGCGCATGACGTTCTCCTTCAGGGGGTGGCGATACGTATCGATCAACTTCGATACATTCTTTACAACGAATCGAAGTTTGTCAATATGTAATCCATGACCACCCGCACCCGACCCGAAGGCTGTTGTCCGCTCCAGGGGGTCGCCCCCCTCCCGAACCGGGAGCAGGAACGCTGGGCCCGGCTCTTCAAGGCGCTGGGGGATCCCACCCGGCTCGAGATCCTGCGCCTGATCGCCGCCCAACCCGGCGCGACCTGCGTCTGCGACATCGTCGAGCGCTTCGACCTGGCGCAGCCGACGATCTCCCATCACCTGCGGCTGCTGCGGGAAGCGGGACTTCTCACCCAATCAAGGATTGGCGTCTGGTCCTTCTACGCCGATCGATCCCGCGGGCGCCGAGGCGCTCGGCGGGGCAGGGCAGGCGCTGCTCTCGGCTTCACGCCGTGGCCGCGGCAGGGCATAATCGGGCATCCGCCCGAAACCGTGAGGTCCACGCCATGGCGACCGCCAGCGCTTCCTCGATTCCGGCGCCCCTGTCCTCCGTGAAGGCCTTCCTCTCCGAGAAGCACGGCCTGCTGATCAACGGACGCTTCACGCCCGCGGAGGGCGGCCGCACCTTCGCCGTCGAGAATCCGGCGCAGGAGCGCAGCATCGCGCAGGTCGCGCAGGGCGGGCCCGCCGACATCGAGCGCGCCGTCGCCGCCGCGCGGCGCGCGTTCGACTCGGGCCCCTGGCGGCGCATGAATCCGTCCGAGCGCGGGCGCCTGCTCTGGAAGCTCGCGGACCGCATCGAAGCGCTCGCCGAGGAGTTCGCGCAGCTCGAGAGCCTCGACAACGGGAAGCCGCTCACGGTGGCGCGCGCCGCCGACGTGGCGCTCACCGTCGACCACTTCCGCTACTACGCGGGCTGGGCGACCAAGATCGAGGGCGAGACGATCCCGATCAACGGGCCCGACGGCGCGACCTTCCTCGACTACACGCTGCGCGAGCCGGTCGGCGTCGTCGGTCAGATCATCCCCTGGAACTTCCCGCTGCTGATGGCGGCCTGGAAGCTCGGCGCCGCGCTCGCCTGCGGCAACACGCGTCGTGCTCAAGCCCGCCGAGCAGACGCCGCTCACGGCGCTGCGCCTCGGCGCAGCTCGTGTGCGAGGTCGGCTTTCCCGACGGCGTCGTGAACGTCGTGACCGGCTTTGGCGACGCGGGCGCGGCGCTCGCCGCGCACCCGGGCGTCGACAAGGTGGCGTTCACGGGCAGCACCGAGGTCGGGCACGAGATCGTGAAGGCGTCGGCCGGCAATCTCAAGCGCGTGTCGCTCGAGCTGGGCGGCAAGTCGCCGATGATCGTCTTCGACGACGCCGACGTCGAGGCCGCGGCGGCGGGCGTCGCGAACGCCATCTTCTTCAATCACGGCCAGTGCTGCTGCGCGGGCTCGCGCCTCTTCGCCGGTCCGAAGGTGCGCGAGGAGATCGTGGAGCGGGTGGCGGAGGTCGCGCGGCGCACGAAGGTGGGCGACGGCTTCGACCCGGCCACCGAGATGGGCCCGCTCGTCTCGCGCGACCAGTACGACCGCGTCTGCGCCTACATCCGCTCGGGTCAGGAGCAGGGCGGGCGCGTGGTCGTGCGGCGGATCCGAGCGGCCGCGCGGCCTCGACAAGGGTTACTTCGTGCACCCGACCATCTTCGAAGACGTGCGCAACGACATGCGCATCGTGCGCGAGGAGATCTTCGGGCCGGTGCTCGCCGTGCAATCCTTCGACGATCTCGATGAAGTGGTGGCGCGCGGCAACGACACGCCTTACGGGCTCGCCGCGAGCGTCTGGACGAAGGACATCCGCAAGGCGCACCGCGTAGCGGCGGGGCTGCGCGCCGGCACGGTGTGGATCAACTGCCACAACGTGTTCGACGCCGCGGCTCCGTTCGGCGGCTACAAGCAGAGCGGCTACGGCCGCGAGATGGGCCGCCACGCTCTCGAGCTCTACACGCAGACGAAGAACGTGATCCTGAACCTCGGCTGATGACAGGAGAAGCCCATGCAGCGAAGGCGCCTCGGTCCCCTCGAAGTCTCGGCCCTCGGTCTCGGCTGCATGGGCATGAGCGAGTTCTACGGCCCCACCGACGAAGCCGAATCGATCGCCGCGATCCATCGCGCGCTCGATCTCGGCATCGATCTGCTCGACACGGCCGACATGTACGGTCCGTTCACCAACGAAGAGCTGGTGGGCCGCGCGATCCGCGGCCGCCGCGAGCGGGTGGTGCTCGCGACCAAGTGCGGCATCGTGCGCGAGCCCGGGAATGCCCGCGTGCGCGGCGTCAACGGGCGGCCGGAGTACATCCGCGCGGCGTGCGAGGCGAGCCTGAAACGACTTGGTGTCACACACGTCGATCTCTACCAGCTCCACCGCGTCGATCCGAGCGTGCCGATCGAGGAGAGCGTGGGCGCGCTCGCCGATCTCGTGAAAGCGGGCAAGACGCGCGCGATCGGGCTCTCCGAAGCCGGCCCGCGCACGCTGCGCCGCGCCTGCGCCGTGCATCCGATCGCGTCGCTCCAGACCGAGTACTCGCTGCTCGCGCGCGACGTCGAGGCCGAGGTGCTGCCGACCTGCCGCGAGCTCGGCGTGGGCTTTCTCGCCTACAGCCCGCTCGGGCGCGGCCTGCTCACGGGCCGCTGGCGCTCGCGCGCCGACTTCACGGCCGACGATTACCGGCTCTTCTCGCCGCGCTTCGCCGAGGGCGCGCTCGAGCGCAACCTCGCGCTCGTCGAACGCGCCGCCGCGCTCGCCGCGCGCAAGCGCTGCACGCCGGCGCAGCTCTCGCTGGCGTGGCTGCTGCACCGCGGCGACGACATCGTGCCGATCCCCGGAACCAAGAGCCGGGCGCGCCTCGAAGAGAACGCGGCAGCGGCCGGGGTTTCGCTGGACGCCGCCGAAATCGCCTCGCTCGACGCTGCGCTCCCGGTGGGCGCGGCGCAAGGCGGCCGCTACCCGGATGCGATGAAGCCGAACTGGGATTGATGCCGCTCTCGGTGCTCACGTTGAACCTGTGGAACGACGCGGGCCCCTGGCCGGAGCGCAAGAAGCGCGTGCGCGAGTGGATCGATCGGCTCGCACCCGATCTGATCGGCTTCCAGGAAGCCTTGCGCGTGCCGCAGCGGGATCAGGTGGCGGAGCTGCTCGGCGACCGCGGCTATCACCTCGCGTACGCGCCGGCCACGCCCTTCTGGCGCGAAGGCTCGCCCTTCAGCCACGGCGAGTTCGGGAATGCGATCGCGAGCCGCTTCCCGATTCTCGACAGCGAGGCGATCGCCTTGCCCGACGCGGGCGATGGCGAGCGACGCTGCGCGCTGAGCGCGACGCTCGCGGCTCCCCTCGGCCCGCTCTCGTTCACCTGCACGCACCTGAACTGGAAGTTCCGCCACGGCGAGGTGCGTGAGCGGCAGGTGCAGGCGGTCTGCGATCTGGTGCTGCGGCGCCGGCCGCGCGGGGGCTTTCCAGCGCTCCTGGTGGGCGATTTCAATGCCGAGCCCGAAGCGGCCGAGATCCGCTACGTCACGGGCCTGCAGTCGCTCGGCGGCCGCAGCGTCGCGTTCCTCGACGCCTGGCGAACGGTGGGAACCGGCTCCGGGATCACCTGGTCGAACCAGAATCCCCATGCGCGCGCCAATCTCGAGCCCGACCGCCGCATCGACTACATCTTCACCGGCTTTCCGCAGCGCAACGGCGTCGGACAGCTGCTCGGGTGCCGCGTGGTCTGCAACGACGAGCAGGACGGCGTCTGGCCGTCGGATCATTTTGGAGTGTATGCCGAGCTGCGCTCCGAGCCGCTCGCGCCGCACGCCTGAGGAGGAAGCATGCGGCGATCTGCTGCGCGGCATCGGTTGGCTGCTGCTCGGTCTCGCGGGCCTGGCGGGAATCACGGCGCTGGTCGCGCGCCACTCGGACGGTCCGATCGGCCCCTTCCCGGGCGGTCCGCTGGTGGCGGGCGAGCTCGTGAGCGGACCCGAGCCGGACTGGAGCTTCGCCGCGGGGCTTCCGGACTTCGAGATCGAGGTGGGCGCCGAGCACCCGCGCTCGCGCACGGTGTGGCTGCTCGTCGATCAGGGTGAGCTGTTCGTGCCGGCAGGCTTCGCGAGCCACAAGACCTGGCCCACGGAGGCGCTGGCCGACCCGCGCGTCGTGGTCCGCGTCGAAGGCAAACGCTACGCGCGCCAGGCGACGCGCGTGACGGACGCGGCGCGTCTCGAGACGCTGCGCGCCGCGCTCGGGAGCAAGTACGGCATGCGGCCGAGCTCGGACGGCTCGGACGACACCTGGTTCTTCCAGATGGGGCCGCGCCCCGTACCGTGAGCCCGCGCGTTCCGGTCGTGCTCGTTTCGGGCTTCCTCGGCGCCGGCAAGACGACGCTCGTGCGCCATCTGCTTGCCGACGCGCGCCGCCGCGGCCTGCGCGTCGCGGTCGATCAGCAACGAGCTCGGCGAGCTCGGGATCGACCGCGCTGCTGCTTGCGAATGCGCAGGACGACCTGATCGAGCTCGCGGGCGGCTGCATCTGCTGCCGGCTTTCGGATCGCTTCGTCGAGACGCTCGAGGCGCTCCACGAGCGCGCCCGCCCGCAGCGCGTGATCGTCGAGACCTCGGGCGTGGCGCTGCCCTACGAGACGCAGCTCCACCTGTGGCGCGAGCCGGTGTCGCGTTGGGTCGGCGACGACGTCGCGGTCGTCGTGGTGAACGCCGAGTGGCTCGCCGCGGGGCTCGCCGGCGCGCCGGCGGCACAGGACCCCGATTCTCCCGCCGCCGGGATCGCGGACGGCAGCGTCTTCGCGCAGCAGGTTTCGAGCGCCGATCTGATCGTGCTCAACCAGCTCGATCGCGTCGACGCGAACGACATCCCGAAGCTCGAGGCGCGCCTGCGCGAGCTCGAGCCCGAGGCGCCGATCGTGCGCGCCGTCGACGCGCGCATCGATCCGGATCTCCTGTTTCCCCCGGATCCGAGCGGGCTGCGGGCGACGCGCCGGACGCAGGCGGCGGAGCCGCCGGCGCACACGCACGCTGCGTTCGTTGCCGAGGAGATCGCGCTCGAGCCCGGGCTCGCGTCCGCGGATCTGCGCGCGCGGCTGCGCGTGCTCGGCGCGCTGCGCATCAAGGGCTACGTCGACACGCTCGAGGGTCTGCGCGTGGTGCAGGGGATCGGCCCGCGCATCGAGCTCGTCGCCGCCGACGTGCCGCTGCCGCGCGAGCTCGTGAACCGCGCCGTGGTGATCCGGCGCAGGCCGCGCTGAGGTTCGCTCAGGGGACCAGCAGCACCTTGCCGAAATTCTTGCGGTCCTGGATGTAGTGGTGGGCCTTCGGGGCTTCGGAGAACGCGAAGCTCTCGGCGATCACCGGCTTCACGCTGCCTTCGCGGTAGAGGTGGAGCAGCTCCTCCATCCAGTTCGAGATGCGATCGATCTCGCCCCACAGGTGGCCGACGTTCACGCCGAAGGCCGACTTGTTCTCGTTCATCAGCGCGAGCGGCGTGAACTGGAGCCACGGCATCGAGAGCGCCGCGCGCACGAAGCCGAGCCAGCTGCGCTGCTTGCCCGTGGCGGCCGCCGAGAGCCCGAACATGCCGAGCCGCCCCGTCGGCGCGAGCGCGCGCCAGCTCTTCTTGAACGAATCGCCGCCCACCGCGTCGAGGATCAGCTCGACGCCGCGGCCGCGCGTGATCTCGCGCACGCGCGTCTCGAAATCCTCGCGCGTGTAGTCGATGCAGTGGTCGACGCCGAGCTTGCGCAGCGCGTCGTGCTTGCCGGCGGAAGCGGTGCCGATCACCTTCGCGCCGAGTTTTTTGGCGATCTGCGTCGCGGCGATGCCGACGCCGCCGCCGGCCGAGTGCACGAGCATGCTCTCGCCCGCGTGCAGGCTTCCCATCACGTGGATCAGCTGCCAGGCGGTGAGGTAGTTGACGGGGAAGGCGGCGCCCTGCGCCGCGTCCATGCCATCGGGGCGCACGAAGACCTGCGCCTCGGGCACGCAGATCACGTCGCTGTAGCCGCCGAAGCGCGTGAGCGCGAGGACGTCCGCGCCGATCCAGTCTTCGGTGACGCCGGGGCCGACGGTGTCGATCCGGCCTGCGACCTCGTAGCCCACCACGACCGGCATGCGCGGGAGATCCGGGTACATCCCCATGCGTCCCATGATGTCGGCGAAGTTCACGCCCGCGGCTTCGACGCGGATGCGCACCTGACCCGCCGCCGGCGTCGGGTCCGGCGCCTCGCGCAGCTCGAGCACCTCGGGGGGACCGGGTCGCGGGATCCAGATCTGACGCATGGGCACCTCGGGAGTGGGCGCTCGCTCATTCTACGCCTTTCGCCTCTGGGATTGGGTTTCGTGTGCCCGGCCGGGCGCTGGCTCGGGCCCGCGAGCGCGACCCGCGCGCGCGCTCGGGTATGCTCGCGCATTCATGCAGCTCACCATCACGTCGCTGCTGCTCGCCGCCGCGCTCGCGGCCGCTGCGCCGGCGCAGGCCGACGAGGCGGCGCTGCGCTTCGAGCGCGAAGGCGCGCTGGTGCGCACTCGCTCTCGGGCGGAGCTGAAGGAAGCCTGCGGCGTCACGCGCATCGAGATCGCCGACCCGTACTACCAGAAGACCAAGACGTTTCTCGCGTTTCCACTCGCGTGCGTGCTCGAGCAGGGCTTCGGCAAGCCCGTGTCGGCGAGCCGCGACGAGAACTTCTTCCTGCGCGCGAGCGACGGCTACGTGAAGCCGGCGAGCGGCGCGCGCCTCGCCGAGCCGGGCGGCTGGCTCGCGTTCGCGGACGTCGAGTTCACGCACGGGGATACACCGGGCTGGGAGCCGATCGACCGCCGCCAGGTGGACCCGGGTCCGTTCTATCTGGTCTGGTCGGGCCCGGGACAGAACGATGGGCATCGCTATCCGTGGCCCTATCAACTGGCGGCGATCGAGATCGCGCCGTTCGAAGCGCGCTATCCGCACACGCTTCCGAAGGGGCTGCCGCCGGAGGCGCCGGCGTGGACGGGCTTCGCCGTCTTCCGGGCCGAGTGCGTCGCGTGTCACGCGATCAACAGCGAAGGCGGCACGATCGGACCCGAGCTGAATCTGCCGCAGAGCATCGTCGAGTATCGGCCGGCGGAGCAGCTGAAGCGCTTCATCCACGATCCCACGCAGTTCCGCTACTCGAGCATGCCAGCGAATCCGCACCTCACGCCCGAGCAGCTCGACGGGCTGATCGCGTACTTCACGGCCATGCGCGATCGCAAGCACGACACGCGCCGCGCGCTACCGACGCCGTGAGTACGCGAGCCATACGAAGGGCACGAAGAACGCGTAGTAGAGCTGGTTCGGCAGCACGCGCAGCAGCCAGGCCACGTCGAGCGAAGTCGCGAGCCAGAGCGCGTCGCAGCTCGCCCACAGCCCGTAGTATGCGATGACGTAGGCGCAGACGCGGCGCAGAAAGCGCAGTGTCGGCGCGTTCGCGACGCGCCGCGGCAGCCAGCGCTTCCAAAGCCACGCCGCGATTCCCGTGAAGAGCAGCTCGTGGATCAGCCACAGCCGCTGCCCCGTCGCATCGGGAGCGAAGCGTTCGCAGAGATGATCGCTCGCATAGGCGAGCAGCGGGACGACGGGCGTCACGACGGCCGCGAGCCGCGCTCCGCGGCCCACGTCGCCCTGCGCCACCGCGAACAACAGCCAGTAGACGCGGAAATCGCCGAGCAGCACGAAGCCGAGCATCACGGCGGTGGCGAGCCACTCCGGCGCGCCGAGCCACGCCATGAGCTTCCCGCCGACCAGCGGATCGAGCAGCGTCTCGGCGGAGAAGAGCAGCGCCCAGGCGCGCACGAAGCCAGCCTCGGCGGAGCTGGCGCCGAGCTCGCGCGCGCGGCGCGAGAGCAGGAGGTGGACGAAGAACACCGCCGGCACGGGCAGCAGGGCCCAGACGCCTTGCAGATCGCTCTGGTAGAACGCGCGGAAGCTCTCGAACCCCATCCAGCCTTCCTCGCTTCGCTCGCCTGCGGCAAGCTCGTCGACTGCGCTCGCCTGCGGCAAGTTCGTCGACTGCGCTCGCCTGCGGCTCGCTGCGCGCGGGCTGGCGCCCGCTTGCGCGCCGACCCGTGAACGTGCGCGAGCGTAGTGCATTAGACTCGCCGCGTGTCGGAGCCCGCCGTCGCTGCTCGGCCGTCGCTGCTCGCGCGCGTGCCTGCGGGCGGAACGCGCGACACCGATGCCATTCTCGATCGCTTCCTCGCCTGGGTCGGCGAGCTGGGGCTCGAGCCCTATCCGCACCAGGAGGAGGCCTTCCTCGAGCTGATGCTCGGCCGGCACGTCGTGCTCAGCACGCCGACCGGCTCGGGCAAATCGTTGGTGGCCCTGTGTCTGCACTTCAAGGCGCTGTGCGAGGGACAGCGCTCGTTCTACACGGCGCCGCTCAAGGCCCTGGCCAGCGAGAAGTTCTTCTCGCTCTGCGAAGACCTCGGGCCCGAGACGGTGGGCATGCTGACGGGCGACGCGAGCATCAACCCGACGGCGCCGGTCGTGTGCTGCACGGCCGAGGTGCTCGCGAACATGGCGCTGCGCCAGGGCGCCGCGCTCGCCGCGCCCTACGTCGTGATGGACGAGTTCCACTTCTACGCGGACCGCGATCGCGGCGCCGCCTGGCAGATTCCCCTGCTGGCGCTCCCGCGCACGCGCTTTCTGCTGATGTCCGCGACGCTCGGCAACACGGCGGCGATCGAGGAGCGGCTGGAAAGAAGGACGGGCGTCGCGGTCGCGCACGTCCACTCCGACGAGCGGCCGGTGCCGCTCGATTTCGAGTATCGCGAGACGCCGATCCACGAGACGGTGGCGGAGCTGGTCGCGCAGAAACGCGCGCCGGTCTACGTCGTGAACTTCACGCAGCGCGAGTGCGGCGAGCTGGCGCAGGGTCTCACCAGCGCGAACTTCTCGACGCGCGAGGAGCGCGGGCGCATCGCCGAGGCGCTCGTGGGCGCCCGCTTCGATACGCCTTATGGCAAGGATCTGAGCCGCATCCTGCGCCACGGCATCGGCATCCATCACGCGGGGCTCTTGCCGAGATACCGGCTGCTGGTGGAAAGGCTCGCGCAGCGCGGCCTGCTCCAGGTCGTGTGCGGCACGGACACGCTCGGCGTCGGCGTGAACGTCCCGATCCGCACGGTGCTGTTCGCGAAGCTCAGCAAGTACGACGGCGAGAAGGTTGCGCTCCTGCGCGTGCGCGAGTTCCGCCAGATCGCCGGGCGCGCCGGGCGCAAGGGCTTCGACGTGCGCGGCAGCGTCGTGTGTCAGGCGCCCGAGCACGTGATCGAGAACCGCCGCGAGGCGGCGAAGCCGGGCGCCAGGAAAAACCAGCCCAAGAAGAAGCCCCCGCGCGGCTTCGTGGCCTGGAGCCGCGAGACCTTCGACAAGCTGATTGCGAGCCAGCCCGAGCCGCTCACCTCGGTCTTCGACGTGAACCACGGCATGCTCGTGCACGTGCTGCAACGCGAGGGCGCGGACGGCTTCCGCGGCGAGGGCTGGCGCGCGGTGATCGAGCTGATCGCGCTCTCGCACGAGCCGCCCGCCTCGCAGGCGCGCCTGCGCCGGCGCGCGGCGCAGCTGCTGCGCTCGCTGCGTCACGTCGGCGTCGTCGAGGTCGTGCGCGACGCGCAGCGGCGCGCGCGCTTGCGGGTCACGGAGACGCTCCAGCTCGATTTCTCGCTCTTCGCGACGCTCTCGCTCTATCTCGTCGAGGCCGCCCAGGCGCTCGATCGGGAGGCTCCGAGCTACGCGCTCGAGCTGATCTCGCTCGCGGAAGCGGTGCTCGAGAACCCGATGCCGATCCTGCTCGCGCAGCGCGATCGCGCGCGGGGCGAGCTGCTGGCGCAGCTCAAGGCGGAGGGCGTGCCGTACGAGGACCGCATCGCCCGCCTCGAGACCGTGAGCTGGCCGCAGCCCGAGGCCGAGTTCATCGCCGCGAGCTTCCGGCTCTTCGCGGAAAAACATCCGTGGGTGGGCGAGGCGGATCTGCATCCGAAGGGCGTGGCGCGCGAGATGTTCGAGGGCTGCCTCGGCTTCGTCGACTGCGTGCGCGAGCTCGGCGTCGGGCGCAGCGAGGGGCTGCTGCTGCGCTACGTCTCGCAGGTGCACGACACGCTCGTGCGCAGCCTTCCGGACGATTGCAAGACGCAGGCCGTCTACGACGCGATCGCCTATTTCCGGACGCTCGTGCAGGGCGTCGATGCGAGCCTGCTGCAGGCCTGGGAGGCGCTGCGCGCGCCGTCGTCCGCCGCGGCCGCCGCGCCGCCGCCTCCACCCTTCGATCTGGCGCTGCACGAACGGGCGCTCGTGGCGCGCGTGCGCGCCGAGCTGCACGGCCTCGTGCGCGCGCTCGCTACCCAAGACTGGGAGGCGGCGGCCGCGAGCGTCCGCGCGGATCCCGACGACGTCTGGGATGCGGACCGCATCGCGCACGCGCTCGCGCCGTTCCTCGACGAGTATGGGCGGCTGGATTTCACGCCCGCCGCGCGCCTCGCCCACCGCACGCGCATCGACGCGGCAGGACCGCGGCGCTGGCGCGTGGCCCAGGTGCTCGTCGATCCCGCCGGCGACGAGCTGTGGGCCGTGCACGGGGATGTCGATCTCTCGCGTGATCGGGACCTGGAAGGCCCGCTCGTGCAGCTCCGGCGCATCGGGCCCTGAGCCCAGCGCGGGGGCACAGACCCGATACACTTCCGGCCTCGCGGAGGATCCGATGCGCCCCATGCTGCCCTGCGCGGCGCCGCCATAGCAGGTGCGCACTCCCGCTCGACCTTCGCGCCGGGCGCGCCGCGCGCTCGCCGGCCTGCTGACGCTGTGGCTCGGCGCGCTGCCCGCGTGCGCGCCGCGGGGGCCCGCGCCGCCGCAGCGGCTGATCCTGATCGTGATCGACACGCTGCGCCGCGATCACCTCGGCGTCTACGGCGCGCCGGCCCCGACCCCGAACATCGATGCGCTCGCGGCGCGCGGTCAATTCTTCACGAACGTCGTGGCCTCGTTCCACCAGACCTCGATGTCGATGGGCTCGCTCTTCACCGGGCGCACGCCGAGCATGGAGGCGGGAGAGGGCCGCACGCTGACCTGGAACGGGCACACCTGGTGCGGGCTCGCGCGGCTGGCGAAGACACCGGGCGTCGATACATGCATCCCGCCGAGCGTGCCGACGCTGGCCGAGGCGTTCAAGGCCGCGGGGTGGTGGACGATCGGCGTGGCCTCCAATCAGTTTTTGTACGAGCCGTCCGGCTTCTCGCGCGGCTTCGACGACTGGGTCGAGGTCGACGACCGGCCGCCGGTCGCGGGCGCTGCGTCGCGCCGCAACTTGAAGGACGCGCGGCACTCGCGCACCTGGCCCTCCGTCAACCGCGCCGTCACGCTGGCCCTGAATCGCCGCAAGAGCGATCACTTCTTGCTCTACGTGCACTACATCGACGTGCACGATTACCGCTTCGAGAAGCTCACTTATCCCGAGGCCGTCCAGGTGATGGACAAGGGCATCGGCAACCTGCTCGGCAAGCTCGAAGCGGCCAAGCTGCTCGAAGACGCCGTCGTGGTGCTCACGTCGGACCACGGCGAGCGGCTCGGCGAGATGCACCACTTCGAGGGCGAGCTGCCGAACACGTTCGGGCACTTCGGCAATCCGTCGTTCCAGGAGCTGCTGCGGATTCCGCTGATCGTGGCGCCCGCGCGCTTCGATCAGCCAAGTAAATTTTTGCGCAGCCAGGATCTCTTCCACCTGCTGCTCGGGATCGCCGGCATCGAGCGCGAGCGCGCGCACGACGTGAAGCCCGACGAGCTCTTCATCGGCGAGCTGCAATACCGCACGTATCGTCAGGGGCGTTGGAAGAGCGTGGTGCGCCGCGCCGATGGCAAGCATTTTCTCTACGACCTCGAGGACGATCCGAACGAGCAGCAGGATCTCGGCCCGCAGTTCCCCGCGGTGACGACGGCGCACGAGAAGCGGATCGAGGAGCTCACGCACGATCTCGCGGCGACGCGGGTTCCGGAGCGCGAGATGTCGGAGAGCGAGCGGGAGCGGCTTCGCACGCTCGGGTATGTGGATTAGGCCGGATCCGACGTGCGAGGGGGGAGGCGGCGGGGGGTGGGCTACGGCGAATGGCTCGCCCTTCCTCGTCTCGCAGCCGCGTGATCGCAGTCACTCTTGGGCGTCGAGGAGGGCGCAGTCCTGCGGGCGGGCTGCGCTTGAGTTCGCCTCCGCCCACCCCCCGCCGCCTCCCTGAGGAAGCTCGTGGTAACGGATCAGCGTGACTTCTTCTTTGTCGTCTTCTTCTTCGCCGGGCGGCGGCGTTTGGATTCGCGGGCGATGTGGGCTTTCGAGGCGGCCCAGGAGCAGATGCGGCAGCTCGCGTAGTCGTGTCGCTGCGCGGGGCAGTGCTCGCGGCCGAATTGGATCAGCTGAAGGTGCAGGCGACCCCACGCGAGCGGCGGGAACAGCTTCTTGAGATCGCGCTCGGTCTGCTCGACCGAGCGGCCGTTCGAAAGGCCCCAGCGCGCGGCCAGCCGGTGGATGTGCGTGTCGACGGGGAAGGCCGGATGGCCGAAGGCCTGCTGCATCACGACGCTCGCGGTCTTGTGGCCGACGCCCGGCAGCGCTTCGAGCGCCTCGAAATCGGCGGGCACCGATCCCCCGTGCTGCTCGACGAGGATGCGCGAGAGGCCCGCGATCGCCTTCGCCTTCGCGGGGGAGAGCCCGCACGGACGGATGATGTTGCGGATTTCCGCGACGGAGAGCTGGGTCATCGCTTGCGGCGTCGACGCGCTGGCGAAGAGCAGCGGCGTGATCTGGTTCACCTTGACGTCGGTGCACTGCGCGGAGAGCAGCACCGCGACGAGCAGCGTGTAGGGATCCCGATGCTCGAGGAAGACCTTGACCTCGGGGTAGACCTCGTCGAGGATGCGGCGGATGCGACGGGCTTTGTCGGCGCGTTTCACGGCTCCGGGAGCATAGACGCCACCGCGGGCGCCCGAAACGGCCGAGACGCGCACGGCCGGAGCATGTGCCGGGAGACGCGATGACGACACCGGGAAGCGGAGAGCTGGCGGCGAAGCGCTGCGTTCCGTGCCGCGGCGGCACCGAGCCCTTGCGCGGCGCGGCGCTCGCGGCGCTGCTCGCGCAGCTCGGCGGCGGCTGGCAGGTCATCGATGAGCATCACCTCGAGAAGCAGTTCCGCTTCCGCGACTTCGCCGGCGCGCTCGCCTTCGCGAACGAGATCGGCGCGCTGGCGGACGAGCAGAACCACCACCCGGATCTGCACGTCGCGTGGGGCAAGCTCGGGGTCACGATCTGGACGCACACGATCGACGGTCTCACCGAGAGCGATTTCGTCTTCGCGGCGAAGATCGATCAGCGGTTCTCGGCTCGGCTCTAGCCGCCCGACTCCGCCTCCACGCGCCGCATGTAGGCGATGAGCCCCGGGCGCGAGAGCAGCTGCTGCGACGAGTCGGGGATCGAGCCGCGCTCGACGGCGCGCAGCATGCTGTAGACGGCCAGGTCGGCCATGCTCGGGCGATCGGCGTAGAAGAACGGCCGCGTGCCGAGCAGGTTCACGAGATCGTCGAGCCGATCGGCGATGCCGCGCGAGATCGCCGTCTCGGGCCGCTCCCAGGTGCCGCCGGCGCGCAGCCACGCGCCGAGCCGGCGCAGCATGGCGATGCGCGCGAGGCCCCGGGGCGGCCCGGCGGCGAGCTCGGCCTGCTCGCGCTGCTGCCGGAGGCGCTGCCACTTGAGGAAATAGAAGAGGAACGATTCGTCGGCCCAGTCCTCGAGCTGGCGCTGCTGCGTCGCAATTTTCGGCTCCGCGGCGAGCAGCGGCGGGATCGGGAAACGCTCGTCGAGGCGCAGCAGGATCGCGGTCGAATCCGCGATCATCTCGCCGTCGATCCCGAGCACGGGCAGCAGGCCCGTCTTCGGGCTCCAGCGCTTGTAGTCCTCGGGGCCCGACGGCTCGCGCAGCTCGTAGGCGAGCTGCTTCAGCTCGAGCCCGCGGCGCACCTTCTCGGTGAACGGCGTCTGCGCCGGCCCGTACAGCACGATCTCGTACACCGCGCCGGTGCTCGTCCCCGACGGAGGGCTCATGACCCCTTCCCCATCACGTCAGCCGCCCGACTGGCGGCGACCCCGCTCCTGCACCGCGGCGCGTCGCTTCGCCACCATCTCGGGCGTGATCGCGCTCGCGTGGTCGCGCGAGACGCGCGCCTCGAGCCGCAGGCCCTCTTCGTAGGTCGTCGCGAAGCCGGCGTCGATCAGCTGCTTGTAGCCGCGCAGCGACGCGGGATCGCACGAGAGCATGTCGGCCGCGAGCTTCTGGCACGAGGGCAGCAGCTCGGCCGGCGCCACCACGCGGTTCACGAGCCCCCAGGCGAGCGCCTGCTGCGCGTCGATGAAGTTGCCGGTGAACGCGAGCTCCTTCGCGCGGCCGATCCCGATCAGCCGCGGCAGCTTCTGCGAGAGCCCCCAGCCCGGCAGGATTCCGACACGCGCATGCGTATCCGCGAAGCGCGCTTCGCTCGAGGCGATCAGCAGATCGCAGGCGAGCGCGAGCTCGAAGCCGCCGGTGATGGCGAAGCCGTTCACCGCTCCGATCACGGGACCCGGAAAGCCGCGGATCGCGCCGATCAGGTCGCCATCGCTGAAGGCGCCGAGCGGCTGGCCCTCCCGGCTGCCGAGCTCGCCGAGGTCGAGCCCTGCGCAGAAGGCCCGGCCCGCGCCGGAGAGGATCACGACGCGGACCACCGGATCCTTGGCCAACTCGCGAAATCCCTGCGTCAGCGCCTGGCGCAGCTCGAGCGAGAGCGCGTTCATCGCCGCGGGGCGATTCAGAGTCACGTTCGCGACGGCGTCGCTCTTCTCGATCAGCAGCACGGACGAGGACATTGGAGACCTCCGGGCGGGACTGCGCGGGAACGCAGCCGCGAGGATACGGGGGGCTCGCGCCCCGCGCGAGCGGCCGAAACGCCACGCTGGATGACTCTTTGGCGCGCATCCGTCACAATGCGCGGCCATGCCGCAAGCGCGCTCGCACGGGACCTACGCGCGCATCCACGCCGTGGTCCGTCGCATTCCGCGAGGCCGTGTGGCGACCTATGGGCAGGTAGCGGCGCTCGCGGGTCTCCCCGGACATGCCCGCCAGGTGGGTTACGCGCTGCACAGCCTCGGTCCCGAGAGCGACGTGCCCTGGCAGCGGGTGGTGAACGCCCGCGGTGAGGTGAGCCCCCGGAGCCTGCCGGGCTGGGAGGCGGTGCAACGCGCGCTGCTCGAGCGCGAGGGAGTCGTCTTCGACGCGCGCGGCCGCATCGATCTCGCGCGCCAGGGCTGGCGTCCGCGGCCCGGCGCGTTGCAAGCAAAGCGCGCAGTGAGCCGAAGGCGAACGAAGTCGATGATGACCGGGCGGGCGCGTGCGCAGCGAGCGTTCGCGTGAAGGGAATCGGCCTGGGTCTGCTCGCGGCGTTCCTGCTGCTGCTCGCGGTGATCGGGGTCCGCACCGCGATCTTCTCCTCGCGGCGGCCGGAGCCACGGGCGCTGGCCGTTGCCCCGATCGACGCCGACGCGGCCGCGCGCCGGCTCGCCGGCGGATTGCGCTTCCGCACCGTCTCGAACGAGGATCCGGCGACGACCGACGCGGCGCAGTTCGCGGCGTTCCGTGATTACCTCGCGCGCAGCTTTCCGCGCGCGCACGCGGCGCTCGCGCCGGAGCTCGTCGGGAGCGCCAGTCTGCTCTACACGTGGAAGGGTCGGGACCCCGAGCTGCCGGCGCTCCTGCTGCTCGCCCACCAGGACGTCGTGCCGGTCGAGGCGGGGACCGAAGCGCAGTGGGAGCATCCGCCCTTCGACGGCGTGATCGCCGATGGCTTCGTGTGGGGCCGCGGCTCGCTCGACGACAAGGCGAGCCTGTTCGCGATCTTCGAGGCGGTCGAGGGGCTGCTCTCCGAGGGCTTCACGCCCGAACGCACGCTGCTCGTCGCGCTCGGCAGCGACGAGGAAGTGGGCGGCGAGCAGGGCGCGCTCTTGATCGCGGAGCGGCTCGCCAAACGGGGTGTGCCGATCGAATCGGCGCTCGACGAGGGCGGCGCGATCGTGTCGGGCGCGGTGCCCGGCGTCGCGGCGCCGCTCGCCTTGATCGGCATCGCCGAGAAGGGCTCCGTCGGGATCACGCTCTCGATCGAGGTCGAGGGGGGCCACTCCTCGACGCCCCCGCGCCACACGGCGATCGGGATCCTGTCGGCCGCGCTCACGAAGCTCGAGAACCACCCGATGCCGGGCCGCGTCGATGGCCCGACCGGCAGCTTCCTCGAGCGCCTGGCGCCCCAGGTGGGCCTGCCGTTCCGGGCGGTGCTCGCGAATCTCTGGCTCTTCGGGCCGCTCGTCGAACGCGTGATGTCGACCCAGCCGCCGCTCGACGCGATGCTGCGCACCACCACCGCCGTCACGATCGTCGAGGGCGGCGTGAAGGAGAACGTGCTCCCGGCCCGCGCGTCAGCCGTCGTGAACTTCCGCATCCTGCCCGGCGACACGATCGAGGACGTGGTCGCGCACGTGCGGCGCACGATCGACGACGAGCGCATCGACGTGAAGGCCGGTGTGCGCAGCATTCCGCGCAACCCGACCGCCGAGTCGCCCGTCGACGATCCGGCCTTCGCGCGCCTGGCGACGACGGTGGAGGAGAGCTTCGCGGACGTCTCCCCCTTGCCGTTCCTCGTGCTGGGCGGGACCGACGCGCGCCACTACGCGTTGGTGACGCCGCGGCTCTATCGCCTGAGCCCGTTCCGGTTCGATCTGGCGGATCTCAAGCGCGTGCACGGCACCAATGAGCGCCTCGCCGTCTCGAACTACCCGAACGGCATCCGCTTCTTCCGCCGCCTGATCGAGAACTCCGGGCCCGTTCAGCCATCCTTGCCGTAGCGCTCGAGCGCCGCGTCGTAGGCGTCGAAGCCGACCAGCGTGCGCAGCTCCGCGAATTCGAGCAGCCGCGCGGGCGTCTCGCCGCGCGCGAGCGCAGCGAGCGCGTCCTGCATCGCGCGCGCCGCGGCGGAGAGCAACGTCAGCGGGTACGCCGCGATGCGGTAGCCGAGCGCCGCGAGGCGCGCGGGGGGCAGCACGGGTGTGTCGCCGCCCTCGACCATGTTGGCGAGCTGCGGCGCGCGGATCGCCTCGCAGATGCGCTGCATCTCGGCTTCGCTGCGCGGCGCTTCGACGAACACGATGTCCGCCCCGAGATCGGCGAACGCCCGGCCGCGCCAGAGGGCCTCGTCGAGGCCGAGCGGGCCGCGCGCATCCGTGCGGGCGAGGATCAGGACGTCGGCGCCCTGCTCGCGCGCGTCGACCGCCGCGCGCACGCGCAAGAGCGCCTCGTCGCGCGCGACGACCTGCTTGCCGCGCGTGTGTCCGCAGCGCTTGGGCGCGAGCTGGTCCTCGATCATGACGCTCGCGAAGCCCGCCCGCGCATAGCCGTCGATGGTCCGGCGCACGTTCAGGGGATTCCCGTAGCCCGTGTCCCCGTCGCCGATCACGGGAATCGACACCGCCGCGCAGAGGTTGCGGCCCTGCTCGACCATCTCGCCGTAGGAGATGAGCCCGGTGTCGGGCAGGCCGAGCCGCGTCGCCGAGACGGCGAAGCCGCTCATGAACGTGAGCTCGAAGCCCGCCCGCTCGATCAGCTTCGCCGAGAGCGCGTCGAAGCAGCACGGCATCACGTGCAGCCCCGGCCGATCCAGCAGCCGCCGCAACTTCGCCGCCGCCGATTCCATCGCGCGCCCTCCTCCCGAAAGCCGATCTTCGCGCCTCTAGACGCGAACCGCTAGCGAGGGGACCGCGAGAGATGGGATCTGTGCGAGGGGGCTCGCGGTCGCCAGGAGTCTTGCAAGCGCTGCGCAAGCAGCGCGCGCAGCGAGGCGCAGCCGAGCGAAGTCAAACTGGAAGCCTGATCAAGAACGAGGTGCCGGCGCCGACCTTCGATTGCACCGTGATCTCGCCGCCATGGTGGCGGATGATCTGGTAGCAGTGGGCGAGCCCGAGGCCGGCCGCGGTGCCCGTGCGACGGGTGGTGAAAAAAGGATCGAAGATCTGCTCGATCTGCTTCTCGGGGATTCCGCAGCCATCGTCCTCGACGCGAATCTGGACGAAGTCTCCCTGCGCTTCGGTCACCAGCCGGATCACGCCGTAGTCGCCGACGGCCTGCAAGGCGTTGAGCAGCAGGTTCAGGAACACCTGCTTCAGCTGCTGCGCGTCACAGCGCACGGGAGGCAGCTCGGCGTAGCAGCGTTCGACCACGATCGAGAAGGAGAGCGCGGCGACGTTCACGGCATTTTCCAGCAGATCGTTGACGTTCGCGAGCTGCGCTTCTCCGATGCCGGCCTGCGAGAAGGCGCCGACCTCCTTCACGATCGTCGCCACGCGATCGATCCCCTCGCCCGATTCCTCGATCAGGTCCGCGCCCTCGACGAGGACCGGCGCGAGCGCTTCGTCGCGCGCATCGACACCGCTCGCGAGCGCGCGCCAGTGTTCGCGCAGCTCGAGCAGGTTCGCGCGCACGCTGGTGACCGGCTCGTCGATCTCCTGGGCGATGCCGGCCGCGAGCTCACCCACGGCGGCGAGCCGGCCCGACGTGACGAGCCGGCTGCGCAGCGCCGTCACCTCGCGCAGATCGCGCAGCACGAGCACGCGCCCGATCACGCCGCCCAGCTCGTCGCGCAGCGCCGTGCACGAGACCGACACGGGCATCGCCGGCGCGCCGCGGGGCTCGAGCTCGAGCTCGAGCCCGCGGGATTCGATCGCCGCGTCGCGAGCGAGGCCTGGCAACCACTGGAAGACCGAGGCGCCGGCCAGCTCGGCGGGCGCGCCGCCGATCAGCCGCGCGAAGGCCTCGTTGCTCGTGCGGACCTCGCCACCGGGGTGCAGCAGCGCGACGCCGTCGCGCAGTGTCTCGAGGATCTCGCGCGCAAAGGCGCCCGGAGCGAGCAGGAAGTAGCCGTGGCGGCGCACGCTGCCCGCGACGATCGCGCCGAGCGCCAGCACGCCGACGCTGCCCAGGCGCGGAGAGTCGACGTGCAGATAGGGCAGCAGCACGTCGGTCGTCGACGCGAGCCCGAGCGGGATGACGACGCCGGCGAGGAGATAGCGGGCCTGCTGCCGCTCTCCCGGTGACACCGTCTTCGGGAAGAGCCGGGACCACTGCGCGATCACGAAGACGACGATCGAGATCGTCGGCAGTACGACGAGCGGGAACAGGCGGCCCGGATGCAGCGCCCAACCAAAGTGATTGCGTACGGGCAATTCGAGGCAGAGCGGCGAGAGCGCATACAACAAGATCGACGCCGAGGCGCCGGCGTAGGCCCAGGGCAGCAAACGCCGCAGACCCGGGTGCACACTGCCCACCAGCTCCGAGACGATGTGGAGGGTCAGCGGCCCGAGCCACAACCAGCCGAACGACGACAAGCGGGCCAGCTGGAGCACGCGGTTCGGAGCGTCGCAAAGACTCATGAGCACTTCGCACACCGACCAGTGCGCCGAGCAGACGAGCACGATCGCGACGAGCCGGTTGGCGCGTTGCCCCGAATCGCTGGCGACGAGCGCCGCGGCGAGCGCCACCGCGGCGAGGCTCGCAAAGAGCTGGACGACGGCGATCGCGTGCATCAGGCGGCCGGCTCGCCCGGGCCGGGCGCGATCGGGAGCGACACGCGAAAGCGAATGCCCCGTTCCGGTTGGGATTCGACGAGGATGCGGCCGCCCTGGCGTTCCACCATCTGGCGCGAGATGGCGAGCCCGAGGCCGGATTGCGCCGCGTCTGCGCCCGGCGCCAGAAATGGATCGAAGATCGGATCCAGCACTTCGGGCGCGAGGCCGGCCCCAGCGACCGCGATCTCGAGCCACACGAACGCACCTTCGACTCCGGCGGAGAGGCACAGCCGGCCGTGCTGTTCGATCGCATTCACGCCGGCGAGCACGAGGTTGAGGAAGACCTGCATCAGCTCCTGCGGCCGGCAGGGCACGAGCGGCAGCTTCGCGAAGCTGCGCTCGACCTCCGCCTTGCGGCGCAACTGCGGTCCCGCCACCCGCACGGCCAGCTCGAGCAGCTCGATCGGGTCCGCCAGCTCGCTCTCCGAACCGCCCTTCCACGAGAAGCCGCCGACGTCGCGCACGATCGAGGCGACCCGGTCGATCCCCCCGCCGCGCTGCGCAGCAGCTCGTGCGAACGCGCCAGCGCCGCGTGCACGGAGGGCGCGGCTTTGCGCGCTGCGAACTCCTCCGCGAGCGTCTTCCAGTGGCGCTCGAGCAGGCCCACGTTCGAGCGCACGTAGGCGATCGGGTTGTTGATCTCGTGGGCGATGCCCGCCGCGAGCTGGCCCACCGCCGCCAGGCGAGCCGAGGTGAGCAGGCGGCTGCGCAGCGAGACCAGCTCCTCGAGATCGCGGATCACGAGCACGCGGCCGATGGCAAAGCCGGCGTCGTCGCGCAGCCAGGCATCCGAGAGCGAAACCGGCACGCGCGCGCCCGTTGCGCACACCAGCTCGCTCTCGCGCTCGGCGCCCGTCGCTGCGGCGCGCGGCTCGATGACCAGCTCGCCGAGCGGTCGGCCGAGGAGCTTTTCCGGGGCCTGCCTCGCGAGCTGTGCGAGCTTGGCGTTGAGCGCGCGAATGCGGCCGTCGAGGCGCACGAGCGCCACGCCATCGGGAAGCGTGGCGAGGATCTCGTTCGCGAACGTGCGCGGCGAGAGCCCCGTGCCGCGGAAACGGTAGACCCAATGCCACGTGAAGGCGGCCCAGAGCACGACGCTGGCGCTTCCGAGCCGCGGAACGGGCCGGCCGCTCGCGGGCAGCGCGAAGTCGGTGACCGCCGTGACGAGCGCGGTGAGCCAGACCGCGAACTCGACCCACGGCCGCGTGCGCGGTCGCGCGACACGCTGGAGCGTTCGCCGAAGCAACAGTCGCGACAGCGCGATGATCGGCATCAGCAGGAGGACCAGATAGGTCCATGGCACGAGCGGACCGATCATCGGCGCGAAGCCCCAGCTCGTGCGAACCACGCCGGGCACCAGCCAGGGGGTGGAGAGGGACGCGAGCACGACAGCGGCCGTGATCGCGTACTCGGCCGTGAGCAGCCTGCGGTCGGAGAGCAGCGGCTCGGGCAACACCTCGGCGAGCAGTTGCAGCGCGATGGGCGCCAGCGTGGCGCTGCCGAGCAGCTCCAGGCGGGCGTACAACAGCGCCGACGTGGGGTCGCTCGCCGTGAGACCGAGCACCTGGCACAGCGCCCACCAGGCGTCACACACCAGCATCGCCGCCATCAGGCGATTCGCGCGCTCGCCGGGCGCGCGTGCGGCGATCGCGGCGGCGAGCGCCGCGGCGCCGAGCGCGGTCGCGAGCGGAATCAGGACGACGGGATGCACGTGGCGGGATCTCCGTCTCTTGGCATCGGAGGAACCGCAGCCGCTCTTGAACGCAGGAGCCGGGCGAGCGCCCCGCGCGCGCAGGGGATTCGGGCCGCGTCGCCGCCCGCCCGGCGGCGTGCTACCGAGTGCGCGTTCCGGATGGAGAGCCGCGCATGTCCAAGGCGCTCGACGCGCTGCTGGGAATCCTCGATCTCGAAGAGCTGGAGGTGAACCTGTTTCGCGGCCGCAGCCCGCAGGAGCGATCACAGCGCGTCTTCGGCGGGCAGGTGCTCGGCCAGGCGCTCACGGCCGCCGGACGCACGGTCGAGCGCGATGCGGCGCACTCCCTCCACGCCTATTTCCTGCGCCCGGGTGATCCCAGGATCCCCATCCTCTATCAGGTCGATCGCACGCGCGACGGCAAGAGCTTCACCACGCGCCGCGTCACGGCGATCCAGCGCGGGCGCGCGATCTTCCATCTCGAAGCGTCGTTCCAGCAGCACGAGCCCGGGCTCGAGCACCAGGACGAGATGCCCGACGCGCCCGATCCCGAGACGCTCCCCGATTTCCAGGCGCGCATGCAGCCGCTCGCGCAAAAGGCGCCTGCCGAAGTGCAGCGTTGGATCGAGAGCGAGCGGCCGATCGATCTCCGCTACGTGACACAGTTCGACCCGATCGAGCCGGAGAAGCTGCCGCCGCGCCAGCTCATCTGGGTGCGCGCCGACGGCGCCTTGCCAGCCTCCCGCCTGCTGCACCAATGTGTCGTGGCGTATGCGTCGGATCTGACGCTGCTCGACACCGCGGCGCTACCCCACGCCATCTCGTGGATCGGAAGCGGCTGGCAGATCGCGAGCCTCGATCACGCCATGTGGTTTCATCGCGATTTCCGCGCCGACGAGTGGCTGCTCTACGAGCAGCACAGCCCCGTCGCGGCGGGCGCGCGCGGCTTCGCGACGGGGCGGCTCTTCACGCGCGCCGGCGCGCTCGCGGTAACCGTCGTCCAGGAAGGCCTGTTCCGGCGCATCGAGCCGGGCGCCTGAGCGCAGGTTCCTTGCGCGCGACGCGCCGGCCCGCGCGGGCGCGGCTCACGTCCCCAGGTCGCCCGTCGTGATCGGATCGCTCTCGGATCCCGGTGGCGGCTCGCCCCAACGCACGCTGCGGCCGTGGGGATGCCCCTCGGCCAGCGCGAACGACTGCCCGCCCGGCCACAGCCGCAGGCGCACCGTGATCCGCCCATAGCCGCCCTCGTCCTCGTGCGAGAGCCAGGCGAAGGGCGCGCGGGTCCGCGCCCGCGCCCCCGCGGCATGCAGCAGCGCGCGCACGTCCGCCTGCTCCGCCGCGTCGAGGTAGGCCCACACCGCCGAGTGGAAGACGACGGTCGCGACGCCTGCGGCCGGCTCCCGCAGCTCGCGCTCGAGCCACACGCGGGCCGACTCGCGCTCGATGCGCGGCGGGTTGGCGCGCGCGAGCGCGATGGCGGCGCGCAGCTCGGTGAGGCGCTCGGGCTGATCGGCCCAGATGTAGGCCTCGAGCCGGCGCGCCTGCACGGGATCTTCGATCCGCACCGGCGCGATGTCACAGCCCGCGCGGCTCTCGATCGCAGGGCGCTGCTCGAACGCCGCCGCATCCCCGTGCCACTCCGCGTCGATGCGCACGGGCGAGCGCGGATCGCCCCATGCGTGGGGAGCGAGAGTGTAGTGGTAGCGATCCCAGCCGAGGTTGAGCCCCGCGCTGGTTCCCATCTCGCGCAGCCGCAACGGCAAGCCACTCGCGAGCGCCACGTGCAGGAAGCCGCCGAGGAGCCCTGCGCAGCGGCGCACCTCGTTCGTCTGCGGGAAGCTCGCGAGGCGCGGGAGCAGCGCTTCGCGTTGCTCGGCGACGACGTCGCGAAAGGCGTGCCACACGCCGGGCCACTCGGGACGGCCGTTCGCGGTCGGGTAGTGGCGCGCGAGCGCGGGAGCCTCGCCCGCGAGCACGCGCTCGTGCACGGACCCGAGCACGCGCAGTGCGATGAAGGCGCGCAGCGGGTCGTCTGCGAAGTCCTCGACCAGGCGCGCGACCGGCCCGTTCGCTTGGAGATCCTGGAGGGCCGCGTCGAGCAGGTCGGCGTACAGCGGCGAGCCGAAGAGCCGGCAGCCCCCGGCCTGCAGGCGAAACGCCGTGAGCATCGTTTCGGAGACCACGCACGCCGAGCCTAGCGCGCGGCGCGCCATGAGCTCTGCGCCCGCAAAATCATTGTCAGCCCACCCCCGGAGTGGTAAGACCGTGCGCGGGGGGCCCACGGTTGGCGCCGCGCGCCCGCGCTAGCTAGCGGGCGACGGGAGCCCGGCCACCCAACACCCGGAGGAGCATGGACATGGCGCTCGTCGCGATCGTCGCCTCGTTGGCTCTGCTCGAGTACGTCGTGATCCTGATGGCCACCGGGCGCGCGCGCGGCCGCTTCGGGGTGCCAGCGCCCGCCACCACCGGCAATCCGTCGTTCGAGCGTTATTTTCGCGTTCAGCAGAACACCATCGAGCAGCTCGTGATCTTCCTTCCGTCGCTCTACCTGTTTGCAACCTTCGTGAACGCGAATGCGGCTGCGGGGCTGGGCGTCGTGTTCATCCTCGGGCGCGTGGTCTACGCGCGTGGCTACGTCGAAGACCCGGCGAAGCGCGGTCCCGGCTTCCTCCTCACCTTCGTACCGAACCTGTTGCTCCTGCTCGGGGGATTGATCGGAGCCGTCCGTGCCCAACTCTCCTGACGCGCGCTTCACGCGGCGCGAGCTGCTGATCTCGGGCGCGGTCGCAGCGGGCTATGCGCTCGCCGCGCGGCCCGTGAGCGCCGCCGCGATCGTCACGAGCGAAGAGGGGCTCGTCGCCGGCCGCGTGCGCCTGCCCTCCGGTGGCATCGAGATCGGCGCCTATCGCGCCCATCCCGCGGCCCGGGGCCCGTTCCCCGTGGTGCTCGTCGCGCACGAGATCTTCGGCGTGCACGCGTACATCGAAGATGTCGTGCGCCGCCTCGCCAAGCTCGGCTACTTCGCGATCGCCCCGGACCTGTATCAACGCCAGGGCGACCCGACGCAGCTCGCGAGCGTCGATCTGATCCTATCGAACGTCGTCGCGAAGGTGGCCGACGCACAAGTCCTCTCCGATCTCGACGCCACGCTCGCGTACGCCGGCGCCGATGGCCACGGCGACGTGGCTCGTGCTGCGATCACCGGCTTCTGCTGGGGCGGACGGATCGTCTGGCTCTACTGCGCCTATAGCGCGAAGGTGCGCTGCGGTGTCGCCTGGTACGGACGCCTCGTCGGTGATGCGAGCGAGAAGACGCCCAAGCATCCGATCGACGTCGCCGCTTCCATGCAGGCGCCCGTGCTCGGTCTCTATGGCTCCGATGACGCCGGGATTCCGCAAGCGACGGTGCTCGCCATGCGCGAACGGCTCGCCACGGCGACGAAGCCCTCGGGCTCGGAGATCATCGTGTTCCCGGGCGCGCCCCACGGCTTCCACGCCGACTACCGCGACAGCTATCGCGTGCTCGCTGCGACCGAGGGTTGGAAGCGGATGCTCGCTTGGCTGCTCGACCACGGCGTGGTCTGAGCCGACCCGGGCGCAGCGCCGCCGCGGACCGGAAACGCCGCCGAAGGCGCTCGCAGCGGGCGCCGCTCGCCTCCTAACTCACTGTAAATCAACAGGTATTCTGGAAACGTCACGTTCCGTCCGTTGAGTGCGACTATACTGTTGCCCCCATTTCGAGCCTTCCAGGCCGAGCGGCCCGGGATCCCGGGTCGCGGCCGGCCGTTGGAGTCGAAGCAAACAGCACGAAGGAATCGCGATGACCAAGAATCGAGCGCTGCTCACGTGGGTGAAGGAAGTCGAGGCGCTGTGCCGGCCCGACCGGGTGCACTGGTGCGATGGCTCGCAGGCCGAGTACGACGCCATGCTGCGCGCGCTCGTCGCGAGCGGCACCGCGCAGCCCCTCGATCCCGAGAAGCGCCCGAACAGCTTCCTCGTGCTCTCGGATCCCGCCGACGTCGCGCGCGTCGAGGACCGCACCTTCATCTGCTCGAAGTCTCGCGAAGACGCCGGCCCCAACAACAACTGGCGCGACCCCGACGAGATGAAGAAGACCCTGCGCGAGCTGTTCGCGGGCTGCATGCGCGGCCGCACGATCTACGTCGTGCCGTTCAGCATGGGCCCGATCGGCTCGCGGATCGCCCAGATCGGCGTACAGATCACCGATTCGCCGTACGTGGTGGCGAGCATGCGCATGATGACGCGCATGGGGACGCGAGCCCTCGAGGCGCTGGGTGACGGCAGCTTCGTGCCCTGCCTGCACTCGGTCGGCGCGCCGCTCGAGACGGGCCAGAAGGACGTGGCCTGGCCCTGCAACGCCGACAACAAGTACATCGTGCACTTTCCCGAGACGCGCGAGATCTGGTCCTTCGGCTCGGGCTACGGCGGCAACGCCCTGCTCGGCAAGAAGTGCTTCGCCCTGCGCATCGCGTCGGTGATGGCGCGCGACGAGGGCTGGCTCGCCGAGCACATGCTGATCCTCAAGGTCACCTCGCCCGAGGGCGCGTTCGCGCTATCGTGGCCGGCGCCTTCCCGAGCGCGTGCGGCAAGACGAACCTCGCGATGCTGCGGCCGAGCCTCCCGGGCTGGAAGGTCGAGACGATCGGCGACGACATCGCTTGGATGAAGTTCGGCGCCGACGGGCGGCTCTACGCGATCAACCCCGAGGCGGGCTTCTTCGGCGTGGCGCCCGGCACGAGCATGCAGCACGAATCCGAACGCGCATGCTCACGCTGTCGCGCAACGTGATCTTCACGAACTGCGCGCATGACACCGGATCGGCGACGTGTGGTGGGAGGAGATGACCTCGCCGCCGCCGGAGAACCTGATCGACTGGCAGCGGCAAGGACTGGACGCCCGAGAGCGAGACGCGTGGCCGCGCACCCGAATGCGCGCTTCACGGCGCCCGCGAGCCAGTGCCCGGTGATCGCGCCGGAGTGGGAAGATCCGAACGGCGTGCCGATCGACGCGATCCTGTTCGGCGGCCGCCGCGCGACGGTCGTGCCGCTCGTGAACGAGGCGCGCGACTGGCAGCACGGCACGTTCCTCGGCTCGATCATCAGCAGCGAGAAGACGGCCGCGGCCGCCGGCAAGATCGGCGAGCTGCGCCGCGATCCGATGGCCATGCTGCCGTTCTGCGGATACAACATGGGCGACTACTGGGCGCACTGGCTCAAGATCGGCAAGCGCGCGGGCGCGAAGCTGCCCCGCATCTACTACGTCAACTGGTTCCGCAAGAGCGACGGCGGCGACTTCCTGTGGCCGGGCTTCGGCGACAACAGCCGCGTGCTCAAGTGGATCTTCGAGCGCTGCGAGGGCACGGCCAAGGCGATCGAGACGCCGATCGGGAACCTGCCGGCGCCGAACGCGATCGACACGAACGGGCTCTCCGACCTGACGCCGGAGGATCTCGCCGAGCTGATGCGGGTCGACGTGGCGGGCTGGCTCCACGAGGTGCCGCTGATCTCGCAATACTACGATCAATTCGGCAAGCGCATGCCCGGCGCCCTGCGCGACGAGCTGCGCCTTCTCGAGGAAGGTCTCGAGGCTTCACGTCGCTAGCCGATGCCGTCCGCGGGCCCGCTCGCCGGGATCCTCGTCGTCGATCTGACCCGCGTGCTCGCCGGTCCGTTCTGCACCCAGGTGCTCGCCGACCTGGGTGCGCGCGTGGTCAAGATCGAGGCGCCCGGCCGCGGTGACGACGCGCGCCGGATCGGCCCCTTCGTGGGCGAGGCGTCCGCCTACTTCCTCTCGCTCAACCGCGGCAAGCAGAGTCTCGCGCTCGATCTCAAGCAGGCGGGGGGCCGCCGCGTCTTCGAGCGCCTGCTCGCGCGCGCCGACGTGCTCGTCGAGAACTTCCGTCCGGGCGTGATGCATAAGCTCGGCTACGGCTGGGAGGAGCTCGAGCGCGCGCATCCGCGGCTCGTGATGGCGTCGATCTCGGGCTTCGGCCAGACGGGGCCGTATGCGCAGCGCCCCGCCTACGACGTGATCGCGCAGGCGATGGGCGGGATCATGAGCCTGACGGGCCATCCCGGCGGCGGTCCGACGCGGGTTGGCACTTCGACGGGAGACATCACAGCGGGCCTGTTCGCCGCGATCGGGATCCTCGCAGCGCTCTCCGCGCGCGCCCACAGCGGGCGCGGCTCGCGCGTCGATGTCTCGATGCTGGATGCGCAGGTGGCGACGCTCGAGAACGCGATCGTGCGTCATCTCGCGACGGGCGAGGTGCCCGGTCCGCTCGGCACGCGGCACCCTTCGATCGCCCCGTTCCAGGCGCTCGCCACGCACGACGGCTTCATCGCGGTCGCGGCCGGCAACGACGCGTTGTTTGCGAAGCTGTGTCGCGCGGTGGGGCGGCCCGAGCTCGCGCTGGAGCCCGATTACGCGAGCAACGACCTGCGCACGCGCCACGTCGAGGCGCTGGCGCGGCAGCTCGAGCAGGCGCTCGCCGCGCACGGCTCGGCGCGCTGGCTCGAGACGCTCGGCGCGGCGGGCATCCCCTGCGGCCCCGTGAACGACATCGCGCAGGTGGTCGCCGATCCCCAGGTGGCGGCGCGCAACATGCTCGTCGCCGTCGAGGGCATGGCGCTGCGCGTCGCGGGCAACCCCATCAAGCTCTCGGGGTTCCCGGATCCGACGACACGCGCCGCCGCGCCCGGGCTCGACGCGGACCGCGCGCAGATCCTGGCGGAGCTCGGGCTCTCCGACGTCGATCACGGTTGACGCGGCCCCCCGCTGTCCCGGAAGATCGGGGCATCCGGCTTCGAGCAAGGGGTCGCATGCTCTTCCTGCACGAGATCCACGAGGTGGTCGGCGCGCGCGAGGACGCTTTCGAGGCGGCGTTTCGCGGCGTGTGGCTGCCGACCCTCGCGCAAGGCGCGGATGCGCGGCTGCTCTACTTCCTGCACCACGCGCACGGGAGCGGTCCGTCGTATCAGGTCGTGACGATCACCGCGATCCGCGATGGCGCCGCCTGGCAGCGCCTGGCGCAACGCGTCGCGAGCGGCGATCTCGCCGCCTGGGTGCGCGAGCTCGACGCCCTGCGCCACGACGTGACCGCCAAGCTGCTCGTGGCGTTGCCGTGGTCGCCCTGGCAGGAGCTCGATCTCGAGAGCGTTCCGGTCGACGGCGCGCTGCACGAGCCCTCGCTCTTCATGGAGGACACGGTCTGGCCCTTCGAGGGTCGCCTCGAGGAGTACGTGATCCGCTCCGGCGCGCACTATGCCACGGAGATGGCGCGCGCGGGCGAGGCCGGCCACGCGCTGCTGCGCGTGGAGGCGGCCTTCCGGCCGGCCTTCGGGAGCCACCGGCGCCGCGAGATCGTGCTGTGGCAGAAGGTGGTGCAGCCCCGGGCCCTCGCGGCGCTGCTCACGCGCGAGGTTCCGCCCGCGTACAAGGCGCCCGGCATGTGGATGCACGACGCGCTCTCGCTGCGCGATCGTTGGCAGAGCAAGCTGCTGCGCAGCGCGCGCTGGTCGCCGTGGCACTGAGATCGCTCGCGCCGGGCTCGCCCGAAGCGGCGAGCGAGTGCGTGGCCGACGGCCTGCGCGTGCTCGAGCTCGGCTCGGGCCTCTCTGGCGCGATCGCCGCGCTGATCCTCGCCGACAACGGCGCCGACGTGATCAAGGTGGAGCCGCCGGGCGGCGATCCGCTGCGCGCGCACCCGGCCTTCCGCATGTGGCAGCGCGGCAAGCAAGGTCTCGTCGCGGATCTCGCGGCGGCGCGCGATCGCGAACGTGTCGCGGGGCTCGCGGCGGAGGCGGACGTCGTGCTCTCGAGCTTTCGGCCGGGCGTCGATGCGCGCTTCGGCCTCGATCCGGCCGCGATCATGGCGTGCAATCCGCGAGCCATCGTCTGTCGCATCAGCGGCTTCGGGCCGCACGGGCCCTACGCGCACTACCCCGCGTGGGACGGGATCGTCGCCGCCAAGGCGGGGCGCATGCTCGAATTCTGCGGGCTGGTGGGCGGCGCGCGGCCGGCCTACGCCGCCGTGCCGGTCGCGGGCTGGAGCGCCTCGCAGCTCGCCTTGCACGGGATCTTCGCGGCGCTGCTCGATCGCGAGCGCACGGGCCGCGGGCGCCGGGTCGAGACGAGTCTGGTGCAGGGGCTCGCCATCTACGACCTCGTGAACTGGCTGCCGGGTTACACGATGATGCTGCGCGTCGCCGATGTTCCGTATCTACCCTACACGAATGCGTGCACACGGGACGGCGTCTGGCTCCAGTTTGCACAGCTCTCGCCGGCGCAGTTCCGGGCCTTCATCCGCGACCTCGGGCTCGACGCGATCTGGGAAGACCCGCGCTTCCGCTTCGCGCCGGCGCTGCGCGATCCGGAGCACATGCGCGCGCTGCGCGCGCTGGTGCTCGCGCGCGTGCGCGAGAAGACCCATGCGGAGTGGATGCGCATCTTCGACGCGGACCCCGACATCGCCGTCGAGCGTTTCCGGACGCCGCTCGAGGCGATGGATCACCCGCAGCTGATCCACAACGGCGACGTGAGCGAGCGCGTCGATCCGCAGCGCGGGCGCCTGCGCGAGCTCGGCCCGCTCGTGCGCTTCTCGGCGACGCCGTCCCGGCCGGGGCGCTCTGCGCCGGGCGCGCCCGGCGCGCAGCCGGCCGCGTGGGCGGGGCGACCGCCGGCGGGCGCACGGCGCGCCGCCCCGGCCGCTGGGCCGCGGCGTCCGCTCGCAGACCTGCTCGTGCTCGAGCTCGCCACCTGGGTGGCGACGCCGCTCGCGGCGACGCTGCTGGCCGAGCTCGGCGCGCGCGTCATCAAGATCGAGCCGCTCGGCGGAGAGCCGTTCCGCCAGGTGAAGCACGGCGTCCCCTGGCTCAAGACGATGCAGGGCAAGGAAAGTCTCGCGCTCGATCTCAAGCGGCCCGAGGCGCGCGAGATCGTGCACGCGCTCGCGCGTCGCGCGGACGTGCTCCTGCACAACTACCGGCCGGGTGTCCCGGAGCGCCTGGGCATCGATTACACGACGTTGCGTCAGATCAACCCGAAGCTCGTCTATCTATACGGCGCCTCCTACGGCTCGACGGGGCCCTGCGCGAGCAAGCCCGCCTACCACCCGACGGCCGGCGCGCTGTGCGGGGAGGCGCTCGCCCAGCTCGGCGCGGGCGGGCTGCCGGCGCCGGGCGCGCCGCTCTCGGCCGACGAGCTGGCGCAGCAGGCCCACCGGATCGAGCTCGCGAACGAGACGAATCCCGATCCGAATGCCGCCGTCGCGACGGCGACGGCGCTGCTGCTGGCGCTCTACCATCGCGCGCGCACGGGCGAAGGCCAGGCCGTCGAGACCTCGATGCTGTGCTCGAACGCCTGGGTGCTTTCGGCGGACTACGTGGATTTCGAGGGACGGGCCCCGCGCGAGGTGGCGGACGCGGGGCTACACGGCCTCGGCGCGCTCTATCGCCTCTATGGGACCGCAGAGGGTTGGGTCTTCCTCGCCTGTCCGACGCCGCGCGGGTTCGCGAAGCTGTGCGAGTGCCTCGCCGCGGAGGAGCTCGCGCGCGATCCGCGCTTCCGCGACGCGGAGTCGCGCCGCCGTCACGATGCCGATCTGGCCGCGCAGCTCGCCGCGCTCTTCGCGAAGCGCCCGGCGGCGGAATGGGAGGCGCTGCTCACTGCGCGCGGCATCGGCTGCGTGCGCGCCGATCGCGGTCCCTTCGCGCGCTTCGCCTTCGAGGAGCCCTTCATGCGCGAGAGCGGCTTCGTCACCGAGGTCGAAGATCCCGAGCTCGGGCGCTACCGGCGCTTCGGCCCGAGCGTGACGCTCTCGGACGACCCGGTCTCGCTGCGCGGCCCCTGTCGCACGGGCGAGCACACGCGGCGCGTGCTCGGGGAGCTGGGCCTCTCGGCCGAACGCATCGACGCGCTCGTGAGCGCCGGCGTGGCGGGCGAGCCGGGGCGCGGGGCCTAGCTTCCCGGCGCAGAGCGGATCGCGAAGAGAGGCGAGATCTCCCGAGCGCCCCGCACCTGGCAGACGCCGGCGCGGGGTGCTGGGAGACCGCGGTCGGACCCTAGGGCAAGAAGCAATCAGAGAAGAGCTGGACCGCCTTGGTCTGGCAGTCGGCGGACTCCGCCGAGGCTTGGCTGTCGATCGCATTCTGTCCGAGCTTGGCGTTGCTCTTGAAGGTCGAATTGCATTGATCGGGCTTCATCTGTTCGCTGCAAACAGGCCCCGCCGCCTTCGGAAGCATGCTGAGCTGACGATTCCAACACTTCGCCGAATCCTTCACCGCGGAGCTGCACGCCGAAAGGAACGTCTTCTGCAGCGAGTCGCAGTTCTTCTGGACGCTCAGCGGGAAGTCGCCTTCGAACTGGTCGAGGTAGAGGCTGAGCAGGTCGTTGGCGATGGTGGTGACATCGGCACAGGGCTGTGCGTGCGCCGGCCCAGGTGCGAGCGCGAGGCCTGCCAGGGCGCCGAGCGCGGCGATGCCGCTCTTCCAGGTCTTCATCGCAAGGGGGATCTTCTTCATCTCGTCTGCTCCTCCAGAGGTTGGCGTCGCCAGCTCCGAGCCCCATGGGAACCGCGGCTGCGGCTCCTCGCACCCCATCAGGCTGGCGTGCTCCAAACGTCGCACAATCGGGAGCGACCCGGCAAGCCGTCGACGGGAGCGAGCGCTAGCGCAGGCTCTCGAGCGTCGAGTTGGCGGCCTCGCGCACGGCGGGGTTCGGGTGATTCGCGAGCGGCTCGATGCGCGCGATCAGCGAGTGATCACCTGCGAACTCGAGCGCTTCGAGCGCGGCGATCACGACCTGGGGCGACGGATCGGCGAGGGAGTCGAGCAGCGCGGTCGTCGCCTGATAGGTATCGGCGTCGCCCAGCCGCCCGACGGCGGCCGCGCGCACGCGCGGATCGGGATCCGACTTCGCGAGCTCGACGACGCGCCCGGCGGCATCCCCCGATGGGTCGATCGCCGCGAGCGCGTCGGCGCGCTTCTCGGCATCCGTGTCTGCGAGCTGCTCGATGGCCTCGGCTTCGCGCCTGCGCCGCTCCTCGGCGGAGGCGTTTGCGAGGCGAGCGCGCTCCTCCGCGCTCTCGCGCCGCTGCGCGACCAGCGCGCGGATCTTCTCCGAGCGGGCCTGGCGTTCGCTCTCCGACTCGGCGTGCGCGGCGCTGGCTGCGCCGGGCGCACCCGGCGCGAGCTCTCCCACACCGAGCCGGGCGAGCACGTGCGCACCCGTCTTGGGATCGACCGCGTACGTGGCGCGGAACGGCGTGCCCTCGAGCACCACCGAGATCGCGTCGAGCAGCGGCACGTCGTCGAGGCGCACGCGGATGCTGCGGGGCGCGACGGAGCCGACGTCGAGCTCGAAGCCCGCGCGCCCGGCGAGCTCTTCGAGCAGCGCGAGCTGGAGCACCTCGTCGCGCGCGACGCTCACGCGTCCCGCGCGGTATTGCAGAGCGCTGCCGGCGGCTGCCGGCGTGCGCGTCGACTCGACCCCGGCCGCAGGCGCCGCCTCGCCGGGAGTGCGCTCGCTGCCACAGCCGCCGACGGCGAGGAGCCAGGCGCCGGCGAGCGCCGCGAGCCACGCGCTCGAGCCGGGCAAGGTGGCTAGAACGTGGTGCCGAGACAAGCCGCGCGGACGGACGACTTCAGATCCTGGCAGGCCTGCAGCCCGGTGGTCGCCGCGCTCTTCACGCTCGTCGACAGCGCGGAGAACTCGGCCGCGACGTCGCTCGCGCAGGTCTGCTGATCGCCCGGGTCCGGGAGCGTCTGGCAATTCGCAGTCTCGACCGTCGCGTTGGCGACGTTCAGCCCGTCGTTGCACTTCACCGCGTCCTCAACGGCCCTGTTGCAGGCGCTCGCCTCGGAATCCGCGATCTGATCGCAGATCGCCGTCGTCGGGTTCTCCGGGAACTCGTAGCACTGGGTCTTCACCCAGACGTCGGTGGGGAGCACGACGGCGGGGGGGCAGGGGTCCACCTGCACCAGCGTGCCATTCTTGTAGCAGTTGAAGCACGTCTCGATCGATGTGAAGAGAGCGCCCGGAACGGCGGCCGGCGATTTGCAGATCGCCACTGCGGCCCGCGCCGACTCTGCGGCGAGCAGGCAGACTGCCGCCCCCGCCAGCAGGGCTCCAACTCCAATCCGATTGATCGTTCGCATCGACTTCACCTCGATCCCGTGCAGGTCCTGAGCCAGGAAGCGTTCGATCCCGTCGACGGCGCAGCTCCTCGCGGCGCTTGCGTCTCGAGCACGCGCGAAGGTCACGGCGGGGGCGGTCCTTCGAGGCAGAGCTCGTTCATGGCCAGGGCGAAGGCGGTGTTACAGGTCCTGGCCCCGAGAAGCTGGACCGTCTGACCGGCAACCGTCCTGTTCTTCTTCGTGTTCGACTTGACCGTCTTCCTGCACGAATTCACGGAGTCCTTGTCGGCCAGCGCGTCGCAGCCGATATCCGACATCCTTCCGGCGTTGAGTCCGACGGCCGCATTGATGTCGAGCGAACACTGGGTGCTCGACTTCACCACCTCGTTGCAGCTCATCACCAGGCGCTTGACGAAGTTCTTGCACTGGTCGGGCGGCAAGCCGGTGAAGCCGAGGCTCAGCATCAGGGCGTTGATCTCGTTCTGCAGCTGGACCGGCTTGTTGCTCGCGTAGTCGCACATGTCGCTCGAGATGGTTCGCGGCGCGTTCGCCGCCGAGGCGGCGGACGCGATCAGCAGCGCCGCGGCGAGCGCCGAGGCGAGTTCGAGAGCCATCCGGTTCGGGGCGTGCGGCTTCCTCATGCAGCTTCCTCTCGTGGAACGGGTGCCTAGCCTCGCACGTTCGCCGCGCGGGAAGCAAGCAGCTCTTGGCCCCCCGGGTGGGTCGCCGGGCCGGCTCCCCGGGGGTGGGTGGCTAGCGGCCCGCCAGGCGGTCGGGGATGTGATCGAGGCGGTAGAGCTGCTTGCAGTTCGAGTGCAGCATCTTCTTCACCTCGGCCCGGGGAACGTCGCGGAAGACGCGCTCGATCGTGAGGCGCGAGTTCGGCCAGTCCGTGCCGCTGTGCGGGTAGTCGGTCGACCACATCAGGTGATCGACGTTCATACGGTGGCGCAGCTCCATGCCGACGGTGTCGACCATGAAGGTCGCCCAGAAATTGCGGAAGAAGATCGTGCTCGGCATCGTCTTCTGCTCGTTCACCGCGCCGGTGTACCAGCGATAGCGCAGGAACATGTCGTCGATCTGCTCGAGCAGCGTCGGGATCCAGCCGATGTTGGACTCGACCAGCACGATCTTCAGCGCCGGGAAGCGCTGGAAGATGCCCGAGAACAGGATGTCGCAGACGACGGGCAGCGTCTGCCCGCCGGCCTTGGTGAGCGCCGCGGTGCCGACGAAGGCGAGCGAGGACCAGGTCATGTGCTTGCGCGCCGTCGCTGCGCAGAAGCTGCCGATGTGGATGGCGATCGGGAAGCCGGCCTCCTCGGCGCGCGCCCAGAAACGATCGTCCTCGGGCGTGGGCTCGAAGCTGCCGCTCGGCAACGACGAGATCACCGCGCCGCGGTGCCCGCTCGCGATCGCGAACTCGAGCTCGGCGATCGCGTCGTCGATCCCCGTGGTCGGCATGATCGCCTGACCGATCAGGCGCCCGCCCGAGCCGCTGCAGAACTCGAGCAGCCACTCGTTGTAGGCGCGCACGCACGTGTCTGCAGCTCGCGGTCGTCGCTGTAGATGTTCGCGCCCTTGAGCGTCACGCTCGGGTAGAGCATCTGCGCGTAGATGCCGTCGGCGTCCATGTCGGCCAGACGCGCCTTGGTGTCGAAGCTGCCGGGGCGCATCGTGTCGTAGGTGATGCCCATCGGCTTGTAATCGAAGAAGGAGAGCCCGGCGACCGCCGTGAGGCCGACGGGCCATTTCCCCTTGCCGCCGTCGAAGATCCACATGTCCCCTTTGTCCGTGCGCTCGACGCGCGGTGCGCGCTCGCGCAGCCGCGCCGGAACGCGCTCCTGCCACAGGTTGGGCGGCTCGTTGACGTGCGAGTCGCAGTCGATGATCGGGTAGTCGAGGCTCGCGACGTCACGGAACGGCTCGGACATGGGTGGATTCCTTGCGCAGCGTGAATCAGGTGACCGGCGTGAACAGCGGCGCGATCACGCGCCGGGTGACCTTCGGGAAGACGAGCGGACGGAACACCACGCGCATCGGCTGCTCGGCGCGCAGCGATTCCGGCGTGCAATCGACGATCCGGGTAACGACGCGCACGCCCGGGTCCTCGGCGAGCGCGACGAGCGCGCTCACGTACGGCACCTGGTCGGCGAACGCGGAAACCAGGGCGCGCCGCACGACTGCCCACGAAAAGAGCGTCCCGCGCCCGGACACGGTGGTCCACGGCAGCTCGCTCCCGCCGCAGGCGCGGCAGCGCTCGTGCGGATACCACTGGAAGCGCGCGCAGGCGGCGCAGCGCGGAATCGCGAGCTGCTCGCGCGCGGCGGCCTCCCAGAAGCCGCGCGTCCCCTCCCATTCGATGTCGGGGAGCGGGAAGTCGGCGGTCTTCATCTGCGCCTCAGCACGAGCGTGCTCGCGAGATGCCCGGTGTAGCCGCCATAGACGGCGACCTCGGCGCCGGGAACCTGCGCCGCCGCCTCGCCGCGCAGCTGGCGCACGATCTCGATCACGTGCGAGATGCCGAGCACGTAGGCATGCGAGAGCAGGCCGCCGTGCGTGTTGTACGGCAGGCGCCCGCCATCGAAGGCGAGCGCGTCCCCCTCGACGAAGCTCCCGCCTTCGCCCTTCTGGCAGAAGCCCATGTCCTCGATCTGCATCAGCGCCACGATCGTGAAGGGATCGTAGAGGGCGAGCACGTCGACGTCGTGCGGCGCGATGCCGGCCATCGCGAAGGCGCCGGGCGCCGAGAAGACCTGCGGCGTCGAGGTAAAGGCCGGCTGCTGCGCCCAATACGCCCCGTCGCCGAGCGCCCCTCGCCGACCCCGGCGACCTCGACCGGCGGCCGGCGCAGGTCGCGCGCCCGCTCGGGCGTGGTCATCAGGTAGGCGCCGCCGCCATCGGAGATCAGGCAGCAATCCTCGACGCGCAGGGGATCGACGAGCATCGGCCGCGCGAGATAATCCGCGAGCGAGAGCTTCTTCTCGCGCATCACGGCGCCGGGGTGGAGATTCGCGTGGCGCCGGCAGCTGACGGCGATCGCGCCGAGCTGCTCCGGCTTTGTTCCAAACTCGATCATGTGTCGGCGCGCGATGGTCGCGAAGTAGACGGGCTGCGGGAACCAGCCGAAGGGCACCTCGAGGCTCGCCTTGTAGCGCTCCTCGGCGTGGAAGTGCCCCGGGCCTCCGACCATCTGCGGGCGCTGCGTCGCCCACGAGACGGAGAAGACGTTCAGCGCGTGGCGCACCCTGCCCGAGCGCAGCATGGCAGCGGCGGTGGCGGGCGCCGTCGCGGCCCCCACCATGCCGCCACCGCGCGGCGACTCCCAGATCTCCTGGCTCGTGCCGAAGTGCTCGCGAAAGGCCTTGGCGTCGAAGGCGTCGCCCATGCCGCCGCTGAACAGGATCCCGTCGACGTCGCGCGGCGCGAGGCCCGCGTCGTCGAGCGCGCGCTCCACGGCCTGCGCGGCGATCGCGTGCGCGCTGCGGCCCGAAGCCTGCGTGTGGTCCGCCTCTCCGACGCCCGTGATGGCGACCGCCCCGGCGAGGTCTTCGATCTCGCTGGCGCTGCCCCAGGTCGCGCTCGTCGTCGGCATCTGCTTCGCGGTTCGAACTTGTTGGTGTCGATCGGAAGCTACGCAGCGCGCGCGCTCGCGTCAAACCGCGCGCACGATCCAGGCGGCAGAGCCGAGCTTCACGCCGGCGGGGGTCGCGAAGGGAGCGAGCGCCTCGCGCACGGCGTCGGCGACGCGTGGGCGCAGGGCGGGATCCGCCTCGCGCAGCGCGGCCGCCATCGGCCCGAGCTCGAGCGTGATGGCGACCGCCTGCTCGAGGCTGCCGCCGCTGCCGCCGACGAGGAGCTCCTGCTCGAGCGGGTCGATCGCGACGTCGCGAAAACCGGCGGCCTCGAGGATGCCGCGCACGCGCGCCGGGGGCGCGAACGAGAAGGGACCGGGCGCGTCCGGGCCGGCCGGCGGCGTCAGCGGGATGTGGCGAGCCGCCGCGGATAACGGCACCCGCATCCAGGGGTTGAGGCCCAGCTCCTGCCAACACACAAATGTGACGCGTCCGCCGGGCGCGAGGCTCGCGCGCAGGTTCGTGAAGGCCGCGACCGGGTCGGCGAAGAACATCACGCCGAAGCGGCTGAAGACGAGATCGAAGGCCGCGGCGTCCAGCGCCGCCGTCTGCGCATCGGCGTTCAGGAAGCGAGCGTGCGCGAGTTCGCGCTCGGCCGCACGCGCCCGCGCGCGTTCGAGCATCGGGCCGGAGATGTCGAGGCCGGTGACGCCGCCCCGCGGTCCGACCTTCTCGGCGAGCTGCAACGTCGTCTGCCCGCAGCCGCAGCCGACGTCGAGCACGCGCTCGCCCGCGGCCACGCGCGCCCGCTCCATCGCGGCGAGGCCGAGCGGTCCGATCTGCGCGTCGAGCAGCGCCTCGGAGGCGACCCAGCGAGGGCCCGAGAGCTCGTTCCACACGCGGATCTGCTCGGCATTCGGTCCACTGGCGGCGAGCGACGGCATGCGGGCTCCAGGCGGCGTGCCTGCCGATCATACCACCGGTTGGGAGGCGAGCCGCCAATGCCCGCGGCGCGTGGCGCGCGCGAGCGTCGCGGCGAGGCGCTCGAGGAAGAGCGCGCGCGGCCAGGCGCGTGCGCCGAAGCGCTCGACGTGCGGCGTGTGCACCTGGCAATCGACGAAGTCGAAGTCCCAGTCGGCGAGCTGCCGCACGAGCGTCGCGAAGGCGACCTTCGAGGCGTCGGGCCGCAGCGTGAACATCGACTCGCCGAAGAAGCCGCCGCCGAGCGAGACGCCGTAGACGCCGCCGACGAGCTCGCCGCCCTGCCACGCCTCGGCGCTGTGCGCGAATCCCAGCGCGAAGAGCTGCTCGTAGGCCGCCACCATCGCCGGCGTGATCCACGTCCCGAGCGCCCCGGAGCGGCGCATGGTCGCGCAGCCTCGGATCACGTGACCGAATGCGGTGTCGAGCGTCACCTCGAAGCGCCGCTGCCGCAGCGTGCGCGCCAGCCGGCGGGAGACGCGCAGCTCGCGCGGCAGCAGCAGCCAGCGCGGATCGGGCGAGAACCACAGGATCGGCTGCGGGTCCTCGTACCAGGGGAAGATGCCGGCGGCGTAGGCGGCGAGCAGGCGCGGGCTCGAGAGATCGCCGCCGACGGCGAGCAGACCGCTCGGCTCGGCCTCGGAGGGCGGCGGGAACACGGGCTCGGGGCCGAGGCGGTAGATCGTCACGCGATCAGATCACCCCGACATCGGATGGAGTGACAGCGCGATCAGCCACTGCGCCATGAAGTAGGTTCCATACACCAACGTCTGTGACGCGCGGAACGGGCGGTGGAAGCGTGCGAGCGCGAGGGCGGAGTCGGAGGTCGCGAAGAGCAGGGCGCCGGCGGCGGCGAGCGGGGGGCCGGAGCCGGGGACGACGGCGCAGCGCGCGAGCGCCTGCCACGCCATCACGACGATCACGCCGATGTAGACGATCACCGGGATGCGCAGGCTGCCGAGGCCGGGAGCGAGCTTTCGATAGACGAGGCCCACCGCGAGCACCAGCGGCGCGAGCAACAGCGGGGCGAGCTGGAAGCCCGCTTCGCTCGTGAAGCCCGCGATGTAACACAGATGTGCCACCAGGAAGCTCGCGAGGCCGGCGGCAAAGCGGTCCGACGGCAGCATCAACAGCACGTCGCCCGCGAGCGAGAAGACGAGACCCGCGAGGATCCAGCGCCGGACGTCCGGATCGGCGCCGGCCGGCGCCGCGGCGGCGAGCGCGAGGATCAGCAGCGTCGCGAGCGGCTTCGCGGCGTAGACGAGCGCGCGCGGGCCGCGGTACTCGCCCCAGGCGAGCGCCAGCGTTGCCGCGAGCGTCGCGATGCTGAGGAGGAGCGCCTGGGCCTGCCACGGCATCGCGATATGCTTCCCGCTCTTTCGAGGAGGCCGCGATGATACTCGATCGTTTCCGACTGACGGACCGCGTGGCGATCGTGACCGGCGCCGGACGCGGCATCGGCGAGGGTTGCGCGCTCGCCTTCGCCGAGCAGGGCGCGGACGTCGTGTGCGCCGCCCGCACCCCGGCGCAGCTCGAGGCCGTCGCCGAGAAGATCCGGAAGCTGGGCCGCCGCGCGCTCGTGGTGCCCACCGATGTGAACGAAGCCGGGGCCCTCGAGACCCTGGTCGATCGCACGCTCGCCGAGCTCGGGCGCATCGACATCGTCGTGAACAACGCCGGCGGCACGCCCCCGCGCGGCGCGCTCCAGACGAGCGACAAGATGTTCGAGGCGGCGTTCCACTTCAACGTGACGACCGCCTTCACGCTCTCGCGCCTCGCGATTCCGCACATACAGAAGCAGGGCAGCGGCTCGATCGTGAACATCTCGTCGGGGGCGGGGCGCATCCCGCAGCCGAACTTCGTGGCCTACGGCACCGCCAAGGCCGCGCTCTCGTTCATGACGCGCCAGCTCGCGGCCGAGTTCGCGCCGGGGGTGCGCGTAAACGCGATCGCCGTCGGGGCGGTCAAGACCTCCGCCCTGATGCCCTACCTGAACGAGGACCTCCAGAAGGCGATGGAGAAGCTCACGCCGATGCAGCGGCTCGGCGAGGTCGAGGACATCGCGACGATGGCGCTGTATCTCGCCTCGCCGGCGTCGGGCTGGGTGACCGGCAAGGTCTTCGAGGTCGACGGCGGGACCGAAGCGACGAACTGGCCGTTCTGATTCCTACGCTCGCCTGCGGCTCGCTGCGCGCCGCTTGCAAGACCCGGTCACGGAGCAGCGGCGGCGGGGGGTGGGTCCGCGCGACGCGCGAATTTGTCCCGCCGCGTGGGGCGGAGTGCTCCGTCGCGAGCAATACACCGCTTCACGACGACCGGAGCATCGTGGTAGGATGGGCGCAACGTCGCGGAGGATGTCGCGATGAATCGCACCCCGATGCTGCGGAAGCTGTTCTCGGCCGCTCTGATGGCAGCCATGGTCTGCCTCGTCGGCATGACCCGCGATGCCGGCGCCACGGTGACATTCGACCTGATCTGGACGGCGACGTCGGGTGCGGGCCCGGGCGTCGGCACGAACACGATCACTGCGGCAGTGGGCGACACACTCACGCTCTCGCTGCGCATGACGACCGACGTGGCGGAGCTTCGCTCCCACTCGGTGTCAATCGCCTTCGACACCGACCTCGGCAATGAGCTCAACCTGCTGGGATCCGGCGAGTGGTCGGGCACGACCTACGGCACCACCGCGATGCGGACGAACTACGAGCGGATCAATTTCGGCACGGGCCCCCCTCCCGCAGTGGAGAGCACCAACGCGGTGGCCGGCCGGATCTACCGGTACGAGAGCGCGATCATCACCGGCACGGGTTTCCTGCCGGTCGGGACCTACTCGGTCGGCACAGCGGTCTTCCAGGTGAACACCGTGAGCGCAGATGGCCCGGACGTCTTTGTGGGTCTGTTCGATGGCACCATCGACAGCGTGCTCGGCGCGGGGGGGATACCGGTGACGAATCTCGTGTTCAACTCTGCCACGGTGAATATTCCCGAGCCGGCCACCGCGTCCCTGCTGGGCCTGAGCCTCGTCGGCCTCGCGCTGGCGGTCCGCCACCGCCGCCGCTCATAGCCTGAAGCGACGCACAGCTCGCAAGGCGCGCTCGTCCCCGCCGATCAGGTCACCCACGGGCCCTTCCAGCGCTCATCCGACACTGTGGAGCGTCGGAGGGAGGCGGCGGGGGGTGGGCGGAGGCGAACTCAAGCGCAGCCGGCCCGGGAATCGTCCGGCTTCTCGACGGCACAAGATCGACGTGGGGCACGCGATCACGAAGAGAGGAACGGCGAGCCATTCGCCGTAGCCCACCCCCCGCCGCCTCCCCCTGCTTGCTGCCCGAACGTCTGATCCGGGAAGGCGGGGAGTCCGGCTCTACGCGAGGCCGAGCTTGCGGTCCTGCTCGGTCGGGTCGAAGTCCTCGAACTCGATGATGCCGAGCTTCGTGAAGGCCTCGCGCACGCGCGGGCTGAGCAGGCCGAGGCGCTTCAGGTTCGGCACCACGCGCGCGAACAGCATGCGGCGGAACGCGTGGCCGAGCGGCGAGCTCAGCACCATCTCGCGCACCTCGTCCTGGTTCCAGCCCATCGCCTCGGCGATCTGATCGCCGACCAGCCGATTGCGCATCAGCTCGCAGGCGTAGATGACGAAGTCCTCGCGGTCGCTGCAGCTCGCTTCGCGGGCATGTCCTGGTAGTAGTCGTTGAGCGAGAGCACGCCGAAGGCGACGTGGCGCGACTCGTCCTTCATCACGTAGTGGAGCAGCTCCTTCAGCAGCGGCTCCTGCGCCATCTGGTAGAGGTTGCCGAAGGCGGCCATCGCCAGGCCCTCGATGATGATCTGCATGCCGAGGTACTTGAAGTCCCAGCGCGAGTCCTGTGATCGTCGCGTCGAGCAGCTCCTTCAGGCTGTCGTTGATCGGCCACTCCCACTCGAGCTTCTCGCGCAGGTAGCGGCTGAACACCTCGACGTGGCGCGCCTCGTCCATGGTCTGCGTGCCGGCGTAGTACTTGGCGTCGATCCACGGCACGCGCGCCGACGAGCTGCGAGGCGACGATCAGCGCGCCCTGCTCGCCGTGCAGGAACTGCGAGAGCTGGAGCGAGATCTGCGCGTGGCGCAGGTGCGCGCGCTCCTTCTCGTTCAGCTTCTCGAACGGCGCGTAGTCCTGCGAGCGGGTTGACGGCGGCGGGATGATGCTCGCCCTCGGGGTCGACGTGCGGTGTCCCACGTCGAGCTGCGTCGTGCCGTTCCACTGGTCGCGCTTGGCCTTCTCGTAGAGGTCGCGCAGCCCTTCCTTCACGCTGCCGTAGTTCCAGGCGTAGTTCGTGTCGAACGACGTCAGGATGGTCTCGAGCTCCTCGTCGAGCTGCTCGAGCTGGTTCACGCGGGGGGTGGCGGACATGCAGCTCCTCTCGGATCGCGCGGCGCGCGGGTGGCGAAGGGCGAGGGCAGGGTAGCGGATTCGACTCAGGCGAGCCGCGTCGCGAGCTCGCGGTGCGCGGCGTAGGGCGGGGCGCCGCTCCCGGCGCGGCGCCCTCCCGAGAAGCGGCGCTTGAAGGCAGCCATGCGTCCGAGGCCCGCCTCGACGAGCAGGTCCGGGGCCGCCTCGAGCGCCGCGAGCACCTCGTCGCGCAGTTCCGCGCGGCTGCAGACGAGCAGCGCATCGACGCCCGCGGCGAGCGCGGCGTGCGTCATGTCGGCCGGCGCGAAGCGATCGGCGATCGCGCGCATCTCGAGGTCATCGGAGAAGACGAGCCCGTCGTAGCCGATCTCGTCGCGCAGCAGCGCCAGCACCGCCGGCGAGAGCGTCGCCGGCAGGCGCGCGTCGATGCGCGGCAGCAAGACGTGGCCCGTCATCACGCTCGCGACGCCCGCCGCGGCGACGGCCCGGAAGGGCACGAGCTCGACGCGCTCGAGCCGCTCGCGGTCGTGCTCGATGCGCGGGAGCTCGAGGTGACTGTCGACGGTCGTGTCGCCGTGTCCGGGGAAATGCTTCGCGCAGGCCGCCACTCCTTCGCGCTGAAGCCCCAGCGTGAAGGCGACCGCGTGCCGCGCGACGGCGTCGGGATCGCGCGAGAAGCTGCGGTCGCCGATCACCGGGTTCGCCGGGTTCGTATCGACGTCGGCGACCGGTGCGAAGTCGAGATCGATGCGCAGGTCCGCGAGCTCGCGGCCGAGCGCCGCGGCCACGGCCTGCGTGTCGGCGGGCGAGCCGCGCTCGCCGAGCCGGCGCATCGGCGGCCACTCGGTCCAGGGTGCGCGCAGGCGTTGCACGCGCCCGCCTTCCTGATCGATCGCCACGCACAGCGGCGCGTCGACCGGCGCGCGCGCATGCAGCTCGGCGACCAGCGCGCGCAGCTGCTCGGGCGACGCGACGTTGCGCGCGAAGAGCACCACGCCCCCGACGCGCCCCGCGCCGACGAGCGCCGCGAGATCGTCCGGCAGCGTCGTGCCGGCGAAGCCGGCGAACAGGAGCTGTCCCGGCTGCCACGGTGAAGCCATGCCCACACCCTACCCGAGCCAGCCGCGGCGTCGAGGCGCGCCGCCGTGGCTTCGTGCGAGAATGCAGGGCGAGCTTCCGCGGAGGCAGCATGAGCGCACGCAACGATCCTCTGGCCGGGGCCGGCCCGCTCGGGCGCATCGAGGTGCTCGGCGACGGGGTCGCCCAGTTCCATGGCTTCTGCAACGTGGGCTTCGTGTGGGGGCGCGGCGAGGTGCTCGTCGTCGACACGAGCAACGCCCGGCTCGCCCCGCGCGCCGTGGCGGGGCTGCGCGAGCAGACGCCGGACCCGGTTGCGCACGTCGTCTACACACACGGACACGTCGACCACGTGGGCGGAGCGCCGAGCTTTCTGGCCGACGCCGAGCAGCGTGGCCACCCGCGTCCGACGTTCTGGGGCCACGAGGCGCTGCCGGCGCGCTTTGCGCGCTATCAGGCGACCTGGGGCTGGAACAACGAGGTCAACCGCCGCCAGTTCCAGCTGCCGACCGGCGTCGACGCCTTTCCGCGCGGCTTCGTCGCGCCCGATCGCACCTATCGGGACACGGTCGTGATCGATCTCGCCGGGGAAAGGGTCGAGCTGCACCACGCGCGCGGCGAGACCGACGATGCCAGCTGGGTCTGGCTGCCGGAGCGCCGGCTCGCCCTGGTGGGCGACCTCTCCGTGCAGTCGATTCCGAACACCGGGAACCCGAACAAGCCGCAGCGCTACACGCTCGAGTGGGCCGAGGCGCTCGAGGCGATCGCGCAGCGCGAGCCCGCCAGCATCATTCCGGGGCATGGGGATCCCCTGCGCGGCGACCACGCGCTCGAGGTGCTGCGCGAGACGGCGCGCGCGCTGCGCTTCCTCCACGCTGCGGTGCTCGAGCGCCTCAACGCCGGACAGTGGCCGGACGAGATCGTCGATGCCGGGATCGCGCTGCCGCGCGACCTCGCGGAGAAGCCCTATCTGCGCCCCATCTATGGCTGCGCCGAGTTCGTGGTGCGCGACGTGCTGCGCGCCTACGCGGGCTGGTGGGGAGGCAACCCGGCCGAGCTGCTTCCGGCCCGGCGCGCCGAAACCGCGCGCGACCTGGTGGAGGTGGCGGGGCGTGCGGCGCTGTTCGCGAAGACGCGAGCGCTCGCGCAGGCGGAACAGCACCGCCGTGCCCTCCACCTCGCCGTGTACCTCGCGCAGGCCGATTCCGGCGACGCCGAAGCCCGCGCGCTGGTGGCCGAGCTTTGCGAAGCGCTCGCCGAGCGCGAGCCTTCGTTCATCGCGCGCAATTTCTATCGCTCCGCAGCGCGCCAGGCTCGTTGAGAACGCAGGTCCGGGCGAAGCGCGCCAGGGTCTGCTAGCCTGCTGCGCCCCATGAAGCAGCCGCGCAAGGACATCCGCAACCTCGCGATCATCGCGCACGTCGATCACGGCAAGACGACGCTGGTCGACGGCCTGCTGCGTCAGACCGGCGCCTTCCGCGCGAACCAGGCCGTGGCCGAGCGCGTGATGGACAGCGAGGACCTCGAGCGCGAGCGCGGCATCACGATCCACGCGAAGAACACCTCGATCGAGTTCGAGGGCGTGCGGATCCAGCTCGTCGACACGCCGGGGCACGCGGACTTCGGCGGCGAGGTCGAGCGCGTGCTCGGGCATGGTCGACGCGGTGCTGCTGCTCGTCGACGCGGTCGACGGCGTGATGCCGCAGACGCGCTTCGTGCTCGGCAAGGCGCTCGCGCACGGCCTGCGCCGATCCGTCGTGGTGAACAAGGTCGACCGGCCCGAGCAGCGCGCGCACGAGGTGGTCGACGAGGTGTTCGATCTGCTCGTCGAGCTCGGCGCGGACGACCGCCAGCTCGACTTCCCGGTGGTCTACGCCTCGGCGAAGGAGGGCACCGCGGCGCTCGCGCTCGAAGACGCCGCGCAGCGACCTGCGGCCGCTGCTCGAGACGATCCTCGAGCACGCGCCGGCGCCCGGAGGTCGACCTCGAGGGCCCGCTCCAGTTCCAGGCCGTGACGCTCGGCTGGGACGACTTCGTCGGCCGGCTCGTGATCGGGCGCGTGGCGCGCGGCCGGCTGCGCGCGCGGCGTGACGGTCGTGCGCATCGGCCGAGACGGCAAGCTCGAGCCCTTCCGCGTGACCAAGCTCTTCGGCTCGCGCGGGCTGCGAGCGCGTGGAGCTCGAGTCGGCGGGCGCGGGCGAGATCGCGATGATCGCGGGCGTCGACTCGATCGACATCGGCGACACGGTCTGCGACCCCGCAGCGCCCGAAGCCGCTGCCGCGCATCCACGTCGATCCGCCCACGATCCGCGTGCGCTTCTCCGTGAACACCTCGCCCTTCTGCGGCCGCGAGGGCCGCTTCGTGACCAGCCGCCAGATCGGCGATCGGCTGCGCCGCGAGGCGCTCGGCAACGTCTCGATCCGCGATCGACGGCGACCGAAGCCGCGGACATCTTCGAGGTCGCCGGGCGCGGCGAGCTGCAGATCGCCATCCTGATCGAGACGCATGCGGCGCGAGGGCTACGAGTTCGCCGTGTCGCGGCCCGAGATCATCCGGCGCGAGGTCGACGGCGTGCAGTGCGAGCCGGTCGAGGACGTCGTCGTCGAGATCCCCGAGCGCTGCGCCGGCGCGGTGATGGAGAAGCTCGCGGGGCGCAAGGGCCGCCTGCGTGGCGATGGAGCAGCGCGACGGGCGCGTCCGCTCTGTGCTTCGTGGTGCCGAGCCGCGGCCTGTTCGGCTACCGCAGCGAGTTCCTGACCGACACGCGCGGCGAGGGCGTGCTGCACCGCACCGTGCGCGGCTACGAGCCGCTCGCGGGCGATCTGCCGCGGCGCGGCCGTCGGCGCCATCGTGGCGAGCGAGGCCGGGCAAGACCACGGCCTACAGCCTCTTCAGCATCCAGGAGCGCGCGACGCTGTTCGTCGGCGCCGGCGTCGCCCGTCTACGAAGGCCAGGTCGTCGGCGAGAACCGCCGCGCGAACGACATGAACGTGAACGTCGTGCGCGCGAAGAAGCTCACGAACATCCGCGCGGCCGGGCAAGCGACGAGAACGACGATCCTCACGCCGCCGCGCGAGGTCACGATCGAGTGCGGCGCTCGAGTGGATCGAGGACGACGAGCTGCTCGAGGTGACGCCGCAATCGCTGCGCCTGCGCAAGCGCATCCTGTCCGGCAGCTTCCGCAAGCGCTGAGTCCGCTCCGCGCACGCGGGCGAAGAAACCCAACGTCGTCATGCTCATGAGCGACGACGTGGGCTGGGGCGACTACGGTGTGTACTACGGCGGCGCGGCGCTCGGGCATCCCACGCCGAACATCGATCGCATGGCCAAGGAAGGCGCGATGTTCACGAGCTGGTACGGCCAGGCCAGTTGCACGGCGGGCCGCGCCTCGTTCATGACCGGGCGCATCCCGGTCCGCACGGCGCTGTCGGTCGTGGTCGTTCCCGGCGACCCGAACGGCCTGGACGCGGACACGCCGACCATCGCCGAGTTCTACAAGAAGAACGGCTACCAGACCTACTTCTCCGGCAAGTGGCATCTCGGCGACGTGGAGAAGTTCTACCCGATCAAGCACGGCTTCGACGAGATGAAGCAGTTCGCGGCCTACTACCCGGGTGTCTATGCCTACAGCGACACGGCACCCAATGCCCATCCGTGGTTCCCGAAGTACAACAAGGACTACTGGGACATGTATCAGAAAGTCGTGAACCTGTATGAATGGGAAGGCACGGCGGGCAAGCCGGCGGTCAAGGGCAACAACGGCGCCGTGATCACGCTGGAGAACCTTGCCGATTTCGATGTCCGGCAGACGGATTCGGCGGTCGCCTACATCAAGCAGCACGCCAAGGACGGCAAGCCGTTCTTCATGAGCGTGAACTTCATGGGCATGCACCAGCCGACCAGCCCGAACAAGGCGTTCCAGGGCAAGTCGCACCTCGGCAACTACTCCGACAAGATGATGGAAATGGACGCCAACATCGGCCGGATCATGGACGCCATCCGCGCGGAGGCGCCCGACACCATCGTCATCCACACGGCGGACAACGGCGCCTGGCAGGACGCCTGGCCCGACGCCGGCACCAACCCGTTCCGCGGCGAGAAGGGCACGGGCTTCGAAGGGGCCTTCCGGGTGCCGGGCATCATGTGGGCGCCGGGCAGGATTCCGGCCGGGCAGGTCCTCACTGAAATGATGTCGCACATGGACGTGTGGCCCACGACCGCCACGATGGTCGGCCTGACCCCGCCGCCCCATGGTGAATGGAAGGACAACAACGGCAAGCCGATCTACTTCGACGGCATCGACAACACCGCCTACGTCACGGGCAAGGCGCGGCATTCGGCGCGCGATGGGTGGATCTATACCGACGGCGAGAAGTTCCTGGGCATGCGTTACGACGTCGGTGGCGACCCGGAGAATCCCGATCTGAAGATCGCGTGGAAGCTCCTCTACACGTCGAAAGACACCTGGCTGGGCCCGAAGCTGAACCTCGGTGCCATCGGTTCGACCTACAACCTCACCATGGACCCGTACGAGAAGTACGACATGACGTTCAACGGCGCGGTCGCGGTGCGCAACCCGACCACGTCGCCGGGCCGCTACGCGGGCATGGACAATGGCTGGGCCATCTCGCTGCTGGACATTCCGCTCTCGGAGTTCAACAAGTCCATCGTCCAGTATCCGAACAAGAAACGATTCCCGGGCGGAGCTTCGAACGACATGATCCCGAATCTGCAGAACCCGGAGAACCCGCTGCCCTACGATCCGATCAAGGTGCCGAAGACCATCGGAGCGCACTAGGCGGACGTCCCGCTCGAGCGGGGCGGGCGGCCGCGACCCGTCGCCCGCCCCGTTCTGAAAGGGCACCGCTCAACATGAGTACTCGGTCGTCAGCGAGGACCTCTTCGGTCGACGGCGCGTCCAGCGCCGATCTCACGTGCAGGCGGGTCAGAAAACGAAGTTCACGCTGAATCGTTTCCGCCCGTGGTCGGCCGAGCCGTTCGCGAGCGTAGAGCTGTTCGGGGCTTCGAAGTGAGCGCCCTTCCGCTGCCCCGCTCCGTTCTCCATGCGTTCACGGCGCTTTGCATCGGCGTCCTCGGACTCGCATCGGGCGGAGTGCCGCAGCGGCCGTAGTCCTACACGGGAACATCATGGCACGACTGAAGATTCGCAGTCGCGAGGAACGGATGCGGGGGGGCAGGGCCCTGCGGGAGCAGTGCCCTCGCGCGTCGCATGGCGAGGTCGTTCTCGGACATGGCGCGAGGCGCGACGTCGTCGCGCTGCTCAAGGCTTCGAACGCGGGCCGGCTCGAGAATCTGATCCCGGTCCGCCATGGGCGGATGCTCCAGTCGCCGTTCGCGTTCTTTCGGGGCTCGGCCGCCATCCAGGCCTACGACCTCGATCGAACGCCGGCGAGCGGGATCGACGTCCAGGCCTGCGGCGACTGCCACCTGCTCAATTTCGGCGGCTACGCGACGCCCGAGCGAACTCTCGTCTTCGACATCAACGACTTCGACGAGACCTTGCGCGCCCCGTTCGAGTGGGATCTGAAGCGGCTCGCCGCGAGCCTCGTCGTCGCCGCGCGCTGGCGCGGATTCCGGCCTGCGCAGGCGAGGGAGATCGCGGTCCAGGCCGTCGCGTCCTATCGGGAGTCGATGAGAAGCCGCGCCGAGGAACGGCGTCCTCGAAGGCTGGTACTCGCGGATCACCTCCGACGACGTGCTCGAGCTGGCCGGCAAGAATGCCGCACTGATCGGCCGCGTGAAGAAGAAAGTCGCCAAAGCGCGCGAGCAGACCCACGAACATGTCTTCCACAGGCTGACCTCACCGGTCAGGGGCCTGCCGCGCATCGTCGACCAGCCTCCGCTGATCTTCCATCGCATGGGAGAGGCCACGTTGCCGCCCGAGCACCAGCTCGCAGCGTTCTTCAAGCGGTATCGCCAGACCCTTCCGGAGGAACGGCGCATGCTGTTCGATCATTTCGAGATGGTCGACCATGCGTTCAAGGTGGTGGGCGTCGGAAGCGTCGGAACGCGCTGCTACGTCGCGCTCTTCCTGGCGGCTCCCGACGACGCCTTGTTCCTCCAGGTCGAAGAGGTCGCTCTGACCCGCGCGGGTCGCGAGCACGCCCGAGATCGTGCAGCGGGCTTGCGTCCCGACCGACTTCCCGCGGAAGCGCGACGAAGCCGGCGAGGCCGCGATTCCTACGTCCCAAGCGGGAAACGCGCGAAGCATTCGAGCACCCTATCACCTCGGGGCGCGGGGCTGTCGATCGGCAGTGGAGCTGGGCGCCGCGGGCAAGGGCACCCCGGGGGCGCGAACGCGGCTGCGAGCCGGAGGCGCACTCGCCGCGAGCTACGGTGACTGCCGATGCAAGACGCGGTCGCGGATCTGCTCAGCTTCATCGATCGCTCGCCCACCCCGTATCACGCGGTCGCCGAGTGCGTCCGCCGGCTCGAGGCGGCCGGCTACCGCGAGGCGCACGAGATCGACGCCTGGGAGCTCGCGCCCGGCGAGCGGCGCTACAGCGTGCGCGGCGGCGGCAGTCTCGTGGCCCTGCACATGGGCGCCATCTCTCCGGTGCAGGGCGGCTTCCGCGTCGTCGGCGCCCACACCGATTCGCCGAACCTGCGCCTCAAGCCGCTCGCCGACGTCGACGCCCACGGCTACCGCCAATTCGCGGTCGAGCCGTACGGGGGCGTGCTGGCCCACACCTGGCTCGACCGGGATCTCTCGCTCGCGGGGCAGGTGACGCTGCGCGAGGAGGGACGCACGCGCACGCTGCTCGTCGATTTCGCGCGCCCGCTGCTGCGCATCCCGAGCCTCGCGATCCATCTGAATCGCGAGGTCAAGAGCGAGGGCCTGAAGCTCAACCCGCAGACGCAGCTGGTGCCGGTCTCGGGGCTCGAGGGCGCGCCGGGACTCGCGGAGCTCGTCGCCAAGGAGCTGCGCGCGCGCCAGCTCGCGCAGGCGGCGCCGGCCGATCTGCTCGCGTTCGATCTGATGCTCTACGACCCGCAGCCCGCGGCCGTCTCCGGGCTGCGCGGCGAGTTCATCCAGGCCCCGCGGCTCGACAATCTCGCCTCGTGTCACGCAGGCGTGTCGGCGCTGCTGGCCGCGGCATCGGAGCCGCCGCCGGCCGCACTCGAGCGTCGTCGTGCTCTACGACCACGAGGAGGTCGGCAGTCGCAGCGCCTATGGCGCGGCCGGGCCGCTGCTGGCGAACGCGCTCGAGCGCGCGGTCGGCGGCTGGAAGGGCAGCGAGCCCCAGGGGCTCTCGCGCGCGCTCGCGCGCTCGCTCTTGATCTCGGCCGACATGGCGCACGCCGTGCACCCGAACTACGCCGATCGCCACGAGCCCGGTCACCGGCCGCGGGTCGGCGGGGGGCCCGTGATCAAGCGCAACGCCAATCTTTCCTATGCGAGCGACGCGGTCGGGATCGGGCATTTCGCGTCGCTGTGTGAACGGCTCGGGATCACGCCGCAATGGTTCGTCACGCGCAGCGACATCGCCTGCGGCTCGACGATCGGCCCGATCACGGCGGCGCGCGTGGGCATCCGCGCCGTCGACGTCGGGCAACCCGATGCTCTCGATGCACTCCTGCCGGGAGATGGCCGGCAGCGCCGACGTGCAGCCGATGATCGACGTGCTGCGGCTGTTCCTCGCCGGCGCCTGAACGCCGGCGGGCGGCTGCCGGCAGGGCCGGGCGACGCGTCGGCGAGCTGGGCGCGCGGGCGGTGCGAGCCCCGAGTGACGCGCGCTATCGTGCCGCGCGTGTCGCAAAGAGACCCCGACGAGAGCGATCCCGTGGCCAGCGAACCGGCGCCCGAGGAGAGCGAGGAGCGCGCCTCCACGCCCTTCGACCACCCCTTCTTCCTGCCCGCGCTGCTGATCGGATTTACGGCCTGGTTCGGCTACGACGGCTGGCTCAACGCCGACTTCGATCCGAAGTGGATCACCTTCAATCGCTGGGGCTTCTTCGTGCTGCTCGTGCTCGCCGCCTACTTCACGATCCAGACCGTGCGCGAAATGCGCGACAAGCGGTAGCCCGCGCCATCTCGTCCGTCCGCGTTCGCCTGGCGGCTCGCGCGGGCTGGCGACCGCTGGCTATTCCGACAGCAGGCTGCGCGCCACGACCTTGAGTCCGAGGATCGGCTTCACCCCTTCGAAGATCGGCAGCACCTGCGCGTCGACCACGTAGCGGCTGATCGGATACTCCTCGGCGTAGCCCCAGCCGCCGTGCATCAGCTGTCCCAGCTGGCTGACTTCGACGGCCATGTCGCACGCGAGCAGCTTGGCCTGCGCCGCGAGCGGCGCGGCTTTGCGCTCGTCTTCGTCCATCGCGCGCGCCGCGGCGTACGTGATCGCGCGCGAGGCGCCGAGCGCCGCCGCCATGCGGCCGAGCGTGAACTGCGTGAGCTGGTACTCCGAGATCGGCTTGCCGAACTGCACGCGGTCGACGACGTACTCCGCGGTCTTTTCGAGGGCGGCCTGCGCGAGCCCGCAAGCGCGTCCGCCGGTCTGGAGGCGTCCGGCGGCGAAGCCCGCCATCTGGAGATAGAAGCCGCGGCCGATGCCGGCCTCGCCGCCGACCAGGTGATCGGCGGGCACCGCGAAGTTCTCGAAGTTGAGCGTGAAGGAGTGCATGCCACGGTAGCCCGGCGTCGCGTCGGCCTTGCCGACCAGGCGACCGCCACCGGGCTGTGTCATCTCGAAGGCGTGACCCTCGAAGCGGTCCTTCGGCACGATGAAGAGGGAGAGGCCCTTCGCGCCCTTCGAGACATCCGGGTCGGTGCGCGCGAGCAATGCGAGCACGTTGGCGCGCCCCGCGAAGGTGCACCAGGCCTTGGGACCGTTGATCACCCAGACGTCGCGGCCGCCCACGCTGCGGCGCTCGGCGCGACACTTGACCGAGGCGACGTCGCTACCCACGTCGGGCTCGGTGACGGAGATGCCGACCATCACCTCGCCCGCGGCAATCCGCGGCAGCCAGTGCCGCTTCTGGTCTTCGCTGCCGCCCTGGAGCAGCGCCTTGGTGAGGATCTCGGGCCGCGTGATCAGCGAGCCGGCGGCCGCCAGCGATGCGCGCGAGAGCTCTTCGGTCGTGAGGATCATGGCGAGATTCCCGAGCTCGGAGCCCCCGTAGGCTTCGGGCACCGCGAGTCCGAAGTAGCCGAGCTCGGCCATCTTCGTGATGAAGCTCTCCGGCACCAGCGCGTCGCGACGGTGGATGCGCTCCGCCTCGGGCGCCACCTCGCGCTCGGCGAACTCGCGCACCGCTGCGCGCACCTGCTCCGAGAGCTCGTCGAGGGGCAGCCGATCGCGACCGCGCGAAGCGGCGACGTGGCGTCCGATCTCGCGGAAGACGGCCTCGCTGCCGGTGCGGCGCAGGCAGGCTCGCACGCTCGCCGGGAAGGCCGCTTCCAGCGCCGTGTCTTCGAGGCCGAGCTCGAGCATGACGCTGTCGATGCGCTCGCGCAGATTGCGCACCAGCAGCGCCACGCCGGCGGCGCAGAGGGTTTCGAGCCCGGCGCTGCCGCGGCCGTCGCTCGCGGCCTCGGCCGTGAACTCGATGAACGCGCGCGCCGCGCGGCCCTCGGTGGCCGCGTAGGCCACGCGCTCGGCGAGCACCTGGTGCGCGTCGATGTCGGCGCCGTGCGCGGTGATCGCCCGGGCGCGCGCGAGGGCCTGCGCGAGCAGGGCCTCGGCGGCGGTGAGCAGCAGGCGGGCGTCGTCGAGACCGGGCAGGGAAGTCATGGGATCCTCGGGCAACCGGCGGCCGGCCAGTCGGTCAAGAGTCGGTGAAAATGCGGACTTTCTAGGATAGCGTGACTCTTCGCAACGACGGCTCGGGAGGCCTTCCATGCAGCGGACCTCGCTTGCTCTGTGCACGGCGGCGGCGCTTTGCGCCGGCGCATTCTTCGGCTGCGAGGCCTCGGAACGCCCCGCAAAGCCCAGCGCGACGGCGCCTGCGCCCGACGCCGCCACGGAGAAGATGAAGGAGGCCGCGAGCCTCGCGACGGACGCCGCCGAGGCGGCCGCGGAATCGGCGCAGGCGGCCGGCGTTGCCGCCGAGTCCGCCGAGGAGACTTCGGGCGAGGCCGCCAGCCTGCTCACGGCGCTCGGCTTCGTCGACGATCGCGACGCGGTCCAGGTGCTCACCACGAAGATCGGGTCGAAGGTGACGTTCGTGCCGGCGACGATCGTCGTCACGGCGGGCAGCGGCCGCAAGCTCTCGATCTTCAACGACACCGACATGCCGCACGGATTCAAGATTCCCGGCCTCGCGCTCGAGGCGGTGCTGCCGCCGGGCGTCGAGACCGTGGTCGAGCTGCCCCCGCTCGTCGGACCGCAGATCTACGGCATCGAGTGTCAGCTGCACGCGCCGCACCGGCACGCGTCGCTCGTCGTGCTCCCGGCGCGGCCGTCAGGCGACTGACAGGAACCCGAGGAGCTGCTCGACCAGCGCCGGGGCGCCGAAGACGAGGCCGCCCTTGCCGGCGCGCTGCGGCAGCATCACGCAGCGGCCGCCGGCCTCGGGGACGAGCAGGCGCGTCGCCGCCATGTCCCACGGATTCAGGCAGAGATCCACCATCGCGCCCACCCCGCCGGCCAGCACCTGGGCGTGGCCGAAGGCGTCGGTGTAGCCGCGCAGCAGCGGGATCTCGCGCGCCATCCGTTCGAAGGCCGGGCGCTCGCCGTAGAGATCGAAGGTGAAGGGGTCGCCGTGCGAGACGATCGCCCGGCGCAGATCCGTCTCCTGCGAAACCCGCGTGGGGATGCCATTGCGCCGGCAGCCGCCGCCGAGCCAGCCGACATAGCGCTCGTCGAGCGCGGGACAATCGATCAAGCCGACCAGCGGCTGCTCGCCGTCGACGAGCGCGATCAGCGTCGTGAACAGCGGGATGCCGCGCGCGAAGCCGATCGTCCCGTCGATCGGGTCGATCACCCAGTGCGGTCCCTCGCGGCTGCCTTCCTCGCCGTATTCCTCACCGACGATGCCGAACTCGGGATGGGCCGCGCGCAGATGGCTGCGGATCACCCGCTCGGCCGCGCGGTCCGCTTCGGTCACGGGCGAGCCATCCAGCTTCGTCTCGGTGGAGACGGAGCGGAAGCGGGGAAGGATCTCGCGACGCGCCAGGTCCGCCGCCTGGCCGGCGGCGCGCGCGGCGGCCTCGAGATCGAGTGAGCGCATCGGCGGCAGGGTAGAATCTTCCCGCGGTCGCCGGCAACCGCGCGGGAGGAGCCATGGCCGAGACGCTCGCGCAACGGCTCGGATTCGCTGCGGACGCTCGCGTCGCGATCGTGCACTGCGATGACATCGGAATGTGTCACGCGGCGAACCAGGGCGCGTTCGAGGCGCTCGCCCACGGCCCCGCAACCTGCGGCAGCGTGATGGTGCCGTGCCCGGGCTTCGCCGAGGCCGCCGAGCGCGCGCGAGCGCTGCCGGGACTCGATCTGGGCGTGCATCTCACGCTCAACGCCGAGTGGCCCCGCTACCGCTGGGGACCGGTGGCGGGGGCGCGGGCGGTTCCCTCGCTGCTCGATGCCGAGGGCTGCCTGCCGCGCACGACCCAGGAGACGCTCGCGTTTGCCAAGCCCGAGCACGTCGCGATCGAGCTGCGCGCGCAGATCGAGCTCGCGCTCGCCGCCGGGATCGACGTGACCCACCTCGACGCGCACATGGGGACCGCGCTGCTGCCGCCGTTCGGCGCGCTCTACGCGGAGCTGGCGCGCGAGTATCGCCTGCCGGTATTCGCCGTGCGCCCCGATCCCGCCGCGCTCGCCGCCGCCGGCGTCGCGGGCAGCGGCGGCTTCTTCGCGGCGCTCGCGGACGCGCTCGCGGACGCCGGTGTGCCGGTTCTCGACGGCTTCGACGCGAACTCGCTGCGCTTCGAGCCCGGCGCGGGCGAGCGCCACAATGCGGCGCGGCTGCGCGGGCTGCGCCCCGGCATCAACTATCTGATCTGCCACCCCGCGCAGGGCGGCGAGGAGCTCTCGGAGATCTGTCCCGACGCCCACGCGCGCGACTTCGAGCGCGGCTTCTACGGAGGCGCAGCGGGTCGCCGCGCGCTCGAGGCCGAGGGCATCCGCACGCTCGGCATGCGCGCGTTGCGCGATCTGATGCGTGGCGTGGCTTGAGCGGGCCGCCCGGCCGCGCCGGGGCGGCGCCGCCGCTGCACGTGGAGGTGAGCGGTTCGGGCCCGACCGTCGTGCTCGCGCACGGCTTCGGCGGCAGCGCGCGCAACTTCCGACCGCAGGTGCGGGCGCTGCGCGAGCGCTACCAGACGATCGTCTACGATGCCCGCGGGCACGCGCGCAGCGGCGCGCCCGCGGCGGCGGCAGACTATACACCCGAGTGTTTCAGCTCCGATCTCGAGCGCGTGCTCGCGAGCGCGGGAGCGGCGCGCGCGGTCGTCGGAGGCCTCTCGATGGGCGCGGGCGTCGCCCTGCGCTTCGCCCTCGCGCAGCCGCAGCGGGTCGCGGGTCTCGTGCTGGCTTCGTTTCCGGCGGGCGGCGGCCGCGGCATCGCCGCGCACGCGCTCGCCTTCGCGCAGACGCTCGACGCGGAGGGCCTCGTCGCGGCCGGCGAGCGCTTCGTGTGGGGGAAGGGCTCGGGCCTCTCCGAGCGCGACGCCGCGCTCGTGCGCCAGGGCTTCCTCGAGCACCCGCCGCACGCGCTGGCGCACATCCTGCGCGAGCTGATCGCCGCGCAGCCCGCCGTCGAAGCGCTGGCGCCGGAGCTGCGCCGTTTCGAGCGCCCGGTGTTGCTCGTCGCGGGGCAGCACGACGCGGCGTCCGTGGCGGCGTCGCAGGCGCTCGCCGCGGCGCTGCCGCGCGCGCGGCTCGTCGTCGTGCCGGACGCCGGTCACGTCGTGAATCTCGAGCGCCCGGCCGCGTTCAACACGGCGCTGCAGGGCTTCCTCGCCGAGGAGGTCTTCGCGAAGACGTGAGGCGCGTCAGCCGCCGGCGGAGTCCGCGAGCTGGCGCAGGCGTTCGAACGGGTAGATACCGGTCGCATGTCCGTCGCTCCAGGCGATCTGGATCGCATAGCGGCCGACGGGCTCGATCCGGAGCGGCCGCACGTCGGCGGGCACGCTCGCCGGATCGAGCAGGCCGCTCCCCGACCATTCGTCGACGCAGGTCGCGCAGCCGCACGCGAGCCGCAGATCGCGCACGTCGTAGACGGACTCGCGGCCATCGGACCAGCGGATTGCGAGCTCGCGAGCGCCGGCCTGTTGGATCGACACGGGCGTGATCTGCGGGGCGGACACGCAGCCAGTGTATCCGCCAGCGCGCGAAGCGCGCCGAAGGCGAGCGGAGGTCGAAGCGCTAGCCTGCGGGTCCGATGCAGCCGACGGCGAAGAGCGGCGAGGCCGGGATCGCGATCCTCGGCGGGACGGGCGACCAGGGGCTCGGTCTCGCCCTGCGCTTTGCGCGCGCGGGCGCGCAGGTCGTGATCGGCTCGCGCAAGCCCGAGCGGGCGCTCGAAGCGGCGGCGCGGGTGCGCGAGGCGGTTCCAGGCGCCAGCGCTGCGGGCTGCGGCAACGCCGAGGCCGTCAAGCAGGCCGGGGTCGTGATCCTGTCGGTGCCGTTCGAGCACACGGCCGAGACCGTGAAGGCGATCCGCGCGGAGCTCCAGCCGGGTCAGATCGTGGTTTCGATGGGTGTTCCGCTCGCGACCGCGCTCGGAGACTCGGCCGTGCGCACGGTCGGCGTCTGGCAAGGCTCCTGCGCCGAGCTGGTCGCGGAGCTGGTTCCCGAGGGCATCGAGGTGGTCTCGGCCTTCCAGAACGTTTCTGCTCACCGCTTGCAGGACCTCGAGCACGCGGTGGAGTGCGATGTCGTCGTTTCGGGCGCGAAGGTGGCGCGGGGGCGGGTGATGGCTCTGTGCGGCCTGATTCCGGGCCTGCGAGCCGTCGATGGCGGGCCGCTCGCCAACGCCCGCATCGTCGAAGCGATCACCGCCCTCATGATCGGGCTCAACATCCGCTACAAGCTGCCCGCGGGCGTTGGCATCCGTTTCACCGGCCTGCCGGACGCCTGAGCGTCACCCCAGGAATTTCAAGCACTTGGAAGGCCGGTCGGAGGCCTGTGCCGACCCCGGCCCGGGCGCCCCGGGCCTTGGCTCCGCGCGAAAGCCCTGATAGCTCAAGAATTTGTATGTGGGCGCCGACGGGTGTCCCAGATTTTGTGGGTTTCCTGTTGACTGGCCTTTTCTCGGGGAGTAAACACGCGAGACGGGGATGAGACATGTCCTGCTGGTGGCCTGGGGGGTTTCGAAAACAGGCGGCCAACAGCGGGATGCGAGCCGAAGGCGGGAAGGAGGACCCAAATTCAGCTCGGGGGCCCCGGACGTGCCGGGGCCTCTCTCATCTCCGGTGGATTTCTGAATCGGCTCCACGGGTGCCTTGATCCTGTTCGTGAATCGATCTTCGAGGTCGGTCGTGCGCGTCGGTCGCATCCGCGCCAGTGGGAATTGGACACTGCGAACAGGCTGGGTATTCGGTCCGAGCCGGTCGTCAATCGTAAGAGGTTCCGGTCTTTCTCCCTCGACCTGATCGAGTCGGCACCGGTTGCAGGGCCGACTTGGGCTGACCCTTCGCGTCCGTTCGGCACGCAGGCGCGCAGAGTGCGGGTGGGGCGAGCGGGATCGCGGACGGCAGCCAGGCGAGCGGTCCGCAGCAGTCGCTGCGGGCGAATGAAGACGGGCATCGAAACGACGAGAAGACGGGGGGGGGCGATGGAGACGACGGGTCAGGCAGGGGGACGGGTGGAGCTGCGGGCGGTGGAGAGTGGGAAGAAGCCCAGCCGGCGTCCGCGCGGACTCAGCGTCGCTCGTCGCTTCACGAAACCCGGTGAGGATCCCTTCGCTGCCGTCGAATGGGAGCTGCGCTCCGCGAAGATCAACAATGAACGCGGCGAGGTGGTGTTCGAGCAGACCGACGTCGAGGTTCCGAAGAGCTGGTCGCAGCTCGCCACGAACGTCGTCGTCTCGAAGTATTTCCGCGGCCACGTCGGCACTCCCGAGCGCGAGCACAGCGTGAAGCAGCTGATCGGACGCGTGGTTGGCCGCATCCGCGAGTGGGGCGACAAGTCGGGCTACTTCCGCACGCCGGAAGACTCGCAGGCGTTCTCGGACGAGCTCAGCCACGTGCTCGTGACGCAGCGCATGGCCTTCAACAGCCCCGTCTGGTTCAACCTCGGCGTCAAGGACACGCCGCAGCAGGCGAGCGCCTGCTTCATCAACTCCGTCGAGGACACGATGGAGTCGATCATGAACCTCGCGAAGACCGAGGCCATGCTCTTCAAGGGCGGATCCGGCGCCGGCTCGAATCTCTCGCGCATCCGCTCCTCGAAGGAGCGGCTCGCCGGCGGCGGCACGGCCTCGGGTCCCGTCTCGTTCATGCGCGGCTTCGATGCCTTCGCCGGCGTCGTCAAGTCGGGCGGCAAGACCCGGCGCGCCGCGAAGATGGTGATCCTCAATGCGGACCACCCGGACATCCTCGAGTTCATCCGCTGCAAGTCCGAGGAGGAGAAGAAGGCCGGGAAGCTGATCGATGCGGGCTACGACGGCGGCTTCAACGTGCCGGGCGGAGCCTACGATTCCGTCTTCTACCAGAACGCCAATCACTCCGTGCGCGTGACCGACGCATTCATGCACTCGGCGCTCGCGAAGGGGGGCTGGCAGACGCGCAGCGTCACCACCGGCGAGGTCGTCGACACGTTCCAGGCCCGCGACGTGCTGCGGGAGATGTCCGAGGCGACCCACGTCTGCGGCGATCCCGGCATCCAGTACGACACCACGATCAACCGCTGGAACCCGGTGAAGGCCTCGGGGCGCATCCATTCGAGCAATCCGTGCTCGGAGTACATGTTCCTCGACGACACGGCCTGCAACCTGGCCAGCCTGAATCTGATGCGGTTCCTCGGGCCGGACGGCCGTTTCGACGTCGAGGCGTTCCGTCACGCGGTGGCGCTCACCATCCTGGCGCAGGAGATCCTCGTCGATCACGCGTCGTATCCGACGCCGCAGATCGAGCGCAACAGCCATCTGTTCCGGCCGCTCGGCCTCGGCTACGCGAACCTCGGCGCACTGCTGATGGCGTCGGGCCTGCCCTACGACGGCGATTCCGGGCGCAACCTGGCGGCATCGATCACGTCGCTGATGTGCGGCGAGGCCTACCGGGCCAGCGCCGAGATCGCCGAGGCGATGGGCCCGTTCGCGCGCTACCGCCAGAATCGCGACTGCTTCCTCCAGGTGATCGAGATGCACAAGGCGGCGGCGGAGGCCGTGCCGTCGGATGGCGTGCCCGCGGACCTGCACGCCGCCGCGCGCGCGAGTTGGGCGATGGCGCTCAGCGACGGCCGGCGCCATGGCTTCAAGAATGCGCAGGTCACGGTGCTCGCGCCGACGGGCACGATCGCCTTCATGATGGACTGCGACACCACGGGCGTCGAGCCCGACCTCTCGCTCGTGAAGTACAAGAAGCTGGTGGGAGGCGGCCTGCTCAAGATCGTGAACGGTACGGTCCCGATGGCGCTGCACCGGCTCGGCTACACGGACGACGCGATCGAGCGCATCGTGGCCCATATCGACGAGCGCGAGACGATCGAGGGCGCTCCGGATCTCGAGATCCGACACCTCCCCGTGTTCGACTGCGCTTTCCGCGCGCCGAACGGGGCGCGCAGCATCCACTGGATGGGCCACGTGCGCATGATGGGCGCCGTCCAGCCGTTCCTCTCGGGCGCGATCAGCAAGACGGTGAACCTGCCGGAGGACGCGAGCGCCGACGACATCATGCAGGCCTACATCGAGGGCTGGAAGATGGGCCTCAAGTCGCTCGCCGTCTACCGCGACGCCAGCAAGCGCACGCAGCCGCTCAACGCAGGGCGCGACGTGGCGAAGGTCGTGAGCCTCGACGCGGCGCGGCCGGTGCGGCACAAGCTCGATGACGAGCGCAATGCGATCACGCACAAGTTCTCGATCGCGGGTCACGAGGGCTACCTCACCGTCGGACTCTACGACGACGGTAAGCCCGGCGAGATCTTCCTGCGCATGGCGAAGGAGGGCAGCACGGTCTCGGGCCTGATGGACACGATCGCCACCATGACCTCGATCGCGCTCCAGTACGGCGTGCCGCTCAAGGCGCTCGTCGACAAGTTCAGCCACACCCGCTTCGAACCGTCCGGCTTCACGAACAATCGGGAGATCCCGATCGCAAAGTCGATGACGGACTACGTCTTCCGCTATCTGGGCAACCGCTTCATGAAGGGCGAGCCCGAGGTGGCCGACGAGCAGGAAGAGCAGACCTCGGTGACGGGCCTCGTGCCCCAGCGCGCCGTGGTCGCCGGCGGCTCGGGCGCGCGCACGCCCTCGCTGCCCTACGGCATCGTGAACCAGGCGGACGCACCGAGCTGCAGCGATTGCGGCTCGATCATGGTGCGCAGCGGCGCCTGCTACAAGTGCGCGAACTGCGGCGGCACGAGCGGTTGCAGTTGAGCGATTTTTCGGCGCGTACGACGCCTTCGACTGGGGGGTAGGGGGCGTCGGGGAGCGCGGTGTCCTTCCGTTCGGCGGTACCGGGCAACCGGCCGCGGGACGGAAGGCTCCGCGCTCCTGCGCGCCGCGCCGGGAGGCAACCTGAGCGGAATCATTCGTAGGGCCATTGCGGCGAGCGGCGTCGCGAGCCTCGCATTCGGGCTGGCCGGATGCTTGAACGTGCAGCTCTTCGGCGGCGTGCCCGAGCCGCTGATGGAGACGGTGATCCACGGCGAGTCCGGCCCGAAGATCGTGCTGATCGACATCGATGGCGTGATCAGCGAGAGCCCGGACGAGCGCAACTTCTTCCAGTCACCCGAGGAAAGCATGGTCGCGCGCGTGCGCGAGCAGCTCGATCGCGCGCGCAACGATGCGAGCGTGCGCGCCGTGCTGCTGCGCATCAACAGCCCCGGCGGCACCGTGACCGCGAGCGACATGATCTATCAGGAGCTGGTGCGCTTCAAGAAGGACCGCGACGTGCCCGTGGTGGCCCAGTTCATGGGCGTCGCGGCTTCCGGCGGCTACTACGTGGCGATGGCCGCCGACGAGCTGATCGCGCAACCGACCGGGGTCACGGGCTCGATCGGCGTGATCTTCGTCGGGGTGAACGTCAGCGGCTTGATGAAAAAATTCGGTGTCGAGGACCAGACCCTCACGGCGGGAGCCCAGAAGGATGCCGGCTCGTGGCTGCGCCCGATGAAGCCCGACGAGCGCGCGCACCTGCAGTCGGTGCTCGACGACATGCACGAGCGCTTCAAGCAGGTCGTCGCGGCAGGACGTCCAGCGCTCGACCGCGCGCGCATCGACGAGCTCGCGGACGGGCGCATCTACAGCGCCAGCCAGGCCAAAGCCAACGGTCTCGTGGATTCGCTCGGTGATCTCGAGGACACCGTCGCGGCGGCGCAGCGGCGCGCCGGGCTCGCGACCGCGCGCGTCGTCATCTACCACCGGCCTCGCGAGTACCGGGAGAACCTCTACACGCAGGCGCCCGCGCTGCCCCGCGTGGTGCGGCTCGAGCTCTCGCCTTCCCTGCCGCTCGCGCGGCCGGGCTTCCTCTATCTGTGGGCGCCTGGCGCACCCTGATGCGCGAGTCCCGCGCGCGAGGCGCGCGGCGCAAAACTTGCGGGAGCGAAGGGACTTCGCACCGGGCGCGCGCGGCCGGACGAGCGCAGCGTGATCCCGTGGGGGCCCGCCGTCTCGCCCGAGCCGCTCGGCCCGGGCTCAGTTCTCAGTAGGACCAGCGCCCGTTCTCGTAACGGAAGATCTCCGTCACGGGCACGCGGGACGCCACGGTGCAGTCCTTCGCGCCGGCGCTCGGGCACGAGTACATCAGCTCCGTGTAGCGCAGCAGGCCGACGTAGGGCGCGCTCGGGTGTCCGGTCGGGCGCAGCTCGGTCGTGAAGTCGTCGCTGTAGCCGCGATAGCTCGCCTGGGCGCCGCCCGCGCTCGCATGCAGGTTCGGCTTTCCGCGATCCTGCGTCTGCAGCTTCTGCACTTTCGCCATCCAGGTCTTGGCGAACTGTTGGAATTGATCCTCGGCGCGCGTTCGGCTCGCGTCCGAGATCGCTGCCGGAGAATCGGCCAGCGCGATCGCGGGTGTGATCAACAGGGCGCAGACTGCGATGAGATGAGCAAAGGGGCGATGCCAGCTCGAGAGGTGGCGGGTCATGGGGGTCTCCCTCGTTCAATCGACTCACAGGTTCTTCGGTCGATTCCCCGCCGTGCTGAAGACACCACCCGCCTCGACCCCCGCGCGCTGTTGGTGCCTCCCTCGTGAACGGCTACAGAGTGCCAGGGAGCGACCCCTCGATGCAAGCGACTCGAAAACGGACGGACCCCGAAGCCTTCGTGCGCGCTCTTGCACCTGCGCTGCGTCAGTCTGCGTCGATCGCGCGCGCTCTCGAGGGCCGTGTCGCAAACCGCCCCAAGGCAGGCGAGACGACGGCAGTGAAGGCGGCGCTCACGATCGCGGACACGGCGTCCCAGGAGGCGCTGCTGGTCCCGCTGCTCGAGCACTTCCCCACGGTGCGGCTCGCAGCCGAGGAAGACACCCCTTCCACGATCCATTTCGCGAGCGCGGGTCCGGAACTCGTCGTAATCGACCCGATCGACGGGACGCTGCGCTTCTACCTCGAGGGCGCGGGGCCCTACGCCGTGATGATCGGCCTCGCCTGCGAGCGCGAATACACCGCCGCGCTCGTCGCGCTGCCGCGCGAAGAGCTCTACCTGGACGCCGTTCGCGGTCAGGGTGCGCGCGTCGCGCAGCGCGGCTCGCCGCCGCGGCCGGCGCGCGCCGAGGCGACCGGCAAGCGCGTCTACGTCTCGCACAATGTGCCGGAAGCGGCCCGCGAGAGCTTGCGCAGGCGGGGCTTCGAGGTGACGCCGGCCTGCGGCGGTGCGATCGCCGTCGCGCCGCTCGTGCCCGGAGCCTGCGCCGGCCTGCGCATCGCCGAGGAACCCGAGGCGGATCTCTCGAACCGCGGGCGCATCGGTCTGCTGATCGCAGCCGAGGCGGGCGCGCTGGTGCGCGCGGAGAATGGCGCGGCCTTCCCCCTCGACATCGAATTCCGCGCGCGCGCGCTGCTGGTGGCGGCGTCGCCCTTCGAGCTCAGCGCCCTCGAAGCCGCGCTCGCAGCGGCCGGCCTGCCCTGAACCTCACATCAGCGTGTAGTCGGGGCCCTCGCCGCCTTCGGGCGGCGTCCACGTGATCACCTGGTACGGATCGGCGATGTCGCAGGTCTTGCAGTGGACGCAGTTCTCGTGGTGGATCAGCAGCTGCTTGCGCCCGGGATGCTCCTGCACGGGAATCATCTCGTAGACCGCCGCCGGGCAGAAGCTCTCGCACGGGTTGCCGTACTCCTCCGCGCAGGTCGTGCTGCACAGATCGGTATCGGCGACGACGAGATGGGACGGCTGATCGGGCTCGTGCTTGGTTCCGCTGTACTGCACGAGGTGTTCCTTGCTGAAGGTGAGCTTGCCGTCGAACTCGAACTTCTCCTTCACCCGCTCTGCTGCCGGCAGCTCCGCCAGGCGCTTCATGTGCGTGTGGCCGGGCTGGGTCGGCAGCTGATCCTGGATGCCGCGTCCGCCGGTCAGCATGCGGATCGGCTCGTTCAGCCCGAAGAAGAGCGTTCCCCGCTCGATCGACGCTCCGAAGTTTCGCGCCTGGTAGTGCTCCTGCCAGGCCCAGCTCCGCCGATAGCGCTCCGCGTAGCCGCCGAGCGTCTTGGCGGAGAAGTCCTGCTGCGCGAGCGCATCGACCAGCGTCTCCGCCGCGAGCATCCCCGACTTCATCGCCATGTGGATCCCGGCGAGGTTCTGCGCGTTGCAGAAGCCGGCGGAGTCGCCGACCAGCAGCGCGCCGTCGGTGTAGAGCTTGGGCTGCGCGTAGAGCCCGCCGACCGGGATCGCCTTGGCGCCGTAGCGGACCAGCTCCGCTCCCTCGAGCAGCCAGCGCATCCACGGCGTCGTCTTGAATTTCTGCGCCTCGAGGTGCGGATCGCGGTTCGGATTCTCGTCCTCGAGAATCGTCACGAACCCGTACGACACCAGGTTGTCCTTCATGTCGTAGAGCCACATGCCGTGGAAGCGGCTCAGGATCTCGGGAAACAGCATGCCGTGCACGACGCGGCCCGGGACGTGCTTCTTCGGGTCGATCCGCCAGATCTCCTTGACGCCCGTCTCGTAGGTCTGCGGATTCTGCCCGGCGAGATCGAAGCGCTCGATCAGCTGCTTCGCGAGCGTTCCGCGCACGCCTTCGCCGATCACCGTGACCTTGGCGAAGATGTCCATGCCCGCCTGGAAGTTCGCCTTCGGCTTGCCATGGCGGTCGATGCCCATGTCGCCGGTGCGCACACCGACGACGCGCCCGCCCTCGATCAGCAGCTGGTCGGCCGAGAACCCGGGATACAGGTCGACGCCGGCGGCCTCGACGCGCTCCCCCAGCCACTTGGCGACGTTCGAAAGCGACGCCACGTGGTAGCCCTTCTTGCGGAAGTTCGGGGGCACGATCGGGACGTTGAGCTTGCCCTTGGGATGGAAGATCCAGAAGCCGGCGTAGTTGCAGACGTACTCCGTCGGGAAGCCCTGCGCCTCGAAATCCGGGACGAGCTCGCGGAGGGCCTTCGGGTTCATCACCGCGCCCGAGAGCATGTGGTCGCCCACGCTCTTGGCCTTCTCGAGCACGAGCACCGACGGCGGCTCGATTCCGGGTCGGCCGGCCGCTTCGGCGCGCCGATTGTGCTCGGCGATCTGATTCATGAGGTGCAGCGCCGAGGCCAGGGTCGCCGGCCCCGCGCCGACGTAGAGCACGTCGACCTCCATGCTCTCGCGTTCGGTCGCCGGACTCATGGGATTCTCCTCGCGGGCGTCGCTCTCGCTGGAAAGGTCGGTCCGGCCGGAAAATAGGGAAACGACCGTCCCGCTGCACCAGCCTCGCGCACCCGCGTACGGGCGCCGTGCGGGATCTCTCTATAATGGGCGGGTGGCCAACCGCGCTTCCGCGCTCGTCGACATCCTTCGGGAGTTCCTCGCGGCCCACCGCCTGACGCGGCGTCTGTTCGCTCGCTACCGCAGCGGCGAGCTGCGTTTCGAGGAGCTGGAGGACCTCGTCGGCGACGACGAGCACAGCGTGCTGTTCCGGCTCAAGGGGCGCTGCCACGCCCTGTTCCGGCGCGATCCGGGCCACCCCGTGCTGGCCGTGCGGCGCGAAGCGCTGTTCGACCTCGCCGTCGGGTCGCTGTTCCACGAGGCGATGAAGTTTCGCGAGAACTTCTACCAGCGCGAAGTCTACGGGCCGCGCGTGCGCGCACTGCGAACCGAATCCGGTGGCGAGAACGCGGCCCTGTTCCAGGAGTTCGAGAAGATCCTCTCCGCGGTGGCGCAGCGACTCGAGGAGGGACTTCACGAGAGCGAGGCGTTGCTGGTGGGCACGCGCGATCAGCTCGCGCTGCTGCTGGCCGAGCACCGCGACAACGGCTTCGTCGCGCGCTGCCTGATCGAGAACCGCGCGGACGTGGAGGACGTCTTCGAGCAGCGTCTCGACGCCTTGCTCGCCCAGATCCACGGCGACGCGGCGAGCGGTCACCGCGTCGCAGGCCGCTCCTATCTGGCGAGCGGTTACTTCGCCGAGGCCGAAGCCGCCTTCGCGCGCGCTCTGGCGGGAGGCGGCCGCTGCGACGATGCCAACCGGTTGTCCGCCTACGCGCGCGGGATGACCGCGTACCTTGCCGGCGATTACGTGGCGAGCGTCGAGCGGCTCTCGCAGTGGCTGGCCGCGGCCCCGAGCGACGATGCGCCGCTCGCAGGCCTCGCGCACGCTGCCGTCGTCAAGCTCGGGGTGCTCGTGCAGGGCGACGAGCGCGAGCGCATCGTCGCCGAAGCGGCCAAGCTGCTCGAGGGAATCGCCCGGCTGCGCAGCGCGGCGGAGAAGATCAGCGACGCCGCGCCGGCTTGAGCCGCGCCTGCGCGGCGACGGCCGTCGCCTGGCGCTGGAAGTAGAGCCAACTGGAGACGCCGAGCACGATCAGCGCGAGGCCGATCCATTGCGGCTCCGTGAGCCCGAGCGCCACTCTCGGATTCACCCGCCAGCCCTCGATCACGATCCGACCGAGACCGTTGGCCGCGAGGTACTCCCCGAAGAGGAACGGGCTCTTGCGGCGCCGCGACCACAGCAGCGCCGCCACCGGCAGCAGCCAGGCCACCTCGTAGAGCTGCGTCGGGTGCACGGTTGCGAGCGTCGGCGGCGCGCCTTCGGGAAAGGCGACGGCCCACGGCAGCGAGCTCGGCCGGCCGTAATCGTCGCCGACCAGGAAGCAGCCGATGCGCCCGAGCGCCTGCCCCACGGCCCCCGCGACGGCGGTGCAGTCCGCCATCGTCTTGACCGACAGCCCGTGGATGCGGCAGCCGATCGCTCCAACGAGCGTCCCCCCGATCAGGCCGCCGTACCAGGTGATGCCGTCGCGCGCGAAGAGCAGACGCGTGAAGGGGATGCCCTCGCGCAGCGAGACGTCGATCGCGTAGTAGAGCTTCGAGCCGAAGATGCCGCCGAGCATCACGTAGATCAGCAGCGTCGTGGCGAGATCCGGGTCGAGGCCTTCCTCCTGCATCCGCTTGGCGGTGATCCAGGAGCCGACCAGGAACGCGGTCGCCATCATCACGCCGAACGTGCTGATCGGGAAATCGAGATACGGAATGCGGAAGAGCGTCGGATACATGGTGGCGCGCCGCCTGGCAGGAGAACCGTCGCGAGTCTAGCGGCGAGGGAAGGTCACATGGAAGGTGGAGCCGTGGCCGAGCCGGCTCTCGACCCACGCCTGCCCGCCATGGGTCTGCGCGATCTTTTTCACGATCGCGAGCCCGATGCCGGTACCGCTGCGGTCGTCCCGGCGCGGACCGAGGCTCTGGAAGACCTCGAAGATGCGCGCGTGGTTCTCGGGCGCGATGCCGCGCCCGGAATCGAGCACCGTGATGTGCTCGCAGTCGGCTTCCTCGACGACGTCGACGACGATGCTCGGCTTCGCGCAAGGTCCCATGTGCTCGATCGCATTGCCGATCAGGTTCGAGAACACCTGATACAGGCGGGTGCGGTCGCAATAGACGAGCGGCGGGCTCGCGGGCAGCACGAGCTCGACCCCGGCGGCGTCGAGCCGCGGCTTCAGCTCGGCGTGCAGGTGCTGCAGCACGCTGCGCGGGTCGACCAGCGCCCGCCGTTCCCCCGGCTGACCGATGCGAGACAGCTCGAGCAGATCGTGGATCAGCGTCTCCATCGTGCGGCCGGCCTGCTCGATGCGATCGACGAAGTGCAGGCCCGTGTCGTCGAGCCGCGCTCCATAGTCCTGACGCAACAGACGGGAGAAGCCGAGCAGCGCCACCAGCGGCGAGCGCAGATCGTGCGCGAGCGTGTTGACGCAGTGCTCGAGGTCTTCGTTCTTGCGCTGGATCTCCGCGAGCGCTCGCTGGGCAGCCGTGGTGTCGCGCAGCGTGAGGATGATCGCGTGCGGGAAGCCCGCCTCCGGCGGCGCCGGGGAGACGGCGGCGGCGACCTCGACCACGCGCCCGTCCGGCCCTCGCAGTTTGAGCGTCTGCTCGCTGCGTCCGCCTTCCATCGCGAGGGCCGAGGCCACGCCATCGAGATCGCGGGCGGAGTGACAGAGGATCGCGACCGGCTGACCCACGAGATCCGCGGGCGCATGGCCGACGAGCGACTCGAGCGCGGAGTTCGCGAAGCGCACGTAGCCGCGCGCGTCGACGATCACGAGCGCGTCGGGCATGCCAGCGAGCACCGCCGCGGCGAAGCCCGCGCCGCTCGCGAGCGGCGCGGGGTCGGGCGGATCGTCGGGGCGCGCGATCACGACGAACAGGCCGGCCTCGTCGCGGCGCTCCGAGAGCGGGAGCACCGAGAATTCGAACGTCGCGGGCGCGCTGCCGGCCCCGGCCACCTCGACTCGCGCGCTCGCGAGACTGCCGAGTTCGCGCAGCTCCTTGCGCAGGGCGGCGACCTGCTCGGGGCGCGTCATCACCGAGTCCAGGCTGTGCACATTGAGCCCGACGTGAGCTTCGGAGCCGTGGCACAACTCGCCGAGCGCGTTGCTCATCGCGCGGATGCAGCCCGCCGAGTCGGTGATGAGCACATAACGATAGAGTCGGTAGAAGGTGTCGCTGAAGCGGACCGCCGAAGCGTCGTCGTGAGCTTCGCTGCGCGGGTTCACGTTGGGCAGAAGCTCGGCCGTCATACGACCTGCCACATCGTCAAGGAGTCTCCCAAGCATCCGTACGCGTTCAGCGATTCACCAGCGCAAGCGCAATTCGAGACGGCAGTCGATCGCCTGGGAAATTCCCTTTGGCTCCCACCCCACGAACGTCGGTGATCGTAACACCCGTAAAGAGTGAGGGTCAATCGAATCGGTGTCTGCGCGAGAACGCTCGCGGCATGCTCGCCCGTCGGCGGCGCTGCGCGTCGCGTGGCTCGCGGGTGAGCGCTTTCCAGCGTGTTCGCAGCCACGCGTGGAGCACTGGCCCCGACTTGCCTATGCTCCGGCGCCTGACGGCGACCCCCACCCCGTGACTACACCCCCGGGGGGTCCAGGTTTTAGCGGGCACCTCTCTGCGTGCACCGCAGCCTCGTGCGCCGCCCCTTCTGCGTCGCCCGCACTGGACAGGAGGATTCGCGTGAGCCGACGACGAGTTGCCTGCGTTGTACTGCTCGCGGCCCTGCTCCTCAGCAACGGAGGGCGCGTGGGCGACGCGGCGGAGGCCGATGCACGCACGCACAAGACCGCCTTTGGCACGGCCGAAATCGCGGCGAGCCTCGCGCGGGCGAATCGCGAGCTCGCGCCGCCCGAGCTGGATCGCATTGCTTCGGCGGTCGTTCGCTACAGCCGCAAGTACCAGATCGATCCCGTGCTGGTGACGGCGGTGCTGATCGTCGAGAGCAGCGCCCGGCCGTGGGCGCGCAGCCCGAAGGGCGCCATCGGTCTGATGCAGATCATGCCGCAAGTGATCGTGCCGTCGGGGCTCGCAGGCAATCTGGCGACGATCGAGAGCAACATCGAAGGCGGCTGCTTCCTGCTCGCCGACAACATCCGGCGCCTGGGAGAAGAGGATGGAATCTCGGCGTATTTCTGGGGCTCCGACATCCGTGGCCTCGCCTATCTCGCGCGCGTGAGGGCGGCGCGCGAGGCGGTTCGCCGGCAGGCCGAGTCCTGAGCGCAGCCACGCTCCCCGCGGCCGCGGCCGGGCGAATGCTCGGGGAGCCTCGCAGCATCCGGCGCGTGGAATCGCAGCTCGCGACGCCGTCGGGTGAGGCGCTATTCCGGCGCTCGTGGCTGATCGATCGACCCGAGCGCGTGCTGGTGCTGGTGCACGGCTTCGCCGAGCATTCGGGGCGTTACGAGCACGTCGGCGCCTGGTTCGCGGCGCGCGGCTGCGCCGTGCACGCCTACGATCAGCGCGGACACGGCCGCTCGGAGGGCGCGCGCGGGCACGTCCGCCGCTTCGAAGACTTTCTAGACGATCTCGACGCCCTGCTCGCCGCCGTCCGCGCCGAGCATCCCGGCCTGCGCCCCCACCTGGTTGGTCACAGCATGGGCGGGCTGGTCGTCGCCGCTTCCCTGTGCGAGCGCGAGCCGGACGTCGCGAGCGCCGTCACTTCGGGGGCCCTGCTCGCGATCTCGCAAGCCCATTCGCGCGGACGCATCCTCGCCGCGCGCGTGCTCCGGCGCGTGGCGCCGCGGCTGGCTCTCGGCGCGGGGCTCGATGTCGCGGGGCTCTCGAACGATCCCGAGGTCGCGCGCGCGTATCTCGAGGATCCGCTGGTGTTTCGCAGCATGACGACCTCGCTCGCCGTCGAGCTGATGGGCGCGGTCGCACGCACGGCCAGCCGCGCCCATCAGGTGCGGATCCCGCTGCTGATGCTGCACGGCGAAGCGGATCCGCTGTGCCCGGTGACGGGAACGCGAGCCTTCTTCGAATCTCTCGTCGTCGAGCCGCGTCGGATCCAGACCTATCCGGGTCTGCGTCATGAAATCTTCAACGAGCCGGAGCAGGCGCGCGTCTTTGAGGACGTCCTCGCGTGGCTCCAGGCGAGCGCCCGGTAGCCGGAGGAGCGCGTGAGCGGCGAACTCTCCCACCTCGATGCAAAGGGCCGCGCCCGCATGGTGGATGTCTCCGAGAAGCCGGTGACGCAGCGCAGCTGCGTCGCGCGCGGCGCGGTGCGGATGCAGCCGGAGACGCTCGCGCGCATCTCGGCCGGCACGCTGCCCAAGGGCGACGTGCTCGCCACCGCGCGGCTCGCGGGGATCCAGGCCGCCAAGCGCACCGACGAGTGGATTCCGCTGTGCCACAGCCTGCCGCTCGACGCCGTCGAGGTCGAGCTGCTTCCGGACCCCGCGGGCTCGCGGGTCCGGATCGAAGCGAGGGTGTCGGTCCATGCCCGCACCGGCGTCGAGATGGAGGCCCTGGTTGCGGTCGCGGCCGCGGGTCTCACCATCTATGACATGTGCAAGGCGATCGACCGGGGCATGCAGATCGAGGACGTGCGGCTCGTGCGCAAGAGCGGGGGCAAAAGCGGCGATTGGACTCGGACTAACGAGGATTCCGGCGTGCCAGGGGCCGAGCTCGCAAAGCGACCGAGGTGAAACGTGGGGAACGAGCCTCTAGGGCCCCGCGAACCGAGCCCCGCGGTCCGGTGTCCCACCGCCAAGAGAGCGTCGATGACGTACGAACTGGTCGAGCATAACCTTGCCGCCGCGCCGATCGCGCGAGAGGTGGGGGCCGTCAGCGAGATCGTCGATCCCGATGCCGAGCTCGTGAGCCGCTGGCTGGCAGGGGATGCGAGCGCTTTCGAGGCGCTGGTGCGCCGCCACGAACGTCCTGTCTTCCGATTGGCGCTGCGCATGCTCGGCAATCGCGAAGAGGCCGAGGACGTCACCCAGGAAGCGCTGCTGAGCCTGCACCGTCACGGCCACAGCTTTCGCCGCGAGTCGCGCTTCTCGACCTTCGTCTACCGCGTGGCCGCCAATGCGGCGCTCAACCGGCGCCGCACGCTCGGGCGCAGCCGCGCGCGCGAGCGGCTGCTCGCGGAACGTCAGAGCGGCGGGATCGATCTGCCTTCGTCGCCGCGCGATCCCGGTGATGCGGCGGCGGGCGCGCAAGCCCAGGCCCGCGTTCAAGAGGCGCTCCAGGAGCTGCCCCCGGACCTGCGTCTCGCCGTCGTGCTGTACGACATCGAAGGCATGCCATACGGCGAGATCGCCCGCGTGCTCGAGGTGCCGGAAGGCACCGTCAAATCGCGCATCCACCGGGCTCGCCACGCCTTGCGCGAGCGTCTGCGCTCGTTCGTGACCCAAGAATCCGAAGGAGTCGACTCGTGATGCACTCGGAGATCCGCGCCCGCCTGAGTGAATATCTCGAACGCGATCTGGCGAACGACGAACGCGCCCGCATCGGCGCGCACCTCGAGAGCTGTACGGACTGCGACCGCGAGCTGAACGAGCTGCGCGAGACGGTGTTGCTGCTCCGGAGACTCCCGGAGCCGACGCTGCCGGCGGGGATCAGCGAGGCGGTGATGCTGCGGATCGCGCGGGGCGAGGGCCGCGAAGCGCGCGTCAGGACCTTGTTCCGCCGCGCCGCGCAACCGCGCTTCGCCGCGCCGCTCGCGGCGGGGCTCGCGGGTCTGTTCTTCCTCTTCCAGGCGCCCGACTTCACCGTCACGCCGGAGCGCGCGCCGGCGCCCGTCGAGGGGGCGAACGCCTCACCGCTCGGCGTGCCCGCAGCCTTCCCGGATTCGATCGCGGCCAGCGACGAGGCATGGGCGGGCCCGCGCGACAGCGGGACGGGTTGGCGGACCACGATCACGAGCGACTTCACCCCGGCTGCGGCCTACCGGCAGTACGTGACCCAGGCCCGGATGGAAGAGGCTCGGGGCCGCGCGCAGATCCAGCAGTACGCGCGTCAGCTGCGCGGCGCAGGCCACCCGTACTCGGAGTCGCTCGCCTCGCGCTTCGAATCACGACCGAACATCGTCCTCGCGGATTGGCAGCCGCGCTGAGTCCGTCGCGCGCGGCCCTCGCCGCCGCCCCGCCATTCCGGTTGTCAGAGTTCTCCCCGCACGGTTACCTTGCGCGCCTCTCGAGAGCGAGGGCATGAAGGGACGCGCCGTGCACCGTCCGATCGCGCTGCTCGCCTTGCTGTGGGCGCTACCCGTCGCGACGGCTCGCGCCGAAGTCGTCGAGCTGATTCCGAAGGACCGGCCGTCGTGGAGCGCGACGAACCTGTTCGCGCCGATCACCGGTCTCTTCCTCGGCGGACCGGGCTACTGGTACTCCCCCCGCAAGATCGAGATCGACACGACGCCGCCTGGTGCCGTGCTCGACCTGTTCTACGTGCGCATCAACTTCCAGAAGGGCTACGAGCAGACGGATGCACCGGCGACGGTCGTGCTTCCGAGCCGGATCGAGGCGGGTCCGCGGGACTCGCTGACGATCCGGGCGCTGCTCGACGGCTACCGCCAGCGCGAAGTGCAGGTGCGCGTTCGCTCGCGCGAGACGAAGGTGCACATCGATCTCGATCCGCTGCCGAATCAGCTGATCGCCATGACGCACAGCATCTTCGCGGGCCGCACGACGCTGAGCTTCCTGACGAAGGAGGCGCTCACCTTCCGCTTGCAGGACGCGAGCGACGGCTTCTCGGTCGTGCTGACGGCGACCGGCAAGGCGCCCGGCGCCGCACAGACGGTCGAGGGCGTGCACAGCTCGGTCCTGAAGAGCGTGAAGGCACAGCAGCTCGGCGAGGACCTCGTCGTGCGCGTTTCGCTGACGGACGCTGCGCGCGCGCGCAAGCTCGAGACACGCTCGCGGCAGAGCTTCGATCCGATCCGCGGACTGCACGCATTTGCGCTCGACCTGGTCGCGCCCGAGGACGGCGCGACGCCCGTGCAGCGCGCCCAGGCGGCGCTGAAGGCCATCCAGCCCGGGATGGTCGCGGGTTGCTCCGTCGAGTTCGACGCGGCGCTTCACGAGCGGCTGGAGCCGTCGGCGCTCGCTCGCGCGCTCGCGCCGACGGGCGGCTTCACGGACCCCTACCTGCGAGCCGCCTTGAAGCGCCTCGGTGAGCTGTCTCCCGATGGCACGCTGACGCTCGTCGACGGCACACGCTACCGCCCGACGGTCCCGATCGAGCTCTCCGCCGCGGCGAGCCAGGCCGGCGAGGTGCAGGGCTATCTCGCCATGCTGCGACAGTTCGTCGCCGGGCTCGAGCCCGAGCCGGATCGTCGCGAATCGCTGCGCGGGTTGATCGCCCCTGAGCTCGGCGCGGCGAGCTTCGACGAGATCATGAAGGCCGCCGAGCAGCGCGAGCAGCAGTGCCTCGCGCGCGCCGGGTGAAGCGCCGCTAAGCTGACGAGGCTCCCGGTCCCGCGGAGCCAACCGTGGAACGATCGCGACGCTCGAGCCCCGCCGGCCGCACGGCCCTGCGCGCGGAGCGCCCGCGCGAACGCCTCGAAGCGCTCGGACCCGAAGCGCTCTCCGACGCCGAGCTGCTGGCGCTCCTGCTGCGCACGGGAAGCCGCGGCGCCGGCGCGCTCGCGCTGGCGGCGGAGTTGCTGGCCCGGCATGGGGGTCTACAGGGCCTCGCGCGCGCGGCCGAGCGCGACGTGCGCGCAGCGACGGGAGTGGGCCCCGCCAAGAGCGCATCGATCGCCGCCGCCATCGAGCTCGGCCGCCGGCTCGCGGCGCGGCGTTTGCGCGCCGGCCTCGCGATTCGCGGCCCGGCAGACGTCTACCGCCATTTCCATCCGACGCTGCGGCACGTCTCGCACGAGCGCTTCCTGGTGGTGTTGCTCGACGGGCGGCATCGCGTGTTGCGTCAAGAGCTGGTGTCACAGGGAACGCTCACTGCGAGCCTCGTTCACCCGCGCGAGGTGTTCCGCCCGGCTTTGCGCGAGGCCGCGGCTGCCTTGATCCTGGTGCACAACCACCCGAGCGGAGATCCGACACCGAGCCGAGAAGACCGCGAGGTGACGGCCCGCCTGATGCGCGCCGGCGAGATCCTGGGCGTCCCCGTGCTCGACCACGTGGTGGTGGCCGAGCGCGGCTATTGCAGCCTGCGCGAGGCTGGCGGCTTGGAGACCGGCAGCGCCGCGCCTCCAGACCGCTGACACGGTCCGGCCCCGGGGCCGCCTACACCGCTTGCCGACGGCTCATGCCGCGCCCGCGTTCGGTCGATCCATCCCGGGAGCTCGCCCCGAAGGCGGCAGCGCGTGCAAGCGACGGACGGAGGCCGGGCATGAAGATCAGCGCACAGCAGGCGATCGCTCTCGATGCCCCTGCGTCGCTCGAGCGCCGTCGGGCGGAACGCGCCGACCTGGTCGTGCGGGTCGACTACCAGACGGTCGACGAGTTCTTCTCGGAATTCGCGCGCAACATCAACGAAGGCGGCCTCTTCGTCGAAACCGAGACGCCGCACCCGCTCGGCACCTCGGTCGATCTGCAGTTCAAGCTTCCGGGCAGCCCCGATCCGATCCAGGTCACCGGCAGCGTCGTGCGCGTGGCGGACGGGCCGACGGACGAGCCCTCGGGAATGGGCATCGCGTTCGGCGCCCTCGACACCGACACACGTCAGCGCATCAACGAGCTGGTGCGCCGCCTGCGCAGCTCGCATCGCCGCCCTCGCAGCTAGCCGGGCGCACCGCTCGCAAGCGAAGCGCGCAGCGAGCCAACGGCGAGCGAAGTCGAGAGACTAGAAGGGGATGTCGTCGCCCGCGGGCGGGCCCGCCGGCTCGCGCTGCGGCTCGCCGCCCGCGCCGCTCGGCCCACCGCCGGAAGCGCCCGTTCGCGGGCCGCCGAGGAAGGTCACGTTCTGCGCGACGATCTCGGTCGTCGAGCGCTTCTGACCTTCCTTGTCCTCCCACTCGCGCGTCTGGAGGCGGCCTTCGATGTAGACACTGCGCCCCTTCGAGAGATACTGGGCGCACAGCTCTCCGGTCTTCCCCCAGGCGACGATGCGATGCCACTCCGTGCGTTCCTGCTGCTCTCCGCTCTTGTTCGCGAAGCGCTCGCTGGTGGCGAGAGTGAAGTTGGCGACCGCCTGGCCGCCTTGCGTGTAACGGAGCTCGGGGTCGCGGCCCAGGTTCCCGATCAAGATGACCTTGTTCACGCTCGCCATGATGGTGATTTTCTCCGTCGGAGCAGGGGGTGAGACGACATCTTCCCGCTGCCGCCCGGGAACGTCAAGCGCGCTCGCGGCGCCGTTGACGCGGGTTCACGCCGGCTCCTAGCATTCCCTCGCGCGCCCGCCTCGATCGCGGGGGGGATCGATGGTCTACGTCCTCCGCTACCTGCTGATCGTGCTCTATACGGTGTTCTGGGGAACGCTCGCCCTCGTGCTGTCGGCGGTCGATCGCAGCGGCGAGGCGGTGATCTGGGTCGCGCGCAACTGGGTGCGCTGGATCCTCGTCACCTGCGGCGTGAGGGTGGACGCCGCCGGGCAGGAGCGCCTCGACCCGACCCGCTCCTACGTGCTGATGGCAAACCACCAGAGCGTGTTCGACACGGCTGCGATCGTGGCGACGCTGCCGATCACGTTCCGCTTCGTCGCCAAGCGCGAGCTCAGCTGGATTCCGTTCTTCGGCTGGGCGCTCGTCGCCGGCGGCCACGTGATCATCGACCGCGCCGACCGCGAGAGCTCGGTGCGGAGCCTCGAGCGCGCCGCGGCGCAGGTGCGCGGGGGCAAGACGGTCGTGATCTTTCCGGAGGGAACACGCAGCGGGCGGGCCGAGATCGGCGAGCTCAAGAGCGGCGGTTTCCACCTCGCGCTCGCGGCGCAGGTTCCGATCGTGCCGATCACCGTATCCGGCTCCTCGCGCATCACGCCTCCGCGCTCGCTGCGCATCGAGAGCGGGCGCGTCCACGTTTGTTACGGCAAGCCGATTCCGACGGCTGGCCTCGGGATCGAGGATCGCAAGCAGCTCAAGGACCAGGTGCGCCGGGCGATCGAGGCCGGCTTCGATCCAGACCTCGAGCCTGGGCGCTGCTCGTCGGCTTGACGGTCCCCGAACCCCGCGGGTACCCTTTGCCTGCTTCGCGTCCCAGGGGGTGAGGGGCGTGGGATCCACGTCGAGCTTTCGTGGCTAGGGCTGCCGCGCGCGGGCGCCGTCCGCTGGCCGGCTTCCAGGCTGTGCTCTCGAGCCGTCTTGCGGCCGAGTGCACGGGGGTGCTGTTGCTCGGCGTCGCACTGCTGGCGGCGCTGGCGCTGGCAACCTACGTCCCGAGCGATCCGGTCTTCCGGCGCGCGAACGTCGGAAATCGCGCGGGCATTCTCGGGGCGACGGCCGCCGCCTTGCTGTTCGGCGGCTTCGGACTCGGGGCGCTCGTCTGTGTGGGCGCGGCCGGCAGCATCGGTGCGCGGCTCGTGCTCGGTCGCGGTCTGCCGCGCGTGACGTCGCGCTTCTGGGGCAGCACGGCGCTCCTGCTGCTCTCGTTCGCGACGCTTCCCCCGCTGCTGCAATCGGCGGTTCCCGGGTTCCTGGCCCGCGTACCGGCGGGCGCGCTCGGGCGTTGGCTCGCCAGCGCCGAGAGCCTGTTCATCGGCACCTGGGGCGCCCTGCTCACGAACGTCATGCTGCTCGTGATCGGTGGCATGAGCGCCACGGGCGCATCGACGGGAACACTGCTCGGTGCCGCAGGCGCGCTGCTCGGCGGCATCGCCGCCGCGCTCGCAGCGCTCGGCGAGAAGGTCGCGAGCGCGCTCGCGCAGCTCCTGCGCGCGGCTGGCGCCGCGGCGCTCGCGGGGCTGGCCGGTCTGCGGCGCGGCGCGAGCGCCTTCGTCGTGTGGCGGGAGCAGCGCGCACGCCGCAGCCGGGTCGCGGCCGCGCGCGAAGAGCACGCCGTGGAGTCGGTGCCGGAGCTCGTCGCCGCCGACGAGAGCGCCGCCGAGGAGCCGGCACGTCCGCTGCTGCGGCGCGCGAAGGCGGGCGATCCGACGATCGTCGACCACGAGGCCGAGCGCAGCGTCGAGCCGAAGGCCAAGCAGGAGGCGTTCCATTTCGCGGAGGCGACCTCCGCGGGCCCGTTCAAGCTTCCGGACATCTCGATCTTCCAGCGTCCGCCCGTCGCGAGCCGCACCTACGACCGTGACAGCCTGATCATGAATTCACGCATCCTCGAGAAGAAGCTCGCGGATTTCGGCGTCGGTGGGCGCGTCGTCACGGTGCACCCGGGCCCAGTCGTCACGATGTACGAGTTCGAGCCGGCTTCCGGCGTCAAGGTGAACCGCATCGTGACGCTCTCCGACGATCTGGCGCTCGCGCTACGCGCGCTGTCGGTGCGCATCATCGCGCCGCTGCCCGGCAAGTCCGTCGTCGGCATCGAGGTGGCGAACGCCGAGCGCGAGATCGTGTACATCCGCGATCTGCTCGAGGCCGAATCGTTTCGTTCGCGCACGTCCAAGCTGACGATCGCCCTCGGCAAGGACATCTTCGGCAACACGGCGCACGCCGAGCTCTCGAAGATGCCTCACCTGCTCGTCGCCGGAGCGACCGGCACCGGCAAGAGCGTGTTCCTCAACTCGCTGCTGTGCTCGCTGCTGTGTCGCGCCACGCCCGACGAGCTCAAGCTGCTGCTGATCGATCCCAAGCTGCTGGAGCTCTCGATCTACGAAGGCATTCCGCACCTGATCGCCGACGTGGTCACCAACCCCAAGCGGGCCGCGGCGGCGCTCGCGGGCGTCGTCCAGAAGATGGAGCAGCGCTACCAGATGATGGCGGCGCTCGGCGTGCGCAGCGTCGATCAGTTCAACGGCCTCGTCGACACGCAGCTCGCAGCCGGCAACAAGACCTTCCGCATGAAGGGCAAGCCCGGCGAGCCGGAGACGGAGGTCGAGTTCCGCCGGCTGCCCTACATCGTCGTCGTGATCGACGAGCTCGCGGACCTGATCGTGGTGTCGCAACGCGACGTCGAGGAGTCGCTGCAACGGCTCGCGCAGATGGCGCGCGCGGCCGGCATCCACCTGGTGCTCGCGACGCAGCGGCCGAGCGTCGACGTGCTGACCGGCATCATCAAGGCGAATTTCCCGGCGCGCATCTCCTTCCAGGTCTCGTCGCGCACCGATTCGCGCACGATCCTCGACCAGAACGGGGCGGAGAACCTGCTCGGGCAGGGCGACATGCTCTTCCTGCCGCCGGGCACCTCGAAGCTCCAGCGCATCCACGGCGCCTTCGTCTCCGAATCCGAGGTCGCGGCGCTCGTCGCGGCGCTGCGAGCCGAGGGCGCGCCGCAGTTCGACGAGACGCTGATCCGACTGCGCGAGGAGGCGGAGGACAAGGAGACCCGCGGCGAGGACGTCGATGAGATGTACGATCGCGCTCTCGAGATCGTCGCCGAGACGCGCAACGCCTCGATCTCGTACATCCAGCGCCGGCTCAAGGTGGGCTACAACCGGGCCGCGCGCATGGTCGAACAGATGGAGGCCGACGGGGTGGTCGGGCCGCAGGAGGGCACCAAGCCCCGTGATGTCTACGTGCGGCCCGTCGGCGCTCTCGAATAGCGCGACGAACTCGACGTCCATCTCAGTCATGCGCGCCCTCGGACGGCTCTCGACGGTGTGGCTCGCCGGCTGGCTCGGCGCAGCGGGACTCGCGAGCGCGCAAGCCCCCGAACGGGCCGCGGGCGCCGCAGCGCCGGCGTCGGATGCCGCGTGCGTCAAGCGCGCCGTCGAGGCGATTCAGCGCCGCTACGAAGCGGTGCGAGATCTCAGCGCGGACTTCGTGCAGACCTCGCGCTCCGTCGCGCTCGGCGGGCCGGGCAGCGCCGCGACGTCGCACGGAACCGTCGTCTTCGCAAAGCCGGGAAAGATGCGCTGGGCCTACGACGACCCCGAGCCGAGCCTGGTCGTGAGCGACGGTCACTGGCTGTGGATCTACGATCCGGCGCACCAGGAGGTACAGAAGCTCCAGGTCGGCGACGGCTTCCTGTCGGGAGCGGCGATCCAGTTCCTGCTCGGAGAAGGCAAGATCGAGCGCGACTTCGCAGTCACCGCGGACGCGTGCTCGGAGGCGAAGGTCGAGCTCGTGCTGGTGCCGCGGCGCGACGCCTCCTACGAGAAGCTGCGCGTGCGCAGCGACCCCGCGACCGGCGAGCTGCTCGAGACGACCGTCGTCGATCTGCTCGGCAACGTCACACAGGTCGCCTTCAGCCACACGCGCACGAATCTCCACCCCGCCGACGCGCTCTTCAGCTTTCCGACGAAGCCCGGCGTCCGGGTGATCGAGCTCGAAACCCCGACGCCCAAGTCTCCCTGAACCCGCAAGCCCGCTCGGCGTCCGGATTGCCCAAATCTGGCCGAACGATTCCTCGCCGTTGCGGGTGCCGCAAAGTTCGGCGGGGTGCCCGGATGCGTCGGGGCGTCGGTGGATCGCCGACGCAAGCGTCAAAATTGCGGCAACTCCGGCGCAACATCGCATCTCGCGGTGGCAGGGGATGCGCAACCGCGTCCGCGTCGTGGCGGGCCGCCGGGAGTTCGCGCCCGGGCGAGCGGATGCGCGTGGCGCAGGCCGGCGCGGCGCGGGCGCAGCGCGTGGGGTGCGCGACGCGAGAGCGCCGTGGATTCCAGGGCTTGCGCGGCGAGCTGCCGGCCGCCTCTGCTTGACAGGGCAAGCCCGTCTGATAGATTTTGCGAACGCTGAAAGCTGCGTTATTTCGCGGTGTTCGGCGCTTCTTCGGCCCCCTGCTGAGGTTGGTGGAACTACGCTCCGCAGCGTCACGGTGTCGGATTGGCGGGGCGCGGGGAATGCAGATGAAGAGCCCTCGCACGCGCGCTGCAAGCGAGCCCGCGGCGTTCTCCCGGGCGCTTTCTGCGATCCAGGCGCAGAAGACGCAAGCCGACTGCAACCGCACCGCGCAGCGCAGCTTCCAATGCGTGCGTCGCAAGCGCGCGCACGCGGGTTCGAGACGCAGCTCCGTGCGCTTGCGGAGCTTGATGCGGGTGCGTGGCATGGCCCTTGCAGATCTCGTTCATCTAACGCGAAGCTGCCCGTGTGGGCGGCGGGTGAACGAGGAGATGGCGGCATGAGCGAATACGATTCCGGCTCCGGTAGGAAGGGTTTCGTCCACGACGTCATGCGGCGTATCTCGTCGTCCGGCAGCCGGCCGACGGAGCCGGCGGATCCGAACCGCGATCGCGGTGCCGCTCGCCCGCCGCAGGACGAGTCGGAAGATCTCCAGGACGCGCTGCGCGTCTTCGGCACGGACTCCGAGGAGTTCCGGCGCCGACTCGACCGCATGCTGGCCGAGTTCGAGGCGCTGCGCCGCCGCTACCAGCTGACGCGCGAACAGTGCGCCGATGCCGAGCGCCAGAACGAGCGGCTGGTGGGCGTGCTCCAGGAATCGAAGCAGCAGATCGAGCTCCTGAAGGAGGAGGTCGACAAGCTCTGCGCTCCGCCGAACACCTACGGCATCTTCAATCGCGCCAACAAGGACGCGACGGCCGAGATCCTCGTCGACGGTCGCCCGATGCGCGTCAACGTGCATCCGAACCTCGATCCGTTCCAGTTCGAGGAAGGCCAGCTGGTCGTGCTCAACGAGGCGTTCAACGTCGTCGAGCCGTCGGGCTACGTCGCCCGCGGCGAGATCGCGTCGATCGTCGACTTCATCGCGGACAACCGCGCGATCGTGCTCGGCCACACGGACGACGAGCGCGTCGTCACGCTCGCCGAGCCGCTGCGGCGCGAGAAGCTCAAGGTGGGCGACAGCGTGCTGTTCGACCCCCGCACGCACTATGCCTTCGAGAAGCTGCCGAAGTCGAGCGTCGAGGAAGTCGTGCTCGAGGAGATCCCGGATGTGACGTACGAGCGCATCGGCGGGCTCGACGAGCAGATCCAGATCCTGCGCGACTCGGTCGAGCTGCCGTACCTGTATCCGGACGTGTTCGCCGAGCACAAGCTGCGGCCGCCCAAGGGCATCCTGCTGTACGGGCCCCCGGGCTGCGGCAAGACGCTGATCGCGAAGGCCGTCGCGAACAACCTCGCGCGCAGCATCGAGAAGCGCACGGGCAAGTCCACGACCGCGTACTTCCTGAACGTGAAGGGCCCCGAGCTGCTCAACAAGTACGTCGGCGAGACGGAGCACAAGCTGCGCGAGGTGTTCAAGAAGGCGCGCGACAAGGCCAGCGAAGACGTACCGGTGGTGATCTTCTTCGACGAGATGGACTCGCTCTTCCGCATGCGCGGGTCGGGCATCTCGTCCGACATGGAGGCAACCGTCGTCGCGCAGTTCCTGTCCGAGATCGACGGCGTCGAGTCGCTCAACAACGTGATCGTGATCGGGGCGAGCAATCGCCAGGATCTGATCGATCCCGCCGTGCTGCGGCCGGGCCGGCTCGACCTCAAGATCAAGGTGCACCGACCCGACGCGAAGGCGGCGCGCGAGATCTTCTCGAAGTACCTGACGGCGGACCTGCCGTTCCACGCCAGCGCGCTCGAGGCCTACGGGAGCGATACGGCGAAGATCGTCGAGTGCATGATCAACGACACGATCGACCGCATGTACCAGACGACCGACGACAACAAGTTCCTCGAAGTGACCTACGCCAAGGGCGAGCGCGAGATCTTCTACTTCAAGGACTTCTCGAGCGGCGCGATGATCGAGAACATCGTGGCGCGCGCCAAGAAGAAGGCCGTGAAGCGTCTGATCGAGCGCCAGGAGCGAGGCATCCGGCTCGAGGATCTCGTGGAGGCCGTCAACGACGAGTTCAAGGAGAACGAGGACCTGCCCAACACCACGAATCCCGACGATTGGGCCCGCATCTCCGGGCGCAAGGGCGAACGCATCATCAACGTTCGCACGCTCATGTCGGGGATCAGCAGGAAGGAGCGGTCCATTGAGAACATCACCTCGGGCCAGTATCTCTAGGGGCGCGGTTCGCGCGCATGCGGAGAGCGGATGGCCATCCCGAAGGTGATGGGGACGGAGATCGAGTATGGGATCACCGTCAAGGGTGATCCCGACTTCGATCCCATCTCGAGCTGCGTGCTGCTCGTCAACGCCTATCGTGAGGATCACGCCGGCGAGATCCTGTGGGACTACGACCAGGAGAATCCCCTGGCCGACGCCCGCGGCTTCCAGGTCGACGGCGAGAAGTACACGCCGAACCAGCAAGAGAACATCGCCCGCAACAAGACGCTGATCAACGGCGCGCGCTACTACGTCGATCACGCGCACCCCGAATACTCCTGCCCGGAGGTCACGAACGCCCGGGATCTCGTGATCCACGAGAAGGCGGGGGAGCGCATCATCGAAGCCAGCCGGCGCGAGGCGGACACGCTGCTGCCCGCCGGCGCGCAGATGCTCATCTACAAGAACAACAGCGATCGCAAGGGCAACAGCTACGGCTCGCACGAGAACTACCTGATGGACCGCCGGACGTCCTTCAAGCAGATCGTCGAGCACCTGATGCCCTTCCTGGTCACGCGCCAGATCTATGCGGGCGCGGGCAAGGTCGGTAGCGAGAACCGCGGCCAGCCCTGCGATTTCCAGCTCTCGCAGCGGGCGGATTTCTTCGAGACCGAGGTCGCCCTCGACACGATGGTGAAGCGGCCGATCATCAACACGCGCGACGAGCCGCACGCGGACCGCGAGAAGTACCGCCGCCTGCACATGATCGTCGGCGACGCGAACCTCTCCGAGTACACGATCTACCTGCGCACCGGCGTGACCACGCTGATGCTGGCGATGATCGAGGACGGCGCGATCCGCAAGAACCTCTCCTTGCGCGACCCGGTGCGGGCGATCAAGGAGTGCTCCCACGATTCGAGCTGCCGGCGCGAGCTGGCCCTCGAGAGCGGCAAGAAGCTCACGGCGGTCCAGATCCAGGCTGAGTACCTGGAGATGGCGCTCCAGTACGTCGCTTCCCGCTCGATCGACCCGGAAACGAAGGACGTGCTGGTCAAGTGGCAGCACGTGATCGACGCCCTCGGACGCGACCCGATGGAGCTGCGCGAGCAGATCGATTGGGTGATGAAGAAGTCGCTGATCGAGGGCTTCATGGAGCGCAAGTCGCTCGACTGGGATTCTCCGCAGGTCGAGATGATGGACCTCCAGTACCACGATCTCCGGCCCGAGAAGGGTCTGTACTATGTTCTGGAGCGGCAGGGCAAGGCCGAGCGAATCGTCACGGACGAGGAGATCACGGCAGCGATCCGAAAGCCGCCGGAGGATACGCGGGCGTATTTCCGCGGTGAGTGCCTGCGGCGCTACGGCTCGGCGGTGTTCGGAGTGAACTGGGACTCGATCTCCTTCAGCGTGGACGACGAGCCGATCAAGCGGATCCTGATGGCGGAGCCGCTCAAGGGCTCGAAGATCCACGTCGAGGAATTGCTGGCGAACTCGCCGACGGCGGCAGACCTCGTCAGGAACCTGCGGGCCTGAGACCGCGGGCGAGAGGAAACGCGATGGAGCGGGTGATGCACACGACGACACGACGGGAGCGCGACGCGGAAGCCCGCGTCCTGCCCCTCTACTTCGCCGCGACCGACCAGACGCAGAAGAAGACGCCGAAGCGCGACGGGGAAGGCGAGGGCGAGGGGGACAAGGAAGGCGGCCCCCAGAAGCTCGCCAAGCGCGGCAAGGAGCTGAAGGAGGAGATGGACGCCCTCGTCGACGAGATCGACGAGGTCCTCGAGGAGAACGCCGAGGAGTTCGTCAAGAACTACGTCCAGCGAGGCGGGCAGTAGCCGAGGCGCCGCTCGGCGCCGCCAAGGGGGGGGCGGGGTTGAACGTTCCGGGCAAGTACCAGGGTTCGAGCTTCACGGAGCTCCTCTGGTCGGACTACGCACATCTCCATCCGGAGCCCTCGCGCTTTGCGCCGGGCGATCCGCGCATCTCGGTCCCCGAAGGCACGACGGTCCTGGCGCTGAAATACGCCGACGGCGTGGTCGTCGCGGGGGATCGCCTCGCGACGGAGGGACACCGCGTCGCGTCGCGCGACGTGCAGAAGGTCTATGCCACCGACCAGTACTCGGTGATCGCGATCGCCGGCGCCGCCGGGCCCGCGATCGAGATGGCGCGGCTGATGCGCATCGAGCTCGAGCACTACGAGAAGATCGAGGGCGAGGCGCTCGAGCTCGACGGCAAGGCGAACAAGCTCTCGCAGATGATCCGGGCGAACCTGCCGGCGGCGATGCAGGGCCTGGTGGTGGTGCCGCTCTTCGCCGGCTACGACCGCCGCCGCAAGCTCGGGCGGCTCTGGAAGTTCGACGTGACCGGCGGTCGCTACGAGGAAACCGATTTCGAGGCCACCGGCTCGGGCGGGCTCTACGCCCGCGAGTCGATCAAGAAGGCCCACCGGGGCGGCCTCACGCGAGCAGAGAGCCTGAAGATCGCCGTGGCGGCCCTGGTGGACGCGGCGGACGAGGACCGCGCCACGGGCGGCATCGACGTGCTGCGCGGCATCTTTCCGATCGTGAACTTCTGCTCCGAGCGCGGGGTGGAGCGCGCTGCCGACGCCGAGATCGAGCAGGTCTACCGGCAGATCCTGAGCGCGCGACCGGGCGGGGTGCAGGGATGAGCATGCCCTTCTACGTCTCACCCGAACAGGTGATGACCGAAAAGGCCGACTACGCCCGCAAGGGCATCGGCCGCGGCCGTTCCAGCGTCACCCTCGAGTGTGCCGAGGGCGTGCTGCTGATGGCGGAGAACCCGTCGAGCCTGTCGAAGATCGGCGAGATCTACGACCGCATCGCCTTCGCCGGCGTCGGCAAGTTCAGCGAGTTCGATCAGCTCCGGAAGATCGGGGTGCGCTTCGCCGACGTGAAGGGCTACTGCCTACAGCCGCGACGACGTGCGCGCGCGGGCGCTCGCGAACGCGTACTCGCAGGCGATGGGCGACGTCTTCACGCGCGAGCTCAAGCCGCTCGAGGTCGAGGTGATCGTGGCCGAGGTCGGCGACGACAGCCTGGCGGGCCACGAGAAGAACACGATCTACCGGGTGCAGTTCGACGGCAGCATCAGCGATCACCAGGGCTTCTGCGTGATCGGCGGCGCCGCCGACGAGCTGACGAACTACCTCAAGGATCAGTTCCGCCCCCAGCTCCCCCTGAGGGATGCGCTCCAGCTGGGGCGCAACGCGCTGCAGCGCGCCGCCGAAGGTCAGCCGCGAGTCGGTCCCGAGAACCTCGAAGCGTGCGTGCTCGAGCGCAGCCGGCCGGGGCGAAAGTTCCATCGACTGTCGGCCGATGTGCTAAGGGAATTGCTGGGCAGCTAGGCAGTTTCCTGCCAATCGGCGGACCCGTGCAGAAGCGCATCTACGGAATCGAGACCGAATACGGAATCATCTTCACGCCCGACGGGCGCAAGACCTTGCCCGTCGAGAAGGCGATCCGCTTCCTGTTCGAGAAGCTGATCACCACCGAGCACTTCCTCAACGTCTTCCTCGAGAACGGCGCGCGCTTCTACCAGGACACGGGCTGCCACCCCGAGTACGCGACCCCCGAGTGCGCATCGCCCCGCCAGGTGATGCTCTACGACAAGGCGGGCGAGCGGATCCTCGAGGATCTCCAGTTCTACGCCGAGGAGAAGATCCGCGAAGAGCGGATTGCCGGGAAGCTCTCGATCTTCAAGAACAACACCGATTTCGTCGGGAACTCGCTACGGCTGCCACGAGAACTACCTCGTCGACCGCGACGTCGATTTCTACTACCTCGCCGAGCAGCTGATCCCGTTCCTGGTGACGCGCCAGATCTACACCGGCGCCGGCAAGGTCTTCCAGACCCAGGACGGCGTGCACTACTGCATCAGCCAGCGCGCGCAGCACATCTACCAGAAGATCTCGGGCACGACGACCAACGACCGCTCGATCATCAACACGCGCGACGAGCCGCACGCCGATCGCGAGAAGTACCGCCGCCTGCACGTGATCGTCGGCGACTCGAACATGTCCGAGTACACGAACTTCCTGAAGGTCGGCGCCTGCGCGGTCGTCCTCCAGATGATCGAGGACAACTACATCAATCAGGACTTCACGCTGCGCAACCCGGTCAAGGCGATCAAGGACATCTCCTACGACACGACCTGCAAGCGCAAGCTGCGCCTCGACAACGGCCGCGAGTACTCGCCGATCCAGATCCAGCGCGAGTACTGCGAGATGGCCCAGAAGTACATCGAGCAGTACCCGGTCTCCGACGAGCTGCGCGACGCCGTCGCCAAGTGGCAGTACGTGCTCGATTGTCTCGACGACGATCCGGGCCGCCTCGATCGCGAGATCGACTGGGTGATCAAGCGTCAGATGATCCAGTCCTACATCGACAAGCGGAACACCACGTGGAGCGATCCGCGCGTGTTCATGCTCGATCTCCAGTACCACGACATCCGCATGAACCGCGGCATCTACTACCTGCTCGAGCGCGGCGGCCAGGTGGAGCGCGTGCTCGAGGACGAGGAGATCATCAAGGCCAAGACCGAGCCGCCGCCGGACACGCGCGCGCGCATGCGCGGCGAGTTCATCAAGCTCGCGCGCCAGAACTCGATCCAGTACGACCTCGACTGGTCGAACATCCGGCTCGGCAACCTGCTCAACGTGCGCGTGATCTGCAACAACCCGTTCGAGACCGACATCGAGAAGGTCGCGGAGCTGGTGCGCACGATCCAGAAGACGAACCTGCGCAAGACGAGCCTTTCGAAGCTCGTGATCCAGTCCTGACGTGAGCGAGACGCGACCGCACCTCAAGGCGGTGGGAACCGAGCCCAAAGAGGGCCTGGCGGGAGACACCGGCGCCGCCGCGCGCCAGCCGCAGCCGGACGCGGGGGGCTCGCGGCGCTCGACCTGGCTGATCGTGGCGCTGCTGGCGCTCGCGTGCCTCGCGCTCGTGATCCAGACCCGGCGCGTGGGCGCCCTCTCCGGCGAGGTCACCCGGCTGTCGAGCGAGCTCGTGGGCACGCGCGCCGCGCTGGTGGCCTACGAAGGCCGCCTCGCGACCGTGCGCGAGGTCGTGGGCGATCTCTCGCAGCGTCTCGCCAAGCTCGACGACCTCGTGCACCGCGATCCGCTGGCGCCGGCCGAGCCCGACGCGAGCACGCCCGAAGCTCCCGCCTCCCCCGTCGAGCAATAGCCTCCGCCGCTCCCGCCCGCGCGCCCCGGTCCGACGGCCCGCTTTGCGCTGTCTCTCGGGCGCCTTCCGCTCAACTTCTGCCGACCCGCGCCGATACGCCAGACGGTTCACGCGGCCACCGCCAGCAGAAGGACAGCGTCGATGTACCTCGATTTCATCGCGGGCGCGTTCTCCCACGACCTCGCCATCGATCTCGGCACCGCCAACACCCTCGTGTACGTCCGCGGCAAGGGCCTCGTCTGCTCGGAGCCGAGCGTCGTCGCCGTCGCCAAGGATCAGAGCGGGCGCGGCGAAAAAGTAATTGCGGTCGGTCACGAAGCGAAGGAGATGCTCGGCCGCACGCCGAACGGCATCCGCGCGATCCGCCCGATCAAGGACGGCGTGATCGCGGACTTCGAGATCACCGAGGCGATGCTCCGCTACTTCATCCAGCGCGCGCACAACCGCGGCAAGCTCGTGCGGCCGCGCATCGTGATCTGCGTGCCGCCCTGCATCACGAGCGTCGAAAAACGTGCCGTCCGCGAGTCGGCGCTCTCGGCGGGCGCGCGCGAGGTCTACCTGATCGAGGAGCCGATGGCGGCGGCGATCGGCGCCGGCCTCGACGTCACGGCCGCGACCGGGAACATGATCGTCGACATCGGCGGCGGCACCACCGACGTCGCGGTGATCTCGCTCTCCGGAATCGTCACGTCCCGCTCGATCCGCTGCGGCGGCGACAAGATGGACGAGGCGATCATCAACTACGTGAAGCGCAAGTACAACATGCTCGTCGGCGAGCGCACCGCCGAGCTGATCAAGATCACGATCGGGGTCGCTTCGCCGACGGCGAAGACGGAGACGATGGAAGTGAAGGGCCGCGACCTCGTCGCGGGCATCCCCAAGGTGATCATCGCGACGAGCGACGAGATCCGCGAGGCGCTGATCGAGCCGATCCACGCCATCGTCGAGACCGTGCACCTCACGCTCGAGCGCACCCCGCCCGAGCTGGCCGCGGACATCGTCGACCGCGGCATCATGCTGGTCGGCGGCGGGTCGCTGCTTGCGCGATTTCGACCAGGTGCTGCGCTCGGAGACGAAGCTGCCGATCCTGCGCAGCGAGGACCCGTTCACGGCGGTCGTCCACGGCGCCGGCAAGGCGCTCGAGGATCTGCGCCTGCTGAAGGAAGTCGCGCTGACCTAGAGCGGCGTCACGCGGCGGGTCGCCGCCGCGATCACGAAGCAGCGCTCGTTGTTGCAGCCCACGTCGGCCGGATAGACGAAGAACCCGGGCCGGCCCGGCTGGTAGCCCTGCGTGGTGCCGGTCATCACCTCGCCATCCTCGAACACCACCTGGATGCGGCGCCCCGCGAGCGGCTTCGAAGGGTCGAAGCGCAGGCTCACCCGGCGCGTCGGGTCGCCTTTGAGATCGCGCACGAAGTAGAGCGCCTTGAGCTCCGACTGGACGAGGGCGACGCTTTCGCCCTCGGGTGTCTGCACGTGGAAGCCCTCGCGCGTGGGGAAGAAGTTGCTGGTGACGCCCTTCACCACGCGGCCATCCTGGAAGCGGGCTACGACCTGGCTGGCTGCCATACCTGCACCTCCCGGGCGGGGCAGCGCCCGCCGTCACAGGTGAGTGCCGCTCTCGGGCCCGCGGGTGTCGGCTCGTGCAAGTCCTGCGCAGCGCATGCGCAGCTCGGCCCCGCCGCCTCCCCGCGAAATTCGGCGATGTCGGATCGGGGCTAGTCGACGGAGAGGGCTGCGAGGGCGAGCTGCATGGCGAGCTGCATGTCGCCGGCAACCTTGATCTTGCCGTTCATGAAGGCGGCGCCGGGGTCGAGCTTGCCCCTGCGCAGCTCGCGGTAGGCGTCGTCGTCGACGGCGATCGACGCGTTCGGCGTCTCGGGCACGGGCCCGGAGCCGAAGTGGGTGACGAGCGCGAAGCCGCCGTCGCCCGTCACCGAGAACTGAACGGCGCCCTGGAGCTGGGCGAGGCTCTCGACGCGCTTGCGCGTGAGGCGCATTTCGCCGGCCAGTCCGGACAAGCCGCCGAGCAGCGCCAGCGCCGAGTCCCCGGATTCGCGGGCCAGCGTCTCGAAGGCGGCGCGGTCCTGCACGACGGTGAGAAACGGGGCAAACGCAGCGGTGTCGCCAGCGCTCATGCGCCCCGAGCGGATGTTGAGCGCGAAGCTGCCGCCGCCCGCGCCGCGCACCTCGACCTGGATCGTCGCGTCGACGGCGCGCATGGCTTCGAGTACCGCACGGCCGGCCTCACCGAGCCTTTCCTGCGCGTCGAGCGAGGCGTTGAATTGTCGGGGGATCGTCTGCGTGAAGAACTCGCGGGGGTCGGGGGTGGAGCCGGTGGTCATCGCGTCGCCTTCTTCTGGTACCGCTCCACCGCGCGCTCGTGCTCGCGGAAGTTGTTCGAGAACGTGTGCGTGCCGTCGTTGCGGGCCACGAAGTAGAGATAGTCGCTGTCGGCCGGGCTCACCACCGCGCGCAGCGACGCCTCGCCCGGGTTCGCGATGGGACCCGGGGGCAGCGCCGCGATGCGGTAGGTGTTGTAGGGGTTGGCCGCGTCCTCCAGATCGCGGCGGCGCAGGTTGCCGTCGAAATCCGGGATCCCGTAGATCACGGTCGGGTCGGATTCGAGCCGCATGCGGCGCTTCAGACGATTGTGGAAGACGCCGGCGACGAGCGCGCGCTCCTCGGAGACGCCCGTCTCCTTCTCGACGATCGAGGCGAGCGTCACGACCTGGTGCTGCGTGAGGCCCTGCGCCGTCGCGAGCGGCTCGATCTGCTTCCACACCGCCAGGAATCGCTCCGCGAAAAGACGTGCGATCTCCTCGGCCGGCATGCCGTGCGGAAGCAGGTAGGTGTCGGGGAAGAGATAGCCTTCGAGGCTCGGGGCGGAGATGCCGAGCGAGGCGATCAACGCGGGATCGCGGATCGCCTTCGCGAAGGCGTCCGCGTCGGCAAGTCCGGTTGCCGCGAGCCGCGCGCCGATCTGCGCGGCGGTGAAGCCCTCGGGCAGCACGACCGGGTAGCTGAGCGTGCGGCCGCTCTCGAGCACCGAGAGGATCTCGCTCGGCCTTTGCGCCGCCGAGAGGGCGTACTCGCCCGAGCGCAGCGCGCCGCTCTGACCGTGCAGGCGCGCGATCCATTCGACCGCGCTCGCGCTGCGCACGAGCCCCGCGCGCTCGAGCGAGCGCGCGATCTCGCTGAGCGACTGGCCCGGCGCGACCGTGAAGACGATCTCGGCCGCGACCGGGTTGGCGGGGGAGAGCAGCCAGTGAACGCCAGCCGCCGACGCGGCGCTGACCAGCGCCAGCGCGATGCCCGAGAGCATCAGCCCCCCGCGCCTCATCCCGAGGACCCTCCCGCGGCCCCGCGTTCGCGCTCGAGGTAGGTGCGCAGCAGCAGGGTCGCCGCCACGCTATCGACCGATCCCTTGCTTTGCTTGCGGCGTCCCGGGGCGTCGCGCAGCGAGCGTTCGGCCTCACGCGAGGTCCAGCGCTCGTCGAGCAGGGCGACCGGCAGCCCGGTGGCTGCGCCGAGCGCCTGCGCGAAGGCGCGGGCCGCCTCGGCCTCCGGGCCGCTGCGGCCGGACATGTGCAGCGGCAGCCCGACGACGATCCGGGTGACCCCCCGCTCGGCGATCAGCGCGCCGAGGGCCAGCAGGTCCTGCGCGAGCTGGGTGCGCTCGAGCGTCCCAGCCGGAAATGCGAACACGCCCGCAGGGTCCGAAACGGCGAGCCCGATGCGCCGGCTCCCGTAATCCAGGCCCAGCACGCAGCCGCGCCCTCCCATGGCTCTCCCTGCTGGCGGGACGCCGATCCCAGACGCCCGAGGTCAAACGCGCGAGAATCCAGCAGCTTCAGCCGCCACTTTCTCGTTTTTTTCGCCTGGAATTCGTTGACTCCCGGCGCTGCTGGAGAGTAATCTCCCGATCGACGCTCGGCTGCCCCCGCCGTGGCGCCGGAATGCCGCGGCAAGCCTCCGCCGCGGTCCCAGCCAAGCCGCGCAGAACCCGCGGTCCCGCGAGCTGTGTGATCGAATCCTCCGACCGCCATCCGGCCGGATTCTCGTTGCGCGTGGCGATCTTCCTCGCCACGGGCGCGGGGGCCGGCTATGGGCCGATCGCCCCGGGTACCTGGGGCTCGGCGCTCGGGGTGGCGCTCGCGCTGCCGCTGGCCGCCGGTGGGGCGGGCCTCTATGCGGCGTCGCTGGCCTCGCTGCTGGCCGTGGGGATCTGGGCGGCGGACGAAGCAGAGCGCGCCTTCGGCCGCGAGGACGACGGCCGGATCGTGATCGATGAGGTGGTGGGGCAGCTGCTCACCCTCACGCCGCTGCTCGGCGATCCGGCGTCCCTGCACTCGCCGTTCTGGCTCGTGACCGGATTCGTCACGTTCCGGGTGTTCGATGTCTGGAAGCCGGGGCCCGTACGCTGGGCGGAGCGGCGCTTCTCGGGAGGCACAGGCGTGATGCTCGACGATGTCGCCGCCGGCGTGTTCGCTGCGCTCGTGCTCGCCGCCCTGCGGCTCGCGGTGTCCTGATGAAGGCGGAGATCCTCACGATCGGCGACGAGCTGCTGCGCGGCGAGATCGTCGACAGCAACAAGTCGCTCCTCTCCGAGCAGCTGCTCGGCCTCGACATCGAGACGCACTACCACACCTCGGTGCGCGACGATCCGGCGGACATGATCGACGCGTTCCAGCGCGCGGCGCAGCGCAGCGACATCGTGCTGGTTTCGGGCGGCCTCGGGCCGACGCGCGACGATCTCACCTCGGCGGTGCTGGCGCAGGCCTTCGGGCGGGCGCACCGGCTCGATTCGGCCGTGCTCGAGACGATCCAGGCTTTTTTTCGCAGCGTCGGGCGCGAGATGTCGGAGAACAACGCGCAGCAGGCGTGGTTCCCGGAGGGCTCGGAGGTGCTGCCCAATCCGATCGGCACCGCGCCGGGCTTCCTGCTCGAGCAGGGCCGCGCGCTCTTCTTCTGCATGCCTGGCGTGCCGCGCGAGCTCGAGCGCATGCTGCGCGAGCAGGTGCTGCCGCGCATCGCGGCGCGCCGCGGCGGCGGGCCGGTCGTGCGCGCGACGCTGCTGCGCACGTTCGGCATGGGCGAGTCGAGTCTCGACGACGAGCTGAAGGACATCGCGGCCTCGGGCGACGTGGTGCTCGGCTTCCGCACCGCCTTCCCCGACAACTACCTGCGTCCGGTCGCGCGCGCGGCGACCGCCGCGCTCGCCGACGCGAAGCTCGCCGAGGTCTGCGCAGCGATCCGCCGGCGCCTGGGCGCGCTCGTGTATGGCGAGGGCGAAGAGACGATGCAGGCGGTGGTCGTCCGCCTGCTGCGCGAGCGGGACTTTACTCTCGCGGTGGCGGAGTCCTGCACCGGTGGCCTCCTCGCCTCGCAGATCACGGAGGTGCCGGGCGCGTCGGCGGTCTTCCAGGGCGGCATCGTGGCCTACGCGAACGCGGCGAAGACGGAGCTGCTGGGCGTCTCCGAGGCGCTGCTCGCTCAACATGGTGCGGTGTCGGACGCCGTCGCGCGCGCGATGGCGGAGGGGGCGAGGAAGCGCCTCGCCGCGGATCTCGCCGTCGCCATCACGGGCATCTCGGGCCCGGACGGGGGCACGGCGGAGAAGCCCGTGGGCACGCTGCACGTGGCGCTGGCCCGGGCGGAGGGCACGACCGCCGCGGGCTTCGTGTTTCCCCTCGACCGCACGCGCCATCGACAGCTCTCCGCGCGCCTCGCCCTCGACTGGGTGCGCCGCGCGCTGCTCGGCGAGGAGCTCGTGGGTCCGACACTGATGCGCGGCAGGGCGGGGGCCCCGCCGCCGAAGCCTGCGCCGCCGAAATGACGAGGAGCCTGTGCAAGCGAAGCGCGCAGCGAGGCGTAGCCGAGCGGAGTTCACGCAGGCGGGCCTGCGGACGTTCTTCGCGATCGAGCTGGATGACTCCGCGCGGCGCGCGGCCGCGGACGCCCTGGCCGTCCTGCGCGCGCGCCCCGGCGGCGACGCCGTGCGCTGGGTGCGCCCGGAGAATCTGCACGTGACGCTGCGTTTCCTCGGCGCCATCGAGCCCGCCCGGGTCGCCTCGCTCGCGGCGCACGTGCGCGCGCAGACCGCGGCGCTCGCGCCGTTTGCGCTGCAGCTCGGCGCGCTGGCGAGCTTCCCGCCCGGGCGCCGCCCGCGCGTGGTGGTGCTCGAGCTCGCGCCGGGCGCGCCGCTCGCCGCGCTCGCCGAGGCGGTCGAGCGCGGCGTCGTCGCGGCGGGCTGCGCTCCCGAGCCGCGCGCGTTCCGCGGGCACCTGACGCTCGGCCGCGTGAGCGAGCGCGGCATGCCGCCCTCGCTCGCCGAGCTGGCCGTGCCGCCGGCGGTCTTCGACGTGACGGAGTCGGTGCTGTTCGCGAGCGAGCTGCACCCCTCCGGATCTCGCTACACCCCGCTCGAGCGAGTGCCGCTCGGCGGCGCAGGCGGCGGTCGCCTGCAGCATCCGCATCACCCCTGAACCCAGGACGATTGGAGGCATCCAGACATGGCAACCAGCACCAAGACCCGCGGCAACGGCAGCGCGGTGGAATCCGAGCGCGACAAGGCGATCGCGCTCGCCGTCTCGACGATCGAGAAGCAGTTCGGCAAGGGAGCGATCCTCACCATGAGCGAGGACGGCGTCGATCGCGAGGCCGAGAGCTTCTCGAGCGGCTCGCCGAGCATCGATCTCGCGCTCGGGATCGGCGGCTATCCGCGCGGACGGGTCGTCGAGATCTTCGGCCCGGAGTCGAGCGGCAAGACCACGCTCGCGCTGCACGCGATGGCAGAGGTGCAGCGCCGCGGCGGCGTTGCGGCCTTCATCGACGCCGAGCACGCGCTCGACATCGGCTACGCCCGCCGGCTCGGCGTGCAGGTCGATGACCTGCTCGTCTCGCAGCCCGACACCGGCGAGCAGGCGCTCGAGATCGTCGACGTGCTGCTGCGCTCGGGAGCGGTCGACCTGGTCGTGGTCGACTCGGTGGCGGCGCTGGTGCCGCGCGCCGAGATCGAGGGCGAGATGGGCGATCAGCACATGGGGCTGCAGGCGCGGCTGATGAGCCAGGCCCTGCGCAAGCTCACGGGGACCGTCTCGAAATCGCGCGCGACGGTGATCTTCATCAACCAGATCCGCATGAAGATCGGCGTGATGTTCGGCAATCCCGAGACCACCACGCGGCGGCAACGCGCTCAAGTTCTACGCCTCGGTGCGGCTCGACGTGCGGCGCATCGCGGCCATCAAGGAGGGCGACGAGGTCATCGGCAACCGCACGCGGGTGAAGGTGGTGAAGAACAAGATGGCGCCGCCCTTCCGGCAGGCGGAGTTCGACATCCTGTACAACCGCGGCATCTCGATCGAAGGCGATCTGCTCGACCTCGGCGTCGAGTGCGGGGTGGTCGAGAAGAGCGGCGCCTGGTTCTCCTTCGAGGGCGAGCGGATCGGGCAGGGGCGCGAGAACGCGCGCAAGCTGCTGCTCGAGAACCCGGACGTGCGCGGGCGGCTCGCCGACGCCGTCTACGCCGCGAAGGGCATCAAGCGCCCGGTGCTGGCGAAGCCGGAAGCCGTGGAGGAGCCGGCCGCGGAGTAGGAGCGCGAAGCGCAGCGCAAGCGAAGCGCGCAGCGAGCCACAGGCGAGCGAACGTCTGTCAGGCCTGCGCGCAGCGAGTGACAGGCGAGGGAACGTCGGTCAAACCCTAGGTTCACTCCCGACCCGCTTTCGGGTATGGTGGGCGCCGGCACCGTTCGGGAGGGCAGCTCGATGTCGATCCGGCGCACGCGTTCTCTGCTCGGCCTCGCGGTGCTCGCCGCGCTCGCCTGCGCGTCAGGCCCGGGCCAGGCCCCGGCCGCAGCGCCGGCAGGCGTCGTGACCAAGCCCACCGTGGCCTGGGATCAGGCGGCCGTGACGAACCTCGGCGCCGACCTCGCGAAGGCGTGCGTCGCGCTCTACAACGAGTACTACAGCACGCCAGGCTCGAGCGGTGGGCAGCTTGGAACCGGCGAATCCCAGGACGCGCTGCGCCTCAAGCAGAAGCTGCGTCGCGTGCAGCAGCAGTCGCAGGATCTCGCGGGCGGGCTCGCCGCAGGCAAGGGGCGCGACGAGACGCTGCCCGACATGGAGGACATCGGCGAGCTGGCACGCGACATCCGCGTTCTGCTCCAGCGCATGTTCATCCAGAGCCCGCTGCAGGCGCGCATCGACGAGGCGCGCGGAATCTGGCTGAAGCTGATGCCGTACTACGGCATCCAGCCGCCGCCGCCGAGAGCCTGAATCCGGCGGGCGCTGCCCGCTTACGGAATCGTGAGCTCCACGACCTCGATCTGCTTCGCGTCGTTGGCGCCCTTCAAGGTCGTGTCGAAGTTGACCACCACGCGCCAGCCCTTCTGAAGGTCCTTGATCCCGATCTTCTTGGCGCCGTTCATGATCCCGGTGTCCTTGTTGATCTTGTAGGTGCCGCCGTCGTTGTTGGGGCCCGCGACGGTCACGGTGCTGTTCACGAGGTCGATGTTCGTGATGCTGCCGGTGACGGCGCCCGATTCTTCGGCGTCCTGGATCTGTTGGGCATGCACGAGCGAGGCTACGCCGAGCGTGAGAATCGCAGCGATGGCCACTGCGATGGGTCGAATGCGCTTCATCGGATTTTTCTCCTCGAGGCCGCGGGGCGGCGGTTGGTGCGCCGGGAACGCCGGTGCGACGAGAACGTTAGTCCGGGTGCGCGCAGCGCGGGAGTCCCCGGATACGGGCGCCGGGCGCGGCCGGCGCCGAGCGCAGCGGAATGCTTAGCGCGAGGGCGCGCAGACCGGCTGTGACGGCCGTCATGCTCCTCCGCCTCGCAAGCGCAGCGCGCAGCGAGCCGCAGGCGGGCGAACGTCGCTAGAGCCTGCGGCTACAGCGGCTCCGGCATCGGCAGCGACGATTCGCCGTCCGGCGCCGCGGGTCGCGCGAGCCCGACGGTCGCAACGTCGATGCGCCGCAGCGGTGTCACGAGCGGGAAGCGCGGCACGCGCAAGCTGACGAGGCCGCCCGCGAAGGTGCGCGCGTGCGCGGTCGCCTCGCCGTCCTGCGCGAGCTCGAGCACGAAGGCGGCGGCAGGGTCGGCGCCGCCCTCGGCGAGGGCGGACTCCACCTCGCGCATGTAGCCGCGCAGCGCCACCGAGAGATTTGCGGACGGGATCCTGCGCGCGGTTTCGCACTGCGCGGGCTGCGAGGCCGCGTCGAGGCGTTGCCAGGCGCCCGTTTCGAGGTCGATGCGCACGGCGTGGCAGCCGCCGCCCACGAACCTGAGATCGAGGCCGCTGCGGCCGTCGGTGGTCATCCGATACTGCGGTCGCCCGAAGCGGCCCGCCTGACCGCAGGCCTCGCCGGGCAGGCTCAGCGCGAAGCGGCTGCCGTCTTCGCGCGTGACGCGCAGCTCGTCGGCGGGAAGCCCCGTGGTCGGATCGAGCGTGCGCGCGAGCGCGAACGAGCGCCCGCCCCAGTAACGATCGCTCTCGTCGCTCAGCGACTCGGGGTCGAGGGGGCGGGGCCGGGCGTCGCGCCCCTGGCCGGCCGCCGGTGCCGCGGGCGTCTGCGCGTCCGTCGCCGACCACAGGCGGACGACGCGCGCCGCCGCGAGCGATGCGAGCGAACGCGCCTGCGCGGTCTCGGGCTCGACCATCACGAGCTCGGAAGAGCCGAGCCAGGCGAGGCGCGCATCCGGCGCGGCTCCGACGTCGGCGTCGATCGCGCGCCGCGCTCCGCTCGCGAGCTCGATGCGCTGCAGCGGGGCGGCGTCCGAGCCGGCGACGCGAATCGCCGCGCGCGCACCGTCGGGCGCAACGGCGAGATCCGTCACCGGGCCGCTGCAGTTCTCGCCGAATCCGAGCACGGTGCGCGCCGCGAGCAGACGCTCGACCTGTCGCTCACTCTCGTCGGGCGCGCGGGCTATGTCGTCGGCGAACAGCGTCCGCCACGCATCCATGTAGGCCGTCACCTCGCCGCGCTCGGCGGTCACGGGCCGGCAGGAGTCGCGCCGATCGAGCGTGTCCAGCGCGGGGGTGAGCGCGATGCGCAGCAGGCCGCTCTCGGGCGCGGCGCGCGGCGCCGCGCAGCGGTAGCCCTCGTGCATCACGCCGACGACACGCGCCTCGGTCTTGAACAGCGGCCAGGCGGAGAAGCCGGCCCGCACGATGCGATCCATCTGGAAGCGCCCGCTCGCGTCCGTGAGAGCTTCCTCGTGTCCGATCAGGTCCCGATCGGGCAGCACGTCGTCGTAGCGGCCGTCGAAACGCACCACGACGATGGCGCCCGCGATCGGCTTGCCGGTCGCCTGATCGACGACCTGGCCCGCGACCGTGGGGCCGATCCGCACCGGGAGCACCACGCACGCCGTGAGCCCGAGCACCCCGGCCAGCAGTGTCGCGATGGCGAGGCGCCGCGCGCCGCGCGCGCCCAGCGCGCGTACTCCATTCCCGTGCACGTTCCCCTCCTTGCCCCGGAATCCAGCGCAGCAATCCACCGTCCCGGCATTTCGTCCGTTGTGGCGGGAAACCTGAGACGGCAGGGCGCTCCGCGCGCGCCGGGGCAGCTGGGCGGGGGGCGACCCCCGCGCCCGAGCGGCAGGCTCAAGACGCGGGCGAAACAGGACGAAGAAGCGCGAGAAGCCTCGGGAACGGGTGCGGGGAGCACCGAGAGGGCGTCGCTTGGAGCTCAACGAGATCCTGAAGATTGCGCTCAAGGGCGGCGCCTCGGACATCCACTTGAAGTCCGGGCTGCCCCCGATGTTCCGCGTCGACGGCGCGCTGGTCCCGCTCAAGAACGGCGAGCGGCTGATGCCCGAGGACATCCAGAAGATGTCCCTCGCGATCATGAACCCGCTCCAGAAGGCGCGCTTCGAGGAGACGCGCGAGGTCGACCTCGCCTATGGCATCCCGGGTCTGGGCCGCTTCCGCGTGAACGCCTTCCAGCAGCGCGGCAGCGTCGGCGTCGTGTTCCGCGTGATTCCGTTCGGCGTGAAGACGATCGAGAGCCTGCACCTGCCGCCGGTGATCGCGCAGATCGCGCTCGAGCAGCGCGGCTTGATCCTCGTGACCGGCACCACCGGCTCGGGCAAGTCGACGACGCTCGCGTCGATGATCGAGCACATCAACGCGAACCGCACCTGTCACATCATGACCATCGAGGACCCGATCGAGTTCCTGATCCGCGACCGGCGTTCGATCGTGAACCAGCGCGAGATCGGCGTCGACACGCAGAGCTTCTCGAACGCCCTGCGCGCGGCGCTGCGCCAGGACCCGGACGTGATCCTCGTCGGCGAAATGCGCGACTTCGAGACGATCGAAACCGCGCTCACCGCGGCCGAGACCGGCCACCTGGTGATGAGCACGCTGCACACGCTCGACGCCACGGAGACGATCAACCGCATCATCTCGGTGTTCCCGCCGTATCAGCAGAAGCAGATCCGCCTCCAGCTCGGCTCGATCCTGCGCGCCGTCGTGTCGCAGCGCCTGGTGCCGCGCTCCGACGGCAAGGGCCGCGTGCCCGCGCTCGAGGTGCTCGTGACCACGGCGCGCGTGCGCGAGTGCATCGCCGACAAGGACCGCACCAAGGAGATCCACGACGCGATCGCCAAGGGCTTCACGACCTACGGCATGCAGACCTTCGACCAGTCCCTGATGTACCTGGTGAAGAAGGGCCTCGTGACCTACGAGGAGTCCTTGAAGCACGTCTCGAACCCCGACGACTTCGCGCTGCGCTTCCGCGGCATCGCGTCCACCTCCGACGGCAGTTGGGAATCCTTCGAAGACAAGGAAGCCCAGGAGAAGGCCGAGGCCCCGGCGGAGGAAGCCCCGGCCGCCGCCAGCTCGGCCGACGACGAGTTCATCCAGCGCTTCTAGCGCCCCGCTTTCGCGGCTCGCGTAACTCTCCGTTATAGTTTGCGTTTTCCTCGCCCTCACGCGGGGAGGGAGACGTGCATGGCGCTCGCCGCGAGCGAGATCCGCGAGACCTTCCTGCGCTTCTTCGAGGACCGCGGCCACCGCCGCGTGCCGAGCGCGTCGCTCGTGCCCGAAGGCGATCCGACGCTGCTCTTCACGAACGCGGGCATGGTCCCGTTCAAGCGCACGTTTCTCGGCGAGGAGACGCGCGCCTACTCGCGCGCGGCCACGGCGCAGAAGTGCATGCGCGTGTCGGGCAAGCACAACGATCTCGAGAACGTCGGCCGCACGCCGCGCCACCACACCTTCTTCGAGATGCTCGGCAACTTCTCGTTCGGCGACTACTTCAAGCGCGAGGCGATCGAGTACGCCTGGGAGCTCGTGACGCAGGGCTTCGGCATCGCCCCCGAGCGGCTCGTCACCACGGTCTTCCGCGAAGACGACGAGGCCTTCGATCTCTGGCGCGAGGGCATAGGCCTCCCGGCCCACAAGGTGATCCGCCTCGACGAGGCCGAGAACTTCTGGTCGATGGGCGAGACGGGCCCGTGCGGACCGTGCTCCGAGATCCACGTCGATTTCGGCAAGAATCCCCGCTGCACGAACCCGGATTGCAATCCCGCCTGCGGCTGCGGGCGTTGGCTCGAGATCTGGAACCTGGTGTTCATGCAGTTCAATCGCGACGCCTCGGGACGCATGACCCCGTTGCCGAAGCCCTCGATCGATACCGGCGCGGGGCTCGAGCGGATGGCCGCCGTGATCCAGGGCGTGGCCTCGAACTACGACAGCGATCTGTTTCATGGGATCCTCGCGCGCGCGCAGGAGATCGCGGGCGTCGTGCGCGGCAAGGACCCCGAGAAGGACGTGTCGCTGCACGTCGTCGCGGACCACTCGCGGGCGGTGACCTTCCTGATCGGCGACGGCGTGCTGCCGGCGAACGACGGGCGCGGCTACGTGCTGCGGCGGATCCTGCGCCGGGCGGCGAGGCACGGGGTACTGCTGGGCATCGAACGCCCGTTTCTGTTCAGGGTCGCCGACGCCGCGATCGACACGATGTGCGGCGCCTACCCCGAGCTGGGCGAGCGGCGCGCGTACATCGTCGACCGCATCGAGCGCGAGGAGGGCCGCTTCCTCGAGACGCTCTCGAAGGGCCTCGCGCTGCTCGAGGACGAGCTGGCCGTCGCCGGCCGGCGCGGGGAGAAGAGCCTGGCGGGCGAGACCGCCTTCCGCCTCTACGACACGTTCGGCTTCCCGCTCGACCTCACCGAGGACATCCTGCGCGGCCGCGGCATGACGCTCGATCAGCCAGGCTTCGATGGGGCAATGCAGACCCAGCGCGAGCGCGCCCGTGCGGCCTGGAAGGGCAGCGGCGACGCGCGTGTCGCCGAGGTCTACGGCCGTTTGGCCGCCGACCTGCGCAGCACGTTTCGCGGCTACGGCGAGCTGCGCGGCAGCTCCTGGATCCGCGCGCTGCTGGTCGCTGGCGCCAGTCGCGCGAGCGCGCGCCAGGGCGAAGAGGTCGAGATCGTGGTCGACGAGACGCCCTTCTACGCGGAGGGCGGCGGGCAGGTGGGCGACCGCGGCACCGTCAAGACGGCGAACGGCCTCGTCGAGATCGAAGACGCGCAACGCCCGGTCGGCGAGCTGATCGTGCACCGCGGCCGCGTGGTGCAGGGCGAGATCCACGTCGATGCGCGCGCGGAGCTCGAGGTCGATGCCGCGGCGCGCGCCGCGACGGTGCGGAATCACTCGGGTACGCATCTGCTCCACGCAGCGCTGCGTCGCGTGCTGGGTCCGCAGGCGATGCAGAAGGGCTCGCTCGTCGCGCCCGGGCGCCTGCGTTTCGACTTCACGCACGACGCGCCGCTCGAGACCGGGCAGCTCGATGCCATCGAAGATCTCGCGAACGAATGGATCCAGGCCAATGTGCCGGCGAACGTGCGCGAGATGGCCTACCCCGATGCGATCGCGGCAGGCGCCATCGCGATCTTCGAGGAGAAGTACGGCGAGCGCGTGCGCGTGATCTCGTTCGGGCCGTATTCGACGGAGCTGTGCGGCGGGACGCACGCGCGCGCGACCGGCGACATCGGCCTGCTCAAGATCCTCTCCGATTCCGGCATCGCCTCCGGCGTGCGGCGCATCGAAGCGGCGACGGGGCAGGGCGCGCTCGCGCTGCTGCGCAACCAGGAGCGCGCGCTGGAGCGGACGGCCGCGGCGCTGCGCACCTCGGTTGCGGAGCTGCCGGAGCGCGCCGAAAAGCTGATGAGCGAGCGGCGCGAGGCCGAGCGCGAGATCGAGAAGCTGCGCGCCGCCAAGCGCGGCGCGGCGTCGGGCGATCTCTCGGCGGCGGCCCGGCAGGTGGGCGGGGTGAACGTGATCGCGGCGCGCGTGGACGGCGTCGACGCCAAGGACCTGCGCGCCTTCGTCGACCAGCTGCGCCAGAAGCTCGGCAGCGGCGTCGTGCTGCTCGCGACGGAGCAGGAGGGCCGCGTGTCGCTCGCCCTCGGCGTCACGCCGGATCTCGTCGGTCGCTTCCGGGCCGGCGATCTGGTGCGCGAGGTGGCGGGCATCGTCGGCGGCAAGGGCGGCGGGCGCCCGGATTTCGCCCAGGCGGGAGGCAACGATGCGTCGCGCCTCGACGCCGCATTCGAGCGCCTCGACGCGTTGATCGCGGCCGGCTGAGGGCGTGACGCTCGCCACCGTCAGCTCCGTCTACTGGCCGCGCCGCCGGCCCAGCTTCGAAGTCCGCGTCGGCGACGTCGGCATCGGCGGCGCGAACCCCCTTCGCCTGCAGTCGATGACGACGACCGACACGCTCGATACGAACGCGACCGTCGCGCAGATCGAGCGCATGGTGAAGGCCGGCTGCGAGATCGCGCGCGTCACCGCGCCCTCCCTCAAGGAGGCCGAGAACCTCGCGGAGATCCGCCGCGAGCTGCGGCGGCGCGGGGTCGGCGTGCCGCTCGTCGCCGACATCCATTTTACGCCCAACGCCGCGCTGATCGCCGCCGAGCACGTCGAGAAGGTGCGCATCAATCCAGGCAATTTCGCCGACAAAAAAAAGTTTGCCGTCCGCGAGTACAGCGACGCCGATTGGCGCGAAGAGGTGGAGCACGCGGCCGCGCGCTTCCGGCCGCTGGTGCGGCGTTGCAAGGAGCTCGGCCGCGCGCTGCGCATCGGCACCAACCACGGCTCGCTCTCCGACCGCATCATGAACCGCTTCGGCGACACCGCGCTCGGCATGGTCGAGAGCGCGCTCGAGTTCCTCGACGTGTGCGAAGACGAGGGCTTTCGCGCGGTCGTCTTCAGCATGAAGTCGAGCAACGCGCAGGTGGCGATCCAGGCCTATCGCCTGCTCGCGGCGCGCCTCGAGGCGCGCGCGCCCGGCCGGCCGGGCTATCCGTTCCACGTCGGGGTCACGGAGGCCGGCGACGCCGAGGACGGCCGCGTGAAGAGCGCGATCGGGATCGGCAGCCTGCTCGAAGACGGCATCGGCGACACGCTTCGCGTGTCGCTGACCGAGGATCCCGTGAAGGAGATCCCGGTGGCGGCGGCGATCGCCCGCCACTGCGAGGCGCGCTGGGCGTTGCCGTTCGTGGCCATCGCCGATCCCGGCGCGCCCTACACCCCCGACCCCTTCTCCCACTGCCGGCGCACGACGCGCAGCAGCGGCCCCGCCGGATTCGCGCTCGGCGGCCCGCATCCCGTGCGCGTAGAGCTCGATCTGGGGGGCGTCCCCGCCGCGCCGCGCGTGTTCGCGCAGGAGCTGCGGGCATCGCTCGCGCGCGTGCGCGAGGTCGCCTGCGAAGGGCTGCTCTTCGACGCCTTCGATCCCGACGCGCTCGCGCGCCTGGCGGAGCTGCGCAGCGCGCTCGCCGAGGCCGGCCTCGGGCTACCGCTCTCGGTGCGCGCCGAGGCGGGCTTCCTGGCGGCGAGCGGCGCCGACGTCGCGCGCGCCGTGATCACGGTCGGCGCGCTCGTGAACGACGACGAGCTGGCGCTGGCAGCCGACACCGCACGGCGACGTAATCACTCCCTGGAATGGGAGCTGTGCGGAGGCGTGCGCGAGATGGCGGGGCTGCTCGACCGGGCGCTCGCGGCGAGCGCGGGCCTCGCGGACGTGCTGGTATCCGTGGACGCCGATCTGCCGGTGCACGCGATCCGCCTGGTCGCCGCGCGCTTGCGCGCGCGCGGCGCAGCGGATCTGCCGATCGTCCTGCGCCACCGCCGGCATCCGGCGCGCTCGCCCGAGGAGTCGCTGATCGCCGCCGCGGTCGATCTCGGCGCGCCGCTGTGCGATGGCATCGGCGACGCCGTGGCGCTCGCGGGCTGGGAGGATCCCGGCCGCGCGCTCGATCTCGCCTACCGCATCCTCCAGGGCGCGCGCCTGCGCACCACGCGCACCGAGTTCATCTCGTGCCCGTCGTGCGGGCGCACGCTCTTCGATCTCGAGACCACGACGGCGCGCATCAAGGCGCGCACGCAGCACCTCTCGGGCGTCAAGATCGCGATCATGGGCTGCATCGTGAACGGTCCCGGCGAGATGGCCGACGCCGATTTCGGTTACGTCGGCTCCGGTCCGGGCAGCGTGAATCTCTACGTCGGCAAGCAGCTGGTCGAGCGCCACGTGCCGGCCGCGCAGGCCGACGACCGGCTGGTCGCGCTGATCCGCGAGCACGGCCGCTGGGTGGAGCCGGCCTAGCGTCTCCGGGACGGCGGTGGCGCCGCCACGCCCGTGTCGCGCACGCCGACGGCGACGCTCTCGACGCGTTCGAGCGCCGCGAGCGAGCGCGTCTTCGCGAAGAGCGGGTGGTTGCGCCCGATCACGGTCGTCGCGAGCACCAGCAGCACGGCGATCACGAGCGCCCCCTCGACGGCGCCGAGCAGCGCGCCGCCCGCGCGGTCGATCATGCCCAGGCCCACCGCGCGCGCCCCGCGCCGCAGCAGCCGCCCCGTGATCGCAACCGCAGCGGCGGCCGCGATCGCGACGCCGGCCCCCGCGACCCAGGGCGCCGCGAGCTCGCCGATGCGCCCCCCGCTCTGCGCCTCGAGCCAGACGGCGGCCGGGTCCGCGAACCAGCGCACGGCGACGCAGGCGCCTCCGATCGCGGCGAGCGAGAAGGCTTCGCGGATCAGGCCGAGGAAGAGCCCCCGCAGCACCGCGATCGACAGCACGCACAGCGCCAGCAGATCGACCGGGGCCATGGCTCCTTCCGTCAGCGGGGCTGCACCAGCCGCAGGTACATGCGGGCGTCCTCGCGGGCCGGGTCGCGCTCGAGCACCGCGTTCCACTCGCGCACCGCGTCTTCGCTGCGCCCGAGCGTGTAGAGCGTGAGCCCGAGCTGCACCGCGGCGTCGAGCAGGTTCGGATTGCCGTGCAGCACGCGACTGAATTCGGCGAGCGCCTGGTCCTGGAGACCGAGGTCGCGCAGCACCGACGCGAGCCGCATGCGGATGTCGTGGAAGCCCGGGCAGCGGTCGAGCGCCTTGCGGTAGGCCTCGACGGCCTCGCGCAGCTCGCCGGCCTCGCGATAGGCGTCTCCGACGCGCGCTTGCAGGTTCGCGAGCTTGCCGCGCGTGGTGGGGTCGAGCGTGCCCGGCGGCGTCGCCTGCGTGCGGCGCGCGCGCTCCGCGATCTCGCGCGAGCGCTCGTAGTCGCCCTGCCGCTCGTAGAGGCTCGCGAGCGCGAGCATCGCTTCGGTGTAGCCCGGGTTGATGCGCAAGGCGCGCGCCAGGCTGCGCGTCGCCTGATCGATCTCGTCCTTGCGCTCGTGCAGGATTCCCATCATGTAGTGGACGTCGGCGAAGCCATCGCGGCTGGCGAGCAGCTGCCCGAGGTGCTCGAGCGCCGCGTCCGCGTCGCCGCGCTCGAAGCTGCGGCAGCCCTGCTCGTAGCGGTGCCGTTCTTCCGGCGTCAGCGGCCCCGAGCGGCTCGCGGCAGCGGGCCTCACGTCACTTGCTCGAGGCGATTCGCTGCTTCGCATCGTCGGCCCACTCGCTGTCCTGATAGTTCTGGACGATCGCCTGGAAGATGTTGTCGGCTTCCTCGATGCGGTTCATCTCGGTGTAGCACACGGCGAGCTGGTAGAGCGCTTCGGCGTCGAGGCCGAGGCCGGGATATTCGTTGAGCAGCATGCGCCAGCGATCCGCCGCGCTCTCCCACTCGCCCCGCTTCATGTAGAACGCGGCGATCAAGCGCACCTGCTCGGCGAGCAGCAGGCGCAGATCGCGCCAGTGCGCCTCGGCGATGGTCGCGTAATCCGAGTGGGGATGGCTCGAGAGCAGCTGGTCGAGGAAGACCAGCGCGTCGCGCGTGGGGGTCTGGTCGCGATCCGGGCCGCGCGCGCGGCGCTCGTGGCACAGGGCGGCCTGGAACAGCGAGTAGGGGACCTTCTCGTGCTGCGGATGCAGATCGACGAAATCGCGGTAGTACGAGAGCGCCTCTTCGTACTTCTCTTCTTCGAAGTAGGCGTCGGCGATCGCGAGCTCCGCCTGGATCGCGTAATCGCTGTAGGGGTAGTTGTCGATGATCGACTGGAAGGTCTCGATCGCCTTGCCGTAGTCCGTGTGGGGAATGATCCAGACCCAGCGCTCGCCCTGCAGGATCTTCTGGCCCTTGGCGTAGAGATCTTCCGCCGGCGGGATCTCTTCGAAGGCGGGGGGAGGGCTCTTGCACGCCGCGAGGTGGCACAGCGCGAGGCAGAGCGCGAGAACCGAGAGCCTTTGGCGGAGCACCAGCACCCCGAGCCGCTACCGGGGCGCAAGCTATCGGATTCCGTCGACGCGTGTCAATTTGCTAGAGTTTTCGCCCCTGTCCCGAACCGGAGGCGCGATGGACCAGAAAGCGATGCAGCAGTTCCGTTTCGACCGGCGGCTGATCCGGCGCGCCGGCTGGGTCGGTCGCGAAGAGCTGGAGCGCGCCCTCGAGGCGCTGCCCGACGTTTCGGACAAGATCGCCCCGCGCGAGGAAGAGCCCTCGCCGCCGGAATCGCCGCCGGCGAGCTGACGCCGACGCAGGGCGTTTCCCGGCGCGGCTCGTCGCCGGGCGCGAGGAAAGTCGCGTGATCAAGTCGAAGTTCGGAGATCGCGTGGATGGCTGGCTCCACGCGGCCGTGCCGTTGCTGTTCGAACAGCGCTTGAATCCGAACCTGCTCACGGTGATCGGGGCCCTCGTCTCGCTGCTCGCCGCGGCGGCGTTTGCCGCGGGACACTTCCGCAGCGCCGGGTTGCTGATCCTCGCCGGCGGGGTCTTCGACCTGATCGACGGCGTGGTGGCGCGCCATCACGGCATCACCACGCGCTTCGGCGGCTTCCTCGACTCGACCCTCGACCGGCTCGTCGACATGGCGCTGCTCGTCGGCGTGGCCGTCTACTTCGCGGCCCGCGGCGACGCGCCGCACGTGCTGCTCGCGGGCGTGGCGCTGATCATGAGCGTGCTGGTTTCCTACGCCCAGGCCCGCGCGGAGCTCGTGGTTCCGGATTTCCGGGTGGGGCTGTTCGAGCGCGCCGAGCGGGTGGTCGTGCTCGCGGCCGGCGCCCTGTTCGGCTTCCTCGTGCCTGCGCTCTGGATCGTCACGCTCGGAAGCGCGATCACGGTGGCGCAGCGCTTTTCGAAGGCCTATCAGGAGATGGAGCAGATCGACGCCTCCGAGCGCGCCGTTCTGAGGGAGCGCGGCTGATGACGAGCCACAAAGACGAGCAGGATCGAGGCTTCACGGTGATCGACCGACGTGGCGGCGGCGGCGAAGCCGCGCAGGAGGCGCCGCGCGCCGCGAGCCCTTCCGCGCGCGAGGAGCTCGTGCAAGACGACGCGCAGCTCCCGCCCCCCGTCGATTTCACCGGCTTCGTGCTCTCGCTCGCGACCTCGGCGCTCTACCACATGGGCTTCGTCGGCGATCCCGAGCACGATCGGCCGAGCCCCGAGCCGGATCTTCCGCTCGCACGCCAGACGATCGATACGCTCGAGATGCTCCAGCACAAGACGCGCGGCAACCTCGACGCCGAGGAAGACCACCTGCTCGAGGGTGTGCTCTACGAGCTGCACCTGCGCTTCGTGGAAGTGAGCAAGTGAGGGCGCGCGCCGCGTCGTGAAGGCGGATGCCGGCGCGGAGGGTCCGCGCGTTCACGTGCTGGCGCCCGCCAAGCTCAATCTGGGCCTGCGCGTCCTCGCGCGCCGCGCGGATGGCTATCACGAGCTCGCGAGCGTCTTCGTGCCCCTCGACCTGGCGGATGCGATCGAGCTCGAGATCGCGAACGCGCCGCGGCCCGAGCTGACGCTCGAGCTCGCGGGCGAGTTCGCTGGCGTCCCCGCCGATGCGAGCAACCTGGCGATGCGGGCTGCGGCGGAGTTCCTGGCGGCGGCCGGCCTCGTGCGCGCGCTGCGCCTGCGCGTGACCAAGCGGATTCCGGTGGCCGCCGGGCTCGGCGGCGGCTCGAGCGACGCGGGGGCCGTGCTCCGCGGGCTCGCGACGAGCTTCCCGGGTGCGATCGACGCGCCGGCGCTCGCGCGCCTCGCGCTGCGGCTGGGCGCCGATGTGCCGTACTTCCTCGCGCCGCGCCCGGCCCGCGTCGGCGGGATCGGCGAGCGCAGCGAGCCGCTCGCCGGCCTGCCGGAGCTCGCCTGCTTGCTCGTGAACCCGGGCGTGCCGCTCACGACGGCCAGCGTCTTCGCGGCCTACGACGCCCGCCCGGCGCCTGCCCGGCCCGCATTCGACCCCGCGCTGGGCCTCGATCTCGGCAACGATCTCGAGGCGGCGGCCGAGCGCCTGTGCCCGGGGATCGCGCCCTTGCGGGAGCGCCTGTTCGCGCTGGGGGCGCGGGCGGTTGGCCTCTCGGGCAGCGGACCCACCCTCTTCGGGATCTTCCCGGACGTCGCGGCGGCCTCCCGTGCGCTGGCGGGGGCCGCCTTTGCCCCTCCGATCTGGGCCCGGGTCGCGGTGGCGCCGAAAGCTGGGTAGTCTGACCGGCCGCCGTGCGGGCGTTGCCATGCGGGGTGTCGGTTCGCGGCGAGCGGCTGATCCTGGGGCGTCGCCAAACTGGTAAGGCAGCGGCCTTTGGAGCCGCCATGTGGAGGTTCGAGTCCTCCCGCCCCAACCATTTCGCCGAGCCGTCTCGGCGCCGAGGCAGACGATGCAGCAGCTCAAGATCTTTGCCGGCAACTCGAACCCGGAGCTCGCCCAGGCCGTGGCGGGCTACCTGGACGTCGAGCTCGGCAAGGCGCACGTCGGCACCTTCAGCGACGGCGAAGTGCAGGTCGAGATCTTCGAGAACGTGCGCGGCACGGACTGCTTCGTGTTGCAGTCGACGTCCGCCCCGACCAACACGCATCTGATGGAGCTGCTGATCATGATCGATGCGATGCGGCGCGCCTCCGTGCGCCGCGTCACGGCCGTGATCCCGTACTACGGCTACGCCCGCCAGGATCGCAAGGTGGCGCCGCGCGTGCCGATCTCGGCGAAGCTCGTCGCCGATCTGATCTCGACCGCCGGCACCGACCGCGCGCTGTGCATCGATCTGCACGCGGGCCAGCTCCAGGGCTTCTTCAACATCCCGGTCGACAACCTGTTCGCGACGCCAGTCCTTTTGGAGGCGATCCGGCGCCGCTGCACCGGGCCGCTCACGATCGTCTCGCCCGATGCGGGCGGCGTGGAGCGCTCGCGCGCCTACGCCAAGCGCCTCGACGCGACGCTCGCGATCGTCGACAAGCGAAGGGAGGCCGCGAACGTCTCCCAGGTGATGAACATCATCGGCGAGGTGAAGGGGCGCACCTGCGTGATCGTCGACGACATCGTCGACACGGCGGGCACGCTCACCGAGGCTGCGCGCGCTCTCGAACGCGACGGCGCCGCGCGCGTGATCGCCGCGATCACGCACCCGGTGCTCTCGGGCCCGGCCATCAAGCGCATCTCGGAATCCCCGCTCGAGGCGCTGATCGTGACCGACACGATTCCGCTGCGCCCCGACGCGAAGGACTGCGACAAGGTGAGCGTCGTCTCGATCGCGCCGCTGCTCGGCGAGTCGATTCGCCGCATCAACAACGAAGAGAGCGTGAGCTCGCTCTTCGTCTGAACCCCCGAAGGAGAGAACCGTGGCTGACGTCGGACTCGACGTGGAGATTCGTTCGCAGGGCGGCAAGGGCGCCGCGCGCAAGCTGCGCCAGGCCGGCCGCATTCCGGCCGTGTGCTACGGCCGCGGGCGGGCCCCCCTCTCGGTGAGCCTCGATCCGCGCAGCCTCGAGAAGCTGCTCGCCACGAGCGCCACCGGCATCAACACGCTGATCGACCTGCACGTGTCGGGCGGCGGCGATTACGACGGGCGCGTCGTGCTGGTGAAGGACCTGCAGCGCGATCCGGTCAGCGCCCGCGCGCTGCACGCCGATTTCTACGCCGTCGATCTCGAGCAGGCGATCGAGGTCTCGGTGCCGATCCACGTCGCCGGCTCCGCGCCGGGCGTGACGCTCGGCGGCATCCTCGACCACGCGTTGCGCGAGCTCCAGATCGAGTGCTTGCCGCGCGCCATCCCCGACCAGATCCTGGTCGACGTCTCGAGCCTCGAGATCGGCATGTCGCTGCACGTGCGCGATCTCGTGCTGCCCGCGGGCGTGAAGCTCGTCAGCAATCCCGATCTCTCGGTCATCTCCGTCGTGACGCCGGCCGCGCTCGAGGAAGAGACCCCGGCGGCGGCTGCGCCGGCCGAAGGCGAGGCGGCTGCGGCCGAAGGTGCGGGGGCTGCGCCGGCCGAGGGCGCCGAAGCGAAGGGCGAAGGCGCCAAGGCGAAGGGCGAGGGCGAGAAGCCCGAGAAGGCCGAAAAGGCCGAGAAGCGCCCGAAGCGGGAGTGAAACTCGTCGTCGGGCTCGGCAATCCGGGCTCCCGCTACGCGCGCACGCGTCACAACGCGGGCTTTCGCGTGGCGGAGTGCTTCGCCGCGCGCCACGCGATCGAGCTCGCGAGCGAGCGTTTCGGCGGCCGCTTCGGGCGGGGCCGCATCGCCGTTGCGAGCGGCGCGCCGCTCGACGTGGGCGTGCTCGAGCCGCAGGAATTCATGAATCGCTCGGGCGACGCGGTGGCGCTCGCGCTCTCGAAGCTCCCGGTCGAGGACCCCTCGCGCGACCTGATCGTGGCCCTCGACGACGTCGATCTTCCGTTTGGGCGGCTGCGCCTGCGCGCTGGCGGCGGCGCCGCCGGCCAGAAGGGCCTCGCGCACCTGATCGAACGGCTCGGGCGCCGCGATCTCCCGCGCCTGCGCTTCGGGATCGGCCGCCCCGAGACACCGATCGACGTCACCGCCTGGGTTCTGGAGCGCTTCTCGCCCGAGCAGGAGCAGGCCCTCCCGGGACTGCTCGCCACCGCCGCCGACGCGATCGACGCCTGGCTCCGCGAAGGTCTGGAGACGGCGATGAACCGCTTCAACCGGGCCGAGCGTCCGCTCGAAGCAGAGCCGGGCGATTGACGCCGGCATCCCTCTGCAAAGGTCAGGACCGGGTTCCGCTGCGTGTGGCATAATGCCAGGCTTCGCACGGAGCCAGGGCGGTGGCTATCTGGAGTACGTCACCGCCAGTAACCACGATGCGCCGGGGATGCGGAGCGGATGACGCTGGAAGGCCATCCCGCTTACGTGGAGCTGACGGTCCCGGGTCTCGATCACGGTCGGAACCTGAAGCTGATGGTTTCGAAGCAGGACCGATTCTCCCGGAGCACCCTGGTGTACGGCCGGAACCTGAATCTCAAGTACAAGCAAGAGAAGCGTAACTCGCTCTCGCTCATGGACGACTCCGACGTCGCCCAGATCAGCGGCGCGATCGAGTCGTACATCGCGGCCCGGCTCACCACGATTCTCGAGGCGCTCCAGGCCCCGCCATTTCGCGTCGGCGAGACGAGCTCCTCCTGCGTCTGCTTCCGAAACGGATCCTACTTTCGTTCCCATGTCGACGTCGGGAAGCACGTTGCGGGTAGACGGCGTCTCACCTGGGTCTACTACCTGAACTCCGAGCCGAAGCGATTCAGCGGTGGGGATCTCCTGCTCGGCAGCCCCGGCACGGATCGCGCGGTCCTCGAGCCGGCGCACGGCAAGATCGTGGTCTTCTCCTCGGCGAACGCGCACGAGGTCACGCCGGTCAGCCTGGATCCAGACGACTTCGGCGATGCGCGCTTCAGCATCACCGGCTTCATCTCGGACCAGCCGACACGCGCGGCTCGGCTGAAGTTCGCCTTGAAGAGCCTGCGCACCCGCATCCGCCGGCGCCTTCGCCCTCGCTCCGCACGTCGATCTCGTGAAGGCTATGACGAGAAGCGCGACCCGCTCGATTCGTCGACCCGAAGTCGCATGCCTTCCCGCCGGACGATTCCTTGTTCGACGTCGGCAAACGCCGATTCGCCGCAATGGCGTCGATAGGCATCCAGAAATGCCTGCCGGTCTCTCCTGCTGTTTCGTATCTTCCTGACGCTGAGCTTCCGGCTGATCTGACGCAACTCGAAAGCCAGGCTGTTGCGGAGATCGCGAGCATCCCATTGCTCGCCCAGCCACGTCGGCCACGGCGATTCCGTCACGAATTCCTGATAGAGGCGATAGGCGGCTCTGTGCTCGAACAAGCGCTTACGGCGCGTGAATCGCTTCCAGGGTTTGTTCGCCCCGACGTAGTGGATGATGGCTGGTTGGACGAGCGCCCGAACTTCGCGGTGCGACCAGATCGGTGCCTGCATGTTCCAGACCGGAGACAGCTCCGCCACGTGACCGTCGAGGATGGCGTTCAAGGCGTCTTCGTCCGGGAGGCGGCAGATCGTCGGATTCCGTCGAATGAAGTCGAGAGAGCGCGCGGTCAGGTCGTCCCGGTTCCACAGACCGACGTCGATGAGCATCACCCCTGAATTCACGAAGCGATGGGGCTCCGTCATTCCGAGCGCCCGACAATGGACCGCCTGCGCTCTCCTCTTCTGCCAATTGAAACCAGTCCGGTTCGCGCCCGACGGCACCGCGGCGAGTGGATGCCCCTTCGTGTCGAGCGAGAAGATCGGGGTGAGCTCTTCGTGAATCGTGAGGTCGGCATCCAGGTACAGGATCTTGTCGTAGCGATCGGCGAGGGTTTCAGCCAGGAGCAGTTTCAGCAGCGTCGCCTTCGTCAGTCGAGCTTGGGAAATCTCGATGCTCTGCAAGATGGAGAGATCGAAATCGTCGCGGAGCCGGATCCCCCGCTCGGAGAGCCAACGCCGGTGGACGTCCGTGACATCGCCTGGACCGGTCGTGACGAGAACGAGGTCGTGATCCGCCTGCGTGGCTCGTCGAGAGCGCACGGCCTCGAGCACGAAGAGGCCCGGCACCAACATGTTCCCATCGACGCAGACGCAAACGGCGTTCCGCATCGGACGTTGACGGGCCTTCGGATCCGTCGTCACGCCAGAATCGTCAGTGCGCATCTCTGGTCGGCTCCAGGATGGTTTCGGCTTTTCCGAGAACCAGCCGGTCGGCCAATTCGACGCCTTGGAGGAACGAGTGGTCCTGATTCGAAATCTCGTACTTCCACGCTCCGAGTCTGCCACGGCTGAAGATTCCCATGCCCTCGAGCGCCGGGAGCAGCTCGGCGAGCGCCCGGTCACGATCTTGCGTGGGGGTGGGGTACCCCGGCGCCGCCACGTGATACCAACGGCTGACGACGTTCGAGGCAGGCGGGATGATGCCCTCTCGGCGCAGTCCGGCGACGACCTCGTCCGTCAGACGGGCGCTGTCGACGCGACGGTCGCCAGCTTCGCTGATTTCCGCCAACAACGACCAGTGTCCGGCGGGTGCGTTCGTTGGAGAGAAATTGGAAAGCACGCTCACGCGATAGAAGGACAGACTCGGATCCGGAAAATAGATCCAGCGGCGATCGACGAGCGGAGCAGGTGTGGTGCCTTCGATGCCGATCCCGATCACGTGGACCGTAGTCGATCTGAGCGCAGCCGCGGCGCGTTGGAGCGCCTCGCTGCCGGTCATCGCCGCCAGCCGATCGACCGGGAGGGTCGATATCAGCGCCCCGTAGCGCTCGTCGCCCCCGTCGGCAAAGCAGACACGCCTGTGTGCCGTGTCGACGCGCGTGGCAGGCCTCTTCAAGACGATCCTCTCCAGGCCGATCTGCTCGGCGCAGCGCCGCCAGATCGCGCCGATTCCGCCCACACGGGGATATCGAAAGCGGGCATTCGGCCCCCAGCCATCGTCATCACGCGAATCGAGGAAATGGGCGAGCACGCGCTCCAGGTCCGGCCGCGGGACCCGCTCGGCGATCCAGCCGACGTCGAGGCTGTCGAGCGGCGCGGACCACACCTTCTGGTTGTAAGGCACCATGAAGTGTCGGGCGATTCCATCGCCGAACGAGCCCAATATCCAATCGAGGAAATTGGCGGGAGGCGGGGACAGGGACGTCGCCGCGCGCGCGAGGCCCAGCAGGCAGTCGCGGCGCAGCTCATCTGGCAAGCGGTGGATGTTGTACTGCAGCGGATAGGGAACGAAGCTCCCGTGCATCCAGATCTGGGCATCCCGCCTGTGCTCGATCAGCGCTCCGTCCAGAACCGTGTCCATGACGGCATTGAAATAGTCGGATCGCGAGAAGAGCACGTGGACGCCCGTGTCCCAGGTAAAGCCGGCTGCATCCTGGAACGACGCCGCAAGCCCGCCGACCCAATGCTCTCGTTCGTACAGGACGAAGTCGCTGTAACCCAGCTCACGCAGACGATGAGCGGCCCCGAGGCCGGTGGGCCCCGCGCCGAGGATGACGATGCGGCCCGGCTGCTTCATTCGATCCCCGATCGCATCATGGCACGTGACGTACTTCCTCTCCACGGGCATGGGAAGTTCGGGCTGCCCGCTCGTACGAAGTGGGCTCGGGCCGGGACGCGATGGGGAGCCGGGGAGGGCGAGGGGGGAATGCACTCTGGAAGTGGCGTGAGAGCTGACCTGAGGGGAGCCTACTGTGGGAGAAATTGCGAGTATCTCTCGACGGGTTGATCACAAGGAAGTGAGCTCGAAATGGACAAATTCGCCGCAGCTGGTCTCGGTTTCCTGCTCGCTGTGTTGTGGTTCGATCTGATGTTCGACACACAGACACGGGCGCACACCGGAGATCTGCCACCTGAAGTGCTGGCCTCGATTTCAGCCTATTACCGGCGTGTCACCACGGATGCCTTCCCAATGAACCGCCTGGTCGCATTGGTGATGCTCCTGACTCTCGCGGCAATCTGCGTAGAGATCGCGCAAGGAGAGAAACGCTGGTGGGTCGGTTGGGCTTCGCTTGCCATCGTCGGATTGGGTGTCGTGCTCACCCTCACCCGCACCGTCCCCAATGCCGTGCGTCTTGGCAGCGCTGTGGATTCGCTTGCCATGCAATCCAGTCTCGCGCGCACGATCTACCGCGATCATTGCTTCAGCTTCGTGCGCACGATCCTGGTTCTTGGTCTGCAACTATTCGCTAGATAGATTCACGTTGCCGTAGAGCTTCTCGTCGCACGGCGAAAACCACGTCCCAAAGCGAACGCGGCGCCCCCGCGGTCAGCCGCGGCGGCGGAGCCAGGCGAGCGCACACAGGCCGAAACCCAGGAGCGTCGCGGTCCCGGGCTCGGGCGCCGCGACGAAGCCGCCGCTGATGAAGATGCCGTCGCCCGAGATCAAGCGCGAACCCACGCCCGGGTAGTCGTCCGCGGTGAAGGGGTTGAGCGCGCTGTCCAGACCCATTCGCAGCGCCGCTTGATCGCCGTCGAACGGTTGGCCGGGCGGATCGACGCTCGCGGCGCTCGCAGTGAATGTGAAGTTGAGGATCACCGCCTGCGCGAAGCCCGTCCCGATGCCCGAGACGACGGCGGTCGTCGTCTGGCTGAAGGGACTGTCGGGCGACGTGCTCTCGCCGGCCGCATTCGAGAGGGTGGCGAGCGCTGCGAGACCGAGGCTGCCGCTCGTGATCGATCCCGCGCCGCCCAGACCGCCGCTGAGCGCGCCGAGTGCGACGGATGCATTGCCATTCCCGTCGCTGACGATGGTCTGTGCGCCCATTCGCAGCACGTCGAGCGTGAGGTTCCAGGCGACCCCCGATGTCTCGGTGACATTCAGGTTGATCGTGAAATCCCCGGTGAAGGCCTGGGTCGTCGTGCCGGTCGGGTTGCCGTTGCGCTCCGCTGCCACCACGGCCGCGTAGCGAGTGGCGAACGCGCTCGCCGAGCTCGCGCTCACCACCGCGGTACTCTGCGCCGCGGAGATCTGATTGCCCGCATTGTCGAACACGTCAGCGGTGTTCCCTGCGTTCATCACGATGGAAACACTGGAAATCGTCGCCGCGCTGCCGAAGCAGCATCATGTGGATCGTCAGGCTGATCGCTAGCAGCACGCAGGCCGGCATCGGCCGCGGCTCGAAGAGCCAGCGAAGCGCACTCATGGGCTCGTTCGTCGGCCGCCGAGCCAGAGGCTCACTGCGGGACACTGACGGTCATAACGGACCGCACCCGTGTCCCCGACCTTCCAGCGCGCGGCCTCCTCGTGCGAGAGGTTCGCGCAGCGTCCTTCGTGAGTGGTTCCCGCAGCGTCCAGATAGCTGTAGCGGATGACCCAGAGGGGATCGCGATTCTTCCAACCGCTCTGCACCACGGCGGTGACTCTCGCCGTCGACATTGCGCCTTCCCGCCGGAGCCGCTGCTCGAGCCGATACGTCCGAACGCCTCTTTGGATCAGAAACCCAGCGAGGCTTCCAATCACAACCCCGAGGAAGACCAGACCGGCGATGCCGATCCAGGTCCAGATCCGGTCGTCGGACTGGAGCACGCCGAGGCGCTCGAGGCCGTCGCGCATCAGGACCTGCCGACCCAGACGCTCTTCGCCGGGTGTTGGCGGTCGTATCGGACCCAGCCCGTGTCACCGACCTTCCACACCGCGGCCTCGTCGGGAGACAGGTACCCGCTCTCTCCCTCATGTGCCTGTCCGAGGCCATCGGTGTAGCGGTAGCTGAGCGCCCACTGAAACTGAAAGTTGATCCTGAGGTCGCTCGGCCCGATTCGGACCACCAACGCCTGGACGAGCACGCCATCACGTTGAAGTCGGGATTCCAGCCAGAGCGGCCGCGCGCCCTTGAACAGGAAGAAGACCGCCACTCCCAGCACGGCGAAGCTCATCAGGTCTGGGGAGACCAGGATCGCGATCCCCCCCAGCATCAGCATGCCCGTTCCGAGCACGAGGAAGAAATACCGATTCACAAACGAAGCGATTTGCATCGGGCCCCGCTCCGCTCGCAGCGTGATGAACGGATCGACTTCATCCGCTCCTGCTGATGTCGAGCACGACCTTCCCCACGGCCCCACCATCGGCGACGAGCCGCAGGGCAGCCGCTACTTCGTCGAGCTCGAATGCGGCGCCGATGTGCGGCGCCGCGCGGTGCGTAGCGAGCAGCTCCATCAGCTCGTCCTCGTTGCGGCGGAACTCGTCCGTGGCGTGCCGCGCGAAAGCGCGGAACTCGAAGCCGAGAACCGTGACCCCCTTCAGCAGCACGAGGTTGAGGGGGATTCGGGGGATCACGCCCGACGCGTAGCCGACCGTCACGAACCGGCCCCGCCGGCGGAGCGCCCGCAGCGCGGGCTCGGCGAGCTCGCCACCGACCGGATCGACGACCACGTCGGCGCCCTCGGGAAGGCACTCCCGCAGCGACTGGCGCAGGTCGACGGACCGACGATCGATCAGATGGCCGGCGCCGTACGAGGCGGCGACGGCGAGCTTCTCCGGGGACGAGGCGACCGCGGTCACCGAGGCGCCGAGCAGCGCGCCGAGCTGGACCGCCGCCAGGCCGACGCCGCCTCCGGCACCGAGCACGACCAGCTGCTCTCCCGGCTGCAGGCGGGCGACCGAGCGGAGGACGTGGTACGCGGTGCGGTGCGCCACGCCGAAGGCGGCGGCGATGCGGACGTCGACGCCGCTCGGGACGCGACGGATCGCCTCGGCGGCGACGACCGCCTGCTCTGCGAAGGCGCCGACGAACACCGTCGCGGCGACGACGTCGCCGATGACGACGTCCCGCACGCCCGCCCCGACCTCCTCGACGACACCTGCGAACTCGCTCCCCGGGACGAACGGCGTCGCCGCCGACACCTGGTACTGGTTCGCGATGATGAGGACGTCGGGGAAGTTGACCGACGCGGCGGTCACCCGCACGCGCACCTCGCCCGGGCCGGGCACGGGTTGCGGCACGTCCTCCACGCTGACGGCCTCGGGCGGCCCATAGCTGCGGCAGACGGCGGCGCGCACGTCAGAGCGTTCGGAAGAGGCCGCCGTCGACGAGCACCTGGGCCCCGTTGATGTAGCGGGAGGCATCGCTGGCGAGGAAGATGCACACGCCCACCATGTCCTCGGGCCGGCCGATGCGCTTCAGCGGGTTGATCGCGCCGGCCTGGGCCTTCATTTCCGGGCCCCATGCCTTGCTGATGTCGGTGTCGAAGGCACCGGGCAGCACGAGGTTGGCTCGTACCTTCGGCGCAAACGCGCCGGCGAGAGCCGAGCGTGAGCGCATTGAGGCCGGCCTTCGCCATGGCGTAGGGCAGGTCGCCCGCGCTCGGGCGGAGCGACCCGGCGGTCGAGACGTTGATGATCGAGCCGCCTTCGCCTTCAGCCATCCGCGACCCGATCAGGGCACTGAGTCGGAACGGCCCGCGCGCGTTGACCGCGTGGACCTTGTCGTACAGCTCCGCGGTGACCGAGCGGAGATCGTCGTAGAGCGGCGACATGCCGGCGTTGTTCACCAGCACGTCACAGCGACCGAACTCGGTGTAGATGGTGTCGACCAGCCGGTCGCAATCGTCCCAGCGGCCCACGTGGCAGCCGACCGGCAGCGCCCGCCGGCCGGTAGCCGCTGTGATCTCCCTGGCCGCGGTCTCGCAGCTCGCGAGCTTCCGGCTGGCGATCACGACCTCGGCGCCCGCGGCGGCGAACCCCTCGGCCACCGCACGGCCGATGCCGCGGCTCCCGCCGGTGACGACGGCGACCTTGCCGCTGAGGTCGAACAGCTCCCGCGGTGTCTTCATCCCTTGTAGTCGCTCGTCTCGGCCAGCTCGGCCGCTTCGCGCATGAGGTCCAGCACGATCGGGCCGAACGCCTGCAGCGTGGAGTCGGCGGACGCGCGCTGATAGCCCTGCTCCAGCACGACCGCCAGCTTCCACTTGGCCAGCACGCAGTAGTAGTCGATGTCGTCGACCTGGCGGCCGGACCTCCGCGAGTAGTACTCGAGCAGCTCAGCGCTCGTCGGCATGCCAGTGAGATCGACATAGGTGATCGCCGACGGGGCGTCGGGGTCATCCGGCCAGTTGTGCACCACCCACGCCAGGTCGAGCTTCGGGTCGCCGACCGTGCCCATCTCCCAGTCGACGATGGCGGCCAGCCGGGCCGGCGCGCCGTGGGCGTACATCACGTTGGCGAACTGGTAATCGCCGTGCATCAACCCCGGAATGAAATCGATCGGCTTGTGGGAGCGGAGCCACGCCGCCGCCGCGTCGAAGCCTGGCAGGTCGCGCCCCTTGATCCGCTCGAAGAACGCCGTCCACCGGTCGACCTGGCGCTCATGAAAGCCTTCGGGGCGTCCGAGGTCGTGCAGACCCTTCGCCCGCCAATCGACTTTCGACAGCCGGGCGATGCCCTCGACGAGCTCGAAGGCGAGCCCGCGCCGGGCCTCGAGGTCGCCGTCGAACGGCTTCGGCCAGCGGGTGCCCATCGCCATCGGCGACCACCCGTCGACGAAGCCCATCAGATAGAAGGTCCGGCCGAGCACCGACGGATCGGTGCAGACCCCGATCGCCTCCGTGTGCGGCACGTCGGTGCCGCCGAGCGCCTCGATGATCCGCCACTCGCGCACGATGCCGTTGTCCCTGTCGGCGGGCGCGCTGGGCGGCGGGATGCGCATCGCGCAGTGGAGATCGCCGCGGCGCAGCTCGTAGATCTCGTTCTGGCTGCCGCCGGAGATGTAGCGATGCTCGAGCGGCGCGCCGACCCCGAGTCCCTGCGCGTCCAGCCAGGCAGTCAGCTTTCCGACGTCGGCGAGGGTCGGCGTCGTGTGTTGCGTTGTCGTCACAGGTTCCCGACTTCGTGCTCGAGGTACTCGGCGAATTTCGCCTTCGCAGCTTCGAGCTGCTTGGGAATCCACTCCGTGGGCCACAGGTCGTCGCTCGGCCGGTAGTCCCGCAGCACCTGACGAGCCACCGTGACCTTGTGGACCTCGGTCGGCCCGTCGGCGAGGCCCATGACACCAGCCCCGAGGATCATGTTGAAGAAGGGCATCTCGTTCGTCGTGCCCAGGGCGCCGTGCACCTGCATCGCCCGCCAGGCGATATCGTGCAGCACCGTCGGCATGACCACCTTGGCGGTCGCGATGTCCTTGCGCACACGCTTGTAGTCGTCGTACTTGTCGATCTCCCACGCCGTGTAGAGCACGAACAGCCGGAACTGCGTCAGCTGGGCGTAGGAGTCGGCGATGTAGCCCTGCACGAACTGCTTGTCGGCGAGCAGGCTGCCGGCCGTCTCCCGGCTGAGGACCCGTTCGCACATCATGTCGATCGCCTTCTGCGCCATGCCGATCGTCCGCATGGCGTGATGGATCCGCCCTCCGCCGAGGCGGGTCTGGGAGACGACGAAGGCCTGGCCCTCGCCCCCGAGGAGCGCCTGCTTCGGAACCCGGACGTCCTCGTAATGGATGAGCGCGTGGGAGCCCTCGTTCAGCGGCTCGCCGAACAGGCCGACGTTGCGCACGATGTTGACGCCTGGCGTGTCGGTCGGAACGAGGAACATCGACATGCCCTTGTACGGGCTCACATCCGGGTTCGTCACCGCCATCACGATCAGGAACGACGCCGTCTTCGCGTTCGATGAGAAGTACTTCCAGCCGTTGATCACCCACGCGTCCCCGTCCTTCACCGCCCGCGTCGTGAACCGCGTCGGGTCCGCACCGGCATGGGGCTCGGTCATCGAGTAGCTCGAGAAGCACTCGCCCTCGAGCAGCGGGCGCAGATAGCGCTCCTTCTGCTCCGGCGTGCCGTAATGGGCGATGATCTCCGCGTTGCCCGTGTCAGGCGCCTGGCAGCCGAATACGATCGGCGCCCACGACGACCGGCCCAGGATCTCGTTCAGCAGCGCCAGCTTCAGCTGGCCATACCCCTGGCCACCCAGCTCCGGCCCCAGGTGCGTCGCCCACAGCCCGTGGCGGCGCACCTCCTCCTTCAACGGATCGATGATCTTGCGCCGCGCGCCATCGAGCGGCACGAACTGAAGGTCCGGGAACACCAGGTCGAGCGGCTCCACCTCCTCCCGCACGAAGGCCTTCACCCAGTCGAGCTTCTTCTGGTACTCGGGGTCGGTCTCGAAATCCCACGCCATTGCATGCCCTCTCTTCAATCCAGCCGGCAGCGAGCCGAGCCGTTCGTACCCGGCGATCTCTCACCGACGATCGCACATCGAGAGGGAGTCCCAAGCGTCTCCCACACGCTCCGGCAGTGGCCGATTTGTCAGGTATCCAGATGGCATATTTACCTCTTGGTATTGAGCTTTGTCTGGATAAAACAACATTGACGAGCGATTGTCCGCCGGATAATCTGCGTGATCATGCGCATCTCCCTGCAGCGCGAGGCCGGGTCCGAGCGGCTGCCGGTCTACCGGCAGATCGCGGAGCAGATCCGGCGCGAGATCGAGGCGGACAAGCTCGCCGTCGGTTCGAAGTTGCCGCCGATCCGCGATCTCGCGAAGAGCCTGCGCGTCCACCGCGACACCGTGGCGCTCGCCTACGAAGAGCTCGCGAGCGCGGGCATGGTCGAAGCGACCGTCGGGCGCGGAACCTTCGTGCGCGCGCACAATGGCGCGGCGAACGCGGTGCCCGTCGACTTCCAGCCCGAGCTCTCCCCGATCGCCGAGAGGCTGCTCGAGCTCGAACGCTCGCGCCCGCGCTTCGGCAGCTCGGTCGAGGCCGTGCCCATGCACTCCCTCGTGCCGGATCCCGCGCTCTACCCGGCCGACGCCTTCCGGCGCGTGCTGAACCGCGTGCTCACGGAGGGCGGCGCGTCGCTGCTGCTCTACGGCGGGCCCGGCGGTCTGCCGCGCATGCGCGAGGTGATGGCCGCACGCTTGCGCGACGCGGGGGTCGCGATCGACGCGGACGGCATCGTGCTGTGTCACGGCGCGAGCCAGGGCATCTCGCTCGCGATGCGGCTGTTCGCGGCCGCCGGCGACGTGGTCGCGCTCGAGGAGCCCACCTACCAGAACGTGCTCTCCGCCGCGATCGGGCTCGGCCTGCGCACGGCGCCGATTCCGATGCGCGAGGACGGTCTCGATCTCGGCGTGCTCGAGCGCACGCTCCAGCGCCCCGAGGTGAAGGCGCTCTACACGATTCCGACGTTCCACAACCCGCTCGGCATCACCACCTCGCTCGCGCATCGGCGCCAGCTGCTCGCGATCGCCGCGCGCTGCGGCAAGCCCGTGATCGAGGACGCCTACGAGGCCGATCTGCGCTTCGCCGGCAAGCCGGTGCCTTCGCTCGCGGCGCTCGACGCGAGCGGCCTGGTGGTCCAACTCTCCTCGTTCTCGAAATCGCTGTTCCCTGGCGTCCGCGTCGGCGCGATCGCAGCGCGCGGGCGCGCCGTCGACGCGCTGCTCGCGCTCAAGCAGGCGAGCGACCACTCGGACGCGATGCCGCTGCAAGCCGCGCTCGCGGAGTTCGTGGCGGCCGGCGACTACGACCGGCATCTCGCGCGTCTGCGCCGGGTGCTGATCGCGCGCCGCGACGCGCTGCTCGCGGCCCTGGCCGAGCACCTGCCCGTGGGCTCGCGCTGGACGACGCCGGAGGGCGGCTATCAGATCTGGGTGGAGCTGCCGGAGGGAATCGATACGCGCGATCTGCTGGCGGATGCCGTCGGCGCCGGCGTGCTCTTCGCGCCGGGGTCGCAGTTCAATCACGACGGCCGCGCCTCGCGCGGCCTGCGCCTTTCGATTGCGATGGTGAACGAGGCTTCGTTGCGCCGCGGTGTCGCCGCGCTCGGTCGCGTGCTCGCGGCCCGGCTCGGGGCCTCGGCGCGACCGGCCGCGCGAGTCCACATCTGAACCTGGCGCGCCGGACCCCCCGGCGCCGATCGAGGAGGAAGCGATGTCGAAGAAGACGAATCCGCCGGGCAACGGCAACGGCGCGGCGCGCACGACGGCCGAGGCCTACGAGCTGAAGGTCGGGCTCGCCGAGATGCTCAAGGGCGGGGTGATCATGGACGTGACCAACCCCGATCAGGCGAAGATCGCCGAAGACTCCGGCGCGGCGGCGGTGATGGCGCTCGAACGCGTCCCCGCCGACATCCGCAACGAGGGCGGCGTCGCCCGCATGTGCTCGATCGAGGTGATCGAGGACATCCAGCGCATGGTCTCGATCCCGGTGATGGCGAAGGTGCGCATCGGGCACTTCGTCGAGGCGCGCGTGCTCGAGGCGCTCGGCGTCGACTTCATCGACGAGAGCGAGGTGCTGACGCCGGCCGACGAGGAGCACCACATCGACAAGCACGCCTACAAGTCACCCTTCGTCTGTGGCGCGCGCGACCTCGGCGAGGCGCTGCGCCGGATCGGCGAGGGCGCGGCGATGATCCGCACCAAGGGCGAGGCCGGCAGCGGCAACATCGTCGAGGCCGTGCGTCACCTGCGACAGGTGTGCGGCGCGATGCGCGCGCTCACCGCGCTGCGGCCCGAGGAGCTCCCGGCGCGCGCAAAAGAACTGGGCGCGCCGCTCGAGCTGGTGCGGCGCGTCGCGCAAAATGGCCGGCTGCCGGTGCCGAACTTCGCGGCCGGCGGAATCGCCACGCCGGCCGACGCTGCGCTGTGCATGTCGCTCGGCGCCGAGGCCGTGTTCGTCGGCTCCGGCATCTTCAAGAGCGAGGATCCGGCCGCCCGCGCGCGCGCGATCGTGCGCGCGACGACGCACTGGGACGAAGCCGAGGAGGTGCTGGCGGCGAGCCGCGGGCTGCGCGCGGCGATGCCGGGCATCGAGATGGAGACGCTCGCCGAACACGAGCGCCTCGCGAACCGGGGTTGGTGAACGGGCGATGGGCGCGCTGCGAGTCGGCATCCTCGCGATCCAGGGGGACGTCGAGGCCCACCGCCGCGCGCTCGCGCGGCTGGGCGTCGCGGCGCTCCGCGTGCGCGCGGAAAAGGACCTCGATGGCGTCGCGGCCCTGATCCTCCCGGGAGGCGAGAGCACCACCATCTCGAAGGGGCTCGCGCGCGTGGGTCTCTACGAGCCGATCCGGGCCTTCGCGCAGGCCGGGCGCCCGATCCTCGGCACCTGCGCGGGAGCCGTGCTGCTCGCGCGCGAAGTGGAGAACCACCCGGTTCCCAGCCTCGGCCTCGTCGACGTCGTGGCCGTGCGCAACGCCTACGGCACGCAGGTGGATTCGTTCGCCGCGATCGCGGACAGCGACTCGCTGCCCGGGCTGCGCTGCGTCTTCATCCGCGCGCCGCAGCTGCGGCGCCCGGGGCCTGCGGTGGAGGTGCTGGCCCGCGTCGACGGCTGGCCGGTGCTCGTGCGCCAGGGCCGTGTGCTCGCGAGCACGTTTCATCCCGAGCTGGGCGAGGACCCGCGCGTGCACGCGCTGCTCCTCGAGCTCGCCCGCGAGGCCGCCTAGCCCGGGGACTTCGCTCGCCCTGAGCGAGCTGCGCGCTTCGCTTGCTCCCGGCGTGGCCTCGCCCGCCCGCCTGTGGTATCCAATGCGCCCTTGGCGGGGCTCGCGCCCCGCTCCTCGGTCACCGCCGGAGCCGCCGCGAACCCGTCGCAGCGGCCCCCGATTGCGGTGGCCCGGGCCGCTGGGCCCCGTCCATGAGGAGGATCGATGCGGGAATACGAGACGACTTTCATCGTTCAGCCGGAGATCTCCGACGAGGGGGTCAAGGCGCTCTGCGAGCGCCTCGACGCCACGCTGGAGAAGCAGGGCGCCATTCGCCTGCTGTACGACGATCAGGGCCGGCGGCGCATGGCGTATGAGATCCGCCATTTCCAGAAGGGCCGCTACATCCTGCTGATGTTCCTCGACGATGGGAAGGTCGTGCCCGAGGTCGAGCGCGTGCTGCGCCTCGACGACTCCGTGCTGCGTTTCCTCACGGTCCAGGCCAAGGACGACGTCGTCGACATCGAAGCGCGCAAGGCCGAAGCGGCCGAGCTCGAGCGCCTGCGCGCCGTGCGGGCGGCCGAGCGCGCCGCGCGCGAAGCCGAAGAGGCCGCGCGGCTGGCCGCCGAAGCGATCGCCGGCGCGCCGGTCGAGAGCGCGGGCGACGATGACGATGAGGACGAGGATGACGACCTTGACGTGCGCGAAGTCGACAGCGACGACGACGACAAGGAGGACGCGCGATGAGTGCCCCCTTCGGACCCTCGGGTCCGCGGCGCGACGACGGCTTCCGGCGCGATGAAGGTTTCCGCCGCGACGATGGCGGATTCCGCCGCGATGACGGCGGCTTCCGGAGAGACGACGGCGGAGGCTTCCGGCGCGACGATGGCTACCGCCGCGATGACGAGCGGCGCGAAGAGCCGAACAGCGTCAAGGCGCGGCTGCGCGCGCGGGCCCGCAAGAAGGCCCGGCGCCAGAAGAAGAAGGGCTTCGTCCGGCGCAAGGTCTGCCGCTTCTGCGCCGATTCGACGATCGAGATCGATTACAAGGACCCTAAGGCCCTGCGTCTGTTCGTCACCGAGACGGGCAAGATGATTCCCCGACGGATTTCCGGGAACTGCGCGCGCCATCAGCGACCGCTCGCGATCGCCATCAAGCGCGCCCGGCACCTGGCCCTGCTCCCGCAGGCGGGTCAGGAGCTGTAGCCGAGCGCGCGCGGCGAGGCGGGGCCGCGCGAGCGCGGCTGCGAAGTGGAGGAGCGATGGCGAACGTCAAGGTGATCCTGCGCGAGTCGATCCCGAGCCTCGGCGAGGCCGGCGACGTGATCTCCGTCAAGCCGGGCCACGCCCACAACTTCCTGATCCCGAAGGGTAAGGCTTCGCTCGCGACCGAGAGCAACGTCCGCGAGATCGAGCACCAGAAGCGCGTCGTGGCCGATCGCGTGGCGCGCGAGATGAAGCAGCTTGGCCAGGAGAAGGTCCGCCTCGAGTCGCTGCTGCTCGAAGTACGCGCCAACGTGGGCGAAGAGGGGAAGCTCTTCGGATCCGTGACGGTCGCGCAGGTCGCCGAGCTGATCGCGGCCAAGGGCATCGAGCTCGACCGCCGCAAGATCCACCTGGAAGAGCCGATCAAGGAGATCGGGGAGCACGTCGTTCCAGTGCGCCTGCACAAGGACGTCGTCGCGAATTTGAAGGTGAGAGTGGTCAAGTCGGAGTAGAATCTGTCGAGCATGCCGTCGGGGGGGTGCCGTGGCACGCACGAAGACGACCGCTGAAGGCGCCACCGGACGCGTGCCGCCGCACGATCTCGAAGTCGAGAAGGCCGTTCTCTCGGCCCTGCTGCTCGACAATCAGGCGATCCACTCGGTCCTCACCGAAGTCAAGCCCGACGATTTCTATCACCCGTCCCATCAACAGCTCTACCAGGCGATGCTCGTGCTCCAGGACGAGAACGAGCCGGTCGACCTGCACACGCTCTCCGACTACCTGAGTCGCCAGCGAAGGCTCGAAGCGATCGGCGGGCCGCCGTTCCTCGCCGAGATCGCCGATTACGAGGCGACGGCCGCGAACGTGATCCACCACGCGCGGATCGTGCGCGAGCACTCGATCAAGCGCAGCCTGATCCGCGTCGCGACCGAGATCGTCGAGTCGGGCTACGAAAAGGGCGACCGCGCCGATCACATGCTCGACGCCGCCGAATCGCGGATCTTCGAGATCAGCCGCGCCAAGAGCCAGGTCACGTTCCGCAGCCTGCACGACGAGATGAACGACGCGCTCAACTACGTCGAGTCGCTGATGGCGCGCGGCGGCCAGCTCACGGGCGTGCCGACCGGCTTCCGCGACTTCGACCAGGACACCGGCGGGCTGCAGCCCGGCGAGCTCGTGATCATCGCGGCGCGGCCGAGCATGGGAAAGACGGCGCTCGCGCTCAACGTCGCGCGCAACGCTTCCGTGGATCATGGCAAGAAGGTCGCGATCTTCTCGCTCGAGATGACGAAGCGCTCGCTCGCGCTGCGCCTGCTCGCCTCGGAAGCGCGCGTCGATCTCACGCCCTTCCGGCGCGGCTTCGGCTCCGTCGACGCCAACGCGCGGCTCGTGAAGGCCGCCGGGCGCCTCGCGGGCGCGGACATCTGGATCGACGACAGCGGCATGATCACGATCCTCGAGATCAAGGCGAAGTGCCGCCGGCTCGCGTCGGAGCGCGGTCTCGACCTGGTGCTCGTCGATTACCTCCAGCTCTGCCACGGCGATACGCCCACGCACCGCAAGGATCTCGAGATCGCCGAGATCAGCCACGGCCTCAAGTCGCTCGCCAAGGAGCTCGACATCCCGGTGATTGCGCTCTCGCAGCTCAACCGCGGCCCCGAGCAGCGCGATCCGGACAAACGCCGCCCGCACATGGGCGACCTGCGCGAGTCCGGTGCCATCGAGCAGGACGCCGACGTGGTCTCGTTCATCTATCGCGACGAGGTCTACAACCGCACCGAGGAGAACAAGGGCCTCGCGGAGCTGATCGTCGCCAAGCAGCGCAACGGCCCGACCGGGACCATCCATCTGCAGTTCGAAGGGAGATACGCGACCTTCCGCGATCTGACGCAGGAGACGCGCCAGGGCCTCGGGCTGCCGGCGGACGTCGGCTTCGCCCGCGACGAAGCCCCGCACGAGCTCGACGAAGACGTCCTGTAGTGGCTCGACTCTGCAAGCCGCTCGCGCTGCAACCCGGCGCGACGCTCGGGATCGCGGCCCCCGGCGGACCCGTCGAAAGAGACCGGCTGCTGGCGGGCGTCGCGCTGCTCGAGAGCCGCGGCTTTCGCACCCGCATGCGCGACGATCTGTTCGCGCGGAGCGGCTACCTCGCAGGGGACGACGCGCGCCGCGCGGGCGAGCTGCACGAGCTCGTGAACGATCCGCAGGTTCAGGCCATCGTTTGCGCGCGCGGAGGCTATGGCTGCGACCGCATCGTGCCCCTGCTCGACGCCGCTGCCTTCCGCGCCGCGCGCAAGCCGCTGGTCGGCTACAGCGACGTGACGGCGCTTCTGTTGTGGCAGCGCCGCCAGGCCGGGCTCGTCGGCTTCCACGGTCCGATGCTCGAGCGCGGCGCGGACGTCGACCCGGGCGTGCTCGACGCGCTGATCGGTGCGCTTGCCGGCGAGCGCGCGCCCGTGCTGCGCGGCACGCCGCGCGGCGGGGGCGTCGCGACCGGCCGCCTGGTGGGCGGCTCGCTCACGCTGGTGGCGGCGAGCATCGGCACGAGCTGGGAGATCGATACCCGCGGCGCGATCCTGTTGCTCGAGGATCGCGGCGAACGGCCGTATCGGATCGATCGCATGCTCCAGCAGCTGCGCGGCGCCGGCAAGCTCGCGCCGCTCGCGGGCGTGGGCCTGGGTGATTTTTCGAGCTGTCTCGACGAGCGCTACCCCGAGCTCGGCGCCGAGCAGCTGGTGGCCGAAGTGATCGCGCCGCTGCGCATCCCGCTCGTCAGCGATCTGCCGTTCGGCCACGTGAAGGCGAACTATCCCTGGCCGATGGGCTGCCGCGCTAAGCTCGATGCGGATCGTGGGGAGCTCCAGATGCTCGAGCGGGGGGTGAGCGTCGCGTCGTGAGATGGAGTGTCGTCAAGCGCAAGCTCACGCGCGTCGATCGCGCCATCGACCAGGCGATCGCGAAAGCGGAGATCCCCGGCGCGGTCGTGCTGGCGCGGATGCCGAAGCACGGCGAGCAGCTCGAGCACTTCTGCGCGCGCGGCTTCGCGGTGCTCCGCCCGGAGCGGATCCCGATGGCGCGCGAAACCATCTTCGATCTCGCCTCGCTCACCAAGCCGATCGCCACCACCACCATGATCCTGCTGCTCGCGAGCGACGGGGCGCTCGGGATCGACGATCCCGTCGCGAAGTTCCTGCCGGAGTTCGCCGAGCGCGACAAGGAGAGCGTGACGCTCCGCCATCTGCTCGCCCACGCATCGGGCCTCAAGCCGTGGCGCGGCTTCCACGAGCTGCTGCTCGAGCGGGAGCGGAAGACGGGCGAGCGGATCATCGGCACGCCCGCTGCGCGCGATTTCGTGCTCGAGCGCACGCTGCGCTCGGGCCTGGTCCACGAGCCGGGCGCCGCCGCGGTGTATGGGGATCTCGATTTCATCGTGCTCGGCGCCGTCGTCGAAGCCGTGACGCGCCGGCCGCTCGACGAAGTCTGCGCCGAGCGCATCTTCGGACCGCTCGACATGCGCGACACCTTCTTCGTGCGCACCGGCGACGGCGTGCCGCCCCTGCCCGACGCCGTGCGGCGGCGCGTGGCGGCGACCGAGAACTGTCCGTGGCGCGGGCGCATCGTGTGGGGGGAGGTGCACGATCCGAACGCTTCCGTGATGGGGGGCGTCGCGGGGCACGCGGGTCTGTTTGCGACCGCGGACGACGTGATGAAGTTCGCGCAGACGATCGTCGACGTCTGGCACGGCCGCAGTGAAAGACTCCCGCGCGAGCTGCTGCGCACGTTCCTCACGCGGCAGCAGCTGCCGCCGGGCTCGGATTGGGCCCTCGGCTGGGATACGCCGACGCGCGGCGCGTCTTCGTCGGGCCAGCATTTTTCCGAGGCCTCCGTCGGCCACCTCGGCTTCACGGGCACCTCGCTCTGGATCGATCTCGAGCGCGAGGCGATCGTGGTGATGCTCACGAACCGCGTGCACCTGGTCGCCAAGCGCAGCCGCTTCGAGCTGCGGCCGCTGGTGCACGACGCGATTCTCGAGGCCTTTGCGGAGGGGTGAGGCGATGAGCGAGGCGCCGCGTCACGTGCACTTCGTCGCGATCGGCGGCACCGGCATGGGGTCGTTCGCCGGGCTCCTGCATGCGCGCGGCATCCACGTCACCGGCTCGGACGAGAAGCTCTACCCGCCGATGAGCACGTTGCTCGAGCAATGGGGCATCCCGGTCCAGCAGGGCTTCCGAGCCGAGAACGTGCTCGAGCATCCGGCGGACCTCGTCGTGATCGGAAACGCGGTGCGCGCGAACAATCCCGAGGCGCGCGCCGCGATCGACGAAGGGCTCCCCTACCGCTCGTTCCCGGACGCGCTCTACGAGCTCGCGATCGCGGGCAAGCACCCGGTCGTGATCTCCGGCACCCACGGCAAGACGACCACCACGAGCCTGGTGGCGGCGCTGCTGCACGGAACCGGGCGCGACCCTTCGCTGCTGGTCGGTGGCCATTCGCTCGATTTCGACGGGAGCTTCCGCGAAGGGCAGGGGGAGCACTTCGTCGTCGAGGGCGACGAGTACGACACGGCCTTCTTCGACAAGACGCCGAAGTTCCTGCATTACGGAGCGCGCACGCTGGTGATCACGTCGGTCGAGTTCGACCACGCCGACATCTACCGCGATCTCGATCACGTGAAGCAGGCGTTCCGCACGCTCGTCTCGCGCCTGCCGGCCGACGGCACGCTCGTCGCGGCGCTCGACCACGAGGGCGTCCGCGACGTGATCGCGGGGGCGCCGTGCCGCATCGTTGGCTACGGGCTCGAGACGCGCGACGCGCACGCCTGGCGCGCGAGCGCGCTGACGGCCGATCCGGAAGGCACCCGCTTCGACGTCTACCGCGGCGGCCGCTTCGCCGCGCGCGTGCGCGTGCCGCTGTTCGGCCGCGTGAACGTCGAGAACGCGCTCGCCGCGCTCGCCACGGTGGATGCGCTCGGCGTGCCGCTCGAGGAAGCCGCGCGGGCGCTCGCGAGCTTCCGGGGCGTGAAGCGGCGCCAGGAAGTGCGGGGCGAAGAGCGCGGCATAACGGTAATTGACGATTTCGCCCATCACCCGACCGCCGTGCGCGCGACGCTCGGCGCGCTGCGCGCGCGCTACCCCGACCGCCGCCTGGTGGCCGTCTTCGAGCCGCGCACCAACACGAGCCGGCGCAAGCTGTTCCAGCGCGACTACGCGGAGTCCTTCGAGGGCGCGGGCTGGGTCGTGGTCGCGGTCGTGCCCGATGCGCCGATCTACAGCATCACCGGCGAGGTGACCGAGCGCTTCTCGTCCCAGGATCTCGCGAACGACCTGCGCGCCGCCCGCATCCCAGCCGATGCGATCGAGGGCGTCCCCGCGATCGTCGAGCGCCTCGTGCGCGACTGCCGCGCAGGCGACGTCGTGATCGTCATGAGCAACGGCGATTTCGGCAACCTGTGGCAGCACCTGCTCGAGGCGCTGCGAACCTAGGGGCGCTGCGAGCTGAGCTCACCGGACTCACGACGAGCGCTCGCAGCGTGTGTGTGTAGCGCGCTGCTGGTCCTGGCCGTCGGGCTCCTCTGGATGCGCTTCAACGTGGCGCCGGGCCGCACCGGCGTTCCGTTCCCGCTCGACTTCCTCGGCTACTTCGTTCCGATGACCGACTGGGTCGCCCGGCGCCTGCGCGCGGGCGAGCTTCCGCTCTGGAATCCGCAGGCGTGCAGCGGCATGCCGCTGCTCGCGACGCTCCAGGCCGGCGTGTTCTATCCGGGCACCTGGCTGGCGATCTGGCTGCCGACGGCGCGCGCGCTGCCGCTCGAGATGCTCTGCGAAACCGTGCTCGCGGCGCACCTGGCGGCGCTCCTGTTTCGCGCCTGGGGGCACGGCCTCGCGGCGTGCGTCGCCGGCGGGGTGCTCTTCGTCTTCGGCTGCGTTCTCGGCACCAGCTTCTGGCCGCCGGCGCTCGCCACGCTCGTCTGGCTGCCCGCCATCCTGCTCTGCATCGAAAAGCTGGTCCAGGGTTGGCGCTGGCGTTGGTGGCTGGGCCTCGCGCTCGCGACCGCTCTCCAGCTGCTCGCGGGCTTCACGCAGTATGCGGTCTTCACCTGGTACCTGGCGCTGCCCTACGCCGGCGTGCGTCTCGCGGCGGAGTCCGCGGCGCGACGCTTCTCGCCTCGCGACGCTGGCGGTCGCCTGGCGGGGATTCTCGCGGCCGCCGTTCTCGCGGCGGGCCTGGCCGCGGTGCAGCTGCTGCCCACCGTCGAGCTCGTCGGCGAGACGCACCGTGCGAAGCCGCTCACCGCGCTCCAGGTCCACTACGGCGCGATCGGGACCGCCCTCTCGATGGGCGGAGTGCTGAGCAACGCCGTCGATCCGAGCCCGGGACTCATCACGCCGGGCTACGGCTACGACCAGGGCTATCTCGGGATGGCGACGGTGCTGCTGCTCGCGGCGGGCCTCGTGAGCGGTCGCCGCAGCGTGACCGCACCGCTCGCCGGGGTCGCGCTGCTGAGCTTCGTGCTCGCGGATGGATATGCCGGGCCCACGGCAGGGCTCTACGCGCTCTTCGCGCGGCTTCCCACCGGCAGCACGTTTCGCGATCCGCAGCGTTTCCGTGTCCTCACCTACTTCTGTGTGATTGCGCTCGCGGCGCCGGGATTCGACGCCTTTTTTCGAGGCTTCGCGGAGCTGCGCAAGCGGCGCCTGGCCGGCGGCTTCGCGCTCGCCGGCGCGCTGGGGGTCGCAACGGCCGCGTGCGTCGCGGGCGGGCCGGGCGCCATCGCGCGAGCTGCGGCCGTCCTGCTGCTCTGCGCCTGCGTGCTGCTCTGGCCCCGGCGCGACATACGCGTCACGTGCACCACGGCGCTGCTGCTCCTGTTGGGAGCCGACGTCTACCTCGCAACGCGCCCCGGCAGCGGCTCGCTGCGCGCCGTACCCACGGCCTGGGTCGAGAATCTCCATGTCGATGCCTATACCGTCTTCGGTCCGCGCGAGGTGCAGGAGCTGCAGCAGCGCGCCGGCTATGGACGCCTCGCCTTCCCGCAATTCGAGCCGACCCTCGGGCTCGGCGCCCTTGGCGAGACCTACCGGGTCGAGTGTCTCGATCCCCTGGCGCCCGCGGGCTGGAACGAGCTCCAGGAGCGGATCTCTGGCGCTCGGGATCCCCGGATCCTGATGTCCCGGGTATCGCCCGAGCGGCTGGCGACGGTGTACGACATCGCCGGCGTGCGCACGATCGCAACGCTCGCGGACACCGGCGCCGCGCAAGCGCCGCCGCATGCGCCCGGGGCAGATCTCGCGATCGAGGCGCCCGGACCGGACCCCGCGCTTCCGAGCTGGATGCTGCTGCGTGTCGACGAGAACGCCGATGCATTGCCGCGCGCCTACTTCGTCAGCGATTGGAAGTTGCTGCCTCGCTCGCAGGCGCTGGCGCGCGTGGCGGCGGGCAACTTCGACTTCCACCGCTCCGTGATCCTCGAGCGCGCGCCCGCGGGCCTCGAGCCCTCGGGTGCGCGGTTTCCCGTGCGTTCCGCCGCCATCGTTGGCTACGCGCCGGAGCGCGTGGAGATCGAGGTGCAGGCCGTGCGTCCGGGACTGCTGGTGCTGTCGGATTCGTTCTTCCCGGGCTGGCGGGTGTGGGTCGACGATGTCGAAACGGAGATCCTGCGCGCGAACGGCCTGTTCCGGGCCGTAGCGGTCTCCGAAGGCTCTCACCGCGTGCGCTTCGAGTACCGCCCCGCGAGCCTGCGCTTCGGAGCGGCGCTCTCGGCCGCCTCACTCGGCCTGCTCTGCGCCGTTCCGCTCGCTGCGCGCTGGCGCCGTCGACGCCGCGCTTGACCTAGTAGTCGAGCAACCGCGCGTGGCGGCCCTTTGCGGCCGCGCGGCGGATGGCGGCCTCGACGAAGCGGCGCGCGTGCGCCACCGCCGAGCTCAGCGTCTCGCCTTTCGCGAGGCACGCGGCGATGGCCGAGGCGAGCGCGCAGCCGGTGCCGTGCACGGGGCCGACGTCGATCCTCTCGGCGTCGAGCCATTGCAACGAGACGGAGCCGCCTTCGCGCACGGCGAGCAGGTCGCGGGGCGGGCCCTCGCGGTGCCCCCCCTTCACGAGCGCTGCGCCGGCGCCGAGGTTCGAGACCAGCGCGCAGGCGGCGGCCTCGACGCCCTCGTCCGTGGAGACGTCGCAGCCGGAGAGCGAGGCGGCCTCCGACAGATTGGGTGTGACGAGCGTGGCGTGCCCGATCAGATCCTGGAGCACGCCCCAGGCGCGTCGTTCGAGCAGCGGCGTTCCATCGCTGGCGGCGAGCACGGGGTCGATCACCAGCGGCGGACGGCCCTGCGGGTGGCCATCGAGCTCGCGCAGGCCGAGCTCGACGCTGCGGGCGACGTCGTCCGTCGCCAGCATCCCGAGCTTCACGGCATCCGGCCGCAGATCCCGCAGCAGCACGCGGAGCTGTGCCAGCACGACGTTCGGAAACGCCGGCAGCACCTGGTGCACCTTGCCTGTATCCTGCACCGTCAGTGCGGTGACCACGCCTGCACCGTGCACACCGAAGGCGCGAAACACCTGGAGATCCGCCTGCAACCCGGCGCCGCCGGTCGGATCCGAACCTGCGATGCTGAGGGCGACGCGCATGGCAGCATTCTAATGCATCGACGACGTCTGGCGGCGTGCGCCGCGCTGCTGCTCGCGTGGCTCGCGGCCGCACCGGCGCGGGCGGAGACTCCGCCCACGGTGATCCTGATCTCGCTCGACGGCACCCGGCCGGCGGATCTCGTGGGCGACGATCTGCCCACCTTCGCCGCGCTGCGTCGTCGCGGCGCGTGGGCCTCGCGGCTGACCCCGGTCTTCCCGTCGAACACCTTCCCGAATCACGTCACGCTCGTGACGGGCGTGGTGCCCGACGTGCACGGCATCGTGAACAACGACTTCGTCGACCCCGAGCGCGGCGAGTTCCACAAGTCGGCCGATCCGAGCTGGCTGCTGGCGGAGCCGCTGTGGTCGATCGCGGCGGCGCATGGCGTGGTCTCGGCGTCCTATTTCTGGGTCGGGTCCGAGGGACCCTGGCGCAGCGGCCGGGGGCCCCGCTACTGGATGCCCTTCGACGATACCGTCCCCGACAAGAAGAAGGCCCGGCAGATCCTCGAGTGGCTGAACGGGCCCGAGCCGCGACCGCGGCTGATCACCGCCTGGTTCCATGGCGTCGACGCCGTCGCGCACCGCTCCGGTCTCGCGACGCCTCTGGTGCGCCGCACGTTGCAGGCACAGGACGCCGTGCTCGGGATGTTGGTCGCCGGCCTCGACGCGAGCGGCGCCTTTGCGCACACGACGCTGCTGATCGTCTCCGACCACGGCATGGCGCCCGTCCTCAACCGCATCGATCTCGCAGCGGCTCTGCGCACCGCCGGAGTGAAGGGCGAGGTGTACGGCGGGGGAGGCATGGCGACGGTGAGCTTCGAGAAGGACGGCTACGCGAAATTCATCGACGAGACGCTGTCGGTCGCGCGCGGGCTCGGGCTCCAGGCCTGGCCGCGCGAGGAGACGCCGCAGGATCTGCGCGCGCGCAATCCGCGCTTCGGCGACGTCGTCGTGGTCGCGCCGCTCGGTCTTGCGATCCAGTCCGGGCGGACGCCGAAGCTCTACGGCGCGCATGGCTATCTGCCGCAGGAAGCGCCGATGGGCGCGCTGCTGCTCGCCGTGGGGCGCGGTGCGCCGGCCGGGGCGGAGCTCGGCGAGTTGCGCAGCCTGGACGTGGCGCCGACGGTGCTGCGCTTGCTGGGCCTCGCGGTTCCCGACACAATGGAGGGACAGCCGATCGCGCGCCTCGTCCCCGAGCTGGCCAGCCATCCGGCGCCGGTCCAGGAGGGGCACTGATGCAGCGCAGAGGCTTCCGGATCGCAGCCGCCCTGCTCGGGGCGCTCGTTGCCGCCGCGTCGCACGCGGCGGATCCCGCGCCGCCGCCGCCCGCGGCGCCCGGAACCTCGACCTGGTTCGCGGAGGTTCTCGCGCACTCGGAAGGCGGCCTCAACGTCACCTACTTCTGGTCGAAAGGCGCGAAGCTCCACGCCGAGACCGTGATCGCGGGCCGCCGGATCACGACGCTCGTCAGCGGGAACACCTACTACGCGTACGATGCGGTCGGGCAGAATGGCGTCGCGATCACCCGCAGCCCGAAGGCGATCGCCGCGGACGCCAAGGGCCAGAGGCCCTTCGGGCGCGAGTTCGAGAACCTCGTGACGCAGGGGGCCGAGCGGATCCGCGACGAGGACGTGATGGGCCGCCCCTGCGAGGTCTTTCGCCTGACCGATCAGCTCGGGCGGCGCGAGCTGTGGGTGACGAAGGACCCGAAGCGGCTGCCGGTCCGGATCGTCATCTACCGGCGCGATACCGGCCGCACGCTGACCACCGAATATCTCAACTGGCTCGCGGGGCTCTCGATCGCCGACGGCTTCTTCGAGCCCGAAGCGAGCGTCGCGCTCGAGCGCCTCGATTTCGACACCTACATGCAGCGCAGCTCGACCGGCGAGCCGGTCGGCCCGGTGCCGGTCCTCTACACCGATCTGTTGGTGGGACGCTAGGGGTTCGAGACCCAGGTGATGTTCGCGTCGGCGAGCGGCGGCGTGGACGTCGCGAGCACCGACAGGCGCTGCGCGATCTTGCCGGCGATCTCGCGGATCGCGCGGGCCGCGTCGGAATCCGGCGCGTGCACCAGGATCGGGCGCCCGCGGTCGCCGCCCTCGACCACGCGCGGGTCGATCGGCACCTCGCCGAGGAAGGGCACGCCGAGCTCTTCCGCGACGCGCTGACCGCCGCCGCGCCCGAACAGGTAGTACTTGCGGTCGGGCAGATCGGGCGGCGTGAAGTACGACATGTTCTCGATGATCCCGAGCACGGGGACCTGCACCTTCTCGAACATCTTGAGGCCCTTGCGCGCGTCGATCAGCGAGAGGTCGTTCGCGGTCGTCACGATCACCGCTCCGGCGAGCGGAGCCTGCTGCGTGAGCGTGAGCGCGGCGTCGCCGGTGCCGGGCGGCATGTCGACCACCAGGTAGTCGAGCTCGCCCCACTCCACGTCCGTCAGGAACTGATGGATCAGACCGTGCACCATCGGCCCGCGCCAGATCACGGGAGAATTCTCCGTGACGAAGAAGCCCATCGACATCAGTGACAGGCCGTGCCCCTGTTGCGGAAAGATGCGCTTCTGCTCGGAGTGCGGCCGGCCGCGGACGCCGGTGAGCAGGGGCAGCGACGGGCCGTAGACGTCGGCGTCCATCAAGCCGACCCGCGCGCCCGTCTCGCGCAGCGCGATCGCGAGATTGACCGCGATCGTGCTCTTGCCGACGCCGCCCTTGCCGGAGGCCACGGCGATCGTGTTGCGCACGCCCGGGAGCACCGCGCCCGACGGGGCGGTCGCGGCGGCGGCACGGCCCCGCGTGTTCGCGGTCATCGTCACGGCGACGGACGTGACACCGGGCAGGGCCGCCACCCGCTCGCGCGCGGCCTTCTCGAACTCCGCCTTCACGGGGCAGGCGGGCGTCGTGAGCTCGATCGTGAACGAGACGCTCCCGCCGTCGATCGCGAGGTTCTTCACGAAGCCGAGATCGACGATGCTCTTGCCGAAGTCGGGGTCGACGATGGGCCGCAGCGCGTCGAGCACGCTGACGTCGGTGAGGGGCGCAGGCATAACACTCCTGGAAACACGCAGGGAGCGCGAAGTTAGCCCACGGGCTTTCCGCCGGCATCGGCTGGCCCGCGGCCTGGATTGCGGCCTACCCTCGCGCTCTTCGCGGGCAGCCAGGAGGAGATCGCGTGGACTGGGGTGAATCGGGCTTCTGGATCGCGGTGGGTCTCGTCGGGAACGTCGCTTTCGCGCTGCGCTTCATCGTGCAATGGATCGCATCCGAACGCGCGAAACGCAGCGTCGTGCCGGTCTCGTTCTGGTACCTGAGCCTCGTCGGCGCCGCGATCCTGCTCTTCTATGCGATCCACCGCCGCGATCCGATCTTCACGCTCGCCTACCTTCCGAACGGCTTCATCTACGCGCGCAACCTGTACCTCACGCGGCGCACGCCGCCCTCGAGCCCCGACCAACCCTGATCCGATCTTGCGGGCCTCCCTCCGCTCGCCGCTCGAATCTCGGATCCGCGCTAGCTCGGATCCGGCGCCGGCGTCTTCGGGCCGCTCGGCGGCAGCTCGGGCTTGGCGATGTAGGCGGCGTCGGCGCTGCCCGAGAGGGTCGCGAGGAACGCGTGGATGCTCGCGACCTGCGCGTCGGTCAGCTGCTTGCCGAGCTGGATCCGCGCCATCGTCCGGATCGCGTCGTCGAGCGTCGTGATCGAGCCGTCGTGGAACCAGGGGCCCGTCTTCTCGACATTGCGCAGTGACGGAACCTTGAAGAACTGGCGGTCCGCTTCGTTCTTCGTCACCTCGAAGCGCCCGGCGTCCTTGGTCGGATACGGCTCCACGAGGCCGAGCTTCTGGAACATCCCGCCGCCGATCGTCGGCCCCATGTGGCACGCGGTGCACCCCGTGTCGAGGAAGGTCTCGAGCCCCGCCACCTCGCTGTCGGTGAGCGCGTCTTCGTTGCCCTCGAGGAACGCGTCGAAGCGATCCGAGGTGACGAGCCGGCGCTCGAAGGCGCCGATCGCGCGCGCGAAGTTGTCGTAGTTGATGGGATCCTTCTCGCCCGGAAACGCCGCCGCGAACAGCGGTGCATAGCCAGGAATCGAGCGGATCACGGCGATCACGGCCGCCTCGCTCGGCATCCCCATCTCGATCGGATTCAGCACCGGGCCCTTCGCCTGCGCCTCGACGTCGGCCGCGCGTCCGTCCCAGAATTGCGCGATGTGGAAGGCCGCGTTGTAGACGCTGGGCGAGTTGCGCGCGCCGCGCTGGCCGCGATGGCCGGGCGAGGTGGGCTCGCCGTCGACGCCCGACTTCGCGAGATCGTGGCAGCTGTTGCAGGAGATCTCCTGCGCCTTCGAGAAGCGGCTGTCGTAGTAGAGCATGCGGCCGAGCGTGATCTTCGCGTCCGTCACCGGATTCGCCTCGCTCAGCGCTTCGTCGGGCAGCGAGCCGAGGATCTGGTTGGCCCGCGTGCGCAGCGCGGCGCGGTCCGGTCCGGCCGGCGCGACCGCGGCAGGGGGCGCCTGCGGGGCGGGCGCGGGAGGGCTCGCGGGCTCGCTGCACGCGAGCGCGGCGGCACTGATGGCGAGCAGGGCGATCATCGGCTTCATCGAGGTCCTCCAGTGGATCCGTTCATCCAGGATAGGCGAGCGGCGGCTCGGCCGTGGCGGCGTCATTGGCGCGGCGCGGTCACGATCAGCTCGAGCACGTTGCCGTCGGGGTCGCGCACCCACAGCTGGCCGCGGTCGGCGCTCGTCTCGAGCACTTCGACCCGGCGCGCCTTCAGGCGCTCGAGCGTCGCAGCGTAGTCGTCGATTCCGAAGGCGCTGTGATTCGCGAGCGGTGTGAGTCGGTCGGGAGCGCTGCCGACGTTCGCGCCGGGCGGTGTCGCGATCAGGTGTACCTCGGACGTCCCCGCCCGGTACCACACCCCCGGGATCCCCAGCTCGGGGCGCGGAATCGGCTCGAGCTCGAGAACGCCCTCGTAGAACCGGCGCGATCTCGCAAGATCGCTCACGGCGAACGAGACATGATGGACGCCCCGGGCGAGCATGCAGCGACTCCTGTGCGACGCCGGGAGGATAGTCGACCTCCCCCCGCGTTGTGGAGTCCCCGGCTTCAAGCGGGCTTCGAGCCAGCGCGGCGCAGGAGGCCCAGGTAGCCCTTCTCGACCAGCGCGCCGTCGAGCGCCCCGCGGTCGCGCAGCAGCCGGTGCAGGCGCGGCAGGTTGTAGAAGGGCACGGTCATGAGCAGATGGTGCTCGAGGTGGAAGTTGACGCGGTTGGGCGCGAGCAGCAGGCGCTCCCACCAGCTCGCGAGCGTCGTGCGCGTGTTGCGCAGCTCGTCGCTCGGGTCGGGCACCATGTTGTGCTCCGCGATCGAGCGGATGCGCGTCGCCAGGCTGTTCGTGGTGAACCAGGCCGCCACCCAGAGCAGGTAGAGCACGGGCCAGCCGGCGAGCGTGAGGATGCCGAGCAGCACCGCATTCGTCACGACGACGCCCTGCAGGTTCTTCCAACCGGGGGCGCCCGCGCCGGCGGTCTTGCCGAAGGACACGGCGACTCCGCTCGCGCGGAGGCCGAGATCGCGCGCGAGCACTGCCCGCACGCGCTTCCAACCGACCTGCCCCGTGAGATCGCGCACGATCTTCCGGCGCAGGCTCGCGCGCGTCACCGGAAACTTGTTCGCGAGCCCGAGATCGGGATCTTCCGCGGTCCAGTTCTTCGCGTGGTGCTTCAGATGGTAGGCGCGATAGGGCGCGAGATCCGTCCAGATCGGATAGGCGCACAGCCAGTTGCCTGCGAAATCGTTGAGTCTGCGGTTCGCGAACAGCGTGTGGTGCGCCGCCTCGTGCATCAGGACGGCGAATCCGAGCTGGCGGCCGCCGATCACGAAGAGCGCCGCGAGCACCGTGAGGACGCCCGGCGCCGCGGCGACGAGCGCGAACGCCGCGAACACGAGGCTCCAGTCGAGCGCGATCGAGAGCGCGCTGCGCCAGTTGTTGCGAGCGAGCAGGCTCTTCATCTCCGCAGGGGTCAGCGCATCGCGCCAGGCGCGAGCCCCGGTCTCCAGCATGCGGGTCTCCTCCATCTCACGCTCCTCCCGCGGCTCGCGCCGCTTCGACGGCTTGCGATTGACCGAGCACGCCGGCCGGCAGCTCGTCGGGCGCGCCGCTCGAGATCCATCCCTTCCAGACGTGGCGTCCGAGACGGTCGTAGCGGCGCGTCGCCGCGATCAGCGCGTCGAGCTCGCCCGCGTCGAGCAGCGGCTCGGGCAGCAGCGGATCGAGCACGATCTGGCCGATCGCGGCGCCACCCACGCGGAACGACTCGGCCATGGCGGCCTCGCGCGCGAGCCGCGGCAGGCGGGCGGCGCTCGCCTCGAGCGCGGCGATGCTGGCGCGATAGCTCGCGCGCAGGGCGCGCGCGTCCCACAGCCCGCGCGCGCGCCGATCGCTCGCGGCGTCGAGCTCGCGGATCTGGAAGACATGCGCCGTCGCGGCGAGCCCGAGCAGCGCGAGCCGGCGCCGGGCCTCCTCGACGCCGCCCGCGAGGTTGTCTGGGCGCAGCAGCAGGCCCCGCAGCGCATCACCAGACTCGAAGCTGCGAAAGCCGAGGAAGCGCAGGGCGCGCGGACCGCGTCCGCGCGCGCGCTCACCCGTGCGGCCGTGCACGGCGATCCAGGCCCCGGACCACGGCCTGCGCCGCTCCGCCACGCTCCGCCACGCGCGGATCTGATCCGATACGGCGCCCGCGCCGTCGGCCAGGCGGTAGTGGCTGTGCTCGTCGCGCTCGACCGCGCCCGCGGCGAGCAGGCGCGCGAGCGCGACGCGCAGGCGGTTCTCCGGGAGTTCGAACAAGCGGCCGGCCGCGACGAGGCCGCGCACCGGCACGGCGCCGCGCGAAAGCGTCGAGAGCAGGTCGAGGATCAGGCTCTTCGGGGTCGGCGTCACGCCCGCTATATTACAAAAACGACACTAGTTCAGCAATAGCTGTAATATCAGCCGAAGAGCCGGCCGTGAAGGAGCCGCAGGCCGATCGCGAGACCGGCGCCGAGCGCGAGCGGCAGCCGCATCTCGCGCAGACCCTGGAGCGCGCCGGGCCCCGTGAAGGGCAGGAACGCGGTTGCCGCGTGGAAGCGCGCGAACGCGTCGCCCGCCGTCGCGAGCTTGCGTCGGTCCTGGTGCCAGCAGCCCAGGCACGCGAAGAGCGGGAAGCCCGCGAAGAAGGCCAGCTCCGTCGCATTCACGCGCGCGACGAGCAGGTGCAGGATCCCGTAGAGCCCGACCGCCATGAACATCGGGTGGCGGGTGATGTGGTAGGCGCCTGCGACCTCCGCCTTCCCGGGCATGCTCGCCGCGGGGCTCGGTCGCAGCAGCGCCGCCACGACGAGCGACAGCACGAGCGCCATGCCGACGTACATGAGCCAGCGCACCACCGGCTGCGCGCCCAGGTACCACAGGAACGGCCCCTCGTGCTTGTGGGAGAAATAGAACCCCACCAGCGGGACGAACGTGGCGAGCGCGACGAGCGTGTACACGCCGAGAAAGCCGCGCTCGCCGAGCGCGGCGACCAGGCGCGCGCGAACGCGCAGGCTCGAGAGGCCCATGTGCGTGACGCTGAACGCGAGCCAGCAGGCGACGATGGTTGCCACGGCCATGCTCGTTCCCCCGGCCGGCGATTCTACACGCGGCGGCGACTGCCGGCCGCCGCGCGCAGCACCCGCTCGAGCGCCGCCACGCCATGGCTCCAGTCGAAGCGCAGCACGCGCTCGCGCGCGCGCTCGCCGAACGCCCGCGCGCGCTCCGGCTCGGCCAGCAGCGAGGCGAGCGCCGCTGCGAGCGCTGCCGCGTCGTCCGGATCGACGACGCGTCCGGTCTCGCCGTCGACGACGATCTCGCCGCCGCCGCCGCTCGTCGAAGCGACCGCCGGCTTGCCGCACGCGCCCGCCTCGACGTACGCCATGCCGAAGCCTTCTCCGGCCTTGCCGCCTTCGCCGTGCGGTGTCGAGGCCATCACGAAGACGTCGCAAGCGTGGTAGAGCGGGCGCACGTCGGGGACGCGGCCCGTGAAGACGACGGCGCCCTCGAGGCCGAGCTCGGCCGTGCGGCGCTCGAGCCCGCCTCGCATGCCGCCCTCGCCGACGATCACGTAGACGAGCTTCTCGAAGCGCGGGCGCAGCGACGCCAGCGCCTCGAGCACGAGCCGGTGTCCCTTGTTCGGCGCCAGCCGCGAGACGGTGAGCAGCACCAACGCGCCCTCGAGTCCGAGCTCCTTGCGCGCCTGCTCTCCCGCCAGCCGATCCGGTCGAAACTTCTGCGTGTCGACGCCGGGATAGACGATCTCGACCTTCGACGCCGCGACCCCCAGGTCGAGCAGCCGGCGCCGCGTGTGCTCGCTGTTCGCCGTCAGCGCCGTCGCGCGGTCGAAGCCGTAGCGCGAGCGCGCGCGCCAGCGCCCGAGCCGGCCGCGGCGATGCCGCATGTCGCGCAGGTCGTGCACCGAGACGACGGTCGGAACCAGCGCCGCCGCCGCGTGGACGATGCGCGACAGCGCGCCCGACCCGCCCGACACGAATGCGACATCGGGCCGCCAGCGGAGCAGGGCCTCGGCGACGCCGGCCGGCGAGATTCCGCGGCCGGGACGCGAGAAGGGCTGGCGGTGGACCCGAAACGGCTGCGCCGCGTCGGCCGCCGCGACGCCCGGCTCGGCCGCCGTCCAGGTGAACACGCACACGCGGTGGCCGCGCTCGTGCAGCCTGCGCGCGAGCTCCTCGTTGTAGACGTGCGTGCCGCCGACGTGCGGCGGGAAGTCCTGTGCGAAGAAGGCGATCGCGAGCGGCGTTTCCGACACGGGTCGCGAGCGTAGCCACGGCCGCGCGCGCGCGCCCCCGCGGATCGCTGTGATACGCTCGGCGTTTCTCGCATGCGCATCGCGTTCTTCGGGAAGAGCAAGCGTCACACCCGCACGACGACCTACATCGCGCGCGCCCTAGAGCGCGAGGGGCACGCGCTCGTCTGGGTGAACGAGCGCAAGCGCGCGCGCCTGCTCGGGCGGCGCGCGGCGCGCGCGCTCACCCTGCGCCAGCTCGCGCGCTTCGGGCCCGAGCTCGTGCTGATCCACGCGAACGACGTGCTGCCCGAGACCTTCGAGTCGCTGGCCGGCCGCGAACGCATCGCCGTGTTCACGCCGGATTGCTGGACGCTGCCGCTCGAGCGCGAGACGCTCGGCCTCGCGCGTCGCGCCGACCTGTTGCTGACGGTCGCGAGAGGCCAGATTCCGGATTTCCTCGCCGCCGGCGTCCCGCGCGCGGAGTTCCTGGCTGAAGCCTGCGATCCCGAGGCGCACTTCCCGGCGGCGCGCACGCGCAGGGACTTCGTCTCGCAGGTCGCCTTCATCGGCAAGACCGACGCGGCTTCCCCGCGGCTCGCCGCGCGCTCGGCGCTGGTCGCGAAGGTCTGCCAGCGCTTCGATGCCCGCGTCTACGGGCGCGGCTGGGAGCCGCTCGGCATCACCCCGCGACGCCAGGACGTGTATCCGCGCGAGTATCGCGAGATCTGCGCCGGCGCCGAGATCGTGCTCGGGCGCGACTGGACCACGCAGTGCGCCGGCTACACCTCGAATCGCACCTGGTTCACGCTCGGCTGCGGCGGCTTCCTGCTCACCAGCTACTCCCCCGATCTCGAGGCCCTCGTCGCGAACCATCGCCATCTGGTCTGGTACCGCTCGGACGAAGAGTGCCTCGATCTGATCGCGCACTATCTCGCGCGCCCCGAAGAGCGGCGCCGGATCGCGCAGGCAGGCCGCGCCTTCGCGCTCGCCCATCGCACCTATTCCCACTTCGCGCGCGATCTCGTCGCGCACGTCGCGGGCAAGCGCCCCGCGTTCCCGGTTCCGGATCCCGGCAGCGCATGAGGAACCGTGGGCCGCGGCTCGGCTTCGCCAGCCGTTGCCTGTACGGGCTCGGCCAGGCCGCCGAGGGCATCAAGACCAACGCCTTCAGCCTCTTCGCGCTCTTCTACTACAACCAGATCCTCGGCCTCTCTGGCGCGCTGGCGGGGCTCGCGCTCGGGATCGCGCTCCTCGTCGATGCGATCGTCGATCCGCTGATCGGCGTGCTCTCGGATGCGTGGCGCTCGCCGCTCGGCCGGCGTCACCCGTTCATGTATGCCTCCGTCCTGCCGCTGGCCATCAGCTTCGCGCTGCTCTTCAATCCACCGCTGCGGGGCGAGGTGGGTCTCTTCGCATGGCTCCTCGCGTTCTCGGTCCTCGCGCGCGCATCCATCTCGCTCTTCACGATTCCGCACATCGCGCTCGGCGCCGAGCTCTCCGATGAGCCCTCGGAGCGCACCGCGCTCGTGACCCATCGACAGTTCTTTTCGGTGCTCGGCGCGGCGCTCGTGATCGGGCTCGGATTCGGCGGCTTCCTGGCGGATGCGCCCGGAGCGGCGCGCCCGGCGCTCGACCCGCGTTCCTACGGATTCCTGGCGCTGGCACTGGCGTGCGCGATGGCCGTCGCGATGTCCGTATCGGCCGTCGGCACGCAGCAGCGCGCGCGCTGCCTGCCGCAGCCTCGCAACGCGCTGCCGGGCGCCGGCGTGTGGCGCGCGTTCGCGTGGCTGCTTTCGGAGCTGCGCGGCGTGCTTTGCAACCGATCGTTTCGCGCGCTCTTCGCCGGCGTGCTGGTCCTCTACGCCATGGTCGGCGTCGATACGGCCCTCTACCTGCACTTCACGACGTTCTTCTGGGAAATCACGAGCAGCGAGCAGACGTACTACTGGGGCGCCTTCGCGATCGGCCTCCTGCTGGGCGGCTCGCAGACGGTCGCGTTCTGCCGGCGCTTCGAGAAGCGCAGCGTGTTGATCGGGGGCACGGCGGGCTGGGCGCTGTTCCAGATCCTGCCCGCGGCGCTGCGTTTGTGCGGGGCGCTGCCACCCAACCGGACGCGGGAGCTGTTTGCGATCCTGCTCGTGATCGCGTGCGCGAAGGGCGCGTGCGTCGTTCAGGCGTGGATCGTCTACGGCTCGATGCTGGCCGACGTCGCCGACGAATACGATCTCGAAACCGGGCGGCGCAGCGAAGGCACGCTGTTCGCGGCCGTGTCCTTCGCGAACCAGGCGATGAGCGGCATCGGCAGCGTGCTCGCCGGCCTCATCCTCGAGCTGCTCGCCTGGCCGACCGGCACGGCGGTTGTGTCCGCGGCGCAGATTCCCGCGCAGAAGCTGTTCTGGATCGGCGTCCTCTACGGACCGATCGTCGGCGGCTTCTCCGCGCTGGGTATCGTCTTCTATGCGCGCTACCGGATCGATCGGGCCCGGCATTCCCAGATCCTGGCGCAGCTCCAGGCGCGATCGAACGCTTGAAAGCGCTCTTCGCTCCTGTCCGGCTCAGCTCGGGCCCTCCTCGCTGCGTGCGAGCGCGACCCGCGGCAGTCCGTCGCTTCCGACCAGCCCGCGAGCCATTTCCTCGGTATCGAAGGGCAGGGCGGCGCGGCCGTTCGCGTCGAGGGCGATGCAGCCGCCGCTGCCGCCGAGGTTGCGCACGGAGGCGAGCGCGCGTTCGCACGCCTGCTCGATCGGGAGACCGAGATGACGCACGAGAGCGTCGACGGCGTGGGCGAAGCCGGCTCGGATGAAGGCGTCGCCGCTGCCCGTCGCGGAGATCGCGCAGGTCGCGTCGTCGGCGAACGTGCCGGCGCCGATCAGGGCGCTGTCCGACACGCGGCCCGGGAGCTTGCCGGTGAGTCCGCCCGTCGAAGTCGCGGCGGCGACGTGGCCCCGCGTGTCGCGTGCCACGGCGCCGACGGTGCCGCCGCCGGGCTCGGCGACGCTGCGGGTGGCACGCTCGCGCCAGCGCACGAGCTGCTCGCGGCGGCGCTGCGTGACGAAGTACCCGGGCTCGGCGCGCGCGAGGCCGCGCTCCGCGGCGAAGTCCTCGGCGCCCGAGCCAGCGAGCAGCACGTGGGCGCAGTGCTCCATCACGGCCTGCGCCGCGAGCACGGGGTTCACGACGCGCCGCAGGCCGGCCACGGCTCCGGCCCGGCGCGAGGCGCCGTCCATCACCGCGGCGTCCATCTCGACGCGGCCCGTCGCGCCGAGCACCGAGCCCCGGCCGGCGTTCAGCCATTCGCAGTCTTCGAGCACGCGCACGGCGGCCACCACGGCGTCGACGGCGCTTCCCCCGGCGGTGAGGCTGCGGTGGCCCGTGGCGAGCGCCGAGGCGAGCGCCGCGCGCACGGCGGCGTCCTCGGCCGGATCCCGTCGGCCCGGCGCTGCGGGGCCCGCTCCCCCGTGCACGACGAGCCAGACCGGCTCGCTCACGTTTGCAGCTCCGCGAGCCCCTCGAACAGCGCCAGCGCCTCGGGGTTGGCGAGCGCTTCGCGATTCGCAACCGGGCGGCCGTGCACGACGTCGCGCACCGCGAGCTCGACGATCTTGCCGCTCTTCGTGCGCGGAATGTCCGCGACCTGGACGATCTTCGCGGGGACGTGACGCGGCGTGGTGTTCTCGCGGATGCGGCGGCGGATGCGCTCGCAGAGGCCGGCGTCGAGGAGGACGCCCTCGCGCAGGCGCACGAACAGCACCACGCGCGTGTCGTTCTGCCACTCCTGCCCGATCGCGAGGCTCTCGAGCACCTCATCGATGGCCTCGACCTGCCGGTAGATCTCGGCGGTGCCGATGCGCACGCCGCCCGGGTTGAGCACGGCGTCGGAGCGGCCGTGGATGATCACGCCGTCGTGGGCCGTCCGCTCGGCGAAATCGCCGTGGCTCCAGACGCCCGGGTGTTTCTCGAAGTAGGCGGCGCGAAAGCGCCGGCCGCCGGGGTCGTTCCAGAAGCCGAGCGGCATGGAGGGAAACGGCGCCGTGCACACGAGCTCTCCCTTCTCTCCGCGCACGCTGCGCCCGCGCGCGTCGAACACCTCCACCTGCATGCCGAGGCAGCGCGCCTGGATCTCGCCGCGCCAGACCGGCCCGATCGGATTTCCTCCCACGAAGCACGCGATGATGTCGGTGCCGCCCGAGATCGAGGAGAGGCAGACGTCGCGCTTCACGTGTGAGTAGACCCAGTCGAAGCCCTCCGGCGCGAGCGGCGAGCCGGTCGAAAGCAGCGTGCGCAGAGGCGAGAGAGCGTGCGTCTTCGCCGGCTCGACGCCGGCCTTGGCGGCCGCGTCGATGAACTTGGCCGAGGTGCCGAAGACGGCGACGCGTTCGCGCTCGGCGAGATCGAACAGGACGCGCGCGTCCGGATGGAAGGGCGAGCCGTCGTAGAGCACGAGCGTCGCGCCCGAGGCGAGCCCCGACACCAGCCAGTTCCACATCATCCAGCCCGTCGTCGTGAAGTAGAAGAGCCGGTCGTCCGGCTTGAGATCGACGTGGAGGAGATGCTCCTTCAGGTGCTGGAGCAGCGTCCCGCCGGCGCCGTGCAGAATGCACTTGGGCACACCCGTGGTGCCGGAGGAGTAGAGCACGTAGAGGGGATGATCGAAGGGGAAGCGCGGGAACGCCGGCTCGCGCGGGGCGAAGCCCGCGAGCGCAGCGTCCCACAGCACGGCGCCGGGAATCCGCGCGAGATCCGGCGCGTTCGCGGCGGCCGGCGCGATCACGACGTGCTCGAGCGAGCCGAGCTCGCGCCGGATCTCGGCCACGCGCGCGAGGCAATCGATGCGTTTGCCCGCATACGAGTAGGCGTCGGTCGCGAACAGTACGCGGGGCTCAATCTGCCCGAAGCGGTCGACGACGCCGCGCGTGCCGAAGTCGGGCGAGCACGAGGACCAGATGGCTCCGAGGCTCGCGCTCGCGAGCATCGCGACGACGGCCTCCGGAACGTTCGGGAGCAGGCCCGCGACGCGATCGCCCGGTCTCACGCCCCAGGCCGCGAGAGCCTGGGCAAGGCGCGAGACCTGCGCGGCGAGCTCGGCGTGCGAAAGCTCGCGGCGCTCGCGGCCCTCCGCCCAGGCGATCAGCGCCGGCGCCGCGTCGCGTCGGCGCAGCAGGTTCTCCGCGAAGCTGAGCCGGGCCTGCGGGAACCAGCGCGCGCCGGGCATGCGTTCGGCGTGCTCGAGCACGGGCCCGTCCCCGCCCTCGCCGAGGATTCCGGCGAAGCGCCACAGGCAGCGCCAGAACGCCTCGGGCTGCTCGAGCGAGAAGCGGTGGAGGGCGGCGTAGTCGGAGAGCGCGTGCCGCGCCTCGGGTTGCGCCGCGCGCGCGAAGGCCGTGAGGTTCGCGGCGAGGATGCGCTCGCGGGAGGGCTGCCAGAGCGGTGCGGTCACGTCTGCCTCGGCGGATGCGCGGCTGAGCTTAGGGCCGCACGGCGGACCTTGCACCGCGGTTGCGCCGGGACCCGGCGTTGGCGGAGAATTGATCCGCGCGCCTGCGCTCGAGAGGTGTCTGTGAGCTACGTGATCGCTGCCTATGCCCTCGTGATCGCCACGCTGGTGGGCTACGGCCTGCGCGTGCAGGCGCAGCGCCGCGCGAGCCTGCGCCAGGCGGCGCCGGCCGCTCCGCGAGGCAAGACCTGAGCGTGGAGCACCCCAATGCAACGCTCGCGCGCGTAGCCTGGGAGGCCGTCTCGACGAGCGATCTCGAAACGCTCGGCCACGTCTGCGCCGAGGAGCTCGTGTGGCACGCCTCGGGACGCGGCTCGCGCTCGGGCGACTATCGCGGCCGCGCGGCGGTGCTCGACTATCTCGCCGCGATCGGCGATGCCGCCGAGCGCTTCGACTCGCGCCTCGACCACGTGCTGGTCAACGAGAACCTGGTCGCGGTGCTCTTCCACGTGACGGGGACGCGCCGCGGCCGCGTGCTCGACACCAATTTCATCCTGCTCTTCCGCGTCGAGGCCGGGCGCATCGCCGAGGTCTGGGCGGTTCCGCGCGACCAGCACGCCGTCGACGAGTTCTGGCGGTGAGCGACGAGCCGGCCACCCGCGTGCTGAACGCCCGGGACGCGTTTGCCGAAGTCCTGCGCGTGCCGGACGATCGCATCGATCTCGCCCGCGCGGCCCTGCTGATCGCCGCCGAGGAGTATCCGGGCCTCGACGTCGCGCGCTATCTCGCGCGCCTCGACGAGCTCGCCCGCGAAGTGTCGCCGCGCTTGAGCGGGGCGCACACCGCGGCCGAGCGCGTGGCCGTGCTCAACCGGTTCCTGTTCGCCGAGCAGAAGTTCGCCGGGAACCGCGAGCACTACGAGGATCCGCGCAACAGCTTCTTGAACGAGGTGCTCGACCGCTGTGCGGGGATTCCGATCACGCTCTCGCTCGTCTACATGGAGGTCGCCCGCCGCGCCGGCGTCGACGCCCACGGCGTCGGCTTCCCGGGTCACTTCCTGGTGAAGCACGGCCGGCAGGGCGGCATCGTCGTCGATCCTTTTTTTGGGACGGTTCTCACGCTCGCTGAATGCCAGAGCCGGCTCGCCGCGGTGCTCGGCGCCGGGGCGCAGCTCGAGCCCGCGCGGCACCTGCGCGCCGCGACGCCGCGCGAGATCCTGGTGCGCCTGCTCGGGAACCTGAAGGTGATCTACGTGAGAACGTCGGACTTCGGCCGCGCGCTCGCCTGTTGCGAGCGCATCCTGCTGGTCGCTCCGGATTCGCCGCTCGAGCTGCGCGATCGGGGTCTCGTCTACGAGCGGCTCGAATGCTTCGGCGCCGCGGTGTCCGATCTCGAACGTTTCCTCGTTCTCGCGCCCGACGATGAATCTGCCCGCGCCGTGCGCGAGCGACTCGACTTCCTGCGCCCGCGCCTGCGCCAGCTGCACTGACGGGCGGCTGCGCCCGCTTCCGCTGACGCGGCCGCGGCTTTGCGCGTCCCGTTGCCGGTCGTGGCTGCGCTCGGGGTCCCCACCCGCAAGGCTCGGCGCCTGGTTCCCCCACACGAATTGGCGTTTTTCCTGGTCCAGGCGCGCGCGCCCCGTCTAGAATGCCGCCGCCTTCGGACCCGGGTGACCGCGCAGGCCGGCGCGTTCCAACGGCAGCTCGCGTTGGCCGTCAGGCCGCGGCGTCTGCTGCCGGCAGTCGCGGGGTCGCAGGGCCGATCGTGTTTTGCGGCGCGCTCGCAGCGGCGAGCGTGTGGGTGCTGCGGCGCCAGGGGCGCACCGCGTAGGCTGCCGCAGTCCGAGAGTCCTTCCGCGTCGTCTGGCAGGCGACGCGGAAGGACTCTTCGCGTTTCTACAGCAGCAGGCCCGCCACGCAGGCGGTCATGAAGCTCGCGAGCGAGCCCGATACGATCGAGCGCAGCCCGAGGCGCGCCACCTCGGCGCGCCGCGTCGGGGCGAGGCCCCCGATGCCTCCCAGCAGGATGGCGAGCGAGCCGAAGTTCGCGAAGCCGCAGAGCGCGTAGGACGCGATCACGGCCGCGCGCGGCGACACGGCGCCGGCGCGCATCAGCTCGCCGAGCTGCTGGTAGGCGATGAACTCGTTCAGCACGGTCTTCACGCCGAGCAGTCCGCCGACCGTCACGGCGTCGCCCCAGGGCACGCCCATCGCAAACGCGAGCGGGGCGAGCGCGAGGCCGAGCAGCCGCTGCAGCGTGAGCTCCGGCGCGCCGAACCAGCTGCCGACGAAGCCGCAAGCGTCGTTGGCGAGCGCGATCAGTGCGACGAAGGCTACCAGCAGCGCGCCGACGTAGGCGGCGAGCCGCAGGCCGCCGATCGCTCCCTCCGCCGCCGCGTCGAACACGTTCACCGCCGTGCGTTCGACGACCGAGCTCGTTCCCCGCGCCGTCACGGGCACTTCGGTCTCGGGCACCATCAGCTTCGAGACGAGGATCCCCGCCGGCGCCGAGAGCAGACTCGCGGTGGCGAGATGGCCCGCGAAGTCGCCGCCGCCGAGCATCGCCACGTAGGCGAGCATCACCGAGCCGGCGACGGTCGACATGCCGACCGTCATCAGGCAGAAGAGCTCGGAGTGCGTCATGCGCTCGAGATACGGCCGCACGACGAGGGCTGATTCCGTCATGCCGAGGAAGACGTTCGCCACCGCGGCGAGGCTCTCCGCGCCCGAGGTGCCGAGCGTGCGCCCGAGCGCCGCCGCGAGCACGTCCACCACCCGTTGCATGATGCCCAGGTGATAGAGCACCGCGAACACGCTGCCCATGAAGACGATGATCGGAAGCACGTTCACGGCGAACGAGAAGCCGGTGTCGACGAGCGCGCCGAAGACGAAGCGCACGCCGGCGTCGCTGTAGGAGCCGAGCGCCGACACCACGGCGTTCATGCCGAGAAAGAAGTAGCGACCGACGGGCGTCGCGAGCAGCAGGACGCCGAGGCCGAGCTGGATCGCGAGGCCCCAGACGACGACGCGCCAGGGCACGTGGCGGCGATCGAGCGAGCAGGCCCAGGCGAGCGCCGCCATCACGAATAGCCCTGCGGCGGAGACGACGCGCAGCTCGGTGTCGCTCACGCGGCGCTGCCCTCGCGCCAGGCAGCGAGCAGCGCCCGCGTCGCAGGCTCCGGCTCCGGAGCGCCCGCCACGGCGGAGATCACGGCGAAGCCCGCGGCGCCGGTCGCGCGCACGCTCGCCGCATTCGAGGCGTCGATCCCTCCGATCGCGATCACCGGCAGCGGGCGCACGCGGCGCACCACCGCCTCGAGCTGCGCGAGTCCGCGCTCGCTCCATTCCGATGCCTTCGAGCGCGTGCCGAACACCGGCCCGAAGGCCACGTAATCGATCGGCTCGCGCCGCGCCGCATCGGCCTGTTCCAGGGTGTGCGTCGAACGGCCGAGCAACAGGCGCGCGCGCGCCTCCCGAGGAATCCGCGCCGGCGGCAGATCTTCCTGGCCGAGATGGGCGCCGTCGGCGCCGGCCGCGAGCGCCAGGTCGAAGCGGTCGTTCACGATGAAGAGCGCTCCTGCGTTCGCCGTGAGCGCGCGGATCTCCGCCGCCCACGCGAGCAGCTCGCCGTCGCGCGCCTGCTTGGCCCGCAGCTGCACGACCGCCGCGCCCGCGGCGCAGGCGGCGCGCGCCTGCGCGACGGGGGAGTGCGGCCAGCGCGGCGCGGCGTCGGCGAGCACGTGCAGCCCGCCAAGGCGCTCCGCAGGCGGGCGCCGCGTCAATGCCGCCCCGGCAGGGGGATTCCGAGCTCGACGATCTTCTTGCGCAGCGTGTTGCGGTTGATGCCGAGAATCGCGGCCGCGCGGATCTGGTTGCCGTCGGTGCGAGCCAGCACCGCCTCGAGCAGCGGCTTCTCCACGCGCTCGAGAAGCAGCCGGTAGACGTCGCGCACGCCCGAGTCGAGCGCAGCCGCGACCTCCCGTTCGACGAGCGTCGCCAGATCGCCTTCCCCCGCGGCGCCGGCGGGCGCCGCGATCAGGAACGCGAAGTCGTCGGGCGTCAGCACCTCGCCCGAGGCGAGCACGAGCGCGCGCTTGATCGAGTTCTCGAGCTCGCGCACGTTGCCCGGCCAGTCGTGGCGCTCGAGGCGCTCGAGCGCGGCCGGCGCGAGCATGCGCCGGCCCGTGCCGAGCTCCTCCGAGTAGCGCGCGACGAAGTGCTCGGCGAGCAGCGCGATGTCGTCGCGCCGCTCGCGCAGCGGCGGAATGTGCAGCGGTACGACGCGGAGGCGATAGAGCAGGTCCTCGCGGAAGCGGCCCTCGCGCACGGCGGCGTCGAGGTCGCGGTGCGTCGCGGCGATGATGCGCACGTCGACGTGCTCGGACTCGCGCGCACCGACGGGCGTCACCTCCCCGCTCTGGAGCACGCGCAGCAGCTTCGCCTGGAGGTCGACCGGCATGTCGCCGATCTCGTCGAGGAAGAGCGTGCCGTGGTGCGCCTCGCGGAAGCGCCCGACGCGCGCAGCGATCGCGCCCGTGAAGGCGCCGCGCTCGTGCCCGAACAGCTCGCTCTCGAGCAGCTCGCGCGGGATCGCGGCCGTGTTGACGGCGACGTAGGGCGCGTCGGCGCGCTTGCTCGCCGCGTGGATCGCGCGGGCCACCAGCTCCTTGCCCGTCCCGCTCTCGCCCGTGATCAGCACCGAGACGTCGCGCGCGGCGACCTTGCCCACGGTCTTGAAGATCTCGAGCAGCTCGGGGCTGCGTCCCACCAGCCGGTCTCCGGGCACCGTGCGCCGGCCCACCTCGCGGCGCAGCGCGTGCACTTCGCGCTCCAGCGCCTGCGTGCGCACGGCCTTGGCGGCCAGCGCCTTCACCTCGGCCACGCTGAAGGGCTTCACGAGATAGTCGAGCGCGCCGCGCTTCATGGCCTCGACGGCGTTCTCGAAGGTGTTCTGGGCCGTGATGATCACGACGGCGGTTTCGCTGCCCAGCGCCTGCAGGCGATCGAGCAGCTCGAGTCCGCTCGGCCCCGGCATGCGGATGTCGAGAAAGGCGAGCTGGTGCGGAGCGTTCGCGAGCGCCTCGAGCGCGGCTTCGCCGTTGTCGACGTCGGTGACCTCGTAGCCCTCGCTCTCGAGCGTCTCGCGCAGCACGAAGCGGATCGAAGGCTCGTCGTCGGCGATCAGCACGCGAGGGGCGGCCGTCATGCGGCCCTGCGCAGCGGCAACGCCACGCTCACGCAGGTGCCCGCGCCCGGGCTGCTCTCGATGCGCAGCGTGCCGCCATGGCGCGCGACCCAGTGACGCGAGACGGCGAGCCCGAGGCCCGTGCCGCCGGGGCGCGTGGTGAAGAACGGTGTCGCGAGCCGCTCGAGCAGCGCGGGCGGGATGCCGGCGCCGTCGTCCTGCACCTCGACGACCAGCGTGGGCGTGTGTTCCGCCCCCGCCTCGAACAGGTGGTGATCGAGACTCATGCGCGTCGTGATTGTGAGCCTTCCCGCCTGCTTCTCCATGGCTTGCAGGGCATTGCGCGCGAGGTTGAGGAAGACCTGCGTGAGCCGGTCGGCGTCCGCGAGCAGCTCGGGAATCGACGGGTCGAAGCGCCGTTCGACGCGCACGCGGGCGCCGAGCGGATCCATCGCCAGCAGATCGAGCACGCCGTCGAGCACGAAGTGGATGTTCACGGGCGAGACGCGCAGGTCTTCGCCGTGCGTGAAGACCATCAAGTCGTCGACGAGCGCGGCGATGCGGTCGACCTCGCGCACGATCAGCTCCGCGGCGTCGAGGGTCTTGGCATCGCTCGCGCGCGAAGCCAGGATCTCCGCGGCGCCGCGGATGCCGCCCAGCGGATTCTTCACCTCGTGCGCCACGCCGGCCGCTATGCGCCCGAAGACCTCGAGCGCCTCGCGCTCCGAGACGAGCTGCTGGAGCGAGCTCTGGACGGTGCGGTCGCGCAGCACGAGCACGACGCCGTCGGGCTTGCCCATTGCATCGAGCAGCGGCGAGGCAGCCGCATCGACGAGCAGCTCGCCGCCGAAGCGTTGGCCGATCCGGAGCTCGTTCCAGGCGGCGCCGCGACCGCTGTCGAGCACCGTCTGCACGAGCGCGGGAATCGCGTGACGCGAGCCCATCAGCTTGCCGAGCGGCTGGCCGAGCGTCGCCTCGCTCGACGTGCCGAGGATGCGGCAGGCCTCCGCATTCGAGAGCTCGACGCGGCCGGCGTCGTCCAGCACGACGACGCCGTCGAGCACGGCGTCGAGCACGCTCTGCGGGTCGCGCTCCACGGCTACGCGGCCTCCTTGTGGCCGGCGAAGAACTCGCGCGCGAGATCGACCATCGTGTCGGCGTCTCCGGCGTGCAGCACGCGCTCGCGGAACGCGGCGCTGCCGTGCAGTCCCTTCGCATACGCCGTGACGTATTTCTTGAGATTGGAGGCGAGGGCATGGCGGTCGTCGTAGGCCGACGCCATCAGGCTCACGTGGCGTTCGATCGTCGCGAGCCGCTCCTCGCGGCTCGGACGCCGCGCCGCCCCCGAGCTCGCGAGCGAGAGCGCCTGCTCGAAGATCCAGGGATTTCCGAGCGCGCCGCGGCCGATCATCACGCCGGCCGCACCCGTGTCGCGCAGCATGTCGAAGACATCCTGCGGTGTCATGATGTCGCCATTCGCGAGCACCGGCGTTCCCGGCACCGCCTCGACGACGTCGCGGATGATCCCGCGCTGCGCACGGCCCGTGTACTGCTGGGCGCGCGTGCGGCCGTGGACGGAGAGCAGCTCCGCGCCCTCGGCGGCCGCGATGCGCGCGAATTCGGGCGCGACGATCGAAGCGTCGTCCCAGCCCGTGCGCATCTTCACCGAGACGATGCCCGGAAATCCGGCGCGCATCGCGCGCACGATCGCCGCCGCGCGCGGCAGATCGCGCAGCAGCGCCGAGCCGGCGCAATTGCGGATGAACTTCTTGACCGGGCAGCCGACGTTCAGATCGATCCACGCCGCGCCTTCGCCGGCGAGCCGCCGCGCCGCTTCGCCCAGCACGTCGGGCTCGGATCCGAAGAGCTGGAAGGCGACGGGCGCCTCGCGTGGCGAGGTGCGCAGCAGGCGCCAGGTCTTCGCGCCGCCGAGCACGAGGCCCTTGGCGGAAACCGTCTCGGTGAAGCAGAGCGCCGCGCCGGCCTCGCGCGCGATCAAGCGGAACGGCAGGTTCGAGACGCCCGCCATCGGCGCGAGCACCAGATTGCTCGCGAGCGTGACGCCGCGCAGCACGATCGGTGCAACGGCGGTGGCGAGGCTCCGCGGATCGCTCACGGCGGCTCCCGGGAAAGACCGCTCCAAGGACGAGCCGAGGCTGGGGCGGGTAGGGGCTCTGGGCCGGTCCGTCGGGTTTCCGATCTGCCAGCGTGCCCAATTTTTGGGCAGATTAGCCGGGCCCGCCCCAGCCGTCGAGTCGAGGGAACGGCAGGACGCCTTCGAGCGGAACGGGCGGACGTGTCGAGCTGCCGGTGCAGGCTGCCGGCTTCCGGGCGCCGACGCTGGCGGGTAAGGTTGGCGCGTGCGCACCGACGTCACGGCCTCGGAAGCCCAGCGCCTGGTCCTCGAGGCGATCCCGCTGATCGGTCCCGAGACGGTCCCCATCTCGGCGGCGCTCGGCCGCGTGCTCGCCGAGCCCATCGTCGCCGCCCGCGATCTCCCCCCGGCAGACAACTCCGCGATGGACGGCTACGCGGTGCGCGCCGCGGATCTGGCCGGCGCCTCGGCCGAGCGTCCGCTGCGTCTGCGCGTCGTGTTCGAGGTGGCCGCGGGAGCGCGCGCGACGCAGCGCCTCGGCGCAGGGGAGGCGGCCCGCATCCTCACCGGTGCGCCGCTTCCGCCGGGGGCCGACAGCATCGTGCGTCAGGAGGACGTGGCGCGCGAGCCCGAGCAGATCCTCGTGCGGGTCGCGCCGGGCTCGCGCCAGCACGTGCGCGATCGCGGCGAGGATGTGCGCAGCGGGGAGCGCGTGCTCGAGCCGGGGACGCTGCTCGGACCCGCCGAGATCGGAATGCTCGCTGCGCTGGGCCGGGCCGTCGTCGCCGTGCGCCAGCGTCCGCGCGTTGCGATCCTCTCGGGCGGCGACGAGCTCGTCGAGCCCGATGGCGACGTCGCCCATGGCAAGATCGTCGCGTCGAACGCCTACACCCTCGCGGCGCAGTGTCGCGAGCTCGGCGCCGAGCCGATCCACCTCGGCATCGCGCGCGACGATCCCGAAGATCTCGAACGCCGCTTCCGCGCCGGCCTGCGCGCCGACGTGCTCGTGAGCTCGGCCGGCGTCTCGGTCGGCGATCGCGACTACGTGCGCCCGGTGCTCGAGAAGCTCGGTTGCACGCTGGTGTTCTGGGGCGTGAAGATCAAGCCGGGCTTTCCGCTGTGCTTCGGCCGCTTCGCGACCGGCGAAGGACCGCTGGTGTTCGGCCTGCCGGGGAATCCGGTCTCGGCGATGCTGACCTTCGAGCAATTCGTGCGGCCGGCGCTGCGCAAGCTGACCGGCCATCCGAGCTGGTTTCGGCCGCTCGTGCGCGCGACGCTCGCCGAGCGCCTCGAGAAGGCGCCCGGACGGCTGCATTTCGTGCGCGTGGAGCTCGAGCGCCGCGGGAGCGAGATCCTCGCGCGCAGCACCGGAACGCAGAGCTCGGGGGCGCTGCGTTCGATGACGCTCGCGAGCGGGCTCTTGATCTTCCCCGCGGAGGCGACCGTCCTCGCCGCCGGCGCTGGCGCCGATGTCCAGGTGCTCGACGAGAGCTTCTTCCACGCGACCGGGCCGGGCTTCTGACCGGTGGCCGCGGCGGGCGAGGCACGGCTGGCGACGGTCTCGGCGGCCCTGCTGACGGGCGGGAGCGGCACGCGGCTGGGGCAGGACAAGGCGCGCGTCCCGCTCGCGGGAACGCCCGCCGGGACCCGGCTGGCGCAGCGGCTGGCGCGGCTCTTCGAAGAGGTCTGGCTCGTCGGCGGCGATCCGCCGAGCGACGCTCCTGGGTGTCGCGTCCCCGATCCCCCCGGTCCCGCCTGCGCGCTGCGCGGCATCGTCGGGGGGCTGGCCGCGGCGCGCGGCGAGCGCGTGCTCGTGCTCGCGACCGATCTGCCCCTCGTGAGCGACGCGCTGTTGCTCGCGCTCGTGGCTGCGCCCGCAGCCGATGCGGTCGTGCCGCGCACGCCGGAGGGCCAACATGCGCTGTGCGCCTTGTTCCTGCGCGAGCGGGTGCTGCCGGTGGCGCGCAGGCGCCTCGCGGCGGGCGAGCTGGCGCTGCGCGGATTGCTCGCCGAGATCGACACGCGCTGGCTCGAGGGCCCCGATCTCGCCCGCCTCGATCCGCACGGCATGGCGCTCGCGAACCTGAACACGTCCGCCGATCTCGCCCGCATCGAGCGCTGGCTCGCACCCATGGCGCTGCCGGCCGGCCGCTAGCGGCGCGTCAGCGCGTCGGGCGCGGGGCGCCGACTCCACCGGGCTGCGTGCGCGCGCCCGCGCCGAGCGTTCCCATCAGGAAGCCGGCGCGACGCCAGTGCGCCGCGCGGCGCCGGAAGCGCTCGGGCGACGAGGCCGGCAGCGCGAGCGCGAGCAGCCGGCGCGGCGAGCTGGCGAGCTTGCGCAGCGCAATCGCGACCAGGCGCGCACGGCGGAAGGGCCCCGGCTCGCGCGCGAGCAGCTGCTGGCGCGCCCGTGAAACCCCTTCCAGGTAGAGGCGCTGCACGAGCCAGCGCTGGGTCGCGCGCTCGGCCGGGACGTGGTGGCGCACGCGCAGCGCCGGGTCGTACCAGAGCGCGAAGCCCTGCTCGCGCAGCCGCTTCTGCACGAAGGTGTCCTCGCCGCTGCGGTGCCAGCTCCCGATCGGACCGAGCCCCGGCGCGTAGCCGCCGATCGCGGCGAGTCGCTCGCGCAGGAAAGCGGAGTTCGTGCCGTAGAGGAACTTGCCGCGCGGCATCGGCCCGGGGCCCTGGTCGAGATCGAGCACCGTGAGAAAGGGGAGCAGCGCGTCGGGCAGCCAGTCGGGACGCGGGACCTCCCAGATCGGAGCGACCGGTCCGCCGACGCAGCCGGGCTTCGGATCGAGCGCCGCGAAGCACGCGACGATGCGCGCCAGCCAATCGGGCGCAGCGATCGCATCGTCGTCGAGGTAGGCCACGAGCGGCGCGCGCGCCTCGCGCCAGCCCCGGTTGCGCGCGTGGGCGACGCCGAGCTGGGGCTCGTGCACGTAGCGCACCGCAGCGCCGCCGGCGCGCTCGCGTTCCACCATGTCCCGCGTCGCATCGGTCGACGCATTGTCGATGACGACGATCTCGAAGCGATCCCTGGCGAGCGTCTGCGCGGCGAGGCTCGCGAGCGCGCGCTGCAGATACGCCGCGCGGTTGTGCGTACACACGAGCGCGGAGATGAGCAGCTGCATGCGCCGCCGATTCTAGCGGCGGGCGAGCGCTTCGATGGCGGCGTGGAGCGCGGGGCGGCCCGAGACGCCTCCCTCTCAGCGCTGGCGGATGCGCGAGAGCAGCGCGGTCGTGTGCTCGCCTCGCAGCTCTGGAAGGCTCACGACGCGGCCCCCCCAGCTCTCGACGTCGCGCTTGCCGACGATGGTGTCGAGCGTCCAGTCTCCGCCTTTCGTGAGCACGCTCGGGCGCAGCGCTCGGATCAGCGCGAGCGGCGTCGTCTCGCCGAAGATCACCACCCAATCGACGCACGCGAGCGCGGCCAGCACCTCGGCGCGGCGCCGCGCCGGCACGACCGGACGTCCGCTGCCCTTGAGGCGACGCACGCTCGCGTCGGAGTTCACGCCGATGATCAGCCGGTCGCCGAGCCGGCGCGCCGCCTCGAGACAGCGCACGTGCCCGACGTGCAGCAGATCGAAGCAGCCGTTGCTGAAGACCACCCGCTCGCCGCGGCGCAGCGCTGCACGCACCGCGCTGCGGGCTCGCGCGCGGGAGAGCAGCTTCTGCCGGGCGCTCGCGGGCGGCGCGACCGCGCTGCGTTTGCGCGCCGGAACGCTGCGACCGCGCGGTTTGGGCATGCGCCCTGGATCCTACTACGAGTCCTTCGGCGGCGGAGGAGGCTCTGGCGAGAACGGCCGCGCCGGGGCCGCACCGAGGTCGCCGTCGATCGCCCCGATCGCCTGGAGGCCCTTGCGCACGAGGAACGGCAAGCCTTCGAATACGAGCGTCGCCGGGCCGGTGGCGAGCGAGCGCAGCGGTACGAGCTTGGCGTTGGGGTCGGCCCACGGACCCGTGAGGTCGTAGTAGGCCGCGAGCAGGTTCTCGTTGGTCCCGAGCAGCAGCAGGTTGATGACCGGGATCTTCCCGATCAGGTTGTCGATCTGCCGGAACAGGAACAGCACCACGTGCGCGTCGATCTCGTGCGCCGGGTTCGCGAGCGAGAGGCTCCCGGAAGCAAACACGCGCAGATCGGGGCCGTCGATCGAGAACGCCGTGGTGCTCATGTCGCCCGCGCCGAACTCGAGGATCGCTTCGGCGCGGTCGTAGCGGATCTGGTCGCGTCCCGTGAAGGGATTGAAGGAGCGGCTCGCGAGCGCGAGCGCCGTCACGGCGGGCAGCACGCGGCGGATCTCGCCGTCGTGAGCGCGCGCGGAGAGCAGACCGCTGACTTCCTTCGAGCCGTGCACGCCCGGCGCCAGCGTTCCCTCGAAGGAGCCCGCGAGCTCGATGTGTCCTGTCGCGAAGTCCGCCGGGAGCTCGAGCTGCTTCGCGAGGGCCGGCACGTCGCCGTCCGAGATGCGGAACGAGGCGCGGTACGGGACGCTTCCCTTGTGAGCGAAGTCGAGGCGCCCCGTTCCCTCGACATGCCCCGTAGGCGCGAGGGTCGCCTCGACATGGTCGAAGTCGAAATGGGCGTCATTCGCCGTGAAGCGGGCGCTCCCGTGCTCGTGGCTCCAGACGCGCGTCTCCAGGCGCTCGACCTCGAAGCGGCCCTGCGCCCAGCCCGCGCGATCGCGTGTGACCCGCGGCTCGGAGGTCGGCGCCGAGCAGACCAGCTGCACGCGAGCGGTGCGCTCGGGATGCTCCGTGAGCTCGGCCTCTCCGCGGATCGGTACCCCCGCCCAGATTCCGTTCAGCTCCTCCACGTGAACGTCGGGTAGCGCGAGCGAGACCACCGCCGTGAGCTTCTCGATCGGCCACAACAAGGCCGGGTGATCGAGCGCGTCGATCTCCAGCCGGATGCGTGTCGAAATCGGCTGGGGCGGCTTCGCCGGGTCGCCGGCGAGCACATCGGCCAACGCGCCGAGTCCGCGCAGCGGCTGCCCGCCCGGCGCGAGCCGGCGCCGGGCGGGGTCGCCGGCGAGGAAGTTCGAGACGCCCTCGAGCGTGAGATCGAGCACGGGGAGCGGGTTGTCCTTCAGCAGCGCGCGCGCGCCCTTCACCTCGAGGCGGTCCCCCGTCCAGGCGAGGTTTCCCGAGAGCCCCGTCAAGTAGTCGCTGTCGCCGACGCGCAGGCGCGTGTCGGCCACGTCGGCTTCGAGGGAGAAGCGGGCCGGGAGCTCGCGCGAGCGCCCGGCGAGGAAATCCTCCCACGCGGCGAGCGGCGCCGCTCCTCCCAGCTGGAAGCGCGCGAGCCGCCCGGCTTCGATGCGCTCGAGCCCGCTCTCCGCCTGCTTGCGGCGGATCTCGGGCAGCCAGCTGAGCAGATCGCGCAGGTCTGTGATCTCGAGATCACGCAGCGCGAGCGAGAGCTCGGCCGCCGAGCTCCGGGTCACCGGCCGCGCGATCTTGCCGGAGGTCTCGAGTCGCAAGCGCCCGTTTTCGAAGCGCAGCTCGCGCAGCCGCAGCTGCTCGGGCGTGAAGTCGACGAAGCCGGCCAGATCCATGCGCCCGACCTCGAAGGGCCGCGGCGCCCGGCCCTCGATGGCAGGGAATACGCTGCGCAGTCCGGCGACGACCAGATCCACCTCGATCTCGCTCTCGCCGGGTGCATCGGACTTGCTGCCGATGTAGCCGCTCAGCGTTCCGCTGATGGGCAGCGGCGGCACTTGCACCTGGAGATACGGGGCGAGAGTGCCGAGGTCGAGCGCGGTGGTCGCGAGCGCGATCTCGATGTGGCCGCCGCGCTTCCGGCTGCCCAGCAGCTCGAGCGAGCCGCGTTCGGTTCCGGCCTCGAGCAGGCGCCCGCTCACGAAGAGATCGGCGCCGCCGAGGATGCGGTGCCGGCGCAGCCGTGCCTCGACGGCTTCGAGCGCGAGACGGACGCGCCGGCGACCCGGGGCGCCCGCATCGTCGAACTGGATGCTCGCCCCGTGCAGCTCGATGCCGTCGGTGAAGCCGGGGCCGGCGAGGATTTCGCGGGCCGCCGCATCGAGCGCCGCGATCGGCGCGAGCCAGGGCTCGGCGACGGGAGGAGCCGCAGGCTCTCGGGGCGTCTCGGCGAGCTGGCCGAGCAGTGCCGGGCTCCAGGCTCCCGCCCGGCTCCGCTCGAGCGAGAGCACGGCGCCGTCGAGCCTGAGCGAGCCGAGGATCGGGCCCCCCGTCAGGAGCGCGATCGGCCGCAGCTTCGCTTCGACCCGCTCCACGTTGAGGCGGGGACCCGCCTCGGAGGGCCAGGCCGTCACCGTCTCCGCGACCAGCCGCAGCCCCAGGCCGGGCGCCAGCCGGAGCCGGCCGATCGTGACCGGCCCTCCGAGCGCCTCCGCGAGGCGCTCCTCCGCCTGCTGCCGCAAGCGCTCCGGCGCGAGCTCCCTGGCCAGCACGAAGCCGACCGCGAAGGTCGCGGCAAAGGCCAGCGCGGCGAGGCCCCATCGCAAGCGCATGCTTCGCTCTCCGCTCCCCGGCCTCGCGCCGCCTCAGGCGTCCCTGCCGGCCCGGTTCGGGCTGCCGTTGTGTTGCCGGCTTCCGACCCCAACCTTGGGTCCGGCAGGACCGCTCGCGTAGGCGTCCGCTGGGCCCATCCCCAGGCGCCGGCAGCGCTTGTCAGAGTCCGGGCCCGATCCACGCGGGCCACGCCAAGGTCGCATCTTCTCTAAAGAATTCCCGCGTTCGGTCGAAACGGCACCCAAGTTGACACGGTTCGGAAACAGACGCTGAAGGTTCGGGCGAGGAGTGCGACGGCATGGATCATAATGGGTCGAAGGCAATCCGGCTGAATCGGGTTCGCGAGCTCCGCGAGAACCGGCTGATGACCCAGGCCCAGCTCGCGCGCAAGGCCCGCGTCGCGCTGCGCACGATTCACAGCGTCGAAAAGGGCATGAACTGTCGGATGGACACGAAGCGCAAGATCCTGCTCGCGCTCGGGCTGCGTTTCGAGGACAAGGACCAGGTATTTCCGTCGCTGTCGCTGTCCAGCAGCGCCCCGTTCCTCCCCCACTCGCACTCCTAGCGCCGCGCGCTGCGGCCGCGGCGCCGCTCCGCCCCTCGACTCCCCGCTCCGCTTCGAAGTCGTTACTCTTGCGAAACGCGAGCTCGGGGCGACGTCGCGGAAGGAGTGACCGATTCCGGATCGTGTGACACTTCTTGCTGACGTCGCCGAGATCGTCGCGCGCTCCCACGACCTCGACGAGACGCTGAGAAACGTCGTCGATCTCGTCGCCAAACGCCTCGATGCCGACGTCTGCTCGGTGTATCTCACCAGCATCGATCTGCGTCATCTGACGCTATCCGCCACCAAGGGGCTGAACCCGGAGTCGGTTGGCCGCGTGACGCTACCGTTCGGCGAAGGGCTCGTCGGGCTCGCGGCCGAGCTGCGCGAGCCCGTCGTGATCGAGCGCGCACGCGAGCATCCGAAGTTCCGCTACTTCCCCGAAACGGGAGAGGAGCGCTTCGAATCGCTGATGGCGGTGCCGCTGATCGTGCGCGGTGTTCCGATCGGCGTGCTCGCCGTCCAGACGCGCGCGCCGCGCAGCTTCCCGCCGCGCGACGTGCAATCGTTCCAGACCTGCGCGCAGCTGATCGCCCCGGTCGTGATGAACGCGCGCCTGCTCGCGATCGTCGACCAGAGCGAGGAGGAGCGCGAGCGCCTCGGCTCCCAGCTCGCGGGCTCGGGCGTTCCGATCCGCGGACGCGCGTCGCTCAGCCACGAGCGTCAGACCGAGTTCCACGGCAGCCCGACGGCGCGCGGCATCGCCATCGGCCCGATCTACGTGCTGCCGACCCCGCTCGATCTCGCGGAGCTCGAGTACACGCCGAGCGCCGACGCAGCGCGCGAGGAGCACGATCTGCTCGCGGCGCTGCACGAAGCGCGCAGCGAGCTCGACGACACGCGCGAGGACGTGGAGTCCAGGTTCGGGCCCGACTTCGCCGCGGTCTTCCATACCCACATCCAGATCCTCGAGGACAAGGGCTTCGTCGCGAAGCTGCGTGCGGAGGTGCAGCAGACGCGCAACGCGCTGCTCGCCCTGCGCAACGTGCTCGGCGCCTACCGGCGCACGTTCGAGGGCATCGAGGACCCGTACTTCCGCGACCGCGCCGACGACGTCGAGGACGTGGGGCGGCGCGTGATGGAGCGCCTGCTCGGGGTGCGCCATCGGCTCGAGCCGATGCCCGAGGGCTCGATCGTGGTAGCCGACAACATCCTGCCCGGGCACTTCGCGCGGCTCGAGATCGAGAAGATCGCGGCGATCGTCTCCGAGCACGGCGGGCCCACCTCGCACGGGGCGATCTTCGCGCGCACGCTCGAGATCCCCGCCATCACGGGCGTCGTGGGCATCCAGGCCGCGGTGCGGCCGGGCGAGATCGCGATCGTGGACGGCGGCGACGGCCACATCCACCTGTCGCCCGACGAGCGCCTGACCGCGGAGTATCGCCGCGCGCAGCAACGCTACGCGGTGGCGATCCAGCATCTCGACGCGTTGCGCGAGCGGCCCGGTGAGACGCGCGACGGCCACCGCATCCGGCTCACCGCCAACGTCGGCCTGGTCTCCGATCTGCGCCTGATCGAGCAGCACGGCGCCGACGGCATCGGGCTCTTCCGCACCGAGCTGCTGGTGCTCGCGCATCGCGGCTTTCCCGAGGAAGAAGAGCAGGCCCAGCTCTATACGCAGGTGACGCGCGCGCTCGCGCCGCGGCCGGTGACGATCCGCACGCTCGACGTCGGCGGAGACAAGGACCTGGCCGGGCTCACGGACCGCGCCGAGGAGAATCCGCAGCTCGGCTGCCGCTCGATCCGCCTGTCGCTCGAGCACGAGGGCGTGTTCCGCGCACAGCTGCGCGCCGTGCTGCGCGCGAGCGCCTCGTGCAACGTGCGGCTGCTGCTGCCGATGATCTCGGCGCTCTCGGAGCTGCGCACCGCGCGCCGGCTCGTCGAAGAATCGAAGACCGAGCTCGAGCGCGCCGGCATCGCCTTCGCGCGCGAGCTGCCGATCGGGATCATGATCGAGGTGCCTTCGGCGGCGTTGATCGCGGACGCGCTCGCGCGCGAGTGCGATTTCTTCAGCATCGGCACGAACGATCTCACGCAGTACACGCTCGCGGTGGACCGCGGCAACGAGCGCGTGGCCCATCTCTACGACCCGCTACACCCCGCGGTGCTGGCGTTGATCGACCGCAGCGTGCGCGCCGCCGAGAACGCCGGCATCCCGATCTCGCTGTGCGGAGAGATGGCGAGCAATCCGCTCGCCGTGCCGCTGCTGATCGGGCTCGGGATCGAGGAGCTCTCCTGCGCGCCGAGCGCCGTGCCGGTGGTGAAGGAGATCGTGCACGCGCTCGACTACAGCGATGTCGCTGCGGACGCCCGCCGCGCGCGCCAGGCCGGCAGCGCCGCCGAGGTGCAGGCGATCGGCGCCGCCCGCCTGCGGCAGGCCGGCCTGATCGATCACCCCGACATCGGCCCCTGGCTGCTTCCCATCATCGAGATTGCCGGCGGCTAGGAAGCCGCCGGCAATCTCTCAGTCTGGTTTTCTTCGCTCGCCTGTGGCTCGCTGCGCGCTTCGCTTTCCCAAGAAGGGCCGGGCGCTGGTCAGCCGAAGCCCGCGATCAGCGCGACACCGAGGACGGTGGCGACCGCGCCCCACACGCGAGGCCGGCCGGGCGTCTCGTGCAGCCACAGCATCCCCAGCCCGAGCGCGAAGAGCACGCTCGTCTGGCGCACCGCCACCACGTAGCTGACGGGCGCGGTCTCGAGGGCGGCGAGCACGAGCGCATAGCCCAGATAGCTGACGAGCGAGGCGAAGCTGGCGCGCGGCAGCTCGGCGACATGCACGCGTTCGAAGATGCGCCCGCGCGTGCGCACCCAGGCGAGCGGGGCGAAGACGGCGCCGCCCGAGATGCCGAGCAGCACGGCGTAGACGAAGGCGCGCGGCAGTGGGCTCGTCCAGGGGGCGGCCGCGAGGCGTGTCATCGAAAGCTTGTCGGTGAGCGAGTAGCCGACTCCGGCCGCCAGCGTGAGCATGGCGAAGCGCGTGGCCTGCGACCCGAAGGCGGAGCGCGAGAGGCCGCTGCCGGCGCCGACGAGCCAGATCCCCGCCACCACGATCGCGATGCCGCAGGCGGCGCCGGCCGAGATCGATTCGCCGAGCAGCGGAATCGAGATCAGCGGGAGGAAGGCGGGTGTCGAGCGCGCGATCGGGTAGACGAGGGTGAGATCCCCGTGCTCGAAGGCGCGGCTCATCCAGTAGAAGTAGAGCCCGTGCCAGAGCCCCGTCAGCGCGAGCAACCACCAGACGGGGGCTGCGATCTCGGACCACGTGACCCAGGGCGCGATCAGGAGCAGCAGGCCGACGGGCGCGACGAGCTGCAGCAGATTGAAGGCGAGGGGATCGCGGCTGTCCTTGATCGCCACACTCCACCAGGCGTGGAGCAGCGCCGAGCTGAGCACGAGCCCGAGCGCGTAGAGCGTCATGCAGAGCCAGCGGGGAATCGCACGCGCTCGACGGTAGGGACTTTCGGACGCTGCGGCCGCCGCGGCCGCGCCGCGCTCGACCCCGGCGGCGACGTGTGGTACCCGTTTCGGCCTTCTTTCCACCGGAGCCCGGCTTCGCGTGGGCCTTCCCGGGGTGGGCGCGTGGCGCACTCGGCTCTCGCAGCCCTTCGCGTGTATGCGGATCTCACCAAGCCGCGGCTGCTGCCGCTCGTGCTGCTGACGGGGCTACCGGTCTTCGGGATGGCGGCGCAAGGCCGGCCGTCGTGGGGCTTTGCAGCGCTGGTGCTGCTCGGCATCGCGCTCGCCGCCGCCTCGGCCAACACCCTGAACGCCTACATCGAGCGCGACGTGGACGCGCGCATGGAGCGCACGCGCAACCGCCCCCTGCCGGCCGGGCTCGTCACGCCGCGCGCGGCGCTGCGCTTCGGTCTGGCCCTCGGGCTGGGCTCGACGCTGCTGCTCGGCGCCGTCGCCGGTCCGGCCGCCGCCGCAGTCGGCGTCGCGAGCATCCTCTTCTACGTCTTCGTCTATACGATCTGGCTCAAGCCGCGCTCGGCCTGGAACGCCGTGATCGGCGGTGCGGCCGGCGCCGCGGCCCCGCTGATCGCCGACGTCGCGGTCAACGGACATCTCAGCGCGGCGGGCCTCGCGCTGTTCGCGATCGTGTTCTTCTGGCAGCCGCCCCACGTCTGGGCCATCGCGCTGTATCGCAAGCGCGACTACGCGGCCGCGGGGATCCCGCAGCCGCCGAGCGTGATCGGTGACGAAGCGACCCGCCGCGGCGTGCTGTGGACGAGCCTCGGTCTCGTGCCGGTGACGCTCGCGCCCGTGGCGCTCGGCCTGCTCGGCGGCATCTACCTCGCGGTCGCGATCGGCATGAACGCGTGGTTCGTGGCGACGGTGGTGCGGCTGCTGCGCGACCGCTCCGACGCGGCGGCCCGCCGCGTCTTCCGCGTCTCGCTCGCATATCTGTTCTCGCTCTTCATCGCGATGAACGTCGAGCTGCTCGCGCGCTGAGCTCGCGCGGCGCCGACGCCGAGGCCGCCATCTCCGCTCCGTCCGCTGCGCCGTCGCGTTCACCGCTCCCGGTGCTGTTCAGCGTCGTGATCATCGACCTGATCGGCTTCGGGATCATGATGCCCGTGCTCCCGTTCTACGCGAAGGAGTTCGGGGCGAGCGCGACGAGCCTGGGCCTGCTCTTCACCGTCTACGCCGCGGCGCAATTCCTCTGCGCGCGGGCCTGGGGGCGGCTGTCCGATCGCATCGGGCGGCGCCGCGTGATGCTGTTCACGATCGCCGGCACGACGCTCGCGCTGCTCGGCCTCGGCCTCGCGCGCTCGCTCGTCTGGCTCTTCGTGGCGCGCGCCGTGGGCGGCGCTTTCGCGGCGAACATCGGCGTCGCCTCCGCCTACATCGCCGACGTGACGGCCGAGAAGGACCGCACGCGCTGGATGGGAATGCTCGGCGCTTCCTTCGGGATCGGGTTCGTGCTCGGCCCCGCGATCGGCGGCGCGCTCTCGCCTTTCGGATATCAGGTGCCGATGCTCGCGGCCGCGGGTCTGGCGGCGGCGAACTGGGTGCACGCGTTGATCTCGCTGCCGGATCCCCCCGTCCGCGCCCGCAGCGTCAGCGACGAGGTTCTGCCGGTGAGCGGCTTGCGCGAGCCTCTCTTGCGCCGGCTGTGCGTCGCGAACTTCGTGTTCTCGGTGGCGGTGACGCAGCTCGAGACGATCTTCGCCTTCTTCATGCTCGATCGCTTCGGCTACGACGCGCGCGCGGTGGCGGTGCTGCTGATCGCGATGGCCGTGCTGATGGGCGGCATCCAGGGGGGCGCCATGAAGCGCCTCTCCGCGCGCTGGAGCGAGCGCTCGCTCGCGATCGCCGGCAGCACGCTGCTGGCCCTCGGGTTTCTCGCGCTCCCGGCTGCGCATTCGGTGGCGCGGCTGCTCGTGCCGCTCGCGCTGTGCGCCGTCGGCCGCGCCATCCTCCAGCCTGCGCTGATGAGCATGGCGTCGTTCGCCGCGAGCGCCCAGGCGCGCGGGTCCGCGATGGGAACCTTCCAGGCGAGCGCCTCGCTCGCGCGCGTGCTCGGCCCGCTCGCCGCCGGCTGGCTCTATGACCGCGAGCACGCCGCACCGTTCGTGTTCGCCGGCGCCCTGCTCGTCACGGTCGCGCTGCAGGCGCGCGGGCTGCCGGGGCGCGGCCCCGTGGCCTTCGAGCCGCCGCTCGCCGAGGTGTGAGCCGCCGTGGACGCCCCCCTGCTCCCGACCGTCAATGCCCTGCTCAACGCGCTCGCGGCCGGCTTGCTGCTGCGCGGGCGCGCGCTCGTGCGCCAGGGCCGCATCGATGCCCACCGGCGCTGCATGCTCGCGGCCTTCGCCACCTCCTCGCTCTTCCTCGTGCTGTATGTGACCCACAAGGCGCTGCGCGGCTTCGAGAGCATGAGCTTCCACGTCGAGGGGCTCGCCCGGGTCGCCTACCTCTGCCTCCTGTTCTCGCACGTGGTCCTCGCGATGGCGGTGCCGCCGCTCGCGATCGTGCTGATCCGCCGGGGGCTGCGCGGCGAAATCGCGCGCCACCGCCGGCTCGCGCGGGTCGCCTGGCCGATCTGGATATACGTGTCGGCGACGGGCGTGGTGATCTACGCGCTGCTCTACTGGCTCAATCCCGCGACGCCCTGAGGCGCGTCGGACGGGGCAAACTTCCCCTTGCGCGTCCACGGCTTTGGCGCGTGCGAAAAGATCTTGAGAACGCCGGCGAAGTGGGCTAATTCCCGGGCGCTCCATGACTCGGCGCCAGGGCGCCGCGGTCTCCGATCAGCCGTCGAAGGATCCCCATGGCACGCAGCAAGTCCGTTCTCGCCGCGCTGGCAGTGGCGCTGCTCGCCGCTTCCGCTCCGGCGCAGGCAGCCGACCGCGGCTACCAGCTCTACGACCTCTGCCAGCAGTGCCACGGTGCCGCGGGCGCCGGCAATGCGGCGTACCTGGCTCCGGCGATCGCCGGGCTGCCGCAGTGGTACGTCGAGGCCCAGCTCCACAAGTTCCGCGCCGGCCAGCGCGGCACGCACTTCGACGACATCGGCGGCATGCGCATGCGGCCGATGTCGCTCTCGCTCGAGAGCGACGCCGACGTGACGGCGGTGGCGGCCTACGTCGCGAGCCTCGCGCCGCTGGCGCCGGCGCCGGTGCTCGCAGGCGGCGACGCTTCGAAGGGGCAGGTGCTCTACGCCCCCTGCGCGGCCTGCCATGGGCCCGATGGCTCCGGAAATCCGGCGGTGTTCGGGCCGCCGCTCAAGCACGCGAGCGACTGGTACCTGCTCACCCAGCTCGCGAACTTCCGGGCCGGTGTGCGCGGCGCGAAGCCAGGCGACACGAGCGGTGCGCTGATGCGCCCGATGTCGATGACGCTCGCCGACGAGCAGGCGATGAAGGACGTGATCGCCTACATCAAGACCCTGGCGAAGTAGCGCGACGCGCTGCGGAGGTTCCGATCCCGATGGCCAAGAATTATTCCGCGGACGAGCTGGCGCAGCGCGCCTTCCTGCTGACCGTCGGCAGCGTGAGCCTGTTCATCGCCGTGGTCTTCATCTTCATCATCCTCTGAGGGGAGGCCTGCGATGTTCCACCTGATCGAGATCCTGCTCCCCTCGGTGTCGACCTACTCGGGGGACATCGATTTCCTCTTCTCCCTGGTCTTCTGGATCGTGGGGGCCTGGTTCGTCGCTACGGAAGGCGTCTTCCTCTGGCTGATCCTGCGCTTCCGCAAGCAGACCGGCGTGAAGGCCCAGTACATCACGGGCGAGCTCCATCACGAGAAGCAGTGGGTGCACTGGCCGCACATGGCTGTGCTCGTGTTCGACGTGATCATCCTGATCTTCGCGGTGAAGGTCTGGTACACCGTCAAGCAGGATCTGCCGCCCGCGCAGGAGACGGTGCGCGTGGTCGCGCAGCAGTGGGCGTGGAGCTTCGTGCATCCCGGACCCGACGGGGAGCTCGACACGGCCGACGACATCAAGACGGTCGACGAGCTCCACGTGAAGGTGAACACGCTCTACCACTTCAAGCTCGAGTCGCGCGACGTGCTGCACAGCTTCTCGGTTCCGGTCTTCCGGCTGAAGCAGGACGCGATCCCCGGCCGCGTGATCACCGGCTGGTTCCAGGCGACCAAGACCGGCAGCTACGACATCCAGTGCGCGGAGATCTGCGGCATCGGCCACGCGCTGATGCCGGCGCGCATCGTGATCGAGACAGCGCCGCAGCACGCCGCCTGGATGGCGAGTCAGTCGCCCACCGTCGTCGCGGCCGTCGCGTCGCCGCGGGCGGCGGAGGAGTAGCCCATGGCGCATCCCGTCGAGACCCACGCGGCCCATCACGGCGCGCACGGCCACGCCGAGCCCGGCTGGGTCAGCAAGTACCTGTTCTCCACGGACCACAAGATCATCGCCATGCAGTACATGTTCACGGGCATGGCGATGGCGCTGGTGGGCGGCTTCTTCGCCTACGTGTTCCGCATGCAGATGGCGTTCCCGGGCGTGGATGTGCCGTTCTACGGACTGGTGACGCCGAATCGCTACAACGTGCTGATCACCAACCACGGCGCGATCATGATCTTCTGGGTGGCGATGCCCGTGCTGATCGCGGCCTTCGGGAACTTCCTGATCCCGCTGATGCTCGGCTGCGACGACATGGTGTTCCCGCGCATCAATCGGCTCTCAGCTACCAGATCTTCTTCCTGAGCGCCGTCGTGCTGGTGGCCTCGTTCTTCGTCCAGGGCGGCGCCTTCGGCGGCGCCTGGACCATCTACCCGCCGCTCTCGGCGAAATCGCAGTACAACCTCACGCCGCTCGGCTCGAGCATCTTCCTGGTGGCGGTGGCGCTCGAGTTCGTGGCCTTCCTGCTCGGCGGCATCAACTTCGTCACCACCGCGATGAACTCGCGCGCGCCGGGCATGAAGTTCTACGACATGCCGATCGTGGTGTGGATGATCGTCATCGCGAGCATCCTGTTCATGGCCTCGGTCGGCCCGCTGATCGCCGGCGCCATCATGCTGTTCATGGACCAGCAGCTCGGGACGGCCTTCTTCGATCCGAACCGCGGCGGCGACCCGATGCTCTGGCAGCACCTGTTCTGGTTCTTCGGCCACCCCGAGGTCTACGTCGTGCTGCTGCCCGCGATCGGCATCGTGGCGGAGATCATCACGGTCTTCTCGCGCAAGAAGCTGTTCGCCTACAAGACGGTGCTCTACACCACGTTCGGCACCGGCGTGCTGAGCTTCACGGTGTGGGCGCACCACCAGTTCATCGCCGGCATCGACCCGCGCATGGCGAACATCTTCACGGTCACGACGCTGCTCATCTCGGTGCCGATCGCCGAGATGTGCTTCGTCTACATCGCCACGCTCTACGGCGGCTCGATCACGCTCGCCACCCCGATGCTGTGGGCGCTCGCCTTCATCGGCGAGTTCCTGATCGGCGGCGTGACCGGGCATCTTCCTCGGCGCGAGCGGCTCGGACATCTACCTGCACGACACCTACTTCGTGCTGGCGCACTTCCACTACACGTTCGTGCCGATCGCCATCATCGGCACCTTCGCCGGCGTCACCTTCTGGTTCCCGAAGATGTTCGGGAAGATGATGAACGACACGCTGGGCAAGATGCACTTCTGGATCACGATCATCGCCTTCAACTGCGATCTTCATCCCGCTCTTCATCACGGGCGCGGCCGGCGACCACCGGCGCATCTACAGCTATCGAGCTCTTCCCGGAGCTGGCCAGGCCGGGCTCCAGGACCTGCGCATCTTCGCGACCTGCGCGCTGGTCGTGATGCTCGCTCGCCCAGGTGATCTTCTTCTGGAACTTCATCTACAGCCTGCTGAAGGGGAAGCCGGCGGGGAAGAACCCGTGGCAATCGAACACGCTCGAGTGGACGACGGAGTCGCCGCCGCCGCACGGCAACTGGCCGGCGGACCAGCTGCCGACCGTCTACCGCGGGCCCTACGAGTACAGCCACCCGGACCGCAAGGAAGACTACTGGCCGCAGAACGCGTCTGAGCCTGAGGGAGATCCGATGTCCGCGAGACCGATTGCGACCACGCGCAGCGCCGCCGGGCTGCCCACCGGACGACTGGCGGTCTGGTGGGTGATCGTGTCGGAGATCGTGATCTTCGGCGGCCTGCTCGGCTCCTACATCATGCACCGCCTGGCCCACGACGCCTTCGCGGCGCAGGCGGCCCACACCAACACCTGGATCGGCGCCTTCAACACGCTGGTGCTGCTCAGCTCGAGCCTCTCGGCGGTGCTGGCGCACAAGGCCGCCGAGCGCGGCGACGGCAAGCGGGCCGCGCAGCCTGCTGTATGCGACGATCGGCGGCGCGCTGCACGTTCCTGGTCGTGAAGGCCTTCGAGTGGACCCACGAGATCCGCGAAGGCTTCACGATCACCTCGAGCACGTTCTGGTCGTTCTACTACACGGCCGCCGGGCTGCACGCCTTGCACGTGATCGCCGGCGCGATCATCATGGTGTTCGTCGCGCCGAACGCGAAGAAGAACCTGGAGCTGCACCGCGTCGAGCTGATCGGGATCTACTGGCACTTCGTCGACGTCGTCTGGATCTTCCTCTTCCCGCTCCTCTACATCGCGAAGTAGGCAACGCATGGACGACTCCGTACACGCAACCGAGCATCACGCACGTCAACTACGTGAAGATCTGGGCGATCCTGCTGGTGCTGCTCGGTCGTCAGCGTCGCGGGCCCGATGCTCGGGATCAAGCTGCGTCACGCTGATCACGGCCTTCGGCATCGCGATCGTGAAGGCCTACCTCGTGGCGAAGAACTTCATGCACATCAACGTCGAGAAGCGCTTCGTCGCCGTACATCGTCGCGACGGTGCTGGTGTTCATGCTGCTGTTCTTCGCCGGCGCCGCGCCCGACGTGATGAAGAAGCAGGGCACGCAGCTGGGAGAAGCCCGTCGTGGCTCGCCCCGCCGGCGGCGACCGCCCGGCGCAGCCCACGAGGACGCCCACCACTAGAGAGGCTCACCCGCGTGCCACCGCGCGCCGGAGCACGCTTGCACCTCGCAGCCGAGTCCACGCGCAGCCCCGTCGTCCCGAACGGGGTGCTCGGGATGCTGATCTTCGTGGCCACCGAGATCATGTTCTTCGCGGGCCTGATCAGCGCCTTCACGATCATCCGCACCTCGGCGCGTGATCTGGCCGCCGCCGGGCCAGCCGCGCCTGCCGGTCGCGGAGACCGGCGTCAACACCGCGGCGCTGCTGCTCTCCGGCGTCGTCCTCTTCGCGGCGCAGCGCGCCTTCCTGCGCGACCACCGGAGCGCGCGCTGCGCCCTGCTCGGCATCTCGATCGCGCTCGGCGCCTTCTTCGTGGTGTTCCAGGGCGTCGAGTGGGTGGCGCTGATCCGCCAGGGCCTGACGCTCACCTCGAGCACGCTCGGGAGCTTCTTCTACCTGATCGTCGGCCTGCACGCGCTGCACGCCGTCGCCGCGCTCGGCGTGCTCGCGTACACCTGGCTGCGGCTCCGGCGCGGCTGGCTCGCCCAGAGCCAGCTCGCGGTCGCCCAGGTATTCTGGTACTTCGTGGTCGGCCTCTGGCCGATCCTGTTCGCGGTGGTGTATCGATGAGAGTCATGGCGAGCCCCTCGCAGCGGCGCGAAGCAGCTGGCACGACACGGCGCGGTCCCGCGGCCGCGATCGTGGCGCTGGCGCTGCTCGCTCCGCGCGTCAGCGAGGCCTGCGCCGTTTGCGTCAACGCTCGCGACGATGGCACCCAGCTCGGATTCATGATCGGGACGCTGATCATGACGCTGCTCCCGTTCGTCGTGTTCGGAAGCATCCTCGCCTTCGTCTGGCGCCGCTCGCGCAGCGCCGAGCTGCAGGTCATCCGATCATCTTCGTCCCCGTCATGAGCAGGCCCGTGCCGGCCCCGGCGATCGCGCCGGCGGCCAGGCGCCGCGCGATCGACCAATCGTCCGTCAGCAGGTAGCAGCCCAGCACGGCGCCGGCGAACGTGCAGCCGAGCATCGTGGCCGTGATCACGGGGTGGCCTCGCAGCGCGGCCCACACGCCGGGCTTGCGCGGGGTGGGGGGCGTCATTCGGCTTCTCCCCAGACCGCAGGCGGGCGGAAGCCCGCGGGCATCGGCGACTTCAAGTGCGGCACGGCTTCGCTCGCGAACGCAGCGAGGCGCGCGCAGCTCGGCGACCTCCTCGGGATGGACGGCGGCGAGAATGAAGACGATGTTCGGCTTCGTGTCGGCGCAGGCCAGACAGGCGAGCAGCAGGGAGAGCGCGGCGAGCAGACGCAAGCGGGGCTTCATCCTCGCATGGTCGTCGAACCGCCGCCGCTCGCAATGACGCGCCGAGGCCGGGCGAGCGCCTCGATCGGCGCTCGCCCGCGGTTCGCTGCGCTAGCTGCGCCGGGGCTTCGCCTGCTTGCGGGCGCGCGCCACTGCCGGCGCGGCCTTCTCGGGAGCGCGTGCGGCCGAGGATTCGCGAGCCGCGCGTTCGCTCCCCTCTTCGAGTCGGAACGGCGGGTAGACGGGAACCTCGACCTTCATCTTCTTGCCATCGGGCCGCGTGAGCTCTCGCACGACGACGCGGATGGGCTCGAGCGGAGCGCTGCGGATCCCGCGATCCACCTCCTCGGGCTCGATCTGTCTCTTGGCCGTGCTCTCGGGTCGAATCGCCACCGTTTCACCTCTCACCAGGGACCCCCCGATTGGGGAGCCGTCGATCCCGGTCGTTCGGGTGTTTGATGCCAACAGTGGATCGGTCGGTTCCGAAGCCCAATTCATTCAATTCTGCGTGGGCACCCCCGCGGGATCGTGGTTGACATCCATGTCCCCTCGGGGCTGAAAGGGGGAGGCTGGGCGCCGCCCCCTCGGCCGTCGTCCGGTCAGCCGACCACGTTGACGAGCCGGCCGGGCACGATGATCACCTTCTTGGGGGCGCGCCCGCCGAGGTGGCGCTGCACGGCTTCCGACGCGAGGGTCGCCCGGCGGATGGTTTCTTCGTCCGCATCGGCCGCCACCGTGATCTCGTCGCGCCGCTTGCCGTTCACCTGCGCGACCAGCGTGACGGTCTCGGCGACGAGCAGCGCGGCATCGGCCTGCGGCCACGGTTCGAAGGCGAGCGACGCCGCCCCCCCGAGCCTGTGCCACAGCTCCTCGCCCAGGTGCGGCGCGAAGGGAGCCAGCAGCAGCGCGAAGCTGCGGGCTGCCGCCACCGGGACGGGGCTCCCGATGTCGCGGACGAACACCATCAGCTTCGAGATGGCGGTGTTGAAGCGCATGGCCTCGATGTCCTCGGTCACGCCCTTCACGGTGCGGGCGAGCAGGCGCTGCTGCTCGGGCGTGCCGGCGTCCGGGACGAGCGCGCCCCCGCCCTCGGCATCGGCCTCGACGAGTCGCCAGGCGCGTTGCAGGAAACGGTAGAGCCCGGGGATCGACTCGTCCGACCAGGGAGCCCCCTTCTCGAGCGGGCCCATGAACATCTCGTAGAGCCGCATCGAGTCGCAGCCCCAGCGCGCGATCACGTCGTCGGGATTCACGACGTTGCCGCGGCTCTTCGACATCTTCTCCGTCACCTGCTCGAGCACGAGACCCTCGATCGTCGGATGCAGCGGCCGACCGTCATCGTCCCAGCGGATCTCGTCCGCGTGCAGCCAGCGAGCCTTGAGCTCGCTGCCGCTCACGGCGTGCACGCTGCGCTCGCCCTCGCTGCGCACTTCGGAGCTCGCGAAGCAGCGCGGCTGCGCGGCGGGATCGTCGGCGAGGTTGTCGTCGTAGTAGCGGTAGCTGTAGCCGAGCACCATGCCCGGATTCAGCAGCTTCTGGAACGGCTCCTTCGTGTGCACGAGGCCCATGTCGTAGAGCACCTTGTGCCAGAAGCGCGCGTAGAGCAGGTGCAGCACGGCGTGCTCGGCCCCGCCGACGTAGAGATCGACGGGCATCCAGTAGCGCTCGGCTTCCGGCGACCAGGCCGCCTGCTGGTTGTGCGGATCGCAGAAGCGCAGGTAGTACCAGCAGCTGCCGGCCCACTGCGGCATGGTGTTGGCGTCGCGGCGCACGGGCTCGCCGGTTTCGGGATCGCGGATCTCGAGCCACTCGCGGACGCGCGCGAGCGGCGGCTCGAACTCTCCCGAGGGCTTGAAATCCTGGAGCTCGGGCAGCAGCACGGGCAGCGCCGACTCGGGCAGCAGGTGCGTGCTCCCGTCGGCGCGGTGCACCACCGGCAGCGGCTCGCCCCAGTAGCGCTGCCGGCTGAAGAGCCAATCGCGCAGCTTGTAGCTCACCGCCTTCGCGCCCACGCCGTGCGCTTCGAGCCACTGCGTCATGCGCAGCCGGGCGGCTTCGCTGGGCAGGCCGTCGAGGAAGCCGGAGTTCACGCTCACGCCATCGCCGGTCCAGGCCGCCGTGCGCACGTCGCCGCCCGTCACCACCTCGACGATCGGGAGCCCGAAGGCCCGCGCGAACTCGAAATCGCGTGTGTCGTGGGCGGGGACGGCCATGATCGCCCCGGTGCCATAGCCGGCGAGCACGTAGTCCGCGATCCAGATGGGCAGCTCGGCGCCGGTGACGGGATGGCGCGCGAAGGCGCCGGTCGCCACCCCCGTCTTGCTGTCGGCCTCGGCCTGCCGCACGCGCTCGCTGCGGCGCGCGGCGCGTTCGACGTAGGCCTGCACCTCCTTGCGCTGGGTAGGCGTCGTGAGCCTTGCGACCAGGGGGTGCTCGGGGGCGAGCACGAGATAGGTCGCGCCGAACAAGGTGTCGGGGCGCGTCGTGAAGACCTCGAGCTTTTCGCCCGGCAGCGACGGCAGCTCGAACAGGACGCGCGCGCCGACCGAACGGCCGACCCAGTCGCGCTGCATCTTCTTGATCGCTTCCGGCCAGTCGAGGTCGTCGAGGTCGTCGATCAGCCGATCGGCGTAGGCCGTGATGCGCAGCATCCACTGCCGCATCGGCACGCGGATGACGGGGTGGCTGCCGCGCTCGCTCTTGCCGTCGATTATTTCTTCGTTGGCGAGCACGGTGCCCAGCGCCGGGCACCAGTTGACGGGCACCTCGGCGAGATAGGCGAGACCGCGCTGGTGGAGCTTGCTGAAGATCCACTGGGTCCAGCGCATGTAGCCGGGGTCGGTGGTGTCGATCTCCCGGGACCAGTCGTAATCGGTGCCGAGCGAGGTCAGCTGGCGCTTGAAGGTCTCGATGTTGCGCCGGGTCGTCTCGCGCGGGTGGGTGCCCGTCTCGATCGCATACTGCTCGGCCGGCAGCCCGAAGGCGTCCCAGCCCATCGGGTGCAGGACGCTGAAGCCGCGCATCCGCTTGTAGCGGGAGATGACGTCGGTCGCGATGTAGCCCTTGGGGTGGCCGACGTGGAGCCCCGCACCGGACGGGTACGGGAACATGTCGAGCACGTAGTACTTGGGCTTCGACGGATCGAGCTCACTGCGAAAGGTCGCGTGCTCCCGCCAATGGGCCTGCCAGCGGGCCTCGATCGCCTTCGGGTCGTACGGCATGGCCCGTCACGATAGCGAGCGCGCGCCGCCCCTACAGCTGATTCGCGTCGCGCAGACCGAGCTTGACCTCGCGCTCCTTCTGGATGCGGATCGCCTCGCGCTGTTCTTCCGAGAGCAGCGCCGTCGCCACCTTCGGCCGCAGGATCGAGTAGAAGGCCGGCACCACCGTGATGGCGCCCAGCATGTTGATCACCATCAGGATCGAGAGCAGCTGGGCCATCTCGGCCTGGAAGCGCAGGTTCGAGAAGCCCCAGAGCACGATGCCGCCGACGATCGTCGTGGCCGTGAAGCTCACCGCCATGCCGGTGGTGCGCACGGCGCGGCGCACGGCTTCGTCGATGTCCGCGGTATCCGCGCACTCCTGGCGTATGCGATCGACGATGTAGATCGCATAGTCCACCCCGATGCCGACGCCGACCGACTGCACCGGCAGCGTGTTGATGTTGAGGCCGATGTTCATCAGCGCCATGTAGGCGAGCGAGAGCGTCGTCGCCGTCGTGATCTGCAGCAGGATGATCCCCCCGCTCGCCATCGATTGGTAGGTGACCGAGTGCAGCACGAAGATCACGAACAGGATCAGCGTGATGTTCGCGACGTGGCTGCGCTCGACCTCGTCGTTGATGGCAGCGAGGATGCCCATGCTGCCGCCGGCCATCACGAACTGCACGCCGCGCGTCCAGGAGTTGGTCGGCTGGTACTTCGGCGCGGAATCGACGGCCTTCAAGTCGGCGACGATCAGCTCGTTCGTGTTCACGGCGATGGCGCGAATGCCGAACTCGCTGTTCTCCCACCACTGGCTGACGTCGCTGGCGTCCCAAGTTCTCGAGCTTCTTGGGCCACGTGAAGATGTCGCCCTCTTCGACCGAATCGCGCTCGCTCACGTAATCCGCCTGCGCGGCGGTGCGGAACTCCTCGAGCCACGGGGGCAGACCGTCGGCACTCGGCGTTCTTCACGGGCTTGCGCTACGTACTTCCCGTCGCTCTGCCGGATCCGCACGTTCAGGGTGTGCCCGCGCGTCGGGCAGCATCGGCCCGAGCATGTAGTACCAGCGGTCGAGCAGCTTCTGCTTGTCGAAGAAGCCCGCGTCCGGGCGCGGCCTTGTCCATGTCGAGCCGGATCGAGACCTCGCCGAGCGGATTCTGCTCGATGAATTCCTCGGCGAAGTGGGTCGTGCGGATGATCGTCTCGCCCTGGTGATCCGGGTAGATAGAAGGAGATGTTCGCCCTGCGCCCGTCGTCGGTGAGGAACGGGCCGCATGGCGCCGGGCGGGCCGTTCTGCTGGAGCTGGAAGATCGCCGCGCGCACCGTGCCGGGGTGCGACGGCACGAAGTACCACTTCGGATCGCCGTAGTGGTTGATCTGCCAGAAGTTGCGCAGGAACGGCACCAGCGACACCGAGGCGCCGAGGTTCGTGTTGACCTTCAGATCGCGCTCGAATCGCTCCATCGCCTTGATCGGCGCCGCGTCGGCGCTGGCGTTCGGTCGATCGCCGTCCGAATAGACCACCAGCGAATCGACGCCGCCGAAGCGCGTCGCGATCTGCTCCGTCGCGACGTTGAACTCGTGCTTCGGCCAGAGCAGCGGCGTGCCCGGCGTCGCCTCGCCGATCTTCGAATAGAAGAGCGTGATGTAGGTCGAGCTCACGAGCAGGAACGACCGTCACGCCGCCGATCACGTACTTCCAGAACGGATCCGTCGTGGCCCAGCCCACGCCGCGCATGAAGCGCAGCATGAATGCCGGCAGGAAGTGCTCGTGCTCCGTCGGCGCGGGCATGTAGCAGATCAGGATCGGGTGCAGGATCTCCACCGTGACGATGATCGAAGAGACCCAGACCGCGCCGAAGAGACCGAGATTGTACATCTGCGGGATCGTCGTGAGCATGATCACGAGCAGGCCGGCCACGTCGGTCACGATGCCGAGCGTGCCCGGGCACACGAGCTCGCCCATCGCGATCGGTCGCCACCTCGATGCGCGCGCTGCTTCGGATCGCCGTAGCCGCGGCAGCATCACCTCGTAGTCTTCGAAGAAGCGCTCGGCCATCTGCACCGTGTGCGAGACGGCGCGCGCGGTGATGATCATCGGAATCACGAGGATCAGGGGATCGAAGGCGATGCCCTTCCAGCCCGTGAAGCCGAGCCCCCAGATCACCGTCACCATTGCCGCGATCGCCGGGATCACCACGCCGTGCCAACGCCGGAAGTAGAGCCAGAGCAGGCCGAAGATCGTCACGACGGTGGCGGTCACGTAGGCGAGGATCTCGAAGGCGTACTTGATCACCCAGCCGACGAGGATCGGCTGGCCCGTGATGTAGATCTTGATGTCGTCGGTCTCGAGGTCCTTCTTGATCTTCTCGATGTGGTTGAAGACCGCGGTGTAGACCTCGCGGCCCGTGAGACGGTCGGTCACGAAGCCCGCGGTGATCAGCGCGCCCCTCTCGTCGAGCGAGACGAGACGGCCAAAAATGAATGGCGGGTTCTGGCGCACCCTCTCGCGCAGCGCATCGGCGTCTTCCTGCGTCTTCGGCGTCTTCTTCATCAGCACTTCCTGCGTGAGCGAGCCGTCGGCTTCGATCTGGATCACGCGGGTGCTGCCGTGGGCGACCGATTGGACCTGGTTGTGGTTCACCGGATAGGGCGGGAACTTGCGGTCGAGCTGCTTGCGGATTTCGACGGCCGGCATCCCCTTGGCCTCGAGCTCGTCGCGCATGGCGTCGCGCTCTTCGGTGTGGCTCTCGTAGCCGACGCCGTCGAGGCGCCGCGTGATCTCGCGGATCTTCTGCGATGCGCTCGGGCGTGAAGATGTTGCCGTCCTTGACGACGACGCCGATCGCCACCAGCGACGAGCTGCCGAAGACCTTCGAGAACTTGTCGGCGGCGTGGATGTAGGGGTGATCCGGGAAGAAGTCGCGCGCATTGGTGTCGATGCGAACGATCGGGCCCGGCAGCGGATAACCGACCGCGGTCGTGATCGCGTTCAGGATCGGGTAGAACCAGAACAGCGTCGTGAAGATCAGTGTCAGGGCCACGGGGAAGCGATTCCGCGTCACCCAGCGCGCGAACTGGAGCGTCTTCGTCTGCCGCGGCTCGTGGTGCTGCGTCTGTGCTTCCGCCATGGACCTCGCCTTTCTCTTCGCCGCCGATGTTCTTGCGCTGCCGAATTCGAGCCCCGCGGGCCGCAGGGCTGCGTTGGGATCGGATTTGCGGGGCCGGCACCCCGGGGTACGTCGTATCCCGGGGCGCACGATATTTCCGATGGGGGGGGCGGGTCAAGCGACTCGGGCGAAATCGTCACGGATCGTGGAGATTTCCCCACCGGCTCATGGGTGCGGGCGCCGGGCTCGCGCTCGCCGTGCTAATGGAGCGGGATGAGCGCCCGGCCGAGGGTCTTCGCCACACGCCAGCTCCCGGGTGGCGCCCTCGCGCGGCTTGCGCAGCACTGCGAGCTGGCCATCTGGGAGGGCGCAGGCGCGCCGCCGCCGCACACGCTCGTCGCCGGCGCTCGCGACGCCGAAGGGCTCTTGTGCCTGCTGACGGACCGGATCGACGCGGCGCTGCTCGCTGCGTGTCCGCGCCTGCGCGCCATCTCGAGCTGCTCCGTCGGCGTCGATCACATCGATCTCGAGGCCGCGCGCTCGCGCGGCATCCCGGTCGGGCACACGCCGGGTGTCCTCGTCGAGACGACGGCCGATCTGGCGTTCGGGCTGCTGCTGGCCGCCGCGCGCCGCATCGTGGAAGCCGACCGCTTCGTGCGCGAGGGGCGCTGGAGCTTCGAGCACCGCTGGGATCCCGCGGCGCTGCTCGGGCGCGACGTGCACGGTGCAACGCTCGGGATCATCGGGCTCGGCGCGATCGGGCAGGCGTTGGCGCGGCGCGCGAGCGGCTTCGGGATGCGGGTGCTCGGTTGGTCGCGCACGCCGCGCGCCGTGCCGGGCGTCGAGAATTGCGCGCTGGGCACCCTGCTCGCGCAAGCCGAGTTCGTCTCGGTCCACGTCGCGCTCACGCCGGAGACCCGCGATCTGCTCTCCGCGCGCGCGATCGCGGCGCTGCGCCCGGGGGCGATCCTGATCAATACGGCGCGCGGGGGCATCGTCGACGAGGCGGCGCTCGCCGCGGCGCTCGCGAGCGGCCACCTCGCGGCCGCCGCGCTCGACGTCTTCGCGCGCGAGCCGCTCGATCCCGCGAGCCCGCTGCTCGCCGCGCCCAACCTGCTGCTGACACCGCACATCGGAAGCGCGAGCATTGCGACGCGCACGCGCATGGCCGATCTCGCCGTCGAGAACCTGCTCGCCGGCCTCGCAGGCCGACCGCTCCTCCACCAGGCCGGTTGACTCGTCCGTTCAGCCCTGACAGCGCGCGAGAAAGCTGCGCGGGGAGACCACCTGCGCGCCGCGGTGGCGCGCGCGGCCCGCAACGGCGCGGTCCGCCGTCACGACGGCGAGGCAGGCGGGCGTCTCGCTGGCGCGCACCTTGGCCACCAGCCAGTCGTCGGCCGAGGGCGCGAAGACCTGGCGCACGCGGCTCGCGGGCGGCTCTGCGGGCGCTTCGGGTCCGCTGCCGTCGAACACGATCCAGATCTCGGCCGCCGCGTCGTCGAAGCGCGCGGCGATCGCGACCAGCTGCTCGCGGCGCGGCTCGGTCCACCACTGCGCGCGGTCGCGGCCGTGCAGCACGCCGGCGTGCAGCACGTTGAAGCCATCGACGAGCCAGAGCGAGGGCGTGGGGGTCGGCGTGGGTGCGGGCGGTGCGGATTCCATCGGCGGGGAAGGGTAGTCGGAGAGCGCGGCGTCGCGCCGCTCGAGCCCGGCCCATGCGAAGCCGAAGGCCACGAAGCCCGCGACCACGAGCAGACTCTCGAGTCCTCCGCGCCAGAACGTCAGGCTCGCCAGGCTTTTGCGCATGTTCCCTCCCCTTGGCTGCGTTGCTGCGTTTCACGCGGGCTCGCGGTCCCCGTCCCACCGGTGGTTCCGGGCCATTCCGGCGACCGCGCAGCCCCGATCCTGGGCCGCGGCTGTGACGGGGACGGTCACGGCGCGCCCGGGGTTGCGAGCCCAGGGGTCGTGGCGTACCCACCCCGGCATGGCAGGCGCGCCGGGAGTGGTGTCGATCGGGCTCGTGCAGATGAGCTGCGCGGAAGACCCTGCGCAGAACCTCGAGAAGGCCATCGCGCGCAGCGAAGAGGCGGCGCAGCGCGGCGCCCGCATCGTGTGCCTGCAGGAGCTCTTCCGCACGCGCTACTTCTGCCAGAGCGAGGATGGCGCGCGCTTCGCGCTCGCCGAGCCGATCCCGGGCCCGACGACGGAGAAGCTCGGCAAGCTCGCGGCCGCGCGCGAGATCACGATCGTGGCGTCGCTATTCGAGCGGCGCGCCGAGGGCCTCTACCACAATACGGCGGTCACGCTCGGTCCCGACGGACGCATCGCCGGGCTCTACCGCAAGATGCACATCCCCGACGATCCCGCTGTACTACGAGAAGTTCTACTTCACGCCGGGCGATCTCGGCTTTCCGAGCGTCGGCGGGCGCGACGCGCGCATCGCGACGCTCGTGTGCTGGGACCAGTGGTTCCCCGAGGCCGCTCGCCTGGTCGCGCTCGCGGGGCGCGCAGATCGTCTTCTACCCGACTGCGATCGGCTGGCAGTTCGATGAGGCGCCCGCGGTGGACGCCGCGCAGCACGACGCCTGGCAGACGATCCAGCGCGCGCACGCGATCGCGAACGGCGTCTTCGTCGCCGTGGTGAACCGCGTGGGGCGCGAGGACGCCGTGAACTTCTGGGGCCAGTCGTTCGTCGCGGATCCCTTCGGCCGCGTGCTCGCGCGCGCGTCGGCGACCGAGGAGGAGATCCTCGTCGTCGAGTGCGATCTCGGCCTGATCGAGCAGGTGCGCCGCAATTGGCCCTTCCTGCGCGACCGCCGGATCGACGCCTACGCCGACGTGCAGAAGCGCTTCCGGGACTGAGCCCCAGGGCGCGTGCGCGAGGACACCCCCGCAGCCCGAGGCTATCGCTGGCCCGCCGAATGGGAGCCGCACGCGGCGACCTGGCTCAGCTGGCCGAAGAACCCCGACACCTGGCCGGGCCGGCTCGAGCGCGCCATCGACGGCTTCGTCGGAATCGTGCGCGCGCTGCACCCCTTCGAGCGCGTGAACCTGCTGGTCGATTCGCCTGCGCAGGAAGCGGCCGCGCGCGCGCGGCTCGCGGCGGGCGGCGTGCCGGCGGATGCGGATGTCGCCTTCTTCGTGGCCCCGACCAACGACGCCTGGGTGCGCGACTACGGCCCGATCTTCGTCGTGCGCGGCGAGGGCGAGCAGCGCGAGCGCGCGCTGCTCGACTTCGGATACAACGCCTGGGGCGGCAAGTATCCGCCCTTCTCGCTCGACGACGCGATCCCCGCCCGGCTCGGCCGCCTGCTGGGGCTCCCGCTGTTCGCGGCGGATTTCGTGCTCGAGGGCGGCTCGATCGACGGCAATGGTTGCGGCACGCTGCTCACCACCGAAACGTGTCTGCTGAACCCGAACCGCGGCAGGCGGGCGCACGCGAGAGCAGATGGAAGAGCGCCTCGCCGCGTGGTTCGGTGTGACGCAGGTGCTCTGGCTCGGCGAGGGCATCGTGGGTGACGACACCGATGGCCACGTCGACGACATCACGCGCTTCGTCGACGCCGGCACGGTGGTCACCGTGGTCGAGCCCGACGCGAGCGACGCGAACGCCGCGCCGCTCGCCGAGAACCTGCGCCGCCTGCGCGGCATGCGCGACGCAGCGGGCAAGCCGCTCGCGATCGCGACGCTGCCGATGCCGCCCCCGCTCTTCATCGCGGGCCAGCGCTGTCCCGCGAGCTACGCGAATTTCTATCTCGGCAACGGCGTGGCGCTCGTCCCGACCTTCGGAGCGGCAGCGGACGCGACGGCGCTCGCGGTCTTGCGCGAGCTCCTGCCCGGTCGGGAAGTGATCGGCGTACGCTGCGACGAGCTCGTCTACGGCCTCGGCGCCATCCACTGCCTCTCGCAGCAGGAGCCACGGATCGGCTGACGGGCCTTCGCTCGAGGCGCCCCGCGGCTCGCGGGGTGTGGCGTGAAGCCCCGCGCGCGGGCCAGCGCGGGACCTCGCATCCGCTTTCGCTCGCAGCGCGAATTCGTTACAAAATGGCGCGCCTGACGGGCCTGCGCCCCCAGCCTCCCAGCCGCCCGCGTGCGGAGAAGGTCCCACTCTTGGTCGAAGTCCTGCGTCACGATCTCGTCATCGTCGGTGGCGGCGGCGCGGGACTCCGCGCGGCGATCGCCGCGGTCGAAGCCGATCCCAAGATCTCGGTCGCGCTCGTCTCCAAGGTCTATCCGATGCGCAGCCACACCGTTTCCGCCGAGGGCGGAGCGGCGGCGGTCGCTCGCCCGGACGACTCGCTCGAGATGCACGGCTTCGACACGGTGAAGGGCTCGGATTTCCTCGGCGACCAGGACGTGATCCAGTACTTCGTCGAGGAAGCACCCAAGGAGCTCACGCTGCTCGAGCACTGGGGTTGCCCGTGGAGCCGCAACGAGGACGGCACGGTCGCCACCCGCGCCTTCGGCGGCATGACGACCAAGCGCACCTGGTACGCCGCCGACAAGGTCGGCTTCCACATGCTGCACACGCTCTTCCAGCACTCGCTGCGCTTCGATCGCATCGTGCGCTACGACGAGCAGTTCGTCACCAAGCTGTTGATCGACGGCGGCGCCGTGCGCGGCGTCGCGGCGCTCGACGTGCGCGAGGGCGTGATCCGCGTGATTCTCGGCCGCGCCGTGATCCTCACCACCGGCGGCGCCGGCAAGATCTTCCCCTTCACGACCAACGGCAACATCAAGACGGGCGACGGCATGGCGCTCGCCTATCGGGCCGGCGTCGGCGCTGAAGGACATGGAGTTCGTCCAGTATCACCCGACGGGGCTGCCCGGCACGGGCATCCTGATCACCGAAGCGACGCGCGGCGAGGGCGGCCACCTCGTCAACAAGGATGGCGAGCGCTTCCTCGTGACGCGCGATTACGGCGTCGGGAAGAAGGCGGAGCTCGGCCCGCGCGACATGATCTCGCGCGCGATCGTGCAGGAGATCGAGGCCGGCCGCGGCCTCTCGGGCAGCTACGGAGAGTACGTGCATCTCGATCTGCGCCACCTGGGCGCCGACGTGATCTCGAAGCGCCTGCCGATGGTGCGCGAGCTCACGATGACCTACGTCGGCGTCGATCCGATCGTGGCTCCGATCCCGGTGCGGCCGGTCCTCCACTACATGATGGGTGGCGTCGATACCAACATCGACGGCGCGACCACGCTGCCCGGCCTCTACGCGGCCGGCGAGACGGCGTGCGTGTCGCTGAATGGAGCCAATCGGCTCGGCTCGAACTCGCTCACCGAGTGCCTGGTCTTCGGCGCGCGCGCAGGCCGCCACGCCGTGCGCGTAGCGAAGGATTCGAGCGCGGGCTCCGAGGCCGTGCTGCGCCGCCAGGGCGAGGACGAGCAGGCGCGCATCGACGCGCTGCGCGGCAAGCAGCGCGGCGGAGAGAAGCTCTCCCGCATTCGCACCGAGATGAATGGCGCGATGGAGCGCGGCTTCGGCGTCTACCGTGAAGAGGCCTCGATGCGCGTGAGCGCCGGTGAGATCACGCAGCTCAAGGGGCGCTTCGCGGACATCGCGCTCGAGGACGCGAGCAAGGTCTTCAACACGGAGCTGGTGGCCGCCCTCGAGCTCGGCAACATGCTCGACGTCGCCGAGGCCATCGCGCGCTGCGCCTACGCCCGCGAGGAGTCGCGCGGCGCCCACACCCGCAAGGATTTCACGAAGCGCGACGATCAGCGCTTCCTGCACCACTCGCTGTGTCACTTCGATCCGGCCGGGCCCAGGTTGAGCAGGAAACCCGTCACGCTCGGACACTGGACTCCCGAGGAGCGAAAGTACTGATGAGCGCAGCGCCGAAGAAGACGCTGGTGGTGACGCGATTCGATCCCGATCGGGACGCGGCGCCGCGCACGCAGCGCTACGAGATCCCGGTCCATGAAGACTGGATGGTCCTCGACGCGCTCAACTTCATCAAAGACGAAGTGGACGGCACGCTCTCGCACCGCTGGTCGTGCCGCATGGCGGTGTGCGGGAGCTGCGGGATGATGGTGAACGGCGAGCCGCGCCTCACCTGCAAGGATCCCCTGCGCCAGTACGGCGAGACCGTGACGGTGGCGCCACTCGCAAATTTCCCCGTGGTCCGCGATCTCGTGATCGAGATGGACGGCTTCATGGAGAAGCTCACGTCGGTGAAGCCATGGATCCTGCGCGCGAAGGAGCTCGCGGTCGAGGCGGGCCCGATGCGGCAATCGCCCGAGCAGCTCGAGGAGTTCAAGCAGTTCAGCATGTGCATCAACTGCATGCTGTGCTACGCGGCTTGTCCCGGTGGTCGCGAACGAGCCGGAGTTCCTCGGGCCGGCGGCGATCGCGCTCGGCCACCGCTACAACGTCGATTCGCGCGACGAGGGCGCGGGCGTGCGCAACCAGATCTTCCGCGGCGAGGGGACGGTGTTCTCCTGCTCCTACGCGAACGAGTGCAGCGAAGTCTGCCCCAAGCACGTCGATCCGGCCGCGGCGGTGAACCAGGCCAAGTTCAACGCGGTGATCGACTGGGCGACGAGCCTGGTGCTGCCGCGCGGCGGAAAGGAGTAGCGGTGCCGCGACCTGCGCATCCCCACGCCATGCAGCCCTCGCGCGCCGGGCGCACGCGCACGGCGCCGCCGTCGCTACCGGACAAGTTCCCGTTCGCGGGGCGCTATCTCGCCTACACGCTCTTCGATCTCACCGGCATCGTCTACTTCGTGGTCGGCTTCGGCATCTTGCGCTTCGTGTGGGGGCTCGGCAGCGGTCCGGAGGCGTGGCAGGCGCTGCAGCAGCGCAATGCGCGCCCCGGCATGATCGCCTTCCACGTGTTCGCGCTCGCCTGCGTCGTGTTCGTCGCCGTGCGCTTCTTTCGGCTCTTCCCGAAGGCGCAGCCGCCCCGGATCGGGCCGGTAAAGCCGCCGCCCGGGCCGGTGATCCACGCGATGCTCTACGCGGTGTGGCTCGGCGTCACGCTCGTGTTCGCGACGATCCTCGCCGGAGGGCTCTTCTGATGCGGCATCTGCTGCTGCGCCTCGAGCCGCTGATCTGGCTGCTGTTCGGCCAGGGCATCCTGATCGGGACGATCCTGCTCACGGGCTGGCTGCTCGTCGTGGGTGTGCTCGCGCCGCTCGGGCTCGTCTCCGAAGGTGCGCTCGCGTTCGAGCGCGCGCACCGGCTCGCGGCGCATCCGATCGGACGGCTGCTGCTGCTCGCGCTGATCGCGCTCCCGCTCTGGAAGGGCGCGCATCACGTGCGCGCGCTCGCGATCGATTTCGGCGGCGCTTCGCGCGATCCGGCCGTCGCGACGCTGCTCTACCTGCTCGCCCTCGGCGGCAGCGCGCTCGCGGTCGTCGCCGTCATCCGTCTCTAGCTTCCGAGGCTCCGCTCGGCTTCGGCTCGCTGCGCGCGCGCTGTGCGCGCTTGCTACCGTCGCGCCCATGTCGGGCCGCGTGCTCGCAGGCATCCGCGTTCTCGATCTCACGCGCGTGGTCGCCGGCCCCTTCGCGACCGCCACGCTCGCCGATCTCGGCGCGGACGTAGTCAAGATCGAGATCCCCGGCGCCGGCGATGACTACCGCTATGGCCCGTCCGCGAAGGGCCAGACCTCGCTCTCGTTCCAGAATACGAACCGCGGCAAGCGCGGGATCACGCTCGACGTGCGCAAGCCCGAGGGCCGCGAGCTCTTCCTGCGTCTGGTCGAGCGGGCGGACGTCGTCGTCGAGAACTTCCGCTCGGGCTGGCTCGCCGGGCAGGGCCTCGGCGCAGCGGCCATCCAGGCGCGCAATCCCCGCTGCGTGGTCGCGTCCCTTTCGGGCTTCGGCGCGACGGGGCCGCGCGCGGGACAGACTTCCTACGACATCGTGGCGCAGGCGACCGGCGGCCTGCTCGCGATGACCGGCTTCGAGGGCGGCCCGCCGGTGCGCGCAGGCGGCGCTCTCGCCGATTTCGTCGGCGGCCTCTACCTCGCGCTCGGCATCGCCGCGGCACTGCTCGAGCGCGAGCGCAGCGGCGTGGCGCGCGTGCTCGACCTCTCGAACCAGGACGCGATCTTCGCGATCACCGACTCGGCCGCGACGATCTACGCCGGCATCGGCGTCGCGATGACGCGCGTCGGTAATCAGCATCCCTTCAGCGCGCCCTACGATTGCTTCGCGACGCGCGATGGTCACGTCGTGATCGCCACCGCCAGCAACAAGCTGTTCCGAAAGCTGTGCGAAGCGATCGGGCGTCCCGAGCTCGCGAGCGACGAACGCTTTCGCAGCCACCGCGGCCGCGCGCGCGAGCGCGGGCTGCTCAACGCCATCTTCGGCGCCTGGGTGCGCGAGCGCACGACCGCCGAGGTGCTGGCCGCACTCGGCCCGCAGGGCGCCGATCTCCCGTGCGCGGCCGTGCAGCGCCCGGACGAGCTGCTCACGGATCCCCAGCTGCTCGCCCGCGGCATGCTCGAGCGCCACCCGCATCCGACACTGGGCGAGGTCGTCTTCCACGGGAACCCGCTGCGCTTCTCGGACGCCGAGCCGCGCGAGCGGCCCCTCGCGCCGAACCTGGGGGAGCACAACCGCGAGATCTACGCGGAGCTCGGGCTGGGCGAGCGCGAGCTGGCGCGGCTGGCTGAGGCTGGCGTCATCTGAGCCCGCGCTGAACGCCAGCTCCGCCCGTCAGCTGCCGAGCCGGACCGCGAGCAGCGCGCCGATCGAGGCAAGACACAAGAAATGGTCGCGGCAGATCGCGCGGGCCAGGCGGCTCTGCTCGGCGGGCGGGTCGCGCCGCGCGCCGAGGCGCACCGCATTCGGGACCACGCGCAGGCCGGCGAGCGCGATCGGCGCGGCGGCGAGCGCGAACGATGCGAGGCAGAGCCACGCCGGGCTCCCGCCGCGCAGCCACTCGCCGAGCAGCGCTCCGAGCGTGGCGAGCATCGCGATGCCGATGGCGCGGCCCATCGGGGAGGCCTCGGTCGTGACGCGCCGGTAGTAGCCCGCGATCGATGCGAGCACCGGCTCCGGAAGCGCCTGTGGGGCGCCGCGGTGTCGCAGCACCTGCGCATCGAACATCAGGTCCATCCATAGGACCGCGAGCAGGAAGCCGGCGCCGGCCGTCGCGAGACCCGACATCGCGTTCTCCTGGTCCGCCCCGGGGGAGCGGGGTTGACGCCCGCAGGCGAGTGCTTACCTGTGAATCATCGCTGCCAGCGGGGGCGTGGGAACACGCAGGATACCGGTTGGCGCAAGGAGGAATTCATCATGACGTTTCATTCCCTGATTCCGCGCAGGTCGGTGCTCCGTGCGCCGCTGGCGCCTGCTGGGCTGCGGGCGTTCTGGCCGGCCGAGATGGACCGCTTCTTCGACGAGGCCTTCGGCAACGTTCCCGCTGCCCAGGCCGCGCAGAGCTTCACGCCCCGCATCGATGTCAGCGAGAGCGACGAGGCATACGTGGTGCGTGCGGATCTCCCGGGCGTCGAGGAGAACGACATCCAGATCTCCCTCGAGGAAGGCGTGCTCACGATCCAGGGCAAGATCGAATCCGAGAAGGATGAAGAGCGCAAAGGCCTTCGCTACGCCGAGCGCGTGCGGGGCTCGTTCCAGCGCACGATCGAGCTGCCCGGCGAGCTCGACGAGACGAAGGTGGCCGCGAGCTACAAGCAGGGTGTGCTGACGGTGACGCTGCCGAAGCAGCCCGCGCCCAAGCCGCAGGTGCGTTCGATCCCGATCTCGAGCTGAGTGAGCTCCGCTCGGCTGCGCCTCGCCGTGCGCGCGCTTCGCGCGCTTGCGATGGCAGCCGGGTCACTCGGCGTCGTGGAAGATGATCCCGAGCGTGGTGCGCTCTCCCGAGCGCACCACGCTCACGCCATGCCGAAGCTGGGCGCGCGCGACGCCGCGCACGCTCGCAACCGGACGCTCCCGCGTCGGGAAGATGATTCCCTCGCCGAGCTCGAGCGCGATGGCATCGGCGCGCGCTTGCATGCGCGGCCGATTCTCGACGAGCAGGAACTCGCCGCCCGTGAAGTCTACGCCGGGCCGTGAGAGCAGACATGTGAACTGCAGCGGAAACGCCACCGCCCCGTAGAGATCCTGGTGCAGGCGGTTGTAGCCGCCCGCCCGGTAGTGCAGCAGCAGCGGGGTCGGGCGCGTCTGGCCGTTCGCGCGACAGCGCGCGAGGAAGCCGGCATGCGCAGCGGGATATCGCTCGCGCGAGCCGAGCTGCGCGAGCCAGCGGTTCGCGATCGGCGCGAGCCGCGCGTAGAGCCCCGTGCGAAGCCGTCGCACCAGCACGGGCAGCGGGTTTGCGAAGTACTGGTACTCGCCGGCACCGAAGCGGTGCTGCTCCATCACGACGCGCTTGCGAAAGCGCCGCGGCACGGAGTAGAGCGCGGCGAGCTCGCGACACTCGACGGCGCCGAGCAGCCCCGGCAGGCGCGCGTAGCCCGCAGCGTCGAGCTCGCTCGAAATCCGGGGCCAGTCCAGGCCGGCCAGGCGTGAGGTCCGCGGCATGCCGCCCAGCTTAGGCCAGCGTGGCCACGCGCAGCTCGCTTCACAAGCGCTCGGTTTTTCTGATCTTGCCGGAAACGCTCCGCGCCTGCGTGGAAGCGCCTTCGGCGACGCTCTAGAGTCCCGCCTCGACTCGCACGGGGCAGGCCGCGGATGAACTTCGGTTTCACGGAAGAGCAGGAGCTGCTGCGCGCCGAGGTGCGCAAATTCCTCGATCAGAACTGTGCGCTCGAGGAGGTCCGCAAGATCGCGGCGACGCCCGAGGGTGTCGCGAAGCCGCTCTTCGAGCGCATGGCCGAGCTCGGCTGGGTGGGGCTCACGCTGCCAGACCGCCACGGAGGGATCGGCCTCGGCTGGGTCGATCTGGTCGTGGTGCTCGAAGAGACCGGCCGCAGCCTGTTCCCGTCGCCGCTCATCGCGACGGTGCTCGGCGCCACTGCGATCGAGCTGGCCGGGAGCGAGGCGCAGCAGAAGCGTTGGCTGCCGCCGATCGGCTCGGGCCGCAGCGTCGCGACGCTTGCGCTGCTCGAAGCGAACGACCGGCTCGACCCCGCCGGGATCGAGCTGCAGGGCAAGCGCGATGGCGCCGCGTTCTTCCTGCGCGGCGAGAAGCTCTTCGTGATGGACGCCGGCAGCGCCGATCTCTTCATCGTCGCCTTCCGCTCCGGCGTCGCCGACGAGGATGTCTCCCTGGCACTGGTCGAACGCGGCGCGCCCGGTCTCGCGATCGAGACCCTCGAGACGATGGACGCGACCAAGCGCATGGGGCGCGTGCGCTTCGACGACGTGAAGATCGCGCACGACGCCTTGCTCGGCGCGCCGGGCAGCGCCTGGCCCGTGATCGCGCGGCTGCTCGATTGCGGCGCCGTCGCCGTCACCGCGGAGGCGATCGGCGCGGCCGAGGGCGCGCTCGACCTCACGGTGCGTTACGCGAAGCAGCGCATCCAGTTCGACGAGCCGATCGGCCGCTTCCAGGGCGTGAAGCACCCGCTCGCCGAGCACTACGTCGCGATCGAGTCCGTGAAGTCACTGCTCTATTACGCCGCCTGGATGCTCGACGAGCAGCCGGCCGAGGCGAGCTTGGCGGTGTCGCGCGCCAAGGCCTGGGCGAGCGATGCGTTCGCCGGGCTCGGCATCGACACCGTCGGGCTGCACGGCGGCATCGGCTACACCTGGGAATACGACGCGCAGCTCTATCTCAAGCGCATGAAATGGGTGCGGGCCGCGTTCGGCGATGCGGGCTGGCATCTCGAGCGCGTCGCGGCTCTCGGAGGTCTGTGATGGACTTCAATCTGTCTCCGGAGGAAGAAGCGTTCCGCGAAGAAGTGCGCGCCTTCCTCGACGCGAACCTGCCCCCGGAAGCCGAGCGCGATTTCAAGGCCATCGCCGAGTGGAGCCGCAAGGTGCGCGAGAAGCGCTGGGTCGGTTTCTCGTGGCCGCAGGAAGTCGGCGGCGGCGGCGGCTCGCTGATGCAGCAGGTGATCCTCAAGGAAGAGATGGCCAAGCGCAAGGCGCCGCCGCTCGGCACCAGCTTCATGGGCCTGGCGTGGGTGGGCCCGGCGATCATCCAGTACGGCACGGACGAGCAGAAGCGCCGCTTCATCCCGGACATCCTCGACGGCACGCTGCAGTGGTGCACCGGCTACTCCGAGCCCGGCTCGGGCAGCGACCTGGCGTCGCTTCAGTGCAAGGCCGTGCGCGACGGCGAGCACTACGTCGTGAATGGCCAGAAGATCTGGACGTCGGTCGCGATGTGGGCGAAGTGGATGATCCTGCTGGTTCGCACGCACAGCGACGTGCAGGCCAAGCACGACGGCATCACCTGTCTGCTCGTCGAGATGAATACGCCCGGGATCACGGTGCGGCCGATCCGGAACATGTCCGGCTCGTCGATGTTCGCCGAGGTCTTCTTCGACGGCGTGCGCGTCCCGGTCGAAAACCGGCTCGGCGCCGAGGGGGAGGGCTGGAAGGTGACCGTCTCGGCGCTCGCCTTCGAGCGCTCGAGCATCTCCGAGGTGTACGGTCTCGCGCGCCAGCTCGAAGCCATCAAGGATCTCGCGAAGCGCTGCACCCGCGGCGGCCGCCCCGCGTCCGAGGATCCCGCGATCCGGCGGCGCATCGCGAGCGCCGACGTGCGCATCGAGGCGATGCGGCTGAACGGCATGCGGTTCCTCACCAAGCAGCTGCGCGGCGAGCCGCTCGGCAGCGAGACCTCGATCAACAAGCTGCTGCGCGCAGGGCTCGAGATCGAGCTCGGCGAGCTCGCGATCGAGATCCAGGGCAGCCGCGGCGCGCTGATGAAGGGGGAGGGCATCGTCCCCGACGAGGGGCGCTGGCAGCGTTTCGCGCTCAACTGGCCCGAAGTCGTGATCGGCGGCGGCACGCCGAACATCCAGCGCAACATCATCGCCGAGCGCGTGCTGGGCCTGCCGAAGGACTAGCGGCGCGTGGCGCAACCTCCGCTCGAGCGACGCTCCCGGATCGAAGCCCTGTTGCGCGAGCGGCTGGCTGCGGTGCACGTCGAAGTGCTCGACGAGTCCGCGCTCCACGCCGGCCATGCGGGCGCTGCCGGCGGCGCCGGACACTTCCGCGCCCTCGTCGTGTCGCCGCGCTTCGAGGGCAAGAGCCTCGTCGAGCGCCAGCGGCTCGTCTATGGCGCGCTCGGCGAGATGTTGAAGGCCGAGATCCACGCGCTCGCCATGCGCACGCTCACGCCGGAGCAGTGGCAGGCGGGCGCTGCCGGAGCGTGAAGCGGCGCGGCGCCGCGACCCCGTTCAAGCGAACTCTTCGAGCCACCGCTTCAGTGTGACGCTGAAGCCCGCCGCGTTCGCGTGGCCGCCGCCGCCAAAGGACTCCGCGATCTTCGCGACGTCGAGCTCGCCGATCGAGTAGAGCGAGACGTCGACGCGCTGCCCCGCCACGCGATAGACGACGCCCCACGGCAGCTTGAAGGCCGCGCGCTGCGCGAGCTCGTGCCCGATGCGGCTGCGGAGCTGCCCGGTGTTCACCGCCTCGGCGCGCCGCGGGCCGATCGAAACCGGGTGCGCGGATTGCAGCGCGCGTTCCACCTCGATGCGGTTCGCGCGCAGGATGGGAGCGCCCTCGCCGGCGAGCGTTGCGATCGGCCTCGCGGCGAGCTCCTCCCAGATCTCGAAGTCGCGCGGGTAGGAGGCGAGCGCGGCGTTCACCTCCTCCGAGGCCGGCAGCTTCCAGGCCCAGAGGTCCTGGTCCTCGACGTAGCGCAGCAGATCCGGCGCGGGCTCGTCGGGATGGAAATGATTCCAGGCGAGCATGGCGCCCGAGTGCGAGAGATCGAAGTGGATCAGATGGCCGCGTCCGGCGAGCGCATTCTGCAGGCCGAGATCGTTCGCGAAGCGCTCGCGCGCCGTCACGTGGTGGTCGAGCACGATCAGCTTCGCGGCATGCTCGGCGAGCGCGCGCAGCTCGTCGCTGCCGGGCGCGATGTCGACGAAAACGACGAGGCTCCCCTCGTGCGCAGCCGCGTCGACGACGTCGTCGTGGCCGCGCGGCAGGTAGCGCGCGCCGGAGCCCCAGGCGCGCCAGACCGCCCAGGCGGCGCCGAGCCCATCGGGACAGCCGGCATGGTAGAAGCAGGTGCGTCTCACACGCGGACTGTATCAGAGACCGGGCTCGCCGGCGGCGCGCGCCCGCGCGAGCAGCGTCGACTCGTCATGCGGGAGCGTATACAGAGCGCGCCACAAGAGACCGGCGGAGACGAGATTGGCCAGCAGCGAAATGCGCATCGCCGCCGCGAGATCGCCGAGCGCGTCCGACAGCGCGCCGATGCAGTAGGGGCCGAGCGCGAAGCCCACGAACGTGATCACGAGCAGATAGAAGGCCGAGGCCACCGCGCGCATGCGCGGGAGCACCAGGTCCTGCACCGTCGACGCGCCGATGCCGATCCACATCGAGGCAAACACCGAGATCGGAAAGTTGAGGCAGTAGGCGGTGGTCACGTCGCGCGTCGTGAGCATCCACCACACGAGCGGAATCGGGAACAGCGCGCCGGCGAGCGCGACGTAGAGGCGGCCCTCCCGGCGCGTGGCGCGCAGTCGATCAGCGAGGAGTCCGCCGAGGGTGATTCCGATCGCGCCCGCGGCCGCCGCCGAGAGGCCGACGATCGTTCCGACCTCGCCCGACGGCTGCGCGAGCACGCGGCGGAAGAAGACCGGCGTCCAGCCGGCGACGCCATAGCCCGTGAACGCCAGCAGGGCCAGTCCAAAAGCGACATACCGTAGTGTCGGAGTCTGGAAGAGCAGCACGGCGCCGGGCCCGTCGCGCAGGCCGAGCGTGCTCATCCACGAATAGGCGGCGTAGACCCCGAGCGCGAGCGCGCTCCACTGCGGCAGGTTGCCGGTCACGTGCACGAGCACGGCGCCGACCGCGGCGAGCGCGCCGGCGACCGCGAGGTTGCGCGCGATCGCGCGGCCGCCCGCTCTCTCGCGCACGAGGTGCCAGAGCGTGAAGGGAGGCAGCACGGCGCCGAGCTCGCGGAAAAAGGCCTGAAACGGATGCGGATCGGAGGGCTGCGGGGAGGCCGTCGGCCCCGCCACGCACCGGCTCGCGCAGCGTGCGCACCCAGATCGCGAGCAGCAGGCCCGGGAGGCCGACGAGGAAATACGCGGCCTGCCAGCCCTTGATCCCGAAGGGCGCGCTGCCCGGCGGGAAGGCTGCATCCCAGCGGTCGACGACCTGTCCGCCGATCATCAGTCCGAGCCCGCCGCCGATGTAGATGCCGCTCGAGTAGATGGCGAGCACCGTCGCGCGGCGGCGCGGCGGAAACGTGTCCGAGAGCATCGAGAATGCCGCCGGCGAGGCGCTGGCTTCGCCGACGCCGACGCCGATGCGCGCCAGCGCCAGGCCGCCGAAGCCGCGCGCGACTCCGGACAGCGCCGTCATCAGGCTCCAGAAGCCGAGGCCGGTCGCGATCAGCGTGCGCCGGTTCCACACGTCGGCGAGCCGACCGAGCGGAATTCCGAAGATCGCGTAGAAGACGGCGAAGGCCGTGCCGTAGAGGAAGCCGATCTGCGCGTCGGTCACACCGAGATCGGCTTTGATGTCCTCGGCGAGGATCGTGATGATCTGGCGATCCAGGAAGTTGATGACGTAGACGAGCACGAGCACGCCGAGCACGTAATTCGCGTAGGCGCCGCCCACGCCGTCGGCGGGCTGGGAGGCGCTGCCCGCGTCGGGCGGCTGCTGTTCGGGTTTCTGCGACACGGCCGCGGCATTGTAGTCGGCGCGCAACGCCGTGTGTGGAACTCTTCGCGCGGCGTGGGGTAGCCTCAGGCTCCGGAGGCGCGATTGGCGTGCTGCTCCCCCCCGGCCGCGCCTGCATCGAGGTCTGCGAGCTGCCGCCCCAGGCGGGCCTGCTCGCGCGCTTCGCCGCCCTGCGCGCGAGGCCCTACCCCTGGTTGCTCGACAGCTCGCTGCCCTCTGCTCGCCTGGGACGCTGGTCGTTTGCCGGGGCGGAGCCCTGGGCGATCCTGCGCGTGCGCGCGGATCACTGCGAGATCGAGTGCTTGCGGGCCGTGAGGCCGGGGCTCACGGTCGGGCGTCGCGTCCTGCGCGAGGATCCGTTCGACCTGCTGCGCGCGCTCGCCCCTCCGCTCCTGGAGGGCCTGCCCGCCGCGTCTCCGCCGTTCGTCGGCGGCGCGCTCGGCTACTTCGGCTACGAGCTGGCCGGGCGCTTCGAAGCGCTCGCGCTTCGCGCCGAGGACGATCTCGGCCTGCCCGATGCCACGCTGCTGTTCGTCGATCGCGTGCTCGCGCACGATCTCGCGAGCGGCGCGACGCTGGCGCTCGGGCTCGGCTTCGGCGACGACCTCGCGAGCGCGCGAGCGAACGCCGCGCGCGCCGCCCGCGAGCTCGCACGCGCCAGCGATCCGCGGCTCGCAGCGACGAGCGCCGAGTGCACGCAGCAAAGCGCAGCGGGTGCACGCTCTCGCGCGCGATGCGCGCCGTCGATCCCGGACGAAGGCCGCTACGCGAAGGCCATCGAGCGAACCCTCGAGGAGGTCGCGGCGGGCAACGTCTACCAGGCCTGCCTCACGCACCGCCTCGAGCGCGACTTCGCAGGCGACGCCTTCGCGCTGTATCTCGCGCTGCGCCGCCGCAATCCGGCCCCCTTCGCGTGCTTCCTCGAGCTGCCGGAGGCGGCCATCCTGGGCAGCTCGCCCGAGCGCTTTCTCGCGATCGACGGCGAGGGCCGCGTCGAGAGCCGGCCGATCAAGGGCACGCGGCGTCGCGGCAGCGATCCCGTCGACGACGCGCGTGAGCGACGCGCGCTGCTCGCGTCCGCCAAGGACCGCGCCGAGAATCTGATGATCGTCGATCTCGTGCGCAACGATCTGGGCCGCGTGTGCGAGCTCGGCAGCGTCGGCGTGCCCGAGCTGATGGCCGTCGAAGAATACGCTTCCGTGTTTCACCTGGTTTCGACGGTGCAGGGGCGATTGCGGGCCGGCTGCGACGCGCTCGACGCGCTGCGCGCGGCGTTCCCGCCGGGCTCGATGACGGGAGCCCCGAAGCTCGCGGCGATGCGACTGCTGGATCACCTCGAGCCGGTGCGCCGGGGGGTCTACTCGGGGGCGATCGGCTATCTCGATGCGCGCGGAGGCGCGGATCTCGCCGTCGTGATCCGCACGCTCGTGCTGGTGGGAGGGCGGGCCTACCTGCACGCCGGCGGCGGCATCGTCGCGGATTCGCAGCCGCACGCCGAGTGGCTCGAGATGCTCGCCAAGGCGCGGCCGCTGCTCGACGCGCTCGCCGAGGCGGACCCTCCCGGGGCTGCCTGAGTTATCTTCCGCGCCCTTCGCCGCAGCCGTACGCACGAGGAGGAAGTCGTGGGCCCCCTGGATGGCATTCGCATCATCGAGATCGCCGGCATCGGGCCGGGACCGTTCGCCGGCATGATGCTCGCGGACATGGGCGCCGAGGTGTTGCGCGTCGACCGCGCCCAGAACGTGCAGGGCGGCGATCCGGCCAAGCCGTCGCTCGATCTCCTGGCGCGCGGCCGGCGCTGCGATCGGCGTCGATCTCAAGCGCCCCGAAGGCGTCGAGACCGTGCTCCGGCTCGTCGAGAAGGCCGACGGCGCTGATCGAGGGCTTCCGCCCCGGCGTGATGGAGCGGCTCGGCCTCGGACCGGACGTCTGCCTCGCGCGCAATCCGCGGCTCGTCTACGGCCGCATGACGGGCTGGGGGCAGGAGGGCCCGCTCGCGCACGCGGCGGGTCACGACATCAACTACATCGCGCTCGCCGGTGCGCTCGATTCGATCGGCCGGCGCGGCGAGCCGCCGCTCCCGCCGCTCAATCTGGTCGGCGACTTCGGCGGCGGCGGCATGTACCTGGCGTTCGGCGTGGTGTGCGCGCTCGTCGAGCGCGGCGCGCTCCGGGCGCGGGCCAGGTGGTCGACGCCGCGATGGTCGACGGCGCGGCGTCGCTGATGACGATGATCCACGGCGCCCACCAGTCCGGCTGGTGGAAGGAGGAGCGCGGCGCGAACATGCTCGACACCGGCGCGCACTTCTACGAAGTCTACGAGACGAGCGACGGGAAGTACGTCTCGATCGGCTCGATCGAGCCGCAGTTCTACGCAGGAGCTGCTCGAGAAGCTGCGGGCTCGCGGGCGAGAAGCTCCCGCGGCAGATGGACCGCTCGCAGTGGCCGGCGTTGAAGCAGCGGCTGGCGGCGATCTTCAAGACGAAGACGCGCGCGCAGTGGTGCGCGCTGCATCGAGGGCAGCGACGTCTGCTTCGCGCCCGGTGCTCTCGCTGAGCGAGGCGCAGCGATCACCCGCACAAGCGGGCGCGCGAGCACGTTCGTCGACGGTCGCCGGCGCGCGCCAGCCCGGTCCGGCGCCGCGCTTCAGCCGCAGCGTCGCCGAGATCAAGCGCCCGCCCGCCGCACGCCGGGCAGCACACCGACGAGGCGCTGCGCGACTGGGGCTTCTCGCCCGACGCGATCCGCAAGCTCCGCGACGCGAAGGCGATCGCGTAGTCTCGATCTTCGCTCGCCTGCGGCAAGTTTCTGGACTTCGCTCGCCTGCGGCTCGCTGCGCGCTTCGCTTGCTGGCGAGGCAATCAGTCGAAGAGCACCGGGAGCGCCGTCGGGGCGCGGAAGGTGACGCCGGTGATGGCGACGGGGCCAGCGCCGGGGTCGAGCCGCAGGTTCGGCAGCCGGTCGAAGAGCGCCTCGAGGGCCACCGTCGTCTCCATGCGCGCGAGGTGCATGCCGAGACAGCGGTGCGCGCCGAAGCCGAAGGCCAGGTGCTGCCGCGCCGGCCGGAAGATGTCGAAGCGATCCGGTTCCGTGTAGCGGTCGTCGTCGCGGTTCGCGGCCCCCATGCTCACGCTGAGGGTCGCGCCCTTCGGCACCGCGACGCCGTCAATTTCCGTATCGCGCGTGACGCCGCGCAGGATGCCGATCAGCGGCGGCTCCCAGCGCAGGCCCTCCTCGATCGCCTGCGGGATCAGCGAGCGATCGCGCCGGACCCGGTCGAGCTGATCCGTATGCGTGAGCAGCCCGAAGATCAGGTTGCTCGACGAGCGGTAGGTCGTCTCGGCGCCTGCGGGCAGCAGCAGGCGCAGGAAGGCGACGATCTCGGCGTCGGTGAGGCGCGTGCCTTCGAGCTCGGCCGTTGCGAGCACGCTGATCAGGTCGTCGCGCGGCGCGTCTCGGCGCTCCGCGATCAAGGGCAGGAAGTAGCGCTCGAGCGCCTGCGAGGCCTGGATCCCCCGCATCGGATCGATGGCGATGCTGATCAGCTCGACCGCGCTGCGGTGGAACTGCGGAAGATCCGCTTCGGGAAGCCCGAGCATGCCGGCGATCACGTTCACCGGGAAGGGGAAGGTGAGCTCGCGCACGAGGTCGGCGTGGCCGCGGCTGACGAAGCGGTCGATGCAGGCGTTTACGATCGGCCGCACCAGGTCCGTCTCCCAGTGGGCGAGCGCCTTCTTGCTGAAGGCCTGCTGGATCAGGCGCCGGTAGCGCGAGTGCTCGGGCTCGTCCATCTCGAGGATCGTGTGGCCCATCACGAGACCCATGAAATTCGCGTAGATCGTCGAGGTGAACGTCTCCCCGTCGCGCAGCACCTGCGCCACGCCATCGTGGCTCAGCACCGCGAAGATCTCCTTGACACCCGGAAGCGCGTGCTTGGCCTGGCCGCCGCTGAGGAACAGCGGATCCACCGGATGCACGGGGCAGCGGTCGCGCTTCTGCTTGAAATCGCTGTAGGGGTCCACGACCTTGCCGATGCCCTGCGCGCGATTGAATTCCTCGAAGGGGTCGTAGTCCTTCTCCCCAGCCCCGACCGGGCAGCCCTTCGCGGTTTCGTCGCCCATCTCGGTTCAGTCCTCCTGCCCCGCCTTCGTGGGCTTCTCGGAAAGCGTGCGCGGACCCCGCGTGCCGAGCAGCCGGCGCACGATGCGCAGCACCTCTTCGCGATGCGCCGCGAGGTGCTTCGGCGAGACCGGGTCGAGCTCGAGCTCGGGGACCAGCGCCGGCATGGCGGCGACGAAGAAGACGGTGGCCCCGGCGATCGTGCTCGCGAGGTGAACGGGGTCGATCGGCGTGAGCTGCGCGCTCTCGTCCCCGCCGCGTTCGAAGACCTGCTTGCGCACGAGCTCGAAGAAGGGCCGCGTGTGCTCGAGCACGGCAGGCCGGTGCCCGGGCGCCGCGTCGGCGACCTCGCGCAGCAGCAGGCGCGCGATCGAAGGCCGCGCGCCTACGTAATCGACCCAGGCGCAGACGCCGGCCTCGATGCGGGCGGGCAAAGGATCGGGGCGCGTCAGCGCCTCGTCGATCTTCGCGAGCAGGCCCCCGAAAACGCTCGCGAGGACGGCGTGGTAGAGCTCTTTCTTGTCCTTGAAGTAGTAGACGATCGAGGCGCGGCGGATGCCGACGCGATCGGCCACGTCCTCGAGGCGTGTTGCCGCGAAGCCCTTCTCGGCGAAGATCGCCTCCGCCGCCTCGAGCACGGCCCCGCGCGTGCGCTCGGCGCGCGATTGCTGGGGAGCAGCCTGGGACATGGCCAAAATCTACCTGCGCGCAGGTAGAACTGTCAACCAAAACCGCCTACGCTGAGACGTACGAGGCAGGTCCGGCAATCGGGTCCGGTGGAAGGGAGGCGAGGTGCCGTTCGGCGTCCGCATCGACAAGCACAGCTGTCAGAGCTCCGGCAACTGCGTCGACGCCGCGCCCGAGGCGTTCGGCTTCGACGACGACGGGCTGGGCGACGCGCGACCCCGGGCCGGGCAGCTTCCGCGCGCGCGTCTGCTCGAGATCGCGCGGCGTTGCCCGGCGCTCGCGATCGGCGTGCTCGACGAATCCGGCAACGAGATCGATCCGGCCGCGGGCTAGGCGTCCGATGCAGTTCGGAATCTTCTGCGAGATCCCCGTGCCGCGGCCCTGGACGCCGAAGAGCGAGCGCGCCGCCTACCAACACACGATTGCGCAGGCCGTGCGCGCCGACGAGCTCGGCTACCACAGCTTCTGGACGGTGGAGCACCACTTCCTCGAGGAGTTCTCGCACTGCTCCGCCCCCGGCGTGCTCTACGGCGCCGTCGCCGCGCTCACGCGCCAGATCCGCATCGGGCATGGCGTGCGCCTGCTGCCGTTTCCGTACAACCACCCGATCCGCGCCGCCGAGGCCGCCGCCGTGATCGACGTGATCTCGGACGGGCGGCTCGAGTTCGGCACCGGGCGCTCGTCGACGCGCACGGAGCTCGAGGCGTTCGGCATCGATCCGGAGCAGACGCGCGCGCTCTGGGACGAGGCGCTCGAGATGATCGTCGGCGCCTGGACGCAGGACGTCTTCGAGTGGCATGGCCCGCGCTTCGATTTTCCGCCGCGGAGAGTGATCCCGAAGCCGATCCAGCAGCCCCACCCGCCGCTGTGGGTGGCCTCGACCAGTCCGGAGAGCCACGAGATCGCCGGACAGCGCGGCCTGGGACTTCTCTCGTTCACCCTCGGCGTTCCGCCCGAGGATCTGGCCGGGCGGCTGGAGCTCTACCGCAAAGGCCTCGCGGTCGCGAAGCCCGCCGGGAAGTTCGTCAACCAGCGCGCTGCGACCTTCACGATGGTGCACTGCGCGGAGACGACGGCCGAGGCGCTCGCGACCGCGCGCGATTCCTTCCAATGGTACGCGCAGACAGGCGTGCGGCAGATCCAGACGCTGGGAACGTGGCAACAGGAGCTGAAGCGCGACTACCCGAGCTACGCCTACACCAGGCCCATCGCGCAGATGGACTCGAGCTTCCTCACGTTCGACTACCTGACGACGACGGGTTCGTGCATCGTCGGAGATCCCGATCGCTGCATCGAGATCGCAAAGCGCTATCGCGCCGCGGGCTGCGATCTGTTGCTGTGCATGATGCAGCCCCACGCGATTCCGGAAGACAAGGTGATGCGTTCGATCGAGCTGGTCGCGCGCTACGTGATGCCCGAGCTGCGCTAGCGGAGCCTACGCGCGCTTGCGTCTCGCGAAGGCCAGTCCGAGCAAGCCGAGGGCGAGCTGGGCCGCGGTGGAGGGCTCGGGAATCAGCATGATCCCGAGGCCCTGCGAGCCGCCCGCGGCGACCGAGACATCGAACTGGAGCGCGCCGGTGAAATCGCCGGGTCCGAAGGGAGTGCCGGTATCGGGCAGGTCCGCCGCCCCGACACCCTGCATCGCATCGAGCGCGTTCCGCACGATCGGGAACGCCGAAACTTGATAATGGTCGGCCGCTGCCGACGACCCGACCGCCAGCTCGAAGCCCGTCGCGGCGTCCGTCACGCGAAAGCCGCCGACGCCGCCGGTCGCCAGGTCGTTGTCGTAGCTGTCCTCCAGGTCGAAATCGAAGTAGGCGTAGAAGACGAGATCGAGTGTCGTGAGGCTCGCGTTGTTCACGCCGACGTCCCAGATCAGCGAATGCGTCGCGTCGCTGATCTGGAAGCCGTAATCCAGAGTGATGTCGCCGGCCGCCAGGCCGAGCGCCGCGGCACCCGTCGCATTGAGAACGAGCTGTGAGCTCGCCGTGCTCCCGCTGCCGCTGATGGCTACCTGCTCGTCGAAGTTCGCGGGGGTCACCCGCACGACGTTGCTCGCGTTGCCGAGGTAGCCGTAGATTTCATAGACGTGATCCGTGAGCCCGCCATCGAACGAGAGCTGGTTGGGGTCGGCGCTGCTGCCCGAGAACGCCCACGAATCGAGACCCGCGCGCACGTTACCATCGGTCATCACGTAGGCGTTCGCAGCGCCGGGCGCGCAGAGCAGCCATCCCAGCAGCGCGAAGCCGAGCGACGTGCGCATGAAGTCCCCCGCTGCGGCCTTCAGATTGGTGCAGCCACGGGGGTTTCGGCACGTAGGTGCTCGAGCTTTAGGGGGCGGCCTGGCGCGGTTTGGGCGCTCGCTAAGCCTGCGGCGAGCCGGCGATCCGTGCGGCGAGCAGCGCGGAAAGCTTCCTTTTGTCGATCTTGCCGCTGTCCGTGAAGGGCAGCTCGCCATCCGCGTAGAAGAAGCAGTGACGCGGGACCTTGTAGGCCGAGAGCTCGGCGCGCAGACGCTCGCGCAGCTCCTCCCAGGCGAGAGTGCTGCCGGCCTTGAGGATCACCGCCGCCGCGACGTTCTGGCCGCGGACCGGATCGGGCACGCCCACCACGAAGGCCGAGCGCACCTCGCGCTGGCTCTCGATCACGACCTCGACCTCGCGCGGTGTCACGTTGGCGCCGGCCGTCTTGATCATGTCGCCGATCCGCGCCTTGAAGAAGAAGACGCCGTCCGCGTCGAAGCTGCCGGCGTCGCCGGTGTGGTAGAAGCCGTCGCGATCGAAGACGTCCTCGCGTTCGACCTTGTAGAGGCCCTGCATCACGCTGTAGCCGCGCACGCAGACCTCGCCGAGCTCGCCGGCCGACAGCGTGCGGCCAGAAACGGGATCGACGATCTTGTGCTCGATTCCTGGCACCGAGCGGCCGAACGAGCTGCGCAGGGCCTCGGGTCGATCGACGTCCATGCGGTCGATCGTGTGCGGCCCGCACGTCTCGGTCATGCCGAGCGAGTTCGAGCGCAGCTCGGGATCCTTCGGACGCATGCCGGGCGGCAGGATGTCGTACAGATTGCCCGAGCGGATCGACGAGAGATCCCGGCTCTTGAAGCTCGGGTGCTCCATCATCGCCTTCGAGTAGTGCGGCCAGCCGGCGACGATCGTCGCGCGCTCGCGCTCGAGCAGCGCGAGCGTCGCGCCGGGCTCGAACGACTCCTCGCACAGCATGAAGGCGCCAACGTGCATCGCGCCCATCAGCGTGAACACGAGCCCTCCCACCCAGAAGAATGGCATCGGCGAGTAGATGCGATCGTCGGCCCGCAGATCGCGGAACGCGTTCAGGTTGAACGCGTGCCGGATCAAGGCGCCGTGGCTGTGGAGCGCGCCCTTCGGGTCGGCGGTGCTGCCGGAGCTGTAGATCACGATCAGCGGATCCGCCGGCGTGACGCAGCCCTCGATCTCGCGCAGGAAGGCCTCGTCGATGGCGGGGCTCGCGTCGGCGGCGGCCTCGAGCGAGGCGACGGGCCGCGCCCAGGCGCGATCGGTGCGGCCGAACACGTAGACGTCGCGCAGATAGGGAAGCTCGCGCACGTGGAGCGAGCCGGCCTTCTGCTGCGCGAGCCCGGGCGCGACGGCTTCGAGGCGCTCGAGGAAATCCGCATTCAAGAAGCGCGGCAGCGTGAGCAGCAGCTCCACGTCGGCGTGGCGCATCACGAAGCCGAGCTCGCGGGGCTTGTAGAAGGTGTTGAGCGGCATCGCGACGGCCCCGATGCGCGTCGCGGCGAGGAAGGCGACGATCCAATCCGGCCCATTCGGAAGCCAGATTCCCACGCGGCTGCCCTTGCCCAGGCCCGCCGCGACGAGGCCGCGCGCGAGCCGCGCCGAGCGCTCGTCGGCCTGCGCGTACGTGATGCGCTCGCCCTGCAGCAGGATCAACGGCCGCGGCCCGAAGCGTTCGCTGCGCGTGCGCACGAACGTCGGAATCGACGGCGTGAAATCCGGGAACGGCATACCGCGTAGGTACACCATGCGCGGGTTCGAAGGGAAGCGGGTTTCGGGTCGCGCGCGAGCCGGAATCCGATTGCCTTCGCGAAGTATCTGATATAGCGTCAGATTTCTCAGCGAGCAGGGGGCGGCGTGGATTTCCGCTGGTCCGACGAGGACATCGCCTTCCGCCGCGAGCTGCGCGCGTTCCTCGCGCCGAACGCTGCCGCCCGACTGGGACGAGCTCTCGAAGCACGGGCCTGGCAGCGACGCGCAGGCGGCGTTCTCGCGCGGCTTCTGTCGCGGAGCTCGCCGAAGCGCGGCTGGCTCACACAGCACTGGCCCGCGGAGTATCGGCGGCCGCGACGCTTCGCCGTGGCGCCACGCGATCCTCGGCGAAGAGATGTGGGCGGATCGGCGAGCCGCGCGGCTCCGCAGTACATGAACGTGAACTGGATCGGCCCGACGATCATGGTCTACGGCAGCGAGGAGCAGAAGGCGTTCCATCTGCCCCGCATCAGCGCGGGCGACGTGTTCTGGTGTCAGGGTTTCTCCGAGCCCGAGGCGGGCTCCGATCTCGTCTGCGCTGCGCACGCTCGCCGCTGCGCGATGGCGACGACTACGTCGTCAACGGCTCGAAGATCTGGACCTCGCTACGTCAACCACGCCGACTTCTGCTTCCTGCTCGTGCGCACCGATCCGCCTCGAAGCGCCACCACGGGCATCTCCGTGCTGCTGGTTCCGATGGACACGCCGGGCATCGAGGTGCGCGAGATCCCCTCGGTCGTCGGCGAGCACTACTTCCTCGAGGTCTTCTTCAGCGACGCGCGCGTGCCGGTCAGCTGCCGGCTCGGCCCCGAGGGCGAGGGCTGGGACGTCGTCGCCTACGCGCTGGCCTTACGAACGCGTCGGCGCGGCGCGCTACGCGCGCGCCGCCGACGCCTCGACGTGCTCGCCGAGCGCGCGCGCGCGCGCGGGCTGCTCGCCGACGCGACCGTCGCTCGAGAAGCTCGGGCGAGGCGCGCGCCGTCTGCGAAGCCGCGCGCCTGCTCACCTATCGCGTGATCGACCAGCGCGCGCACGGCCTGCCGCCGAGCGCCGGACACCAACGTCGCGCGCGTCGCGGGCACGCTCGCCGAGCGCGCGGTCTCCGATCTCGCGCTCGAGCTCTTCGGCCCCGAGGCGCTCGAGTACGGCACCTTCGCCGACGTCGCACTTCCGCCTCGCGATGACCGCCGGCGTCGCGGTCGGAACGACCGAGGTGCAACCTCAACCTCGTCGCGAGCCGCTTGCTCGGTCTGCCGCGCGAGTAGCGCCGTGGACTTCGAACGCAGCGACGACCAGCAGGCGATCGTCGAGGCCGTCGACGGCGCTGCTCGCGCAGCACGCCGGCGCCGCGCGCGCGATCGAGCTCGAATCGCGAAGGGCGAGTACGACGGGGCGCTCGACGCGGCGCTCGAGGACGCGGGCTTCCTCGAGCGTCGCGCTCGCCGAGGCACGGGGCTGCTCGACGCGGCGCTCGCTCGTCGAGGCGGTCGCGCGCGCGGGCGGCGTGGTCGCGATCGGCGCCGCGGCGCTCGTCGCGCCGGGGCTCACCGGGCGGCGCGCTGCCCGGGCCGATCGCGCTCGCGCGGGCGGGCGCGACGGGGCCCGGTGCGCTTCGCCGCGCACGCGCGCACGCTGCTCGTCGATGCGGGCGGCGAGGCCGCGCGCGTCGCGCTCGCGGCGGGCGACGTCGCGCCGATCGCGCTCGAACTTCAGCTGCCGATGGGACGCCTCGCGCGTGTCGCTGCGAGCGCGGCGAGTCGCTCGGGCGCGGCTCGGGAGAGCGCCTGCGCAGCCTCTGGCGCGTCGCGCTCGCGGCCGAGACGGTCGGGACGATGGCGGCCTGCCTCGACGTGACACTCGAGTACGTGAAGCGGCGCCGCCAGTTCGGCCGCGCGATCGGCTCGTTCCAGGCCGTGCAGCACCGTCTGGCGCGAGTGCGCCGTGTGCCGTCGAGGGCGCGCGCTGGCTCGCGTACGAAGCCGCGTCGTCCGGACGCGCCGGTCGAGGCGGCCGCGACGGCCGCTGCGCACGCCAGCTGCCGCAGCGAGCCGCGTGTTCGCCGAGACGCATCAGCTCTCCGGCGCGATGGGCTACACGCGCGAGCACGATCTGCACGTGTGGAGCATGCGCTGCAGGCGTTGCGTCTCGAGCTCGGCGGCGCGGCGGCGCATCGCCGCGCCGCGGCGCAAGCGCGCTGGTGCCGGACGTGAGTGGGCCTCGACCTCGCCCTCGACGACGCGCAGCAGGCGATCCACGACGCGGTCGGCCAGCTGTGCCGCGATCAGTGCAGCGACGCGGTGATCAAGGCGGCCGGCGGCCGCTTCCCGTCCGGGCTGTGGAAGGCGATGGCGGAGCTCGGCGTGCTGGCGCTGGCGACACCCGAGGGTGATGGCGGCGCCAGCGAGCTGGTGGCGGCGCTCGAGGCGCTCGGGCGCGCGGTCTTTCCGGGGCCGCTGGCGGCCAGCGTCTGCGCGGCGCAGCTGCTGCCGCCGCGCGAGCGCGAGGCCGTCACGAGCGGCGCCGCCATCGTCTCGCTGGGATGCCCGCCGCTGCTCGCGTGGGCCCCCGAGGCGCAGCTCTTCATCGAGATCGAGGGCGAGCGCGGCCATCTGGCGCGCGCGCGCGGCGCCATCGAACGCGTCGAGACGCTGGGCGGCGAGCCCTGGGGCCGGCTCGAGCTGGTCCGCACCGTCGATCTTGGCGACGCCCGCCGCGCGCTCGCGCTCCACGACATCGCGCTCGCCGCCTACCTGGCCGCGGCTGGCAACCGCCTCGTCGAGGACAGCGCCGAGCACGCGCGCACGCGCAAGCAGTTCGGCCGCGCGATCGGCGAGTTCCAGGCCGTGGCGCATCCGCTCGCCGATTGCTGGATGCAGCTCGCCGCTGCGGCGACGCTCGCCCGCGCGGCCGCCTTTCGCTTCGATCGCGCGGGCGGCGAGGCCAAGCTTCCGGCCGTGCTCGCGGCTTCCGGCGCCGCGAGGCTGTCGGCGGCGCGCGCGGCGCTCGCCGCCGCCCACGCCTGCCATCAGGTGTTCGGCGCCATCGGCATCACGCTCGAAGGTCCCGCCTTCCACATCTCGCGCCGGATCCGCCAGCTCGCGACACATCCGTGTGGTGACGCGCCGGCGCGCGCCGCCGTGCTGGCGAGTTTCGGCGCGTAGAGGAGGTCTCCATGGCTCTGGTCGACCTGACGAAGCCCATCGTGGGCGTGCGCTACGAACGCCGGCCCGACGGCATCGTGGTGATCACGCTCGATCGACCCGCCCGGGGCAACTCGCTCGCGCCCGGCATGATGGCCGTGTTCCGCGCGATCTGGAGCGAGGTGCGCGACGATCCCGCGATCCGCGTCGCGATCGTGACCGCCGCGGGGGAGAAGCATTTCTGCACGGGCTTCGACGTCTCCGAGGCCGAAGGCGAGGACGCGAAGGCGGTCTTCGCGAACCGTCCGCTGGCGGAGGCCGTGCACTGGTCGCCGCATCAGAACCGCGTCTGGAAGCCCGTGATCTGCGCCGTGCAGGGGCTCTGCGTCGGCGGCGGACTGCACTTCGTGGTGGATGCGGACCTCGTGGTCGCCTCGCAGAATGCCGCGTTCGTCGATACGCACGTGAACGTGGGCATGGTGGGCGCGCTCGAGAACGTGGGGCTCGCCAAGCGCCTGCCGCTCGGCACGGCGCTGCGGATGACGCTCGTCGGGCGTGATTATCGTCTGCCGGCTGCGCGCGCCCATCAGCTCGGGCTCGTCGACGAGCTCGTCGCGACGCCCGCCGACGTGCTGCCGGCAGCGCTCGCGCTTGCGCGCTCGATGCTCGCGAACTCGCCGCAAGCCATGGCGCTCTCGAAGCAGGCCGTGTGGGGCAGCGTCGAGCGCGGCTACCGCGATGCGCTCGAGTCGGCGTGGGCGCTGCTGCGCCTGCACTGGGGGCATCCCGACTTCCGCGAGGGCCCGCGCGCATTCGCCGAGAAGCGCGAGCCGCGCTGGAACCCGGACCCGGACGCGCGCAGCGAGGACGAGAAGTGAACTTCGACTTCGCGCCCGAGCAGGAGGCGTTCCGCGCCGAGGTGGTCGCGTTCCTCGCCGACTGGCGCGATCTCGACGCCTTCTTCCTCCAGGGCCACAAGTGGCCGGACGTCGCGAAGCTGTTTCGCGCCATGGGCGAGCGCGGCTGGCTCTCGATCGGCTGGCCGAGGGCCGCCGGCGGCGCCGGGCTGCCGCTCGCCTTCGAGTACATCTTGTGGGACGAAGTGGCCTACGCGCGCGTGGCGCGCAATCCGCTCGCCTCCGGCATCGTCGCGAAGACGATCGCGCGCTGGGGGACGCCGCGCAGCAACAACGCTGGCTGCCGCCGATCCGCGCGCGGCGAGCTGCACTTCTCGCTCGGCTACTCCGAGCCCGAAGCGGGATCGGATCTCGCGAGCGTTCGCTGCCGCGCGGAGCGGCGCGGAAGCAGCTACGTCGTGACCGGGCAGAAGTGCTGGCAGTCCTACGCGCAGGACATGGACTACCTGTGGCTGCTCTGCCGCACCGGCAGCCAGGAGAGCCGCGGCAAGGGGCTCTCGCTGCTGATCGTCGACCTGCACGCGCCGGGCGTGCGCATCGGGGCGCTTCCGACCCTCGACGGCGATCAGCTCAACGAGGTCGAGCCTCGACGCCGTCGTCGTGCCGCGAGGATCAGCGCATCGGCCCCGAGGACGGCGCCTGGTCGATCATGAGCGCGGCGCTCGCCGACGAGCGCCACATCCAGTTTCCGCCCGGCGCCTGCGGCGCGATCTCGAAGAGGTGATCGCGTGGGCCCGCGAGCGCGGCGCTCGCCGCCGATCCCTTCGTGAGGCGCACGCTCGCCGATCTCGCCGTCGAGAGCTCGAGGTCGAGGCGCACGCGCTGCGCGTGCTCGACGCCGTGCAGCGCGGCCGCCCCGCGATCGTGGAGGCGGCGGCGAACAAGGTGGCCCACAGCCTCGCGTGCCAGAAGATCGCGCGCGCCGCCCTCGACCTCGGCGGGCCGGAAGCGCTCGTGCACGGAGCGCGCGTCGAGTTGCTCTGGCGCCAGAGCCTCTGGGAGACGATCGGCGGCGGCACTTCCGAGGTGATGCGCGGCGTCGTCGCGAAGCAGGGGCTCGGGCTCGCGGGCCGCAGCTGAGCCCCGCGCGCTACGCGGGCTCGAGAAACGCGAACGCGTCCCTCAGCGCCTCGCGACCGCCGCGCTCGAGCACGTCACCGTGGGTGACGATGATGCGATCGAAATCCCATTCGAGAATCTTCGCGAGCGAGCGGCGCGCGGCTTCGCGATCGCGGATCACGGCGCGAATGATGCGATGGGGGCCGAAGCGGCCGCCCGCTCCGACGAGCCAATGGAAGACCTTCGCCCGATTCTTCGCGCCGGGCTGCACGTTGAAGGCGAGATCGGTGAGCAGCAACGTGCGCGTGGCCCGCTGCCAGAAGACGACCTCGTTCAAGCGCGGCGCGCCTTCGAAGAGCCGATATTCCACGCGACCGTCCCAGTCCGCCTGCCTCGTACCGTCGAGAACGCGGTGGAAGCGCAGATCGGGCCGCTTCTCGGCGAGCCCCGGCGCGCCCCAGAGCTCCGCCGTGGGATAAGCGCTCGCGTAGTCGCCCAGAAACAGGTGATGGACGAGGCTGGGGCCGACGACCCAGCGCACCCGTCCGATCGCGTCGAGCGACGCACGCAGGGCCGGATCGAGCGACACCGGAGAGTGAAGCAGCAGATTGCCTCCGCCCAGACGCAGGACGGTCATGCGGGTGCCGACGTCGCCCACCCAGAGCGGAAGCGGCCGGGTTGCAATCCAGAGCTCGTCGTCGAGCTGCTCCAGGGCTTCAGCGCCGGCCATCCGCCACCCTTCTTCAAGCCACCGCCGCGGCTTTCTGGAACGCCGGCCGCGCTTCCAGGCGGGCGAGATAGCGGCCGAGCCTCGGATGGCGAGCATCGAGAACGCCGAGCATGCGGGCCGCCACCAGCGTGAATCCCATCATGATGTCGGCGGCGGAGAACTCGTCGCCGACGAGATGGGTGCTCTCGCCGATCTCGCGCTCGAGGAAGTCGAGCCCCATCGCCGCGCGGGCCCGCGCATCCTGGATCAGCTCGGCCTGGCTCGCGGCGTCCTTGCGATACAGCGTGAGCCAGACCAGGATGCCGAGTGGCGGGAACGCGGTGCTCTCGGCGAAGTGGAGCCACTGCAAGAAGCGCGCGCGCTCGCGCGTGCCCACGCGCGGCGCGAGCCGGCCCTGGCCATGACGCTCCAGGATGTACTCCACGATCGCGCCCGATTCGCTCATCGTGACGTCGCCGTCCACGATCGTCGGGAGCTTCCCGAGCGGCGTCCGCTGCGCGAAGAAGTTCTTTGCGGGCGGGAGGAACTCGACCCGCTCGAGCTCGTAGGGGAGGCCGAGCTCTTCCAACAGCCAGAGAATGCGCACCGCGCGCGTGCGCGGCGCGAAATAGAGCTTGATCAAGACTCCCTCCGAGCGCCGGTGACCGTCTCGCGACAGCGCGGATCAAGCCGCGAGCAGCCAATAATATCCCTGGCGCAGGGCCTCGTGGCCGCCGCTCTCCAGCACGTCGCCGTGCGCGACGATGACGCGGTCGAAGTCCCACTCGAGGATCCGCTCCAGGCTCGCTCGCGCGGCCTGGCGATCACGGATCAGCAGGGGATCGAGCTTCGAGGGGCCGAATTGGCCGTAGCTGCGCAGGAGCTTCATCAGCCAGCGGGTGGGCGCGGCCGCCCGCGGCCCGAAGTTGAAGGCGAGGTCACACAGGATCAGCGTGTGGCTCGCGCGGTGGAAGAACACGACCTCGTTCTCATACGGGCGCCCGCGGAAGAAGACCTGATCCACCTCGCCGTTCCATGGCGCCGGCGCTTCGTCGCCGAGCACGGCGACGTACACCAGATCGGGACGCTTGCGCTCGAGCCCCGGCGCCACCCACAGCTGCGCTCCGGGATACACCTCGGCAACTTCGCCGGCGTAGAGGTGGTGGACGCGATTGGGCGCCACCACGAAGCAGACGCGGCCGAGCGCATCGAGCTCGCGCCGCAAGGAGGGCGTCAGCGCGACGGGGGAGTGCAGCAGCAGGCGCCCGTCGGCGAGGCGGATCACCGTCATGCGGGTTCCCACCTCGAGTCCGTAGAAGCTCTGGCGCCGCTCCGCAATCCAGAGGTTCTCGTCCAGCTGACGCAGCGGGGCTTGCGGCCCGGACATCGCTCACCTCCAGCCGCAGTGTCGTCCGCGGCCCGCCCTCGCGTCAACCGAGCCGGCATCGCTATGCTGAGCGTCTCGCACGCGCGCCCCGGGAGCAAACCGTGTCGAAGATCGGGCGATTCGCGGCCTACGCCGCAGCCTTCGAGAAATCCTTCGTGAGCGACGATTGGTCCCATGTGGAGCCCTTCTTCACGGAGGGCGCGGTCTACGCCGTCGATCTCGATCCGCCGATGGGTGGCGTCTTCGAGGGACGCAGCGCGATCCTGGCCTACTTCAAGGAAGTCCTCGATCGCTTCGATCGTCGCTTCGCGAGCCGCGAGATCGCGCTGCTCGAAGGCCCGAAGGAAGAGGGCGACTCGGTGTGGATCCGCGGGTCTGCGACGTACCGGGCCCCGGGGGTGCCTGCGTTCGTGCTCGAGCTGAAGGAGATCGTCCGCTTCGCGGGCGACCGCATCGATCGTCTCGAGGACCACTACGAGCCTGCGATGAAGAAGAGCATCGCCGAGTACCTGAACGTCCACGGCGCCAAGCTGGGGATCCCCGTCGCGTAGCTTCGCCACGCGAGCCTCGATGGGCGCCGCCGATACGCGAGGGAGCTGCGATGAACCAGTGGATGCGAGTCCTGCTCTTCGCCGTGGGTCTGTTCGGCCTGACGGGCAGCATGTGCACGTCGACGTACACCCAGGCGGACCTGCTCAAGCAGGAGGAGAAGCAGGACGCCGCCGCGGTCAAAGAAGAGAAGCGTGATCAGGAGATCGGCGAGCAGGGCGGCGAGGGCCAGCAGGACATCGACCAGCAGGTCGACGACGTCGAGGGCGGGAACGCGCCCGACTTCTGATCGTCGCGGTGAAGCGCCAGCGGCCGCTTCGCGCTCGCACGCCCTCGGCCGCAGGGATCACGCTGCGGGCGGCAGCAGGTGTTCGTAATCGAGCACGTGCTCGAATCCCATCCGAGTGTATACGGGGCGCCCCAGCTTCGAGGCTTGCAGGCTCGCGATCTCGCAGCCGAACGCGCGGCCGCCTGCGACGGCGGCCCAGGTGAGCGCGGCGCCGTAGCCGTGTCCGCGCTGCTCCTCGAGCGTGGCGACCCAGTAGATGCCGGCCACCGAGCCCGTGGCGATCAGCATCGAGGTGGCGACCACGACGCCGTCGACGCGCCCCGCATAGAGGCGCACGTGGGGCATCGCGAGCAGCGGCTCGCTCAAGAAGAAGCGCGCGACCGCCACCGGATAGCCGAAGCCACGGAACGCGACTTCACGAAACGCCACCAGCTGCTCGGCGTGCGCATGACTTCGATGGAGAGATGCTCGGGGGCGGCCGGAATCGCCTGCGGCATCGCCAGCGTCATCCCGGGCGTCGGATCCAGCTTGCGACGCCAGCCCCGCGATGCGAGCGACTCGAGAATCGGGCGTGGATTCTCGTCTCGAAGCGTCAGGTTGAACGGCAGCCGGCGTTCGGCGAAATAGGCTCTGACGGCGTCCGCCGTCGCCCCGACGTCGGCGTAGGGCGGCTTCAGGAATCCCCAGTTGAGCGGCTCCGCCGGCAGACCGCAGCAGCAGAGGGCGACGTCGCGTCGCTCGCGAAACTCGCCGCGGTCCGAGGACGCCACGAAGACCCGGTTCGCATCGAGAAAATTGCAGTCGAGAGCGGTCAGTGCGTTCCGGTTCATCGGCATCCGAATGGCAGCGGCCTGCGCTTCAGTCGGCGTTCGGGATCGCGTCGAAGAAATCGACGATCCCCGTTTCGAGCGAATACTCCGCGCCCACGACGACGAGCCCATTCTTCTGGATCAGCTGCTCGAGAATCTCCGATCCGTGGCGCAGATGGTTCGCGGACGCCCGGATGTTGGCCCGCACGGCGATTCGCACCAGCGCATCCGGGTCGTGCCGAAGATCCGTCTCGAGCAAGCCTTCCACGGACGGCCGCACGCGATCGACGATCGAACGCAGGTTTCGCGATTGGTCCTCCGTCGGCTGCTGGAGCTCTTCCAGCGTCGCCAGGATCGCCCCGCACTGGGAATGCCCGAGCACCACTACGAGCCGCGTTGCGAACCGCGCCGCGGCGAACTCGACGCTGCCGACCTGGGAAGAAGCGACGATGTTGCCGGCGACGCGAATCACGAACAGATCGCCGAGGCCCTGATCGAAGACGATCTCCGCCGGCACGCGCGAGTCGGAGCAGCCGAGGATGATGGCGAAGGGCTCCTGACGAATCGCCAGCTCGCTGCGGCGCGTCTGGCTCATGAGCGTGTCCCGGCTGCGAACGTCGGCGACGAAGCGGCGGTTCCCCTCCCGCAGCCGCTCGAGTGCTTCTTTCGCGGAGATCATCGACGCTTCGACCTCGTCCATCCGTTCGCGCCATCGACCGCCCGGTGCGCGCGTCGCGAGAGGCGAGCCACCACGCTACGGGCAGGGCGCGAACCGCCTTGGCCTAGAGAGTGCGTTGCCAGTAGCCCACATCGAGCCAGCGATCGAATTTGAATCCCACCGCTTCGAAGTGGGCAACCTTGCGCATCCCGAACTTCTCGTGCAACGCCACGCTGGCCTCGTTCGGAAGCGTAATGCCACCCATCACCGCATGGACGCCGCGAGCCTCGAGCATCGGAAACAGCTGCGCATACAAGCTCGAGCCGAGTCCGCGCCCGGTGTCCGTGGGGGCGAGATATACCGTGGACTCCGCGGAGAATCGATACGCAGACCGATCCCTCCACTTCGTGGCATAGGCGTATCCCACGATGCGGCCGGCATCCTCGGCGACTAGCCAGGGGAGCCTCAGGGAGCGAACGCTCTCGATGCGTCCAGCGATCTCGGCCGCCGACACCGGCTCCTCCTCGAACGTGACCACCGTGTGCACCACGTAGTGGTTGTAGATGGCCGCAACGCCGTCTGCGTCCGCGGTCGTCGCAGCTCGAATCGTCGTACGTTCGGGGGACCGGCTCAAGATGGCGCGCCCGCTTGGTGGGACGGCGCATAGATGGCCCTGAAGCCTTCGCGCCACGAGCGCGGCTGCGGCTCCCACGCGAGCTCGCGCTTTGCCTTTGCATTCGATGCGCCGCGTTGCTCGTTCAGGATGTAGACGAGCATGTCCCCGAGCGACCGACGTGCCGCGCTCTCGTCCATGCGGTCGGGAGGCGGAGCGCCCAGCAGCTTCGCGACGAACGGCAACCATTCAGCGAGCCTTGCCGGCTCGTCGTCGACGATGTTGTAGATGCCAGGCCTGGTGGCTCGCGTCAGCGCCTTCAGCGTGGCTCGCGCGGCATCGTCGACGTGAATGAACGAATAGGTGCCAGCGCCATCGCCGACGATCGGAGACCTGCCTTTGCGAATCGCGCGGGGGATGGAGCCGGCGGGATCGTAATTGGTGCCGGGGCCGTAGAACCAGCCATAGCGAAGCACCACGCCCGAGAGGCCATGAGTGTGCAGCGTTTGACGTTCGAGCTCCGCCACCGCCTCGGCGAGTGGGCGAATCGTGTCGGAAGCCTCGAGATACAAGGGCGTTTCCTCGTTCGTCAGACCCGGGTCCGAAGGCGAGCAGATGAACGAGATGCTCTGGGTGATCATGCGTTCGACGCCTGCCGCGCGCGCGGCCGCGACGAGGTTGCGCGTGCCCTCGGTGCGCACCCGAAGCGTCTCCTGCAGCGGATCCGCGTCGGTAGCGCCAAATGCCGTCAGCTGGTGGATGACGATCTCCGGCTCCGCGCTCGCGACGAGCTCGCCGAGCCTCGCGACATCGTACACGTCTCCGATCACCGGGATTGCGCCGCTGGCCGCGAGCGATGCCGCGCGATCGGGCGAGCGTGTCATCGCGACCACGCGGTGCCCCGCCTCGACGAGCATCGGCACGAGTGAACGCCCAATCGCTCCCGAGCCGCCAGCAATGAAGATCTTCATCTCGATCTCTGCTTCGGTCCGGTGGAACCGTGCTCGACCCAGTGCGTGAGGAGAGGCTCCTCGTCCCGCTCCACGATCCGAGTCAGCCGCTCGAGCGTGACCGCGCGCAGCTGTTGCTTCACGCGCGCGTAGGCCGGAAGCGCGCCCAGACGCCGGACCTCCCCGAGCGCCGCTTCGAGCAGGGCCGAGGGCTCGACCACGCGATCGATGACGCCTGCGAAAGCTTCCGACTCGGGATCCGCCGTCAGCGAGCCGAGCGCCAGCGTGCGAACCTGAGCGGGCGCGAGCTCCGCGAGCACCACCGCGAGCGGCCCGGCCGGAAACGGGATGCCGGCCCCCGCTTCCGTGAGGCCGAGCTTGAAAGGTCCGCGCGCCACCAGGCGCACGTCGCATGCGAGCATCAGAACGAACGCGCCACCGACGGCGTGGCCGGAGATGGCCGCCACCACCGGCTTTGCCAACCCATAGAGCGCGAGCATGCTTCGATTGATGGCTCGCAGCATCGCCGCGCGCTGCTCGGCGTCGTAGGCAGGAATCTCGCGCGTATCGATCCCCGCGGAGAGGACACCCGGAAGCCCCGTGAGGACGACGCCCGTGCAGTGGGCGTCATCACCCGCATGCGCGAACGCGCGCTGCATCGCCTGCGCCAGCTCGAGATTGAGCGCGTTGACCGGCGGACGACACAGGCGCAAGATCCGAATCCCGCCCCGATCTTCGACTTCAACCAGCGTGTCCGGCACCGTCTTTCGCCGTCGCCTCCGAAGCGGTCGGGTTCGTCAGCGGCTGGATGATAGACGAGAGCCGGCTCGCTTCGAGCCGGCCGGGCATCGCGCGGCAGGGGCCCGCGGCCCGGGCTTCGAGTGGCTCGTTCGGCGACTAGCGGGGTGGCTGGAAGTTCTGATTGCTATAGGGATTGGCGGCGGGCGTCGCGACGACGTTGAAGGAGAACTGCGCGGCGGCGTGACAGGCATTGCAGCCCTGCGTGAGCGAGTCGTAGGCCGCAACGAAGTCCGGCTGGCTCTCCCGGGCGATCGCCTTTCGCATCGCCGCGACGGGTCCCGCGGTGAACTCGGGAATCAATTTCGTGAGCGGCTCGGGAGAATCCTTGTGCTGAGGATGGAAGCGCACTGCATCGGCGAAGCCCTCCTCGAGCTCGTCGACCTCGTACGCAGCGAGAGGCCAGTTCCCGGCCTGGCCGGCATACCAGAGCTTGAGGTGTCGCATCTGCGTGGCGGACATGATCTCCCCGAGCCCGGGGACGTACGGCTCGGCTGCGCCAGCGGATTCGGGTTGGCTGGGCTTCGCGCATCCCACGACCCATGCGAATGCGAACACCGCTCCTGCCACCCATGCGCGCGCAACGCTTCTTCGCCATGCGGATTCCACTCGACACCTCGATCCGGCGCAGCCTTCAATCTTTAGCCGGTTGGCGTGCGGCCGTCACGGGAAGCCGATTGTTTGCAAGCGGTGCGTGAGGCTGGGTACGCTGGCCTGCGCGAGGTGCCGGATTCACTTGCCGTACCGAGAGTTCAAGCGCTGGCTCTACCAGGGCGGGCGGCCCGGTTCGCTGGCCCGCTGGATCAATCGCGTCTTCGCGAGCGTGCACGCCAGCGGCATCGCGCCGAGCCACTGGGTCACCCTGGAGGTCGTGGGACGGCGATCGGGCCGCACGCTCTCGTTCCCCCTCGTGATGGTCGTTCTCGATGGAGAGCGATACCTGGTCTCGATGCTCGGGAGAGACGTCGCATGGGTTCGCAATCTGAAGGCAGCCGCGGGGCACGCCGTATTGCGACACGGACGCACGGAGCCGGTGCGCCTGGAAGAGCTCGCGACGCAGAAACGAGCACCCGTGCTGAAAGCCTACTTGAAGCGCGCGCCGGGAGCGCGTCCGCACGTTCCGGTCGACAAGGACGCGCCGCTCGCGGAGTTCGAGGCGATCGCTGAACAGATTCCCGTGTTTCGGATCCTCGCCGCTGGCTGACCGCTTGCAGCAGCCGCGCAGCAGGCCGGCGAAAGAGCTGCGCTAGCACGTTGGGTGACGCGTAGGGGGTCGCCCGACTGCGTCTCTCGGCCGTCACGGCTCGCCCACGACCGCGTCGACCTCGGTCTCGATGAGCCACTCGGGGTCGATGAAGCGTGCGACCTGTACGATGGTGTTGACCGGCCGGATCTCTCGAAAAAATCGACCGTGCACCTCGGCCACGGCACGCCAGTCTTCGATTCTGGTCAGCAAGATTCGGGCGCGAATCACACGTTCTGCCGAGCGCTCATTCGTCACCTCCAGATGGACCGCAGCGTCAATCGACCGCCCAGAGGGTTTCGTAGTTGATGATGGGGCGCTCGAAGCTCACACCCTCCCGAGTGAAGTCCTCTGCGAGCGCGAGCATGGGCCCGAGCGTTTGCATCTGCTTTGCGTCCGCCAGCGATTGCCAGACGCTCACGTTGATCATGCTGCTCGACTCCCGGTCGATTGCGGCGAAGTAGTGGAGGCAACCGCTGAGCTGTCGAATCGCCGGAACCAGGGTCGTCTGGGCCGTCGCGAGCCGCGTCTTGATGGCTTCGTATTTTTCGGGCGAAAAGGATCCCCGCGAGACTCGGACGATCGGCATGGGAGCCGTCTTCTTCTGAGCGCGAGCTACGGGTGCGAAGCCGGCCGAGCAGAGCATCCCCAGCAACGCTTGGAGTACGCGACGGCGACCGACGGATTCGGAAGAGATGCTGGATACCATCGATCGATACCTCGGATGGTGTTGTCTCGAGCGTGAGACGTCTAGGCATCGGGCTCCCAGAGACGCGCGCGGAAGTGTTCCCGCCATCCCTCTGGGAGAGCCGACAGCTCGCTGACGCGACGCAGCTGCTCCTGCTCCGCCGCGCCCGCCGAGAAGAGGCGCGTGACCTCTGCAATGCTGACGCGATCCTGGGTGGTCGGGATGAGCTCGAGCGTCTCTCCAGCCGCCAACTCGCCCTCGCGTAGAATGGCGAAATAGCATCCCGTGCGACCGCTGCGCTGAAAGCGCTTCACCATGTCCGGCCGATCGAATCGAATGCCGAGCTTGAAGCAAGGCATGCGGGGCTGCGTGACCACGAGCTCGGCAGAGCCGCAGCGAATGCGGTCGCCGATGCAGACGCTGTCTTCGGAGAGGCCCTCGGTGGTCAGATTCTCGCCGAAGGCGCCCCACGAGAGGTCTGCGTCCGGGAGCTCGCGCTTCCAGAAGGCATAGTGTTCAGAAGGATAGGCGTAGACCGCCTTGTCGCGGCCGCCGTGGACGGAGAGATCCGATTGCTCATCGCCCTCGAGGTTGAGGGTGCGGACGCAAACGGGTCCCGAAACGGGTGTCTTGAAAATGGAGGTACGAATCGGCTTGCCCCGCCACTCGACTTGCCTCGGGAGTCCGACGTTCACGGAGAGAATCTTCACGGTCCGACGCTCTCGCGCTTCCGCGCTAACGCGGATCCAGCCGCAGGAAGTATCTCGGCGGGAATCCCGTCACGATCCGGAACAACAAACCGTGACGATTCGCGCTCTCGACGCGCTCGTGCTCTCCACCCGTGACGGGAACGGCCCGATAGTCGCTCGTCTTGCCATCGATCGTGGCGCGCACGTCCGGGTTCGCCAGCGCGCGCTTGTACCAGGCGCGGGGCCAGTGGTTGGCCGCCACGTAGAGATGGCCATCGTTCTCGAGGCGGGACACGACGCGCTGGTGCGAGGCTCCGCTCGCATCCAGGGTGGTGATGACGAGGGTCGATCCCGCCTGGGGCTGGAGGAACCCGATCAGAGACTCGAACGCGACGACGATCCCCAGGTAGACCAGAGCCACGATCACGACGATCTTCAAGGCCTTCATCGATCTTCTCCAAGGGGCACGGAAGTCTGACGACCCGACTCCCGGCGCCTGTCGGATGGCCGCGTGGTTGCGACCGCGCGGGATGCTACCACGCCGCGTGTCGGCCGAAGCAGCGCGCTCAGCATCCGTCGTGCTTCCTCTACCGGGTTCCCTCCGGACGCAGCGCTCGCGCGGGAATGCGAAGCCGGTAGCGTTCGCTCGAAGAGGCGTTCCAACGGATGGCATCCGTGGTCTGGTGGATTTCGCGGAGGCCAGAGCGATCGTAGATTCGCAGATAGAGATCAGGCTGTGATTCGTTCAAATCACGGAAGTCTCGGCGGTTGAATCGGATCTCGAAGCGACCATCGTCGTCCGTGGTGGCGTATCCGACCTTGTCGTCGAAGATGAGGTCGCGATCGAAGGCTCGGACGATCAGATTGGCGAGTGGACGGCCCGTCTCCTCTTCTTCGAGCGTACCGAGGACTCGGAATTCATCCGGATCGAATATAGCCACCACGTCGCTCCGGCCGTCCGACGGATGGGCGCTCAGTTGCCGGGCCCGCCGCGGACGGCTGACTGAAGCACCCAGGTTGCAATGCCAGAACCTACCAAAGGTCGATCGGAGCGCGCTCTGGTCCGGTCGGCTGCAGAGCCTTGTAGGGCGTCGTCACGTCCGATTTCTAGTTTGCGAGCGAGCCGGGTTGCAGCAGCACTGTCAGTGCGGCGATTGCCGGGAGTGCAAGGGAGATCAGGGCCAGACCTGCATGGACGCGGGGACTCGCGAAGGTTGCGCCAACGATGCCGAATGCGAGGAACGCAAGCTGTACCAGACGAAACGGGTGTGACCACGGCATCTGCAAGAGAATCGTCGTCGTGACGGCAACTGCGACCGCCCAGCAAGCGATCGCGAGGAAGTACCGGCGTCGGACCCCGAAGTAGAAGTCTCGCCAGGAGTCGACCTCGGCCGGGTCTGCAGGGAAGAGTGTCGCAGCAAGGAAATAGACCAGGCCGGGGGCGACGAGGGCAAGCATGTATCTGGGGAAGCTCCACGTGATATCTCGAAACGACCAGAATGCCCAGAACCCTGCGGCGACGCGTAGGAGCTCGTGGAACACGAACGATAGATGCACCCAGTACCGGCGCCCCGGCGCGAGCGCGTAGGGAAGCCCGCCGACGAGCCTCACCGCCGCGAACGAGAAGACCAGCGAGAACGCAATCGCGAGATATTCAAAGAGCGTCATGAGTCACCGTTCCGGACGCCCGCCCAACGGGTGGGCGCTCAGCGGCAGAGCCGTTTTGCGCGGCGGGGGCAGGTGCGCTCGCCAGACTATGGCTTCTCTGGTGGATTCGAGAACGTTGCCAAGACGGGAAGCTTTCCGAGGCATGCGGCTTCCGAAGGCACGGGAGGAAATGGAGTGACACGCTGAAGAGCGGATACGACGGATCGCGCGAGGACCTCGTTTGGATGCGGCGACAGGGACAGGCATTGGATCGAGCCATCCAGTCCGAGGCGAAACGTGAGGCCAATGCTCTCGTCCGCCGAGACGTCGCGAGGCAACTGCCACGCATCCAGGACCTGCCTTTGAGCGCGCCCCAGGTAGTCGCGCGCCTGGGGAACGGCGAGGCAGCCCTGGGCGACGACGGGATCCGGCTGACGCGTGCCGCAGCGCGGCTGAGCTGCATAGTAGGCCTCCGGGGAAGTCGCGCACGAAGCCAGCAGCGTCGTTGCGAACGTCAGAATGACGATCAGCTCGCGCATGCTTCCGCCGTGCAACCGACAGGCCGCCCACCCGCATCCCAATTCATGATCACCTCGTGTGCAGCCCGACGGATGGGCGCCAGGCTGCGGCCGCGCGAAATCCTACCATGACTCGACCCGGCGCAGGCCGCCTGCGCGGCTGCAGCCCGCGGTCGGCAGCTTCAGCGGCTGGTCAGACGGCCCCCCGGCGCAGACGAGGAACCAGCCTGCCGACACGGCGCGCATACGCCTCGAACTGCGCCCCGAACTCGCTCGCCATCATGCGCTCCTCCGCGCGAATGTAGAACCAGAGTACCGGGACCACGTAGGCAGCAGCCGCGGCCAGGAGAACCCCGCTCTGGAAGGCGACCGCAATGCCGAACCAAAGCAGGATGATTCCGAGATACATGGGGTTGCGAACGAAGCCATAGGCACCGCCCGTGACCAGCGGGTGCTCCTGTTTCACGAAGTGACCGGCGTCCAGAATCACGCGTCGGCGAACCGTCGTTGCGATTGCCCAGACGGAGACGAGGACGCCCGCGAACGCGAGCAGGGTTCCGACGGCCGCAAAGACGACGGAAATCGGGCGCGCCGGAGGAAGCGGGAAGGCGCGGACCACGAGAACGGCCGTGAGCGCCAGGAACACCGGAAGCTCGAAAAAGGTGAGAACCTCCGGGACACCCCACCTGCGGGTGCGCGCTCGGAGGTGAACCGGGATGACCCGAACCAACCCCACGAGAAGCCACGAGCACCGGACCACCGCGGCCGCGGTGACGCAATCGAGCAGGATCTCCAGCATCGCGACCCACTCCTCCGTGAGCCGTCCAACGGATGGCCGCCAAATTGCGGTCGCGCGAAATCCTACCACGATTCGTGTTGGCTGAAGCCGAACGATGGGCAGGAGGTCGCGGCGGGCAGCTTCAGCGGCGTGTTCGCTTCGTCGGGCCGCTCGAGATGGGTTGGTCGAGAATGCTGCTGCCGCGCGATCCGGACGGGAACCTCGTGGAGCTAATTCTGATGATCCCACGCCAGTAGAGGCACCGAGGTCGACGAGCCAGGCCTACGCCGATGCGATGGCACAGGCGATCGCGATCTGCGCCTTCGCCGGCGCTAGCGAGCGTACTCGTCGTGCCGCCGCACCCAGAACGGTCCGCGGCGCGCTTCGCTGCGGCCCTTGGGTACGACGTCCAGATACTTGTAATCGAGATTCAGCGCCTCGATGCCGCGCGCGAAGGTCGAATAGGTGCGGAACAGCTTGCCCTTCGCGTTCCTGGCGAACACGCTGACACCCTCGCGCTCGCTGGCGCCCGGGTTCTGCGTCTTGAAGTTGTAGAGCGCCTTCTTGCTCTTCATCTCCTCGGGGGTGAAGGAGACGTGGAAGTCGAAGTTGAAGTCGGTTCCGAAGGACGAGACCCACTTGAAGCTCCATCCCATGCGCTTCTCGTAGGCGGCGAGCTTCTCGTAAGGCGCGCGCGACACCGCGATCATGGTCACGTCGCGTTGGTTCAGATGCACGATCACGCCATTGAAGTTGTCCGCCCAGCGCGAGCAGTGCGGGCAGCCCGCGTCCCAATCCGGGCCGAACATGAAGTGGTACACGACGAGCTGGCCACGGCCGTCGAAGAGCTGGGCGAGCGTCTCCCTTCCGTTCGGCCCGTCGAAGGCATAATCCTTCGTCACCGCTTCCCAGGGCAGGGCGCGCCGCTCCCGGGCGAGCTTGTCGGCCAGGCGCGTGAACGCCTTTTCCTTGGCGAGGAGCCTCTTGCGCGCCGCCATCCACTTGTCGCTCGATACGACTTTGTGACCGCTTGCCATGGGAGCCTCCTGTCCGCAACCGAGAGCGAAAAACATACCGTGCGCGAGTGCCGCCGGCTCGGCGGCGGCGGCCATCTGACCAGCTAGCGGTGCGTGCGGCGATGGAGCACTGCGCTGTACACAGCGACGTTGACCAGGACCACGATGCCGCCGAGCGACCACTGGATCTCGCGAGAGAGCGAAACCGGGTAGAGGATGGGCAGCAAGTAGTGTTCGATGAAGCTGGAGCTGTAGACGACGTGACCCCCCTGATCGCGAAGCCAGTTCTCGAGCGGGGTGAGCGGGCAGACCGAGCCGGCAAACTCGACCCACGCGCCCCAGGCTGCCGCGGGGAGGTGCACCCATGCGACGTGGGGCCACCGCACGACGAGCAAGCCCCCGAACAACGCGAAGACGACGAACGCGAGGTGGAGGACAACCGTGGCATCGGCGAGGATGCGGAAGACCACGATGCACGGGTAGCGCACTGCGTCGCGGGGAGCGCTTGCCGACGCCCGACGGATCGGCGCTCAGCTGCGAGCGCCTCGTTGGGCGGCGCGTCTACTCCGGTACGAGCTCTGCAACCCCTGGCGTGGTGGATTCGAGGCGGACGAAACCGGCATGAATTCGATTCATCCGGGCGAGGTAGGGCTCGGGCGGCTCCTCGAGCATGCGCAGCCTGGCCTCGCGCCAGCGACCTCGAAGGTGGATTCGCAGGCGGCCGTCGCTGGCGAAGGCATTGCGAACCCAGTTGGCACGGACACCGTCCTCGACGACGACGATGATCCTGCCGTTGTCGTCGAGGTAGCCGACTGGAATTCGATGGCGCCTTCCGGAACGACGCCCCACCGTCTCGATGATGAGTGCGTTGTTCCGGGTGTACGGAGGCCGTGGGATGCCCGTGATGATCGCGAAAGTCGTGATCGCGTTCGCCACTCGAACTACGAATCTCGGAAGTCTCACGGATTGCCCCGCCGCACCGCCTGATGGAGGCTACGCAAAGGCAGCGCGGACCGTAGCGGGATCGAGGTACTCGAACACACGATCGATCTTGCCCTTGGAGACGTAGATGACTAGACAGACTGGTGCGGCGATGAGATCGCCGGATCTCAGCTTTCCATGGAGAATGTGTCGCTGAACGAATCCACCAGGGAAGAACTCCCGTGCGAGCACTGCGTACCTTCGCTCGGAAACGCGCCCCGTGAAATATTTCAGGAGTGCCAGATTCTCTTCGCGCGTCTGCGATCGATTCGTAACGTTGTGCCAGATCTCCGCTTCCGGAGAATAGAGCTCGCGAACCGCATCGAGATCGCCCTGCTCGATTGCCGCGAAGAACGCCGACGCGATCGTGTCGGTCTCATCGGTCACGAAAGAATCCTCATCCCAATTCCGCCGCCCAACGGATGGGCGCTCTGCTGCGGGCGCCCGTGTTGCAGCCAAGTGTCGACCGGCGGCCGCCCCGGCGTCAACTACTAACCGGGCGGCCGCCGGCCGTGCGACCTCGCATGGCAACCCAAACGGCGCCCGTCAGCTGCAGTGTTAGGCGGCGGGTTTGCGTGCGGCGAACCAGGCGAACGAGCCCCACATCTCCTTGGCTGCGAACGGTTCGAGGCCCGATGCGCTCAGTTCGCGAAGAAAGCCGGTTGAGTCGAACCGATCGCTCAGTGGGTGCTCAAGAAGGCGACGTGTGATGGGATGGACGATGAAGCGCGTGAGAACCTCTTCGGCATAGAACTGGCCACCTGGCTTTAGAACCCGGTGAACTTCCGCCAAAGCACGGCGCCATTCCGGAATATGGTGGATGATGCCGAAGTCGAAGACGGCATCGTAGGTCGCGGCCGCAGCGCCGATAGCGCTTGCATCGCCGACCCACAGTCGAACCCTGGAGCCGTGCGCGGCGAGCCGATTCCGGGCCAGCGCAACCATCCGCGGGTCGAGGTCGAAGGCATCGACCGAGTCGGCGCCGAAGACCTCGAGGATCAGCTCGGTTCCGACTCCGCGCCCGCAGCCAACCTCGAGGGCACGGCCGCCGCGCATGGGACCGCCCATACGGAGCAGACGCGGGGCCTCGAAGTGCCGCTGGATCGCGGCACGGATGGGGTTGTTCATGAGCGCGTATTCGACTTGGTTGAGAAGCATGGTTCTTGCTGCGGCCTTGTATCGGATAGGGCTTCAGCTGCAAAGAACAGCGCTGACCGCCAACACTAAAGCGCAGCTGCTCGACGCCAGAATGCCAACGCGGCAGAATTGAATCAAGCTGTTCTTTGTCGGCTGCAAGTGTTGGGCAGCGATTTGACATGTAAATACACTGTAGTTATTCTGATGGGGTGACCGAGCTCCGATTCGAGTGGGACGAAGCGAAAAATGCCGAGAACAAGAGGAAGCATGGCGTCTCATTCGCGGAGGCGCAGTCGGTGTTCTACGACGACAGAGCGCTCTTGATCGAAGACCCGGACGGCACGGACGACGACGAGCGATTCTTGCTGCTAGGGCTGAGCGAAGTACTGCGTACGTTGTTGGTGTGCCATTGCTATCGACAAGCAGATGCGGTGATTCGAATCATTTCCGCGCGAAAGGCGGACCGATCGGAGCGTGCGGAATACGAAAAAAGGTGGAGACGATGAGAAAGAGGTACGACTTCTCGAATGCAAGACCGAATCCGTACGCGAAGCGGTCGAAGAGGCAAATCACGATCCGTCTGGACGACGATACGCTCGCATACTTCAAGCAGCTCGCGGAGGACGCGGAGATTCCGTATCAGACGCTGATCAACTTCTATCTCCGTGAGTGCGCTCGAACGAAGAAGCGTCCGTCCATGCGATGGAAGGCCGCGTAGCTGTTCTTCGTTCGCTGCCCAACGGATGAGGCGCTCATCTGCGGGCGCCCGAGTTGCACCCAAGTGTTGACCGGCGGTCGTCCCGGGTCAACTATCAACCGGGCGGACGCCGGGCTGGGACGCACGCGCGGCAACCAAACTGGCGCCCGTCAGCTGCAGTGATGAGATGGACTCCTCCCGCGACTTGCGCGGCATCTACGTGCCAAAGTCGCCTTGCGCCCCGGAACGCTCCGGGGAGGAGGAGTCCGAGATGCATTCTACGACGATCGCAGTGGATCTGGCCAAGTCCGTGTTCGAGGTCGCGGTGTCGCAGCGGCCGGGGAGGGTGACCGAGCGCCATCGACTTTCGCGAGGCCAGTTCTCGCGGTTTCTCGCCGAGCAGGCGCCGGCGACGGTGGTGATGGAGGCTTGCGGGACGGCGCACTTCTGGGGCCGCGAAGCGGGTAGCCGTGGCCACCGCGTGGTGTTGCTCCCGCCCCACGCGGTGCGGCCCTACGTGCTGCGCAACAAGACCGATGGCACCGACGCCAAGGGCCTGCTTGAGACGCTTCGCAACGACGACGTTCGTTCGGTGCCGGTGAAGTCGGTCGATCAGCACGTGCTCGCGGGCCTGCATCGCCTGCGCTCGGCCTGGATGGCGACGCGCACGGCGCGGCTCAACACCCTGCGAGGTCTTCTGCGCGAGCTCGGGTTCTCGATCCCGGTGGGCGCGCGCCAGGTTCTTCCCCACGTGGGCGCGCTCGTGTCGGATGCGGACTCGAGGCTCCCGGATGCGCTGCGGCCTGTGTTGGCCGAGGCCTCCCGGGAGATCCGCGAGCTCGAAGCGCGCATCCGTCAGGTCGAGCGCTCGCTCGAGGCCCTGGCGCGTGCGAGCGACGTCGTCGTGCGACTGCGCACGATCCCCGGGATCGGACTGCTCACCGCTACGGCGCTCGTGGCGTTCGTCGGCGATGTGCAGCGCTTCCCCTCCGGCCGACACTTCGCGAGCTACCTCGGCCTCACGCCTCGCGAGTCGTCGAGCGGCTTGCGCCGGCGCTTGGGCGCGATCAGCAAGCGGGGCGATCCCTATCTGCGGATGCCGCTGATCCACGGCGCGCGGTCCGTGCTTCTGCACGCGAAGAAGGCGCGCGCCGAACGAGATCGCTTGCGCACCTGGGCGCTCGATCGCGAGAGCGCACGAGGCCACAACAAGGCCGCCGTCGCGCTTGCCAACAAGCTGGCGCGGATCGTCTGGGCTGTGTGGCGCAACGAGCGATCCTACGGAGTCACGCTTCCGGAATGAAGGAGTGAATCACCCACCGACAGACTGCTTCGAGCACACGACGGTGACGGCGCACCGGTCCTGACCGGCGCGGGGATACGCCGATAACAAGGTTGGCCCAACGAGGCCGTTGTCAGCGATTGGCTCCCCGCGCGCGGCTTTCCATCATGGCCCGGAGCCCGAGCGCTCCACGCAACGAGGCCGGAGATACGACTGCAGTCGGACCTTCCGCGCCATCACCGTCGAATGCAAGAATCAGCTTGTGGGAGGAGTCCAGATGCGCCTTGTTGGGCGGCGGACGGGTACGGTCCGGGCACATCCTTTACAGAAGTCCAGGCACATCCTTTACACCGGAAGGATGCCCTGGATGGAAACCGATTCCAAGAAGCAGCGTCAGCAGTTCTATCGCGACTACGTGAGCGGCCAGTGGTCGATGAGCGAGCTGTGCGACCGGTATCAGATCTCTCGGCCCACCGGCTACAAGTGGATCGGCCGGATCGAAACGGACGGCCTGAAGGCTGTCGTGGATCGGTCTCGGGCTCCTCGCGTTCAATCGAATCGGACACCGGATCGGATCGAGCAGGAGCTTCTCGCTCTGCGCGTGCGGTATGGCTGGGGCGCGAGCAAGCTCTTGCAGATCATCGAGCGCAGTCACCCGGGTTGGGATTTGCCCGCCCGCAGCACCGTGAATCAGATTCTCGATCGACACGGGAAGCTCCGGAAGAACCGACGTAGGAAGCGCTGGAAGCACCCCGGTGCGCTGCGGCTCGAAACGGCGGGCCCCAACCAGATCTGGCCGGCGGACTTCAAGGGCCAGTTCAAGACGCGGGACGGGAAGTACTGCTACCCGCTCACGGTGACCGACCACTACAGCCGCATGCTCCTGCTCTGTAAGGGGCTCCTATCCGTTCGCACGGAGGGCGCGAAGCCAGCCTTCAAGCAGCTGTTCCGCGAGTACGGTGTTCCCGAGGCGATCCGCACTGACAACGGAGCCCCATTCGCATCGACCGGCATCCACGGTCTGTGCGAGCTCAACGTCTGGTGGATGAAGCTCGGGATCGTGCACCAGCGGATCCGTCCCGCGAGCCCGCAGGAGAACGGCCAGCACGAGCGCATGCACAAGGACCTGAAACGCGAGGCCGCCAGGCCGCCCGCCGAGAACCTTGCGAAACAGCAGCGCCAGCTCGATCGGTTCCGTCACCGCTACAACTACGAGCGTCCCCATGATGCGCTCGACGGCGACTTCCCTGCGGAGCGATGGCAGCGCTCAGAGAAGGAGTACTCGGGTCGCCTCCGGCGACCCGAGTATCCGGGGCACCTGGAGGTCCGGAGAGTGAGTGCCAGCGGGACGTTCCGTCTTCTCTCGGGTCAGTACTTCCTGAGCAATGCACTCAAGGGAGAAGACGTCGGCCTCGAGGAAGTCGACGATGCGATCTGGAGCATCGTCTACTACAACACGATCCTGGGACGAATCGATCTGCAAACCGGTAGGATCACGGGGAATGACAAACTGTAAACCATGTGCCCGGACTTCTGTTAACCATCAGCCCGACCGTTCAGCTTGCCGAGCAGTGACTCAATGACTTGCTCGACACCCCAGGGGTCGGAGCGCAATGCGAGCTCAACGTCGCTCGTTGGTATCACGCCGTGGGATGCGTTCGCGGTTTCACGCCAGGTGGGGTCGCGCCGGTCGAGCTCGGTGCGGGACGAGCTACCAAGGAAGGGGCCAACGCGAAAATGCCACCACCCTGCACGCCACTCGAGGACGCCTATGTAACCAAGGTCTCGGACGTCGGCGTCGGGCGACTTGACCAAGTCTTCGACGAAGGCGAACGCCCTCGACAACAGGGCGTCGCGGGCAGCGGAGGGTCGCCGCAGCAGTGTGAGTTCAATGAGGGTATTGAGGAGGTCTAGGTGGATGTACTGCCCAGGGGGCTCGCTGAGGCGCCAGTCCGCGAGAAAGCGGGCGTGAGCGGTACTCAGCTCGGGGAACGCGGCAAGCATCTCGATGTGCACGGAGTCGTAGGCACGTTCGGCTAGCACGCGCGCCCCGCTGCCTTGTATCTCGACTCCAAGCCCTGACTTCGTGCTTCTAGACTCCGCAGTGCTTTCCGGGGAGGCCGATGCTGCCTGAAGCCAAGAGCTTGTCCGTTAGATGGGCCCCCCGCCCTCGTCGCCAAAGCCGTGGAGTATCCGAGGCCCGAAAGCCTGCATCCACAAGCCGGGTTGGCGAAGGTGCAGGGTCGGGGGACCGGAGAGCATCCTACACCAGGAGGGTGCGATGAAGAAGATGCTTTTTGTCGGGATCGACATCAGCGCAGACGAGCTCGTGGTCGCCGTGGAGCGAGATGGCGAATTGCTTCCGGTGACCTCCTTTGAGAACGACACCCCGGGGCATCGCAAACTGATCCGCTGGCTCACGAAATCGAGGCGGCCCGTGCGGGTCTGCCTGGAAGCAACCGGGGTCTACGGATTCGATCTGTCTCTGGCTCTGCACCGAACGAAGGGTGTCGAGGTGATGGTGGCGAACCCGCGGGCGATCAAGGACTTCGCAGGAGCGTTCCTGCAACGGTCGAAGACCGATGCGCTGGACGCGGTGGTGCTCCTCGAGTTCGTGAAGCGGATGCCGTTCCAGGTCTGGCAGGCGCCACCGGTCGAGATTCAGCAGCTACGGGCCGTTTCGAGGCGGATCACGGCCCTCACGAAGAACATGGCCATGGAGAAGAACCGGCTGCATGCGTCCGATCACAGCGAGGAGCTGACGAAGTTCACGCGGGACGACATTGCGTCCCACGTCGAGTACCTGGCGCAGAGCATCCGTCGCCTGGGCGAGGAGGCCGTGGCGATGATCCGCCAGAGCCCCGAGCTCAGCCGGAGATTCGATCATCTCGTCTCGGTGAAGGGCATTGCGCAAGCCAGCGCGACCCAGATCCTTGCCGAGCTCGCCGTGCTCCCGGGCGACATGACCTCGCGGCAGTGGGTTGCGCACGCCGGATTAGATCCGCGGCAGCACGATTCGGGAACCTCGATCCACAAGCCGGCCCGTGTCAGCAAGGCAGGCAACAAGTACTTACGCTCCGCGCTCTACATGCCTGCGCTGGTTGCCGTCCGCCACGAGCCCAACGTGCGAGCGTTCTACGAGAAGCTGATCGCGCGTGGCAAGAAGCCGCTGCAAGCCATCGTGGCCGTGATGCGCAAACTGCTCCACGCGATCTACGGAATGCTTCACCACGATCGAGACTTCGAGGGAGAAAAATTCTTTGCGATGGGAGCTTGACAGAGAAGAGAGTATCTAACGGATGGCCGCTAAGCTGCGGCCGCCGATCAGCCTACCACGATTCGTGTCGAGCATGGCCGTCCGATTGGCTGAAGCCCGCGGCCGTCAGCTTCAGCGGCTTGTTAGGCGGCGGTCATTTGACTAACTGCTATCCGGGTACGCGTGATCGAAGCAAATCGCCATGGCTGCTAGAGCGCGATTCGGGCAGTCTTTCCAAGCGCAAATCGCATCCGAGAGCCCGGGGTGCCACCTCAGGCCCTGCTTGGACAAGAGCTGTGCTGAGCGCTTCGCGGAATCATGCGAGCAACCTCCGCGATGTGAAACTGCCAAGCACGCGTACGTACCAGGGATACCTTCGGTGAAACATCGGAGAACGGATATTTCATACGGGCCGAGATCGGCTGATTGGCCACCTCGCAGTTGAGACTCTTGTCCGAAAACCGATAGCTCCAGCCAGTAGTCTCCCCCTGGAAACTCGCCGGAACCAACCGATCGCACGATGACGTCCTCTCCTGTGGGGACGGCGCTGGCTGCGCCCACTGCGAAGACCAATTGCTGACCGCGAAGCAGGGAAACGCCGATGTCGGCGGTGGCTGTGCGAACGAGATTGAGCGTATCTCCGGCTCGAAGAGAGTCAATAAGCTCCGAGTCGAGTCTGAGCGCAGCCGTCGTTGCTTGAGATCGCTCCCGGGTCAAGGATTTCAGCACGATCTCGTCGTCAGTGATTGCGAGGAGTGGACGAAGACCGATAAGACGGTACGCGTGGAAGAAATCTGTCTCGGGGTAATCGGCCGCGCCCGACTGATCCTGGACCACCCAGGACCGACACTGCGGCCACTGCTCCGGCACGACACCCGAATAGTTAAACGTCCCACAGGCACCCATCACCATCGGAGTTCTCCGCCGCCTAACGGAATGGCGCTCAGCTGCGGGCGCCCGTGTTGCTGCCGAGTGTCGACCGGCGGCCGCCCCGGGTCAACTACCAACTGGGCGGCCGCCGGTCGTGCGACGCCGGACGGCAACCAAATTGGCGCCCGTCAGCTGCAGCGCCGTGTTAGGCGGCGAACACGCCTGCTCGAAGTCGTCGTGTGCTGAAGCGTGGGACTACGAGTGCCGAGAATACAAGTGCCGCTAGAAAATACCGAGTTCCAAACGCGAGCGCGGGAGACAACAGGAGAAGGCAGGCGGTGAGTGCGCCTGCGAAAACCGATAAGGAAACGAGGAGGTTCAGAGCGCTGGCCTCAAGCCGAGGATGGTGACGTGCCAGCATGCTCCAAGCCGCAACCGCAACGACGAGAACGGGAAATCCCATCGTGACGAGGCTCAGCGTCAAAGCGAAACCCACAAATCCGCCATTGAGTATCGATCTGAAGAACGATTCCTCCATCGGGTTCGGCGGCCAGCGCGTTGTCGGCGGCGCAAGAGCGCGCCTGCGGCGAGCGCGCAGGCAACCGCGACTGAAATCCAGAGGAGGAGCGCGCGCCAGTTCATCGACTGAGCACTTTCGCCGCCTAACTTACTATTGGCCCGCGCCCCCCGTTCCATTAGCGCGGCGCCGGTTCGCATTGATTGTACAACCAATCGCGTCACGCCTGCTCGCGAAAACTTCGTCGAATCGAGTGGTTGTCGGAGCGCATGGGGTAGAGGGCGCGGGGATAGGCTGCAAGGATTCGCAGCCTACTACGCTGCGGCTCACGAGCTCGATCGAAAAGGCTGCGAGGGAGAATCCAACGGCGCGGAGCGGTTCGCGGATGCCGGAATGGGAAGGGTGGCCTGGGCGGGCAAGGGGGCGGCTGGCCCGTCGCGCTTCTCCTCAAAGCTTGTCCGCCGGGCTGCGGACGCCCAGGGGGCCTTGCTGGAGCGCGTGCGTGTAGATCATGGTGGTGCGGAGCTCGCGGTGACCGAGGAGCTCCTGCACGGTGCGCACGTCCGAGCCGTCTTCCAGCAGGTGGGTGGCGAACGAGTGCCGGAAGGTGTGGCAGGTGGCGCGCTTGTGGATGCCGGCCGCGGCCACGGCTTGCTTGACCGCGCGCTGGACCGCGGTCTCGTGCAGGTGGTGGCGGAAGCGGCGCCCCGATCCCGGATCGGTGCCGATGCGCGTCGCGGGAAAGACCCATTGCCAGGCCCATTCGCGCGGGGCGTTCGGATACTTCCGTTCGAGACCGCCTGGCAGCGGCGGGCCCCACAGGCCTTGCGCGAGATCCTCGCGATGCAAGCGGGCGACGCGCTCGAGGTGGCGGCGGAGGGGAGCCTCGGCCATGCGCGGCAGCGGCGCGCCGCGATCGCGATTGCCCTTCCCCTGGCGCACGAGCAGCTGACGCCGAGCGAAGTCGACGTCTTTGACGCGCAGCCGCAAGGCCTCCAGTAAGCGCAGTCCGCCTCCGTAGAGCAGCGTCGCGACGAGGCGGTACACCTCCGGGAGCTGGGCCAGCACTGCGCGCACCTCGTCTCGCGCGAGCACGACCGGAAGTGCCTGCGGGCGGCGCGCGCGCACGGTCGCCTCGAGGCCTTCGATCTCCCGGCCGAGCACCGCACGGTAGAGAAACAGGATCGCCGCGAGCGCTTGATTCTGCGTCGAAGCTGCGACACGCCGCCGCACCGCGAGATCCGAGAGGAACGCGACGACCTCGCGGCTTCCCATCTCCTGGGGGTGACGTTTGCCGTGGAACAGGATGAAGCGGCGGATCCAAGCCGCGTACGCGTCCTCCGTCCGGCGGCTCAGGTGGCGCAGGCGCGCCGCGTGGCGGACGCGGTCGAGGAGGCGCGGGGGCGGAGGCGAAGGCGGAGGCGTCGTTGCCGTCGCTGGCTCGCGGGCGGGGCCGCACGGGGCGAGCGCTGGAGACACTAGCCGACTCGCCGTCGCGCGCCTGCCCACCGCGCCCGTGGCGCGCGGCTCACCCGATGACGTCCCGCAGTCGGTCGAGCTGGTCGAGCCCCGCGCTCGTCGGCACCAGGATCGTCTCGTCGCCGCCGGCGTCCTCGATGCCGCACAGCGCATCGCGCACGGCCTGCGGGCTCGTGGCCGCGGCGGCTCGCTGCGCGCCGCCGACCGCTGCCGGCCCGAAGATGCGCAGGTAGCGCTCGACGTAGGCGTCGAGCTGCTCGCGCGCATGCGGTCCGAGCGCATACCAGAAGCTCGAAACGAGCCGCGGCGCCACGTTTCGGCCGGCCGCGCGCCAGGCGTCGCGCGCGGCGCGGAAGCCGCGCGCGATCTCCGTGGTGTCGGGACCGAGGCTGAAGCCCGCGAGCCCATCGGCCCAGGCCGCCGCCCGCGCGATCGCGCGCGGCGCGAGCGCCCCCACCAGGATGGGCGGGCCGCCGGCTTGCAGCGGGCGCGGACCGACCGGATTCGCGCCGGGGAAGGCCGGCTCCCCGCCCCAGATGCGCCGCAGCGTCGCGACGCCTTCTGCCATGCGCGCGTGGCGGCGCGCGAAGCTCGCCCCCACGCTGCGGTAGTCCTCTTCGCGCGCGCCCGCGCCGACGCCCAGCACGAAGCGCCCGCCGCACAGCACATCGAGCGTCGCCACCTGCTTTGCGAGCCACACCGGATCGTGCATCGGCAGCACGAAGACCGTCGCGAAGATGCGCACGCGCCGCGTGAGCGCCGCCGCGGCGGCGAGCATCACGAGGCACTCCTGGTTCGGAAAGGCGATGCGCTCCCCGGCCGCGAGCGTCGAGAAAGGTCCGGCGTCGATGCGCTCGCACCAGGCGAGCACGTCCTCGCGGCCGAGCTCGGGCACCATCGTCGGCAGCGTCATCCCGATTTCCAAGCGCGGGGCTCCTCGCGAGGTCGGTTTCAGGCGCCGGGCATGCGCGGCGGTCGCGGGATGAAGGCGCTCGTGCGGGCGATGTAGTCGGCGTAGCCGGGCTTGCGCTTCACGAGCCCGCGCTCGAGGAGCGCCACGCCCGAGACGCGCAGCAGCAGGTACGTCATCAGCAGGGGACTCGCGAGCGTGTAGACGCCGCCCGGCGCGCCGCACGCGACGAGCCAGATTCCCCACCAGGCGAGGCAATCGCCAAAGTAGTTCGGGTGGCGCGTGTAGCGCCAGAGCCCGCGATCCATCACGCGGCCGGCGTTCGCGGGATCGGACTTGAAGCGCGCGAGCTGGAGATCTCCGAGCGCCTCGCAGAGCAGACCCGCTGCGAAGACCGCGCTGCCGAGCGCGTCGAGCGCCCCGAGTCCCCCCGTGGCTCCCCCTGTCTGCGCCACCTGGAGCGGCAGCGAGATGAACCACATCAGCGCGCCTTGCAGCGCGAAGACGCTCACGAGGCTCACGCGTCCGAATCGTTCACCGTAGTGCCGGCGCATCGCCTGGTAGCGGTAGTCCTCCCCCTTGCCGGCGTTGCGCCAGAAGAGGTACGCGCCGAGGCGTAGGCCCCAGGCGGCGGCCATCAGCAGCACGAGCCGGCCGCGCGCGGGGTCGCCCCCGGCGCCGAGCAGGAACGCGACGACCGCGATCGACACGAAGCCCGGCCCCCACCAGATGTCGACGATGCTGGCGTCGCGCAGCCGCAGGCTGAGGAGCCACAGCAGCAGCATCGCGGAGGCGGTGCAGACGAGGGTCGCGGCGAAGAGTTGGCTCGGGGTCACGCGGGCGCCGTCGTCATGGGTTCGTGCCTCGCTCGCCGCAGCGTGCGGCTCGCCGATGGGTAGCAGATCTCCCCCCGACGCCCAGGCTGGCTCACGCGCACGTAGCGCGCGCGTCCGTTCGGCGAGCGCTCCGGCCGACACCGTTCACGGCGCTGGCGCAATCTCCTCGAGCTCGCGCCGCGCGGTCTCGGGCAGCAGCACCACCACCACGAGCGGCGCGATCCACGCGAACCCGAGCAGCCACGTGATGGCGCCGGCGTGGCTGCCGGCGAGGGGATAGAACAAGCCCTCGATCCAGAGGCCCGCCGATCCGGCCGCGGTCCCGACCGCGGCTCGCAGGCCCGACGCCGTCGAGCGGTACGAGGTCGGGAAGAGCTCGCTGCCGAGCGCGCCGAAGAGCACGTCGATGCTGACGCCGCAGGCCGTCATCAGCACCCAGGCCGCCACGATCCAGCCGCCGGTCGTGTGGTAGAAGCAGGCGATCCCCGCGGCGTTCAAGATCAGCGCGACCGTCATCACGCGCCGGCGCCCGAAGCGATCGGCGAGCGTTCCGGACGCGACGGTCGTGCCGAACACCAGCGCGCCGGCGACGGCGTAGAGGAGCGTCACCTGCCCGGGCTGCCACCCTTGTGTGTCCTGGAGATATTTCGAGACGAACGTGCTCCCCGTGATCGCCACGAACGCGGCGGGGATCAGCGCCGCGCACAGCGCGAGCATGCGCCGCGGATACAGCGAGACCAGCTCGCGCAGCGGCCGCAGCGCCGCAGCGAGCCCGGTTTCTCCGCGCCGCGCCTCGCGCTCGGCCGCGAAGCGCCGCGTCTCGGGCACGCGCCGGCGCAGCCAGGCGATCCACAGCAGCGGCACGGCCCCGACGAGGTAGAGCGCACGCCAGCCGAAGGGCATGACGTTGACGAGGGCGAGCGCCAGCGCGGCCGTGCCGAAGCCGAGCGCGCCGAAGGCCGCGAGGATGCCGAGCCCGAAGCCGCGCGCCTGCGCGCTGAGCTCCTCGGTCAGCACCACGATCGCGAGCATCTCCTCGGCGGCGATGAACATGCGCGCGAGAAACTGGAAGGCGAGGAACTGCGCGGCGTCGCGCGCGAACGCCGTCGCCGCGGTGCACAGCGTGAAGCCGAGGATCGTGACGACGAGCAGCCGCCTGCGCCCCGCGCGATCCGCGAGAAAGGCCAGCGCGAACGCGGGCAGCACGCCCAGCCGCACGCTCGCCACCAGGCCCCCGACGTGCTCCTCCGGAATCGCGAGCCCCGCCTGGATCTGCGGCAGCGCGAGCGTCAGCAGCGCGAAGTCGTAGTGATTGATCTGGAGCGTGAGGCCGAGGAGCCCGAGCAGGCTCCAGTGCTCGCGCGTGAGCGGCGGCGCGGAGCGCACGAAGCCGAAGACGTACCGGAACCACCACGGGGGTCGGGGGACGCCCCCCGCCTGTGTCACAGCGCCGCTGCGCGATCGAGCCAGCCGAGCGCTTCGTCGCGCCCGAAGGGTTGCGCGAAGAAGACGACGCGATCGGCGCCGGCGTCGCGCGCGCGCTTCAGGCGCTCGGCGTCGACGGGGAAGCCGTAGAGCGAAACCTCGAGCGAGGCCGGATCGCGTCCCGCCTCGCGCGCCAGCTTGCGGAACTCCGCGATCTGCTTCGACATCACGTCCGGCCCGAGGATCGGCACCCAGCCGTCGCCGTAGCGGATCGCGCGCCGCGCGCCGCCCGGGAACGCCGCCGCCCACGTGGATCGGCGGATGCGGCTTCTGCACCGGCTTCGGCCACGCGATCACGCGGATCGAAGTCGACGAGCTTGCCGTGGTACTCGGCCTTGCTCCTGGGTCCAGATCGCCTTCATCGCCTCGACGCGCTCGCGCAGCAGCAGGAAGCGCTGGTCGAAGGCGGTGCCGTGGTTCGCCATCTCCTCGGCGTTCCAGCCGCCGCCGATCCCGAACAGGAAGCGCCCGTTCGAGATCCGATCGAGCGAGGCGACCTGCTTCGCGGTCTGGATCGGGTCGCGCTGGATCACCAGGCAGACGCCCGTCGCGACGCTTCAGGCGCTTCGTCGCCGCCGCCGCCGACGGCGAGGGCACACGAAGGGATCCATCACGTCGTAGTACATCTTCGGGAGATCGCCGCCGCCGGGGAAGGGCGTCTTGCGGCTCGACCGGGATGTGCGAGTGCTCGGCGACCCAGAGCGACTCGAAGCCGCGCTCCTCGCAAGCGATGGCGAGATCGGCCGGGGAGATCGAGTCGTCGGTCGGAAAGATCGAGACGGCTTTGTGCATGGGGTGCTCCTGGCAGCATTGTGAAATCTTGCTCGCCACGAGGCAAGGCTTCGTTTAGGCTCGGGGGTGAAGAGGACAGCTGTGAGCGATGCCGCGCGCCCGCTCGTGGTCGATGCCGACGGCCACGTGATCGAGCCCCCTGCGCTCTGGGGCCAGTATCTGGAGCCGCGCTTCCGGCGCCGCGCGCCGCGCCCGCAGCGCGACGAGAACGGCAAATTCGGCTACGTCGTCGACGACCGCTTCATCATGCGCGTCGCGAGCTCGCTCGCGGCACGCCCCAAGACCGAGGACGGCAGGCTCCCGACGGGAGGCTTCGATCCGCAGCAGCGGCTGCGCGACATGGATGCCGAAGGCATCGACGTCGGCGTTCTCTACCCGACCGTCAGCTTCTTCTTCCCCGAGATCCCGGACGCCGCGCTCCACGCGGCGCTCTGTCGCGCCTACAACGATTGGCTCGCCGATTTCTGCCGCACGGATCCGCACCGCCTGGTCGGCGTCGCGCTGCTCCCGCTCGACGACGTCGACGCGTCGATCGCCGAGCTCGAGCGCTGCGTCACGAAGCTCGGCTTCCGCGGAGCTTTCTTCCGCCCGAATCCCTACGCCGGGCGTCCGATCCAGAGCCCCGGCTACGAGCCGTTCTGGCAGTGCGCCGAGTCGCTGGGCGTTCCGGTCACCGTTCACGAGGGTGTGTCGGATACGCTGCCGACGCTCGGGCGCGAGCGCACGAGCAACCCCGCCGTGCTGCATCTGATGTCGCACCCCTTCGAGCAGATGGCCGCCTGCGCGGGGCTCGTGCTCGGCGGAGTGCTCGAGCGTCACCCGAAGCTGCAGTTCGTGTTCCTCGAGAGCGGCTCGGGCTGGCTGCCCTACTGGCTGAACCGGATGGATGGCCACTTCGACACCTGGAGCGCGCACCTGCGCGAGCTGCGCCGGAAGCCCTCGGAATATTTCCTGCGCCAATGCTTCATCTCGATGGACCCGGAGGATGCCGTGGCGCCCTCCGTGATCGAACAGCTCGGCGACGAGAACCTGGTGTGGGCCTCCGACTACCCGCACATCGATTCACCGTTTCCGGGCGCGGTGAAGGAGACGCTCGAGGTGCTGGCGCCGCTGTCCGAGACTTCGCGGCGCAAGGTGCTCGGCACGAACGCGCTGCGCCTCTACGGCATCGAAGCGCCGCGCTAATCGCGCCGCATCGCGTCCAAGCGCAGGGGAGGTCGGGATTGCGCTTCCAGTACACGAAAGGGCTTCACGAGCTCGGCAACGGCTGCTTCGCCTGGCTCCAGCCCGACGGCGGCTGGGGCTGGAGCAACGCCGGGCTCGTCACCGACGCGGGCGCTTCGCTGCTCGTCGATACCTTGTTCGATCTCGCGCATACCGCGCGAGATGCTCGCGGCGATGCGGCGCGCGACGCCGGCCGCCGCGCGCATCGGCGCGCTCGTGAACACCCACGCGAACGGCGATCACTGCTATGGCAACGCCCTCGTGCGCGAAGCCGAGATCATCGCTTCCAAGGCCGCGGCCGAGGAGATGGCGGAGGTCCCGCCGGCGGTGATGCAGAGCCTGATCGAGAACGCGGCGCAGCTCGGCCCGGCGGGCGAGTTCTTCCGGCGCGTGTTCGGGGCCTTCGACTTCCGCGGCATCGAGCCGGTGCTGCCGACGCGCACCTTCGAGGGCGAGCTCGAGCTGGCGGTCGGCGACAAGCGCGTGCGGCCTGCTCGAGGTCGGCCCCGCGCACACGCGCGGCGACGTGCTCGTGCACTCGCCTCGAGACCGCATCGTCTTCACCGGCGACATCCTCTTCATCGAGGGCACGCCGATCGTCTGGGAGGGGCCGATCGCAAACTGGATACGCGCCTGCGAGCGGATCGAAGCGATGGACGTCGACGTCGTCGTCCCCGGCCACGGGCCGATCACGGATCGCGCCGGCGCGCGTCGCGTGCGCGAGTATCTCGCCTTCGTCCACGCCGCCGCGCGCGAGCGCTTCGACGCGGGAGTGTCGGCGAGCGAGGCCGCGCAAGACATCGAGCTCGGCGTTTACGCGGATTGGCGCGATCCGGAGCGCATCGCCGTCAACGTCGAGACCGCCTATCGCGAATTCCGCGGCAGCGCGGAGCGCACCGGCCCGCTCGAGCTCTTCGGTCGCATGGCGGAGCTCGCGAAGCGCTAGCCACGGTCGGACATCAGGGACCTCGAGAGGTCGGCGGCGGGGGGTGGGCGGAGGCGAACTCAAGCGGAGCCCGTCCCGCAGGCCTGCGCGTCCCTCGACACCCCGGACAGCCGCATGGCACACGATCACGAGAAGAGGAAGGCGAGCCATTCGCCGCAGCCCACCCCCCGCCGCCGACCCATCTCCGCGCAGGCTCTTCCGGAGCCGCCTACCGGAACAGCGCCCGCGCCAGCTCGCTGCGGTAGCGCTGCGTGAGCGGATGCTCGCCGCCCAGCACCGCGAACAGATCGAGCATGCTCTTGCGCGCGGCTCCATCGGCGAAGCGCGCGTCGTGCTTCACCGCGGCGAGCAGCTGCTCGAGCGCCTCCTCGTGGCGGCCGCGCGCCGCGAGCGCGCGGCCGAGCTCGATGCGCGCTTCGAGATCATCCGGCCGCGCTTCGATGCGCGCGCGCAGCGCGGGCTCGTCGCCGGCGCCAGCGGCCTGCATGCGCAGCTGCGCCGAGAGCTTCTCCGCCTCCGCGAGCTCCAATTCACCGCCCGTGATCTTCTCGAGCATCGCGAGCGCGCCCGTCGCGTCGCCGCGCTCGCCGAGCAGCCGCGCGAGCCCGAGCAGCGCGCGCGGGTGGCGCGCATCGCGCTCGAGCGCGGCGCGCAGCTTCGCCTCCGCGCCCGCGGCATCCCCTGCCCTGGCCAGCGCCTCGCCGGCCTTCGCGAGGCCGTCGGCTTCGCTTGGAAGCAGCGCCTTGAGGAAGCGCCGAACAGCGGCCTCGGGCTGCGCGCCGACGAACTCGGCGACGACCGCGCCGTCGCGCAGACCGATCACGGCCGGAATGCTGCGGACGGCGTAGCGCTGCGCCACGACCGGGGACTCGTCGACATTCACCTTCGCGAGCAGGAAGGCGCCGGCGTGCTCGCGGCTGAGCCGCTCGAGCAGCGGACCGAGGGCGCGGCAGGGCCCGCACCACGGCGCCCAGAAATCGACCACCACCGGCGTGCGGTGGGAGCGTTCGAGCACCTGGCTCGCGAAATCGTCGTCGCCGACGTCGATCGTGAAACCCGCCGGTTCCATGCGCAGGCGTCAGTGGGCGGTCGCGCCCTCGAGCTTGCGCTTGAGCTCGCCGGTCGAGTAGAGCTCCGTCACGATGTCGCAGCCGCCGAGGAACTCGCCGCCGACGTAGAGCTGCGGGATCGTGGGCCAGGAGGAAAACTCCTTGATGCCCTCGCGGACGTCCGGCTCGCGCAGCACGTCGACCGTCGTGTATTTCGGGAGCAGCGAGTCGAGGATTTGCACCACGCGCGCCGAGAAGCCGCACTGCGGGGCCGCTCGATTCCCCTTCATGAAGAGCACCACGCGATCGGACGCGATCAGCGAGGTCAGCTTGGAACGGGTCGCTTCGGACAGGCTCATGCGGTCTCCTTCCACGATCGGATGACGATGGGCTGCGCTCGCCGCCCGCCGGGCGGGCGCCCGGGCGGCGCGCCGGGTGAGATACTATAGCCCGTCGCCACGGAGAGAGCCTCGTGCCCGAACTCGATCGGCTCGGACGCCCGCTGCGAGATCTGCGCATCTCGGTCACCGATCGTTGCAACTTCCGCTGTCCCTACTGCATGCCCGCCGAGATCTACGGCGAGCGCTACGCGTTCCTGCCCAAGCCCGAGCTGCTCACGTTCGAGGAGATCGAGCGCCTGGCGCGCCTGTTCGTCGAGCTCGGCGTCGAGAAGCTGCGCATCACGGGCGGCGAGCCGCTCTTGCGGGCGGCGCTCCCGCAGCTCGTCCGCAAGCTCGCCGCCATTCCGGACTTGCGCGATCTCACGCTCACCACCAATGGCGTCCTGCTCGAGCGCCTGGCCGGGCCGCTCGCCGAGGCCGGCCTGCGCCGCATCACCGTGAGCCTCGACAGCCACGACGCGGCCGTCTTCCGCCAGATGAGCGGCGGACGCTCGGAGCCGGGCGCCGTGCGCTCCGGCATCGAAGCGGCCCGCAAGGCGGGCCTCGCTCCGATCAAGCTGAACTGCGTCGTCCAGCGCGGCGTGAACGATGCGGGGATCGTCGAGCTGGCACGTTCATTTCAGGGCACCGGCAGCGTGCTGCGCTTCATCGAGTTCATGGACGTGGGAACGCTCAACGATTGGAATCTCTCGCAGGTCGTCACGGCGCGCGAGATCCTCGAGCGCATCGATGCCGAGCTTCCGCTCGAGCCCGTGGAGCGCAACTACGTCGGCGAGGTCGCGAGCCGCTATCGCTACCGCGACGGCAGCGGCGAGATCGGCTTGATCTCTTCCGTGAGTCAGCCGTTCTGCGGCGATTGCACGCGCGCGCGCCTCACCATGGACGGCAAGCTCGTGACGTGCTTGTTCGCCGCGGGCGGCGCGGATCTGCGCGCTCCGCTGCGCGCGGGCGCTTCCGACGCCGAGCTGCGCGAGCGCATCGCCGGCGTCTGGCGCCTGCGCACCGATCGCTACTCGGAAGAGCGCGCCGCGCGCACCGATCTCGCCGGACGACCGCGGCCGAAGCTCGAGATGTACCAGATCGGCGGCTGAATCGGAGGAGCGTAGCCCCTTGCCCACCCGCGAGACGCTGCGCGTGACCTATCGCCTCGCCGCCCCGGCGGACCGCGCCGACGCCCGCGCCGAGGAAGTGGCTCGCGAGCAGACCGTCGAGGTGCCGCGCGCGGCGCTGCGCGATCGCTTCGTGCTCGAGGAAGTCCTCGGGCAGGTCGAGTCCGTCCGGCCCGATGCGGCATCGGGCGCGCTCGTGACGATCGCCTATCCCGTCGCCACCACCGCATTCGAGCCGGCCCAGCTCATGAACGTGATCTTTGGGAATTCCTCCCTCCACGCCGACATCGAGTGCGTCGGGATCGAGGTGCCGCCCTCGCTGCGCCGCGCCCTGCGCGGGCCGCGCTTCGGGATCGAGGGCCTGCGCAAGCTCGTCGGCGTCTGGGACCGCCCGCTCACCTGCACGGCCGTGAAGCCGATGGGGCTCTCACCCCGGGCCCTCGCCGATCTCGCCTACACGTTCGCGTGCGCGGGGATCGACGTGATCAAGGACGATCACGGGCTCGCAGCGCAGTCCTTCTGTCCGTTCGAGGAGCGCGTGCCGCGCTGTCTCGACGCGGTCGAGCGCGCGGCGCGCGAGACCGGGCGGCGCGCGCTCTACGTTCCGAACCTGATCGGCGCGCCCGACGTGCTGGCGAAGAACCTCGCGTTCGCGGAGCAGCGCGGCGCGCGCGCCGTGATGGCTGCGCCAATGTTGATCGGGCTCCCGGCGTTCTGGGAGCTCTGCCAGACGCGCGCGAGCGTTGCCGTGCTCGCGCATCCCGCCTTCGGCGGCGCGCAGCGCATCGCTCCCGAGGCGCTCTTCGGGCGTGTCCTGCGGCTCTTCGGCGCGGACGCGGTGATCTTCGTGAGCTTCGGCAGCCGCTTCGCCGCCTCGCGCGAGCCCTGCCAGAGACTCGCGGCCAACCTGCGCGACGCCTGGGAGCCGGTGCTGCCCGCGCTGCCGGTTCCCGCCGGCGGCATTGCGGCCGAGAATGCGGCCGAGGTGGTCGCGTTCTACGGTCGCGACAGCATGCTGCTCGTGGGGGGGAGTCTCCAGGCGGGGCCCGCCAGCGTCGCCGAGCGCAGCCGCGAATTCGTGGCAAACGTCGCGCGCGCGGCGCGCGAGCTGCCCGAGCTCAATGGGCCCTGAGGCCCGGCGCGACCTCGATCACGACGTCATCGCCCGCGGTGATCCCCTCCGGCGTCGTCACTTCGAGATGTACGTCGTGCAGGCCCACCGGGAGCTGGATCTCGACCTGCGGGCCCGAGGCCGCGCCGCCCGGCCACGACCACGCATAGTCGAGCGTCGCGCCTCGAGGAGCGCGCGAGCGCGAGCCGTCGAGCCTGACGCGCGCGCCGGTCCCGGCGCTCTCCTCGCGCACGCACTGGTCGCGGCCGGCGTCAGCGCCCGTCTCGGGCAGATAGGCGCTCACGGGAAGGAGCACGTCCGACGGGCTCGGATGGACGAAGGCGAGCGGCGCGCCGGGCGGCGCACCGGTGACGCTCGTCGGGTAGACGACGAGCGGCTGCGTCTGCGGCCCCGCCGGACGCTCCCGCCGGGTGTAGGCATGGAAGAGCGGCGCGGTCGCCGGCGCCGGGCCGGCCACCAGATGACGCTCGCCGCAAGCGGCGCCCGACCACCACACGGGGACGGTCCCGGGCGCGGGCCGATCGAACGCGAAGAAGGCGATCGGCGGGTCGCCGTCTTCCGGGCGCAGGGCCCGCTTGTCGGCGAAGCGCTCGGCGCGCCCGCCGCTGCCGAGGTCGTAGATCGGCACGGGCAGGATCAGGCGCGGATCTTCGAGATCGAGGCGCTGCATGATCTGGTTGTAGTCGTAGCGGGGCGTCGGCACCGCGGCGTCGGCGAAGACCGCCGTGTAGGTGCCTTCGAAGAAGAGCGTGCGGCCTCCGCGCTGATCGAAGAACACGTGATGGACCGGATTGTAGAAGCTGTAGTTCCGGTGGCTCGCGATCTTGCGCGCGAAGTGCCAGGGACCCATCGGCGTGTCGCCCTCCGTGTACCAGATCTCGCCGAGATCGGAGGTCGTTCCGTGTTGCTGCGTGAAGATGCGCACGAAGCGGCCGCGGAAGTCGTTGGCCGCGGTCGACGGCGCGTGGACGGCGACGGGGCCGCCGCTCTCGATGTCGCGCACGTGGCCGCTGAGCCGCTCGGACGCCGAGATGTGGCTCGCGCCCGGATCCGCCTCGCCCACCGGCGGGACACCCGCTCGCCACGCGTAGCGCAGCTCGCCGTCGGGATCGCGGTCGGGCGCTGCGCCAGCCGCGGGAAACGGCGTGAAGGCCTGCCAGCTCGCGGGGTCAGCGAAGCTCTCGGCGCGCGCGGGAATCCGCACGTCGTCGCCGAAGTGGACGAATACGCCGTCGGCGCCGCTCACGAGATTCGCCGTGCCGGTGGGGTGGATCGGCTGGCGCTCGTCGAGCACGAATTCGCGCACGAAGGTCTGCGTCTTGCGATCGAAGCGGGCAAGGCCTGCTTCATCCGCCGGTTCGAGCCGCGTGTGCTTGGCATAGAACGCGAAGAGCGTCTCGTCCCCGTGCGCGTCGTGAACGTTCACGAGCCCCGTGAGCCAGGTCGCGCCGGGTCCCTCGATCGGCGCCATCGCGCGGACGTTTCCGTGCCGATCGACGAAGTAGTCGAGATCGACGCCCAGCGCCGGGTCGAGGCCGCCATCCGCGGGCAGCTTCGAGGTGGCGCCCGTCGTGTGGAAGTTGGCGAGCGGATGCGCGAGAGAAGGCGTGTCGCCCCAGATCCAGAAGACCCGGCCCTGGTAGAGCGTGGTCTGCACGGAGTCCTGTCCGGCGACGTCGGCGTTCACGAGCGGGCGCCGGATCGGCACCGGCAGTCCGAGCCGCACGCTGTCGCGATAGATCCCGGCCCCCGTCACGCGGTAGAGACGTTCGGCGATGTCGAGTCGGTCGACGGCAATCACGGCGCGCCCGCCCTCGCGCGGCTCGAGCTCCACCGCTCCGCTCGCATCGCGCAGCCGGTAGCCGTCCCCGGAGACCGCGAAGCGCAGCGGCCTGCCCATCGCGGAGAGATCGTCGAACGCGACGACCCCCTGGCTGTCGGTCAGGTAGCTCGCGCCGTCCGGCGTGCGCAGCTCGATCAGCGGAACCCCGCGGCCGGTTGCCGCGTCGATCACGTCGATCTCGAACAAGCGCTCGCGCTCGGCGGCGGGCGGGTAGGGCCCCCCGGGCTTTGCATCACACGCTGGTGTCGGTCCGGTCGCTTGGAGCTCGAGCGTGCCGGACCCGCCCGGAGAGACCTCGAAGGCGCGGCCGCGCATCCCGCTCGGATCGGCCTCGATCGTCCAGCCCTCGCGCTCGGGCTGGAAGAAGACCGAGCGGCCCATCAGGCCCGGCTCCCAGAAGGCCGCAACGCCGTCGCGGTCGGTGGTGAGCACGATCTTCTGCGTGGTGACGAGCGCGACGCAGGGGACCGGACGACCCGCGGAATCGACGACGTGGATCAAAAAAGGCTGGCGGGGGTTGCCGAGCGTCGCGCAGCCGAGCGCAAACGCGACGAGCAGCGCCGAGAAGAAGCCGTTCCGCAGCATCGCCGGAGGGTAGCGGTGGAGCTAGGCGCGGGAAGGCGCGGAGAGACCGCTCGTGGCGAGCGCCTCCGCGAGCAGCGGCAGGATCTCGGGCTCCCAGATGAACGAGACGTGGCTGCCGTGGTACCAGAGCGTTCGCGGCTCGCCCCAATGTCTCCAGAGATCGCTCGCCTGATCCGGTGAGGCGAGCCGGTCGACGACGCCTGCGTACAGGAAGCGCCGGCCGTGGGGGACCCTGGGCGCGAGCGCGAGCGGCGATACCACCCGCAGCAGCCGCTCGATGCGGTCGAGCGAGAAGCCGGCGCGCTCGGCCGCGCGCACCAGCATGGCCGGCGCGTGCGCGCGCGCGAGCCGCACGAAATCGCTGGCGGGAATGCCGGCGATCACGCAATCGAGCTCGCTCTCGAGCGAAGCCACCAGCGCCGCCGTGTAGCCGCCGAGCGAGATGCCGTAGACGCCGACGCCCGGAGCGCCTTGCGCGCGCAGCCAACCGATCAAGCGCCGCACGTCCCAGACCGCCTGCGCCTGCGCATGCACGGTGTCGACGAAATCGCCGGACAGGAAGCCGTCGCCGCCGCGCCGCCCGACGCGGCGCGGACCGTGCAGCGGGAGCACGGGGATCGCGACGTTCACGCCGAGCGTCTGGTGCAGCCAGCGCGCGCGGAAGCCCGTGAAGTCGATCAAGGGCTGGCCCATGCGGTAGCCGGGGATGCACACGAGCCACGGGCGCGGCCGCCCGCCGTGGCGCAGCAGCCAGGCGTGCAGCGTGTGGGTCGGCGCATAGCCGAGCCAGCGCTGCCGGCCCGGCTCGCCGGGATGCGGTGCGTAGCCGCTCGGCGCGCGCAGGTGCAGATACGGAAGCCGCGGGCGGTATACGCGCGTGAGCGTCAAGCGCTCGAGCGGCGGCGGCGTGCGATGAAAACCGGACGGATCGGCGAGCCAGCCGCGATCCTCGTAGAAGGCGAGCGCGTCTTCGGTTTCGAGCACCACGCGCCGGTGATCCCGGCGCGCGACGAACGTGGCCGAGGCGAGCTCGCTCGCGAAGAAGATCTCATCGAGGACGATCTTGGAAGCGATCGCGAGACCGCTCTTGCGCGCCGGCACCGAAGGATCGGAAGGGCTGGCGGCGCGGCCGGCCAGGCGCGCGCCGAGCAGCAGTGGCGCCGCGCCCGAGCGCAGTGCGAGCTCGATCCCCTGGGCCAGCCGGTCGAGCAATCCGTGCCTCCCCCCGCGGCATCGCAGCCGCTGTGAGCGTCATCGGCCGGCTGGGCTTCGCCGTTTAGGAAAGCCAGCGACCGAGGGGGGTGCCCCACAGTAGCCGCATCAGGCGCTGCATGCCCGCGTCTTTGGCGAAGGAATAGGGGTAGTTCTTCGCCGTCTGGCGCCCCCCGAAGCGGTCCACGAGGATCGGCTGGGCGAAGCAGTAGCCGCGCAACCCCGACTCGCCGTTCACCTGGCCGACACCGCTCGACTTGCGCCCGCCGAAGGGCGCCTCGAGCGCGCCGTAGGTCATCGCCATGTCGTTCACGCACACGCTGCCGGATCGGATCCGCTGCGCGAGCTCGACGCCGTGCCGCGGATTGCCCGTCCAGACGTTGGCGGCGAGCCCGTAATCCGAATCGTTCGCGAGCCGGATCGCCTCGTCGTCGCTCGCGACGCGCACGATCGGGAGCACGGGCCCGAAGGTCTCCTCGCGCATCACGCGCATCTCGTGTGTCACGTCGGTGAGCACCGTGGGCTCGTAGAAGAGGCCGCGCAGGTTGGGATTGCGGCGTCCCCCGACCAGCACCTTCGCGCCCTTCGCGACCGCGTCGTTCACGTGCTCCTCGATGATCTCGAGCTGGCGCCCCCAGAAGACGGCGCCCACGTCGAACTCGCCGTGATCGCCCTGGCGCAGCTGCGCCGTGCGCTCGACGACCTTGCGCGTGAAGGCGTCGGCCACCGCCTCGACGACGTACACGCGCTCGGTGCCGCAGCAGTACTGCCCGGTGTTGAAGAAGGCCCCGGCCACCGCGCCCCCGGCGGCGACGTCGAGATCGGCGTCGGCGCACACGATCATCGGGTCCTTGCCGCCGAGCTCGAGCGTGCAGGGGATCAGCTGGCGCGCGCAGGCGAGCGCGACCTTGCGGCCGGTCGCCACGCTGCCGGTGAAGGAGATCTTGTCGACGCCGGCTTCGACGAGCGCGGCGCCCGTCTCGCCGTCCCCGGTGAGAACCGTGAGCACGCCGGGCGGCAGCCCCGCCGCTTCGAAGAGATCGCCCACCAGGCGCCCCGAGGCAGGCGTCACCTCCGAGGGCTTGAGCAGCACGCAGTTGCCGGCCATCAGCGCCTGCACGCTCGGGTTGAGCGACAGCACGAACGGCCCGTTCCACGGACTGATCACGCCCACCACGCCGAGCGGCTGGTACACCACCCGCAGCTTCTTCATGAGGCGCATCATTCCGTGCAGACGCTGCTTGCGCGGGCGCAGGATCCTCTCAGCGTGCTTCGCATACCAGTTCGAGCGAGTCGCAGCTCGAGAAGATGTCGATCATCAACGCCTCGGTCCGCGGCTTGCCGGACTCGCGCAGGATCACGTCGATGAACTCGTCCTGGCGCTCGAGCAGCACGGCGAGAGCGCGCTCCAGATGACGCGCCCGTGCCGCAAAGGAGAGGGCGGCCCAGCCCGGCTGCGCCGCGCGCGCGGCGGCGAGCGCGCTGCGCACGTCTTCCGCCGTCTGCACCTCGATCTCGCCGATCGGCTCGAGCGTCGCCGGCGAGGAGAGGCGCAGGCGCCGCCGCGCTCCGGGCGGGCTCGGGATCTCGGTCACCAGGGCCATGGTTGCCTCCGCATGGGGTGCGGCGAGTCTGCGGGATCGGGCTCGAATCGCAACGGTGCAGGCGCGGATCGCGGCGCGGCCCGCGCTCGGGCCGGGTGTCGGCGCCTGCGCCGCGTTTTGTCCGGCCCCGGGCGCCGCGATACGCTCGGCGAGCGCTGCGCCCGGTCGACGAGGTTGACGGCATGCCTGCATCCATCCCCGAGCCCGCGGCCGCTGCCTGGGACCTGAAGCTCCTCTACGACGGCGACTGCCCGCTCTGCTCCCGCGAAGTCGCGATGCTGCGGCGTCGCGATGCGCGCGGGCGCATCGAGTTCGAGGACATCGCCAAACCCGGCTTCGACGCCTCGTGCTACGGCCTCGATCAGCAGACCGTGATGGCCCGCATCCACGCCGTGCTCCCCGACGGACGCGTGATCGAGGGGATGGAGGTCTTCCGGCGGGCGTATGCCGCGGTGGGCCTCGGCTGGCTGCTCGCGCCCTCGCGCTGGCCCGGCATCGGACGCCTCTTCGATGCGGCCTACCGCAGCTTCGCGCGCAATCGGCTGCGCTGGACGGGGCGCGCCGCGGCCGCCTGCGAGGCCGGGCACTGCGAGGTCGCGCCGCGGCCGGCGCCCCGGAGCTCGTGACCCGCGCGCTCCACTGGTTCCGCAACGATCTGCGCCTGCGCGACAACACCGCGCTCGCGCAGGCCGCTCGCGAAGCCGATGCGCTGGTCCCCGTCTTCGTGCTCGACGCAGCGCATCCTGCGCTCGCCGCGCACGGGCGCGCCTCGCGTGCGCTTTCTGCTCGATTGCCTCGCGCGCCTCGCGCGGACCTCGCCGCGCGCGGCTGTCCGCTGGTGCTGCGCAGCGGCGATCCGCGCCTCGTCATCCCGCAGCTGCTGCGCGAGACGCGCGCAGATCTGCTCACGTTCAACCGCGACACGTCGCCCTATGCCCGCCGGCGCGATGCCGCCGTAGTGCGCGAAGCCGAGCGCCTCGGGGTGCGCGTGCTCGCGCCGAAGGATCGCGTGATCTTCGAGAGCCGCGAGGTGCTGACGCAGGCGGGTGCGATGTTCAGCGTCTTCACTCCCTATCGGCGCGCCTGGCAACGCCGGCTCGCGGAGCATCCGGAGCCGACGAGACCGCACGCGGCGCTGCCCGCTTCGCTGCCGGGCATCGCGAGCGAGCCGCTTCCGACGCCGGCGGCGCTCGGCGTGGGCGGCGACACCACGCAGCTCCCGACGGGCGGGGAGGCCGCGGCGCGCCGCAGGCTCGAGCGCTTTCTCAGCGGACCGGTCGCGGACTACGCCGAGGCCCGCGATCTGCCCGCGCTCGATGGCACGTCGCGCCTCTCGCCCTATCTGAGGTTTGGCGCGATCTCCGTGCGCGAGTGCTTTCACGCGGCGAGCGAGGCCTCGGCGGCGGACGTGCGCTGCGCGCGCGGCGTCGGCCGCTGGCAGGACGAGCTCGTCTGGCGCGAGTTCTACGCGGCGATTCTCGAGGCCCACCCGCGCGTCGAGCGCGAGTCCTACCAGCGCGTGTACGACCGCATCGCGTGGAGCTCCGACGACGCGGGCTTCGCGGCCTGGTGCGAAGGGCGCACCGGCTACCCGATCGTCGACGCCGGCATGCGCCAGCTCGCGCAAACCGGCTGGATGCACAATCGCGTGCGCATGCTCGCGGCGAGCTTCCTGGTGAAGGATCTCTGGATCGATTGGCGGCGCGGCGAACGCTTCTTCTTCGAGCGCCTGGTCGACGGCGACCCCGGCTCGAACAACGGCGGCTGGCAGTGGTCGGCCTCGACCGGAACCGACGCGGCGCCCTGGTTCCGCATCTTCAATCCGGTCGTGCAGGCGCAGCGCTTCGATCCCGACGGCGCCTACGTGCGCCGCTTCGTGCCCGAGCTGCGCGACGCCTCGCAGGACGTGGTGCACGAGCCCTGGCGCGCGCCGCTGCTGCGCGGAGGGTACCCGGCCCCGATCGTGAGCCACGCAGAGCGGCGCGAGCTCGCGCTCTCGCGCTACCAGGCAGTGCGAGCGGCGGGCGCCGCGCCGTGATCCGATTGCTTCGCGCCGTGAGCGAGCTGCCGCTGCCGCGCGCGCGGGTGTTTCCCTTCTTCGCGGATGCCGGGAATCTCGATCGCCTCACCCCTCCCGAGCTGCGCCTGCGCATCCTGACGCCGCTTCCGATCGCGATGCACGAGGGCGCGGCTATCGAGTACCGACTCTCGCTCTTCGGCATTCCCTTCGGCTGGCGCACGCGCATCACGCGCTGGGAGCCCACGTCTTGTTTCGTCGACGAGCAGGTTCGCGGCCCGTTCGGCCGCTGGGAGCACACGCACCGCTTCTTCGATACCGCCGCCGGGACGCGGGTGGAGGACGTGGTGCGCTGGGCGCTGCCGCTGCCGCCGTTCGGCGAGATCGCCGCGCCGCTCGTGCGCCGCGAGCTCGATCGCATTTTTGAGTACCGAGAGCGCGCACTGCGCCACGCGCTGCTCGGCGAGCCCGCGCCGTGAGCGCCGTACGCGCGGGTGAAGAGCGCGCTCCGCACTGGCGCGGCGAGCGCACGCTGCGCGTCGGCATCTCCTCCTGCCTGCTCGGCGAGAAGGTGCGCTGGGACGGCGGGCACAAGCGCGATCTCTTCCTCGTGTCGGAGCTCGGGCGCTTCGTCGAGTGGCTGCCCGTGTGTCCGGAGGTCGAAGTCGGAATGGGCATTCCGCGCCCCTCCGTGCGGCTGGTGCGCGACGGAGACGGGGTCCGGATGCTCGAGCACGCGACCGACCGCGACCACACGCGCGCGATGCGCGCCTTCGTGAAGCGTCGCGTCGCCGAGATCGCGGAGCTCGACCTCTGCGGCTACGTGCTCAAGAAGGACTCGCCGAGCTGCGGGATGGAGCGCGTCAAGGTCTACCGCGTGGGGGAGCCCGCCGTGCGCGACGGACGCGGGCTCTTTGCGCAGGCCCTGCTCGCGGCGCTGCCGTCGCTGCCGGTGGAGGAGGAGGGGCGCCTCCACGACGCGGCGCTGCGCGAAAACTTCATCGAGCGCGTCTTCGCGTACCGACGCCTGCGCGATCTGTTCGCGAGCGACTGGCGGCTCGGCGACGTCATCGCCTTTCACACCGCCCACAAGCTCCAGCTGATGGCGCACGCGCCGAAAGCCTACGCCGAGCTGGGTCGCCTGGTGGCCGGGATGAAGCGGCTCCCGCGCGCGGAGCTGCGCTCGCGCTACGAGACGGAATTCATGGCGGCGCTCGCGAAGCGCGCGACGCCGGGCCGCAACGCGAACGTGCTCGAGCACATGGTGGGCTACGTGAGCGAGCGCCTCGACGCCGCCCAGCGCCGCGAGCTCCAGGAACTGATCCGGGACTACCGCGGCGGCCTGGTGCCGCTGGTCGTCCCCCTCACGCTCGTCCGCCACCACGCCCGGCGCTTCGACGTCGCGTATCTCCTGGGACAGGTCTACCTCGACCCCCACCCGAAGGAGCTGATGCTACGCAATCACGTTTGACTCTCAGGTCGGCAGGGCGTAGAAGCGCCGCGCGTTTTCCCCGAGCACCTTGCGCCGCGACACCTCGCTCAGATCCGTGCGCGTGCGCAACGCGCGGGTGCTGTTCGGAAACTCGCCGTCCCAATGCGGGTAGTCGCTCGCATACATCACGAAATCCGAGCCGAGCGCGTCGAGCACCGCGGGCAGCACCGTCTCGTCGGGCTCGCACGAGACGTAGATCTGCCCGCGCTCGACGTACGCTCGCGGGTCGCGCTGCCAGCCGTTCGGGATCCACGAGCCGCGCTTCTCCCAGTGCTCGTGCAGGCGGTCGATGAAGTAGGGCACCCAGCTCACGCCCGCCTCGAGGAAGGCGACGCGCAGGCGCGGATGGCGGTCGAAGACGCCTCCCGACACGAGCGAGGTCATCGCCGTCATTTGATCGAACGGAAAGCTCACGCAGTGCACCTGGATGTAGTTCGTGAAACGGTCGACGCCGATCTTCGGCAGATGGATCCCCGGCGCGCCGTGCACGCCGAGCGGCATGTCGAGATCCGCGGCCGCCGCCCAGAAAGGCTCGAGATCCGGGTGGTCGAGATTGCGCTCCCGCAGCGCCGGCGGCACCAGCGTCGCCACGAGCCCCTGCTGCTTGGCTTCCGCGAGCATCCGGATGGAGGTCGGCACGTCCTCGATCGGAACCACCGCCACCCCGAACAAGCGCCCGCCCGAGCGCTTGCACCAATCTGCGATGAAGCTGTTGTAGAGCGCGGAGAACTCCGCCGCGAAGCGCGGATCGCGGAGCGTCGGCGCGGCGAGGCCCATGCTCGGATAGAGCACCATGCGGTCGATGCTCTCGCGGTCGGCGTCGCGCAGCGTACCTTCGATCGTGTACGGGTCGTTGCCCTCCGCCGTGGTGAGGCCGTGCTCGGGCGGGCAGCCGGCCCCCGGCCCCTCGGGCTCGGGATAGCGGCGGCCTTCCATCGTGAAGCCGCCCTTGCCGTCCTTGCCAACCTGATATTTCACGAGCTGCGGCCAGCGTTCGAGCGCCTGCTTCGCGAAGCTCGCACCCTCGACCACGTGGGCGTCGGCGTCGATGATCTGCGGCATGCGGGTTCCCTTCCTATGCGCTGCGGCCACCGGGGACTTCGACGGTTTCCGTGTCCCGGCCGGAGCGCAACACCGTGCCCGGAAGCGCGCCCGTGAACTGCTTGCCGCGCACGATCTCGACCCCGTTCACGAACACGTGCTCGATGCCCTCGGCTTCGGCGTAGAGGCGCGCGGCCCCGGCGGGGAGATCATGCCGCGTGTGGATCGGGCCGGGCCCGACGCGCGCCGCGTCGAACACGACGACGTCGGCGTGCCAGCCGGGCGCGAGACGCCCGCGCTCGCGGATCCCATACAAGCGCGCCGGAACGTCGCTCAGCTGGTGCACGGCTTCCTCGAGCGGGATCAGCCCCTTCTCGCGCACGCCGGGGCCGAGCAGCGACGTCGTGCACGTGAAGGTGTCGATCATGTCGAGGTGCGCGCCGGCGTCGGAAGCGCCGATCACGGTGCGCGGATCGCGCCAGACCTTCGCGCGAAGCCTCCAGCTCGCGTCGTCGTCCCCGGGGATGAAGGGCGAGAACGACGTGCGCAGATCCTCGGAGAGCGCGAGATCGAGCATGGCGTCGAAGGGCGTCTTGTTCTGCTCCTTCGCGATCGCGCCGATCTTCCTGCCCTTGAAGGCCGCGTTGCGCGGGTCGAAGGTCTCCTCGACCGTGACGTTCTCCCACACCGCGATCGCGCGCAGCGCGCCGGCGGCTTCCGACGTCGCTCCCTTGTGTAGCTGCTCGCGCACGCCCGGGTCGCGCAGCTGCCGCATGCGTTCGGGAAGCGGGAGCCCCAGCACCGCGGCCCAGCCCGGGAGCGCGTCGAAGATGAAGCCCGTCGCCAGATTGATGCGCAGCTTCATCACCTGCGAGGGCGTCAGCGCGATCACCTTCGCGCCGCGCGCCGCGGCGTAGTCCGAGGCCGCGAGCTGCGCGTCGGACGCCTTCGCCGAATAGGAAGCGACGCCGAGCACGTTCCAGTTGAGCGGCCGGTTCGCCGCGAGCGACATCGAGGCCATCAGGTCCTGCTGCGCTTCGTTGAAGACGCCCACGGTCGGGATGAACTCGAGCGTCGTCCCCGGGAAGTCGCGCACGGCGCGCGCGAGCGCCAGGAACTCTTCCCGCGAGGCAAAGCGCGACGGCACGGGATGGCCTTCGGAATCGTTGTGCGTCGGCGCGGCGGAGGACGAGAAGCCGAGCCCCCCCTGCGCGAGCGATTCCCGCAGCAGCCCGACCATGGCGCGCAGCGCCGCTTCGTCTGCGCTCTCGCCGATCGCGGCATCGCCCATCACGACCCGGCGCAGGGCCGAGTGTCCGACGAGGAAGCCCGCGTTCACCGCGAGGCGGCCATCGAGGCGCGCCAGATACTCGCCGAAGCTCGTCCAATCCCACGGCACGCCGGCTTCGAGGCTCTCGAGGGGCATCCCCTCGACGCGCGCCAGCATGCGCTTCATGTAGGGGGCTGCCGCACGCGAGAGGGGGGCGATGCTGAAGCCGCAGTTCCCGCCCACCACCGTCGTCACGCCGTGAAACAGGGACGGACTGAGGCTGCCGTCCCAGAAGGCCTGGGCGTCGTAGTGGGTGTGGATGTCGACGAAGCCGGGGGCGACGATGCGCCCCGTTGCGTCGATGCTGCGCCTGGCGGGCGCGCTGACGCGGCCGATTTCGACGATGCGTCCGGCCTCGATGGCGACGTCGGCCGTGCGCCGCGGCGCCCCGCTGCCGTCGACGACGCTGCCGTTCTGGATCAGGCAATCGAGCATGGCGGACCTCGTGTGGCTTGCCGCCACCCCAGCCTACTCCTACCCCGCGCGCTTGCCCATCGGGATTCCTGCGGGCGCGAGCCGGCCGGCCGCCGTTGGTTCGGGAGTCGAATGGCTTGGCCTCCGCGCGGCCCGCTGCTTGACCGCCCGCGCGGACGCAGCGACGATAGGCCGATCGCGCGCAGCGCCGCGGTTCAGGGCCGACAGCCGACGGAGCCCGCAACGGGCATCGGGCGGCGGGGGATGACATGGCGGATCAAGCGACTCCGAATAGTGTCACCACGCTCGACGACGAGAGCTGGGATCCCTTCGAGCTGTTCGACCGCGCGATGGGGTCCGATAGCTGCCGCGATCCGTATCCCGAGTTCGCGGAGATGCGGCGCGAGGCGCCCGTCAGCAAGGTCGATCTCGTCAAGCTGATGGGGGAGGGCGTCAAGGCGCTCGGCGACAAGCTGCCCGTGGTCTATTGCGCGAACTCCTACGCGGCGGTGTCGGAGGTGCTGCGAGACGGCAAGCGCTTTTCGTCGACTGCCTACAAGGATTCGATCGGGCTCGTGATGGGTCCGACGATCCTGGTGATGGACGAGCCCGAGCACGGCCGCTACCGCAGCCTGATCCAGATGGCCTTCCGGACCAAGGCGCTCCGGAAGTGGGAGCGCGAGCTGGTGCATCCGATCGTGCACGGCTACGTCGACGCCTTCGCCTCGCGCGGCAGCGCCGATCTCGTGCGCGAGCTGACGTTCCCCTTCCCGGTGTACGTGATCGCCGGGCTGCTGGGGCTTCCGAAGCAGGATCTGCCGAAGTTCCACCGCTGGGCCGTGGGGCTGATCAGCGTGGCCTTCGATTTCGCGAACGGCCTCGCGGCCGCCAAGAGGCTCGGTGAATACCTGACCCCGATCATCGAGGCCCGGCGGGCGGACCCGCAGGACGACATCATCAGCGTGCTCACGCAGGCCGAGCTCGAGGGCACGCGGCTGGACAACGAGCACGTGCTCGGCTTCCTGCGGCTGCTGCTGCCGGCCGGCGCCGAAACGACCTATCGCTCGTCGAGCAACCTGATCTTCGGCCTGCTCACGCACCCCGAGCAGCTCGAGGCGGTGCGCAGGGATCGCTCGCTGATCCCGCGCGCGATGGAGGAGGCGCTGCGCTGGGAGGCGCCGCTCACGGGGATCGGCCGCCTGTGCACCGAAGACACCGAGGTGTGCGGCGTGAAGCTCCCGAAGGGCGCGATGGTGCAGGTGAGCCTCGGCGCGGCGAATCACGACGAGACGCGTTGGGAGGAGCCCCGGAAGTTCGACATCTTCCGCCCGCCGAAGCAGCACATGGCCTTCGCGTTCGGGCCGCACCGCTGCCTGGGCATGGACCTCGCGCGCATGGAGACCGAGGTCGTGATCAACGCGGTGCTCGATCGGCTGCCGAACCTGCGCCTCGACCCCGCGGCCGAGGACGTCCACATCACGGGCCGCATCTTCCGCGCGCCGAGGCGTCTGCCCGTTCTGTTCGGCTGAGACCGCCGCGCGCCGCCACCCTCAGGCCAGGCGCTTCATGATCGCCGTCTTCAGGCGCGTGTAGGGCGGGTACATGATCTTCGGATCGAAGCGCGTGCCGCGCGTCAGCACGCTCTTGGGGTGGCTGAAGGTCTCGAAGCTCGCGCGTCCGTGATAGGCGCCCATGCCGCTCGGGCCCACGCCCCCGAACGGCAGCATCGGGTTCGCGATGTGCCAGAGCGTCGCGTTGATGCAGACTCCCCCCGAGCTGGTGCCGGCGACGACCTGTTCTCCCGTCTTCGCGTCGTTCGAGAAGAGATAGAGGGCGAGCGGCTTCTCGCGCCGGTTCACGAATTCGATCGCCGCGCCGACGTCGGGAACCGTGAGCACCGGCAGGATCGGCCCGAAGATCTCGTCCGTCATCACCGCGGAGTCGACCCTCGGATTGCGCAGCACCGTCGGCGCGATGTAGCCATCGCTCTCGTTGCTCTGGCCGCCCACCACGACCTCCCCATCCTTGAGGAGCGCGGCGAGGCGCCGGTGGTGGCGCACGTTGGGAATGCGGGCGAAGTCGGGGCTGCGAGCGGGGTCGTCGCCGTAGAACTCGTGGATGGTGCGGGCCAGCGCCTCGATCAGCTCGGCCTCCCGCTCCCGGTGCACCAGCACGTAATCGGGCGCGATGCAGGTCTGGCCCGCGTTCATGAATTTTCCCCACGCGATGCGCCGCGCGGCGACCGCCAGGTCCGCATCGCGATCGATGATGCACGGGCTCTTGCCGCCGAGCTCGAGCGTCACGGGCGTCAGATGGCGCGCGGCCGCCGCCATCACCTCGCGCGCGACGACTCCGTTTCCCGTGTAGAAGATGTGATCGAAGCGCTCGGCGAGCAGCGCCTGCGTCTCCGGGACGCCGCCCTCGACGAGCGCGATGCACTCGGGATCGAGGTGGCGCCGCACGAGCTTCGCGAGCGCGGCAGAGGTGTGGGCGGTGATCTCCGAGGGCTTGAGCATGGCGCAGTTGCCGGCGGCGATCGCGCCGACCAGCGGTCCGAGCAGCAGCTGAACGGGATAGTTCCACGGCGCGATGATCAGCACGACGCCGAGCGGCTCGCGCACGATCTGCGATTTCGCCGGGCGCAGGTGGATCGGCGTCGCGACGCGCTCCGGCCGCACCCATTTCGCGAGCTTCTTCTGCGCGAGCTTCACGTCCTGCTTCACGTAGCCGACGTCCGCGCCCCAGGCCTCGAGCGCCGGCTTGCGCAGATCCTGCTGGAGCGCGTGCATGAGCTCGTCGGCACCCTGGGTGACGAGCTGTTCGAGCGCGCCGAGCTGCGCGCGCCGCCACGCGAGCGGGCGCGTCTTGCCGCGCTCGAAGCTGGCGCGCAGCGCAGCGACCTGATCGGGGATCACGGCGACGTCGGTTCGGGGATCCGGCGCATCACTCGGGTGGCTGGGCGACATGGAAAGCCTCCGCGCCGCGCGGCGCAGCCAGCAGTCTAGCGCTACCCATCCCGGCATGAGTTGCCGCTCCGCGACGTGCCTGCTCGCGATCGCGCTCGTCGCGGCCGCAGCCGTTGCGCGGGCCCAGCCCCTCACGCCCGATCAGGTGCCGCTCGAGGAGCTGCTCGAGGTGATGCTGGTCGACCGCAATCTGCTGGCGATGGACGCGCGCCACGGTGGCGAGATCTCCGAGCGCTTGCAGCTCGACGAAACCGTGCTCTGGCTCGGCTCCCGCGGAAAAGTCGGGGTCGCGATCACGACCCGGCGCATGCTCGCCGTCGCGACCGGCTCCGGCTCCTGGAACGAGGCGACCTACCAGCGCAGCGAGGAGCCGCCGGTCGCGCCGATCCTCGGCGACCGCGTCGGGATCCTGATCACCAACCGGCGCGCCCTCGGAGTCGATGGAGACAGCGGCAATCTGGTCGAGTACCGCCTGCTGCCGAGGGAGCGCGTGATCGTGACCCAGGTGGGCGCGAACGTGGCAGTGGTCGTCACCGACCGCGCCGCGCTCGGTCTTTCGCCGATCAAGGGCGGCTTCTTTCCCGTGAAGCTCGACGTCGCCGAGCGCATCGAGTCGATCACCGCCGGTTCGAACGTCGCGACGCTGACGACGGATCACCGCCTGCTGATCTTCCGCACGCCCACCGGCACCTGGGAAGAGCGCAACCGCAATCTGCGCTAGGGCTCAGCGCGTCGGCTTCGCCGGCGCCGCATTCCAGCCGAACGCCTCGACCATCGCGTGGTAGAGGTAGTTCTCCTCGCGCACGCCGCGGAACAGGTCGGCGTCCGGGCCGGTCGCATACACGGGAACGTCTTCGCCCGAATGCGCCTCGCTCTGGAGCGGAACGATCGCCTCCTGCAGGTAGCTCGGGGCAGTGGTGTCGACCGCCGTGAGGTCGGGCCGGCCCTTCGTCGCCGGGCGGAAGCTGGTCGGGCGGTGGGGGAAGTGCTTCGGACCCTCCGCCTGCTCGTTCGAGGCGCCCGCATAGCCCGGCCCGTACAGGTAACCGAGTGTCGTGTAGGGCAGGCCGAGCATGTCGCGGGCCGGCTCGCCCGCTCCCGCGGCGCCGTCCTCGCCGGCGCGCACCACCTTGCCGAGGATCGGATTGCCGCGCCTGGCATAGCCGCCGAAGGTGAAGACGTGGCCATGATCTGCGGTCACCACGATCAAGGTCCGTTTCGGATCCGTCTTCGCGAGCGCTACGCGCACGGCGTTCGAGAATTCGATCGTCTCCGTCAGCGCGCGATAGGCGTTGCCGGCGTGATGGCCGTGATCGATGCGCCCGCCCTCGACCATCAGGAAGAAACCCTTCGGCGCGCGGCCGAGCACGTCGAGCGCCTTGGCCGTCATCTGCGAGAGCGAGGGCTCGCCGCCGGAGTCGCGCGGGCGGTCGGTCTCGAACTGCATGTAGGAGGTCTCGAAGAGGCCGAGCAGATGGTCGGTCGCCTTCGGGTCGATGGCCTCGAACTGCGCGCGGTTCCAGACCCAGGCCGAGCGGGGCCGCCGCTGCGTCCACTCCTGCGCGAGATCGCGGCCGTCGAGACGGTTGCCCTTCTGCGCCGGGTACTCGGGATCGACCGCGCTCGCCGGGAGGAAGCTCGCGCGCCCGCCGCCGAGCGCGACCTCGAGGCCGTCGCCATACGGGAACTCGATCAGCTGGCGCGCGATGTCGGGGAACCCCGCGGCGCGCGCTTCCTTCGAGAGCTTCGAGTCGTCCTCCCAGTCGCGGTCCGGCGTATGCGAATAGGTCGCCCCCGGCGTCGCGTGCGTGACGGTCGTGGTCGTGACGACTCCGGTCGCGAGGCCGCGCTGCTCCGCCTGCTCGAGGATCGTCACCAATCCGTGTTGAAGGGCGGCCTTGAAATCGCCGCGGTGCACCGTCTCGTCGACCGAGAGCACGGCCGAGGTCGTCTTCGCGCCCGTCACGATCGCGGTCATCGTGCCAGCGGATTCGGCCGTCTGCGCATCGACGGAATACGTCTTCGAAAAAGCCGTGTAGGGGAAGCTCTCCCAGGCGAGCGCGTTCTCCTCGCCGGATTCGCCGCGCTGCTGGCCCTCGAGGATGCGCGCCGCCGTGACGGTCGTGATGCCCATGCCATCGCCGAGGAACAGGATCACGTTGCGGGCGGGCCCGGGCACCGGCTGCTGCGCGCGCGCCTCGCGCACCGCCGCGCGGCCGGCTTCGAGCCACGCGTTGCCCGCGGCCAGCGCCGGATCGGCGGCCCACGTCCACGCGAGCGCTACCCCTGCGGTAAACCAGCGCTTGTTCATCGGCCTGCCTCCACCGGCTGCCCGTGCGCCGGGACCCGAAAGCTAGACCATTGGTTCGGCGGGCACCTTGCCTGTGTCCGAGCCGGCGTCGCGGCAGGAACGGCGCGCTGGCGGCGGCGCTACGCTGACGACCTACGTCGAGGAGGCGAGCATGACGGAGCGTCGCGTGGCCGTGGTGACCGGGGCGAACAAGGGGATCGGATTCGAGATCGCGCGCCAGCTCGGGCGGGAGGGGATGACCGTCTTCCTCGGCGCGCGGGACGCGGAGCGCGGCCGGGCCGCCACGGAGAAGCTGCGCGCCGAGGGAATCGACGCGCGGCCGCTGAGCCTCGACGTGAGCGACGACGCGAGCGTCGCGGCCGCCGCGGCGGCGATCACGCGCGAACCGGGTCGCCTCGACGTGCTCGTGAACAACGCCGGCATCGCGATCGACGACGGTCCGCCGAGCCGGGTTTCGGGCGATGCGCTGCGCCGAACCTACGAAACCAACGTGTTCGGCGTCGTGCGCACCATCCAGGCGTTCCTGCCGCTGCTGCGCAAGTCGGACGCGGGTCGCATCGTGAACCTCTCGTCGGGCCTCGGCTCGCTCGCGAAGAACAGCGACCCCGCCTGGGAGTTCGCTGCCGTGAAGTTCCTCGCCTACAACTCGTCGAAGACCGCCGTCAATGCGATCACCGTGCAGTTCGCCTGGGAGCTGCGGAACACGCCGATCAAGGTCAACGCCGCCGATCCGGGTTACGTCGCGACGGACCTGAACCGGAACCAGGGCGTGCGCTCGGTCGAGCAGGGGGCGGCGACGCCGCTGCGCCTCGCGACGCTCCCGGCGGACGGCCCGACCGGCGGCTACTTCAACGACGCCGGGCCGATTCCGTGGTGAGCGACAGGCCGAGCGGTCGGACACGGATCGGCGACCCACCGCCAGGCGAGCGACACCAGCGCGCAAGACATGGGTCGAGACTTTCGGTGAAGTGAAGGAAGGAGGCTCGGGTCACGACCAGGCTGCGCGTGCGAACCGGGAGACACCTCGAGAGCCACCGGACGAGCCGCGTCGGCTGGCTCCGCGCGGCCGTGCTCGGCGCGAACGACGGGATCGTGTCGACGGCGAGCCTCGTGCTCGGCGTCGCGGCCGCTGCGGGGTCGCGCGGCGAGGTGCTGACGGCGGGCGTCGCCGGGCTCGTCGCCGGCGCGATGTCGATGGCTGCGGGCGAGTACGTGTCCGTGAGCTCGCAGCGCGACACCGAGCAGGCCGACCTGCAACGCGAGCGCGGCGAGCTCGCGCGCGATCCCGCATCCGAGCACTCCGAGCTCGCGAAGATCTACGTCGACCGCGGTCTCGACCCGGAGACGGCGAAGCGCGTCGCTGAACAGCTGATGGCGCGCGATGCGCTCGCCGCGCACGCTCGAGACGAGCTCGGCGTCACCGAAGCCCTGGCAGCGCGGCCGATCCAGGCCGCTCTCGCCTCCGCAGGCAGCTTTGCGGTCGGGGCGGTGATGCCACTCATCGCCGTTGCCGTGACTCCGGCGGCGTGGTTGATCCCGCTCGTCGCTGGGACGTCGCTGGTCTTTCTCGGCGTCCTGGGAGCGCTCGCCGCGAGCGCGGGTGGCGCCGGTGTCGGCGCCAGCATTGCGCGCGTCGTGTTCTGGGGCGCCCTCGCGATGGGGATCACCGCGGCCGCCGGGCGCCTCTTCGGGGCGACCGTTTGACGGGGCAAGCGTCCGGCGATGACCCACCCGCACGGTAGGTCGCGGCTGATCGAGATCGCGCGACGCGCGATGATCGAGCGCGGCTCTGCTGCCGGATTTCGCGCCCGCGGCGGTCGCGGAGACGAAGGCGATCACCCGCGCGGCCACCGCTCCCGACGCCTCCGTGCGCGATCTGCGCGATCTGCTCTGGGCGTCGATCGACAACGACGACTCGCGCGATCTCGATCAGCTCTCCGTGGCCGTGCCGGCCGCGGACGGCGCGACGAAGATTCTCGTCGCGATCGCCGACGTCGACGCCGTCGTGGCGAAGGGCTCCCCCATCGACGGGCACGCGGTGGCGAATACGACGTCGGTCTACACGGCGGCGCAGATCTTTCCGATGTTGCCGGAAAAGCTTTCGACCGATCTCACGTCGCTCGGCGAAGGTCAGGAGCGCCTCGCGATCGTCATCGAGATGACGCTCGGCGCGGAGGGCGTCGTCGGCGCGTCGGACGTCTACCGCGCGACCGTGCGCAACCACGCGAAGCTCGCTTACAACGGCGTCGCCGCCTGGCTCGACGGCACGGCGCCCGCACCGACGCGCATCGCGGCGGTGCCCGGGCTCGACGCGCAGCTTCGTCTGCAAGACCGCGTCGCGCAGGCGATGAAGGAGCAGCGCCACCAGCACGGCGCGCTGAGCCTCGAGACGGTCGAGGCGCGCGCGGTCTTCGACGGTGAGGTGCTCGCCGACCTGCGGGCGGAGCAGAAGAACCGCGCGAAGAACCTGATCGAAGACTTCATGGTCGGCGCCAATGGAGTGACGGCGCGCTTCCTCGACGCGAAGTGCTTCCCTTCCGTGCGGCGCGTGCTGCGCTCGCCAGAGCGCTGGGACCGCATCGTCGCGCTGGCCGAGGCGCTCGGCGAGCGGCTGCCGAATCAGCCCGACGGCCCCGCGCTCGAAGCGTTCCTGCGCAAGCGCCGCGCCGCGGATCCCGCGCGCTTCGCCGACGTGTCGCTCTCCGTGATCAAGCTGCTCGGCCGCGGCGAGTACGCCGTCGATCTCCCGGGCCAGTCGCCGGTCGGCCACTTCGGGCTCGCCGTCCAGGACTACACGCACTCGACGGCGCCGAACCGGCGCTTTCCGGACGTCATCACGCAGCGTCTCTTGAAGGCCGCGCTCGCAGGACGTGCGGTGCCGTACGCGAATGACGAGCTCGAGGCGCTGGCGCGGCACTGCACGCAGCAGGAAGACGCCGCGACCAAGGTCGAGCGCCAGGTGCGCAAGTCCGCGGCGGCGCTGCTGCTCGAGTCGCGCATCGGCGAACGCTTCGAGGCGTTCGTGACCGGCGCGTCCGAGGTGGGTACGTGGGTCCGCATCACCCATCCGGCGGCGGAAGGCAAGCTGGTGCGCGGCTATCACGGCCTCGACGTCGGCGACCGCGTCCGCGTCGAGCTCGTCAGCACCGACGTCGAACGCGGCTTCATCGACTTCGCTCGCCTCTGAGCGTCGTGACCCTTCGCGCCAGCGCAAGCGCCTTCACTGCGCGCGAGGCGGCAACAGGTAGAGCGTCATCGCGAAGATCAGATAGACGATCAGGACCAGCACGCCCACGTACCACGATGAGCGCCCGCTGTTCGTCACGAGCGTCGCGGTCATCGTCGCGATCAGCATCATCACGACCGCGCCCGGCCAGAACTGCAGGTTCATCGGCGCCGGGCCGATGCCATAGCTGAGCAGGACCAGCACCGGGGCGACGAAGAGCGCGATCTGCGATGCGCTCCCCAGCGCGATGCCCACGGAGAGATCGAGTCGGTTCTTACGCGCGCCGGCGAACGCCGAGGCCATCTCCGCCGCAGCGCCCACCAGCGCCACGACGATGAAGCCCACGAACGCGGGGGTCATCGCGAACGCCACCGCTGCCTCCTGCACCGACGCGACGAAGACCTCGCTCACCAGCGCCACGAGCACGGTGACGCCGGCCAGCGTCGCGAGCGCCAGGCCGATCGGCCACGCTGCCTCGCCCTTCTCGCCGGATTCCGCGCTGGCAAACAGCTCGCGGTGCGTCTTGAGGGAGAACAGCATGCTGAGTCCGTAGGCGGCCATCAGCAGCACGGAGAGCCCCAGGCTCAGGTTCTGCGTGAATGCCGCGTTCACTTCGGAATCGGCTTGCGACACCGCCGAAGGGATCAACAGCGCGACCATGGCCAGGAAGAGCATGCCCGCCTGGAGCCGGGCGTTGATCCGGTTGTATTCCTGCACGTGGTACTTGAGACCGCCGAGCAGGAACGACGCGCCCAGCATGAACAGCGTGTTGGTGACGACCGCGCCGGCGATCGAGGCCTTCACCAGCATGATCTGCCCGGCGCGCAGGGCGGCGAGCGCGATCACCAGCTCCGTGAGATTTCCCAGCGTGGCGTTGAGCAGCCCCCCCACCGTATCGCCCGTCCGGGCCGCCACGGATTCGGTGGCGTGACTCAGCAGCGCCGCGAGCGGCACGATGGCCAGGATCGAGAGCAGGAACAGCAGCGTGTGCGCTTCCGGCCGGAGCCTCTCGCTTGCGAACAGCACGGGCACGAAGACGAGCAGCCACAGCAGGGGATTGTGACGGATCTCCTTCAGGAGCAGGCTCATCGTCTGGAACTCCGGGGGTTCGTCAACACTAACAGCCTCCGGCGTCGGTCGCCCTGCCGTTTCGCCCGGGGGCGTTTCGTCGCGGCTCGCGGTACGTTGCGCAGCATGCCGGGCGTCACCCACCGAAGCTTCGTGAGCTACATCGATCGCACGCGCGAGTTCTATGCCGCGCAGGGCTACGAGAAGCCCTACGTCTGGGCGCGCCATACCGACGCGCCGTTCGCGCCGCTGGCGAAGCCGCTCGCGCGCAGCCGCGTCGCGCTGATCACGACGGCGAGTCCGTGGCGCGAGGACGCCCCGGTCGACGGCGTGTTGCGCGGCGGCAAGCAGGTCTGGTCGGGGCCGATCAGCGCGCCCCCCGCGCGCCTCTTCACCGACGACCTCGCATGGGACAAGGAGGCGACCCACACGCGCGACGTCGAGTCCTTCCTCCCGATCCGCCGCCTGCAGGAGCTCGCCGCACAGGGCCGCATCGGCAGCGTCGCCCCGCGCTTCCACGGCGTGCCGACCGATTATTCCCAGCGCCGCACCATCGAGCAGGACGCGCCCGAGATCCTGGCGCGCTGCCGCGAAGACGGGGTCGACGTCGCGTTGCTCGTCCCGCTTTGACCCGTGTGTCACCAGACCGTGAGTCTGGTCAGCCGCCACCTCGAAGCGAATCGCATCCCGACGGTCGTGATCGGCTCCGCCCGCGACATCGTCGAAGAGTGCGGCGTCGCGCGCTTCGTGTTCAGCGATTTCCCGCTCGGCAATCCGTGCGGCAAGCCGTACGACGTGGAGATGCAGCGCGCGATCGTCGGCTACGCGCTCGACCTGCTCGAGACGGCCCGTCTCCCGCGCACCACCGTGCAGACGCCCTTTCGCTGGAGCGAAGACGAGAGCTGGAAGGCGAACTACGCGCGTCTCGACCCGGAGCGCATCGAAGCGCTGCGCCGCGCCGGCGAGCGCCGCCGCGCTCAGCAGGAATCCGCCAAGAAGGAAGGGCGCGCTCGCGGCAGCTAGCGAGAGCGCGCGCCGATCGCGAAGCGAACCGCACGAACCCGCGCGGCGCTGCGCCCGCGGCTCCAGGAGCGGCGTCCCGTAGCCTCGCCCGCGGGCCGGCTCGCCGCGGGCTAGCCGGTTTGCGCCCCACACAGGCCGAGCGCGGCGAGCTCGCGCGCCACGAGGCCCGCCCAGTCGCGCGCCGCGCGCGGATTGGCGGGGCTCGGGTGCGTGATGCGTCCGACGCGCGGTCCGCCCGCGCCGAGCGCAATCTGCGCGCGGCCCGCGGCGAAGGCGCCGACCCCGATCACCCACTCCGGAGCGAGCGCGTCGACGAGACGTTCTAGGTGGCGATCGCAGGCCGCGAACAGCGGCTCCTGCTCGCCCTTCGGCAGCTGATCCGGAGTCCGGTTGCGCCCGCTCGCCTCGAGGAATAGGAGCGGGCAGTAGTTAGCGACGTAGTGGCGCGCGAAGAAGCGCTCGGGGCGGCCCCAGTGCGCCGCCACCGCCCCCCACAGCCGTGCGCCGCTCACCTCACTGCGGCGGCAGGCGAAGCCTTCGATGGGACGCTTGGGGTGCGGGCGCGGCGGGCTGCCGACCGGCGCCTCGATGCCGAGCCAGTCGCGGACGAAGCCGATCTCGCCGAACGGCACGCCGGTCTGCGCCATGCCGAAGGGCCCCGGGTTCATGCCGAGGAAGATCACGCGCTTGCGCGACGCGCCGTAGCTCGCGACGTAGCGCGCGTGCGGCCGCCGCGCGTATTCGAGCGGGTTGTAGACGCAGGCGACCGGCGGCCCGAAGCGCAGCGGCGCGATCTCGCGGACGAGGTCGCGGGCCGCGGCGGCCACCCGCCGGGATCGCGGGGGCGCGCCCGTTCCGGCACGCCGCGGGCGTGGGCTGGCGACGGGTTGGGTCGGCTTCGTGCGCATCCGGCTCGGGGCGGGTTTCGCTCGCACCCGCGGACCTTTAGAATGCTGCGCTGGCGTGCCGATGGCTACGCCCGGGGGGGGGCAAAAGGGCATGGAAGGCGGGCCCGCGGACGACTTCCGGGTCAGGTTCGACGGCGTCGTTCTGCGGCGCGGGGAGCGGCGCGTCTTCGACGGCCTCTCGTGCGGCTTCGTGCGCGCCCAGATCACCGTGGTGCTCGGCGGCAGCGGCGCGGGCAAGACCACGATGCTGCGCCTGATCGGCGGCCTCTCGCGGCCCGATAGCGGCAGCGTCTACGTCGCCGGCGAGGACGTGACGCGGCTCTCCGAACGCGAGCTCTTCCGCACGCGGGCGCGCATCGGGATGCTGTTCCAGGGCGGGGCGCTGCTCGATTCGATGACGATCTTCGAGAACATTGCGTTGCCGCTCCGCGAGCACACGCAGCTCTCCGAGCAGGACATCGCCGCCGAGGTGAAGCGCAGGCTCGACTCGGTGGCGCTTCCCGACGCGGGGAAACTCTACCCGCGCGAGCTCTCGGGCGGCATGAGCCGGCGCGCGGCGCTTGCGCGCACGATCGTGACGGATCCCGAGATCGTGCTATGCGACGAGCCGTTCTCGGGGCTCGATCCGATCAACGTGCGCCGGATCGAGGCCCTGCTCGTCGACTTGAACCGCCGGCTGGGGCTCACGATGATCATCGCCTCGCACCATCTCGCATCGGCATTGCGCATGGCCAACCGCATCGTGTTCCTCGTCGACGGCCGCGCGATCGCAGGCACGCCCGCGGATCTGCTGCGCAGCCAGGATCACCGCGTGCTGGAGTTCCTGCGCGCCGATTCCGATGGTCCCGAGGATCACGCGGCGACGGCCGCCGCGGCGGGGAACGCATGAAGCCGTCACCCATCTCGACGCTGGGCTTGCGAACGCTCGAGCTCGTCGGACACCTGGGCCGGGTGGCGCTGTTCCTCGGGCACATCGGGCAGGTCGCGGTGCGCAAGCCCTACCGCGTGCGCCGCTTCGTGAACGAGGTCTTCGACACCGGCGTCCTCTCGCTCGCGATCGTCTGTCTCTCCGGCGCGACGGTGGGCGCGGTGCTGGGTCTCCAGGGCTACAACACCCTCGCGCGCTTCGGCGCGACGGGCTCCCTCGGTGCGGTCGTCGGCCTCTCGCTGGTGCGCGAGCTCGGGCCGGTGCTCACGGCGCTGCTCGTCACGGGGCGCGCGGGCTCGGCGATGGCGGCCGAGATCGCATCGATGGTGACGACCGGCCAGATCGACGGCCTGCGCATGATGTCGATCGATCCGGTCGATTTCGTGGTGGCGCCCAAGGCGCTCGCCATGCTCTTCGTGATGCCGATGCTCGCGGCGCTGTTCATCGTGTTCGGCTTCTTCGGCGGCTACGTCGTCGGCGTGCAACTGCTCGGGCTCGACGGCGGGACGTATCTCTCGAGCCTGGAGAACTCGATCGAATTCCACGAGGACGTGGCGCAGAGTCTCGTCAAGGCGGTGGTCTTCGCCGCGCTCGTGGGGACCATCGCCACCTATCGCGGTTACCACGCCGAGCCGACGTCGGCAGGTGTGAGCGCGGCGACGACCGGCACGGTGGTCGTCGCGTCGCTCGCCGTCCTGCTCTTCGACTATGTGATCACGGCACTGTGGTCCGTGTGAGCGCGCGCAACGTCGCGGGAGGATCTTGAGCCGATGCAGCCCTCGCCCATTCGTGACTTCATCGTCGGCCTGTTCGTGCTCGCGGGGCTCGCCGCGCTCGCCTACCTGTCGATCCAGGTGGGAGGCCTCTCGTACAAGGGGCCCGGCGGCCTCGAGCTGATCGCCACGTTCGACGAGATCGGAGGGCTCGCTACGCGCGCACCCGTTGCGATTTCCGGGGTGAAGGTCGGCCAGGTTTCGCGCATCGAGCTCGCCCCCGACCTGCGCGCACGCGTCACACTCGACCTCGACTCGTCGCTCTCGCTGCCGATCGACACCAGCGCCGCGATTCGCACCTCGGGCCTGCTCGGCGACCAGTTCATCGCGCTCGAGCCGGGCGCGGAAGAGACGCTGCTCAAGTCGGGCGAGGAGATCGATCGCACCGAGAGCGCGCTCTCGCTCGAGCGTTTGATCGGGAAGTTCGTGAACAACGCCGGTCTCGACGACACGGAGAAGAAGGACGGGGAGAAGAAGTAATGAAGGCGTCCGCCGCGCGGTCGGTCGGGCTGCTGGCGGTCCTGCTGCTCGCTGCGGCGGCGGACGCTGCGGCCGCGGAGCCGGAGCCCGCCGACGACAATCACCCGACGGTGCACGATCCCCTCGAGCACACGAACCGCAAGATCTTCGCCTTCAACGAGGCCCTCGATCGCTGGTTCCTCGAGCCGGTCGCAACGGGGTGGGATTTCGTGATGCCCGCCCCGGCGCAGACCGCGATCCAGCGCTTCTTCGAGAACCTGGGCTTCCCGGTGGTGTTCGTGAACGACCTGCTCCAGGGCAAGCCGCTCGCGGCGGCCCAGGACGTCGGCCGCTTCGCGCTCAACAGCACTGCGGGCCTCGTCGGATTCTTCGATCCGGCGTCGCAGATCGGCTTGCCGAACCACGACGAGGATTTCGGCCAGACGCTCGGGGTCTGGGGGGTTCCCGGGGGCCCCTATCTCGTCCTGCCCTTCCTCGGGCCCTCGAACCCGCGGGACACGGCGGGGCTCGTCGTGGATCGCGCCACGCTCGTGTATACGTTCTTCATCCCGTGGTACGTGAATTTCGGCTCGGCTTCGGTGAACATCGTCAACCGACGCTCCCGCCTGCTCGAGACGATTCGCGAGGAACGCAAGTCGGCCTTCGACTTCTATGTCGCGGTGCGCAATGCCTACGTGCAGCGCCGCGACGACCAGATCGGGGACCGCAAGCCGAAGTCCGAGGAGAGCGAAGATGACCTCTATGAATTGGATCCGCTCGATGAAACGCAATAACGCGCCGCGCACGCAGCGCCGGGTGCTCGGCCTGTTCGCGATGGCGCTGCTGGGGATGGCATCCCCGCAGCCTACCGACGCCGCAGCGGACTCGGGTCCGCGGGTCGTCGTCCAGCAGACCATCGACGCCGTGCTCGTGGTGCTGAACGACAAGAAGGCGACCACCGACCAGAAGCGCTCGCGCATCGAAGCGATCGCCTACGAGCGCTTCGATTTCCCGACGCTCTCGCGGCTCGTGCTCGCGCGCAACTGGCAGCGCTTCTCGAAGCCGCAGCAGGACGAGTTCATGCTGGAGTTCAAGCGCTACCTGGCCGTGAACTACGGCAACCGCATCGAGCGCTACGACAATCAGAAGGTCGAGATCGTCGCTGAGCGCAAGGAGCCGCGCGGCGACGTGACGATCCAGTCAGTGGTGCGAGGCGGCGAGTTCGAGGGCGCCACCATCGACTATCGGATGCGCGAGAACACCGGGAAGTGGATGGTGATCGACGTGATCGTCGAAGGCATCAGCCTGGTCTCGAACTTCCGGGACCAGTTCAAGGAGGTGCTGGCGAACGGGGGCCCGGAGGAGCTGCTCCAGAAGCTGAAGGCGAAGAACGCGGCCGGCCCCGACAAGGCTTCGGGAGGCTGAATGTCCCCGCGCAGCGAAGGCTCGCCGCCGGTCCATCTCATCCAGGGCCGCGAAGTGCGCCTGCCGGTCGTCGTGCGCCGGGCCTCGTCGGGCTCGGCCACGTTCCTGGTAGCGGCCGAGGCGGCGCGCCGCCTCATCCCCGGCGCCGGCCTCGAGGTCGCGCAGGTGCTGCCGGGCCGCGCGCTGCTCAGCATCGCCGTGATCGACTACGTCGACAACGATCTCGGCGACTACAACGAAGTCTCGATCGCGCTCTTCGTGCGCCCGAGCGGCGAGCGCCCTACGCTGCCCTACCTCGGCGATGCGATCGCGATGGCGCGCGGCCAGCTCGGGACGTACATCGTCCACCTGCCCGTCGATCAGGAATTCACCTGCGAGGCGGGCCGCACGATCTGGGGCTTCCCGAAGACCATCCAGAAGATCGACATCGATTACAGCCCGCAGCGCGTCACCTGCAAGCTCGTTTACGACGGAGTGCACGCGTTCACGCTCTCGCTTCCGCGCGGCGGGAGCCGCGTGCTGCCCGAGAGCGACCTCGCGACGTTCACCTTCATCGAGGGCATCCTGCATCGCACGGCCTTCCGCTCGGGGGCCGATGGCTTCGGCGTTCAGCTCGGCGGCGCGGAGCTCACGCTCGGGGGCGGCCCACTCGCGGCCGAGCTGCGCTCGCTGGGGCTACCGCGCAAGGCGCTGCTCACCACCTGGATGGAGCGGATGAGCGGGCGCTTCGAGGCCGCGCAGAAGATCTAGCCTCCGCGAGCCGCGAGCAAGACGAGCAAGGGCGAATCGCAAGCGGGCGCAAGCCCGCGCGCAGCGAGGCGCAGCCGAGCGAGGTCAAACGAGCCCGACTACGTAGGCGATCCAGGCCGGGTCGTCGGGCGCGTGTTCGCGCCGGGTGAAGACGTCGTTGCCCTTGCCCGTGAACGAGTCCGTGCCCTCCCAGTAGACCTCCGAGCGCGAGAAGCCGGCCTCGGCCAGCAGCTCTCGGATCTCCGGGATCGACCACAGCCGCCAGTCGTACGTGAAGGCGCGCCGGATCCGGCTGCCGTCCTTGAACTCGAAATCGATGTCGTTGACGACGCGGTTCGTGATCGGGTCGAAGACGCGCTGGTCCCAGACGTAGTGGAAGTCTCCGACGCGCCGCCGCTCGCGCATCGTCCGCTGCGCGTCCGCACCGCCGTAGGCGTCGAGCAGCAGCAGGCCTTCGGGCAGCAGCGTCGCGCGCGCGCGCTGGAAGTAGAGGAGCAGCTCGGCGCGCTTCTGGAACAGGAAGTACGAGAAGTTGAGGGCGGCCGTGACGTCGACCTTCGCGTGCCCGACGTCGAGCACGTTGCCCTCGATCAACTTGATGCGCGCGGCCTGATCCGGCCGCAGGCTCGTCAGGTTGTGCTTGCGCCCCCAGGCGAGCGGGGCAGGATCGAGATCGATCGCATGGGCGCGGTTCTCGGCGTGGCGCGCCACCCAGCGGCAGGCGATCAGCGCGGTGCCGCAGAAGTCCTCCCGAAACGAACGCGGGAGGCGGCCGTAGTGTCTGCGAAACACCCGCTCGATCAGGCGGAAGTCGGCCTCCGGCTCCTGGACGCTGCGCTGGTAGAGCTCGTAGAGGCTCGCCTGCGCTGCGAGGGTACTGGCTCGAGTCGGCGTCGACTTTCGCGGCATGCGCGGTTTCCCGGATCGGATGGATGGGCGGGCGAAGCTAGCAGACGGCCGCGGGGCTGGGGTTGCGTCAGCGGAGCGCGGCGAGCCAGCCGTCCTGCTGCCAGCGCGAGAGCAGCGCGGCGGCGCGCGGCGGCGCCTGTGCATCGGAGAGCCGCTCGGCGATGGCCTCGCACAGGCGACCGAAGCTCGCGCCCGCGAGCGCGAGGGCGAGCGCCTCGGCCTCGATCGGATCGAGCGCGCGGTGGAAGACGCGCTCGTCCGAGCGCCAGACGCAAATTGGAGTTGGCTCCGGCGCAAGCTCGCCGGCCAGCGTGGCGTCGCCACGATCGTGCGCGATGCGCAGGCGATCGACCGGGAAGCCGAGCGCGAGCTGCTGGAGCGCGGGTTGGAAGGCGAAGCTCAGCTCGGCCCAGCGCTCGGGCGCGACGGCGGTGAGCGCCGCGCGCGGCAGCGCCGGGGCGTCGGCGGCGTCGAAGGCCTCGACCAGCGCCCATTCGAGGCGCGCGAGATCGGGCGCGAACGGGACCTGGCGCCGCGTCGCCAACGCCTCGGGTGCTTGCGCCAGGAAGCCGGGCAGCTGCGCGCCGGCATCGCGCAGCGACGGATGGGCTGGCGGGTGCACACGCAGGTAGTCGCCGACGAGCGCGCCGAACGCCGGCTCGCCGAGCACGCGCGCGAGCGCGCCGAAATCGTCGGCGAGCACGCCGCGCAGGCGCGCCAGCCAGGCGTACGCGTAGATCCCGAGACGAACTTCCGCAGGCCGCTGCGGATTGCCGCACAGCAGCGACGCGGCCTCGCGCTCGTCCGCGCCCGCGCCGCTAGGCGCGGTGATCCAGCTGCGCAGCCGCTGTTGCGCCTCGCGCAGCGTCGGCCCGTGGCTCGCTTGCTTCACGTTCATTCTCTCCCGCGAGCGCCGCGGCCGCGACGGCGCGCGCGCGCTCGACTTCCTGAACCAGGCTGTCGAACTCGGGGATGCGGTCGTCCCACTCGATGAGCGTCGAGACTGGGCCCAGCCGGCGCAGCGCCCGGGCATAGAGCGCCAGCACCTCGTCGCACATGGCGTGATCGTGCGTATCGATCAGCAAGCCCCCGTTCACGCTGTGGCCGGCGAGGTGGATCTGGAACACGCGCTCGGCGGGCACCGCGTCGATGTAGGTGTCGGCGTCGAAGCCGTGGTTGTGCGCGCCCACGAAGACGTTGTTCACGTCGAGCAGGAGACCGCAATCGGCGGATTCGCAGACGGCCGCGAGAAACTCCCACTCGGGCATCGTGTCGGCGCGGAAGGCCGCGTAGGAGGAGACGTTCTCGATCGCGATGCGGCGGCCGAGCTGGTCCTGCACGCGCGCGATCCGCGCGGCGACGTGGCGGACGCTCTCCTCCGTCATCGGCAGCGGCAACAGGTCGTGGAGATTCTCGCCGCCGACGCCCGTCCAACACAGGTGATCCGAGATCCAGGCGGGCTCGAAGCGCGCCGTCAGCGTCGCGAGCTCGCGCAGATAGGCTGCGTCGAGGGGATCCGTCGAGCCGAGATTCAGCGACACGCCATGCAGCACGAGCGGCGCGTGCGCGCGCACCTCTCCGAGCACGCGGGGCGGGCGGCCGCCGGCGACCATGTAGTTCTCGCTGATCGCCTCGAACCAATCGACCTCGAGCTCGCCGCGCTGCGCGCGCGCGAGCACGTCCGCGTAGTGCTTCGGACGCAGCCCCACACCGAAGCCGAGGTACGGGGCATCGTGCGGGCGGGGCGGAAGCGGCAGCATGCGGCTCCGATGCGCGGCGGGGTGGGCCGTGTGCCGGCCCACCCCGCCCGGGTGATCGCGGCGCTACTTCTTCTTCAGCGCGGCCTTCGCGGCCTTGCACTCGTTGGGCGTCATCATCTCGAAGCCCTGGCCCTTGCAGGCATTCTGGCCGGAGCAGGAGTTGTGCGCGCTCTTGCACGCGCTCTGGCCCTTGCACTGGTTCACGCCCTCGCACTTGATCGTCGCCTCGTTGCCCTTGTCGGGCTGGGCGAGGGCCTGGCCTGCGGCGCCAGCGGCGAACAGCGCCGCAGCCGCGGATGCCAGGATGGTGGATCGAGCCTTCACGTAGACACCTCCTCGGTGATGCCGGGCGGGCTGGCCCGCGCGGCTGCGCGTGGTGCGCGCTCCTTTGATGCTGCAACCCGCGAGAGGATTCAAGCGCGCCGCGAGCGCGCCAGCAGCCCGCTCGCGTAGCCGCGCGAAAAGGGTCACGAATCCGGCCAGTTCGGGCGCAGCCGGGTCAGACTTCGGGGTCGTAGCCGAGGTTCGGAGAGAGCCAGCGTTCCGCTTCGGCGAGCGTCATCCCGGCACGCTTCGCATAGGACTCGACCTGGTCGCGCCCGATGCGTCCGACGGTGAAGTAACGCGCCTGCGGGTGGGCGAAGTAGAGGCCGCTCACGCTCGCGGCCGGAGCCATCGCCATGCTCTCGGTGAGCTCGATTCCCACCGCGGGCGCAGCGAGCAGCGAGAACAGCGTCCGCTTCTCGGGATGGTTCGGGCAGGCGGGGTAGCCGAACGCCGGCCGGATGCCGCGGTACTTCTCCGCGATCAGATCTTCGTTGCTGAGCGATTCATCGGCCCCGTAGCCCCAATCCCGCCGCGCGCGTTCGTGCAGATACTCGGCGAAGGCCTCGACCAGCCGGTCGGCGAGCGCCTTGACCATGATCGCGGAGTAGTCGTCGAGCGAGCGTTCGAACCCGGCGGCGAGCGCGTCCGCGCCGATCCCCGCGGTCACGGCGAAGGCGCCGACGTGGTCGTGGACGCCGGCGCCCGCGGGCGCGACGAAATCGGCGAGCGAGAGGTTGGGCTTGCCCGCGGGATTCGGCGTTTGCTGGCGCAGCATGCAGAAGCGCGCGATCTCGTGCGCGCGCTCCGGATCGCGATACAAGACGACGTCGTCGTCCTGGCTCACGGCCGGCCAGAAGCCGTAGACGCCCCGCGCGGTCAGCAGCTTCTCGTCGATGATCCGGCGCAGCAGCTTCTCGCCCTGCGCGTGCAGGTCGCGCGCGGCCGCGCCCCAGGTCGGGTGTTCGAGGATCTTCGGAAACTTCCCCTTGAGCTCCCAGGCGCTGAAGAAGAAGGTCCAATCGATGAAGTCGACCAGCTCCGAAAGCGAGACGTCGACGACGCGGCGGCCGAGGAAGCCGGGCTGGGGGACGTCTTCGCTGCGCCACTCGATCTTCAGCCGGTTGGCGAGCGCCTGCGGGTAGCTGAGCAGCGGGCGCTCGAGCTTGCGGGCGTGCGCGGCGCGCAGCTCGTCCTGCGCGCGGCGGTTGGCCTGGTCGAAGGAAGGCTGGAGCTTCGGGTCGAGCAGGCTCGCCACGACGCCGACGGCGCGCGAGGCATCGGCGACGTGCACGCTGCTGCGCTCGTAGGCCGGCGCGATCTTCACCGCGGTGTGCTGCTTGCTGGTGGTCGCGCCGCCGATCAGCAGCGGGAGCGTGAGGCCGCGGCGCTGCATCTCCTTGGCCACGTTCACCATCTCGTCGAGGGAGGGCGTGATCAGGCCGGAAAGGCCGATCAGATCGCAGCCGCGCTCCACGGCCGTCGTCAGGATCTGGTCGCACGGGACCATCACGCCGAGGTCGATCACCTCGTAGTTGTTGCAGCCGAGCACCACGCCGACGATGTTCTTGCCGATGTCGTGGACGTCGCCCTTGACGGTGGCCATCACGATGCGGCCCTTCGTGCCCGACGAGCCGGCCTTCTCGGCCTCCATGAAGGGGTTCAGGTAGGCGACGGCGCGCTTCATCGCGCGCGCGCTCTTCACCACCTGCGGCAGGAACATCTTGCCGGCGCCGAACAGGTCGCCGACGATCTTCATGCCGTCCATCAGCGGGCCTTCGATCACGTCGAGCGGCCGCGTGGATTTCTGGCGCGCTTCCTCCGTATCCACCTCGATGAAGTCGAGCACGCCCTGGACGAGCGCGTGCGCGAGGCGCTGCTCGACCGGGGCGTCGCGCCAGGCGAGGTCGAGCTCCTTCTTGCGGCCCTTGCCCTTGACGGTCTCGGCGAACTCGACCATGCGCTCGGTCGCGTCGGGCCGGCGGTCGAAGAGGATGTCTTCGACGTGCTCGAGCAGGTCGGCCGGAATCTCCGCGTACACGCCGAGCTGTCCGGCGTTGACGATCCCCATGTCCATGCCGGCCCGGATCGCGTGGTAGAGGAAGGCGGTGTGGATCGCCTCGCGCACGAGATCGTTGCCGCGGAACGAAAACGAGAGGTTCGAGACGCCGCCGCTGATCTTCGCGCCCGGGCACGCCTGCTTGATGCGCTTCACCGCTTCGAGATAGTAGATCGCGTACTTCGCGTGCTCCTCGAGCCCGGTCGCGATCGCGAGGATGTTGGGGTCGAAGATGATGTCGGTCGGATCGAAGCCCGCGCGCTGGGTCAGCAGCCGATAGGCGCGCTCGCAGATCTCGACCTTGCGCTCGGTGGTGTCGGCCTGCCCGGTTTCGTCGAACGCCATCACCACGACGCCCGCGCCGTAACGCCGGACCAGGCGGGCCTTCTGGAGGAATTCGGCCTCGCCTTCCTTCAGGCTGATCGAGTTGGCGATGCCCTTGCCCTGCACGCACTTGAGCCCGGCCTCGATCACCGACCACTTCGAGCTGTCGACCATGATCGGCAGCCGCGCGATCTCGGGCTCGGTGGCGATCAGATTCAGGAAGGTCGTCATGGCCTGCTCGGAATCGAGCATGCCTTCGTCCATGTTGACGTCGAGGATGTTGGCGCCCGCGCGCACCTGGTCGAGCGCGACCTCGGTCGCCTTGGCGAAATCGCCGCGCTTGATCAGATCCGCGAAGCGGCGCGAGCCCGTCACGTTGGTGCGCTCGCCGATCATCGTGAAGTTCGAGTCGGGGCGGATCGTGTAGGTCTCGAGCCCGCTGAAACGCGAGAGCCCGGTGGGCGGCGGAGGCGGAACCCGCGGCGCGACGCCGGCGACGGCCTCGGCGATCGCGCGGATGTGCTCGTCGGTGGTGCCGCAGCAGCCGCCGACGAGGTTGATCAGCCCGCTCTCGGCGAATTCGCGCAGCAATGCGCCCGTCTGCGCCGGGGTCTCGTCGTAGGCGCCGAAGGCGTTCGGCAGGCCGGCGTTCGGGTAGCAGCTCACCCAGGTCGGCGCGAGCGCCGCGAGCTCCGCCAGGTAGGGGCGCATCTCCTGCGCGCCGAGCGCGCAGTTGATGCCCACCGAGAACGGACGCGCGTGCGCGATCGAGGTCCAGAACGCGTCGATCGTCTGGCCCGAGAGGGTCCGGCCGCTGCGGTCGGTGATCGTGACCGAAATCATCAGCGGCAGCTCGCCGCCGCGCTCCTCGAACACCTCCTCGCATCGCGACGATCGCCGCCTTGGCGTTCAGCGTGTCGAAGATGGTCTCGATCAGCAGCAGGTCCACGCCGCCGTCCACGAGCCCGCGCACCTGCTCGACGTAGGCGCGCTTCAGCTCGTCGAAGCTGACGCTGCGCAGCGACGGATCGTTCACGTCCGGCGAGATCGACAGCGTGCGGTTCGTCGGGCCGATCGCGCCGGCGACGAAACGCGGCTTGCCCGGCGTGCGCGCGCTGTACTCGTCCGCGATCCGCACCGCGAGCTCGGCGGCGCGCCGGTTCTGCTCGTGCACGCAGTCCTCGGTGCCGTAGTCGGCCTGCGCGATGCGGGTCGCGCCGAAGGTGTTGGTCTCGATGATGTCGGCGCCGGCCTCGAGGTAGGCGCGGTGCACGTCCTCGACCACGCCCGGGCGCGTGAGCACGAGGATCTCGTTGTTGCCCTTCAGATCGCGCGGGTGGTCGCGGAAGCGCTCGCCCCGGAAGTCGGCCTCCGCGAGCGGGATGGCCTGGAGCATGGTGCCCATGGCGCCGTCGATCATGAGGATGCGCTCGGCGAGCAGGCGATCGAGCTGGCTGCGCAGGGATTCGGGTTGCATGGCTCGCTCGTCGTTGGCGCCGGACTCGGGGCCGGCAACCCAAGCAGTCTATCGTAAGATCAGGTTATCTCAATAAGGGCATTCAATACTCTGCGAGCAATCCCCCCGGGGGGTGATTTTAGTCGCGCAGAGCGAAGCCGAGCAGCGCCTCCAGCTCGGCCAGCGCCGGCTCCGGCGCCGTCACCTTGATCGTCGTCATGCCGAGCGCCCGGGCGGTCTTCAAGTTGCTGCCGATGTCGTCGAGGAAGATCGCTTCGCGGGCTTCGATCCCGAGGCTGTGGCAGGCGTGCTCGTAGATGCGCGGATCGGGCTTGCGCAGCCCCACCACGGCCGACTCGACGAAGACGTCGAAGTGGGGCCGCAGCACGGAGGTGCCGTCGCCCTCGCCGACCCAGTTGTTGGTGAGCGCCGCCGCGAGCAGGCCGCGCTCGCGGATCCGGCGCACGGCGCCGAGCATCGCCGGGCGCGGCTGCGAAGCCAGCGCGATGCGCTGCATCATTCGCTGCGCCGAGAGTGCCTGCCCCGCGGCGGCGCACTCGCGGTCGAAGTCGACGTAGAAGTCGTCGATCGCGAGCTCGCCGCGCTCGAGCCGCGACCAGGCGCCCGCGGCGCCCGTCGTCACGACGACGCGATTCACGAAGCCCGCCGGGATTCCCTCGTCGCGCTCGAGCTCGGCGATTGCGTGCAGCGGCGAGCCGAGCACGACGCCCCCGAGATCGAAGATGACGGCGCGGTGGTCCAGGCGCCCGCTCAACGCCTGGCGGTCTGGCCGAACAGGATCTTCTTCGCCTCCTCGTCCGGCCCCGCGGACGACGCCTGGCGCAGCTCCTTCGCGGCGTCGAAGCCGCGCTGCACGCCGGGGCGCGCCTTCATCTTCTCGTGCCAGCGCTTCACGTTCTGGAACTCCTCGATGTCGATCCCCTGGCGCTCGTGCGGCACGATCCACGGCCAGCAAGCCATGTCGGCGATGCGGTAGTCGCCGCAGATGTACTCGCGGCCCGCGAGGCGCCGGTCGAGGACGCCATAGAGGCGGTGCGCCTCCTTGGTGTAGCGATCGATCGCGTACGGGAGCTTCTCGGGCGCATACACGCGGAAGTGGTGGTTCTGCCCGAGCATCGGTCCGAGCCCGCCCATCTGCCACATCAGCCACTCGGTGACGGCCGTGCGCCCGCGCAGTCGCGCGGCAGGAACCGGCCCGTCTTCTCGCCGAGGTAGAGCAGGATCGCGCCGGACTCGAACACCGAGATCGGCGCGCCGCCGCCGGGCGGCTCGTGGTCGACGATCGCGGGCATGCGGTTGTTCGGGCTGATCGCCAGGAACTCGGGCTTGAACTGCTCGCCGCGTCCGATGTTCACCGGCACGATGCGGTAGGGCAGCTCCATCTCCTCGAGCGCGATGCTGATCTTCCAGCCGTTCGGGCGTGGGCCAGTAGTAGAGATCGATCATGTCGCCTCCTGCGCGGGAAGGCAGTGTACCGCGGGGCGAGCGCGCCGGACTATCGCCCTCCCGAAGCCCCCAGCTCCCGCCGCGTCGCCAGCGAGAACAGCGCGAGCGCGACCCACACGCACGCGAAGGCGATCGCCTGGCCGCGCCCGAAGGGCTCACGGTACACAGCCACCGCGATCAGGAAGGAGAGGCTCGGTGCGAGGTACTGGAAGAATCCGAGCGTCGAGAGCGGGAGGCGCCGCGCCGCGCTGGTGAAGCACAGGAGCGGCACCGCCGTGATCACCCCGGCGCCAGCCAGCAGCGCGTGCACGTCGCCGCTCTCGCGCGGAGCCGCCAGCGCGCCGTTCGCTGCCAGCAGCGCCAGGTATCCCGCCGCAGCGGGCGCGAGCATCAGCACCTCGAGCGTGAACCCCTCGAGCGGCCCGACGGCCGCGAGCTTCCGCACCAGGCCGTAGAGCCCGAAGCTCGCCGCGAGCGTGAGCGCGATCCAGGGCGCCTGGCCGAGCTCGATCGCCCAATAGAGGACCCCGGCGGCGCCGAGCCCGACGGCGACGACCTGGCCGCGCGTGAGCCGCTCCCCGAGGAACGCGACGCCCAGCAGCACGCTCACCAGCGGATTCAGGAAGTAGCCGAGCGAAGTCGCGAGCACGCGGCCCGTGTTCACGGCCTGGATGAAGACGAGCCAGTTGATCCCGATCAGCAGGCTCGAGGCGACGATCGGCAGCAGCCGCCGGTGCGCTCGCAGCACGTCCGTGAATTCCCGCCAGCGGCGCGTCGCGGCAACCAGCAGCAGGCCGACGGCGAGCGAGCTGAGCACGCGATGCGCGAGCAGCTCGGCGGCCGGCAGCGCGCGCAAGAGCTTCCAGTAGATCGGTACGACGCCCCAGAGGCCGTACGCAGCGACTGCGAGCAGCTTCCCGCGCGTCGCGTCCGAGCCCGGATTCACGCCTGGGCCGCTCGCACCCTGGCCTGTGCGCGCCGCACGATCTCGACGATGCGCGGCGGCGCCTTGCTCGGCGATCCGGCGTCGAAGGGAGGTTGCGGGTCGTACTCGATGCTGAGCTGGATCGCCTGCGCGACGTCGGCATCGGCGAGGCGCGCCACCAGCGCGAGCGCCATGTCGATGCCGGAAGACACACCGGCGGCGGTGACGACCTTGCCCTGGAAGACGACGCGTTCGAGTGTCGGATCGGCGCCGAACTCGCGCAGGTGCTCGAGAGAGTTCCAATGGCACGTCGCCCGCAGGCCGCGCAGCACGCCCGCGGCGCCGAGCAGCAGCGAGCCGGTGCAGACCGAGGTCGTCCACTTCGAGGTCGCGTGCGCGCCGCGGATCCACGCGAGCGTCGCCTCGTCGCGCAGCAGGCGGTCGACCCCGAAGCCGCCGGGCACGACCACCAGATCGGGGTGCGCGCATTCCGAGAGCGCGTAATCGGCGACGAGCGAGAGGCTGCCCTCGTGCGTGCGCACCGGACCGCGGCGCGCGCCGAGCATGCGCACGCGCGCGCCGGGCAGGCGTTGCAGCACCTCGTACGGGCCGATCGCGTCGAGCGCCGTGATGCCTTCGAAGAGCAGGATGCCGATGTCGGTCATGGAAGCTCCGCTCGGGGGTGTAGGCGCTCGCGTCGGGGAGGATACAATGTCGGCGCGGGTATCCGCAGGGAGGCAAGATGGCACGCTTCGAGACGGCGGTGTGGGGAGTCGCGTGGTGCGGGGTGCTCGCGGTGGCGTCGGCCGCGTGCCTGATGCGTGCGCCGGGGGCGCTCGCCGCCGAGCCTGCGCCGCCGATGCGGCGCGTCGAGTTCGGCGTGCAGAGCTCGCGCGAGGTCGCGAACGATTGGGTGCGCGCGAGCGTCGGCGTGACGGACGAGGACGAAGACGCGGCCAAGCTGGCCGATCGCGTGAACCAGGCGATGACGTGGGCCCTCGAGCGGGCGCGAGCGCGCTCCGGCATCAGCGCGAAGAGCGGCGGCTATTCGACCCATCCGGTCAACGACCCGCGCAAGGGGGAGCGGCGCTTCTGGCGCGCGAGCCAGGAGCTGCTGCTCGAGGGCTCCGACCCGCGCGTGATGAGCGAGCTGCTCGGCGAGCTGCAGAGCCGCGTGCAGCTGCGCTCGATCGACTTCACGGTATCGCCCGCGCAGCGCCGCAAGCTCGAGGACGAGCTGATCGACGAAGCGCTCGCCGCGTTCCGGGCGCGCGCGGATCGCGTGCGCAAGCAGCTCGGAAGCACCGGCTACGAGATCGTGCAGATCTCGATCGGCGCTTCCGGCGGGCAGCCCCCGGTGCCGATGCTCCGCACGGCGATGGCGATGGGGTCCGCGGACGTGGCGCCCCCGGCGCTCGAGGCCGGCACCAGCGAGATCGTGATCGGCGTGAACGGCTCGATCGAGCTCAAGTGAGACTCGCGGGCGCGCAGGACTTCCCGCGCCCGCGTGGCTTCGCGCGCGGCGACTTCGCCTCTACTCCGGGTCGCTGAAGCGGGCCTCGCGCTTCTCGGCGTTCGCGCGCACGGCTTCCAGCTGCTCGGGCTTGCCGAACAGCGACGCTTGCAGCTGCTCCTCGAGCCGCAGCCCGGTTTCGACGTCGACGACGCCCGACGCATCGAGAAGCTTCTTCCCGGCTCGAATCGCTCTCGGAGGTTTCGAGGCGATCTCGCGAGCCAGCTCGAGCGCGGCTTCGCGCGGGGTGTCGCTCACGTGTGTCGCCAGGCCCAGCGCGGCCGCCTCCGTGCCGGATACGACGCGACCCGTGAACGTGAGCTCCTTCGCGACGTCGAGGCGGACCAGCCGGCGCAGGGTCTGGCTCCCCGACATGTCCGGGATCAGACCCCACTTGATCTCCATCACCGAGAGCCTCGCATCGGGGGTGACGAAGCGTACGTCGGCGCCGAGCGCGATCTGGAGTCCGCCGCCGAAGGCGACGCCGTGGATGGCGGCGATCACCGGAACCGGCAGCTCGGTCCAGATCCAGGCGGCGCGCTGCGCGAAGTTGGCGGCGCTCTCGGCGCTGCGCTCGAAGAGCGAACGTCCGCCGCCGCCGCCGATGAAGCTCGCGACGTCGAGCCCCGCGCAGAATCCGCGGCCTTCGCCCGAGAGCACGACTGCGCGCAGTCCGCGCTGCGTGCGCAGGTTGCGCCCGGCCGCGACGATCGCCTCGAACATGGCGGAGTCGAGCGCATTCAGCTTGTCGGGTCGGTTCAGGCGGACATCGGCGATGCCCTGCGAGAGCGAGACGGTGACGCGATCCTGCATGGGGCCTCCGGGCCAGCTAGGCCGGCGCGGAGGGTAACGCGGCCGCGCGCCGGTTGCGTGCCTCGACGAAGCGCAGGTAGGCCGCCGGCGGCAGGAACGCGAGCCACATGGCGATCGCCGCGACCAGCCCGAGCAGCGACAGCCCGAGGTTCAGCACCGGGAATTCGGCCGCGCCGTGGCCGGTGAGCGCGCGCGACATGACGCCCAGCAGCGAGCCCGCGAAGGCGGCGCCGGCGCCCAGGCCCCAGAGCCGGAAGCTCTCGGTCACGACGGGATCCGCGAGCCCGAGCCGCGTGCGCAGGCGCATGACCCGGTGATAGCGGAGCGACTCGAGCGCGCTCCATCCCAGCCCCGAGGTGCGCAACGCCGCGCCGAGCCAGAACCAGTCGCCCACGTTGCGCCGATTCACGAGCCCGTTCTCGAGCAGGTCGCCGACGTAGCCGGCGAGCAGCAGCGCGATCGCCATCCAGACCACCGCCCGCGCCCAGGCCGCGTCGCGGCGGAATACCGTCCAGGCGAACAGAAACTGAGAGATCGCGCCGATCGTCGAGCCCAGCAGGGCGCTGCCCATCAAGGTGGCGGAGAGCGCGAGCGAGTGACTGGCGAGGACGAAGGCGAGCATCGAGAGCCCGTAGCCGAAGGGCCCGATGCCGAGCACGCCGACGCCGATCAGGAACTCGGGAAGCTTCCCGGTCAGGCGCGCGAGCAGCAGCAGGCGCACGCCGATCACGAAGCTCGAGACGAAGAAGGCCCCGAAGCCGATCCAGCGCAGGTGCTCCACGTCGTCGCTCCGGTCCGGTGCCTGCGGCAAGCTCCCCGGTGACGGACTGCATCGGCCGACGCGCGCGGGGCTTGAGCCGGCGCCGACGCGGGTGCGTATACTGCGCCGCGGCCGTCGCCGCGGCGGAAGCGGGTCACGTGCGATGAATCCGGGGCGCGCTGGCAACGAGCTGCCGCCGCCGGCCCGACGGGTCCGGCGCGGAGACCTCGCCATCGAGCATCGGCCGGACGTCTCCGCCGATCTCGTCGTCGTCGCCATCGCCCGTCACCAGGCTCATGATCGGCTCGGTCGCGACGCGTGCGAGAAGTGGGGCCCCGGCTCCTCGGTGAGCCGCGTCGCGCTCGCAGAAGCCGGCGCGCCGCGAGATTGGGCCGTGAAGCTGCACCGCTGGCGCGGCCTGCGCGGAGCGCTCTCCGATGCCTGGCGCGGCTCGCGCGCCGTCCGCGCGCGCGCGGGGCTCGCGCGGCTGACACCCTGCGGCGTCGACAGCCCGGAGCTGGTGGCGATCGCCGAACGGCGGCGGGCGGGCATCGTGCTCGAGAGCTGGGTGCTGTCGGAGTTCCGCGCGGACGCGCAGCCCTTGCCGGTGGCGCTCGCGAACGGGAGCCTGGCGCGGGGGCGCCGCCGCGCGCTGCTCGCGGCGCTCGGCGAGCTCGTCGGCACGCTGCACGCCGCGGGCGTCGATCACCCGGATCTCAAGCCGAGCAACCTGCTGGTCGGAAGCGACGGCGCGCTCGCCCTGCTCGATCTCGACGCGCTCGTGCCGCCGCGCCGCCTCACGTGGCGCAGGCGCGTGCGCGCGCTCGGTCAGCTCGAGGCCTATGCGCGCGACCTGCACCCGTGGCTCTCGCGCAGTGACCGTGCGCGCGTCCTGTGCGCGTACCTCGCGCGCAATCCGTCGCTGCGCGGCGAGCGCCGCCGGCTCGCGCAGCAGGCGAATGCGTGGGCAGCGCAGCGGGTCGCCGAGTGGTCGCGGCGCGATCGCGGCGAGCGGCGCGCCCATCCGCTCGCGCCGCGTACGGCGCCGGCGCCTGCCCGCCCGACACCGGATTCTCGCGCCTGATGCGCATCGCCCTGTTGCATCCGCGGGCAGCGCTCGTCGGCGGCGTCGAGCGGCAGATCCACGACCTCGGCGTGCGGCTCGCCGACGCCGGCCACGAGGTGCACTGGATCTGCGCGACGCGCGACGCGCGCGTCGACCCGCGCATCCGCTGCCACCGGCTTCCGCAGCCGCCCGGGCTCCTGCGCGGGCTGCGCGTCGCGCTCTTCGATCGTCTCGCGCAGCGAACGCTCGCGCGCCTCGGAGCCTTCGATGTCGTGCACGGCTTCGGCAAGACTTCGCAGCAGGACGTCTACCGCGACGGCAGCGGCTGCCTCGCCGACTTCCAGGCGTACGAGAGCGAGCTTCCGGGCAGCGGGCGGCTCCACGCGTGGCGCCGCCTGGGCCTGCATGCGCGCGTCGTCGCGCGCATCGAGCGCGAGCGCTATCGCGCGGGGGGCTGCCGCTTCGTGCTGCCGATCTCGGCGCTCGTTCGCGATCAGATCCTGCGCCGCTACGACCTCGCGCCCGAGCGCGTGCGCGTGCTGCATCCCGCGGTCGACACGGCGCGCTTCACGCCGAGCCTGGCGCCGGCGGCGCGGCCGGCCGTGCGCGCGGAGCTCGCGCTACCCGCCGCGGCGCCGCTGCTCGCCTTCGTCGGCAGCGACTTCCGGCGCAAGGGCCTGCCCGCCCTGCTCGCCGCGCTGCGCGGCCTTCCCGGTGTGCACGCGCTCGTGCTGGGAAGCGATCGACCGGCCCGTGCGCGGCGCGCGCGCGAGCTCTCGCGCGCGCTCGGCGTCGCGCAGCGCGTGCACTTCGCGGGCGTGCGCAGCGATCCCGAGCGCCTGCTGGCGGCGGCCGACGGCCTGGTGTTTCCGAGCCGCTACGACGCCTTCGGCAACGCCGTGCTCGAGGCGATGGCGGCGGGCTTGCCGGTGGTGGTGAGCCGGCAGGCGGGCAGCGCCGAGGTGGTGATTCCGGGGAGGACGGGCGCGGTCGTCGACGCGCCGGAGGACGCCGAGGCGCTCGCGGCCGCGATCCGGCCGTTTCTCGAGCCGGCGCTGCGCAGCGAATCCGGCCGGCTCGCGCGACAGCAGGCGGAGCGGCACGCCTGGCCACAGCAGCTCGCGCGCGTGCTCGCGGTCTACGCCGAGGTCGTCGAGGAGAAGCGGCGCGAGGCCGCGCTCACTCGATCCGGATCAGGCGGCGCGCCGTGAAGGTCTGCCCGAAGACATCGCAGCTGCGCACCTCGAGGGTGTGCGTGCCGGGGGGCGGGTTCGCCGGCAGCCTGCCGCGCCACAGGTGCAGCGAGTTGGCGGCCGGCGGGAGCGGCCGCCCCAGCATCGGTGCGAGCTCGGCCTCGCGCGCGAGCAGCTCCAGGTAGAACGGGTCCGGGAGCTCCACGCGCTCGAGGGGCTGCCACTCGGGTGTGTCGTCGAAGCGCAGCTCGACGCTCGAGCGTTCGGATCCCGCGTAGACGTTGGCGTATACCTCGCTCGCGCCGGCCTGCGCCGAGCTGACCGCTGCCGGCGCGTGGATGCTCATCTGCTCCGATTCCGGGCGCCGCGCCGCGTGGAAGCGCAGGCGGTAGCGCTCGCCGTCGATCTCGAGGACCGACCAGCCGTTCGGGGTGCCGTCGCGCATCGTCGCGTGCGGGATGCCGAGCTCGTCGCGGGCGCCCAGCCACCAGCTTCCGGCGACGGCGCCCTGATTGACGTGCAGGTGCGGCGCCTTGCCCATGAAGCCGGCCTCGGGGCCGAGGAAGAGCTGGTACTGCATGTGGGTGTGCGACGAGAACGAGAGCGTGTTCGGGCGATTCGCCAGCAGCGCGAGCAGCTCGCGGCTCTGCGCGAAGCCGAAGGGCGGGGGTCCGGCGAGCGGCATGTGCATCAGCAGCACGACCAGCTCGTCGCGCGGCACCCCCTCGAGATAGGCGCGCACGAACGCGAGCGCATCGGCGTCGAAGCCGCCGTGATAGTGCTGGCGCGAGGGCGGATCCCGATCGGCCCCGTCGTAGACCACATCGTCGAGCACGATGAAATGCGCGCGCGCGTAGTCGAAGGCGTAGGTCGTGGGGCCGTAGACGCGCTCGAAGCTCTCGTCCGAGCCGGCGTCGTCCCGGGCGTCGTAGTTCGTGTCGTGATTGCCGATCACGTTGTACCAGGGCACGCCGATGCGGGCGATCGCGCGGTTGAGCGGCTCGAAGAGCGCCAGATCGTCGCCCACCAGGTCGCCGAGCGTGATTCCGAACGCGGCGTCGGTGCCGATCACCTGGCTGATCACGTCGCGCGAGAGGAAGTCGAGCTGCTCGAGGTCGTAGGGCTGCGTGTCGCCGAAGACGATCACGCGGAAGGCGTCGGACTCCGTCTGCGGCGTGAGCGGAAAATCGACCGAGGCCGGAAGCTCTCCCGTCGCTGCAACGCCCGGAAAGTGCAGGCCCGGCGCGGAGCCCGCCGGCTTGTGGATGTAATGAAAGCGCGGCAGGTGCTCGGGGGAGAGCGGGGTGCGCCAGCCGCTCGGCTTCACGACGAACAGGATCGTGTCGTCGCCGACCCGCAGCCGGTAGCGTCCCGCCGCGTCGGTGCGCACCACGTCGCGGCCGTTCGAGACGGCGACTCCCGCAAGGCCTGGCTCACGCGCGCCGCGCGCCCCGTCGCCGTCGAGGTCGTCGAACACGCTTCCGGTCGCCCAACCGGGTTCGGGTGCGGAGCGGTCGCTCGCCGCAGTGGCGTCCTGCGCCGGAGGCCCGAACGGGTGCGGCAGCCCGGGCGAGAAGCCACCGCAGGCCGTGAGGAGCCATGCGATCGCGAACGCGCAGCGTGCCCGCTGGCTGCGCAGCCTCACGCGCCGGTCGTCACGACACGCTCGGCGCGCGGGCGGGCGCGGCGGGTTCGCTTCGCGGCGGGGCCGAGGCGGCTTCGGCCAGCGGGAGAAAGACTGTGAAATCCGTGCCGCGCCCGGGCTCGACGTTCACCGAGAGGTCGCCGCCGCAGCGTTGCAGCAGACGGTAGACGGTGGCGAGCGTCAGGCGGCCTTCGGTTTCCGCGCCGGCATCCGGCGGCTCGAACACGCGCGCGAGCGCGCCGGCGTCGAGCGCCTTGCCGGTATCGCGCACGGAGAGCGTCACGTAGCGGTTCGGCACGAGCGCGGGAATCACTCCGGGCTCCCCGGCCGCGACCTCGAGGTTCGCGGTCTCGAGCGTGAGCTTGCCGCCCTCGGGCATGGCGTCGACCGCGTTGCGCACGAGCGAGAGCACGATCGCATCCAGCGGAAGCCGCGGATCCTGCGCTGCGCGCAGATCCGGCGCCGCGCGCAGCTCGAGCTCGATCCCGGGCCCGGCCGCCATTTCGAGCTGGCGCCGCACGCGGCCGAGCACCGCATTCAGATCGACGCTGCGCGCGGCCGCGAGTCCGCGGCGCCTGGCGGGGCCGCTGCGCTCGGGCCCGCCGGGTCGCGCGGCCCGCGGCGCCGGCGCGCTCGCGCGCTCGCGCCGCTCGAGCTCCGCCGTCAGCCATTGCCCCATCACGCGCAGCAGATCCTTGTCCGTGGCCGTGAAGGGAGGCTTGTGGGGCGCGAGGCTCGCGAAGCACAGCGTTCCGTAGCTGTTCGCGCCCCGCGCGATCGCCGTCCCGAGGTAGGCCTCGAAACGGAAAGCATTGGCGGGCGGGCGCGCGCCGCGTCCGCCCGGAAGCGCGAGCGTCCGAACCGCGCCGAGCACCCCCGCGCAGCAGGTCTCCTCGAGCGGGAAGACGGCGCCCTTCGCGACCGGGAAGCTCGCCGGCGCGCGGATCGCGACCACCTCGTAGCGCTTGCTGCCCACGCGCGAAACGATCCCCACCTCGACCCCGAAGCATTTGCATCCGAGCTCGAGCAGCCGCGCCAGCTGTGCGTCGAAATCGGCGCCCGGCGTGTCGCCGAGCTCGCCGAGCGCGCGCACGCCTTCCATGGCGTCCCAGTGCAGCGCCTCGATGCGGTCGCGTTCGCCGAGCGTGCGCCAGAGCGCTGCGACGACGAACACGAAGAGCAGACTCGAGAGCAGGAAGCTGAGATCGGCCGCCGTCGTCAGATCGAAGCCGAGCTCGCGTGCGGGCCGTTGCCAGAGATCGAGGGCCGGGCGCACGCTGAGCAGCGCGAGCACGACGGCGAGGATTCCGGCGCGCAGCTCTCCGCTGCGAACCAGCAACACCAGAGATGCGCCGAATGCGGCGACCAGCACGACGATGGTGACGAGCGGCAACACGCTCACGAGGCAGGCAGCCTAGCGGATCCCCGGAGCATCGGGTAAGTGACCCAGCCGGATGCGCACGCGCTACCGCCGCATCATCGGACTCGGGCTCAGCGTCGTCGACCACCTCTACGTCGTCGATCACCTGCGCCTCGACGAGACACGCCTGCGTTACGGCGAGCGCCTGGTGCAGAGCGGCGGGATGATCGGGACGGCGCTCGCGCAAGCCGCGCAGCTGGGCTGTGAGGCGCACGTGCTCTCGCTGCACGGGGAGGATCCCGAAGGCCGCTTCGTGCGCCGCGCGCTGCGCGCCGCCGGCGTCAAGACGGGGCGCATCCTGCGCTCGCGCGGCGCGCGCACCACCGTCGCCGTGGTGCTCGTCGAACGCCGCGCCGGCGAGCGCCGCTTCCTGGTGCCGGACCGCCGCGAGCTCGAGCGCCGGGCGCCGGCGTTCGACCTCTCACTGATCGATCGTCGCAGCCTGCTGCTCGTCGACGGCCATTTCCCCGCGCAGGCCCTGCGCGCCGTGAAGCGGGCGCGGCGCGTGGGTGCGACCGTGATCGCCGATCTGAATCGCGCGCGGCCGGGCTCGCTCGCGCTGCTGCCGTATGTCGACTACGCGATCGTTCCGCTCGAGTTTGGCGCGCGATGGGCGGGCGGCGATCCCGAGCGGCTGCTGCGCCGCTTGCGCGCCAAGACGGGCGGCACGCCCGTGGTGACGCTGGGTGCGCGCGGGGGGATCTATCTCGCCGGCGAGCGCGTGCGGCGCTACCGCGCGCGGCGGGTTCCCGTCGTCGACACCACCGGCGCGGGCGACGTCTTCCATGGCGCCTTCGCGGCGGGCTTGTATCTCGGGCTCGAGCTCGAGGCGGCGCTCGACCTCGCCGCGCATGCGGCCGCCCTCAATTGCTGCGCTCTCGGGGGCATGGGCCGGCTGATGACGCGCCGCGAGCTGCGCGAGCACCTCAGCGCGAGAGCGTGACCAGATCGGTGAGGATGAGCAGCGCTTCCTGGTACTGCGGTGAACGCGTCTCTTCGTCCAGATCGGTGGCGTCCGCGTTGGGTGTGAGGCCGGCCGCCGAAGCGCCTTCACCCACGACGCCCGCCGCGCGCCCCTTCGCGGCGCTCTCGCCGACGGGCGTCGCGGCGCCCTCGGCCTTCGCCTCCTGCTGCTGCTTCAGGATCTCGGAGAGGCGGACGACGCCGTTGTTCGCCTTGGCTTCGGCGATCTTCTCGCGCAGCGTGATGAACTCCGGGTTGGCGTCGACGCGGCGCTTCGAACGTTCGTTCAGCACGGCCACCGTGCCGGGCGTGATGCGGGCCCAATGGTCGGGGCCGTCCGGCGCGTTCCCGGTGTCACCGAGGAAGGCCGGGATGCTCTCCGGCGGCAGCGAATAGGGCTGCGTCTTCTCGCCGAACTCGTCGTCGGCCCCCGAGAGGAACGACGGCATCACCACGTCGGACGCCACTCCCGAGTGCTGGGTCGATTGACCGCCCGGACGGAAGAACAGGCCGGTCGTGATCTTGAGCGCGCCCTCGCCGGGCGGCAGCGTCGAGACGGTCTGCACCGTGCCCTTCCCGAACGTGTGATCGTCGCCGACGATCACGGCGCGCTGATAATCCTTCAGCGCGCCGGCGACGATCTCGGCGGCCGAGGCGCTCGCCCGCGAGATCAGCACGACCATCGGCCCCGCGTAGAGGATCGACCCGTCGGGATCCCGCAGCACCTGCTTCTGTCCGTGCCCGTTCTCGATCGCGACGACTTCGCCCTTGCGCACGAAGAAGCCCGAAATCTCCACGGCGTGTTGCAGCAGGCCGCCGCCGTTGCGGGAGAGGTCGAGCAGCAGCCCGTCGGCTTTCTCCTGCTTCACCTGCGCGAGCAGCTTCGCGACGTCGTCCGTGCACTGGCGGTTTGTCGGATCGGCGTCGCCATAGAACGAGGGCAGGTCCAGCACGGCGAGCTTGAACGGCTTGCCGTCCACCTCGCGGGTCTCGAAGTGCAGCTTTGCAGCCTGGTCCTCGAGATCGATCGTGTCGCGCATGATCTCGACCTGGAAGCGCTCGGTCTTATCGCCCTGGCGCAGCACGGTCAGGCCGACCTTCGTGCCCTTCTTGCCGCGGATCAGCGCCACCGCGTCGCGCAGCGGCATGTCGATGATGTCGACCGGCTTTCCATCCGCTTGCGAGACCGCGATGATCTTGTCCTTGGCCTTGAGTCCCTTCTGCCGGTCGGCGGCTCCGCCCGGAATGATCCGCTCCGCCACGGCGTAACCGTCGCGCTCGGCGAGCGCGACGCCGATGCCCTCGAGCGAGAGCGTCATGCTGATCTTGAAGTCCTCGAGCACGTCGGCCGACAGATAGTTCGAGTGCGGGTCGAGTGAAGCGGCGAAGGAATCGAGGAAGGTCGCGTTGATCTCGGCCGGCGGCACGTCGATCAGCTGCTTGAGGCGCCGCTCGTAGCGTTGGATCAAGCGCCGCTTGGCTTCTTCGAGCGTCGTGTCGGCCGCGAGGTAGTTCGAGATCTGGAAGTGGATCAGGCTGCGCTGGAGCTTGTCGCGCTCCTCGGGCGTGGCCGGATAGCCGCGCTTCTCGGGATCGATCACGAGCTCGACGCTGGTGTCGACGGCGTAGGCGGGATCGCTCACCGTGGCGCGCACGAACTTCGCCGCCGCCTCGTGATGCCGGATCAGCGTCTTCTGGATGTCGGCGAGGCGCGAGCAGTCACCCTTCGCCAGGTCGTCGAAGATCCCGCGCAGCGACGCGCGCATCGACGCCTCTTCCGAGGCGAGCAGCAGCGTGCGCGACGCATCGAGGCGCCGGACGTAGGTTTCGATCGTGCGGCGTTCGATCTCGTCGCTGCGTTCGTTGAAGCGGACGTGGTTCTGGTAATACCCCCGCATCAGGTTGGGGATCATGTCGCAGCGCAGTTCCGCTGCGGCCGGCCGGGCCAGGAGCGCCGCGGCTGCGAGGATCAGGGCGAGGCGGAAGCGGGCGATGGCGGGCTTCGCCTTCATGTCAGGTGGTTCGGGAGCGCCACCCCATACCTTTAACCCAGCTCCGGCAGACCCGCCGGGGGCTCGAAACCGCCGAGCAGCGTCTCGAGGTGCGAGGCGAAGGCGAGCGCCGTTCGGTCTTCGAGGTAGGGCGCGACGATCTGGACGCCGACGGGAAGGCCTGCCGGCGTGCGGCCGATGGGAGCGACGCTCGCCGGCAGATGCGCCACGCCGACGAGGCCCGGCCAGACCAACATGTCGGTGTAGGGACGCGCGCCGCCGTTGACCTCGAGCTTGCGCAGCAGCATGGGCTCGCTGTGGTCGTGACGCACGGCCGGCACCGGCGCCACGGGGCACAGCAGGACGTCGAAGCGCCGGAAGAAATCGGCCCAGCTCGCGCGCTGACGTTCGCGCTGCTCGTGGAGCAGGATCCAATCGCGATGACGCACGCCGACCTCGCGCAGGAATTGCGGCATTTCGCCGCTCGCGTCGGGCGCCAGCGAGTCGGCGTGCTGGTTGATGGCCGCGAACTCCGAGTCGCGCATCACGGCCGCCGTGATCGGGACCATCAAGCGACGGTAGAGCGCGAAGGCCTGCTCGAGGCTGAAGCCCGGGCGGGCCTGCGCATCGACGGCCACGCCGGCGCCCCGCAACGCCGCGACCGCGGCCTCGAGCCGATCCCGTACGCCCGTGTCGACGGGGCACGCGGGATCGTCGAGCCATGCCGCGACGCGATACGCACGCAGCGCGGCGTGGCGCGGCGGGGGCAGCTCGAGCTTCCAGGCGCGCGCCCGATCGGGCAGCGGGCCCGCCAGCACGCCGAGGGCGAGCGCGAGATCGGCCGCGCTGCGGGCGAGCGGCCCGACGACGTTGATGTCGTCCTCGCGCAAGGCCCCGGGCCAACCGGGGATGTGACCGCGTTCCGGCACGATCCCCCAGCTCGGCTTGTGACCGAAGATCCCGCACCAATGCGCCGGGACGCGGATCGAGCCGCCGATGTCGCTGCCGAGCTCGAGGCCGCTGAGGCCCGCGGCGGTGGCGGCCGCCGAGCCGCCCGACGAGCCGCCGGGCGTGCGCGAGGCGTCCCACGGGTTGCAGGTGGTTCCGAACAGCGGGTTGTAGGTCTGCCAGTCCATCGCGAGCGGCGGCGTGTTCGTCTTCGCGAAGACGATCGCCCCTGCGCCGCGCAGCCGCTCGACGGCGACGGCGTCGCGCGTGGGCACGTGCTCGGCGAGGCTCGGCGAGCCCGCCGTGGTGCGCAGGCCCTGCGTCTCGAAGCAATCCTTCACGCTGATCGGGAGGCCGTGAAGGGGGCCCCACGTCTCGCCGCGCGCCAGCGCCGCGTCGGCCTCGTCGGCGCGCAGGCGCGCGCGCTCGGCGTCGAGGCTCACGACGGCGCGCAGACCGGGATTCAGGCGCTCGATGCGAGCGAGGTAGTGCTCGAGCAGCTCCCGGCTCGAGAGCTCGCGCTCGCGCAGGGCCCGCACCAGCTCGCTGGCGGAGCGGAAGCCGAGCTCGAGCATCGCTACCTCCGCGGCCGGGTTCCGAGCGAGGCGGGAGTCTAGGCGCAATGCCCCGCTTCGACATTGCGGGTCTTCCTCCCTGCCGCGCTAGCCTTGGAGGATGGCCCCTCGTCCCCCCTGGGTCCTGCTCGTCGTCGTGGGTGCGCTCTTCCTGGCGGGGCACTACGTGCGCAGCCAGCTGGGTGTCGAGTTCAGCGCCGTTCCGCTGCGCGATTGGGTGCGCAGCCTCGGTCTCGTGGCTCCGATCGTCTACGTCGGGCTCGTGGCCTTCCGTCAATTCCTGTTCGTGCCCTCGACGCTGGTGCTCGCCGCCGGCGGCCTCGCCTTCGGCGCGGCGCTCGGGACGCTGCTCGGCGGTATCGGCATCGTGATCTCGGCGCTGCTCGGGTTCACGCTCGCGCGCACGCTGGGCCGGGAATGGCTGCGGCTGCGCATGGGCCGTCGGCTCGAGAGCCTCGAGCAGCACAGCCAGCGCGTGGGACCGCTCGTCGTGGGTCTTGCCACGGCGCATCCGCTCGGTCCGATGAGTCCGTTCCACTGGGGCGCGGGGCTCGCCTCGATGTCGTGGCTGGCCTTCTTCGCCGTGGTGCTGGTCGCGGGACCGGCGCGCGCGTTCCTGCTCTCGACGCTCGGCGCCTCGCTCGCGGAGCCGCGCTCACTCGCCTTCTGGCTGGTCGCCGCGGCCATCGGCGCCGCGCTGGTGCTTCCCTTCGCCCACCCGGCGGTGCGGCGCCGTCTGCTCCGCGGCTCGTCCCCGGCTCCGGATCAGTAGCGGTAGTGGTCCGGCTTGTAGGGGCCGTCCGCGGGCACGCCGATGTACTCGGCCTGCTCCGGGGTGAGCCGCGTCAGCTTCACGCCGAGCTGCGCGAGGTGCAGTCGCGCGACTTCCTCGTCGAGGTGCTTGGGTAGCACGTAGACCTGCTTGCCGTACTTCCCGGCGTTCTGGTGCAGCTCGAGCTGCGCCATCACCTGGTTGGTGAAGGACGCGGACATCACGAAGCTCGGGTGGCCCGTCGCACAGCCGAGGTTCAGGAGCCGGCCCTCGGCAAGCACGAGCACGCCGTGGCCGTCCGGGAAGATCCACTCGTCGTACTGCGGCTTGATGTTCTCGCGGCGGATGCCTTTCACCTTGCGCAGGCCGGCCATGTCGATCTCGTTGTCGAAGTGCCCGATGTTGCCGACGATCGCCTTGTCCTTCATGCGCGCCATGTGCTCGGCGGTGATGATGCGGAAGTTGCCGGTCGCGGTGATGAAGACGTCGGCGGTCTCGACCACGGCGTCGAGCGTGTTCACCTCGTAGCCTTCCATTGCCGCCTGGAGCGCGCAGATCGGGTCGATCTCCGCGACGATCACGCGGCAGCCCTGGCCGCGCAGCGCCTGCGCGCAGCCCTTGCCGACTTCGCCGAAGCCGCACACGACCGCCACCTTGCCGCCGAGCATCACGTCGCTCGCCCGCATCAGTCCGTCGGGCAGCGAGTGGCGGCAGCCGTAGATGTTGTCGAATTTGCTCTTGGTGACCGAATCGTTGACGTTGATCGCGGGGAAGAGCAGGGTGCCGTTCTTCTCCATCTGATAGAGGCGGTGTACGCCGGTCGTCGTCTCTTCTGAGACGCCGCGGACGCGAGGCGCGATTTTCGTCCACCGACCCGGGTTCTGCTTCTGCTCGCGGCGCAGCAGCTCCAGCACGACACCCCATTCCTCGGAATCGGTCTCGGGGTTGAAGTCGGGGACCTTCTCGGCCTTCTCGAACTCGAGGCCCTTGTGGATCAGCATGGTGGCGTCGCCACCGTCATCGACGATCAGATCGGGGCCGGAGCCGTCGGGCCACTGGAGCGCGACGTCCGTGCACCACCAGTACTCCTCGAGCGTCTCGCCCTTCCACGCGAACACGGGAACGCCGCGGGGTTTCTCGGGCGTGCCCGTCGGTCCCACGGCGACCGCCGCGGCGGCCGGATCCTGCGTCGAGAAGATATTGCAGCTCACCCAGCGCACGTCGGCGCCGAGGTCCGTGAGCGTCTCGATCAGCACGGCGGTCTGGACCGTCATGTGCAGGCTGCCCATCACCTTGGCGCCGGCCAGCGGGCGCTGCCCGCGGTAGCGCGCGCGCAGCGACATCAGCCCGGGCATCTCGTGCTCGGCGAGCCGGATCTCCTTGCGGCCGAGCGGGGCGAGCTGGATGTCGGCGACCTTGTAGGCGAGGCGGCGATCGAGGCTCATGGGATATCTCCATCCGTTTATGCGGATGCAGTGTTCCAGACTTTAGCCAATTGTCAATCGCGGAGTGGGTGATCGACTCGGGTTCCCCTAGGGGAATCAGTGCAGGCCGCCGGACTGGCGCAGCTCGAAGCGGGCGATCTCGGCCTCGAGGGCCTCGCCCTTGCGGTTGGTCAGCTGGTAGCTGCCGTGCATCGAGCCGAAGGGAGTCGGGAGCGGGCAGCCCGAGGTGTACTCGTAGGCGTCGCCGGGCTCGATCACCGGCTGCTCGCCCACCACCCCGGGACCGCGCACTTCTTCGACCCGCCCGGTAGCGTCCGTGATGACCCAGTGCCGCGAGAGCAGCTGCACCGCCTCGTTCGATTCGTTGGCGATCTGCACCGTGTAGAGGAAGAACCAGAGATTGCGCGGCGGCTCGGAGTTTTCGGGCGAGTAGCGCGCGTGCACCTCGACGCGGATGCCGTGGGTCACGGCCGAGGACGAGGAGAGGTCCTTCGAGCCCGCGCTCATTCCGATAGTCCGACGAGCTCGGCGCTGCGCGCCCAGACCCGGCGCGCGAGCCCGGGGCGTTGCGAGCGGTGCGACGGCGCGACCGCGCGCTGCTTCACGAAGTATTTGCCGCTCACGCCCTCGAGCTCGTCCGCCGCCGCCACGAAGATCGAGTTCGCCGCCCCCTGCTCGGCCGTCAAGAAGAACGGCCGCAGCAGGCCGATCAGCAGCTTCGCCAGGGGTCCGTTTTGCGTACCCAGGCGCGTGCTCACGGCGCCCGGGTGCAGGCTGTTGGCCGTCACGCCGCTTCCGGCGAGCTTCTCCGCGAGCGCGGTCGTGAACAGCACGTTGAGCAGCTTCGACGTGCCGTAGACGCGCATCGCCGAATAGCTCTTCTCGCTCTGGAGATCGGCGAGGTCGATGCGGCCGATGCGGTGCGCCTCCGAGGCGACGTTGACGATGCGCGCCGGCGCGCTCGCGCGCAGCGTCGGCAGCAGCAGGTTCGTGAGCAGGAAGTAGGCGAGATGATTCACGGCGAGCGTCTTCTCGAAACCGTCGCGGGTCGTGGTGCGCTTCAGCTCGATCGTGCCGGCGTTGTTCACGAGCACGTGCAGCTTCGGATGATTCGCGCGGAAGTCGTCCGCGAGGCCGCGGATCCCGGCGAGCGACGAGAGATCAGCGAGCAGCACGTCGACGCGCGGATTGCCGCTGCGCTCGACGATGGCCTTGCGCGCGTGCTCCGCGCGCTCGCGATCGCGGCCGACGATCACGACGTGCGCGCCGAGCGCGGCGAGCCCGTGCGCGGTCGCGAGGCCGATGCCCGAGGTCGCCCCCGTGACGAGGCAGGTGCGTCCGTCGAGTCGCGCGAGACCCAAGCTTCCTCTCGAGCAGCGGCGCCACGCCCGGCGACGCCGAGCGGCTAGAACGCGGGCATCACCTTCTCGGCGAACAGCCGAGCAGGCACGCGTGTGTCACGGCCGAAGAACTCGATCACGAACAGGCTACAGCCGAGCTTGCGATGGCGCTCGATGCGTTCGATCACCTGGTCGGGCGCGCCCCAGATCCCGTGCTCTTCGAGGCCCGCGCCCATGTGCCCGCCATAGATCTTCTTCGCCTTCTCGAGCGAGGCGCGGGCCGCGTCGCTGGTCTCCTCGATCACGACGACGCACTGCTGGGAGATCTCGAGCGTGTCGAAGTCGCGTGAGAGCTCGCCGCAACGCCGCCGCAGGGCTTCGATCTTCGCGCCGAGCACCGGCTGGAACACGGCGAGGTTGTTCCAGATGTCGGCATGGCGCGCGACGATGCTCATCAGCACGCGCTCGCCGCCCCCGCCGATCAGGATCGGCGGACGCCGCACGGGTTTCGGCTCGCAGACGGCATCCTTCACCGAGAAGTGTCGTCCCGCGAAGGTCGTCTTCTCCTCGCTCCACAGGCCGCGCAGGATCTGCACGGTTTCCTCGAGCGCGCGCATGCGCTCGCCGAGCTTCGGGAAGGCGCAGCCGTAGCCCTGAAACTCCGCCTCGAACCAGCCCGAGCCGAGCCCCGCGATCGTGCGGCCGTTCGAGACGTGATCGATCGTCGCGATCTGCTTCGCGAGCACGGCGGGATTGCGGAAGAAGGGCGGGGTGACGAGCGTGCCGAGCTGGACGCGCTCGGTGATCGCCGCCACGGCGGCCAGCAGGCTCCAGGCCTCGAAGATCGGAAGGTTGGGAAGCGGGACGCCGTAGAGGTGATCACACGCCCACAGCGAGTCGAAGCCGAGCGCATCGACGAGCGTCGCCGTGGCGCGCGTCTCGTCCCAGCTGCGTTTGATCTGGGGCAGAGTCACCCCGAAGCGAGCCCGTCTCTCCATGCGCGCAGTGTATGAGAGGGATTCGTCGGCGCACAAGCCCGGCCGCGCCGGCGCGAGGCGCTGCTTGAGTTCGGCGCCGCGCGCGAGTAGGCTGCGCGGTCCGACCCCATGGACCTCGACCCGAGCTCGGTGCTGCTCACGGACCGCGTCGCCGTCGTCACCGGCGCCGCGGTCGGGATCGGCGCCGCCATCGCGCTGGCCTTCGCGCGCTTCGGCGCGGACCTGGCGCTGTGTGATCGCGACGCGGCGAACCTCGCGCTGACGGCGCGGGGCGTCGAGGCGGCCGGACGCCGGGTCGTGACCGACGTCTTCGACGTGCGCGACGCTGCGCGCGTGGAAGCCTTCCACGCCGCGGTCGCGCGCCGCTTCGAACGCGTCGACGTGCTCGTGAACAACGCGGGCGGGGGCTTCTTCGCGCCGTTCCTGGAGCTGACGCCGGGCGGTCAGGACGCGCTCGTGCGCGAGAACTTCCTGAGCGTGGCGCATTGCGTGCGCGCGGCGGTGCCGCGGATGCCGGAAGTCGGCGGCTCGATCATCAACCTCACGTCGATCGAGGCCCATCGCGCCGCGCCGGGCTACGCGACCTACGCAGCGATGAAGGCGGCGGTCGCGAGCCTCACGCGCAGTCTGGCGCTCGAGCTCGGGGCGCGCCGGATCCGCGTGAACTGCATCGCCCCAGACCTGATCCCCACCCCGGGCATCGGCCCGGTGCGGGTAAACACCCCCCTCCCGGTGGAAGGCCGCGTGGAAGACGTTGCGGGCGCCGCGGTGTACCTGGCGTCGGACCTCTCGCGGTTCGTGACCGGCACGACGCTGCACGTAGATGGGGGAGGGTACGCGGCGGGGGGGTGGCACAGGCTGCAGGGGGGCGGATTCGAGCCCTGAGGGCGCCTGGGCCGAAACTCGCCGATTCATCTGGTAGCGCGGCAAAGTCTCGGATACCCTGCGGCCGCCTGGCACGCCCGCGGGAGCGGAGCGGCCGCTCGCTTTAAAAGGAGAACCGATGCTCGCCCTTCGTCTGGTCGTCGTCAGTATGATGGTTACGCTCGCCGCCGGTTGCGCGAGCAATGGCAAGCCCAAGTGCAACCTGTTTGGTGACAAGCAGACGTGCGAGGCCCCGCCGAAGCCGGCCCCCGCTCCGGTCCCGGTCGCTCCGGCCCCGGCGCCGCCGCCCGACACCTGCGGCCGCATCGTGCTTCGCGGCGTGAACTTCGAGTTCGACAAGTCCAACATCGATGACGCGTCGGCCGGCGTGCTCGACGTCGCCGCCGAGCAGCTCACCAACTGCCCGCGCGTCGCCGTGAAGGTCGATGGCTACACGGACTCGGTCGGCACCGACAAATACAACCAGGGTCTGTCGGAGCGCCGCGCGAACGCCGTGATGAGCCACCTGATCGACCGCGGTGTGTCGGCTTCGCGCCTCACCGCAACCGGCTACGGCGAGACGAACCCCGTCGCGAGCAACGACACTGCTGACGGTCGTGCGCTCAACCGCCGCGTCGAGTTGAAGACCGAGTAACGCCTTCGCCGTGTGCGGGGGCCCTGGCATTCACGTGCCAGGGCCCCCCGCCGGCCAGCGCGCCCCGCGCGCGCCTCGGCGCCCCGGTGTTGACTCCGACACGTTCGTGAGTCCGCGAGCGCCGCAAACGGCCAAAGCCGCCAGCCGATGGCTCGCTCGAGTTCTCGCCGGGCGCGCGATTCCGTGTCTTCGTCTGGTGGCGTTTCGGGCGCTCGGATAGCCTGCGAGCGTCTGGCGCGCCTGCGGGAGTGGCGCGGCTGCTCTCGCCAGGGGAGGACCGATGCTCGCTCTTCGCGCCGCCGCCGCCGGAGCGCTGCGGTCGCATCGTGCTGCGCGGCGTGAACTTCGGCTTCGACAGCGCCGGGATCGATGCCGCCTTGGCGGGCGTGCTCGACGTGGCGGCCTCGCGTCTCACCGCCGTCGGCTACGGCGAGGGGCATCCGATCGCGAGCAATGACACCGAAGAAGGTCGTTCGCTCAACCGCCGGGTCGAGCTGAAGGTTGACTAGCGCCGGCGCTGCGCGCGTGGCCCTGGCGTTCGGAGGCCAGGGCCTCGCGCAGGCCCTCGAGATACGGGCGGGGGCGCCAACCGAGCTCGCGCTGCGCGCGCCCCGAGTCGTACACCCGCCGGTAGGGAAACGGAACCGGCAGCATCAGCCAGGGGCTGCGGCCTCCCGCCTGCCGCCAGGCTCGCGCGAAGTCCCACGCCGAACGATCTTCGCCCGTGATGTTGTAGGCCCGCCCGATCGCGGCCGGCGTCTCGAGCGCGAGCGCGAGCGCTTCGGCGACGTCGCCCGCATACACGAGCGGCAAGCGGAAGAACGCGGGATACAGCGTCAGCTTCGGCCACATGAACGCGCGGAAGACCGCCATGAAGTTGCGGTCGAACGCGCCATAGATGCCGCTCGGGCGCAGGACGGTGAGCTCGAGCCGGTGCGCCTGCGCGAGCCGTTCCGCCGCCTGCTCCGCGAGCGCCTTCGAGAGCGGGTAGGCGGTGATGCGCCCCGGCCGCACGTCGGGCCCGTATTGGACGTGGTCCTCGTCGACCGTGCGCTGTTGCTGGCCGCGGTAGACGCCGACGGATGACACGTGCACGATCCGCTTTACCCCGGCCGCGGCCGCCGCTTCGCACACGTTCACGGTGCCGTCGACGTTCGTGCGCACGTAGTCGGACCAGGGCTGGTTGCGCAACGAGAGCAGCGCGGCATTCGAGACCACGGCGTCGGCGCCGCGAAAACCCGCTGCCAGTCGATCGCGCTCGGCGAGGTCGGCGCGGCGCAGCTCGACACCGCGTTCGTGCAGCTCGGGCACGCGGTCGGGATTGCGCACGACCCCGATCACGCGAGCCCCGCGCCGGAGCAGCGTGTCGACGAGGTAGCGGCCGAGGAAGCCCGTGGCTCCCGTCACCGCGATCGTCGCTCCCTTCAGTTGCATGCCTCGCCTCCCGCGCGCCTGCTCGCATAGCACCGACCGCTGCTTCCGGCTCGCGGCAGCGCCGTAGCCTAGACTCCTGCGGCCTGGAGGCCAGGGTGCATGCGGCCGCTGCTGATCGTGAAGTCCGGTACGACGCTGCCCGAGCTCGCCGCCCGCCGGGGCGATTACGAGAACTGGATCGCGGCCGGCATGGGGCTCGAGCCCGCGCGCGTGCGCGTCGCCGCCGTCTACGCGGACGCAGCGCTGCCCGCGCCCGATTCCCTCGCCGGCGTCGTGGTCACCGGCTCCTCCGCGATGGTGAGCGAGCGCGCGCCGTGGAGCGAGAGCACCGCCGCCTGGCTCGGCTCGGCTGCGCTCGTTGGAACGCCGGTGCTCGGTATCTGCTACGGACATCAGCTGCTCGCCCACGCCCTCGGCGGGCGCGTCGCACGCAATCCGCGCGGGCGTGAGATCGGCACGATCGAAGTCCGCCTGCAAGCGGCTGCGCGCGGCGATGCCTTGTTCGCGGGGCTGGCCGAGCCGGTGCGGATGCAGGCGACCCACGTCGAGTCGGTCCTCGAGCTGCCGGCCGGCGCCCGCTGGCTCGCCTCGAGCGCCGGCGACCCCCACCAGGCCTTCGCGGTCGGGGAGCGGGCCTGGGGCGTGCAGTTTCATCCCGAGTTCGACGCCGACATCGTGCGCGCCTACCTGACGGCGCGCCGCGACGCGGTGCGCGCCGAAGGCCTAGACCCCGACGCGCTACTGCGTGGCGCGAGCGACAGCCAGGACGGCGTCACGCTCCTGCGCCGCTTCGCCCGGCTGCTGCGCGACTGACGCGCAATGCCCGCAGCGCGGGTGATAGAATCCGCGCGCAGCCGGCGGAGGTGCCCATGACGACGATCTATCACGACGACGATGCGGATCTCGAGGTCCTGCGCGGGGAGACGATTGCGGTCGTCGGCTACGGCAACCAGGGGCGCGCGCAGGCCCTGAACCTGCGCGATTCGGGCCTGCGCGTGATCGTCGGCAACATCCGCGACGCGGCGCTCGAGCGGGCCATCGCCGACGGCCTCGAGGTGTTGCCGATCGCGGAGGCTTGCGCGAGCGCGGACTCGGTGATGCTGCTCGTCCCCGACGAGATCATGCCCGCCGTCTACGGCGCGCACGTCGCACCGAACCTGCGCGCCGGAGCCCTGGTCGACTTCGCTTCCGGCTACAACATCGCCTTCGACCTGATCCGACCCGCTCCGGAGCTCGACGTCGTGTTGGTGGCTCCCCGCATGATCGGCGTCGGGGTGCGCGAGACCTATCTCGAGGGCGGCGGCTTCCCGAGCTTCGTCGCCGTACACCAGGACGCGACGGGTCGGGCGCGCGCCCGCATGCTCGCGATCGCCAAGGGCATCGGCTCGACCCGAGCCGGCTGCATCGAGATGTCGATGCACGACGAAGCGTCGCTCGACCTCTTCACCGAGCAGGGCTTCGGTCCGGCCTTCGGCCGCGTCATGATGTCGGCGATCGACCTGCTCGTTGGAGCCGGCTATCCGCCGGAAGCCGTGCTGCTCGAGCTCTACCTGTCGGGCGAGCTCGCGCACTCGCTCGAGAAGATCCGCCAGGTGGGGATGGTCCGTCAGATGGATTTCCACTCGCGCACGAGCCAGTACGGCAGCATCACGCGCGGCGCCCGCTATCTCGCGATCGACGCGACGCTCAAGGCGAAGATGTCCGAGATCCTCGACGAGATCCGTTCCGGCCGCTTCGCGCAGGAGTGGACCGGTCAGCAGGAAAAGGCCGCCGCGCTGTTCGACAAGGTGCGGCAGGTGCGCGAGAGGATGCCGCACACGCAGTGGGAAGACCGCGCCCGCGCGGCCTTCGGGATCGGCGACGCCGCGCAAGAAGACGAGTGACGCGGGAGCGACTCTATTCGCCGTAACCGCGCGCTCGTGGCCGGCGGCGCGAGCCGTTCGCTATTCTGGCTCGCATGGCCGAGGCCATCGCGAGCGAGACGAGAGCGCTGCCGCCGCGCCTGGTGCTGTTCGACGGCGTCTGCGGCTTCTGCGACGACGCCGTCCAGTGGCTGCTCGCACACGACCCCGCCGGCAGGCTGCATTTTGCGCCCTTGCAGGGCGAGACGGCCGCGCGCCTGCGGCGTCTGCATCCCGAGATCCCCGAGGATCTCGACACGATGGTGTTCGTCGAGTCGGAGGGCGGCGGCTCGCGCGTGTATCTGCGCTCGCAAGCCGTCTGGCGCACCTGCGCGGAGCTCAGCGGGCCGTGGCGGCTGCTCGCATGGCTGCGTTTTCTGCCGCGCCCGCTCAGCGATGCCGGCTATCGGTTCTTCGCGCGCAACCGCTACCGCTGGTTCGGCCAGCTCGAGGCGTGCCGCATTCCAGACGCCGCGGAGCGCCGCCGCTTTTACGTCTGATCGGCTTCGCTCGCCTGCGGCTGGCTGCGCGCTTCGCTTGCGGGGGCATTCGCTCGTTGCTGGCTAGGCCCGGTGCGAGGCGTCGAGGTCCTGCCAGAGCTTCTGCCACTGGTCTTCCGCCGCCGCCGCGGCTTCCAGCATGGTGGAGCCGAGCGCGATGATGAGCTTGCCGCGGCGCGCGGCGAGGCGCGGTGTGCGTACGACCGCCACCCACGCCGTGCGCCCCTCGCCGGTATGCCGGCTTTGGTAGAGCTCCCCGCCCACTTGCTGCAGCCAGCTCATCGCCTGCTCCGTCGTCATGCGCAGCTGCCTCGTGCTCGGCTCGCAGCGAGCCTCAGCAAGGGGTGGCCGGACGCCGGAGGCGGGTGACGCGAACGGCGGACGCGGCCGTGCGCAGCGCGCGCGCAGCTCGCGAGGTGGGCGCCCGTGCGTGCGCGGGTTTTCTCGCGCGGCGGTCACCGATACGCTCGTGCGCGGCATGCCGACCTGCCCGCCGCAAAGCCCGACGATCGTCACCGGCGTTCCGCGCTCCGGCACGTCGCTCGTGATGCAGATGCTCGCGGCCGGCGGGCTTCCGCCGCTCAGCGACGGCGTGCGCGCTCCCGACGCGGACAACCCCCGCGGCTACTTCGAGTTCGAGCCGGCGAAGCGGCTCGCGCGCGACGCCGCCTGGCTGGCGCTCGCGAGCGGGCGCGCCGTGAAGCTGGCCCACACGCTGGTGGCGTCGCTGCCGCCGGGATTACCCTACCGTGTGTTGCTCGTGCGCCGGCGCCTCGACGAGGTGCTCGCGTCGCAACGCGTGATGCTCGCGCGAAGCGGCGCGGCGCCCGACCCGGTCGAGGATGCGCGCCTGCTCTCCGCGTTCGAAGCGCAGCTCGCCCGGCTCGAGCGCGAGCTCGCAGGGCGCGAGAACGTCGCGTGGCTCGCGGTCGAGCACGCCGAGCTCCTGCGCGAGCCGGAGCTCGCCGCCGCACGCATCAACCACTTCCTCGGCGGCGGCCTCGACGCCGCCGCGATGGCGGCGTGCGTCGACCCCGCGCTCCACCGTCAGCGGCGCCGCTAGCCCGATCCGACTAGCTCGGCTTCTCGCCCGGCTCGAGATGGCTCGCGAACAGCTCGCGCATGCGCGCCGTGAGATCCTCGACGGATTCGTCGGCGAAGGATGCGTGCGGCACCTCGTCGAGAATCGTGATGCGGATCCGGTGCCGGCCCTGGAGCACGAAGCCGCGCTTGGGCAGCGCGTTGGCCGTGCCCTCGACGAGGATCGGCAGGATCGGCGTGCCGGCGGATTTCGCCAGCTCGAAGGCGCCGGTCTTGAAAGCGCGCAAGCGGCCGTCGGAAGAGCGCGTGCCCTCCGGAAACATCATGATCGAGTTGCCGGCCGCCAGCGTCTCCCGGCATTCCTGCATCATCCGGACCACGCTCGCGCGGTCGCCGCGCTTGAGCTTGATGTAGCGGTTGAGCGACATGTTCCAGCCGATGAACGGAATCCGGAAGTTCTCGACCTTCGAGACCCACTTGAAGTGGGCGAACACGCGGAACAGCACGAGGATGTCGAGCAGCGACTGGTGGTTCGCGACCATCACATACGTGACGCCCGGGCGGATCTTCTCGAGGCCGCTCAGATACACCGGCCAGGCGGGATTCAACCAGGTGTAGAGAGATCCCCAGAAGCTCGTGAACTGGTGCAGCAGGCGGCGGCGCGGATCGAACGGCGCCGTCAGCGCCCAGATCAGCAGCGCTATGGGGAAGAGCAGAACCGAGCTCGCCACCAGGAAGGCCCAGAAGAGCGCCGACAGGATGCGACGGAACATGGGCCTAGTATTCCCCGGCGCTTCAGGCGCCACCACGGGCGCGCATCCGACTCGCCGCGACGAACGCTCCGAAGAGCCGCTCGCGGTGGGGGTCCGGCATGCGCTCCGGGTGCCACTGCACGCCGATGCAGAAGGGCCCGCTCTCGGCCTCGATCGCCTCGATCAGGCCGTCGTCCGCCCGCGCGCTGACCTTTTGCCCGCGCCCGACCTCGGCGACGCCCTGATGATGGTGGCTGTTCACGAAGCCGGCGGCGTCGCCGAGCACGCGGGCGAGCTTTGAACGGCTTTCGAGCGCGAGGCCGTGGCGGCCGTCACTTCCGGGCAGGCGGTGGGGACCCGATAGCGGGACGTCGGTCGGTATGTCGAAAATGAGCTTGCCGCCCCGTTCGAGCGCGAGCAGTTGCATGCCATAGCAGATCCCGAGCACGGGCAGATCGCGCTCGCGCGCGGCGGTCAGCAAGGCCCGATCGAAGGCGAGCTGGCGAGCGGGCACGATCTCGAAGCGGATCTCCGGCGGGTAGGCGCGCGGTGGTTCGAAGTCGTCGCCGCCGGGGATCAGCAGGCCGTCGAGGCGGTCGACGAGGGAAGCGATGTCGTCCTGGATCGGCAAGAGAAGTGGCGTCGCGCCGGCATCGGCGAGCGCGCGGGCGTAGCCGGTCTCGAGGTAGGCGTATTCGCGTGTCGTGTTCCAGCGGGCCCGCTCGCCGAGACACAGGGAAATGCCGATGAGCGGGCGCATCGGCGCGAGTATACCCTCGGCTTCCGGGGCGTCTGCGAGAGGAGTGGCGCGCGCATGGCTCGCTGTCTGATCGCCGGTTGCGGCTACGTGGGCGAGGCGCTCGGCGTGCGGCTCGCGTCGGAGGGCCACACGGTATACGGCCTGCGACGGCGCGTACTGCGCCCGCTGGCGGGCATCATTCCGATCGAAGCCGACCTCGCGGTGCCCGCGAGCCTGGTCGATCTTCCGGTCGCGCTCGACACCATCTTCTACCTGGCGTCGCCCGGCGGCGCCGAGGATGCGCTCTACCGCAGCGCCTACGTCGATGGGCAGCGCCATCTCTACGAGGCCCTCGCGCGCCGCGGCCAGCGTCCGCGCCGCGTGCTGTTCGCCTCGAGCACGGCGGTCTACGGACAGCGCGACGGTGAATGGCTCGACGAGAGCTCGCCGACCGAGCCCGTCGATTTTCGCGGCCGCCGCCTGCTCGAGGCCGAGTCCCTGTTGGCGAAGACCGCGTTCATACCGGGCATCTCCGTGCGCTTCGGCGGCATCTACGGTCCCCGGCGCAGCAGCCTGATCGAGAGCGTGCGCTCCGGCCGGGCGGTGGTGCGCGCAGGCGCGCCGCACTACACGAATCGCATCCATCGCGACGACTGCGTCGGCGTGCTGCGCCACCTGATGCAGCTCGAGGCGCCCGAGCCGCTCTACCTCGGCGTCGACGGCGAGCCGGCCGACGAGGCGGCGGTGCTGCGCTGGCTCGCGGGGGTGCTCGGAGCGCCCGAGCCGCGTGTGGTGGCGGCGGATGCCGCGCCCGGCCCACGCGAGCGCCGCAGCAGCAAGCGCTGCCGCAATGACCGGCTGCTCGCGAGCGGTTACCGCTTCCTGTATCCGAGCTTCCGCGATGGCTACGGGGCGATCCTCGCCGAGCCGGCTTGAGCGCCGGGCCGGCCGGCCCGTGTAGACTGGCCGCGGAGGATCTCCGCCTGCCCCGACCCCCGTTCTGCTCACCGGCCGTGGCCGAGATGCCGGGCGCCGTGTTTGCGCCCGTGGCGCACCGGCTCGCCGATCTACGCAGCTCCGTGTGCCCGCTGCACGTCGGCGACACCTGGCTGCAGCCCTTCGCGGGCTCGCGCATGCAGGACCTGCTCGAGACCGAGCATCCGGATCTCCACCGCTATAGCGAGACCCAGGGCCAGCCTGCCCTCGTCTCGGCCCTGCTCGAAAAGGTTCGCACGCGCAATCAGATTCCCTGCGAACGCGGATCCGTGCTCGTCTCCGCGGGTGCCACCGGAGCGCTCGGTGCGGCCGTCGGGATGTGCTCGGCGCCCGGCGAAGAAGTCCTCGTGCTGGCCCCATTCTGGCCGCTGATCCGCGGCATCGTGCAGGCCTTCCGCGCGACGCCGGTCGAGGTTCCGTTTTACGATCGCGTCGACTCGCCGGAGGCGGCCGTCGCCGCGGTGCGCGAACGCATCACCGGCAAGAGCGTCGCGCTCTACGTCTCGACGCCGTCGAACCCGACCGGCCGCGTGCTCCCAGCGGCCTGGCTCGAAGCGCTCGCCGAGCTCGCGCGCCGCGAGGGCCTGTGGTTGATCTCCGACGAGGTCTACGAGGATTACGTCTACCGCGGCGCACACGTATCGATCGCACGCTTTGCGCCGGAGCGCACGCTGACGGCCTTCTCGTTCTCGAAGGCCTACGGCATGGCGGGCCACCGCACCGGCTATCTCGTAGGACCGCCCGCTGCGGTGTCGCAGGCGCTGAAGGTCTCGACGCATACCTTCTATGCGGCGCCGACGGCGGGCCAGCAGGCGGGCCTGCGCGCGCTCGAGGCGGGCGCGGCCTGGGTCGCGCGCGCGCGGGAGGCCTATCGCGAGGTCGGCGAGCGCGTCGCCGCGGAGCTCGGCATCCCGGCGCCGGAGGGCGGCGCCTTCCTCTTCGTCGACGTGAGCCCCAAGCTCGACGCGCGCGGTATCTGGGGCTTCCTCGAGGATTGCCTCGACGATGGCGTCGCGCTCGCGCCGGGGCCGTCCTGCGGCGAGGCCTACACCGGGTGGGTGCGCTTGTGCTACACGGCGGCCGCCCCGGATGCGGTGCTCGAAGCGGCGCGCAAGCTCGCGAAGCGGCTGCGCTAGCGCGCGACGCGCGCGAGCGGCGAGCCGCAGGCGAGCGGAGGCCGAGGCGCTAGCCGTCGCGCACCGGCAGGCGTTCCAGGAGCTCGATCCAGTCGCCGGGCAGCGCGTGCTCGCGCGCGCCCGCCAGGATCAAGACCTTGTACGCGGGCGCCGCGCGCAGGCCTGGCACGCGCTGCTCGGAAATGAAGGTCTGCGCCTCGCAGACGCCGCCATCGCGCAGGCCCACCGACACCGGGATGCGCGCATAGCCGGGCTCGAAGCCGTCGAGCGCGGCGATGTCCGTCGCAGCGAGCCGGAAGACGACGCCCCACACCGACGCGCCCGCGTCACGCGCGAGGTTCACCTTTCCCGAGCCGTCGACCGAGCGTTTGTCGAGGCAGAGGCGGAAGCCTGCGAGCCACGCGGCGCCGAGAGGCTGCGCGGAGGGCGCGCGCTCGCGCAGGCGCGCGAGCGACAGGTTCGAGCCGAAGGCGAAATAGAGAAGCGTGCCCACGGCGCCCGGGGTGCGGCGCGGCTAGCCCCGGCGGGCGGACTTGATCACGACCGCTTCGACCGGCACGTTCTGATTGCCGCCCTTCGTGGTGGTCTTCACCGCCGCAATCTTCTTCACGACGTCGACACCGTTCGTCACCTTGCCGAAGACCGCGTAGCCGAAATCGCGCCCGCCGTGGTTCAGGAAGTCGTTGCTCTGCAAGTTGATGAAGAACTGCGCCGTGGCGCTGTCCTTCTCCGAGGTGCGCGCCATCGCGATCGTCCAGCTGTCGTTCTTGAGGCCGTTGTCGGCCTCGTTCTTGATCGGGGCCTTGGTCGGCTTCTGCGTCATGTCGGCCGCGAAGCCGCCTCCCTGGATCATGAAGTCCGGGATCACGCGGTGGAAGATGGTGCCGTCGTAGAAGCCGCTGTCCACGTAGGCCAGGAAGTTGGCCACCGAGACGGGGGCCTTGGCGGGATCGAGCTCCAGCTTGATCTGCCCGAGCGAGGTTTCGAGGATCACCACGGGCTTCTTGGCCTCCGCCTTGGAAGGAGCGTTGGATTGGGCGGCGGCCGGAAGCGCCGCGCATGCGACCAGCAAGACGAACGGGACGAGTCGGACCTGGAATATTTTCATGGCGGCGGACTTTAGCGAATTCGCTCGCCGCCGCGACGGGAAGCCCCCTGGATCCGCTAGCTTCGGGGGCATGGCAGAGGCGAAGGTCGCGATCCTGCGGACGTCCCCCCGCACCGTTCTCGAGGACTACCACCGGGTGATGAACCTGGGCGGCTATCAGGCGGCGCTGCCCAAGAGCGCCGAGACGGCGCTCAAGATCAACATCTCCTGGCACTTCTTCTATCCCGGGAGCTCCACCACGCCCTGGCAGCTCGACGGCGTGATCCGCGCGCTGCTGCGCGACGGCTATGCGCGCGAGCGCATCCACGGCTGCCACAACCGGACCGTCGTGATCGACGCCCACCTCGGCGAGCGCGAGAACAAGCACATCGACGTGATCAACGCCCATGGTCTGCGCAACATCCATCTCTACGAGGGAGAGGAGTGGATCCACATTCGCGACGCCGTGGGATCGCTCGCCGACGAGTTCCTGTGTCTGAACGACGTCTACCCCGAGGGCTTCTCGATCCCCAAGCGCTTCATCGGCGAGAACATCCTGCATCTGCCCACGGTGAAGACCCACGTCTTCACCACCACCACCGGCGCCATGAAGAACGCGTTCGGGGGGCTGCTGAACGAGCGGCGCCACTGGACGCACCCGGTCATCCACCAGACGCTCGTCGACCTGCTGATGGTCCAGAAGAAGATCCACTCCGGCATCTTCGCCGTGATGGATGGCACCTTCGTGGGCGACGGTCCCGGGCCGCGCTGCATGATCCCGCACGTGAAGAACGTGCTGCTCGCGAGCGCCGATCAGGTGGCGATCGACGCCACCGCGGCGAAGCTGATGGGCTTCGATCCGATGACGATCGACTACATCCGGCTCGCGCACGAGCGCGGGCTCGGCTGCGGCGACCCGCGCGAGATCGAGATCGTCGGCGACGAGGATGCGGCGCGCGAGCGTTGGAACTTCGTCGGTCCGTTCCAGAGCATGACCTTCGCCTCGCGCATGCAGCACCTGATCTACTGGGGGCCGCTCAAGAAGCCGATCGAGTGGTCGCTGAAGACGGTGCTCGCGCCGTGGGCCTACCTCGCGAGCGTCGCCTACCACGACAGCCTCTGGTATCCGCTCGTCGCGAAGCGGCGCATGAAGGAAGTGCTGGCGAGCGATTGGGGGCGCCTGTTCGCGAGCTGGGAGAAGCTGACGCCCGACGAGCGCGGTTTCCCGAACCTGGGTGACGTCACGCCCGAGCTGCAACGTTCGGGCTTCTCGGCCTTCGCGACGTCGCTCGGTGTGCTGCTCACGTGCCTGACCGAAGCGCCCGAGTTCGCGGCGCGCCGCCGCACGAAGGAGCTCCGCAGCGGAGCTTCCTGAAGCGGGCGCCCCGGGGCGCTACGCGTGGATCGGCTCGGCGAGACGCGCGTCAGCTCGCGGTGGCGAGCTCCGGGGCGGATTGAAGCGGCTGGGCTTCGAGGCGCTCGAGCTCGCTGCGCACGATCTCGTCGATCGCGCGCCGGCAGCCGCCACAGCAGCGGCCGGCGGAGCAGGCGCGGGCGACGGAGCGGCGGCAGTGGGCGCCGTCGCGAACGGCCGCGCGGATCGTGCGCTCGGAGACGGCCTGGCAGTGGCAGACGATCACGTGGCGGCTCCTTCAGGCTCCGTCGGTCGCAGGCAGCCAGGCAGCGATTGCGCGCGCATTCTACCGATCTGAAAATGAAGTTCAATATCGTTTTTGGGGCCAGGCGGGCCAGGCTCGAGTTCCGGACTGCGAGCATCCGCTCGATATATAATAAAATCAGCTGTTTACAAGGTAACTTGCGGCTCCTTGCAAAGCCTCCGTGTGCGTGACCGGCGCTGACACGCCGGCCCCGTAGAATGCCCGCGACGCTTCAGCCTGGGGAGGTCGTGGTGGCCGAGGTCGTGGCGGCGGAGATCGTGGAGCCGAGCACCGCGCGGACCGCCGGCGTGTGGACGGCGCGCGGCCCGCGCGCGGTCGAAGCGCTGCTGCTCGCGCAGGTCACGGCGCTGCATGACGAGGCGCGCCGCGAGCCGCAGCGCCTCGCGCTGCCCGTGCGGATCGTGGTGCCCTCGCGCAGCCTCGCCGACCACGTCGGCGAGCGGCTCGCGGCGGGCGCGCGGCATGCGCTGGCGGGCGTGCTCGTGCAGACGCTGCATGGGCTCGCGCTCGAGGTGCTCGAACGCACGGGCGAGCCCGCACCCGCTTCCGACGCGCTGTTTCCCGTCCTCGTGCGCCGGCTCGCCGCGGAGGAGCCGCTGCTGCGCGCTGCGCTCGGCGGGCTCGTCGATGGCTACGCCGCGGTCGAGGCAGCGGTCGCCGACCTGCTCGACGCGGGCCTCGACGCGGGCAGCGCGGAGGCCGTGCTCGACGCGCTCGCGGCGGGCCGCGGCGACGCGGCGACGCTTGCGCGCGCTCTCGCCGTGGCGCGCGTGGCGCAGCGCTGCCACGCCGCGCTGCAGGCTTCGGGCGTGGGGCACCGCGCGCTGCTGCTGTGCGCGGCGCGGGACGCCTTGCTGCGCGACCCGGACGCGGCGCTCCCGGCGCGCGCAGTGCTCGTCCACGGCTTCGCCGATGCGACCGGACTGCGCGCCGAGCTGATCGAAGCGCTCGCCCGCTACCGACATGCCACGGTGTTGATGGACGCGCCGCCGGATCCGGCCGCTCCCGGCGAGGCGGACGCCGGCTGTCGCTTCACCGAGCGACTGCGAACGCGGCTCGGCGGCGTGGCGGCGGAGCGCGTCGCCGAGGCTGCGCCCGCGCCCGCGAGCGAGCTCGCTTGGGTCGAAGCCGCGAGCCCCGACGCCGAGGTGCGCGAGGTGGCGGCGCGGGTGCGCCGCGCGCTCGACGGCGGCACGCCGCCCGAGCGCATCGGAGTGGTGGCGCGCGAGCTCTTGGGCTACCGCGCCGCGTTGCGCCTGCACTTCGGCCGGCTCGGTATCCCCTTCTCCGGAGGGAGCCTCGGAGGCGTGGGTCCGCTCGCGCGCCGCGCCGGCGCCCTCGACGTGCTGCTGCGCGAGCGCGCTCACTGCCGCGCGGACCGCTGGCTCGATGCGGCCGCTCCGCTTCCCGAGCCTCGCGCCGCGAGCGACCTGCGGCTCGCGCTGCGCCGGCGCGGTCTGCTGCGGCTGCGCGACGTGGCGGCGCACGAGCCCGAGACCGCGGCCCTGCGCGGCGTCGTGATGGCAGCGCGCGCAACCTGCGCCCAGCTCGAGCGCATGGCCGGCTCGGTCTCGGGACACGAGCAGCTCGCCGCCTGCGAGGATCTCCTGCGCCACGGACTCGGCTGGCAGCCGGCGCGCGAAGAGCTGGCCCCTCTCCGCCGCGAGCTCGCGGCCCTGCAAGGCGCGCTCCCCGCCGGATTTCCGCTCGCGCTCGACGAGTTCGCGCTGCTGCTGCGCCGCCGCTTCGCGCGCGTGATCGGCGAGCCGCTCGGGGGCGAGGGAGGCGGCGTGCAGATTCTCGACGTGATGCAGGCGCGAGCCCGCAGCTTCGCTGCGCTCTTCGTGATCGGGCTCGTGCGCGACGTCTTCCCGCGCAGCGTGCGCGAGGAGGCGCTGCTGCCGGATTTCGTGCGCGAGCATCTGCGCGCGGCGCTCCCGGACGTTCCGCTCAAGAAGCTCGGTCACGACGAAGAGCGCTTCCTGTTCGCCCAGCTCGTTGCCGCGAGCGAGCGGGTGACGCTCAGCTGGCCGCTCGCGACGGACGAAGGGCGTCCCTGCGCGCGCTCGACCTTCGTCGAGCGCCTGCGCTGGGGCGTCGCCGGCTTCCGGCCTGAGCGCGCGGTCTCGATCCTGGCGCCAGCTGCGGGGGCGACACCGGTGAACGACGCTCCCGTGCGCTGCCTTCGCGAGCACGCGCTGGTCGCGGCCCTGCATGCGTCCCGCCAGCGTCTGGCCCGGGTGCTGCCGCTCGCGCTGCGCGAGCTCGCGCTGCCGGCGGTGGCCGCGGATCCGCTGGCGCTCGCGCAAGCGCGGTTGCGCGTGTTGTGGGAGGTGGAGTCCGGCGGAGCGCCGCCCGCGCGGCTCGGCCCCTACTATGGCTTCGTGGGCGCCGCGCGCGCGCCGGAGGATCCGCGCGCGCGGCCGCTCTACGTCACGCACCTCGAGAAGCTGGCGCGCTGCGCGTGGCAGACGTTCGTGCAGCAGCTGCTGAAGATTTCCCCGTCTCCGGACTCGGGAGAGGCGCTGCCCGGCAGCGACGCCCGCCTGCTCGGCTCGACGGTCCACGGCGTGCTCGCCGCCCTGGTTCCCGGCGGCTGCGATCCCGCGGCGGGGATCGCGCTCGCCTGGCCCGATGCGGCGGGCCTCGAAGCGCTGGCGCGCGCGCAGGCGGCCCGCGTCCTCGGCGAGGAGGACGTGTTCCTGCCCGGGCTCGCGCGCGTCCTCGCGCTCCAGGCGCTCCCCTTCCTCGAACGCGCGCGCTCGCTCGACGCGCTCGAGGGAGACCGGCTGCGCGTCACGGGCGCGGAGCGCGAGCGCGCGGCCGCGATCGTCGATGGTCAGGGACGTTCCCGGGAGCTGCGCTTCCGCGTCGATCGCAGCGAGCGCGTCGACGGCGCCGAGCGCCTCACGGACTTCAAGACCGGCAGCCCGCTCTCCAGCGCCGTCAAGCCCGAAACGCGCGCGCGACACTTTCGTGACGCGGTTGCGCGTGGCGACGCGCTCCAGCCGGTGGCGTACGCGTTCGCGGCCGAGGCGGGGGGCACGGGCCGGCTCCTGTATCTAGATCCCGAGCTCGAGCCCGGCAGCGCCGCCGCCAGCTTCGTCGCGCGACACGACGACCCGGATCTCACCGCCGCCTTCGAAGGCGCCGTGCGTACGCTGCTCGGCGCCTGGGATGCCGGCAGCTTCGTTCCGCGGCTGGTGAAGCCCGACTCGGACGAGGAGGCGCCCGTGTGCGAGCGCTGCGAGGTCGCGCAAGCGTGCCTGCAAGGCGACACGGGGGCGCGTCGGCGCCTCGCCACCTGGCTCGCGCAACCGCGGCCCGAGGCGGCTGCCGGCCTCGCGCCGGCGGAGCAGGCGCTGATCAAAGCCTACCAGCTCGGCGCCCGCGCGCCGAAGAGCGACGCGGAGCCCGCATGAGCGGCGAGCTTTCGCACGCAGAGCTGCGCGCGCGCGACGCCAGGGTCTGGGAGCGCGCGCAGCAGGTGTTCGAGCGCCCGTTCGTGGTCGAGGCGGGCGCCGGCACGGGCAAGACGACGCTGCTCGTCGCGCGCTGCCTGGCCTGGACGCTCGGCGAGGGCTGGAAGCGCGCAGCGGAGCGGCTGCCCGGCGCGGCCGACGACCGCGTGGCGGGGGAAGTCCTCGCGCGGGTCGCCGCGCTCACCTTCACGGAGGCGGCGGCGGCCGAGATGGCGGCGCGCGTGGGCGACGCGCTCGCGGCGGTCGTGCGCGGCGACCGGCCGGACGGGATCGTCGAGGGAGCGCTCCCGGAGCCCCGGGAGCTCCGCATCTCCCGCGCGAAGGCGCTGCTCGGAGCGCTCGACCGGCTGCTCGTGCGCACGATCCACGCCTTCTGCCGCCGCCTGCTCGCGCAATACGCGCTCGAAGCGGGGCTGCACCCGGACTTCGAGGTCGATGCGGACGAGCGCGGCTGTCAGGCGGCTGCGCGCGAGGCCGTCGAGGCCGCGGTGGCGGAGGGCTACGGCGATCCGGGCGATCCGGACCTGCTCGCTCTCGCGCTCGAAGGCTTCGGGCCGCCCGAGCTCGAGGCCGCGCTCGCGGCGCTGCTCGCGTCGGGGCTCGCGCCGGGCGCGCTGGCGGCGGATCCCTTCGCGCCCGAGGCGATCCGCGCCTGGCTCGCCTGGCTAGACACTTCTGTGAGTCAGTTCCAGCAGGCCGCGGGCGGCCTGCTCGCGCGCACCGCGCAGCGATCGCCAGGCACGCACGCAGCGCTCGACGCAATCGAGGCGAGCCGGCGTCTCGTCGCGGCTGGAGCTGCGGACGTGGAAGCGCTCGACGTCCTGGTCGGCGCCTTGCGGGAGGTGTGGACCGACAAGCTCGTCGACCGGCTCGGAAGGTGGAGCCGCGAGGATTTCGGCAGCATGGAGCGCAAGGCGCTCGGCGACGCGGGCGCCGTCGCGGCGCGAGCCGCGGCCGCGCTCCGCAGCGCGGTCGTGCCTGCGACCCAGCTTCGGCCGAAGCGCCTCACGCGCGCGCGCCGCGTGCTCGGGTGCCTGCTCGAGACCGGCCGCGAGCGCATGCGGGCGCGCGGCGAGCTCGGCTACACGGATCTGCTGCGCGGTGCGCGCGATCTGCTGCGCGATCACCCGTCCGTGCGCGCGCGCGTACGCGCCGAGCTCGATCAGCTCCTCGTCGACGAGTTCCAGGACACGGATCGCGTGCAGTGCGAGATCCTGCGCTGGCTCGCGCTCGACGGGCCCGCGCCCGAGCGCCCGGGGCTCTTCCTGGTCGGCGATCCGAAGCAGTCGATCTACGGCTGGCGCGAGGCCGACCTCGCAGCCTACGAGGCCTTCGTGAACGAGGCGCTCGGCCCCGGCTGCGAGCCCGAGCGCCTCGCGGTGAACCGCCGCTCGACGCCGCCGATCCTGGCGGAGGTGGCGCGCGCGATCGAGCCGGTGATGCAGGCGCGCGCGGGCATCCAGCCCGCGTTCCAGGCGCTGATCGCGTGCGAGGCGCGCGAGGCGGAGCCCGCCTACACGAGCGCGGGACGCGCCGCCGTCGAGCACTGGATCTCCTGGCTCTGGGACGAAGAGAAGGCCGTGGTCCGGCGTCCTGGCGCACGCGAGGCCGCGAAGCTCGAGGCGGAGGCGATCGCGCGCGATCTCGCTCGGCTCCGGCGCAGCGAGAAGCTCGCATGGCGCGATGCCGGCGTGCTGCTGCGATCGCGCGGCGATCTCGAGCTCTATCTGCAAGCGCTGCGCGCGGCGGGCGTGCCCTACGCCGTCGAGCGCGACCGCAGCTACTACCGCCGTCGCGAGGTGATCGACGCGAGCGCGCTCGTGTGCTGCGTGATCGATCCGGGCGATGCGCTCGCGCTGCTCACCTGGCTGCGCTCGCCCTCGGTCGGAGTGCCCGATGCAGCGCTGCTGCCGCTTTGGGCGCACGGCCTACCCAACCAGGTGTCGGCGCTCGCGAGCGGTGCGCGGGAGCCTCTCGCCGAGCTCGACCGGACGATCGAGGCGGCCCTGGCGGAGCTTCCGGGCGACGTGCCAGGGCTCGATCGCATCGCGGGCTGGGAGCGCGCGCTGCGCTGCGCGCTGGCGGCGCTCGCCTCGCTGCGCGAGAGCTTCGCAGCCGACGCCGCCGACGTCTTCGTCGAGAAGCTCCGCTCGCTCACGCTCGTCGAGCTGACGGAAGCGGCGCGCTATCTGGGCGCCTATCGCCTCGCGAATCTCGAACGCTTCTTCCGCGACCTGCGCACGGAGCTCGAGTCCGAAGAGGTCGACGTTCAGTCACTCCTGCGGCGCCTGCGCAGCGACGTCGTGAACGCGCGCGCAGCGGAGGATGCGCGCCCGCCCGACAGCGCCGAGGATGCAGTGCGCGTGATGACGATCCACCAGGCGAAGGGGCTCCAGTTCCGGCACTGCTATGCCGTGCAGCTCCACAAGCGTCCGCCGGCGTCGGCGGCGCGGCGCCCCTTCGAGGCCCGCGAGCTGGGCGGCAGCCTCGAGTATCGCGTCTTCGACGCCGCGACCCCCGGGTTCGCGCGGCTCGAAGCGCATCGGGACGAGGTCGCCGCGGCCGAGCGCGTGCGCACGCTCTACGTGGCCATGACGCGCGCGCGGGACCGTCTGGTGCTGCTCGGGGATTGGGACGGCGGAGACGAGGCGGCCGCGCCGGAGCAGGCCGTCACGCACGCACAGCTCCTGATCGCGCGGCGCGGCCCCCGCCCCGACTTCGCGGCGGCGATGCTCGCGGCCGGGCGTGAAGGGCGCGACGGCGAGGTCGACGCCGAGGGCGTGCGCTGGGCCTTCCCGGCGCTGCGCGGCGCGCCGGAGGTCGCAGCGGACGAATCGCGAGAAGAAGCGTCGCTTCCAGGTGTCGACGCGCTCGCCGCCGAGGCAGCGGGCCTGGCGGCGCTGCGGGACGCGGCAATCCGGCGCATGGCGCGCCCGTTTCGCGCCGCGGCTTCGGCCGATTCGCCACGCGGGAGCGCGCGAGGAGGCGGCGGAGCGTCTCTATTTGGTGTCAGAAGCCGCGCCGCCGGCGGGTCCGGGCGATCTCGACGCCGCGGTGGCAAGGGCGGCCGGCACGGCCGTCCACCGGCTACTGGAGGAGCTGCGCCTCGACGGCGACCCGGGCCCGGAGCTCGCGCGCGCCGCTGCGCGGCTCCCCGCGTTGCTCGATCTGCTCGCTGCGCCGCAGGCGCGGCGCGCCGCGCTCGAGCGCGCGCAGACGCTGCTCGCCCGCCTGGCGCAGGGGCCGCTCGCCGCGCGGTTCGCGCGGCTGCGCGACGCGGTGATCGCGCGCGAGCTTCCGGTGTTGCTCCCGGCCGATTCCGACGGAGACGGCGCCGTCGGCTTCGTCGCCGGCGCCATCGATCTGCTCTACCGCGATCCCGCGACGAACGAATTCGTCGTCGTCGACTACAAGACGGACCGCGTCGAAGGCGATGCCGCTGTCGCAGAGCGCGCCGCGCGCTACGCAGGCCAGGCGGCGAGCTATCGGCGCGCCGTGCAGGAGGCGCTCGATCTCTCGCAGCCGCCGCGCTGCGAGCTGTGGTTCCTGCACGCGGGCGCGGTCGTGCCCGTCGGTTGACACTCGCGCGAAGCCGACGCTAGCGTGCTCTTCCCGATGAGCTGACGCGCGCAGGAGGAGCCTCTTGAAGCACTTCCTCTTCCACCTGATGCCGTACCGCGATCTGCCTGCCGATTTCGAGAAACAGCACGATTCCGCCTGGGTCTGGGTGCCGAACGAGCTGTTCGATCCGGGCAAGGCGCACGTCTACTACAACGAATACATCGATCAGCTCGCCGAGGCAGAGACGCTCGGATTCGACGGCGTGTGCGTGAACGAGCATCACCAGAATGCGTATGGCTTGATGCCTTCGCCGAACATCATCGCGGCGATGCTCGCGATGCGGACGCGGCGCATCAAGATCGCCGTCGTCGGCAATGCGCTTCCGCTCTACAACCCGCCCACGCGCGTCGCCGAGGAGATCGCGATGCTCGATTGCATCTCGGGCGGGCGCATCATCTCGGGGCAGGTGATCGGCGGCGGACCGGAGTATTTCTCGTTCTCGATCAACCCCGCCGAGGCCCGCACGCGTTTCGCGGAGGCGCACGAGCTGATCATGCGCGCCTGGACGGAGCCCGGCCCGTTCGAGCACTACGGCGAGCATTTCAAGCTGCGCTACGTGAACACCTGGCCCAAGCCGCTCCAGAAGCCGCACCCGCCGATCTGGATCCCGGGCGCGGGCTCGCTCGAGACGATGGAGTTCGTCGCGAAGCGCCGCTACGCCTACATGGGGATCCCGTACTTCCACATCGATTTCTTCAAGCGCAACTACGCGACCTTCCGCGAGTGTTGCCAGAAGGAGGGCTACGAGGCGCATCCCGAGCAGATGGGACTCTTGATGCCGATCTACGTGGCGGAGACGGACGCGAAGGCGCGCGCGGAGTTCGAGGAGCACTTCTGGTATTTCCAGCGCAAGCTGATCCCGGGGCTCACGCTGTCGCCGCCGGGCTACACGTCGACGCGCTCGGCGCTGCGCATCATCAAGGCTCTCGGCGACGGGAAATCGTTCATCAACGGCTGCGAAACCTGGGCGGACGTCGAGAAGGGCACCTTCGCGATCGTCGGAAGCCCGGAGACGGTGGCCGACAAGCTGGTCGAGCACGCGAGCGAGATCGGCTGCGGCAACATGCTGGGTCTCTTCCAGCTCGGGAACATGCCCTCGGACAAGGCGCGCGAGAATGCGCGGCGCTACGCCGAAGCCGTGATGCCGGCGGTGAACAAGGCATTGCCGAACAGCCGCGTGCCGATGCCGGCGGCGATTCCCTTCCCGGAGGCGCGTTAGCTGGCAAGCGAAGCGCGCAGCGAGCCGCAGGCGAGCGGAGGAAATCGAATTTGTCCAACGTCGTGACGCACGTCGAAGTGCTCGGGCGCAAGATCCAGGAGTGCCGCGGGGGAAGCGGAAAGCCGCTGCTCTATCTCCACAGCGCCGGAGGCGAGGCCGTCTGGCTGCCGCACCTGACGGGGCTCGCGGCAAGCTACGAGCTGCACGCGCCCGCGCATCCGGGCTTCCTCGCGAGCGAAGGCATCGAGCAGATTCGCGACATCGAGGACTACGTCTATCACTATCTCGCGTACCTCGATGTGATGGGCTGGAAGTCGATCGATGTGGTCGGCCTCTCGCTCGGCGGCTGGATCGGCGCCGAGCTCGCGGCGCGCTACCCGGAGCGGATCTCGAAGCTCGTGCTGGTCGATGCGGTGGGCATCTGGATCAAGGAGAAGCCGATCGCGGACATCTTCGCGATCGACAGCCGCCATCCCGAGAAGCTCCAGCAGCTGCTCTTCCACGACGTGAGCCACCCGATGGCGCAGCTGATGGTGGTGCCGCGCGGCGCGGGCGCGCAGAACCTGCCCGACGAGGTGGTGATCAACTTCATGAACGCGCTCGCCGCCACCGCGAAGGTGGGCTGGAATCCCCTGCTCCACGACCCCCGCCTCGAGTCGCTGCTGCATCGGGTGACGGCGAAGACACTCTGCCTGTGGGGCGCGAACGATCGCGTCGTGCCGGTCGAGTACGGCGAGAAGTTCGCGAAGTGGATCCCCGGCGCCTCGCTCGAGGTGATCCCGAATTGCGGCCACATGCTGCCGTTCGAGAAGACCGCCGAGTTCGTCGCCGCCGTCCGCCGTTTCGTGGGCTGACGCCGATCCGACATCGCACATCGCCGCCTCGTCCCTCGCTGCGCGAAGGTCGGATCGAGGCTAACGAGCGGCGCGGCCCGCGAACTCGCGCAGCGCGCGGGCGTCGGTGAACGTGAGCTCGACGTGTCCGAGCCGCACGTTGTCGCCGGGCTTGAGCCGCCGCGGCGGCCCCGCGGCGGTGGTGAGCACCGATTCGCCGTTCACGGTGGTGCCGTTGGTCGAGCCGGCGTCTTGCAGCAGCAGCGCGCCATCCGGGCCTGGCTTCGCGAACGCGTGGAAGCGCGAGACGCTCATGTCGGGGATCACGACGTCCTGACGTGGCTCGCGACCGAGCGTGAGCATGTTGCCCTTCGTGGCGTCCTTCGGCCGCAGCGGGAAGACCACCACCGCGAGGTTCGCCGTGCGCCCCGCCGGCTCGTCCTCGTCCGAGCCCAGCAGCAGCTTGGTGCTGTTCGTGCTTTCGGGGCCGTCGAGGCGCTTGGCCGTGAAGAGCAGGAAGGCGTTGCCGTGCTTCTGGGCGAAAGCGTCGGGCGGCATGTTGCGCGCGTCGCCGGCGAGGCTCTCGAGGGCAAGCGCCGATCCCAGCGAGCCTTGCTGCCCGCTCTTGCGTGTGTCCGGACCCGTGCTTCGCGAGTGCATGCCTACCCAGGTCGGCTGTCGGCGCGCGAGCTTGAGCCCCCCGTAGTCACCAGCAGGAGGCCGACCCCCGCGACGACGGCCAGATCGGCGAGGTTGAAGATGCCCGTGCGCAGGCCGCCGAGGCCGACGCTGACGAAATCGGTGACGGTCCCGTCGTGGAGCACGCGATCGAGCCAATTGCCGATCCCGCCGCCCGCGACCAGGGCGAGCGCGAGCCACTGGGCGCGCGAGGTCCGCAGCGAGATCGCGAAGCTGAGGCACACGATCGCGAGCAACAGCGGAACCAGGCCGAGCAGCAGGATGTGCCGCACCGTCTCCGGAAGCTCCGCGCCGAGGCTCAAGAAGGCTCCCGGATTGGAGGCGAGCTGAAACTGGATCGTGTCGCCAGCGAGAGAGAGCCCCGCGGAGCCCGCGAGCAGGGCTTCCGCAGCGCGCTTCGACGCGTGATCGCAGCCCACGCAGGCGGTGAGCACACAGAAGAAGATCGACCCGCGACGCCACGAGGCCGGCGCAAACGCCTTCACGTCAGGAGATCCGCTGCCATCTCGGCGAAGCGTATCGCGAAGGTCCGAGATCCACCCGTCGCTTCCAACGTCTCGCGGTCGGCTGGCCGCGAATCGCTCAAGCGCGGCGCAGCGCCGCGAGTCCGGCGCCGGCCGCGATCAGGAGGCCTCCCGCGCAGCGCTCTGCGATGCGGCGGAAGCGCGGCGCGGCGCGCTGGCCGGCGCGGGATGCGAGCGCCGCGTAGATCGACAAGACCGCGAGCTCGATCACGAAGGAGCTGCCCGCGAGGATGGCGACCTGGCCGGGAAGCGGCTGCCGGGAGTCGACGAACTGCGGCAGGATGGCCGCGAAGTAGACCAGCAGATTCGGATTGGCCGCCTGCGTGGCGAAGCCCTGCCAGAAGGAACGGCTCGCGCGCACAGCGGGTCGTTCCGGCGCGGCGTCGGGCTGCGTCCGGAGCGAGCGCAGGATCATGCGCGCGCCGAGCCAGATCAGGTAGGCGGCTCCGGCCCACTTGATCACACGGAAGGCCTGCTCCGAAAAAGCGTGGACGGCCACGAGGCCGCTCGCCGAGAGCGTGAAGTAGGCCGCGTTGGCGGCGAGCACGCCGATCGACGCGAACAGCCCGGCGACCTGCCCGCGTGTCAGCGCGACGGAGAGGACGAGCAGCGTCGCGGGGCCCGGATTCAGGCAGAGCAGCGTTTCCGTGAGGCAGAACAGCGCCCAGGCTTCGAGCGTCATGCGAGCCCCGTCGCGGCGTGCGACCTCAGGCGAGCGAGCGCGGCAGCCCCACGGCGAGCGGATCCCGCCCGACTCCGAGCTCGCGCAGGACGGCGAGCCTGAGATCCTGCACCTCGGGGCTCATCAGGTTCCGCGGATGCGGGAGCTTCACGTCGAAGCTCGCCTGGACCTTCGTCGGGCGCGGCGAGAGCACCAGCACGCGATCCGCCAGGTGGATCGCCTCCTCCACGTCGTGCGTGATCAGCACGACGGTGTGACGCTCCTCGGACAGGATGCGCAGCAGCTCGCCCCGCATGCGCAGGCTCATCAGCGCGTCGAGGTCCGAGAACGGCTCGTCCATGTAGAGCATCTCCGGCTTCACGACCAGCGCGCGCGCCAGCTCGACCCGCTTCAGCATGCCGCCCGATAGCTCGTGCGGATAGCTCTTCTCGAAGCCCTTGAGTCCGACGATGCGCGGCGTAGTGATCGGCGAGCTCGGCCTTGCTCGCGCTCGTGCGCGTGGCCGTTGAGCCCGAACATCAGGTTCTCTGCGCACGGTGAGCCACGGGAACACGGAGCCGTGCTGGGAGATGAGGATGCCCTTGGAGCTCGGCTTGGTCCGCTCGACGCCGTCGATGGCGATCGAGCCCTGATCGGGCCGGACGAAGCCCGCGATGATGTTCATCAGCGTCGACTTGCCGCAGCCGGAAGGGCCCACGATGGCGACGAACTCGCCGTCGCCGACGTCGAAGCTGACGCCCTCGACCACGCGCAGCGGGCCGTCGTCCGAAGCGAAGCTCTTCCAGATGTCGCGGACTTCGATCTTAGTGCGCATAGCGCCACCGGACCGACTTGAGGCCTTCGAGCAGCCGCATCACGCCGTCGAGCAGACAGCCCGATCAACCCGATGATGATCATGCCGGCGATCACCAGATCGTAGCGGTTCCCCGCGTTGCGCGAGTCGATGATCAGATAGCCGAGCCCGGAGCGCAGCGCGATCATCTCCGCGGCGACGACGACCAGCCACGCCACGCCGAGTCCGATCCGCATCCCGACGATGATCTGCGGCAGCACGGCGGGGATCACGACCTGGCTGAAGAGCGTCTGGCGCGACACCCCGAAGTTCTCGGCGGCCCGCAGGTAGCGCCGCTCGATCGTGTGCACGCCGGCGGTCGTCTGCACGATCATCGGGAACACCGACGAGATGAAGATCAGGTAGATCGGCGAGGCATTGCCCACGCCGAACCAGAGGATCGCGATCGGAATCCACGCGATCGGCGAGATCGGCCGCAGCATCTGGAAGATCGGATTCAGCGTGTCGAAGGCGCCGCGCACCCAGCCCATCCACAGGCCGAGCGGCACGGCGAACGCGACGGCCAGCCCGAAGCCGGCGCCGACCCGCAGCAGCGACGCGCCGATGTGCTGCCCAGAGCGTGCCGTCCCCGATCAGCTCGAACGTCGCCGGTCACGACCTGCCAGGGCGTCGGGAAGATGACGCTGCCGGTCGCCGGACCGTCGACCCACCAGACGGCGATCAGGAGCGCGAACACGGCGACGGACGGGAGGGCGTGCTTGAGCCGGCTCATGTCGATGCTTCGCCTCGCTCCACTCGCTGCGGGTTCAAGAGCTCGCGCACCCGCCATGCGCAGCCGCGCCCACGGAGTCTCCGGGAACGGCTCGACGATGATGGTCATCTGTCCGCTCGCGTGCGCCGTGCAGGCGAACTGATAGCTCGACGCGAGCGCGAACGGCAGTCGGAAGCTCTGGCCCGGCATCATCAGCGTGGGTCCGAAGATCTGCGGGCACGTCGTCGAGGTTCTCGAGCACGAGCACGTCCCGGACGCCGAGCGTCAGGCGGATCTCGCTCGGCAGGATCTCGACCGGATCTCCCGGCCATGCGGCGCGCCCAGGTCCCCTTCGGAATCTCGAAGATCTCGTCCCGCGACGTCGGAGCGGACCGGGGCCAGCGAAGCCCAGGCCGTCATGCCGAGCGCGCAGCGGCGACCACGACGGCGAGCGGGCGGCGCGAACGTCCGCGCGCGGCGCTCATTGCCCGGGCGCGCCGCCGCGCTCACGGCTCGAGCAGGATCTTGACGTCGTGCACGTAGTCGTCGGGCGCGTGCCCGTACGGCATCAGCGCGCGCAGCTTCCCTTCGCGATCGATCAGGTAGGTGTACGACGAGTGGGAGAACGCGTAGCTCGGCTCCGAGCGTCGTCCGCGCGGCGGCGATGCCGTAGTCGCGACGCACCGCTGCCGAGCTGTTCGGCGGTTCCCGTGCCGCCGACGAACGTGGGGTCGAACGCCGTCAGGTAGCTCGCGCAGGCGCTCGGCGTCGTCGCGCTCGGGATCCACGGTGACGTAGACGACCTGGAGCTCCTTCGCCTGCGGCGCCGAGCTTCCTGCGCGCCTGCGGCCAGCGTCGCGAGCGTCGTCGGGCAGACGTCGGGGCAGGACGTGAAGCCGAACTGCGAGGATCACCACCTTGCCGCGGTAGCGGCTGAGCTTCAGCTCGCGCGCCGTCGGATCCGCGCAGCGAGAAGTCGGGCGCCGCGCGCGGCGGGTCGAAGACGCCCGCCTTGAGCTCCGTCGGCGTCGGCAACGCTCGACGCAGCTGCGAGCACAGCAGCGGGAGCGAGCAGCGAGCGCGCGCTGCGCGGGGCTCGCGCATCTCAGAGCGCGATCGTCGGCCGGCTGCGCGTTCCGCGCGAAGCTCTCGTCCATGTAGCTCTCGTACGGGATCGGATGCGCGATCGTGCCGGCTTCGATCGAGAGCTGCATCAGCTCCTCGAACTCCGACCGGATCATGCGCAGGTCGCCGTACGTCACGCGATCCGTCGGGTTCTCCATCACGAACTTCAGGATGTTCGGATCCTGATTGAAGAAGTCGCGGCCCGGCCGCGATCGCGACCGCCTTGTCGCGATTCTCCTGCTGCGCGTCGAGCCACACGCCCGCGCCGAGCACCTGGTTCGACGAGATCCTGCACCAGCGGGCGGTTCGCCTGGATCAGCTCCTCGCGCACCGTGAGCACGCAGCAGATGTAGTTGCGCCACTCGTCGCGCGTCATGCGCAGCGGGCGCGCGTAGCCGGCGCGCTGCGCCGCCGCGCCGAAAGGCTCGCCCGTGCAGTAGGCGTCGACCGCGTTCGCGTAGAGCGCCGCCGGCATGTCGGGCGGCGGCATCTCCATGATCTCGATGTCCTTCGGCGTCATGCCCTCCTGCGCCAGCATCTTGCGCAGGAACAGGAAGTCGACGGCGAAGCGGCTGGGAATCGCGATGCGCTTGCCGGCGAGCTGCTGGAAGTGCTTGATACGGGGAATCCGTGCGCACCATGATCACCGCGCCGGAGCGATGGCCGAGCGACACGATCTTCACGGGGATCTTCTTGTCCGCCAGATCCATCACGAGCGGCGCCAGCATGTAGGCCGCCTGGATCCGGCCGGCCATCAGCGATTCCTTGATCTCGGGCCAGCCGCTGTACTTGCTGTACTCGTACGCGAAGCGCGGAGCGCCCGGCCCCGCCGCGCGGTTGCTCGCCGCCTTCGACGTGCACGCGACCGGAAGCGTGAGGTTGCAGGTCACCGGCAGGCCGCCCACGACGAGCGGCCCGTCGCGGCGTTCCGGCGAGCACGCGAATGCGCTCGCGGAAACAGCGGCCGCCAGCGCGCCCTGGAGCAGCTGCCGGCGGCTCAACCTCAGCTCGGGTTCGTACTGTGCCGGCTTCAAGTCCGCGGCGTCCACTGGTTGGCGCCGGATTCTAACCGAACGCGCCGCGCGTGGGGGCGCTAGGCGGCGGTGATGCGCCGGCGCCCGCGCCAGAGGTCGCCGTGGCTGAACTGGGCCCAACCCCAGCGCAGCCAGCCGAGCAGCGCCGTCGCGAGCCAGAGCGCCCAGGCGAGCATCGCGGCGCGATAGGCGAGCAGCGGAATCGAGATCACCGCGGGTTGGGGCAACGTCGCTCCCGCGCGGTCCTGATACCAGCGCAGCTGGCTCGCGAACGAGCCATTGCCGGCCACCTGCATCTCCGGCAGCCCGAGCAGCCCCTGCTGGATCGAGTAGACGAGCACACAGAGCGCGGCGAACGTCCAGAGCGCGAGCGCCAGCTGCACGAGATCGAACCAGCGCCCACGCACCGCGGCGCCGTGCTCGCCACGCCAGCCGAGCGCGAGCAGCCAGCCGGCGACGATCGCCCCCGCCTGGAACGGCACCTGCGTGAGTCCCAGACCGAGCAGCAGCCAGTGCTGCGTACGCAACGGCGTGCTGCGAAGACGGCCGAGCCCGGCCGATACGGCAGCCAGCAGCGCGAGCAGCGGCCAGAACAGCACGGACGGGCCCAGGCGCGGTCCGTTCGTCCACAGCACCCAGCGATCGGCCGGCAGCGAGAGCACGCTGTTGGCGTTCACGCTCGGCGCGCGCAGGTCGACCTCCGGCGAGACGAAACGGGTCGCGATCCCGCGCGGCTCGCGCCAGCGCAGCGAGAGCGTGCGCGTCCCGGGAGCCAGGGGCAGCGTCACCTCGCGCCCCTCCTGACGGATCGGCTGCTCGGCGCCGTCGATCGTCACCTGCTCGAGCACTGCGCCCTCCGGCAACGCGATCGCGTGTTGACCGCCGAGCGAGCTGCGCAGCCTCAGCTCGAGCGAGGCATCGGTGGCGCGCAGCCCCGGCGAGACCTCGAGGCGGCTGCCGTCGAACGTGAGCGTCGGGCCCTCGACGCCCTCGGGCCGCGTCGCGTGCACGCTCACGCGCTCGCCCGGCCAGGGCCGCCATTCGCGCAGACGCACGCCGGTCGCCTCCTGGTGGATCACCGGGATGCCTTCGGTCTCGATGTGCCAGATGGGGCTCGCGTCGAGGATCCAGGTCTCCATCCAGTTGGTGGCGGCCTGCGCGCGCAGCTCGATCGTCGGCGCCACTTCGAGCGCCGAGCTCCAGACCATCTGCGAGACGCCGGGGCCGAGACTCACGAACGCGACGCCGTTTTCGGAGCGCACGCCGGCCGTCGTCAGCGATTCCCCCGCGAGCAGCGGCACCTCGAGCGCCAGCGTCGCGTCGGACGGCGTGAGCCGCGTGACGACCGTCTCGATCTGCCAGCTGATGCCGAGGCGCAGCGTGCGCGTGACGCTCGCAAAGGGAGGCAGCGCGGAGGCCTCGAGCGACGGGTGCGCGGCGGCGTTCGCGTCGCGCACGCGAGAGAGGCGGAGGTTGTCCTCCGGCACGCCGTCCGGGCCGATGCCCTGAAGGGTCCAGCCGCGGCTGCTCGCTTCCGCGCGGTGCGGCCTGAGCGGCAGCGGTAACTCGATCGTGTCGCGCTCGGGAAGAGCGCCCGCGATCATTACCTGGTGCGCGCCGGGCTCGACCTGGAGCCACAGCACGCCGTCGGCGGCGAGGCGCAGCCCCGTAGCGGGCGCGCCATCGACGCTCACCTGCTCGGCCACCCAGTCGCGCGCGCTGCCGGGAAGCGGAACGGCCGTCGGCGCCGCCGCGTCGATCTCGAGGCGTAGCACGAGCCCGGCGGGCTCGACCTCGAGGCGCAGCCGCGGGCTCGCGGCGCAGTTCGGATGGCACGCCGGCGCTTCGAGCAGACGCACGCGCAAGCGCTCGAGCAGCTCGTCGCTCGGAAACTCCGCGCCCGCAGGCGGGGCCGGCGCCGCGAGCAGCAGCGCCGCGAGCGCTGCGCTCGCCCCCGTCGCGCGCTGCAACGGGAAGGCCACCCGGGGCAGGGCGGGCCGCAGCACGCGCAGCAGCAGCGCCGCGAGCAGCAGCACGCGCAGGACGGCGAGCACCCCGTTCAGCCACGGCGGCGAGAGCCACAGCCGCAGCGTCTGACCGCGCTCGACGGGTCCGCGCCAGCGCAGCAAGACCGTGCGCCAGCTCCAGGTCGGCAGCCCCGGGCCGGTGGTGATGCGCGCCTTGGGATCGGGCGCCCAGCTCGAGGCGTAGCTCGCTCCGGGCTTCGCTCGCGAGCGCTCTTCGCGCTCCTTCGCGAGGGTGCCGAGCGCGCGCAGCGGCTTCGATTCCGGCGCTCTGGACTCGAGGCTTGCCGCCTGGTCCAGCGCCGGTGCGACCGCGTCCTTCCTGGCCGCGGGAACCGCCTCCTCGAAGATCGTGCCGCCCGACCCCTCGATCCCCGGTTCCTCGAGCGCGGGATGCAGGCCGCCGCGCAATTGCACCAGCGCGAAGGGGAGGGCGAGCAGCACGAGCAGGACGAGCGCGACCTGCCACAGCGTGCGCACCAGCACGGCGAGCCGCCCGCGAACGACCGCACGGCGCAGCGCCTCGCCCGAGAGCACCGCGATCCACACCCAGCGCGGCGCTCCGGGCTCGGTGTAGGTGAGTGCGAGGCCCGCGAGCGCGAGCGCCCCCAGCCGGCGCCGAAGAGGCGCAGGAAAGCCATCGCCACCACGAGCACGACGAAGAGATCGAGCAGCGACCAGCGCGTCAGCCACGAATGCGACACGCTGTCGACGCCCGACGCATGGAGCAGCCGCCAGCCCGGTGGCAGCTGGAGCTGCGCCGAGACGCTCTGGAAGTCCGCGTCCCAGCCGACGGCGGGGACGCGCGAGCCCGCTTCCGGTATCCGGCTGTCGGCCGAGATCTCGATCTCGCCGCGCGGGACCTCGACGCCGGTGCTCGCCTCGCCGGGCAGGCGCGTGATGAACTGGTCGCGGCCGTTCACCGCGACCCGGCCGAGCTCGGTGCCGGGCGCCATCGAGAGCCGGTCGCTGCGCACCATGGCTCCGCGGATGCGATCCGATACGGTGTAACCCTTGCCGTCGAAGTCGAGCCACCAGCTGCGCACGAGCTCGAGCCGATCCGGCGCGGGGTCGGCGTCGCCGCGGCGCTTGGTCACGAAGCGCAGCGCCGTGCCGGGCTCGAGCGCGAAGGCCGGCAGCGCCCGCCATTCGTCGGGAAGCTCCGTCTGCTGGGGATCGATGCTGGCCGCGCCCTCGACCGACACCTGGCGCAGGCTCGGCCGCGCATCGAAGACCCATTCCTCGCGGTCGTCCCACGGCCCATCGGGAGCTGGCAGCGCGAGCGACTCGACCGGACCGGGCAGCCGCGCTTCGCTCTCGACGAACCAGGTGCCGGGCCGCACCTGCACGCGCAGCTTTCCGTCCGGGTCGATCCGCGCCGGGATCGGCGCCGAGAGCGACATCGGCACGGCGCCTTCGGGCAGCGCGCGCCCGAGCACGACCTCGCGCGCCGGGCCCGAGACCTCGAGCCGGATCCGCGTCTCGACGCGCAGCGGAATCTCATCGACGATGCGGCGAAAGACGTCGATCTCGAGCCGGCTCTCGTCGCCCGCCTCCGCGGGCGCGGCGCTGTGTAGCCACAGACGCCCCTGCGCGTCGCGCTTGGGAAACTGGCTGCGCTCGCCGCCCTGCGAGAGTGCGAGCAGGCCCGTCTCGGCCGGGATCTGGAGCAGCTCGGGCGGCGCGTCCCAGAAGAGCTCGCCGCGCACTTCGTGGGTGCCGGGCAGCAGGCGAACGCTCGGGCGCCCGGCGGATTCGATGACGGGAGCCGGCCGGCCGTCCACCTGGACCGCTTGCGGCCAGTGCTTCGCATCCCCCGGCAGCGGCACCCAGGCGTCGGTGTAGACGCGCCAGCGTTGCACGAAGCTGCCCTGGCGCGCGCCGAGCGCGAGCTCGAGGCGCGCCGGCCAGGCACATTCGCGGCTGTCCGCCCCGCCATTCAGGAACGGACAGCGTTCGGCTTCGTGTCCGATCAGGACCCAATCGACCCAGGGGCGAAGCGGCTCGGGAACGCGCTCGGGTGCGAGCCTCTCGGCTGATCCCGACTCGGGGCTCGCGATCGCGGCGAGGCACGCGCCGAGCAGACCGACCGCGCAAGCGCTGCGCAGGCTGAATATCGTGGACATGCGGCGGCGCACGTTTTCGAGCATCCTGCTCCTCCGGGCCGTGCCTACCTCTTCGGCGGGAGCGCCATGCTACAGAAGAGCTACCCCTACTACCTCGCCAACCGTCCGGTGTCGGCGGACTCGACCCTCGCCGTCACCGACAAGTTCACGGGCGAAGTGGCGACGCGCGTGGCGCTGGCCGACGCCGCCGCCATCGATCGCGCGATCGGGCTCGCGGTGCAGGCCGCGCGCCCGATGCGCGAGCTCGCGGCCTACGAGCGGCAACGCGTGCTCCAGCACTGCGCCACGCGCTTTGGCGAGCGCAGCGAAGAGCTCGCGATGGCGCTGTGCATCGAGGCCGGCAAGCCGATCCAGGATGCGCGCGGAGAGGTCGGGCGGCTGGTCGACACCTTCCGCATCGCGGCCGAAGAATCCGTCCGCATCACGGGCGAAGTGCTGCCGCTCGACATCAGCCCGCGGGCCCGCGGCTACGCGGGAATGTGGAAGCGCGTGCCGATCGGGCCCTGCTCCTTCGTTTCGCCCTTCAACTTTCCGCTGAATCTCGCCGCGCACAAGGTGGCGCCTGCGATCGCCGCCGGCTGCCCGTTCGTCTTGAAGCCGGCGAGTCTCACGCCCGTCGGCGCGCTGATCATCGGCGAGGTGCTCGCCGAAACCGAGCTCCCGCTGGGGGCGTTCTCGATCCTGCCCGTGCCGCGCGAGCAGGCCGACCGCTTTGCGACGGATGATCGGCTGAAGCTGCTGTCGTTCACGGGGTCGCCGTCGGTCGGCTGGGCCCTGAAAGCGAAAGCCGGCCGCAAGAAGGTGGTGCTCGAGCTCGGCGGCAACGCGGCCGTGATCGTCGATCGCGATGCCGACCTCGCAGACGCCACCCGCCGAATCGTGTTTGGCGCCTTCTATCAATCCGGGCAGAGCTGCATCGGTGTGCAACGCATACTGATTCACGACGACGTGTACGACGACCTGCGCGCTCGGCTGGTGACGGCGACCGCCGCGCTGCGCATGGGCGACCCCAAGAATCCGGAGAACTTCATCGGGCCGATGATCTCGGAGGCCGAAGCCCGGCGACTCGAGGGCTGGATCGCCGCGGCGCTGCGCGTGGGCGGCAAGCTGCTCGTCGGCGGCAAGCGCCAGGGCGCCCTGCACGAGGCGACGCTGCTCGAAGACGTGCCCGCGGATCAGGACGTCGTGTGCCTGGAAGCCTTCGGGCCGGTCGCCGTGCTCTCGCGCTTCCGCGATTTCGATGCCGCGCTGCGGCAGGTGAACGACAGCGCCTACGGGCTCCAGGCCGGCATCTTCACGCGCGATCTCTACAAGGCGCAGCAGGCCTGGAACGAGCTCGAGGTCGGCGGCGTCGTGATCGGCGACGTGCCCTCGTGGCGGGTCGATCACATGCCTTATGGAGGCGTGAAGGAGAGCGGACTCGGCCGCGAGGGCGTGCGCTTTGCGATCGAGGAGATGACGGAGATCCGGCTCCTGATCGTGCGCACGCCGCAATGAACCGCTCTGTCCGCGAGATCCTCGCCGGCCAGACGGCGGGCGGCGTGCTGCGCGTGCAAGGCTGGCTGCGCACCGCGCGTCACGCGAAGGAGGTCTCGTTCCTCGAGCTGAACGACGGCTCCTGCCTCGCCGGGCTCCAGCTCGTGGCGGCGCCCGAGCTCGCGAACTACGAGTCCGAGGTGAGGCGCCTGCGCACCGGCTGCGCCGTCGTCGCGACCGGAACGCTCGTCGAGTCGCCGGGCAGCGAGCAGCGCGTCGAGCTGCGCGTCGCGACGCTCGAGTGCGTCGGAGAGGTCGGCGACGACTACCCGCTCCAGAAGAAGCGCCACAGCTTCGAGTTCCTGCGCACGATCGCCCACCTGCGCCCGCGCACGAACACGCTGGGGGCGGTGCTGCGCGTGCGCAGCGCCGCCGCCCACGCGATCCACGAGTTCTTCCGCAAGCGCGGCTTCGTGCTGCTGCATGCGCCGATCATCACCGCCTCCGATGCCGAGGGCGCGGGCCAGCTGTTTCGCGTGACGACGCTCGACGCGAACGCGCCGCCGCGCGGCAGGGACGGACGCGTCGACTTCGCGCAGGACTTCTTCGGCCGCGAGACGTTTCTCACCGTGTCCGGTCAGCTCGAAGCCGAGATCGCGGCGCTCGCCCTCACGAACGTCTACACGTTCGGCCCCACCTTTCGCGCCGAGAACTCGAACACCAGCCGCCATCTGGCCGAGTTCTGGATGGTCGAGCCCGAGATGGCCTTCTGCGACCTGTCCGGCGACATGGAGATCGCCGAGGCCTTCCTGAAGGCGCTGTTCCGCGACGTGCTCGAGGCCTGTCCGGAGGACATGGCCTTCTTCGAGGAGCGCATCGACGAGAGCGTGCTCACGACGCTGCGCCACGTGATCGACGAGCCGTTCGAGCGGATGACGTACACGGAGGCGGTCGAGCGCCTGCAGCGCAGCGGCAAGACGTTCGAATTCCCGGTCGAGTGGGGACGCGATCTCCAGAGCGAGCACGAGCGCTGGCTGGCCGAGGAGCACGTGCGCCGTCCCGTGATCGTCACGGACTATCCGGTCGGGATCAAGGCGTTCTACATGTACCGCAACGACGACGTCAGGACGGTGCGCGCGATGGACGTGCTCGTGCCGAAGCTGGGCGAGATCATCGGCGGCTCGCAGCGCGAGCACCGGCTCGACGTGTTGCGCGAGCGTCTGCGCGATGCGCGGCTCCCAGAGGAACACTACGCCTGGTACCTCGATCTGCGTCGCTATGGCTCCGTTCCCCACGCAGGTTTCGGCCTCGGCTTCGAGCGCGTCGTGCAATTCATGACCGGCATGGCGAACATCCGCGACGTGATACCCTTCCCGCGCGTGCCGGGCTGCGCGGAGTTCTGAGCCCCTTCCCAGCGCGCGCGCGGACGGCTCCGATCGGCTCGACGCAGCGGCTCGGCGTGGCGTAGACTCCGGCCCGCGCGCGCCAGCGGGAGCCGGCTTGATCCAGATCGAGAACGTGTCGCGGGTCTATCGCCGGGGTGCCGACGTGGTCCACGCGCTCCAGAACGTGACGCTCGAGATTCCCGAAGGGCGCTTCGTGGCGCTGATGGGGCCCTCGGGCTCCGGCAAGTCGACGCTGCTCAACCTGCTCGCGGGGCTGGACCGGCCGAATGAGGGCAACGTCACGGTGGCCGGACTGCGGCTGGGTGAGCTCTCCGAGGACGAGCTCGCGAAGTTCCGCTCGCAGCACGTGGGCTTCGTCTTCCAGTTCTTCAACCTGATTCCGGTGCTATCCGCGCGGGCGAACGTCGAGCTGCCGCTGCTGCTCACGGCGCTCAAGAAGGACCAGCGGCGCGAGCGCGCCGAGACGGCGCTGCGGATCGTGGGGCTCGGCGACCGCGGCGATCACATGCCGAATCAGCTGTCGGGCGGCGAGCAGCAGCGCGTGGCGATCGCGCGCGCGATCGTGACGGATCCGGAGATCGTGGTGGCCGACGAGCCGACGGGCGATCTCGACGCGAAGAACGCCCTCGAGGTGCTCTCTCTGCTGCGCGCCCTGCGCGTCGAGTTCGGCAAGACCGTCGTGATGGTGACACACGATCCGCGCGGCGAGGCCTACGTCGACGAGATCCATCATCTCGACAAGGGTCTGCTCGTGGATTCCGTCCCGGGCGGCGCCGCAGGGCAGAGCACGTGAAGTTCCTTCCCTTCATCTGGCGCAACCTCACCCGCAACAAGCTGCGCAGCCTGCTCACCGGCGGGGCGATCGCGCTCGCGATCGCGCTCGTCTGCCTGCTCCAGAGCATGCCGGCGGGTCTCAAGCGGCTGATCGAGGAGGTAGCCTCGAACTCGCGCATCGTCGTCCACAACGAAGCCGGCCTCGTCTACCCGCTGCCCTATTCCTATCTACAGAAGGTGCGCGCCCTTCCGGGCGTGGTGGGCGCTGCGAGCTGGTCGTGGTTCGGCGGCGTCTTCGAGGTGGAGAAGGGCGTCACGTTTCCGAACTTCGCGGTCGAGCCCGATGACGTAGGTGTCGTCTGGGAGGATTGGAAGATTGCTCCGAAGGCGCTCGAGGACTTCCGGCGCTATCGCGACGGTGCGATCGTCGGCCGCGGCACGCTCGACAAGTACAAGTGGAAGATCGGCGATCTCGTCACGCTCAAGGGCACGCTCTACCCGGTCGAACTGAGCTTCCGGATCGTGGGCGAGATCCCGAACGCGCGCGCGCCGCACTTCTGGTTCCAGCGCGAGTATCTCGAACAGGCGCTGCGCGCAAAGGGGGCCAACCTCAACGTCCTGGGCACGATCTGGCTCCGCGTCGACGATCGCGCGCGGGTCGAGCCGATCATGCGCGAGATCGACGAGATGTTCCGCAACAGCGAGGCGGAGACGGCCTCCGAGACCGAGAAGAGCTACTTCAAGAGCTTCTTCACGCTGCTCGAGAGCTTCGTCGTCGTGATCCTGCTCGTGACGGGGGTCGTGGCGCTGTGCATCGTCTTCATCGCGGCGAACACGGCGAGCATGGCGGTGCGCGAGCGCTTCGGAGAGATCGCGATCCTGAAGGCGCTCGGCTTCAGCCGGCGCCTGATCTTCGCGACGCTGGTGGCCGAGGCGGTTCTGCTTTGCACACTGGCCGGTGTCGTAGGCGCCTTCGGCTCGCTGGGGCTCACATTGATCATGCGCAACATCGCCACCAGCGGCTGGAACTCGCAGCTCGGCCCGCTCGGCTACTTCATCGTGACGCGGACGATCCTGGTGCAGGGCGTCTTCCTGGCGCTCTTCGTGGGCATGATCTCGGGCGTCGTGCCCTCCTGGGGCGCGGCGCGTCGCAGCGTCGCGGCGACCCTGCGCGAGGTGTTCTGAGCCGTGCTGCCGCTGCGCTATCCGCTCGGCAATCTCGTCGCGCGCCGCCTGCGCACGGCGCTCACGGTCGGCGTGATCGCGCTGGTGGTGCTCGCGACCACGCTCTTCGCGGGGCTCGTCTCGAGCCTCCAGCGCACGCTCGTGACGACCGGCTCGGAGCGGAACCTCGTCGTGATGCGCAAGGGCGCGACGAACGACGGCTCGAGCGCGCTGACGCTCGAGGCCTACCAGACGGTGCGCTTCTTCGAGGGCATCGAGCGCGACGCCGCCGGCAATCCGCTGGTGTCGCCCGAGCTCGTGGTGCAGCCGTTCTTTCGCACGACCCAAGGGCGGTCGCGAGAACGTGCTCGTGCGCGGCGTCGAGCCGATCGCGCTCGCGGTCCACGACGAGGTCAAGATCGTCGAGGGGCGGATGTTCGAGCCGTCGACCGACGAAGTGATGCTCGGGCGCAATGTCGAGGGGCGCTACGTCGGTGCGAAGCTCGGCTCGCCGCTCCAGTTCGGCCGCGGCGCCTGGAAGGTGGTGGGAGTCTTCGAGAGCGGCGGCACCTCGACCGAGAGCGAGGTGTGGTGCGACGTGCGCCTGCTCGGCAACGACGCCAAGCGCCCCGTTCCATACTCGGGCCTGCGCGTGCGCGTCGCGCCGGGGGCCGACATGGACGCGCTCGCGCGTCGCATCGGCGACGACCCGCGCTACGCCCTCGAGGCGACGCCCGGAGACGGGAGTACTACGCGAAGCAGGCCGAGTCGTCGAACGTGCTCTACTACATCGTGGTGGCGCTCGCCGTGCTGGCCGGGATCGGGCGCCGCCTTCGGCGCGACCAACACGATGTACGCCGCCGTCCAGGCGCGCACCGCGGAGATCGGTACGCTGCGCGCGCTCGGCTTCTCGCGCGCGACGATCCTCGGCTCGTTCCTGATCGAGTCGCTCGCGGTCGCGCTGCTCGGCTTCGTGATCGGCGGCGCGCTCGCCTGGCTGCTCGGCCGCCTGCTGTCGTATCGTGCTCGGCGGGGTCGGCCTTCGCGTCGCAGACCTTCACGACCAACGTGGTCCAGCTCCGAGTCGGCGCCGATGCGATCTCGCGATGGCGCTCGGGCTGTCGCTCTTCATCGGCCTCGTCGGCGGGATCTTCCCGGCGCTGCGCGCCGTCGCGGCTGCGGCCCGTCGACGCGCTGCGGAAGGCGTGAGCCCCGTGGCGAGCGAGCCGATTCGCTCGGTGCGCGACGAACTCTCGCGCGCTGCGCATCGATCGCAGCCGCGGACGGCTCGCGCCGCGGCCGCCCTGGTTGAAGCCCGTCCTCGCGGGTCGCGATCGCGCTGCTGCTGCTGCTCGCCGGCTTCATCACGTGGCGCGCGACCCTCGGCCGTACGCCCGGGTGAAGGTCGCGTACGCCACGCGAACGGTGCCGGGCGCGAGCCAGGTCGGGGGCCGTGCTCACGGGCTCGGGCTACGTGGTGACGGGCGACCACTACATCTCGATCGGCGTGCGCGTGCCCGGGCGCATCGAGGCCTATCTCGTCGACGAGGGCGAGGTCGTGAAGGCGGGCCAGCCCCTGGTGCAGCTCGACGATCGCAACTACGCCGCCGCGCTCCGGGAGGCGCGCGCGAGCCTGCACCTCGCGCGCGCGAACCTCGAGCTCCGACGCAAGGAGATGACGCGCGCGCAGGAGCTTGCACGAGCACAACGTCGCTTCGCAAGCCGACGTCGACGTGAAGCAGAACCAGCTGCGCGTCGCGGAGGCGGAGATCGAACGGCTCGTCGCGCGCATCGCGCAGCTCGAGATCGACCTCGAAGACACGGTGCTGCGCGCGCCCACGAATGGCGTGGTGCTCGAGAAGTTCAAGGAGGTGGGGGAGATCGCGGTGCCCGGCGGCTTCGCTGGCTCGGGCGAGCTGATCCGCCTCGCGAACATGGACGAGCTGCGCGCCGAGATCGACGTCAACGAATCGGACCTCTCGAAGATCGAGATCGGGCAGCCCGCGGAGGTCGTCCCCGACGCCTACATGGATCGGAAATATCGCGCGTCCGTGGTGAAGCTCTACCCGCAGATCAATCGCCAGAAGGGGACCCTGAAGGTCGAGGTGAAGATCCTCGAGCCGGACGAGAAGCTGCGCCCCGACATGAGCGTGCGCATCACGTTCCTGCGCGAGACGCAGGCCGCTCCCGGCGGCGAGGGGGCGGTGCTCGCGGCGCGCGAGGCCGTGCGCAGCGAGGCCGGCGCTGCCTACGTGTGGATCGTGACGCAAGGTCACCTGCGCCGGCAGACGATCCAGACGGGCGGCGACGCGGGCTCCGGTCAGGTGATCGTCACGCAGGGCCTCGCGGGCGGCGAAGCGCTGGTCGTGAGCGACGCCGCGGATCTCGCCGAGGGCCGCGCGGTCGAGACGGTCCCCTAGGTGTCGAGCGCTCTCTTCGCCGCGATCTTCCTGGTGTCGTTCGCCACGCTGGTCTTCGAGATCTCGCTGATCCGCGTGCTCTCGTTCACGATCTGGTACCACTTCGCCTACGTCGTGATCTCGACGGCGCTCCTGGGATTCGGAGCCTCCGGGACGCTCGTCGCGCTGCGACCCGGGATCGGGACGCGGGATCTCCCGCGCAGTGTCGCGCTCTGCTGTCTCGCGGCGAGCGCCACGGTCGCCCTCGTGCTGGGCTTCGTCTCTGCATTCCCGCTCGACCCGACCCAGATCCTGGCGGATCCATCGCAGCTCGCGCTCCAGCTCGCCTATCAGGTGGTTGCCGCGGTGCCCTTCTTCTTCTCGGGGATCGCGATCAGCTTGATGCTGCGCGGCGCGGCGGAGCAGGTCGGCCGCTTGTACTTCTGGGATCTGGTCGGCGCGGGCCTCGGTTGCGCCGGATCCGTGGTCTTGATGAACGTCTTTTCGCCGCCGGGAGCGGCCCTGCTCGCCGGCGTCGGATTCGCCGCGGCCGCAGTTCGGGTCGCCCCGGCGCGCGGATTGCGCGCGGCGGGTTTCGCCCTCGCCGTCGTGCTCGCAGTCGCGGGCGGCTTCGGATCGCGCATTCCGTTCCAGCCCGCGCGCAGCAAGCACCTGTCGATGCTCTTCGAGCTCAAGAAGATGGTGCCGATTCGCCACGACTGGACGGCGCTCTTCCGGACCGACATGGTGCGGGCGAGCGAGGCCACCGAGTACACGCTCGCCGATTCGTGGGGGATCTCGCGCAACGCGCGTCTCGAAACGATCCAGAATCCGTGGGGCTACGTCGTCCACGACGGCACTGCCGCGACGCCGCTCTACGATCTGCGCAAGGGGCGGCTCGACTACTTCGACGAGCACGTCCTGTCGCTCGCGTACTGGGTCGCGAATCCGCATCCCCGCGTGCTCGTGATCGGCGTCGGCGGCGGGCGCGACGTGGTTGCGGCGGTGCGCTATGGGGCGAGCCACGTGACCGGCGTCGAGCTCGACCCGGTCACGCTGAGGCTGATCCACGACGACCTCGCGGACGTGCAAGACGGATTCTTTGCTCGCGACGACGTCGAGCTGATCGCGGGCGAGGGAAGACACTTCGTCAAGTCGACACAGGACCGTTTCGACGTGATCCAGCTCACGGGCGTGGATACGCTCGCCGCCACGTCGAGCGGGGCCTACGTGCTCGCCGAGAACTACCTCTATACCGTCGAGGCCTTCCATGACTTCCTGGATCGGCTGCGGCCCGGCGGTGTGCTCTCCTTCGGCATCGGCAACTGGAACCCGGACGCGCCACAAGCCGCTGGCCGCATCCTCGACGTGGCCCGCGCGGCGCTGCTCGAGCGCGGCGTCCGCGATCCGTCGCGTCACGTCGCGTTGGTGGACAGCACCTTCCTGTTCACCGAGCTCCTGGTTCGCAACGAGCCATTCGGGACCGCCGAGTTCCAGAAGATCACGGACGGCGCGCGCAGGCTCGCGTTCCTGCCGCTGCTCGTAGGAGATGAGGGCAGGCCGCTCTACCAGACGCTGATCGGACCGGATGGCCCCGAGCGCGAGGCCCTGCTCGCAGGGCTTCCCTTCGACATCCGGGCGATCCGCGACGACCGCCCTTTCTTCTTCCATTTCGATCGCTGGCGCGACCTGATTGCGGCGCGCGATTTCGGACCCGTGCACGGGACCGCGCTCGGCCAGATCGTGCTCGGCATCCTGCTGGTTTCGCTCACGCTGCTCGGGAGTCTCTTCATCATCGGTCCCCTGCTGGTGTTCCGGCGCCGGGGTCTGCTCCGCGCGGGCCGCGCGGTCTGGGGCCTGCTCGGTTATTTCCTCGCGGTCGGCATGGGCTTCATGCTCTTCGAGATCAGTCTGATCCAGCGCTTCGTCGTGTATCTCGGCTATCCGACCTACTCGCTCTCGGTGGTGCTGTTCGCGTTGCTCATCTTCATGGGAATCGGCAGCCATCTGTCGCAACGTTGGGTGGGGCGCGAGGCGAACGTACTACCGGTCGCGGTCGCGATCGTCGCGCTGCTCGCGGTCGCCTACATGATCGGTCTCGGCCCGCTCCAGGCGGCGACGCTCGCCGCGCCGCTCGCCGTGCGCGTCGCGCTGACCCTCGCCGTGCTCGCGCCGCTCGGGCTGACGCTCGGCGTCTTCTTCCCGCTCGGGATCGGACGCGCGGCCGCCGTCCATCGCGATCTGGTGCCCTGGGCGTGGGCCGTCAACGGCTGTGCGTCGGTGACGGCGACCGTGCTCGCGATCGTCCTGGCGATGGAGATCGGCTTCCGCGGCGTGTGGCTGGTCTCGCTGTTCGTCTACGCCGCGGGCGTCGTCGCGCTGCGCCTCTCGGGCGCGAGCCGGGCCGCCAGGCCGCGCTGACGGCGCGGGTCAGCAGCAGAACGGGCGTTGCGCGCCGTCGTTCTGCTGCTTCGCGAGCGGCCGCACCGGCGCGATCCCGACGAAGCCTCGCAGGAAGTTCCGCAGCGCGCGCGCCGCGGCTCGCAACGGTCGACTCATGCACGTGCCTCGAGAGCCGTCGCCGGCGGCCGCGGCGTCGCGAGCGCGCGCCAGCAGGCGCGCGTCGCGTCGGCGACCACGATCGCGACGAGCAGCATGAAGGCGGCCGTCAGCGCCGCGTCGAGCCGATTGTTGAAGATCAGCGTCTGCGTCGCCGCCACCTGCTCGGCGGCGACGGCGCCCGAGGCGAGCTTGCTGCTCAGCGAATCGGCCAGCGTCCAGAAGCCGATGCGCGGATCGGGGTCGAGGATCTTCTGCCAGCCCGCGGTCATCGTCACCGCGAGCAGCCAGACGAGCGGAATCGCGGTGGCGATCGCGAACTGCGGGCGCCGCGATTTCACGAGGACCGTGGTGCCGAGCGCCAGCGCGGTCGTCGCCAGCAGCTGGTTTGCGATGCCGAACAGCGGCCACAGCGAGTTGATGCCGCCGAGCGGGTCGACGACGCCCTGGTAGAGGAAGTAGCCCCAGCCCGCGACGATCAGCCCCGAAGCGAGCACGTTCGCCGGCAGCGACCCCGTGCGTCCCAGCGCCGGATGCAGCTGCCCGAGGAAATCCTGCATCAGGAAGCGGCCCACGCGCGTGCCGGCGTCGAGCGTGGTGAGGATGAAGAGCGCCTCGAACATGATCGCGAAGTGATACCAGAGCGCCTTCACGGCGGGGCCGCCGAGCGCCTGCGAGAAGATTTCCGCCATGCCGACGGCGAGCGAGGGCGCACCGCCCGTGCGCGAGAGCAGCGTGTGCTCGCCGACCTCGCGCGTGAGACGCTCGAAGGCGTCGGGATCGAAGGCGAAGCCCCAGCCGCGGATCGCCTCGGCGGCGCTCTGGGCGCTCGTCCCGAGCGCCGCCGCGGGCGCGTTGATCGCAAAATAGGTTCCTGGCTCCATCACCGCCGCGGAGAGCAGCGCCATGATCGCGACGAAGGATTCCATGAGCATCGCGCCGTAGCCGACGAAGCGCGCGTCCGTCTCGCGGTCCAACAGCTTTGGCGTAGTGCCGCTCGCGATCAGCGAGTGGAAGCCCGAGAGCGCGCCGCAGGCGATCGTGATGAAGCAGAAGGGGAACAGCTTGCCCGCGAAGATCGGTCCGCTGCCGTCGATGAAGCGCGTGAGGGCGGGCAGGCGCACGTCGGGGTGCACCGCGAGCAGCCCGCCGGCCAGCAGCGCGATCGTGCCGATCTTGACGAAGGCCGAGAGATAATCGCGCGGCGCGAGCAGCAGCCAGACCGGCAGCACGCTCGCGATGAAGCCGTAGCCGACGAGCAGCAGCGCGAGCGTGCGGCGATCGAAGTCGAACCAGACGCGCAGGTCGGGATTCGCATCGACCAGGCGGCCGGCGAAGACCGCCAGGATCACGAGCGCGACGCCGCCGAGGCTCGCCTCGAGCACGCGGCCCGGGCGGATCCGCACCAGGTAGATCCCCATCGCGATCGCGATCGGAAGCGTGGCGGCGACCGTAGAGGTGGCCCAGGGGCTCCCGAACATGGCGTTCACGACGACGAGCCCGAGCACCGCGATCAGGATCACGAGGATCGCGAGGATCGCGACGAGCGCCGTGATCCCGCCGACCGGACCAACCTCCTCCCGCATCATCTGTCCGAGACTCTTGCCGTCGCGACGCGTCGAAGCGACGAGGATCGTGAAATCCTGCACGGCGCCGCCGAGCACCACGCCGATCAGGATGTAGAGCGTGCCCGGCAGGTAGCCGAACTGCGCGGCGAGGATCGGGCCGACGAGCGGGCCCGGGCCCGCGATGGCGGCGAAGTGGTGACCGAACACGACCCAGCGATTGGTGGGTACGTAGTCCTGGCCGTCCTCCAATCGGTGCGCGGGGGTGATGCGCGCATCGTCGAGCGCGAAGGCGCGCGCGGCGAGAAATGCGGAGTAGAAGCGATAGGCGAGGGCGTAGCTGCACAGCGCCGCCACCAGGAACCACGCACTCGAGAGGCTCTCGCCGCGCGCCGTCGCGATCACGCCGAGCGCGACGGCGCCCGCGACGGCGACGGCGACCCAGAGTGCGCGGCTCGACGTGGAATGACCCGCCACCCGCTGGCTCGCTAGCTTCGCGCCGCCGCGTCACCCGCGTCGCCCGCGCCATCCGGGCGCAGCATGCCGCGCGCGAGGGCGATCATCGAGCCGATGTCGGAGAGGTTCGCCGGCACCACGAAGGTGTTGCCCGCCTTCGCGAGCTGGCCGAACTGCTCGACGTACTGCTCGGCGATGCGCAGCCGCATGGCCTCGTCGCCGCCGGGCTTCGCGCAGCGCCTCGGCGATGCGGCGCAGCCCCTCGGCGGTGGCGGTCGCCACCGCGAGGATCGCCTCGGCCTCGCCCTCGGCCTCGTTGATCTGCTGCTGCTTCGTGGCCTCGGACTCCTTGATGACGCGCTGCTTCTGGCCCTCGGCCTGGTTGATCTTGGCGTCGCGCTCGCCCTCCGAGGCGAGGATGACGGCGCGCTTCTCGCGCTCGGCGCGCATCTGCTTCTCCATCGCCTCGCAGCACGTCCGCCGGCGGGTTGATGTTCTTGATCTCGTAGCGCAGCACCTTCACGCCCCAGGGCTCGCGAGGCCTTGTCGAGCTCGTCGACCACCGCGGCGTTGATCGTGGCGCGCTCCTCGAAGGTGCGGTCGAGGTCGATCTTGCCCATCTCGCTGCGCAGCGTCGTCTGCGCGAGCTGCGTGATCGCGAACAGCGTAGTTCGTGATGCCGTAGGAGGCGCGGTGCGGGTCGAGCACCTTGCAGGTACAGCACGCCGTCGACGCCCACCTGCACGTTGTCGCGCGTGATGCAGATCTGCTCGGGGATGTCGATCGCCGCTCCTTCAGGGTGTGCCGGTAGGCCACCTTCTCGACGAACGGGATCAGGATGTGGAAGCCGGCCTGCGAGCGTGCGGCTGTACTTGCCGAGGTTCTCGATCACGTAGGCGCTCTGCTGCGGCACCACGATCGCGGTGCGCGCGATCAGGATCACCACGAGGCCCACGATCACGACGGCCGCGATGACGGATTCCATGCGCCTCCTCCTTCTGGGTGCCGAGCTAGCTCGAGCGCCGCACGTGTAGCACGAGTCCCTCGACGCGCTCGACGCGTGCGCGCGCCCCGGGCTCGAGCGCGCTTGCATCGTCGTTGCGCGCGCTCCACTGCGTGCCGCGCAGCTCCACGCTGCCGATGGCGCCGGCAGCCAGGCGCTCGTGGATCAACGCGATCTCACCGACCAGCGCGTCGTCGACGCGCGGATCACCCTTGGGCAGCCGGCGCTTGAGCGGTCCCCGCACCGCCACCAGCAACACGAGAGCGAGCGCGCCGAAGAGCAGCCACTGGCCCCAGATGGGAAGACCGAGACCCGCGAGCCCGACGCCCCCCACCGCGAGCGCGGCGACGCCGAGGAACACCAGGAAGAAATCGGTCGGGACCAGGAGCTCCGAGGAGAGCAGCAGCGCTCCCGCCACGATCCAGCCCCACCACCCCACGAGACCCCCCTCGCACGCCTGCGTCGGACGCTGCGAAGAGAGTATCCTCCAGCGCCGACCGGCGGTAGACAGCGGCGCCGGATCCGGGCCGCCGTCCCAGGATCGCGTCATCGGTGCGGTGGGGGAATCTCCTCAGGCCGCGCACACGAAATCGCGCGTCTCGCGGAAGCCGAGCTTTGCGAGCGCGGCTCGGATCTGCGCTCGCGCCGGCGCGCCGGCGACCGAGACGACGAGCGGCAGCCTGAGCTCGCGCTCGAGCGCCCCGGGCGAGATCACGCGTGCGCCCTGGATCTTCTTCCCGATCCGGCGCGGGTGCAGCTCGATGATCACGCCGGGCCGCTTGCCGTGCGCGAGCAGCGCGCGCGCGAGCGCGCGCCCGGTTCCGCCGTAGCCCCAGAGCGCGTACTGCTCGCAGCCGGCGAGAAACCCGCGCGCGAGGAAATCGGCCTTGCACGCGGTGAAACGGGCCGGCGTGTAGGCCGCGTTGGTTTGCGAGAGGCGCCCGGGAGCGTGTCGCCAGGCGAGCAGGCGCCTGGCGACGACGCCGATCTGCGCGCCGCGTTCGAGCATGCGGAGCACCAGATCGTAATCCTCCGGCCAGCCGAGCTCGCGGTAGCCGAGCTCGCGCAGCGCCTCGGCCCGCAGCATCAGCGTCGGATGCGCGACGGGGCATTCGACGAAGGCTTCCTCGCGCACGCGCAGCGCGGAATCGATCGAGGCGAGCCAGCGCGCGTAGGCGCGCATGCCGGGCCCTAGCGACGCGCTCGGAAACAAGCGTGTGTGACAGCCGACGGCGGCGAGCGCGGGGGATGCGTCGAGCGCGGCGGCCTGCGCCGCGAGGCGTTCGCGGTGCATCACGTCATCGGCGTCCATGCGCGCGATCAAGCGGCCGCGGCAGCGCTCGAGCCCGGCGTTGAGCGCAGCGACGAGGCCCTGGTGCGGGCGGGCGAGCACTTCGAAGCGCGCATCGCGGGCCGCGCAGTCGCGCGCGATCGCGAGGCTCGCGTCGCTCGAGCCATCGTCGACCAGCACGCATTCCCAGCGCGTTTCGGTCTGGCGCCGCAGGCTCGCGAGGCACGCCGGCAACGTCGCCGCCGCGTTCCAGACCGGGAGCAGCACCGAGATGCGAGGCCCCGTCTGCGCAGGGCCGACGCTCTGGGGAGTCGCCCGGCTGCGAGTGCGCCGCTCGCGGCTCACTCGACGTAGATCGGGCTCGACCACGCCGCGCCGCTGTCGCGCTGCACCACGCGCACGTAGACGTACTCGCCGGGCTGCAGCTTCTCGACCCGGCGTTCGAGCGTCACCTCGCGCTCGCCCGCGAGCTGGATCGTATCGACGACGCGCCCGCTGCGGATCAGATCGACGCGCTCGAGCGCCCCCGGCGCGAGCACGCTGACGAACAGCGACTCGCTCAGGCTCTCGCCGGGGGACAGCGTCACGCTCGATCCCATCGGGTGCGCGCCGAGCGCGCAGCGCAGCAGGATGCGCGGGCCGCTCGTCGCATAGACGCGCCGCGCGCGCAGCGCCGCGAGCACGCCCTCGCGCGTGCGCTCCTCGGAGAGGATCGCCGCGAGCCCGCCGACCGGCGACGCAAGCTGCGCGAAGCCCGGATGCCCGTCGTGACTGTCGCCGCTTCCGATGAAGCCGAAGCGATAGCCGCGACCGAGGGCGGCCTCGCGCACGAAGTTGCCGGCGACGGGGTCGTAGATCGGCTGCGGCGAGTCGGGCGCTTCGCTGCTGCCGTGCACGGACACGATCTCGGTGACGGGCTCGAGGACGGGATCCGGCGGGATCAGCCAGTTCGTGGCCACGGGTCCGCCTGCCGAGTGGTGCGCGAAGGTGAGGGCCGGCTGGCCGCGCAGCGCCGCCCAGAGCTGCAAAGGCGACTCGTAGGCCGGATCGAGCGAGGAGAGCACCTTGCCCTCGTCGTCGAAGCGCAGCACGTGGCGGTGTCCCTGGATCCAGCTGGTCCACTCGTAGCCCAGCAGCGTCACGAAGCGGCCGGGCTCGTGGAAGCGCTTCGTCTGGCGCTGGATCTCTTCCCACATCTCCTTGTGGGAGTCGAGCGCGAGCATGCCCCAATGGTCGTGGTCGGTGAGCGCCGCGACGTCGAGCCCGGCGACGTCGCGCGCATACACGTAATAATCCTCCGGCGTTCCGGTCCCATCCGAGAAGTTCGAGTGCCCGTGCAGATCGCCCCACAGCACGCGCGGACCGTCCTTCGAGATCTGGAGCGGATTGCTCTCGCCCTTCAGGCCCTTCGGGCCCTCGGCGCGCAGGCGCACGACCCCCGGCTGGCGCGCGAGCACGAAGAGCGTCTTGTGCCCGCGGTCGGCCGCCGTGAGCGCGACGCGCGCCGGAAGCTCGAGCCCGGGCGGCGGCTCGGGAAAGACGATCTCTCCCTCCGTCGGATTCCCGGCGTTGCCCGCTGCATCGAGCAGCGCCAGCGTCACTGCCAGGCGCTCCCCGGGGCGCGCGACGCTCGGCAGCGTCACGCGCAGCTGGGAGGGTTCGCCCGCCAGCACGTCGACCCCGGGCGAGTCCGGGAGGATGCCGCGGATGCCATCGCCATCGCCGTCGACGGCGAACCAGAAGCGCGAGTCGTGCTCGGCGAAGCGATCGGTGTTCGCGCCGGGCGCGCCCGCGCCATAGACGAGGCTGACGCGCTCGCCGGCCACGAGCGGCCGGCCCACGACCTCCATCACGAGCAGCTGCGGGCCGAGCGTCTTTGCCTCGAGCTCGATGTCGCTGGCGCTGGTCGTGATCTCGGTGTAGCCGGGTGCATTCGCGTCCTCGACCTGCGGCGTGCTCCAGCCCCAGAAGGGAGACACCTGGAGGTAGATCCCGCCGTGTGTCGCGATGCCGAGCGGGCCCACCTCGTACACGAGCTTGAAGCGGCTCGAGCTGCCCGCCTGCACCGGAGCCGGACCCTCGAGCCACGCGCGGCCGCCCCCGTCCGAGGGGCTGCGCTTCGCGGCCTCGTCCTCGCGCAGCATCGCGACGACGTCGAGCCGGGCATTGGGGGGCGTCCCGGGAGGCCGCGGCTGCTCGGCCCGCGCCTGCGAGGGCGCCGGCGGCGCGCTCGGGTGGCTCGCCCGCTCGCCGCACGCGAGCGCCGCGGCCGCCAACAGGGCGGCGAACGCCGCGGTCCCGGAGCTCGCTTTCCGCATGCGTCCCAGAATAGAGAACGCCGGCCGGGAAATCGGCTGCTGCTGCGCGCCTTCAGTTCCGAGCCCCGTCCGCCGCAGAGAGACGCGGCGCGCTGGAAGCAGCCGAGGGTTGCCGTGTGCCCGCTGCCAGCCTTCTGGGCCTGCGCGCGAATGTCTGGCCATGCGCGCGAACGCGCTGCAGGGACATGGGATGCGTGAAGGCATGCGCGAAGACGGGGTCGCGATCCGGCAGCCGCCGTGGGCCACGTTCGCCCTGATCGCGCTGCTGCTGTGCGGCTACGCCTATCTGCGCGCCGAACGCAGCCAGATCGATGCCGAGCTCGGCGTCAGCCTCGCGGAGGCGGGGGAGTACTTCCGCGCCCATCCTTATCTGACCCCGCCGGGTCTGCTCGCGAGCCAGATCTCCGCGCCTGCGGCCGAGCAGCAGCGCGCGCGTTATCTCGCGGACCAGCGCAGCCGCAACGCGTTGCCGGTCCCGGCCGGCATCCAGCGCCGCGAGCAGGAGCGGCTCGACGACCTCGTCGGCGAGGCCTCGGGCCGCCTCTCGGCGCATCCGACACAGCGTTGGGGCATGCGCTCCGGGGAACACCGCCCGCTGACGCTCGTGAGCCACGTGCTTCTCCACGCGAGCTGGCTGCACCTGCTCACGAGCCTCTGCGGGCTGCTTCTGCTCGGCTTCTATCTGGAGGGATCGTGGGGCGTCTCGCTCTTCAGCGGCGTGGCGCTCGGCTCGACGGTCGCCGCCGCGAGCGTCTTCGGCGCGCTCGTCGCCGCGGGGGCCGGCACCTGGATCGGCAGCTCGGGTCTGCTCGCCGGGCTGCTCGGCGCCTTCGCGGTCCGCTTCGGCGCAGGCTGGCGCGATCCTTCGCGCGCGACCGTCTTCGCAGCGGGCGCGCTGGTCCTCGCCGTTCCGCTGCTGATCGGCGTGCAGTGGTCCGTCGTGCCAGAGGCGGGCCCGCTCGCCGTGAGCACCTCGGGACTCGCCTACGCGGCGGCGTTCGTCTTCGGCGCGGTGGCGGCGGCGGGCATCCGCGTCGCCCAGCTCGAGCAGGTCTTCGGGCGGCCCGCGCCGCCGAGCGGTGTGCGCAGCGCGGGCGGCGGAGCCCAGCTCGAACGCGCCCTCGAGCATCGCGCGGCCGGGCGCCTCGATCAGTCGTTCACGACGCTCGTGAACCGCTTGCGCCAGGAGCCGAACGATCGCGACGCAGCGCTCGCGCTGTGGGACGTGGCGAGCGATCTCGGCCGTCCGGCGGCGGCGGCGCCGGCGCTACTCGGAGTGATCCGCGACGAAATAAAACGTGGCGACGCTGCACAGGCGGTGGAGCACTGGCTCGAGCTCGCCGAGGCGGGGCTCGAGCGCGATGCGGAGCCGGCGCTCGCGATCCGGATCGCGGCGCTGCTCGCCGCTGCCGACCAACGCACGGCGGCGGCGCACGCGCTCCAACACGCCCTCGCGCGCGCGGAGGGTGCGAGCGGCCCCGCGCTCGCGTCGCGGGTGGCCCGCGCCGCCTCGTCGATCGACCCCGAGACCGCCGCGCAGGCCGCCTGGCGCGCGCTCGGCTCGGTCGAGCTCACGCTCGAGGAGCGCCAGAGCCTCGAGGGATTGCTCGCGGAGGTGCTGCCGCGCAACGCCGAGGCGGCGCAGCGCGCCGCGCGACGCCCCGCGGTGTCGAAGCCCGCGCCGGTGCGGGCCGAGAAGCCGCGCCCGGCGGCCGTTCCCGTGGTCGATCCGGAGGCGGAGCTGCTGGAGATCATCGAGCCGGATGAGGAGCCGGACGGGAAGCCGGAGCCGAGCTCGGCGCGCACGCCCGAGCCCGAAGCCGAACCCCGCGCGGCCGACGCCCCTCGCGCCACGAAGCCCGAGGCGATCGAGATCGAGACCGCGAGCCGCACGCTCGAGGCGATCTTTGCGGTGCCGACCGAGTTCGATGCGGACGGCGTGTGCATCACCGCGTCGAACGGCGTGAAGAAACGGGTGCGCTACGACCGCATCGCCGCCATCTCGGTCGTCGCCGTGAGCGGGCTCGGCCCCAAGCCCGTGATCCTCGTCGACCTGATCCTCAACTGGATGAGCCTCGCCGACGAGCCGCTGCGGATCATCCGCCTGCGCGGCGACCGCTTCGATCCGCGCCGCCTCGCTCCCGATCACGAAGCGCCGGTCGACGCGCTTCGCGCGATCATCGCGCGCCTCTTGCACGAATCGAACGCGACCCCGCTGCCGGATCTGCAGTCGGCGCAGGGGCTGCCCTTCGCCGGCTTCGACGATCTCGGCAGCTATCACCGCGACGTGCTGATGGTCGATTCCGAGAACGCGGAAGCGTACGCGTGGAGTAGCTAGCCCGGAGCCTCTCTTCGCGCTGCGAGCGGAGGGAGGCGGCGGGGGGTGGGCTCCGGCGAATGGCTCGCCTTCCTCTTTTCGTGATCGCGTGCCATGCGTCAGGCCTGGGCGTCGAGGGACGCGCAGGCTTGCGGGACGGCTCCGCTCGAGTTCGCCTCCGCCCACCCCCCGCCGCCTCCCTCCGACGGTGCGCGGCATCCGGTCCAGGCGGGGACGGGCTCAGAACTTGACGAGCTCGAAGGCGAGGCTCGCGAGATCGAGGATGCCGACGGCGTTGTGGCCCTTCAGGTGGCCCGCGCACTCGCCCGGGTTCACGATCAGCACGCCTGCGCGTCGCTCGAGCGTCGGGCGGTGCTCGTGGCCGTGCAGCAGCACGTCGCAGCTCGCGAGCCGTGAAGCCGCCAGCTCCTTCGGATCGTGGATCACGAGGATGCGCCGACCGGCCCAGGCAAGCTCGCGCGGGCCGTCGACGAAGCTCGCGCCGGTCTCCGCGCACGCGAGCTCGAGGCCCTCGCGCTCGCGATCGTTGTTGCCATAGACGCCCACGAGCGGCGCGCGCAGGCGGGCGAACGCGCGCAGCGTCTTCGGCTGCGTGATGTCTCCGGTGTGCACCACGCGCGCCACGCCGGCCGCTTCGAAGATCGCGACGATGCTCGCGACGTTGCGCAGGTGGTCGTGGGTATCGCTCACGATCCCGATCCGCATGGCGGCTCCCGCGCGCGCAGAATGAGCAGCCGGAGTATGCTGCACGCCCACGGCGCCGGCACGGCGCGAGGAGAGGACATGCCCTTCGAGACCCTCACGACCCAGCTCGAGCAGCGCACGCTCACCGTCACGCTCAACCGTCCCGACCGCATGAACGCGCTGCACGGAGAAGATGCTCCGCGAGCTGCTCCAGGTCTTCGACGAGATCGACCGGAACGACGAGATCCGCGTCGTGATCGTGACGGGCGCCGGGCGCGCCTTCTGCGCGGGCGCCGATCTCGGCGGCGGCGGCGGCACCTTCGACCACAGCGGCAGAAGAAGCGGCGAGCGAGCACCGCGACGGCGGCGGCCTCGTGACGCTGCGCATCTTCGAGTGCAAGAAGCCGGTGATCGCCGCGATCAACGGCGCGGCCGTCGGCGTCGGCGTCACGATGACGCTGCCGATGGACGTGCGCATCGCGAGCGAGACGGCAAAATTCGGGCTTCGTGTTCGCGCGGCGCGGCATCGTGCCCGAGGCGTGCAGCAGCTGGTTCCTGCCGCGCATCGTCGGCATCAGCCAGGCGATGGAGTGGGTGTGCACGGGCCGCGTCTTCAGCGCGCAGGAAGCGCTCGCGGGCGGCCTGGTGTCGCGCGTCGTCGCGCCCGACCAGCTGCTGCCGACCGCGCGCGCGCTCGCCGCCGAGATCGCCGACAACACGAGCGCCGTCTCCGTCGCCCTCTCGCGCCAGCTGATGTGGAAGATGCTCGGCGCCGATCATCCGATGGAAGCGCACAAGCAGGACTCGCGCGCCATTCATGCCATGGGCCAATCGCCCGACGGCTACGAAGGCGTGACGAGCTTCCTCGAGAAGCGACCCGCAAAGTTCACGATGAAGGTCTCGAGCGACATGCCGGAGTTCTTTCCGTGGTGGAAGGCTAGGAAGTTCGAATAGGCGGACGCGGAGCGAGCGCGGATTGCGAGGCGAGCGAGATCCCGACCAGCACCACGACGCCGCCAAGCGCTTCAATGCCCGGTGATGCCTTCGCCGAGCAGCCACCAGCCGAGCAGCGCAGTGCCGACCGGCTGCGCGAGCAGCGCGACCGAGGTGACGGTCGCCGGCAGGAAGCGCAGCGACCAGATCACGCCCATCTGCCCGCCGAGCTGTGAAAGGAGTGCCGCGCCGAGCATCGAGGCCCAGGCGTGCGCCGGGAAGCCCGCGAAGGCGTCGCCGCGCAGGGCCGCCGCGAGGCCGAGGGTCGCGGTGGCGCTCGACGAGGTGAGGAAGAGCAGCGGCGCGGTCCCAGTTCCGCGGCGCGCGTCGCGCATCAGCAGCAGGTAGCCCGCGTAGCAGAGCGCGGCGGCGAGGGCGAGCGCGGCGCCGCGCGCGTCCCCCGCACCCGCCTGCGGGAGGCCAAGCAGCAAGAGCGTGCCCGCGAGCGCGAGCAGCGCGCCGAGCACAAAGCGCGTCTCGAAGCGCACGCGTTCGACGAGCGCCGCCCACAGGCCCACGTAGAGGGGCGTCGTGTTCACGAGCAGCGTCGCCATCGCGACGCTGGTGAGCACGATCGACGTGTGCCACATCGCGAGATCGAGGCCCAGGCAGACGCCGGCGGCGATCGCCGCGCGCGCCGCGCGGCCGCGAAACGACACGGGCTGGCGTCGGGCGGCGAGCCAGGCGCCGACGAGCAGCGTCGCGAAGAGCATGCGGTAGAAGCCCGTCACGACGGGCGGCGCCGGCAGCGCGAGGCGCACGAAGATCGCGGCGAAGGAGATCCCGAGCAGGCTCGCCGCGAAGATCAGCGCGACGCGAAGCGAGGGCTGCCGGCTCATCGCCGGGGCGTGACGACTCGCGCGCGCGCCGAGCTCGCGAACACCGCAGCGGCCAGCTCGTCGAGCGCCAGGGGAATCGCGTCGGCGAGATCCCAGAGGTCCGGCATGCGGCCGCGGCAGGCGACGAGGCCGATGTCGAGAGAGTCCGCGCAGCCGATCGCGGTCACGTTGAGGGCGACGCCGCTGTAGATGGGCCCGAGCGGATGGATCCCGACGAGACGGGCGCCCGCGAGATGGAGCGCCTGCGGCGGACCGGGGACGCTCGACACCACCAGGTTGCAGATGGGATCCATGCGCTCGGCCAGGTGCAGATCGAGATACGCGTCCGAGAGCAGCGAGAACACGAACGGAGGCGGTACGTTGGCCCAGGCGGCGAGATCCTCGCCGACGCTGCTGCCGCGCGTGCGCTTGCCCGCCGCCATCGCGTCGCGGATCTGGAGCAGTCGCGCGGCGGGATCCGGCAGGTCGTCGGCGAGGCTCACAGACGTGCTCGTCACGGCGTTGGCCCGCTCGTCGCGCTGCCCGCGCACCGCGATGGGGACCGCGGCGACCAGCGGTGCGCTGGGAACCACGCCGCGGGCGGCGAGATAGCGGCGCAGCGCCCCCGACACCAGCGCCAGGAGCACGTCCGTGATGGTGGCGCCGAACGGCTCGCCGACGGCGCGCAGGTCCGCGAGCGCGAGGCTCGTGTAGGCGACGGCGCGCTGCGGCGTGATCTGCACGTTGAGCCAGCTCCGGGCGACTTCGAGCGCGGGGGCGGCGGGCTGGCCGCGCGCGCTCAGCGCTCGACGCAGCAGCGAGCGTGCGGTGCGGGCGCTGGCGCGGGTCGCGCGCCACGGCTGCCGCGCGAGCCAGGGCACGGCGTCGGCCAGCAGCCGCAGGCGGCTCGGCACCTGGTCGGGAGCTCGCGGCGCGATCGAGCGCGGCGCCTCCAGCGCGGACGTTTCGCTGAAGAGCGATGCCATCAGCTTCATGCCGGCGAGGCCATCCATCATGGCGTGGTGGATCTTCGCGAGCAGCGCGATGCGTCCGCCCGCCAGCCCCTCGACGAGCTCCATCTCCCAGAGCGGACGGCTGCGGTCGAGCGGCCGTTCCATCATCCGCGCCGCCATCTGCGCCAGCTCGTGCGGACCGCCGGGGCTCGGGACTGCTGCGCGTCGCAAGTGCAGGTCGAGGTCGATGGCGGGCTCGTCGATCCAATACGGGTGCGCGAGTCCGCCCGGAACCTCGACGAGACGACGCCGCAGCGGCGCGAGGAGCGGCAGGCGCTGCGCAACGAACTCGCGAAAGGCCTCGAATCGATAGCCGCCCGGAACCGTCGTTGGATCGAGGATCAGCAATCCCATCACGTGCAACGGGTTCCCGGGCCGTTCGGCCGCGAGGAATGCGCTGTCGAGTCCGCTGAGCCGCTCGAGGGCCATCCCGCAACACCTGGTTCCACGCGAGACTTCGCCCTCGCTGGCGAGCGCTACCCTAGCGCAGGCATCGGGAGCAGCGAGATTGTTGGGCGACCTCGGAACTTCGACACCAACCGACGACGGTCTGATCGCGGAGCTCGCGCCCGCCGACCTTCCGCCCGAGGCGTGGTTCGCGCGCGCCCTCACCGGATTCGGCACCGCTGTCGACACCAGCGTGCTGCGAGCGATGCAGCTCGTGGTGGAGCGGGCGCTGATTCCCGATGCGACCCAGGTCGAAGCGCTGCGCGAATCGGCGCAGAGCCTGCTCGACCCCGGATTGCAGGCGGAGCCAAGGCGTTTCTTTGCGTTCCTCGACGCGCCGCCTCACGCGCTACGCATGGTCAGCCGCCGGAAGCGCCGGATCGCGGGCGGTGCGGTGATCTCGCGGCGCATCGAGAGCGACTACACACCCTACACGGCCGGTATCGCGGGGAGCCTCGGCCCGATCCTCGTCGAGCACTGGGTCCACCAGTCGACCAAGCCGCGCGGAACGGTGCTCGCGCTGCACGGCTTTACGATGGGCAATCCCCGCCTCGATTCCTTCGTGATGCTCGCGAACCAGTGGTATCGCAGCGGCCTCGACGTGGCGCTGCTCACGCTTCCCCACCACGGCGCGCGCACGCCGTCCGCCGCTCGCTTCTCCGGCGAGCACTTCGCGGTGCCCCACGTCGCGCGCCTCTCCGAAGCGGTGCGCGAGGCGGTCTACGAGGTCCGCCAGCTCGTCGCCTGGCTGCGCGCGGAGAGCGGCGCCCCGGTAGGGCTGCTCGGGCTCTCGCTCGGCGGCTATCTGGCGGCGCTCTCGGCGGGGCTGATCGACGACCTGGACTTCGTGATCCCGATGGTGCCGCCCGTCTGTATCGGCGATCTCGCCTGGCGCTTCTTCACGCAGACGCGTCACTACCGGACGGGCGGCGGCGCGGCCCTCTCGCAGCAGGAGCTGCGGCGGGCGTTTCGCATCCACTCGCCCCTCGCCCATTCTCTTCGGATCGCGCCGGAGCGCGTGATGATCGTCGCGGGGCGCGGCGATCGGATCGTTCCGCCCGAGCATCCCGCCGCGCTCTGGAGTCATTGGGGCGAGCCGCGCATCCACTGGTTCAGCGGCAGCCACCTCACGCCCTTCGGCCGCGGACGCATCGCGCGCGCCATCCTCGACCACCTCGCGTCGATCGCGATCCTCTAGCCCGCGAGCTTCGTTGCGCGTAGCGCTTGAGGGCAGCTAGCGTCCTCGTTGAGGCGTTCTGCCCCATGATCGCGCCGCGCGCTTCCTCGTAAATCGCTGAATCACTGATGAATTTGGATTCGCAGGGGTCGGCACGGGCCTTGAAGTAGTCCTGAAACAGGCGCCGCGGAAGGCGCCCGGAGGATTCGCGTGTTCCAGCGCTTCGCGTTCCCGACGCTCCTCGTCATCGCCGGATCGATGCTCGCCATCGCATGCTCGCAGTCCGAACGAAAGAGCGAGCCCGCCGCGCCGACCGCCGCTCCGGCTGCGGCTCCCGCGCCGACACCGGCGGTTGACACGGCCGCCGCCCAGGCGGAGGCGGAGAAGATCTTCTCCGAGCGATGCACCACGTGTCACGGCCCGGGCGGTGGCGGCGACGGCCCGGCCTCTGGCGGCCTGGTTCCCAAGCCACGCAACTTCACGGACTCGACCTGGCAGAAATCGGTGAGCGACGAATACATCGAGCAGATCCTCCAGTACGGCGGCGCCGCCGTGGGCAAGAGCCCCGCGATGCCCGCCAATCCGGATCTGATGAGCAAGCCCGCGGTGGTCGCGGCGCTGCGCGCGCACGTCCGGTCGCTGGCGAAGTGATGAAAGTGCAATCCCGAGCGAGGAGGCTTGGAATCGTCATGTCGATGCGAAACCTGAGTTGGATCAGGCGCGTCACGCCGGTCTTCGTGCTGGCGGGCGCGCTCGCCTGCGGCCCCGGCTGGCGAGCAGGCGAAGCAGGCGCTCGAGCCGGCAGCAGCCGGCAGCGGCGCGACGGTCGCGGCGCTGATGAAGGAGCGCGGCCTCAGCGAGGCCGACGTGAGCGCCGCGCTCAAGACCTACACGCCGACGGGCAAGAAGGACGACTACTACCTCTTCTCGTCGGGCGGCCAGTCGGGGCAGGTGATCGTGATCGGCATCCCGAGCATGCGCATCCTCAAGTACATCGCCGTCTTCACGCCCGAGCCCTGGCAGGGTTGGGGCTACGGCGAAGAGAACTCGGAGAAGATGCTCGCCGCCGGCGATCGCCGCGGCCAGGTCATGCGCTGGGGAGATACCCATCACCCGAACCTGTCGGAGACGAATGGCGACTACGACGGGCAGTTCCTGTTCATCGGTGACAAGGCCAACGCGCGCATGGCGGTGATCAACCTCTCCGATTTCACCACCATGCAGATCGTCGCCAACCCGATCCTCTTGTCGGATCACGGCGCGGCCTTCGTCACGCCCAACACGGAATACGTGATCGAAGGCTCGCAGTACCCCGCCCCGCTCGGCGGCGCCTACGCGCCGATCGAGCAGTTCAACGAGAAGTACCGCGGCGCGATCACGCTCTGGAAGTTCGACCGGGCCGCGGGCCGCATCGTGCCCGAGCAGTCGTTCGCGATCGAAGCGCCGCCCTACATGCAGGACCTCGCCGACGCGGGCAAGCTCGCGAGCGATGGCTGGGCCTTCGTGAACTCGTTCGACACCGAGCGCGCGCACGGCGGGAATCTCGGAGGGCGAGCCGCCGCTCGAATCCGGCGCTTCGCAGAACGACATGGACTACCTCCACGTCGTCAACTGGAAGAAGGCCGAGGAGCTCTACAAGGCCGGCAAGACCGTGCAGATCAACGGCTTCCCGGTGATCCCGCTCGAGACCGCCGCGGCCGAGGGCGTGCTCACGTTCGTGCCCGAGCCGAAGAGCCCGCACGGCGCCGACGTCACGCCGGACGGCAACTTCATCGTCGTGGGCGGCAAGCTCGATACGCACGCCACGGTCTTCGACTTCGCGAAGATCAAGGCGCAGATCGAGGCCAAGGATTTCGTGGGGAAGGATCCCTACGGCGTTCCGATCCTCGACTTCAAGAAGTCGATCAAGGGCCAGGTCGAGCTCGGGCTCGGCCCCCTGCACACGGTCTTCGACGACAAAGGCAACGCCTACACGTCGATGTTCGTCGAGTCGAAGATCGCGAAATGGTCACTCGCGGACATGAAGTTGATCGAGAAGCTGCCGGTGCACTACAACATCGGCCACATCGCAGCCGCCCACGGCGACACCGTGAAGCCGCAGGGCCACTGGGTCGTCGCCATGAACAAGTGGGCGATCGACCGCTTCGCCGACGTGGGACCGCTGCTCCCGCAGAACTTCCAGCTCGTCGACGTGAGCGGCCCCTCGATGCAGCTCGTGTACGATCTGCCGATCCCGCTGGGGGAGCCCCACTATACGCAGATCATCGCGGCGGATCGCATCCACGCGGTCGATCACTATGCGCCGGTGGGCTCGAACAGCCTGTCGAAGGAGAAGGATCCGTATGCGGTCGAAGGCGGCAAGGAGCGCATCGAGCGGCGCGAGGACGGCGTGCACGTCTACATGACCCAGGTGCGCAGCCACTTCACGCCCGACACGATCCGCGTCAAGCAAGGCGAGACGGTGCACCTGCACGTCACGAACCTCGAGCAGGCAAGGGACGCCACGCACGGCCTGGGGATCAGCTCGTACAACATCGCGCTGTCGCTCGAGCCGGGGGAGCACGACAACGTGACGTTCAAAGCGGACAAGGCGGGTGTGTTCCCGTTCTACTGCCTCGAGTTCTGCTCGGCCCTCCACCTCGAGATGGCGGGCTACCTGATCGTCGAGCCGAGCGCGGCGAAGCTGGCCGAGACGCCGCAACGGTCCGGTGGACGCAGCTAGACGAGCCCTCCGGGAGCGCGCGCCGATCCGGCGCGCGCTCCTCGTTGCGCTGGCGTTCTGGGTGGCCTGTGCGTCCGCGCCCGAGACGGCGCCGCTAGCGCCCGCCGCCTCGGCTCCGGCGCGACCGGAGGGGTGTCGCGACGTCGCGCCGGGCTCCGCCCTCCAGGCTGAGATCGACGCGGCGCCGCCCGGCACCGCGCTGTGTCTGGCGCCCGGCACGCATGCCGGACCCGTGCGCATCGCGAAAGCTCTCACGCTCTGGGGTCCCCGCGACGCGGTGATCCGCTCGCAAGGCGAGGGCACCACCGTCCGGCTCGAGGCGGAGGGGGCTGCCCTGCAGGGCGTCACGGTCGACGGCAGCGGCGGACGCTACGACCTGCTGGATGGCGCGGTCCACGTCTCGGGCCGAGGCGGTCGCGTGGAAGGAACTCTCGTGCGCAATGCCATGTTTGGCATCCTCGTCGAACGGGCGACCGCAGCGACGGTGCGCGGCAACCAGATCGTTGGAGATGCGAGCCAGCCGCTCGGTCTGCGCGGCGATGGCATCCGGCTGTGGGAGACGTACGACTCGACGGTCGAGGACAACCAGCTCGAGGACAGCCGCGACGTCGTGCTCTGGTACGCCTCGCGCAATCGCCTCGCCGGCAACCGCATCGAGCGCGGGCGCTACGGTGCGCACCTGATGTACAGCCACGGCAATCAGATCCTGGGCAATCAGTTCATCGGCAACGTGACGGGGCTGTTCGTGATGTACAGCCGGGACGTCGAGATCCGCGGCAACGTGTTCGCCAATTCGGGCGGCGCGGCGGGCATGGGGCTCGGCCTCAAGGAGTCGGGCAACCTGCGCGTGCAGGGGAACCTGTTCGCGCACAACACGATCGGCGTCTATGTCGATACGAGCCCCCTCTGGCCCGACGATCGCAATCGCTTCGAGGCCAACGTGTTCCGCCTGAATGGCATCGCCGTGTCGTTCCTGGGCCGGGCTGCGGGCAACGAATTTCTCGGCAACGGCTTTCGCGACAGCCAGGTGCAGGTGCAGGTGGACGGCCGCGGCGACGCGCGCCAGGCCGTCTGGCGGGGCAACGAGTTCGACGACTACGCGGGTTACGATCTCGACGCTGACGGCACCGGCGACGTTCCCTACGAGCTGCGCAGCCTGGCCTCGGATTGGGTGGCCGAGGTGTCGGCGCTGGCGTTCTATCGCGGCACTCCGGCATTCGCGCTCGTCGAGGCGATCGGGCGCATCGTGCCGCTCTTCGAGCCTCGCCTCGTGCTGTCCGATCCCGAGCCGCGCATGACCCGCGTGGCGTGGGAGGGCCCGCGTGCAGATTGAGGTGAAGGGCGTGCGCAAGCGCTACGGGCGCGTGACGGCGCTCGACGGCGTGAGCTTCGAGCTGGCGCCGCGTAGTCGTGTCGCGCTCGTCGGACCGAACGGCTCCGGCAAGTCCACGCTGAACCGGATCCTGATGGGCCTCGTCGCCTGCGAGGGCAGCGTGAGGCTCGCTGGCCGCTGCCCCTTTCGCGAGCGCGTCGCGCTCGCGCGCGAGATGGCCTACGTGCCGCAGATCGCGCCGCAGCTCGCGGCTCCCGTCGCGGAGGTCGTGCGCGCGATCGCGCAGGTGCGCGGCCTCGAGGTAGCGTCCGTCGCGCGCCTCGCGAACGAGCTCGATCTCGATCTGGCGGCGATCGCCCGGCGCCCCTTCCGCTCGCTCTCGGGCGGTACGAAGCAGAAGCTCCTGATCGCGCTCGCCCTGTCTTCGGGCGCCACGCTGCTGATCCTCGACGAGCCGACGGGCAGTCTCGATGCTCGCGCGCGCGAGCGCTTCTTCGCGCTCTTCGATGCGCTGGCAGCGGAGGTCACGCTCGTGCTGTGCTCGCACCGCCTCGACGAGATCCGTCTGCTCGTCGACCACGTGCTGCGTCTCGAGGAGGGCCGCATCACGTACGACGGGCCGGCTGCGGCGCTGCTCGACCGCTGCGCGTTCGCGGTGATCGACGTGTGGGCCGATGGCGAGCAGGCCTCCGCGTGGCTCCTCGCGCGCGGCTTCCGGCGCACGCCGGCCGGAGCGTGGCACCGCACGCTCCCGCATGCGGAGAAGCTGAAGCTCTTGCCGGAGATCTCGCGCGAGCTCGGCTCGGCGCTCAAGAACCTCTCGGCGCGGGACCTCGAGGGGATCGATCTCGCCGGGGCCGCGCCGGACGCGGGAGGCACGCGGCGTGGCTAGCGCGGATCTCGCCGCCCGCGTGCGCCGTCGCCTCGCGCTCGCAGCGCTCGGCCTCGCGGCCTGCGCGCCGCCCGATGGTCCGCAGCCGATCGTCTACGACCGCGAGCCCTGCGCCCACTGTCGCATGCTGATCAGCGATCCGAGCTTCGCCGCACAGCTCCAGACACAGGATGGGGAGGTGCAGAGCTTCGACGATCCCGGCTGCCTGCTCGCCGCGCTCGCGACGCGCGCGCCGAAAGTGCGCGCGCTGTGGTTCCATCACGTGCGCGAGGATCGCTGGCTCGACGCCGCGCACGTCGCGTTCGAAGACGCGCAGCGGACACCGATGGGCTACGGCCTCGGCGCGGTGGCCGCGGGCACGCCGCATGCGCTGTCGCTCGACGAGGCGCGCGCGCGCGTCGCGGAGCGCGGCGCCCGGCCGGAGAGCCGGCTATGAGGTTCGTCGAGCTCGCCGCCGTCGCGCGCCTCGACCTGGGAGAGGTGCTGCGCTCCCGCTGGCTGGTGCTGTGCCTCGTGCTCTATGCGCTGCTCGGCGGCATGTTCGTGCTCGTCGGGCTGCGCGAGTCGAACGTGCTCGGCTTCACCGGCGTCGGGCGCGTGCTGTTTTCGCTGTGTCACGCGCTCGTGCTGTTCCTGCCGCTGCTCGCGCTGCTCGCGACCGTGCAGGCCGTGAACCGCGCGCGCGACGACGGCTCTCTCGAGCTCTTCCTGTCCCACCCGATCGGCCGCGGCGCCTATCTCGCCGGGGTCGCCGGGGTTCGCTTCGCCGCGCTCGCGCTCCCGCTCGCGGCGGTGATGCTGGGCCTCGCGGTCGAAGCCGCCTGGGTTCACGGCCAGGCGATTCCATGGATCTTCTTCGGCCGTGCGCTCGGCGTCTGCGTGGCGCTGCTCGCGGCCTACGTGGGAATCGGGCTCGCGACGTCCGTGCTGGTGCGTCATCCAGCCAAGGCGATGACGCTCGTCTTCGGCGTCTGGATCGCGAGCGCCGCGCTGCTCGATTTCGCGGGCATTGCGCTCCTGCTCGAGTGGCGCGTGCCGGCGCCCGCGGTGTTCGTGCTCGCGGTCGCGAATCCCGTGCAGGCGGCGCGCATGGCGCTGCTCTCGGCCGCGGAGCCGACGCTCGCGACGCTCGGCCCCGTCGGCTTCTACATGGCGAATCGCGTCGGCTCGGAGGCGCTGTTTGCGCTCGGGATCGCGTGGCCCTGGCTCGTCGGGATCGGCGGCTGGCTGCTCGCCTGGCGCTCGTTCCGCCGCGGCGATGTCGTTTGATCCATGAATGGGAGGACTCCATGAGACGCTGGCTGTCCGAATTCTATCGTCACCTCGCAGACCCGATCGTGCCCTGGACACGGCTTGCGCTCGCGCTCGCCGTGGTTCCGCTCGCCTTCGCAGCGACGCAAAAGCTCTGGACGCTCCACTTCATGGCGCCGCAGTACCCGCAGGGACTCCATCTCTACGTCTACCCCTACACGATCGTGGGCGGAAACGAAGGCAACGACCTGCCCGAGATCAACACGCTCAACCACTACGTCGGCATGAAAAAACTGAATCCCGACGACTTCACCGACCTCGACTTCATCCCGTTCGCGATGGGCGCGCTCGCGCTGCTCACGCTGCGCGTGGCGGTGATCGGCGACGTGCGCGCGCTGCTCGACCTCGCGGTGCTGACCGGCTACTTCGGCGTGTTCGCGCTCGGGCGCTTCGTCTACATGCTCTACAACTACGGGCACAGCCTCGATCCGCATGCGCCGATCCGGATGCAGGCCTTCATGCCCCCGATCCTCGGCACCAAGCAGATGGGGAACTTCGTCGTGTCGAGCTGGCCGGCGGCGGGCACCTGGCTGATGACGGGGTTCGCCGCGGTCGTGATGGGGTTTGCGGTCTGGCACACGCTGCGGCCGCGCAGACCCGACCGGCTGAGCGCAGGCTGAGCTTCTCGGTCCGGATGGCTGCTCAGCGGGCTTGCGCGCCGCCGGCTTCGATCCGGCGCAGCAGCTCCTGGCGCACCGTCTGCACCTCGGGGTAGGGCTCGGCGCGCCAGCGTGCGACCTCCTCGCTGCGGTAGGGCTCGAGCCGCGCTGCCGCCTCGGCGGGGCCGAACTCGCGAACCATCCAATCGAGCAGCGCCGCGAGCCGAGCGTCGGAGAGCGACGACTGCGCGGCCCCCGGAACGCGCACCAGATACTCGCGGCCTCCCGGCACGTCGAGGAAGCGAGCGAGCGAGCCGCGCAGATCGGGCACGGCGCCCGGCGAGCCCGAGCCATCCGCGAGGTGGCAGCCTTGACACTGGAGCATGTAATCGACGCGCGGATCCGCGCCGCGCGCGCTCGCCGCGGCGAGCAGCAGGGCGAGCGCCAATGCCGCCGGTCGGGTCACCCCTTCTCCGTCGCCACGCCGATCACGACCGACACCGTCGAGTTATAGATGACGCCGATCTTTCCCATGCACCAATCGATGTCGTTGCTCTTGTTCGGGATGTAGGCGGGCTTGTCGCCCTCGTTGCGCTGGCAGAAGCAGCGGCCGCAGGCGTTCTTGCCGCAGCAGTCGTTGTAGGACACGACGTAGTGCTTGCCGTCGACGGGATTCTGGCAGGTGCCGATCCAGGTGAGCGGCGACATCTCGGTGCCGGGAGGGCAGGAGTGCTGGGTGCCGCCGCAGCAGCTCGCGAGGAAGCCGTCGATGGCGCAGTAGCGCCAGTAGGCGCAGTCCTCCGGATCGCCGACGGGCGTGGCGGGGTCGGGCTCTCCGGGAGCCGGCGCGCGCGCGGCGCCGGCCCGCGCCACGGGCAGCAGCGGCAGCGCGGTCGCCCCGGCGACGAGCGCGCCCAGCCGCGCCAGGAACGAGCGCCGGGACGTGCGGCGCGCGAGCCCGCGGGCGGCGCGCGCAAACCAGGCGTCGAGTCGGTTCATCGTCCGCCTCCGTCGGGGCTCACCGTCCACCTCCATCGGCCTGGCGCGGCTCGCGGCGCGCGAGGAATTCCTGGATCGAAGCCACGCCCTGGTCGCGGGCCTCGAGCAGGCTCTCGAGATGCTCGCGTGTGTTGACGAGACCGCGCGAGCGAACGATGCCCTGCGCGTCGATCAACGCCGCGTAGGGCAGGCGGGGCACCTGCCAGGCGAGACCCAGCGCCGCCGAGAGCACGTAGCTCTCGCGCTCGAGGTGCTGCTCGCGCACGAACGCCGCGTGCTCCTCGCGCCTTCCGTCGCTCGCGACGACCAGGCGCAGACGCCCGCCTTCGGCTGCGCGCAGCGAGCGCGCCACGGGAAGCACCACCTTGCAGACCGGACAGCCGGGTGCGACGAAGAGCAGCAGCGTGCTCGCGCCCTCGGGCTCCGGCGCGCCGAGGCGCATGCGGTTGCCCGACCACTCCTCGACCTCGACGACCGGCGCCGCCTCTCCCGGCCGCGGACCCTCGCGGCCCACGAGCGCGCCCGCGGGTGACACGCGCTCGTGAAGCACGCCGATCTGCCGCGCGAGCGCGGCGACCACGACGGCGAGCACCACGACGAGCACCCAGAGCAGGACGTGAGAGACGAGCAGCGCGTCGCTCATGCGAGAGCCCGCCGCGCGTGCGAGCGGGCGCCGTTCGCGAGCGCCGCATCGGCCGCCGCGTAGAGCGCCGCCAGCGCCGCCGCGCCCCCCGCGATGGTGGCCGCGTCGAGCGCGACGAGCGCGCGCCCGCTCGCGGGCAGCGCGGCCACGAGCGCGATCGCGACCAGCACGACGTTGCGCACCACGAGCCCTTCGCCGAGGGGCTGCGGGCGCGCGCCGCAGCCGCAGTCGAGCGCGCGTCTGCCGCGCAGCAGATTCGCGCTGATCGCGAGCGCATACAACGCGAGCAGCGCGCCCGTCGCGAGCGCAGGCGCCGAGCCCGCGCCCGGCGCCAGCAGCCAGAGCCCGAGCCCGAGCTCGAGCGCGGTGACGAGCAGCGCCAGCGTGCGCACCGCCGCCGCGGGAGCCAGCTGGAAGCCGGCGAGGGCTTCGCGGAAGCGCTGCGGGTCGCGCAGCTTGTGGCTCGCCGAAACGAGCCAGAGCAGCGCGAGCGCAAGGCGCAGCGTCATGCGCAGGGCCGGGTCGAGGGCGGGGGTCATCGCGTCGCCCCCGCGCCGGTGTAAGGCGTCTGGATCCCGAGTGTCGTCATGTTCCCGGGTGCGACCCGGCGCAGGAATTCGCCCGACAGCGCGTCGTAGACGGCGAGCGAGCCCGAGAAATTCGAGCCGGTGACGAGCAGCGGGCGCGCGTCCTGCGTCACCGCCACGGCGCCGACGGCGAAATCGGGCAGGTAGTGGACGAGCCAGTCCGGAATCCGGCTGAGGGGCCACGGCAGGTCGAAGCCGATCGGAACGCCGAGATACGTGAAGCCGGGACTGCGCAGCTCGATCCGCTGCAGGCGGCGCCGGGCCGCGACGTCGTACACCCAGAGCTCCGTACCGGCTTGCTTGTGGGTGTCGGTTCCCCCCTGGTGCACGAGCGAATAGAGGCGCCCGGTCGGTCCGTGCAGCGCCAGATGCTGCATGCCCCCGACGCGCCAGCTCTCTTTGCGATCGGCGGAGTCGAGCAGCGACCAGCGCTCTCCAAAGCGCGGGGCCGGGCCGGACACGTCGACCGGATGCACCAGGCCTTCGAACGAGACGAAGAGCCAGGTATCGCCGAGGCGCACCGCCTTCTCGGTGACCGGATCCGCGTTCGGATCGAAGAACGGCTGGCTGCGCTGGCGACCCGCCTCGTGGCCGCTCGCGTCGAGGCTCAGCAGCAGCAGCGCCCCGTCTGCGCACAGCGAGGCAAAGCGGCGCGGGCCCGCGGCGTAGGCGAGGCTGCAGCCGGGGATCGCGATCTGGGTCACGAAGGCGCGCTTTTCCACGTCCACGATGCTGAGCGACGTCGCCGGCGTGTAGTTGTAGACCGCGACGAAGCGTTCGTCGTCGGAGAGCGCCGCGTTGGCGGAGATCAACGCGTTGAATGCGCGCCCGGGCGGGATCTGCACCTCGGCGATGGGCACGAGGCTGGACGCGTCGTAGAGGGTCACGACGTCGGTGCGGATTCCGCGGCTACCGCGCGAGTAATGCGTCTCGGGTACGTAGATCTCCCGGCGCTTCGTCGGGAAGAGCCCGCTCGTGATGCCGAAGCCGCCGTCGACCATGCCAAGCGTGCGGCCGCTCTCGAGATCCACGAGCGCGCTGCGACGCAAGATCACGTCTGCGGCGAATGCCCAGTGCGGCCCGTGCGGCTCGGGCAGGATCGCGACCTGTCCCGTCGCCTCGAGCGGGAGATCGGCTTGCGCCGGTCTCGCGAGCAAGGCCGCGCACAGCAGCCAGCCGCAGCGCAGGCCGAAGCGGGCCGTGCCGCGGCGGCGGCCCGTGCGATTTCGCTGAATCACGCGCCAAGAAGACCACGTTGGAGACGGGTTCGTCAAGGCAGGGCAGGGCCTTTCCAGGCGCGGCGTCGCGCGCGGATCAGCTCCGCGGTCGTCCCCGACCGCCGCGCCGGCGTCCGCTCGGGCGCCGGCCGCCCCGCGGCGCGCCTGCGGCGCCGCCTCGCGCATCCGCGCTCGAGGCGCTTCGCGAGATCGGCTCGCCGTTGCCGCGTGCGCTGCGCCGATCGGCGTTCGCCCGCGCGCGTGTGCGCTCGTTTGCCTTCTGACTCCGGATCGCTGCGATGCGCTCGGCGTGCGAGACCTCGAGGCGAGCCTCGGGGCGCGCGTCGTAATCGAAGTCGGGGACCGTCACGCGCGGCAGGCGCTTGCCCAGCGTGCGTTCGATCCTCGCGAGGTCGCCGTCCTCCTGGCGGGAAACGAACGTGAACGCGTCGCCGGTCGCCTCTGCCCGCGCGGTGCGCCCGACGCGGTGGATGTAGTCCTCCGGTACGACGGGGACGTCGAAGTTCACGACGTGACCGAGCGCTTCCACGTCGATGCCGCGGGCGGCGATGTCGGTTGCAACGAGCACGCGATAGCGGCCGTCCTTGAAGCCGGCGAGCGCCTGCGTTCGCTGCGCCTGGGAACGGTTGCCGTGGATCCGCACCGCCTTGACGCCGTGCTTGACCAGGTACATCGCCAGGCGATCGGCGCGGTGCTTGGTGCGCGTGAAGACGAGCGCATCCTGCATCTCGCCGCGCTCGAGCAGCGTGCGCAGCAGCGCGGACTTCAGCTCCTGGGAGACCGGGTACACCGCCTGCGTGATCCCGACCGCGGGCGCCGCCTGGCGCGCCAGATTGATCCGGGCCGGATCACGGAGCATCTCGCCGGAGAGCGTCGCGATCGGCGCCGGAATCGTGGCGCTGAAGAAGAGCGTCTGGCGGCGCGCCGGGATGTGGCGCAGCACGCGGCGGATCTGCGGCAGGAAGCCCATGTCGAGCATGCGATCCGCTTCGTCGAGCACGAGAAATTCGAGTCCGGAGAGCTTCGCGTAGGCCGAGCGGAAGTGATCGAGCAGCCGGCCGGGCGTCGCGATCAGGACGTCGACACCGCTGCGGATGGCGTGCTCCTGCGGTCCCATGCCGACACCGCCGAAGATCGCCGCGGCCGTGATGGGCGTGTGAACGGCGAGATCGTTCAGATCGTCGAAGATCTGGGCCGCCAGCTCGCGCGTGGGCGTTAGCACGAGGGCCCGCGTGGTGCCGCGCGGCCGGTCGATGAGCTGATGCAGGATGGGCAGCAGGAAGGCGGCGGTCTTGCCGCTGCCGGTGGAGGCGCAGGCGAGCACGTCCCGGCCGTCCATGGCGGGGGGGATGGCGTCGGCCTGGATCGGCGTCGGCTTGGCAAATCCGAGCTCTTTCACGGCTCGCAGGAGACTGGGATGAAGTTTCAGGGAGCTGAACGGCACGAGGATTCCTTGTCGGTTGGCGACGGCCGCGCGCCGGAAGGTCCGGCGCACGCGGGCCGCTGCGGGCTCTTGCTTGGAAGACGCCGCGCTGCGGCGCCTGGCAGAAGGGCGGCAGAGGGGCCACCCACTCAAATAAGATACCACGCCTATTGCCCGCGGGCGACACCGCGCGCAACGTCGTGATTCCAATGCTCGTCGCGAGCCGGATGCCCGACACGTGATCGCTCGCTCGCGCAGGAGAACCGCCATGTCCAGGAATCTCCACCTCGCCCTCTGCGCAGCTGCGCTCGCCGGCGCGCTCGCACCGGCTGCGCCCTGCGGCGCGGCGGGCGATTGGGACTTCTACGGCGGCGATGCCGGCGGCATGCGCTGGTCTGCGCTCGACCAGATCGATCGCCGCAATGTCGGGCGTCTCGTGCAGGCCTGGAGCATCCGCACTGGCGATCTCGAGGAATCGCCGCCGCCGCCCGGCCACATGGCGTTCGAGGCCACGCCGATCCTGGCGGACGGCCTGCTCGTGCTCCCGACGCCGATGGGCCACGTGCTCGCGCTCGACCCGGAAACGGGGGCCGAGCGCTGGCGTTTCGACGCCACTGTGAAGACGCTCGAGGTGCCCGAGTTCACGGCGCGCGGCGTCGCGAGCTGGACGGACGCGCAGGCGCCCGCGGGCGCGGCGTGTCGGCGCCGCATCTTCGCGACCACCATCGAGTCGCGGCTGTTCGCGATCGACGCCGAGACCGGTCTCGCCTGCCCGGGATTCGGACGCGAGGGTGAGGTGGATCTGCGCCAGGGGGTCGGCGCGATCAGCGGGTCGGAGTACACGATCTCGTCCCCACCGACACTGGTCGGTGATCTGGTGATCCTCGGCTCGGCGATGGGCGACAACCGGCGCGTCGACATGCCCAAGGGCATCGTGCGCGCCTACGACGCGCGCAGCGGTGCGCTGCGCTGGACCTGGGATCCGATTCCGCGCAGCGCCGACGACCCCGCCCACGCGGACTGGCGCTCCGAGCAGGCGGCGCGCGTGGGCGCGGCCAACGCGTGGTCGATCCTGTCGGCGGATCCGGCGCGCGATCTCGTCTTCGTACCGACTTCGAGCCCCAGCCCGGATTATTTCGGCGGCGAGCGCCTCGGGAGCAACCGCTACGCGAACTCCGTGGTAGCGCTGCGGGCGAGCACCGGAAGGGTGGTGTGGAGCTTCCAGGTCGTGCACCACGATCTGTGGGATTACGACGTTCCCGCTCAGCCGGTGCTCACGAGCCTGCGGCGCGAGGGCCGCGAGATCCCGGTGGTCGTGCAGGCCACCAAGATGGGTCACCTATTCGTGCTGAATCGCGAGACCGGCGCGCCGATGTTTCCCGTCGAGGAGCGCGCGGTCCCGGCCTCCGACGTGCCCGGCGAGCAGGCCTGGCCCACGCAGCCGTTCCCGACGTCGCCGCCCGCGCTCGTTCCGCAATCGCTCGCGCCCGAGCAGGCGTGGGGGCTCACGCCGTGGGATCGCGGTCGCTGCCGCGATCACATCGCGCGCCTGCGCAACGAGGGCATCTTCACTCCGCCGAGCTTGCGGGGCACGCTCACGCTCCCCGGCAACGCCGGCGGCTCGAATTGGGGCAGCGTCGCGATCGATCCGACGCGGCGACTGGTGCTGCTCAACGTGACGAACCTCGCGTTCGAGGTGCGCCTGATCCCGCGCGCCGATTTCGAGCGCGAGAAGGCGGCCGGCCGCGGCCTGCTCGGCCTGCGCGAGTTCGCGCCGCAGGAGGGCACGCCCTATGGGATGGTCCGCGAGCCGCTGCTCTCTCCGCTCTCGCTTCCCTGCAATCCGCCGCCGTGGGGAACCTTCGCAGCGGTGTCGCTCGACGACGGGCGCGTGCTCTGGCAGGTGCCGCTCGGCGGGGTGCCCGATCTGTTTCGCGTGCCGCTCCCCGTGACGATCGGGCTCCCGAATCTCGGCGGCCCGCTCGCGACCGCCGGGGGCCTCGCCTTCGTTTCGGCCGCCATGGACGGCATCCTGCGCGCCTTCGACGTGGAGACCGGCGCCGAGCTGTGGAGCGACCGTCTGCCGGCCGGCGGCAACGCCACGCCCATGACGTACCGCGGCAAGAGCGGCCGCCAGTTCGTGCTGATCGCCGCGGGCGGCCACGGCAAGCTCGGCACGCGGCGCGGCGATTGGGTGGTGGCCTACACGCTCGGAGATCGCTGAGCCCGGCGCTCGGCGTCCCATTCGGAGGAGGGCGCTCGCCGGCGCGCGGCGATGCCTCGACGCGAGGGGAGAGTCCCGATAGCGTGAAACGGCTCGCGGGCGTGCGAGGGTTTCGCGCCGCGATGGATCCGCCGGGGTGATGGCGTTGCTGGACACGCGTCCGAGCCAACCGGAGCAGGGCGCCGTGCGCGTCCTCATCCTCGGCGCTGCGGGCCGCGACTTCCACTGCTTCAACACCGTCTATCGCGGCGATGCCTCGTTCGAGGTCGTCGCCTTCACGGCCGCGCAGATCCCGGGCATCGCGCACCGGCGCTACCCGGCTGCGCTCGCCGGGGGTCTCTATCCGGCGGGAATCCCGATCGAGGACGAGGCCGGGCTCGAGACCCTCTGCCGGCGCCTGCGCGCCGAGCGCGTCGTGCTCGCGTACAGCGATCTCGCGCACGCCGACGTCATGCATCTCGCCTCGCGCGCGCTGGCCTGCGGCGCGGACTTCGTTCTACACGGGCCCCACGCCACGCAGCTCGCGTCGCGCCGTCCCGTGATCGCCGTTTCGGCGCTGCGCACCGGCTGTGGAAAATCGCAGACCGCGCGCTGGATCGTGCGCAGACTGACGCGCGCAGGCCTGCGGGTCGGCGCCGTGCGGCACCCGATGCCGTATGGCGACCTCGAGCGACAGCGCGCGCAGCGCTTCGCGACACGCGCCGATCTCGACGCAGCGGAGTGCACGATCGAGGAGCGCGAGGAATACGAGCCCTATCTCGAGGCCGGCGCCGTCGTGCACGCCGGGGTCGACTACGCCGAGGTGCTCGCGCTCGCCGAAGCGGACACCGACGTGATCGTCTGGGACGGCGGGAACAACGACTTTCCGTTTCTGCGCCCCGATCTGCACCTGGCGATCGCCGATGCGCTGCGGCCTGATCAGGTGACCACGCACCATCCGGGCGAGGCGGTCGTGCGGATGGCCGACGTCGTCGTCCTGAACAAGGTGGACGCCGCCGCGAGCGTCGACGTGCAACGCCTCGCCGACGCCGTGCGTGCGGTGAATCCGTGGGCGCGAATCGTGCGCACGGCATCGCCGCCGCGGCTCGCAGACGCGGCCGCGGTGCGCGCGAGGCGCGTGCTCGTCGTCGAGGATGGACCCACCCTCACTCACGGCGGCATGGCCTATGGGGCGGGGTTCGTGGCCGCGACGCGTGCGGGCGCCGCGGAGATCGTCGATCCGCGCGCGAGCGCTGCGCCGGAGATCGCGGAGGTCTTCGCGCGCCATCCGCACATCGGCCGCGTGCTGCCCGCGCTGGGCTACGGCGAGGCGCAGCGGGCGGCGCTGCGGCGCACGATCGAGGCATCCGCGGCCGAGATCGTCGTCTCGGCGACGCCGATGGATCTCGCGGCCCTGCTCGGGCTCGGCAAGCCCGTGGTTCGCGTGCGCTACGAGCTCGAGGAGGTCGACGAGCCGGGCCTCGGCGCGATCGTCGATGCCTTCGTCGCCGAGCACCCAGCGGCCGCTTCCGGAGGTGCCGCGTGCTCGTCGTGATCGCGCTCGGCGGAAACGCACTGCTGCGTCCTGGCGAGCCCCCCGAGATCGAGATCCAACGCAGGAATCTGCGCGCCGCGGCGGCGGCGGTCGCCGGCATCGCACGGCGACACAACGTCGTCGTGACGCACGGCAACGGCCCCCAGATCGGTTGGCTCGCGCTGCAGGCCGAGGCTGCGGCCGGGCGGCCCGATCCGCTCGACGTCCTCGGCGCCGAGAGCGAGGCGTTGATCGGCTACCTGATCGAGCAGGAGCTCGCGCCGCTGCTGCCGGGTCGCGAGCTCGCGACCCTGCTCACGCAGGTCGAGGTCGATCCCGGCGATCCCGCCTTCGCGAGGCCGACCAAGCCCATCGGACCGCGCTTCGGCGAGCCGCGAGCGCGCGAGCTCGCGGCCGAGCGCGGCTGGCAGGTGGCGGGCGTCCCGGGTGGCTTCCGCCGCGTCGTGGCGTCGCCGGAGCCGCGTCGGATCCGCGAGCTCGAGGTGATTCGCCGGCTCGTACACGCGAGCGTGATCGTGATCTGCGCCGGAGGCGGAGGCATTCCGGTCGCGCCGACCAAGGGGGCGCGCTGCGCGGAGTCGAGGCGGTGATCGACAAGGATCTCACGAGCGCGCTGCTCGCGACGGAGTTGCGCGCCGACGCGTTGCTCCTGCTCACGGACGTCGACGCCGTCTACGAGGACTGGCCGGAGCCCGCGCAGCGGCCGCTCAGGCATGCCACGCCTACCGAGCTGCGCGCCCGCCGGCTTCCCGCGGGCTCGATGGGACCGAAGGCCGAGGCCGCGTGTCGCTTCGTCGAGCGCGGTGGCGGCTTCGCTGCGATCGGCGCGCTCGCGGATGCGGAGCGCGTACTGGCGGGCGATGCGGGCACGGCGGTGCGCGCTTGGCGCGCCGCAGCGCCGGTGGTATGAAGAGCTTCGGACCGCGCGGGTACCGGCAAGGTGCAGAGTCAGAGCCCGAGCCAGAGCGGGCGCTGAGCGTTCGCAGCGAAGGAGCGCGCGTGGAGACTCCCTTCGAAGGTCGACGATGGCGCTTCCGCTCGCCGTTGGTGCTGCCGGAGGGCGTCGAGGCGGGGCTGGTCGGGGCCGTGTCGGTAGCCGCCGTGTTCTTCGTGCGCGACGTCTGGATCGGCGATCCGCTGCACACCCCTGCGTTGCTTGGCACCCTGCTGGTCGCGGGAGCGGACGCCGCGCGAGCGCAGCCGCCGGTCGCGGGAGCGGCGGCCTTCTACCACGGCTTCCACTTCCTCGCGTGGACCGCGCTCGGCTTCGCGGGCTCGGCGCTCATGGCCCATGCCGAGCGTACGCGTGCGCACTGGCTGCCGCCGGTTGCCGCCGTGCTCGCTCTCGTGCCGCTCGGCATCCTCGACGTCTTCGTGCGCAGCGTGCAGATCGAGCGCCTGCACCTCTGGCTCGGCGGCCTCACCGGAATCGTCGCGATGGGGGCCTTCCTGGCCTGGCGTCATCCCGGCGCCCTCGGCGGCGGCGCTGCCGGGCGTTGAGAGGCGAACGTGACGCTGCCGGGAGTCCGCGCATGAAGTCGCCCCTCGAAGGCGTGCGCGTGATCGAGGTCGCCCACTTCGTCGCGGTTCCCGCGGCGGGAGCGTTGCTCTCCGACCTCGGCGCCGAGGTCATCAAGGTGGAGCTGCCGCCACGTGGCGAGATCTATCGCCAGGGACGACCGGTCTTCTCGGGCTTCAAAACCGGATTTCCCGAGGGCCCCGGTTTTCAGCTCGACAACCGCGGCAAGCGCTCGATCATGCTCGACCTCACGAATCCCGACGCGCGCAGCGCGCTGCTGCGCGTGATCGACGGCGCCGACGTCGTGATCACCAACCTGTTGCCAGCGCGTCGCGTCAAGTATGGCCTCGATCACGCGTCGCTGCTCGCGCGCAAGCCGAGCCTCGTGGTCGGCGCCATCAACGGGCTCGGGCTCGGCGGGGAGGAAGCCGACCGGCCGGCCTTCGACTACACGGCTTATTGGGCGCGCAGCGGCATGATGGACTTGATGCGCGACGAGGGCGTGCCGCCGTCGATGCTGCGCCCTGGCGTCGGCGATCACGCCGCCGCCTCGAATCTCGTCATCGCGATCCTCGCCGCGCTGCGGATGCGCGATGCGACGGGGCAGGGGCGCTACGTCGAGGTGTCGCTCCTCCAGACGGGCCTCTACATCCTGGGCTGCGACACGGCGATGGCGCTCGTCGCGCGCGAGCCGATCAAGCGCCACGACCGCGCGAGCACCGCGAATGCGCTGTGGAACAGCTACGAGGTGAAGGGCGGGCGTTGGGTGATGTTCGTGATGATCGATCCGACGGTCTACTGGCCGCGCCTGTGCGAATCGATCCGGCGCCCGGACCTGCTGGCGGATACGCGCTTCGCCGAGCCCTTCACGCGCGCCGCGAACTCCAGCGCCTTGATCGCCGAGATCGCGGGCGAGCTCGTGAAGCACACGCTCGACGAATGGCGCCCGCGCCTCGACGCCGCGGGGCTGATCTGGTCGCCCGTCAACACGCTCGCGGAAGCGCTCGACGATCCGCAGGCCCGCGCGATGGGCTACTTCGACGCGCTCGAGCATCCCAGCGCCGGCCGCTTCGAGAGCCTGGCGCCGCCCTTCCGCCTCGACGGCGTCGCGCTCGGCTCGCGCAAGGCCTGCTCCGCCCTCGACGCCGATGGCGAGGCGGTGCTGCGGGAAGCCGGGCTCGACGCGAGCGAGATCGCGAAGCTGCGCAAGCGGTGAAGCCGCCGCCCCGACGCGCCGCTGCCGCGGGGGCCAGGCAGATGCCCGCGGCGCGAGCCCGCGTGCTGGCGCTCTACAAGCCCTACGGTCACGTTTCGCGCTTCGGAGACGAAGCCGGACATCCGGGTCTCGCCTCGCTCGTCCCGGTGCCGGACGTGTATGCAGCCGGGCGCCTCGATCACGACAGCGAGGGGCTGCTGCTGCTCACGAATGATGGCGCGCTGGCGCATGCGCTCACCGATCCGCGCCGCGGACACCCGCGCACGTACTGGGTGCAGGTCGAGCGCATTCCCGATGCGACGGCGCTCGCGGCGCTGGCGCGCGGCGTCATGGTGCAGGGGCACCGCACGCGACCCGCGCAAGTGCGTCTGCTGCGCGAGCCGCCGCCGCTGCCGCCGCGCTCGGTTCCGATCCGCTTCCGCAAGAGCGTCCCGACGGCGTGGCTCGAGCTGACGCTGCGCGAGGGCCGCAACCGCCAGGTGCGCCGCATGACCGCGGCCGTCGGGCATCCGACGCTGCGCCTCGTGCGCTCGGCGCTCGGGCCGCTCGAGCTGGTGGCGCTCGGCCTCGCGCCCGGGGAATGGCGCGATCTGCGCCGCGACGAGGAGAGCCTTCTACGTAAATCAGTGTCGGACCGGCAGCGCGGCGCTTCCTGAGCTCCGCCGGCCGAGCTCCGCGACCCGCTCGGGGCTCGCGTCGGCGCGCGCGACGAGCGCGGCGAGCAGCTGCACGCTGCGTTCGATGGCCGGCAACCGGAGCCGATCGCGCGAGTCGTGCTCCGAATGCAGGCGCCGCGGGAAACCCTCGCTGTCGAAAGCACGCAGCGTCAAGGCCGGAATCCCGTGGGCGAGGAAGCTGCGGCCGTCCGTGAGCGTGCCGGCTGGAAGCGCGCGCGCCGGCAGGTCCGCGCCCCACAACCCGCGCGCCGTCTCGTTCACGAAGCCGACGAGCGCCTCGGGGCTGCGATAGCGGCGCAGCGCGAAGCCGTCTTCGGGGATGAACGCCAGCGCGTCCGAAGCCCCGACGGATTCGAGATTGACGGCGACGACGCGGGCCTCGGGATCGAGCTCTCGAGCGTACGCCCAGGATCCGAGCGTGCGCTCCTCCTCGGCGGCGAAGAAGACGATGCGGACCTCGATCGGCGCATCGGGCGGACGCTGCGCCAGCTGCTCCGCCAGGCGCACCAGCGCCGCGAGCGAGCCGCCATTGTCGATCGCGCCAGGGCTCGGCGCGCGCACGAGCGGCCCCACCGTCTGGAACCAGAACATCGCGGCGAAGGGCAACACGCTCGCGGCCGCGAGGGGCAGCGCGATGCGCCGCGGCACACGCCGTCCGCGGCGGCCGAGCCAGAGGCCCGTGAGCGAGAGCGCGACCGCAGCCGCCGTGGCGGGTCCCTGGAGGAAGCCCCAGCGGCCCCAGCTGAAATGGTCGCCGAAGTGGGTGGTGGTGTCGTAGTGCGCGGAGAACAGGAGCACGGGTGCGCCCGCACGCGCGGGGAAGCTGCCCACGACGTTGTGCTCCACGAGCGGGAGCAGGCCGCTCACCGGAGACCGCAGCAGCTCGAACTCGAGCAGCAACATGCCAGCCGTCGCCGCGATCAGTGCGAGCGCGAGCGCGTAGCGATGGCGCGCGATCGCGACGCAGTACCCGAGCATGAGCGCGAGCGCGACGCTCCAGGCGAGCGCGAAGCCATGAGGCGTGGCGAAGAACTCGTGCGAGCTCACGCGCGCGCCCTGTTGCGCGAGGCTATCGGCCAGGAAGCCCGCCACGCGCTCGAGCTCGTGGCTACCATTCGGGCGCGGGATCAGAACGTGATCCAGGATCTGCTCGAGCGTCATCCGGCTTCCATTCGCGGCGTTCGTCGCCGATTGCGATTGCCTATCATCGCACCGTGCCTCGCGGGCGACAGCACTCTGCATGAGCCAGCGGAAGCGATCCCGCCGCAGCGGCGCGGCCTACCCGGCCCGATCGACGCCACGGCCGGGCAGCGGGGCCCGTTCGCGCGCGGCGTGGCTGGTCGGTGCGATCGTGCTGGGGGCCGGGGCCCTGGCGCTCTTCTGGTTCCGAGCCGGCAACGCTCCGGGCGGCGCTGCGCCCGCGGCGCCCGCGTCGGCGGCGGCGACCCCCGCGCTGCCGCTGGCGACGTACGTCGGGCGCGCGGCCTGCGAGGGCTGTCACGCGCAGCAGGTCGCGAAGTGGCAGGGCTCGCATCACGACCTCGCGATGCAGGAGGCGAGCGAGACGAGCGTGCTCGGAAACTTCGCCGACGCGACGTTCCGACACGCAGGTGTGACTTCGACGTTCTTCCGGCGCGGCGGGAAATACTTCGTCAACACCGACGGCCCGGACGGGAAGCTCGCCGATTTCGAGATCCGTTACACGTTCGGCGTGACGCCCTTGCAGCAATACCTGATCGAATTCCCGGACGGCCGCATCCAGGCGCTGGGCATCGCCTGGGACACGCGACCCCGCTCGCAGGGGGGACAGCGTTGGTTCCATCTCTACCCCAACGAGACGCTGCGGGCGGGCGATCCGCTGCACTGGACCGGGATTCAGCAGAACTGGAACTTCATGTGCGCGGAGTGCCACTCGACCGATCTGCACAAACGCTACGACGCGCAGACCAATCGCTACTCGACCCGCTTCGCCGAGATCGACGTCTCCTGCGAGGCCTGTCACGGCCCCGCATCGAATCACGTGGCGTGGGCCCGCCTCGAGGACGACTGGAAGCAAGCCGACGCCGGCCACGGGCTCGCGATCGCGCTCGACGAACGCCGGGACGTCGCCTGGACGATCGACCCCGCGACCGGCAATGCGCAGCGCAGCCACGGCCGCGAGTCGACGCGCGAGATCGAGATGTGCGGCCGTTGCCATGCGCGCGCGAGCCGCATCTCCGACGACTACGTATTTGCCAGGCCGCTGCTCGACTCGCATCGCGTCGCGCTCCTCGAAGAAGGGCTTTATTGGAGCGACGGCCAGATGCGCGACGAGGTCTACGATCACGGCTCCTTCCTCCAGAGCCGGATGTTCGCGAAGGGGGTCACGTGCAGCGATTGCCACGAGCCGCACTCGTTGAAGCTGAAGGAGCCCGGCGACGCGGTGTGCGAGCAGTGCCATCAGGCGGCCAAGTACGCTGTGCCGCAGCACCACTTCCATCCCGTCGGCTCCACCGGCGCGGCGTGCGCGGCCTGCCACATGCCGACCGTCACCTACATGCAGATCGATCCCCGCCACGATCACTCGCTGCGGATTCCGCGCCCCGACCGAACGGTATCGCTCGGCGTGCCGAACGCCTGCAACGCGTGCCACACGAAGGAGTCGGCCGGGTGGGCCGCCGCGCAGATCCAGAAGCATCACCCGCAGTCCAAGCCCGGCTACCAGACCTTTGCCGAGGCATTCCACGCGGGCTCGCTCGGAGCGCCCGGAGCGCAGCAGCAGCTGGCCGAGATCCTGCGCGATGCGGCGCAGCCCGCGATCGTGCGCGCGAGCGCGGCGCAGCGCATGGCCCGCCGGCTGGATTCCGCGACGGTCGAAGCGCTCGCCAAGGCGCTGGATGCTCCCGATCCGCTCGTGCGCCTTGCCGCCGCCGAGGCCCTGTCGGGAGTCGATCCCGGCCAGCGAGCCCGGCTGCTGCTCCCGGCGCTCGCCGATCCCGTTCGCGCGGTGCGCATCGAGGCCGCGCGCGCCCTCGCTTCCGTGCCGGGGACGGATTGGAGCGATGCGCAGCGCGCGGCGCGGGACCGCGGCGTCGCCGAGTGGATCGCCGTGCAGCGCTTCAACGCCGATCGCCCCGAGTCGCACACGAACCTGGCGGCGCTCGACGCCGAGCGCGGTAGCTCCGAACATGCCCTCGCCGAGCTCGCGCGCGCGCTCGAGCTCGATCCCGGCTTCAGCCCCGCGCTCGTGAACCGCGCGGATCTGTTGCGCGCGCTCAGCCGGGAAGCCGAAGCCGAGCAGGGCCTGCGCGGCGCGATCGCCCGCCATCCGGGCGACGCCACGTTGCGTCACACCCTCGGGCTCTCGCTGATCCGCCAGAAGCGCCGCGAGGAGGCGCTGCGCGAGCTCGGCGAGGCCGTGCGGCTCGCGCCGAACGACGCGCGCTTCCGCTACGTCTACGGTGTGGGGCTTCACGACCTGGGCCAGACGCAGAAGGCCGTGCGCGTGCTCGAAGCTGGGCTGCGCAGCCACCCGAACGACGAGGATGCGCTGTTCGCTCTCGCCTCCTACCTGCACGAGGCGGGCGACGCGAGGCGCGCGCTCCCGTACGCGCGCCGCCTGGTCGAGCTCCAGCCGGAGAATCCGCACGCGCGCGCCTTGCTGGCGGGTCTGGAAGCGGCGCCGGAGCACTGAAGACGGGGCTTGCGCCGGCCGGCGCCGCGAGCGCTTCGCCTTCGAGTCGGTGCTGCTGCCCTACAACTTCTCGCTGCTGCGCGACGCGCAATACGCGCGCGAGCTCGAGACGCTGCTCGCGATCTGCCGCGAGCGACGCGTCGCGGTGCAGACCATCGAGTCGATCGCGAAGCGGCGCTGGGAAGCGGGCAGCACGCCCACCCGCTCGACCTGGTACGAGCCGTTCGAGGAGCAGCCCGAGATCGATCGCGGCGTCCACTTCGCGCTCGCGAAGCCGGGGGTGTTCGTGAATACCGCGAGCGATCTCGCGCTGTTTCCGCGCATGGTCGACGCGGCCCTCCGCTTCGAACGCGCGCCCGATGACGCGGAGATGCGCGCACAGGAACAGCGTCTCGGCGTCGCGCCGCTCTTCGTGTGGGGCTACGCCGCGTCCGCGTAGCGCTTCACGCGTCGATCCAGGCTCGATATCGCGCTCGATCGCTCTCCGCCCCTCGTGGCTCCCGTTGACCCTCGAAGTCCCAGCGATGTGGCGTCACGCGACAGATTCCGCTTGAAAAATACCTGCGGATGCGCAGAAAATCAGCGCACGCTGGCATGTGAGTTGAAATAGAATGCGCGCGTGATCATCCACGGCGCAGTGTCGAAATCGAACGCGAGGACTCGGGTGATACCCACGCTGCGAGCCGTGACGCTTCTATTGGCGCTGGGGTCGCTAGCCGGAGCGACCCGGGTCGCTGCCGAGCCGCCCGACTGGTCGAAGATCGCGGGCCATGACATCGTGCTCTTCCAGCCCGGCCAGTCTTCGTTCGAGTGGCTGCTCACCCAGGCCGACCACAGCGGCGCGCCGAAGGTCCGCAAGGCCAAGCATTGCCGGAGCTGTCACGAGGGCGAAGAGGAGGACGTCGCGTCGGATGAGGGCGACGAGCTGGGCCTGCCGCCCACGCTCAACGCGAACGTGAAGCTCGCCCGCGACAACGACCGCCTCTACGTGAGGCTCGAGTGGCCGGGCCTGGCCGAAGCGCCCACGAAGAAGCTCGATCCCGACCACGAAGTAAGGGCCACGCTGCTCTTCGATGGGGGCACTGCGAAGTCCTTCAGCGTCGCGGGCTGCTGGCTCACGTGCCACGCCGACCTCCCGGGCATGCCGAGCGCGGCCGAGAAGAGCGAGCTCACGAAGTACCTGGGCGCCTCGCGCGTCAAGATCACGCGCAGCGGCGGCGGCGAGAACCTCAAGCCCAAGAGCGACCTCGATGCCATGCTCGCCGCGGGCGGATTCCTCGAGTATTGGCAGGTGGCCGCGAATCGGGCTCAGCCAGCGCTGGCGCACGACGGCTACGTGCTCGAGAGCCGGCACGAGAACGAAACCCCGCTCGTGAGCGCACAGGCGACCTTTGCGGACGGCCGCTGGGTGGCCGTGCTGAGCCGCGAGCTCAAGGCCGGCTCGAAGCTCCACAAGGACATCGTGGCGGGTACGACCTACACGATCGGCATCGCGATTCACGAGGGCTGGAGCAAGCAGCGCTTCCACTACGTCTCGTACGCGCGCACGTTCGTGCTCGATCAGGGAAAGGCGGACTGGGTCGTCGGTCGTTGACGGATCTTTCGAACGGCAATCGGATCGGAGCGTGACGATGTCTGAGCTTGCGAAGAACGGTCGGAGCGCGTTGCGGGTCGTGGCATTCGCCGCCGCCCTGATCCGGGCGCTTTCCGCATCCGCAGACAAGACGGTCCTCGAGTCGTCGACGGGCGACTACGCGCCGGGCGGTCCCGAGGCGTGTCTCGAGTGCCACGACGAGACCTCGGAGAAGCCGATTCTTCCGATCTTCGCGACAGCGCACGGCGTCAAGGCGGACCCGCGCGCGCCGCTCGGCTCGCAGCACGCGTGTCAGTCGTGTCACGGTCCGAGCGCGGCGCACGTGGCCGAGCCTGCCAAGGGCGGGGAGCGCGCACCGGTCGCCGTGGTGTTCGGCGAGAATCATCCGATCGAGCCCCAGAACGCAGCCTGCCTCGCCTGTCACCAGGGGGGTCAGCGGATGAACTGGGCCGGGAGCGCCCACGAGAGCGCGAATCTCCGCTGCACCAGCTGCCATACGATTCACACGAAAGAGAGCCCGACGCTGGCGACCGACATTCGCCCGAACGTGCTCCTCAAGCAGAACCAGTCCGAGACCTGCTTCAAGTGCCACCAGGAGCAGAGGGCGCTCACCTTCCGCTTCTCTTCGCACCCGTTGCAAGCGGGCAAGGTGGAGTGCAGCGACTGCCACAACCCGCACGGCTCGATGGCGCCGCATCTGCTGGCGCAGCCGACCCTCAACGAGACCTGTTACCAGTGCCACGCGGACAAGCGCGGGCCCTTCCTGTGGGAGCACCCGCCGGCCCGCGAGAACTGCGCGATCTGTCACGCGCCGCACGGCTCGAACAACCCGACGCTGCTCGTCAACCGGTTGCCGATGCTCTGCCAGCAGTGCCACATGTCGGCCTTCCACCCGAGCACCGCATATACCGGCCCCGCTCCCGGAGCGGGTCGCGCCGATATCCACGTGGTCGCGAAGAGCTGTCTGAATTGTCATGCCGAGGTGCACGGCTCGAATCATCCGTCCGGCGTCCGATTCACGCGCTAGGAGCGGGGCACATGCAGATTGGAGTCCACATGAGGCGAGCTCGGATGGGGTGGCTGAAGCGGGCCTGCTCGCGGCAGGCGCTCGCAGCGACGGCCTCCGTCCTCCTGATCGGATCGGGGGCCTGGGCGCAGGCGGAAGAGGACAACTTCGAAATCGAGGAAGAGAAGGGGCCCGAGAACGAGGCGAAGAGGCAGGCGTTGATGACGCTCTCGAGCGAGATCGAGCTCGGCGCCTACATCTTGACCGACGACGCCTACACGTTCGGCGACTACACCGGCCTCTCCGACGGAGGCCTCTACTTCCTCGGCAACGTCGACATCGAACGGCGCACGCCCTGGGACAGCGACGATCCCTACTTCTACCGCCTGCAAGGGCTGAACCTCGGGCTCGACTCCCGCCGCGTGACGGCCGAGTGGGACGTGCCGGACAAGTACGGCGTGTGGTTCGAGTTCGACGAGCTGCCGAAGCGGTGGACCGACTCCGCACAGACGTTCTTCTCGCACAACGGCAACTCGAGCTTCGCGCTGCCGCCCGGCTGGGTGGCGGGGCAGAACTCCGCGGGCATGACGCAGCTCACGGCCGACCTGCAGTCCCAGAAAAGCCGCTTCCTGCGCAAGACGCTCGCGGGCGGCTTCTCGCTCGCGCTGCCCGAGAATCTCGAGTTCTCGGCTTCGTTCGCCGACCAGACCAAGACCGGGCGTTACCTCGAGGGCGCGGTGATGGGCCTCACGGGAGGCAACCCCCGCTCCGTCACCCTCAACGATCGCGTCGACTACACGACCGATCTGTGGAAGACCGCGCTCGATTACGCCGTCGACGAGTTCCAGCTCAATTTCGAGTACCAGGGCTCGCACTTCGAGAACCACGACAACTCCGTGACCTGGGAGAATCCCTATCTGGCCAATGCGGCCTGGAGCCCCAACGCTGGCTACCCGCCCTCGGCGCCGTGCTTCGGCGTGACGGAGGGCTGCGGCCTCGGCCGCAAGGGCGAGGCGCCGGGCAACTGGTTCAACCAGATCATCGCCTCGGGCGGCTACAACCTGCCTTGGAACACGCGCGTGATGGCCAACGCCGCCTTCGGCTGGATGGTCCAGAACGACACCTTCCTGCCCTACACGGTAAACCAGGCGCTGCTCGCCCCGATCCCGCTGCCGCGCAGCTCGCTCGATGGCCAGATCAACACGACCGTGCTCAATTTCGTGGTGGCCTCGCGGCCGCTGCCGAAAACGCGCGTGGACCTGCGCTATCGCTACGACGATCGCCAGAACCAGACGCCCCGCGATACCTACGTCTACATCCGCAACGACTCCGAGAACCAGGGGACGATCGACGGCGGCACGGCGCGCATCAATCGCCCGTACAGCTACACGGAGCACCAGTTCGATTTCGACGTTGGCTACACCCTCTTCGAGCGCACCGAGCTGACGGTCGGTTACGCGTGGAACCAGATCCATCGGGATCTCCAGGAAGTCGAGGATCAGTCGTCGAATGCAGTTTTCGCCGAGCTCTACAGCCACCCGTTGAACTGGCTGACCGCGCGCGGCCACTTCCGGCACACCTGGCGCGATCGCAGCACCTACATCGGCGTGAAGCCGCAGCTCGTCGGCGACAGCGCCGAATCCCTGGTGGGCTTCGATCCGAACACCGAATTCGAGAACCACCCGGCGCTGCGCAAGTTCTACATGCAGGGCGGAGAGCGCGAGGACGTGGGCTCGATGATCACGATCTCGCCGATCGACAAGGTCGGGATCGGGCTCCAGACGGACTACTACCACGATGCCTTCGATGGCGCGCAGGTCGGGCTCACCGATCGGGACGTCATCACGGCCGGGGTCGATCTTTCGTACGCCCCGGTCGACCGCCTCTTCACCCATGCGTTCTACAACTACGAACGCTTCAATTCGAATCAGACCGGATGGTCCTGGAACAACCTCGCGACGGCCGCGGACCCCGGGCGGCAATGGTCGGGCCGCCAGGAGGACCGCGTGCACACGGTGGGGGCCGGCGCCCACTTCGACGTGATTCCGGACGTGCTCGGTCTCGATACCCAGTACGTTTATTCGAGAGCAACAGGCATCACGGGACTCGGTCTGGGCCCGACGCTCGCCGCGACCACCACCAACTTCCCGTTCCCGGACACGACGTCTGACACGCACGACGTGAGCCTGAACGCCAACTACCAGATCACCGATAGCTTTGGGCTGCGGGTCGGCTATCTATGGGAGCGGCTGCGGACGGACGATTGGGCGGTCGACCACGTCGCTCCCAATTCGCCCGTCTGCAACGCCAACTCGTGCGTGATCGCGTCGGGTCGCAAGAGCCCGAACTATACGGAGCACTTGATCAGCTGGTCGCTCGTCTACACGTTCCGCTGATCGCGGCGGCGGGCTGCGTGCGAGGGATCGACCCGCGGCCCGCAGAAAGAGGAAACCCATGCATCGCTTCTTGACGGCTCTTTGCGCGGGGATTGCGTTGATCCTGATCGGGGTCGCCTCCGATGCGCGCGCGGAGGATGGGAAGCAGATCTTCCTGAAGTCCGAGTGCAACGAGTGTCATACGGTCGAGGTGCTCAAGATCGCCAAGCTCGAGCCCAAGAAGGGCGCGGCCAAGGACGCGGACGCCGATCTCGAGGAAGGCAAGGATGACGAGAAGACGGAACCGCCTGACCTCTCCGGCATCGGCAAGAAGCACGACGCGGAGTGGCTCTCGAAGTGGTTGACCAAGAAGGTCAAGAATGACGACGGCAAGCGGCACCGCAAGAAGTTCAAGGGCACCGATGCGGAGCTCGCGTCGCTCGTCGGTTTCCTCTCCGACCTGAAGACAGACGCCCCGTCCAAGCCCGGGAAGTGAAGCGGCTCGCCGTCGCGGGTGCGCTGCTGGTGGGTCTCGGTGCGGTCGCCGTGGCGAGCGGGTCCTGGCGGGCGCCTCGCGCCGTGGTCGAGCCAGTTGCCTTCGATCACAAGCTGCACATCGAGAAGGAAGACCTCGAGTGCACCGAGTGCCACGCTGGCGCCGAGGAGGGCATCCATGCCGGCCTCCCCGACATCCACGAGTGCGCCGACTGCCACGACCGGGCGAAGGGCACGCATCCCGACGAGCCAAAGGTTCGCGAATTCGCGGAGAAGGACGAGCAGATCCCGTTCGTCCGCGTCGAGCGCCTGCCGGGGCACGTGTATTTCTCGCACCGAGTTCACGTGAAGCTCGCCGGCATGGAGTGCAAGGAATGCCACGGCGACGTGGCGAGCCGCTCGGAGCCGATCGACACGCCCGTCGCTTCGCTCATCTCGATGAAGCAATGCATGGCGTGCCATCGCGAGCAGCACGCCTCGCTCGAGTGCGTCGCATGTCACAAGTGAAGGACGACCGCCGCCCGGCCGGGGCGGGCGCGCTCACCCGCCGCGAGCTGCTCACGGGCGGCGCGGTCGCGCTCGGTCTGGGCGTCACCGCCTGCGAGACCGGGGATCCCTACGCGATCGTGAAGCCCCCCGTGCCGGGCGCCGAGCATTGGCGGCGCTTCGAAGAGAAGACGATCGTCAGCGCCTGCGCCCAGTGCGAGGCCGGCTGCGGCATCCGCGTGCGCGTCGTCGAGGGGCGCGCGGTCAAGATCGACGGCCAGCTGGACAATCCGATCAATCGCGGGGGCATCGGTCCGCGCGGCCTCGCCGGGCTCCAGGTCCTCTACGACCCCGATCGCATCGAACAGCCGCTGCGGCGCAAGGGGCCGCGCGGGTCGGGCGAGTGGGAGCCGGTCTCGTGGGAGAGCGCGCAGAGCGAGCTCGCCGATCGCCTGCGCAGCCTGCGCGAGCGAGGCGAGCCGCAGCGCCTGGCGGTCGTGTGCGGCCGCGAGCGCGGCATGCTGCGCGAGCTGTGGCAGCGCTTCGCTTCCGCCTACGGCACCCCGAACTTCTTCGACGGCTCTGCGCGCGGCAGCGGAGCCGTCGCCCAGGCGAGCTGGGCGATGCAGGGCGTGCGCGAGATCCCGGCCTACCAATGGGAGCAGACACGCTACGTCCTGAGCCTCGGCGCCGGCATCCTCGAGGCCTCGTGCCAGGCCATCTATTTCGCGCGCGCGACGGCGTGGCTCAAGCGGGGTGGCGCGGTCGAGCGCGGCAAGATCGTGCAGGTGGAGCCCTCCTGCTCGCGCACCGCGGCGTGCGCGGACGAGTGGATCTCGATTGCGCCGGGCACGCACGGCGCCTTCGCGCTGGCGCTCGCGCACGTTCTCGTCCGGGACGGCACGTACGACAAGGCGTTCGTCGACGCGCACTGCTTCGGCTTCGAGGCCTGGAAGGACGCAGCACGGGCGCCGCGCCGCGGTTTTCGCAGCGTGCTCGCCGATTACGCGCCCGAGAGGGTGGCGCCGATCTGCGGCGTCGACGCGTCGACGCTCGAACGCATCGCGCGCGAGCTCGCGCAGACGCGTCCGGCGTTCGTGATCACCGACGCGCGCGCCACGCAGGCTTCCAACGGCCTCCAGACGGCGATGGCCGTGAACGCGCTCAATGCGCTGCTCGGCTCGCTCGAGCGGCCGGGCGGCGTGCTCGTCCAGCGCGAGGCGCCGCTCGCGCCGTGGCCGACGCTCGCGCCGGACGCCGTGGCCGAGGCGGGGCTGCGCGCGCCGCGGCTCGACGGCGTCGGCGCCGGCCGCTATCCGCTCGCCACCTCGGTCGGCGAGGCGCTCGCCGATGCGCTCGAGTCCGGCCAGCCCTATCCGCTCGACACCCTGCTGCTCTACTACGCGAACCCCGCGTACGCATGGCTGAATCCCGAGCGCTGGCGCAAGGCGCTGGCCGCAGCACCGTTCATCGCGAGCTTCACCCCGTTTCTCGACGAGACGTCCGCCGCGTTCGCGGACCTGATCCTCCCGGATCACAGCTATCTCGAGCGCTTCGAGGACGCCGCTCCGGCGCCCGCCACGGGCGCTGCGATCTTCGGGATCCGCCAGCCGGTCGTCGAGCCGCTCCACGCTACGCGCAGCACGGGCGACGTCGTGATCGATCTCGCGAAGGCGCTGGAGGGCAGCGTCGGCGAGGCGTTCCCGTGGAAGGACTTTCGCCTGGCCGTGCTGCGCCGCGCGCTCGGGCTGCAAGAAGCCAAGCGAGGCTCGATCGAGGCCGAGGATGGGAAGAAGTTCGTCACGGCGTTGCTGCGGGACGGTGTCTGGACGGACGAGTCGGCGCGCTTCGAGAGCTGGCACGAGGCCTTCGCCACGCCATCGGGTCGTTTCGAGTTCTTCTCGCAGCGGATGTGGAGCGCGCTTCAGGCTGCGGCCAAGGCGCAGGGCAAGAGCGTCGCGCAGCTGCTCGCGGACTGGGGGCACGCCGGCGATCCCGAGCTCGCGTGCCTGCCGCACCATGCCGAGCTGCGGCTCGCAGGCAGCGCCGAGAGCTACCCGCTCGTGCTCGAGCCCTTCAAGCCGGGAACCTACGCGCAGGGCAGCGGCGCGAATCTGCCGCTGCTCCAGGAGCTGACGACGGAGCCCGGCGCGGTGCCCTGGGTGACCTCCGCCTCGCTCGAGCCGCGCACGGCGGAATCGCTCGGCATCCGCCACGGCGATCGCATCGCGATCGAGAGCCCCGTCGGGCGCATCGAGCTGCCCGTCACGGTTTGGCCCGGTGTGCGTCCCGGTTGCGTGCGCGTCCCGCAAGGCGCGGGTCACACCGCATTCGGTCGCTTTGCCCGGGGCCGCGGCGCCAACGTGATGGAGATCCTCGCCGCCGATTTCGACCCGTTCGGTGGCTCTCCGGCCGTGCTCGGGACGCGCGTGCGCGTGACGAGGATCGCGTCGTGAGCGAAACCGCTGCATACACTCGCAGGTCCTTCACGGCGCGGCTCGCGCTCTTCGGGTCCGCGCTCGTCACACTGCTGGCGCTCCCGGCGAGACTGGTGCGCGCGCGCTCCGGCGGCGCGTCGGCGCCGGGCGCCGAGCCGAAGGGCGCATCCCCGCGCTGGGGCATGGCGATCGACCTCGATCGCTGCACCGGCTGCGGCGCCTGCTCCGTCGCCTGCCGCACCGAGAACAACATCCCGCTGATTGGACCCGAGCCCGAGCTGCGTGGCGCGGAGATTCAATGGATGGCGCTGCTCGAGCAGCCCGCGCAGGCGGAGCGACCGGGCGAGCGGCTACCGCTGCCCTGTATGCACTGTGACAATCCGCCCTGCGTGAAGGTCTGCCCGGTGAACGCGACCTACCAGACCGACGAGGGCATCGTCGCGCAGATCTGGGATCGCTGCATCGGCTGCCGCTACTGCGAGGTCGCCTGCCCCTACGGACGTCGCTACTTCAACTTCGTCGAGCCGGAGTGGCCCGAGTCCTACACGAACTACCTGAACCCGGACGTCGCCACGCGACCGCTGGGCGTGGTCGAGAAGTGCACGTTCTGCACGCACCGCATCCGACGGGCCAAGGAGGAGGCGCGCATCGAGGAGCGGACGCTCGAGGACAAGGACGTTCAGCGGCTGCCGGCCTGCGCCGAGGCCTGTCCCGCCCAGGCCATCATGTTCGGCGATCTCGCCGACGAGAAGAGCGAGGTGGCGCGCCAGTCGGCGAGCCCGCGCGCGTTCCGGCTGCTCGAGCACCTCGGCACGCGGCCCAAGGTGACCTACCTGTCGCGGGACCGGCGATCATGAGCGCGAGCACGGCGCAGGCTTCCCGCATCGAGGAGCTGGGCGTGGGTCGCTTCTCGCGCCGCTGGCTGATCGCGGTGTGCGCGCTGCTGATCGTGATCGCGTGGGGTGTCCGCGCATATTCCCACGAGCTGTCTCACGGGCTCATCACCTCCGGCTTGCGGGCCATCGGCGAGGGAGGCGCGGTCTGGGGGCTCTACATCACCTTCTACGTCTACTTCATCGGCCTCAGCTTCGCGGGCATCAGCACGGCGGCGCTCGCGCGGCTCTTTGCTCTGGACGAGCTGAAACCGCTCACCCGCATTGCGGAGCTGCTCGCGATCAGCTCCCTGCTGGTGGGGAGCTTGTGCATCGTCGCCGATCTGGGCCGGCCGCTTCGGGGCATGCTCTATCTCCCGCTCTACGCGAGGCCGAGCTCACCCTTCTTCGGGACGTTCACGCTCGTCGTGGCTGGCTATCTGTTCGCGAGTCTCGTCTTCTTCTTCCTCGCCGGGCGTGCGGATGCGGCCGCCTGCGCGAAGAGCTTCCCGCGCTTTCGCTGGGCCTATGCGCTCTGGGCCTCGGGCTACCGGGGCACCGACGCGGAGAAGCGGCGCCGCTCCCGCTCGAGCTACTGGCTCTCGCTGTGCATCCTGCCGCTGCTCGTGACGGCCCATTCGACGCTCGGGCTCGTCTTCGGGATCCAGGTCGGACGCCCCGGCTGGTTCAGCACGCTGCAGGCGCCGAGCTTCGTGATCCTCGCCGGCAGCTCGGGGACGGCGATGCTCGTCATCATCGCTGCGGTGGTTCGCAAGCTCCTCGGTCTCGAGGAAGTCATTCCCGTGCGCACGTTCCGCCTGTTGGGAAACCTGCTGTGGACGATCACGCTCACCTACCTCTACCTGATGGCCATGGACGAGATCACGACGAGCTACGCCGGGGCCGAAGCCGAGGCTCGCGTCGCGCACGAGATCGTGTTCGGCGCCTACGCCGGGATGTTCTGGACCACGGTGGCTTGCTTCGGAATCGGGACGCTGATCTTGTTCCTGCAATTCGTGCGAGGCGCGACGCGCGTCGGCTGGGCGGTCGTCGCGGCCGTGTTGATCAACTTCGGCTCGATCCTGAAGCGATTCCTGGTCACGGTGCCGTCGCAGACGCACGGCATGCTGCTGCCGTATCCGACGGGGCACTACGTGCCGAGCGCCGGCGAGATCAGCGTGGTGCTCGCGCTCAGCGCGGCCTGCGCGCTGATCTTCCTGTGTTTCGCGAAGATTTTCCCGATCATTCCGCTCGCCTCGGCGGCGCCGGTGCGGTTGGAGCGCGCCGAGGCGCCGCCCGCCGAGCGGGAGCTTCCGATCGTGCGAGGTGCGATCTTTGGGACCACGCTCGCCGCCGGCCTCACACTGGCGGTGGCGGGCTTCCTGCTCTCGCTTCGCGTGGGAACGCTTCCCTACCAGGATCCCGTCGTTCCCTTCAGCCCGCTGATCTTCGCGTTCGGCGTGATGCTCACTTTCGGGTCGGCCGCGGTCTATGAGACGCTGCCGCCGGCGCGCCGCAGGTCGTAGCCTCGCGGATCGAGCCTCGCCATGGAGGCTGCCTCACACCGCGAGCGCGGCCGCGGCGCGATCGAACTGGTCCTCGCGCACGTACACCACATAACCGAAGCTGCCGCGCCCGTCCGTGACGCCGCTCGAGGCGTAGACGTCGACGCCCGCTTCGAAGAGCCGCTGGTGCACGCTCGCGAAGGCGCCGAGCTCGTCATCGCCCTGCACGAGCAGCGCGCGGTGCGGGCCGTCGAGCGCGAGCTGGGCGTGACGCGCGGCGGCGATCAGCTTGCCGTCGTTCTCCGGAAACAGCGCGAGCTGAGCCCGCGTCGGACCGGTCGGGATCGCCGTGAAGGCGAGCAGATTCACGCCAAGCCCGGAGAGCTGTGAGAGGATGCGATATGCGGCGCCGGGCTCGTCCTTCACGTTCACGTAGAAATACTCGACGGGGCGGATGCGCAAGGCCATGGGTGCCTCCTCGCAGAGCATGCTAGCGCGCGCCGGGGGCCGCACGGCGAGGCCTTCCGCGCGCGGACGCCGCCCCGTCGTCAGCCGGGACGCACGCAGACGGTGAGGACGGCAGGGAACAGCAGCGCTGCCGGCAGGCGCGGAATCCAGCGCTGGTCCTCGAGGCGGAAGCCCGATTCGGCGACGAGCTCGCGCATGCGGCGTCGCGTTGGCCACTGAAGCGGCTCGCCGAGCAGGCGCGAACCGAAGCGGGCTGCGTCGCTCACGAGCTCGAAGGGCGGATTCACCAGAGCGACCAGCAGCCTGCCGCCGGGGGCCAGCACGCGGAAGAACTCGGCGACGGCCGCGCGCTGGTTCGGGAACCAGTGAAACGCCTCCGTCGATACGACTGCGTCGAACGCATTCGCGGCGAACGGCAGGCGCAGCGCGTCGGCTTGCACGAAGGCCGTCGCCGTCGCACCGCGGCGTGCCGCCGCATTCCGCAGCATCCCGCGCGAGAAATCGCAGCCCACCACGCGAACGCCGGGAAGCGTGCGCGCCACGCGGGTCGCCAGCAGGCCCGTGCCGCAGCCGACGTCCAGGATCCGGCGTGCCGGGTGCGCGCGCAGCACCTTCATCACCGAATCGTGTACGGGGCGATAGGTGAGGCGCTGTACGACGGGCAGGTCGTAGAAGAGAGACCAGAGATCGAAGAATCGGGGGCTTGCGCCGTGCGGGTCCGTCACTCCGAGAGGGTACCGGGTGCGCAGACGCCGCGCGCACGGTGCAGCCACCGGGCGGGGGGCCTACCATGGCCGCGGCGCGGATCTCGAGGCCGCCGCGGCGGGGGGATGCAGTGAAGTTCGGAGTCTTCGGCATCAACGTCGGGGCGTGTGCGAGCCCGCAGACGGCGGCGAAGGTCGCGCGCGCGGCCGAGCGCGCCGGCTTCGAGTCGGTCTGGACGGGCGAGCACGTCGTGCTGCCCGATCCGCAGGTCGCCCCCTCGCCGCTGCCGCCGCGCACGTCCGATGCTCGATCCCGCCGTCGCGCTGACCTGGGTCGCCGCGCACACCGAGAGCATCCGGCTCGGGACCGGCATCATCATCCTGCCGCAGCGAAACCCCGTGGTGTTGGCCAAGGAGCTCGCGAGTCGTCGACGTGCTGTCGGGCGGGCGCCTGCTCTTCGGAATCGGCGCGGGCTACCTCGAAGCCCGAGTTCGGCGCCGTCGGCGCGCCGTTCGCGGACCGCGGCGCGCGCAGCGACGAGTACCTCGACGCGATCGTCGCGCTCTGGACGCAGCCGAAGCCGCGCTTCGCAGGACGCTACGTCGCGTTCTCGGGGATCGATGCGCAGCCGCGCCCGGTGCAGCGCCCGCACCCGCCCATCGCACGTGGGCGGGCAGAGCCCGGGCGCATACCGCCGCGCCGTGCTGCGCGGCAACGGCTGGTACGGCTTCGCGCTCGATCTGGCTGGCGCGCGCCGCTGCCTGGCCGGCCTCGCGCAGGCGCAAGGCGAGGTGACGCGGCCCGCGGCGCTCGCTCCGCTCGAGATCACGATCACGCCGCCGCCGAGCGTGCAACCCGACGACGTCGCGCGCTACGCCGAGCTCGGCGTGCACCGCCTCGCTCTGCTCCTGCTCGGACGCAGCGAAGCCGACCTGCTCGCGCAGGTGGAGCAGGCTGCGAAGAGCTTTCTCGCCGGAGCCGCTTGAAGATGCCGATGACGCCCCACACCGAAACGCACTTCACCGGCGGCGATGCCGTGCGCGACATCGTGATCGGCATGGCCGACGGCCTCACCGTGCCGTTCGCGCTCGCCGCGGGTCTGACGGGCGCGATCTCCCAGACCCACGTCATCGTCACCGCGGGCTTCGCCGAGATCGCCGCGGGCTCGATCGCCATGGGGCTCGGCGGCTACCTGGCGGCGCGCAGCAACGCGGAGCATTTCGAGAGCGAGCAGCGCCGCGAGGAGCACGAGATCGACGTCACGCCCGATGCCGAGGCCCAGGAAGTCCGCGAGGTGTTCGAACGTTACGGACTGACGAGCGAAGAGGTCGCGGGCGTGATCGAGTCGCTGCGGCGCCGGCCGAAGGATTGGGTCGACTTCATGATGCGCTTCGAGCTCGGCCTCGAGCCGCCGCAGCCGGGCCGCGCCTGGAAGAGCGCGCTGACGATCGCCGGCGCCTACGTCGTCGGCGGCGTCATCCCGCTCTCCGCCTACATCCTGGTGCCGGAGGCGGATCGCGCGCTGCGGATCTCCGCGAGCATCACGCTGCTGGCGCTCGCCATCTTCGGCGCGATCAAGGCCCGCTTCTCCGGCGCGCCGATCGTGCGCGGCATCGCTGCAGACGACACTCATCGGCGGCCTGGCGGCGGCCGCGGCGTTTGCGATCGCGCGCTCGATCTCGTGACGGCGCGCCCGCTGCCGGCGCCCCGGAGACGCTATCGCCTGGTGCTGGCGAGAGTGAAGGAGCGCACGCTGCGCTCGACCGATCTGCGCGCGCTGGCCGAGCGCGTCGCGAGGCTGGCCCCCGACATCGACGTCGCCCTGGCCGGGAAGCGTTCCGCCGATCAGTGGCGTCTCCTGCCGCACGCCTTCCAACCGACCCTCACCGTCGGCTTCGGCGAGCTGCGCCGGCGGCGCTTCCTGAACGGCCGCATCCTGCATTGCCCGCGCATGCCCAAGCACGTCGAGCTCGAACGCATGCGCGCCGCCGGCATCCCCGTTCCCGACTGGGTCGTGATCGAGCCGGACACGCGCCTCGATCCGAGCGTCTGGGGCCCGTACGTCGTCGTGAAGCCGACGTTCGGCGGAGTCGGCATCGACGTCCGCATCCGCAAGACGGGACGCGTCCGCTACGCAGCGCCGGAAGCCTCGGCGACTCAGCCCGCGCTCCGCCGCTCCCCGATGCTCGCGCAACGCTTCGTCTACACCGGACCCTGGGCGGTGTCGTACCGCGTCTGCTCGTTCTTCGGCCGGGCGCTCTACTGCTGGCGCGCCGAGCAATCGCACGCCAAGCGGCCGCTCGCGGGACGCTGGGAATTCGCCGGCAGCGCCGAGGGCGGCGGCATCCAGATCGTCGCCCCGTCGATGACGTCGACCTACACGCTCGACGCCGACGCGGCGATGATCGAGCTCGCCGAACGAGCGCATCGGCTCGCGTTTCCGGACTACCCGTATCTCGGCTTCGATCTCGTGCGCGACGCCGAATCGGGCGAGCTCTCCGTCCTCGAGGCCAATTCCGGCGGCGGGGTCTGGCATCTCTCGTCGACAGTAGGCATCAGCATGCAGCGAGACCATGCGATTGACCTGTATCGCCAGTTCGATGCGCTCGGGCGTGCCGCGCAGCGGCTGGTCGAGATCACCCGCAGCCATGCGATCGCGGCGCCGGTCGGCAGGCCCCTGCAGCCGTTGCGCGTCGACTGACGCCGAGCCCCGCGCGCGTCACGCGTCTTCCGACTTCCCCACCCCCGCCATGAAATCGGACCGGCCGCCGCTCGCCGGCGCGGCCACCTCGACGATGCGTTCGGGCACGTCGTCGTACTCGAGCCGCAGCGCGCGCGAGAGCAGCGCGTGCATTTCGTAGAGCGCGGTGATGTAGCTGAGCTCGAGAATCTCCTCGTCACCCAGGTGCTGCTTCAGGCGCGCGAAGGTCGCGTCGCCCACGCGGCCGTTCTGGAGCACCAGCTCGTCGGTGTAGGCGAGCACCGCGCGCTCGGCGGGCGTGAACACGTCCGCCCCGGCCCAGCTCGGGATCGCCGCGATCTTCGGCTCCGGGATGCCGACATCGCGCGCCGCCTTGCAGTGCTGCGAGAAGACGAATTGGCTCTCGCGCAGGAAGCCGGCCCGCGTCTGGCCGAGCTCGCGCAGCTGCGGCGAGAGCTTGCGCGCGTTGCTTCGGTAGAATGCGAAGCCGGCGACGGCGTGCCGGAAACAATCGGGCACGAGCGCGAACACCGTCCACCAGTTTCCGGGCGTGCCCGTCGCCGTGCCCGGCTCGGCGACCGGATCACGGCCTCCGAACAGCATGTCGTAGATCTTGCGCACGTCGGCGGGCACCTCGGCGCGGGGAACCTGGCGGAGTCGGGGCATGCGGGCCTCCTTGGGCTAGGGGACGAGATCCTTGCGGTAGTAGGCGTCGAACGCGCAGTAGTTCGGCCAGCGCGTACAGTCGTCGATGCGTTCGACGAACACATAATCCTGCCACGCCTGCGCAAAGGGCGGATGGCGCAGGAAGAATCCGAGCACGTCGAAGCGACGAGGCAGCCCCCACATCCAGAGGCTGTTCTCGACGAAGACGACGTCCGGCCGTCCGTCGCGCAGGTCTTCCGTCACGGCCTCGAGCAGATCGCTGCGGATCCAGGCCATGCTGGCGGCGCGCTCGGGATCCTTCCCGGCAGCGACCAGCGCCGGCAGGGGCCAGAGCGCATAGAAGCGCGACACGCTGGTTCGCGACGGGTCGAAGTTCACGAGGCGCGCATCCCACAGGCCGTTTCCCAGCAAGAGAAAGCGCGGCTGCGCGACGACGTGCAGATGTTTCGCGAGGAACAGCTCGATGCTGGCGAGGGCTCGCTGATGGCCGCGAGGCCAGCCCGTGCGGCGTTGCAGGTCGAGGTCGACCGTAGCGCGCGCGCGAGCGGGCTCGAAGAGCTGCGTGAACACGGGCATCACGCACAAGAATGCCCCGGCCAGCAGGAAGCCTGCGGCGAACGGCCGCGAAGCGGGCCAGAGCTCGCGGGCCGACGCGAAGAGCGCCGTGATCACGCTCGCGGCGAAGGCGAAGGCGACCAGGTAGAGCGGGTACCAGGCGTAGTGCCAGCCGCCGGCGAATCCGCTGATGCTGGCGCCCACGCCGAGGCACAGGGTGTAGGTGATGTTCGCATGCCATGGACGCGACCCGCGCGTGAGCAGGCTCGCGCAGCCGGCGAGCGGCAGCGCGAAGATCGTCGTCCAGGCGCTCACGACCGTCGTCGTCCGATGCGAGAGGGGCGGGCTGATGGCGGAGTAGGTCGCCCAGGCCATCGGCGCGACCGTGTGCACGTACTCGGGCGCGAACAGCCAGATCGCCAGCCCATACGCGCCGAACCCGGCGCCGGCCACCTGGGTCTCGAGCCGTCGCAGCACCCCGAAGAGGCTGCGCTCGCGCAACATCCAGTAGAGCTGCTGCATGCCCCAGATGGCGAGGAAGTAGGGCTTGATGGCCAGGCCGACGGCGGCGCACGCGCCGATCAGCAGCCGGGATCGCCGGCCCGCCGCGGCGGCCTCGCCGTACGGGCTGAGCAGGAGGAGATAGGGAGTGAAGAGCACGGCGAACAGATGGTCGCGATCTCCGAAGACGTTGTCCCGCAGCGGCAGGATCACGAGGCCGGCGCCGATCAGCGACAGCAGCAGCGAGCGCGCGAGCCGGTCGCGAGGTCCCGGGCGACACATGAGAATGTGATGGCAGAGCAGCAGGCTTGCCGCGATCAGGGCCGTCGTCCAGAGATCGAAGCCGAGCTCCCAGGAGAGGCCCGCGAAGCGGGCGCCGACCACCGGCGCATACAGCGCGAAGATCATCGGCGGGCTGGGCATCACCAGCGCCGTGTAGAGCGGTCTGCCGCGCAGCCAGCGCTGGGTCTGCTCGAGATAGAGCTGGTTGTCGCTGTTGAGTCCGATCTCGAAGTGCGCGACCAGGGCCGCGCCGCACGCGGCGAGGCTGAGCAGGGCGAGCAACCAGCCGGCGATGCGCGGGACCTGCATGTCGAAACTCTAGCGGCTGACGAGCCTTGCAGCGGCGTCCTCGTGCCGCGTCGATGGACTCCCGCGCGCGTCCTCTGTACGCTTCCTGCCCCTTGCCCGACACGGACGAGACGAAGAGCTCCAGCCCGGGAGAGCCGCCGCCGCGCGTCCCGGCTACGAGCCGTCGCCCGCGTCTGCGAAATGCGCTCGCCGGACTCGCGCTCGCCGCCGGCTCGCTCGTCCTCTTCTTCGGTCTGCTCGAGTGGTTCGCCTGGCGCGTGCAAGCGGACGTCCCGGAGCGGCTCGCTCGCTCCAACAAGCTCGCCGTGAGCGGGCTCGACGAGTCCGATCCCGATCTCTTCTGGCGCTACCGCCCGCATCAGGACCTGCAGTGGAAGGCGATCCGCGTGCGCACGAACGCGTTCGGCTTGCGCGACCGTGAACGCACGCGCGAAAAACCTCCCGGCGTCTTCCGGATCCTCTCGCTGGGCGAGTCGACGACGTTCGGTGATCAGATCGATGCGACGCAGACCTACTCGTACCTGCTCGAAGAGCTTCTCAACGCGGATCCGACGCTGGGGCGCCGCGTCGAGGTCTGGAACTGCGGGATCTGCTCGTACACGTCGTACCAGAGCGTGCGCTGGCTCGAGCGCGAGGGGCTCGCCTTCCAGCCCGATCTGGTGCTCTTCTATCACGAGATCAACGACTTCCTCCCCACCTACTACCGGACGGGCGATGGCCAGGCGCTGGGTCTGGGGCGCACGGACCGCGAGCTGGGAGCGCTGCGCCAGCGCCTCGGCCCGCTGATGGCGCTGCTCGAGAAGAGCCACTTCTACCGCTGGCTTCGGATCCGCGTGCTGCTGGCCGCCTCGCGCGCGCTCGCTCCGGTGCTCGAGCCGCCGCGCCCCGCCAATACCGAGGTGGGGTCGTCGCCGTATGGCCCGGCGCTGCGCCTGCGCTTTCCGTGGGACGCCGTCCCGATCGCGCCGGGCGCTGCGACGGACTGGCCCGACACGCTGCCCTACATGGCGAACGACAACGCGCTGTGCCGCGTTCCGGACCCGGATCGTCTGGCGCTGCTGAACGAGCTCGTCACGACCTTGCGCGCGCGCGGCGTCGATCTCGTGTTGATCCACCCCGCCTACCGCGAGAGCCGTCCCCACCGCTGCGTGCTGACGGAATTCGCAAGACGCGAGGGCATCCCGATCGTCGAGTTCGAGCGGATCGTGCGGGCGACCGGGCTTCCGAAATCGGAGGCCTTCCTCGACACCTACCACCCCTCGGCCCGCCTGCACCGGCTGCTCGCCGAGGAGCTCGCTCGCACGCTGCGCCCGCGGATTCCGCCGGCGGCCTAGCCCCGCTTCCACAGCGCGGGCCGTCTCCCGCCTCCCCCTCCTCGGATGTCGGATCGGAGCCAGGCGGGCCGGGAGCGTGTGAATCGGCCGGGCTTGAAACGGGACTCCAGCGCGTGCACCATGGGGCCCATCCACCGACGAGATCGCGAGGTCGAGATGAACCCGTCGCCCGAGTCCACCCGCGCCTCCGGAACGGTTCCGCCCCACGCGCCGCTCCATCGCTATTACGACGACGACGCGAAGCGCAGCCGCTACGTCAACGATCTCTTCAACCAGACGGCGCAGCACTACAACACGATCGAGGGGCTGTTCCTGAACGGGGGGCTGCTCTACCGGCGGCTCTCGCTCAAGTTCGCCGGCCTGCGGCCCGGGATGCGGGTGCTCGACGTCGCGATCGGCACGGCGGCGGTGGCGCGCGGCGCCACACGCATCGTCGGGCCGACGGGCCGCGTGTTCGGGGTCGACCCGAGCATCGGAATGCTCGGCCAGGCGCGGCGCAACTTCAAAGGGCCGCTCACGCGCGGCGTTGCGGAGGCGCTGCCCTTCGCGAGCAACGGCTTCGATTTCGTGACGATGGGCATCGCGCTGCGGCACGTCTCGGATCTGGTCGCGACCTTCCGCGAGTACCTGCGCGTGCTGAAGCCGGGCGGCAAGCTCTGGATCCTCGAGGGCCACGTGCCGCGCTCGGCGCTCGGCCACAAGCTCACGCGCTTCGTGTGGGCGCGCGTGATCCCCGGCATGACGCTTCTCTCCACGCGCAGCCGCGAGGCGAAAGAGCTCATGGACTACTACTGGGACACCGTGGAACAGTGCGTGCCGCCCGAGGCGATCGTCGCGGCGATGAAGGAAGCCGGCTTCGAGCAGACGCGCTTCCGGGTGGCCGTGCCCGGCGCGTTCTGCGAGTACACGGGAGTGAAGCGGGCGGCGGCTTCCGGGGGCGGCGCCGCGAGCTCCTGAGCGCCGCGCGAGCGCGAGCGTGGCGCGTCGGCGCGAATTCAGCGGCAGAGTCGTCGTCGTGACCGGCGGCGGGAGCGGCCTTGGCGCCGCCTATGCGCGGCGCTTTGCGCGGGCGGGCGCGAAGCTGGCGCTCCTCGACGTCGATTTCACGAGCGCGGATGCGCTGCGCGCAGAGCTCACGGCGGCGGGCGCCGAGTGCCTGGCGCTGCGCTGCGACGTGCGCGAGGAGGCCGCCTGCCGCGAGGCGATCGCGGCAGTCCTCGCGCGCTTCGGTCGGCTCGACGTTCTCGTAAACAACGCCGGCATCAGCCACCGCAGCGCCTTCCGAGAGACCGAGAGCGCCGTCTACCGCCGGGTGATGGACGTCAACTTCTTCGGCGCGCTCTTCTGCACGCAGGCGGCGCTGCCGGCTCTGCTGGCGAGCGGCGGGCTCGTGATCGCCGTGAGCTCGATCGCCGGCGTCGCGCCGCTCTACGGCCGGACCGGGTATGCCGCGAGCAAGCACGCCGTGCAGGGCTTCTTCTCGTCGCTGCGCAGCGAGCTCGCTCCCCAGGGCGTCGACGTCCTGATCGTGTGTCCGGGCTTCACGGCGACGGGCATCGCGACCGCGGCGCTCGACGGCGACGGGCGCGTGACGGCGCACCCGCAATCGACCGTGGGGCGGCTGGCGACACCCGAGAGCGTTGCCGAGGCCGTGTTCCGGGCCGCCAGCCGCGGCCGCTCGCTGCTGGTGCTGTCGGCGGCGGGCAAGGCGGCCTTCCTGCTGAGCCGGCTGCATCCGGCGCTCTACGAACGCCTGATGGCGCGCGCGCTGCGCAAGGAGCTGACGCGCTCCTGAGACGCCGGCGGCAGCCGGGCGGCGTCGCATGTCGCCTCGCATCCGGCGTGCGGGTGGCTCCGCTCAGACCAGCCGGATCGTCACGCCCCCGATTCGCTGCGTTTCGCCCACGCGCCGCCGCTCGGCTGCCACCAGCTCGAGCTCGTCGATCCCCTCGCCGCGCGGGCTCGCCGGCTGGAAGCGCACCGCGTGCGCGAGACCGAGCTCGGACCAGCGAGCGCGCATCGCCGCGGGATCGGCGGCGCCGATCACGATGCCGGCGATGGCGGTCGCGGCCGACGCGTCCGCGTGCGCGCGCCAGTCGGGTCCTCCCCAGCGCCACGCCCCGTTGGGCACGGGCTGGTCGAGAGAGACGATGGCGCCGCCCACGTCGCGCGGGTGCAGGTGGCGGCCGCGGATGTCCGGAAGGTCGATGCTCCACACGATGCGCGCATGCCGTGCCGCGAGGTGCGCGACCCGGGCGTCCAGGTCGTCGACCTCGTAGAGCGCCATGTAGCCGCCGTCGCCGCCGCGGCGCTCGAGCAGGCGGCCCGCGGTCGTGCCCGGCCGCAGGGGGGACACGACCTCGAGAAACTGGTCGCCGATCAGCATCAGCGCATTGTGCAGACCGAATTCCGCCACGCCGGGGTCGCGGAAGCAGACGCGCAGGGCCAGCCGCTCGCACAGCGCGTCGACGACGCTCTCGAGGTCGCTTGCGACGAGCGCCACCTGGCGCAGCCGGATCACGAAGGGCCCGCCACGGCGCCGCGCCGCAGATGGAAGGCAAAGGGCTGCATGGGGTCTCCTGCGCGGGCGCGACCGGGAAGGTATCCGGAGCCGACGGATTCGCCTGCGGGGCCTGCTCGCCGCGGGTGCGCAGCGTCCGGCGGCTTCGAAGCAGTGCTGGACTTCGGGGGGCTTCGGGCCGAGACTCGCGGCGGCCATGCCGAAACGAGTCACGGCTCTGCTCACCCGCAAGCTCGTTCTGGGCGCGTGCGCGGTCCTCACGCTCGCCTACGCGGTCTTCTCGATTCACGGATTCTCCCTCTCGCGTTGGCATTTTCTCGACGGCAGCCCCGAATCCGAGCTGCTCTTCGGCGAAGCCCAGGGTGCGCGCTCCGATGATTGGGCTCTCTGGCTCCCGTTTGCGTTCGCGCAGATCCACCACGATCCGCCCTTTGCCCTGCGCAACGAGAACATCGGGCTGGGCCAGAACATGGCGCTGGTGGTGTCGGCCGCGATCGCGGATCCCATCATCCTCTTCCGGCCGCCCACCTGGGGCTTCTTCGTCGGGCCGGACTTCGGGATGGGATGGTGCTGGGGCGTCTACGTCTTCGGCTTCATCGCGGCCTTCCATCTCCTGTTCCTGGAGATCTCGGGCGAGCGCCCGGAGCTGTCGCTCGCCGCCGCGGTGGCGCTCTTGTTCTCGCCGTTCTTCCAGTTCTGGAGCCTCAACTCCACGTTCCTCGCGGCGACCGTCGCGTTCGGCGTGGTCGCCGCACACCGGCTCGTGTTTGCGACGCGGAGCCGGGAGAGGTGGCTCTGGGGCATCGGCCTCGGCTGGAGCGCAGGCGCGTTCGCGCTCACGCTCTATCCACCGTTCCAGGTGGTGATGGGATGGTTCGGCGTGTTCAGCTTCGTCGGACTGAGCCTGCGCAGCTTGAAGCGTGGCCGTCCGGTTCGTTGGGATCGCAATCTCGCGCTCGGGGCGCTGGCGGCGCTGGGGATCGCTGCGTTCGCGGCGCTCCACCTGCTGCAGATCGCGGGCGACGCCATCGCGGCGACCCAGCACACGCTCTATCCGGGGCAGCGCTTCGCGACGGGCGGCGCGGCGAGCTGGTGGAAGATCTTCAGCAACAACGTCTATCCGCACTTCTTCGTGCGAGCGTCGTCCAGCCTCGGCGCGAACATCTGCGAAGCCGCTTCCTTCATCCTGTTCTTCCCCCTGGTCCTCGCCCTGCTGATGTGCGGGCGCAATCGCCGCGCGTTCGCGGGCGATCCGCTGCTGCTCTCGCTCTTCGGCTACCTGGCCCTGCTGCTGGGCTGGAACCTGGTCGGATTCCCGGAGGTCCTGGCGCGGCTCTCGTTCTTCTCGAAAGCGCCCGAATACCGGACGGTGATCGGATTCGGCGTAGCCGACATGACGCTCGTCGTCGCGCTGCTCGGCTCGCCCGCGACCGGCGCGCTGCCGCTCGCATCGAGGCTGCGCCGCGCGCTGTTCGGCGCGGCGCTGCTCTGCCCCCTGCTGCTGCTCTTCAGCGTGATGGGACGCAAGGAGCCGCAGCTCTTCGGCGCGGGGGCCCGGCTGGAAGTCGCGCTGCTCGTGACTGCGCAGCTCGCGATCGGCTTCCTGCTCGCGAACAAACGCGCGGCGGCGTTGCTCGCGATTGCGGCCCTGAACGTCCTCTCCACGGGCTGGTTCAACCCCGTGGTGCACGGCGGCTTCGCGGCGATCTGGAACAATCCGCTGTCGCAGCGGATCCGGGAGCTCGATGCCGAGCGGGGGGGACGCTCCAGCTGGATCGCCTTCGATGATCTCGTCGTCGGGCAGCTCCCGCCCATGTTGGGAGCGCGATCGCTCGCGAGCGTCCAGTTCTATCCGCAGGCGGAGTTCTGGAGCCTGCTCGATCCCGAGCGGCGTCAGGCGTCCGCCTACAACCGCTTCGCGCACGTCGCGTTTCTCGTGAGAAACGACGCGAGGCCGATCACGCTGCGTTCCCCGAGCCCCGATGTCTGCATCGTCGACGTCCACCCCGACGATCCGCGGCTGCTCGCGCTGCCTTTCGATTTCGTCATCCAGGCGGGCGACCCGAGCGACGCCCTGCTGCGCAGCCCGCACTACCGCGGCATCTTCGATTCTGGCAATTTCCACATCTACGAGCGGATTCGCGACTGAAGCGGGGAGCTCCGCCGGTCGCTGCGCGCTCGGCGTGGCAGGAGGGGCTTCGCTTGAAACCGCTGGTGATCGAGCGCTGGCACCGGGTGGTCGCGAGTCACGATGCGAGCGGCCTCGACGCTCTGCTCGCAGACGACGCGACGTTTCTTTCGCCGATCGTGCACGCGCCGCAGGTCGGGAGGGCGCTCACCGCCGGCTATCTGCGCGCCGCGAAGCAGATCCTCGACAACGGCAACTTCCGCTACGTGAACGAGTGGTATGGCGAGCGCTCGGCGGTGCTCGAGTTCGAGACCGTGATCGACGGCATCACGATCCAGGGCGTCGACATCATCCACTGGAACGCCGAGGATCGGATCGTCCGCTTCAAGGTCATGGTGCGGCCGCTCAAGGCGATCAACCTGCTGCACCAGCTGATGGGCCGAGCGCTACAGGCTGCCGCGCCGGCTCACTGATCCGCCCGCGGCCTGGGAGGCCAGCCGCGTGCGCAGATCCTGCTTCAGCACCTTGCCAGTGGGGTTGCGCGGCAGCTCGTTCACGAGCTCCAGCTGCTCGGGAAGCTTCTGCTTCGCGAGATCCCGCGCGATCAGCCACGCCGCGAGCTCCGCCAGCGTCGGGGGCGCCTGTGGATCGGCAGGCACCAGCACGGCGCAGGCGCGCTCCCCGGTGACCGGATCGGGCAGCCCGATCACCGCGACCTCGCGCACGGCCGGATGCGCGTGCAGGAGATCCTCGAGCTCGCGGGCGCTGATGTTCTCGCCGTTGCGGATGATCACGTCCTTGAGGCGGCCGGTGACGACGACGTAGCCGTCGGCGTCGAGGTGCCCGAGGTCGCCGGTGCGAAAGAATCCGTCCGCATCGAAGGCCGGCCCGTCCAGCGAAGCGTCGAGATAACCGAGGAACATCTGCGGCGCCTTCACGCGCAGCTCGCCGTCGACGACCCGGATCTGCGCTTGCGGCGGGCAGGCGCGCCCCTCCGTGTGCGCGAGCTTTTCGTCGGGGTCGCGCGGCGAGCCCATCGCGAGCACGGGGCATTCCGTCATGCCGTAGCCGGACACGATCCCGGCGCCGCCGAGCTCACGCTTCACATCTGCGTGTAGATTGGGCGGCTTGGGTGCGCCGCCGCCCGGGAAGGCGCGCACGCGCGGAAAGATCGGCGCGCCGCCCCGCTCGCGCTGCGCGGCCAGGTAGGCCTGATGGAAGGCGGTGCCGGCGCCGGCCTGGGTCACGCCGTGTCGCGCCAGCACGTCGATGCTCGAGCGCGGATCGAAGACGGAGACGACGATCTGCGCGCAGCCGACGAGCAGCCCGTTCATGAGCCAGAGCACGCCGCCCACGTGGGTGAAGGGGAAGACGAGGGCCCCGCGGTCGTCGGGGGCCAGCTGGAGCCGCGCGCTCATGCCGCGCGCCGCCGCCAGCAACGTCGCATCCGTGTGACGGGCGCCCTTGGGGTCGGCGGTGGTGCCGGAGGTGTAGAAGATCCAGCGCACGGCAGCGGCCGCGCTCCGCGGCTCCCGGTGTGCGGGCAGGCCGGCGGGATCGGCCTCGGGCAAGCCCCCTGCGACGACGTCCACGGCGAGCCCGGGAGACTCGCTTGCGATCGCGCGCGCCATCGCCGCGTGGTCGAAGCCGCGGAACGTGCCGGGGACGAAGAGCCGGCGCGCGCGGGTCTGGCGCACGGCGAAGCCGACCTCGCGCGCGCGCAGGATCGGAAGGATCGGCACCTGGACGGCGCCCAGGCGGGCCAGCGCGCCGCACAGCGCCAGCGCCTCGAACGTCGTGGGGAGCTGCCACGCGACCGGGGTGCCTTCGCCCACGCCGTGCGCGTGCAGCGCCGCCGCGACGCGCTCGGCCGCGCGGCGATACTGCGCGAAGTCCAGGCGCCGGTCCTGTTCGTCGACCGCGAAGAGCGCGTCCGGCGTCGCGTCGGCGCGCCGCTCGATCAGGTCCCACAGGCTGGGCGCATCGATCATGATCGGCTCCGGGCCGTGAGCGGCTGCGCAGCGAACATCGCGATGCTTCCTCCGAAGGCGCGCGAGAATAGCCGCTGCCTTTGAATCGGGCCGCGCGCTCAGCTCCCGAGCGCCCGCGCGACGAACCAATGGATCCCGAGGCCGCACAGCGCAGCCGAGAGCGCATCGAAGGCGAGCGCGGGCACACGGGTTCCGCTGAAGGCGCGCGCGAGCGCGCGTCCGCCGAGCCAGAGCGCGGCCACGATCGCCAGCTGACCGACCTCGACCCCGAGATTGAATCCGAACAGGGCGAGCGCGAGGTGGCTGCGTGCGAGGCCCAGCTCGAGCAGCACGTTCGCGAAGCCGAAGCCGTGCACGAGACCGAAGAGCAGCGTGAGCAGCGGCCGCAGGCGCAGCGCTTCTGCGGCGTCGGCCGCCAGCGGGAGATACGCGAGCACGAAGAGCGCGAGGCCGAGGCTCGTCGCGGCGGGCAGGCCGACCCCGGTCGTCGCATGCGCGGACGCGAGCGCCACGAGGCCCGCGGCGGCGACCGCGGCGAGCGCGAAGCGCCCGGTCCGCAGGCGTACGGCGACGTTCTCGGCCGCGACGAGCGCGATCGTGAAGCCGATCAATGCCTCCACCACCGCTACGTCCGGCCGCACGTAACCGAGCACTGCGAGCGTGAGCGTCAGGCTGTGGCCGAGCGTGAACCCGGTGACCAGCAGCAGCACGTCGCGAAGACGCCGGCACAAGAGCAACAGCGCGAGCAGGAACGCCACGTGATCGGCGCCCGCGAGGATGTGCTCGATGCCGAGTCCGAGGTAGGCGGCGAACGAGGCGGCGTCGCCCTGCGCTTCGCCCGCAGCGCCGCCGACGCTGCGCTCGCGATGCGCGTCGCTGAACAACAGCTCGAGAGCGGGCGCGCCGTCGATGCCGACGCGCGCATAGTGCACGTGCGACGGCGCCACCTCGAAGAACGCGCCGTTCGAGATGCGCAGCGCGCCGGCGCCGCTGCATGCGAAGCGCAGCTCCACGCGCGCCAGGCCCGTGCGCGCTGCGAGCGAACGCGGGGCGGCGAGGGCCGGGCAGTCGGCTCCGCCGCGCGACACGCGGATGCGCGACGCGAGATGGTCGCGCAGCAACGCGTCGAGATCGCTGGCGTCGGGCGCGAGCGGCACGAGCCGTGTCGCCTCGTAGATGGGGGCGCTGAAGACCGCCACGACGTCCCGGCCGCGCACGTCCCAGGTCGAGAAAGACTGACTGCGGGTGTGCGCGTTCGCACTGCCAGGCGCGAAGAAGAGGGCCAGGGCGAGCCCGAGCAGGGCAGCCGCGGGGTGGCGCGCGCCGGAGCTCATGGCTCGGCCCGATCGGAGCAACCGATGCGCGCCCGTCCGCGCAGCTCCTGGAGATATTCGCGCAGCGCGCTGTCGCGCGCGCGGGCGGAGACGATCGCTTCCAGGCCTTCGCGCATCGCCTCGTTCGGCTCGGCGGGGGCGGCGCTTCCCGCCGCGGCGCGCGCAGCCTCGAAGGTCGCGCGCAGCTCTTCCGGCGTCGCGGCGCGGCTCGCGCTCTCCGCGACGACGGACTCGACCATGGCGAGCGTCACGGCGTCGCGCACCGAGCGCTCGCTCGCGAGAAAGCCGCGCGCGAGCGCGGAGTCGACGAGCAGGTCTTCGTCGATCAGGCGCTCGAGCACCCGCTCACGCTCCTGCTGCGATAGCGGCTCGCGCCGGTCGCCCGCGAGCATCTCCACCGCGCGCGCCACCTCTTCCGCGCGAATCGGTCGGCCATCCACCAGCGCAGCGACACCCGGCGGGAGCGCGGACGTCGCGGGAGCGGCGCTGCGCGCGCTCTGGATGCCCGAGGCGACGCCGAGCACGACGCCGAGCGCGAGGAGCCAGCCCGCCAGGCGCGCGTCCGCTGCGCGGCGCCCGGGCGAGCTCGCTGCGACGAGGCTCCGCGTCACGGTTGCGGCGGCTCCGGCGCGCGGACGATGTGCGCCTGTGCGCGCAGCTGCGCGAGCCGCGCCGTGAGCGCTGCATCGCCGCGTTCGCGCGCGAGCTCGGCGGCGACGCGCCCGCGCGCGGCTTCGAAAGTCTGCGCACGCGGGGGCTCGACCTCGGCGAGCTGAAGCAGGTGCGCGCTCGCGCCGACGCGCAGCGCTGGCGAGACACCGCCTGGAGCGAGCGCGAGCGCCGCTTCGCTGAGCGTCGGGCCGAGCTGGCGGCGCAGCGCCGCTTCCGGGAGCAGCGCATCGGGCAGCGGCAGCCCCGGTGGGTCGCCGAAGCGCGCCGCCGCCGCCTCGAAGGACAGGCCTCCGGCGATCGCGGCGGCGGCCTCGCGTGCACGACGCATGGCGCTGTCGGGATCGCGGCTCGCGTCGAAGGAGATCGCGCGCACGCGCACGCGCCGGGGCAGCGCGAAGTGGCTGGAGTTGGCCGCGTAGAAGGCCTGCAGCTCGCTCTCGGTGGGCGCGCGCGCCGAGGCATCGCGCACGGCGGCGTCGATCGCCGCGCGCGCGAGCGCCTTGCGCACGCCCCGATCCGACGTGACGAGCCCCATCTCGGCGGCGCGCTGCACGAGGAGCTCTTCGTCCACCAGGCGATCGATCAGCGCGGCGCGCAGCGCGGGATCGGCGGCGGCGCCGCGCGCGTCCGGGAAGCGGCCGAGCGCGCGCTCGACCGCGGGCTCGCGGATCGGCGCGCCGTTGACGCACGCCACCAGCGCGCCGGATTCGTCCGCGCCGCGCGGCGCGGGGACGATCGCGCCGGAGAGAGCGAGCAGCAGGCCGGCGGCGGCCGCGATCGACTGCGCGGGGCGGAGGACCCTCATGCGGCGCAGAGCCTACCCGGAACGCCCGCGAGCCGCGCGGTCTTCTCCCCAGAACGCGCCCGAATCCGGTATAAGCAGGGCGTCGCACCCGGAAGGAGTACGTCGTGAAGCTCGCCGTCAGGATCCTGCTCGCGCTCGGTGTCGTGGTCGCGATCGTGGGGCTCTACGTCCTCGGCGCCCGTATGCACCTCTATGGCGAGCACGAGGGAGCGGGGACACCGCTCGACAAGCACCTACCCGAGACGCTGGTCCGCGCGCGCGCCAAGGCCGGGCAGCGCGCCGCCGCCGTGCTCGCGACGACGCCACCCGCCAAGCAGATCCTCTTCGGGGACCTCCACGTCCACACCACCTTCTCGACGGATGCGTTCCTCTGGAGTCTGCCGATGGTGGGCGGCGAGGGCGCCCATCCGGTGTCCGACGCCTGCGACTTCGCGCGCTACTGCTCCGGGCTCGATTTCTGGTCGATCACCGATCACGCCGAGGCGACGACTCCGCAGCGCTGGAAGGAGACGCGGGAGGCGATCCGCCAGTGCAACGCCGTGGCCGGCGACCCGCAGAGCCCCGATGTCGTGGCGTTCCTCGGCTGGGAATGGAGCCAGGTCGGCATCACGCCGGAAACGCACTATGGACACAAGAATGTGATCCTGCGCGATCTCGACGATGCGCAAGTGCCCTCGCGCGTGATCGGCGCCGCGGGCCCCGCCACCGACGCGCTGCGCGGGCAGTTCGGCGGGATGCCCTGGTACGTCCCGCTCGTCGATTTTCCGAACCGCGACCGCTACTTCAACTTCATCGAGTTCATGGACGAAGTGCGCGAGGTGCCGGCCTGCGCGGAGGGCGTGCCCGAGAAGGAGCTGCCCGCCGATTGCTACGAATCCGCGGCGACGCCGAAGGATCTCTTCCGCCGGCTCGACGAGTGGGGCATGGACTCGATCGTGATCCCGCATGGCAACACGTGGGGCTTCTACACGCCGCCGGGAGCGACCTGGGACAAGCAGCTCGCGAACGGCAACCAGGATCCGCGCCGCCAGTTCCTGATCGAGGTGATGTCCGGGCATGGGAGCTCCGAGCAGTACCGCGATTGGAAGGAGGTGCTGGTCGACGCGTCCGGCAAGGCGAGCTGCCCGGAGCCGAGGCCGGACTACCTCCCGAGCTGCTGGCGCGCCGGAGTGATCATCGAGCAGCGCTGCCGCGCCGCCGGGACAGCCGAGGCCGAGTGCGCGAAGCGGGCGGCGGATGCCCGCCAGCACTACGTCGACGCGCGTGTCGCGGGCCACTGGTCGGTTCCCGGCGTGAAGCCGGACGAGTGGCTCGACGCGGGACAGTGTCGTGACTGCTTCATCCCCGCCTTCAACTACCGGCCGGGCGGCTCCACGCAGTACGCGCTCGCGATCTCGAACTTCGACGACCCGAATGGCCCGCAGCGCTTCCGCTTCGGGCTGCTCGCCTCGAGCGACAACCACTCGGCCCGGCCCGGAACTGGCTACAAGGAGTTCGGCCGCAAGCAGGGGATGACGGAGTCGGGAGGCCCGCGCGACGAAGCCTGGCGCAAGCGCATCAACCCCTGGATCTACGCCGAGGAGGCGGCTCCCGAATCGCGCGAGGTGCCGCTCAACGATCTCTCGCGCGGCTTCGCCACGCTCGAGGCGGAGCGGCAGGCCTCGTTCTTCCTGACCGGCGGCCTCGCCGCGGTGCACAGCGAGGGACGCAGCCGCGAACAGATCTGGGATGCGCTGAAGAGAAAGGAAGTGTATGGCACGAGCGGAGACCAGATCCTGCTCTGGTTCCACCTGCTGAACGCCGAGAACCCCGACGGCACGCTCGGCGCCGTTCCGATGGGCGGCGAAGCCCGCCTCACGGGTACGCCGCGCTTCGAGGTGCGCGCGGTCGGCGCCTTCGAGCAGAAGCCGGGCTGTCCGGAAGCGACGACGGATGCGCTCACGGCCGACCGCATCGAGCAGCTGTGCCGGGGCGAATGCTTCAATCCCTCGGACGAGCGCAAGCAGATCACCCGCATCGAGGTCGTGCGCATCCGGCCGCAGATCCGCAAGGACGAGCCCGTGCGCGGGCTGATCGACGACCCGTGGAAGAAGATCGCGTGCGACCCCAGCCCGAACGGCTGCGTCGTGCAGTTCGAGGATCCGGATTTCGCGACGGCCGGCCGCGACACCCTCTATTACGTGCGCGCCATCGAGGAGCCGAGCCCGGCCGTGAACGCGGGCGGGCTGCGCTGCCGCACCGACGAGACCGGACGCTGCATCGAGGTGAACCCGTGCCGGGGCGACTACCGCGCGGCCAACGACGACGATTGCCTCGCGACGATCGAGGAACGCGCCTGGTCGTCGCCGATCTTCGTCGACCGCGGCTGAGCCGGCTGGAGGAGCCCCCGATGTGCGCCGTCTTGACCACCCGGATCGTGCCGAGCGTGGCGCCCAGCGAGCTGCGCCCGGCGCAGGTGGCGCGCGAGTTCCGGCGCCTGATCCAGGACGGCGCGAAGCTGCGGCCCGCGGGCGAAGCCAGGCGCCGTCCGTCGCAGCTGCTCTCCCGCGGCTACACACCGAGGTACAAGATCGAGCTCTTCGATACGCGCTTCTACCTGACCGACGTGCGTCAGGATTCGAACATCCGTTTCTTCGTGGCGTACGTCGTTCCCGGCCGGCCGCGCCAGCGAAGGCTCGAGATCCATCCGCGCATCTTCTACAAGGACGTCTCGCTGCAATGGCGCGCGGCCTCGCATTTCATCCGCGCGGAAGGCGAGAACTGGATCGGCAAGGGCGACGTGCGCACGGTCGTGAAGAATGGCTACGAGGTCACGTCGTCGGCGGAGGAGACGACGGATCTCCCGCTCGAGATGCAGACGGCGCTCGAAAACCTGATCCGGCGCGTCGCCTCGGTGCGCACCGATGCCAGGGGGGTCGCGCTCGTGTTGCGCCGCGCGCCGAGGCATCGCATCGAGGCGTACCGCGACTTCACGGAGCCGCGGCGCCGGGCGCAGGCCGATCGGCGCAACCTCATCCACGGCGGGCGCAGCATCGCGCGCTTCACCCGCAAGCACGACCCGACGTCGCTGCGCTTCGTCGCCGGCTTCGAGCCGGATTTCGAGGCGGGCATCCTCGAGGTCGCGAGCTCGCGGAGCCGGCTGTACGGCGGCGAGGTCGAGCGGTTTCGGATCCTCTCGAAGAACCGCAAGATCCAGTATCTGTTCCTCGCAGCGCCGCGGCATGCCTGGATCGTTCCGCCGCAAGCGACGACCACCGAGCTCTCGAGCTACGGGGTGCGCACGGTCGACGTGGTGGCCGACGAGGACCTCTTCGTCCCCGGCTACGAGTATCACTACGTCGACACCGACGAGGATCCGCCGGTGCTCGTGAGCCAGATCCCCGCAGGCTTCGTCGGAGCCACGAGCGAGCTCGACGCCACGCGCGCCGATGCCTCGGCTTGGCTCGATCGCGTGCCCGTCATCGAGGAGTTCAGGCGCCGGGTCGTTCACCGTCGTGCGCGCGCCCGGCGGCGCTGAACGGATTCAGGGCCATCGGCCAGGACGGGTCGTCTTCAGCGCCGAGCCGGCTCGACCGGTGGGTCGCGAGCGCGCTGCGCTCACGTCGCGCTCTCCCAGTACGCGTCCACCCGCCGCTGGATCTCGCGCAGCGTGGCTTCGTCGCGCGCGGGCTCGAACAGGTGCGCGAAGCGGCGTTGGCGCCGCAGGTACTCCTCGACGGGGAGCCGCGGGCGCGGCGTCTTCGTGTGGACGACGCGCCCGTCCTCCCACTCCTTGAGCGGCCAGATGCCCGTACGCACAGCGAGCCTCCCGATCTCGACGGCGTCTTGCGGGTCGAAGCCCCAACCGGGCGGGCAGGGCGCGAGCGCGAGCAGCAGGCGCGGGCCGCGCAGGCGCGCCGCCTTCTCGACCTTGCGCGCGAGGTCGAGCGGCTCCGCGGCGATCATCGTCGCCACGTAGGTCGGTCGATTCGCGGCCCAGATGGCGAAGAGATCCTTCTTGAAGCCAGGGACGCCGCGCGGCCCCGCGTCGGTGGCCGTGCGCGCGGCGTGCGGCGTGGCGGCAGAGCTCTGCTGTCCGGTGTTGCCGTAGCCCTCGTTGTCGTAGCAGAGGTAGAGGAAATCGAGCCCGCGGTCGATCGCCGCCGACGTTGCCGCGAGCCCCATCCCGTAGGCTGCACCATCGCCCGTGAGCGTCACGACGCGCAGGTCTTCTTCCGCCGGCAGGCGGCCCTTCTCGATCAACAGATCGAGCGCGTCGCGCACGCCCTGCGCCCCGGCGGGCGCCGACGCCATCGACGTGTAGAGCCACGAGCCGCGGAAGGGCGTGAAGGGATAGACCGCGAGCAGCGACATGCAGCCGGCTGCGTTCACGATCACGCTCTTCTCGCCGAGCACCTCGTAGAGCTCGCGGAAGGCGTGGAGTCCGCCGCAGCCTGCGCACATCGACGTGCCCGCGCCGAGCAGATGCGTCGACGGCAGATCCTGCATGCGCCGATACGAGGTCCCGCTCATGCGCCCTCCCGATCCGCGTCGGCGTGACGCTCCGCCAGCGCCACCGCCTGGAGCTTGCGAACCTCGCGCAGCTCGGGCTCGGTGTAGAGCAGGCGGGGCGGCGGTGTGGCGCCGGCGTCGGCGGCGCGCGCGGCCGCGTCGAGCATCGCGGCGAGCTCCGCCGTCGGCGACGTCGCGCCCGCCGAGCCCGCCGATGAAGCTCGCGAGCACCGCCGGCGCGTCCGGCGCGCCGTAGAGCGCCCCGGCGAGCTCCGCGTGGAGCACGCCTCCCATCCCCATCGAGAGGTCCTGGTCGAGCACCGCGACGGCGCGCTTGCCGGCGAGCGCGCTGCGCAAGGCCGCGGTCGGGAAGGGACGCAGGAGGCGCGGCCGCACCAGGCCCACGCGCCGGCCCGCGTCGCGCAGCTGGTCCACCGCGTCGTGCGCCTGTGTCGCCGCCGATCCGATCAGGAACAACACGATCTCCGCGTCGTCGGTCCGGTAGGTCTCGACGGCGTCGTAACGGCGCCCGAAGCGCTGCGCGAAGTCGGCCGCGATCTCGTCCCACGCCGCGATCGCGGCCTCGGCCGCGCGGTGCATCTCGTAGCGGAAGTACGAGTAGGGAACGGCGCCCAGCACGGCGACCGCCTGGCTGACCGGTCGGCTCGCGCGGAAGCGCACGCTGCCGGGATCGAACGGTCCGACGAAGCGGGCGGTGTCCTCGGCGCCCGGGATCGCCACCGGCTCGCGCGTGAACGAGAGCACGAAGCCATCCAGGTTCACGATCGCCGGCAGACGCACCTGCGCATGCTCGGCGAGGCGGTAGCCGAGCAGCATGAAGTCGAGCACCTCCTGGCAGGTCGACGCGTGCAGCTGCAGAAAGCCGGTGTCACGCGCGGCGAGCACGTCGCTGTGGTCGGAGCCGAGCGTGATGGGCGCCGCGACACCGCGTGACACGTTCACGAGCACGAAGGGAGCGCGCCAGCCGGCCACCGTGTACAGCATCTCCATCGCGTGCAGCAGCCCCTGGCTCGAAGTCGCCGTGAACACGCGCACGCCGGTGGCTGCCGCGGCGCCGGCGGCCGTCAGCATCGAGTGCTCGGATTCGAGCGTGACCATGCGCGCTGGGAGTTCGCCGCCTGCGATCCAGGAGCCCAGCGTCTCGATGATCTCGGTCTGCGGCGTGATCGGGAACGCGGGCACGTAATCGACGCCCGCGAGGCGCGCGCCCCATGCCGCGGCAGCGTTGCCGGTGAGCAGCGTGCGCGTCATGGGCGCGTCTCCGGCGCCGGCGCCTCGCTCGCCGCCTCGCGTTCGACGCGGATGGCGTGGTGCGGACACACGGCGACGCAGACCAGGCAGCCCTTGCAGTGGTCGTAGTCGATCTGCGGCCGGCCGGCGGCGTCGATCGCGATCGCGCCGTCCGGGCACAGCGTGCTGCAGATCCACGCGCAGCCGTGACACAGGGTCTCCTCGATCACGGGCCGGTGCGTGCGCCAGAGGCCGGTGCGCACCTGGAGGCTCGTCACCGGCGTGCGCACGTCCGGCGCCGCGATGGCCGCGGGATCGAGCGGCACGTCGATCCAGCCCGGATCGGCGCCGGTCGCGAGCACCTCGGGCCCCTCGGCGACCCGCCCCGCGTACGGCGCGAGCGCCTCCCAGGCGGCGCGCGTGCGGCGCAGATTCTCGTCGCTTGCATCGAGTCCGCCCAGCTCGGCGCGCAGCGCCGCTTCGAAAGCCGGCCAGCCGATCACGCCGACGAGCCGCGCCGCCGCCGCCGCGCACACGCTGCCGACGAACGGGAGCTCGGCGCGCCCGTCGACGGCCAGCTCGAGCGCGAGCACGCGGCCGGGCCGCGCGAGGCGAGCCTGCCACTGCGCTGCGGGCGTCGCGCTGCGGAGCAGCAGCCAGCTGCGCTCGCTCAGGCCCGCGAGCACGCCGGCTGCCGCCACCGGCACGAGCGTCTCGTCGGCCACGACCACCAGATCGGGCGAGCGCAGCGCGCCGCGCTCGCGGATCGGAGCGCGCGCCGCGCGCACGCTGGCGTCGATCGGCGCGGCGCGGCGCTCGGCGCCGAAGCGAGGCGCATCCTGCACCTCGTAGCCTTCTGCGAAGAAGGCGCTGCCGAGGATCCGAGCGCCGGTCTTGATGCCGTGGCCGCCGCGCCCATGGAAGCGGATCCTGTACACGGGCTCCTCTCTGGCCTCAGAAGATCGACCAGCGGCGCGTCTGCATGGCGCGCCGTATGCGCTCGACGGCGAGGTCGACGGCGGCCTGGCGCGGACGCACGCCGCGACTCCGCGCCGCCTCGAGCACGGCCTGGGTGTTGGCCCGGATGCGCTCGGCGATCGCCGCGAACGCGGCGGACTGCGTCGCGCCGCTCCATTCCATCGCGGCGCAGATCACACCGCCCGCGTTGGCGATGAAATCCGGGAGACACACGACGCCGCGCGCGGCGAGCCGGCGCTCCGCCTCGTCGGTCACGCCGATGTTCGCGCCCGGCACGATCAGTCGCGCCTGCACGCGATCCGCATCCTCGGCGCGGATCGCATCGGGCTGTGCCGCCGGGATCCAGATCTCGCACGCGAGCGCCACCAGCTCCTGCGCAGTGATGCGCTGGCCCTCGCCATGCTCCGCCACGCTCCTGCCCGCGCGCTTGAGCGCCGCCAGCGCCTCGACGTCCAGTCCGCGCGGGCTCGCCACGGCGCCGCGCGAATCCGCGGCGCCCACGAGCACGGCCCCCTCCGCCGCCAGCTGGCGCGCCGCGTGCAGGCCCACGGAGCCGAAGCCCTGGATCACGACGCGAGCACCGTCGAGCGACATGTTCACGTGTCGGGCGGCCACCTCGGCGGCGTGCTTCAGTCCGAAACCGGTGGCCCCGAGCTCGTCGAGCGGGATCCCGCCGAGCTCGCGCGGCAGCCCCACCGCGCGCCCGATCTCGTCGTGCACCCACGCCATGCAGGTCTCGTCGGTTCCCATGTCGGGGCCGAAGATGTACTCCTGCGAGCCGCGCAGCGCGCACGCAAAGGCTCGGATCAGCCGCTCCTTGTGCTCGCGCGGCCCGTGCGGATCGCCGCGCAGCATCGATTTCCCGCCGCCGTGCGGCAGGCCGGCCGCGGCGTTCTTGAGCGTCATCGCGCGCGCCAGGCGGAAGCACTCTTCGGTGCTCGGGTCGGGCGCCATGCGCAGACCGCCGATCGACGGACCGGCCGCGACGTTGTCGACGACCAGCGTGCCCCGGAGCCCGAGGCCGGGCTCGTGGACCTGGATGATCTTCGCGGGGCCGAGGTCGTCGGCGAAGACGAAGGGGTCGCTCACCGCGTGGGCTCCTTCCCTTCTCCAAGCAAGGCGCGTGCCCCGGCCGCGGCCCCGCTCGGGCGGCTGCGCGAGCTTGGCTGGGGCGGCCTGGGTCAGCGCGTCCGCAGCGCGGGTCGCTCGGCCTCGCCGGCCGCCCTGGCCGTGCCTGCCCCGATGCCCTAGCGCGCGGGGCAGGGAATCGTTCCCGCGCAGGCCAGGCCGGAGGGTCCCGGCGGGCTGCCGTACGCCTTCCGGAAGAACCCGAAGTCGTCGATGCCCACGACGCCGTCGCCGCTCGCATCGACGGCGGGATTCCAGCCCGGATCGCCCGTCCGCGTCCCGAAGCTCAGCTTCAGCAGCGCGAAGTCGCTGAGCCCCACGTCACCGTCGTCGTCGAAATCCGCATCGCAGCGGTTGCCGTAGCCGTCCTGATTGCTGTCGAGCTGATCGGCGTTCGCGACCGCGAGGCAATTGTCGGAGGCGTCGTCGATGCCGTCACCGTCCTGATCCGCGAGCGCGGGGCCCTTCACGATCTGGAAGCGGTCGAGGACGTTGCCAGCGACGCCCAGGAAGCGGGCGTCGAGCTGGCGCCCGTCCACGTCGATCAGCAGCGAGCCGAGAATGTTCAGGCTCACCCGCATCACCGGGTGGTTGAGCGTTCCGCCCGAAATCATGGACGAGCTCCCCACCACCGAGTACACGCCGCCCGAATCGGGAGAGGGGCCGAGCAGGCTCTTCAGATACGCGCCGTCGCCATCGGGATCGCCGTCGCCGGCGTCGACCGCGTGGAGCAGCGGATCGTAGGTGCTCGACACGTCATAGTGGTCATGCAACAGCAGCGAGCGCTCGTAGCTATGGCTGTGACCCGAGAGCACGAGGTCCACGCCGTAGGCGTCCAGCACGGGAAGGAAGCGCTCGCGCATCTGCTGCATGCGGCCTTCCGAATCGATCAGGTTGTCCGAATCGTGCGAGCCCTTGGTGTACGGTGGGTGGTGCCAGAACGCGATGATGAAGTCCTGGTCCGTCGCGGCCAGGTCCGCGCACAGCCACTGGTACATCGCGCCTCCCTGGCCGGCCGGACACACGTTCGTCGTCGGATTCGCCGGCGCCGAGCGATCGCTGTCGTGGGAGTCGAGGGCGATGAAGTGGATGTTGCCCCAGTCGAACGAGTAATAGGCCTCCGTGCCGCTCGGCACTCCGCCCGCCTCGCCGGCCTTCGGCAGCGTGAACGAATCGTAGTAGGGGCCCGACTGCGTCGGGGAATCCGAGACGCCGAACTCGTGATTGCCGGGCACCGGCCACACCGGCGTGTTTTGCATGATGGTGGGATAGACGTTGAAGAAGCCCGCCGTGAACTCGGCGTCGGTGCCCGTGTTGTAGGCGTTGTCGCCGAGCAGCAGCCACAGATCGGCGGGCCGGCTCCCGGCGAACGTCAGGTAGCCGCTCCGCACGGCCGCGGCATCGGCGCAGCCCTGCGCGCCGATCGCGCAAGCCCCGGAGTCGCCGATCACCCAGATGCGTGTCGGTCTGCGCACCCCGATGGGCGGCGGCGTCGCGAAGGCGTGGTCGGCGTCGGCGCCCGCGAGCGTCTGCGTGCTCGTGCCGACGGAGTAGTAGATCCGCGTCTCCGGCGGGAGGCCGCCGAGCGCGACCTCGTGCTCGCTGCGGATGCCGGGAACGTCGATCGTGGTCGCGAGCGCGTCGGGCGCGAGGCCCCATTTCACGCGCGTGGTGCTCGCCGCATTCGTCCGCCAGCGAACGACGGCGCTCGTCGGCGTCACGTCCTGGAGGTACGGCGCGCGCGAGAGCAGCAGGGGCGTCGCCGCGCTCACGCGCAGCGAGGCGTCGAAGCTGACGTCCGAGCTGGTCGGCCCGCTCTGATGGACCTCGACCGCGAGAAGGTTCGCGCCGGCGACGAGCACGTCGGCCGGAATCGCGAAGCCGAAGAAGGTGGTCTCGCCCGTGCCGCTCACGGCCGTCGAGGCCGCGGTCGCGGCGCCGATCGCGCCCGCGGGCATGTTGCTGCGGGCCACCTCGAAGCCGTTGAGATACACGACCGCGCCGTCGTCGCGCAGCAGCGCGAGCTGGAGCTGCGGGATCGACGCGGGGTTGCTCACCGTGAACGTCTTGCGGAAGTAGCTGGTGATGAAGTTGCCCGACGTGCAGGTCGGCGCGCCCGGCCCGCAGCGGATCAGGGTGGCCTCGTCCCCATCGCCATAGCCGAGCTGCGCAGGGCCCTGCGCCCAGGCGCTGTCGTCGAAGCCGGAGGTCCGCCAGGCGCTGGCCGGGCTGCTGCCATCGTCGAGATACTTCCAGCTCGCGCCGGTCGGGACCGGGGAATCGCCGATCGCCTCGGCCGAAGCCTGCGGCGCGACGAGCCAGAGCGCCAGCGCCGCGGCGCGGATCCAGATCGCGAGCGCGCGCGCGTACGGCTGGCTCCTCATGGCGCTCGCACTTCGGAGGTGCCGGCGAGTCGCGCGATTCCTTCGCGCGCGCGCGCGGCGAGCTGCTGCGCGGCGGGCGATTCGCGCCGCGTGGGGGGCAGGGTCCCGAGCGACGCGAGCGCGGCCGCATATTCCGCAGCCGCCTCCTCCGAGCGGCCAGCAGACTCGAGAATCTCCGCGCGTTGCACGCGCCAGCTCTCGCGCCGGCGCGCCGGCGCCGACGCACGCTCGAGTCGCGCGAGAGCCGCGTCGATGCGGCCCGCGCCCAGCTCGAGCGCGAGGCCCTCCTGCTCGAGCGCCGGTACGGGCCCGAGACTGGCCTCCGCGACGGCGAGTGCGCGCAGCGCCTCCGAGAGGTCGGCGTCGGGGCCCGCCGCGAGCGCGCGCACGCGCGCGAGATGGATCTCGGGGCCGGCGCGCGGCGCCAGCTCGATCACACGCGCCCAGGTGTCGGCGGCTGCGCGCGAGCGGCCGAGCGCGGCGAGCGTCTCGGCGTGCGCCAACAGCGTCTCGACGTCCGCAGGCGCGAGCTCGCGGGCGCGCTCCAGATGGCTCTCGGCGACGAGGAGCCGGCCTTCGGCGCGCGCCAGCAGGCCGCGTTCCCGCTCGGCCAGCGCGGGCGCGAGGCCGAGCGCGCAGGCTTGCGTCAGAGCGGCCTTCGCCGCCTCGAGATCGCCGCGGCTGCGCTGCAAGTCCGCCCGCTGCCGCCACAGCTCGCTGTCGCGCGGAGCCGCGCTGAGCGCCGCATCCACGTGCGCGAGGGACTCGTCGCTGCTCTCGTGCGCGACCGCGGGCGCCGCCGCGAACGTTTGCACGAGCGCGGCCAGCGCGAGCAGGCGCAGAAAGAGGGACGCCATCGGACACCCCGGCCCATCGGCGGACCTCCCGAGGATATCACCCTCGAGCGGCCCCGTGGGCGCCTCACACCTTCTCCCAGCCCCTGGACTCGACGGAGCGCGCCATCGCGAGCGCCGCGCGCAGCTCGCCGAGCGATGCTTCGGGGCCGGCGGCGAGCGGCTTGCCGTCGAGCACGGCCGCCTCGAAGTCCGCCATCTCGCCGGCGTACGATTGCAGGTAGCCGCCGGGCTCGCCGACGGGCAATCCCTTGCGGTGCTCGGCGTCGTACACGACGCAGCGGCCCATGCCGTCGATCGCGATCTCGCCCGCCGTCCCGGTGATGCGGAACAGCAGCTCCGGCGCGAGCGGCGCTTCGGAGAGCAATGCATCGAAGCTCGCCACGCGCCCCGAGCGGAAGCGCAGCAGCGCCCGCACGAGCGATTCGCCCTCCATGCGCGCGAACGGACGCGCGAAGGCCGCCACCACCTCGTCGAGCTCGCCGAGCCACATGTGAAGCGGACGCAGCCAGTGCGAGCCCGTATCGATCGCGACGCCGCCGCCGGCCGCGTCACGGCGGAGGCGCCACGCCTGCTCGCCGCCGTAATAGGCCGCGAGCGGCGGGAAGAAGATGCATGCGCGCGCCGTCACGACGTCGCCGATCGCGCCGCGTGCGAGCAGCTCCTGCGCGCGCACGACCTCGGGCCAGTACTGCGCATTCTCGCCGACCATGAAGACGGTGCCGGCCTTGCGCGCCGCGGCCAGGATGCGCGCGCAGGCTTCCGGCGTGGGCGCCATCGGCTTCTCGAGCAGCACGTGCTTGCCGCGGGCGAACGCGGCGAGCGCGGCGCTCTCGTGGAGCTGGTGCGGCAACATCAGATCGACCGCGTCGAACCCGCCGCGGGCGAGCGCCTCGTCGAGCGAGCCGAAGACCGCGCCGCCGGTCTCGGCGGCGAGCGCGCTCGCGCGCACGCGATCGACATCGACCAGCGCCGCGATCTCGGTGCGCTTCGCCGCGGCCCGGATTCCCATCACGTGCAGCTTCGAAATCGCGCCGCAGCCCACGAGCGCGAGCTTCAAGCGACCCGGCATGCAAGCCTCCTCGTCCGCAGCAGTCTCGATCCCGAAGCCCTCGCGATCGGCGCCGACGGGCTCGCCGCGGCGATCTCCATGGTTGGGCCCTGCACGCCGGGCCCGGATCCGTGGCGCGGCAGCATATGCCGGTCCGCCGCCGCCCGACAAGCTGACCGCCGAGCGCGGCATTCCGACCCCGCGCGGGGGCGCTGCGGCGCGCTGGGTCTTTACAAGCGGATGCAGGACGAGGGAAGCTCGCCTCCCGGCGGCGTCCGCTGCCGCGATCCACGGAGGAAGCCATGGCCGAGACGACGGGCGGCGCGATCCTGGCCGCGATGCTGAAGCACGAGGGCGTCGAGCGCTTTTTTGGGATCGTGGACGGCAGCTACCTCCAGCTCTTCGCCCAGTGCGTGGAGCGCGGCATCGAGATGATCTCGCCGCGACACGAGGCGGTGGCAGCGCACATGGCCGGGGCCTACGCGCGGCTCACGGGCCGCCTCGGCGTTTGCATCGCGAGCAACGGGCCCGGCGTCGCCAACATGCTGCCCGGGGTGGCGGTCGAGAACGGTGAAGGCAACCGCGTGCTCCTGCTCACGAGCTCGCGCCGCACGGGCATCAGCTACCCTGATCGCGGCGGCGCCTATCAATGCTTCGATCACGTGGCGGTGATCCGCGGCATGTCGAAGTGGTCGGAAACGGTGCACGAGTTCGCGCGCATCCCCGAGCTGATGCGCCAGGCCCTGCGCGCCTGCTTCACGGGCCGCCCCGGCGTCGTGCACCTCGACGTGCCCGAAAATCTCATCAACGGCGTCGGCCCCGAGCCCGCGCTCGGCCCGCCGGCCAGCTACCGGCGCACGGCTGCGCTCGAGCCGCGCGCGGCCGACGTCGAGGCCGCCGCGAAGCTGCTCGAGGGCGCGCGTCTGCCGGTGATCCACGCGGGCAGCGGCGTGATCCATGCGCAGGCGTTCGCCGAGCTCGCCCGGCTTGCCGAGCTGCTGCATGCCCCGGTCGACACTTCCTGGAGCGCGCGCGGCGTGCTGCCCGAGAGCTCGCCGCTCGCGTGGCCGATGATCCACATCGAAGCCTGCAATCGCCTGCGCAACGAAGCCGACGTCATCCTGTGTCTGGGGTCGCAGCTCGGCGAGACCGACTGGTGGGGGAAGCCTCCCTACTGGGCGCCTCCCGCGAAGCAGAAGCTCGTGCAGGTCGACGTCGACGACGCGCGCCTCGGCCGCAATCGCCCCGCGGATCTCGCGATCCTCGCCGATGCGAAGTGCTTCCTGCTGGCGCTGCTCGCCCGCCTCGAGGGCCGCGGCTCGGCGCGCTCGCTCGCCGAGCGCCGCCGCAAGGTCGAGCAGCTCGCAGGCGAGCGGGCCGCGAGCCGTGAGAAGCTCGACGCGCTGCTCGCGAATCGCGCCGCGCCGATGCTCACGGCGCATGTCCCCGCCAGCTGCCGCCGCGTCTTCGACGACGACGCGGTGATGGTGCTCGACGGGGGCAACACCGCCGTCTGGGGGAACTTCTTCAGCGAGATACGCGTGCCCAACACCCAGCTCTCGACGCCCCACCTCGGCCATCTCGGCGCCGGCGTGGGGCAGGCGCTCGGCGCCGCCGTCGCCCACCCGGGGCGTCAGGTCTATTGCGTGATCGGCGACGGTGCGATGGCCTACAACATGCAGGAGATCGAGACCGCCGTGCGCCACGACCTGCGCGCCATCTTCCTGGTCTGCTGCGATCGCCAATGGGGCATGGTGAAGATCAACCAGATGGTGGCGCTCGCGCCCGTCCGCGAACGCTTCGCGCGCGCGCTCGGCCCCGATCATGGCGGCACGATCAACACCGATCTCGGCGAGATCGCCTGGGACCGCGTCGCGCAGGCGATGGGAGCGCACGGGGAGCGAGTCTCCGATCCCGCAGAGCTCGAGCCGGCGCTGCGACGCTGTTTGGAGTCGCGGCGCTGCGCCGTCGTGCACGTGGACGTCGACCCGCAGGCGCACCTGCTGGCCCCCGGCCTGCAATCCTTCAAGGACATGCACCAGGAGCCCGCGGGCGCGTGAGTCCCGCGACCCCGGACGCGCCGTATCGGCGCGTGCTCGTGACGGGCGCCGGCGGCTTCGTCGGAAGCCAGCTGGTCGCGGCGCTCGCGCGCGAGCGCCGCGGGCTCGAGTGCGTGATCGCGAGCGACGTGCGGCCGGCGAACGAGCGGCTGGCGGGCGTCGAGTACGCGCAGGCCGACGTGCGGCAGGCCGATGCCGTCCTCGAGCTGTGCCGCCGTCACCGCGTCGACGTGGTCGTGCATCTCGCGGCCATCGTGACGCCTGGCCCGGGCTCGAGCCGCGAGCTCGAATACGCGGTCGACGTCGTCGGCACGCGCAACGTGCTGGACGCGTGCCTCGCAGCCGGCGTGCGCAAGCTCATCTACACGAGCAGCGGCGCAGCCTACGGCTACCACGCCGACAATCCCGCGTCTCTCGACGAGGACGCGCCGCTGCGCGGGAACCCCGAGTTCGCCTACTCGCATCACAAGCGGCTGGTCGAAGAGATGCTGGCGCGCGCGCGCGCCGAGCATCCGGAGCTGCTCCAGCTCGTGTTCCGCCCCGGCGTGATCCTCGGGCTGCGCGCGCGCAACCAGATCACGGACCTCTTCGAGGGCCGTTTCGTGCTGGGGCTCGCGGGAGCGCAAAGCCCCTTCGTGATCGTGTGGGACGAGGACGTGGTGGGAGCGATCCTGCGCGGCATCCACGTGGGTGGGGCCGGCCTCTACAACCTCGCGGGCGACGGCACGCTCACGCTGCGCGAGATGGCACGGATGCTCGGCAAGCCCTACGTCCCGCTCCCGCCGGCGCTCGTCGCCGCGGCGCTCTGGATCCTGCACGGCCTGCGCCTCTCGCAGTACGGACCCGAGCAGGTTCGCTTCCTGCGCCATCGCCCCGTGCTCGCGAATCACAGGCTCGTGCGCGAGTTCGGATACACACCGCGACTCTCGACGCGCGCGGCCTTCGAACGCTTTGTGGCGTCGCGCCACACGCCTGCCGTCGCCAGGCAAGGTTGAGCGGCGAGCGCGCCCGCTGCGGGTGTATGCTGAGAAGGACGGAGGCCCCCCGCGTTGACCGCGCTCGCATCGACGCCGCTCTCACCCGATGATCTGAGCTTCTGGTACGCGGATCAGCCTCGCCAGCGCACCACGATGGCGATGCTGTTGCTGCTCGATCGCCGACCCGACCCGGAGCGGTTGCGTGCGGCGGCTGCGCGCATGGTCGAGGGCGTTCCGCGCCTGCGGCAGCGCGTCGTGGAGGCGCCCTTCGGCATCGCGCTGCCGCGCTGGGAGGACGATCCGACCTTCGATCTCGACTTTCACGTGCGCTGCTACTCGCTGGCGGACGCCGGGACACGCGCGAGCGAGCTCGACGAGTTGTTCCACACCATCGGTCCGATCTACGAGCGGCCATTCGACCGCACGCGGCCGCTGTGGGAGATGATCGAGATCGATCGCAATGGCGCGGGCGCCGCGGTCTTCTTCCGCCTGCACCACGCCGTCGCCGATGGCGTCGGGGGCAACGCCATCCTCGCCGCGCTCACCGACGCGACGCGCGAGGGGGAGGCGCTGCCGCCGCCGTCGGATAAGCCCCCGGGCGCCTGGTCGGAGACAGGCTTCGGCGCTGCGCTCTCTCGCGCCGTGCGCGATCGCATCGACCAGGACCGCGCGCGCGCGGGGGCCGTCGGCGGTGCCCTGTGGCAGGCGCTGCGCGAGCCCGCATCGATCGTCCGCGCTGCGCGCATCGTCGGCGGGGTCGTGAAGGAGTTTGGCGACCGCAGCGAGTCCCCGCTGCGCGATTTCGGCCGGGCGCGCCGGCTCACGGGTCTCGAGATAGACTTCGAGCGCCTGACCGAGGCCAAGCGAGCGCTCGCGGCGTCGATCGTCGACGTGACGCTCACGGCGGTGGCCGGTGCGGTCGGCGCCTGGCATCGCGCGCACCGGCACCCGCACGTAAACGAGCTGAAGACGCTGGTGCCGATCAATCTGCGCCCGCGCGCTGCGCAGGGGTTGGGCGCGGGCGTCGGCAACCGCGCCACGGGCATCGTCGTCCGCCTGCCTCTGCGCATCGCCGATCCGCGCGCGCGCTGCCATGAGATCCACCGGCGCGTGGAGGAGCGCAAGGCGCATCCGTCGGTGGAGTTCTTCCCGCTCGTCGCGAATCTGATCGCGTCGCTGCCGCGGCCGCTCTATCGCGCAGCCGCCTACCGGAGCTCGCAAGCGATCGATCTGATCGTGACCAACGTCCCCGGCGTGCCCGTCGTGCGCTACCTCGCCGGCGCGGAGATCCACGCGGCGTACCCCTTCGCGCCCGTGACCTCGCACTGCCCGGTGAGCATCGCCTTCTACGGCTACCGCGACCGCCTCTACGTCGGTCTCGACACCGACGCAACGTCGCTGCCCGATCTCGACGACTTCCGGGATCTGCTTGCGCGCTCGTTCGAAGAGGTGATCGAGGCCGCCTCGCATCGCGCCGGGCGGTCAAACGCCAGCCAGTCGACGCGCACGCCCGCATGAAGTGGCGCCGGCCCGGCGGCGCGGATGCGTGTGCCGCGGGGCGTTCGCGAAATCGTATAAGCTGACGGCCGATGCGCTCGACCCAGCCCGCTCTCTGCCGCCTGTGTCCGGCTTTCTGCCCGATCCTGGTGACGCTCGAGGACGGCCGCGCCGTCGAGGTGGTCGGCGATCCGGAGGCGCCTCTCTACGACGCCTACACCTGTCCGAAGGGCAGGGCGCTGCCGGAACAGCACGTCCATCCGGGACGCCTGCTCAGCAGCCTGCGACGCGCGCCGGACGGCGGCTTCGAGAAGATCGCGAGCGGGCGCGCGATCGAAGAAGTCGCGGAGCGCGTGCGCGCGATCGTCGCGGAGAGCGGACCCCGCTCGGTCGCGCTCTACATCGGGACCAACTCGCTCCCCTATCCAGCCGCCCCCGCCCTCGCGACCGCGTGGCTGCGTGCGCTCGGCTCGCGCATGCTCTTCACGTCCAACACCATCGACCAGCCGGGCAAGCAGATCGCGAGCGCGCTCCACGGCAGCTGGCAGGCGGGCGCTCAAGATTTCATGACGGCCGGCAGCTGGCTGATCGTCGGCCAGAATCCGCTGATCTCGAAGAGCGCCGGCGTCCCGAGCCAGAATCCCGGCCGGCGCCTGACGGAGGCGGTGGCGCGCGGGCTGCGACTCGTGGTGATCGATCCGCGCCGCAGCGAAACCGCGCGCCGCGCCCACGTGCATCTCCAGCCGCGCCCGGGCGAGGATCCCGCCCTGCTCGCCGGGATGCTGCACGTGATCTTCGCCGAGGGCCGCGAGGACGCGGCGTTTCTCGCCGGCAATGCGCAGGGCGTCGACGCGCTGCGCGAGGCCGTGCGTGCGTTCACGCCGGAGGCGGTCGCGCGCCGCGCCGACGTCCCCGAGCGGGATCTCGTCGCAGCCGCGCGCGTCTTCGCGAGCGCGCAGCGCGGCGGCGCCGTGTGCGGCACCGGGCCGAGCTTCGCGACCCACGGGACGCTCACGGAGTACCTGGCCTTGTGTCTCACGACGGTGTGCGGCTTCTGGCCGCGCGCCGGCGACGTCGCCACGCGGCTCAACGTGCTCTTGCCTGCCTACACGCCGAAGGCACAGCCCTACGCGCCGTATCGGGCTTGGGGCTATGGGGAGAAGCTGCGCGCGCGCGGCCTGCGCAACACCGCGGCAGGTCTGCCCACCGCGGCCCTTCCCGACGAGATCCTGCTCGAGGGCGAGGGGCGCGTGCGCGCGCTCTTCTGTCTCGGCGGGAACCCGATGCTGGCGTTTCCGGATCAGCGCCGGACGCAAGCGGCGCTCTCCCGGCTCGACCTGCTCGTCACGTTCGATCCGGAGCTCTCCGCGACGGCGCGCCTGGCGCACTACGTGATCGCGCCGCGCCTCACGCTCGAGACGCCCGGCATGACGCAAGCGGCGGAGCTGCTCAAGTACTTCGGGGCTTCGTCGGGATTCGGTCCTGCCTACGCGCAATACGCGCCCGCCGTGCTGAGCCCGCCGGCGGGCTCCGATCTGATCGAGGAATGGGAGTTCTTCTACGAGCTGGCGCGCCGGCTCGGGCACGCGCTCCAGCTCGTCGGCTTCTATGGCTGGGGCCGCCACGTCGAGAGCCCGCCCAGCCTGCTGCCGCTCGACATGACGCGGCGGCCGAGCACCGACGAGATCTATGCGCTGCTCGCCACGGGCTCGCGCGTGCCGCTCGACGTGGTGAAGCGCCATCCGCACGGCCACGTCTTCGACGAAGTGCGCGACGTCGTGCACCCGCGCGATCCAGATTGCGACGTGCGCCTCGAGGTCGGCGACGCCGACATGCTGCGCGAGCTCGCAAAGGTCGCGGACGACGACTGGTCGGTGCGCCACGCGACGCCCGAGCTGCCGTTTCGTCTGGTGCCCCGCCGCTCCAACCAGTTCGTGAACTCGACGGGGCAGAGCCTCGCCGGCCTCACGCGCGGGAAGCCCTGGAACCCGGCCTTCCTGCACCCCGACGATCTCGCCGCGCTCGGGCTCGCGAGCGGCGAGCTCGCGCGCATCCGTTCGCGCCACGACGAGATCTTCGGGGTCGTGGAGGCGGACGCGACGCTGCGCCGCGGCGTCGTCGCGATGACACACGGCTTCGGCGCGCTTCCGAGCGAGACGCCGGACCCGCGCGCGGTGGGCGCCAACACCGGCCGCTTGCTGCGCGCCGACGATGAGTTCGATCCCGTCTCTGGCATCCCGCGCATGGGCGCGCTGCCGGTTGCGGTGGAGCGGATCTAGCCAGGTCGCGCTCGCCGCCGGTGCTGCGCGCGAGGCTTCGAGGAGTGATGCGATGGCACGCAATCCCGTTCGTCCCCCGAGCGCAGAATCCCAGGGCCTCGCTCCGGGGCGCGCTCGCCTGTTCGGCCGCCGTGTGCTCGTGGTCGGCGGCGGCCAGCGGGTGTTCGACGCGGCCACCGATCCGATCGGCAACGGCCGCGCCATGTCGCTGCTGTTCGCGCGCGAGGGCGCCTTCGTAGCCGTCGCCGATCGCGTGCGCGCGAGCGCGGAGGAGACCGTCGCGCAGATCGAGCAGGCGAGCGGGCGGGCGTTCGCGATCGAAGCGGACATCACCTCGCAGGCCGACGTCGCGCGCATGTTCGCCGAGGCGCATGCGGGGCTCGCCGGTCTCGACGGCCTGGTGCTCAACGTCGGTGTCGGCGTCGGCGGGCTCGATCTCGCCGGCGCAACGCCCGAGTCCTGGGATCAGACGCTCGCCGTGAACCTGCGCGGACCGCTGCTGTGTTGTCGCGCCGGCCTGCCTCAGCTCGAGAGCGGCGCCTCGATCGTGCTGATCTCGTCGATCGCGGGCCTGCGTTCCGGCTCGCGGATCGTCGCGTACGACGCCTCGAAGGCGGCGCTCGGCGGTCTCATGCGTCACGTCGCGCGCGAGGCGAGCAGCCGGGGCATCCGCGTCAACATGATCTGCCCCGGCCTCGTCGACACGCCGCTCGGGCGCACCGCGACCGCGGGCCGGCCGGATCGCACCAGCGCCGGACTTCCGTTCGGGCGCCAGGCCACGGGCTGGGAGATCGCCTACGCGGCGCTCTTCTTCATCTCCGACGAGAGCGTCTACGTGACGGCGCAGACGCTCGCGGTCGACTGCGGACTCACCGGCATGTGAGAGAAGCGCCGCGCGCGCCGCGGCTCGAGGGGGTCAGGCGCGCGGCGGCTTCGCCAGCGCCCCGAGCGTCGAGCGGCGCGTGTTGCGGCGCATCAATCCCGGCGCGATCGCGCGGATCACGTAGGCCGGCGCGAGGTACCACGGCACCGTGATCTCCCGTTTGCCGCGCGCGAGCGCCTGCAGGGTCGCGTCGATCAGCACCTCGGGCTCGATCATGATCCGGCGCGAAACGGGCGGCATGCGCTCGAGCGCTTCGGCGTCGAAGAAGTCCGTGCGCACGGTGCCCGGGCAAACCGTGAGCAGGTGGACTCCCGCGTCTTCCACTTCGAGCGAGAGCGCCTCGGCGAACCCGATCATCGCGAATTTCGAAGCTGCGTAGGCGCTCTCCTCGGGAACGCCGAGCTTCCCGCCCACCGAGGCCACGAAGACGATCCAGCCTGCGCGCCGCTCCACCATCTGCGGCAGCAGGGCCTTGGTCCAGTAGAGCGTGCCGAGGAAGTTGACGCGCAGCATGCGCTCCATGTCGGCGAGGTCCCACTCGAGGAACCTGCGATGATGGCCGTAGCCGGCGTTGTTCACGAGGATGTCGATGGCGCCGAGCTCGGCGAGCGCCTCGCGCGCCGCGCAGAAGACGGCTTCCCGGTCGGCGACGTCGCACGGCAGCACGAGCGCGCGCGCTCCGAGCGCCTCCACCTCGCGCGCGACTTCCGCGAGCTGGGTTTCGCGCCGCGCCACCAGCGCGACGGCGCGCGCGCCTTCGCGCGCGAAGCGGAGCGCGAGGCCGCGCCCGACGCCGCTGGATGCGCCGGTCACGAGCACCGTCTTGTCGCGGAAGCTCGTCAGCTTGCGCACGGGCGCGCCCCTCCGCTCGCGCGATCGCGCCCGGGAGCGGCTCGTCTCAGAAACACGCGGCCGCGTTGCACGGGAAGTCGGCCCCCGGCGGGACCACTCTCATCACGTACTGGAACTTGCTGACCTTCTTGCCAGCCTTGTACGAGTTCTTCGCCCCGCGCCAGTTGCCCCAGAGATCCACGTTGTCCGCTTCCGGGTCTGTCGAGAGGAACGATTGACCTTGCGGATTCAGCTTGTTCCCCTTCGGCGAGCCGAAGGTGATCTTCAACGACGGCGTGTTTCGTGGATAGGGGCTCGAATGGACGAGCATCATTCCGGGGTCGGTCAGCTTGTCGTCGAAACACACGAGCTGGGCGTCCTCGTTGTGCAGGCTGCCGCAGACCGAGCCGCTCCCCTTCCAGCAACCCCAGCCATTGCATGACACCAGTCTCGTGTTGTAGCGGAAGAAATCGTTCAGCTTCTGGTTGTTGTCGATGAAGCTGCTCGTCATGCGGGCGACCTGGAAGCCCTCTTCGAGACCCTGCCGGCTCGAGTCGATACAGAAATCGCGCGTCGCGACCAGCGTGTAGCTCACCTCCACCTTCACCTCGTTGAAATTTGGCGCCGGGAACTTGAGGCGGAAATCGCTGGCCGCGAAGGAAGTCAGGTTGCTGACGGTGCCTTCGAAGACCAGTCCATCCGGATTCTTCGGGTTGGCCAGCAGATTGAGCTCGGTGATCACCAGACTCGGCACCAGTCCGATCGCGCAATCCCAATAGCGGGTCAGCCAGAACGAACCGCCGAATTCCCCGGGCGGCGGCAGCGCAGCGCGCATCTGGCCGCTGCCCGTGATCGAGAAAACCTGCGGGACGCCCGCTCCGGTGAAGGGGAAATAGAGCTTCAGCTCGGAGAAATCCCCGACCGGCGCGCCGTTGATCGACACGGCAATCTGGCGTGGAAGCGGTCCCGGCTCCATGACGCCGACCACCTTCCACTTGCCGCTGTCGTACAGCGTCGTATCGGCAACCGCCGGATCGGCGAACGCGACGAACCATGCGGCGCAGGTCGCCAGCCGGCAGGCGGTGCGGACCAGGGCGAAGACTACGAGTCTCATGGCGACGCAACCTCGTCTACTTGAACTGGATTTTAGCGCATCGCGCCCGACGCCCTCTGGCGCATGCGTTTACCGGCAATCCGCAAGCATGCCTGCGCGCCGTCGGGCGCGCGCTGGTGCGCGCTGCCGTCCGGTGGCTCAGCGCGCGCGCCGCGAGGGCTCGGCCAGGTAGAGGGAGAAGAGCGCGCGCAGATCGGCGCGCCGCTCGGCGGGCGTCGCCTCGACGCCGAGCAGATGGCCGAAGACGCCCGAGAGACACAGCCGGGCCGCCTGCTCGGGCGCCATGCCTTGGCGCAGCTCACCCGCAGCACGGGCCTGCTCGAAGCGCCGCAGCACCTCGCGCAACACGGGGATCTGCCCTGCATCGATCGGAAGCTCGACGGGCCGGCGCACGAAGATGCTGATCATCTCGCGGAAGAGCCCGGCGTCGCCGACGTTCTCTTCCGCCTCGATCAACGCGTCGGCGAGGCGGTCGAGCGTCGCGGGCAGGCTCGTCGCCGTATCGAGCCGTTGCACGATCTGTAGCGATAGCCGCCAGGTCATTTCGAACAGCACGTGGTCGCGCGTCGGGAAATGCGCGTAGAAGCTGGGGCGCGATACGCCGGCGGCCCGCGCGATGTCGCTGATGCCCGCCCGCTCGAAGCCCACGCGACGGAACTCTCGCAGGGCGGCGGTGTAGAGGCGCTCGCGGGTCGCGGCGCGCTGGCGCGCGCGCGGGGTGATGCGCACGAAAGGCGAAGGCGGATCAGATCGCCAGTCGAACGCCGGCGCGGCGCCGCGACGCGCGCTCACGCCTCGAAGACCATCGGCATCTCGACCAGGCCGTTCATCAGGGTCGAGGGCAGCCGCTTCACCGGTCCCGCCAGCGAGAAGCCCGGGCCGCGGGCGATCAGCTCCTCGAACATCACCTGGGCTTCGAGGCGCGCGAGCGAGGCGCCGAGGCACAAGTGCTCGCCGAAGCCGAACGCGACGTGCTTGCGGGCGTCGGGACGCGCGACGTCGAACACGTCGGCGTCGGCGCCGAAGACGGCCTCGTCGCGGTTCGCCGAAGCGTAGAGGAGCGCGACGTAGTCGCCGGCAGCGAGCCGCTTGCCGCAGAGCTCGGTGTCTCGCTGCACGCGACGCACGAAGTTCTGCACCGGGGTGACGAAGCGCAGCATCTCTTCGACGGCGTTGGGAACGAGCGAAGGATCCGCGCACAGCTTCTCCCACTGTCCGCGCTGCTCCATCAGCGCGCGCATGCCTCCCGAGATCAGGTTGCGCGTGGTCTCGTTGCCCGCCACCAGCAGCGTCAGGCAGAAGATCCCGAGCTCGGGGTCGGAGAGCCCCTGGCCGTCGACCTCGGCGAACGCGAGCCGCGAGAGCACGTCCTCGCGTGGATTGCGGCGGCAGTCGCCCGCCTTCGCGACGAAGTAGGCGAACAGCTCGGTGACGACGGCGACCGTCTCCGGCTTGGGGCCGCCGCCCCCGGCCTCGATCATGGCGTCGGACCAACGCCGGAAATTCGCGTAGTCGGAGCTCGGCACGCCGAGCAGCTCGGCGATCACGAACATCGGGAGCGGCACCGCGACGCGTTCGACGAAGTCGAAGACCTCCCCGGGGCGGATCGCGGCCACGCTCTCGCGCGCCAGTGTGCGCACGCGAGCTTCGAGCGTCGCAACCATGCGTGGCGTGAAGGCGCTGATGGCGAGCTTGCGGTGGCGGTTGTGCTCGGGGGGATCCATGCGGATGATCGACGGCGCGCTCTCGAGCGGGTTGATCGTCCCTGCCAGGCGATCCGGAATCTCGTAGATCTGCGTGCCGTGGGCGGAAGAGAAGAGGCGTGGGCGGCGCGAGATCTCGATCACCTCGGCGTGCCGCGTCGCGCACCAGAAGCGCCCGGCGGCGTACCAGTGCATGGGATCTTCCGCGCGCAGGCGACGGAAGGCCGCGTGCGGATCGGCGAGGTAGAAGTCGACCTGGTCGGGGGCGAATTCGGCAGCCATGCGGTCCTCCACGGGAGCGCGGGCCAGTCTGCCGCAAACCATTACAAGCGTCAATGAAACCGGACGGATGTAACCATTGGGTCGGCCCGGGGGCGCTCGGCGGCTGCGCGGGACCGGGGGGCTTCGCCCTGATCGGACGTAGCCTCCCTTTTCTCGCGCCTGGAACGTCGGATCAAACCGCGGAGGTCAGTCGCGCAGCTCGTAGGCCTCGAGCTGCGGCGCCGCCATCTCCTCGCGGAAGCGATCGAAGGTCCACGGCCAGGTGGCGGGGATGCCGCGATCGTCGAGGTACCAGCTGCGGCAGCCGGTGGTCCACACCGTCTTCTTCGCCGCCTCGACGCGCGCCGCGTCGAAGCGCCGCGGTCTCGGCCGCGCTCGGGCCGATCTCGCGGCAGCGGCCCGTGCGGAGCAACTGCCACCAGCTGCAGGATGTAGGCGATCTGGAGCTCGGCGACTTCGATCAGGGAGAAGTTGCCGACGGGACCATTCGGGCCATTCAGCATGAACAGGTTCGGAAAGCCGGGGATCGAGATCGAGAGATACGCGATCGGCCGCTTCTCCCACACCGTCTCGAGTCGCTTTCCCTCGCTTCCGAGCACTTCGATCGGGCGCAGGAAGCGGTCGACCCGGAAGCCGGTGGCGAGCACCAGCACGTCGAGCTCGTGCAGCCGGCCGTCGCGGGTGCGCACGCCTCCGGCTTCGATGCGCTCGATGCCCTCGCTGACGAGCTCGGCGTTCGGCTTCTGGATCGCCTGGTAGAAGTCCGACGAAATGATCAGGCGCTTGCACGCGGCCCGGTAGTTCGGGCGCAGCTTCTCGCGCAGCACGGGATCGCGTACGTTGCTCTCGAGATTCGCGCGGCAGACGTCGTCGAGCATCTTCATCTGCGGTGAATCGGCGTCGACCACCGCGTTCGAGAAGTTCTCGGCGAACAGGCGCGACAGCTCCTGGTGCATCTTCCGCATCTGCTCGGGATGGCGGCGCAGCTCGTCCTTCTCGGCCTCGCTGTAGGGCGGGTTGTCCTGCGGCGCGATCCACTGGGCCGTGCGTTGGAAGAGCGAGATCTTCGCGACGCGGTCGACGATGGCGGAGACGATCTGTACGGCCGTGGAGCCGGTGCCGATGATGCCGACGCGCTTGCCCTCGAGCGTGACGCCGTGATCCCAGCGCGCGCTGTGGAAGAGCGCGCCTTCGAAGTTCGTCGAGCCCCGCGAGCTGCGGAAGGTTCGGGTGATGCAGGACGCCCGTCGCGGCGATCACGACGTCGACCGCGTCGCGGTGACCGCTCTTCGTCGTGAGCGCCAGCGCCCACCCACGCGCTCGAGTCGGATGATCTCGTCGCCGAAGCGGATGCGCGGCGTCGATGCCGTGCTTCGCGCGCCACGCCCTCGAAGTAGCGCTGGATCTCGGCGCCAGGCGAGAAGCGATGGCTCCATTCCGGATTGGGCTCGAAGGAATAGCTATAGAGATGGGACGGCACGTCGCAGGCGATCCCGGGATAGGTGTTCTCCCGCCAGGTGCCGCCCAGGCGCTCGGCCTTCTCGTAGATCGTGAAGTCGTCGAAGCCTGCCTCGCGCAGCTTGATCGCCGCTCACGATGCCCGACATGCCGGCGCCGATGATCGCGAAGCGCAGCGGACGTTCGACGCCTCCCGCCCGACCCCGCAGCGACTCGCCCATGCCCGCCTCCTTCGCCGACTGAGTCTAGTCCGATCCGCCGTCGCTGGCCCGCGGGCGCGCGACCCGGGCGGTCGCGACCGAGGCTCGACCTTCCGGTGGCGTTGCTGCTCCCGGTCATGGTCCCGGCGCAGGTCGCCGGCTGGCGGTACGAAGGCGTCCTCATCCGAATGAAGCGTGCACACGGGTGTGTCAAGTGCGGTCAGTGCGCCAGCCTCGGTGCCCTCGCCCCCATCCCGCGAACGGATGGTCTCACGCGCGGGTAGGCGCGCGGGCTCGAGCTTCATGCCAGCTTGCGCTGCGCGCATCCTCGCGCACGGTTTCCTGCGCCTTCATCCCCACGACTGTGGTCACGACCGCCTGGTGCCCTTCTCATGCAAGCGCCCTGGCTTCTGTCCTGCCTGCGGCGGCCGGCACATGGGCGACGCTTCAGCTCACCTCGTGGATCACGTCTTTCCCTCGGTATCGGTCCGCCAGTGGGTGTTGTCTCTTGCGGGGTTGGCGCCTCGGTCGGCCTGGGCGCCCTTCCCACGGGGAAGGATTTTCCCGACGGAGAATGCAAGTTTCTGACAATTCCCTCTGCCGCGGGTCTAGTTTGGTCTTCGAACCTTCGACGGATTCGAACCAATCGCCTGGAAGGAGAGACTCCCATGCTCCGATTCAGCGTTGTATTCGCCGCTCTGGTCGCATTCGTGTCTTGCTGCACCGGCCGGTGCCACCACCTTCACCATCAACGTCTCGCTGGATGGTCCGCAGGCGGGCATCGCCTCTCCCGCCACCGGGTCGGCGATCCTGATGCTCGACGACGTGGCGAACACGCTCGACGTCAACCTGAGCTACTCGGGTCTTCTGGCTACGGTGACCAACGCGCACATCCACTGCTGCTCGCTGCCCGGGGTTTCCTCCGGCTAATCATTCCGTTCGTCCCGCCGATGACCACCGGAGCCACCTCGGGAACGTTCCTCAACGTGTTCTCGCTGACTCCGACCCAGGTCACGCAGGTGGAGAGCGGCTTGGCGTACATCAACATCCACACGGGATTTGCGCCAGGCGGCGAGATCCGCGGTCAGATCTCGGCCGTCCCCGAGCCCGGAACGCTGGGGCTGCTGGGAATCGGGCTGGTAGGCCTCGGCGCCGGCCGTCGGCGCGCCCGTCGCTGAAGCGCGTAGCCGCGCCCCGCTTCGACGGGTAGCTGACCGTATGCGGCTTCCCGGCCGTCGCGAGAATCCAGCTTGAATCACCGATCCTCGATCGGGCGCGGGTTCAGCTCGCGGTCCAGTCGACCCAGCCAAAGTGAGCGCTGGCGAGGATCAGCACGCCAAACGCGATTCGATACCAGGCGAAAGCGGTGAAATCGTGGGTGCTGATGTAGCGGAGCAACCAGCGCACGCACAGGAGCGCGGCGCCGAATGCCGCGGCGAATCCGACGCCGAACATCGGTACGTCGTGAATGTCGAGTAGGCCGCGGTGCTTCCATAGATCGTATCCGCCAGCCGCGACCAGGGTCGGGACAGCGAGAAAGAACGAAAACTCGGTGGCGGCGCGGCGCGAAAGACCGAACAACATCGCTCCGATGATCGTCGCGCCGGAACGCGAAGTGCCGGGCAACAACGCGAAGCACTGCGCGCAGCCCACCTTCAATGCGTCGAGGGGGGTCATCTCGTCTACGCTCGTAAGCTGCGGCTTCGTAGGTCGCCGCTCGGCCCAGAGGATGACGAAGGCGCCGACGATGAACGCGATCGCGACCGGCACCGGCTTGAACAGGTGTGCTTTGATCACCTTGCCGAATGCGAGGCCGAGCAGCGCGGCTGGCAGAAACGCGATGGCGATGTTGAGCGCGAAGCGGCGCGCGCCGCGGTCGCCGATGACTCCCACCGCGACCGCGAGGAAGCGCTGGCGATATTCCCACACGATCGCGAGCATCGCGCCGGTCTGGATGAAGAGCTCGAAGACCTTGCCCTTGTCGCCGTTCAAGCCGAGCAGGTCCCCGGCCAGAATCAGGTGCCCCGTCGACGAAATCGGCAAGAACTCCGTGAGTCCTTCCACCACACCCATCACGAGCGCCTTGGCCAGCAGTAGAAGATCCATCAGCCGCGCAGTCTCGCGGGTCTGACGCTCTGGTTCAACTACGCTCTTTCAACGCCGCTTGCGTCTCACACCGCTCGGGTCGCCGACCGCGTTCGTCGGATCCATGCGCGGGCTTCCGCCGAGGCCGTAATCGAGCACGAGCGCCTGCGGCAGGGGGCGCGGCATCCGTTAGCCCGCGGCCGGCTCGACCCGGAAGTGGCCGGTATTTCCGGGCGCGGGGCCCCAAGTCACTTCCGACAACACCGCCGCGTGAGCGATACTACCAAGGCCGGATTTGGAGGTGGATCTCGCCGATGAGTGACCTTCGGGCGTCGATGCTGCTGGCGCGTTGGTGCATGGTGGCAACGCTGGTGATGTCCCTCGCCGGCTGCGGCAAGCAGCAGCGCGATGCGTTGATCTTCCGCAACGGCACGCAGCTGCAAGGCGCGCTCGCCGGCTGCGATGCCCAGAGCTGCACGCTCGACGCCAACTCCTTTCCGCGCGCGGCGATCGAATGGATCGGGCTGGCCAGCGGAGATTCGCCGCCGCCGAAGGTCGAGCACCCGCAAACCGACGAGGAGCACATGCGCGACGGCTCCCTGCGCTCGGCGCAGCTCCTCAGCATCGACGCCGCCGCGGTCGTCGTCGCCGCCGCCTCGCTGCCACGGGCCGAGGTTGCGTTCGTCCGCCTGGCAGGGCCCGCCGGCTCGGTTCCAGCAGCCGGTCAGCCGAGCCAGGCCGATGCGGCGAAGGCGTCGGCGCGTGTTCTGCATTATTCGGTGCGGATCGAAGCGCACGCAACCCACTACAACGAAGGCAACATGGGATTGCCCAGTCACTTCCTGCATGACACGAAGGTCGACTGGACCGGCGTCTGGCACGATGTCGCTGTCGAAGTGAACGAGGCGAGCCAGCGGATCGATGATTTCCATGCGCCGGGGACGCCGTGGCCGGATGCCGGGGAAGTGGCCAGCGGAGAAATCACGGCGTCGCTCGCCTACCACATGATTTTTCCGACCGCGCCCGCCGGACGCTCGATCTCGCATGAGTGCCAGGGCGGTCTCACGGACCGGGTGTATCCCGCGCGTCTGCAGATTTCGGGTTCGACGAAGCCAGGAGACATACGCTTCGACGTCAACGTCTGGCCGCCGCTTCCCAACGGTGCATCCGACCCGGAGCTGCTCGCACGCAAGGCTCAGGATTCCGACCGCGATTGTCAGATCACCGACCCCGGATGGCCGGCCCAGCGGACGTTTTCGATCTCGCCCGATTTGGAGTTCAATATCAGTCCATCCACGCTCGGTCTCGATGTCCGCCGGGAAAGGGCTCCGGAGCTCTTCTCTCCCCTCGACGCGATCTTCGCCGACCGGTCGTTTACGCTCGACACCGGGCCACAGCGCGAGGAAAAACCGCCGAGCGGGGGCTACCGCGACGAAACCAAGGACGAGTGGCGAGCGAAGATCGAGTTCACCTCGCTCGAGGGCGCAGCAGGCTCCGGGTCGACCCCTGATTGCAGCGCCGGCGCGCTCTCGACGCTTGCCTCGATCCGCGATCAGAACTGCAGCGCGTTGCAGGGGGCGAAGGCGCGCTGCAGCCGAGATGCGTCGCAATGCTCCGAGCAGGAAGGAGGACTGGACCGCGCGTGCGACAACGCGACGGCGGAATACCAAGAGCGAAGTGCGGCTTGCGCCTCCCAGAGGTGATCATGCCCAGCAGCGAGCGCCGCGAGGGCGCCGACCTAGGGCCCGATCCCGACCGGATCGATACGAGGTCATGCTCGAGCAGAGCCGATTTCACAAAGCGATCCAAGTCTGCACGGGGTGCGGGGGACCGACTCGTGCCGGCTGAAGCTTCAGACTGGCGCCGTGACGGTGCGGCGCTGCTCGGATTGTTCGCGCTTTCGGCCTGGTTCATTTTCGTCTCGTGGCGGAAATGGCCGGACGCCCTGATCGATTTCGGCCGCGAACTCTACACGCCGTGGCGCCTGGCAGGGGGTGCGGTCCTGTATCGCGATGTCGATTCGTACTACGGGCCGCTGTCGCAGCATTTCAACGCGCTGCTGTTCTCGATCTTTGGGCCCGGGCTCATGGTCCTGGTGGCGGCGAACCTGGTCGTGTTCGCGGCGATCGTCGCGCTGCTCTACACGCTCTGCCGGCGGGCGTGGGGACGTCCCGCGGCGCTTGGCGGGTCGGCCGTGTTCATCGCGGTCTTCGGCTTTTCCCAACTGATAGGGACGGGCAACTACAACTTTGCGACTCCCTACGCTCACGAAACCACGCATGGATTTCTGGTCTGCTTGATCCTCGTCACTGCGCTCGCCCGCTGGATGTGCGCGCCAGGTCCGGCGGTCAGCGCCGCTGCGGGGCTGCTGTGGGGTATGACGGCCGTCCTGAAACCGGAATTCATGCTGGCGGGTGGCGCCGTGACGGCGGTCGCGGTCGCGTGGCGCTGGCGGCATCGAGGGCGTCCACGCGCGTCGCTCGCGCCCGCCTGGATCGCGGGCGCGCTCACGCCATCGGTGTTGTTCGCCATCGTTTTCGCGCGACACGTCCCGTGGAGCGACGCGGTGCACTTTGCGGGGCGCGCGTGGATCAATGTGCTGGGTGCCGGCGCGGCGGGCTACACCAACGATTCGATCCAGAGGTTCAATCTCGGGCTCGATCACCCGCTGGAAAATCTCTACTGGCAGACGCGTGCGACTTCGATCGCTCTCGCCGCGCTGGCGGCAATCGGCGGACTCGCGTGGGGACTGGGCCGGATCAGGCGGTTGCCGGTCCGCTACGCGGTGTCCGCGATCGCCGCCGGGGCGATTGTCTTCGTGGGACTGCGGTGGATCCAGTGGCTCGACGTCGGCCGGGCTCTGCCGGGCCTGGTTGCGCTCGCGGCCGTGCTGGCCGCCGTTTCCGCGTGGCGCAGGAATGACGATCCGGATGAACGTGTTTCGTCGCGCCCGGGACTCGTGATCCTGTTGGCTGTGCTCGCAGGCGCGCTTCTGCTGCGGATGGGACTCAATGGCCGGGTCTTTCACTATGGATTCTACCAGGCGGCGCTCGCGGGCGTAGTCGTGACGGCGATGCTGCTCCGCGAACTTCCGCGGCGTCTGGCGCAGGATGCGTGGACCCGGCGGGCTTCGTCCGGGGCGCTGGCCCTGCTGATCGGTATCGGGTGTGGCGTGATAGCTTCGAAATCCGCCCAGCTGCTCGCGCTGAAAGTCGAGCCGATCGGCGAAGGGCGGCGCGATCAGTTTCTCGGATTTCCTCGCGAATTGCAGCCGGGGAACACCCTTGTGAAGATGCTTGCGACGGAGCTGCGGAAGCAGCCGGACGGCGACACGCTGCTGGTGCTTCCGGAGGGCATCATGATCAATTATCTCGCGCGCAAGCCGAGCACGGTGGCTCCGTTTGCCTTCTTCTACGCCACGACGTTTGGCGACGGCGAGGCACGCATCGTGCAGAGTCTCCTAGCGCGGCCACCGGACTGGGTTGCGGTGATCAGCCGCGATCTGCGCGAATACGGAATCGAGCGCTACGGCGAAGCGCCGGGAAGCGGGAAGCTGCTCCTCGACTGGGTGGGAGCGAATTACTCGATCTCGGCGCGCTTCGGAGGCGATCCGCTCGATCCCGGCCAGTACGGTGCGCTGCTGCTGCACCGAACGCGCTGATCCGCTCAGGGCCAGCTTGAATCACCTGTCCTCGACGGCGAGGGATGGCGCCCGATCGAAGGGCACTGCCCGTCGCGATGGGTGCCCGGATCAGCGGCCCGCTGATTCGTCCGCGATCGCCAGGTTCGCGCGAGCCTGCGCGAGATTCGGGTTGAGGCGCAGCGCCTCCCGCAACTGCGCGGACGCGTCGCGCGGCCGCCCCGAGGCGAGGTAGGCGGTCCCCAGGTTGTAGCGGATCGTCGCGTCGTCCGGATCGAACTGCGCGGCGGTCTCGAAATGCGCGAGCGCCTGGTCGAACCGCCCCGCCTTCGCCTCGGCGACGCCGAGCTTCACGTGCGCGGCGGCCAGGTTCGTGCGCGCCAGCGCGTGCGCGGGAACGATACGCAGCGTCTGCTCGAATTCGGCGATCGCGTCGGTCGGCTGTCCCTGCCGCAACAACGCGACCCCCAACGTGGTGTGCGCATCGGGGTGACGGGGATCGAGCCGAACCGCCTCGCGCAGATGCTCGATCGCTTCTGGCAACGCGCGCTCCTCGATCAGCACGCGACCGACGTTCACCTGCGTCTCGACGACATTCGGATCGAGCCGCAGCGCCTCCATGAACTGCTCGCGCGCCTCGTGCGTCTGCCCCCGGGCCATGAGGAGCGTCGCCAGGTTGTTGTGCGCCATCCACGCGTCCGGGTTGCTCGCGAGCGTCGCGCGGTACAGCGTCTCCGCCGACGCGAATTCGCGCGCGTGCCGGTTGGCGAGCACGGCCAGCGGGGTTCCCACCAATAGCAGCAAGATCAGGCCCGGCACGGGCAGCGTCGCGCCCGCGGCGCAGACGAACGCGATCACCGGAATCGTGGCCAGGTATTGGAAGTGATCGGCCACGAAGGAGAAGCGGAACGGAAACACGTCGACGAACCCGAGCGCCGGCGCCAGCGCGACGCCGAACAGCAGCAGGGTCGCAAGCGGCGCCCGCGTGCGGCGGCGCACGGACCAGAGCGCGAGCAGCGCCAGCGCGATGCCCAGCGGAAAGAGGTACTGCGCCCACTCCGCCTGGCTGATGCGCCAGCGCGGGTAGATGAACAACAGATCGGACGGCCAGAACAACTTGCCGAGATAGAACCAGACGGCACGGCCGGCCAGCAGGACGCGCTCGATCGCCGTCAGCTCGAACTCGGCCCCCTGGGCGCCGAGGAGGTTGCGCTCGAACCAGGCGGTGAAGAGGCCGGCGGCGATCCCGATTGCGAAGAACGGGATCAACGGCTCGGCGTCGCGGCGCCACTCCACCCGCCCCCGCTGCCACCACGTGACGATCAGCAGCGAGGCTGGCAGCGTCGCGGTGACCGACTTCGTCAGCAGCGCGAGGACGAAGAGCAGGAGCGCGACGCCGTAGGCGTCTCGGCTTCGCGTGTCCGCGAACCGCAGGTAGACGAGCGCGGAGGCGAGATAGAAGACGGTCGACAGCGTGTTCTTCAGCTCGCTGATCCAGGCGACCGATTCCACCTGCACCGGGTGCAGCGCAAACAGGCACGCCGCGGCGATGGCGCCGGGCACGGCGAGATCGCGAAGGATGAGGGCGAGCAGGAACGCCGACGAGGCGTGCAGCGCGATGTTGACGAGGTGATACCCGAGCAGTTCGTCGCCCCAGATCCGGTGCTCGAGCCAGAACGCCGAGTGCATGGCCGGGTAGTACTGCTGCGTCGCGCCGAGCTCCGTCCAGATCCGCCAGAGGCCGCCCCACGACTGCAGCGCGAGGCGGGTCAGGTGACGATCGTCATCCCACAGCGGGCCGCCGTGCCACACCGGCTGGTAGACCAGCGCGACGAGCGTGAACAACGCGGGCAGCAGCAGCAGCCAGATCCAGCTGGCGTGGCCCTGCGGTTGTCTCGCCACCATGGGCTCATGGTAGCCGCTCCGGCGATCAGCGACGCCGCGTCAGCTTGACGCGAACGGATCCACCTGCCACGCCGCGTACCCGGTCACGAAGCTTTCCTCGACTTCTTCACAGCGCAGCCTCGCGCGCTCGCGCCGGGTCTCAGCGCGGCGGCTCGAAGCTCTTCTCGATGGGGCCGATGGCCTCGAGCGTGAAGTAGCTCGGGGTGCCGACGCGAAACGCGCCGAAATCGAGATAGGTCCAACCGAGCAGCAGCTCGGCGCTGCCTTGGTTGACGGCGACGATCGGGTCGCGGACCGCGTTCGTCGGATCCAGGCGCGAGTTTCCGCCGAGGCCGTAATCGAGCACGAGCGCCTGCGGTAGCGCCCGCGGCATCCGGTAGCTCGCGGCGGGCTCGACCTGGAAATGGCCGAAGTGGAAGTCCACGCCCTTGCGCTTTCGGGGCACGAGCGGACCGTCGAGCCCCGTCTGCTCGAGCCGCAGGTTCCAGCCGCGCAGGACCTTGCGCGCCCGGTCGCGCAGGAACACCTTCGCGAAGGTCTTCCAGGCCAGGCGGTCGACGAAGGCCGGCAAGCCGAGACTCACGCCGCGATAGACCCGATTGGCGAGCGCGTCCGACGCGATTGCGTGTCCCTGCGCGAGCGCGGCGGCGAGCTGCGTGCGGTCGAGCGCCAGGAAGTCCGCCGCCTGCTTCACGCGCGACTCCGCTGCGGGGGGGTCTCGGGAGCCAGCTGGAACTCGCCGCGCCGCCAGGCGCGCCAGGTCTCGCGCGGCGTCGCGGGTTGGCGCGCGGCCCAGGCGAGCAGGGCCCGGAAGCGGATGTCGGGATCGTTCGCGCCCGTCGCGGCATCCCCGAAGTCGCCCGCCTGTGCGCGCAGCACGGCCGCGAGCAGCGCCTCGTGATAGCCCTCGTAGACGCAGAGGTCGCGCAGCCAACGCGAGCGCGGCGTATCCTGCTCGATCACGCTGCGCGTCTGATCGCGCAGCGCTGCGAGCTGGCGCTCGTGCAGCGAGAGGATCTCGAGGTCGTAGACGAACTGCGCGCCGTCGTGATGCGTGCCCAGCAGGTGCCGGATCAGGCTCTGCGGCGTGCTGAGCAGCCCCGAGAGATCCCAGGGTCGCACGGAGCCCTCGTAGAGCAGGAACCAGAAGCGGATCGCGCGGTTCTCGAGCAGACGCGCGCGCCAGCCGGGCCGCACCGGATTCGCGACGCTGGTTCCGATCGTCTCGGAGCGAAACAGGATCCGCTGCCACATGCGCAGCACGGCGAGCTCGAGCTGCCATGGGTTGGGTTTCGGCAGGGCCTTCGGGCTCGCGTGGACGGCCTCGAGATTCGCGAGCACGCGCCGGGGGCGGAGCAGGATCAGGCGAGCGTGCCAGGGAATCCGCACGCGCGCGGCTCGAAGCGGATCGCGAGTCATGCGCCGACGACGCTACCGCAGCGCGAAGCCTGCGGCCGCGCCTGCGGCGCGCGCCCGGCGACGTTACGCTGGATCCGGCCGGCGACCCACGACGGCCATCCCAGGCAGCGGAGGCTTCTCATGAGCGACTCTCGCAACATCGTGATGCGCCCGGTGGGCTTCGTGCACGCGGAACGCCGCGAGGCCGAGGATGATTTCTGGGGAGGCTCCAGCGCGACGATCGAGCTGGTCCCCGAAGCCGATCCGGAGAGTCTCGCCGGCATGGAAGCGTTCTCGCACGCGGAGATCCTCTTCGTCTTCGACCGCGTCGCGCCGGACCAGGTCGTGGCGGGAGCGCGTCACCCGCGCAATCGCAGCACCTGGCCGCGGGTCGGCATCTTCGCGCAGCGCGCAAAGGCCCGGCCGAACCGCATCGGCAGCACCATCGTGCGCGTCCTCCGCGTCGAGGGCCGGCGGCTGGTCGTCGCCGAGCTCGACGCGATCGATGGCACGCCCGTGCTCGACATCAAGCCGGTGATGCAGGAGTTCCTGCCGCGCGAGCCGGTGACGCAGCCGGACTGGGCCACGGAGCTGATGCGCGACTACTGGCGGCCGGGAATCGGCTGAAGCGGGAAGCTCAGGCAGGCAGCGCGATCCGACGCTTCTCGGCGTCGGGATGGGCGCGATACAGGATCGCGGTGTGGCCGATCAGGCCGCACAGCTCGGCGCGGGCTGCGGCCGCCAGCTCGGCGGCCATGGCGTGCTTGTCGCTCGGCGTGCGCATGCGCACCTTGACGAGCTCGTGCTGGCCGAGCACCTCGTCGAGCGCCGTGAGCACGCCTGGGCTCAAGCCGCCGTCGCCGACCCAGACGGCCGGCTCGAGGCGCTGCGCGAGGCTGCGCAGGTGCTTGCGCTGGCGGCTGGTCAGCGCGCCCGGAGCGCGGGGCTTCGACATGCGCAGAGCGTAGCGCCGGGCGTCGGTCGGGCGCTCGGGCCCACGTTCCCGGCGGCGCGCGTCTCAGGCCGGATCGGCGATCCAGCTGCCGTGGAAGCCGTAGGGAACGCGCTGCGGGAGCGCGATGCGCGCGAGCGGCGGCGCCGTGAACGACGACGCATCGAGCACGACGAGCTGCGTGCGCCCGGCGTTCTCGTCGTGCACGAGGCTGAGCACGTAGCCTTCGTCCGAGCGCGGGTCGGCGCCCTCGGCCGGGACGAAGACGGGCTCGCCCGGGACGCAGCCGGCGCCGAACTCGTGCAGCTCGCTCGCGCCGCGCTCGAGATCGAGCTTGAGCAGTCCGGCCTGGGTCTGGGCGCCGTCCTGCTCGCTCGCGAAGCGCAGCGTGTAACCGAAGCGATGCTTGCGACCGACGCAGGCGTCGGCGACGCGCGGGAAATCCATGCCGCGATCGTCGAGCGTCTCCTCCTTCACCGAGCCGCCCGCGAGGTCGAAGCTGAAACGGTGCAGGCTGATCTGGCTCGGAGCGAAGCGGTTGCTCGAGTCGCGCCAGAGATCCTGCAGCCGACACACGTCGAACACGACGCGGTCGCCCTCGTCGTAGGCGTTCAGGCCGTGGAAGACGTAGCAAGGCTCGATCTCGAACCAGCGCACATCGGAGCCCCGGGCGCCGCGCGGCAGGACGCCGATCCGCGCCGGGTAGTCATCGCTCCAGTGGAACGGCATGCTGCCCTTCAGCGCCAGCGCGAGATCGAAGACCACCGGCAGATCCATGAACAGCACGTGCCGCGTCGTGATGGCGAAGTCGTGGATCATCGTCGGTCCGCCGACCGCGATCTCTTCGCTCTGGACCAGCTGCCCATCGGGGCTGATCCGGTGGTAGACGAGAAACGGCGGGAGCTGGCCATATCCGAAGCCATGCAGCTCGCCGCTGACCGGGCAGAGCTTCGGGTGCGCCGTCATTGCGGTCGTGAGCTTGCCTCGATAGTCGTCGTAGCCGACGGTGCCGAGCTCGCCGTCCACCACCCAGGGAAACGAGCCTTCCTCGAGCGCGAGCAGCTTGCCGGCGTGGGCGAGCACGTGCGTGTTGGCGGCCGACGCGATGCGGTCGAACTTGCCGTCGGAAGAGACGCGCTGGATCCCCGGGTTCTCGAAGTACGGCGTGCGTACGTAGCGATTGCGGTACCACAACGCGCGCCCCGCCTCGAGGCGGACGCCGTGCAGCATGCCCTGTCCGAGAAACCAATGCGGGGACGTCCCGGTGACCGGGTTCGCGCCGTTGCGGACGTAGAGGCCGCGCAGCTCCGGCGGGAGCGCGCCCTGCACGGGCAGATCGAAGGCGGTGATCTCTTCGCTCACGGGCGCGTAGTTGCCGCGCAGGTGGAACGGCTTCTCGTCGGCCATGGCGCCCCTCGTCTATGGGTTGCGGCGGATTCTACCAGAGCGCGTGCGCGCGTAGCTCTCGAGGCGGGCCGCCAGCGCTTCCGACAGGTCCGCAAAGCGGCTCACGTCGTGGGGAGCCAGCGCGGACCAGATCGTGCGCACGGCGTCCCGGCGGGCGGCTTCGATGCGCGCGAGCGCCCGGCGGCCGCGCGCGGTCGGCGTGTAGTCGCGTTGGCGCGCGTCCTGCGGGGAGATCGAGACCGCGACCAGATCCTTCTCGAGCAGCTGGCGCAGCACCTTCGAAACCGCCGCCGGCGTCACGTCCGTGCGTCGCGCGAAGAGCGAGGGCAGGAAGCCGGGCGCGGCGATCTCCTCGAGCAGGCGCCACTGCGGCTCGCTGAGGCCGGCCTCCTGCGCGAGCTGGGCGCGCCGTTCCGCGAGCAGGTCCGCGAGCTTCTGGAGCGCGGCGATGGCCCGCCGCACCTCGCTCCCCGGGCTTTTGATTGCGGCCACTTGACTATGTCCTATGGTTAACTATTATGCCGGAGACAGTAGCTCGCAGCGGGCCGGACGGCGACGGTCAACGGGAAGGAGAGGGGTGATGCGGCTCAACGAATCGATCCAGCGGCAATTCACGGCGGCGGCGGCGGCCTACGTGGTGTCCCCGGTCCACACGGGCGGGCCCGATCTCGATGCCTTGCTCGCGCAGGCCGGTGACGTCGCCGGACGTCGCGTGCTCGACGTGGGCAGCGGGGTGGGCGCCACGGGCCTCGCCTTCGCTGCGCGCGGCGCTGCGGTCGTCGCGCTCGATCTCACCCCGGCGATGCTGGAAGCCGCTCGCGCGCAGGCCGCGGCGCGCGGCCTCGCGAACTTCGAGACCCGGCTCGGCGACGCCGCCGCGCTGCCGTTTCCCGACGCGAGCTTCGACATCGTCAGCTGTCGGGTCTGCGCGCATCATTTCGGCCGCGCGCGAGCGGCGCTCGGCGAGATGGCGCGCGTGCTGCGGCCCGGTGGGCAGCTGCTGCTGATCGACTCGATCTCGCCGGAGGACCCGGCGCAGGACACCTTCCTGAACGCGATCGAGCTGCTCCGCGATCCATCGCACGTTCGCAACTATCGCGTGTCGGAGTGGCTCGCCTGGTTTGGCGAGGTCGGCCTCGAAGGCAGCCACGTGCGCAGCTTCCCGACCTTTCTCGACTTCGAGAACTGGACGGCGCGCATGAACACGCCCGAGCACGAGCGCGAGCAGCTGCGGCGCTTGATGAACGCGGCGCCCGCGGAGGTGAGGGCGGCGTTCGAGGTCGCGCCGAACCACGATTGGAAGATCCCGCTCGCGCTGCTGTGCGCCACGAAGCCGTAGCTCGTTGCTCGCGCCGCCGCGTCGCGAGCGGCGGCGACCCGGGAAACGCGGCCGCTCAGCCGCGAAGCTCGAGCTCGACCGTCTCCTCCACCTCCACGTACTCGCCCGTCGCGGCGCCGCCGCGTCCGCGCGCGGCGTCGATGCTCCAGATCCCGGAGCCCCTCGCCGCGATCAGGAGGAAGATCCAGCAGTAGAGGATGGCGAGCTCGCCGTGGTTCTGGAGCGGGAAGAGCGCCTGGGGCTGGTGGGCCAGGAAGTAGGCCACCGCCATCTGGCCGCTGCACACGAAGGCCGCGAGCGCTCCGAAGAGCCCCATCATCACCAGCGCGCCACCCACCAGCTCGATCGCGCCCGAGATCTGGAGCAGGGGCGCGGTGAGCCCCGGCGGAGCGCCGCCGAGCACACCGAAGAGCTTTGCAGCGCCGTGACACAGGAACAGGAAGCCCGCGATGATGCGCACGAGCGCATGGATCGGGGCCGCGAAGCGTTCCAGGAATCCCATGCTGTCCTCCTTCGGGTTCGAGACCGGTCGAACGCTAGCCGACCCGCTCACCGGGGACGAGCTTCGCGCTCGGGAGGCTGCTGGCGGCTCCAGCCGGTGTGACGCCGGAGTGGATCAGGACGTGCGGACGCGGCGGGCCGCGGCGATTCCGGTGAGCGCTGCGGCGAGCAGCGTGAACGTGGACGGCTCTGGAGCCAGGTACGTGGCGCAAAAGGGGAGGATTACCGGCTCTCCGCCTTCGCAAACGCGGTGGCCGGGACCAGTCCGGCATCGGGCCATGGCGTCGCGACGCCCACGAGCTGCGCCAGCGCGTGCGGCACACCGCGCAGCGACGGCGCGCCGGGGATGCGCGTCACCGGCAGCCCGGGGCCGGTTGCGATGAAGAGCGCGGGCTTGTCGTGCTCCATCGCCGTGCGGATGCCGTGGTCCGACATCACGACCAGGCGATCGTCCGCGTCGAGCTCGGCGTGCAGGCTGCCCAGGCGCGCATCCAGATAGCGATAGACGTCGAACAGCAGCCCCGCGCCGTCGTCCTGGCCCTCCTGCACGGCCTGCGCGAAGTGGGCGTGCGTGAGGATGTCGAGCGCCTCGACCCGCAATGCGAACAGATCGAGCTTGCGCGCCGCGACGAGCGCCTGCGCCGCGTCCATCTGCGCGGCAATCGTGCGCAGGTGCACGCGGTCGCGCTCGGCGCTCACGGAGGCCAGGCCGGGGAAGCGCGCGCGTTCGCTCGGGTCGAGATCGCGCGCGCTGGTGGCGAGCGGCACGCGGCGGCGCTCGCCGTTCGGGCCCGTCACTTCGCTGTGATGGCCCGCGCGCATGCCTCCATGCCCGAACAGCAGATTCGCCGCCGAGAGATCGCCGGCGCCCACCACGCTGAAGAAGTCGCGCTCCTCGGGCAGCACCCAGGCGAGCGCGTCGAACGGGTTCTCGCCAATCGAGGCGAGACCGGCGAGCTCCGTGCCGAGCTGGTGCACGATCCCCGCGAACGACGCCGTGCTGCGGCGGTCGGGCCACACGATCGATTCGAGCGCGGCGGCCGTGAGCGGCGGATCGCTCTCGAGGACGGCGCTGGTGCCCGAGCGCACGAGCGCGTCGAGCACCGGGAGCTCGCCACGCGCGCGCAGATACTGCACGATGCGCCAGTCGCCGCAGTCGAGCAGCACGACGGCAAGCTGCGGGTGTCCGTCGCCCGGGCGGCGGGTCAGATCGACGTGCTGCGCTGCGCGCGGCTCGCGCGCGCGGATCTCGATGCGCCGCGTCTGCCCCGGGCGGGGGTTCACCGTGCCCGACGCGAGCGTGTTTCCCTGCGAATCGAGCCAGACCCAGCGTTGCGGCGCCGTCCCCGGCGCGCGCTCGACCGCGAGCTCGCCGCTCGCCGGCACGTCGAGGCTCTCGTACGCGCCGTCGACCGGCGCATCGGGGCCGCGAGACACGAGCAGCCGGCTTCCGGGCCGTGGCTCGGCGAGCACGAAGCGCAGCTCCCCGGGCTGCGCGGGGTGGGTCGCTCCCGCGAGCTGCGCCTGCCCCTGCGAGCGCTCGAGTTCCTCGCGCGTGAGTCCCGCGAGCGGGAAGCGCTGGCGCTCGCGGTCGTAGACGGCGAGCGCCTCCTCGCGGCGCCCGGCGTTCACGAGCGAGAGGATCAGACGGATCGCGAGCGCTTCGCGCAGCCGCGGGTCGGAGAGCTGGTCGCTCGTGGCCGCCGCGTCGCGGATCAGCGGCAGGGGAGACCGCTCGGGATCCTTCAGGCCGGCGATGCTGAGCGTGAGCGCGTAGCGCGCGAAGAGCTCGACGGGGTCGCCGCCCGCAGCGCGCCAGCTCGCATAGGTGCGTTGCACGGCGGCGAGATCGCCCGCCGCCGCGAAGGCGCGGCCGCGCGTCTCGAACCAGAGCCCGAGCCCGTCCTGACCGCCGGCGGGCGCGTGCTCGCCGAGGGACGCGAGCGCGCGCGCGGGCTCGCCGCGCAGCAGCCAGCGGTTGGCGAGAGCGACGCGCATCGCGAGCGGCGCCGGCTCGCGCTGCGCGACTCGCGCCGCGAGCTCCGCCAGCACCGCGTCTTCGTCTTCGACGCTGCTGCGTGTCGCGAGCTCGAGGGCGAAGAGTCGGGCGTCGTCTGGGTTGGCGCGCGCGGCGCGCCGCGCCAGCTCCGCCGCTTCGGTCGCCCGGCCCGCGTCGCGCCAGGTCTGGATGGCGTGGATGGCGAGGTCCGGCCGCGGCGCCCAGTCTTTCGCGCTCGGATCGGCGAGGATCCGAGCGAGCAGGTCGGCGCACTCGTCGCCGCGATCGGTTCCGATCAGGGCCAGGCAGCGGCACTCCGCGGCGGCGAGGCCCGTCTCGCTCGTGCCGACGCGTCCCTGTGTGCGATCGAGCGCCATCTCGAAATCGTCGCGGTCCGTCGCCTCGCAGGCCTCGATCACCGCGAGCTGATCGCGCACGCGCTCGGCCGAGACGAGCCCGACGCCGAGCACCGCCAGGCCGAGCCCGGCCGCGATCGTGGCCAGCGCTCGCGGGCTCACGCGCTCTCCTTCGCGGCGAGCTCGAGCCGCAGCTCGACGCCGGCGCGGCCGCGCTCGCCCGTGAGCCGCAGGCGCCGCCACGGGTACGCTTGCTGGGGCAGCAGGACGGATCCCGCCGGCGCCAGCGCGCGCAGGCGTGCGTCGGCCTCCTGCACGCGGTCGAAGTCGAGGACGAGCGAGCCCGCTCCCGCCAGCTCGCCCGCAGCGGCCGGCTCGGCCTGCGCGCCATCGAGCGCTTTGCGCAGGCTTGCCGAATTCCAACCGATCACGAGCGCGCGCTCCGTCGCCACGTAGCACGGCGCGAGATCCGGCAGCAGATTGAGATCGAGCAGGCAGGCGCCGCTCGCGCGGCCGATCGCGAACGCGCTGCGGTGGACGGGCCAGCTCTCGCGGAGGTTCTGGACGAAGTCTTCGATCGCGGCGATGGCCGCCTTGCGCTCGCGCACTCCGAGCGCGAGCGCGGCGCGCGGCGAATGCTGCCCGGCCTCCGCGGGATAGACGGCGGCCTCCCAGGTGTCGTCGAGCACGAGGCCGCTGAACAGCGCGCTCTCGAGTCGAAACAGCCGCGAGGCCTGGCTATCGGGAGAAACGAAGGCCGCGAGATCGAGGCGCCTCGCCGCGCGCACGCGCGCATGCACGAGCTGCTCGCTCGCCGAGAGCACGGGCTGGCCCGCGGGCTCCGGACCCGGAAGCAGGAACGCGGCGGGCCCCGTCAGCGCATCGCGGGGAAGCACGAGCGAGAGCGCCAGGCTGCCATCGGCCGCGACGTTCGCGGTGCCGATCAAGCGCGCGCCGCCATGCAGCGGGAGCGCGAAGGCGATGTCGTGTTCGCCGCGCTCGCGGTCGAGCGCCGAGAGCGCGCCCGCGGGATCGCCGCAGGCGAGCGCATCCGCGAGCTGGGAGGGTTCCGGCGCGCGCGCTTCGACCCAGTCGCAGCGCGGCAGGCGCTCCGCGAACGCGCGGGCATGGCGCGCGAGGGGCGTGCCTTCGAGCCGCGACGCCGTCGCGAGCAGGCGCTCGAGCGCCGCGCTGCGCCCGAAGAGCAGGGCCCCCGAAGGCAGCTCCGAGCCCGGGGTCGCTCGCTGCGTGCAAGCGGCGAGCGCGAGACACGCCGCGAGCCCGAAAAGGACCTGGCGGAGGGCGCGGCGGCGGGCCATGAGCGGACTCGGACCTCGGTCGGGTGGGTGTCACTGGATCGGCAGCGCCGGCCGGTATCTTGAGGCGGGAGCTGCGCATCGGCGAAAGCCCCGGAAGGCTCAATCGCGGGCCTGCCCGTGCCGATAGAGCGCTGGGACACCCGCAGCTCACCTTGGATCCGCCCTTGAAACTTCACGAATCGGACGAGCGAGGGGCCGCGTCGCCGCGCAAGCGCGAGCGCCACGCGCTCGCTCCGGCGCTCGCGCACGTGCGCTCGCGCCGGATCCTGGGCATGCGCGTCGACGGCCTGCGCACGAGCGTCGCGGCCGACGGGATCGTCGAGCTCGCCGAGGCCGGCTCGGGCGGCGTGGTGTGCGTGGCGACCGTTCACATGGTGATGGAGGCCTTCGATGCGCCCGATTTCCAGCGCAGCGTGAATGCGGCGGATCTGGTGACTCCAGATGGTGTACCGCTGGTCTGGGTGCTGCGCCGGCTCGGGCTCTCCGAGACCCGCCGCGTGTATGGCCCGACGCTGATGCGTCTGGTCTGCCGTCGCGCCGAGGAGCACGGCCTGCCGATCGGCCTCTACGGCGGCAGCCCCGAGGTGCTGGGAGAGCTGCGCGAGCGTCTGGTCGCGAAGCATCCGCTGCTGCGCATCGCCTTCGCAGCGAGCCCTCCGTTCCGTCCCGAGACCCAGGAGGAGGAGGCGAGCACCGTGCAGGCGATCGAGGCCTCGGGCGCGCGCATCCTGTTCGTCGGCCTCGGCTGTCCCAAGCAGGAGCGCTGGATGGCGGCGCACCGGGAGGCGCTCCCGTGCGTCCTGCTCGGCGTCGGCGCGGCCTTCGATTTCCTGGCGGGCGCGAAGCGCCAGGCGCCGGCCTGGCTGCAACGCGCGGGTCTCGAGTGGCTCTTCCGGCTCGCGAGCGAACCGCGCCGGCTCTGGCGCCGCTACCTGATCCAGAACCCGCGCTTCCTGTTCCATTTCGCGCGCGAGCTCGCGCGCAATCCAAGCGAGGCGGCATGACGTCCGGCACGCGCGTCCTCGTCACCGGCGCTGGCGGCTTCATCGGGCACCACCTGACGAAGGCGCTGGTCGCGCGCGGCTACCACGTGCGCGGCGTCGATCTCAAGCTGCCGGAGTTCGAGCCGACGGCCGCCCACGAGTTCGAGCAGCTCGACCTGCGCCGCTGGGAGAACTGCCTGCGCGCCACGCAGGGCATCGAGGAGGTCTACGCGCTCGCCGCCAACATGGGCGGAATCGGCTTCATCGAGGCCAACAAGGCCGTGATCACGCACGACAGCTCGCTCATCAATCTGCACATGCTCGAGGCGGCGCGCGAGCACGGCGTGCGCCGCTATCTGTTCACGTCGTCCGCGTGCGTGTACCCGCGCCACCTGCAGGACCGTCCCGACGTGACGCCGCTGCGCGAGGAGAGCGCCTACCCGGCCGATGCCGAGGATGGCTACGGCTGGGAGAAGCTGTTCGCCGAGCGCCAGTGCCGGCATTACTGCGAGGACCACGGGCTCGAGACCCGCATCGTGCGCTTCCACAACATCTTCGGTCCGCTCGGCACCTTCGAGGGCGGGCGCGAGAAGTCGCCCGCGGCCTTCTGTCGCAAGCTCGCGCTCGCGAACGAGAACGACGAGGTCGAGGTCTGGGGCGACGGCCAGCAGACGCGCTCCTACTGCTACATCGACGACTGCGTCGAGGGCATCCTGCGCTTGATGCGCTCGGATCACCGTGAGCCGCTGAATCTCGGCCAGGACCGGCTCGTCTCGATCGAGGAGCTGGTGCGGATCGTGGCCTTCATCGCCGGCAAATCGGTGAAGCTGCGCTACGACACCAGCAAGCCACAGGGCGTGCGCGGCCGCAACAGCGACAACACCCGCTTGCGTCAAGTGCTCGGGTGGGTGCCGACGACGAGTCTCGAGCGCGGGCTCGAGCTCACCTACCGCTGGATCGAGGGACGCCTGCGCGCGCAGGGCCGGCTGCCGGGCTGAGCGGGCGATGGAAGCGCGCGCGCGGGTATTGCTCGTCGAGAGCTTCTCGGGCGGAAACGCCTACGGCGTCGAGCTCGTGCGCGCGCTCGCGCGCAACACACGGCTCAGCGTCGTCACGGTCGAGGACACCCGCCTCGAGCCCGGCGACTGCGACCGGGTGCTGCCGGTACTGCCGCGCTTCGGCGGAGGCCACGGCCGCCTGCTCAAATTCGTGCGCGAGCTGCGGGGCGCATTGCGCCTTGCGTGGGAGCTGTGGCGGCATCGCCGCGACGCCGTTCACGTGCAGTCGTTTCGGGTGACGGCCGTCGAAGCGCCGCTCTATTTCCTGCTGCGCCCCTTCCTGCGCCGGCTCGTGGTCACGGCACACAACGCGCTGCCCCACGAGCCGCGCGCCTGGCACCCGGCCTTCTTCGCTCGCTGGTATCGGCTCGCCGACCGCGTCCATGTGCTGAGTACCCACACGCGCGACCGCCTGATCGCGGAGTTCGGCGTCGCGCCGGAGAAGCTGCTGCTCACCCCGCACGGCAACTACGAGAGCTTCGTCTCCGATCACCCCGCCAATGCGGGGCCCGCCTGTCGCAGCAGCTTCGACATTGCCCAGGCTGCGCGGGTCGTCCTGTTCTTCGGGTCGATCCGGCGTTACAAGGGCGTGGATCGCCTGCTCGAAGCCTTCGAGCTGCTGGCGAAGGCCGAGGACCTCCATCTCGTGATCGCTGGGGAGGCCGAGCCCGGGCTCGCGCGCGAGCTCGACGCCGCGATCGAGCGCAGCGAAGCGAAGGCGCGCATCCGCCTGCGCCCGCGCTTTTCGACCGATCCCGAGCTCGCGGCGCTGCTGCGCATGGCCGACGTCGTCGTGTTGCCCTATGCGCACGTCTACCAGAGCGGCGCGCTGCTGCTCGCGATGAGCTTCGGCAAGGCCATCATCGCGTCCGACATCCCCGGTCTGCGCGAGTACATCGAGGACGGCGTCGAGGGCGTGCTTTGCGACACGACCAAGCCCGCGCGTCTTGCCCGGGAGATCCTCGCGCTCGTTCGCGAGGACGAGCGCCGCGAGGCGCTCGGCGCGGCCGCGCGCGAGGCCTCGCTCGAGAGCTACGCGTGGGAGGGGATCGTGAGCCAGATCGAAGCGCTCTATCGCTGACCCGCGCGGCCGCGTCAGGATCTCTCGTCGCCAGGACCGCGCGCGATGTCGAGGTGGAACCGGTGCAGGAAGCGGTGGGCCACCGGCGCGAAGAGCACCGCCACCATCGTGAGGAACGCGACGCCGCTGAAGAGCGCGTAGCAGATGCCGAAGATCTTGCCGGCGGTCGTCTGCAGCGGGTCGACGGGTCCCATCCCGGTCAGGATCATCACCGCATTCAGCGTCGAATCGAGCCAGGGCAGGCCTTCGCAGGCGTGGTAGCCGAAGGCGCCGACAGCGAGGGAGCTGAAGATGAGCCCCAACGCGATGCTCGCGCTGCGCGCGATGCGCTTCACGAACTCGATGCGCGGCGGGAGAGGGTGGAGGTGAAGAGAGAGATGCATGGTTGGAGGCTCCCGTTGTCTGGATCGGCCGCAGGAGCGTAACGATTCCGGAGCGGATCAACCGAGCGCGCTGCGTGCGGGCCGCAGGGCCTGGAGGCGCCGGCTGAGGCCGCGCCATTTTCGCCACACGAGGCTGTCCCGGAAGGAACGCCGCGGTCGCCAGCCCGCCCAGGCAGTGCGGTCGAGGACGTCGAAGAAATCCGCGCGCGCGGGATGCGTGCAGGCCCAGTGCCAGGGCTTCGACGCCGTCGAGTAGTGCACGATCCAAGGGTCGCGGATCACGAGCTCGCGCAGCGCCCGCGGAAACGGATCGGTGTCGCCGGAGACAGGCTCCCAGAATTGGGGGATCTGGTTCCAGCGCGGATCGAGCTCCCCCCAGCGGCCGGCCAGCACGGCATTGAGCGCATCCTGATCCCACCAGCGGTTGACGTGCAGGTGGCTCTCGAGATAGCGCAGGAGCCGAGCCCCGAGCTTTTCTTCGCGCCAGATCGCCAGGTCGAGCGTCATCACGCCCGAGTTGAAGTAGGGAAGGTCGGGAGCGAGTCCGAGCTCGCGATAGTTGAGCAGGCCGCGCGGCGAGCCGAGCGTCGGCGCTCCCGCGTCGCGCACCGCGAGCACCGGCAGGCCGCGCTGGGGCTCGGCCCAGAGCCGCGCGAGATCGGCCGCGACGCGCACGTCGGCGTCGAGATAGATCACGCGCGAGATGCTCGCCGGTAGCAGTTCCGCCGCGAGGATCCGGAAGTAGGCCGCGTGGGAGAGGTGAGCCCGATGGCGGATTCCCGCGAATGCGCGCGGGTCCGGCGCCACGAAGTGAAGCTCGACCCCCGGTGACGCGAGCGAGCGCTCGAGCCGCTCGCGGTTCGCGGCGCTGATGCCTCCATCCAGAACGTACGCCTCGATCACGTGGGACTCGGAGAGCGTTTCGAGCGCCGAGCGCAATGCGACGGCGAGCGGCATCGCGAAGGCGTCGTCGGCGGCGCAGGCGAGAAAGATCGGGTGCAAGGACGCAGCGCTCATGTCGCCACCGCACGCCGCTGCGCCCGCGAGCGTCCGAGCCAGCGCCGCAGCGGCTCGACGCGCAGTCCGAGCAGCGCGCGCAGCAGCAACTGCCAGCTGCGCAGCCGCCCCGGTTGCTCTCGCAGCACGGCAAAGGCGTACTTGCGCGCGGTTGCGAGGTTTCCCCCGGCCACCGCCTGGCGCACCCACTCGCACCAGTAGTCGACCGCGGGCGTCTCGATCGCGAGCGCGGGCGGCTCGCCCGCGCTCGCGAAATGCAGACCGCGGCGCGCGTGGGCTTCCGATAGGATGCGAGCGACCATCCGCCGCTGCTCGCTTCCCCGCTGCGAGCTCGTCTTGCGGACGTGCTGCCGGTAGTCGAGCAGGACCTCCGGCAGGTTCGCGAGACGGCCTCGTTCGGCGAGCCGCAGGAAGAGCTCGAGATCCTCGGCGGGCTCGTATTCCGGCCGGTAGCTCCCTGCGGCGAGCAACGCATCGCGGCGCAGCATCACGGCGGGATGCGGCAGCGCCTCGCCCCGCCCCATGAGGAGCGCCCGTTCGATGCCGTCGTGAGCGAGCGGCGCGTCGCCTTCGCGGATCGGCTGGCCGTCGGGGTCGATGCGCAGCACGCGAGCGCCGACGGCACAGCAATCGCGGTTGCGTTCGAGGAAGGCGAGCTGTCGCTCGAGACGAGTGGGACGCGACACATCGTCGGCGTCCATGCGGGCGATGTAGGGTGCGTTCGCCGCGGCGACACCCTCGCGCAGCCAGACCGCGTAGCCTGCGTGCGATTGGCGAAAGAGCCGGATCCGGGGATCTCGACTCGCACAGCCCTCGAGAATTCGCAGCGATCCATCGCGCGAGCCGTCGTCGTAGATCAGGAACTCGAAATCCCCGAGCGTCTGGCCGAGAATGCTCTCGACCGCGCGCGCGAGGTACGCCTCCGCGTCGTAGACGGGCATCAGGACACTCACCGCGGGCATACGGACCTCGTCACGAGCCGTCCGAAGCCGCTTGCGATCCCCTTCCACAGCGGCGCGCCAAGCGGGTCGATCCGAAGAGCACGCAGCACGTACGCGAGCGCGGTGCGGTGCTCCCCGAGCCGCCACGCCGAGCGTGCCCAACTCACTGCGAACGCTTGGCGCGAGCGACGTGTGGCGAGAGGGCGCCACGGCGAGGGACGCTCGATGCGCTCCTCGATGCCCCGCTGCTCACGCGCGCGATTCACGACGTCGCGGATGGCGTCGAGCTGACGCTCCTGCTGCGTCGCGCTCTGCGAGGCGTCGTGGAAGCGCACGCGCGAGATCACGTGGGGAAGATTCGCGAGCCGACCGATCTGCGCGAGGCGCAGCCACAGGTCGAGGTCTTCCACGAAGCCTGCGGCTTCGTCGTAGCTCCCGATCGCCAGCACCTCGCGGCGGCGGAACATCGCGTTCGATCCACAGATCGGCGAGCGGCCCGCGAGCGCCATCGCGAGAATCGCAGCGTGCTCGCAGGGCGGCAGGACTCGATTCAGGAGCCGATTCTTCGCGTCGATCACGTCGAAGCCGCCTCCGATGCAGACGACGTCGGGACGGGCGGTCAGTGCGGAGACCTGGAGCGCGAGGCGATCCGGAAGCGACACGTCGTCGGCATCCATGCAGGCGACGAGCGGAGCCCGCGCGAGGGAGATGCCCGCATTGCGCGCGCGAATCACGCCCTCGTGACGTTTGCGATGCACGCTCAAGCGCGCATCGCGCTTCGCATAGTCTTCGAGGATCTGGCTCGAGCCATCGGTCGATCCGTCATCGACGGCGATCAGCTCGAAGTCGGGATGGCTCTGCGCGAGCAGACTCTCGATTGCCTCAACAAGGAAGCTTGCCGCCTGATAGACGGGCAGCACCACCGTCACGCACGGCGCGGCGGATCGCAGGGTCTGCATGCGGGGCGGCTCTCCCGTGCAACTTCCAGCCCCAACATCGGAAGAGCGCGCGGGAATCTTGACCCGCGCGGGTGCTATGCGACGGGACCGTCGCGAGTGAAGAGCTCGAGCAGAGGCGGACTCGAGGGCTCGAGCCAGTGGCGTGCCCAGAGCTCCGCCGAGAACAGCAGCCAGGTTGCGGACGTGAATTCCGTGGCCAGCACGTTCGCGACGGCATCGCGTCGCAGCAGCCCGCGGGAGACCAGCACGCCGTCGAGCAGAGGCGCCGAGGCGCGCTCGCGCAGGCCGTCTCGCATCCAGGCGTCGAGCGGTGCGCCGAACCCCCGCTCGCGGTCCGTGAGGATCTCCGGTGGCAGCCAGCTCGCGGCGGCCCGCTTGAGCAGTGCCTTGGGTTCGCCCATTGCGAAGACCACGGAGCTCTCGATCGAGAACGCCGTCTCGACGAGCTCATGATCGAGGAAGGGAACGCGCACCTCGACGCCGCAGGCCATGCTCGCATGGTCGACTCCGAGCAATACGTCGTCGACCAGGAACATGCGCAGATCCGAGAGCTGCAGGCGCGTGACGCGTGGCGCCGACGGATCGTCGCAGCGCGCGAGCAGCCGCAACGGATCGAAGCTCGGGGCCTCGCACAGGAACTCCGACACCGAAAGTGGGAAGAGAGGGCTCACCCGTGCGAGGTGCGCAGCGAGCGGATTGGGCGTCGTTCCGCGCAGGCGCCGCAGCAACCGTCGCCACGCGGTCGTCCGGCCGTCCGGATCGTCCTCGTACCAGCGATGGCCGGCGAAGATCTCGTTCGCCCCGTCGCCAGAGAGGATCACCGGGACCCCCGAGAGTCGCGCGAGCCGTGACATGATCAGCGTGGGAAGGCTCGAGTGGTCGAAGCAGGGCTCGTCGTGGAGAGCGATGAGGTCGGGGATCATCTTGACGGCGGCAGCGGCCGTCAGCACCCCCTCGTGCGCGAGAGTGCCTAGGAACTGACTCGTGGCGCGCGCGCGTTCGTCGCATTCCTCGTCGTAGGTGCCCGGCGTGAAGCTCGGCAGTCTGCGCTCGAGCGCCCGCGTCGCGATGGCGGCCGTCGTGCTCGAATCGATGCCACCCGAGAGAAAGACTCCTACCGGGACGTCGCTCATGAGCTGCATGCGGACGGCTTCTTCGAGCTTGTCGCGCACCAGCCGCGCCGCCTCGGCCGCGTTGCGTACGACCGGGGTGTAGTGCACCTCCCAGTAGCGCTCTCGCCGCACGCCGCGGCGATCGAGCACGAGCCGGTGCGCGGCGGGCAGCTTGTTCATCCCCGCCCAGATCGCGAGGTCGCCCGGCACATAGCGGTAGGTGAGGTAGTGCTGAAACGCGCGCGGGTCGACGTCACGGCGGAAGCGTGGATGCTCGAGTATCGCGCGCGGCTGCGATGCGAAGACCAGGCCCTCCGCGTGCGCCCAGTAATAGAGCGGTTTCACCCCCAGGCGGTCGCGCGCGAGCAGCAAGCGCTCGCGGCGGTCGTCCCAGAGGCCGAAGGCGAAGATCCCGCGCAGCCGCAGCACGCAGTCGTCGCCCCACTCTTCGTAGGCGTGGAGGATCACCTCGGAGTCGGTCGCCGAGCGGAAGCGGTGGCCTTGAGCTTCGAGCTGCTTGCGCAGCTCGCGGAAGTTGTAGATCTCGCCATTACACGTGAGCCAGAGCGTCCCGTCTTCGTTCGCCATCGGCTGGGCGGCGTTTTCGGAGAGATCGAGGATCGCGAGTCGCCGATGGCCGAGCGCGACCCGGCCCGCGCGCAGAACCTGCGTGCCTGCAGCGTCGGGCCCGCGCGCCTCGAGCGTGGCGAGCATCCGCGCGAAGCGCGCCGGATCCACGGCTCGCTGCGACTCGATCTGACCCAGGATTCCGCCCATCGGCCTGCCCCCGTCCGCCGGGCTACGCGGCGCTCTCGGCGTCCACCTGGGCTTCGACCCACGGATAGGTCAGTTCGATTCCGCGGCGCAACGGATACTGCGATTTCCAGCCGATCGAGTAGATACGCTCGTTGCTGAAGTTCCGCGACTGAACGCCCACGGGCCCCTGGATGCACTCGATGTTGATCTTCTTGCCCGCTACATCGGCGACGATTTCGACGAGTTGGCGCACGCTGACGTATTCGGGGCAGCCGATGTTCGTGGGGCCCTCCAGGTCGGATTGCATGAGGAGGAAGATGCCGCTCACCATGTCCTCGGCGTAGGTGTAGGAGCGTATCGCCGATCCGTCGCCCCAGATCTCGATGCTGCCGCCGTCCGGAGCCTCCGCGACCTTTCGACAGATGGCGGCCGGCGCCTTCTCGCGCCCGCCGGTCCACGTGCCTTCCGGCCCGTAGCAGTTCTGGAACCGGGCAATTCGCACGTTCATACCGAAGCGTCGGCTGTAGGCGAGGGCGGCGCGTTCGGAGTAGAGCTTCTCCCAGCCATATTCGTTGTCCGGGTTGGCGGGAATCGCCTCGGACTCGCGCATCTCCGGTTCGCCGGGCTTCATGTCGCGATACACACAAACGGAGGATGAGAAGAAATAGCGGGGCACACCCATGCGCGCGGCTTGATCGGTCATATGGATGTTGATCAGGACGCTGTTGAACATGATCTCGCATTCGGCAGAATGAATGAAGCCCATGCCACCCATGTCGGCGGCGAGTTGGTATACCTCGTCGAATGTTCCCTTGCCGACGCTGAGGGCCGTGCGGCAGTTCGCCTCCTTGCGGAGGTCCAACACGAGAAATTCGTCGGCCTGGGTCGGCGCATACTCGTGACGTTTGATGTCCACGCCCCGGACCCAATAACCCTCGCGCTTCAGCTTCTTGACGAGATGTCCACCGATGAATCCACCGGCGCCACAAACCAATGCCTTCTTCATCGTGATCGTTCCTTGCTGCTCGAACCGCCTACGGCACGAATCGGGCTCCCGCGAATTCGCGAGCGTTCAGGCATGACCCAGAAATGACGCCAAACGTCTGAGATCCCGACTTCCGAGATACTTGTACGGTTGCTCGAGGATGAGCCGACTGTTCTTGTCGGTGGCGTAGTACTCGCTGCTGCTCCCCGTGGTCATCCGCTGGATTTCCGCTCGGGTCTGGTCGTCGTGCTTCAATCCCAGAAAATCGAAAATCCGCAAGGTTTCCAACAGTGGTTGCCGACACAGGTCCTCGAAAGCCACTTCCGTCAGCCGATCATCCGCGGCAACCCAGGCCTTCAGGAAGTGGCACATGAATTCCGTGGCGGCCGCCTGCCGGAACAATTCACTGGTGAACGGCCGCGGTCGCCGCAGGTATTGGATGATTGCCGGGGGCGTCGTCGCAGCGGCGCGCGCCAGCAGCGCGTCATCCCTTCGAACCGCGAGCTGTGTCGCCAGGAATTTGTACTCTTCCACCAGGTAGCGACGAATTCCCGGTGCGTGTCCGTGAAAATAACTATCCAGGGTGCGCAAGGGATTGCGAATCACGACGACAGCGCGCCAGTCGTCCAATCCGGCGACGATGTCGCGGTAGGCCAGCAGCGAGTGGATATCCTTGATCAGGAGGATTTCCGCGTCCGGATCGTTTCGCTCGATCCGATAGGCCTGAGCTTCACAGAATGGGGACTTGCCGAAGCTCAAGCCGACGATGGCCTCTCGGACGCGATTGGCCGCCCCGATGTCTCCTGGCTCGACCATGAATGCGGGATTGGAAATGCGATCCCCGATGCCCGGGCACAGTTCACTCACGAACCGGGCGGGTTCAGGCGTCAGCGCCAACAGCCTTCCCAACAGCGTGGTACCCGAGCGTCCGAGACCGAATGCGAATCGATAGCGCATGGCCGTCACGCCTTTTCCCATACACCGGCGATGAAGGCTCCGATCCGATCCCGCTGGTAGGCGAGGTAGGGCTGCAGCAGGGGATCATTCACGCCGAGGTCGGAAAGCGAGAACTTCAAGACGTTCTCTGCGTAATAGAGCGTCTCGACCCCCCGGAAGATCCCCAACGCCAGAGCATAATCGCCCGGCGGCAGATGGTGATCCGGAATGCGGATCGTCAGGCTCGAATTCCCCGCCTCCAGATCGTTTACGACACTTCGCGACGTCAAGATGCGCGCACCCAGAGAATTGTAGATTCCGAGTCCAATGCTCACCGATTCGAAGCAGCGCTCGAGCGATAGCGCCAGGTCGAAGCGCATCGGCTTGTTGAATCCCGGTTCCTGAGCGCCTTCGTTGAAGCGAATCGATTTGATCTGCAAGCGAGGGTCGCGCGTCGCCAGGTCTGCGGCCTCCGCCTCTTGATTCCCGCCCATCAGATAGGCGGCCACGACCTCGGCAGTTTTCGCGTGGAGGACGAGCCTGCCGGCGGCGAGAAGCACCGACCGTGATGTGAGTTGCTGCACGGCTGCCAGGTTGTGGCTCACGAAAAGCACGGTTCGTCCGCCCCTGGCAACCTCGCGCATCCTGCCCAGGCATTTTCTCTGGAACTCGGCGTCGCCCACCGCCAGCACCTCGTCGACCAGCAGAATCTCCGGCTCCAGGTGCGCGGCGATCGCAAATGCGAGCCTGACGTACATGCCCGACGAGTAACGCTTGACCGGCGTGTCCAGGAATGCCTCCACCTCGGCGAAAGCGACGATGTCATCGAATCGGGCTTTGATTTCCCGGCGGGTCATACCCAGGATCGCGCCGTTCATGAAGATGTTCTCGCGGCCCGAGAGCTCCGGATGGAAGCCGGTGCCCACTTCCAACAGGCTGGCGACCCGTCCCTTGAGTCGTATACGGCCCTCGCTGGGCGCCGTGATGCGCGACAGGATCTTGAGCAGGGTGCTCTTGCCCGCGCCATTCTTGCCGACGATCCCCACCACCTCGCCCTCGGCCACATCGAAGGAGACATCCTTGAGCGCCCAGAAATGATCGTCCTCGCGGTGTCGGGCCGCGCGTCGCGAACCGCCACGGCGGCTGACGCAGTGCATGATCGTGTCGCGCAGCGTGTCGTGACGCACGCTGCTGCCCAATCGGTAGCGCTTTCCGATGCCCTCGACGTGAATCATCTACACCACGTCCGCAAACGAACGTTCCATCCGTTTGAAAAAGAGGCTTCCGCTGACGAAGAAGACGATCGATGCCGATACGGAAACGAGCGTCAGCAGTCCTGGCGGATGGCCGTGTGAGAACAACGCCCAGCGGAACCCTTCGATCACCCCGGCGATGGGGTTCAGCGCATAGATCCACTGGAACTCCGCCGGAACCAACGAAGCCGGATAGACCACGGGAGAGGCGTACATCCAGATCTGCAGCAGGAAGGGGATCAGCTGCCCCACATCCCGGAAGTAGACGTTCAGCGCCGACAGCCAGGTGCCGACCCCGACCGCGGTGACCCATGCCCACGCGACGCACAGGGGAATCAGGTAGACGCTGTGAAGTGTCGGGTGAAGCTGGTAGTAGGCCATCATGGCGATCAGGAGCGATGAGGCGATCAGCAGATCCGCCAATGGGGCCAGGGTGGCCGACATGGGAACGATCAGGCGCGGGAAGTAGACCTTGGTGAGCAGGTTGCGCTCGGCCACCATGCTGACGGTGGCTCGCTGTAGCGACTGTGAGAAGAACAGCCAGGGCAAGAGCCCTGCATACGAAAAAACCGGATAGGGGATGCCGTCGCTCGGGATCCTGGCGAGCTTGCCGAAGATGATCGTGAAGATCAGCATCGTGCCGAGCGGCGTCACGAGCGCCCACAGGATGCCGAGGATGGACTGCTTGTAACGGACGGAAACGTCGCGCCACACCATGAAGCCGAAGAGCTCCCGGTAGGCCCACAGCTCCCTGAAGTCGATGGGGACGATGCCCGAGGGCGGGGCGATCACCCGTTCGACAGCGCGCGGTTCGCCGGACATGGACCCTCTCGCGTAAGCTGGGAAAGACGCCCCTCAGGGACAGCGGAAGCCCGGCAGAGCAGGGGGCTCTTCCCGGAGTCTCATCGTCCTTGAACCGGCAAATCCTGAGCGGAACCCGGCGAACCGCCACGGGCTGGTCGACTGCGGCGGCGAGCGTCTCGACCGCGCTGCCCGCACGCCAGTACACTCGCCCGGCGCGAACGAAGCGCGCACCCGCACAGTGGTGAGGATGATCGGTGAAGGCATGCGGCGCTTCGGGAACGCTCTGGGCAGCCGGCTGCGTCGCTCGGCCCGTTGAGGCGCACGGTTTCGCGTGCGTCGGGTGATGGGATTCGGTCTACGTCTGCGCGAGCGCCTGCGCCGGTCCCAGGCACCCACAGCGGCCGCCACGGCAGAAGCGCAATCGGAGTGGTTCCAGGAGCAGTTGGCTGCCTATCGCGCCATGGGCGGCGAGGCCCGCGATGCAGACCTGTACCCCTGTTTGCAGGATCGCATCGCCACGACGCCCTTCGATCCGCACTATTTCTATCAGGCCGTGTGGGCGACCGAGCGGCTGGTGGCGCTGCGGCCGGCTGCGCACGTCGATGTCGGATCGGAGCTCCGCTGGGTGGCGCTGCTGGCCGCCTGGTTTCCGGTGACCTTCATCGACATCCGGCCGGCGCCGGTGCGAGTTGCGAACTTCGAGACCCGGGCCGGGTCGATCCTCCAATTGCCTTATGCGGACCAGAGCGTCACTTCCCTGTCGTGCATGCACGTGATCGAGCACGTTGGCCTCGGGCGTTACGGCGATTCGCTCGATCCGCAGGGTTCGATCGAGGCGGCGCAGGAGCTACAGCGCGTCATTTCTCCAGGCGGACACCTCTTCCTCTCGACACCGGTCGGCCGCAAGCGCACCTGCTTCAACGCACATCGCATCCATCCGCCGCAGGAGGTGATCGAGTGGTTCGATGCTCTGCGACTGGTCGAGTTCGGAGCCGTCGGCGATGACGGGTTGTTCCACCCGCAGGCTGCCCCGGCTGCATTCGAGGCTGCGACCTACGCGTGTGGACTGTTTCGATTTCAGCGCCCGTGAGGAGCATCAGATGCGACTGCCACGTCGCAAAGCTCAGCGCGCAACGCACGCGTTTGCGCCAACAACTCCGCAGGAGGTGCATACGACCGCTTCAAGACTCCGGTTTCGATCAACTCTTCCCAGCCCGGCAGGACCGCCGGCCACGAGTAGCAGCGCTGCCAGTGCCGATAGCCGACTTGACCGAGGGCGTGCGCGGTCTTTGGCGATGCGCGGAGCCGCCGAAGCAGCTCTGGAAATTCCACCAACGATGCGACCACACCGCCCGCGCGCTCGTTGGCTGCGCCGCAATCGGGTGTAGCCAGCCAGGGCTTGCCATGGCTCATCGCCTCGAGGAGCGTGACGGGGGAGACCTCGCCTTTCGAGGCGAGCACGACGACATCGGCGGCGGTCATCGCAGCGGCAACACCTTCTGGCGACAAACCGGGCAAGTAGAGCACTTCAGGCCGCCGGCGCAGGGCGTCCTGCACCTGCGCGACATGATCCGGTTCTCCAGAAGGATGGCCGATCAGGACCAGGCGCCAATCCCCGGGTAACGCGGCCAGCGTCTTCAACAGTTCCAGGTGGTTCTTGGTGGACCAGAGATTGGCCACGTGTAGGATCAGGAACGCATCGTCCGGGATGTTGCAGACGTTTCGGAACGCAAAGGCGGGCGCCAGCGGCTCGGTAGCATTCGGCAGGAAGACTGGAGTGATGGCTTCCTGGCGCATGAACTCGACTTCCGTTCCGTCTTGCGTCAGCGCCAGCGCGGCAGTGGCCTTGCGGAGAATGCCGGCGAGGCGCTGGCGGAAGCGAAGGTCATCGCGCCAGCGCGAATAGCCGTCGCGGTTGATCAAGGGCTGTAGCAACAGACGCGTCGCGGGCAGGCATCCGGCCAGCTCGGCTGCCCGCAAGAGGGGATTGCGCGGGTCGGCCATCAAGATGCAGGCCGCGTACGGCTCGCTGCGCATCCTGCCGGCGAGCTGGTGAACCCAGGCGGGGACGTCCTCCAGGGCAGCGGAATCCGGGCGCCGGAACCACGCTTTGAGCCGCCGTAGCCAACGCCGCTTCCAGGGCCTGGGCGGATTCGGTTCCAGCGAGTGGATGGTCAGGCCGCGGTGAAGCGGGAACAGCCGATCCGGATGCGTCCAGGTGGCGATCTCCACCGCATAGCCTCGTTTGACCAGACGGGTTCCCAGGTTTTCGGCGATGGCTTCCACGCCACCGATGGACGGCCAGAAATGCGTGCAGGCAATCAGGATCCGGTCGCGCGGCAGCGGAGTGGGGTTGCCCCGCAGTATCGCTTCGGCTTGCTGGCGTCGGCGCGGCGAGTAGAGTGCCGGGTGGTTGCTCACGATGCTGGCGATCAGACGGGGCCGAAGGCGGTTCGACAGCTCCAACATCGAGCCGGCTCGCTTGCGATAGCGGAACAAGACTTCCGGTAGGCGATAGCCCTGCCAACCCTTCTCGACACAGCGGATCCAGAAATCCCAGTCTTCGTAGCCATCGCGCATGGCCGTGTCGTAGCCGCCTACCTGCTCCCAGATTTCTCGCCGGACCAGCGAACAGACACAACCGATGTTGTCCAGATGGACCAGTGTGTCGGCGTCAAACGGCGGCAGCCGATACACACCCGTCTCGCTGCCGAAATGCTCGATGTGCGAATACACGAATCCGACGTCCGGCCGAGCGGCGAGGACCGACACGGCCTTTTCCAGAAACGTCGCTGCGATCGCATCGTCGGCGTCCAGCGGCAGCCAATACTCGCCTTCGGATGCTCGGATGCCGGCATTGCGCGCATCGGCCAGGCCGCCGTTGGGCTTGTCGACCAGCTTGAGACGTCGGTCCGGATATCGCGCGATCAGGCGCTCGGCCACCTCGCGCGTGGCGTCAGGACTTCCGTCGTTGACGATGATCAGCTCCCAGCGCGGGTAGGTCTGAGCCACGACACTGGCGACCGCTTCATCCAAGAACTGCGCTTGGTTGTAGCTGGGGATGATGACAGAGACCAACGGCGCTTCGGTTGCGGTGGTGACATCTGCGGGAGCAGTCATGAGCTGAAGAGCAACTTCTTCATGCGCCCCACGCGGCACGTGGCCGGCGTAGGTCGCCACGTCCACGCGCCGTCCTTGCTCGAAGAGCGCCGCCAGGGCCTCGGCGGAACGTGGATGGGCATCACCGGCGCGATTGGCATACGCGTCTTGCACGCGGTTGGCCGGATTGCAGAACGTCAGCGATGCGGTGAAGCACAGCAAGAACGGCTGCCGGGCGGCAAAGCGGTGTTTCTGCTCTGCGAGTTGGGCTTCGAGCGAGTTGGGGTTGGCAAACTCCAGAGCGGACAGCACGGGCAGCAGGTCCGCCGCGCGGAACAACGAGCTGGAGATTTCCAGCGGATAACCAAAATCATGCGCCGCATCCGTCCATTGGTACTTGAGGAGCGCCGTGGTGCCCGGCAGCAACGGCGGAAGGGGCTGGGGCTGATCAAGCGCATAGCAGTACTGCGTGTTCAATCCCAGGCGCAGCGAGACGCCCAGGGCGTCTGGGTGCCGGTGCAGTCCTTCCACTGCGTCGTCCCAGGAGAATGCGCGGACGAAGAGGTTGTCATCCACCAGAAATGCAACCAGGCGGGCACTGGCCGCGAGGGCCAACACGCGGGCGCGGAAATCCGTCTCCGCTTCGAAGGCGACGTCCGGATGGGCTTTGCTCAGCGCTTGGTACTGCCGGGTGTGTTGCGGGTTGGAAGCCTTGTAGATCACCACCCAGTGGGCGCGGTACGGATCGCGGCAATGCAGTTTGAGCGACCGCAATGTCGCGTCCAACTGCAGCGCACGATCCTTGCTGAAGAGGATGCCCTGGATGTCAGCCATGAGCCGGATCGGACGCGGTGGTGTTTGCCGACGGATTCCCGAACAGTGGCCGGAGCTCGGGCCGCTGCAGCGGAATCCGAGCCGTCTGCGCCCGGATCACGAAAAAGGGCGCGGACGCTGCCATCGACATGCGGAGTGCATCGGCCCGGCGCGCTTCGCAGTTGAGACGGGATCCGGGCTTTCCCGTGGTTTTTGGCGCACTCCCGTCGGTCTCCTGCCTCAAGCCGAAGCCACCCGGATCCGATGCACAGCCGGGGGGAAACGTCCGCAATGCGCAGGCTCGAGATCCAGGCGTTGCGGCGCATGCACGTGCTCGCCGACGCGGCCCTCGTCTCCCTCGGCTGGCTCGCCGCCTATGGCCTGCGGCATGCGCTCAACGACGCGCTCGGCCGTCCCATCAATCCCTTCGACTGGTACGTCCGCGCGCTGCCGATCGTGGTGGGCCCGTGGATCCTCACCTGCTGGCTCTTCGGCATCTACGCCAGCCAGCGTATGAAGACCGTGGTCGACGAGCTGCAGCGCCTGCTCCGCGGCGCGGCGCTCGGCCTGCTCGTGCTTGCCGCGACCGGCTTCTTCGTGAAGGAGCTCCACTTCGGACGCTTCGTCGTGCTGACCGCCGCGGGCCTGAATCTCGCGCTTCAAGGTGTGAGCCGCGTGGTCTTCCACCGCATCGAGAGGCGCATGCGCCGCTCGGGCGAGCACGACGTGAAGGTGCTGATCGCCGGCACCGGCGTGGCCGCGATCCGGCTGCTCCAGAAGCTTCAGGATCACCCGGAGACCGGCTACTGCGTGGTGGGCTTCCTCGACGACACACGCGACAGCGTCGGAAAAGACCTGGCAAATCGACCCATCCTCGGCCATGTCGACGACCTGCGCGAGATCGCGCTCCACCACGGCGTCCGCGAGGTCTTCGTCGCGATGCCCTCGCTCGGGCACACGCGCATGCTCTCGCTCGTGCTCGATTGCGAGGACCTCGGCATCACGTTCCGCGTGGTGACGAATCTCTTCGAGGTGCTCACGGCCGGCTCGCCGCTCGATCTCGTCGACGATCTGCCGCTGGTGCAGCTCGGCCGCGACCGGCCCAACGCCTTGTACGGACCCATCAAGCGCGCGCTCGACTTGCTCGGCGCGGCGCTCGGTCTGCTGGCAGCGGGCCCGATCCTGCTCGCGTGCATCTGGCGCCTGCGCCGCGAGGGCGCGCGCAAGGCGATCTTCGCGCAGACGCGCATCGGCCTGCACGGCCGGCCCTTCACCTGCTACAAGCTGCGGACGCTGCGCGAGGATGCGGACCCCTACACCGTGGCGCCACAGAGAGGCGACGATCCGCGCATCACGCGCTTCGGAGGCTTTCTGCGGCGCTCGAGCCTCGACGAGCTGCCCCAGCTGTGGAACGTGCTGCGCGGCGAGATGTCGCTCGTGGGCCCGCGCCCCGAGATGCCCTTCATCGTCGCCAGCTACGACGAGTGGCAGCGCCGGCGCCTGACGGTCAAGCCGGGGCTCACGGGGCTGTGGCAGATCCTCGGGCGCAAGGACCTGCCGATGCACGCGAACCTCCAGTACGACTTCTACTACATCCGCAATCGCGGCGTCGCGCTCGACCTCTCGATCCTGCTGCGCACGGTCGGCGCGGTGCTCTCGCGCCGCGGCGCCTTCTAGCCGGGCCGCCGTGCGCGTCGGCATCTTCCACAACCAATACCTCTGGCGCGGCGGCGAAGACGCCGTCGTCGCGCTCGAGGCCGAGCTGGTGCGCAAGGCCGGCTGCGAGGTGCAGCTCTTCACGCTCGACAATCGCGACGCGCAGCTCGATTCGTTCGCGGGCAGGCTGCGCGCGGGCCTGCGTGCGCGCGGCAACCCCGAGTCGGCGCGCCGTGTCGCGGCATTCCTCGACGCCCATCCGATCGACGTTGCCCACGTGCACAACTTCTTTCCCCTGCTCACGCCCGCCGCGCACGAGCAGCTCCATACGCGCGGCATTCCCGTGGTGCAGACGCTCCACAACTACCGGCTCTTCTGCGCGAACGGCGCCTTCCTGCGCGAGGGTAGGCCCTGCGAAGATTGCGTCGCCGCCGGCCCGTGGAATGCGGTGCGCCACGCCTGCTACCGGGGCTCGCGCGTGCAGACCGCGGTGTGGGCCGAGGCCACGGCCCACCAGCGCCGGGAGCGCACGCTCGAGCGCTGCGTGACGCTCTTCGTCGCGCCGAGCGCCTTCGCGCGCAGCAAGCTCGTGGCCGCCGGGCTCGATCCCGAGAGGATCGTCGTCAAGCCCAATCCCGTCGCCGATCCGGGCGAGCCCCGCTATGGTGGACACGGGGCAGTGTACGTTGGGCGCCTCTCCGAGGAGAAGGGCCCGCGCCTGCTGCTCGAGGCCTGGCGGGGGCTCGAAGGCCTCCCGCTCGTGATCGTCGGGTCCGGTCCCCTCGAGGCCGAGCTGCGCGCGCTCGGCAGCCGCATCCCCGGCGTTCGCTTCACCGGACAGGTCTCGCCCGAGGGCGTGCGCGAGCAGCTGCGCGAGGCGCTGTTTCTCGTCGCGCCCTCGATCTGTTACGAGAACTTTCCGCTCGCGGTCGCCGAAGCGATGGCCGCCGGCAAGGCCGCCATCGCGTCGCACCCGACCGCGATGGCCGAGCTCGTCGAGCCCGGGCGCACGGGGCTGCTCTTCGCGAGCGGCGACGCTTCGGCGCTCGCGCGCGCGTGCCGCGAGCTGGCGGCCAACCCCGCCCGTGCCGAGGCGATGGGCCGCGAAGCGCGCGCACGCTACGAGGACGAGCTCTCGCCCGAGCGCAGCGTCGCCCGCCTGCTCGATCTCTACGAACGGGCGCTGGGTCGTCGCTAGCGTGAGCCGGCGCGCCCGTGGCGGCTCGCGTGCTCGACCGCGCGGCGGAAGCCCATGGCCATGGCTTCGGGGCGGAAGCGCTCGGCGGTGGAGCGGGCGCCGCGTGCGAGGCGTTCGAGGTCGGGCTCGCAGAGCGCTTCGCGCAGCGCCGACACGAACTCGCTGGGCTCCGTCGGGTCGAAGATCCAGCCATTTTCGCCGGGGCGCAGCAGGTCGTCGGCGCAGCCGGCGTGGCGCGAGCAGAGCACGGGCAGACCGCAGGCGAAGGCCTCGTTGACGACGAGGCCCCAGGTGTCGGCGAGCGAGGCGAAGATGAGCACGCGCGCGGCCGCGTAGTAGTCGACGAGCTCGTGGTGCTCGACCTCCGGGACGTTGACGATCGCCCCATCGGGTTCGGCAGCGCTCGCCTCCTCGATCATCGACGCGAGCGGCCCGCTGCCGACGAACAAGAGCGTCCACTCGTCGCGGATCTTCTCCGGTAGCTGCTCCCAGGCGGCGAGCAGCGGCGCGACGCCCTTTACCGGCACGAGTCGGCCGGCGACGAGCGCGATCCGATCGCGGCAGCCGAGTCCCTCGGCCAGCGCCCGGCGCACGGCCTCGGGCTCGACGCTTGCGCGCGCGGCCAGGAAGGCGTCGTGATCGTGCGCATTCGGCGCGTCGAAGATGCGCGTGGGCTCGACGCCCATGGCCTCGAGCACCGTGCGCGCCTGGTGACCCATCCCGATCACAGCGTCGGCGCTCGCGAGCAAGCGGCGCCGCACGGCGCGCAGCGCGCGCCCCGCGCTCGTGACGCTCGTCGTCGAGTGGTAGCTCCAGATCACGAGACGCGCGTCGAGCAGGAAGCACAGCGCGAGCGCGAGCAGCGTGCGCCAGCCGAGCTCGGCGCTGATCACGACGTCGGGCTGGAAGCGCAGCAACGCTCCGGGCAGGCCCCAGGGCACGTGCGTGGTCACCCTCTGCGCCGCGGCGGCGCGCCCGCGCGATTCGATTTGGCGCTCGAACACGAAGCCCTTCACGACCTCGACGTCGAGCCCGTGGTCCGCGGGCTGCGCGCTCCCGGACGAGAGGAACACCCGCAGCTGCCAGCCCGGCGTCGCGGCGAGCGCGCGAAAGACCGGCACGCGATAGCCGGGCAGGATGTTCGTGAGCAGCGCGACCCGCATCAATAGACCTTGTAGAAGGCGAGCGGCGCCGGGCCCGGCGGCTCGTCGAGCGCGAGCACCAGCATGCCGCCCGTCGCATCGTCGATGAAGCGGGCGGTGTGCGGCCCGGGCGCGAGCGCGACGATCCCGCCCGCGGCGACAAGCGTTGCGTCGATTTCGACCTCGTGAGGCGCGTCCAACGGCAGCCAGCGGTAGCGGCCCGGCACGATCAGCTCGAAGGGGCTCGTCGCGCCGCGTCCCCCCTCGAGGCGGCGCCCGGCGACGAACACGGAGCCCCGATACGGTTGGTAGTTCTCGGACCAGAAACGCCTCAGCTCGAGCGGGAACTGGTTCAAGCGGAACGACTGCACCAGGAACTTGATCGGCTCGGCGCGGAAGCGCTGCTCCATGTGCGCGAGGTTCGTTTCCGCCTGCGGGCCGACGAAGTCGCGGAAGATGCTCTGCGAGAAGTAGAGGGGCAGGGGCGAGGCGGAGAAGCCGCAGAAGAGCGCGCGCTCCGGGTGGAAGCCGGCGTCCCCCGGCGCGAAATTGCGTCGGATGAAGGCGAGGCTATCGCGCTGCACGCCCTGCGTGTCGGCGAGGAGCTGCACCGCTTTCAGCGCCCCGGGGATGGCGACGGCAGCCCACAACAGAGCCATCGCGAGCGCGCGCGGGCGGGGGCCGGGCGGAAACAGGGTGTCGCGCAGCGGCGCGAGCGCGAGCGCGAAGGCCACCGCCGGGAACAAGCCGAGCGTCATCCAGAAGTAGAAGAACGCGCCGGCATGGAACAGCGCGACACCGGTGCCGAGCGCCAGCACCGCGAGCGCGAGGAGCAGCGTCCGAGCGCTCGCTGGATCTCCACCTTCCGCCACAGCCCGGCGCCCGCTGAGCGCAGCGGCGACCCCGCAAGCGACGAGCAGCAGTCCGTGCGGCACGAGCGTCGGCAGCATCGCGCGGTATTGGCTGAAGCCGAGCGTGTTCCGATAGAAGTCGAAGAGGTCGAGCGCACGCCCTACCTGATAGGGTGTCATTATGTGCTGCGACGGGTGGCTTGCCGGTACGTCGAAGGCGGCGCCCAGCGCCGCGCGGAAGGCCGCGAAGACCAGCCCGAAGCCCGCGAGGCAGAGCGTCGCGCGCAGCGTCTCGCGCAGCGGTCGCACGTCGCATTCGAGCCACGCGCGCCCCGCCGCGAGCAGGCCGGCGAGTGCGGCGACGTAGACGAGCTTCTGCGAGCCGAGGTAGCCGACGCCGAACGCGACACCGGCCGCGAGCGCGAGCGGCGCGCGGCGTTGGGACGCCAGCAGCAGCATTCCGCCCCAGACGCCACCCGCGAGGGCGAGCTGATCCGTGCGGACCTGGAGCGACCATTCGAGAAAGGCCGGGACGAGCGCGAGCAGGGCGACACCGAAGAGCGCGTCGTGATGGCGCTGCGGCCGCCCCCGGAGCAGCTCGGCCAGCAGGGCGTAGAGACCCGCGAGGAAGCACAGCGTGAGCCCGAGCCAGAGCCAGCGCGCGTGCTGCACGGTCGCGATCTCGTCGGAGCATGCCGAGACGATCGGCAGCAGCAGCCACTCCGCGAGCCCCGGCCGGCCGCCCGTCTCGGGCACGCCAGTGCGCGCCGTGCGCGCGACACGGTCGAGCAACGCGAACTCATCCCAATTGACGGCGGTGGTCGCGATCGAGACCATGCGCGAGGCGACGAACGCCCCGAGCCCCGCAGCCACAGCGCATCCGGCTGCGAGGCGCACGGCGAGTCCCTGCGTCTGTGCGCGTTCCTCGGCCCCGGTCGGCATGCAGTGCCCCCGAGGCACTCATCGGGAAGAAAAAGCCGAGGCTTGAGGCGGGGATAGGGAGCGAAGCGCGCAGCCGGGCCCGCGCTGGCGGAGGGGCGCGCAGGCCGCCCGCAGCCCCCTAGCGGGTCGCGTTGCCGATCGCGCGGGTCGGGTAGCTGAGCTCGACGTCGTCGCGGCGCGTGACGAGGGCGCGCTCGCTCGCGCAGACGACCTCGAACGATGCCGGCACCCAGACGTGGACGCTCACGCTCGGACCCGAGCTCAGCCAGTCGAGCCAGGCTTCGGGGCGCGCGCGCAGCACGACGTCCTTGCCGTTGCGGACGACTTCGAAGTGGACGCTGCTCGCCCCGAGACCGTGCGCCGCCGCGCGCACGTGCACGTTCGCTTCCGTGTGCGTGATGACCTCGACGCTGCCGCCGTCGAGCTCGAGCACCAGGCGGCCAGGGCCAGAGACGGGAAGCGTCTGGGAGAGGCCCTCGGCGCCAGCCGGTGCGGCGAGCGCGAGCCAGGGCAGCAACAGCGTGAGGAGCGGGAGCTTGTGCATCGCGGGGACCTTCTGGGAACGGCAACTCGATGCAGAGCAAGAGACATGCCAGCGCCGCGCTAGCGATGGCGATCGCGCTCGTGCGTTCTCACGCGCCGCCGCGCCCGAATTCCATGCACAGCGCACGCCGTACAGTGCGCGTCCTGCATGCCCTGGCTGCACCGCCGCCGCAGGTGCCGCCGGCGATGGCGGCCTCGACCGCGTGTTAACCTTCGCCGTTGCCAGGGAGGCAACGTCGATGGACCCCCGAGTCGAGACCGCAGCGGGCCGCGTCGCAGGCAGCCGCGAGGACGGCGTGCTCGTGTTCCGCGGGATTCCCTATGCGCGGGCGCCGCAGGGCGCGTTGCGCTTGAGCGCGCCGCGGCCGCCCGAGCCTTGGACGGGCGTGCGCGAGGCCAAGCGTTTCGGCGCGTCCGCGCCACAGACGCCCGGGCGCCTCGCCGCGCTGCTCGGAAGCCCGACGGAGAGCTTCGCCGAGGATTGCCTCTATCTGAACGTCTGGACGCCGGGCACGGACGCGGCGCGCCGGCCGGTGCTCGTCTGGCTCCACGGCGGCAGCTTCACGACGGGCTCGGGCTCGCAGCCCGTTTACGACGGCGCGCGGCTCGCCCGGCGCGGCGACGCCGTCGTGGTGACGATCAATTACCGGCTCGGCGCGCTGGGCTTCCTCCACCTGCCGGCGCTCGAGCGCGAGGCGCACGCGGCGACGGCCAATCCGGGCCTGCTCGATCAGGTCGCAGCGCTCGCCTGGGTGCGGGAGAACATCGCGGCCTTCGGCGGCGATCCAACGAACACGACGCTGTTCGGCGAGTCGGCCGGCGCCATGAGCGTCGGCACGCTGCTCGGCACACCGCGGGCGCGGGGCCTGTTCGCGCGCGCGATCCTGCAGAGCGGAGCGGCATCGAACGTCACCGATCGCGAGGACGCCCTGCGCGTCGGCGAGACCTTCATGAAGGAACTGGGGCTCGCGCCGGACGATCTCGCGGGCCTGCGCGCGCAGCCGCTCGCGGCCGTGCTGGCCGCGCAGGAACGCGCCACGGCGCAGCTCCTCGGTGTCGTGCCCCAGCTGCCGTTCCAGCCCGTGGTCGATGGCGACGTGCTCCCGCGCCCGCCCCTCGAGGCGATCGCGGGCGGCTCCGCGCGCGACATCTCCATTCTCATCGGGACGAATCTCGAGGAGCAGAAGCTCTACGCGCCGACCGATCCGAAGGCCCAGCTGCTCGACGACGACGGCCTGCTGCGTCGCTGCCGGCGCGCGCTGCCCGAGCCCGGCCCCGACGGCCGGCCGCGCGGCGAGCACGTCGTCCGGCGCTACCGCGCCGCGCGCGAGGGACGCTTCGACGTGTCGCCCCGCGAGCTCTGGTTCGCGATCGAGACCGACCGCTGGTTTCGGGTGCCCGCGACGCGGCTCGCTGAAAAGCACGCTGCGCACCAGCCCGCGACCTGGGCCTACCTCTTCACCTGGAAGTCGCCGGCGCTCGGCGGAATGCTCGGGAGCTGCCACGCGCTCGAGATCCCGTTCGTGTTCGGCTGCGTGGACGATCAACTGGTGCAGCGCTTCGTCGGCGATGACAAAGCCGTGCCCGGGATCTCGCAGCGCATGCAGGACGCCTGGCTCGCCTTCGCACGCTCGGGCGATCCCGGCCACTCGGGCCTCGACGCCTGGCCGCGCTACGACGCGACGCGACGCGCGACCATGTTGTTCGGCGAAGAGTGCCGCGTCGAGCACGCGCCCTTCGAGGCCGAGCGGGCCTTCTGGGACGAAGCGAGCCAGGACGAGACGCGCTGAGCCGCCGCCGGCGCCTGCCTGCGTGCGATCCGTGCTTTCGGCTAACCGGTGCCGTCCGCCTCGTCCGCTGCGGCGCGTTCGCGGCTCTGCGCCGCATGCGGCGCGGTGACGAAGATCGACACGCCGCCCACGCACAGCAGCAAGCCCGCCCACTCGCGCGGCGAAGCCACCTCGCCCAGCAGCAGGAAGCTCGCCCCGAGCGAGAGGATCGGGATCGAGGGGACGACGATCGCGGTCGTGCGCGCGAGATCGAGCCGCGCGATCGCGGCGTACCAGACCGACGTGCCGAAGTAGAACGAGATCAGGCCCTGGATTGCGAGCACGGGGGCGAGCGGCGCGAGCACGGCGGGCGCCGGGATCGTCGCCGGCCCCGCGCGCAGCGCCCAGTAGAGGCACAGGACGGCGCTGCCGAACACGTAGCGCGCGCCGGTGAGCAGCGGCGGCGCGAGGCCGGACAAGCGCTTCAAGACGAGCAGGTGTGACGCCTGCCAACACAGCGGCGTTGCGAGCAGCAGCAGCACTCCCGGTGAGCCGCGGAAGCCTTCGAGCCCCACCGCGAGCGCGATGCCGGCCAGCAGCAGCGCCACGCCGACGACGCGGCGGCGCGCGAGCGGGTGCCCGAGAAAAAATCGCGCGACCAGCAGCGAGTAGAGCGGCTCGATCTGTAGACACAGCGCGGTCTCGATCGCGCTGGTGCGGCTCACGCCTTCGAAGAAGCAGACAAAAGCGAGGCCGGTTCCGAGCGCGCCGAGCAGCATGAGGGTGCCGACGCGGCGGGGCTCGGCCAGCGCCCCCAGCTCGCCGCGCGCGGCGAGCACCACGGCGGCGGCGAGCGCGGCGACGAGGCTCGAGGCGGCCGCCACGAAGATCGGATCGGCGCGGTCCGTCGTGAGCTTCGAGATCGCAGGCACGAAGGCGCCATTGCCGGCGCACAGCGCCGCGAAGAGCAGGCCGAGCCTCTCGCTGCGGTGGGTCAAGGAGCGCTCCAGCGCGGGCTCGGCGCAAGCGGCGCGAGCGGCCGTGCGCTCGCCGGCTCCGAGCTTGCCGCGCAGCACGCAGATCGGCCAGCCGACCGGGGGTGCCGGCGCGGCGACTGCCATAAGCTTCGCCGCGTGACGCGCCGCTTGCCGGAGCCCAACCGTGTCGCGTGAGATCGCCGCCGTATTCCTCGCGAAGGCGGTGCGCACGTTCGGCTACGGCTTCCTCGGCATCGTCTTCCCCATCCATCTCGCTGCGCTCGGCGTCGGCGCTATGGGGATCGGGATCGCGGTGTCGGCGACGCTCCTCGCGAGCGCAGGCCTTACCTGGGCCGTGCGGCGTCCCGCGGAGCGCTACGGCGCGCGAGGTGTCCTGCTCGCGCTCGCGGCCGCCACGGCCGCCGCCGGCGCGCTGCTGCTGCTCTTCCGCGAGCCCTGGCTGGTGGTGGCGGCCGCGATGCTCGGCAACGTCTCCGTCAGCAGCGGCGAATCCGGCGCCTTCCTCTCGCTCGAGCAGGTGGTGCTGGCGCGCGCGATTCCGCCCGAGCGGCGCACGTGGCTCTTCGGCCTCTACAACCTGATCGGAGCGGGCGCGGCGGCGCTCGGCGCCGCGGCGGTGAGCGCGAGCGGATCGCTGGAAGTCTTGTTCGCGCTCTTCGTCGCGGGCGCCGGCGTGCAGGCGCTCGCCTACCGCGCGCTGCCCGTGGCGCGCAGGGTCGAGCGGCCGCGGGCGGGCGGCGCAGGCTCCGGGCCACTCGTGCGACGGCTCGCGGCGCTCTTCGCGCTCGATTCCTTCGCGGGCGGCTTCGCGCTGCAGTCGCTCGTCGCCTATTGGCTGCACGAGCGCTTCGCGCTTTCGCTCGGCCAGCTCGGGCAGGTGTTCTTCGCGGTGCAGCTGCTGACCGCCGTCTCGCAATTGCTCGCTGCGCGTCTGGGTGGACGCTTCGGGCTGCTGCGCACGATGGTGTTCTCCCACCTGATCGCGAACCTGTTGCTGATCGGCCTGGCGATCGCGCCGAGCGCGGGGGGCGCGATCGCGCTCCTGCTGGGCCGCGGCCTGCTCTCGCAGATGGACGTGCCGACGCGCCAGGCTTACGTGATGGCGCTCGTCGAAGACCACGAGCGCGAAGCAGCCGCGAGCCTGACGACGCTCTCGCGCACGCTCACGCAGGCGATTTCACCCGCGGCGACCGGCTGGCTGATGCAGGCGATCGCGCTCTCCGCGCCGTTTGCAATCGGCGGTGCCCTCAAAATCGTCTACGACCTGGCGCTGTGGGCGAGCTTCCGACACGTTCCGCTCCGCGGGGACCGGCCCGCTTGAACTGCGCTCGCGTTCCGCTCGCCGCGAGTCTCGCTAGAGTCCCGCTCCAGCCCGGCCATGACGCTCACCGCTCTTCACCCTGCCGTCCGCGTGCGCGAGCTCGTGAAGCGCTTCGGCGCCACCACCGCCCTCGCGGGCATCTCGTTCGACGTCGAGCGCGGCGAGGTGTTGGGTCTCCTCGGCCCGAACGGCGCCGGCAAGACCACCACGCTGCACGCGCTGCTCGGCCTCGTCGCGCCCACGTCGGGGAGCGTGCGGCTGCTCGGCGCCGATCCCTTCGAGGATCGCGAGACGGCGCTGCGCCAGGTGGGCTTCACCTCGCCCGAGGCGATGATGGACTGGCGCCTCACGCTGCGCGAGAACCTGCGCGTGTACGCTGGCCTCTACGGCGCGCGCCAGGGCGCCGTGGAGCGCGTGCTCGAGATCTTCGAGCTCGGCGCGCAGGCGCGCGCGAAGTTCGGCAATCTCTCGCTCGGCCAGCAGATGCGGGCCGGGCTCGCGCGCGCGCTGCTCCACGACCCGGCGATTCTCGTGCTCGACGAGCCCACCGCGAGCCTCGACCCGGACATCGCCGACAAGACGCGCAAGCTGCTGCTCCGCCTGCGCCGCGAGCGCGGCCTCTCGATCCTCTATACCTCGCACAACATGGCCGAGGTCGAAGAAGTCTGTGATCGCGTGATCTTCCTGCATCTGGGCCGCGTGGTGGCCGAGGGGACACCGCTCGAGGTCAGTCAACGCGTGCTCGGGAGCGAGGGGCTCGACACGGCCGCGATGGAGGAGGTCTTCATCCGGATCTCGCGCGGAGGGCTCGCGTGAGCGCCGCCGCCGCGATCCCCTTCACGCGCGGCGAGCGCGCGTCCGCGAGCGCCCGGCGCATCCGCGCGCTGGTGCTGCGCTATCTGCTGCTGCTGCGCCGCGATGCCTCGCGCGTGATCGACACCTTCCAGTGGGCGCTGATCGACGTCGTGATCTGGGGCTTTCTCACGCTCTACGTGGCCGGCAGCGGCGCGCAGCTGCCGAACGCGATCGCGGTCTTCCTGGGCGCCGCGATCCTGTGGAATCTCTTCTTCCGCTGCTCGCAGGACGTCTCGGTCTCGTTTCTCGACGACGTCTGGGCGCGCTCGCTGGTGACGGTGTTCGCGTCGCCTCTCAAAGTCTGGGAGTTCGCGGCGGCGATCATGCTCCTCGGGCTCGTGAAGCTCGGGCTCACGCTATTGGTGATGGCGGCGGCGGCCTGGGTCCTCTACGCCTTCAACGTCTTCAGCTTCGGCTTCGCGCTGGTTCCCTTCATCGCCAATCTGGTGATGCTCGGCTGGACGGTCGGTCTCGTCTCGCTGGCGCTGATCCTGCGCTTCGGCGGGCGTTGGGGGATCCTCGCCTGGAGCCTGCCGGTGTTGCTGATGCCTTTCGCCTCGGTCTTCTACCCCGAATCGGTGCTGCCGCCGTTCGCGCGCGCAATCGCGCAGGCGGTGCCGGCGAATCACGTCTTCGAAGGCATGCGGACGGCGGCCTTGCACGGCGAGATCGCGTGGGGGAGGCTCGCGCTCGCGAGCATCGAGAACCTCGTCTACCTCGTGCTGGCTTCGGCACTGGTGGCGTGGGTCTTCCGGCTGGCCCTGCGCCGCGGGCTGCTTCCGAAGGTACACTGAGGCGCCGAGCGGATCGGGGTGGTGGGGCGGTGCCGCGGGTCTCGAGCAACCAGTCGCAGCTGCGCACGCTCGGGCCCCTATTATGCTGGGCGATCGTCTACGCCGACATCGGCACGAGCGTCTACTACGTGCCGGGCCTGCTGTTTCGCAGCGTCGGCACGAGCGCCGCCACCTTCGTGCTCGCGACCAGCCTGGCTTTCGTGCTGCTCGCCGAGAAGTACTCCGAGATCGCCGCCCGCTATCCCAGCGGCGGCGGCGTCGTATCGGTGGCGGAGGAAGCCTTCGGCCCGCGCATGGGCGCGCTCGGCGGGATGCTGATCCTCGTCGATTATTTCCTCACCGCAGCGATCTCCTCGGTCTCGGGCTTCACCTACCTCGCCTCTCTGGTGCCGGTGCTGGAGGGCTACGAGCTGCCGATGGCGGCGGCGGGCCTGGTGCTGCTCGGCGTGCTCAATTGGATCGGCATTCGCGAATCCGCGCAGGTGAGCGCCGCGATCGCGGTGGTCGCCTTCATCGGGCTGCTGCTCCTGATCGGTGTCACGGCCTCGCAGATCGACGCGGCGGCCTGGCAGAAGGTGCGCGGCGCCGCCATGGCCGCCGGCCGCATCCCGATCGCCGACGCGATCACCGGCTATGCCTTCGCGTGGCTCGCATTCAGCGGCCTCGAATCGCTCGCGCAGATCTCGCCCGCGATGGCGCCGCCGCGGCGGCGCACGGCCGGCTTCGCGATGCTGCTCGTCGTCGTCGCGATCGTCGCCACCTCGCCGCTGCTCACGGCGCTCGCGACGAATCTGCTGCCCAGGACCGTGAACCCCGACGCCTTCCAGTCCGAGCTCGCCTTTGCGATGGGCGGGACCTGGCTGCGCCTGTTGATCGTGGTGTCGGCGTCCGCGCTGCTGCTCTTCGCGGCGAACACGGCCGTGGTCGGCACCTACCACGTGCTCGGCGCGCTCGCCGACGGCGAGTTCCTGCCGCGCCCGCTGGTGCGGCGCTCGGACAAGTTCGGGACGCCGCACGTCTCGATCGCGATCGCCGCGCTCGTGCCGATCGCCGTGCTGATCGCGACGCGCGGGAATCTCGGCACGCTCGGCGACCTCTACGCCTTCGGCCTGCTGGGCGCGTTCTTCCTGTCCTCGCTCTCGCTCGATCGCGTGCGCATCAGCGAGGGCCGCACGGGAATGCTCTTCTGGGTGGGCGTCGCCACCACCGGTCTCGTCGTGATCGCGTTCGCCACCAACCTCATCGAGAAGCCGCACGCCACCGTCTTCGGCGGCTCGCTCACGCTCGTGATGCTCGTCTACGGGCTCCTGCACCGCGGCGGGCTCCCCTTCCTGCGCCGCGCCGGCCGCAGCACGGTGACGACGCAGGAGGCCGAGCGGATCGCCGCCGAGAGCCCCGCCGCGGTCGAGATCCTGACGCTGCAGGAGGCGCTCGATCTGAAGCCCACCTACTCGCCACACACGCTCGTGTGTCTGCGCGGGCCGAACCAGCGCCTGCTCGAAGAGGCCGCCACGCACGCGGGCGGCTCGCACGAGCACGACATCGCCGTGCTGTTCGTCGAGGAGGTGCCCGGCCTGTTCGTGCCGCGCGACACGCAGCCGTCGCGCGAGGCGCGCGAGGTGCTCGCCGACGCCGTGGCCTGGCTGAATGCGCGCGGGCTCACGGCGGTTCCGATCTGGCGCCTCGCGCAGGAGGCCGGCGACGCGATCGTGCAGGTCGCCCTCGAGCTCGGCGTGACCGCGATCCTGGTCGGCACCTCGCAGCGCGGCACGCTCTGGCGCTTCCTGCGCGGCAACGTGCTCGCGCGCCTCGTCACGCGAACGCCGCGCGAGGTGCGCATCGTCATCATCGGCTGAGCGCGGGCGATCTTCGCGCTCGAGCGATCCGCTTGAGAAACCGATGGGGATCGGGTACCCCCTCGCGTCGGCCCCGAGGAGCGCATGGAATTCCTGCACACCCTGCTCGATCTCTTCCTCCACCTCGACCAGCACCTGAACGAGTGGACGGGCGTGCTCGGGCCCTGGCTGTATCTCGTGCTGTTCCTGATCGTCTTCTGCGAGACGGGCCTGGTGGTGACGCCCTTCCTGCCGGGCGACTCGCTGCTCTTCGCGATCGGCGCGCTCGCCTCGATCGAAGGCTCGCCGCTCTCGCTTCCCCTGATCGCCTTCCTGCTGGTCACCGCGGCGGTGCTGGGCGACGCCGCCAACTACGGCATCGGGCACTATCTCGGCCCGATGGTCTTCTCGAGCGATCGCGCGCGCCTGCTCAATCGACGCCACCTCGAGCGCACGCACGAGTTCTACGAGCGCCATGGCGGGAAGACCATCTTTCTGGCGCGCTTCGTCCCGATCGTCCGCACCTTCGCGCCCTTCATCGCCGGGGTCGGCCGCATGAGCTACCGCTACTTCGCCGGCTACAACGTCTCGGGCGCGCTCGCCTGGGTGCTCTCGCTCCTGCTCGCCGGTTATTGGTTTGGCCAGATCCCGACCGTGAAGCGCAACTTCCACATCGTGATCCTCGCCATCATCGCGATCTCGCTGATGCCGGTGGTGATCGAGTTTCTGCGCGCGCGGCGGGCGCCCGTCGCGAGTGAGCCCTGATCCCACCCGCGAGGAGGGAGGCGGCGGGGGGTGGGCTACGGCGAATGGCTCGTCGTTCCTCTTTTCGTGAGCGTGTGCCGGACGTGGATCTCTTGCCGTCGAGGGAGCAGACGATTTGCGGGCCGGCTGCGCTTGATTTCGCCGCAGCCCACCCCCCGCCGCCTCCCTGCGCGGCTGCGCAACCTTGGATCGGGGCTAGGTGATGGGGAGTCGGTACCAGAGATAGGCGAGCCAGCCCAGGAATCCGCACAGCGAGAGCATGAGCAGGATCCCGGCGCGGGCATCGAGCAGCGGGCGCAGGTGCTCGCCGAAGCGCGCATGCAGCCAGCCGCGGACGGTCGACATGTGATGCCGCAGCCAGTCGACGAAGATCACCACGAGGATCATGCCCAGGCCGGCCGCGAGCGCGGCGGCGAAGCCGACCACCGAGAGCGCGGCGAGGCAGAGCGCGACCAGGCTCAGGAGGACGGCGAGCTCGAGCATCGGTGTCGGGTCCGGGGGGGGCGCGCGGCGCAAATTAGCGCGAGCCCGCCGCCGTGCGCCACGCGCGCTGGTATGCTGGCGAGCGGCCATGGGCGATCTCTCGGTCGATACCCGGATCGAAGGGCAGGGCGGCCGCTACCGCGCGCACCTCAGCGAAGACTGGCGCGTCTGGAGCCCGAACGGCGGCTACCTGGCGACGATTGCGTTGCGCGCCGCCGGCGCCGAGGCGCGCATCCCGCGACCGGTGGCCTTCGCCGCGCACTTCGTCTCGCTCGCGCGCTTCGAGCCGGTCGAGATCGAGGTCGTCACCGTGCAGCGCGGCCGCCGCTCCGAATCGCTGCGCGTCTCGATGCGCCAGGACGGCCGCGCCGTGCTCGAAGCGATCGTGCGCACGGCGGCTGCGGGCGAAGGCCTCGTGCACGACGCCGCCACGCCGCCTGCGGTGCCCCCGCCGGAAGCGCTCCCCGACATGGAGACCGTCTTCGCGGGCGAGCCCGGCCCGCCGTTCCCGTTCTGGAACAACATCGAGTGTCGGCCCCCCGCGGGCCTCGCGTACAAGAACCGCGCCTACGGCGGCCCGCCCGAGGCGCGCACGTGGTACCGCTTCCGCCCGGCCGCGACCTTCGACGATCCCTTCGTCGACGCCGGCCGTCTGCTCGTGCTGCTCGACGTGCTGCCCTGGAACGCCGCGTGGTCGCGCCACGGACCGACGCAGTACAACGCGCCGAATCTCGACCTGGTGGCGTGGTTCCACCGGCCGGCGTCACGATCGGAATGGCTGCTCGGGGCCGGCGAGGCGCCCATCGCGGAGGAAGGCTTGATTGGATCGACCGCGCGCATCTTCGACACCGGCGGCCGGTTGCTCGCGAGCGGCGGGGCGCAGCTGCTGTGCGTGAAGGCGTAGCTCGGCGTCGCGCGCCCGCTTCGTCGCGAGAGCTTCAGGCCGGCTTCTCGATCTTCGCATCCGCCATCGTCCAGTAGCCGCGCAGGCTCGTGAGGTTGCCGACGTCGTTCACGCGATAGGTGAAGACGCCGTGAACGATGATCTTCACCCCGTTCGGGAAGCTCGTCGTGAGCGTCATCACGTGCGCGGATTCACTGCCGGCGGCGAACGATTCGTGCGGCTCGATCTTGATCGAGGTCGGCGCGATGTTCTTGTCCCAGAAGGCCTTTGCTGCCTCGAGCCCGCGGATGCCCGTGCCCGTCGGATTCGTGGGGCCGACGCCGATCGGATCCTCGATGCAGATGTCCGGCGCCAGCAGCGCGAGCCAGCCCGCACGATCCTTGGCTTGCACGTAGCGCCAGGAGCTGCGGGCGGCGACGAGCGCGGGGTGTTTGGCGTCCATCTCGGTTCCTCCTGAGTCTCGCCGTCTCAAAGCGCGCAGGCGACGCGCGCGGCTTCTTCCACGGCCTTGCGAATCAGTCCCAGGCCCGTGCAATCGCCCACGGCGTGGAGCTCGGGCACGCGACCGCGCAGGGACTCTAACAGGTCCGTGTCGGGCTCGACGCGGCCGGCGAGGATCACCGAGTCGGCCGGCACGAACGCGGGCCCGCCGTGGGTGCGGCGCAGCAGGACGCCTTCGGAGGTGATCCGCTCGATCTCGACGCCGGTGTTGACGGAGACGCCGCTGCGGTCGAGCCGGAGCATGTGCTCGGCGCGGCGCTTCGGGCCCACCTCGGGGGCGATGCCTTCGCCCGTCTCGAGCACCACCACGGCGCGGCCGCGCTCGGCGAGGAACTCGGCCAGCTCGATCGCCGCGAGATCGGCGCCGACGATCGTGACGCGGTCTCCGAGCGGCATCCAGACGCGCGAGAGGGCCCGCAGGCGGCGCGGCCGCACGAGGCGCTGCATGCGACCGGAGAGCAGGCGCGCGCCCGCGCGCTGCCACGCCGGAATCCCCGCCGCGTCCTCGACGCGTCCCGCGATCAGCTCGCGCAGCTGCGAGCCGGTGACGACGTGCGGTTCGTCGTCGCCGGGAATCTTTGGCGCCACCACGCGGCCGCCCGTTGCGACGACGACGGCGTCGGGCGCGAGGCTCGCGATCGCGTCCGCGTCGAGCGCGTGGCCGAGCTGCACGTCGATCGCGAGGCGTCCGATCTCGCCGCGCAGGAAGTCGAGGAAGGGCTCGTTCTCCGCGTGCACGGTTGCGGCCATCGCGAGGGCGCCGCCGAGATGGCCCTGCTTCTCGTAGAGCGAGACGCGGTGGCCACGGCGCGCGAGCAGGCGCGCGGCCTCGAGGCCGCCCGGCCCCGCGCCCACCACGACGATGCGCTTGAAGCGGGTCGGCAGCGGCGTGACGAGCTCGGCCTCGCGCCCGGTGAACGGATTGACGGCGCAGCTCATGCGCCCCTTCTCCATCGAATCGATGCAGCTCTCGCACGAGATGCAGCGGCGGATCTCGGCGAAGCGCCCGGAGCGCGCCTTCGCGGCGAGCTCGGCGTCGGCGAGCAGCGGGCGGCCCATCGCGATCAGGTCGGCGTGGCCGGCCTGCAGGATCTGCTCGGCGAGCCGCGCATCGTGGATGCGGCCGACCACGATCACGGGCACGTCGACGACGCGCTTCACGGCGGCGGCCGCCGCCACGTTGTGTGCGTCTTCGAAGTCGGCGCCCGCCACCATCTGCGTCGTCAGCGGATCGATCACGCCGCCGCTCACGTGAAAAGCATCGACGCCGGCCGCCACCAGCTCGGGCGCCATGCGCTGGGTATCGTCGAGCGAGCGGCCGCCCGGCACGCGCTCGTAACCCGAGAGACGCAGCGTGAGCGGGAAGTCGTGGCCGAGCTCGCTCTTGATCGCGCGCACCACCTCGAGCACGAGGCGCAGGCGGCCGGCGAGCGTGCGCCCGCTGTACGCGTCCGTGCGTCGATTGCGCCAGGGCGTGAGGAAGGATCCGAGCAGCAGATAGCCGTGCGCGGCGTGCAGCTCGATGCCGTCGTAGCCGGCCTCCTGCACGCGGCGCGCCGCCGCGCGGTACTGCTCGATGATCGCGGGGATCTCGCCCGCCGCGAGCTCGCGGCAGGGGGTCCCCGTCATGTAGTGCGGGATCACCGAGGGGCCGAGCGACGGCGTTCCGGAGAGGAGGGGCGAGAGACTATCGGGGCCCGCGTGCATCAGCTGCGGCTGGATGCGGGCGCCATGCGCGCGCACGCGTTCGGTGAGCGCGCGGTGCGCGTCGATCACGTCGTCGCTGCCGAAGTGCAGGCCGGTCGGGACTTCCTTGTGTCGGGGGTCGATCGTGCAGGCGCCGAGCGTGATCAGGCCCACGCCGCCCTTCGCGCGCGCCTCGTAGTAGGCGAGCGTGCGCGGCGAGGGCAGGCCCTCGCGCGTCCCGTAGCCGGTCTCCATCGGCGACATCACGATGCGATTTTGCAGCTCGAGCGATCCGATGCGGATCGGCGAGAAGAGGCCGGTGAGATCGCTCACGTCACTCCCAGGCTGACGCCTGCGCGGCGCGCTGGCCCGCGAGGCGGCCAAAGAAGCTCGCGTCACCGATCGAGAGCCCGCTCGCGTAGTTGCGGCCCTCGCGGATCAGCCCGGCCGTGCAGCGGCCGGCTGCGTAGAGCCCCGGCACGGCCTCGCCCTCGGCGCTCAGCACCTCGCCCGTGATCGCGACGGCGAGGCCACCGAGCGTGAAGACGCCGAACAGCGAGCGCTGCGTGCTGCAATCGAGTGCGGCATAGGGCGGCGTCTGGAGCGGGCGCAGCCACTTCGCCGCCTTGTGGAACAGGGGATCCTCGCCGCGTTCTGCGTGACGGTTGTAGTGCTCGAGCGTCGCCACCAGCACGCCGTCCGGCATCGCGAGCGCCTTCTCGAGCGCCTCGAAGCTCTCCTCGACGGCGGCGAGCTTGTGCATGGCCTGGGTCTTGCCATACAAAGACTCGTCGACGATCAGATAGGCGCGGCCCTGCGCGCGCGTGAGGATCGCGTCGCTGGTGCGGCCGATGTAGGCATCTTCGTTCACGAAGCGCCGGCCGAGCGCGTCCACCATCACGCCCTTCAGGTGCGTCGAGGGCGGATAGTAGGCGTTCAGCACGAGGCCCTCGGAGAGGTTGATCGCCTCGCCGCCGGCGCCAACTCCCATCAGGATCCCGGAGCCGTCGTCTCCGGGTGTACCCGTCGGGTAGTTGCACTGCAACAGACTCGGGGCGTGCTTCGCGAGCATGGCCTTGTTGAAGACGAAGCCGCCCGTGGCGAGCACGACGCCGCGGCGCGCCTTGACGAAGATCCGCTCGCGTTCGCGCAGGGCCTCGAGTCCCACCACGCGGCCGTCATCGCGTTGGATCAGGCGCAGGGCGCGGCACTCGTTCACGACGCGCGCGCCCGCCTCGAGCGTCGCGCGCAGGATCGCCTCCATCAGATAGCCGCCGGCTTCTCCCTCCCGGGCGGGCTTGTGGCCGCGCGGGAACGGGCGCGCCTTCTCGCAGTCCGGCCAGCTCTGCTCGTTGCCGCTGAACATCAGACAATCATCGGTGATCGGATGCGTGAGCTTGTCGGCGACGAACGAAGGCTTGAACTCGACGCCGAGCGCGCGAAACCACTCGAAGTGCGCGACGCTGCCCTCGCAGTAGCGCCGCACGCGCTCGGGCTCGACGCGCGGGCCGGCTGCCAGCGTCACGTAGGCGATCATGTCCTCGACGCTGTCGTCGAAGCCGCAGGCTTGCTGGATCGCGGTGCCGCCGCCGAAATAGGTGAGCCCCGTCGAGAGCGCGGTGGCGCCGCCGCCGCGCGTCATGCGCTCGAGCACGAGGACGTCCGCGCCCGCGCGCGCGGCCTCGATCGCGGCCGCGCCGCCCGCGGCGCCCTGGCCGACCACGACGACGTCGGCCTCGAGATCGAAGTCGCGAACGTCGTTCGCACGCAGGGCTCGGGTGGGCGTGGCGCTCATGTCGGGAGCGATCCTCTCACATCGAATTCGCACGTTCAATGAGGCAGGTCGAGGCCGGTCGCGAGCTCCTCGGGCTTCGTCAGCAGGCTCACGACGAGCACCCCCGGGCGCTCGAAGTCGAAGAAGAAGCCCGGGTGCACCAGCACGCCATGCTGCGCGAGGAGCGCGACGCAGAGCGCTTCCTCGTCGATCTCGCGCGCGAGCTCGACGACGGCATACCAGCCGCCGTCGCGCGCGAGCAGCCGGCAGCCCGCGGCGCTCGCACAGCGCTCGCGCAATTGGCTCTCGTTCGCGTCGACGCGTGCGGCGATCTGCTGCTGGATCTGGCCTCGCAGCCCGAGCAGGCTCGCGGTGGCGTGCTGGACGGGCGCGCCGACCGAGAGGTAGGCGTCGGCGATGAACTCGAGACGATCGCGCGCCTCGCGGCGCAGCCATCCGGGGCCGGCGAGCGCGATCCAGCCGAGCTTGAGCTGCGGCAGCCCGGCCAGCTTCGAGAGGCCCGAGAGCGTAAACGCGAGGGCGCCCTGCGTGGTGGCGAAGCTCGTCTCGCAAGGCGCGTGGCGCCCGTAGTCGAGAAAGACCTCGTCGGCGATCAGCGGCAGCCCGCGGCGCGCGCACAGCGCTTCGAGCCAGGCGCGTTCGTCCGCCTGCACGTACGAGCCGGTGGGATTGTTCGGGTGCACGACGACGACGGCGCGCGTGCGCGGCGAGAGCGCGCGCTCGAGCGCCGCGCGCCCGATGCGCCAGCCGCGGTCGGGCGCGTGCTCGAGCGGGTAGCGAACCAGGGAGACGGATTCGAGCGCCGCGAGCACGTCGAAGAGCGGATAGCTCGGCGCCGGCACCAGGATCTCGTCGCCCGGCTCGGCGAGCAGCTTCATGAGCAGCGCATAGCTCTCGCTCGTGCTCGCGGTGATCAGCACGTCGTCCGCGTCGACGCTCTCGCCGCGGGCGGCGTAATAGGCGCTCACGGCCGCGCGCGCCGCCGGCAGGCCGCGGGGCTCGGGCTCGTAGCGCAGCGCGGCGGGTGCGGCGAGTGCGGCGAGGATCTCTGCCTCGGGGTACGCGAAGCCTGCCTGCGTGGGATTCGAGAGCGTGAGATCGAGGATGCGCCCGCCTGCGGCGCGACGCGCGGCGAGGGCCTGCGCCAGCGCATTCGGCGTGAGGTCGACGTCGATGCGCGAGGCAAAGCGCGGGCTCGCGAGGACCCGAGGGCCGGACGGCATCCGACGGGAGGATAACCGGGCCCGCAGTCGGTAGGCTTCGCGCGTGCACTTCGCGAGCTTCGACCTGCGCGATCCCGTCTTCGAGGCGTTCGGCCTGTCGTTTTCGGTGCAGGTGGTGACGCTCGCGAACGTCTATGGCATCGACCCCGCGCAGACGAGCGCGCGCCAGGAAGATGCGGCCTTCGTCGTGCGCGCGGCGGGTCTCGCGTTCGCCGGGCAGCAGCAGCGCGCGCCGGGGGCCGTGGTCCTGCGCATCGAGCCCGGCGCCGACGGCAGTCTGCGCGTGTGGCTCAAGGCCAAGGCTCCCGAGCCGATCCGCTGCAGCAAGCTGCTGCTGCGCGGGCTCGCGACGCCGCTCGAGATCGTCGAAGGCGAACGAGCTCGCAGTGCGAGCCCCATGGGCGAGATCCTCGCCTACCCGAATCGCCTGGCGCTGCCGCTGCTGACGCTGCGCTCCGGCGGTGAGCTGCTTGCGGCGCGCTTCGAGGATCGGCGCGTGCGCGAAAAGCGATTTGCCGTGGCGATCGAGCGCACGGGCGAGCGCGCGCGGGCAGGGCGTGCTCGAGCTCATCCACGAAGAAGATGCGAGCCGCCTGGCGCGCGAGCACGAGGCGCCGGCCTGCGTGCTCGCGCGCGGCGGCGCGGTCGGCGGCATGCTCGAGGCCCAGCTCGCGTTCGCGCGGCGCGCGTTCGGACTGCGCCCCTGGGCCGAGCGCGAAGACGTTCCCGCCTGGGCTCGCGCGCTGCGCCTCGTGCTGACGCTGCACGGCATGCATTGGACCGGGCGCCGGTTTCTCGACTACGCCGGCATGCTGCGCGTGCTGCGCTTCGTCGCCGAGCGCATCGAGGGCGAGCGCGTGCTCGCCTATCTACCGGGGTGGGAAGGCCGCTACTACTGGCAATACGGCGACTACCGCCCGGAGCCGCAGCTCGGCGGCGAGGCGGGCTTTGCGGCGCTGTGCGACGGCGCGCGTGCCCTCGGCGTGCACCTGATGCCGATGTTCGGCGGCAACTGCGTGAATCTCACCCTGCCGCGCTTTCGCGATCTCGATCGCGACGGCAGTGCTCAAGAGCGCGACGCGCAACCGCTTCCACGGCAACCAGCCGGATTGGGATTTCGCGCGCGCGCACGACACCGGCTGGCAGGCATGGCTGAATCCCGGGCACCCGGCCTGGCGCGACGATCTGGCACGTCAGGTCGAGACGCTCGCGCACCGGTTCGGCTTCGACGGCGTCTTCCTCGACACGATCCACGTCTGGGTGAACGACGCCGATCACCCCGTCTTCGACGGCATCCGCGCGCTGGCCGCGCGCCTGCGCAGCCAGATCCCGGATCTGCTGCTCGCAGCCGAGCACGATTACGACGCGCTGCTCGCGATCTTCCCGCTCTTCCAACGCGCCTGGTGGGGGCGCGATCCCGAGTGGACCGCGCGCTACGCGCTGCGCATGGCGCACCTGTGCGAAGGCGAGCCGGAGGGGCGCACGGGGGTGCACGAGTTTGGCGTCTGGCCCGTGCGGGAGCAGGATCCGCCCTGGCGCGCAGCGCCCGGATTCCTTCCGACGCTCGCCTTCCAGGACGACACGCTCGAGCGTTCCCGCCCAGCGGTGGAAGCGGCGATCGAGGCGGCGGCGAAGGCGGAGCCGAACGGCGGGTAGCGCTGCCGGCTCAGAGCAGCGGCGCCGCTGCAGACGCGAGCAGCCCGCGGCGCAGCTCGGCATCGGGCAGCGAGCGCGCGAGCGCATCCAGCAGCGCCGCGCGCCTCGCCTCGTACGCCTCGGCCCGCGCGCGGTGTCCGGCGCGCCGCTCGAGCTCGGCGGCGAGCGAGAGGCCCTGCCAGCTCGCGCGCGCATGGCCGATGCGCTCGGCGATCGCGAGCAGGTCGGCCGTCGCCGCGAGCGCCTCGTCGCGGCGCTCGAGCGCCGCGAGGGCCTGTGCGCGCAGCGTGAGCGCGCGCGCCTCGAGCTTCGCTGCGGCGTGGTGGCGCGCGGCCTCGATTTCGCGCTCGGCGTGGTCGAGCGCCGTGGCCGGCTCTCCGCGCGCCAGCGCGACGCGGCCGAGCGCGTCGTCCAGGTGCATCGAGTAGCGCCAGCGCATGAAGGGGAACTCGGGGGGCGGCGCGGAGGCGAGCGCCGCGAGGCCCGCTTGCGCCTGGTCGGCAGCGCCGAGCGCGAGCTGATTCAGGCAGAGATTGACCCCGGCGTTGACGATGATCTCGGCGTCGCCGAGCTCTCTCGCGACGCCGGCCGCACTCTGGTTGAAGTCGCGCGCCTGCGCGTGATCGCCGATCTCCGCGTGGCACCAGCCGAGGGTGTTGAGCAGCCGCGTATTCCAGGCACGGTCGCCGATCCGCTCGGTCAGATCGCGTCCGTCGCCGAGCAGGCGCAGCGCGCGCCCGTAGTCTCCGAGGCAGCAGGCCGCCTTCCCCATGAACCAGTTGGACCAGATCACGAGATGGGCGAGCCGCAGCTCCCGGCCGATGGCGAACGCCTGAGCGCCGTGCGCGAGCGCGCCCGCGTAATCGGCACGCCACTCGGAGACCTCGGTCATCAGCAGGTGCACGAGCGCCGAGATCCCGGCGTCGCCGTTCTCCCCGATCAGCTGCCGCGCCCGCTCGAGGTGTCGCGCGAACGCCTGGGGATCGCCCAGCACGCCGCGGCGGAAGCCGATCATGGTGAGCGCGGCGGCTTCGCCGTTCGCGAGCCCGTGTTCGCGCGCGAGCGCGAGCGCAGCGTCGCCCGTCTCCTCGGCGGGCGGGCCGGCGTGCGCCCAGGTGTAGCTGTGCGAGGCGTTCGCCAGATCGGCGACGCGGCGGGGCAGGTCGCGAGCGTGCTCGGCGGCGCGCACGAAGGCGTCGCCGGAGGGACGGAACTCGCTCAGATACATGCACACGAGCCCGAGGCGCTCCTCGAGCGCGCAGCGGCGCTCGGAATCGATGCTCTCGCCGAGGCGGTCGGCGATGGCGAGCGCCTGGCGGCAATGCCAGGCGGCCGCGCGGCTCGCGAAGCCGTCGGCCGCCTTGCCCGCCGAGCGTTCGTGGTAGTCGAGCGCGCGCTCCCAATCCTCGCCGCGCTCGAAGTGGTGCGCGAGCGTCTCGTAGTGCTCGGCGAGCCGATCCGCGTAGAGCTCCTCGATCGCGAGCCCGATCGTGCGATGCAGCTGCTTGCGGCGCGGCCCGAGAATGCTCGCGTAGGCGACGTCGTGCGTCAGCGCGTGCTTGAACATGTAGGCGAGCTCGGGGTGCACGGCCTTCTCGTAGACGAGCTCGAGTGCGCGCAGATCGTCGACCAGCGCGCTGGCCTGCTCGCCCACCTCGTGGATGCGCTCGAGCAGACGCAGCACGAATTCGCGTCCGATCACGGAGGCGATCTGGATCGCGCGCTTCGGCTCGTCCGCGAGCCGGTCGATGCGCGCCATCAACACGTCGTGGATGCGGTCGGGCACCGCGATCGCGTCCTCGCCGCGCGCGAGCACGATCCGGCCATGCTCGCGGCGCAGCGTTCCGTCCTCGAGCAGCGATTTCGCCACCTCCTCCAGGAAGAGCGGATTGCCCTCGGCCTTGCTGGCGACGAGCCGGTGCACCGCTTCCGGCACCTCTGCACCCCCGAGCACGCCGCAAGCCAACGCCGTCGTCTCCGCCTGCGAGAGGGGCTCGACCGTCACGCGCGCGTGATAGCTGCGATCGCCGAAGGGGTGGCGATAGCCGGGGCGGTGCGAGCAGACGAGCAGGATGCGCGCGCCGGCGACCGCGTCCGCGAGAAAGCCGAGGCACTCCTCCGACTCCGGGTCGATCCAGTGCAGATCCTCGATCACGAACACCAGGGGCTGACGCGCGGCCGCTGCGAGCGTGAGCGCCTTGAGCGCCCGGAACGTCTCGCTGCGCCGGGTCGCTGCGTCGAGCGCGAGCACCGCCTCGTCGCCGGGCGGCAGCGAGAGCAGCGCGCGCAGGAGCGGCAGCGTCCAGTCGAAGCCCTCGCCGAGGGCGTTCACGCCGGTGACGATCTTCTGGATGGCGGTCGCCTCGTCGTCGCGATCCTCGATGGCGTAGAAGCGCCGGAGCGCGTCGACGATCGGGAGGAAGGCCGTGTGCGTGCCGTAGGAGGCGCAGCGGCCTTCGGCATGGATGTGCGGCTCCGCGCCGAGGCGGCGCCGGAACTCGTAGAGCAGCCGCGACTTGCCGATGCCGGCCTCGCCCACCAGGAAGACCACGCGTCCCCGCCCGCTGCGCGCGCTGGCGAAGGCCTCGCCGAGCAACGCGAGCTCGCGATCGCGTCCCGCGAGCGGCGTGAGGGCCGCGCCGGAGTGCGAGCCGAGCCGCCCGCCGCCCTCGCGCTCCGCCAGCACCTCGAAGGCGCGCCGCGAGCCGCTGACCCCCTTGAGCGTGAGCTCGCCCAGGTCGCGCATCTCGAAGAAGCCGGCGACGAGCCGCGCCGTCGTATCGGAAACGAGCACGCCCCCGGCCGGCGCGGCCGCCTGCATGCGCGCAGCGAGGTTCGTGGTGTCGCCGACGGCGGTGTAGTCCATGCGCAGATCGTTGCCGATGCGGCCGACCACCACGACGCCCGTGTGGATGCCGATGCGCATGCGGAAATCGACGCCGTGCGCGTCGGCGAGCTCCTCGCGCAGGGGCTCGAGCCCGCGCTGCATGCCGAGCGCAGCCAGCACGGCGCGCCGCGGCGCGTCCTCGAGCGCGACCGGCGCGCCGAAGATCGCCATGATCCCGTCGCCGGTAAACTGGTTCACCGTGCCTTCGTAGCGATGGACCTCGCCGAGCAGCAGCGCGAAGCAGCGGTCCATCACCGCGTGCAGCTCCTCCGGACCGAGGCGGGCGGCGATTGCCGTCGAATCGACCAGATCGGCGAAGAGCACGGTCACGTGCTTGCGCTCGCCCTCGATCGCCGAGCGCGTCCGCAGGATGCGCTCGGCGAGGTGCTTCGGTGTGTAGGAGGCGGGGCCCCGGGCGCGCGCGTCGCCGTCGCGGGCCGCGCCGCCGCCGGCCGCGAGCGGTGCGCCGCAGCGGTCGCAGAAGGCGCCATCGGGCTCGATCGGTGCGGCGCAGCGGGGGCAGGCGATCGGCAGCGCCGCGCCGCAGCCGCGGCAGAAGCGCGCGTCCTGCCGGTTCTCGCGCGCGCAATGCGGGCAGTTCATCCGGCGACTTCCCCTCTCGAAGGCGATCAGTCTAGCGCCGAGCGGAGGCGCGCTGAAGCGGGCGCTCAGGCTGCAGCGTCGCTCAGCTGAAGCTCGTAGAGCGTGCGATACAGCCCGCCTTGCGCCAGCAGCTCGTCGTGGCTGCCGATCTCGCGCACCCGCCCATGGTCGAGCACCACGATGCGGTCGGCCTCGCGCACGGTGGCGAGCCGGTGGGCGATCACGATGGAGGTACGCCCCGTGGTGACGCGGCGCAGGGCCTGCTGGATCTGCGCCTCGGTCTCGGGGTCGATGCTCGCGGTGGCCTCGTCGAGGATCAGGATTTCGGGATCCGCCGCGAGCACGCGCGCGAAGGCGAGCAGCTGGCGTTCGCCATGCGAGAGGTTCGCGCCGCGTTCGCCGAGCGGGGTCTCCCATCCCTGCGGCAGGCTCTCGATGAAGCGGTCGGCCTGTACCCAACGGGCCGCGGCTTCCACGCGCGCGTCATCGATTCCGGGCCTGCCGAGCCGGATGTTCTCGCGCACGCTGGTGGCGAAGACGTGGAAGTCCTGAAGCACCAGCCCGAGGCGCCCGCGCAGCGCGCGCGTCGCGTAGTGGCGCACGTCCACGCCGTCGATTTCGATGACGCCCGTGTCGAAGTCGTAGCTGCGCGCGAGCAGCCGCACGAGCGTCGATTTCCCGGATCCGGTGGCGCCCACGATCGCGATCGTCTCGCCCGGCTCGATCGCGAAGGAGACGTCGTGCAGCACGCGCGGTCCGGCGCCGTACGCAAAGCTGACGCCGCGGAACGCGACGCGCCCCGCGAGCCGCGCCGGCAGCGCCACCGGATCAGCCGGCTCGCGCACCCGCTCGTCCCAATCGAGCAGCTGGAAGATCCGCTCGGCGCTCGCCATCGCGCGGTAGAGCACGTTGTACTGCTCGCCCATCGCGACGATCGGCCGGAAGAGCAGATCCGCCCACTGTGCAAACAGCACGACCGTTCCGAGCGTGATCTCTCGCGCGAAGACCTGGCGGCCGCCGAACCACAGGATCAACCCGAGCGCGGCGGGGGCGAGGCTCTCGACGAAGTTCGCGTAGGCCACCTCGAGATCGATCGCGCGCCATTCTAGGCCGCGGTTGGCGCGGTTGATCTCGCGGTAGCGCTCGAGGTTCGCGGCTTCGCGCCGGTGGAGCTGCACGATCTGGATGCCCGAGAGATTCTCCTGGAGATTCTGGTTGAGGCGCGACACCGACGTGCGCAGCGCCGAGTAGAGCCGGCGCGTGACGCGCCGGAAGACGGCGGTCGCGACTCCCACCAGGGGAACCACCACCAGCAGCAGGCCCGTGAGCGGGGGGTCTGCCGCCAGCATCAAGGCGAGCGCGAGCGCCAGGGGCACGAGCTCGCCTGCCAGCTGACCGAAGCCGCGCAGCAGCTCGAAGAGCACCTCGACGTCGTTGCTGACCCGCGTCATCACGCGCCCGATCGCCACCTTGTCGTAGAAGGCCGGGCCCAGCGCCTGCAGGTGCACGAAGAGATCGCGCCGCAGATCGCGCAAAGTGCCGAGGGCGGCCCGCGCGAGCAGCACGCGGTGAGCGTGGCCGAAGCCACACCAGGCGGCGACGAGGCCGGCGTAGAGAAGACCGGCGGCGATCAGCGGCGGGGCGCCGGTGGCGCGCCGCACGGCGTCGGCCGCCGCCTGCATGCCGAAATCCGGCGCGGCGATCCCGGAGCCGCGCGTGAGCAGGCCGTCGATCACGACGCGCGTCGTCACCACCGGCATCAGCACCGCCAGCAGCGACGCGACCAGCACACAGGCCGCGCTCGCGAACGCCGCCCCGCGGTAGGGCCCCACGCGCCGCAGCAGCCGCCGCACGAGCGCGCCGCGGAAGCCGCGCCCGGCCAGCTCGGCGTCGAAGACGGAGTGGTCCTCGCCTCCGCTCACGCGGCCTCCCCGCCCGTCTCGCTCGCGAGCTCGCGCAGCAGCCGCTCGCGCCGGCCCTGCGCTCGCTCGAGCTCGGCGAAGGCGCCGCCCCGCGCGCGCAGCTCGGCGGGGCTTCCCGTCTCGAGCACGCGGCCCGCCTCGAGCACCACGATGCGATCGGCTTCGCGGACGGCCGAGACCCGGTGCGAGACGAGCAGCGTGGTGCGGCCGCGGCGCAGCTCGTGCAGCCGCCGCAGCACGCGCGCCTCGGTCGCGGCATCGAGACTCGAGAAGGCGTCGTCGAGGAGCAACACGGGCGTGTCGCGCACGAACGAGCGCGCGAGCGTCACCCGCTGCTTCTGACCGCCCGAGAGCGTGATGCCGCGCTCGCCGACGCGCGTCTCGAGGCCCTCGGGAAAGGCGCCGAGCGTGTCCCACAGATCCGCGGCCTCCGCCGCCGCGCGCACCTCGGCCGGCCCGCGCGGGGTGTCGTCGTAGGCCACGTTCTCGCGCAGGCTCTCGGAGAACAGGAAGGCCTCCTGCGGCACGAGCGCGACGCGCGAACGCAGGATCGCGAGCGGCAGCTGCGCGAGCGGACGGCCGTCAAGCTTGATTTCGCCGCTGCTCGGCTCGAGCAGACGCACCAGCAAGCGCAGCAGCGTCGATTTCCCGGCGCCGACGCGGCCCACGATCCCGACCATTTCCCCCGCGCCGAGGACGAGCGAGACGTCTGCGAGCGCGGGGCGCGCAGAGCCCGGGTAGTGACAGCTGGCGTGCGCGAGCTCGATCCGGCCCACGATCTCGGGCGACGCGTCCGGCGCGGGCGGATCGACGATTTCGGGCTGCGTGTCGAGCAGCTCGAAGAGGCGGTCGCAGCCGGCGAAGCCGCGCTGGAAGAGATTCACGATGTTGCCGGCCTCGCGCACCGGCCACAGCACCATGCCGAGATACCAGAGAAAGGCGGTGAAGGCGCCGAGGCTGAGCTCGCCGCTCTGCGCCAGCTGGCCGCCCGCGATCAGGACCGTGAGGGTGCAAAGGGACCCGAGGGCCGGCATCCAGGCAGCGAGCCTCGAGCTGGTCGTGACCAGCTCGAGGTTGCGCACCGCGTAGCGGTCGTTCACCGCCGCGAAGCGGACCGCCTCGGCATCCTCCTGGGTGAGCGCCTGGATCGTGCGGATCCCGGCGAGGTTCTCCTGAACGCGCTCCGAGAGCTCGGAGAAGCCCGCCTGCACCGACACGGATTCGGCGCGCAAGCGGCCCGAGAGGCGCCAGGCGACGGCGCAGACGAACGGCAGCGGCGGCAGGATCCAGAGCGCGAGCCGCGGCGATGCGCGGAACATGCAGGCGAGCCCGATCACGCCGGAGAAGCCCAGCACCAGCGCCGTGCGCGTCCCCTGCGCGACGAGCTGGCGCACGAGCCCGATGTCGTTGATCGCGCGCGCCATCAGATCGCCGGTGCGGTAGCGGGTGAAGAAGCCCGGACCCTGGCGTTCGAGGTGCGCATAGAGTCGGTTGCGCAGGTCGTAGGCGACCGCCACGCCGATGCGCCGGATCGCGCGCCGGCCGACGAGGATCGTGACGAAGCGCCCGCTCACGCACGCCAGGATTCCGAGTGCGATCGCGAGGCCTGCGGGCGCGCCGGCGGCGATGCGGTCGATGCCCGCGCCCAGCAGGCGCGGAATCGCCGCCTCGAACAGCCGCGAGACGACGAGCAGCAGGTTGCCTGCCGTGAACGGCAGCCAGTAGCGCCGGTAGTAGGGCAGGAGGCGCTGGAGCGGGTGCATCGGGTGGAGCTCCACCGTAGCAAGCGCAGGGATTCGAGGTACTGCGCTCGCACGCCAGGGCTTGCCGACCTTGCTCGACTTGCGCGGCTATCCTCTCTCCCGATGTGGCTTTCGCTCTTCGCGCTGGCTGCGCTCGGCTATGCGGTGTTCCGGGTGTTCCTCCGCTACCCGCCGCCGTCGCGGCCGATGGCCGTGCTCGCCCGCTCCGAGGTGGCTTTCGTGGCCGGCGCGGCCGAGGCCACTTTTCCGGCCGGCGGCGGCATCCCGGCCTCGGGTCTCGACGCCGATCTTCCCGGTTACACCGATCGGTTGATGGCGGGCGCGCATCCGCGCCTGCGGTTTCTGATGCACCTGCTCTTCTTCCTGCTCGAGCACGCGACGCTCTTCTTCCCGGCGCCCGGCCGCGCGGGCCACCGGCGTTTCTCGTCGCTCAGTCTCGAGCAGCGCACGCTCGCGCTCGAGAGCTGGCGCACGAGCCGGCTGTTTCCGCGCCGGCTCGTCTTCGCGAGCCTGCGCGCGATCTTGACGATGGGCTACTTCGCGCACCCCGCCGTGCTGCGGCAGCTCCGTCTCGCGCCCTACGCGGTGCGCACGCCGATCCGCGACGTCGATCTCTGGTATCCGCGCATCGGCGCCTCGCGCGCCAGCATCCGGCTCACGCCGGCCGATCTCACGGCGCCGAGCGACGGCACGCCGATTCCGCTCGATGCGCCGCTGCACCCCGCCTACCGGGAGGGCGCGCGGTGAAGCCGGCCGACGTCGATCTGCGCGTCTTCGCCGATTACGACCGCGACGTGCGCGAGGAAGCGGACGTCGTGGTGGTGGGCTCGGGCCCCTGCGGCGCCGTCGTCGCGAAGCAGCTCACCGACGCCGGCCAGCGCGTGGTGCTGCTCGAAGAAGGCCCTCCCTTCACGCCGGCCGATTACGAGCTGGACGGGCCCTTCTCGATGGCCCGCACCATGCGCGAAGGCGGCATGCGCACCACGGCCGGCACGGTGATCCCCACCATGCAGGCCATCTGTCTCGGCGGCGGCTCGCTCGTGAACTCGGCGATCTGCGTGCGCGCCCCCGAATTCGTGCTCGATCGCTGGTGCAGCGATTTCGAGCTCGCGCACACGCGGCGCGCGGATCTCGACCCGCACTATGATGCCGTCGGCGCGTTCCTCGGCATTGCGCCCACGCCGGAGAACGTGCTCGGCCAGCGCAACCTGCTCTTCAAGCAGGGCTGCGACGCGCTCGGCATTCCGTCCGAGCCGATCTCGCGCAACGTGCGCGGGTGTCGCGGGAGCGGCGAGTGTTTCACCGGCTGTCGCTCGCGCGCGAAGCAGTCGATGGATCTGTCCTACGTTCCGGCCGCGCTGCGCGGCGGCGCGAAGGTGCTCACGTCCGTGCGCGTCGAGCAGGTGCTCGTCGAAGGACGGCGCGCTGCAGGGGTCGTCGGGCGCGTCGTCTCGCCCTTCAAGGGCAAGCCGAGCCACGCGGTTCACGTGCGCGCGCGCCGCGTGGTGCTCTCCGCCGGCTGCATGGCGACGCCGGTGTTGCTCCAGAAGAGCGGGGAGCTCGCGAACGGCTCCGGCCAGGTGGGGGCCAACCTCCAGTTCCATCCGGGCATCGCGATGGTCGGCGTCTTCCCGGAGCTCGTGCACCCGCAGTTCGGCGCCACGCAGGGCTACCACTCGCTGCACTTCCTGCGGGACGGCTTCAAGCTCGAGACGCTGTGGGCGCCGCCGGCCGTGCTGGCGGTGCGCATGCCCGGCTCCGGGCTCGCGCTCAAGCAGCGGCTCGCGCTCTCGCCGCACTCCGCGGTGTGGGACGGGATCGCGAGCTGCAATCGCTCGCTCGGCAGCGTGCGCGCCCGCGGGCGCGGGCTCGACCCGAAGCTCACCTGGAACTTCCACCCGGACGACGTCCCGATCCTCGCGCACGCCCTCCACACGCTCGCGCGGATCTTCTTCGCGGCCGGGGCGAAGTTCGTGATTCCGGGCGTGCACGGCATCGACGACGAGCTGCATTCGCTCGCGGAGGCCGAGGTGTTGCGCAAGCGGGCCTTCCGGGCGACCGAGTTCGTGACCGCCAGCAACCACGCCTTCTGCACCACCCGCATGCACGGGGACCCGCGCCGGGGGGTGGTCGACGAGCTCGGCCGCTGCCACGACCTCGACGGCCTCTACATCGCCGACACGGGGGTCTTCCCCCAGTGCCCCTCCGTGAACCCCATGTGGACCGGAATGGCCCTCGCCCACCGCACGGCCGAGGCAATCGCCGCTGGGGCCTGACGGCCATTTTCCCGCTTCACCCGCCGCCCCGGTCCGCCGATAGGGGGGTGTCCGCGGGGGTCCTCTCCGCGGCGGGGGGGATGCGTGAGGAAGGGGCTCGCCATCGCGGTGCTCGCTGCCGGCCTGCTCGCGCCGCTCGGCGCAAGCGCGGCCGCCGGGCCCGCCGAATGCGCGCGGCTGCGGCGCCAGATCGACCATTTCCAGTGGATGGCGGACCGCGCCAAGAAGCTGAACAGCGATCTGTGGACGGATCGCCTGGGAGACCACCTGGGGCTGCTCCGGGGCCGCCAGCTCGACCGCTGCCCGCAGGACGTGCCGCACGACGACAGCACCGCCAAGGCCTTCATGCAACTCCTGCGTGTCGCCGGAGCGGCCGCTCTCACCTACTTCACGTTCGGAGCGATGTAGCTCCGATCAAGCGCGTCTCGAGGGTCGCCGATGCGCTCGGCGGGGAGAGACCGCGCCGCGTGCATCACTACGTCCTGATCCCCCTCGTCTCGTGCGTGGTGTCGGCGACACTCGCGAGCGGCATCCTGGCGCGCGGGCACGCCGATCCCCGCAATCGCCTAGCCGCGCTGGTGGTGAGCGGCGCCGGCTTCTGGGCCTTCTGCGAGGTGCTCTGGAATACGTATACGGACCCGGGCGACGTGCTGTGGCTGGTGAAGGCCTCGGCGCTCGGCTGGGTCTGCATCGGCCCGCTCACGCTCCACCTGTTCCTCGGCCTCACGGATTCCCCCGCGCCCCGCACGCGCCGGATGCTGCCGGCGCTCTACGCGACCGGGCTCGTCTTCCTGATCCTCGATTGGACCACGCCCTGGATCCATCCCGCGGTCGAGCGCGTGAGCTGGGGCTGGGCCTACTCGCTGGGCCCCGCCTATCCCTTTTTCTACGCCTTCACGATGTCGACCGTCGCCGTCGGCCTCTGGATCGGCTTCGGGTCGTTTCGCCGCTCCGCCTCGCCGGGCGAACGCGATCAGGCCGTCTGGGTGATGATCGGGCTCTTCGCGCCGCTCGCGGTCGCGTCGATGACCGATGGCGTCCTGCCCTATCTCGGCGTGCAGGTTCCGCGCCTCGGCACGGCGTCCTTCATGGTGCTCGGCGGGACGATCTTCTGGAGCTTCTACCGCTACGGCTACTCGCTGCTCGCGCCGGGCGATTTCGCCCGCGAGATCCTCGAGACGCTGCCGGATGGCGTGGCGATGCTGCGGCTCGATGGCAGCGTGCGCGGTGGCAACAGCGCGCTGGCCCGGCTGCTCGAGTGCCGGCCGGAGCAGCTGACGGGGCTGCGGCTCACCGACCACCTCGAGCCGCCGGAGGCGGCAGGCGACTCCGCGGCGACGACCGAGCGCCAGTGCGAGCTGCGCACGCTCGGCGGCCGTCGCACGCCGGTGGCGGTGGCTTCGACGCTGCTGCACGACCGCCGCGGCGCGGCGCTCGGACGCGTGCTGGTCGTGCGCGATCTCGCGGAGATCACATCCTTGCGTCACGGGCTCCTGCTCTCCGGGCGGCTCGCGGCCGTCGGCGAGCTGGCGGCGGGCATCGCGCACGAGATCAACAATCCGCTCGCCTTCGCGCGCGCGAATCTCTCGCTGCTGCGCGAGCACTTCGAGGCCTTCGGCGGCTCGCTCGGCAAGGGCGACGACCCGGGGCTCGCGTCGGCGCTGTTCGCCGAGGGCGAGGAGCTGATCGACGAATCGCTGGAAGGCGTCGACCGTGCGACGGCGATCGTGCGCGACGTGCGCGGCCTCGCCCACGCCGGCAGCCGGCGCCGCGAAGCCGCGGATCTGAACGTCCTGCTCGACGGCGTGCTGCGCATGGCGGCGCCGCAGCTGCGCGCGCACGCGACGGTGTACAAGGATTGGGGAATGCTCCCGCCGGTCACGTGCGTGCCGCAGGAGCTGCAGCAGGTCTTTCTCAATCTCGTGATGAACGCCAGTCAGGCGATCGGGAAGGCCGGCACGATCTGGATCTCGAGCCGCGCCGAGGGCGACGGCGTGGTGGTCGACGTCGAGGACGATGGCGGTGGCATCGCGCCCGAGATCCTGGAGAAGATCTTCGATCCTTTTTTTACGACGAAGGCGGTGGGGGAGGGGACGGGGCTGGGTCTGTCGCTCGCTTTCGGCATCGTGCGCAAGCACGGCGGTGAGATCACGGTCGAATCCGAGCCGGGCAGCCGCACGCGCTTCTCCGTGCGCCTTCCCGCCGACGCGGATACAATGGTCGGCCTCAACTGATCCGAGGCCCCCCATGAAGCTCTACGACAGCACCATGGCTCCGAACCCGCGGCGCGTCCGCGTCTTTCTCGCCGAGAAGGGCATCACGGTTCCCACCGTGCAGGTCGACATCGGCAAGGCCGAGAACCGCGAGGCCCCGTTTCTCGCGAAGAATCCGCTCGGCGGCGTGCCGGCCCTCGAGCTCGACGACGGCACGGTGATCTCCGAGTCGGTCGCGATCTGCCGCTACTTCGAAGAGATCCAGCCGAATCCTCCGCTGATGGGCACCGATGCGAAGGATCGCGCGATCGTCGAGATGTGGAGCCGCCGCACGGAGCTCGAGGTGGCGCGGCCGATCATGCAGACGTTCCAGAACACGCACGCCTTCTTCAAGGGCCGGATTCCGCAGGTTCCCGAGTACGGCGAAGTGTGTCGGGCCCACGCGACGAAGCGTCTCGAGTGGATCGATTCGGAGCTCGCGAAGCGCGAGTTCATCGCGGGCCCGCGCTACACGATTGCCGACATCACGCTGCTGATCGGGATCGATTTCGGCCGCGTCGTGAAGATCGGCATCCGGCCCGAGCAGAAGAACCTGGCGCGCTGGTACGAGGCCGTCTCCTCGCGGCCGAGCGCCAAGGCCTAGCGGGCACAGCGTGCGCACGCGCCGCCTGGGTCGCACGGGCCTCGTCGTCTCCGAGATCTGCCTCGGCACGATGACCTTCGGCAGCATGGCCGACGAGGCGACGAGCCTGCGATGCCTCGACATGGCCTTCGACGCCGGCGTCGACTTCATCGACACCGCCGAGGTCTACCCGGTGCCGCCCGACCCGAAGTGGGCCGGCCGCAGCGAGGAGATCTGCGGCAAGTGGCTGGCGGGCCGTCCGCGCGACGCCGTGATCCTCGCGACCAAGGTGGCCGGGCCGGGCGGCGGCTGGTTCCAGGCGCCCGTGCGCTCGAACCAGACCGCGCTCGACCGCCACCACATCGAGCGCGCGGTCGAGGCGAGCCTGCGCGGCTCCAGACCGACTACATCGATCTCTACCAGACGCACTGGCCCGATGCGTACGTCGCGATCGAAGACACGCTCGAGGCGCTCGACCGCCTGGTCGAGCAGGGCAAGGTGCGCGACATCGGCTGCAGCAACCAGAACGCCTACGGGCTCACCAAGAGTCTGTGGATGGCGGATCGCAACGGCACGGTTCGCTACGAGACGATCCAGAACAACTTCAGCTTGAACCGCGGCGCTTCGAGGACGAGCTCGCGGACGTGTGCAGGCGCGAGCAGGTGAGCCTGCTCGCCTACAGCCCGATCGGCGGCGGCGTGCTCTCGGGCAAGTACCTGAACGGGGCCTGGCCCGCGGGCGCGCGCTTCTCCGGCTACCGCGGCGGGCCGCCGCGCAATCGCGTGATGACGGATCGCTTCGTGAACGAGCGCACGCTCGCTTCGACCGCGCGCTTCGCCGAGCTGGCGAAGGGTCTCGGGATGTCGCCCGTCACCTTCGCAGTGGCGTGGGTGCTGACGCACGAGTTCGTCGGCTCGGCCATCATCGGCGTCACGTCGCCCGACCAGCTCGCCGAGCACCTCGCCGCGGCCGACGCGCAGCTCCCGCCCGAGGCGCTCGCCGCGGTCGACCGCATCTCGAAGGAGATTCGCTATCCGATGGAGTAGCGCCAGCGCGCTGTGTGTCCTCGCTGCATGCGTGCTTGCGGGCGATGCCGCGGCTCGCGGTGCGGACGGCCAGTTCGACAAGCGCACCTCCTCGCATTTCGTGCTCTATCAAGATGTTCCGTTCCAGGACGCGAACGGCCTGCGCGGCTCGCGCCGCTTCGAGCAGATGGTGCTCGCCGAGCTCGAGACCGCCCACGACCGCTTGCAGTCGCAGCTCGGCCTCGAGCCGCCGCGTCCGATCGAGGTCGTGATCTACGATCCAGCCGTCTTCGATCGCCAGTTCGCCGGGCTGTTCCGCTTCCAGGCGGCAGGCTTCTATCACGGCGTGATCCGCGTGCGCGGCGACAGCGTGCTCGACATCCAGCTCTCGCGCACGCTGCACCACGAGCTCGTGCATGCTGCGCTCGACGCGGCGATGCCCTCGACGGTGCTGCCGGCCTGGCTCAACGAAGGGCTCGCTGAATGGTTCGAAGCGCGCGCTGCGGGCCAGCGCAACCTCACGCAACGCGAGCTCGCGGTGCTGAACTACTACCACCGCCAGGGCGCGCTCTTCTCGCTCGCGCAGCTCTCGACGCCGAGCTTCCAGGGCCTCGGCCCCGACGAGGCGGCGCTCGCCTATCTCGAGTCGCACGGGATGCTGGAATTCCTCTCGCGCGTCTCGGGCGAGCGCGCGCTGCGCGTGCTCGTCGAGGAGATCGTGCGCACGCGCAATCTGCCGCGTTCGTTCCAGCGCGCCTTCCGCTCGAATCTCCCCGAGCTCGAAGCGGGCTTCCAGGCCGAGCTCGGCTAGCTTCGGGCGCATGCTCTCGCGTTTCGCTCTCGCCATCGCGGTAGCCACGCTCGCCACCGGTCTGTGGGCCTGCGGCGAGGATCCGGCGACACACGGTCATCCGGCGCGCGGCGTCGTGCGCGACGTGCTGCCCGCCGAGGGCCAGGTCGTGATCGAGCACGAAGAGATCCCCGGCTTGATGCCCGCGATGACCATGAGCTTCGACGTGCCCGATCGCGCGCTGCTGGCCACGCTCGCGCCGGGGCAGACGATCGAGTTCCGCGTCGAGCACACGCAGAAGACCTACCGCGTGATTGCAGCGACGGTCACCGGCGCAGCCGGCAGCGCCGGCGCGTCGGGCGGCTTCTCGGATCTCGCGCAGGCGCGCGACCCGGCGCCGGACTTCGCGCTCACCGATCAGAACGGCAACCGGCTCACGCTCGCCGACCTGCGCGGCAAGCTCGTCGTGCTCGACTTCGTCTACACGAGCTGCCAGGGCCCGTGCCCGATGCTCACGAGCGCGCACGTCACGCTGCAACGCTCGCTCCCGCCGGAGCTGCGCGCGCGCACGCGCTTCGTGTCGATCTCGCTCGACCCCGCGCGCGACACCCCGATGACGCTGCGCGCCTACGGGCTCGCGCGCGGCGCGGATCTCACGGGCTGGTCGTTCCTGACGGGACCGGCCGACACCGTCGCCGCCATCGTCGCCGCCTACGGCGTCGGCTCGCTCCGCCGCCCCGACGGCCAGATCGACCATCTCGTCGCGACCTTCCTGATCGACGGCGACGGCCAGATCGCGCAGCGCTACATCGGCCTCGAGCACGAGCCGGAGGAGTTGCTGAAGGCGCTCGAGGGTCTGAGCGGCTGATGCGCGGACGGTCCACATGACCGCCTGCTGGGCCGGTCCCTGCGGCGACTACGATCGCTCAGCTGCGCGCCGCCGCCGATGCGAGCAATCCCGCCTTGGTGTAGGTTGGCCCGCGGGGTGAGCCGGGACCGCGGCGGTCGCGGCATTTTCCCAAAAGGGACGTTGACGTGGCGTACGCTCGCATCTCCGGACGGGTCTGCTCGCTCGCGCTGGCGCTGACGCTCTTCGGCGCCACGCATGCGCGCTCAGGGGACGTATCGGTGCAGCTCGACGCGGGCACCGGCTTCGCGCTCAGGAGCAGCTCGGGCGCGATCGAGCGCCTGCGCGTGGCCGAAGACACGGGCAACGTCTCGCGCAACGGCGCGCTCTTCGTCCACACCACGGGCGTGCGAGCCACGTTCGTGGGCCAGGACGCGGGACTCGCGAACAGCGGGAGCACGAACGGCAACACCGGGTTCGGCTACGAGGCTCTGCATTCGAACACGACGGCCTGGGGCAATTCGGCGTTCGGCGCGCAGGCCCTTCGGTCGAACCATGGCTTCAACAACTCCGCGTTCGGGAACTCCGCGCTGCTTGCGAACTCCACGGGGGCCGGCAACGCTGCGTTCGGGGGGTCCGCCCTCCTCTACAACACCACGGGCGGATACAACTCCGCGTTCGGTATGAGTGCTCTTTTCGCCAACACCACGGGTGGCGGGAACGCCGCCTTCGGCCACTTCGCCATGAATGCGAATACCAACGGTAATTTGAACGCAGCGTTCGGGCAGATGTCGCTGTTTCAGAACACGACGGGATTCGAGAACTCCGCGCTCGGCTCCGAAGCGCTCTTCTCCAATACGACGGGCAGGCGCAACGTCGCCGCGGGCTCCGGGGCGCTCGCCGGCAACACGATCGGAATGGACAACGCCGCCGTCGGCCAGGCGTCGCTGGAGCACAACTCGAGCGGCAACGGCAATGCCGCCGTCGGGAAGGAATCGCTAGGTCACAACACGGCGGGCTCGCGCAACGTCGCGATCGGCCTCTATGCCGGCAGGAACCAGACCGTCGGCAGCGACAACATCTACCTCGCGAACCTCGGGGTCAACGGCGAGAACGGTCAGATCAAGATCGGGACCGCCGGCACGCACACGCAGGCCACCATCGCCGGCGTCCACGGCAGCACCTCGGCCGGAGGCATTGCCGTGCTCGTGAACGCGAGCGGCGTTCTCGGTACCACCACGTCGTCGGCGCGCTTCAAGCAGGACGTGCGCGACATGGACACCGCGAGCGAACTTCTGATGCGCCTGCACCCCGTGACCTTCCGCTACCGGCCGGAGGCAGCTCCGGGTGAGGACGGCACGCAGTACGGACTGATCGCGGAGGAGGTGGCGGAGGTCGCGCCGGAGCTTGTGGCCTACGACGGCGACGGGAGGCCGTACTCGGTGCGCTACCACGTCCTGCCGGCACTGCTGCTGAGCCAGAATCAGAAACAGCAGCGTACCATCGATGCGCAACGCAGGGCGATCGAAACGCTCAGCGCGCGCGTTGCGCTGATCGAGTCCGCGCGAGCGAGGCCCGCATCCGCGCCCGCTGACCGCCGCTGAAGCGGCAAGCTTCGGCGTCGGCTCCGTGCGCCGCCCGGGCGGCCAGATCGACCGTCTCGTCGCGGCGTTCCTGATCGACGGCGGATCCGCGGCGGGCCTGGTAGCCTGCAAGGTTGCCCGGTCGCTGCGGATGCAGGAGAGGCGAGAATGGGGCGAAACGAAGCCGTCGTGCGGGCGTTCATCGGCGCTTTCAACGCGAATGACCTCGACAAGATCATGGGGTTCTTCAGCGAGGACGCCGTCTATCACAACATTCCGGTGCAGCCCGTCAAAGGCACGGCGGCGATCCGTGGCGTGATCCAGGGCTTCCTCGGCATGGCGACGCAAATCGACTGGATCGTGCACCAGCTGGCGGAAACGCAGGAGGGTGTCGTGCTCAGCGAGCGCACCGATCGCTTCCTGATTCGCGGCAAGTGGATCGAGCTGCCGGTGATGGGCGCGTTCGACCTGCGCGAGGGCCGGATCACGGGGTGGCGCGACTACTTCGACATGAAGCAATTCCAGAGCCAACTCAGCGGCTGACGGACGCGACGATGAGCGCAGCCTTCGTCTACGACCCGGCCCGGCCGGACTTCCAGGATCGCGCGGTCGAGATCTACCGGGTCCTGCGCGACGAGCATCCCGTCTACCACTCCGAGCGGGCCGGCTTCTGGGCGATCAGCCGCTTTGAGGACGTGCGCGCGGCAGCCTCCGACCCGCAGACCTTCTCGTCGGAGGGCACCGACATCAGCCAGAACCTGCTGCCGATGATCCAGGCGCTCGACCCGCCGCGCCACGATCTGCTGCGCCAGCTGGTGTCGAAGGCCTTCACGCCGCGGCGCGTGAGCGAGCTCGAGCCGTGGATCCGAGGCATCGCGCGCGATCTGATCGACGGCTTCAAGGGCGACGGCGAAGCGGACCTGCTCGAGCGCTTCGCCCGGCAGCTGCCGAGCCTCGTGTTCGGCGAGCTGCTCGGCGTGCCGCGTGACCGCCGCGAGAAGTTCCTCGCCTGGACCCAGTCGCTGGTCGAGGCGAAGCCCGGCAGCGGAAGCGCGGAGAGCCAGCGCCATCCGGCGCTCAAGATCTACCAGGAATTCAAGCTGCTGCTGGCGGAGCGCCGGGAGCGGCGCGGCGACGACCTGATGAGCGCGCTGCTCGACGCGGAGATCGACGGACGGCGCCTGAGCGAGGAGGAGCTGCTCGGCTTCTGCTTCGTGCTGATCGTCGCCGGCAACGACACGACCACGAACCTGATCGCAAACGGAGCGGTGCTGCTCGCCGATCATCCGGAGCAGCGCAAGCTGCTGGTGGAGTCGCCGCAGCGCATCCCGGACGCGATCGAGGAGATGCTCCGCTTCGAGTCCCCCGTGCAGGCGCTCCCGCGCATCGCGCGCCGGCGCGTCGAGCTGCACGGCGCGGTGATTCCGGAGGGCGCGCTGGTGCGGCTGATCTGGGCCTCGGCGAACCGCGACGAGCGGGAGTTCGCGGAGCCGGACCGCTTCGACGTCACGCGCGGGATCCCGCGCCATCTCGCCTTCGGCCAGGGCGTGCACTTCTGCCTCGGCGCGAATCTGGCCCGGCTCGAGGCGCGCGTGGCCTTCGAGGAGCTGCTGGCGCGGATGCCGGAGTATCGGCTGCGTGGGCGGCCGGGCTGGCTGACCTCGATCTGGGCGCGCGCCCATCCCGAAGTGCGCGTCGGCTTCGAGCCCGGGTGATCCCGCCCGATGCCGCAGCCGCGCGAGCAGCAGAGCCGCTCCCAGACCGTGCGGCAGGCGCTCGCCGAGGCGCTGCGCGCGGGCCCGGCCACCGCGCGGGATCTCTCGAAGGCCGTCGGAATCTCCGAGCACGATGTCGCCGGTCACCTCGTGCACCTCGCGAAGTCGCTGCGTTCGCGAGGCGAGAAGCTCGTGATCGAACCTGCGCGGTGTCTCGACTGCGGCTTCACGTACTCGCGCCGGGAGAGGCCGGCGCGGCCGTCGCACTGTGCAGGTTGCCGTGGCACCCGCCTCACGCTTCCGGAGTTCTCGATCGCTCGCGGCCGCGGGGCGCTCGCTTCGAGCGGTGACGACGCGGAGCCGGAGGACTAGGCTGCCGATGCCGAGCAGCCGATGCGCGACGCGAGTCCTGATCGCGCTCGTCGCGTTCCTCGACGCGCTGCCGACTGGAGGCGAGGAAGTGCCCTTCACGCTCCGCTCGCCCGCGTTCCCGGCGCAGGGCGAGATCCCTTCCCGCTACACCTGCGAGGGAGACGACATTTCGCCGCCGCTCGCGTGGAGCGACCCGCCGCCGGGCGCCCGGAGCTTCGCCTTGGTCGTCTCCGATCCCGACGCGCCGGACCCCCGCGCGCCAAAAATGACCTGGATCCACTGGGTGGTGTACGACCTGCCCGCGGAAGCGCGCTCGCTTCCGGAGGACGCTGGCGCGGGCCGTATGCCGGCCGGCGCGCGCAGCGGAACGAACGACTGGAAGCGGACCGGCTACGGCGGACCTTGCCCTCCCATCGGCCGCCATCGCTATGTACACACGCTGTATGCGCTCGACGCCCCCCTCGGCGACCTCGGCGCGCCGACCCGAGCCGCCCTCGAACGCGCGATGCAGGAACACATCCTCGCGCAGGCCGAGCTGGTCGGGACCTACGCGAAGCGCAAGCCCTGATCCGCGCAGCGGCCCGCGCCCGCAGCCCTGCTGGCCGACCCGCGAACCGCGCGTAGAGTGAGAGACATGGCCATCCCCTGCCCGCGCTGCGGACGCGAGTACGACGTGACGCTCTTCGAGTTCGGGCGCACGCTCTGGTGCACCTGCGGGAGCCGCGTCGGGATCGCGCCGCGCGTCCGCAGCGAGAGCCCCACGGCAGAGAAACGTTTCATCGCCGACGCCATGCTGGGGCGGCTGGCGCGCTGGCTCCGCATCCTCGGCTTCGACTGCGCCTGGGACGCCGAGATCGACGACGAGGCGCTGGTGCGCCGCGCCGCTGCCGAAGATCGCATCATCCTCTCCCGCGACCGCTCCTTGCCGGCGGACTGGTGGGTGCCGGGCATCCACCTGATCGGCTCCGAAGTTCTCGGCGAGCAGCTTCGCGACGTCGTCCGCAGCTTCGATCTCGCCGGCTCGTTGCGACTCTTCTCCCGCTGCAACGAGTGCAACCACCCGCTGCGGGAGGCGCGCAAGGCCGACGTGCGCGAGCGCGTGCCGCCCCGCGCGTTCGCGCAGCACGAGAGCTTCTTCGAGTGTCCGTCGTGTCGGCGTGTCTTCTGGGAGGGCTCGCACACCGAGAGGATCCGGCGGGTCGTCGACGAGCTGCTCGGCGGGGCGGGCGCGCCTGCGCAAACCCAGGCGCCGAACGCCGGCATTCGTCGCGTTCCGAGGGGCTGAGCGGCGGATGCGCGCATCCGCCCAGGCGCGACCGCAAGATTCTCCAAGACGGTCCGCGCTCGCGAGGGTTAGGCTGCCCGCAGAAGGAGGACACCCGATGGCATCCATCCGCAGGGAGATTCAGATCGACGCACGTCCGGAGACCGCGTGGGCGGCGCTGCGCGACGTCGGGGCGCTGCATACGCGGCTCGTCCCGGGCTTCGTCACCGACGTGCGGCTCGAACCCGGCGCGCGCCTGGTGACGTTCGGCAATGGCATGCAGGTGCGCGAGCTGATCGTCGACATCGACGACGCGACGCGGCGCGTAGCGTGGTCCGCGGTCGGCGGGAGCATGACGCACCACAACGCTTCGGCGCAGGTGCTACCGGATGGCGCCGCGGGCTGCCGCTTCGTCTGGATCGCCGACCTGCTACCCAACGAAGTGGCGCCCGCCATCGCCGCGATGATCGAGCAGGGCATGGCCGTCATCAAGCAGACGCTGGAGCGCAGCGAGCGCGATCAGGCGGCTTGAGATCCACGCCGCTAGAGGGCGGTGGTCCCCTTCGCCTTGATCGCGAAACTCTCGAGGATCGCGTCGACGACCGAGAACTTGAGCGTGGTGTTGGTCACGTCGGCCGTGCAGGTGTCGTTCAGGTAGGTGGCCCGCGTCAGGGTCAGTCCGGTGCAGCTTGCCCCCTGGACCTGGAACGTACCGGCATTCATGTTCGGTTGGTTGTTCACGTAAGACTTGAACGACGCCGACTCGCAGGCGAGCACGACGTTGAAGACCTGCGCCCCCGCGCCGATCACGCGGACGGTGGGGTAATTGCCGAGGGAGCTCTGCGTCATCGTCACGGTGTTCTTCGCGAACTTCAGGTATTCGGGATGGGTCGTGGCAACGGAAATGGTGACCGTGTTGCTGCCGTTGCGACAGATCGTTTGTCCGGTGCCGCTGTTGCTGGCTCCGGTGTGGGTGATGGCGGCCGTCGTGTCCGGCTCCGACAGGTCCGTGATCACGAGGTTCTTGTTCACGATCTGCGCCAGCGAGGACGCCGCCGGCAGCAGCAGCGCCAGCGAGAGGAAGACCACCCCGCACCCATTCACACGCTTCGCACGCATTCGAACTCTCCTCGATTCCGCGTCCATTCGAGTTATTCACCATTCAGCGTCTGCACGGAGACGCTGCGAACGTTCCTGTCGGGCGCCGCGGCCCGACGGTGGGTCGCAAGATCGCCGAAGGTGGGGCTGAGGATAATCGGCGCGGGCCCGGATGCCACACGCAGGGCCTCGAGCACGTCCACTCCGGCGAAGACGGAATCCGCGGGGGCGGGCGCTCGGATGGAGTCCGGCCTGTTTTCCGTCCGCCCGATCGATGCCACTCTAGTGGTCGTGCCGCTCCCCCGAACCCTCGCTACGGCAGGCCATCGCGATCTCGACCTGCGCGTCGTCGCGGGAAGCTGGCCCGCCGAAATCACGGGCGAGCTGGTGATCAGCGCACCGGGGCCGAAAGGCGCCTTCCGCTATGCGCTCTTCAGCCCCGGCCACGTCGTGCGGCTCTCGCTGCGGCCCGGGAGATTCGGGGCGCCGCCCGACCGTTTCGCGTGGCGCGCGCGGCGGATCGAGTCTCCGTCGGTGCGTCTGCACGACGCAAAGCCCGAGGTCTTTCGCGCCGTCGGTCCGGGCATGCTCTCGCCCTTCGGCATGATGAACATGTCGAACACCGCGCCAATGCCCTGGAACGGGCGCCTGTTCACGACCTGGGACGTCGGGCGACCGATCGAGATCGACCCCATCCACCTCACGTTTCTCGGCGAGGTGGGCTCGAAGGCTTCCTGGGGGCCGTGCATGCCGATCCCGGGCGTGTTGCCTTTCATCCTCTCGACGGCGCACCCGGTCATCGATCCGGATCGCGACGTGATGTGGACGGTGAAGCTCGCGCCGACGGCAGGCGGTGTACAGCCGCACGTCGTTCGCTACCGCGGATCGGGCACGACGGTCGAGACCTGGCCCGTCGAGGGGGCCGTGCTCGACGGCACCATGCACACCCTGAGTCAGACCCGCGATTGGCTGATCCTGATCGACTCGGGGAATTTCAAGACGGACCCCGGCGAGCTCGCGGGCGGGCCTCGCACCCGCATCATGGATCTCGAGTCTCCCGTCTTCCTGGTTCGCAAGGACGACGTCGAACGAACGCCGCCCGGCATGCCCGTGCCGATGCGACACTTCTCGATCGCGCCACCCACCGGTCACTACTACGCGCGCTACGACGATCGCGACGGCATTCGCGTGCTCTTCGAGCACATGGATGGCGTCGATCTCGGCTTCTTCCTCAAGCCCGACGACGTCGACGTGTTCGGCCAGCCGATCGATCCGGCGCAGGTCGGCCTCTACAACATGGGGATGTGTCCGTCGTCACTCTCGGAAATGGAGTTCGACGTCGAGACGGGACGCGTGGCGCAGCTCGAGCGGATCCGCGGCGAGCAGACCTGGAACAACCAGCTCTCGGCGATGGACTGGAGTCCGGAAGGCCTCGCCGCGCCGACGCTCCACCACATGATCTTCTCGGGCTATCGGCCCTACAACGTCTCGCGGCGCGCGCTCGGCGCCTATCGGGAGCGGATCGATGCGAGCCGCCTCCCCCGCGAAGAGACGCCCTGCGCGCTGCTTTCGATCGAGCGCGGAGCGTGTCGGGTGCGGGCGCGCTGGGAATGGCCGAGCTGCGAGGACTGGGCGGGCTCGCCGATCTTCGTGCCGCGCGGCGCTGGCCGCGATCCGCGGCGCGGCGAGCTGACGGGCGACGCGCCCGGTGGACACGACGGCTGGGTCGTGGTGCCGGTGCTGCGCGATGACGGCCTGCGCGTCGACTGCTTCGATGCCGCGCGCGTGGGCGACGGTCCGATCGCGAGCCTTGGCGCGCCGAACGGCGAGGCGATCGGCTTCCTGCTGCACGCGTGCTGGCTGCCCGAGGCGCGGCCCGCGCCGCAGATCGAGCGACTTCGCTTCGCCGACGATCTCACGGCGAACGAGCTCGCTGCGCTTCCGAGCGACGAGCTGCGCGCCGTCGCGGTTCGCGTCGCGGCGGAGCTCGAAGCGGCGCGTTGCTAGTCGAGGAAGCGGACGCGGCCGGTGCTGACCTCGTAAACCGCTCCCACGAGCTGCATGACACCTTCGGCCACGCGTGCCTGCCCCTCCGGCGACTCGAACACCGCCCGCAGGGTGAAGCGCACGTTGGCTTCGACGGCTGATGCGAGCAGCGCATCCGGGGGCAGCGTCGCATCGAGGCCCTCCAGGGCGGGAAGGATGTTCTCCAGCAGCACCGCGATCCGGCTCGCCTGCTGGGCGCCCTGGAACCTCGCGGCGATCGCAGCCTGCACCGCCCCGCAGCCCTCGTGCCCCAGCACGACGAAGAGCGGCGTGCGGAGTTGCGTGCCGGCGTACTGCAGCGTCCCCGCGATCGGGGGACCCAGGACGTTCCCAGCCACCCTCACGATGAACAGCTCGCCGAACCCGGCGTCGAACACGAGCTCCGGAGGCACCCGGCTGTCGCTGCACCCCAGAATCGTGGCGTAGGGCTGCTGACCCTTTGCGAGCTCGGCCAGGACGGCTCTCGGCAGCCTCGGGAAGCGTGCCTCGCCGCTGAGGAAGCGCTCGTTGCCGCTCTTCAGTCGGGCCAGCGCCTGCTCTGCCGTGTAGGCCGGCGCCGAATGACCATTGCTCGTCACGCTTCGATGACCCTCTCGCCCTAGCCGGCCAACGCCCGCTCCACGAGCTCGCGAAACGCCGCCTTCGGTCGCGCTCCCGTGAGCTGTCCGATGACGCGGCCCTTCGCGAAGGCGAGCACGGTGGGAAGCGCCATCACGCGAAAGCGCGCCATGGCCAGCGAGTTCTCTCCCGTGTGGAGCTTGAGAATCTGCACGCGGCCGGCGTATTCGGCGGCGAGCTCGCGCAGGATCGGCGAGATGGCGCGGCACGAGGGGCAGTTCTCGCCCCAGAAATCGACGAGCACGGGGAGCGCGGCGCGCACCACGCTCTCCTCGAAGCTCGCATCATTCACGTCGAGCAGCTCGGCCATGGCGTCTCCTTGGAAGTTCCATGGGGGCTTGCGCGGTATCCTACCCGACCTCGTCATGCAGCTACCGAAGTCGGCCATCGAAAGGCTCCTCGACACCTGGCCGGTGGCGCGGCTGGCGACGCTCACGCCCGAGGGGCGCCCGCATCAGGTGCCGATCGTCTTCGCGCGCGTGCACGGGCTCCTGTGGTCGCCGATCGACGCGAAGCCGAAGGCCCCGGTGGAGCTCGCGCGCGTGCGCCATCTGCGCGCGAACCCCGCGGCGAGCCTGCTGCTCGACGACTACGCCGAGGACTGGTCGCGGCTGTGGTGGCTGCGCGTCGACGCGACGGCCCGCGTGGTCGAGCCGGCGACGCTCGAAGCGGATACCGACGTTGCGGCTGCCGTCGGGACGCTACGCGCGAAGTATCCGCAGTACGCGCGCGTCGCCGTGCTGCGCGATCCCCCCGTGCTCCTGGAGCTGCGGCCGCTCCGGATCGAAAGCTGGTGCGCAGGTCGGGACGCCGTCCCCGTCTGCTAGAGTGGGCCACTCGATGGACGCCATCGCTTCCTTTCACCCTGCGATTCGCGCTTGGTTCGAAAGGCGGTTCCCCCTCGGCCCGACCGAGCCGCAGGCCCTGGGCTGGCCCGCGATCGCCGCGGGCGGCGACGTCCTGGTGGCCGCACCCACCGGCTCGGGCAAGACGCTCACCGCGTTCCTGCTCTGCATCGACCGCCTCTACCGCGAGTTCGAGGCGACTGGCTCGCTGCCGAGCGAGACCGACGTCGTCTACGTGTCGCCGCTCAAGGCGCTCTCGGTCGACGTGCAGCAGAATCTCGAGGCGCCGCTGCGCGAGATCGCCGCGACCGCGGCGGAGCTCGGGCTCGCCGCTGCCGGAGATCCGCGTGCTCGTGCGCAGCGGCGACACGCCGGCCGCGGCGCGCGCGGCGATGCTGAAGCACCCGCCCCACCTGCTGATCACGACGCCCGAATCGCTCTTCCTGCTCGTCACCGCCGAGCGCAGCCGCGAGCGCTTGCGCCGCGTGCGCACGCTGATCGTCGACGAGATCCACGCCGTGGCCCGGGACAAACGGGGCTCGCACCTCGCGCTCACGCTCGAGCGACTCGAGGCTCTTTGTGAAGTGCGGCCGGCGCGCATCGGACTCTCGGCGACACAGCGGCCGATCGAGACGATCGCGCGCCTGCTGGTGGGCGAGGGCCCCGGACGCACGGATGCGCAGGGCAAGCCCGCTTGCGCGATCGTCGACGTGGGCCACCGCCGCGCGCTCGATCTCGCGCTCGTCGTGCCGGGCAGCGAGCTCGAGGCGGTGGCTTCGGGCGAGCAGTGGGGCGAGATCCTCGACGACATCGCGGCGCAGGTCGAGAGCCATCGCACGACGCTGGTCTTCTCGAACACGCGGCGCCTCGCCGAGCGCGTGGCGCACCTGCTCGAAGAGCGGCTTGGCGAAGGGCAGGTGGCCGCCCACCACGGCAGCCTCTCGAAAGACCGCCGCCTGCGCGTCGAGGAGCGCCTGCGTGCGGGCGAGCTGCGCGTGCTCGTCGCGACCGCTTCGCTCGAGCTCGGCATCGACATCGGTCCCGTCGAGCTGGTGTGCCAGCTCGGGTCGCCGCGCAGCATCGCGACGCTGATCCAGCGCGTCGGCCGCTCGGGCCATTCGCGCGGCGCGCTCCCGAAGGGCCGCTTGTACCCGACGACCCGCGACGAGCTCGTCGAGAGCGCAGCGCTGCTGCGCGCCGTGCGCCTCGGCCACCTCGATCGCGTGCGTCCGCCGCGCGCGCCGCTCGACATCCTGGCGCAGCAGATCGTTGCCGCCTGCGCCGCCGACGACTGGGCCGAGGACGCGCTCTTCGCGCTGCGTGCGCCGCGCGGCGCCCTTCGCGGAGCTCGCGCGCGAGGATTTCGATGCGGTGATCGAGATGCTCTCCGAGGGCATCCAGACCGGACGCGGGCGGCGCGGCGCCTACCTGCACCGCGACCGCGTGAACGGCGTGCTGCGCGGCCGCCGCGGCGCGCGGCTCGCCGCGCTCACGTCGGGCGGCGCCATCCCCGACGTCGCCGACTACCGCGTGCTCGCCGATCCCGACGACACCTTCGTCGGCACCGTCAACGAAGACTGGGCGATCGAGAGCATGGCGGGCGACGTCTTCCTGCTCGGCACGCACCTCCTGGCGCATCCGGCGCGTCGAGGCGGGCGTGGTGCGCGTGAGCGACGCCGGCGGGCTGCCGCCCACGATTCCGTTCTGGCTCGGCGAGGCGCCCGCGCGCACCGAAGAGCTCTCCGCCGAGCTTTCGGCGCTGCGCGCGGCGCTCGAGGCGCACCTCGAGAAGGAAGACCTCGGCGCGGCGCTCGCCTGGCTCGAGGCCGAGTGCGGCATCTCGCCGCGTCGCGGCCGAGCAGGTGCTGCGTTACCTCGCGGCCTCGCGCACGGCGCTCGGTGCGCTTCCGACGCAACAAGAGTTGTCGTCGAGCGCTTCTTCGACGAGACGGGCGGCATGCAGCTCGTCGTGCATTCACCCTTCGGCGGACGCGTGAACCGCGCCTTCGGCCTCGCCGTGCGCAAGCGCATCTGCCGCGCGTTCGATTTCGAGCTCCAGGCCGCGGCCAACGACGACGCGATCGTGCTCTCGCTCGGCCCCCAGCATTCCTTCCCGTTGCCGGACTTCATGAAGATGCTCTCGGCGCGCACGCTGCCCGAGGTGCTCGAGCAGGCCGTGCTGGCTTCGCCGATGTTCACGGCGCGCTGGCGCTGGAACCTCGGGCGCGCGCTCGTGGTCCTGCGCATGAAGGGCGGCAAGCGCAATCCGCCTCCGATCCAGCGCATGGAAGCCGACGATCTGATGGCGGCCGTCTTTCCCGGGCTCGCGCAGTGCCAGGAGAACCAGGCCGGTCCGATCGAGATTCCCGATCACCCGCTCGTGCGCCAGACGCTGCACGATTGCCTGCACGAGGCGATGGACGTGGATGCGCTCGGGCAGCTGCTCGGCGCGATCGAAACGGGCGGCGTGAGCCTGCACCTGCGCGAGACGACCGAGCCCTCGCCGCTCGCGCACGAGATCCTGAACGGCCGGCCCTATACGTTTCTCGACGACGCGCCGCTCGAGGAGCGCCGCACGCGCGCCGTGGTGCTGCGCCGCGGCCTGCCCGAGACGGCGCGCGATCTCGGGCGCCTCGATCCCGAGGCGATCGCGCGCGTGCGCGAAGAGGCGGCGCCGGCGCCGCGGGACGCCGAGGAGCTGCACGACGCGCTGCTCTCGCTGGTCGTCGCCCTGCCGCGCGCGGACTGGGAGCCGGGGTTCGACGAGCTCGTGAAGAGCGGCCGCGCCGCGCGCGTCGCCACGAGCGCCGGTGCGCTGTGGTGCGCGACCGAGCAGCGCGCCGCCATCGAGGCGCTCTTCCCGGAAGCGCGCTTCGCGCCCGACGTGACGCTCCCCGCGGCGCTCGCCGCGCGCGGACCGGTGCAGCCCGACGCCGCGGCGGCGGCGGCGGTGCGCGGCCATCTCGATGGCTCGGGCCCGCTCACGATCCCGGCGCTCGCGGCGGCCACCCGGCTTGCGCCGCCGCAGGTCGAGCAGGCGCTGGCAAAGCTCGAGGGCGAGGGCTTCGCGCTGCGCGGCAGCTTCTCGCCGGACGTGGCGAGCGGAGAGGAATGCTGCGAGCGGCGCCTGCTGGCGCGCATCCATCGCTACACGCACGAGCGTCTGCGGCGCGAGATCGAGCCCGTGACGGCCCAGGACTTCCTGCGCTTCCTGCTGCGCTGGCAGCACGTAGCGACGGGAACGCAACGCGAGGGCCGGCGCGGACTGCTCTCGGTGATCGAGCAGCTCCAGGGCTTCGAGCTCGCGGCGGGCGCCTGGGAAGAGGCCGTGCTGCCGGCGCGTCTCGCCGCCTACCGCGGCGAATGGCTCGATGCGCTGTGCCTCTCGGGCGAGGTGGTCTGGGGGCGGCTCGGTCTGCGCGCGGGCTCCGGCAGCGACGAGTCTGCGCTCGAGGCCGGGCGCGGTGGCGCCGTGCCTTCGCGCTCGACGCCGATCACGTTCGCGCTTCGCGAAGATCTACCGGAGCTGCTCGCCGCCGCGCGCGGGGAGGGCCAGCCGACACTTCCGGGCGAGGGTCCGGCGCGCGATCTGCTCGAGGCGCTGCGCACGCGCGGCGCGCTCTTCCACGGCGAGCTCGTCGCGGCGACGCGGCGTCTGCCCGTCGAGGTCGAGCAGGGGCTGTGGGATCTGGTCTCGCGCGGCCTCGTCGCCGCGGACGGCTTCGAATCGGTGCGCGCGCTGCTCGGCTCGCGCGAGCGGCGCGCGGCGCGCGCGCGAGCGGCTGCGGCGCGGCTCGCGCGGGCGGACCGGCGCCGAAGGACGCTGGGCGCTGCTGCCGCCGGCCGATCTCGCGCGCGATCCCGACGAGCGGGCGCAGGCCGTCGCCGAGCAGCTGCTCGCGCGCTGGGGCGTGGTGTTCCGCGATCTGCTCGTGCGCGAGACGCTGGCGGTCTCCTGGCGCGAGATCCTCTTTGCGCTGCGGCGCCTCGAGGCGCGCGGCGCGATCCGCGGCGGTCGCTTCGTGACGGGCTTCGTGGGCGAGCAGTATGCGCTCCCCGGGGCCGTCGAAGCGTTGCGCCGCACCCGCAAGCTCGAGCGCACGGGAGAGATCGTGCGCGTCTCCGGCGTCGATCCGCTCAACCTGGTCGGCGTGCTGACGCCGGGGCCGCGCGTCCCGGCGCTGCGCACGCAGCAGGTGGTCTATCGAGATGGCGCACCCGTGCCGAGCGCGCCGGCGCTCGCTGCCGGCGCGCAGGGGGTCTCCGCTTGAGCTTCCTACAGCAACCGCCGCAGCTCGCGAACCAATGGCGCGAGGACCGCTCGCTCCAGCGCCTGCTCTTGCGGCGGCTTCCGCCCGCGGTGTTCGCCGAGATCGAGGAGAGCCTCGACCAGATGGGCGAGCGCGCGGCCGGCGAGCTGCTGCGGCTCGCGCACGAGAGCCGCAAGGTCGAGCCGGAGTGGATCCCCTTCGACGCCTGGGGCCGTCACGTCGACGAGATCCGCGTGAACGCCGCCTGGCGGCGCTGCCGCGAGGTGGCGGCGGAGCAGGGCCTGATCGCGGCGGGTTACGAACGCAAGCACGCAGCGCACTCCCGCGTGCACCAGTTCGCGCTGGTCTACCTGTTCGCGCCGTCGAGCCAGGTCTACACCTGCCCGCTCGCGATGAGCGACGGCGCCGCGCGCACGCTCGAGACGCTGGCGAACGCCGAGCTGCGCGACGCGGTGCTGCCGCGGCTGCTCTCCCGCGATCCGGCGCGCGTCTGGACGAGCGGGCAGTGGATGACGGAGCGCACCGGCGGCTCGGACGTCGGTCTTTCGGAGACCGTCGCCCGCAACACGCCCGAGGGTTGGCAGCTCTCGGGCGTGAAGTGGTTCACGTCGGCGGTGAGCTCCGAAGTGGCGCTCACGCTGGCGCGACCCGAGGGCAACGGGCCCGGCGGCAAGGGCCTCGCGCTCTTCCTCGTGCACACGCGCGATGCGCAGGGTCTGCCGAATCGCGTGCGCGTGCTGCGGCTCAAGGAGAAGCTCGGGACGCGCAGCGTGCCGACGGCGGAGCTCGAGCTGTCTGGCATGCCCGGCGTGCTGGTCGCGCGCGCCAGCGACGGCGTGCGCGACATGGCCTCGATGTTGAATCTCACGCGCACCTGGAACGCCGTGTGCAGCGCGGCTTCGCTGCGCCGCGGCCTCGCGCTCGCGCGCGACTACGCGCGCCGCCGTGTGGCCTTCGGCGCGCCGCTCTCCGAGAAGCCGCTGCACCTGGAGACGCTCGCGGGTCTCGCGGCCGAGCAGGAAGCGGCGCTCCAGCTCACGTTTCACGCCGTGGCGCTGCTCGGACGCGACGAGGTCGGCGAGCTCGACGAGCCGGGCCAGGCCGTGCTGCGTCTGCTCCAGCCCGTCGCGAAGCTGCTCACCGCGCGGCAGGCGGTGGCCGGCGCGAGCGAGGTGCTCGAGGCCTTCGGCGGCGCGGGCTACGTGGAAGACACGGGCCTGCCGGAGATCCTGCGAGACGCGCAGGTGCTCTCGATCTGGGAGGGCACGACGAACGTGCTCTCGCTCGAAGCCTTCCGCGCGGTTGCGCGCGCGGGGGCGCTCGGGCCGTTCGCCGCCGAGATCCGCGCGCGCGCCGGCGCGGCGCGCGCGGCATCGCTCGCGGAGCCGGCGCGCTGTGCGCGCGCGGCGGCCGAGCACGCCGAACGCTGGTGGGCGGCCGCGCCCGCGCAGGGCGCCGCGGCGAGCGAGGCCGGCGCCCGGCGCTTCGCCATGACGCTCGGCCGCGCGCTGGCGCTGGCGCTGCTGGTCGAGCAGGCGCAGTGGGATCTCGATCGCGACGGCGATGGCCGCAGCGCCGAGGCGGCGCGCCGCTTCGCTCGCGCGGGCGTCGACTGCCTGCAAGACGAAGCGGGAGACGCGGCCGCGACGGCGGGTCTGGCCCTCGACGAGCCCGGCCGCGGCTGACGCGTGGGCGAGGCGATCGCGTTTCTGTGTCTCGGCACGATGGGCTACCCGATGGCGGGCCACCTGGCGCGCGCCGGCCATGCGGTCGTGGTCTGGAACCGGACGCGCGAGCGCGCGCAGCGCTTCACGCTGGAGCACGGCGGTCGCGCGGCCGCCACGCCCGCGCAGGCCGCCGCAGGCGCCAGGTTCGTGTTCAGCTGCAGCGGCAACGACGACGATCTGCGCGCGGTGCTGCTGGGACCCGAGGGCGCCTTCGCCGGGATCGCGCCGGGCGCGGTGTTCATCGATCACACCAGCGTGTCGGCCCTGCTCGCGCGCGAGCTCGCGGAGCTGGCCCTCGCGCGCGGCTTCGAGGCCCTCGACGCGCCTGTCTCGGGAGGCGAGAAGGGCGCCGTGACGGGGACGCTCACGGTGATGGCGGGCGGGAGCGAAGCGGCGTTCGCGCGCGCGCAGGGGCTGCTCGCCTGCTACGCGAAGCAGGCGCTGCGCATCGGGCCTCCCGGCGCGGGGCAGCTCGCGAAGATGGTGAACCAGATCTGCATCGCGGGCCTGCTCGAGGCGCTGGCGGAGGGTCTGCGCTTCGCGGAGCACGTAGGCCTCGACGTTCCCCGCGCGCTCGAGGCGATCGCCAGGGGCGCAGCGCAATCCTGGCAGCTCGACAACCGCGCGCAGACGATGCTCGAGCGGCGCTTCGATTTCGGCTTTGCGGTCGATTGGATGCGCAAGGATCTCCGCAACGCGCTCGCCGAAGCGGCGCTTGGCGGCGCGGAGCTGCCCGTGGCGGAGCTGGTGCTGCGCTTCTACGACGAGCTGCACGCGCGGGGGGCGGGGCGGCTCGATACCTCGAGTCTCATCACGCGGCTTCGCTAGCTGCGCGGGAACGCCCACGACGTCGCGACCTTGATCCGGCGTTCGAAGTGCGAGGGGAGGGAGGCGGCGGGGGGTGGGCTGCGGCGAATGGCTCGCCGTTCCTCTCTCCGTGATTGTGTGCCGTGCGTCATGCGGGTGGCGCCGAGGAACCGGACGATTTCCGGGCCGGCTGCGCTTGAGTTCGCCTCCGCCCACCCCCCGCCGCCTCCCTGCGAAGCGCCGCGACGTCGGAGCGGGAGCGACCGAGGCGCTCACGTTTTCGTGCAGGTCGGTCGACAAGTGCGTGGAATTGCTGCGGGGATGGGCATGCAGGTCCAGCCGGCCGGCGGCGATACCGCGACGCCGCTGAATCTCGCCAAGCGTCTGCGCTTGATCGAGCGGCATGCGGGGCCGCTCGTGAAGCGGCGCGTGCTCGATTGCGGTTGCGGCGCGGGCGAATACGTGCGCGCGCTGCTCGAGCGCGGAGCGGATGCGTTTGGCGTCGAGTTCGATGCGCGCAAGATCGCGGCCGGGCAGGCGCACGGGGGAGAGCTCGCGTCGCGCATCCGTGTCGGGGATCTCGAGGCGCTCGCGTTTCCGGACGCGAGCTTCGATCTGGCGCTGCTCAACGAAGTGCTCGAGCACGTGCCCGATGAGACGGCGGCGCTCGCGGAGCTGCGGCGCGTGCTGCGCCCGGGCGGGAGGCTCGTCGTGCTCTCGCCGACGCGGCTGTATCCGTTCGAGACGCACGGTGTGTTCTGGCGCGGAACCGGACGTCGCGTGCCGCACACTCTGCCGGGCGTTCCGTGGCTTCCGCTGGCTCTGGGCTCGCGGATCTTCGACTCCTGGGCGCGGAACTACTGGCCTTGGGAGCTGCGTGCGCTCGTCGAGCGGGCCGGCTTCCGGGTGATCGCGACCGACGCCGTCTGGCAGACCTTCGAGAACATCTCCGGCCATCAGCCGGCCTGGCTCGCGGCGCTGCGGCCGTGGCTGCGCGCGCTCGCCGCCGTCTGCGAACGGATTCCCTGTCTGCGCGCCTTCGGCGTCTCGCAGGTAATCGTGGCGATCCCCGCGTGACGGGGCCGCGCGCGCTGGTGGGGGGCGCGGCCGCGTCCAATCCGAGGCGACTCTACGACGCGTATTACGAGGCTGGCGTCTCGGAGTGGCGCCGGCTCGGCGCGCTCGCGAAGGCGGAGAACGTGCTGGCGCTGTGCGCGTCGGCGCCGCACGCGAGCGTGCTCGAGATCGGGGCGGGGGAGGGCGCGCTGCTCGCGCGGCTCGCCGAGCTCGGCTTCGGCGAGCGGCTGCACGCGGCCGAGATCTCGCACTCGGGCGCTCGCGTGATCCGCGCGCGGGGCATCCAACGGCTCGTCTCGCTGGTCCGCTTCGACGGCGAAACGCTGCCGTATCGCGACGCCCGCTTCGATCTGGCCGTACTGTCGCACGTGCTCGAGCATGCGGAGCACCCGCGGCGCCTGGTCGCCGAGGCGGCGCGGGTCGCGCGCATGCTCTTCATCGAGGTGCCCCTCGAGGACACTTGGCGCCTGCCGCGAGATTTCTCGTCCGACGCCGTCGGCCACATCAACTTCTTTTCGCCCGCTTCGCTGCGCCGCTTCGTACAGACCTGCGGCCTCGAGGTGCTGGCCGAGCGCGTGGCGCTGCCCTCGCGCGGGGCCGTCGTCTGGCGCTCCGGCTGGCGTGGAGCCGGCGCTCATGCTCTCAAACGCCTCGTGCTGAACGTGATGCCACACGTCGCGGCGCGCGTCTTCACGTACCACGGCGCTCTCCTGTGCCGCCGACTGGCGCCGACCGGCGCTTCGTGATTCGATAGGGCCCCGCTCGCAGGAGGCCCCCGTGCTGCTTGCCAACAAGGTCGCGATCGTCTCCGGCATCGGTCCCGGCATGGGCCGCGACATCTCGCTCGCCTTCGCGCGCGAGGGAGCGAAGCTCGCGCTCGCGGCGCGCTCGGCGGGCAAGCTCGAGAAGACGCTGGCGGAGGTGCGCGCGGCGGGCGCCGAAGCGATCGCCGTGCCGACCGACATCACGAAGCCCGAGGATTGCGCGCGGCTCGTCGCCGCCGCGCAGAGCGCCTTCGGCCGCGTCGACGTGCTCGTGAACAACGCCTTTCATCAGGGCACCTTCTCGCTCGTCGAGAGCGCCGATCTCGCGAAGTGGCGCGAGCCCTTCGAGGTGAACGTGCTCGGCACGCTGCGCCTCACGCAGCAGGTGATTCCGCTGATGAAAAAACAAGGCGGCGGCTCGATCGTGATGATCAACTCCATGGTGATCCGCGACGTGCTGCCGACGATGGCCGACTACGCGGCCTCGAAGGCGGCGCTGATGGCCGCGACGCAGGGCCTCGCGCGCGAGCTCGGCCCGAGCCAGATCCGCGTGAACTCGGTCGTCCCGGGCTACATCTGGGGCCCGTCGCTCCAGTGGTACTTCAGCGATCTCGCCAAGCGCCGCGGCATCACGCCGCAGCAGGTCTACGACGAGGTCGCCGCGGGCACGGCGCTGCGTCACCTGCCGACCTCGGAGGAGATCGCACCGGCCGTGGTCTTCTTCGCCTCGGATCTCTCGCGCGTGATCACCGGGCAGTCGCTCGACGTGAACGGCGGACACGTCTTCAAGTGACGGGGCTCTGCGAGGGGCGTCGCGCGGTCGTCACGGGCGGCGCCTCGGGGATCGGGCTCGCGACCTGCCGGCGGCTCGTCGCGGAAGGCGCGCGCGTCGCGATCCTCGACGTGCAAGGCGAGCTGGCGCAGAAGGCGGCCCGCGAGCTCGGCGGCCTCGCCTTCGCAGCCGACGTCGGCGACGCGGCGGCCGTCGAGCAAGCGATGCAGGCGGCGGCGAGCCAGCTCGGCGGGATCGATCTGCTCTTCAACAACGCGGGCGCAGGCAGCGTGCGCACGCTCCACCGCTACACGCCCGAGGACGTCGAGCGGCTGGTGCGCGTCAATCTGCTCGGCGTCTACAACGGCTTGCGCGCGGCGCTTCCGCTGATGCTCGCGGGCGCCGGCGGCGCGATCGTGAACAACGCGTCGGCCAGCGCGACCCAGCCGGTGCGCGGCGAGGCGCCCTACGCCGCCGCGAAAGCGGGCGTGCTGGCGCTCACGCAGAGCGCCGCGCTCGAGTACGGTCCGCGCATCCGGGTGAATTCGGTGTCGCCGGGGGTGATCCGGACCCCCCTGTCGGAGGGACTCTTCCGCGTGCCGGGCGCGCTCGATCCCGTGATCGCGGCGACGCCGCTCGGCCGCACCGGCACGGCCGAGGAGGTCGCCGATGCCGTGGTGTTCCTGCTCTCGGAGCAGGCCCGCTTCATCACGGGCCACGATCTGGTGGTGGACGGGGGCCTCGCGCTCCCGGGCGCGGGCATCGACCAGACGATCCGCGGCCTGCTCGCGAAGATCGAGCGGGGCTGATCGGGGCTCGCCGCAGGCGCGCTGCCGCCGCGGCCCTACGCCGGCGCCACCTCGACCGGCGTGCCGTTCAGCACCGCGTTGCCCGAGAGCACGTCGATGCGCGCCTCGTCGTTCAGCAGGTTCACGTTCACGCCGGCGAACTCGCGGGCGACGCCGAGCCGCGCGCCCTTGGCATCGTGTCCGAAGCCGTGCGGGAGGCTGACCACGCCGGGCATCATCTCGTCGCTGACGGCGACGGGCGCGACGAGCTCTCCGACGCGCGATCTGACGCGCGCGCGGCCGCCGTCCGCGATTCCGAGGCGGGCGGCGTCCTGCGGATTCACCAGCAGCGTGCAGCGATCGCGGCCCTTCGCGAGCGAGCGCAGGTTGTGCATCCAGGAGTTGTTCGAGCGCAGGTGCCGGCGGCCGATCAGGACGAGGCTCCCGGCCTTGCGGCGCTCTTCGAGCGCTGCGCGCAGCCGCGGCACGTCGCCGACCAGCAGCTCCGGTGCCAGCTCGATCGCGCCGCTCGCGGTGGAGAGCAGGTCGGGCAGCCGCGGCTCGAGCGGCCCCAGGTCGATGCCGTGCTCGCTGCGCGCGCAGCTTCGCGAGCGAGAGGCCGTCGCTGTCGTCGTCGAAGCGGTCGCCCCACGGACCCGCGCGCAGCATCAGATCGAGGATGCGCTCGGGTCCGCGCTCGCTCCCGAGCGCGGCGCGGGCCTGCTCGGCGGTGACGTCCGGGCACGCGGTCTCGGCCGCCGCCCACGGCCGCCGAGAGCAGGTTCGAGAACACCAGCTCGTCGACGGCGTCGGCGCCTGCGCCGCCCAGTCGACCGGCGAGCTCGGCGAGGATCCACCACTGCTGCTTCGCGCCCGCGGGCGGCTCGAGAACCTGCGGCGAGAACTTCGTGGTGTTGCGCACCGAGAACTGGTTGAAGGCGATGTCGTAGTTCGAGCGCTCGAGCGGGCGACGACCGGTGGCAGGATCACGTTGGCGTGTCGCGTGGTCTCGTTCAGGTAGATGTCGACGCTGACCATGAAGTCGAGGCCCGCGAGCGCGCGGTCCATGCGCGCGCCATTCGGCGTCGAGAGCACCGGGTTGCCGGCGACGGTGACGAGCGCGCGGATGCGCTGCGTCGCCGGCCGCGTCGATCTCCTCGGCGAGCGCCGCCGCCGGCAGCTCGCCCGCGAACTCGGGCAGGCTGCGCACGATCGAGCGCCAGCGCGGCTGCAGGGGTCTTCCGCTGCGCTTCGGGCGATCGCGCCCGGGGCCCGCGGCCGAGCGCGGGAACATCACGCCGCCCTCGCGGTCGAGATTGCCGGTGAGCATGTTCACGACGTCGACGAGCCAGCTCGCGAGCGTCCCGAACTCCTGCGTGCAGGTGCCGATCCGCCCGTAGCAGGCGGCGCGCTCGGCGCGCGGCGAACTCGCGCGCGATCCGGCGCGTGACCGGAGCCGCGATCCCGGTGGCCTTCGCCACCGCCTCGGGCGAGAAATCCTTCGCGAGCGTCGCGCACGCGCCTCGAGCCCGCGCAGCGAGGCCTCGAGACGGCCGGGCGACGTGAGACCCTCTTCGAAGAGCACGTGCACGAGCGCGAACAGGAAGAAGGCGTCGCTGCCGGGCACGATGAAGAGGTGCTCGTCGGCGATCTCCGCCGTCTCGCTGCGGCGCGGGTCGACGACGACCAGCTTTCCGCCGCGCTCGCGGATCCTGCGCAAGCGCCCGGGCGACGTCCGGGGCCGTCATCAGGCTGCCGTTCGAGGCGAGCGGATTCGCGCCGAGCACGAGCAGGTAGTTGCGTGCGGTCGAGGTCCGGGACGGGGATCGTGAACGGGGCGCCGAACATCGCGGCGCACGAGCCACCATCTTCGGCAGCTGGTCGACGCTCGACGCCGAAAAGCGTCGCTTGGTGCCGAGCGATCGCAGCAGCGCCGGCAGGTAGAGCGCGGAGCCGAGGTCGTGGGCGTTCGGGTTGCCGACGTAGCTCGCGATCGCGTCGGCGCCGTGCGCCTCGCGCACGCCGCGCAGGCCTTCGGCCGCGAACGCGAGCGCCTCCTCCCAGCCCGATCTCCTCGCCAGCCCGTGCTCGTCGCGGCGCAGGGGTTTGCGCAGGCGGTCCGGATCCTCCTGCAGGGCCTTCAGGCCGTAGGCCTTGGGGCAGAGGTAGCCGCGGCTGAAGGGGTCCTCGTCGTCGCCGCGGATCGTCACGCACCCGGCCGGAGCTGCGCTCGACCTCGACGGCGATCCCGCACTTCGCCTCGCACAGCGGGCAGGTCCGGTAGACGACGTCGCCAGGGGTGGCTGCGGCTCGGGTCATGCGTGCCTCCGCGGGCCGCTCGCGGCGCCCGCACGGGGGTGGGTCCTGGAACGCCCCATGATAACCCCTCCGGCCGCGCGTTCCGAAGAGAAGATGCGCGGCGGACGGCCGGGTCCCGAAGGCCCGACGCGCCTCAACACCCCGTTCCTGCCGGCCGATATCCCCGGGATGCATCCCGCGATTCCGCCGGCCGCGCTCGCCTTCGCGACCTCAGCCGTGCTGATGGCCGTGATCGCCCTGCGCCGCAACAAGAACGGCCTGCATTGGCTGCTGATGGCCCTGCTCGGCTCGCTCATGCTCTGGACGCTCGGGGCGATCTGCCGCTTCTCGGTCGCGACCCAGGCGGGCCTCGAGGCGTCGCTGCGGCTGATCTTCCTGGGCATCTTCACGACGCCGCCGCTCTGGCTGCTGCTCGCCGGGCGCTATGCGCAGACACGGGCGCTATGCGAGCGCCGCGGCGTGATGGTGGCGCTGTTCCTCCCCTCGCTGTTTGCCTACACGGCGCTCCTCACCAATGCCGCGCACCACCAGGTGATGCGCACGGTCAGCTTCGAGGCGCTCGAGGCGGGCGGCCTGGCCTGGAGCGGGCCGGTGTTCTGGGCCTACCTGCCATGGGCCTACGCGCTGATCGGCGTCTCGTCGCTGCTCTATTTCCATACCGCCCGCCGACTGGCCCGCAACGACGAGCGACGCCGATCGGTGTTGTTGACGCTCGCGGCGGCCCTGCCGCTGGTGGCGAGCCTCGCCTACATGTTCAGCTGGCTGCCGGTCAAGTTCGATCTCACGCCGTCCGCGCTCGCCGTCTCGCTGCTGCTGCTCTCGACGACGATCTTCCGCTATCGCCTGCTCGAGAGCCTGCCGCTCGCGCGCCGCGACGTGATCGAGCATCTGCCCGATGGCGTCGTGCTCGCCGACGCCGGCGGAGCGATCCTCGATCTCAACCCCGCAGCGGTCGCGATCCTGGGCGTCGCAGGCGCGTCGCTGCGCCAGCGGCCGCTCGCGGCGCTGCTCGACGACTTCTTGCTCGATGCCGACGTCGTGCACTTCCGCGCTGCGCTCGCGCAGCTCGGCGAGACCGGCGCCCCGCTCGCGGCGGAGCTGGCGACGCCCGATCACCGCCGGATCGAGATCAGCGCGATGCTGGTGCGCGATGCGCGGGGCGAGCCGGTCGGGCAGTGCGCGGTGCTGCGCGATCGCACGGAGGAGCGCCGCTTCGATCGTCTCGTGCGCCAGACCCAGCGCTTGCAGACCGTGGGAACGCTGGTCGCCGGCATCGCGCACGAGGTGAACAATCCGCTCGCGTTCATCCACGCGAACCTGATGCAGATCCAGCGCCTCGGCGAGATCGCCGAGGCCCACCGGACCGGTCCCGAGGCGAAGCTCGCAGCCGAGCTCGCCGATCTCGGGCCGATCGCGGCCGAGACGCTCGACGGCATCCAGCGCATCGAGCGCATCGTCGCCGACATGCGGCGGCTCTCCACCTCCCGCGACGACAGCTTCGCCCGGCTCGATCTCAACGACGTCGCGCGCGACGCGATCCGGCTCGCGAACCTGCACCGCGACGCCAGCATCGCGATCGACGTGGCGTACACGCGCGAGCCGTTGTGGCTCGAGGGCTCGGCGCAGCGTCTCGTGCAGGCCGTGCTCAACGTGCTGATGAACTCGCGTCAGGCGCTCGGGCGGCGGCGCGACGGACACATCGTGGTGCGCGTGTGCGCCGACGCGGGCCAGGCCGTGATCGAGGTGAGCGACAACGGTCCGGGCATCGCGCCGGAGCTGCACGAGCGGATCTTCGATCCTTTCTTCACGACCAAGGATCCCGACCAGGGCACCGGCCTCGGCCTCGCCGTGGCGCTCGAGATCGCGCGCGACCACGGCGGCGTGCTCGATGTGCGCTCGCGCCCAGGCGAGGGCGCGACCTTTTCGCTGCGCCTCCCCGCGCCCGGGGCGGGAGTCGCAGCGCGCGAACCGTCTGCGGCCTGACGCGGGCCGACCGGCAGCCGTACACCCCGCGCCCTTCCGAAGCCAGGCAGGTTGCACCGACCGCACTTCCCTGACCGGCATCCCACGAACGCCTGGTCTCACGGCTGGTGAACGCGCGGGCTCGAGAGCCGTCGGAGAAGCTCCGTCGGCGCGCAAGAGGAGACGGGCACGCACGTCGCATCGGTTCGCCGCGATGCATGCGAATGCCGTGGAGCCCGAGAGAGGCTACATGCCGCGCTCGCCGGAGCAGACCCTCCTGCACCGCGTCGTTCGCGAGCAACTCGGGCCCTTCCTCGCCCGCGCGCGAGCCCGAGAGCAGCCAGCCCCACGATTCATCGAACAGGAGCTGCATGCCTTCCTGCGCTGCGGCATCCTCGCGCACGGTTTCCTGCGCCTTCATTGCGACGATTGTGGTCACGACCGCCTGGTGCCGTTCTCGTGCAAGCGCCGTGGCTTCTGCCCTTCCTGCGGCGGCCGCAGGATGGCCGAATCTTCGGCTCACCTCATGGATCACGTCTTTCCCTCGGCGGTGCCGGTCCGCCAGTGGGTGCTCACGCTCCCCTACCCACTTCGCTACCGCTGTGCATACGATGCGAGGCTCACGAGCGAGGTCCTTCGCGCGTTTCTCCGGGCGCTCTTCGCGCAGCTGCGGCGGCGCGTTCGGCGACGATGGGGCGTCCTTGCCGAGCAGTGCGGCGCCGTCAGCTTCATCCAGCGCTTCGGCTCGGCGCTGAACCTGAACCTTCATTTCCACACGTTGGCTCTCGACGGCGGCTATGCGTACGCCGCCGGTCACGAGAAAACACCGCGCTTTCTCGTCCTGCCCCCACCCCGCCATGACGAAGTGGCCCGCGTGCTCACCGGAACGGCTCGCCGGCTCCACCGGCTGCTCGAAGCGCGCGACGACGGGAATGACGATGCGCTCGCCCGAGACGAGCCGCTCCTCGCGCTGCTCGCCGCGGCCTCCTTGCGCACCCGGATTGCCACGGGGCCGCAGCGGGGCGAGCCCTGGCGACGCGAAGGGGATCGCGTGGACCCCGCAGAGCCGCGCGAGGATCCGGACACCTCTCCTCGCGTACCCGAGCACCGCGGCATGAGCCTCCACGCCGCCGTGGCCGTCCCCGCCGGCGACCGCCGCCGCCTCGAGCGGCTGTGTCGCTATGTGGCGCGCCCGCCGCTCGCGAACGAACGCCTCGAGGAGCAACCGGACGGCAGACTCACGTTTCGCCTGAAGACCCGCTGGCGCGACGGCACCACGCATGTTCTGATGGAGCGAAGCGAGCTCATCGACCGCCTCGTCCCGCTGATCCCGCCACCGCGAGCCCATCAGGTGCGATACCACGGCATCCTGGCGCCGTGCGCGAGCCAGCGCGATCGGGTCGTGCCGGCCCGTGAGCCCGAGCTCGAGCCGCACGCTCACGCCGCTGATAGCGCGGCGGCCGGGTCCCTCGGCAACGTCGGCGCTGCCGTGGGCCATCCCAGCCGGAGTGCGCTCGAGGTGGGCAGCGCTCCTCCCCCGGTCGCACCCACTCACGCCCGATTGAGCTCGTCGCCACGAGACGAAGCCCAGCCTCGCGAACCGGACAGTGTCGGGGCGCAGAAGCTCCCGCCGCCCCAGACGGCGCCCCGACGACTTCGGTGGGCTGCGCTCCTCCAGCGTGTCTTCGACCTCGACGCCCTGCGTTGCCCCCGCTGCGGGTCGACCCTCCGGCTCATCGCCGCCATCGAAGACCCCGCGATCGCCCGACGGATTCTCGCGTGCATCGGACTGCCCGCCCGGGCACCGCCTGGCGCACCGGCCACGCCGAGCGACACCGATATGGGTCACGCGCTCCAGCTCGAAGCGCCCTGGGATTTCGACCAGACGCCAATGGACGAGGAGTCGTGACTCGATGAGACCCGACTCGCCACCCCGCGAGACTCGATATCGACCACGTCCCTAGGGGCGACCTGCGTGCGCACACCCGCCCCACCGGACCACCACCCGCGTCCGTCCCGCGCAATCGCCACTCCACCGCGCCCCGCCGACGATGCCCCAGCTTGAAATCGCCCCCTACGGGGGGGGGTAGCTGACAGAATGCTACTTCTCGGACGTCCCGAGAATCCAGCTTGTATCACCTATCCTCGCCTATCCCATCGAGTCGCTCGTACCGCATAAACTTTTCGGCGGTCGTCTTCGGGAACTCGGCCTCGATAATCCGAAAATTGCCGGCGCCCTCGAGTCGCGTTCCCCACTGCGTGGCATGCTCCGCTGACTCGGCGAACCACTTTCCAGTTGTATACGAAGTCTGACCGGCTTGGAACGCACCAGTTTCCAGGAGGCTCGCCGCCTCAGGGTGACTGACAGCGCGGTAGAATACTGTCGTCTCCCTTGCGACAATTGGTGCGCGCGCCGTCAGTGAAGTGGCGATTCCAGGTAATGCCGTCAGGTCGGGCAGGAACGCGGCTACCGCGATAGTCGCTCCCAGCATGCTTCGCGCCAGCCGCTCGTCCGCTGCGACGAGGCTCGTCCACTGGTGCGTGCACGCTGAAATTGCGCAGTTCGCGAGTTCAGCGGTCGCGACGTCACGAAGCCCTTGGTGTCTGAAGGGGTCAAGCAGAGCTTGGTCCAAGACATCACCGGCGAAGCTGACGATGCCCTGGGGTGTTATCGACTGGAACGCCGGCGGCAGCTGCGGCGCCGCGCGCGGGGCGAGCCCGAACGGATCCGTGAAGTTGACCGGGTTGCTTCCCACATAGACGTACGGATTGATCCCGCCCTCGAGCCCCATTGGATCGGGGCTGAGGAAGCGCCCCGTGCTCGCCAGGTAGTAACGCGCGCGGTAGTAGTAGAGGCCCGATGCGTCGCGCTCGCGGCCCGTGTAGGTGTAGGTGCTGTCGACCGTGCTCCCGGTCGATGCCTCGATCACCCCGAAGGCGTCGTAGCGATAGCTGAGCAGATCCGTGGCGCCCGGGGTCGCGATGCTCGAGACGGCGAGGATCGACCCCAGGCCGTCCGAGTGATAGGCCGCGAGCGTGGCTCCGCGCAGAATCTTCAGCGGCTCGTCGATCCCGGGGCCGAAGACATAGGTGGCGGCGAGGCTGTTCGTGTTGCTTCCGTCGACGCTGTACTCCGCCACCACGTCGAGCCCGTCGTACTGGTAGCGGATCGTCTCGCCGGCCTCGGTCTTCTCGATGCGCCTTCCGAGCGGGTCGTAGACGTAGTGGCCGACGAAGTTGCCCGAGATGGAGACCAGCCGATCGAGGGCATCCCATCCCAGGAAGCGCTGGCCTGGATGCAGCCAGATGCGCGGGTTGCCGTTCGTGTCGTAGACGAACGTCTCGACCGCGGATCCCGCGGCGTCTCGAATCTCCTTCAAGCGATGCGAGGGGCCGCCGGTCGGGGGGCTCTCGTAGATGCTCGTCTGGGTCCACGCTGCGCCTGCGACCTGCTGCCCGGCGTGCAGGCGGTTTCCGGCTCGGTCGTACTCGTACTGAACCGCCGGCGCTCCGGGCGGGGACGCCGTCTCGAGGCGGTGTAGGGCGTCGTAGGCGTAGCTGGTGGTGCCGAGGTCATTCAGCATCGAGAGGCGGTTGCCGGCGTCGTCGTAGGCGGGGTAGCTCTGGAGCGGGCGCGGCGTGCCGTCGGATCGGAAGCTCTCGATCGTGTCGAGGCGGCCCACGGCGTCGTAGGCGAGCTGCGTGCGCAGGAGATTTGCCGTGCTGCGCGTCTGCACGCGGCGGCCAGCGGCGTCATAGACGTAGCGAGTGGTGTCGCCGGTGGGATCCGTGATCCCCACCGGGCGTCCGGCCGGGTCGTAGGCCGCGTGCAGGAGCGTGCCGTCGGGGTAGACCTTCGCCGTGAGGCGGCTCGCCGCGCTGTACTGGTAGGCGACCCCCGTGCCGAAGCGAGTGTCCGTCTCGCGCGTGAGACGGCCCAGCTCGTCGTAGTCGCGCAGCAGCCCCACGTGGGAGTTCTTCGCAGCGATGAGCAGGCCACGAGCGTCGTAGCCGTTCGCTACCTCGGTCATCGCACAATTCGCTCCCAAAGCCCACGGAATGGCGGATCCGGTGGGATCAGTCGCCAGATCTCTCCCGTCTCGGCGTCCTTGAACCAGCTGCCACCGTAGATTTCTCCTCGCCCGTAGTTGTCATCGACCTCCATCTCCTCAGCGTGTCCTGAGGCGACCTGACCGCGGATGTACTTCACGAACCTGTTGTACTCGCCTGGACTCGCGAATCCATGGATTTCCTCCCAGGTCGTCATCGCAGCCACCTCGGATCGACTCGCGGGATGTAGATCTGGCTGCCACCACCGACCAGCCCCCCCTGCGGAGCTGCTGCTCCTTCGTAGATAGTTGCGCCAGCGGGAATCTGCGCTCGGATAACTTGCGTCGCCGGATTCCCCCAGCTCTGATCAAGACCATGGTCAATCACCGACTGGAGCGGACCGCGCGGTTCCGACGCTGTCCAGAAGGATCCCGTCGGGTTGCCCTTGTCGCCAATCACCCGGAACATGATGGTCGGTTGACCAAGCGCTCGCGCGGTGTACGACCCGCTACGGAACGTCGCCGCGATGTCGCCCGCAAGCGGTCCGGGATTCATCGGACCGTACCTTATTCCCCTTGCGGTGCTTCCAATACGCCCGATCGACGCGCCCAGCTCTTGATTGCCAAGACCAAGCGACCCTCCGATAAACCCCCCTGCGACGCCGCCGAGAGTGTGCCAGTCGTCGAAGGTTCCCCTGCCGCCCTGAACATTCTCGTACGACGAATAGACTCCACGGAGTGTCGGAGAACCGCTCAAGACGTCCTTAAGGAGAAACAATGTGCCCGCTACCGCAACGCACTGCGGGCAGACCAGAGAAGACAGTCCAACGGCCACCGCGCCGTCGGTAAATCCCGAAACCGCACCCAACGCCTGTCCAACACCTGAGTCGGCCTGGAATGCCGGCGGCAGCTGCGGTCCCGCACGCGGGGCGAGTCCGAACGGATCCGTGAAGTTGACCGGATTGCTTCCCACATAGACGTACGGATTGATCCCGCCCTCGAGCCCCCTACGGGGGGGGGTAGCTGACAGAATGCTACTTCTCGGACGTCCCGAGAATCCAGCTTGAATCACCTATCCTCTCGTCGCTCCTGTGCTGGTCGTGCTCAGCTACGTCATCGGCCCGGCGCCGATCGACCTGCGCTTCTGGCCCGGCGCGGTGGTGATGGTCCTCGTCGCCACGCTCACCGCGTCCCTCGTCACGAACAGCGGGCGCTCGACCTGGTTCGTCGGCGCGTTGGTGCTGATGGTCTATCTCATCTTCGCGATGACGCTGTACCTGTTGCCGCCCCGCGCGAGCTGAAGCTAGGGCGTGGCCGGCGCTCCCGCTGCCTGTGCGCCGCCCAGGAACTCGTCGATGACGTCGGCGACCGAGATCCTGCGGCCGAAGTAGCCAACGCGTTCCTCCAGCCCTTCTGCGCGGAGGAGGTCGCGCACGGCCGCATGCGCCGCGACGAGCCGCAGGGACATCCCCTCCGCCTGGAGCGCCTCCTGCAGCGTCTTCAGCATGCGCGCGCCGGCGAGATCGACGAACGGAGAGGTGGAGAGGTCGCACACCAAGAGCCGCACCGGGCCCGGGCTCGAGCGGATCGCCTCCCAGACAGCATCCCGCACGTGCTCGACGTTGAAGTAGAGCAGCGACGCCTCGACGCGGAACACGAGCGCGCCCGGGATGGGCTCGTTGTCCGGATTGCGCTCCCGGTCGGAGTAGCGCCGCGTGCCGGGGATGCGGCCGAGGAATGCCACGTTGGGCTTCGCGGCGCGCGCGATGAGCACCGCGAGCGACGCGACGGCCGCCACCATCACGCCCTTCAGGATGCCCAGCAACAGAACGGCGGCGAGCGCGACCATCGACACGCCGAATTCGAAGCGGCTCACCCGCCACACGTGGCGCAGCTCGGCGACGTCGATCAAGCCCTTGACGGCGACCAGCACGATGGCCGCGAGCACGACGTTGGGCAGGTTGGTCAGCAGCCCCGTCAGGTACATCAGGCAGAGTCCGATCGTCGCCGACGCGAAGACCAGCGCGAGCGGCGTCCTAGCACCGGCCTTCGCGTTCACCGACGACTGCGATAGGCCGCCCGCCACCGGGTAGGAGTGGAAGAACGCTGCCGCCAGATTCGCCGCGCCGAGGCCGAGCAGCTCCTGGCGCGGATCGATCTCGGTGCGGTTCGCGAGCGCCAGGGTGCGCGCGGCGGAGACACTCTCCACGTAGGCCAGCAGCAGGCACGCGAACGCCAGCGGGATCACCCCATCGACGTCGACCGCCCGCAGCCCCGGCCGGTGGAACTCGGGCAGACCCTGCGGCAACGCACCGACGACCTTGAAGCCGAGATCCCGCAGCGGCGTCACCGACAGCACGACGATGGAAGCCACCACCACGAGCAGCGCGATGGGCCGGCCGGGCAGCAGCTTCTCGCCCAGCAGCAGCAGGGCGAGCGCGACGAGGCCGAAGGCGAGCACGGCGAAGTTGGTGTCGGGCAGCTGCCCTGCCAGCACGACGAGGCGCTGGAAGAAGTGCTCCCCGCCGCCCGGAACCCCGAAGAGCTTCGGCAGCTGGGTCAGCGCGATCGTCAGCGCCGCGCCGGCCTTGAAGCCGAGCAGGATGGTCTCGCTGATGAAGTCGACCAGAGAGCTCAGGCGCAGCACCCACGCCAGCGCACACATCGCGGCGACCACCAGTGCCGTCAGCGCCGCGATGTCCGCCCAGCGTTGCGCATCGCCTTGCGCCATGCCGGCGACCGTGGCCCCGACGAGCATCGAGATCGCCGAGGTGGGCCCGATCGCGAGCTGGCGCGAGGAGCCGAACAGCGCGTAGAACAGGCCGCCCGCGAGGTAGCCGTAGATGCCGTACTCCGGCGGTAGCCCGGCGAGCGATGCATACGCGAGCGACACCGGAATGCCGTAGGCAGCGAGCGTCACGCCGGCGATCGCATCGTGGCGCAGCCACTGCAGCTGATAGCTCGCGAGCCACTGCGCCGGCGGGAATACCGCACGCCACGCGCGCGCCGCAGCGGTGGGCGCGACTTGTCCACCGGATTGGATTCGTTCGGTCACGTTGCCCTTCCTCTCTCTAGAACAGGATGCCGAACAAGCTCTTCAGCAGATCCTCCAGCGACATCATCGTGAGCCCGAGCGGCACGATCGGCGCGAGCGTCGCGGCTGCGACCTGGACTACCGCGTCCCTCGTCACCGGGGCCAAGCGCATCCCGCGCACCACCTCGAAGCTGTTCCCGAGGTCGGCGAGGGACTGGATGTCGCCGCTCCCCACCAGGCGCTCGTCCCCCCTACGGCGGGTAGCTGACAGAATGCTCCTTCTCGGACGTCCCGAGAATCCAGCTTGAATCATCCATCCTCGACGGGGCGCGCGCCGAGGGTCTCAGCCCTTCAGCACGCCCTTCGCCTTCGCCGTGTGGGTCGCGATGGCGTCCATCAGCTCGGGCGAAAGGCAGTCGTAGGGCTCGAGCTTCAGCTCCTTGAGCCGAGCGCGGATGGCCGGCATCTGCTCGGGCTTCGCGGCGCCGGCTTCGATCACCGAGGATACGAACGCCGCGAAGCCGGGCGGCGCCCAGCCCTTCTCCTTCGAGAGCTCGACGTGGACGAAGTCGAGCCCATGGAACGGATGCGCCTGGTTCTCGATGCGACCGAACATGTGGACGCCGCAGCCCGTGCAGGCGTGGCGCTGGATCGCCGCCGACGCATCCACGATCTTGAGCTTGTTCCCGTTCGCGGTCACCGCGAGCTTGCTCCTGGGCACCACGGCGACGACCGAGAACGCCGCGCCTTTCGGCTTCCAGCACTTCGTACAGCCGCAGGCATGGTTGTGGGCGACGTTGCCCTCGATACGGACGCTCACGGGATCCTTCGCGCAGTGACAGGTCAGGGTGCCGCCGGCGAAGCTCGCCGAGCCCGGCTGGATGCCGCGATCGATGGACGGATGGATGGAAGGCGTGCTCATCGTGAATCCCCTCTCGTGAGTGGCGGACGGACTTCCTGATCGTAGCTCCCGGCACGGGGGCTAGCCGACAGATTGCCACTGCTCGGGCGTCCCGAGCATCCAGCCCGGCAAGAGCGCCGCTGATCCTCGCGCGCGACGCTCAGTGCGGTGCGCGATCGGTGGGCGCGCGCAGCTGGACGACGTCGAGCGCGAAGCGGCGGCGCTCCGTGAAGCCGACCCGCTCGTAGAGCGCGACCGCCGTCCGCTCGGTCGGCGAGCCGATGCGCACGTGCAGGAACGGGATCTCGCCGCGCGCCTGGATCCCCGACGCGACGGCGCGCACGATCGCCTCGGCGAGCCCGTGACCGCGCGCCTCGGGCACCGTGCAGATTCCACTCACCTCGGTGTAGCCAGCGGGGTGCATGCGCTCCCCGCCCATCGCGAGCAGCCGTCCGGCGGGGTCCTTGAAGCCGACGTAACGGCCCATCTCGATCGTCCGTGGCTCGAAGGGGCCGGGATCGGTGCGCCTGGCGAGAGCGAGGATCGACTCGATGTCTGCGGGCCCGAGCGGACTGGGCTCGCGCGCGGGCGGCGCGACAGCGCGCTCGCAGACCATCTGCCGCCCGTCGAGCCGCATCAGCCGCTTCCAGCGCGCTTCCGGGAGCGGTCTCTCCGGCGCGAACAGCGCCACGAATTCGCCCGCAGGCGCGAGCGCGGCGAGATCGAGGAGCGCGTCTTCGTCGAGCGCCTCGACGGCGGCGAATGGACTCACCTGAGCGGGATACCGCCGGGCGCGGCCCTTTGCGAGCGCGAAGTGCGCGTGCGGCCCGATCAGCGAGTGCCAGACCGGCGCGTCCAATACGGGCATGCCTGACTCCGTTCCAACGGGGGTAGTGTATCTGTCGCGCAGCGCGGCTGGACGGCTTCTCGCTCGACGCTCGGGACCGGCGCCGCCGCGAGCGAGCCGTCCGCGGACTGACGAGAGCGGACCGGCAGCGGTACACTCCGCGCCTTTCCAAAGCCAGGAAGGTGCGCGTGGCTCCCGAATTCATCTTCACGATGCGCGACGTGCGCAAGGTGGTCCCCCCGGACCGGGTGATCCTCGACGAGATCACCCTGTACTTCCTCCCGGGCGCGAAGATCGGCGTGCTCGGCGCGAACGGCGCCGGCAAGAGCAGCCTGCTGCGCATCATGGCGGGCGTCGACAGCGACTTCCTCGGCGAGGCCCGGCCGGCCGAGGGCATCCGCGTCGGCTTCCTCCAGCAGGAGCCGCAGCTCGACCCGGCCAAGGACGTGCTCGGCAACGTGGAAGAGGGCGTGGCCGAGACGCGCGCGCTGCTGCACCGCTTCGAGGAGATCTCCGCGAAGTTCGGCGAGCCGCTCGATGACGACGCGATGACGGCGCTGCTCGACGAGCAGGCGAAGCTCCAGGATCGCATCGACGCTGCGGGCGCCTGGGAGCTCGATCGCACGCTCGAGCAGGCGATGGACGCGCTGCGGCTGCCGCCGGGCGACGCGGACGTGAAGAACCTCTCCGGCGGCGAGCGCCGGCGCGTGGCTTTGTGCCGGCTGCTGCTCCAGAAGCCGGACCTGCTGCTGCTCGACGAGCCCACCAACCATCTGGACGCCGAATCCGTGGCCTGGCTCGAGCGCTTCCTGCAGGAATACGCGGGCACGGTCGTGGCCGTGACGCACGACCGCTACTTCCTCGACAACGCGGCCGGCTGGATTCTCGAGCTCGACCGCGGCCGCGGCATTCCGTGGCAGGGCAACTACTCCTCCTGGCTCGAGCAGAAATCGCAGCGGATGGCGGTCGAGGAGAAGCAGGCCTCGGCGCGGCGGCGCACGCTCGAGCGCGAGCTCGAGTGGGTGCGCATGGCGCCGCGCGCGCGGCAGGCGAAGAGCAAGGCGCGCATCAAGGCCTACGAAGCGCTCGCCGCCGAGCAGGAGCGCAGCGTCAGCGAAGGCGTCGAAATCGTGATTCCCCCCGGACCGCGGCTCGGCGACGTGGTGGTCGAGGCCTCGCACCTGCGCAAGGCCTACGGCGATCGTCTGCTGATCGACGATCTAAGCTTCACGCTGCCGCCCGGCGGCATCGTCGGAGTCATCGGCGCCAACGGCGCCGGCAAGACCACCTTGTTTCGCATGATCACGGGAGCCGAGAAGCCCGACGCTGGCGAGCTCAAGCTCGGCTCGACGGTGAAGATCGCCTACGTCGACCAATCGCGGGACGCGCTCGATCCGAAGAAGAACGTCTGGCAGGAGATCTCGGGCGGCGAAGAGCGCCTGATCGTTGGCGGCCGCGAGCTCAACTCACGCGCCTATGTGTCGTCCTTCAACTTCAAGGGGCCCGACCAGCAGAAGCTGGTGGGCAGCCTCTCGGGCGGCGAGCGCAATCGCCTGCACCTCGCAAAGACATTGCAGGCCGGCGGCAACCTGCTGCTGCTCGACGAGCCCACCAACGATCTCGACGTCGATACGCTGCGCGCGCTCGAAGACGCGCTGGTCGCCTTCCCCGGCTGCGCCGTCGTGATCTCGCACGATCGCTGGTTCCTCGATCGCATCGCGACGCACATGCTGGCCTTCGAAGGCGATAGCCACGTCGAGTGGTTCGAGGGCAACTACCAGGACTACGAGAAGGATCGTCATCGCCGGCTCGGCGCGGAAGCCGACCGCCCGCACCGGATCAAGTACCGCAAGCTCCACGGCTAGTCGGCTCGCGCCCGGCTGACGGTGGAAGGAGCCCCCATGACGCAGAGCCCCGCGCTTCCGAGCATCGGGGACGTCGTCGCGCCGGTCCTGGCGCGCGTCGACAAGCGCCAGCGGCCGCTGCTGATCGCGGTCGCCGAGCGTCTGGCCGCGGAGCGCTACCGGAGCTGGGCCCGAGAAGGCGAAATGGCTGCGCACGCAGCGCGGCTGCGCGCGTGCGCGGACCGCGAGGACGAGATCGCGGGCCGTGTCGAGGCGCTGTTTCCGGACGCCGCGGCGATCGAACGCGAGCTGCTCGCGAAGCATCCCGATCTCGCCGACGTGAACCGATCGCTGTTCGCGGGGCGCCCGCTGCGCGAGCAGTTCCGGATCCAGGCGAACGGCGAGCGCCTCGGCGCCGCGACCTGGCGCGCCTTCGCCAAGCAGGAGCCGGGGAGCGCAGCGCGCGACACCTACCTCGCGTGCGCGGAGCTCGAAGAAGCCAGCGCGCTCGTGCTCGAATCGCTGCTCTGAGGCTCGCCCTACGCGCAGTGACGCGCGCAGAACTCGGCGACCTGCGTCGGCCAGGCGCCGAGATCGCGCAGCTCGCGTGCGATCGAGAGCGTCGCGCCGGGGATTCGCTCCGCGAGGCTCTCGGCGCTGCTGAGCGGGTGGCCGTCGTCGCCTTCCCACGCGAGCAGCAGCGTCGGCTGGCGCACTCGCGCGATCGCTTCGGGATCGGGGAAGTCCGAGGCCGCGGCGCCGCGCAGGATCGCGGGCAGCACGCGCGCGTCCTGCGCCGCGTAGCGAGCGCGGGCCATCTCGGCCGGATCGAACAGGCCCCGGAAGATCGGGATCGGCGGCTGCGACGCCTCGGCGGCCGCGAGCGCCGCCAGGCCCTCGCGCTCGACGAGATCGGCGCTCGCGCGGTAGCGGCTCGCCTGCGCGGCGCGCGTCGTCCACGCCGTCGGGGGAATCATCAGCACGAGGGCGTCGATTCGTTCGGGCGCTGTCACGGCAGCCTGCAACGCGACCGCGGCGCCCATCGACGCGCCGCCAGCGACGAAGCGAGCGTGGCCGAGCGCGGTGGCGAGCGCGAGCAGATCGGCGGCGAGCTCGGGCCAGCGATAGGCGTCGGGATCGGCCGCGCCGCTCGAAGCGCCGTGACCGCGGGCGTCGACGCGCACCACCTCCCAGCCCTCGGGGAGGCGTCCCCAAAGGCGCAGCCCGGTCTGGTCTTCCTGCGCGCAGCTCGAGGTGAGGCCGTGGCCCCAGTAGAAGGCCTTCCCGCGTCCGCGCCGCCGCACCGCGAGCTGCGCGCCGCGCACGGGCCGCCGTTCCTCGCGCCAGGCTTCGGAGCTCATGCCTCTCCTCTACACCAAGCCGCCTCCGCTGGCGAGCCCGGGCGAGTCCCGTCAGCCTGTGGGCGTGGTGTCGCCCGAGTTCGAGATCCGCGCCTACGTGCCCGCCGATCGCGAGGCGATCCGCCGGATCTGCTTCGAGACGGGCTACATGGGCGAGTCGATCGAATGGATCTGGCGCGATCGCGAGAGCTTCGCGGATCTGGTCACGCGCTACTACACGGATCGCGAGCCCGAATCGATCTTCGTCGCTACGCGCGAGAAAAGGGTTGTCGGCTACCTCACGGGCTGCGTCGATAGCGAACGCGCGCGCGGCGCGGCCGTCGCCGAGATCCGGCGCCTGCTGCTGCGGGGAGCGCTGCTGCGGCCGGGCTTCGGCGCCTTTCTCGCGCGCGCCGTGCTCGACAGCGTGCGGGATCGCGGCGTGCGCGGAGAGGCGCTCTTCGACGCCCGCTGGCCGGCGCATCTGCACATCGATTTCCTGCCCGAGGGCCGCGGCAGAGGCCTCGGACGGCGCCTGATGCAGCTCTGGTTCGAGCGGCTGCGCGGCCTCGGCACGCCCGGGGTCCACCTCGGCACCTTCGCGGAGAACCATGCCGCGATCGGCTTCTTCGAGGGCTGCGGCCTCGCCCGCCAGGGCGCTGCCGATCCCGGCGCCCGGCTTCCGCATGCGCGACGGCAGCCGCATGCACGTCCAATGGATGGCGCGCTCGTTATAGTCCGCACGTGGGAGGCGCGCCCAGGACTGCGACCGTGAGATCGCGTGCCGATTGATTTCCAGCCAAGAGGAGCCCGATCGACATGCAAGACTTCCCGCATCTCTACACCGCCGCCGCGCGCGCCCGGGCCGAGGGAGAGGTCACGCTCGAGAGCCACCGGCTCGCCTCGCTGGCGTCGGCTCCGCCCGATCGAGTTCGGCGGCCCGGGGGATCGCTGGTCGCCCGAGACGCTGCTCGTCGCCGCGCTCGCGGATTGCTTCGTGCTCGGCTTCCGCGCGATCGCGCGCGCCTCGAAGCTCGACTGGATCTCGTTGCGCTGCGAGGTCGAGGGAACGCTCGATCGCGTCGAGCGCGTGACGCAGTTCACGGCGTTCGCCGTGCGCGCGACGCTTCAGGCCCCGGCCGGGACGGACCCGGAGCGGGCGCGCAGCCTGCTCGAGAAGGCCGAGAAGGTCTGCCTGATCTCGAATTCGCTCAAGGCGCGGGCGCAGCTCGAGGCGAAGGTCGAGATCGCCGGCTAGCGCGCAGCAAGGTCGCGAAGCCGGGGCGGAGGGCGCCGTGCGCGTGAGCTGCGAAGTCGATCGAACCGATCGCGTCGTCGTTCTGTGCGTCAGCGGCGAGATCGACGATGCCGGACTGCTCGGCCTGCCCGCGGCGATCGGGGCGGCGGGCGAGGTGCCGCCGGACTTCGCGCTGCTCGTCGATCTGCGGCAGGCGTCGGGTGTGCGCGTGACCGCGGCAGGCGTGCGCAGCCTGGTCGCGCAGCCGCTCGTGCTGGCTCCGGCGTCTCGCCGTGCGGTCGTCGTGCCGACGGATCTGGGCTTCGGAATGGCCCGGATGTACGAGATGCTGCGTGAAGAGCGGGCTGGCGGGATGCGCGCCTTCCGCGACTTCGACGCAGCCCGGCAGTGGGTGACGCGCCGCAGCCGCTAGCGCCTTCTGCACACCAGCTCGCCCTTGCCGATGGGAACGACGAGCGCATCGACTCGCGCGTCGGCCAACGCCCGATCGAGCATCGGCCGCAACGTGGCTTCATGATTGATGGCATTGTCCGCAATCAGGATGCCGCCTGGCACCAGGTTGGGGACGACGGCCTCGTAGCATGCGGAATAGGCTTCCTTTTCCGCGTCGAGAAAGCAGAACGCGACGTCGGCCTGGCCGCCCAGATGGTCGAGGGCGTTGCCGTGCACGAGCTCCACGACATCGTCGACACCCGTCATCTCGAAGCTGCGCCGCGCGAGCGCGGCCTTCTCGCCCAGAACCTCGAACGTCGTGAGCCTGCGTCCGACCTGGCGACAGGCGAGCGCAAGCCACAGCGTGGAATATCCCGCGCTGGTTCCGATCTCCAGGTAGCGTCCCGCCGGCGCCGCCGCCGCGAGCAGGGCGATGAACATCCCCGTGTCGCGTGGAATCTGCCTGAGGCGCCCGAGACGAGGCGTGCCGTCCATCCGATCCCGAGCGTCGATCGCTTCCAACTCCAGCATCCTGGCGGCGATCACGCGCGGAATGTCGTGGAACATCGTGGCCTCCCGTGTCCGTGGTGGAGCTTCCCTCAGGCGCGCATGCCCGGCGCTTCGTGGCCGCTCGCGGCGACGTACTCGAGATAGCCGCCGCCGTAGACGCGCACGCAGCCGGGCGTGAGCTCGAGCACGCGATTCGTGAGCGCGGCGAGGAAGCGCCGATCGTGGGAGACGAGCAGCAGCGTGCCGTCGAAGCCCGCGAGCGCGCGGATCAGCATCTCCTTGGTCGCGAGATCGAGGTGGTTGGTGGGCTCGTCGAGCACCAGGAAATTCGGCGGGTCGTAGAGCATGCGCGCCAGCACGAGCCGCGCCTTCTCGCCGCCCGAGAGCAGCCGGCAGCGCTTCTCGATGTCGTCGCCGGAAAAGCCGAAGCAGCCCGCGAGCGCGCGCAGCGAGCCGACCGTGGCGGACGGGAACGCGGCCTCGAGCGTCTCGAAGACGGTCTCGTCGCCGTCGAGCACCTCCATCGAGTGCTGCGCGAAGTAGCCGAGCTTCACGGCGGCGCCGAGCGTGACGCTGCCGGCGTCGGGTGTCGCCTCACCGGCCACGAGCTTCAGCAGCGTCGACTTGCCGGCGCCGTTCGCGCCCATCACGCACCAGCGTTCGCGCCGTCGCACCCAGAAGTCGAGGCCGTCGAAGACGACGCGCGCGCCGTAGGCCTTGCGCAGGCCCTCGATGCGCACCACGTCGTCGCCCGAGCGCGGCGCCGGGCGGAACTCGAACTCGACGGTCTGGCGCCGCTTCGGCGGCTCGACTTCTCGATCTTCTCGAGCTTCTTGACGCGCGACTGCACCTGCGCGGCGTGGCTGGCGCGCGCCTTGAAGCGCGCGATGAAGGCCTCCTCCTTCGCGAGCATCGCCTGCTGCCGCGCGTACTGCGCGGCCTGCTCGCGCTCGGCGATCTCGCGCTGGCGCTCGTAGAACTCGTAATTGCCCGAGTAGGTGATGAGCTCGCCGCCGTCGATCTCGATGATCTTCGACACCAGGCGGTTCAGGAACTCGCGGTCGTGCGAGGTCATCAGCAGCGCGCCCGTGAAGCCGGCCAGCCAGCCTTCGAGCCATAGGATCGATTCGAGATCCAGATGGTTGGTCGGCTCGTCGAGCAGCAGCGCGTCGGGCTGCATCACCAGGATCCGCGCCAGGCCGACGCGCATCTTCCAGCCGCCGGAAAGGGTGCCGACGTCGCCGTCCATCGTCTCGGGCGCGAAGCCGAGTCCGGCCAGCACCTCGCGCGCGCGGGATTCGAGCTCGTAGCCGCCGAGCTCGTCGAAGCGCGCCTGCGCCTCGCCGTAGCGCTCGACCAGCGTGTCCAGCTCGTCGGCGCGCGCGGGATCGGCGAGCGCGTGCTCGAGCTCGTGGAGCGTGTGCGCGATCTCCGAGACGGGCCCGGCGCCGTCGAGCGTCGTCTCGACGACGCTCTTGCCCTTCATCTCGCCGATGTCCTGGCTGAAGTAGCCGATCGTCACGCCGCGATCGACGGAGATCCGGCCCGCATCGGGCTCCTCCGCGTGCGTGATCATCCGGAAGATCGTGGTCTTGCCGGAGCCGTTCGGCCCGACGAGCCCGACCTTCTCGCCGCGATTCACGGCCGCCGACGCCTCGAGGAAGAGGATCTGCCCGCCGTGCCGTTTGGAGATGCCGTCGATGCGGATCATGCGTGGGGTGTGTAACGAATGCGCGGACCGCGGGCACGCGCAGCCCGCTCGCGAGAGCCCGCTGCTCGCGCAGCGCCGTCAACGCTCGGGCTTGCGTCCCCACGCCTGGATGAAGAGCGACGATACGACCAGCGTTCCGGGGTCTTCCAGGTGGCTCTTCAAGGCTGCCGTCAGCGCGCCGAGCTCGGCCTCTGCGATCAGCTTCTTCTCGAGGATCCGCAGCCGCGCGTTCTCGATGAAATCGAGCACCAGCATGCGCCGCGAGTGGTCGCGCGGATAGACGTGGACGAGGGGGTTCGCCCGGACGTCGACGAGCCCGGCTTCGCGCAGCAGGCGCGGCGCGCGCAGACCGACGGATCGGTCGATGCCATTGCTCTTCGCGTAGACGTCGAGCAGCTCGAGCAAGCGCGTCTGGGCCGGGTGGGGAGGGTCGCAGCGCTGCGTCGACGAGTCGGCTTCGTGCAACGCGACGACGCCGCCCGGCCGGACGAGGCGCGCCATCTCGGCGACGATCGTTTCGGGCTGCGGGACGTTCACGAGCACGAGGCGCGCTGTCGCGAGATCGAACGCTCCCGCGGGCAGACCGGTGTCGCGCGCATCCGCGTGCAGCACTTCGACGTGGGCCAGCCGCTTCTCGGCGGCGATCTCGCGGGCGCGCAGGGCCTGCTCCTCGCTCCGCTCGATCCCGACGACCCGGCCCGCAGCGCCGACGCGCTCGGCCAGCAGCCCCAGACAACCCCACGGTCCGCAGCCGATTTCGACGACCCGCCAGCCGTCGCGAACGCCGATTGTGTCGAACAGCCACGCCGACTCGGAGCCGAGCTCCTGCGCCTGCCGCTCGAGGCGCCGCTGCTCGGATTGCCGGTAGCCCAGGAGGTACGGATCCGATTCGCTCATGTCTTCGCTTCCAGAGCTCGATTTCTTCGCTCGGAGCGAGCGATCAATCCGGCAGATCGCGCGGATCGCCGGCGACCAGACGCCCGTGCTCGACCCAGCGCGCGAGCGTCGGGTGAAAACTCGCTCTTCACTCGCGCTTCGTACTGCGCGAGATCGGCCGGCGCGACCACGTCGCGCCAGCGGCCATTCGTGCCCTTGTTGAGGAATCGCCCGGGGCCGCCTTCCCAGAGCGCATGCGCGAGCGGGATGAGCGCGTCGCCGTCGCGCTTCATGGCGTCGAAGCCCGCGGCTTCGACGAGCCGCGGCCAGAGCGAGCCGGGAATCTGGATGCCGAGAAAGCGCGCGATGCGCCGCATCTCGCCGTCGCGGTCCGCCTTGAGGTCGTTGTAGTGGACGAGCAGCACGTTCGGGCGTCTGCGTTCCTCCCAGAAGGAGCGCTCGACGCTCGAAGAATGACGCGCGGGAATCGCCCTGGCCGCCTCCGTCCGTCGACCCAGTCGTGGAAGAATGCGCCGGCGTCCGCGCAAGCGCGGGGAAAGGCATCGCCGAACTTCGGATCGTTCCGGCTGATTTCGTCGAGCATCGCCAGGCCTTCGGCGCTGAAGTTCAGGAGATGGTTGTGCAGCGACATGCAGGCGTCGCGCCCGTCGCGCGCGACGTGGATGTACTGCACGCCGTCGTACAGCGGCAGGGCGGTGAGGGGGAGGTGGCTCTTGAAGAAGCGGCGATGCGTCTGCGCGTTCGCCGACGCCATGATGTCTTCGATCGGAGGGCCGAAGCGGGCGTCCGGCCAGGGCGAGAGCTCCCAGACCGGGCGCGGCTCGTCGCTCGCGAGCACGAGCATGCTCGACGATGCGCTGCGTCCAGGTCGTGCCGCACTTCGAATAGGTCGCGATCACGATGTCCCCAGCGCGCGGCTGGTACCCGCTCCAGCGTCGGCTGTCGAACACGCGCGTGCGAACCTCGTCCTGAGCCGGTCGCAAGAGCTGGGGCATCGTCGTCTCCTCGCTGGGGTACCCGGATCCGCTGCGGGCAACGCAGGTTCAGGCCCCGTGGAGTCTACTCCACACGATCGCGACCAGGTTCACCAGGACGCCGGCGGTCAGGGCCAGCGCGCTGGTGCCGCCGCTGCTGCGGATCTGCTCGAGCCGCTCGCTCCGGGTCGCGAGCGAGCGCGCGGAGAGGATCACCTTGCGGGCCCGCTCGAGATAGACACGGTTCGCCACGGCGCCCAGCGGGATGCGCACGATGGGAAGCGCCAGATAGGGGAGCATTCCGAGGACGGGGTCGTCTGCCTCGAGAACGTGGGCGCGCCCGAGCGCGTAGCCGATGCTGAGCGCGAAGGCGCATGCTGCCTCGCCGGCGTAGATGCCGATCGCGAGCAGGTACTGCTTTCGCCAGAGACACCAGCTGGATCCAAAGAAGCAAGCGGGCCAGTTGAAGCCGAGCGCTCCGGTGCCGCTCGCGAAGTCGGTCCAGCGCCGCGTGTAGTAGTGAGGCGCGTCGGGCTCCGCCCTTTCGCCTGCGTAGAGGGCGAGCTCCGCGGCTTCTACGACAGCGGGCGGGATTCCCTCGTTTGCGCCGGGAGCGTTCACTGCGGCCGGATCTCGCTGGCCGGAAAGATCCGGCCCCCGAAGACGGTGCCCCAGACCTTGATGTTGCGGATCTGCTCCTTCGCGACCGCGTAGGGATCCTGCTCGAGCACGGCGAAATCGGCCTGCTTGCCCGGGGCGATGCTGCCGACCCGGTCTTCCACGCCGAGCGTGAAGGCGGCGTCGGTGGTGACCATGCGCAGCGCCTGGTCGACGCTGACGCGCTCGTCGGGCCCCCGCACCTTGCCCGAGAGGCCGAAGCGATTCACCGCGATCCAGACCTCTTCGAGCGGGAAGGGCGGCGCCACCGGCGTGTCGGTGTGGAGCGACGTCGGGACGCCCGCGTCGACGAGGGTCCGCAGCCGCGCAGCGGTGTAGGCGCGGTCGCTGCCGACGTAGGGGGCATTGAGCTCGCTGCGCGCGTAGAGGTAGTACGGATTCACGCTCGCAAGGCCCCCCAAGCGCGCCAACCGGCGCGCCATTTCCGCGGTCGACATGCCGTAGTGTTCGAGCGTGAAGCGGTGGTCGGCGCGCGGCTCGAGCCGCATCAGGCTCGCGAGCGCGTCGATCGTGGCCTGGTTGCCGCCATTGCCGTTGCTGTGGACGTGGATCTGGAAGCCCGCCTCCCACCAGGGGCGCCACAGCTCCACCATCCGGTTCGGCGGCGTGATGAAGATGCCCTTGCGGCCGTCCGTGAAGCCGGGGTCTTCCATCACCATGCCGAGGCTCAGAAAAGAATCGTCCGCAAAGAACTTGACGCCGTTGAAGATCAGCTTGTCCGTGCTGCCGGCCTGAAGACCTTTCACGAACGCGATCGCCTGCTCTCCCTTCTTCGCCGTGATCGAGGTCGCATCGGTCACGACCACGCAGCGCAGCGGGCTCTTCGGATCCTCGAAATAGGTGTCGAAGAGCACCTGCTCGAGCGGGAGGTTGACGGCTCCGAACGCGAGATCCGACGTCGTCGTGATCCCGTGCTGGCGGCTCAAGTCCATCAGGTAGCGGACGTTGCGCAGGGCCACCTCCGGTTGGAACAGCTCGACCAGCGGCTTTTCCAGGATGCGGTGGGCCGCCGTCGTGCCGAGGAACTGGCCGTTCGGCTCGCCGTCGGGTCCCGCCATCACGCCGTTTGTCCGGGTGTCGGCGCGCGTCACCGCGTACTTCCGGAGCGCCGCGGAATTGGCGTACACGAAATGCTCGGACGCGTCCCACACCAGGATCGGTTGCGTGGTCGAAATCTCGTCGAGCTCGGTCTTCGTGAGATGCTTGCCTCCCATCGCGATGATGTCGTAGCCCCAGCTGAGGACCGTTTCGTCCGGCGACTTCGCGTTCGCGACGTACTCGCGCAGCTTCGCGAAGGCCGCCAGCTTCGTCTTCACGCCTGGAAACGCGGGCCCATACGGGTTGGGCGTCGGCAGGTAGGTGAGCAGCGGCCGCGTGAGCGAGGTGCCGCCGAGCACCGGGTGCCCGTGCGGCTCGATGAAGCCCGGCAGCAGGATCTTGTTCGCGAAGGTCCGGTCGAGTGTGTGGGGGAAGTGCGCGAGCCACGGCTCGAGATCGGCGAGCGATCCCACCGACAGCACGCGTCCATCCTGCACGGCGACCGCCGTCGCGAGCGGCCAGCCCGGATCCATGGTGATGATCTTGCGGGCGACGAAGACCGTGATCGCATGGCCCTCTTCCGCCCGGGCAGGAGCGCTAGCCAGCGGGATGGCGACGAGCGCCGTGAGCGCGGCGGCACCGATGCGAATCGCTGCTTTCGACACGAGCCCTCGCTTGCCTCGACCTCCCATCTTGGCCGATCCGCTCGGCGGTGTCATCATCGCGCGAATCGGAGGAGCCATGGCGACCGGCGTCGTGCTCGTGACCGGGGGCAATTCCGGGATCGGCTTCGAGTGCGCCCGCGAGCTCGCGCGCCGGGGCTCGCGGGTGCTGATCGCGAGCCGAAACCAGGCGGCGTCGGAGGAGGCGGTGCGGCGCATCGCGCGCGAGAGCGGCGACGGCGCGGCCTCGGCGATGCCGCTCGACCTCGGCTCGCTCGCCGCGGTGCGCCAGTTCGCCAAGGAGGTCGAGGCGCGCGATCTGCCGCTGCGCGCGCTCGTTTGCAACGCGGGCCTCCAGATGAATCACGGACCGCAGCTCACGCCCGACGGCTTCGAGAGCACGTTCGCGGTGAATCATCTCGGGCACTTCCTCCTCACGCAGCTGCTGCTCGAGCGCTTGCTCGCGCATGCGCCCGCGCGCATCGTGGTCGTCGCCTCGGGGGTGCACGATCCCGCGATGAAGACCATGATGCCGCATCCCGCGATCACGGATCTCGAGACGCTCGCTGCGACCGGTGGACCGAGCCGGGAGAAATTCGACGGGCGCGTCGCCTACGTGAACAGCAAGCTCTGCAACCTCTGGTTCACCTATGAGCTCGCCCGTCGCCTCGAGACGGCGCAGCTCGGGAGCCACGACCGCCCGCTCTCGGTGAATGCCTACGAGCCGGGATTGGTGCCGGGCTCGGGCCTCGCGCGCGATTACCCGCCGGTGTTGCGCTTCCTGTGGGATTGGGTGCTGCCGGGCGCGGCCCGCGTGCTCTCGCTGCGCTACCCGACGATCAATCCGGCTCCCAAGTCGGGCGCCGCGCTCGCGCGCGTGGTGCTCGACCCCGCGCTCGAGCGCAGCTCGGGTCAGTACTTCCCGTCGCACTCGCGCTGGCAGGCGGCGCCTTCGTCGGATCTCTCGTACGACGCCGAGCGCGCGCGAGCGCTGTGGGACGTGAGCCTGCGCATGACGCGGCTCGCGCCGGGGGAATCGCCGCTGCTGCGCGCCTGAGCGGCTGCGCCTGCTGCCCGGAGACCCTCCAGGAAACCGGCGCCGAAATCGGTCAGCGCGAGCGGCGCAGCGGCCAGACGAGCTGGCGGCCCCAGCCTTCGGGCACCGGATCCCCGTCGATTCCGTAAGCCTCCGGGAATCCGTCTGGCTCGTGGGCCGTGCCGAACACGCGATCGATCAGCGGCAGGTGGATCGCGAAGTTCTTGTCGACCGGCGCCACCGCGTGGTGCCAGTGATGGAAGGCCGGCGTCGCGAAGAGCCAGCGCAGCCCGCCAAAGCGGAAGCGCAGGTTCGCGTGCAGGGCCACCGCCTGGAACGCGACGAACACCAGATAGGTCATCAGGGCGCGCGGCGCGAAGCCCAGCACGAAGAGTGGAATGAACGTGATGGCGCGCGTCGTCACCACCTCGAAGAGGTGGAGGCGCGAGCCCGCCAGCCAGTCCATCTCGCGGCTCGAGTGATGGATCGCGTGGAAGCGCCAGAGCCAGGGCACGGCGTGGAACGCGCGGTGCGCGCCGTACTGGAAGAGATCCGCGATCAGCATCGCCGCGGCGAACTGGAGCAGCAACGGCTGCGCCGCGACCCACGCCTGGACTCGCGGCGAGACGGCGCCGCCAAACAGCAGGGTTGCCGGCGCCAGCGTCAGCAGCGCCAGCACCTGCACCAGCAGGTGGCTGATGAAGAAGTGCGCGAGATCCGTGCGCCAGCCGAAGCGCAGGATGCGCTGCGCGCGAGCCAGCGCGAAGGCGCGCTCGAGCGGCACGAAGACCAGCGCCAGCACCAGCAGATCGAGCACGAACCAATCGAGCCCGAGGTGGGGCGAGGGATCCACCGGGCCGGCTTCGATCCAGGGCCCGCCGAGCGCGATCGCCGCTCCCGCGCAGGCCGTTCCGCCCCAGCCCAGACGCCGCCGCTCGCCGAGCAGCGCCGAGAGCGCGCCGAGCCCGAGCGCGAGCACCAGCGCGGCGAAGAGCGCCGCGCGCACCCAGGGGATCGGATACACCGTGCGCAGCTCGGGCGTCGTCAGCAGCTCCGGGAAGCGGAAGCACAACACCGCAAAGAGCGAGAGCACGCCGAGCCCGAGGGAGAGCGCGCCGGAGAGGCGGCCGTCGCCGAGGTCGAACTCGGAAGTAGAACCGGGCGGCGGCGGCATGCGGGCTCCCGTGTTCGAAACGTGCCGAACCCGTCGACTTTTCGGCAGCCCGAGCCTCGAACTCGAGGTCGCGAGCGCGCGGCCCCCCCCAAGCGGGCCGGATCGCGATACGCTCCCGCCGCGGCCCGGGCTGCGCGAGAGCCAAGGATGCGAGTTCGATGCCGAAGATCCAGTTCGCGGGCCAGACGATCGAGTGCCCGGCCGGAGCGAATCTCCGGGTGGTGCTGCTGCGGGCGCGGCTTCCGCTCTACACACGCGTCGCGCGCGCGATCCACTGCCGAGGTCACGGGACGTGCGGCACCTGCGCGGTGCGTGTCGAGGGCGCCGTTTCGGAGCCGACGCCGGCCGAGCAGCGGCGCCTCCGCCTGCCGCCCCATCAGCTCGACGCGGGGCTGCGCCTGGCCTGTCAGTGCAGCGTGCTCGGGGATCTGACCGTCACGAAATACGACGGCTTGTGGGGCCAGCACACGGATTCGCCCAGCGAGCCGAAACGGCCGGCTCGCTAGGCGAGCCTCTGGCCGAGCGGTAGCCAGGCTACTTCCACTCCGCTGCGTCACCCGGGAAGTCCGAGCGGCGCCCCGTCGGCACCACGCAGAAAGCGTGGCCGGAAGGCGCCAGCATCACGACGTGGTTCCGGATGCGCGCCTTGACCCGCGCGCCGAGCTCGGCGAGCCGCGCGACTTCCCGCTCGACGTCGTCGGTCTCGATGTCGAGATGCACGGCGCGCTCCTCCTTCACGACACGCTGGAGCAGCACGTACGGGCCACCTTCGCCGCCGAGCCGCCCGCGCAGCGACACGTAGCGAGGGCCTGCCTCCGGAATCGGCTGCTTCCCGAGCGCCCGGCTCCAGAACTCCACGTCGCGCTCGAAGTCGTCTTCGGCGCAGTCGATCACCACGGTCGAGAGCCGGCTGCGATGCATGGCGGTCGAGCATACTGCGGCCGCGGCCAGCGCCTCAACCGGCGCGCCCGCGCAGGGCGCTCTAAGCTCGGGGCCCGTGTCGAAGGCCGCTACCGTCCGTCACGCTCGCGGCTTGCGGGGCAACCGTCCCCTTCAGGCGCTGATCGCAGGGTTCGCGGCGCTGTGGACGCTGCTCGCGATCGCGCCGAAGTATCGGTCGGATTGGCTGCTCGAGAACCTGCTCGTCTTCGCATTCGTGGGCCTGCTGGCGGCCACGTTCCGGCGCTTCCAGTTCTCGAACGCATCGTACGCGTTCATCGCGCTCTTCCTCTCGCTGCATACCTACGGCGCGCACTACACGTACTCGGAGGCGGAGCTCGGCTTCTGGTTGCGCGACACGCTGGGGCTGGCGCGCAATCCGTACGACCGCATCGTGCACTTCAGCTTCGGGCTGCTGCTCGCATACCCCATGCGCGAGCTCACGCAGCGCGTGCTGAAGGTGCGCCACGTCTGGGGCTACCTGCTGCCGTTCTTCATGATGCTCTCGATGAGCGCGGGCTACGAGAGCATCGAGTCGTGGGTCGCCCGCATCGTGAGCCCCGAGCTGGGATCGGCCTATCTCGGGACGCAGGGCGACGAGTGGGATGCGCAGCGCGACATGGACCGCGCGATGACCGGGACGGCGAGCGCGCTCGCGCTCATCTGGCTGCGCGAGCGCTTGCGCGCGCGGATGGCCAGACGAAGGAGTGGCTGAGATGAGCGTGCGACGCGCGCTGGCGCGCATTCTCGCTTGAGCCGCGTCGCGCTGCTTGCCACGGTGTATGCCGCCTGGGGCCTGCTCTACATCTGGCGCACCAGCTTCGTGCTGGGCGGGGAACGCGTCTTCGTGCTCTGGGACGACGCGATGATCTCGCTGCGCTATGCGCAGAATCTCGTGGCCGGGCAGGGCCTCGTCTGGAACGCGGGCGAGCGGGTGCAGGGCATCTCGAACCTCGGCGTCACGCTCGCGATGGCAGCGCTGCACGCGCTGCCCGTTGGCACGCTGCACGTGAGCCTGCTCGTCCAGCTCGCGAACCTGGGGCTGCTGCTCGCGATCCTCGCGCTCGCCTTTCGCCTCGCCCGAGAGCTCTCGCAGGACGCCTTCGCGACCGGGAGCAACCCGGTGCCCTTGCTCGCGGCCGCGACCGCCGCTCTCTATGCGCCGCTCTCGATCTGGTCGCTCCAGGGCTCCGACGTCGCGCCCGTCACGGCCTGTGTGCTCGGGGCGCTCGTCGTCTCGGCGCGCGACCTGCGCGCGCAGCGCGGTCTCTCGCGCTCGGCGTGGCTGCTGCTCGCGCTCGGCGTGGTGTTGCGGCTCGACGTCGCCGTCGTATTCGCGGCCGGCATCGGCTTCGCGTTTTTTCAGGGCCGCGGCGCCTGGCGCTCGGCCGCCGAGGGAGCGGGGCTGCTCGCGTTCGCGATCCTCGCGATCCTCGCGTTCGGCAGCTTCTACTATGGCGACCCGCTTCCCAATACGTTCTATCTGAAGGCGACGGGTGCGCCGCTCACGGACGTGCTCGCGAGCGGCGGCCGGCAGCTCTGGGAGATGCTGACTCCGCTCTCGCTGCCTCTCTTCGCGCTCGCTCTCGCGGGGCTCTGGCTGCTGCGGCGCGATCCGCTCTGCGCGCTCACGGCGCTGTGTGTGCTCGCGCTCTTCGCCTACGACCTCGGCGTCGGAGGCGACTGGCTAAAGGCCTATCACAGCCGCTTCGTGATTCCGGCAGTCACGCTCTTCTGCGTGCTCTACGCGGTCGCGGTGCGAGCCGTCCTCGCGCGCTGGCTCTCCGCGGAGCGCCTCGCGGCGCCCGCCGGGCGGCTGGCGCTCGCCGGGCTCTCACTGCTCGGCGCCTTCGCCTTCTACTCACCGGTCGCCACCCGGGAATGGTTGTGGCCGGGGACGCCGACGCTGTGGTGGAACGAGAACCGCGAGAACGCGCGCATTGGCTTCTACCTGCGCGACGAGACTCCCCCCGAGATGAGCGTCGCGCTCCACTGCGCAGGCACCACCGCCTACTTCGCCGAACGCCCTGCGATCGATGTGCTCGGCAAATCCGACCGCCACATCGCGAAGGGGCCGGTCCGGGTCTTCCATCCCGGCCACTCGAAATGGGATTGGGACTACGTGCTCTTCGAACGCCGTCCCGACGTGATCACCGAGACGAGCCGCGGCCTCGACAATCACCCCGAGCTAGGACGGAGCTATTACTTCGCGAAGACGCAGGGCGGCCTCCAGTTCCACGTGCGCAAGGATGCGGTCGCGCGGATTCGCGATCACGACCTCGTGCTGTATGAATTCCGCTCCCGGCGCGGGCTCACGTGGGACGAGGCGGTCGCGCGCGCCGGAACGGAGACCCGCGAGCCATGAAGCGCGCCCACCTGGAGCTGCGAAGCCGCCCATGCTGACGCGCCGCCGCGTCGATCTCGGGCTGCGCGTGGCGCTCTGCGCCGCCGCCGCCGTCGCCTTGCTCGTGGGCTGGGTGAACTTCTGGTTCCAGTGCGACGACGCGTACATCGCGTTTCGCTACGTGAGCAACAGCCTGCAGGGCTGGGGCTATACCTGGAACCCGCCGCCGTTCCGGGCGGTGGAGGGCTACACGAGCTTTCTGTGGGTGGTGCTACTCGATGGCGTGTGGCGCGCGTTCGGCGTCGAGCCGCCGGTGGCCGCCAACTGGCTCTCGCTCGGGTTTTCGTTTCTGAGCCTCGCGCTGGTGGTGGCGATGGTGCTGCGGCTGCGGCTCTCGCCGGGGCTCGCGCCCTTTCGCACGCTCTTGTTGGGCCTGGTGCTGCTCGGCGTGCTCACGAACCGGACCTTTCTCGCCTGGACGAGCTCGGGGCTCGAGACCGCGCTCTTCGGCTGCCTGCTGCTCGCCTGGGTCTACGCGGCGCTGTTCCTGCGCGCGGGCGCTGGCGCCTCGACGTGGCTCTCGCTCACGGCGGGGCTGCTCGCGCTCACGCGCCCGGATGGCCTCCTGTTCATGGCGGTGACCGCGGCGATTCTCGCCGTGCGTTCGCTTCCGACGCGCGAGCGCTCGCCCCGCGCGCTCCTCCCGGCGCTCCCGCTCCTGATCCCCGTCGTGCACGTGCTGTGGCGGCGCGCGAAGTACGGCTACTGGCTCCCGAATACGTATTATGCGAAGCAGATCGCCGCCTGGCCCGAGGCGGGCGTGCGCTACTTCGCGGCGTTTCTGCTCGAGTACGCCTACTGGATCGCGCTCGGGCTGGCGCTCGTGGCCGGAGTGCGCCTGCTGCGCAGCGAAGCCTTCGTCTCGCGCGTGCGCGCCTGGGATCCCGCCACGCTCACGAAGCTTCTCGTCGGGGGCGCCCTCGGCCTCCACTTCGCCTACTACACGTTCCTGGTGGGAGGCGATCACTTCGAGTTTCGCGTCTACCAGCATTGGGTGCCGCTCGTGATGGTGGGCTTCGCTGTGCTCGGCGAGCGGGCTGGGCTCTCGCCGCGCAAGACGCTCGCGGCGCTCTTGCTGATGATCCTCGTCGGCTGGCCGCTGCCGTGGCTGCACTGGCGGCACACCTGCGAGCTCACGAAGCGCAGCGAGACCTTCAAGCTACGCTTCGCGGTGGCGCCGCTCTTGCCGGCCCCGCTGCGCTGGTACGGCGCCGCCTGGGACGGGCTCGAGAGCTGGCTGATCGAGCACCTGGTGGGTATCCGCCACCAGGAGCACAAGATCTTCGGCGAGTACCAGCTCTCGCGGTTTCCGACGCGCGAGATCGGCTCGCAGATCGGCGTCGCCGGCTATCCCGTGATGGCGTATCACACGATCGGCGTCCCCGGCTGGGTGCTGCCGCACGTCGCGATCATCGATTGGTTCGGGCTGAACGACGTGGTGATCGCCCACGCGAAGCCGAGGTTCACGGGCTCCGAGGACCGCCAGATGGCGCACGACCGTGGGCCGCCCGAGGGCTACTTCGAGTGCTTCCGGCCGAACGTCTTCGTGCACCCGAACGGCAAGCTCGGCGTGCGCCTGCGCGCGCGGGAGCTCACGGCGCAGGAGATCCACGGCTGCGAGGAGCGCTTCCTCGCGAGCACGGCCGAGCCCTGACTGGGATCCGCGCTTCCCGAGATGGCGGAGCCGGGAGGGTCGATTGCCGGCGGCGATCGGCGGGCAGGCTCGTCTATGCTCGCGGGGCTGCGCCCAGAGCGAGGACGAGCATGCCGCGTCGGGAGAGCGTCGAAGCCTTCATCGAGATGGTGGAATCCGGCCAGCACGACGCCGCGATCGAGCGCTTCTACACCGAGAGCGCCACGATGCAGGAGAACCAGACCGAGCCGCGCAGGGGGCGCGCGGCGCTGGTGGCCGCCGAGCGCAAGATGATGGCTTCCGCCACGCAGATCCGCAGCCAGTGCGTGCGCCCGGTGCTGGTCGAGGGCGACACCGTGGTGATCCAGTGGATCTTCGAATTCGACCTGCGCGATGGCTCGCTGCTGCACATCGAAGAGCTGGCGCACCAGACCTGGCAGGGCGAGCAGATCGCCCGCGAGCGCTTCTTCTACGACCCCGCGCAGATGAAGCCGGTGAAGCGGTAGACTCGCAGCCATGCAGCACACCCCTCGATGCCTCGCGACCTGGCTCCTCGTCGTCCTCTTCGCGCTCGCGTCCGCCGCAGCGGCCGCAGAGCCGGCAACGCCTGCGGCAGTGGTCGCGGCGCCGGATCGCAGCGCCGCGGATCGCGCGCTCGACGCCGGTCGCCACCCCGCCGAGATGCTCGCGTTCTTCGGCATCCGCCCCGGCATGCGCGTGGCGGAGCTCGGCGCCGGCGGCGGCTACACGACGGAGCTGCTCGCGCGCGTGGTCGGCCCGAAGGGCCGCGTCTACGGCCAGAATCCGAAATTCGTTCTCGAGCGCTTCGCCGAGAAGCCGTGGAGCGAGCGGCTCGCGAAGCCCGTGAACGCGCCGGTCGTGCGCGTCGATCGCGAGTTCGACGACCCGCTGCCGCCGGAAGCGAAGAAACTCGACGCCGTGCTGATCGTGCTCTTCTACCACGACACCGTCTGGCTCGGCGCCGATCGCGCGCGCATGAACGCGGCGGTCTTCGCGGCGCTGAAGAGCGGCGGCATCTACGGCGTGATCGACCACAGCGCGCGTCCCGGCGCCGGCACGAGCGTGACGAAGACGCTGCACCGGATCGAGGAGAGCGCCGTGGTCTCGGAGATCGAGAAGGCGGGCTTCGAGCTCGACGCCACGGCCGGTTTCCTGCGCAACCCCGCCGATGCGCGCGACTGGAACGACTCGCCGAGCGCTGCGGCCGAGCGGCGCGGCACGTCCGATCGCTTCGTGCTGAAGTTCAGGAAGCCTTGAGCCGGCCACGTCATGCTCACCCTCTTCAGCAACGGCTTCTCGCCTTTCGCGCGCAAGGTCGCGATGGCGCTCGCCTACAAGGGGCTCGCCTACGAAACGGTCGATGGCCTCACGCACGCGAACCGCGAGCGTCTGCTCGCCGTCAACCCGCGCGCGGAGGTGCCGGTGCTCGTCGACGGCGACGTCACGGTCGTGAACTCGAGCGACATCGTCGCCCATCTCGATCTCGCGTATCCGGAACGCCCGATCTACCCCGCCGACCTGAAGGCGAGGGTCGCGGCCCGCGCGCTGGAACGCCTCGCGGACACGCGCGTCGACGCGATCCTGCTCGATTGCTCGATCTGGACCTGGGCCGAGCGCGAGGATCCGCCGCTCCCCGGCCTCAAAGAGGCCGGCCAGCGCGATCTCGACACGATCTTCGCGCGCATCGAGGCCACGCTCGCAGGCTTCGCCACGCCGCTTCCCTTCGGCCACCCGACGATCGCGGAGTTCGCCTTCTGGCCCCATCTCGCGGCGCTGCGCCCGCTCGGCTTCTCGCTCGCTGCCGAGAAACATCCCCGCCTCGCCGCGTGGTTCGGCGCGATGCGCCGCAACGAGATCTTTCGCGACGATGCGCGTCGCACGGCCGAATTCATGAAGGCGATCGGCAGCAACACCGATTTCGAGCGCAACAAGCTCTTCTGGCGCGGCGATCGCATCGAATGGCTGCTCGCGCGCGGCTTCCACGACTGGTTCTTCGGCGAAATCAAGGCCGGCCGAACGCTCTGGCCGGAATGAAGGGCGTGGTCCGTCCGCCAGGCGCGGCGGCTAGTAGCTGGCGGCGGGCTTCTCCGCCTCGCGCTGTGCGCGCGCGAGCCGACGCCGCGCGGTTTCATCCTGCGGACGAGCCTTCACGGCGCGTTCGAGCAGCCCACGCGCGCGTTCCGCTTCGCCGAGCTGGAGCGCCGCGAGCCCCGCTCCCGAGAGCAGATCCGCATCGTCGGGAGCGACGCCGAGTCCGCTCTCGTAGGCCGCCAGCGCCGCGCGCCACTCCGCGCGATTCGCATGCACGTGAGCGATGCTGCCCCATCCCTTCGCGCTGGGGCGCAGCGCGACGCTGCGCTCGAACTGCGCGAGCGCGCGCTCGGGAGCGTGCGGGTAGAGGGCCCAGCCGAGATCGAGGCGGCGCGACGCGTCGTCGTAGCCGAACCAGGCGAGGCGATTCCAGATCGCGCTCGCCGCGTCGAAATCCTCGCGCGCCATCGCCGCGGGATAGGCAAACTGGAGCTCCCAGGACCAGAAGACGCGGATCGCGAGCAGCACGGCGAGCGCGCTCCACACGGCGCGGCGCAGCCACGGGTGTAGCCGCGGCGGTTCGATGGGCGCTGCCTCGGCCGGTTGTGCCTCGAGCAGCACGCGCGCGACGGGCCGGCTGCGCAGCTTCCAGATCACGCCGTCGAGAATGAAGTGGTGGATGTTCGCGGCCGAGCCGACGAGCATCGCGAGGCCGGCGTCGAATGAGAAGGTGCCGAGCGCGCCGGGAGCGAAGACCACGACGGGGAGCACCCAGACTGCGGTGGCCGCCATCGCGGCCTTCGCCAGGTAGCTCCCGTAGCCGCTCCAACCGCTCGCGCGGCGTGCGTAGTAGGCGGTGATCCAAAGATATTGCGAGGCGTGGCCGATCGCGATCCAGCGGAAGTAGTAATCGCGGTGGCCCCACTCGAGGGGATCGAGCCCGCTCGCGAAGCCGAGCAGCGGCACCGTGATGGGAAGCGAGAACCAGAGCACCTGCGTCGCCAGCAGGGCGAGCGTCGGGCCCGCCGCGCGCAGGCTGGTCGCGCGCAAGATCAGCACGAGCGCGGCGCCGAGGGTCGCGAGATAGCCGGCGAGCACGAGCGCCCCGAGCGGCAGCGAGACGCGGTGCGGGATCCCGAAGGCGACGAAGCGCGCCGCGCCGCCGCCGATCGGAATCGCGTAGTCGGCCGGCGTTCCCTCGCCCGTGTGCATCCACAGGAAGACGAGGCCATAGGAGAAGATGAAGGAGAGGCGCAGACAGCGCCCGAGCGCCGCGCTCACCGGGGCGCCGCGCCGGCGCAGGAACATCGAGGCGAGACCGAAGTTCTGGGCCGTGTAGTGCCACGGGCTCCAGGTGAGGTAGAGCGTCACGAGGCCGCTCGCGACGAGCGGCGCGTGCAGCGCGACGACGAACGCCGCGAGCAGCAGCAGCGAAGAGTAGACGGCGTGCCGGCGATAGCGGCGCCGGTCCTCCCTCTCTTCGTAGACACGCAGAAGAGTCGCCCCGTAATGGGGCAGACTCACGAGCAACACCAGCATCGGCATCAGCGCGTCGGCCTGACGCGCGCGAATCTCGCCGCCGTAGACGAAGAACGCCGGCAACGCGAGCGCGTAGAGCAGGCCGCAGCCGACGAGCAGATCCGGAAGGGGCCCGAAGAGCCACGGCTGCGCGCGATCCGAGACGAGAGCCGGCTCCGGCATGGGGCCATTGTTTTCGATCCCGGCTCCGACTTCAAGCCGGCCTGCGGGGCCGCGCCGCTATGCTCCGGCCGCGTGTCCAGCCGGATTCCGCCGCGCGTCGATCTCGGGCTGCGCGTGGCGCTTTGCGCCGCGGCGGCCGTCGCCTTGTACGTGGGCTGGGTGGTCTTCTGGTTCCAGTGCGACGACGCATACATCGCGTTCCGCTACGCGAGCAACAGCCTCCAGGGGTGGGGCTACACGTGGAACCCGCCGCCGTTCCGACCCGTGGAGGGCTACACGAGCTTTTTGTGGGTGGTGTTGCTGGATGGGGTCTGGCGCCTGCTCGGCATCGAGCCGCCGGTGGCCGCCAACTGGCTCTCGCTGGGCTTCTCGGCGCTGAGCCTCGCGCTCGTCGTCGCGATGGTGCTGCGGCTGCGCCTCTCGCCGGGGCTCGCGCGCTATCGCACGCTGCTGCTGGCTCTGGTGCTGCTCGGCGTGCTCACGAACCGGACCTTTCTCGCCTGGACGAGCTCGGGGCTCGAGACCGCGCTCTTCGGCTGCCTGCAGCTGAGTTGGGTCTACGCGGCGCTCTTCCTGAGCGCGGGTGCCGGCGCCTCGACGGGGCTCTCGCTCGTGGCGGGGCTGCTTGCGCTGACGCGTCCCGATGGGCTGCTGTTCGTGGCGGTAACGGCGGCGATTCTCGCCGTGCGCTGGCTTCCGACGCGCACGCTCGCGCCCCGCGCCTTCCTCCCCGCGCTTCCGCTCCTGATCCCCGTCGTGCACGTGCTTTGGCGGCGCGCGAAGTACGGCTACTGGCTCCCGAATACGTACTACGCCAAGCAGATTGCCGCATGGCCCGAAGCGGGGGCGCGCTACTTCGCGGCGTTTCTGCTCGAGTACGCCTACTGGATCGCGCTCGGGCTCGCGCTCGTGGCCGGAGTGCGCCTGCTGCGCAGCGAAGCCTTCGTGTCGCGCCTGCGCGCCTGGGATCCCGGCACGCTCACGAAGCTCCTCGTCGGCAGCGCCCTCGGTCTTCACTTCGCCTACTACACGTTCCTGGTGGGCGGGGATCACTTCGAGTTCCGCGTCTACCAACACTGGGTGCCGCTCGTGCTGGTGGGCTTCGCCGCGCTCGGCGAGCAGGCCGGTCTCTCGCCGCGCAAGACGCTCGCCGCGCTGGTGCTGATGATCCTGGTCGGCTGGCCGCTGCCGTGGCTGCACTGGCTGGCTACACGGGAGCGCGTCGCGCAGGGCGAGACGCACGAGCTGCGCGTCCTGGTTGCGCCGCTGCTGCCGGCTCCGGTGCGCTGGTACGGCGCAGCCTGGGACGACCTCGAGAACTGGCTCATCGCGCACTTCATCGGAGTGAGACACGAGGCCCACCGCATCTTCTCCGAGTATCAGCTCGCGCATTTCCCGACGCGCGCCCAGGGCCTGCGCCAGGACGCCCGCGGCTTTCCCGTGCTGGCGCACAACGCCGTGGGCGTTCCCGGCTGGGTGCTGCCGAACGTCGCGATCCTCGACACCCAGGGACTGAACGACGCGGTGATCGCGCGCTCGGACCCGGCCGCCACGCTTTCGGAGCGGCGCCACATGGCCCACGATCGCAAGCCGCCGCCGGGCTACATCGAGTGCTTCCGGCCGAATCTGTTCGTGACCCCGGCTGGCGTTCTCACGATCGGCCGGCGCGCGATCGATCTCAGCGCAGACGAGATCCGCGTGTGCGAGAATCGCTTCCGCGCGCAGGCGCACCCCTAGCGCGAGGGCGCATGCTCTCCTCCAGCACGGCTACACCGGAGCTCGTTCCCCCCTCGCGGCCTCTCGCAGCGCCGCGGGAGAAGCCGACCTATTGGCTCACGCGCTTTCTCGTGCTGCGCGTGCTCGGCCTCGTCTACGTCGCGGCGTTCGGCTCGCTCGCCTGGCAGGTGCTGCCGCTCGTGGGAGAGCACGGCCTGCTTCCGGCGGCAAGCTTGCTGGAGCGCATCCATGCGGCCGTCGGCTCGCGGCTCGAGGCCTTCCTCCAGTTCCCGAGCGTGTTCTGGCTGAATGCGTCGGATCCGATGCTGCTCGGCGTGGCGTTGCTCGGGCTCGCGCTCTCGCTGCCGGTCTTGTTCGGCTTCGCGAACGCGATCCAGCTCGCCGTGCTCTGGGTGCTCCAGCTCTCGGTCGTGCAGGTCGGCCAGCTCTGGTACGGCTACGGCTGGGAGATCCAGCTCGCCGAGACCGGCTTCCTCTGCATCTTCCTCTGCCCGCTCCGCTCGACGCGCCCGTTCGCCGGCAGTCCGCCGCCCGTCGCGGTGATCTGGCTGCTGCGCTGGCTGATCTTCCGCATCATGCTCGGCGCCGGCCTGATCAAGCTGCGCGGCGATCCCTGCTGGCGCGATCTCACCTGCCTCGACTTCCACTACGAGACGCAGCCGATCCCGAATCCGCTCTCCCGGCGCTTCCATTTCCTGCCGCACCCGCTGCTTCAGGCGGGCGTGCTCGTCAACCACGTGGCCGAGCTGGTGGCGCCCTGGTTCGCGTTCGGCCCGCGCCGCGCGCGGCACGCGGCCGGCGCGCTGATGCTCGCCTTCCAGGTCATGCTGATCGTGAGCGGCAACCTCTCGTTCCTCAACTGGCTGACGATCGTCCCGATCCTCGCCTGCTTCGACGATTCGCTGCTGCGCCGCGTGCTGCCGCGCGGGCTCGTCCGGCGGGCCGAAGCCGCGGCGCGCGCGGCACGGCCTTCGCGCGCGCAGCAAGCGCTCTCGCTCGCGCTGGCGGCCCTGGTCGCGCTGCTCAGCGTCGGCCCGGTGCGCAATCTGCTCTCGCCGGCGCAGGTGATGAACACCTCGTTCGATCGGCTCGCGCTCGTCAACACCTACGGCGCCTTCGGCACGGTCGGCCGCGAGCGCGACGAGATCGTCTTCGAGGGAACGCAATCCGAGGTGCCCGACGAGACGGCGCAGTGGCGGGCCTACGAGTTTCCGTGCAAGCCGGGCGATCCGATGCGCCGACCCTGCGTCGTGTCTCCGTTCCAGCCGCGGCTCGACTGGCAGATCTGGTTCGCGGCGATGGCGAGCCCGGCGGAGTATCCCTGGACGCTCCACCTCGTGTGGAAGCTGCTGGAGGGCGACCGCGGCGTGCTGCGGCTGCTCGCGAACGATCCGTTCCCGGACGCCCCGCCGCGTTTCGTGCGCGCGCGGCTATTTCGCTACGAATTCGTCCCGCCCGGCGACGCGAGCGGCGCCTGGTGGAAGCGGGAGCTGCTGGGAGACTGGCTGCCGCCGCTCTCGCGCGAGGATCCACGGCTGCGCGAGAGCCTGATCCGACTCGGCTGGCTCGAGCCCCAGAGCCTCGGCGCGCCGCCGCCTTCGGCGCGATAGGATCGCGACGAAGGGGGAGCTCGCGTGCGACGTCTGCTGCGCGGCCTCGCGATCACGCTGCTGCTGCTCGCCGGGCTGGCCTTCTGGGGCTGGCGTTCCGGCGACGAGACGCCGATCGACGTGGTGGCGCAGGCGCGCACGGCGCTCGGCATCCCGCTCGAGTCTTCGCTCGTCGAGGCCAACGGCATCCGGCTCCACGTCGTGCAGGCGGGCCCTGCCGACGGGCCGCCGGTCCTGCTGCTGCACGGCTTTCCGGAGTTCTGGTGGACGTGGCATGCGCAGCTGAAGGCGCTCGCGCAGGCGGGCTTCCGCGTGATCGTTCCCGACCTGCGCGGCTTCGGGCGCTCGGACAAGCCGCCGCGCATCGAGGACTATCGCAGCGAAGAGCGGCAGGCCGACATCGTGGGCCTGCTCGACGCGCTCGGACACAAGAGAGTGTATCTCGCCGGACACGATTTCGGCGGCTTCGTCGCCTGGAATCTCGCGATCCGACACCCGGAGCGCGTGCGCAAGCTCGTGGTCTTCAACGTCGCGCACCCGGAGGTCTACCGCTCGCCTCCGCCGCCCGAGCCCGGGCACGCGACGACGAACTGGTTCCGGACGTTCTTTCAGCTGCCCTGGCTGCCTGAGCTCGCGCTGCGCAGCGGCGACTGGTATCTGCTGGGCCGCAGCCTGATCGAATCGAGCCGCCCCGGAACCTTCGCCGAGCCGGCGCTCTCCTATTACAAATCGGCCTGGGCGTACGAGAACGCGATGCATACGATGCTCGCCTGGTACCGCGCGAGCTTCCGCTACCCGCTCGATCTCCCCGACGATTCGCGCGTGCGCGCGCCCACGCGCATCGTCTGGGGCAGCCTCGATCGCTACAACGATCCGCTGCTCGCCGTGCCGAGCCTCAGCCATTGCCTCGACGCCAAGCTCGTGCGCTTCGAGGATGCGGGGCACTGGGTGCTGCACGAGAAGCCGGCCGAGACGAGCGAGCTGTTGATCCAGTTCTTCCGCGAGCCCTGAAGAGAGACCTTCGATGGCGAACCCTCCGGCGCCCCGCGCCCCGCAGCTCGTCGAGCGGCTCGCGGCGCCCTTCGTGAAGTTCCTCGCGATCGAGGCGGCGAGCACACTCCTGCTGCTGCTCGCTGCGATCGTGGCGCTCGTCTGGGCGAACTCGCCCTGGCGGGAGAGCTATGCGGCGTTCTGGCATCTGCCGCTCGGCTTCTCGCTCGGTGCGCGCGATCTATCGCTCTCGCTCGAGCACTGGGTGAACGACGGGCTGATGGTGATCTTCTTCTTCCTCGTCGGGATGGAGATCAAGCACGAGCTCGTGAACGGGGAGCTCTCCTCGCGCGAGCGGGCGATGCTGCCGCTGTTCGGCGCGATCGGAGGCATGCTCGTTCCGGCCGCGCTCTACGCGAGCCTGCACGCGGGCGGGCCCGCGAGCTCGGGCTGGGGCGTTCCGATGGCGACGGACATCGCCTTCGCAGTGGCCGCGCTCGCGGTCTTCGGCAAGCGCGTTCCGTCGGGCCTCAAGGTCTTCCTGCTCGCGCTCGCGATCGTCGACGATCTCGGCGCGGTCAGCGTGATCGCCGTCTTCTACACGCACGGCATCTCGCTCGGAGCGCTCGCGTGCGCCGGCGGCGGGCTCGCGCTGGCGTTCGGACTGCGGAGCGCGGGCGTTCGCTCCTATGGGGTCTACTGGATCGTCGGAATCGGGGTCTGGTTCGCCACGCTCCAGTCCGGCGTGCACGCGACCGTCGCCGGCGTCCTGCTCGGCCTGTGCGCGCCGACGCGGATGATCGACCCGGAGACGGGCGCCGAGTACTCGCCGATCGCGCAATTGACGCACGCGCTGCACCCGTGGTCGGCCTTCGGCGTGCTGCCGATCTTCGCCCTCGCGAGCGCGGGCGTCACGCTCGACGCGCGCGCGCTCGCCGATCCGCTCGCCAGCCGCGTGACGCTCGGCGTGACGCTCGGCCTGCTTCTGGGCAAGCCGCTCGGGATCGCGCTCTTCGCCTGGCTCGCCGTGAAGGCAAGACTCGCGGTGCTCCCGCCCGGTGTCGGTTGGGGTGCGGTCTTCGGTGCGGGGGTGCTCGGCGGCATCGGCTTCACGATGGCGCTCTTCATCACGGCGCTCGCCTTCGAAGATCCCGCGCTCGCGGCGGCCTCGAAGGTGGGAGTGCTCGGCGCGTCCGTCGCGGCTGCGGCGCTCGGGATGGCTTGTCTTGCCCGCGGGCTACCGCGCGGCGCTTGAAGGCGGCAGCAGATCCGCGAGCGAATCCATGATCGCGCCCTGCACCGCGGGCTCATTCAGGTTCCCGAGATGGCCCCCCGTCGGAAAGAAATCGACCCGTTCGGGTCCCACGAGCTCGGTGAGCCAAGCGATGTCTTCACTGCTCGTGAGGAAGTCGTTGCGGTTGGCGAAGATGCGCAGCTTCGGATTGCCGCGCAGCGGCTCGGCGATCGCGTGCAGATCGTTCTCGCGCACGAGCTCGTCGGCGGAGTCGATGATTCCCAGGCGATCCCGGTAGTAGGGCAGCACGAAGCCGTACAGATACTCGGAGTAGGAGTAGTCGGCGATTTCCTTGTAGGCGGCCCAGCGCTCGAGCGAGCTTCGGCGCGTGCGCAGGATGCCCAGGTCCTCGCGCGACTGGCTGACCCACATCAGGGATTGGAGCGTGCGCCGGAAGGCCAGTCCGATCAGATAGCGGGCTTCGAGGTTCGTGAATTGGAGCTTGCGCCCCCGCTGGAGGCTGCTGCCGCTGCGAACCGTGGTGTCGAGCCGGCTGTAGGACGACGTTTCGTCTGTCTCCGCGAGCGCCGCCTTCGCAGCGTAGAACGCCTTGCGCAGGATGCGCTGCACCTGCGCCGCGCGCTGCTCCGCCGGATAGGCGAGCGGCGCATTGTAGAACGCGTCGAGCCGCTCGAGGCCGTGCACGAGCCGCACGGGCGGATCGAGCAGCACGTAGCGATCGAAGCGCACGAGCGTGCTCGCCGGGTCCGCGTCGGCTGCCGCCACGTAGAAGCCGTGGAAGGCGCCGAGCGAATAGCCCATGAAGACGTGCGGGCCGAGGCGGTCCGGATACCTGGCGTCGAGCTGGCGATCGACGGCGTCGAGCGCGCCGTGCAGATCGCGGGCGTCGACGGGCGCATGCCCCGGCACGCTCACCGACGCCGCGCGCTCCATGAACTCGAAGCACAGCGGGCTGCTCACGATCACCACCGAGAAGCCGCGCTCATACACCATCTCGGCCAGCGCCAGGGCGGATGCTCCGAGCCGGTGGGTGCCGACCCCCGGCACCAGGAACACGATCGGCGCCTGCCCGGGCTGGAGCCGGTACGAGTAGGGCAGCGGCTTGCCCGTGGCAGGAACCACGACCGTGCCCGTGCTCAGATCCGTCCAGAACTCGGGATCGCGAGGCGCGATGAAGGCCGCCTCGAGGGTCTGCACCACGCCGGTGTCATCGCCCTTCGTTCCCTTGGGCGCGCGGCCGTCGGAGACTTCTTCGTCGCGATTGAGCGTCCAGACGATGCGAGCGTCGTCATAGGGATCGAAGCTGCTCGCGACGAACAGCTCGTAGTCCGGGATCGAATCGACGAGGTCGTTCCAGGCGAGCACGTAGCTCGCGGGGAAGTAGTAGGTGGCTGGATCGAGATAGGTGTCCGGAACCAGGCCGATCGCGTCGCGAACGGTGCTCGGCCCGACGAGCGGCAGCACCACGAAGGTCGAAGATCGCCAGCCCCAGGCGCCGAAGACCTGCCCGAAGTCCTCGGGCTTCGGCTCGATCGACCACCAATGCGCCGCAGGGTCCCACAGACCCGCGAGCCCGAGGGTGGTGTTGATCCCGAAACGCGCCGTCTCGGTCCCGGCGTCGCGCCACTTCGCCTGGAGCAGATTCGCGACCAGATTGCGCGGCCAGATCAGGTTGGCGCTGAAGTCGCGCACCCGATCGCGCACGAAGCGCGGGATCACGAAGCGATAGACCTTCCCCAGCGGGCTCGCGACATACACGATCAGCACGTGATTGGCGGCCGAGATGGCGCGGTTCGCGGGCTCGAGCGGGTCCGGAAAGGACGGCGGATCGAGCTCCTCGGCGTGAAAGTACTGCTCGCCGGGGCCGTCGTATCCGCTCCAGTCGTGACGCTCTACGGTGTGTGCGCACGCCAGCGAGAACGCCGCGGCCAGCGCGAGCGTCGCCGAGCGGGCGCCCGGCAGCAGAGCCGGCGGCCTCGGCGGGCGCGCTCGCTGGCCTGCGCGCACGCTAGCTTTCGGATCCGGTCATCGCGGCGTTCGCCTGGCTGCGCACGTTGGGGTCGGGGTCGGCGGCGAGCCGCTCGAGCGTCGCGTGCGAGAGCCCGGGGTTCCTGGGGACCCACATGCGGACGCTGGCATCCGGGTCGTTCGCCAGCGCCTCGGCGACCGCGGCCGGCGTGAGCGGATTCTGCGCGACCCGCGAGCGGATCGTGACGTCGGAGGCTTTCGCCAGGCTCGTGAGCAGCTGGCGGGGCGCCGCCGCCGATCCGGCGAGGCCGACGAACACGCCGTAACAGCGCCCCGTCTGCGGGCTGTTGACCTCGCTCTGGCAGAGAGCCGTGATCTGCTCGGCGATCGAGATGGGGAGCGCCAGATTCCTGGCGAGGCGCTCGAGCGTGGCGTAATCGTTCGTGGCGAGTGCCTTTTCTGCGATCGCCACGATCCGAGGCGGCGGCGTCTGATCCGACGCCGCCTCGGAGAGCCACGTGTAGCGGTGCCACGCGTAGGCGCCCCCGGCCACGAGGGCGATCAGCAGGCTCGCGGCCCCGAGCGTCGCGGCCGGGCCCTGCGCTCGCCCCCGCGCCGCGGCGACGAGCGTGCGCAGCGACCACGCCGCCGCGAAGGCCAGGAGCGCGGCGCCGATCGAATACAGCGGGAGGAAGACGAGGCCAATCGGCGCCGTCGAGGAAGTCGAGGTCAGGATCACGACGGTCGCCCAGGCCATGAACGCCAAAGTCAGGAGCACCGAATCGACCAGGCTGTGCCCCACGACGCTCGCGAAGCGCTCGGGACGGCGCGCCTGCGCACGCAGCAACAGGAAATAAGCCCCGCAAAGGACGGCGAACGGAAGCACGCTGAAGCCCAACAACGAGACCACGGTCTGAATCCCCATGACCCAAAACCCTCCTGGATCACACCCTAGTAAATCGGAGCGCCGGGGCGCAGCATGAACGGGGAAGGGGTGTAGGCTCGGGCTAGCGCATGGACCTCGCCGACGTCAATCTCGTCGATCTCGACCGCTTCGCCGCGGGTTTCCCCCACGAGGCGTTCCGGCTCCTGCGCGAGCGCGCGCCCGTCTGGTGGCATCCGCCGCATGCGAAGGCGCCCGGCGGCGAGGGCTTCTGGGTGATCTCGCGCCATGCGGAGACGCTCGCGGTGCTGCGCGATCACGCGAGCTTCTCCTCCGAGGGCGGAGGCGCGCGTAGCGGCGGCGGCACCACGCTCGAGGACATGCCGCGCGGCGTCGGGCCGGGCGTGATGCTCAACATGATGGACCCGCCGCGCCACACGGCGCTGCGCGCGCTCGTGAACAAGGGCTTCAAGCCGCGCACGATCGCGAGCCTCGAGTCCGACTTGCGCGCGCGCACGCGCCGCATCCTCGACGCGGTCTCGCCGCAGGGGCGCTGTGATTTTCTCGTCGACGTGGCGGCGGAGCTCCCGCTCCAGGCGACGGCGGACCTGCTGGGCCTGCCGCAGGCGGATCGCTTCCAGATGTTCGAGTGGACCACGGCGATCGTCGATTACTCGGATCGCGATCTCGGAGAGTCGAGCGATCGGCTGCGCGTCGCGGCCGCCGGGCTCGCCGACTACGGCCGCAAGCTGATCGCGCGCAAGCGCGCGGCGCCTGGCGACGACATGCTCTCGATCGTGATCCACGCCGAGCTGCCGGGCGAGAGCGGCGCGCCGCGCCGGCTCGCGGACGAGGAGCTGCTCCCGTTCTTCATGCTGCTGCTGATCGCCGGGAGCGAGACCACGCGCAATGCGATCGCGGGCGGCCTGCTCGCGCTGCTCGAACACCCGGCCGAGCTCGCGCGTCTGCGCAGCGACAAGACCCTGCTGGCCGGGGGCGTCGAGGAGATCCTGCGCTGGACGAGCCCCACCACCTACAACCGGCGCACCGCGACCCGCGAGACCCTGCTTGGCGGGCAGACGATCCGCGCCGGCGACAAGCTGACGCACTGGTATCCATCGGCGAACCGCGACGCCGCCGTGTTTCGCGATCCCTTCCGCTTCGACGTCGCGCGCCAGCCGAATCCGCACCTCGCCTTCGGCAACGGCTTGCACCATTGCCTCGGCGCGAGCCTCGCGCGCAGCGAGATCCGCCTCGTCTTCGAAGAGCTGCTGCCGCGCTGGAGCGAGCTCGAGCTCGCGGGGCCGGTCGAGTGGGCGCGCAGCAACAAGCACGGCGGCATCCGCCACCTGCCGATCCGGTTTCGAGCGCAGCGCGCCTGACGCGCGGCGCCGCTCGCCCGCGAGGCGCGGCGGGCTACGGCGTCCCGGAGACCCTGGCGTAATCGCGGCGGGCGCTCGCGACGAGCTCGTTGGTGGGGCCGAGGCGCGCCTCGAGCACCTGCACCGCGCGCTGGAGCGTGCGCTTCGCGTCGCGTGTCTTGCTCTGCATCGCGTAGACCTGCCCCAGGTGCAGAAGCGTCTCGCCGAGCGACACCGGATCCGAGCCCGCGGGCTGCTGCTCGCGGATCGCGAGCGCCTTCTCGTAGCCCGCCTGCGCGAGCGGAAGCTGCTTCAGCTGCTCGTAGCTTCCCGCCTGCTCGAAGTAGAGGCGCGCCACCACCACGTGGTCCGGACCGTAGGCCTTCGTGAGGAGATCGATCGATCGGCCGTAGAGCGCGCGCGCCTCGGCGTGGTGTCCCTGCGCCGAGAGCAGCGAGCCGAGGTTGCCCGTCATGGCGCCGAGCTCGCGCAGGTTCGTCTTCTCCTGGCTCTCGAGCAGCGCGATGCCGCGCCGGTACAAGGGCTCCGCCTGGGCGTACTCCTTCTGCGAGACGTAGCAGTCCGCGAGGCCCCCGATCGCAAACGCGAGACCGCGCGTCTCGGGCGGATCGGTCTTCTCGAGCAGCGCGATCGCGCGCTGAAACAGCGGCTCGGCCTTGCCGTAGAGGCCCATCTCGAGATTCACGGTGGCGAGCCCGATCAGCGGACGTGCGAGCGCCGGGGATTCCGCGCCGTAGGCGGCCTCCTCCGACGCGAGCATGTCCTCGTAGCGGCGGATCGCGACGCTGTAGTTGCCCATCGCGGCGTAGGTGGCCGCCGCGTTGTAGCGCGCGCGCAGCGCGTTCGGGTGGCGCGAGCCGGCCCCCACTTCGAAGCGCGAGATCGCGCGCTCGTAGAGCGGCGCCGCTTCCGCGAAGCGGCCCTGCGTCTGCTTCACGAGCGCGAGGTTCGCGAGCGCCTCGGCCTCGGGCAGCGGATCGTTGCCGGGCTTCGCCGCCCAGATCGTGAGCGCGCGGTTGAGCGTCGATTCGGCGAGCGCATACTCGTTGCGCGCTGCGTAGAGAGCGCCGAGCACGACCAGCGTCTCCGCGACGGCCGGGTGGTTCGGCCCGTAGGCGCGCTCCTTGATGATGAGGGCCTGGCGCAGCAGCGCCTCGGCCTCGGGATAGCGCTCCGAGGGCAGAATCGTGTCGGCGAGGTTGTGCATCGTCATCGCCAGCTCGGGGTGATCCGGCGGCAGCGCCTCCTTCTGCATCTCGAGCGCGAGCCGCAGCTCCGCTTCCGCAGCGGCGGGATCCCCCTTCAAGCGCATCAGCGAGCCGAGGTTCTGGTGCATCGACGCCACCTCGCGGTGGCGCGGCCCCAGCAGGCGCTCGCGAATCTCGAGCGCGCGGCGCATCTCGGTCTCGGCCTGGTCGTACTCGTGGCGGTATTGGTGCACGAGCGCGAGGTTGTTGAGCGTCGCGGCGACCGGCGCGCTCTCGGGACCGTAGGTCTCGCTGCGGATGCCGAGCACCCACTCGTGGAGCTTCTCCGCGTCATCGAGCCGGCGCTGGTCCGCCCACACGGCGGCGATCTGGTTGGCCGTCGCGGCGACGAGCGGGTCGTTCTTCGACAGCAGCTTTTCGCGCAGCTTGCGCGCCGGGGTGAGCTTCTCGAGCGCGTCGTCGTTGCGGCCGAGCGAGCGATACAGCGAGCCCAGGTTCGTGAGCAGCTCGGCCGCGAACAGGTCGGTGAGCCCCTTGTCGCGCTCCGTGATGTCGAGGGCGCGCTCGAAGAGCTGCTCGGCCTCGCGGTAGTTTCCGTTCGTGTACTGGATCAGCCCGAGGCCGTTCAGGCTCTTGGCCAGGCTCGGGTCGTCGGCGCCGTAGACCTGCTCGCGGATCTCGAGCGAGCGCGCGAACAGCGGCGCCGCCTCGTCGCTGCGGCCGAGCGCTTCATACGCCGAGGCGAGGCGCTCGAGGCTCTCGGCCAGCTCGACGTTGTCGATCATCCCGTCGTTCTCGCGCACGTGGACCGAGCGCTCGTAGAGCGTTGCCGCGCCGCTGAAGTCTCCCTGCACCATGTGGATGCCGGCGAGCGCATCGACGCCATCGGCGAATGCGGGATCGTTGACCTCGCCGCGGCGCTCCTTGATGTCCATCCAGCGCTCGAGCAGCGGCTTCGCTTCCGCGTAGCGCTGCTCCTGGATCTGGAGATTCGAGAGCATGCGCAGGCTCTGCGTGAGGCGCGGATCGTCCTCGCCGAATGCCTCGGCTTCGGCGAGGCTCTCGAGCCAGATCAGCTCGGCGTCGCTCTTGTGTCCCGAGAGGTAGGCGCGCTTGCCATCCTCGAGATTCTGGCGCGGCGACTGCGAAGCGCAGCCGCCCGCGGACACGACGAGCGAGAGCAGCGCGAGCCCTCCCGCGAACGAGAACGGCGACGATCGGAGCGATCCCATGCGACACCTCGGGCCTGTGGCCAGCGAGGGACTTTTCGGCGTGCTGCGCGCTTGCGTTGAGCGATTGCGTGCGCGCGCAGTCGCTTTCGCGTGGGGCTGGAGAAATCCTGCCGGATCAGACGCGCCCGGCGTCGCGGGCGAGCCGGATGCCGCTGAACTGCCAGCGGGCCTCGGGGGGGAAGAAATTCCGGTAGCTGGCGCGCAGGTGGCTGCGCGGCGAGGCGCAGGAGCCGCCGCGCAGCACGAGCTGGTTGCACATGAACTTCCCGTTGTACTCGCCGAGCGCGCCGGCGGGAGGCCGGTAGCCGGGATAGGGCGCGTAGGCGCTCTGCGTCCATTCCCAGACGTCGCCGAACATCTGGGCGAGCGGCTCCCGGCCCGCGGGCGCGGGATGCAGGCGTCCGCTCTCGACGAAGTTGCCCTCGCACGCGAGCGGCGCGGCGGCGCACTCCCACTCGGCCTCGGTCGGCAGCCGCGCGCCGGCCCAACGCGCGAAGGCGTCGGCCTCGTAGAAGCTCAGGTGGCAGACGGGCTCGGCCGGGCGCAGCGGGCGGTGACCCGTGAGCGTGTACTCGAGCAGGGACCCGTTCGACCCCTCCCAATAGAGGGGCGCGCGCCAGCCGTGGCGCTGCACGGCGTCCCAGCCGTCGGAGAGCCAGAGCTCCGGGCGCTCGTAGCCGCCGTCGCTCACGAACTCGCCGTACTCGGCATTCGTCGTCGCGCGGGAAGCCAGCTCGAAGCCCGCGACGTAGACGCGATGGCGGGGCCGCTCGTTGTCGAAAGCGAAGCCCGGGCCCGCGTGGCCGATCTCGCGCAAGCCCGCCTCGAAGTGGGCGAACGCGAGCGGAGCTGCGTCGCCGCTGGCCGCCGTCTCGCGCTCGCGGTAGATCGGCCGCAGCGGGTTGCTCGCGAGCGCGTGCTTCACGTCGCTGAGGATCAGCTCCTGGTGCTGCTGCTCGTGTTGAATTCCGAGCTCGATGATCTCGGCGCACTCCGCGTCCGCCGCGGCCCCGCCCGCGAGGAGCGCGAGCACGCGCGCGTCGACGTGGCTGCGCCACGCATGCACTTCGGAGAGCGAAGGGCGCGAGAGCACGCCGCGCAGCGGCCGCGCGAAGGGCTCCGCCACCGCCTGGTAGTAGGAGTTGAAGAGCTCGCGGAACTCGGGGTTGAAGGGGCGGTGCGGCGCCTCCCAGCGCTCGAGCCAGAAGCTCTCGAAGAACCAGGTCGTATGCGCGAGGTGCCACTTCACGGGGCTCGCGTCCGGCATCGACTGCACGCCGCAGTCTTCCGCCGAGAGCCCGTCGGCCAGCTCCTCGCTGGCCCGGCGCACGGCGCGGAAGCGCTCCGCGAGCTTCTCGAATCCCGAGCGAGACAATCTCGCTCCTCCGCTCAGATCCCCAGGTTGGCGAGCTGATCCATCACGCGGCCCATGGTGGCCGTGAGCACGGGGTGTGACGTCTCGAAGTGTTCGATGGCCGCCTCGAGCCGATCGCGCAGCGAGCTGCGCCCGCTCTCGTCGCTCCGCTCCAGCACGGATTCGATGTCGCGGCGCACGTGCTCGAGCAGCTCGCGCGACTTCGGATCGACGCTCTGCGTGCGCGCGAGCTCGGCGTGCAGCTCGGAGAGGTGGCGCGAGAGCTCGTCGGTCTTCGCGCTCACGAAGCGAAGCCACGCCGGGCAAGTCCCGCGAGCGCCCGACTGAAGATGCGCGTCACGAGCCAGCGCATCGGCGCTCCGAGTCCGGGAATCCTGGAATCGAAGCGGCAGCGCCAGATCAAGCGGGTGCCCGCGCCATCGGGCTCGAGCAGCACCTCGCCCAGGTGATCCTTCATGATCGGAATGCCCCCGCGCACGACGCGATAGGTCATGCGCTTGGGCGGCTCGAACGTGAGCACTTCCTCGTAGACGGACGTCGGGCCCGTCGTGAAGCAGCGCACGGCGCCCACGCCATTGCGATCGGGATGGCCTTCGGTCGCGAGCCGCGCGCTGCCGAGGCCCGACCACGCGCCCCAGCCGGCGTGATCGGTGTAGACCTTCCAGACCTGCGCCGGCGCCGCATCGAAACAGCGCGTGACCTCGACCTGCTGCATGCCGCGCAGCCTAGCAGAATCGGCGGCGACGCCGCGCGGCTCGCTCCGACGCGCGAACACGAGCAGCAGCTTGCGGCCCCCGAGCAACACGCCGAGCGATGCGCTGTGCTCGGCGAACAGATCGCGCCGCTGCTCGCGCGAGAGGGCCGCTCGGTAGAGCAGCGCGGGGAGCGCGAGCGGCGCGAGCCAGCGCTGGCGCCGCTGCGGCAGCAGCGTGCGCGAGCCCACGAGCGCGAGCCCGGCGCGCTCGGCCATCCAGGCGATCTGGGTGAGCGTGAGGGGACTCACGTGAGCGTGCGGCGCGGCGCCCTGCTCGGGGCCGCGGCGCGAGAGCGGCCTCGCGAGCGAGCCGGAAACGAGGAAGCGCAGCCGGCGCTCGAGGCTCGCGTAGTTCGGCGTCGTCAGCACGAGCGTGCCGCCGGGGGCCAGCACGCGCGCGAGCTCGCGCAGCGCGCGCAGGGGGCTCTCCAGGTGCTCGATGCCATCGCCGCAGTGCACGAGCTCGAAGCTCGCATCGGCGAACGGCAGCGGAAGGTCGAGATCGAGCCTCTCGAAGGCAATCCCGTCGCGCGCCGCGAACGCGCGTTCGTCGAGATCGGCCGCCGTGACGCTGAAGCCCAGCCGCCGCAGTGCCTCGCTCGCGAGACCGGGCCCGCACGGCACGTCGAGCGCGCGCCCGCGCGGGAGCGCGTCCGCGATCGCGAGCACCGCTTCGAGCGATCCGGCGCGGCTGCGCTGCGGGAGGTCGATCTCGCGCAGGAGATCGCCGTAGCCCTTCACTTCGGCTTCGATCCGAGATCGAGCTCGAAGTGGTGGCCGGTGATCGACATGCCCTCGCGCAGATAGAAGCGGTGGGCGGCGAAGCGCTGCACGCCGGAATCGAGGTGGAGCTGCGCACAGCCGTGCCGGCGCGCGTGATCGGAGAGCCAGGCGATCAGCCGCGCGCCGTGGCCGCGGGAGCGCTCGCTCGCGAGCGTCGCGAGATCATCGACGTACAGGAAGCGTCCCCAGGCGAGCGCCTCGGAGAGGCGGAAGCCGGCGACGGCGACTGGCCCCGCGGCGCCGCGCAGCTGCGCGAGCTGGTAGCCGCCCGCCTGCTGGCGGCGCACGCGCGCGACGAACTCTGCTTCGACTAGCTGCGTGCGCAGCTCGCGCATCACCGGGAAGCAGGCGGCGATCTCGGCGTCGCTCGTCGCGAGCGAGATTTCGCCCGCGGCGTGACGATCGAGATCGTCGCGCGCCTCCTCCCAGTGCGCGCCGTCGAAGGCCTTGACGCTCATCGATTCTACCGTGCCCGGCGTGAGGCAGCGCACGTTCACGCTCACGCCCTCGGGGTGCGAGCGCGGCACGTAGAAGGATTTCACGCCGCAGTGGCGGCAGAACAGGTGGCGCGCGGTGCGCGTTCCGAAGGCGTACGTCGAGAGCGCGTCTTCGCCGCGCAGCAGGCGGAAGCGCTCGCGGGGCACGATCAGGTGTTGGTAGGCGGTCGGAGCGCAGATCGAGCAATTACACTCTGTCACGTCGATGCGCGCGGGCGCGTCGACCTCGAAAGCCACCGAGCCGCAGTGGCAGCCGCCCGCGTGCGTCACCACGCGCGCACCGCTAGCCGGCGCCGGGCGCCGGATCGAGCCGGATCGCGATCGGGTCGTGGTGCAGGAGGATCTCGAACCAACGGTCGATCCAGCCGTACTTCTCGGCCATGGCGGCATTGACGGCGCGCTTGGCTTCCGGCGCGTCGTCGATGCTGGCCGTATACGGGGTGGCGACGCCGTGGCGCACGAGCTCGACCCGCGGGTTCTGCCGGATCCGCTCGATCCAGCTCAGGCGCTCCCGCCCGGCGCGCAGCCACGGCTGGCCCTGGTGATCGACGACCCAGAGCTTCGTATCGTGGCCGTGACCGTCGGCCCCGTACGTGCGCAGCACCGCGACCTCGATCTGCTCGCCGACGACCCAGGTGCTCGCAGCGATCACCAAAGGCAGCGAAGCCACCAGCAGCAGCAGACCGCGATAGCTCAGCACGCGCCCCCCCGGCTCGGAGCGCCGCTGCGCGGCCGGGTTCTCGGCGCGAGCACTGGACGTCATCGACGGCTACCCCCGACGTCAATCGTCCGTCAGGCGCGCGCGCCCGTCAATCCTGGGAGGACCGCCCGGCGGCCCGCGAAAACGCGTAGCGGCGAACGGGCGAGCAGACCTGGATCTGGAACTCGGAATAGAAGCGCTCGCGCCCGAGGCGCTGCGCCTCGCGGTGCTCCGGGTGGTCCCGCCACGCCCCATGCGCGGCCTCCGACTCGAACTCGACGATCGAGACCCGCTCGCCGTCGTCGGCGGCGAAGGTCTTGATCGAGACGAAGCCCGGCTGCTTCGACGCCAGCTCGAACATGCGCCGCGCCCAGCGCTCGTATTCCGCGTGCGCCTCGGGGCGCAGGCGATTGCGAAACAGCGTGATCACCACGTCGGATCCTCCTGCCCGGCGGCGCGCCTCACGGGCGCAGCCGCGCGTAGACCAGCTCGTCGAAGGTGCGTCCTTCCTTGGTGATGTTCTGGCGAAAGCGACCCTCGAACGCGAAGCCGGCCTTCTCGAGCACGCGCGCCGACGCTGGATTCGTCTCGAAGACGCCGGCGCAGATACGGGCCAGGTCGTAGCTCGCGAACGCCCAGTCCGTGAGCGCGACCACCGCGCGCGTCGCGATGCCCTGCCCCCAGAACGGCTGCGCCAGCCAATAGCCGATCTCGGCGGTGCGCCAATACACGTCGTCGTAGCGGCGCAGCCCGATCGTCCCGATCAGCTCCGCCGGCGTCGCGATCGCGAAGGCGCCCCGCGGCTCGGCTGCGCAGGCGCTTGCGAGGAACTTCGCCGCGCTTGCCTCCGTGTATGGATACGGAAATACATCGCGCAGGTGGAGCGAGACGAGGCGGTTGTTCGCGTACTTCACGAGCGCGGGCGCGTCGCGCGGGGTCAGATCGCGGATTTCCCAAGCGCCGAGCGAAAGCTGCATCGCACGCCCTGGCCTCAGGCCGACGGCGGTTCCGCGAGCAGTCCCCGGCCGGGGACGAAGTTCAGCTCGAGGCGGATGCCGTCGGGATCTTCGAACAGCACCGAGTAATAGCCCGGCGCCCAGCCGCCTTCTTCCGGGGCGTGCACGATGCGCGCGCCCCACTCGACGAGCTTCACGTAGAGGTGATCCACGTCCTCGCGCGTCCGCGCACGGAAGCACAGATGGTGCAGCCCGACGCGATCCTGCACGAAGCGCTCGCCGCGCTGCGTGGGCGCCGCGGGCCGCAGCCCGAACGCCGTGCGGCCGCCGACGCAGTAGTAGAAGCCCTCGCCATCCATCACCGGCGTGAGCCCGAGGTAGGGAAGCAGCTTCTGATAGAAGGAGCGCGACCGCGCGAAATCGCTCACCGTGACGAAGACGTGCGCAATGCCGTTGATTTCCACGCGGACCTCCACCCGGTTGAACCGGCGCGGCGCGAGCGTATCATGGCTCGCCGTGGACGCGATCGGCCGTGGCTTCGTTCTGCTCGGGATCGTGCTCGTCGTCGTGGGCTTCGTGCTCTCGACGGCGCCCGGCGTCCCTTGGCTGGGCAAGCTCCCCGGCGACCTGCGCTTCGAGTGGTCCGGTGTCCGGGTCTATCTGCCCCTGACGACGAGCCTGCTGCTCTCCGTCGCCCTCTCGATCCTGCTCCGGCTCTTCTCGAAGTCCTAGCAGCGGGGGCCAGGGCCCTCAGCCCTTCGGGCCCGCCGCCAGCACTGCGTCGAAGCGGGCGCGCACGGCTTCGAACAGGTTGCCCGGGTTCGGGAAGATGTAGAGCGCGCGCTGCTCGATGCCCTCGATGACGCGCTGCGCGATCTCGTCCGGATTGGTGCCGCCGCCGATCAGGCCCTGGAGCAGCTCCCGCATCTGCTGCCTCTCCTCGGTCTCGGGGCGCGCCGGGATTCCGGGGCCGGCGTGGCGATCGCTCTCGTGGATGCGCGTCTTCACCCAGCCGGGGCACAGCACGGAGACGCCGACGTTCGTGCCGGCGCACTCCTGCGCGAGCGCTTCGCTGATCGCCACCACCGCGTACTTCGTGGCGCTGTAGGGCGCGAGGCCCGCGAACGACATCAGCCCCGCGAGCGAGGCGGTGTTGACGATGTGGCACGGCTCGCCGCTCGCGAGCATGTGCGGCAGGAAGGCGTGAATGCCGTGGATCACACCATAGAGGTTCACGCGCAGCACCCAGTCCCATTCCTCGAGCGAGAGATCCTTGATGCGGCCGCCGACGGCGATGCCCGCGTTGTTGCACAGCACGTGGACCTCGCCGAAGGCCTCGTAGGCGGCTTCCGCCAGCTGCGCCACCTGCCGTGCATCGGCCACGTCGATGCGCAGCGCGAGCACTTCGCTGCCCGCGCGCTCGAGCTCGCTCGCGACGCTGTCGAGCGCCGGCTTCTCGATGTCGCCGAGCACGATGCGCGCGCCGCGCTTCGCGAAGGCGTGCGCGAGCGAGCGGCCGATGCCGCTTGCGCCGCCCGTCACGACGGCGACTCTTCCCTGGAAGTCCATGCAGCGATCTCCTCTAGACGGGGCGCGCGGCGAGATTACCACGCCAGCTCGCGAGCCCGCGCGGCGCAGGCGGGGCGCTCAAGCGCTGCCGCCGCCGACGAGCCGCAGCCAGAGTGCGGCGACCACGCCCCAGATGCTCGAGAGCGCGAGCACGAGCAGCGGCGTGAGTGCGCCGAGCCCGAGCCCCGCAATGCCGGAGCCGCGCTGCGGGAAGACGACGAAGAGTTGGTAGGCCGCCGGCGCGAGCCCGAGCAGGAGTCCGAGCGCGAGGCCGCGCGGGCGCGCGAGCGGCAGCGCGAAGAGGAGTCCCCACAGGCCGCCCCACACCAGCCGCGGGTAGAGCCAGGCCGGCGAGAAATCCGGCGCGATCGCGACGCCGAGTGCGTGCGAGAGGCCATGGGCGCCGCTCGCCCACGCTGCAAACGAGTTGGCGAGCGCGCCGACCATGCCCGCCGAGAACGCGAGCGAGAGCGTGCGGGCCAGGCGGCTCAGATCGTTTCTCCCGCAAAGGCCGTGAGCAGCCGTTCGAGCAGCGCCTCGAGCCGTGTGAAGCGCTGCGGCCCGGCGAGCAGCTCCGCCCGGGTCTGGATGAACGGGCCGGGCACGAGCTCGTCCGCGCCGCCCTCCGCGAATCCGCGCACGCTCTCCGGCGTCATCTCGGGATGGAACTGGAGCGCCAGCACGCGCTCCTCATACACGAAGCCCTGTTGCTCGCAGGCGGCGCTGCGCGCGAGCTGGACGGCGCCGGCCGGCAGCTCGAAGGTATCGCCGTGCCAGTGGAAGACCTCCGCGCGCGCCGGCAGCGCGCGGCCGACGGCACACGCCGTGGCGGGCTCGGCGCGCTCGATCGGGAACCAGCCGATCTCGGTGTCGCGATTGCGCGTCACTTTTGAGCCGAGCACGCGGGCGATCAGCTGCGAGCCGAGGCAGATGCCGACGACGCGCTTGCGCGCGGCGATCGCGCGCTCGATCGCGCGCTTCTCGTCCGCGAGCCACGGGTAACGCGACTCCTCGTCGGCGTTCATCGCCCCGCCCATCACCACGAGCCAATCGAAGCTCTCGGGCGCCGGCAGCGCGTCGCCGGCCCACAGCCGGCTGGTCGAGAGCGTGGCGCCGCGCGCGCGCAGCCAGCTACCCAGGTTCGCGGGGCCCTCGAACGGAGCGTGCTGGAAGACGTGCGCGCGCAGCATCGGCGGGCGAGTTTCGCACAGGCACGTTCGGCTGGCTGCCGTCGCTGGGGCGGGCTGCCGGGGATGGCGCGATCGACGCTCGCGAGGGATGCTTTTGGGCGGAGATCCGAAGCCTTGGTCCGAGAGACGCTTCGTTACACCTATCGCACTGCGCGTCGCATCGCCGTCGGCGTGATCGGCGCCAGCGTCGTCGGCGTCGGCGTCGCAATGATCGTGCTGCCCGGGCCCGCCTTCATCGTGATCCCGGCGGGGCTCGCGATTCTTTCTCTCGAGTTCGCCTTTGCGCGCCGCTGGCTGCGCGCGATCCGCGAGCAATCGCAGACCGCGATCGATCGCTGGCGGGGCCTGCCGGCGAAGCCCGCGGCGAAGTGAGCGCGGCCGAGCGCTAGCCGCGCTTCACGGCCTTTGCGATGCGCGCGGCGACGGCGTCGAGCTCCGCCTCGTTGCCGCGCACGCGCGAATGCAGCTTGAACTCCTGCCCGTGCCAGCGCGGCATCAGGTGCATGTGATAGTGGAAGACCGTCTGCCCGGCCGCGGCGCCGTTCAACTGGATCACGCTCAGCCCGTCGGGCGCGAGCGTCTCGCGGATCGCATCCGCCACGCGGCGCGACGTCGCGATCACGCCCGCGAGCTCCTCGGGCGACACCTCGAAGAGATTCTCGAAGTGGGATTTCGTCACCACGAGGGTGTGGCCTTCGGCCACGGGAAACAGGTCGAGGAACGTGAACGTCGTCGCGTCCTCGTCGATCTTGGCGCAGGCTGCGCGGCCCTCGATGATCTGGCAGAAGATGCACTCGGGCTTGCGTTTCACGGTCCCCCCGGCGCGCTAGCATGCTCCGCAGGGTGTGCAAATTCAACCAGCGCCACATGCTCCACAAGGCGGTGGCGACCACAGGGGAGTTCGCAGTCATGCAGTATCGAGATCTCGTCGTAGCCATGCTCGCCGCCGTCGCCTGCTTCGTCGTCGCAGCGTCGGCGCAGGCCGGCGGCGTGACGCCCGCCAAGGGTCAGAGCCCCGAGCAGATGCAGAAGGACATCACCGAGTGCCAGGCGGCCGCAACGCAGGCCACTGGCTTCAATCCGTCGGCGCCGCCGCCGGTTGCGAGCGAGGCCGCGGACAAGGGCGGGCGCGTGAAGGGCGCCGCGAAGGGGGCCGCGGCCGGCGCGGTGGTCGCCGGGGCGCGCGGCGGCGACGTCTACGACAACGCATCCGACGAGGCGCAGAAGGAGTACCGGCAGAACCAGGCGCAATCCGCCGCCCAGGCGGGCGCCATGGTCGGCGCCTCGAAGCAGCGTCAAGACCGCCGTGACACGCGCAAGGACGAGAAGCAGCAGGCCGAGGACACGAAGGCGAAGACGGCGGCCTACGACCAGTCGTACCAGGGCTGCTTGACGGGGCGCGGCTACACCGTCACGCCCTGAGCTGGCCGCTCAGGCCCCGCTCGGGGTGCGGAAGATGAAGAACACCGCGCCCATGATGCACAGGGCTGCCCACAGGTAATCGAGCCGCACGTTCTGGTGCATGTAGAAGACCGAGAACGGCACGAAGACCGACAGCGTGATCACCTCCTGCAGGATCTTGAGCTGCGGGAGCGTGAAGGCCGTGTACCCGATGCGGTTGGCGGGCACCTGGAGCAGATACTCGAAGAGCGCGATGCCCCAGCTCGCGATCGCCGCGGTCCACCAGCCGCGGTGGGAGAGATTTCGCAGGTGCGCGTACCAGGCGAACGTCATGAAGACGTTCGAGAGCATGAGCAGGCCGGTGGTCTGGAGCAGGACTGAAGCGTTCACTCGCACCTCCGAGCGGTCGCGCGAGCCGCGCCGCGAGCTGGAGGCGAGTCTAGTTCAAAGCCAGGATCCGCTGCCTTCGGGAGTCGAGTCAGTTGGCTTCGGGAGTCCGGTCAGTTGGCTTCGGGAGTCGAATCAGTTGGCTTCGGGAATCCAGACGATCTCGACCTCGCGGACGCCCCAGTTGCGCGCGGCACTCACGTCGTCGCCCATGTAGATGTCGATCTTGCGCTCCCAGCGATTCGACATGCGATCGGCCACCTTGTACTCGCCATCGAGCCCGCGGATGCGCACGGTCTGGCCGCGCGCGAGGCCCATTTCGATCAGGTCGGCCGACACCGCGATCACCTTCATGCCGGGCGTGAGCGCGTCGCCCCAGGCGCCGATGCTGGGCGTGCGATCCGTCTGGCCACGCACCGAATTGTAGGCGGAGGCCGTGACGCGCAGCGAGCGCTCGATCCCTGCCTTGGGCGGCGGCACGGACGGCGGCACGGACGAATGCACGAGCGAGGCGCACGCGGTGAGCGCGAGCAGCGATGCGATCGCTAGCAGCCGGATCACCGCGGCGACCCGCTCGAACCGAAACGTCCCTGTCACCCGGATCCTCATCGGGTGCGCAACGTGCGGACGGCCATGCGTGCGCGCAAGCGCGAATGAGGCGAAACCGCTCATACGCACGCAGATCGGCGTTCGAGCGGCAGGTTATGTGACGGGCGTCACAAAATATTTTCGGCTGGTGCGAGCGGCTCGAGAACGACAATCGGAATGTGTCGCTGCGTGCGAGTCCGATAGTCGCTGTAGTACGAGTAAGAAGATAGGAGCTTCGGCCACAGGCGTTCGCTCTCGGTTTCGTTCGCTTCGCGGCTCTGGACCGGGATGCGGCGCTTGCCGACCTGGATCTCGGCCGCGGGGTTCTTGCGAAGATTCAGAAGCCACGCCGGATTGCGGTCGTCGCCGGCGTTCGAGGCCACCACCACGAAGCGCTCGCCGTCCGCCACGTAGAGCAGCGGTGTCACGCGGCGCTGTCCCGAGCGCCGGCCGAGGGTTTCGAGCAGCAGCATGTTCGCGCGTCCGGCATGCGCGCCGATGCGGCCCCCCGTCATGCGGTAGAGCGCACGGTGCACCACCGTGATCAGCGCGAGCAGCCAGCGGATGTTGGGCATCACTCTCCCGTGGATTGGCTCGAGGCGCTGCTACGCGATGGGTGTGCCGCGCTCGGAGCTGGGGACCACTTCGCTCTCGGCGCGGGCGGCCTCGGCCCATTCGCGCAGCGAAGGAAGGGCCTGCACCGCCGCAGAGAAGTCGCGTGCTGCGCCCGTGAGCTCGATGCCGTAGGTGGCGAAGCGGGTCACCACCGGGGCGAACATTGCGTCGGCGATGCCGAAGCGGCCGAACAGGAAGCTGCCGCCGGCGCCGAAGCGCTGCCGACAATCGCCCCAGATCTCGAGGATGCGATCGATGCCCTGGCGGGCGGCGGGGGAGGGCGTCACCCCGGATCGCCGGCCGCGGACGTTCATCGGCAGCTCCGTGCGCACGGCCGCGAAGCCCGAGTGCATCTCGGCCGAGACCGAACGTGCCACGGCCCGCGCCGCCACCGCCTCCGGCCAGCCCCGGCTCTGGAGGAAGCGCTCGTTCACGTACTCGCAGATCGCGAGCGAATCCCAGACTTTGGTGGCGCCATCGATCAGCAAGGGCACGTGGCCCGAGGGCGAGTGCTCGCGGATGCGCTTCGGAGTGTCCGGCGTGTAGAGGGGAATCCGGATCTCCTTGAACGTGATGCCGCTCTCGCGCAGCAGCAGCCACGGCCGCAGCGACCATGACGAGTAGGCTTTGTTTCCGATCACGAGCGTGAGATCCGCCATGTCGCCTCCGGCGCGCAAAGTAGCCGAGGCGTTCGCGGGGGTCACTGGCCGAAGCGCTCTCCACCCTCGGCGAGATGCTGCTCCTCGGCGGCGGTCGGCGCGCGCCCGAGCACCCGGTTGCGGTGCGGGAAGCGGCCGAAGCGCGCGATCAGATCGCGGTGGCGCACGGCGTAGACGACGAAGTCCTCGAGCGAGGCGCGCCGCGCGGGCGGAGCTTCGCGCACGAGCGCCTCGCACATCGCAACGCACCGCTCCTGCATGGCGAGATCCTCGGCGTGCTGGAGCGGCAGGTAGAAGAAGCTGCGCTCGACGATCGAGAGCGCGCGATCGTGGCCCGCGTCGATGCCCGCGAGCGTGCACGCCAGCGCTTGCGGATCCGTCGCGAAGGCGCGCGGCTGGCCGCGAAACAGGTTCCGCGGGAGCTGATCGAGCAGCAGGATCAGGGCCATCCGCCCGCGCGGGCTCGCGCACCAGACGTCGAGCGCGCCCGCGGCGGCGTCCGCGACGAGTGGCGCGAAGCGGGCGCGCAGCGCCGCGTCGAAGGCCGGATCCGCCGTGAACCATAGGCGCTGGCGCGCGGCGAGCTCGGCATCCGAAAGCCGCCCGCGCCCGAACCAGAAGTCGAGGAGCGCTTCGGCCGCGCTCGGCACGGCCCCTCCGCTTCCCCTGCCACCCGGACTCACGCGGCTACGGCTCTACCCGCACGCCCTTCCAGAAGGCGATGTAGCCCGTGATCTGCTTGGCCGCGGGGAGCGGCGAGGGGTAGTACCAGGCCGCATTTGGATTGCGCTTCGCCCCGACGACGACGTCGTAGTAGTGCGCGGTTCCCTTCCAGGAGCACACACTCGTATGGTCGCTCGGCGCCAGGTTCTCGCGCTTCACGGCGTCGGCGGGAAAGTACTGATTGCCCTCGACGACGACGCAGCGATCGCTCTGCGCCAGCACGGCGCCTTCCCAGATGGCTTTCGGCATGGGGCCCTCCTCGCGCGCGCGGCACGCAGAAGGTAGCCGCCGTGGACCGCGTCAGCCTCTGATGCGGCGATACCCGAAGAGCAGGATCAGCGAGCCGAGGGTGGCGATGATCACGCTGCCGAGGTTGATCCCCGTGACGGTGCCGAACCCGAGAGCCGAGCTCAGCAAGCCGCCGATCAGCGCCCCGACGATGCCGATCAGGATGGTGATGACGATCCCGCCCGGGTCGTCGCCCGGCATGATCCACTTCGCGAGCACCCCGACGATCAGACCCAGGATGATCCAGGAAAGGATTCCCATGCGTCGATACCTCCGAGCGAGGCCGCATCATGCGCACCGATGTGTCGCGAATGCAAGCGAAGCCACACGTTTTGCGGTCGCTGCCTGGGAGGCGTGTGGGCTTGACCCCGCGCCTGGGGCCCGTAGGATCGCCGCATGGCGCTGCTCAAGAACCCGATCGTCAAGTGGGCGACCCGCTTCGCGGAGCGGCTGCGCTTCCCGCATCTCTTCCTGCTGACGGCGGGCCTCTTTCTCCTCGACCTCCTGATCCCCGACGTGATCCCGTTCGCCGATGAGATCTTGCTCGGCCTCGGCACGCTGCTGCTCGGAAATCTGCGCAAGCGGAAGTCGGACGACGGGAATCGCGCTGTGGTGTCGGACGAAAAGCGGCGGACGTAGCGAGCGCTAGCCCAGCAACGCGACCGGGATCGGCGCGAGCTTGGCGCGCAGGTACTCGCCGAGGCTCTTGGCCTGCGGATCCGCGCGCAGCGAGGCGGCGACGCCGTCGCCGAGCAGGCCCTTGACCACGAAGTTGAGCGCCAGCAGATTCGGGAGGGCAAAGCGCTCGACTTCGAGATCGCGCGCTTCGACGAGCAACGCGCGCAGGCGGTCGACCGTGAGGAAGCGCTCGAGCCAGACCCAGGCGGCGGGCGTCTTCACCCAGACGCCGACGTTGGCGTTGCCGCCCTTGTCGCCCGAGCGGGCGCCGCAGAGCAGGCCGAGCGGAGCCTCGCGCGTCGGGCCGCCGGGGACCTCGAGAGCGGGGGCGGGGAGCGCGCTCGGGCGCGCGAAGGCCGCGGGGGCGTCCGTCGGCGCAATCTCGATCGTCGCATCGGGGAGGATCACGCGGTGCGGCACCGCGTGGGCCGACACCAGCGCGGGCCAGTAGACGCCGAAGGCCTCCTCGCGCGAGGGCGGCGTCGTCATCGTGAAGCCCGGATAGCTCGCGAGCGCCATCTCGACGACCTTGCTCGAAAACGCGCGCCCCACCCTCTGGGGATCCGGGTCCTTCACCGAGACGCTGAGGAACGCGAAGGCCTCTTCGTTGCTCGCGGGATCCGGCCGGTTCGTGAGCCGCAGCGAGACGTGGCTCTCCGCGAAGCGCTCGCGCCCGCCGACGAGCTGCCAGAGCGTGCGCTCGGCGAGCCGCGCCTTTTCCTCGACGTCGAGCCCCGTGAGCACGAACGTCATGCTGTTGCGGTAGCCGCCGGCGTGGTTGATGCAGACCTTCGTCGTGGCGGGCGGCGGCTCACCGCGCACGCCGGAGACGCGCACGCGATCCGGGCCGACCTGCGCGAGCGAGATCGTGTCGAAGCGCGCCGTGACGTCCGGCGAGAGATACGCCGGCCCCGCGATCTCGTAGAGGAGCTGCGCCGTGACGGTGCCGACCGAGACGAGCCCACCGGTGCCGGGATGCTTGGTGACGACGAAGCTGCCGTCACTTTCGATCTCGGCGATCGGGAAGCCGGGATGCTCGAGGCCCGGCACCTCGCGGAAGAAGGCGTAGTTGCCGCCCGTCGCCTGCGCGCCGCACTCGAGGATGTGGCCCGCCACGACGGCCGACGCGAGCGGGTCCCAGTCGTCGCGCCGCCACTGGAAGCGCCACGCCGCGGGCCCGACCACGAGCGCCGCATCCGTGACACGCGGGCAGATCACCAGATCGGCGCCGCGCGAGAGCGCCTCGGCGATGCCCCAGGCGCCGAGATAGGCGTTGGCCGAGAGGATCGGCGCCTTCAGGTCGGAGAGCGGCATGCCCTTGTCGAGATGCTGGAGCGGCTCACCGCGGGCTTGGAGCTCCGCGAGCTGCGGCAGCAGATCGTCGCCCTCGATGTGCGCGACCTGCGCGCGCACGCCGAGTCTGTCGTAGATCGCGCGCGCGGCGGCTGCGCAGCCGGCGGGGTTGAGCCCGCCCGCGTTGACAATGATTTTGATGCCGCGCTCGCCACAGGCGGCCGCCACGTCCTCGAGCTGCGCGAGAAACGTCCGCGCGAAGCCGAGGCGCGGATCCTTCGCGCGATCCTTGTGCAGGATCATCAGCGTGAGCTCGGCGAGGTAATCGCCGGTCAGCACGTCGATCGGGCCGCCCAGTCACCATCTCGCGCGCGGCCGCGAGGCGATCGCCGTAGAAGCCGCTGCAATTCGCGACGCGCAGCACTTCGCTCATGCCGGGCCGTCCCTGGGCGGCGCCCAGCGCGGCGGCCGCCGCTCGGCGAAGGCGCGCATGCCCTCGGCCGCCTCCTCCGACGCGAAGAGCTCCGCGATCTTGCGCTCCGCGTAGGCGAACGCTTCGTCCTCGGGCAGGCGCGAGACGGTGCGGATCAGGCGCTTCGCTTCGCGCACGGCTTGCGGACCGCCCTGCGCGATCGCGAGCACCTCGGCCTCGACCGCCGCGGCGAGCTCCGCGGCCGGCACCACGCGGTGCAGGAGGCCGTACTCGAGCGCGCGGCGCGCGTCGAAGCGCTCGCCGGTGAGAAACAGGCGCAGCGCGTGATGCGGCCCCAGCTTCGGGACGACGACGACCGAGATCATCGCCGGGATCACGCCGATGCGGACCTCGCTGAAGCTCATCTGCGCGCTCTCGGCCGCGATCGCGATGTCGGCGGCCGCGACGAGGCCGAGCCCGCCGCCGAAGGCGTGGCCATTCACCGCGGCGATCACCGGCTTCTCGCCGTCGCGCATCAGCCGCAGGATGTCGACGAAGGGATTGCCTCCCCCCGCGCCGCCCATGTCGCCGCGGTTCTTGAGATCGGCGCCCGCGCAGAAGGCCGTGCCGGCGCCCGTGAGCACCACCGCGCGCACGCGCGGGTCGCTCATCGCGCGGCGCAGATCGGCGAGAAGCGCCGCCACGAGCGGCGCGGAGAGCGCGTTGCGCGCTTCCGGCCGGTCGAGCGTGATCCACAGGGCGCTGCCGCGCAGCTCGCTGCGCGTCGGTTGCTCGTCGCTCACGCGGGCTCCTTCGGGTTCGCGGCGTCAGCGTCCTCCGCGTCGGGATCCACCACGATCAGGATCTCGTCGGGATCGACCATCTGCCCCGCGACGACGCGCACCTCGCGCACGGTTCCGGGCGCGCGCGCCACCAGCGGGTGCTCCATCTTCATCGCCTCGAGCACGAGCAGCACGTCGCCCGCCGCCACGCGATCGCCCGCCGCGACTCGCACCTCGCGCACGATCCCGGTCATCGGCGCCGCGAAGCCGCCCGTCACGTCCGCGCGCGCCGCCGCTGGGAAGCGCGGCACGCGCACGAGCTCGCTGGTTCCGCCGGCCCCGTGCACGCAGACGCGCTCGCCGGCGTCCGCGACGAGGAAGCGCCGGCGCACGCGGTCGATCTCGATCGCGATCGAGTCGAGGCTGCGCTCACAGAGCTGCGCCGCGTACGCGCTCGTCCCGCCGGCCTCCTCGATCTCGACCTCGAAGCGCCGGCCCGGTTGCGCGACGTAGCGCACCTCGATGCTGCGACCGTCCACGGTGTAGGTGGAATCCTGGGGGCGCCAGCGATGGTTGCGCCAGCCCGACGGAATGCTCTCGGGCAGCGGGCCGGGCAGCGCGCGCCGCCGCTCGTGATCCCACAGCGTCGCCGCGAGCGCGTGCAGCCGTGCAGCGCGCGGGTCCGGCGCCGCCGCGAGCAGGCCGTGGCGCTCGAAGAAGCGCGTCTCGACGCCGCCCGCCTCGAACGCCGGGTGTTCGAGCGCGGCGATCAGGAAATCCCGGTTGGTGACGACGCCCGCTACCGCGAGCTCGCGCAAGCCCGTGATGAGCCGGCGCCGCGCCTCGTCGCGCGTCGCTCCGTGCGCGATCAGCTTCGCGAGCAGCGGATCGTAGTGGACGCCGACCGCCGCCCCCGCTTCGACGCCCGCATCGACGCGCAGGTCCGGCAATTGCGGCGGCGCCCACAGCGCGATCCGCCCCGTCGCCGGGAGGAAGCCGTGCGCGGGGTCCTCGGCGTAGAGCCGCGCCTCGATGGCGTGGCCATCGCAGAAGATGTCGCCCTGCGAGAGCGCCAGCGCGCGCCCCTCGGCCACCTCGATCTGGAGGCGCACCAGATCAAATCCGGTGATCGCCTCGCTGACGGGATGCTCGACCTGGAGCCGCGTATTCACCTCGAGAAAATGGAAGCGCCCCTCGTCATCGAGCAGGAACTCGACGGTGCCCGCGCCGACGTAGCCGATCGCCTTGCCCGCGGCGACGGCCGCGGCGCAGAGCCGCGCGCGCAGGCCGGGATCGAGCCCCGGCGCGGGCGCCTCTTCAATTACTTTCTGGTGTCGGCGCTGCAGCGAGCAATCGCGCTCGAACAGATGCACGAGCCCGCCGTGGGCGTCGCCGAAGATCTGGACCTCGACGTGGCGCGCGACCTCGACCCAGCGCTCGATCAGCAGGGAATCATCGCCGAACGCCGACTTCGCCTCGCGGCGCGCCGCGCCGAGCGCCGCCGCGAGCGCGCCGGGCTCGCGCACGACGCGCATGCCCTTGCCGCCGCCGCCGGCCGAAGCCTTCACGAGCAGCGGATAACCGAGCGCAGCGCCGCGCTTCGCGATCTCCGCGTCCGAGAGCCCCGCGGCCGGGAAGCCGCCGAGCACCGGCACGCCCGCCGCCTCCATCAGCGCCTTCGCCTCGACCTTGCTCCCCATGCGCCGGATCGCGTCCACCGAAGGCCCGATGAAGACGAGCCCGGCGCGCGCGCACGCCGCCGCGAACTCCGCGTTCTCGGAGAGGAAGCCATACCCAGGATGGATGGCGTCGGCGCCGACCGCGCGCGCAGCTTCGAGGATGCGCTCGATGTCGAGGTACGACTCGCTCGCGGGCGCGGGCCCGATGCGCACCGCCTCGTCCGCGTCGCGCACGAAGACCGCGCTCGCGTCGGCGTCGGAGTAGACCGCGACGCTCGCGATCCCCATCTCCCTTAACGTGCGCAAGACCCGGCACGCGATCTCGCCGCGGTTCGCGACCAGCACCTTGCGAAGCGGGCGGTAGCTCACGGGCGCGCTCACATCCGGAACACGCCGTAGCCCTGTGCCCCCTCGATGGGGGCCGAGTGCACGGCCGAGAGCGCGATGCCGAGCACGGTCCTCGTATCGCGCGGATCGATGATGCCGTCGTCCCACACGCGCCCGGTGGCGAAGAACGCGTAGGACTCCTTCTCGATCTGTCCTTGCACGAGAGCGCGCAGCTTCGCGTCCGCGTCCTCGTCGAAGGGGGCGCCCGCGCGCTCCGCCGCCTGCCGGCGCACGATCGAGAGCACGCCCGCGAGCTGCTCCGGCCCCATCACGGCGATCCGGTGGTTCGGCCACGAGAAGAGCAGCCGCGGATCGTAGGCGCGGCCGGCCATGCCGTAGTTCCCGGCGCCGTAGGAAGCCCCGATCATGATCGTGAGCGCCGGCACCGTGCTGTTCGAGACCGCGTTGATCAGCTTCGCGCCGTCCTTGATGATGCCGCGCTGCTCGTAGCGCGTGCCCACCATGAAGCCCGTGATGTTCTGGAGGAACAGGATGGGCGTGTGCGTCTGGTTGCAGAGCTGGATGAACTGCGCGCCCTTCTGCGAAGACTCCGAGAAGAGCACGCCGTTGTTGGCGAGGATGCCCACCGGATAGCCGTGCACGTGGGCGTAGCCCGTGATGAGCGTCGTGCCGTAGCTCGGCTTGAACTCGTGGAAGCGCGAGCCATCGACGATCCGCGCGATCACTTCGTGCACGTCGTAGGGCTCGCGCACGTCGAAGGAGGTGACGCCGAGCAGCTCGTCGGGATCGTGCTTCGGTTCTTCCACGGCCACGCGCCGGCTCCAGCCGAGCTTGCGCCAGTTGAGCTGCGCGACGATCTCGCGCCCGATGCGGATCGCGTCGCGCTCGTCCTGCGCGAGATAGTCCGAGACGCCCGACACGCGGCTGTGCATCTCGGCGCCGCCAAGACTTTCTTCGTCCGCATCCTCGTGGATCGCCATCTTCACGAGCGGCGGCCCGCCGAGGAAGACCTTCGCGCCTTCCTTCACCATCACCACGTAGTCCGACATGCCCGGCACGTAGGCGCCGCCCGCCGTGGACGACCCGAACACCAGGCAGATCGTCGGAATCCGCTCGGCCGAGCGCCGCGTCAGCTCGCGGAAGCCGCGGCCGCCCGGCACGAAGATCTCCGCCTGGTGCGGCAGATCCGCGCCGCCGGATTCGGTGAGGTTGATCAGCGGCAGGCGGTTCTGTGCGCAGATCTCCATCGTGCGCCCGCTCTTGCGCGCCCCGTAGGGGTTGAGCGAGCCGCCGCGGATCGTCGGCTCGTTGGCGGTGATCACGCACTCGACGCCCGAGACCACGCCGATGCCCGAGATCAGCGATCCGCCGAGCGCGAAATCCGTCCCCCAGGCCGTGAGCGGACAGATCTCGAGGAAGGGGGAATCCTTGTCGAGCAGCAATTCGATCCGCTCGCGCGCCATCAGCTTTCCGCGCTCGCGATGGCGCGCCACGTACTTCTCGCCGCCACCGCGATTCAGCTCCGCGAGCTGCGAGCGCAACATCTCGAGCTCGCGCAAGAAAGCCGCGCGGTTGCGCTGGTAGCTGGCGGAGCCGGGTTCGACGCGGGTGCCGAGGACCTGCACGCGGGCGCGTCCGCTAGAAGCCGAGCTGCTTGGCGAGGTAGTGGATCATGGTCTCGTCGGAGCCGCCGCCGATGCTGACGAGTCGGCTATCCACGAACGCCCGCCCGGCGGGGCACTCCTTCATGTAGCCGTAGCCGCCGTACATCTGGATGCAGGTGTCGGCCACCATGCGGCTCGTGCGGCCACAGAACAGCTTGGCCATGCTGATCAGCTGCGTCGCGTCCTCGCCCGCGAGCACCCGGCGGATGCAGGCGAGGTAGAGCTCCCGCGCCGCCGTGATCTGCGTCAGCATCTCCACGAACTTGAACTGCGTCACCTGCATCTTCGCGAGCGGCTTGCCGAAGAGCACGCGCTGCTCGGCCCACTTGCGGGTTTCTTCCCAGAGGTTGCGCGAGCCGGTCGTCGTGCTGATGCAGGCGATCAGGCGCTCGTCCTGGAACTGCGCCATCTGCTGCTGGAAGCCGCGGCCGATCTCGCCGATCGTGTTGGAAACGGGCACGCGCACGTTCTCGAAATACAGCTGCCCGGTGTCGGAGCCCCAGTTGCCGATCTTGTCGAGCAGGTCGTAGCGAAACCCGGGCGTGTCGGTCGGCACGATGATCTGCGAGAAGCCGCCGTAGCCGGCCTTCGGATCCGTGACGGCGAGCAGGCACAGCCAGTCCGCGGTGGCCGCGTTCGTGATGTAGATCTTGCTGCCGTTGATCACCCAGTCGTCGCCGTCGCGCACGGCGCGGGTCTTGATGCCCGCGACGTCCGAGCCCGCGCTCGGCTCGGTGACGGCGATCGCCGCCACCTGCTCGCCGCGGATTGCCGGCACCAGGTACTGCTCGCGCAGCGCGTCGGACCCGAACTTGTGCAGCGAGGGCGTCGCCATGTCCGTCTGCACGCTGATGCCCATCGTGACGCCGGCGTTGTCGCAGCGTCCGAGCTCCTCGAAGAGCACCGCGGTGAAGGTCCAGTCGAGGCCGGCCCCGCCCCAGCGCGGGTCGTAGCGCAGGCCCAGGAAATCGAGCTCGCCCATGCGCTTGTAGAGGCTCTTGTCGATCCTTCCTTTCGCATCGAACTCGCGCGCCCGCGGCCGCAGCTCCTGATCGACGAACTGCCGCGCGGTGCGGCGGAAGCTCTCGTGCTCCGGCGTCGAGAACAGATCGTCGGCCATGGCAAGCGCCTCCTGTGCGACGGGCATTGTGCCTTGCGGAGGGAGGTGGTGCCAAGCGGCCTCGCCGCCGGGCCGGCTGCGCCCGGTATCCTTTCCCGGCGAGCGGCATCTGAACCGGCGTGCCCCGCTTCGCCTCAGCGCGCCGCGCGAGAAGGAGAGCCCGTCCCATGCAACAGCGAACCCGTGGCCTGCTCGGTTGGATCGCGCTCGGCGTCTGGCTCGCCTTCGCGGGCGCCTCGGCGGCCCCGGCGCGCGCGGCCGATGCGCCGGCGACCGCCACGGCCACCTTCGCGGGCGGCTGCTTCTGGTGCATGCAGCCTCCGTTCGAGAAGCTGCCCGGCGTCGTCTCGACGACGGTCGGCTACACGGGCGGCAGGACGCTGAACCCCACGTACGAAGACGTCTCCGCCGGCGGAACCGGACACGCCGAGTCCGTGCAGATCGTCTACGACCCGCAGCAGATCAGCTACGAGAAGCTGCTCGACGTCTTCTGGCACAACGTCGATCCGCTCACCCCCAACGCACAATTCTGTGACCGCGGCGATCAATACCGGACGGCGATCTTCTATCACGACGAGACGCAGCGCCGCCTCGCCGAGGCATCGAAGCAGAAGCTCGAAGCCTCGAAGCGCTTCCAGCAGCCGATCGTCACGCAGATCGTCGCGGCCGGCCCGTTCTATCCGGCCGAGGAGTACCACCAGAAGTATCACGAGAAGAATCCCGCGCGGTACACGTACTACCGCTGGAGCTGCGGCCGGGATCTGCGGCTCGACGATCTGTGGGGGAAGGAGCGATGAGGCGGGCGCGGCACTGGCTGCTGGGAATCGGCGCGACGTTTGCGCTCGCGGCGTGCACCGAGGCGGCCGACACGAGCGGGGCGGCCCCGGTGGGCGCGGGGAGCGCGAAGCCCTGGAATCCCGAGACGTTCGCGAAGCCGAGCGACGCCGAGCTGCGTCGCACGCTCACGCCGCTCCAGTACGCCGTCACCCAGAAGTCCGACACCGAGCGGCCGTTCGACAACAGCTACTGGAACAACGAGCAGGCCGGCCTCTACGTCGACGTCGTCTCCGGCGAGCCTTTGTTCAGCTCGCTCGACAAGTTCGATTCCGGCACCGGCTGGCCGAGCTTCACGCGGCCGCTGGTTCCGGCGAACGTCAAAGAAATCGAAGACCGCCAGTTCTTCACGCTGCGGACGGAAGTCCGCTCGGCCCACGCGGATTCCCACCTGGGCCACGTCTTCGACGACGGCCCGCCGCCGACCGGCCAACGCTATTGCATGAATTCGGCTGCGCTGCGCTTCGTCCCGGTCGATCGACTCGCGGAAGAAGGCTACGCGCAGTACCTGCCGCTCTTTGCATCAGGGGCGAGCCGGGCACCGGCGGCGCAGAAACCCTGAGCGCGCCGGCGCCGGGCGGCGAGCGCGACGAGTCCCAGCCCGAGGAGCAGGCCCGTGCCCGGCTCCGGTATCGTGGAGACATTGCCGACGCTGAACGGCGCGGCGATGACTTCGCCGGGGAAGGCAGCGGTCAGATTCTGGAGGATCCTCACCTCGCGGAAGGCGGCGAGCGCGGAGGCGGCGGAGTCGTTGACCGCGGTGAGAGCGTCCGCCGTCGTCGGGAAGACGGCGTTCGACCAGCCGCTGATGATCGGGAGAGAAATCGCCTGCGTCGAGACCGCGGAGTTCGTCGGCGGCTCCGCAACAGGATTGGCGACGAAGAGCCGCGGTGAGAAATCACTGGCGCCGGGATCGATCGCGTTCGCGGAAATGCCGAGCACGTTCTGCGTGAGGTGATTCCCCAACCATCGGGCCGGGTTGATCGCAAGCTGCATCGCGCTGCCTTCGGCCCCGTCGACCTGCCCCAGAGTGACGGCGGAAGCGTCCCGGGAGGCGGCGAAGCTGCCCAACAGCACACAGGCCGCGAGCAGGGGGTAAAATTGCGATCGCGACGCGGGTATCCTGTGGTTCGCCATTTGACACTGGAAGTAGCCACTTACTGGGTAGAAGTGGCAGAGAAACCCCAGAGGAAGCTCGTGAAACTCAGCTTGAGCATGCTAATCGCGCTGCTGATCGTGGCCGCGCCCGCCGTCGCCCATGCGGGCCGCCGCTGCCCGAACAACCGCAATCCCGAAGCGGCTACCTGGTACTCGATCGCCCATCCCGGGCTCGGCGAGTACTACCTGAACGGCTGGGGGGCCTTCTTCGACAACGCCCCGCAGAAGAAGTTCTGGCTCGGCTTCATCCCGCTCTACGGCTGGCCGGGCTACCTCCAGGTGAAGAGCGCGATCGATGCGCACCACTGCCGCGTGAACGACGACCTCTAGGCGCCGCGTCGCCACACGCCCGCGAGGCGGCGCTACCGGATCGGCCCTCGAGAGAGGCTCCCCGTGCAGCTCGGCATCGCCCTCCGCAGCATGGGCCCGCAATCTCAGCCGCAGAGCTTTCTCGCCTGCGCGCTCGCTGCCGAGGCCGCCGGGCTCGCGGACGTCTGGATCCAGGACCACATCGCGATCCCGCCCGACGATTCCGAGGGCTCGGGCGGCCGCTACCTCGATCCGCTGACGGCGCTCGCCTGGCTTGCTGCGAAGACGACGCGCATCGGGCTGGCAACCGGTGTGCTGATCCTCCCGTATCGCCCCGCGCTGCCGACGGCCAAGGCGATCGCCACCGTGCAGGAGCTCTCGGGCGGGCGCCTACGGCTCGGCGTGGGCATTGGCTGGATGGAGGCCGAGTTCCGCGCGCTCGGCGTGCCGCGCGCGCGGCGCGGGCGCGACACCGACGAGACGCTCGCCTTCCTGCGCCGCTGCTTCGAGGCCGACGTCGTGCGCGCGAACGAGCAGGACTTCCTGTTTCTCCCGCGCCCGCCGCGTCCGCCGATCTACGTGGGCGGCGCGGGGGAGCACGCGCTGCGGCGCGTCGTGCGCTTCGGCGACGGCTGGCTGCCGATGCTCGGCGATCCCGCGAAGCTCGCGGCGGGCCGCGCGCGGCTGAAAGAGCTTGCCGACGAGGCCGGCCGCGCGACGCCCGAGATCGTCGCCTTCAGCGGCTTCGACCCCAAGGAGCCCGAGCGCATTCCGGAGCGGCTCGGCGCGCTGGCGGAGGTGGGGGTCACGCGGATCGTCGTCGGAGTGCGCTACGCGACGGCCGAGGAGTTCGCGCGCCACGCGGAGTTCCTCGGCGAGCGCGTCGTGCCCGTGCTCCCCGCGTAGCGGCTGGATGACACAGATTCAATTCGGCAGCGTCGGATCGCCGGAAATCACGGAAGACTCCGCCATCTGGAGGTCGCCCCGATGAGACGCTCATGGCTTTCGATCGGATTCACGGCCGCCGTGCTGGTCGCGCGGGCCAGCCTCGCGCAGGAGCACCAGCACTCCCACGGCGAAACGGAGGCCCTGGGGAAGGTCGACTTCCCCACGTCCTGCCGGGGCGTCGACGCAGAGTTCACGCGCGCGGTCGCTCTGCTGCACTCCTTCGGCTACGAGGAGGCGCGGCTGGCCTTCGAGGCCGTCGCGGCGAAGGATCCCGCGTGCGCGATGGCGTACTGGGGCATCGCGATGACCTGGTACCACCCGATCTGGGCCCCGCCGAATGCGCAGGAGCTGGCGGCGGGAGCGGCCGCCGCGAGGAAAGCCCTGGAGCTCGCTGCAAAGACCGAGCGCGAGCGCGGCTACATCGCCGCGATCGCCGCCTTCTATCGCGATTCCGATCGGCTCGATCACGCGGCGCGCGCGCGCGCCTACAGCGAGGCCACCCGGCAGCTCGCGAAGCAGTTGCCCGAAGATCACGAAGCGCAGATCTTCTATGCCCTCTCGCTGCTCGGCACGGCGCCGCCGGACGACGCGACCTTCGCGAACCAGAAGCAGGCGGCTGCGATCCTGAACGCCCTCCTGCCCCTCGAGCCGCAGCACCCCGGCATCGCGCACTACATGATCCACTCGTTCGATTATCCGCAGCTCGCCGCCGATGCCCTCCCCGCGGCCCGCGCCTACTCGAAGATTGCCCCGGACTCGCCGCACGCCCTCCACATGCCCTCGCACATCTTCACGCGGCTCGGACTCTGGCAGGATTCGATTGCCTCGAACCTCGCGTCGGCCAAGGCGGGCCGAGAGCTCGTCGCGCGACGCCATCCCGGCGCGGCCTCCATGGATACGCTGCACGCGCTCGACTACCTCGAGTACGCCTACCTCCAGATCGGCGACGAAGCCGCGGCCCGCGCCGTCCTCGCCGAAGCCGCCGCCGCCAAATCGTTCGACGATCCGACGTTTGCCGCGGGCTACGCGCTGGCGGCGATTCCCGCGCGCTTCGCCTTGGAACGGCGAGACTGGAAGGCCGCGGCGCAGCTCGAGCCGCCCTCGGCGGCGCTGCCCTGGGCGAGCTTTCCGTATGCACCCGCGATCACGTACTTCGCCCAGGCGATCGGCGCGTCGCGCGTCGGCGAGCTCGACCGCGCCCGGTCCGCGTTGCGGCAGCTCGCGACGATCCACGCCGGCCTCGAGAAGTCCCCCATCCCCGGTCCCTACGATTGGACGCGTCAGGCTGGAATCGGCGCAGCTGTCAGCGGGGGCCTGGCTCGCGTTCGCCGAGGGGCGAAAGGAAGACGCCGTGAAGATGGCGCGGGCGGCGGCGCAGCTCGAGGAGAAGACAGGCAAGCATCCCGTCACCCCCGGCGCGCCGCTGCCGGCCCGCGAGCTGCTGGGCGACATGCTCCTCGAGATGGGACGGCCTGCCGAGGCCCTCGCCGCGTACGAGGCGTCGCTGCGCGAGGCGCCGAACCGGTTCAACAGTCTCTACGGCGCAGCCCGCGCGGCCGAGCGTTCGCAGAACACCGAGCGCGCGCGGGCGCTCTACGCCGCGCTCCTCGCGCAGTGCGTCGCCGGCTCGCCCCGGCCCGAGCTCGCGCAGGCGCGGAAATTTGCGGGCGGAATTGGACCACCGCTCGCACCCGACGGGGGATAGGCGAGCCTCGTCGCGCTGCGACGGGCTACACTGCCCGGGCGATGGCGAGCACGACGATCTTCCAATCGGCGACGCTCTCGGTGGCGGATTACCGCTGCACGCTCGGCCCGACGGACCAGTCGTTCGTCGAAACCCACGCCGGCTTCTCCGTCTCCTACGTGCGCAAGGGGAGCTTTGGCGTCCGCACGCGGGGCCGCGCGTTCGAGCTGGTGGCGGGCGGGCTCCTGATCGGGCATCCAGGCGACGAGTACGTCTGCACGCACGATCACGTGTGCGGCGACGAGTGTCTCTCGTTCCAGCTCGCGCCCTCGCTCGTCGACACCATCGGGGATCGGGCGGAGACGTGGCGATCGGGCGGCGTTCCGCCGCTCGCCGAGCTGATGGTGCTCGGCGAGCTCGCGCAGGCGGCGGTCGAGGGGCGCAGCGAGCTGGGCCTCGACGAGATCGGGACGCTGCTGGCCGCGCGTTTCGTGGGGCTCGTCTCCGGGCAGGGCCACGGCGATCCGGGCGCCGCGCCGAAGGACCGCCGCCGGGCGGTCGAGACCGCGCTCTGGCTCGACGCACACTCTCGTGAGCCGATCGATCTCGCCGCCGCGGCGGGCGAGGCCGGGCTCAGCCCGTTCCATTTCCTGCGCCTCTTCGCCCGCGTTCTCGGCGTGACGCCACACCAGTATCTGGTGCGCTCGCGCCTGCGCCGCGCGGCCCGTCTGCTCGCGGACGAGAGCCGCCCGATCACGGACGTCGCCTTCGACGTGGGCTTCGGCGATCTCTCCAATTTCGTGCGCAGCTTCCACCGCGCGGCGGGCGTCTCGCCGCGGGCGTTCCGCAAGGCGGCGAAGGGCGACCGCAAGATCCTCCAAGAACGGCTCGCAAAGTCCGCTCTAGGCTGGCCTCCCACAGGAGGTCAGCATGTTCGATCACATCGGTCTCAAGGTCTCGGATCTCGAAGCGGGTGTCCGGTTCTACGCAGCGGCTCTCGAGCCGCTGGGCTTCGTCCTCTGCTCGCGGGACGCCGCGGGGGCCGGCTTCGGGCCCGAGGGCGCACCGGCGCTCTGGCTCTCGGCGGCAAACGGCGCGGCATCAAGCAAGGCTCACGTCGCGTTCCGCGCGCCGGACCGCGGCGCCGTCGAGGCCTTCCACAAGGCCGGCCTCGGCGCCGGAGGCCGCGATTACGGCAGCCCGGGCCTGCGGGCCGATTACGGTCCCCGCTACTTCGCGGCGTTCCTGATCGATCCCGACGGCAACAACGTCGAAGCCGTCTGCACGCGCTGAGCGGACCTGGGGGAGCGTTCGACTTCAACCGCGAGGTGGGGCGGTCGAGGGTTCGTAGACCTCGACCGCCCCGCGTCGTTCGACGAGCGTCAAGGCCCCGAAGCCATAGGACTCGAGGCGATGCTGATCGACGCCGGGCAGCTGGCAGATTCGTGTAGGGCGACCCGACGCTGCGAGCGCCTTCTCGCGAGTGGGTGTGCTGCGGTACGTGATCCCCCAGAGCTCCGCGTCGCGGCCGGCCGCGTGACGCAGCATGCCCACGTGCAGCACGGTGGGCCAGACCTTCCAGTAGTTGCCCGCGAGGTGCGTGCACTCGGCGGCGAGCACGTCGTCGCTGTAACGGCCGACCTTGCTCTCCCGCAGATCCCTTTGCACGCCTGCCAGCGATGGGAAACCGTAGGTCGAAATCGCGCCTGCGAGCGCCGCGACCGCGCCAAGAACCTGTAGGCTCGCGGGCAGCTTCCTCTCCCGAGCGAGCCACGGCGCAAGCGCGGCGATCGCGAGCGCGGAGGACACCAGCTCCACGCACGGAATCAGATACCGTGGCAAGGCCCCGTTGGCGACGACGACATGGCGGATCGTTCCAGCGGCGAGCCAGTAGACGACGGCCGCGCCGACCAGCACCGGGACCGCGCGCAGGGCCGGATTCGCGCGCGCTGCACCTGGCCCGCGCAGCCACGCGACCGCGAGCCCAGCCAGGGCGAGAGCGCCAGCGACGAGGAACCACTCGAAGGAGCCGAGCATCATCGGAAGGTGGCTCAGGAGCGCCAGCCACCCAGCGGGCCAGTTCGACGGGTCGCGCACGTTGAAGACGCTGCGCCCGTACGGTTGCAGGTACGCCACGAAGCGAACGATCACGAGCGAGGCGAGCACGAGCGCGCTCGGCACCGCCAGCTCGGGATCGCGCCACCCGCGGCGTGGATCGCGCGCGATCGCGCCGACCCGCGGAAGCCAGACGAGCGCCAGGATCACCACCGCGCTCGGCGGTGAGAGCCAGGTGGCCGACAGAAGCGACACGAACGCGGACGCGATGCGAGCCCGGTGCTCGCGCCGGAAGCGCGTGCCCCGCGCGAGCAGCAGCCCGGCGAGCCCCATCGCCAGCGAAGAACCGTACGGCAGCGAAGTGCCGAGCACGCGCCAGCGGTAGTCTTCGGGCGCGAGCCACAGAAGCAGCGCGGTGTCGAGCAACCCGACCAGAGGCCAGACACGCCCCCCCACGAAATAGCGCGGGAGCAGGAAGCCCACCGAGAGGCCGGAAAACATCGTGATCGCGTTCTGCACGAAAAAATTCGCAAGCGGCGTTTGGAAGGGCAGCGCCAGCAGCGGAACCAGCATCCCGAAGCGCTTCTGATCCCAGTAGAAGAGGGTCCACTTCTGGAGGCTCACGAGGATGGGGACCAGGCTGTCGGCGTTCTCGGAGCGGTGGTGATTCCCCAGGTCGATGCAGACCGCGAGCAAGGCGCAGAGCAGGAGATACGGCCAGAGCGGCGCGGTGTCTTCAGCGCGCGACATCAGCTACCCGACCGCGATCGCTCGTGGCGGGGCAGCCGATCTCCGAGCTCGAGCCAGGCGATCCGTTCGCTCGTCCAGGTGTGGTCGGCGGGCGGGAACGCGGAGGGATCGTCGAGGCTCGCGGTCGTCACGTCGATTTCGTTTGGGTACGCCGCGTGCTGATACGTGAGCGGCGTTCCGCAGCTCGGGCAGAACGTGCGCTCGACGCGCGGTGACGAGCGATGGCGCGCGGGGGCTCCCGCATTGAAGGTGAACTCCGCGAGCGGAAACGTCACCCAGGCCACGACGGGCGCTCCCGCCGCGCGCCGGCAGGAGTTGCAGTGACACAGCGTCGGGTGGGTCGCTGCGCCGCCGGCGCGGTAACGCACGCAGCCGCACAGGCAGCCGCCTTCGACGATTGGGCTCTTCGTCATCGCTCGTTGGCCCTTCCGCGGTCCAAGGTGGCTGAGTATCTCCTAGCGCGCTTCCCCCGACAGCAAGCCACTCGCTACGGTCGCGCTCACTCCCAGCTCGCCGGATGGCTGCCGAGCGGCGCCGGCGGCAGCGACCAGCGCGGCGGCGTCTCCGACATGCGCGCGATCGGGCCGAGCCGCCGGATGGGTCCCCAGGCGCTCGCCATTTCGATGAACCAGGGGGCGAGCTGGGCGGGATCGAGCCCGCTCGGCGTTGCACCCGCCGGCACGCGCGGCAGCGATTGGATCCACATTGCCGTACGCGCGAGCGAGACGCGCACGTGCCAGCTGCCTCCCTCGCGCGCCCGCCGCGAGAGCGCGCACAGCACGCCGAGCGCGGCGAGGCGGCCGGTCGTGTAATCGGTGACGGCGGCAGGCACGACGGCGGGAGCCGTGCCGCCCGCGTGCTCAAAGGCCATGCCGGTCGCCGTCTGCGCGAGCTGCTCCCAACCCGGGCGTGCGGCCCAAGGCCCCGTGTGGCCGTAGCAGTTGATCGACGCAATCACGATGCCGGGCCGGAGCGCTGCGAGAGCCTCGGCGCTGAAGCCGCGGCGTGCGAGCGCGCCGGGCCGGTAGCCATCGCTGAAGACGTGCGCGTCGCCGAGCAGCGCGCGCAGGCGCGTCACGTCTTCTTTGAGCTCGAGATCGAGGAAGCACGAGCGCTTGCCGACGTTCGTATCGACCACGAACGGCTCGATCGACGGCAGCTTTGGGCTGCGCACGTGCAGGACCTGCGCGCCGTGCTCGGCGAGCGTGCGCGCACACGTCGGCCCGGCCAGCACGCGCGTGAGATCGAGCACGCGCATGCCCGAGAGCGGCCGCGCGCCGGCATCGGTGGCGCGCGGTCCAGGCAGCGGCGCGGGCGGCGCGTCCCCGATGCGAACGATCTCGACGAGCGGAGCTCCCGCGAGCGCCTGGCCCTGCGGATGCGCGCGCCACTCTTCTGCGGTGCGCAGTCGCGCCCCGCACAGCCCGCGCTCCGCGAGCGCATCCTCGAGCGCCTGCACGTCCCACCTGGCGACGGCGCGCGCAATCGAATCGGCGTCCTCCCCGGCCCCGAGCAACGAGAGCGTGCCAGCGTGCAGGGCGGGAAAGCCTCCGTGCAGGTGGATCCACCCCGCATCGCGCGTCCGGTACAAGGCGGTCGAAGCGAGCCCTCCGCGCGGCAGCACGACACCCGCTGCGCGCGTCAAAACAAAGGATAGGAGCGAGGCGGCCGCCGCCCGCGCATCCACCTCGATCCGCTGCGTCCGCCCCCCGCGCAATTTCCACAGCTCGGCGGCCGCCAGCGCATGCGCGCCGATCGAGGCGGCCGCGGCATCGCCCACGCGGAATGGCGTCGCGAGGACTGGATCCGCAGGAGAGATGCTCAGCGTGTGGTCGCCCGCGTCTGCCGGTCCCAGCAGCTCGCGCACCAGCGTGCGGGCCCAGCTCGCGGGATCTTCCGGATCGGCGGCGTCCATGGCGCGAAGGTATCACCCGCCGCGCGCTGCGAGCGCGTGGGGGCAGGCCCCACCAGTATCCGTCATTCCCGCCGAGTCGTAGCCAGCGACCGAATTCGACACTGGACTCCCGATCGTCAGAGGTGTATGAACGCAGTGTCGCTTGGACCCGGCGCAGCATTTCACGCGTGAACGCGGAGACGCGTGTCCATGGCAGCTCTCACGATCTGGCAGATCCTCTTCATGTTCGCGGCGTACAGCGCCGCGATCGTGTGCCTCTATGCGACCTATCGGATCGGGAAGGAGCGGGGATGGCAATGGGGTGTGATCCATTTCCTGATCCTGTGTGGATTCTTCGTCCTCTACTGGCTGCTCGAGTCCTACGCGGGCATGCGCACACCCTTCTACTCCTATCCCCTGCCTGCTGCGGGTCTCCCCGACTTCATCCCCTATTTCAAGTGGCCTCCCAACCCAGGCATCAATTGGTGCGTGCCTCCTACGCAACCCGAGAACATCCGCATCCCGGTGTCGGTGCTCGTGCTCGAGACGGCGTTGACCTTCGCGGCGATGCACACGGCCCGGCTGCTCGCAGGGAACCCCGAGCGCATCCTGCGTCCCCTGATGGGCGCCGTCGCGATGCTGACGCTCGACTTCTTCCTCGATCCGCTCACGTCAAAGAGCTCGAGCTGCGTTGCCGAGTTCAACCTCGCCGTCGACGGTCTCGGCTTCTGGGAATGGTACGTCCTGCCGAGACTCGGACCGGACTCCTTCGGCATTCCGCTCTTCAACTATGCCATGTGGTACGCCGCGCCGGTCCTGCTGATCGCGCTCGTCGGCCTCTTCGGCTGGTTCTACGACATCTACTTCAATCCCATCAACATCGGGGGGCCACCGAAGAACTGGGTCGTCATCCTCCTCGATGGTGTGTTCCTCGCGCTCATCATCTGGGTGGCTGGGGTCATCATCATGATGTCGCCGAACTTCCCGACGATTCCGATCGACGTGCTGAAATGGATCTTCGTGGGGATCCTGATCGGCACTCTCGTTGCGATTCTGGCGTGCTTCAAGCTCTACCATTACGACAACGACTTCCGCTGGTGGTTCGTCTATCCGCAGCTCATCTTCCTGCTCGCTGCGCTGATCTCCTTCTTCGGGTCTGGGCTCGTGACGACGATCCCCAAGCTGTGGATCGTGGCGCTCGTCGTCTCGCCGCTCTTCGTGCTGTGGACCCTCAGCCCCTATTGGAAGAAGATCTGGCCGTGAGATCGGCGGCGGCTGTGCGCTGCGTCGCGAGCGGTGCGTCGAAGCCATCGAGCCATGCGAGCAGGCGCTTCATGAACCCCTTCTGGATCACCAGCGGGGCCGTGAAGAGCAGGCCGGCGAGCCACTCGAGCGATGTCGGGGGGAGGGCGGAGAGGAAATAGAGAAGGGGCGCGGGCACGAGCAGGACGACCAGATCCGCGCTCACCCAGGCGTCCCGCTGCGGCTCGATCGGCTTGACCACGTGCCATATCAGGATGACGTTCGCGATGCAGGCGAGCACCATCGCGACGGCCGCCGTCCGCTGCCAGCCGGCGCTCGCGAAATGCGCGGCCTCGGCGACGAACCCGAAGCTCGGCCAGAACATCAACGCGAGCACCGCGTAGGCGAAGCCGACGACCGTCCACGAGCTCTGCACGGCGGTCGCGTCCGCGCTCGACGTGTCGGGGAGCGCCCCCAGGAAGATGGCGGTGTTGATCCGGCCGTGTGCGAGATCATTCACGAGGTCGCGAAGGCCCCCATGCACGCCCGTGACCAGCATCGTGAAGCCCATGCTGTACGCCAGCAGCGGCAGCGCGCGATCCGTGATCTCGCGCAGTGACGTGTCCGGGGCCGCGATGAAGACGCCGAACAGGACGAGCCCCCACCACCCGAGCCCCTGGATCGCATCGGTGACGGGGGGCACCGGAAAGCGCTTCCCCCAGACGTTGTAGACGTCGATCAGGACGAACCCGGCGGCCAGCGCCAGCCACGCATTCCGGTTGGCGCCGATGCACCAGGCCGTGGCGACCGCGAGGGCCGCAGCGAGCCATGCGATGAAGAGCGCTCGCTCGCGGCTCACTCCCTCGCCCCGCAGCCCGCGCACCAGCGGGTAGTTTGCGCGCCGGGGCTGCGTGGCGTCGACCTCGAGATCGATCACGTCGTTGAACAGGAAGATGTGGACGTGGAAGCACGCCGCGAGAAACACCAGCGCCGCGAGCGTCGGGGCGGGGAGCTCCACTCCCGTCGTGGCGACGCCCAGCAGCAGGTGGATCGTCGTCAGCCCGAGGTAGCTCGTGCGCACGAACTGGTCCGCCCAGATCGCTCGCCGGCACGCGCCGCGCAGCCGCTCGACGACGTGCAGGCTGACGCTCTCGGGTGTCTGCCGACTCACCCGAGGGTTCCGTGGATGAAGAGGTAGAGGATCTTCCGCTCGCGGTGACCGAGCAGGAAATCGAGCTCCACCCCGGAGCGATGCTGCCATTGGCAGCGCAGCTCCCAGTACGGGATGGCCTGCTCCGTCTGGTCGTCCACCTCGATCGAGTGGAAGCCGTGCTTCGCGAGCGCCTCCAGGTAGTCCCTGCGGCTGTTCATGCTGGTGCCGTAGTGGAGATTGATCGGCTCGACGTACTCGTTCCTGCCCTCGAACTCCTCGTTCGCGCACCAGGTGGCGCAGGTGTAGCGGCCGCCGGGTCGGAGCACGCGCGCAAAGCCCTGCACCAGCTCGCGAACGTCGATCACGTATTGGGTCGATTCGTTCGTGATCACGTGGTCGAAGCAGCCATCCGGGAATGCGAGCTTCAGGTAATCCATCACGTGGAAGCGCACGCGCTCGAAGTTTCCGCGCTCGGCCAGCGCGGAGGCGAAGCGTTGCTGGTAGGGCGAGATCGTGATGGCGTCGACGCTCGCCCCCGTGCGGCCGGCAATCGAGAGCGCCGTTCCCCCTCGCCCGCAACCCGCGTCGAGCACCCGGTGCTCCGGTCGCACGCTCCCCATGTGCTCGAGCAGCGCATCGATCTCGTTCATCTCGAGTTGGTGGAGGAGCCCAGCGATCTCGTCCTGCGCGAGCTCGTCGAGCGGCAGGGCGCGCGGGAAATCGCCGATCCCGAAGTGATGATTGACGATCCCGGACTCTCCGCCGAGCAGCAGATTCCGGTCGGATTGCTGCCGCTCATAGTATCGGCGCACGCCATCGGTGAGCGTCTGTTGCGTGACGCCCAGCTCGTAGCCTCCCCGCGTCAGTGCCATCTGCGTTCCTCCGCCCTTCTCTGTGCGATCCCGAGGGGTTTTCTCCAGACGGTTTGAGTATCATGAAACGGGCGCGGCGGTACATTATTTTGCGGCAACCCGGGCCCAACCGGCCTGGCCGACTCGCTCCGGATCCCCTGTGACGAGTCCGAATGAAATCGCTGCAGCGATCGGCGAGCGCTACGAAGTGCTCGAACAGATTGGCGTCGGTGGCTCCGCAAATGTCTTCAAAGGCCGGCAGCGGACCACGGGGCAGGTCGTCGCGATCAAGGTCCTGCGGATCGACCGAAGCGACGGCGCGCCCGACCCGGACGAGCAGATCGCGCGCTTCCGGCGAGAAACCCGTCTGTGCGCCGAGCTCCAGCACCCCAACATCGTTCCGCTGCTCGATTCTGCGGAGACGCTGAACGGCCAGGTCTGCGCCGTCTTCGGCTACGTCCCGGGCTGGAACCTCGACGACGTGCTGGCTGCCGAGGGAGCGCTCGATCCCGCCGAAGCCCTGCATCTGATGACCCAGGTCATCGACGCGCTCAGCTCGGCGCACGCTCGTGGCATCATCCACCGCGATCTCAAGCCCGGGAACATCATGATCAGCGCCACCGGCGCCCGTCGGAATGCGCTCGTGATGGATTTCGGTCTGGGGACGATGTGTGGCGATGGGTCGCAGCGGGACCATCGAAATCTGACGATGGCCGGAGCCTACGTCGGGACACCCTTCTATTCGGCTCCTGAACAGATCCGCGGTGAGACGCCCACGACGCGCACGGATCTCTACTCCTGGGGTCTCGTGATGCTCGAGTGCCTCACCGGAGAGTCGGCGCTCGGCGCTCGCACTCCGCACGAGGCGATCCACCGGCATCTGAGTCCGGAGCCGATTGCGATCCCGCCGGCGCTGGCCACCCACGAGCTGGGGCGGCTGCTGCGTCGCGTCACCGAAAAAGACGTCGACGCGCGGCGCATCTCGGCCGCTGAAGCGCTCGAGACGATGCTGCGTTTCGATCGCGCTGGGCTGCCGGATCGCGGCGAGCTTCGACGGCTCCCTTCCAGCGCGGGCGCGCCGCACAGGACCGGAGCGCCGATCCCCCCGCGTCGGCCGGGCGCGGAGCTGAGCCCCGTCTTCCTGGTGCCGATCGCGCGGAATCCGAACTTCACGGGTCGCGAGGGACTGCTCGGGTCGGTCGCCGATCTGCTCGAATCGAACCGCCTGCTCGCGGTCGTCGCGCTCGAAGGGATGGGGGGCGTCGGCAAGAGCCAGACCGCCCTCGAGTATGTCTACCGGAATGCGGAGCACTACCAGATGGTCGCGTGGATCCGCGCCGAGCGGCCGGAGACGCTGGCCGAGGACTACTGCGCGATCGGTGCTCCGCTCGGCCTTCCCGAGACCCCCGAGCAGCAACACAGGATCGAGGCCGTTCGCTCGTGGCTCGAACGCAACGACCGCTGGCTGCTGGTCTTCGACAACGCGACCGAACCGGCGGCGCTTCGCAGCTTCCTGCCGCGCTCGCACTCCGGGCACGTGCTCGTCACGTCCCGCCACACGAGCTGGCGTGGACTGGCGGCGAGCGTCGAGGTGGAGGTGCTCGCCCCGGACCAGGCGGCCGAGTTCTTGTTTGCGCGAACGGGCGAGAACGACGCAGCCGCGGCGCGCAAGCTCTGTGAGGAGCTCGGGGGGCTTCCGCTCGCGCTCGAGGAGGCTGCCGCGTACATGGAGAGCACGGGCAGGACGATCGCGTCCTACCTGTCGCATCTGCGCAACCATCGCCAGCGGCTGCTATTCGGCGAGCCGCGATCCGGCGCCAGCGCGGGCGCCCTCGGCACGGCCTGGGAGCTCTCGTTCCGGCAGGTCGAGCGCGAGGCGCCGCGCGCCTCGGAGCTCTTGAAGCTCACGGCCTTTCTCGCTCCCGACGATGTCCCGCTCGATCTCTTCCGCGCCGGCGCGAAGCGCCTGCCGCCCGAGCTCGCCCAGAACGTGCGCGACGAGATCGCCTTCGATGCGGAGATCGCGGCGCTGCGCCGCTACTCGCTCGTGCGTGTCGAGGGCGATCGATTCGCGATCCACCGTCTGGTCCAGCTCGCGGCTCGCGAGCGGCTCTCGAGCGAGGAACGCGAGCGTTGGGCCGGCGCCTCGCTACACATGGTGGAGGCGGCGTATCCCAAGGCCGCGCTCGCCGGCGCGTACGAGCCGGCGTCGGGTCGTCTGCTTCCCCACGCGCTCTCCGTGCTCGGCCACACCCGGCAGGACCCGGGCTGCAGCGAGGTTTCGGCGCGCCTCCTGCGGCGCACCGGGATCTATCGCAGCGCGCGAGGCGAACACGACCTGGCGTCGCGCGATCTCGGCCTTGCGCTCGCTCTTTTCGAAGAGGGGAGCGACCGCAACGAGGAGCAGCTGGCGGGCGTCCTGTGGGAGCACGCGATGGTCCTCTACGTGCTCGGCGAAGCGGAAGCCGCGCGCACGCATCTGGATCGCTGCATCGGCCTGATCGAAGCGCGTGAAGGGCGTTCGGCGCTGCGCCTCGCGGCTCCGCTGATCACGCTCTCCTGGGTGCAGCGCACGCTCGGCGAGTTCGCAGCCTCGCTCGCGACGGCCGAGCGGGCCCTCGCGATCACGGAAGCCGCGCTGGGCCGAGAGCATGGCTTCAATTCGATGCCCGTCGTCATGCTGGCCCGCGGCTACTGGAACGCCGGCCGCGTCGTCGAGGCGCGCGCCGCCGCCGCGCGCTGCGCCGCCCTGCTGACGGAGAAGGACGTCCATCCGATGGCGAGCGGCACGCTCTTCCACCTCGGGCAGGTGCTGCTCGACCTCGGCGATCCGCGCCAGGCGAGCGCGTGCGGGGCGCGCGGACTCGAGATCAGCGAGCGAGCCTACGGCCCGAACCACCCGTTCGTGAGCCTCAACTCCGCGGTCCTCGGCGCCGCGCAGATGCAGCTCGGGAATTTCGAGCAGGCCCGCACGCACCTCGAGCGCGCCTGGTCCGCCGGACACAGGATCTGCCGACACCCGCACGAGGATTTCTCGATCGCTCGCAGCAACCTCGGAGCGTTGCTCGCGAGGACCGGGGAGCTGGCGGCTGCCCGCGAGGTTCTCGAACAGGCCCTGGCCGGCGCTCCCCAGGTCTGCGGGGATGCCTTTCGCAGCGAGGTCAGCGCGAAGCTCGCGCTTTCCGAGTTCAGCTTCGCGGTGGGAGATCTCGAAGCAGCCCGGCGTCACTGCGAAGAGACACTCGCGGCGACCGAGAGGCGGTTCGGCTCCGAGCACCCGGCGCGGATCTCCGGCCTGGTGCTGCTTGCCCGCATCCTGAGCCGAGCGGGAGAGAGCGACGCCGCGCTGGCGCAGCTCCGCGCTGCGGAGCGGATTGCGCGGGTCTCACAGCTCGGCGCGCATCCGGCGCACGCCGAGGCACTGGAGGCGCTCTCCGCGCTGCTCGAGGAGCGCGGCGAGAGCGAATTGGCACGCGAGCTTCTGTCGCAAGCGCACGACATGTTCCGCTCCTGCCTCGGCGAGGGCCACGAGGCAGCGCTGCGCACGCGCGCTCGCTTGCAACTTCCGCACTGACGCGGTCGCGCCGGGCGGCTCGCTCCGATCGTCCTCTCGAGCCGACGGCCGCGATGCGCGAGTGTCCGCTCGAGCGGACAGCGTCTCGGGCAGCGTCTTTCCGAACCAACACAGCAACTCCAATTCTCTGCTCGGTTTTTCCAGCCTGACCGAGCGTGTGCCGCCTCGCGCTGACACTGGCACGTGGCTTGCTCTAAGGGCGAGCCATGCAGCTCATCAGCTCCCTCAACTTCGAGACGAAGCGATTGCCCTGGACCAGCGACGACGCGGAGCCGGTCGAGGTGACTCTCCTCTGCGCCGACGTCGTCGGCTTTACCGAGATGACCGAGCGGCTGGGAGACTGCGCGGCGCTCAAGGTGATGCGGCTGGTTGCGGGCACGCTTCGCGACCTGGCGAGCCGTCACCGCGGCGAGGTGCTCGAGATCCGAGGCGACGCGTTCCTGATGGCGTTCTCATCGCCTCGCCAGGCCGTGCGCTGCGCGCTGCGGGTCATGCGCGCGCTTGCGCTGGACCGCGGATCCCATGCGGGTGAAAGGGTGCGCCTGCGCATGGCGGTGCACACCGGCACCGTCGTCCGGGACGGCGAAGGCTACTTCGGTCGCAGCCTGATCCTCGCCTACCGGCTCCTCTCGCAGGTCGCGGCCGGCTGCATCGCGATGACGCCGAGCACCGCCGATCGGCTGCCGGGCCGCTGGCGCGTGCGCGAGGCCAGTGAGGGCAGCTTCCGTCCCAAGGGCTTCGACTGCGAGCTTCGATATGTGCTGCTCGGACGAACGGCCCCGAGCGCGCCTGCGACCGCTCCGGTCGAGCTCGCGGTGAACTAGCGATTCGCAAGTCGGGGAGGTGGCATGGATGCGACGCATGTGTGCAGATGACGAAGAAATCGAAGCCTTTCTGCCTCTGCAGGCGATCATTCGCGCGCTTTTTGCTTCGGATCAGTGGAGCCCGGCGCGTAGTACAATCCGGATCGAGGGCCCCGTGAGCAGCTTGCGCACACAGGACGATGCCGGGCGGGTTCGCGCCGAGCGCGATCTCTATCGGCGCCTGCTCGAGCTCGGCACGCGCGATGCGCTCGACCCGTTCCTGCGCGAGGCGCTCGCCATGGTCGTCGACCTCACGGCCGCAAAGCAGGGATATCTCGAGCTGCGCGATCGGCGCTGCGAGCAACCGGAGGCCGTCTGGTCCCTCTCGGTCGGCTTCTCCGAGCGCGAGGTGAGCGACATCCAGACGCAGATCTCGCGCGGCATCATCGGCGAGGCGCTCGCGACCGGCGAGACCGTGCGCACCCACTCGGCGCTGCTCGACGAGCGCTTCCTCGGCCGCGAGAGCGTGCAGCGCGAGAAGATCGAGTCGGTCTTGTGCGTGCCCGTTGGCACCAGCGGGGCGCAAGGCGTCGTCTACCTCCAGGGCCGCGAGGAGCCGGGCGCCTTCTCGGATGAGGATTGCCGCAACGCCGAGATCTTCGCTCGCCACCTGGCGCCGCTCTCGGAGCGGCTCCTGATCCGCGCGTACGTCGACCGCGAGAACGACGCGACCCGCGCGCTGCGCGAGCGCTACGAGCTCGGCCGCATCGTCGGACGCAGCGCCGCCCTCGCGGCGGCCCTCGAGCAGGCCATGCTCGCGGCTCCGCTCGACGTGACGGTGCTCCTCACCGGCAAGTCCGGCACAGGCAAGACCGAGCTCGCGCGCGTGATCCACGCGAACTCGCGTCGGGCGGGCGGACCCTTCGTCGAGATCAACTGCGCTTCGCTGCCGGAGACGTTGATCGAGAGCGAGCTGTTCGGCGCGCGGGCCGGCAGCCACAGCGAGGCCAAACGCGACCTGCCCGGCAAGGTGGCGGCGGCGGATGGCGGAACGCTCTTTCTCGACGAGGTGAGCGAGCTCCCCTTCGCGGCGCAGGCCAAGTTGCTCCAGCTCCTGCAATCAAGGCATTATTATGCGCTCGGGGCGGTGAGCGCGACGCTCGCCGATCTGCGTCTGATCGCCGCCAGCAACGCGAGCCTCGAGGAGCGCGTTGCCGACAAGCGCTTCCGGGAAGATCTGTTCTACCGGCTGAACGTGCTGCCGGTGCGGCTGCCGTCGCTGGCGGAACGACGCAGCGATCTGCCGGAGCTCTCGACCGCGCTGCTGGCTCGCATCACCCAGCGCCACGGTCTTCCGGCTCTCACGTTCTCTCCCGCCGCTCTCCACGCGATCCAGAGCAGCGATTGGCCCGGGAACGTCCGCCAGCTCGAGAACGCGATCGAAGCCGCCGCGGTGCGCGCGGCGGGAGGCGCGGCGGAGGAGATCGCCGTGCGCCACGTCTTTCCGCAGCGCGAGGTGGGGACACCGGAGTCGGGGCTTCCGGTGACCTTCCAGGAGGCCACGCGCGCCTACCAGAAGCAGTTGATCGAGCGCACGCTGCGGGAGACCGATTGGAACGTCAGCGAAACCGCGCGGCGTCTCGATCTCGCGCGCTCCCACGTCTACCAGCTGATCGCGAGCTTTGGGCTCGAGCGCTCGGGTCGGAAGGACCGGAAGTAGGCGCGCCTCAGCTCCCCGACGCCAGCGCGCGATCGATCGCGGCCCGCAGGCGCTGCGAGCAGGCCGGGTCCTCCCGCACGGCCGCTAGCAGCGCAGTGCGCTGAGCGGGGTGCTTGTCGAGCTCGTCCGATTCGAGTCCGCCGAGGATCTCCTGAAGTCCCCGCGATGCGAAGACGAGCTGCGCGAGCTCGCTCTTGAACATTTCCTGGTGTACTCGCAACAGCTCCCGTTCGGAGGCGACGAGCCTGGCCGGCCCCGCGATCGCAGGACCCCCGAGGGTGAGCAAGGCGTCCACCCAGAAGAAGCCGATCGTCGCCGGGTCGCGCGGCGCCAGATCGGGGGGAATTTCGTACCCGAGGGCCTTGGCAGCCTGTAGGATCCCCGCACCGAAATACTCTCCCCGGTACTTCTCTGTGTGAGAGCTCGGCTTCGCCTTCGTCCACACCGCCTCGAACGCCGCCTGGACCTTGCGCCAGCTCCGCCAATCGGCAGCGCTGAAATCGTTCCGGTGCTTCTGGAGCCAGAGGGCCACCGCAGCGGCGACTTGCGGCGTGGCGGCCGAGGTCCCCTCGCCATTGAGACGGACCAGCCCGGGCGGAATGCCGTCCCCGGAGAACTCGATCCACGGGATGTTGGGCGTGTAGGAGGCGATGGCTTCCTTCATTGCGAAGCTCGGCCCGAAGCTTCCGCGCATCGCCAGCTTCCAGAAGGGCTCGCAGAGGAAGGACGGGAAGCACGGCGCCTTCGAGTAGGTGCGTTCCTTCGAGGTCACGCCCGTCACGGAGAGCACGCGGTTGAAGTAGGCCGGCGGCACCGTGAGGGTCGGCGTGTGAATCCGGAGGATCGGCACCAGGGCGAAGTTTCCCGCCGCGGTGACCACGGCCGTGCCATTCATGTACGCCTCGTTCACGGCGTCGACTAGCGGCTGCGAAGGCAAGGCGCCCATGCTCATCGAGATGACGTCGACGCCTTCTATGGGGGCGGTCGCGATCGCCCACGCCATTGGGTAGGTACGCCAATTCGCGACGGTGCCGGAGACGCGGTACTCGACCACGCGTGCCTGCGGGACGCCGCCAAGTCTCCCCTTGAATGCGGGCACCACATGGGGGACGGCTGGAACCTCGACTTGACCGGTCGCGAGGATCCCGAGCGTGCCCGTTCCGTGGCTACGGTTGTGGAAGGGAAAACCGTTGTCGCACGTAGCCTCCCCGCCTGGCGCCGGCTGGTTGTTGCCTACGGGAGGGCGCGTGAAATCGTGCGAGTGGGCGGGGTCGAAATGCGGCGGGTTGGTGCCGTTCGCGTTCGGGTCATAGCCGGTGTCGAGGTGAGCGACGGTCACCCGTTCCGCTGGTGACGCTTCGGGGACGGAATCGCGCGCCTGCGCGAGCTGCGAGTAGTCGTCGTCGAGGTGCCACGCGAAATTTTCGGGGTGCGGCCAGTGTGGCTTCCAGCCGTCGCAGACGATCAACGTGCCGGGCGTCGTAGGCCCCTTGCACTTGGCGGCCTCGAGATCCTCGAACTGACGGTTCAATAGCTCCAGCATCTTCCGATCGATGTACTGGACATCGGGCTCTACCGTGACGACCCGCACCCCGGCAGCGATCGGCAGCGAACTGAGTAGGTTCTGGTAGGCGACGGAACGTAGTCCGTCGGCTACGTCGTGGGCCGTGTCCCACGGGTTCACGTCCGGCTCAGCGCTCAGCTCTGCGACGCTCATCGCCTTCGGTGGCGACACGAGCAGCCAGCGACGCTGCGTTCTCGGAGCCGCCGCCGCGCGAGCCCCGCCCTGCGCCGGCACGTCGGCGTCGAACAAGCTCACCACCTGCGGCGCGGCGACCAGGGCCTGCGGGGGGGCCGCCCGCTCAAGGACCGCGGCGTCGAGCGCTTCCGGTGTTCCTTCCACCGCGACCAGCAGGTTGGTTGTGCCGCGCTGCAGCTCGTAGTCGCCCGCACGCGCAGGCCCGAACGCGAGCAGCGCCAGAAGGAGCGGGGATAGCGCTGTCGCCTCTACGACCGCGCTGCGACACGCCGATGCGAACGACCCCACTTCCTACCCTCTTACCCGTAGATCTTCGCTCACTTCCCAGCGTCGCGCGGCTCCCTTCTTCCTTTCTCTTGGGACCCCGACGATCTGCGAATTCGTGAACCGCTCGTTTCAGGCCGTCGAACCGCGCAGACGCCACAGCTCGGCGGCGGCCAGCGCGTGAGCCGCGATCGAGGCGGCGGCCGCGTCACGCGAGCGCCCAGCTCGCAGGCTCCTCAGGACCGGCGGCGTTCATGGCGCGAAGGTATCAGCCCTGCGGGACACCGGCGCAGCATGAGATGCCCGGGATCATCGTCCCCACGGCGAGGATCCATCGCAGGCCGGGGGATTTCTCAGAACTCCGCTGTGCCGGGTCGCGTGAACGATCACCGAGGCATCAGCCTTCCAGCGCCTCAAGGCCCGGGGGGTGGATGTCGATATTAGGCTTGACTGATAATTAGTCTGAACTAATATGCCTCACCCCGGGGTGGAGGGCCGTGACCGAGGTCGAGTACACGGACGAGTTCGGAAGATGGTGGAATGGGCTCAGTTGAAGCGCGAGGGCTCCGCCTGAGGGATCCACGGTTTTCAGCGACGCAGGGGAGAACCCACGATGGCCAGACCGTTCAAGGAACTTCGAGACCGCATGCGCCCGGAGGCTCGCGAGCGCGTCGCCCGACGCGTTCGCGAGACGCTGCTCGACATGAGCCTTCAGGAACTTCGACAGCGCGTCTCTGGCATCACCCAGACCGAGGTCGCGGACCTGATGAAGGTCACGCAAGGCGCGATCTCTCAGCTCGAGGGGCGTCATGACGTGCTTCTGAGCAACCTGGCTGAGTACATCCATGCGCTGGGCGGGACGCTCGAGCTGATCGCCCGCTTCCCTGACACCGAGGTGCGCATCACCCAGTTCGACGTCGAGAAGAAGCGCCGTCCAGCGAACGGCTGATCATCGAGTTGTTCATCCAGAACGGGATCCGCAGGGAGCGTCAGACGACTGCGTAACCGAACCGAGCCGCGGCGTTCGCAATCAGCATCAGGAGAGGCTGCTCCGCGAGAGCTCGATGCGAGCGTGGCTGCGGCGGAATGGCGGACGACGCACGCTCGAAGAGCGCCAGCGCTGGCCGGTTCGAGTCCATCGACGAGGGGTAGAGGATTCCGTGAATGGCCGGATAGGCGGCATAGATCGCGCGGGCCCAACGCTGCGCGAGCGATCGCGGGCCCGTGTTGATCGCCATGGATCCACCAGCCCGCGTCGGCCAGCGTCCTGTCAGATCCAGCAGATCGAGCGCCGATACCGTGCGGAAGCCGACCAGCCAGGGATCCCTTCGCTGGCGGTCGATGACTCGCGTCGCCTGGAAGACCTCGGCGAGGCACGTCGGAATCTCGATCGCTGCGTAGAGAATGGCCCGCCCCTGCGGATCCGGTTGCGCTCCGTGGTGATCGAAGCGGCCACCTGGGGCGGGTCCGTGGGAGCGGAATTGATTCCAGGCGCTGGGGTAGATCCCGCCGCGGAAGTACACCCGCCAGAGCGTCGCGCCCGCTGGGATCGTCCGGATATCGGGTGCGAGCCTTGCTGCGAGATCCGTCGAAGACGGCGGCTCCGGAAACTTCGCCAAGCAAACGCTCAGAGGTCTTCGGCCAGCCGCGCGACTTCCTTGGGAGAGTGGCCAGCCAGCAGCCATTGGCGCGGACTCAGTGTTTCCCCGTCGTCCGGCTCGGCGAGCAAGTCTGGGTTCGGGGAGCAGAACCAGCGCGCGACGGCGACGGGGTTCAAGCTCGGATCCAGGCTCGGAACGACTGCGTCGAGTCCCGGAACTTCAGCCTTGCCTGCGAATTGGAACTTCGGCAAGAGCCATTCGCCCCGCCACTTCACACCATAGAGAGTCGGCCTGCGAGCGGTCAGACGCTGGCGAATGCGGCTCGGATCGACGCCGAGAAGCCTGGCCGCTTCACGGCTCGAAAGCGCACTGGCAATCAGAGCGCTGAACTCGAGCGCGCCACGCAGCACAGGGTCGCGACTTCCAAGCGACTTGTGCGAGGTCGAGAAACCGCCCTCGCGCAGCAAGGCGAGCTCCTCGCCCGGAAGCTCGTGCTCCGGGCGGACGTAGACGTCCTTCCCGGCGACTCCCTCGAACGATTCGCGAACGAGCGCGAAGAATTGGGCCTCGCTCATGGCCACACCGCGCTTCCCGAGGTATTTCGCCAGCTCGTTCATACGATCCTAACGATAGCCTATGTCGTTAGAGAGCGTTAGTCTGGTATTTCTCGGCTCCCTCAGGCCGCGCCTTGAGCGCGGGGGTTGGCTGAGCTCCGTCGCCCGCCTTCCTCCAAACGATCGAGTAGCCGCTCTCCGCTAGACGCGTGCTTCAGGCCGTCGCACCGCGCAGCCGCCGCCACAACATCGGGACGACCGTCGAGAGGACGACGAAGATCAGCATCGTGAGCCACTCATTGCCGACGACCCGTTGCAGCCAAATGGTAGGCACGGCGGTGCTGACGAAGTACGCGAAATCGGCGATCAAGGCGAGCGCCCAGCCGCCGCAGCCAGCCCATGCCGACCGCGGCGGCCGCCACCCGGCCGGCCATCGGATCGATGTTGTAGCCGACGATCAGCGGCGCCCACGCGCCCTGCATCGCGCGCCTCAGCATGGCATGGCGCGCGAGCAGCTCTCGGGCCGCATCGCGCAGCCGGGAAACCCGTCCGCCCTCGTGCCGTTGCCGCGCCACCCAGCGGAAGAACGGCTCGAAGAGCGTTGCGCGCAGCAGACCCGAGCCCACGTAGAGCCCGCTCATTGCGGCCGCCGTGAGCCCGACCCGTTGGCCCAGCAGCACGCCTGCCGGAATTCCGGCGCCGGTCGGGATCACGAACAGCAGGAATGTGAAGAGGGTGCCGTGCGCCCCCGGCGGCGAGAGAGCGAGCGCAGCGAGCGGATCGGCGGTGGGCTGCATCGGGTTTGAACCGTCGGCGATTCTAGGCGAGATGGCGCGGCCGCCCCAAGCCTGAGTCTGCGGACGATTACTGAGCGTCGTGGACGCCCTTATCCCGATCTACGGCTGGCCGGGTTCCTTGCAGGTCAAGAACGCGATCGACTCCCACCACTGCCGGGTGAACGACGACCTCAAGTCCCGGCGGCGAGCCCCAGCGCGGCGCGGTCGGGATGGCCCAGGGCGACGAGGAACATCACGCTCTTGCCCGCGGCGTGGGGCGAGAAGAACTCCGTCACCTCGTCGTCGAAAAAAGTCAGGCCGCTCGCGCCGAAGCGCTGGGCGTAGGCGGCGAGGTACATGCGGCCTCCCGTGATCCCGCCCTCGAACTGCGCGGCCCGGTAGCCGCGGTTTCCAAAACGGGCCAATAGAGCCGGGAGACACGCCAGGCTGTACACGTTCACGGCGGCGTGGGCGGGGAGCGCCTGGCCGAGACCGAGCCGCCCGGCAACTCTCCGGAAGTCGCCCTCGCGGAGCCGCTCGAGCGAACGCTCGGAGCGGCGGTAGTAGTAACTGCCCGGCGCGAGCCCTTCGACCGCATGCACGATCAGATAGAGTTCCAGTAGCGTCGCGCCCGGGGGATCGAGAAAGTCCGCGGGCACGCCGCGCGTGGCGGCGTCGAGCAGCGTGGAGAGCTCCTCGAAGGAAATCGAGCGGGTCGCGTCGAACGCGCGGGTCGAGCCACGCCTTCGGATCACACGGTCGAGGGGTTCCCTGGAAAGCTCCAGGTTCGTGTTGGGCCGCAGCGGGTGCAGCGAACCGGTCGCCGGGGGCGCCTGAACCGCCGGGGTGTTGCCGCGCCAGGCGGCCGCCTCGGCGCCGTCTGCGAGCGACGAGGCCGCGTGCTGTGCGCGGATGGCCGGGTAGTCGACCTCGAAGCGAGACAGGGGCTCCGTCTCGAGCTTCAGCTCTGGGGCGGGCGGCGCGACCGGCGCGGGCCGCGCCGTGCGACCCAGCGCCGCCAGCGCGATCGCGCCCTCGCGCGCCGGGTCGAGGCCCAGCAGCCGCTCGACGGGAGCGTCCGCAAACCCGAGCACGAGCTCCGGCTCGAGGGCTTCCGAAGTCGCCACCGCGAGCAGGTTCGCGTGTAGCGTCCCGCCGTCCCAGAAGCAGTGCCGATAGGCGCGCGCCTGGTACTTCCACGCGTTGCGCCAGTACGTCGAGGCGCTCGCGATCACCAGCGGCGCGCGGGCAAGCTCAGGATTCTCGCCCGACGCTTCGAGCAGCGCACGGCGATGGTCGCCGGCCCGCAGTTGCCGCAGGGCGAAATCGTGCGGACCGAAGTGATACACGCCGGCCGCGAGACCCGGGAGCTCGCCCGCGACGAGATAGAGATCGATGTGATGCAGCGCTCCGGTGTTCGGGTAGGCCCTGAACAAGACCTCTCCACCCGGGTAGCGCTTGCGCTTGGTGATGCCTGCCGACAGATGAAGGACACGCGCGAGCGTCGCGAGGTCCGGAATCCGCTCGCCCGCGGCTCCCGGCGCCGCTGCCGCGACGGGCGCGGCGATCGCCTGGAGCGCTGGGAGATCCTTCTCGGGAAAATTCCGCGGCAACGGGATCGTTTCCAGATCCCGGTAGATCTTGAAGGGCAGCGGTTGGTTCTCGTAGTCGAGAAAGTGACGATTCGCGCGCGTGCTCTGTTCGCTGTGCTTGGTCGCCTCGTGATAGTCGAGCGTGGCCGCGGTATCCCGATTGGACATCGGATCAGCTCCCGCTTTCGTTGCCGGGGACTCTGGCTCAGTCGGCAGGGAAGCTCGCAACCAGCTCCCGCAGGCGCTCGCGAGCGCCGGCGCGGATCGGAGCTCCATCGCCGACGAGCAGCGCATCGAAGTCGAGCTCGAGCAGCCGCCGGACGCTCTCGCGCAGGCGCGCGGGGTCGTCCATCACTTTTTCGCGCAGCAGCGAGAGCCCCCCGGGCGGCTTCCCAATCACGGCGTCGCCGACGACGAGGAGCCTGCGCCCGGCGTCGTAGAGGGCGATCTCTCCGGGCGACTTACCCGGCACGCCGACGACAGTGAAGGGCCCAACGCGCTCGCCCACCGCCAGCTCTGCGTCGATCGGAGCGCCCTGGTCCCGGGCGTAGCCCGCATCGGCGGGGTGGATCGACACGCTCGCGCCCGTGCACTCGCGCACCCGGCGCGCGGCTCGGGTGTGGTTGCGGTTGGTGATCAGGATGCGCGCGACCCCTTCCTTGCCGAGCCGCTCGAGAACCTCCTCGCTGGGCTCGACCGGGTCGATGCAGAGGTTCCCCTCCTCGGCTAGGACCAGCGTTCCGTTGAAGTCGTAGCCGTGAGGCTCCGAGAACCAAGGCCAGGTGAGTACGCCGGGGAGGAACTCGCGCATGGGCCGAGTCTACTCCTTCCTCCACACGATCGAGTAGCGCCAGAGCACATGCCGCCGCACCTGCGCCCCCGGCAGCAGCTCCCGACAGATCTCCCGCACCTCCGACATCCGCAGATACGTCTCCCGCCGCCCATGTGCGTCCCAGGCCTCGCGCACCTCCCGAGGCTCCCGCAGCCGCCCGGTGCGAAGGAGCCGAACCCCCACACTCACGAGCAGGGCGAGCGCACCGCGCGCGTGATCGAGCAGCCCCTCGTTCGCGACGAGATCGAGAACGAGCAGCACCCCGCCGGGCCGCAGGGCATCCCGCATGCGCGCGAGCAGCGCGCGCGGCTCGAGATGGTGAAGCGTGGCGATCGAGGCGACGCAATCGAAGCGCTCGCGAGGGAAGGGCCAGCTCGCGGCATCCGCAATCTCGAACTCGACGTTCGCGAGCTGCGGCTCGCGCTGACGCGCAACGCGGATCATCTCGGGGGATAGGTCGAGGGCGAGGACATGATCGGAGTGGGCGGCGAGGGCGTGAGACAAGGCCCCCGTGCCGCAGCCGATCTCGAGAGCGGAATGGCAGGGGCGAGGGAGGTGGGAGAGGAGGAAGGCGTGGTGGAGGAGGTTGTGGTTCCAGCCGTGGGAGTCGAGGGGGGCGAGGCGGTCGAAGTCGGAGCGGACCTGGTGAGTCGTGGGGAGTGACACTCGAATACTCCTTGGTCTGCCCGTGCCCGAAGGCCTCGGCTCACCTCTCGGGCTGCCGGATACCGCCAAGCCGCGCGCCTACACGTGAGTATTGGACCATCATCTCCGGCACGAGGTTCCATCGCAGTCCCCGGGGTGTCTCAGAACTCGAGTCCGGCCGGGGCGCCTGATCGGTCTTCGCCGAATCGCCAAGGGGTTGGCCGCGCACGGAATGAGTCGCTACAAGTTCAGCGCTTCACCCCGCTACGGACGATCCGCACCCCGTCGGACGTTGGCTGCCCGGTCCCGCTGGCAGTTCAAATGAAGTTCCTTCTCGACACGAACGTCCTGATCGCGGCCGAGCCCACACGCCCCGAGCACCTCGAGGCGGGAGCCGCCGTGGCCTCGGCTCTGCTGGGCGCGATTGCCGCGGGAAGCCATCAGCCGCTCGTCCACGCGGCTTCGCTCGAAGAGCTTCGCGGCGATCCAGATCCCGCACGCCGGGCCATGCGCGAAGTTCTTCTGCTCAAGTATCCGAGGCTCCCGAATCCCCCGTCCGTCTCGCGGGACCTCGAGAAACTGATTGGCGTCGCGGCCCCGGGGAGCCACGATGCAATCGACCACGCCCTGCTCGAAGCGATTCGTGCGAACGCGGTCGACTACCTCGTAACCGAAGATCAGAGGCTTCTCAGGAAGGCCGCAATCGCTGGACTCGGCGATCGGGTCGTCACGCCCGCAGATGCGCTTGCCACGCTTCGAGCGCTGTTCCCGATTACACCTGCGGCGCCGCCCGCCGTACGATCGATCTTCGCTCACGAGCTTCGGGAGTCAGACACAGTCTTCAGCTCGCTGCGCAAAGACTATCCGGGCTTCGATTCCTGGATCGTTCGCTGCAAGAGGCAGCAGCGGCGGGGATGGCTCATCGAGTCTAGCGATGGCAACTACGCGGGGGTCTGTCTCGTCAAGGACAATGAAGACCCCGGCGTCTACGGGCTCCGCGGAAGGCTCGTCAAGCTGTCAACGTTCAAGGTGAGCGAGCGCCACCGTGGTTTCCGCTACGGCGAGCTACTGCTAAAAGCCGCGCTCAGTTACGCAGACCTCAATCGCTATGACACGGTCTTTGTGACGGTCTTTCCTCGGTACTCTGAAACGATTGCGCTCCTCGAAGAGTTCGGATTTCGGAAGCAGGAAGCGCGAACCAACCTCGGTGAGCTCGTTTTGGCGAAGGCCCTGACCTTTTCATCTCGGGACTACGCAGAGCTCAACCCAATCGAATTCCACATCCGCTTCGGCCCATCGAACTTGAAAGTCCGCGGGACGACCGCGTTCATCGTGCCGATCCAGCCTCGATACCACGATCTCCTCTTTCCAGAGGCCCAGCGACAGCAATCCCTTCTACCTGGCCGATACTCGTTCGGTAACAGCATTCGGAAGGCTTATATCTGCCGCGCCCAGATTCGCGATCTGCCCGCGGGCTCGCCCCTGCTCTTCTACCGATCGCAGGACCAGCGCGCCGTAAACAGCATTGGAGTCGCGGAATCATGTCTGCGTTCGAGCAATGCGACAGAGATTGCACGTTTCGTCGGGAAGCGAACGGTCTATTCTTTGGCTGAAATCGAGACACTGTGTCGGAAGGAAATCCTTGCAGTGCTCTTCCGGCACTCCCAGGTGCTCGACCCGCCGATTTCGCTTGCGGAACTCAAGCGAGAAGGGCTATTGAAGGCAGCCCCCCAATCCATCGTGACCGTTCCTTCGGAGGCCATGGCGTGGCTCCGCAGCCGACTCGAACGGTAGTTCTGATGTCGATCCACCCACGCTACGCCGGGTTGATCCTGAGCGGCCGGAAGCGGGTGGAGTTTCGAAGGACTCGGATCCGCGGGACCGCTACACACGTGCTCATCTACGAAACCGCACCGGTGCAGCGCGTGACCGGCTTCTTCGAAGTGGCCGGAGTCGACGAGGCGGATCCCCAAGCAATCTGGGAACGCTACGAAGCCGTCGGAGGCATCGACCACGCGGCGTTTCGAAACTACTTCGCTGGCCGAAGAAGGGCCATTGCGATTCGGATCGGTCGAGTCGTCGCTCTTCGTCAGCAAGTCCGCCTCGCCTCATTCGAGCCGGCGCCCGTTGTGCCCCAAAGCTTCCGCTACGTCTCGCCGCAGTGGCTCACGAGTATTGGTCAATAGAGGGAGTGCGCGGTGGATGGGGTTTGCCGTCTCCAGAGCGCGAAGGTCCGTCCACGGCTTCTCGCCGGGACCGCCTCGCCCGAGCCAACCGGTCCTATGACACAAATCACCCTTGCACCCACCCCGTGCGGGGCCGATCCTTTGCGTCGGCATTCGGAGTGACCTGCTCGCCACCGAAGTTCGGAAGCGAGCCGGTCCGGCAACCTGGGCGGACATCCCAAGGTGCCTTCCCCGCTCCGGCCCGCGGTGACGCGGCCGGGGCAACGGGAGATGCGGCGCAGCCGGGAGAAACCGGCGGCGCAACGAAGTGTCCCGCACGGCGGGTGCCGTGCGCTCCGGGTGCCTTCTCGAAAGAGGAGAAGGCGCCATGTCGCTTCGCTCGAAGCGCCGCTCGCAGGCCGCCGCTGCGGCCGCAACCGATTCCGCACAGATAGAACAGATCTCCATCGAGGTTCCGCCCGGCGCGGACCCGGATCACCACCTCTGGCGCAACGGCCGCCTCTGGTGGATCGCGTTCACCGTGCACCGAGGCCACCAGCAGGAGCGCGTGCGGCTCTCGCTCGGGACCGACGACGTGCTCGTGGCGCGTGCGCGGCGCGATGAGCTGCTCGCGCTCTTCGCGCGGGCGGAGGAGCTGAAGATCTCGCTGCGCTTCGCGGTGCGGCGCGGCGCGCGGGAGCGAGGCCGCGATGAACGGCTGGTGGCGTAGCGTGGCGGCGCATCGCGGAGGTCACGGAACACAGTTGACATTATTTGAGGATCCGCAGTCGGGCGATTCTGGGATGCAGCCGGGCGAGCAGCTGAGTCCCATGGAGCGAATGGTGGCTGAACTGAATCAAAGTCTGCGCGACGCTGGGTGGACCGTCGTGGAAAACGACCCATCCCATACCTGGCCGTCGGTGATGTTCAACGTGCCCCTGCCGGCAAGGCCCCCGTCACCGGAAGCACGGCGGTTCGCCATGAGCGACACCGAGCTGGGCAAGTGGTGGCTCGATCACGCTCGCTACAGCATCAGCTTCGAGCCCTTCGACGACGGCAAACCCGGCTTCGTGCTGATCGATCGGCAGACGGACTTCATCATCTGGGCCAGACAGGGGAAGTTCCCGTGCATGCAGTTCGGGGATTGGAAGGCGGCGGTGCGCGGGGCGATGGCGTGGGATGAGAAGAAGACAGGACCTAACCCATGAGAAACGACCCGTGTGAGGCTTGGCCTCACTTCAGAGAAACCGTCTTTCGATTCGAGGCCCGCGTCGACTGGCCAGATTACGCCATTGTCACGGCCGCCAACCCCTTCGGGAAGCATGCTGCGCCGGAAGTAAACGCCGCCCAGGACCTACGACTGCATGCGGAGCTGGAGTCGCGCGGCATCCGTCCGGTCCGGGTGTACGGATGCAGCCCGGATCTGAAGCACCAGGAGCCGAGCTGGGCCGTCCCACTCTCTCTTGATGATGCCATCACCCTGGGTGCGAAGTTCAATCAAGACGCGGTCTTCTACGTTCGGGGCGAGAACGTCTGCCTCGAGTCATGCCCTCCCCATCGGCGAGCATCTGAGTTCCTCGGCCCGCTGAAGCTCGTTCCTGGTGGACCCGGATGAGATGGCCTAAAAACGGCCATCGGCGTCGCTCATTCCTGTAATCTCCGCAGCCGTGGCTCGCGAGCTCACCGCGCTTCAGCACCAGCTGCTCGAATCAAGCGCCGCTGCCATCGCGCGCTGCGCCGAGGTCTGGAACGAGCCAGGCCTCTCGACGCGCCTCAACCTCGTCGTCGGCCAACGTCTCGAGCGATCTCTCGGCCGCTGCTACCCCGAGCTCGGCCTGGTGCGCATCGCGCGCTTCGTGCTCGACCTCCCCGTGGAGCTGCGCGAGGAGATCATTTGCCACGAGGTCGCGCACCTCGTGGTCTTCGAACGACACGGCCGGGGCCATCGCCCGCACGGAGCCGAGTGGAAGGACCTGATGCGGGACCTCGGGCTCACGCCGCGCGTCCGGATCCAGCTCGCGCCGGCGGAGGCTGCGCTCGCCGCAAGGCCGGGTCCAACGCGCGTTCTCTACGAGCACCGCTGCCCGGTCTGTCACGCGGCCCGCATGTCGCGCCGGCGCATGAGCCAGTGGCGCTGTCGCGAATGTGTCACGTACGGGCTGCCGGGGTTGCTCGAAGTCTCGCGAAAAGTCGGCAGCGAGCTGAGTCTGTGACGGAGCCTGCCTGCCCGTTCTGCAACCCCGACGCCAGCCGCGTTTTCCATGCGGGAAAGCTCGTCCTCGGTCTCTGGGACGGATTCCCGGTTACTCCAGGCCATGCCCTCCTCATCACAAAGCGTCACGTCGCGAGCTTCTTCGATACCACTCCAGAGGAGCGCGCCGAGCTGGTCGAGGCAACGTTTCTCGCCCGCGCGATGATTCTCGAGCGGCAAAGGTCTCCGGCGCCGGAGGCATTCAATCTCGGCGTGAATGTCGGCGCCTCGGCGGGCCAGACGGTCTTTCATCTCCACCTGCACGTGATCCCGCGCTATCCGGGAGACGTCGCCGATCCAAGCGGCGGAATCCGCCACGTCATCCCTGAGCGTGCTCGCTACGGCAAGGCTGCGCTGCTGCCCCCGCAGCTCGTGAAGGATCAATCGCCTCCCGCCTACGCCGCGACCGCGCTTCTGGGCAATGCCCCTCACGAAAACGCGCTGATCCGCGGCGACCTCGACCCCTTGCTCCCGCATCTGCTCAGCCACTTCGCGTGGGCGAAGAAGGTCGATCTCGCAGTCGCCTTCATCTTCGAGAGCGGCGTTCGAAAAATCGAGGGGTATCTCCGGGACTTCCTCGAGAACGAGGGGCACGCGCGCATCCTCACCGGCGATTACATGGGTGCAACGGAGCCCGAAGCGCTCCTCCACCTTCTCGATCTGACAGCGATGCCGAAGGGGCGCCTTGAGTTGTATGCTTTCGAAACCGCCGGTCAAAGCTTCCATCCGAAGGCCTACGTATTTCAGGGCAAGGCTGGCGACGGCATTGCCTACGTCGGCAGCTCGAACCTGTCGGCGACTGCGCTCACCGACGGCCTCGAGTGGAACCTCCGCGTGGTGACGTCGCGTGACCGCATCGCCTTCGGTGAGATCTCGACGGCCTTCGAGAAACTGCTCGCTCACGAACGTGTGCGCACCGTCGATCCCGCCTGGATCGACGCCTATCGCGCGCGCCGCCCCACCTCCGCCGCCGTCCCGATCGACATCCCGCGCGAGCCGCCGCTTCAGCCGCCGGATCCACACGAGATCCAACGCGAAGCGCTCGAAGCCCTGATCAAAACTCGCGCCGCTGGGAACGAAGCAGGCCTCGTCGTAATGGCCACCGGCCTCGGCAAGACATGGCTCGCCGCCTTCGACAGCGCTCGCGATGAGTTCCGCCGCGTTCTCTTCGTCGCGCACCGCGAAGAGATCCTGACCCAGGCGATGGCAACCTTCCGGCGCATTCGTCCCGGCGCCCATCTGGGCCTCTACACTGGTGAGGAAAAGGCCCCTGATGCCGACGTACTCTTCGCGTCCGTCCAGACGCTGGGCAAGCGCGTCCACCTGGGCAACTTTGATCCCCGCGCCTTCGACTACGTCGTGATCGACGAGTTTCACCACGCCGCGGCGGCCACCTACCGCCGCGTCATCGACCACTTCGAGCCGCGCTTCCTGCTGGGCCTCACCGCGACACCCGAACGCGCCGACGGCGGCGATCTCCTGGCCCTCTGCCAGGAGAACCTCGTCTACCGCTGCGATCTCTTTCGCGCCATCGAACTCGGCCTCCTAGCCCCGTTCCATTACTTCGGAGTTCCCGACGAAGTCGACTACAGCAATATTCCGTGGCGCAACAGCCGCTTCGACCCAGAGGCACTGACGGAAGCCGTCGCCACCCGCGCCCGCGCCCAGAACGCGCTCGAGCAATGGAAGCAGCGTGGCGGCAGCCGGACGCTCGCGTTCTGCTGCTCGCAGCGTCATGCCGACTTCATGCAGGAGTTCTTCCGGGAAGCGGACGTCAAGGCGGTGTCGGTGCATGCGGGCGCAAGCAGCGCCCCGCGCGCAGATTCGCTCGAGAAGCTCGAGCGCGGCGAGCTCCAGGTCGTCTTCGCTGTGGACATGTTCAACGAAGGTGTCGACCTCCCGCACGTTGATACCGTCCTCATGCTGCGCCCCACCGAATCGCGCGTTCTCTGGCTTCAGCAGTTCGGCCGCGGTCTTCGGCGCGCGGATGGAAAGCCGCACCTCACCGTCGTCGACTACATCGGGAACCACCGGAGCTTCCTGCTCAAACCCCAGACGCTTCTCTCCCTCGGTGCGAAGCACGCCGAGATCGCGCACGCGCTCGAGCAGGTTCAAGCTGGGACCGCCGCGCTCCCGCCCGGCTGCGAGGTGACCTACGACCTCGCCGCCATCAACATCCTTCGCTCCCTCCTCCGAATTCCGAAGGACGACGACGCCCTCAGCGCCTACTACCTGGACTTCCGCGAACGCCACGGCACCCGCCCGACAGCCCTCGAAGCCCATCACGACGGCTACGCCCCGCGCGCAACGCGCACGGCCTACGGCTCGTGGCTCGGCTTCGTTGCTTCGATGGGAGACCTCACGGTCGACCAGAGCGCCGCACACGAACATGGGCGCGCCTTCCTGACCCAGCTCGAAGCCACCCCGATGACAAAGAGCTTCAAGATGCTCGTGCTCCTCGCGATGCTGAACGAGGACGCCTTCCCGGGAGAGATCTCGCTCGATCGCCTCTGCGAAGCCGTGGCCCGGCTGGCGCGCCGATCGGCTCAGCTGCGCCAAGACGTCGGCCCGGCGCTCGACCAACCGAAGGAGCTGAGACAACTCCTCATCCAGAACCCCATCGCAGCATGGACGGGCGGGCGCGGAACCGGAGGCGAGACCTACTTCCGGCTGAACGGCGAGCAGTTCAGCAGCACGCTCTCCGCCGCGGGACCGATGCGAGCGGCGCTCCAGGAGCTAACCCGCGAGCTCGCCGATTGGCGCCTGGCGGAGTACCTAGATCGCTCCGGCTCACACGCGGGTGTACCCGGACGCATCGTGTGCAAGGTGAGCCACACGAACGGCAAGCCGATCCTGTTCCTCCCCGACCGCGAGCTCCACCCCGAGATTCCCTCCGGCACCGTCGAGGTCACGATCGACGGGAAGCCGCACGAGGCCGACTTCGTCAAGATCGCGGTGAATGTCGTGCGAGCTAAGGGCGGCGAGAGCAACGATCTCCCGGCGATTCTTCGTGGCTGGTTCGGTGCCGATGCGGGGCGGCCCGGCACCAATTTCCACGTCGCGTTCGAGCCCGACGGCGCGGGATTCCGGCTCGTTCCCCTCGGGCGCCGAGACGCCCCGGGCGCGGCGGAGCTCTGGAGAAGCTACTCGCGCGAGCAGATCCCCGGCCTCTTCGGACTCGAATTCCGATCCGTCGCCTGGAGACAGACCGGATTCATCGTCGAAGGCAACGACGTCTTCCTACTCGTAACCCTCAACAAGGGGACTCATCCCGAAGCACACCGCTATCAAGATCGCTTTCTCGGTCCCGATCTCTTCCAATGGCAGAGCCAGAATCGGACGACGCAGAAGAGCAAACACGGGCAGCTGCTACAGCACCATTCCGCGAGCGGCATTCGCGTTCACCTGTTCATTCGGAAGGACAGCAAGATTGCGAGGACGAGCTGCACCGTTCATCTACTGCGGAGGCGTGCAGTTCGTCGATTGGGAGGGAGAGAGGCCAATCACCGTGCGTTGGAGGCTACCGGAAGAAGTTCCTCAGCAGTTTCGCGCCGCGCTTGGGAGTGCCCGCGGAGGCGAGGGCCACGAATTAGACAGCCGGTGTCGAGGTGGCTCACCGGCCGGAAGTCCAGCTTCAGACTGTCAACTTGACGGGGGAGCTTACACCGTACGCCAACGATTCCAGCGCATCAACAGAGGCGATGAATTCGTTGAGATCCAATGCACGCAATTGATCCCTCATCACTTCAGCAAAGTCCCTCCAGGAATAGACGAAAGTCGGAACAATTTCGTCGAGATCGAGAGGTTCAAGGCTTTCGACTCTTGATCGTGCCGGATTGATTCTGTCCTTCGAGACTTCGCCTCGAACGACATCTATGACATGGGCTTTCAGCTTTCCGTCGTCCCGAAATCTAAGGCGATGGCCCACTACCTCCGGTTGCCATCGCTTGAAGTCGGAGCAGAATTTTCTCGGACTCGTATCGGCAACGATGAGCAGGTGACACGCCCGGTCGGTGTCGTCTCCAAGGAGAGAACACAGCGCTCCGAGCGTCATGAATTTCCGGTGCTGCTGGAGCGAGTAGCGGTGGCTGGTCTTCTTGGCGCCGACCTTGACCTCGCCGAGCACCGTGGCGTCCGTCCCTTTGAGAACGAAGTCTGGATCGCCAATCAGGGAACGCAGGCCGCCCCATCTGATACGGTGAAGTGCAGGCTGGGCGATTGCGAATCCGTCGCACAGAGCGCGGATGGAAGATGTCAACACACGACTCGTCATGCCTGCGAGGAGGGCATCGAGCGAGTGACCGATCCACGTCTCTTCCTGATGCCATTGAGCCCTGAGATGGTCGGCGAGTCGCGCTCCCGCGCTGTTTGCGGCCTCCCGCTGCCAGGCTCGCTCCTTCTCCCACAGTTTCGCCGCCTGCGGCCTGAAGAACGCGCGATCGAGAACCCGGAACGGTAGGTCCGGCAGGGTGACCCGCTGATACTCGATGAATCTGGCCATACAACCGCCTCCGAATCTCTGCTTCGTCGGATGCCGCCTTCATCTTGACGACAGACAGCAGGTGGTGGCGGTTTAGCGTTTGCCCGGGGGGAGATTCCGTGCGGGAGACCGTCGCCGCTCCGCGATCCTTTGCCCCAGACCTGTGTCAGGCCTCTCGAGCCGCGAGCGCCGCCCGACCGGCGGCCTCGAGCACGGGAAGGGGAAGCACCCTCTCCGCGCACGGAAAAAGCTCGCGCTCCTCGAAGCGCACATGGCGATGCAGAATCTCGCCGAACTGCGCTGCGACGGCCGGGTCCGGCTCGCCGTGTACGAGCTCCCGAAGCCTCGCGTGGTCCGCCCGCGCCCGCTCGGCCAGAGCGGGCGCGCCCGCAGCTTCGAGCTGCGGGAAGAGTCGCTCTTCCTCAACGCGAAAGTGCGGTTCGAGCTCCCGGGCGAAACTCTTGCGCAGCTCTTCCCACGTCGTCGTCAGCGCGCCTGTCTCCGGATGCTCCCTTGCCGCGAGCCGGATGCGCCGAGCCAGCACGAGTGCGGCGTGGTGATCATCCGAGAGCGGCTGAAGGAACGGATGCCGCTTCACGCCTCATCCGTCCTTTCCGTCGACGCGAGCACGCGTGAGGATCGATGCATAGAGGATGGCGAAGAGCCCGAAGGCCGCCGCCCAGAGGAGCCCCGCGATGATGAGCAGGGTGGATTGAACAGCGCCGGTCGCGAGTGCGGAGAAGACTCGCGCTACTGCTCCGGCGTGCACCAGAACGTACGAGCCCACGGCGCCCGTCGGAAGCACCAGCGGCCGCCCCGTGTGCCCGAGACTCACGCGCGTCATCACCGCCAGGATCATCGAGCCCATCCCGCCGGCCGTGAGTGCGTGGAGTCCTGCGTTCGGTGGGACGGATCCCCCCAGATCTCCAGCTGCCACGAGAAGGAGACCCACCACAACCCAGGTCATCCCCGCGTGAAGGGACCAGACGAGCGGATCCCGCCAGGTCCGGAGCGTCTGCCAGCCGGTCATGCGGGCGGCGACGGCTAGCCCCGCCGCGGCGGCCAGCACTCCGCTCGCGACACTGCGCGGTGCGACGAGGTCGGCCGCTGCCAGCCCGATGACGGCGGAGATCGCGAGGCGATCGAGCCAGGGCCGCGACGCTGCTCGCGCGTCGACACCAAGCCGGATCAGCGCATTCGTCGTGAAGCCGGGCGTGATGCGGCCGCCGATCACGACGATCAGGACGACGACCAGATCGGCGGTGAAGCGCAGCGCCCGCGGCGCGGAGCCGCTCGTGAAGCCCAGGGCCTGCGCGTGGACGGCCGCGTTGGCGAGCGCGAGCACGCCCACCAGCGCGACGATGCCGTAGTTGCGCCACTGGCCCGTGCGCCAGAGCGTTCGTGCGAGCACGGCCGCCAGTGAAGGCAGGAAGGCGAGGTCGATCGTCGCAACCTGGCCCGCGGACAGGTGGCCGGCGTCGAGCATTGCGGCCCGGCCCAGCGTCCAGACCGCGAAGAGCGCCATCAGGGGTCGCCCGCAGAGCGCCGGGCGGCCCGTCCAGACCGGTGTCGAGGTCAGCAGGAAGCCGGCGATCGCGGCCGCCACGAGACCGAAGAGCATCTCGTGCCCGTGCCACCAGAGCGGCGCGAGCCAGACGGGGGCGGCGAGGGCGCCGCGCCAGATCGCGATCCAGGCTGCGACGATGACGAAGCCGTAGATTCCGGCCCCCAGAAAGAACGGGCGGAAGCCCCGCCCCCAGAGAGGATGGGAGGCGCCGGCGGCCTTGGCGCGTCACCGGTACTTCCGACTTGATCTGGATCGTCACGCTGTCTCGCTAGCCGAGCGCGGCCGGCAGGGAGTCGCGTCGTTCGTCATCCTGCGGTCTTCACGGGCCAGCAACCGGCAACGGGCGAGTTTCGAGCGGAGGCGCAGCCGGCAGGCCCGTCACTTCCAGGATCTCCCGCTCGTCGAGCGTCTCGCGCGCGAGCAAGGCGGCCACCAGCGCGTCGAGCTCCTTGCGATGTGCGCTCAGCAGACGCCGCGCTTCGTCGTGGCTCTCGCCGATGATCCTTTGCACTTCGGTGTCGATGACGCGGGCCGTCTCCTCGCTGAAGGGCTTGTCGGCCCCGAAGGCGCCGGAGATGCCCAGGTACGGGTTCGCGCGCGGCGCGAGCTGCACGAGCCCGAGCGCGTCGCTCATGCCCCAGCGCGTCACCATGCTGCGCGCGAGCTGGGTGGCTTGCTCGATGTCGTTCTCGGCGCCCGTGGTGCGCGTTCCGTACACGAGCTCCTCGGCGGCGCGGCCGCCGAGCATGCCGACGATGCGCGCGCGCAGATAAGCCTCGGGATAGTTGTAGCGGTCGCTGTCGGGGCGCTGATAGGTGACGCCCAGCGCCTGTCCGCGCGGCACGATCGTCACGCGGTTCACGGGATCGGCGCCGGAGACGAGCAGACCCAAAATGGCATGCCCGCCCTCGTGATACGCGATCCGCTCGCGGTCTTCGCGGCTCAGCAGCAACGGGCGCTCGGGGCCGAGCACGATCTTCTCGAGCGCGTCGAGGAAGTCCTTCAGTCGCACGTCGTCTTGCGCGCGGCGGGCCGCCAGCAGCGCCGCCTCGTTGACGAGGTTGCGCAGGTCCGCGCCCGTGAGCCCCGGCGTGGTCGAGGCGATCTCCGCCAGATTGGCGTCCTTCGCGAGCGGGACCTTGCGCGTGTGGACCTTCAGGATGGCCTCGCGGCCGACCTTGTCGGGAAGGTTCACGACGACGCGCCGATCGAAGCGGCCGGCCCGCAGCAGCGCCTTGTCGAGCACGTCGGGCTGGTTGGTCGCGGCCAGCACGATGATGCCCTCGCGGCTCGAGAAGCCGTCCAACTCGGTGAGGATCTGGTTGAGCGTCTGCTCCTGCTCGCTCGAGCCGCCGATCGCAATCGGTCCGCGCGCGCGTCCGATCGAGTCGATCTCGTCGATGAAGATGATTGCGGGCGCGTTTTCGCGCGCCTGCTTGAACAGATCGCGCACGCGCGCCGCGCCGACGCCCACGATCATCTCGACGAACTCCGCGCCGCTCATCGAGAAGAACGGCACGCCGGCCTCGCCGGCGACGGCGCGCGCGAGGAGCGTCTTCCCCGTTCCCGGCGCGCCCACCAGCAGGATGCCCTTGGGCGCGGTTCCGCCCAGGCGCGTGTACTTCTTCGGATCCTTCAGGAAATCGACGATCTCGATCAGCTCGCTCTCGGCTTCGTCGATGCCGGCGACGTCGTCGAAGCCGACTCGCGTGCTCTGATCCTGGTCGTAGCGGCGCGCGGGGCTCCGGCCGATTCCCATCAGCCCCCCCATGCCGCCCTGGCGCGCCGCCCGCCGGTACATCCACACGTAGAAGCCGATCAAGAGGATTGCCGGACCGAAGCCGAAGAGCAGCGTGGTCCAGGGGTTGTCGGACTGGATCGGGACGGCGCTGATCTCGACTTTGTGTTCGATCAGATACGCCTCGAGTCCGGCGTCGACGAAGGCGGGCAGCGTGGTCGTGAAGGTGCTCGACGTTCGCGGGGGCTCGGCTCGGGAGAAGAATCCCTGACGCGGTTCGGCCTTCACCTCGCTCGCCGGCGGCCAGGTGACCGGCGCCGCGAAGCGGCCTTCGATGCTCTCGCCTCGGCTATAGATCGACTCAACGTTGCCCTTCGCCACCTCCTGCTTGAAGGCGGTGTAGGGCACCGTGATCGTTTCGCTCGCCGGAAAGAAGATCCGCATCAACACGAAGTTCACGAGCAGGACGATCAGGAACCCCATCCAGATCCGGCGCGGGGGCATGCTCGTCTGGCCGGGCGGCTTGCGCGGGCCGGGGCTCGGGGGGCGTTGCTCCATCAGGACTCCTTTTGCAGGCGCCTAGTCTCGTGCAGGAGCCTGCTTGCGAGACCAGACGCGCGCCACCAGCTTGCCCAATTCCCGCAGCCACAGCACCGAGCTCGCCACCGCCGCGCAGCGCAGCCAGTCGCCCGCGCCGAGGCTCTCGGTCGAGAAGGCGTGCTGGAGGAAGGGGAGATAGATCACCGCCGCCTGTAGGACCAGCGCGAGCACGACGGCTCCCCACAGCCACCCATTCGAGAAGAGCCCGGCGAACGCGCTGCGCTCGTCCGAGCGCGCGTTGAAGACCGTGAAGAGCGAGAAGAAGACCAGCGTGGTGAAGGCCATGGTCTGCGCATGGCGCAAGCTGCCCGCGCCTTCGACGAAACCGCCGGGGAGCGACGCGTCGAGCACGTAGAGCGTGCCCGCCGCGATCACCGCGCCGACGAAGAGGATGCCGCGCCACATCGGCGGCGTGATCACGCCTTCGCCGCGCGGGCGCGGCGGCGCGTTCATCACGTCCGCGTCGACAGGGTCCAGTCCGAGCGCGAGCGCCGGGGCGCCGTCGGTCACCAGGTTGATCCACAAAATTTGAGTTGCCAGCAGCGGCAGCACGAGACCGTGCTCTCCCCCCGTGAGGCCGATCGCGTTCGCGAACAGCACGCCGAAGAACATCGTGATCACTTCGCCGATGTTCGACGCGAGCAGGTAGCGCAGGAACTTGCGGATGTTCGAGAAGATCGCGCGGCCCTCTTCGACGGCGGCGACGATCGAGGCGAAGTTGTCGTCCGCGAGCACCATGTCCGCGGCCTGGCGGGACACGTCCGTCCCGGTGACGCCCATGGCGACGCCGATGTCGGCGGCCTTGAGCGCGGGCGCGTCGTTGACGCCGTCGCCCGTCATCGCCACGGTGGCGCCGCCCCGCTGCAGGGCCCGCACGATCGCGAGCTTGTGCTCGGGGTCGACGCGCGCATAGACCGAGACCTCCCTCACCGCGCGCTCGAGCTGCTCCGGCGTCATGGCGCCGAGCTCCGCGCCCGTGACGACGCGTCCATCGCTCGCGATACCGAGCTCGGCGGCGATCACGGCCGCCGTCCGCGGATGATCGCCGCTGATCAGCAGGGAGCGGATGCCCGCGCCCTTCGCGCGCCCGACCGCAGCCTTCGCTTCGCTGCGCGGCGGGTCGCGCATGCCGATCAACGCGAGGAACGTGAGCTCCTCCTCGATCCCCTCGTCGAAATCCTCGCCCCGAAAGCTCGCCTTGGGCAGCGACCGGAACGCGACGCCGAGCGTGCGCAGCGCCTGGCCGGCAAGTTCTTCGTTGGCCTTCGCGATCTCCGCGCGGCGCTCGGGCGTGAGATCGCGCGTGCCGTCGCCCACCGCCTCGTGCGAGCAGCGCGCGAGCAGCAGATCGGGCGCGCCCTTCGTGAAGGCCAGCAGGCGCTCCTCGCGCTCGGCGTCGCTGTGGAGCGTGCTCATCAGCTTGCGCTCCGACGAGAACGGGACCTCCGCGAGGCGCGCGAAGCGGGCCTCGAGCGCGCCGGCTTCCAGTCCGGCCTTGCGCGCCGCGACGATCAAGGCGCCTTCGGTCGGATCTCCCTGCACCGTCCAGTGTCCGCCGTGCTCCTGGAGCACGGCGTTGTTGGCGCGATCGGCGGCCGACAGCGCACGCACCAGCTCGGCGCGCAGCGCGCCCTCGACCGCGCCGTCATCGTCGCGGAGCACGCTGCCTTCCGGCTCGTAACCGGTGCCGCCGAAGACCACGCGCCCGCTCGCGCAGACGACGCTGCGCACGGTCATCTCGTTCGTCGTGAGCGTGCCGGTCTTGTCGGACGCGATCACGTCGGCCGAGCCCAGCGTCTCCACGGCCGCGAGATGGCGCACGATCGCGTTGCGCTTCGCCATGCGCTGCACGCCGACCGCGAGCACCGCCGTCACGACCGCGGGCAGGCCTTCCGGCACCGCGGCGACCGCCAGCGCGACGCCCAGGATGAGCACGTCGAAGATCGCGGAGACTCCGCGCACCTCGTAGACGAGCAGGATCGTGGCGATCATGGCGACCGCGATCACGACGACGCTGAGGCCGAGCCTGCGGCCGACGCGGTCGAGCTCCTGCTGGAGCGGCGTGGCCAGCTGCGGGGCTGCCTCGAGCAGCGTGGCGATGCGTCCCATCTGGGTCCGCATCCCGGTGGCGGTGACCACCGCGCGGCCGCGCCCGGAGGTGGCCGACGTTCCAGCGAAGATCATGTTCGTGAGATCACCGAGCGCCGGTTGCTGCGGGATCGCCGCGACGTCCTTCGATACCGGCAGGCTCTCGCCGGTGAGCGCGGCTTCTGCGGTCTGGAGCGCGGACGTGTGCAGCAGGCGCGCGTCGGCGGGCACGGCGTCGCCTGCTTCGACGAGGATGATGTCGCCGGGAACCAGCTCGCTCGCGAGGAGGCTCTGGCGAGCGCCGTCGCGAACGACCGTTGCGCGCGCCGCCGAGAGCTCGCGCAGCGCCGCCACCGCCTGCTCGGCGCGCGCCTGTTGCAGGTAGCCCATGCACGCGTTCAGCAGCACGACGGCCAGGATCGCGATCGCCTCGTAGGGCAGGGCGGAATCGCGCTCGTAGAGCCAGAGCGCCCCGGAAATGCAGGCCGCGACGAGCAGCAGGATGACGAGCGCGCTCTCGAACTGCGCGAGCAGCTTGCGCCACTGCGGGAGCGGACGCTCCGAGGTCAGCTCGTTGCGGCCGTAGCGTGCGAGGCGCTCGCGCGCTTCCTCCTGGCGCAGGCCGACTCGCGCATCCGTCGCGAGCGCGGCCACCGCTTCGTCCGCGGACTGGCGATGCGGCGCTGCCTCGGGCTCGAGAAGGGGCTCGGCGCTCATCTCTCCTCTCCCGCTCAGCGCTGCCAGAGAATCCACGTCGCCTCGAGCGGCACCTGCGCCAGCGCGTGATGCGGGACGAGCCGCGGCGTGTAGTCGGAGGCGGAGCGTGACGCCGGGACCTGGCCGACGTACGCGCCGCCGTTGCCGGGCCCCGCGAGCTCTCGTTCGCGTGCCAGTGCCTGGCGAACGGGCTCGCCCTCGTCGATCGGGTTGGCGTAGAGCTCGACGCGGATGGCCTCGGGGTCGAGCCCGCCGAGGTAGAGCTCGACCTCGAAACGATGCGAGCCGTCCCGGGTCTCGACACGCTGCGCCCCGAAGCGGCCTTCGTGCCAGTGCTCTGCGAGGTGCCGCTGCCACGCGCGCACGCTGGCTCCGCCTGCGCCTTTCTCGGCCGCCCGCGCCAGATAGCGCGCCGCAGCCGGGAGATAGTGCTCCTCGGTGTATTCGCGCACGACGCGGTTGGCCGAGAAGCGGGGCGTGAGGCGCGCCATGCTCTCGCGGATGCGCGCGACCCAGGCCCGTGGAATTCCCTGCGCGTCGCGGTCGTAGAACGCGGGCACGATCTCGCGTTCGAGCAGCGCATACAGCGCTTCCGCTTCGGCGGCGTCCCACGCCGGATCGTCGCCGTGCTCGCGACCGTCGCCGAGCGCCCAGCCAACCTCGGGCGTGTAGGCCTCCGCCCACCAGCCGTCGAGCTCCGAGAGGTTGAGCCCCCCGTTGACGAGCACCTTCATGCCGCTGGTTCCGCACGCCTCCCAGGGGCGGCGCGGCGTGTTGATCCAGACGTCGGCGCCCTGCACGAGATGCTCGGCCAGCAGCAGATCGTAATCGGGGAGGAAGATCGCGTGCCCCCGCGCCTGCGGGCGACGGTTGAACTCGAACCACTGCCGGATCATCGCCTGCCCGGGCTCATCGGCGGGGTGCGCCTTGCCGGCGACGATCAGCTGCACGGGCCGGTCCGCGTCGGTCAGGATCTTCAGCAAGCGCTCCGGATCCTGGAGCAGCAGGGTCGGGCGCTTGTAGGTGGCGAAGCGCCGCGCGAACACCAGCGTGAGCGTCTCGGGATCGAGGTGCTCGCCCATCGCTGCGATTTCCGCGGGCGATGCGCCCATCGACGCGAGCTTCTGCGCGCCGCGCTCCCGCGCATGCTCGACGAGGTCCTGGCGTGCCTTGCTGCGCATCGCCCACAGATCCGCGTCAGGTACGCATCGGATGTCTCGCTCGACCGTGTCCAGCGCGCCGCGCCAGCGGTCGCGGCCACACGCCGTGGTCCACAGAATGTCTGCCTCCGGGGAATCCCAGGTCGGAGTGTGGACGCCGTTGGTCACGTGCTTCACCGGCACCTCGGCCACGGGCCAGCCGGGAAACAGGCCCTCGAAGAGGCGCCGGCTCACGGCGCCGTGGAGGCGGCTGACACCGTTCACCGACGCGCTGCCCCGGATCGCGAGGCACGCCATGTTGAAGGGCGCGTTCGGATCGCCGGGATCCTCGCGACCGAGGGCGAGCAGCTCGGAAATCTCGATGCCGAGGACGTCCTGCGCATAGCGCCGCAGGTACTGCTCGATCATGCGCGCGTCGAAGCGGTCGAAGCCCGCGGCCACCGGCGTGTGCGTGGTGAAGAGATTGCCCGCGCGCGTGACGGCGAACGCCACGTCGAAGGGCTGCCCGCTGTCCTGCATGAAGGAGCGGGCGCGCTCGAGCACCGCGAACGCCGCATGCCCCTCGTTGAGGTGACAGACTTCGGGCTCGAGCTTCAGAGCCCGCAGCAGGCGCCAGCCGCCGATCCCCAGCACGATCTCCTGGCGCAGGCGCTGCTCGACGCCGCCGCCATAGAGCTGGGTCGTGACGCCGCGAAACGCCGGCGGGTTCGCAGGGTCGTTGCTGTCGAGCAGGTACAAGTGCAGGCGACCGACCCGTACCTGCCAGGCGCGCAGCCAGAGCGTGGTTCCGGGCAGGTGGAGCTCGACGCGGATCCACTCGCCGTTCGCGTCACGCGCCGGTGTGATCGGGAGCAGACCCGGATCGTTGTAGGGGTAGAGCTCCTCCTGGCTCCCATCGGCGGCGATCACCTGGCGGAAGTAGCCCTGCTGGTAGAGGAGCCCGACGCCGACGATGGGGACGCCGAGGTCGCTGGCGGCCTTGAGCTGGTCGCCGGCGACGTTGCCGAGCCCGCCCGAGTAGATGGGCAGCGCCTCGCTGAGCGCGAACTCCATGCAGAAGTACGCGACGCGCGAGAGCGACGCCTCGGGATGTCGGCGTTGGAACCAGCCCGGCGTGGCCAGGTATGTGCGCCGCGCTTCCTGCAGGCTCCGCACGCGATCCCGGAACTTCGGCTGCGCGAGCAGGTCCCGCAGCCGGGTCCGGGACACCGTTTGGAGGATGAGCCACGGATTGCGGGTCAAGCGCCAGAGATCGGGATCGATCTCGGCCCACAGCTCGTCGCCGCTGTGATCCCATGACCAGCGCAGATCGAGCGCGAGCTCGATCTGCGACTCCTCTCCGACCTCCGACGACGTCGTCGTGGGGGACGCCTCGTCCGCGGCCATCCAGAATCCTCCGCAGAACTGCGCCGGCGCCTCCTCGTTCGCGGAGGTCGCTGGCAAGCTCGCGATCCTCATCAGTATAGGATCCCACGGGGTCGGCTCGGGATCCTGGGTGCGGGCGGGGCGCGTCGCCTCACGCGCGGCGCCGTTTCCGGTCCGCGGACCGCCGCACTGCTTGACCCCTCTCCCACCCAGGGAATACGATGCAGCGACGGAGGAACCCCCCATGCGCCGCCATCTCCTCGCCCTCGGTCTCGCCCTCACCATCCCCGCTCTCGCCCTCGCCGGGAACAACGGCAACGGGAAAGGGGGCGGCAAAGGCAACGGCGGCGGCAACGGGGATGATGGCGGCGGCGGGAGCCTCAGCGTCGGCACCTGCAAGCGCGACATCACGCCCATCTCTCCGTCTCTCGCCGGCGCCTACCAGGCGGCGTTCGGCGCGCCCGGCGTCGTGAACCACACGGATCCCATCTACATGGCGGGCTTCGACAACGGCCGGGCGGCGACGGGCTATCACGATCGGCTGTGGGCGCGCGGGCTGGTGCTCGACAACAAGGGCAAGCGCGTGGCGATCGTGGCGATCGACGCGATCGGGTACTTCAAGAACGAGGTGGACACGATCCGCGGGATGGTCGCGCCGAGCTCGCAGGTGGATTTCGTGCTCGTCTCGAGCACGCACGTGCACGAGGGGCCGGACACGATGGGCCTCTGGGGCGCCGACGAGCTCACCAGCGGGATCGACTACGCCTATCTGGATTTCATCAACGCGACGGTGGCGGATTGCATCGACGATGCGGCGGCGCATCTCCAGCCGGCGCGCGTCTTCTATGCGACGGGCAACAGCGCGGGGCTCTCGATCGGGACGGATCCCGAGGATGATGGCTTCGGCGTCGGCGATACGAAGGTGCTCGCGGGCGACGATCTGCTCGCGCCGATGACACAAGGTCGGATCGTGGATCCGAACATTGCCGTCATGCAGCTCACGAAGCGGGAAGGCAATAGTCTCGACGTGCTGGCGACGCTCGTGAACTTCGGGAGCCACCCGGAGAGCATGGGCTCGGACAACACGCTGATCACGTCGGATTTCCCGAACTACGTGCGCCAGCGGATCGAGGCGCGCTACGGCGGGCTCGCGATCTGGATGGCGGGGGATCTGGGCGTGCTCCAGGGGCCGCTCCACATCGACGTGCTGGATCCCATCACGCACGCGCCGGCGCCGCGCCGCACGTTCCGCTTTGCGGAGGTGCACGGCACGCAGTTGGCCAATCGCGCCATCGAGGCGATCGACGCGGTGCGGCTCAAGAAGGGCAAGCCCAATCCGAGCAACGGCGCGCCCTCGCCGAAGATCGCGCACGCGACGGTCGATCCGGTGGCGGTCCCGCTCGATAATCCCTACTTCCGGCTCTTCATCGCGATCGGCGTGATCGATGCGCGGCGCTCGGTCTACACCAATGGCGTACCCGACGCGAACGTCGGCTTCCCCTTCCCGCCGCCCTTCGATTCGATTCCGCAGGCGACGGGCGAGGACCTACACACTGAGGTGTCGGCTGTCCAGATCGGGAAGGGCGCCATCGTGGTGGTGCCCGACGAGCTCGATCCGCAAATCGGCTTCGGCTACCGCGGTCAGCTCGCCGATGCGACCAGCGCCGAGCACACGTTCATCGCCGGGCTCGGCAACGACGAGGTCGGCTATCAGGTGCCCTACGCGAAATTCGACAACAGCTGCCTCGCCTGCGCGCCCTACGTGATCGCCGGCTTCCCGCAGTTCTGTCCGATCCAGCCGATCGATTGCAACACGGTGTTCCAGAACAACGTGGGGCAGCAGCTCGATCCGACCATCTCGGAGGCCTTCACGCAGGCCGTCGACGATCTATGAAATGGCCGGCGGCGGCGGCCTTCGCCGTCGCGTTCGCGCTGGGCGTAGGGGCCGCCCGCGCCCACGTCGTCTTTGGCACGGAGACGCTGCGCGGGCTCGTCGTGCAAGCGGATCTCGTCGCGCGCGTGCGGATTCTCGATCCCGGGGCGCCGGGTGCGGTCGCGCCGGGCTCGGACGCGCCGCTCGGGGAGCCGGTCGTCGTCGCCGAGGTGCTCGAGTGGATCAAGGGCGCTCCGGCTCCGCCCGCGGCCCCGGGGTCATCACCCACGACACTGCGCTTCGTGCAGCACGGCCACGGCGTCCCCCTCTACGCGAAGAGCCAGCAGACGGTGATCTTCCTCCAGAAGCTCGAGCGCACGCGCGAGCTCGCGGCGCTCGCGGGCAAGGTCGCCTGGGTCTCGCTCCAGGAAGGCAAGGCGTCGCCGGCGGATGCCCGTCTCGTGGCGGCGCTGCGCGCCTATGCCGCGCTCGAGAAGCTGCCGCTCGCACAGCAGTCGCAGGGCCTACGGCAGATCACCGTGAAGCTGCTCGCGTCGCCCGATCCGATGCTCGCGTCTTCGGCGGTGCGCGACGTGGCGCTGCTCTCCAATGCGCCGATCGTCACGGCCGAGGATCTGCCGGCCCTCGAGCCGGTTCTCGGGAATCAAGAGACGCCAATCGGTGTGCGCATCGCGCTTCTCTCGGAGCTCGAGCGCCGCAAGCTCGTGGACGGCCCGCCGCGCTGGGTGAAGCTGCTTCGCGAAACCAGCGGCGCGAATCAGCTCGCCGTCGTCCGTGCGCTCGCGGCTCACCCGAGCGCCGCGATCACGCACGAGCTCGTCGCGCTGTTCGCACGTCCGGATCCCGTGCTCGTCTCCGCCGCCGCGATCTCCCTCGGCGTGCCCGGCAACGAGAAGGCCGTCGAGCCGCTCGGAAGGCTTCTCGAGTCGAGCAACGAGCGCGTACGCATGTCCGCCATCCGCGGCCTCGGCCGCATCGGCACGCCCGCGGCGCAGGCCAGTCTCGCGGAGGCCGCCGCGAGCCACCCGGATCCCGCCACGCGCCGTCGCGCCGGCGCAGAAGTCGCGCGTCGGCCGTGAGGGTCGAGGGCGCCCGAGCGCTTCCGCGGATCGCCCGGATGATGACGATCGCGATTGGTGTCGGGGCCATCGCCTCGTACTGCATCTCGCCGCGCGTCGCCGCGGCCGCTCCGCGCGCGCCGAGGGCGAGCTCGGTTTCCGAGCTCGCCCGGGAAGCGACGGACATCGGTTCGCTCGCCCCCGACGAGATGCATCGGATCGTGGTGGGTCTCGTGCCTCGCGATCCGGCGGGCCTCGAAGCGTTTCTCGAGGATGTCCAGAACCCCGCCTCTCCGAACTACCACCACTTCCTCACCCAGGACGAATACAACGCGCGCTTCGCCCCCGCGGCGGAGGACGAGCAGGCGGTGGTCGCGCATCTGGAAGCGAACGGTCTCGCCGTCACCGGACGGTTTCCCAACCGGCTCCTCGTGGCCGCCAGCGGAAGCGTGACGGCCATCGAGCGGGCCTTCGGCGTTCAGCTTCGCGCCGTGCAGTTCCGGGGGCGGAGGCACTTTGCGGCGCAGGCCGAGCCGGTGCTCTCCGCGTCGCTTGCGCGCGTGATCACCGGGGTCTCCGGACTCGAAGATCTCGCCACGATGCAGCCGCGCTCGCTGGCCACGGCCTCCGTCGCCGCGCCGAACGCGTCGCTGGGCTCGAATTGCTGCCACCTGAGCCCGAATGATCTGCGCTCCTTCTACGCCGATTCGACGGGTCTCGACGGTGCGGGTGAGACGCTGGTCATCGCCGGGCTCTACGCATGGAAGAGTACGGACACCACCGCCTTCAACAATCAGTGGAGCCTCCCGCAGCTCCCGGCCGGCAGCGGCCAGGTCTGCGCCGGAACCAACAATCCCGCCGGATGCCAGTTCAACGTCCAGGACTCGATCGAGGTCGCGCTCGACGTCGAGTACGCCCACGGTACGGCGCCTGGCGCGGTCGTCCGGAACTACATGGCGGCATCGGCGGCCTTCAGCGATTTCGCCGTGATGTACAACCGAATCGTCTTGGACGACCCCGGGAGTGTCGTCACCACGAGCTGGGGCGCCTGCGAGGCGGGGGTCTCCCACGGCACGCAGCTCACGAACGACAGCATCTTCGCGAACGCCAACGCGATCGGGCAGACCTGGCTCGCGGCGTCGGGGGATGCCGGGAGTCGCGATTGCAGCGGCCTGCTCACGGTGGACCATCCCGCGAATTCGCCGCACGTGATCGGAGTCGGCGGTACGACACCGGTTTGCAGCCCCGCAATGACCCTGTCGAATCCGGCTTGCGCTGGCTACGGAAGCGAGACGGGATGGAGCGGATCGGGGGGCGGCGTCAGCACGCTCTTCGCTCGCCCGTCGTTCCAGACCGGTTGCGGCGTCCCGGCTGGCTCGACGCGTCTCGTGCCGGACGTGGCGCTCGAGGCGAACTCGTCGCCCGGTAATTACGTGATCGAGAACGGCTCCTGGTGGATCGTGGGCGGCACGTCGGGCGCGGCTCCGCAGTGGGCGGGCTTCTTCGCGAAGCTGAGCCAGCAACGGGGCGGCGTGTTGCTCGGGAACCCGGGCGCGTACCTTTACGCGCTGTGCGGCACGCCGCGCTACCACGACGTCACCTCCGGCTCGAACGGCGACTACAGCGCCGGCGCGGGCTACGACCTCGTGACGGGACTCGGGAGCATCGACGCCGCGCACTTCTTCTCATCGCTAGCGCCGGTGTACGTCCCAAGCCTCTCGCGCGCGAGCCTCGCCCTGCTGCTCGGACTGCTCATCGCCGCCGGCGTCGCGAGCACAGCCAGGCGTTCGTGATGGAGCCTGCCTCAGGTCTGCGCCGCCAGGCGCGCGAACAGCTTGTTCAGCTCCGCGACACGCGCCAGATACGCGCGCACTTCGTGATCTCCACAGCGCTGCCCGCGGATCAAGCGAAGGCCGCGGCGCGCGTAGGCGTCGCCTGCGCCCGCGCCGCAAAGATGGATCAGCGTCGCGAGCTTCTGCTTCTGGTCGAGCGTCGCGGATTTGATGCCGTGCCGCGCGAGCGCCCGTGCGACGCCCTTGTCGAGGTACGCTGACGTCAGCTCGACGGCGTGGCTCGGAATCACGCGCACGTAGAGGCTGTTGAACCAGCAGGATTTCCAGGCGTTCCACGGACCGTCGTCGACGACGACGTGATCGTGGATGCAGGAGCGGCGCGCGACCTCGAAGGTTCCGTCCGTGATCTGATACATCCCCACCGCGCTCGAAGCCGGCCGGTACATCTCGAACGGCTGTAGCTTCCACGACCAACGCCAGTACGTGCGCGCCACCGGATTGCCGGAGCCCTCGACCTGCGCCAGCGCCGCGAGCAGCTCCGGCGTCATCACGCTCGTCGAGTGCTTCCGGAAGATGGGCGCGTACTCCCGCCAGGTCTCGGTCGGCGTCTTGTAGAGCGTGCCGCTGATCGGGAAGTAGAGCTCCGTGGGCTTGCGGATCACCTGATAGGCGAAGTTGAGCGCGCCCCATGAGATCACGGCAGCCGCGAGCGCCAGCGTGAGCTGCACGCCCGGGGATGCGCCCCGATACGCACGCAGCGCTCGGCGCCGCGAGCGAGCGCTCGGCCAGAGGCGTGAGAATTGGAAGCGGGCCTTGGGCTTTCTTCGCGCTGTTCGAGGCATCTTTCGGGTTGCCGATCGGCGCTCAGAGAGTAACTCTCCGCGGCGGATCGCGCCGATCGTCAGCCCCGCTTGCGTCGCCTGCCGCTCGCCGCGAGCCCAGCCAATCCGAAGCCAGCCAGCATCAGCGTCGATGGCTCCGGCACGACCGTGAAGAACTGGTCGCCGCCGAAGTGCGTCATGTCGATGCCGGCCGTGCCGGTGAAGTTGCCGAGCTCGTCGCCGCCCAGATTGCCCTGGCCGCCGCCGCCGATGGGAATGGGCAGGCCCGCCAGGAACTGATTCGACCAGTAGTTCTGGCCCGAGTTGTTCACCCCGACCATCACGCGGATCGGATCGCCGGTGTGACCGAGATCGCTGAGCGCGATGCCGAGCTCGAGGCCCGTGGCGACGGCTGCGGCCGCCGCCTGATTCGCCGCAGCGCTACCGCCGAGCACCCCGGCCACGTTGCTGTTGTCGTAGCCGACGTCGATGCCAACGGCGTTGACGCCCGTGCCGGTGGTGGCCGCGCCCGTCAGACCGCCGAGGATGTCGGTGTAGCTGCTGAACGTGGCGGCGCCCAGATTGGCGAAGTCGAGATCGAACGTGTCATTGCCGAGGTTGTTTCCACGCTGCGCGACGACGTGATAATCCGCCGTGAAGCCGGCATCGAAGAGGAGACCGTTCATGGCGCTCGAGAACGCGTTGCCGGCGCTCGAGAAGGTGCTCTGACCGCCCGCCTTCGAGTCGATGAAGATGTCGAGCTTGTTGAAGTTGGCCTCCAGGTTGCCGGTGAGCATGAGGTAGAGCTTGCCGCCGTCGATCAGGGCGTAGCCCGCGTCCAGCTCGCTCATGTTGTCGCCGAACCCGGTCTCGACCGTCTGCACGGCCAGCGCCGAGCCGTACGACCCATCGAGCGTGCCGTCCACCGTAGGGGCGGCTGCAGCAGGCGCCGTGGGAATGGCGGAAAGGAAACCGGCGACCAGAAGACCCAGCGGCGCGGCGGTGCGCCAGGCACAAGGCTGGAATGCAGGCATTCGAATTCCCTCCCGTACAACGATGTGTAGGAAGAAGGGCGCCGCGCGTGGCAAGGAAAGCGAGGCAGGCAGACCGGGCGCGTAACCCATGGATCGAAAACCTGGCGGCGCATCCCCCCGCGGGAGCCCTGCGCAACGCTCGCACGTGGCCTTTTCCGAGCGTGTAGAATGGAACGCCAACGCAGGACCCCGGAATGCAACGCACCCTCTCGCTGCTGCTGCAGACGCTGATCCTGCTCGCCGCTCCCATCGCGGGCGCCGGCAACCTCTACGTCGCTTCCCAGAATTCCGCGTCCGTGCTCGAATACGACGCGACGAGCGGCGCCTTCGTGCGCGTCGTCGCGAACACCATCGCGCAGGGCTTCCAGAACCCGGGCGGCATCGCGCTGCGCCCGTCGGACGGCGTGCTCCACGTCACGAGCCAGGCCTCCGGCGAGATCTGGCGCTACACGAGCGCGACCGGTGCGCTGATCACGCCGGCGCTGAAGATGGGGCTCTATGGTCCCACGGGCCTCGCCTTCGACGCGGCGGGCGCCAACCTCTACTTCGCCGATCCGTTCGATGCCACCGCCGAGACGACCGACTCGATCAAGAAACTGGCCCTGCCGGGCGGTGCGCTGACCGTGATCGGCACGCTCGTCGGTGCGGAGTTCTTCGGTGTCGCGCTGAGCGGCACACAGGTGTTCGCCACAGACAGCGACCTCAACCGCGTCGTGCGCTTTCCGATCGGCGGCGGCGCCGCCACGACGGTGATCGGCACGGGGCTCTCGATGCCGAAGGGCCTCCTGTTCAGGTCGTCGACGCAGATGCTGATCGCGGATTCCGGCTCGGATCGCGTGCTCGAGTACGTGCTGAGCGGCGGGGTCTGGGGCTTCTCGCGGGTGGTGCTGCCGGCGACGTCCGGCGTCAACGACCCCTGCGCGCTCGCGCTCGCGCCGGATTTGCGGCTCACCGTGACGGGCTGCAGCTCCAACGATGCGGTGCTGGTGGATCTCACGACGCTCGCGGTGTCGCCGCTCGTCGCGCCGGGCGCCGGTGGGCTCGGCGCGCCGAAGGCCGCGCTCTGGAGCGGCAGCACGCTGCTCGTCGCCAGCGCGAACGCGAACGACGTGATCTACTTCGATTCCGCCGGCAGCCCGACCGGCGTGCGCGCACGCGGCGTCTCGACGGCCCTCGACGCCGGCATCACCTTCAGGTCCGATGGCCAGCGGCTGCTGATCGCCAGCTCCCTCGAGAACGAGGTGGTCGAGCACGACGCCGTGTCGGGCGCGCTGCTACGAACCTTCGGAGCTGTCTGCGGCTTCATCCCGGTGGACGTGGCCTACGGACCGGATGGCCGCATCTACGTTGCCTGCCAGGGCGACGACGGCATTTCGCGCATCAACCAGTTTACGGGGCAGTCGCTCGGCAGCTTCGTGCTCGGCGGCTCGGGGGGCCTCTTCTCACCGCGCAGCCTCGCCTTTGGACCCGATGGCCACCTCTACGTGTCGAGCGCCACTGGCGAGATCCTCAAGTACAACGGGGCGACGGGCGCCTTCCTCGGCGTCTTCGTCGATGCGACCGGCAACGGCGGCGGGCCCGTGGATCCCTACGGTCTCGTGTTCCACGGCGGGAAGCTCTACGTGGCTTCCTATTTTCCGAGCGAGGTGAAGGCCTTCAACGCGACCACGGGCGCCTTCGTCTCGACCTTCGTCGCGAGCGGCGCCGGTGGGTTGAGCGGACCGACGTCGCTCGACTTCGGTCCCGGTGGCGATCTCTATGTGACGAGCCAGAGCAACGACACGATCCGCCGCTATGCCGGGGCGACGGGCACCTTCGTCTCGGCGTTCGTCGGCGCGGGCAGCGGCGGCCTCGATGGGCCTTTCGACCTCGCCTTCCGCCCGACTTTCGTGCAGGTCCCGGCGCTATCGCGCGCGGGGACCGCCGCACTCGTCGCCAGCCTCGCAGCGGCCGCGTGCGTCATCTCTCGCCGCAGTCGACGAAGACCCGGGTGAGTCGTCGCGCGCTCGCGTGGGTCTCACTACCCGCCCTCGTCGTCCTCGCGGGGGTCGTGTGGTGGTTTGGCACCCCACACGGGCCACGCGTCGTGGAGGAAGGAGCTCCGCTGCCCTTCGACCAGCCCGTCGAGAGACACTTCCGCGATGAGGAGACGGGTAACACCGACGTATGGAAGCTCCAGAAGAAGACCACGACGCGTGAGGAAGCGCTGGGAACCCTGAAGCTTCCCGAGCCGGATCCTGACGGCAAGGATCACGTGCCCGTCGAATCGGCCCGGGCCCTCGACGGGCTCGCCCTCGAGGCCTGGAAGCAGGGCGACCTCCAGAAGGCGCTGAACCTCTTCGAGCAGGCCGTCGCCGCGGATCCGGACGATCGCGTGCCGCATTCCCACCTCGGGCGGCTCCTGACGCTCGCCACCGACTACGACGCGGCACGCTCGCACCTCGAGCGGTCCGCCGCACTGGCTCCGGAGGACCCGCAGGTCTGGCTCGACCTCCAGTCTTTGTACGAGCGCACCCAGTTCCTCCAGCTGAGCTGGGACGCGCGGGCGAAGGCGGAGGCACTGGCCGGCGGTCGCGCCATCACCCAGGACGAGATGGGCCTGTATCAGATCGAAGGCGCAAACTGGCTCCCTTGAGGCGCCCCGAGAACGCGTCTCGATTCCCCGGGGACGAATCGTGGGCGGGACCCACTTGCAGGTCGGATTCCGCTTGATTGTCCGTCGAGGCGCGCGGAAGATGAGCCGTCCGACGCACTGTCGGGCTGCTCCAGGAGGGATTGAGCATGCGTCTGCGCACACGACTCTGCGGTCTGCTGATGGCAGCCCTGTGGATTCCGACACTCGCGCTCGCCGACACGACGATCACGGGCGAGAAGAAGGGCGCCTTCTTCCAGATCACCGTACCGACCGTCTGGAACGGCACCCTCGTGATCAACAACCACGGCTTCGATTTCAACCCGCCGGCAGCGAACCCGGGTCTCGGCCCGCTCGCTCCGCTCCAGCTCTCGGAGGGCTATGCCGTCGCTGCGTCGAGCTACAGCAACTGCTGCTGGACACTCTTCAGCACGAAGAAGGATCTCAACCGGTTGTTCGAAGTCTTCAAGGAGAACTTCGGTGACCCGGACCACGTAATCATCCACGGCGGCAGCCTCGGCGGCATCGTCACCGCTCAGGCGATCGAGACCTTCGACGAGAACCCCGCGGGCGCGTACCCGATCTGTGGCGCGCTCGCGGGCAGCCGCTCCTGGGACGGCGCCATCGACCTGCGCCTCGTCTACGACGCGGTGTGCAGCGCCGTGCCGGGCGGATCGCTGCCGGGCGGCGCAACGGGCCTGCCGGCGCCGGGCTACCCGACGGCGGGGCTCACGAACACGCAGATCGCCACGGCCGTGAACACCTGCACGGGTGTGCTCACGCCGGTCGCGTTCCGCACGCCGGCCCAGCAGGCGCGCCTCAACCAGATCAAGGCGGTGACGACGCTCCCGGAGAATTTCATCGTCACCGACATGGTCTTCGTGACCAACGGCCTTTCGAACCTGATCTTCGCTCCGGACAAGCTCGACGGCGGTCAGGGCGTAGGCAACGTCGGCGTCACCTACACCGACCCGGCCATCGACGCGTCGATCCAGCGCGTCGCCTACACCAGCAAGGCGCACAAGGACCTGCAGAAGAACTACACGCCGAAGGGTGAAGTGAACGCCACGAAGATCGTCTCGATCCATACGGATGGCGACGGCCTCGTGATCGTCGAGCAGGAGAAAGAGTACCAGGACGTGGTGCCCGCCTCGCACCTGACGACGGGGATCGTCAACGAGAGCGGCAACACCCACTGCGGTTTCACGTCTCCCGAGCTGGTGGCGGGCTGGGAAGAGCTGCGCGATTGGATCGCCGGGGGCCCGCAGCCGACCGCGTCGGATCTCCAGACCCGTTGTCTGACACTGGGCCCTGCGTCTCAGTGCCGGATCGACCCTGCCTACGTGCTCAACGACATGAGCACGCGCATTCCGCCGCGCTGATCCAGATCGCGAGCTCCTGAGAGGGCCGGGCCTTCGCTGAGGGACCCGGCCCTCCTCGTTTCAGCCCGCGATCGCTACGGCTCCGCCGCCGTCACTGCGCCAGAGAACGTTTCAAACGCTGCGCTGCAATCGTCTCGGGAACAGATACCCGACCCCGATGAGCGTCCGCCTGGATCACGGCAGATAGCGGCTCGCCCGCTCCTCGATGGCCTTGCTGAGCTGGAGCTCGGTGCCGCGCTCGGCGCCGTAGAAGACGACGCCGTTGCCGGAGCTCGGGAAGGGGCACTCCGACTCGTCGGTCTCGTGGTGGACGACCTCGGCGAAGAAGCGGAACGACGTGCTGGCGAGGTCGAAGTCGAGCTGGATCAGCTCGCCCCTGGGAAGCGGATCCGACAGCTCGATGAAGGCGCCGCGCTGCGAAAGGCTCGAGAGGACGACCATCTCCCGGCGGTTCCCGCAGCGCAGGCGCGCCGTCAGCTCGATCGGAACGCGGATCTCGCGCCGGCGCGAGAGGTCGCCGCGCGCCGCGATGGCGGACTTCAGCACGAAGGCGAGCTCGGTGTCGTCGAAGGGCGCCCACAGCACGGCGGAGACGCCGCTGCTGCGCAGCCGCGCGCGCACGCGCGGATCGGGCTCGTCGCCCGCAACCAAGATCGGGGGTTCCGCTCCCGTTCGCTTGGCGAGGCTCCGGCGGATCTCCCCCAGCGCGTGGAGATCGATCGACGGCGGCGCGAGCACGGCGCGGATCACGAGCTTCTCGTCGCGCATCAGCATGCGCGCTTCGTCGGGCGCGGCGGCGTATTGCAGATCGACGCCGCGCGCGAGGTGAACGAGCCGCTCCGCGACGACGCGCAGCGCGCCGCCCCCATCGTCGACGAGCAGCAGCGCCGGGGTGGGAGCCGAAGCCGGAGCCGCAGTCGCAGCCGGATGGGTCTTCAGTGCCGGCTCGCTGGCCTCGGACTCGACGGCGGGCTCGGCCGTCGGCGCAGGCGCCTCGCGGGGGTCGGTGTTGAGTCGCCCGGGGTAGCTCGCGGCGAACGGCACGGCGGGCCGGGCCTCGCTGCCACGGGCGAGGAAGCGCACCGCGTCGTCCGCAGGCACCGCCGGCGCGTAGAGAAATCCCTGGACCTGGTCGCACGCCATCTCGCGCAGCACGCCCAGCTGCTCGAGCGAATCGACCCCCTCGGCGATCACCATGAGGCCCAGGCCGTGCGCCATCGCGACCACGGCCGCGGCGATCTCGGCCGCGGAATGATTCGATTGGATCTCGCGCAGGAAGCTTCTGTCCATCTTCAGCACGTCGAGCGGGAAGACGTTCAGATACGTGAGCGCCGAGTAGCCGGTCCCGAAGTCGTCGAGGGCGACCGTCACGCCCATCGCCCGCAGGTCGCGCAGGCACAGCGCCGTCTGCTCGCCCCCGTCGAGCAGCAGGCTCTCGGTCAGCTCGATTTCGAGCAGCGAGGGATCGACCTTGTGCTGTGTCAGCGCCCTGCTCACGGCGCGTTGCAGATCGCTGTCCCGGAACTGGATGCTCGAGACGTTGACGGAGACCCGCACCGGGGCATAGCCCGCCTCGCGCCAGCGAGCGATCTGCTGGCAGGCCTGCTCGAGACTCCAGGCTCCCAGGGCAGGGATCAGCCCGCGCTTCTCGGCGACGGGGATGAAGTCCTTGGGGCTGACGTCTCCGAGCTCGGCGCTCTTCCAGCGCATCAGCGCTTCGAGGCCCGCGGCCGTTCCCGTCGCGAGATCGATCTTGGGCTGGTAGTGGAGGCTCAGCTCGCCGCGTTCGATCGCGCTGCGCAGGCCGCTCGCGATCTTGCTGATCCGCTCCATGCCCGCGTCGATTGCCGGCTCGTAGAAGGCGAGCCCGTTGCGGCCGCGGTTCTTGGCGGTGTAGACGGCGGCGTCGGCGCTGCGGATCAGGGCCTCGACGTTGCTCCCATCCTTCGGGAAGAGCGCGATGCCGACGCTCGACGAGACCGACAGGCTCCGCTCCGCGATCGTGAGCGGCTCGGCCACGAGCCGCAAGATCCGATGCGCCAGCTCGCGCGCCGCCTCGACGTCGGCGACCCGCGACGCGATGATCGCGAACTCGTCCCCCGAGAGCCGCGAGACACTGATGCGTGAGGATTCCGGCGCTGACGACTCGTCGCCCGCCCCGGCGCCCAGGCTCGAGACGAGCCGCGCCGCGAGCTGCTTGAGCACCGCGTCGCCCGCGCTGTGACCGTGCGTGTCGTTGATCTCCTTGAACTGGTCGAGATCGAGGTAGAGGAGTGCAGCGACGCTGGCCGAGCGCGCAGCATCGGTGAGCTCGGCCTGGATCTTCTCGAGAAAGAGGCGGCGGTTCGGCAGGCCCGTCAGGCTGTCGAAGTGCGCGAGCCGGATCAGCTTGCGCTCGTCCTGGTACTGCTTCGAGATGTCGCGCACGAGCAGGCCGCGCAGCCCGCCCTTCGCGGGTTGCCTCCGCTCGCCGTTCAGCCAGACCTCGATGAAGCGCGACGCGCTGGCCTTCATCCGCAAGCGGCGGCATTCGGGATCGGAGAGGCGCATCTCGACGATCCCGGGCAGCCGCTGTCCGCCGTCCTTGGCGGTGAGGGCCGAGGCCATCAGGATCTCGGCCGCGGCTCCCTGCGCCTCGAGGATCCGGCCGCTGCGATCGAGCACGATGACGCCGTCGCCGGCGGCCTGGAAGGCCGCGTCACGCGCGAGCGTCAGACGCCGGCTGCGCAGCGCCGGTGCGAGGAGGAGACTCGCGGCAGCCGCCGCGAGCAGGCCGAGCCGGAGGGGGGCCGCGCTCGCGGCTTCCGGAACGAGCGCGGCACCGAGCAAGGGCAGGGCGACCGCTGCGCCGGGGCCGAGCAGCCACCACGGATCGTTGCGGGTCTCCCCCCGGACGCAGAACAGGATCGCGGCGAGGCAGGCCGCGGCGACGGTGTCGGGCTCGAAGAGCAGGCTCCAGGGCGCCGCGAGAGGCGCGCCGCCGAGCGCGATCCCGCCCGCCAGGGCGAGGATCTGCGCGGCCAGCCCGGCCAGTACGCCGACGACACCGAAGCGGGCGAGCTGCGCGGGGGCCGGGCGCGCGCCCGCAGCGCGGACCGGCGCCGGGTGGAGTGCCAGACGCGTGGCGATCCCGCAGAGCACCACGGCCGCCGCGGCGAGCAGCGCGCCGAGCGCAGTCGAAGACAATTCCGCCATCACGCGAATCCCAGCGCTCCGCTCGAGGTCGGACGACGCCGCGCCTGCCGCAGCGCCTCCTCATCGACCTGCGCGGGGATTCGATTGAGGCTCTAAGGGGATGGAACGACGACGCCCGGATCGACGGCGCGGCCGGCCGCGCTGATCGGACGCAGCGCTGCGGGCCAGGACGACGGATCTTCCGCAGAGTAGATCCGCAGCGATTGCCCGCTGGCCGTGAGGAGATCTTCGGGCTCGCAGCCGACCACCGCGGCGGCGGCGCCGAGGCCGGATTTGCTGACGCCGTTGATGCCCGGGGCGAGGGTGCTCGCGCCGCACTGAAAGAGGCCGCGAATGTGAGTCCGCAGCGGGAAGCTGAAGGGCCCCAGGTTGAAGAGCGTCTTCTCCGTGCCGTAGATGCCGCCTTCGCTCGCGTGGAGATAGTGCATGTTGGTGAGCGGGGTGCCGAGCGTGCTGAAGACCACGCGTTCGCGCAGGCCCGGCACGAAGCGTTCGATGGCGTCGAGGATCCGGCTGCTGAGGAGATCCTTGAACTGTCGGTAGTCCAGCGGGCGTCTGCCGGGCCGCGAATTCCGCCATTGCACGAAGCTGCGCGGTGACGCGAGCGCCATCGCCTCGACGGTGTGGAGGCCGTCGCTGCGCAGCGTCGGGTCCTTGAGCGTGGAGGCGTTGAAGAAGAGGCCGGGGATCTCGTTCGCGCGCGCGAGATCGCCGCTCTCGGCGAGCCGGTAGGCGGCGTCGACGTCGGGCGTGCGGCTGTACCAGAGGTTGCCGGAATCGACGCCGGCCGCGCGCAGGTCCATCTCGACGCCGAGAAACAGGCTCAGCGTCGAGAGCGAGTAGCGCATGCGGGCGATGCGGCGGCGCAGGCGCGCGCCCACGTGCTGCGGCTCGACGAGCCGCCCCCAGGTGACGCCGGGATCGGTGTTCGCGACGACGCTGTCTGCGCGCAGCTCGCGGCCGTCCGCCAGCCGTACGCCGATGGCGCGCCCGGCTTCGACGAGGATGCGCGCCACCTCCGCGCCGAGCATCAGCTCGCCGTCATGGCGGCGGATCTGCCGGATCAGCGCATCGGGGATGGCGTGGCCTCCGCCGCGCGGGTAGCAGCCGCCGTCGAAGTAGTAGTCCTGGAGGCCCGCGTGCAGCGCCGCCGGCGCGCGCGAGGGCGCCATGCCGTGATCGCCCGATTGGATCGAGAGGATCGCGCGCAGGAAGGGCTCCTGCGTGAAGCGATCGAGAAAGCGCTCGAGCGAGAGCGTTCCGTAGCGCAGGATCGTGCGCATGCGCAGCGGCATCAACACCCAATCGCGTACAGCATGAGGCGGCGAAGCCCACTGGAGCTCGCTCGACATCCGGCTGACGGTTCGCAGGTAGCCGTCGATGCCGGCCGCCTCGGAGGGGAAGCGCTGCTTCAGGCGCTCGGCGAAGCGCTCGCGTCCCTTGGGATGTCGAAACGGTCTTCACCCACCACCACGCGGTCGTAGCCGTCGGGATCGAGCTCGAAGAACTCGAGATCGTTCGCGACGCCGAGGCCCTCGTAGATCCTGCGCAGGCCGCCGCCCGGCCCGAGCTGTCCGATGTAGTGGATGCCGGGGCTGAACGAGAAGCCGCTGAGCGTGAAGGACTGGCTGTAGCCGCCGGGCAGCTGGTGCTGCTCGCAGACGACGACCCGCCGGCCGGCGCGAGCCAGCGCCAGCGCGGCGACGAGGCCTCCGGATCCCGAGCCGATCACGATCGCGTCGAAATCCCGCATCGTTCGAGCCTGCGCTGCTGCGTGAGCCGGCGCAAGGCGGAGTTGCGCGATGCCCTCGCATCGCTTTTCCTGTCGTGAGCGGGCTCGAGCGCGCCGGATCGATTTCCACACCGCCGCGAGGAGAGGTCTCATGGGCAAGCGCCGTCCGCGCAGCCCCGAGCCGTCCGGCCCCACCGGAACGCTCCACACCGCGATCGTCGACGACGAGCGGGATCTCCATCATCTGACGGCGGCCGAAGCCGCCGCGCAGCTCGAAGCGTTCCTGCTGGGCTGGAGCACGCGACGTTCGGGCGCCGTGGTGCGGGTGATCACCGGGCGCGGCAACCGCTCGCCCGGCGGGCCGGTGCTGCGGCCGCTGGTGCGCGATCTGCTCACGGGGCGCCTCGCGCCGGTGGTCGAGGACTACGCGGTCGAATCGGGCGGCGGGGCCTACCTGATCCGGGTGCGCGGGAAGCGCTGAGGCCTCGCGTGCGGCCTATTCAGGCGCGGCGGGCGCGTCAGGCGCAGCCGGCGCCGTCGTCCCAGGGGGCCCGGCGGGCACGGCGAACGGCGGCGGCTTCGGAATGTTCGCGCGGATCAATTGCGAGAAGTCCTCCGCCTTGTCGGCCGCCTGCGCCGCCGGGTTGATGTGCGAGCGCTTCTTCAACTCGGCGAACGGGATCGTGCTGGTCGAGCCCGCCGAGCTCGTAGACGTACTCCGGGGCATAGCCGCTCAGCAGGATCTTCCACGAGAAGGGATGCTCGCCAGGATTCACCAGCGTGTGTCGATAGATGTTGGTGGTGCAGTTGGTGGTGCCGGTGTTGTAGAAGGCCGGGTGATCCTTGAGCTCGTTGATCTGGCGCAGGTAGTCGAGGAACAGGCGCCGGGCGTTCGCGGGCGGGACCCCGGTGCGGTAGAGGTAGGCGTCTTCCGGCGGGTTCTCGCGAAAGTTGGTGCGCAGGCGGATCAGATCGCGCTCGTCGCCGACGACGTACATCAGCTCGTACTGACGGAAGAAGCCGCGGATCGTGTCGTAGCTCTCGCCCTCCTCCTTGCGCGTCTCGATCGAGATCGTGACGAAGTCCTTTCCCGCGAACCCGAAGCTCAACATGATGTGCGCGATGGCGTCGCCCATCCAGTAGACGGCGATCATGTCGACTTCGTCGAGCTGGTTCAGGTCGAAGGTCTTGGTGTAGTAGTTTGCGGTGTAGTCGAGCTCCGTCCAGTACGTGAAGTTGCGGATGTTGTGGAGCGTGACCTGATCGCCCTCGAAGGTGGCGTAGGGCAACACCGCGACGTCCGACTGCCACTTGCGCGAGTTCGAGGGCTCGACGCCGCTCCAGATCCAGCAGAAGACGGCGAAGACGAGCGCGAAGACGTCCGATCGGTCCCCAGCGCCCGCGCCGGCGCGCGGCGGAAGCGGTGGCGAGCAGCGTGCTCGCGCCGACGACGATCGCCCCCGCGATCGATTCGAGCGGCCCGAAGTAGCAGGCGAGCGACGCCCAGGCGCCGAGACCGAAGATCGCGAGCGCGAAGAGAACGCGGAAGACGACCATCAGCCCGTCCCTTCCTCTTTCAACCTCACTTCGCCGAAATCTTCGGGGAACCTGGCGGTCTTGTCGGCATAGAAGGCCCGGATCCTGTCCATGTCGGCGGTGATGTCGCCGGTGGCGTCGATCGAAGGTCCGAAGCCGCCGCGGCGGCGGGCGTAATCGAGGTAGCCGAGCACGATCGGCACGTTCGCCGCGCGGGCGATGTGGTAGAAGCCGGATTTCCAGTGGCTGACGTAGGCGCGTGTCCCTTCGGCGGGGACGACGAGCATGAGCTGCTGCGAGCTCTTGAGCATCTGCGCGGCCTGCTCGACCATGCCCCCCCGCTGCCTGCGGTCGATTGCGATGCCGCCCGTCAGGCGCATCAGCCAGCCCAGCGGCGGCTGGAAGAGCGCGTGCTTTCCCATCCACGAGATGCGCACGTCGAAGATCGCGGCGAATGCCAGCAGAAACGCCAGATCCCAGTTCGAGGTGTGCGGCGCGGCGATCAGCACGCAGCAACGCGCCGTCGGCCGGCTTCCCTCGGCCTCCCAGCCCGTCAGCCAGAGGAAGCATCGCGCCAGGAGCTTTTCCATCGCTTCGACCTCTTCGCCGCTCGTGAGCCCGCTCGCAGGCGGGTCTGGCGGCGTGCCGCGACAGCCGTCGCGGCCCCCCCAGCACGTTCGCCCCCCATGCTAGCGTTGCGGGCCGGAATTCCTCACCGGCAGCCCCGCTCGGGCGGAGGAGCGACCATGCAAGGCCCCCCCATCCTGTTGCGCGGCGCTGCCCTGGGCCTGCTCGCGCTCGGCGCCTTCGCGATCGGCTGCGCGCAGACGGACGTCGACGTGACGCGCCGGTCCCTGAACGTGCTGCCGATGCCCGATCTCGTGGTGGTGCGGAACTTCGCCGTGACGAAGCAGGAAGTCGAGCTCGACGCCGGGATCGCGCCCTCGATGATCCGCGCCGTGAGCGGAGAGGTCGAGGGGACCGAGGCCGTGAAGGTCGGGCACGCCGCAGCGGATGCGCTCGCGGAGGAGCTCGTCAAGGAGCTCAACGAGAAGAAGATCCGCGCCGTCCGCGGCGATCGCTCGACGCGGGTCAGCTCGACCACGGCCATCATCGTGGGCCAGTTCCAGACGCTCGACGAAGGCAACCAGACGCTGCGTACGCTCGTTGGTTTCGGGCTCGGCGGGAGCGAGGTGCGCACGCACGTCGAGTTCTACCAGGGCGGCATGCTGATCTCGGAGGCCGACACGTCGGCCAACAGCGGCTACAAGCCCGGCGCGGGCGTGACGCTCGGCATCGGCGCGGCGGCGGGCTCGGCCGTGACGGCAGCCGCCGTCGCGGCCGGCACCACCACCGTGAGCGAGCTCTTCATGACGAGCGTCAACGCGGGCGCACGCCGCACCGCGCGCGAGATCGCGGACAAGATCGAAGAGGCGTACAAGAAGCGCGGCTGGCTCCCGGACTGACGCGCGAGGGCTCGAGCGAGCATGACGGCTCCCGTCCAGATCATCGGCAGCTACATCTCGCCCTACGTGCGCAAGGTGCTCGTCTGCCTCGACCTGAAGGGCATCGCGTACGAGATCGATCCGATCATTCCGTTCATGGGCGACGATCGCTTCTCGAAGCTCTCGCCGCTGCGGCGGATCCCCGTCTTCCGCGACGCGCGCGTGACGCTCGCCGATTCCTCCGTCATCTGTCAGTACCTGGAAGACTCGCAGCCCGAGCCCGCCATCTATCCGCGCGACATCGCGGATCGCGCCCGCGCGCGCTGGCTCGAGGAGTTCGCGGACACCCGCATGGGGGACGTGATCATCTGGCGGCTCTTCAATCAGGTGACGATCAACCCGCGCGTGTGGGGCGAGAAGACGGACGCGGCGATCCTGAAGCAGACGCTCGAGGTCGATCTCCCGGACGTGCTCGACCACCTCGAAGCGCAGCTGCCCGCGGCGGGCTTCCTGTTCGGGGAGGTCTCGATCGCGGACGTCTCGATCGCGTGCTTCTTCCGCAACGCCGCCTTCGCGCGCTATTTCGTCGATGCCGGGCGTTGGCCTCGCACGGCCGGCTTCGTCGAGCGGGTGCTCGCGCTGCCGGGCTTCGTGCGGCTGAAGCCTCTCGAAGACACCATGATCCGCACGCCGATCGAGAAGCAACGCGAAGCGCTGGCCGGGCTCGGCGCTCCGCTCTCGCAAGAGAGCTACGGAACCTCCGCGCCGCGGCGCGGCGTGATGAGGATCTAGGGTGCGCGCGCCGCTGCCCAAGCTGCACGAGCCGCGCTGCGCAGCCGCGCTGGCCCTGCTCGGCGTTTTCCTGTGTCTGGGCGCATGCCGCTCGATCCCGGGCAGCCGCTTCGTCGTCGGGCTCGCGACCGGCGATTTCAGCTCGAGCCGCATCAGCCAGCAGGAGCTGCGCGAGTTGCTCGTGCAGTATGCGAGCCGCTTCGAGGCGACGATCGTCTCCTCGGCGGATACGATCGCGGCGGGCACGAAGGATCCCGTGATCCAGCGCCGCGCGCTGCGCTGGAAGCTCGGCGTCATCCCCGTCGTGAATCAAGCCGCGTTCATGAAGGAGCCCGAGGCGGCCTACGTCGCCATCCTCACGATCGCGACCTCGATGCACGATTTCGTCACGCACGGAGGCGGCGTCAACGTCTTCGGCGAGCAGCAGAAGGTCGCCATCGACGCGAGCGAGGATCTGCTGAGAGCCGCCATCGAGGTCGGAGATCGCTTCCTCGAAGAGAAGGAGCTCGCGCGCGTCACGGCCGACGTCGAAAAGCTCGTGCGCGCGCACCCGATTCGCGGCGAGTTCGTGGCCGAGCAGGTCCAGAGCCTCGTGAGCTCCAGCGAATCGACTCCCATCTTCGAGTGGGTGACCGCGATCCCGCTCTCGCCGATCCGCGCGCTGCAAGGCGTCGACCAGGGCGCGCAGGCGATCCGCGATTTCAATGTCACCGCCATGGAGATGAGCCGGATCGTCGCCTCGATGCCGCTCCTGATCCGCTGGAACCTGGAGCTGCTCGCGCTGGACGTCTCCCAGCAAGGAGACATCTCGGAGACGCTCGAAGGTTTCCAGACGCTGGCGCGCAGCGCGGAAACCCTCTCGCAGACGGCCCAGTCGCTGCCCGAGAGCCTGCGCGAGCTGCTCGACGAGGCCGAGCGCACGGGGCAGAGCCTCGGGCCGCTCTCGCAATCGCTCGAGCGCTCGGCCACGGCGGTGGCGGAGGCCGGCAAGGCGTGGGGCGGGCTCGTCGCGCAGCTGAGCAAGCCGCCGGCGGATCCGACGAAGCCGTCGCGCCCCTTCGACATCCGCGAGTGGCAGGCGACGGCGGCGCAGATCACCTCGGCGGCCACCGAGATGCGCGCGATGCTCGAATCCGTCAACCAGCTCGCGGGCTCGCAGACGCTCGCGGGGCCGCTCGACCAGCTCACGGAGCGCGTCGAGCGCGTCGAGGCCAGCTCGCGCGCGCTCGTGGATCTCGCGGCGTGGCGCGGCCTCGAGCTGATCCTGGCGTTCTTCGTGCTGCTCTTCGTCTACCGCCGCATCGAGGGCTGGATCGCGCGCCGGGCCGCGGCGCGCTGAGCGGAATCCGGCACGCTGCGTGGCCGATCGCGCGCGCGGCCGGTAACCTACGCGCCCTTCGCCGAGGCATCTTGCATGAAGCCCACCCGCCGTCCGCTGCACCCCGAGTTCTCCTCCGGCCCCTGTGCCAAGCGGCCGGGCTGGAGCCTCGACGCGCTGAAGGATGCCGCGCTCGGCCGTTCGCACCGCGCGAAGATCGGCAAGGATCGCTTGAAGGCGGTGATCGACCGCAGCAAGGCATTGCTCGGACTGCCCGCGGATTTCCGGCTCGGCATCGTGCCGGCCTCGGATACGGGGGCGATCGAGATGGCGATGTGGTCGTTGCTCGGCCCGCGCGCGGTCGACGTGATCGCGTGGGAGAGCTTCGGCCAGGGCTGGGTCTACGACGTGACGCAGGAGCTCGGCCTGAACGCACGCGTGATCGATGCGCCATATGGGGAGCTGCCGGATCTCGCGACGGTGCAGTTCGACCGCGACGTGATCTTCACGTGGAACGGCACCACGTCGGGCGTGCGCGTTCCGAACGGCGACTGGATTCCGCGCGAGCGCGAGGGGCTCACGCTGTGCGACGCCACCTCGGCGGTGTTCGCGATGGAGCTGCCCTGGGACAAGCTCGACGTCGTCACCTGGTCCTGGCAGAAGGTCCTCGGCGGTGAGGCCGCGCACGGCATGCTCGCGCTCTCCCCGCGCGCCATCGCGCGGCTCGAGAGCCACACCGCCTTGTGGCCGCTGCCGAAGATCTTCCGCCTCAAGGAGAACGGGAAGCTGCTGGCCGACGTCTTCGAGGGCTCGACCATCAACACGCCGAGCATGCTGTGCGTCGAAGACGCGCTCGACGGCCTCGCCTGGGCCGAGCGCGAGGGCGGCGTCCCGGCGCTGATCCGGCGCTCGGAGGCGAATCTCGCCGCGATCGCAGCGTGGGTCGAGCGCACGCCGTGGGTCGATTTCCTCGCGCGCGATCCACGCACGCGCTCCTGCACGTCGATCTGCCTGCAGATCGCCGACCCCGCCTTCCGCGCCCTCGACGGCGCCGGCCGCGCGAAGTTGATCAAGAACCTCGTGGCGCTGCTCGAGAAGGAAGGCGTCGCCCTCGACGTCGCCAGCTACCGCGATGCCCCCCCGGGCCTGCGCATCTGGGGCGGCGCCACCGTCGAGCGCAGCGACATCGAGGCCCTGCTGCCATGGCTCGACTGGGCATGGGCCGAGGTGCGCGGGAAATAGCCCGCGCGCCGTCGCTGCGAGCACCGGGCCCGCTCACTTCCCCATCCACTCCGCCGGCGTGTGCGCCACCCCATCCTTCACCGTCCACACCACGTTGCGTAGCGCCCGCAGGTCCTGGAACGGGTCGCCGCGCACGATCGTCAGGTTGGCGCGCTTGCCGATTTCGATGCTGCCGAGCTCGGTGGCGAGGCCGAGCATGTTGGCGGGGACGCGGGTGGCGGAGGCGATGACCTGCGCGGGGGACAGGCCGGCGCCGCCGAGGAGCTCGAGCTCGCGCAGGGTGGTGACGCCGTGGAAGAGGTAGGGGACGATCGGCTCGTTGCCGGAATCGGTGCCGGCGACGATGGGAATGCCGGCGCGGTTCTCGGCGGCGATGGCGCGGCGGGCGTTCGCGACGGCTTCGCGGATCGAGCGGTTGCTGAAGTTGTAGGCGGCGGCGGCGCGGCGCGCGGGGCCTGGGAGCCAGCCGGCGGCTTTGGCGACCCGGCTCTCGGCGTGGATGCGGCCCGCGCGCGGGTCGCGCGCGGTGGCGAGCTCGCTCGCGGGAACGCTGAGCTGCGTGAGCGGATCGTCGAGCCGCTCGGGCTCGAACTCGATGCGCAGGGCGTCCATCACCGAGAGCGTCGAGACCTGATAGGCGCCGCTGCGCTGCATGCGCATCAAGAAGGCTTGCGTGAGCGCGTCATCGCGATAGAGCAGGCCGTGCATGAGCGCGTGCGCGCCGAGATCGAGAGCCGCGTCGTAGTCGAGCTCGGAGGTGGCGTGCACGTAGATCGGGAGCTTGCGGCGCGCGGCCTCCTGAACGATCGCGCGGCGGATCTCCGCGCTGTGCATGGGCAGGCTCGAAAACGGCGACCAGCCGCTCTCGAGCATCAGCTTGATGCCCACGGCGCCGAGCGATTGCGCGACGTCGAACTGCGCGCGCACCTGCTCCGGCGTCGCGACGGGAGACGAGAAGGAGCCGAATCCCCCGGGCGCGATGAAGGGAGGTCCGAGGAAGAGCAGCGTGGGGCCGGGCGCGCCGGCCGCGAGCGCCGCCTTCAGCTCGCGCGCGATCTCGGGCTCGCTGCCGGCGTCGAGCACGGTCGTGACGCCGCAGGCGAGGTACGCACGCAGCTGTTGCAAGCGCAGCTTGCGAAGCGTCTCGGGCGGGTCCTTGCGTTGCGTCGCGCCCGGCACGACGGAGAGGTGCACGTGGGAATCGATGAGACCGGGCAGCACACTGGCGCCGGCGGCGTCGAGGGTCGGCACGTTTGCGTCGGCGGGCAGCTCGCCGACGGCGGCGATGCGTCCCCCGCGCACGAGGATCGAGGTGTTCGCGTGCAGCGCCGTGCCGGTTCCGTCGAGCACACGCGCATTGCGGATCAGGAGATCCGCGGCGTGCGCGGGGGCGCTCGCCAGCAGGATGGCCGCCAGAAGAGCGGCGGACGAGTTCAGACGTCACCCGCCGCGCGGCGCAGGCGCTGGGGCGTCGTCATGTCTTGCGCGCCACGAAGAACAGCCGCCGGAACGGGAAGAAGATGCCGTGGGGGCCGCGCGGAAACAGCGGTGTGACGCGCGCGACGAGCTCGGCGAGGAACTCCTGCTGCTCGGGCGGCGCGAGCGCGGAGAGCAGCGGGCGTAGCGCCGTTCCCTTCATCCACTCGACGACCTCGGGCGCGCCGGCCATCCGATGGTGGTAGACGGTTTCCCACAGCTCGATTTCGAGCCCGAGGCCGAGCAGCCGTTCGGCGTAGAAGAGCGGCGTCTCGATCGAGGGCCGGCGCTCGGCCTTCTGGAATCGCTCGCGCCAGGGCGCCTCGAGGCAGAGCTCATCGAGCGCGCGGAACGCGCCTTCGCCGCGGTTGTGTGGCACCTGCACCGCGAGAGCGCCTTCGGGCGCGAGAAAGCGCGTGAGCCGCTCGAGCAGCACGCCGTGCTCCGGCAGCCACTGCAGCGCTGCGTTCGAGACGATGCGATCGAGGGGCGCCTCGGGCTCCCAGCTCGCGAGGTCGGCGCGCACGAAGCGCAGCCGCGGCTGCGCCGGCCCCGCGCTCGCGCGCGCGAGCATCTCCTGCGAGAAGTCGACGCCGACCACGTCGGCTTCCGGCCAGCGTTCGAGCAGCGTGCGCGTGAGCTCGCCCGTTCCGCAGCCGAGATCGGCGACGCGGCGCACGCGGCCGTCCGGCAGGCGCCCGACCAGATCGAAGAACGGCCGCGCTCGCTCGCCGCGGAAGCGCTCGTATTGAGCGGGATCCCAGCGGTGCTGGGTCGGCGCGCCGCCGCTCATGCTGCCGACCTCCGTGCCGCGAGAGCCCGGGCCGCGACCCAGCCGTCGCACGGCGCGAGGCGCGCAATCCGGCGGAAGCGAGCGTAGCGCTCCGTCGCGGCCGTGGACGTGGCGCGCGTCACGGGGCGTCGAAGCGCCAGCGCCTGGCGGTGCTGCTGAACGGGTCCGCGCGCTCGGTCGTGATCACGCAGCGCGGATTTGCTGCGAAGTTGCGGGTCTTGCGCGAGCCCGCGCCGGTGCTGAACGCGAGGCGACTCTCGAGCCAGACGCCCCAGACCGGGATCGCGTGGGGCGGCCATCCCGGTTCGGTTCCCGCGCGGTCTCCTGACATCGTTCGGTCTCCCAACGAGATTTGATCTCCTATCGAACCATCTCCCGGGATATTCTCTTCGTCCGGAGCCATTCCCTTGCTGAGAAGTTCCCTCCGAAGCCACGCGTCGCTAGCTTGTCACGCCGTCGTGCCGGGATCCAGGACCCGTTGCGACGACGTGAGGCGAGGCTTGGCATGACGGATCGAGACGCGCCGCGCGCGGTCTGGCCGACGAGTCTGGCGGACTATCTGGGCTGGCAGGCGCTCGCGATTCGCGACGGGGTGCATCGCTCGAGCATGCAGGTGCGGTCCGAGCACCTGGCGCCCAACGGCTACCTCCAGGCCGGCGTCGTCGTCGCGCTCGCCGACATCTGCTGCGCGAGCGGCAGCTTTGCGACGGTGCCGCCCGGCGCCAGCTTCACCACGATCGAGCTGAAGATCAACCTGCTGGGCACTGCGCTGGAAGGCGAGCTGCTCGCCGAGGCGACGCTCCAGCACGGCGGACGCACGACGCAGGTCTGGGACGCCGTCGTCAGCCACATCGGCACGGGACGCAAGCTCGCGCTGTTCCGCTGCACGCAGCTGGTCCTGCTGCCGAAATGAGCGTGCGGCGCGCGAGCACGATCGGCTGGCTGCTGTGCCTCGCGCTCGGGCTCGGTCCGCCGGTGCTCGCGCAGGAGCCCGCGCAGCCCGCACGATCCGAGGCGTCCACCGCCCAGACGTTCGAACGCGTGACGCGCCTGCTCGACCGCTTCCGGGACGTCGCGGTGGCGGAGAAGGAGGGCTACAGACAGCCCTGGTACAACGATGGCTTGATGATGGGGGAGCAGTGGTTCAAGCCCGAGCTGCTCCGCGAATCGGTCTGCGATCTCGAGCGGCCGGCCTTCCTGCAATACCTGATGATCGACGGCCACCGCACGCTGATTGGTGTCGGCTATGCGTGCGATGCGGAGCAGCCGCTACCCACGGGTTACGGGCCGGAGGCCAACTGGCACCGCCACGGACCCGAGCTCTGCCGCTTCCGCAGCGGCGTCTTCAATGACGTGAGCTACTACGCCAGGTCGCTCCCGAATCCGCTGAACGAAGACACCTGGGAGGACATCTGTTCGCTCTGGTGGGCGGAGCCCGAGCGGCGCGACGTGATGATGCTGCACACCTGGAACTGGATCCCGCATCCCGACGGACTCTTCGCACACGAGAACCGGGCGATTCCGTTCCTGCGCGACGGGCTGCGCGTGCGCAGCCAGGCGGAGCTCGACACTCCGGAGGGCCAGGCGGCGCTCGATACGTTGCGTCTGGCCCACGGCGACGAGACCCGGCGCTACGAGGGTGCCTTCCTCGTCGCCGATCTCGGTCGCTTCGACGCGTGGATGACGCGCAGGCTGCTGCGCCACGGAGAGCGGCTGGGCGAAGAGGCGGTTGCTCGCATGCGAGACGCCGAGCAGCTCGGCGATCCCGTGATGGAGGCCGCCGCCGCACGCGACGGCGCCGCCGCGCTCGCGGCGATGCGCAGCAACATCGCCGCCCGGTTCGATCCCACCACCAACGAGGTGATGGACCACTTCCTCGCCTCGCTCGTCGTGCACGAGCCTCACAGCAGCTCGTCGGTCACGCACGCGCGCGCGCCCGTGTCCGCGCAGGCGCCCGAGCAGGATTAGACCGCGCGTTGCTCCCCGCTGGCGGCGAGCCGGGGGGCGGCGTCGAAGCTAGCCGTCCCGCCGTTCGAGCAGTCCGTTCTCGCGCAGGAAGTCCCGCACGAGCCGCCAGGGGCGTTCGCAATCGTTGTGGCCGCAGGGCTCGAGCGCGAGGCGCGAGCGCGGCGCTGCCGCGTGCAACGCCGAGGCGTGCGCGACCGGAATGATCTCGTCGCGCTCGCCGTGGACGATCAACACGGGCCCCGGATAGCCACGCAGCACGTCGAGGTTGTCGAATGGATCGCGGACCAGGAAGCCCGGCAGGCCGAAGCCAAGCGCCAGCGGACGCACGCTCGTGAACGTCGATTCGAGCACGAGCGCCGCGACGCTGCGCTCGCTCGCGAGCGCGCAGGCAGCGCCGCCGCCGAGCGAGCGCCCATAGGCGACGATCTTCTCGGGGTCGATGTCGGAGCGCGCCCGCATGCGGTCGTAGGCGCTCGTCATGGTGGCGGCGATCGAGCGCTGCGAGGGCGAGCCTGTCGAGCGGCCATAGCCCGGGTACTCGACCAGCAGCACGCCGGCGCCGGAACGGCGCAGCGGCTCGAATGCCACCGCCCAGTCGTCGATCAACTCGCCGTTGCCGTGGGTGAAGATGACGAGCGGCGCGGGACGCGACTCCGCTGGCAGCGGAGGCAGGTACCAGGCTTCGGTCCGCGCGCCGTTCGTTTCGAGCCAGATGCGTTCGGCATCGGGAATCCGCGCGAGCGCGTCGGCCCCGCCCGCGGGCGGCGCCGGAAACAAGACGGAGCGCTGCATGGCGCAGGCGAGGCCGAAATAGCCGCCGGCGAGACAGATCAGAACCGTGAGCCCGATCGAAAACAAGCGCAGCATGCAGCCTGCGCCCGAGTATGGCACTAGTTGCTGGCGGGAGCCGCAGGCGCGGCGAGCGCGCCGCCGAGTCTCTTGGCGGCCTGCGTGAGCGTGCTCTCGAAGGCGCGCGCGCTGGCGGCGTGGTAATGCGCTCCGGCCGGCGAGCGCGCGAAGGCGAGCAGGGAGGAGAGCTCGGCGTCGCTGGCCTCGGCATACACCAGCGAGAAGGCGATGAAGCTCTGCTCGTGCATCGCGGCCAGCAGCTCGCCGCGCCGCGCTTCGAGCTCTTTGCGGGCCGTGGCCGCCGTCGCGCCCGGGTTGCCCTGGGTGAACAGCGAGGCGCCCTCGCTGACGCCAGCGGCCGTCTCGATCAGCAGCGAGGCGCCCACCTCGTCGGCCCGCGTCGCGGTGATGAGCTCGTGCAGGATCTTTGCGCGCGCGGGCGCGACGGCCGGCGCGCCGCTGCGGCTGGCGGCCTCGAGGCGGCTCTGCGCCTCGGGCCCGGACGCCTTCTCTTCCAGCGCCGTGAGCTTGCGGCCCGTCGGCGAATCGAGCCACGCGAGCGCGGCCGCAATCTCCGAGCGCGTGAGGGACTTCGCGAGCTCGGTGCGCAACACCGGGCGCAGGCTGCTTACCGAGTAGGCGGTGGCGACAGCTCTGCGCAGGCGGTTCACGTCCTCGCTCGCGAGCGTGCGCTGCCTGGCGTGCGCCGCCGTGATGCCGCGCTGCATCGCCGCTTCGAATTGCGCGAGCTGGGCGTCGAGGCCCGAGCGCTCGATCAGCACGTCGAGGAGCTCGCCGGGGGCCTCCGTGCGGGCGACGGCGGCTCCTGCCAACAGGATGAGCAGGGCGGCGAGGCCAAGGCTGCGTCGCGGCAAGGGCGCCCCCCGGCGCTCGACTTCGAGCGCAGCCTGGAGAATCGGAGGGACGGGGGGCGGGGTTGAGCCCGTGGGGCGGCCCCCCAAGCGCGGCGCGCAGCGGGCCGCAGGCGAGCGGCGGAGCATCAGCCCGCCAGGCGCACCGAGTATTCGAAGCCGTCCGCGAGCGGCAGCGTGACGCTGGCGAAGCCGTTGCGTCCGCTCTGCACGTAGTTGACGTAGGGCGCGAGCGCGCGGCGGAAGGTCTTGATGTTGTCGGCGAGCACCACCGCGCCGGGACGCAGCTTCGGCGTGAGGAGCTGGAGCATCGGCAGGTAGAGCTCCTTCCAGCCGTCGAGCAGCACGAGATCGATCGGTCCGGGAACGTCGCGCAGTGTCTCCCGCGCGTCGCCAAGCCTCACCTCGGCGACGCTCGCGAGCCCCGCCTCGGCGAGGTGCACGGTTGCGGCCCGGTGCTTGCCAGGTTCGAGCTCCGAGCCGATCACCTGGCCGCCCTCGTCGCGCGCCGCCGCCGCGGCATACAGCGTCGAGATCCCGAACGACGTGCCGAACTCCACGATCCGCTTCGCGCGCAGGCTGCGCGCCACCAGATACAGGAAGCGACCCTGCTCGCGCGAGATCGGGATGAAGACGTCCCTGAACTGATGCGACTGCTCGGCGGGCGACGGCGCCTGGCGTCCGAGCAACATGCGCGCCAGCAGCGGGATGTGCGTGAGAAAGAACTTCACGTCGCCGCGAGCGGCGGCGTGCAGGCGATCGAGCACCGCCTTCAGCTTCGGATCGTCGAGCGAGCTCATGCGGGCCTCCCTCTTGCGGAGCGTCGGATCGGCGTGCAGAGGCAGAGTTGATTGCCGTCGGGATCGAGGATGCGCAGGTCGCGGTTGCCCCACGGCTCGTCGCGCGGCGGAAAGGCCACCGCGAGGCCGCGGCTCAGGATCTCCGCGTGCCAGGCGTCGACGTCGGGGACGTACAAGTGAACCAGCGCGCCGACCTGGCCATCCCCCGAGTGCTCCGACAGATACAAGGACAGGCCATCGCGCGTCAGCTGGAGGAACACGGGATCGCGCGCGTCGAAGCGGTGCTCCCAATCGATCCGGAAGCCGAGGCCATCGACGTAGAAGCGCTTGCTGCGCGCATAATCCGTGATGCGGAGCGTGGGGAAGACCTGCTGCATGGGCGCGGCTCAATCCTCCGGCGGCGCTTCGATCAGCTCGATCCGGTTTCCGAAGGGGTCGGAGACGTAGGCACGCGCGCGGCCCGCGAGCGGCTCATCGGCGACCACCGTGCAACCCGCCCGGCGGCAGCGCTCGAGCAGCGCGGCGAGCGCGCTCACGAGCAGCGCGGGGTGCGCCTTGTGCGCGGGGCGGAAGTCGCCTTCGACGCCCAGGTGGATCTTCACTTCCGCGTTCTCGAACCAGCAGCCGCCGCGCTTGGCGAGCTGTGGCGGCTTCACCACTTCGGGGAGCCCGAGCACGCCGCTGTAGAAGCTCCGCGCCGCGGGCTCACCTCCGGCCGGCATCGCGAGCTGGACGTGATCGATGGCGAGGATGCGCATGCGTAAAGCCTACTCGACCTGGAGCGGCGGGTGGTAGCATGGCCCCATGCTACGAAAATCGATTCCCTGGCTCGGCGCGCTGATCGGGATCGCGATCGTCGTGCTCGGCACGCAATACTTCGCTTCCGAGAGCGGGGAAGTGGTGGTGCTGCGGACCCTCGACGCCGCGGGCGGCGTCCACGAGACGCGGCTGTGGGTCGTCGATCACGACGGCTCGGCGTGGCTGCGCGCCGGCAATCCGACCCGCGGCTGGTTCCCGCGGCTCTCGGCGCGGCCCGAGGTCGAGGTGGTGCGCGGGAGCGAGACGCGCAAGTTCCTGGCCCAGCCGACGCCCGCAGCACGCGACACGATCAACGACCTGATGCAGCGCAAGTACGGCATTGCCGACAGCTACATCAGCTTCTTCTTTCCACGCGCGAAGAAGATCCCCGTGCGTCTGGTCCCCGCCAACAGCCCGCCGTGACACCCAGCTCCGGCTCGTCGTGAGACGTGCCGCCGGTCTTTCCCTGCACGGGCTGGGTCCGCTGGGTAGTATCCTTCGCCAGAGCCCGTTCGTCCGGTAGGGTGGTGGGGTAGAGAAGCGAGGAGGCATCGATGGCCGTCGAAGCTCGTAAGCCGGCGCCCGCGACTGGCGCGGTCGCGCTCTTCATCGGGACGCGCAAGGGCGCGTGGATCTTGAAATCGGATCGTGCGAGGCGTCGCTGGGACGTCACGGGACCGATCTTCCTGGGTCAGCTCGTCCACCATCTGGTGCTCGACCCGCGCGACCGCCGCACGCTGCTGATGGCGGCGCGCACGGGCCACCTCGGCCCGACGATCTTCCGCTCGACCGATTTCGGGGCCACCTTCAAGGAAGTGTCGCGCCCGCCCGCCTTCCCCAAGGCCCGCGAAGGCGAAAGCGGCCGCGTGGTCGATCACGTCTTCTGGCTCGAGCCGGGCCACGCGAGCGAGCCGGGCGTCTGGTACGCGGGCACCTCGCCCGAGGGGCTCTTCCGCTCCGAGGACGGCGGCGAGAGCTGGGGGCTCGTCCAGGGCTTCGAGCGACATCCGGTGGGCTTCGACTGGACGATCGTGGATCCGAAGCAATCGACGCCGGACGGACCGATCCTGCACTCGATCACGATCGATCCGCGCGACGCGAGTCACCTGTACATCGGCATCTCGGGAAACGAGGGCGGCGTCTTCGAAAGCATCGACAAGGGCAGGAGCTGGAAGCCGCTCAACGCCGGGTCGCTCGCGGCCGCCCAGCCGGAGCCCTACCCCGAGTACGGGCAGGATCCCCATTGCGTGCGCCTGCATCCGCTTGCGCCCGACGTCCTGTACCAGCAGAACCACTGCGGGATCTATCGCATGCAGCGCCCCGCGTCGCGTTGGGAGCGGATCGGCGACAACATGCCGAAAGACGTCGGCGACATCGGCTTCCCGATCGTCCTGCACCCGCGCGACCCGCGCACCGTGTGGGTATTTCCGATGGACGGCACCGAAGTCTGGCCGCGCACCAGCCCGGGCGGGAAGCCGGCCGTCTACGTCACGCGCGACGCTGGTGCGAGCTGGCAGCGGCAGGATCGCGGTCTTCCGGCGAGCCAGGCATGGCTCTCGGTGCGGCGTCAGGCGATGAGCGCCGACGCGCACGATCCCGTCGGCATCTACTTCGGAACCACGAGCGGCGAGCTGTGGGCGAGCACGGACGAGGGCGCGCAGTGGAGCGAGATCGCGCGCTACCTGCCGCTGATCCACTCGGTGGAGGCCGCGGAGCTGGCGCCGTGAAGGTCTGGATCCCGTCGCCGCTGTTCTCCTACACCGATCAGCGCAAGCAGGTCGAAGCGGACGGCGCCACGCTCGCCGAGCTGCTCTTCGATCTCGACCGGCAGTTTCCGGGGATCCGCTTCCGCGTGATCGACGAGCAGGACGGCCTGCGTCCCCACATGCGGCTCTTCGTGAACCACACCGACGTGCGCCGGCTCGACGTGGTGCTGCGCGCGGGCGACGAGGTCCACATCTTCCAGGCCCTCTCGGGAGGCTGAGCGGGCGTGGAGGAATCGATCGCCTCGGAGCTCGCGATCGAGCCGGTCCGCGAAGGCGTGTTCCGTGCGCAGCTCCCGGGCTACGATGGCCGCAGCTTCGGCGGCACGGCGCTCGGCTGCGCGGTGCTCGCGGCGGCGGACGGCTGCGAGGGCAGGGCGCTCCACTCGCTGCACGCCTATTTCCTGCGCCGGGTTCCGCCCGACGAGACGATCGAGCTGCGCGTCGAAAGACTCACCGACGGGCGGCGCCTCGCGCACCGGCGGGTGCAGATCCGGTTCGAAGATCGTGTGCTGTGCGAGGTGTCGGCGAGCTTCACCACGGCGCAAGACGGTGTCGTCTTTCAAGAAGTCGCCATCGATCCCGGAGTGCCGGCGCCCGAGGCGCTGATGCCCGACGTCGAGCTGGCGAAGATCGAGGGCTGGCCGGGGCCGCCGCCTCCGGTCGAGTGGCGCTGGATCGAGTATCCGTCGCGGGTGATGGCTCCCGGCGAGGCGCCGCTGTGCCGCGGCTGGGCCCGCCCGCGCACGCCGCTCCCCGACGACCCGCGTCTGCACGCGGCGGCGCTCGCGTATCTCAGTGACTGGGCCTCGCAGGGCGCCGTCGAGCGCCGCTACGCGCGCGGCTTCGCGCACGAGCGCTTCGTGAGCCTCGACCACGTCGTGTGGCTGCACCAGCCCGCGCGCTGGGACGACTGGCTGCTCGTCACCACCCGCAGCGACATCGCCGCCGACGGCCGCGCGCTCACGCACCGGGAGGTCTACACGCAGACGGGCCAGCGGGTCGCTACGATCGCGCAGGAAGCCCTGATCGGCGAGCAGGGCGGGGCGGCCCAGACGGCGAGCTAGCTGCGAGCGCGGGTCCGGCCCGCGTCTCAAGCCTTCGCGATCTCGATACCCTGGTTCTGCGGATCGTCGTAGCGCTGGTGCAGGAACGGCAGCAGCCACTCGGCGGGAATCGGACGCAGCACGCTGCCGTTGCTCTGGGTCGTGCCTTCCTCGTACTCCATGCGCACGACGCGGCGCACGGGCAGATCGGCGACCGGATCGAAGGGCGACTCGCGCAGGTTGAGCTCGCCCTCGACGCGGTGCACCTGCGAATGGCGGTGCTGCCACTCGAGGCGCACGAGCAGGGGCTCGCCATCGAGTCCCTTGCCCTTCTCGCAGGCCGGCAGCGCCTTCACGCAATAGGCGTGCTCCGTGAGCTCGCGCGGGCCGAGCGCCTCGTGCAGCGTGCCGCGCGCTTCGAGATACGCGATCGCCCATGCGGGTGACGACGGCGCTGACTTCCCTGCCGTTCCGCGCGAAATCGATCTGCGCGATCTTCTTCGGCTCGCCGTACGTCTCGCGGCCGCCGATCACCGCCTGCTCGCTCGTCATCGGCATCGTGAGCAGCCAGATGCCCTCGACGCCGTCGTAGCTCGCGCGCACGCCGAAGACCGCCGAGCCGATCTCGAGCGTGTACTCGGGCGTGATGTGCATCGCGACGTGCGAGAAGCGTCACGCAGACCTCCGGCCGTCCGGTCGCGACCAGCGGCTTCGGAACCACCGCGGCGGCGAGCGCCGGGCTCGTCTCGTAGACGACGCGCAGCGAGCGCACCGTGCTCGACAGGAACTCGGGGCTGCGCTCGGCATCGCGCTTGACCTGCTCGAGCGATTTGACCCAGCGCACGCGTGCCATGGCGATCCTCCGATTCGTGGGCAGGCGCGCAGCGCCTGCTTGCGTCCTAGGCGCGAAACGCCGCCTTCTCCGGCCCGATGCGCGCCGCGAGCGGCGCGAGCTTGCCTTCGTCGAAGCCATAGACGCGCAGGGCGTTGCCGCCGAGCATCGCTGCGAGCTCCGGCTCCGGCACGCCGCGAAAGTTTTCGAGCAGCTGCGCCCGCGTCTCGGGCCAGGTGCCTTCGGGGTGCGGGTAGTCGCGAGCCCCACATGATGTTCGCGAGCCCGATCGCCGCGCGCATCTCGACCTCGCGCCGCGGCATGCAGGAAGCGCCGAGAAAGATGTTGCGCTCGAAGTACTCGCTCGGCTTGAGCGAGAGGTGGCTGCGATAATCGCCGAGCTTCGGCGCTGTAGTGCGTCTCGGTGTAGCGTTGATCCATCAGCGCCTTCGCCTCCGGCGCCCAGACCGTCGTCGATTCCGTGATCGCGAGCTTGAGCCGCGGATGGCGCTCGAAGACGCCGCCCCAGATCAGGAACCAGATCGGGCGCACGGACCACCAGACGACCTCGGTGATGTAGATGCCCATCATGCCGAGGTGCTCGCCGTAATCCTCCATCGGCGCCGCGCCCGAGTGAAGATGCACGACCAGCTCGAGGTCCTCGCACGCCGCCCAGATCGGCTCGTACTTTGGATGGTGGTAGGCGTCGAGCTTCCCCCAGCGCGAGGGAATCAGGATCCCGCGCAGGCCGCTCTGCTTGGCCCAGTGGATCTCCCGCAACGCTTCGTCGATGTCCCAGCAGATCGGCGCGATCGCGACGCCAGCCCTTCTTTCGGGCGCCATTTGGCAGAACTCCGCGAGCCAGCGGTTGTGGGCGCGCGCGCCGGCCCATTGCAGCTCCGCCACCACCGGCGGATCCGTCGGCAGCGAGAGGCCCGCGCCGAAGGGCGGCATGTTCATTTCGGTGATGCCATCGGGAAAGATCACCTCGCCGGCAATTCCGTCTTCGTCCATCACGCGCACGCGCTCGTCGTGGTCCCACGCGCCGGAGAGCGGCTTGTCGCGCCCCTTGCGCCACTCCTCGTTGATCTCGCCGACGAGAAACTTCGCCGCCGCCTTGCGCGTCTCCTCGAGCTGGATCGGAAGCGCCACGTCGAAGACCGGCCGGTACTGCGGGTCGAGGTATTCGCGGTAGCGCTCGGGCGGGAGACCCGCGTGACAATCCGAAGAGATCACGAGATAGCGATCCATGGCGTCCTCTCTCAGGCCGGCTCGGAATAGAACTGGCGCACCCAGCGGCGGAACTCGGAGAGCGCCCGTGTCGGCCTCGCAGAGCACCGGACTCGCGCGGTGCACCTTGTTCTGCCAGATCCGCAGGTCCTGCTTCACTCCCTCGCTGAGCGCGTGGATGAACTCCTCGCCGGCGACGTCGGCGAGGTTCTTCGTCACAGTGAAAAGCCAGCGCGAATGGGTGAGCCGGCGATCGACCGGCGAGGTGGAGGAGTACATCAGCAACCCGGCGCCGGGGAGCCCGCAGATGCGCACGGCCGTGAGACCCAGACCCCAGGAATCCGTTTCGAGTGTCGTGTCGAAGATCCCGACCGGCGTCTCGGTCTGGCTGTAGCTCACCATGTGCATGCTGCGGCCGCCCTCGCCGAAGCGGACCTCGGCGGGCGGAATCTGGAGATTCCCGTGCACGTAGCGGAAATGCACCGGGATCGTTGTTGTTCTCGTGCATGTCCTGCATGTGCACGGGCACCTCGAGCAACAGGCTGCGAGGGGCGGTCCAGTCCGGGTGCGCGAGCTCGGGGATTTCGTTCACCTGCCAGTCGGGCGGCTTGCCTTCGGCGTGGTGCCACACGAACACGAGCTGGTTGCGCTCGGCCACCTCCCAGCCACGCACGCGCGCGAGCGGCGGGATCTTCTTGCAGTAGGGGATCTCGACGCAGGCGCCGCTCCCGTCGTACTGCCAGGCGTGGAACGGGCAGGCGAGATTCTCGCCGACCACGCGTCCGCCTTCGGCGAGATGCGCGCCCAGGTGCGCGCAGTAGGCGTCGAGCACGCGCGCCTGGCCGGAGCGCGTGCGGAAGAGCACGAGCTCTTCGTCGAAATACTTTATGCGCTTCACCTCGCCGGGCACGAGATCTTTGCTGAAGGCCACCGCGAACCAGCCGTTCGGTATCCCGAGCTCGGTGTGATGCCTTTCGCGCGAGCTCATCGTCGCCTCCGCGCCGGCGACGCCGCCATCGCGTCGCCCAGAAAACGCGCCGCCGCGAGGGCCTGACGCCGCAGCGCGTAGCCCTCGAGATGCGCCCAGTTGAACATCAGCACGTAGAAGGCCCCGAGGATCATGTCGGTGAGCGTCTCGCGCGAGTGCGCGCGCGTGACGTCGCCGGCGGCGAGGCCATCGGCGACGAGCGCGCCGAAGGCGTCGCGCAGCGCGCGCGCATTCTGCGAGCCGCTGCGCTGCGTCTGGCTCACGTGGATGATCTCGGTGAGGAGCTCCCGGCGCATGGGGCCGGCTTGCAGGGCATTCTCGACGATGCAGGCGAAGAACGCCGTGAGCCGCTCGGGCGTGCTGCCGGGCCGCTTGCGGGCCGCTTCGACGTCGACGAGCAGCTCCTCGAGGAAGCTTCCGGCGAGCGCGCGCAGCAGGTCCTGCTTGGTCGCGAAGTGGTTGAAGAAGGTCTTCTGCGCGACGTCGGCGCGCTCGCAGATCTCGGAGATGCGGGTCGCCGCGATGCCGTGCTGGTCGAAGAGCGCCTCGGCCGCCGCGAGCAGCCGTGCGCGCACCTCGAGCTTGCGGCGCTCGCGGCGCGTGGGGGCTTCGCGCTCGCCGCCGCTCGGCAGCGGATCGCCGAGTCTGCGCATGCCGCGCAGCCTAACCCGAGATTACAGTCGAGTGCAAGAATATATTGGAATGCAGATACGCTGGGGGGACTCCCCCGCAGCCGATTGCGTGAGGGATGCCGGAGAGAGCGGCGTACACTCGGGCAAATTCCAGCGAGGATGCCCATGATCATCGGCGTACCGAAAGAGACCAAGACCAACGAGAACCGCGTGGCGTTGGTGCCGGCGGGCTGCGAGGCGTTCGTCGCGGCGGGCCACAGCGTGATCCTCGAGAAGGGCGCCGGGGTAGGCAGCGGCTTCCCCGACGACGCCTACGCCGCCGTGGGCGGGCGCGTGGTGCCCTCGGCCGGCGAGGTGTGGAGCGCCGCCGAGATGATCATGAAGGTGAAGGAGCCGATCGCGGCGGAGTGGCCGCGCATGCGCAAGGGCCAGCTGATCTACACCTACTTCCACTTCGCCGCCGATCCCGAGCTCACGCGCGCGGTGCTGGGATCGGGCGTGATCGCGATCGCCTACGAGACGGTCCAGCTGCCGGGCGGCGAGCTGCCGCTGCTCACGCCGATGTCCGAGGTGGCCGGGCGGATGGCGGTGCAGGAGGGCGCCAAGTATCTCGAAAAAGTGTTCGGCGGCAGCGGGATCCTGCTCGGCGGGGTGCCGGGCGTGGCTCCCGGCCTGGTCGTGATCATCGGGGGCGGCGTCGTCGGCATCAACGCCGCCAAGATGGCCGCCGGTCTGGGCGCGCACGTCGTGATCCTCGACGTCTCGCTCGACCGCCTGCGCTACCTCGACGACGTGCTGCCCCCGAACGTCGACACGGCCTACTCGAACCGCCACAACATCCTCGATTGCATCGGCCGCGCGGATCTCGTGATCGGCGCAGTGCTGGTGCCGGGCGCCAAGGCGCCGCATCTGCTGCGCCGGAGCGACCTCGCGCGCATGAAGCCGGGCTCGGTGATCGTCGACGTGGCGGTCGACCAGGGCGGCTGCGTCGAGACGATCAAGCCGACGACGCACGAGGACCCCACCTACGTGGTCGACGGCATCCTGCACTATGGCGTCGCCAACATGCCGGGCGCCGTGCCGCGCACCAGCACGCTCGCGCTCACGAACGCCACGCTGCCCTATGGCATCAAGCTCGCTAGACAAGGCTGGAAGGCGGCGTGCCGTGCGGACCGCGCGCTGCGCCTGGGTCTCAACGTCGTCGACGGCAAGGTCGTGTATCCGGGCGTCGCCGAGGCGTTCGGGATGCCGCTCGTCGACGTGGAGTCCGTGCTCTGAAGGGCGCCGCAGCCTTCGCTTCTTAGACTGCGACGCCTCGCAGCCTATTTCCGAGCAATTTGGGACAGGCGTGGTGGCAAAACTCGCGTGACGCCGGTGGTTTCTCCTTCCCGACTCCTCTGCGTCCGGCGTACAATCGCAGCGCGTCCACGCCGCGTTTGGGGATTGTGAGACGCTGGCCAATAGTAGTTGGGCGGCGGGAGGAAGAGGCGTTGGCGCGAATCGCCACCGCGGTACTGATGGCCACCGTCATCCTGGGTGTGTGCGCTAGTTCCGCCGACGAGCGCTCGCCCGTCGGAAAAATTTATACGGCAGCCGAAGCCGAGCGACTCTCGGCAGGGACCTACGCCCACGATCTCAAGAATGTAACGCCGTACTGGACGCCAAGCGATTCCGACATTCGGGCGCTAGAGGCCGCGCTACCTGTATTCCTCGCGAAATCGTGGCCGGCAGACCGTGGGCGGCTCGATGACCTTGTTAAATACCGACGTCAATACTTTGGACTCTCGCGCGACAGCCAACGAGTAATCTTCGTCAACGCCTTCTGTGGCTCGTTTGCGGAGACTACCCCTGACTGGCAAGAGCATTTCGTCTTTGTCTTCGACGGCGGAGGGTGCTTTTTCCAGGTGTACTACGACCCTTCGAAGAAAGAGTTTCACGGTCTCCGTGTTAATGGGGTCGGTTGAGCGCCCGCCGCCCAACACGGCGCTGCAGCTGACGGGCGCCAGTTTGGTTGCAACGCGTGCGTGCCAGCCCGGCGTCCGCCCAGTTGGCAGTTGACGCCGGGGCGGCCGCCGGTCGACACTTGGCCGCAACACGGGCGCCCGCAGCTGAGCGCCCATCCGTTAGATACTCTCTTCTCTGTCAAGCTCCCATCGCAAAGAATTTTTCTCCCTCGAAGTCTCGATCGTTGCGAAGCATTCCGTAGATCGCGTGGAGCAGTTTGCGCATCACGGCCACGATGGCTTGCAGCGGCTTCTTGCCACGCGCGATCAGCTTCTCGTAGAACGCTCGCACGTTGGGCTCGTGGCGGACGGCAACCAGCGCAGGCATGTAGAGCGCGGAGCGTAAGTACTTGTTGCCTGCCTTGCTGACACGGGCCGGCTTGTGGATCGAGGTTCCCGAATCGTGCTGCCGCGGATCTAATCCGGCGTGCGCAACCCACTGCCGCGAGGTCATGTCGCCCGGGAGCACGGCGAGCTCGGCAAGGATCTGGGTCGCGCTGGCTTGCGCAATGCCCTTCACCGAGACGAGATGATCGAATCTCCGGCTGAGCTCGGGGCTCTGGCGGATCATCGCCACGGCCTCCTCGCCCAGGCGACGGATGCTCTGCGCCAGGTACTCGACGTGGGACGCAATGTCGTCCCGCGTGAACTTCGTCAGCTCCTCGCTGTGATCGGACGCATGCAGCCGGTTCTTCTCCATGGCCATGTTCTTCGTGAGGGCCGTGATCCGCCTCGAAATGGCCCGTAGCTGCTGAATCTCGATCGGCGGGGCCTGCCAGACCTGGAACGGCATCCGCTTCACGAACTCGAGGAGCACCACCGCGTCCAGCGCATCGGTCTTCGACCGTTGCAGGAACGCTCCTGCGAAGTCCTTGATCGCCCGCGGGTTCGCCACCATCACCTCGACACCCTTCGTTCGGTGCAGAGCCAGAGACAGATCGAATCCGTAGACCCCGGTTGCTTCCAGGCAGACCCGCACGGGCCGCCTCGATTTCGTGAGCCAGCGGATCAGTTTGCGATGCCCCGGGGTGTCGTTCTCAAAGGAGGTCACCGGAAGCAATTCGCCATCTCGCTCCACGGCGACCACGAGCTCGTCTGCGCTGATGTCGATCCCGACAAAAAGCATCTTCTTCATCGCACCCTCCTGGTGTAGGATGCTCTCCGGTCCCCCGACCCTGCACCTTCGCCAACCCGGCTTGTGGATGCAGGCTTTCGGGCCTCGGATACTCCACGGCTTTGGCGACGAGGGCGGGGGGCCCATCTAACGGACAAGCTCTTGGCTTCAGGCAGCATCGGCCTCCCCGGAAAGCACTGCGGAGTCTAGAAGCACGAAGTCACGGCTTGGAGTCGAGATACAAGGCGGCGGGACATGGTTCTCGAGTTCCTCGACCGTCGGTCATCCGAAGGAATCAGAGGTTCGTATTTCGTGGTTCGGCCAGCCTCGGAGTCAGACATTCGTGCCTTGGCGGATGCTCTGGAGCCGCTCACGCGTTCCACGAAGGCTCGGCTTGCGGTTCACAAGCTCGCGTTCGCTACGTGCGTTGCCAACTGTCAGCTTCACGCAGTATCCGCGTCAGGGGATTCCGGCGCCTTGTTCCGCAACGCTCCCGGTGCGCTCACCCTAGTGCTCTCGCCCGAAACCTGGGGTGTTGCGCGAAGTAGCCTTGCACTCCTAGCGGCGGGCCAGATTGAAACGGGAATCCACCTCAACCCAACCGAGTTTGGCCCTCGTGTTGTCTGCACATGTGCACCCGAGACCCACACGAGGCGAGCCACGTAGCATCCTCGCCGCCGGCTAACACGGCGCTGCAGCTGACGGGCGCCAGTTTGGTTGCCGCGCGCGCGTTCCAGCCCGGCGTCCGCCCGGTTGGTAGTTGACCCGGGGCGGCCGCCGGTCGACACTTGGCTGCAACACGGGCGCCCGCAGCTGAGCGCCCGATCCGTTATACGGCGTGCGCGACGGTCAGCGATGGTCCACATCTCTTACACACCACGCGACGAGATCGAGCTAGCAGGCACAAAGTGCGACTTCGAGGCGCTGTGGGCCGAACTTCGGGGAGCTCGGACAACTGACTATTGAGCCCGGCAACGCTTTAGACTAGTGCCCATAGGAAATGCTCAATGCCGCTCTACTCGCGGTTTCCAACGGCCGCGAGCACTCTTTCACAAGAACGATCGCTGATAGGGAGTCAAGATGCCCCCTTCCCCTCAAACACTTCCCCCCGCGTTGGTCGTTTTCGGAGGCACGGGGTTTGTGGGCACGGCAGTGTTGGCGGAGGCCTTGTTACAGAACAAGGACCTCCAGATTTTCGCAGTGAGTCGAACTGGAGTCGCACCCGAGTGGCTCTCAGCTGAGCCTGTGTACCAAACCACGAGGCTCAGCTTCGTAAGCGGGGACCTTCTCGCGCCGCAGACCGTTCGCGACGCGCTACGCGCAGTGACGCCGAAATACACGATCTTGGGTTGTATCTCGTGCGTGGGCGCGATAACGCCGTGGTCGCAGACGAACATGGTGCGGACCTGCGGCGACGCGAACATCAACGCGTACACCATCAGCAGGGAGATAGGTGCCAGCAAGTTCGCCGTGATCACGCGTGACAGGTCGAACATGGACGACTGGTGGTATCCCTTTCCCTATCTGATCCCGGGCTACTACGAGGGCAAGCGCAAGATCGAGGAGTTCGTGGAGCGCGACGTCGAGAACGCCGGCAACGCGATCTGCCTCCGCGCGGGGTTCGTCGTCGGAACGAGAAGGACTCTGCCCGGAGTGCCCACGTCGGTGAAGATCGCGGTGCCGCTGGACGGCTTATATAAGCTGGTGGACCGGTTGTGCCCGACGATCGGCGTGGAGGAGCTCGCGGGGGCGGCCGTGAGGTTCGTGCTGGCGGAGAGAAAGGCAAAGACAGTGCTGGTGCTGAACGACGAGATACCAGACTATTTCAAATAGTCTTGATCGAGGAACAAACGACTTCGATGAGATGAACGCCAGGCGCAAGACGGCAGCGCACGATGAACTCCGCCAGCGTGTGCGTCAGATGCAAGTGAAATCGCATCAAGCAGGGGATTCACGTACCGGCGAAATGAGGGCGCCGCGCGCCAGCCTGCATCCCACTCAGTCCACCAAGCACCGAGCTCCGCGGGGTCGGTCTACCGAGCCCGACAACGCCGTATAACAAGCGGCATCTGGACTCCTCCCACAAGCTGATTCTTGCGTTCGACGGTGATGGCGCGGAAGGTCCGACTGCAGTCGTATCTCCGGCCTCGATGAGTGGAGCGCTCGGGCTCCGGGCCATGATGGAAAGCCGCGCATACGCCCCCGCCATCCAATTGCGGGGGCGTATATACACCTGTATTCTCTGGGCGTGCGCTTCAAGTGGGACCACAAGAAGAGTGCGCAAAACCTGTACTTCGAAGCCCTCGCGCAAGAATGAAAATCCTCGTCGAGGCCGGGCGAAGCTCGCCAGCCTCCGCAAGGCGAGCGAGCGCACCATTGCGCGAACCTCACCGCCTGAACTTGCGGATCTCCCGGCTGATTTCTTCGAGCAAGCCTCTCTCGTCCATCCGTCTCCCAAACAGCCCATCTCGCTTCGCGTCGACGAGGATGTCTTGAGGTGGTTCAAGAAGCAGGGCCCGCGGTACCAGTCGCGAATGAATGCGGTGCTCCGCGCCTACATGGCAGCCATCCAAAAAGGCGCGGCTTAGCCCGGACCCGACACTGCAGACCCTCGAAGGGAGAGGCGGCGGGGGCTGGGCGGAGGCGAAACAAAGCGCGCGGCCCGCAGGGTGGTCGGTCTCTCGACGCCACAGAAATGACTTCTGGCGCGCGAACGCGAGCAGAGGAACGGCGAGCCATTCGCCGTAGCCCACCCCCGCCGTCTCCCTCCGCTCGCTAGCTAGCGCCCCTCCGCCGCGCGCTGGCGCTGGTTCGCGAACCAGTAGACCAGCGCGAAGCTGATCAGCAGCGTGGTGCCGAGCGCGGCGCCGAAGGGCCAGTTGCGCGCGTTGCCCTTGAACTGGTTCTCGATGATGTTGCCGATCATGTCGACGCGGCCGCCGCCGAGGATGTCGTTCACGGCATAGATGCCGAGCGAGGGCACGAAGACGAGCAGGATGCCGGCTGCGATCCCGGGCGTGGTGAGCGGCACGATCACGCGCGAGAAGGCGCGCACCGGGCCCGCACCGAGATCGAGCGCCGCCTCGATCAGCGCGCCGTCGAGCTTCTCGACGCTCGAGTAGATCGGCAGGATCATGAACGGCAGGAACGTGTAGACGAGGCCCAGCAACACCGCGCCCGGCGTGTAGAGCATCTCGAGCGGCTCGGCGATCATCTGCATCTGGATCAGCAGCGAGTTGAGCAGACCCTCGCTCTTGAGGATCGTCACCCAGGCATAGGTCCGGATCAGGAAGCTGGTCCAGAAGGGCACCATCACCGCCATCAGCAGCAGGTTGCGCCATTTGGGATCGGCGCGGCCGATCAGGTAGGCCACCGGGTAGCCGGCGCCCAGACAGACGCCGGTGGTGATCGCGGCGTAGATGATCGAGCGGATCACGATCCGGAGATAGACGGGGTCGAGCACGGAGGCGTAATTCTCGAGCGTGAACCCGAGAATCGACGCCCCCGAGCGTGCCGCGGCGCGCGAAGCTGTAGACCAGCATGATGATGGCGGGCGCGATCGTGAAGGCGAAGGCCCACAGGATCACCGGGGAGAGCAGCAGCCAACCGGCGCGGCCGGGCTGCCGCTGCCGGTCGACCACCGCCGCCGTGAAGCTCGTCGTTGCTTCCTGGATGGGCATGTCGCTTCGCTATCCGCGCCCCGCCGCCGTCATCCGCCGCGTCAAGATCCGCTCTTCGCCTTCAAGTCCGTGAACAGCTTGTCGACCTCGGCGGCCATCGGTCCGATGTCCCGGAACGTCGCGAGCTTCGGGATTCCCGGGCGGATAGCTCGCAGGGTTCGCGCGCTGAGCGTCCGTGAGCAGCTTGCGCGCCTCGAGATTCGGATTCGTGTAGGGGAACTCGTCGGAAATCAGCTTGCTGACCTCGGGCCGCAGGATGTAGTCGATGAACGCGTGCGCTGCTTCGACGTTCTTTGCGCCTTTCGGGATCACGAGATTGTCGATGAACATGTGCGCGCCTTCCTTCGGCAGCGCGTAGGCGAACTTGCCCGGGTTCTCGTTGATCAGGATCGCCGCTTCGCCCGACCAGACGATGCCGAGATCGACGTCGCCATTCAGCAGCGCCGTCTTCGGGCTGTCCGAATCGTAGACCTTCACGAGCGGCAGCCACTTCGCGAGCACCGGGCGCACCTTCGCGAGGTTCTCCGTCGTCACGCCGTCGGGCCCGATGCCGAGGGTCGCGAGGCCCCAGGTGACGATCTCGAGCGCATCGTTGAGGATCACGATGCGGCCCTTGTGCTTCGGCTGGAAGACGTCGTTGTAGCCGGTGACCGGCGTCTTCACCTTCGTGGTGTTGGTGACGATCCCGACGGTGCCCTGCATGTAGGGCACGCTGTAGGTGAGGTCCGGGTCGTGGGGCTGCTTCCAGTATTCCGGCCCGATGTTCTTCAGGTTCGGGAGCTTCGACTTGTCGAGCGGCAGCAGCATCTTCTCCTTCACCAGCGCCTCGACCACGTACTCGGACGGCTGGATCAGGTCGTAGCTCGCCGCGCCCGACATCAGCTTCGCGAGCATCTCCTCGTTCGAGCCGTAGGTCTCGTAATTGACCTGGATGCCGGTCTCCTTGGTGAAGCCGTCGAGCACGCTCTGCGGCACGTACTCGGACCACGCGAACAGGTTGAGCTCCCCGGGTGCGGCGGCCGGCTGCGGCGCAGCGGCAGCCGGCTCCGCCGGGGCCGGGGTCGGAGCCGCGGCCGGAGCCGGAGCGGCGGGGGTGGGTGCCGGCTTCGGCGTGGAGTCCGAGCACGCGAGCAGTGCGAGCGCCGCACCGAACGCGACGAGCGAGCGACTTGCGAAACGGGTCATGGGCTCTCCTTCTCGATTCGGGGGTTTCAGGGATTCCGGCGCCGCAGCGCCTCGGTGACGAACACCGCAAACACGGTGAAGACGACGAAGACGGTCGAGATCGCGTTCAGCGACGGGTCGAGGCCCTTCTTCACCCGCCCGAAGATCTCGAGCGGCAGCGTGCGCGTGCCCGCGCTCGCGGTGAAGTAGGTGACGATCAGCTCGTCGAGCGAGAGCGTGAAGGACATCAGCGCGCCGGAGACGATCGCGGGCATCAGGTAGGGGACGAGCACCTTCGTGAAGGCCTGCAGCGGCGTCGCGCCGAGATCGAGCGCCGCCTCTTCGAGCGCGGGGTCGAGCCCGGCGAGGCGCGCCTGCACGGCGGCCATCACGAACGGGAAGCAGAAGGTCACGTGCGAGATGATGATCGTCGTATAGCCGAGCTGGAGCCCGATCGTGACGAACAGGATCAGCAGGCTCACGCCAAGTATTACTTCGGGCACGATCATCGGCAGGAACACGAAGGTCTCGATCAGCCCGCTCGCCCGGTAGCGATAGCGATAGAGCAGCCAGCCGCCGACCGTTCCGAGCAGGACCGAGAGCACGGTCGTCACCGACCCGACGATCAGGCTGTTCTGGAGCGAGCGCACGAGCACCGCGTCGCGCAACAGCGCCGCGTACCAATCGAGGGTGAAGCCGGTCCAGACGATGTTCAGCCGCGATTGGTTGAACGAGAACAGGACCATGATCGCGATCGGCAGGTAGAAGAACAGCAGGACGAACCCCGTCCACGTCGCGAGCAGGCGACCGACGACCTTCACCGCGGCACCCGGCTAGCGGTAGATCGCGGCGGCTGCATCGAAGGTGCCAAGGTGTACCTCTACCACTTTCGTCAGCTCCGGCGTGTATCCGCCCGCCAGCACCCACGCGAGCGGCAACGACTCGCGCTTCGCCCACGCGAAGACCGTGCGATCCCGCTCGCGGAGATCGGCATGATCGAGAGCGAGCGGCGAATACGGATCTTCGCGGTAGGGATCGGCGCCGGCCTGATAGAGGACCAGATCCGGCCGCCCATACGCAAGGATATTCGCCATGCCGCGCTCGAGCGCCTCGAGCAGCGTCTTGCGGCCGCTGCCGTTCGGGAGCGCGATCGAGACGTGATTGGCGCCGTCCTGGTGCCGCACGTTCTCCACGTCCCGGTAGGCCTTGTTCTGCCAGTAATCGTTGCCGTAGATGGAGCAGTTGAAGAGCCACGGGCGCGACGCGCACAGCGAGGCGGTGCCGTTGCCATAATGCAGATCGAGATCGAGCACGGCGACGCTCGCGAGCCGCCCGGCCTTGCGCAGCACCTCGGCCGCGACGACCAGCCCGTTGAAGGTGCAGAAGCCCTCGCCGTGGTCGGCGTGCGAGTGATGAAAGCCGCTCGCGATCGCGGCGGCGATGCCCTCGTCGAGCGCGCGCCCGGCCGCCGCGAGCGCTCCGCCGTTGGTCAGCAACACCGACGGCCACAGCACCGGCGACCAGGGAAACTTCTGCGATTCCGCGAGCGCCCGCGGCTCGCCCGTGCGCACGGCGTCGAGGTACGCAGGCGTGTGGACGAGGCCCAGCTCGCTCGGCGTCACCGGCGCAGGCGCCTCGACCCGCGCGAAGGCCCGGCCCGCCAGCCCGTCGGCCACCATCTGGAACTTCCGCATCGGCATCACGTGGTTGCCGATCGGCGCAGCAAACCCCGGGTGATGGTAGGCCGTGATCACGCCGTCGGTGGTAGCAAGCGGAAGCTCGGATGGCGAGCCGTCCAGTCCCTGGCAGCGGCGCGCAGCGGGTCGAGCGCGGGTGCCGGAACGTGCACACCATAGACGGCGTAGATCGCCTCGACGACGGCGGCGACCTCGGCCGCGGGCATGGAGCTCGCGTGCTCGCGCCCGACACGTCGGAGCACCAACTCGAGGGGCACCGGCCGGGGCGTGGCGCCCGCCAGGATCTCGGGCGCACGAAAATCGGGCTGCGCGTAGGGCGCGGCGGCCGGATCGATCTTCTGGAAGCCGGCGCGCTCGTACGAGCGCAGGCGCGGCATGCGATTCGGCTCGGCCGGATCCGGGGCCTCCATCTCGGCGACGAGGACGATCGGCGTGTCCGGGGCGCTGCCGACTGCGGCGGCGCAGCGGCGTGCCGTCTGGAGCGGCAGCGCGCGGAGCCACGCGGCAAGCCCCGTTCCCCGCTGCGCCGGGTCGACGAAGGCGTGCGAGAGGTGCACGACGAGCGGCCCGTCGACGGGCCGGCCCTTCGCGTCCAGACGCACCACGGCCGTGTGATCCCGCAGCGCTGCGACGGCGCCGCCGCGGCGCAGCACGAGCAGCTCATAGGCGAGCGCCGCGTGCCCGACGGGCCGCGCCGGGTCCCACGCGAGCCTCTCCGCGATCACCGCGCGCGTCTCCATCTCTCCGCGCGGACCGAACTCGGAGAAGAGTCTCTCGTAGGCCGCCGCGAAGTCGGGATCCGCGACGCTCACCACGCGGCGCACGCGAATGTCCGCCTGGTCGCGCGCCGCCGCATCGCGGTCGCCCGGGGCGAGGTCTTCGACGCGCAGCTCGACTTCCACCCGGGCGTGCTACCGCCGTGGCGGGGGGTGCGCAACCCCTTCGACACCCCTGGGGCTTGCGGGCAGCGCCCGACGCTGCGCCAGCGCGGGCGACGTGCATCGCCCATCGGCCGGATCTGGCGCAGCGACGGCGGCCGTGCTTGAGTCGACGGCATGACCCCCTTCGATCTTCCCGCCCTGCGTCGCCTCGATCAGGCCTACCACCTGCATCCCTTCACGGACCACCGCGCGATGCACCGCGAGGGCACGCACATCGTGCGCTCGGCGAAGGGCTGCACGCTCACCTTCGAGGACGGCCGCGAGCTGCTCGATGGCCTCGCGGGCCTGTGGTGCGTGAACGTCGGCTATGGCCGCGAAGAGATCGCGCAGGCGGTGGCCGACCAGATGCGAGCCGTCGCGTTCTATCCCTCGTTCTTCAACACCACGACCGAGCCGACGATCCGGCTCGCCGCGCGCATCGCCGGCCTCACGCCGGCGCGCCTGAACCACACGCTCTTCAGCAACTCGGGCTCCGAGGCCAACGAGACGGCGCTCAAAGTCATTCGCGGCTACTGGAAGCTGCGCGGCCGGCGCGAGAAGACGAAGATCCTCTCGCGCACGTTCGCCTACCACGGCGTCACGCTCGCGACGACGAGCCTCACGGGCCTGCCGAGCTGCACCGATCCCTTCGACCTGCCGCTGCCGGGGTTCGTGCAGGTGCCGGGTCCGCATGCGTACGGCAGCGGGAAGAGCTCGAAAGAGTACGCCGCCTGGTGTCTGGAGGAAACCGAGCGCACGATCGCCCGCGAGGGCGCCGCGACGATCGCGGGCTTCTTCGCCGAGCCGGTGCAGGGGGCCGGCGGCGTGATCGTGCCGCCCGACGGCCATCTGCGGGACCTGCGCGAGCTGTGCCGCCGCCACGAGATCCTGTTCGTCGCCGACGAGGTGATCACCGGCTTCGGCCGCCTCGGCGCGTGGTTCGCGTCGGGTCTGTGGAACCTCGACCCGGATCTGATGACGCTCGCGAAGGGCATCACGAGCGGCTACCTCCCGCTCGGCGCCACCGTCGTGAGCGACGAGATCGCCGCGGCGTTCGAGGCCGGCGGCTATCTGGCGCACGGCTTCACCTACACCGGACATCCCACGGCGTGCGCGGCGGCGCTCGCGAACCTCGCCGTGATCGAGAACGAACGCCTCGTCGAGCGCGTGCGCGACGACGTGGGCCCGCGCTTCCAGGCGGCGCTGCGCAAGCTCGCCGCCCACCCCATGGTTGCCGAGGTGCGCGGCTTCGGCCTGATCGGCGCGCTCGAGCTGAAACGCCCTCCGCGCGGACCGCACAAGGACGCCGCCCCGAACACGCTCGGCCTCGCCGCGCACAACCTGGCTCGCGAAGAGGGGGTCATCGTGCGCGGCATCCGCGATCTCGTGGCGATGTCTCCGCCGCTCGTCGTCAGCCACGACGAGCTCGATCGCATGTTCGCCGCGCTCACGCGCGCGCTCGACCGGATGCAGGCGGGCGCCTAGCTCACGCGCGTTTGCGCGGTGAGCGACCCGTCAGGCGCGTGTAGGCCTGGTAGCCGAGCCAGCGCAGCGGCTCGGGCGGGAACGGCAGCAGCCGCTTCTGGTAGAAGGGCAGGTCGCGCCAGGCTTCGTGGTTGCCCTCGAAGAGGTCGGCGATCACGCGGCCGGCGAGCAGCGCGAGTGCGACGCCGTGGCCGCTGTAGCCCAGCGCATGGTAGATGTTGTCGTGCGCGCCGCCGACGCCCATCGAGCAGACACGATCGAGTGTGATGGCGAGCGTGCCCGCCCAACGCTCCGCGACCGCGGTGCCGGAAAGCGCCGGGAAGTAGCGCAGCATCGACGCCTGCAGGAAGCGCGTCGCGCGGTCGTCTTCGCGGGCGCCGCTCACCGGAGTCCCGCCGAAGCGGTAGACGTAGGCCGGGTTCCCGCCGCCGCCGAACAAGAGCCTGTCGCCGGGCGTGCGGCAGGCGAAGGCGATGCGGTCGAGGTCGTCGCTGAAGCCGTCCCAGGCGCCCCATCCCATGCGGGCCCAGGTCGCCTGCGGCAGCGGCGGCGTTGCTAGCACGTGCGAGTGCAGCGGCAGGATGCCACGGCGGAAGAAGCCGAGCGCCGGAGTGTAGGCGTTGGTGGCGAGCACGAGCGCGCGCGTGCGGACTTCTCCGTCCGGCGTCTCGAGCACGATCTCGGCGCCGTCGCGGACCTTCACGACGGGCGTGTGCTCGTACACGGAAACGCCGCTCGCGGCGAGCGGCGCGCGCAGCGACTGCAGCAGCGCGAAGCCGTTCAGCCGCCCTGCGAGCGGATCGAGCAGCGCGCCGTGCGCGCCCGCGATGCCGAGCGCGCTCGCGGGCAGGAACTGCGCGGGAATGCTCGCCGCGCGCAACGCTTCGGCGTGTTGGTGACCGGCTTCGGCACGCCGCGGGTCCGTGAAGACCTCGAGGCAGCCCTGGCGGCGGAAGCTTCCCGCTGGCGCGTAACGTGTCGCCAGCTGCTCGGCGATGTCGATCCCGGCCCGGGTGGTGGCGTGGATCCGGCGCAAGGCTTCCGGGCTGCGCGGCGTGACGCCGTTGATCCAATTGAGGACCTGCCCGCCGTTGCGGCCGCTCGCGCCATTGCCGAGCGTCGCGGCCTCGAGCAGCGCGATGCCGAGCTCCGGCGAGCGCTCCCGCAGGTGCCAGGCCGTCGAGACGCCGGTGAAGCCGCCGCCCACGATCGCGACGTCGCTGACGATCCGGCCCGCGAGCTTCGCGGCTGGGCGCGGCGCCGGGCCCTCCGCGACCCAGACGGAGCGGTTGTCGTCGAGTCCTCTGGTCACGCGCCCCCCGGAACGCCTACCCTCGTCGGCAACTCCGCGCTGTCTGCCCCCGAGGGGATGATCGCATGGCTCTCGGCGTCCGCGTCCGACTCTGCCTCAAGGATCTCTACGCCCAGGACGTGGTGGAGATGATCGAGCGGGAGACCCGCAAATACGAGGTCGAGTCGATCGAGCATCCGGACCACCCCGATTTCAAGCGCGCCTACCAGGTGTTGTGGGAAGGCTTCGGCGCCGCGGGCGAAATGGAGTCCGAAGCGGTCGTGCGCAAGATGATGCTCGACGATGCCACGGTCGCGCTTCCCTCCGGCACCTACGCCCGCTACTTCCTGCTGGTCGCGCGCGACCGGGCGACCGGCACGATCCGCGGCGTCCGCGACGGCCGCGTGCTCGTGAACCCGGCCTACGACCCCAACCTCTGCCTCGTCTACCTGTCGCACATCTTCGTGCTGCCCGAGGCGCGCGGAACGGTTCTCACGTATTGGCTGCGGATCGCGCCGCTCGACCTGGCCGTCAGCTACCTCCATACTCTGCACCAGCGGGGGCGGATCGTGCTGCCCGCCCCCGACGCGCCGGGGCGCTACTTCGGCATGCGGGTCGACCTCGCGGCCGAGACCGAGTTCTTCAGCCCGGAAGACAAGCTCTCGCTGCAACGCATCCTCTTCTACGGCCGCGGGGGCTTCGACGTGATCGATCCCCGGCACTTTCCGTACCGCCAGCCGGACTTCCGCCCGCCCGAAGTGATCGCGCGCACGGGCGATCGCCCGGTGCCGTTCATGTTGCTCTTGCGCCGCGTGGGCCGCGAGCGTGAGGCGCGGCTCCCGATCGAGGAAGCGCGCGCCGCGATCCGGCTCCTGTACGATGACTTCCAGGTCTTCTGCGAGCCGACCCACCTCGCGAGCTCCCTCGACGTCGTGCTCGGCCGGCTGGAAGAGCGGCGCGTGAAGGGAAGGAACGACGTGGCGCTGCTGCCGCTGCCGACGGGTGCGCGCGATCTGAAGCGTCTGAAGCCGATCTTCCGCTACGACGCCTACCGGCGCCACTACGGGCCGGGCCCGGCGACCGACGCCGTCCTGAACGGCGAGGTCGCTGCCGCCGTCGCTGCGAATCCGCACTGGCTCGACGAGCAGCTCGCGCGCATCGCCGAAGAGCTCGCGAAGACGCCGCGCTGGGTCTACGCGAGCCGCGACAAGGGCTTCGACCCCGATGCGCCCGACGAGGCGCCGCCCGCGGACGACGCCGGCGGCCGGGGCACGGCGTGATCGCACCCGACGCCAAGCCCGTCATCTCCGTCGAGCACGTCAGCAAGCGCTACGGCGATTTCGTCGCCGTCCAGGACGTCAGCTTGGAGATCATGCGCGGCGAGTTCTTCTCGATGCTCGGTCCCTCCGGCTGCGGCAAGACGACGATGCTGCGCATGATCGCGGGCTTCGAGGAGGTGAGCAGCGGCTCGCTCAAACTCGATGGTGTCGATGTCGTCGGCGTTCCGCCCTACCGGCGCTCGGTCAACACCGTGTTCCAGAACTATGCCTTGTTCCCCCACCTCTCAGTCTTCGACAACGTGGCCTTCGGACCGCGCATCCGGCAGCTCGAGCGCGGCCAGCTGGAAAAGCGCGTGCGCCAGATGCTCGACGTCGTGCGCCTCGGCGATTTCGCGGACCGCAAGCCGAGCCAGCTCTCCGGAGGCCAGCGCCAGCGCGTTGCGTTGGCGCGCGCGCTGGTGAACGATCCGAGCGCGCTGCTGCTCGACGAGCCGCTCTCCGCGCTCGACGCGGAGCTGCGGCGCCAGATGCAGATCGAGCTCAAGCGCATCCAGCGCGACGTCGGCATCACCTTCGTGTTCGTGACGCACGACCAGGAAGAGGCGCTCACGATGTCGGATCGCATCGCCGTGATGAGCAAGGGCCGGCTCGAGCAGGTGGGGACGCCCGAGGAGATCTACGACGAGCCGTCGTCGGCGTTCGTGGCGCGCTTCATCGGCAGCGCGAACCTGATCCCGGTGGTGGTGGAGCGGGCCGTGGGCGGGCGCGCGACGCTGCGTCTACCCGGCGGGCGCCTCGGCGACGCGGCGACGGGCGGCCGCAGCTTCGCGGCGGGCGAAGCCGCCGTGCTGATGATCCGGCCCGAGCGTCTCGAGGTGGGGCCGAACGAGCCGGGTCCGGAGCGGCTGGGCCTGCCGGTCACGTGCACCGACCTGGTCTTCCAGGGCGCGCTGCTGCGCTGCGCCCTGCGCGACGACACGGGCTTCGAGCTGATCGACTACCTCGAGGCTTCCCGGCAACAGCCGGGCGTGCGCCCGGGAGCGTCGCTGTGGGTGAGCTGGGAACGGGACGCGGCGCGTCTGCTTCCGCCAGACAGCTAGCCGCGTCCCGTATCCTCATCCGCGCTCGCGCCGGATCAGAACGCGAGGGTCAGGCTCCCCGTGTACACCCCCGACGTCGACTGTCTTCCGTTCGCATTCTTGAGCGTGTTCGAAAGAAAGTAGCCCTTGAGGCTGCCCGTGAAGCTCCAATTCCCGAGGCCCTTGGGAACGAAAGCCAGCGGAACGCTCGCGGTCCCTGCGGCGGCGAAGTAGCCGAAGGCGCTCTCGTGCCCGTTGGCGTGCTCGTAGTAGTCATGCAGCGCGAGACCGAGCTCGAGCGGCAGCTTGAGCGTGATCGGGTAGTCCTCGAGCGGGATCGTGTAGAGCGTGGGCGCGACTCCCATCTGCAAGCCCACACCCTTGTTGGGGCCGAAGGACGTCTTGTGCGTCTCGACCGCCAGGTTGATCCAGGGCGCCAACGCGAACTTGCCGAGCGCCGCGCTGTCGTCCCAGCCGAGCTTGAGGTTCAGCTCGTGCACCGCCTGGTAGGCGTCGTTCGGGCTCGTGTAGTAGTAGTAGATCGTCGTGAGCGTCAGGTTCCCCGGGAGTCCGACCGAGACGATCGGGTAGAAGTCCGTCTCGTACAGGCTCTTCGGTGACTGCTGGTGGCCCGTCTCTTCGGTGTGGAAGCTGTTCCACACGCCGCCGCCGATCGTGATGTTGCGGATCGGACCATCGTCGGACTTATAGAGGTTGTAGTAGAGCTCGCCCCAGGGCTCGAAGATGAAGCCCTGGCGCTCCTGCCGGATGCCGCGGAAGAAGTACGCGTTCGTGAAGTCGGCCTGCACGGTCCCCGACAAGCGGCTCAGGCTGAACAGCGGCACTTCCTCCTCCGTCTTCGCAGTGTCGCCTGCACCCGCCGTCGTGTCGTCGGCCACGGCGAAATGCGTAAAGCCAAGCATCGCGATGAGCAGCGTCCCCAAGGCAGCGAGCAATCGATGAGTCACGTTCTCTCCCCCTTTTTCGCGGGTGCGGAACCCGCTGAATGGCGCAAGAATATCAACACCGCACGTCCAGCGCCGAAGTTTCTTCCAGCTCGCGGCCCGCCGTCTCGGGCAGACCGAACGCGATGAGTAATAGCGCGAGAATCGGAAACACGGCTGTGCCGCGAACGGCAGCCCCCCAGCCGATGCTCTCGGCGGCGAGACCCACCAACACCGGAGACACGACGTAGGCGATGCGTCCTGTGCCGTTATTGGCCCAGGCGTACGCGTCGGCGCGCAAAGCGGTTGGAAACAACTCGGTGTTGAGGGCGCCGAGCAGCGGCGGAATCGAGGCCGCGCCGAAGACGCCGAGCGCGAGCGCCGCCGTCAGCAAGATTCGGCCCTCGAACGAGTAGGCGCCGACGACGGCCGCCGCCGTGATCCCGTAGATCACGAGCGCGCCGCGCTTGCGCCCCACGACGTCGAGCAGCCGTCCCGCCAGGAACACGAACGGCATCGAGACGACCGCGGCGAGGCCCACCGCCGCGCCCACCTGCGCATCGCTCCAGCCGCGCTCGCCGATCGCGAACTCCTTCCAGAAGACCATCGCGTTCTGCGTGCAGCAGTAGCTGAGAAACCAGATCGCGCCGAGCAGCCACACGCGCCGGCGCCAGGGCCCGCGCAGCACGTCGAAGAAGCCGGCCGGCGCGCGCGCGGCGCCGCCTGCGAGCACCTGCTGCTCGAAGCGCCGCGTCTCGCGCAGATCGCGCCGGGCCCAGGCCAGCAGCGCGAGCGGAACGATCGCCACGCCATACACCGCGCGCCAGCCAAAGGGAGTCGCGAGCAGGAGCGGCGCCGCCACCGCGCACAGCACCGAGCCGAGCGCCGAGAAGGCCTGGATCACGCCGATCATGAGCCCGCGGCGGTCGGCCGGGAATTCTTCGGCGGCGTAGATCAGGCTGATCTCCCACTCGGCGAGCAGGAAGGCGCGCGCCAGGAATTGCAGCAGCCCGAAGCTGAGCGCGTCGACGGCAAAGGCGGTGGCGAAGGTGAAGAGCGTGTAGCCGGCGATCGTCACAGCGAGCGTGCGCCGGCGCCCCCACCAGTCGGCGCGGCGCACGAGCCACCAGGCTGCGATGGCGCCCGCGTTCGCGCCCGCGATCAGCAGGCCGCCGGTCGCCTTCGAGAGCCCGAGATCCGCGCGCAGGTTCGGGAGGATCTGCGACAGCGCGATCACGTCGTAACCCTCGAAGCAGGTCGCGACGGAGAGGAAGACGAGCAGGCGCCGCTGATACGACGTCAGCGAAATGGACGCCGGCGGATCGGATCGGTGCGCCAATCAGGCCCCTCCGCGAGCCGACATGCTACCGGCTCGGGAGCGTGCGGAGGGACTCTGGATCAGCCCGCGCGGCGCCGGCGCGCGGCCGCGAGACCCGTGAGGCCGAGCGCAAACAGGCTCGCGGCGCCGGGCTCCGGGACCAGCGTCAGGTTCGACGACGTGAAGGTGCGCGCGCCGGACGGGCCCGAGAAACCGTTCAGGCCCGTGAGAACGTTGTCGCCGGCGAACGAGATCGTCGTCGATGCGGGAACGCTGAGGCTCGTGAAGCTCAGCTGACCGAGCTGGAAGCTGTCCGTCTGCAGCAGCCGGAGGGCGGCATCGCTCAGATCCAGGAGGCTCACGAAGATGCCGAGGCTGGCGCTGTTCCCGCCCAACACGCTGCTGTCGAGCACCACGCTGGGGCTGCCGCCGAAAGGCGCGAGGTTGAGCGTAATGTCGCCCGTCGTGAGCGAGAGCACGCTCGGATCGAAATCGATCACGATGTCGTAGCCGCGCAGCGTGCCGCCGCCGTCCGAACCCTTCACGCCCGCGACGTTGAGGTCGACGAGGACGGTCTGGCCGATCGAGGTGATCGCCGGCGGCGCTGCCGAGAGCGAGAGCGACAGCGCTCGAGCCGCCTGCGACGAGGTCAGCACGAAGAAGGCTCCAACGGCAGCAAGTACCCACAGCTTCAGCGTCTTCACGTGGCTTCTCCCTTTCCCTTTCGAGTCATCCCGCACTGCGGGAAGTCATGTGTTCGAAACGTTCCGCCCGCGGCGGCGCCGGCGGGCGCGCTTTGCGGAGAGCAGGGCCAGCGGCAGCAGCGCCTCCACGCCGAGCAATCCGCAGGCGCCGATCGGCGGAGGAATGCGCGCGTCGCAGATGTCCGCGTCGGCGACGCTGATCCGGCCGTCCCGGTCCGGATCGCGCGGATCCGTCGGCCCGGCGGCCCGGGCGCGGCGATCGGCGAGGATCCGATCGATGTCGGCCTTGTCGATGTCGCCGTCGAAGTCGACGTCGCATTCGAGAACCGGGGGCGTCTCGGGGTTGGGGTCGCAGGCTTGATCCCCGAGCCCGTCGCCGTCGGAGTCGACCTGCATGAAGTTCGGCTCCTCGAGGCAGCTGTCGCTCACCTTGCCGGCGCCGTCCGCGTCCAGGGTGAAATCGTTGTCGGCGTCGTCCATCAACACGCAGACGTCGCCGGTGCCGATCACGCCGTCTCCATCGATGTCCCGACCGAAGAACGCCTCCGGAGCGCAGTAGAGCATGTGCAGGTCGCCGAGCGTGTCGTGCAGGAACGGCGAGATGTCCGCGTGCGAGTCGCGCGATACCGCGAAGACCTGCCGCTGCCGGGTGAGCGCATTGTAGATGTGGATCACGTCCTCGACGCCATCGTCGTTGCCGGTGTAGTCGCAGACACCGTCCGGTGAGGTCGCGAGGCAGATGTCGCTCTTGCGGGCCGTGCCGAAGCCGTCGCGCTCGGGCCCGAGCACCGAGAGCACCGGGCCGTTGATGCGGTACGGCTCGAAGAACGGATCGCAGCCCGGCAGGTCGCAGATCTGCGCCGCGATCCGCGTGTTGATCAGCGCCGGCACGCTGCCGTCGTCGGCGGGGCCGGGGATCTTGTAGAGCTGCGCCACGCAGTCGGCGCTGTCGTCGTCCCCGTTGCCCTGGAAGACGCCGTCCGTCTGCGTGTCCTCGCAGGTGCGCAGGCCCACCAGGTGGAAGGCGACATGACCGTTTACGGTGTAGGGAGGCCCGACGACGAAGTCCTTCGCGGCCTGGCCCGTGTTCTCGATCTGCCCGGTCGCCGTGTGCAGGATGTGCAGGACGTCGTCCTTCACGTCGCCGTCGCCGTTCAGCACGGTTCCGCCGGGCCCCTGGTCCGCTTCGGGCACCGTGAAGACGCAGGCGCCGTCGACGGCCTTCACCTGCTTGCACGCGATCCCCGCGTTGATCGGCGGGCTCGAGCTCCCGACCGGCGTATGGAACAGGACGCCATCGGTCTTGTCGCCATCCCCGTTGAGATCGCTGCCCCCCGCGCCCTGATCCGCCTCGGAGACGCACACGCACACGTCGGTGTTGGAGATCGCGATGTCGCCGGCCGCGAGACCGAGGTTACGTCGGGTGTGCAGCGGGCCGTCGAAGACCTGCGCGATGTGATCGTCGAAGTCCCCGTCGCCGTTGCCGTCGAAGCCGCCCTCTTCGGTCTCGGGCGTGAGGAAGGCGATGCGTCCGCCGGCCACGGCGCCGTGCGTGGCCGCCACCTCCGCCTGCGGCACGAACTGGCCGGTGCTCGCGTCGAAGGCGCGCAGCACGGTGTCGAGCGCGTCGCCGTCGCCGTTCTTGCCCGGCGGCGGCGGGCGCATGGAGAACATCTCGAAGGCGCCCGAGAAATCGAACGACTCGAGCGCGCCGTAATGGCCGTGTTCGTCGTGTTCGCCGCGCTCGTTGTGTTCGCCGTGTTCGTCGTGATCGTCGAGGTGGACCGCAGTCACCGTGAGCGTGAGCCGGAAGCCGAGGCCCTCGAGAGCGGGGAAGGGCGGGCGCGCGACGATGTGGTCGAGACCGCCGACGACGCTCGCCGTCGAGCCGACCTGGATTTCGGGAGTATCGAAGTGGAAGGCGCCGCTCTTCACGAGCGCCAGGAAGAGCGGGTCGACGCCGGGCCCGGGAGCCAGCCACATCCCCTTGAGCGTTCCGTCGCTGCCCTCCGGGCTGCTGTGCGTCGCGAGTCCGTTGAAATGACCGGGCTGGTCTTGCGTGGCGCCCGCGTAGTCGATGCCGGGGATCTCGTCCGCACCGGGAGCGAAGCGGAAATCCATGTCCACGATCGACTGGGTGTGGCCGATCCGGCGCATCTGGCCCGTCAAGCTGCCGCGCTCCCAGGTGGCCTCGGGATCGGACGACACGTCGTCCGGCTCGAAGGTCCGGAAGAACGCGAACTGGTTCGAGATGGCGAGGGGCTTGTCGCCGATGAAAGGCCGCCGGTCGCAGGTCTCCGCGGTTGCGCCGCTCAAGCGGGTGCCGTCGGGCGCCACCGCCGTGAAGATGCCGTCGAGCGCGTCGCCATCGCCGTTGGCGTCCTGGTTTCCCTGCGCAGCCTCGCTCATGCAGAAGGCCGCGAAAGCGTTGCCCGCGGCCAGGATCGCGCGCGGCGGCGTGGTGGGCGTCTCGAGCACGGCGCGCTGCGTGTTGGTGAAGCGGTTGGTCGCGGTCTGGATGACCTGCACCACCTTGTCGAGCGCGTCGCCGTCGCCGTTGCGGTCACCCGCGGTCGGGAAGGGCGGGAACGGGTCGCTCAGCGCCTCGATCTGCTCGTCGGCGGCGATCGCCGTCAAGCCGGGGCCCACGTTCAGGCTGTTGAGCGGCACGACCGTCAGCTCGCGCAGCGCGAGCCCTTCGTCGATCACGATCGGGCCCTTGCCCTGCACCTGCTGGGCGGCGAGCGCGTCGGGGTCGTAGAGCTGGATCGTGGCGCCGTTCGCATCCGGTCCCTGCCGCGAGAGGCGCAGCACCGAGTGCGGGAAGTCGATCGTTCCGAGCACGATGGTGACGCCGCTCGCATCGGTGAATTCGTTGATGAAGGGCGGAACCGAGCGCCCGTCGACGAAGGAGCGGAACCAATCGAAGCCCGAGTTGGGAACCACGATCGGCTGGCCGCTGCCGTCGCGCAGGCTCGCGCGTCCCTCGACCAGGCGCGCCACGGCGCCGCCCACCGTGTCGAGGGCGGGCGTCCAATCGAAGGGGATCAGCAGGTTGCCGTTGCCATCGAGCGTGCCGCGCGCGCTGGTGGTGAGCCCGCTGAAGAGCGTCGGCCTGGGAAGCACCGTGAAGTGTCCGAAGACCGTCTCGGGCTCCTGCCCGCTGGCGTCGCAGGCGCTCGTCGGGAGATAGAGCTTCCCGACGAACGCGAGCGGATTCCCCGACGGATCCGTGACCACGATCTCGGCGGGGCCCGTGAGCGTGAGATCGTCGCCCGGGGCGCCGACGAGCGCGTCGGTATCGGGCACCGGGAAGCTCAGCGTGTCGCAGCGCTTTCCGACCCCCTGCACGCCGGCGCTGCAGTTCTTGACCGTCAAGGCGGAGGCCGCGACCGCGACGTCGCTCTGGACGCCCGTGCGCGGCTTGAAGACGAGGTGAACGCGGTTGTTGGCGGCGATCGGATCGAAGCCTGGCTGGGCGCCGCACTCGACCGCCGCGCGCACGGTGATGCTGTCGCCGGGCGCGGCGATCGGCGGATACACCGCCGAGATGCGTCCGCTGCTCGAGAAGCTCCGGTATTCCTGGGCTCGGATCGGAAGCAGCGCGCAGTCGGCCCACGCGGGCGCTGCCAGAAACAGCGCGAGCGCACCGGTGAGTAGAGACACCAAACTACACGCCACATGCGAGATGTGGCGAATTTGACACATGTTGGTATCCCCTCTGGCCGACCCACTCTCGTCTGTTGTCCGCACGCAGTCAACAGCTGTCTTGAAATCTTCTTGCTTTTTTGGATTTCCGGGCGGGAACTTGCGCATTCGGACGACCCCTCTCGGACTCGCAAGTCGGCGGGCGAAGCAGGCTTGCCGCCGCGGATTCTTCGCGGTGGGCCAGCACGCAGCGGAGGTCGAGGCGCGGCGCGTCCCGAGCCAACCGGCGCCCGTCTCACGATCCGAGCTCCGGGCAGGGCGCCGCTTCGGCTAGGCTCGCGCCCCCCGCGCCGCGGCGAGCGCGAGCAGGAAGCCCGCGGCGCACAGACACGCGAAGGTGTCGCCGATGCGGGAGTAGAGCGAGCGCTCGCGCTGCGGCCGGATCCAGCCGTTCACGACCGCCTGCGAGAACGGCTCGGAGCGCGCCTGCACGCGACCCCAGGGATCGACGATCGCCGAGGGCCCCGAGGTCGACGCACGCACGAGGAAGCGGCGCTGCTCGATCGCGCGCAGCCGCACGATGTCGAACAGGTGGTCGACGAAGCGCCGGTTCGGAATCCAGGTGTCGTTCGAGGGATTCACCAGGTACGCGGCGCCGTCGCGAACGCGCGCCGACGCCAGCTCCGGCAGCATCGCCTCGTTGCACAGCAACACGCCCGCCGGTCCCGCCCGCGTCGGAAGCGGTGGTGTCGCTGCGCCGGGCGTGAACGTCTGCACCTGGCCGAACGATCGGCGCAGCAGATCGATGTTCGCGAGCGGGTTGTATTCGGAGAAGGGGACCAGCTGTTGCTTGTCGTAGCGCGCTCGCGTGCGGCCGCTCGGGTCGATCAGGAAGACGGAGTTGAAATGGCGCGGTTCCGCGCCCGCGTTCTCGACGCGGGGGCCGCCGACCATCAGCTCGGCGTCGCCCTCGCTCGCCACGCGTGCGAGCGCACTCGCATAGGCCGGCTCCTGCTCGAGGAAGAACGTCAGCGCGCTCTCGGGCCAGAAGACGATTCCGCCGGGGCGCGCGGCCAGCGCGTCGTGCGTCGCACGCAGGTAGACCTCGAGGTTGCGGCCGTAGAACTCGGCGTTCCAGCGACGATCGAGGCTCACGTTGCCCTGGACGATGCGGATGGGAACGGCCCTGGCGGGCACGGCGTCGCCCGGCGCGGGCGCCTCGCGCAGGGCGAGCGCGCCGAATCCCGCGATCGCAGCGAGTGGCAGCGCGGCCGACGCCGCGATCGGCGCGGCGCGGCGCCAACCGGCGCCGTGTCCGAGCGCCACTGCGAGCTCGGCGAGCCCGGCGTTGGCCGCGACGATGGCAAAGCCGATGCCGTAGACGCTCGTCACCGATGCGATCTGCACCAGCACGGGCCAATCGAGCTGGGAGTAGCCGAGCAATCCCCACGGATTGCTCACGAACGCGATCGCGCTGAACAGGCGCCCGCGGCCCCACTCGGCCGTCACCCAGGCGGCGGCCGCCGCCCACGGCACCAGGCGCGGATCCAGCCGGCCGGCGACGCGCCGGTACACCAGCGCGAAGGCCATGTAGAAGACCGCGGCCATCACGGTCGACACACCGAAGAAGAAGGCCCAGCCGAGCGCGCGCGGCTGGAGGAAATAGTTGGCGACGGCGTCCGGCATCCAGGAGCCGACCATCCAGGCGCCGAGCAACGTCCAGCCCCAGGCGAGAGCCAGCGCGGTGGGGACGCCCGCGCCGCGCAGCGCGATCAGCCACGGCGCCATCGCGAGCCAGGCCATCGGCGCCGTGCCCGTCGGCGGAAACGCCGCGCCCATCGCGACGGCCGAGACCGCGGTGGCGGCGATCCGGGCGAGCAGAGCGAGCCCCGGTCTCACGCGCGCGACGCTTCGCGCGCCAAGGGGTCGCGATCGCCCGGCAGGCCGAGGGCGGCGAGGAGCTTGTCCGCGGCGGCGAGCGCTTCCGCGTCGCCGCGGCGCCGGCCGATCTCGCACAGCGTGCGCGCCTCCTCGGCGCGCATGCCGAGCCGCCGCGCCCACGCGAGACTCTCGTCCCAGCTTCGCTGCGCCGCGCGCGTTCGGCCGAGGATCCACGCCTCGCTGCCGGCGCTGCGCAGCACTTCGGGGCGCCGCCAGGCGACCTTGGCCGCAGCGCGCAGCGCCCGCGTGCGACTCGCCCGCGCGCGCTTCGCGGCAGCCCTGCGCAGCGCGCCCGCGCCCTCGCGGCAGGCAGTCTCGAGCGCGTGCACGTCGAGGATCTGGCGCGTGCGCAGGTAGTTCGAGAGGTGGTAGGGCAACACGCGCGGGTTCTGCGCGAGGATCCGCTCGGCGCGCGCAAGTGTCGCCTCGGCGCCGGTGACGTCTCCGCCGAGCCACTGGGCCGCGGCGCGATGCCCGAGCGCCGAGACCTGGAACGGTGCGTCGGGATGCTCGTCGGCGTAGAGATCGAGCGCCGCGATCGCGGCGTCGAGCTCGCGGCGCTCGAGGTGGACCATCGCCTGGAGGAAGCGCCCGGCCGAGGCCGCGAGGTCGAAGCCGTATTGATCGGCGATCTTCGCCAGCGCCTCGATGCGCTCGCGCGCCTGCGCGAACTCGCCGCGGTACAGACGCCGGTTGCCGTCGAGGTTGAGCACGTTGGTCACCTCCCACAGGCGCCCGTAGCGCAGCCCCTCCTGCAGCAGCTCCGGATCGACTGCGTGCTCTTCGCTCCAGTCTCCGACGAGGGTGTGGTGGATGAAGTTCATGGCGCGGTAGATGCAGCGATTGGGCACGTCGTCGGATCGGACGAGTCGGCGCGCGCGCTCGAGGAAGCGCCGTCCGATCGCGAACGAGACGCCGGCGTAGGAAAAGATCCCGATCGCGGTCGCGTACATGGCGCCCGCGGTCGGAACCGTCCGCGCGTCGACCCGGTCGAGCACCGAGAGCGCGCGCACGTTGTCGAAGACGATGCGGGTGCGCGACGCGGTGGTCTGGGCCTGCCCCCGCTTCCAGAGCAGCTCGATCACCTCGCGATCGACTTCGCTCGCCGCGCGCCGCCGCTCGATCGGGAGGTAGAGCCCGGCGAGCACCGGCACGAGGCTGCGCGCAAAGCGCAGCCACATTTCGCGGTCGCCGCGCGGCGCCCGCTCGCCGAGGTGCGAAAGCGCGGCGTCGAAGTGATCGAGGGCTTCGAGCAGGCGGCCGCGGTTGAACAGCGCGAAGCCGACGTTGCGTTCGAGGGTCGCCATCTTGCGCGGATCCCCTCCGTCGCCGTGAAGCTGCAGGTAGAGCTGCGAAGCCTGCTCGAAGAAGCGCAGCGCCTCGCTCGAGGCGGCGACGCGCGCCGCCTCCTCGCCGGCGCGGAACAGGTAGTCCTCGGCCCGTTCGGGCTCGCGGCCCTTCGAGAAGTGGTACGCCAGCATGCCCGCCCAGCCCGCGATCTCCGGCGGCAGACTCGTCTCGATGGCGCGCGCCACCTGCCGGTGCAGCGCCTCGCGCCGCGTCTCGAGCAGCGCGTCGTAGGTGACCTCGTGGAGCAGGGGATGCTTGAACGCCCACTCGGCGCCGCGCATCTGGTCCCAGGGGACGATGAACTCGGCGGCCTCGAGGTCGCGCAGCTCGTCGCCCAGATCGGTGCTGCGATCGACCACCGCGCCGAGCACGCTCTCGTGAAACGAGCGACCGATCACGGAGGCGAGCTGCAGGAGCGTCCGGCGCCGCAGCGGAAGCCGGCCCACGCGCGCCATCACGACTTCGTGCACGCTGTTCGGAATCTCCACCTGGTGGATCCGCTCGGTGGCGCGGAAGCGCCCCTCGCGGAGCTCGACGGCGCCCTCGTCGAGCAGCGAGCGCACCACCTCCTCGATGAAGAACGGGTTGCCCTGGGTCTTCGCCTCGATCAGCGCGCGCGTGGCGTGGGGAAGGCCGTCGGCCTCGAAGAGGTTGTTGACGAAGTGACGCGCGGCGGTGTGCGAGAGCGGTGCGAGCGCGATCTCGGCGTGGTCGAGCCCGGCGCTCCGCCGGGCGGCCTCGCCGATGCGGCCCGAGGTCGCCGCGAAGCCGGGCCGCGTGACGCCGAGGAAGAGCAGCGCGTGATCGGCGGCGAGCGGGAGCAGCGCCTCGAGCAGCTCGATCGACGATTCGTCCGCCCAGTGCAGATCGTCGAACACCACCACCACCGGGGCCACGGACGCGCCGCGCGTCAGGAGCTGGGTCACCGCGCGGTGGATCCACTTTTCGAGCACGTCGCCGGGAATGCGCGCCAGCCGCTCGCGCTCGGCGTCCGCGAGGCGAAGCCCCAGCAGGTTGGCGAGCAGCGTGGCGGTGTCGTCGGCCTCCTCCGGGAGAACGCCCGCTACCGAGGCGTCGAGTTTCTTGCGCGCCGCGTCCTCGTCATCGAGGTCTTCGATGCCGGCCCAGGCGCGCAGCAGGTCCGCGAAGGGATGGAACGAGAGGTTGCGGCCCGTCGAGAGGGAGCGGCCCTCGAGCCACACCAGGGCCTGCGCCTCCGGGCTCGCGGCCAGCTCGGCGACGAGGCGCGATTTTCCGAGTCCCGCTTCGGCGACGAGCGAGATCATCGCCCCGCGACCCGTGTGCAGCTCGGCGAGCCGCGCGCGCAGCTCGCCGAGCTCGGTTTCGCGCCCCACCAGCGCGGAGAAGACGCGGCGCTCGACCCCGATCCGCCCGCGGTGCAGCTGCACGCGATCCGAGACGAGCTCGAAGGCCTCGATGGCGGCCGACCCGTCTGCGGACGCGAGCGGCCCGCGCGAGCGGAGCTCGAAGACGTCGCGCACGAGGCGCTGCGTGTCGCCGCCGATGAAGATCTGGCCCGCCTCCGCGAGATCGGTGAGCTGCTGCGCGACGTCGACGGGCTCGCCCATCACCGCGAACTCCCGCAGCAGCGGCCCGCTCACGTCGCCCGCGATGCCGAGCCCGGTGTGGATGCCGACGTGCAGGTCGAGCGGCAGCGGCAGCGCGCGCTCGCCGTTGTACTCGCGCACGCGCTGCCGCATCTCGATCGCCGCGTTGATGGCGGCCCGCGGCGCGTCCTCGATCGCCTCCGGAACGCCGAAGGTCGCCATCACGCAGTCGCCGAGATACTTGTCGACGTGGCCGCCGTGGCGACGGGCGACCTCGTCGAGAAGCTGCAGACAGCCGGCCACGATCGGGTAGGCGGTCTCCGCCCCGAGGCCTTCGGTCATGGCCGTGAATCCCGTGATGTCGGCGAACACGATCGTGGCCCGGCGTCGCTCGGCGTCGCTCGAGCGCTCTACGCCGCTCGCGGCGTGGTCGCGCTCGGTGGCGAGCGCCGGGGCCAGATGGACGCCCAGCACGAGCCGGGCCGGGTTGCCCGCGGCGCGGGCCTCGACGAGGCGGAGCGCATCCTCGGAGAGCGGGCTCTCGCCCTGGAGCGCCGTGAGCAGGCGGCGCACGGCGTCCGCCGCGAGCGGGCCGAGCGTGATCTCCTCGCCGGCCTCGCCAGGCAGTGTGCGCAGTCGTGCGAGCAGCGCCTCAGCCGCGGCGCCGGGCCGCGGTCGCGCCGTGACGAGGAACAGCAGCGGGCGCGTCGCGCTGAGCTCGAGCAGCCCGGCGAGCGCGGCGAGCGAGGCGGCGTCGGCTCGCTCGAGGTCGTCGACCGCCACGACGACCGGCTGCGTCGACGCCTCGAGGTGTCGGCGCAGCGCAGTCGCGACGTCCTCGTCCGGCCTGCGGATCGCGAGGGCGGCGCCGGCCAGCAGCTCGGCGATGACGCCGAGCGGTGACGCGAGCGCGCCCGCCGCTGGCCGCGCGACGAGCGTCTCGACGCCCGCCAGCGCGGGGGCGAGGGCGGAGAGCAGACGCGATTTGCCGCTGCCCTCCTCGCCGAGGATCGCGACCGCGCCGCCGCGACCCGCCGCGAGCCGGCCGGCCGCGCCCTGCAGTCGCGCCAGCTCGGCGTCGCGGCCAACCAGTGGCGGCGCCACGCCGGCCTCGCCGGCGAGGCTCTGCGCGTGGCTCGACGCGCGCTCCGCCAGCGCCTCGAAGGCCGCCACGCGGCGCGACTTGCCCTTGAGCGCGAGCGCCGCGAGCGGCTCGAAGGCGAAGCTCTCGCCGGCCTCCTCGCGCGTCGCCTCGGACACGTAGATCGCGCCGACGGGGGCCTTCGACTTGAGACGCGCCGCCACGTTCACGGTGTCGCCGAGCACGTGGAACTCGCGCACCACGCGCCCGCCCACTTCGCCGGCGACGAGCGGCCCGCTGGCAATCCCGACGTGCACGCCGAGCGGCTGCGAGAGCGCGAGACCGCCGTGATAGTCGCGGACGTGCTGGCGCATCTCGAGCGCGGCGGCGATCGCGGCGCGCGCCGCGTTCGCGAGCAGCAGCGGGTGGCCGAACACCACCATCAGGCTGTCGCCGAGATATTTGTCGACGGCCCCGCCGTGGCGACGCGCGATCGCGTCGAGCCCGCGCAGGCAGCCGGTCACGATCAGGTAGGCGCGTTCGGGGCCGAGCGCGGCCGAGAGCCCGGTGTACCCCACCAGGCTCGCGAACATCACCGTGGCGCGCACGCTGCGCGCCGAGCTCGGGAGTGCCTCGCCCATCGTGGCTTGCGTCAGACCGCCTCGCAGTAGAGCCGGTACACGTGGATGCCCTTGTTCAGGAAGTTGCCCGAGCCGCCCGCCAGGTAGAGCTGCCAGGCGCGCAACGTGGACTCGCCGAGCTGCGCGCGCATCGCGTCGGCGTTGGCGAACAGTCGCTCGTACCAGGCTGCCGTGGTCTTGGCGTAGTGCGCCGAGAGATTCACGGCGCGCTGCACCTCGAAGCCGTGGCGCTCGAGCGCGCGCACGTGGCTGCCGAGCGTGAACCAATGGTAGCCGGGCCACACGTAGCGCTTGTGGAACACGGTGCCGGGGAAGAAGTCGAGTGGCTGGCGCGTCCAGGGCGTCATCAGCGCGTGATGCAGGTAGCGGCCGCCGCGCCGGATGTGCCGGCGCACGTGGCGCACGTAGGGCACCAGTCCGCGCGGGCCGACGTGGCTCACCATGCCGGTCGAGGTGATGTGGTCGTAGACGCGATCGTCCTGGCGGTAGTCGCCCTCGCGGATCTCCCAGCGCTGCGGATCGTGGCTCGAGAGGAGCTTCTGCCCCTCGCGCACCTGGTTGGCCGAGTGCGTCCAACCGGTGTAGCGGCGGAAGCGGTGCGATTCGAGCGCGACGAGCAGCTGGCCGCCGTAGCCGCAGCCGATGTCGAGGATCTCGTCGCCCGCCGCGGGCGCCACGAAGTCGATGGCATCCTGGAACTTGCGCCACTGCGCCTTCTCGAGCGAGTCGAACTCGTCGCCGCGGCCGTCGCCGGCGCGCAGCAGCTCGGCGCGCTCGAGACGGGCGGGCGCCTCGAAGAGCGCGCACGAGTAGGCGCGGTAGGCGCGGTCCAGGTAGCTGTCGAGCGCCTCCTGCGGGATGTCGTAGTGGCTCTTCACGCTGACGCGCGCGCGGCGCGGATCCTGGAATGCACGGTGTGCGAGCCACGCGGCCAGCGCCTGACCCAGGCCGAGATCGAGGCGTGCGTGGCTGCGCAGGTCGGAGAGGACGTAGAGGTTGCCCTCGAGATCGGCGTGGCCGGCGAGGAAGTGCTCGACGAAGCCGAGCACGTCGCGGGCGAGCAGCGCGCGCCCCGCGGACGGCTCGCGGAGCGTCACCTCGAGCGTGCGGCCGGACCAGTGCAGGGCGTCCCCGCCCGCGCGCCACTGCGCGCCCGTCCAGTCGCGGAACGCCACCGGCCAGGGGAACGACGCGAGGGCGGCCTCGGTCATGGCCCGCACGCGCCGGGCGAGATCGTCGGCCATCGATCGCTCCTCCCGGCCCATCCTACCAGCGCCCACGCGCTTGGGGCATGCTGCGCCTGTGGATCCGCTCGCGCCTCGCCGCCGCGCCGCCCTGCAGGCGGTCGCCGACGCGCTCGCCGCGGTTGGCGCCAATCTCACGATTGCCGCGCCGGGTGAGCGGCCGCTTCCCGTCGGTGCGCAGCCCGAGCTCGCCCGCGTGAGCTTCCGCGACGCCGCTGCGATCGATGCTCTGGCGCGGCGCGACCACCTGGCGCTCGCCGAGGCGTATCTCGCCGAGCGCGTCGACGTCGATGGCGACATGCGGGAGGTGATCAAGGTCACCGAGGTGCTCGCGCTCGATGAGTCGCGGCTAGGGCGGCTGCGCTTCGCAGTGGCGCTCGCCCTGCGCGGCCGCCGCGCGCTCGCGCGCGAGTCGGTGGCGCTCCACTACGACCGCCCGCCGGAGTTCTTCCTCCCCTGGTTCGAGCGCTGGCGCTCCTACTCGCACGGCCTGTATGCGACGCCGGACGACGATCCGAGCGCGGCGCAGGCCCGCAAGCTCCAATCCGCCATCGACGCGCTCGGGCTGCGCCCCGGCATGCGCGTGCTCGACGTCGGCGCCGGCTGGGGCTCTTTCATCGAGTACGCGGGCCTGCAGGGCATCCGCGTCCATGGCCTCACGATCTCGCGCGAGCAACACCGCTTCGTCGCAGCATTGATCCGCGAGCGCGGGCTGCCGTGCACGATCGAGCTGGTGGACTTCTTCGCCTTCCGGCCGGCCGAGCCTCTGGATGGCGCCGTGTTCATGGGCAGCTTCGAGCACGTGCTCGATTATGGCTACGCAGCGCGCTTCCTCGCCGCGCACCTGCGCCCGGGCGCCCGCGCCTGGGCCGACTTCTGCGCGGCCCGCGAGGTGGTGGCGGGGCGCGGCAGCCGCTTCATGCGCAAGTGGATCTGGCCGGGCACCGTGAACTACGTCGACGTGCCGGCGCTGCTGCGCGCGCTGCTGGGCGCCGGACTCGAGGTGCAGGGCCTCACCGCGGACACGCTCTCCTACGCGTGGACGGTGCGCGACTGGGCGCGCGCGCTCGAGCGCAGCCGCAAGCCGCTGGCGGTGCGCTTCGGCGAGCCGGCGGTGCGCGCTTTCCTGCTCTTCCTCTGGGGCTCGCACCATTTTCTCGCGAAGAACTGGACCCAGGCCTATCACCTGGTGGCAGGCGCGCGAGCGCCAGCGGAGCCCGCGCCGCGCACAGACACACGATCGCGTCGCTGAATCAGACGGCGCCGTGCCGGATCCATGCGGACAGCTTCGGGTCGCCCTGCAGCAGGCCCGCGCGCGGCAGGCGCCCGAGCAGCTCGCGCCAGCAGGGATCGGCAGCGAATGCGACGCGTAGCCAGTCGATGGCTTCGTCCGTGCAGCCTGCGTTGGCCAGGCTCACGCCGGCCCAGAAGCTGTACTCGGCGTTCTCGGGATGGCGCTGCTGCGCGTCGGCGAACAGGGCGCGCGCCGCGTCGAGATCGCCGCCCGCGATCGCCTGGAAGGCGGCTTCGAAGCGCTCGCCGGCGCGGCGGATCCGCAACAGTCGCGCGAGCTCGGCTTGAGGCGCGACGTGATCGTCGACCCGCAGGTCGACGAGCCGCGAGCCGCCGGCCGAAGCCCGCGCCCCCGACACCACGAGCAACGCCGCGCTGCGGCGGCCGCGCAGATCGCCTCCCGCTTCTTCGCCGGCCGCGAGCGCGTCGAGCAGGCGCTCGGCGAATTCGCTCTGGCTCGCAGCGTAGCCCGCGGCGATGGCGTCGAGCACGGCTTCGCTCGGCAGCGTATTGCCCTGCGCGCAGAAACCGTCGCGCGCGCGGTGCGAGGCCGCGGCGATGCAGCGCGCGCCGGTGTGCACGGCCACGCCTCCATCCGCATCGACGATGGCGATCTGGCGCAGATCGGGCGCGGCATCGGATTCGAGCAGGTGCTCGAGCACGCGCGCGGCGTCGAGGCCATCGCGCAGCAGCGAGAGCCCGTGCACGGCGGGCTCGCCGGCCGCAACGAAGGCCTGCGTCGCGAGCACGCCCGCGCCCGGCTCGGCCCAGGGCACCCGCGTGCCCACCGCGAACGAGTGCGACGCCACGCCGATTCCGAGCGCGCCGCTGAACGGATCGCGCGCGACCAGCGAGAACGTGGCGGCGAGCCGCGCCGCCGGGTTCGCCCCGCTCGCCGGCTCGCGCCTCGCGCGCGCGGCGGCGCTCCGCGCTCGCGAGCGGGGAGCCTCGGGCATGCTGCACCTCCGGGTCCCAGCATACCCGGCCTGCGCGGCCGTGTTTCGGATAGGCTGGGCGGCACGATGGGCGTTCTTTCGAGGCTGGGTCTGGGACCGTCGCGCATGCTGCCGTGGCTGTGCGCGCTGGCCCTCGCGGCGTCTGCCTCCCGCGCGCAGGAGGCGGCGCCCGCGCCCGGCTTCCCCGGCGCGTCCTTGCAAGCGCGCGTCGAGACCTACGCCCGCAGCCAGCAGGCGGTCTGGAAGGCGGACCTCCCGCACTACGCCCTGGTCTTTCCGATCCAGTCGGGTGACCTCGACGCCTACATGGCGCAGGTGCTGCTGCGCTTCGACGGCCGCGAGGTCGTGCTGGGCAGCGCCGACGCTGTCGAGGCGCACGCGGGGGGGCTGCTCGCGTTTCTGCTGGCGAGCTGGCGACCGCATTCACGAGCGCCGGTGCTCGGCGATCGCTTCTGGTTCGCCAGCAACCGGAGCCTGATCGCGCTTTCGCAGATCTACCAGGCGCACGAGCGTCAGATCTTCCTGCCGGTTCCCGGTCGCGCGACCGACGCGATCGACGGCAAGCTGCCGGAGACGCCGCAGCTCGCCCGCATGCAGCTTCGCTACCGCGCGCCGACGGGCAACGTCGTCAGCCTGGAGAGCGACGCCTACTCTTTCTTGCGTCTGCTGGCCGAGCGCGAGGAGGATCTCTCCCGCACGTGGGTCGATCGGCTCGGCCAGACGCTCAGCGCGGACCTCCTGCTCTCCCAGGCGTGGGAGCACTACGTCGCCAGACACGGGGCCGACGACGAGCTCGCCGACCACTCGAATCTCCACCTCGTCGAGGTGCTGCTCGCCTACACTCGCCGCCGCACGGCGTCGGGGGCGCCGGGCGCGCAACCGCTCGACCCGAACGCGATCAAGCGACGCTTCCTGGCTGTCGAGCTGCGCCGGACGGACTTCTCGCGCGACGACTGGAATCTTCGCATCGGCCACTACCTGGAATCTCTCGGTCATCTGCTCGAGGATGCCCGCGTCGAGTGGAGCGCCGACGAGAAACGTCAGGTGAAGGATTGGTTGCGGCGCCTCGACCGCGCGAGCGACCGCGCGCTCGCCGGCGTGGAGGTGGCGCACTTCGCGAAGGGCCTGCGCGCGATCATGGCGCAGCGGGCGAAGCTCGCTGACCCGGCGTCGTGACGGGCACCGACGCGCTCAGGCGATCGCAGGCCGCAGCGCGGCGATCACGTCCGCGACGTCGTCGCGGCGGTCGACGCGCACGAGCAGCGACTCGCGCACGTTCTCGGCGTTGAAGTAGAGCAGGCCCGCCTGGAGTCGGAAGATCAGCACGCCGGGTACGAGCTCGTTCTCGGGATTTCGCGCCAGAGCGGCAAACTGGTCGCTGCCGGGGTGTCGGCCGAGCACCGCCGTCGGGGGGTTCGCCGCGCGGCGCACCAGCATGACGAGCGAGAAGACCGACGCGAGCAGCACGCCGTCGAGGATCCCGAAGGCGAGCACGCCGAGCACGGCGACCAGCGCCACGGCCGCGAGCACCGGCTGCGGGAGCATCCGGAAGACGCCCGTCAGGAAGATCAGCACCAGCGCGATCGTGCCCGAGGCGACGAGCAGGGCCGCGGGCGTGCGCGCCCCGGCCTTGTCGTTCACCGCCGATTGCGACATGCCACCGGCCACGGGAAAGCCCTGCCCGAGGCCCGCCGCGAAGTTCGCCGCGGCCGTCGCGAGCAGCTCGCGCTCGGTGTCGACGGCGTAGCCGTGCGCGAGCCCGAACGTGAGCGCCGTCGAGATGCCCTCCACGAACGCGAGCAGGAAGCAGGCGAGCGCCAGCGGCAGCAGGGTGCGGATCTCTTCGAAATGCCCGCGCGCGACATCGAGCGCCGGGAGTCCCTGCGGCAGCTCGCCGACGATCGCGACCCCGCGCTCCGCGAGGCCCGTGAACGTCATCAGCAGGATCGAGGCCACCACCACGATCAGCACCACCGGCCGCCCGCGCAGGAGTCTCTCGCCGAGGATCAGCACGCACAGCGCGCCCACGCCGAGGAGCAGCGAGGGAAGGTGGATCGCGCCGAGCCGCCCATCAGGTTCGCGATGCGCTCGAAGAAGTTGCGCCCCCGGCTGCGACGCCAAAGAGTTTCGGGAGCTGCGTGGAAGCGATCACGAGCGCCGCGCCGATCTTGAAGCCGGAGAGGACCGTCTCCGAGACGAACTGGACGACGCTGCCCAGCCGGAACAGCCAGGCCAGCGCCGCGATCGCGGCGACGAAGAGCGCCGTGTAGGCGGCATACGCCGCATAGTGCACGGGGTCGCCCTCGGCGAACGGGCCGAGCGTCGCGCCGACCAGCATGGCGATGGCCGAGGTGGGGCCGACCGCGAGCTGCCGGGAGCTACCGAAGAGTGCGTAGGCGACGCCCCCGAGCAGGTAGCAGTAGAGACCCGACTCGGGCGGCAGCCCGGCGAGCGAAGCGTAGGCCATCGCCACGGGAATCGCGTAGGCCGCGAGGCTGAGCTCCGCCACCACATCCGGACGCAGCCAGCTCCGCTGATGGTCAGGGAGCCAGGCTGCGATGGCAAAACGACGCGTCTCATCCGGCATGGACTGCACGATCGCATCCCCGTTGCGGAGATGCAGGCGCGCGTCAGGTCGCGGATGGACCGGCGAGGTGCGCCCAGGCGGGGGGAAGCGACACGTCGCGGTTCGGGTCGCGCGGCGGCATGTTGAATCCCGCCGGAGGCTTCCAGCCCATCGCCCGCATCGTCTGGCCGACGTGGGTCATGTTGAGCATGTCGTGGCTGTAGCAGAAGAGGCCAGCGCCGGCGTAGTAGAGGATCGAGAGGCCCGGCACGCGCCAGGCCGTGCCGTCCGGTTTGTGTCCGAGGATCTGGTCCCACTGACTCACCAGGCGATGGCCTTCGGCCAGGGTCCAGTTCTCGGGTGTCGACCAGCCATGGCCCGTGAGGCCCGCCATCGACTTCACGAAGAACTCGCGAATCGCCTCGCGCCCCTCGATGCGCCCCCAAGCCGGATCGATGTACACCGCGTCCGGCGTGAAGAACTCCGCCAGCTCCCCCCAACCCCGGCGCCCCGCGTCGATCTCGTCGCGCAGGGCGACGAAGCGTGCGTACGTCGCGAGAGCTTCGCGTGCGATGCTGTCCGGCATGTTGCGCTTCTCCATCTCCACGGATCGCTCGGCTGCGACACGCGTCGCAGCGCAGGGAATCGATCAGAAGCTGCGCACGCCTGGCTCTGCGCGCCGATCAGCCGCCGAGCGCGATGGCCACGGCCACGAGAGCGACTCCAAGGAGCGTCATGATGAGCCCCGTGGCCCACCGGTTCGCCCCCGCATAGGCCGCCCAGCGCCAGCCGACGAAGAAGAGCAGGCCGATCAGCACCGCGTTCGATGCGCGCAGCGCGACGTGCGCGTCGCGCACCACCAGGAAGGGCACCACGGCCGGCAGCGCCGTGAAGAAGACCAGCCAGAAGACCGCGAGCCCGGCCCACAGGTCCGAGGCGCTGACGCGACTCGACGGGAGCTTCAGCTCCCTCACCCGCGCGAGCACCTCGCGGTCGAGCGCCGCACGGCTCTCCGGCGTCACGAAGCCCGGGAACCGGCTGGCGACCTCGCGGTCGACGAGCGCGAGCGCGTGCTCGGGGCTCGCCGCGGTCTGGATCGACCGGAGCAGGCGCCGCATGCGACTGCGCTCCGACAGGCGACCGATCAGGTAGAGGGCCGCGTCGATGATGCCCCACGCCGTGTTGCAACCCAGCGCCGCGATCAAGAGCTCGCGGGTGGCATCGGGGTCTCCGCCCAGCTCGATCCCCGCGCCGAGCGTGAAGGTCAGCACCATGATCAGGCCGAAGAGCAGCTCGCCGAGGCGCTCGTCCGGATCGAGGTGCTCGAGGAAGCGGCTGAACCAGCCGTTCGAGGCTGCGGATGCGTTGGATGCCGGCATCGGCGGGGCTCCAGTCGCTTTCGTCGCCGGGCGATTCCTGATCCGGTCAGAAGCCAAGCGATCGCGCGCCACGAGATAGCGCGTTTCGCATCAGAAGTGCAGCGTCGCGGCGAGCATGAAGCCGAGCCACGTCTCGTCGTCGCCGAAGAAATCCCGGCCGCCCTGGGCCGGCTCGAAGACGCCGAGCAGAGCCGAGAACTCGAGGTGCGGGTTGGCGGACCAATCCACCGCGAGGTCGACCTCGTCCCCGAAATTCCGGTGCTCGATCGTTCCTGCATGCGCCGTGACGGGAGAGAGCAGCGCCGAGGTCCGATCCTCGACCTGGTAGTGGTAGTAGAGCAGATTCAGCGTGAGCGCCCGGGTCGGCCGGATGCGCGCGCGCAGCAGCTGGATCGCGAGATTCTGGTTCGCGCTCACGTACTCGCCGATCAGCTCTCCCTGGGCCCAGGTGCCCCAGTTGTCGGACCCATAGAAGAGGGGGTCGAAGGCCTGGTTCGTGCCCTTCCCCGGGTTGTCGCCGGTGAAGAGCGAGTAGCGGTAGCTCAGACGGGGCTCCCAGGGGCACGTCAGGAACGTGTAGGCCGCCTCCGCGTAGCCGCCCCACGAATCGTTTCGCTTTCCGTTCTTCTCGTGCGCGATCTCGCCGGCGAGGACGAGATCGGGGAGCGAGGGCAGGGGAGCGAGCGAGCCGCGCAGATCGATCACGTGCAGGCCGTCGCGCTCCGCGTCGTCGGATGTGTAGAGGTACCAGTAGCCGAGACCGAGGCTCGCGGTCGGGCTGATCGCGTAGTCGCCGTTCACGCCGACGATGCGCGTGTGACTGTCCGGCTTGTCGTTCGGTGTGAGCCATGCGATCGAGCCGGAGAACCCGCCGGTCCTGAGCCGCGCAATACCGGTCATCTCGAACGCGCTGTAGGGAGAGATCCAGAAGGCGCCGCGCCTGCCGCCATCCGTGCCGCCGTCCCACCACAGGAAGCCGTCGCCGACCTCGTAATCCTGCGCGCCGAGCGAGAGATCGATGGCGTCCTTGCCGAGGCTCGGGAAGAGATCGCCCGAGCGCCACCCGAGGTAGGCATCCTCGAGCACGAAATCCCCGGGACGCCGGGGTGTGAGGTTCGAGCCGGCCGCATCGAGCCCGACGCGCGTCCAGCCACCCACGCCGCTGAGGCGGCCGTAGACGAGGCCGTTCGTTCCGAGATCGAAGGAGCCCTGGATCCCGGGCTCGACGCTCCACTCGGCCCAGTCGTTCACCTGCGCGCCGAGCATCTCACGCGAAGCCCCGGACCACGCGTGTTGCTCGGCGAAGTAGGCGGTCTGGAGAACGACGGTCGGCTCCAGGTAGCTCTCGCCGTTGCGATACCAGGCCATGTCGTCGTCGCGCGCGAGGGCGGGCGCGCAAAACACGCCGAAAGCGCAGGTGAACGCGAGCGCGAAACGAACGTACGGCGTGAATAGGAGGGACGGAATCCGGGGCCGAGCCGACGCTGCTCGGTTCACCAGCCGATCGACGCTGCGCCGACCGCGGGGAGTGCGGGCGGCGTCAATCCGTGACCTCCGTCCAGCTCGCGTCGGGGTCGTAACGCGTGATCGCCTGCACGAGCTTGGAGGTCTTCGGGCCGAGATTCTTCTGGAACACCTTGCCCTGCTGATTCACGACGAAGGTCATCACTCCCGAGTCGCCGTATTCCGCGGGCCAGGCCAGCAGCGCAAAGCCGGCGATCATGTTGCCGTTGATAACGTAGTCGTAAGCACCGCCCGGCGGGTGCGGACCCTGGCGCTTCAGGATCTTGAAGTAGTAACCCTTGTAGGGGTCGCCCGTCTTGCGCCCCTTCGCGTAGTCGCCTGCCTCGGTCACGAAGGGGCCGAAGGGCGACGTGTCTCCGTCCTTCGACTCCCAATAGAGGCCATCCTTGCGGCCGGGTGTGCTGACGAATTGCTGCGCATACTCGCGCACCTGATCGCCGTCGCGATCCTCTGACGCGTATTCGGACTGCGCGTCGACGTAGCGGCGGGCGAGGTCGATCGCGGCGAGCTCGTGCTTGCCGATGATCCGGTTCACGAGCTCCTCGATCCCTGCGGCCGTGTCGAAGTGCCAGCGCGCGTCGCGTTCGACGATCGGGATCGGGAACGGCCACACTTCCGCGCCGATCACGATCGTGATGCGATCGGGCGCGTCCTCGCGCAGGAGCAGGGCTTCGTGTGCAGCCTCGGCCAGCTGTTTGCGCTCGGTCGCGGCGGTGATCTTGTCGGGGGTCTCGAACCGCACGTACTGCGGTCCGAACATTGCCCCGAGCTGGGCCGTGTCGTTCGACGCGAGCGCGGCGATGAAGGCGTCTGCGGCCTCCTGCGCGCTCGCGAAGCTGCGCTGGGCGGGCGCGGGCCCGGGCGGCGGGGCGGCGGGCCCCGCTTGCGCTGTGGCGCCGATGGCGGCGAAGAGCACGACGCCGGCGAGGCGAAGCATTCCGACTCGGATCGTTGCGCGTGCGTGCATGTTCGTTGCTGACCTCGGCATGTGATGCTCTGCAAGTGTCGGGCGTCCGGTCGCTCGAATCATCGCCCGCGGCCTCCACCACCGCCGCCCCCGCGGCCCCCGCCTCCGAATCCACCGCCCCCACCGCCGTACATGCCGCCTCGGCTTGCCGCTCCGCGCGAGCTCCACGCGTTGGCGCTGTTGCCGGCGCCGTATCCGCCCCAGGAGGAGCCGCCTCCGACCGAGCGATTTCCGTAGCCACCACGTCCGCCCGAATCGAGTCCGCGGCTTTGCGCGCCGCGATTGCCATCGCGGATCGCGTCGCGGCCGCGCTCGTAGCCACCGTCTTGAGCCGACGGCTTCTGGTATCCAGGGCGCTCACCGGGAAGCGTCGTGGGACGCGCGGCCGAGGCGGGCAGGTTGGCTGCGGATGGCAGCTTGGTCAGGCGATCCATGCTGACCGGGCCCTCGGGGCCAGCGGGCCCCGGTCGATTGGCGCCCGCTCCCGGCTGCGCCGGCAACGTAGAAGGCCTGCCGAGCGGCCTCTCTCCGCCAGGCGGCCGGCTCGGCTTCCAGACGTTGTCCGGCCGCTCGGGGCGAGCCGGGCGATCGTGGTCGTAGTGATCGTCGTGGTGATGATGATGGTCGTAGTAGATGTCGTGGTAGTACCAGTCGAAGCCCATCCACATTCCGGTGCCGTAGACGGCGCTCGGACACCAGTAGCAGGGGTAGGGCGGGTAATAGGTGACGATCTGCACGGGGCTCGCGACGTAGATCACGGTCGGATCGTAGATCGGCACGAAGATCACCTCAGGATCGGCGGACTCGATCCGGATGATTCCAGCCTCCTGGGTCACTTTCTGCTGAGCGTTCGTCTTCAGGTTCCCCGCCGCCAGAGCGCGGGTGCGCACCTGCTGGATCGCCTCCATCACGTCTGCCTGCCGGCTCGTGACCGCGCCACCGAGCGCCTGCGTCCAATCCAGGTCTTGATTCATCAGCCGGATCACGTCCGGGTAGTTGAGGAGCGATCGGACGGACGCGTCCCAAGCTTCCATGGGCGTGAGCATCGGATCGCTCTGGCGAGCATCGAGGAAGCGCGCGGCCTCGACGATCTGTATCGGCTGCGTCGACGCCGGTAATACCAGGGCCAGCAGCTCGTCCGGATAGAGCGCGACGCGGGCGACCAGCTCGTCGAGCTGCGCGGCGCTGTGAGGCGCGCTTTCGCTGACCCCCTGCGGTGGTAGCGGCTTGGTGGGCAGCGCGCGGATCGATGCAGGTGGCTGACGCCATGAACACCCGATCAGCATGACCAACACAGCGGCGAGGCAGATCGAGCGGTGCACCGCGAACAGCGTTGCACAGAATCGCGTGCGCGGGCAATGGGCTTGCCGGGTAGGAACGCCTCCGTTCTGGACCGAACGGATCGCTTGGATGGCGCGTCACGAGCCCGTGCTGGGGCTGGCGGGATCGGCCCATGCGCGCCTCGCCACGCTATGCTCCACTTTTCCGCGTGCACGCCAGCTTGCGGCAAGCGGGATCGACTCGAAGCATGCAAGCATGACACACGATCTTCACGCACACGACCGTGCAGCGCGGATCCCGGGCGTGAGACGCACCACGCTCGTGGTGCTGCTGCTCGGCGCGCTGCTGCTCGCTGGCTGCGCGACGGGTCGCTCCGTGCAGGAAACCGTGAGCGGCTGGTTCCATCGGGACGGCGCGCAGACGCCGGCGGCGAGCAAGGCGCCCGCGAAGCGGAAGGCGAAGGCGCCGGCGGCCGAAGCAGCGCCGCCCGAGCCTGCGCCCGACGCAGCCGCGACGGGCGCCCCCACGGAGCCGCCGTCGGAGGCCGAGCCGCCCGCTCCGCCCGACGAACCGAAGAAAACCGAGCCCTCGGTCTTCGATCCCTACTAGAGTGGGTGCGCGTCGATGAGCCAAGGCGACGCTCGCAGCGACGTTCCGGGCGGGAGCGGCCCGCCGCCGCGGCTGCAATCGTGGCTCGAGTCCTGGGTTCGCGCGCTGCTCGACCTGGCCAGCGTATCGTCGGCGCGTCGCGCCGAGGTGCTCGCGAGCATCGTCGAAGGCTCCCAGCCCACCGCGATCTACTACGTCCTGCTGGGGATCTCCGAGCTGATCGCGTGCTTCGCGCTGATCATCGACAGCGACGCGACCCTGATCGGCGCGAACGTCGTGGCGCCGCTGATGACGCCGATCTTCGGCGTCGCGCTCGGCCTCGCGCGCGGCGATCTGCGGCTGCTGCGCACCGCGCTGATCGCGGAATTCGGCGGAGCCTTCGTCGGCGTCGCGCTGTGTTTCCTGCTCGGGTTGCTTCCCTTCGTGCTCGAGCCCACGCCGGCGCTGCTCGCGCAGACGCGTCCCACGCTGATCGATCTGATGGTGGCGGCGCTCGCCGGGCTCGCGGGCGCGCTCGCGATGATCGACGAGCGCGTCAGCCCCGTGCTCCCGGGCGTTGCGATCGCCACCGCGCTCAATCCCCCCATCGCCGCCATCGGTCTGTGTCTCGCGCTCGGCGCCTACCAGGGCGCGTGGGGGGCCTTCCTGCTCTTCTTCGCGAACGTCCTCGCGATCCTCGCCGTGGCGGGCGCGATGTTCGTGTTCGCCGGCTTCGTGACGAAATCGGAGATCGGCTCGCTGCGCAGCCTCGCGCGGCGCTTCGCCGGCGCGGGGATCGGCTTGTTCGTGGTCACCGTCGTGCTCACGCGCCATCTGGTCGACATGGTGGGCGATCTGCGCACCGAACACGCGATCAAGGAGACGCTCGACAGCGAGCTGGCCCAGGAGCCGAGCACCGCGCTCGAGAGCGTCGAGTTCGATCGGGCCCGCGAAGACGGCGTGGAGGTGCTCTCGACGGTGCGCACGCCGCACGTGATCCCGCCCGAGCGCGTGAAGCGGATGCAGGATGCGCTCAGCAGCCGTCTGGGTGAGCCGGTGCACCTCTTCGTGCGCTGCAGCCTGACGAAGGACGTCACCGCCACCGGGTCGACGAACCTGCGCCCCTACCTGAGCCTGAACGGACGCGTGACCGAGGCGCCGCTCGCGCCCGAGATGCGCCTGCTCCAGCAGGCCGAGCAGGTGGCGCGCGAGGTGGCGGGCACGCGGCCCGAGATCGCGCTGCTCTACGTCGATCTGGTCCACGCCGGGGCGACGCCCGTGCTCGTCGTCTCGGTGCAGACCCCGCGCAACCCGGCGCCCGAGTCCGTCGCGCGCTTCGAAGCGCTGCTGCGCGAGCGGCTCGCGGAGCCGGACCTGCGGGTCGTGATCCGGCGGGTCGACTCGACGGACATCACGGCCAAGGGGCGCATCCTCTACGGCGCGGCGCACTTCGGAGCGGTGACGCCAGAGGAAGTCGCAAGCCGCACGCGCGTCGAGCAGAGCGTGCTGGCGCGCATCCAGGCGCTGCCGAACCTCTTCGTCACGGCGGTCGACGCCGTGCGCGCCGGTCCGGGCTGGAACGTGCGCGCAGAGGTCGTCGGTCCGCGCGTGCCCAGCCCGCAGGACGTCCACGCGATCGAGACGAGCGCCGGCAGAAGTCTCGGCGAACCCGTTTCGCTCTCGCTGCGCGCGCGCGTAGACCTGAGGGTGACGGGGAGTCGCTACGAGGCGCTCGGGGATGTGAAGCTGAGCGATTCGGGCGACCCGGTCGTGCAGCCCGACGCGCAACCGAGCGCACCCTAGGCGCGACGGATCCTGCCGATCGCGCGAGCCCCCGCCCGATCAGGCGCGGGCGGCCGGGTGCGCGGCGTGCCACGCGAGCGCGGTCTCGAGCCGGTCGTTTCCCCAGAAGAGCTCCTGCCCGACGACGAAGCTCGGCGCGCCGAAGAGGCCGAGCCGCTCGGCTTCCTCTCCCTGCGCGCGCAGCTTCGCCTTGTTCGCTTCCGAGCCGGCGGCGGCGAGAAGCGCTTCGGGACGCTCTCCGACACTTTCGAGGCAGCGCGCGATCACGGCCGTGCTCGCGATGTCCTCGTCGCGTGCGAAGTTCGCGCCGTACACGGCGCGCACGAAGGCCGGGAGCCAGGGCTCGCTCGCGAACGCACAGGCGACCCGCGCCGCGAGCAGGCCGTTGCGCGGGAACTGAGAGGGCCGCACGAACGGCAGGTGGAGCTCCTCGCACAGGCGCGAGAGATCGCGCCACATGTAGCGGCCCTTCACCGGATACAGATTGAATGGCGAATCGTTCCAGCCCTGGCGCTTGAAGACTGGCCCCAGCAGGAACGCCTTCCACTCGACGGCGACGCCGCGCGCCGCCGCCGCGGCTTCGATGCGCATTGCTGCCGGGTAGGAGTAGGTGCTGGCGAACTCGAACCAGAACTGGATCGCCATGCGCTAGAGCCTCTCGAAGGCTTCGGGGTAGCGGACCCAGCCGGAGATTCCCGCCAGCGCAGCGGGCGCGAGCTCGAGCACGAAGAACGAGGGATCGAACACCTCGCTGCGATAGCGCAGTCCGAGCGGCGCCGCGGGGCGGAAGCCGAAGCGCGGGTAGAACCCGGCGTGGCCGAGCACGACGACGATCTGCGCGAACGCCGCGCAGCGCTCGAGGCCCGCGCGCAGCAGCGCCGACCCGACGCCACGTCTTTGGAGCGAAGGCTCGACCGCCAGCGGTCCGAGCCCGAGCGCGGGCGGGCTGCCGCCTTCGATCGCGACGGGGCTGAAGGCGACGTGACCAACGATGCGCGGCGCCCTGTGCCCGGCGCCCGGCTGCTCGGCGACGAGCCCGAGGTAGGGGTGCGCCTCGCGCCGCAGCGCGCGCACGAGGGATGCTTCGCCCGGGCGGCCGAAGGCCTGCGTGTGGACCGCGTCGATCGCATCGAAATCGGACGCGGCCTCGGAGCGCAGGACGAGCGCGCCGCTCGCGTCGCCGTCCGAATCGGCAGCCGCCGGAACGTCGCCCGTGAACTGCGGGAGCGCGTCCGTGATCGCGTGCCACACGGCCTTCGATCCGACCCAGAAGTGTGACAGCGGACGCCGGCCGGGATCGCCGTCGAGCGTTCCCAGCCGGATCCGAAAGGTCTCGGGGTCCGACGCGACGCGGCTGTAGACGGGCGAGCCGCAGCGCGAGCAGAAGGCGCGAAACTTCCCCGGCGTCGATTCGAACTCGCGGATCGCGTCGCGCCCGCTCGCGAAGCGCAGGTAGCGGGCCCGCACGGGCGCATTCGCCGCGAATGCCGAGCCGCTCGCGCGGCGGCACTGCGAGCAGTGACAGTAGATGGCCGGGCCGAGCCTTCCGGTGATTTCGAAGCGCACGGCGGCGCACAGACAGCGCCCCGTGATCCGCTGCGCCTCAGCCGGTGACATAGCCGAGCCGCTTGTCGACCACGTTGTGCAGCGGCGTGCCCGCGACGAAGCGGGCGAGATTGTCGGCGAAGATCGCGAGCACGCCGGGGAAGTAGCCGCGCAGGTAGCCCGAGATGTGGGGCGTCAGGATCACGTTCGGGAGCTCCCACAGCGGATCCTCGGGGGGCAGCGGCTCGGGCGTCGCGACGTCGAGGCCCGCGCCCGCGATGGTTCCGGCGCGCAGCGCATCCACGAGCGCGGCCTGATCGACGACGTCGCCGCGCGCGATGTTGATGAGGATCGCGTCGGAGCGCATCGCGCGCAGCTCGCTTGCGCCGATCAGGTGGCGCGTCTGCGCCGTGAGCGGCACCGCCAGCACGACGTAGTGCGCCCAGCCCAGCAGCCCGTGCAGGGCTTCCGGGCCGACCACCTGCTCGGCGCCGGCGACGGGCTTGCCGGCGCGCCGCCGCAGCACGCGCACGTGCAGCCCCAACGCCGCCGCCTTGCCAGCGAGCGCGACACCGATCGGTCCGGCGCCGAGGATCGCGAGGTTGGCGCCGGAGATTTCCCGAATGCCGCCGTGGCGCAGCGGCTCGATCCGGTCCCAGCGACGCTCCTGCTTGAGCCGGAAGGCGGCGGTCAGATTGCGCGCGAACGCGAACAGGAGCGCCAGCACGTGTTCGGGAATGCAGATCTCGTGGAGCCCGGTCGAGTTCGTGAGGATCACGTCGCTCTCGACCAGCGCCGGAAACAGGTTGGCCTCGATCCCCGCCGACGCCGAGTGGATCCAGCGCAGCTGCTTCGCCTGCGCGAAGAGCGGCTCCGGAAAGGTGAAGCCGACGAAGGCGGTGGCAGCGCCGATCTCGGCGGCGAGGGCTTCCAGCGTGTCGACCGGCACCAGCTGCAAAGAGGGGAAGCGCTTTGCGAGCGCCTCGCGATCGGGATCGGGGATCTTCCACTGGCCGCCGCCCGGGAGCGCGAAGTGCGCGACGATCTTCATGGGCTCCTTCACTCAGGTCGTGAGCTGGCGCAGGATCGTCGCCGAGTCGAAGTAGACCCGCTCGCACACGATCTTCGCGCCCTCGAAGAGGAAGAACGCCGTCATCCGGCACTTGAACGCGCGTCCGGTGGGCGCAAAGGCGCCGAGCGGCCCGCGATGCGTGCCGAGCAGCCAGAACTCGACCACCACGCCGTCGTCGAGGTGGCGTAGCGAGATCAGCTCGTTGCGCTGATCGGGGAACGCGGTTCGCGTCTCCCGGAAGTATTCGCGCACGGCCGCCTCGCCGTCGTGGACTGCGCCGCTCGGGATCAGCTCGTACCGCGGGTGCGAGAAGGTGTCGATCACGGCGTCGAAATCGTGCACGTTCTCGGCTTCCATGTGGCGGCGCACGCTCGCCTCGCGCTGCTCGCGCAGCCGGTTGCGATCACTCATGGGTCTCCCAGCGGCGCTGACGCCGTCCTGCCCAGCCTACCACCCGCGCTCAGCCGCCTTCTGCCTCGCGAAAGCGCCGGCGCCTGGCCGACGGGCGCACGGACCCGACCCACTTCTGGATCACGCCCGGGGCGAGGGGATCCTTGCCGGCGAGGAAGAGCTCGAGGTAGGGCCAGTCGTCGTAGCCCCAGAAGAGCTCGCCCGCCACGATCATCGTCGGCACCCCGAAGACGCCCGCCGCGATCGCTGCATCGGTTTGCGCGCGCAGCCGCGCTTTCGCTTCCGGCTGCTGCGCGGCCAGCGCGAGCTGCGGGCCGTCGAGGCCCAGCCCGCTCGCGAGCGACGCGATCACCGCGGGCTCGCTCACGTGCAGCCCGCGCACCCAGACGGCCTGGAACAGCGCGTCGATCAGCGCGCGGCGCTGCGCATCCGGCATCGGCAGCGAGCAGACGCGCAGCGAGAGCAGCGGGCTGAAGGGATGATGGCGCGGCGGCTCGAGCGGCACGCCGAGCAGCGCCGCCTTGCGCAGCGTGTTCTTCGCCATCCAGATCGCCTTCGGGATCACCTCGGCGGGCCCGAGCTGGCCGTGGGCCTCGAGCAGACCGGCGAAGAGCACGGGCATGGGCTCGACGCGGACGCCAAAGCGCGACTCGAGCTTCGGGAGCTGGGTCCACGCGAGATAGGCGTTCGACGACAGATAGTCGAAGTAGAAACGCAGCGTGCGAACGCTGGCTGCCGCGCCCGATCCGGCCATTCGCCAAGGCTACCGCAAGCCGGCCGCGCGTCGCTGCCCGCGAGCGCCGACCGCTAGCTCGGCGACTGATGCAGGTAGGCGCGCAGCCCGCGGATTTCCTCGTCCTGCTCTTCGATTTCGTCGCGCAGCAGGTCGCGCATCGACAGCATCGCAATCAGGCGGCCGTCCTCGAGCACCGGAAGGTGCCGGCAACGCCCTTCGCGCATGCGCTCGAGACACTGGCTGCGCGTATCGTCGGGCGCCGCGCTGAGCACGTCGCGCGACATGACTTCCAGCACGAGCGCGCGCTGCGCGTCGCGGCCCTCGACCACGATCCGCGTCATCAGATCGCGCTCGGAGAAGATGCCGACGATGCGCTCGCCGTCGACGATCGGGATCGCGCCGACGCGCGCGTCGGTCATGACCCTCGCGACTTCGAGAACCGACGCCGTGGGCGGCGCCGTCACCAGGCGGTGGGGACGGATCACGTGGCGGATGGCGTGCATAGGTCACCTCCCGACCGCCCGGGGGGAGCGGGGAGGGGCGGTCGGCTCCATTAGGCCACTGTGTGCCGATTCTGGCAAGCGGGAACCGCGGGCGGGGCGCCTCTCAGCGCCCGAAGGCCCGGCAGACCCTCGCGATCGCCTCGTCGACGTTCTCGCGCGAGTTGAAGGCGGAGATCCGCACGTAGCCCTCGCCGGCGGCGCCAAAGCCCGCGCCGGGCGTGGTGACGACGTGGGCGTCGCGCAGCAGACGGTCGAAGCACTCCCAGCTGCCGAGGCCGCTCGGCGTACGCATCCAGATGTAGGGCGCGTGCTCGCCGCCGAACAGACGGAAGCCGGCGGCGCCGAGACCGGCCCGCAGGCGCTCCGCGTTGCCCATGTAATGGGCGATCTGCTCCTGCGTCTGCTTGCGGCCCGCGGGGGAGTGCACGGCCGCGGCGGCGCGCTGTACCAGATAGGGAACCCCGTTGAACTTGGTGCTCTGGCGCCGGGCCCACAGCTCCCGCAGCGGCACGCGCTCTCTCGCCGCCGTGGTTCCGGTGAGCGCGTTCGGCACCACGGTGTAGGCGCAGCGCAGGCCGGTGAAGCCGGCGCGCTTGCTGTAGCTGCGCATCTCGATCGCGCATTCCTTGGCGCCGGGAATCTCGTAGATCGAATGGGGCAGGGCGGGATCCTGGATGTAGGCGTCGTAGGCCGCGTCGAACACCAGCACCGCGTCTTCGCGGCGCGCCCACGCCACCCACGCCTCGAGCTGCGCGCGGGTCGCGACGGCGCCCGTCGGATTGTTGGGCGAGCACAGGTAGGCCAGGTCCACGCGCTGCGCCGGAGGCCCGGGCACGAAGCCGTTGGCTTCGGTCCCGTCGAGGTAGACGATGCCCTCGTAGCGCCCCTGCGCTCCGGCTGCGCCCGTGCGTCCCGCCATCACGTTGGTGTCGACATACACCGGATAGACGGGGTCCGTCACCGCGATCCGGCAATCCGGCCCGAAGATCTCCTGGATGTTCCCGCTGTCCTGCTTGCTGCCGTCCGAGACGAAGATCTCGGAGGCCTCGAGCGCGACGCCGCGCGCGCGATAGTCGTCTGCGAGGATCGCATCGAGCAGGAAGTCGTAGCCCTGATCGGGCGCATAGCCGCGAAAACCCTGCGGCGTCCCCATCTCGTCGACGGCCTCGCGCAGCGCCTCGACCACCGCCGGCACCAGCGGCAGCGTCACATCGCCGATCCCCAGGCGGATGAGCTTCGCGCTCGGATTCTGCTCCTGGAACGCGCGCACGCGGCGCCCGATCTCGGGGAACAAGTAGCCGGCCTGAAGCTTGCGGTAGCCCTCGTTGATGCGTGTCATGGCGCGCAAGGATAGCGCTTGCGCCCGGGCGGTCAGTCGAAGAGCACGCCGGGATTGAGCACGCCGGCCGGGTCGAGCTCGCGCTTGACGGCGCGCAGCGCCCGCGCGAAGGCGTCCGGCCGCTCGCGGTCGTACCAGGGCCGATGGTCGCGCCCGACGGCATGGTGGTGGGTGATGGTGCCGCCCGCCGCGAGCAGCGCCTCGCTCGCCGCCGCCTTGATCTCGAGCCACTGCTCGATCTCGCTGCCGCGACGGCCGGGCGCGAGCACCGTGTAATAGGGCGCCGGGCCGTCGGGATAGACGTGCGTGAAGCGGCAGGCCACGCTGCCGCTCCCGCACACGCGGACGACGGCGTCGCGCGTCGCCTGCATCACGTCCTGATGGAATTTCTCGAAGCGGTCCCACGTGATCGCCGTCTCGAAGGTCTCGGAGATCACCGCGGCGCGCACGAGCACGTCGCGCAGGTAGGGGGCGTTCACGAAGGCGTTGCGCCAGGCGCCGGCCGCGCCCTCGCGCGCGCCCTCGTCGCCGCTGCGTGTGCGGGCCGCCGCCCTCCGGCGTCTCGCCGCCGCCGTCGCGGCACAGCTCGAGCGCGCGCGCCATCGGCGCATCGAGCCCGTGATCGGCGGATTCGAAACCGAGCACGAGGATCGCGGCGTCGCCGCCGGCGGCCCCGGAGTTCGCGGCCTCGAGCGGATCGAGCAGCCGGCAATTCGCCGGGTGCAGGCCCGACTGCGAAATCGCCCGCACCACCGCCGCCCCGCGCAGGAAGCCCTGCTCGCCGCTGAAACGCACGCTCGCCGAGGCCCGGAAGCGCGGTCGCTGCTGGAGCCGCATCCAGGCTTCGACGACGATGCCGAGCGTTCCCTCGGAGCCGATCCAGAGGCGATCCGGATTCGGCCCCGCGCCCGAGCCGGGCAGGCGCCGCGTCTCGACGCTCCCCGTCGGTGTCACCACGCGCAGCCCTTCCACGAACTCGTCGATGTGCGTGAACAGCGTCGCGTAGTGACCGCCCGAGCGGGTGACGATCCAGCCGCCCAGGCTCGAGAACTCGAAGGATTGCGGAAAATGGCGCAGCGTGAGGCCGTGCGGGCGCAGCTGGCCCTCGAGGGCGGGGCCGAGGATGCCCGCCTGGATGCGGGCTGCACGCGAGAGCGTGTCGATCTCGAGCACGCGATCGAGCCTGCCGAGATCGATCGAGATGGCGCCGCGCCCCCCGAGATCGCGCGCCTCGACACCGCCCACCACGCTCGAGCCGCCGCCGTAGGGGATGGCCGCGAGGCGCGCGCTCGCGCACCAATCGAGCAGCGCGGCGACGTCGGACTCGCTGCGCGGGAAGGCGACTAGATCGGGCGGATGCGGGAACTCGCCGCGCGCCCCGCGCACGATGTCGCGATAGGACTTCCCGTAGCAGTGAGACGCGCGATCGAAGGGCGTGCTCGAGAGCAGATCCGCGAGCGCGGCCGGCCCCGCCACGCGCGGCGCCGGCAGCGCGATGTTCTCGAGACGCGGCGCCGGCGCGACGCGCAGATCCGGCTGCGCGAAGCGCGCGGCGAGCGTGCGGCCGATGCCGAGCGCCTGCTCCTCGCTCGGGCCCGCGCCCTCGAGCCCCCAGCCCCAGAAGCTGCGGCGCGCCGTCACCGCCGTGCGCTCGCGCCCGGCGCGAGCGCCTCGAGCACGCGCAGGTCCGGCGCCAGCTGGCCGTCGGGCCGGAAGGCCTGGATGCAGACGTGATCCGCGCCGGCGTCGTGATGGGCTTTGATGCGCGCCGCGATCGCCTTCTCGTCGCCCCAGGCGACGATCGCATCGACGAGCCGATCGCTGCCGCCGCCCGCGAAATCCGCGTCGCCGAAGCCGAGCTCGCGCAGGTTGTTCTGGTAGTTCGGGAGCGTGGTGTAGATCAGCATGTGCTGGCGCGCGACCGCGCGCGCCTTCGACGCGTCGCGCTCGAGCAGCACCATCTGCTCGGGGCACAGCCAGGGTCCGCGGCCGAGGATCTCGCGGGCGCGCGCCGTGTGCTCCGGCGGCACGAAGTAGGGGTGCGCGCCGCGCGCCTTCTCGCGGGCGAGCGCGAGCATGCGCGGGCGCAGCGCCGCCAGCACGATCGGAGCGTCTTCCTTCGGCTGCGCGCCGAGGTAGAGCGCCTTCTCCATTGCCTCGAGGTAGGCGCGCATGGTCGCCACCGGCTTCTCGTAGGCATGCCCGCGCACGCGGCTGACGAGGTGCTCGTGCGAGACGCCGAGCCCGAGCACGAAGCGCCCGTCCGAGAGCTCGGCCAGCGCCTTCTGGGTGGCGCGCATGGTCATGGCGTCGCGCGCGTAGATGTTGGCGATGCCGGTCGCGAGCCGCAGCGTGCGCGTGTTCGCCGCGAGATAGCCGAGCACGCTGAACGGATCGCGCCCGACCGCCTCGGGGATCCAGAGGGCCGAGTAACCCCACGCCTCGAGCTGCTGGGCGAACTTCGCGGCCTCCCGGGCGGGAAGTGGGTCGATGTGGGCCCAGACGCCGAGCCGTCCGATCCCCGCGCCGGCTTGCGGTTCACTCGCTTGCTGCATCTTGCCTCCCGAGCGCGAGGGCGCGCCGTGTTGCCGCGGGCCGTCAGGATTGTCGCGCGATTGCGGCCTTCGGCAGGTTACCCTAGGCATCCTGCGGATGGGACTGAAGGGCCCCGCGCTCGCCGCACTCGCCGCCGCCGCGCTGGCTGCGTCGCTCGGCGTCGCGGGCTGGGCCGTGACCGACCGCTTGGAGCAGGACGACGATTTCTGCAACGCATGTCACGTGAGCGTGGGGATGCCTTTGCACCGCGAGATCCGGCGCGACTTCGACGCCCGCCCGGCAACGACGCTCGCGGCTGCGCATGCCGTCGCGGGAACGACCCAACGCGCCGACGGCGCCTTGCGCTGCATCGACTGCCATGGCGGCGCGAGCCTGCTCGGCCGCGCGCGCGTGAAGGCGCTCGCCGCGAAGGACGCCTTCTTCTACGTGGCCGGGCGCTTCGCAGAGCCACGCGCGATGGGCTGGCCGCTCTGGGACGAGGATTGCCGCAAGTGTCACGCGAGCTTCGCAGCGCGCAGCGACGCGAGCGATCGCGCGCCCGGCTTTCACGAGCTCGCCGTGCACAACGTCGCGCTGGGCGTCGCCTGCGTCGAGTGCCACCAGGCGCACGCGACGCGCGTCGAGAGCGAAGCGCACTTTCTCGATACCCAGGCAGTGCGCGCACAGTGCGCCCGCTGCCATTCGGAATTCGCACGAGGAGACTGAGCATGCGTCACTTCAACTGGCTATTCGCAGTCGCTGCGCTGGTCGCGCCGGCCGGCGCCTTCGCCTATCCGGGCGGCACGCCCGACTTCCAGACCGACGCCGCGCCGTACTGCGCCGCTTGTCACTCGTCGCGCAGCGCGGAAGCGCTCGCCGGCACGGGCGATCGCGCCGTCAAGGAGATCGCCGAGAACAAGCATCTCGCGGTGGTGCTCTCGGGTCAAAAAGGCTACGCGAGCCTGACCGAGATCGATCGCCGCGCGCTCGCCGAGCAGATCCGCGCTCTCGACGAGGCTTCGACCGTGACGCTCGCCGCCCCGGCCAGCCTGCAGCCCGGTCAGACCTTCGACGTGCGCGTCGACGTGACGGGCGGCGCCGGCCCCGTCGTCGGTGTGGGGCTCGTCGACCGCGACCACCGCTGGTACGCGCGACCCGCGGCGTCGGCGGGCTGGCACGTGATTGCGCCGCCGAAGATCACCGGCCCCGATGGCCAGCTCCAGACGGAGTGGCTCGCGCGGCGCCCGGCGGAGCTCGACCGCAACCTCTCGTTCGTGAACGTCCAGAAGATCGCGTCGGACGCGGTGACCAAGACGTGGGCCAAGGCGAGCGTCGTGTTCACGCTGCGCGCCCCCGAGCGCCCCGGCGTGTATCCCCTCGCGGCGGTCTATCTGTACGGCACGGAGAAGTCGACCGTGCTCGGCTACACGACCAGCCCGATCGGCTACAAGGAGCCGCGCGGAGGCTTCACGGGCGGGTCGGGTCGCGTGCTCTTCACGCCGGTGCAGAGCATCAAGGTCCAGTGAGGAGGTCGCGTCCATGGCGCTCAAGCTGTTCGAGCATCCGCTCTCGCCCTACGCCCGCAAGCTCAAGCTCGTGATCTACGAGAAGGGGATTCCGATCCAGCGCGTCTTCGTGAACCCGAACGCCAGGAGTGATGACGCGAGCTACCAGGAGTTCGTCCTGGCGAGCCCGCGGCTCGAGGTGCCGGTGCTGGTCGACGGCGACGTCCGCATCTTCGATTCGACGATCGCGCTCGATTACGTCGAAGAGAGCTGGCCGCGGCCCGCAATGCTGCCCGACACGCCGGCGGATCGCGCGCGCATCCGCATGCTCGAGGAGATGTGCGACACCCAGCTCGAGGCGATCAACTGGGGGCTCATGGAGCTGCACTTCTTCAAACGAGCCGGCGCCGAGCAGACGGCCGAGATGACGGCGCGCGCCGGCGAGCAGCTGCGGCGCATCTGGGGGCGGCTCGAGCGCGAGCTCGATGGGCGCGAGTTCATGAACGGCGCGCGCTTCGGACGCGGCGACGCGGCGGTGTATCCCCACCTCGCGGCGTCGGAGATGTTCGGCCAGCCGCTCGGCGACCGCTTCCCGCGGCTCACCGCCTGGCTCGCGCGTTGCCGCGAGCGCGCGAGCGTGCAGCAGGAAGGGCGCGAGCTCGCCGAGTGCCTGAAGACGGAGCTGGCGGGAGGGCCCGCGAGCGGGCGCATGCCGATCGTGCGCCAGTACCGCGATCATCGCCTCGAATGGATGATGAAGAGCGGCGGCACGAACATCGTGCTCGACGGACTCGCGAAGGGCACGATCCGCTTCGCGCACGAGTTCGAGTAGCCGGGCCGAGCGGATGCCGGAAGGCCCGCCCCGGGCGTGTAGGCTGCGGGGGGTGAGCGGATCGCTCGGACCCGTTACCATGCAGGATCGACACGACACCCGAAGGAGCTGAGCATGCGTGAAGCCGTCATCGTCGCGAACGCCCGAACCGCGCTCGCCAAGTCGAACCGGGGCTCGTTCAATCTGACCCGCCCCGATGATCTCGCCGCCCACGCGATCCGGTCGGCGCTCGCGCAGGTGCCGAATCTCGACCCCGCCGAGATCGAGGACGTGATCCTCGGCTGCGGGCTGCCCGAGGGCCCGTCCGGCCACAACGTCGCGCGCGTGGCGTTGCTCGCGGCGGGCCTGCCCACCTCGGTGTCCGGCACCACCGTGAACCGCTACTGCTCCTCGGGGCTCCAGGCGATCGCGATGGCCGCGCATCGGATCCTCGTCGACGGCGCCGACGTCGCGATCGGCGGCGGCACGGAATCCATCACCCTGGTGCAGAACGACAAGATGCGTTTCCAGGACATGGTGAACCCGGAGATGAACGCGAAGCTGCCTGGGCTCTACATGGGGATGGGAATCACCGCCGAGGTCGTGGCCGAGCGCTACAAGATCTCGCGCGAAGATCAGGACGCCTACGCACTCGAGAGTCAGAAGCGCGTCGCGCTGGGCCAGGAGAAGGGCTGGTTCGACGAGTGCATCGCGCCGATCACCGTGAAGCGCGCCGTCAAGGCCAAGGACGGCAGCGTGACGATCGAAGAAGGCGTGGTCGTGCGCAAGGACGAGTGCAATCGCCCGGACACGACGCTCGCAGGGCTCCAGTCCCTCAAGCCGTCCTTCAAGCCCGACGGCAGCGTCACCGCGGGCAACGCCTCGCAGCTCTCCGACGGCGCCTCGGCGACGGTACTGATGGAAGCCTCGCGTGCGAAGGCGCTCGGCATCGAGCCGCTCGGCAGCTTCCGCGGCTTCCAGGTGGCCGGCTGCAACCCCGACGAGATGGGGATCGGTCCGGTGTTCGCCGTGCCGAAGCTGCTCGCGAAGACCGGCAAGAAGCTGGCGGACATCGACGTCGTCGAGCTGAACGAAGCCTTCGCTTCGCAGGTGCTCTACTGCCAGCGCCGGCTCGGGATTCCCGACGCGAAGCTGAATCCGCTCGGCGGCTCGATTTCGATCGGACATCCCTACGGCATGACGGGCTCGCGCCAGACCGGTCAGCTGCTGCGCCACCTGCGCCGCAGCGGCCAGCGCTTCGGGATCGTCACGATGTGCGTCGGCGGGGGCATGGGAGCAGCCGGGCTGTTCGAAGCACGCTAGCGGGACCCGGCGCGCGGGGAACCCGCGCGCCACCCGGTCTACGCTCGCCCTCGGCTCGCTGCGTGCTTCGCTTGCATCGCTTCACTCCTCGCGCACGCGGCCCGCGCGGTCGACGGAGAAGCGCGCGGCGAAGCGGCTCGCCCCGAGCAGGCGCAGCGCCCTGGCGGGTACGCGCATCAGCGTCACCACGAGCCGCTCGCGCTCGCCTTCGCCCGCGAGATCGATGCGCGCGTAGCCCGCGGAGGCGAAGCCCGCGCGCCGGCGCGGATTCACGTCGTGCAGACTGCGTCCGCCAGCGCCGCCGCCGGAGACCACGTTCAGCGGCGGTGCGGGCGGCTCCATCACCAGCGCCTGCAGGTTGTGCTCGTGGCCCGAGAGGTAGAGCTGCACCGGCACGCCGGCCGCGGCGATCTCCGCCACCACGAGCGTCCGGAAGCGCGTGTACGTCTCGCGCTCGCTCGTGCCCACGGCGGCGATCGGCTGGTGCGCGACGACGATGCGCCAGGGTCCGCGCGCGGCGCGCAGCGCGGCGGCGAGCCCCGTGGCCGGAGCGGCTCCCCGGAAGACGGGGTCCGAGTCGAAGAGCACCAGCGAGACGCCGTGGCCGAGCTCCGCAACGGCGGCAGGACCCGCAGGCATCCGCCAGTTGGCGAGGAACAGCGGCACGCTGTCGCGCTCGAGCTCGACGCTCCCGGGTGTCATGTAATCGTGGTTCCCGAGCACGGCGTGGATCGGCACGGGATGCCGCGAGGCCGGCGGCTCGTCGCAGGCGCTCGCGACCTCCGCGGAGCGGGGCGCTGTGAGATCGAGGAAGCGGCAGTAGGGGCTCACGAGGTTCGCGCGCACGCGCGCCGCCAGCTCGTCCTCGCGCAGGCCGAAATCGTAGAAGTGGTCGCCGAGCAGCACGAGCGCGTCGACCGGCTGCCGGCGGTCTTCGGCCTCGAGCGCGGCGCCGACGGCGAGCTGCGTGGCCAGGCGCGGCGGATCGTCGGGGCGCGCGCCGATGTCGCCGAGCGCGAGTAGCGAGAGCGCGACCGGCTCGCGCAGCTCCGGGGCGCCGCAGGCGAGGGCGGCGGCGAGCGCGAGCGCCCCCGCGAGCGCGCGGATGACTCGGCTCGCGCGGTTGCGTATCCTGCCTCGCCCCATGGACGCGTCCCCTTCCCAAGCCGCCGGCGCCAGCAGCGCGACGCTTTCCGAGCACGCGTCCAAGCAGCTGCTCGCCGGCTACGGCCTCGTGGCGGCTCGCGAGACGCTGGTCGCTTCCGCGGACGAGGCGGTCCGCGCCGCGGGCGCGCTCGGACTGCCCGTCGTCCTGAAGCTATGCGGGGCCCGGATCGCCCACAAGACGGAGCGCGGGCTCGTGCGTCTCGGACTCGCGGACGCCGCGGCCGTGCGGGGCGCGGCGGAGGACCTGCTCGCGCGCGCGCGGCCCGAGGACGGCGAGGTGCAGCTGCTGGTCGGCGAGATGCTGCGCGGCAACCGCGAGCTGATCGCGGGGCTGGTGCAGGATCCGCAGCTCGGTCCCTGCGTGATGCTCGGGCTCGGCGGCATCCTCGCCGAGGCGCTCGGCGACGTGGTCTTCGCGGCGGCGCCGGTCTCCGCATCCGAAGCGCGCCGGATGCTGCGCGGCTTGCGCGCGAGCCGGCTGCTGCTCGAGCCCTTCCGCGGCGAGCCGCCCGTCGACGAAGCGGCGCTGGTGGCGCTGCTCGTGGGGCTGGGGCGGCTTGCCGTCGAACGCCCGGACGTGCGCAGCGTCGATGTGAACCCGCTGATCGTGCGCGGAGCGACGCCGATTGCTGTCGACGCGCTCGTCGAGATCGATGAACTCCGCTCGCCTGCGGCTCGCTGCGCGCCGGCTGCGCCGGCTTGCGGGCGCGGGGAGACCCTGAACGACGCAGCGGTGCTCGCGCGCTTCGCGCCGCTCTTCCATCCGCGTGGCGTGGTCGTGGCCGGCGCCTCCTCGCACCCCGGCAAGTTCGGCTTCGTGGTGCTCCACAACCTGCTGCGCTTCGGCTATGCGGGCGAGGTCTTCCCCGTCAACCGCGAGGGCGCCGAGGTGCTCGGGCGCAAGAGCTTCCGCGACATTGCGGAGATCCCCGACGGCGCGGCCGATCTGGTGTTCGTGTGTACGCCGAACTCCGCGAACGTGGCGCTGCTGCGCGCGTGCGCGAGCAAGGGCGTGCGCGCGGCGTTCATCGCGAGCGCGGGCTACGGCGAGGCCGGCCCCGAGGGCGTGGCGCTCGAGCGCGAGCTGGTGGCGGTGGCGGACGAGCTCGGCATGCTGGTCGCGGGGCCGAACGGGCAGGGCGTGATCTCGACGCCGCGCTCGCTGTGCGCGCAGATCGTGGCGCCGTACCCGCCGCCGGGCCGGATCTCGGTGGCGAGCCAGAGCGGGAATCTGGTGTCGTCGTTCCTGAATTACGCCGTCGAGACGGGCGTCGGCGTCAGCAAGGCGATCTCCTGCGGCAACTCCGCGCAGACCGCCCTCGCCGACTACCTCGAGTACTTCGGCGCCGACCCCGAGACGGCCGTCGCGCTCGGCTATCTCGAAGGCGTCGGCGACGGACGCCGCTTCCTCGCCGCGGTGCGCGGGCTCACTGCGCGCAAGCCGCTGGTGCTCGTGAAGGGCGGCGTCGCCGCCGAGGGCAAGCGCGCGGCTGCGAGCCACACGGGCTCGCTCGCGAGCGACGACCGCGTGTTCGATGGCGTCTGCCGCCAGCTCGGCGTGCTGCGCGCTGCGAGCGTCGAGGAGGCCTTCGAATGGGCCGCGACGTTCGCGACGCAGCCCCTCCCGCGCGGCCGACGCGTCGCGGTGTTCACGACGGCGGGCGGCTGGGGCGTGCTCGCCGCCGATGCCTGCGCGGCGGCGGGCCTCGAGCTGGTGGCGCTGCCCGCGGATCTGCGCGCCGCAATCGACGCGCGCGTGCCGGCGCGCTGGAGCCGCAACAACCCGATCGATCTCGCCGGCGGCGAGACGCGCGACACCGTGCCCGAGGTGCTCGATCTGATCTGCGCCCATCCGGACGTCGACGCCGTGATCCACCTGGGGATCGGCATCCAGGCCGCGCAGGCGCAGGCCTTCCGCAGCGGCAGCTACTACCCCGGCTACGGGCTCGATCGCATCGTCGCCTACCACGAGCGCCAGGACCGCCGCTACGCGGAAGTCGCCCGCGAGGTCTCCGAGCGCCACCGCAAACCCGTGCTCACCGCCAGTGAGCTCGCGGTCACCGACCGCGCCTACGGCAACTCGGGCCCCCAGGGCGTCAAGGCCGAGGGGCGCCTGTGCTACGCGAGCGCCCACCGCGCGGTGTCGGCGCTGGGCGCGCTCGTCGCGTATGCGGAGTTCCGGCGCGAATCGGTCTGAGACTCCTCGGAAATCAGCGAGCGGCGAATCGGAAACGTGGAGCCAGCGGGCTCAGGGAGCCTTGCCATACACGATCCCGCGACGCTCGCGGCCGGTGGAGGTCAGCGCTGCGCCGACCAGGAACACGGTGGTGGCGGTCAGCGCCATGGCCCACGCGTAGGACATCCGTTCCGAGAGCGCGGCCTCGATCCAGGTGACGCTCCCCGCGAACAAGATGCCGCATTGGTACGCGAAGCCTGGGAGGAAGCCGCGCAGCGAGTCGGGGGAGAGCTCGGTGATGTGCGCGGGAACGACGCCCCAGGCGCCCTGGACGAAGAATTGGATCAGGAACGCGCCGAGCACCAGCAGCGGGACGGAGGGCGCGAAGGCCCAGAGCGGGACGACGAGCGTCGCGCCGAGCAGCGAGAGCACGATCGCGCGCTTGCGGCCCGCGTGGTCCGAGTAGAGGCCGATCAGCACGCCGCCGGCGATCGCACCCAGCATCGAGATCGCCGTGACGAGCGTGCGCGTCTTCACGTCGAAGCCCCAATGGCGTTCCAGGAACGTCGGATACATGTCCTGCGTGCCGTGTGACGCGAATCCCATCGCCGTCATGAAGAGCGCTAGCTGGAGGAAGAGCCGCTTGCGCGACAGGATCGCCCCGCCGAGCTGCTTCCACGTCGTGAGGCGCGTCTTCTCCCATACCTCGGATTCGCGCACGCGGGAGCGCACGAAGAGCGCGAGCAGCGCCGGGAGCCCTCCGATGAAGAAGAGCGGCCGCCAGCCCCAGCGCGGGAACACCAGGTAGTACGTCACGGCGGCGAGCAGATAGCCGACGGCGTAGCCCTGTTGCAGCAGGCCCGAGAACACGCCGCGCAGCCGCGGCGGCACCTTCTCCATCGCGAGCGACGCGCCCACGCCCCATTCGCCGCCCATGCCGATGCCGAACAGCGCGCGCAGCACGAGGAACACCGTGTAGCTCGGCGCGAAGCCGGAAAGCACCTCGACGATCGAGTAGAAGACGAGATCGAGCATGAGCGGCAGGCGCCGCCCGTAGCGGTCTGCGAGGAGTCCGAAGAGGAAGGCTCCGAGCGGCCGGAACGCGAGCGTCACGGTGAGGCTCACGGCCATGGCGCGATCCGACTGCCCGAACTCCGCCCCGATCGCCGTGAGACACATCACGACCAGGAAGAAGTCGAAGGCGTCGAGCGTCCAGCCGAGGAAGCTCGCGATCACGGCCGCCCAATGGTCGCTCGCGGGCGCTGCCTCGGGAGACGCTTCCGTGTGTTGCATCACACTCTGCTGAAGCTCGCGCGCGCACGGCGCGCATGTTCGAAGGAGTGTCGAGACGGCGAGCGAGTCGTCCGCCTATCCCGCCTTGACCACGCTGTAGTCCTCGCGCGGGAAGTGGACGACCAGCTCGCCCGCGCGCTCGCTCTGACGCCGCACGGCGATCTCGTACAGGCCGGAGGCGGCCAGCGTGCCGGCGACGTTCCCGGACCCGTACTCGTCGGCGAGGATCAGCACGCGGTCGCCGAGCTGCATGCCCTCCGGCAGCACCGGCTCGCCCTCGAAGGCCGCCGGCTGCGCCGCGCGCGCGATCGCGATGGCTTCGGTGGAGGAGAGCGGCGTGGACTTGCCGTGCCCGATGCCTCGCACGCGCTCGGCCCAGGCGGCGACGCGGCGCAGTGGCGCGAGCAGCGCGGCGAGCCGCGGGTGCGCGCCGATCAGCAGCAGCGGATGGTAGGCCGAGAGATCCGCCAGGCTGGGCTCCGAACCCAGCAGGAACGCCCGACCGTCGGACAGCAGCTGCTCGAGCCGATCCAGATTGGCGCGGATCTGGAGCATCCGGGTCGGCACCACCACCTTCAGCGAGTCGAGGTTCATGCCCGGCGGCACCATCGTCTTGCGGCGATCCTCGACGAACTCTGCGGAGAACACGCCGCCGAGCCCGAAGATCGCGTGGACGCCCAGCATGAAGGTGGTCTCGGCCCAGCGCGAGAGCGCGTGCTCGACGCCCTCCTGGCCTCGCGGGGAGAGCGGCGGGTCGGGGAACAGGCGATCGAGCGCCCGCGCGATGCAGTGCGTGTCGCAGTAGATGTCGGCGCCGATCTGGAGCACCGGAACCCGCCGGTAGCCACCGGTCAGCTCGACGTGATCGGGCTTCGGCATCACCATCGGCGTGGCGACGGAGCGCCACGGGAGCGACTTGCGCCCCAGCGCCAGGCGAATCTTCTCTGCGTACGGGGAGAGGTCGTAGTGGTGGAGAATGATTTCGCTCATGCCGCGAAGCTTGGAGCAGATGGCAATGGAATACCAGCGAGATGCGGACGCCGCTCGGCGGGACGCCGAAGCGTCACGCCCCGGACGCGCGCGCGGGAACGGCGCGCAAGCGGGTTTGCAGGTCCCGAGCGAGCTCCTCCGGCAACGCCTTCGCGATCTCGAGCGCGGACGCGGCGAGCGCGGCGGCACGCGGGTGATTCGGTAACACCTTGACGATGCGGCTCAGCGATCCCCACGCGGCTGCGGGCCGATTCGCGAGGATCGCCGCGCGGGCGCGCAGCAGGTCGTCGCTGGGATTCCAATTCCGCGCCAGCAGCGTCTCCACGATCGTCTGGGCTTCGACGCCCGCTTCGGGACGGCTCGTGGCGAGTCGCCAGAGGATCCGCATGCGGCTCGCCTCCTCGAAGAGCGGCTCCCCCGGTTCGAAGCGTGCGAGCTCGCTGTCGAGGGCGGCGACCGCATTCCAATCACCGCCCGCAGCGCGTCGCCAACAGGCGACGAGGGCCCTTTGTCGGTCATCGAGATCCGACTCCGTAACCTCCGCGAGTGGCTTGCCTTGCGAGATCTCGAAGATTTGACTTGCCAGCAACCCCGCCACGGCGTCGCTCGATCCGGGCTCCAGCTCGCGGGCCCGCGCGAAGCGCTGGAAGGCTCGGCCGGACCGGTTGCTGCCGAGCTCGATCCAGCCGAGCCCCGTCTCTCTCGACGCTCCGCTCGAGGACAGGACCAGCGAGGTGGCGCGATCCGCGAAGTTTGCGTCGATCAGCCTGCGAATCAGGCGGGATCGATCGAGCCCTTCGATCCCCGCGAGCAGGGGATCGTGAGCCTTCCAGAGCACGCGCGTGGAGCGGATGTTGAGAGCGGAGTCGGCGAGGCGCGAGGCGCGCGCGGCGAGCAGATTGTTGTCGTCCGTGTTCAGCTCTCCCCCTTTGGCGAGCGCCCGTGTCCCCGCTTCGTCGAGCAGCCGGATGGCGGCGAAGTCCTCTACGCGCTGGAAGCCCACGCGGCCAAATTCTTGCGGAGCGGCTTGCAGCGCGCGTCGCGCGCCCTCGATGGAGTCGAGCGGCTCTGCCGAAGCCGCGAAGAGCAGGCCCGCCCAGCCACCCAGCTGGTAGACCTCCACATGCGGAAAGACGTCGCTGAGCGTCGCGGCGAGCGAGCGCAGCAGCGCCTCGTCGACGTAGTTGAGTCCGATCCATTGCACGAACACCCCGTCGGGCTTCAGACGGGAGCGCACGCGGGTGAAGAATTCCTGCGTGTAGAGGTGGGAAGCGCCGGCGGTCCAGGGATGCGAGGGCTGGGAGATGATGGCGTCGTAGCTCTTGCTCGTCAGCTGCAGCGCGCTGCGTGCATCCCCGATGTGCACGTGGACGCGCGGGTCCGCGAGTGGATCGATGGCGCGCTCGGCGGCCAGCCGTTGATTGGCCCGGAGCACCTCCGGCTCGAGCTCGATCACGTCGATCGAGGCGATGCTCGACGGAATCGACTCGAGCGCGCTGCCGCCTCCGAGTCCGACGACGAGCATCTCGCGCGCCTCGGGACGCAGCAGCGCCGGCAGCAGGCCGAGCAGGCGCGCGATCTCGATCCGCGGCTGCATTCCGTTCCGCTCGATCACGGCCTCGGGCAACCCGTTCGTATAGAGACGAAACGAATCTGCGTCGTCGAACAGCAGCACCGTGCTCGAGCGCCCCACGGCTGAAAAGGCGATCTGGCCATGCGACACGCTCATGCCCATGAGCGGCGACGCCCCCAACAGGACCCACGGTGCGCGCGCAGGCAGCGCGGCGAGCAGCGCACCCGCCGCAGCGGCGACCAACAACAGTCGTGTTCGGCGCGGACGCGACCTGAGCGCCGTGATCGCGGCGAGCCCGAGGTTCAGCGCGACGGCGACGCTCACGGTCCCCTCGAAGCCGAGGCCGGGCAGCAGCACGAAGCCGGCTCCGAGAGCACCGACGATGGCGCCGACGGTATTCCAGGCGTAGGTCCGGGCCGTCGCGCTCGCGGCCAGCTCCGGAGACTGCGCGAGCAGGCGCACTGCGAACGGGAAGGTGGTACCGATACACAGCGTGATCGGCAGCAAGGTGACGACGGCGACCGCCGCGCTGGCCAGTGGCGCCTTGGGTCCGCCTCCGAGCCACTCGGAAAGCCCCGGAAGCCGATCGGCGAGAGCGAAGGCCCCGTAGGCGGTGAACGCGATGCCGAGCTGGGCCACGCCGAAGCCGACTGCCGCACGTTCGCGGCTCGTCGCCAGGCGGGCTGCGAGCGCACTTCCCAGCGCGATGCCCAGCAGGAAGCTCGCGAGCATGCTGGCGAAGGCGTCGAGACTCGAGCCGAGCAGGTGCGAGAGCAACCGCGTCCAGAGCACTTCGTACGCGAACGAGACCGCCCCCGATAGCGCGATCAGGGGAAGGATCCAGCTGGCAGCGGCTGCGGGCGTCGAGGCTGCGAGTGGGCCAGCCGGGGCCGGCGGACTCGCAGCGCCCCGCGCCAGCAGCGCGGCCAGGGCGAACACGGCGCCGTTGAGCGCCGCTCCCACCCAGACCGAGTGCCGCAGTCCGAGCTCGGGCATCAGCCAGAAGGCCGCGCACAGGGTGCCCGCGATCGCACCCGCCGTGTTCACCGCATAGAGCAGGCCCACGCGGGAGGCGATCTCCGATTCGCTGTGTACGGCGTAGCGGGCCAGCAGCGGGAGCGTCGCCCCCATGAATGCCGTCGGGGGCAGCAGGACGGCGAAGGCTGCCCCGAGCTGGAACACGGTGGCCAGCGCGGCGCCGCCCTCCGGCAGCGCGCTGTTGCCGCCCAGCAGCGCGACGTAGATCGAGTTGATCAGCTGGATGCCAGCGGGCACCGAAAGCGCGCACAGCGCAATCCCCAGCTCGAGCAGGCCGTAGGCCAGGACCGGCCGGCGCAGGCGCGTCGCGAAACGCGCAGCCGCCGAGGCGCCCAGCGCGAGCCCTCCCATATAGGCCGCGAGGACCGCCGCCACGGCTAGCTCGGAAGTCCCGAACACGAAGCTCAGCTCGCGCGTCCAGGCCGTCTGATACAGGAGCGCCGCGAAGCCCGACAAGAAGAAGCAGGCGAGCAGCAGCGCGAAGCGGATGTCCATCACGTTCGGGGATCCGTGTCTGTCGTATCGACGGCGGACTGTATCCCGATGGCGCGCGGCAACCTAGCGACCAGAAGCAGGCGGCTTGAGGCGCACAAATGCTTGGTTATCCTGCCGCACCATGAAGAAGGTCCTGCGCTCTGCGCTCCTGGGTACAGCGGTGGGGGCGATGGGATTCGTCGCGTGCGATGCGGCGCCGCCTCCGAAACCGACCGTCCCGGCTCCCGTCTCGCCCGAGGCGATCCCCCCGAGCGCAACGCTCGGCGACCTGGTTCGAACCTCCCTGGCCGACATCGTTCGGGACAGCGATCCCTACGCGCAAGCGCGAAGGCTCGGAACCCTGCTTCCCACGCTGGGCCCGGACAGCGTTCCGGCGGTCAAGCAGACGCTGAATGATCTGAGGGTCGATCTGAGATCCACCGAGCTCGAGCTGCTCGTGCGGTTCTGGGCGACGTACGAGCCCGAGGCGGCTGCGCGCTGGGCCTTGCGCGAATCGCCCATGAACTTCCGCCCGACGTCGATCTACGCCGCGCTTTCGACCTGGGCCCAGGCGGATCCGAAGAAGGCGATCGAGGTCACTCTGGACTGGGCGGACATTCCGACCCTCGAGAGCGTCGTGCCGATTGCGCTGGTACGCGGCTGGTACAACCAGGGCGATCCCCCCGAGCTGCGCAAGTACCTCCGCAGCATGACGGCCGACATCCTCGGCCAGCGCGCGCTCGCCGCCTACGTTCGCGCCGTGATCGAGACGCAGGGCAGCGAGGCGGTGAAGAGCTGGGTGGAGTCCCTTCCCGAGGGCAACCCCGACGACAAGTCCTACAAGTTGATGGTGTTTCGCAGGACGGTCGATTCCTTGTCGCAGATCGACGTCCCCGCCGCCGTTCGCTGGTGCGACAAGCACTGCTACGGCCCCTACGGCGCCGACATGCGGAGCCTGATCGGAAGAAACTGGGCCTGGTACGACGCGCCGGCCTCTCTCGCGTGGCTCTCGACCACGCGCCCCGGTACGGAAAGAAATCTCGCCGTGCGCCTGACCTACGCGCTCTGGTCGCGCAACGAGCGTGAGGCGGCAATGGCTTGGATGGCGGACCAGATCCAGAAGGGGGGCGGGGAGGCGCCTGAGTGGCTCCATTCGAGCTACGCGGTCTACGCGAAGCTTCTCTCCGGGGGAAAGCCCCAGGAGGCGCTCGAGATCGCTACGCGAATCCCGGACGAGGGTGAACGCGAGAACGTGACGATCGGCATCCTGCGGGTGTGGCGAAGCACGGATGAAGCCGGCGCCGAGACCTGGATGCAGCAGAAGTCGTTGCCGGCTGAAATGCGCGAGCAGGTGCGAAATCCGGTGAAGGAAGCTCCTCAGCCGTCCCAATGATGCGCCGGCGGGGGCTCCTCAGCGACCCCGCCACACGATCTCGTCTCCCACGGCGTAGAGCACGCACTCGGCCTGCATCCGGCGCGCCGCCCGCCGCACCCGGCACTGCGTGAGCGCGTCGGCCTCGGCTTCGTCGCGCGTAGCGTTACCGGCCGAGACAGCGGTTACCCAAGGACCCCGCCGAGGATCTCCGGCGATCGCGAGCGCGCGCTGCGCGGGCAGTGCGCGGTAGTTATGCCAGGCCGACTCGAGTGCGGGCTGCGGGGATGCGCTCGAGGACGCACAAGCGAGAAGCAGCATCGCCAGCCAGACGCCGGCGATGCTCTGCCCGCGACGAGGCGCGCTCCCCAAAAAAGAAACCGGGACGGATCGATGTGAATCGATCCGCCCCGGTTCGGGATGGAAAATGCGCTTCTTCCTCTACGCGAAGATCCGGCGCCGCATGGTGTAGCCGAACGCGAGGACGATCAGGGCCACCGTGGCCGCGATCCCACCCGTCGACATCGACGGCACCGCCGCAGCCGGCGCATTGCCGAGGATCAGGCGGAGCCAACCGCGGTTCGCGTTGGCGCCCGAGGCCGCGCGCGCGCTCACGGAGCCACCCACCAGCTGGATGGTGCCGTTGCCCATGGCCGTGCGCGAGTCCTTGCCCGAGAGGGTGAACTTCTCGCCCATCCCGGCCGCAGCCGGGTTCGAGATGATCACCTTGCCCGTCGTCCACGGGCCGGGGCGGCTGTTCGCCATGTTGGTCGGGAGCGCAGCGTGAGCCGCGAGCGCCTTCGCCAGCACCGTTCCCAGCGGAACCGCGCCCATCTTCATTATTGCGACGTTGAGCGCCATCGTGGTGAAGGGAACGCCCGGCGTCATCACGGTCATGCCCGACATCGGATCGCCACCGATGCCACCGATGCCCGTCGGCTTGGCGAGCAGGATGCCGGCGACGCAGCCCGCGGCGCCGCCAGCGAAGGCCGGATGCGTGCAGGGAGGCGTCGTGCCGTTGATCTTGATGTAGATCGTTACCGGCGAGGTCGGGAAGAGGCCCGCGGGCGGCCCAGGGGCGATCGAGAACGCAGCCGGGCCACCGAAGCGTGCCCCGAGCGTGTTGCTATAGGTCATGGTTCCACCGAAGCCGGCGACCGTGGCCGTTGCAACCGCCTTGGCCAGCGAGAACGTTGCGGGAGCAGCGGGCCACTTGTAGTTCAGCTTCGTCCCGACCGCGAAGACCGTCGGGTTCGAGAACTTGACGCCGACTGTCTTCTGGGCGCCCGGCTTCGACATCGCGACCGCCGGAATCTGCAGCTTCCGCTGATAGCCCGACTTGGTCACGGGACCCATCGTCGTGGCCATCGCGGTCTTGAGCGGCAGCGCCGTCGTACCCAGGATGACCGGAACGCCCTTGACCGGAAGCAGGAGGGGCGGGAATACGGTCTTCGTCATCATGGCGGTCGCTGCGGCCTGGATCGGCAGCGCAAGACCGTTACCGATGTGAGACTGAGCGCCGCCGCCCGTGAGTGAGAACCGCTTTGCCTGGGCCGACGTGGCCAAGCCAAGTCCCAATAACAATGAGCATGCGGCGATGCCTACCGTGAAGCGCTTGAGCAGCATGAAATTTCTCCTCTTTCGTTCCCTTGTAAGACCTGGCATGGAGCCAAGCGTAGAGATGTGCCGCTGGTTTGAACAGCAAGCATCGTGCCCGTTTATGGGAGCGCGATGCTTTCTTTGAAAACTTAATTAAATCAATGAGTTGATTAAATTCCGCGCACGCGGAGCGGTCCTTCGAGGGTGGGCCAGCGGAAAATTTCTTCCACTCAAGAGGAAAGGCGCTTCCCGAATGACAAGCGGCCGATCTGGCTGTGCATCAGCCCTTGGGAGCCTTGGCTTCCCGCAGCGTGCGCGCCTCTTCGGCTGCGCGCGCGGCGAGCTCGGGCTCGTTGCGCTTGGTGAGCACCTGACTGAGCAGCTCTAGCGCATCGGCCCCGCCGCCAAAGCGCACAGCTCGCCGGGCGCGCTCGAGCGTCTGCTCCGTCGCGACTCCCTGCTGGAGATCCAGGCGAGCCCGCTCCTCGGCGGCGGCGGCCTCGTAGGGATGCTCTAGCAGCAGCGCGTCGAGGCGCTGTTCCGCCTCGGCGACCTTCCCGCTTGCGACGAGGGCTCGGGCGGCGCCCAGCTTCAGGGCTGGATCGTTCGGGTCCGCGGCCGCCGCGCGATCGAAGTATCCGAGCGCCGCCGCGGGATCCTCGCTCGCGGCTAGCTTGCCGAGAGCTGCGAGGGCCTGCGCGTTCTCGGGGTCGAGCTCCAGCGCTCGCGTGTAGGCCGCTTTCACATCTTCCTTCGGCGCCCCCGAGAGCTCGAGGTCGAGTGCGCGGATTTCCTGGTACGCGCTGGAATCCGGGTGGGTCGCGAAGATCTTCTGGAACGCCGCCTTCGTCTCGTCATTCTGACCGGCCGCATGCGAATAGAGCGCGAGCGCGCGCAAGGCCGGCGCGAAGCGGGCCTGGTTGAAGTCGACCCTCGGAGCCTGAGCCAACATGCTCACGGCCATCGCTGGGCTGTTGCGTTCGGCCAGGCCCTTCGCCGCCTCGGCCAGCGCCTGGCCGACCCGCATGGGATGGTCCTTCTCGATCATCTCGTAGAATTCTGCCACCCCCGTCGTGCTGCCGGTGATGCCCGCCAGGCGCATTCCCAGCAGCTCACCTTCGATCTCGAGCGGCTTCTCGTCGATCGCGGTTTGCAGCATCACGAGGGCGGCGCTCGGGTTGCCCCTGGCTAGCAGCAGGGCCGCACCGCGGGTCCTCGCATCGGTAGCACCCGGATCGACGCGGACGGAGTCGCGCAGCTCCTCGAGCGTGCGATCGAAGTCGCCCAACTCCTCGGCCGCGAGTGCTGCGTAGTAGCGGGCCCAGGGGTTGTCCGGCCAGAGTCGCAGGGCCTCGCCGAACTCTTCGAGCGCCTTGGCGGGATTGCGCCGCTCCTGCGCGACGCGCCCCCGGATCAGATGTTGGTGGGCCGGCACCGTGAGGTCCTTCGCGACCTCGAGCGCACGATCGAATTGATCGGCCAGCACCAGAGCATCCGCATAGTCGAACAAGACCTGCTGGCTCGGCGCGCCGGCCTTCTTCAGAACCGCGACGGCCTCCCCCAGCGCATCGGCGCCGGTGGCGTACTCGCCCATGGCCTGACGGAACTTGCCGACATCGATCCAGGCGCCTACGGCGAGGTTGGGATCCTTGGTCTTCGTCGCCTCGAGCAGCAGGGCCTCGGCCCCTACCGTGTCACCCGAGGCGTAGATCCGATGCGCCATCTCGCCTCGGAAGACGCGAGAGTCCGGAGCGCCCGCGAGCGCCGTCTTCAGGATCTCGAGCGACCGATCGGGGTTCCCTTGCGCGTCGTAGAATTTCATCGCGTTCGAGACGACGTCCAGATCCGTCGGGTGTTCCTTCAGGCACCTTTCCCAGGTCGGGCGCGCGCGTTCGGGGCCGCCGCTCTCCTGATCGAACGTCGCCGTGGTCGCGCAGTGCCAGGCGAGGCGACTCTCGACCCCCCCGCGTTTGACGAGCACCTTCCCCGCTTCCGCGAGCGCCGCGCTGGCTTCTTCGAGCTTGTTTAGACCCAGCAGCCCGAGAATCAGCGGCTCGTAGGCTTCCGAGAAATCGGGATCGATTTCGAGAATGCGTTTCGCATCGGCGATCGCGAGGTCGGGGTGCAGCTTCGAGTGCGCGTACGCGTTGGCCCGCATCATCAGGACGTGCGTGTTCTCCGGCTCCCTCTCCAGGATCCGCCCAGTGATCTTGATGACCTCGTTGAAGTCGAGGCCGGCGAGCGCCAGGAAGGCCAGCTGCGAGCCGGCCGGAACCAGCCACTCGGGATCGTCCATGGCCTTGCGCAGCGACCACACGGCGAGGTTTGGCTGGGTGACCGCGAGAGCCTGCCCGTAGAGGTAGTTCAATTCCGGATTGTCGGGATCTTTCGCAAGCAGTTGCCGCAGCGGCTCGATGGCTCCCTCGTAGTCCTCTGCCGCAACCTGCTTGCGAACGGCGTCGAGGGGATCGCCCTGCTGGCTGCAGCCGCTCTGCGCGACCAGGAGGAGCAAGCCTGCCGCGAAGGCGCAGCCGACGAACGAGCGAGGTGAAGGCGATCGAATCCAGCGATGCATCTACTCAATATAGACGACGACCGGGAGCCGGAAACAGGGCGGCTGCGCTAGTTTGCGTGCCGTGCGGAAGCAACTGCTCGCGCAACGTTGGCCGTGGCTCGTGGCCGCCGGAATCCTCGTCGCATTCATTGCGATCTCCGTCGAGTTCCGGCCGCGAGGCGCTCCGGACCGCCGGCCGCGCGGGAGCGCGGAGGACATCCAGCAGCTGCGGAACCGCAAAGATTTGAACGTGCTGTTCATCCTGATCGATACGCTGCGCGCAGAGCGCATGAGCAGCTACGGGAATCCCCACGAAACCAGTCCGGCTCTCGACCGTCTGGCGCGCTCGGGAGTGCGCTTCGAGCGCCAGATGTCGCAATCGACGTGGACCAAGGCCTCGATGGCCTCGATCTGGACCGGGCTCTACCCGGCGCGGACGGGCATCACACGCTACGACGACGTGATCCCGGACGTCGTGCGGATGCCGGCCGAGATCCTGCACGACGCGGGCTACCAGACCTTCGGGCTCTGGCGCAATGGCTGGGTGGCTCCGACGTTCGGATTCGACCAGGGCTTCGATGTGTACCAGCGTCCCATCGCGACGCCCCTGCCGCCGAACGTTCGGCTCGAGAACCCGACCTTGAACGAAAGGGGGACCGATCAGAGCCTGATCGACGCCGGCATCGAGTTCCTGCGCGTCAACGGCCGGCAGCGCTGGTTCCTCTATCTGCACCTGATGGACTTGCACGAATACATCTACGATGCGGACTCCGCGCTCTTCGGCTCTTCCCACTCCGACATCTACGACAACTCGATCCGCTGGACCGATGCCTCGATCGGGGCCCTGCTCGACACCCTCTCCGAGATGGGTCTGGCCGACAAGACGCTCGTCGTCGTCATGTCGGATCACGGCGAGGCCTTCTCCGAGCGCGGCGTCGAAGGGCATGCGCGCGACGTCTACCGGGAGACGACGGAGGTTCCGTTCCTGCTCTCCTTTCCCTTTCGCCTCGACCCGGGCGTCGTCGTGAAGGGACGCACGCGCAACGTCGACGTCTGGCCGACGATTTTCGACCTGCTGGGGCTCGAGGCGCCGAAGGGGATCGACGGTCGCTCCCTCGTGCCGGACATCCTGGCGAGCCTATCGGGGAAGACCCCCGACGACGGGCCGCGCACCGCGATCGCCGACCTCGACCAGAACTGGGCGCGGCGGGACAGCGAGCCCTTGCAATCGGTCGCGGTCGTGGAAGACCCGTTCCGCTACGTGCGCGTGCAGCAAGCTGAAGGCGCGCCCCGCATCGAGCAACTCTTCGACTCGCGAGACGACCCGCGCGAGTTTCGCGACCGCTCCGCCGAGCAGAAGGAAACGTTCGAGCGGCTGCGCGCGCAGGCGGACGACTACGTCGCGGAAAAACCCGCCTGGGGCGATGCGCCGACGCGGGAGATGAGCGAGCTCGAGCTCAATCTGCTGCGAGCGCTCGGCTACAAGATTCCCTGACGCGGATCCGCGCGCGCCAGGGCGCGCGCGCGATCACGCGATCGCTCCCTCGGATTCTCAGAAGTTGACGGTGAGGGTGGCGCCGTAGGTTCGCGGATCGCCCACGAAGTAGATGCTCGTCTTGTTGAACGTGCTCGCGTCGAAGGCGAAGGACTTGTAGGCCTCGTTGGTGAGGTTGCGCACCCAACCGGCGACCTCTACCCGACCGTTGGGCGGCCGGTAGGCGAGTCTCAGGTTGTGGATCCAAAAGGGGGGCTGCGAGATGGTCTTGTTCGGCAGGGCATGCAGGTCGTCGACGTTCGGAAGCCCAAAGCCCTTCGTCGCGTCGTAGTAGGTCGTATCGGTCCAGACTCCGTCGTAGCGCGCGGTGACGGTGCCGAAGCGCCCGATCGGAAGCGTCTGCTCGCCGGTGAGACTGACCTTGAAGCGGGGCGAGTTGAGCAGCGGATTGCCCGTGTTCTGGAGCTCGCGGTTGACGGTGACCTGACCGCCCGGCGTCGAGATGATTTCCTGCTGCACCTGCACGAAGTCGAGGAACTGGCTCTCGAGCCAACCGAAGCGGACGTTCGCGAACGCTCCGGGCCATGGGCGGGCCACCGCGTCGACCTCGGCGCCATACACCTCGGCCGAGTTCGCATTGATGATCACGAACTCCGGCTGGCCGCCGGCGAACTGCTGCGCCGTGAAGATCTGGTAGTCCTTGTAGGAGTAGTAGAAGAGCGACGTATCGAGCCCAAGGCGCCCGTCGAACCAGCTCCCGCGCAAGCCGGTTTCGAAGGCGTCGATCGTCTCGGGATCTGCGGTCGAGACCCCCTCGTCTGGCGAGCTGGTGGCGTTGTAGGTCCCCGGCTTCCAGCCGCGCGTGTACTTCCAGTATGCGTGCGTGTCCTCGCGAAAGCGGTAGGTCAGTCGGATGGTGCCCGTCGGGGCGGACCAGTTGTCCTGCAGATTCTGGAGAATCGGTACCAGCTTGCCCGTAACCGGATCGAAGCTGCTGGATACCGTGAGCGAGTAGTCGAGGTTCTTCTGCTCCCAGTTGTAACGGAAGCCGCCGTCGAGGGTGAAGTCGTCCCAGAAGTCGAAGGCCAGGCTCGCGTAGCCCGCCGAGCTCCAGAGATCCTGGGTGTAGGCGCGGGTCCCGACCCCGAACGCAGCAAACCTGCCCAGATCGTTCACGACCTTGACGTCGAGCACCTCGCGCAGCAGCCAGCCGCCGATGTCCCAGCGCACCGGGGATTCGTAGCCGAGCTGGCCCTGAAGCTGGAAGCTTTGCGTGGCCTGCCAGCCGTCGTCGTCGGTCTTGATCTGGAACAAGGTCTCGGGCGAAAAGTCGAGGTCGATGTTGATGAAGCGGTCGTAGTGGTCGTAGCTGCTGATCGTGCTGAACGTCATGCCCCCGGGCAGCGCGATGTCGCCCTTGAGGTAGGTCCCGTAGGTGCTGTTCCGGGTTGGCCCGGTCATGTTGAAGTCGCCAGCCCACGGATTCGAGTCGAGACCTCTCGCCAGCTCGTTCGCCAATTTCATCTTCGCGGCGTTGTCGGAGATTTTGCCGGCGAGGGTCCGAGCGCAGTTCCCATCCGGGAAATTGGGAATGCCCACGTTGCAGGGAGCCAGCTCGAGCAGTCGCGCCCGGATCTCCGGGGGCTGATAGCCGAGGCTTGCGTTTCCCTGCGTTCCGCCCAGCACCCCGATGATCCTCGAGTTGGGTCCACCTGGGTCGCCCGGGTAGCCGCAGTTCGTGACGTCGCCGTCCGCGCAGTAGAACCCCCGCGTTCCAATCGATTGGCCCAGGCGGCTCAGCTCATCGCGGTTCGAGCCGTGCGCGTTCGCGAGCCAGGTCATGTCGAGCGTGGGCTGGAAGAGCAGCGTTCCGCGCGCGGCCCAGTTGTCCTGGTTGTTCACCGATCCCGCGAGACCCTCCGGGATGGTCGAGACTCGGTTGGTGATACCGGTGACCGGGTCGACGATCTCCTCGACTGGCTCGCCGCAAATCGACCAGGGAGCGTCGGTGTTCTTCTGGCCCCTGAACCCCAGTATCCCCGGCGCCGGAACCGGGACCCGATCGGCCATCGGCGGGGCGTTGCCGCAACGGTTCTGCATGGTGCCGTTGCGCTCGGTGAGGCGGAAGGCGAAGCGACCGGCAACCAGATCCTCGTAGATCGGCGCCTCGAAGGCGCCCTCGAAATCGCGCGCGTTGTAATTGCCGAATTCGGAACGCAAGAAGCCGCCGAACTCGCCGGAGGGCTTGCGCGTGTAGAGCTTGATGGCGCCGGCCGAAGCATTGCGCGCGAGGCCGGTTCCCTGGGGCCCGCGCAGGATGTTGACCGCCTCGGTGTCGTAGAGCGTCGAGAGCTGGAGCGCCGGAGCGTTGATCGGCACGTCGTCCTGGTAGATGGCGACGGCGCCGGTGGAGTTCGAGTTGAAATCGTTCAGGCCGACGCCGCGGATGAAGAAGGTCGGCGTCGTCGCGCCTGCCGTCACGATCTCGAGGTTGGGCGTGAAGGCCGCGAGATCGGCGATGTTGCTGGCGCCCAACGCCGCCAGGTCCTCGGCGCCGAAGCCCGTCACCGAGTCGGCGTTCTCGAAATCGCTCGCGGCATCCGATTCGGTGCCGCGCACCACGATCTCCTCGATCCCCGCCGGAGGAGCAACGACGCCCGATGGAGCCGCCGCCTTCGACGTTGCTTCGCCAGCGGCAGCCGGCTCGCCAGCCGGATCCGGCGCGTTCGCTTTGGGATCGGCAGCTCCCGCCTGAGCGACGACTTGCGGCGCTTCCGCGCCTGCCAGGGGCGCAGCGAAGATTGCAAGCGCGAAGCCGAGCGCGATGGCGAGCGCGAGCCGGGTCTTCGCGTCGCCGCTCCCGGACGGACACGCCGCCGGCTGCTCTTCCGAGAACCGATGCTTCATCCCGACCCGTTGATCATCCTTCAGGCCTGCCGTCGTCGAGGCCGGAGGATTCGAACGCTACTGCTTGGAGAAGGCACGCACGGCTACCGCGCTGTGATAATACTATGCGGCCATGCGAAATGGACCCAATGTTTTCCGGATGATTTGTGCCCTCGTTGCGCTGCGCGCGCTGCTTGCGAGCGCTGCGTTCGCCGACGACGAAGTAGAACCTGTTCTCCAGGCGGGCGAGAATCGCTGGGTCCCTTCGCTGGCGATCGAGAGCGGGCTCACCATCCAGCAGCAGAGGGGGAGCGCGGATTCCCTTCTCTTCCAGGACGGGAGTACGACCCCGGTGCCGCTGCGAGGCTTCATCACCAGAGATGATGTCCCCGTCTCGCCGTTCGTCGGAGCTGCGCTCGAGCTGATGACCCCGGCGTTCGCGATCCCGACGCGACCGCGACTGTTCCTGGCCGGCGAGATCCTGCCGACGTTTGCGAACGAGCACTCCGTCGCCGTCGAAGGTGATCCCGGCTGCATCCGCAGCCCGTTGCCGGGTTCACCCTGCGCGGCCGACGTCACCGAGATCGGGACGGCAACCTACGCGCAGGATGCCGCCAACGGGAAGGGCACGCGCACGGCCGCGCAGATCGACAATCTCGTCTTCGGCGCGAATCTGGGAGTCTCGTTTCCGTTCCAGTTCCGGATGCGCCAGATGCGTTTCAAGCCTTCGATCGGTTGGATCAATTTCAAGGTCAATGCCACGGGCTTCGTATCCGATGCGGCCTGCAATCCGACGGAGCAGTGTACGGACACCATCACCGAGATCCCCGGGTTTCCGCCCTTCATCACTCCGGGTTTCCTGCGCGAGGTGAGCCTGCATGGCGCCGGCGACCAGTACTTCAACGGGATCGGCCCGGGCTTCGACATCGACATGGACGTCGGCCGCTACGGTCCGCTCGGCGTATCGCTGCTGGTCGGCATGCGCGCTTACAGGGTCATCGGCGATCGAAAAATCACCTTCGGCGCCTCGCAGTCCTTCAACGACCAGCTCGGAAACGACGTCGCCACCGCGTCCTTCAAGGTCGAGGTCGACCCGTGGATGTTCCGCGGGAACCTCGGGATCCGCTTCGAGTGGCTGGGCGCGCTGGAATAGACGCCTTGCTGCAGCGCGGCTTCGAGCCCTTCGCCCCGCAGCGTCCCGTGATTACCACGCGCCGAAACGAGATCCGCCGCACCCGGGGAGCCGCGAGCCTCGCGTTTCGCTGCCTCCCCGCCGCGCTCGTTCTCGCCTGCCTGCTCGGTTGCGCGAAGCCGCCTCGAAGCGGGCGCGCCGTGCTGCTGGGCCCCGAGAACCGGGTGTTCCTGGTGCTGCCGCTCAACGTCGCGACGGCCATGCCTTCGGAGCTCGAGCCGTTCAGCAAGATCGTCTGGGACGAGCTCCAGCGCTATCTCCAGGCGCAGGGCAAGCAGCTCAAGACCGTCTCGCCGCAGACCGCGCACAACCTCTGGATCAAGAGCATCCGCCAGGTTCGAGCCCGCACGACGGGCGAGCCGGGCGTGCGGGCCGGCTACGACGAAGCGGCGCGCGCGCTGGCCGTGGAGCTCCGCAAGGTCACCGAGTTCGACGCGATGGTCGCTCCATCCCTCTTCATCCGGCAGGCGCCGATCGTGAACCGTTTCGCGAGCTGGGACGGCGTCGAGCGCGAGCTCGAGTTCTCCGCGCGCGGCCTCGAGGCTCGCGGCTTCGTGGGCACGCCGCTCGAGGGCGCGGCTCCCGCCGCCTCTCTACACATCGCAGTGTTCGACGCGCAGGGCGACAAGATCCACGAGGCGAAGGGGGGTCTCGAGCTCCTCGCCCAGGTTCGCGTGACGGGAAAGGACGAGTCCGGCACGCCGACCTTCGAGTTCGAGCCGCGCAGCGATCTCTTCGAAAATCGCGCGAACGTGCGCGAAGGCATCGCGGCGGCCTTCGCGCTGTTCCTGCCGGCCCTGCCGAAATGACGCCAGCTGGCCGCGCGGAGCTAGAACTCGCCCAGCGGCCGCTTGAAGACGTAGTTCGTCGGGTTGGTGACGAAGAATTCGAGCGCGGTCTGCACGCTGTCCAGGCCATTGGGCGCCGTCGTCAGCGCGGCGGGAATGAACGCTGCGACACCCACGGGGATCACGACGAACCCGAGCGGGCGCAGGACCAACACGTCGAAGGCCGCGGCGCCGGGACTCACGGCCGGACCCTCCTGCGCCGCCAGCTCCTGGGATTGTCCAGGGGCCGCGGGCTCGGCCGGAGCCTGAGCCGGTATCTGGGCTCGTGCGCCGGACGGCAGCACGAAACCCGCGACCAGGGTCGCGATCACCGCGCGCGCGCTCGACGCCGTCCGCTCCCGCATTCCACACACGGTATCAGATGGCGGCTCCGCTGCCCCGCGTGATGCGCCGGAGGCGCCACCCCAGCGCCCGACACCCGGAAGCCCTAATCTCGAGGCGAGCATTCCCGCAACGGGAGGCGCCATGCACGGGGCAGTCCACTTCGCTGCGGTGACCCTCGCGGCCTTCGGTCTGGCCTGCGCATCGCGAGTGGACGTCCGCATCGACCAGCGCAAGGACCTCGCCGGCTTCCGCACCTGGAACTTCCTGACGTCCCACTCCGCAAACGTGCGCGCGCCGGACGGCGACCGGTTGGTGCTCGATGCGGCGCTGACGCGGCTCGTCGAGCGATGTCTGGAAGAGCGCGGGTTCGAGCGGGTGACGGAGCGGCCGGACTTCTACGTCAGCTATTTCCTCGAGGTCTGGCGCCAGGTCGTGGTGACGGCGGAGACCCCGGCCATGGAGAGTCTCTTCAGCATGAACGACTCCGCGTCCTACGAGATCCAGACCACCCGGCGCAGGGTCGAGATCCACGAGCAGGGACGTCTCACGATCTTCTTCACGGATTCCGATGCGCAAGCGGTGGCCTGGCGCGGCGGCTTCGAGGGCCGCTTCCTGGGCGCGCTCTCCCCCCACCTGCCGAGCGCCGTCGCGAACCTGCTCGGACAGCTCCCCGAGCCCGTCGCGGCAGGCGGAGATCGGCTCGACGCCGAGGCGCCGGCTCACGCGGATGTTTCGGCCGAATGCAAGGCCGGGATCTAGCTGCGAGATCCTTCTCCGAGCGTCTCCATTTCGTGTAAGCGGCGCGAGTGGATCCGCAGCCGGCGACCCGGCCGCAGCGCGCGAGCGCGAGATCAGGGATGCGCCTTCTTCAGCAGCTCTGCGGCCTCCTTCTGCGCCGGCCCGCCGTGAGGATCCTGCGCGATCGGCCGCAGCAGGTCGCTCGCCTGCGCGGTCTCGCCGCGTGCGAGGTGCAGGCGCGCGAGCGCGATGTCGAGCTGTCGGCTCCAGCCGAAGCGCCTGGCGGTCTCGAAGGCCGCGAAGGCGTCGTCCGAGCGGCCCATCCGCACGAGCGTCTGTCCCATACCGAACCACGCGGAGGCCGACTCGGGAGCGAGCGTCCGCGCGCGCAGGTACTGATCCTCCGCATCGGAGAGGGCCGTCGAAGCGCCGGACGCAGACTCCGCCTCGGCCCGCAGCAGCGCGACGCGCGCGGCGTGCAAGCGGACGCGGGGATCGTCCGGCGCTCGCGCGAGCGCAGCCTGCATGGTCGAGAGCGCGCCCTCGACGTCTCCGCTCACCGCTCGGGCCTCGCCGAACGCAGCCTCGACCCGCGGCGCAGTGGACGCGTCGTCGGGTGCGGCCAGCGCCAGGAAGCCGCGCGCCAGGTCCGGGTCTACATCCTCGTCCTCGGCCCCGCCGACCTCCACCATCGCGAGCGCCAGGCTGCCGAGCGCGTAGGCCACCTCGCCGGGCTCGAGCGCGACGACCGACGGTGGGTCGGGCATCGCGAAGACGCTCGCATCGATCGCCGTCTCGATCGGTACGCCGCGCGCGAGGAGCGCGACGTGCGCCGCGAGCTCCGCGCCGAGCTGATCCACCGAGCGTCCGAACGCGGCCGTCTGCGCTTCGCCGCTCGGGACCCCGTGTGCGAGCTGCTTCAGGAACGCTGCCAGCTCGCGGCGCCCGGACGTCGACGACATCAGATAGTGTGAAAGCGCCCACGAGGTCGCGTAGAAGTCGGCGATCTCGTCGCCCTGCATGCGGGCGATCGAAGCTTCGAAGAGCTCGCCGAGCGGCAGCGCGCCATGTCTCGCCAGCCGGGCCGCGGCCATGCCCGGGGTGGCGCCCAATACGACCGCGTCGCCGCGTTCGCTCACCGTCATGAAGTAGCTGGCGAGACCCTCGTTGATCCAGCGCGGGATCGGCGCGCGCTGGTTTCGCGCGAGCAGCACGTGCGTGTACTCGTGGAAGAGGATGCTGCGATCCTGGTCCTGGCCCGATGAAATCGCGACCGTAATGAACGACCCGTCGAGCGTCCCCATCGCCCAGCCACCCACGCCCCGCCCGAGACCGAAGCGCGCGCCCAGCTCGCGGTTGCGGAAGAGATAGATTGCGAGCGGGGACGGGTTGCTGGCTACGGGCCAGCCCGCGAGTTTCGCGAAGATCGCGTCGAAACGGGCGAGATCGGCGGCCAGATTCCGCATCTCGTCGGCACCGAGGTCGCCGATCAGACGCGTGCCCCCCAGCTCCGCGGCGTGCCAACCCGCGAGCTGCGAGCGCGGGATCGACAGCGAGCCCGCGCAGGCCGGGATCAGCAGCGCGAGCAGCAGCGCCAGCGCGCTGCGCGCTCTCACCTACTGGTCCGGAGGAGCCAGGTACGGCTCGAATGCCTGCTCCACGCTTTCGAGCAAGAGCGAGCGGTCCTGGAACAGCGCGTCGTTCGGGCGCGGCTCCCAGCGCCACTTCGCAGCCGCGTTGACCAGGTCGACCTCCTGCACGAAATCGATGCCGCCGCGTCCCTCGAAGACTTTTTGTCCATCTGGCGCGAACACCAGGATGTGCAGCGACGTCACCCACGCCGGCCCGGTGACGCCCCCATAGGCAACTCCCTTGGTGAGCGTGCTGTCGTCCCTGTCGACGCCTTGCACCGGAGCGTTGACCATCCGCATCTTGCGGCTCACCCCGTCCCAGGACGCCTCGCCATCCAACGCCCGCGCCTGGAAGAGGATGAGGGACGGCATCACGAGAGCGTCGAATTCGTGGTGCTTTGCGAGGCGATCCACGAAGAGCGAGGCCGCGTTGGTGATCGATCCCTCCGCCTTGGCGTCGGCGACCGCCTGCTTCCATTGCTGGCGTCCTTCGATGAAGCCGATCCGCTCCACCACGCGGCCCTGGAGCTCGAGGTAGTCGACGATCTCGCGATCGACCGGCTGCGCGCCGCTCTGGATCTCCGCGCGCAGCCCCAGCACCAGGTTCGGGGGACACAGCAGGATGCGCCGCACGCCCGGCGCTCCCGCGTGCCCTTCGCTGATCCGATTCGAAGGGCCGGTGGCGCAGGCGACGCTCGCCGCGGCGAGCGCGAGCCAGGCGAGGGCGCGTGCGAGCGCTGCGGGCAGCCTGCTCGAGCGCGGATCACGCCGGCCTTGCGGACGTCCACCGGGGCGGATCCATGACACGCGCGCATTGAATCACGCCGCATGGCTGCGGGTCAATCCGGGCGCAGCGGGCCGCAGCCCTAGCGAAAGATCTCCGGATCCACGTCGACGCCCACCGGACAGTGGTCCGAGCCCTTCACGTGCGGTTGCAGGAAGGCGCCGCGCACGCAGCGCATGGCGGCCGGCGACGCGAGCACGTAGTCGATGCGCCAGCCGACGTTGCGGGCGCGCACCCCGAAGCGCTGACTCCACCAGGAATAGTGTTCGGGCGAGGCGTCGAAACGCCGAAAGGTGTCGATCCAGCCGCGCGCGAGCCAGCGGTCGAGCTCCGCGCGCTCCTCGGGCAGGAAGCCGCTCGTCTCGCGGTTCTCGCGCGGCCGCGCGAGGTCGATCTCGCGGTGGGCCGTGTTGAAATCCCCCATCACCAGCACCCGGCGTCCGCTGCGGCGCAGACGCTCGAGTGTGTCGAAGAGCGCGCGGTAGAAAGCGAGCTTGAACGCGACGCGGCTGTTGTCGCGATCCTTCCCGTTGCCATTCGGGAAGTAGACGTTGGCGACGACCAGGCGGCCGAAGCGCGCGAGCTGGAGCCGTCCCTCGCGATCGAACTCCGGCACGCCGAGCGAGGTCTCGACCGCGTCGGGCGGGCGCCGCGCATACAGCGCGACGCCGCTGTAGCCCGGGCGCTGCGCGGCGTGAAAGTGCGCGTGCCAGCGGGGCGGCTCGCGCAGCGCCGGCGCGAGCTGCTCCGGTCGCGCGCGCACTTCCTGCAGCCCCACGATCTCGGCGCGCGAGGCGTGCAGCACGCGCTCGAAGCCCTTGCTCGCGCACGCGCGCAGGCCGTTCACGTTCCAGGACAGGATCCGAAGCGGGACGGGGGGCATCGGCTCTTCGGCGGGCGTCAGTCGTCTCGGCTCAGGTAGGTGTATTCCTGCAAGCCCTGCTCGTAGCGCTTGCGCAGCCGGGCCGACTCTTCGATCGTGATCGCGTTCTTGCGCAGCGCGGCCTCGATCGTCTGGCGCACCTTCTCGATCAGTCCGCCGCGGTCGTACTGCACGTAGGAGAGCACCTCGTCGACGGAATCGCCCTCGACGACGTGATCGACCAGGTAGCCGCCCTCGCCGTCGAGCCGCACGTGCACGGCGTCGGTGTCGCCGAACAGGTTGTGCAGGTCGCCGAGGATCTCCTGGTAGGCGCCGACCAGGAACACGCCGATGTAGTAGGGCCCGCCGTTCCAGGAGTGCAGCTCGAGCACGTCCTTCACGTCGTGCTGGTCGATGAACATGTCGATCTTGCCGTCGCTGTCGCAGGTGAGATCCGCGAAGACGCCGCGGCGCGTCGGCTTCTCGTCGAGGCGGTGGATCGGCATCACCGGGAAGAGCTGCTTCACGGCCCAGTGGTCGGGCATGGACTGGAACACCGAGAAGTTGCCGTAGTAGGTATCGGCGAGGCCCTTCTCGAGGTCTTCGAGATCCTCGGGCACGCTCGGCAGCTCGCGCACGATGCGCAGGATCTTCTCGCGGCAATCCCAGAACAGCCGCTCGACGCGCGCGCGCGCGCGCAGGTCGATGAAGCCGAGCGAGAAAAGAGTTGAAGCCTCTTCCTTGAGCTGCAAGCGCGTCGTGGTACGCCTCCTGCACGTTCTTGCGCGAGACCGTCGTCCAGACCTCGGAGAGGTCCTGGAGGACCTTCGGGTCCTCCTCCGAGACCGGGTCGGGCTTCTTGCCCGAGAGCATCTCGTTCACGCCGAGCACGTCGAAGATGAGCACCGAGTGGTGCGCCACCATGGCGCGGCCGGCCTCGGTCACGATGTCCGGGTGCGGCACGCCGGCCTCGTCGCAGGCCTCCTGGATGTGCGCCACGACGTCGTTCGCGTACTCCTGCGTCGAGTAGTTCATCGAGGAGTGGAAGTTCGTCTTCGAGCCGTCGTAGTCGACGCCGAGTCCGCCGCCGACGTCGATCAGTGTCGGCTTCGCGCCCATCTCGTGCAGGCCCACGAAGACCCGGCTGGCCTCCCTGACGGCGTCCTTGTGCGCGCGGATCGCGGTGATCTGCGAGCCGATGTGGAAGTGCAGCAGCTCGAGGCAGTCGAGCATGTCCTCGGCGCGCAGCCGCTCGACCGCGTCGACGATCTCGAGCGCGGAGAGCCCGAACTTCGAGCGATCGCCGGTCGATTCGATCCACTTGCCGGCGCCCTTCGTGGTGAGGCGGGCGCGCACGCCCAGATGGGGCCGGATGCCGAGCTCGCGCGCGGTCTTGATCACCAGATCGATCTCGTGGAAGCGGTCGATCACGACGATCGGCGTGCGGCCGAGGCGCTGCGCCAGCAGCGCCAGCTCGATGTAGGCGCGGTCCTTGTATCCGTTGCACACGATCAGCGCGTCCGGCGTGTCGAGCAACGCCAGCGCGACCAGCAGCTCGGGCTTGCTGCCGGCCTCGAGGCCGACGCCGAGCGCGGCCCCGTAGCGGACCACCTCTTCCACCACCTGCCGCTGCTGGTTCACCTTGATCGGGTAGACGCCGCGGTAGCGGCCCCGATACGAGTACTCGGCGATGGCGGAGCCGAAGGCGCGCGAGAGCCCCTCGACGCGGCTCGCCAGGATGTCGGAGAAGCGGATCAGCAGCGGTGCGCGCAGGCCGCGCCGCTCGAGATCCTGCACCAGCTCGAAGAGGTCGATGCTGGCGCCGTCGGCGCCGCGCGGCATGACCTCGACGTGGCCCTGGCCGTTGATGTCGAAGAAGCCCGTGCCCCAGTTGGGCACGTTGTAGAGCTCGAGGCTGTCTCGGACCGTCCAACCGCGGCGCATTTCGATCGACACTCCTTTGCGAAAGCGGGCTCGCCCTGGCGATTGATCTTAGAGGCGTTCGCCGCTCCTCGCATCGGAAGACGCCGTGCGAGGTTGAGGATTCTAGGCGGCCGGGAGCGGCTGCTCCGTCTGCTCGCCGGTCGCGAGGTCGCGCACCAGCGCGACGCCCTTCGCGACCTCCTCGGGGCCCACCAGATAGGCGCGCCGGGCGCCGGCCTTGTCGGCGTCGGCGAGCGCCCGCTTCAGGCGCGGCTGCCCGAGCACGAGCTCGACCGACGCGCCGCCCGCCCGCAGCGCCGTCGCCAGTCGGATGGCGACCGCGCGCTGCGCCGCCTCCAGCGCGAAGACCACGGCGTCGATCCGGCGCGGGAGCTCGGGCAGCAGGCCCAGATCGGCGAGCAGCTCCTGGATCACGACGTCGCCGAAGCCGAAGCCCACCGCCGGCAGCGGAGAGCCGCCGAGCGCGGCGAGCAGCCCGTCGTAGCGGCCGCCGCCGCAGATCGCTCGCAGCGTGCGGCCGGCGTCGAAGGCCTCGAAGACGACCCCCGTGTAGTAGGCGAGGCCGCGCACGATCGAGGCGTCGAAGACGACGCGGTCGGCGAGTTCGTAGCTGGCGAGCAGGTCGAAGAGCTCGCGCAGCGAAGCTGCGGCCGGCGAGCCGGCGGGGGCGGCCGCGGCGGCCTCTTCGAAGCTGCGCAGCTCGAGCCAGTCGACCAGGAACCGGGCCTCAGCCGGGCGCGAGGCCCACCGGGCCCGCCGGATCGACGAGCAGGTCGCTCACGGCGGCCGCGCCGATCTTCTCGAGCTTGTCGATGATCACGCACAGCGCGGGGAAGACCTCGGGCCGGCGCGCGAGAATGCCCGCGCGCAGCGTCTCCTCGAGCAGCGCGCGCGAGGAGAGGCGCACCTTCACGGCGCCGCGGGGCAGCGCGAGGCGATCGAGCAGCGCGAACAGCGCGGCGATCAGCTCCGCCTCGGCGCCGACGCCCGGCTCGCCCCAGACGTCCATGTTCCACTGGAAATGCTCGCGCTTGCGGCCGCGGGTCATGCGCTCGTAGCGCCAGTTCTGGGTGATCGTGAACCAGCGCAGCGGGAGCCGCAGGCTCCCGGCCCGCGCCATCACCATGCGCGCGAGCGAGGGCGTCATCTCGGGTCGCAGCGCGTAGCGGCGCTCGTGCAGCTCGAAGTGGTAGAGCTGCTCGACGATCTCCTCGCCGGCCTTGCGGGTGAAGAGCTCCGCGGCTTCGAGCACCGGGGCGTCGACCTCCTCGAAGGCGAAGCTGCGGGCCACGGCGCGGAAGTGCTCGAAGAGCCAGTCGCGGCGGCGCAGATCCTCGGGGTAGAAGTCGCGCGTGCCGCGGGGGGCTTGCAGGCTGGTCTTGCTCACGCGGAGTCGATTACCACATCGGCGTGGCGGCTGTCGGGCGCGGCCCGAGCTGCTACATCCCCGTCTCGCTCTGGCAGGAGGATGCATGCGCCGCCGGCTTCCGATCGTCGTTCTCGCTCTGGCTCTCGCGGCCGCGCTCGGGGCCTGCGGCAGCGGTGAAAAGGCCGCTCCGAACGCGGCGCCCGCGCCCGCGCCGCGCCGGCGGCCGCGCCCGCCCCGGCAGCGGCCCCGGCGGCAACCGCGGACCTCGGCAAGGGGCTCGTGCTGGCGCTGGCCCAGTTCGCCGAGCGCGACGGCAAGCCGGTGCCCGGGGCCGCGCGTCTCGAGTTTCTCGCCTACCGCGGCGGCAAGTGGCAGATGAGCGCGCTCGAAGACCCGGAGAGCAACGTCTTCCACAAGGCGATGGCTTACGACACTCCGGCCGGGCCGCGGCTGCTGAGCCTCGGCGGCAGCGCCGCGATCGTGAAGCTGTGGGAGAAGACGCCGCAGGGCCTGGTCGCGAAGACGCTCTGGCAGAAGGACTTCGGCGGGAAGTTCAGCCGCATGCGCGACGCCGAGGTGGCGGACATCTACGGCGACGGCCGCGCCACGATCGCCGTCGCCACCCATGATCAGGGCGTGGTGGCGGTGCTCCGCCCGCAGCCGGATGGCAGCTTCCAGGCGGTCGAGCTCGACCACGAAAAGGACACCTTCGTCCACGAGATCGAGATCGGCGATCTCGACGGCGACGGCGTGCTCGAGATCTACGCCACGCCGAGCGAGCCCAACCGGCTGGACGACAAGCCCCAGGCCGGCAAGGTCGTGCGCTACGTGCCGAAGAAAGGCGAGGGCCGGACGCTGGTGGCCGATCTCGGCAAGCGCCACGCGAAGGAGATCCTGGTCGGCGACGTCGATGGGGACGGCCGCGACGAGCTCTACGTCTCGATCGAAGGCGAGCTGGGAGGCGCGGACGGCAAGCAGCTCGTCTCCCCGGTCCAGATCCGCCGCTACGACGCCGGCACGCCCCCCGACAAAGGCGCCGTGATCGCCACGCTGAACGACCGCCTGTCCCGCTTCCTCACCGCCGGCGATCTCGACGGCGACGGCAAGCAGGAGATGGTCGCCGCCACCTTCAGCAGCGGGCTCTGGCTCCTGCGCCCGGGCGCCAACCCGAAGGGCCCCTGGCGGACCGAGCTGATCGACGCCGACTCCGCCGGCTTCGAGCACGCGGCGCTGATCACCGACCTCGACGGCGACGGCGTGGGCGAGCTCTATGTCGCGAGCGACAAGCACAAGGAGCTGCGCCGCTACATCTGGAAGAACGGGAAGCCCGTGCGCGAGGTGATCTACAAGCGCGCCGACGACCGCCCGATCTTCACCTGGAACCTGATGCCGGTGCCGGTCGAGCTGATTCCCTGAAGCGGAGCCGCCAGCGGAGCTCGGGAGGCCGGAACCGCGCCTGAATGAGTCCCCTGGCGTTCCAGGGCCATCCCACGCACGAGCGCCACGCCAACTCCGAGCGCGATCCAGAGCGCGGCGATCCAGCTCGCCGAGATCAGCGGCTCACCGAGCGGAGCGGCGGCGCGGAAGGGCTCGACCGCGAGCCGGATCAAGCCGAAGCCGACCAGAACGGCCGGGATCGCGAGGTCGTCTCGAAGCCGCCAGACGGCGAAGTGCAACGCCACGAACAGGCCGATTTCGTAGACCGGCGTCGGGTGATAGCCCCATGGGAAGAGCGACGTCTGGGTGCCGTTGCAGCACCCGGACACGAGGCAGCCCACGCGCGCCACGGCGATCGCGAGCGGCAGGCTCTTCAGCGCCGCGCTCCAGGGAGCGAGCAGCAGGACGCCCACCGGGAAGAACAAGATCGAGTACCCGACAGCCGGATTGAACCATGCATCGGGGTGATCCCGGACGGCCGCCAGGTTGAGCACGGCCCATCCGAGGTGGGCGAACGCAGCGCCCAGCACGAGCCCCGCCAGAAAGCGCAGGGCGTCGGAGCGACGCTCCGAGCGGTGGCTGCGCAGAAACAGCGCGATCGCCGTCCAGAACGCAGCGCACCAGATCAGCAGCTGGATGCCTAACGTCGCGGCCAATGCGCTACCCCGCAGGCGCTCGCGCGACGCCGCGAAGCGTCGCGGTGTGGAGCGTGTGAGCGATCGAGAAGAAGACGTAGAGACCCGGAGCCGCGATGTAGAGATAGATCGGCTCGAACCAGAAAGAGAGTGAGATGAACGGGACCACCGGGGCCAGATGCAGCCACGCCAGGCGCCGCTTCAGCTGTGCGTAGTCGCTGGAAGTGAGCTCTTCGCTGGCTCGGGCGCGATCGAGAAGGAAGACGATCCATGAGACGGCGTGGTAGAGCACGACGAAGACGACGAAGTCATCGAGCACCAGCGCGCGGGAAAGCAGCGGCGGTCGACCGATTAGGAACTCGGACAGCTGGATTCCGGAAGGCGTGCAGAGCACGATCGCCGTGACGATCACGAGGCCAGCGACGATCCTCGGAGCACTGGAGCGATCGAAGCGAATCGCGCCGAGCTGCATCCGGGTGCGATAGGCGCGACCGAGCTCGAAATCGTTCTCCACGATGTGCCACAGCGAGAGAGCGAGCATCGCGACGAGCAGCGGGGCGCGAAGCTCCGTCACGTGGAGCGCCGACGCGTACAAGCCGAACAGGACCAGCAGGCTCACGAGCGAGAACGCAGCGACCAGCAGCCTGTCCGTGCGAGCAACCAACGAAAGCCGATGACGCGGTAGAGAGAAGATCGCGGCGCCGACGATGTGCCCATACGTCATGCTGAGGGCGATCACGTACTGTAGGTTTCGAATCTGAACGTCATCGCTCGCGAACGCGTGAACTGCCGCCAGCAGAATTCCGACGAGCGCAGTCGAGATCAGACGGTTTCGCCACACGCTAGGCCGGGCTCGATCGCATTGAACTCGCGCGCTCCAATGCGGCGACTGCGTCACTCCGAGAAGATTGTTTGACGAACCAGGTCCACACAATGCGCCGCTTCCCGGACCGAAGCCAGATTACCGCGTAACGCTCGCCCGAAATCGCGATGCCCTCGACCTCTCGGCGAGGGACACAACGCGGTTTCGGCCAGAACCACCGTGCAAAGCGTATCTCCTCTTCGGTGATCTCAAGGACGGGTCGAGAGCGGTTGCGCCAAAGGATCAAGATGACCATCGCACCCAAAATGCAGGAGCCGAACTGACTGGCCGTGAACCACGATGGACGCCGGGAAAAACCAAGCAAGGTGGCACATAGGCCAACGGACATCGTTGGGAATGCAACCATCCACAACCAGTTCGGCACGCTGCGCCCGTGGAAGGAATCCGACGTCATCGTCGGGCTGGCCTCGTTCTGCGCCGTTCGACAAGGACAACTGCGAGCACCAGCTGCAGGCTTATCAGCAGCCAGATCGATCTCCCCAGTTCTGGTAGATGCGTGAGCGAGGTGGGGGCGCATGCTGGCACGGACCCCCCACCGAAGTTGTCGCTGTTCCCAACGAGATGGGGTGGAATCGGTTGGTCGGTCCAGTGGTGGGTTGGCCCAAAATCCCGTGGCCCCAGCACACCTGTTCCAAACTCGAACGCCGCTGGAACATTGCTGGTGACTCCGCCCCCGACAGGAGGGCTACCCCCTTGCTTCGCGATCTGATCCGCAGTCTGGAACAGCGCCAAGGACAGCAGGTCCAATGCTACTCCGGCACCCCCAACGACAATTGCGATAGGCGGGAACGGCATGAGTATAAGCCCAAGGACTTGCAGTCCGATCCCAGCGTATCCGACGTTGTAGGCCAAGCTATTCAATTTCGCTGCAGCCTCGGCTCTGAAGTTGCCTGTAGACTCGGTGAGTCCCGACTGATCCGAGAACAGGACCGGATCACCCGATGTGTACGCCATCTGGTTAGTCAGCTGAAATTGTGGGTCGGGCGAAAGGAACCGACCAACCTGCGTGTCGTAGACACGAGCGCCAAGCAGAACCAGCGGGCCGAGGACTCGGCCTCCGGCGAACTGGATCAGGTCGCTGCTCGACCCGAAGACTTCATCCACTCCGTACGCCGAGTAGCGGATGTGCGACGTGACGACGCCCGCGTCGTTCGATGTGAACTTGACGTTTCCGCGGAAGTCGAGGTGGCGATAGGTTCGTGCGCCCGTTCCGACGTCGATCGAAACCGCACCCAGGTCGAGAGAGCGGAAGGCTCCGGTCGACGGATCTCGCTCGATGCGGCCGCCGAAGCGCGAGAAGTCGTGCACGACGCCGCCGGCGGACGTGGAGACCAGACGATCGCTCATGTCCCATTGCAGCGAATCGGGCCCGAACGAGCTCATGTGTCCGGTGGCCGTCCATCCGATCGGAACACCGCCGCGCGAAGTCGCGTAGCCGGCAGCGTCGTTCGTGTAACCGATCGTCTGCCCCTGCTCGCCGAGGTAGGCCCACACGAGTCGGTTCCCCTCCGCGTTGAAGGAGAAGGCGTCGTTGCCCGTGCCTTGCAGGTTTCCGAAGCCGTCGTACACGTAGTCGCGCGCCTTCGTGCCATCGCTCCAATGCGTGACTCGTTTGCCCACGAGGTTGGTGATGCCGTCGAGCGGGTCGTTCGTGAACGGTCCGATCCAGTATTGCTCGGTGCTCGTTTGATCGACGCCCCCACTCGTGGTCGTCGTCGCGGTCACCTGGTAGTGGCCGTGTACCCCGACGAAGAGCAAGGCGCGAGCGATCGTCGTCGCCTCCAATGTCGCGCCCGTCGCAACCCTGCTCGTGACGGAGCCGGACTGGAATCCCGTCTGGAGATCGTACGTGTAGGTCCGCCGCAATCCGTTGCCAAAATCCGCCGTCGCGAGTCGCCCGCCGCTGAACGACCTGTGCAGGATCTGCATGCCCTGATCGAACGCCGCGGTCTGTCGATCGGCGAGATCCCACACGAACCCAACACTGCGGAGCGTTCCAGACCCTGGCGCGGAGTACGCTTCGAACGTGCGCCGCGAGCGCAGGTCGTAACCCTGCCCGAGACTTTCGCCATTCGGATAGAGGATCGACACGATCCGTCCGGCGGGGTCGTACGCATACTGCTCCGCACCGCCGCGCACGGAGTCGTAGATCGAGGTGATGCGTCCGTGGTCGTAGCTGAAAGTGGCGGTGGCCTCCTGGACGCCGCCGCGCAGCGATCTGCGACTCAGCGGACGCCCGTAGGGATCGCGCGTGACCTCTTGTCGCATCCCGTTCGGGAGCTCGATCGCCACCATCCGCGAGGCGGCGTCGTACTCGAAATGCGTGGACTGCCACGCGCCATCGACCTTCTCGCGCCGCTCCACCAGGCGCCCGAGCGCGTCATACACGAACGAATGATCCCCGAACCCAGGCTCGCGTTCGATGGTGAGCGGACGATGGTCGCTTCGGTAGGTGGTCGTGATTCTTCCGCCCCCGTCCTGGCCATCGGACAGCTCGACCAGACTCAGGTTCCGATCTTCGTCGTACTGGCGCTCCTTTACGCCCCCCTGCGCATAGAGGGAGACTGTCCAACGGAGGTCCCCGTTGATGTCATATACGAACGAGGAGCTCATCGTTCCGCCGGTCGACACGACCGCGGGCTTTCCGTGCTGACCGTATTGGGAGAAGCTGGTCGTGACTCCCCCAGGGTCCGTGACAGAAGCGAGCATCTGATCCGCGTCATACGTGAAGCTCGTGGTCTCGCTCTCGCCGTTCGCGTCGGAGACCAGGCGCCCTTGCGCGTCATACTGCCGCTGCTCGACGAGTCCGATCGAGTCAGCGACCCGCAGGATCGGTCGCTGGCTGGGGTGGATCCGGTCGACGCCGGTTGGTTCATAGGCAATGGTCGTGACGTTGCCCGAGGCCGACGTCTGGCTCACGACATCGTCATTGGCGATCGTCCAGGTCGTCGTCACGCCATCGGGTTGCACGAGCTTCGTGATCCGCTTTCCCTGCCACTCGCGAACGGCGAGCTCGCCCGTGTCGACGGATTCGACCTCGCGCAGACGGCGCCGGTGGTCGTACCGGAAACGAGTGGCATGGCCCAAGGGATCGGTGTAGGTCGTCTGGTAGAGACCGGTGACGGGATCCGGTCCGGAATAGGCGAAGGTGTGGACCGGATTGGGGCCGCCGATCTGGCGGATCTGCGTGATCCGGCGGCTCCCGTCGTAGGAATATTCGGTCCGTTCGCCTTCCGAGTTGGTGATCGCCGTGAGAAGTGTTCCGCTGTATTCATACCGGAATCCAGGCTTCTCGGTCATGAAATCGAAGTTATCTCTGACGGTGACGAGCCGGCCGCTGGAATCGTACTCGAAGACGCTGAGACTTGTTCCGTTGTCGGGCACCCAGCGATGCGGCGCATCGTAGAGCATGGAAAACAAGAGATCGCCACTGTCGCCTTCGAAACGGACTTGGATGGCGTTGAGCCTGGTCAGTGTAGGCTGAAACGCATCAGGACCCCGCGCATAGATGATCCGCGGGTACGCGGAGCTCGACCAATGAATGGCGGCGAGGAATCCGTCGCCGCCGAACTCGTAGACCAGCCCCCCCTTGGTCTTCATCGTGTCGGAATCGACCTTCACCCATTGGGTCCCGGGGATGGTGGCGCCATTCGCGAGCGACGAGACGTCGTGAATCGTGAGGGTGTCGTCGACGAAGACCGAGCCGTGGTACGAGAGATCGAAGTCCCAGATCCAGGCTCCCCAGGCCGCGCTGTACGTCCCGTGCCAGGAGAAGGGTCCGAGGCGCGTGCCCATCGACCCATCTTCTCGCACGACGAGAAGGTTTCCGCCGGCCACATTGACCACGCCACCGGGCACGGGAAGCGCCGAGACGGCTTGATATTCGGGCAGACCAGTACACGGAAGCGCGGGCGGGATCGGCAGCCCCGCGCCGAGTGCGACCTGGCTATCGCACTCGGCAGGAAGCTCGAGCGCCACAGCGGTCGAGTATTCGCTCCATTGCGAGCTCCCGGAGCCGTCCGAGCAATCCGACCGCATCCGGTAATCGTAGGAGCTCGGCGTCAGCGAGGAATCGACGTAGCTCGACTGGCTCGCGGTGGGCGAGGCGACGGTCGTCCACGCTCCCCCCGCAGCGCGTCGCTGGATCTCGAAGCGGGAGCCGGCAGCGGCCGTCCAGGTGACTTTCACGTTCCACGGAAGCACCTCTTCGACCGACGCGACCGGTGCGTCGCACGTACACGGAATCGCGCCGGCGCAGACGAGGCCGGACGGACCCGGGGCTCTCCCGTAATTCGCCCTGAAGATGCCGTAGTCGGACGTTCCGATGGCTCCGTTTCCGTCGGAATCGACATTTGGATTGTAGGCTGGAGTCCCCGCGGTGCTGCCGTACGCGTTCTTGAAGATGCCGTAGTCCGTCGTCCCGGAGACACCGTTGTCGTCGTAATCGGTGTCGCACAGGTTCCCAAAGCCATCTCGGTTCGTATCGAGTTGGCTCGGGTTGGCGACGGCCAGGCAGTTGTCTTGGCCGTCGATGATCCCGTCGGAATCCTGATCCTGCGCTTTTGACGGAGCGACCGACAGGAAATGGAGCAGGGCCGCGAGAAAACTTAGGACGAGCCGCGATCGGACGGAGGACGCCGCCGCGTCTCGACGGTATTGACGGCAGGCGGATCGAGATCGCGCGAGGAGAATCCCTGTCATCGCGTTGTGTCCTCCGATGGGTACGACGGACGTGCCTCGCCGCACTCCAACACCCTTGGACACATTGTTCGATCAAGTTTTGATCAAAATTCGTTCGCTCGCCGACGAAACAATCGATTTGGGCCGTCGGTTCGTGGGGGTGACACCCCAATCGGACTCATCGGCGCCGATGGAGGCGCGTGACACCAAATTGTGAATGACGGTGACGCCTACCCCGGCGGCCAGCCGAGCGCGCGGCCGCCGAGCACGTGCAGGTGCAGGTGGAAGACGCTCTGGCCAGCGCTCGCGCCGTCGTTCACGACCACGCGGAAGTCGGTCAAGCCGGCTTCCTTGGCGACGTGGCGCGCGACGAGCAGCAGGTGGCCGAGCAGCGCCGCGTCCTCGGCGCCGGCCGCGGAGAGCCGCTCGAGCGGCTTGCGCGGGATCACCAGCAGGTGGACGGGAGCCTGGGGACCGACATCGTGGAAGGCGATCGCGTGCTCGTCCTCGTAGACGCGCTTCGCCGGCAGCTCCCCACGCAGGATCCGGCCAAAGACGGTCTCCGCCATACTTCTTCTTCTTCGCCTCCATCTCTGTATGGGGAATGCGGCGGTTCAGGCTGACCGAACGGCAACTTAGCCGCAAGCACCCCTCGGGGATCAGCGCGCCCGCTCAAGGATTCGACCGGAATGCCCGAGGCAGGCCTGCGCCGAGCCGCCTTGTCATCGCTGGACGTGCGGGCTAAGGATCGAGCCCCCATCGCCCGAAGGCCTCGGATCTCCCCCGTGGGGGGAGGGAGGATCGGAGCCGGAGTCGGATGGCCAAGTCTCTCGTCATCACCGAGAAGCCGAGCGTGGCGCGCGACATCGCCGACGCGCTGGGCGGCTTCCACGAAGCAGACGGCTGGTTCGAGAGCGACGCCTTCGTCGTGACGTTCGCCGTCGGCCACCTCTTCGAGCTGCTCCCGCCCGAGGAGATCGACCCCAAGTACAAGCGCTGGACCCTCGACGTGCTGCCCATCCTTCCGAAGGAGTTCAAGTACAAGGCCAAGAAGGGGCAGACGGACCGCATCCGCACGATCAAGAAGCTGCTTGCCCGCCCGGACGTGAACGAGGTGATCAACGCCTGCGACGCCGGGCGCGAGGGCGAGCTGATCTTCCGCGAGATCGTCGAGGATCTGGAATCGACGAAGCCGATCAAGCGCCTGTGGCTGCAATCGATGACCGAGGGCGCGATCCGCGCGGGCTTCACGACGCTGCGCCCGGGCCGCGAGCTCGAGGGGCTGGCGAGCGCCGCCGCCTGCCGCGCCCGCTCGGACTGGCTGATCGGCATGAACGCGACGCGTGCGCTCACCAAGCGCCTGAAGAGCCGCAAGGAGAAGACGGCGTGGTCGGCGGGGCGCGTGCAGACGCCTACTCTCGCGCATGCTCGTCGAGCGCGAGCTCGAGATCCTGGCGCACCAGCCGCGCGCCTACTGGCGCGTGAGCGCGAGCTTCGAGCACGCCGGCGCGCTCTACACCGGAGAGTGGTACGACCCGAATTTCGAAGCGGGCGCCGACGAGGAAGCGCGCGACGACCGCATCTTCGACGAGGCGCGCGCGCAGGCGATCGTGTCGCGCGTCGCGGGCAAGTCCGGCAGCGCCGAGGAGACCCGCAAGCCCTCGAAGGAATCCGCGCCGCCGCTGTTCGACCTCACCAGCCTTCAGCGCGAGGGCAACCGGCGCTTCGGCTGGTCGGCGCGGCGCACGCTCTCGGCCGCGCAGCGCCTCTACGAGCGGCACAAGCTGCTGACCTACCCCCGCACGGCCTCGCGCTGCCTGCCAGACGATTACCGCGCGACGGTGCGCGAGACGCTCACGGCCTTCGCCGGCGCCGATGCGCAGGCCGGCGAGGGTTTCGAGGATTGGGCGAGCGCGGCCGCGCGCCTGCTCGCCTCGGGCCTCGAGAACGAGGCGCGCGTCTTCGACGACAGCGGCGTCTCGGACCACTTCGCGATCATTCCGACGGGCACGCTGCCCGCCACGGTCCTCACCGGCGACGACAAGCGGCTTGTTCGATCTCGTCGTGCGCCGCTTCCTCGGCGCCTTCCACGGCCCCGCGATCTGGGAGCGCGTCGAGCGCATCAGCGAGGTCGCGGGCGAGCGCTTCCGCACGCGGGCGCGCTTCCTCCAGGAGAAGGGCTGGCGCGCCGTGCTCCCGGCTGCGGCCGACGAGGATGCGGGAGAGGTGACGCTGCGGCCGCTCGTCGCCGGCGCGACCGAGGCGAAGGGCGTGCCGGTCAGCCTCGCGAGCGCCGAGGCCTCGGCCGAGCAGACCAAGCCGCCGCCGCGCATCAGCGAGGCCCGCCTGCTCTCGCTGATGGAGAACGCCGGCAAGCAGATCGAGGACGAGGACCTCGCGGCCGTGCTCCACGAGAAGGGCATCGGCACGCCGGCCACGCGCGCGGACATCATCGAGAACCTGATCGCCAAGGGCTACGTCGTGCGCCTCGACAAGGCGCTGCGACCGGCCGTGAAGGGCATCCGGCTGATCGACACGCTGAAGCGCATCCACATCGATCGCCTCACCTCGCCGCAGCTCACCGGCGAGATCGAGAGCCACCTGATCGAGGTCGAGCGCGGCGGCCGCACGGCGAAGCAGTTCATGAGCGAGATCGCGGACTACGCCACCGAGATCGTCGATCGCGCCAAGAGCTTCGAGTACGACGAGCTCTACGACGCGAACCAGACGCTCGGACCCTGCCCCTCGTGCGGACGACCGGTGATCGAGATGGCGTGGTTCTACCGCTGCAAGCCCGAGCCGGACGTGACGCCCGAGCAGGACTGCAAGATGCGCTTCTGGAAGGACACTTCCGGCCGCTACCTCGATCGCCACACCGTGCAGACGCTGCTGCGCGACGGCAAGACGCCCGTGATGGACGGCTTCACCGCGCGCAGCGGCAGGACCTATCGCGCCCACATCGAAATCGATCGCGAAGCCTGGCAGCTCAAGGTGCGCTCGGCGGGCTGGGACGAGGGCGGCACCGTCGTCGACGTGCCCGAGTACGAAGTGAACCCCGAGCCGCTCGGGCCCTGTCCCGCCGGCGAGGCGTGCTTCGTGATCGAGTCGCCGACGCAGTTCGTGTGCGAGCGCGCTGCGAAGGAGAAGGAAGAGGGCGCCGCTGCGGCTGAAGCGCGGCCCAAGAGCTGTGGCTTCGTGCTGCCGCGCACGGTCTGCAAGCGCGAGATCACGCGCGAGGAAGCGCTCGTCTACGTGGCGGGCGGCAAGACCGAGCTGCTGACGGATTTCACCTCGCGTTTCGGTCGGCCCTTCTCGGCGACGCTCGTGCTGAAGCCGACGGGGCGACACGGATTCGAGTTCCAGCCGCGCGGGCGCGCCAAGGGCGAGTCCGACGACGACGCGGCGCCCATCGCCGCCGAAGCGGGCGCGGCGGCGACGAAGGAAGCCGCGAAGCCCGCGCCGCGGCGTCGCGTGACGCGCAAGCCGAGCCCGCTCACCGCGAAGGTGGTGCGCAAGCGCGCGGCTGCGAGCAAGCCCGCGCGCGCGGCGACGCGCACTCCGCGCACGCCGCCGAAGCCCCGCAAGAAGCGCTGACGCGCAGCGTCGAAGCCGCCGCGCTTCGCCGCCGGAGCCGCATCCGATCTCCCCGAGCCTGCTCGAATCCCCCATTTGGGGGGGGCGCTCCGCGCGTCGGGCTCCGCGCGCGCTCCCCGCCGCCCCCGTTTCCCGGAAAACCGTTGCTTTCGCGTTTTGCTCGGGGATATAACAGCGCATGTAAGACGGTGCCCGAGGAAGCCCCGCGGACGCGCGCCCAGACCTCTGCGTCCCACCGTGGGTTGCTCCGACTCCGGTCTCGCTCTTGTGGGGAAAGACGCACTCGACGGGACACGTCGACGATTGCGGCGGTGCAGGAGGTTTCATGGCCCGCGGTCCGACTCGGCGTGCGGTGGCGTGTCTGTTCGCGGCGGCTGGCGTGCTCGCGCATGCGCACGCCGCGCGGGCGGTCGAGATGCTCGATGGGCGCATCCAGGTTCACGGCTTCGTCGAAGAGCAGCTGCGCGTACTCGACCGCGGCATGAGCGAGGAGGCCGATCTCGCGCAGTGGTACAACGTCCTCAACCTCGAGCTCGAGACCGACATCGCGCCCAACGGCTGGGGCCCGTTCGACCTGATCTCGACCTACACCCGCGTCGAAGCCCGCTACGACTGCGTCTACTCGCGCGGCTGCGGCACGATGCGCTCCGTCAACACCTACGGCGATCGCGCGAAGCGGCTGCCGGGGCGCTTGAGCGACGCCAAGGATCAGGACTACGCCGGCGCGATCAAGACCGATAGCGAGGTCCCGCGCATCGCCGACAAGCGCCCCGCGCCGTTCGCCGTGCTCCAGGTGATCCCGAACGTGCGGACGGGCGACCCCGAATTCGACGCCACCTGGATCAAGCAGAACAACTTCACCGGCTACGACCCGAACCTGGCCGAGAGTCCGGCGAACCGCCCGTTCATCACGATCGTGCGCAAGCGCGAGGGCTTCCCGGGCTTCGACACGCTGTTCCAGACGCGCGGCGCCGACGCCGAGCTCGGCGTGAATCCCGACACGGGCGTCAACGACGATCCCGCGAACTACACGTTCGAACCCGTGGTCGACTACCTCTGGGCGTTGCGCTCGAAGAAGGGCCCGGATGGCGGCACCGGCCAGACGATGATCATGGGGCCATGGCTTCCCAAGCAGACCATCCAGACGCTGGGGACGCTCCAGGACCGCGCGAATCCGTTCCGCGGAATCCTGCCGCCGACGCGCAACGGGCTCGCCACCGTCGGCGCGCAGGTGCCGCGCTCCCCGGTGCGTCGGGCGGTGAACATCGGGCCGTCATTGAACAACCCCCTTGTGCCTTATCCGAACGACAGCCCCACGGGCGACGCCGTCGATCCGCGGATCCTCGAGTTCTTCAACAACACTACGTACGGTTTCAACGGAACGCAGGCCCGCTTCCCCAATTTCATCGGCGGGCTCGACGGGCAGGGGGGCGAAGCTTCGGATTCGGCGGGGACTTCAACGGCATCATCCCGTGCCTCACGCCCACGATCCAGGCCAACGGCTCGGCGCAGCTACAGATCCAGGGCCTGATCCACGATCCGGGCTGCTTCCCGAACCAGAACGTGCGCGCGATCGGCGGCGTCACCGAGCTGCCGGCGCGCCCTGCGCCGGACGTGGGCAACCTCGCGAAGTTCGACCCGAACGTCGCGCAGGGCCTCTACATCCCGAGCAGCAATCTGCGCCGCGCGCTGCTGCAGCAGGACTTCGATAACCCCGACATGAACCTCAGCGAGACCGATCGCTCCTGGAACCGCGGCCAGAGTCAGCAGGAGTGGAAGGAAGTCAAGGAGGCCTACGTCGACGTCGAGATGCTCGATAGCCGCCTCTGGGGGCGCTTCGGCATCCAGAACATCGTGTGGGGCAAGACGGAGCTGTTCCGCACCAGCGACCAGTTCAACCCGCAGGACCTCGCGCTCTCTTCGCTCGCGAGCCTCGAGGAATCGCGCATCGCGCTGATGGCCGGGCGTCTGGTCTATTCGCTCTACGACATCGGGCCGCTCGAGGACGTGCGCGCCGAGTTCGCGTTCAACTTCGACAAATTCAAGCCGGCGGACCTCGGCACCTGCGGAGAGGCCTTCACACCCGACGTGGTTTGCGGCATCTCCACGGGCCTCTTCTTCCACGGCCTGACCGGCGTCGGCATCGCCGGCGTCGATCGGCCGCCGGACCCGTGGAATTCGCTCAAGGGCCTCGAAATCGGTGGCCGCGTCGAATGGCGCTGGGACCGCTTCAGCTTCGCGGTCATCGACTTCTGGGGCTACAACGACTTCCCGTTCCCCGATGCGATCAACTTCTACGAGCGCAACGTGGATCCCGAGAGCGGCCGCCCGCGCATCGCCGGCGCGACCGGCCGCTGCGTGACGCCGGGCGCCTTCCGCGGTGGCTTCGGCGAGGAGGTCTCGGCCGCGAATCCGAAGTCGTACCTCGGCATGCAGGGCGGCCTCGGCATGGGCGTCGATCCCGACTGCCTGAAGGCCGGCGGCGCCGCCACCGGCGTGAACGCGAACCAGTGGGATCCGGCCGACTACCAACCCCTGCTCGCGCACTACGCCGATCCGGTCAACAACCCGCTGCCGGTGCTCTACGACCTTCCGGGCTCCTCGCCGCAGAACGCGCTCGAGAACCAGTCGGCGAATCAGCAGATCTTCGCCTTCATCTGCAGCGGCACGGTGACGATCGCGGCGAGCGTCGATGCCGGCGCCTGCGCGTGGTCGATCTTCGGCAGCGGCGCGCCGCTCTCCGCGGCGACGCTGATCCCGCTGTCCGAGGTGATCACCACCTTGTTCGCGGGTGAGCACGACGTCGATGCGCAGGGCCTCTTCCGCACGATCGAGTCCAACACGAAGCAGGCCTTCACGACGTTCACCCCGGTGCGCAACCTCAACGTCGATTACAACGATGGCATCATCACGGCCTACAACGCGTTCATCAACAAGGGCAGCATCCTTCCCGATCGGGCGGACTGGCTCACGATGGACTCGACGCTCACCAACGAGCAGCGCGCGGCGCTCGGCTGCGGGCCTTTCTACGGCATCCGCTGCGACAGCGGCGTGGGCGGCACCTTCGGGCCCCAGAACTACCAGTTCTTCGGCTGGGGCTTCGGCGGCGGCTTCGACGCGCTCAACGCCGAGGCCAGCGCGATCCTCCAGTCCTTCCCGGGCTTCGAGGGCACGGGGACGGTGGGCATGAACGGCCGCACGGCCACGACGCCGGGCTGGACGACGACCAACCGGAACCTCATCCAGCCGGGCACGATCGGCTACGAGGGCGGACCGGTCTGCACGCGTCCGGTGGGCGGGAAGCTGATCGTGCTGCCGGGCTGCCGCGGCGCCAAGGACATCGCATTCGATAGCGGCGCGGGCGTCTGGCGGGTGACCTTCGACGACGGTTACAACGTCGGGCAGGACGGCTGCGTGTTCGGGCGGACGCTGGTCTTCGCGTCGATCATCGGAACGCACCAGGACGGCTCGCCCGTCGATCTCACGTCGTGCGGCGACCCCACGAAGTCCTACACGCGCACGGGCAACTACAACAACACCGCGACCCCGACCACGAACGGCGCCGGCACGCTCTTCCACCCGCTCGCCGGGTGCAAATCGGAGGCCGAGGTCTACAGCTCCAATCCGTTGGTTCGCGAGTGCGACTTCCGGAACCGCAATTTCGAGCTCGAGTTCTACAACGCCCAGGTCACGAAGGATCCCAACCTTCCGATGGCGCAGATCTTCAACAGCGAGCTGGCTGCCCTCTCCTTCAACATGATGCAGTTCCTGGTGACGGCATCCTGCGACGTCTTCGAGGACGACGTGGTGGGCGATCCCGAGTGCTTCAACCCGCAGGACGCGTGGAACCCGGCGAAGTGCAGCTTCGCGGCCCCGCAGTTCTGCGGCAACGTGAAGGGCTTCCTCGGCGTGGCCGGGCCGAACCGCAACAAGGTCAAGGCGGGAGGCAACCAGAATTTCGGTCGCCGCGACTTCGTCTGGGACAGCGGTGGCGAGCTGGCGTTGCGCTACGCGAAACGCAACGTCTTCGGGGTTTCCTCGGACTTCTCGGAAGACGTCACAAAAACGAACTGGGGCGTCGAGTTCACGTGGATCGGCGCCCAGCCGTACCTGGACTCCAGCAGCTACAAGACCGGCACCTCGGATTCGAGCTCCCTCAATCTCACGGTCTCGGTCGACCGGCCGACGTTCATCAACTTCCTGAACGCGAACCGCACGTTCTTCTTCAATACCCAGTGGTTCTTCCAGTACCTGACGAACTACAACAGCGGCTTCCAGCAAAACGGGCCGTTCAACGTGCTGTTCACGTTCGCGGTGTTCACCGGCTACTACCAGGACCGGCTGCTGCCGACGATGGTGACGGTCTACGACTTCGGCTCGAAGTCGGCTGGCCTGCTGCCGTCGATCACCTACCGCTTCAACGAGTCGTTCTCGGTGACGACGGGCATCAACTGGTTCATGGGCACTGGCCAGTACAAGGACATGCCGGTGCGAGCCTTTGCTCCGACGTCGGGCCGGGCGGGCCCCAATGCCTACAAGGATGGCGTCGAGAACGGGCTGTCGGTGATCAACCGCCGCGACGAGGCGTTCGTCCGACTCCGCTACACGTTCTGAAGTCAGGCTCGCTAGCGACCGCGCATCAGGAAGTCGGTCGAAGTGAAGCGCCGCTGCACCCGGTCGTCGGTCGGGATGGACCTCACGCCCCACGATTCGCGACGCCAGCCGCTGTCGTCCGCCATCACGTAGAAGACTTCGGCGACGGGATCGAAGACGTTCGCCTTGATCCCCGGCCCGAACTCCGGATAACCGAGCACGTCGCCGCTGAAGCGGTGGACGGCAATCCCGACGTCGATGATGCGTCCGTGCTCTCCGCGCCGGATCAGATACAGCGGCTGTTGAGTCTGGTAGTCGACGTACACCGTCAGCGTCTTGAACTGATCCTGGAAGCGCGCCAGGCCTTCGATCACGACCGCCTGTCGCACGTCCCAGCGATCGCTTGCAACCGAAAGTCCGCTGGGGCCGAAGTTTCGTTCCGGGTCCGTCGGATAGCCCTCGTGCGAGCTGTTGATCGGCGCGAGCACCTCCTTCTCTCCGAGCAGGCGCCAGACATAGGCGTTCGGCCGCAGTGAGAGGGTCGCGAAGCCGCGGCGCAGGTATTCGCTCGACTGCGCCGATTCCGCGGCGGTCGGTTGGATCGTATCCTGGGGCCCATAAGGGCCGCCGCCGATGGGAATGGGGCCGCCGCCGGCGTCGCCGCTCGTGCGGTAGCGGGGGGTGAACAGGCCGTCGACCCACGGCGTCGCGGAACGGCGGACTTTTCGCATCGTGGGGATGTAGATGAAGGTCTGGTCGCCGTTCGTGTAGCGCGTCTCCGACTCCGGCGAGCGGATCTGGTGCCAGGCGAGGTAGCGGGCGTCCTGCGGCTCGTCGAAGCGGCCGCCCGAGATCCACAAGCTCTGGTCGGCGCCCGGGAGCGCGTAGCTGCTGGAGGCCAGGTCGGCGCGCTCGCGCGATTGCAGGAAGAAGAACGTCCCCGCATAGGTCATGACGCCGCCCATGCGGGCCGGGAAGTCGACCAGCCGGAACTTTCCCGTCGGACCCGAGCCGCGGTAGCGCTTCTCCAGATTCCAGGCCCAGCGCACGGCCGCGTCGGGCGCCTTCGGATCGATCGTCGCCGGCGGGAAGGGCAGGCCCGCGACGTAGCCGCGCAGGTTCCCGTCGGCGTCGAGCTTCGCCTTGCCGGCGAATTGCTCGGTCGCCTGCGCGTAGAACTCGGCCGTCGGGTAGCGGCGATGGCAGGCGCCGATCTCGAGGCGCATGCCCTCGTGGAAGAAGGCGTGTCGGAGCTGCCAGACCTCTTCCGGGAGCAGCTGGCGCAGCGCGAGCAGCGAATCGTGGGCGACGGTCGCGCCCTCGGGAATGCGCGTCAGCACGGCGTCCTCGCCGGGGCCGGCGCCCGGCTGCGCCGTGAGCGCAGGGCAGGTCCCATCCGGCGGCGGCTCGGCGGCAGCGGGCGCGGCAAGCGCGGCGCTCGCGAGCAGCGTGGCGAGCCAGCGCGGGCGGAGGCAGCGGGCGGACATCGGGACTCCTGGAGGGCCGCTGCGATTCTATCCTACCCTCGCCTCTTCAGAGGTCCCCGTGGCCCGCCGCTCCATCGGATTGCCGCTCGCCGTCGGCGTCGTGTTGCTGCTGCTGTTGCTGACGCTCGCGGTCGGCTGGCAGTTCTTGCTGGTCTCCGAGGTGCGCAGGGCGGCGCGGGGGCTCGCGAGCCTCGATTGGGTGCTGCTGATCGCGGGCGGCGTCTTCTTCCTGCTCGTGATCGTGGGGCTCGTCTGGTTGTGCGCCTGGCTGGTGCGCGAGATGCGCACGAACCAGCGCCAGCGCGCCTTCATCGACGCCGTGACGCACGAGATGCGCACCCCGCTCGCTTCGCTGCGGCTCTATCTCGACACGCTCGCACGTCACGACCCCGACCCGGGACAACGCCAGCAGTTCCTCGCGCGGATGCACGAGGATGTCGAGCGCCTCGACCGCACGCTCGAGCAGGTGCTCACCGCCGCGCGCGCCGAAGAGCCGGGCCGGCGCGTCAAGCTCGGTGTGGTGCGACTCTCGGACCTGCTGCGCGAGTGCATCGCCGAGATTCGCAGCCGCCACGGGTTGGCGGAAGCGGCGGTCCGCCTCGCTGGCGCCGACGCCAGCGTGCGCGGCGACGCCGGCGAGCTCGCCGTAGTCTTCCGCAACCTGCTCGAGAACGCGGTCAAGTACTCCGAGGCTCCCGTCGAGGTGAAGGTCTTCGTCGACGCCGTGAGCGATGAACGCGTGCGGGTCGAGATCTCGGATCGCGGCATCGGGATTCCGTCGGGCGAGCTGCGCAAGATCTTCCAGCGCTTCTATCGCGCCGGGCGCGACGTGCAGCGCACCGCCTCGGGCCTCGGGCTGGGGCTGTTCATCGTGCGCAACCTGGTTCGGCGTCAGGGCGGCAGGGTCGTGGCCCGCAGCGAGGGCCGCGGCACCGGCAGTCGCTTCGTGGTGACGCTGCGCGCCGCGCCGCCCGCGGCGTAGGGAGGGCCTGCGATGTCGCGGATCCTGGTGGTCGACGACGAGGCGCATCTGGCCGAGGGCCTGCGCTTCAATCTCGCGGCGGAGGGGCACGCGGTCGAGATCGCGAGCGACGGCGCCGCCGCCGCACGCCGGCTGACCGACCCCTCGGGCGGCTTCGAGCTCGTGATCCTCGACCTGATGCTGCCCGAGATGAACGGCATCGAGGTGCTGCGGCGCGCGCGCGCGGCGGGCAACTACGTGCCGATCCTGATCCTCACGGCGAAAGACGACACGCAGGACCTGGTGCGCGGCCTCGAGGAAGGCGCCGACGATTATCTGACCAAGCCGTTCCGTCTCGACGAGCTGCTGGCGCGCGTCCGCGTCCTGCTGCGCCGCCGGCGCTGGAGCCAGCAGGCGCCCGACGCCGACAGCCCGCGCTCGATCGCGATCGGCGACGTCGTCGTCCATTTCGATCGCTTCGAGATCGAATCGCCGCGCGAGACCGTGGCGCTCACCACGCGCGAGATGGGCCTGCTGCGCGCACTGCTCGATCGGGAGGGGGCCGCCGTGACGCGCGGCGAGCTACTCGAAGAGGTGTGGGGCTTGCGGCCCGATACGCGGACGCGTGTCGTCGACAGCTTCATCGTGCGCTTGCGGCGCTACATCGAACCCGACCCGTCGCGGCCCCGTCACATCGTCTCCGTGCGCGGTCACGGCTATCGGTTGCTGCGCTAGGCGGCGCATGGAGCGCGGCGCGCTGCCGCAGGAGGGGCGCCTTCAGGGTTGTTTCGCGCTCGCGGGCGTGCGACCCTGCCCGCGATGAACGAGCTGCGGCTGCACGTTCGACCGGCGCTGCGCGATGCGCCGCTGCTGCTGGCCTTCAGCGGCTGGAACGATGCCGGCGATGCCGCGACGCTCGCCGTTCGCTACGTCGAGGAAGCGATCCGGGCGGTTCCGCTCGCCGAGATCGATTGCGAGGATTTCCTCGACTTCACCGTGGCGCGGCCGACGGTGAGACTCGACGCTGGACATCAGCGCGTGATCGACTGGCCGAACGTGACCTTCCGCTACGGCGCGATGGACGGTTCGCGCGAGCTCGTGACGGGCTGCGGCGTCGAGCCGCATCTGCGTTGGCGGCGCTTCTGCGACCTGATCGCCGAGCTCGCCGCGGGCCTCGGCGTGCGGCGCGTGGTGCTGGTGGGAGCCTTCCTCGCCGACGTCGTGTACTCGCGCCCCGTCGCGGTCACCGGCTTCGCGAGCGATCCGAGCGTGCTCGAGCGTCTCGGGGTGCCCGCGTCGTCGTACCAGGGACCCACCGGCATCCTCGGGGCGATCGCCGAGCGACTGCGCCGCGATGGGATCGAGATCGTGAGCCTGTGGGCCGGGCTTCCGCACTACATCAGCGTCGCGCCGAACCCGCGCGGAGCGCTGGCGCTGCTGCACAAGCTCTCCGAGCTGCTCGAGCTCAAGCTCGACGACGAGCCGCTGCGCAGCGAAGCGGCTCGCTTCGAGGAGAAGATCTCGGCCGTCGTGGCCGGCGACCCCGAGCTCACCGAATACGTGCGCCAGCTCAAGCGCCGCGAGTTCGCGCAGTAGCACGCCAGTCGCGCAGCAACCCGAGCGCCGCTAAAGCTCGATCGATTCCTCGATCAACATCACCGGGATGCCGTCGTCGATCGGGTAGAGGACCTTGCCGTCCTCGCGCACCAGGCCCTCGGTGATCGGCTGGGTCACGGCCTGGCCGCCGCGATTGCGCAGGCGGCCGCCTTCCACCTCCCGGCGCAGACGCTCGAGGACCTCGGCGCGCGCGAGCGCGACCGGCTGCTTCGTCTCGGGACACACCAGGATTTCGAGCAGGTCCGGGCTGACGCTCATGACTTCCTCCGTCGATGGCTAGCGCAGCACGCTCGACGAGTAGTCGAGAATGCGGCGGGCGACGATCAGCTGATTGATCTGCTGCGTCCCCTCGTAGATGTCGTTGATCTTGGCGTCGCGCATCCACTTCTCGACGAGCAGCTTCTGTGAATAGCCCGGGGGGCCCAGCAGCTCGACCGCCTTTTGTGTGATGCGCGTGACCGAGAGCCCCGCCTTGGCCTTCGCCATCGAGGCTTCGAGGCTGTTCGGACGCCCCTTGTTCATCATCCAGGCCGCGCGCCAGGTGAGCAGCCGCGCCGCCTGGAGCTCCGCTTCCATTTCGATCACGTCGCGCTCGATCGCCGTGCGCACGTGCCGCGGCGCAGCGTAGCGGATCGCGACGCCCTGGCGCGCGAGCTCTTCGATCAGGAACTCGAGCGCCGCGCTGCCGACGCCGACGGCCATCGCCGCGACGATCGGCCGGCTCGCGTCGAAGGTCGCCATCGCTCCCTTGAAGCCCTTGTCGCCGGCCTTGCTCGGATCCTGCTTCTTCACCTCGGCGCGCCCGAGCAGGTTCGCCTTGGGAATCCGGCACTCCTCGAAGACGAGGGTCGCGGTGTCGGAGGCGCGGATTCCGAGCTTCTTCTCCAGGCCGACGAGCTTCATGCCGGGCGTCTTCGCCGGCACGACGAAGGATTTGATGCCCCCGCGGCCGGCGCTCTTGTCGATGGTCGCCCAGACCACCACGAACCCGCCTTCGACCTGCGATGCGCTCTCGCCGCTCGTGCAGAAGATCTTGGTGCCGTTCAGCACCCACTCCTCGCCGTCGAGGCGCGCGGTGGTCTGGATCGCCGCCGCATCCGAGCCGGCGCTGGCCTCGGTGATCGCCATCGCGCCCCACACCGGATGGCCGTCGCCGCGGAAGCCGGCGAGGAAGCGCGCCTTCTGCTCGGGGGTTCCAGCGGCCGCGACCGCCGAGCCGCCGAGCGCCGGCGTCGGCATGCGCAGATAGAGCGCCGCGTCGCCCCAGCACAGCTGCTCGGCCTGCACGCAGACCTGGACCATGCCGTCGCTCTCGCCGCCGAAGTCGCCGCCCGGCGCTCCCGCGCGGCCGTGCCGCCAGAAGAAGTCGATCCATTCGCGGGGCGCTTCGTGCTCGTGCTCGTCGTAGTGCCGCGAGATCGGGCGCATCTGCTCGAGCGCCATGCGCCGGTAGTGCTCGCGCGCGCGCAGCGTGTTCGGGCTCGGCTCGAAGCTGATCGCCATGGGCTCCTCAGACGAGGCTCAGGGCTTCGAACGCGGCAAAGCCCCGGGCATTGCGCAGGTGCATCTCGGGCAGGTACTCGCGGATGTAGCCGTGACCGCCGAGCACCTGCACGGCTCCGTCGCAGACGTCGAGCGCGATGCGTTGCGTCTGCTGCCAGGCGAGCGCGGTCTCCCGCAGCGCGGGCTGACCGCTGTCGAGCCTTTGCGCCGCCTCCCACGTCAGCAGCCGCGCGCCATCGATCTCGATCGCCATCTCCGCGAGCTTGAAGGCGATCGCCTGCTTGGTCGCGATCGGCGCGCCGAAGGCCTGCCGCTGCTTGGCGTAGTCGCGCGCGAGCTCGAAGGCGGCGCGGGCGACACCGATCGCGGCCGCGGCGAGCGCGACACGACCGCGGTTCACGAGGCTCGCGACGTCGGCGCCCCGCTCTCCGCCGAGCCGCGCCGACCCCGGAACGCGCACGCCGCGCAGGCGCAGCTCGACGGTCGGCAACGCATCGAGCCCCATGTTGCGCTCCGGCGTGGCGACGAGCCCGTTGGCGTCGCGCGGCACCAGGAACGCCTGCGGCGCGTCCTGCTCGGATGCGATCACGAGCACCGGACCGTCGCCCGCGAGCCAGGGCACGAAGCACTTCTCGCCGTCGAGGATCCACGCGTCGCCGTCGCGCCGCGCGCGGGTGGCGGGGTGGAACGCGTCGAAGTGGAAGCTCGGCTCGACCAGCGCGAGCGAGCCGGGCGCGAAGCGTTCGGCGGTGTAACGCGGGAGCCAGATTCTGCGCTGCTCGGGCGTCCCGAAATCCGCGACCGGCAGGGCCACGAGCGCGGGCGAGAGGATCGCGAGCGCGATCGAGAGATCGCCCCACGCCAGCTCTTCCGCGATCAGAGCGTTGGTGACAGCGCTGCGCTCGCCGCCGCCGCCGTGTTCGGTGGGCAGCGCATTCGCGACCAGGCCGAGCTCGTGCGCCCGTGCGAGCACGTCATCCGGCAGCTTGCGGGCCTCGGCGCACTCGCGCGCGCGCGGACGCACCTCGGTCGTCGCGAATTGGCGCACCGTTTCGACGATGAGCTTCTGCTCGTCGCTGGGATCGAAGTCGATCACGTGGCACCCCGCTGCGCCGCGGCCGCGAAAAGGCTTTGAAATCATTCAAGAAATCCGAGCCCGAGTCAACCGGCCCGATGCCCGGGGCCAAGCGTGCGCGGGCCAGCGGGTGTGCGCTTCGCCGCGTCGACGCAAGCGTGCTCGCGCGCCTTGACTCGCCGTGGCTTCCGTAGTATTCCACCGCCCGTCAACGGTTACGGCGCGGGCACGCGCGACCGCTGTCGACAGGCCGCACTGGCGGTAGTGCTCGGCCCTCTGATGTTCCTGCGAGACGGACGCCGCTTGGGGGGGGCCGCAGCTGCGCGCATGAGCCCGAGTTTTTCGCCGTCTCGATTCGTGTTCGTCATCTGCCTGCTCGTCGCGCTTGGCGGCGGTGCCGCCGGCATCGTGGGCCTGTTTGCGGGCCGCGCGGGCGCTCGCGAACCGCTGATCGCGAAGAGCGTGTGCGAGGCGCACGAGCTGCGCGCGCTGCAGGCGCAGGACCCGAGCGTGCAGATCGAGATCCCGGCCGAGTTCGACTCACCGTGGCCCTCGCCCGCGGCGTGCCAGTCCTACGCCGCCGCCGGGGATGAGTCCACGCCCGGGCCGCTCCAACCAATTCCCTTCAGCCACAAGCACCACGCCGGGCTGTTCCAGATCGATTGCCAATACTGTCATTCGGGGACGGACCGCTCGCGCGCCGCCGGCGTGCCCCCGGTCGAGCTGTGCATGGGCTGCCACAAGCAATTTCCGCCCACCTACGACGAGCTCCCGGGCATTCGCACCCTGAAGGACCACTGGGAGACCCAGACTCCGATCGAGTGGGTCCAGATCTATCGCCTGCCCGAGTACGTGAAGTTCCAGCACCAGGCCCACCTGCGAAAGGGCGTCGCGTGCCAGACCTGCCACGGTCAGGTCCAGGAGATGGACAAGGTCTATCTCAATCCCGATACGAAGTGGTGGCCCTGGTTGCTGCCGACGAAGACCCTCGAAATGGGCTGGTGCATCCAGTGCCACCGGGCCAACGGCGCGACTCAAGACTGCGTCGCTTGCCATTATTAGGATCCAGGAGCGCATGGCCGAGCTCGACCGTCGTGATTTCCTGAAGCTGGTGGGCGTGAGCGCCGGTGGCGCCGCTGCAGCCGGCTGCTCCGATCACGTCGAGAAGCTGATTCCGTACGTGGTTCAGCCCGAGGAGATCACGCCCGGCGTCCTCGTGAAGTACGCCTCGACCTGCCTCGAGTGCCCGACGGGCTGCGGCCTGCACGTGCGCACGCGCGAGAGCCGCCCGATCAAGCTCGAGGGAAATCCCGAGCACCCGGTGAACCGCGGTGCGCTGTGCGCGCTCGGCCAGGCCTCGATCGGCCGCAGCTACCACCCGGATCGCTTCCTCGGCCCGCGGCTGCGCGGCGAGGGCGGCAAGCTCGAGCCGATCTCGTGGGAGCAGGCGACGGCCCTGCTCGCCGACAAGCTGAAGGGCGCCGGCGGCCGCGTGCGCGCCATCACGGGCTCGACCGGGCCGACGCTCGGCTCGCTGTTCGATCGCTTCCTCGCCGCGGTGGGCAGCGCCGGCGGGCGCCTCTACTACGAGAGCTTCGGCTACGAGGCCCTGCGCGAAGCCTCGCGCGCGGTCTTCGGCACGGGCGTGCGCCCGATCTTCGATCTCGAGGGCGCGGATTACGTGATCGATTTCGGCGCCGAGTCGCTCGAGAGCTGGCTCTCGCCGGTCGAGCACGCGCGCCAGATCGAAAGTTCGCGCGAGGTGACGGCGCAGGCCGGCCGCGATGCGCGCTTGGTCTACGTGGGCCCGCGCTTGTCGCTCACCGCCGGCAACGCCGACGAGTGGCTGCCGGCGAAGCCCGGCACCGAAGGCATCCTGGCGCTCGGCATCGCCCGCGTGGCGTTCGCAGCGGTGCGCGCCGCGGGCCGTCCCGTGGGCGGCGATCCCGCGTTGCTCGAGGGCATCCTCGGCGGCTTCGACGCGGAATCGGTCGCTTCGCGCACGGGCGTGCCGGCGGAGACGATCGGCCGCATCGGGCGCGCCATCGCGCAGGCGAAGCGCCCGGCTGCGCTCCCGCCGGGCGTCGCGCTCACGAGCCGCCGCGCCACCGCGACCACGGCGGCCGTCCTGATCCTCGACGCGGTGGTCGGCGCCATCGGTGAGACGGTGCAGCTGCCGTCGGAAGCCACGGCGGCCCCCGAGCCCGCGAGCTTCCGCGACGTGCTCAAGCTCGTCGATGCGATGAAATCCGGCGACGTCGCCGTGCTGCTGATCCACGGCACCGATCCCGTCTACTCGTTGCCGCCGGGTGCGGGCTTCAGTGAGGCGCTCGCCAAGGTCGGCTTCGTCGTGTCGTTCGCGTCGCTTCCGGACGAATCGAGCGAGCAGGCGCACCTGATCCTTCCCGACAACACTCCGATGGAGTCGTGGGGAGATGCCGCGCCTCGCCCGGGCGTGCGCTCGCTGGTACAGCCGAGCTTGCGCCCGCTGTTCGATACGCAGGCGGTCGGCGACACGCTGCTCGCGGTCGGTCGCGCGTTCGGCGATGCGGCCGCCGCGCAGCTGCCCACCGGCAGCTTCCGCAGCGTGCTCGAGGCGGCCTGGTCGAACACCGACTTCCGGGCGGCGCTCGAGCGCGGCGGCGTCTTCGAAGCCGCGCCGCGCGGCAGCGCAGTGTCCGTCGCGGCGAGCGCTGCGCGCATCGAGTTCAAGGAGCCGCAGTTCGAGGACGGCGGCCCCTACCTCGTCATGCCGGTTCCCTCGGCGTTCCTTCACGACGGGCGCGGCGCGAATCTGTCCTGGCTCCAGGAGACGCCCGACCCGGTGATGAAGGTCAGCTGGCAGTCGTGGGCGGAAGTCAGCCACGAGACCGCGAAGGCGCTGGGCGTCGCGCACGGCGATCTGCTCGCGGTCCAGACTTCGTTCGGCAAGGTCGAGCTGCCGGTGCTGCCGCGCGGCGGCATTCGCGACGACGTGATCGCCATCCCGATCGGCCAGGGTCATCGCGTGGGGCTCTTCGCATCGCACGCCAACGAGGGGCGACCGGGCGAGGCGCGCGGCGTGAACGTGGCCGCGCTGCTGCCGCCGCTCACCGACGAGACCGGCGGGCGCGCGTGGCTCACGGCGCGCGCGACGGTGACCGCGACCGGTGCTCACTCTCGCGTCGCGCAGGTGCAGTACACGGACAATCAGCGCGGGCGCCAGCTGGCCGAGGCCGTGACGCTCGCGTCGCTCACGCAGGGCGAAAGCGCCGCGCACGGCGAGGCGCACGGCGAGCACGAGATCCGGCGGCCCTATGACCCGGTCAACGACTCGACGCCCGACAGCCCCTACCGCTGGGGCATGGCGATCGATCTCGACCGCTGCACCGGCTGCAGCGCCTGCATCGTCGCGTGCTCGATCGAGAACAACGTGCCGCAGGTCGGCGAGGCGCTGGTGCTGCGCAGCCGTCAGATGAACTGGCTGCGCATCGAGCGCTACGTCGGCGATGGCGCGCCGGAGTGGGAGACCGGGCGCAAGCGGCCCGAGGACCACGAGAAGCTTGGCTCCGTCGACGTACGCAGCCTGCCCATGCTCTGCCAGCACTGCGGCGCGGCGCCCTGCGAGCCGGTCTGCCCGGTGCTCGCGACGTACCACACGCCCGAAGGCCTGAACGGGATGGTCTACAACCGCTGCATCGGGACCCGCTACTGCTCGAACAACTGTCCCTACAAGGTCCGGCGCTTCAACTACTTCGACTACCAGATCGAGAGCTGGCCGGAGCCGATGCGCCTGATGCTGAACCCCGACGTCACCGTGCGCGGGCAGGGCGTGATGGAGAAGTGCACCTTCTGCGTGCAGCGCATCGCGTCGGCGCGCCAGGATGCGAAGACCGCCGGCCACGTGATCGCGGACGGCGCCATCACGCCGGCTTGCGCGCAGACGTGCCCGACCCACGCGATCCAGTTCGGCAACCTGAAGGATGCGCAGAGCGGCGCCGTCAAGCGGATCGAGGAGAACGCCTCCCGCGCCTATCACGCGCTGCATGTTCTCAACACACGTCCCGGCATCACGTATCTCGCGAAGGTGAATCGCGGCGATGAGCCGGAGGGAGGAGGGCACGGATGACGCCGCCTCCCGCTGAATCCGTCGCGGCCATGATCCGACCGGCGCCGCGGCCGCCCGATTCGAAGGTGAACCGCGACCTGCTCTCGGTGATGGAGGGGGCTTCGCTCGGCTACTGGGCGCTGCTCGGCATCTCCGTCGCCTTCGTCGGGCTCGCCGGCGGCATCTGGATCTACCAGGTCTATCGCGGTCTGGGCATCGCCGGTTACTACCACCCGATCTTCTGGGGCGCGTACATCGTCACGTTCGTGTTCTGGGTCGGCATCGCGCACGCCGGCACGCTGATCTCCGCGATCTTGTTCCTGTTCCGCGCCAAGTGGCGCAATGCGATCAACCGCAGCGCCGAGGCGATGACGGTGATCGCGGTGCTCACGGCTGCGCAGTTCCTCGGCATCCACGTCGGCCGGATCTGGAAGTCGTACTTCATCCTCCCGTATCCGAACCAACGCGGGCTGTGGGTGAACTTCAAGAGCCCGCTCCTGTGGGACACGTTCGCGATCACGACCTACGCGACCACCTCGATCGTGTTCCTCTACGTCGGCCTGATCCCCGATCTCGCGATCGCGCGGGATCGCGCGGTCGGCTGGCGCAAGCTGCTCTACACGGTGCTCTCGCTCGGCTGGCAGGGCACGGCGAGCCAGTGGAAGGCCCACAACCGCAGCGTCCTGCACCTGTCGGGGCTCGCGACCCCGCTGGTGCTCTCGGTGCACAGCGTCGTGTCCTGGGACTTCGCCGTTTCGATCGTGCCCGGCTGGCACGCGACCATCTTCGCCCCCTATTTCGTCGCCGGCGCGATCTTCTCCGGCTTTGCGATGGTGCTCACGGTGATGATTCCCGTGCGCCGGATCTACGGGCTCGAGGGGTACATCACCAACTACCACTTCGAGAACATGTCCCGCTTCCTGCTGCTCACGTCGATCATCGTGACGTACGCCTACGGCGCCGAATACTTCATGGCCTGGTACAGCGGCGTCGAGTCCGAGCAGACGGCCTTCTACAAGCGCGCCTTCGGCCCGTATTGGATCTCGACCTGGACGATGATCCTGTGCAACGGCGTGTTCCCGCAGCTGCTGTGGTTCAAGCGCCTGCGCGTGAACGTGCCGTTCCTGTTCGTGCTCTCGGTGTTGATCAACATCGGGATGTGGTTCGAGCGCTACGTCATCATCATCACCGGCCTCTCGCGCGAGTACGACCCGGCCGTCTGGGGCATCTACACGCCGAGCTGGTTCGAGCTGGGCATCGTCGCGGGCAGCTTCGCCTTCTTCGCGCACCTGTTCCTGATCTTCATGAAACTCTTCCCCGTGGTGGCGATCGCCGAGATGAAGGAGCTCGCAATCCACGAGCGGAGCCACGGCCACGGAGGCGAGCACTGATGCCGGACTTGCTGGGCATCTACGACGCTCCGGCCGACGTCGCCGCGGTGATCACGCGCCTGCGCGACAGGGGCTACACCGATCTCGAAGCCTATGCGCCGGCCCCGTTCACCGACGTGGACGACGCGCTGATCCCGAAGCCGAGCCGGGTGCGCTTGTTCACGCTGATCGGTGGGCTCACCGGCGTCGTCACCGGCTACGCGATGACGATCTGGATGGCGAACAACTGGAAGATCATGCTGGGCGGGAAGCCGTTCTCCTCGATCCCGCCCTATACGATCATCGCCTTCGAGCTCACGATCCTGTTCGGCGGTCTGATGACCCTGCTCGGGCTGCTGGTCTTCGGGCGCTTGCCGCGCACGCAGATCGATCCCGCCTACAGCGCGCGTTTCTCGGCCGAGGAGTTCGGGGTCCGGGTGCGCTGCAAGGAGCGCGACGTCGCCGAGGTCGAGGCCTTGCTGCGCAGCTACCACGCCAAGGAGGTGAGCCTTGTCGCGGCCTAGCGCGCTCCGCCTCTCGCGCGGCCTCTTCGCCACGCTGGCGCTGCTGCTGACGGGATCGCTCGGCTGCTGGGAGCAGTGGTCGGAGTCGTGGTTCCCGCAGATGAAGTGGCAGAAGGCCGTGCAGGCCTACGAGCGCCTGAATTTCAAGAACAGCAATGCGGCGCTGCTGCCTCCCGCAGGCTCCGTTCCCGTGGACGGCGGTCCGGCGCCGGTCGAGAACATCGAAGACCCCGGGCTCGATCGGCTCGTGAATCCGCGACCGATGTCGCTGGCTTCGCTCGACAACGGCCGCAAGCAGTACATGACCTACTGCGTGACGTGTCACGGCCCGAACGGCATGGGCGACGGGCCGGTGAGCATCACGAGCCCCTTGAAGGGTCCCTTCGCGGGCGTGCTGCCGCTCGCGGTCGTCGCAGCGCGCAGCGACGGTCACGTCTACACGACGATCCGCTACGGCCGCCGGCGCATGCCCTCCTACAAGCGCATTCCGTCGAACGACCGCTGGGACATCATCAACTACGTGCGATACATGATCCAGCAGAAAGGCATCGCCCAGTGAGCGGCGTCGAGTCTTCGTTGCAGGCGCGCCCGCGCGAGCTTCCGGGCGCCCTCGTCGCCGTCTGCGGCATCCTGGTGCTCGTCGGGATCGGCTCCTTCGTCGCCGGTCTCTTGACGGACGCGCCGACGGCGTGGCGCGCCTTCCACGTGAACTGGCTCTTTACCATGGGCCTGTCGCTCGGCGGGCTCACGCTCGCGAGCGCGCTCGTGATCATCGGCGCGCGCTGGTGCGGTCCGATCCGCCACGTGGCCGAGGCGCTGGCGGCCTGGGTGCCGATCGGCTTCGTGCTCGCGATCGTCGGCATCGGCGGCCGCGAGGCCGTCTTCAGCAACTGGATCCACGGGGCGCCGCCGGGCAAGGCGGGCTGGCTCAACCCGACGCGCGTCTACACGACCGACCTCTCGATCCTCGCGCTGCTCGCGCTGCTGACGATCGTCTACCTGCGGACTTCGTTCCGTCCGACGCTCGGCGGCGTGGCGGCCACCGCGCCGCGGGCGAAGGGGATGTTCGCGCGTTGGACCGCGGGCTGGCGCGGCGATGCGATCGAGCGGGCCGAGAGCGAGCGCCGCCTGCGCGTGCTCGCCCCGATCAACTGCCTCGCCTACGCCTTCCTCTACGCCGTCGTGGTCTTCGACCAGGTGATGTCGCTCTCGCCGACCTGGTATTCGACGATCTTCGGCTGGTACGTGTGCTGGGGCGGCTTCCTGTCCGCCGTCGCCGCGACGGCGCTCGCGAGCGTGCTCTTGCGCGCCACGACGCCCGGCTGGGGCGCCGAGATCACGAAGCCGCGCATGCACGATCTGGGCAAGATGATCTTCGCCTTTTCGGTGTTCTGGATGTACCTGTTCTTCGCCCAGTACAACGTGATCTGGTACGGAAACCTTCCCGAGGAGACGCAGTTCTTCGAGCTGCGGCTCGGCAGCCAGTTCCTCCAGGACACCTGGAACTTCGAGTGGCGGCGCTTCGACGAGCCCTACGTGAAGCTCTCGATGGCGGCGTGGGTGGGCTGCTGGTGGATCCCGTTCTGGGTGCTGCTCGGACAGGTGCCGAAGAAGACCCCGGCGATCCTGGGCGGCGTCGCCTCCATGGTGCTCCTGGGATTCTGGCTCGAGCGCAATGCGCTCGTCTGGCCGTCGCTGGTGCCCGCCGATGGCGGGGCCTGGTTCGGGCCGATCCAGCTCGGCATCGCCGCGGGCTTCCTGGGCGCCTTCGTGCTGGTCTTCCTGATCTTCAGCCGCGTCTTCCCGACGCTTCCGCTCCCCGCACCCGACCGCCACACGGGCTGAGCCGGGCGCTACGCTCCGCACGTGGGCAGCGAGCTTTCCGACGGCGCGCCTTCCGGCGGCGCGCTCCCGTATGGCGCGAGCCGGGCGTTCGATTTCCGAGCTCGCGCACGGGCCATCGTGCTCGATGGCGAGGGCATCCATCACCCCAGGTCGACGCACGGCCGGGGCCATGTCTTCACGCGCTACGAGGACGTCACCCACGTCGCGGTCCTGCCGCCCGGCTTCTGGCTCGGTACCAAGCGCTCCGCCTTCAGCTTCGCGCGCGCGGCGTTCGTCGACCCGCTCGGGCCGGAGCGGCTGCTGCGCGGGCTGCTCGAGCGGATCGTCGAACGCCCAGGCGGTGGCGCGCAGCTCGCGCGCATCAACGATCTCGACGCCCGCGCGCTCGAGGTGACGCCCCCGCGCGCGACCTTCGGCCTGGCCGCGGTGTGCGCCGTCGTCTTCGTGTTCGCGCAGTTCACGAGCCTTCCGATCTTCGACGCCGGCTACATGAGTCCGCCGCTGGTGCGCAACGGCGATCTGCACCGCCTCGTCACCGCGAATCTGATCCACGCCTTCAGCCTCCACCTCGTGTTGAACCTGATCTGCCTGCTCGCCGTGGGGCGCATGCTCGAGCGGGCGATCGGGAGCGAGCGCGTGGTGTGCGTGATGGGCGCCTCGGCGCTCGGCGCGATGGCCGCGACCGGGTGGCTGCGCAACGACTCGGTGGTGGGCGTTTCCGGGGTCGTCTTCGGACTCGCGGGGGGCTTGCTGTGGGTCGAGCTGCGCTGCGCGGAAGCGCTGCCTGCGTGGTGGCGCTTCCCGCGCCGCGCGCTGATCTGGATCTGCGGCGCGCTGCTGATCGATTCGGTGCTCGGTTTCGTGATCCCGTTCGTCGCCGGAGAAGCGCATCTCGGCGGCTTCGCCGCCGGAATGATCGCGACGGCGCTGGTGACGCCGCGCGAGCTGGGACCCGCGTCGCCGGCGGTGTCGCGCACGAGCCGCGCGATCTTCGGGGTGAGCGCCCTTTCCGTGCTGGTGGCGGTCGTGACGCTCGCCATGCCCGGGGATTTCCGGGTGCGCCATGCGCTGCGCCTGGCGGGACTGCCCGGCGTCTCCGCCGCGGAGCTCAACGATCGCGCCTGGCTGCTCGCGACGCTTCCGAAGCCGACCCCCGAGGCGCTCGGCGCGGCCCTGAACCTCGCCGAGCGCGCGGTCGAGAAATCGGAGCGCCGCGACCCCACGATCCTCGATACGCTCGCCGAGGTGCAGTTCCAGCTCGGGCATCCGGAGCGCGCGCTCGTGATCATCGACGAGGCGATCGCACGCCAGCCCGACGAGGTCTACTACCGCGAGCAGCGCCGCCGCTTCCTCGGCGAGCGGGCCCGCGACGATCGGCCGGAGCCTCCCGCCCCCGCGATTCCCTGGGCCGCGCCGCCCCAGCCCGACGAGCCGGCGCCGCGCGAAGAGGGGATCACGGTGTGATCTCGTCGCCATCCTTCGGAATCACGATCCTGCCGGCGAAGTCGTCGTCGACGAGACTCGTGATCTGGAGGTCGAAGACCGGCGGCGGGCGCAGGCGCACGAGCACGAGCGCGCCGACCCCCGCCCGTCCCGCGAGGCCCCCGACCGCGCCGATCGCCGTGTGCAGCGCGGCCTCGCGTTGCAGACGATCGGTCTGCGCTTCGATTCCGAGCTGGTGAGCGACGTCGGCATCCGGGATGAAGGCGGCCTCGTGCACGAGCACGCTCGCCCCGCGCGCGAAGGCGACGAGCGCGTCGGCGCCCCAGCCCGTTCCCGACACCACGATGGAGCGTCCGCCGGCTTCGAAGCGATAGGCGCGCGCATCGACGGGACCGCCGGGCAGCGTCGCCGCGCGCACCGAGAGAGCTCCATCCGTCTCACTCCAGCCGTCCGCGATCTCGAGGGCCTCGGCGCTCGCGCCCGCGACGGGAAGGCCGAGCGCCGCTCCCAGCGCAGCAATCGCCTCCGCGTGGGCCCCGGCGAGGCCAGCGACGAGCGCACGCGTGCCCGGCGGTCCGATCACGCGCAGCGGTGTCGTGCGCCCGTCGAGCCAACCGGTGAGGATCAGATCGTCGATGCCGACGGAGTTTTCCGGAAGCAGGTTCGTGAGCAGCAGCGTATCGGGTTGGGAGACCGGCAGCTTCGCGGCGCGCAGGCTCTCGGCCACGCCGCGCCCCGCGTCGACCAGCGCCACGCGCCGGCCGAGCGCGACCGCCGTCGCCGGGCCCCGGCGCGCGGGGTTCTCGTAGGCTCCGCCGGTTCCGAGGGTGAGCAGCGTCAGGCGCGGGAAATCGCGGGGCTCGAGAGGCTTCACTCCCTCGGCCACCTGATCGAAGCGCCAGGCGGCGCAGGTGAGCACCCAGGAGGCGATCGCCACCCCGAGCGCGATCAGCAGACCGATCAGGCGGAATTGCGTCACGCGAAGACGACGGTCTTGTTGCCGTAGACGAGGACGCGATCCTCGAGATGCCAGCGCACCGCCCGCGACAGCACGCTCTTCTCCACGTCGCGGCCCTTGCGCACCAGATCGTCGAGCGAATCGCGGTGCGAGGTGCGGATCACGTCCTGCTCGATGATCGGCCCCTCGTCGAGATCCTGCGTCGCGTAGTGGGCCGTGGCGCCGATCAGCTTCACGCCGCGCTCGGCCGCCTGGTGGTAGGGCCGGCCGCCGCTGAACGCCGGCAGGAACGAGTGGTGGATGTTGATGACGGGCCGCGTCCAGCGCTTCGAGAAACGACTCCGAGAGCACCTGCATGTAGCGCGCGAGCACGACCAGATCGATGCGCTCGGCCTCGAGCAGCTCGAGCTCGCCGCGCTCCTGCTCGTGCTTGGTCGCGGCGGTCACCGGGAAGACCCGGTACGCGACGCCGAACTGCCCGGCGAGCGAGGCGTGATCGGGATGGTTGCTCACGATCAGCGGGATCTCGCAGGCGAGCTCCCTCGCGCGATGGCGCAGCAGCAGGTCGTAGAGGCAATGGTCGTGGCGCGAAACGAAGATCGCGACGCGCTTGATCGCGTCCGCCCAGGCGAGGCGCCAGGTCATCGCGAAGCGCTCGCGCGGCTTCGCGCGATGGCTCCCGAGAGCGAGCGGCGATCGGTGTGCAGCTCGCGCAGATCGAAGCGGATGCGCTGGAAGAACTGCCCCGCCTCGGGGTCGGTGTGCTGATCCGCGTCGAGGATGTTCGCGCCGTGGCCGTAGAGCAGCTGCGCGAGCGCCGCGACGATGCCGCGGCGGTCGGGGCAGCAGACGAGCAGGGTGGCGGTCTCGGCGGGTGCGCGGGTCGGCCATGGGCGCAGGAGTCTAGCGGGGGGCCGGCGCGGGCCGCCCGCGTCGCTGGTTGCAGTGGGTGGCTTCCGATACCGTGTTTCCCCGAAGGGGATCTCACTCATCCCCGAGTCCCGCGGCGCGGCCCATGAGGGGCGCGCTGGCTGGGCGGCCCGGTGGGGAGGGATACGGCGACCACCCCGCGACACCGGGACGGGCTGCGGGGTCTGGGGCTCGCAGATTTGTTCCCTACGCCGAGACGGAGGTGAACCAGTGCACCAAAATCATTCTACGGCGAGTGAGGTGGCGGCGTCCTAACGCCTCACCGATTCGCAAGAGAGTCTCGGTGTTGCCAGGAACGCAAGGTTCCCAGCGCCACCGACCCCGGGAGCGCGGACGCCGTAGCCGCATCAGGGCCATTGCCCGCTCCCGGGGGTTTTTTTGCTGCCGATCCGCTGCGCCCGCAGCGCTCGCGAGTGACCGTCGCCACATAGCGCGGCGCGCGGATTCTCGATGTCTTCCTTCAGAGCTGACTCCGGCTGAACGCCGTGCGCGGGCGGCCCTGCCGCCGCATCGCCTCGGAGGGTCCGCGGCGATTCACTCCCCATGCGGCGCCGCGGGGTCGTCCCGCGCACGGCAAGCAGGACTTTGGAGTCGCGGCTCTCGCTTATACTGGCGCGCGCATGTCGACTTCGAGCCAGCCGGTGGCCTTCGACGCGCTGACGCCGCTCGCGTTGTTCGAGCGCAGCGTGCGGGTCTTCCCCGACCAGCCGGCCGTCATCTACGGCGACTCGCGCGCGACCTGGGCCGAGTTTGCCGCGGGGGTCGGACGCTTCGCGGGCGCGCTCGAACGCGCCGGCGTGGCGCCGGGCGACCGCGTCGCGGTGCTCGCTCCGAACGTCCCGGTTGCGCTCGCCGCCCACTTCGCGGTGCCGCGCGTGCGCGGCGTGCTGGTGATGATCAACACGCGCCTCTCGGCGGACGAGATCGGCGTACATCCTCGATCACTCGGGCGCGAAGGTCGTGCTCGTCGACCCCGAGCTGGCTGCCCGCATCCTCGAGGCGGAGGCGACGCGCAAGAGCCGGCCGCTGTTCGTGAACGTCGAAGATCGGCAGCGGGGGGCGGTCGGAACGCCCGCTCGCCGGGCCCGCGCTTCGAGGAGTTCGTCGACGGCGCGCCCGTGCTCTCGCCCGGCACGGCGCTCGACGACGAGCTGCGCGTGCTCTCGATCAACTACACGTCGGGGACGACCGGCCGTCCGAAGGGCGTGATGTACACCCACCGCGGCGCCTACCTGAACGCGCTCGGCGAGATCCAGGTGCACGCCTCGAGCGCGACTCGGCGTTCCTGTGGACGCTGCCGCTGTTCCACTGCAACGGCTGGTGCTTTCCCTGGGCCGTCACCGCCGCCGCCGGCCGCCACGTGATGCTGCGCTCGCTCGAGCCGGCGCGCATCTTCGAGCTGTTCGTGCGGGAGCGCATCACGCACCTGTGCGGCGCGCCGACGGTCTTGTTGATGCTGGCCGAGGCCGAGGCCGCGCGCGGCGTGCGTTTCGATCCGCCGATCCGCGCCGCGACGGGTGGATCGCCGCCGTCGCCGACCCTGCTCGCGCGCATGGAAGAGCTCGGCATCGCCGTGACCCATCTCTACGGCCTGACCGAGACCTACGGACCCCATGCCTACTGCGAGATGCAGCCGGGCTGGGAGCGCCTCAGCATCGCAGACCGGGCTGCCCGAGCTGGCCCGTCAGGGCGTCGCCTACCCCCTCGCGACACACATTCGGGTCGTCGATTCCGAGCTGCGCGACGTGCCCGCCGATGGCCAGACCATGGGCGAAGTCGTGATGCGCGGGAACAACGTGATGAAGGGCTACTACCGCGATCCCGAGGCGACCGAGCAGGCGTTCGCCGGCGGCTGGTTCCACTCCGGAGACCTCGGGGTGATGCACCCGGATGGCTACGTCGAGCTGCGCGACCGCAAGAAGGACATCATCATCAGCGGCGGCGAGAACATCTCGACGATCGAGGTCGAGCACACGATCGTCGAGCACCCGGCGGTGCTCGAGTGCGCCGTCGTCGCCATCCCGCACGAGAAGTGGGGCGAGGTGCCGAAGGCCTTCGTCGCGCTGCGCGCCGGCGCGCAGGTGACGGAGCGCGAGCTCGTCGACTTCTGCCGCGAGCGTCTCGCCCACTTCAAGTGCCCGAAAGCGATCGAGTTCGGCGAGCTTCCCAAGACCTCCACCGGCAAGATCCAGAAATTCCGGCTGCGCGAGAAGGAATGGGCGGGGCGCGAACGGCGCATTCAATGAGGCGCCGTCGCGGGTGGCTCGCCGCCGTGGGGCTGGCTCTGCTCGCCGGCGCCGCGCTCGGCGCTTGCCGCGGGGCGCAGCGCGCGCCCGTGGCGTCCGCCCCCAACATCCTGCTGCTGGTCGCCGACGATCTCGGCTGGGGGGACGTCGGCTACCACGGCGGCCAGATCCTCACGCCCAACATCGATGCGCTCGCCCGCGAGGGCGTGGAGCTCGATCGCTTCTACACCACTCCGGTGTGTACGACGACGCGCGCAGGCCTGCTGACCGGCCGCTACCCGAATCGCATGGGCTTGCATGCCGAAGGCCTCGCCAGGGGCGGCATCTTCGACAAGGGGCTGCCGCCGGCCGAGCGGACGTTCGCCGAGGTGCTCGCCGACGCGGGCTATGCCCACCGGATGGCGGTTGGAAAATGGCACCTCGGTTCGGCGAGCCGCGCCTTCCACCCGATCGATCAGGGCTTCACCGGCTTCTATGGCCTGCTCGGCGGGGCGATCGACTATTTCTCACACGACGAGCCCCGCTTCGGTCCGGATTGGCATCGGGACTACGCGGACATCCAGGAGCAGGGCTACTCGACCGAGCTGCTCGCGAGCGAGGCCGTGCGCTTCATCGAATCCGTGCCCGCAGGCGACCGCTTCCTGCTCTACCTGTCCTTCAATGCGCCGCACCTGCCGCTCGCTGCGAAGCCAGAAGACGTCGAGGCGTACCTCGCCCTGCCCGGGTGGCGCGAGGCCTGGCGCAGGCAGGGCCACCAGAAGCCCGAGTACGCCGCGATGGTGACGTCGCTCGACCGGGAGATCGGGCGTGTGCTCGCTGCGCTCGCCCACCAGGGGCTCGCCGACGATACGCTCGTCTGGTTTCTGAGCGACAACGGCGGTGCGACGTCCTACGGCAGCAACCTCCCGCTGCGCGGCGCCAAGGAGAGCATGTACGAAGGCGGCATTCGCGTCCCTGCGGTGATCCGCTGGCCGCGGCGCCTGGCCGGCGGACGCAAAGTGGATGCGCTGACGGGCTACGTGGACCTGCTGCCGACGCTGGCGGCCGCGGCGGGCTACACCGGTGCGCTGCCGCCGCTCGATGGCATCGATCTGATGCCGATCCTCGCCGGGGAGCAGCCCGCTCCCGAGCGCGCGATCTACCCCGACCGCTTCGCCGTGGTGACGCGGCAATGGAAGCTCGTGAAGGACGAGCTCTACGATCTGCTGAGCGATCCCGGGGAGCAGACGGACGTGGCGGCGCAGCATCCCGAGATCGTCGCCAGGCTGCGCAAGCAGCTCGCGGAATTCCGCGCGCTCACGGGCCCGTCCTATCGGGTCGAGCCGGCGCCCGGCCGGCCCTGACGCGCCGCGATCGGCGCCCGCGCTCCGAATCAGTCTCCGCCGGTCGGCGCACGCGAGGACGGCACGGCGTCCCGATCTCCCGCGCCTTGCGTCGGCGCCTCTTCGGGCGCATCGACCACCTTGACGGTGACCTTTCGCTGCTGGGCGGGATGGGCGCGGCGCATCTCGGCCAGCAGCTCGATCTCCACCTTGCGGTCTTGCAGGCTGGCGCGCAGCTCCTGCTCGGCGAGCTCGTCCGCGGGGCTCGGGCTCTTCGGTCGCTCGAAGAACACCGTGCGCGTGGCGCTGAGCGTCTCGCCGTTCTCCATCATGCCGGTGATGGTGACCAGGTTCTTGCCTTCGGAAAGCGGGACGTAGCCGTCGAAAGAACCGTTGGGGAAGACGCGCAGCGCGCGTCCCGGCTGGCCGCTGGGCGAGCTCTCGATGCGGACGTCCTTGAGACCGGTGAAGCGGATGTTGGCCAGCTCGTTCACCACGTCGGCCGGATCCTCGAGCGGGGTGAACCAGCCGCCGGTGCTCTCGGCCAGCGTGCGATAGAAATCGGAGCTCTCCTTCGCCGACTGACCCAGCGCAAAGGCATGCACGGGAACGCCGAGCTCGCCCAGCTTCTCGGCGGACGCGAGCGCTTCGCGTTTGCCCTCCGGCTCCGAAGGCGCCGTCGGATGCCCGTCGGAGAGCAGCAACACCGTCCGTTGCCGGCGCACGTCGTCCTCGCGAAATTGGAAGAACGTGTCGAGCGCCCCGTCGAGCGCGGCCGCGAGACTCGTGCGGCCGGTATGGGGATGGACGTGGTACTCGTCGAGCCACCCGAGTGCGGCGGCGGGCGGGCCCAGTGGCGCGAGCAGGGTGGTCTTCTCTGCGAAGGCCAGGATCCCGACCCGCGTCGTCTTCGGATCGAGCTGGCGGATCAGCGCGCGCGCCCCTGCCAGCTCCGCGTAGATGACGGTGTCGTCCGGATCGCTCGACGCGAACTGCGGCCCGAGCAGGCTCAGGTTTTGAAGCTTGCCAACCACGCCGTCGCCATCGAGATCGCTGCCGGTGGGGAGGTAGCTGCTGGCCGATTCGTCGATGGCGATGATCACGTCCTGCAGTGCCGATTCCCACTGGCCGCCCTGTCCTCGCGCCAGCGTCAAGCCCGACAGGCCGCGCACCTGCTCACCCTCGCGCGGCGTCTCGATGTCGAGGCGCGAGTTGAGCCGCTGCGCCAGCCGCGGCGGCTGCGCCGGCATTCCGGCGGCGACGCGCGTTTGCGCGATCGCGGCGCTGTCGGCGGCCATCACCGGGTCGCCGTGGGTCGGGGGCGAGATCCGCGCGAGCAGCGCGCGGGCCCGCTCGGCCGAGCCGGTCTTCAGCTCGAGCTGCGCGCGCTCGAGCGCGATCGTTGGGTCGGCCGGCAGGCGTTCGCGCGCGGTCTCGAGTGCCGTGAGCCCCTCGGCCGGGTCGCCGATCTTCGGCGCGACGACGTAGCTGCGGCCGAGGCCCGAATAGGCAGCGACCTGGTTGGGGTCGAGCTCGATGCTGCGGCGGAACGCGCGGCGCGAGCGCTCGATCCATTGCGGCGCGTTGCTGCCGTCGGCGCTCGCGCGCGCGAGCATCGCCTCGCCGTAGTGCCACTGGACTTCGGGATCGCCCCCGGCCAGCGCCAGCGCTCGCTCCAGGTGAACGTCGGCCGCGGCGCGGTCCTGCAACACGCGCCCCAGGGCCGCGTGCGCGCGACCGCTCTCGGGCTCGGCCTGGATCGCCAGACCGAACCAGCGCTCCGCTTCGCCGCGCCAATCCTCACCCAGCGCCAGTGCGAGGTCGCCGAGCAGGTAGCGCCGTTCCGACTCCGGCAGCGGCAGCTTCTGGACCTGCTGGGAGACCGCAAGGCTCGCGACCGGAACGCCGAGATACGGCAGCTTCCCCTTCGCCAGGTACGCCATGAAGTCCTTGTCGAGCGTCTCGAAGTCCGTCCCGAACGCCTTGCGGCAGGCTTCGTCGGGCGTTTCAGCGTGGTTCGAGCGGATGATGAAATCCATCAGCTGCGCGCGCCGCTTCGGGAAGCCGACGCGGTCGGCCACGTGGAAGAAGTGCGTGAGCGTCCACGCCTGCGCGTAGAAGCGCTGCAGCGAGCGGGGCGAATCCGTGTAGACGTCTTCGGCGGTCATCATCTGTCGCACGCTCACCGGGCTGCCGTAGAGCAGCCAGCGCGAGCGGCCCGGCGGGATCGCCCCGATCACGACCTGTCCGTCCTTCAGCGAGACGGTGCTCAGGAACTCGGCCAGCCCCTCGTCGTACCACGCGGGGTAGCGCGTCCCCCCGCCGTTGCGCAGCACGAAGTGGACGTACTCGTGAAGCGCAAGCGATCCGACGTCCGTCGCGGAGTCGGCCTGGACGACCAGGAAGTTGCGATGCGCGCGGGCGAGCAGGAAGCCGTCGAGGCCCGGCGGCGGCCGGAAGCGCGCGTAGTCCGCGGCGTCTGCGAACACGTAGACCAGCAGCGGAACGCGCGGCGTCAGATTCGCCTGCAAGCCCACCCGCTTCAGCACGGCGTGCAGCAGCTCGAGGCGCTGCGCGATCTCGATCGACTTCGCCGCGCTGGCGCCGCTGATCAGGTGGAAGTGCTCGGTCTCCACCCGGATCCAGCGGCTCTGCTCGATGGGCGTCGCGCATCCCAGGCTGAGGATCGCGGCCAAGAGGCACATCCGTCGCAGAAATCGCATCGTCACCGATCGACCGTCGCTGGCACGGGCCGGCTTCAGCGGCAGCAAGGGGCGGGAGGCGCTCGCAGCGGGCCCCCACCCCAGCAGGGTACGGGGGATGGCGAGCGCGCTCAAGCTCGGGCGAGGGAACGCGCCCGCTCCGCGTCGCGGTAAGATGCGGGCGACCCGAGTTCGGCATTCGGGGAACCCCGTCGAGCGGCGAGGCCGAGCTCACCCATGATCCGACCGATCGCGCTGCTCCTCACCGTGCTCACGGGCTTCAGCGGACTCGTCTACCAGGTGGCCTGGCAGAAATACCTGGCGATCCTGCTCGGCTCTCAAAGCGAGGCCGTCGCCGCGGTGCTGGCCATCTTTCTCGGGGGGCTGGCGGCGGGCTACGCGCTGTTCGGGCGCGTGACGCGCCGCTTCGTCGAGCGTGCGCGCGCGCGCGGCGAGGCTCCCCGGCTGCTGCGCCTCTACGCCCTCGTCGAGTCGGGCATCGGCGTCTACGCGCTGCTGTTCCCGTTCCTCTTCAGCCTGGCCCAGGCGCTCTCCGTCCGCATCCCGCACTTCGGCGAGAGCTTCAACTTCGGCTGCGACGTGCTGCTCACCATCCTCCTGATCGCGCCGCCGACGGTCCTGATGGGGGGCACGATTCCGGTGCTCACCCAGGCCCTGTCCGAGCGCCTGGACGAAGCCACCCGCGTGCACGCCTGGGTCTACTCCTTCAATACGGCCGGGGCCTTCTTCGGAGCGCTGCTCGGAGCCTTCGTGCTGATTCCCCAACTCGGGCTCGACGGCGTGGTGAGGGTGATGGGCGCGGTCAACCTGTTCGCCGGCACGATCTTCTTCGCCCTCGGACGCCGCCCGCAGCCGGCGCTCCCGGAGCTGGCAGCCGCAGCGCCGGACGCAGCGCCGGAGCGCTTCGCCGGCTATGCGATCGTCGTGCTGTTGTCCGGCTTCGCGATGATGTGCATCCAGACGACACTGAATCGGATCGGTGCGCTCTCGCTCGGAGCCTCGCACTTCACCTTCGCGATGGTGGTGGCGGTCTTCGTGCTCTGCATCGCGCTCGGAAGCTTCGCGGTCTCGGCGCTGCGAAGCATTCCCCCGCTCCTGATCGTCGCGTCCCAGTGGCTGCTCGTGGGCCTGCTCGCGCTGCTGTACTTCGAGCTGGAGAATGCGCCGTACTACGTGCACGTCGTACGCAGTCTCTTCGTGAACCTTCCCGCGGGCTTCTACCCGTATCACCTCTTCGTGTTTCTCGGGATCCTCGGCGTGCTATGCGTTCCGATCGGGCTTTCCGGCGCGCTCCTGCCACTCGTCTTCCACCACCTGCGCAACGAGCTGGGCGGGCTGGGGGGCATCGCGGGCCGGCTGTACGCCTGGAACACGCTCGGTTCGCTGCTCGGCGCGCTCCTCGGTGGCTACGCGCTGCTGTTCTTCGTCGATCTCCAGCACGTGTTCGTGATCGCGCTGGGCGCCCTCGTGGTGGGAGCGAGCATCCTCAGCGTGCTGCTGCTGCGGATTCCGGTGCCCGCGGCCGCGCTGGTGGCTTCGCTCGCGCTCGGCGCCTGCCTGCTGCTGCCGCCCTGGGATCCGTTTCGCTTGAGCGCGGGGCTCTTCCGCCAGCGGGGCGCGCTGCCGCAGACCTTCGCCGGTGCCGATGCCCTGTTCGAGAGCCGGCGCGCGGGAACCAGGATCCTCTTCCACGACGACGACCCCACGAGCACCGTCACCGTCGCCGACGGGAATTCGCGGTCGCTGATCACGAACGGCAAGCCCGACGGGAACCTCCGCTACGACTACACCACCATGGCGATGGTCGGCCTGGTTCCGGCTCTGCTGTGCGACGAGCCTGCGCGGGCCTTCGTGATCGGCTGGGGGCTGGGCGTGACCTCCGGTGTGCTGGGCTCCCTCGACGACGTGAAGGAGGTCGTCGCGGTCGAGATCTCCCCGGCGGTCCTCGAAGCTGCGCCGTTCTTCGACGCGGGCAACCAGAATGCGTCGCAGAACCCGAAGATCCACGCGATCCGCAGCGACGCCTACCGCGCGCTGCTGCGCAGCGAGGGTCAGTTCAACGTGATCGCCTCGGAGCCCAGCAACCCATGGGTGATGGGCGTCGAGATGCTCTTCAGCGAGGAGTTCCTGCGCGTTGCGCGCGATCGTCTGACCCCAGGTGGTGTATACGCGCAGTGGTTCCATCTCTACGAGGTGGACGATGAAACCTGGAGCATCGTCTTGCGCACGTTCAAGGCGGTCTTCGGGGACGTGGCGATCTGGTACACGCGCGGCGCCGACGTGCTGATCCTGGGATTCAAGAGCCCGTCTCCCGAGCTGGACGTGCAGCGCCTGAGGGAGCGCTTCGCGCGCGCGGATTTTCGCGCCGCCTTCGAGCGCGCCGAGGTCAAGAGCTGGACCCAGCTGCTGGCCCACGAGGTGCTGCCGCTCGGGGCGGTGGGTGCGACGGACATGCCCGGCCCCCTGCACAGCCTCCGGCATCCCATCCTGAGCGACAGCGCGGCCCGTGCGTTCTACGCAGGCGGCCCCGCGGCCCTGCCCCGAATGCCCTCGGAAGCCGCCAGCCAGGCGGGTGCGAAGGGCTCCCTGCTGGTGAAGGAGTTGGCGGGGAAGGAGCCGAGCGAGGAGCTGCTGGAGGAGCTCGCCCGTCACACCTGCGCCATGGCGCGGCCCTCCGAGTGCGAGGTCGTGATGGCGCGCTGGACGGCCAGCCATCCGGACTCGCCGCGGCTGGCCAAGGCCATGCAAGACGTGCGCGCTGCGGATTTCACCGGCGCGGTGACGAACGCCCCGCTGCCGGCTGCGACGATCGCAGCCCTGGTGGAGCTCTACCGTGGCCACGCCTTGATCGATCCGGAGTCACCGGGACCCGTGAGGGACGCGGCCCTGACCTCGAATCTCTACGCTCAAGACTTCCACTACGCCTTTCCGTTCGATCGGGCGGCGGTGCGCCGCGCGTGGTCGGCGTGCTCATCCGACCCGCGGACGGTGGTGGCTTGCACGCAGGCGCGGCGCGTCGCCGAGCGCAAGCTCGGCCCCATCTACACCGCGAGCACGGGACACGAGGCAGCCCCGCCAACCGCCGCCGTCCCCAACGAAGCCGCGCGCCAGCCCTGACGCGACTCGCTGCGCTCGCTCCTCGAGTGTCGGATCGCGGCTAGCGCCCCTCGAAGGTCGGCGTCTTCTTCGCCAGGAACGCCGCGGCGGCGTTGCGGAAGTCTTCGCTGGCGCCGGTGCGCATCATGGCTTCGGACTCGAGATCGAGCAGCTCGCGTTCGTGAAGCGTGAGCGCGAGGTTCAGGTTTCGCTTCATGTAGCGGTAGGCCAGCGGCGGGCCCGCGGCGAGACGCTGCGCGATCGACTGGACCTCGGCGCGGAACTTCTCGCGCGGCGCCACCCAGTTGACGATGCCGATGCGCGCCGCCTCCTGCGCATCGATGCGATCCGAGAGGAAGTAGAGCTCGCGCGCCTTCGCAGTGCCGACGATCTTCGTGAGATACCAGGCGCCGCCGAAATCGCCCGAGTACCCGATCTTCGCGAAGGCGGTGGTGAAGACCGCGTGGTCGGCGGCGATGCGCAGGTCGCACGCGAGCGCCATCGCGAGCGACGCGCCGGCGACCGCGCCGTTGATCGCCGCGAGGGTCGGCTTGCCCATCTCGTGCAGCCACGCCGAGGCCTCCATCGCGCGGCGCAGACGCGTCGCGGCCGTCTCCCACGGCTCCTTGTGGCCCGGCGTCCCACCCGAGAACATTCCCCCGCCCGCCATCGCGCCGATGTCGCCGCCCGCGGAGAACGCCTTGTCGCCGGCGCCGGTCAGCACCACGCAACGCACGCTGGTGTCCGTCGCGAGCGCCTCGAGCGCGGGCGCGAGCTGGCTCAGCAGCGCTTCGTCGAGCGAGTTCATCTTGTCGGGGCGGTTCAGGGTGACGGTCGCGACGCCTCCGTCGCGTTCCACGAGCACGGGCTTCGCTGCCATGATCTCCTCCAGCAGGTCTCTCGCGGCTACTTGATCGCCAGCGGGTTGATGGGCGAGCCCACGGCGCCGGTGATCGGCAGCGGGGGCGCGGTGAACAGGAACTCGTAGCGGCCATCCTCGGCGCAATCTCGCGCGAGCGCGTCGAGGAAGAAGATCTCCCCGAGCAGCAGGCCGGTGTTGCGCAGCGAGATCATGTGCAGCGGCTGGAAGCAGTCGGGGGTCTCGTTGGGCCGCACCTCGACCCCCCAGGTATCGGTCGCGACGGCGGCGATCTCGCGTTCGAACAGCCAGCGCGCGCAGTGGATCGAGAGTCCGGGCGCGGGGCCACCGCAGTAGCCCTGCCACGACTTCTGCTCCAGGCAGCGCGTCAGCATGCCGGTGCGCACGAGCACGATGTCGCCCGTTCCGATCGCCACGCCGAAGGCCTCCGCGCAGGCATCGAGGTCCTGGGGCTGGATGCGCGTGCCGTCGTCGAGCCACGGGAGGCGCAGGAAGCGCGGTAGATCGAGCAGGACGCCGCGCCCGACGACGGCGTCCGCGATCTTCTCGATCGCGTTCGCGCGCGCCCCCTGGCTGGTGACGAGCTTCACGTCGCGATCGTTGTACATCTTGCCGTCGTAGAACACGTGCGAGAGCGCGTCCCATTGGGTGCCGCACTGCAGCGGCATGTGGATGGCGTCATCGGCGTAGTTGAAGCCGCCCGGCAGGAAGTCCTGGGCGCCCGCCAGCGCATCGCCTCCGTCGGCGAGCATCAGATGGATCGGGTTGTGGCGGCCGGCCAGTCCCGATTGCGGACCCTTCTGGTCGAAGGGCAGGGCGCACGAGATCACGCGCCCGCTGCGCGGGAGCGCGCAGGCCTCGAGCACGCGCGCGGGTGTGATGAAGTTGAGCGTGCCGCGCTCGTCGTCCTTGCCCCAGCGACCCCAGTTCGAGTAGCGGCGGCCCCATTCCCGGACCGTCTGCGCGTCGAGCTTCTCCGCCACGCCCGCTCCGCCGCCGCTCAGACGGCGCCGCGCTGCGCCGCAGCGAAGCCGATCTCGTAGATCACCCAGGCGCCGAAGAGCAGGGAGACGACGCCCGTTCCCGCCGTGACCCAGCGCGAGAAGGGCGCCGAGGGGGAGAGCCGCGCGACGGGCAGGCCGAGCGTCAGCGAGAACGCGACCATGCCGGCGATCGTCCCCAGCCCGAACACCAGCAGATAGGCGAGCGCGGCGGCGGCCGTCGGCATCGCCGCCATCGCGAGCAGGGCCACCGGCGCGCTGCCGGCGAGCCCGTGCGCGAGCCCGAGCGTGCCCGAGCGAGCGAAGCTCGCGCGCAGCGATGCCGCGTGCGGCGCGAGCGCGGTCGCCTCCGGAGGCGACGCGGCGAGCAGATTCGCGATGCCGAGCAGCACGAGCAACACGCCGATGCCGAGCTCCATCGCCTGCGCGAAGCCGGGCGGGATCGCGATCTGGAGCGCGATCACGAGGAATCCGATCGCGAGGATCGTCGCGCCGTGGCCGATGCCCCAGCACGCCCCGATCCACGACGCGGTCCACACGCTGCGGTGTCGCGCCACGATCGTGGAGACCGCGATCACGTGGTCGGGATCGAAGGCGTGGCGCAGACCCAGCACGAAGCCGAGCAACACCGCGGTCAGCATCGGCCGCGCTCCCGCAGCCGCGCCTCGACGCGAGCCACGTCGGCCGGCACGTCCACCGGGATGCCGAGCCAGCCCTCGACCTTGCCGCAGCGGATGCGATGGCCGTGCTCCATCGCACGCAGCTGCTCGAGCGCCTCGGCGCGTTCGAGCGGCGTGCGCTCGAGCTTCACGAAGTCGAGCAGGAAGGGACGGCGGTAGGCGTATAGGCCCACGTGCTGCCAATAGCGCGGCGCGTTCGCGGCGTCGCGCAGCGCCGGAATCCGGCTGCGCGAGAAATACAGCGCGAGGTCGTTGCGATCGAGCACCACCTTCACCCGGTTCGGGTCGTCGAGCCCGTCGGGCTCGGCCGGGTGCACGACCGTCGACATCGGGACGCAGGCGTCGCCCTGCAACGCCTGCACGGCGGCATCGATCACCCAGCCTTCGATCAGCGGCTCGTCGCCCTGGATGTTGACGATGATCGGGGCGTCGAGCCCCGCCGCGACCTCGGCCAGCCGGTCGGTGCCGGTCTCGTGGTCGGCGCGCGTCATCGCCACCTCGGCCCCGAAGCGGCGGCAGGCATCGGCGACGCGGGCATCCTCGGTGGCGACGATCACGCGGGAGAGGCTCTTGGCCTTGCGTGCGCCGTCCCAGACACGCTGCACCATCGGCACGCCGGCAATCGGCGCCAGGGGCTTTCCGGGAAAGCGCGTGGCCTGAAAACGCGCCGGGATCACGCCGATCGCGGTCATGGCCGCCATCCTACAGGATGGATACTGTTCTCGCTGTGCTCTCCGCGCCCCCCCACGCGCCTGCTCGCTCCCTCGTGATCGCCGTCTCCTCGAACAAGGGCGGCGTCGGCAAGACTACGGTCGCCGCGAATCTGGCCATCTTCGTGCGCGCGCTGCGCGAAGACCTGCCGGTGCTGATCGTGGGGCTCGACGACCAGCTGGTCCTCGATCGCATGTTCGAGCTGCGGCCGCTGCTTCCCGGGGAAGGCAACCTGAAGCATGGCTGGGCCGAGCGCAGCCTCGCCCGGGTGATCCAGCTCGGACAGTATGGCGTCCACTTCGTGCCCTCTCCGCCGGATCTGACGCTGCTCAAGGCCCGCGCCGAGGACCCGCGCACGCTGCGGCGGATCCTCGCCGCGACCGAATGGCCGGGGCTCGTGATCCTCGACACCAAGAGCGATCTCGAGGCGCTGACGCTGAACGCCTATCACGCCGCCGATCGCGTGCTGATGCCCGTGGCCGACTGGTCGTCGCTTCAGGAGGCCGCCAAGGCGATCGCGATCCTCGAGCGCGCCAAACTCGGCGTCGATCGCGCGCGCGTGGTTCTCACGCTCGTCGATCTGCGCACCAAGCTGGAAGGCGCCGGGCTGCACCTGGTGGACCGGCTGCTCGACGAGATCGAGCGCCGCGGCTGGCCGCTGCTACACGACGCACCTCTCGCGCAGCCCGCGCGTCGAAATGCTGAACTCGGGGCACGCGGCGCCACTCTCGATCCTGCACCACGCCCGGGGCAGCATCGTGCACTCGCAGATGCGCGATCTCGCCGCCGAGGTGCTCGCGGATCTGGGGCTGGCGGCGCCCGAGCCCGGGCGCGCGGCAGCGAGCCTCGCGCGCGCGGCGGCGTGGGCGGGCGTTCCGATGGGATCGCTGCGCCGCCACTGAGCGCGCGCGGCTTCGAACTCGCACAGGAGAGCAGAGCATGAGCACGTACGGAATCCTCGTCGGCGGCGGACCGGCGCCGGGCATCAATGGGGTGATCGGGGCGGCGGCGACGACGGCCGCGCGCAGCGGCGCGCGGGTCGTAGGGATCCACGACGGCTTCAAGTGGATCATGGAAGGCGACGCCAGCCACGTGCGCGAGCTCGACGAAGACGCCGTCGCCGGCATCCACCTGCGCGGGGGCTCGGTGCTGGGCACGTCGCGCGCGAATCCGACGAAGAAGCCCGAGCATCTCGCGAATTGCGTGAAGACCCTCGATCGGCTGGGGATCGACCGCTTGATCACGATCGGCGGCGACGACACCGCATCGTCGGCCAACAAGCTCGCCGGCGCGGCGGGCGGTCGCCTGCGCGTCGCGCACGTCCCGAAGACGATCGACAACGATCTGCCGCTGCCTCCCGGCGTGCCCACGTTCGGCTTCGAGACCGCGCGCGAGCACGCGACGGCCGTGGTCGAACGCATTCTCGAAGACATGCGCACGACCGGGCGCTGGTTCTTCATCGTGATGATGGGCCGCAGCGCCGGGCATCTCGCGCTCGGCGCCGGCAAGTCGGCCGGCGCGCCGATCTCGCTGATTCCCGAGGAGTTCCGCCGACGGCCGATCCAGCTCGAGGACGTGGTGCGCACGCTCGAGGGCGCGATCGTGAAGCGCCTCGCGGCGGGGCGCCCGGACGGCGTCGCGGTGATCGCCGAGGGCATCGCGGAGTATCTCGACGAGAACGACCCGATCCTGCGCGACGCGCCGCGCGACGAGCACGGGCACCTGCGGCTGGCCGAGATCCCGATCGCGCGCGTGCTGCGCACGGCCGTCGCCGACTCGCTCGCGCGCCGCGGCGTCAAGGTGACGATCGGCGAGAAGGACGTCGGCTACGAGCTGCGCTGTGGCTACCCGACCGCGTTCGATCGCGACTACACGCGCGATCTCGGCGTGGGCGCCGTGAAGACGCTCGAGGCCGGCGGCTCGAGCGTGTTGGTCACGCGCCAGGAGGGCCGCATCCGCCCCGTCCCGTTCGCGGAGATCGTCGATCCGAAGACGGGGCGCGCGCGCGTGCGCGGCGTCGACGTCGAGTCGGATTCGTATCGAAATGCGCTCGCGCTCCAGGAGCGCGTCTTCCAGAGCGATCTCGACGACGCCAGGCTGCTGGCCGCGATCGCCGCCGCCGCGAAGCTTTCTCCCGAGGCCGCCCGACAGCGCTACGCACCGTTGTGAACGACGCGGCGCAGCCCGACGCCGCGAGCGCCGCGAGCTCCGGGAAGCGGCGCAATCCCTGGTGGATTCCTCCGTTCCTCGGGCGCGTGCCGGAGATGCCGCCGGCGACGCTGCGTCTGCTCGGCGTCATCTCGCTGGCGCTGCTGTTCGAGAACTTCGACCAGGCGACGCTCACGGCAGCGCTCAAACAGATCGCCGTGAGCTTCGCGGTGGCCGAGGCGGATCTGGGGCGCACGCTGGGCTTCGTGCATCTCGGCGCGCTGCCGGCCTTCCTGCTCGTCCCGTTCGCCGACCGCATCGGCCGGCGCCGGCTCTTCCTGATCTCGGTGATCGGGATTTCGATCGCGAGCTGCGCCTCGGCGTTCGCGACGAGCATCACGCAGTTCGTCGCGATGCAGATGCTCTCGCGGGTGTTCATGGTGACGTGCTCGGCGATGGCCTTCGTGATCATCACCGAGGAGTTCCCGGCGGCCCACCGCGGCTGGGGGATCGGGATCGCGAGCGCGCTCGGCGCCTTCGGCGTGGCGCTGGCGCTGCTGCTGTTCGCCGCGATCCAGTGGCTGCCCTTCGGCTGGCGCTCGCTGTATGGGCTCGGGATCCTGCCGCTGCTGCTGCTGCCGATGTTCCGTCGCGAGATCCGGGAGACGCGACGCTTTGCGCAGCACCGGGAGGAACGCGCCGCCGACGGGCACGCGCTCTCCGATCTCGCCGGTTGGTGGAAGCCCTTGTGGGACCTGCTGCGCAGCTATCCGGGGCGCGCGGCCGGCATGGGCCTGATCGCCGCCTTCGCCGCGGGTGGACACTCTGCGGCGTATAACTTCAGCTCCTACTTCGTGCAATCCGTGCACGGCTGGGCGCCAGGCCGCTACACGCTGATGGTGATCGCGGCCGGCCTGGTCGGCATCGTGGGCTTCCCGATCGCCGGGCGCCTGGCGGATCGCAGCGGCCGCCGCCGCGCCGGCTTCCTGCTGCTCGTCGGCTTTCCGCTGTGCGCGCTCGCCTTCTACCAGGGGCCTGGCTGGATCCTGCCCTTCGCCTGGGTGCCGCTCGTCTTCACGCTCACGGGCGGCAACACCATCCTGCGAGCGCTCGGCGGCGAGCTGTTTCCGACCTCCTACCGCGGCACCTCGGCGGGCTGGCTCCAGCTCGCGGAGGCGGCGGGTCGCTCGGGCGGCCTCTTCCTCGTCGGCTGGGGCACGGCGCGGGCGGTCGACATCACGAGCATGATCAGCCTGGTGGTGTTCGCGCCGCTGCTCGCCGGCGTCGTGCTGCTCGCCCTGCCCGAGACCGGGCGGCGGGAGCTCGAAGAGATCAGTGCGGAGCGCTGAGCGCGCGGGCTCGCGGCGTCAGGGCTCCGGCGCGGGCGCCGGGCCGAGCGGGGCGAGCAGCTGCTCCGCGGCAGCGGCGAACGGCAGCGCCGCGTCGGTGCCGTGGACGGACATGCAGCTCTCGTAGCCGCCGGACGCGAGATCGTCGGGCTCGAGCAGATAGCCGAGCCAATCGTTCGCGTGGGCGACCAGCATCAGCGGCCCCGCGATCTGCGCCCGGATGCGCGCGGCCACCTCGACACCGAGCTCATACGGCGAAGCGAGCAGGCGCAGTCCGCCGAAGCGCGCCGCTGCGAGCACGCTCTCGCTCGGAAGGATCGCGTGCGCCGCCAGGTGGAAGAACGGAGCGAAGATCCAGCCCGCGCAGGCCTCGCGCACGTCGATCGCCGGCGGCGTGTAGGGGACCTCGGCGAACGCGACCGGCGCGTCCACGGCCGGCGCAGCCAGCTCGGCGGCCTCGACGACGAGCGCGCCGAGCGTCTCCCCGATCGCTTGCGCGCTGCGCTGTTGCCCCGCCACGTCCGCCGCGTCGGGGACCGGGGGCGGGATGCGGGGGTTCTGGTCTCCGAGAGGTCCGTCGACGAACAACGCGATCCCGCCGCGGTGCGCTTCGACGAAGGCGCGCGCCGCCCCGGGGTAATCGGGCGAGAGACGCGCGTTGGCGGGTCGCAGCACACCGGGGTGCGCCGCGAGCGAGAAGAGCGTCGCGATCGGCTCGCCGCTGTCGCCGTCGACGCGCAGCACGGGAATGCTCGGGTCGATCGGGCCGCCCGGGTGCCGCCGGTTCTCCGCGAGCGTGGGGCTCGAGGCGACCGCTACGCCGAGGCTCGCTGGAGTCAGCGCCCGGGTGGCGTACTCGAGGGCGGTGCCGGCCGCGTTCGTCAGCGCGTGCAGCACCGCCGCGTCGTACCAGCCCATGGCGCCCGTCTCGGCGATCCACGACGAGGCGTAGCCGCCGGGCCCGGAGTGCGTGTGGGTCGCGGCGACGATCAGCCCGTCGAGCTCGAGCGACGCCGCGCGCTTGCGAACGGCCTGACGCAGCGGCGGGGTGACGATCAGGATGTCGAGCGTGACGAGCCCCACCCGTGGGTGACCACCGCGACCGGCGATCACGAGCGCGCGGGCCTCGACGGGTGCGAGCTGACCCTGGTTGTGGTTGAACGGGCCGCGACCGCTCAAACCTGCGAGCGGCGCTCCCTCGGGGACTGCGATCGGGACCGCGGCGGCCCCAGCCCGCAGCGGCAGCTCGACGGGCGCATCTTGTGCAGCCGCGCGGCTTGCCAGCGCGAGCGCGAGTGCAACGCCGACGAGCCGCGGTGCCATCCGGTGTCTGCCTCGCGACGCGGCTCGCCGCGCGCGGGTGGCTTGGCGACGCTGTTCCGGGCTCACGGGCTCCCCAGCGCAATGCAGTGGGCGTCCAGAGGTTTCGGGGCTCCCGGCTTCGGGGTTCCCAAATGCCGCCCCACTTGTTACAACCCGCCGGGTCGCATGCACAGTGGGCGCGCAGCCGCTCGCCCTGGGGGGCCCGGAGTTGGGCGAAGCCTTCGACCGCGAGAAGAGCCTCGAGCGCCAGATCCGCGCCTTCCACTGGGTCCGCATGCTCGCCGAGCTTCCCGCGCGCTACGCGGGCTCGTCGGCAGAGCGCGAGGCGGCCGACCGCATCGAGAGCTGGATCCGCGACCTCGGGGTGGAGGACGTGCAGCGTCAGGTGGTGCCCTCGCGTCCCGTGGCGGGTCTGGTGCTGGCTCTGCACCTGGGTGTGGCCGCAATTGCCTGCCTGGTGGGCGGAGGCGTTGGCGTCCTGATCGCCGGGATCGCGGCGATCTCGATCCGCGCAGAGCTGCGGCGCGGCGTCTCGCTCTTGTCGCGCGTGCTGCCGTGTCCCGATTCGCTGAACGTGATCGGCCGCGCGGGGGCGCGTCATCCGGGACAGCGCGTGGTGCTCTCCGCGCACATCGATTGCGCACAGGCCGGCTGGCTCTTCACCCGCCCCGTCGCTGATTTCTTCGCGGCCCGCGCCGCCAGGCGTCCTGCGCACGCTCCGCCGCCGCTCGGTCCGAACGCGCTTCCCGAAGCGGCCGTGGTCGTGGCTGCGGGGCTGTTGCTCGCGATCTGGCTCGGTGCCGGGGGCTTCGTGGTCGGCGCCGCGCGGCTGCTGCTCGGCCTCGGGCTGGTCGCGGGTTGCGCGGCGACCCTGCAATGGGCGCTGGCTCCGGCCTCGCCCGGCGCCAACGACAACGCGTCGGCGGTCGCCGCCATGCTCACCTGCGCGGAGCAGCTGCTCGCGCAGCTTCCCGACGACGTCGAGCTGTGGATCGTTGGTACCGGCGCCGAGGAAGTCGGTTGTCGCGGCATGCACGCGTTCGTCTCCGCCCATGCGGAGTGGCCGCTCGACGCCACCTACTTCGTGAACTTCGAGTGCGTGGGCGGCGGCTCGCTGCATTGGGTGCGCAGCGAGGGAACGCTCGCGAAGTCGGGCTACCCGCCGACGCTGGTCGAGCTCGCGCGCCGCGTCGCGGCGAGCGGCGTGTTCGGCGAGCTGACCCCGGTCGATCTGCTCGCCGGTACGGATGGCCACGTGCCGGCGGATCGCGGCTTCCCCTCGCTCTCGCTGATCTCGCTCGAGCCGGGCGGCGTGCCGCGCCACTATCACCGCCTCGAAGACGTGCCCGAAGGCGTGGATCTTCCCACGCTGATCCGCGCGGCAGATTTCGGCGCCGCCGTCGCCCGCGCCGCGCTGCGCGGCGAAGCCGGTCCCATCGCGATCCTGTGACGAGCGCCAGGATTGGTTGACTTCGCTCGCCTGCGGCTCGCTGCGCGCTTCGCTTGCTGTCGCCTGGCTTCGCTTGCCTAGAGCCGGATGCGCGGGGTCTGGCGGCGGGCGCTCCCGCGCAGCAGCGCGCCCAGCGCCATGCCGACGGCCAGGATGCACGACCCCGCGATCCACTCCGGCCAACGCGCGCCCGCGCGCAGCTCCATGTTGTCGCGCGTGAGCCGCTCGAGCTCGGCGCGCTGCTCGGACTCGCGTGCCGTGATCTGCGCATTCTCGCTGCGCAGCTTCGTCGCCTCCTCGTCCAGCGCTCCACTGCGCGAGCGCAGCTCGGTCGTCTCGGACTGGACGCGGGCGAGCTTCACCACCGCCGGCGGCTCGTTCTTGAGGAAGCCATCGGGCACCCAGCCCGATTTCCCCTCGGAGCGCACCTCGATCCAGCCGTCCCCCCGCGAGAGGATCTCGACGGAATCTCCGGTTTCGACGCTGCCGACGATGCGGAACTGGCTGCCGGGCCCCGTTCTGAGGTTGAGGCGGACCTGGTCGTCCACCCAGCCGGTCTCGGCGTGCGCGCGCGCCGCGGCGAACAGCGCGATTGCGAGCACCGCCTGGCCCGACGCGCAGGCGAAGCGAGTGCGACACCGTCCGCTCATGCTCACCCCCTCGGAGCCCTCGCATGCCCGCAGGCCGGCGCGCGGGCGCGTGGCTCCCCGGGCAGGACTCGAACCTGCGACCAAGCGGTTAACAGCCGCTTGCTCTACCAACTGAGCTACCGGGGATCGGACTCAGGCGGGGATTCTAGGCAGGCACTTCCGAAAATCAACGAAGCAGGGTCGCGAGCCGGACCGCGCGCCTCAGCGCTCCGGGACCTGGATCTCGACGAGCGGCGAGGTTGGCGCGAGGGTCTTGTCCGCGCGTTCGAGCACGACCGTGTAGCGGTAGCGCCCCCCTGGCTTCGCTCCGGCGTCGACGAAGCCCGCACCCGTGACGAACCCCAGATCGCTGCGGGAGAGCGCGCCGTGCCGGTAGACGTGTGCGCCCACGAAGCCCTCCTCGCTGCGCGGGTTCCACGCGAGGTGGACGCCGTCCGGGCGCGCCGTGGCGCTGATGTCGTAGCCGACGCTCTTCACGGCGACGAGCTCCGTGGGGTCGCTCGCGAGGCCGTCTTCGTCGACGGCGACCAGCTTGTAGTCGATCGGCTCGTCCGCGCTGACGGCCGCGTCCTCGGACGTAGTCTGGTCGGGCGGCAGCATGGCGACGAGCTCGTGCCCCTTCGAGCCCACGCGCTGGCGCAGCAGGCGGTAGCCGACCAGGTTCGTCTCCACGTTCGGCTCCCACGCGAGCTGGTTCACGCCGAGCCGTTGCGCGCTGACGCGCAACCCCAGCGGCGGTAGCGGCGCGGGCTTGGTCACGGCGCGCACGGGCTCGGAGGCGCGGCCCTCGCCGCCGGCGCGGTTCACCGCCGCCACGCGGTAGTAGAACACGCGGAGATCGCCCAGACCCTTGTCGTTGTAGAGCGTCTGGAAGCGACCCTCGACCGTGGCGAGCCGCTCGAACGAGCCGCGGAAGCTCGGGCTGCGATAGACGCGATAGGCCGTCACGTTCGGATCGTCCGAGGCGCGCCAGGCGAGCGGTACCTGGCGCGGCTGATGGCTGTAGGCGCGCAGCGCCGCGGGCGGCGCAGGCGGCGGCGCGGTCGTCGCGCCGGCGACGACCGTGGGCTCGGCGCCGAGCTGGCCCGTGCGCGAGAAGCTGCGCACGCGATAGTGCGCGGTGACGCCGTCGCCCAGCGCCGAGGGTGCATTGGCGGCCGCGCCTTCCGGGACGCCGCGATCGACCCACAGGGTGGTGTTGCGGCCGGCGAGCACCGCTACGCGCGCAAAGGGCCCGGTTGCGGCGAAGGCGCGATCGACGACGTAGCCGCCCACGTCGCCGGTGATCACCGGCTCCCATTGCAGCGGCACTTCGCGCAGCTGTCCGCTCGTCGCGACGACACCCTCCGGTGCCGGCAGCGTGCCCGGCGGGCCGGCGAGCAGCTGCGGCGTATCGGCCTGCGGGCGGCGCGTGAACACGCTGCGCGCGCGCTCGAGATCGAGGCTCGTGGCGCAAGCCGTGGTGAGCGAGAGGGCGAGGACGGCGAGCAGCGCGCGTGCGAAAGCCGAGGGCACGTTCATTCCACCCGCGCCGCCGGCTCGGGCTCCGAGCGCATGCGTTCCAGATTCTCGAGCTGTCGCTCCGCGTGGCTGATGTAGGCGCGCGCGCGCTCGTTCTCGGGATCGACGAGCAGCGCGAGGCGCCAGTCGTCGAGCGCCGACTGGATGTCCTCGTTGCGGAAGGCCTTGCGGCCGCTCTCGATCAGCTTCTCGACCTCGGGAGCCAGGCTGCGGCGCAGCCGCGACAGCTCGCGCTGAGCGGCGACGTGCTCCGAATTTGCGCCGAGCGCGAACAGCTGCTGGCGGATCGCCGCGTACGCATCGCCGCGGCGCGCGGCGGCGAGCCCATTCTGGTAGAAGCCCTCGGCTCGGATCTCGGCCTGTGACGCGAAGGTCTCGCGGTTCGATAGACCGGATGCCGGCGGCTTGCCCGCCTTGCCCGGTGGTTTGCTGCGTTCCTGCATCAGCGTGTCGATGTAGGAGATGTAGCCCTGCGCGGACTCGTTGTCGGGGTCGAGCTCGAGCACCGCGGCGAAGGCTTTCTGCGCTGCGGGATAGTTGCCCGACGCGAAGGCGCGCCGGCCCATCCCGATCTGCTTCGACACCTCGGAACGCAGCGCCTCGCCGAGCGTCCGCGCCTCGGTCTCGAGCTCGGGATCGAAGGCGTCGAGCGTGTGGAGCTGGGCGAGGGTCCGTCGCGCGACCCCGAGGTTGCCCGCCGCGAAGGCGGCGCGGTACTCCGTCAGCAGCTGGGCCTTCTGGGTGGCGAGAACGCGCGCCATCTTCTGCACACCGGCGAGCGTGGCGGCGTCGTCGGGCTGCAGCTCGAGCGCGAGCCGGTCGTTGAGGATCGATTCGGCGAGCCGCCCCTTCGATTCGAAGTAGCGTGCGCGCTGCTTGTAGCGCACGACCAGCCGCTGGAACTCCGCCTCGACGACCTCGATGCGTTGCTTCACCGCCGGATAGGCGCGTGCGTTCTCGGGGATGGAGCGCCAGAGCACGAGGGCGCCGAGGCGGTCTCCCTCGCGGTAGAGCCGCTCGCCCTGTTCGACGGGTGACGTGCAGGCGGCCGTGACGAGCGCGGCCGCGGCGATTGCGCAGGCCAGCCGGATGGCATGCACCCTCATGCGTGCAGGGGCGAGCGCGGCTCCGCCGGGGCTGGCCTGCCGTCGATCTCGACGGAGTAGACGTGCACCGGCTCCTCGCGGCCCGAGAGCTGGCGTTCGCCCTCGAAGCGCAGGCGCATGGCAGTGCGCACGCTGCGCTGCACGGCTTCCGAGACCAGGATCTCGCCGGGGCGCGCGAGCTTCTCGAGACGATGCGCGACGTTCACGGCGTCGCCCACCGCCGTGAAGTCCGTGCGCCGGTCGGATCCGATGTTGCCGACGATCACGATCCCCGTGTGGATGCCGATCCCGATCTCGACCGGCAACGCCTCCGCGATGTCGTCGCCCGGATCGCGGCGCGCCTCCAGACGCTTGCGGACGACCTGCTGGATGTCGATCGCCGCGTTCACGGCGCGCAGCGCGTGGTCGGGCTGCGAAACGGGCGCCCCGAAGTAGGCCATCACGGAGTCGCCGATGAACTTGTCGATGGTTCCGCCGCTCTCGAGAATGCGGTCCGCGACCAGCTGGAAGATCTCGTTGAGCAGAGCGACGACCTTGTGCGCCTCGAGCCCCTCGGAGAGGCGCGTGAAGCCGCGGATGTCGGCGAACAGGATCGTCACCTCGCGCTCGATCCCGCCGCGCCCCGCTTCCTCCGGGCCCTCGAGGAGCTGATTGAGCACGTAGTCGTTCACGTAGCGGCCGAAGGCATTCTGGACGCGCTGCTTCTGCTGGAGCGAATCCCCCATTTCGTTGAACGCGCGCGTGAGCTCGCCCACCTCGTCGCGCGAGGTCGGCGGGACCCGCACCGCGAGGTCGCCGGCCGCGAGCTGCTCCACGCCATGCCGCAGACGCCGCAGCGGGCCCACGAGCAGGGCGACGAAGATCACCCCGGCGACGACGCCGAAGACGATCACCGTGATTGCGGCGGCGGCGAGCTGACGGGTGTTGCTGCGCACGATCGGATCGACGAGCACCGAGAGATCGAGCTCGACCTGGGCTTCTCCGACGCGCACGCCGCTGTAGAAGATCGGCGCCGCGAAAATCAAGCGCCGCGCATGCTCGCGCCGCACACTGATCTCGTCGGGGCGGGTGCTCTGCGTAGTGTCGACCCGCGGGGGAGTCTCCACCTGGCGCTCGGCGGGGTCGAGCGACGCCGCGAGGCGCCCCTCGCGCCCGAACAGGCGAACCGCGGTGACTCCCGGGCTCGCGCCCGTCTCTTCGATCAGGCGGTCGAGGGTGAGCTCGTTGTCGAACGCGCCCTGCTCGACCTCCAGCAGCGGCTCCTTCGCCGCGCCGGCCAGGTTGGTGATCAGCGCGCGGCCGGTCTTCTCGACCTCGGCCTCCAGCGCGCGGCGCTCGTGCTCGGTCGCGATCACGGCGAGGCCGACGCAAGCCACCACGAGCAGGCTGACGACGAGCGAGCTGAATTTGAGCTGGAGCGATCGCAAGGGGGCCCCGCCGTTTCCGAGGACAGGGAGCCTCGTGGGGATGCGGTCGACGGACGCCGGCGGAGGCTCCGGGACGCGTCGGGGCGAGGCTACAGGAGACGGCTGCGCGCCTCAACCAAAGCGGATCTCGATGACCTCGAGGACGCGGACGCCTTTGGGGACACGCACGCTGACGCTATCTCCGACGGCTTTTCCCAACAGTGCGCGAGCGACCGGCGAAGACACGGAAATACAGCCGTTGACGACGTCCGATTCCTCCTCGCCGAGGATCGTGTACGTGACCCGGTCGCCGGTAGCCGTGTCCTCGAGCTGGACGGTCACGCCAAAGCGGACCTCATCCGGCGGTTGCCCCGTGGGGTCGATCACCACGGCGCGAGCCAGCTTGTCCTCGAGCTGCCGCACGCGACCCTCGATGTGGGATTGACGCTCCTTGGCGGCGTGGAACTCCGCGTTTTCCGAAATGTCTCCGTGCGCGCGAGCTATCTCGATCTCTTTCACGATCTTGATGCGATCGACCGACTTGAGGCGACGCAGCTCCTCCTCGAGCTTCTCGTAGCCGGCGCGCGTCATGGGCAGTCGGTCGGTCATGGAGTCCTCACTCCGTGGCTTCCAGATGGAGGAGATACAATCGTCCAGACGAGAAATCGACGCCCCGAGGCCCGGGCATCGCAGGTTCGCCAAGCTACCTGCCCCCCGGGATAACTGTCAACGAGGTCCTCGATCGTGGCATCCGAGCCGAGCGGTCCGCCCGAGATGGACCCCATGCCGCCTGTCTACGGGCCGGGATCGCCGCAGCGCGGGCGCGTGCGTCCCCCGCTCGTGCGCCTCGCACTGGTTTTTTATGGGTTGCTGCTGGGGCTCGCGTTCGCCTGGGCGGCCCTCGACGGGCGCTCGCTCGCCTGGGCGCCGTCCGCGCGGCCCGGGGATTCAGCGGGGGTGCTGCGTTCGCTCGGCGCCGGGCTGCTGGCAGCGGCCATCGTCGTGCTGCTGTCGCATCAGCTCACGCAGCGCACGCGGCTCGGCGAGCAGCTCGCGCGCGCGCTGGCGGCTGCGCTCGGGCCGCTCTCGCTCGCCGAGTGCTGGTTGCTGGCGCTCGTGAGCGGGGTCGCCGAGGAGGCCTTCTTTCGCGGCGCGCTCCAGCCGCAAGTCGGGCTCGTGGCTGCAAGTCTGTTGTTTGGGGCGGCGCACTTCGTCCCACGCCGGGAGCTGCTGCTGTGGTCGTTCTTCGCCATCGCGGTGGGCTTCCTGCTGGGATCGCTCTTCGACGCGACCGGAAGCCTGATCGCGCCGGTCGTCGCCCACGCCGGCATCAACGGCGTGAACCTGCGCCAGCTGACTCGGCGCCGCGAAGCCTGATCCGACGTTCGACGTGCGAGGGGGGAGGCGGCGGGGGGGGGTGGGTCAGCCGTCCGTCGACGGGTCTTGCAAGCGGGCGTCAGCCCGCTCGCAGCGAGCCGCAGGCGAGCGAAGTCTTGGAACTTGCCGCAGGCGAGCGAAGTTCAACGAGGCTTTCGCTGCGAGGCCGCCTTGCGGCCTCGCAGCGCGATGGCGTCGATCTCGATCTGGGCGCCGAGCGGGAGCGCGGCGGCCTGGAGCGTCGAGCGCGCGGGCCGCGGCAGCTGCTCGAAGTAGCGCGCGTAGACGGCGTTCATGCGCGGGAAGAGCGCGAGATCGGTGAGGTACACCGTCGTGCGCACGACCCCCGCGAGCGAGGAGCCGCCCGCAGCGAGCACGGCCGCGAGGTTCTCGATCACGCGAACGGTCTGCTCCTCGATCTCGCCGGCCACCAGCTTCTGGGTGCTCGGATCGAGCGGGATCTGGCCCGAGAGAAAGAGCAGGTCGCCGGCTGCCACGGCTTGCGAGTAGGGGCCGACGGGCAACGGGGCCGCAGGGCTGCGGACCTCCGCGGCGGCGCCACGGGCGCGGGACGGCTTCGTTCGCGTGCGCGCCGCGACGCGCCGCGCGCGTGCGCCGGATTTCCGCTTCACGCGTCGAGCGGATTCGAGTCGTCGATCAGGCGATCTTCGAGCACGCGCAGCAGATAGCCGAGCAGCAGCAGGTTCGGCAGGCGCTTGCGCGTGGCGTCGCTGATCGCGTGGGTGTCGGCGAACTCGTCGGCGTAGGCCGAGAAGAACTCGAGCGTCTCGAGCGGCACGTTCTTCGCGAGCACTTCGTTGATCTGCTCGGTGCGAAGCTCATCGAAGACCTCGACCAGCTCCCAGGCCAGCTCTTCGCGCCGCAGCCGCTCCGTCGTGTCTGAGAAACCCATGAGTGTGTCGCCGCCTTCGGTGGGAGGATTCGTCCGTCGAGCGAGTACACCGCTCGGCTCGCATCCTGACAGCGAGGCGCTCCGCTGTCAACGGAACGCGCGCGTCGCATGGTACGAATCTCGCGCGTCTTCCGCGCAAGTTGCGCATGACGCGCGCATCGCTGGCGGGTGCCTTGTCGCTTCGCGCGGGGCTCGCCGCGCGTGCGCGCGCATGTGCAAGATCGCGCGGTTTCTCGTCGAGAATCAGAGCTCGACGGCGCGAGTTGCCGGCGTGCGCGCGAGCGGAACGCGCCATGCGACGGAGCGGTCGCGAGCGGACGCCGCGGGGGATTCGCCCGCCTGCTCGAACACCTGCTCGCGCACGAGGATCGGGGCGCCGGCCCGCAGCGCGGTGGCGATGGCGTCGCTCGGGCGCGCGTCGATCTCGATGCGCTTGCCGTGGGCCTCGAGCACGAGGATCGCGTAGAAGGTTCCGTCGCGGATCTCGGTCACGACCACGCGCACCAGCTCGGCATCGAGCCCGGCGATCAGCCGCGCTGCGAAGTCGTGGCTGTTCGGGCGTGCGGGCCGCTGCTTGTGGATCTCGGCATCGATCGAGCTGGCCTCGGCCACACCGATCGTGATGGGGAGCATGCGGCCGCCGGCTTCCTCTTCGAGGATCAGCACCGGGACGTTCTGGGCGTCGAGCGCGATGAAGCTCACGTGCACGGGCACGTCGCTCGGCGCGTCCCGCCGCTCGGAGCACCCGAGCGACGCGAGCAGCACGAGCGCGAAGATCGCGTGCAGCGCCATGGGACCACCGTCCCGTCGAGCGTAGTTGCGCCGCGTCGCACGCCGCAAGCGCAACCCAAGTGCGCCGAGGCACCCCGCAAGCGAAGCGCGCAGCGAGGCGCAGCCGAGCGAAGCCGGAGGCGCGGGCTACGCCCGCGCCGTAACCGGAAAACTGGTCGGGGCGACTGGATTCGAACCAGCGACCTCTTCGTCCCGAACGAAGCGCGCTACCAGACTGCGCCACGCCCCGAGCTGTCCATGATTCCCGGCCGAAGTAGGCGGAGTATGGCGTCTCCGGGCGCTCTCCTCAACCCGGGCCGTCTGCGCTGCGCCCTGCGGACCCGGCGCTCAGTGGGACTCGAGCCGCGAGAGATCGAAGGTGGCCTGCGGCAGGCTGGGATTCGGCACGAAGTTCGTCACGACGAGCGTCGTGAAGGACTCGAGCTGCAGGTTGCGCATCGTCACCTTCATCGGCAGCCAGACGCCGTCGAACTCGCGGACCTCCGACGGGACCGCCCGCAGCTCCTTCACCTCGACGCCCGCTTCGTCCCAGTAGCGGGTGCGCAGCGGGACGAAGTGCGCCTTCTCGACGTAGACCCGCACGCGCGAGTACTTCGAGGCGGCGAACGCCTTGGGCATGACCTCGACCACGTAGACCGGGCTCGCCGCTCACCGTTTCGTCCGCCACGCGCTCGTAGTCGGACTCCTCGATCTCGCGCGGGATCACGTCCTCGAAGCAGAAGTCCGTGCCGAAGACCGCCTCGCTGCGCAGGTTGACGCGCACGACCTTGCGGCGCGACGGGGAGTAGACGAACTGGTCGTTGACGCGCTCCTGGTTCGCGATCACGAGATAGCCGGCGAAGCGGACGTCGAAGGGATAGATGTAGTTGACGAGCGTCTTCGAGACGACGCCGTGCGTCGGCTGTCCGTTCTCGTCGCGAAACGATCTGCCAGATCATCCGGAGCCGCGATTCCTGCGCGCGGCCGCCGCGGTCGCCGGAGATCAGCTGCGATTCCTGCGTGAACGAGCTGAAGCGGTTCCGCAGCACGCGATCGTAGATGTCGCGGGCCGTGAGCTTCGCGTCGTCGTCGGCGACCGGCGTCACGACGGGCGGCGCCGCCTCCGCGGCGCGCAGCGCGGGTGCGCCGACGGCGAGCAGGGCGGCGGCCAGCAGCGCGGCGAGCGGGGCGCGTCGGATCAAGCGGGCTCCGGTCGAAACCGAGCCGCGAGAGTATCACCGCGGCCTGCCGCGCGGAAGCGCGCTTCAGCGGGCGGCGGTCGCCGCCGCGCGCAGCGCCGCGATCGCCTGCGCGTAGTCCGGGGCCCCGAAGACGGCGGTGCCGGCGACGAAGACGTCGGCGCCGGCGCGGGCGGCCCGGCCGATGGTCTCGAGCGAGATCCCGCCGTCGACCTCGAGCGCGACCTCGCGGCCGCGCTCGTCGATCCTGCGCCGCAGCGCCGCGATCTTGACGAGCATGCTCTCGATGAACTTCTGTCCGCCGAAGCCCGGGTTCACCGTCATCACCAGCACCTGGTCGACGTCGGCGAGCACCGGCTCGATCGCGAGCGCCGGCGTCGCCGGGTTGAGCACCACGCAGGCGCGCGCGCCCGCCTCGTGGATCTGCGCCGACCGTGCGGTGCAGGTGCGGGCAGGCCTCGACGTGCACGCCGATGGTGGCGGCGCCGGCTTTGACGAACTCCGTCACGTAGCGCTCGGGCTGCTCGATCATCAGGTGCACGTCGAGCGGGAGCGACGTGCTGCGGCGCACCGCCTCGACCACGACCGGTCCGATCGTGAGGTTCGGCACGAAGTGCCCGTCCATCACGTCGACGTGGATCCAGTCCGCGCCGGCGCGCTCGACGGCGCGCACCTCGTCGCCGAGCTTCGCGAAGTCCGCCGAGAGGATCGAGGGCGCGATGCGCGGCGCGCTCACGACAGCCGCTCCAGGCGCGCCGCGAAGAAGCCGTCGGTGTCGTGGCGGTGCGGCAGGCAGCGCAGGCGGCCTTCGGATCGAGGACCGGCGCCAGTCCGGCCGGGAGATCGGCGGGCGGCGCGATGCGGAAATCCTTCGACTCGCGCAGGAAGGCGTCCACCACGGCCTCGTTCTCCTCGGGCAGCAGGGTACACGTACTGTAGACGAGCACGCCGCCGGGCCGCGAGCGCGGCGGCTGCGTTGCGCAGGATCGCGCGCTGGATCTTCGCCAGCCGCGCCGGATCACCGGGCCCGACGCGCCAGCGCGCGTCGGCATTGCGGCGCAGCGTTCCGAGGCCGGAGCAGGGCGCGTCGACGAGCACGCGATCGAAGGGCGCCGCGACCGGAAGGTCCTGAAGCGGGCGCGTGACGTCGCGGTCGAGCGTGTGCACGGCGGGAAGCCCGAGGCGTCGCGCGCTGCGCCGGATCAGATCGAGGCGCCGCACGTGGCGGTCGAGCGCGAGCACGCTGCCCTCCGCACCGACGCGCTCGGCGATGCCCGTCGACTTGCCGCCCGGCGCCGCGCAGGTGTCGAGCACGTGCTCGCCCGGCTGCGGGTCGAGCAGCGCCACGACCAGCTGCGACGCCTCGTCCTGCACCGTGAAGCGGCCGGTGAGGAAGGCGGGATCGATGGCCGGATTGCCGCTGCGGCCGAGCACGAGGCCATCGCGCGCGATCCGGCAGGGCCGCGCCTCCGGGAAGCGCTCGCGCAGCTCTTCGAGCAGCGCGGCCGGCGACGTGCGCTGCACGTTGGCGCGCACCGTGAGCGGCGGCGGCTCGTTCGAGGCGCGCGCGAGCGCCGCAGCCTCTTCGGGACCGAACAGTGCGAGCCAGCGCGCCGCGATCCACTCCGGAATCGAGAGCGCGTGCGTCAGGTGCGCGAGCGGATCGTCGGCGAGCGAGGGAATCGCCAGCGCGCCGTGCTCTGCGGCGAGCCGACGCAGCACGGCGTTCACGAGGCCCGTGGCGCGCTCGACGCCTGCGGCGCGCACGCAGCGCACCGACTCGTCGACGGCCGCGGTCACCGGCACCCGCTCCGAGAAGAGCAGCTGATAGGCGCCCAGGCGCAGCGCCGTGGCCACCAACGGCTCGAGCTTGTCGAGATCGCGGTCGAGCACGCGCGCGAGGCAGTAGTCGATGCGGCCGCGCCAGCGCAGCGTTCCGTAGACGAGCTCGGTCGCGAACGCGCGATCGGGCGCCGAGAGCTCGCTGCGCGAGAGCTGCGCGTGGAGGAGCACGTCGGCATACGCACCGGCGCGTTGCACGCGCTCGAGCACGCGCAGCGCGAGCAGGCGAGTCAGTGTCGGCGCGCCGCGCGAGCGCAGACCGCGCTTGATGTCGGGTCGCCCGCGATGCGGGCGGCCCGCTCGGCCGTCGGCGGGTCGGATGATCACTGCGCGCAGTCTAGCCCCGCGCCGAGGCGCACGCCGTCGAGCAGCGGGCGTCCGCGCAGGAAATCCGCGATCTCGAGCGCGCGTCCGCCCGCGCGTTGCACGACGAGCGGCACCAGCCAGCCGTCGCCCGTCGCGATGCGCAACGCGTTTCGGAGCCGCGGCGCACCGTCCCGGGCGCGGCGTCGACGGGCCCGCTTTGTGCGCGCGCAGCGAGGATCGAGAGCCGCTCGCCGTCGATCCGCGTCGCCGCGCCGGGCGCGGGCGCGAACGCGCGCACGCGCCGTACGAGCGCCGCTGCGCTCTGGCGGAAATCGAGCACCGCATCGGCCGCGACGAGCTTGGGCGCGAGCGTCACGCCCTCGCGCGGCTGCGGCGTCCAGCGCACCCGGGCCTGCGCGATCTGCTCGATCACCGCGCTCACGGCCTCGGCGCTCAGCGCCGCGATGCGCTGCGCCAGCTCGCCGCCGGTCTCTTCGGGGCCGATCGCGAGCTCGCGCACCTGCGCCACGGGCCCCGCGTCCATCTCGCGCTCGACCCGCATCACCGAGACGCCCGTTGCGAGCTCGCCGGCCAGGATCGCGCGCTCGATCGGGGCGGCGCCGCGGTACTTCGGCAGCAGGCTCGCATGCGCGTTGATCAGGTAGCCGAGCCTCGGCAGCTCGCGGATCGCCTTCGGCAGGAACTGCCCGAAGGCGACGACCACGCCGAGATCGGGCTCGAGCCCACGCAGCTCGGCCACCAGCGTCGGGTCGCCGACGCGCTCGGGCCGCAACAGCGGGACGTTCGCGCGCAGGGCGACGCTCGAGACGGGGGAGGGCTTCAGCTTGCGCCCGCGGCCGCGCGGGCGATCGGGCTGGCTGACGACGCCGACGACGGGATGCGGCCCGGCGAGCAGCGCCTCGAGCGTCGGCACCGCGAACTCGGGCGTTCCGAAGAAGAGCAGGCGCACGGCGGCGGCTAGGCCGGCGGCGGGGATTCGTTCTCCGCGGCTTCCTGACGCAGCTGCTTGCGGCGCTTGCGCACGTAGAGGTTGCGCTTCAAGCGGCTGATGCGATCGATGAACAGCACGCCGTCGAGGTGATCGATCTCGTGCTGGAAGCACACGGCCTGCAGGTCCTCCGCGTCGATCTCGAGCTTGCGCCCGTCGAGATCGAGCGCTTGCAGGCGCAGCTTGGCGAACCGCTCGACCTCGGCCTCGAAGTCGGGCACCGACAGGCAGCCCTCGGTCCACAGGAGCTGCCCTTCGCTCGCGACGATCTCCGGATTCACGAGCACGAGCGGGCTGCGCTCGGCGTTCTCCTCGCGCCACTCGGTATCGACGACGACCAGACGCACGGCTTCGCCGACCTGCGGCGCCGCGAGCCCGATGCCCGGCTCGTCGTACATCACCTCGAGCATGTCGGCGGCGAGCGTGCGGATCGCGTCGCTGATCTCGACGATCGGCTTCGACACGCGGCGCAGCCGCTTGTCGGGAAACTGGAGCACGTCGCGCAAAGCCATCGACATCCCGCGGGCCCGAGCGCCGGGCCGGTGGTGGATTCAGTGTTCTAACTAGCCGGAACGATGCAGCTTTCTCGAATTCATAGCATGTTCACCGGAAACGCGTCCACGCTCGCCTGGACGCCGCGAGGGAGCTTGGCGGCGGCGGCGACGACGCGCTTTGCGGCGGCGTGCAGCTTTTCGGCGTCGGCGCCTTTGAGCAGCAGCTGATAGCGGTGCTTGCCGCGCAGGCGCGCGATCGGGGCCGGGGCGGGCCCCAGCACCTCGGGCTCGCCGGGCCCGGCGAGCGCCGCGGCCGCTGCGGCGAGCGTCTGGGCGCCGGCGAGCGTCGCCTCCGCGTCGCTGCCCGAGACGACCGCCTGCACCAGCCGCCCGAAGGGCGGATAGCCGAGCGCGGCGCGCTGCCCGAGCTCTTCGGCATAGAAGGACTCGTAATCGTGGTCGCGCACGGGGCGGATCGCGGCGTGGCCCGGCACGTAGGTCTGCACGATCACGCGGCCCGGCGCGCGGTCGCGGCCGGCGCGGCCCGCGACCTGCGTGAGCAGCTGGAAGGTGCGCTCGGCGGCGCGGAAATCCGGCAGATGCAGCCCGACGTCCGCGAGCACCACGCCGACCAGCCTCACGCCCGGGAAATCGTGGCCCTTCGCGACCATCTGCGTTCCGAGCAGGACGTCGAGCCGGCGCTCGCGCAGCTCGCGCAACACGCGCTCGGTGTAGCCGCGTTGCCCGGCGGTGTCCCGGTCGAGGCGCGCGATGCGCGCATCGGGCAGGCGCATGCGCACCTCCTCCTCCAGCCGCTCGGTGCCGATGCCGAGCAGCGCCGTGTCCGGCGCGCCGCACTGCGAGCAACGCTCGGGCGGAGCGATCGAGAAATCGCAGTAATGGCAGCGCAGCCGCTGCGGCGTCGCGTGATACACGAGCGCGATGTCGCAGTGCTGGCAGCGTTCGGCGGCGCCGCAGGCGAAGCACAGCACCTGCGTCGAGAAGCCGCGGCGATTGAGCAGCAGGATGCTCTGCCCGCCGGCGGCGAGCGTCTCGCGCAAGGCGCGCTCGAGCGCGCCGGAGAGCACGATCCGCCGCCCGCGCGGGGCGAGCTCGCGTTCGCGCACGAGATCGACGATTTCCACCGCGGGCAGCGGCCGGTCGCCGATCCGGCGCGCGAGCACCAGCCGGCGCAGCGTGCCCCGGTCGGCCGCGAAGCGGGATTCGAGCGACGGCGTCGCCGAGCCGAGCACGAGCGGGCAGGCCGCCGCGGCGGCGCGCCTGCCCGCGAGCTCGCGCGCGTGATAGCGGAAGCCCTCCTCGTTCTTGTAGGCGCTGTCGTGCTCCTCGTCGATCACGATCACGCCGAGCTTCTCGAGCGGCGCGAACAGCGCCGAGCGCGCTCCGACGGCGATCGGGCGTCGCGCCGTCCCGCAGGCGTTGCCACTGCTCGAGCCGCTCGCCGGGAGACAGGCCGCTGTGCAGCACCGCCAGCACGTCGCCGAAGCGGCCGCGCAGGCGCGCCAGGATCTGATGCGTGAGCGTGATCTCCGGCACCAGCACGAGCGCCTGGCGGCCGTGCGCGAGCGCCTCGGCGATCGCGTGCAGGTAGACCTCGGTCTTGCCGCTGCCGGTCACGCCGTGGAGCAGGAAGGTCTCGCAGCGCCAGGCGCGGATGGCGCCCGCGATCTGCGCGACGGCGTCCGACTGCTCGGCGGTGAGCGCGGGAGGCGGCTCGTCGGGACCGCGTTCCCCCAGCACGTCGCGCGGCGCCGGGCGCTCGGCCAGCTCGACGAGTCCGCGCGCCGCGAGCGCACGCAGCCGCCCCGCCGCCCCGGGCTGCTCGCGCTCGAGCTCGCGCACGGCCACGTCGCCCGCGCCCGCGAGGCGTTCGATCAACGCCGCCTGGCCCGGCGCGCGCGCGAGCAGGGCTCCGGCGCGCGCCTCGGCGCCGGGGGCGAGCCGCGCCATGCGCTCGCTCGCCGCCCGGGCTCGCGGGGCCTGCTCGAGCTCGCAAGGCGTGACGAGGCCGTCGCGCGCGAGCCCTTGCAGCGCCCGCTCGAGCTCGCCGGTGGCGATCCCCTCGCGGCGCAGAGCCGCTGCGCGCGCGGGGCCGCGCGCGAGCCGGGCGAGCAGCTGCTGCGCCGGCTCCGCAAACGTCGTCGCGGCGAGCGCTGCGCGGCCCCGGGGCGTGAGCGCGAAGCCGCGCGCGCTGCGCGGCGCCGAGCCCGCGGGCAGCGCTGCGGCGAGCGCGATCCCGATCGGGCACAGACACTCCACGGCCGCCTCGCGCAGCACGCGGAGCAGCGCCGACGACAGCACGGGCTCGGGGTCGATCAGCTGCTCGAGCGGGGCGAGCCGCCCGCCGAACGCGCTCGCGACGCTGCGCTCGACGATCAACCCGACCAGCGGCCGCCGCCGCAAGCGCACCCGCACGCGGCAGCCGGGCTGCGCTGCCGCCGCGAGCGCCGGCGGCACGGCGTAGTCGAAGAGCTCGTCGATCGGCACGGGCAGGGCGACGCGCGCCACGTCATGCTCCCGCGACGCGAACAGGGGATCGCTCATGGCCGGAGTTTATGCGCAGCGCGCGCGAGAGAGAACGGGGCGCGCTCGCGTCGAGGTGCTGGTGGGGCGAAGCGGTCGCACGCTGCGCATCGACGGGACGTTCGCCTCGTGGTGGACGCCGGGCAGCGAGGTGACAGGCGGCGTCTGGGATGCCCTCGCGGCGCCGGTGCTGCTGCTGCCGCCAGCGCGGCGGCGCTCGCTGCTGGTGCTCGGGCTCGCGGGCGGCAGCGTGGCGCGGGTCCTGCGCGCGCTCGCGCCGGCTGCGCAGATCGTCGGCGTCGAGCGCGACGCCGGGGTGCTGCGAGCGGCCCGGCGCGGGCTCGGGCTCGACGCCCTCGGCGTCGAGGTGGTCGAGGCCGACGCGCGTGCCTATCTCGCGCGCGTGCGCCGGCGCTTCGACCTGATCGTCGAGGATCTCTTCGTCGGCGCGGGGCGCGCGGTGCACAAGCCGGAATGGCTCGCGGGCCCGGCGCTCGCCCGCCTCGCGGAGAAGCTCGCGCCCCGGGGCCTGCTCGTCTCGAACGCCCTCGACGAGGCGCCGGCGACGGCCAGCGAGCTCGCGCGCATCTTCCCCGTCACGCTGTGCCTCTCCGTCGCGGACTTCGACAACCGTGTGCTGGTCGGCAGCCCGGCCCGCCACTCGGCGCTGGCCCTGCGCGGCGCGCTCGCGCGCGAGCCGCTGCTCGCGACGGCGCTCGGCCGCCTGCGCGTGCGCACGCTCACGCGGGCTCGAGCGCGGCAGGTGCCCGCGAAGAGGCAGATCGCTAGCTGCGCGCCTCGGCGAGGAACTGGAGCACCGTGCGGTTGAAGGTCTCCGCCGACTCGGCCATCACGAGGTGCGCGCCGTAGGTGATCGTCACGAGCTGAGCGCCCGGAATCTCGTCGGCGAGCTCGCGATGGAACTTTGGCGGCGTGAGCGCGTCCTGACGCCCGCACACCACGAGCGTGCGCTGACGGATCTGGCGCAGGCGATCCGCGCTGTCGTGATGCAGGCAGGCATCGCACTGGCGCGCGAACACGTCCGCCGACAGCGGCGTGCCGTCGCGCGTGAAGAATTCCACCATCGCGTCGATCAGGTCCTGCTGCTCGAGGGTGTCGTCCTGCAGCGTCCAGAGCAGGCGCTCGCGCACGAGCGTTTCGATCGAGGCGCCCGCGCGCGCGAGATCGCGCCAGTGCTCGAGCAGCAGCCGGCGTTTCGCGTCGGGCCTCGCCCAGGTGCCCACCAGCACGAGGCGGTCGACGCGGCGGGAATGCCGCAGCGCGAGCTCCTGGGCGACCATGCCTCCCATGAAGACCCCGAGCACGTCGGCGCGCTCGATGCCGAGCGCATCGAAGAGCCCCGCCATGTCGTCGGCCATCTGCGCCGTGCTGAAGGGCCCGCCGGGGTCGGGGCTGCCGCCCGCGCCGCGATGATCGAAGATCAGCGTGCGGTGCTGCTGGGAGAACTCCGGCACCTGCAGCGGAAGCCAACCCCGGCAGGATCCGCCCATGCCCATCACGAGCGCCAGCGGGACGCCGCGCGCCTCGCCGTGCAGCTCGTAATAGACCTGGCGTCCCTGGACGACCGCGAGCGGCATGCGCCCAGTCTAGTGCAGGAAGGCGGGCCGGTGGGGCCCTAGCGGCTCATCTGCTTGAGATCGCGCAATACGCCGCGAGCGACGGCCTTCAGTGTCTCGAACACGCCCTTGCCCTGGGGTGCGCAAGCCTCGAAGTCGGGCATTCCCTTCGGGTTGAGCAGCCGCTTCATCTCGGCCAGGTCGGCCGCATTGGGCAGGTCGCGCTTGTTGTACTGCACCACGCAGGAGATCTTCTCGAGGTCGTAGCCCTGCTCGCCGAGGTTCTGGCGCAGGTTGTCGAGGCTCTCGATGTTCGCCTCCATGCGCTCGACCTGGCTGTCGGCCACGAACACGACCCCGTCGACACCCTTCAGGATCAGCTTGCGGCTCGCGTCGTAGAAGACCTGCCCCGGCACCGTATACAGGTGGAAGCGCGTCTTGAAGCCGCGGATTTGACCGAGCGCGAGCGGGAGGAAGTCGAAGAACAGCGTGCGTTCCGTCTCCGTCGCGAGCGAGATCATCTTCCCCTTCAGGTCGGGGTTCGTCTTGTTGTAGATGTACTGCAGGTTCGTCGTCTTCCCGCACAGCCCGGGGCCGTAGTAGACGATCTTGCAGTTGATTTCACGCGACGAATAGTTGATGAATGACATTTTGGTGCGTTCAGACCGAAAACAGGTTGTCGATGTCTTCGTCCGTGATCTCGGCGAAGGGCGTGCCGGCGCCCTGGCCGTGCTCCGACTTCTTCTGGATCTCCTCGAAGACGTGCGCGAGCTGGGCTCCCGCCTTCTTGACGCGCAGGCGCACCAGGCCGAGCGAGCTGCGCTCGTCGAAGACCACCACCAGGATGATGCGGCCCGCGATCAGCGTGATGTGCAGGTTGTCGCGCGCGCCCTGATGGAAATGGACCGGGAACTCCTCCTCGCCGACGATCTTGGCGAGGCCGCCGGTGGCGGCGATGCAGCCCGCGGTGAGCGAGGCGAGGCTGGTCGTGTCGATGCCGCGCATCTCGCCGGCCTCGCCGATCAGCTGGCCGTTGCGATCGACCACGAAGACGCCCTTGGCGTTGGCGTCCTTCACGAGCCGCTGCGTGACGGCCAGGATCTTGCGAAAATCCTCGTCGTACATCACGAGCTGCGTGTCGTGCATCGGCAAGTGCCTCGATAAGCGCTCGGGAGAAAAACCCTTTTCCCGTCGCACTCTAACCCGGACGCAGACTTCCGGGCAAGCTCGCGTCCGACACTCGTTCGGCGATCCCGGGGTCGCGCTTTAGGGCCGCTCGCGCCGCTTCACTCGAGCTCGCGCCGGTTCGCGAGCGACATCGCGATCGTGACGTGGTCCGCGTACTCGAGATCGCCGCCCAGCGGCAGGCCATAAGCAATGCGGGTGAGCTTCACGCCGAGCGGCCGCAGCCGGCCCGACACGTAGTGGGCCGTGGCGTCGCCTTCGGCATTCGGATTGGTCGCGAGGATCACCTCGCGGATCCCGCCGCGGCGCACGCGGGCTTCGAGCTCCCCGATCCGCAGCTCGCCCGGCCCGATGCCGTCGATCGGCGCGAGCGCCCCCCCGAGCACGTGAAAGTGTCCGGTGTAGCGATGGGTGCGGTCGATCGCCGCGACGTCGGAGGGCTCCTCGACCACGCACACCAGCGAGGCGTCGCGCTTCGGGTCCCGGCAGATCGCACACGGAGAGGTGTCCGTGAGATCGAAGCACTCGGCGCACAGCACGATCTCGCGCTTGAGTCGCAAGATCGCGTCGCCGAGCTCCTGAACCAGGGCGTCGGGCGCCCCCAGCAGGAAGAAGGCGAGGCGCGTCGCGGACTTCTCGCCGATGCCCGGGAGCCGGCGCAGGCCGCCACCAGGCGTTCGATGGGAGGGGAGGTGCGCACGCGGGCTAGTCGAGTCGCAGCGCGTTGGGCTGGCGCTGCAGCTCCTCTTGCACCATGCGCTGCGCATTGGCGAGCGCGGCGTTCACGGCCGCCGCCGTGAGATCCTGGATCATCTCGCGGTCGCCCGCCGTCACCAGCGAGGGCTCGATGCGGATCTCGAGGATGCGCAGGTCGCCGGTTGCGACGACCGTCACCATGCCGCCCCCCGCCGTGCCCTCGATGCGGCGCTGAGCGAGCTCGCGCTGCACTTCCGCGAGCCGCGCCTGCATCTGCTTCGCCTTGGCGAGCAGCGCCGCGAGATCCGGCTGGCTCACCGCGGGCCCGCGAGCGGGCGGATCTCGACGATCTCGCCCTCCAGCACTTCGAGCGCGGCGTTCACCGCGGGGTGCGCGAGCGCCTGCTGGCGCAGCAGGCGCAGCTTCTCGGCGCCGGACGCCTGGGCGACGCTCGCCGCCTCCGGCGCGTCGCCCACGGACTCGAGCTCGACCGCGACCGGGCGTCCGAAGAAGCTCGCGCAGCACTGCTCGAGCGCGGCGCGCTTGGCCTCGAGCCGGCGCGCGCCGAAGCCAGCCGGCACGCGGATGCGCAGACGCGTGGCGGAGTTCTCGACCAGCTCGCCGCCATCGAGCGCGGCGAAGAGGCCCGGATCCTGCTTGCCCGCAAACGCGCGCAAGCGATCGAAGACCACCGCAGGAGGGAGCGATGCGAGCGCGGCTTCCGGCTCGGGCGCGGCGCTCGCGGGGGCAGCCGATGCCTTGGCCGTGCCCGCGCCCGGCGCGCGCGCCCGCTCGGGCGAGCGGCCCGGCGCGTTCGGGGGCGAGCCCGGAGAGCCGGGCGGGCCCGCGCCGCGCAGGCGGGCCTCGAGCGCCTCGAGCCGCGAGAGCAGCGTCGCGACGTCATCGCCAGCGGGCAGGGTTGCCAGCCGCACGAGCGCCATCTCGAGCACGGCGAACGGCTGCGGAGCCCAGGCGAGATCCTCCTGCTCCTTCACCAGGGCGCGGAACATGCGGCGCAGCCGCGCGGGGTCGCAGCGCGCGGCGAGCGTGCGCAGCTCGGCCACCTCCTCGGCGCTGCCCTCGACGAGCTGCGGCGCGTCGGGCGCGATCCGCAGCACCACCAGATCGCGCAGCAGGCCGACCAGGCTCTCGGAGAGGCGCTTGGCGTCGATGCCGGTGGCGGCGGCGCGGCCGCAGGCGGCGAGCGCCTGCGCGGCGTCGCCGTCTGCGCAAGCTTCGAGAATGCCCATCAGGACCCGCCGGTCGATCAGGTCGAGGACCTGCGCGACCTGCTCGTCGTCGACTTGATTGCCGCCCCACGCGATCACCTGGTCGAGCAGGGTCTGGGCGTCGCGCATCGAGCCGTCGGCCTCGCGCGCGATCGCGAGCAGGCTCTTCTCCGAGACCGTGATGCCTTCGGCCTTTGCGATCGCGGCGAGCCGCTCGACGATCTCGGGGACGAGCAGCCGGCGCAGGTCGTAGCGCTGGCAACGCGAGATCACCGTGAAGGGGATCTTCTCGGCGTTCGTCGTCGCGAACACGAACAAGCTGCGCGGCGGCGGCTCTTCGAGCGTCTTGAGCAGCGCGTTGAAGGCTGCCGTCGAGAGCATGTGCACTTCGTCGACGACGAAGATGCGGTGCTTGCCCGGCGCGGGTGCGTAGCGCACGGCCTCGATCAGCTCGCGCACGTCGTCGACGCCGGTCCGGCTCGCCGCGTCGATCTCCTGGACGTCGGTCGAGCGCCCGGCGGTGATCTCGCGGCAGGCGACGCACTCGCCGCAGGGGGTATCCGTCGGGCCCTTCTCGCAGTTGAGGCAACGCGCGAGAATGCGCGCGAGCGTCGTCTTGCCGACGCCGCGCGGGCCCGTGAGCAGGATCGCGTGGGGCACGCGCCCGCTGCGGATCGCATTGCGCAGCGGGGTCGTCACGTGAGCCTGGCCGCTCACGTCGTCGAAGCCCTGCGGTCGCCACTTGCGCGCGAGAACCTGGTAGCTCACCGGAGACCCGCGATTCCGCCGCCTCTGCCGCGCGACTCGCCGCGCCCGGCCTGCGCCGAGCCGGGATCGCAGGGCGCCCCCGCTCGCAACCGAATTCTCGCTACCGCTGCTTCCTTCCGGACCTGACGGAGTTCACGAGGTTCGTGATCGAGCGGGACCCTGCGATCGCGGCTCACCGCAAGGCGAATCGCGACTCTACCCCCAGGGCTCCCGCGGGTCAAACGCCGCGCGCGACGCGGCGCCGGCGCCACGTGGCCGCTGCGAAGCCTGCCGCAAGCGCGAGCGCCGCCGCGCCGCTCACGAGCGCGCCGACGCGCAGGCTGGCGGGCCGGTACTCGAAGCGCACGGCCGAATGTCCGGCGCCGACGCGCACGGCGCGGAACAGATGATCGGCGCGCTCGATCGGCGCCTCGGCCCCGTTCACGCTGGCGCGCCAGCCCGGGTAGTGGAGGTCGCTGAGCACCAGCCAGCCGGGGCGCGGCGCATCGACCGAGACAGCGACCCGCTCCGGGGCGTAGACGTCGATCGCGACGCGCGGCGCCTCCGATCCGGCCTCCGGAGCGGGAGTGTCCGCGCTGCCGGCGTCGCCGGGAGCGGCGCGCTCGAGGATCACCTCGGCGCGCGGATCGAAGCCCGGCGCGCAGAGCGACGCGAGCGCTTCGGCGCCGTCGCGGACGTCGCGCGCCCGGGGCACCCACCAGGCTCGCGGCAGCGCAGCGTCCCGCTCGAAGATCTGTACCTCGCCGCCCCCGATCAGGCGGAAGCCCTGGCCGTCCGGAGTGGGCGGGTGCGCGCTCATGCGCGCCGCGGCCTCCTCGCTGCGGCGCACGGCATAGAAGCGCGTGCCGGTCAGGTCGAGCAGACACCATTTGATGTCTCCCACCAGTCGGTAGCGCCCGTTGAAGAGCCCGTCGGGCGAGCGCCACGGCGAGACGGCGCCGAAGAACTCCTTGTAGCGAGCCAGGGCGAGCGGCTCGTAGTCGTTCGAGACGCCCACCTCGTTCAGCATGCCCTGCTTCAGCGAGAGGCCCGGCGTGGCCCACAGGTGCGGCGACAGGTAGACGCGGGATTGGTCGCCGCGCGCGCGCGCCGCGGCAAACAGCTCGCGGCGCGCGGCGAGCGCCTCCGGTCGCTGCACCGGACGCACGAGGGTGTTGGAAGAGCCGAAGAACAGGCTCGCGAGCTGGACGCCGACGATCCCCCCGATCGCCGCCCGCCGCAACGCCTTGCCGCTCACTGCGCCGTAGACGCCGAGCGCGAGCAGCAGCGCCGCGAGTCCGGGGCTCGCGCGGCCCGCGTCGTGGAGGAAGTAGAGGATCAGCGCGCCGAACGCGAGCGCCCCGAGCCAGCGCGTGTCGGTCCACAGCTCGCGGCGCGTCGCACCCGCGCTGTCGCCGAGCCTTGCCACCGCGAGCCCTGCGAGCAGCGCCTGCCCGAAGGCGTAGACGTCCAGGAACTTGTAGGGACGCCGGAACAGCTGTGCGAACGGCAGCTCGTGGTAGATGCGGAAGAGCGCTCCGCCCAGCACGAGCTGCGCACCGATCAGAGCCGTCGCGGCGCCGAGCAGCCAGGGCAGCGCACCGCGGCCCCGGCCCAGCGCGAGCCAGGCGGCGACGAGCGGCAACGCGCCGACCGTCACCCAACCGCTCGCCTCCGCCGCCTGGCGCAGGAAGAGCGCCGAGGTGTAGAAGGCGGAGCCGATCGCGTGCGCGACGTCGAAGCCGCCCGTCGAGCGCGCGCTCTGCTGCACCAGCTCGAGCGTCGGGAGCAGCTGGAAGGCCGTGAGCAGCGCCGCAGTGGTGACGGCCCCCGCGCAGAGCGCGGCGCGCGCGAGCGCGTCGCGCCAGGCGCCGCGCGCCGCGAGCTCGCCGAGCCGCAACACGGCGAGCAGCGCGCCCGCCAGCATGCCGTGCAGCACGTGTTCGGCGTCGCCGATCAGCAGCTGCGCGGCGACGCCGAGCGTGAGGGCGAGCGCCGCACGCCGCTCGCCGGCGAACACGCGATCCACCAGCCACAGCGTCCACGGCAGCCACGCGATCGCGGCGAGGATCCGCGGCTGGTTGGTCGAGAACACGAACCAGCCCGACCAGGCGAAGCTGACGGCCGCCACCAGCGCGCCCGGCCAGTCGATGCGCAGCCGGCGCGCGAGCGCGGCCATGCCGCCGGCAGCGAGCGTCATGTGCAGCACGCCCGAGAGCTCCATGCCGAGCGGCACGCTCGTCACGAGATAGATCGCGTTGAGCGGGTAGAAGAGCCCGCCGTAGTACGCCGCCAGAAACGGCTCGCCGACGAACTGCCACGGATTCCACAGCGGCAGACGGCCCTCGCGCAGCGCGCTGAAGCCGAACCACGTCATCGGATAGTGGCTGTCGTAGAGGTCGACGTTCTCGAGCGTGAGCTCGAGGTTCACGCCGGTGTCGAGGATGCGCAGCTTCCAGTAGAGCAGCGTGAGCAGGAGGAGCACGAGGCCCGCGAGGCCCGGCACGCGCCACGCGCGGAGGCTCGGCATCGATTCGGATCCCTCGTCCGGCGCCGCCCTGCGCGGGCTCTACGTGTCCGGGTCCTGCGTCGCGAAGCTCCCCGCGTGCGGCCCACGGCCCGCGCCAGGGTGGCGACTTCGTCCGATCGGAAGCGGGGCTCGATGAAATGGCGGAGAGGGTGGGATTTGAACCCACGGTACCCTTCCGGGTACACCTGATTTCGAGTCAGGCACGTTCAACCGGACTCCGCCACCTCTCCGACGGGGCAAAACCTACCGCACGCGCGCGGGCGAGCCAGCCGCTGCATGCGGCGCGCAGGCAGAGCCGCTAACTTGCGCCGTTCGCGGCCCCCCGCCTCGGGGTTCCGGCCGAAGGGAGACGATTGGCTCGAGACGACTTGCTGCAGGCGACCGGCACCGTCGAGAAGATCCTCGGCGGCGGACGCTACAAGATCGAGCTGGATGGTGGACAGGTCGTGACGGCCCAGCTCTCGGGTCGGATGCGGCGCTTCCGGATCCGCGTGATCCCCGGCGATCGCGTACAGGTCGGCGTTTCACCGTACGATCCCTCGCACGGCTTCATCACGTTCCGGCTCCGTGAGGGGCAGACCACGGCCCGTTAGCGTGTCGCGGGAGCGCGCCGTCGCGCTGCTGCTGCACACGATCCAGGCGTTCGACCGTCTGCGCCTGCGCGTGCTGCCGATCCTGTATCCCGGGCTCGAGATCGACCCGTCGGCGAGCAGCAACCTCGCTCACGCGCGCTACGCGCTCGGTCCGGGAGCGCGCCTGCGCATCGGGCCCGGCGTGGTGACGGAGCGCAACCGCGGCGCGCTGTGCTTTTCGCTCGGGCCTGGCGCGCAGGTCGAGATCGGCGCGGGCGCGTGGCTGCGCACGGAGCTCGGTCCCATACACATCGTTGCCTTCGAGGGGGCCCGGCTCACGCTGGGACCCGAGGCGTTCCTGAACGGCTGCCACCTCTCGGCGAAGCGCGAGCTGCGCCTCGGCCGGCGGGCGTGGGTGGGCCCGGGCAGCCGCGTCTTCGACGCCGACCAGCACGATCTCGACGCCGAGCACCCGGAGGTCATGGCCCCGGTCACGATCGGCGACTACGCCTGGGTCGCCTCGGACGTCACCGTGCTGCGCGGCGTCACGATCGGCGAGCACGCCGTGATCGGCGCGCGCTCGCTCGTGACCCGCGACGTGCCTCCGCACGCGCTCGCCTTCGGCTCCCCTGCGACGGTGCGCGGCCGTGTCGGCGACCGCTCGCGCGCGCGTTGATGTAGGTTCGCGCCATGGCGCTGCGCATCGCGCTCTTCGGACAGGCGGCCTTCGGCAAGGACGTGCTCGTGCGACTGCTCGACGCGGGGCATCGCGTAGTCGGCGTCTACGTTCCGCCCGACGAGGGGCGCCCCGATCCGCTCGCGGCCGAGGCCGCGGCGCGCGGGCTCGCGCTGTTTCGCCATCGCCGCTTCCGCCGCGCCGGCGAGGCGCTGCCCGAGCTCGTGGCGGAGCACCGCGCGCTCGGCGCCGAGCTGAACGTGCTCGCGTTCGTGACGACGATCCTCCCGCCGGAGATCGTCGACGCTCCGCGGCACGGCTCGCTGTGCTTCCACCCTTCGCTGCTGCCGCGCTTCCGCGGGGGCTCGGCGCTCGCGTGGCAGATCATCCTCGGCGAGCGCGAGAGCGGCGTCACGGTGTTCCGGCCGGATGCCGGCGTCGACACGGGCGCGATCATCGTCCAGAAGCGCGGCGTCGAGATCCGCGACACCGACACGGCCGGCAGCCTCTACTTCGAGCGGCTGTATCCGCTCGGCATCGAAGCCATCGCCGAGGCGGTGGCCGCGGTGGCGGCGGGCACGGCGCACGGCGTGCCGCAGGACGAGTCGCGCGCGACGGCGCAGGGGCTCGCGACCGACGCCATCGCACGGATCGATTGGAGCCGCGACGCCGTGCTGCTCGACCGCCTGATCCGCGGCTGCGATCCGCAGCCCGGCGCCTGGGCGCTATTGCGCGGGCAGAAGCTGCGGCTGTTCGATGGACGCCTGCTGCCCGGCGGGAGCGACGCGCCTGCCGGGCGCGTGCTCGGGCTCGAGGAGGGTCGGCTCGTGCTCGCGGCCCGCGGCGGGCGGCTGGCCGTGGGCCGGCTGCGGCTCGGCGAGGGCAAGAAGCTCCCCGCTGCCGAGGCCGGGCTCGAAGCCGGCCAGCTTCTGGAGTAGTCTTCCCATGTCTGGCGCGTGCGTCCCCGCGGGTGTAGCTGGCGAGTTGGCTACGTCCCGCTAATCTGCTGCGCCACCGCTCCTGGGTCGGTCTTTCTCCGCCCCCCAACAAGCAGGTCACGGGAACCCGCGGGATCGCGGCCGCGGGCAAGGGCATTAGCATGGTCGACATCTCGAAGATCCGGAACATCGGCATCAGCGCCCACATCGACTCGGGCAAGACGACGCTCACCGAGCGCATCCTCTATTACACCGGACGCATTCATGCGATCCACGAGGTGAAGGGGAAGGACGAGGTGGGCGCGACCATGGACCACATGGATCTCGAGCGCGAGCGCGGGATCACGATCCAATCGGCCGCGACCCACTGCATCTGGAACGGCCATCACGTCAACATCATCGACACGCCGGGTCACGTCGACTTCACGATCGAAGTGGAGCGCGCGCTGCGCGTGCTCGACGGCGCCGTGCTCGTGCTGTGTGGCGTCGCCGGCGTGCAGTCGCAGTCGCTGACCGTCGATCGCCAGATGCGGCGCTACAAGGTCCCGCGTCTCGCGTTCGTCAACAAGCTCGATCGCTCCGGCGCGAACCCGCGGCGCGTGGTCGAGCAGCTGCGCGAGAAGCTGAAGCACAACGCCGTGCTGATGCAGATTCCCATCGGCCTCGAGAACGACTTCCAGGGTGTGGTCGACCTGGTCACGATGAAGGCCTACCTGTTCGAGGGCAGCAACGGCGAGCACATCGTCGAGAAGCCGATTCCGCAGGAGCTGCTCGCCGAGGCGGAGACCTCGCGCGAGAAGATGCTGGATGCGGTCTCGATGTTCTCCGATTCGCTCACCGAGGCGATTCTCGAGGAGAAGGTGACCGAGGAGCTGATCCACGAAGCGGTGCGCGCAGGCACCCTCTCGATGGATCTCACCCCCGTCTTCCTCGGCTCCGCCTACAAGAACAAGGGCGTGCAGCGGCTGCTCGACGCGGTGAACGCGTATCTGCCGAGCCCGCTCGACATCGCGACCGTCGGGATGGATCTCGAGAACGACGAGGCGGCGGTCGCGCTCACCTCGGACCCGAACAAGCCGCTCGTGGCGCTGGCCTTCAAGCTCGAGGACGGGCGCTACGGTCAGCTCACGTATCTGCGCATCTATCAGGGTTCGATCGAGAAGGGCAGCACGATCATCAACAGCCGCACCCAGCGTCGCAACAAGGTGGGTCGGCTGGTGCGCATGCACGCCGACAACATGGAAGACATCACGGCCGCGGGCGCCGGCGACATCGTGGCGCTGTTCGGGATCGACTGTGCGTCCGGCGATACGTTCAACGACGAATCGATCCGCATCGCGATGACGTCGATGCACGTGCCGGCGCCGGTGATCTCGCTCTCGATCAAGGCCAAGGACAGCAAGACGCAGGACAACCTCGCGAAGGCGCTCGGTCGCTTCGTGCGCGAGGATCCGACCTTCCGCTCGCACGTCGATCCGGAGAGCAGTGAGACGATCATCTCCGGCATGGGCGAGCTGCACCTCGACGTCTACGTCGAGCGCATGAAGCGCGAGTATGCCTGCGAGGTCGAGACGGGCGCGCCGCAGGTGGCCTACCGCGAAGCGATCTCGCAGCGCGCGGAGTTCAACTACACGCACAAGAAGCAGACGGGCGGCTCGGGTCAGTACGGCCGCGTCGCCGGCTGGATCGAGCCCCTCACCGAGGGCGCCGAGGAATTCGAGTTCGTGAACGAGGTGCGCGGTGGCGCCATTCCGACCGAGTTCATCCCGTCGGTCGAGAAGGGCTTCCGCTCGATGCTCGCCAAGGGCCGGCTGATCGGCTTCCCGGTGATCCGCCTGCGCATCGGCATCGACGACGGCCAGGCCCACTCGGTCGACTCGTCGGACAACGCCTTCCAGGCGGCCGCGCGCGGCGCGTTCCGCGAGGTCTATCCGCGCGCGAAGCCGATCATCCTCGAGCCGATCATGAAGCTCGAGGTCGAAGGACCCGCGGAGTACCAGGGCGTCGTGCTCAAGACGATCATGCAGCGCCGTGGTACGGTGATCGGCACCACCGAGGAGGAGGGCTTCAGCCGGGTCGAGGCCGAGGTTCCGCTCGCGGAGATGTTCGGCTACGCGACAGACCTGCGCTCGAACACCCAGGGCAAGGCCGAGTTCACGATGGAGTTCGCGCGTTACCTGCCGGCGCCCTCCGAGGTCCAGAAGGAGCTGAAGGAGAAGTACGGCTCCAAGATCAAGGATGACGACGAGTGACGAGCACCCGAGGAAGCGCTCCCTTGTACAAGAAGTACCTGACCGCGCGAAGCCCGCTGCGCCTGCTCGAGAAGGGCCTGCACGGGGGGCTGGGGGCCGGGAACATCGGGGTGGTGCTCGCCGGCCACGGGGTCGGCAAGACCGCGTTCCTGGTCGGCGTGGCGCTCGACGAGCTGCTGCGCGCGCGCCGCGTGCTGCACGTCTGTCTCGACCACACGGTCGCCCACGTGCGCGCCCACTACGACACGGTCTTCGAGGACCTGGCGAGCTCGACGCATCTCGAGAACGCGGTCGAGCTGCGCGCCGAGATCGATCGCCACCGCAGCATTCGCGTCTACCCGCCGAACACGCTCACGGCCTCGAAGCTGCGCGACGCGGTGAAGCTCGAAATCGACGCCGGAGCGAAGCCCTCGCTGCTGATCCTCGAGGGCCTCGATTGCCAGACGCTGCCGCACGACGAGCTGTCCGAGATCAAGGCGCTGGCCGCCGAGCTCGGCGCCGAGGTCTGGATCTCGACGCCGGCCGCCGAGGAACGCGTCGCGGTCGTCCCCGCATCGCTGCGCAAGGCGCGCGATCTGATCAGCGTGGTGCTCGCGCTCGAGCCGGGCGATGGCATCGTCGGGCTGCGCGCGCTCAAGGACCACGACAACCCGGACCCGACCTCGCTGCGCGTCTCTCTCGACCCGCGGACCCTGCTGCTCGTCCGCAGCTGAGCTCAGGAGCTGCGCAGCTCCGAGAGCTTGTCCCGGTATTCCGCTCGCAACGCATTGGCTTCGGCGCGCGTGAAGCCGAGCTCCTCGGCGATCGCGCCGATCACCGCGCGCTCGTCGCCCGAGATGGTCCCGTCGGCCGCCGCGACGGCGTAGAGGCATTGCAGCAGCTCCGCCCGCTGCTCGCGGGTCGCGATGCGGCGGAACTCGCGGGTGACGATGTAGTTCTCGGTGTCGCCGAGCACGTTCGCCTGGGTCTTCGCGATCTGCACCACCAGCGCCGCCTCGCTCTCGGACAGCGAGGCGAGCGAGCGCACGCTGCGCTCCATCTCGGCGGTCTCGGCCGCGTCGATCTCGAGATCGGCGTTGGCGACGCGCGCCAGCACGTAGGCGAAGCCCGCGAGGCGCTTCGCGGTCACGGGCTCGATGCGCTCGAGCTTCGCCGCGATGCGGCGGATCGTCTCCGTGTCCCCGCGCTCGCGCTCCTGCTTCCCGACGTCGGAAACCCCGAGGAACCGCAACAGCGACACAGGCGCCTCCCATTCCGATCGACGACCCGTCGGCGCCAGAGAGTCTAAACGGCTAGCGCCGCAGCGCCATCCAGCCGGAGAGCAGGCGCTTCACGAGGGGCGTGGCGCGCGTGCGCAGCCAGGCGCCGGCGGCGCGCTTGATGCCTTCGGCTTGCGTCGGGTAGGGGTGGATCACGCCGAGCAGCTTGCCGAGCCCGAGCTTGCCGACGATCGCGAGCGTGACTTCGCTCAGCATCTCGCCGGCGTGCGACGAGACGATCGTGGCGCCGAGGATGCGGTCGCTGCCGCGTTTCACGTGCAGCTTGACGAACCCCTCCTCCTCGCCGTCGGTGACGGCGCGGTTCACCTGCGCGAGCGGAACGCGATAGGTGTCGATCGCAATGCCGCGCTCGGCCGCGTCGCGCTCGGAGAGACCCACGTGCGCGACCTCGGGATCGGTGTAGGTGCACCACGGCATCACCAGCGAGGAGAGGCGCTGCGTGCGCGCGAACAGCGCGTTGCGCACCGCGATCTTCGCCGCCGCGTCGGCCGCGTGCGTGAACTTCCAGCTCATGCACACGTCGCCGGCCGCGTAGATGCGGGGATTCGTGGTCTGGAGATGATCGTTCACCTGGATCCCCGTGCGCGCATCGAACGCGACCCCGGCCGACTCGAGGTTCAGGTCTTCGACGTTGGGCGCGCGGCCGACGGCCACGAGCACCTCGTCGGCCAGCACCTCCGAGACGGCGCCGTCGCCCGCGCGCACGCGCAGCGCGCGTTCGCCGCCGCGCACGTCGACCTGCTCGACGCTCGCGCCGAGCCGCAGCAGCACGCCCTCGGCGGCGAGCCGGCGCTGCACGATCTCGGCCGCGTCGGCGTCCTCGCGCGGCAGCAGGTGGGCGCCGGCCTCGAGCAGCGTCACCTCGCAGCCGAGGCGCCCGAAGGCCTGCGCGAGCTCGGCGCCGATCGGACCGCCGCCGATCACCGCGAGTCGGCGCGGGCGCTCGCGCAGCTCGAAGATCGTCTCGTTCGTGTGCGGGCGCGCCATGGCCAGGCCCGGAATCGGCGGCAGCGCCGCGCGCGCCCCCGTCGCGATCACCGCCTTCGCGAAGCGCAGGCGCCGGCCGTCCACCTCGACCTCGCGCGCCGAGACGAAGCGGGCAGCGCCGAGAAAGACGTCGACACCGAGCTCGTCGCGGAAGCGCAGCGCCGAGTCGTCGACGCTGATGCGCGCGCGAATCTCGCGCATGCGCGCCATCGCGGCGCCGAAATCGACGGCGCCGCGGGCGAAGGCGGGCACCCCGAGCGCGTGCGCGAGGCGCGCCTCCTCGATGCGGCGCGCGGCGCGGATCACGCTCTTCGAGGGCACGCAGCCCGTATTCAGGCAATCCCCGCCCATGCGGTCGCGCTCGACGAGCGCGACCTTCGCGCCGAGCCCCGCGGCGACGGCCGCGCTGATCAGCCCGGCCGTGCCGGCGCCGAGCACGACGAGGTTGTAGCGCCCGGCGGGCTCCGGGTTCTTCCAGTCCGGCGGATGCACCCTCGCGATGAGCAGCTCGTCGTGCGCGTCCTGCGGCAGGAAGGCGGGGGCGTGCGGCATGCGACTCGAGTCTCCGTTCGCGCTACGGCGCAGCGCCGACCGCGGTGGCTTGCGTGAGCGCGCCGCGCGCGATGCGTGTCACGACCAGCGTGACGGCGAGCGTCGCGAGCAGACCGACACCCAGCAAGGTATAGTAGCCGGCGCCCTTCGCGACCGAGGCGCCGCTCGCGAGAGCCGCTACGTCGCCCGCGAGCTTCCCAGAGTACACGTAGAGCAACGTCCCCGGCAGCATGCCCACCGAGGCGAGCACGTAGTCGGCGAGGCGCACGCGCGTGAGCCCGAGCGCGTAGTTGAGCACGCTGAATGGAAACGCCGGGGATAGCCGCAGCAGCAGCACGATCTTGCGGCCCTCGGCGCCGATCGCGCGGTCGATCGCCGCGAGCTTCGGGTCGCCGGCAAGCTTCCTTTCGATGAGGCCGCGCGCGACGTAGCGCGAGACGAGGAACGCGAGCGTCGAGCCGAGCGTCGCCGCGACGAACACGTAGAGGGTGCCGGCCACGAGGCCGAAGATCGCCCCCGCGGCGAGCGTGAGCAGCGAGCCCGGGACGAAGGCGACGACCGCCGCCGCGTAGGCGACGATGAAGACGAGCGGGCCCGCGGGCCCGAGGCCCTGCACCCACGCCGCGAAGCTGGCGAAGTGGGCTGCGGCGGCGCGCCCGACGAAGGCCAGTGCGACGACCGCGAGCGCGGCGAGAGCAATCTTCAGCGGCTTCATGCGAGCGCGCCGCCGCAGCTCGAGCCGGCGCCGGCGGTGCAGGCGTGGCAGTGGGAGCCCGTCGCCACCGGCCCGCCCTCGAGGCCGACCAGGCTCTCGACGTCCCACACAGTGCGGCGTCGACCTCCGAGCGGCAGCTCCAGCATCTGGTTGAAGTCGCAGTCGTAGAGCTCGCCGTCCCAGCCGACCGAGACGAGATGGCGGCACATCAGCTCCGGCACGGTCGCCGGATTGAAGTGGGAGACGAGCAGCGCCAGGTACTCGGCCTCGCGCCCCTCGCGCGCGAGCGCGTGGACGAAGCGCTTGATCGGGACGTTCGTGATCGTGAAGAGATGGTGGAACTCGATGCCGAACAGCTCACGCAGCTCCGCGCGGTAGCGCGCTTCGAGCGTCGCCTGATCGGGCGGGAGGCTCGCACCCAGCGGGTTGTAGACGAGGTCGAGCCCGAGCGGCGATCCGGGCTTGCCGTAGCCGAGGGCGCCGAGCCGCTCGAGGGCCTCGATGCTCTTCGCGAAGACGCCGCGCCCGCGCTGCCGCTCGACGTTCTCCCGCGTGTAACACGGGAGCGACGCGACGATGCGCACCTCGTGGCGCGCCAGGAACTCCGCCGTGTCGGCCTGGTCGGGCAGCAAGAGCACGGTGAGGTTGCAGCGGTCGATCACCGCGCGGCCGAGCGCGCGGGCGCCCGCGACGAGCGGACGGAACTGCGCGGATAGCTCGGGAGCGCCCCCGGTCAGATCGAGCGTCGCGAGCTGCGGCTCGCGCGCCAGCAGCTCGAGCACGCGCGCCGCCGTGCGCGCGTCCATCGCCTCGCTGCGCTTCGGGCCCGCCTCGACGTGGCAGTGGTGGCAGGCCAGGTCGCAGCGCTTGCCGACGTTCACCTGCAGCGTCGTCGGGCGGGCGCGCCGCAGGGGGGCGAGGCCGTGGCGCGCGAGCGTGTTCGCGAACGCCGGGGCCCGCAGCGAATCGCTGCCCTCCGGCGCTCGGCTCGTCCCCTCGAGGCCCATCCTGTCCCTCCCTCGCGTCGAGGCTGCCACCCACGGCCCGGCGCCGCAATCAGGCAGCGGCGGCCCTTCCCGCCGCATGCGACCTTCGGCTATGATGCCGGCCGCCGCCGTCCGTTGCGGCCTTTTCCATCGAAGAGCTTCGAAGAGGTGATCCAGTGAGCGAGATTCGGTACGACGGTCGGGTCGCGATCATCACCGGTGCGGGCGGCGGTCTCGGCAAGACCTACGCGCTGATGCTCGGAAAGCGCGGCGCGAGCGTGGTGGTGAACGACCTCGGCGGCAAGGCCGACGGCACGCGGCGCCGGCTCGAGCATGGCCGACCAGGTCGTGAAGGAGATCAACGAGGCCGGCGGCAAGGCCGTCGCCAACTACGACTCCGTCGCGACGCCCGAGGGCGGCGACGCGATCGTGCAGACGGCGCTCGACAACTTCGGCAAGGTCGACATCGTCATCAACAACGCCGGCATCCTGCGCGACAAGACCTTCGCGAAGCTCGAGCCGCAGGATCTCGGGATCGTGCTCGACGTGCACCTGAAGGGCGCGTTCTACGTGACGCAGCCCGCCTTCCGCGCGATGAAGGAGCAACAACTACGGCCGCATCGTGTTCACGGCGTCGGGCGCCGGCATCTTCGGCAACTTCGGCCAGACGCAACTACGGCGCCGCGAAGATGGGGCTCGTCGGACTCTCGAACGTGCTCGCGGTCGAGGGCGCGAAGAACAACATCAAGTGCAACGTGATCGCGCCGATCGCGAAGACGCGGCTCACCGAGCAGCTGCTCGGGCCGATGGCGGATGCCCTCGATCCGAACTTCGTGACGCCGCTCGTCGCGTACCTCGTCTCCGAGGAGTGTCAGCTCACCCACGAGATCTTCGACGTGGGCGGCGGGCCGCTACGCGCGGATCTTCGTCGGCATGGCGCCCGGGCTGGATCGCGGCCGAAGGGCCGCCTGCCGACGGTCGAGGACATCCGCAGCAACATCGACAAGATCCGCAGTCCCGAGGGCTACACGATCCCCTCGATCGCCGACGAGACGCAGGCCGTCGCCAAGGCCTTCCGGGCCAGGGCTGAGGAGAGACGCCATGCCGATCGATCCCAAGAAGGCCCTCGGCGTCAAGCTGGCGCGAGGGCAAGTACTCGTGGACCAAGGATCAGGTGATCCTCTACCACCTGGGCATCGGCGCGGGCGTGCCGCCGACCGACCGCGAACGAGCTCGAGTACACCTACGAGAAGAACCTCAAGGTGCTGCCGAGCTTCGGCGTGATTCCGACGTTCGGCGCGATCGGCGGCATCGGCAGCGTGCCCGGGCTGTCGTTCAACTTCGCGCATGCTGCTGCACGGCGAGCAGGACATCGAGATCCACCAGCCGATCCCGACGGACGCGACCGTCGACGAACGCGGGGCGCGTCGCCGGCATCTACGACAAGGGCAAGGCGGCGCTGGTCGTGCTCGAGGTCGAGACCAACGACGAGGGCGGGCGAGCCGCTCTTCACGAACCGCTTCTCGCTCTTCCTGCGCGGCGAGGGCGGCTTCGGCGGCGAGTCGGGCCCGAAGGCGGGCAACGAGGCGCCGACGCGCGCGCCGGACGGCGTGGTCGAGTCGCCGACGCTGCCGCAGCAGGCGCTGATCTACCGCCTCTCGGGCGACAAGAACCCGCTGCACGCCGATCCCGATTTCGCGAAGATGGGCGGCTTCGACAAGCCGATCCTCCACGGGCTGTGCTCGTACGGGATCGTCTGCAAGGCGGTCGTCGACGAGGTGCTCGGCGGCGACGTCACCAAGGTGGCGCGCTACCAGGCGCGCTTCGCGGGCGTCGGTCTTCCCCGGCGAGACGATCGTCACGTCCTTCTGGAAGGAAGGCGACAAGATCCTGATCCAGGCGAAGTCGAAGGAGCGCGACGCGGCGATCATCTCGAACGCGGCCATCACGATCCGGAAATAGGCGCGTGATCCGGCTCCACACCTGGACGACGCCCAACGGGCGCAAGATCTCGATTGCGCTCGAGGAGCTGGGCCTCGCCTACGAGGTCGTGCCGGTGAATCTCGGCGAGAACGCCCAGTTCAAGCCCGAGTTCCTGGCGCTCAACCCGAATCACAAGATTCCCGTGCTCGACGACGACGGACTCGTGATCTGGGAGTCCGGCGCGATCCTGCTCCATCTCGGCGAGAAGTACGGCCGCAGCAAGATCCTGCCGGCCGACGCCAAGGGCCGCATGCAGGCCATCCAGTACGCCTTCTTCCAGACGGGCGGCATCGGGCCGAACCTCGGGCGCCTCGGCGCGCAGCTGCGCAAGCCCGAGGCCGAGCGCAATCCCGAGATGCTCCAGACCTTCAGCGACGAGGTGAAGCGCCTGCTCGGCGTGATCGATCGCATTCTCTCGGATGGTCGGCCGTTCCTCGCCGGCGAGTACTCGATCGGCGACATCATGCACTACCCCTGGCTCGTGTTCCTCGTGAACCTGAAGATGCCGATGATGATGGAGCTGCCGCGCGTGGTCGCCTGGATCGAGCGCATCGGCGCGCGACCCGCGGTGCAGCGCGGGATGAAGGTTCCGGCCTAGCGTCGGGAGACGACGTTTCGCTGTCGCCGCAACGCGGCGAGTGCCGTCAGACCGGAAAGCAGGAGCAGGCCGCTCGCGGGTTCCGGGATCACGAGGATCCAGGCCTCCCCTCTGCCGTAGGAATTCTCTCCCCAACCCACGATCGTCGAGCCGTCGTCGGAGATACCGGTGGCCTCGAGAAGCTTCGAGTAGTAGATGAAGTCGATCCCCAATTGGGAACCCAATGCGGACATCACGAGCGTTTTGAGGTCGCGCATCCCATGCTCCTCATCCCAGATGAAAGCGGCTCCGTTGATGCCGCTGCCCACCGAGCCCACGATGACGGAACCGTCGCCGGAGACCGCTCTCGCGTAGCTATCATTGGAGTTCAGCGTGCCGAGCCCCGTCATCACTCCGTCTTTCCAGCGGAACGCCTCGTCGCGGCCGCCAAATGGGTATAGGCGTTGGCTCGCACCGACGATGACGGACCCATCCGCTGATACGTCGTTGGCGCTGCTCTGGAAGAGTCCACCTGGCAGGTCGCCGAGTCCCGTCATGACGCCGTTCTCCCAACGGAAGGCCTCGGTGCCCGATGCGGACTGAGCCTCGCCCACGATCACCCCGCCGTTCGCGGATACACCCCGCGCGACGCTCCCGAAGCTGCCCCCGGTCAGATCGCCGAGTCCGACGATCACGCCGTTCTCCCAGCGGAAGGCTTCCTGTCCCGAGGTCGACACGCCTGATCCCACGATCACCAAACCGTTGTTGGAGACGTCGAGGGCTTCGCTCGAGAACGTGCCCCCGGGCAGATCGCCGAGACCGGTCATGCTGCCGCCCACCGAACGGAAGGCTTCGCTCCCAGAGGCAGACGTCCCGACGCCGACGATGACGTTTCCATACGTCGACGCCCCCCACGCGAGGCTGTTGAAATCGCCGCCGGCGAGATCGCCCATCGGCGTCGGGACGTCTCCCTGCCAGCGGTAGGCTTGGGGCCCCGGAGTAGTACCCAGGGGCCAACCTACCCCGACCGGCACCGAGCCATCGGGCGAGACTCCGCCTCCAAGGCTGTAGGCGTGGTTGTTTGGGCTCTGGCCACTCTGGCCATCAGGGAGCCACTGGAAGCTGGGGGCAGCCGATGCGGGTGCGGCGAGCATCGAGATCGTCACTAGCCAGAGACAGAGTGCGCCCAGCGACCTCGGCATCGGACCCCTATCCCGTTGACGTCACTACCGAAGTCAAGATTTCGCAACTTGATCGGGTAACACGTATAGAAGATTGAGTCCAGTCGCGCTCGGGGCTCATTGTCCCGGGAGACCGTGGAGGAACTCCAGGGCGACCTCGGCCGGGGGGCGGCCGCCCTGATCGACGGCCAGGTTCATGCGACGCATCTGCGTGGCGTCGATCGTGCCGGCGAGGCTCGCGAGCGCGGCGAGCACCTGCGGCTGCTCGCGCGCCAGCGCGCGGGCCCACCAGCACCAGCGCGTCGTAGGGCGGGATCGCGCCGCGATCGTCTGCGAGCAGCACGATGTCCTGCGCGGCGATGCGGCCGTCGGTCGAGAAGGCGCTGATCACGTCGACCTCGCCCTGCGCCACGGCCTGGTACATGAGCGACGAGTCCATGCTGCGCTGCGCTCGGAAGGCGAGGCCGTAGCTGCGCTGGAGGGCCGTCCACTCCGGACGTTGAAAGAACTCGTAGTCGCCGCCGATCTCGAGCCGCGGGGCGTAGCGCGCGCGAGCTGGCTGATGCGCTCGATCCCGAGCTGGCGCGCGTGCGCGGCGCGCATGCCGAGCGCGTAGGTATTCTCGAAGCCGAGCGCCGCGGCGACCTGGATCGCGTGCTCGCTCGCGCAGGAACTCCGTGACCTCGGCGAGCACCGCGCGCGCGGTTCGCGGGAAGCTGCGTGCGATGCATCAGCGTCGCGTAGATCGTGCCCGAGTACTCGACGTAGACGTCGATCTCGTTCGGTGCGCAGCGCGTCGAAGGCGACGGTCGAGCCGAGCGAGGGGAGCGTGCGCGTCGGCAGTCCGGTCGCGTCGCGCGATCCGCGCCGCGAGCAGCTCCGAGAGCACGTACTGCTCGGTGAAGGTCTTGGCGCCGATCACGACCTCGCGCGAAGCCGGGCCTGGCGCGGGCTCGGCGAACGCGCAGCGCGGCCCACGCGCATAGGCCCGCGAGCAGCCCGAGCGCGCCGGCGACGAGCGCGCGGCGCCCTTCGCGCAGTCCCGCCTCGAGCGCGCGGATCGCCTGGTCGAGGAGCAGCGCGAGCGCGGCGGCGGCCGCGCAGCCGACCCCGACCGCGACGTAGTTGCGTGTCTGGAGGCCGCTGAAGATGAAGTTGCCGAGGCTCGTCGCGCCGACCGGCGTCGAGAGCGTCGCGGTGCCGACGACCCAGACCGCCGCCGTGCGCAGCCCCGCGACGATCACGGGCATCGCGAGCGGCAGCTCGACGCGGCGGAGCAGCTCGGCATCCGTCATGCCGACGCCGCGCGCGGCCTCCACCAGCGCCGGGTCGACGCCGGCGATCCCGACCAGCGTGTTGCGCAGGATCGGCAGCAGCGCGTAGAGCGTGAGCGCGAGGAGCGCCGGGAGGAAGCCGATGCTGCGCAGCTCGAAGCCGAAGGCGCGCTGCGTGAGCGTCCCCAGCGCCGCCAGCGCGGGCACCATGATGGCGAGCAGCGCGAGCCCGGGGATCGTCTGGATCAGGCTCGTGAGCCCGAGCAGCGGCGTCTCGAGCCTGCGCCGGCGCGCGACGGCGATCCCGAGCGGCACGGCGATCGCGACGGCCAGCAGCAGCGCGGCGAGCGTGAGCTGGAGATGCGCCGTGAAGTAGCCGGGCAGGAGCCGCAGCTGCTGGGCCATCAGGCGTCCGGCCGGCGCGCCGCGAGGCAGCGATCGACGATCGCGGCCTGGCGGCGCGGCGTGGCCATCAGCTCGGCCACATAGGCGTCGGCGGGTTCGCTCAGCAGCTCGGCGGGCGTCCCGACCTGCGCGAGGCGCCCGCGGTGGAGCACGGCGATGCGATCGCCGAGGCTGATCGCCTCGACCATGTCGTGCGTCACGAAGATCGCGGTGAAGCCGAGCCGGCGCCGCAGCTCGTGGAACCAGCGCTGCAGGCGATCGCGCGTCAGCGGATCGAGCGCGCCGAAAGGCTCGTCGAGCAGCACGACCTCGGGCTCGGCGGCCAGCGCGCGCGCGAGCCCGACGCGTTGCGCCTCGCCCCCGGAGAGCTGGCTCGGACGCCGCTCGCGGAAATCCGCCGGAGCCAGCTCGACGAGCCGCAGCAGCTCGTCGACGCGTGCGCCCGCGCGTGCCGCGCTCCCAGCCGAGCAGCTGCGGCGTGATCCCGACGTTGCGCGCCACCGATAGATGCGGGAAGAGCCCGACCTGCTGGAAGCAGTAGCCGATGCGGCGGCGCAGCTCGTGCGGTGCGAGCTCTCGCGTGTCGCGTCCCGCGATGCGGACGCAGCCGGAGTCGGGCTCGATCAGGCGGTTCACCATCTTGAGGGTCGTGGTCTTGCCGGATCCCGATCCGCCGAGCAGCACCAGCAGCTCGCCGCGCGCCACCGCGAGCGAGAGATCCTCGACGGCTGCGACGGCGCCGTGGCGCTTGCACAGCCGCTCGAGCTCGATCACCGGCGCGCCGCCTCGGGGCCGTAGAGATCTCGCGCCAGCCCCGGGCTCTTGCGCCAGCGCCGATGGATCCACAGCCACGAGCTCGGCTCGGCGAGGATGAAGCTCGCGAGCGCCTCGTTCAGCGCCGCCGTGACGGCTTTGGTGTCGGCGTAGAGATCGGGGCCGCGCGGCTGCTCGAGCTCGGGGAGGAACTCGATGCGGTGGCGCACGCCCTCGCTGCGGCGGGTGAACGCGGGAATCAGGGCCGCGCCGGTGCGGCGGGCGATCGTCGCGGGCCCGTGCGTCGTCCAGGCGGGCCGCCCCAGGAAGGGCACGAGGATGCCGCCGCGCTTCCGCGAACGGCGCAGGTCGACGAGGATCCCGACGGCGGCGTTGCGGCGCAGCGCGTGGATGATCTCCACCGTGTCGCGCTCGAGCACGACGCCGCCGCCCAGATTGCGGCGCGAGGCGACCATCGTATGGACGAAGGGGTTCCCGAGCCTGCGTCCGGTCGGCGCGATCTCGACGTGGGGCAGGCGGTAGCGCAGGGCGCTCGGGATCAGCTCCCAGTGTCCGTAGTGGGCGGTGACGACGATCGCGCCGCGGCCGCGCAGCAGCGCCTTCTCCAGATGCTCGAGGCCGTGAAACTCCACGCGCGCGAGCAGCGCATCGGGCGAGAGCTGCGCAAGCCGCGCCCATTCGACGGCGATGCGCCCCATCTCGGCGAAGTTCGCGCGCAAGAGGGCGTCGATGCGGACGTCGGTCCGATCCGGGAAGACGAGCCGCATGTTCGTGCGCGCCCGCTCGCGGTGGCGCGGGGAGAGGCGCAGGGCGGCGCGGCTGCCGAGCGCACCGGCCGCGAGCGCCGCCCGCTCCGGCAGCACGCGAATCGCGGCCATGACGAGGCGCGCGAGCAGGGCTTCGCTGCGCCAGCCCAGCCTGCGGAGCCGGGCGCGCAGCTTCGCGAGCTTCCTCCGCCCCCGGCGCGCCGCGAGCTGCGCTCGCTCGCCGGTCTTCGCGCGCCGGCGTCTCGCTGCGCGCTGTGCTTGCGGAGTCGACGCCGTTCGCTCAGGCGGCATAGAAATCGTCCGGGAGATCCGGGCTGCGCCGGAAGCGACGGTGGGACCACAACCATTGCGCGGGATGCTGCCGGATGATGGCTTCGAGGCTCTCGTTCGTGCGGGCCGTCGCCGTGGCGACATCGCGATGCACGTCGCCCGTGCGCTCGAGCTCGAGCTCCGGGAGGAAGACGGCGCGGTGTCGGTCGGGCGCCTCGCGCACGATGTAGAAGGGCAACACCGGCGCTCGGCTGCGCAGGGCGAGCAGCGCGGCGCCGGGGGCCGTGAAGCAGCGCGCGCCGAAGAGCGGCGCCAGGATCCCGCCCGTGCGGCGCGCGTACTGGTCGTTCAGGAACGCGACGGCGCGTCCCTGTCGCAGCGTGCGCAGGATGCGCGACGCCACGCCGTGGTGCTCGAGCAGCTGCGCGCCCGTGCGCGTGCGCTGCTGCGCCATGTGGCGACGGATCCAGGGATTCGGGAGTGGCCTCCCGACCACCGTGAGCGGGATGCCGACCAGCGGGGCGGCCATCAGCGCGAGCTCGATGCTGCCGAAGTGCAGCGTGAGGATGATGGCGCCGCGGCCCCCCGCGAGCGCCTTCTCGAGCCGCTCGACGTGCTCGAAACGCACGCGGCGCCGCAGCTCCTCGTCGCTCCACGCGCGCGAGCGCGCGGCGTCGAGCATGCCCCAGGCGGTCTGCACCCAGCTCTCGCGCGCAATCTCGCGCCGCGCCGGCTCCGAGAGCCCGGGATACGCGAGCGCGAGGTTCGCCAGCGCCGCGCTCTGGCGCCGCCCGCCTTGCTCGAACATGCGCAGCGCGACCGCGCGGGCCAGCCGCCGCGCAGCGCCCTCGGGCAGCGCGCGCACGACACCCACGTTCGCGAGGTAGTAGTAGTACTCGAGCCTGGCTTGCAGCTGGTTCACGCCGTGTCCGAGCGTGAGAGGGGCGGTGCGCGCACGGACTCTACCCCGGGCGCCGTGTGCGCAGCCAGAGCTTCGCGTACTTGAGGCGCACGTAGTGGGCGGCGAGCGAGGCGAGCAGCAGGCCGCGCCATCCGTCGAGAAAGCCGGCCTGGAGCAGGTACGAGCGCAGGAAGCGCGCCGGCGGCCGCAGCGCGAGATCGACGAGCCGGCCGCGGCGGCCGGCCTCGGCGAGACCGCTCGCCATCGTCGTGGTGTAGCGGTCGATCGTCGCGAGGTGATCCTCGAGGCTGCGGTAGGGAAAATGGAGCAGATGCCCGCGCAGCGCGCCGGCTGCGCCGTCGAGCTCGACGCGGTCGTGCGGATCGCGTCCTCCCCAGCGTCCGCGCCGGCGGTCGAACAGGCGCAACTGCGGATCGGGGTACCAGGTGCCGTGACGGATCCAGCGCCCGAGATACGAGGAGAGGCGCGGCAGCCGCCAGCCCGGCGCGCCGGGGAAGCCGGCGTCACGCAGGCTTGCGATCTCGACGGCGAGCTCGGGCGATACGCGTTCGTCGGCGTCGACGCACAACACCCAGTCGTGTCGGGCGGTGCGGATCGCAAACTCCTTCTGGGCGACGTGACCGGGCCACTCGCGCTCGATCACGCGCGCGCCGCGGGCCGCGGCGATCTCTCGCGTGGCATCGCTCGAACCCGAATCGACGACGAGAAGCTCGTCGCAGAACGCGAGCGACGCCAGGCACGCGTCGATGCGATCGGCCTCGTCCTTCGCGATCACGCATGCGCTCAGGCCCGTGGCATGCGCTTGCTGCGCCGGCATCGCGGATCAATCGCCTTCGCGTTTGTGGATGCCGCGCGCGGCGACCACCGGGATGTCCTGCCGGCGCGAGTACGCGAGATTGCGCGCGCGGTCCTTGCGCGTGGGGTCGACGGGATGATCGAGGTGGAAGACCAGCGCCTTCGTCCAGATGCTCTTGGGCCACACGCCGACGCGTTTGAGCCGCTCGCGCAGGTCGCCGTCCTCATTGCCCCAGCCGCGGTAGTTTTCGTCGTAGCCGTTCACGCGCAGCAGATCCGCGCGCGCGAGGCTCATGTTGAGCCCGAGATTGTGCGGCCGGCGCCGGCGCCGCGTGCGGATCTGCCAGACGTTCTTGGCGTGCCGCCGCCAGAGCGAGAGCCGCTCGCGCGCGCCGAGCAGGCGCTCGTGCTCGCCGCGGAGCACCCAGGCCTCGTCGGCGGCGTCGCCGAGCTCCGGGCGCACGCGCACGTAGCCGCCGATCAGCAGGGTTCCGGGCTCGAGCTCGCGGCGATGCACGGCGACGAGATCCGCCGCCGGCACGCAATCGCCGTCCGTGTAGAGCAGCTGCTCCGCGCTCGTTCGCGTCACCGCCAGGTTGAGGATCGTGGTGCGCCGGTGGCCTTCGCGCGCGTGCCAGACGTGCTGCACCGGGAAGGGCGCGCGCTGCGCGAAGCGGCGCACCACGGCCGCGGTCTCGGGCCCCGAGCCGTCGTCGGCGACGATCAGCTCGAAGGCGACGCCGCCGGTCTGGCGCAGATAGCCGGCGAGCGCGAGCGCCAGGTGCGCCGGCCGCTCCCAGGTGCACATGAGCACGCAGACGGGGGGAGTCACGGCGTCGCGCTCCGTGCCCGGTAGGCGGCGAGGAAGCGCTCGCGCTCCTCGCCCGACGCCCACGCGAAGCGTTCGTCGATGCGCGCGAGCGAGCGCGCCGCCAGCCCGCGCCGGTGATGCCTGGCGAGACGGATCGTCTCGAGGTCGACGGCCAGCAGCGCCGGCCGCGCGTCGGAGCCGCCGGTGCGCACGACGTTTAGCGGTGTCAGATCGAGATGGTAGACGCCGCGCTCGTGCAGGTCGGCGGTGAGCTCCGCGAGCGCGGCGAGGATTCCCGCGCGCTGGTCGTCGGGAAGGTTCTCGAGCTCCAGCTCGGCGAGCGTGCGGCTGCCTTCCGGAAGCCGTCGGTAGACGAGCAGGCTCTCGTAGCCGCGCTGTGGGCGCGTGGCCACGCCGAAGGCGAGCGGCTCGGGGACCGGCGCGCCGCGCGCGTGCGCGCGCACGGCATTCCGGAACTCGCGCACGCCGCGCACGCGCGACAGCAAGACGCGCAGCCACAGCGAGAAATCGAGGCGTTCGTACAGGAGGCGCTTCACGAACAGGCCTCCCTGCGCGGATGCCACCTCGTGGAACGAACGGTGGCGGCGAGCGCGCGCGACCGCAAGCGGCGCGCCGAGCCGATCACGCAGGCGGGGCAGGGCGGCTTCGAGCTCTTCGCGCGCGTTCGCGCGATAGACCCAGCGGACACCGTCGCTCACGCGCCGTCGCCATTCACCGCTCACGCCGCGGGATTCTACCGCGGCTTGCGGGCTCGGCGGGGCTTCGCGGCGGGCTTCTCGGCGGTCTTGGCGGTGGTCGTTGCGGCGGGCGCTTGCGGGCTCGCGAGCAACGCGTCGAGAACCGGCCACGCGACCGCGTCCTGCGCGGCAAACGCGCGCAGCAGCAGCTCGCGGTCGCGATCGTCGCCCGCGGCACGGAAGCGCTCGACGGCGTCGCGCAGCTTCTTCTCGCTCGGCGGCGCCGGTGTGTCGGCGGCGAGCGTTCCATCCTTGTGTTCGACGCCGGCCGTGTCGAGCCACTCGATCAGCAGCTCCTTGCGGCACTCGAGGAAGTAGACCGCGAGCACCTCGTCGGCGATCGCGTTGGTGGCGACACGCGAGAGCGTGCGGCGAACGGCCTCGGCCCGCTTGTCGAAGGGCTGGCGCTGCAGGTAGACCGGGCGCGCCTTCATGGCCGCGCTCGCCGCCGCGAGCGATTGCGCGAACATCGCGGGCGCCTTCTCGGCGAGGCTCCCCAGCAGCGCCTGCGCGTGATCCGGGGCGAGCCCGGCGAAGACCTGGTACGAGCGCATCGTCGACCTCGGGCTGGCGAGCCCGGCCGGGTTTTAGCACGCCTGGTGGGGTTTCGTCGGCTAGCGCTCGAGCAGGAGCCCGATGCGATCGTCGAAGACGGACCCGAAGTAGAAGCGCTTGCCGACCTCGGCGACCGATGCCACGGCGCCGATCCGGCTGCCGTCGTGGCGGAAGCGTTCGCTCGCGACGCCGTTCAGCGGGTCGATCTCCATCAGCTTCCAGGGCGAGGCGCAGGGCCGCGCCCCGAAGCGGCAGCGCAGGAATGCCAGCCCGCTCGTGTGCACGGGCACGAGCACGCTCGCGCGCGAGCTCCAGAGCAGATTGTCGGGGTGGCCCCCCACGTCGACGTCGCGCTCAGGGTCGCCCCCGGGTGCGAGCGGGCGGATCGCGACGCTGCCGGAGCCGGTGAAGGCGACGGCGAGCGTCGCGCCCCCGGGCGCGAGCAGGAGGCCATTCGGGTTCGGTCCCCGCGTGCCGGCAACGGCCTGCCAGCCCAGGCTGGGCGCGCTGTCGGCGCGCCGGGGCGCAGCGGGCTCCCAGCGCAAGACCTCGCCCGTCGTCAGCCCGAGGCCGCCGGCGATCGTGTAGAAGAGTCCGCGCAGCCCCGTCAGCGCGGGCTGATAGTTCGTCACCCACAGGGCCGCATCGGCGCCAATGACGACGTCGTTGCCGACGGCGTTCGGCGGCAGCGGCACGCAGCCCAGCCAATCGAGCGCCGCCGTTTCGCCGGCGCCGCGCAGCTGGAACAGCTCGATGGCCTCGCGTTCGCCGTGTCCCACGACGGCGACCGGCACCGCGCCGTCCGGCCCCGGCGGCGCCGCCGCGAGGCCATGCGGCGCGAAGCTCGCGGCCGCTGGCGGGCATCATACAGGCGGGATCGCCGACGGGAGCACCCGTCCGGTGCCCGCTCGCGGCAGCCGCGTGCGCCGGAGGCCAGAGCTTGCGCGCCGGCGCGCTCGGGGCGCCGTCCGCGGCGAGCGAAAGCGCCGCGAGCGAGCCGCCCGCGCCCGCGTGACGCATCTGGCTGACGAGCAGCAGCTGCGCCGTCGGCACCCAGGCGACGTCCTCGGGGTTCTCGAAGCCGCAGACGCTGCCGAGCTCGCCGGCCGCGGGCGCCGGGTCGCACGCACCGCGCGGCTCGTTTCCGCAGGCGAGCGCGAGAGCGATCGGTGCGAGCAGCCAGAGAGCGTGGCGGGAGCTCATGTGGAGACGGCGCTCCTGCCGCTGAGCGCAACCTCGCGCAGCGCGAACGCGAGCGTCAGCGCGAGCGCGGTCGCGAGCCCCGAGTGCAGGGCCGTGATCTCGACGGGGAGCCCGAGCACGACGTTCGCGATCCCCACGCCGACCTGGGCGACGCCGAGCCCGAGCGCCGCGAGCGTCACCCGCCGCAGGCGCGCGTCGGCGCGGCTCGCGAAGGCCGCGGCGCCGAGCGCCGCGAGCAGCGCATAGCCGTTGTAGCGGTGGAGCAGATGCAGCCCGACTCCCGCCTGCCACGCGGGAAACCAGAGCCCGCCGTTGCAGGTCGGCCACTCCGGGCAGGCAAGTCCCGCAAAGCGCGAGGAGACGAGGCCGCCGAGGGCGAGCTGCCCCGCGAGCAGGACGCCGGCGAGCGCGAGCGTCGCGCGGCTCGCCCCTGACACGCGAGCGCGTCGGATCGGCGGCGCCGCGAGCTCCCGCAGCGCGCAGGCGATCGCGAGCAGCGCGAGCGCGAAGCTGGTTCCCGTGAGCAGATGCGCCGTCACGGACCAGAAGGCGAGCAGGCGCCACACCGTGAGCGCGCCGAGCAGGATCTGCAAGGCGAGCAGCCCCGTCGCGAGCGCGAGCAGCCGTGCCGTCGCGCGTCGCGTCGCCGGAGCGCGCAGGGCGAGCGCGGCCAGGCCGGCGAAGGCGAGGCTGACGGTTCCGGCGGTGGCGCGGTGCGTGTACTCGAAAGCCACCTTCAGATCGAAGCGCGGCACGAGCTCGCCGAAGCACAGCGGCCAGTCCGGGCAGGCGAGCCCGGCGGCGTGCGCCCGCACCAGCGCGCCGAGCACGATCAGGGCCCAGGTGAGAGCGAGCAGGGCGCTGAAGCCCGCGGCGAGCCGCCGGACCGAGCGCGCAGCCGGCTCGCCCCTGCCTCGGCCTGGATCGAGCATGGAACCCTCCCGTGCGGCCGCGGAACCGTAGGAGATGGCCTCACCGGCAACAATTGCGCAGCCGCGGTCTTCAGGAAGCGAAGGGGTCCGTCGATAGGGCATGATGATGGGCCAGATGGCGATCGACGGACGCAATCACGATCCGCTGCGGCTGCGCGAGCTGCTCAACCGCGCGGAAACCCTCGCTTCGCAGCACGCCCTCTCGTCGGTGGTGGTGGGGATGGCGGGCCCCGAAGGCGATCTGATCTTTCCGGAGATCGTCGACTACCTGGAGAGCGCGCTGCGCGTCGACGACGCGATCTTCCGCATGACGCGCGAGCGCGCCGTGCTGGTGCTCGCCGACGTCGACCGCCGGCGCGCGGAGGAGATCGTTGAGCGCCTGCTCTCGGGCTTCGGCGAGCAGTACGCGCAGGCCGCCGCGCCCGAGATCCAGCTCGGCTACTTCGAGGTGACCCCGCAGCACAGGCACCTCACCGTCAAGGAAGTCCTGCCGCTGGTCTTCGCCCCGGCGCCCGTCGAGAACTAGCCCGGATCCGACGTTGCGGGCCCCCCTCCGCTCGCAGCACGGGTATCGGATCGGGGTCGGTCCGTACCCTTCGCTCGGGAATCACTATGTGAGCTCGGCTGCGAGGGCGGCCTCGAGGCGGGGGTGCGCGAAGCGGAAGCCGCGGGCGAGCGCGCGCTGCGGCTGGCAGCGGCGGCTTCCCAGCAGCTCGCCCGCGAGCTCGCCGAGCGCTGCGCGCAGCGCAAATGCCGGCACGGCGAGCAGCGCCGGGCGATGCAGCACGCGCGCGAGCGACCGCGTCAGCTCCAGATTGCGAACCGGCTCGGGCGCCACGGCGTTGACCGGTCCGGAATAGGCCTCGTCTCGAAGCGTGGCGAGGATCAAGGCGGTGACGTCGTCGGCGTGGATCCACGGGAACCACTGGCGGCCGTCTCCGAGCCGGCCGCCGAGGCCCAGGCGGAACGGCAGCGCCATGCGCGGGAGCGCACCGCCTTCGCGGGCGAGCACGATCCCGATGCGCAGGCTCACGCAGCGAACGCCGAGCTGCGTGACTGCGCGGGCTTCCGCTTCCCAGGCGCGACACACGTCGGCGAGAAAGCCCTCGCCGGGCGCCGCGTCCTCGTCGAGGAGCTCGTCGCCGCGCGAGCCGTAGTAGCCGACGGCCGAGGCGCACACGAGCACGCGCGGGCGCTGCGGCTCGGGCAGCGCCGCGATCGCCTCGGCCAGCGAGCGCGTCGATTCGACGCGGCTCGCGAGGATCGAGTCGCGCCGCGCGGGCGTGAGCCGCCCGCCGAAGACGGGCTCCCCCGCGAGGTGCACCACTCCCCGGGCGCCGGCGACGGCGTCGGGAGGGAAACGCCGGCCGTCCCAGCCGACCCAGCGATGCGGCGGCGCGAGCGGGCGCGCGGCCTCGGGCCGGCGCGTGAGCGCGCGCACGGCGCTGCTCTCGCGCCCGAGCGCCGCGAGCAGCCGCCCGCCGATCAGGCCGGTCGCTCCCGAGAGCAGGATCTCGCGACTCATCTCGATGCGGGCGCGAACGCCTCGAACACCGCCTCGATGGCGCGCGGCTCGGCCGCAAGCGGTGCGATCACCGGTGTCGTGACGCCCGCCGCCACGAACTCCGCGATCTTTTCGCGGCAATGCTCGGCGGAGCCGAGGATCGCGATGCGGTCGATCATCGCGTCCGTGAGCGCCGCCGCGCTCCCGGCGCGGTCGCCGCGCGCGAAGGCGTGCGCCACGGCTTGCGCCTCGGCCTCGAAGCCGCACCAGCGCAGGTATGCGTTGTAGACGGGCTGCGCGAAGTAGCTGGCGAAGGCGAAGCGCACGAGGCCGCGCGCGGCCGCGACGTCGTCGGTCACGGCGACCTGGAAGCGGCAGACGACCTCCAGCGCGCTCGCATCGCGCCCCGCCCGCGCGGCGCCGACGCGCAGCGCGGCGAGCATCTGCGGGAGCGCCGTCACCGGAAACAGATTCACGATCACGCCGTCGCCGATCTCGCCGGCGAGCGCGAGCATCTTCTCGCGCAGCGCCGCCAGGTAGATCGGCACCGGCCGCTTGGGCGGGTTCCCGAGCCGGAAGCCGCGCGAGCGCAGCGTCTTGCCCTCGAACTTCGTCTTCTCGCCGGCGAGCGCCTGGCGCACGACCGTCACCGTCTCTCGCAGCCGCGTCAGCGGCAGCTCGAAGGGCAGGCCGTTCCAGTCCTCGATGATGGCGTGGCTCGAGGAGCCGAGGCCGAGCACGAAGCGGTCGTCCGAGAGCTCCGCGAGCGTCGCCGCCGACATCGCGAGCACGACCGGCGTGCGATTGGCTGCGGGCACGATCGCCGTGCCCAGCGTCACGCGCGAGGTGGCGGTGGCGATCGCGCCGCCGAGCGCAAAGGAATCCGGACCGTTGGTCTCGGCCAGCCAGATCGCCTCGTAACCCCACTCGGTTTCCGCGCGGCGCGCGAACTCGACGCAGCGACGCGCGCTCTGGAGCGGAAGCGGGAGCGAGATGGCGAGCCGCCCGAGGTTCACACCGCGCTCACTGCGGAGCCATGCGCAGCGCCCCGTCGATCCGGATCGTCTCGCCGTTGAGCGCCGGGTTCTCGAGGATCTGGCAGGCCAGCGCGGCGTACTCGGGCGGGCGGCCGAGCCGCGGGGGGAACGGGATGCTCGCCGCGAGCGCGTCGCGCGCGGGCTGCGGCAACCCCATCAGCAGCGGCGTCTCGAACAGACCCGGAGCGATCGTGCAGCAGCGGATCCCGTGGCGCGCGAGGTCGCGCGCGATCGGGAGCGTCATGCCCACCACGCCGCCTTTCGACGCCGAGTAGGCCGCCTGCCCGATCTGCCCTTCGAACGCCGCGACCGACGCGGTGTTGACGATGGCGCCGCGCTCACCGTTGGCGTCGGGCTGGTTGCCGAGCATGCGCGCCGCCGCGAGCCGGATCACGTTGAACGTGCCGATCAGGTTCACCTGGATCGTGCGCGTGAAGATCGCGAGATCGAACGGCTTGCCGTCCTTGCCCACCGTGCGCGACGCCGAGCCGATGCCCGCGCAGTTCACGATTCCGCGCAGCTCGCCGAAGCTCGCGATCGCCTGGTCGAGCGCGGCCGCCACCTGCTCCTCGCTCGTGACGTCGCCGGGTACGAACAAGGCGCCCTTGCCGATGTCGCGTGCGACCTCCACACCCTTCGAGCGCGGAAGGTCGAAGATCGCCACCTTCGCGCCGCGCCCAGCGAGCAGGCGCGCGGTGGCCTCGCCCAGACCCGAAGCGCCGCCGGTGACGAATGCTGCGCTGCCGTCGATCTGCATGGGCTCTGCCTCCTGCGAGTCTGTCGTTGGGGGGCGCAGGCTACCGCCTGCGCGACCGCGTCAGTCGTCGGCGAGCGCCTCGGCGAGCCGGCGGCTCCACGCGCCGGGCGTGCCAGCGCCGACGGCATGGCCGTCGAGTCGGGTGATCGGCGCCGCGCCACGCACTGCGTTCAAGGCGATGATCTCGTGCGCAGCGGTGAGCTCCGCGCGCTCGATGTCGCGCTCGGCGAGCCCGGACACGCGCTCGAGCACGATCGCTCGGGCGACGCCGGCGACGGCTCCGCGCGTCAGCGGCGGGGTCCTCGCCTCGCCGTGCGGCGAGACGACGACGATCGCGCTGCGCGAGCCCTCGACGAGCCAGCCGCTCGCGTCGAGCAGCAGGGCCTCGTCGGCCCCGACCTCGCGCGCCGTCTCGGCGGCGAGCGCGAGCCGCAGCCGGCTCGTGACCTTGAGGCCCGCGCGCGGGCCGGGCCCCGCGTGCCGGAAGGGCGCGAGCACCGCGCTCCACTCCGTGCGCTCGGGGCCGAGCGCGCGCGGCACGCCCACCAGGTGGAGCCTGCCGTCGCCGTCGCGGCTCACCTGGAGACGCACGACGCCATCGCCGTCGTCGAACGCGGCCTTCGCGAGCTCGGCCAGCGCGCGCTCCACGTCCGCGGGCTCGAGCTGGCCGAGGCCCAGCTCGGCGGCGCCGTAGGCGAGGCGCCGCGCGTGGCGCCCGGCGAAGCGGGGCCGTCCGGCCTGGATACGCACGGAGGTGTAGCAGCCGCGACCCTCGGCGAACGCGGAGTCGTCGGCCCGCACGACCGGCATCTCGAGCGGCAGCAGCTCGCCATCCACCCAGCAGAGACGGCGGGTGTGCGCGCTCATGCGGCGGGCGCCCGGCGCGTGCGCTGTTCGAGCGGGATGTAGGACGTGAGCTTCGGTCCGATGTAGACCTGGCGCGGCCGGCCGATCTTGAACTCGGGATCCGCGTGCATCTCCATCCAATGCGCGATCCAGCCCGGGAGCCGCCCGAGCGCGAAGATCGCCGTGAACATGTTCGCCGGCGCGCCGATCGCGTTGTAGATGACTCCCGAGTAGAAATCGACGTTCGGGTAGAGCTTGCGCTCGATGAAGTACTCGTCCTCCAGCGCGATGCGCTCGAGCTCGACGGCGATCTCGAGCAGCTTGTTGCGCACGCCGAGCTTTTCGAGCACGTCGAAGCAGGCCTTCTTGATGATGCGCATGCGCGGATCGAAGTTCTTGTAGATGCGGTGGCCGAAGCCCATCAGCCGCGCCGTGCCGTGCCCCTTCTTCGCGCGCTCGACGTATTCCTTGGCCGAGATGCCTTCGCGGGCGATGTGCTCGAGCATCTCGATCACTTCCTGGTTGGCGCCGCCGTGGCTCGGGCCCCAGAGCGCCTTGATGCCTGCCGAGATGGCGGCGAACAGGTTCACCTTGGAGGAGCCGACCAGCCGGACGGTGCTCGTCGAGCAGTTCTGCTCGTGGTCCGCGTGCAGGATCAAGAGCAGATCGACCGCCTTCTCGATGACGGGATCCACGTGGTACGGCTCGCACGGATTCCCGAACGTCATGTGCAGGAAGTTGCCGACGTAGGAGAGATCATTCTTCGGGTACATGAACGGCTGCCCGATCGAGTGCTTGTAGGCGTAGGCCGAGATCGTGATCATCTTCGCGAGCAGCCGGTGCACGGCGATCTCGATCTGGCGCGCGTCGCGCAGGTCGAGCGAATCGGGATAGAAGCTCGAGAGGGCGCCGACCGCCGCCGAGCAGGCGGCCATCGGGTGCGCGTCCTTGGGCAGCGCGCCGAAGAAGCGCTTGAAATCCTCGTGGATCATCGTGTGCCGCGTGATCGAGCCGACGAAGCTGCCGAGCTCTTCGCGCGTCGGGAGCTGCCCGTAGATCAGCAGGAAGGCGACTTCGAGGAAGGTGCTCTTCTCCGCCAGCTCCTCGATCGAGAAGCCCCGGTAGCGCAGGATGCCCGCGTCCCCGTCGATGAAGGTGATCGCGCTCTGGCACGATCCGGTGTTCACGTAGCCGGGGTCGAGCGTGATGAGCCCCGTCTCGGCGCGCAGCTTGCGAATGTCGATCGCGCGCTCGCCCTCGGAACCGACGATGATCGGGAGCTGGATCACCCGGTCACCCACGCGAAGTTCGGCCTTCTCCGCCATGCTGGCTCCTCTCGCCCCTTGGGCTGGATCGACAAAGATCGGATCTGTGGGAGCCGCGATTCTAGCCGACGACTCCCGCGCCAGCTTGGCTTCCCGGGGATCGACGGTACCCTCGGGAGCCTGGAGGTGCGCCATGGGCCAGGCCGACGCCGGGAGCGAGCTGCGAGCGCGCATCGCGCGCGACCCGATCCAGCCCCGCGAGATCGCCGGGTTCCTCGACGGGCTGGCGTCTCCGGAGCGGACCCTCGCGGTCCGCTCGCTCGGCCGCTCCGAGCAGCGCCGGCTGTATGCGGCGGTCGACGGCTTTCTGCCGCTCCATCTGTCCGATCTCGTCCCACCGGCCTGCGCGGACCAGGAAACGGTGCGTCACTTCGGCCGCAATACCCTGCCTGCCTTCACGTTGTTCGAGAAGCGCTTCTGCCGCCCGCGCGGCGCCGATGCGCGCAAGCCCGGCGAGCTGTGGGGCTTCAACCACCAGACGCTCTCGTTCGTGACCGGGCCGGGGTACTTCATTGCGCGCGAGAACCCGAGCCGGCCCGAGATCCTGATCGACTACACCCAAGTTCCGCCCGGCCATCCCGATGGCTGGCCCGAGGTGCGGCGCAACGAGATCGGGCTTTCGCAATTCGTCTACGGCCACATGATCGACACGCTGCGGCGCGTCTCCGAGCACGTGACGATCGGCTCCGCGGCGCGCAAGGGACGCGAGCTCGGCAGCTGGTTCGTGCTGGCGAGGCAGGCGTAGGGCGCGCGTGCACGTCCGCGAGCTCTTCGACCTGTCGGGGCGCACGGCGCTCGTCACGGGCGGGGGGCGTGGCCTCGGGCGGCACATCGCGATCGGGCTCGCCGAGGCCGGCGCCGACGTCTTCGTCGCTTCCCGCAAGCTCGCGAACTGCGAAGAGACCGTCCGCGCCATCGAGGCGCGCGGCCGCCGCGGCATCGCCTTCGCCGCGGACCTCGGGCGCGAGGACGAAGTGAGCGCACTCGCCGAGCGCGTATTCGCGGCGACGCCGCGCTTGCACATCCTGGTCAACAACTCGGGCGTGACCTGGGGCGCGCCGACGCTCGAGTTCCCGATCGAGGCGTGGGACCGCGTCTTCGCCGTGAACGTGCGCGGCTTGTGGCTGCTCTCGCAGCGGGTGGCGCGACACATGAAGGAGCAGGGCGGCGGGAGCATCATCCACATCACCTCGATCTCGGCCTTCCGCGGCGCCGACGAGTCCGCCGAGCCGGTGATCGCCTACGGCGCGAGCAAGGGCGCCGTCAGCTCGCTCACGCTCGACATGGCCGTGAAGCTCGCGCCGCACGGCATCCGCGTGAATGCGATCGCCCCCGGTCCCTTCTACACCGACATGATGAACCACGTGCGCCACGATCCCGAGAAGCTCGCGAAGTTCCACGAGCAGGTGCCGCAGCGCCGCTCGGGCGGCGAGGACGACATCAAGGGCGCCGCCGTCTTCCTCGCGAGCGACGCCGCGGCCTTCGTGACGGGACACACGCTGGTGGTCGACGGGGGATGGCTGGCGCGCTAGGCGCTCAGCCGCCCGCGAGCTTGACGGTGTAGCCGCGCGCCTCGAGCTCGGCGCGCAGCGCGTCGCGGTGATCGCCCTGGATCTCGATCACGCCGTCCTTCGCCGAGCCGCCGCTGCCGCAACGGCGCTTGAGCTCGCCGGCGAGCTCGAGCAGGCCGGCTTCGGGCAGCGGCACGCCGCTGATCGTCGTGACCGTCTTGCCGCGGCGCCCCTGCAGCTCGCGGCGCAGGCGCACGATGCCGTCGCCGCGCGCCGCTCGCGGGCTCGCGCGGCAGGCGCATTGCGCGATCGCGCGTCCGCAATGCGGGCAGGTGCGGCCCTTGCCGGTCGCGAAGACCAGGCGATCGCGCTCGCGGCTCACGCCGCGCCCCCGAGCAGGCGCCGGTGCTCGACCATCAGGCAGCGGTCCTGCACCACGGCGATGCCAGCGGCGGCGAGCCGCGCGGCGGCCTCGTCGTTTCGGATGCCGAGCTGGAGCCAGACGGCGAGCGGCCGTGGCGAGAGCGCCAGGATCTCGTTCACGTGGGCGGGAACGTGCTGCGAAGCCCGGAAGACGTTCACGAGATCGACGCCGCCTGCGATCTCGGCGAGCGTCGCCTTCGCGGGTTCGCCCAGAACCGTCTCGAGCTTCGGATTGATGGGGATGATGCGATAGCCGTGCGCCTGCATGTAGCGCGGGACCCGGAACGCATCGTCGTCCGCGCCGTCTTTCATCCCGAGCACGGCGATGCTGCGCACGCGGCGCAGCAGCTCGCGCAGCTCGGCGTCGCCGTGCATGCTCGACACCTCCGGAACGCGACGATACCGTAGCGCGCCATGCGCGAGCCCCGTCCGCGATTGCGCCCGGCCCGCCTCGGACCGTGGCTGCTCGCGCTGTGCCTGCTCGCGAGGGCTGCGAGCGCCGGCCCCGGGATCGACGATCCCGCCGCCCGCGTGCGCACCACGCGCCTCGACAATGGCCTCACGGTGCTGACGCTCGAAGACCGCACGACGCCGGTGATCTCGCTCCAGATGTGGGTGCGCGTCGGCTCGCGCGACGAGGCGCGCTACACCGGCCTCGCGCATCTGTTCGAGCATTTGATGTTCAAGGGCTCGGCGAAGATCGCCTCCGAGCAGCACGCACGGCTGATCCAGCAGCGCGGCGGTCAGGTCAACGCCTTCACGACCAACGACTTCACCGTCTTCTTCGAGGACATCACGCCCGAGACGCTGCCGCTCGCGATCGCGCTCGAAGGGGAGCGCGTCGCGAACCTCGACATCAGCGAGGAGAAGTTCCAGAGCGAGCGTCAGGTGGTGCTCGAGGAGCGGCGCCTGCGCACCGAAGACGACCCGGAGGGGCGCGCCTTCGAGGCGCTGATGGCGCTGGCGTTCACCGCGCATCCCTATCGCACGCCGGTGATCGGCTGGCGCAGCGACGTCGAGGCCGCGACCGTCGCCGTCGCCCGCAAGTTCTTCCATACCTACTACGCGCCGAACAACATGTGGCTCGTGATCGTCGGCGATTTCGACACCGAGCAGGCGCTGGCGGACGTGCGCAAGGCGTTCGGCGGGCTCGCGCCCGTCGATCCGATCCCGCGCAACCCCACGCGCGAGCCCGAGCAGCACGGCGAGCGCCGCCAGGTGGTCCACATCGACGTGCGCAGCCCGATCCTCGCCGGCGCCTGGCACGCGCCGGCCTCGGGCCACCCGGACGCCGAGGCGCTCGACGTCGCGAGCCAGATCCTCTCGGGCGGCCGCTCGAGCCGGCTCTACCGGCGCCTCGTGCACGAGGGCCAGAAGGCGCTCGGCGCCGAGGGCGCGTACTGGGAGCTCGCCGACGCGGGGCTCTTCTACGCCTTCGCGTCGGTGCGGCCCGACGCGAAGATCGAGGAGGTCGAGAAGCTCTTCCTCGCGGAGATCGCGCGGCTGCGCACGGAGCTCGTGAGCGAGAAGGAGCTCGAGAAGGCCAAGCGGCAGCTCGAGGTCTCGCTCGTGAACGGGCTCGCGACGAATCACGCCCTCGCCACGCGCATCGCGCAGGAGACGCTCTTGTTCGGGCGCGTGCGGCCGCTCGAGGAGCGGCTCGCCGCGATCTCGCGCGTGACCGCCGCCGACGTGCAGCGCGTGGCGCGCAGCTATCTCGTCGACGACAACCGCAGCATCGTGCACGTGAAGCCCGCCGAGGGGAAGCAGTCGTGAGGCGCTGCGCCGGGCTGCTGCTGCTCGCGGGGCTCGTCGCCTGCGCCACGCGTCCGGTATGGGAGCAGCCCCCGCCGCCGGCGATCGATGCGCCGGTCGTGCAGCCGGGCGCGCTCCAGCGCACAGAGCTCGAGAACGGGCTGCGGATCCTGGTGCTCGAAGACCACCGGCTGCCGCGGGTCGCCTTCTCGCTCACGCTGCGCCACGGCGAAGCCAACCTGCCGGCCGAGCAGGCGGGGCTGCTGAGCCTCACCGCCGACCTGCTCGAGCGCGGCGCGGGGGCGCGCGATGCGCTCGCGCTGGCCTCGGCCACCGACGAGCTCGGCGCCACGCTCACCACCGCCGCCAGCTGGGACTCGATCGGCGTCGGGGTGGCGGGCCTCTCCCGCGACGAGCCGACGCTGCTCGGCATCCTCGCCGACGTCGTGCTGCGCCCGCGCTTCGACCCGCGCGAAGCGCTGCGGGCGCGCAGCGAGCGGCTCCAGCAGCTCGAAGGCGCGAAGGACGACCCGGCCACGCTGCTCAGCTGGTATGCCGCGAGCGCCCTGTATCCGGGGCACCGCTACAGCGCGCCAGCCGATGGGACACCAAGCAGTGTCAAAGGCTTCGATGCGCGCGTCGCGCGCAGCCTGCATGCCCGCTACTTCGTCCCGAACGACGCGATGGTCGCCGTGGTCGGCGACGTCGACGCGAAGGACGTGATCGCGCAGATCCGCAACGCCTTCGGCGCCTGGTCGCGCGGGCCGCTTCCCGGACCCGACGCGCCGCCGCCGGCTCAGGTGCCGCCCGCGCGGCGCGTGATCATCGTCGACCAGCCCGATCTGGTGCAGGCGCGCGTGCTGATCGCGCACGAGGGCATCGCGCGCAGCGACCCGGATCGCGTCGCCGTCGGCCTGCTGAACTCGGTCCTCGGCGGGAGCGGGTTCTCGTCGCGCTTGATGGCGAGCGTGCGCTCCGAGGCGGGCCTGACCTACAGCGTGGGCTCCGCCTTCAGCCTGCGGCGGGCGCCGGGGCCGTTCGTGATCTCGACCTTCACGCGCGTGCCCGAGGTGCGCCGGGTGATCGACCTGCTGCTCGCGGAGCTCGCGCGCGCCCGCAGCGAGCCCCCGAGCGAGGCCGAGCTCGCCTCGGCGCGAACGCTCGCCGTGGGCGAGTTCGCGCTCGGCCTCGAGACCTCGGGAGCCGTGCTCTCGTCGCTCGTCGATCTCGACATCTACGGGCTGCCCGAGGATTCGCTCGACACCTATCGCGGCCGCGTGCGCGCCACCACCCGCGAGCAGACCGCGGCGCTCGCGCAGCGCCTCTTCCATCCCGAGCGCACGCTGATCGTGCTGGTGGGGCCAGCCGCCGAGCTGAAGCCGCAGCTCGACGGTCTCGGCCCGGTCGAGGTGGTCGAGCCGTAGCGGGCTCCGCGGCGCAGCCGCGGGCCACGACTACTCGAGATAGCCGAGGGCTCGCAGCGTTTCTTCCTGCGCCGGATCCAGCTGCGGTCGTCGCGGCTGCACGTCATCGGTCGGTGCGCCTTTGGTGATCTGGGCGCGCAGCGCGGTGCCTTGCGCGAGGTTGCCTTCGAGCAGCTGCATCAGGTCAGCCGCCTGCGACGCGTGAGACGGATACAGATTGAACTGCTCGAGCGGGTCGCTCGCGAGATCGAAGTAGCGATACTCGAAGCCGTGCTGCGTGGGATAACGAGCGAGCTTGCGGGTTCCCGCCCTCACCATGTACGCGGGGCCCATGAATCGGACCAGCGTATGCTCCGGGCCGCTCGCCCACACGGTGGGCGATTCGCTGAAGATCGGTCGCGCTGCGAACGCGGGGTCGATCGCAAGGGTGCGGATCGACGCGAGCAGGCTCGCTCCCTGCGTCAGCAGGGGCCCGCGCAGACCCAGCAGCTCGAGGATCGTCGGCATCAGGTCGGTGTGAGATGCCAGCGTCGGGATGCGCCGGCCCTCGGGAATTCCGCGGCCCCAGAGCATCAGCGGCACGTGGACCACCTCTTCGGTGAGATAGCCCCCGTGCTCGAGCAGGCCGTGTTCGAGAAAGGCCTCGCCGTGATCGCTGGTGACGATGAAGACCGTGTTCTCGGCCAGCCCGAGCTCTTCGATGCTCTCGAAGAGTCGGCGAAGCTGGTCGTCGGTGTAGCGGATCTCGCGGTCGTAATCGGCCATCTCGCGCAGATGCGACGGCGAGCGCCCGTCGAGCTGCTGCCCGTCGTGCTCGGTGAACAGATCGGCGTAGCGCGCGGGCGGTGTGTACGGGGCTGTGGACCTGGTACGTGTGGAGGAAGAGAAAGAAGTGCTTGTCCCGGTTCCGGCGCAGCCACTTCCGGGCGCTGGCGAAGGTGACGTCGATGTGACCCGTCGAGGCCATTTCGCTCGAGTCCTTCGTCTCCCGAAAAACGTCGAATCCCCGCCCGAAGCCGAAGTTGACGCTGAGCCAGGCATCTTCGGTGATCGCGCCGGTGTCGATTCCTGCCTGCCGGATGCACTCGGCGAGCGTCGCCACGTCGTGGGGGAGTTCCTCCATGCCTTCGGTCGTCTGATGGGTGACGGGCTGGAGCGACGTGAACATCGAAGCGTGCGACGGCGGGGTGATGGTGGACGATGCAATCAATGCCTCGAAAAGGGTGCCGTGCTTTCCAAAGCGCTCCGCCATGAAGGGGCTCGTGTCGCGGCGATAGCCGTAGGGTGTGAGGTGGTCGGCGCGCAGCGTGTCGATCGAGAGCAGGATGACGTTTACCTGGTCGGCGGTGCGCGGAGCCGGTGCGTAGAGCGTCGGATTGGCCCAGACGGGGAACGAGAAGGACGCCAGCTCGCTCGCGCGCCGCGTCTCGAAGACGAGCTGCCGTCGACTGCGGGCGAGCGCGGCGAGCGAAATGCGTCGATTCCTCCAACCGGGACCGGTCTCGTCCCGCGGATCGAGTCGCTCCCGGAAAACGCTCCGGCAATCGCTCCCCTGACAGGCCTTGATCTCGAAGTCGACCGGGTCGAAGCCCAAGCTGGGCTCGACCTTGCCGATCGAGAACTCGAGCTCGGCCCCATCGGGGATCTCCACCGTCGGGGTCGCATGTGATCCGAGATCGACGAGGTCCACGGCGTACGCCTCGACGGAGATCTGGGTGTCGACGTATGACGGCGCGCTTCCCGGTACGCGCACTTTGTAGCGGGCAACGGTGCCTCGCTCGTCTCGCTGGGTTTCGACGAGGCGTGGCGAGAGCTGCGTCGTTCGCTCGTCCGTCCGCAGCGAGGGAATCACCACGACGGCGGGCGCGGCCTGCCACGCCGGCGGAAGGACGGACTCGAGGCTGACGATGCGCTCGTGGCTGTCGGCCCCGAGCGAGCGCGGCCACTCGAGCATCGCGAGCGGCGGGGCCGCCAGGACGTAGCGCGTGACGTCTAGGAGCGTGGCGGTCGGGGCGGTTGCCAGGATGGGCCCCGCGTCGCTGTTCGGCGGCGCGGCGAAGCGGTGCACCACTTTCAGGTACGTATCGGGCGGGAGACGCTCGCCGCAGCCCGCGGCGGAAAGAAGGAAGGCAAGGCAGAGCGCCCCCTCGGCGGGCCAGGCATTCCTGCGCCTGGATGAACCGCAGCCGCTCACGCCAGAACCTCCCGCCGATTTGCAACGCCAAGCTAGACGAAGCGAAAGGGGGAACGATTGCGTTTCCGCCTGGTCACTGCGGGCGTGCGGGCAGCGCGTGGCGAATCGCTTGACCGCGTGCAGAACCCTCGATTAATATACAAAACCGACCGATCGGTCGGTCCGGAGTGCATGGCAGCCCGATGTCCACGTCGCCGAGCTCTCGCGAGAAGATCCTCGAGGTCGCGGAGGCGCATTTCGCGCGCCGCGGCTTCTCCGGCGTCGGGCTGCGCGAACTCGCGCAGGCGGCCGGTCTCGGCAAGTCGTCCCTGTTCCACCATTTCGACGGCAAGGCCCAGCTCTACTTCGAAGTGCTCGAGCGCGTGCTCGCGCGGATCCAGGAGCGCCTCGAGCCGGCCCTGGCCCGCGGCGCCGCTCCGCTCGCGAGGCTCGAGGGCTGGGTCGACGCGTTGATCGACGCGCTGGCCGAGCACCCGGCGAGCGCGCGGCTGCTGCTGCGCGGGCTCGTCGAGGACGAGGACTTCCCGGACGAGCCGTTGCCCGAGGCGCAGCGCGCGGAGAAGCTGCTCGCCGAGATCCTGCAGGGCATCCACGCGCTGCTCCGCGAGGGCATCGAGCAGGGCGCCTTCCGCAAGGTCTCGGTGCCGCACACCGTGCAGACGCTGATCGGCGCCACCGTCTACCACTTCGCGTCGGGCGAGCTCGGCGAGAGCATCATGGGTCGGCCCCTGCTCTCCGCCGAGGCCGTGCGCCGTCGCAAGCAGGAGCTACGCCAACTGTTGCAGCAGGGACTCGCGGCGCCGAGCGCCGAAGCGAGCCCCGGGAGGAAATGAGCATGGACAAGCTGATCCAGGACCATCGCAAGCGCTTCGGTGCCTTCGAGGTGATCGACTTCGTCGACGAGGGCGAGATCGAGCGACTGCGCGACCAGATCGACGTCGAAGTGCCGATGCAGCTGCACTGGACCTGGGAGTACGGCAGCGAGGTCGCCGAGCTGCGCTCGCTCTACGAGAAGGGCAAGGTGAACCAGTGGAACGCCGAGCTCGATCTCGACTGGAAGCTCGCCTGCTCGAAGGACGAGTGGTTGATGAACCCGCAGGCCTCGATGCTCGCCATGGTGCTCCAGATGATGGGGCGCGACGAAGCCACGCAGAAGGCTGCGATGTTCGACGAGATCAACTACGTGCTCTCGCAGCTCCTGCACGGCGAGCAGGCGGCGCTCCAGCTCTGCGGCCAGCTCACCAACGTCTGCGACAAGATGGACGAGAAGTGGTACGCCGCGAGTCAGGTCGTCGACGAGGCGCGCCACATCGAGGTGCTCTCGAAGTTCCTGCAGCGCAAGATGGGCACCATCTACCCGATCGGCTCGACGCTCAAGATCCTGCTCGAGATCCTGCTCGAGGCGCGCACGGCGCAGCAGAAGACGCTCGGCATGCAGACGCTCTTCGAGGGCATGGCCGTCGGGATCATGGACATGATGCGGCGCGATTGCCGCAACCCGCTGCTCACGGAGATGATCCACCGCATCGAGCAGGACGAGGCGCGTCACGCGGCCTTCGGCGTGCTCACGATGCGGCGCGTGGTGCGCGAGGCCACGCCCGAGCAGATGACCGAGATGGAGGACTGGGCGTTCGGCATCCTCGAGGCGCTCAACGCCAACCAGCAGCTCGACATGCTGCGCCTGCTCGGCCCGAAGTACGGCATCGATCCCGAGGCGGTCGTGAAGATGGTCACGGCGCTGCCGAACTTCGCCGAGCTCAACAGTCTCGCCTACATGCACACGGTGGTGCCGAACCTTCGCAACCTGGGGCTGATCACCGAGCGCACGCGCGAGCGTTGGAAGCAGCTCGGCATGCTGTTCGAGAAGGGCGCCGAGGGCGCCACGCCCGGGCTTGGCCCCGTCGGCGCTATCGCCGGGTAGCCCGAGGACTGCGCTCGGCGGCGCCTCGCGGCGCGCTCCGCCCGGCGGGCCCCGCGGCCGTGAGCGCAGCGCCGCCGCGATAGCGCTCGGCGGCGCCCGCGAGCTCCTTCACGACTTCGGCGCGCAGCGAAGTCGGCTCGAGCACTTCCGCGCCGGCGCCGAACGAGAGGATCCACGAGCGCAGCTCGGCGGTGCCGCCGACCTGCATGGCGAGCTCGACCGCGCCGTCGGGCGCGGGCGCCAGCTGCTGGCTCGCGTGCCAGGTGTGCTCCGACACGTAGGTGGCCCAGCGACGGTCGAAGCGGATGCGCACGTGCACCGCCGGCTCGGCGATCACGCCGAACGACCCGCCGATGTAGGCGTCGAAGTCGAAGCTGGCCGGCACCGTGAAGCGCCGCGCCATCGGCTCGAGCCGCCGGATGCGATCCACGGCGAACGTGCGCACCTCGCGCGACTTGTGATCGAGCCCGACGACGTAGAGCCCGCCGCTGCGATACCAGACGCGGTAGGGGTCGAGCTCGCGCGTGGAGATCTCGCCGGTGCTTCCCGTCGCGTAGCGCATGCGCACGCCGCGGCGCCCGACGACGGCGTCGTTGAGCGCCTGGATCGTCTCGCGAACCTGCGCGTAGTTCTTGTGGGGCCCGGGCAGCACGCGGAAGGATTCCGCGAGCCGCGCGAGATACTCGCCGAGCTCGGGCGAGAGGCAGGCGCGGATCTTGCCGAGGGCCGAACGGATCGAATCGTGGAATACCGTGCCCTCGAGCGCGCGCAGCAGGTCCGCTCCAAAGGCCAGCGCCAGGATCTCGTCGGGGGTGAACGGTACGTCGCCCAGGCGGAAGGTTTCGAGAAACCGGTAGAAGACGCGGCCGTCGCGCTTCTCGGTGATCACCGGAAACCCGGCGTATTGCAAGGCGTCGAGATCGCGATAGACGGTGCGCCGCACGCAGCCGAGCGACTCGGCCAGCGCGTCCAGATGCACGCCGCTGCGGCTGTGCGCCAGGCGCTGGATCAGCAGCCACTGGCGAGCGAGCTGGTCGCCCCGCATGCGGCTAGTCGCTGAAGAACCGACACAGCTCCTCTTCGCGGCTGCGCGCGTCGGCGAAGCCGAGCTCGGCGAGCGGCGCCAGGAACTCGCCGTCGAAGAGCAGGTAGGAGAGCAGGTCGGATTCCGAGCTGTGTCCGCGGCCGCCGAGATTGCGCGCGGCGAGCCGGATCAGCGGCGAGCGGGCGCGGGCGCCCGAGATGTTGCGCAGGATCTGGCCCGCGAGCCGGCCGAGATCCGCCGAGGGGCGGATCACGACGTCCTCGATGCGCCGGAACTGCTGGCCGCGCTCGCTCATGGCCACCGCGTTGATGCGCGTCAGGAAGTCCGGCCCGTAGGCCTTCTCGCCGTCCAGCAGGATCTCGTTCATCACGCGCATGCGCGCGAGGTCGGTGTCGATGTGATCGAGCAGCAGGGCGTTCAACACCTTGCCGAACAAGAACAGCGGGCTGCCGTAATCGCCCACGCGTTGCTCGGCGAGCGCGGCCTCGCTCGCCTGCGCCGGATTCGGGCGCAGCGCGACCACCAGCACGCGATCCGCCCCCAGGCGCAGCGCGGGCGCGAGCGGCGTATTGAGCCGGATGCCGCCGTCGGCGTAGTAGGTGCTCGCGACGCGCACGGCGGGGAAGAGCACGGGGATCGCCGCGGACGCTAGCGCGTGCGTCGGCAACAGACGCGTCGGCCGCGGCACGATGGTCGGGTCGCGGGTCCAGCGCGGAAGCTCGCGGTCGCGGGACTCGATGAAGACCGTCACGTTGCCGGTGCCGATCTGCGTCGCGGCGACGCAGACGGCGTCGATCAGCCCCTGCCTCACGTTGGGGCGAATCGAGCGCCAGGGGATCGCGCGCAGCACGAGCTGCTCGAGCTGCGCGGTGTTGAGCAGGCCGTAGAGGCGCTCCGGCGCCTCGCCGCTGCGCATGCGCTCGGCCGTGCGCCGCAGTCCGAGCAGTCGCCCGGGCAGCGCGAGCAGATCGCGCACGGAGAGCGGCAGCACCTCTTCGAGCTTCATCGAGGTCCAGAACTCGACGAGCTTGCGGCCGCGCTCCGGACCCATGTGGGCGGTGGCGGCGAGGTAGCACGCATGGATCGCGCCGACCGAGGTGCCGCACAGGATGTCGAAGCGGGGCGGGTGGCCGAGGCGCTGCGGCAGCTCTTCGACGAGGTAGCGGACGACGCCGGCCTCGTAGGCGCCGCGCGCGCCGCCGCCGGAGAAGACCAGCGCGCGGCGAGGGCGTCGGGTCGGCGTCTTCTCGCCCACGAGCCGGGTTCAGCTCACCCGCTCGACGTACTCTCCGGTGCGCGTGTCGACCCGGATCCGTTCGCCTTCCTTCACGAAGAGCGGGACCTGCACGATGGCGCCGGTCTCGATCGTGGCGGGCTTGGTGACGTTCGATGCGGTGTCGCCCTTGATGCCGGGCTCGCAGCGCGTGATCTTGGCCTCGATGAAGGGCGGCAGCTCGATGTTGATCGGCTTGCCGCGCCAGAACAGCACGTCGACCTCGAGGTTCTCCTTCAGGAACTCCTTCGCGTCGCCCACCTGGGCTTCCGAGAACGGGATCTGCTCGAAGGTCTGCGAATCCATGAACACCAGGTTCTCGCCGTCGCGGTAGAGATACGACATCCGGTTTTCCTGGATGTCCGCCTCGTCCACCTTCTCGCCCGAGCGGAAGCGGCGGTCGATCGTGCGGCCGTTCTTCAGGTTACGCACCTTGGTGCGAACGAAGGCGCCGCCCTTGCCGGGCTTCACGTGCTGGAAGCTGACGATGGTGTAGGGCTCGCCGTCGAGCTCGATCTTGAGTCCGTTGCGAAACTGCGCGGTATCGACGGCCATGCGGCGGTTGCTCCTGGGATCGCGGGCGCCCGAGGATAGCCGAGGATCGTCAGATCGCAGCCGTTTCCACGCGCAGCGCACCATCGCCGGCGCGCGCCAGCCCGATGCGGTCGCCCGGCCTGAAGCCGAGCTCGCGCTCGGCCCGGGAGGTGTCGAGCGTGAAGCCGAAGCGCAGCGCGCTCGGGGTGATCCGCGCGCCCTCGCCGCCGAGCAGGCGCGCTCCCGCGGCGAGCCAGTCCATGACCGGCCCGGGCGCCGGGAGGCTCGCGCGGCCCGTCCAGCGCGCCAGCATCGAGAGCGGCACCGCCTCGTTGCCCGCCACGTTGTAGATCCCGGCGACGCGGGCGTGGAGGGACGCCTGCACGGCCCGCGCCACGTCCTTGTCGGAGACGAGCGCGCAGATCGGGTCGTAGCCGAGCGCCCGCAGCCGCAGCCCGGGGCGGCCGGCCAGGGCCGGGCTCAGGTAGACGTAGCCCCCGGCGGCGACGACGGTCGGGACGCGCAGCAGCACCACGCGCAGGCGGTCGTTGTGCACCTCGCCGTGCAGGATCATGTCGCAGTCGATCCAGGACCGGATCTCCGGCGGGACGTCGGGATCGAGGTCGAGTTCGCTGTCCTCGGACAGCCGATTCGAGTTGCCAGGCGGCAGGCGATAGACGAAGGCGCTGCCGATGGCGACGAGGCTGCGCACGCTCACGCTCTCGAGGCAGTGTTGCAGCACCAGTCGCGTTTCGGCGGTGCGCTCGGGCAGGCCCGCGACGATCGGCGCCGTCTCGGCGGCTGGCGCCCCGTGGCGCGGCACGAGCACGACGGTGTCGATTTCACTTTCGCGCAACGCCGTCGAGTGGAACAGGTCGGCGACCGGCCGGTGCTTGGCGAGATCGACGCGCGCGTAGCGCAGGCGCGGCTCGCCGCCCGCGAGGAAGCGGTCGAACGCGCGCGGCGCCGGAGCATCCCCCACGGCGAAGATCTTGCCCACGCGCTCGTCGTGGAACAGCAGCTTGACGATGCGCCGCCCGATCGGCTCGTCGGCGTGCGTGACGAGCACGTTGCTCATGAGCGGTTTCGATCGACGAGCAGCTGCACGGCGCGGCGCACCTGGTTGGCGAGGTAGCGCACGAGACGCGCGTCATCGGCGCCCTCGGGCCCGAAGCGCTCGTGGTAGCGCAGCGGCTCGCCGTAGACGATCCGGTAGGAGACGGGGTAGGGCAGCAGTCCGAGCGGTCCGAGCCAGGGGAAGGTCGGCGTGATCGGCAGCACGGGCAGCCCGAGACGGCGCGCGAGCGCTTTCATGTCGTAGAGGATCGGCGCCTGGTCGTCGCTGCCGATGAACGCCATCGGAATGATCGGCGTGCGCGCGCGCAAGGCCTGTTCGACGAAGCCCACGTGGAACGATTGCAATCGATAGCGCTGCGTCACCGGCTTGCGGATGCCTTCGACGCCCTCCGGAAAGACCAGCACGAGCTGGCCGTCGTCGAGCAGGTCCGTGAAGTTCTCGCGCGTGCCGACGACTTGACCCACGCGGGCGAAGAAGACGTTGATCCACGGCAGCGTGCCGGCCCAGCGATCGACCATGCTGCGCAGCAGGCGCGGCGGATCCGTGTGCAGCAGCACGTCGATCACGCCCATCGCGCCGTCGAACGGGAGCAGGCCACCGTGGTTGGCGGCGAGCACGGCCGCTCCCTCCTTCGGCAGGTGCTCGTGCCCCTGGCTGCGCACGCGAAAATAGCCCCGGTAGAGCGCGTGGAAGAAGGGGAAGGCCAGGCGCGTCGTATCGGGCGAGAAGCCGAAGCGATCGAAGGGCATCTCGCCCTCGACCAGGTGGGCGAGCGTGGCGAGGCGACGCCGCTCGTCCTCGCCGAGCAGGCGATCGACCCAGCCGCGTGGCTCGGACAGCTCGATCTCGGCGAGCGCGGGCATGCGCGCGCGGCGCCGCCGCGGCAGCGGGACAGTCGTCCACTGGCGGGGCGATTCCGGCCGCGCCGAGCTCGGCTCGCGAACGCCCGGCGGACGGGCGGGTGCGGGTCCCGGCACGCTCGCGCGACCTGCGGCGCGGCCGAGCGTCCGCATTCCATCCAGACGCTCGAGGAAGGGATCGATCTCGACGACTTCCGCGAAGGGATCGCGGCCGAGCGCCGGCTCGCCGCTCTCGCTGCCGTGAATCCCGGCGAGCGAGGTGTCGTCCGGCGCGAGCGCGATTTCCTTGGTCATTCCGCGGCACCGCGCTCGGCCGGGGTGCCGCGCAGCTCGAGCTCCTCGGCGAGCTCCGCCATCACGCGCGCGCCGCGGTCCGTTGGCGCGTGCTCGAAGATCGAGAGCCCGCGCGACTGCGCTTCGTCGATGCGCACGTGGTAGCCGACCACGGTGTGCGCGATCTCCTTCGGGAAGCGCTGCTTCAGCTTCTCCAGGATCTCGTGCGCGAGATTCGTGCGGCGGTAGAAGGTGGGAACGACCATCGAGATGCGCAGTCCGGGGTTGCCGTAGCGGGTGCGCACCGTCTCCACCGTGCGCAGCAGCTCGGCGCAACCGTCGAGCGCCAGGAACGTCAGCGGCACGGGCAGCACGATCTCCTGCGCCGCGCGCAGCACCGATAGCGTCAGCGGCCCGAAGGAGGGCGGGGCGTCGAAGAAGATGAACTCGTAGCCGGCGAGCTCGGGAGCCGAGTCGAGCGTGCGCGCCAGGCGTCCGGTGGGATCGGTCTCTTCATTGCCATCCCAGCTCGGAAACAGCGCGAGCGACTTGTTTGCGACGACCACGTCGAGCTGCGGGATGCGCGTGCTCGTGATCGGGAGCTGCGAGGCCGGGTTGCGGCCGGGCTCGAAACCCGGCTCGCGGCCGCGGTCGAGGCCGGGATCGCCCAGCACGCTGTCGAGCAACAGGTCGATTGCCGAGCGCCGCGTGCGGTGGATGTCGAGGCCCAGCACCTTGCCGAGCTGGCCCTGGGGATCCATGTCGATCGCGAGCACGCGGCGGCCGCGTTGCAGCGCGAGATACGCCGCCAGGTTGGCGACGAGCGTGGTCTTCGCGCTTCCGCCCTTCTCGTTGATGAACGCAATGCGGCGCGGAGTGAGCATTCCACCCCCATCTGGGCGCTGCTTCAAACCTGGTTCAAGGCTGCAAAAGGGCGCGGCCTGGTCGGCCTGCCCGCTCCGCTCAGAATCCGCACGAGCCCCCGTCCTTCTCTGCGTACTCCTCGCGCGGCAAACTGTCAACGAAGGAATGGGCGTTTGCCCGGCGCGGACGCCGATTCGGGTTCGGACGCTCTCGACTCGGGAGCGGGCTGGCTGCGCGCGCTCGGCTCAGCCCTTGGCCGCGAGCACCGCCTTCGTGAGCGCCGGGACGATCTCGAACAGATCGCCGACGATGCCGAGGTTCGCGACCTCGAAGATCGGCGCATCCGGATCCTTGTTGATCGCGATGATGTAGTTCGATGTCTTCATCCCGACCAGATGCTGGATGGCCCCCGAAATGCCGGCCGCGATGTAGAGCTTTGGCTGCACGACCTGACCCGATGACCCGACCTGGTAGTGATGCGGGAGCCAACCCGCGTCGACGACGGGGCGCGATGCCCCCATCGCACCGCCAAGCGCATCGGCGAGCGGCTGGATCACCTCGGGGAACTTCTCCGGCGCCCCCACGCCGCGGCCGCCGGACACGATGATGTCGGCCTTGCTCAGGTCGACGCCCTTCGACTCGGCGATCTTCATGGCCACGAAGCGTGCGCGCGCCCCGGCGGGGAACTCGACGCTGAGCGGCGTAATCTTGCCGGAGGTGGTGCCGGCGAACGGGGAGGTCGCGCCGGGCTGAACCGTCGCGACCAGCCGTTCGCTCGTCGTCGAGATGCGCGCGTCGAGCTTGCCGTTGAAGACCCGGCGGAAGAAGACGAGCTTGCCGCCCTCGAGATCGATCTTGAAGCAGTCGCTCACGAAGCCCGCGTCGAGCGCCGCGGCGATGCGGGGCGCGACGTCCCACCCGCTCGGGGTGTTCGAGAGCAGCACGATCTCCGCGCTGCTCGCGTCCACCGCGGCGCGGATCGCGCGCGCGGCCGTTTCGACACAGTGATTGGCGAGGGATTCGTGGTCGACGGCGTAGACGTCCCCGCCGCCCTTCTTGGCGAAATCTTCGGCAAGCGCCGCGACGCCCTTGCCCGCGACGAGACTCTTGACCTGGTGTCCGCCTGCAGCGGCAAGCTTCTGGGCGATGCTCGCGAGCTCGAAGCTCGCCTCCCGGATCTTTCCGCCCTGGATTTCTGCGACGACGAGGATGGTGCCCATCGATGGTTCCTCTCCACAGGCTCAGAGCAGCCCGAGCTCCTTGATCTTGCCGACGATCCCGGAGACGATCTGGTCCGTCGTTCCCGTGAGCATCTCCGCGCCCGTACCCTTCGGGGGCGGCGCGATCTTCTCGACCTTGATCTTGGCGGCGCCAGCGCCGACCTGACCCGCGAGGCCGAGATCGGCGACGGTCTTCACATCGAGCGGCTTCTTCTTGGCCGCCATGATGCCCTTGAGCGAGGCGTAGCGGACCTGATTGATGCCGGTCTGCACGGCGACGAGGCAGGGCGATGTCAGCTCGACGACCTCCTGCGCGCCGCCCTCGGTCTCGCGCGAGACGTTCAGCGTGCCGTTCTTGCGCTCGACCTGGACGCCGGCGGTGGCGCTGGGAATGCCCACCAGCTCGGCGAGCATCGGCGGCACCGCCGCGAAATTTCCGTCGTCGGACATGAAGCCGGTGAAGATCAGATCGGGTGATTCGGCCTTGGCGATGGCCGCGAGGATCTTCGCGACACCGAGGGGGTCGGAGCCGTCGGCCGCGGCGTCTTTGACGTGGATCGCGCGGTCGGCGCCCATGCCCAGCGCCGTGCGCAGCGCCTGCGTGACGCGCTCGGGCCCGATCGACACGACCACGACCTCCGCCTGGGTCGCATCCTTGACCCGCAGCGCCTCCTCCAGCGCGTAGGTGTCGTAGCTGTTGATCTCGAACTTGATGTTGTCTTCCTGGATCCAACTGCCGTCGGCGCGCACGTCGAGGCGCGCGTCCTGGTGGGGAACCTGCTTGAGACAGACCAATATCTTCATGGGGCTTGAGCCTCCTGGGGGCTGCGGATCCTCGCTGGCGAGCTTCCGGAAAACGAAGTCCCCGGAGCAGGCGGCCCCGGGGACTCTCGAGGCGCGGGAAACCTATCGGAGGCTCCCCCGCGTTTCAAGCGCGCACGCGAACCAAAACTGACTCGGATTCAGGGACTTGGCCCGCCCGCACGCGACGCCGCGCCGGGCGCGGGAGCGAGGTGCGGAAATCCACCCTAACACTGCGCCGGGTTTGATATAAGTTGATCTGCGAGCGGGCCCGCTCGCAGAGTCGTTTCCAAGCCCCGAGGGAGGTCCAGGATTTCGATGAAGGATCAAAGTTTCCGGCGTTCGCTCGCGAGCGCGCTTCGGATCGCTGCACTCGCGTTGCTGTGCGCGGCGCCGGCCTGGGCCGTGGACGACCGCCCGACCGAGATCCCGTACCAGTCGAACGGGCCCGTGCCTTCGCTCTCGCCGGAGTACAAGCTCACGAGCCACAAGGTCGTGCTGATCACCGACAACGCGGTGAACCCGCGGCTCGTCACGCTCGACGAGGGACAGCTCGTCGCGTGGATCAGCTACGCGCCGGTTCCGTCCGTGATCGTGTTCGAGCGCGAGGTGGCGCGCAACATGATCTGTCACAGCCTGGTGAACTTCTCGATCAAGGACGACGAGCTGCGCTCGGCTCCGATCAACGCCGGCGAGTTCGCGAGCTTCTGTCAGCTCAAGCCTGGACGTTACAAATACCGCGTGGTGCGTCCCGATCGCGGCGGATCCGGCACCGACGCTGCGGCCCGCCTCGAGGGCGAGATCGTGGTCGGCAATCCCACGAGCGCTCCCGCCACCAAGAACTGATCGACGCGCGAGCGAAGCGCGCAGCGAGTGGAATCCCGAGACTACCTGCCCATGAACATCAGGAACTGCTCGAGGCTCGTGACGCGCAGGTAGGGATTGCTGCGCTTCTGGTGTCCTAGCGTGTCGACGGCGTCGGGCGAGTAGAGGTGGCCGGGGTAGAGCAGGGTTTCGTCGGGCAGCGCCTTCAGCGTGCCGTTCAGGCTCTGGTACATCGCCTCGACGTCGCTTCCGGGTAGATCGACGCGGCCGCAGCTTCCGAGGAAGAGCGTATCCCCCGAGACGAGTCGCCCCGGCTGCCCCGATTCCTCGACCAGGAAGCACTGGGAGCCGGGGGTGTGGCCGGGCGTGTGCAGCAGCCGCACGCGCAAGGCGCCGAGCTCGATCACGTCGCCGGCTCGCTTCGGGGTCACGTCCGAGGCCGAGATCCCGGTGACGCGCTGCAGCCCCATCGCCTCGTGCTCGTTTGCATAGATGGGGACGGGCGCTCGCGCGAGCAGGCGCGTCAGACCCTCGATGTTCATGCCGAAGATCTCGCCGCCCACGTGGTCCTGGTGATAGTGCGTGACGAGCGCGCCCGTCACGCGCATGTCGTCTGCTTCCGCCCGATCGAGCAGCGCATCGACGCTCCACGCGGGATCGACGATCAGCGCTTCGCGCGTCGTGCGGCTGCCTATCAAGTAGGCGAGATTCGCCATCTCACCGACGGGAAGCTGCTGGAAGTAGAGGTCGCTGGTTGCGGTCATCGTCTCCTCGCCTGCGTGCAGGAAGTCTACCCGAGCTCGCGCGATCGCTATGCTCGCGCGTCGTGGCCGTGAGCCTGATCGGGATGGACGCGCGCGAGCCCGATCTGGAGCGGTTGCTCCTCGACCCGGCGGCCCTCGAAGCCGCAACACTGCGCTGGCTGCGCCCGCGCGCGCGCAACCGGCCCGACCTGCGGCTGATCGAGTGGCGCGGCGAACGCCTCGTCGTGAAGGACTGGCGCGTCGCATCGCTGCTGCTGCGCCCGCACGCCCGGCGCTGTCTGGCTCGCGAGTGGCGCGCGCTCGCCGCGCTCGCGGGGGTGCCCGGCGTTCCCCGCGCGCTCGTGCGGCTGCCGGACGCGATCGTCGTCTCCTACCTCGACGGCGAACCGCTCGCGTACCGGCGGCTCGAGCGCGACGCGCGGGAGGCCTTCTTCGCTGCGCTGCTCGCGAAGGTCGAGCAGATGCACGCGCGCGGCGTCGTGCATCTCGATCTGCGCCAGCGCCGCAACATCTTGTGCGGCGCCGATGGTCAGCCGGCCGTGCTCGATTTCGAAGCGGCGGTCGTGCTCGACCCCGCGCGCGTCTGGGGACGACTCGCGCTCTACTGGGGCCGCAAGGTCGATCGCCTCGCGATCCTCAAGCACAAGGCGCGCTATGCGCCGCGGCTGCTGCTGCCGCAGGAGCGTCGGCGGGCGCGCGCGGTGCGCGCGGTGCGCTGGGCCTGGCCCTCGGCCGTGCTGCACCGAGTGCGGATGGCGCTGCGCCGTCTGCGCCGGGGCGCCCGCTCATAGAACCGGGCGCCCGCTCATAGGATCTTCTGGATCCAGCCATCGATCGAGCCGAGGATCTCTTCGCGAACGCTCTCGGGCGTGCGATCCGATTTCTTGGGAATCGCGAAATGGTGATCGGCCTGCTGGATCGCGTGCAGCGTCGACGGGGCGCCGACGCGCGTCAGCGTCCGGCGCAGGACGTCGAGATCGCAGCGCCGGTCGCGCGTACCCTGAAGAAAAAGCATCGGCGAGACGATGCGGAAGAGAGTCTCGGGCTGGACCTTCTCCGGCTTGCCTTGCGGGTGCAGCGGGAAGCCGAGGAGGACCAACGCGTCGACGCGGGCGCGCGCGCCCGCGACGTCTGCGGCGGCCTGGGCACCGAGTCCCATGCCGCAGAGCACCAGATGGGCGGGGGCCGCCGTCGGATCGCGCGCGATGGCTCCGAGCGCCGCTCGAAAGGTGCGGCGCAGCACCGGCAACGGGTCGGGCCGCGTCTTCTTTGCCTCGGCAAAGGGGAAGTTGAAGCGCAGCGTGAGGTAGCGGCGCTCGGTCAGCTCGCGCTGGAGGTATTCGATGAGGGGATCGGTATAGTCGCTGTTCGCCCCATGGGCGAGGACGACGCAGACCCGCGACCCGGTCGGCCACCAGCGCGGAACCCCGAGAACCCCTGGGACCGAGACGAGCCCGTGGACCGGCTCGGTGAGCGGGATCTTGAACTCTTCAATTCGAGAGGACGGCTCGACCACACTTGCCCTCTGGGGTCCATTTATACCACGGGCAGCAACCAAACGGTGTAGAGCGGGGCAGCTTGGGGCATGAAACTTGGCACCTAACTGCTTGGAGTTACGATGGAAAAGGTGCTGATCACGGGAATTGCCGGGGGCCAGGGCCGGCTGCTCGCCCGGCGCCTGATGGAGAGCTACGAGGTCTGCGGCGTCGACCGGGATGACTGGGAGGGTCACCCGCGGGGAATCCGCGTCCACACCGTCGATCTTCGCAAGAAGAAGTTCGAGGACGTGATCCGCACCGAGCTCCCGACGGCGATCGTCCACATGGGCTTCATCCGCCACTTCCGTAGCGACGCCGGGCTGCGCCACGACGTCAACGTGCGCGGCACGAAGCAGCTGCTCGACCACTGCGTCAATCACGGCACCCAGCAGTTCGTGCTCGTCTCGAGCAGCTACGTCTACGGCGCCTTCCCGGAGAATCCGTACTACATCGACGAGGACGCGCCGCTCTCCGCGAGCCGCAGCTATCCCGAAATCCGCGATCTCGTCGAGCTCGACACCCTCGCGACCGCCTTTCTCTGGCGCTACCCGCACATCCGCACCTGCGTGCTGCGGCCCGTGAACGTGCTCGGCTACTACACGCACTCGATGATCCGGCAGTACCTGCGCCAGCGCTGGGTGCCGACGGTGATGGGCTTCGATCCGATGATGCAGTTCCTCCACGAGGAGGATCTCTCCGAAGCGATCGCGCTCGCGCTCCAGCACGGCTTGCAGGGCGTCTTCAACGTCACCGGACCGGGGGAGGTCCCGCTGCACACGGCGATCCGCGAGACCGGCGGTACGGCGGTGCCGATGCCAGAGCCGTTGATGCGCCCGCTCTTCGACCGCCTGTTCAAGATGGGGCTGATCTCGACGCCCGCCGGCGCGATCGATTATCTCAAGTTCCCCGTCACCCTCGCGGGACAGCGCTTCGTCGAGGCCACGAACTTCCGTTGTCTGTTCGGCCTCGAAGAGATCTTCCAGAGCCTGCGGCGCTAGGCGACCGGGGTAGGGGCGGTTGATGGCTGGGCGGGGATCGGGGATCGGGACGGCGCTCGGCGACCTCGCCGGCGCGCTGCTGCCGCTCTCGGTGCAGGCCCTGCAACGCGAGCTCGAGGAGCGCCTGCGCAAGGCGCCGGCGCGGCTCAACGAGTTCGGCTTCGATCCCTACGGCATGAGCCCCGAGTGGTGGCGCCGCGCGCTGGTGCCGCTCGTGCTGCTCTACCGGTACTACTTCCGCGTCGAGACCTCCGGCATCGAGAACGTTCCGCAGGGCCGCGTGCTCGTGGTCGCCAACCACGCGGGGCAGCTGCCGTTCGACGGCACGATGCTCGGCCTCGCGCTGCTGCTCGAAGCCGATCCGCCGCGCATCGCGCGCGCGATGGGCGAGTACTGGATCCCGAATCTGCCCTGGGTGAGCATCGCGGCGGCGCGCGTCGGCGCGCTGGTCGGGACGCCCAGCAACTGCGCCCACATGCTCGAGAACGGCGAGTGCGTCACGGTCTTCCCGGAAGGCGTGCGCGGCATGAACAAGCTCTATTCGCAGCGCTATCGGCTCCAGCGCTTCGGCATGGGCTTCATGCGGCTCGCGCTCGAGACCCGCACGCCGATCGTTCCGGTCGGCATCGTCGGCTCCGAGGAGCAGCAGCCCGGATTCGCGAACCTGGCCGGCATCGCCAAGCTGCTCGGCATGCCGGCGTTTCCGATCACGGCCACCTTCCCGTGGCTCGGCCCGTTGGGCCTGTTGCCGCTGCCGGTCAAGTACCGCATCCACTTCGGCGAGCCGCTGACTTTCGAGGGCGATCCCACGGACGAGGACAGCGTGATCGAAGCAAAGGTCGACCGCGTGAAGGCGGAGATCACCCTGCTGCTCGAGCAGGGGCGGCGCGAGCGGCGCGGCGTGTTCCGATGAGCCCTGCAGTTCGACGCAAGCGCGTGTTCATCCTCGGCGGGGGCGCTTCGCTCGGCGCGCACCAGGTGGGCGCGATCAAGCGCCTCGAGGAGGAGGGCATCACACCGGACGCCATCGTCGGCTCCTCGATCGGCGTGATCAACGCCTGCGTCTACGCGAGCGGCGGCGTCGAGAGCCTGGAGCGCGCCTGGCTGGATTTTCCGTCCATCGCCCGCGTGCTGCGGCCGAGCCTGCGCCACAACCTGCTGACGGGCCTCTCGCTGTTCTCGATGGATCCCTTCGCCCGCTCGATCGAGCGCTCCATCGATTTCGAGAAGCTGCTGGCATCGCCGCTCGAGCTCTCGTTCATCCTGCTGAACCTCTCGCGCGGCGAGGGGCAGTTCTTCTCGAACCGTCAAGCCCGGTCCGCCGAGGAGCTGCGCAAGCTTTCGCGCGCCGGCTATGCGATCCCGATCCTGTTTCCGCCGGTGACGTTCCGGGGCGAAGTCTACGTGGATGGCGGCTTCGCCTGGAACGTGCCGCTCTTGCAGGCGGTCGAGATGGGTGCGACGGAGATCTACGTGCTCGCGGTGGTCGCGACCGCGCTGCCGTTTCGGCGCAGCTTTCGCGGGTTGCCGGATTTCCTGTTCCGTCTGACGGACGTGATGTGGCGTACGCTCGGCAACGTAGGCTACGTGACCACACGCATCGATCCGGACGGCACCTATCGGGGGGTACCCGTGACCGTGATCCATCCGACCGAGGAGCTCTCGGGCTTCAACCTCGTCACGCTGCTCTCGACGTCGCGGGGGCGCAGCCGCCGCTTGATCGACGCGGGCTACCGCGATGCGAAGCGCGAGCTCACGCGCCTGCGGCGCGCTCGCGGCGCCGAGCGCGCCGTGAGGGAGAGCGGCATCGAAGTCGAGCCCGCCTTCCGGCACGTGGTGCTATGAGGCGGCTCCTCGTCACGCTCGCGGCCCTGCTGGCGTTCGCGGCGCTCGCGTGCCTGGGACCGACGGGGGGAGGTGCGCCCGGCGCGCGCATCGAGATTCCCGAGCTCGCGGGGCCCGCGGCGCGGCCCGCCCACCTCGTGCTCGTCTCGCTCTCCGGGCTCGGGCCCGAGCGCTACCGCGACCGCGGCGCGGGCGCTCCGTCGATGCCGACACTCGCCATGCTCGCGCGGGCCGGCGTCGCGGCCGACGCCGTCGAGGGCGTGACCCCGGCTGCGGCATATCCCGCACACGCGACGCTCGTCACGGGCGAGCTGCCGGCCGCGCACGGGATCACGTCCGATCGCCTGCTCGGCCCGCAGGGCGTGCGGACGGCGCTCTTCACGCACGTGACGAGCTTGCGCAAGCCGACGCTCTGGCAGCGCGCAACCGAGGCCGGGCTCGCGGTGGCGTCGCTGGCGTGGCCGACGACCGTCGGCGCCGAAGTCGCGATGCGCCTGCCCGATCTCGAGCCGACGCGCGGCGGAGAAACCTGGCTGAGCGTGCTCGCCGACGCCGCGACGCCCGCACTCTTGACGCTCGCGCGCGCCGCCGGAGGCGAGGCGCCCCAGGTGAACAGCCCGGGCCCGGAGCGCGACGCCGTGCTGGTCGGCGTCGCTTGTTCCCTGCTCGAATCGCCCCAGCCCCCGCGTTTGATCCTGCTGCGCCTCTCGCAGACGCAGCGGCCGCTGCTCGAGTTCGGACCGGGCTCGCCCGAGGCCGATGCCGCGTTCACGCGCGCGGACGCCGAGCTCGCGCGCCTGTTCAGCTGCCTGCGCCGCGGGCCGGCGCGCGACACGGCGGCGTTGCTCGTGGTGGGGGATCACGGCTTCGCGCCGATCCACAGCGTGCTCGCCCCGAACGCCGTGCTCGCCAAGGCCGGTCTGCTCACGCCCGTTCCGGGGCTCGGCACGAGCGTCACGCGCTGGTCCGCCATCGCGCGCAGCAACGGCGGCAGCGCCTTCGTCTACGCGCAGAAGGAGCAGGACGCGGTGCTCGCGCGCACCGCGCTCGTGCGGGAAGCGGCGAAGGTCGGCGGCTTCCGGGTCGTGGCCGCCGACGAGCTGCTCCGCGACGGCGCCGACCCCGACGCCTGGTTCGGCCTCGAGGGCGAGCCGGGCTTCGACTTCGACGACACCACGCAGTTTCCGGTGCTGGCTCCGGCCGAGCTGCGCGGCGCCGGAGGCTATCTGCCGACCCGCGGCGAGATGGATGCGGGCTTCGTCGCGTGGGGGCGCGGCTTGCGCTCGCGGGTGCGGATTCCGCGCATGCGGCAGGCCGACGTCGCGCCGACCGCTGCGAAGCTGCTCGGGCTCGAGCTGGGCGAGGTCAGCGGCCGGGCCCTGGTCGGGGCGCTCGAGCTTCCGCGCGACTGAGACGCCGCGCTACGCTTCGGCATCGGAGGCCGCGAAGCTGGCCGCAGACACGATCACGATCGAGCTCAACCCGCGCGAACGCCGCCTCTACGATCGCTTCCGTGCGCAGGTCGCGAGCATCGAGCCGGGCGCCGTCTCGGGCGTGCGCGATCTCGCGCTGCTGCTTCCCGATCTCACGGTGCTGCTGATGCGCCTGCTGCGCGATCCGCGCGTCTCGCTCGGCGACAAGGGCGTGGCGCTGCTGGGGCTCGGCTACGTGCTCTCGCCGATCGATCTGATTCCGGAGATCCTGCTCGGCCCGATCGGGCTGCTCGACGATCTCGTCGTGGTGGCGGCGACGCTCTCGCGCGTGCTCAATCACGTGCACCCGGACGTGGTGCGCTCGCACTGGTCCGGCAAGGGCGACGCGCTCGATGCGGTCATGCGCGTGACGCAGTGGACGGAGACCTTCGTGACGAGCCGGCTGCGCCGGATCGTGCGCGGCCTGCTGGGCCCCGGCCCGCGCTGAGCGCACCCGCCCGCGCGCCCGGACCCGTCAATCCGGCGCGAGCAGCGCGCGCAGACGCTCGACACGCTCGCGCGGCAGGCGGCGCAGGCGGCCCTCGAGATCGACGGCGGCGTGCTCCGTCACTCCCGTCACGACGACGAGTCCACCACACTTGAGCACGTAGGCCATGCCCAGCGACGCGCCGCGCGCCCAGTCGAGCCATGTCGTGATCTCGATCTCGTCGTCGAAGCGGGTCGGCCGGTGGTAGCTGACTTCGACGCGCGTCGTCGCGTAATGCAGGCCCTGCTCGACGATCTTGCGGTAGGGCACGTCGTGCTCGTCGAGCCACACGACGCGGGCCAGCTCGAAGTAGCGCACGTAGTTCGAATGGTGGACGACGCCCATCGCGTCGGTCTCGTAGAACGGAACGCGGTGGCGCACGGTCGAGGCCGTGGCGCCGGCGGGAGGCTCGTTTCTCGCTGCAGGCGACACGCGTGGCGTCCTAGAACTTGTCCTTCAGCGCGCGCAGGCGACCGAGCTCGGCGGCGTCGCGTGCGCGCAGGAACGGATTCGTGAGACGTTCCTCCCCGATCGTCGACGGAATCGTCATCTCGTCGGGGATCGCTGCGTGCCAATCCGGCGCCTTGCGCGCCCGGATCGCGCGCACGCGCGCCTGCTTCGCGCGCACCGCGGAGTTGTCGGGATCGACGTGCGCCGCGAAACGCAGATTGCTCTCGGTGTATTCGTGGCCGCAGTAGACGCGCACCGAATCCGGCAGCGCTCCGAGCTTGGTGTGCAGCGCCGTGAACATCATCTCGGGCGTGCCCTCGAAGAGGCGCCCGCAGCCGGCCGCAAACAAGGTATCGCCGCAGAAGACGGCGCCCGCGGCGTCGAAGACGTAGGCGATGTGGCCGCGCGTGTGCGCCGGGATGAAGAGCACGCGCGCGGTCTCGCGCCCGACGGCGACCGTGTCGCCTTCTTCGAGGCCCTCGGTCTGCCCGGGCAGACGCCCCGAGTCCGACGCGTGGCCGAACACCGGCGCGTCGTAGCGCTTGGCGAGCTCGGGGTTCGCCGCCGAATGGTCGCCGTGATGGTGGGTCGAGAGGATCTTGCTGACGCGCGCGCCGAGCGCCTCGACGCGCCGCAGCACCGGGTCCGCCTCCGGCGCGTCTACGACCGCCGCCTCGCCGGTCGCCTCGCACACGAGCAGATAGGTGTAGTTGTCGCCGAGCGTCGGGATCCGTTCGATGCGCAGGCCCATGCGCGCCACGCTAGCGAAGGGAACGGCGCGGCAGCTAGAGCAGCGGAATCTGGCCAGCGGGCGGAGGCGCGGCGGCGACGGCGGGCGGCTGGCTCGCTGGCGGCCGCTCGCGGGGCAGATCTCCGCGAACTCGCACCAGCCGCACAGGGCGCTCGGGCTTCGGCTCGAACTTCTGCTCGACGCGGATCTTGTCGATCAGCTCGATCGTCTGCTGCGCGCAGCTCGGCGAGCGCCTCGGGCGTGCGCGTCGAGGTGCGCACCTGATCGCGCAACAGGTAGTGCCACACGAGGCGGATCGGCTGGTCCGCACCGTACTTTTCGGCGATCCCGATCTGGTAGAGCGCGAGCTGGCGATCGCGATCGAGCTCCTTCTGACTCGGCACCCACTTCCCGGTCTTGAAATCGTGGATCTCGAGCGTGCGCTGCTCGTCGCGCGCGCGCACGACGCGGTCGATCACACCCTGCACGCGATAGGCGCCGCTCGCATCGAGCGAGAAGGTGACCCGCTGCTCGAGCCCGAGCGTCTCGTCCCGATCGAACGGGTAGTGCCGGCGGTAGTAGTTGGTGAGGCAGCGCTCGCCGTTCTCGCGGTAGACCTCGGGTGCGTTCTCCGCGCGCGCGATGCGCACCGTCTCCGGCTTGAAGTGCTCCGCCCACAGCTCGCGGAACAGGCGCAGCACGCGCTCGAGCGAGGGGAAGCGGCTCTGCTGCGCCGCCTTGTAGAGGCGCTCGAGGACCTCGTGCACGCGCTTGCCCGCAAAGGCCTCGATCGATTCCGTCTCGACGGGGAGCTTCTGGACGTATCGATAGTGAAACTTCCGCGGACAGCTTTCGAAGCTCGACAGACGCGAGTGGCTGTAGATCTCGGGCACGCACTCCCTTTCCCATCGCAGCGACGGCCAGGCTCTCGCGCATCTCCGCGCGCGAGCGCTAGCGGCCCCCGGCCGGCGCCAGCTGCTCGATCGCTCGCTCGAGCATCGCACGTTCCGTCGCGAACGTGAGATTCCGGCGCGCGGCTTCGATCGGCAGCCAGGCAATCCGCTCGAGCTCGCCGTCCGGAGCTCCCGCTGCCCCCGACTCCCATTCCATCAGAAAGAAATGCACGGTCTTCGCCACGGCCGAGTGCGCGTCGCCGTACGTGTACTCCACGTGACCGAGCGGAGCCACGATCCGCCCCGCGAGTCCGGTTTCTTCGAGCACTTCGCGCAGCGCGGCCTGCTCGAGCGTCTCGCGGCGCTTCGTCTTGCCCTTGGGCAGGCGCAGCGTGCGCGCGCCGGTGAGGCGATCGCGCTGCTCGCCGACCACGATCTCGAGCCCGCGCGGCCCGCGCCGGAAGAGCACACCCCCGGCTGCTATCTCGTTAGCTTTCTGCATGCGAAGGATGGGATCGCCGCGGAGGACCAGCGCCCCTCGGGCACGCTAACACCTGCCCCCAGGGGCGGCAACGGAGCGGGGCGCACGTCCCTCGTGGACTCCGCTCGCCTTCGGCTCGCTGCGCGCCGCGCTTGCTAGACTGTTCCGGCGCCCGAGGAGACCCGCCGTGACCCCGAGCGACCACAACGACGTGATCAAGGCGACCATCGCAGCGCTCTCGACGCCCGGTGACGACGCGCTCACGAAGGCCGCGGCCGAGGGCATTCCCGACCGCGGCGAGGTGGTCGAGTGGGTCGAGCGCACGCGCGCGCTCGTGCTGCTCGAACGCGATCGCTCGGTGCTGCGCTCGGAGCTGCCGTACCTGGCCGAGCGTCTCGAGAAGCTGGTGAGCAAGCTCGCGCTCCCCGACGGCGCGAAGCCGCGCGCGCTGGTCGAGAGCCTCATCCGGCGCCTGCCCGCCGTGCGCACGCTGCTCGCCGCGGACGTCGAGGCGGCCTACGAGGGCGATCCCGCGGCCAAGAGCTACGCGCTCATCGTGGTGACGTATCCCGCGCTCCATGCGATCGCCGTCTACCGCATCGCGCACGAGCTGCAGATCCTCGGCGTGCCGATCCTGCCGCGCATGATGACGGAGCACGCGCACGATCGGACCGGGATCGACATCCACCCGGGCGCGAAGATCGGCCGGCGCTTCTTCATCGACCACGGCACCGGCGTCGTGATCGGCGAGACCACCGCGATCGGCGACAACGTGCGCATCTACCAGGGCGTGACGCTCGGCGCCCGCTCGCCGCGCCACGGCGAAATGCTGCGCGGCGTGAAGCGGCACCCCACGATCGAAGACGACGTCGTGATCTATGCGGGCGCCACGATCCTCGGCGGTGAGACCGTGATCGGCCGCGGCAGCGTGATCGGCGGCAACGTCTGGCTCGTCGAGTCCGTGCCCGAGGATTCGAGGGTTACCCTCGAGCAGCCGCGTCTGGTGGTGCGCCAGCGTCCCGGTCCCGGCTCGGATTCCGATCCCCACGACTGGGACGTGTAGTGCCGCCCGCTCTTCCCGGCGCGATCGCCGGGGATCCTCCCGCGCTCGAAGATCTCTCGGCGGCGCGTGCGCGCGTCGAGCGGCGCCTGGCGCCGGTCGAGCGCGTGATCGCCGTGATGAGCGGCAAGGGCGGCGTCGGCAAGAGCGCGGTCGCCGTGAACCTGGCGCTGGCGCTCGCGCGCCGCGGCCTGCAGATCGGCCTCCTCGACGCGGATCTGCACGGACCCTCCGTCGCCAAGATGCTCGGCCTGCGCGGAGCGCCCCTGCGGCTCGCGGCCGACGACGCGCTGCGTCCGATCGCCGGCCCGAGCGGCCTGCGCGTCCAGAGCATGGATTTCTTCCTCCAGGGCAATCAGCCGCTCGACTGGGAGGGAGAGCAGGGCGAGGCGGCCGCGCTGCGCAGCGCGATGGAGCACGCGGCGCTGGCGGACCTGCTCGCTTGCACGGATTGGGGCAGCCTCGACGCGCTCGTCGTCGATCTGGCGCCGGGCGCCGATCGCCTGCCCGCGTTCGCACAGTGGCTTCCCGGACGCGTGGCGGCGCTCGCCGTCACGATTCCGAGCGAGGTCGCGCTGCTCGCCGTCGAGCGCTCGCTGCGGCGCGCCTACGCGGCGCGCGTACCGCTGATCGGGCTCGTCGAGAACTTCGCTAGTGTCGTGTGCGCGACCTGCGGCGCCGAAGGCCCGCTCTACCGCGAGGCCTCGGTCGAACGTCTCGCGCGCAGCCTCGCGGTCGACGTGGTGGCGCGCATCCCGTTCGATGCCAAGCTCGCGCAGGCCGCCGATGCAGGCCGCGTCTTCTTCGAGGGCGAAGGCGCGGGGTCCGTGGCCGGGCGTGCTCTCACGGCTCTCGCCGAGCGCGTACTGGCCTTCGAGCTGCCGGAAGCGGAGGCTGATGCATGGTGAAGCGCACGCTCGCGGGTCTGCTGCTCGCGCTCGGCCTCGTGCTCGCGGCGCTGGCGGGCGACGCTGGCCACGCGCAGGCGAAACAGGGCTGGGCCTACGATCTCATGAACGAGCTGATGAGCCCCTATTGCCCCGGCCGCCTGCTCTCCGATTGCCCGAGCCCGCAGGCCCAGACCCTGCGCATGTGGTTGATCGTCCAGGAAGCCGCCGGCCGCCCGCGCGCCGAGGTCGAGGCCGAGGTGGTGGCGCGCTACGGCGAGTCGATCCTGGCCGCGCCGCGCGCCGAAGGCTTCGGGATTGCCGCGTACGCGGCGCCCGCCGCCGCATTCGTGGCCGGCGGCGGCCTGCTGCTCTGGTTCCTGCGCCGCCAGACCCGCAAGTCGCCAGGTCAGGTTGCGCTCGCCCCGAGCGCTCCGTTCGACCCCGAGCTCGAGCGGCTGGTGGACGAGAAGCTGGCCGAGCGCTGATCGCACCCCGCGTCCCGCGAAGGAGATGGCCGAGATGAGCACCGATGCCGAGCTGCGCGCCGAGCTGGAGCGCCTGAAGCGCGAGAACGAGGCCTTGAAGGCCCGCCCGAAGACCGCGACCTCGCTGAAGGTGAGCGAGAAGGGAGGCGTTTCCGTGTACGGACTCGGTCGCTTCCCGGTGACGCTCTACAAGGAGCAGTGGCTGAAGCTGCTCGACATGGCGGACGAGATCCGCCGCTTCATCGAAGACAACGCCGGGCGGCTCAAGACCAAGCCGTAGGGGCCGCGCCGGCTAGTGCTGCGGCGTGCACTGGAAGCACGGCGGCGCCTCGCCGGGTGCGCAGGCCGAGCGCTCGCAGACACCGAGCGGACCGTTCGGAAGCTCGCACTGATCGGCGACGGCCGTGCAGCGCGCGGGCGACGGCGAGCTGTGCGAGGTCTGCGAGCCAGGACCGCAGGCGCCGAGCGCGCCGAGCGCGGTCGCGGCGAGCGCGCCGAGCCACTGGACCGATCGCGAACGGGCGGGTGTCTTCACGGTCGCCGCTACGGGCTCGCGGCTTCGAAGCTCAGCAGCTCGTTCCCGCCCGCGTCGTAGAGGGTCAGCCTGACATCGCTCCGCTTGTACGATTTCGCCTGCCCCAGCAGCTGCATGAAGCCGCTCTCGGCGCGCATCGCAGGCTCCGGGCCCGCCATGCGCGTGCTCGCGAGCGGCCCGGTCGCGAAGGCGTCGCCGGGGCCAACCGTGTAGGAGCCGCCGTAGCTGTTGACGCCGCCCCGACCCGAGATCTTGCCGTCGGCGAACTTCGCGCTGATCGCGAACTCGCTCGGGCGCTGCGAGCTCAGCGACCAGCCGGTGAGCCGCCACTGCGTTCCGTCGAGGCTCGTGCCGGCCGACGCGCACGCGGCCCCGCCGACGAGCGACACGGCCATGAGAAGGGTTGCGGCGAGCGGCTTCGGTGTAGGGAACACTGCGGTCTCCTTGGCGTCACGGCTCGCCGCGTCTCGGTGAGCGGATGACGCGCTCGGCTGCGCCCGTGCGGGACGCTACCACGCCGCCGTCCACGCGAGGCGGCCCGCGAAGGGCGGGCGGCTCGCGGCTGCCGGCGGCGCTCGCCCGCGAGCAACCGGCGCCGCCGCGCCGGTTATACTCGCGCCGATGAAGATCTACACCCGCCGCGGCGATTCCGGCGAGACCGATCTGCTCGGCGGGCCGCGGGTCGCGAAGGATGATCTGCGGGTCGAGGCGTACGGCGCAGTCGACGAGCTGAACGCGACGCTCGGCATGTGCGCAGCGCAGAGCGCGCAGGCGGATTTCAAGCCGCTGCTCGCGAAGCTCCAGGGCTGGATGTTCGATCTGGGAGCCTATCTCGCGTCACCCGATGCGGCGCGGCGAGAGAAGGGGCGGGTGCCGGAGCCGCGCGATGCGGACGTCGCGGCGCTCGAGGCGGCGATCGACGCGTTCGAACGGGAGCTATCGCCGCTCAAGCGCTTCATCCTGCCCGGCGGGACGCCCGCGGCGGCGAGCTTTCACGTCGCGCGCACCGTGTGCCGGCGGGCGGAGCGTTGCGCCGTGGCGCTGCATCACGAGGAGCCGCTCAGCGGCGCCGCGCTGCGGCTGCTCAATCGGTTATCCGATCTGCTGTTCGTGATGGCGCGCGTCGAGAACCGGCGCGCCGGTGTCGCCGACGTGGAGTGGGCCGGCCGGGGCGACTGAGCCGATGTACTCGACGCGCCGCTCGAGCCGCGAGCGCAGCACCAGCCCGATCAGGAAGCCCACGATCAGCGAGAAGAGCAGGGCGAGCAGCACGCTGCGGAGCACCTTCACGGCTTCGACCTCGAGTGCGACGGCCTGCGGACTCGCACGGGCGAGCTGGAGTATGCCCGAGAAATCGCCGCTGCGGGCGCAAGCGCTGCGATAGCAGGGCGCGCAGCGAGGCGAAGCCGAGCAGAGCTCGACTTCAGGCCAGCAGCGCCAGCAGATCCTCGCGCGTGATGCCCGTGGCGCCGCCCGCGCCCGCGAGCGCCGCCGCCGCGAGCTCGCGCTTGCGCTGCTGGAGCGCGAGCACGCGCTCCTCGATCGTGTTCTGGGCGACCAGGCGGTAGACCATCACCGGGCGGTCCTGGCCGATGCGGTGCGCACGGTCGGCGGCCTGGTCTTCGACGGCGGGGTTCCACCAGGGGTCGAGGATGAAGACGTGGTCGGCCGCCGTGAGGTTGAGGCCGAGACCGCCGGCGCCGAGCGAGATGAGCAGCACCGGAGGCCCGGACGCGGACTGGAAGCGCTCGACGACCGCGCCGCGGTCGCGCGTCGAGCCGTCGAGTCTCGTGAAGGCGATCGCGGCTCTGCTTCAGCACGGGCTCGACGCGGTCGAGCAGCGAGGTCCACTGCGAGAAGACGAGCGCCTTGTGGCCGTCGGCGACGGCTTCTTCGAGGAACTCGAGCAGCAGATCGAGCTTCGCGGAGCTCGCCGCGGCCGGTCCGCCCGGGACGAGGCTGGGGTGGCAGGCTGCCTGGCGCAGGCGCAGCAGCGCCTCGAGCGCGGCGATCACGCTGCCGCCGCTACCCAGACGCGCCACCACGTCCTCGCGGGTCGCGGCGCGCACGGCGTCGTAGAGCGCGCGCTCTTCGTCGGAGAGCACGGCGTGGAGCACGACCTCCGTGCGCGGCGGCAGCTCGGGCGCGACCTCGCGCTTCAAGCGGCGCAAGACGAACGGCCGGATCCGCTCGCGCAGGCGCGCGGCGGCTTCCAGATCGCCGGCTTCGATCGGGCGCGCCGTGCGCTCGGCGAAGTCTTCGCGCGATCCGAGCAGGCCGGGATTCGTGAAGTGGAGCTGGCTCCAGAGCTCCTCGAGGCGATTCTCGACCGGCGTGCCGGAGAGCGTCACGCGAAACACGGCGTCGAGCCGGTGCGCGGCGCGCGCGACCTGGCTGTCCGGGTTCTTGATGGTCTGGGCTTCGTCGAGGATCGCGGTGTCCCACTTTGGCTTCGCGAGCACGTCGGCATCCAGACGCAGGAGTGCGTAGCTCGTGAGCGTCACGTCGACAGACGGGTCGAGGGCGCGGCCCGGGCCGTGATAGAGCGAGGCGCGCAGCCCCGGCCGGAAGCGCTCGATCTCCTCGGCCCAGTTGAAGAGCACGCTCGTCGGCGCCACCACCAGCGTGCGGCCGCGCACGGCGCACAGCGCCTGCAGGGTCTTGCCGAGGCCCATGTCGTCGGCGAGCACGCCGCCGAGCCCGGCCTCGCGCAGGAAGCAGAGCCAGTCGACCCCGAGCGTCTGATATGGGCGCAGCGTCGCGCGCAGATCGCCGGGCAGCGTGGCGTGGGGCAGCCCCTCGAAGCCGTCGACGAGCGCGCGCAGCGCCTCGAAGGCGGGCGGGCGCGGAGCCTCGAGCGCGTCGCACAGGCGCGCCAGGTCGGGCAGCGCGCAGCGCGGGAGCGTGCCGCGCTCGCTGCGCGCGGCGAGCAGGTTCGCGACCTGCTCGCCGTAGCGCGCGAGCCAATCCGCGGGCAGCGGCGCGAGGCCGCCGCCCTCGAGCGAGACGTAGCCCTCGCCCGCGCGCCAGGCGCGCAGCACGCGGGCGGGGTCCGCCTTGCGCGCGCGCCCGCCGGCGCCCGGCTCCGAAGCGAAGGCGAGCTCGAAATCCTCGGGGCCAACGCGCAGCGACGCCGTGAGCGGCGGCGCCGGCACGAAGGCGAGGTGCGCATCGCCGCGGATCTCGCCTCGGAAGCGCCCGAGTCTCGCGGCCAGCTTGATGGCGTCGGCCCCGCTCACGCGCACCCGATGCCCCGGCAGCAGCTCGAGATCCTGCGCGAGCTGCGCCACCACGCGGCGCTCCTCGACCTCGTCGCGCAGCGGCACGGGACCGCCGAGCGAAACCAGGCGGCCGCCATCGACGCGCGCGACGGCCGGGTCTCCATACACGAGAGTCGGTAGAACGTCGAGCGCCTCGCCGTCGCGGCGCACCTCGAGCCGGACGCGCGGCGGCAGCTCGATGGTGCGCGGCAGCCTCTGGGTGGCGATCTCGATCGGCAGCCGGTTCTTCAGCGAGGGCAGCAGCTCCGTCACCAGGCGCGCGACCTCGCCCGCCTCGAAATGTTGACCCCGCGTGAGATCCTCGAGCTCGCGGCCCGAGAGGCCGGCCGGAGCGGCGGGGCAGAGCGTATCGCCGCGCAAGACGACGCCATCGGCGAGCGTCGCCTTGATGCGCGGGTCGGGGCGCGCGAGCACGCGGAAGCCACCCCCATCGTCCTCGACGCGGACGACGAGCCCGACGCGCTCGGTCGAGGCCGTCACCGGAGCACCGTCAAGTCTTATATCGGCGCACTCCGAGAGCGGAGCCAGCAGCAGGTGCAGCACGCCGCGGGAGAGCGTCCCGCGCAGCTTCGTGCCGAGCACGCGCTCGACCTCGAGATCGGCGGGCGTCGCCACGAAGCTCGGGCCTTCGACGCGGCCGGACGCGATCGAGACGAGACTCGTGAGCAGGGGCGTTTCGCCCGCCGCCGTCACCACCACGCGCTCGAGCGCGAGGCCGCTGCCCGCGCGCGTGAGCCGGTAACCGATGCGGCCGGCGTCGTTCACGCGTAGATCGCGTCCCTGCTCGCGCGCGCGCCGCAGCGCGATCACGGCGGCCGCTACGTGCTCGCAGGCGTCGTCGCGTCCGGCGCAGTCGCAATCCCATTCGGTCGTGTCGGGGCGCAGCGTCACGACGTGCGAAATCAGGCCCGCGCGCGTCGCGACGCGCAACGTGAGCGAGCCTTCGCGGCGCCTCTGGGCGTTCCCGGACTCGGCGCTCACGGGCTCGGCGATCACCGCCTCGGCGCGCGCCAGCTCGACCCCGCGCGACCACGTCGCCGGCGAGCAGGCCTCGCGCACTGCGTCGAGGAGCGTGTCTCGGGTAGGCGCGGCCATCGAGCGCGGGCTACTCGGGCTTGCGGAGGGCGTCCTCGATCTCGCGCCCGAGCGAGGCGAGCAGCGCGAAGGACGACGCCGCGCCGCGCTTGGCGAGCCGCGCGCGCAAGGCCTCGCGTCCGCCGCAGCGCTCCAGACCGAAGCTCCCATAGCGGCGCTCGAGGCCATCGAAGACCCAGCTCTCGCAGCTGTGCCGACGCCGCGCGGCGAGCGCTCCACCCGCGGAAAGCGCCCTGCGGTGCGCATCGAAGGCTGCGACGAGCGCGTCGATCCCCGTGCCTTCGCGCGCCGAGACGAGGATCACCGGGCGCTTCCAGTCGGGGACGGGGATGCCGCTGCCGACATCGCCGAGCCCGACACCGCCCTCGAGCTCTCCCGCCGTCGTGCGGGCCGCAGCCCCGAGATCGGCTTTGTTGACGACGAAGACGTCGGGCGCCTCGAGCACGCCCGCCTTCATGAACTGAAGCCAGTCGCCCGTGCCGGGGTTCGCGACGTACACCAGGGTATCGACGAGCGCGGCCGCTTCGACCTCGGATTGGCCCACGCCCACCGTCTCGACGAACACGCGATCGAAGGCGGCCCCGAGGATCACGACGGCCGCGCGGGTCGCCTCCGAGAGGCCCCCCAGCCGGTCGCGCGCTGCCATCGAGCGCAGGAAGACGCCGGCGTCGGCAGCGGCCGCGCGCACGCGGATGCGATCGCCGAGCAGCGCTCCGCCGCTGGTCGGGCTCGACGGGTCGACGGCCACGATCGCCAGTTTTTCGCCGCGCGGGCGCAGGTGACGCACGAGCGCGTCGAGCAGGCTCGATTTTCCGGCGCCGGGCGGTCCGGTGATGCCGATGCGCGGCGCGCCCGGGAAGGGCGCCTCGCGCTCGAGCGTATCGAGCAGCGCGAGCGCCGCCGCGCGCTTCTCGGCGCGGCGATCCTCGACGAGGTTCAGCGCTTCGGCGACGGCGTCGCGATCGCGCGCGAGCACGCGCTGCGCGAGCTCAGACGCCAGGGGGGGACTCCGCCACGACGTCGACGATCTCGCCCATGATGCGCGTCAGATCGAAGTCCTTCGGCGTGTAGACGCGCTTCACGCCGGCCTTGCGTAGCCGAGCAGCGTCTTCCTCGGGGATGATGCCGCCCACGATCACCGGCAGGGCCGCGAGGCCCGCGCGGCGCAGGCGCTCGAGCACGTCGAGCACGAGCGTGCCGTGCGACCCCGAGAGGATCGAGAGCCCGATCACGTGCACGCCCTCGTCGCGCGCGGATTGCACGATCTCCTCGGGCGTGAGCCGGATCCCCTCGTAGACGACCTCCATGCCCGCATCCCGCGCCTTCACGGCGATCTGCTCGGCGCCGTTGCTGTGGCCGTCGAGGCCGGGCTTGCCGATCAGGATCTTGAGCGGCCGGCCCAGACGCTCCGAGACCGCTGCCACGCGCACCTGCACCTCGCGCATGCGCGGGGCCGCCGAGGCCGTGCGGCGCGGCGCCACGCCGGTCGGCGCGCGGTACTCGCCGAACAGCGCGCGCAGCGCGTCGGCCCATTCGCCGGTGGTGACGCCCGCCTGCGCCGCGCGAATGCTGGGCGGCATCACGTTGCCGCCATTCGCGAGCACGTCCTTCAGGTTCTGGAGCGCGGCCGTCACGCCGGGCTGGCTGCGGCGCGTGCGGAAGGCTTGCAGGCGCTCGATCTGCTCGCGCTCGGCCGAGGCGTTCACCTCGAGGAAGGTCTGCCCGCCGGCGAGCAGGGGGGAGGGCTCGGCCTCGGTGTAGCGGTTGACGCCGACCACGACCTGCTCGCCGTTCTCGATCGCCTGGGTGCGCGCCGTATGCGACTCGACCAGGCGCTGCTTCATGTAGGCGCTCTCGACGGCGGCCACCACGCCGCCGAGCTCGAGCACGCGCGCGAGCTCTTCGCGCGCCGCGCTCACCAGCTCCGCCGTGCGGGCCTCGACGACGCGCGAGCCGTCGAACAGATCCTCGTATTCGAGCAGATCCGTCTCGTAGGCGAGGATCTGCTGGATGCGCAGCGACCACTGTTGATCCCAGGGCCGCGGCAGGCCCAGCGCCTCGTTCCACGCCGGCAGCTGCAGCGCGCGGCAGCGCGCGTTCTTCGACAGCGTCACGCCAAGCGCCTCGAGCACGATGCGGATCACGTTGTTCTCGGGCTGCGCCTCGGTGAGGCCCAGGCTGTTGACCTGCACGCCGTAGCGGAAGCGGCGCAGCGTTTCGTCGGCGACGCCGTAGCGCTCGCGCGCGAGCGAGTCCCACAGCGCCGCCATCGCGCGCACCTTGCACACCTCTTCGACGAAGCGGATGCCGGCGTTCAGGAAGAAGGAGATGCGGCCGACGATGCGCGGAATCGCTGCGGCTGGGACGTCAGGTCGTGCTTTGACCGCGTCGAGCACGGCGACGGCCGTCGCGAGCGCGTAGGCGATCTCCTGGACGGGCGTCGCGCCGGCTTCCTGGAGATGGTAGGAGCAGACGTTGATCGGGTTCCATTTCGGAATCGCGTCGACGCTGTAGGCCACCATGTCGCTGATCAGCCGCAGCGAGGGCTGCGGCGGGAAGATGTAGGTGCCGCGTGAGAGGTATTCCTTGATGATGTCGTTCTGCGTCGTGCCTTGCAGGAGCTTCGCCGCCACTCCCTGGCGCTCGGCGACGGCGACGTAGAGCGCCAGCAGCCACGCAGCGGTGGCGTTGATCGTCATCGACGTGTTCATGCGGTCGAGCGGCAGCGCGTCGAACAGCGCCGTCATGTCGTCGACGTGGCCGATCGGGACGCCCACCTTGCCGACTTCGCCGCGCGCGAGCGGGTGATCGGCGTCGTAGCCGGTCTGGGTCGGGAGATCGAAGGCGACGGAAAGTCCCGTCTGTCCCTTGGCGAGATTCGTGCGGTAGAGCTCGTTGCTGGCCCTGGCGGAGGAGTGCCCCGAATAGGTCCGGAACACCCAGGGCCGTTCACGCTCGGGAGCCCGCGCTGCCGTCACATCGAGCCTCGCTCGCAAGTGGTTGACAAGGCTACTGAAACGGCGACAGCGCAGCAATCCGAGCGCAAGGGGTAGACTCGCCCGGCGATGTCTGAATTTTTCGACGATCTGACCCCCGATCGGGTGCTGCACGCCGTCGAGCGTGGCGGCTTCGAGCCGACGGGGCACTGCTCGCCGCTCACCTGCCTCGAGAACCGCGTCTACGACATCCGGCTCGAGGGCGGACAGCACATCGTGGTCAAGTTCTATCGCCCGGAGCGCTGGAGCCGCGAGGCGATCCTCGAAGAGCACCGCTTCCTCTCCGACCTGAGGGCGGTGGAGATTCCCGTGTGTGCGCCGCTGCCGTTCGCGGATGGCTCGACGCTGCACGAGATCGAGGGGATTCACTACGCCGTGTGGCGTCGCACGGGCGGGCGTTCGCCGGAGGAGCTCGGCGACGAGGAGCTCGCGATCCTGGGCCGCCTGCTCGCGCGCATTCACAACGTGGGCGCAACCGCGGCGGCGCCGCACCGCCCGCGCCTGGATTCTGCGACGAGCGCCTTCGCGCCGCTGCGCTTTCTCGAGACGAGCGGCTTCCTCCCGCACGAGGTCCGGCGCCGCTACCGCGCGGTGGTCGAGCGGGTGGCCGCGCTCTACGACGCCTGGAGCGCGGGCGTCCCGGTGCACCGCATCCATGGCGATTGCCACCGCGGCAACCTGCTCCACGGGGGCGAGGGCTGGTTCTTCCTCGACTTCGACGATTTCCTCACGGGCCCGGCGGTCCACGACGTCTGGATGCTGGTCCCGGGCCGGGATGCCGAGGGCGAGCGCCAGCGCGAGGTGCTGATCGAGGGCTATCGGCAGTTCCGCGACTTCGACGCGAGCTGGCTGCGTCTCGTCGAGCCGCTGCGCGCCTTCCGCTTCGTGTTCTACGCCGCGTGGATCGCGAAACGCTGGCGCGATCCGGCATTCCCGTCGGCCTTCCCGCACTTCGGCAGCGCCGAGTACTGGGAGAACGAGACGCGCGATCTCGAGGAGCACGTGGAGCGGCTGCTGCGCGGCGGCCCCGACGTTCCCGAGACGCTGCGTCCCGCGGCCGTGGCCGACGAGGGGCCCGAGCTCACGAACAAGGACTTCTTCTGGGATCTATGAGCGCGCGCAAGCGAAGCGCGCAGCGAGCCAGAGGCGAGCCGAGTCGACCTACGGAGGCGTGATCGTGAGCGCCGCCGGCAGCACGCTGACCTGGCCGTCCGGGTTGCGCAGCTCGACGTCGTAGACGCCGGGCAGGATCTGGCTGTAGTTGACCCAGCCCTTCACCTGGCTCGACGAGAGCAGCGCCTCGCCCGTCACGTTGTACGTGTAGCTCGGGTTGATGCAGCGGATCACCGGGGTCGGAAGGAATCCGGTCCCGTTCACGAGGAGCTGCGCGTAGCTGCCTCCGACGATCGTGGTCGGCGTGATCGAGCTCACCACCGGCGGGTAGGCGAGCACGGTCACGGCGGAGTCCACCACCACGCGATCGCGCAGGTAGGCGTAGTCGAGCGGCCGGAAGGACGGGAGCGGGTTGCCGTTCAGACCGGCGAGCCGCGCGAAGGTGAAGGTGTTCCCGGCGTTCATCAGGTAGTTCGCGCTCGGGCTCACACCCGCTGGCGTCACATCGTGGTTGAGCTCCGCGCCGGTTCCGCCGCCGTAGAGTCCCCCGCCCGGAGCGCCGGCCGGAACCAGGCCGAGCGCGTGGCCCGTCTCGTGAGCGATGACCGAGCCCAGCATGTCGGCAAAGCCCTGGATCGCCGCCTGCACCAGGTTGTAGCGAGCGAGCTCGGCCTGCGAGGCAACGCCCGGATCGAAGCCCGGCGCGAGCACCGTCGCGTCGAGCGGATGCTCGCCCACGGGCACGCCGCCGGTCGCCGGCAGCAGCGGGTCGAAGACGGCCTGGAAGGCGGCTTCCCCGGCGAGGATCAGCAGCTCGCGCGGGAAGATGCCCGTCGGCGGGAGCGTCGCGCACTCGACGCTGCGGCGGTTCGAGTTCTTCGGGTCGGTGAGGATGGAGCCGACCGTGATGCCTCCGCTCGGATCCTCGCCACCGATGCACACGTGCGTCACGTCGCCCGAGCCGGGATCGGTGCTCGAGAACGTGACCGCCACCGGATCCGCTTCCGGCAGGCCGTTCGAAGGCTGAGCGTGATAGGCCTCGTCGACGCGGTCGAGCACGCGCGCCTTGACGTCTTCGAGCACCCAGCTCGAGACGAGCGGAGCGGCGGCGCTTCCGAGTCCGAAGGCCTGGAGGTCCACCGGGAAGTCGGCGCCCGAAACGGTGTCTCGATCGGCGTCGAAATCGAGCCAGATCTGCTGCCCGGCTCCGATCGGGGGCCCGCTGCTGAAGCTGCGTACGGCGACCGCCAGCTCGACGTAGAAGAAGTTGCTCGCGGTGTCGCCGACGATGGCGCGCAGCGAGTAGGTCCCTGGCTCGAGCTGACCGTTGAAGACGCCGACCGCGCCGGTGCCATCGCCCTTCACCGGCACGTCGAAGACGACTTCCGAGCCGGCGGGCGCGCCCCAGCGGCGTGCGAACATCGCGAAGAGCGCCGGATTGACGGGATTGGTGCCCGGCTGCCAGCCGACGTTCACGACGAAGCCGGTCGGCGGTAGCACCAGCAGGCTCTTCATGTCGTCTGGCACACCATTCACGGTGAGTGTGACGGTGGGCGGAACCACGCTGGGCTGGGAGCTGGTGGTGCACTCCGCACCGAGCGAGCACAGCGCTAGAGCGATCACGAGAAAACGGCCAGGCAACCGCCGCTGCCCGGCCGTCGAGGCCTTGCGAACTCGCATTCTACTTCCGCTTGAGAGCTGCGACTCCTAGAAGTCCGAGCCCGAGGAGTAGGGCGGTGCCCGACTCGGGGACCGGCTGGATCGTCAAGCCCGCGTTGACCGAGAAGTCGTCGAGGCCCCAGGTCCCCGGGCACGTTGTCGGCCATGAAGTCGCACCGGAAAGGCCATCATTCACCACCAGGTGGCAAAGGTTGCCCGTCACGGTTCCGGTGCTCACGCCGTCCGAGAAGAAGCTCGAATACTGCGCGTTCAGGGTGCCGAGGGGACCAAAGGCATTCAGGAAGTCGGGATCGCCCGTGGCGAGAGTGGTCAGACTCCCCGTGAGCTGCCCGCTGATCGGCGTCGGGAGCGAGACACTCCCGTTCTCGGTGGCGCTGAACGCGAGGTTTCCGATGTAATCGGCATCGAGCAAGGAGATCGCGTTGATCGTGTCGAAGATGCTGAAGTCCTGCAGCGCGCCATTCATGAAGCCGGCGGACAGCGAGCGCGGGTTCGTCGCGCCCCCGCCCGTGACGACGTTGAACGTTCCCGACACCATCATGACGTCGCTCGTGAACAGGATGGTGTTTGAGGCGATGCCGGTGATCGACGCTCGATTCGAAAAGTCGATCGTCGTCAGATAGGCCTCGATGTGCATGATGTTCGTGACGGGGTTGTAGGTCGTCTTGGTGGTTCCCGGAGCGAGCGAGAGCTTCGTGATCACGTCACCCGGGTTCACGGCACCGAACGAGAACATCGTCGCCGAAGCGACGCCCGGCAGTAGCCCGAGCACGAGGCCGGTCGCGAGCAGGCAGCGCTTCCAGGCAGCGCGCCCGATTCCCGGATTCCAGCGTCCCAGCTTCGTCGTCTTCATCAGGTTCCCCATCATCCGTGGCGATCGTGCGGCCGCGGTCTAGCGCTTCATCCGCCTGCCAGTAGCGGCCATGCCGAACAGCCCGAGTCCGAGGAGCAGCGCCGTCGAGGGCTCCGGGATCACGAATTCGCCCGTATCGACGCGGAAGATCTGCCCCTGCGCCTGGCCGGTGAAATCGGGGAGCGCGCCGGCATTCGCGATCAGGTAGGCAGCGATCGTATCCACTGAGGGAACCAACGAGAAGTTCTCGTGGAAGTCGAGCAGGACGCCCTGCGGCCCACCCGAGTTGAAGAGGTTCCCGTAGAGGGTGGAGTTGTTCACCTGCGCGAAGCCGATGGTGACCAGATCGCCCTGGACCCCTGCGGCACCGCAGCCACCGATTCCGTCGCAGTACGCGCCGCTCACCTGCAGGCCGGGGGTCGGGTTACCGCCGAAGCTTCCGGCGACCCAGTTCGCCTCCAGCATCACGCTGTTGCCGTCGGTCGGGTCCGTCCAGATGATGTCGGTCCCACCCGAGGACTGGAAGTTCAGGACGATGTCGTAGTAGCCGCCGCCGACGGGCGTCACGCTGGCGCCGAGATAGGTTGCGAGAATCGACAGGTTGAGATCCGGTCCGTAATTGAAGGTGCACGTCGAGCCCGCGGAGTCCGTCGGGCATCCGCCGTTCCCGGGGTCGAAGTAGTTCATCACGTCGACCACGCCGTTGATCGCGAGGCTCGAGGTCCCAGCCGTGTAGGCGAGCGTGGCGTTGTTCCAGACTACGCCCGGCTCCCCGCTGCCCAGTGTGTGAACGCGCGCCGCCGCGGTCGGCGTGAACTGCGGCACGGCCTGCGCGGTTCCAGCAGCGAGCGCGATCAACGAGAGCACAGCGACGGCAACCCAGGGTCGATCCGTGATCCTCATCCCGTTCCCCTTTTTCCCAGTTTCACCAGGTCCGGACGGCACGGGGCGCTCGCGGCCAGAAAAGCAAAATGCCGGGGCGCCCATTCCGCAAAACTGGAAGGGCACACCGGCACCACAGATACACGCTATGCGCGAGTATCCCCTTCCAGTGAGACTGGAAATGCAATCCGCATGCCGGTACTTCGGTTTCCGTACATTTAGTTAATCTCAAGTTAATTCAGCTATTTGGGCGTAGATCCCCCGGTCGGCGCCGAAGCTGGGAAAGCCTCTGGGAATGGCGCTTCCACTTTCATGGAAAAGGGTTTCTGGGAATCGCCCTCGGTTACCCGAGGGGATCGGTTCCCGCCGGCTCGGGGGCGTCGCGTCGCAATCGGGGAAGGCCGGGCAGACGAGGGCCTGCGTGGCATGCTCCGCGCGATGCTCCACGCCATCGATCACGTCGTGATCCGCGTGCGTGATCTCGACGCCGCGACCCGGGACTACGCGCAGTTGCTCGGCCGCGAACCCTCGTGGCGCGGCGTGCACCCGGGCGCCGGCACCGCGAACGCGCTCTTCCGGCTCGACAACTGCTACGTCGAGCTGCTCTCTCCCGCGAGCGAGGGCCCGCTGGCTCGCACGCTCAGCGACCAGCTCGCGAGCCATGGGGAGGGCATGGCGGCGCTCGCGCTCGCGACCGACGACGCGGCTGCGTTCGCCGCGCGGCTGTGCGCGCGCGGGATCGAGGCGAGCGAGCCGGCCGAGGGGGAGGGCCGCGAGGCGACGAGCGGCGCGCTGCGCCGCTGGCGCAACACGTTTCTGCCCGCGGCGGCGACGCGCGGTCCGCTCGTGTTTGCGATCGAGCACCTCTCACCCGCCGACGCCTTGCCGTTTCAGGCGCCGACGCAGCCGGTCGAGGCGGCGATCCACGCGCTCGATCACGTCGTGCTCGCGAGCGAGGACCTGGAGGCGGCGCGCCGGCTCTACGGCGACGCGCTCGGATTGCGCCTCGCGCTCGATCGGCGCTTCGAGCGCCGCGGCCTGCGCATCCTCTTCTTCCGGGTCGGCGGGACCACGCTCGAGATCGCCGGGCCGCTCGAGCCGCCAGCCACGGCCGCAGCTGGCGATCGCTTCGGCGGGCTCGCCTACCGGGTGGCGGACATTGCCGCGGCGCGCGCGCGTCTCGCGAGCGGCGGCGTCGACGTTTCCCCGACGCGGCCAGGCTTCAAGCCCGGCACGCTGGTTTGCAGCGTGCGCTCGGGCACCTGCTCGGTTCCGACGCTGCTGATCGGTCCCGCGGGGCCTAGCGCCGATGCACCCGCTACCGATGCGGCCGATCAGCGGTAACTTTCAACATGGCCGTGACCCCCCTACACCGCATGGACCCTTCTCCTGCAGCCGGGGCCGACGCGATCCCCGTCGATCTCGAGGCCGCGATCGCGCGCGTGAAGCGCGAGCGCAACGCGGTGATCCTCGCCCACTACTATCAAGAATCCGAGATCCAGGACCTCGCGGATTTCGTCGGCGATTCGCTCCAGCTCGCGCAGGCCGCCCAGAAGGTCGACAGCGACGTGATCGCCTTCTGCGGCGTCCACTTCATGGCCGAGACGGCGAAGATCCTGAATCCGCAGCGCAAGGTCGTCATCCCCGACCTGAAGGCCGGCTGCTCGCTCGCCGATGGCTGCCCCGCCGACGAGTTCCGCAAGTTCATCGACGCGCACCCGGGCGCCGCGGTGCTCTCCTACGTGAACTGCAGCGCCGAAGTGAAGGCGATGAGCGATCTCATCTGCACGTCGGCGAATGCCGTGAAGATGGCGAACCATTTCAAGGGCCGGCCGCTGATCTTCGCCCCCGACAAGCATCTCGCGCGTTGGGTCGGCCAGCAGGCGGGGCGCCCCGACCTGATCGTGTGGCCCGGCACCTGCATCGTGCACGAGCAGTTCAGCGCGAAGCGGCTCGCGCAGCTGAAGCTGCTGCATCCGGGCGCCGAGGTGCTGGCGCATCCGGAGTGCGACGAGGCGGTGCTCGCGCAAGCCGATTTCATCGCGTCGACCACCGGCATCATCAAACGCGCCGTCGAGTCCGCGGCCCAGACGCTGATCATCGCGACCGAGGACGGTGTCTTCCACCAGATCCGCGAGCGGGCTCCGGGCAAGACGCTGCTCCAGGCCCCCGGGATCGACGAGAGCTGCGCCTGCAATCGCTGCCCGTACATGCGCTTGAACACGCTCGAGAAGCTCTATCTGTGTCTGCGGGATCTCGCGCCCGAAGTGACCGTGCCCGAGGCCACACGCGTGCGCGCGCTGGCTCCGATCGAGCTCATGCTGAAGCTCTCGGCCTGACGTTCGCCGGGCAGGCCGCGCGGCCGTTTCAGCCGGCTTTCAGGTCCTCGGCGCCGAAGCCGTAGAGCGCGGCGTATTCGGCGTCGCGGCGGGCGATCAGCTTCGCGGTGCTCACCATCACCTGGCACTGCTTGAAGGTGGCGTCGTCCTGCATCTTGCCGTCGATCATCACGGTGCCGGTGCCGTCGCCCATCTCCTCGATCACGCGCCGGGCCCACTTCACTTCGTCGGGCGGCGGGCTGAAGACGCGGCGCGCGATCTCGATCTGGCTCGGGTGGAGCGACCAGGCGCCGACGCAGCCCATCAGGAAGGCATTGCGGAACTGGTCCTCGCAGCCGATCGGGTCGGCGATGTCGCCGAAGGGGCCGTAATAGGGCAGGGTGCCGGTCGCGTTGCAGGCGTCCACCATACGCGCCATCGTGTAATGCCACAGATCCTGCTGCGCGGTGGCGCGCGGGGCGTCCGGGCGCGCGGGGTCGGGGTCGACGCGCACCAGATAGCCTGGGTGGCCGCCGCCCACGCGCGTCGTCTTCATGCGCCGCGACGCGGCGAGATCCGCCGGCCCGAGGCTCACGCCCTGCATGCGCGGGCTCGCGGCCATGATCTCCTCGACGTTCGCGACGCCGAGCGCGGTCTCCAGGATCGCGTGCAGCTGGATGGCGCGCGGCAGGTGCGCCTTGGCTTCGAGCTGCGCGAGCAGGCGATCGACGTAGTGGATGTCCCAGGCTCCCTCGACCTTGGGGATCATGATCACGTCGAGCTTGTCGCCGACCTCGGGGACGATGCGCAGGATGTCGTCGAGCGCCCACGGGCTGTCGAGACTGTTGATGCGCGTCCAGAACTGCGTGTCGCCAAAATCGGTCTGGCGGCCGATCTTGATCAGCCCCTCGCGCGCCGCGAGCTTGTTCGTGGCCTCGATCGCGTCCTCGAGGTTCGCCAGCAGCACGTCCACCTTGCGCACGATGTCGGGGACCTTCGACGCCATGCGCGGGTTGCTGGGATCGAAGAAGTGGATCATCCGCGACGGACGCGGCGGAATGTCGTTCGGGGGCTTCGGGGCGCCGAGACACAGCGGCTTGGTGAAATCGCGGGGGTTGCGCATGGGGGAGGAGCCTCCGTCACTCGTAGAGCTTCACGACCTTCACGGCGCCCGGCGGCGCGGCTTCGCTGCACAGATCGCACAGCACGCACTCGTCGAGGTTCTCCTCGACGATGCGCAGCGCGCCGTCGCCCGCCTGCGCGAAGATTCCGACGGGGCAGACCTCGACCAGCTTCTTCACCAGCTCGGGCTGGCGCGCTGCCTGCGCGTCGATCTTCACGTCGATGAACATGCCCGCCACGTCAGGCTCCCTTCGCGATCCGGGCGCGGATCAGCGCCGGGATCTCCTCGATGCGCTCGGCCACCGCGATGCCCGCGCGCCGCATGCGCTCGATCTTGTCCGCCGTGGTGTCGGCCTTGCCCTCGACGATGGTGCCGGCGTGCCCGAAGCGCATGCCGGGCATCTCGTCCATGAAGCGGCCGGCCATGAAGGCGACGATCGGCAGCTTTGATCGGTGCTCCGTCACCCACTCGGCGAGCTCCGCTTCCATGCGGCCGCCGGGCTCGGAGTAGATTGCGATCGCCTGGGTCTGCGGGTCGGCCTCGAACAGCGGCATCAGCTCGGCATACGAAGTTCCGATGATCGCGTCGCCTCCGATCGAGACGGCCGTCGACTGGCCGAGGCCGGCGGCCGTCAGCGTGTTCGCGATCTCCGTCGTCATGCCGCCCGAGCGCGACATGATGCCGACGGGTCCGGGTGTATAAGCCTTGCGCGTGTTCTCGGCCGGGCCGCCGATGCCGCCCATCTTGGCTTCGCCGGGCGAGATCAGGCCCAGGCAGTTCGGACCGATGATGCGGGCGCCGCGCAGCGTCGCGAGCTCGACCATCTGCGCCACCTCGCGGCGCGGAATGCGCTCGGTGACGATCACGATCAGCTTGATGCCGTTCTCGATCGCCTCGAAGACGGCGTCGCGCGTGAAACGGGGCGGCACGCACACGACCGAGCCGTCAACTCTCGTCTTGCGCGTCACGTCGCGCACGCAGTCGTAGACGGGGACGCCGTAGACGTCGCGGCCGGCGCGGCCCGGCGTCACACCGCCGACGATCTTGGCGCCGTAGGCGAGATTCTCGCGCGTGAGGCTCACGGCCTCGCGGCCGGTGATGCCCTGCACGATGAAGGTCGTGTCCTTCGAGATCAGGATCGACATCGCTAGGCCATCTTCTTCACGGCGCGCCCGGCGGCCTCGTACATCGAGACGCTGCGATCGCAAAACTCGACGCCGTACTTCTTGAGGATCTTGAAGCCCTCGTCCTCCCACGAGCCCGGGATCCGGAAGATCGCGATCGTCTTCGCCGGATCGCGGCCGGATTCGACGCAGCCCTTGATCACGCCGCGCGCGACGATGTCGACGCGCGTGTTCGAGACCACGTTCATCATCACGGCGATCTTCTCGACGCCGGGCTTGCCGAGCACGAGCTTGGTGAGCGCGCAGGCCTTCTTCACGCTGGGGTTGCCGCCGATCTCGCAGTAATTGGCCGGGCGGCCGCCGTGCTTGCGCACGGCGTCGAAGAGCGTGAGCGAGCCGCCGCCGGCGCCGATGATCAGCCCCAGGTTGCCGTCGAACTCGGTGACGTTGCCCGCGACGCCGCGATGGTCCGAAGCATCGACGCGCGCGCCCGCGATCTCGAACGGGGTCGGCGGCCGCGCGAGCCGCGTCTCGTCCGGCCCGATGCCGAGCTCGTCCAGCAATTCCTTGTGCAGCTCGCGCGCCTCGCCCTCGAGATCGACGTGGCCATCGAGCACGAGGAAGCGCCCGTCCTCGAGACGGACGAGCGGGTTGATCTCGGCGAGCGTCAGGTCGTAGCGCAGGAAGATCTCGATCAGCGCCGCCACGATCGGTGTGGCGCGCGTCAGCGCCGAGCCGCTGACCCCCGTCGCGCTGATGGCTTCCTTCGCTATGCGCTCCGTCACCGGCAGCAGCGTCGAGAGGTGCGTCTTCGAGACGTGCTCCGGATGCTTCTCGGCGACTTCTTCGATGTCGATGCCGCCCATGTCGCTGAAGATCACGACCGGCAGCTTGCGGCGCCCATCCCAGGTGACGGCGGCGAAGTACTCTTGCGCGACGCTGCTCTTGGCCTCGACGAGCACGCCGATCGAGCGCTGGCCATTCACGATGATCGGGAGGATCTGCTCGAACAGGCGGCCCGCCTCGTCGGGGCTTTGCGCGAACTTCACCGCGCCCGCCTTCATGCGGCCGCCCGAGAGCACCTGGCTCTTGAGCACGACCGGGCCGCCGATCTCGCCGGCGATGCGGCGCGCGTCGGCAGCCGACTTCGCGAGGCCGCGCTTGCCCAGCGGCAGGCCGTGGCGCGCGAACAGCGCCTTCGACTCGTGCTCATAGAAGCGCATGCAGACTCCGAGGGAGATCGCTGTGCGGGCGCAAGCTGCCGGAACCTAATGGGTTCTGGCTCATCCAGCAAGGCGGCCGGCAGAACTTTTCGCGGTCGCGCGCGGCGGCGTGCGGCTAGTCTCTGGGCATGCGCAAAGCGATCGTCGTCGAGAAGATCGGGGGGCCCGAGGTGCTGGCGCTGGCCGAGCGCGATCCGGGCGCGCCCGGCCCGGGCCAGGTGCGCGTGCGGGTCTCGGCCGCCGGCGTGAACTTCATCGACGTCTACTTCCGCACGGGGCTCTATCCGCGACCGTTGCCGTTCGTCGCGGGGCTCGAGGGCGCGGGGCGCATCGAGGCCGTCGCTCCCGACGTCGCGGGGCTCGCGGTAGGCGACCTCGTCGCGTGGGCGTCGGCGCCCGGCTCGTACGCCGAGGCCGTCGTCGCGCCGGCAAGTTCGGTCGTGCGCGTGCCGGACGGGGTGCCGGACGAGGTCGCGGCCGCCGCGATGCTCCAGGGCATGACCGCGCACTACCTCGTGCATGCGATCCGCCCGCCCGCGCCCGGCGGCTGGGCGCTCGTCCACGCGGCCGCCGGCGGCACCGGGCTGCTGCTGGTGCAGATGCTGCGCGCAGCGGGGATGCGCGTCGTGGCGACGTGCGGGAGCGCCGGAAAAGCGACACTCGCGCGTGACGCGGGCGCCGACGAGGTCGTGCGTTACGACACGGCCGACTTCGTCGCCGCCGCACGCGCGGCGAGCGGCGGCCGCGGCGTCGACGTGGTCTACGACGGCGTCGGCCGCTCGACCTTCGACGGCAGTCTCGCGTCGTTGCGACCGCGGGGCCTGCTCGTGCTCTTCGGGCAGGCGAGCGGACCGGTGCCGGCGTTCGATCTCCAGCGCCTGAACGCCGGCGGCTCCCTCGTCGTGACGCGTCCCTCGCTCGCGCACTTCGTGGCGACACGGGCGGAGCTCGAGGAGCGCGCGGGCGCCGTCCTCGGCGCCATCGCGGCGGGGAAGCTCTCCGTGCGCATCGGCGCGCGCTTCCCGCTCGCGCGCGCCGCGGACGCCCATCGCGCGCTCGAGGGGCGCGCGACGACGGGGAAGGTGCTGTTGGCCCCCTGAAGAACCGTCTCGCTTCGGTGACGGGGCTCACGGAAATCCACGTCGTGGTTGGTTCAATCCCGAAGAGGGACTCCGCGCGGCGGGGACATGCCCCGTCCGCCGCAGGGTCGCATTGCCGAGGGGGGATGGAACCATGGCACTCAAGGACTTCATGGGTCGACCGCAGGCGCCCGAGCCCGCTCGCCCCGAGCCGCCGCCGCCCGTCGTAACGACGCGGCCCGCGACGCAGAGCCCGGCGCACACGAGCTACCTGGGACCTTCGTTCACGTTCACGGGCGAAATGCGCAGCGGCGAGTCGCTGCGCATCGACGGCAACGTGAAGGGCGAGGTCCACTGCGAAAACCAGATCACCGTCGGCGACAAGGGCTCGGTGCACGCGACGATCGACGGCGACATCGTCGTGATCGCGGGCGAGGTGCAGGGCGACATCAAAGCGCGTCGCAAGATCACGCTCGAGTCGACCGCGCGCGTGACGGGAGATCTCACCACGCCCGGCATCGTGATCCAGGAAGGCGCGCGGCTCGAGGGTCGCATCCTGATCGGCGGCGCGCCGCCGGCCGAGGCCGCGCAGGCGCCGGCTCCGAAGCCGCGCGCGCCGGAGAAGGCCGCCGGCGGCGCCGCCGACGTCCCGGCGCGGGCGTCCGTGATAGCCTCGGGGGCATGAACGGTTCCAGCCAGCGGGACTCCGCTCGGCCAGACCTCGCTGCGCGCGGGCATCGCCCGCTCGCCGTCGTCTTCGACGTCTGGTCCGACTATCTGTGTCCCTGGTGCCACGTCGCCGCCACGCGTCTGGCCGCTCTCGAGCGCGAGTTCGAGGGCGCGCTCGCGCTGCGTTGGAAGAGCTATCTGCTGCGTCCGCGGCCCGAGCCCGGCCGCGACCTCGAGAAGTTCCGCCGCTACACACACAGCTGGCGGCGCGCCGCCGAGGAAGAGCCCGCTGCGCGCTTCCAGGTGTGGTCGAGCGACGAGGGCCCTCCGACGCACAGCGTGCCCGCGCAGCTCGTGGCGAAGGCCGCGGCGGAGCTCGGTCCGAGCGCCTTCGCGAGCATCCACGCGGCGCTGCTGCACGCGTACTTCGTCGAGAACCGGGACATCTCGAGTCCCGCCACGCTGGCCGCGCTCTGGCGCGAAGTCGGTCTGCCCGAGGCCGGGCTGGCGCGCGCCGATGACCCGGAGCTGCTGCGGCGCGTGATCGCAGAGCACGAGGAGGCGGCCGAGCTCGGCGTCGGCGGCGTTCCCGCCGTGCGCCTCGCGGGCAGCGACGTCGCGATCACCGGCGCGCAGCCGACCGAGAGCTACCGGCGCTGGATCCGCAGGTGTCTCGAGGCGAACCCTCGCTGAGGCTGGGGAGCCGCGCGTGGCGCGCGGCTAGCCCGCGTAGTGGCTGCGCCGCTTGACGGCGATCTCGCGCTCGAGCTCGAAGATCGGCGTCTTCTTCCAGCCCGGCGGCGCGTCGGCGTGGCTCTTGCCGGTGTCGCGCTCGAACTTGTGGCCGAGCAGGCGCGTCTCGACGATGCCGAGATCCGGCCGCCCGGGGAGCTCGCGCTTGCCGAGCACCTCGGTCGCCGCGAACACGGTGTCGCCGGCGAACAGCGGCGCCGTGTGGCGGCCGGTCTTGTAGCCGATGTCGCCGAGCGCATTGTCGCCGACGTCGGGCGAGGAGAGGCCGAGGCAGAGCACGAACGGGATGCCGCCGAAGATGATCAGCTGCCCGCCCACGTACTGCTTGGGGTCGAGATCGATCATGAACTGGTTGCAGTGCACCTGGCTGGTGTTGTCGAGCACGGCCGTCAGGTGGATGTGCTCGCTCGTCATGGTGCGGCCGCGCGAGTGCTCGATCCGCGTGCCCGGCTCGAGATCCTCGAAGTAGGTGTCCTTGCTCGAGAGGTGGGCGAGGGATTTGTAGTCGCTGCGCGGGGTCGTAGGGCGGCAGCCAGAGCGAGCACTCGACCTTCTCCGGCGCCACCTCGCCCTCGTGGAGGCTCGCGGCGTCGTCGCGCTTGTAGACCTGCACCTTGCGCTGCCAGGTGAGCACGATCGCTGCGTCCGGCCCGCCCACGTTCTTGCGGGCCGTCGACTGCACGTGAACGATGCCGAGATTGGGCCGGCTCGAGCTCGCCTTGACGCCGAGCACCCGGGTCTCGACCTCGACGGTGTCGCCGACGTAGACCGGCGCGCCGAAGCGCATGTCGATGTACTCGAGGTTCGCGCGCGCGTTCTCGGAGACGTCCTCGACCGTCTGGCTGAAGGCGACGAGCATCGCGAGGCCGGGGGGACACACGAGCCCCTGGTAGCCGTAGGCGCGCGCGTAGCGCGCGTTCTTCGCGAGCGGGTTCGCCGTCATCGCGAACTCCGTGAAGGTCGTGAACAGGCCCTCGGTGACGGTCTTGCCGCCCTTGTGTCGGAACACCTGGCCCGGCACGAAATCCTCGAGGAAGTTGCCGGTCTGCTTGCGGAGGGTGCGCTGGATGCCGGTCACGGGTCGCTCCTGGATGGGGCGCCGAATCTAGCAGCCGGGCCGGCCCCGGGTGAAGTCGTTACGCTAGCAAGCCATGTCCGCGCTCTCCGCGAATGCACGCCGCGTGCTCGAGGCCCGCTACCTCGAGCGCGACGCCACAGGCCGCCTGGTCGAGGACTTCGAGGGGCTGTGCCGGCGCGTGGCCGTTGCGGTCGCGCAGGCCGAGTCGGCCTTCGGCGGCGACGTCGCGCGCACGAGCGAGCGCTTCGAGCAGGCGCTGCTCGCGCGCGAGTTCCTGCCCAACAGCCCCACGCTGATGAACGCCGGCACGGCGCTCGGCCAGCTCGCCGCCTGCTTCGTCCTGCCGATCGAGGACACGCTCGAGAGCATCTTCGAAGCGCTCAAGCGCATGGCCGTGATCCACCAGAGCGGCGGCGGCACCGGCTTCTCGTTCTCCCGCCTGCGGCCGGGCGGCGACGCCGTGAAGACGAGCCCGGGCGTGGCCTCCGGCCCCGTCTCCTTTCTGGGGGTCTTCGATGCCGCGACCTCGGTGATCAAGCAGGGCGGCCGCCGGCGCGGCGCGAACATGGGCGTGATGCGCGTCGATCACCCGGACGTGCTCGAGTTCGTGCGCGCCAAGCAGACGGAAGGCCGCATCGCGAACTTCAACCTCTCGGTGGCGACGACGGACGCCTTCTGGCACGCGGCGCTCTCGGGCCAGAGCTTCGACCTCGTGAACCCCCGCAACGGCAAGGTCGCGCGCAGCATCGACGCGGCCGCGCTGCTGGCGGAGATCGCGCAGGCCGCATGGGCGAGCGGCGACCCGGGCGTGATCTTCCTCGACGCCGTCAACCGCGCGAACCCGACGCCCGCGCTCGGCCCGCTCGAGGCCACCAACCCCTGCGGCGAGCTGCCGCTGCTCGCGAACGAGAGCTGCACCCTCGGCTCGCTGCGCCTCGACGCCTTCGTGCACGGCGGCGCGATCGACTGGCACAGACTCGATGCGGCGGTCGACCTCGGCGTGCGTTTCCTCGACGACGTGATCGAGGTGAGCCGCTACCCCTTCCCCGAGATCGCGGCCGCGACGCGCGGCAATCGCAAAATAGGACTTGGCGTGATGGGCTTTGCCGACCTTCTCGTCGAGCTCGGCGTGGCCTACGACGATCCCGAAGCCGTGCAGGTCGCCGAGCGCGTGATGGCGCGCATCGCGGCGCGTGCACAGCGCGCCTCGGCCGAGCTCGCCGAGCAGCGCGGGACCTTCCCGAACTTCGCACGCTCGCGCCTGGCGGAGCAGGGCCGGCGTCTGCGCAACGCGACCGTCACCTCGATCGCGCCGACCGGCACGCTCTCGATCCTGGCGGACTGCTCCGGCGGGATCGAGCCCTATTTCGCGCTCTCCTTCGTACGCCACGTCCTCGACGGAGCGCGGCTCCCGGAGACGAACGCCCGCTTCGAAGCCGCCCTGCGCGCCGCCGGTGCCGATGGCGAAGAGATCGTGGCGCGCGTGCGCCGCGACGGCCGCGCGCGCGGCGTGACGGGCATCCCTGCCGCGATCCAGCGCCTGTTCCCGACGGCCGCTGACGTCGCGCCCGCAGCCCACCTCGACGTGCAGCAGGCCTTCCAGAAGCACGTCGACAACGCGGTCTCGAAGACGATCAATCTGCCCGCGAGCGCGACGGCCGACGACGTGCGCGCCATCTACACTTCGGCGTGGCGGCGGGGACTCAAGGGTGTGACGGTCTTCCGCGAAGGCTGCAAGGACTCGGCCGTGCTCGTGCGCGGCGACGCGATCGAGCTCGGCGCCGCCGCCGTCGGCGACTGCTCCGAGGAGCGCTGCGGCTAGCGCCCGCGCGCAGGGCAGCGCGCGCCGAGTGGACAGCGCTGCGTCGCGCCGCGGCGGCAGGCCGCGCGTCCGAGCCGCGTGAGCGCGGCTTCTACGTCGGCGAGCGCAGGCGTCGGCTGCTCGCGCGCGAGCACCGCGCGCAGCATGCCTGGCTCCCCCTCCTCGTCCTCCGCGTCCTGCAGGAGCCCGACATGCAAGGCCGCGGCTCGCGCTGCGGGCGCGAGCGGCAGCTCGCGCGCCGCGCTGAAGCGCTCGCGCAGCGGACGCAGGAACTCCGAGGCGGCTGCCGCGCCGATGCCCGGGGCGAGGGCCATCAGCGCCGAGGCGAGCTCTTCGAGCCCGTCCGCGCCAGCGGCGAGCGCGGCGAGCGAGCCGCGGTGCCGGGCGACGAGACTCGTGCTCGCGCGCACCAGGCGCGCCGCCGTGATCTCGGGCTTCGGGTAGCCAGCGGTGCGCAGCAGCGCGGTGACGGGCCCGGGGCCCGCTCGCGCGAGGGCGTCCGGGTCGTCGAGACCGCCCGCCGCGAGCGCGGCGCGCGCGGCGCCGGCCGCGTCCTCGTCGCCGCGGACGGCAAGCAGACAGGCGGCGACGAACCAGCGTGCGAGTCCGGCGTCGGTTCCGAGCTCGAGGCCCCAGAGCGTCGCCGGGTGGGGACCCAGGCGCGCCACCAACTCGCTTCCCGAGAGTCCTTCCCCCATAATAAGCGCCCAGTTTGCCCGACCCGGAAGGAAGTTCCATGCCGAAAGCGTTCTCGATCAGCGCCGATGCCATCGCCCGCGAGTCGAAGCGGGTGGGAGGCGATCTCGAGAAGTTCGAGGTCGCCCGCGTGATCCAGCTCGACGAATGCGTGCTGCGCGCGCTCGGGCCGAAGGATGTCCACCTGCGCATCCTGGCGGTCTCGGGCGAGCACAACGTGGATCACGCCGCGCTCGCCGACACGGTGAACATCGCCGAGGCGCGCGGCGGCAAGATCTATCCCGGCAACAGCGCGCTCGGCGAGATCCTCGCGGTCGGACCCGAAGTGAAGCGCTTCAAGCCCGGCGAGATCGTGATCACACACTGCAACGGCGAGCCCGACATCTACGGCTATCCGCTGCGCATCTGGGCCTATGACCAGCCGGATTCCATTGGCTGGTACGGCGAGGAGGCCGTCGTCGGGGATTGGCAGATCCTGCCCGCGCCGCTGCGCTGCGGGCTGAACCTGTGGGAGATCGCCGCGCTGCCGCTGCGCGCGCCCACCGCCTATCACCTGTGGCGGCGCGCGATCGGCATCTTCCGCGTCAAGGTCGGGCGCGAGCAGCTCGCGCGCGCAAACGTGCTCGCGTTCGGCGGCGGCGTCTCGGAGCTCTTCCTGATGCTCGCGAAGCACGAGGGCCACCGCGCGATCTTCTGCTCGGGGAGCCCCGAGCGGCGCCGCCACCTGGAAGGGCTCGGCATCGAGTCGATCGACCAGAAGGCCTTCCACCGTTTCGCGAGCCCCGACGACGTGAAGGCGTTCAACAAGCACGTGAAGGGCATGACGGGAGGCGAGGGCGCTCACATCGTGTGCGACATGCTGCGCGGACCCGTCTTCGCCGCCGGGCTCGCCGCGCTCGGGCGCTGCGGCGTGAACGTCAGCTCCGGCTGGCAGATCGACAAGAAGGTCGCTTACGACTCGGCCGGGCTCTCGGTGCGGCAGATCACGCTCGACCACATGCACTACGAGACGCTCGACGGCTGCAGCGCCGCCACGACGCTCTACGGAAGCGTCTTCAAGCCGACCGTGCACTCCGAGATCTACCGCTTCGAGGATCTGCCGCGCTGCTTCGAAGAGCTGCAGCGCAACGTGCAGACGGGCATCCCGATCGTGCAGGTCGCCCGCGAACTGCCCGCCGCCGTTCGTTCCCTGATCCCGGCCTGAAAACGCGGCGCGCGCCGGCCACCGGCGCCCCCTTGCGTGTTTCAAACGCTTGATTTAAACAAGCGTTCGTGGCGCACGACGACCCCCAGGCCACGCGGCAGCGCATCCTCGCGAGCGCGGGCGAGCTGTTCGCGGCGCGCGGCTTTCTCGCGACGACCATGCGCGAGATCGCGCAGCACGCGCGCGTGAACCTGGCGGCCGCGCACTACCACTTCGGCTCCAAGCAGGAGCTCTACCTCGAGGTGGTGCGCGGCGAGTTCGACAAGCTGGAGAAGCGGCTGGCGGTGCGAGGCGCGAGCCCGGGCGCTGCGCTCGACCGGCTCTCCCGTAAAGAGCTCGAGGAGATGCTTCGGCGGCGCGTCGAGGCCATGCTCGAGACGGTGCTGGACGCGTCGAGCGTCCACGGCAAGATGATGCAGCGCGAGATGGCGGACCCGAGCGACGCGCTGCCCGTGATCGTGAAGCAGTTCATCGATCCGCAGCGCCGCGCCATGGACCGCCTGGTGGCGCGCCTCGAGCCGGAGCTCTCGCCGGCCGAGGTCGAGCGCTGCACGCGGAGCATCGTCGGGCAGGCGTTCTTCTACCTGACGCACCGGCCCGCGCTCCTGCTGCTGATCGGCCGCTCGCAATATCCGCGCGGGCACACGCGCGAGGCGGCCGACCACATCACGGCGTTCTCGCTCGGCGGCCTCGAGCGGCTGGCCGCTGACCGGCGCGCGCGCCGAGCCGAGCCCGAGGCGGAGAAGGCCCCGCTGCGGAGAGCGCAACGTGCCGTCTAGAAGCCTGCGACACGCCCTCGTCACGCCCCCGCTGATCGCGCTCGCCGCGCAGGCCCTGCTCGACGACAGCGCGCCACGCTCGCCACCGCGCTCTACCAGGCCCACACGCGGCGCGCCGAGCTGCAGCAGCTGATGGGCGAGCCGCTCGGCGAGCTGGCCGCAAAGTCGTGAGTGCGCCCCGAGGAGAAGTCGATGGATCGCCGACGCCTCTTGCCCGTGATCGCGCTCGCCGTCGTGGCGCTGCTCGCGGCCGGCTACTGGCTGCTGCGGCGCGCGGACCAGCGGTACTACACGGGCTTCGTCGAGGGCGAGGAGCGCGTCCTGCGCAGCGAGGTCGCCGGCCGCGTGCTCGAGGTCGCCTTCGCCGAAGGGGCGCAGGTGCCGCCGAACGCGATCGTCGCGCGCCTCGACGATGCGACATCGCCGCGCGCATCGCTCGAAGCAGCAGGAGCTCGAGGTGCTCGGGGCGCAGATCGCGCGCCAGGAGGAGCAGATCACGCTGCTCGAATCCACCTGGAGCCGCGACGTGGGCGCGCAGCAGGCGGAGCTCGCGCGCATCGAGTCCGAAGCGCAGCTCGCCTCGCGCAGCTACGACCGCGAAGCCAGTCTCGTCGAGAGCGGCGTCAGCACCGTCCAGCGGCTCGACGACGCGCGCGCGCGCCGCGACCAGGCCAAGAGCTCGCTCGCGCGCGCGCGCGAACAGCTCGCGCGAGCGAAGGCCGAGGAGGGGACGATCGCGGTCGCGCGGCGCCAGCTCGAGATCCTGCGCCAGCAGCGCGCGCTCTCGCGGGCCCAGCTCGACGAGCTCGAGGTCCTGCGCGCGAAATACACGATCCACGCGCCGGCCGCGCCGACGGTGGTGCAGACCCAGTTCCTCTGGCCCGGCGAGCTCGCGCAGCCGGGCACGCCGATCGTCTCGGTGCTCGATCCGACCGACAAGTACGTGCAGATCTACGTGCCGGTCGCGGACGCCGACCGCGTGCGCGTCGGCACGAAGGTCGAGATCGAGCTCGACAGCCGCCCGGGGACGCGGGTCCCCGGCGAGATCAGCTTCGTCGCCGACCAGGCCAACTTCACGCCCGAGAAGATCGAGACGCGCAGCGACCGCGTCGGGCAGGTCTACCGCGCGAAGGTGCGGATCCTCGAAGGCGTCGAGCGCTTCGCGCCCGGCACCGAGGGCAACGTCTATCTGATCGATGCAGACGCGGAGACGGAAGTCGCCACCAAGGGCGGCGCATGAGCGCGCCGGTCGCGCCGCCGCAGGTCCGGCTGCGCGGGCTGCGCAAGCGCTATGGGCCGCGCGTCGCGCTCGCGGGCATCGATCTCGAGCTCGAGGGCGCCGGCATCGTCGGCGTGGTCGGTCCCGACGGCGCCGGCAAGACGACGTTGCTGCGCTGCCTCGTCGGCCTGCTCGAGGTCGAGGCCGACGAGGCGAGCGTGCTCGGCGTCGATCTGCGCGGCGACGTGCGCGCGCTGAAGGCGCGCGTCGGCTACGTGCCGCAGGTCTTCAGCCTGCAGCGCGAGCTGTCGGTGGTGGAGAATCTGCGTTCACCGCGCGCCTGCATCGCCTCGAGGCGGGCGAGTGGCGCCTGCGAGCCGACGAGCTGCTCGCGCGCACCGGGCTGACGCCCTTCGCCGATCGGCCCGCGGGCGCGCTCTCCGGCGGCATGAAGCAGAAGCTCGCGATCTCGAACGCGCTGCTGCCCGAGCCCGAGCTGCTGGTGCTCGACGAGCCGACGGCGGGCGTCGACGTCGTCGCGCGCGGCGAGATCTGGGAGCTGCTCGAGGAGCGCAGCCACGCGATGCTGATCCTGATCAGCACCAGCTACCTCGACGAGGTCGAGGCCTGCGAGCGGCTCGTCTACCTCGACGCCGGCCGCGTGGTCGCGAGCGGGACGCCGGCCGAGCTCCGCGCGGGCGTGCCGCTCGAGCTCTATCGCGCCTGGGGCGAGAACCCGCGCGCAGCGGCGCGCGCGGCGCGCGCGCTGCCCTACGTCACGAACGCGCGCGCGACCGGGCGCAGCGCGCGCATCGAGGTGCTCGCGCCGGCACGCCCGGCGCGGCGCGCGTGCTCGAGGGGCTTCGCTCGCTGCCGGGCGATGCCGTGCAGGTCGCCGAGCCCGCCGCGTCGACATGGAGTCGACGCTCCTCGCGCTCGCGCGCCGCGAGCCCGCCGGGCGCGAGGCGGAGCGCTAGATGGCCGATGCGATCATCCTCGCCCGCGGCCTCACCAAGCGCTTCGGCGACTTCACCGCCGTCGACGCCCTCGACCTCGAGGTCGAGCGCGGCGTGATCTTCGCCTTCCTCGGCGCCAACGGCTCGGGCAAGAGCACGACGATCCGCATGCTGATCGGCCTGCTCACGCCGACGGCGGGCTCGATCACGGTCGACGGCATCGACGTCATCCGCACCCGCGCCGGGTGCGCGACCACATCGGCTACATGGGGCAGAAGGTGAGCCTCTACCAGGGGCTCTCGCTGCGCGAGAACGTCGAGTTCTACGCCGGCCTCTACGGCCTCGAGGCGGCCGACCTCGAGCGGCGCTGGGGCGCGCTGCGCGAGCGCTTCGGTCTCGCGGAGGCCGAGCACGAGCGGCCCGAGAACCTCCCGGCCGGCGTCCGCCAGCGCGCCGGCCTCGCGCTCACCACGCTGCACGCGCCGCGCGTGCTCTTCCTCGACGAGCCGACCGCGGGCGTCGACGTCCACAACCGCGGCCTCTTCTGGGAGCTGATCCAGGACGAGTCCGACGCCGGCGTCACGGTGTTCGTCACGACCCACTTCCTCGAAGAGGTCGACTACTGCGACCGGGTCTCCTTCATCGACGCGGGCCGCCTGATCGCCGACGCGACGCCCGAGGAGCTGCGCGCGCGCTACTCGAGCGGCTACCGCATCGAGGCGACGCTCGCGGCCGGCGCGCGCGAGCGCGTGCTCGCGGAGCTCGGGAGCGCGGGCTTCGCGGCCGAGGCGCAGGGGGATCGCCTCGGTGGCGCGCATCCCGGCGCTCGATAGCGACGGGCTGCGACGGCTGAACGGCGTCCTCGGTCCCGAGGCGGCGGCGAGCGTGCGCATCGAGCAGGCGTCGATGAACGAAGTGTTCCGCCGCCTGATCCGCGAGAGCGCCGCTCCCGCCGCGCCGGCGGCCGGAGCGCCGCATGAACGCGCGCCGCCTGCGCACGTTGGTGCGTCGCGAGGTGCGCGCGACGCTGCGCGATCCCTTCACGCTGGGCGTGCTGATCGCGGTGCCGCTCGTCGCGCTGCTGCTCTTCGGGTTCATCCTCTCGACCGAGGTCGAGAACATGCGGCTCGGCGTCTACGACGCGAGCCGCTCGTCCGCGAGCCGGCGCCTGATCGCCGAGCTCGCCGCGAGCGACTCGTTCCGACCGCGCAGCTTCGAGTCGCGCGCGGCGATCGAGCGCGCGCTGGTGCGCGGCGAGATCAGCGCCGGGCTGGTGATCCCGCCGGACTTCGATCGCGATCTGCTGCGCGCGACCGCCGGCGGTGCGCCGCCGAGCTGCAGGTGCTCTACGACGGCGCCGAAGCGGTGCTCGCCGGCAACGCCGAGGCGTTCTTCGGGGCGATCGCCGCGCCACGGGCGCGCAGCTCGTCGCGAGCGACGTCGCCGCGCGCCGGCTGGCGGGCGTGGGGCCGGTCCGCGGCGCCGGGCGGCGGCGTCGCCGTGGTGACCGCGCGCGCTCTTCAATCCGACGCTTCGACGGCACGCCCTTCATGGTCGCCGGCACCTTCGGCTTCGTGCTCATCTTCCTCACCACGCTGATCACCGCCGTGTCGATCGTGAACGAGCGCTCAGCGGGCACCTTCGAGCAGCTCCAGGTGACGCCGGCGACGCCGCTCGAGATCCTGCTCGGCAAGATGCTGCCGCTCGGCGCCGTCTTCGCCTTCGACGTCGTGCTGATGGTGCTCGCGGCGGGCTGTGCTCGCAGCGTCTGGCCGCAGGGCAGCGCGCTGCTCTTCGTCGCGATCTCGGCGTTCTACGTGCTCGTCTCGCTCTCGCTCGGCCTGATCATCTCGGCGACGTCGGCGACGGCCGCCGAGGCGGTGCAGAAGACGGTGCTCTTGAGCATCCCGCTGATCCAGCTCTGCGGCTTCGCGTTCCCGATCCGCAACATGCCGCTGCCGCTGCAGTGGCTCGCCGAGCTGTTCCCGGCGACGCACTACATCCGCGTCAGCCGCGCCATCTACCTGCGCGGCGAGGCGTCGCTCGACGCTGCTGCCCGAGCTCGCGATGCTCGTGCTCTTCGGCGCGGTCCTGCTGCGCGATCGCGCTGCGCACGCTCGAGCGCCGGGCATGAAGCTCACGCGTCGGAGCCGCTTCGTCTCGAACGTGCTCGCGGTCGCCTACAAGAGGCGACCGTCATGCGCCACGACAAGGCCTTCATGGCGGTCGTGACCGTGCAGCCGATCATGATGCTGCTGCTCTTCGGGGGCGCGCTCTCGAACAAGCCGGCGCAACGTGCCGTGGGCCGTGCTCGACCACAGCCGCACGCCGATCTCGCGGCAGCTGCTCTCGGACATCGAGTCGACCGGCTACTTCCTGCGGCCGCGCGAGGTGGCGAGCCACGCCGAGGGCGAGGCGCTGCTGCTGCGCGGGACGGCGCTCGCCTTCGTCGTGATCCCTGCCGACCTCCGGCGCGACGCGCTGCGCGGCGCGCCCGAGGTGCAGGTGCTGCTCGACGGCACGGATCCGCTCAAGGCGGCGCGCGTCGGCGGCATCATCCGCTCCGTCGCCGCCCACTTCGACCCGCGCAGCCGCGGCAATGCGCGCGCGCGAGCCGGCCGCTCACCCGGGCGAGCTCGACGTGCGCCAGCGCTTCTGGTTCAACCCGACGCTGCGCGATCGCGACTTCTTCCTCGCGGCGCTCGCCGGCATGCTGCTCACGAACCTCTGCCTCTCGGTCACGAGCCTGGGGCTGGTCGGCGAGCGCGAGAGCGGCACCTACGAGCAGATGCTCTCGCTGCCGACCACGCCGCTCGAGATCGTGCTCGGCAAGCTCCTGCCGCTACGTCGCGGTGAGCTACGGCGTGCTCGTCTTCGCGGTGCTGGGCGCCGGCCTGGTCTTCGGCGTCTGGCCGCACGGGAGCATCTTCGCGATGGCCGTGCTCACCCTGCCGTTCGTGCTCGCGTCGCTCGCGATCGGCGTCTTCGTCTCGGCGCTCGCGAAGACCTCGGCGCAGGCCGTCTTCATCACCGTCTTCTTCATCATGCCGTCGTTCGTGCTCTCGGGCGTGATGCTGCCGTACCAGCTGATGCCCGACGGCGTGCGCCAGATCGGCGGGCTGCTCCCGCTGCGCTGGTACCAGATCGGGCTGCGCCGCGTAGTGTCGCGCGGCGGCGGCCTCGAGGACATCCTCGTCCCGATCCTGGCGCTGTGCGCGATCTTCGCCGGGCTGCTGCTGCTGATCCGCTGGCGGCTGAAGCCGCGGCTGGGCTGACCGCGCGGCCTCGAGCTACGCCCTCGTCATCGCGGCGTAGCGCTTCTCCATCTCCTCGAGCGGCACCACCTCCTGGCGGGTCGCGATGAACCAGCAGTGGCCGAAGGGATCGATCAGCGTGGCGGAGCGATCGCCATAGAACTGATCCGTGGGCTCGCGCAGAGCCTTCGCGCCCGCTGCGACCGCGCGCTCGAACACCGCGTCCACGTCGTCCAGATACAGATGGATGCTCACCGGGGAGCCGCCGAACGATTCGGGCCCGCGCACGTTCATCTCCGGGTGTTCGTCGGCGAGCATGATGCGCGCGCCGCCGATCTCGATCTCGGCATGGCCGATCCTCCCGCTCGGGTCGGCCAGCCGCATCATCTCCAGGGCGTCGAACGCCTCGCGGTAGAATTCGATCGCGCGCGCAGCGTCCCGGATCGCCAGGTACGGCGTCACCGTCTGGGGAGCGGTCCCGGCGGCCTTGGCCTGCTTGCCTTGCGACTTCTTGGCCTTGCTCTTCTTGTCCTTGGCCTTCTTGCCTTTGGCTTTCGTTCCCTTGGCTTTCTTGCTCTTCGCCTTCTTGTCCTTGGCCTTGGTGCGCTTGGATTTGCTCACGCTGCGCCTCCTTTCCGGTGGGGTGGCGCGAATTCTACCACCCGGCGACCGGCCTTCGCGATACGCTTGGAGCAACCCCTCGAAGGAGAGCCCCCATGCTCGAGCCCGGCAAGCCGTTTCCCAGCTTCTCGCTCGCGAACCAGGATGGCGTCAGCCGCAGCCTCGCGGATTTCCACGGCCAGTGGCTGGTCGTCTACGTGTATCCCAAGGACGACACACCGGGGTGCACGCTCGAAGGCAAGAGCTTCTCGGCGGCGAAGCCCCAGTTCGATGCGGTTCACGCCGTCGTCGTCGGGCTCAGCCAGGACGACGTCGCCTCGCACAAGAGCTTCTGCGACAAGTACGCGTTCAAGGTGCCGCTGCTCGCCGATCCGAAGGCGCAGCTGCTCGGTGCGCTCGGCGTCGGCCAGTCCGAATGGAAGGGCAACAAATACTGGGAGCGCACGACGTTCATCGTCGATCCGAAGGGCGTGCTGCGGAAGGTCTACAAGCAGGTCAAGCCCGATGGACACGAACAGGAAGTGCTGCGGGACCTGAAGGAGCTCCAGAAGTCCGCGGGGCGCTGAAGGCGCGCCGGCCGCGGCGGCAGCTACGCGGCGACCGGCCCCGGCGCTCCCGGCGCGTGGCGCTCCTGGTGCGCCACCACCACCGCGGCGGCGAGGTCGCCCGTCACGTTGATGGTGGTTCGGCACATGTCGAGGAAGCGGTCGACGCCGAGCACGATGCCGATCCCCTCGGCCGGGATGCCCACCAGCCCGAGGATCATGATCACGACGGGGATCGAGCCGGCCGGCACGCCCGCCGTTCCGATGCCGCCGAGGATGCAGATGAACACGACCGTCAGCTGCTGCGCGAGCGTGAGCTCGACGCCGAAGACCTGCGCGAGGAACAGCACCGTGACGCCCTCGAAGAGCGCCGTGCCGTTCTGGTTCGCGGTCGAGCCGAGCGTGAGCACGAAGCGCGAGACGTGCGGCGGGAGCCCCAGCTCGCGGTCGGCCACGAGCAGCGCGGTCGGTAGCGTCGCGTTGCTCGAGGCCGTCGAGAAGGCGGTCAGCATCGCGGCGCGCGAGCCGCGGAAGAAGCGGATCGGGCTCATGCCGCCGAACCAGGCGACGGCCGCCGAATAGACGCCGAACTGCTGGATCGCGAGCGCGCCGACCACCACCGCGACGTAGGCGCCCAGCTTCGCGAGCACGTCGTAGCCGAGCCGCGCCGTGAGCGTGAAGAGCAGGCAGGCGACGGCGATCGGCGCCAGCTGGATCACCATGCCGAGCAGGCGCATCACGACGTCGTTCAGCCCCTGCAGCCCCTCCTCGAGCCGCCGCGCGGCTTCGCCCGGCGTCGCGGCGAGCCCGATCCCGAGAAAGAGCGAGAAGAGCATGAGGGCCAGCATGTCGCCCTCCGCCATCGCCTTCACGACGTTGCTCGGGACCATGTTCACGAGCAGGTCGATGCCCGTCGCGCTCGGCGCGCTCGCCGCGGGCGCCGCTGCCGCGCGCGCTCCGAGCGTCGCGAGGTCGGCCGGATCGAAGCCGGCCCCCGGCTGCACCCAGTTCACGAGCGTGACGCCGATCAGCACCGCGAGCGACGATACGACCACCGTGTAGACGAGCGTGAGCATGCCGACCCGCGAGAGCCGGCGCAGGTCTCCGAGCCCGGCGACGCCGAGCGAGAGAGCCGTCACGATCAGCGGAATCACGAGCATGAAGAGCAGGCGCAAGAAGATGCGCCCGATCGGATCGGTGCCGTAGCGGATTGCGGCATCGAGCCAGGCGGCTCCGGGCGCCGCGACGTGCGCCGCGCCTCCGAGCGCCGCGCCGGCGATCAGACCGACCAGCATGCGGGTGGTCAGCGCTCGGGACACCGCGGCGCAGTATGCGCAGCCGGGCAGAGGGTTGCCAGCCGCAGGGCGCGCTGCGGCGCAGGCTTCGTTACGTTCGCCGCCGATCGCGCCAGGAGGGCAAGCCATGACGACTCCCGAGCCTGGACTCGATGCTCCGGGCGGTCTCGTCGGCTCCGAGCTTCGCGACGCCTGGCCGTTTCTCGATTCGCACGAGAAGGTCGAGGGCTTTCACCTGCTCGCCCCAGCGGAGGAGGAGGAGTTCTTCCTCGCGCTCGATGTCTTCGCGCAGCTACAGCTCCTGGAAGGGCTCCCGCCCGCCGAGCGCCAGATCTGGATGCGTCAGCTCCCGCCCGGACGACGCGGCCGACCTGATCCAGGTGGGCCCCGAAGCAGCAGCGCAGCGCCTACTCGCGCTGCTCGACGAGCACGCGCGCAAGCGAGGTCGTGGCGCTGCTCGCCTACGCCGAGGACGACGCGGGCGGCCTGATGAGCCCGCGCTTCGCGCGCGTGCGCCCCGACATGACCGTCGACGAGGCGATCAGCTACCTGCGGCGCCAGGCGCGCGAGCGCGTCGAGACCATCTACTACGTCTACGTGCTCGACGGCGCGCAGCACCTGCTCGGCGTCGTGTCGTTCCGCGAGCTCTTCTTCGCCCAGCCCGACGCGCGGTGTCAGCGACGTGATGCGCACCGATTTCGTGAAGGTGCAGGCCGATCTCGATCAGGAGGCGCGTGAGCCAGATCATCGCCGAGCACGACCTGGTGGCGGTGCCGGTCGTCGACGCGGAAGGCCGCATGCAGGGCATCGTGACGGTCGACGACATCGTCGACGTCGTGCGCGAGGAGGCCACCGAGGACATCCAGAAGATCGGCGGTACGGTCGCCCTCGACGCGCCCTACCTCCAGGTGGGCATCTTCCAGATGGTGCGCAAGCGCGCGGGCTGGCTCGCTGCGCTGTTCATCGGCGAGATGCTGACGGCGACGGCGATGGCGGGCTACGAGGACGAGATCGCGCGCGCCGTCGTGCTGGCGCTCTTCATCCCGCTCATCATCAGCAGCGGCGGCAACTCGGGATCGCAGGCGACGACGCTCGTGATCCGCGCCATGGCGGTGGGCGAGGTGCGGCCTGCGCGACTGGTGGCGGGTGATGCGACGCGAGATCGCGTCGGGCTTGATGTTGGGTTGCATCCTCGGGACGATCGGCTTGTTCCGCATCCTCCTGTGGCCGTGGCGCAAGTCGATCTACGGCGAGCACTACGTACTGGTCGCCGTGACGGTGGCCTGCAGCCTGATCGGGATCGTGCTGTGGGGGACGCTCGCGGGCTCGATGCTGCCGTTCGTGCTGCGGCGGGCGGGCTTCGACCCCGCGAGCGCCTCGGCCCCCTTCGTGGCGACCCTCGTCGACGTGACGGGCATCGTGATCTACTTCAGCGTCGCGACGGTGATTCTCTCGGGAACGCTGCTCTAGCCGCATGCGCTCGCGAGCTCTCGCCGGCCTGGGGATTGCGATCGCTGCGCTGGCGGGCTGCCGCTCCGAGCGCGTGGACGCGCCCGTCAACGTCGTCGTGATCCTCTCCGACGATCAAGGCTTCGGCGACGTCGGCTACCAGGGCTCGCCGGACATCCCGACTCCCCACATCGATTCGATCGCGAAGAACGGTGTGCGCTTCAGCAACGGCTACGTCAGCGCACCGCAGTGTGCGCCGTCGCGCGCCGGGCTGCTGACGGGCCGCTACCAGAACCGCTTCGGCTTGGAAGAGAATCTCGACTCGATCGACGAGGGGCTGCCGGCCTCGGAAGTCACGTTCGCCGACCGCATGCGCGCCGCGGGACGCGTGACGGGCTTGATCGGCAAGTGGCACGTCGGCACCCAGCCGGGCAATCACCCGCTCGATCGCGGCTTCGACGAGTTCTTTGGCTTCCTCGGAGCGCTCAGTCACTACCTACCGGCGGAGGGGCAGCCCTACATCCCCGGCATCTTGCGCGGTCGGGAGCCGGCGGTGGTGACGGATTACCTGACCGACGCGTTCGGCCGCGAGGCGGTGAGCTTCATCGAAAGGCATCAGCACCAGCCGTTCTTCCTGCTGCTCGCCTTCAACGCGCCGCACGAGCCCATGCAGGCGCCGCCGGCGGCCCTCGCGCGCCTCGCCCGGATCGAGGACCCGACCCGCCGGACCTACGCCGCGATGCTCTCGAGCATGGACGACGCGATCGGCGAGGTGCTCGCGAAGCTCGCCGCGTGCGGCCTCGAAGATCGCACGCTGATCTTCTTCCTCAGCGACAACGGCGGTGCGCAGGGCAAGCGGTGGACCGGCGCGAGCAACGCGCCGTTCCGGGGCGGGAAGGGAGAGACGCTCGAAGGCGGCATCCGCGTCCCGTTCCTCGCGCAGTGGAAGGGGAGGCTTCCGGCGGGCGCCGTCTACGACGCTCCGGTGATCGCGCTCGATCTGCTACCGACCGCGCTCGCCGCGGCCGGCGTGGCGGCTCAGCCCGAGTGGCACCTCGATGGCGTGAATCTGCTGCCGTATCTCGCCGGCGAGGTTGCGACACCGCCGCACGACGTGCTCTTCTGGCGCTTCATCTTTCGCCCCAAGGTGGGCCGCAGCATGTTTGCGATCCGGCAGGGCGATTGGAAGCTCGTGAGCGAGAGCGTCCGGCTCCCCGGTCCTGAGCGCCTCTGGCAGTCCGTTCCCGAGCTCTTCGATCTGCGCGCCGATCCGCACGAGGATCGCGATCGACGCGCTGCGGAGCCGCAGCGGGCGGATGCGCTCGCGGCGCGCTGGGCGGCCTGGGACGCCGAGCTGATGCCGCCCGGTAAGGCCTCCGACCCGCGCCGCCCTGCCGGCGAGAAGGCCGCGGCGCCTGCGCAGCCCTGAGCCGAGCGCTCAGACGTTCTTCATCTCGGTGACGAGCTTGCCGAGCGACGCCTTGCCGTCGCCGAAGAGCATCGAGTGCTCCTAAGGTGCCGAGGATCAGGTTCGCGGGTCGGGGCGCGTAGCGGTGCTCGACGCTCCTCAGGCCGAACGGACCAGGCGCTCGAGCAGCAGGTCCTCGAGGTCCCTCCGGCCATCGAACAGCGCCAGGACGGTCACCGTGTCGCCCTCGATGCGGTAGATCAGCCGGTACGGCTCGATTAGTAGCTCTCGCCACGTGTGCATTCCGAAGCGAGCCAGCTCAGGAACCACACGACCTCGCGCGGGTGATGTCTCCAGCTTCGTCGCCCGCTGCTCGAGCCTGTCGACCACTCGCTCCGCGTTCACTGGCGAGTCCAGCTTCAGGTAGGCGACGAGGTCTTCGAGGTCGCGAACCGCAACCTACGCCCAGCGGACCCGAAACCGGCGCCTGGAACTAGGCATCGGAATCGGGTCGCTCGAACTCCTTGCGAGCGCGTCGGAACGCCTCGCTCTGCTTCACGGTTCGGCCGCGCTCGACGTCGGCCTCTCCGACAGCCAGCAGCTTGAGGAGCGCTAGCGACGCGCGCCATCGATCGTAGTTCTCGACGTCCATCACGACGACCTTCGCTTCACCGTTCTGGGTGATCGTGATGGGTCTTCCCCGCTCGCTCACCTCGCGCACCAGCTCGGCCGCGCGGGTCTTGAGCTGCGTGATCGGCCTGACGTCTCTTCTCTCGGCCACGCGCGCTCCTCCAGGGATCCAAATTACGCACCTGATCATGACCCGTGGCGAGTCGCCTGCAGGCGCGGCGCGAGGCGCGGCTCGCGTCACACGGGGTTTGCCCAAGGCTCGACGACCCCAAAAATGGCGACAGGCAGCGTGCGTTGCGTCGCGAGGGCCTATCGTTCGTCTTCCCCTCCTGGAATCCTCGACGGGCCGGGCCGCAGGATGGAGGCGCCTCGCCGCGGGCAGCGGGGCGGGTAACGGGTAGGACGAAGAAGGGGCCTTTCAGGCCCGATGAAGGCCCACTCTGGCAAATCTTCCGGGGATCTCAGCCTCTGATGACCCCCGCAGCCGGAAGGGCTCGGGGCGGGCTCTCGCGGCGGAGCGCGCTGGGGCAGAGCAAGGCGACAGCATGCAACGCTTCAAGGGCGGCGACGCGGATCTCGTGAACCCCGTCACGGCCCGGGCGGCGTGCCGAACTCGCTCTTGAACAGGGCGAAGTCCGCGATTCCGACGAAGCCGTCGCCATCCATGTCGGTCTTCGCGCACGTCGCGTCGGCGGTCGGTTCGCCGCCAATCGAGACGTACTGCCCGTAGCAGCGTCGGAAGGTTCCGAAGTCGGCGATTCCGGTGACGCCATCCTGGTCGAAGTCCGCATCGCATTGATCGCCGAAGCCGTCGCCATCGCCGTCGTGCTGCAATGGGTTGGTGCGAAGAGTGCAGTTGTCGTGCGAATTCGGAGCGCCCCGAAAATCGCCGTCTGCTTCGCCGAGGAACACGAATGCCGCGCCGCCCGGGTAGAAGCCGGGAGCCCCGGCGATCACGTCGTCAAAGCCGTCGCCGTTCACGTCCCCCGCGCCCGCGACGCTCGTTCCGAGCTCCGCATACCTGCGATTCGATTCGAGTTGACCGGCAGCGAAACTCAGCTCACCCTTCGCGACACCCGAAGCACTGCCGAGAAAGACGAAGACGGCGCCTTCGCTGCTCTGGCCGGCGTACGAAGTCGGTGCGCCCACGACCACGTCGTCGTAGCCGTCGCCGTTCACGTCGCCTGCGCCTGCAACGCTCGCGCCGAACGACGACACCGCCCGGTTACCGATGGCGTAACCCCACTCGGGATCGTACGGGCTTGCCGAGAGCCGCGTAGAGGCCGAGTCCGGCGCGCCGTCAGGAATGCCCGACGAGCTGCCGTGAAATAGGAAGGCCGCTCCGCCGCCGCAGCATGACCTGGGGGCGCCCACGATCACATCGCCGTAGCCGTCGCCGTTTACGTCGCCGGCGCCCGCCACGCTCTCGCCAAAGTCGCTCAAATATTCGTCTGACTGGATCCAGGTGGCAGCCGCACCGGGACCGCCGTTTGGGATGCCGGACGCGCTTCCCAGGAAGATGAACGCGGCGCCGTAATGGGTGTTGTACTGCACTGGGACTTGATAGCTGACCGCGCCCACGATCACGTCGTCGTAGCCGTCACCATTCACGTCGCCCGCCCCCGAAACGCTCTGGCCGAACCAGGAGTCCGGTTGATCCGTCACGAGCCGCGTTGCGGCCGTGGCGGGACCGCCATTGGCGATTCCCGACGCGCTACCGAGAAAAATGAATGCCGCGCCCGGGTACGTCGCGTTGGTACTGTCGACGAACTGGCCACCGATGATCACGTCGTCATAACCGTCCCCGTTGACGTCGCCGGCGGCCGCGACAGTCGCGAAGCCACCCGTCGCATCCGCGGAGAGCCGAGTGGCAGCCGCAGCGATGCTGCCGTCTGCGATACCCGCTGCGCTGCCCAGGTACACGAGGACGTCGCCGTAGCCGAACGTCGCGATCACGTCGTCGTAGCCGTCACCGTTTACGTCCCCAGCTCGCGTCGCAACACCGCCGGCATCGATTCGGATCGCGGTATCGAGCGCCTCGGTGTTCGCGATACCCGAAGCGCTGCCCAGGAACACGAAGTTCGCGCCGAACCCATTGCCGCGGTCGTATTGGGGAACGCGGACGATCACGTCGGCGTAGCCGTCGGCATTCAAATCCCCGGCCCCGGAGACGTTGATGCCCAGCTCTGCGCCCTTGCGATCCGATGCGATACGACTGTCGACCAGCTCCGGATCGCCATTGGGGTCGGCGAATGCCTGTCCCAGGTAAACGAAGGCGCCTCCCCTGGTGTAGCTGTGTCCTTCAAGGAAGGCAGCGCCAACGATTATGTCGGCGTAGCCATCACCGTTCACGTCGCCGATGCCAGCCACCTTCTCGCCGAAGTACGCGCTGCCCGGAATCGCCTGGAGCGACGAGACGGCAGTGTCGGGGTCTCCGTGAGCGACGCCGGCCGCGCCACCGAGAAAAACGCGTCCGCCTACGACCACATCGTCGTAGGCGTCGCCGTTTACGTCGCCGGCGCTCGCCACCGCGCCGGCTGCATCGATCCGATTTGCAGCGCTACCCGGACCCCCATCGGCGATGCCGGACGCACTACCGAGAAACACGAAAGCGGCGGCTTGTCCATAGTTGTAGCGATTGGCGGCGACGATGACGTCGTCGTATCCGTCATGGTTGACGTCTCCGGCTCCTGCCACGTCGTAGCCGAACTCCTGCCCGTACTGCTGATCGTGATCCAGGTGAGTCGCTGCAGAATTCACGTCGCCAGCGGCGATACCCGACGAGCTGCCCATGAACACGAACGCCGAGCCTGTGCCGTAGCTGCCATCGTAGAACCCGTCGTAGCGCCGTGCGCCGACGATCAGATCGTCGTAGCCATCACCGTTGACGTCGCCCGCTCCCGCTTCGCTCCAGCCGACCCACGAATTCAGGGATCCCGATTCGAGCTTTGCAGCGGCCATGCCGGCATCGGTGGCCACGATTCCCGTCGCACTACCCGAGAACACGTAGACGGCGCCGGGGTTCTGCTGACCGTCATTCTGATAGGGAGCGCCGACCACCACGTCAGCGAAGCCGTCGCCGTTCAGGTCGCCGACTCCGGCGACGCTCGTGCCGAATGCGGAATGATTGTTCGTGTAGGGGGTATGATCCGAAGCGATCCGGGCGACGGTCGCGCCGGGTGCGCCGCTCTGGATCCCGGACGCGCTACCGAAGAACACGAAGGCCGCGCCCGTGTACGCGTACCCGTTTTCGTCGAAGAGTCCGAATCCCGGAGCGCCGACGATCAGATCGTCATAGCCGTCGCCGTTCACGTCCCCGGCTCCCGCAACGCTCGTCCCAAAGCCCGTGTCGGGACGATCTGGCTGGAGGATGGCGTCGGCGGCGCTCACGTCGGCATCTTCGAGTCCCGTCGCGCCGCCCAGAAACAGGAACGCCGCGCCCGCTTCCCCCCCGCCCACGTCATAGCCGGGCACGCCCACGACCACGTCGTCGTAGCCGTCGCCGTTCACGTCTCCGGCGCCGGCAAGACTCTCGAACGACGCAAGGACCTGATCCGCCTCGATCACCGCGTCGGCGGTTCCCCAGAGCAGCGGATCGATGATCACGGGGTAGCGCGCACCGGTGTCATCCACTTCGATGCCCACACGTTGCGCCCCGGAAACAGTCAGCCGTGCAGCGAGGCGGACGCCCGCTGCGTCGATGGCGACCAGCTGCCCGTAACGCAGGCGGCGTCCGGATGTCGCGGAGAAGACCACCACGTCATCGCGCAGGCGGGCGCTCGCTCCCTTCAAGGCGAGTTCGACGACGAGAGGTCCTTCGCCGGCCGGCCGCTCTGCGAGCGTGAAGCCCTGCTCGAGTCCCGCCGCCGAGTTCTCGTACCATTCGACGACGCCCTCGCGGCGAATCTCGACGCGGGGCCCCACGCTCGTCACCACTCCGGGCGATAGCGGCGCAACGACGTCGCTTCGGCCGATCCCGGAGAGCGTGAGCGAGAGCAGCTCGCTGCGAGCGGTGCGATCTTGAACGCGGATACCCGTCGCGTCGAAATAGGTACGCAGGTTCTGCGCGCGGTTCGGCGCCTGGAGGCCGCTGCTGGTTCCGCTGGCATGATATTCGCGGCGCCCGAGGCTCTGCCGGACGCGCGCCAGCCAGTCGTTGTTGTCGCCGGCCGAAGGCGAAAGCGCTGACGGAGCGAGCAGCAGCGTAGCCGATGCCAGAATCGAAGTGGCGTATCGCACGCTGGAGTCTCCCCGATGGAATTCTCCGGATCAGTCGCTCGCAGGGCCCACTGCGCATCCGGGTCCGCAGCAGACTCGCCCTCGAGACCGGCTCCGACTACTTGCCGAGGGCAGCCCATCCGCGGAATGGACCGGAGCGGACGCTGCGCAAGATCGGCGTGCGCGCTGACGCGGTGTCGAATGCGAAAACGCCTTGCTCTCGCAAACAGTTTGCCGCGAGAGCTGCGGCACCGGGATCCTGCATCGGCCCGCCCGGGGTCGGGCTTGAGCGGACTGCTGCGCTGGAATGAAGATCGATCCGGCCGAGGAAGACGGGTCGCTACGCCTCACCCCGCACACCGCAACCTCACCGGTTGCGACCTCTACGCTCGCCGTCGATCCCAACGCGGGCAGCGCGGGCGTGCCTGCAGGGCTCGTCCATGAGCTGGACCTCGGGCTCGAGCACGAGGGCGCGGGCGACACCCGACCCGAGTACACCCGCTCACGCCCGCGCTCAGACGTTCTTCATCTCGGTGACGAGCTTGCTGAGCGACGCCTTGGCGTCGCCGAAGAGCATCGAGGTCTTCGGGTCGTAGAAGAGCTCGTTCTCGATGCCGGCGAAGCCGGGGTTCATGCTGCGCTTCATCACGATCACGGCCTTGGCCTGGTCGACGTTCAGGATCGGCATGCCGTAGATCGGGCTCGATCTTGTCGTTGCGCGCGGCGGGGTTCACGACGTCGTTGGCGCCGATCACCAGCGCGACGTCGGCGTTGGCGAACTCGTAGTTGATCTCGTCCATGTCGAGGAGCTTGTCGTAGGGCACGTTGGCCTCGGCCAGCAGCACGTTCATGTGCCCCGGCATGCGGCCGGCGACCGGATGGATCGCGTACTTCACCTCGCCGCCGCGCTTCTCGATCTGCTCCGCCAGCTCGCGCACCTGATGCTGCGCCTGGGCCACGGCCATGCCGTAGCCGGGCACGACGATCACGAGGCGCGCGTACGCCATCTGGATCGCGGCGTCTTCGACGGTGACCGAGCGCACGCTGAGGCCGGCGGCGCTCTTGGCGCCGGCCGTCTCCTGGGGCGTGCCGAAGGCGCCGAAGAGCACGTTGGCGAACGAGCGGTTCATGGCCCGGCTCATCAGGACCGAGAGCAGGAAGCCCGAGGCGCCGTCGAGCGCGCCGGCGATGATCAGCACGTTGTTGTCGATCGCGAAGCCGGTGGCCGAGGCGGCCAGGCCGGCGTAGGAGTTGAGCAGCGACACCACGACCGGCATGTCGGCGCCGCCGATCGGCAGCACCATCAGCACGCCGATCCCGAGCCCGAGCCCCACCATCACGTAGAACAGCTCGCGCTGCGAGGGGTCGAAGACCAGGTAGACGAAGAGGCAGAACGGTGATCGCGAACAGCGCGATGTTCGATGCGTTCTGGCCGCGATACGTGATCGGCGAGCCGCGCATCAGCTCCTGGAGCTTGGCGAAGGCCATCAAGCTGCCGGTGATCGTGAGCGAGCCGAACATCACCTCGAAGCCGATGGCGCCCATGCGCGCGCGGCCGAGCTCGCCGCCCGCCGTCAGGATGTCGTACTTGGCGAGGCCCACGAGCGTGGCGGCGAGCGCGCCGAAGGCGTGCGAGAGGGCGATCCGCTGCGGCATCGCCGTCATCGGCATGAAGATCGCCATCGCGCGCGCCGACGCCGGAGCCGACGATGACACCGACCAGGATCCACTCGTAGCGTGACGATGTCGTGATGCGAGCAGCGTGCCGACCACGGCCAGCGAGCATGCCGAGCGCGGCCAGGTTCATGCCGCGGCGCGCCGTGTCGGGGGCGGTGAGGCCCCGCAGGCCGAGGATGAACAGCACGGCGGCGACGAGATACGCGACCTGGATGCAGCGATTCGCGTCACGAGGCGGGCTTCTCCTTGCGCCGGAACATCCGCAGCATGCGGTCGGTGATCATGAAGCCGCCGACCACGTTGATGGTGGCCGCGGTGACCGCGATCAAGCCGAAGACGGTCGCGAGCGCGCTGAAGTCGTGGCCCGCGACGACGAGCGAGCCGACCAGCGAGATGCCGGAGATCGCGTTGGTGGCCGACATCAGCGGCGTGTGCAGCAGCGCGGGCACCTTCGTGATCACCTGGTAGCCGACGAAGCCGGCCAGCACGAAGATGTAGATCTGGAGCAGGGCGTTGGTGTCCATCGTCACTCCTTCGCGAGCCGCGCCCGCACGCCCTCGTGCATCACCTCACCCTCGTGGGTGAGCAGCGGGCCGCGGGTCAGCTCGTCGGAGAGGTCGAGCACGAGCTTGCCCTCGGGCGCCAGGTGCACGAGGAAGTTCTGGAGATTGCGCGAATAGAGCTGGCTCGCGTGCAGCGCGTGGGCGCTCGGCAGGTTCAAGGGGCCGAGAATCGTGACGCCGTGCGCGATCACGCTCTCGCCGGCGCGCGTGAGCGCGCAGTTGCCGCCGCCTTCGGCCGCGAGATCGACGATCACCGAGCCCGGGCGCATGCCGCGGACGGCCGCCTCGTCGATCAGCTGCGGCGCGCGCGCGCCGGGCACCTGAGCGGTCGTGATCACCACGTCGCTCGCGCGCACCCTCTCGCCGAGCAGCTCGCGCTGGCGCGCGTAGAACTCCTCGCTCTGCGCGCGGGCGTAGCCGCCGGCGTCCTGCGCGTCCTTGGTCTCGAGCGGGAGCTCGACGAACTTGGCGCCGAGACTCTGGACCTGCTCCTTCACGACCGGGCGCGTGTCGTAGGCCTCGACCACCCCGCCGAGCCGCCGCGCGGTGGCGATCGCCTGCAAGCCCGCCACACCGGCGCCGATCACGAGCACACGCGCGGGCGACACCGTCCCTGCGGCCGTCACGAGCAGCGGAAAGATCTTCGGCAGCGAAGACGCGGCGAGCAGCACCGCGTGGTAACCGGCGATCGTCGCCATCGACGACAGGATGTCCATCGCCTGCGCGCGCGTGGTGCGCGGCATCAGCTCGAGCGCGAAGGCGGTGACACGGCGCTGCGCGAGTCGCGCGGCGAGCTCCGGCTGATCGAGCGGGCGCAGCGCGCCGATCAGCACCTGCCCCGCGCGCAGGGCGTCGGCTTCGTGTGCGCCGCCCGCGAGCGCGCGGGGACCCTGCACCTTCGCGATCAGGTCGGCGCGGCCGACGAGCGCGCTCGGGTCCGCTTCGAGCGTTGCGCCGGCCTGGACGTAGGCCGCATCCGCGAAGCCGGCCGCCTCGCCCGCGCCCGTCTGCACGAGCAGCTCGATGCCTTTCGCCTTGAGCGGCTTCACGGCATCGGGCACCAGCGCCACGCGCCGCTCGCCCGCCGCTGTCTCCTTGGGTACGCCTACGATCAAGGGGGGTCACTCCTCGCGAGGGCGGCAGGATAAGCGAGTCGACGCCGAAAGCCACGGGTTTCCCGTGGGGCCAGCGCCGGCCTGTAGCCAGGGCCCTCGGCGCCTGCGAGACTCGCCGCCCGACGCGCACGGGCGGTCCGGCCGGACGCGCCCGCCTCGCACCGGGGCGAGCCGGGGGCGGGGCCGCGCAACGGGGACCGCGATGAATGTCGAAGAGCACCGCCCGGGTCTCGTCGTCGCGCGCGTGGGCGCCGGCCTCGCGCTCGCGGCCGCCGCGCTGCTCGTGGTGCAGCCCTTCTTGATCCCGCTCGCCTGGGCGGCGATCGCCGCCTACACCACGTGGCCCCTCTTCGGTTGGGTCCGGGACGCGACCCGGCGGCCCCGGCTCGCCGCATCGCTGCTCACGGCCCTGGTGGCGTTCGGGCTCGGCGTGCCGCTCGCATGGGTGTTCGCGACCGTCGCCAACGAGGCTTCGTATCTCGTGCTGAAGCTGCAGGAATCCGCGAGCGGAGAGCTCGTGCTGCCGGATTGGATCGCCGCGCGAGCCTGGCTGCGCGAGCCGATCGAGCAGCTGCGCGTGACCTGGCTCCTCGATACGCACGCGGTTCGCGATCTGGTCACGCGCAACCTGAGCGAGGTTTCGGGCCGGCTGCTCAGTCTCGCCGGAGGCCTCGCGCGCAACGTGATCCAGTTCGCGATCACGTTGATGGCGCTCTTCGCGCTCTACCTCGACGGTGAGCGCGTGCTCGCGCAGGCGCGGCGGCTGGCGAAGATCTTCTTCCCGGCGGCGCCGGTGGACTTCGTCGACGACATCGGCGCCGTCGTGCGCGCGGTGGTGTTCGGGCTGCTCGGCACCGCGGTCGCGCAGGGAGCGATCGCGGCGATCGGCTTTGCGATCTTCAACGTGCCGTCGCCGGTGCTGCTCGGCATGGTGACGGCCCTGGGCTCGTTCGTTCCGTTCGGTCCGACGCTGGTGTGGCTCGCCGCAGTGGTGGGGCTCGTGCTCGCGGGCGAGACGGGGGCGGCGATCGGCATGGCGCTGTGGGGCGCGCTGCTCGTGAGCACCGTCGACAACGTGCTGCGCCCGCTGCTGATCAGCGGGCCGACCCAGATTCCGTTCCTGCTCGTGCTCTTCGGCGTGCTCGGCGGGGTCTCGACGCTCGGTCTGCTGGGTCTGTTCGTGGGCCCCGTGGTGCTCTCGGTCGCGTTCGCGCTGCTCGCGGAGTTCGGCAAGCGGCCGGCCGCCGGCGCGGCGACCTGAGGCAGCCGCGATGCGCGCGCAGCGAGCCGGAGGCGAGCGGAGCTCACTGAGGCGAGCGGGAGGTGAGCAGGGCTCAGCGAGCCCGCATCACTCCGGCATCGCGCGTTCGCGTCGCTCCGCTTCGAGGGCGAGCGATCCCCGCACGGCGTCACCGGCCCGCTGCGGTGCCGTGCGCGCGTTGCGCGGCGCTTCGCTCTCGTGGCTGGAGAAATCGAACGCGCCGCCCAGGGCGTGGCGCGCACCTTCGAGATAAATCTGCATTCCGATCCACATGGCCACGGCAATGCAGAGGATTCCAAAGATCCGACCCATGCGATTCCCCGCTGCTCCCGTCTCGGTAACATCGGCCGGCTTCGGGTCCAGCCTGAGCCGGGGGGTTGCGTGAGACGCGGGCAGAGGCTGTTGCGCGGGGCGTGCGCCGTCGGATTGGCGGCGGCGCTCGCCGGGATCGGCTGTGCGGGCGCCGGGAGCGAACGCGCCGCGCGGCCGGCGGCGACGACGGCTACGCCGCTGTTCTGGCACGCGCAGGCGCCCGGCGGTGGCGACTTCTACCTGCTCGGCTCCGTCCACGTGCGCGCGGTCGACGCCCCGGCGTTCGGGCCCGAGGTCGCGCAGGCCTACCAGCGCTCCGATCAGCTGGTCGTCGAGATCGACGTCTCGCAGATCACGCCCGAGGAGATCGAAGCGCAGACGCAGCGCTACGCGATGCTGCCTCCGCAGCTCCGGCTCGACGCGCTGCTCGAGCCCGAGACGCGCGAGCTGCTCGCGCGCTTCGTCAAGGCGCACGGAATGTCGGCCGAGCAGCTGCAGCGCTACAAGCCGTGGTTCGCGTCGCAGATGATCCTGATGACGGAGCTCTCGAGCGCGGGCTACGACGCCGCGCTCGGCGTCGACAAGGGCTTCGTCGATCAGGCGAGCGGCGAGAAGCCGATCACGGGTCTCGAGACGCTCGCCTCGCAGTTCGCAACGCTCGATGGCCAGACGCTCGCCGTCCAGGAGCTGATGCTGAGGGACGTACTCCTGCGCAGCGATGCGCTGGTGGCGTACACCGGGGAGCTGCTCGACGCCTGGTCCCGCGGCGACGAGGCCGCGCTCGAGAGCCAGATCTTCCGGCCGGCCGACGAGGCGCCCGAGCTCGTGTCCTTCTACGCCTCGTTCTTCTGGCAGCGCAACGCCGCGATGGCGGCGCGCCTGGTCGAGCTCGCGCGCGACGGGCAGACGCGTTTCGTCGTGCTCGGGGCCGGACACATGCTGGGCGAGAAGGGCATCCCGGCGCTGCTCGCGCAGCGGGGCTTCGTGGTCGAGCGCGTGCTCCCGGGCGCGGCCGCGCGACTGCCGGACGCCGCCGCAGCGCCGCCGCGCTGACCCGCGCCCGCGGCTAGCGCACGCGCGCGAAGAAGCGCTCGAGCAGCTCGCGGCGCCCCGCGGCCATGCCGGCGCCGATCAACGGGTCGGCCTGGTTGTAGCGGCGCGGGCTGCCGTCGAACGCGAGGTAGGCGCCGCCCGCTTCGCGCACCAGCAGATCTCCCGCGCACACGTCCCACTCGTTCTTCGGCGCGACGGAGATGTTGAGATCGCCGTCGCCGCTGGCGATGCACGCGAGCTTCCAGGCGATCGAGCCGACCGGCCGGATCTCCTTGAACCAGCCGGCGTAGGGATCGAACTGCTTGCGCGAGATCTCGGTGCGGCTCGCGATCACGACGGCCGCCGAGAGCTCCATGCAGCGCGACACCTCGACGCGCTTGCCGTCGCGGAAGCAGCCGCCGCCGCGCGTGGCCCAGAGCGTGACGCCCTGCACGGGGTTCGCGATCACGCCGACCACCGGCTCGCCGCGCTCGCACAGCGCAATCGACACGCCGAATTCGGGGATGCGCTGGATGAACTCCTTGGTCCCGTCCATCGGGTCGACGATCCAGACGCGGGGATTCTCGAGGCGCGCGGGATCGCTCAGCGTCTCCTCGGAGAGCAGCGCGTCGCTCGGGAATGCCGCGCGCAGCCGGCGCGCGATGGCGCGATCGGAGGCCAGATCGGCCAGCGTCACCGGGTTGTCGTCGGATTTCTCCCAGCTCTTCGTTTCGCGCGCATAGTGCTCGCGCAGGATGGCCGCGGCCTCGCGCGCTGCCTCGCGGGCCACCTCGAGCTCGGATTCGTACGCCATGGCTGCCGAGTATACTCGGGCGCGTGCAGGCGCAGGACGTCGAGCTCGGCTACTTCGCGCATTCCGACACGGGGCCGTCCCCGAGCCTCGTGATGCTCCCCGACGTCTGGGGACTCTCCGAGCACGCGCGCGATTTCGCGTGCCGCTTCGCGCGCGAGGGCTTCGGCGTGCTCGCCCTCGATCTGTATCGCGCCAAGGGCAAATACGAGATCACGAACCCCGGCGAGTGGATGCGCGGGCTCTCCGATCCCGAGGTGCTGCGCGACGTCCAGGCGGCCGTCGATTTCCTCGCGCTCGCGAAGCCGACGCGCGCGCGCCGCACCGCCGTCGTGGGCTTCTGCATGGGCGGCATGTACGCGCTGCTCGCGGCCTGCCAGTGCCGCGGGCTCTCCGCCGCAACGGCTTTCTATGGACTGCTCTCGCACGAGCACGGCATCCTGCACGCGCCGGGCGGACTCGACCGCCGGCTCAAGCCCGTGCAGCCGCTCGACGCGGCGCCGGACCTGCGCTGCCCGCTGCTGGCGTTCTTCGGCGACCAGGACGAGTTCATCCCGGGCGCCGACATCGAGCGCTTGCGCGCGCAGCTCGCCAAGGCCGACGCGCCGTCCGAGATCGTCGTCTATCCCGGCGCCGCGCACGCCTTCATGAACGACACGCGCCCGGCGGCCTTCCGCCCCGAGCTCGCCAAGCAGGCCTGGGCCCGCACGCTCGCGTTCCTGCGGCGAGCAGCTCGGGTAGGGCTACACCGGCCGCGCCAGGACCAGCGCCAGCGTGCGCTCGCGGGTCGCGAAGCGGGTGGCGGTGCAATCGACGGCGATCGTCGCGCCGCTCGCGTCGCGCAGCCTGAGCGGGAAGCGCCGGAGCTCCGCGCCCTCGGTCATCGCCTCGAGGGCCGTCGACCAATCCGCCTGCGCGGAAGTCTCGATGAATGCGCTCGCCTCGACGCCGAGCAGCGCGTCGCGGGCGACGCCGAGCAGGGCGCCGGCGGCCGGGTTCGCGTCGACGAGTCGCCCGGAGTCGGCGTCGATCGCGAGGAAGGCGTCGCAGACGCGGTCGATGGCGGCGACCACCGCGCGACGATTGCCGCGCGGCGCTCCGCGTGCGCGGCGCGCGCTGCCGGTCGAGCGCAGCGCGTTGCGGAAGCGCTCGATCAGCGGCGCGAGCGCTTCGCTCACCGCGGCGCCCCGCTCGCCTGCGACCTCGGCCGCCGCCTGCGCCCACGCGGCCAGCAGCGCGAGCACACGCCGCTCGTTCCCGCGCAGTCCGTCGAGCGCGGGCTCGGCAACGCTGCCGCGTTGCAGCGCCGAAGCGGCAAATGAGCGGAAGCGGCGCAGCACCTCCGCCTCGGCGGCGCCGGGCTCGGGCCGCGCGGGCCCGAGCTTGTCGGCCATCACTTGCTCGATCTGTTGCCGCTTCGAGATCAACCAGCTGGCGAGCGCGGGGTCTGCCGACACGCAGGCAGTCTAACCGTTCGTTTGCAGCCGGCGATCAATTGCATGCGCGGCGCTGCCGATGAGAAGGCGCATGGACGCACGCCAGCTGCCGAATCGCCTGCTCGTGACGCACGCCGCCCCCCAGGCCTTCGCGCCGATGGCCCGGATCATGCTCGCCAAGCTCGGCTATCGCATCGTCGAGCCGGAGGAGTTCCCCGCCGCCGCTGCGGAGCTCGGTCTCGAGCGGCCGCACCTGCGGCTGGTCGACGAGCGCTCGCTCGCGGACGCGGGCGAGGAGGAGGATCCGCCGGTTCCGATCGTGGTGCTGTGCGGGCGTCACGGCGTTACGGGCGCGGATCCGCGCATCGTCGGCGCGATCCGCCGGCCCGCGGGACTGCACGAGATCTACCGGCTGGTGCAGCAGGTGCTCGAGGACACGCCGCGCAGCACGCCGCGCGTGCCCACGCACCTGCCGGCGCGCTGCCAGCGGGAAGGGCGGGAGTGGCGCGGCGCCGTGCTCTCGCTCTCGGAGAACGGCTGCCTGCTGCGCTCGCCCGAGCCACTGCTGCTCGGCAGCCGCATCGCGCTCGGCTTCGAGCTGCCGCGCAGCGGCAAGCTCGAGGTCGACGCCGAGATCGCCTACCAGCTCGTCCCCGACATGGGTGTGGTGTTCAATGCCACCTCGCCCAGCGTGCGCGAGGCGATCGGCGCCTTCGTCGCTTCGGCGCTGGCCGTTCTCTGACGGGTCCCCGCGCGAGCGTGTAGACTCGGGCGGCTCGCCCGGGGGAATCCGCATGACCGAGAGCGAACGGCGCGGCTTCGATCTGCATGCTCCGACGCCCGAGCACGTCCTGCTCGCCGCCACCCTGCGCGAATTCGTGGCGCGCGAGGTCGAGCCGCAGGCCGCCCGGCACGATCGCGACGAGACGTTCAACCTCGCGCTCTTCCGCCGCGCGGCGACGCTCGGGCTGCTCGGAGTCACGATCGGCGAGGAGTACGGCGGGGCGGGGCTCGACGCGATCGCGGCCGTGCTGGTGCACGAGGCGCTCGCGACCTCCGACCCCGGCTTCGCGCTCGCCGTGCTCGCCCACGCCATCCTGTTCGCCCAGAACGTGAACGTGAATGGCGACGAGCTCCAGAAGAAGCACGTGCTGCCGCGGGCCGTCTCCGGCGAGTGGATCGGCGGCATGTGCATGACCGAGCCGGACGTCGGCACCGACGTGCTCGGCATGCGCACGCGGGCGCGCCGCGACGGCGACGTCTACGTGCTCGACGGCACCAAGACCTTCATCACCAACGGCGGCATCGACGAGCAGACGCTGGGCGATGTCTTCCTCGTGTACGCCGCGACCGACGAGCGCAGCCTCAGCTCCTTCCTGGTCGAAAAGGGCATGCCTGGCTTCCGGCTCGGGCAGAAGTGGAAGGACAAGCTCGGCATGCGCGCCTCGATCACGGCCGAGCTGGTGTTCGACGGCTGCCGCGTGCCCGTCGAGAACCTGCTCGGGCCGGAAGGCGCGGGCGCGCTCTCGATGATGCGCAACCTCGAGATCGAGCGGCTGACGCTCGCGGCGATGTCGCTCGGCATCGCGCAGCGCTGCCTGGACGTGATGATCGACTGGGCGAATAGCGCAAGACCTTCGGCGTGCCGATCCGCGAGCACGGGCAGATCCAGCGCTACATCGCCGAGAGCTTCGCCGAATGGCGCGCCGCGCGCTGCCTCGTCTACGACACGGCGCGGCGTCTCGATCTCGCGTCCGCGGGCCAGCGCATCGACGCCGACGCGGCCAAGCTGTTCGCGGCGCAGGTCGGCAAGCGCGTCGCCGACGCCGCCATCCAGGTGCTCGGCGGCTACGGCTACATGGGCGAGTACGTCGTCGAGCGCCTGTGGCGCGACGCCAAGCTGCTCGAGATCGGCGGCGGCACGCTCGAGGCCCACCACAAGAACCTGACGCGGGATCTGGCGAAGGACCCGGCGCGCGTGCGCCTCTAGTTCGATTCGACTTCGCTCGCCTGCGGCTCGCTGCGCGGCCGCTTCGCGGCCTTGCGCGCTTCGCTAGTCGCGCGGCGCGGGCTCGCCGTCGGGGCGTGCGTTCTTGTCGAGCTCGGACCAGTGGGCGTAGGCGCGCTGCGCCTCTTCCGTGAAACCCAGACTGTCGGCCGTGAGCGCGAGGCCGGAGACCGCGCGCACATCGTTGGGCGCCAGTCGCTCGGCACGCCGGTAGGCGACGTAGGCGTCGTCGGTGTTGCCGCGTCCGTTCTCGAGCTGGGCGAGCCGGATCCACGTCTCCGCGTCGTCCGGCGCGATCTCGATCGAATCTTCGAGATGGCTGACCGCCTTGTCGATGTTGCCGGCGTGCTCGTAGATCTCCGCGGCCTGGAGCTGCAACGCGAGATCTTTCGGGTGGGTGCGCAGCGCGATCTCGATTTCACGCGAGGCTTCGTCGAAGCGCCCTTCGGAGGCGTAGGCGGCGGCGACGGCGCCCGGGTCCGTGCGCGGCGGCGACGCGCAGCCGGCGAAGGCGAGCAGCGCCAGCGTCAGCGCGAGCGCAGCGAAACGGTGCATCGCGCGGATCCCCCTCGCGCCATTATCGTCCGTCGCGAGACCCGGTTTGAAGACTTTCTTGAGGTAAGCTGCAACCGCGCATGGGCGAAGCACGACCCGCAAGCGCTGCGCTCCCCTCGGATGGGTCTCTACCCTCGGACATGTCTCCGCCCCCGAACGTAGCGTTCCCCTCGGAAGGGGAGATGGCGGAGCGGCTGCGCGGCTTCGTGGCCGCCCAGACCTCGCTCGCGCCCGCCGACGTTCGGGTGGGTTCGCTGCGCCGCCTCGCGGGCGGCGCTTCTCGCGAGCTGTGGTCGCTCGATGTGGAGCTCGCGGGCGCGGCGCCCCGCGTGCTGCCGCTCGTGCTGCGCCGGGATCCGCCCGGCCGCAGCGCCGAGAGCGACCGCGGGCTCGAGTTCGAGGTGCTGCGGGCCGCCGCCGAGGCGGGCGTGCCGGTGCCGCGCGTCCACTGGTGCTGCCGTGACGTCTCGGTGCTCGGCTCGCCGTTCTTCCTGATGGACCGCCTCGCCGGCGAGACGCTGCCCCGCCGCCTGCTGCGCGATCCCGAATACGCGGCCACGCGCGCCGGGCTCGCCGCCGCGCTCGGCGCGATCCTCGCGCGCATCCACGCGATCGAGATCGCGCGCCCCGAGCTCGCCGGCCTCGCCACGGCGCAGGCAGGCGTCGGCTCGGCGCGCCAGGAGGTCCGCCGCATCGTGGCGGCGGTCGAACGGCTCGCCGTCGAGCCGCACCCGGTGCTCGATCTGGCCGCGCGTTGGCTCGAGGCGCGCGCGCCGGAGCCGCGCCGCCGCGTGCTCGTTCACGGCGACTATCGCGTGGGCAACGTGATGTTCGATGCGAGCGGGGTGCGCGCCATCCTCGACTGGGAGCTCGTACACCTGGGCGATCCCGTCGAGGATCTCGGCTGGCTGTGCGTGCGCGCCTGGCGCTTCGGCAACGACGCGCTCCCGGTGGGAGGCGTCGGCACGCGCGAGGAGCTGGTGCGCGCCTATGAGGCCGCCGGCGGCGAGCCCGTCGACCGCGAAGCTCTTCGCTACTGGGAGGTGTGCGGAAACTTCAAGCTCGCGCTGGTCTTCATCATGCAGTGCCGCGCCTGGCTCGACGGCGCGCCCTCGCTCGAGCTGGCCTCGCTCGGCCGGCGCACGGCGGAGGCCGAACAGGAGCTGCTCGAGCTGATGGAGGGCCCGGCGTGAACGATCGTCCCACGGGCGTGGAGCTGCTGCGCGCGGTCGAGCGCTTCCTCGAGCAGGAGGTGGTGCCCGCGCTCGATGGTCCGCGCCGCTATCACGCGCGCGTGGCCGCCAACGTGGTCGCGATCGTGGCGCGCGAGATCGAGACGGAAGAGGCGCAGCTCCAGGCGGAATGGGAGCGCCTCGGCGCCCTGCTCGGGCTGCGCGAAGACCGGCCGGGCGCGCGCGAGCGGCTGCGCGAAGCCGTGGGCGCGCGGACGCGAACGCTCGTCGAACGCATCCGGCTCGGCGACGCCGATCAGGGGGCGTGGCGCGCCGAGCTGGTCGCGCACCTGCGGCGCACGGTGGCCGACAAGCTCGCGGTTTCGCGCCCTCCGCGGGCGTCCAGGGAGGGATAGCGTGCCGACACTTCGCAGCGAGACCGAAGCCGGGGTGCGCCGCATCGTGCTCTGCCGCGCCGAGGCGTACAACACGATCACGCCGGAGCTGCGCGACGAGCTCGCCGCGGCCATCGACGCGGGCGATGCCGACCCCGACGTGCACGTGATGCTGCTGTGCGCCGAGGGGCCCGCCTTCTGCGCCGGCTACGGCCTCGACTGGGCGACGGCGGCGCAGGCCGGCGAAACGCGCGCGCGCACTCCCGATGCGCCGCGCCGCGTCTGGGATTCGGTCGCCGATCTGCGCGTGATGGGGCGCTTCGTCGACACCTATCTGAAGCTCTGGTATGCGCGCAAGCCCGTGATCGCGGCGGTGCAGGGCTGGTGCATCGGCGGCGGCACCGATCTCGTGTTGTGCGCGGACCTGATCATCGCCGGGGAGGGCGCGACCTTCGGCTATCCGCCGTCGCGAGTCTGGGGCACGCCCACCACCGCGATGTGGGTCTATCGCATGGGGCTCGAACGCGCGAAGCGCTGGCTGCTGACGGGCGATGCGATCCCCGCGAAGACGGCGGCGGAGATCGGGCTGATCCTCGAGACGGTTCCCGACGCGGATCTGCAAGCGCACGCGCTTGCGCTCGCGCGGCGCATGGCGCAGGTGCCGGTGAATCAGCTCGTGATGCTGAAGCTACTGTGCAATCAAACCGTCGAGAACATGGGCTTCGCGTCGAGCCGGATGCTCGGCACGCTCTTCGACGGCGTCGCGCGCCACACGCAGGAGGGGCTCGATTTCGTCGCGCGCGCCGGCGACGCGGGCTTCCGCGAGGCCGTCCGAGAGCGGGACGATCCCTTCGGCGACTACGGCAGCCGGCGCAAGCGCTGACTCGCGGCTGAACGCGAGCCAGAGCGAGAGTGCGTGATGCACGTGCATCAGCTGGCCCATGCAAAGCAGCGAAAGCGGGCGGCCTTCGGCGTCGTAGAACTGCTCGAGCGCCGCGCGCGCGGCGTCGAGCTCGGGCGAGTACCAGCGCAACACCGTCGCCGCGAGCTTCTCCGCAGCCAGGCGCTGCTCGACGGGTGAGATGCGCCCATCGAACCAGCTCTTGGGGTCGTGGATCATCTCGAGAATGTGGCCGGCATCGCGCACGCGCCGCAGGAAGGGCTCCGCGGTCGCCGCGCTCGGCGCGGCGCGGTAGGCCTCGAGGGCGGGCTCGAGGTTCTGGGCCGCCTGCTCGAGCCAGGGCTCCATCACCTGGTGCTGGTACCACTCGAGGAAGCGCAGGTAGACGGTGACCGCCTCGCGCGTCGAGCCGTCCTGTTGGAAGTCCGGATGCTCGGCGAGTCGCGGCACGAGCCGGCCGATGCTCTCGGCGAAGTGCAGGCCCCCCTCGGCCAGGCGCGTCGCGTTCAGGTCGTTGGTCTGCCCGAGCGTCCTGAGGCGCGCGAGGATGTAGCCGTGCACCCAGGTGCCTTCGCCGTTCCCACTGACCCAGGCTTGTGTCGGATCGCGGCCATAGGTGACGGCTTCGATCAGCCAGCTCGGGTCCTCGGCGAAGTGGGCATCGTCGTAGCGGTCGCGGGCGCTCTGCACGAGCTGGGCCGCCGTGACACTGCGCCCGCCCGCGGCGAAACGCTCCTTCGGGTCGACGCCCAGCCGCGAGAGCTCCGCGGCGACCTGCGCCGGATGTCCCTCGATGCCGGGAGGGAAGTAGGGGCCCTGCGCGTCGAAGGCGAGCCGCGACAGGATCGACTCGATGCGTGCGCGGTCCTCGCCGAAGCCGATCAGCTGGTGCACGCCGAGCCAGACCATCTCGTGATCGAAGAGCTGCTGGCGGACGGCAGGCGTCACGCGGCCCCCGATGGGAGGCAGCACGCGGTCGATCTCCTTCGCGAGCGCGGCGGGCGGGAGGTCGAGGCGCGTGCGCAGGACGGCCAGCGCGCGCTCGACCTCGGCATTGCCCGCCGGCGCCGCGGGGCGCCTGGCGAACGGCCCCACGCAACCGAACGCCCAGAGCGCGGCACACAACGAGAGAACGCTCGCGAGGCTGCGCTGCATCATGCTCCCGTGCATCCGCGCGGCGCACGATCGCACCGCGCCGGCCCGGCGGCAACGGGCCTGGCTACAGCGCGTATCCGAGCGCGCGCAGCCGCTCCGCGAGCGCGGGGTCGATGCGCACCGCGGGCCGCAAGGCGCCGGCAGCCGGGGCGCGCCCGAAGCCGGCGTCGAGGCGGGCGCGCAGCGCCGCCAGCCGCTCCGGCTCGAGCGCGCCCAGATCGACGTTCTCGTCCGGGTCGACGCGCCGATCGAACAGCCACTCGCGACCGCCCGGCGGGAGATCGCGCACGAAGCTCCAGGCGCCATCGGTCAGCGATTCCTGGCGCCGGGCGTCGGGGTAGAGCAGCGCCCCGAGCTCCGCCTGCGAGGGGCGATCGGGCGCGCCCGGGGCGTCGAGCAGCGGCAGCAACGATTCCCCGTCGAAGTCGGCGCTGGCGGGCAGGCCCGCGAGATCGAGCAGCGTCGGCGCCACGTCGAGATTGCGCACCTGGGTCGCGACGCGGGTCGGTGTGACCGCGAAGGGCAGGCGCAGCAGGAGGGGTACGCGCAGCACCGGCGTGAACACGTTGCGGGCATGACCGAAGGCACCGTTCTCGCCGAAGGCTTCGCCGTGATCACTGGCGAGGACGAGCACGCTGCGCGACAGCAAGCCGCGCCGCTCGAGGCGCTCGCGCAGGCGCGCCAGCACCTCGTCCACCCAGGCGATGGCGGCTGCGTATTCCCCCTCCGCGCCTGCGCGCGGCCGCGCGACGTCGGCTGGCGCTGCGTACTCGTGCACGTCCATGAAGTGCAGGTACAGGAAGAACGGCTGCTCGGGGTCCTGCGCGTCGATCAAACGCTCGGCTTCGCGATAGACGTTGTCGGCGTGCGGCCAGCTGCGGCTGTGCTCGGCCTCGGAGCCGCCACCGCGCGGGAAGAGATAACGCTCGAAGCCCTGCTCGAAGCCGAAGGCTTCCTCGAGCCAGCCGTTGCTCTGCACGGCGTAGGTGCGCCAGCCGCCTTCGTGCAGCACCTCGGCGACGGTGCGCGCGGCATCGCCGAGACCGTCGTCGGGATCGAGGACGCCGTGCCCGCGAGGCCAGCGCGACGTGAGCAGCGACGCCATCGACGTTTTGGTCCACGAGGATTGCGCGAGCACGTGCTCGAAGACGATGCCCTGCGCGGCCCAGCGCGCGAGCTCGGGCGAGCCCTGCGCGGCGGCGCCGTAGGGCGAGATGCGGTCGGCGCGCAGGGCGTCGACGACGACCAGCACGAGATTCGGGCGTCCGAGCGCGCGCAGGCGGGAGATGGCGGCGCGCGCTGGCGTCTGGGGGCTACAGGCCGACGCGGCGAGCGCGGCGATCAGCAGGCTACTTGCGAAGCGATTGCAGGGCGGCATCGGTCTGCTCTCCCAGCGCGGATTCGCGCGGCACGCGCGCTCGCAACGCCTCGAGCTCGCGCCGCGCATCCTCCGGTCGCCCGTTCGCCCGGTAGGCGAGGGCGAGATGGATCTGTAGCTCGCCCTGCTCGGGCGCTGCCGCGTGCGCGCGCTCGAGCAACTGCACGCCGCGCTCGGCGAGCCCTCGCTCGACGTAGAGCCAACCGAGCGTGTCGGCAATCTCCGGGTCGTCCGGCGCGAGCGCGTAGGCGCGCTGCGCTTCGTCGAGCGCCGCCGCGGGCTCGCCGCGCCGGGCGAGCAGCAGCGCCAGGTTGTTGCGCGGGGCCGCGGCCCGCGGGTCGAGCTCGGCCGCGCGCCGGTAGGCCGCGATCGCGCCGTCGCTGTCGCCTTCCGCGGCGAGCAGCGCGCCGACGAGGAATTGCGCGTTCGCATCGCGCGGGCGCGCGGCGAGCAGACGCTGCGCGTCCTCGCGCGCGCCGGCGCGGTCTCCGTGTGAGGCGCGATAACGCGCGCGCAGCTCGAGCGGAGCGAGCTCTAAGGGAGCCAGTGCGAGCGTGCGATCGACCTCGCGCGCGCCCTCCTCGGCTTCGCCGCGCGCGAAGCGCAGCGCGGCGAGCGCGGCGTGGTGTCGCGCCACCTCGGGCGCGAGCTGGATGGCCCGCTCGAGCCGCGTCACCGCAGCGTCGAGCTCGCCGCGCGCGGCGGCGAGCATTCCCTGCTCCGCTTCGATCTCGGCGTCTTCGCCGAACAGGCGCCCGGCCTCCGCGAGCTCCTGCTGCGCCGCGTCGAGCTTGCCGCCCGCTCGCAGCACCAGCGCGAGCAGGGCGCGCGCGCGCGCGCCGTCTCCGAAGCGCGTGCGGTACTGCCGCGCGAGCGGCTCGGCGCGCTCGAATTGCTGCGCGCGCGCCAGCGCCGCGATGGCCGTGGCGTGGGCGTCGCGATCGCCGGGCGAGCGCTGCGCGAGCTCGAGCGCCCGGCGCGCAACGCTCGCGCGGTCGCCGCGCGCTTCGGCCATGCGCAGCAGCGCGGTGAGCGAGGCGGTGCCCCCGGGATCGCGTTGCAGCGCGAGGCCGTAACGGCGCTCCGCATCGACGGCGTCTCCGCTCGCCTCGAGCGCCGCGCCGAGCCAGTGCTGCGTATAGGCGCGATCGAGGCGCGGCACGAGCTCGCGCAGCCGCTGCGCGGCCGCCGCCGCGTCGCCCCCCGCGAGCTCGAGACGCGCGCGCAGGTACTCGGCGTGGGGATCGCCGGGCGCGCTGGCCTCGAAGGCGGCGAGCTCGGCGCGCGCCGCTTCCGGCTGCCCGGCATCGAGCAGGCCCTCCGCCAGGTGCAGCCGCAGGGCCGGCGTCGTCGGGAAGCGTAGGACGGCAGCGCGAAACGTCTCGACCACGCGCTCGCGCTCTCCCTGTTGCGCCTGCAGGGCGGCGAGCAGCAGCGCTGCGCTGGGGGAGTCCGACTCCGACGCGAACGCGCGTAGATCCCCCTCCGCTTCGGCGAAGCGGCCTAGCTCGAGCCACGCCTGCGCGCGGATCGCGGCGACGCCCGGAGGGGGCGGCTCGCGCGCAGCCGCGCGCTGCGCCTCCGCAAGCGCCTGCTCGGCGCGCCCGGCTTCGAGCAGCGCTCGCACGCGCAGCGCGAGCGCGACCGCATCGCTGGGATCCGCCTCGACCAGGGCCGCCAGTCTCGCGAGCGCCGCCTCGCGATCCCCCTGCGCCGCCTCGATGCGCGCTGCGAGCAGCTCGAGCTGGCGCGCTTCAGTCGGCGACTGCGCGGCGGACTTCGCGCGCGCGATCAGCTCGCTCGCCTCCGCGTAGCGCCGCTCCCGGAGCAGCGCAGCGAGCCTCGCGGCGGCGACGCGCGGATCGTCGGGATACAGCCGCTCGGCATCCGCGAGGCGCGCAAAGCCCGCGGCGGCATCGCCGAGCTCGAGCTCGGCCTGCGCTCCGACGAGCAGCGCATCGAGGTGTAGGGGCGACGTCGGCGGGACGCCTGCGAGCGTGTCGCGCGCGAGCGCCGGGCTGCGAACGAGCAACGCCGCGCGGCCGAGCGCCAGCCTGAGCTCGGCCGCGTCGGGGAAGCGCGCCACTCCGGCCTCGAGGCGCCAGACGGCCTCGGGAGCCTCGCCCGCCTGCACCAGCAGGGCGGCGACGTCGAGCAACGTCTCCGGGTCCCGATCGGGCGCCTCGCGCAGCTCGGCCAGCGCTTTGCGCAGTGCGGCGGCGTCGCCGCGCGCGAGCGCCGCGTGCGCGGCGGCGCGGACGCGGGCTTCGCGCTCCTCCGCGCCTGCGCAGGCGAGCACGAGCGCGAGCACGCCGCAGGCGAGCGTCGAGCGTCCCATGCTCGAAGTCATTAGCAGAGCGGCCTGCGCAGGCGGCCGCCTACGCGCTCGGGTGCCTCAGCTGGGCCGGCGCGTGACGCGCGCGATCAGCGCGAGCGCGACGAGCCCGAGCGAGAGCGCGCCGAGCGTCCCCGGCTCGGGGACGGGGCTGAAGGAGCGGCTCACCTCGCTGCCCACGAGGTTGAGCACGCCCGAGAAGCCGGAGAGCGAGATGGGGAGCGTCCCCATCAGGGTCGCCGCCGAGAGCGTGGCGAGATTCCCGACGGCGGCGTTCAGATTCGCCGCGGTGTAGTTGCCGGCGATGTTGAGCGGGAACGTGCCGATGAACGGGCAGCCGATGCCGGCGCAAGCCGCGGTAACGTTCGCGTTCAGCAGGATGTTCGAGAAGACCGCGTTGCCGAGCCCCGCGCTCAGCTGACCGTACGTGGGCGAGGCGAGCTGCTGCGCGAGGATGTTGCCGGTGACGAGCGCCTGCCCCAGCACGTTCTGGTTGATCGTCGCGGCGACGTCGAGCGCCTCGAGCCGCGCCGGGCCCGCGGAGATCTGCGTGGGACCGATGGCGAGAAAGGTCGCGTTTCCGGTGGCCGCCGTGATGGTTCCGCCCGGTGGAATCGTGATGACACCGCCGAGGATCGAGAGCGTGCTGCCCGTGAAATCGAACTGGATCGTGACCTCGCCGGCTCGAGCGGCCGCGCCCGAAAGCCCGATCCACAGGGCGACGAGCGCTGCACAGGTCTGACGCATCGGCGCGATCTCCTCGCTCGGGGGAGGACGCCCCCAGGCACACGTATCCTCCCCTCCAGCTCGATGGCCGTGCAATCCGCATTCCAGCGCCGCGGAAGCGAATGGCGGAGGCGGTTGGGGAGGGCAGCGCCGCGTTCTTGCACGCGAATGACGCACTTCCGGCGACTTCGCGGCCCCGGCCGGATCGAGCCCGGGTGGAAGCGCGATTCCGTCCGGGTGGAAAACCTTTTCACCCGTGTTGCGCGGCTGCGGCGGCTCGTGATTTCGTTGGTTCGGAGCGCGCCTGCGCGTAGACTGGGCCGCAAGCGCGGGCCCGCCGCCCGCGGATCTCTCCGTCGGGAGGTTCGTCTCGATGCGCATCCGTCCCCTGCTGTTCACGATCCTCGCTGCCGTGCCGCTGCTGAGCGCGCCGAGCTGCCAACCGATCGACGACATCGTGCTCTATTCGCCGGCGTCGAATCTGGTTTCGAGCTTCGCGTTCCAGGTGCAGTTCGAGCTGATCGGATCGTTCGTCCCCGGCAGTCTCGAGGCTTCGCTGAACTTCACACCGCTCAGCGTCAGCGGCGGACCCATCTACAGCGCGACGCTGAATCCGGGACCGCCGCTGCAGGACCACAACGTGTTGCTGCTGCGCGCGCGGCGTCAGAGCGACAACAAGTTCGTCACGCGCGGTCTCGCCTTCGACTACCTGCCGCCGAAGGCGCGAGCCTCCGTGATCAGCGACCCGGCGGTGCTGCCGCACGGCCCGCTCGCGCATGGCAAGGTCGGCGACTACATGCTCGAAAACTCGGACGTGCGCTTCGTGGTGCAGGACGCGAACCAGCGCGATCTCTACAGCGTGGGCGCCTTCGGCGGAAACATCATCGACGCCGTCCGCGTCGCGGATCCGAATCGCGACAACTTCCTCGAAGTCCAGCCCATGCTGAACATCGAGACGGTGATCAATGCGACCTCGATCGAGATCGTGAACGACGGTCAGGATGGCACCGCCGCGATCATCCGGACCTGCGGGCCCGACGATCTGCTCGACTTCGTGAACCCGTCCGCCCAGATCCGACCCTTCGCGCCGACGCTCAATTTCCCTGCCGCCGCCGACGACAACGACCAGCCGATCGAGGCTTGCACCGAGTACCGGCTCTCGCCGCAGAAGAGCTACCTGGCGCTGGAGACCACCGTCGAGAACATGGGCCCGGTGCCGCTCAAGCTCTTCGTGGGCGACTGGATGAACGCCGGCGGCGAGCTCGAGCAGTGGTTCGCGCCGGGCGCGGGCTTCGGGGCCGGGCTCTTCGGCGAGCTCCAGAGCCTCTCGTTCGTCGGCTACGGGGAGGCCCAGGGGGTCGACTACTCCTACGTCTCGATTCCGAAGCAGGAGGTGCAGGCCCCGACCGACACCGTCGAGAAGTCGAATTTCTTCAACACCTCGGGCGTGAGCGTGATCCTGAACAACATGGACATCATCCAGGCGGTGGCCGTCGGCGCGCTGCCTCCGTTCACGGTGCCCGCCGGCGGCACGCGCTCCTACCTGCGCTACTTCGGCGTCGGAGACGGCTCGGGCAGCAACGCCACCGACATCCGCAACGAGGTGCTCGGCACCGGGGTGGGCACGCTCTCGGGCTGCGTGACCGTGGGCGGCGCGCCGGCGCCCGGCGCGCGCGTCGCCGTGGGCCAGCCGATCAATCTCGTGACGCTCAGCTCGACCAAGCTGATCAGCAACGCCGAGACGGATGCCAGCGGCTGCTACTCGCTGACGCTGCCGGTGGGAAGCTATGACGTCGCGGCTGCGCGCCTGGGCACCCCCTACCAGGGCGGCGGCGCGCAGCCGGCCGTTTCGAGCGGCGTCGCGATCACGCTCGGCAACCCGACGACGCGCAACTTCGCGCTGCCCGGAACCGGGCGCCTGCACGTCACGGTGACCGACGCCGGCTCGGCGCCGCTGCCGGCGCGTGTCACGGTAGTCGGCTTCGATCCGAGCCCCGAGCCGATCATCCCCGGCACCAATCTGTTCGGCTTCAGCGGCTCGGCGCTCGGCCTGTTCAACGATCCGAGCGACCGCGTGCCCTTCGGCATCACGCGCGCGGCCTACACAGGGGCGGCCGGAGCCGCGGAGTTCGACCTCGAGCCGGGCTCGTACCACGTCTACGTCTCGCGCGGCACCGAGTACTCGCTGTTCAGGACGGCGAGCCCGGTGAGCGTGACGGCCGGGGCCACGGCGAACGTGGCGGCGCAGATCGCGCCCGTGCTCGACACGACCGACTTCGTCTCCTCCGACTTCCACGTGCACGGGATCGCTTCCGCGGATTCGCGCGTGAACGACACCGATCGCGTGATGCAGTTCAGCGGCGAGGGCGTCGACAACGTGATCATGACGGATCACCACGCGCACAAGGACCTGAATCCGCGCATCGCGGCGCTGGGGCTCGGCGCGTTCATCACCTCGACGATCGGCGAAGAGATCACGACCTTCGATTATGGACACTTCAACGGCTATCCGTTCACCGCCGACTACAGCAAGCCCTCACGCGGCTCGACGGATTGGGGCATCGCGGCGCCCGCCGGCATGGATTTCCCGTCGCTCGGCGCCTACTCGGCGACCCCCGCGCAGCTCCACGCGATCGCGCTCGCGAACTCGACGGCGACGCCCGACACCATCGTGCAGGTGAACCACATCGGAAGCCACTACAACCCGCTCAAGATCGACACCTCGCTGGTGCCGCCGGCGGATGGCTTGAACGCGGCGGATCGACTCGCCTTCCGGCTGCCGCCGGGAGGCGGAAATCTGTTCCACCTGTTCCCGGCGCAGGAGCTCTGGAACGGCAGCTCGCGCGGGCATCAGAGCGAGTTCCTCGATCAGCGCATCGGGATCTGGTTCAACCTGCTGAACCAGGGCATGCGCACGACCATGATCTGCGACACCGACACGCACACCTTCACCGATCTGGGCACCGCGGGTGCGCGCACCTGGACGGCGTCGCCGACGGGCGATGCGCCGTCGGCGATCGTGCCGGCGAACGTCGCGCAGGCCGTCGTCGCCGGGAAGGCGGTCGGCGGGCAGGGGATCTACGTGCAGACGCGGCTCGCCTCCGTGACGAATCCCTCGCAGGTGGCGGATCTCAGCTGGAACGGCACGACCAGCATCTCCGATCCGAACGGCAAGGTCGATCTCCAGATCCGGATCCAGGCGCCGACGTGGGCGGAGTACGACCAGATCCTGATCTACGCCAACGCGGCGACGGTGCGAAACTCGATCACCAACCCGTCGAGCGGGAGTCCCTACGCGTTCAGTGCGATTCCGACCGCGACGCTCAACCTCGGGACGAATTTCACGCGAAGCGTGGTCCCGGTGGCGGCGGTCCCCGGCGGGGATCGCTTCGAGACGAACCTGACGCTGCGGCTTCCCGACGATCTCCCGGCGATTCCACTCACGGGCGACACCTGGATCGTGGTGGTCGTGAAGGGCCGCGACGGCATCTCGAAGCCGATGTTCCCGGTCTTCGCCGACGATCTGGCGAGCGCGGGCAACACCACGCTCGCGAATCTGGTCGACGGGAACCTCGGGCAGAACGGCGTGATGGCGCTCGGCGCCACGAACCCGCTCTACTACGACGCGCCGTAGCGTTGCGCGGCTCTACGCTCCAGCTTGTCGCGGGGCTCGCGCTCGCCGCGGCGCTGGCCCCGGCGGCCGGCGCCCAGGGCGTGCGCGCGGCTGGCGGCGTCGAGATCGTCGCAGCCGTCGAGCGCTCGGACCTTTGCGTCGTGGGCAGCGTGCGCGAACCGCGCGAGCTGGATGCGAAAGGCTACACCGCCCAGCTCGTCGTCGAGCAGCCGCTCGGCGCTGCGCTCGCCGCCGGCAGCGTGCTGTCGATCGCCTGGGAGGAGCTCGCGAGCGCGCGCCCGCCGCGCTTCGCGGGCGGTGACCGCGTGCTCGTCTGCCTTGGCACCTTGCCCGGCTCGACCTTGTGGCTGCATCGCTTTCCCGATCCCGAGCAGCGCCGCGCGGTGCTCGCGGTCGCGAGCCTCGGCAGCGCCTTCCTGCGCAATCCGCTTCCGGGCGGGCTCGACGCGCTCGAGCACTACGCGAGGCTCACGCCGAGCGACCGCGCCGGCCCACAGGGCGCCGCGCGGCTGGTGGAGCTCGCGGCGCGCGCGGAGCTCCCAATTGCCGAGGATGCGGTGACGCGGCTCGCCGCGCGCCCCGCGCTCGCCCAGCAGCTCGATGCGGATCTCGCGCTGCAGCTGATCGAAGCCCTGCTGCGGCCGGATGCGAGCGAAGCGTTGCAGCAGGACGTCCTCCGACTCGTCTCCGATCACCGCCCGCCGGCGCTGCGGCCGCCGCTCGCGGAGCTCGCGGCGCGCAAGCCGCCTCCATCTGCGCTCGTCTTCGAGGCGCTCGCGCGACTCGAAGGCGGGCTGCCGCCCGAGCGCAGCGCCGCGCTGCTGCGCGATGCTTCGCCCGCGCGTCGCGCCACCGCGGCGCGCTACGCGAGCGGTCCCGACGCCGCGGCGCGCCTGACCGAATGCCTGCGCACCGATCCCGATGCCGGCGTGCGCGCGGCCGCGGTGTCGCGCCTGGTCGCGCTCGAGCAGGAGCGCGCGCTCATGACCGCGATGGCCACGTTCGCCGACGCGAATACGGACGTTCGCCTCGCAGGCGCGAGAGCCGTCGCGTCGCTCGGCGCCGCCGCGGTTCCCGACCTGCGCGCCGCGGTCGAGGCCGGCCGCCAACCCGCGGCTTCGACCGCCATCGCGGCGCTGCGCATGACCGGGACGGAGGAGGCGCACACCGCCCTGGTTGCCATCGCCACGTCGCACCCCGACGAGGGCATCCGCAAGCTCGCCGGGCTCGCGGTCGGCGTGCCCCTCGGCGAAACACACACCCGCTGAACGCCGCGCAGTCCGGCGAAGCGGGTTACTCTATCGGCCCACGCATTCAGCGAGCGGCCACTTCAGGCGTCGGCTCGTCGGAGGAGCATTGGTGATGGCAATGGGAGACGTCCGAGGCGGTCGCTCGGGCTGGCGCGTTCTGCTGCTGCTGGCGGTTCTCGCCAGTCTGGCTTGCGGGCCGTCCGCGCCCGTCGGCGGCGAGAGCAAGCCGGCGGATGGCGATGTGGTGTTGGCGCGCATCGGAAAGGAAGTGGTGACGACGCGAGATTACGGCGTGGTTCCCCCGAAGGCCGATCCGACGCAGCGGCTCGAAGTGCTCGTGCGGCGCAAGCTCGCGCTCGCCGAAGCCCGGCGCCGCGGACTCGACAACGATCCGAAGGTGCGTGGGGAAATCGAGGAGATCCGCCAGAACACCTTGCGCCAGGAGGAGGCGGTGCTGCGCAACGCCCTGTTCAACTCGATCCGGCTCGGCCTCCAGGTGAGCGAAGAGGATCTGCGCGCCCAATACGAGAAGACGAAGGATCGCTATCTCGAACGGCAATGGTCGCTGCGCACGCAGAGCTTCGCGAGCGAGGACGAGGCGCGGGCGGCGGAGGCCAAGCTCGGCGCAAACGGGCGGCTCGATCCGAAGCAGAGCGAAGCGCCGGGCCCGCTACCTGCCGAGAAGCTGAAGGGGCCCGTCCTCGTCATCCTGCACGAGCTCAAGCAGCCGGGAGATCGCAAGGTGGTGGCGCTCGATCGCTGGACGATCGTCGAGCTCGTGGAATACCTGCCGGCGGCCCAGATCCCGTTCGAGGCGGTGCGGGACAAGGTGGAGCTGAACCTGCGCGCGATTCGCGCGGAGGAAATGCTGGGCGAGCAGCTCGACAAGGTGCGGAGCGAGATCGGTGTCACGATCGACGAGGCCGCGCTGGCCGCGTACGTCGAGGCGCAGCGTCAGACGCCTCCCGCCGCGGCGGCGCCCGCCCCCGCGCCCTGATCCCTGCCACGGCGGGCGGCGAGCCGCGCTCGCCGCGTCAGGCGAAGCGCTTCAGCTCGCGCCGCGCGACGACCATCTTGTGCACCTCGTCTGGGCCGTCGGCGATGCGCAGCGAGCGACCCTCGCGCCACATGGCGGCGACCGGCGTGTCGTCGGACATGCCGAGCGAGCCCAGGCACTGGATCGCGCGATCGAGCACCTGCATCAGCATGTTGGGCACGACCACCTTGATCATCGAGATCTCCTGGCGCGCCTCCTGCTTGCCGTAGGTGTCCATCTTCCAGGCGGCGTAGAGCACGAGCAGGCGCGCCTGATCGATCTCCATGCGCGAGAGCGCGATCCAATCCTGCACGAACTGCTTCTCGCCGAGCGGACCGCCGAACGCGACGCGCGTGTTGGCGTGACGGCACATGATCTCGAAGCCGCGCTCCGCCATGCCGATCGCGCGCATGCAGTGGTGGATGCGACCGGGCCCGAGCCGCGCCTGCGCGATCATGAAGCCGCCGGACTCGGGGCCGAGGCAGTTCGTGACCGGCACGCGGCAATCGTCGTAGCGGATCTCGCAATGACCGCCGCCGCCGGCGTGACCCATCACGGAGACCGCGCGGATCAGGTTGAAGCCTGGCGTGTCGGTCGGCACCAGGATCTGGCTCTGGCGCTGGTGCGGCGGGGCGTCCGGGTTCGTCACCGCCATCACGATCGCGATGCGCGCGCCCACGGCGCCCGACGTGAACCACTTGTGACCGTTGATCACGTAGTGATCGCCGTCGCGCACGGCGCGCGTGCGCAGCCCGGTCGGATCGGCGCCCGAGACTTCCGGCTCGGTCATCGAGAAGCAGGAGCGGATCTCGCCCGCCAGCAGCGGCTCGAGCCAGCGCTTCTTCTGCTCCGGCGTCCCGAACTCGGCGAGGATCTCCATGTTGCCCGTATCCGGCGCGGCGCAATTGAAGACGCGCGGCGCGAGCGGGCTGCGGCCCATGATCTCGCACAGCGGCGCGTACTCGAGGTTGGTGAGCCCTGCGCCGTACTCGGGGTCCGGGAGGAAGAGGTTCCAGAGCCCGAGCCCCTTCGCCCGAGCCTTGAGCTCTTCCAGGATCTTGGGCTCGTGGTGGGGGTCGCCGGAGTGCTCGATCTGCTCCTTCGCGATCGGCTCCGCGGGATACACATACTCGTGCATGAAGCGCTCGATCTGCGTCTGCAGCAGCTTCGTCTTCTCGGAAGGCTCGAAGTCCATGTTTCCTCCAGGGGGTGTCGCAGCCTGCTCCCGCTCGGGGCTCAGGGTACGATGCTGACCTTGACGGCGCCGGACTTCTTGTCCGACGCCAGCGCAAAGCCGCGGTCCACCGCGTCGAGCGGTACCGCGTGGGTGGTGACGTGGGCGAGCGCGCTGCGATGGCCCGCGACGAGTCGGATCGCCGTCTCGAAATCGGGCTCGCCCGGCGCGCGCGCGTAGCAGTTCGCCCAGACGAGGGTCGCTTCCTTGAGCAGCAGGAGCATCGGATCGAGCGCGATCGGCCCGAGGAAGAGGCCCAGCACGACGACGCAGCCGCCCGGCCGGATCGCGTTCGCCGCCAGGCGCACGGTCTCGGCGTTGCCGCCGACGGTCTCGACGACGAGATCGATCGCCGCCGAGCTCGCGAGCTCGCGCAGCCCGCGCTCGTCGGATTCCCCCTCGCCCAGCACGCGCGTGGCGCCGAATGCGCGGGCCAGCTCGGCCTGGTGGGGATGGCGGGCGCTGACGAAGACATCGCTCGCGCCGAGCGCCCGCGCGGCGAGCGCGGTGAGCAGACCCACGGTGCCGGCGCCGAGCACGAGCACGCGCTGTCCGGCGCGCAGACCGCCGCGTCGCAAGCCGTGCACCGCCACCGCCATCGGCTCCGCGAGCGCGGCGAGGCGCGGATCGAGATCGGCGGGAACGCGGAACGCGCGCTGCGCCTGCACACACACGAGCTCGGCCAGACCGCCGCCGCAGTGGATGCCGTAGATGCGCAGCTCGCGGCAGCGCACGGGCTGGCCGGCCAGGCACTCGCTGCAAACGCCGCAGGTGCGGAACGGCTCGATGGCGACGCGCTCCCCTGTGGCGAGGCCCGTCACGCCGTCGCCCAGCGCGTCGATCTCTCCGGCCATTTCGTGTCCCGGTGTCGAGCCCGGGGCCCAGAGTCCCGCGTGGAAGAAGTGGAGATCGCTGCCGCAGATGCCGCACGCGAGCAGACGCACGCGCACGTCGCCGGGCCCCGGCTCGGGGACGTCGACGCGCGCCAGCGCGATCTTCGCGCGCCCCTGAATCTGTGCGGCTCTCATCGTCGCCGGCATGCGCGCGAGCTTAGCTCCTCGGTCTCCGCCCGCCTTCGGCTCGCTGCGCCCGCGCTTTGCGCGTCTGGCAGCGGCGTCGCTCAGCCCATGCGCTCGATCACCGCGCGCACGACGAGCGGCCAGGCGATGGTGGCGTCAGCGAACACCTCGGCGAAGCGGCCGCCTTCGTTCTCGGGAACGAACTTGCCCCACGACACGCCTTCGCTGTAGCTGCACCCGGAGAGCCCGCCCCAATGATCGGGCTCGGGGCAGATGCGCACGGCGTACTTGTAGCGGCGCAGCGGCTCGTCGATGTGCAGGCGCTTGCGCCGGATGTCGAGGTACGGGCCCACCTGCTGCGCCCAGTTGCGCGGCACGCCGCCGCCGATCGTGAAGATGCCGAGCGTCTCGCGCGGGCGGATGCGATCGGCGAAATCGTCGAGGTCGATGAACGGATTGAAGGGTAGGGCGGAGCCCTTCTTCACGGCGCGCTTGACGTTGTAGATCGCCACGTCGAGCCCGAGCTCGGAATCCGTGAAGGCCGGCACGAAGACGGGCACCTGCTTCTGGTACGCGCTCTTCAGGATCGCGCGCCCTTTCGCGTGCCGCTCGAGGTAGCGCCCGAGGCGTTCGGTGATCAGGCGGCTGGAGAGCACGCTGCCATCGGGCAGCGCGTCGAGGGCCGGCTCGAGAATCTTCTCGACGTCGTCGAGATTCTGCTCGAGCTCGATGGTGTCGTAGACGCGGTTGTAGCCCTTGGCGTAGAGCTGCGTGTCGGGCATCGACGCGCGGTGCTTGAAGTGCAGCATGCCCACGCCTTCGGAGAGGCCGTGGGTCATCAGCGCGCCCGTCGTCACGATCGCCTGCACCCAGCCGCGGTCGATCATCTCGCACACGAGCAGGCCCTGCTTCGCGATCGTCATCGCGCCCGAGATCGTGAGCACGCGGTAGCAGTCCGGGTCGCGCAGCATCGCTTCGAGCACGTCGGCGGCCTCGCCGAGGCGGCGTCCGCCGAAAGCGGTTTGGCACATCGCGCGCACGAGCTGGTCGACCGTCTGGGTCGCCGCGGGATCGAGCGCCGTGAGCGGCGTCAGACCGTCGTCGAGGCCGCTGCCGTAGTGGTTGTCATCGCGGGCCATGGCCAGCCTCCCGGCAAGTCGGACGCGCGCACACTAGCGCAGCGAGGCGGGCGGCGGGCTCAGCAGATCGGGCTCGACGATCGGCAGCGAGCACGTGACGCCGCGGCAGATCCACGCCGTGGGGCGCCCCCCCTGTGGCTCGCGGCCCTTCAGCCAGCTGGCGGCGACGCCGACCGGCGCGGGCGTGCCGGGCGCGGCCACCACGACCGCATCCGTGGGCTCGAGCACGCGGCGCGCGCGCGCAGCGAGCGCGCGCGTGGCCGGATCTCCCGGAGCTCCGAGGATCACTGCGACGCCGAGCCCGCGCTCGGCCGCGAGCGCGGCGCGCGCGAGTGTCGGGAAGGCGTGGGGTGCGCGTTCGAGGACGAAGGCATGCGTCTCGATCACGCGCTCCGCGATCGCGCGCCAATCGCTGCGTCCCGCGAGATCGGCGATGCGCAGCAGCCCGATCACCGCGAGGCCCGTCGAGTGGGGGGTCGCGCCGTCGTGATCGGAGCGCGGTCGGTGCACGAGCCGCTCGCCGTCGGAAGGGGTGAGGAAGAGATCGCCCTCGGCCGCGTCGAAGAAGCGCGCGGTGATGTCCTCGGCCGCAGCCAGCGCCTGGCCGAGCCAGCGCTCGCCGGCGCCGGCGCGGTGGAGATCGAGCGCCGCTTCGAGCCACGCGGCGAGATCGTCGAGAAACGCCGGAACCTGGGCGCGTCCAGCGTTCCATACGCGCGCGAGGCGGCCGGCGCCGTCGCGCAGGTGGGTGGCGACGAAGTCGGCGGCGGCGACCGCGGCCTCGAGCAGCGCGTCGTCGCCGGTCAGGCTTCCGGCGCGCGCGAGCCCGGAGATCGCGAGCGCATTCCAGGCGGCGACACGCTTGCGGTCGGTGGCCGGAGGCACGCGCTTTTCGCGTACCGCGAGCAGCGCCGCGCGCTCGCTCGCGAAGCGCGCGCGCGGCTCCCGCGCGGCGTCGGCGAGCACGCTGGTGGCGTGCTCGAAATTGCCGCGCTCCGTCACGCCGTAGGCACGGCCGAAGGCGGCGCCCGCCTCGGCGCCGAGCACGCTCTCGATCTGCGGCGGGGTCCAGACGTAGTAGACGCCCTCCTCGCCCTCGCTGTCGGCATCCAGGCTCGCGTAGAAGCCGCCGTCCTCCGCGCTCATCTCGCGGCGTAGCCAGGCCGCCGTCTCGCGCACCGGCCACAGCAGATCGTCGTCCGTGGCGTCGCTGCGGCGCCGCGCTTCGACGTAGACGCGTAGGAGCTGCCCCTGGTCGTAGAGCATCTTCTCGAAGTGCGGCACGGCCCAGCGTGCATCGACGCTGTAGCGGTGGAAGCCGCCGCCGAGCTGGTCGTAGACCCCGCCGCGCGCCATCTCGCGGCACGTGAAGACGACGTGCTCGAGCGCCTCGCGCGCCTTGCGCTCGGGCAGCACGTCGACGGCCGCCAGCAGCAGCTCGAGGTTGCACGGCGTCGGGAACTTCGGCGCCGAGCCGAAGCCGCCGTGCTCGGCGTCCGCGCCCTGGAGCAGGCGCAGCGCAGCCTGCGCGGCGGTCTGCGCTCCGGGCGCGCTCTGCGCGACGCCGCGCGGTCGCTCGGCGAGAGCCGCGAGGATCTGCCCCGCGCTCTGCTTCACCTCGTCGCGGCGCTCGCGGTAGGCCTGCGCCACCGCGGCCAGCACCTGGCGGAAGGAAGGCAATCCGTGGCGCGGCTCGGGCGGGAAGTAGGTGCCGCCGTAGAAGGGCGTACCGTCGGGCGTGCAGAAGACCGTGAGCGGCCAACCGCCATGTCCCGTGAGCTTCGTGACGGTATCCATGTAGATCTGGTCGAGGTCCGGCCGCTCTTCGCGATCGACCTTGATGCTGACGAAGAGCTCGTTCATCAGCGCCGCGGTCTCGGCGTCTTCGAACGATTCGTGCTCCATCACGTGGCACCAGTGACACGCGCTGTAGCCGATCGAGACGAGCAGGGGCTTGTCGCCACGCCGCGCGTGTTCGAGCGCCTCCGCCGACCACGGGAACCAGTCGACGGGGTTGTGCATGTGCTGCCGCAGGTAGGCGCTCGACTCGGCGCCGAGTCGATTGGCGCGCGGCGGGGCGGATGTCTCGTCCACGGGGGCTCCTGACGCGAAGCGGGCGCTCCAGCCTACCGGACCGTGGCCGACTTGCCTCCCGCTACACTCGCCGCGTGATCGACGTCGTCCTCCATCCCGGCCGCGACCGTTCGCTGCGGCGCCGGCATCCCTGGGTGCTCTCGGGCGCGGTGGCGCGCGTGGTCGGGGAGGCCGTGCCGGGCGCCTTCGCGCGCGTGCTGGCTTCGGAGGGCGAAGTGCTCGGCTGCGGGCACTACTCGCCGCACTCGAGCCTGCGCGTGCGCATGCTCGCGTTCGGCAAGGACGTGGCGGAGGAGGGCCTGCTCGCAGCGCGCATCGCCGACGCGGTGGCGCGTCGCCAGGCGAACCCCTTGCTGAGCGACACCGACGCAGTTCGGCTGGTGAATGCCGAGGGCGACGGCCTGCCGGGGCTCGTCGCCGACCGCTACGGCGACGTGCTCGTCGTGAAGCTCACGAGCGCGGGCATGCTCGTCCGGCGCGAGCTGCTCTCCGCGGCGCTGCGCGAAGCCACGGGCGCCGCCGCGGGCTTCGAGCGCGCCGACTCGGTGGCCGCGCGCAAGGAGGGGCTTCCCACCCGCCAGGGGCCGCTCTGGGGAGAGCCGCCGGCGGCACCCCTGTGGATCCACGAGCGCGGACGCCGCTACCGCGTCGATCTCGCCGAAGGCCAGAAGACCGGCTTCTATCTCGATCAGCGCGATGCGCGCGACCTCGTCGAACGTCTGGCCCCCGGCCGGCGCGTGCTCGATCTGTTCTGCTACACGGGCGGCTTCGCCGTGGCGGCTGCGCGCGGCGGGGCGCAGCGGCTCACGCTCGTCGATTCCTCGAGCGCAGCGCTCGCGATTGCGCAGGAGAACCTCACGGTCAACGCGGCGGCCGCGCCGGCGCGCTGCGAGCAGGCCGACGCCTTCGAGTTCCTGCGCGCCGACGATGCGGGCTACGACCTGCTGATTCTCGATCCGCCGCCGATGGCGCGCGCGGAGCGCGACGTCGCCCGCGCGGCGCGCGCCTACAAGGACCTGCTGCGCAGCGCGCTGCGGCGCTCGGCGCCGCGCGCGCTGCTGCTCGTCTTCGCGTGCTCCCACCACATCGGCGCCGAGAAGCTGCGCCAGATCGTGTTTGGCGCCTCGCTCGAAGCCGGGCGCAGCCTGCGCGTGCTCGCGACGCTGGGCGCGGCTCCCGATCATGTCGTCGCGCTCGACCACCCGGAGGGCGCCTACCTCTCCGGCCTGCTGCTCGAGGCGTGAGCGGAACGCAGGCCGCTCGCGAGCGGGCCGCGCGCTTCGTTGCGAGCTTCGGCGACGAGGCGTCGCGCCGGCGCGCGGCGGTGCTTTCCGGCGCCGAGCCGCCCGCGAGCGCCGATGCCGCGCTCGCGAGCTGGGCCGAGCAGGCGGGCGTATTCCTCGCTGCGGGTGGCGTGGATCCTCTGGCCGCGCTCCCGGTGCTCAGCGCGCTCGCGGATCTGGACCGGCTCGACCAGCCGCTAGGGCTGCGCATCGCCGACGCGCTCGCGCGCGCGCAGGCGGACGACGGCTCGTTCGGCCGCGCCGGGAGCGACGAGGAGGAGCGCGTGTACGCGACGGGCCAGATCGCAGGCCGGCTCGCGGGGCTGCGCTCGGTGCGCCAGAGCCTGCTCGACGCGGCGGCGGACTACCTGGTGTCCCGCTTCACGCCCGATCGGGTGGGAGGCTTCGCCTGGCGTCCGCTCGCCGCCTACGCCGCCTGTCTTCGCGAATGTCGCGCACGAGCGGAGCGACGATGTGTTGCAGTGGTGCGGCCGCGAGCTCGAGCGCGGCTTCCGGACGCGGCGCTTCGACGCCGTGCAGGTGGCGCGGATCCTGCTCGATTGCTGCGCGGCGTCGATCCCGGGCGCGAAGCTCACCGCGCAGGAGCTCGTGCTCGCGCTGCAAAGCGAGCAGGGCGCCGACGGCAGCTGGCCGCTGCTCGACGGCGGGAATCGCGACGCGCGCGTGCGGCATACCCTCGACGGGCTCACCGCGCTGGTGCGGCTCGCCTGAGTCTGGTCGGCTGAGCGCTCCTGTGGCAGGTTAGTGACGGGCTGCGCACGGAGCCCCTTCCTCGGAGAACTTCGCGATGCTCAATCTGGCTGCGATCCACGAAGCGATCGCCGCGGTGATCCCGGAACGCGAGTGCCTGGTGTACCGCGAGCGCCGGCTCACGTGGGCGCAGGTCACGGACCGCACGCGGCGCCTGGCCTCCGTGCTGCGCCAGGCGGGGCTCGGTTGCACGCGCGAGCGCGCGGAGCTGCGCAACTGGGAGTCCGGGCAGTCCCACGTCGGCTTGTACCTGTACAACGGCAACGAGTATCTCGAGGGAATGCTGGGCGCCTACAAGGCGCGCTGCGTCCCCTTCAACGTGAACTACCGCTACGTCGAGGAGGAGCTCGAGCTATCTCTTCGACAACGCCGATGCGCGCGCCGTCATCTATCACGCGAGCTTCGCGCCGACGCTCGCGCGCGTGCGCGAGCGCCTGCCGAGCGTGAAGCTCTGGCTCCAGGTCGACGACGGCACGGGCCAGGCGCTGCTTCCGGGCGCGCGCGATTACGAGCAGGCGCTCGCGGATGCGCGACCGGCGCCGCCGTCTCCCAACCTCTCGCCCGACGATCTCTATGTCCTCTACACGGGCGGCACGACGGGCATGCCCAAGGGCGTGCTCTGGCGCCAGGAGGACATCCTGCGCGCGGCCCTCTACACCGGCGATCCCGGCTCGCTCGCGAACATCGTCGAGCGCGCGAAGACGGGCGGCATCCGCTCGCTGCCCGCGCCTCCGTTCATGCACGGCGCGGCGCACTGGGTGGCATTCAACATGTGGCACGTCGGCGGGACGGTGGTCGTGCAGAGCCAGACCCGCCACCTCGACCCGCACGACATCTGGTCGACGGTCGAGCGCGAGAAGGTGAATGCGATCACGGTCGTCGGCGACGCCTTCGGCCGCCCGCTCGCGGACCAGCTGCGCAAGCACCACTACGATCTCTCCTCGCTCAAGCTCTTCACCTCGGGCGGCGCCATTCTCACCGCGGCGCTCAAGCAGGAGATCCTCGAGCTGATTCCCGGCGTGCGCATCCTCGATGCGCTCGGCTCCTCCGAGAGCGGCGCGCAGGCGGCCCAGTTCTCGGCGGCGGGGACGCGCGCCACGACGGGCGATTTCGCGCTGATGCCCGGCAACGTCGTGCTGAAGGAGGATCTCTCGGCGGTGCTTCCGACCGGGTCGCAGGAGCAGGGCTGGATCGCGCGCTGCGGCAGCGTGCCGCTCGGCTACTACAAGGACGAGGCGAAGACCGCGAAGACCTTCCCGATCGTGGGCGGCGTGCGCTACTCCGTGCCCGGCGATCGCGCCGGCATCGACGAGAAGGGCCAGCTGCGCCTGTTCGGGCGCGACTCGGTGACGATCAACTCGGGCGGGGAGAAGATCTTCGCCGAGGAGGTCGAGCACGCCCTCAAGCACCACCCTGCGGTGTATGACGCCGTGGTCGTGGGCACGCCGAGCGAACGCTGGGGCCAGCAGGTGACGGCGATCGTGAAGCTGCGCGAGGGCGAGCACCCGTCGGAGGAGGCGCTGCGCGAGGCCGCGCGCGCCCACATCGCGCCGTTCAAGCTGCCGAAGGTGTTCCTCTTCGTCGACGAGATCGTGCGCTCGCCGAGCGGCAAGGCCGACTACCGCTGGGCGAAGGCGACGGCGCTCGCGAAGCTGAAGGCCTAGCTGCAAGGCTGGATCGGAACGTGGACGCCATTCCAGCAGCTTCGAAGGCTGTGCATTGGCTTTCGGCCGATCTTGAGGTTTGACACTCAATGACGGGTGGCTCGAGCGACGCGATTCGTTGGCTGGAGAATGCGGCTTCGGACATCGCGGAAGCGGTCGAGGAAGCTAGAGCAGAAGAAGAGCGCGAGCCCAACCTCAATCTGTTTCGCGTGCTGCGAATCGAACGAAACGAAGTGGGCACGCATTCCCGGATTCTGAGGGAACTTCTCGACCCTGCTGGATCACACGGTCAGCGCGGCAAGCCACTGTCGCTCTTCCTTGGGTATTGCAAGAGGAAGCTTGGAGGCTTCGCGGATTTACCTGATGTCGGCAATGAGCAGGATTGGCGAGTTAGAGCCGAGGTCTGGCGCCCTCGTTTTGGGCGCACGGATATCGAGATCGAGAGTAGGGTATGCAAGACCCTGATCGTGATCGAGAACAAGGTGGACGCGCCTCCCGACGAAGACCAATGCAAGAGTTATCTTGAGTTCCTGGAGACACAGAAGGCGTTCTCTCGAAGAATTCTGATCTATCTGACGCCGAGGGATCAAGATCCGCCCTTGCGTCATCCGCGCTGCGAGCCGCTTTCGTACGAGACCGACATCAAGGCATGGCTCGACGATCTGATCTGGAGCATCGAGGCCTCGACGCTGAAACGAACTCTGGGGCAGTACCGAGACATCGTCACGTCCCTTGAAGCTCCCCTGTCGGGAGAACTATCGGTGCCTGGTCTAGTCAAGTTTGTTAAGAAGAAAGAGAACCTCGAAAACGCCCTCCGCGTTCGCGACGCAGTCGACGCGGCTTGCAGGGAGTTGGACGACACGCTCTGGGAAACATTGAAGGGTGCGTTAGACAAGAGGCTCCGAGAATCAAGCATTCGTCAAAGGCACCAAGGGCGCGACAAGCGGTATCGGTGGCTGGAAATCTGGCCGGAAAACACCCGGAAACGGGACGTGGGAGGTACGTACCTCGTTCCGGCGGTCCAGGTGCAAGACGATCAAATTACCTGGGGGATTGCATGGGAGGGGCGCCCTCCCGCCCACCTGCGCGGAGTAGTAAGCGACTTCCAAGCACATCTCGAAACTCGTGGCCTCGAGATCCATCTCGATGAAAAGAATTGGCTCGGCCATGTTGCGGTACGAAGCCGACTTCGAGCCTTGTACCAGCAAGTCGCTAGCGGCGAGGACATTTGGACGCCGATCACCGAAAACGTATGTGCCTTGCTGACGCCCGAAGTCATTCGATTCCTCGACGTATCGAACGAGCAGTTGGCGAGTCCGGAGGGGTGACGCGTTCTCTTGGCTTCGGGTCGCGCAAGCTGCGAGAGCCGGCATAAGCAGTCACGGTCCAGATGGATGAGTCTGTTACGAGGCACCAAGGGTAAACTGCATGACTCGGCCTCGGATGTGTGTCGAGGCTGCGAGTGCCAGAGTTGTTCGCATCCATTCTTCGAGGCAGGGGTTCAACGGGTCGAGGTACAAGACGCCAGGAACTTCGGGGACGTCGCGATCGCCAAGGTCGTCTACGATGATGCACGTTTGGTGGACCCGCAGATCCTCATCATCCGGCTGTCCTTCCTCGGGAACGGTGCACTCCTTGACCATCTGTAGATAGTGATCGTAGGTCTGTGAGCCGACGGCACTCCGATGGATCACTACGGCGAAAGCGGGAATAGCGAGTAGATCTGGATAGCCGGGGCGACCCCAGGCGATCTTCTTGCCCAACCCCGCTGCGCAAGTCTCTAGGCACTCCCTCAATCTCTCGGATTCGAATTGAGCGAAGATCGTGTCTTCTGCAGCGAAAGTTTCTTCAGCCATTCGACACCTCTCGGATTTTCGATTCCACGGGAATGTACAGGCGTCGCCCCTTAGCTTCGATAGATCGCTGCAGGCCTCCTCATATCTCTCTTCGTCGCGCGAGTAACTCCGAGAACGGTGACATCGCCGGACGCTCGTGCATGCGGGCGGAAATTCGCAGGATCTCGAACATCGCGAGAATCAAGCTCGTGCGCATGATTCGCGTGACCGGATCTGACACACATGAGTGCGAATATCGCGACCGTGGCCTCGAGTTCTCGACAATTGCGACTCGATCTCGCGTCGCCATCGCGTTGGGGAGGCGCGCGACGCGGTGCGGGGCGCAGGCCCGGAGTTTCTCGCCGCGACCCCCACCGACGCAGGGCGCCGCTTGCGTCACGCCATCCGTGCCACGTCACTTTGAAGGTGCGGTCTGAGGTTCCGTCGCTACGAAGTACGAAGGTGGTGACCGAGCTTGAGCGAACCTGGCGCGAGGTCTGCCAGCGCGATCGATTTCGCCTCGTTCACTATTCAGTCCAGACCGATCACGTCCACATGATCGTCGAGGCGGGCAGCGCGAGGGACCTCGCATGTGGGCTCAAAGCGGTCGCCGCCCGATTCGCACGCGGTGTGAACCGGGTGTTTGGTCGCGCCGGCCGCGTGCTGGCTGACCGCTGCCACGTACACGTCCTGCGGACGCCCCGTGAGGTAAGGAACGCAATCGCCTACGTCTTGCTCAACGCGCGCCGCCATCTAGCGAAGCTGGGCCGCCACCTACCCGCAATCGCCCGGATCGATCCAGCGTCTTCCGGCCGGTGGTTTTCGGGCTGGCGCACGGGTGCGCCAACGTCTCACGATCCGCCGGCCGTCGCCGCTCCTCGAACCTGGCTGCTCTGCGTCGGCTGGCGTCGAAGGGGACTCATCGATACAGCTGAGATTCCGGGGCAACGAACGGTCGTTCGCAAGGCGTCACGCTAGGCCCTGGGAGGCCTCGTTCTCTTTCCTGGTCGCCCCTCAATCACTCAATAGGGCGGAGGGGGAGGTGAAGACCCCTGGCCTCCCCGGCTCACGCGTCGCTCGGTCCGCTCAGGACGCCGTGACCTTTTCCTTGAACGCGCGGATGCGCTTGGCGTTGGCGCCGAGGTCGCCCTTTCCGACGCGCGACTTCGAGCGCACGTCGATCAGCGTGGCCGTTCCATCGGCGCGCAGGCGCACGCTGATGTCGTCGACGAAGCGGAAGATGCGCGACGTCCAGGTCGCCTCGAGGATGCCGGTCGTCGCGTCGCTGTAGGTGATCTCCCAGCCGAGCGCCTTCGCGCTGGCGACGCAGCGCTGAAACGCATCCGGGAGCGCGGCCTCGATCCGGATCGTCGCGAGGTCCGGGTAGCCGGCGCGCTGCTGCGCGGCGAAGCTCTCGCCCGGGTAGGTGAGATCGCGTCCCTGGTTGCCGGGGAGCTGGGCGGCGTAGACGAAGACCGGCGGGTCGTCCGGATTCGTGGTGATGTCGTTGATGCGGGGCAGACCGCGTCCTGCGCTCGCTGCGTTCGCCACGATCGCGAGGATCGCTACGCCGCAGAGTGCTCCGCGCAGCGCACGGCCGCGTCCCTCGCGACCGGCGGCTGCGCGCGTGCGCCACAGGCCGATCGAACCGAGCACGAGCGCGAGCAGCCCGCAGAGGAGGCCGCCGAACGCGAAGACGACGAACCCGGCGAACGCGGGAACTACGCCGGCCTGGATCCCGAGCGGGCCGAGCGCGACCGCGAGCAGGCCGGCGATGCCGAGGTACCACGAGGCGGTCGCGATGCGAGACGGGATTTCCAATGCGATTCCCTCCGGTTGCACGGGCGAGCAGCATATCACGGAGCCCGCGCGGAGCCGTGATAAACTCGCAGGCTGCGCGCGCGGGCAGCGGGCGTGTGAAGCGGGCGCTACGCGGTGTCGAGTCGAGCCTGCTCGGGCCGTCGCTGCGTGAGTCTTCGCGCCGCGTGTCCTCGAGAACGGGTGGAGCGAAATTGCCTCACGATCTCGGAGCTGGCCTCGCGCGCTGCGCCAGACGAGCGCCGCGTGTGCGCTGGCAGGCGGCGCTGCTCGGTCTGCTCTTCGCGGCCTGCTCCGAGACTCGGACTCCCGCGCCCGACGCGGCGGCGGGGGGCGCGCCGCCCGACGCGCAAGCGGATCGCGTCGCGATCTCCGCTCCCGCGCTGCCCCCGCTGCTCACGAGTCAACCCACCGCCAGCGCAAGCGACGTTCCGCGCAGCGCGTGGCTGCGCCTCGTCTTTGCGAGCGAGATCGAGTTGGGTGCGGGCGCGAGCGTCGTGCTCGTGTGTGATGGCGCCCGGCTCGCAGCGAGCGTGCTCCCGCTGAATGCGCGCGAGCTGATCGTGAATCCCGACGGCGAGCTTCCCGCCGCCGCCACTTGCGAGCTGCGCTGGCGCGGCGCAAGCGGTCCGCAGTCCGTCCGCTTCGCGACCGCGGGCGAAGGGCTCCCCGCCTACGTGCACTACGATCGCCGCGAGCGCCGCGGGACGGCTCCTTTCCCCGATGATTTCTGGTTGCGCGCGGGAGCCGGCGGCGACGAGAGCGAGCGCCTCGCGATCGATCTCACGGGCTTCAGCGAGCCCTCGCAATCGCTCGTCTCGGCCTTCGTCGCGGGCACGCACGGTCTCGACGGCTTCAGCCCGATCGCGCATCTCACGGTCGAGCTGTCCGACGCCCCCGATCTCGCGTCGCTGCCGCACACGCCTGCGGATTCGCTCGATCCGCTCGCGGCGGTGGGACTCTTCGATCTGACGCCCGGCTCGCCGAGCTACGCCGCGCGCGTTCCCTTCCGGCTCGAGGCGCGCAGCGATTCGATGGGATTGCGCGCGGCGAGCCACGCGCTGCTGCTGTTCCCCTCGCGGCCGCTCGCGCCGGGCGGCCGCTACGGGCTCGTCGTCACGCGCCGCGCGCGCGTCTCGGCGGCGCGCTCGTTCGAGCCCTCGCCGTTCTTCGCGAAGGCTCTGGCGCCCGCGGCGGCGGGCGAGGATCCGTCGCTCACGCGCGTGCGCGCACTCGCAAACGACGTGCTCGACGCCGTCGCGAGCGCGGCCGTGCCGCCGATCCCTCGCGACGACGTGGCGCTCGCGGTGCGCATCAGCGTGCGCTCGACCCGCGAGATTCCGAGCGACCTGCTCGCGATCCGCGAGGAGATCTTCGCGGCGCCGCCGCCGGCCGTTTCCGTTCAGAGCGTGACACCCGAAAGCGACGAGGCGATCGCCGCGGGAAGCGAAGTGGCGGCGATCGTCACGGGGACGTGGGACGCGCCGGACTTCCGCGGCGCGGATGGCAACCTCGCGCGCGACCCGGCGAGCGGGCGCCCGCTGCGCACGCGCACGCATCCGATCGGCTTCGTGCTCGCGTTGCCCCGCGCCGCGCAGCGCGGGCCGGTGCCGGTGACCCTCTACCAGCACGGCAACCCGGGCAGCGCCGAAGAAGAGGTGGTGGAGCAGGCGCGGCGCTCGCTCGCGGCGGCGGGCTTCGCCGTGATCGGCTTCACCGACGTCGTGAACCGCGAGGTCAGCCCGCCGGGTCCGGATCTCGCGGAACGCGCCCAGCTCCAGGTGACCGATCTGCTGCTGAACCTGCTCTGGCACCAGCGCGCGCCGGATTGCTGGGTCGAGACGAACGCCGAGCAGCTCGCCTTCCTGCGCGCGATCCCCGAGCTCGCGCGCACGCCGCGCTTCGTGTTGCCGAAGCGCGCAGACGCCCCGGCGAGCGAGCTCTTCGGCATCGACGCCGCGCAGCCGCTCACGATCGAGGGCATTTCCGAGGGCGCCAGCCTGACGGCCTCGTTGCTTCCGTACGCCCCCGAGCTGCGCGCGGCGGCGCTCGTCGTGGGCGGGCGTCGTTACAGCGAAGTGCTGATCCATCAGCAGCCGCGCACCTTCTTGAAGCAGCTCGCCCACCTCGGCTTCGACGATCTGTCCGCGACGGATGTCTGGGTTGCGCTGGCTCTCTTCCAGACGCTTCTCGACCCCCAGGACCCGCACCTGCACGCGCCATTCCTCTGGCACGATCGTCTCGCGCTCGGGGGATCGAGCCGGCGCGCGAGCGTGCTGCTCGTCGAGGGGGTCGGGGACGGCTTCGTGCCGAACCATGCGACCGAGGCGCTGGCGGCGGCCTTCGGCGGCATTTCCGTGCTCGAGCCGGGCCGCGCCTCGCTGCCGGGTCTCGCGAGCGTGCGCGCGCCGCTCTCGGGCAACATCGATGGGGAGACCACCGGGGCGCTGGTGCAGTGGACGCCGCTGGGAGTGCCGGGCCGCGCGCCCTCGCCCGGCTGCTCCGAGCCGCTCGCCGGGCCCGTCGCCTGGGAAGGGCATCACTGCGCGCAGAGCGCGTTCGAAGCGCGGCTCCAGCGCGCCGAGTTCTTCACTTCCGCCCTGGGCGACGGCGCGCCCGTCGTCGTGGATCCACTCGAGAATTGAGTTGAGGGCTGCGATGGAATCGATCCGATCCGAAGATCGCGGCGCCGTGGTGGTGCTCACGCTCGACCGGCCGAAGGCGTTGAACGCCCTCGACCGCGCGGCGCTCGAAGCCTTGCTCGCGCGCTGCGGCGAGCTGGCGGGACGCCGCGAGGTGCGCGCGGTGGTGCTCACCGGCGAAGGCCGCGCCTTCGCGGCGGGCGCCGACATCGCCGAGATGCAGCCGCACGGCCCGCTCGAGGCCGAGGCCTTCAGCCGGTTGGGTCACGCCGCGTTCGCGGCCCTCGAAGCGCTGCCGATGCCGACGATCGCCGCCGTGAACGGCTACGCGCTGGGCGGCGGCTGCGAGCTCGCCTGCGCCTGTGACTGGATCTACGCGTCGAGCCGCGCGCGCTTCGGTCAGCCCGAGGTGAACCTGGGAATCATTCCGGGCTTCGGCGGGACGAGCCGCCTGCTGCGCCGCGTCGGTGTCGCCTGGGCGAAGGAGCTCGTGCTCACGGGCGAGACGATCGACGCCGATACGGCGCTGCGCATCGGGCTCGCCAACCGCATCTTTGCGCCCGAGGAACTCGTCGCAGCCGCCGTGGCGACGGGCAATGCCATCGCAGCCAGGGGGCCGCTCGCGGTGGCGCAGGCGAAGCGGCTGCTCCAGGAAGGCCAGGACGCGGACGTGCGCACGGCGCACGCGCACGAGCAGACGGTCTTCGGCTGGATCGCGGCCACGCGCGACCGCGCCGAAGGCTTCGACGCCTTTCTCGCCAAGCGCGACCCGAAATTCGAGGGGCGCTAGCGGGTTCAGGAACTCCGCTCGCCTTCGGCTCGCTGCGCGCTGTGCTTGCTCCCGCTCAGCGGTGCAGGCGCCAGATCAGCGCCGGTCCGACCCGCTCCGGCTCTCCGTAGCGTTCCCGGAAGTAGCCGGCGAACTGCTGATCGAAGACCGTCCGGTTCGAGAGCACGAGCGTATCGATCGCATGCTTCTCGATCACCCGGTCCGCGCCTTCGAACGCATTCGCGCGGCGGGCGGCGATCTGGAGGCTGTAGACCGGCCGGTCGAGGAAGACCGAGTAGTGGGCTCCGATCACGGCGCCGATGCGCGCGTCGGCCGGGACGGCGCTCTTCACGGCCTGGCTCAGCGCGACGAGCTCGTCGTGATCGCGCTCGATCTCGCCCCAGTCATGACGTGGCGCGAAGTCGATCGCGATCAGCAGGGCCAGCGCTGCGCCGGCCACCGCGACTCCGGCGCGCGGGCCTGCGAAGCGGGCCGCGAGATCGCGCGTCACTTCGACGGCGGCGGGGAGCGTGAGCACGAAGACGGGCAGCACGAGCCGCGCGCCGAAGCCGAAGTAGGTCGCGAGCACGGCGAGCGTGGCCGCCACGAAGAGCTCTGCCGGCTCGCGGCGCTTCACGAGCACGACGAGCGACGATCCGAGCAGGAGGAGCGTCAGCGCGGTGCTCCCGAAGCCGACGCCGCCCTCGGGCTCGTTGTTGGCGCGCACCTCGTCTCCCATGCGGCTGCCGAGCACGTACGCGATCTGGCGGCTGCGCAGGGGGATGCGTTCGAGGATGGCGCCGGGCGCAAGCAGCGGGGAATTCGGATCCTTCGGGTCGACGTGCCACATCCCCACTCCATAGGAGTGGATTGCCGTCTGCTCGGAGTCCTCGACGGGCGGATGCAGGCGATTGCGAAGCGACCACGGCGCGAGCACGAGCGCGCTGACGGCGGCGAAGAGCAGCAGGCGCCGCAGCGCGAAGTGCCGCCAGCCGGCGTCGGGCTCGCGCCCGCCGCTCAGCAGCAGGCGCGACAGGGCGATGGCCGGCACCAGAAGGATCACGATCGAGCGAACGTAGGCCGAGAGCCCGATGCACAGCCCCAGCGCGATCTCCCGGCGCGGGGAGGGGGCGCGGCGCGTCCAGCGCTCGACCACCAGGCACAGCAGCAGCAGGGTCGCGCCGGGGACGTCGGACATGACCTGGGTGGTGAGCCGTTCGAATCCCGGGTTCAGCCAGACCGCGAGCGCCGTGAGCAGCGCCAGCGAGAATCCGAGGCGCGGGCGCTCGAGCGCAAACAAGAGCAGGACACCGGCGGCGCCGATCAGCCCCAGGAAGAAATTGAGCACGAAGAAATTCGTTCCGCCGTGTGCGACGAACGGCGCGATCAGCAATGGAAAGCCGGGCGGGCGCACGATGAAGGGTTCACCCAGGTATGTGTACCCCTTGCCGGCGGCAAGCGAGCGCGCGGTGACGATGAAGATCGAGCCGTCGACCGTCAGGTCGTACCAGGGATGCACGAAATAGAAGAGGCTCGCGAACAGGCACACGACGAAGGCGGCGAGCAGCGCCCGCTGCGTCCGGGTCGAGCGCTCGCCCTCGTCCGGCGGAGCGGGGCGCGGCTCAACCATGTCGGCCCTCCGGATGCGAGCGCTCCTTGAATACCATGCGCTCGCGTCGCTCGCCTGCGCAAGCGCCGCGCCGGCGGATGCGCGGGGGATATTGGGCTACGCTCGCCATTTCCAAACACGGCATCACGAGGGAAGCGGGCCGGTGCTTCGCGGTCTCCAGCGTCCGAGGCTCGCTGCGGCGCTCCTGGTGCTCGGGATCGCGGCGTTCGGCGCCGCCGGCTGCCGGGACGCGCGCCCCCGCAATCTGCTGCTGATCTCGCTCGACACGCTGCGCGCCGATCATCTCGGTTGTTACGGCTATGGGCGACCGACGTCCCCGTTTCTCGATTCCCTCGCGGCCGAGGGCGTCGTCTTCGATCGCGCCTTCTCCGCGGCCCCGTGGACCCTTCCGTCGCACACGTCGCTGTTCACGGGCCTGTATCCGAGCCAGCACGGCGTGAAGGACGAAGGCTTCTCGGTGCCGAAGGAGATCGTGACGTTTCCGCAGTCGCTGGGCGCGCGCGGCTTCGCGACCGCGGCGGTCGTGAGCGCGCACTTCCTGGATCCGCGCTATGGGCTCGATCGCGGTTTCGAGCGCTACATCGTCGTCCCGACCAATCCCCGGCACGGTGGCGCGGCCACCACGGTTTCCGCGCACGGGCTCGAGTGGCTCGCGAAGGAGAAGGGGCGCCCGTTCTTCCTCTTCCTGCACTACATGGACATCCACAGCGATTACGCGGCCGCGCCGCGCTTCGAGTCGCTCTTCAGCGCGCCGTATCAGGGCCCGGTCGATGGCTCGACGCGCCAGCTGCGGGCCTTCACCCGCAAGCAGATCGCTTTCGATGCGGCCGACCGCGCGCGTCTGGTCGATCTCTACGACGCCGAAATCCGGCAGCTCGACGGCGCGCTCGAGACCCTGTTCGCGAAGCTGCGCGAGCGGGGCGCGCTCGAGCACACGCTCGTCGTCGTGACCGCCGATCACGGGGAAGAATTCTTCGAGCACGGCGGCGTGCTCCACGGGCAGTCCCACTATCAGGAGCTGCTGCACGTGCCGCTGATCCTGGTGGGCCCCGGGCTGCCGCGGGGCGTGCGCATCGACACTCCGGTGTCGCTCGTCGACCTCGCGCCGACGCTGCTCGCGCTGTTCGAGGCGCCTGCGCCCCCGGCGCTCGCGGGCCGCGATCTCGCGCCGCTCTGGCGCTCCCGAGACGCCAGCTGGCCGGAGCGGGATCTGTTCGCCGAGGCGGATCGCACCGTCGAGCGGCGCGACACCGAGCGGGCCGTGATTCGCGGCAATTGGAAGCTCGTCCTGCATCGCGACACCGGCGAGCGCGAGCTCTACGATCTGGCCGCCGATCCGCGCGAGCAGGTGAACCTGGCTCAGAAAGACCCGGAGCGGGCGGCTCGGCTCGCGGGCGAGCTGACTTCCACGCTCGCTACCGAGAAGCACGCTCCCGAGTTGCCGCCGGTCAGCGAAGACGAGCGACGTCAGCTGCAGGCGCTCGGCTACGTGGGAGAGTGATCAGCGCGCGGGCTTTTCGTCGTCGACGTAGCCGAGCGCGCGCAGCTGCTCGAGCATCTCGGGGTTGGGCGGCGTCGTGGCGGGAGGCGCGCCGCCGCGCAGGCTCGCGCCCCGACGGCGCTGCGCGTCGAGGCGGAGCTTCAGGGCGGCCGTGAGCTGCTCGGCCCGCTGCGGCTCGCGAGCGGAGACGTCCGTCAGCTCGAACGGGTCGTTCTGGAGATCGAACAGCAGGCTCTGCCCGGGGCTGCCCTGGCGCTCGATGTAGACGAGCTTCCAGCGGTCGTCGGTGAGCGCATAACGGAACTCGTCCGCGCCGCGCAGGCGGCCGGTTTCCTGGCTGACGACCGCTCGCGGGGGCGCGTTTTGCTCGAGCACGTCGCGCCCGCTCGTCTGCGCGAGCAACGGCGCGAGCGCGGGAGCGTCGAGTCGGCCGAGCAGCGTGGGAATCAGGTCGGCTGCCGTGATGAGACTGGCGACACGCCGCGGCGTCTCGCCGGGAATGCGCATCACGAGCGGCGCGTGGAGCTGCTCGTCCCAGGTCCCGCCGTGCGCCGCTTCGCCGTGCTGGCCGAGGCCCTCGCCGTGATCGCCGACGATCACCACCGCCGTGCGCCCCCAGTCCGGGCGCGCCTCGAGCGCGGCCAGCAGCTGCGCGAGCTGCGCGTCCTGATAGCGCAGCTCGCCGTCGTAGCCGTTGATCGAGTCGCGCGTCTGCTCCCGCTCGGCGACGAGCGGGCGCACGACGCTGTCCGGGATGCGCTGCTTCTCGAACATCGCTTCGAGGCGCGCATCCGTATGAAACATCGTCGCGTAGGGAGGCGGGGCGGCATACGGCCAGTGCGCGTCGTAATAGTGCACCCACAGCAGGAAGGGCACCTGCGGCAGCTGCGCGAGCCACGCGAGCGCGGCGCGCGTGGTCTCTTCTCCGGTGCGCTGCATCCCGGCCGGCTCGTCGAAGCTCTGGAAGCCGAGCTCGGCGCCGCTGCCGCGCTTGAGCGGCGCCGCGCTGACGAAGGCGGCGGTCCGCCAGCCCCCGGCCTGCGCGATCACGGCGAGGGGCTGCAGGCCGGGCGCCGGGACGAAGCGGCTGCCGTCGGCGGTGCCGTTCGCGAGCACGCCGTGCTCGAGCGGCTGCGTCGACGTGAAGAACGACGTGTGGGTCGGAAGCGTCGTCGCCATCGGCGCCAGATTGCGCTCGAAGACGATCGACTGTTTCGCGAAGGCGTCGAGCGCGGGAGAGGTGTCGCGGAAGTAGCCGTAGAGCCCGAGATGGTCGGCGCGCGTGGTATCGAGCGTCACGATCACGATGTTCGGGGCGGGCTGGCTGCGCGTGCAGGCGGCGAAGATCGCCACCAGCAGCCACGCGATCCACGGCACGCGGCGCCGCCGGGCGAGGCGGGTCCCGGGACCGTGGGGGTCAGCGCTTCGGCTGCGGTTCGACACGCTCTTCCAGGTAGCCGAGGGCTTCGAGGCGTTCGCGCTGCTCGGGCGGCAGGCCGCCGAGCCCGTCGCCGAGCGCCGCGGCATCGCATTTCGCGAGCTTCTTCTCGATGTCATCGAGCTCGCGCGCGAGACCGGCGGCGTGCTCGGGCTCGTCGGCGATCAGATTGCGCGTCTCGAGAGGATCCTTCGAGAGATCGAAGAACGCGTTGCGCTCGTCCGAGCCCCACAGGAATTTGTGCGCATTCGCGACCAGCGTGCGCAGCGAGCGCTGGAAGTGCGTCGCGTCGAATTCCGGGTGGACCCGCTTCACCTGCGCGATGCCGACGAAGGTGGCCTTCGGCGACTCGGCAACGCGGCGTCGCTCGGGCTGCGGAGTGAACAGGCTCACGGCTTGCGAGCGCAGGCCCGCTGGCGGCGCCACCCCGGCGATTTCGAGCAGCGTGGGGAACAGATCGAACGTGGCCACCGGGCGCGTCTCGTGTCCCGGCGCCATGCGCTTCGGGGCCCAGATCACGAGCGGGACGTGCAGCAGCACCTGGTGCAGCGAGTACTGATGGTCGAGCATGTGGTTCTCACCGAGGTGCTCGCCGTGGTCGGAGGATACGATCACCACGGTGTTGTCGAGGTAGCCGGCGTGGTCGAGCGCTTCGAGCAGATTGTGAAGCAGCTCGTCGAGCTCGAGCAGCGCGGCGTCGTACGTCGCGCGCGTGAGCTCCATCTCCGCATCCGTGTAATCGCGCAATCCGAACGTGTACTCCCACATCGGCAGCCAGGAGCGGTCGACCTGGTAGGAGCGCTCCACGTCTTCGGGAGACATCAACTTCTCCCGGAGCCGGCGCGGAGGCATCGTGGGTCGATGCGCCTCCATGTAGTTCAAGAACACGAACCAGGGCTGCTTGGCATCGCTCGCCGCGAGCCATTCGAGCGTCGCCGTCTGCGCGAGCTCGCCCGCCGCCTTGATGTCCCAGGCGCTGCCCGCCTGACCGCGCGGCCGGTCGAGCCGCTGCGGCAGCTCGCTGCTGCGGTCCTCGGGCGCGAGCTTGTCGAGGATGATGCGCTTCGCCTCGGGCGCCCATTTCGGGCTCCACGGATGCTCGGCCCGGTCGAAGCCCTGCGCCAGATTGCCGCCGGGCGCGGCCGCGACGTGGGGGTTCGCCGAGAAGAGGAAGGTCCGATAGCCGGCTCCGTGCAGCAGCTCGGCCACCGTGGTGAACGAATCATCGAGCCACGGGTGCTGGGTGTTGACGCAGTGCTCGCTCGGCAGCAGGCCCGTGAACATCGAAGCGTGCGAGGGCAGCGTGTAGCCGGCGACCGAGAGCGCGTCGTCGAAGACCCGCGCGTGCTTCGCCCATTTGGAGAGATAAGGGGTCGTCGGCTTCGCGTAGCCGTACAGCGACAGGTGATCCGCGCGCACGGTGTCCCATACGACCCAGAGGACGTTCGGGGGGCCGCTCGGCGCGTCGTTGCCTCGCGAGCAGGCGGCGACGGCGAACAGCAGACCCGCGAGACCGACGAGGCGCCGGCGACAATCGGCGCAAGGGCGGCGGCCCGTTCTACCTCGGTCACGGCTTGCGCGCATCACGTACGTCGTCCTCCAGATACCCAAGCCCCTTCAGCAGATCCTGCTGCTCGGGCGGCGTCTGCCGCCGGTCGACCGGTCGACTCGGCATCTGGCAGCGAGTGAACGTGGCAAAGTAGCGGTCGAGATCGGCCCCGAGTTTTGCCGCGATCTCCGGCTGAGCGTCGATCTGGTTGCGCGTCTCATACGGGTCGGTTGCCAGATCGTACATCTCCTGGCGACCGTCCGAGCCCCAGACGAGCTTCTGCGTGCCTTCGATGAGCGTCCGCAAGCGGCGCTGGAACCCGATCGCATCCCAGCCGGGATGCACGCGCGCCACCTGCTCGATACCAGTCTTCGGCGTCGCCGGCTCCTCGGCGAAGCGCACACGGTCGCTCTGAGGCGCGAGCAGACTCATTGCGTGCGACCTTGGACCCATCGGCGGCGCGATGCCGGCGAGATCGAGGAGTGTGGGAAACAAATCAAAGTTCATCACGGGACGGGTCTCGTGGCCCGGAGCGACCCGGCCCGGAGCGTAAATGACGAGCGGAACTCGCAGCACGGCTTGGTAGACGGAGTACTGGTGATCGAGCATGTGCTGCTCGCCCAGTTGCTCGCCGTGGTCCGCCGTCAGGACCACGATCGTGTCTTCGAGGTGGCCCGTCGCGCGGAGACCCTCGAGCAGATCCCGGAGCAGATCGTCGAGCTCGAGCAGGGCAGCGTCGTAGGTCGCGCGCGTCAGCGCGATTTCGTCGTTGCTGTAGTCACGCAGCCCGAACGTGTACTCCCACATGCGTACCCACGAACGATCCACCTGGTAGGAGCGAGCGACGTCTTCGGACGAGAGAAGCCGTTCGCGATAGCGCCGAGGCGGAATGGTGGGGCGGTGCGCCTCCATGTAGTTAAGGAACACGAAGAACGGCTTGCCCGAATCGCTCGATTCGAGCCAATGAAGTGTGGCTTTCTTGGCGATTGCGCCTGCCGCCTTGAGCTGCGACTCGGTAAGCCGGCCGCGGCCCTGCCGCGCGGCGGCAACCTTCACGGGCAGCTCGCTGCTGCGGTCCTCCGGTGGCAGCTTCTCCTGCACGATCCGCAGCGCCTCCTCGGCATACGACGGGCTCCAGGGGTGCTCCGTCAGGTCGAAACCCTGCGCGAAGTTCCCGGATGGGTCGGCCGTGATGAAAGGATTCGCCGAAAAGAGGTACGTGCGATAGCCGGCGCTCTTGAACAGTTCGGCGATCGTCGTGTACGCGTCGTCGAGGCGCACGTTATCGTTGTTCGTGCAGTGCTCGCTCGGATAGAGCCCCGTGAACATGGAGGCGTGCGAGGGAAGCGTGTAGCCCGCGACCGAGAGCGCATCATCGAAGACGCGCGCGTCCTTCGCCCACTCGGAGAGAAACGGCGTCGTCGGGCGCGCGTAGCCGTAGAGCGACAAGTGATCTGCGCGCACCGTGTCCCACACGATCCACAAGACGTTCGGATGACGCGCGGGCGCTTCGATGCTGCGCGAGCAGGCGGCGAGCGTCAGCGACGCAAGGAGCACGGCGACGTTTCCGCGGAGCGCGAGTCTACACCGCATCACGTTTCTCGCGGCGCCGATCGGCGAGCCAGACGAGTGATAGCCCGCCGAGCAGACAGAAGAACGGCAGCAGCGGTAGGCGGAAGCGTGTGAGGCCAAAGGCGAGCAGGCTGATCCCCGTGAGATAGAGCGTGAAGGCCACGATCAGCCAGACGCGCGGATTGCGCCAGCCGAGGGCGAGCCCGTGCGCCGCGAATGCCATCAGCGCGAGATACCCCGCGAACGCCGCAAAGCGCAGCGAGGTCTTCAGCGGGACGGGCAAGGGGCCATAGGCGTTGCTCTCGAGGTGGCGCACGAAGAACGACGTCGGGTTCCACATGTCGATCAGCTTGTAGCGCGCGTGCGCGACGAAGCGGCCCGGCTCGTCGCGGATCGAAGCCAGCGCGACGCGGCGTGCATACGCCACGACTTCGAGATCGCTCGGGCTCGGATTGCCGGTCTCCTGGCGCAGCAGATCGATCAGCACGTCCGCCGAGACTTCGCCCACCGGTGTCACCGGGATCGACTCGAAGGGCCATTCGTAGTGCGGCATCAGCCCCCGCTCGCGTTGCGCGAACGCGAAGGGGGCGTTCCCGCGCCACAGATTGTAGGGGCCGTTCGTGTCGATCAGCACGAAGCCGCCGTGCACGGCCCAATTGCGCGCCGACCAGGGTGCGATCAGCGCGAGCGCGACGCACGCCGCGAGCGCGCCGCGCGCGAGCGCGCTGCGCCATTGCGCTCGGTAGACGAGCGGCAGCCAGGCGATCACGAGCGGCAGGAAGAAGACGAGCGCCGAGCGCGTGAGCGCGGCGAGGCCGAGCGCCACGCCCGCCAGCGCGGCCGCGCGACGGCTCGCTGGCTGGCTCCCGCGCGAGAGCAGCGTCACGGCCGCGAGCAGCAGGAAGATGTAGAGCGTCTCGGACCAGAAATAGTGCGAGAACGCGATCAGCTCGGGCTGCAGCGCGCAGAGCCAGGCCGCTGCGAGACCGCAGCGCGCGCCGAACCAGGCGCAGCCGAGCTGAACCACGAGCCAGACTGTGAGCGTCGAGAGCACGACCTGCGCCAGGCGCACCGCCGTGAGGCTCCGGCCCGAGAGCGCCATCACGCTCGCGACGAAGACGGTGTATCCCGGCGGCTGGATGGCGCCCGGATACTGGGGCAGCTCCGCCAGCACGCTGCCGGGATGCCGCACCCAGGACTGGTAGGAGCCGATGAAGCCCTCGCCGTCGAGCAGCGCCTCGGCCCGCTGCGTGTAGGTGCGCTCGTCGAGGACCAGCTGCGCGTGCGCCGCCGGCCACAGCGCGAGCGCACGCACTGCGAACGCCGCGAACAGCACGGCGATCAGGGGGCGGCGGGACGCGGCGTGCACCTTGGACCTTGCCCCGGAGCGGAGGATCTCGGGAACAGCGCCGCGAGTTTATCAAAGTCGTCGCGAAAACCGGTATGCTGCGGCCCCGGATTCTGCGAGACGGATGCGCAGCCACCAGCGACGGAAGGAAGCCCCGATGGACGAAGATCGAGTCAAGGAGATCGTGAACGCGATGCGCTTCTTCGGCGGGAAGCGCGACATGTCGATCGACGAGCTGGCGACCGTGCAGCCGGGGCTCGCGCGCATCATGCCCGAGATCGGCGCGCGCACCTGGAAGCTCTACTACTCGGTGAAGGCCGCGAACTGGCCGATGGCGGTCTTCCAGTGGAAGGAGACCAAGGCCCTTTTCGAGCTCGGCGCCTACATGCGGCCGAAGCACGAGGCGGCGATCGAGGAGTATCTGCGCGACGACTGGGGCCCGCTCGAGGGGCCGCTCAAGGCGGAAGACGCCAAGGCCTTCTTCGTGGCCTTCGACAAGGCCATCGACTCCGCGAACGCCTGGCACGAGAAGAAGGAGAAGCCCTACATCCGCTGGAAGGTGCCGGAATTCCCGCCGCCCGATCTCGATCTCACGCCGCGCAAGAAGTAGGTCGCGCCGCGCAGCGCGCGGAGCTCACGCGTGCGCGTTCCAGCTGCTGCCGTAGGGGAGCCGGCGCGCGGTCTCTTCGATGCGCTCCCCGGCCTCGAGCAGCACCGCGGTCGCGTTCCAGGTGCCGTCGAGCAGCTGTCCGCGCGCGCCCTCGGGGATGCCCCGCGGCGAGGCGCCCGTCGCGGTACGCGACGCTGCGCGCTCGAGATCGACGACCAGCTTCTGCGTCGGGATCGAGCTCCACCGAATCCATCAGCTTCGCGAGGTCGGCGGGCGCGAGCGTCACGCAGGGCGAGGCCGAGCGCGAGGCAGTTGCCGACGAAGATCTCGGCGAACGAGCGCGCCGACGAACGCCTCGAAGCCGCGGCGCATCAGCGCCTGGGGCGCGTGCTCGCGCGACGAGCCGCAGCCGAAGTTGCGGCCGACGACGAGGATCGACGCGCCCGCGAAGCGTTCGTCGTCGAAGGCGTGGTCGCCCTTCGCCTGCGTGCGATCGTCCTCGAAGGCGTGCTCCCCGAGCCCGTCGAAGGTGACGCAGCGCAGGTAGCGCGCCGGGATGATGCGATCGGTGTCGATGTCGTCGCCGCGCAGCACGCACGCCGCGCCCGCGCACTCGCGCAGCGGCTCGCTCGCCATCAGAGGATCTCCCGCACGTCGGTGACGCGCGCCGCGCAGCGCGGCGGCCGCCACCATCGCCGGCGACATCAGCAGCGTGCGCCCGGTCGGCGAGCCCTGTCGGCCCTTGAAGTTGCGGTTGCGAGGACGACGCGCACATCTCGCGCCCGACGAGCTTGTCGGGGTTCATCGCGAGGCACATCGAGCAGCCGGCCTCGCGCCACTCGAAGCCCGCGCTGCGGAAGATCTCGTCGAGGCCCTCGGCTTCCGGCCTGCCGCGCCACGGCCTGCGAGCCCGGCACCACGAGCGCCCGCACGTGCGGCGCGACGCGCCCGGTGCGCGCGACGCGCGCCGCCTCGCGCAGATCCGAGATGCGTCCGTTCGTGCAGGATCCGATGAAGGCGACGTCGATCTTCGTGCCCGCGATCGGCTCGCCGGGAGTCAGACCCATGAAAGCGTAGGCCTCTTCGAGCGAGGCGCGCTGGCCGCTCGTGTCGAGGGCGGGCTTGGGCAGCTTCTCGTCGACGCCGACGCTCTGTCCCGGGTTGATGCCCCAGGTGACGGTCGGCGCGATGGCGTCCCCCGCGATCTCGACGCGATCGGCGACCGCCGCATCGGGGTCGCTCGCGATCGCGCGCCAGGTCTCCGCGGCCCGCTCGAAATCCGCGCCCTGCGGCGCGAACGGCCGTCCCGCGCAGGTAGGCGAACGTCGTCTCGTCGGGATTCACGTAGCCGCAGCGCGCGCCGCCCTCGATCGACATGTTGCAGACGGTGAGCCGCTCCTCGATCGTCATCGCCTCGATCACCGGGCCCGCGTACTCGTACGCGTAGCCGACGCCGCCGTTCACGCCGAGCTGCCGGATGATCGCGAGGATCACGTCCTTCGCGTAGACGCCGGCGCCGAGCTTCCCGGTCACCTCGATGCGGCGCAGCTTCGGCCGCGCGCAGCGCCAGGCACTGGGTTGCGAGCACGTCGCGCACCTGGCTCGTGCCGATCCCGAAGGCGACCGCGCCGAAGGCCCCGTGCGTCGAGGTGTGGCTGTCGCCGCAGGCGATCGTCATGCCGGGCTGCGTGAGCCCGAGCTCCGGCCCGATCACGTGCACGATGCCCTGCATGCCGCTCGCCGGGCTCGAAGAGTCGGATGCCGTGCTCGGCGCAGTTGCGCTCGAGCGCCACCAGCATCTCCTCGGCGAGCGAATCCGAGCAGCGGCCGGCGCTGCGACTGCGTCGGGATGATGTGGTCGACGGTGGCGAAGGTGCGCTCGGGGAAGCGCACCGGCAGGCCGCATCTCGCGCAGCATCGCGAAGGCCTGCGGGCTCGTGACCTCGTGGATCAGGTGCAGGCCGATGAAGAGCTGCGTATCGCCGCTCGGAAGCTCGCGCACCGTGTGCGCATCCCAGACCTTGTCGAGCAGGGTCTTTCCGTCACGCGGACGTCGTTCGGCGGGGGGCATGATCGCCAAGGATAGCCCGCTCGCCGCCGGCGGCGCCTGGCGTATCCTCGGGCGCATGGAACTGCTCCACACCGCATACGTCCCGCCCGGAGAGGGGCCCTTCCCGACGATCCTCGCGCTCCACGGCTGGGGTGCGAGCGCACAGGATCTGCTGGGCCTGGCCCCCTACCTGCATGGCGGGGAAGCCCTCGTGATCTGTCCGCAGGGGCCGGTCGCCTTCGAGATCCAGCAGGGTTACTACGGCTACGGCTGGTTCCCGATCCGTCCGGGCCGGCCGCCCGAGCCGGCGGAGTTCGCACAAGGCGCGGCGCTGCTGCGCGCCTTTCTCGACGACATGCTGCGCCGGTATCCCGTGAACCCCCGCAAGCTCGTCGTGCTCGGCTTCAGCCAGGGTGGCGTGATGGCGTATGACCTGGTGCTGCGCGATCCCGAGCGCTTCGCCGGCCTGGTGGCGCTCTCGTCGTGGCTGCCGCAGGAGCTGGCGGCTTCGGTCGGGCGCCGGCCCGAGCTCGCCCAGCTCCCGGTTTTTGTTGCGCACGGCAGCGAGGACCCGATGCTGCCCGTCGCCATGGGCCAGGCCTCGCGCGACAGCCTGATCGCGCTCGGCGTTCCCGCCACCTACCGCGAGTACCCGATGGGCCACGAGATGCGGCCCGAGCTGCTGCGCGACATCGTCGAATGGCTCGACAGCAAGGTGCTGAGTCCGATCCAGCTCGTGTGACGTCTGACACGCGATCGCGTCGCTGGTCCGCGTGACCTCACGCGCCTGGCGAATGCAGCGCCTTCTCGAAGCGCGCCAGTCTCGCGTCGTCCTTCGCGAGGATGCGCCGGAGCCAGCCGAGCGCGTAGCCCTCGTCGAATTCGGCGCCGAGCGAAAACAACATCTCCGGCAGATCGCTCCAGTCCTTGGGTCGATCGAAGAGCGCCTTGAAGATCGCGAGATCCTCCGCCGACAGGATCGAGATCGTCGTCCCGTCTCCGAAAGGGACGGCGCGGATGCGATTCGCGCAGCTTTCGTGCAGCGCGTCGTACGAAAAGAACAGGTCGATCGGTGTGTGCTCCCAGTGCAGGCGTACCTGGCCGTGAATGCGGAACTGCTCGAGCGTGCCGGCGTCGCCCCGCTCGACGCCCAGCGCTTCGAGCGCGGCCAGCACGCGCTCGGCGCGGGCCACGGGCATGAAGACGTTGAGGTCGATGTCGTGGGTGCCACGCGGTGTCGCGTAGTAGGCGAGCGCCAGCGCCCCGCCGAAGGCGTGTGGAATGCGAGCCGTCGCGAGCGCCCGTTCGATCGACACCGATCTTCTCGTCGAGCGGCAGGGCCATGGCTTGCTAGGCCCCGCGCCCGCGCCGCGAGGCGAAGCGAGGGAAGGGGACGCGAGGCCGCTCGCGAAGCGGCGGCCGCGAGCGGACGATGCGATCCGAGAGGCGCAGGAGATCGCGCAGGGTCTCGCCCCGGCGCGCGGCGTCGACGCCGATCCATTCGGAGACCTCTGCGAGCGGCGCAGGCACGGCGGCAGCGGGGCTCGCCTCGAGCGCGCTCTTCAGCAGGGACTTGAGAACCGGATCGACGCTCGCGCCCTGGCGCAGGAGTCCGAGCAGCTCGCGCGCGGCTCGCTCCTCGCGGCGCAGCGTGACGGGGACGCCCAGCGCGGCCGCACGCGCGAGCAGGCGCTCGCGCACGAAGGGGCGCGTGGCCCGCCGCTCGGCGCGCTCGAGGATCTCGGGCGTGAGCGCGCCGCGAAAGGTCGCGAGCGTCCGCGAGCGCGGTCCCCGCGCGGTCACCACCGCCTCGCGGATGTCGAGCCGGCCGCCCGACCGCTTTGCGAGGTACAGCCATCGACTCCCCCGAATAGTGGTATTCAGCCACTATAGCTAGCACGCCGGTCTCTTCGGCCGCCAGGCGGTCCCCGCGCCGCTATGCTGAGGCCTTCTCGGGGTGTAGCTCAGCGGCTAGAGCCTGATCTTTGGGAGGTCAGCGTCGTGGGTTCGAATCCCACCACCCCGACCAGCTTGCACACGGCCTCAATCGGCACGACAAGGCCGGCGGGCGTCGGGATATACTGCGCGCCCATTACCTCGAACCCGGAGCTTCGATGAGCCGCGAGCCGTCGCCCGAACTGCGCGAACGCATCGAGAACACGATCCGCTTCCTCGCCGTCGATGCCGTCGAGAAGGCGAACTCCGGGCATCCGGGGGCTCCGATGGGGCTCGCGCGGCCGGCCTTCGAGCTGTGGGACCAGCACCTGCGCTTCGATCCGAGCGATCCGAAGTGGCCGCTGCGCGATCGCTTCGTGCTCTCGAATGGCCACGCTTCGATGCTGCTCTACAGCCTTTTGCACCTGTTCGGCTACGCGCTCCCGCTCGACGAGATCGTGCGCTTCCGCCAGCTCGGCTCGATGACGCCCGGGCATCCCGAGTACGGCCATACGCCCGGAGTCGAGCTGACGACCGGGCCGCTCGGGCAGGGCTTCGCGCACGGCGTCGGCATGGCGCTCGCAGGGCGCCTCGCGCGCGCGCGCTTCGGCGTGGGCGGCGAGGGCCCCGGACACCACATCGTGTACGGCATCGTGTCCGATGGCGACCTGATGGAGGGAATCTCCGCCGAAGCGGGCTCGCTCGCCGGACACCTGGGGCTGGGAAATCTCGTCTACCTCTGGGACGACAACCGCATCAGCATCGATGGACCCACTTCGCTGTGCTTCAGCGAGGACGTCGCCAGGCGTTTCGAGTCGCAGCGCTGGCACGTGCAGGCGGTCGACGGCGAGGACGTTGCCGGCCTGCGGCGTGCGATCACGGCGGCGCGCGAAGAAACCGCCCGGCCGTCGCTCGTGATCACCCGCACCGTGATCGGGCGCGGCAGCCCGAACCGGGCCGGCAAGAGCAAGGCGCACGGCGAGGCGCTCGGCGCCGAGGAGGTACGCCTCACCAAAGAGGCGGCCGGCTGGCCGCTGACGCCGGAATTCTTGATTCCCGACGACGTGCGCGCGTACCTCGCCGAGCGCAGCCGCGAGAAGCACGCGGCGCGGATTGCCGACGACGCGCGGCTCGCGGTCTGGCGCAAGGCGAACCCGGCGCAGGCGCAGGCGTGGGATGCAGCGCGCGAGCGGCGGCTGCCCGCCGATCTCGCGACGACGCTGTCTGCAGGGCTCGACGGCAAGGCCGATGCGACACGCAAGCACGGCGCCGTCGTGCTCGAGCGGCTCGCCGCGGTGGCGCCCTACTTCGTGGGCGGCTCCGCCGATCTCGCGGGCTCGGCGGCTCCGCCCATGCTGAAGGGCCGCGGCACCATCGGCCCGGGCGCTGCCGCAGGCGAGGATCCGTTTGCGGGCGCGAATCTCCACTTCGGCATCCGCGAGCATTCGATGGGCGCGATTACCAACGGCATCGCGCTCGATGCGACCTTCAGGCCCTATTGCGGGACGTTCCTGATCTTCAGCGACTACATGCGGCCGTCGCTGCGGCTCGCGGCCTTGATGGGCGTGCCGTCGACGTTCGTGTTCACGCACGACTCGATCTTCCTCGGAGAGGACGGCCCGACGCACCAGCCGATCGAGCAGCTCGACGCGCTGCGCGCGATCCCGAACCTCAGCGTCTGGCGCCCCGCCGACGGCATCGAGACGGCGATGGCCTGGAGCTGGATCGCGCGACACCAGGACGGGCCCTCGCTGCTCGCGCTCTCGCGGCAGACCGTTCCGGCGCTCAAGCGCGAGGCGCCGTTCCAGCTCGACGACATCTTGCGCGGCGCCTATTGCGTCCAGGATCCGGGACCGGCTGCGCGCGTGGTGCTCGTGGCCACGGGCTCCGAGGTGTCGCTCGCCTGCGACGCGGCGGGCAAGCTGCGCGCCGAGGGCACGGCGGTGCGCGTCGTCTCGATGCCGTGCGTGAGCCGTTTCCTCGCGCAGCCGCTCGCCTACCAGCTCCAGTTGATCCCGGACGACGACACCCTGATCGTCGCCGTCGAGGCGGGCCGCGGCGAGAGCTTGCGCCGCTTCGTCGGCCGGCGCGGGCTCGTGTACGGCATCGACCGCTTCGGCGCTTCCGCTCCGCTGGCGGCGCTGAAGGAGGCCTTCGGCTTTACGCCGGACGCGCTCGCGGCGCGGGTGCGCCAGCGGCTCGCCGGAGCAGCAAGTTAGTTGCACGTCGCGCGCCTGCGGCTCGCTGCGCGCACTTCGCGCGCTTGCTTGGCCCTGGCAGCGGTGGCCGGCCGTCAAGTCGCGGCGCGGGCAGGTCGAAAACAGGAGAGCGCGTCAGCGGGCCTTTGCGCTCAGGAGAATTCGGTGAGCACGATCGGGATGATTGGTTGGGGAGCGGCGGCGGTACTCGTGGCGGGTTGGCTCGTCGTGTCGTTCTCGCAGGAGAGCCGGCGCCGGGCCACCATCGAGTGGCTGTCGGCCTCCGCGATGTATCTCGCGCTCACGATGCTGTTCGCGAACCTGATCTCGAAGGCCTGGGCGAGCGGCAACCACTTCGCGCTCGTGGCCTTTGGATTCCTCGGCGCGATCTTCGTGTCGGGCCTGTGCGTGTCGCTCTACAACACGCTGCGCACCGCGCGCGGTGCCACCGACAGCGGGGACCTGGGCGCCACGCACTGAGCGGCTAATCCGTGTCGTAGCTTCCAGAGTCGCGAAACGTCGGTAGCACACTCGTCGTCGCGTTCGGCCGGCGACATGCGGATTCCGGTCCGTTGGTTGACGGGGGCGTGGAGACGCGGCTTGGTCTCCCGTCCGTGCGCGGACGTTTCGAGACCATTGCAGGCATCGCTGGCCTCGTCGCTGCTCTGGAGCCGCTTCTCTCGATCGCTGGCGAGAGCGAGGCGGTTCGTGGGGAAGTCGACCATGGATGCGCCCGGGCCGCAGGCGGTATCCTCCCGGTTCTTCCACCGAGAGCGAAACCAGCAGCTCCATGACTGCCAGCAAGATTGCTCTTCGCGCAATCCTCGCAATCGCTCTCGCAGCAGGCCTGTGGCTTGGGATGCGTGAGTGGAACCACGGGGCCTCACGCGTCCACCTGGAACCGCTCGCTGGACCTTGGACGGGGACGGTCTTCCCCACGACGGGGGCCCGGAATCTGGCGCTGCACACGATGGTGTGCGACTTCGAGCTGCCGGAGTCGAACCTGCCCACGGCCGGATCCGCTGCTCAGCCAAGCCAATTGGATCCGGCCTTGGTTCGGCGGTGGGAGCAGCGTGCGTCAGGTCTCTCGGGCGCGGCATTCGCGCAGCACAGCGAAACACTCGGTCACCTGACGCGCGCGGGCCTGCTCCTTCCGGCGCCCGGGCTCGCGCGCTGCGACGTCAGCGTTCCCGAGAGTGCGAGGTTCCGGGCGTTTCCCGTGTTGCTGTCGGCGCCTGGCGCCAGCTCGGACGGTGCCGAAGTCGTTCTCACGGTGGTCGATGGCGATGCGCGCACCGAAGTCGGGCGCCGTGTCCTGGAACCCGGTGCAACGCAGTTTCCAGAAGCCTGGACGGTCGATCTGTCCCGCTGGGCGGGCAAGCGGGTGAGTGTCGAGCTGCGCAGCGAGTCGCGCGCGAGCCCGCTGTACGACTGGGTGTTCATCGGCACGCCCGAGATTGCGGGCCGCGGTTCCACACCGCGTCGCGTCATCGTGATTGGTCTGGACACCACGCGCCCGGACTTCTTCGGAATCCACGGCCACAGCGCTCCCACAACGCCGGAACTCGATGCCTTCGCCCGTTCCTCGGTAGTCTTCGACAACGCCTGGGCGCCGGCGCCACGGACGCGGCCCTCGTTTCGAACGGCGACCACCGGGCGTTGGCCTCTCGACGCCGTATGCGCCACGAACATCGGGGCGGCGTTCCAGAAGAGCGGATGGGCGACGGCCGGAATCATTGCGAACTTCCACCTGAGTCCTGGCTTCGATTTCGCGAATGGTTTCGATTTCTGGTGGGTCGACCGCAAGGCCCTCGCCGACGCCCAGGTGGACCGCGCGGTCACATGGCTCGAGGAGCATCGGGAGCAGGACAGCTACCTGTTCCTGCACATCATGGACCCACACGTTCCCTACCGCCCCCCTAAGCCACTCGCAGCGCCGTTTCTCGCGTCGATCCCCGGAGGCCCGGACACGACGCTTCCGCGAGCGTTCAACCGCTGGGACGTCTACGCGTGGATGCGCGAGGGCTCGCTCAGCGAGCAGCGAAAGGCCACGATCCGTGGCCTCTACGAAGGCGAGTTGGCGTTTACTTCCCGGCAGCTTGGTCGTTTTCTCGCAGCGATCGGCGCGCTGCCGGGTAGCACGTTGATCGTGATCCACTCCGACCATGGCGAGGAGCTGTGGGATCACGGCGGCTTCGAGCACAACCACACGCTTCACGAAGAGCTCGTTCACGCGTTGCTGTGGGTGCACCCGCCCGGCGGCGTGCCCGGCGGCCATCGCGTCGCGGCGCCCGTGTCGCTGGTGGACCTTGCGCCTACACTCTATGGTTTTGCAGGCATCGAGAACTCACCGGCGTCCGACGGGCGTTCGCTGCTTCCCTTGATGCGTGGAGAAACAGGCGATGACGATCGCGCGCTGCCGATCGGCTTCCTGCAATATGATCGTGAGCGTTGGGGCGTCATCTGGAAGCGCATGAAGTACGAGCTCGTCACCGCTGACGGTACGGAGGAACTCTACGATCTCGCAGCCGATCCCGGCGAGCACCACGACATCGCCGCGACCTCGGACCTCGAACCCTGGCGGAGGAAACTCGCCGAGGTACACGGAATTCCGGTGGGTCCCGGACTGCGGGTCGAGGTCGCGCTGCAAGGCAGCGCGCCCGTCACACTGACGCTCCCCGCTGGGGCGACGCACGCCGGCGTGCTGGATCCCGAGGCGATCTCGGCGCATCGGGCGAACTTGGAGTTCGGCGAGAAGCCGAAGAAGACCGCCGCCGACGTCGGTGACGTGGAATTGTCCGCCGATCGGCGCAGTCTGATGTTTCGACCCGGACGCGTCGGTGCGGGCACGCTCTACGTGCTCTTCGACACCGCTCCGACGCGCGCCGTGAGCGTCGCTCGCGCAGGCGCGGAGTTGCCCCTGGACGGCGGCGCATGGGCCGCCGGCGAGCATCGCATCCGCGTGGTTCCCGGCACCGTGATCGTGCCGCCCCCCGGCGAAGCCGCTCGCATCGTCGCCTGCCACGGTCGGGCGGAAGCGAGCGATGTATCCGACGCGGATCTGCGTGCTCTGGAAGCCCTCGGCTACGTCGGAGAAGGTGGCGTGCTTCAGCCGCCCGGTCACCGAAACGACCAGTGACAGGCTCTTGACTCGCGGCACGCCTTCCCGATGATCCGCGGTATGGGATGCCTCGGCACAGCCCTCAAGCGGGATTCCGTGTTGTTCGGGCTCGTCTTCAGCGTCGTACTTCTCTCGCGGCTTCCGTTCCTCACCGAGAGTTGCGGGATCGACCCCGACGCCTGGCGCATCGTCGCCGCCGCGCAGAACATTTCGCTTCACGGCGCGTACACGGTCTCGAGATTCCCTGGGTATCCAGTACCCGAGGTCGTGTATGCGCTGCTGCCGGAGAACATCCTCTTGATGAACGGCATCACGGCCCTGCTCAGCGCCGTCGCAGCGGGTTCCTTCGCGGTCCTATTGAGGGCGCTCGGTCTCGACCGTGCGGGCCTTGGCGCGCTTGCGTTCGCTGCGACGCCGGTCGTCTACATCAACAGCACGATGACGATCGATTATGTCTGGGCCCTCGCCTTCGCCGTGATCGGAATGCTTGCGCTGGTCAAGGACCGTCGTCTTCTTTCGGGCGTCGCCTTCGGGCTCGCCGCAGGGTGCCGGCTTTCGTCGCTGCTGTTCCTCATCCCCGCGGCCCTCTTCGCACTGTCGGCCCACCGCCCGAGGGAGCAGCCGCACGTCGTTCGGAGGCTCGTTCCCCTGGGCGCCGCCGCGGTCTTCGTCGCCGGCCTCTGCTATCTGCCGGCCTTCCGGACCTATGGACTGGATTTCCTGCAGTACTACCCCCACCCGACGACCCTCGGAGAGGTGCTACACCACTCAACCGTCGGGGTGTGGGGACCGCTCGGAATCCTGGCGCTATCGATCGCAGTCATCGCCGTCGCCGTCGGGAGGGTCCGTCGGTCGGAAGCTGTGACGGGTGCCGCTCCCGATAGCAGCCCGAAGGTCGGCGCGGTCCTCGTGCTCGCCTTCTCGGGAATCTTGGTGTTCGGCCTGCTGTTCATCTCCCTCCCGCTTGAGGAGGCCTACCTGATCCCCATCGTTCCATTCGTCATCATCGCAGTCGCCGCGCTCGTGAGGGGGCGGCATGGGGCTCTCGTCTATTCCTTGATCATCCTTTCGCCGTTCGTCGGCGTCTCGCCGAGAGGAATCTCCGAAGGACCGGTGCTGATCGATTATCGCGAGAAATCGAGAATACCCGGTGAGGTCGCGGAGATCCTCGCTCTCGGTGGGCAACTCCCCTCGAAGTCTCTCATCATCGCTGGCCCATGGTTCCCGGCCATCGTCGTCACGCTCGTGAGAAGCTCCTCGCAGCCGCCGATCCCGTTCGCCGGGTTGAGCAAGCACGCCGTCTCGCTCGGTGGTGCCACCTACGTCTTCCGTCCCGACTCGTTGGACGATCCTCGGGGGTTCGAAGTCTACTCGCTGCGCCCGAGGCCTGGGCGAAGGACGCTCCGCGGTGGCTTCGTCTACCCCGAACGCCACGCATCGGTCGGGAGCTCGCGTCCATCCACTCCAGTGAGATCGAAGACGATGATCTGATTGTCTTCGAAGATCGCCTGGCCGCACGCAGCTTCGAACGCCGCGCGGAGGGCGTCGAACTTCTGATTCGAGAGGGGCTTGCGGTGGTTGACGACCTTCCGTCGCAGGAGATCCCTCGGGTCGATGGAGGCGCGTAACGCCGCCCACGCACTTCGGCGTCGGTCCTTGTGCAGGATCGCGGTGTCGAATCCGAGCGTCAGAAGATGCTCGCGATCCACGCTACCCGAGAGCTTCGGATCGAGCCCCACGAGCTGCGAAAGCATCGGGTCGTGCTCGATCGACGTGAGCGACTGCGGCGGCAGGGTCGCCAGGTAGCCGCCGGCAATCGGTCGCGCATGCGCCGTCTGCGCGACCATGTTCGTCACCGTCCGTCCGTTCGACGTGAAGGGGATGTCGAGGATCGCGCCCTGTCGATCGGAAGCCGCGAGCTGCTGATAGAAGGGCGACAGCTCGAGTTTCTGCATCGGATAGGGCAGCCAGAGGTATTCGAGCAGGATCAACGCGCAGAGCAGCAGCCACCGGGCATCGGACTTGATGCGTAGAGCCCCCCAGCCGAGCCCCACCATCACCGCCAGCGCGAGGCTCGCGATGACGAGAAAGCGGTTCGCCACGCGCATGAGGCTTAACACCGGGAGCTCGGCCAGCAGCGCGAACGGCAGGACCGTTCGCTCGAGCAGCTCGCCGCCCCAAGTCAGCTGGGCTCCGAGCGCGAGCACGAGCGAGCCCAGGAACAGCGCGCCCCAGAGCGGAGCTCGCTGCTGTCGCCGCACGAGAGCGAGAATCGCGAGTCCGACCGGGACGAAGCCCAGATAACACAGGAAGCCCACGGCGCGATAGGCGCGGTGCTGCTCGTAGTAGTCGAAAGTCAGGCTGCCCCAGAGCGGGTGGCGCTCGCTCGGGAGGAACAGGAACACAGGATCGATCCCCTTGGCCTCCTGCGCCTTCTGGAAATAGCTCTCGCCGCCGGTGAGCCCCGCGATCAGAGGCCAGACAGCGGGCAGCACGAGGACGCAGGCGAAACCAGCCGCCAGCGCTAGATCCCGCAGGATGCGTTTTGCTTCACGCTCGCGCCGGATCAGTACCGCGATTCCGAGCGGAATCAGCGTCAATGTCAGCAGCAGCCCGAGATGCCAATCCACGAGGGCGTTCAGGGCATAGAAGAGCCCGAGCCCCGCCACGTTTCGCCATCCCCCCGCGCGCCCCAGGCGCAGCAGGAACAGCACCGCGAGTGGCATGAACTGCGTCGAAAAGAGATTCAGGTGCTCGAGTGTCTGCTCTTGGTGCTGCGGGAAAAAGGCGAAGACGATTCCCGCCAGGAACGCTCCGCGCGCCTCCCCCGTCAGGTCCTTCACGAGCACATAGGCCCCAAACCCGGAGAGCCAGAGCGCAAGTACGACACAAAAATTGTAGGCCGCTGCGGGTCCGAACAGTACGTTCACCGGCAGGCTCACGAGCATGTTCACGGGCGAGTGCGTATGAAAGACGAGGCTCGCGCCGTCCGGATGAAAGAGGAGCTGCGTCGCATAGGGCGTCTGATGCAACACCAACAGGCATTGCTTCCACCACCAGAAGTTCCAGTAGTTGCTCCAAAGATCCACTGTGCCAAGGGGCAGCGACGAGCGGAAATTCAGGATCAAAGGGAAGGTCATCGCCAGCGTGAGCAGCAGGTAGGCGCCAGCGGCCACACCGGCGCGATCGAGCCAGCTGGCGACACGTGAATCAGTGCCAGGGGCCCGGTGCAGCTCCGTCATGATCTCTCAGCGTGGTTGCGAGCGCGGTTGCACGGTAGCGGAGGGATCGGCACCCCCTGTAGGGGCGCACTTCGGGAGGCAGCGGCATATCCTTCCGCGAGTCTCCAGCGGGATTGCTGCGGATCGCAGCGTGCCGGATCTGCCTGGGCTGCGAAGAAGGCGGCGCGAATGACGAATCGGACGGGCTCCGCAGCGAATGCCGACCGATCCGCGCAGGTGCTGGCGGCGGTTGCGAAGCTGCGGGTGGCCGGCATCGCGCTGGCGCTGAGTCTGGCGACGCTCGCCGTGTATCTCCAGACGTACCGGCACGGGTTCGTCGCCTACGACGACAACGAATACGTCTACCAGAACCCGATGGTGCAGGCGGGGGTGACGGCAGCGGGCCTCGCGTGGGCCCTCACAAGCTTCTACGCCAGCAACTGGTTTCCGCTCACCTGGTGGTCGCACATGCTCGACTGCCAGCTCTTCGGACTCGACGCGGGTGCGCACCATCTCGTCAATCTCGCCTTGCATCTTGCCAGCACGCTGATCCTCTTCGTCAGCCTGTACCGGATGACGGGGCAGCCGTGGCGGAGCGGGCTGGTCGCCGGGATCTTCGCGATCCATCCGCTGCACGTGGAATCCGTGGCGTGGGTCGCGGAGCGAAAGGACGTGCTCAGCACGCTGTTCGCGATGCTCACGCTGTTGGCGTACGTGCGCTACACGGAGCTCCCCACACGACGCCGGTTCGCCCTCGTGGCGCTGGCGCTCGCCCTCGGCCTGATGGCGAAGCCCATGCTCGTCACGCTCCCGTTCGTGCTTCTGCTGCTCGACTACTGGCCCCTGCGGCGTCTCGCGTGGCCCCCGGCCTGGGAAAGCGCCCGCTCTCTGTGTTGGGAGAAGCTGCCTCTCTTCGCGTTGGTGGCGCTCTCGAGCGTCTTGACCTTCCTGGCCCAGCATCGCGGCGGGGCCGTGGCATCGCTCACCTACCTGCCCCTCGGCGCCCGTCTCGGCAACGCGGCGGTGACCTATGTCGCGTATCTCGGGAAATCCCTCTGGCCCGCGAAGCTCGCGGTGTTGTATCCGCTCGAGCAGCCGCTGCCCGAGAGCGTGCTCGGAGCCGGCGTGATCCTCGCCGCCGTCACGCTCGTGGCCGCGCTGGGTGGAAGGCGACGCCCCTATCTCCTGGTCGGCTGGCTCTGGTATCTGGGAATGCTCGTGCCGGTGATCGGGCTCGTGAAGGTCGGCGTCCAGGGGATGGCGGATCGCTACGCTCATCTCCCGCTCGTCGGCTTTTCGATCGCGCTGGTCTGGAGCGTGGCGGACCTCGTAGAGGGTAGAAGACTCTCGCGCGCTCTCGCTGCGACGCTTGCGCTCGCAGCGCTCGCGGCCCTGGGCGTGACCGCGCATCGACAGGCGGGCTACTGGCGGACCAGCCGGACGCTGTTCGAGCACACCCTGGCCGTGACGCGGGGGAACCCGGTCATTCACAGCAACCTCGGCGTCGTGCTGGCCGACGACGGCATGCCGAGCGAAGCGATCGAGCAATACCGGAAGGCGCTCTTCTTCGACCCCAACTACGCCGAAGCCCACGTCAACCTGGGGCACGAGCTCATGAAGGCGGGGAAGCTCGACGAGGCGGCGATCCAGCTCGCCAAGGCGATACGGCTCAAACCGGCCTTGCCAAGAGCCCACCTGGAGATGGGAGCCTTGCTTGCAACACAGGAAGACTACGCAGGGGCGGAGCTTTACCTACGGAACTTTCTGAGCCTCTCGCCCGGCGACGCCGCGGGCGAAAGCGGCCTCTGCTTCGTGCTGCAACGGCTCGGCCGGCGCGACGAGGCCATTGCTCATTGCGTCGAGGCGCTGAAGTCGAACCCGGACCATGCCGGTGCGCGCGCTGCCCTCGAGCAGCTGCAGCGGCCGGAAGGCCGTTGACACCGAGCCATGTCCCAGGCATCCGCCGCTCCGTCGCGTCTCGTTTCGGCCGGCTTGATCGTGGCGGCCGCGCTCGCGTTCCTGATGATCCGCGCGCCGTTTCTCTCGCTGTCGCTCGAGCGCGACGAGGGGGAGTACGCCTACATCGCGCAGCGCCTGCTGGCGGGCGACGTTCCCTATCGGGATGCCTTCGACCAGAAGCCGCCGGGCGTGTTCGTCGCCTATGCGCTGGCCTTCGCAACGCTCGGCGAGTCGATCGAAGCGATCCACCTCTTTCTCTGGCTGTGGACGGCGGCCGCCGCTGCGGCGCTCTTCTTGCTGGTGCGCGAGGTCGCGGGGACGCTCGCCGCAGGGTTCGCACTGCTGATCTTCGCGATCGCGAGCGCGGACCCACACCTGCAGGGGCATGCCGCCAACACCGAGAACTGGATGCTGCTGCCGCTGGTGTTGTCCGCGGGGGCCTGTGTCCGCGGTTGGTTGCGCGGAGACCGCTCGAGCTGGCTCGCCTGCGGCGGCTTTGCGGCGCTCGCGTGTTGGTTCAAGCAGGTTGCCGTCACGGACGCACTGCTGCTCGTCGCCGCGGGTGTCTGGGGCGATGCGATCCTCGCGCGGCCGACCCCGAGTGCGCGGCAAGCCTGCTCGCGGGGGGCGCTCTTCGCCCTGGGGGCCGCGCTTGCATCGGCACCGGTCGTGCTCTACTTCGCCGTGAATGGCGCGCTCGCGCCGTTTCTCGACGCGGTCTTTCTACACAACCTGGAGTATTCACGAGCGGTCCCGCTGGCCGACGGCCTCGCGAACCTGAATGGCGTGCTCGCGTACCAGCTGCCGAGCTTCTGGCCGGTCTGGGCGCTGGCGTTTACCGGCTGGTGGCTTCCGGGCAGGGTCCGCTGGCCCGTTCGGCATGCGCTCGCCGCCTGGTGGCTGGCGTCCTGGGCGGGCGCGGCGGTCGGCCTCTACTTCCGCCCGCACTATTTCCTGCAGACGGTGCCCGCGCTGTCGGCGCTGGCGGGGATCGGCGCAGCAGATCTGATCGAGCGACTCGCGGCGCGGCGCCCGGCCGCGCGCAGCGCGGGGGTCGCTGCGCTGGCGGCACTCGTGGCGCTGGTGCCGCTCGCCGCCCATCGGCGCCTGCTGCTGGCGGGCTCGCCCACCGCGATCTCGCGCCAGATCTATGGAATGAACCCCTTCCCCGAATCGCTCGCGATTGCGGAGCACATCGAGCAGGGCAGCGGGCCCGAGGACCGCGTCTTCATCGTGGGCTCGGAGCCGCAGATCCTCTTCTACGCGAAGCGCCGCAGCGCGACCCGCTACATCTATTTCTATCCGCTGACGGGGGAGTTTCCGGACGCGCGCGCGCGCCAGCAGGCGGTGATCGACGAGGTCCAGACGACGCGGCCGCTCTACGTGGTGTGGGCCGACGTGGCGACGTCGCTCTTGCGAACGCCGCGCAGCGAGCCCCTGATCTTCGATGCGACGACCGAGCTGCTCGCGCGCGACTACCAGATCGAGCTCGTCGTCCGCCCCGACGCGAGCCTGGCGGCCTATGCGATCGATCGAGGCGAGGCGGCTCGGCGCTACGTCGAGCGGGCTCGCGCGACGCAGCGCGGCGCGCTGCCGTGGATCGCCGTCTACCGGCGCACGCGCTGAGGCGCTCCGCACGTCGGCCCGAGCTGACACGACAATACGACACGCGATGCGACGCCTGTCGCAATCCAGCCGTCGCGACGCCGCGTAGCGCCGCGGGCGCGCACCCGCACACCGCCCGCTCCGCTCGTCCTGACGCGCTGTTTCGCGCCTTCTGGCTGGCAGCGCTGTCTGGCACGCGCCTTGCTCTCCTGATTCTCGCATCGCGAGCCGCGATCGCCAGGGGAGAGCATCAGTGTCCGTCCGTTGCAACGCTTCCGAAGCGCCGCACCCGCGTCGCGATCAAGCCAGCTCCGAGAATCACGGCGCTCGCGACGGCTGCGAGCGCGCCCGGCAGAGCGAAGCGGGCCGGCGGGATTCCGCAGACGACCGCTGCGAGGTTGAGCCCGGCGTGCAGGCCGATGCAGAGCGCGACCGAGCGCCGTGCGAGCATCAGGGTGCCGAGGCCGAGCCCGACGATGCTGGTCGCGAGCATGGCCCAGGGCTCGAGGTGGGGCAGGGCGAAGCACACGCTCGAGAGCGCCAGGGCGAAGCCGGCGCCGACGCGCTCGCGCAGCGCGAGCAGCAATCGCTCGCGGTAGAGGAGCTCCTCGAAGACGGGCCCGAAGCCGAGCACGGAGACGAGCAGCAGCGTGTCGCCCGGGCGGGGCGGCGGCGGAACGGGCTCGAGTCCGAGCGCAATTCCGATCAAGGCGATCAGCAGGATCCAGGCGGGAAAGCTCACGAAGCCGGTGAGCGCGCCGACCGCGCCGAGCGCCAGGGCCCGCGCTGGCGCGGGCTCGCTCTCCCGCTCTCGCGTGGCGATCACGAGCGCCGTCGCGGCGATGAACGAGAGCGCGACGGCGGCTGGGCGTCCGATGCGCGGGCCGAGCCAGGCTTGCGTCGCGAGCAGACTCCACACCGTGAGCAGGACGAGCAGCGCCGGCAACAGCTCGCGCTGCGCTGCGGGGCTCCGGCGGTGCGCGGGATCGGTGGCTCGGCGAGCGGCCGTCGTCGGCATGCGCACATCATGGGGCAGCGCCCCCTGTGCTTGTCAACGTGGCGGCTCGCTCTCGCGCTTGCGGTGTGCGCTTTCTCGGCGCGCGTCGCGAGCGCGAGTCCGCTCAACTGGGAAGGCACGCTTTCGATCGAGGTGCTGGGCTTCCCGCCGCTGGCCGTGACCGGGGGTGGTGTCTCGACGCTGAGCGGGCCTGGCGACGGCGTGTTCCTCGAGACGCTGCGGATCGCTGCGAGCCGCGGTGGGATCAACGGCAGCGCGATGTTCCCGATCACCGATCCGGTCGTCCAGGCGAGCGGGATCGCTTCGCTGCGCGCCAGCGCGAGCCTTGCCAGCGGGAGCTTTGCCCCGATCTCGGGCGGAACGGGCGCCGCCCCGCTCACGCGGGGGGTGCTTCCGGTCCGGGGGCTCGTGAAGGTCTGCCTGCTCTCGAAGAACTGCACCAACTACCTGCCGCTCCTGTTCACGCAGCCGACGGGTGCGGGCCCTGGCGCCGGCGTGAAGGGCGTCGGCGTCGGCGGCCTCGTCACCGTCGGGGGCACCGAACGTTTGCGCTTCTCGATCGAGGGCGCGCCGTGGACGCTGCACACGGCGACGGTCAGCGTCGCGAGCGCGGGCGGCGGGCAGATCCCCGTCTTTGCGAGCGGCTTCGTGCACGGAGCGGCTTCGCTCACCGGCTCGACGGGGCTACCGGGCGGCGCGCTCCAGCTCGTGACGCCGATTCGCGTCCGATCGAACCAGGGCAGCGATTTCGCGGCGTTCGGACGCCTCGGCGTGCGTTTCATCCCCGAGCCAGGCGTGAGCCTGCTGCTCGCCGCGGGCTGCCTCGGCCTGGGCGTGCTCCACCTCGTCGGTCCCCGTCGCTAGGAGAAGCTGATGTCGCATTGGATTCGTTCGCTCTTCGGTCGCGGCCTCGCGCTCGTTCAGATCGCGCTCCTGCTGTCGGCAGGCTGTAGCGGAGGGCCGCTCACGCCCACGCCGGGATCCGCGGAGCACCAGGCGCCGGGCATGCTCCCGGTTCCCGGCGGCGTGGTGAACGCAGCCGGCGGAAACCTGCTGATCGAACGCACCGACATCACGCTCGACGGCATCGTCGGCGGCAGCCAGGCCGTGGGCGCCGTCTACAACTCGAGCCTTCCCGGCTGGACCTGGAGCTTCGGGGTTCACTACGACGGCGCGACGTTCACCGACGCTTCCGGCCGCACGTTCGACGTGACGGCGCTGCCGGATGGCGCAGCGATACCGGGCAGCCATTGGGTCAAGGTCGACGCCGATACGGTGCAGACCAAGGGAGGGCTCGCTCACCACTTCGACGCGCAGGGCCGGCTCGCCGTGGTGCGCTGGGCGACGCTCGACAATCCGCGCGTCCGCTACACGTGGAGCGCGTCGTCGCTCGAGCTCGCGCAATGCACCGCGGCGACGATGTGCGCGGCCCTCTACCAGATCGCGCTCGACGCGAGCGGGCGGCCGCTGAGCGTCAGCGACGCGCGCAGCGGGCGACGCGCCGAGTTCGTGTGGAACGCGCTCGGCCAGCTCAGCGTTGCGAAGAGCCCCCTCGAAGTTGCGAAGGGCTGGCCGGGCACGCGGTATGCGTACACGCCCTTCGGGCTGCTGACCTCGATCACCAACTCCGAGGGCGAGCGCATCGAGTACGGCTATCAATCCGGCGGCCGGATCTCGCGCGTCACCCAGATCGGCGAGGGCGACCCGACCCATCGCTTCGAGTTTCACCCGGCCGATCGCGATGGCCTCTACGAGACGCTCTACACCAATCCCCTGGGCGCGAGGACGCGGCTCACCTTCGATGCCAATACGCGGCTGCGCAAGCTGGAGTTGGTCGAGACGGGAGAGTTCGCGACGGTGACGTGGGAGGGCCTGCGGAAGTCGAGCGAAACCCGCCCGAACGGTGCGACGACCATGTTCGCCTACATCGGCGACGAGCTGGCTGCCAAGACAGAGCCATCGGGGAACGTGGTCACGTATGTCTATGAGCCGAACGGCCTGAACCTCGACGAACCATTCGCACGCGCGAAGTCGCGGGTCGAAGACAGCATCGGTTTGGTCGAGGAGCGCCACTACGACGCCCAGGGGCGGCAGATCGAGGTGACCAATGGCGCGGGAGAAAGGACCACGTACGCCTACGGAGAGGTGTCTCAAGTCTCTTCGGAGACACTCCCTTCGGGAGAAACGCGCGAATACACACTCCACGGTGTGCATGGCCACTGGCTGGAAATGCTGCTTCCGAACGGGCTGAAGGAGAAGCGCGTCTTCGACTCGACGGGCAATGAGAAGGTCGGACTGTCGGGACAGCGCCGAGGTGGCGTTCTCACGCGCGAGTTCGACGCGAATCGAAACCTCGCGGTGGTCCACGTCGCAGGAATCGCCGATGGGCAGGTTTCGAACCAGGGCGTGATCACCATCGCGCGCCGCAGCGATGGGCAGCCGCTCGCGGTAACTCGCCCCGGAGGCGGAGACCACGCCTTCGGGTACGACTCGTTGGGAAGGCGCGTCACCGAAAGCGAGAAAGTGGACGGACAATGGCAGACCACCACCTTTGTGTACGACCTGGCGGGAAGCCTCACCGCACGAAACCGACCGAACTCCATGCGCGAGGAGTTCTCCTACGACGGGTACGGCCGCTTGACGCGCCGCGCCGCCTTCCGGAGCGGCACCCTCGAAGGTGAGGCGATATTCACCCACGATAATGGCTCGCTGGTTGCAGTTGCGGATTCGGTGCGCGGGACCACGGAACTCTATAGCTACGACTCGGCAGGTCGCCGGGCTTCGGCTCTATTCGGATACGGAGAATCGCTGACATTCGAATATGATCAGCGCTCGAGGTTGATCGGTGAGACCTACTACTGGCCGGGCCAGGGCGCGATCCGCAACCTCGGTTTTGAATACGACCTGGCGGACCGGCGCACCGGCATCCGCGATGATGGCGTGGCGTTGATCGAGCAACAATACGCAGGCGCTCGTTTGGAATCTACGCGTTATGGGAACGGCTTGGAACGCACGTTCGCGTACTCGGTCGAGGACGGCCAGCTCGCTTCCTCACAGACGCGAAATGCACAGAGCCAGGTCGTGGAGGCGACGACGATCACGCGACAAGGGGAGGCGAATCCGCTCCGCTACGAGCTCACCGCGTCGACGATCACGAGCCTCGCATCGACGACCGAGGTCTACTGGATGGGCATCGGCGGCAGTGTCAGCGAGCCCAATCGACTCGTCGGCAATCGCGTCTGGCACTGGGAGGGGGGAGGCGACTCCGTCGACTTCGACTACGACGAGCTCAGCAACCAGATCTCGACGCAGTCAGGGGACCAGTTCGTCTACAACGCAGATAGAAATCGACTGGTTTCGGCGACACTCGCCGCGGATGGCGAGACTCTGGCCTACACGTACGATGCCGCCGGCTTCGCGACCTCACGCGACGGGGTTCCCATCACCTGGACCGCGACGGGAAGAATGGCATCGATGGGAAACGTGACCCTCCAATGGGACATGCTGGATCGGCCGGTGGCGTGGACCGCCGGAGGTGTCACCCAGCAGTTTGCATACTTCGGAGGCAGGGTCTCCGCGAACGCTGCCGGAGGGCCGGGAACCCTCGGCCTCGGGGAGGTTTCGATCGAGCTCGGTTCGACAAGCCAGCGGTACCGTCACCTGGACTTTCGAGGAAACGTCAGCTTCGTCTCGGACGAGACTGGCGCGGTCGTCACGCACTACCGCTACTCGCCCTACGGCCTCGATGCCGTGTACGGCTCCGGCGTCGACGCGGTGCGGTTCGTCGGCCGTCATGAAGTCGGCGCGTTGATGATCCTCGGTGCGCGCATGTACGACCCGGCGATCGGAAGGTTCCTCTCTCCGGATCCGATCCTTCAACTGCTGAACCAGTACGGCTACGCGCATGGAAATCCGGTTTGGTTCATTGATCCGGATGGGACTGAGGGCGAGTCGGGGGTGAAAGCTGCTGGCGCCTTCGCGAATGCCGCTGGGCTACTAGGGGGACTTTTTTTAGCAACCCCGGGCTTGGAGGAAGTTGGCGTCGTTCTAGTTGGATTTGCCATCGCGGTCCAAATGGGAATCGTTCTATATCAAGTTGGCCAGGCGATCAACGGGGGCGCCGGTTTCGTCGGTGCGCCGATCTCAGGGTCTGGCGGAGTATCTGGGTGTGCACCCACACGGCTTACGGAGGTAGGTGACGTGCGCTTTGCCCTGATGTTTCTGGTGCCACTCCAGATTCTCCTCGGCATTGCCCTGGTCATTCGGCAGCGGTCGCGCGCGCGCCGGAGCCTTCGCGGGTCACTCACCGGATGGACTTGAGACATGATGCGGCACGGTTTGCTTCGCAGTTTGATTGAATGAGACGGAGGGCGACAAGTGAGTCAGATGTTCGTTACGGACGACTGGAAGGTGAGGCGCGGTCCACAGCTCGTTCCTACCATTTACCTTTCATCATTCATCATATTCAATTGGGGCCTTGCGTCGTCCGGGCTATCACGGATCCTTTGCGAAGTTGCAGGTCTTCTGGGGATGGGAGTCGCGTCCTACATCCTATGGTGTCTCGCGCGCAACCCGCACCCGACCATCGAGATTTCTGACGGTACCGTCAGCGACGGCTCCCTGTTTCGATTCGGGAAGCGAAAATCCGTTCCGATCGCAGACATTGCTGGGGTGTCGCTCGGTGGGGATCGCCTCGAGCTCCGGACCACCGCTGCCGGCGCGGTCCAGTTCTGGGTCGGAGGCCTTTCGATTGCTACTCGCGAGGCGGCGCGTGAAGCGATCGAGAATGCAATCCGAGCCCAAGAGGGCGCAAGAAGCCGTGCGACACCTCGCGCCTGACTCACTCCCAAACGGGCCCGCCTTCGCCGTGTGAGAACGCTTGGACTCAGCATTCCCGGACTCACCCAGGTCGCGGTCGCGTCCGCTCAGCCGACGACCTGTAGCCCATCTACACTCGGTCAGATCGAAGGGAATGGACATTTCGCTTCTGCTCCTCTTGAATCTACTCCTTGGTCTGGTCTGCGTAGCCGCCCGAAGCAGATCCCGGCGCCGGTAGCTCGAGAGCTCAGGAGATGGAGGGCTAGAGGAGGGAAACCATGAAGGAGTCCACGAGGCTCTATTCCCGCGTGCTCTCGAATGGCCTTCTCGCAGTCACGTCGATCGCCGCGTATCGTCGTCTCGGCGACTTCTCGTGGTTGGTCGTCGGCCTCATCACCGGCGCTCTTGCGGTTTTCTGGATCGCGCGGGCTCGTACTGTCGGTGACGGACTCGCGCCGCCGCTCATCGATGGCGTGAGACGCGTAGCGATTGGATGTGGCGTCGCCGGCGGGATCATGCTGGTGTCGATGTTGTGGCGCGTACACGGGGAGTGGATTCGGTTGGGCGAGCAGGGGAACCTCTGGCTGGCAATGGGCTGGATACTCCTCCTTGGAGTTGCCGTTTTCGGACCCGTGGAGCTCCGGAGGGCCAGGCCACACCACCCGAGCTAGTGCTCGGGCACTTTGGTGCTTCCGCGGATCAGGGCTGCCCCTTGCCCAGCGGCAGCAGGATGTTCGTGCCCGAGCCGACCACCTGCGGCGCCACGCCGTTCCACTTCTCGACCATCTTGAGATCGACGAGCTTCGGGGCGCTCTGCAGCGCTTCGCCCTGGATCCGGATCGATTCGGCGTCGGCCTTGGCTTTGATGATGAGGGTCTCGGCGTCGGTCTTCGCCTGCTGCATGCGGAAGATCGCCTTCTCGGCTTCCTGCTGCTGCACCATCTTGGCTTCGATGGCGTTCTCGAGCTCCTTCGAGAGGGCGACGTCTTCGATCACGAGATCTTCGAGCACGAGCAGGTTGCCGATCTTGGCGCGCGAGCTCTCGAGCGCGGCGAGCTTGATGTGCTCGCGCGTCTTCACGATGTCGGCGGCGGTCTTCAGCGCCGTGACTTCCTTGGTGGCCTCCTGCACGCGCGGCAGGATCAGCTTGTCGAACGGATTGCCGGCGTAGTCCCGCAGCACCGACACCACCGAGGCTTCGGGGATCCGGTAGAGGACCTTCAGCTGGATGTTGATCTGCTGGAGGTCGGAGGAGAAGCACTCGGCCGCGATCTCGCGGGTGTCCTGCTGCACGTTCACCCGGCGGATCTGCGTGACGAAGGGCAGCTTGAGCCCGAAGCCCGGCGGGAGGAACTGGTCCTCCATCTTCCCCAGCGTCACGCGCACGCCGCGCTCGCCGGGATCGACCACGTAGAAGCAGCCTGACGAAAGCACGAGCACGAGAAAGAGCAGGGCCGGCGGGACCAGCGTTCGCAGGTTCATGGTTTCCCCCTTCGGCCGAGTTTCTACTGCCTATTCGAGCGCGGGGAAAGCCCGGCTCGCAGTTCTGGCCCGCGCGGGCATCGCACGTTCGCCATGGGAACGACACGACAACGCGACACCGTTCACGCCAGAGGGCGCGGGGTGCGTGTCGCATTCGCGCCGGGGGAGGGCGAGGCAGGCGCCGCAAGGGGGAAAAAGCGACGTCGCGCGGCGGAGTTCGCTCGGGCGGGATCTCGCGGCGAGCCTGGTACGGGTCTTGCTCCCCTCGGCGCGTGGTGAAGCGCCAGAGAATGCTGCGCAACCGCTTGCTGGCGCTGGTCAGCGTAGGGGCCTTTCTCGGGCTCGTGCGCTGGCTGGCGCCCGCGTCTGCGGAACGCGCCGTGTGGCTCTACCTGATCGCCCTCCCGCTCGGGTACGGGCACCTGATCGGGGCAGCGGTGTTCTCGCGCTCGCGGCGTCGGCGATGGCAGGCGTCGCGGGCCTCGCGCTGGCTCGCGTCGGCCTTCGTCGCCTCGAGCCTGCTTTCGCTGCTCGCGCTCTACAGCTGGTCGCTGGACGTTCGCGCGCTTCAGCCCTGGGTGCTGATTCCCATGCTGCTGCTCTCCGCCTGGCACATCGTCGAGAACGATCTCGCGCTGGGTCGCGCGTACGGGGACGCACTGCAGCTCGGAGCGGTGACCCGCGCACCGCGTCACCACGCGATCGCGCTCGCGCTGACGGCCGCGCTCGGGCTCGCCGCGCTTGCAACCCGCGACGGCGCCGTATTCTCGCGCGCATGGTTTGGAGGGGGGATCGAACCCCTGGGCCTCTGGCTCAGCCTCGACGAGCTGGCGTCCGCAGTGCTCCTGTACCACGCGGCTTCGTGGCTGCTGTTCTTCGAAGATCGTGCGCGGGCGCTCCAGCCACAGGCGCCGATCGATGCGGCGGGGCTGCGGCGGCGCGTGTTCGCGCTTCACGCGGCCCCGCTGGCGCTGAATGCCGCGCTCTACTTCTGGCTCCCGGCAATTCACGGCTACGTCGCCGCGCCGGCGCTCTACCTCTTCTGGTCGGTGCTGCACGCGATCCATACTGCCGCCGTGCGCGGTCGCGAGCCTCGGATGGCGGCGGCGTGAGCTGGGCGTTGCCCCAGCCGCTCGCGTGGTGCGCGGCCTTCTGGACGGCGCTGTTTCTCTACACGCGCCGCGCGCACCCGGCACGACCCCTTCGCTTCGCGTGCGCGCTCGCCCTCGGCGCCGCACTCGCGCACGGGGGCTGGCTGCTGCTCCACATTCCAGTGCTCTGGCCCGCGCTGCGCGCGCGGCCGGAGCTGCTGCTCGATCCAAGCCTCGGCTTCTGCATGCTCTTCGTGCCGCTCGGCCCGTTGCTGCTCGAGCGCTCGGGGGCAGCCTTCGCGAGCCTGCCCCTCGCGCTCGCGATCGCGCGGCTGGGCTGCCTCGCGGCGGGCTGTTGCCAGGGGCTCCCGACGGCGCTGCCGTGGGCCGTGGCGGGCCGCCACCCGACGGCGCTCTATGAGATCGCGGGGTGGCTTGCGCTGAACGGGGCGATTTCGCGCGCCGATGCGCGTTTCGCAGCGCCGCTCGTTCTGGCTGGTTTTGGGGCGCTCCGGCTGCTGATCGAGCCGCTGCGCAGCGCGCCACCGCTGGGGGCTCCGGTCGTCCCCCCCGCAGCGCTTGCCGGCGCCTGGCTCGCCGTCGCCGCTGGCCTGGCCTGGCGTCGAAGACCGCGCGCTCGCCCTCCGCAATGCGACAACGCGACAGACGACGCGACACGCCCTGCGACAGCGCCGTCGTGTTGGCGGCTCCCGCGCGACATCCAGATTTGATCAAAACCTGATCGAGCCGCGCGCACGGCTACTTACAATCGTGTCCCGAGGCGACTGGAGCTGGCACGCAGCTTGCTGAATCCACCGGCCCGAGGTGCTCGTGCAACTGTTCGAACCGGGTCCGCGCCGTTGGCGTGTGACATGGCAATTGCTGCGCTTCGTCTCGGGCGTCTACCTGCGCCGGCATGCGGGGCAGGCGAGCCTGATCGTCGCGACGGTGGCGCTCGGCGTGGCCGCGATCGTCGCTACGGGGAGCCTGATCGAATCGGCGCTCGCATCGCTCGAGATCACGCGCGAGGCGACGGCCGAGCACGCGGATCTGCGCGTGGCGAATGGGTTCGCCGGGGTGCCCGAGGATCTGGTCGAGGGCGTGCGCGGCGTCGAGGGCGTCGCGTCCGCCGGCGGCGTGTTGATCGGGAGCGCCCGGCTGCGGCTCGCGGGCGGCGACACCGACGCGGTGCTGATCGGCATCGACCTGCTCGGCGCGGATGCGGTGCACCGCGACTCCTTCTCGCGCGAGCACCTCGAGATCCTGGACGAGGCGGACTTCCTGGTGCGCCCCGAGGCGATTGCCCTCGACCGCGGGTTTGCGCAGCGCCATGCCATCGCGCTCGGCTCGACGCTCGAGGCGGAGCTCGCGAACGGACAGCGTCGGCTCTACGTGGCGGGCCTCTTCGAGCCGAGCGCGACCAGTGCGCTGTTCGGAGGCGCGCTCGCCGTGATGGATCTGCCTGCGGCGCAGGCGCTGCTCGGACGCAGCGGGCTCGTGGACGCGATCGACGTGCAGACGACCTCGGCGGCGGCGATCGAAGGCGTGCGAGAACGACTGGAAGCCCGGGTCTCCGGCCGCGCGACGGTGACCCGTGTCGCGGGTCCCTCGCCCGAATGGGAGAGCCTGCTCTACGGCTTGCGCATGGCGCTCGGTCTCACGGGTTGCATCGCAATCGTCGTGGGCGCCCTCGTGATCCACCACGCGGTCGCGATCGTCGCGTCGCAGCGCAAGGCGCAGCTCGATGTCGTGCGCGCCATCGGCGTCTCGCGACGCGCCTTGCTGCTGCTGCTCTCCAGCGAAGGGCTCGCGCTGGGAATCGTCGGCGCGGGCATCGGCGCCGCGCTGGGCGCGCTCCTCGCCACTGCGGCGGCAGGGCTCTTTCAGCAAACGGTGGCGTCGCTCTACGCGCCGATCGCGAGCCCGGCCGTGCGGATCTCGGCGAGCTATCTCGCGGCTGGAAGTCTACTCGGCGTCGTCATCACCTGGGCGGCGAGCATCGCACCGGCGCGCGGAGCCTTGCGGCTCGCGAGCGGAGTGCAGGCTGCGAGCCCGAGCCGCGAGCGTTGGCGCGCTGCGCAGCGTCTGGCTGGAATCGGCGCGCTCGGCGCCGCGGCGGGTCTGGCGCTTCCCGCGCTCGAGCTGCCCGCCTTCGGACCGCAGGCGCTCTCGAACGTCGTGCTCGTCTCGGACGCGCTCGTGCTCCTCGGTCTCGGCTTCGCGACGCCGCTCGTTCTCGTGGCCCTCTCACCGCTGATGCTGCGCGTGCTGCGCGGCCCGAGGCTTCTGGTTCCGCGGCTCGCGTGGCAGGGACTGATTTCGGATCCCGCGCGCAGCGCGACGGTGGTTGCCGCGATCCTGCTCGGCTCGGCGTACGTGATCTACACGGTGGCGGGGGTCGCGAGCCTGCGCGAGGGCGTCCTCGCGTGGCTGCGCGGCACGCAACGCTCGGACCTCGTCGTCGCCGGCGTCGGATCGATCGGACTCCTCCCCTCGTCGCCCGCCATTCCCGGAGATCTGGAATCGCTGCTGCTCTCGCAGCGGGGCGTGGCCTTCGTCGAAGGCACCCGGCTCGTGGCGCAGCCCTACCAGCAGCGCTGGGTCGTGATCGCGGCGGGAAGCGCTGCGCGATTCGACGCCGGGCGGCCCGTCCGGGTCGTTGCGGGAGACCTCGCACGCGCGCGCGCGGCGCTGGCCGCGGGGGATGGGGCGCTCGCGACGCAAGTCTTCGCCGAGCGCAATCGCGTGCAGCCCGGCGACACGATCGAGCTGCGCAGTCCCACCGGCCCCGTGCGGCTCCAGATCGCAGCGGTGATCGATGATTACGCGGGCGGCGATCTCGGGACCGTCTTCGTCGAGTCGGCCCTGTTCCGCCGACGCTGGCTCGATGCGAGCGCGACGGGGTACGCGGTCTGGCTCGCGAGCGGCGTCGCGAAGGAGCCGGCGCGCCGGGCGATCGCGATCGCGTTGCACGAGCGTTGCCATTGCAGCGTACTCACGCGCGCCGAGGTACATGCGCGCAGCGCCGCCATCGTCGACGCGATCTTCTACTCGGCCTATGCGCTCGAGCTCGTCGCCGCCTTTGTGATGATCGTGTCGATGCTGAGCTTCTTCGTGATCACGCTCGGCGAGCGGAGGCGCGAGATCCGGCTGCTCCACACGGTGGGGGCGACGCGGCGCCAGCTGGTGGCGAGCTTCCTGTGCGAGGCGCTGGCCCTCGGGCTGGTGGGCGGGGCGCTCGGCTGCGCCAGCGGGCTTTGGCTGAGCCGCCGCTTCGTCGAGGGAGCGCTGCGCTCGGGGCTCGGTCTGGTGTTCGATTTCGTCGTGCCGCGCGAGGCGATCGCCGTGGTGCTCGCCGCCGCCACCGGCGTGAGCGTGCTCGCGGCCATCGCGCCGGTCCTGCGCGCCTCGCGAGCGGTTTCGCTCGCGCAAGCGGGGGAGCCCGGTGAGTGAAGCGATGCGAGCGCTGGGCGCGGCGGCTCAGGAAGTCTGCGCGACGATGCGTCCGTCCACGATCCGGATCCGCCTGCGCGCCGCCGCCGCCACTTCCGCGTCGTGGGTCACGAGCACGAGCGTCACGTCGCCGCTCCGGTGGATCTCGCGGAAGAGCTCGAGCACGCGTCCGCCGTTCTCGCGATCGAGACTCCCGGTGGGCTCGTCGGCGAGCACGAGCAGCGGACGGATCACGAGTGCGCGCGCGAGCGCCACCCTCAGCATCTCGCCGCCCGAGAGCTCCTCGGGCCTTCGCGAGATCAGCGCCTCGATCCCGAGCCGCTCGAGCACCTCGCGCACACGCGCCTGCACCTCCGCGTCGCGCCGCCCGTCGAGCAGCAGCGGGAGCGCCACGTTGTCGCCCGCCGTGAGGTCGGGCAACAGGTTGAAGAGCTGGTGGAGGAAGCCGATGCGGCGCCGCCGCAGGATCGCGAGCTGCGCGTCCGAGCGCGCGTCGAGCGGCATGCCTTCGATCCACACCCGGCCGGCGGTCGTGGGCCAGAGCCCCGCCATCGCGCGCAGCAGCGTGCTCTTGCCCGAGCCGCTCGGGCCTTCGATCGCGACGAAGTCACCGGCCGGGATCTCGAGGTCGACGCCTTTGACGGCATCGACCAGGACGCGGCCGCGCTGGTACGTCACGCGCACGTTCTCGAGCCGGACGGCGGGGGGTTGCAAGGCAGGGCTCGGCGAGCGAAGCGCTCGCGCGAGAACTTTCGCACTTCCGTGGCTGGCGCGCATACGAGTCCTTCACTGTGTGGTGTCGTCCTGCACTTATACTACGGCGTTCGCGTGGAGGGAAGCATGAATCTTCGCATTCTGCGCCGCGCGCGCAGGCTGCGAGCGCTCGCGTGCAGCGGGTTCGCTGCGCTGCTGATCGGGGCGACACCAGCCGAGGACGCCTCCGCTCCGAGTCCGCAGGCGATCGTCGCGCGGGCCTTCCGCAACCTGTATGGCTTCACGTCCGTGCAGCGCGTCGAGATCCGCGCACGCCGCGGCGATGGGCGCGAATACCTGCGTTCGCTGCAGGTGGCGAGGCGAGGCGCAGCCGCCGGCCTCAATCGCATGCTCGTGCGTTTCGTCGGACCGGGCGACCTGCGGGGCATCGGCCTTCTGCTGCTCGAGCGCCCCGACTTCAGCTACGACGCGTTTCTCTACCAGCCCGCGCTCGCCCGCGTGCGCCGGGTGAGCGTGGCCCAGCGCTCCGACGCATTCTTCGGTACCGACGTCTTCTTCGAGGATCTCGAAGGCAAGCGCGCCGAGCAGTGGCGCGCGCGGCTGCTGCGAGCGGAGGCGGTGGGCGGGCGTCCGGCGCTCGTGATCGAGCTGCTGCCAATCGGCGTTCCGAGCGGCTACGACCGCGTCGTCGGCTGGTTCGACCGCGAGCTTCCATTGCTGCTGCGCGCCGAGTTTCATCGCGACGGCAAACCGCTCAAGCAGCTCGAAATCGATCCGCAGCGCATCCTCCACGTAGGCGACCATTTCATCCCGGGCCGCATGACCTTCCGGCGCGCGGACGCGTCCGTCACCACGGTCGAGATCTCCGAAGTCGATCTCCGCGACGCGCTTCCCGACGAGCTCTTCACGCAGTCGGTGCTCGAGTTCGGGGATGAGAGGCTGGACCTGCGCAAGGCGGCTCGCTGATCCGCAAGCTTGCTTGCGAGCGCATCCGACGGCGACAGGGTACGGTCCGCGGGCCAGAGCGCCGACTCCGGCGCAGCCCTCTCTCTGCGCCCTAGACGCGCGCATGCAGACATGCCATCGTAAGCGACCCGATTCCGGGCACAAGCTGGGAGAATGCGCATGTCGATTCGCGATGGAATCCGCACCGGCGCGCTCGCGGCCGCAGCTGTGCTCGCTGCGGCGAGCCTCGCCTGCTCGTTCTCGTACAGCTCGAAGAGCATTTCGGATTCCATCACGAGCAGCTCGAAGAGCATCTCGGATTCGGTCACGAGCAGCTCGGATAGCGTGTCGAACTCGAGCACGTCGTCGTCTCCCGGTTCGGCAGCCGAGAGGTACCGCAAGGACGTCGAGGGCTACACGCAAGCCTTCGTGGTCTCGGGCGGGAGCGACAGCACCTTCAAGAGCGGGCTCGGGGAGGTCGCCAAGAAGCACGGCATCACGGACTGGGAGGCGAACGACGACACCTGGATCGGAATCGGCCGCGGGCTCGGCCGCACCAAGATCGACGAAGCGCAGCTCGGCGTGTACCAGAAGAACTGGACCGGGGGCGACGTCAACAAGATCAAGCTGATCCAGCAGGGCTTCGACGCCGTCCGGTAGGTCCGGGCGCTCGAGAAGGATCGCGCGCGTGCGAGCTCGTCTCGCCCTGGCCGCTTGGGTGTTCGGCCTGTGTGGCCTTCCGGCCGCGGGGCAGGCGCGCTTCTCCGAGGGCGTCGACGTAGCCGCGGATGCTCCGCGCAACGTCGACTATCTGATGATCCGCGGCAACGAGGGCGGCTCCGCGGGCGGCCACGCCGCGATCCGCTTCGGCGCCGAGACGTTCCACTTCGAGCACGCGGACGGCCTGCTACGGCTCGGGCGCGACGATTCCGAGCGCTTCCAGTACGTGTATCGAACGCTCCAGAATCGCGACATCGAGCTCTCGCGCGTGCCGGTCGCGCCGGAGACCTATGCGCTGCTGCACGACGCATTCGAACGCCGCGCGCTCGTGCAGGAGCGGCAGCTCGAGATCGAGGCGGAGACGCGCGCCGATGCAAACCTGTTCCGCGCGCTGCGAGCGCGCGAGCGCGGCGCCTCGGGCGACGCGGCCGGCTTCGAGGTGCGGGGCGCGGGCTTCTTCGCGGCGGCGTCGGATCCGACGGCGCCAACGGCCCCGGACGCCAATCAGCTCGCAGCGCTGCGCCTGCGCATCGAGGCTCTGCACGGTCGGGAGTTCCTCGCGCGCCGGCGGAACGAAGTCGACCAGACGATTGCGAGCCAGACTCCGCAGGTCGTTCCCGTCGATGAGGTCGACCTGAGCGCGGATCGCTATCCGGTGGTGGAGCCCTCGTACTCCCGGAGCGTCGAGAGCTGGCTCGCGGCGCGCCTCGCGCTCGAGCTGCTCGCGAGCCCGCGGCCGCTGCGGCCGGAGGCGCTGGCGCCCGCGGCGGAGGAGCTCGCGCTCTCCCCCGCCGAGTGCGAGCGCCTGCGCGCGGCGGCGGCTGCGCTGCGCGAGAACATGGCGCAGCTGGTCGCCAGCCAGCGCGACGACTGGGGATTTCCGTTGCTCCTCGGGATGGCGCGTCTCGCCGCGTTCGAGACCTCGCTGCGCTCGGGTCGCTGGCGGGTCCTCGATCCGTTCCCGGCCGCGAGCGAGACGCTCGACGTCAGCGACGTGCATCGCGCGCTGCTGCCGGCGCTGCTCGGCGAGGCACGGGCTGACTTCGAGAGGGCCCGGCAGGACTTCGTCCAGAGCCGCGGCTTCCAGGAGATCCCATGGAACGCGCTCGAAACGGCGGAGGGGCGCTGGCTCGAGCTGCGCGGCGTGGCGGCCGGAGCGGCCACGATCCGGATCCACGCGGGAACGCTGATTCCCGAAGCGCGCGCGCACGTGGCGGAGCTGCCGCGGCCAAGCGGCGATCTGGGCCCGCTCGTCGATCGCTCGCAAGCCGCCGTGCGCCGCTACCGCGAGCGGCTGCTGGCGCTGCACGGCTATGACCTGGTGCGACATAATTGCGTGTCGGAGATCTTCCGCACGCTCGACGCGGCGCTCGGCAGCGAGCAGGCGCCGGGCGCACCCGCGGCGCTGCGCGCTCTCGTGCGCGCGGAGTCGACGCGCCGGCTCGGCGGCTACGTGGATCCGGTCGCCGGCTTCAACTTCATCCCGTTCGTCTCGTTGCATCGGGTGCGGGGGAGCTGGAGCGTCGCGCAAGCCGTCTCGCTGCCGTCCTACCGGCGCTTCCGGCTGGCTGAGATGGCGGCGAGCGAGCCGCCGCTGCGCGTCGCGCTGCGCGAATCGAACGCCTTCACGGCGCGCACCCATTGCGCAGGCGACCGCGAGGGCTTCTTCGTGTTCTTCACGGATACACAGGTGCCGCTGCGCCCGCTGCTCGGCGCCGTGAACGTCGGTGCGGGCCTCCTGCGCAGCGCGGTCGGTCTGGTGGCGCTCCCGTTCGACGGCGGGCGCGGGCTGCACTCGGGGCTCTCGGGCGTGCTGTTCAGCCTGCCCGAGCTCGTCTTCCAGAACATCCGCAAGGGCTACAACGATTACGTGCCGCCGGGCGAGCGCCCGCCGCCCGGCTGAGCGAACCTGCGAGCTGGTAGACTCTCCGCGTTCTCCAGCCCGGAGGCCCGACATGTCGCTCGGTCCCACGCCCGCGAGCCCCTACGACATCCACATCTGGGAAGGCTCCGACGACGCCCTGCCGCTCGTGATCCAGGCCCGCGGCGACCGCGATCCGGCGAGGCTGTGTCGCTTTCTCGCGGATCACAAGAGCTGGCTGCGCGAACGCCTCGCCGGGCACGGGGCGCTGCTCTTCCGCGGCTTCGACGTCGCCGACCCTCCCGCTTTCGAGCGCGTCGCGCGCGCGATCGACCCCGAGCTGAAGAACGAATACCTCGGCACCTCGCCGCGCAATGCGCTCACGAGCCACGTCTTCACGGCGAGTGAGCTGCCGCCGTACTTCCCGATCCCGCAGCACTGCGAGATGAGCTTCACCGCGCATCCACCGCGGCACCTCTTCTTCTGCTGCCTGCGCGAGCCGGCGCCGGGCTCCGGGGAGACGCCGCTCACGGACTTCCGCCGGGTGTTGCGCGATCTCGACCCGCTGCTGGTGAAGCGCTTCGAGGAGAAGGGCCTGCGGATCGTGCGCAACTACGCAGGACCCGAGGGCGGCAGCCGCTTCGATCTCTGGAAGCTCAAGCGCTGGGACGAGATGTTCCTGACGACGGACCGCGCCGCCGTCGAAGCCAGGTGCCGCGCCGAGGGCTTCGAGCCGATCTGGACGAAGGGCGGGGGGCTGCGCCTGGTGAGCACGCAGGCCGTGACGCGCCGCCAGCCCGAGACCGACGAGCCGGTCTGGCACAATCACAGCACGACCTTCCACATCGCGGCGGCCGCAGGCGAGTACCGCCGCATCCATGCGCTGCGACCCACGCTGCGCCACGCCTTCTTCGCGCAGCTCACCCGCGCGCTCGCGGCGCTCCAGCGTCGCACGAAGGCGCCGGACGAGCTCTCGATGCACTGCACGCACCTCGACGGGAGCCCGATCCCGGACGCCGACATCGAGGCGGTGCTCGACGCGGTGTGGAAGCACATGGTCGTCGTGCCCTGGCGCCGCGGCGACGTCGTCGCGATCGACAACTTCGCGGTGGCGCACGGTCGGCTGCCCTACCGCGGGCCGCGCGAAGTCGTGGTCTGCTGGGCCTGAGACTTCCGGGCCCGGCGCTCGCAGCGCCCCGGGCGTGGCGTCCTCCGCTCTCAGCGATAGTCATGCGATTCCGGCAGCCCCTCGCGGGCGGCCAGCGCGCGCAGGCTGCGCACGCGCACGTGGACCACGTCGTCGACGTTCTGGATCCGGCCCTCGATCTCGACGATCGCAGACGTGTGCAGCGGCACGCGGAAGCGGCGGAAGATCTGCGGCGTGAGGATGGCGTTCGCCGTGCCCGTCTCGTCCTCGAGCGTGAGGAAGCAGAAGCCCTTCGCCGTCTCGGGTCGCTGGCGCACGATCACGTGGCCCGCCGTGCGCACCCGGCAGCCGTTCGGCGCTTCGCGCAGCGCCGCGGCGCTGAGCACGCCGCGCGCAGCCAGCTCCGGGCGCAGGTGGGCGAGCACCTGCGGGCCGGGCGTCACGCCGCTGCGCCGGTAATCCGCAAGCGTCGCTTCGAGCGGCGTCAGCTCGGCGAGCGGAGACTCGCCGTCGTCGGGCGCGAGACCGGCGAAGAGCGAGTGCGAGTCGCGCTCGAGCCCGGCGACCTGCCAGAGCGCGGAGCGCCGTGTGCGCGCGCGCGGGTCGATCGCAGCGAGCGCGCCGAGCTCCGCCAGCGCTTCGAGCTCGGTCTGGCGCAGCGAGACGCGCCGCACGAGATCCGCGAGATCGCTGAAGGGCCGGCGCGCGCGCGCGGCCTCGAGCGCGCGCCCCGTCTGCTCGCGCAGCCCGTTCACGTAGCGCAGCCCGAGGCGCACGGCGGGGCCGCCCGCGCGGGGCTCGAGCGTGCACTTCCAGTCGGAGCAGGCGACGTCGATCGCTCGCACGTCGAGGCCGTGGCGCTGCGCGTCCTTCACGAGTGTCGCCGGCGCGTAGAAGCCCATCGGCCAGGCGTTCAGCAGCCCCGCCAGGAAGGCCGCCGGGTGGTGGCACTTGAGATAGGCGGAGGCGTAGGCGATCAGCGCGAAGGAGGCGGCGTGCGATTCCGGGAAGCCGTAGAGCGCGAACGCGACGACCCCGCGCAGGATCTCGTCCTGCGCCTCGCCCGTGATGCCGCGTGCGGTCATGCCATCGCGCAGGCGCTGCGAGAGCCGCTGCATCTTGCTCCTGCGAGCGCTTGAAGCCCATCGCGCGGCGCAGCTCCTCGGCCTCGCCGCCCGAGAAGCCGGCCGCCGTCATCGCGATGCGCAGCAGCTGCTCCTGGAACAGCGGCACGCCGAGCGTGCGCGCGAGGATCGGCTCGAGCGAAGGGTGCGGATACGTGACCGGCTCGCGCCCGGCGCGCCGGTTCAGATACGGGTGGACCATCTGCCCCGTGATCGGGCCGGGCCGGATGATCGCCACCTCCACCACGAGATCGTAGAAGCGCTCGGGCTTCATGCGCGGCAGCGTCGCCATCTGCGCGCGGCTCTCGATCTGGAACACGCCGATCGTGTCGGCGCGGCGGATCATCGCGTAGGTCTCGGGATCGTCGGGCGGTAGCTTCGCCAGGTCGAGCGTGACGCCCTCGTGCTCGCGCACCAGCGGCAGCGCCTGCTCGAGCGCGTCGAGCATGCCGAGGCCGAGCAGGTCGATCTTGATGATGCCGAGGTCCGCGCAGTCGTCCTTGTCCCACTGCACGACGCGGCGGCCGGGCATCGCGGCCGGCTCGATCGGCACCACCTCGTCGAGGCGGCCCGCCGCGATCACGATGCCGCCCGTGTGCTGGCCCAGGTGGCGCGGCAGACCCTGCACGCGCGCCGAGAGCTCGAGCAGGCGCGCGATGCGCGGGGCCGTGGGGTCGACGCCCGCCTGGCGCAGCGTGTGGCCGACCTGCTCGAGATCGTCGCGGTGCTCGAGGCCGGAGATCAGCTTCGAGAGGCGGTCGAGCGCGTCCGGCTCCATGCCCAGCACCTTGCCCATCTCGCGCACGGCCAGCCGGCTCTTCCAGGTGATCACCACGGCCGTCATCGCGGCGCCCGTCTCGCCGTACTTCGCGAACACGTGCTGGATCACCCGCTCGCGCTGGGCGCCCGACGGCAGATCGAGATCGATGTCGGGCCACTCGCCGCGCTCCTCCGAGAGGAAGCGCTCGAAGAGCAGACCCATGGCGACGGGATCGACCGCGGTGATGCCGAGCGCGTAACACACGGCGCTGTTGGCCGCCGAGCCGCGCCCCTGCGCCAGGATCCGTTGCTGCTTCGCGAAGCGCGCGATGTCGTGGACGATCAGGAAGTAGCCGGCGAGAGCCAGCTTCTCGATCACGCGCAGCTCGTGCTCGAGCTGGCGGCGCGCGCGCGGGGGCACGGGATCGCCATAGCGCTCGCGCGCGCCGTGCTCGGTGAGCCGGCGCAGCCAGCCCATCTGCGTCTCGCCGCGCGGCACCGGGAACTCGGGGAAGCGGTAGCCGAGATCCGCCAGGCTGAAGGCGCAGCGCTCGGCGATCTCGCGCGTGGCGCGCAGCCAGGCCGGACGGTCCGCGAAGCGCGCGGCGGCTGCGGCGGGCGCGTGCAGGTGGCGCTCGGCGTTGCACGCGAGCCGGCGGCCGGCGCGGTCGAGCGAGGTCTTCGCGCGCAGGCAGGTGAGCGCGTCGAAGAGGGGGCGATCCGCGGGGGCGGCGAAGCGCACGTCGCCCGTCGCGACGATCGGGATGCCCGCTGCTTCGGCCAGCGCCACGGCGCGCCGCGCGACCGCCTCGGCGCGGCGCTCCAGATGCCGTGACACGTCGACGAAGAGGCGGCCGGCGCCAAAGCCCTCACGCGCGCGCGCGAGCAGCGCGGGGCCGAGCGCGGCGTCGCCGCGGGCGAGCGCCACGAGGCCCTCCGCGTGCGCGGCGAGCTCCTCCCAGTGCACGCGGGATTCGCCCTTGCCGCAGCGGGCGTGCCCGAGCGTGAGCAGGCGACACAGATTGCGGTATCCCGCGGCGCTCTCGACGAGCAGCAGCAGGGAGCCTGGCGCGGTGTGCGCAGCCGGGGGCGCGAGCGAGACGTCGGCTCCCACGATCGGGTGCAGACCCGCGGCCTTCGCCGCCTGAAAAAAACGTGGTGCGCCGGACAAGCCGTCGCGATCGCCGAGCGCGAGGGCGCCGTACCCCAGCTCGGCGGCGCGGGCGACGAGATCTTCGGGGTTCGAGGCGGCCTCGAGGAAGGAGAAGGCGCTGCGGCAGCGCAGCTCGACGTAGTCGCGGGCGGGTTCGCTGGGGGGCATCCGACCAGTTTCGTCTTTTGTTCGCCTGCCTGTCAAGCGCCGTCGGCGCCCCCGGCGGGTATGCTTCGCCGGATTCCGGAGGCGAGCGCAGAGCTCGCGTCCGGGCGCAGGGCAGGGGGCCGGCATGGCGTCGATCGCGGTGGTGGGCGGTGGCATCGCGGGGCTCGTCTGCGCGTGGCGCTTGCGCCGTGGCGGTCACGATGTCGAGGTGCTCGAGCGCGAGGCCGAGGCGGGCGGGCGCATGCGCAGCGAGCCGCACGGCGCGTTCGTGCTCGATCGCGGCGCGCAGTTCATCGCGAGCGGCTACCGGAACCTGCACGCCGTCGCGCGCGCCGTCGGCCTCGAAGATCGCGTGCGCAGCGTCGCGCGCAGCGACAACGCGATCCTGCGCGACGGCGCACTTCACGCTGCCGACTATGCGAGCCCGCTGCGCCTGCTCACCTCGCGTCTGCTTTCGGCGCCCGCGAAGGCGCGGCTCGCACGCCTGCTCTTCGAGGTTGCGCGCAACCGGCACACGCTCGATCCGCTGCGCCCGGAGCTCGCCGCCGCGCTCGATCGCGAGGATCTCGCGGCCGGGTTGATCCGGCTGGTGGGCGACGAGGCCTTCGAGTACCTGCTCGCACCCGCGTTCAGCTCGACCTTCGACAGCGATCCCGAAGATCTCTCGCTCGCCTTCGGGCTGCTCGCGCTGCGCTTCGTCGCGAGCGGCTTCCGCTTGCAGTGCTTCGAGGGCGGCATGGGACTGCTCACGCGGACGCTGGCTCACGAGGTGCCGGTGCGCACGGGCTGCGAGGTGATCGCCATCGAGACCGAGAGCGCGGGCGCGCGCGTGCGCTACCGGGCGCGCGGCCGCGAGAGCAGCGTGCTGGCCGACGCCGCGGTGGTGGCGCTGCCCGGCTCGCTGGTGGCCGGCGTGTGTCCGAAGCTCAGCCCCGACGAGCGCGGCTTCTTCGAGCACGTGCGCTACGCGCAGGGGATGATCGTGCACCTGATGTTCGAGAAGGCGCCGGCGACGTTGCCGTACTACGGTGTCGCCTTCCCGCGTCGCGAGGGCCTCGAACTCTACGGGCTCGCCGTCGATCACTGGAAGCCGGGCGTCGCGCCGCCGGGCGCCGGTCTCGTGAATGCGGCGCTCACCGCCCGCGCTGCGGCGCGCGTCTGGGACGCGCCCGATGCGGCGATCGCGGAGCTGGTGATCGAGAGCCTGGCGCGCACGCCGATCGGGCGGCTCGAGCCGATGGCCGCGGTCGTCCACCGCTGGTCGCCGATGCTCCCGCAGTTCAGCGCGGGCTATCTGCCGCGCCTCGCGCGCTTCCAGACCCGTCTCGAGCGCTCGCCGCGCCTCGCGTTCGCCGGCGATTACCTGGTCGGCCCCTACACGGAGGCAGCGCTCACGAGTGGGCTGCGCGCAGCGACGGAGATCGCGCGCGGGCTCTGAGGCCGCTCCTGGGGCTCGAGCAGCGTGGCCAGCCGCGTCGAGGTTCGCCCGCGTGAGCAGATCGTGAGGGTCTCGGCGGGTGCGGCGACGGACGCCGTCGATCGCACGCTCGCGTGGGCGGCGTTGCTCGCTGCGCTGGCGCTGACCGCGGCGAATGCCGCGAAGCCGATCGTGATCGACGATCCGGTCTACATCAGCGTGGCGCGTCAGATCGAGGCGCATCCGGGTGATCCCTATGGATTCGAGCTCTTCTGGTACGACGCGCCCGAGCCGGCGATGCGGGTGGGAACGCTGGCGCCCGTGCTTCCCTACTGGCTCGCCGGCGCGATGGCGCTATTCGGCGGCGAGCCGCTCGCGTGGAAGCTCTCGCTGCTGCCCTTCGCGATCGCGCTCACGGGCTCGCTCGCGTTCCTGCTCGCGCGCTTCGCGCGGCCGCTCGCCACGCCAGTCCTCTTTACGCTCGCGCTCGGGCCGACCCTGCTGCCGGGTTTCAGCCTGATGCTCGATGTGCCGGCGGCCGCTCTCGGGCTGCTCGGATTCGCGCTCTTCGTGCGCGCCTGTGAGCGCGAGCGCCTGGTCCTCGCGCTCGCCGGGGGCCTCGTGCTCGGTCTCGCGATGCAGACGAAGTACTCGGCGGTGAGCTATCCCGCGCTCGTCCTCGTGCATGCCGCGATCTACCGGCGGCCACGCGAGGCGGCGATCGCTTGCCTCGCAGCGGCGGCTCTCTTCGTCGGTTGGGAGGCCCTGGTCGTCGCACGCTACGGGGAGTCGCACTTCCTCGCGGGCCTCGAGCGCGTGCGAACGATGGACCTGCTCGGCGACGTGGAGCGCGCGAGCGGCGGGCAGCCGGGCGGCATGGCACTCTACTGGACGCTCTGTCTCTTCTCGCTCGTTGGGGGGACGGCGGCCTATGCGGGGCTGCTCGCGTTGGTGGGGCTCGGCGCGCGCAGCGCGCTCGTGACGGCGGCCGCGCTCGCCGGCGGGCTCGCCTTCGTCGGGGTGCTCGCTCTCCCGAGGCCGCCGCCGGGCGAGCCGATCGGACTCATCGCGACGCTCGCCGCATTCAACCCCGAGCTCGCGATCTTCGTCCCGCTCGGCGCGGGCGTTGCCGCGTGCCTCGGCGCCGCGGCGCTCAGCTTGCTGCGACGGCGCGACGCGACGGATCCGCGTGCCGACCGCCTGCTCGTCGCCTGGCTCGTGCTCGAGATCGTCGGCTACTTCGTGATCTCGCCGTTTCCGGCGGTGCGGCGCGTGATCGGCCTCTCGATCGCCGCGACGCTGCTCGCCGCGCGCGCGGCCGCGCGTCGCATGCACGAGCGCGACGCGCAGGCGGGGGCGCGCATCGCCACCGCCTTCGGTCTCGCGCTCGCGCTGCTCTACTTCGCGAGCGATCTCTCAGACGCGCGCGCGCGCCACGCGCTGATCGGGAAGATCGCGGAGCGCCTGACGACGCTCGGGGCCGCGCCCGCGCGCGAGACCATCTGGTATACGGGGCATTGGGAGGTGCAGTTCTACGCGGAGCGCTCCGGCTGGCGCGCTGTGATCCCCGGCGCATCGGTGCTCCGGCACGGCGACTGGCTGGTGATTCCGGCGAACGTGGATCAGCCGAGGATCTCGTATCCACCCGGCTTCGAACGAGTGGCCTCGCTCGCGGTCAAGAGCTCGTCGCCCTGGTCGACGATTCCGCCGTATTACTCCGGTGCGCTGCCGCTGCGGCGACAGGTCGTGCCGCATGCGTCCGCGCGGATCTACCGGGTGACGCAGGATCTCGAGCCGCAGGCGGGGAGGGCAGCGAGCGCAGTGAAGGAAGTGCGCTGACCTGGCTCGGGTTGGCGGCGACGGCTGATCGCGTGGTCTTCTCGAAGTCAGGGGACTTTCCCAGCGTGACGTCACCCCGGGTACGATTCGGCCTCACGAGGCCCGCGCGAGGGGCGGAGTCGAGCGTGCACAGCCTCCCGACCGACGCGAGCGCAAACCGGCGATGGCTGCTGCTGCTCGCCGTCGCGGCCTTTCTCTGGACCGCGCTCCGGAGCTGGGGCTACCTGATCGACGACACCTTCATCACCCTGCGCTTCGCGCGCAATCTGGTCGAAGGGCAGGGCCTCGTGTTCAACCCGGGCGAGCGCGTCGAGGGGTACACGAGTCTTGCGCTGGTCCTGCTCTCTGCGTTGCTGCTCGAGCTGCGCATCGATCCGGTGTTCGGGCTCTCCATCCTTTCCGGTGCGATGGCGACGTGGGCGCTGCTGCTCACGGCGCGGCTCGAGCGCGAGCTGGTGGGCGCGGACCCGGCGCGGCCCGCGCTCTCGGCGCTGCTGCTGCTCGCGGCCAGCGCCTTCGCCTACTGGTCGCTGCGCGCGATGGAGACGCTGCTCTTCACGGCGCTCCTGCTGTCCGCCGTCTCGCTCTCGTTGCGCGAGGTGCGCTCGCGGCGTTGGCGCGGCTCGAGCTGCGTCTTCGCGCTGCTCGCGCTGACGCGACCGGAAGGCGCCCCTGTCTTCGTCCTCTTCAGCGGGGCGCTCGCCCTGGCCGAGCGCTTTCGGCGCGGCGACTGGAGCGGCCTCCGACGCCACCTCGTGAACGCGCTCGTCGTTTTCGGGGTCGTGTCGATCCACCTGGTCTGGCGCTGGCACTACTACGGCGAGCTCCTGCCTAACACGTTCTATGCGAAGGTGACTGGCGGCGCCGGCCAGCTCGGGACGGGCGTGCGCTATCTCGCGGAATTCGCGCTCGCGTTTCCGCTCTTTTCCGCGAGTCTCGCGTTCCCGCTCGCGCTGCTCGCAAGGTCCGTGCGCGACCGCTTCGCGCAGCCCGCGTTCGCCCTCGCGCTCTACACGACGCTGCTCGCGTACGTCGCCTACGTCGTCGTCGTCGGCGCCGACTTCATGCCGTACTTCCGATTCTTCGTGCCGGTGCTGCCGTTTTGCGCGGTGATCACGGCGGGATGGTTGCGAGGCCTGCCACGCATGGCTTCGGGGCCGGTCGTGCTCGCGCTCTTCGCGCTCCAGACCGCTGCGAGTCTCGCGACCGAGCAGCCCTACCGGGCGTTCGTGGCGCACCGCACGGCGCTCGTCGGCGAGCGCGTCGGGGCGTGGCTGGCCGCGCGGCTCGCGCCCGATGACTGGATCGCCGTCAACACGGCGGGCAGTTTGCCGTATGTCTCGCGGCTGCCGACCATCGACATGCTCGGCCTCACGGACGCCCAGATCGCGCACCGCCCGATCTACATCGTCTCCGAGGGCTGGGCCGGGCACCGACGTGGCTGGGGCGAGTACGTGCTGCGGCGGCGGCCGCGCGTGATCCTCTGGTACAACGCGGCGGGGCTCGAGGAGCCGCATTATCTGAGCGATCACGAGCTCGCCGACGATCCGCTCTTCCGATTCTTCTATACGCTGCGCGTGGCCAAGCTCGCGCCCGCGGTCGACGCGGAGCGCGACGCGACGCTGCGGCGCTTCCTCGGATTCCCGTTCGGCTACGACAAGTCTGGTGCTTCCTCGATCCCCGACCTCGCGCTTCGCCTCCAGTTCCACGACCCGCCATTCGCGATGACGCGCTTCCAGGAGGGTCCCCTGCGTCTGGTCTACTTCGAGCTCGACGCGCGCGACAGCGACCTGTGGCAGGAGGGGCTGCGCCTGCGGGGTGACGTGCGCGCCTTCGTCGAGGAGGTCGCGGACCGCTGGGCGAAGCAGGGCGCACCCGCTGGCGATCCCGCGGCGCGGGCTGATGCGGAGGCGCTCTGCGCGCAGGCGCACGGCGCGATCGAAGCCGGTGATCGCGACAGTGCGAAGCGCCTCCTCGCGCAGGCTGCGGAGCTCAACACCCGCGGCCGTTCGCCAGTCGTTCCGCAGTACGTCGCCAACCTCGCGGTGATGTCGGGGGAGCTCTTCACCGCGGTCGGCGCGCAGAAAGAGGCGCTGCGCCTGGCTCCGGACAGCCGCTTGTACCGGGAGAACCTGCTCCGCCTGCTGACGCTTCCCTACGCGCGAGCTACGAGCGACGCTTCAGCGCGTAGGTAGCGCCGAGCAGCGCCAGCGCCGCGGCGAGCGCGAATCTCGTCGCGGAGGACATCGCCGGCACGAGGGGCGCGAGGGTGATCAAGCGATAGCGCTGGCCCTGGATGCTGGAGTTGCTGGTGTCCGTCCCGGACGACCCGACGCTCTCCCATACCACGATGAAGTCCCCGTTGGTTTCCGCCGCCACGGAGTTGAAGAACTGACTGCTCGTGGTGTAGGTGTTGACCTGGAACTGCGCGCCCAGAGCGGTTCCGTTCGAGGCGTAGCGCTGGCCCTGGATGGTGTCGTCCGGGTCCGTCCCCGACCCGCCGTAGCTATGCCAGACCACGACGAAGTCCCCGTCGGAGGCGGCCGCTACGGAGGCAAAGTACTGGCCGTTCGTCGTGTAGGTGTTGACCTGGAATTGCGAGCCCTGGGGCGAGCCGTTCGAGGCGTAGCGCTGGCCCTGTACGCTGTACCCGGTCGCGTCCGACCCGGACCCACCGAAGCTGTCCCAGACCACGACGAAGTCGCCGACGGCGTCCGCCGCCACGGCGGGACGTCGCTGGTAGCTCGTCGTGTAGGAGTTGACCTGGAACTGTGCGCCCTGCGGCGCTCCGGTCGACGCAAAGCGCTGGCCCTGGATGCTCGTGAAGCTCGTGTCCGTCCCGGACGCCCCGCCGCTCACCCACACCGCGATGAAGTCCCCCGCGGAATCCGCAACCACCGAGGGGTACATCTGCTGGCCCGTCGTATAGCTGTTGACCTGGAACTGCGCGCCCTGCGTCGACCCGTTCGAGGCGTAGCGCTGGCCCTGGATGCTCCAGGAGTCCGTGTCCGTCCCGGATGCGCGATTGGACTCCCACATCACGACGAAGTCGCCGTTGGGCGCCGCCGCCACGGCGGCACGCTCCTGGATTTCGACCGTGTAGGAGTTGACCTGGAATTGCGCGCCCAGCGCCGATCCGCTCGAGGCGTAGCGCTGAGCCTGGATGCTCTGGTCGATCGGATCCGTTCCGGAACCGCGCAAGCTCCCCCACGCCACGATGAAATCCCCATCGGCATCCACCGCGACGGCGGGACGCCGCTGGTCGCTCGTCGTGTAGGTATTGACCTGGAACTGCGCGCCCAGCGTGGATCCGTTCGAGGCGTAGCGCTGGCCCTGGATGCTATAGCCGAGCGTGTCCGTCCCGGACGAGCCGTAGCTCTGCCACACCACGACGAAGTCCCCATCGGCATCCGCCGCCACGGAGGGGCGATACTGGTAGTTGTCGGTGTAGGTGTTGACCTGGAACTGCGCTCCCACGGGCGATTGCGCGCCCGCCGGGAGCGCAATCGCGACGCTGAACGCGCCGAGAGTCAGGCGACAGGACGAAAGCCCCCTCACCCACGAAATCCGACGTCGCGACATCGGGAACCTCGGGCCGACGCACGGTCTCGTCTCTGCAGTTCGCCGAGAGGTCGGCCGCGCAGGCTGACACTAGCCATGCGCCCAAGCCGCGGATCTGTCAAAGCATGCTTCTGGAGACCGAAGGTCGCGGGCTGCCGCCCGGACCGCTGCCGGCGCACGGTCGTCGCTCAACCGCTCGTTCTCGCTCGCGAAACGGGCTCAGCGCGCCGGGGCGATGCCTTGGGGAGTCGCGGGCGCCCCGGCATGCTCCGCCGCCTCCAGCCGCTCGAGGTTCGTGCGAAACAGCGGATTGTCGGGCTCGAGCTCGACCGCGCGGCGCAGCGCCTTGATCGCGCCGGCCCGGTCGCCGCGCAGGTAGGCGATGTTCGCGCGGTAGTGGGCGACGAGCGCGAAGCGCGGTGCGATGCGCTCGGCTTCTTCGAGCTTCTTGCTGGCGCCCGCGAAGTCGTCGCGCAGGGCGGCCTGGTGCGCCTGCTCGGCGAGCGCGGTGGCAAGCTTCTCGTTCGCGGTATGCGCCTCGCCCGCGGCGGCGCCGCCGCCGAGGCGGGCGAGCGCGTTGCGCGAGGGCTCATAGTCGGGGTCGTAGCGCAGCGCCGTCTGGTATTCGCGCGCGGCCGCCTTGGGGTCGCCGCGCTTCTCGAGGATCGCGCCGCGGTTGTGATAGGCCTCGGGGTTGGCCGGCTCGAGCGCGATCGCGCGGCCGAGCTCCGCGAGCGCCTCGTCGAGCTTCCCGAGCGCGCCGAGCGCGCCGGCCAGGCTCGCGCGCAGACTCGCATCGTCTGGGCTCTCGCGCACGAGATCGGCGTACAAGCGCGCCGCCTCGGCGTAGTCGCCCTTCGCGAAGTGGAGCGCTGCGAGATTGCGGTCGCCCTTCGGCGAGGTCGCGTCGAGGTAGCCGAGCGCGCGCAGGTGCTCGAGGATCTCGGGAGAGACGTCCGCGTCGGCCTTGGCCTCGGCGGGAGCTCCGGCCGGCCTGGGCGACTCGTAGCTCGCCACCTGCCGTGGCGTCGCCGTGAGCGCGGGCGGAAGCTCGAGCCCCTCGGTCAGCACGCGACCCGGCATGTCGGCCGCGGGCGGGACGCCGGCGAGCGCGAGCACCGTGGGCGCGATGTCGAGGATCGCCGGCTGGTCGAGGCGCCGCCCCGCCCGCACGCGATTCCCATACAGATAGAGGATCCCCTCGATGCGGTGGAAGCGCTCGCTCACGCGCCGCAAATCCCGCGCGCGACTGGGATCCTCGTGCAGCACCCCGAGCTCGAAGCCGTGGTCGGAGAGCACGACGAGGGTGGTGTTGGCGTCGAGCGCTGCGAGGTAGGCGCCCACGATCTCGTCTGCGTAGCCGTACATCTCTTCGACCGCCCGCCCGTAGCGCCGACCCTGTTCGGCGAGCGGGCCCGAGAGGTCGCTGCGGCGGAAGAGGTGCCCGAAGAGATGGGAGGTCGAGTCGACGCCCTCGATGTAGGTGAAGAGCACGTCTGGGTGGCGTTGCTTCCAGAGTTGGAGACCGATGGCGCTGTAGCTCTGCGCGGTGGCGAGCGCCCATTTGAAATGGCTGAGGTCGTCCTGGAAATCGAAGGGCCGCGCCACCTCTTCGGGCGTGACGTCGACGAAGCGCGCGAGATCCTCGGGTGTCAGATCGCCCGGGCGACGCACGAGCGGAGCGATTGCGTCGATCAGCTCGGGGGGGTGCGTCACCCCGATGGGGTCGCTGCTCCCGCTCGCGCCCGCGTTGAACAAGAAATGGTAACAGGTGTGGTCGCTCACGATGGCGCCGTGCACGCTCTCCGCCGGCCAGGTCGCCCACCAGCCCACCACCGCTACCTCGCGCCCCGCATCGGAGAGCACGTTCCAGAGCGCCTTCACACGCCGCATCTGGCTCGTCACCGGCAGCTCCGCTCCGGTCTTCGCGTTCAAGGCCACGAAGTGCGAGATCCCGTGCTCGAGCGGCGTCTTGCCCGTGGCGATCGTCGTCCAGATGATCGGGGAGAGCAGGGGCTTGCTGCTGATGAGGCGCCCGTACGCGCCGCCTTGTCGCAGCTTTGCGAAGTTCGGGAGCTTGCCTTCCGAGAGCAGCTGGTCCACGACCAGCGGGTCGACACCGTCGAGGCCGAGGACGATCACGCGACCGTGCGTGGGCTCGGAGCGCGAGCATGCGACGGCGAGCGCGAGCGCGCAGAGCAGAAAGCCGATGCTTCGGATCACGGGCGCCTCTTGGCCGCGAGCTCGGCGAGGCGGTCGCGCGCGCGCGGGCGGTCTCCGCTGGGAAGGTGGCGTGGATTGATCGCCTGCGCTCGCTCGAAGGCGGCGACGGCGTCGTCGAGCAGCCCATTGCGCTCGTAGAGGAGTCCCAGGTTGTAGAAGAGCACGTCGTTCGAAGGCGCGGCGCGCGCGGCTGCCTCGAGCTCGCGGCGCGCGCGCGGCCAGTCTCGCGTCTCGAAGGTGACGCCCAGCATGTAGTGGAAGTGTCCGATCAGGTTCTGGGTGAGGTAGTCCTTCGGAACGCGGGGATCGTCCTCGCCCGCGAGGGGGCCACTCGGGAGAATCGGCTCGGGGTGAGGGCTGCCCGCGCGCACGATCTGGAACACCGCGCCGATGGGAACCGCCTCGAGCGCCGGCACGTTCCAGTTCGGGTGATGGGTGAAGAAGAGCGGATCGTGCTCGGGGTCGAATCGCAATGGCGGGAGATCGGCTTCCCCCACGCCCGCCATCACGAGATCCACGTCGGGGCGCCGGCCCTCGACGAGATGCAGATACAGGAGCGTGAAGAGCACGTTGTCGTCGCTCGCCGAGAGGTGCGCTCCGGGCGGGAGCGCGCGCAGCACCTCTTCCGCGAACGCCTCCGACACGCGATAGCGACTGCGGTCGAAAGCGCTCCAGCCGCTGACGAGAAGCACCGCGGGTAGCGCCAGCGGCAGCAGGCGCAGCGCGCGCGGCAGCCGCTCGCTCAACACCTGGCAGCCGAGGCCCGCGAGCAGCGCGAGCATCGCGTAGGAGGGAATGTAGTAGCGGTGCCAGATGAATAGATCCGAGCGCGAGCCGTGGAGCGCGAGCGAGACGAGGTTGCCGAGCATCACGAGCAGCGGGAAGAGAACCGGCCAGCCGCGGCGGCGCGCGGCGGCGAGCGCGAGCGCCGCGAGCCCTGGGCCGACCCAGGCCGACTCGAAGACGAGGCTTCGCGCCCAGTCCGCGGTGATCGGCACGAGATCGGCCGGACCTTCGATCCACGCGCGGTCCCAGAAATCGCGGCGCAGGACGACGTCGACGAAGCGTTCGAGCGTCTCGGGATCGCCCCAGTCGAGCAGCGGATTCGCCTGTGAGCGCAACGGCAGGTAGGCGTAGACGAGCAGGCCCGCGAACGCCGCCGCGGCGGCGCCCAGAAGCTCGCGCGGCCGGCTCAGCAGCGACGGCTCGACCGACACCGCGAAGAGCCCGAGCGCGACGCCCTCGACGGCGAGAAAGGTGTGGTTCGTCGCGCCGAGTCCACAGACGAAGAACGCGAGCGCGAGCCGGCCTGCCGAGCGCTGCTCGTTCCAGCGCCAGGCGGCCCAGGCTGCGAGCACGACGAAGAGTGCATTCAGCGCGTACACGCGCTGCACGTTGGCCTCTCCCCAGAAGCTCGGAGCGAAGGCGAGCAGCAACGCTGCGAGCAGCGCGGCGACCCGGTCCAGCCGCGCGCTCGTGCGCAGCAGCAGGAACAGCGCCGCGCAAGCTCCCGCGGCGCAGGCTGCGGAGAAGAGACTCATGCGCCAGGCGATCGATCCGAACGGAAGCCCGAGCGTCCAGAGCTTGCCGAGCAGCACGTAGAGCGGATAGCCGGTCGGGTGCGGGATGCCGAGCAGATGGACGGCGGTGACGAGCTCGCCGCTATCGCCCACATAAATGGTCCGGCAGGCGCCGGCGGCGTAGATCGCAAACAGCGAGGCGCCGAGCAGGAGCGCGTCGAGGCCATCGCGTCTGCCCATCGCATCCTCCCGGCCGCAACGCTGCCTGGGCCCGGACTCCGCGTCTCGGAGCGGCCGCGCTCGCTAGCTCCCCGCGAGCGCCTCCGCCTGCACGACGAGATCCTCGAGCAGCGCGAGCCCCCCGTCCCAGAAGCCCGGGTCGCCGATCCGCAGGCCCACCCGCGCGAGCAGACGCTCCGGCGTGTCGGAGCCGCCCGCGCGCAGCAGCTCGAGATAGCGCGGAACGAAGGCGGCGCCTTCTTCGTCGTAGCGGCGCAGCAGCGCAAGCACGAGCAGCTCGCCGAAGGCGTATGCGTAGCAATAGAAGGGCGAGTGCACGAAGTGGGGGATGTAGAGCCACCACCAACCGTAGTCGTCCGAGAGCGCCACCGAATCGCCGAACATCGGCCGGTTCGCCGCGAGCCAGAGCTCGTTCACGCGCGGGATCGCGAGCTCTCCTTCCTCACGGCGCGCGGTGTGCAACGTCTGCTCGAAGCGCGTCATCGCCACCTGCCGGAACACGGTGGCGAAGGCGTCCTCGATCTTCCCGCACAAGAGCGCGAGCCGGACCTCGGGATCCTTCTCCTCGCGCAGCAGGCGCCGGAACACCAGCATCTCGCCGAAGACGCTCGCCGTCTCGGCGAGCGTGAGGGGCGTGTCCTGCTCGAAGAGCCCGCGCGGCGCGGCGAGCGATTGGTGCACGCCGTGCCCGAGCTCGTGCGCGAGCGTCATCACGTCGCGTTGATTCCCGGTGTAGTTGAGCAGCACGTAGGGATGCACGCTGGGGAGCGTCGACGCGCAGAAGGCGCCGCCGCGCTTGCCCTCGCGCAGCTCCGCGTCGATCCAGCGCCGCTGGAAGAAGGCGCTCGGTGATGTCGGCCAGCTCGGGCGAGAAATCGCGGTAGGCGGCCTCCACCAGCGTACGCGCCTCGTCCCAGCCGCGGGTGTTCCCCTTCTCGGCGATCGGCGCGTAGCGGTCGAAATCCTCGAGCTGCGGGAGCCCGAGCAGACGCGCCTTCAGCCGGTAGTAGCGCGCGACGAGCGGGTAGCGCGAGCTGCAGGCGGCGAGCAGCGCGTCGACGCTCGCGGCGTCGATCTCGTTGGCGAGATGGCGGGAAGCCGCGGGCGTCTCGAAGCGGCGCAGGCGATCGTCGACGGCCTTGTCCTGGACGAGCGTGTTGAAGATGAACGCGAGCGGCCGGGCGTTGTCGCGCAGGCCCTGCGTCAGCGAACGCGCCGCCTCGCGCCGCAGCTCGCGTTCGGGCGCATAGAGAAGCGAGAGCACCTCTTCCTCGCCGAGCTCGCGCGTCTCGCCGGCGTGCGTCAGCTGGAAGCGCAGCGCCGCGACCATTTCGTCGAACAGCCGGCTGAACGCGCGCCGCCCCGTGTTCGAGAGATCCTCGATCAGCTTCTCTTCGTTTTCGGGGAGCACGTGCGGGCGGTAGCGGCGCATGGAGGCGAGAAAATGCCGTCGCGCCGCCAGCGCCGGGGCCGCGAGCAGCGCGCCGGCGGCCGCGTCGTCGAGCCCCACCCATTCCAGCTCGAAGAAGACGAGCGTGTTGCGGATCTCGCTCGCGCGCTCCTGCACGCGCTGCATCAGCGCCCCGTGGCGCGGCACGGCCGTATCGGCGGAGAACAGCAGCTGCGCATAGCTCGCTGGGCGGGCCGCGAGCTCGCTGAGCGCCTCGAGCTCCGACAGCGCGAGGGCCAGCGCTTCGGCGGAGAGCTTGCCGACGCCTCCCCGGTGTCGCTCGGCGAAGCGCTGCGCGGCGGCCTGCGCCTGCGCGAGGTCCGCCTCGATGCGCGGATCGTCCGGGCCCGCGTAGAGATCCGAGAGATCCCAGCGCACGCCCGCCGCGAGTCCGCCCGTCTGCGTCGCTTTCGCCGCCGTCACCGCTGCCTCCGCCATCGGAAGGGCCGGCCAGCATACCGCGGTAGACTCGAGCGCACGATGCGCGTGATCCTGCACGCCGACATGGACGCGTTCTACGCGTCGATCGAGCAGCGCGACCACCCCGAGCTGCGCGGCCGGCCCGTGATCGTCGGCGGCGACGGGGCCGCGCGGCGTCGTGTCGGCGGCGAGCTACGAGGCGCGCCGTTTCGGCGTGCACTCGGCGCAGCCCACCGGCCTCGCGCGGCGGCTGTGTCCCGACGGCGCCTTCGTGGCGGGCGACATGGCGAAGTACGGCCGCGAATCGCAGCGCATCTTCGAGATCTTCCGCCGCTTCACGCCGCTCGTCGAAGGCCTCTCGCTCGACGAGGCCTTCCTCGACGTCACCGGAACCGGGCGCCTGTTCGGGCCGGCGCGTGCGCTCGCGCAGCGGCTGCGTGCGGAGGTGCAGGGCGAGTGCGGGCTCGCGTGCTCCGTCGGCATCGCGCCGGTCAAGCTGGTGGCGAAGATCGCGAGCGACGTGGCCAAGCCCGATGGCCTGCTCGAGGTGCCGCCCGAGGCGCGTGCGCGATTTCCTGGCGCCGCTTCCGGTCGGCCGCATCTGGGGCGTGGGTCCGGTGGCGCAGGCGCGCCTCGAAGCGGCTGGGCTGCGCAGCGTCGGCGAGCTCGCGGAGGCGGAGCCCGCGCATCTCGAGGCGTTGCTCGGCGACTGGGGCCTCGCGGTGGCGCGGCTCGCGCGCGGCGAGGATCTGCGCGAGGTCGAGCCCTGGCGCGAGCCGGTTTCGTACAGCGAGGAGAACACCTTTGCCGAGGACGTCGCCGAGCGCGAGGTGCTCGAGCGCACGCTCGCGGCCCACGCCGAGGCCGTCGCGCGGCGCTTGCGGCGCGACTCCCTGCGCGCGCGCGCCGTGGTGCTCAAGCTCAAGCTCGGGCGCCGCCGCTCGGCCGGACCGCGCGGCCATCCGATCCTGACGCGGCGCGAGTCGTTCGCGACCGCCACCGACGACGGCGCTGCGATCGCCGAGGTGGCGCGCCGGCTGCTCGCGCGCGCCGGGCTGCGCGAGCCGGTGCGGCTGCTCGGCGTGGTCGCCACCAGTCTGGTGCCCGCCGCGGAGGCTCAGCTCTCGCTCTTCGGACCGCCTGACACGATCGTACGACGCGATCGCTTGAACCGCGCGCTCGACGCGCTGCGTGAGCGTTTTGGTCCCGGGGCGGTGGTGCGGGGCACGCTGCGCGACGTGGATCGCGCGGGTCTCTCGCTTCAGCGCAAGCGCGGCGAGTCCGACTCAGGCCACTAGGCGTCGGGCTGGAAGTCCGCGCGGCGGTGGCCCTTCTGCCAGCGGTAGACGCGCATCGGCGGCATGTTCAGGATCTCGGTCTGCACCTGCGCGCGCCCGAAGACGCGGCGCCCGAGGCTTTCGACGCGGTCGCGCACCTGGTAGGCGACGAACAAGCCACCGGACTCGAGCGCGTCGTAGACGGAGCGCAGGATCTGCTCGCCCACGCTGCGCGTCATCGTCGAGAACGGGATGCCCGAGATGATCACGTCCGGCGCCGCCAGCTGGTGCTGGCGCAGCGCGGCCTCGATCTCGGAGGCGCTGCCCTGGTGCACGATCAGGCGCGGGTCGTTCATGCGCTGCAGCAGCTCGACGAAGCGCGGGTCGATCTCGATCGCCAGCAGGCGCGCGGTCGGCGACATGGCCCGCAGCAGTGCGCGGGTGGTTCCCCCCGTTCCGGGGCCCAGCTCGACCACCAGCGACGCGTTCGTGATCTCGGCCGCGCGCACCACCCGGCGCTCGAGGAAGCGCGAGCTCGGGATGATCGACCCCACCTGCTTCGGGCTCTTGAGGAAGCCCTGCAAGAAGGCGAAGCGATGATCGGGCTGGAGGCGGATGCGGGTATTCGTGGCCATGCTCACCCCTTTTGTATGGGCAGCTGCGGTGTAGCCAGCGCGCGCCGCCGGGTCAAGCTTCCGGCTTTCTAGTCGTAGACCCCATCGATCTGCCAGCGCTGCTCGAGGTGGTCGAAACGCAGGCGCGCGAGGCTGCCGTCGCTGGTCTGCACGTCGAAGTAGTCGTAGGCGAAGCGCTGCTCGCGCGACCACCAGCCCCCGGTCGTGCGCCAGGGGCCTGCCAGCTGGACGACGCGTCCGCTCGCCACCGGGCTGCGGATCCACTCGGGCCGGCCGTGCTGGGTGCGGACCTCGGCCACGACGGGCGGGCGCAGGGCTCGCACGGCGAGCACGTGGCCCAGGGCCTCGCTGCGCTCGCCCGCGGCAGGTTCGCGTGAGCTGCGCTCGCCTTCGGCTCGCTGCGCGCGCGCTGGCTGCGCGCTTGCTGGCGCACGGAAAGGCACCTGGGCGAAGGCGTCGGGGCGGTGGTCGTCGGCAACCTGGGGGGCGCCGACGCGTTCGAGGCCGCACAGGGCCGCGAGCTCGGCGAGGGTGCGGCCGAGCGCGGCGGGGGCAGGACCCGCGGGGCGGAAGAGATCGAGCTGGTCGCGGGGCAGGGGGCGTCCCTCGGTCTCGAGCGCGGCGGCGACGACGGCCGCCGCGGGCGGCCGCGCTTCGAGGCTGCCGCACACCAGACGCACGAGCACGCGCAGGTCGAGCGTCGGTGCGGCGAGCCCGATGCGCCGCGCGTCGCGCCCGCCCCCCTCGAGCGCGAGCACGAGGCCGAGCTCACCGCAGGCGAGCCGGCGCGCAGCGAGCCGCGCGAGCAGGCGCGAGAGCAGACCCTGGAGCACGAAGCGGAGCGCCTCGAGCTGCTCCACCGCGAACTCGAGATCGATGGCTTCGAAGAGACGTGCCGGCTCGGGGACGGGCAGAGGCAGCTCCGGCTCTTCCCCGCGTGCGAGCGCGATCAGCCGCAGCACCGGCGGACCCAGGCGCGCGCCCAGAGCGCGGCGCGGGAGCTGCAGCAGATCGCGCAGCGTGCGCACGCCCAGGCGCGTGAGCGTCTCGGCCAGGGCAGCCTCCGGGTCGAGCAGATCGATGGGCAGAGGCGCCAGCCAGGCGCTCTCGGAGCCCGGCGGCAGCACGCAGACCTCCCCGGATTCCATCGCAGTGGAGGCGAGCCGGCGCGCGGCGAGGTGGGCCACGCAGCGCGAAGAGGCGACGGCGACGCAGCCGGGCAATCCGAGCGCGCCCGCGCGCGCGGCGAGCGCGGCGCCAAAGCCGGCCTCGGAGCGAAACAGCGAGGCGACCCCCGAGGCGTCGAGCAGCACGGCGGCTTCGTTCGCGTAGGCTCCCGAGGCGCGCTTCGCTTGCACGGCCCGCGGCGCGCAGCCGAGCGCCGCATCGAGCAGCGCCGCGCGCGCGGCCTGCTCGAGCGCCGGCGACAGCACGCGCACCCGCAGCTCGCTGCACACCACGCGCGCATGGGCGATGGAGCTGCCATGCCGTACACCGCGGCGTGACGCTTCGGGAGAGACTCCGATGATCTCGGCGCGCGGGCCCGAGCCCGAAGCCAGCGCGAGCGGGAGGCCCGCGAGCTCGGGCTCCGCCCGCAGCTGGGCCGCGAGCGGGAGATCGGGCACCAGGCAGCAGGCGATGCGCACGGCTCATGCCGCCGGCTCGCCGCGCAGGCGCAGCGAGATGGCGCGCGCAGCCGGGCCGGCGCGCCGGCGCACCAGCGCGATCTCGGTCTCGAGCGACTCGAGCAGCGCCGGCGTCCCCGTGAAGCACGCCCGCGGCGGCGCCAGCTCCAGAGCGAGCTCGGCCGCGGCGCCCGCGGCTCGCGCGAGCGAGAGCACGACGAGCGCCGTGCTCGTGGTGGCCGCCGCCTGCGCCAGCCGCAGCCAGCTCGCCGGCGCGACGCGCGGCCCCGGCGCGCCGAGATCGAGCAGCACGACGGCGAAGCCGCGCGCTGCGAGCAGCCACTCGGCGCCGCGCAACGCCTCGCGCGGCTGCCGGGCGCGCATCCACAGCACGCGCTCGAGCACGACGCCGGCGGCCTGCGCCGAGCTGGGGTCGAAGGCGTCGGCGCCATCGGCCACGGCGACGACCTCCCCGGCCCGCGTGGCTTCGGCGAGCAGGGCGAGCGCGAGCGAGGTGCGCCCGCAGGAGCCCGGGCCCGCGATCTCCGCGAGGCGTCCGCGCGGGAAACCGCCGCCCAGCAGGCGGTCGAGCTCGGCGATGCCCGTCGGGCAGCGGGCGAGCGTCTCGCCAGGCAGGCCGCCGCGGCGCAGCTGGGGACCGAGCTCGCGCAGCAGCTCCGCCACGCGGCGCTCCACGGGCGGGCAGGGGGGTGAGGAGGCGGGGACCACGTCCCGATTTTCGCCTTTTATTCGCCCATCCGTCAACTCCGCCCGCGCGCGCCGTCTGCGGGCTCGCTTCGCCCGGTTGCCCCGTGGACTCGCTCGGCCTCGCTTCGCGGCAGCCGACTCCAGCGAGCCGACCGCCTAGACTGCCGCCGTGCGCCTGCTCCATACCATGCTGCGCGTGAAGGACCTCGACGCCTCGCTGCGCTTCTACACCGAGCAGCTCGGCATGCGGCTGCTGCGGCGGCAGGACTTCCCCGCCGGCCGCTTCACGCTCGCCTTCGTCGGCTATGGCGACGAGTCCGACCACAGCGTCCTCGAGCTCACCTACAACTGGGGCCGCCACGACTACGCGCTCGGCGACGCCTTCGGGCACGTGGCGATCGGCGTCGACGACATCCATGCCGTGTGCGAACGCCTGCGCGCGAGCGGCGTCCCGATCACCCGCGAGCCGGGTCCGATGCAGCACGGCCGCACCGTGATCGCCTTCGTCGAGGACCCGAACGGCTACAAGATCGAGCTGATCGAGCGTTGAGTCCCGATCCGACCTTGCAGGCCTTCGCGTGTCAGCTCTGGATCCGCACGCGCCGGCCCTCGATGCGCAGGCGCGACTCTGCGAACAGCCGGATCGCCTCGGGCACCAGGCGCCGCTCCACCTCCTGCACCCGCCCGGTGAGCGTCTCGGGCGTGTCGTCGTCGCGCACTGCCACGGCCTCCTGGAGGATGATGGGCCCGTGGTCGTATTCGGCGTCGACGAAGTGGACGGTCGCGCCCGTGAGCTTGACGCCGCTCTCGATCACCGCGGCGTGTACGCGGTGGCCGTAGCAGCCGCGGCCCGAGAACGCGGGAATCAGCGCGGGATGCACGTTGATCGCGCGGCCGTCGAAACGGCCGCGTGTCTCGAAGGGAGACAGGAAGCCGAGCAGCACGACGAGATCGACGTCGAAGCGCGCGAGCTCGGCATGCAGCGCGTCGTTGAAGGCGGCGACGTCGCGGTGCAGCTTGCGCGGCACGGCGATCGCGGGGATGCCGTGCCGGCGCGCGCGCTCGAGGCCGAAGGCATCCGGCTTCGAGGCGATCACCACGGCGATCTCGGCCGGGAGAGCGCGCGCGTCGATGCGATCGATCAGGTTCTGGAGGCTGCTGCCCGAGCCCGAGAGCAGCACGGCGAGGCGCAGCGCAGCGCCCGGGGCGCGCGCGACGCTCACCGGCGCAGACTCTCGAACACGCGCCGCGTCGCGGGGCTCTTGTTCATCGTGTAGAAGTGGATCCCCGGTGCGCCGCGGTCGAGCAGCTCCTGACATTGCTGCGTCGCCCACGCGATGCCCACTTCGAGCGTGAGCGCGTCGTCGTGCTCGACGCGCTGAAGCCGCGCTTCGAGCGCCTCGGGAATGCGCGCCGCGCACAGCGCGGTGATGCGGCGGATGTTGGCCGCGCTGATGATCGGCATGATGCCTGGAACGATCGGTACGCGGATCCCCGCCGCGCGCGCGCGCGCCAGGAACGCGAAGTAGTCGGCATTGTCGAAGAAGAGCTGCGTGATCAGGAAGTCGACGCCGGTGTCCACCTTGCGCACCAGGTTCGCGAGATCGGCCTGCGGGCTCGGCGCGAGCTGGTGCGTCTCGGGATAGCAGGCGCCGCCCAGGCAGAAGTTCCAGCGCGAGCGGATGAAGCGCGCCAGCTCGTTTGCGTACGTGAAGGCGCCCGGCGGCGCGACGTAACCCGGCGGCCGATCGCCGCCGAGAGCGAGCACGTTCTCGATCCCCGCTGCCGCGAGCCGCTCGAGCGTCTCGGCGAGCTGATCCGGCGTCGAGCCGATGCACGAGAGATGCGCCATCGCGGTGATGCCGATCTCCTGCTGGATCTGGATCACGATCTCCACCGTCTTGCGTCGTGTGGAGCCGCCGGCGCCCCAGGTGACGGAGACGAAGTCGGGGCCGAGAAGCTTCAGCTCCTCGACGGTGCGAACCAGGGACGTGAAGCCCGCGTCGGTCTTCGGCGGGGAGAACTCGAAGGAGAAGACGGGGCGGCCGGCGCGGTAATAGGCGTCGTTGCGCATCGCGAGCAGTCTACCACCAGGCCGGCCCATTGACGCTCGCCGCCGAGATGGCGAGACTGCGCCCGCCGGAGGGCGTGCATGTCGATCCTGGTCTCGGGCTCGGTCGCATTCGACCACATCATGGTCTTTCCCGACCGATTCAAGAACCACATCTTGCCCGAGAAGCTGCACATCCTGAACGTCTCCTTCAACATCACGAGCCTGAAGACGCACTTCGGCGGCGTCGCCGGCAACATCGCCTACCACCTGCGCCTGCTCGGCGACGATCCCGTGATCCTCGCGACGGTCGGGCACGACTTCGGGCCCTACGCGGAGTGGCTCGATCGCAACCGCATCCGCCGCCACGCCATCCGCGTCTTCGACGACATCCGTACACCACAGGGTTTCGTCACCACCGATCTCGACGACAGCCAGATCTGGGCCTTCTACGAGGGCGCGATCGCGCGCGCGCACGAGGCGCGCGTCGAAGACGTCCGTGAGCCGCTCGCGCTCGCGATCGTCTCGTCGAACGGCCGGCAGGCGATGATCGAGCATGCCCGCGCGCTGAAAGCGCGGGGCGTGCCGACGCTGATCGATCCGAGCCACGCGCTGCCGATCCTCTCGGGCGACGAGCTCTTCGAGATGATCCAGGGCGCGGCCGGCTACATCGTGAACGATTACGAATGGGCGCTGACGCTCGAACGCACCGGAAGGAGCGAGAGCGCGATCGCCGCGGCGTGCGCGGCGGTGATCATCACGAAGGGCGAGCAGGGCTCGACGATCCGGGAGGGGGGGGATTCGATCGAGATCCCGCCGGTGCGCGCCGCGAAGGTCGTCGACCCGACCGGCTGCGGCGACGCCTATCGGGCCGGTCTGTTGCACGCGCGCGCGCTCGGCCGCCCGTGGCCGATCGCCGGGCGGCTTGGAAGCCTGCTCGGAGCCTGCCAGGTCGAGGTCGAGGGCACGCAGAACACGCGCTTCGAGCTACCGGCGCTGCGCCGGCGCTTCGAGCGCGAGTTCGGCATGCCGCTCTGATGGCGCCGGCGGGATACGCTCACTCGCGTAAGCGCGACCTGGCCGCGATCGCGGGCGCCGCTGCGTTCACGGTTCCGTGGATCGCGCTCCATCACCTCCCGGGCCTCGATCTGCCGGCCGAGCTGGTGGCGGCGGCGGCGGGCTTCGCGATCCTGGGCGGCGCCTTCCTGCTCTCGTGGGCCGCCGAGCTCGCCGAGCGCGACATCCCGCAGGCGCTCGCGATCCTGTTCCTCGCGCTGCTGAGCGTGTTGCCCGAATACGCGGTCGACATGCATTTCGCCTGGAAGGCGGGCAAGGACGCCAGCTACGCCCCCTACGCGGTCGCCAACATGACTGGCGCGAACCGGCTGCTGATCGGTCTCGGCTGGGCCACCGTCGTGCTGATCGCGTGCTTCCGCTCGGGCGTCGACGAGCTCGTGATCGACACCCGCCAGCGGCTCGAGATGCGCTACCTGGTGTGGGCCACGCTCTACTCCTTCCTGATCCCCATCAAGGGCACGATCAATCTGTTCGATGCCGTCGTGCTGTTGGCTCTCTTCCTGTTCTACGCCGCCGAAGCCATGCGCAGCGAGTCGCACGACGTCGAGCTCGTCGGCCCCGCTGCGCTGATCGATCGGGAATTCGGACACACCGGTCGGCGGCTCTGGGCGATTGGCCTCTTCGCCTTCGCCGCGTACGCGATCTTCATCTCCGCGGAGCCGTTCGCCGAGAGCCTGGTCGAAATCGGCCGCGGCCGCGCGATCGACGAGTTCTTGTTGGTGCAGTGGGTGGCGCCGCTCGCGTCGGAATCGCCCGAGTTCCTGATCGCGATCCTGTTTGCCTTGCGTCTGCGCGGCTCGGTCGGCATCGGCACGCTGATCTCGTCGAAGGTGAATCAGTGGACGCTGCTGGTCGGCGCGATCCCGATCGTCTACGCGATCTCCGCGCGCGGCTGGGGCGGCCTCCCGCTCGACGATCGCCAGACCGAGGAGCTGATCCTCACGTCGACGCAGTCGCTGCTCGCGACGATCCTGGTCGCGGATCTGCGCTTCAGCCGGCGCGACGCGATCGTGCTTGCGTTGCTCTTCATCGGCCAGTTCGCGTTCACGAGCACGCACGTCCGCTATCTGTTCATCGCGCTCTACCTCTTGATCGCCGTCGGTCTGCTCGCCGCCGGAGGCGACCTGCGCCGCAGGATGTTCTTCTCGCTGATCTGGTCGCGGCGCCGGGACGGGGACGGTCGGCCCGCGTAGACGCGGGCGATCTCAGGGCCAGGCGACGGCCGCGGCGACGTTGTCGCCCGCGCGATGGCGCCGGTGCTCGGCGAGCGCGCGTTCGACGATGCCCCGCGCCGCGCCGAGCGATCTCAGCTCCGGGAGTCCGCGCGCGGCCTGCTCCGCGCACTCGGCGACGGCGTCCTCCGGGACGGCGACACCGATCCCTTGCTCGGAGAGCCCGTCGGTGACGAGCACGAGGGCGCGCGTGCCGGCGAGCGACTGCGCGCCCGCGACGTACTTGCCGGCGAGCGAATCCGCCGTCTCGGAGGCGAAGCCGAGGTAATGGGTGCGGCGCCCGTCTTCGTGGCCGAGCTCGAGCACCTCCCCCGCCGTGAGCTGGAAGACGTGGCTGTCGCCGAACGAGGCGAAGGTGAGCAGGTCGTCGCCGGGCCGCAGCAGCGCGAACGCGAGCGTGGTGCGCGCCGTGTCCGGGCCGCCGCGGGCGACGCACTCGAGAATGGCGGTGTTCAGCTCCGCGAGCACGTTCGGCGCCTGGAGCGTCCAGCTCTCGCCCAGCCCTGGCGCGGCCGCTGCCGTCCAGGCGGGCGCGAAGGCTGCGAGCAGCCGATCGAGCGCGACCTCGGCCGCGTCGCAGCCGCCGTGTCCGTCGGCGACGGCCAGCAGGATTCCGCCCGCGCCCTCGGCGAACAAGGCGGCATCTTCGTTCGCGTCGCGGTGGCGGTAGGACTTGGGTGCCCCCCCGCGCGAGAGCGCGATCGCCGCGCGTCCTTCGGCGACGGCGGCGGTCATGCCGAGGCGCGTGTGATCGCGGCCTCGCAACAGCGCGCTTCGCATGCGATCCCCGGGAATGCCGCCGCTCGCCGCGCTGCGCACCTCGCGCGCGGCGTGGAGCGCGTGACAGACGCAGTAGTATAACGGTCCCGCGCGAGGAGATCCGCATGGCAGAGGCAGGCGCGCTGACGGCCGCTGTGATCGGTGCGGGCCAACGCGGTCGCTTCACCTACGGTGGGCAGGCGTTGGCTCATCCGGAACGCCTGCGCATCGTCGCCGTCGCGGAGCCGGATGCGCTGCGCCGGGAGGCGATGGCGCGCGAGCACGGGCTCGGCGCCGATCGGCGCTTCGAGGACTGGCGTGAGCTGCTCGCGCAGCCGCGGCTCGCCGACGCCGCGGTCGTCGCCACGAGCGATACGCTGCACGTGGCGCCGGCGCTCGCAGCCCTGGCGCGCGGTTATCACGTGCTGCTCGAGAAGCCGATCGCGCCCGAGCCGACCGATTGCGAGCGCGTGGTCGAGGCGGCGGAGCGCGCGGACCGCATCCTCCAGATCGGCCACGTGCTGCGCTACACGCCGTTCTACCAGCGGGTGCACGAGATCGTCGCGAGCGGCCAGCTCGGTCGCGTCTGGCACATCGAGCTGAAGGAGCACGTGGGCGCCTGGCACATGGCGCACTCCTTCGTGCGCGGGCGCTTCCGCAACCGCGAGCTGGCGGCGCCGATCCTGCTCGCGAAGAGCTGCCACGACCTCGACCTGCTGGTCTGGCTCGCGCAGGCGCGGCCCGCGCGCGTGGCCTCCTTTGGGCGTCTCTCGGGCTATACCGCGGCGCGCGCGCCGCGGGGCGCGCCGGAGCGCTGCACGCAGGGCTGCCCGGTGCAGGCGAGCTGCGCGCACGACGCCGTGCGCTTCTACCTCGGTCCGGACGCTGCGCTCGCGAAGGTCTGGCCGTGGAGCGACGTGTCTCCCGATCCCTCGCGCGAGGCGCGCCGGCGCGCGCTCGAGAACGGACCCTACGGGCGTTGCGTCTTTCGCTGCGACAACGACGTGCTCGATCACCAGCTGGTCGCCATCGAGTTCGAGGATGGCCTCACCGCGGCGTTCAGCGTGCACGGACACGCGGTGCACGAGAGTCGCGTTCTGCGCATCACGGGGGAGCAAGGCGAGCTGCGCGGCGTGCTCGAGCGCGGGGAGCTCGAGCTGTTCCGACACGGCTCGCTCGCGAGCACGCGCGAGCAGATCGCGGGCTCGCCGCTCGGGCACTTCGGCGGCGACGTCGGTCTCGTGGCCCACTTCGTCGACGTCGTGAAGCGCGGGGCGCCGCAGGCGCTGCGTGCGGCGGGGCGCGAGGCGCTCGAGGGCCACCTGCTCGGCTTCGCCGCCGAGAGGGCGCGCGAGCAGGGGCGCGTCATCGATCTCGAGCCGTATCGGCGCGAGATCGCCGCGGCGGCGAGCGCGTGAGCCAGCCCGGGGGCGACCGCAGCGCGCGCCTGCTGCTGGCGGCGGGCGCGATCGCCGGCATCGCGCTCGCCGGCTTCGGCGTCGTGCGCTCGGGGGGCGGCGATGGCGCCGCGCCCGCCGACGCGATTGCCCTCGTGAACGGGCAGACGATCTCGCGCGAGAACTTCGCGCGCTTCGTCGCGGCGATCGCTTCCGAGCGGCGCAGCACGACCCTCGACGCGAACGAGCAGCGCCGGCTGCTCGACCGCATGATCGACGAGGAGCTGCTCTTGCAGCGCGGGATCGCGCTCGGGCTCGACCGCTACGAGCCCAGCGCGCGCGGCGCGATCGTCTCGGCGCTGGTGGCGTCCGTGACGGCCGACGCGGAAACCGGCGAGCCGAACGAGGCCGCGCTGCGCTCGTTCTACGCCGCGAACACGCAGCGCTTCGGAAGCGGGCCGCGCCTCGCCGTCGATGTGGCGTTCGTCGCGGTCGCGGGGCGGGCCGAGGCGCTGGCGCGCGAGCGGGCCGAAGCGCTCGCCCGGCGCCTGCGAGCGGGCGAGGATTTCGCAGTCGTCGCGCGCGAGCTCGGCGACAGCATGCTGGCGCAGCTGCCGCCCGGAGCGCTCGATCTCGATACGTTGCGGGATTATCTCGGGCCGACGGCGGCCCGCTCGGCGGCCGAGCTCGCCGTCGGCGAGGTCGCCGGACCGGTGCGCGGGAGCGCGGGCTACTTCGTCGTGGTGTTGCGCGAGCGGCGCGCCGAAGAGGCGGCGCCCTTCGAGAGCGTGCGCGAGCAGGTGCGCGCCGAGTACCTGCGCGGCCGGGGCGAGACGGCGCTGAGCGAATATCTGGCCGGCATGCGCGAGGAAGCGCGGATCCGGATTCTCGATCCCGCGCTCGCGACACCGTGATGCGGCGTGGCCTCGCGCTCGCGCTGCTCGCGCTCGCAGCGTCGGCGGGGGATGCCCGCGCGCACGCGCGCTCGACGTCGACCTCGAGCTGGGATCTCGAAGCGGGGGGCGCGGCTCGCGTCGTCGTGCGCGCGCAATGGGACGATCTGCAACGCGTGCTGCCCGCGCTCGGAGGCATCCCGCCAGCGGCGCTCGCCGTGCGGGCGGACGTCACGGCGGCCGTCGACGCCTATCTCCAGCGCCACACACTGCTCCTCGCAGCGGGCGAGGCGTGCGCGCCGGTCGGCGCGCCGGTTCCGGTGCCGTCCCTCGACCCGACCCAGATCGCGCGCAGCTGGCGCGTTCGCTGCTCGCGCCCGGCGCCGCTGGCGCTTCGGATCGACGGCTTTCTCGAGGCGGTTCCCGCGCACCTCCACCTGGCGCGGCTGCGCAGCCCGGAGGGAGGCGTGGTCGAGCGCGTGTTCGTGCAGGGGAGCAGCGAACAGACGCTCGAGCCCGCACGCGCGGCCAACGCGCTGGCGGGCGCCGGCTTCAGCGATTACGTCGGGCTCGGCATCGAGCACATCGCGTCCGGCGTCGATCACCTCGTGTTCCTGCTGGCGCTGCTGCTGCTCGGCGCCTCGTTCGCCGAAGTCGCGACGATCGTGACGGGATTCACCGTCGCGCACAGCGTGACGCTCGCGCTCGGCGTGCTCGGCGTCGTGACGCCACTGTCGTCGGCCATCGAGGCGTTGATCGGACTCTCGATCGCCATCGTCGCGCTCGAGAATTTCGCGCTCACGTCGGGCAGGGCCACGCGTCGCGGCATCGCGCTCGGGCTCGCTGCGTGCGTGGTGGTGGCGGCGATCGCCGCGGCGCGGGGCGCGCTCACGGTGCCGCCCAGCGCGCTGCTCGGCGTCGGGGTGTTTGCGCTGTGCTCGCTGGGGTTGCTCGAGCGCGCAGAGAGCCCGGCGCGGCTGCGCTGGTTCGTCGCCTTCGTCTTCGGGCTGATCCATGGCTTCGGGTTCGCCGGGGTGCTCGCGGAGGTCGGGCTGCCGCCGGGGCGCGTCGCACCGGCGCTGCTCGGCTTCAACGTCGGGGTGGAGCTGGGCCAGCTCGTGGTCGTCGGGTTCGCCTGGCCGCTCTTGCGCGTGGCGCTGCGCGGCGAGCCCGCGCGGCGGCGCCTGCTGATCCAGCTCGGCTCGAGCCCGATCCTCGCGGCCGGCTTGTATTGGTTCCTGAGCCGCGCCTGGGTCTGAGTCGCGCAAGCGCCGCGGCGCGCGCAGCGAGACGCAGGCGAGCGAAGTCGCGCGGCTAGCCGAGGCGGTCGGCAGTGCGCTGCACGACGTGGGCGGGCGGCTCGCGCACGTCCCAGATCACGCCCACCGCCGCGAGCGCGCGCAGCACGTAGTAGCTGACGTCGATCTCCCACCAGAAGAAGCCCTGGCGCGCCGACGCACAGAAGTGATGATGGTTGTTGTGCCAACCCTCGCCGAGCGTGAGCAGTCCCAGCAGCAGGTTGTTGCGGCTCGTGTCCGGGGTGTCGTAGCGACGAGTGCCCCAGCGGTGCGCGAGCGAGTTGATCGAATACGTCGCATGCCAGAGCAGCACGGTCGAGATGGCGAAGCCCCAGAGCAGGCCGCTCACACCCCCGATCGCGAGGCAGAGCAGCGCGAGCGCGATCGGCGGCGTGACGTGCCAGCGATTCAGCCACACGAGCTCGGGGAAGCGCGCGAAATCCGAGATCTGGTCGAGCGACGTGTCGTCCCAGCGACCGTCGAAGATCCAGCCCTGGTGCGAGTACCAGAAGCCGTCCTTCGGCGAGTGGACGTCCTTGCCCGGCTGGTCCGAATACTTGTGGTGGATGCGGTGATGGCCGGCCCACCAGAGCGCGCCCTTCTGGACGGCCGAGGCGCCGAGCACGGCGAGCACGAGCTGGAAGGCGCGGCTCGTCTTGAACGTCTTGTGCGCGAAGTAGCGGTGATAGCCGCCGGTGATCGCGAACATGCGCACGAAGAAGGTCGCGGCGAGGAGCGCGAGGACGCCGCGCGTGGGCGTGATCCAGAAGCCGAGCAGGCAGGCGGCGTGCATCCCCCAATAGACGCTGCGCGGGAGGATCTGCTGGCGTCCCCACCAGCCCTCCACGTCCGTGACGACCGGGGCCTGGTCCGTGAACGCTCCGACTGCCTGTGCCACTTTGCGGTTCTCCGAGGGCTCGTGCGAGCCCGCTGAAACCCTAGGCACCGCATCGGGCCTGCGCTGCCATCTCCCTGTAAAAGTTGCGTAAAATCAGGCAGGTTCTGGCTGAGGGCGCGGCAATGCAGCGAAATTCGGGTGCGCTCGGACGCGACGAGCGCCGGGCCTGGGACGAGGACGGCTTCTTCATCCGCAAGGGCGTCTTCGACGCGGACGAGATCGCGAAGCTGCGCGCGGCGGCGGAGCGCGTCGGCGCGCGCGCGCTCGAAGTGTCACACGCTTGTGCCGACAGCTACGAGATCGACGGCAATCGCTACTGCGATGCGGCCGGCGCCACGATCCAGTTCGAGCACCAGCCGGGCTCCACGACGATCCGCGTGATCGAGCCCTTCCACCACCTCGAGCCGGTCCTCGAGGCGCTGATCGACGATCCGCGCCTGGTCGAGCCGATGCGCGATCTCGTGGGCTGCGAGCGGGTGTCGCTGTTCACGGACAAGCTGAACTTCAAGCGGCCGCGCGAGGGCTCGCGCTTCCGCTGGCACCAGGACTCTCCGTATTGGGCGCACTTCGCGCCGCACATCGACCAGCTGCCCAACGTCATGCTCGCGCTCGACGACGCGAGCGAGCGCAACGGTTGCTTGCGCGTGGTTGCCGGCAGCCACCGGAGCGGCCTCTTGCCGGGCTCACGGGGGGCCGAACGGCTGGCACCGCTCTTCACCGATCCGGCCTGCTTCGACGAGTCGCGCGCGGTGGCGGCCGAGATGCCCGCCGGGAGCCTGCTGTTCTTCAGTCCGCACACGGTGCACGGCTCCGCGCCCAACACGTCCGATACGCCGCGGCGTGCGTTGCTGTTCACCTATCAGCCGGGCGGCCAGCGCATGTTCAAGCGCGACGCGATCCGCGATGCGGGTCAGTGCGCCAGGCTGCGGACGTAGGCGATCACGTCGCGGATCTGCAGGTCCGAGAGCAGACCGCCCCAGGGCGCCATCATCGCCGAGCGGCCGACGGAAGCGCCGCCGTTCTTGATCACGTCGAAGAGATAGTCGTCGGTCTTCGCGCTCATGTAGGCGCGGTCACCGATGTGGGCCGGGCGCGGATCTAGCGCCACGCCGGCCGGTCCGTCGCCGTCGCCGCGCGCGCCGTGGCAGGCCACGCAGTAGCTCTCGAACTGAAGCTTGCCGCGCGCGGCGTCGGGGGTCGCGGCGACCGCGGTCGGCTGCGCCGCGGAGGGAGTCGGCGGCGGAGCCGCAGGCGAGGGCGCGGGCGGCGGCGCGGAGTCCGAGCATGCGAGCAACGCGAGGCCCGCAGCCAGCGCAGCGAGCCGGAGCCGCGCTCGCATCTCAGCCGGCGCCCGCCGCGACGAAGGCGCGGCGCAGCTCGTCGAAATCCTGCGCCACGGGGAACTGCGGAAACTCCGCGATGACGTTGGGGGGCGGGCGGAACAGGATGCCGGCGTCCGCCTCCGCGAGCATCGCCGTGTCGTTGTACGAGTCGCCCGCCGCGATCACCTCGAGGTTGAGCTGGTGGAACGCCTTCACCGCCTGGCGCTTCTGGTCCGGCAGGCGGATGCGGTAGCCCACGATGCGCCCGCGATCGTCGACTTCGAGGTTGTGACACAGGAGCGTCGGATGGCCGAGCTGGCGCATCAGCGGCGCTGCGAACTCGGCGAAGGTGTCGGAGAGGACCACCACCGACAGGCGTTCGCGCAGCCAGCCGAGAAACTCCGCGGCGCCGGGCAGCGGCGTCATGCCTGCGATCACGCGCTGGATGTCGGGCAGCCCGAGACCATGGCGCGCGAGGATCGCGATGCGTTGCTTCATCAGGACGTCGTAATCGGGCTCGTCGCGCGTGGTGCGACGCAGCTCCGGGATCGACGTGCGCTCGGCGACGTTGATCCAGATCTCGGGAACCAGCACCCCCTCGAGGTCGAGACACGCGATCTTCACCTTGCTCCTCGCGAAGTCCTGGCAACGGCACGCTCTAGAGCCGCCGCCGGTCGACGCTTTCTATCATATCGGCGGCCGGGCGCCCGCCGCGCGCAGACGGTCGCGAGCCGTCGCGGCAACTACCTCGCCCAATGCCGGTTCGGTACGCTGCCCGGGTGCGAGTCCCCCATCGCCCCAGATTCCCGTTCGTCCTGCTCGCCGGTCTGTTGCTGGGCGCGTCCGGCTGTGGTCCGGGCAAGGCCGGGTCCGGACCCGCCGCCGAAAAGCCGCCGATCACCGTCGAGCTGCTCAAGATCGAGCCGCAGCTGTTGCGAGATACGGCGACCTTCAGCGGTCAGCTCGACGCCGAGTACTCGGTCGAGCTCAAGGCCGAGACGAGCGGCGTGATCGCCGACGTGCTCTTCGAGGAAGGGCAGACGGTGAAGAAGGGCGCCGTGCTCTTCCGGCTCCGCGACGACGAGCAGAAGGCCCGGCTGGCCGAGGCGGTCGCGAACCGCGATCTCGCGGACGAAGTCTGGGATCGCACCCAGCAGCTCGTGAGCCGCGACGCGGCTTCGGAGGCGCAGAAGGATCGCGCTGCGGCGGAGCTCGCGGTGGCGAAGGCGCGCGTCGATCTGGCGCGCCTCGCGCTCGATCGCACGCGCATCGCGGCTCCCTTCGACGGCGTCGTGGGCGCGCGCTTCGTCGCGCCCGGCGACCGCATCACGGACAAGAAGGCGCTCGTGCGCATCGACGCCATCGATCGGCTGCAGCTCTCCTTCGCCGTCAGCGAGCAGGGCGTTGCGTTTGCGCGCACGGGCGTGAAGCTCGCGGTGCACGTGCGTCCGTATCCCGACGAGGCCTTTCCCGGCGAGGTCTTCTTCGTCTCGCCGTCGCTCGATCCGGCGACGCGGCGGATGATTCTCAAGGCCTGGGTGCCCAACAGCGAGCGTCGGCTGCGCCCCGGGCTGTTCGCGAACGTCGATCTCGAGATCGCCGAGCGCGAGGGCGCGATGCTGATCCCGGAGTCCGCGGTGGTCTTCGACCGCGAGGGCACCTACGTCTGGCGCCTGCGCGACGAGGTCGCCGAGCGCGTGCCGATCGAAATCGGCCTGCGCAAGAATGGCCGGGTCGAAGTGAAGCTCGGACTCGCGGCGGGTGACACGATCGTCAGCGCCGGGACGCACAAAGTGGTCGAGGGCCGCAAGCTGCGCGCGGCCGAGCTCGTGAAGGGCGACGAGCCAGGCAGCGGTCCGCGCGCCGCCGCGTCCAGCGGGTCCGGAACTTGAGAATCGCCGAGATCTGCATCGAGCGGCCCGTGCTCGCGACGGTGATGTCGCTCGTGATCGTGTTGTTCGGCGCGATCAGCATGGCGCGCCTCACCAATCGCGAGCTGCCCGCGATCGACCCGCCGATCGTGTCGGTCACGACCGTGTTTCCGGGCGCCGCACCGGAGGTCGTCGAGACGTCGGTCACCGACGTCCTCGAGGACCAGGTGAACGGCATCGAGGGCGTGAAGGTCGTGTCCTCGCTGAGCCGCGAGCAGGTCTCGCAGATCACGGTCGAGTTCGAGCTCGACAAGGACATCGAGGCCGCGGCGAACGACGTGCGCGACCGCGTGTCCCGCGCCCGCAATCTCCTCCCCGAGGAGATCGACGAGCCGGTCGTCGCCAAGCGCGATTCCGACGCGCAGCCCGTCATGTGGATCGCGCTGTCCGGCGACCAATACGACCAGGTTCAGCTGACGACGATCGCCGAGAACAAGCTCGTCGACCGTCTCGCGAAGCTTCCGGGCGTGGCCAACGTGATCATCGGCGGCGAGCGCCGCTACTCGATGCGGGTGTGGATCGACAACCGCGCCCTGGCGGCGCAGTCCGCCACGATCGCGGACGTGGCCGCCGCGCTCCAGCGCGAAAACGTCGACATCCCGTCGGGACGTCTCGAGTCGAAGGACGCGGAGTTCACGGTTCGCAGTCTCGGAGAGCTGCGCACGGTTTCCGACTTCGAGAACATGATCATCGCCAACGTGAAGGGCCAGGCGGTCAAGCTGGGCGACGTCGCGCGCGTCGAGGTCGGGCCAGAAAACATCCGCAAGCTCGTGCGCTTCAACGGCGAGCCGGCGATCGGGCTCGGCGTCGTGAAGCAATCGAACGCGAACACCCTGGACGTCGCCGACGAGGTGCTCGCCGAGGTGGGCGAGTTGCTGCCGCTGCTGCCGTCGGGGGTGAAGCTGGAGCTCGCCTTCGATTCGTCGACGTTCATCCGCTCCTCGATCCACGACGTGACGCTCACGATCTTCGAGGCCGCCCTGCTCGTCGTGCTGGTGATCTACGTCTTCCTGCGCAGCTTCCGCGCGACGCTGATTCCGGCGGTCGCCATCCCGGTCTCGATCCTCGGCGCCTTCGGCGTGCTCTATGTCCTGAATTTCACGATCAACACGCTCACGCTGATGGGTGTCACCCTCGCGATCGGTCTGGTCGTGGACGACGCCATCGTGGTGCTCGAGAACATCACGCGCTGGGTGGAAGAGGGCACGCCACCGATGGAGGCGGCGCGCCGCGGCATGGCCGAGATCTCGTTCGCGGTGGTGGCCGCGACGCTGGCGTCGGTGGCGGTGTTCCTGCCGCTCACCTTCCTGCGCGACGAGACCGGGCGCTTGTTCCGCGAGTTCGGCGTCACGGTGGCGGCCGCGCTCGCCGTCTCGGGCTTCGTCGCCGTCACGCTCTCGCCCGCGCTGTGCGCGCTCGTGGTGCGGCCGCAGCGGGCCGAGCACGGCTTGAAGGCGATCTTCGCGCGCTTCTTCGACCGCATCTCGGCGGTCTACAACGGCGCGCTCGCCGCCGTGCTGAGGCGCCCGGGACTCTGGGTGGGCCTGGGCGCGGCCTGGGTGGCGCTCGGGGCGGTGTTGCTGCCGCGGGTGCCCCAGGAGCTGATCCCGAAATCGGATCGCAGCACGCTGCTCGTCTTCACGCAGGCGCCCGAGGGCAGCACGATCGAGTACATGGATCGCTATCAATCGGAAGCCGACCGCAAGCTGCGCACGCTGCCCGAGGTCGAGCGCGTGTTCTCGGTGATCGCGCTCGGGATCGGGACGCCCGGCCTCGTGAACCAGGGCGTGCTGATCGCGAGCTTGAGCGATACGGACAAGCGCAAGCGCGGTCAGCAGCAGCTCGTGAACGACGTGCGTCCGATGCTCGAGGGGGTCGCCGGCATCACCGCCTTCCCGACGAGCCCTTCGATGATCAGCGGCTTCGGCGCTTCGCCCGTGCAGTTCGTGATCGAGGGCGACGATCTGCCCGAGCTCGCGCGCTGGGGCGACGAGATCAAGAACCGGATCGCGGCCTACGGCGGCTTCGGCAACGTGCAGACGAACCTCTACCTGAACAAGCCGCAGCTCGAAGTCTCGATCGATCGCGACCGCGCCAGCGATCTCGGCGTCTCCGTGCGCTCGATCGCGAGCGCCTTGCAGATCCTGCTCGGTGGTCTCGACCTCTCGACGTTCAAGCTCGGGGGAGAGACCTACAAGGTGATGGCGCAGCTCGAGCAGACGGAGCGCAACGATCCGCGCGATCTGCTCGAGCTCTACGTGCGCGGCAACAAGCAGGAGCTGATTCCGCTCGCGTCGGTGATCGACACGCGGGAGACGATCGCCCCGCGCGAGATTCCGCATTACGATCGGCAGCGCTCCGCCATGATCTCGGCCGATCTCGCGACGCGGACGCAGGGAGAGGGGCTCGAAATCGCCAAGCAGATCGCCAGCGAAGTGCTGCCCGAGGGCGTGGGGATCCGCTTCGTGGGAGAAGCGGACAAGTTCCTCGCCTCGAGCAACGCGCTCTTGTTCGCCTATGGGCTCGCGATCGTCGTCGTCTTCCTGGTGCTCGCAGCGCAGTTCGAGAGCTTCGTGCATCCCGTGACGATCCTGGTGGCGGTGGCGCTCTCCTTCACGGGAGCGCTCGTCGCCCTGCTCGCGACGCACACGACGCTCAACCTGTTCAGCAAGATCGGGCTCGTGATGCTGGTGGGCCTGGTCACGAAGAACTCGATCCTGATCGTCGAGTTCGCCAACCAGCTGCGCGGGCGCGGACTGCCACTCGTCGAAGCGGTCGCGCAAGCCTCGAAGACGCGCTTCCGGCCGATCCTGATGACGGCGCTCGCGACCATGGTGGGCATCCTGCCGATCGCGCTCGGACGCGGCGCCGGCGGCGATTCGCGCGCGCCGCTCGGCATCGCCGTGCTCGGCGGCATGTTCTTCTCGACCGTGCTCACGTTCTTGATCGTGCCTGCGACCTACGTCCTGATCGAGAGCGCGCGTGCGCGCATCGGTGGCCGCGTGCGCGAGCCTCGCCGCGAGGGGACCACCCCCGCCGCCGTCGCGGGGGCCTGAGCGTGGATCCTACGGCTCCAGGATCGGGTGCAGGCTCTGCGCCGGGATCGTCTCGCGCAGCTTCTTCAGCGCACGCGCCTCGAGCTGGCGCACCCGCTCGCGGGACAGGCCGAGCGACTGCCCGATCTGCTCGAGCGTGTGCTCCTCCTCGCCGCCCAGGCCGTAGCGCAGGCGCAGGATGAGCTGCTCGCGCGCCGTCAGCACGCAGATCAGATGCCCGACACCCGAGCGCATGCGCTCGCTGTCGAGGCCATTGTCCGGTGCCGACGCCGTCGAATCCGAGACGAAATCCTCGAGCCGCTTCTCGGTGCCCGCGACCGACGACTCGAGCGAGATGGCCTCGCGCGAGAGCAGGTCGAGCACTTCGAGCGAGCCGGTATCGGTGCCGAGCTCCGGCGCCAGCTCCGCGGCCGTCGGCTCGCGCCCCAGCTTGCCCGTGAGCTCCGCGCGCACGCGCTGGCTGCGCTGCAGCCGGTCGTGCACGTGAGACGGCAGCCGGATCGTGCGCGAGTGGTTCTGGATCGCGCGCACCAGGGCCTGGCGGATCCACCACACGGCGTAGGTAGAGAACTTGAAGCCGCGCCGGTGGTCGAACTTCTCGACCGCGCGGATCAGCCCCAGGTTGCCTTCCTGGATCAGGTCGGGGAAGGACAGGCCGAGGTTCCGGTAGTCCTTCGCGATCGCCACGACGAGCTTCAGGTTGTGCTCGATGAAGCGGTTCTTCTGGAGCGTGAGCCGCTCGTGAGCCTCCTCGACCCGAGCCGACAGCTCGAGCAGGCGCGCGCGCGGCAGATTCGACTCCGCCTCGAGCTCGCGCAGGCGCTTCGTGCCCTTGCGGGCCCGGATCATCTCCGAAGCGATGCGCAGCACCTTCTGGCGCAGCTCCGCCAGCAGGCCGAGCGAGAGGTGCGCGGCCTTCAGCTCGCGGATGATCTTCGCGTCGACGCGCTCGAGCTCGCTGCCCGTCGCCTTCTCACGCTGTTGCCGGAGCACGCGCAGGCGCTTGACCGCGCGCGCGACACGCGCGGCGATCTCGCCCGTCTCTTCGGCGCCAACGGATTCCGAGAGCTTCGCGCCCGTGTGCGACAGCGCGCGCAGCGCGTCCCAGCGGTCGATCACGTGCTGCGCCGAGCAAGGAATGGAGTAGAGGGCGTCGCGCAGGTCCGCGGTCGCCGACTCCAGATCCTTCGCGAGGATGACTTCTTCCTCGCGGCGCAGCGTGCGCGTGCCGCCGATCTCCTGGAAATAGGACTCGAGCGGGCGCCGTTCGCGCCCCGGATCGAGCTCATCGGCCGCCACGGCGCGAGCTGCGCCATTGGCGGTCCGAGCGGCGCCGCCGCCGTTTGCGATACGAGTGGTCTCTTCAAGCTTCACGAAATTGTCCTCGATCTCCCGGTGCGACTCCGAATCGAACAATCGGATACCGCCTGGGTCCATCTTGTTTCAACGCTGGGCGCGCGGTACTCAGTGCTCCCCCAAAATCGGCCCTCGCAGGTGCAGGGCACTCACTAGGATCCAGCCCGCCACCGTCCAGCGATCCGCTGGAGGTATCCACATGGACGATGGGACGCTGGCTGGCCTCGGTCTCTTCGGGGGGCAACCAAACGACCCAGAATAGTGGGGTCTCGAAGGCGAAATAGCCAGCTCTTTTTCCAGAATTCCTCGCTGCCCGCTCGCAGGCGGGACCGCGAAGCGGCTGCTCGTGCTGCCCGCTTCTTGATCGTGTTGTAATCACCCCAAATTCTGATCCTCTATCGGCCGAATCGGTGGCGAGCCCAAGCGTCGCGAGGTCCGCCCAGGCGTTCAGTGAGCCCATCATCATTCGCACCCTCTACCTTATGCAGCGCCGCCCCATCCGCGCGGACTCATCGGGTGCATCGGAGACGGCGAGCCGGCACTCGGCGACCGCCGTCACCCACAGCTCGGATCCTCAGCTTCCCCGCGGGAATCCCATCTAGGTGGGTGGGGGGAGCGCGCGGCGGAAGGCAACTTCGGCCAAACTGTGCCGACCATGGGGTCGATGTTCGAAGGCGAGGGCCGCGCCGCCAGCTCCTTCTCCGAGAAGAGCTTCTACCTGAGCGAGTTTCGCGGACGCACGCTCGCCATCGCGGTGCCTGCGGCGGATCTCGGGGCTCCGGCGCCGCTCGAGGCCGTGCTGAAGGAGCTCGAGGCCAACGGCACGCGGGTCGTCGTGATCTCGACGCAACGCAGCACGCTCGAAACGGCTCTCGGCCTGCGCGTGCTCTCGGGCGCGCTGCCGCGGCTCGAGGCCGCGGTCTGGCGCGCGTTCGCCGAGGTGCCGCGCGTGGGGGTCGCCGTCGCCGGCTCGCAGGCTTTCGCCCCGGCCTGCCGCGACATCGTCCTGCGTCTCGGTGTCAGCAAGCTGGTGTGGATCGACCGCGAGGGGGGCCTGCTGCTCGCCGACGGCAACCGCGAGTCCTTCGTCGATCGCGCGGAGCTCGAGGCGCTGCTCGCGAGCGGCGAGGCCGGAACGAACGCGCGCCGCCTGGCGCTCTTGCGCGAGATCGAGGAGGCGCTCGACGCGGGCATCGCCGCGGTCAACGTCTGCACGCTCGAGGGCCTGGCCGACGAGCTCTTCACCTACGGCGGCTCCGGCACGCTCTTCACACGCGAGCGTTACGTCGTCGTGCGTCGCCTGGGCCTCGACGATTACGACGCCGCAGACGATCTGATCTCGCGCGGCGTGGCGGAGGGCTATCTCGCCCCGCGGCCGCCCCACGAGATCGAGCGCGTGCTGACGAGCGGCTTCGGCGCCTTCGTCGAGGGACGCCACCTCGCGGGGATCGGCGCGCTGCTCGTGATCCCGCAGGCGCGCGCCGCCGAGCTCGCTTCGCTCTACACGCTCACGCGGTTCCTCGGCGAGGGCATGGGCTATCACCTGGTGATGCATGCCCTCGAGCGCGCGCGGGCGCTCGGGTGCGATTACGTGTTCGCCTGCACCATCTCGGAACGCGTGGCGGGATTCTTCGAACGCAGCGGCTTCCGACGCGTCGAGCCCGACCAGATCCCGGCGGAGAAGTGGCGCGACTACGACCCCGCGCGCCGCGCGGCCGTGATCTGCCTGCGCCGCGAAGTCGACGCGGCGCCCGGCCCGGGCGCGGCTCACCAGTCGCCGGCGTAGGCCTCGAAGGCGCAGGGGATGCGCTTCACGTCCTGCACGATCTCGCGCATCAGCCCGGGATCGAGCTTGCCGTCGACGCCGATCGTCACGGTGTCGGTGACGCCGCCGAAGCGCTCGGCGATCAGGCCCGCGATCTCGTCGTAGCGGCCGACCGCCGCGAAGGTGCGCACGACCTCGTCGGGTACGCGCTTGGCCATCTCGTTCCACTGCCCGCGCTTCGACATCGCGTGCAGCTCGTTGCCGAGGTCCTCCCAGCCGTGGACGGCCAGTACGCCGTGATAGCTGCGCGTCGAGCCGTAGAAGGCGACCCGGTAGCGGCCGAACTCGAGCTGCTTCGCGACTGCCGCGTCGTCCGCGCCGGTCAGCACGAAGCCGCCGCCCCAGACCTCGAAGTTCGCGCGCGGGCGGCCGCCCTGCGCGAGGCCCGCTGCGATCTGCGGTAGCGCCACCTCTTCGAGGTATTTGCGCGTGGCGAAGCCGTGCAGCCGCACGCCGTCGCACACGCGCCCGGCCATCTTGAGCATGTCGGGCCCCACCGCGGCGATCGACACCGGAATCGCCGGCAGCCCGGAGGGCGGCGGCGAGAACTCGGGTGTCATCAGCGTGAAGCGGTAGTGCTCGCCCTCGTAGCGCAGCGGCTCCTTCTTCTCCCAGCAGCGCCAGATCGCGCGCAAAGACTCGACGTATTCGCGCAGGCGTGGGACGGGCGCGCTCCAGGGCACGCTGAAGCGCCGCTCGTTGTGGCCCTTCACCTGCGAGCCGAGCCCGAGCCGGAAGCGCCCGCCCGATTGCGCGTGCAGATCCCAGGAAGTCTCGGCCACCACCATCGGGCTGCGCGGGAATGCGACGCAGATTCCCGTCGAGAGCTCGATGCGCTGCGTCGCGACCGCCGCGAACGCGAGCGGCAGGAACGGATCGTTCGCGATCTCCGCCGACATCAGGCCGTCGAAGCCCGCGGCCTCCGCCGCCTTCGCCGCGGGGCCAACGGCGCGCCAGTCGTTCAGGGGGATCGTGGTATCGACGCGCATCGCGTGCCTCCGGATTCAGTAAGGGCGCCGAAGTATACGCCGGGCGCCCGCGCGGTGGCGATTTGATCGAATCTTGATCGAGCGGTGGACCAGCGCGAGTTAAAAGCGGAGTGGACCGGAGTGAACAGGGAGGATTCCCGTGCGCGCCGTGCGATCCCACAGCCGACTCGGAGCCGGGTTCGCCGTGCTCCTCCTCGTTTTCGCAGGCGTGCGCGCGAACGCCGACGACGTTCCGGCCGACGCGGTGCTCGCCGTGCTGCCGTTCCTGGATGCTCCGGAGCCCAATCGGATCGTGGTCGATCTCGCGCCGGAGGGAAGCGCGAAGCCATTGCGGCTGATGCTCGACACCGGCGCCAGCGACGCGGTGTTGACGCCGCTCGCGGCGCGCGCTCTCGGGGTCTCGATCCGTCCCCTCAAGCGGGATCCCTACCGCCGGCCCACGCGCCTCGGTCGGGATCTCCAGTTCTTCATCGATGCTTCGACGAGCGACACCGGGTCCAGGACCGGCTGGGAATACGGCGTGTTCGGCGGGAAGTTCCTCTCCGAGTACGTCGTCGAGATCGACTTTCCGGGTCGCCGGGTCCGGCTGCTCGACCCCAAACGCTTCAGCGTGCCCGGTTCGGTCGCCGCGAGCGACGAGGCCGTCGTGCCGATCCGGCTCGTTTCGCAGCGCCCGGGAATCGAGGTCTCGATCAATGGCGTGAAGGCGTTGCTGATGCTCGACACCGGCTGCTTCTCGCCGGCCGTGATCTCCGGGAAGCTCGCCCAGCGCACGTCGCTCACGTCGGCTCCGCTCCCGGGGTTGAGCGCCGGCACCGTGCTCGGGCCGATGGAAGTCGAGCTGGGCGACGCGAAGAGTGTTCGCATCGGCCCCTTCGAGTTCACCGACGTGCTGCTCGAGGTGGCGCCCAAGGGTTGGTACAACATCGGCTTCCCCGAGAACTCGGTGATCGGCTACGACCTGCTCGCGCCGTTCGTGCTGCGTCTGGACTACGCGAACGAGCGTCTCTGGCTGCGGCGTGTCAGCCAGGAACCGATCCGCTTCGCCGGCGCCGACGTCGCGGCGTTTCGCGATAGCGGCGCCTTGCTGATTCCCAAGCAGGGTCGCTTCCACGCGTGGTCCGTGCGTCCGGACAGCGTCGCGGCGCAGCGCGGCTTGCGTTCCGGCGACCGGATCGAGGGCATGCCCTCCGCCGCGTCGATCGCGAAGACGCTGCGCGACGGCGAGGAGCTCACGGTGGTCAGGACAACGAACGGTGTCGGCGTCGACACCGTGCTCGAAGCGGTCGCGAAGCCGACGGCCGACTCGGCTCCGCCGCGCGGGCCTTGAGGCCCCGCCGCCAGGACGGCGCGATGGCTTTCGTGGATGCCGGAGGGGAACGATGCTGAAGACGACTCTGGTGCTGGCCGTTTCGTTGCTTGCGTTCGCATCGGCGAATGCTTCCGAAGCTGACACCGACCCCGTGCCCGAGCGCGTCGAGACCGCGCAAGGCAGTCCCTTCCCGTTGCCCGGTCCCATTTCCGACGAGGCGGGTCGGATCATCGCCAGGCCGCCGCCCACCGAGATACGCAATGCGCGGGACGTCCTGCTGCGCCTGCCTGTTCTTCCCGAACCTGTGGGAGACGCGGGCTCCGAACCACGCCGCGCGGCTCCGCCGCAAAGGGGCGAGCCGTGATGTCACGAACACCCGTGCGCGGCCGTGGGCTGGACGCGCTGCTCGTATCGTTCCTGTGTCTTCAGCTCGTGGTTCCCACCTCGGCCTGGGCGTCTCTCGCGGCAGACGGCTCGACCCTCGCCGGCGACCGCGGCGTGCAGCCCGACACGGGCGCGCTCTCGGCGGCTCTTCCCGCGGATCTCTTCAGCGGCGCTGCCACGCATCGCATTCCCATCGAGCTACCGCCGGGAACCGGGGGGATGACCCCTGATCTCGCGCTCAGCTACTCGAGCGCGGGGCCGCTCGACTCGTGGGTGGGGTCGCGCTGGTCGCTGAGCTTGCCGAGCATCTCATACTCGCTGAAGCACGGGATTGCGCTGGACGGGATTGGGCTGGGCGCTCTCATGCTCGGAGGACAGGAGCTCGTGCCGGAAAGCGCGAGCCCGGACCTTCCGCGCCGCTACCACACGCGTCGCGAGAGCTTTCTGCGCATCACCCACGAGGCCGACGACACCTGGACCGTCGAGCGCAAGGACGGCGAGCGATTGCGCTTTGGGCTGACCGGGAATGCGCGGATTCGAGACCCGTTCTTGAGGAACCACGAGTGGCTGCTCTCGGAGCAGGAGGATCGTCACGGCAATGTCTTTACCGTGACCTACGACCGCCTCGATGGCGCGAGCGCCTACCCGGCCGAACTGCGATACACGCTGCGCCGGGAGGAGGGCTCGCTTGAGAGCCTCGATGATGACCCGAGCCGAGATCGCGTGGTGCAGTTTGTACTCGAGGCCCGGCCCGATGCGTCACGCAGCTTCCTCAACGGCGCAGACATGATGCTCAATCGCCGCCTCGACCGCATCGACGTGCGGATCGGCCCCGCGCTCGTTCGTAGGTACGACCTGAGATACACCTCGAGCCCGGATTCGTTTCGGAGTCTGCTGAGCGAAGTTGCACTCTATGGAAGTGACGCGGACTCCTCGAGTCCCTCGCCCCCGCAGATCACTGCCTTCAGCTACCACTCGAACGTAGCGGCGGGCACGACGGGATGGCAGCAGGTTCCCTGGAATTGGCCCTCGAACCTTCCGATTGTGGGAGGCGATCAGAGCGACAATGGCGTGCGTCTGGGCGACGTCGATGGCGATGGCCTCGTAGACCTCATCAAAGCCTTTGCGACGGTGGACCTCTCCCAGCAGACCGCATCGATTTCCTCAGATAGCGGGGTGTACCTCAACACGGGCACCCAATTCTCGGGATCGAAGAGCACCGGGTGGGTGCTTCCGACGTATGCCGACAATCTCAAGAACCTCGCCTTTGCCCCGTTCTTCGCCGCAAAGATCGACGGCGACGTCTGGGGTACGGGGAGGGTGCCGATCGATCTCACGGGGGACGGTCGCGTCGACCTGGCCGGCGGCCTCTTGATCCTCAATCCGGTCACCGGCGACTTCTACGATCAGACCGGCTCGCGCCCCGCGAGGCTCTTCCATTGGCCGTGGTTCCAGAGCTCGCCCGCGGGTTGGATCGAAAGCCCCGTCGAGTATGGCCTCTACGATCCCTTCATCTCTCTTGCCGACGGAGCGTTCTCGACCGCGTACCTGGGGCTCGAGGCAGGCGCCAATCACTACATGACGATCGGGGGTAATACGCGGTTCGCCGATCTCACGGGCGATGGTCTCCCCGAGATGATCGTCCGCGGGAGTGTCAGTACCTACATAACGGCTGGCGGCGTCATCAGCTGCTACCGCGCTGCAGCCGTGAACTACGTCAACATGAACGCCGGCAATCTGCACTTCTGGCAGGCGCCGGTTGCTGTAGCCCCGATGACGATTCCCGCGCCTTCGCCGAACTCTGGCATTCCTGCCTGTAACAACGCGCCGCTGTTCTACTCACCGCAATATTTCCAGGCGTGTTCGCTCACCGTGAGTGGGAATGGATGCGCGGAGGAGGTATTCCACAATCGCGCGTATGCCTCGTGGAGCGATCCCCCGAACCGCTTCTGGTGGGACAGCCAGCTGGAGCTCGGCAATACGACCATTGATCTGAACTCGGACGGTCTGGCGGATCAGCTCACGGCCTATTCCCAGGGCACCGTGTGGCGTTGGTCGAGGTTGAACAATGGACGCTACGGCTACACCAACGCCCCCGAGTGGAGACTTCCCGAAGAGGCGATCCTGTATTCGATCGCGGAAGGTTCGCGGTTCGCGACCGACGAAGGCGTCCGTTTCGCAGACGTGAATGGCGACGGTCGGGTCGATGCCGTGAAGGCGAAGGATGGAGCGATCTTCACGACGTGGCTCAACGATGGGAATCCCAGCGGCGGCCCCGTCTGGGTCCAAGCGAGCGCCTGGATCTCGCCCGCCCCGATCGTGAATTCCTCGGGCAAGGACCGCGGAACACGGTTCCTCGACGTCGATGGCGACGGGATGGTCGATGTCGTTCGCGGGGAGGGAAACACTAAAAAAGTGTATCTGAACCGCGGTGCGATCCCCGACCTGCTGATCGGGGTGACCTCGCCGTTGGGGGCCCAGACGACGTTCGGCTACACGCCCTCCACGCGTTTCGACAACACTGGCGGAGACGGCGTCCCCGATCTGCCGCAGATCCTTCCCCTCGTGACTTCGATCGCGATCAATGACGCGAATGGCACCACCCAGACCACCACGCTCGACTACGAGGGAGGCGTCTTCGATGCGTCCGACCGCGAGTTGCGCGGCTTTCGCCGCGTGACAGCGACCCGTGCGGCGGATGGTCGGAAGACGACGACGCTATTTCACCAGGATGTGGCGCGCGCAGGGCTCGTCGAGTCCGTCGAAATCCGGAACGGGCAGGGGACCCTCTTCACGCGCACCGAGAACACCTATCTTGCTGATGCGGATGGCATTGCGCCCTACGCGCCGCTGCTCGCGAGTACGGCGCGCCTCGAGTACGACGGGCAGGCGATACCGCGTCGCTCGCTTGCGACATTCGAGTACGACGACGGGGGGCCGCTCACGCTGGGAAACCTGACCGCCTTCACCGAGTACGGCGAGGTCTCGAGCGGCAATGCCGACATCGAGCCCCTCGACACGCGCACGGTGGAGCTCGACTACGCACTGCCCGCAAATCCCAGTCAGGCCGTTCCGTACCTCGTCGATCGCGTCTCCGTTCGTCGTGTGCGCGCGGGCGCCGCCCCCGGGAGCGGGGCGGTCTTGCGCGAATCGCGGTTCTACTACGATGACGATCTCGCCGGCGGTGCGCCTCCCACCCGCGGCGATCTCACACAGCGCGTCGACGTGCTCGGGGAGTCTGCCCTTGCGGACCCGACGACGCGGTTCGTCTATGACGCGTTCGGGAATCTCTCGCGCGTCACGAGCCCGCGCGTGACCGCTGGCGAGATCTCCGGTTTCTCGACGATCGAGTACGACGCGCTCTATCACACTTTTCCGGTGGCGGTTGTGAACGAGCTCGGCCACCGCGCCGAGATCTCCTATGCGACTCCGGCGGGCTGCAGCATCGCGCACTCTCCAGCGGCCGGATTGGTTCACGAAGTGAAGGATCCCAACGCCCTGGCGGCGGGAAAGAGCACGCTGCGCTGTTACGACGCGTTCGGGCGCCTGGTTCGGGTGCGCGCACCGGATGGGCTCGCCGACGTGAGCTTTGCCTACGTCGACACACCCGGAGCCGCCAAGATCACCCGCACCGATCTCGCCACGGCGACTGGTGGCGTGCGCACGAGCACCGTCTTTCTCGATGGCCTCGGCCGCGGGTTCAAGACCTCGAGCCAGGGTCCGCAGGGCCAGCTCGTGGAGACGAGGGCCGCGTACGATGCCGCGGGCCGCATGGCAAGCGAGACGGCGCCGCGCTTCACGACCAGCTCCGATCCGCTCCAGACGACCAGCTACTTCTACGACGTTCTCGACCGCCTCGTGCAGACGGCACTCCCCGGCGTGGGTCGCGTTCGCACGCTCGCCTACGACCGCGGGCTCGTGACCGCCACCGACGCAAACGCGAGCGTGACGCGCAGCACGCTCGACCCCTTCGGCCGCGTCATCACGGTCGAGGAGGTCGGCCTGCCCGGCTCGCCGATCACCCACTACGCCTACGATGCGCTCGGCCAGCTCGAGCTCCTGACCGATGCCGGCGGCAACGAGACCCACATCGAGTACGACGCGCTCGGCCGCAAGACGCGGCTCGTCGATCCCGACGCCGGCGAGAGCCTCTATGGCTACGACGGCAATGGGAATCTCACCTTCGAGAGCACGCCGCTCGGAGCCGTCGCCTGGATCTACGATGTCCTCGATCGCCCGAGCGAGCGCGTCCCATCGAGCGGACAGCGAGCGGTGTGGGCCTATGACACGGCGCCGAACGGGATCGGCCGGCTCGCCGAGGAATCGCGCTCGCCGATCAAGTACCTGCCACTCGCCTACGACCTGCTGGGTCGCCCGACACGCGAGCGTTTCGTCACGACTCTTGGTGGCCCCTCACAGGAGATCCAGACGACCTTCGATTCGCTCGATCAGGTGACGAGCCGGGCCTACCCGAACGGAATCGTCGCGCTCTGGCAGCACGACACGCGCGGCTTTCTCACGGGCATCGCCACGGGCACGGGCGAGACGTACGCGGACCAGATCGAATGGGACGCGCGCGGGCAGGTCGCAAAGTGGCGCACGGGCGCGCTTGCTTCCACGTTCCGCCGCTTCGATCCCGCGACGGGACGACTCAAGGAAGTCGAAGTCAAGCCAGCCGCGGGAGCCAGCTACGAATACCTGAGCTACGGCTACGATTCCGGCGACCGGATCACGTCGATCACGCGATCTCCTGAACTCGGCCCGCAACCGGAGCTTCGGCTACGACGCCCGCGACCGCCTGATCTCCACGACGGGGCCCTTCGGCGCCAACGCCGCTTCGCAGACCTCCTACTACCGCTACGACACGCTCGGCAACGTGCTGTGCCGCGACGGCTGGAACGCCTACCTGTGTATCGGAGGTGCGGCCTACAGCTACCCGACTCCTGGCCCCGGCGTCCCTCGCCCCCACGCGCCGACCAGCTCGACCTTCGGCACTCCCGCCTACGATGGCGCCGGCAATCTCACGGCGCTCGGCTCGCGCGGCTACGAGTACGACGTCTTCGGCCAGCTCGTGCGCGTGCGCGACGGCGGCGCCCTGCAAGCCGAGCTCTTCTACGACGCCACCGGGCGCCTCGCCCGCGTCACCGACTCCGTCACCGGCCAGGTCCGCTACCACGTCGCCCCCGACTTCGAGTGGAACGCCACCACCAACCGCGCGCAGATCCGCATTGCGCTCGCGGGTAGCGAGATCGCCGTCCACGACACCGCCTACGACCCGAACGCGCCGGTCGGGTGCTCGGGAGCCCCGGGGTCGCTGCTCGGCTCGGGCGATCCCGCGGATCTCCTCCCTCTATTCGCTCCTGGATTCGCGGCGCTGCTTGGAATGGCGCTGCTCCAGGCCCGGCGTCGGCGCGCGGAGACGCGCCTCGCTCTCGTGGGAGTCGGGATCATCGTCACGCCGCCACCGCGCTGGCGCGCGGGCCTCGCGGTGACGACCGGCGTCGTCTTCGTCGCCGTCGTCTCGATTCCTGTGCCGCTCTTCGGCCCGGGCAAGGGCACGGCCATCGCGCTGGCGCCCGCGAGCGTCACCTACTACCACGGGGACCACCTCGGAAGCTCCGTCGTGCTGACGAGCGACGCCGCCGGCTCCCCGCTCGTGCGCCACGTCATCTACCGCCCCTTCGGCGGTGTCGTCGTCGAGAGCGCGGGAGGCTCGAGCGTGGCGCCGGAGGTCGGCTTCACCGGGCAGCGCTTCGAGAAGCCCGCAGCCCTCTACGACTACGGCGCCCGCTGGTACGACCCCGAGATGGGTCGCTTCCTCCAGCCGGACCCGATCGTGCCCGAGCCCTTCAACCCGCAGAGCCTCAATCGGTACAGCTACGTGATGAACGATCCGGTGAACCGGATGGATCCCACCGGTCAGTCGAGCATCCTGAGCGGGGCCGGGTACTTCGGCGAGAGCGGCGGCGAGTTCCCGCAGCTCTGGGACACGTCCCGAACGATCGACCTCGGTCTCGCGCGGTCCGACCCGCAATATCTGGGCCTCCGGCAGCAGGCCGACCCGGGCTTCCCGCGTTCTGCCCCGAGTGGTATCGCCGCGGGACAGGGAACTGCGAAGTACATTGGTGTTCAATCGGCAATAGCTGGAGACGTTCGTGCCGCACAGGATAGAGCGGTCCAGGCGCTCGATCGCTCGATAGTACGGGCCGGTCGGTGATCAAGGAGGCGGCGCGAGCTGATACGCCCTTGATCTTCAGAGACCTCATCAAGAATTTCGTCCCAGCACTGATCCGCGGCCTGGCTCGATTGGAAGCGCGAACGTCCCGAATGCTCGGGTAAGCCTTGGCGGATCGATTCTTCGTGTCGGCGGCAGGGCTGTGGTTGGTACCTCGCTCGTGATCGACGCCGGCCGGATCGTAATTTCGAGTGACCGAGCTCGCACTTCTGTTCAGATCGGGTTTGGCGTAGCTGGCGCGATCGGCGGCGGGACACTGGGGGCTTTGGGCGGATCCGCCGTAGCACCGGGGCTAGGTACACTTGTCGGAGGAATCGGCGGAGCCGCAGTCGGAGGCGCGGGAGGCGAGGCCTTCGGCGGCGCAGCATTCGATTTTTTCTTTAGGTGAGGGGTTGATGACTCAGCTTGAGCGGATCGCCAAAGTCTTGCGCAGAAGAATGGATGTTCCGGAGCGGATCATCCTGACGGACGATGGGTTCGATCTTTTTAGTGGTGACACCCGGAAGTACGGGGTCTTGTGGAGTGAAGTGCGACCGTCGAACCTCAATGAAGACCGAGGACCACGATCTGATATGCACGGGTTCATCGTCGACGCAAATCACAGTGGCATGCCGCGCGCGAGAGGTCGAGGGCTCAGAGGATGGCGAAGCGCCCGATCACACGTGTGTTCCCACTCGTCGAGAGCAAGATCTGGCCACCTGCGTAATGAAGCCGGCTGTTCGCGCGGAACCCCGCTGATGGTCGCTTAACGGTCTCAACGCCTCTAGACGATGCGACGGGCTGGGCAAGGCATCCGTTCACGTCGTGATCGAATTCGATCAGAACGACCGCGTCGTCAACCTCCGGGTTGGCAGGCTTCGGCTTCGGAGATTCCAGTCGTACGTCGCAAAGTGGCGCACGGGCGCGCTGCTTCCACGTTCCGCCGCTTCGATCCCGCGACGGGACGACTCAAGGAAGTCGAAGTCAAGCCAGCCGCGGGAGTCCGGCACGAATACCTGAGCTCACGGCTACGATTCCGGCGACCGGATCACGTCCATCACCGATCTCCTGAACTCGGCCCGCAACCGGAGCTTCGGCTACGACGTCCGCGACCGCCTGATCTCCACGACGGGGCCCTACGGCGCCAACGCCGCTTCGCAGACGGCCTACTACCGCTACGACACGCTCGGCAACGTGCTGTGCCGCGACGGCTGGAACGCCTACCTGTGTATCGGAGGTGCGGCCTACAGCTACCCGACTCCTGGCCCCGGCGTCCCTCGCCCCCACGCGCCGACCAGCTCGACCTTCGGCACTCCCGCCTACGATGGCGCCGGCAATCTCACGGCGCTCGGCTCGCGCGGCTACGAGTACGACGTCTTCGGCCAGCTCGTGCGCGTGCGCGACGGCGGCGCCCTGCAAGCCGAGCTCTTCTACGACGCCACCGGGCGCCTCGCCCGCGTCACCGACTCGACCACCGGTCAGGTCCGCTACCACGTCGCCCCCGACTTCGAGTGGAACGCCACCACCAACCGCGCGCAGATCCGCATTGCGCTCGCGGGCAGCGAGATCGCCGTCCACGACACCGCCTACGACCCGAACGCGCCGGTGGGTGCTCGGGAACCCCGGGGCGCTGCTCGGATCGGGCGATCCGGCCGGGCTCCTCGCTCTTCACTCCCGGCCTCACGGCGCTGCTCGGAATCGCGCTGCTCCAGGCCCGGCGCCGCCGCGCGGAGGCGCGGCTCGCGCTCGTGGGAGTCGGGATCGTCGTCACGCCACCACCGCGCTGGCGCGCGGGCCTCGCGCGCGACGACCGGCGTCGTCTTCGTCGCCGTCGTCTCGATTCCCGTGCCGCTCTTCGGCCCGGGCAAGGGCACGGCCATCGCGGTGGCGCCGGCGAGCGTCACCTACTTCCACGGGGACCACCTCGGCAGCTCGGTCGTGCTGACGAGCGACGCCGCCGGCTCCCCGCTCGTGCGCCACGTCATCTACCGCCCCTTCGGCGGTGTCGTCGTCGAGAGCGCGGGAGGCTCGAGCGTGGCGCCGGAGATCGGCTTCACCGGCCAGCGCTTCGAGAAGCCCGCCGCCCTCTACGACTACGGCGCGCGCTGGTACGACCCCGAGATGGGTCGCTTCCTCCAGCCGGACCCGATCGTGCCCGAGCCCTTCAACCCGCAGAGCCTCAACCGGTACAGCTACGTGATGAACGATCCGGTGAACCGCATCGACCCCACCGGCCAGTCGAGCGTTCCGGGCAGATGGTTGTGGACTGATTTGATATGGTGAGCTCTCATGGTGTCGGCGGTTTCTTCAAGTGAGTTCATCGCCATCGGGCTAGTCATCGTACTTTCGTTGGTCGGCTCCGTCGTTGCGCAGATCGTCTTCCAGCGATTGGAGCTTCATCACCATGAAGAATGGGAGCGTCTCGGAAGGCCAAACCTGATCCGAGTTTCGAGCGGGAATTCGTTCGAGTTGATTCGATTCGTATGGAGTCTTCGCTTCATCCAGCTTCGTGATCGTACGCTGAATGTCCTGGTAACTCTCTCGATCCTCATCAGCGCAGGAATCGTCGGGCAGCTGTGCCTCATTGCGTTCTGGTTTTAGCGACGCCTGCAGTCACGAGGGCGCGGAATTCAGAATTCCCGGTGGAAGGGAAGTGGATGGGGCGGCCTCGTCGGCCGCCCCATCCGTAGGTCGGTGCCAGAGCACCGGGGGCGTGGCTTGCGCTTCTTCCCCCGGCGTCCGGCGGCGCGAACGCCGCCGGAGAGGACGGTAAGCCGGGTCCTGTTCCGTCGCGCGGTTGCCCGCGCGCCGGCGAGGATCATTCGTCTAGGCGTCACATTGCTGTGACGCTCGAGCGCTCTTACCCGGTCACTGGCGTCGACGACGCTTCGGGCGGGCCGCCCTCGACAGTGACCCTATTCGAGCTTGCTCCGGGAGGGGCTTGCTCCGCCGCCGGTCTCCCGGCTGTCGCGCGTGGGCTCTTACCCCACGATTTCAACCTTGCCTGTGCCTCCACGCGGGGTGCCTCTCGCACCCCGCGCTTCGTCGGCCATCGGCGGTGTGGTTTCTGTTGCGCTTTCCCTCGGGTTTCCCCGGGTCGCCGTTAGCGACCTCCCTGCCCTGTGGAGCCCGGACTTTCCTCCCGCGGGCGATCAGTGCCCGCCGGCGATCCTCTGTCCGCCTCTGGCGCGCCTAGCCTATCACTCGCGGCGGGCGGGGCCCCTGGGCTCTCCCTGGGGGTGGCCTCTCGGTATCCCTTGAATACTCCCTATTGATCTGATAGATATTTCACCCGTGACGTCGCGCATACCGAACCTGGCGTCCCGCAGCCCCGCCGCGATCCCGCGGCCCGGGGGCATCTTCGACCCCGTCGCCCGCGCCCTCGACGTCATCGGCGATCGCTGGACGCTGGTGCTGGTCCGCCACCTGCTCGGCGGCGCCGCTCGGCTTCCAGGAGCTGCGCGCCCGCACCGGCATCGCGCCGCGCGTGCTGTCGAGCGGCTGCGCGCGCTCGGCGGCGCGGCTTCGTCAGCCGCGGCGAGGGCGCCCGCGCGCCGTACGTGCCTCACCGAGCGCGGCCGCACGCTCGAGCCGATGATCACGGCGATGGCGCGCTGGTACCTGCGCGACGGCCTCGAGCGAGCTGCAGGTCGACGCCAACCGCTTCAGCGCCGACCTCGGCGCGCTCGATCCTCGAGTCGCTGCCCTTCCTGCTGCGCGAGGAGCGCGCGCCGGCGTCGACGTCACCTTCGAGATCCGCCTCACCGGCGCTCGGCGGCGGCGTCTGGACGGTGCACATCCACGACGGCGCCTGCGACGTCGCGCGAGGGCTTCGCCGAGCGCGCCGACGTCCGCTACACCGCCGAGGCCCGCGTCTGGTGCGGCGTCGCGCTCGGCATCGCCGACGCCACGGCCGTGCTACCGCGGCGGCCTGATGAGCAAGGACGGCGGCCGCGAGGCGCTCGACTTCTACTTCCATCAGATCATCGCCGGCCGCGCAGCGGGCGCGCAGCCGCCACGACGCAGCGCGCGCTCCGCGCCGCGGCGCGACCGCGGCCAGGAAAGGAGCCGCAACGTGATCTCGTTCGCCATGACCGAAGAACAGGAGGTCGTGCGCGACGGCGATGCACGACTTCGCGAAGTCGGCGCTGCGGCCGCATCGCGCGCGAGTGCGACGAAGCGGCGGCGCATCCCCGATGCGTTCCTCGGCCAGGCCGGGAGCTGGGCCTCGACTGCGACGCAGCTCCCGGAGGCGTTCGGGCGGCGACGGCGAGCCGCGCTCGCCGGTCACGAACGCGCATCGTGCTCGAGGAGCTCGCCTACGGCGACGCCGCCGCTCGCCATCGCGGCGGCGGCGCCGTCGCTCTTCGCCTATCGCCGTCGCCGACCAGGGCGAGCGACGCAGCAGCGCGAGCGCTACCTGCCGCCTTCTGCGGCGAGCGCTACCAGCGGCCGCGGCGCTGGCGGTCGTCGAGCCGCAGCCCGACGTTCGACGCGCCTGGCTGCCGCGCACGCGCGCCGAGCCGCAACGGGCAACGGCTTCGTGCTCTGCGGCGCGCAAGTGCTTCGTGCCGCTCGGCGATCGCGCCAGCCACTTCCTGGTCGTCGCGCGCAGCACGGCGAGCGCTCGACGCCTTCATCGTGCCGCGCGACGCGAGCGGCCTGAGCGATCTCGCGAGACCGAGAAGAATCTCGGCCTCGGCGCTGCCGACCGCGACGCTCGAGCTCGACGCGCGTCGCGCGTGCCGGCGGCCGACCGCCTCGGCGGGGCAGGCCGGCTGCGACGTGCGCCGCCTGCTCAACCAGTCGCGCGTGGCGCTCGCGCGCGATCCTCAACGGCCTCTCGCGCGCCGTGCTCGACTACGCCGTCCCCTACGCCAAGGAGCGCGTCGCCTTCGGCGAGGCGATCGCGCAGCAAGCAGTCGATCGCCTTCCGGCTCGCCGAGATGCAGATCGAGATCGAGTCGATGCGCTGGCTGGTGTGGAAGGCCGCGAGCGAGCTCGAGCGCGGCCTCGACGCGACCCGCAGCGGCGCACCAGGCGCGCAGCCTACGCCGCCGAGAAGGCGCATGTGGATCGCCGACAACGGCGTCCAGGTGCTCGGCGGCCACGGCTTCATCCGCGAGCACCCGGTCGAGATGTGGTACCGCAACGCCCGCACCCTCGGCGTCCTCGAAGGCCTGCGAGCGTCTGAGCCGCAAGACCACGATGAACACGACCCGCCTACCGATGACGGCGGAGGACGGGGCGGGGCGCGCATCGATCAGGGACTTCGAGCTCGATCCGAGGACAAGGATCGATCTAAGTCTCCCTCGACGAACAGCTGCGCGGTGCGCGAGGAGGCGCTAGTCGCGCGCAAGTACGCGCGCTACTACGACGAGAACGAGCACGAGTTCCCGCCCGACGAGCTGCCCGAGGCGAAGGAGCATCCCAGCTTCATGACCCATGATCGGCCGGCCGCACCGATCAGGACACGCGGCATGGGCGTGATGTCGCATGCTGATCACCATGGGCCAGACCTGGGGCGACTACTCGGTGCGCATGCGCCGCGGCAAGAGCGCGGCCTCGGCAACGCCGCGCTGCAAGCGGCGGGCACGCCCGCGCAGAAGGCGAAGTGGGGCGACCTCACGCTCGCGATGGCGATCACCGAGCCGGGCTGCGGCTCCGATCCGTCGCGCGTGCAGACCACCGCCGTGCTCGACGGCGACGAGTGGGTGCTCAACGGCGAGAAGATCTTCGTCACCACCGGCTGCCGCGCCGACGGCGTCGTGGTGTGGGCGACGATCGACAAGTCGGCCGGCCGCGGCGGCATCAAGTCGTTCCTGGTCGAGAAGGGCACGCCCGGCTTCATCGTCGCGCACAAGGAGAAGAAGCTCGGCATCCGCGCCGACGACACCGCGGCCTACGTGTTCCAGGACTGCCGCATCCCGCGCGACCACCTGCTCGGCGGCGACGAGTCGGTGCACCGCAAGGGAGCTCGGGCGGCTTCAAGGGCGTCATGAAGACGTTCAACATGACGCGGCCGGCGGTGGCGGCGATCGGCCTCGGCATGGCCGAGGCGGCGCTCGACTTCACCCGCGACGCAGCTGCGCGAAGGCGGGCGTCGAGATCGACCTACGGTCCCGGCCCTGCGCGGCGCAGCCGGCCGCCGTCGAGCGCTTCCTGCGCCTCGAGGCGCTGCTCGAGGCCGCGAGGCTCGACGATCCTGCGCGCCGCCTGGCTCGCCGACAGCGGCAAGCCCAACAACATGGAAGCGTCGATCGCCAAGGCCAAGGCCGGCGGCGCCGTGCGCGAGATCACGCAGGGCTGCATCGAGATCCTCGGCCCGATGGGCGTCTCGCGCGAGCACCTGCTCGAGAAGTGGTTCCGCGACGTGCGCATCACCGACATCTACGAGGGCACGGGCGAGATTCAGCGGCTGATCATCGGCGCGGACGCTGCTCGGCTACACGCGCGCGGAGCTCAACTGACGCGGCCCCTCGCGTGAGGGCGATCCTCTTCGCGAAGCCGGGTGACGCGGAGGTGCTGGAGCTGGGCGAGGCTCCCGCGCCGCCGCTCGTCCCCGGGGCTTTGCGGATCCGCGTCGCGGCGACCGCCGTGAACCGCGCCGATCTGCTGCAGCGCCGCGGCTTCTATCCGCCGCCGCCCGGCGCATCGCCGATCCTCGGTCTCGAGTGCGCCGGCGAGGTGATCGAGGTGGCGCCCGACGTCAAGGATTGGCGCGTGGGCGAGCGCGCGATGGCGCTGCTCGCCGGCGGCGGCTACGCCGAAGAAGTGGTGGTCGACGCCGGCTCGGCGCTGCGCGTGCCGGCGAAGCTCTCGCTCGAAGAAGCCGCCGCGTTTCCCGAGGTCTTTCTCACGGTCTTCTCGAACGTCTTCCAGCTCGGCGGGCTCGCGCCCGGCGGCTGGGCGCTCGTCCACGGCGGCGGGAGCGGCATCGGCACGGCCGCGATCCGGCTCGCGAAGACGGCTGGGGCGCGGATCCTCGTCACCGCGGGCTCGGACGCGAAGTGCGAGCGCTGCCGCGCGCTCGGCGCGGACGGGGCGATCAACTACCGCACGGGCGATTTCGTTGCCGAGGCGCAGCGCGCGACCGGCGGCCAGGGGGTGGACGTCGTCCTCGATTCCATCGGCGCCGCCTATTTCGAGAAGAATCTCGCGGCGCTGCGCACCGGTGGCCGGCTGGTGCTGATCGGACTGATGGGCGGCGCGAAGGTGGAAGTGAATCTGGCGGTGCTGCTCGCGCGGCGCCTGTCCGTGATCGGCTCGACGCTGCGCACGCGCTCGCCGGCCGAGAAGGCCGAAATCGTGGCCGGCTTCCTCGCGCGCTTCGGGTCTGAGCTCGAGGCTGGTGCGCTGCGGCCGGTCGTGGATCGCGTGCTTCCGCTCGAGCGGGCCGCCGAGGCGCACCGCCTGCTCGAGGCGAGCGAGCACTTCGGCAAGGTCGTGCTGCGCGTCGCGGTGGGCTGAGCCCGACCGGCACGGGATGGCGGGCGGCGCCCGCCACGCGCCGGCGGTATCCTGCTCGCCCCAGCCAGGAGGCTTCCATGGACCTTTCCTACACCCCCGAGGAGCAGGCCTTCCGCGAGCGCGTGCGCCAGTGGATCACGGCGAACAAGCCCCCGGCCGACAAGCATCCGAGCACCGAAGACCTGCGCGCCTGGCAGGTGCGGCTGCAGCAGGCCGGCTTCCTCGGCGCCGCCTGGCCCAAGGAGCACGGCGGCGCGGGCCTCTCCCCAATGGAGCAGGCGATCCTGAACGAGGAGATGGCGCGCGCGAACGCGCCGGGTCCGCTCGGCTCGATGGGCATCTCGTGGGTGGGTCCGGCGATCCTGCGCTTCGGGACCGAAGAGCAGAAGCGCCGCTTCGTTCCGCGGCTGCTGCGCGGCGACGACATCTGGGCGACCGGTTACTCCGAGCCGGGCGCCGGCAGCGACATGTACAACACCCAGACCCGCGCCGTGCGCGACGGCGATCACTACGTGATCAACGGGCAGAAGATCTGGACGAGCCTGGCCCACGTCTCGAACTGGTACTTCCTGCTCTGCCGCACCTCGAGCGAGGGCCACAAGGTGGCTGGCCTCACGCTTTTCCTGATTCCGCTGAAGACGCCGGGCATCGAGATCCGCCCGACCAAGATGATCACGGGCGACAGCGAGTTCAGCGAGGTGTTCCTGAAGGACGTGCGCGTCCCCGCCGATTCCGTGCTGGGCCGGGAAGGGCAGGGCTACGAGGTGGTTTCGAGCGCGCTGATCAACGAACGCTCGGGGATCGCGACCGCGATCCGCTTCGATCAGAGCCTCACGAAGCTGATCGAGACGGCGCGCAAGGCCGGCGTCACGGACCAGCCGGTCTGGCGCCAGCGCATCGCGCAGCTCGCCATCCAGACCAAGATCATGAACGCCTCCGGGCTGCGCGTGCTCTCGGATCAGCTGCACGATCGCTTCAATCCGCACACCTCGGCCGCCATGAAGTGCATCGCGACGGCGCTCACGCAGCGCTTCTCCGAGACGGCGGTCGAGATGCAGGGGCCGTGGGGCGTGCTGCTCGATGGCGGCGGCGGCGGGGACGAAGAGCGCCGCAGCTGGGCGATGCGCTTCCTCTACGATCGCGCGATGACGATCGCCGGCGGGACCAGCGAGATCCAGCGCAACATCGCAGCCGAGCGGATCCTGGGGCTCCCCCGCCAGTAACCGCGGAGCCTTCTAGCAACGAGACAGAGGAGAAGAGCGCGTGGCCGACGTGCAGAGGACTCTTTCGATCGTGAAGCCGGATGCCGTGGCGAAAGGCGCGAGCGGCGAGATCCTGAGCCGCTTCGAGAAGGCGGGCCTGCGCATCCTGGCGCTCAAGAAGCTGCGCCTCAGCGAGGAGCAGGCGCGCGGCTTCTATGCCGTGCACAAGGCGCGCCCCTTCTACAAGGAGCTGGTCGCCTTCATGATCTCGGGGCCGATCGTGGTGAGCGTGCTCGAAGGACCGGACGCGGTCGCCAAGAACCGTGAGCTGATGGGGCCGACGGACTCGAAGAAGGCGCCGCGCGGCACGATCCGGGGCGATTTCGGCGCCGACATCGAGCGCAACGCCGTCCACGGCTCGGATGCACCCGAGACCGCACGGGTCGAAATCGGTTACTTCTTCAATGCGACGGAAATCCTGGGTCCCGTCGAGGCGCTCACCTGATCCGACGCCGGGGGGGCCGGCGCGATCTCAGGCGTAGGCGCGGGCCATGAGCAGGATCAGACCCACGTAGGTGAGCGTCAGCCATAGACTCTGGTTGCGAAGCGCGCGGCTCACGAAGCCGTCCCCCCTTTTGGTGCTTGGGTGGTGCGAACGAGGCACCTGACTCTTCGAACGATCCCCCCAACACTTGAGTGTTAGCACACACAATCCTGGTTGGCGTGACTTCCGTCACGAAATTTCGAGCTTGGAGGAGTCGCATGAGCCTGCGCGAGCGACTGGAAGCGGACATGAAGGCGGCGATGAAGAGCCGCGACACGCTGCGCCTCGAGACGATCCGCGGCGTGCGCGGCGCAATGCGCAACAAGGAAATCGAGCTCGGAGAATCGCTCACGGACGAGGCCATCCTGCGTGTGATCCGCACGCTCGTGAAGCAGAGAGTCGACTCGATCGAGCAATTCCGGGCCGCGGGTCGCGCCGATCTGGCGGAGAAGGAGTCGGCCGAGCGCAGCCTGCTCGAGTCCTACCTGCCGGCCGCTCCCGACGCGGGTGCCATCGACCAGACGGTGGCCGCCGTGATCGCCGAGCTCGGGGCGACGGGGCCGAAGGACATGGGCCGGGTGATGAAGGCGGCGCTCGAGAAGCTCGGGGCGGGCGCGGACGGGAAGCTCGTCAGCCAGGCGGCGAAGCAGAGGCTTTCCGGGGGGTAGGGTCGCCCCCGCCGCCTACCGGTTTGGGGCTTCCGGGCGGAGGCGTCCGGCTTCGCGCAGGAGCGCTTCCCGCTCTTCGGGGATCCCGTCGGCAAAGCGGTCGACGGCGCGCACGAACTGCCAGCGGCGCGTTGTGGCGTCGTCATAGCGTCTGGTTTCCGCGTAGCCCGCGACATACAGGCGCAAGAACATGCCTCGGCCAACCCCCACTCCCCGGCGGATGAGCGCCGGAGTGCCCGGTGGCAGCGCTCCCACACGCATCATCAACGACGTGCGGGCGAAATCGGCGCACGCATCTCCGCGCGTCGCATTCGGCCAGTCGATCACGCTCGGGCCGGCCGGACACAGCAGCACGTTCTCGGGATGAAAGTCGCCGTGGCAGAGCGCGTCGCCGTCGGGTAGCCGGGCGAGCTCGGCCAGCGCGCTCGCGCGCAGCGCGTCCGGAATACTCGCCTCGGCCTCGATCCGTCGCGCCATTTCTTGCCTCAGATCCGGCAGCTCGGCCGGCGCGCGCACGGCGTTGAGCCTTGCGTGCACCCGGCCCGTCAGCTTTGCGAGCGCCCATGTGCGCCACGGGCGGCGCTGGATCTCGGCGAAGATCGCGTGGCCGTCGAGGCGCTCGAGCAGGATGCCGGGTCGCCCGTCCCAATCCAGGCGTCCGAAGTGAGCGGGCGCGCAGGGCAGGGCCGAGCGCACGGCAGCCAGAGCCAGGATCTCGCGGTCGGCCCGCTCGCGGCTGTTCGGATCGCGGTAGAGGCGCAGCACCTGACGCTCGCCCCAGCTGAAGATCTCGGCTTCTCGCCCTTCCGCGAGCTTGACCGGCTGCCCGGGCGTTGCGGCGTTGCGGCCTGCTCCGCTCATGCCGGCATTCTAACCGGGATGCGGCGGCGGCTAGCGCGCGCCGGCGCCGAGCGTGACGGCAGGCACGTACGTGACGAGCAGCACCACCGCGAGCAGCGCGAGCAGGAACGGGAACGTCTCCACGCACACCGTCCACAGCGGCTTTCCGAAGCGCGACGACGAGAGGAATAGATTCAGCCCGACGGGAGGGGTCAGGTAACCGAGCTCGAGGTTCGCGAGGAAGATCACGCCCAGGTGCAGCGGATCGATCCCGAAGACCCTGCTGATCGGCAGGATCAGCGGCACGACGACGACGATCGCCGAGAAGATGTCCATCAGGCAGCCGACGATCAGCAGGAAGCCGTTCAGCGCCAGCAGGAACAGCGCGCGCGAATGCAGCGTGGCTTCGACCCACGCGGCCGCTTGCATGGGGATCTCGGCGTCGACGAGGTAGTTGGTGAGCCCCATCGCGACGCCGAGGATCACGAGCACGCTGCCGATCATCACCATGCAGTGCCCGAGCACGCGCGGCAGATCGCCCCGCCAGGCGAGCTCGCGGTGCACGAGCGTCGTGACCACGAGCGCGTAGACGGCGGTCAGTGCGGCCGCTTCCACCAGCGTGCAGAAGCCGCCGAAGATCCCGCCGAGCACGATGAACGGCAGCAGCAGCTCCCACTTGCACTCCCAGACGGCGGCAGCGGCTTCGCGCGCGCGGAAGCCGGGCCGGGCGGTCCGCGCGGCGATCGACTCGCGCATCCCGAGCGCCACCACCGCGACGACCAGCAGCAGCCCCGGCAGCGCGGCGGCGCGAAACAGGTCCGGGATCGGCACGTGCGCGACCACCGCGTACAGGATCACCGGCATGCTCGGCGGAAACAGCAGCCCGATCGAGCCGGTCGCCGTGATCAGGCCGAGCGAGAATCCCTCGCGATAGCCGCTGCGTACCAGCACCGGCATCAGCAGCCCGCCGAGCGCGAGGATCGTGACGCCCGAGGCGCCCGTGAAGCTGGTGAAGAACGCGCACACCAGCGTCGCAGCGATCGCGAGCCCGCCGGGCAGCCAGCCGAAGAGCGCGTTGAAGAGCCGCACCAGCCGATCGCTCGAGCCGCTCTCGGCGAGCAGGAAGCCCGTCAGCGTGAAGAGCGGGAGCGTCGGAATCGACGGGGAAACGACGCTGCGGTACGTCTCGACCGGAATCGAAGCGATCGGCACACCCTCGCCGTAGAAGAGCAGGATCGCGACGCCGCCGAGCACGACGAAGATCGGAGCGCCGAGCGGCAGCGCGGCGATCAGCAGCGCGATCCCGCCCCAGCGCAGCCACGCGGACTCCGCGGGCGTGATCCACAGCAAGGCGGCGAGCGCGACCAGGGCGAGCAGCGCCAGCGTGCGCTCGTGGCGCGCGCCGCAACGCAGCAGGAACCGGCACGCGATCACCGCGAACGCCAGCGGAAGGATCGACTCCACCACCCACTGCGGCAGCCAGCCCCCGATCAGCCCGGGCGACTCGAGCTCCACGCCCACGAACTCGTACGACGCCCACGCGAGCGCACCGGCGACCCCGGCGGAGAGCACACCCGTGAGCAGCCGCGAGCGCCTTTGCCATTCGGAGGGCAGCATGCCGCCGCTTGCGAGCGCCAGATGCGCGCCTTCGCGCGAGGCGGCCATCGCGCCGAGGAACGCGATCCACAGCGCGAGGTTCTGCACGTATCCGGTCGAGCCGGGAATGCCGCTGTCGAAGAGTCCGCGCAGCAGGAGCTCGATGACCGGCAACAGCACCGCGAGCAGCAGCGCCGTCACGGCGGCGATCCGCTCGACCCGCGCGAGCGCGCCGGAGAGCTGCCTGATCGCCGTCACGGTTGCGGAGGGCTCGGAGTGCGCGCGCGGAACTCGTCGCGCAGCCTCTTCACCTCGGCAACGATGTCCGCCGGCACGACGTGCCCGATCAGCTTAGGGTAGGCGGCCTCGACCGCGACGCGCTCGAATTCGGCGATTCCCTCGGGCGAGACGTGGTTCACCACGAGGCCGCGCTTCTGCATGGCCGCGATCGCCTCGTCATCGAGCTTTCGCACCTGCGCCTGCAGGCGCAGGCCAGCCGCCCGCGACGAAGCGAGCAGCTTCTCGCGTACCGCCGGATCGATCGCCTGCCAGGCTTTGAGCGTGATCACGGTGGCGCCGAGCGCGGGCGCCCACTTCACGTCGCACATCTGTTTCGCGACCCCGAACCACTGGTTCGCGAGCGCCAGCAGCGGGGGCGCGGGGAACGCGTCGATCATGCCCGCCTGCAAGCCGGTGAGGATGTCGGTCGACGCCAGCTCGACGGGGTGGTAGCCGGCGTCCTTCCAGGCTTCGACGTAGGCGGGATAGCCGGCCCAGACCCAGAGCCGCATCGGCTTCAGGTCGGCGGGACGCAGCACCGGTTGCTGCGAGAAGAAGTGGATCCACCCCGCGTCGCCCCAGTTCAGCACCTTGAAGCCCTTGGCTTCGAGGATCGCTTCGAGCTTCGGCGCCATCCGATCGCGCACGTAGTCGAGCTCTGCGTACGACGTCAGCATCATCGGCATCTGCAGCGCCTGCATCTCGTGCGCGATGTCGTAGAGGCCCGTGTTGGAGAGGGCCGCGGCCTGCAGCTGGCCGATGCGCAGCTTGCGCACCATGTCGGGGTCGTCGCCGACGACGCCGCCCGGATAGATCCGGAACTCGACCTTGCCGCCGGTCGCGGCCTTCCACTCGCCGGCCATGTCGCGAATCGCGTCGAGCCACGGCGAGCCCTCGGGCGCGATCGTGCCGAGCTTGATCACCTGAGCGGAAGCGGGCAGCGCGGCGAAGCCCGCGAGTACGAGAAGCCCGGTTGCGATCCGGGTGCGCCAGGTCAAGGCGTGCCTCCGCCGGGTTCGGCGTCGAGAAATAAATCCGCGACGTGCTCGCGCAGCCACTGCGCACGACGCTGGGAGATCACGTTGACGAGGCGGCTTTGCGGCGCGCGCTCGAGGTCGACGGCCTGGGCCTGGTCGAGCAGCGCCGTGAACTCGGCGAGGTTCTGCTCCTGCACGCTGACGTTCTCCGCGAGCGAGACGAACAGCGACGCACGTTCGCCCCGAGCGAGCTCCTGGGCACGCGCATACTGCTCGCGGGCGCGCGGGAGGCTGCCGCCCGGGCGGCTCGCCTCGTAGCTGACGAAGAACTCGTGCGCGGCGCCGGCGCCGTAGGTCTCGTCGAGCTCGAGCACGCGTTGCATGAAAGCGCCTGCGCGCGGCAGATCGGCGATCAGCTCGACATCGCCCTTGTTCGCGGAGAGCGCGCCGGCCTGCGCGGAGGCGGTCCAGTAGAGGAAATCCACGTCGTCGCGATCGGCGCGCGCGAGCGCCGCGCCGAGATCCGCGGCCTGCGCCGCGCGAAAGCCCGGATGCGCGACTTCGAGTCCGCGCAGCGCGTAGTCGCGACCGCGCAGATAGAGCCGGCTCGCGCGCTGGCGCTGACCGCGCGCGCGCTCTCGGTCGTTCGCCTCGTTGCGACTCGCGTCGTCTTGCAGCAGGTACGCGTAGGATGCGAAGCCGCTCGCGGTCGCGATCAGCAGCCCGCGGTTTTCCGGCGTCGACTCGAGCAGCGTCTCGTAGAGCTTCAAGCCGAAGGGGAGCGCATCGCGCACCAACTCCGGGTCGTCGTCGCGCGAAAACGCGCCGCCGCCCGATTCCCCCAACGCGTCCGCAACGGCGCCCACCGCCAAGCGCTTCGTGGAACAGCCGGTCGCACTCGCAAAGGCGAGCAGACACACGCCCGCCGCCGCCCAGCCGCTTCTCAAATCCGCCCCCCCTGATCGCCGCCGCACGGACACGCGCCCCGCAGCTTATCCCGATCCGGCAACACGCGGGATGCGCAGCTCGCGACGCAGGGTGCCGACTCGGGCAGTGGCCAGACTCTAGCCGCCACAGCCCGAGACCTGCGCCTGCGCGTTGCGAATCTCGGCTGCCGTTTCGCGAAAGCGGGGCGTCCCGCGTTCCGCCTCCGTCGCGCTTGCCTGGTAGCCCTGCCAGGCGTCGAGAAGGTCCTTCGCGGATCCGGCGCCCTCGGGTTCGCGCGTGGCGCTGCAGGGATTTGCCGCGAGTCGCGTCGCCGCGTCCGCGAGGGCGCGTCCCTCGCTGTCGAAGGTCTCCGCGCCCACGTAGAACAGCCAGCTTCCCTCTTCGGCGTGCGGCGTCACCAGCGGATAACGGGCTGCCAGCGCGTCGAGGAGAGGCTGCGCATCCCGAGCCTCCGAAAAATCATCGCTCGAGACGACGAGGTACTTGATGCGGTAGCGGGGCTCCCGGAACAGGCTCTGAAGCAGATCCAGCGCCTCGCGCGTGCTGCTTGCCGGCGGGGCTCCAGGGAGCACCGCGTTCATGGGATCGCCGGGAAGCCACTTCAGCTTGGGGATCCGCGCGAGGTAGCCGCCGAGCAGGCGCTTGCGGTGGAAGATCTGCTGCAACATCTGCAGCTCGACCCGATGCAGCGTGCGCCCCGGTGGGTAATGCAGGACCGCGAAGTCCCCGGCGTCCTCTGCGAGTCGGCGAGCGAACGGAGCCGGCCCGATGGACACGAGCGACGGCGACACCGACGTTTGTTCAGCGAGAACGAGCAGCGCCGCCGCCAGCCCGCCCGCCAGGCGCGTCAGCCGCACGGTTCGCGCCTCTCCCGGTCGCGGCTCGCAGCAGGCGGCGACGCCGAAGGCGGCGAAGATCGAGAGTCCGAGCAGCGCGGGCGTGATGTAGCGGTAGTGAGCCACGGACATCGCGAAGCCCGGGAGGTCGCGAAGCAGGCGGTACGGCAAGGGCACTGCGTAGAGGACTCGTTCGCCCAGACGCAGGTACGGTCCGAGACTCAGCACGAGCGCCCCGATTCCGAGCGCGAGCCAGAACCAGCGCCTGCGCTCGCGTCCGACCAGCGCGGACAGGAGCGACAGAGCCAGCAAGGTGTAACCCAGCGCCCCATACAGGAAGATGGGTGGCTTCATCCACAAGCCGGGCAGCGACGCGCCGGCCAGCGCCGTCCAATCGCCACCGAACAGCAGGGCGGGCACCACGTCCAGACGTGACGGCCAGTGGTGAGGCATCACGAACATCCGGGGATCGATGCCTCCGGCATCCACGAGGGCGCGCGACGGTGGATTCCATCTCGCGCCAGCGACGAGCGTGTTCCAGAGCAGTGGAGCCATGAGGACGGTCCCGATCCCCAGCACCAGCGCGATACGGAAGGCGAGCTGGCGTCTCCGGGGCTGCATCAGGACGAGAGGCCCCGTGAGCAACAGGCCGAAGACCAACAGCGTGAGGGAGTCGTAAGCGAGGAAAGCCAGGCAGAACCCCGCAGCCGTCGCGAGGGCAGGCTGCCGCCGCAGGGTTCGCAGCAGGAGAAAGACGTAGAGAACCAGAAACTGGGTGCTGAGCAGATCGGTCTGGGAATTCGAATGGAGCCGGATGGCAGAGAAAGCGAAGATCGCGCCCGCGACCCAGGCTCCCAGATGGCTCCTGGTTTCATCGAACGCCAGCAGATAGACGAATAAACCCGACAGCACGAATGAGGTCAGGACCGTCAGGTTGTGGGCGAGCACGACCCCATGCGGACCGCCTGCCGCGGCGATCGGAAGAAAGGGGAGGAGGGCCGAAAGCTGGAAGGAGTGAAACCAGAGCTCGATCCCGTCCGGGAAGAAGATCCAGCGCGTGAAATAGGGGGATGTGTGCTCGACCCAGATCGCACGCTGGGCCCACCAGACATTCCAGAGATAGAGCGGGGCATCCGGCCCATGCGACATGGCCCAGATCGCCTTCGGCAGGAGCTCGCGAAAGAGCCAGGCCGTGACGAGCGCGTACGCGGCGAGCGAGATCAGCCAGGCCGGGGGCGCGAAGCGTGCGGACGCGACGCCCAGCGCCTGTTCGGCCCCGTCCGGCGCCTGCACGCCGCGCACTCGTTCGAGCTGGGCCACGTCCGCGAGCGACCTCCCGGCGCGGGACCATACTGAAGATCGACGTCAGGCCGCGCCGTTTCGCTGCGCACGCGCTGCCGCGAGCAGCGTCACCGCGGTGTAGACCACGACGCCGACGACGAGCCAGCGGAGCACACCCAGGGGCAGGGAGCGAACGATGTAGGCTGCCACGAGCACGCCGGGGACCCCTGCGAGCGTGAGCCCCAGCGCAGCGCGCGGGTCGTAGGCGCCTTCGCGAACGAAGCGCACGCTCGCGGCCGGCATCAGCAGCGCGCACGAGCCCATCATCACCGGGAATGCCGTCGCGGGTCCCATCCCGAGCAGGCTGACGAGCACCATACACGGCGCATACAGGCCGATGCCGGCGGTCATCAGCGCGCCGAGCGCGAAGTTGCCCGCGATGCCCGCCGCCAGCCTTCCGCCCGACAGGCCGAGCGCCTCCCCACCTTTGGGGAGCAGCGAGAGCGCGGACGACGTCATCAGCACGGCGGCAACGGACAGCGCGATGCCCATCCCCAACCGGACGGCGCGCCGCGACCAGCGCGAAACCACCCCCGCGCCGAGCCAGGCCCCCAGCGCGGAGGCGGCCACCAGGCTCGCGAGCGTGACGACGTCGACGTCGATCAGGGTGATGTAGATGAATGCCTGCGCGAGCGTCGGCAGCGCGTGACCGACGTTGAGCGTGCCCGGAATCAGGCGGTCGTCGACCTGCTTCGAGAGCCGATAGACGCTCGTCGTCGTCGCGAACGAGCCGATTCCGAGCGTGTCGAGGAAATCCGTGACGAAGCCGATGCCGAGCAGGAGCTTCCCGGGCCGTTCGGGGCGCGCTCGCCGCAGCGCCCGCGCGAAGAGCACGGCGAAGCCGACGCCGGCCGCGAGGAGCGCGGCAAGAAAGGCGGACTTCTCGGTCATGGGCATGCTCTCATCGGTTCGTCAGCGTCCGGCGCGCGAGGGTATCGTCGCGCGCACGCAGGAAGCCAGCGGAGTGCGCCGGGGGGCAGGGGGCGAGTCGGCGGCGACATCGCCCGGCGCGCCGACGCCCGGGTGAACGACGTCCCTCGAAGCGACGGTTAGCTCCGGATCCGGATCTCCACGCGCCGGTTCGCTTGATGATCTGCCTCGCTATCCCCGCTGCGCACGGGCCGCGATTCGCCGGCGCCCGTGGCGCTGAGGCGGCTCGCCGTCACGCCGTGAGCGGTGAGCCACGTGCGCACCGAATCCGCGCGTCGCTGCGAGAGCGCCTGGTTGTAGGCGGCATCGCCGCGCACGTCGGTATGGCCCTCGATCGCCACCGCCGCATTTGGCCGCGAGTTCACCACCGTGAGGAGGTTGTTCAGCTGCGCTTCGGCCGTGGGCTTCAATTCGGCCTTGTCGAAATCGAACAGCACGTCGGCCGAGAGATCGATCTTGATCTCCTTTGGCGTCACCTCGGCCTTCAGCTCCTTGAGCGCGCCTTCGAGGCCGAGCGTCTGGCCGGCGGCCGCGATGCCGCCCGCGGCGGCGCCGCCGAGGCCCGCGATCGTCACGCCCTCGATCGGAAGGAAGTCCGGCAGCACGAGGTCCACGCTCGTCACGTCGTCGGGCGGCGCCTGGAACGTGAGGCTCATCAGGATCGTCTCGCTCCAGTTCGGAATGAAGGTGCCGCCGTCCATCTTTTGCCCGAGCGGCGTCCCCTGGAAGATGCCCTCGGAATCCTTGAGCAGCGGGTATCTCCGCTTGTTCACCGGATCGAAGAGGTACACGTAGTAGTACATGAAGTAGGGGCTGCGCAGCTCCACCTTCGCGCCCGGCTCCGCCGCCAGCTTGAGGCGCGCCTTCAGCGCCTGGTCTGCGCGCTTGGCTGAGATCAGCGTGGCCAGCGCGCCCCCGGGCGTGCTCTTCGACGCGTTCGCCGAGAGCAACGTGCCGGCCCCGTCGGTCACCACGACGTCTTCGAATGGAAACATCTGCGGGACCTCGACGCTGACGACGGTGCCCGCGGGCAGCGCTTCGAAGTAGGTCCACATCACGCCCGACTTGCCGGCTGGAAGCGTGACGCGGATGCGCCCGCCATCGATCGAGTCCCCGATCGGCCCGCCGACGAACTGGCCGTTCGCGTCCTTGATCGGCAGGTGCTTCTTCTTCGACTTGACGTCGACGAGCACGACCTTGCCGATCCAGAAGGTGTCGGCCTCCGTACTTTTTGCGCCGCCGTTCGTATAGCGGACCGCGAGCCGCGTGACGCCGCCGCTCGTGCGCAGCTCGGCCACTTCGGCCGTTACGTTGGGGATCTCGGTTTCGGTCGGTTCGGCAAATGCCGCGCTCGCCCCGAGCGCGACCACGAACGCGCTTGCGAGCGCGGAAACGATCCTCATGGGTTCCTCCTTCTTTCGGTCATCATCTCACGAACAGGACTCGCAGCATCACTCGTCCTGGACGAGGCTACGGAGCAGGGTGTCGCGTCGAGCCAGGAGCTGGGCGGGGGGTTCCTCGGCGTCGGGATTCGCGGCCCAGAAGGCTTCGAGGGCCTTCTCGTAGACCGCGAGCGCTTCGTCCTGATGGCCCGCGCTCTCGAGGAGATCGCCCTTCCAGAGCAGGCCGATGCGATCGGTCGGATCGCGCTGCAGGAGCTCGTCGATCTCGGCCTCTGCTCGTGCGGCGTTGCCGAGCGCGAGCTGGTACGCCGCGCGCGCGAGGGACGCCGCCCGCTGCTGTTCGGGTGTGGGTTGCGGCGGCGTCGCGGCGACGCGTAGCGCGACTGGCACCGCCGCTACCTCGCCCTTCCACGCGCCCGTGTCAGCGGCCTCGCTCGTGACCAGGCGCGCGCGGATCTGGTAGTTGCCCTCGGCAAGGCCGGTCGTCTGCTCCGGCGCGAGCGTGAAGAGCAGGAGACCGCCGTTGCCGCCGTCGAGCGTGAGCGGCCCGGATATCTCGCTCGCCAGGCGTAGAGGCCAGCTCTGGAGCGCTCCGCGCTCGTCCGCGATCTCGACGCGCACCGCGTTCGACCACGAGCCCTCCCGCGCAGCAATCACGAGCGGAGTCGCGTCTTCCGCGCCGACCCGCGGGTGCAGGACGCTCACCTCGATCACCAGCGGGGTGCCGCGCAACAGCTCCTCCCCACCTTGATTGGCGCGCACGCCCACGTTCGGCCGAGCGTCGGCCTCGTCGGCCCAGCGCGAGGGCACGGCTGCGAGCGGGAGCGGCTCCCCCCTCCGCTCGGGCCCGGCCGTGTCCTCGCCACCGCCGCAGGCCAGGGAGAATGTGAGCACGAGCGCGCACCCGACTCGAGCAAGTGTCATTCGTCCCTCACGCGGAGCTGGAGCTGGCAGTCCCCCGCACTGGCGTTGCCGTAGCGTGGCTGGGGCGTCGTGCGACCCGGTTGGTTCACGCCGGTGCCCGTGTTGGCGGTGCAGACGCCGCTTCCGAAGGGCTCGGGCGGGTCCGCCCAGTAGCGGAGGTTGCCCTGGGCGTCGGAGCGGTAGGCGTTCGAGGAGACGTAGCGCATGAAGCATCCCTGGTCGCCGCTGTGCTCCCCGCCGTGTGCTCCGAGCCAGACCGTCATGGACCCGCCGGGCGCGAGCGAGGGGAAGCGGGCCGGCGTTCCGTTCTCGCGCCGGAGCTGGATGGGCGAGCCGTTCTCGATCAGGCCCCCGTTGGCTCCCGCCGTCCAGACCACGTGCTTCACGTCCCCGGTTCCGTGGTGACGCATCCCCACGCCGTGTCCGAGCTCGTGGGCCACGACGCGCGTGAAGTCTGCGTTCACCTGGAGGCTTCCATTGCGCCGGAGCGTGCGCGGGGCGAGATCGGTGTCGATCGAGATGTGATCCACTTCGCCAGGGCTTCGCATCACGGTCGCGTTGGGATTGCGCGGGTTGGCGCGCCCGGCCGGCTCGATGTCTTCGCGCACGACGCGGAGTCCGTGTTGGCGGGGCGTGACCGCCGCGCTCTGATTCGGATTGATCACCTCGTCGTCGCCGAGTTCCTGCTCCGAGAGCTTCGCGTGGACGGCCAGGCCCGTACCGCGGGTGAACATCTGGATCCCCGGCTCGGCAAAGCCGCCGAAGCCCGGACCCAGGTAGACGAAGAGATCTTTGCGCTCGAGATCGCCGCGGACGTGCTCGCCGTTCTCGTAGAAGCCGCGGTACTCCTGGTACACCGAGAGTCCGTCGCCGCGCGTGCCTTCGGGGCGCGGCTTCTCCTCGTCGTCGGCGTCGTCGTTGCGCTCACCGATCCGCGCCCGGTAGCGCTCGGCGATCCGCGATCCGTCGCGGCGCTTCGGAATCGGGATCCTCAGCTGGCCGGGCGCCTCCTTCAGCTCGCCGTAGACGGTGCGTCCATCCTGGAGCTCCGCGCTGACGCGCAGAAAGCCGTTCGCACCCCAATCGTAGGAGGTGAGCACCACCTCGGGCTGCTCGATGTCGCCGCGCACCTCGACGCTGCGCTCGTCGCTCGACACCCAGTTGGGGATCTCGAAGTTGCGGTCGTGGTCGAAGCGCAGGTCGAGATCGCGCGTTGCGCGGGCGGGCGGCGGCCAGTTCATGGCCACGCCGGGCTCGCGCGACACGTCGTCGAGCTCGAAGAGATACGTCTTCACGACCCCGGCAGTCGCCGTGGCGCCGCCGCTCTCGACGAGGCGCGCGCGGGCCGTGAGGTCGGCGCCTGGCGCGCGCTCGTCGAGCCCGGCTTGGGGATACCAGTCGGCGTATCCCGGGATCTCGACCTCGAGCTTGTACTCGTGCACCACCGGCGCGAGGTCCCAGGTCACCACGGCTTTCGGGGCGCGGGCCTCGTCGAGAGGCCAGAGCCTCACCCAGGCGATCCAGTCGAACGGGGTCATGCTGATCCGCCCTCTGTCCGAGAGGGAGATCTCCTGCCGGCCGCGCAAGCGCTGACCGCGCTCCGGCAGCGGCACGTTCTCCACAGACGCGAAGATCGCGAGCCGCGGCGTCGCCAGCTGAGTCTCTCCCGTGTCGAGGCGCGCCCAATGCTCGCGGCCCGTCAGCTCCGGCATGCCGAATTGGATGACATAGCCCGTGGTCGTGATGCCGAGCTGCACGGGGAAATCCGGCTGGGCCATGCGTACGCGGCCCGATCCCCGGATCGAATCGCGGTAGACGACGTCCGTGCGCACGCCGGTGAGCGTGTCGAGAGTCACCTCCATCGACGCCTCACCGTCGCCCAGCCAGCGGATGGGGTTGTCCGGTGTCTGTTTCGCGCGAAGGGTGCCGCTGATGGACCAGCGTTCGTTGCCTTGCCAGATCTTGTAGTTGCCGTCGGGATCGGACGTCGCAGAGAAATCGAAGGAGATCGTGAAGGTGCCCGAGATCTCCTTCACGGCCGCAAAGCGCCCATACCACTCGGGAGCCCCGGCGTAGCTCTCGGGTGTCTGAGCCTGCGAGGGCGGCGCGGAGTGGGCGACCACGAAGCCGCTGACTGCCGCAGCAGCGAGGACGATGAACAGGCGGCGAGGGCGTTCGCGACGCAAGGGCGGCAGCTTGCACCGCTCGCGGTGTAGCCGTCAATGAATAAGGTGCGGATGGCTGCGGCGCGTGTCGGCGCGGGTGTATAAGGGGACCTGGCGCTCGGAGGCGGGCTGGCCCGTGCGGCCGTCGCGAGCCCACACTGCCCGGTGGCCGGACGCGTGAACGAGCGCCCGGTGTGCGAGGACTCACGTCATGGGCAAGCAATTCTGGATCTTCGGCGGCGTCTTCGGCGGGGTCGGCCTGGCCTTGCTGGTGGCTGCGATCGTCGCCGTCCATTCGACGCTCTCGTTTCGCGCCGTTGCGCTCGCTGCGCCGGGCAGCGTGGTCGACTTCGACTCCGGCAAGCCGGTGGTCGAATTCGTCGACCGCGATGGCCATTCGCAGCGCGTGGTGGGCGCCGTGTCGTCGACGCCACCCGCCTACGAGCTCGGGGAGAGCGTGACGGTGCGCCATCCGCCCGACCATCCGGAGCAGGCCCGCATCGACGGCTTCATGGAGAGCTGGTTCGCGGCGATCCTGCTCAGCGGCATGGGCTCGATCTTCGCCGCCATCGGCGCCGCTTTCGTGGTCTGGGAGGTCCGCAAGCGCCGGCTGCGCGATTGGCTCCAGCAGTTCGGCACGCGGATCCAGGCGAAGTACACCGGTGTGCGACGCGACACGGGCATGCGCGTCAACGGCATGCATCCATGGCGGCTCACGGCGCAGTGGCAGAGCCCGGTCACGGGTCTCGTGCACAGCTTCGAGAGCGATTGGGTCTTCTACGATCCCAGCGACTACGTGCGGCGCGAAACCCTCGACGTGTGGATCGACCCCAAGGATCCGAGCCGACATCACCTCGACGCGACGTTCCTTCCCAGACACGCCGGCGTTTGAGCCTGCAGCGGCGCAGCGCCGGAGCTGCCACGCGGCCCGGATACGCGGGCGGACGCGACTCTTCCGGCGGGTCGTCTGCATCCATCCCCGACGTTATCCTCGCGCGCGCGAAGGAGGCGGGTGGGCATGTCGGGAGACAGGGGCGAAAGCGGAGGCGATGTCGAGGTCGAGAAGATCTCGCTCCCGCGCGACAGCGAGCGCTTCGTCCGGGCCTGGTGGCCCATCTACCGCGGCGATCCGCACTGGGTCCCGCCGCTGCTCTTCGAGCGCAAGCTCTTCCTCGACCCGCGCAAGAATCCCTACTTCCGGGTCGCCGACGTGCAGTGCTTCCTCGCGACGCGGGGTGGCGAGCCGGTCGGAACGATCGCGGCGACCGTCGACCACAACTACCAGCGCCAGGAGCCGGGGGCGGGCTTCTTCGGGTTCTTCGAGTTCATCGATGACGAGGCCGTCTCGAGGGCGCTGTTCGACGCGGCGGCGGCCTGGCTCCGCGGCCGGGGCATGGACCGCGCGCTCGGCCCCTTCAACTTCAACAGCAATCACGAGTTCGGGCTGCTCGTCGACGGCTTCGATTCGGATCCGCTCATCGCGAACCCGCACAACGGGCGCTGGTACGAGCGTCACTATCTCGCGCTGGGTCTCGAGCCGCGCATGGATTGGTACGCCTACTGGTTCAACCGTCAGGACATCGACCCCCGCGTGATCCGGGTGATGAATCGCATCCTGTCGCGCCACCCGGAGGTGAAGATCCGGAACCTCGACCTCGCGCACTTCGACCGCGAGATCGAGCTGCTCCACTCGATCTACGACGACGCGTGGGAGCACAACTGGGGCCACGTCAAGATGGAGCGCGCGGAGTTCGAGCACCTCGCGTACGGCTTCAAGAGCATTCTCGACCCGAAGCTCTGCTTCATCGTCGAGATCGGCGGCAAGGCCGTCGGCCTCTCGATCAACCTGCCGGACCTGAACCAGGTCGTGAAGAAGATGAACGGATCGGTGCTCCCGTTCGGCTGGTGGCACTACCTGCGGCGCAAGCGCACGATCACCCGGGTGCGGATCTTCATGCTCGGCGTGAAGCAGGAATACCAGCACCTCCCGCTCGGCGCGTTGCTCTACGCGAAGATCTGGGAGCATGGCCTCAAGACCAGCTACGTCGGGGCCGAGGCATCCCTGATCCTCGCGACCAACCACCGGATGCGCGGACCGACCGAAAAGTTCGGCGGCCGCATCTACAAGACCTACCGCAACTACGAGACGAAGCTCTAGCAGCGACCGGGGCAGCGAGGCGGCTCCGCGGCGCGTCGGCAAGGGGCTTCAGGGAGGGGGGCGTCGCGCCGATCCACACATCGGGAATGGTTGTCACCGGAGGAGAGCCCCATGGTCCGCGCGCGCACTCTATCGCTGGCCCTCTTGATCGCCTGCCTGGCCCCGGGCCTCGCCTGGAAGGGCGAGCACGCCGGGATGGTGCAGCCGATCGCCGCGGTTCTCGCGAAGGCGGAACTGGGCGACATCGTCGCCATCGAGGGGAGCGTGGCCAACACCACGACCGGAGGGGGCAGCCGCATGGTCGCCGTGCTGAAGGACGATTCCGGCGAGGTCATGGTCGTGGTTCCCGACTCGCTGATCCGGAAGCTCGACATGCGGACCGGCGAGTCCGCGGGGGGGCAGCGCTACCGCGTGATCGGCCGCTGGGACCACGGGCAGATGGACATGGAAACCTGGGGCATCTACGCGCAGCAGATCGAACGCCTCGGGACGCCCTGACCCCCGCGCGGTCGCTGCGTTCAGGGAATCAGGCCCTTGCTTCGCAGCTCGTCGCCGACGCTCTTCGCGACGTCCCGCACCAGATCCGGCACGTCGCTCGGATTCTGCGCGCGGCTGATTCCGGTCCACAGCAGCTTTCCGTCGGCGACGCGGTAGATCGTGGTCTCCACACGCAGAATCGTGTCGCTCCGGACGTAGCCAGGGTCGTAGACGACCGCCCGGCCCCCGTAGTAGCCCCAGACCCCGCCGTAGGCGTAGGTCGGCGGCTGCACGGTCACCTTCTCCTGGGCCGAAACGAAGCTCATCATCACGAGTCCGTCGAAGCCCTGGGCCTCGACCAGGGCGCGCGCCTTCTCGCGATTCGCGAGGTCGGCGGCGTCGAGCAGGCGGTAGGAGGGCTCGGCCGTGAGCTCGCCCGCCTTGCCTCGGGGGCCCGACAGCAAGACGCGGACCAGCTCGTCCTCGCCGGCGCGCCGCGTCGCGCCGTCGGTCACGCGCACCAGGGCCAGCACCTTCTTGAACGCGAAGTCGCGGGGCCCGGCCGCCGGATCCTTCCAGGAGGTCTCCACCTGCGCGGTGACGCAAGCGGAGAGCAGCAGTCCGAAGGCTGCGATCAGCGCGGACTTTCGCATGGCTCCTCCCATCCGGCGGCCGCTCGAGCCGAGCCCGGTCGTCAGGGCGCGGCGGGGCGCAGACGGCCCTCGGGGCTCTCGCCGGCGTGCAGGATCACGATCTCGACGCGGCGGTTGCGCTGCCGGCCGGCAGCGGTGTCGTTCCCGGCGATCGGGTAGGACTTGCCGTAGCCGCGGGCCAGCACGCGATGCGCGTCGATGCCTTCCTTGATCAGGAAGCTTTGCACCGACTCGGCCCGCTGCTCGGAGAGGGTGAGGTTGTGGGCGTCCGAGCCAGTGTTGTCGGTGTGGCCTTCGACGAGCACGGCGCGGTCCGGGTACTCCTTCAGGAACACGACCAGTCGCGCGAGGTCCTGCGTCGCGCCGGGCTTCAGCGTGGCCTGGTCCACGTCGAACAGGATGTCGCCGAGGGTCAGCTCGAGACCGCGCGCGGTCTCGCGGGCCTGGAGATCCTTCAGCTCCTCGCGGAGCTTGCGCTCCCGTTCCTTCGCCGCCTTGTTTGCCGCGACGATCGCAGCCGCCTCCTGGGTGGACTGTTGCTGGAGCTGCTGGCCCTCCTTGTATGCCTTGCGGCCGGCCCCCCACAGCTCCGCCACCTCGATACGTCTCTTGGCCAGGTAGGCGAGGTGGTCGGTCTCCTGGACGTTTTCGTCGCGCTTCCACTCGGACTCGGCGCGCTGGAGCGCCTGCCCGGCCTCGTAGAGCTCGACGGAGGCATTCTCCTTCACGACCGGATTGGCCTCCGCCTTCTGGTAGGCAGCCTGTGCGTCGACCAGCGCCTGGGGCGGCTGCGTGCTCGCGCACGCGAGCGCCAACACGATCAGAGCGATCGCCGGCGCTGCGATGCCCGCTGCGGCGCGCGAATGTTCGTCTCGCTGCATGACGAGTCTCCTCACTTCACGTTCTCCGTGGCGGGATCGGTGGCTCCGCGCATCTTGTCGACCTGCTCGCGAACACCCTGCGTGGACGTCTGCACGCGCGCGGAGCGGGCCTTGGCCTCGGCGGCCAGCGCGTCGACCTCCGCCTCCTCGGCCAGGCGCCGCGCCTCCACGTAATTCTCTTTCTGCACGTCGAGCCTCGCCTGCTGAATCTTTTCCCGGGCCAGGCGCATATCCAGGGGCGCGAGCTCCGCGGCGTTGACTGCCTCCGCCTTGCGGAGCGCGAGGTCGGCGTTTGCGATCTCGCCCTTCGGCTCGGGTACCGATGCGCAGGCAGCGGCGAGCAGCGCTGCCCCGGTGAGCCACGCGAATCCTCGTCTCATTGCGACGTCTCCTGCTATTTGAGAACGATCGAATACTAAGGCGGCGGCTTTGGTGCGCAAGCTCCGGTGCACGGAGTGATGGGACGGGGAGGCCGTGCGGCGGTCGAACGAGAACCGTCGGCTGGGGCCGCTCGCCCCTGTCCGCGCTGCACGAAGTCAAATCGTACCGAGGCGCACTACGCCCGCCTCTGAGACTGAGGCAGACTCTGCCTCGCCGCCCGCTCCCAGCGCCCGCAAACAAGGAGAGATCCATGACCCCCCACGACACGATCCAGCTGTTCACCAAGACCCTCGAGAACCTCGAGAAGTGGCTGGACAAGGCCGGCGAGCACGCGAAGGAGCGCTCCTTCGACGTCGACGTGCTGGCCCAGGCGCGGCTCGCGCCGGATCAGTTCTCGTTCGTCCAGCAGGTGCAGTCGGCGTGCGACCAGGCGAAGTACGCGGCCGCCTACCTCGGCGGCAAGCCGGCGCCCTCCCATCCCGACACCGAGAAGACCTTCGCCGAGCTGCGCGAGCGGATCCGGAAGTGCACGGGCTTTCTCGCGACCGTGCAGGAGAAGGATCTGGCGGGTGCCGACGAGCGGAAGGTCGCTCCGCCCTGGCTCGGCGGACGCTGGCTCCGCGGCCACGACTACCTCGTGCAGGTGGCCGTGCCGAACTTCTTCTTTCACGTGACGATGGCCTACGCGATCCTGCGCCACAACGGAGTGAAGCTCGGGAAGATGGACTTCATCGGCTCGCTGCCGACGCGCGAGGGCTAGCGGCCCTCGAACTCTGGCGCGCGACGCGGCGAGGCCGGCTCACCCGGGTCGGCGCGTGTCGCAAGCCGCCATCAGCTCGCGCAGCCTGGGGATGACGAGCGCCGCCAGTCGCCGGTGACCATCGACGGAGAGGTGAGTACCGTCGCGCAACAGCAGACCCCGCATTCCGTCGCGTGTCAGTGGTGGATGAACGTCGAGGTAGTGGTAGCCGGCCGCGGGCGCGTCGAGAACTTTCGTCAGCTTCGCTCCCCAAGCGTGCGCTCGCTGCGCGAAGCCGGGATAGTAGTCGTCGTCCATGGGCAGGAGGCCCAGGAACAGGATGGGCGCCGAGGATTTCGCGCGTACCTGGTCGCGGACCCTGCACATCAACTCCACGTAGCGATCACCGGTGGTCTTGGCGATGGTTCCGTAACGGCGCGCTAGCCAGCGTCGCACTCGCATCGCTCCAGGGAGATGCCAGGGCTTCCAGAGATGCACGCGATTCAGGAAGCGGCCCTCGTAGACCGCGTCGTAGCGACTGCGCCCGTCCTCTACCTCGCTGCTCACGTACCTTTCCTCGAGTCGTCCCAGCAACTGGTGGTAGGCGGCCCGCAGCCGGACGATCCGAGCCGGATAGTCGACGAAAAAACTGGCGGGTCCTGTCGGACACTGCCAGACGATGATTTGCGGACGATGTCGGGTGACCGCGTTGGCGATGCGCCCGGGAATCGCGTGGAAGTCGCTTTCGGCGTGCCCGACCTGGAAGTGCCAGGCCGAGTCGCTCAGCGCCGCGTTCGCGAGCGTGGCGTAGCGCGCGCTGCGTCCGACACCGTAGCCGCGGGTATTGCTGTCACCGAAAAACAGAATGGTCTTGGACATCGCGCAGTCGGCAACCGAGGTTCGAGGTTCAGCTGGCAGGGAAGGAGCATCGTACTACGCTCTGGCGCGACACCCGCCCGGCTTCACGGATCGCCCAGATCGGCGGGCATCATACCTTCGGGGCGGGGCGATCCGTCAACTCTCGGGGTTCACCGCAGGCGCGGAAGCAATCGCCCGGGGGCTAGCTGTGGGTTCTAAGCACGTTGTTCACGGGCTTCCCTGAGGCGGGCCATCGGCGGTCGCATGCCGAGGGCGCGGTGGGGTCGTCGGTGATTGCACTCGGTGATCCAGGGCCGCAAGGCGTTCGCGCGTAGGGCGGAGGTCTTGTAGGGCCGTCGATAAGCCCAGCGGCGCAGCAGGGTCTGGATGAAGCGCTCCGCCTTGCCGTCGGTGCGCGGCGTGTACGGCCGGGTCGTGCGGTGCCGGATTCCGCGCTCTGCGCACAAGGCCTCGAAGGCGATCGAGCTGTAGGCCTTGGCGTTGTCGCTGAGCAGGCGCTCGCAGCGCACGCCGAGGTTCTCGAAGTACGCGAGGGCACGACGGAAGAAGGCGGTCGCATGGATCGCGCTCTCGGTGGGATGCATCTCGGCGTAGGCCCAGGCGCGTGTGGTCGTCGACGCACACGAAGGTCACCTCCCAGCCCACGCCTCGGCTGCGACGGGTGCGATCGCCGTGCATGGCGTGGCCTACGCCCTGGATGCGACCGAGCTTCTTGGCGTCGATGTGGAACATCCCGCCGGGCCGGTCGTGCTCGTAGCGCTGCGGCGGCGCCAAGGCCTCTTCCACCCGCCACAGCCGACCGAGCCCGATCCGCTGCAACACCCGCGACACCGTCGAGCGCGGGATGCCGAGCTCGCCCGCGATCTCGAACGCCGTCTGGCGTCGGCGCCGCAGCACGCGGATCCGTTCGATCAGCCGGGGCGCGGTGCAACGCGGCACCCGCCGGGGTCTCGAGGAGCGGTCCGAGAAACCGCTCTCGCCCGCTTCCTCGAAGCGTTGCAGCCGCTTATGCCCGGTGCGACGGCTGACGCCTGTGGCTTCCGCCGCGGCCTTCACCGCCCAGCTTTCCTTGCGAACCCGATCGACCAGAAGACGCCGGGCGGCCGGCGTCAGACGCGCGTTAGCATGCAGTCTCACTCGGGGGATCTCCTCTGAGGGTTCTGGAGTCGTTGAACAACCCCATTGTCCTCGGAGGAACCCCGAGTGAACAACGTCGTGAGAAACCAGAGCTAGCGCCCTTCGAACTTCGGCGCGCGTCGCTCGCGAACGGCTGCGAGCCCCTCGTGCACGTCCCGGGATTCGAAGCACGCCGCCTGCTCCTGCGCCTCGAAGCTGAGTTGGTCTTCGAGGCTCGCATCGCCACTGCGGTGCAGCGCGCGCTTCACGCCGCGCACCGCGAGCGGCGCCGCCGCCGCGAACTCCGCCGCGAGCGCGCGCGCCGCCGGCACCACTTCGGCCGGCGCGACGGCGCGGTTCGCGAGGCCGATCGCCGCGGCCTCGGCGCCCGTGAAGATGCGGCTCGAGAAGAGGATTTCGGCGGCGCGGGCGGGACCGACCAGGCGCGGAAGCGTCCAGGTCGCGGCCATTCCCGGGTGCAGGCCCAGCTGCGTGAAGTTGAGGGCGAGCTTCGCCTCGCTCGAAGCGATGCGGACGTCGCAGGCGAGCGCCACGCACAGCCCGGCGCCGATCGCGGCGCCGTTCACGGCGGCGATGCTGGGGCAGGGGAGCTCGCGCACGCTGAGGAAGAGCTTGTAGAAGGAGCGCATGGTGTCGCGGATCGCGCTGCGCCCGACCGGGCCGTTCGCGGCGCCGGCGGCCGCGTGGGATTCGATCATCGCGAGGTCGCCCCCGGCGGAAAAGGCCTTGCCGGCGCCGGTCAGCACCACGGCGCGCAGGCTTGCGTCCCCCGCGAGACCGGCGACGGCCGCCGAGAAGGCCTCGCCCATCGCCCGGGTCATGGCGTTCAGGTGGCTCGGATCGTTGAAGGTGAGCGTGACGACGTCGCCGTCCCGGGCCAGCAGGATGAGGGGTTCGGGCATGGCGGAAGATGCTGCCCGAGCCCGCTGTTCGGGGCAACGTGAGATTCATGGGGAGCGTCGGTTCGCACCCGGTTGCGCGCCATTCCCGGCTCGTGCAGGCTAACCGCATCACCTCGAAAGGGACCTACGATGTCCGACCGCTGGACCCTCCGCGGCCTCGAGTACACGAACTGCAACTGCGCATCTCGGCTGTCCGTGTCAGTTCAACGCGCCCACTACCCACGGTCACTGCGAGGCGGTCGTTCGCCGGCGAGATCGACGAGGGCCACTTCAACGACACCCGCCTCGATGGCCTGCGCTGGGCGTACCTCGTGCGCTGGCCGGGCGAGATCGCCGAGGGCAACGGCCGTTTGCAGGTCGTGATCGACGAGCGCGGCAGCCCGCCGCAGCGGGAAGCGCTGCGGAAGATCCTGCACGGCGAGAGCACGAAGCCCGGCGCCACGCACTTCTTCGTCTTCCGCAGCACGATGTCGGAAGTGCTCGACCCGCTCTACGCGCCGATCGAGCTCTCGATCGACGTGCCGGCGCGCCGACGCCCGGGTCCGCGTCCCCGGCGTGATCGAGTCGGAGGGCTCGCCGATCATCGATCCGCACAGCGGGGCCGAGCATCGCGCCCAGATCCGGCTGCCGAACGGCTTCGAGTACACCGTGGCCGAGGTGGGGACCGGGCGTACGCGCGCGCAGGGGGGCATCGCGCTCGTGCTCGACGGGAGCCACAGCCACTTCAACCCGCTGCACATGAACCAGGACGGTGTGATCCGCTGAGCGGATGAGGCCGCTCTCCTCGCTGCGCGCCAGCGCCTCGCCGTCCTGGCGGGGCTCGCCGGTGTCACGCTGCTCGCCTGGGCTCTACCTGCTCCGGATGGACGCCGACATGAAGGCGGCGATGGCGGCCGGCGCGGCCTGCGCGCTGCACCCCTGGAGCGGCGCCGACTTCGCGTTCACGTTCGCGATGTGGGCGGTGATGATGGTCGGCATGATGGTGCCGAGCGCGGCGCCGATGTCGCTGCTCTTCGCGGCCGTCGCGCGCCGCGCGCGCGAGCAGGGCTCCGCGGTGGCGCCGACCTTCGTGTTCGTATCCGGCTACGTCGCGGTCTGGACTCTCTTCAGTGTTGCCGCCACAGGGGCGCAATGGGGCCTCGAGCAGGCCGCGCTCCTCTCGCCCATGCTCGCGTCGACGAGCCCGGCGTTCGGCGGCCTCCTCCTCGCTGCTGCGGGCATCTACCAGTGGACCCCGTGGAAGGACGCCTGCCTCGACCATTGCCGCGCGCCGGCGCACTTCTTCGCCGTCCACTGGCGGGACGGCGCCCTCGGCTCGTTCCGCATGGGCGCGGTCCACGGGCTCTACTGCCTCGGCTGCTGCTCCGTTCTCATGGGACTCCTCTTCTTCGGCGGCGTCATGAACCTGCTCTGGGTGGCAGGCCTCACGTTGTTCGTGCTGCTCGAGAAGGTGGCGCCCCACGGCGCTGCAATCGGCCGGCTCGCGGGCGCCGTGTTGCTGCTGGTGGGTGGCGTGCGCCTCGTGGCCTGGCTCACCGGCTCCTGAGCGCCCCCTGCTACCCGGGCCGCCGCGTCGCCCGGCGCGCGCCGGGACCCGTCAGTCCGCCGAGCGCCTCAAGAAGGCCGGCTCGTTCTCGTCGTCTTCCTCGGCCTGGCCGCCGCGGCGCAGGAAGGTCGGCACGTCGAGCGCGTCTTCTTCGAAGGGCGAGATCAGCTCGCCGCGCGCGTCGACCGGATCGACCTCGAGCGGCTCGAGCGCCATGCGGTCGGCGCGGTCCCTGCGCTCGAACCGCTCCTGGCGCTCCGGGCGATCCACCCGCTCGGGCCGCTCCGCGCGCTCCTGCCGTTCGACGCGCTCCGGGCGGGGCGCCGGGCTGCGCTCGCCGCGCTCGCTCGCCGGCAGCCGCTCGAAGAGCGGGGCGTCGCGGCGCAGCGGGGTCACGTTGCCGCGCTCCTGGACGTCGCCGTCGCGGTCGCGCCCGCGGCGCATGCGGGTGTCGTCGAGACCGGTCGCGATCACGGTCACGCGCATCTCGCCATCGGGCATGCTCTCGTCGATCACCGCGCCGAAGATGATGTTCGCATCCTCGTGCGCCGCCTCCTGGATCAACGTCGAGGCCTCGTTCACCTCGTAGAGCGTCAGATCCGAGCCGCCCGTGATGTTGATCAGCACGCCGTGGGCGCCGTCGATCGAGAGATCTTCCAGCAGCGGGCTCGAGATCGCGGCGCGCGCCGCTTCGACGGCCCGTTCGTCGCCCGAGGCCGAGCCCGTCCCCATCAGCGCCACGCCCATCCCGTTCATGATCGTGCGCACGTCCGCGAAATCGAGATTGATGAGGCCGTGGATGGTGATCAGGTCCGAGATGCCGCGCACGGCGTTGAAGAGCACGTCGTCCGCGAGCCGGAAGGCGTCACGCACGGCGGTGTTCTTGCCCGCGAGCGCGAGCAGCCGCTGGTTCGGGATCGTGATCACGGTGTCGACGACGCGGTGCAGCTCGTCGAGCCCGCGCTCGGCGTGTCGGCCGCGCACCTTGCCCTCGAAGACGAACGGCTTGGTGACGACGCCCACCGTGAGCGCGCCCGATTCGCGCGCGATCTCCGCGATGATCGGCGCCGCGCCGGTGCCCGTGCCGCCGCCCAGGCCGGCGGTCACGAACACCATGTCGGTGCCCGTGAACAGCTCGAGCAGCCGCTCGCGAACCTCGAGCGCGGAGCCGCGACCCTTTTCGGGGTCGGCGCCGCAGCCGAGGCCGCGCGTGATCTCCGTCCCGAGCTGGAGCTTGATGCCGGCCAGGTTGTGGTGGAGCGCCTGCGCGTCGGTGTTGGCCGCCACGAACTCCACGCCGCGCAGCCCCGACGTGATCATGTTGTTGAGCGCGTTGCCGCCGCCGCCGCCCACCCCCACGACCTTGATGGAGGCCCGCAGCTGGGACGAGCGCTCGAACTCGAGCAGGTCCCGCTCCTGCTCGGCGTTCGACCCGAGCAACTCCTGGCCGTGGCCGGTTCGATCCGAGCCCGAATCCCGATTCGATCGCTTCGACATGTTCAACCCCCCCGAGCGCTGTCGAAATCGCGCGAAATGTAACATGAAGGCATGGAATTTGTGTCAACCGGTCGCTTTTTCCTACTCGAAATCGCCGTAGAACCAATCGCGCATCCGCTGCTTGACGCGCCCGAAGATGGACTCGTCGCGGATTCGGAAGCGGGTGTGCGAAGGGCCGCGGCTCTGCGCGGCGCCGAACAGCGCGAGCCCGACCCCGGTCGCGTACATGGGGCTGCGCACCACGTCGAGCAGCCCGCCCGATGCGGGTCGGGATGCCCTGGCGGACGGGAGCTTCGAAGATCTCCTCCGCCAGCTCCTGCAGCCCCTCGAGCGCCGAGCAGCCGCCGGTCAGCACGACACCGGACGGAATCCGGTCCTCGAGGCTCGCCTTGACGAGCGTCCTGGCGCGCGAGCGAGAGGATCTCGTCCACCCGCGGCTCGATGATCTCGCACAGGATCTTGCGCGAGACCTGGCGCGGCCGGCGCCCGCCCACGCTCGGGCACGCTGATCACGTCGTCGCTCGTCAGGTAGCGCGCCGCCGCCACCCCGAACTTCTTCTTGATGCGCTCGGCCTCCTCGAAGGGCGTGCGCAGGCCGACCGCGATGTCGTTCGAGATGTGGTAGCCGCCGAGCCCGAGCACGGAGGTGTGCTTGATCGAGCCGTCCGCGAAGACGGCCAGGTCGGTGGTGCCGCCGCCCATGTCGATCAGGCACACGCCGAGCTCGCGCTCGTCCTCGGCGAGGCAGGCCTCGGCCGAGGCCAGCGGCTCGAGCACGATGTCGATCACGTTGAGCCCGGCCTTGTTCGCGCACTTCACGATGTTCTGCGCGCTCGTCACGGCCGCCGTCACGATGTGGATCTTCGCCTCGAGGCGCACGCCGCTCATGCCCGAGCGGCTCGCGGATCCCGTCCTGATCGTCGATGATGAACTCCTGGGGGATCACGTGGATCACCTCGCGGTCCATCGGGATCGCGACGGCCTTCGCCGCGTCGATCACCCGCTTCACGTCGCCCTCGCGCACCTCGCGGTCCTTCACCGCCACGATGCCATGCGAGTTGAAGCCGCGGATGTGGCCGCCGGCGATCCCGGCGATAGACCGAGCGTGATCTCGCAGTCGGCCATCAACTCCGCCTCTTCCACGGCGTGCTTGATGGAATCGACGGTGGCGTCGATGTCCACCACCACGCCCTTGCGCAGGCCGCGCGACGGATGGGTGCCGATCCCGACCACGTCGACGCCGTTCTCGGTGCGCTCGGCCACGATCACGCAGATCTTCGTGGTTCCGATGTCGAGGCCGACGATCAGATCCTCCTTGCGTCTCACGACTTCACCCCCCGGGTTTTCGAGCCGCCGCGTCCTCCGGACGCTGCGGGCCCTGACGGGGCTGCACCGGCGTGCTTCCCCATCGCGTCTGCCGCCTCGGTCGAGGACGGCGTCCCTCGCAGCACCACCTGGTCTGCGAAGCGAAGATCGAGTGTGGCGGCCGCGGCCGCTTCCGGCGGCGCGGCTTCGAGCACGCGCGCGAGCGCGCCGAGGCGCTCGCCGAGCCCATCGCGGCCCAGCACGATGCGCGGCGCGAAATCCGCGAGGCGCAACGAGAAGCCGTCCGCATCGTCCGCCGCGGCGATCGCGATCTCCAGCGGCCGGGGGAGGCCAGCGGAGGCGATCTGCCCGGCGAGCTCCACCGCCTGGGCGAGCGTCGGGCTCTGCTCGCCGAGCACGATCGGATCGCTCTGCACCAGCCGCGGCAGCTCGCCGAGCGCGTCGTCGCCGAGCTTGGCGAAGGCGGTGCCATTCGCGTCGACCGCGAAGGCTTGCTGGGTCTCGCGCGCGCTGACGGTCGCCACGGCGTGGCGCTCGCTCGACTTCGACCAGCAGCCGACCGGTCGGCAGCTCGACCGCGCGCGCGCTCGCGATCCACGGATGCCGAGCCAGCTGCGCCGCCACGGCGTCGGCGTGGACGCCGCGCAGGTCGATCCCCCGCGGCACGCCGGTCGCCGCCGAGATCTCGTCGGCGCTGAGCTGCTGCGCGCCGCGCACGCCGATCGCCTCGACGCGCGGCGCGTTGCCCGAAAGCCACGCCCGGGTGGCCTCGGCCAGCGGCCGGCCGCCGCCGAGCCCCGCCGCGAAGCAGCCGGCGAGCACGAGCGCGACGGCCGGCAGGCGCGGGCGCGTGCCGGTCTCGGCGCCGCGCGCCTGCTCGACGTGGGCCGGCGCGTGCACGGTCCGCGTCGCGGAGCCGCCTCCGAAGCGCGTGAGCGGCGTGCGCCGCTCGCCGCGCCCCCCGAGCCGCCGATCCCACAAGCTCTGTCGCATCAGGTCTTCCTCCCGATCACCTTCACCTCGGGAATCAGCCGCCGCCCGCTCTGGGCGAACACGCGCGTCTGCGCCTCGCGCATCAGCGCGAGCACGTCGGCCGCGGTCGCGCCGCCCAGATTCGCGATGAAGTTCGCGTGCAGCGGTGAGATCTGCGCGCCGCCGACGCGGTGACCCTTGAGCCCGGCGGCCTCGATCAGGCGACCCGCGTAGTCGCCGGGCGGGTTCTTGAAGACCGACCCGCAGGAGGGCACGTCGAGCGGCTGCGTCTGCGAGCGGCGGGCGAGCAGGCCATCGACCTCCGCCTTCACGCGCGCGGGCGTCGAGAAGCTCACCGCGAGCAGGGCGGAGAGGATCAGCGAGCCCGGCGCAAGGCCGCGCAGCCCGCGGTAGACGAAGCGCAGCTTCGCGCGCTCGAGATGGCGCGTCGTGCAGCCGGTCGGCGCCATCACCTCGAGCTCGCGCACCACGTCCTTCGACTTCGCGGGCCGGAATGCCGGCGTTCATCGCGATCCAGCCGCCGAGCGTCCCGGGGATGCCGGCGCCGAACTCGAGGCCGGAGAAGCCGTGCCGGATGCAGAAGCTCGTGAGCTGGTTGTGGGTCACGCCCGCCTCGGCGCGCAGCGTCCCGCCCGGCCTTTCTTCGAGCCGGCGCAGGCGGCCGAGGTGGATCACCACGCCCTCGACTCCGGCGTCGAGAGCCAGCGTGTTGAAGCCGGCGCCGAGCACGAGGTGAGGCAGCCGATGGCGCGCGCAGATGCGCGAGCAGGCGCGCGAGATCCGCGCGGTCGGCGGGCGTCGCGAGCGCGTCGGCCGGTCCGCCCACCCGCAGCGACGTATGCCGCGAGAGCGGCGCGTCGAAGCGCACGCGGTCGCCGAGCGACTCCTCGAGCTCGTCGCGCGCAGCTCGCGGGATCATGATGTGCGCTCCGCGAGGCCCGCGAGCAGGCGGCTCCCGAGCGTCGAGATGCTGCCCGCGCCGAGCGTCACCACGAGATCGCCGGGCACCACGAGCTCGAGCAGGCGGCCCAGCACGCGCTCGAGGTCGGGAGCGAAGTGCACGTCGCGGTGGCCGTGGGCGCGCACCGCCTCCGCTAGCGGCGCGGCCTCGACGCCGGGAATCTTGTCCTCGCCGGCGGCGTAGATCTCCGTCAGCACGAGCACGTCGGCGTCATTGAAGGCGCCCACGAAGTCGTCCCACAGATCGCGGGTGCGCGTGTAGCGATGCGGCTGGAAGGCGACCACGATCCGCCCGGCATGCACCTCCCGCGCGGCGGCGAGCGTCGCGCGGATCTCGGCCGGGTGATGGCCGTAGTCGTCGATCACGCGCACGCCGGCGACTTCACCCTTGCTCTCGAAGCGCCGCTCGATGCCGCCGAAGCTCTCGAGCGCTGCCGCGGCGCCTGCGAACGGCACCTCGAGCTCGAGCGCTACGGCCAGGGTGGCGAGCGCGTTCTGCACGTTGTGCCGGCCCGCGAGGGGCAGCTTCACCGTGCCGAGCGGAGCGCCGCGGTGGCGCACGGCGAAGCGCGTCAGGCCATTTTCGCTGCGCACGTTCGTCGCGCAGAGATCGGCCTGCGAGGCGAAGCCGTAGGTGGTCGTGCGTCGGGTCATGCGCGGCAGGATCGCCTGCACACCGGGGTGATCGAGGCACAGCACCGCGAGCCCCCAGAACGGAATGCTGTTCGCGAAGACCGTGAAGGCGTCCTGCAGCGCCTCGTAGCTTCCGTAGTGGTCGAGGTGCTCCGGGTCGATGTTCGTGACCACGGCGATCACCGGCGCGAGCCGCAGGAAGCTCCCGTCGCTCTCGTCCGCCTCGGCGACCAGCAGGCGGCCCGCGCCGAGTCTGGCCCCGGTGTGGGCCGCGCCGGACTCGAGGATGCGACCGCCGATCACGGCGGTCGGGTCGAGACCCGCGCGCTGGAGCACGTGCGCGATCAGCGAGGTGGTGGTCGTCTTGCCGTGGCTTCCCGCGATCGCGATGCCTTCCTTGAGGCGCATCACCTCGGCCAGCATCTCGGCGCGCCGGATCACGGGGATCTTGCGGCTCTCGGCCTCGAGCAGCTCCGGGTTGTTCGCGCGCACCGCGGACGAGAACACGACGACGTCCGCCTCGCCCACGTGATCGCGCGCGTGGCCGATCGACACCGGGATCCCGAGCGAGCGCAGCCGTTCGACCGTCGGTCCGCCGCGCAGGTCCGAGCCGGTCACGCGGTAACCCTGGTTGTGGAGCAGCTCCGCCAGGCCGCACATGCCGATCCCGCCCGCGCCGACGAAGTGGACGTGCTTGATGCGCCGGTTCATGCCGGCATCCCCCGGCGCCGCGCCTGCGCGAGCGCAGCGCACTCGGCGACGATGCGTTCCGCCGCGTCGGGCTGTGCGAGCTTGCTGGCAGCGGCGCTCATGCTCACGAGTTCCCCCGGCGCGGCGAACAGCTGACGCAGCTCGCCGGCCACCTGCGTCCCCGAGAGCGTCGCGGGCTCGCACACGCGCGCGGCGCCCGCGCGGGCCAGAGCCCGTGCGTTCGCCCGCTGGTGGTCGTCCGCGGCGTGGGGGTAGGGGACCAGCACGGAAGGTAGCGCTGCCAGGCACAACTCCGCGACCGTGAGCGCGCCCGCTCGACACAGGGCAACGTCGGCCCAGCGGTAGCGGGTGGGCATGTCCGGCTCGAAGGCCACCACCTCGGCGGACAGTCCCGCCGCGGCATAGGCCTCCGCCACGCGTGCGCGATCGGCTTCGCCGGTCTGGTGGAAGATCTCGAGCGGCGTGCCGGCGAACGAGCGGCTCGCCTCGATCATCGCGTCGTTGATCTGCTTGGCTCCCTGGCTGCCGCCAAAAACCAGCAAACGCCACGGCGGCGTAGGGACGCGGCGCGCGGGAGCCGCCGCGAAGGCGCGGATCAGCGCCGAGCGCAGCGGAATACCGGCCGTGCGCACGCGCCCGCCGCCGCCCGCAGCCGCGAGCACCTCGGCCGCCGCGTCGAACTGCACGAAGATCCGCGCCGCGAGCCGCGCGGCGAGCCGATTCGCGCGGCCGGGGATCGCGTTGGGCTCGACCACCGCGATCGGGAGCCGGCGCACGGCGGCGGCGACGACGGCGGGAACCGAGGCGTAGCCGCCAACCGAGACCACGAGATCGATCTTGCGGCGGCCGAGCAGGCGCCACGCGGAGACACAGGCCGCGCCGAGCGCCGGACCGGCCGCGAGGCGCGTGGCGAGGCCCTTGCCCATCACCTGGCGGGCGGGAAGCGTCAGCAGCTCGAAGCCGGCTTCGGGAACCAGGCGGCGCTCCAGACCGCGCTCGCTGCCGAGCAGCAGCACTTCGTCGCCGCGTGCTGCGATCCGTTCGGCGAGCGCGAGCGCCGGCGTCACGTGGCCGCCCGTGCCGCCGCCCGCGACCACCCACCGCAGCCGCTCGTCGCCCGCCATCAGCCGGCCCAGTCGCGCGCGGCGGCCGCGCCGATGCGGCGCGCCTCGGGCGCGGCTTCGTACGAAGCGAGGCGCAACAGGATGCCCACGGCGAGCGCGCACACGAGCAGCGAGTTCCCGCCGTAAGACAGGAAGGGCAGGGTGAAGCCCTTGGTCGGCGCGAGCCCCATCACCACCGCCGCATTCACGATCGCCGGCAGGGCCACGAGCGCCGTCATCCCGAAGGCGATGAGCAGCGCGAACGGATCGCGCGCCCGGCGCGCGATCCGCGTCCCGGCCACGATGAAGGCGGCGAAGGCGCCGAGCACGACGAGTACGCCCGCGAGTCCGAGCTCCTCCGCCACCACCGAGAGGATGAAGTCGGTGTGCGCCTCGGGCAGATAGAAGAGCTTCTGGCGCCCGTCGCCGAGCCCCACGCCGAGCAGCTCGCCGCGGCCGAAGGCGACGAAGGACTGCACGAGCTGGAAGCCCTCGCCCTGCGAGTAGCGCCAGGGATCGAGGAAGCCGCGCACGCGCGCCAGCGCATAGGGGCGCAGCGTGACGTAGAGGGCCGCGCCGGCAATCGAGAGCGCCGCGGGCGCGACCAGGAACCGGATCGGAATGCCGGCGCAGAACAGCAGCAGCCCCACGAGCGCGACCAGCACCATGGCGTTGCCGAAGTCCGGCTGGAGCAGCAGCGGAAAGATCACCGGGGCCGTGAAGACCAGCGCGGCGCGCACCGGCTTCCAGCCCGCCATCGCGCGCTCCGAGAGCGGCGCGAGCGCGCTCGCGACGACCAGCAGCGTCGCCCATTTCGCGAGCTCGACCGGCTGGAAGGCCATCCCCACGTGCGGCACGCGCAGCCAGCGCTGCGCGCCATTTGCGGAGTCGCCCACGAGCAGCGTCACGAGCAGCAGCAGCACCGAGCCTCCCCAGAGAGGGAGGGCGATCCGGCGCCAGACGTTGAGAGGCACGCGCAGCGCGAGCGCCGCGATCGTGAACGCCACCGCCGTCACGAACAGGTGCCGTACGAAATAGGGCGGCAGCGCGTGCCCGATCGCCAGCGGGGCGGTCGTGCTGTAGACCATCACGACGCCGAGCGACACCAGGATCATCGCCGGCGTGATCAGGCTGGCGTCGAGCCCGGCGCGCGCGACTGGCGCCTCGGGCGCTGCCGCCGGCCGGAAGTGATGGCTGGTGGCGGTGCGTCGCTCGGTAGCGCCGGGCCCGCCCGCGCGCCGCGGGCCCGGGCCGCGCCGGCGCACGGCCCCATTGAAGCCGCGCCGTCTCATCGTGTCTCCTTCGCGAGCGCGTTGACCGCAGCCCGGAAGCGCTCGCCGCGCTCCTCGAAGCCGCGGAATTGATCGAAGCTCGCGCACGCGGGCGCGAGCAGGACGACGTCGCCGGGCTGCGCGAGCTTCGCCGCGAGGGCGACCGCTCGCTCGAGCGTGCCGGCGTCGTGCACCGGCAGGCGGCCGGCGAGCACGGTCTCGAGCTTTCCCGCCGCCTCGCCGATCAGGATGGCGGCGCGCACGCGGCCCTGTGCCGCTTCGGCGAGCTCGCGGAAGTCGAGGCCCTTGTCGCGGCCCCCGGCGATCCAGACGAGCGGCGTCTCGTAGGAGCGCAGCGAGCGCAGCGCCGCGCCGGGGTTGGTCGCCTTCGAATCGTTGACCCACTCGACGCCGCCCAGGCGCGCGACCGTCTGCATGCGGTGCGGCAGGCCCTCGAAGCTGGCGAACGCGGTGATCGCGCGGCGCGCCGGCGCGCCGGCGGCGACCACGGCCGCGAGCGCAGCGACTGCGTTCTCGCGGTTGTGTACGCCCGGCAGCCGCAGCGCCGACAGCGAGAAGCGCTCGCGCGCACCGCCCGGCTCGGCGAACACCACGCAGCCGGCCTCCCAGAACGCGCCGTGCTCGAGCGGACCGAGGATCCGGAAGGGCAGCACGCGCGCGCGCGTGCGCTCGGCGAGTCCCCGCACGGCGGGATCGTCGAAGTTGAGCACGGCGGTGTCCGCAGGCTGCTGCTGCTCGAGCAGCCGCGCCTTCGCGGCGAGGTAGCCCTCGAAGCTCCCGTGCCGGTCGAGGTGGTCGGGCGTCACGTTGAGCACCACCGCGATGCGCGGGCGGAAGCTCTCGACGGCCTCGAGCTGAAACGACGAGACCTCGAGCACGGCGAAGTCGAGCGCTTCGCCGACCAGCTCGAGCGCCGGGTTCCCGAGATTCCCCGCGGCGCGCGTGCGCAGGCCCGCCGCGCGCAGCAGGGCGTCGACCAGCAGCGTCGTCGTCGATTTCCCGTTGGTGCCGGTGATGGCGACGATCGGGACGTCGAGCGCGCGGTAGGCCAGCTCGATGTCGCCCCAGGCCCGCCGCGCGCGCTTCGCCCAGCGCTCGCGCGGGACACCGGGGCTCGGGACCACGAGGTCGAATTCGGCGACGTCCGGGAATGCCGCGCCGAGCCGGACTTCGACTTCGGGCGGCAGCGTCTCGAGTCCGCTGATCGCCGCCGCGGGGCGCTCGTCCGCAGCCACCACGCGCGCGCCGCGCTGTGCACAGAAGCGCGCCGCGCTACGGCCCGAGATGCCGAGGCCGAGCACGAGGACGCGTTGTGCGGCGAGCGTGAGCATCAGCGCAGCTTCAGTGACGAGAGGGCGACGAGCCCGAGAATCGCCGAGACGATCCAGAAGCGGACCACGATCTTCTGCTCGGGCCAGCCCAGCTTCTCGAAATGGTGATGGATCGGCGCCATCAGGAACACGCGCTTGCCCGTGAGCTTGAACCAGAACACCTGGATCACCACCGAGAGCGTCTCGATCACGAAGATCCCGCCGACGACGGCGAGCAGGAACTCCTGGCGGATCAGCACGGCGATCGTGCCGAGCGCGCCGCCCAGCGCGAGCGAGCCCACGTCGCCCATGAAGAGCTGCGCAGGCGACGCGTTGAACCAGAGGAAGCCGAGCCCCCCGCCGATCAAGGCGCCGCAGAAGATCGCGAGGTATCCGCTGCCGGGCACGAACTTGATCGCGAGGTATTCGGAGATCACGGCGTGCCCGGCGGCGTAGCTGAGCACGAGGAAGGTGCCGGCCGCGATCATCACCGGTCCGATCGCGAGGCCGTCGAGTCCATCGGTGAGGTTCACGGCGTTGCTCGCCGCCACGATCACGAAGGTCGCGAGCGGCACGTAGATCCAGCCCAGATGCGGTGTGAAGTTCTTGAAGAAGGGCACCGAGAGCACGGCGTCGAAGCCCGGGTCGTGGTAGATCGCGACGGCGACCGCGAGCGCCAGCGCCGTCTGCCAGAAGAGCTTCATGCGCGCCGAGATCCCGCCGCTGTGGCGCCGCTTGACCTTGCGGTAGTCGTCGATGAAGCCGAGCACGCCATAGCCGACCGTCACGCCCATCACGATCCACACGAAACGGTTGTCGAGATTCGACCACAGCAGCACCGACACGATCAGCGAGAGCAGGATCAAGAGCCCGCCCATCGTGGGGGTGCCGGCCTTGGATTGGTGCGCGGGGCCGATCTCGCGGATGGGCTGACCCACGCGCATGCGCGCGAGCCAGCGGATCAGCGAAGGCCCGACCAGGAACGAAATGAACAGCGCCGTCAGCGTCGCTGCGCCGGTGCGGAACGTGATGTAGCGGATCACGTTGAGGCCGCCGAACTCCGACGCGAAGGGATAGAGCAGGTGGTAGAGCATTCATTCCTTCCCGCGCGCCACGAGGCGCTCCACGATCCGCTCCATGCGCGCGCTGCGCGAGCCCTTCACGAGCACCCAATCCCCCGGTGCGATCTCGCGCGCGATGCGTTCGGCGAGCGCGTCGAGATCGGAGAAGACGAAGATCCGCTCCGCGGGCATGTTGGCCGCGGCCGCGCCGTCCGCGACCTCCTGCGCGTGGGTTCCCAGCGCGAAGACGGCGTCGAGGCCGAGCGCCGCGGCGAGCCGACCGATCTCGCGGTGCGCGGCCGGCGCCGTCGCGCCGAGCTCGCCCATCTCGCCGAGCACGGCGAGCCCGCGCCCGTGGCCGCGCCGCTGCGCGAGCATGCGCAGCGCCACCTCCATCGACTGCGGATTCGCGTTGTAGGTGTCGTCGACCAGCACGACGCCGCGCGCGAGATCGATGCGCTCGAGGCGGCCATGCGCGGGCTCGAAGCGCGCGAGGCCCGCGGCGAGCGCCTCGAGCGTGGCGCCCGCGGCCTGCGCCGCCGCCGCGGCAGCGAGCGCATTCACGAGCGTCGCCTCGCCGAGCCCGGCGACGCGTGCGGCGACGCGCCCGGCCGGCGTCACCAGCTCGAAGGCGAAGCCGCCGGCGTGGAGCTCTCGCACCTGCTCCGCGCGCACATCCGCGCCCGCTTCGCGGCCGAAGCGCACGACGCTCGCCTGTGTGCGGCCCGCGAGCCCGAAGCGGTCATCCGCCGGAATCACGGCGGTGCCGTCCGCGGGGAGGGCGGCGAGCAGATCCCCCTTCTCGAGCGCGATCGTCTCGCGCGAGCCCAGGTGCTCGACGTGCGCGCTGCCCACGTTCGTGACGACCCCGACCGTCGGCTTCGCGATCGCCGCCAGCGGCGCGATCTCGCCGCGGTGATTCATGCCGATCTCGACCACCAGGCTGCGGTCCTCGTCGCTGCGGCGCAGCAGCGTCAGCGGCAGCCCGAACTGGTTGTTCAGATTGCCCTGCGTCTTGAGGCAGGGTGCGTGCAGCCCGAGGATTGCCGCGCACATCTCCTTGGTCGTGGTCTTGCCGTTGCTGCCGGTGATCGCGACCACCGGTCCCCGGAAGCGCGCGCGATGACCGGCGGCGAGGGCTCCCAGGGCCTGCGTAGTGTCGGCGACCTCGATCACGCAGAGCTCCGGCTTCAGGTCGGAGGGCAGCGCGCGGCCGCGCTCGATCACGAGTCCTCCCGCACCGGCGGACGCCGCCGTGGCGAGAAAGAGATGGGCATCGTGGCGCGGGCCGGCGATTGCGATGAAGAGCTCGCCGGCACCCAGCGTGCGCGTATCGATCGAGACACCGGTCAGGTTCGTGTCCGGGCTCCCCTGGCGCAGCACGCCCGCCATCCACGCCGCCGCCTCGCGCGCGCGCAGGGAAGCGCTCATCGCGCGCCTCGCTTCGCGAGCGCACGGCGCGCCTCGTCGCCGTCGCTGAACGGCAGGCGTTCGCGGCCGATGATCTGATAGTCCTCGTGACCCTTGCCGGCGAGCACGACCGTGTCGTCGGCGCGCGCCACGGCGATCGCGAGACCGATCGCCGCACGGCGATCGATCTGCATCGCATACGCGTGACTCGCCGCGGCGAGCGCTTCGGGCTCGACGCGCTCGAGCTTGCCGAGCCCGCGCTCGACGTCGGCGAGGATCGCGCGCGGATCCTCGCTGCGCGGGTTGTCGCTCGTCGCCACGGCGAGATCGCTCCAGCGCGCAACCGCCTCGGCCATCAGCGGGCGCTTCGCGCGGTCGCGGTCGCCGCCGCAGCCGAATACGGTGATCAGCCGGCCGCGCGTCAGCGGACGCAGCGTGCGCAACAGCTTGTCGACGGCATCGGGGGTGTGCGCGTAGTCGATCAGCACCGTCGGCTGGGCGCCGCCCGCGGTGGCGACGCGCTCGACGCGGCCGGGCACCTGCGGGCAGGCCGCGACGCCGGCGGCGATCGCGTCCGTCGCCACGCCGAGCGCCAGGGCGACGCCGCAGGCGATCAGCACGTTCTCGACGTTGAAGTCGCCCAGCAGCGGAATCGCCAGCTCGAGGGGAGCGCCGGCCAGCGCGACGCGCGCGCGCGTCCCATCCATCCGCACGTCGGCGGTTTCGAGACGCACCTCTGCGTCGGCGACGCGCGAGACGCGGATCACGCGCGCGCCGACGCGGCCCGCCGCGAGCGCGAGCTCGGGGCCGGCCGGGTCGTCGATGTTCACGACGGCGCTGCCCGGCTTCGCCAGGTAGCGCGTGAAGAGCAGCGCCTTCGCGTCGCGGTAGGCCGCCATCGTGCCGTGGAAGTCGAGGTGATCCTGGGTGAGATTCGTGAAGGCGCCGACGCTGAACCGACAGCCGTCGACGCGTCCCAGCGATAGCCCGTGTGAGGATACCTCCATCACCACCGCGTCGGCGCCGCGGTTGCGCATGTCGCGCAGCGCCATCTGGAGGTCGAGGCTCTCGGGCGTGGTGTTGATCGCGCGCCGGCGCAGGCCGGCGAAGCGGGCCTCGAGGGTGCCGATCAGCCCCACCCGGCGGCCCGCGCGCGTCAGGATCGATTCGAGCAGATAGGTGGTGCTCGTCTTGCCGTTCGTGCCCGTGACGCCGATCAGCGCGAGCTCGGCGGAGGGCTCGCCGTAGAAGCGGGTCGCGAGCGCGGCGAGCGCGCGCCGCGATTCCGGGACGACGATCGCGGGGCGGCCGCGCAGATCGAGCCCGGGCGGGATCTCTTCGACGACGATCGCGACCGCACCGAGCGCGATCGCCTGGGCGAGATAGGCGTGGCCATCGACGAGCGAGCCGCGCAGCGCGACGAAGACGTCGCCCGCGGCGATCGCGCGGGAGTCGTAGCTGATCCCGCGCACGATCGGATCGTCGCCCGCGCCGGCGCTCGCGGGCGCCGGCGCGAGGGCAGCGAGCAGCGCCGAGAGCCGCATCAGCCCTCCCGGCCGTCGCCCGACGGGGCGGCCGGCTTGAAGCGGACCCGCACCGTCGCACCTCCGATCGCGAGCACCGTCCCCGGAGGCGGCTCCTGGGCGATCGCGCGCCCGCTGCCGCTGATGCGCACGGCGAGTTGGCTGCTCGCGGCGATCTGCTGCACCTCGGCCACCGTGAAGCCGCGGAAGTCCGGCAGCAGCACGCGATCCTCGATGCGGGCGACCTCGGGGGCGCGGCTCGCGGGCGGCGGCGTGGAAACCGGCGCCGGCGCCGGGACGTCGGCGACCGCCACGCGCACGGGAGTCGGCTTCGCCGCCGGAGCGGGAGCCGGCGCCGCGGCGACCTGCACGAGCGGCGGTGCCGGCAGCGCCGGAAGCGGCTGGGTTTGGATGCCGAAGCGGGCGAGCTGCCCGGCGGCGACGCGCGCGAAGAGCGGAGCGGCCGACATGCCACCGGTATGCATCGGCCGCTTCGGCTCGTCGAGCGCGACGACGATCACCAACCGCGGCGCGTCCGCTGGCACGATGCCGATGAACCACGCCGTGAAGCGGTTCGCCGCGTACTGACCGGTCGCCTCGTCGAGCTTCTGCGCCGTGCCCGTCTTGCCGGCAACCCGCACGCCCGCGAGCGCGGCGCGCCCTCCGGTCCCGTCCGGCCCGATGACGCCCTCGAGCATCGCGAGCACGCTCTTCGCCGTCTCGCGCGAGATCACGCGCTCCGCCGGTGGCGTTTCGAGCTCCTGCCACACGCCTCGCGGCGGGCGGCGGGCGGCGACCAGGCGCGGCTCGATGCGCATGCCGCCGTTCGCGATCACGGCGGTGGCGACCGCGAGCTGGATCGGCGTCACCGACATGCCCTGCCCGAAGGCCACCGTGGCCTGGTCGACCGGGCGCCAGTGCGACGCTGCGCGCAACATCCCGGCCGACTCGTCGGGGAAGGCGCTCCCGGTGCGCTCACCGAAGCCGAAGCGGCGCAGCATTTCGTAGTGCGCGTCGCGGCCGAGCGCCCACGCGATCTTCACGGCGCCGATGTTGCTCGACACCCGCACGATGTCGGCCGGCAGCATGGCCGTCTGCGGGTGGGTGTCGGTGATGGTCTTGCCCGGCACGCGCAGGGTGCCGTCCTCGCCGTCGAAGACCTGGTTGATGCGGATCGCGCCCTTCTCGAGCGCCGCTGCGACCAGGAACACCTTCATCGTCGAGCCGGGCTCCTGCGCGTCGAGGAAGGTGTGCGCGCGCGTGCCCGCGAAATCGAGCGTGCGGAAGAGGTTCGGGTCGAAGCCCGGCGCCTCGGCGAGGGCCAGCACGTCTCCCGAGAACGGATCGAGCGAGAGCACGACGCCGCCGCGGGCCCCGCTCGCGGCGACGGCGTCGCGCAGCGCGGCGGCGGCTTCCGCCTGGAGCGCGGTGTCGAGGCTGAGGCGCACGTCGCCGCCGGCCGTGCTCCAGCCCTCGGAGCCGCCCGAGACGAGCAGGCCGCCGCGCGCGTCCCGCTCGACGCCGACGCGCCGCGCCTCGCCGCGCAGCCAGGCTTCCTCCTGCTGCTCGACCGCGCGCACGCCGACGCCATCGATGTTCGCGAACCCGATCACCTGCGCAGCGAGCTCCTTGTGCGGGTAGACGCGCCGCGGCTCTTCGAGCAGCCCCACGCCGGGGAGCGCGAGCGCGCGCACGCGCTGCGCCGCTTCGCGCTCGATCCAGCGCGCGACGAAGACGAAGGAGCGCGCCTTGCGCAGCTTGCTCTCGAGCGCCGCCGGGTGCATGCGCAGCGCGCCGGCGAGCTGGCGGGCCGTCGCCGGCAGGTCGCGCAGCTCGCTCGGGACGGCATACACCGAAGGTGCGTCGATCGAGAGCGCCAGCGGCGTGCCGGCGCGATCGAAGATCGCGCCGCGTTCGGCGGGCAGCGTCACGGCGTTGTTCGTCTGCGAGAGCCCGCGGCGCGCGCCGCGTTCGTCGACGGCGAGGTGCGCCGCGCGGGCGCACAACACCCCGAAGAGGAGCAGCAGCACGCTGCGCGCGATGGCGACCCGTCGTGCGGCGACCCGCACGTCCGGCGATCTCATGGACGCCGGTCCGCTGCCGGAGCGACGGGGAGATCGATCACGCGCGTGGGTCGCGCGAGTCTGTAACGGGGCGCCAGCTGCGCGAGGCGGATCGGGTCGCGCAGGCTGCCGAGCCGCGCGCGCAGACCGCGTTCCTGCTCGAGCAGCTGCTTCTCCTCCTGCATCGCCTGCCCCAGGCCGTAGCGCACGCGGATCAGGTCGACGCGCAGCGCGGCGAGCGCGAGGGCGGCGAGCACGACGCCCGCGAGCAGCGCAGGCAGCACGCGCGAAAGGGAACGGCTCGGGGTGCGCGGCCCCGCGAAATCGCGGCCCACGAGCTCGACGCGGGCTCGCGCGGGTCGCCGCGCAGCGTTCGGCCCGAGCCAGCCCGCGACGCGGCTCGACCAGACGCGCAGCGGGCGCGCAGCGCTCATGCGGCCTCCGCGACGCGCTCGGCGGCGCGCAAGCGGGCCGAGCGGGCCCGCGGGTTCTCGCTCAGCTCGGCCTCGCTGGGGCGCAGCGGCCGGCGCGTCAACACGCGCAGCTGCGGGACGCGCCCGCAGATGCATACGGGCATCCGGGGCGGGCAGGTGCAGGGATGCTCGGCGGCCCGCAGGCGCTGCTTGACGCTGCGATCCTCGAGCGAGTGGTACGCGATCACGACGAGCCGCCCGCCGGGCCGCAGGGCCAGGATCGCCGCCTCGAGCCCCTCGCGCAGCGCCCCGAGCTCGTCGTTGACCGCGATCCGCAGCGCCTGGAAGACCAGCGTCGCCGGGTGATGGCGGCGGCCGCCGCCCACGTGCGCAGCCTCGATCGCTCGCAGCAGATCTCGCGTCGTGGCGAGCGGCGCGCGCTCGCGCGTCTCCACCAGCTTGCGCGCCAGTCTTCCGGCCCCGGGCAGCTCGGCGCCCTCGCGAAACAGGTCTGCGAGCTCGTCCTGCGTGGCCGTGCGCAGGATTTCCGCGGCGGTGATGGGGCTGCGCCGATCCATGCGCATGTCGAGCGGCGTCTCGCTCGCCGTCGTCTCCGCGAAGCGGAAGCCGCGCTCGGCAGAATCCAGCTGGTGGGACGAGACACCGAGATCGAGCAGCACGGCGTCGACGAGCGGCGCGTGCAGGGCGCCGAGCACCGAGGTCAGCTCGCGAAAGGAGGCGCGGACCAGGGTCACCCGGTCGCCGAAGGGAAGCAGGCGCAGGCGCGCCGCCTCGAGCGCTTCGTCATCCATGTCGAATCCAATCAGACGGCCGTCGGGGGCGGTGCGTTCGAGGATGGCGGCCGCGTGGCCTCCGCCTCCCACCGTGCCGTCCACGACGACGGCGCCTGGGTGAAGGGCCAAGAGTTCGAGGGTTTCCGCGAGCAGGACGGGACGGTGTGCGAAGACCTTGGCCACGAGATCAGCTGCCTCCTGCCGTCACCCCCGCGGCAGGCTCGCTGATTCCCGAAAGATGCTGGGGTGCCCCGGAGCATCGGACTCCGCGGGAACGGTTTGTCCCCCCCAGTAACGCCCCGCCCACCGCGAAGAGATACTCCGGGGACACCCCAACCTCTCACCCGGAGGAGATCCTCTCCTCCGGTCCCCCACCTTCAATTCCTCTACGTGCCCAGCTTCGCCATCGCCGAAGAGATCTCGAGGTAGCGAGCCTGGGTCTTCAACAGGTCTGCATCGAAGCGCGCCTTGTCCCACAGCTCGATGCGGGGGCCCACGCCGGCGATGATCGCCTCGCGTTCGAGCCGCGCGTGCTCCCGGAGCACGGGCGGCACGAGGAGCCTGCCCTGGGCATCGATCGGACATTCGGACGCGCCGGAGATCATCATGCGAGCGAAGGCCTGCACGTCGGGGTCGAAGGAAGAGAGCCCGACGATGCGCTGCTCGAAGTCGCACCAGTCTTCGTACGGGTACAGAAGCAGGCATTGATCCGCGTTGGTCAGGATCGGGGCCCGCTCGCTGCGACGTTGAAGCTCCAAACGAAACCCCGAAGGAATGCTGACCCGACCCTTGCTATCCAGCGTGTGAACGAAGCGGCCTCGAAACATCGCTGGAGCCCCTGCGCGGTTGGTTCGGCTTTGCCACTTTTCCCCACCAAACCCCACCGCGGCACACTTTTAAACCACCTGATCCCGCGCGGCAACAAGTTTTTTCGTCGTCGCGAAAAAAAAATTCTTCGCGATCGACGCGACACCAGCCATCGCGGTGACCCGAGCAGCGAACTACAAGATGCAGAGGTCGCCGGCTCGATTCAAAACAGCGTTCTGGATCGTTCTGGATGACTAGGCGGAGCCGAGCTGCGGATTCCGGCCCTGGTGCACCTGGACGACGCGTCCCACCACGGCCTCGAGCACGCTGCCCGGCGTGAGCGGGACGGGCGCAGGCAGCGGCGGCGGCACGTCCGCCGTGAGCACGCCGAGAACTGCCTGGGTGCCCTCGCGCAGGCTGCTCGCCGCGTAGCCGCCTTCGAGCACGAACGCGAGCCGGCCGCCGCAAGTGGCTTCCGCGAGCGCGCGCACGATGCCAGTCATGGCGGCGAAGCCCGCCTGTGTCACGTTCATCGACGCGAGCGGATCGTCGACGTGCGCGTCGAAGCCGCACGACACCAGAATGATTTCAGGTCGAAACTTTTCGGTGACGGGTACGAGCAGGCGTTGCAGCACGCCCAGGTAGGTTTCATCCCCGCAGCCCGCCGGCAGCGGCACGTTCAGCGTGAAGCCCGTGCCCTTGCCGCGCCCCGCCTCGCCCGCGGCGCCGGTCCCCGGGTAGTACGGGAACTGATGGGTCGACGCGTAGAGCACCGTCGGATCCTCTTCGAAGCTGTGCTGGGTTCCGTTGCCATGGTGGACGTCCCAGTCGAGGATCAGGATGCGCTCGATCCCGTCCTCCGCCTGCAGCGCGCGCGCGGCGATCGCCACGTTGTTGAACAGGCAGAAGCCCATCGCGAGGCCGGCTTCGGCGTGGTGGCCGGGCGGGCGCACCGCGGCGAGGCCCGAGTGGAGGCGGCCGCTCGCGACCGCGCGCGCCAGCTCGATCGCCCCGCCGGCGGCCAGCCGCGCGACCTCGAGGCTCTCGCGCGAGACGTACGTATCGGGGTCGAGGCTCTGGGGGGCATGGCGCACGGCCTCCGCGATGCGGGCGAGGTGCGCCGCGCCATGGACGCGCAGGATCTCCTCGTCGCTGGCGGGACGGGCCGCGACCGGGGTCAGGCGTTCGCGATGGGCGTCGATGGCGCGCTCGACGGCCGTCAGGCGGGCAGGGCGCTCCGGGTGGCCCTCGGGACCCTGATGATCGCGGTAGCGCCGGTCTACGACCACGCCGGTTGCCCGGGGCACGGCCATGGCGGAGCATGGTATCCGAGCGCCCCGGGGACAGCGAGGCGCGCGGGAGTTCGATGGGCTCACTCGGCGTCGTTGCGATCACCGGGCTAGCGACCAGCATCGGTCGCGGTCTGGTCGAACGGCTGCTCGCGCGCGTTCCGGACCTGCGCGTGGTGGGGCTCGATCAGCGCCGCCCGTTCCGGCTCGACGGCCGCGTCCGCTTCCATCGCATCGACCTGACGGATCCCACCGCCGACAACCACGTCGCCGAGCTGCTCGTGCGCGAACGCGTCGACGCCGTCGTGCACGCGGCCTTCCGCACGCAACCCACGCCCGACACCGAGCTCGATCACGAGCTCGAGACGATCGGAAGCCTGCACGTGATGAACGCGTGCGCCGCTGCGAAGGTGAAACGCCTGGTGGTGGCGTCGAGCACCATGCTCTACGGGCCGCGGCCCGACAACCCGAACTTCCTCAGCGAGCGGCATCCGCTGCGCGGCCACCCGGACGCCCACTCGGTGCAGAACCGCGTCGAGATGGAGTCCCTGCTCGCGAGCTGGCGCACGCGCCACCCGGACACCGAGGTAACCGTTCTGCGCACGGGTTGGATGCTCGGACCGAGCCACTGGGACCCGGTCGTGCGGTTCTTCTCGTTTCCGGTCGTGCCGATGCTGCTCGGCTACGACCCGTTGATGCAGTTCGTGCACGAGGAGGATTGTCTGTGGGCGTTCGAGCGCGCGACGCTCGCGCCGCACCCGGGCATCTTCAACGTGGTCGCGCAGGGCGTGCTGCCGCTCTCGACCCTGCTGCGCCTCGCCGGCAAGCGCATCGTGCCGATGCCGGCGGCGCTGCTCTATCGCATGGCCTATTACCCTTCGCAAAGCCAGTCGGGCGATCCGCCGGCGGGCTTCTACGACTACCTGCGCTACTTGTGGGTCGCCGACGGACGGCGCGGCTGGGAAGCGTTCGGCGAACCGACCTACACCACGAAAGAGGCATGGATCTCGTTCATCTCGGCGCGCCGGATGCGGCGCTATCGCTGAGATGCGGATGGATGGCACCCTGGACGAGCAACGCGATCCCGAGCTCGGCGACGATCTGACGCAGGCCCTCGAGGCGCTGCGCCAGGAGATCCGCGCGCGTTTCCCGGGGCGGGGCGGCGAGCCCGCCCCCGCGGCCGTCGACTGGGACGCGCTCTACGCAACCTTGCGTCGTCGCTTCGGAACGTTCGGCATGAGCGAGCGCTCCGGCGAGGTCGACGAATTCGGCATGGACGAGGTGGTGCTGCGGCGCGCGCGCCCCGTTCTCGATTTCCTGTACGACCAGTACTGGCGCGTGAGCTTCGCGGGGGTCGAGAACCTGCCGGCCGCAGGCCCCTGCCTGCTCGTGGCGAACCATTCGGGACTGCTGCCCTACGACGGCCTGATGCTCGCGCACGGGATCGAGCGCGCGCACCCGAGCCACGAGCGACCGCGTTTCCTGGCCGCGGACTGGCTGATCACGCTGCCCTTCGCGCAGTCCTATCTCGCGCGCCTGGGGGGCGTGCGCGCGTGCCGCGAGAACGCCGAACGCCTGCTCGAATCCAAGCGCTTCGTGATCGCGTTTCCGGAGGGCGTGAAAGGCGCCGCCAAGGTCTTCCGGGAGCGCTACCGCTTGAAGCGGCTCGGGCGCGGCGGCGTGTTGCGCGTCGCGCTCGAGAGCGGCGCGCCGCTCGTGCCCGTCGGCATCGTGGGCGCCGAGGAGGCGCATCCGATCCTGTTCAAGTTGACCACGCCGGCGCGCGCCATCGGGCTGCCCTTCCTGCCCGTGACGCCGACCTTCCCGTGGCTGGGGCCGCTGGGCTTCCTGCCGCTGCCGACGAAGTGGGTGATCCGCATCGGCGAGCCGATCGCGCTCGGCCACCTCGACCCGGATAGCGCCGAGGACGAGCTGCTGATCTCGCGACTGACCGAGGACCTGCGCGTCCAGATCCAGGCGCTCGTCGACGTGGGGCTCGCCGAGCGGGAATCGGTCTGGGGCTAGAGCGCGCAGCGAGGCGAAGGCGAGCGGAGGTCGGGGCGCTGGGGCGCGCGCCGCTCGTCAGTCGACGGGCTTGGGAGGCCGTGGCGCCGGCGGCGCGCCGTCTTGCGGGCCGCTCGCGCGGGGGTGCTCGAGCGCTTCGATGGCTCTCGCCACGCGGTCGAGATTGCGATTCAGCGCTTCGATGTCCGAGCGGCGCGGCAGATCGAGCAGCTTGAAGACGCGCTCCACCGCGTTCTGGAGCAGGTGCTCGAGGTCGGGCGCGCCCTGGGAGATCCATTCGCTGATCCCGCCGCCCTCGTCGTCGTGACGCCGCACCAGCCGGCGCACGTTGCGCTGGAGCTCGCCGAGCCCTTCGGAGGCATCCCCGACGCTGCGCCGCAGCGCGCCATACAGCGCGTCGCCGCCGCGCTGGAGCAAGCCGGAGAGCAGCGGGCGCGACACCCGCCGGCCCTCGCGCTCGCTGTCGACGAGGATCTGCGACAGCGCGACCGACGTGATGTCCTCGCCGGTTTCGTTGTCGATCACGCGCACGTCTTCGTCGCTCTCGATCAGCTCGGCGATGCCCTTGAGCGTGATGTAGCGGCTGGTCTGCGTGTTGTAGAGCTTGCGGTTCGCGTAGCGCTTGATCAGGACCGTCATGGGGGTGGGCGCCTCGCCGTGCCGCGCGTGTCGCCGCAGCAGGGCGCACGCTAGCTCAGGCGCCGGGGGTGGTCAGCCCTGGACCGGGACGCGCTGGACGCGGGCTCGGCGCCGGACGGGGCGCGGCGAGCGCGACGCGGCGCTGGAGGGCGGCGTGCGCCGCTCCGCTTCGTGACCCGCGGGCGCGGAATCTCGTCGACGCAGCCCGAGCTCCCAGAGCAGCTCGCGCACGCCGAGAAACGCGCGCAGCACGGCGCGGGCCTCGGCATCGTCGCGCGCCCGCGCTTCCCAGCGCGCGATCTCTGCATCGAGCGCTTCGGCGAGCGCCGTGAGCAGAGAGGCCGACACCGCGTCGGCATCGGGCGCAAGTCCCTCGGAGAGGCTCTCGAGCAGCCGCGCGAGCGGCGCGAGCACGCCGTTCGCCTCGCTAGGCAGGCCGCTCGCGGCGAGCGCGGCGGCGTCGAGCAGCGCGTGCACGGCGGCGACGGCCTCGGACGCCGCGCTGCGTGCATGCTGACGCGCGCGCGCGAGCGCTTCCGCGGCGTCGACGGGCGACGTGCGGTAGGCCCGGTCTTCGTCAGGCTGGGACGCTTCGTCCGTCTGATTCGCCGGCATGCGGCGCCTCCCTGGCGGCGTCGACCTCGTCTCCGAAGATCGCCTGCGCGATGCGCGCGAGTCCGGCGAGGTCATGGACGTCGTCGGCGAGCTCCGGGATGGCGGCCCAGTAGCTGCCTTGCTTCTCGATCACGTCGCGCAACCCGGCGGTCTCCCGCGCATCGCGTCGCGCGAAGGCAGCGTATCCCGCCGCCGCATCGAGCGCAGCCCGCGCCGCAGCCTGCGCCGGGAAATCCGCGCCCTCGCTCGCCGCGAACGCGGACTCGAGCGCGCCGAGCGAGCCCTGCGCAGCGCCGAGATCCGGCGGCGAGCCGCCGCCGGGCCACAGCCGCACCCGGTTGACCAGCACACCGGCGAGCGATGCGCCGAAGCCGGCGAGCCGCGTGCGCAGCTGCAGCGCCTGCTGAACGGAATCGCGCCCGGCGCCGGCGACCAGCACGAACGCGGTGTTGCGCCCGAGCAGCAGCGCGCGGACGCCGCCCGCGCGCTCGCGGAAGCCCTCGCTCATGCCCTCGAAGGCCAGCAGGAACTCCGACACGTCCTCGAGGAAACCGATCCCGGTCACCCGCTCGAGCAGCTTGAGCACCCGCCGCGCGCCGCGCTGGAACACGCGGAAGCCCAGCCGGCCCGCCACGAAGGCGGGGTGGATCAGCATGTGCACGATGCGACTGTCGAGGAACTCGAGCAGCCGCTGCGGGGCTTCGAGGAAATCGAGCGCGTGTTGCGAGGGCGGCGTGTCGACGACGATCAGGTCGTAGGCGCGCTGCTCGTCGAGCTCGTAGACCTTCTCCATCGCCGAGTACTCGATGCTGCCCGCGAGCGCCTCCGAGACGTGCTGGTAGATCGGATTCTCGAGGATGCGGGCGCGCGCTTCCGGCGTCTCGGCGAAGCGTTCGACGAGATCGTCGAAGGTGCGCTTCATGTCGAGCATCAGCGCGCCGAGGCTTCCCGGCGGGCGCACGCCGAGCGCGGCGAGCGTCGCCTCCGGCAGCGCCTCGGGCTGGTTCCCGAGCGCCGCAACGCCGAGCGCATCGGCCAGACGCCGCGCAGGGTCGATCGTGAGCACGAGCACGCGGCGCCCCCGCCGCGCGGCTTCGAGCGCGAGCGCGGCGGCGACCGTCGTCTTGCCGACGCCGCCCGAGCCCACGCACACGGTGACCCGCGGCCTCAGCAGTGCGACCTGCGCGAAGTTTGCGGCGCTCACGCGGCCTCCGCCGGCAGCTCGGCGAGCAGAGCCGCGCCGAGCGCCGCCAGGCTCGCAGGCCCCTCCACGCCGTCGCGGAGGTAGGGCAGGCGCACGCAGGGCCGCCCGATCGACTCCGCGAGCGTGCGCGCCCAGCGTTCGTGCAGCTCGAATCGCTTGCGCAGGTGGTACGCGCATGCGGCGAGCACGCGCGGTGTCGGCAGCGTGCCGAGCGGGGCATCCGGGGGCAGACGACCGCGAACGTGTGTCGAGATCGTCGAGGCCGACGGGAAAGGGGCGCGAGACGATTGCGTTGACGACCACGCGATCGACCGTGATGCCGACGTCGGACGTGACCTTGCGCACGAGCTCCCCCGTCTCGCGCACCGGCAGCTCCTCGGCGAGCGCCACCGGCAGCAGCGCCGTCCGCACGGGATCCTCGATCAACGCCTCTACCTGCGCGGCATGCCGCCGCAGCGGCCCGGTCTGCACGGCGGACACCACGACGCGGGGCGCCGAGAGGAAGGTGACACCGTGCCCGGTCGCAGGCGCGTCGACCACGATCAGGTCCCAGCGGGCGCGACCCGGCGACGCCTGCATCTGTTCGAGGTGCCACACCTTGCCGAGCGTGATCAGCTCGCGCCAGCCGGGCGCCGCTTCCATCAGCTGGCGGAAGGCGCGGTTGCGCAGCACGAGCTCGACCGGCGCGGCGAGGCCGAGCTGCAACGCCAGGTATTCGCCGAGCGCGGCAAAGGGATCGATCCGCATGGCCGTGATGCCCGGGTGGACTTCACGTCCGGCATAGCCGGCGGGCGGGCTGCCGGGCCGGAACAGCGCCGGGATCTGCTCGTCGCGCCCGACCTCGACGAGCAGCACGCGGCGGCCGCGCGCCGCCGCCGCGACCCCCAGGGAGGCGGCCACGGTCGTCTTGCCCGTGCCGCCCTTGCCCGTGACGATCACGAGTCGGCGCTCGAGCAGCGAAGCAGGGGGCGGCGCTGTCACGGGGGCTCCGCGCGAAGGCGCGCCGGCGGAGGTGCCACCGGCTCTCAAGCGGAGCGTCGGCGGCTCCGAAACGTCGTTCACGGCCGAAAGCCGGCGCGACCCTAGCACAGGGCTTCGCGCAGGCGCGCGGCGGGAGGCTCCGTTGATCGTCATTTGTGAACAGTGTGCGACGCAGTTCCAACTCGACGACGCGAGGGTCCCGGCCGGCGGCGTGCGCGTGCGTTGCTCCCGCTGCAAGCACGCCTTCTTCATCGAGCCGCCGGGTCGGGAGGAGCCGGAAAGCCCCGTCGAGCGCGCTGCGCAGGCTGCGCTCGATGGCGAGGCGCCGCCCGAGCCCGAGACGACCGAGGACCTGGCCGAGTCCGAGGACAGCGGTTCGGACTTCGAGCACCCGCGCGGCGTCCGCGACGAGAGCGACCTCCGCGGCGACGCCGATCTCACCGACGAGAGCGACTGGGAGTTCAACGAAGCGCCCTTCGGCGGCGACGCGCCGGCTTCAGGCGCTGGCTTCGAGGCGCAGGATGCCGCGCGCGAAGCGATCGACGACCTGCTCGGCTCGCGTCCCGCGGCGCGCTCGCCCGCCGCGGACTCCGCCCGCACGGCTCCGAGCCAACCCGTCCGCGTCGTGCCGACTGCTGACGCCGAGGAAGATGATCTCGGCAGTCCCGAGAGCTGGGACCTGCTGGCAGACGACAAGCCGTCGAGCGCGACCCAGACGAGCGCAGCGGTGTCGCCCGACGTGGAGCTCGCCGGCTCGCCGTCGATCCCGGAGCCGCCGCGCGCCGCGAGCGTTGTCCGGCCCGCGGTCGAAGCCTGGGTCGATCCCTCGGAGCCCTCGCGGCTGCTCGCATGGATCGCCCGCAGCGGACACGCGGTGGGGTGGTGTGTGACGACTGGTTTGTTCGGGCTGCTGGCCGTCGCCACGCTCGGACCGGGACGCTCGGAGGATTCGGAGCCGCCCATCGGCACGCAGCACCTGGCGCAGCTCGAGGCGCAGGCCATCGCGGGACGTTGGGTCGAGAATGCAGCCGCAGGGCCGGTCTTCGTCGTCTCGGGTCGTCTGGTGAATCCGACGGCCGCGCCGCTGCCGCTCGGCACGCTCGCGGGCGTGAGACTGCTCGATGAGAGCGGGGCACGGCTCGCGAGCGAGACGGCCGCCATCGGACCGGTGATGGAGCCGCTCGACCTGCGCGAGGCGGATCCCGCGGCATTGCAGGCGCGCCAGCTGGAAGGTGGTCGCAGCCTCGCGGCGACGGCGCTCGAGCCGGGTCAGTCGATCGCGTTCGAGGCGGTGGTGCTGAGCGTACCCGCGACCGCGGCGCGCTTCGTGCTCGAGCCGATCGCGGCGGGCAGGAGCCCGGCGGGCAGGGGAGCCCCGCTCGCGGCCGCGAGCGAGCCAGCGCCCGCTCACTGAGCCGCGCGCTGCGTTCAGGATCCCTGCTTGCCCTGGCCGACTTCTTCCTTCTTCGGGGTCACGTCGATCTCGTCCTTGCCCGAGAGGCCCGACTTGAAGTTGCGTATCGCCTGCCCGATGCCGGAGCCGAGCTCCGGGAGACGGCGAGCGCCGAAGAGGACGACGACGATGGCGAGGATGACCAGGAGCTCGGACGCGCCGATGCCGAACATGCGGTGACCTCGTAAGCAACTCCGGACCCCTAGAGGGTGACCGCCGTTGCCAGGTGGGTCAAGGCGCAGCATGGAAGCACCCGCAGGGAGCACCTAACCTACTGGCCGTGTCGATCTTCAAGGCCTACGACATCCGCGGCGTGGTTCCCGACGAGCTGGACGCCGCCGCCGCCCGCCGCATCGGTCGCGCGGCGGCTCGCTTCCTCCGCACGTCGCGGATCGCGATCGGGCGCGATGCGCGACGCAGCTCCCCGGAGCTCTTTGCAGCGCTGCTCGCTGGTGTCACCGAAGAAGGCGTCTCGGTCGTCGATCTCGGCACTGTCTGTACGCCAATGCTTTATTTTGCCGTCGAGCAGCTCGCCACGGGCGGTGGGATCATGCTGACCGCTTCCCACAACCCGGCGCAATACAACGGCTTCAAGCTGTGTCGGGAGCACGCGATTCCGATTGGCGAGGCCAGCGGCCTGAGGGAGATCGAGCGCCTCGCGGGCAGCATCGGGCAGGCGCCACCGGCGCCGCGCCGCGGAGAAGTCGAGCGCGTCGACGTGCGCGACGCCTACGTCGACCACGTGCTGGCGGTCGGCCAGGCGATGCCGCGGCTGCGCGTGGCGATCGACTGCGGCAACGGCATGGCGGCGGTGGGGCTCGAGCCCCTGCTCGCCCGCTTGCCGCTCGACGTGACGCGCCTCTACTTCGAGCCGGACGGCTCGTTCCCGAACCACGAGGCGGATCCCCTCAAGGTCGAAAACCTGCACGACGTCTGCGAAGCCGTGCGGCGCACGCGCGCGGATTTCGGCGTCGCGTTCGACGGCGACGCGGATCGGGCGATCTTCGTCGACGATCAGGCGCAGCCGATCTCCTCCGACCTCGTCACGGCGCTGCTAGCCAAGCGCCAGCTGCGGCGGCATCCCGGCGGGCGGGTGCTCTACGACCTGCGCTCGAGCCGGGTCACCGCGGAGGAGATCCAGGCGGCGGGCGGCATCCCGGAGATGTGTCGCGTGGGACACTCGTTCGTGAAGGCGCGCATGCGCGAGGTGGGCGCGATCTTCGCGGGCGAGCTCTCCGGCCACATGTATTTCCGTTTCAGCGAGACGCTCATCGCGGACGACGGCATCGCCGCGTTCGTCGCGATGCTCGACGTGCTCGGGGAAGAGCGCCGCCCGCTCTCGCAGCTGATCGCGCCGTTGCGGCGCTATGCCGCGAGCGGCGAGATCAACCGCAAGGTGAAGGACATCCCGCGCGTGCTGGCGGCGATCGAGGCCGAGCACGCGGGCGCGCCCGAGATCTCGCATCTCGACGGGCTGCGCGTCGCCTACCCGGACTGGTGGTTCAATCTGCGGCCGTCCAACACCGAGCCGGTCTTGCGGCTCAATCTCGAGGCCGCCACGCCCGAGCGCATGAGCGCCCACCGCGACGCGCTGCTCGCGCGCATCGCGGCCCTCTAGCGGCTACGAGCCCGCAGCGGGCGCCGCCGGCTCTGCGGGCGCAGCCGCTTCCGGCGTCGCTCCCGCGCGCGCGAGCTCGGCGTCGATCAAGCGGTAGAACTCGTCCGCGGGCTTCGCGCCCGAGAGCAGGACGCCGTTCACGAAGAACGCCGGTGTGCCGAGTCCGCGCTTGCCCGCGCTGGTCGCGGCCTCGTTCGCGGCGGCGAGATCGCCGTCCACCCTCGCCTGGGACTTGCGATCCTTCACGCACTGGTCGAAGGCCGCCGTGTCGAGACCGATCTCCTTCGCGTAGCGCTGGAGGTCTTCCGGCGCGAGCTGGCGCTGGTTCGCGAAGAGCCGGTCGTGGAAGTCCCAGAAGCGGCCCTGCGCGTCGGCGCAGGCTGCCGCCTCGGCGGCATTGCGCGAATTCGGATGGATGCTTTCGAGCGGCAGGTTGCGATACACGATGCGCACCTGCTTCGGGTAGCGCTGGTGGATCTGCTTCACGGTGCTCGATGCGCGCCCGCAATAGGGGCACTGGAAGTCGCTGAACTCGATGATCGTGACCGGCGCGTCCGCCGGGCCGAGCGAGGGCCCTTCGGCCGCCACCGTGATGCGCGGCGGCTCGAGCAGCATGGTGACCTGCGCGCGCTTGCGCAGCGCGGCGGCGATTTCGGTCGTGCGCTTTTCGTCGAGGAAGCTGCGGATCTTATCCGCGACCTGGTCACGCGTCGCCCCGCCCATCTTCGCCTTGTTCTGCTCGTAGAAGGCGGTGACCTGCTCGTCGCTCACCTCACCGAGCGCCTTGCGCTCGGCGGCGATCACGTCGTCGGTCGAGACGCCGCGGCGCTTGGCCTCGGCTGCGAGGATGCGCTCGTCGATCAGGCGATCGAGGGAGCGGGCGCGCAGCTCGTAGAGCTCGGTGGCGGCGCTGTCCTCGGTCTGCTGGCGGAAGAGATCCTCCTTGATCCACGCGTCGAGCTCCGCCTGCGTGATCGGCTGACCGTCGATCGTGGCGATCGTCTTCGACGCGTCCTGCGCGCTCGCGCCTTGCCCCGAAGGGGGGAGGGCTGGCAGGCCACGAGCCAGGCGCCGAGCAGTACGCCGCCGGCGATCACAACAGTGCGCTGAAGCATGCATCACCTCGTTCGAAGCGTTCACGTGCCGGCCGCGCGGATTCCCGCTACGGCCCTTCACATCCACCGGAGGGATCCATCGGGGATCTCTCGGGCCGGGAGTATACGAGCTGCCGCGAAGCTCGCCCGGGGGGGAGCCCGGTTTCACGCGGGCGGCGTCGCGAGGCCCAAAGCCCCGCGCAGGAACAGCCACATCGCCTTCAGTGCCGCGCCGGGCAGCGCCGCGTGGGTCGCATCGAACCACAGGAGCTGCTTCGGCTCTCCGGCGGCGCCAAAGAGCGCTTCGGTGGCCGCGCGCGGAATCGTCTGATCGCGCGTGGCGCCGACGAACAGCACCGGCCGCGGAGCGATGCGGCCCACGTGGCGCAGCGGATCCGTCTCGGGAGGTCCCAGGCCGCCGCCGCCGAGCGCGAGCGCAGCGGCTCGCGGCCGCGGATCGACACCACAGAAGGTTGCGCCGATGATCGAGCCGAGGCTGAAGCCGGCGTAGGCGACGCGCTGCGCGTCGACGCCCTGAAGACTCGCGGTCGCGTCGAGCGCGCGGCGCAGGTCGATCACCGCCTGGCGCACCAGCTCGCTGGCGAGCGCCAGCCCCGGACCCGCGCCCGGCGCGCCGATGCGCTCGCGCTGCTTGCGGCTCGCGCGCGCGCCGTGCAGCGGGAAATCGATCGACGCCACCGCCGCGCCGCCGCGCACCCAGACGGGCGCGGTCAGGTCCATGTAGGGCGCTTCCTTCGAGCCGCCGAGGCCGTGCTGGAGCAGCACGAGCGGAAAGGGACCGGCGCCGCGCGCAGGGAGCAGTAGCCGCCCGGGCACCCGGTCGCCGCGGCTCGTGTACTCGAAGGCGACGCAGCGCAGATCCTGCGCGGCGGCCGGCGGCGCTTGCGCGCGTTGCCACAGCGCGAGCGGCTCGCCGGGATCGGCCGCGAAGTAGCCAGCGTCGTTCATGGGCTCGGCGAGTGTAGCGGCGCGCAGCGCGGGCGTTGGCGGGTGGAAGCTCGGGCGCTGCAGGCCGCGTGGCGCTGGAAGCCGCGGCGCCTCCGCGGGCTATTGCGCCAGCAGGACCCGGCGGGCGCGATAGAGATTCGACTTCACCGCGTCCTCGCTCTTGTCGAGCTCGCGTGCGATCTCGTGGATCGATTGGTGGCGCAGGTGGTGAAGCTCGAAGAGCTGTCGTTGCTCGGTCGTCAGGTGGCGCGCCGCCGTCGACTCGAGCTGCGCGATGCGCTCGCCGCACTCGTAGTGGTCGTACGGCGTGGGCTCGCGTCGCAGCGTCGGGATCGTCAGATCGATGGTCTCGGGGTCTTCGTGGATCGCGAGCGGCACGGTGGCATGGCGCTTCTTCTTGAAGCGATTGGCGATCGTGCGGCGCGTGAGTCCGAGCACCCACGCCGCGAAGGGAGCTTCGCCGCGGAACGACCCGATCGAGGAGAAGATGTTGATGAACACCTCCTGGACGATTTCTTCGGTATCCGCGCGGTTGCTGACGCGTTTGCTGACGAATTGGAAGACCCGGGGCAGGTAGCGCTCGTACAGGGTCTCGAAGGCGGGCTTGTCGCCTTCGCGCACGCGTGCGATCAGCGCGTCGTCCGCGCTCGCGAGAGCCTCGATCGTCTCCGGTTCCACCATGTCCCGCTTCCCCTTCCCAGTTTCCCGTCTGGGTCCCGTCTGGGCGCTTTCCGCCCGCAGCCAGCCCGCCACAGCCAGCATCCGGTCGGGCGACGACTCGTACGGGGAGTGGACCCCCAGTGGTGACTGGTGTCAAAAAATGTCACTGGTACGCGAAAATTGTCGGCCGACCCGGTGAAGATTGTCGGCCGCGTGCCCCCGTGGGGCTTACTCGAACTCGCGGCGCTCCGCGGCGGTGAGGCCGAGCTCGGCGTCGTTGAGGCCGGTGCGGAATTGCGCGGGCGCGCGCGGCGCCGCGGCGGCCGGTCGCTCGAGGTCGGATCCCTCGCTCAGGGGCTCGACCAGGGCATCGGTATCGACGCCGCCATTGCGAACGCAGCGGTAGGTGCCGAGTGCGATGCCTCCGGCCGCGCGCGCAGCGGCGAGGCTCTCGGCCCGGAAGCGCGGCGCGAGCAGCCAGACCCGCACCCCGGATTCCGGACGCATGCCGAGGCCTGGCGCGAGCTGAAGCCAGTCGCGCATGCGCGCCTCGACCCACGCGCGCTGGGCGAGCGCGCGGCCGACCAGCGCCAGGTCCTCCTCATCCGTCCCCACGATCACGAGCACGACCCGCCCCGACGTCTCCACGCCCACGAAATCGATGCGCGTCTCGGCGCCGAGCAGGCCTTCGGCCACGATGCGCAGGCCCGCATTCAATTCGTCGAGGCGCGGGCGCAGCTGCCGCAGCAGGTCCGCGCGGGGCGGCAGGGAGGTGAGCACGAGCTCAGGCAAGTGGCGTCTTTCGCGCGTCTTCGAGCAGCAGCCGCGCCACGTCGCGCAATGCACGCGCTGCGCGCGATTGCGGATGCTCGAGTCCGATCGGGCGCTGCGACACGATAGCGCGATAGATGTGGAGATCGTCGACGAGCAGGCCGTAGCTCGCGAGATCGCGTCCGAGGTGACGCGCGGCGATGCCGGCGAGGTGCAGGAACGCGCTCTGCGCTTCGACGACGCGGCGCGCGCCGTGGATCGTGACACCGACCCGGGCTGCGTGGCTCGCCGCGAGCACGCGCTTGGCGAGCCCGTAGGTCTCCATCAGATCGACGCGCTCCGTCGTCGCGAACAGCAGCACCCAACGCAGCAGCGCGCGTCCCTCGACGGCGCGTCCCAGCCAGGCCGGCGGCACGCGCACGAGCACGAGACCGCCGTCGGTCGAATCGGCCGCACGCGCCACCGCGAGATCGAGCGCCGCGCGGTGGAGCTGCGCCAGGCCCTGGGCGGGGGTGAGCACCACCTCCGCACCGACGGGCCCGGGCCCCGGCTCGGGCCAGATCGACGAGGGCTCGGGAAGGGAAGGGGCGACGAGCGTCGCGCTCGCGCCCAGGCGCGCCACCTCGACGGCGAGATTCCAGACGAACGCCGCGCGCACCACGTCGCGCTCGCCGATGGGCACGGCAACGATCGGAAGCGCCGCGGGGCGGCTCACTCGCATCGGCTCCGCTGGCCCGGGAGCGAGCGCTCCCGGCGCACGCGGCGCACGCGAGGCCGCGCTGGCCTTCGGCAGAAAATAATCGGCCACGTCAGCGAGATCGCGAGGCACGGCGGATCTCCCGAGCCGGCGGGCGGCTAGCGCACGACGAGTACCGAGTTGCGGCTACCGACCGCACTCGGCACGCGTTCCGGATTCTCCGGATCATCGCGCCACTCGCCGTCGACGACGTAACGATACTGGTACGTCCCGGGCGGGAGCCTCAAGATCTTGGTCCACACGCGCGTCTCGCCGTCGGACTCGATCAGCGAGCGCACACCCTTGTCGGGCACCCAACCGTTGAAGTCACCGGCGATGCGCACGTCGTTCGCGGCCGGATCGCGATAGCGCACGACCACCTCGCGGGACGGCTCGGCGGGCGCCCCGCCGAGCGTCGCGGCGCGCTCGGCCGGAGCCGAGGCAGCGACCTCCACCGCGAGCGCCGCGTAGTCGATGCTGCCATTCGCCGTCGGCGCAAACGCGCAGATCGGCATCCCCCGGCCGGCCGCCTCGCGCAGCTTCACGTTGAGCCGGATCACCGTGTCGAAGCAGAGATCCTTGAACAGCTCCCGGATGCGGGCGAGCGTGTCGCGCGCGAAGCGCGTGCGGCCGTCGTACAGGGTCGGCAGCACGCGCACGCTGAGCTCGTGGCCCACGCGCTCGGCGAGCAGGCCGATCGTCTCGAGCAGCTTCTGCACGCCGTGGATCGCGAAATAGCTCGTCTCGAGGGGAATGATCACCTCGCCCGCGGCCCGCAGCGCGTTGAAGGTCAAGAGACCGACGCTCGGCGGGCAATCGATCAGCACGTAGTCGAAGCGATCGGGCAGCTGCGCGAGCGCGGTCGTGAGACGCTCGGTGCGCGTCTCGATGCGCTCGCCGGCGAGGCGCTGCTCGAGCGCCGAGAGCACGATGCTCGAGGGCGCGAGCGCGAGCTGGGGCGTCACCTCGAGGACCACGCGCTCGAGCCGCGCCGCTCCGTCCGGATCGGTGAGCACCTCGAAGAGGTTCTCGTCGACGGTCTCGGGATCGGTGCCGAGCGCGAGCGTCGAGTGGGCCTGTGGATCGAGATCCACCACCAGCACCCGGGCGCCGTCCGCCGCCAGGCAGCCGGCGAGATTCACCGTGGTGGTGGTCTTCCCGCAGCCGCCTTTCTGGTTCACGATCGCGATGACGCGCATGCCCGTTTCCCCTAACCGCGGGCCGTGCAGTGGCCCGCTCCTCTCGCCCGCGCGGCGCGGGCCGGGCTGTCGCCGGCGAGCCGATCCGGAGCGGTCCAGGCTCCGGAGGTGGGGGGATGCATCAGGCCGTGCGTGCGCTTGCTCGCGGTGTGCGGACCACTCGCGGTCGGCGCAGCGCGCGGGGCTCGGCACTGGAGCGTTGCCAGGCTTCGACCTCGCGCTGGAGCTGCGCGACTTCGAAGACCCACTCCTGGCCGGAGACGGCGTCGAAGGCCGTTCCGTCCTGGAACGCGAGCACCACGTCGCCCGTCGCTACGAGGACGAGCTCGGCGAGCGGGCGTCGCACGGTCGGGAGGATTTTCTGCAATGCAGCGATGGACTTTCGGATCCGCTGGACCGAGACGCCGGCATCGATCAATCGCTTCGCGGTCTTCAGGGCCACCAGGTCTTCGAACGTATACCTGCCGTGGCCCCCAGGGGTTTGAGCGGTGGGCGCCACCAGCCCGGTCTGCGCCCAATACTGGAGTTGGCGCCGCGAGATACCCAGGATCTGGATGACGTCTTGCGTGCGGAATCGATCGGTCGCCGCGCGCATCGCCGCTCGGCCCCCCAAACCTTCGAATGCCGGCAGCGTAGTTCCTGGTGGCGGCCCGAGTCAACCCAAATTTCGACGAATTTGTACCAATCGCCCGATACGCCAGCGCCGGACCGGAGCTTTTCTCTTGCCCTGGCGCGGATTCGCGATTCGCGAGGGTTGGGGTAGCCTGCGAAAGATGGGCTCGCAGGGTGAGGTTAAGCGACCCGCCCGGCCGGATCGCGCCTCGCGGCGCATCACGGTCGATGGAGACGGCAAGCCCCGTCCCTTCATGCGCGGGATCATGGTGCACTCGCTGATGGCGCGGGGGGTTCCCTTCGAGGACGCCTTCCGCACCGCCAACGAGGTGCGCGCTCGGATCGGTGCGCGCGCGAGCGTGAACAAGAGCGAGATCGCCGTGTGGATCCGCGAGATCCTGGGCGGCGAGCCGTTCCAGGAAGAGCGCCGCGTCCCGGTTCCGGTCGACATCACGATCATCGGCCCCGCCGGCAAGGGCCTGCCGTTCTCGAAGGGCGTGCTGTCGCAATCGCTGCTCGCCGCCGCGATCGACCCGAACGACGCCTTCGACGTGGCGCGCGAGATCGAGCGCGAGCTGGTTGCCCGCGACATTCGCCAGATCGACCGCCGCGAGCTGCGCCGGCTCGCCTACCAGATGCTGGCGCGCCACATGGGCGAGGCGACGGGCGAGCGCTACCTGCAGTGGCGCAAGTATCAGCACCCCGAGCGGCCGGTGATCATCCTGCTCGGCGGCGCCGCCGGGGTCGGCAAGACCTCGCTCGCCCTCGAAGTGGCGCACCGGCTCGGTATCGGGCGCGTCTACTCGACCGACTCCGATGCGCCAGATCATGCGGATCATGCTCTCCCGCGAGCTGGTGCCGGCGATCCACGGCTCCTCCTACGACGCCTGGCGGCTGTTCCCGGCGGATTCGCTCGGCGACGATCCGGTGGTGGAGGGCTTCCGCGCGCAGGCCGCCACCGTCTCCGTCGGCATCCGCGGGTCGGTCGACCGCGCCATCGCGGAGAACACCAGCCTCGTGATGGACGGCGTCTCGATCGTGCCGGGGATGCTCGATGTCGGGGCCTACGCCGAGGCCGCCGACGTGATCTTCCTGGTGGTGGCGACGCTCGACGAGGAGGCCTACGCGAACCGCTTCAGCGCGCGGGCCACGGACCAGAAGCAGCGCGCGCCGCACCGCTACCTCGAGAATCTCGACGCGATCCTGCGCATCCAGGACCACTTCCTCGAGCTCGCCGATCGCTACGACGTGCCGATCGTGGACAACGTCTCGTTCGATCGCTCGGTGCTGCTGATCATCCGCCACGTGGCGGAAGCGTTGCGCAAGAAGCGGGCCTTCGATGTCGCCGAGCTGCTCTGAGAGCACCCGCCGCGCCGTGCTCGCCGCGGGGCTCCTGTCGGCTCTTGCCCTCCCGGCCTGCGCGCCGCTCAGCGTTCCGGAGGAGCAGCAGCTCGGGCGCCAGATGTCCCGCGAGCTGCGCAGCGAGCTCGTCTTCGTCCGCGACCCGATCGTGGTCGACTACGTCGAGGACCTCGGGAAGGGGCATCCTCGACGCGGCGGGCCGGCAACCCTTCGAGTACCACTTCTACGTCGTCGAAGACCCGGAGCTCAACGCCTTCGCTGCGCCCGCGGGCCACATCTACGTGAACACGGGAACGATCCTCGCAGCGAAGAACGCGAGCGAGCTCGCCGGCGTGATCGCCCACGAGATCGGGCACGTGGCGCGTATCGCCACGTCGCGAACAACTACAACCGCCAGCGCGACACGGGCATCCTGTACCAGGTCGGTGTCTTCGCGGCCTGGCTGTTCGGCGGCGGCATCGGGCGCGAATGCGGCGCAGCTCGGCGGCGGGATGGCGGCGTCGGCGTATCTCGAACACCTTCGGGCGCGAGGCGGAGATGCGAGGCGGACGCCTTCGCGGTGGATGCGATGCCGCGCGCGGACTACGACCCGAACGGGCTCGTCACCTTCTTCCAGACGATCAAGGCGCGAGGGCGGGCCGAACGTGCCGGCCTTTCTCTCGAGCCACCCGGCCACGCAGGAGCGCATCGACGCGACCCGCACGCGGATCGCGGCAGCTGCTCGCCGGGCGGGTCGCTGCGCATCGACGACGGGGGTAAGCTCGAGATCATCCAACGCCGCATCGAGATCCTGACGGGCACGACCCGCGGCCAGTCCAAGAAGCCAAGGTACTAGCGAGAGGCATGCCATGAGAACGAGCCCCCCGCCGCGCGCACGCTCGCCGAGCTGCGCGCCTCCGGCTACGTCGCCGCGCAGCGTGCGCGAAGAGCTGCGCGCCAACCTGCTGACGCGGCTGCGCGCGGGCAAGAGCCTGCTGTTCGCGGGGATGCTCGGCTACGAGGACATCGGTGCTTCCCGGCGCTCGAGAACGCGCTGCTCTGCGGACACGACCTGATCTTCCTCGGCGAGCGCGGCCAGGCGAAGACGCGGATGATCCGCGCGCTCATCGGGCTGCTCGACGAGTGGATCCCCGAGATCGCCGGCAGCGAGATCCACGACGACCCCTTCGCGCCGGTCTCCGCGTACGCGGTCGCGCGCTGCTCGCGGAGCACGGCGACGCGACGCGAGATCGCCTGGGTGCACCGCGACGACCGCTACGTCGAGAAGCTCGCCACGCCCGACGTCTCGATCGCCGACCTGATCGGCGACGTCGATCCCGTGAAGGTCGCCGAGGGCCGCTCGCTCGCCGACGAGCTCACGATCCACTTCGGGCTCATGCCGCGCACGAACCGCGGGCATCTTCTGCATCAACGAGCTGCCCGACCTGACGGAGAAGGTGCAGGTGGGCCTGTTCAACGTGATGGAGGAGCGCGACGTCCAGGTGAAGGGCTACCGCGTGCGGCTGCCCCTCGACGTGCTGCGTCGTGGCGAGCGCGAACCCGGAGGACTACACCAGCCGCGGTCGCATCATCACGCCGCTCAAGGACCGCTACGCGGCCCAGATCCGCACCCACTACCCGCGACGCGCGAGCTCGAGCTCGCGATCGTGCGCCAGGAGGCGCGCGCTGCCGGCGGTCGACGGCATCGCGCTGCGTCGTGCCGCCCTTCATGGAGGAGATCGTCGCGCGAGCTCACGCTTCCAGGCGCGGCAGCAGCCCCGACGTGAACCAGGCCTCCGGCGTCTCGGTGCGCATGTCGATCGCGAACTACGAGACGCTGCTGGCGAACGCCCTGCGCCGCGCGCTGCGCAGCGGCGAGCGCGAGGCCGTGCCGCGCATCTCGGATCTCGACGCCCTCGATGCCGTCGACCGCGGCAAGCTCGAGCTCGAGTACGCCGGCGAGGCGAGCGCACCGAAGCCGACGTGATCCGCGAGCTCGTCAAGCGCGCGACGCAAGAGCGTGTTCGACGAGCGCGTGCCGCGTCGAGGCGCTCGCGCCGGTCGTCGATGCGCTTCGATCAGGGCTGGAAGGTCGAGGTCTCGGCCGCGATGTCGTCGCGCGAGTACCTCGAGGGCCTCGACGAGATCCGCGGGCCTGCGCGACGCGGCGCGCGTCTCGCCGGCGGCGACTCGCCCGCGCGCCTCGCCTCGCGCGATCGAGTTCGTGCTCGAGGGCCTGCACCTCTCGAACCGCCTCAACAAGACCGCGCGCGAGGACGGCGCGCTCTACGCCGCTGCGTGAAGCTCGATCGCTACAGCCGCTGGGACGGCACGCAGCAGGCGTTCTCGCTCGACGCGAAGCAGGCGCTCGACGCGCTCTCCGAGCTGCTGATGGAAGGCCTGTCGGCGCGACGAGGCGCTCGAGTGGATGCGCCAGTTCGGCTTCGAGCTCGGCGGTCTCGACCTGCGCGTGATGGGCATCGAGGAGCTGATGGAGGAGCTGCGCGCGAGGCGAAGGCGCTCGAGCGGATCGCTACCGCATGGACCAGGCGACGCGAGGACCTGCGCCGGCGCCTCGACGAGATCCTCGACCGCGAGCAGCGCGGCGCTGCGCGAGCGCCACGGCTTCGAGTCGAGCGCGCCTGAACGACTTCCTCGCGCGCCGCCACGCGCGAGCAGAGGCGACTCTCCGAGGCGATCGAGCGCTTCGCGCGACCACGCTTCGAGGACGAGGAGGCGGGCGAGGACTTCCGCGAGCTGCTCGAGGAGCTCGAGCGCCTGCGCGCGCTCGAGCAGCTTCCTGCGCGCAGCGCGGCGAGCGCTTCCGGGGCTCGCGAAGCGGCGGACTACGAGACGGCGCCAGCCGCTGCGCGAGCGCATCGAGGCGCTCGAGCAGCTCGCGCGCGATCTGCGCGAGGGGAACTTCGAGTCGATCTCGCCCGAGGCAGCTGCGCGAGCTGCTGTCGGAGAGGCGCGCTGCGCTCGCTATCGTGATCCTGCGCGACCTCGAGTCGACCCTGCGGCGCGCCGGCTACCTGCGCGGCGACGCGACGGCGACGAGCTCACGCCGCGCGCGATCCGCCGCATCGGCGCGCAGGCGCTCGCGACGGTCTACGGCGCGCTGCGCAAGGGCCGTCCGGGCGGCCACGACGACGACGCAGCGCGGCGTCGCGCTGCCGCGTCCCGACGAGACGCGCCCGTTCGAGTTCGGCGATCCGCTCGACCTCGACGTCGTCGCGCACGCTGCTGAACGCGCTGCGCGCGCCGCGCGACGAGCGCCCGAGGCGGCGCTCGGCGCCGATCGCCTGCGCGTCGAGGACTTCGAGGTCCGCGAGCTGCGACTTCAGCACGCAGACCACCACCGTGCTGCTGCTCGACATGAGCTGGTCGATGTCGTGGGCGGGCCGCTTCCCGGCGGCCAAGCGCGTCGCGCTCGCGATCGATCACCTGATCCGCACGCGCTTCCCGCGCGATCGCTTCTTCGTGGTCGGCTTCTCGACCCGCGCGCGCGCGATCGCGATCCGCGACCTGCCCGAGCTCGCGCTGGGACATGGGCGATCCCTTCACCAACCTGCAGGAGGGGCTGATGCTCGCCGAGCGGCTGATCGAGCAGCACCCGAGCCCGAGCCCGCAGATGCTGGTGATCACCGACGGCCAGCCGACCGCCTACTTCGCGGAGGCGCCAGCTCCACGTCGAGTGGCCGATGGGCTTCGGCGGCGTCTCGCCGCACGCCGTGGCCGAGACGCTGAAGCAGGTGCGGCGCGATCACGCGCCGCGGCATCACGATCAACACCTTCATGCTCGACGACGCGCCGGAGCTCGTCGGCTTCGTCGAGCGCATGACCCAGATCAACCGCGGCCGCGCCTTCTTCACGCGAGCCCCGGGCAGCTCGGCTCGTTCGTGATGGTCGACTACCTCGACGCGGCGCCGGAAGCGCTGCGCCTGATGGCGACCCGCCTTGCGTGTGGCGGGCCGCGCTGCTCGCGAATCTCGTGCGCGCCGGGCGGCGGCGGATCGCGCGCGCCGCTCTGCCGCGCGACGCGGGCGCTCTGGCTGCTGGTTCGCCTCGAGCCGTCGCTCGACGAGCTGCGCGCCGCCGCATCTGCCGTTTGCGTCGCGCCGGCTCGCTCGGCCTGCTCGAGCTGCTCGCAGACGCTCGAGCGCGCCGCCTGCGATCCCCAGATCGACGGCGTCCTGCTGCGCTTCTCGGGTGCATCGCTCGGCTTCGCGCAGGCGCTCTCGCTGCGCCGCGCGATCGATGGCGCTGCGCGCAGCGGGCAAGCCCGTCGCGGCGTGGGCGGAGCGGCTCGGCGCGCACGAGTACCTGGTGGCGAGCGCCGCGACGAAGCTCTGGCTCGCGCCGGTCGGCGAGCTGTTCCTGGTGGGGCTGCGCCTCGATGGCTTCTATCTGCGCGGCTTGCTCGATCGCCTCGACGTGAAGCCCGACGTGATGCGCATCGGCAGCCACAAGACTGCCGCCGAGCACCTCACGCGCGAGAGCATGTCGCCGGAGGAGCGCGAGCAGCTCGAGGCGCTGATCGACGACCTCTTCGGAGAGCTGAGCGCGCGCATCGCAGCGGGACGCGCGCTCGCACCCGAGTCCGTGGGCGCGCTCGTCGATCGCGGGCCGTTTCGCGCCTCGCTCGCGGCCGAGGTCGGTCTCAGCGACGGCTGCCTGTATCCCGACGAGATCCTGGCCGCCCTCGAGACGCTGACGCCGATTCCCGGTTGCGACCGCCCGGGGCCGCGTCGCGCGCGGCTCGTCGAAGCGGCCGCCTACCACGGGTTGCGCTCGGACGCCGAGGGCTGGCGCCCGCTGTTCCGCGATCTGCCGCGCATCGCCTACGTCGTGGCGCGCGGAGCGATCCATGGCGGCAGCGGGGCGCGCGGGATCGCGAGCGACAGCGTGCGGCGCCTGCTCGAGGCGCTCGGGCGCGACGAGGACGTGCGCGGGGTCGTGCTGCGCATCGACAGCCCGGGCGGCGATGGCGCGGCGTCGGACCTGCTCTGGCGGGCCGTCTCGCAGCTCGCCCGGGAGAAGCCGGTGATCGCCTCGATGGGCGACGTCGCCGCTTCGGGCGGCTACTACCTGGCGTGCGCGGCGGACGCGATCTATGCCGAAGCGGGCACGCTCACGGGCTCGATCGGGGTGGTCGGAGGCAAGGCGAATCTCGAAGGTCTCTATCGCCGCATCGGCATCGCGCGCGAAGCGGTCGAGCGCGGAGCGCGCGCCGGCCTGCTCTCGGACGCGCGCGGCTTCACACCCGACGAGCGCTCGGCGCTGCGAGACGACATGGCTTCGCTCTACGCCAGCTTCGTCGCGCGGGTGGCCGAAGGCCGCGGCCTCAGCGTGTCGGCGGTCGAACGCGTGGCGCAGGGGCGGGTCTGGAGCGGCGCGCGCGCGCTCACGCACGGCCTCGTCGACGCGCTCGGCGGACCGCTCGATGCGCTGCGCGAGGCGCGTCGCCGCGCGGGGCTGCGCGATGGCGAGCGCGTGCTCGTCGAAACCCATCCGCGCCTGCCGGCGCTGGCGGGGCTGCGCCGGCTGCTCAGCCTGCTGGCGGGCGGAACCTACAGAATCTAGCGTATGGGACGCACGCTCAAGTACGACATCGCAGGCGCGGACTTCCGGGTCGCGGCGGACGCGCTCGCGGGCGATGGCCTCGCCAAGGCCTTTGCGCCGGACGTCGCGCCGCCCGTGCGGCTCACCGTGGATCTGGGCTTCGGGCGCGGCGAGCTGCTGCTCGATCTCGCGCGCGGCGAGCCGGGCGCGGCGCTGCTCGGCGTCGAGTACTCGTTCAAGCGCGTGCTCAAGCTCGCGCGGCGTCTCGCGCGCACCGAGCTGCGCAACGTACGCCTGGTGTGCGAGACCGCCGAGGCGATCGTCGGCGATCGGCTGGCGGAGGGCTCGGTGCATGCCTTCTGGATCAACTTTCCGGATCCGTGGCCGAAGAAGCGCCACCACCGCCGCCGGCTGATCCAGCCGGCCTTCGTGCGCCAGCTCGCGAGCCGTCTCGAGCCCGGGGGCCTGCTGCACGCGGCGACCGACCACGAGGGCTACGCGGAGGCGATCGCCGAGGTGCTCGCGGGCGAGCCGCTGCTCGAGAATCTGCATGCGCCCGCCGCCTGGAGCTCCGAGGCGCCGCTCCGCTCCGCGACGGCGTACGAGCTCGAATGGCGTGCGCAGGGGCGTGCGTGCCGCTATTTTGCGTATCGACGCAGGCGCGAGTCGGCCGTCGCCTGACGCCCCTGCCGGCGGCCCATGGGGTCGCACACCGCACTCCGAGGCATCCGTGCTGGAACGCTCCAATCTGAAGGACTTCTCGATCGACGCCCTGCGGGCGCGTCTGGCGAGCGACGGTCTCGCGCCCTACCGCGCCGAGCAGATCGCCGGCTGGCTCTACCAGCGCGGGGTCGAGGATCCGGCGGCGATGTCGGACCTGGGCGTGGAGCTGCGCGCGCGGCTGGCGGGCGAGTGGGACACGCGCGCGCTCGAGGTGGTGAAGGTCGAGCGCTCCGAAGACGGCACGCTCAAGGCCGCGCTCGAGGCGCGCGACGGCGCACGCGTCGAGTCCGTGTTGATCCCCGAGGAAGACCGCACCACGCTCTGCGTGTCGACCCAGCATGGTTGCCCGCTCGCGTGCAGCTTCTGCGCGACCGGCGCCCTCGGCTTCGGACGCAACCTCGCGACGGCGGAGATCATCGACCAGGTCTGCCGCATGCGAGAGCTGCTCGAGCCCGGGCGGCGCATCACCAACGTGGTCTTCATGGGCATGGGCGAGCCGCTGCTCAACCTGCCCGCGGTGCTCGAAGCGGTGCGCCTGTTGGTGCACCCGAAGGCCTTCGCGATGGCCCCGCGCAGGATCACCGTGTCGACTGCGGGGATCGTCCCGCGCATCGGCGAGCTCTTGCGCAGCGTGCCGGTGAATCTCGCCGTCTCGCTGCACGCCACCACCGACGCCGTGCGCGACAGCCTGGTGCCGCTCAACAAGCGCTTCCCGCTCGCCAGCCTGCTCGGCGAGCTGCGCGCGCTCGATTGCATCAATCCCCGCCGGCCGGTCTTCTTCGAGTACACGCTGATCGACGGGGTGAACGCTTCGGTCGAGGATGCGCGGCGCCTCGCCCCGCTGCTGCGCAACATTCCGTCCAAAGTGAACCTGATCCCGATGAATCCGCACCCGGACTCGCCGTTCGTCGCGCCGCCCGCTGCGGTGATCGACGCGTTCCTCGGCGAAGTCGTGGCGTCCGGCCTGCGCGTGACGCTGCGGCGCAGCCGCGGCTCCGACATCCAGGCGGCCTGCGGCCAGCTCGCGCTGCGCGGGGCCGCCTGATCAAGGGCCGGCCGACCCGCGCCGAAGAGTCGAACAGGAGAGCGCCGGCGAGCATGCTCTACGCGGTCGGGGACATCCACGGCGAGAGCGAGATGCTCTCCGAGCTGCTCTCGAAGCTGCCGCTGCAGCCGGGCGACCGGGTGGTCTTCGTCGGGGACTACGTCGATCGCGGTCCCGACTCGAAACGCGTCGTGGACAAGTTGATCGCCTTCTCGCGCGACCACGCTTGCGAGTTCCTGCTCGGCAATCACGAATCGATGTTCCTCGATTTCCTGGGCTGGGAGGGATCCGAGTACTTTGGTGGCGACGCCTTCCTGATGAACGGCGGCGACCGCACGCTCGCGAGCTACGACTATTTCTCGCAAGCGGGCCCCGCGCAGCGCGATTTCACGCTGCCCAAGGAGCACGCAGAGTTCTTCCGTCGTCTCAAGCTCTATCACCGCGACGGGGATTACCTGTTCGTGCACGCGGGCATCGGCCGCCACCTGCTCGGCGAGAGCGACGTCGACTGGGCGCTGCGTCGCGCGCACACCGAGGATCTGCTGTGGGACCGTGCGTCGGCGGACCTGCCCCACAAGCTCGGCGTGACGATCGTCTACGGTCACACCCCGAGCGCCGATTTCGCGGTGCGCTTCAACCCGCCGTTCAGCATCGGAATCGACACCGGCGCGGTGTATGGCGGCCGCCTCACCGCGATCCGGCTGCCCGACGAGACCGTCTTCCAGGTTTGAGACTTCGCTCGCCTGCCAGTTCCAGGGCTTCGCTCGGCTGCCGGCTCTAGAACTTCGCTCGGCTGCGCCTCGCTGCGCGCTTCGCTTGCCCAGGCCCTTGCTTGCCTGCGGCTCGCCGCGCTTGCGCGTTCGTCAGGCTCCGCCCTCGCGCGGCTCGATGATGGGGATCACCATCCGCGTTCCGGGGCGCAGCGCGCTGAAGTCGAGATCGGGGTTGTACTGGCGCAGCAGCCACACGGGTACATCGAACTTGTGCTGCGCCAGGAACCAGAGCGTCTCGCCCTTCTTCAACACGTGCGCTTCGGTGCCGCTCACGACGTAGGCCTCGAAGAACGCCTCCTGCAGCGCGACGTGATATTCCAGGCGTCGCTGCTCGAAGACCTCGGGCGTGACGTGGCTGAAATCGAGCTTTGCGTCGTGGCCGATCTGGACGGGAGTCCCGGGCTTCATCTTGTTGAGGCGCCGCAGCACGTTCGGCCGCACCTCGAGCCACTCGGCGTAGTGACCGAGCGTCTCGTCGGCCTGGACCGTGATGCGATTGTCGCTCGAGACGGCGTAGTTCGACGGATCCGGCGCGGGCGGAGTCGCCGCCTCGCCTTCCGGAGCGTCTTCGCGCGCAGCCGCTGGCGCGGGGGCCGGCGGCTGCGCGGCAGCGAGCGCAGCCGGCGCGACGGCCGGTGAGGCCGAGGCGATCGCGACCGGCGCCGGTGCGCTCGGCGGCGGGGCTTCCGGCGCCGGGCTCGGCTTGGCTTCGGGCGCGGACGGGGGGGCAGACGGCGGCGCCGGCGAGGGCGCCGGGGGGTGGGCCTCGGCCGCGCTCGCGCGAGTGTCCGGCGGCGCCGCGGCTGCGGTGGGCGGCGCCTCGGGAGCCTGCGGCGCAGGGGCCGAGGCCTCGGGAGCGGGAGCCGGTGCGGGCGTCGGTGTCGGGGTTCGGCTCTCGCCGGCCGACGCAGTCACTGCGATGGGCGGTGCCGCCGCCTGCGCCACGACGACCGTCGCCGGCGGGGTCGCCTTGGGCTCGGCGGGCGACTCCGCTGCGCCGGGCAGGCGCAGGCGTTGCCCGACCACGATCACGTTGCGGCTGTGCAGATCGTTGGTCGCGAGGATCGCGGCTTCGGTCACGCCGTAGCGCTGCGCGATGCTGGTGAGCGTCTCGCCGCGCCGCACGCGGTGCACGCGGTCCGCGGGTACGGGCTCGGGCTCAACGCGCGCGACGACGACGGGCTCGGGCGCGCTCGCATGATCGGGCAGCCGCAGGACCTGACCCATGCGGATCGAGGCGCGACCGCGCAGGCTGTTGAGCTCCTTGAGATCGCTCTCCGAGACCCCCTGCCGCGAAGCGATCTTGGCCAGCGTGTCGCCGCGGCGGACCTTGTAGAAGCGATCGCGGTGCTGGTCGGCGAGACGCTGGTCCGGCGGAATCGACGCGATCAGCTGATCGATCGGCTGCGCCACACCGCGCTTCGGCACGCGCAGCTCGTAGCCGCGGGGAACGTACTTCGCGCCGCTCCACACGGGCGGACGCAGCGCCAGGTTGTGCTCGCGCAGCGAGTCGAGATCGATGCCGAGAGCCCGCTGCAGGCTGCCGATCCGGTAGAAGTGATCGAGCTTGACGACTTCGTACTCGATCTCGGGCTGCGGCTCGAGGCGCCCGAAATAGCGCTCGGGCTCGCGGTCGATCCCGGACGCGGCGAGAAACTCGGCGTAGAAGTTTCGCGACGCGAAGCCGAAGCTGCGGCTCTGGTAGCGCGCCACGATCGTCGCGATGTCGCGCGTCCCGAGCGTCTGCGCGGCGCGCACCATGCCGGCCAGGCCGTGGTTGTAGGCGGTGATGGCGAGCGGCCAGGATTCGATCTGTCGGAAGTTGTATCCGAGCAGCTGCGCGGCAGCGACGCTCGCCTTGTGCGGATCCATGCGCTCGTCGACCACGTCGTCGACGCGCATGTAGCGCCGGCCGGTGGAGCGCATGAACTGCCACAGGCCCGCCGCGCCGACGTGCGAATACGCGCGCGGGTTGAAGGAGGACTCGACGTGCGGCAGCGCGACGAGCTCGCTCGGAACGCCCTCCTCGGCGAGCACGCGCTCGATGTGCGTACGCCACTGGCTGGCGCGGACCAGGCCGGCGCGGAACTTGTCGGCCTGCCCGAGCTGGAAGCGCACGTTGCGTGCGGCGGCGCGCAGCGTCTCGTTCGTGGTGCCCGGAGGCCAGAGCGCGAGCACGCGTTCGGCTTCGGCGGACAGACCGAAACGCTCGCCCGCTGCGAGCTGCAACAGGATCGCCGTGAAGTGCCGCTTGGCGTCATCGACGCGCCGCTCGCGCTCGCGGGCCGAGAGATCGACGGGGAAGCGCAGCGTCGCGTACACCACGTCGAGGCGGTCGCTGTCGTGGATCAGACCGGCGTGGGTATCGACCTCGGTGTAGATGCGGGTCCAGAAGCGAACGTTCGGCTCGAGGCCCTGCGGCCGCGGCAGCGCTTCGGCCGCTGCGTCGAGGCTGCTGAACAGCCCGAGCGCGGCGAGCAGGCGAGCGAAAAAGCGAAACATGGGTGTGAAGCCGATCGGCAACGAAGGCGGTGAACCTGACCGTGCATGCTGAGGAAGAGCCTTCCTGACCCCGCGGGGCTTCGGACTCACGGGGGGCCTCCCCGCTGCGACCGTCGTCCGACACTGATGCGACCGCCACTGCTGCAAACGCCCGCCCCTGGACCGTTCGTCATCGCCGTCGGTTCTTCTTGCGCGCACGCCGGGCCTGGCGACGTTTGTCTTTCTGCCGCGATCGCGAGCGGGCCGGCTGGCGCGCCGACTGCCCCGCGCCGCCCCCCGCCGGCGCGAGCAGCGCCGAAGGGTCGAGCGCGCCCGCGCCGCGCCCGAGTCCCGGGATGCGCGAGAGCAGCCCGCCGCTGCGCGCGCCGACCGTGGCCATCATGTCGCGCATCTGCCCGAAGCGCCCGACCAGGTCGCGCACCTCCTTGGAGCGCCGGCCGCTGCCGCGCGCGATGCGCGCCGCGCGGCTCTTGTCGATGATCTCGGGCTGCGCCCGCTCGGCGGGAGTCATCGAGCGGATCAGCGCCTCGACCTTGCCGAGCTCGCGCTCGTCGACCTGTTCTGCGAGCGAGCCGAACATCGGCAGCTTCGCGAACACCTCGCGCAGCGGACCGAGCTTCTGGATCACCTGCAGCTGCTTGAGCAGGTCTTCGAGGCCGAAGCGCCCGGCGAGCAGGCGCTCGGCGTCCTGCTCGGCTTCGGCCTGGTCGACAACCTGCTCGAAGTCGCGGACCAGGCCGACCACGTCGCCCATCCCGAGGATGCGCGACGCGAGCCCCTCCGGGCGGAAGGGTTCGAGCCGATCGAGGGCCTCGCCGGTGCCGATGAAACGGATCGGAACCCCGGTGACCGCCTTCACCGTGAGGGCGGCGCCGCCGCGCGCATCGCCATCGAGCTTGGTCAGGATCAAGCCGTCGAGCGCGAGCTGCTCGGAGAAGGCCTTCGCGACCTGCACCGCGTCGCGGCCCATCAGCGCATCGCACACGAGCAGCGTGTTCGCGGGGGCGCACACGCGGTGGATCTCGGCCAGCTCCTGCATCAGCTCGGCGTCGATCGCGAGCCGACCCGCCGTGTCGTAGACGATCGCGTCGAAGCCCTCGCTGCGCGCGCGGCGGGACGCCGCGGCGCAGATTTCCGGCGGCCGCTCGCCGGCGGCGCCCGTGTGGACGGGAACCTCGACGCGAGCGCCGAGCTGTTGGAGCTGGAGCACGGCGGCGGGCCGCTGCACGTCGGCGGCGACCAGCAGCACGCGGCGTCCCTCGCGGGCGAGATGGCGCGCGAGCTTCGCGGCCACCGTCGTCTTGCCGACGCCCTGGAGCCCGAGCAGCATCACGGAGGTGATCCCGGCGGGATCGCGCGCGAGCGCCGGGTCGACCGGCCCCATCAGGCTCGTCAGCTCCTCCTCGCAGATCTTGATGAAGTGCTGGCCCGGCGTGACGCGCAGCTGACGGCCCGCAGCGTCGCGTACCCGCGTCTCCACGCGCTCGCCGAGCGCACGTTCTTTTACGCGCGCCAGGAAGTCCTTCACGACGCCGAAGTCGACGTCCGCCTCGAGCAACGACATGCGCACGTCGCGCAGCGATGCGTCGACGTTCGCCTCGGTCAGCTCGCGGGTGCCGCCGAGCTTCTCGCGGGCCGCCGTGAAGCCGCGGGTGAGGGTCTCGAGCATGGGATTCTCCGAAGGCCGGCAGCATAGCCCCGCTGGGGCGGATTCCGCTCGGCTCCCGCCGCGCAGAGTCCCCGCCTGGCGGCCTTGCTGCGGTCCGGCCGCGCGTGCAAGATGTGCGCTGCCGCGCATCGGGGCGCTCGCTTCGGACGACGCGATCGGGCACCGAATCGGACCGCGCATCAGACAGCGAGGAACGGAAATGGCGACAGACGTCGAGGCCCAGATCGCGGGCAGCGTGTGGAAGATCGAACGGGCCGTGGGCGACGTCGTGAAGGAAGAGGACGTGCTCATGGTCCTCGAGTCGATGAAGATGGAGATCCCCGTCGAGGCGCCATGCGGCGGCCGCATCCGGGAGATCCGGGTGCGGGAAGGGCAGGCGATCGAAGAAGGCGTGATTCTCGCCGTAATCGAGTGATCCGATGTCCCGTCGCGTCGAGGCCCGCCTGCTCCGGAGCGAGGAACGACCGGCCGTCCTCGCGCACCTCGCCTCGAACGTCCGCGCCAACCTGTTCCTGTTCGACCTCGCCGACCGGCTGGGTGCGCCGCCGGCGCCCGGCGAGATGCGCACGGAGATCGCGGTCGCCTGGCGCGGCGAGACGATCGTCGGCGTCGTCGGGCTGCGACCGAGCATCGTCTTCGATCGCGACGTGACGCCGGAGGCGATCGAGGCGTTTCTCCCGTTGCTCGAATCGCTGGGCGTGGGGCTGGTGAAGAGCCCGGCGGACGGCGTCGAGTGGTTCTGGCGCCAGCTCAACCGCCGCGTCTACCGGCGCGCTCTCGTCGATCGGCTCGAGACGGCCTACAGCGTGCAGGCCCCGCACGCGAAGCTGCGGGCGGCCCGCGCTTCCGAGCGCCCGCGCGCGGCGCTGCCCGAGGACCTGGACTGGCTGGTGGAATCCGCACGCGAGAGCCTGCGCGAGGAGAGCCGTCCGGATCCCTTCGCGGGCGATGCGCGTGGCTTCCGGCGCTGGGTGCGCGGGCGCGTCTCGCGGGCGCGGGTGGTCGAGGAGGGCGGTCGCATCGTGTTCGCGGGCTACGCCGACGTGCAACGTCCCGAGGGTTGGCTCCTGCAGGGTATCTACACCCGGCCCGAAGCCCGCCGCCGCGGGCACGCCAGCGTCGGCGTCTCCGATCTGTGTCGGCAGGCGTTCGCGGCCGGGGCCGACCACGTCCAGCTCGCCGTCGTCGACGGCAACGAGCCCGGTCGCCTGCTCTACGAGAACCTGGGATTCCAGCCCTTCGGCAAGCTGCGCACGATCCTGTTCTCGTAGCGGAAGGCGAGCGGGCGGCGATCTTGAAGCGCGGCGCCGGCCTCGGCTAGGATGCGGCGCTTCGAACCAGGAGGGCTTCGGCCATGGGTCTGCTCGACGGCAAGGTCGTGATCGTCACCGGCGCAGGCGGCGGGATCGGGCGCGAGCACGCGCTCGCCCTCTCGAAGGAGGGCGCCGCGATCGTCGTGAACGACCTCGGGGGGGCGCGCGACGGCACGGGCGCGGGCCACACGATGGCGGAGAAGGTGGTCGCCGAGATCAAGGCGGCCGGCGGCGAGGCGGCCGCGAACTACGACGACGTCTCGAGCATGGCCGGCGCGAAAGGCATCCTCGCGACCGCGCTCGCGTCCTTCGATCGCGTCGACGCCGTCGTGAACAACGCCGGGATCCTGCGCGACAAGTCGTTCGCGAACATGGACGAAGAGCTGTGGGACATCGTGGTGAAGGTGCACCTGCGCGGCACCTACTGCGTGAGCCGGGTCGTCTATGGCCACATGAAGGAGCGCGCGACGGGCGGCGTGATCGTGAACACCTCGTCCACGTCGGGCCTGAACGGGAACTTCGGGCAGACCAACTACGGCGCTGCCAAGGCGGGTATCTTCGGCTTCAGCCGTTGCCTCTCGATCGAGGGAAAGAAGTACGGAATCCGCTGCTTCATCCTCGCGCCGGTCGCGCTCACCCGCCTCACGGAGGATCTGGCGGGTTTCGACGACGAAAAGATGAAGGCGCGCATGAATCCGGCGTTGGTCTCGCCGCTCGTCACCTATCTCGTGAGCGATCTGTCGAAGGACCTCAGCGGGCAGACCTTCTTCGTCGGCGGCGGGCGCATCGCCGAGATGCGCATGGTGACGCACACGGGCGTGACGAAGGCGGAGCAGGGGGGCCTCTGGTCGCCCCGCGAGATCGCGGACAAGATGAAGCCGGGAGGCATCCTGCTGCCCGATTGAGCCGCGACGCGCCGCGGCGCGCCTGCGTTTGCCGGCGCCGCGGCAGGGTGGTACATGTGGATCGGCATGCCGGAGCTGCCGATCCACCCGGCCCTCGATTCTCCCGAGGCAACCCCGCAGGCGAGCTTGCCGCCCGCCGACCCGTTGTCGGCGATGACGCCGCGCTTCAATTTCTTCTTCCGCTGGTTCGCCCGCCGCTTCTTCTCGCACTTCGGCCTCGACGAGAAATCCGTCGCGAAGCTGCGCGAGCTCGAGCGCCGCGGCAGCGTCGTCTACGTGATGCGCTATGCGAGCCGGCTCGACTACTTCCTGTTCAACGCCTTGTTCCTGCGCGAGGGGCTGCGCCTTTCGCGCTTCGCCAACGGCATCCGCTTCCACTTCTACCGGCCCCTGCTCGAGCTCTTGCGCATCTCGCTGGGACGGCGGGACGCGGTCGGTCCCGAGCGGGACCGCAGCTACGTGCGCGAGCTCGCGAGCAGCGGGCAATCGTTCTTCCTGTTCCTGCGCACCGCGCGGCTGTCTTCGCTGCTGGCTTCGCGCGAGCAGGTCGTCGCGCAGGGCAAGAGCGAGCTCGACCTGCTCGAGGAGGTGGTGCGCGGCGTCTGGAACTCGGAGCGACCGATCCAGCTGGTGCCGCTCGCGATCTTCTGGCGCAAGGGACCGCGCAGCCGGCGGCGCTTCCTGAACCTCTTCTACGGCGCGCAGACGCGGCCCTCCGATCTCGCGAAGGTGGCGTCCTTCTTCACGACCTACCGGGACCTCGCGGTCAAGGTCGGTGAATCGATCGACCTGCGGGCCTTCATCGCCGACCGCCGCGCCGAGGGCGAGTACGCCATCGCCCGCATGGTGCGTCGCTCCATCCTGATGTTCCTGTATCGCGAAGAGAAGGTCGTCGAGGGACCGACGCTGCAGCCGCGCGGCAAGATCCAGCAGATCGTGCTGGCCGACCCGGGCGTCGACGAGGCGATCGAGCGCCGCGCCGTCGAGCGCGGCGTGCCGGTCGAGGTCGCGCGCGCGGACGCCCAGGCGATGTTCCTCGAGATCGCCGCTCACATGAGCTCGACGTTCCTCGCGATCCTCAACGTCTTCATCACGGCGATCATCCGCCGGCTGTTCGCATCGGTCGAGGTGTCCGGGATCGAGAAGGTGGCCGATTACGCCAAGCGCCATCCGCTGGTGCTGATGCCGAGCCATCGCTCGTATTTCGATTTCCTGATCGTCTCCACCCTGTTCTACGCGAACTACCTGATCCCGCCCCACATCGCGGCGCGCGAGAACATGGCCTTCGGACCGTTCGGATACCTGTTCCGGCGCGCCGGCGCGTTCTTCCTGCGCCGCTCGTTCGACGACGCGCTCTACAAGGAGGTGTTTCGCTCCTACATCGCCTATCTCGTGAGCACGGGCGTCACGCAGGAGTTCTTCATCGAAGGCGGCCGCTCGCGCACGGGCAAGACCCTGGCGCCCCGGCTCGGGATGCTCGGATGGGACGTCGACGCCTTCCTGGCGAGCGCGCGCCGGGATCTCTTCTTCGTGCCGATCGCCATCACCTACGAGCGGCTGGTGGAAGAGAGCGCGATGGTCGACGAGCTCCAAGGCGGCCGCAAACAGAACGAGAGCGTGCTCGGCCTGGTGCGCGCGCGGAAGTATCTGCAGCGCCGCTTCGGCAGCGTATTCGTGAATTTCGGCGAACCGATCTCGCTCGCCGAGGCGCTGGGCACGCGCCGCGCAGCGCTCGCGCGCGACGCCTCGCCCGAGGTGCAGTCGGACAAGCGCGCGTTCGTCGAGCGGCTCGGGCATCGCATCGTCGAGCGCATCAACTGGGCGGTGGTGCCGAATGCGACCTCGATCGCGGCCTGCGCCCTGCTCGGCGAGCGCCGGCGCGGGCTGCGCCGGCGCGATCTCGTGGCGCGCATGCAGGAGATCGTGGACCTGCTGCGTCTTCAGGACGTGCGCTTCACGCCCGCGCTGCTCCGCGACGTGGGAGAGTTCAACGAATCGATCGCGGCGCTGCTGCGCAGCGATCTGATCCGCTCGACGCCCGATCCGCGCGGCGAAATCCTCTACTTCGAAGAGAACCAGCGCCGGGTGCTCGACTTCTATCGCAACGCGATCGTGCACTTCGTGGTGGCGCCGAGCTTCCTGGCGCGCCGGCTGCTGCGCCCGACCTCGAGCGAGCCCCCGCGCGAAGCCCTCGGCTGGTGGCTCGATCTCTTCTACTACGAATACTTCACGCCGCGCGGCGAGGTGCTGGCGTCCCACTACGATGGCTTCGTCGATCACTTCGAGCGCTTCGGCTGGCTCGAGCGCCACGACGGCGAGCTGCGCGCGACCGAGAAGGGTGTCGGCATCCTGCGCTTCCTCGCCGAGCAGACCGAGGGCATCGTCGAGGCCTATTGGGCGACGTTCGCCGCCGTGCTCGCGGCGCAGGGGGCGCTCTCCGCCAAGGGGCTCGCGCGCGCGGCGCGCGAGCAGTTCGAGCGCGCGCAGCTGCTCGGCGAGGTCGGGCGTCCCGAGGCTTCGAACCCCGTCACCTTCGCGAATGCCATCGATCTGCTGGTGCGGCGCCAGGTGCTCGAGCGCGAAGCGCCGCAGCCGGGCCGCGAGCGATCGCGCGACACGCTCTACGTGCGCGGGCCGGCCTTCGACGAGCTGCCCGCCTTGCGCGACCGTCTGGCAACCGCTCTCGGCGAGGGGTAGTCTCCGCCTCCCCATGGATCCCTTGGCCAGCCTCGATTTCACGAAGTCCGGCGGGCTCGTCACCGCCATCGCCGTCGACGATGCGACGGGCGACGTCTTGATGGTCGCCGCGATGAACGAGCAGACACTGCGCATGACGCTCGAGAAGGGCGAGGCGGTGTACTGGAGCCGCTCGCGCGGCGTCTGGCACAAGGGCGAGCAGAGCGGACACACGCAGCGCGTGAAGAGCCTCTGGATCGACTGCGACGGCGACGTGGTGTTGCTGCGTGTCGAGCAGCGCGGCGGCGGCGCGTGCCACACGGGCAAGCGCAGCTGCTTCTTCCGCAAGCTCGAGGACGGACGCTGGGTCGACGTCGGCGAACAGGTCTTCGATCCGGCGGAGGTCTACGGACGATGAAGGCCCGCAGCGCGCGCCGCCTGCGCTTGGGCCTGCCCAAGGGCAGCCTCCAGGAGACGACGCAGCGGCTCTTCACCCAGGCGGGCTTCAAGCTGCGGATTCCGGAGCGCTCCTACTACCCGGACATCGACGACCCGGAGATCGAGTGCATCCTGATCCGCGCGCAGGAGATGGCGCGCTACGTCGATCAGGGCGTGCTCGACGCCGGAATCACCGGCCACGACTGGACGCTCGAGTGTCGGGCGCGCGTGAAGGAGGCGGCCGACCTGCGCGCGCCGTGGCCGAATTACGGGCCCGTGCGCTGGGTGGTGGCGGTGAAGGAAGGCAGCCGCATCCGCAAGCCGAAGGATCTGCGGGGCAAGCGCATCGCGACCGAGGTCGTGGGCCTGACCCAGCGCTATCTGAGGCGTCACGGCGTGAAGGCCGACGTCGAGTTCTCGTGGGGCGCGACGGAAGTGAAGCCGCCGATCCTCGCCGACGCGATCGTCGACGTGACCGAGACGGGCTCTAGCCTGCGCGCCAACAACCTGCGCGTGATCGACACCGTGCTCGAGAGCACGCCGCGCTTCATCGCCAGCCGCGCGGCCTGGGCGGACCCCTGGAAGCAGGGCAAGATCGAACGCGTGCTGCTGATGTTGCAGGGAGCCATCCACGCGATCGACCGCGTCGGCCTGATGATGAACGTTCCCCGCGGCCGCCTCGATCGCGTCATCGCGATCCTACCCGCGCTCGGCACGCCGACGATCTCGAATCTCGCCGACCCGGGCTGGGTCGCGATCAACACGGTGGTCGAGGAGCGCACCGTCACGACGCTGTGCCCGCGTCTCTCGGCCGCCGGCGCACGCGGGATCGTCGAGTATCCCCTGAACAAGATCATCGACTGATGCGCTGGCGAGACGCGCAGCAGCCGCGCGCCGAGCGACGCGCGTCGCTGCCTGCGCGCAGCGGGCTCGAGGCGTGCGGCGCGTCTTGAGCCGGTCCGGACTGCCCCTGCGCCTCGCGGCCGCGCTCCCCGCCTACGCTCGCATTGCCTGGTGGGGGCTCGTCGCGCCTCGCGTCCCCGGAGCCCAGCCCCTGCTCGTCGTGCAGGCGGTGATCGTGCGCGAGGGGCGCGTGTTGCTCAGCGTGCGCAGCGACCTGCACGGCTGGGAGCTGCCCGGCGGCACACCGCATGCCGGAGAGAGCGACGCGCGAGCGCTCGCGCGCGAAGTTCGCGAGGAGACCGGACTCGACGTCGAGATCCTGAGCCGCGTGGGCGACTATCGACGCAGCGGGTTCCGCCCACACGTGGCGCGCGTGTTCGCGTGCCGGGTGCGGGGAGGCGAAGAGCGCCCCAGCGAGGAGACTCCGCGCCTGCGCTGGTTCGACGTCGGCAGCCCGCCCGCAACGCTCTTCCCGTGGTACCGCGCCCCGCTGGCCGACGCGCTCGCCGGTCACGCCGAGCCGGTCACGCGGCGCGAGCACCAGGGCGCCGGGCGCGTGCTCGCCGGGCTCGCGATCGACCTGCGGATGCGGATCAGCGACGACACCGCGCGCTGAGGAGAGTCGCGCCGGCCGCGAGGCCCGGGCAGCGGGGCGAGGTTGCACGCGGGGCGTCGCGCGGGCACGCTCCCGCGCGCGGGGTCGCACACCGGCTCGGCGGAGGAAGCATGAAGACCGTGTTCGGCCTGTTGCTGGGCGCCGTGCTCCTGCTCGGCGGCTACACGTGGCTCGCGCTGCACTGGAGCTACTCGACCGGCGAGCGCGCCGGCTACGTGCAGAAATTCTCCCGCAAGGGCTGGATCTGCAAGACCTGGGAGGGCGAGATGGCGCTGGTTTCCATGCCGGGAACCGTCGCCGAGAAGTTCTTCTTCAGCGTGCGCGACGATGCCGTTGCCCGGCGCATCAACGACAGCATGGGACGCCGCGTCGGCCTGGTCTACCACCAGCACATCGGCGTCCCGACGACATGCTTTGCCGAGACCCAGTATTTCGTCGAGGACGTCAAGTCGGTCGACGAAGCCGGTCTCGGGGTTCAACCGCAGCCGTCCGCCAGGCCGGGCGAGCCCGCTGCGACGCACTGACGGGGCGTGCCACCGCGATCGACATGATCCTGTGTTGGAAGGCCCCGTCGGCCATGCGCCGCGCCATGGCTTCGGTCCGCGCAACGCCGAAGGGCTACGAGCGCCCGAAAGCAAAGGGCCCCCGGTCTGGACGGCGACCGGGGGCCCTTCACACGCAGCGAGAGGGCGAGGACTAGCGCTGGCCTTCGCGCAGGCCGCTCGCCTCCCATTCCTTGCTGAGCTGCTGAAGCTTGCGGGAGAACTCTTCGAACCCGTCGTCGAACGAGAGGATGATCTCGGTCGTGCGCGGGATGTCGTCGCTGTTGAGCAATCCGCGGTAGCGGTTCAAGTTCGCCAGGATCGCCTCGGCGACCTTGAGCGCGCGCTTCTCCGTCTTGATCAGGGGAGACTGGAGCGTATACACGTTGTTGCGTCCCCACAGGCTTTCGTCACGCACGATCGCGATCTCGCGGTAGACGGTGTTGATTGGATCGAAGTTGTACTCGACGCGGACCTCCTTGAAGATGTCCGTGTTGCCCGTATAGAAGCCGCGTTCCTTCTCGACCTTGCCGAGCTGGCGGCAGCGCGGGCAGTAGAAGGTGTCGCCGTGATTGAGCAGGAAGACGCCCTTGGCGTAGTCCTCGCAATCCGTGTTCTCGCAGTAGCCGACGCCGCGTTTCATGCTTGCCATCCTCGTGTTCGCAACGCCTCCGGGACCCTGATCGCCGCCGGGGGAGTGATTGCTCGAAGGGCTTCCCGGGCCCATGCGGAAGATCTTCGCAATCCCCGTGCCATGGCTGACACGACGTCACGTTCGGTCGGGCGCAGGCCGCGTTGCGGGCGTCCCTGCCGACCCATTGCGTGTGTGCGGGTTTCGCGGCGAGCCGGTCACGGCGGTGCGGAGGGGCGTTGAGAGGCAACGCACTTCCACGGTCCGCAGCAGCGGTCAGAGGCCGCGCAATCTTGATCATAGTGGGGGCGGGTCCACCCGGACCCCCCCGCGCGCACACGCTTCCCCTTCTGGGGGGATGGGTAAGCGGTTGCCTCCATTACTGAAACGCGTGACTACGGCCCGAAATGCGAACTTCAGCCGTGGCTTGATGGCCATCCTGCTTATACCGGCGCAGACCGCGGTTTGTCAACTGACTTGGGCCTCGAGCTCGGCTCCACCCGTGGGGAAGTCAGCCTCCCGTGAGCCTTTCGGCGTCCACGGCCTCCGCGCGCAGTGACTCGAGATCCGTGCGCAGCAGCAGCAGGTGCACGTAGGCGGCGAGTCCTGCGGCGACGCCGACCGCGAAGGGCCACCCCATCCCAGCTCCCAGACTCCCGCGCTGGAGATTGTCGGGGTGCATGGCGGCGCCCCCGAACAGATCGATCGCGAAGTAGTTCAGCGGGATCGCGAGCACGCCCGCGATGCCGTAGACGGCCGCGAAACGGGCCGTGCGCGCGCTGCCTTCGGTGAAGCTGCGCAGCAGCAGGTAGGCGAGGTAGACGAACCACAGCAGCAGCGTGACGGTGAGTCTGGGGTCCCACGCCCACCAGTGTCCCCAGGTGCCCTTGGCCCAGATCGGGCCCGTCAGGATCACGAGCGTGCAGAAGACGACGCCCACCTCGGCGCTCGCCGCGGCGAAGCGGTCGAAGCGCTCGTCGTTGCTCCACAGGTAGAGGGCGCTGCACAGCGCCGTGCCGATGAATCCCGCGTACGCCGAGAAGGCGCAGGGCACGTGCACGTAGAGGACTTTCTGGATCACCCCCTGCATGGAGTCGAGCGGCGCGCGCACGACGAGCACCGCCCACAGGATCGCGAGCACGGCGAGCGCGAAGCCGCTCACCGGCAGGCTGCGTCGGATCCAGGGCATCGCGGGGGAGGCCGGGAGCATCGGGTTCACTCGTCGAGGACGTAATCGAAGACGAGCCACGAGACTATCAGATAGGTGGCATCGGTCACGAGCAGCAGCTGCACGGGCTCGAAGGCGAGCGCGCCGGTTTCGAGCAGGCCCGCCGTCGCGCGCACGGCGCCGAGCAGCACCGGCACGAGCAGCGGCAGGAGCAGCAGGGGCAGCATCACCTCGCGAAAGCGCGTGCGCACGGCGACCGCGGCGAACAAGGTCCCGACGCTGCAGATCCCGAGCGAGCCGAGCGCCACGACCCCCGCGAGCCGGAGCGCGATCGCCTTGAAGTCGACATCGAAGACCAGCGCGAAGACACCGCCGGTGATCGCCTGCGCCACGCCGAGGATCAGCCAGTTCGACACGGCCTTGCCGAGGAAGATCCAGCCGCGGTCGACCGGGGAGAGCGCGATGCCCGAGAGCGCGTCGTTCTCGAGCTCGAGGGAGAAGGACCGATTGAGTCCCAGCAGCGCGGCGAAGACGTAGGCGATCCAGAGCAGGCCCGGCGCCGTCGCCTGCGTCGCGCGGGTCGCGCCGCCGGGCAGCGAGAAGTGGAAGATCACCACCACCAGCAGCGAGAAGAGCAGCATCGCCGCGATCCGATCGCGGCTGCGCCACTCGGTGACGAGATCCTTCCAGAGGATCGCGAGGAAGCTGCTCATGCGGCGCCATCGCCGGCCGCGAGCACGGCGCGCTCGAGGGCTTCCGCACCGCCTTCGCCGCTGCGCCGCTCGAAGACGACGCGGCCCGCGGCGAGCACGATCGCGCGGTCGGCGAGCTCGGCGGCGCGCTTCGGGTCGTGTGTCACGAGCACGAGCGTGCGGCCGGCGGCCCGCAGCGCCGCCAGCCGCTCGGCGAGCGCCGCCGCGGCGCGCGGATCGAGGCCGGTGAAAGGCTCGTCGAGCAGCAGCACGGGCGGGTCGTGGATCAGCCCGCGCGCGATCGAGAGCCGCTGCGACATCCCGCGCGAGAAGCCGGCGATCGGAAGGTCCGCGACGCGCGCGAGCCCCGAGCTTTCGAGCAGCTGCTCGACCCGCAGCGCGGCGGCCTCGACCTGCTGCAAGCGCGCGGCGAAGAGCAGGTTCTCGCGCGCGGTGAGCGAGGGGTAGAGCAGCGACGCGTGGCCGATGAAGCCCACGCGAGCGCGCGCCGCCGGGCGATGCGCCGGCGTGCCCGCGACGCACAGAGAGCCCGACGTCGGGCGCGCGAGCCCGGCGATCAAGCGCAGCAGCGTCGATTTGCCCGCGCCATTGGGCCCGAGCACGGCGAGGCTCACGCCCTGCGGGAGCTCCAGATCGATCCCTGCGAGGGCGATGGAGCGGCCAAAGCGCTTGGCGAGGCCCACCGCCCGCAGCGCCGGCTCGCTCACCCGGCTCGGCTTCCCGGGTCGCGGGCACTCGCGGCGAGCGCGATCCCGCACTGCGAGCAGAAGCGCGCTCCGGGCGCGATCGCGGTGGCGCAGCTCGGGCAGCTCGCGGCGGAGGGCGCCGGCGCCGGAACCGGAGCGGCGAGCGCGTCGCGCTCGGCGGCGAGCAGCGCGACGGCGCGCGCGCGGAGCTCGCTGCGCATCTGCGCGTGGTCCGCAGCGTCGAGCTTGCCCGTTGCGAAATCTTCGTCGAGATCGCGCAGCGCCGCGAGCACCGATTCGCGCTCGGCGGCCGCATGCGCCGCACGTCGCGAGACGAGCGGGGGCTCCGCGCGCGTCGAGCGCAGCGGGGCGATCAAGAAGGCCGTCGCAGCGCCCGCGAGCAGCAGCGCGAAGCCGGCGCGCGCGGCCACGGGCAACGGCAGCGCCGGCGCGAGGCGCGCCAGCGAGAGGGTGACGGGCTCGTCCGCCTCCAGCTCGAAGGCCTCGAGGTGCATGTAGCTGCGGTCGTCGCTGCGGAAGGGACGGCGCCGGTGCAAGCGCGTGGTTTGCGCGCTCACGCCGGTGTCGGTCAGGAAGACACTGAGCTGCGGCAGCCGCAGGGGGAACTGAAGCGCCAGATCCGCTGATCCGTGCGCCGCGGGCAGCTGATAGCGAAGCGCAAAGACCGACGGCCCGGGCGGCAGCGGTCCGCGCACGGCGAGCTGATCCGAAGCGTCCACGGCGAGCCCGAGGTCGAGCGTCTGGCTCGAGAAGCGCAGGCCCGTCGCGCCGTGCGGCAGCGCGAGGCACAGCAGCGGTGCGCCCGAATCCGACACGAGCGGCGTCGACTGCGGAACCGTGAGCCCGAGCTGCGTGTCGACCTGCAGCGCGGCGTCATCGAGCTCGAGCCACACGCGCGCTTCGGAAAGCGCGAGAGCGTCGCTCGTGACGACGGGCGGCAGCTCGACCGCCAGCTCGAAGCTCGCGCCGGGCGCGAACGAGCCCGCCGTCTGCTCGCGCCAGCTGCGGCCGTCTTCGCTCACGCTGCGGCTCCCGCCGAGGCCGGCGCCCTGCGGCGCGGGGCCCCCGGCGGGCGTGCGCACGCTCAGCCGCTTCACGCCGGCGTCGAACTGGCGCGAGAACGCGAGCGTCGTCGCCGCCGCCGGCAACGCCCAGGAGAATTCGAGCGCCTGCTCGCCCGGATACAACGGGCCCCAGAACACGACCTCGCGGCCTTCGAGCGCGAGGCCGCCGCTGAGGGTCCCGGCGTGTCCCTCGAAGCCAGTCGCGCCCTGCGGAAGCGTGCTCTTGAACAGCGGCTCGCGCCCGCTCCTTTCGGATTCGGGCACGTAGATCACGCGCGACGTAGCGTTGCGCAAGGTGTGCGATTCGCTGACGACCAGGCTCCCGCAACCGCGCTCGAGCTGCCAGAGCGCCGCGTCGACGCTCACGCCGTGCGCGTCCGAGGTCGGGTCGGAGATCGGCAGCTCGATGGCCTTCTCGCGCTCGCCGGCTTTGAAGCGCACGCGCACGCCGAAGGGGACGTCACCCGCACGCACGCCGACCAGATAGACGGTGGCGGGATCGTTCGAGATGTTCGCGAAGGCGAAGCGGCCTTGCGCGTCGGAGACGCCCTCGCGCAGGCCCGGAGGACCGGAGTCGGGCAGGGCGTAGAGCAGCACGGGGAGCCTGGCATTCGCCGCAGGGCGGCTCGTGTTCACGATCTGCCCGTGCAGCGTGGCCTCGCCAGCGGGCACGTCGGGCGCGCCCGCCGGCGCCACCTGCGCGTGACCGGCTGGCGCCCCCTGCGCGTGGGCGGTTGCGGCCACGAGTGCGAGCAACGCACCGGCCCAGCGCGCAGCGCGATTCATCCGCCGAGCGGGGGCGCGCTGCGACGCGGGTGCGGCCACATCACGGTGAGCGTACCGAGCACGAAGACGGCGCCGCCGATCCAGATCCAGTTGACGAGCGGATTGCGGTAGACCTTGAGCGTCGCCGAGCCGTCGGCCTCGAGCGCGGTGAGGATCACGTAGAGATCCTCCCGGAGCGTCGAGTGGATCGAGGGGATCGACGCCGGCTGCTGCTCGAGCCAGTACATGCGCTTCTCGGGCACCATCACCGCCAGCGGCTTTTCATCCTGATAGAGCGCGATGCGCGCCTTGGCGCCGCCGTAGTGCTGCGCGGGCAGCGCCTCCGCCGTCAGATAGCGCAGCCGATAGTTGTGGATGCGGATCTCGCTCCCGGGCTTCACGTTCTCGAGGCGCTCTTCGTTCAGCACCGAGCCCGCGATCCCGAACAGCACCAGCACGACGCCCAGGTGCACGATGTAGCCGCCGTAGCGCCGCTGGTTCTTGCGCAGCAGCGTCGCGAAGGCCTGCAGCGCGTTCTCCTCACCCTTGCGGACGCGCACGCGGATCGCGCGCGTGTACTCCTGGACCACCGTCGCGGTCACGAAGGCGCCGAGCGCGCACACCATCAGCAGGTAGAGCTCGATCTCGCGTCCGACCACCGCCCACACGAGCAGCCCGCCGGCGACGCCTGCCGCGACCGGCAGCGCGAACTGGCGGCGCAGCGATCCGGGCGAGCTGCGGCGCCAGGCGATCAGCGGGCCGACGCCGGTCAGCAGCAGCAGCAGCAGCGCGGGAACGAAGGCCATGCCGTTGAAGAACTTCGGGCCGAGCGCGATGCGCTTGCCCGCGAGGGCCTCGGAGAAGACCGGGAACAGGGTGCCCCAGAAGACGACCATCAGCAGCGCGATGAACACCCAGTTGTTGAGCAGGAAGCTCGCCTCGCGCGAAATGAAGGATTCGATGCGCTGCTCGCTGCGCAGCTCCTTGCGCCGGACCAGCAGCACCGTGAGGAAGACGGCGGCCGTGGCGAGCACGTAGCCGAGGAAGACGATCGTGAAGATCGGCGTCTGCGCGAACGCATGGACGGACTGCACGACACCGCTGCGCGTCAGGAAGGTGCCGAACAGGCACAGCGTGTAGGTGAGCCCGATCAGCAGCAGATTCCAGGTCTTCAGCATGTCGCGCTTTTCCTGGATCATCACGGAGTGCAGATAGGCGGTGGCGGGAAGCCAGGGCATGAACGAGGCGTTCTCGACCGGATCCCAGCCCCAGTAACCGCCCCAGCCGAGCACCTCGTAGGCCCAGCGCCCGCCGAGCATGATGCCGATGCAGAGGAACATCCACGCGATCAGCGTCCAGCGCCGCGTCGTCTGGAACCAGGTGGTGCCGAGCTCGCCGGTCGCGAGCGCCGCGAAAGCGAAGGCGAACGGCACCACGAAGCCCACGAGCCCCGTGTAGAGCATCACCGGGTGGATCATCATCACCGGGTGCTGCAGCAGCGGGTTGAGGCCCGCGCCATCGGAGAGCACGGCGGCGTGGGGCAGCCGCTCGAACGGATCGGTGACGAAGCACAGCAGCACCAGGAAGAAGGTGGCGTTGGCGAGCAGCACCACGACCACCCAGGGCATCAGCGTGCGATTCTGGCGCCGTTGCAGCGCGACACACGCCGTCGCGTACACCGACAGGATGAACAGCCACAAGAGCAGCGAGCCCGCCTGGCCGCCCCAGAGCGCCGCCATCCGGTAGGGCAGCGCCATGCTGCGCGCCGAGTGGGCGGCCACGTAGGCGAGCTCGTAGTCGCAGTTGGCGAAGGCGCTGAAGAGCACGCCGATCGCGAGGGCTACGCAGCCCGAGACGACGAAGACCGCGCGCTCGGCGACGCGCGTCCATTCCGGACGGTGCGCGAGGCCCGCGCGAAACGCGGCGACCAGGCCGAGCAGGGCGATCAGCAGGCCAAAGCGAAGGGCGTAGGCTCCGAGCTCGGACATGGGCAGCCCCCGATCAGATCGCAGCCGGACGGCCGGGCGCGCCTTCGAACTTCGACGGGCACTTTGCCATCACCTTGTCGGCGTGGAAGACGTCGTCCGTCTCGGAGAGCCGCCCTTCCACCACCACCTCGGCGCCATCCTTGAAGAGATCGGGGGTCTCGAGGCTGCCAAAGACGACCTCGAGCGGCTCACCCGGCGCGCCCCCGGCGTGCGGCGGCGTCGCCTGGACGTGGAAGCGCACCTGCTTCGCGGCGAGATCGCGCTCGATCGAGCCCAGTGCGACGTAGCCGTGAACGCGCGCGTCGTGTCCGCGCAGCTCCGCCTTCGCCGACTCGAACTCGGCCAGCGTCTTGAAGTAGGCAAAGGAGGAGCCCGCCTGCAGATTGGACGCGGCGTACCACCCGAGCAGCAGCGCGATCAAGGTCGCACCGCCGGCGATTTGAAGGCCCTTCGACATGGAGTGGGTTCCCCGCGCAGGCCCGGGCAACCGTATCAACGCGCACAAGGGGTGTCAAAATGTGACGGCGCACACGCCTGCGTGGCGCTTGACTCCCCCTGGCTGCACGGCTACCCGAGACGCGTGCCGTTGCGTTTCGCGGATCGCGTTCGCGCCATCCAACCCTTCCTCGCGATGGAGGTGATGGAGCGAGCGTTCGCCATGGAGCGCGCAGGCGCGCGCGTGATCCATCTCGAGATCGGCGAGCCCGACTTCCCGCCGCCGCCGGCCGCCGTGTTCGCCTGCACGCGCGCGCTGCGCGAGGGCGAGACGCGCTACACCGACAGCCGCGGCCTGGCCGAGCTGCGCGAGGCGATCGCGCAGGAGCACGGGCGTCGCGCGGGCGTGCACGTGGATCCGGCGCGCGTGCTCGTCACGAGCGGCACCTCGCCGGCGATGCTGCTCGTGTTTTCGTTGCTCGTCGAGCCGGGAGACGAGGTGATCCTCGGCACTCCGCACTATCCCTGTTATCCGAACTTCGTGCGCACCTGCGGCGGAACTCCCGTGCTGATTCCGACTGCGGCCGAGGCTGGCTATCGGATCGACGTCGGGGCGGTGCGGCGCGCGCTCGGGCCGCGCACGCGCGCGATCGTCGTGAGCTCGCCCGCGAATCCGACCGGCGCGATCCAGAGCGGCGAGACGTTGGCCGAGCTCGCGGCGCTGGGCGTTCCCCTCGTCTCGGACGAAATCTACGACGGGCTCGTCTACGACGGCGCGCGCACGTGCTCTGCGCTGTCGCTCGGAACCGACGTGTTCGTGCTCGATGGCTTCTCGAAGCGCTACGCGATGACCGGCTTCCGCCTCGGCTACGTGATCGCGCCCGAGCGCGCGCTGCGTCCGCTGCAGACGATGCAGCAGAGCTTCTTCATCTCGGCGAGCCGCTTCGTGCAACATGCGGGGCTGGCCGCGCTGCGCGAGGGCGGCGCGACCGTCGAGGCGATGTGCGCGGCCTACGCGAAGCGCCGCATGCTGCTGGTCGAGGGGCTGCGCGCGCTCGGTCTGCGCGTGCCCGTGGTGCCGCGCGGCGGCATCTACGTGTTCGCCGATGCGCGCGACTTCGGCGACGACTCGCTGCGCCTGGCGATGCTGCTGCTCGAGCGCGCGCAGGTGGGCACGGCGCCGGGCATCGACTTCGGCGCGGCCGGCGAGGGCTGGCTGCGCTTCTGCTGCGCCGCCTCCGAGCCCGCGATCGGCGAGGCGCTCGAGCGGCTGGCCGGCGTGCTGCCGTCGCTGCGATGAAGGTGCTCGGGGCGGAGCTGCTCGCGGTCGCGGCCAAGGCCGAGGATTTTCCGCAGACGCCGCTCCCCGAGCTGGCGCTGCTCGGGCGCTCGAACGTCGGGAAATCGAGCCTGCTGAACCGCCTGGTCCAGCGCCGACAGCTCGCGCGCACGAGCGCGAGCCCCGGCAAGACCCGCCTCGTGATCTTCTACCGGGTCGAGCGGCCGGGGCGCGCGCTGTGCCTCGTCGACCTGCCCGGCTACGGCTGGGCGCGCGTGTCGAAGGCGGAGCGCGCGACCTGGAAGGCGCTGATCGAGAGCTATCTCGACCGCCGTGAATCCCTGCGCGGCGCGATCCTGTTGCAGGATCTGCGGCGCGACTGGAGCGAGGACGAGGCGCTGCTCGTGGCGTGGCTCGCCGAGCGCCGGCTGCCGGTGCTGCTCGCGTTCACGAAGGCCGACAAGCTCGGGGCCGCGGAGCGAGGCCGCCGCGTGCGTGCGCTCAGCGCCTCCGCGGGCGTGCCCGCCGAGCGCTGCATCGTGACTTCGGCGAAGACCGGCGCGGGCATCGACGAGCTGTGGCGCGCGATCGATCGGGTGCTGTGAGCTTCGCCCGCTCGCGCTAGCGAAACAAATCCGTTTCGGGCCGCCGCAGCAGGTCGGAGACGCGACCGTCACCTGTGGGTGTCACGCCTTCCACCCACACGGCGGGGATGCCCGCGTCCTTGCGCATCAGGAGGCCCGCCGCGGCCGCGAGCTGGTCGACCGTCGCCGTGGCGGTCACCTGCAACACGCGACCCGTCAGGTCCGGGCGCCCCGTCCAATCGTCGATCGGCGCGATGCCGGAGGATCCGATGGCGACGTCGACCAGCCCCTCGCGCCAGGGGCGGCCGAAGGTGTCGCTCACGATCACGGCGAGCGGCGCCGCGCCGCGAGCGGCGAGCGCGCTGCGCAGCCGGGCCGCCGAGGCGTCCGGATCCTCGGGCAGCAGCACGGCGATCTCCGGACCCGGCGCATTCGACAGATCGACCCCCGCGTTGGCGCAGACGAAACCATGTCGCGTCTCGCAGATCAACACGCCTTGCGCGCGGCGCACGATGCGCCGCGTCTCGCGCAGGATCACCTCGATGTGACGCGGATCCTTCGCGTGCTCGAGCGCGATCTGGCGCGCTTCGTCCGAAGGCTCCACCTGCGCGAGCGCCACCAGCCGGCCCTCGGCCTTGGAGACGATCTTCTGACACACGACGAGCACGCCGTCGGCGAGCGCGAGCCCCGCGCGCGAGGCGGCGGCCGCGAGCAGGGCCGCGAGATCGTCCCCGGGCGCCACCAGCGGAATGTCGCGGAGCGCCGTCAGGCGCAGGCCGGCGCGGCTCATGCGGAGGCCTGCGCTTCGAGCTCGGCGAGCAGCGCGCGCGTGCGCGGGCCCGCGCTGCCGCTGCGGCGCAGGGCGGCGAGATCCTCGGGCTCGTCCACGTCGATCGCGAGCGACGGCAGCTCGAGCTCGACGCAGCGCACGCCGGCGCGCGCGGCGCGTTCGCGGTGCACGCGGGCGCTATCGGGGCCGAAGCCGGCCGCGATCACGTCGCGCGGCCGGCGCAGCAGCGCCGAGGTGCCGCCGTCGCGCGACGCGGCGAGCGCGACGCCGCGGCCGGCGAGCGAGCCGAGCAGGCGCTCGAGCTCGGCGGGCCGGGCGCCCGCGACGTCGCCCAGCACGACGAGCACGCCATCCTCCGCTCCCGGCGCGAAGACCGCCGCCGCCGCCTCGACGGCGGCATTCAATCCGGGCTCCGGTCGCAGCAGGACTTCGGCGCCGGCAGCGCGCGCGCGGGCGGCCACCGCCTCGTCCGGCGTCACCACGGCGACGCGCGAGAGCTGCGGCACCGCGCGCAGCGCGTCGATCACGTCGCAGAGCATCGCGACGCAGAGCCGCTCCACGGCCGGGCGCGGCAGGTGCCGCAGCAGCCGCGACTTCGCGCCGGCCGGCGATTTGGCGGGCACGACGGCGGCGATCACGGCCGGCTCGCGGCGAGCGAGAGCGCGGCCTCGGCGAGGCGCAGGGAGCTGGCGTCGTCGCGCATGATCGTGTCGGTGACGCACGTGCGCAGCCCGAGCGCGCGCACGGCCGGCTCGAGCGCGGCGTCGCGCAGGTCGAGCACGAAGGCCTGTGCGACGTCGCGATAGAGGCCCGCCACGCCGAGCGCCGAGACCTCGATGCCCAGGCCGCGCAGCAGGCGATCGGCAGGTCCCTTTACGGGCGCCCCGCCGACGATCGGCGAGATGGCCACCACCGGGGCGCCGCTGCCGCGGATCGCCTCGCGCACGCCGGGCACGGCGAGGATCGGCCCGATCGAGACGACCGGGTTGCTCGGGCACAGCACGATCGTGCGCGCCGCCCGCAGGCTCTCGATCACACCGGGACCCGGCTTCGCGCGGCGGGCGGCGGAGAGATCGACGCCCACGACGTCGTCCGGAGCGCCGTCGCGCACGAGATACTCCTCGAAGTGTGGGGTCTCGCCACCGCGGCGTGACACCAGCGTGGGACACGGGTCCTCCGACATGGGCAGGATGTGGGTCGCCACGCCGAAGTGCCGGCGCAGCTCGTCGCTGGTGGTGGCGAGGCCCACGCCCTCGCGCAGGCGCAGGGTCCGATGCAGGCAGAGGGCGTAGTCGAGGTCGCCCAGCCGGAACCAGCTGTCGTGGCCGAGCTCCGCGAGGGTCTGGATCAGCGCGAAGCGATCGCCGGCGAGGCCCCAGCCGCGCGCCGGATCGATGCGTCCCGCCAACGTGTAGGTGACGATGTCGAGATCCGGCGAGACGTGGACGCCATAGAACGTCTTGTCGTCGCCGGTGTTCACGATCGCGGTCACGAGCCCGGCGGGCACGGCGCGCGTGAGGCCGCGCAAGAAGCGCGCGGCGCCGACGCCGCCGGCGAGGGCGACCACCGGCGTCGGGAAGGCGGTCGAGATCGGCATCGACGCGGCTCAGGGCCCGGCAGGCGGCTTCTGCCGCTCGCGCAGGGCGGCCAGCTCCGCCTGGAGCTCGGGCAGCCGGTGCGCGATCTCGCGCAGCTGCGGCGAATCGGAGAGCGCCTTCTCCCCCGGAGTCGGCGTTGCGGCGAGCAGCCCCTTGAGGGCCTCCTGGTCGGCCGCGATCGCTGCGGCCAGCTGCTGCTCGCGCGCCGCAGCGTCGGCCGCCGGCAGGGGGGCGGGCGGCGGCGCGGCGCTCGCGTCGTCGCTCGGCTTAGTGAGCGGTGCGGAGGGTGTACTCGACAGAGCGGGCGGAGCAGGCGTCGTGCTCGGCGCCGCGAGCGGAGCCGGAGTCGGTTCCGGCGCAGCGAGTGGAGCCGGAGTCGGTTCCGGAGCAGCGAGCGGAGCGGGAGGCGACTCCGGCAGAGCGAGCGGAGCAACCGGCGCGGTCGTGGCGACCGGCGCGGCGACGGGGCTCGGCTGCGCGACGGGAGCGGGCGTGGGAGTCGGACGCTCGATGGGAGGAACGACGACGTTCGGCCCTGCGACGGGAGCCCCGGTTGCGCTCGCCGCCGGAGCCGGTGCGAGCGGCGTCGCCGGCGGTCGCGCAGGCGCGCCCGTCGCCGGCATGCCGGGCTCGAGCCGCACCTGGGTCGAGCGCTGCGAGGCGGGAATCCGATCGGGATCGGGTGTGTAACGGACGTTGCCGTGCTCGTCCGTCCACTGATAGAGCACGTTGCCCGGATCGCCGGCGAGCGCAGCGGCGCTCGCCAGTGCGAGTAGGGTCAGCGCCGCGAGCCCGGCTCGCATGACGCGCGCTCGCGGCAACCTTGTTCGGCGCGATCCGCGCGAAGTCATGGAGGTCGATTCTTGAGGAGGCTCCGAGCGGCGTCAAGCGAGCGTCAATCGGCGTTCGCAGCCCGCGGAGACCGCGGCTTCACGCGCGCACCCCTCGGGCGCTCTGGCGCGCAGCGCGCACGCGCGCCATGCGCCGCCAGCGCCAACGAGTGCGTGCGCGTTGCTGGCACGTGTCTTGCTCCGCGAGCGGCGCATGCAGACTCTGCGGCGTTGGAATGCGAGGCTCGCTGCGAGCGTTTTCACGCTGCTCGCGCTGAGCGGGGAGGGCGCGGCGCAAGCGGCGGATCCGACGGCGCTCGCGTGGCGGAGCGTCGACGCGCCGGTGCGCGGCGGCGAGATCAGCGCGCTCGCCTTCGACGCTGCGAGCGCGACGCTCGCCATCGGCGACGTACGCGGCGTCCTCGTCGGGCGCCTCGAAGGCGGCTTCGAACGTCGACTGCGCCGCGGTCCGGTGCACGATCTCGCCTTTCTCGGCGGCGCGAGCGGGGGGTCGCTCCTGGCCGCCACGCCGCGCGGGCTCTTCCTCCTCGCGCCGGACGGCGCCGTCAGCGAGGTCTCGCCGGGGCCGGGCCCGACGGCTCGCGCGGCGAACCGTCTCGCGGTCGCCGGCGGTTGGATCGGCGTCGCGACCGACGACGGTGTCTTCTTCTCGCGCGATGCGCGCCGCTGGCTCCGGGCCGGGACCGGCTTCCCGGCCGGTGCTGCGACGGCGCTCGCGCTGCGCGAGCGGCAGGGTGCGCTCGAGTGCTGGGCGGTCGTCGTCGGCGAGCCGTGGAGCGCGCAGCTGTTCACGGCGGCCGAGGGGCTCACGGCGCGCGAAACCCGCCAGCCGACGATCTCCGCGGGCGCGCCGGTGGGGGGGCCTGTCGACGTGGCGCTCGCTCCCGAGGGCGCTGACGTCGTTCTGGTGTATGCGACGGCGCTCGCGCTGCGCGGCACCGCCGCGGACGTCTGGCGCAGCGTGCCCCTCGAGCTTCCGCCCGGCGCCGACGTGCTGCGCTTCGGCGCCGGCGCGGGGCATCTCTTCCTCGCCACGCTGCGCGGTCTGTTCGTTTCCGAAGCGCTCGAAGGGCCGTGGCGGCGCGCGGAGCCACCCGCCGGCTCGGCGGCCGTGCGTGCGCTCGCCGGCGATCCAGGCGTGCTGTTCGCGGCTGCCGACAGCGGGCTGCTCGCCGGCGCCGCGCCCGCGCCGCGCCCGGCGGGCGTCGACACGGTCGAGCGACGGCTCGATCTGCCCGAGGAGCCCGGCATCGGGCAGGTGCACCGCGCCGCGCTCGCCTACCTGAGGCTCGAGCCGGGGCGCATCGATGCGCTGCGCCGCGGGGTCGCGCGGCGCGGCTGGCTCCCGGTCGTCTCCCTGCGCGGTGGCTACGCGCGCGACCAGAGCCACGGAGCGGTGCACGACCAGACCGTCTCGAGCGGAGCGCTCTGGTATCTCGAGGATCGCGATCACGACTACGGCAAGGGCTACGACGTCGGCTTCACCGTCGCCTGGGATCTGGGAGACGTCGCCTATCACCCCGAGGAGATCGACGTCTCGCACGAGGCGCGCGAGGTGATCGAGCTGCGCGACGACGTGCTCGACGAGATCACGCAGCTCTACTTCGAACGCCTGCGCGTGCTCGCGCAGCTGCGGACGCTCCCCGCTGCGGACGACGCCGAGGCGCTGCGCCTGCGCTTGCGCGCCGACGAGCTCGCGGCCGGCATCGATGCGTGGAGCGGCGGCTGGTTCAGTCGCCAGACGCGCTCGCTCGCCGCGCAACCCCCCTTCTCACCCCGAGCTGGAGGTAATTGAAATGCATCTCTCGTTTCGAAACTGCATCGGTGGCGCCGCCGGGCTGCTCGTGCTCGCGCTCCTGCCGGCGAGGGCGCTCGCGCTGCCGGTGATCTCCGAGGTGTTCTACGACGCGGTGGGAAGCGACGATGGGCTCTCCTTCGTCGAGCTCTACGGGCAGCCGGGTACGTCGCTCGCCGGGCTCTTCGTCGACAACGTCAATGGCGCCAATGGTGCGGTCGGTCCGAGCCTCGCGCTTTCGGGAACGTTTCCCGCGAGCGGGATCTTCGTCGTCGCGGACGCGACGGCCGCCGGCGTGAGCTCCGTCGCGGGAGCGAACCTGTTGCTCGACTTCGACTTCCAGAACGGCCCCGACAGCATCGTGCTGCGGCTCGGCGACAGCGTGCTCGATGCGGTCGGCTACGGCGTCTTCGCGGCCAGCGAGGTGTTCGCCGGGGAGGGCGCGCCCGCCGTGGATCCGGCGGCGGGCGCGAGCCTCGCCCGACGCTTCGCGGACGTGGACACGGGAGACAACGCGGCCGACTTCATCAGCCTCGCCGTGCCCACTCCGGGCTCGGCGCCCTTGTCGGCCGTGCCCGAGCCCGGCAGCGCCGCATTGCTGGGGACTGGGCTCGCCAGTCTCGCGGTTGCGCGCAGCCGGCGGGAGAACGCCCCGGTCTGAGCCTTCCGGCGACGGCTCCAACCCCCCTTCCGTCCACCGTCGCCCGGGGCCCCGGCGTGCCGCCCGGCACGCCGGGGTCCCACTCCCCCCGGATCGCCTGGAGCTGGCTTGCCCCACGGGAACCAGGCTCCGTTCAGGATTCCGGCCCCGCCGACCGATTCTCCGTGCGCACGGGCTTGTGCGGCGGCGACGCAGTCGGCTCGGGCGGCCTCGACAAGGCTCGCCCGGAGGGAGAGACTCGCAGCCGCCGCGTCGGGAGTGCGGGGGACCACCGGCAGTGATCACCGGGTTCAATACCAACGTCCGTCACGGCGGCCGGCTGTTCCACGTGCAGACGGAGGACAGCGGGAAGTCGCACCCCCACGTCATCAGCCACGTCTATTACGGCGGTACCATCCTCGCGTCGGAGAAGCACGAGTACGAGGACCTGCTCGGCTCACACGATCTGACGGAAGCCGTGCGCGCGCTCATGGAAGGCCAACACAAGGCGATGGTCGCGCGCCTGAAGCAGGGCGCGCTCGATGCGGTGATCGCCGAGCGCCTGGCGGATCCGAGCGAGGACACGGGACCCGCCGCTGCCGAGGCGGTGGCCGCGCCCGCCCCCGCGCCGGCGGCGTCGGCTCGCGCGCCCGAGCGCGCTTTCGGCGAGGGCATCGTGTCCCAGAAACCACTCGACGAGGTGATTCTCGAGTACCTCGTCGAGAAGTCCCGCGGTCGCGGCTCCGCTGGCAAGGCTCCGGCGAATCGGCCCGCGCGCGAGTCGCGCTCGAAAGGGTGAGGGGCGGCGACGCCCGCGGCCGCGGCTGGCCCTGGCGGCGCGCCGCTCCGAGTCCCGTCGCCGTGTCGCAGGCGCCGGCCGACGGCGCGATCCAGATCTATCACGTCTCGAAGTCCTACTCGGCGGGCAGCTTTGCCCTGCGCGACGTGAGCCTGCGTTTCGCGAAGGGTGAGTTCGTGTTCCTGACGGGGCCGAGCGGCGCCGGCAAGACGACGCTGCTGCGTCTGCTGTTCGCCGCAGAGCAGCCGAGCGAGGGCCAGATCGTCGTGCTCGGGCGCAACATCGCGCGCCTGCGCGCGTCAGCGATCCCCGCGTTGCGGCGTCGGGTCGGCGTGGTCTTCCAGGACTTCAAGCTCCTGCAGCGGCGGACGGTGGAGGAGAACGTTGCGCTCGCGCTGGAGGTGGTGGGCACGCCGCCGCGGCTCGCGCGCGCGAAGGTCTTCGCGGTGCTCAAGCAGCTGGGGCTCCAGCACCGCCGCTATCACCATCCGCTTTCGCTGTCGGGCGGCGAGCAGCAGCGGGTTGCGCTCGCGCGCGCGCTGGTGAACGAGCCCGAGATCCTGCTGGCCGACGAGCCGACGGGCAATCTGGATCCCGGTCTCACGCTCGAGATCATGGACTTGATCGCGAGCGCGGCGACGCGCGGCACGACGGTGATCGTCGCCACCCACCAGCTCGAGATCGTGCGCCGCTACGGCAAGCGCGCCGTGCGGCTCGAAGCCGGCTGCGTCACCGAGGATCGCGCCGCGGGGCGGGGGCGCGCATGACGCGGACGCTGATCCGGCTCGGCTACTTCGTGCGCACCTCGTTCGCCGGCCTGCGCGCAACGCCGGTCACCACGGCCGTCGCGGTGATCACGATCGGCGTCAGCCTCGTGCTGGTCGGCGCCTTCGCGCTGCTGCTCGCGAACATGGAGGAGCTGCTCGGCCGCTTCGGCGACGATCTCCAGGTGACGGTCTACCTCGAGGATGGGCTCAGCGCCGCGCAGGTGGATGAGCTGGAGCGCATCGCGCTCACGGTCGAGGGTGTGCAGGGCGCCCGCGTCGTCTCCAAGCAGGAAGCGCTCGAGCGCTTTCGCTCCGGAGTGGGACAGGGCAGCGCGCTGCTCGAGGGCCTCGGCGAGAATCCGCTGCCGGCGTCGCTCGAGCTCACGCTCGCGCCGGAGCAGCGCTCGGCGGCGGGCATGGCGCGCGTCGTGGGGTCGCTCGAGGGCCTCGCCGGCGTGAGCGAGCTGGCGTCGGGACAGGACTGGGTGGAAGGCTACCTGCGCGCGATCGCGCTGTTGCGCGGCATCGGCTGGGGGCTGGGGCTGATCCTGGCGTTCGCCACGCTGTTGATCGTCGCCAATACGATCCGCCTCGCGGTCTTCGCGCGCCGCGACGAGCTCGAGATTCTCGCGCTCGTGGGGGCGAGCCGGGCCTTCGTGAACGGACCGTTCCTGCTCGAAGGTCTGCTGCAGGGCGCCGTCGCGGGAGCGCTGGCGCTCGCGCTGCTCTACGCGCTGTTCCGGCTGGTGTTGCCCGGCTTCGAGTTCGGGCTCGCGCTGCTGCTCGGCGGGGTGGCGCCGCGTTTCTTCGAGCCGCACGAGATGGCGGCGCTGGTCGCCGGCGGGGCCGCGCTCGGCTTCGTGGGCTCGGCGGCGGCGCTCGCGGGAGGAGGCCGCGCGTGAGGCGTGCGGTCGCGCTCGGGCTCGCCGCCGGCCTGCTGCTGAGCGGCGTCGCTCGAGCGGCGGAGGACGATCGCGCGCAGGAGCTCGAGCGTCTGCACCGCGCGATCCAGGACAGCCGCGAGCGGGTCGCCGATTATGAACGGCAACAGCGCGGCCTGCTCGAAACCGTCGAAGCGCTCGACCAGAGCGCGGCCTACCTGGCGAACGAGGTGGACCTCGCCAAGCGCAGCGCACAGCGTGCGCGGACGCGGCTCGCTCGCATCGAGGCGGACGCCGCCGAGCTGGCGGCGCAGCTCGCGCGCACCCAGCAGGCGATGCGCGTGCGCGCCGTCGCCCTCTATCAGGCCGGGAACCTCGGCACGCTGCGGCTGCTGTTCACCGCCGGGGGACTGCGCGAGTTCCTGTCTCGCGTCCGCGCCCTGCGCGTGCTGCTTCGCCACGATGCCGATCTGCTCGCGAGACACCGCTCCGAGACCGAGGCGCTCGCGCGCGCGGAGGCGAACGCGCGCGAGCAGGCGATCGCGCGCAGCGATGCCGAGCGCCAGCTGAACGAGCGCCAGGTCGAGCTCGAGGCCGAGCGCGGCGAGAAGCGCAAGCTCGCGAGCCGGCTGCATGCCGATCGCACGCGCGAGCGCGCCGCGCTGGTCGAGCTCGAGAAGGCCGCGCACGCGCTCGAGGAGACGCTCGCGAACCTGGGCGCCGAGCCGCCCGCGCGCGACCAGCCGCTCGGGGGGGCGGGCTTCGCCGCGCTGAAGGGGCAGCTGCGAGCGCCGGTGAACGGCCGCGTGGCGCAGGCCTTCGGGCGCGTGGTCGACGCCGACTTCGGCACGCAGACGTTCAACGCGGGCGTCGTGTTCGTCGCTGCGCTCGGCACCCCGGTGCACGCGATCGCGCCAGGCCTCGTGCGGTTCGCGGGTTGGTTTCGCGGCTACGGCCGGCTCGTGATCCTCGATCACGGCGATCGCTTCTTCACGGTCTCGGGGCATCTCGGCGAGCTGGCGGTCGACGTCGGCGACGCCGTCAAGGCTGGCGAGGCGATCGGCACGGTGGGCGATACCGGCTCGCTCAGCGGTGCTCGGCTCTACTTCGAGATCCGTCAGGGGAGCCAACCGCTCGATCCCGGCGATTGGCTCGCCTCGGTCGATTCGGGCTAGACTCGCCGGCGCGCTTCAAGGCACTCCGTCGGCTCGCCGATTCCACGGCGAGCATCGCAACGAACGGCGCGGCCCACCCCGCCGCGCAGCGAAGGCAGGTCGAACGCCATGCGGCGAGACAGGGTCCGTATCCTCCTCACGTTCCTCGCGGGCGTGATGGCCGCCGCCATCACGAGCGTGCTCGCGGGCAGCGCCGGCAGCCTCGCCGCGACGCGCTACGAAGATCTCTCGGTGTTCACGAGCGTGCTGAACCTCGTGCGCCGCAACTACGTCGAGCCCGTCGATGAGAGCGCGCTCGTGCAGGGCGCCGTGCGGGGCATGCTCTCCGAGCTCGATCCGCACTCGTCCTTCCTCGACGCCGATGCCTACAAGGAGATGCAGGTCGACACCCGGGGCGAGTTCCACGGGCTCGGCATCGAGATCAGCAAGCGCAAGGATGGCTACGTCGAGGTCGTCTCGCCGATCGAGGGCACGCCGGCGGCGCAGGCGGGCATCAAAGCGCGCGATCAGATCACCGCGATCTGCCCCACCGAGAAGCCGGCGGACTGGAGCGAGCCGTGCCGCTCGAGCAAGAACATGACGCTGTTCGAGGCCGTGAACCTGATGCGCGGCAAGAAGGGCTCGAAGATCACGATCGAGATCCTGCGCGAGGGCTTCGAGCGTCCGCAGCCGTTCGAGATCACGCGCGACGTGGTGAAGGTGGAGTCGGTCTCGGGGCGGATGCTCGAGCCGCACTATGCCTACGTCCGCCTGCGCGCCTTCCAGGAGCACACGGACTCGGACCTGGAGGCGGCGCTCGCGAAGCTGCACAAGGAGTCGGCCGATCCCTTCCAGGGCCTGGTGCTCGACATGCGCGACAACCCCGGCGGACTGCTCGATCAGGCGGTGAAGGTCGCCGACGCCTGGCTCAAGGACGGGCTCGTCGTCTACACGAAGGGCCGCGAGGAGAGCCAGCGCCAGGAGTTCCGCGCGCACGAGGAAGGCACGGAGCCCGGCTACCCGATCGTCGTCCTCGTGAACGAGGGGACGGCGAGCGCCTCCGAGATCGTCGCCGGCGCGCTCCAGGACCACGGCCGCGCGCTCGTGATGGGCGCCAAGACGTTCGGCAAGGGCTCCGTGCAGACCGTCTACCCGCTCGAGGGAGGCGCGGGCCTGCGCCTCACCACGGCGCTCTACTACACGCCGGCGGGTCGCTCGATCCAGGAGGTCGGCATCACGCCCGACATCCCGGTGCAGCCGGTCGTCGTCGCCGAGGCGGGCGGCGAGTCGCCGTCGCGGATCCGCGAGCGGGATCTCGAAGGCCACTTCACACAGCAGGAAGCCTCGCCGCAGTCGCCCAAGCAGACGCCGGAGTCGCTGCTGCCCGAGCAGCAGCTGGCCGGCGAGGGCGACGTTCCGCTCGCGCGCGCCGTCGAGGTGCTGAAGAGCTGGACCTATTTCGAGCGCCTGAAGAACGCACCGGCCGCGCTCGCGGCTCCCGTCCAGGCGCGCGCGGACGAGGCGCATCCCTGAGCCAGCGCGCGCGCGGCGGGGGGCAGGCGGGCGAAGCCAGCGCTCCCCGAGACGAGCGCGCGCAAGCCTCCGGCGCGCCGCCGCATGTGTATGGCGTCGGCGATCTGCTCGCCGGGCGTGCGCGCGCTGCTCGAAGAGCGAGTCGGCCGGCTCTGGGTCGCCGGCGAGATCAGCAACCTGCACCGCGCCAGCTCCGGGCACGTCTACTTCACGCTCAAGGACGACCGGGGCGCAGGTGCGCGCGGCGCTCTTCCGCAGCGCGGCGCGGCGGCTCGCCTTCGAGCCCGAGAACGGGCTCGAGGTGATCGTGTACGCCGACGTGACCGTCTACGAGGCGCGCGGCGACCTGCAGCTGGTGGTGCGCGAGATCGAGCCGCGCGGGCGCGGGGCGCTGCAGCTGGCGTTCGAGCAGCTGCGCCGACGCCTCGAGGCCGAGGGCCTCTTCGATGCGGCGCGCAAGCGCGCGCTGCCGCGGCTTCCGGTCTGCCTGGGAGTCGTCGCATCGCCGACGAGCGCGGCGTTGCGCGACGTGCTCCAGATCGCCGCGCGGCGCTTCCCGGCGGCGCGGATCCTGATCTCGCCGACGCGCGTGCAGGGCGAAGGCTCCGAGCTCGAGATCGCGGCCGCCCTCGATGCGCTCGCCCTGCAGGACGGGATCGACGTCGTGCTGCTGGTGCGCGGCGGCGGTTCGCTCGAGGATCTGCGCGCGTTCAACAGCGAGGCCGTCGCGCGTGCGATCGTGCGCTCGCGGGCGCCGGTGGTGACCGGAGTCGGGCACGAGGTCGACGTGACGATCGCGGATCTAGCGGCCGACCTGCGTGCGCCCACGCCTTCGGCGGCCGCCGAGCTGGCGCTGCCGGACCGGGCGGCGCTGTGGACCCTGCTCGTTCGGGATTTCGAGCGCGCGCGGCGCGCGCTCGCGGCGCGCACGGACGAGGCGGCGGCGCTGCTCGCGCGCGAGCGCGATGCGCTGCGCGCACTCGCACCCACCGCACGCCTGCTCGCGCGGCGCGAACGGCTTGGCGCGGGCGCTCGCGCCCTCGCGCGCGCTGCGCGGCGCGCCTCGAGCGGGCGCGTTCGGGGGTCGCCGAGCTCGCCGGCCGTCTCGAATCGCTGTCTCCGCTGGCCGTGCTCGCGCGAGGCTACGCGATCGTGCGTCGCGCGAGCGACGGCGCGATCGTGCGCCGCGCCGCGGACGTCGCCGCGGGCGATCGCGTCTTGCTGCGCGTTCGCGGAGGCCGAGCTCGACGCCGCCGTGCACGCCGTGCGCGGGCTGCGGCAGGCCTGAGGGGGCCGGCGGCCCCGAGGGTTTTTACACGCGTTTCGTTGACGCTCCCGAGTGCCGCCGGTAGCATGGCGCGCTGCATGGCGGCCCGTCGCAGGTCCGACACCCCCCCGGCCCAGTCGGCGGCTGAAAACACGGAGACGGCGGCCGAATCCGCCGACGGGCCCTCCTTCGAGGCCGCTCTCGAGCAGCTCGAGGCGATCGTCGACCGGCTCGAGCAGGGCGATCTCGCGCTCGAGGACGCGCTGCGCGCCTTCGAGGCCGGCGTCGGGCTCACGCGCCGCTGCGCGAAGCAGCTCTCGGACGCGGAGCGGCGCATCGAAGTGCTGGTGCGCGAGGGCAGAGAGCTGGGTCGCCCGTCCGTTCGAGGAGCCCGAGGAGGCGGAGTAGTGGATCTGCGGGCCTATCTGCTCGAGCGCCTGCCGTTCGTCGAGCGCGCGCTCGATGCCGCGCTGCCGCCGGCCGCCGCCGAGCCCACGGCGCTGCACGCTGCGATGCGCCACCTGCTGTTCCCGGGCGGCAAGCGCCTGCGTCCCGGCGCTCGCGCTCGCCGCGGCCGAGGCGGTCGGCGCCCCGCCGAGCCGCGCGCTGCCGGTGGCGGTCGCCGTCGAGCTCGTGCACACCTACTCGCTGATCCACGACGACCTGCCGTGCATGGACGACGACGCCACGCGGCGCGGGCGCCCCACGGTGCACATCGCCTACGGCGAGGCGACGGCCGTGCTGGCGGGCGATGCGCTGCTCGCGGCCGCCTTCTTTGCGCTCACGGCGGCCGAATCCGAGCACCCGGCGCCGAGGCTGCTGGCGGCGGCGCACGATCTCGCCGAGGCCGCCGGCTCGCTGCGGCTGGTCGGCGGCCAGGTCGACGACCTGCACCTGCAAGCGCAGGATCTGGACGCTGCGCGCATCGAATCCGTGCACGCGCGCAAATCCGCGGCGCTGATCGCCGCGGCGATCGTCGGCGGCGCGCGGCTCGGCGGCGGCGCCGCGGCGGACCTCGCGCGGCTGCGGCGCTTCGGCGAGGCGCTCGGTCTCGCCTTCCAGATTGCGGACGACCTGCTCGACGCCGATCGCAGCGAGGCCTGCTCGCTGGTGCGCGTGCTCGGCGCTCCGGCCGCGCGCGCGCGCGCCGAGGCGCTGCTCGCGCAGGCGCTGGCCGAGCTCGACGGAATCGGCGAGCGCGCCGAGCCGCTGCGCGAGCTGGCGCGCCACGCGGTGCGGAGGAGCGAGTGAGTCAGGAGAAGCTGCTGCCCCGCATCCAGTCGCCCGAGGACCTGCGCCGGCTGCCGCGCGAGCAGGTGCGGCTCGTCGCCGAGGAGCTGCGGGCGGAGATCATCGAGCGCGTTTCCCGCACCGGAGGGCACCTCGCCTCGAGCCTCGGCGCGGTCGAGCTGATCACGGCGCTGCACTACGTCTTCGATACGCCGCGCGATCGCCTGGTGCTCGACGTCGGCCACCAGGGCTACCCGCACAAGATGCTGACGGGTCGGCGCGAGGCGTTCGATCACATCGGGCAGGCGGACGGCATCTCGAAGTTCCTGCGCCGCGCCGAGTCGCCGTACGACAGCTTCGGCGCCGGCCACGCCGGCACCTCGATCTCCGCCGCGCTCGGGATGGCGCGCGCGATGCAGCATCAAGGCCGCCCGCACCGCGCGATCGCGCTGATCGGCGACGGCGGGATGACCGCCGGCATGGCGTTCGAGGCGCTGAACCACGCGGGGCACGTGCGCCAGCAGAATCTGGTGGTCGTGCTCAACGACAACGAGATGTCGATCTCGCCCAACGTCGGGGCGCTTTCGTCGTACCTCTCGCGCAAGCTCTCGGCGCCGATGGTGCGCCGCATGAAGGGCCTGGCGAAGGACTTCCTCGGCTCGCTGCCGGGCGACATGTTGCACTGGGCGCAGAAGGCCGAGGAATCGCTCAAGGTCTTCTTCTCGCCCGGCCTGCTCTTCGAGGCGCTGTCGTTCCGCTACGTGGGGCCCATCCAGGGCCATCGCATCGACGTGCTGCTCGAGACGTTCACGAACGTGAAGCAGATGCTCGCGAACGGCGACGGCCCGATCCTCGTGCACGCCCTCACTTCCAAGGGCTACGGCTACGAGCCGGCGCAGCAGGACCCCTTCCGCTACCACGGCGTGGGGGCGTTCGACATCTCGTCCGGCCGCTTCCCGCCTTCGAAGCCGGGCCCTCCGAAGTACCAGAACGTCTTCGCCGACACGCTGATCCGCCTCGCGCGCGAGGACGAGCGCATCGTGGCGATCACCGCGGCGATGGCCGACGGCACGGGCCTCGATCGCTTCAAGAAGGTCTTCCCCGAGCGCTTCTACGACGTGGGTATCGCGGAGCAGCACGCGGTCACCTTCGCCGCGGGACTCGCCGCCGAGGGCATGAAGCCGGTGCCCGCGATCTACTCGACGTTCCTGCAGCGCGCCTACGACCAGGTCGTGCACGACGTGTGTCTCCAGAACCTCGACGTGACCTTCGCGCTCGACCGCGCCGGTCTGGTGGGCGCCGACGGCGCGACGCATCAGGGCGTCTACGACTTCGCCTACCTGCGCACGCTCCCGAATCTCGTCCTGATGGCGCCGAAGGACGAGAACGAGCTCCAGCACATGCTGCGCACGGCCGTCGAGCATCCCGGCCCCGCCGCCGTGCGCTTCCCGCGCGGAGAAGGTTTCGGCGTGCCGCTCGAGCCCGATCTGAAGGCGCTGCCGATCGGTGAAGCCGAGCTGCTGCGCGACGGCGACGATGCGGTGATCGTCGCGATCGGCGCCCTGGTCCACCCGGCGCTCGAAGCCGCGGTCGAGCTCGCGTCGCGGGGGCTCTCGGTCGCCGTGCTGAACGCCCGCTTCGTGAAGCCGCTCGACGCGGCTCGCATCGTGGCGCTGGCCAGGCGCTGCCGCGCGCTCGTCACCGTCGAGGAGCACAGCGGCATGGGCGGCTTCGGCGGAGCCGTGCTCGAGGCGCTGGCCGCCGCCGGAAGCGTGCTGCCGGTGCGCTGTCTCGCGCTGCCCGATCGTCTGATCGAGCACGGCGATTCCAATCAGCAGAAGGCCGCGTTCGGACTCGACCCCGACGGGATCGCGAACGCGGTGCAGAGCCTGCTCGCCAGTTGCTGAAGAGCCAGCGGCTCGACGAGCGGCTGGTCGCCCTGGGGCTTGCACCGACGCGCAGCCAGGCCGAGTCGTTGATCCGCGCCGGCCGGGTGTTGGTCGACGACACTCCGGTCGACAAGCCCGGGACGCGCGTGCGAATCGAGTCGAGCGTGCGCCTGCGCGGGGAGACCCCGCGTTTCGTTTCGCGCGGCGGCGAGAAGCTCGCGGGCGCGCTCGCCGACTTCAAAGTCGATCCCACGGGCAAGTGCTGCCTCGACGTAGGGGCCTCGACCGGCGGCTTCACCGATTGTCTGCTCGCGGCCGGCGCGAGCCGCGTCGTCGCCGTCGACGTCGGCTACGGCCAGCTCGCGCCGCGCCTGCGCGAGGATCCGCGCGTGATCGTCCTCGAGCGCCGCAACGCCCGCGCGCTCGAGCCCGGCGACGTCCCGGCGCCGATCGAGCTGGTGAGCGTCGACGTCTCGTTCATCTCGGTGCGCCTGCTGCTGCCGGTGCTCGTGCGCCTCGCGCCCGCGGCCGATTGGCTGGTGCTCGTGAAGCCGCAGTTCGAGGTCGGCAAGGGGCGCGTGGGGAAGGGGGGCGTGGTGCGCGACGAGGGCTTGCGGGCGCAGGCGGTCCGCGATGTCCGCGAGGCCGCGGAGGCGCTGGGTCTCGAGGTGGTCGGGGAGGCGGAGAGCCGCCTCGCGGGGCCCAAGGGAAATCGCGAGGTGTTCCTGCACCTTCGTTCGCGGATTGCTCCCGCGGCGAGCTCCCCGCAGGGCGTTGGTTGACTCGCGAGGGCTCGCTCCTATCCTATGCGTGTTCGCCCGAGAGGTTCCCATGGCCGTGATCGAAGTGACTGCCCCCGCCGCTGAGCGCATCCGAGACCTCCTCGACAAGGAGGGCAAGCTCGGCTCGCACGGGCTGCGCCTCAAGGTGATCGGCGGCGGCTGCTCCGGCCTGCGCTACGAGCTCGCCTTCGACGACCGCGTCGGCGAGAACGACACCGAGCTCGAGGTGGGCGGCGTCCGGGTGCTGGTCGACGAGAAGAGCGCCATCTACCTGGTCGGCACGACCCTGGATTTCGTCGACACGCTCCAGGAGTCGGGCTTCAAGATGCTCAACCCGAACGCGAAGACCACCTGCGGCTGCGGGGAGTCGTTCGGGGCGTAGGCCTGCCCGGTGGCTCTCCAGTTCCCGATCTATCTCGATCACCACGCGACCACGCCCGTCGATCCTCGCGTCCTCGCTGCGATGCTGCCGTTCTTCGTCGAGGATTTCGGCAACGCCTCGAGCCAGACGCACGCCTTCGGCTGGCGCGCCGAGGCCGCGGTCGAGGACGCCCGCGAGCGGATCGCGCGCGCGATCGGCGCCGCAGATCCGCGCGAGATCGTCTTCACCAGCGGCACCACCGAGAGCGACAACCTGGCGCTCAAGGGCGTGGCGCGCGCGGGCCGGCGGCGCGGCGACCACCTGATCACCGTCGAGACCGAGCATCCTGCGGTGCTCGATGCCTGCCGCGCGCTCGAGGCGGAAGGCTTCCGGGTGACGCGGCTGCGTGTCGATGCCGAGGGCCTCGTCGACCCGGACGAGGTCGCCCGCGCCCTGACCGATCGCACCCTGCTCGTCTCGGTGATGGCGGCGAACAGCGAGATCGGCGTGCTCCAGCCACTCGAGGCGATCGGGCGCATTTGTGGGGCGCGCGGCGTGCCGCTGCACAGCGACGCCGCGCAGGCCGTCGGCAAGTTGTCGCTCGACGTGCGCGCGCTCGGCGTCGACCTGCTCTCGTTCTGCGCGCACAAGCTCTACGGTCCGAAGGGCGTGGGCGCGCTCTACGTGAGGCGCGGGTCGCCGCGCGTGCCGCTCGAGCCGCTGCTGCACGGCGGCGGCCAGGAGCTGGGCCGGCGGCCGGGCACGCTGCCGGTGCCGCTGATCGTGGGCTTCGCGAAGGCGGTGGAGCTGTGCCTCGCGGAGCTGCCGGTCGAGGCCGAGCGGATTGCGGGCCTGCGCGATGCGCTGTGGTCGCGGCTCGAGCGCGATCTGCCGGAGATCCGTCGCAACGGTCACGCGGCGCGCCGGCTGCCGGGAAACCTGAACGTCTGCTTCGCCGGCGTCGAAGCCGATGCGTTGCTCGTGGCCCTGCGCGAGGTCGCGCTCTCCACGGGCTCGGCCTGTGCCTCGGGCAGCGGGGAGACCAGTCACGTGCTGCGCGCGCTCGGGCTCCCGGATGCGCTGGCCCGCTGCGCCGTCCGCTTCGGGATCGGCCGCCGGAACAGCGCCGAGGAGCTGGCCTGGGTCGCGGACCGGCTGGTGGTCCTGGTGCGCGAGCTGCGCGCCAAACGAGCGCGCCCGGGGACGCCGAAGCAGCGCTCGGCCTCGAGCCTCTGAGCGCCCGGCCCGCGGGGCCGCGCTACCTTTGGCGTCCACGCATCGATTCCTTCCAAGGAGGCCTCCCTTGTCCGAGACCAAGAGCACGAACGTCACCTGGCACCACGGCCAGGTGACGCGCGCGGAACGCGAGAAGCTGCTCGGGCAGCGGGGTGCGACGGTCTGGCTCACGGGGCTCTCGGGCTCCGGGAAGTCGACGCTCGCGGTCGCGGCCGAGCGCGCGCTGGTTTCGCGCGGGCGGCTGGCCTACGTGCTCGACGGCGACAACATCCGCCACGGCCTCAACAAGAACCTGGGCTTCGGCCCCGCCGACCGCACGGAGAACATCCGGCGCATCGGGGAAGTGGCCAAGCTGTTCTGCGACGCCGGCCTGATCGTCTTCACTTCGTTCATCTCGCCGTATCGGGCCGATCGCGATGCGGTGCGCGCGCTGATGCCCGCGGGCCAGTTCGTCGAGGCCTTCGTCGACGCGAGCGTCGAGACCTGCGAGGGGCGCGACGTGAAGGGCCTGTATCGCAAGGCGCGCGCCGGGGAGATCCCGGAGTTCACCGGCATCTCCGCGCCCTACGAGGCGCCGCTGCGCCCGGAATTGGTGCTCGATACGAACCGCCAGTCGGTCGATGAGAGTGTGGACGCCATCTTGCGTTACCTCGAGGACAAGGGGTATCTCGGCACGTGAGCGATCGGCGACGGCACTTTGCGCTTGGCTGCGCGCTCGGCGCGTTCGGGCTTCTCGGCTGCGCCGGGCTCGGGCTGCGCTCCGCGGACCGCGCATCGAACGATCGGGAGATCCGTCCGGACGCGCCGGCCGACTACGACCTGCTCGTCGCCCAGCAGCACATGCTCGATGGCAACGTCGACGAGGCGCTCGCCGCCTACGAGCGGGCGGTCGCCAAGGACGAGACCTCCGCCTTCCTGCACCGGCGCCTGGCCGCAGCGCTCGCCCAGCAGAACCGGCTCGACGACGCGACGCGCGAGGCGCGCCGCGCGCTCGAGCTCGAGCCGGGCGACACCGAGACCCGTCTGTTCCTGGGCCAGCTCTTCCGCCTGAACCACGACATGCCGGCCGCCGAGGCCACCCTTCGCAACGAACGCGGGGAGCCGATCGATCCCGACGCCGCCTTCCTGCTGGTCCAGGTCTATCTCGAGGCCGGCCGCCTCGGCGAAGCACTGACGGCGGCGCAATGGCTCGTGGTGCACGAGCCCGGCGAGCTGCGCGGGCGCTTTGCGCTGGCCAACGCCTTGCAGCGCCAGGGCAAGGTGATCGAGGCCGAGCGCACGCTGCGCGACGCGCTCCAGATCGATCCCGGCAACCTGCGCGTCTACGGCGCGCTCGCGCGTTCGATGCGCGAGCGCGGCGATCGCGCGGGCGAGATCCGCATCTACCGCGAGGTGCTCGATCTCGATCCGGACCATCTGCCGACGCTGATCGCGCTCGGCGAGACCCAGATGGATGGCAACGACCTCGAGGGCGCGATCGCGACCTTCAAGGAGATCGAGCGCCGCTATCCGGAAGACATGCGCTCGGTCGTACGGCTCGGCTTCCTGATGTACGAAGGCCGCGATTTCGCGGGCGCCGCGGCGCGTTTCGAGCGCGCCTTTGCGGCGGATCCCCAGGAATACGAATACGCGTTCTTCCTCGGCGTCGCGCGACGCCGGATGGGGTCGGCCGACGCGGCGATCGAGGCCTTCCAGAAGATACCGCCGGAGCACGCCCACTACGCCGAGGCGCGCATGCAGATCGCCTCGATCCTCGAGCGGCGCGGCGACTACCAGGGCGCCATCAAGGAGGTCGAGCTCGCGGCGTCGCGCGCGCCCGATCGTGAGCTCGAGCTCTACAAGGCCACGCTGCGCGCGAAGACCGGCGATTTCGACGGCGCGGTGGCGGACCTGAAGCGTCTGCTCGACGCGCAACCGAAGGACGACGAGCTCGTCTACAACATCGGCATGCTCTACGGCGAGGCGAAGCGCACCGACGAAGCCATGCAGTACATGCATCGCGCGCTCGAGCTCAATCCCGACAATGCGAGCGCTCTCAACTACATCGGCTACACGTGGGCGGAGAAGGGGATCAACCTCGACGAGGCCGAGCGCATGATCTCGCGCGCCGTCGAGCTGCGCCCCGACGACGGCTACATCGTCGACAGCCTCGGTTGGGTGCACTACGTGCGCGCCAAGGCGCTCTCCGCGCAGGGGCGTACGAGCGAGGCGCAGAAGCATCTCGACGCGGCGCTCACGCAGCTCGAGCGCGCCGACCAGCTCACCGGTGGCGATCCCGTCGTCTCCGAGCACCTCGGCGACACCTATCTGATGCTCGATCAGAAGCGCCACGCGCTCGACCGTTTCGAGGAGGCCATCCGCCTCGAGCCGCGCGAAGGCGAACAGCCCGAGCTGCGGCACAAGTTCGAGAACCTCAAGCGAGAACTGCGGTAGCGGTGAGCCGCGCGGCGCTCCTCGTCGCCGGGTTGCTCGCGGCGGTTGCCGTCGGCTGCCAGACGGCGGCGCGGGTGCGGCCGCTCGCCAGCGCCGACCCGAGACCGGCGGCGCTGCTGCAAGCCTGGCAGGCAAGCGCAGCCGAGCGGCGTTCGTTGCGCGGCAGCGCCCGGCTCGCCGTCGATGGCGAATCGCTCCACGTGCGGGCGAAGCAGATCCTCGTCGTCGAGCGTCCCGCGCGGCTGCGGGTCGAGGTGCAGGGGCTGCTCTCGCAGACCCTCGCCGTGCTGGTCACCGATGGGCCCCATTACGAGCTGTTTCGCGCCGAGGATCGCTCGGTCGAGAGCGGCGAAGTCCACGCCGGCTTGCTGTGGCAGGTGGCGAACCTCGCGCTCACCCCCGAGGAGGCGATCGATCTGGTGCTCGGCGCGCCCCGGCTCGACGCGGCGCTCGCTCCACAGCGCGCCTTCGAAGCCGCGGACGGCGAGATCGGCGTCGAGCTCGGCGGCGGGGCCGGGGCGGCGAGCGAACGCCTCCGCTTCGATGCGCAGGGCCGCCTGCGTCGGATCGAGCGCCTCGCCGCGCAGGGCGACGTCGTCTGGTCGGCGCGCTTCGACGCCTACGAGCCCATCTCGGGCGTGCCCTTCGCGCACCGCATCGAGCTCGAGTCCACGCAACCTGCGACACGCGCCGAGCTCGTGCTCTCGGGTGTCGAGCTGAATCCCACGTTGCCTGCCGATATCTTCCAACTGCGGCCCGCGCTGAAGCCGGGGCGTCCGGAAGGCGAGGGGGGGTAGCGTGGCCCGATTCGTGGCCGCGGCGCTGTGTCTGCTCGCGCTCGCCGCCTGCACCAACGATCCGTATCCCGACACCGACGAGCGGATCAAGGTCCTGTATCAGCCGCTCTCCGAGCCGCCGCGCACGCTCGACCCGGCGGTGAGCTACAACGCCGCGGAGCATCTGATCACGGGCGTCGTCTATGCGACGCTGCTCGACTACCACTACCTCGCGCGGCCCTACCGTTTGATCCCCGGGCTCGCCCGCGAGGTGCCGCACGCGCGCGAGCTTCCGGACGGCCGCGTCGCCTACACCTTTCGTTTGCGCGAAGGGATGCTCTTCCAGGACGATCCCGCCTTCGCGAGCTCCGGGGGCGGCGCCGCGACTCGCGAGGTCGTCGCCGCCGACGTCGCCTTCCAGCTGATGCGGATCGCCGACCCCGCGGTGGCGAGCCCCGTCAGCGCCACCTTCGCGAAGGTCGAAGGCTGGCGGGAGTTCGCCGAGCGCCTCGCGGCGCTGCGCGAGGCGGATGCCGCGTTCGCCAAGCACCCCATCCACGAGCAATACGCGGCGGCGGGCGGGATCGCGGGACTCGTGCTGAACGGCCGCCACGAGCTCGAGATCGTGCTGAACGAGCCCTACCCCCAGCTGCTCTACTGGTTCACGATGCCCTTCACGGCGCCGGTTCCCTGGGAAGCCGTCGAGCACTGGGATGGCGAAGAGGGGCGCGCCTTCTTCAAGGATCACCCCGTCGGCGCCGGGCCCTTCCGGCTCACGGAATTCGTGCGCCAGAGCCACATCACGCTCGAGCGCAATCCGAACTTCTATGGGCTGCTGCACCCGGACTGGCGCGTGCCGGCCGCCACCTATCCCTCGGACGGAGAGCCCGAGGACGCGGCGCTCGGACGCCTCGATCCGGCCTACGTGGGGCAGGCGCTGCCGTTCCTCGAGCGGGTCGAGTTTCCGATCGAGAAGGAGGACATCCCTGCCTTCAACAAATTCCTCCAGGGTTACTACGACGCCTCGGGAATCCTGCAGGAAAGCTTCGACAAGATGGTGCACGAGGGCGCGCTCTCGGATGAGATGAAGACGAGCGGAATGCAGCTCGAGAAGTCCACCGACCCGGACGTCTACTACATCGGCTTCAACATGGACGATCCGGTGGTCGGGGCCCCCGGCGGCGAGAAGAGCAGAAAGCTGAGGCAGGCGATGAGCCTCGTCGTGGATGCGCGCGAGTTCGCTCGCGTCTTCAACAACGGGCGCGGCGTTCCGGCGCAATCGCCGCTGCCGCCGGGCATCTTCGGCTACGAAGCCGACTACGTGAACCCCTTCCGCCAGGTCGACCTCTCGCGCGCGAAGCAGCTGCTCGCCGAGGCCGGCTACGCGAACGGCATCGATCCGGCGACGGGCAAGCCGCTGGTTCTCTCCTTCGACCTCGGCGACACGTCGACGCGCGGTCGCGTGCGCTTCCAGTTCTTCGTGAACGAGTGGAGCCGGCTCGGGCTCGACGTCGAGATCGCGGCGACGAGCTACAACCAGTTCCAGGAGAAGGTGCGCAAGGGCGCCTACCAGATCTTCATGTGGGGCTGGATCGCGGACTATCCGGATCCCGAGAATTTCCTGTTCCTGCTCTGGGGGCCGCTCGCGCAATCGAAGAGCCACGGCCCCAACACCGCGAACTTCGCCGACCCGCGTTACGACGACCTGTTCGTGCGCATGAAGGTCGCGGAGAATGGCGAGGCGCGGCTGGCGATGATCCGCGAGATGCGCGCGATCCTCCAGCGGGAACGCCCCTGGATCGAGCTCTTCCACCGCGAGAACTACACGCTCTTCCACGGCTGGGTCCACAACGTGAAACCGACCGGACTCTCGGTCCCGATGGCCCGCTACGTGGACGTCGACCCCGCGCTGCGCAGCGAGCGGCGCGCGGCATGGAACCAGCCGGTGCGCTGGCCCGCCTGGGCGTTGGCGGCGCTTTCGCTCGCGGTCGTCGCGCCGGGCGTCGTCACCTTCCTGCGCGAGAGGCAGTGATGCTGGCCTACGTGGTTCGCCGCGTCGCCTACGGCTTCGTGACGCTGATTGGCGTCTTGCTGCTCTTGTTCCTTCTCTTCTTCCTCTACGCCACCCCCGAGCAGATGGCGCGCAGGGCCGTGGGCGAGAAGGCGCCGCCCGAGGTGCTCGAGCAGTGGATCGTGAACCACGGCTACGACAAGCCGAAGCTCTGGAACCCCGAGCGGCCGTTCGACACGTTGCTGGTCGAGCACTTCCGGCGCTCGCTCACCTTCGACTTCGGGCGCAGCGACGCCGACGGCACGCCGATCATGCAGCGGCTGCGGGAGGGAAGCGGCCCCAGCCTCGCGCTCGCGATTCCGTCGTTCGTGCTCGGGCTCGTCTTCTCGATCGCGCTCGGCTTGTTCGTCGCCTATTTCCGCGAGACGTACATCGATCGCATGGGCGTGGTCCTGTGCGTGCTGACGATGAGCATCTCGACGCTGCTCTACATCATCGGCGGGCAGTTCCTGATCGGAAAGCTGCTGCGCTGGTTTCCGATCTCGGGCTTCGACCCCTCGCCCTCGGTGATCGCGCGTTTCCTGATGCTGCCGCTGCTGGTGAGCCTCGTCAGCAGCCTCGGCGGCAGCGTGCGCTTCTACCGCACGGTCTTCATCGAGGAGGGCACCCGCGACTACGTCCGCACGGCGCGCGCGAAGGGGTGCGGCGATCTGCGCGTGATGACGCACCACGTGCTGCGCAACGCCCTGATCCCGATCCTGACGCGCGTGGTGGTGGTGATTCCGTTCCTGTTCACCGGATCGCTGCTGCTCGAGTCCTTCTTCGGGATCCCGGGACTCGGATCGCTGACCGTCGACGCGATCAACGGCAACGACTTCTCGACGCTGCGAGCGATGGTCTTCATCGGCTCGCTGCTCTTCATCGGCGCGCAGATCGTCACCGACGTGAGCTACACGCTGGTCGATCCGCGCGTGCGCCTCGAGTAGCGCGCCGTGGAAGCCCACGTGGTGTCGAATCTCGTCGTCGCGGGCGTGCTCGCGATCGTGCTCGCGATCGCGGTCGGCGTGCGGCGCAGCGAGCTCTGGCGGGCGGCGGCCGTCGAGCTCGCGCGGCGCCGGCCGGTCGCCCTGCTCGTGGTGGCGGCCTACCTGGCGATCGCGCTGCTCGATTCCGTGTCGTGGGTGGGCGGCGGCGACGCCGGAGCGGGCGGAGACGTGCTGGCGCAGCACCGCCCCCGCTCGCTCATCGATCGCGCCTTCCCGCTCGATTTCGACGAGAAGAGCTACTCCGCGCCGCTCGCCTCCGTCGAGTTCTACGGCGGCGACGCGCTCGAGCATCCCGGCCGGCACCTGCTCGGAACCGACATCCTGGGACGTGACGTGCTGCACCTGATGCTCGATGGAACGCGCATCGCGCTGCTGGTCGGCGGCTTCACCAGCCTGATCGTGATCCCGCTCGCGCTGATCGTCGGCGTGAGCGCCGGCTACTTCGGGCGCCGCATCGACGACGTCGCGTTCTTCGTGATGTCGGTCCTGATGTCGATTCCCGACCTGCTGCTCCTGATCGCGCTGATCATGGCGATGGGACGCGGGCCGGTACAGGTCTGCATCGCGATGGGCGTGACCAGCTGGGTGGGCTTCTGCCGGATCGTGCGCGGCGAGACCTTCAAGCTGCGCGAGCTCGACTACATCCAGGCGGCGCGCGCGCTCGGCGTCTCCGACTTCGGGCTGATCTGGCGCCACATCCTCCCGAACCTGATGCACCTGGTGGTGATCACGTTCGTGCTGACGTTCTCGGGTCTGGTGCTCTCCGAGGCGATCCTCTCCTATCTGGGGATCGGGATCGAAGGCAGCTGGGGCCAGATGATCGATCAGGCGCGCGACGAGCTGGCGCGCGATCCGATCATCTGGTGGAACCTCGCGGCCGCGTCGGCGGCCCTGTTCGGGCTGATCCTGGCCGTGAATTTCGTCGGCGACGCGATTCGCGACGTGCTCGACCCGCGCACGCTGCGGGAGCGCCAGTGAGCGAGCCCGTCCTCGCGGTGCAGGGTCTCGTCACCTCGTTTCCGGCGGGCCGGGGCCGGGCCGCGGCGGTCGACGGCGTGAGCTTCGAGGTCGCGCAGGGGGAGGTGCTCGCGCTGGTCGGCGAGTCGGGCTGCGGCAAGTCCGTGACGGCGCTGTCGCTGCTGCGCCTCGTGCCCAAGCCCGGGCGCATCGATGCGGGCAGCATCCGCATCGCCGGGCGCGACGTGCTCGCGCTGCCGGTCTCGGAGCTGCGCCGCGTGCGCGGTCGCGAAGCGGCGATGATCTTCCAGGAGCCGATGACGAGCCTGTCTCCCGTGGTAACGGTCGGCGCGCAGGTGGTCGAGGCGTTGCAGCTGCACGAGCCGCTCTCGCGGGCGCAGGCGCGCCGCCGCACGGTCGAGCTGTTCGAGCAGGTGCGCATCCCGGACCCGGATCCCCGCTTCGACGCCTATCCGCACGAGCTCTCCGGGGGCCTCAAGCAGCGCGTGATGATCGCAATGGCGCTGGCGCTGCGGCCGAAGCTGCTGATCGCCGACGAGCCGACGACCGCACTCGACGTCACGATCCAGGCGCAGATCCTCGAGCTGATGCGCGACCTCCAGCGCGAGCTCGGCACCGCGATCCTGCTCATCACGCACGATCTCGGCGTGGTGAACGAGCTCGCGGATCGCATCGCCGTGATGTACGCCGGGCGTCTCGTCGAAGAGGGCAGCCGCGAACAGGTCCTCGGCGGCGCGCGCCACCCCTACACGCGCGGGCTGCTGCGCGCCGTGCCGTCGCTCGGGCGCCGCGGGGAGCGCCTCGCCGAGATCGCCGGGGTGGTGCCCACGCCCCAGGAGCGCCCGGCGGGCTGCCGCTTCTCGACGCGCTGTCCGAGCGTGCTGCCGCGCTGCGCCGCGGAGCTGCCCGCGGACAGCGTGGTGGCGCCGGGGCACGTCGCGCGTTGCCACGTCGTGGCGCAGGAGCAGCAGCCGTGAGCGAAGCCTTGCCGCTCTTGCGCGCGGAAGGGCTGCGCATGTGGTTTCCGATCCGCAGCGGCCTCTTCCAGCGCGCGGTCGGCTGGGTGCGTGCGGTCGACGGGGTCGACCTCGAGGTGCCCTCCGGGCGCACGCTCGCGCTGGTCGGAGAGTCGGGCTGCGGCAAGTCGACGATCGGACGTTCGCTCTTGCGCCTGGTCGAGCCACAGGCCGGAAAGCTGTGGTTCGATGGCGTCGACCTGCTGCGGCTCGATGCTCGCGCCCTGCACCCGTACCGGCGCGCGATGCAGATCGTGTTCCAGGATCCGCTGGCTTCGCTCGACCCGCGCATGCGCGTGCGCGATGCGATCGCGGAGGGCATGCAATCCTTCGGGATCGGCGCCGACGAGCGGGAGCGCACGGAGCGCGTCGCGGCGCTGCTCGCGCGCGTGCACCTCGAGCCGGCACAGATGTGGCGTTACCCGCACGAGTTCTCGGGCGGCCAGCGCCAGCGCATCTGCATTGCGCGCGCGCTCGCCGTCGAGCCCCGCCTGCTCATCTGCGACGAAGCGACCTCGGCGCTCGACGTTTCGATCCAGGCGCAGATCCTGAACCTGCTGCGCGATCTGCAGGCCGAGCTCGGGCTCACCTATCTGTTCATCACGCACGATCTCGGCGTGGTGCGCTATCTCGCGGACCGGGTGGCGGTGATGTACCTGGGGCAGATCGTCGAGGAGGGCGAGACGGAGCGCATCTTCGCTGACCCCGCCCATCCCTACACGAGAGGTCTGCTCGCCGCCGTGCCCTCGGTCGATCCGAACCGGCGCGGCGTGCGCGCGCGCGTGCGCGGCGACGTGCCCTCGCCGGCGCACCCGCCCTCGGGTTGCCGCTTCCATCCGCGCTGCGCCGAAGCGTTCGAGCGCTGCCCGCGCGAGGAGCCGCCGATGTTCCCGCTGCGCGATGGCGTCAGCCGCTGCTTCCTCGCGGACGCGGCCGACCCCGCGGCGAAGCGGGGCTGAAGGCCGCGTCGACATGTCGCTGCGTCGTGTCGCCACCCACCTCGCGCTCGTGCTCGCGCCGCTCGCGATCCTGCTCGGTCTCGCGGAGGCCGCGGTGCGCGCCACGGGCGCGCACGAGAGCTGCGTGAACCGTTTCTCGGGCGCCCCCATCTGGGTCTGCGATCCGATCCTGCAGTTCAAGCTCAACCCCGAGCTCGACGTGCTCGGCCAGAAGCTCTCGCGAGACGGCTTTCGCACGCACGAGCTGTCCGCCAAACGGCCTGGCGTCTACCGCATCCTCGCGCTCGGCGATTCCTGCACGTTCGGCCAGCTTCAGCGCGGCGACCGCTACGGCTACGTGAGCAATCCCTACCCGATCGCGCTCGAGAGGCTGCTCGCCGAGCGCGTCGGACCGGGCCGCTTCGAGGTCTTCAACGCGGGGATTCCCGGCTACAACAGCTACCAGGGCCTGATGTTGCTGCGCGGGAAGCTGCGGGGCCTCGACCCCGACCTGATCACCGTGCGCTACGGCTGGAACGATCTCTTCCTGTCCGAGGCGCCGCCGGGGCAGGGGCCGTACCGGGAGCCCGACAGCCGGCTCCTGATCGCGGCCGAGGATCTCGCGCTGCGTACCGCGCTCTACCCGTTCCTGCGTCGCCTCGGCTTCCAGCTGCGCATCTGGCGCGGCCAGACCCCGGACGTCGTGCTCGAGGCGCTCTTGAGCCAGCCGCGCTGGACGCCGACGGTCTCGCTCGCGGACTACGCGCACAACCTGCGCCGCATCGTCGAGATCGGGCGCGCGCGCGGGGCGCAGGTCTGGCTGCTCACCTCGCCCTACAACCGGACGGCTTCCGAGGCGGCGCGCGACTTCGTCGCGCTCATGAACCGGATCGACTTCGCCGGGCTGATGGCCGAGCACGAGCGCTACAACGAGGCCACGCGCGAGGTCGGCCGCGAGCTCGACGCGCCGGTGATCGACATGGACGCGACCTATCGCGAGAAGCCCGACGTGCGGCTGTTCGTCGAGAGCGACGTGCTGCATCCGAGCCAATGGGGCCACTTCCTGGAGGCCGACGTCTTGTTCCGCGCGTTGCTCGCCCGCGGCATCGCCGCGCCGAAGTCCGCGATCGCCCCTGGAAAGCCGGCCGGCGCCTGAGCGCGGGCGGCTGCGTGCGCCGGCCGATGCGAGCGGTCCGGCGTCTCAGGCATCCCGAAATCTGCTATTCTGCCGCCGGTTTAGACTGCGAGGGCCGTTCCAATGGGCCGTTTCCGCGTGGTGGGTGGATTGCTGCGAGAGTTCGTCCTCTTCCTGAAGGAGGACCGCACCTGGTGGCTCGCCCCGATTCTCGTTGCGTTGCTCGGCCTGGGCGCCTTCATCATCTTCGCGCAGGGCTCGGCGCTGGCGCCCTTCATCTACGCACTCTTCTGAAGAGGTCGTCCGCAACGTGAGTGCCTCCCCCGGGCCTGGGCAGGTGGCGACGCCCGGCGCCGAGTCCGGGCGCTCCCGCGTGCTGGTCGCCGTCAACGAGTTCTACGAGGTGAATCCCTTCCCGGGATTCGACCCGGGCAAGTACGAGACGCGCCAGGATCTCGTCGCGCGCGCGAGCTGGTACGCGCGCCGGGTGGATGCCGAAATTCCGTTCGGCGCGTCGGTGATCGACGTCGGATGCGGCACCGGGCAGCTCGCCTGCTTCCTCGCGCTCAAGGGCCGCCGCGTGGTGGGGGTCGACTACTCGCAGCGATCGCTCCAGCTCGCGGAGGAGCTGAAGCGGCGCCTCGCGCTCCGCCACGTGGAATTCCGGCGCGAGAACATCCTCGCGTGGGACTTGCCTGCGGAAGCCTTCGATTACGTCTTCTGCAACGGCGTGCTGCACCACACGAGCGATCCCTATGGCGGCTTCCAGAACCTCGTGAAGATCGCGAAGCCGGGGGGCCTGATCGTCGTGGGCCTCTACAACCGCTACGGGCGCTTGATGCTCGGCGTGCGCCGCCACGTCGTGAGGCTGCTCTCGCGCATCGATCCGCGGGCCAAGGACCGCGCCATCGAGAAGCAGCTCGTCGAGCTCGACGCCGACGAGGAGAAGCGCAGGACCTGGTACGCCGATCAGTACGAGCACCCGCACGAATCCACCCACACGGTGGACGAGGTGCTCGGCTGGTTTCGCGCGAACGGTCTCGAGTACGTCTCGTCGTTCCCGAAGATCGAGCTCCTGGGCTCGATGCCAAAGCGCATCTTCCGGACGCGCCAGGTCGCGGGCTGGCGCAATGGCCGCGTGGCCCACCTGCTGGTGCAGCTGGCCTGGATTCTCACCCAGAACGCGGGCGGCGGATATTTCGTGCTCGTCGGTCGCAAGGCGTCATGAACATTCTCGGCATCTCGAGCTTCTATCACGACGCCGCCGCGTGTTTGATCCGCGATGGCGTCGTGGTGGCGGCGGCCTCGGAAGAGCGCTTCACGCGCAAGAAGCACGACGAGAGCTTTCCCCGCCAGGCCATCGAGTACTGCCTCAGCGAGGGCAAGCTGCTGGTCGACGACCTCGATTGCGTCGGCTTCTACGAGAAGCCCTTCGTCAAGTTCAAGCGCATCCTGTTCTCCCAGCTCGCCACCTTCCCGCGTTCGTACGCGTCGTTCCTGCGCGCGATTCCATCCTGGCTACACCAGAAGCTCGCGATTCCGGCGCTGATCGCGGAGGAGCTGCAGTACGACGGACCGGTCTACATGATCGAGCATCACCTCTCGCATGCCGCGAGCGCCTTCCTGGTGTCGCCCTTCCGCGAGGCGGCCCTGCTCACGGTCGACGGTGTGGGCGAGTGGTCGACGGCGACCTACGGCCGCGGCAAGGATGCGGACATCGATCTCTTCCAGGAGATCCGGTTCCCGCACTCGCTCGGGCTCCTCTACACTGCCGTGACGTCGTATCTGGGCTTCAAGGTGAACAGCGCCGAGTACAAGGTGATGGGGCTCGCGCCCTACGGGACGCCGAGATACGAGCGGGAAGTGCGCGAGCTGATCGACGTCGCCGAGGACGGCAGCTTCCAGCTCGACATGGACTACTTCGCGTATCACTACGGCCTGCACATGACCAATGGCCGCTTCCACCGCCTCTTCGGCGGCGAGCCCCGCGTTGCCGAGGCGCCGCTCGAGCAGCGCCACAAGGACATCGCGGCGAGCGTGCAGAAGGTCACCGAGGACGTGATGCTCAAGATGGCCCGGCACCTGCACCGCGAAACCGGGCTGCGCAACCTGTGCCTGGCGGGCGGCGTGGCGCTCAACTGCGTCGCGAACGGCCGCATCGCGCGCGAGGGGCCGTTCGACGACCTCTTCGTCCAGCCGGCGGCGGGGGACGCGGGCGGCGCGCTGGGCGTCGCGGCCTATCTGCAGCACCACGTCTTCGGTCGGCCGCGCGGCTTCGTCATGCGCAGCGCCTTCCTCGGCCCCGCCTACGAGAGCGACGAGATCCGCGCCTTCCTCGAGGTGAAGGGCGCCGTCTTCCAGGAGCTGGAGCGCGAGGCCCTGCTCGCCAGCACCGCGGCGGCGATCGCCGACCAGGAGGTGGTCGGCTGGTTCCAGGGGCGGATGGAGTTCGGGCCGCGCGCGCTCGGGGCGCGCAGCATCCTGGCGGACCCGCGGAATCCCGAGAATCAGGACCGCGTCAATCTCAAGATCAAGTTCCGCGAGAGCTTCCGGCCGTTTGCTCCCGCGGTGCTGGCCGAGCGCGCGGGGGAGTACTTCGAGCTGGATCGCGAGAGCCCCTTCATGATGCTCGTCGCCCAGACCCGCGACGGACGCTCACGGCTCCCGGCCACCACCCACGTCGATGGCACGGCGCGCGTGCAGACGGTGGATTCCGAGACGAACCCGCTGTTTCACGATCTGCTGCGCGCGTTCGGCGCGGCGACCGGGACGCCGGTGCTGATCAATACCTCGTTCAACGTGCGCGGTGAACCGATCGTGTGCACCCCGGCGGATGCCTGGAACTGCTTTCTCACCACGGGCATGGACCGGCTGGTGATCGATCGCTTCGTGCTGCGCAAGGTCGATCAGACCGTGGTCCCGCCGGCCGGGAGCCTGCCGCCGACCTTCGCCGAGGACTAGGCCGCATGGGATTTTCGGGCATCAAAGCGTCGTGGATGCACTTCGTGGACGTCCTGGGCCAGGTCCAGACCACCCTCATCCTGACGCTGATCTATCTATTGGTCCTGGGGCCGATGGTGCTGGTCCTGCGCCTCTTGGGCCGAGGGGATCTGCTCGCCATGCGTGGAGGCAAGGCGCAGAGCTTCGCGCATCCCAAGCAGATGGTTCCCACCGATGTCGAGCGCTGCGCCCGTCAGTTCTGAGGTTCCATGGCGCGGATCAGCACCCGCAAGCGGATCCTCTTCGCGACCGTTCCCTTCCTCCTGCTCGTGGGCCTCGCCGAGATCGCCGTGCGCGCCCTGCACCTGGCCGACAGCTGCCCCAACCGCTTCACCGACTCCCAGGTCTGGACCTGCGATCCGATCCTCCAGTTCAAGCTCAGCCCGGATCTCGACATCCTGGGCGGCCGGATCTCGCGCGATGGCTTCCGCACCCACGACTTCGCGCCGAAGCGCCCAGGGGTCTACCGGATCCTCGCGCTCGGCGACTCCGGGACGTTCGGCCAGATCCAGCGCGGCGAAAGCTATGGCTACGTGAGCAATCCGTACCCGCTCGCTCTCGAGAAGGTGCTGGCCGAGCGCATCGGGCCGGGTCGCTTCGAGGTGCTCAACGCCGGAGTTCCCGGCTACAACAGCTATCAGGGCCTGATGCTGCTGCGGGGGAAGCTGCGGAATCTCGACCCGGACCTGATCACGGTGCGCTACGGATGGAATGATCACTTCCTGTCCGAGGCGCCGCCCGGTCAGAGCCCCTATCGCGAATCGGACAGCAAGCTCGTCGTCGCGCTCGAGGATCTCGCCCTGCGCACGGCGCTGTATCCGTTCGTGAGGCGCCTCGGCTTCGAGCTGCGCGCCCGGCGGGGGCAAAATCCGCAGGCGCTGCGCGAGGCCTTCGCCCGCCAGACGCAGTGGTCGCCCACCGTGCCGCTGCCCGATTACGAGCACAATCTGCGCCGCATCGTCGAGATCGGGCGCGCGCGCGGCGCGCAGGTCTGGCTGCTCACCTCGCCCTACAACCCGAAGCCCTCCGAGACGGCGCGCAACTTCGTCTCGTTCAACAACCGCATCGGCTTCGACGAGCTGATGGCCGTGCACGACCAATACAACGAAGCGACGCGCCGCATCGGCCGCGAGCTCGGAGCGCCCGTGATCGACATGGCCGCGATCTATCGCGACAACCGGGACAATCCGGATTTCCGCCTGTTCGTCGAAAGCGATGTCCCGCACCCGAGCCAGTGGGGCCAGAATCTCGAGGCCGACGTGCTCTACCGGGCGCTGGTGGCGCGCGGCATCGCCTTGCCGCCCGGCGCCTCCAATCGGCCCAAGCGGCCGCGCACGTCGTCGCGCTCGCGCCAGCCGGGCCCGGCCCGCTCGAGGGCGGCGAGCAGGTCCTGGCGCGCGCCGGCGGCGTCCCCGGCGCGCTCCCGCGCGATCCCGCGCAGCCGGTAGACGTCGGGCGCGTCGGGCTCGAGCCGGATCGCTTCGCTGAAGTCCGAAATCGCGCCGGCGCGGTCGTTCGCCAGACGCAACAGAGCCCGATTGGTGTAGGCGGGCGCCGAAGGCGCGAGCCGGATCGCCTCGTCCATGTCCGCGAGCGCGAGCGCGAGCTCGCCGCGCGCCTGGTGCGCGACGCTGCGATTGTTGTGCGCGCTGGCTGCGAGCGGCACGCCGAGCGCGAGCGCGTGATCGTATTCGGCGATCGCGCCGGAAAGGTCCCCCTGCTCGCGCAGCGTATTGCCCCAATAGAAGCGGACGAGGCCACTGTCGGGGTAGACGGCGAGGGCGCGCCGCCAGAGCGAGGTCGAGTCGCGCCAGACGAGACATTGTGCGGCGGAGAGCAGCGCGAGGCCGGAGAACGCGACGGCGCAGCCCGCGGTGAGCGCGCGGCGGCCCGTCGGCGTGGCCGTGCGTGCGAGCCGCAGCAGACCCGCGGCGAAGAGCGCCGCGAAGGGGATGCCCGCGAGGTAGCTGTAGCGTTCGGCGGCGATCTGCGGGCCGGCCTGCGCGAAGCCGAGCACGGGCGAGACGAGCAGCGCGTAGCAGAGCCACGCGGCGAGCAGCGCGGGAGCGCGCCGCCGCAGCCGCCACACTGCGAGGGTGATGACGGCGGTCGCCGCGACACCGAACACGATCGCCGGGTCCGGCGCGACGAGCTGGCGCTCGAGCGGGTGCAGGGGCGAAAGACCGAACGGCGCGAGCGTACGGCCCAGGTAGAAGGCGAGCCCCCAGCCCGCCTGGAGCACGCGCTCGCGCACGCCGTGCGGGATCGCCCCGGAGAGCACGAGAGAGCTCGAATAGCCCTTCGCAAACAACGCCATCACGAAGCCCGCGGCAGCGATGGCTGCGTAGGGGAGCTTCTCGCGCAGCACCCCGCGCCTTCGCTCGCGGTCGCCGGCCGCGAGCCCGAAGCGCTGCAGCACGAGACCGTCGATCACGAGCAGCACGAGCGGCAGCGTCACCGCCCAGGCGCGCGCGAGCAGCGACGCCGCCATCGCAACGAGCGCGAGTCGGTGAGCGCGGCGCGCCGTTGCCGCGGACGGCGCCGCGCTCACCGCGCCGAGATAGGCGTGGAACGCGATCAGCAGCAGCAGCGTGGCGAGCAGGTTGCCGCGGTCGGTGGCCCAAGCGATCGGCTCGACGCGCAGCGGATGCACGCCGAAGAAGAGCGCCCCGCCCGCCGCCGCCCAGCGCGCCAGCGGGTCCGCTCCACTCGTGCGCGGCAGCAGGCGCAGGATCGCCAGATAGACGAGCACGGCATTGAGCGTGTGAAGCAACAGCGCGGTCGCGTGATAGCCGCGCGGATCGAGGCCCCAGACCAGGTAATCGAGACCCAGCGTGAGCCAGGCGAGCGGCTGATAGTGTCCGCCGATCTGGAAGCTGGTGAACATCCAACGCAGCTGCGCCGGGCCGAGACCGCGGTAGCCCGGATTCTCGAGGAAGTGCTGGCCATCGTCCCAGTTGACGAAGCCGTTGGCGAGAACGGGGAGGAAGGTCGCGAAGCTCGCGAGCGCGACCAGAGCCGGCGGCGTGACGCGCGCGAGCGCCCCGCGCGACGTCATCGCCCGTGCCGCGCGCGCTCGACGGCGTCGGCCATGATCGCGGCGGAGGCGTCCCAATCGAAGCGCCGCGACCATGCGAGCGCGCCGGCGGCGAGCCGCGCCAGCCGGTTCTCGTCGGCGAGCAGGCCGCCGATCGCCTCCGCGAGCCGCGACACCAGCTCCTCCGGCGCAGCATCGGCGACGAGCACGCCGGTCTGCTCGTGAATCACGGCGTCGCGCAGGCCGGGAGCGTCGGTCGCGACGACCGGTACCCCGAGCGCGTTGGCCTCGACCACGGTGATCCCCCAGCCCTCCTTGACGGAAGGGCACACACACACGCGGGAGCCCGCGAGCAGCTCGTCGCGCAGACCGTCGCTCGCGAATCCGGTGAAGCGCGTGCGCGCCGACAGGCCCAATGCGGCGGTCAGCCGCTCCAGCTCGTCGCGCCGGCTGCCGCGTCCGATGATCACGATCTCGAGGGCAGGGAAGCGCGGCGCGAGCGTCGCGAGCGCCCGCAGCAGCAGGTCGATGCGCTTGTAGCGCTCGAGTCGGCCGAAGTAGGTGACGCGACACGGCCGCTCCGGGATCGGCGGCGCCGCGATCTGCGGCTGGCGGATGCCGTTGTAGAGCAGCCCGATCCGATCGGCGGCGATCCCGCGCGCCACGAGATCGTCCTTCGAGCTCTGCGAGACGGCGAGGAACGGGGTCTTGCGGTAGATCCACGGGATCAGGGCTTCCAGCGTCACGACCGTCGCCGCGATCGGCCACGCCACCTGCAGGAATGCGCTGCGACCGAACAGGTGGTGGTTCACCGCCAGCACCGGCACCGCCGAATACGCCGGCGCGAAGAAGGGCAGCTTGTTCAGGTGCTCGACGACCACGTCGAAGCGGCCGCGGCGTGTCTCGCGCGCGCAGGTCGCGACGACGCGCGGGTAGTACCAGCGGATGCGTCCGAGGCGCAGCACCTCGAGCCCGTCGCAGCGTTCGCGCTCGGGTGCTCCGGGGAACCCGACAGCCGCCTGTGTCAGCTCGAAGCCCATCGCCGCCATGCGCCGCGAGATCTCCGCGACGTGCACCTCGGCGCCGCCGGCGGCCGGGTGGCGGGGGTCCCGCTCGTTCAGGATCAGGACGCGGCAGGGAGCAGGCATCCGGTCAGAGGCGGTGCAGCGCGTCCGCGATGCGCAGCCACCAGACGATCCAGAACGCCTCGAGGGCGATCCGCAGCGTGAGCTTCGACGTGCCGCGCGTGCGGTCGAGGAAGAAGAACTGGATCTCCTTCACGCGCGCGTGGTGCTTCATGAAGCGGTAGTTGAGCTCGATCTGGAACGCGTAACCGTTCGAGCGGATGCGCTCGAAGCCCACCTCTTCGAGCAGCTCGCGGCGGATGCAGCGGAAGCCGCCGGTGGTGTCGCTGATCGGCAGGCCCGTCACCTTGCGCGCATACCAGTTGCCGAACCAGCTGATCAGGATGCGTTCGATCGGCCAGTTCACGACGGTGATGCCGTTCAGGTAGCGGGAGCCCAGCACCACGTCCTGCGACTCGATCTCGGCGAGCAGCGCGGGCAGCGTCTCGGGCGGGTGCGAGAAATCGGCGTCCATCTGGATCACGAAGTCCGCGCCCAGGTCGAGCGCGCGCCGCAGCCCGGCGCGATAGGCGGGGCCGAGCCCCTGCTTGGCCTCGCGGTGCAGCACGTGCACGCGCGGGTTCTGGCGCGCGAGGTCGTCTGCGAGCTTGCCGGTGCCGTCGGGCGAGGAGTCGTCGACGATCAGCAGCTCGATGCGCGGGTCCTGCGCGAGCACCTTCGGCGCGAGCAGCGGCAGGTTCTCGATCTCGTTGTAGGTCGGAATGACGACGATGACGCGGCTCACGCAGGCTCCCGGTGACCGATAGTCTACTGCGAAGGGGGGGGCGGCGCGTCGCTTTCAGCCGAGCGCAGGCCGGGCGCAAGTGCGATGCGCGGGCTGCCGAGCCACGCGAGATCCGCGGTCAGAACGGGCGCCTCGACCTCGAGCGCGATGCGCAGCGTCAGCTGCTCTCCGGCGTAGGCCGAGAGATCGACCTCCACCGGCTGCCAGTGCGGCGCCTCATTGGGGTTCTGCGGGATCACGTGGCGTGCGAGCGTCTCGAAGGCGTCGTTCCGGCGCAGCGAGATCACGATGCGGCTCTCCCGGGGATGCATGTGCATGTTCTGTGTCGAGACCATGCCGATGAAGCCGGTGTCGACCTGCAGGCGAGCGGCCGGCGGCACCTCGATCTGCCAATCGAGACCGCCTCCCCACTGCCCGAGGCGCATGCCGAGCGTGCGGCGATTGTGTCGCGCCGGCAGGCGCGGCGCCGGCTCGGGCTCGTCGCGCTCCTGGCCCGGCTCGTCGCGCACCCAGGCGCGCGCGGGCCGCCCGATCAGATCGATCGCGGTCGCGCCGCGGTCGCCGTCGCGCTCGAGCACCAGGATCCAGGCGTCCTGGCCGAGCGGGAAATACGGTGCGATGCGGTAGTAGCGTTCGAGCTCCGCCTGCACGCGCGGCAGCTCGTCGGAGTAGTACGTCCAGAGCGGCTGATCCACCTCGCTCATCACCACGAAGCGCGTGCGCGGCAGCGCCGCCAGGATCGCGGCTTCCTGCTCCTCCTGGAGGGTCGTGAGGACGCCGGTGTAGGGCGTCGGATTCGTCGTCTCGGTCGCGAAATAGATCAAGGGCTCGGCGCGCGCGACGAAGATCGGCTCGCCCGGCTTGACGCGCTGGCGCAGGTATTGGATCACGTTCGGGAGCGAGCGCGAGCGATACGCCGCGCTCACCGGCCGCAGCGGAACGCGAGGCCCGTAGCTCGGGCTCGCCGAGGCATGCTTCAACCAGACCGAGAAGCCGGCGCCGCTCGCGAGCAGCGCGGCGGCGCAGGCGGCCGCGGCGATCGTCACGCCGCGCGGCCGCGTCGAGCGCGTGGCTCCGATCCGCCCGGCGAGCAGGCAGAGCTGTACGCAGGCGGGCGGCAGCGCGTAGACGAGATGCCCCCAGTCCGCGCGCGGGAACAGATTCGCGGTGAGCGCGAAGAGCACGGCGCCGTTCATCCACACCGCCGCGGGTAGGGGGCGCGCGAGGCGGGCGAGCCAGGTGGCGGCGAGCGCCACGAACGGCAGCGCGTAGAGCACCTGCGTCGAGAGCACCATCCACGGGGTGACACGCGTCAGGATCCCGTAGAGCTGGAACCAATGGCTCGGGAGGTAGAGGGCCTTGTTCCCGGCGAGCTCCGGCGCCAGCTCGCCCGGGGGCCAGAAGTTGATCATGGGTGAC
>CAWAXD010000013.1:0-12917 GCA_963785985.1 uncultured delta proteobacterium | reverse complement strand
TGCATGTGCTCGACTACGAGTACGTATTGCTCGTGCTTCCCGATCCGCCTCTCTGGTGGGGAGGCGCGCTGCTCAGTGGTGGGCGCCGTGTCGGGCGTGCTCGGCATCGCGCTGGCCGTGGCGCAGCAGGATCTCAAGCGTCTGCTCGCCTACAGCAGCATCGAGAACATTGGCATCATCGTGATCGGCGTGGGCCTGGCGTCGGTCGGCCGCTCGCTCGGGCGCGCCGATCTCGTGGTCCTCGGGCTCGGGGGTGCGCTGCTCCACGTGCTGAATCACTCCCTATTCAAGCCGCTGCTCTTCCTGGCGGCCGGCAGCGTGCTGCACGCCACCGGCACGCGTCGCATCTCGTCGCTCGGGGGCCTGGCACGCACGATGCCCTACACGTTCGTGCTGTTCACGTCCGGTGCAGTGGCCATCTGTGGTCTGCCTCCCATGAACGGTTTCGCGAGCGAGCTGCTGCTCTACCTGGGGTTGTTGCGCGTGGCGGCCGTGGGCCCCGTGCACCCGCATTCGGTCTGGACGAGCCTCGCGGCTCCGGCCCTCGCGATCATCGGTGCGCTCGCGCTGGCGGCCTTCGTCAAGGTCACGGGCATCGCCTTCGCTGGAGCGCCGCGCAGCCCAGCCGCCGCTCACGCCCACGATCCCGACCAGGGCATGCTCGCGCCGATGTTCTGCCTGGCATTCGCCTGTCTCGTGCTCGGCCTGCTGCCGGGCGTCGCCGTGCCCCTCCTGCGCGACGCCGTCGCGGCCTGGGATCCGGCGCTGGGCGCGGCTGCGCCCCCGCTCGCGGAGCTGGTCCCCCTCGACTGGGTATCCGCGGCGGGCATGGTGCTGATCGCCTTCGTCGCCCTGGTCGCGGCGATCTTCGGGTGGCGCCGGACGCGACACGCGAGTGTGCTTACCTGGGATTGCGGCTATGTCAGCCCCACGCCGCGCATGCAGTACGTCGCGGCGTCGTTCTCCGAGATGCTGGTGGGGCTCTTCGACTGGGCCGTGCGGTCGCGCCGGTCGCCGCCCGAGCTGGTTGGCTTGTTCCCGGCGAGATCCGACTTCCGGAGCGAGGTGCCCGACGCGGTCCTCGATCGCATCCTGCTGCCGGTGCTGGACGCCGCGGACCGGGGCCTCTCGAAGCTGCGCGTGCTGCAACGGGGCCCTGTACACACCTACGTGCTCTACGTGGTCCTGGCCGTCGTGAGCGTCCTGCTGGTGGCGCGATGATCGACGCCGTCACGCTCCTGGTTCATGTCGTGCTGCTCACGACCGCGCCGCCGCTCGTGCTTGGCGTGATCAACAAGACCAAGGCGTGGTTCGCGGGCCGGCGCGGGCCCCCGCTGCTCCAGGCGTACTACGATCTCGCGCGCTTGTTCCGCAAGGAAATGGTCTTCAGCAGCACGACCACCTGGGTGTTTCGCGCGGGGCCCGTGGTCGGTGTGAGCGCCGTCATGCTGGCGGGCGCGCTGGCGCCGTTCGGGGCCTTCGACGCCCCCGTTCGCTTCACGGGCGACCTCGTGCTGTTCGCCTACCTGATGGCGCTCGGTCGCTTCTTCACGGCCGCCGCGGCGCTCGACACGGGCTCGGCGTTCGAAGGCATGGGGGCGGCGCGCGAAGTGTCGTTCGCCTGCCTCGCGGAGGCCGCCTTGTTCATGGCATTCGTCGTGCTGGTTCGCTTCTCGGGATCGCTGAGCCTCACGCCGATGCTCCACGCGCCGATGACCGCGGCTCTTCACGGGCTCCCCGGCGCGGCGCTGTTCCTGGTCGCCGTCGCCCTGTTCGTGGTGTTGCTCGCCGAGAATGCGCGGATCCCCGTCGATGATCCCAACACGCACCTCGAGCTCACGATGATCCACGAGGTCATGGTCCTCGATCACAGCGGGCCGCTCTTCGGTCTGATCCTGTACGGCGCCGCGGTGAAGCTGTTCCTGCTGTCGGCCCTGCTCCTGCACCTGGTCCTGCCCTTCCAGCTGGGCGCACCCCTGCTCGACTGGCTGCTCTTCATCGCCGGAATCGGCGCGATCGCCGTCGGGATCGGCGTGGTGGAATCGATCATGGCGCGGCTCCGGCTGCGCTACGTGCCGTCGCTGCTGATCGCATCCGCGATCCTGTGCGTCATCGGGTTCTTCCTCACGCTGGCTTGAGAGGGATCCAATGCTGAGGCTCTCGTCCGTCAATCTTCTCCTGGTCGGCGTCCTGCTGCTGAACCTGTTCATGCTGGGGACGAGTCGCATCCGCGGTCTGATCCAGGCGGCCGCGCTACAGGGAGTGGTGCTGGGCGCGATCCTGTTCTTGATGGCTGACCACAGCAGCTGGAACACGGGGCTGCTCGCGATCGCTACGGTCGTGCTCAAGGGCAGCTTGATCCCCCGGATGCTGCGGCGGGCGCTGCGCGAAGCCCAGATCAAACGCGAGGTCGAGCCGCTGATCGGGTTCGTGCCGACGATGCTGCTCGGCGCCGTCGGCACCCTGCTCTCGATCGCGTTCGCGTCGGGGCTTCCGCTCGCCCCGCAGCACCAGGAGCTGCTGATCGTGCCGGCCTCGTTCTCGACGGTGGTGACGGGATTCATCCTGCTCACGACCCGGATCAAGGCGATCACCCAGGCGATCGGATACCTCGTACTCGAGAACGGGATCTTCATCTTCGGGATGCTGCTCGTCGAAGCGATGCCGTTCCTGGTCGAGATCGGCGTCCTGCTCGACGTGTTCGTCGGCATCTTCGTGGTGAGCATCATCATCCATCACATCCACCGCGAGTTCGCCTCGCTCGACACCCGCCACCTGGCTTCGCTGAAGGAATGATGCGTTGCTGCTGATCGCCCTGATCGCGTTGCCCGTTCTGGCTGCGGCCCTGGCCGCGGCGCTCCCGTCGGACCCGCAGCGCCCGCTCGTGTTGCCGGTGGCCGCGGCCGGGCATCTGGCGCTGACCGTGGTGGCGATCTCGCAGGCGAGTCCGAGCTCCGTCGGCGGTTGGCTGGCGCTGGATCCCCCCGGACGCCTCGTGCTGATCCTGCTCAGCAGCCTGTTCATGATCTGCGCGGTGTATGCGGTGGGGTACCTGCGCTATCGGCGAGAGCTCTCGAACCGCGTCTTCGTGTCGTGCCTGCTGGGTTTCCTCGGAATGACGACGCTCGTCGTGTGCTCGCAGCACCTGGGGCTGATGTGGGTGGGGGTCGAGGCGGCCACCCTCACGACGGCGCCGCTCATCTACTTCAACCGGACACCGCGCTCGATCGAGGCGACCTGGAAGTACCTGCTGGTCGGGTCGGTCGGCATCGCGCTCGCGCTGCTCGGATCCTTCTTCCTGGCCTACGCCTCGCTCGGCGGGGACTCGTCCCTGCTGTTCTCGGATCTGCTCCGGCGCGCCGGTCGCATGGACCGGTCCTGGCTGCGGGCCGCCTTCGTGTTGCTGCTGGTGGGGTACGGAACCAAGATGGGGCTCGCGCCCATGCACACCTGGAAGCCGGACGCGTACGGCGAGGCCCCCGGCGTCGTGGGAGCGCTGCTGGCCGGGGGGCTGACGAACTGCGCCTTCCTGGCCCTGGTGCGCGTGTTCCACATCTGTGCCGCCGCGGGAGAAGGCGCCTACGCCGGCCGGCTGCTGGTCTTCTTCGGGCTGCTCTCGATCGCGGTCGCCGCCGTCTTCATGGTGGGCCAGCGGGATTTCAAGCGGATGCTGGCCTACTCGAGCATCGAGCACATGGGAATCCTGGTGCTGGGCGTGGGCCTCGGGGGCTCCGGGATCTTCGCTGCCATGCTGCACATGCTGAACAACGGCATGACGAAGGGCGTGCTGTTCCTCTCTGCGGCCAACATCCACCGCGCTTTCGGCAGCAAGTCGCTCGACCAGGTGCGAGGCGCCATCCGCAGGGTTCCTCTCTCGGGTACGCTTTTCCTGTTCGGATTCTTCGCGATCACCGGCTCGCCGCCCTTCGGCCCCTTCGTCAGCGAGTTCCTGATCGTGAGCCGGGCGTTCGCGGCCGAGCGTTTTCTCGTCGCCGCGGGGATCCTGCTGTTGCTCCTGGTGGTGTTCGTGGGAATGGGCCGGACGGTGCTCGCGATGGTGCAGGGGGTGCCCTCGCCCGCTGCCGAGCGCACGCAGTATCACGATGGCCTGCTCACGGGACTGCCGGTGGTGGTCTCGATGGCGATCGTGCTGCTCCTAGGGCTGCACATCCCGTCGCTGCTCGAAGCCCTGTTGCGAGATGCCGCCGCTTATCTGGAGAGGATCCCGTGAGCTGGAGCAACGAAGGAATGGGCTTCGCCAGCAGCGGCAACGGCCGCGCGATCCCGCGCTCCGCCGTGCCCGAGCTCGCGCCGGAGGAGCTCTTCGGCGCGATCGCGGAGGCGGTCGGGGCCGGGCTGCGCGTCGCGGCCTTCTTTGGAATGGCGGATCCGGACCCGGAGGCGGTGGGCCTGATCGTGGTGCTCGCCGACGATCGGCACGCGCGGCTGCACCTCGGCCGCACCCGGGTGAAGGGCGACACGTTCGAATCGCTGACCCCTGCGTGTCCCGAGGTGCACCTGTTCGAGCGCGAGATCGCCGAGCAGTTCGGTCTGCGCGCGCGCGGCCACCCGTGGTTCAAGCCGGTTCGCTACCAGCGCTCGCAGCGGCCGGGGCATCAGGCGTTCGTGTCACCGGACGGTGAAGCCCCCCTGATCGGCGTCATGGACTTCTACCGCGTGGAGGGTGACGAGGTCCACGAGGTGGCGGTCGGCCCGGTCCACGCCGGGGTCATCGAGCCGGGGCACTTCCGCTTCCAATGCCACGGCGAGAACGTCTTCCATCTCGAGATCTCGCTCGGCTATCAGCACCGCGGGGTCGAGAACGCGATGATCGGGGGGCCGGGCCTGCGCTCGATCCACCATGCGGAGACGCTGGCGGGCGACACGAGCGTCGGACACGCCACCGCGTACTGCCAGGTGATGGAAGCGCTCGCGAAGTGTCAGAAGACGCCACGGGCGCAGGTTCTGCGCGGCATCGCGCTCGAGCTCGAGCGCCTGGCGAATCACGTCGGAGATCTCGGAGCGCTGGCGAACGACGTGGCCTACCTGCCGACGGCGGCCTACTGCGGCCGGCTGCGCGGGGACTTCCTGAACATGACGGCCACGCTGTGCGGCAGCCGCTTCGGCCGCGGGATGATCCGGCCGGGCGGCGTCGGCTTCGACGTCGACGCGGCGATGGTCGGCGACCTGCTGCGGCGGCTCGACGAGGCCGAGCGCGACACCACGAGCGCGGTGGAGCTGCTCTGGGACACGCCGTCGGTGATGGCGCGCTTCGAAGAGACCGGGCCCGTCACCCGCGAGACGGCCGAGAGGCTGGGCCTGGTGGGTCCCGCCGCGCGCGCCTGCGGGCTGCCGCGCGATGTACGCCACGATCATCCGTCGGGGATCTTCCGGTTCGTGCACGTCCCCGTTTCCACCTGGAACACCGGGGACGTGTTCGCGCGCGCGTACGTGCGCTGGCTCGAGGTGCAGCGCTCGATCGACTTCGTGCGCGAACAGCTCCGGAGCCTGCCGCCGGGAGAGGTGCGCAGCGCGATGGGGGCTCCAGCGCCCGACCAGATCGTGGTGGCGCTCGCGGAGGGCTGGCGCGGCGAGCTGTGTCACGTCGCGCTGACGGATGGGACCGGGCGCTTCGAGCGCTACAAGATCGTGGATCCATCCTTCCACAACTGGACGGGCCTCGCGCTCGCGCTGCGGGGCCAGCAGATCTCCGATTTTCCGTTGTGCAACAAGAGCTTCAACCTGTCCTATTGCGGGCACGACCTGTGACGCGCGCTCCGCAGCCGCGAGGGAGCTTCACATGTTCGAGCTGATCCGCGCCCGGCTCCAGCAGGGCTACCGCACGATGGCGTACCCGGATGGCCCGCCGCCGGCGCTGCCGGAGCGCTTCCGCGGCCGCCCGACGATCGACGCTTCGAAGTGTCCAGATGGCTGCGCGCGCTGCGCGGAGGCCTGCCCGACGCGGGCCATCGATCTGGATGGCGGGCCTCGCATCGATCTCGGTCGCTGCATCTTCTGCACGGATTGCGTGAACGCGTGTCCGGAGGATGCGCTCCGCTACAGCAGCGATCATCGGCTGGCGGTCCGCGAGCGCGCGGACCTGATCGCCGAGTCGGATCGCGAGCTCGAGCTCGCCGCGGCCCTGCAAGGTCGCCTGCGCCGGCTCTTCGGCCGCTCGCTCAAGCTGCGCCAGGTGAGCGCCGGCGGCTGCAACGCGTGCGAGCTCGACGTGAACGTGCTGAACACCGTGGGTTGGGACTTGAGCCGCTTCGGGATCCAGTTCGTCGCATCGCCCCGCCACGCCGACGGCCTGCTGATCACCGGCGCGATCTCGCAGAACATGCAGCTGGCGCTGCGCAAGACCTGGGACGCGGTTCCGGAGCCCAAGATCGTGATCGCAGTCGGCGCCTGCGCCATCTCGGGCGGCCCCTATCTCGATCACCCGGAGGTGGGCAACGGAGTCGAGGGCAGGCTTCCGATCGATCTCTACATCCCTGGGTGTCCGCCGCACCCGCTCACCATCCTCGACGGCCTGTTGCGGCTGGTCGGACGGCTCGAAGGGGGCAGAGGCGCGCCGGCTCCTTAGGGGTCTCTGACCACCAGCGCTCAACCCAATCGAGTGGCCGCCCGCGCTGGCCGACGACATTCGAGGCTTCCCCTTGGATACAGGCACGAAATCGTGAAGCGAGCCGTGCGATCCGCTGCAATCGTACTTGCAGTGTCGGCGCAGCTCGGATTTGGCTGTGCGAATGAGACCGACTCGAAGGTGAGCCCGGTGGGTGACGGTCGTGTGATCGCACCGGATTCAGCGGACAACTGGTGGCTGTTCACCCACGTTGTCGATGGATACCTAGGCGACGAGCGTGCGGGGGTAAGGCCGCCAGGAGGGCTCAGGTCCTGGGACCAGTTGTGGCTCAATATGATTCGGGCGCACGAAGAGACGCAAGAGAACTACGAGAAGTACGTTCGCTACATCATCGATTCGCGACGAAAAGCAGGACTCCCGGATCTGCCGGGCTATTCCCGTGAGATTCATCAAGGCTCTCCGACGACCCGCGAATAGGCATCGAATCGGATGCGCCCTCGCACCTCGTCCCGCGTCGGACGAGCGAGCGGAGGGAGGCGGCGGGGGGTAGGCGGAGGCGAAATCAAGCGCAGCCGGCCCGCAGGCCTGCGCGTTTCTCGACGCTACAAGAATGACTCTTGGCACGCGATCGCGAAAAGAGAAACGGCGAGCCATTCGCCGTAGCCTACCCTCCGCCGCCTCCCTCCGAAGACCCGCGATGTCCGATCAGGGCTAGCGCCCCTGGAACACCGGCTTGCGTTTCTCGAGGAAGGCGCGCGGGCCCTCGGCGGCGTCGGCGGACATCATCACCTTCATGCCGTGCTGCTGCTCGAGCTCGAAGGCCTTCTCTTCCGGCAGCGTCTCGGTCGCGCGCAGCACGGCGAGGATGCCGGCGACCGCAAGCGGGCCATTCTCCGCGATGCGCTGCGCGATCTCGCGCGCCTTCGCGAGCGCCTGGCCGTCGGGCACGACGTGGTTCACGAGGCCGAGCTCGAACGCGCGCCGCGCGGGCAGGTCCTCGCCCGCCAGCAGCATCTCGGCGGCGATCGCGTAGGGGATCTGCCGGCGCAGCCGCACCGTCGAGCCCGCCATCGGGAAGAGGCCGCGCTGCACCTCGGTGACGCCGAACTTCGCGCTCTCGCCCGCCACGCGGATGTCGGTGCCTTGCAGGATCTCGGTGCCGCCGGCGCGCGCGAAGCCCTCGGCGGCGAGGATCACGGGCTTGGTCGGGCGGTAGGTCTTGAGCCAGGCGCCGTAGATCACCTGCGGCTCCTTGCGCACGCGCTCGATCCACTCGTTGTCGCTGGCGCCGCTGCGCAGCTTGCCGATCTCGCCGAGATCCATGCCGGCACAAAATGTCGTGCCGCGCCCGGTGAGGATCGCGACGCGCAGCGTCTCGTCGCGGTCGAGCTGCGTCCAGGCGTCGTACAAGCGGCACATCACCTCGCAGTTGACGGCATTCTTCTTCTCGGGGCGGTTGAGCGTGACGACCAGGACGTGGTCTTCCTTCTCGACGATCACGGCAGGCGACGGCATGGGACTCCTCTGCGCTGGGGCGTTTCGCGGCAGCGAGCACAGCCGAGCCGCGGGGTCATGTCAACCCCGAGGGGCTGGCGCGGTTGCGCTGCGTCGGCTTCCATTCGCTCGCAACCGAAGCAACTGGTCGAAAGGAATCGCATGCCGACTCGCTCCCGTCTCGCGATCTCGCTGGTCGCCGTCGCATTCGCCGCCGCCTGCGCCGGCACCAACGTCTCGAACCGTCAGGAGCTGGTCAGCGGGCCGCTGCCGCGCCCCGATCACATCTTCGTGTATGATTTCGCCGCGACGCCGCAGGACGTGCCGCCGGATTCCACGCTCAAAGCGCAGGCGAACGCCGGGCCCCCGCAGACCCCGGACCAAATCGCGCTCGGCCGCAAGGTCGGCGCCGCGATCGCGAACGAGCTCGCTTCCAACATCGTTGCGATGGGGCTGGCGGCCGAGGTCGTGACCCCCCAGTCACGGTTTTTCCTGAACGACATCGTGATCCGCGGCTATCTGGTTTCCTACACCGCGGGCAATGCGGCCGAGCGCGTCGCGATCGGGCTCGGCGAGGGAGCCGCCGAGATCAAGGCCGCCGTGGAGGGCTTCCAGGTGACGCCAAGCGGTCTGCGCAAGCTCGGCTCGGGTGACGTCGACACGCAGGCGAGCAAGACGCCCGGCGCAGTCGTGCCGCTCGCGGTCGCGATCGCGACCAAGAACCCGCTCGGCTTGATCGTGAGCACGGGCGTGAAGCTGCACGACGAGTCGACCGGCAAGAGCACGATCGAGGGCAAGGCCAAGGACGTCGCGAAGGAGATCTCCGATCAGCTGCGGACGCGCTTCGAGCAGGAGGGCTGGATCGCGCCCCAGTAGGCGAGCGCGCTACGGCCGGAAGCCGCGCGCCTTCGGGCCCCGCTCGCTGCACACGATCTCGTAGGCGCGCCGCGCCCACTCGACGAGCAGCGGCCGCGTCTCGCGCGGGTCGATGATCTCCTCGATGCCGAAGGCCTCGGCCGTCGGAAAGGGCGAGCGCATGCCTTCGAGCTGCGCCTCGAGCCGCGCGCGCAGCGCGTCCGGATCCTCGGCGGCCTCGATCTCGCGCCGGTAGGCGGCCTCGACGCCGCCCTCGATCGGCAGCGAGCCCCACTCGGCCGAGGGCCAGGCATAGCGCAGGTTCAAGCGGTGGTGCGCGCCGTGGCCCGCGCCCGCCACGCCGAACACCTTGCGTACGATCACCGACACCCACGGCACGCGCGCCTGGTAGACGGCGAAGAGCGCCCGCACGCCGTGGCGGATGGTGCCGCGCTTCTCGGCCTCGACGCCGATCAGGAAGCCCGGGTTGTCGACGAAGTTCACGACCGGGAGCCCAAAGGTGTCGCACAGATCGATGAAGCGGATCTGCTTGTCGCAGGCGTCGGCGTCGAGCGAGCCCGCGAGCTGGCGCGGATCGTTGGCCATCACGCCGACCGGGATGCCGTCGAGGCGCGCGAGCGCGGTGAAGAGCGGCCGTCCGAAGCCGTGGCCGATCTCGAAGAGCGAGCCGAGATCGAGCACGCGCGCGACGAGCGCGCGCACGTCGTAGGGCTTGCGCCGATCGCGGGGCACGGCCGCGAGCAGCGCCTCGTCGCGGCGCTCCGGATCGTCGCTCGCCGCGAGCCGCGGCGGCGGCTCGTAGACGCAGCTCGGCAGGAAAGACAGGAAACGCCGGATCTGCGCGAGCGCGTCATCCTCGCTCTCGGCAGCGTTGTCGACCGCGCCGCTGCCGCGCGTATGGATGCGGTAGCCGCCGAGCTCGTTCTTCTCCACCTCGCGGCCGAAGGCGCGGCGCACCACGGGCGGGCCTGCGACGAAGAGCTGGCTCGTGTCGCGCACCATCACGGAGAAATGGCTTGCGGCGACCCGCGCGGCGCCGAGGCCTGCGACCGGCCCGAGCGCCGCGGCGGCAACCGGCACCAGCGAGAGCAGCTCCACCGAGACTTCCCATTCGGGCAGGTAGGGCACGTAGGAGCGGCGCAGCGTGGCGTTGGTCTTGACGCTGCCGCCGCCGCCGGTCCCGTCCACCAGTCGCACGAGTGGAAAGCGCAGATCGCGCGCGGCCTTCTCCGCCCACCCCATCTTGTTGCCGATGGCGCCGTCCGCGGCCCCGCCGCGCACGGAGAAATCGTCGCCGCCCACCACCACCGGGCGCCCCTCGATGCGCCCGCGGCCGCAGACGAAGTTGGAGGGCGTCATGGCTTCGACCCGACCCTGCGCGTCATAGCTGACGCGCCCGGCGAGCAGGCCCGTCTCGTGGAAGCTGCCGGGATCGAGGAGCCGATCGATGCGCTCGCGCACGCTGAGGCGCCCGGCGGCGCGGGCGCGCTCGAGCCGCTCCTCGCCGCCCATGCGGCGCGCCAGCTCTCCGCGCCGCGCCAGCTCCTCGAGCTCGGGCTTCCAGGACATGGCGGCATCTTACCCGAACACCCCGGGCGCTCGGAGCGATTCCCGCTCAAGTTGCACAGCCGTGTGGTTCGAAAAGGCGAGCTGAACGAGACAGCGCGGCGACGCTCGCCAAGGATGGGGCGGAGGGTCTGGCGGCGGCCCGGAAAGAGCCGCCCAAGGTCATCATCAGTGACGTCACCATGCCGGTGATGGACGGCTATGAAATGTGCCAGGCGATACGTAAGGATGCGCGCGCTGGGGGACGTTCCGGTGATCCTGCTGACGACGCTGTCGGACACCCGGATGTGATCCACGGTTTGAACGCGGGCGCTGACTACTATGTGACCAAACCGTTCAACGAGCAGTATCTGTTGTCCCGCATCAATACCGCCTTGAAGGATCCGCCCATGCATGGCGATGAAACATTCGAGATGGAGCTGAGCATCGACGGGGAGAAATACCAGGTCAAGGCGGGCCACAGCAAATCATGAACCTGTTCATTTCGATCTATGAGAACGCGGCCCTGAAAAACCGCGAGCTGCTGTCCGCCCAGGACCAGCTCAATAAGCTCAATGAAAGCCTGGAAGAAAAGACGCGGGAACTGGAGGAGGCCAACAAGGATCTGGAAGGCTTCGCCTACTCCGTCTCCCACGACCTGCGCACGCCGCTGCGGGCCATCGACGGTTTTTCGCTCCAAGTGCTGAAACGATGCGAAGACAAGCTGGATGATGAAGGCAAGCGGTATTTGAATCTGGTGCGCGACAACACCCTGAAGATGGGCCAGCTCATCGACGACATCCTCGCCTTCTCCCGCATGGGGCGGCTGGGAATGTCCATGGCGGAAGTCGACATGGAGGGGCTGGCACGCGAAGTGTTCGAGGAACTCATGCGCGTCGCCGGGACGCGACCTCAACGTGGAGATCAGACCGCTGCCTCCTGCACACGGCGACCACACCATACTGCGTCAGGTGTGGGTGAACCTGCTGGGCAATGCCATCAAATTCACCAGTCACAACCCGGCGGCGTCGATCCAGGTCGGCAGTTACGTGGAGGGCAAGGAGAACGTCTATTTCGTCAAGGACAATGGCGCGGGCTTCGACATGCAGTATGCCGATAAATTGTTCGGCGTGTTCCAGCGTCTGCACGGGGTAGAGGAGTTCGAGGGAACGGGGATCGGCCTGGCCATCGTGAAGCGCATCATCACGCGGCATGGCGGGCGGGTGTGGGCGGACGGCAAGGTCAATAAAGGCGCGACGTTCTATTTCGCGTTGCCGATCCGGGGAGGGAATACATGATGGCACTCAGCATGGGCGATACAGTATGAATGCATCCTCCACCAGAATCCTGTTATGGACCGCCTTGATCGGTGGCTTGCCATTATTATTGCTTCGTATGTTTGGGGAGCAGTTGTACTTCGTTGCGAATACGCAGTTGTATCTTGTTTTTCATAACATAGCGGAATTCTTTAGTGTGATGGTGTCGCTGTCGATATTCGGCGTCGCCTGGTATAGCCATGAGCAGTCGGGTAATCGGCATTCGCTATTTCTGGGCACGGCCTTTCTCGGTATCGGTTTGCTGGATTTTATGCATGCATTGGGATATTCCGGCATGCCCGCCTTTATTACACCGAACACTCCGCTGAAATCGACCGAATACTGGATAGCCGCACGTTTGTACATGGCTTGGGCCTTATTGCTCAGCGCGTATATTTACCCTGCAAGCGAGCAACGTTGGCTGACCAAACCTGTATTGATGGCGGTCAATCTTGCAGTGCCGACGCTGGTGTTTGTCGCTATTACGTTTTTCCCGGGGTACGTTCCGGCGACCTATATCGAAGGCGTAGGTTTGACGCCGTTCAAAACCTATTCCGAGTACGTGATCATTGGACTGTTAGCCTTCTCCGTCGCTGTCTATTGGCGTCGCTTGAACGTCGATGAACCGTGGCTTGTGTATTTTTTGGCCGCGTTCATATTGTGTATTTTGAGCGAGTGGCAGTTTTCGGCATATCAAAGCGTCTTTGATACCTACAATGTCATCGGCCATCTATACAAGATCGCAGCTTTTTACCTGATATACCGGGGTGTGTTTTCCAATTCCGTCAACCTGCCCTATACGGGGATGCGACAAGTCAACGAGCGGTTGGATGCCGAGCTCACTGAGAACCAGCGGATCTCTGCAGAGTTGAGGAAGCACCGCGAGCATCTGGAAGAGATGGTGTCCGAACGTACCGCCCAACTGGCGGCAGCAAACGAGGAGCTGGAGAGTTTCAGTTACTCCGTGTCCCACGATTTGCGCACGCCGCTGCGGGCGATCGACGGATTTTCACTTCAGATACAGAAACGATGCGCGGACAAACTGGATGACGAAGGCAAACGCTATCTGAATCTGGTGCGCGAAAACGCGCAAAAGATGA
>CAWAXD010000012.1:912500-1103951 GCA_963785985.1 uncultured delta proteobacterium | reverse complement strand
CAGGAACGACCGCAGCTTCCTGCTCCTGACGGATGCTTCAGCTTCCGCAGCGCCTTGGCCTCGATCTGGCGGATACGTTCGCGCGTCACCGAGAACTGCTGGCCGACTTCTTCCAGCGTGTGGTCGGTGTTCATGCCGATGCCGAAGCGCATGCGCAGCACGCGTTCCTCGCGCGGGGTCAGCGAGGCCAGCACGCGCGTCGTGGTCTCGCGCAGGTTGGACTGGATCGCGGCATCGATCGGGCAGGATCGCGTTCTTGTCCTCGATGAAATCGCCGAGATGCGAATCTTCCTCGTCGCCGACCGGCGTTTCGAGCGACAGCGGCTCCTTCGCGATCTTGAGAACCTTGCGCACCTTCTCCAGCGGCATGCCGAGCTTTTCGGCGAGCTCTTCCGGCGTCGGCTCGCGGCCGATCTCGTTGAGCATCTGGCGCGAGGTGCGCACGATCTTGTTGATGGTCTCGATCATGTGCACGGGAATGCGGATGGTGCGCGCCTGATCGGCGATCGATCGCGTGATCGCCTGCCGGATCCACCACGTCGCATAGGTCGAGAACTTGTAGCCCCGGCGGTATTCGAATTTGTCGACCGCCTTCATCAGGCCGATATTGCCTTCCTGGATCAGGTCGAGGAACTGCAGGCCGCGGTTGGTGTATTTCTTGGCGATCGAGATCACCAGCCGCAGATTGGCCTCGACCATTTCCTTCTTGGCCTGGCGCGCCTCGCGCTCGCCCTTCTGCACGCCGTGCACGATCTTGCGGAATTCGCCGATCTCGAGCCCGGTCAGGGCGGCGAGCGACTGGATCTCGCCGCGCAGCTCCTTGATGCGGTCCTTTTCGTGATGGACGAAATTCTTCCAGCCCTTGGCCGAGAGTTTCGAGACGCGGTTGAGCCAGCGCGGATCGAGCTCCGAGCCCTGGTAGTTGCGCAGGAAGTCCTCGCGCGCGACGCCGTGGCTGTCGCCGAGGCGCAGCAGGCGGCCCTCGAACGACACCAGCTTCTTGTTGATGTCGTAGAGCTGCTCGACCAGCGAGTCGATGCGGGCCTGGTTGAGCCGCAGCGACTTCACCTCGACGATGATTTCGTCCTTCAGCTTCTTGTATTTGCGCTCCTGCGCCGGCGACAGCGTCTCGTTCTGGAGCTGGTTGGAAATGTCCTGCTCCTGCAGGCGGCGCAGCTTCTTGTAGTTGTCGGCGATCTTGTCGAAGGTTTCGACCACCTTCGGCTTCAGCTCGGCCTCGATGGCGGCGAGCGACATCTGGTTTTCGAACTCGTCGTCGTCCATGTCGGAATCGGCGGCGGCCTCCGAGGTCCTTCTCGCCGTCGGCGGCGGCGGCGGGCGCGGGACGGAACGGGGTCGGCGCCGGGGGCGCCGCGGCGGCGCGGCCGCGGCCGGCATCGCCGCGCCGTTGCCGTTGGCGGCGGCGAGCGGCTGGCCGTCGGGACCGACCGGCGCGCCAGCAGCGCCGGTTCATGTTGTTCTTGGCGTCGGGGCCGGCATAGGTCGCTTCGAGATCGATGATGTCGCGAAGGAAGATCTTTCCCTCGTTGAGTTCGTCGCGCCAGATGATGATGGCCTGGAAGGTCAGCGGGCTTTCGCACAGCCCCGCGATCATCGCCTCGCGGCCGGCCTCGATGCGCTTGGCGATCGCGATTTCGCCCTCGCGCGACAGCAGCTCGACCGTGCCCATCTCGCGCAGATACATGCGGACGGGATCGTCGGTGCGCTCGCCGGGCTCGGACTTCTTGACTTCGGTGACGGCCTTCTGCGTGACCTCGACCAGTTCGTTGTCGGTCTCGTCCTCGGCCTCTTCCTTGTTCTCTTCCTCGCTGTCGGCGTCCTCGGCCTCGGAGACGTTGATGCCCATGTCCGAGAGCATCGACATGATGTCCTCGATCTGCTCGGGCGAGGTGGTGTCGGAAGGCAGCACTTCGTTGAGCTGATCGAAGGTCACGAAGCCGCGCTTCTTGGCCTGCTTGATCATCTTCTTGACGGCGGCATCCGACAGGTCGAGCAACGGCGACGGCGCTTCGGCGGAATCCTTCTCCGGAGCGTCGGCTGCCTTGTCGTCCTTTTCCTTGTCCTTAACCTGCAGCGTCTTTGCCTTGGTGGCCATTCATTGCTCCTGAAACGCGCTCATGCAGGGTACGTCGCCGCGCCCGCCTTGAATCTCGTGTCCCTTACGACGCGGAAAGGGCGGCGCAAACCATCGCCACCCCCAAATCTGTTTCGCCGGTTTCGAACTCATAGCCCGCGCCTTCGAAAAGTGGGTTCGGCTTTTCGATCGGAATACGCGTCGTTGCTTCTGACGCTATTCCAATGGTGAACCGGCTCCACTCTGCCTGAAAATGCTACGGACTGTTAAGCTTCGATTAACCCTGTTTTTGCCGCCAAACCATGGATTTGGCGAGTCATTTCGCGGTTCCGGCAGCCGCCGTCCGCATCATTTTTCATCAGACGCTGCGCTGGAACCGGCCCGACGATTCGCCGAACCCCTCGATCAGGGCCTCGGTGCCGTCCACTTCCTCGATCCGGGCCTTGACGTCCCGCAGCCACGCCAGATTGGCTTCGCTTGCCTCCTCACCCAAGGCGAGCTCGGCATCCTTCAATTCCCTAAGTAATGAGTGCCATTGCCGATGCAAGGAGACGAGCTGGTGCCAGGTGGAAAGAACGTCCTCCCGCGCCGCGCCGGGCCGCACGCCCCACACCGCCGAGGTCGTGATCGCCGCTTCAACCCTTTGAAGTCCTTGCGAAAATCCGCCCGCTTCGAGGTCGGCCCGCATCTTCTCGCTTTGTTCCGACGGCTCCGGCGAGTGGTGATGGTCGTTGGCGAAGGCCGCGATGATGCCGGCGCGCAGTTTGTGGGCCTCGGGGTGGGCCAGTTCGAGCGCCGCCACCTCTTCGAGATGGTCGTGCAGCAGCCAGGGGTGATTGATCAGGGATTGCAGGATCAGCGCCTCGCGGCGCGACATCGCGCTGCGCTGGCCGCGCATGATCGGGCTGGTCGCAAGCTGCGAACTCGCCGCCTGATAGGGCCCGCGGTTGATGGTCTGGCTGCCGGCGGACGCCTGCCCCCGGCCGCCCGGGGAAGCGAATCGGCCCGCCGCCCCCGGGGTAAACGGCATCCGGGAGCCGGAGCGCCGGCCTGATTCGCCGCCGGGGCCGCCCGCGGCGCCGCCGCGATATCCGCCCCTCGGATAGAAGCCGCGGCCGCCTTCCGGCGCAAAGGTCCGCTGCAGCCGTTCGCCGAGATCCTGGCGGTAATAGCGCCGCACCACCTCGTCGCGGATGCTGGCGGTCAACTCGCCGATCCGCTTTTCCAGCGCCGCGCGCCGTTCCGGCGTGGCGAAGCTGCCGCCTTCGATCTCGCGCGACCAGATCACCTCGGCGAGGCCGCGCGCGGCGCCGATCACCTCCTCGATCGCCGCCCGCCCGCCCGAGCGCGCGAGATCGTCGGGGTCCTGCCCCTCCGGCAGCAGCGCGAAGCGCAGGCTCTTTCCCGGCAACAGATGCGGCAGCGCCAGATCGGCGGCGCGCCACGCCGCCTTCTGCCCGGCCTTGTCGCCGTCGAAACACAGGATCGGCTCGTCCGCCATCTTCCACAGCAGCGCGAGCTGGTTTTCGGTCAGCGCGGTGCCGAGCGGCGCGACGCTGCCGGGAAAGCCGGCGCCGACCATGGCGATGACGTCGACATAGCCTTCCACCACCACCAGCGGGCTGCCGTTGTGGGTGGCGAGACGCGCGGTGGCGAGGTTGTAGAGATTGTCGCCCTTGTGAAACAGCGGCGTTTCCGGCGAGTTCAGGTATTTCGCCGGCGACGTCCTTCTCCAGCGCGCGGCCGCCGAACGCGATGACGCGATTGCGCACGTCGGTGATCGGAAACATCACGCGGTCGCGAAACTTGTCGTAGGGCACCGGGATGTCGTCGCCGCCGACCAGCAGTCCGGCCTCGACCATGTCCTCGACCGGAATGCCCTGCGCGCCGAGATACTCCTTCAGGGCAAACCGCTCGCCGGGCGCATAGCCGATCCGGAACTGCAACTGGGTGTCGGGCGAAATCGCGCGGTCGGCGAGATAGCCGCGCGCTCTGGCGCCATTGCGCGAGGCCAGCGTGTCGGCGAAGAATTTCGCCGCCAGTTCCATCACGTCGTACAGCGTCTTGCGGCGCTGCTCGTGGCGCGCGGCATCGGGGGTCGCGGCCGGCAGCGGCAGGCCGGCCATCGCGGCAAGGCGCTCGACGGCCTCGGTGAAGCCGACGCCCTCGGTCTCCATCAGGAAGGAGATGATGTCGCCGTGCTTGCCGGAGGAGAAGTCGTGGTAAAATCCCTTCTGGTCGTTGACGGTGAACGACGGCGACTTCTCCTGCTGGAACGGCGACAGCCCCTTCCACTCCCGCCCCGCCTTCTTCAACTTGACGCGCCGGCCCACGACTTCCGAAACCGGAAGCCGGGCGCGCAGGTCATCGAGGAATTGGGGCGTAAAGCGCATCTGGCTCGCGATTTTGCGGGTGAGTCGGCTCTCAGGAAGTCCTGGCCAACCGACTACCGATATAGGGTAGCGAGGGGAAATTACGAAGATTATCGGGCTTCTTGCCGCTATTCACAGGCCGTTTCTCGCGGTCGTCATTCCGGGACACGCGCAAGCGTGGACCCGGAGGTCTAGAGATTCCGGGCTCGCGTCTTCGACGCGCCCCGGAATGACGGTGATGACGCGTCCCTACCTCGCCAAAAACCGCCCCGAGGCGATCCGCGGCAGGTCCGTGACGGGCCAGTTGTAGAGATAGGTCCAGGCCTCGCTCGCGGCGCCGTCGCCCGACGTCACCGGCAGCATCCGCCTGATATATTCGGTCGGCTCGGCAAACCCCTCGCCGCAGGCCTCGTACATGTCGAACTCGGCCAGCAGTTCGGCCGGCCGGCGCAGCCGGAACAATTCGCCGAACACGACGTCGCCGGCATCGTCCGAGAGCACCATCCCCGGATAATGCCTGACGAGATAGAGCCGGCCGCGGCAGCGCGCCTCGCCGACGAAATCCGCGCCGCGCGACAACAGCCGCGCCATCGGATGATCGAAGCCGCGCATCAGCGTGCCGTAGACGAAGAGATGGTCCGCGTTCACGGCAAGCCGGCCCCGATTTCCATGATCAGGCTTCCACCACCGTCTCAGTGGCAGGGAAGACGTCGATGCTGACCTCCATGCCGATAAAGGCATCGGCCGAGCCGAGATAGCAGCCGTGCAGCGGGATCGCCTGGCGCGGATCGCGCGCCACCGCGACGCGGACGAGGTCGCGGGTGCCGACGATGCCGTTGGTGGGATCGAACTCGATCCAGCCGGCGCTCGGCAGATAGACCTGAACCCAGGCATGGGTCGAGCCGCCGCCCTTGTAGCCATCGGTGCGATCGCCGGGGATGAACAGATAGCCCGACACGAAGCGCGCGGCGATGCCGAGCCGCCGCAGCGCCTCGATCATGAACAGCGCGTAGTCGCGGCAGGTGCCGGTTTTCGTCTGCAGCGTGTCGAGCGGATGCTGGGTGCCCTGCTCATGCCGCTTGCGGTAGGTGAAGGCCTCGCGGATGCCGTGGGTCATGCCCGACAGAATCCTGTAGGTCGGCGTCGGCCCTTCGGCGTCGAGAAAATTCCGCGCCCACGTCGACAGCTCGCCCTGGGGATCGCCATATTGCGGCGTGATGAACTGGACGAGGTCGGGAAATTCCTCGTCGTCGTACAGGAACGGATAGAAATAGGCCGCGTCGTCCGCGGTCAGCGCGAACTCCTCGGCCGGATTGTGTTCGACGGTGGCGGTGGAAAGGAACGACAGGGTTTCGGCGCGCTCGTCGAAGGTCGCGATCGCGACGCTGTTGCCGAACACGTCGTGGATCAGGCGCAGCGACATCGGCCGCGGCACGATCGCAAGGTCGTGCGACAGCACGCGCAGATCGTGCCCGTCGCGCGGACGCAGCATGATCCGGTGTTCGCCGAACGCGACGGGGTGCGCATAGCGATATTCGGTCTTGTGATGAATTGTCAGGAGCGGCATCGTGGGTGCAATACTTATGACATTATGCGCGGTAATCCATACCGATCGCCGCACATTTCCCGATCGGCATGCCGATTCACTGGGCAAAACGGACAACGAGCATGGTTCTGGACGGCGCCGGCGACACATCGATACGTCCTGGGAGAGGAGGATGTTCCGCCGGTCCTGGAACAAAATCCCTCCGGCGCCTCGCCGTTCCTGCTGACGTCGGATCATTACGGCCGCGCCATCCCGCGCGCGCTCGGCGATCTCGGCCTGCCGGAGGACGAACTGGCGCGGCATATCGCCTGGGATATCGGCATTGCCGGCGTCGCCGAGGCGCTGTCGAAACATCTGGGCGCGCATCTGATCGTGCAGCGCTACTCGCGGCTGGTGATCGACTGCAACCGCCCGCCGGACGCGCCGAGCTCGATCCCGCGCATCAGCGAAGCGACCGTCATTCCCGGCAATGAAGGCCTCGCCCGCGATGCCGCCGAGGCGCGGCGCCGACAGGTGTTCGATCCCTACCATCGCCGCATCCGCGAGGCGATCGACAACCGTCTTCGTCACGGCATGCCGACGGTGCTGGTGGCGCTGCACTCCTTCACGCCGGTCTATGCCGGGATCGCGCGGCCCTGGCATGTCGGCACGCTCTATCAACGCGACACCCGCCTGCCGCCGCTGTTGCTCAAGGCCCTGCGCGCGGGCGGCGATCTCGTGGTCGGCGACAACGAGCCTTACGCGGTGAGCGACGAGACCGACTACACCATTCCGGTTCACGGCGAGGCGCGCGGCCTGATGAACACAGGGATCGAAATCCGCCAGGACCTGATTGCCGATCCGGCCGGCGAGCGGCAATGGGCGGACCGGCTGGCGAATATTTTCGGCGAGATCGAGATCGAGCTGCGCGGGCGCGGCTGACCTTGATTCTCGTCGCCGCGCATGCCCTCCCTCCCCCCTTGCGGGGGAGGGCTAGGGAGGGGGGTGGCCACGAGCACCGCCTTCTCGACTTACCCCTCTCCCCAACCCTCCCCCACAAGGGGGGAGGGAGCTCACCTTCGCGCCGCGCGATCTCGCTATTCAACGATCGCGCTCACCGTGCCCGCGTCAGCGCCAGCCAGATGCCGCCGCCGATCATGAAGCCGCCGGAGACGCGCGACAGCAGCCGGGTGCGGCGCGCCGAGAAGAACCGCCGCGCGCGGCCGGCGAGCAGCGCATAGGCCGCGTCCGTCATGCCGGCGATCACCATGAAGGTGACGCCGAGCAGCGCCACCTGCGAGACATGGTCCCGGCCCATGTCGATGAACTGCGGAATGAACGCGCCGAAGAACACCAGCACCTTGGGGTTGGAGAGCAGCACCAGAAAACCCTGCAGGAAGAACCCGCCGCGCGGCGGCGGCGGCGGCGCCTCGGCCTCGACGCCCGCGACCGGCGCACGAATGAGCTTGATGCCGAGCCAGACCAGATAGGCGGCGCCGGCAAAGCGCACCCAGTCGAACCAGTAGCCCATGGTCGCCATCAGCGAGGTCAGCCCGACCGCGACGACGCCGATCACGATCGCAAGCCCGGCCTGCACGCCGGCGATGTTGGTCAGCGCCGCGCGGGTGCCGTGCCGCAGGCCGTTGGCGATCACCAGCGTCACGATCGGACCGGGCAGCAGCGCCAGCGCGATGCAGGCGGCGACGAAGGCGAGGTAGACCTGGAGGGACATGGGAGGACTCGCGATTTAATCGGAAGGCTTTCCCGATTATGCATGGCTGGCGCATGAGCGGAAGTCGCGGCGCTTCTCCCTCTCCCCGCTTGCGGGGAGAGGTAAGGAAACGCGGCGCCTCAGCCCCCGTCCATCGCCTTCGTCATCCAGCGCGTGATGTCGTCCGACGCCAGAAAATCCAGCGCCACGCGCTGGACGTCCGGCGCAGCCCCCGCACCTTGCGCCACCGCGACCATGAGGTCACAGCCGCGCGATACCGCGATGCCGATGGCGGTGTGCCGCGCGCCGCCCGCGAGCTGCAGGTCATAGGCGCGGATGCGTCCTTGCATGTCGGCGACCCGGATCAGCTTTCCCGCTTCGAGCGGAACGAAGCGCTCGCTCATCAGATCGAGATCGGCGACGCGATCGACTTCGTCGTCGTCGGCAACCCCGGTGTCGCAATTGCAGAAGCCGATCTTGGGCCGGGCATAGACTTCGACCTCGCCGCCGCAGACCTGCGTTTCGCAACGGAAGGCGCGGCCGGCGGGCCATCCATCGCGCGGAAACGGCCAGGCGATCTCGCGCCAGCCCTCGCGCGCGGCGCGGACATGCTGATCGCCGGCGACGCCGGACGCGGCGAAAATCGCCGCGGCAAACGCTGTTATCAGCAGTCCGCGCATTTCAGCTCACCGCTTATGGCAGGCCGGCCACGGCACGCGCCGGCCCGGTCAATTCCAGGATATGAAGGCCGGTGTTGGCGCGATCGACGATATAGATGTAGCCGCGATCGTCGGTCTCGACATTGTTGGTCTGGATCGCGACCTTGCAGCGATCCTTGCCGTCGATCTTGACGCAGCGCTTGTCGGTCGCCGCCGTGATCGAGGGGATGAAATAACCGACTTCGGTCGGGTGGTAGGGATCGCGGATATCGAGCGCGCGCACCCCGGCATTGAAGAACGAGATGAACGCCATCTTCTTGTAGAACACCGGCGCCATGCTCTCGTTGGAGGAATGCGAACCGAACCGCCCTCCCCGCTCGCAGAACGAGCCGGAGGCCTCCTTCACGGTGTAGCTCGAAATCATCATCGGACGGTTCTCGACCGTGACGTCGGCGAACCAGACCATCTGCCGCGGCTCGGCGCATTCATTGTCGATCGCCTCATCGACGATCATGACAATGTCGCGGCTCTTGCCGTCCTTGTCGTGAGCAAATTCGGCGATCGGCATCTTCAGCATCGGAAACGTGGTGTGGGCGCCGTTGAAGGCCGACATCGGCAGCCGCGAGATCTCCGGATAGCGAAGGTTATCCGGCGTCGGCTCCTTGGGCCCGTGAAGCAGCTTGTCGCGATCGACGATCTGCAGGAAGCCGCCCTTGTCGGTGCCGTAGCCGAAATAGACGCGGTTGCCTTCCGGGCCCGGTCGAGATCGCCCCGTGCAACTCGGTCGGTACCGCGCCGGTCGAACCCGGCTCCTGGCCCGGCAAGCCGAAGTCCCGGATTTTTACCGGATGGGCGGGATCGGAGAGGTCATAGACCTGGGTCATGCGGCGCGTGCGCCAGTCGGGCGCGCCCGACACCAGGTAAGCGATCCCGGTGTTGCATTCCCACCAGTTCTTGTGCGTGTCTTTCAGGCCCTCGCCGATATGGCTGACGAGAACGGGATTGGAGGGATCGGCGACATTCCAGATCTCATGCCCCGAACTGCCGACCGTGCGCAGCATGTAGACCGCATTCGGGTCGCCCTTGGGCAGTTGCTTGCCGTCGCAGACGCGCACCATCTGCGCGCCGCCGCTTTCGTACTTTCCTTCCTGACCGGGAATGTGGTGCAGATATCGGGGATGCGCGGGATCGGTGACGTCGACGATCGAGGTGCCGTTCGGCTCGGCCTTGCCGGTCATCGGATTGACCGGATCGGGAATCTCGTCGGTTCCGCCGTGATGACCGATATAGGCGATCCAGCGGTCGCCCTGGTGATGGATGGTCGGCTGATAGGCGCTGCGGGCCTGCAGGTCGTTGTACCCGACCAGTTTCATGTTGGAGGCTTCGGGCGGAGCCCCGATCACCTGCTGCTGGGCATGAGCGCCGCCGCCGCAGGCGCAGAACACAAACGGAAACGAACAACGCAAATTTCACTTGAAGTCTTACCAGGCCGATCATGCTCTTCCATCCCGACTGTTGAAACCAATCTTCGTTGGCTGGCGGCTACATAGCACGCCGAAACGCATTTTGCGAAAACACGCCCTTGACATGCAACCATTTGGTTGCCTATTATCCCCGCCATGGATGAAGTCTTCAAAGCGCTGGCCGATGCATCGAGAAGGTCGCTGCTCGACAGGCTTCATGCCAAAAACGGACAGACCCTGAACGAACTCTGCGACGGCCTTGCCATGACGCGGCAGGCCGTGACCAAGCACCTTGCGATCCTCGAAGAGGCCAACCTCGTCACCACCTTCCGGCACGGCCGCGAGAAGCTGCACTACCTCAACCCGGTGCCGATCCATCAGATCGGCGAGCGGTGGATCAGGAAATTCGAGCGCGGCAAGCTCACCGCGCTCAGCGAATTGAAACGACAACTGGAGAAGCGCGATGAGTAAACCGGAATTCGTCTACACCACCTATATCGAGACCTCCGCGGAGAAACTCTGGCATGCGTTGACCGACGGCGACTTCACCGAGCGCTACTGGTTCGGCCACCGCGTCACCTCCGACTGGAAGGTCGGATCGCCCTATCGGTTCACCCACCCGGAAAGGCCGTCGCCCAAGGGCAAGGTCTTGATATCGGATCCGCCGAGGAAACTCGCCTATACCTGGGAAGCCTGCTCCGACGAGTTGAAGCATGAACGAATCTCGCGCGTGACCTTCGATCTCGAGCCGCGCGGCCATGTCGTCAAATTGACGGTCACGCATGACAACCTTGACGAAGGCGGCAAGACCTTCCTCGGCATTTCGGAAGGCTGGCCGATGGTGATCGCGAGCCTGAAGAGCATTCTCGAGACCGGGCGGCCGCTGCCATCGGACCTTAAGCCGAGTTCGCAGCAGGAGCCGGCCGATGCCTAAGCCCGAATTCATCTACGTCACCTATATCGAGACCACCCCGGAAAAACTCTGGCACGCCCTGACCGACGGCAATTTCACCGAACGCTACTGGTTCGGCGCCCGGCTCAGGTCGGACTGGACGGTGGGCTCCTCATTCGAGATGGTGCGAAGCGACGGCACCGTCTCCGATGCCGGCAAGGTCGTCGAATGCGACCCGCCGCGGCGGCTGGCCTATACGTTCGTCAATCAATCGGACAGGTATCGAAACGAATTTCCCGCGCTCGCGACGTTCGTGCTTGAGCCTTATGGCAAGCTCGTCAAGCTGACGCTGACCCATCAAGGCTTCGCCGAGGGCAGCAAGTTTTTCGAAGGCATCTCCAAGGGATGGCCCGCCATCCTGTCCAGCCTCAAGAGCATCCTCGAAACCGGACAGCCGCTCGATATCCCGTACGCCGCGCTGAAACTCGATAGCTGAGAATGCAGGTGAACATCGATCGAATTCAGCCGGAAATACTTCTTCGGCAATGCAGTCGAAAAAGATCGGGATCGAGACGCCGTAGGTTCCGGTTGTCTCGCCCAGCGCGCAATTGCGCACGGGGCGCGGAGACTTCCATGCCGAGCGACAGGGCATTCCTGCTGGACCTGATTCGTGCTATATTGAGCCATGCCCAAGCAAAAAAAACCTGCCGCAAAGAGCGCCAAGACCGGCCGATTCGTGATCGGAGATGCGGCGTTTGCCAAGATAAGTGCGGTCGAGGGCATCCGGATGACTGCCGCGATGAAAAAGCGCGCCGGCGACGCGCATGCCAAGGGACTCACCGCGGAAGAGTATCGCCGCACCATCATTCGCAGCTATCGCAAGGGTTAAGCGAGTTGCATGTATGACGCGATAGACGATCCATACACCTACGAAAATTCGACCGTACTCGTGAATAGGCTCGACCTGCGAACCCAAGCGGAGCTCGACGCGTTTCGAAGCCGAAATTTCCAGCGCGCGAGCTGGGGAGCCGCTGCCGGAAGGAGTACTGGACTTCTCACATTATAGAGCGGTCCACCATCACCTCTTCCAGGATGTTTACGATTGGGCCGGTCAATTGCGCACGGTCCGAATCTCGAAGGGCGGCAATCCCTTCTGCTTTCCCGAGAACATCGAAGATCAGGCGGTTAGGCTATTCGAGAACCTGCGCGCGGCCGATTATCTACGGCATCTCGATGCGCAGGCTTTTTCTGCGAGGGCTGCCCATTCCTGGCCGAGCTGAACGCCATCCATGCTTTCCGCGAGGTAATCCAGCGCACGCGCTGGCCGATCAGCAGCGACACCGCTCAACTCGACGCTGCGCAGCGAATCCGGAGGCACGATGACGCAGCTTGGTACGAGCCCTCACCCCCGCGAACGTCAAGATGTGCAAGTATGTTAAGAGCCCACCACCGGCGCCACGATGCGGCGATAGAGATGCCAGGTGGCGTGGCCGAGCACCGGCAGCGTCACCAGCAGGCCGAGGAAGTAGGGCAGCGCCGAGACGATCAGCAGCACGACGATGACCGCGGCCCATCCGATCATCGGCACCGGGCTCGTCACCACCGCGCGCACGCTCGTGACCATCGCGGTGACGAAATCGACGTCGCGGTCGAGCAATAGCGGGAACGACACCACCGTCAGCGAAAACAGGATCAGCGACAGCGCAGCGCCGACGATGTTGCCGATGGCGAGGAACACCAGTCCTTCATTGGTGGTCAGCACCACCGTGATGAATTCGTGCAGGCTGGAAAACGAGGCATTGAGCCCGATCAACAGCGCGATCAGCAGGCGCACCTGGTACATCCAGATCACGAACATGAACAGCGTGACAAAGGCCATCCAGCCGATTTCGCCGCGCGACGTCACGGTCGACCAGATGCCGGCAATCGAGATCGGCTGCCCGGCCTCGCGCCGGCGGCTGACCTCGTAAAGGCCGATGGCGACAAACGGACCGATCAGCGCAAAGCCGGCCGCCAGCGGATAGGCCAGATAGACCATGCCGAACGCGGTCAGGCTGAGCAGGATGACGATGCCGCCGGCGGCGTAGAGCGCGCCGAACAACAGGCCGTAAAGCGGGGTGGCCTGGAAATCGCGCAGCCCCTGCCCCAGCGCCTCGGCGATATCGGCGGCCGTGATCCGGCGCACCACCGGATCAACCTTGCCGGAGATGGACGTCATCGGCATTTCCTCCCAATTATTTTCCGACATTGATGCAGGGCATTGACGCGAGCGTGTTGATCTGCGTCAAAACTCCCGCGTGTTCAGCGGCTCGTCGCCTGCTCGTTCGCAGGGAAGTCGACGGCTTCGCGCAAGCAAAGACCGCACGCGGATGGATCTGCCGCGGTCACGGGAACGACGGCGTGATCTACCCCAGCGTCCGCAGCTCCCGCCGCAGCACCTTGCCGGTGGCGGTCATCGGCAGGCTGTCGGTGAACTGCACGAAACGCGGATATTCGTGCGCGGCGAGCTGCACCTTGACAAAATCCTGGATCTCGCGCGCCAGCGCCTCGCTCGGCGCAAAACCCGGACGCAGCACGATCCATGCCTTGATCGATTCGGTGCGCACGGGATCGGGAATGCCGACCACCGCCGACATCGCCACCGCCGGATGTTTCAGCAGCGTATGCTCGATTTCCGACGGCCCGACGCGATAGCCGGCGGTGGTGATGACGTCGTCCTCGCGGCTGACATACCAGAAATAGCCGTCCTCATCCTGGACGCCGAGATCGCCGGTGAGCAGGAATTCGCCGGCAAATTTCTTTGCGCGTGGCTTCCTCGTTCTTCCAGTACCCGAGCATGGTGCAGGGGTTCGGCTGGCGCACGCCGATGATGCCGCGGCTGCCGCGCGGCTGTTCCTCGCCGCGCTCATTGACGATGCGAACGTCGAATCCCGGCGTGGCCTTGCCCATCGAGCCCGGCCGGATCGGAAACAGTCTTGAATTGCTGCCGACCACGAGATTGCACTCGGTCTGGCCATAGACCTCGTGGGCGTCGATGCCGAAGGTCGCGCGCACCCATTGCAGAAGCTCGGCGCCGAGCGACTCGCCGCCCGAGAGCATGCTGCGCAGCTTGACACCGGCATGCCTGACCTCCGCCTGCCGCATCAGCTTCAGCGCGGTCGGCGGCAGGAACACGTTGCGCACGCCGTGATCGGCCATCAGCCGCATCGCCGCCTGCGGCTCGAATTTCCGGGCGCGGTGCCCGACCACGGGCACGCCGTGATACCAGGCCGGAAACAGCGCATCGAACAATCCGCCGATCCACGCCCAGTCGGCCGGCGTCCACATCACGTCGCCGGGCTTGGGCATGAAATCATGCACCATCTCGACATTCGGCAGATGGCCGAGCAGCACCCGATGGGCATGCAGCGCGCCTTTCGGATTGCCCGTGGTGCCCGAGGTGTAGATGATGATGGCGGGATCGTCGGCCGAGGTATCGACGGTCGCGAACTGGTCGGATGCGGCTTCGACCTGCGACCAGAACGATTTGGCGCCGGCCGGAGCGGCGCCGCCGGTGACGTAGATATGCTGCAGGTCAGGCAGCCGGTCGCGGATTTTCGCGAGCTTCTCCCAACCCGCCTCGTCGGTGACGATCGCCTTGGCGCCGGAATTCGACAGGCGGAATTCCAGCGCGTCCTCGCCGAACAGCGCGAACAGCGGGATCGACACCAGGCCGGAACGCCACGCCGCCAGATGCACGACCGGCAATTCCAGCGACTGCGACAGAAACACCGCGACCCGATCGCCGCGCGTCAGCCCGCCGGCCTTCAGCACATTGGCGAAGCGGCGCGACATCGCAGCCATCTCGTCGAACGAGGTGCGCTGCGCGCCGCCGTCCTCGTCGACATAGATCAGCGCCAGCCGGTTGCTGCCGTCGGCATGGCGGTCGCAGCAGGCGCTCGCGATGTTGAACCGCGCCGGGATGTCCCAGCGGAAGTCGCGGTAGAGTTTTTCGTAGTCGGTGGTTTCGGTGAGCATGAACGCCAGACTAGACCATTGCCGTCGCAGCGCAAACACCTTCCGTCACCGGAAGGGAATCAGCGCGTCGCCCGCTCCATCGCTAGTTCCGCCTCGAGGCTTGCGACATCGCGATAGATCGAAGCGACGGCGAGCACGCGTCCGCCGCTCTTGTATCGCAGCAGGCAATCCTTCGCGGCGATATTGCCGTCCACCGCGATTTCGTCCCACTTTTCGGCGTGACCGACATAGTTGATCGGCACGTCGTAATGCTGGCTCCAGAAGAACGGCACGGCATCGAAGACTTCGCGCTGTCCCAGCATGTTGCGCGCGGCGGTCTGGCCCTGGCGTTCGGCCACCACCCAATGTTCGACGCGGATGTTCTCGCCGGAATGCGGGTCCGGCCAGCGCGCAATATCGCCCGCCGCGTAGATGCCGGGGACGCTGGTCTCGAGATACGCATCCACCGTGACGCCGCGATCGATCGCCAGCGCCGGCCTTCTCGGCCAAAGCCAGACGCGGCCGCACCCCGACACCGACCACCACGACATCGGCCTCGAGCACGCCGCCGCTCTTCAGCGTCGCGCGTTTGCCGTCGATCGACGTCACCGTATCGCCGAGATGAAAGACGACGCCGTGCTCCTCATGCAGCGCCCGCACGAAGTCTCCCATCTCCGGTCCGAGCACGCGTTCCATCGGCCGCTGCTCGAGCCCGACGACGTGAACCTCGATATCCCTGGCGCGCAACGCGGCGGCGGCTTCGAGCCCGATAAAGCTCGCCCCGATCACAATCGCGCGGCGCGCGCCGTCGCCGACGCAATGATCGCGCGGCAATCGGCCAGCGAGCGCAGCACATGGACATGGGGCTGGTCCGCGCCTGGTATCGGCAGGCGCACCGGCTCCGCCCCGGTCGCCAGCAGCAGACGGTCGTAGGAAACGGTTTTGCCATCTGCGAGAACCACGTTGCGGGCTCTGGTATCAATCGATGTCACTTCCGTCCCGAGCCGCAAATCGATACCCGCGTCGGCGTAAAACTCCTCGGGGCGCAACGGCAGCCATTCCTCCGGCGCGCTGCCGGCGAGATAGTCCTTCGACAGGTTCGGCCGATCCACCGGTGCCGCCGCCTCATTGCTCAGCATCACGATGCTGCCGCGATAATCCTGCCGTCGCAGCATCTCGGCGGCGGCAAACCCCGCAGCACCGCCGCCGACAATCACGATCCTGGCGGGCGCATCGACTTGCACCCTTGACGCGGGGCTTGGGCTGCTCGCGCTTTTGCCGGACGAAAATGCGGTCGCCTTCGTGCTCGACCTTCCAGACCGCGATCGAATTGAGGGCCGGAGCGCGGGTCGCTTCCCCGGTTCGCAAATCGAAACAGGCGTGGTGCCAGGGACAACGGATGCTCTCGCCGTCCACGAGACCTTCGGCGAGCGGACCGTGATAATGGCTGCAGTGGGCGTCGACGGCGAAAATCTCCGATCCCGAACGCACCAGCAGCACGTCTTCATCGCCGACATGCCCAAGCAGCATGTCGCCGGAGAATTCGGAGAGCATGACACCCTGGGACAGATCGGGACCGGCGGGTGAGGCTTGCTGATCTGCCATATCGCCTCCGCTAGTATTGAAATTACCCCGTCAGCGCCGCCTTCACCAGGCCGCTGGCCTTGCCGAAATCCATTTGCCCGGCGTATTTCGCCTTCAGCACGCCGATCACCTTGCCCATGTCCTTCATGCCCGCAGCACCGGTCTCGGCGATGGCGGCCGTGATCGCCGCCTTGACGTCGGCTTCCGACATTTGTTTGGGCAAATAGGCCGAGATGATCGCGATCTCCTCGCGCTCCTGATCGCGGCAAGTTCGGCGCGGCCGCCCTTGTCGTACAGTTCGACCGATTCCTGGCGCTGCTTGATCATCTTCTGCAACACGCCGAGCAGGTCCGCGTCGGACAAGGGCGGCTTGCCTTCCCCGCGCGCGGCGATGTCGGCATTCTTGATCGTCGAATTGACCATCCGCAGCGTGGAGAGCTTGCGCTCGTCCTTGGCCCGCATCGCGTCCTTGACGGCGTTGTTGATGTCGTCGCGCAGCATCGTCTTTCATCCTCTCACTGGCCAACACACCGTGGCGGCCGAAGTCCCTGATCTAGGCCGTTCGCGGCATTCAGACAACTCCTGGGCCGCAAGGCGGCGCTAAATCCGCATCCATTCGACCAGGGCGTCCGCCGTGGCCTGCGGCTGTTCGACCTGCGGCAGGTGGCCGCAATGCGAAAGGATCGTGAGTTTCGCCCCGTGAATGCCGTCCGCCATCTCCGCCGACAGCGAATTCGGGATGGTGTTGTCCTCGTCGCCGGTCAGGACCAGCGTCGGGCACTTGATCCATGCCAGCGTCGGGCGCGAATCCGGCCGGCTCATGATCGCGGTCTGCTGCCGGACAAAGGCCTCGGCGCCGACGTCGTCGCCCATGTCGTGCACCAGTTGACGCAGCTCGGCGTTGCCGCGCCGCGACGGATGCACGAAGCCCGGAAACAATTCATCGAGGATGGCGCGAAATTCGCCGGCCTGCGCCCGCGCGATCTGGCCGCGGCGGCGCGCGGTGGCCTCCGGCGTATCGGGGCGCGCCTGGGTGTTGATCAGCGCCAGCTTTGCCACCCGCTCCGGCGCCTGCCGCATGATTTCGAAGGCGATGTAGCCGCCCATCGAATGCCCGGCCAGCGCGAAACGCGGCGGCGCCTCGGCGAGAATCCGCCGCGCGATCGCGCCCATAGTGTCGTCGCGAATGTGGTTGGCGACCGTCACCGGGCCCGAAGCGCCACAACGCGGGCACGACAGGGGCGTAGATTCGGGGTGACGACACCAGCCCCGGAACGAGCAAGATCGGCATCGTATTGTCCATTTGAAGGCTCCGGAATCGGGAAATCTCGGGGAAATCGGCGGATGGCGGCGACCGGCAGATTAAGAGCGGGGCGTCGCCTGTCAAATATGCGCAAACTGCATGTGAATCGGCGGTTTCCGGCTTTGACGCCTGCGCATGTGAAGACTATGTAATGCGCTCATGACAACAACCGAAAACGCCTCAGCCTGGCCGGACCACAAGCCGACCGCGCTCCTCGTGCTTGCCGACGGCACCGTGCTGGAAGGCTTCGGCCTCGGCGCGGAAGGCCATGCGGTCGGCGAAGTATGCTTCAACACCGCGATGACCGGCTATGAGGAGATTCTCACCGATCCCTCCTATGCCGGGCAGCTCATCACCTTCACCTTTCCGCATATCGGCAATGTCGGCACCAACGACGAAGATATCGAGACGGTGAACATGGCGGCGACGCCGGGCGCGCGCGGCGTGATCCTGCGCGCCGCCATCACCGACCCCTCGAACTACCGCGCCACCCGCCATCTCGATCAGTGGCTGAAGGCGCGCGGCATCATCGGCCTTTCCGGCATCGACACCCGCGCGCTGACCGCGCTGATCCGCGAGAAGGGCATGCCCAATGCCGTGATCGCGCACGCCGAGGACGGCGAGTTCGACCTGCACGGCCTGAAGGAAGAAGCGCGCGAATGGCCGGGCCTCGAGGGCATGGACCTGGTGCCGATGGTCACCTCCGGCCAGCGCTTCACCTGGGACGAAACCCCGTGGGCCTGGGACAAGGGCTTTGGCCGTCAGACCGAGCCCGAGTTCAACGTCGTCGCCATCGACTACGGCATCAAGCGCAACATTCTGCGGCTGCTGGCCGGCGTCGGCTGCAAGATCACCGTGGTGCCGGCGACCACCTCGGCGGAAGACATCCTGGCGATGAAGCCCGACGGCGTGTTCCTGTCGAACGGCCCCGGCGATCCCGCCGAGACCGGCAAATATGCGGTGCCGGTGATCCGGAAAGTCATCGAACTCCGGGACGCCGACCTTCGGAATTTGCCTCGGCCATCAGATGCTGGGGCTGGCGGTCGGCGCCAAGACCACGAAGATGCACCAGGGCCATCACGGCGCCAATCATCCGGTCAAGGACGAAACCACCGGCAAGGTGGAAATCACCTCGATGAACCACGGCTTTGCCGTCGATCAGGCCACGCTGCCGAAGGGCGCGACGCAAACCCATATCTCGCTGTTCGACGGCTCCAATTGCGGCATCCAGCTCGAGGGCAAGCCGGTATTCTCGGTGCAGTATCACCCGGAAGCCTCCCCCGGCCCGCGCGACTCGCATTATCTGTTCGAGCGGTTTGCCGACCTGATGCGGGCGAAGAAGCGCGGGTAGACCGCAGCCGTGCCACGGATGCCGCGCAGCGCGCCGCTGTCCTGCGGCGTGATGCGCTGCAGTCTGGGGTCCATCCTTTGACATCGCCGCGATGGGTCCCGGCCTGCGGCGCACCGCCGAAGAGGCGCTGCACCGCGTCCCGGACACGATATCATCTGCATTGTGGCAACCCGGTGATTCGTATGATGACCATCATTGCAAATCAATGTTCCGGGAAATAACCCCATGAACGCCCCACCCGCCCGCAAGATCGAATACGGCGTAACGCCAACCGAAGTGATGGCGTCGATGGCGGGAATCGATTTCGTCCGCGCCACCTTCGACGGCAGACTGCCGGCGCCGCCGATCATGCAGACCATCGAGCCCTTCGATTTCACGGCCGAGCCCGGCGTGGTCGCGTTCCACAGCACGCCGGCCTTCCGCCATTACAACCCGATCGGCTCGGTGCATGGCGGCTACGCCGCAACGCTGCTGGATTCCGCGATGGGTCTCGCGGTGCACTCGATGCTGCCGGCGGGAACCGGCTACACCACGCTCGAATTCAAGATCAGTTTCATCCGCGGCATGACCTTGGATACCGGGGTGGTGCGCTCCGAGGGCCGCACGCTGAATGTCGGCCGCCGCGCCGCCACCGCCGAGGCCCGCATCACCGATGCCCGGGGCCGCCTTTTGGCGCATGCCACCACGACCTGCCTGGTGTTCGAGATAGCCAGGGGCTCGTGAGCGGCCGTCTGCGGCTTGAAGAGGGGCGCCGTCCGACAGCTTGCGAACACCCGGGATGTAGGCCCGGACATCCACCGATGGTATAGCTCGTCTTCACGATCGGCAGGCGGAACGCTGGATGCTTCAATCGAAACGGCAAAAGCCGGGCAAGGCACCCGTCCAGGCGGGCAAGAAGCGAACCAAGGGCCAACCATCTTATGCCGTCGATTACGAAGTCCTCGCCCAATTTCGTTATCAACTGCGAAAATTCCTGTCGTTCAGCGAGGCGGCCGCCCATGGCGCCGGGCTGACATCCCAACAGCACCAGGCGCTTCTCGCCATCAAGGGTTTTTCCGGCGCTCAACCGGTTTCCGTCGGCGACCTGGCGGATCTGCTGCTCGTTCGGCACCACACCGCCGTCGAGCTGGTTGATCGCATCGCGAAGCTCGGACTGCTGGCGAGGATCGCGGATGACGATGACAGCAGGCGCATTCTGCTGAAGCTGACGAGAAAGGGTGAGCGGAAATTGCAGACGCTTTCGAAGATACACTTCGAAGAACTGCAAGCGGCAAGCCCCCGGCTGACCAGGATATTGCGGTCATTCCGGCGATCCCGGAAGCGGTAACTCCCTCGACACAATAGAATTCCCGCCGGCGGTTCGGCGGGTCGTCATCAAGCCGGCCTCGATCCTCCCGGGGAGGCAGGAACGGCGCTACGCCGCGTTGCTGCCCTCCTGGCGGCTGGCCTCGAACAGGAACCAGGTGCGCCGCTCGGTCTCGTCGATGAAGGTCTCGAGCAGGCCGGCGGTGCCGGAATCCTCATGATCGTCGGCAAGCTTGTGGGCCTTTCGCATCGCGGCCGCCACGTGCTTGTTGTCTTCCATCAGTTCGCGCAGCATCTCGCGCGGCGGCACATAGGTCTCGTTGTTGTCCTTGATGGTCTGCAGTTTCGCGATCTGGCCGATCGAGCGCAGCGTGGTGCCGCCCAATTTGCGAACCCGCTCCGCGAGCTGATCGGTGGTCGCGAAAATCGCATCCGACTGCTCGTCGAGCATCAGATGATAGTCGCGGAAATGCCGGCCGCTGACATGCCAATGGAAATTCTTGGTCTTCAGATAGAGCGCGAAGGCGTCGGCCAGCAGCGTGTTGAGCGCGGCCGAGATCTTGTCGGACGCCGCCTGCGGCAGATCGGTCGGGGTATCGAGATCGGCAGACACTTTGTCGGGCTTGGCTTTGCTCACGATGCACCTTCCTGTTAGGAACCGGACGCGACAGCGATGGACATCGGTCGCCGGACCATCTAACGCATCGGGCGCGCCCCGGTTCCGTCGGCCGGAACCCGTTTTACCGGACCTCTGCGACACATGGACGACTGGATCGACTATTACAATTCCACGCATACGATTTATGCGAGCAAGCTGCATCGCGATCTGCATTTTCAGCTGATCGCCAGGGACATCATCGGCTACATCCCCTCACCCGACGCCGCGGTGCTCGACTATGCCTGCGGCGAGGCGCTGTCCGCCGCCACGGTGGCGGACGCCTGCGGCAAGCTGTACCTGGCGGAGCCCGCGCCGGGCGTGCGCGGCCGGCTGATCGCGCGCTTTGCCCCGAACACCAGGATCAGGGTGCGTTCGCTGGATGATTTGCGGAAAATGGAGGAGAAGTCGATCGATCTGGCGATCATGAATTCGGTCAGCCAGTACATGTCGCCGGCCGAGCTGGATTCGGCCTTCGCGGTTATCCGGCGGCTGTTGAAGCCCGGCGGCCGCCTGATCGTGGGCGACGTGCTGCGCCCCGAGGTCGGCATGATCAGGGACGTCGCCGCGCTGCTGCGCTTCGCCCTCACCCACGGCTTCCTGAAGGACGCGCTGGTCGGGCTGGTCGCGACCGCGTTGTCCGACTACCGGCAATTGCGCAGCCGCGTCGGCCTGCAGCGCTACAGCGAGGCCGGGATGATCGCGAAACTCGCCGCCGGCGGATTTACCGCCACCCGCGCGCATCTCAACATCGGGCACAATCCGTGGCGGATGACGTTCGTCGCCCACCATGCGCTTTCGCCCCACGGTTAGGGTTAATCGCAGCTAGGCATGGCCTCTCCCGGCGCGATCGACGATGATGGGACCGGCCCGGTGGCGGAAGCGTCGACGCGGGAGCAGTGCATCGCTCTTTATCCTGGTTCAAATCCAGGCCGGGCCTCCAAGCCTTCGCTGCTCCGCAGCTTCGGCTCGGCAGGCCAGCCCCGATCAGGCCTTTCGGCCAGTAATCCTGCCCAAACCGGCCCTTGCCCCGCCCAGGCGGCCGCGCAGGCGGAAAATGCCGGTTGATGGGGCGTCTCAAAGCCCTTTCGCGGTTGCGGAATCTGGTCTAAAGACCACCCGCGCGCGAGGTTGATCCCAAGCGCCGGGTTTGAGGGACGCGCGGTATGCGCGCCCTTTTTTGTGCCCAATTTCCTGCCCGTGAGACTTGATGCCCAAAAGAACCGACATCTCCACCATCCTGATCATCGGCGCCGGTCCCATCGTGATCGGCCAGGCCTGCGAATTCGATTATTCCGGCACCCAGGCCGTGAAGACGCTGAAGGACGAGGGCTACCGCATCGTCCTGGTCAATTCCAATCCGGCGACCATCATGACCGACCCGGAACTGGCCGACGCCACCTACATCGAGCCGATCACGCCGGAGATCGTCGCCAAGATCATCGAGAAGGAACGTCACGTCATTCCCGGCGGGTTCGCGCTGCTGCCGACCATGGGCGGACAGACCGCGCTGAACTGCGCGCTGTCGCTGCGCAAGCAGGGCACGCTGGCGAAGTTCGACGTCGAGATGATCGGCGCCACCGCCGACGCCATCGACAAGGCGGAAGATCGCGGCCGCTTCCGCGAAGCCATGACACGGATCGGGCTGGAAACGCCGCGCTCGATCCAGACCAAGAACCTGCCGGACGCGCTGCGGGCGCTCGACGATATCGGCCTGCCCGCGATCATCCGCCCGTCCTTCACCATGGGCGGCACCGGCGGCGGCATCGCCTACACCAAGGCCGAGTTCATCGAGATCGTCGAGCGTGGCATCGACGCCTCCCCCACCGACGAGGTCCTGATCGAGGAATCGGTGCTGGGGTGGAAAGAGTTCGAGATGGAGGTGGTGCGCGACAAGAAGGACAACTGCATCATCGTCTGCTCGATCGAGAACCTCGATCCGATGGGCGTGCATACCGGCGACTCCATCACGGTGGCGCCGGCGCTGACGCTCACCGACAAGGAATTCCAGATCATGCGCGACGCCTCGCTGGCGGTGCTGCGCGAGATCGGGGTCGAGACCGGCGGCTCCAACGTGCAGTTCGGCGTCAATCCGGCCGACGGGCGCATGGTCGTGATCGAGATGAATCCGCGGGTGTCGCGCTCGTCCGCGCTGGCCTCGAAAGCCACCGGCTTCCCGATCGCAAAGGTCGCGGCGAAACTGGCCGTCGGCTATACGCTGGACGAGATCGCCAACGACATCACCGGCGGCGCGACGCCGGCCTCGTTCGAGCCGACCATCGATTATGTCGTCACCAAGATTCCGCGCTTTGCGTTCGAGAAATTTCCCGGCGCCTCCACCACGCTGACCACCTCGATGAAGTCGGTCGGCGAAGTGATGGCGATCGGCCGCACCTTTCAGGAGAGCCTGCAGAAGGCGCTGCGCGGCCTCGAAACCGGCCTCACCGGCCTCGACGAGATCGAGATCGAGGGCCTCGGCCGCAGTGACGACAAGAACGCGATCCGCGCCGCACTTGGCACGCCGACGCCGGACCGCATCCTGCAGGTGGCGCAGGCGATGCGGCTCGGCTGGAGCAATGAGGAGATCTTCACCTCCTGCAAGATCGATCCGTGGTTCCTGGCGGAGATGCGCGGCATCGTCGAGATGGAGAGCAAGATCAGGAGCAACGGCCTGCCGCCGAATGCGTTTGGCCTGCGGAGCCTGAAGGCGATGGGCTTTTCCGACGCCCGGCTGGCGGTGCTGGCCGAAACCACGGAGGCCGAAATCACCGCGCGCCGGCACGCGCTCGGGGTTCGCCCGGTATTCAAGCGCATCGACACCTGTGCTGCGGAATTCGCCTCGCCCACCGCCTACATGTATTCGACCTATGAAGCGCCGTTCGCAGGCGCGCCGGCGGACGAGAGCGCGCCTTCGGACAGGAACAAGGTCATCATTCTCGGCGGCGGGCCGAACCGGATCGGCCAGGGCATCGAGTTCGACTATTGCTGCTGCCACGCCTGCTTCGCATTGCACGACGCCGGCTATGAAACCATCATGATCAACTGCAATCCGGAGACGGTATCGACCGACTACGACACCGCCGACCGGTTGTACTTCGAGCCCCTGACCGCCGAGGACGTGCTCGAAATCATCGCGACCGAACGGCAGAACGGCAACCTGCACGGCGTCATCGTGCAGTTCGGCGGCCAGACCCCGCTCAAGCTCGCCCACACGCTGGAGGCGGCCAACGTGCCGATCCTCGGCACTTCGCCGGACGCCATCGATCTCGCCGAAGACCGCGACCGCTTCAAGCGCGTGCTCGACAAGCTGCGCCTGAAGCAGCCGAAGAACGGCATCGCCTATTCGGTCGAGCAGGCCCGCCTGGTGGCCGCCGACCTCGGGCTGCCGCTGGTGGTGCGCCCGTCCTACGTGCTCGGCGGCCGCGCGATGCAGATCATCCGCGAGGACAGCCAGCTCGGCGATTACCTGCTCGGCACCTTGCCGGAACTGGTGCCCGGCGACGTCAAGGCGCGCTATCCCAACGACAAGACCGGGCAGATCAACACGGTGCTCGGCACCAACCCGCTGCTGTTCGACCGCTATCTGTCCGATGCCACCGAGATCGACGTCGACTGTCTGTGCGACGGCAAGGACACCTTCATCGTCGGCATCATGGAGCATATCGAGGAAGCCGGCATTCATTCCGGCAACTCGGCCTGCTCGCTGCCGCCGCACTCGCTCGACGCCCGGATGATCGCCGAGCTCGAGCGGCAGACCCGCGAACTGGCGCTCGGCCTCGACGTGGTCGGCCTGATGAACGTGCAGTACGCCATCAAGGACGGCGATATCTACGTGCTCGAAGTCAATCCGCGCGCGTCGCGCACCGTGCCGTTCGTCGCCAAGGTGATCGGCATGCCGGTGGCGAAGATCGCGGCGCGGCTGATGGCCGGCGAGAAGCTCAGGGATTTCGATCTGAAGAAGCGCAAGCTCGGCCATGTCGGCGTCAAGGAATCGGTATTCCCGTTCGCCCGCTTCCCCGGCGTCGACACCGTGCTCGGTCCGGAGATGCGCTCGACCGGCGAGGTGATGGGTATCGACCGCTCGTTCGAAGTGGCATTCGCCAAGAGCCAGCTCGGCGGCGGCACCCGCGTACCCCGCAAGGGCACGGTATTCGTTTCGGTCCGCGATACCGACAAGACCCGCATCGTCGACGCGGTGCGGCTGCTGTTCTCGCTTGGCTTCAGGGTGATGGCGACGTCGGGCACGCAGCGATTCCTCGCCGATAGCGGGGTGCCGACCGAAAAAGTGAACAAAGTGCTGGAGGGACGGCCGCATATCGTCGACGCCATCACCAACGGCGACATCCAGCTGGTCTTTAACACCACCGAAGGACCGCAGGCGATGGCCGACAGCCGCTCATTGCGGCGTGCTGCCCTCTTGCATAAAGTGCCATATTACACCACTCTTTCCGGTGCCGTGGCGGCTGCCCAAGGCATCCGCGCCTATCTGGGCGGGGACCTTGAGGTCCGCACCCTGCAGAGTTATTTTTCCGAAACCTGATCCCTGGGCCGGGACTTCGCGTCCGGCAATCGATCGGCAATGAAGCCCTCGTGACCGGAACTCGCCAGTCATGAGGGTGTTCTGTTTCGGCGTTTGTGCGAGGCCAGCGGATTGGTCCGCACGAAGTTGAAGGACGAAGACAGATGATCGAAAAGGTTCCGATGACCGCTGGCGGCTATGCCGCCCTCGAGGTCGAGTTGAAGCAGCGCCAATCGGTGGAGCGTCCGCGCATCATCGAGCATATCGCCGAGGCGCGCTCGCATGGCGACCTTTCGGAGAACGCGGAGTATCACGCCGCGAAGGAAGAGCAGTCCCACAATGAAGGCCGCATCGCCGAACTGGAAGACAAGCTGGCGCGCGCCGACATCATCGATATCAGCAAGCTCTCCGGCGACACCATCATGTTCGGCGCCACCGTGACGCTGGTCGACGAGGACACCGACAAGAAAGCGGTGTGGCAGATCGTCGGCGAACCGGAAGCCGATGCCAAGAAGGGCCGCATCTCGATCACCTCGCCGCTGGCGCGCGCGCTGATCGGCAAGAAGAAGGGCGCGTCCGTCGAAGTCGTGGCCCCCGGCGGCGCCAAGGCCTACGAGATCACCAAGGTCGAGTGGCGCTGATCCCGGCGCAACCGAATGGCTTTGCATTGAAGAAGCCGCGCCGCTGGCGCGGCTTTCGTTTTGCGCCGCGAACGCGCGAGCGGTTTCCCGCCGCAATATTTTTCATGTAAGAGTGTTTCGGTTGCCGGGCAGCGATGGGGTCGCGTGCACTGCAAACGAAAAAACGTGTCAAACAGGGGGATATGACATGGACCAAATGCTTTCCAAATATCAGCCGATCGCTCTCAGCCTGCTTCGCTTTGTGACCGGCCTGCTGCTGTTTCAGTATGGCGTCGCCAAGATCCTGAAGTTTCCTGTGCTGCCCAATTTCGCCAACCCTCCTCCCTTGATCATGACCGCAGGCGGACTCGAACTGGTGCTTGGCGCACTGCTGATGGTCGGCCTGTTTTCGCGGATCGTGGCCTTCATCCTGTCCGGCGAAATGGCGTTCGCCTATTTCATCGGGCACTTTCCGCGCGGCTTTTTTCCGCTGATCAACAACGGCACCGCGGCGATCCTGTTCTGCTTCGCGTGCCTCTATCTGGCGACGGCGGGCGGCGGGCCGTACAGCCTGGACGCCATGATGGGCAAGAAAAGCTCATAGTCAAATACGTCATTGCGAGCGAAGCGAAGCAATCCATCGGGCCACAAGCAAGAATGGATTGCTTCGTCGCTACGGCTCCTCGCAATGACGGCGGCGCAAAAAGACATCAACCCGGCATTTTCAGATCAAGCGGCACCGCGGCTTCGTATTTCGAATTGTGCAGCACCAGCGATGTTCTGACGTTGCGCACGTGCGGCGCGGCCGTCAGATGGGTGACGAAACCCTGGAACGTCGCCATGTCGGGCGCCACGCATTTCAGGATGAAGTCGACTTCGCCCGACAGCATCCAGCATTCCCGCACCAGCGGCTCCGCGCGCACGAAATCCTCGAACGCGCGCAAATCCGCGTCCGCCTGACTGGACAGATGCACCGAAGCGAACACGGTCACGTCAAAGCCCAGCCGCCGCGGGTCCAGTAGCCCGCGATAACCCAGGATATAGCCTTCCTCCTCCAGCGTTCGGACCCGGCGCAGGCAGGGCGGCGGCGAAATCCCGACCCGTTTGGCCAGTTCCACATTGGTGATTCGGCCGTCGGCCTGGATTTCGCTGAGGATTTTGAGGTCGATCTCGTCAAGATTCTTCGACACGCGGGTCCCGGTCCTGGGCTGAGAAAGTCTGGCGATAATAACGGCAACACTCTTAGCGCAGCTCGGGTCATGTGCGCAATTTTATTGCGCGTGCGCTGCGCCATATCCCCCGTTTCACGGGAAATTTCGCCGATTTGGATTGCAATTCTTGCATAGCTCGCCAGATACCCTAGACTTGGATTTGACACTTTCGGCGCCGTCGCGACGCCTTTCCGGGCGCATTCCGCTCAAGCACTGTCTAAATTCCCTTAAGAGAGGGATCTACCCATGCCTGCCCCCATCCATGCGAAGGTCGTCATCATCGGTTCCGGCCCGGCCGGTTACACCGCCGCGATCTACGCTGCGCGCGCGATGCTCGAGCCGGTGCTGATTCAGGGCATTCAGCCCGGCGGCCAGCTCACCATCACCACCGACGTGGAAAACTATCCGGGCTTCGCCGACGTCATCCAGGGACCCTGGTTGATGGAGCAGATGGAGAAGCAGGCCGCCCATGTCGGCACCAGGATCGTCACCGATCTCGTCACCAGGCTGGAGCTTGCCCAGCGCCCGTTCCGGCTGACCTGCGACAGCGGCGACGTCTATCTCGCCGAGACCGTCATCCTCGCCACCGGCGCACAGGCGCGCTGGCTCGGCATGCCGTCGGAAGAGAAATTCAAGGGCTTTGGCGTCTCGGCCTGTGCGACCTGCGACGGATTCTTCTACCGCGGCAAGCAGGTCGTCGTGGTCGGCGGCGGCAACACCGCGGTCGAGGAAGCGCTGTTCCTCACCAATTTCGCATCGCAAGTCACCATCGTGCACCGTCGCGATCATTTCCGCGCCGAACGCATCCTGCAGGACCGCCTGTTCAAACATCCCAAGATCAAGGTGGTGTGGGACAGCGCGATCGACGAAATCTGCGGCACCGAGAATCCGGGCAAGGTCACCCATGTCAGGCTGAAGAACGTCAAGAGCGGCACGCTGACCGAAGTGCCGGCCGACGGCGTCTTCGTCGCGATCGGTCACGCGCCCGCGACCGACCTCGTCGCCGGCCAGATCAAGCTGAAGCCGTCCGGCTATGTCGAGGTGGCGCCAAATTCGACTGCGACATCGGTGCCCGGCGTATTCGCCGCCGGCGACGTCGCCGACGAGACCTACCGGCAGGCAGTTACGGCCGCCGGCCTTGGCTGCATGGCGGCCCTCGAGGCCGAACGCTTTCTCGCTCTTCACGCGAGCGACCGCGCGGCGGCGGAATAATCATGGCTCGAACCCGCGACGGATTTACCGACATGGACTGGGACAAGCTGAAGGTGTTTCACGCGGCGGCTGAAGCGGGAAGCTTCACGCATGCCGGCGAGCAGCTCGGCCTGTCGCAATCGGCCGTTTCACGGCAGGTCAGCGCGCTGGAGCAGGAGCTCTCGGTGTCGTTGTTTCATCGCCATGCGCGCGGTCTGATCCTGACCGAACAGGGCGACCTGCTGTTTCGCACCGCGCATGACGTGTTCATGCAGTTGCAGGCGGCGCGCGCCAAACTGACCGACAGCCGCGAGCGGCCGAGCGGCGACCTCAAGATCACCACCACCCCCGGCGTCGGCATCAACTGGCTGATTCCGCGGCTCGGCGAATTCACCGCACTCTACCCGGAAATCAGGATTTCGCTGATCGTCACCGACGAGGAACTCGACCTCTCGATGCGCGAGGCCGACGTCGCGATCCGCACCCGCAAGCCGACGCAGCCCGACCTGATCCAGCGCAAGCTGTTCGCGATGGGATTCCACGCCTACTGCTCGCCGGAATACATCAAGCGTTTCGGCACGCCGCGCACGCTCGACGAACTCGACGCGCATCGCATCATCACGCTGGCCGACGGGCAGGTCGCGCCGCACCTGCAGAACCGCAACTGGCTGATCGAAGCCGGCCGCAACGGCTCCGGTCCGCGCGAGGCGTATTTCAAGGTCAACAACATCCTCGGCCTGGTGCGCGCGTGCCAGCAGGGCCTGGGCATCGCAGCGCTGCCGGACTACCTGGTCGAGGAAAACAACCGGCTGGTGCAGCTGTTCGGCGAATCGGATTCGATCCAGCTCGACACCTATTTCGTCTATCCCGAAGAATTGAAGACGGTGGCGCGGGTGCAGGTGTTCCGCGACTTCGTGGTCAGCAAGGCGCAGCGCTGGCCGTCATAATCGTCGCTCGATAACCCCCGGTCTCCGCATGACTGACATGCGGCCTGGACGGTTGCTGCAGGGCGCCAACGCGGATCATAGTCTTTCACACTGAGCATTTGCGTTGCGCATTGTCCCCCTCCTCCAGTGGCGCGAGCGCTCAGTAATCCCTCTTGGAAGGTGATTGTGTCGGCCTCACGTGGCCAATACCTTAAGCCGGGCTCTCAAGAGCCCGGCTTTTTTTCGCATTTTGCGCCGCAACCCGCTGCACGGCGCCGTTCACTGCCCGTTGACAGGATCCGTGCCGCCGATCATCATGGGTCAATGATCACGAATTCGTGCATCGCAGCGCCGTCGAAAAAAGCTCCCCTTCCGGGGACTGCGGATCGACGCGCGCGATAGACTTCTCGCTCAACCCGATCCCGCCAAACCCCGCCGTCGGGACGGGGTTTTTTATTGTCCCGTCTCCGGCTCAAACCCCTCAGGAGATGGACCCATGAACGACCTTCGATCTTCCAGCCGATCTTTCCTGCACGGCCTCTGGCTGCCGCTGATCACGCCGTTTCGCGACGGCGAACCTCGATGAAGCCTCGCTGCGGCGGCTGGTGCGGCACTACGCGGCCTGCCCGTCGACGGATTGATCCTCGCGGCCACCTCCGGCGAAGGCCTGTCGCTCGGCATGGCCGAACTCGAATGCATCGTCGCGCTGGCGCGATCCGAGATATCCGACAGCGGGCGCTACATGCCGATCTGCCTTGGGCTGTCCGGCGCCATCACCGCGAAGATGCGCGACACGCTGGACGAGACGGCGGCCTGGCCGATCGACGGCTATCTGATCGCGAGCCCCTATTACTCGCGGCCATCGCAGCGCGGCCTGCTTCAGCATTTCAGCGCGCTCGCCGATCACGCCTGCTGGCCGATCGTGCTCTACAACATTCCCTACCGCACCGGCGGTCAATCTTGCGAACGAGACGCTGCTCGAACTCGCCGGGCATCCGAACATCGTCGGCCTGAAGGATTGCTGCGCCGACCGCGCGCAGTCGATCGATCTCTTGCGCCGGCGGCCGGCCGGCTTTCGGATCCTGACCGGCGAGGACGCGCAATCCTACGAGGCGCTCGCCGACGGCGCCGACGGCGCCATCCTGCTCTCGGCCCACATCGAGACCGAGACATTCGCGGCCGTGGCCGCGCTCTTGAAGGAAGGCGACCGCGACGCCGCGCGGGCGCGCTGGGAGAGCGTGGCCGAGCTGACGCGGCTGCTGTTCGCGGAGCCAAGCCCGGCCGCCGGCGAAGTATTGGCTGTGGCGCACCGGCCTGATCGACAGCGCCGAGGTCCGGCTGCCGATGGTGGAGGTGAGCGCGGAGCTCGCGGCCCGGCTCGATGCGGAGATCGAGCGGCGGCTGCGGTCGCGCCATCGTCGCGAGGAGCCCGCGGTCGCGCGGACGCGCGCCCGATGACAGGCTCCGCGCGAGGCAGGGGTCGGCTTGTCGGGGGATACCGGGAGTCGTCCGCACACCGCTCAAAATGCAGCGAACAACCCGAACCGGGCATTGAAACGGATCGACATCAGGCGTGTCGGTGCCGTTTTCTCCGGTGCGGCGGAAGCCAGGCTGCTGTAGGGTTGAAAGCGATCGATCTTCACGCCGAGGGAGGGCATATGAAAAAGCCAGTTGCGGAATTTGTCGGAACGTTTGCGCTCGTTTTCTTCGGATGTGGCGCGGCAGTCATCGCCGGGATGGGAACCGGACCGACGGCCATTGACGTGCTTGGAATTGCATTCGCCTTCGGATTGGCCATCGTCGCGATGGCGTACGGGATCGGTCCTATTTCCGGTTGCCACGTCAATCCGGCCGTGAGTTTTGGCGTGCTGGTCGCGGGCCGCATGACGATGAGCGATTTTGTTTCCTACGTCATTGCGCAGGTCCTGGGCGCGATTGCCGGAGCCGTTGTGCTTTACCTCATCCTCTCCGGCAAATCGGCGGGCTGGACCGGAGGTCTCGGACAGAACGGCTGGGGTCCCGGTTACCTCGGTCAGTACAACCTGCTCTCGGCGTTCGTCTTCGAGATCGTGGCGACCTTTCTGTTCCTGGTCTGCATTCTCGGCGTGACGCAAAAAGGCGGTCCCGCGCAATTCGCCGGCCTGGCCATCGGGCTGACGCTGATCGCGATTCATATCGTCGGAATCAACGTGACCGGCGTTTCGGTCAACCCGGCGCGCTCGCTTGGTCCCGCGATCGTCGGCATGGGCAGCAATCCGGCCGCACTGGGACAGGTATGGCTGTTCATCATCGCGCCGCTGATCGGAGCGGGGATCGCGGGCGTCCTGTTTAAATCCGGCGGCGTTCTTTCCGCCGATAACGCCTGACCCGAACTGCCCGCATTCGATCGCCGGAGCATAATTCAACGGCGTTGAATCATGCTCGTCGTCTTGCTCAAGCAATATCTCCGCGCCGCCGTTGATCTCGCACCAAGGGCAGAGATCAATATCCCGCGACGACCGGCCCGGCCCAATCGAACTTGTAGGCAAGGCCGACCGTCGCGATGTGGGTGTTGACCGCCAGATTATAGCGGATGAAATCCGTCCCGGGAGGCGCGCCCGAGGAGTTGAAAGGCAGAACACCATTGAACGAGCCAAAGTTCGAATACCGGTATTCGCCTCGCAGCAGCCAATTTCCGTAAATCCTCGCCTCGATGCCGCCGCCAATCGTCCAGCCGGTCAGGACCCTGCTGTTTGTTTCCGTATCAAAGGGGGTTCCGGCGGCAACGGAGCATACCGGGTCTCCGGCGCTATGCTGACAAAATCCCGATGCTTGAACTTCCTGCCAGGCAACACCGCCCGTTCCATAAAACAACACGCCGGGGGTTACCAGGTAGCCGAGACGGGCACGCGCGCTGGCGTCCCAGCCGATCCTGACCGAGGCTACGTCGACGCCGGGCCCGGGAGCAAACGGAAAACACAGAATGGAGCAACCGGGGATACCGGCTGCACTCGCCGTGCTGTTCGTCCACGCGCCGCTGGCCTCAAGGCCGACCACCCAGTCGGTGACCTGCCAGTTGTAGCCCGCATAGCCTCCGGCCCGGAATCCCGATGGATCGTAGTTTCTTGGGGAGGAAGCGTCGACGATCGTGCCGGGAAAGTCCGACGTGCTTGTCGTGGTCCAGTTGCCCTGCCCCCATTTTTCGCCCAGCTCGCCGCCGAGGTAAAATCCCGTCCAATTGAAGACCGGCGCAATAGCCGGCGGCGGCGCCTTGTAGACCGGCCGCGCCGCGAGATCGGCACCGGAAGCGGAAGTGGCCATGGCGGCAAGGCCCAAAAGGGACAAGGCGCCGAGCAAAAACTTCTTCACGATAGACCCCCCATTCCCCAGGAATGATCGTCGAACCGTACCATCGGCCGGGAGAGGATACTGTTTCCGGGGCGCAACACCCGGACGGGAAACAGGGCAAGGCCCAATGCCCCGGCTCGCAAGGGCGCCTGATCGCGTCGGGCCCGGAAGGTATCGGGCGCTGCCTGGCGACACCTGAGGAATTGTCGCGGAAAATGATGTCGCGGCGCCGCGGACTTACCGTGGCTCGATCCGGTCACGTCGCGTTGATCTCGCGCAAGGACAACGCGCGGCACCTGCGGAACTGTGCTCCCACTTTATCCAAGTGCCCGCTTCGAGGAGGAATTACATGCGGAAGTTCGCTTTATTTGCCGCCTTCGCGACGATCCTGTCGGTCGGCGCCGTCTTGCCCAGCAATGCCGAGGCCGGCTGCTATCGATTGGGCGAGACTGGTTATCACTGGTATCGATACTGCCTGGGTCCCCACTGGATCTACCCGCACCGTCGCGTTTGCCGGCACGGCCATTGTTGGTATCGTTGATATCTCTTGCCACCGGCAGCCCCGAATCCAAATAGGACCAAGCGACGCCCGACATACGGGGTTCAGCGCGCGTGTCCCGACGCCGCAATGGCATGGGATTGCCCGGCCGCCGAGCCGCGCGTCGGGTCTTTTTTTCGACCCCGCGGTAACAACCGCAATGCCAGGATCGTCCCTATCACCGGAGCTCTGTCGCTCCGGAGAACCGTTTTATAAGGGAAGACCCTCTATGCCGGTCAGCATCCGCATCGTGCTGGGAATTTCGGCCGCCGCGCTTTTGCTCAGCCTGGCGCACGCTCCCGCGGCCTTCGCCCAGGATCCCATGGCGCAAGACATCGACTTCAGGAACGGCCTGTCCAGGGACAACAGCGTGAGAAAGGACGTGGTGTCCAAAGCCCCGGTGAGGAAAGCCGGCGGGATAAAGAAGGACGGCGTACCGAACTAGAGCATTATCCGAAAAAAGCGGGAACCGGTTTTCCGTCGCGACCAACGAGGAATGTGTTTGCGCGGAGAGCATGCGCCAACCAGGAGATCTAGCCGTTCGGGAACAGCCGGCTGGAAGCAATACGCGCACCGTCGCTCAAGGCTTTGAGTTTGGCCCACACGACGTCTTCGGCGACGCGACCGGCGCCGGCGGAGGTATCAAACCCGCAATCCGTTCCGGCGATGACGCGGCGAGGATCGCCAAGCGTTTTGGCGACGCGCTCGATCCGCTCGGCCACCACCTCGGGATGCTCGACGAAGTTCGTCAGTGAATCGATCACGCCGGCGACGACGATCTGGTCGTCGGCGATCGCATGCCCTTCAAGGCAGCGCACTTCGTGGGCATGACGGGGATTGGCGAACGGCAACACCAGGGCGCCGACGTTCATTCTTGCGATCAGCGGCAGGATCGTCGCAAGCGGCACGTCGCGGTCGTGCGGCGCCTCGTAATTTCCCCAGCACACATGCATGCGGACCCGGTCGCGCGGGATATTGCGCAGCGCCTCGTTGATGGTCGCGACCACGCGCTCGACGAAATCGAGAAAATCGAACTCCGGGCGATCCTGAAACGAAATGTGGTGCTCCAGCGCGAGATCCGGGCAGTCCAGCTGCAGCAGGAAGCCTTGCGCCGATATCGCTTCGTATTCGACCTGCAGGGCGCGGCCGACGGCGGCGAGATAGGCGTCCTCGGTGTCGTAGTACTCGTTGCGGATAGCGGCCACGACGATGCCGGGCGACGGCGCGGTGAGAAACGCCTCCATGAACCCGCTCTGGCCGGCCGCCGCGCGGGCGCTCAGAACCTCGCGGAAATCGGTGCATTCACGCGTCGCCTCCGCCGCGCCGGTGTAGCGGATTTCGCCGATCACCTTCGGGGGCGCGAAGCTGCTGACCATTTCCCTGGCCGCATTCTGCTGCTCCATCGCCAGCTTGAAAGCCGGGTAGCGCTCGACATCGGCGCGCGGCCACCGCTTCCAGGTTCCGCCGAAGCCGGTCATTCGGTGCCGGACATGGAGGAAGAATCCCTCGCGCTGCTGTTCGCCGTTATTGCCGATATCGATTCCGGCTTCGATCTGTTTCGGAACGATCGCCTGCAAGGCGGCATGGCCGGCCTGCTCGATTTCGACCGCGTCGACCGGCTCGCCCCGCGCGCGCCTGGCATATAGCCTCGTCAGCTCCGGCGGACGCGGAAGGCTTCCCGTATGGGTCGTCAGAATACGGTCGGTGCTGCATCGCATGGTGGTTCTACTCCAATTGAACCTTGGGCGCGACAACCGCGCCGGCATCGAATGGAACGGACAAGGCCGGGATCGACGATCCTCTACGATCAGATCGACGGCTGCGCCAGATGAATTGAACGACAAAAGCGGCGTGGCGCGGCCGGCGGTCCGGGATACAGGTATCTTGGCCGGCGCCGCATGTGGTTAACGGAGCGTCGCGCCGGCATTTCAAATCCGAACCATGCGGCGGCCCGTATATTTGGAATTTGAGACTAATTGATTTCCCCAACGATCAAAACCGGGGGGAAACCAATGACCACACAGATCATCCAAACCAGCCAATCTCCGAATTCCGAACGCGCCGAGCGGATGCGGGATCTGCTTCTGGTGTCGTCGTTCGGACTGTGGGCGGCGCTGCTCGGCCTGTCGCCGGTACTGGCCTTCCATCTGCTGATGGGAAGCTAGGGCGAATGAATTTGGATTGAATCGATCCGTCCGCGCATTCGGTTCACTCCCCCAATGGGAGAGGTGGACGACTTCCGATGCCGCCTTGGCCGAACCTGATCTCATCTGGCTCCAGCATTTCGGGCGGAGCCTGCCCTCGGGCTTGATCCGGGGGCGGATACCGCTTCGCGTCAGGAAAACGCGTCAATCCAGAAAATCAAAGACCCCGGCTCCGATGCAATCAGAACCGGTCAGGCTCCAGTCCACGGCTACCGTGGTTAATCCACGGTAGCACCTGTGTTCAAAATGCGAGCGATGTTGCAGCCGGCTTTTTAAAATTCGGCGCGTATCCATGTCGCCACAAACAACAACGCGGGGGCGTCGTCGTGAGCATTCAGAACAATCCCTTCCCCGAGCATCGGGGCTTCAGCACGCAGGACATTCTCTGGGCGGCCGGCATCTGGTCGGTCATCCTGAGCCTGTCGCCGGTCATCGTGTTTTATATGCTGATGGTGGCCTAAGGCGCATCATGGCCGGCCAGCGGGTCGCCGCGGTGAAGCGACCCGTCGCAACAACAAGGACCGGATTGCTTCGTCGCTTTCGCGCGCTGCGGTGACGATGCAGGACTATCAGGTGCGATCAACAACAGAAAAACGCGCGGAGCCCGCGCGTTCTTTGTAGGGATGACAGTGCGGCGAAGCTACGCCGCCTGCTTGTGCATCGCGCCGCTCGCCGACGCCGTGCCGCGGATCGCCTTCACCGAGCGTTCGATCGCCGCCCATAGCCGGCTGATTTCCGCCGCCGCGCGGCCTTCGGCGAAATATTCGCGGGCGCCTTCACCCTTGCCGAGCGCCATCAAGAGATCGGCGCGGTTGGTGATCTGGCCGCCCCACACCGGCGCACGGAACTTGGCGAGCGCTTCCCGCGCGATGGTAACGATGCGGCTTTCCACGTCGTCCCTGCGTGCCGGGGCGCCGTTGATCACGACCGCATAGGGCTTGCGCGCGGCGCGGCAGGTCTGAATCGTTTCCTGCACGGCGTTGACGTCGAACACGCCCGGCCGCGCCGGAATGATCACCATGGTGGCGTTCCTGATGGCGTCTTCCACCACCGCCGACGTGTTCGGCGGCGTGTCGATGAACACCCATTCGATGCCGTCACGCTTGGCGGCGGCGACGATTCCGCTGACGGAATTGACGGCCGACTTGATCGGCGGCTCGTTGGTGCCGCGCAGCTTGTGCCAGAGCGTCAGCGATCCCTGCGGGTCGGCATCGACCAGCAGACATGGCTTCGTTGCCTTATGGACATGCGCGGCGAGATGCGCGGCAAGGGTGCTTTTTCCCGAGCCGCCTTTACGCGATGCAAAAACAATGACGTTCATACCTTGGCCTCCAGATTGACCCCAGAAGCCGAAAATGAATCAGCACGCTGATTCGTGAAAGAAAAATCGACAATCAATCGCAACAAAGCCCCGATTTATCGGCGATGTTGGTTTTTGAGTCACACCATGCGCCGCGGCATGCCCGAAAATTGAATCGAACGGGCGCTTTTTTTGAAATCGCCAAATTTTTTGGAATCGCCAAGGCGATTTTCCGGCCGGTTCGGCAAATCCGCCGCTGTGCAACCTGTCCTTGTATTGGCGCCATCGGGCTTTTGTTGCCAATGGCGGGCGGCGGGCGCGAACAAAACGAGTCCGGAAAGGCGAGAGACGACCTTCGCGGCAGGCAGATGAAGATTCTGAACGCGATTTCTGTACGCGCTGCCGGCCGGCCGCATCGATCCCCGGCAAATGCAGGCGAACGCCGCCGTTCAGGGGCTGCGCTATCCGGACTTCCTGGGTTTACGCGGTTTGCGCAGGTGGCCCGGCCTGATGCTGAGCGGTCTTCCCGCCCTGACCGGCACGACCTCGGGCTCGGACCTGAAATATACCCGGCAACCGGGGCTGAGCTGGGTTTGCTGCCGGACCATGCAGGCCGTGACGCGGTCGACATCCGGAATCTCCGGACCGCACAGCCGGAATGCATCGTCGCTGCAGGCTTGCTGCTCCTCGGGCGTGTAGGCCCGGCTCGCCGCCGGCCACATCAAACATGACAGCGCCACCGCCGACATCAGCGTGAGCTGGAAATTTCCGGACCGGACGACAAAGGCGAACATGGAATCCCCCAGGCGTTAGGGTGCGAATTGTGGGTGACTAAAACCGGGTTGGCAAGCAGGGCACGCCCTGATGTGGCGAACGACGCCGATCAGAACTCGTTCACCCCGACCCCGCGGTCGTCGAGCAGCTTCTGGCCTTTGGGAGTCACCGCATATCTGGCCGACCCGCTCTGCCCTGCCGCGGCGGTCTGCTCGATCAGGCCGCCGGCGACGAGCCGGTCCAGCTCGGAGCGCTGCCTGTGATTCAAATCCAGCCCGGACATTCGCGCGATATCGACCATCGCCGATATCCCTTCATCGCCTGGCGTCTCGTCGGTCATGGTTGCCTCACCTCTGCGATCATCAGGCAACGTGGACCGACGGAAGTCGTTCCGCCGGGTCGGCCAGGGCAGGGCAGGGCAGGAAGCTTCTGGGAGGCGAGACGAGTGGTACAGTTGGGTGGGCTCGAACCACCGACCTCCTGTTCCACAGACAGGCGCTCTAACCAACTGAGCTACAACTGCATCCTTGGCGCGGCCTCCGAAAAGGGGTCGCGAACGGGGCGGAAACTAGGTGCAACGCCGCGCTTTGGCAAGGCCGGAGGACGACCATCCCGGCGGCATCCCTGCGAACCGGAGGCCCCATAACCTCGGCTGTCGCGGCGAAAAAGCAGCCTGCCGCAGCCGGTCCGCTTCACATTCGCGGCGTTCGCGGGGACGGCGCTTTTTGGCCTCGACCCGCGCAGCGCCCAAACAAAAAGCCCAGGCGCATCGCCCGGGCTTTTTTTGGGAGTAACGATCGACCCGATTACGCCGCCGGCTTGAACAGCTTCGAGGCGCTGGTCTTGATCGGCTCGACGGTTTCGGTCGCGACCTTTTGCGACAGCTCGACGAGTTCCTTGCCGTAGCCGGTCAAGGCCTCGAACTGCTTCTTGGCATGATTGGTCCACAACTCCATCGCTTCCGCAGGCGTTTTGACCGCGACCAGCTCCTGCGCGAAATCGAGCGTCGCGGAGGTGTTGGTCTTCATGATTTCCATCAGCTTGGCGGAGTAGGCGCTGGCGCCCTTGCTGGCGCTGGCAAACACCGCCTCGATGGTGCCGTTGTGGCTTTCGGCGACGTCCTTGAACTTGGCATAGCTGTCGCGCGCCTGCGAAACACCCTTTTCGGCGAACGCACGCATCTGCTCGGGTACCTCGAACGGTATGACGGAAGCGGAGAAGGGATCGGTGGAACTGGCCATGGCATGCATCCTTCGCAACGGGGTGAAAGGTGTGACCCCTAGCGCGCCCGGCATCTTCCCGGGAACGTCGACTTGGATCACCTAGCAGGAGTGCCCTTGGTCGGGGCATCCGACAGACAAACACCTTTATCATGTCAATTTTGTGCAACGCAATGCAATTTAAGGTGCAAAGCAATAATCGCAGACACTTGGGGGTGCAGCCCGAAGGCCCGGGTTCGCGCCCTGGCCCTCCCCGATCCTCCTGCGGGGAAAGCCGGCCGGCGCCAGGAGCCCTTCAGCCTCTTGAATCCTCAGGATTTTTCGGAGCCTTCCGTTTTGGGCTTGGCGGCGTCCAGCGCCGCCCGGCTGACGATCTGGCCCATTTCGCTCGCCTGCTCGGCCAGCGACCGCATTTGCGATTGCACATATTCGCCATGCAGCCGCATCACTTCGGTCAGATCCCTGGCGTGCAGCAGCGATTGCGCGTAGTCGAGCGAGGCCTGCACGTTCTTTTCGGCATAGGACATCGCCTTGGCGCCGATATCCCTGGCGCCGGCGCGAACGGTTGCGCCGCGCTCCTCGAGCGAGCCCGCGGTCGCCTGCGCGCCGGCGAGGAATTTCTCGAAAGCCTTGCGGGCCTGATCGACGCCGGCCTCGGCCATCGATCGCATGTCCCTGGGAATCTCGAAACGGTCATGCCCTTCTTCGCTCATGGTTCCACTCCCTGTTGCATTGCGCGCTCCAGCCTACCGGCAAAACGCTGCGCCGGCATGACGCGGGGCCTCTCCTCATGGAGATTTGATGGCCCTTTGCAGCACCCAACGCCCGCGCCTGGGCACAAGGTCCAACAAGTTAAGGTTATCGCGGCTTTGGAGGTCGCTGTTGCGAGCAGGCCGTGGACCTGCGGCCGCCCGCGGGCGATACTAACGGTCCGTTAAGGCTGTCATCGTTTGGCCGCCGATATCTGAGCCATGATCGGGCAACAGCCAAACCAGTCGGTCATATCACCACGATGAACAATGCGGAATTCCAGTTGCAGGGCGTCGGCGATCCGCGACTGGCGGTGCATGCAACGAGCCCCCTCCCCGCATGGCTGTGGTCGATGGACGGCACGCGGGTGCTGTGGGCCAATCCCGTCGGCGCGAGATTGTTCGGCGCGGCCAATGGCGCGAGCCTTTCCGGAAAGACCTTCGGCCCGGCCGATCCGCACCGCCGGCAGGTGGCGCAACTCGCCCACCGGCTGCCGCCGACAGGAGCGATCCGGCTGCAGCGTCTGCGCGGCTTCGGCGCGGCGCTCGGAGCGCTCATCACCTGCGGCTGCGCGCGGCTTGATTTTGCCGACGGCAGCCACGGCATTCTGATCGTGGCCGCCGAGCCGGTCGGCCGCGCGATGCCGCTGGTCGAGCGGCTGCAACGCCTGGTCGAAGGCATCGACACGCCGATCGCCGCCTTCGCCAGCGACGGCATGTTCGTCGGCGCCAGCGACGCGGCGCGATCCCTGCTCGGCTTTCGCAACCTTTCCGAAGCCGGCCTCGACGACGCGCGCAGCGACGCGCTGAAGCAGGGCCGCTCCGAAACGCCGGTTGGCATCGGCCACATGGTGCTGCAGCGCGTCGGCAGCGGCGCGGATGTCGGGCTGGTTGCGCTGATCGCGCCGGGCGCGACCCAGGCCGCGCACCTGCGCCATACCGCGCCGGCTTCGCCGGCCGATGCGGCAGCGCACCGGCACAGCCGCCGGTCGCTCCGCCCGCCGATCTGCCGATCCCCGACTATGAACGGCCGGCGATGTCGGGCGAAGCTCCGGCCGAGTTCGCGTTGATCGACGAATTCGCCGAAACGCCCGATGAGCCCGCGGTCGAACCCATCGCCTCCGAACCCTCGTCCGAACCGGACCAGCCACCGCCGCGACCGCCCGAGATGCCTGCCGGCGAAGCCTGGCACGGCGAAGCGCCGGCGGACATCGCGCCCGCGGCGAGCGAAGATCATCACGACGAACCGCCGTACTTGTCGAATCCGTGGCCGATGAGCCGCGCCCGCGCCGCGGCGGAGCCGCCGGCCGCGAACGAGGCGCCCGTCCCACCCTCCGTCGCACCGCACGCCGGTCAAGGCGCCGCCGTGGTTCGACGAGCCGTCGCCGCACCCACGCCGGCATCCGCTGCGCTTCATGTGGCAGATGGATGCCGATGGCCGCTTCGCGCTCGGCTCCGACGAATTCACCCGCCTGATCGGCACGCGCACCGCCGCCGGCTTCGGCCGGCTATGGAGCGAAATCGCCGAGACCTTCGGGCTCGATCCGGAGGGCCGCGTCGTCAAGGCGATCGCGACGCGCCACACCTGGAGCGGCATCGTGCTGAACTGGCCGGTCGACGGCGGCAGCCACCTGCCGGTGGAATTGGCCGGATTGCCGATCTATGACCGCGCGCGGAATTTTGCCGGCTATCGGGGTTTCGGCGTCTGCCGCGATCTCGACGGCCTGGCGCGGCTCGACGCGTTGCGCCGACACGAAACCTTCACAAGCTTAATCAGGAATGCTTCAACGACGCGGCGACGCCGCCGGATGCCGTCTCGCAGCCCGCCGCTGCCGCCGACCTTGCCGAGCCTTCGTCGCCTGCCGCGGAGCCGCCTGCGGTGTCCGACGTCGTTGCATCCGCCGCCGCGGTTGAATCGTCGGCGCCGGCCGGTCCCGAGACTTCAACACAAACCGATTTGGAAACACCTGTGGAAACGTCGAACCGGAAAGCCGAAGACGGCTGAAGAACGTCGTTCCGTTCCGGCCGATCAGCGAACCGAGAGCGCCGGTCCTGACGCCGGTGGAAAACAGCGCCTTCAACGAGCTCGCGCGGCAATTGTCGGCACGGCTCGAGAACGAGAACGGCGCGCCCGCCGCGGCCGACACAGCCGCCGCGCCGGAGCCGGTCGCCGAACCGCCGGCCGCAACCGAAACTCCCGGGCAGATCGCCGAACAACCCGGCTGGCTGACGCGTCCCGAGCCGCCGGCGCGCGGCGAGACCCGGCGCGACAGGATGCTGCTCGATCTGCTGCCCGTGGGCGTCCTGATCTACCGGCTCGACCGGCTGCTCTATGCCAATCCGGTGTTCCTTCAGCGCATCGGCTATCCGAGCCTTCATCACCTGGAGCAGGCCGGCGGTATCGACGCGCTCTATGTCGAGCCCGGCGTCTCCAGCGCCAGCAGTACGTCGGACACCGGCACGCCGGTGACGATTTCCGCGCCGCAAGCCCCGAGCGAACACGCTGCCGCGTCGGCGATCGAGGCGCGCCTCTACACCATCGGCTGGGACGACGACTCCGCGCTGGCCCTGATTTTCTCCGGCGCCGGCACGGCTGGCGCAGGCCTGGAAAGCGCAAGCGTCGCCGCCGCGATCGGCCCTGCCGCGCCCGCGCCGGCGCCATCCGCCGTCGGCCACGCCGATGCCGAGGAACTCGGCGCCATCCTCGACACCACGGCCGAAGGCATCGTGATGTTCGACGCCGAGGGCCACATCAATTCGTGCAACCGCAGCGCCGAAGCGCTGTTCGGCCATGACGGCGCGGAACTGGTGCAGCGCAATCTCGCCGAGCTGTTCGCGCCGGAGAGCCAGCCCGCCGTCAGGGAGTATCTCGGCGCCATCAAGGGCACCGGCGTCGCCAGCCTGCTCGATCACGGCCGCGAAGTGCTGGGCCGCGTCCGCGGCGGCGGCCTGATCCCGCTGTCGATGACCATGGGGCGGACCCGGGCCGACGGTCCGAATTTCTTCGCCGTGTTCCGCGATCTCTCGCAGACCAAGAACAGCGAAAGCGAACTGCGCGAGGCGCGGCGGCTGGCCGATCGCTCGGCGAACGCCAGGGCCGACCTGCTGGCGCGGATCAGCCATGAGGTCCGCACCCCGCTCAACGCCATCATCGGATTTGCCGAAGTGATGATCGGCGAGCGGTTCGGCGCACTCGGCAACGAGCGTTACGTCGAATACATGAAGGACATTCGCGCCTCCGGCGAGCGCGTGATCGCCATCATCAACGACCTCACCGATCTCAGCCGGATCGAGACCGGCAAGCTCGATCTCGCCTTCGCCAACCAGAACCTCAACGACATCGTCGAGAGTTGCGTCGCGGTGATGCAGCCGCAGGCCAATCGCGAACGCATCATCATCCGCACCTCGCTGGCGCATATGTTGCCGCCGGTGGTCGCCGACGCCCGCGCGTTGCGGCAGATCACGCTGAACCTGATCGGCAATTCGATGCATCTGGCCAATGCCGGCGGCCAGGTCATCGTCTCCACCGCGCTGACGGATTTCGGCGAGGTGGTGCTGAGGGTCCGCGATACCGGCCACGGACTCAACGACAACGAAGTCGCCGCCGCGCTGGAGCCGTTCCGGACGCAGGCCCCCTCGGATCAGGCGGCGGACGGCTCCGGCGTCAGCCTTTCGCTGACCAAGGCGCTGGTCGAAGCCAACCGCGCGCAATTCCATATCAGGACGGGCGCGCGCTCCGGCACGCTGATCGAAGTGGTGTTTTCGCAGGCGATGGCGAAGGCGTGAGCCGCGCCTCGACGGCGATCGATCAACTCGCGGCGTAATTCAGTTCCGCCGAAACGTGCTGAACTGAAATCGCTGCACCGCGCCCCACGGCGTGGCGTGGTCATGCCGGCGCGCGTCGATCAGCTTGAAATCGGCCCCGAGCACTTTCGACAGAGAGGCTGCGTCGTAGCGGACGATCGGCAATCCGCTGCACTTCTCCGGTCCGTCCAGGGCAAAGGTGCCGATCACGACATGGCCGCCGCGCTTGACGGCCTTTTTCAGCCGCTCGACGTAAGCGGATCGATCGGCCGGGTCGGTCAGGAAATGAAACGCGGCACGGTCGTGCCACAGATCGTAAGTCTGGGTCGGCTCCCAGGTGGTGATATCGGCCGTCACCCATTTGACGCCGGCTGCCTTGGCGCCAAGACGCGTCCTGGCCGCCTCAAGCGCGGCGGCGGACAGATCCAGAACCGTGATCGGCCCGATATTCCGCGCGACAAGGATATCGACCAGCCGCGACGCGCCGCCTCCGATATCGATGATGGACGCGCCTTCGGAAAGACCCGCGAGCGCGATCAGTTCAAGCGACGGCGCGGGATCTTCCTGGAACCAGCTGACTTCTCGTTTCGCCCTTGGAGGTGTAGACGTTCTCCCAGTGGGCTCTTGTGCTGACGCCAGTCATGATCGGCTCGTTCGCCCGTTGTGCTATCCAAAGGATGGCCGCCCCTTCATACCAGACAACAGGGAATAATTCGCCGTCTTCAGCCTTGCGCCGCCGCCTTCCGCGCCGACCGCGCGCGCCGGTCGCCGCCAATCAGCAGCGGCCCGTAGGCGAGCGGCGAATCCGAAGAAGGCGGCCGCCCAGGCAAATGCGGCAAGGTGCAGCAACGGGTCGCTGTGGGCGGGAGCGATCGCCGCGCAGATGCGCGACACCGCCGCGACGACGACCGCGGCGTAGATCGCCTGGGTGGCGAGCGAAGCGGTGAGCGGCTGGCCGGTGTGTCCAAGCGTCGCGCGGCTCATGACCGCGAGCGTCATGATGCCCGCAGCCCCCACCATCCAGGCGTGAATGCCGGCGCCGACCGGAACCAGCGCGAAAGCCGACGCGGCATTGAGCAGGAATCCAAGGGGTATGAAGGCATAGCCGACGTGCAGGATGAGCAGCAGCCGCTCGCGACCGAGGTCCGGTCTCCGGCCCAGCGTCCGAGCCGCACCAGATGCAGCAATCCGGCCAATCGCCAGGGCGCTGCCGGTAAGATCGCCGATCGGGCTGACGACCCAGCACAATGACGCCAGCGCGCCGACGGCAATGACGATGATGTCGAAGCGGCCGAACGGCACCGGCAGGCGGCCGGGATTTTCGCGCACCAGCCAGTTGCGGGTGAAGCTCGGAACGATCCGCCCGCCGATCAGCGCGATCAGCAATACCACCACCGCGATGCCGAAGCGGATGGCGATGTCGGCCGCGCCGTGAAAATGCGCCTCGAGGTGAAAGGCGACATTGCTCGCGAGCAGCAGCAGCAGCACCATCACCACATTGAGATTTCGCCAGTTGCGGCCGGCGAGGATTTCGCGGGCAGCCGCCGCCGCGACCAGCAACAGAAAGCCGGTATCCACCAGCATCGCGACCAGCCAGCCGGTGTGCGCCGAGAACGTCACGCAGACGCGGCCCGCCAGCCAGACCGCGACCAGGACCATCAGCGGCTTGCCCTGGATCGGCAACCGTCCGGTCCAGTTCGGGATCGCCGTGAACAGGAACCCGGTAATCACCGCCGGCAGATAGCCGAACAGCATCTCGTGGACGTGCCAGTCGCGCGGCGCAAAGGCCGAGGTCAGCGTGATCTCGCCAAGGAACACCGGCAGCCAGACCAGAATCGCCAGGCCCGCATAGATCGATCCCAGCAGGAAGAACGGCCGGAAGCCGTAGGAGAACAGCGGAAGCCCGTCATAGGTTCGCCTCTGCGGAGTTGCGGTCACGGCCGTTGCCCGATCATGGTTCCACCTTGGTGCGGTCCGGGCGGCGCACGCGTCGCAAAGCCGGCCAGCACACTCTATTTAGGGAAATTCCGAGTGCCGTTGTTGCGCCAGCGCAAACTTCCGCTTGATCGGGAACCACAATCGAAGTCTAGATTCGATTGAAATTCGCGGAACGGGGGAACATGGCCACGGTCGATCATTCGCTGGTTGCCGACCTGCCGCTGTTTGCAGGTTTGGGCACCGAGGAACTCGATGAGATCCTGCGCGAGGCCCGCTCGCTGCGGTTTGCCAAAAACAGCAACGTATTCGAGCAGGGCGAAGACGCCCATTCATTCTTCGTGCTGCTGCATGGCCATGTCCGCGCCAGCAAGACCACGCCGATGGGGGAACAGGTCGTGGTGCGCTATGTCGCGCCCGGCGAGACCTTCGGCGTCGCGATGGCGATCGGGCTGCAGCGCTATCCGGCCACCGCCACGGCGGTCGACGACAGCGTCGCGCTGGCATGGCCGTCGGCGACATGGCCGCGCCTGGTGTCGCGCTTTCCGGCGCTCGCCACCAACACATTGCAGACCGTCGGCAGCCGGCTGCAGGAAACCCATACCCGCGTCGTCGAGATGTCGACGCAACAGGTCGAACAACGCGTCGCCAACGCGCTGCTTCGGCTCGCCAAGCAGTCCGGACACAAGGTCGAACGCGGCGTCGAGATCGACTTTCCGATCAGCCGGCAGGACATCGCGCAAATGACCGGCACCACGCTGCATACCGTCAGCCGGATCCTGAGCAGCTGGGAGAGCCGCGGGCTGGTCGAGGGCGGCCGGCAGCGCATCGTGCTGCGCGAGCCTCACAAGCTGGTCGTGCTGGCCGAAGAAGCTGCCGGCGAAAGCGAACCGCCGACCCGGCCGTGACGGCGGCGAGGCCGCCAATGCTGCGAATTCACCTCCGCTTGGGGTCCGAACGGACATCGCCGGCCTTCAACGGCGGGCAATGGGTCGCGAACGTTAAAATGAAGGGCAATACGGATCGAGGTTGTTAGCAATACAGAATTTTATCCGGCCCCGTTAGTTATGCCTTGGGTTTATTGGCGCTAGCGTCGGCGCATCATGACAATTCGACACCGCCAACGCGCCCGGTTCGCCCAAAACCATACCGGCCTTGCTGCGTTCGTCCTGGCTGAGCTGGACCATCGCCTTCGCCCTCTGCCTGTCCGCGGCCCTGGTCGGTATCGAGGCCTGGCAAATCTGGCATGTGCGCGAAGCCAGCCTGCGCAGCGCCAATATCGTGACGGCGAGTCTGGCCGAATTGCTGTCCCAGCAGATCGAGACCACGCTCAAGACGGCCGATACCGTCGTCGCCACTCTGGTGCAGCGGGTCGAGGTCGAGGGCGTGAACCCCGAGACCCTGCAACGCCTCTACGGGCTGATGACGTCGCTCGCCTCGGCGCTGCCGGCGATCCACGAAATGGGCCTGACCGACAAGGACGGCAACGCCATCGTCAAATCGCTGTTTCTGCATCCGGTCGGCCTGAATTACCGCGAACGCGACTATTTCCGCTTTCTCAGCAGCCATGACACCAGCGACGTCTTCATCGGGCAGCCGGTCAAGAGCAAGATCGACGGATCGGTCAACATCACGTTGTCGCGCCGGATCAATGCCAGCGATGGCAGCTTTGCCGGGGTCGTGGTGACCAGCGTGTCGATGGAGTTCTTCCGCAAGCTGTTCGAAACGGTCCAGCTCAAGTCCGGCGGGTTCATCAGCCTGGTCGCGGACAACGGCATGCTGCTCGCCAGCAGTCCCGATTCCTTCGGCGACGGCGAACTCGCGGCGCTGGCCGCAGCGCCCGCCGGCGCGCTCGAATATCTGTCGCCCGAGGACAGCCGCTACCGGGTCGGGGCGTCCAGCCATCTGCCGCATTATCCGATGACCGCCATGGTCGCCGAGAACAGCTCGGCGGTGTTGAGCGAATGGTACGGCCAGCTGCGCGTGCATGGCGCAATCGTGCTGAGCATCCTGATGGTCATCGGCGTGCTGGGCTATCGGGTCGATCAGGCCAATCGGGCCACGCGGCTGCAGGCCCTGTGCGACGAACTGACGGGGCTGGCCAATCGCCGCTGCTTCAACGAGACGATCGAGCGCGAATTCCGGCGCGCGGCGCGCAACGGACAGCCGCTGTCGCTGATCATGGTGGATATCGACCTCTTCAAGACCTTCAACGACCGATATGGTCATCCGGCGGGCGACGCTTGCCTGCGCGCCATCAGCGCCGCGCTGCGGGGCGTGTTGCGCCGGCCGGGCGACATGGCCGCGCGCTATGGCGGCGAGGAATTTGCGATCCTGCTCCCGGAAACGGACACTGCCGGCGCCGTCCAGATCGTCGGCGACATGCAGGCCGCCATCCGCACGCTCGCCATCCGTCACGAGGCCGGCCCGCTCGGCGTCGTGACGCTGAGCGCCGGAGTGGCGTCCTGGCGTCCGGGGCGTTCGACCGCGACGCCGGCGTGGCTGGTCGAGGCGGCCGATGCGGCGCTCTACGAGTCCAAGGCGCTCGGCCGCAACACCTTCACGGTCGGTCCGAACGTCGAGATCGCCGCACCGGCTGCGCCCATCGCGCGCAAAAACGCCGCGTAACGCCGTCGCATGTTCCAGTGCGCGCGTCCGTCACGAAAACCCGCGGATCATGCGCAGGCGCGCAGCGCCGCCAGAAAAGCGGCGCGGTCGACGCCATGCTCGCGGCAGGCATCGTCCACGGTGTGGAAGCAGGCGATCGGACAGCCGACGCAGCGCATCTTGAATTGAAGAAAAACCCTGATCGTCCGCGGTGATTTGCTCATGACGTCGTCGACCAGATCGTCAGATCGAATGGGCATGCGCGCCTCCGTTCCGGCATGAACGGTAACGCGACTGTCCCACACGGCTCTTTGTCCCGGCGCAAGCTTTGCGGCGGTTCCCGGAGCGGGGGTGCCGTCTGTATTTGGCTCCCAGTGTCCTGACTTCGAGTGCCCGGCGCGACAATCTGGTTGAACCGGTCGAAGGCCGGCGTATCCTTAAGTCATCTGGATCGGCCAAGTGGGTGTGCGATGGAACGTTTCATTCACAATGAGAATATCCGCCGCTATCGGAAGCTTCTCGAGGAAGAGACGGACGAGGAGAAGCGAAATATCATCCGCAAACTATTGGCCGAAGAAGAAGCCAGAGAAATTCCACCACAGCCAACCCGGAATGACGATAAATCGAAACGCCCGTAATTACCGATGTCCCGAGGCCGCCTCATGTGTGGATGGCCCCCGATTTGCAAGAGTTTTTTCGCGTGATGAACAGTGGTCGCTTGCAGTCATGTGTCCGGCCTTTCAGTGCGGTATTACATGACCGCTGGCCTTGATGGATTCCGCGAGTCGAGGCCTTATCAGTTGGTCGGGATCGGAATCCCGCTGAGGCGGTCAGGTTTCTCTCGATCCGTCGGGTGACCGACTTGCCATCACGTGTTTTCACTCTCGCAAACTTACGGCACGCCGCGGCTTAGCAATTCATGCGGCCACTGCTGCGTGTCGGTAGGTGTCCTGTCTGCTCATGATGGCCCACGCCACGCGTGCCGTCTTGTTCGCCAAGGCGACTGCCGCGACAAGCCGGGGTTTTCGGCTGAGCAAAGACGTTAGCCATGGGTCGGTCTTGGCTTGCTTCGAACAAAGCAGCACCGTGTGTGCGCTGTTGACGAGCAGACGACGGAGATAACCGTCTCCTCGCTTGCTAATTCCCCCAAGCCGCGCTTTGCCCCCGGTGGAGTTTTGTTTCGGCACGAGCCCTAGCCAGGCGGCAAACTCTCTGCCGCTACGGAATATATTCGGATCTGCAACCGTAGCTGCGATCGCCGTGGCGATGATCGGCCCGATCCCCGGAATGGTAGCCAGGCGCTGGCTGACCGGGTTGTTCTTGTGCCATGCGAGAACTTGCCTCTCAAGATCAGCGATCTGTGTCTGGATATGTTCGATGTGGCTAACGATTACCTTCAGCACCTGACGGGCAATATCCGGTATGCGCCCATCCTTTTCGTCCATCACAATCGTAATCAGTCTTGCCACTTTGTGCAGGCCCTGAGCCTCGATTAGACCGAACTCGGCTAAGTGCCCACGCAAGGCATTGACGAGCATAGTCCGCTGGCGGATCAGCAAATCCCGAGCCCGATGCATCATCAGTGCCGACTGTTGCTCCACCGTTTTTACCGGTACGAAGCGCATCGATGGACGCCGAACCGCCTCGCAGATCGCCTCGGCATCGGCCACGTCGTGCTTGTTGCGTTTAACATAGGCTTTCACATAGTTGGGCGGCATCAGGCGCGCTTCATGGCCAAGCGCAATCAACTCACGAGCCCAATGGTGCGCCGTCGCGCAGGCTTCGAGGCCGATGAGGCACGGCGGAATCTCGGCAAAGAACGCGAGGACCTGGCTGCGTCGCAGCTGCTTGCGCATAACTACGCTGCCCATCTCGTCGACCGCATGAACCTGGAAAACACTCTTTGCCAGATCAAGACCAATTGTCGTAATATTGCCCATGGATGGCTCCCTTTGCTGGTGATCTCTAACGACCACCATCTTGGCACATCGATGCCGTCAGGGGGCCATCCACCCCATCAGTTGGCGGCCTCTTCCGTTTGGAGGACGGCGTAGCCGACGTCGCCTCTCAGTGACGCCGGAAGCATCCGGGTGGCACATAACGAGGGTTACGCCAGCAGGCATCGTCGAGCCGGCTGTCCCAGCCGCCTCTGAATCGCCATTCGGACCAGGCCGGATAATCGCAATATTTGCTGTAGGGATTTCCCGCTTCCCTGGTCGCACAATAGATGCTCTGGGCCTGGCGGCCCGGGCCGGAGCTTGCGTGCCTGGCCATTGCGGGCCCTGCTGCCAGGGCAAGAGCGACGACAGCGCCGAGAATTCTGAGTTTCATCATGCGTTCCTTCATTCGCGGGATCAGAATTGAAGATTTTAATCGTATTCCGGGCATGCGGTTAAAAATCATTGAGATGGCTCAACACACAACACCGCGGCCAGTGGCCCATGTCCATTTTTTTATCCGAATTTCCGGGCATCGCGGAAATCGGCCCGGCCGCGCCACAGCCCCGGTTTATGGGCGCGCGGCTAGACCGCGCGGCTATGCAGCTGCTTCGATCCGTCGAGATGCGCGTCGAAGGCGGCCGCGACGCTGCGGACCAGAAAGCGTGAATCGTCCCTCACGGCCAGCGAGGCGCCGTCGAGTTCGACGACGCCGGAGGAAATCAGATCCTTAGGCGGGCCGACGATCCCAGCATTTGTTCCGCAACCTGCCCGTGCCGCGCGCAGATCGGATCGAGGTCGACGCCGAAGTCGCACATGATGCGCTCGATGATCTCGGCGCGCAGCCGGTCGTCGTCGGTCAAGGCATAGCCCTTGACCGTCGCCAGCTTGCCGCCGGCGATGGTTTCGCAATAGGCGCGGGTGGCGACTTCGTTCTGCACATAGCCCTGCGGCAAATGCCCGATGGCGCTGGCGCCGAAGCCCAGCAGGACGTTGCTGGCATCGGTGGTGTAGCCCTGGAAATTCCTGCGAAGCCGGCCCTCCCGCTGGCGCCACCGCCATTGCGTCGCCGGGCAGCGCGAAGTGATCGAGCCCGATCTGCACGTATCCGGCCTCCTTCAGCGCGTTGGCGATCGCATAGGACTGGTCGAGCCGCTGCAGACTGTCGGGCAGCCAGGCTTCCTCGATCTTGCGCTGATGCTTCTTGAAGGTCGGGACGTGGGCGTAGCCAAAAACGGAAAAGCGATCCGGACGAAGCTCGACGCATCGCCTGACGGTATCGAGACAGGAGGCGACCGTCTGATAGGGCAGTCCGTAGATCAGATCGAAGTTGACGCCGGTGATGCCGGCTCGCCGCAGGCCTGCCGACGCATCGGCGGTCTCCTCGAAGCTCTGCACCCGATTGATGGCGCGCTGGACCACGGGATCGAAGCTCTGCACGCCAAGGCTTGCCCGGTTGACGCCGGCAACGCCCAAGCGCGTCGATCATCGGGCCGCGTGAGCGTGCGCGGATCGATCTCGACGGCGATCTCGGCCGACGGGAAGCACAAAGAAGGCCTGCCGGATCGCCCCGATCAGATCCACGAACAGTTCAGGCGCCATGATCGTCGGCGTGCCGCCGCCAAAGTGGATATGATCGACCTGCATGCGGCGTTCGATCTGCCGCGACTACCAGATCGAGTTCGCAGCGCAGCGCCGCGACATAGACCGCAATGGGCTCGTCGCGGCGAACCACCGAGGTGTGACAGCCGCAATACCAGCACATCGACCGGCAGAACGGGACATGCAGATAGAGCGAAGCGCTGGCGTCCCGCGGGATCGCCTTCAGCCATTCGGCGTAGGTCTCCGGGCCGATGGCGGCCGAGAAATGCGGGGCGGTCGGATAGCTCGTATATCTCGGTAAACGCTCCTGTCCGTAGCAGGCGGCAAGATCTGGCCTCATTTCGTATTCGTCTTCCGATTGAATAAATCGCGTCGATGGCAGGCTTCGTCCGCCGCCGGTTCCAAGTTTAATAGCCCAGGAAGGGGAGAGCGACTTTGCGCTCGCTCAATGAGCGGCGCGCATTTTCGGGCAATGCTGAGCACATCGAGCGACTAATCGGGAGCCGTGGCCATGAGCCTGTTCGTCCTGGACGCTATTTTCCGGCTTTTCGAGATCCGCGGCCACTATCCCCCGACACGACGACTTCCACGGCGGTCCAGACAGATCGTCGCTCACCGCCAATGCCGGCCGCCTGATGCGAATTCTGGCGGTCTTCGTCGTCATCGTCGCGCTGCTGTCGCTGGTGGTGTGGGCGGCCGTCTGGCTGGCGATCAAATCGCTGTAGGCGGCTCGGTCGCGCCTGCCCGCTGCCGGACTCGAGCGATCAGATCGCCGGAGTGCGACGCCGGCAGGAAATCGCCGATCGCGTCCAGAAACATCTCGGGCGATTGCAATTGCGGGACGTGCGCGCAGCCTGCAAGAATCTTCAGGCGCGCGTTCGGCAGGCCGGCGGCCAATTCACGGGACATCGGCGGCGGCGTCGCCTCGTCATGTTCGCCGACCAGCACCAGCACCGGCACCTTGACCCGCGCAAGCTCGCCCCGAAGATCGAGTTCGGCCAGCTGCGCGCAGGCGGCCTGAAGCACTTCCGGATCGGTCTTCAGGAATGCCTCGCGGCGATCCTGCATCAGATCGGGATGCTGCGCCTGAAACTCCGGCGCAAACAGCCGGCGCATCGCGACGTCGGTGATCGCCGCCAGCCCCTTGGCTTTGGACGCCGCCGCCATGTTGCGGAAGGCTTCGCGCCCGGTTTGCGAAAACGCCGCCCCGCAATCGGCGAGAATGAGCCTGGTTGCGATGGCGGGATGGCGGATCGCCATTTGCAGCGCCACGAACCCGCCATAGCCGTTGCCGAGCACGATGGTCTCGGCGCCGGCGGCCGCCTCCTTCACCGCCTCGGCCATCCGGTCGGCGACGGCGGCGAGACCGCCACCGACCGCTTTGGATCCGCCGAAGCCGGGCAATTCCGGGACGATCACCCGATGCGATCGCGCGAGCTGCGGAACAATGGCGTCGAAACTCGCCCGGTCCGACAGCAGCGAGTGGAACAGCCACAGCGCCGGCGCTTGGCCCGATGCTTGGCCCAGATTCCTGGCCGGATTGCGCCGCGTTGACCGTGCCATTGGCGAAAAGTCGGTCCATGCCGGTCTCTTTCTTTCAAGCTGAGCTGGGGCGACCCCCTCGAGGCCGGGGTCCGGTGCCGCGGACCGATTGATAAATCAAAATTCGGTCTTTTCAAGCCTTTGTCGCTTGACGTGATATTTCACGACTGCAAGACTGTGGATGGATTTCAGGGAAATTCCGATGCTTTTGCGCGATAATGTCTATGAAAGCCTGCGCGCTGATATTCTGACATGCCGGCTCGCCCCCGGCGATGATATGCGCGAGCAGGAGCTCGCGGAGCGCTATGCCGTCAGCCGCCAGCCGGTGCGCGAGGCCCTGCTGCGGCTGGAGCGCGAGCACCTCGTCACGGTGCAGCCGCGGCAGGGCTACCGGGTCAATCCGATCTCGCTGTCGGATGCGCGCGACCTCCTGCGCTTCCGCTTCGCGCTGGAGCCGGCCTGCGTCGCCGAGGCGATCGAGAACGCCACCGACAGCGTGCTTGCGGCGCTCGACGAATACAGGCGCTTCGCCGGCGACCACGAGGAATTCATCGCCTACAACCGCGCCTTTCACGGCGCGCTGGCGCATGCCTCCGGCAACCGCCGCATGGCGCAGGCGCTGTGCGACCTGATCGGCCAGGCCGATCGGCTGGTGCGGGTCAGCGTCGCCAATGTCAGGGACCACGATCCGACCCAGTTGGTGGCCGAGCATGTCAGCCTGATCGAGGCGATGCAGCGCCGCGATGCGCAGGAGCGCCGCGCGGATCATCAAGGCCCATATCGGCCAGACCGAAAAGCGCGTGCTGCCGGCGCTCAAGCGCAACGCAGTTGTCATCGAAGGAAGAGACGCATGAATATTTCCGCAAAACCCGCCGCCGCCGAAGTCGAAATCCACGGCAACTTCATCGACGGGCGAGAGATCGAGGCCGGCAGCGGCGAGATGCTGGACGTCCGCAATCCCGCCACCGGCGAGGTGATCGCGCGGATTCCGAACTCGACCGCGCAGGACGTCGACCGCGCGATGAAAAGCGCGCGCGCCGCCTTCGAGGGCCGCGCCTGGGGCGGCATGGACATTCGCGCCCGCGCCCGGCTGGTCAACCGGCTGGCCGACGCGTTCGAGGCCAATCTGGAGCCACTGTACCGGCTGGAGACGCTGAACAACGGCCGGCCGCTCAACGAGACCCGCGCGCAGCTGTCGCGGCTGCCGGATTTCTTCCGCTACTTCGCCGGGCTGGCGCTGGCGCGGCGCGACGCGGTGATCCCGGTCGAGGGCTCCTACCTGAACTACACGCTGCGCACGCCGATCGGCATCGTCGCCAACTGCACGCCGTTCAATCATCCCCTGATGATCCTGTGCAAGTCGCTGGCGGCGGTGCTGGCAAGCGGCTGCGTCACGGTCGTCAAACCGTCGGAATACACGCCGCTGACGACGCTGAAACTGGCGCAGATCTTCACCGAGGCGGGCCTGCCGCCCGGCGTGTTCAACATCGTGCTCGGCCTCGGCCAGACCACCGGCAAATTGCTTGCCGAGCATGGCGACATCAACAAGCTGGTTTTGACCGGCGGCACCGAAGCCGGCCGCATCGCGGGAAGTGCCGCGGCGAAGGTGTTCGCGCATCAGACCATGGAGCTTGGCGGCAAGACGCCGGTGATGGTGTTCGACGATTTCGACGTCGACCAGGCCGTCAACTACGCGGCGTTCGGCGCCTTCATCGGCGCCGGCCAGACCTGCGTCTGCGCCTCGCGCCATATCGTGCAGGCCTCGGTCTATGACGAATTCGTCGAGAAGCTGACGGCGAAGACCAAAAGCATCCGCATCGGCGATCCCTTCGATCCGCAAACCCAGCTCGGGCCGGTGATCTCGGCGCGGCAGCGCGACCGCGTGCTGTCCTATTGCCAGTTCGGCCGCGACGACGGCGCGCGGCTGGTGGCCGGCGGCGGCCCCGCCGCGGTGCCCGGCCATGACAACGGCTACTTCGTGCAGCCGACGGTGTTTGCCGACGTCAAATCCGACATGCGGATCTTCCAGGAGGAAGTGTTCGGGCCCTTCACCTCGGTGACGCCGTTCAAGGACGAGGCGGACGCGCTGCGGCTCGCCAATGATTCGCCGTTCGGGCTGGCCGCCGCGATCCGCACCCGCGACGTCGCCCGCGCCCATCGCGTCGCGGCCCGCGTCAAGGCCGGCATCGTCTGGGTCAACGACCATCACCGCCTCGACCCGGCCTCGCCGTGGGGCGGCGTCGACGATTCCGGGGTGGGACGCGAATTCGGCACCGAGAGTTTCGACGACCACTTCAACACCAAGAGCGTGATGGTCGCGACCCATGACCAGCCGTTCGACTGGTACCGCGACACGGCGACCCAGCGGCGGTTGAACTGAACAAACAACGGCGGCGACACCGCGTCCGAAAGAAGACCGGCGCCGCATTCGAATATCAAAAGGGGGAAAACTTCAAATGGCTATCGCAGTAAACGCCGGCGCACGTCTCGACCGGCTGCCGATCTCATCGTTTCACTACCGGATCTTCTGGCTGGTCGGCGCCGGCATGTTTTTCGACGGCTACGATCTCTACGTCGCCGGCGGCGTGCTGGCGTCGGCGGTGCAGAGCAAGTTCTCGACCGTTCCGCAAAACCTGCAATTCATTTCGCTGACCTTCGTCGGCATGACGCTGGGCGCGCTGATCACCGGATTTGTCGGCGACAAATACGGCCGTCGGTTCACCTACCAGATCAATCTGCTGCTTTTCGGGCTGGCGTCGCTGGCGGCGGCGTTCACGCAGGACATGAACCAGCTGATCGCCTGCCGCTTCGTGCAGGGCCTCGGCCTCGGCGCCGAAATCGTGGTCGGCTATTCGACGCATGACCGAATTCGTGCCGCCGAAAACGCGCGGGCGCTGGCTGTCGATGATGGCGTTCGTGGTGGTGGCCGGCTTTCCGGTGACCGCCCTGCTCGGCTATCTCGATCATCCCGAACTTCGGATGGCGGCCGATGTTCGTGATCGCCGGCATCGGCTCGCTGATCGTCTGGTACCTGCGCAAGAACCTGCCGGAATCGCCGCGCTGGCTCGAATCGCAGGGCCGCACCGAGGAAGCCGAAGCCCTGATGCAGGCGATCGAAACCGAATCCTCCGGCGGCAAGCCGTTGCCGCCGGTGGTGGTGCCGGCGCCGGTTGCGCAGGTCGCCGCGATCGACCTGATCAAGCCGCCGCTGTTGCAACGCATGATCGTCGGCTCCTGGGTGCTGATCACGATCAACACGCTGATCTTCGGCTTCGTGATCTTCCTGCCGCAGTTCTTCCTGCGCCAGGGACTGACCATCACCAATTCGCTGGCCTATACGCTGGTGCTGTCGGCCGGATCGCTGGTCGGCTGCGTGCTCGGCGCCTATCTTGTCCGACGCCATTGGACGGCGCTGGAGCATCATCGGCGCATCGGTCGTCACCATCGTTGCCGGCTATATCTACGCCCGCTTCGATGCGACGGCCGATCCGGCGATCGTGCTTTCGGTCGGCTTCATCCTGGTGGTCGCGATCTATGTGCAGACCGCGATCCTCTATGGCGTCTACACCCCGGAGCTGTTCCCGACCGAAATCCGCCTGCGCGCCAACGGCATCTGCAACACCTTCGGACGCGGCGCCACCGTGGTATCGCCCTTCATCATCGGCGCCCTGATCGCGTCCTACCAGCTGCCGGGCGTGATCTGGCTGATGATCGGCCTCGTGGTGGTTCAGATCGTGGTGGTGTGGGCCTGGGGCGTCGAGCCGCGCAACCGGGGGCTGGAGGACGTCGCCATCGCGAAGGCGTGAGGGGTTCCGTCGTTGCAGCGAAGTCCGACCTGACCCCGTCCCCGCTTGCGGCAGAGGTCTGAAACTTCGCGCATAGCGAATTTAGCGGTGAGGCAATCCAATCTCGCGCAGCATCTACGGATTGCTTCGCGAATTCGCTGACACAGCCCCTCACCCCACCCGTCTCCCCGCAATGAGCGGGGCGAGGGAGAAGCTCATCACGCGTTCTTCAGCGCCACCCGGAAATCGGCTTCGGTCTTCGCCTTGACCTCGTCGAGCGTGACGCCGTCGGCGAGTTCGATCAGCGCCATGCCGTCCTTGCCGTGCTTGTCGATGGTGAAGACACGCGAGATCGGTGATCACCATGTCGACGCACGCGGCTCGCCGGTCAGCGGCAGGTTGCAGGCTTCAGCAGCTTCGGGCCCGTCCTTGGCGGTATGCTCCATCACCACCACGACGCGCTTGACGCCCGCGACCAGGTCCATCGCGCCGCCCATGCCCTTGACCATCTTGCCGGGGATCATCCAGTTGGCGAGATCGCCGTTCTGCGCCACCTGCATCGCGCCGAGGATCGACAGGTCGATGTGGCCGCCGCGGATCATGCGCGAAGCTGTCGGCCGAGGAGAAATAGCTGGTCGTCGGCAATTCGCCGTCACCGTCTGCTTGCCGGCGTTGATGAGATCGGGGTCTTCCTCGCCCTCGAAGGGAAACGGCCCCATGCCGAGCATGCCGTTCTCGCTCTGCAGCGTCACGTCGATGCCGTCGGGGATGTAGTTCGCCACCAGCGTCGGAATGCCGATGCCGAGATTGACGTAATAGCCGTCGCGCAATTCCTTGGCGGCGCGCGCCGCCATCTGTTCGCGGGTCCAGGCCATCAGACTTCCTCTCCGGTTGCGGCGGCGGTGTCGCGCTTGCGCGTGGTGCGGAACTCGATGCGCTTGTTGCGCGGTCGCTGACCTGGACGATGCGCTTGACGAAGATGCCGGGCGTATGGATGTGGTCGGGATCGATCTGCGCCCGCTCGGCACCAGATGCTCGACCTCGGCGACCGTGATCTTCGCCGCCGTCGCCATCATCGGGTTGAAGTTCCGCGCGGTCTTGCGGTAGACGAGATTGCCGTCGGTGTCGCCCTTCCAGGCCTGGACGATGGCCAGATCGGCGAACAGCCCGCGCTCCATCACGTACTTCTCGCCGTCGAATTCCTTCACTTCCTTGCCTTCGGCGACCAGCGTGCCGACGCCGGTCTTGGTGTAGAACGCCGGAATGCCGGCGCCGCCGGCGCGGATGCGCTCGGCCAGCGTGCCCTGCGGATTGAATTCGAGTTCCAGTTCGCCGGCGAGGTATTGCTGGGCGAACAATTTGTTCTCGCCGACATAGGACGAGATCATCTTCTTGATCTGCCGGGTTTCGAGCAGGCGGCGAAAGCCCGATGCCGTCGACGCCGGCGTTGTTGGACACCACCGTCAGGTTCTTCACGCCGGAGTCGCGGATCGCGTCCGACAGGGTCTCGGCGATGCCGCACAGGCCGAAGCCGCCGGACATCACCATCATGCCGTCCTTCAGGATGCCGTCGAGGGCCGATTTGGCGTCGGGATAGACCTTTTTCATGAACTGCGACCTGATGGAGGGAGCTGCAAGCCGGCATCGGCCGGCACGCTTTCGAGGGATTATTAGGCGAATTCTTCGCAACGCGTCAATGACGGGGGCTTCGCGCTGTCATTCCGGGATGGTGCGTTAGCACCAGACCCGGAATCTCGAGATTCCGGGTTCGATGCTTCGCATCGCCCCGGAATGACGGGATCGCGAGATGCGCCCGCGCGCCCAACCCCGCCCGCCAACGGCCTTGAAAGCGTCAAGAAAACCCATCAAGTTGCCCGGGTTGGCATCGGATTTCGCGCCCTGCCCGTTTTCGGCAGTGACCCCTGACATCGAGCCGGCGTGGATTCAACCAGACTTCAACCAGACCTGGATATCTCATTGACGATGGCCCAAGGAATAAAGCGCCTGGGGATGCCGGTTGCGGCGTTGCTCGGCGTGGCGCTGATCGGCCTGATCGCGGCCTCCTGGTTTCTCAACCGGGACGCGCTGCGCCAGGCGGTGGAGGCGCAGATCCGCGCCGTCACCGGCCTCGATCTGGTGGTCAAGGGCTCGACCGAGATTTCGGTGTTTCCCGCCAGCTATATCAGCTTTCACGACGTCGGCCTGAGAGGCGGGGCGGCCGCCGATCCGGCGCTCGCCGTCGACGTGCTGACCGCGAATTTGCGGCTGCTGCCGCTTTTGCTGCAGCGGTTCGAGATCGCCGACGTCATGATGCTGCGCCCCCACATCCATGTCAGCCGCGACGCCAAGGGCGACAGCAACTGGACGCCTTTCATCTCGACGATCGCGCGCACCATGAAGCCCGGCGCCGACAACCAGGTGTCGTTCTCCGAGATCAGGATCCAGGACGGCACGCTGTCCTACGAGGATGCCGGCCACCAACTGACCGAGCATCTCGACGATATCGACCTGTCGCTGGCCTGGCCGTCGATCTCGCGCTCGTTCGCGGCCACCGGGCAATTCGACTGGCGCGGCGAACGCGTCGACGGCTCGATCAGCATCAGCGACTTCGTCGCCGCATTGTCGGGCGACCGCTCCGGGCTGAAGGCGCGGATATCGAGCGCGCCGCTGAAGCTCGCCTTCGACGGCAGCGTGGCCAACCGCACCAGCATGATGATGGAAGGCACGCTGACGGTGGATTCGGCGTCGTTGCGCAACGCGTTCCGCTGGACCGGGCAGGCGCCGCCGGGCGGAGGCGGCTTCGGCCGCTTCGCGCTGAAGGCGCGCGCCAACGTCGTCGGCCCGTCGATCGCGCTGACCAACGTCAACGTCGAACTCGACGGCAATGTCGCCGAGGGCGTGATGACCTACGCCAATAACGGCCGCCAGTCGCTGCAGGCGACGCTCGCCGCCGACACGCTCAACTTCACGCCCTATATCTCCACCATCCGCCTGCTCGCCTCCGGCGCCCATGACTGGAACCGGCAGTTGTTCGATCTGGATTCGCTGTCGACCACCGACCTCGACATGCGCCTGTCGGCGGCCAGGGTCACGGTCGGCCCGACCAAACTGGGGCGGACCGCGTTCGGCGCCAATCTGCGCGGCGGCGCGCTGGCGCTCTCGGTCGGCGAGGCGCAGGTCTATGGCGGCATCGTCCGCGGCTCGTTCGGCATCGCGCGCGTCGACACCATGGCCGACGTCAAGGCCCAGTTCCAGTTCACCGATGTCGACCTGCAGGCCTGCGCCTCCGAATTGTTCGGCATCAACAAGCTGTCCGGCCGCGGCAATCTCGGCGTCTCGCTGGTGGCCTCGGGCTCGTCGCCGTTCGGTCTGGCGTCATCGCTCGACGGCACCGCGACCCTGACCGGCCATGACGGCGCGATCTCAGGCTTCAATGCCGAGCAATTGCTGAAGCGGCTGGAGCGCCGGCCGCTGTCCGGCGGCGGCAACTTCCGCAGCGGCTCGACGCCTTACGACACGCTCAACATCGCGGTGAAATTCGCCGATGGCATCGCCACCGCCGAGGACGTCCGCGTCGAGGGCCCCGCGGCGCGCCTGACCCTGACCGGCACCGCCTCGGTGCCGGCGCGCGAATTCGATCTCAAGGGCACCGCCAGCCTGACCACGGCCTCATCGGCCGCGCCCGGCTTCGACCTGCCGTTCGTGGTGCAGGGCCCGTGGGACGATCCCTTGATCTTCCCCGATCCCGAAAGCCTGATCCGCCGCTCGCCGGCGAGTGCGCCGCTGCTTGGATGCGGTCAAGGACCGCAAGACGCGCGACGCGGTGAAGAGCGTGCTGGAGCGGTTTACCGGCGGCGGCAAGGCCGCGGCGCCGGCGGTGCCTGCCGCGAGTGCGCCGGCGGCGGTGGGGGATGCGAAGGCGAATTGAGGGGGTGGTTTGCTCGAAGCCAAAATGGGGAAACGACGCCGCTGGCTCGTGATAACAGATATTCAGGTTTGAGACATCACGCGAGAGTGCACTCGTTTCGGATCGTCACGGTGATCCTGGCCTGGGTGTTTATCGCCGCTGCCTTTTACGAATGGCCAGAGCTACTCACAGGGCTTCAACGCGCGATATAGCGGGGCATGGAAGCCAGCGGGAGCTGGGAGAGAAGATCAAGAAAATTCCGACGCTCGAAGTTGCCTGAAGCGAGGCCCTGCAACCCACCATACCATTGCCCGCGACAAACTCGACGCGTTTGCGCAAGGGAACGGAAGCGCTACCTGCCGACGAATCAATGAACCCGGCGGGCAAGGATGAAGCGCATCATCATCAATGGAGCGATGAACCATGACAGCGGCGCCGACACAACGAAGCTGGCCACGATAATCGCGGGGATCCAGAAGAAGGCGTGCTGGGCCAGCGCCGGCGTCATTAAAACCGTTATCAGGCCAACACCGAAAACCACCGCATTCACCATCAAAGAAATGAGCGCCGCAACACGCAGTCTCGCGTGACTATTGCTGTTCATGGCCGCCTCCTGTTCCACCGGGTCAACGCCTCGGAACGGCTTCGGGTTCCGTCCTGCCCTCGCCTGCGTCGGTATGAACCATGCCAGGCTTGATTCGGTCCGGCGGTCACGCCGAGCCGGTAAGCTCACGGACAGCACTTATAATTTGCGCCGATTGGTAGGGCTTGGGGATGAACCGGGCGCCTGCCGGAAGATCGCCGGCCTGCACTTTGAAATGTCCTGAAGTCGCGATGATGCCGACCGGCGGCCACCGGTCGCTGACAGCCGCCGCCAATTTCAAGCCGTTCATCGAGCCGGGCATATCGATGTCGGTGAACAGCAGCCGGATATCGATATCGCGTTCGAGCATCTGAATGGCTTCGTCGGCGTTGGCTGCCTCCAGGATGTCGAATCCGGCCGCGCCGAGCATCTCGACCGCATCCATGCGAATGAACGTTTCATCTTCGACAACAAGAATGCGGATGGGTAACGTGATTAAAGGCATATAAAGAAAACTCGAAAGACCCGGGTTGTTCCCGGGCGCCCGGCATGGGGCTTCGGCTCGCGCATCAAGCGTCTGTCGAGGGCGGGTCGAGCGGAAATTTGATCGTGAACAACGCTCCCCTCGGCATGTTTTTTGAGACTTTCAGCTCACCCATCAACTGCCGGACCAGGCCGTTGATGACCCGGAAGCCGAGGCTCTTCCGCGGCTGGTTGATGTCAAATCCATCGGGCAGGCCCGCGCCTTCATCGGAAATCTCGACCAGCAGATGGCCGTCGATTTCCCGGGCGTCCACCCTGATCACGCCAGGTCCATCGACATAGGCATATTTGACGGCGTTCGTGACCAGCTCGTTGACGAGCAACCCCAGCGGAATGGCCTTGTCGGCGGAGATGACGACAGGGTCGGAATGGCACTGAAGCGTGTGTTCCGGCGCGGAACTCTGGAGATTTTTGCAAAGATGGTCGACGAAGTCGGAGAGATCGACAAATCCAACCCGGCTGCCCCGCCATAAATGATCATGAACCTCCGCGATCGACGCGACGCGCATGGCGGCATTTTCCAGGGCGTTCTTCACGTCCACGGACTCCGAGCCCCGCGCCTGGACACGCAGCAGGCCCACGACCGAGGTAAGACTGTTCTTGACGCGATGACTCATCTCGCGCGTCAGCAAGGCCTCGTGATCGAGGGCTTCCTGAAGTTTGGCGTCCGCGTGCTGACGTTCAATGGCAATGCCGAGCAGGCCGGCAAAACCGGCCATAAAATCCGCATCGGCGTCGTCGAATTGTCCGGGATCGGGACTATCCGCTTCAAGGACGCCGAAGGGCGTATCGCCCTCGCCGCCTCGTCTGATGAGCACGTTGATCGCGCGTTTGATGCCATGTTCGGCCAGAAGCTGCGGCGTCCGGAAACGTGTCTCTTCCTGCAGGTGATTGGAAATCACCGACTGCCCGGTATGAAAGGCAAAGCCGGCGGGAGACTCGATATCCGCGCCGAGCGATACATGGTCGATGGTCCCCGCGGGCCAGCCAATGCCCGCGCGCACAATCAGACGCTTTTCATCGGGAAGATATTCCAGAACCTTGGCGTATGAGCATCCCAGACCGCGGGCACTGAGTTCGCTGGCTTGCTGAAGAATGTGCCGGAAATCACGGGTCTGCAGCGCAGCCGTGCCGAATTCCCGAAGCAGCGCCTGCTGGCGGCGACGGTATGGAAGCTCATCCTGGCGATTCAGGATGGTATCGTCGAGGCGGTCTGTGAAACCAGCCCCGGTTCGGAGGGCATTACGTCGCCAATTCTGGGTAGCGTCACTTCGCGGGAACGCTGGCCATACACGGGAGCTTAAAGCAGCACGCCGTACCAACCGCCTGAATGACGACGTACGACAACATTCCTGACGTCTGTCTGTTCCGTCCGAAGTTCCATGGGCGGGCGGATAGCGGCCAGGTCCGAGGGACGGATCGAGGTTGCCCTGACCACCAGCCCCGCAGACAACCCAAACTGCACGATCATCGTTTCGCTGGACCGACCGCTATCCGCACAGGGTTTGGCGGCAGGCGGTTACGTGCACCCGTCGGCAAGCACCAGTTTACTCGTCGTCGTGGCGTGGCGGTCTCGAAGTGCCGGAACGGGATATTCCAATACCTAGACCATGGCCACGATTACGTGTGCCTGAATTTTGGCAGCAACCTCGCCGCTGCCATGCCTGTCTGCAATCGCGGATGCGGCGTAGTCGGTTGCAGCTTCCAGTTTTCCCGGGTCCCTGGCCTCGATTTCGTTGCGAAGAACGGTTCCCTGACAGTAAGCAACGGCCGGAACGCGCGGCGAGGATGCACGGCTTTGTTCGGCTCTCGTCTCGATCACCACACGGGAGAAACCTGCCTCCTCCAGATCGCGACGGATCAGTGCCTTATCGTGGTAGCCGTGCGGCGTGCGCGCCAGAAAGCGCGGCGGATCGTTCGGAAAAATCCTTGCGAGAGCATTGGTCACGTCATCCGCAAAGACATTTTCCTCGATGCGATCCCATACGCTGAATAAATAAGATCCTCCGGGCTTCAGGACCCGCTTTGCTTCGCGGTATGCAGATGAACGGTCGGGAAAGAACATCGCGCCGAACTGACAACAAACGAGATCGAAGGTCGCGTTTTCAAACGGTAGCGCCAGAGCATCCGCCTGGCGCCATTTGATGCGATCGTCGGGCGCTTGCCGCGAAGCGGCGTAGTCGAGCATCGGCTGGTTGAGGTCGGTTACGATGTAGCTTGCGCCGGGAGACAGCTTTGGCGCCAATGCGCGGGTGACGACCCCGGTGCCCGCGGCGATTTCCAAAACGGCGCTCGGCGACAGGGACGCGGCCCGTTGTGCAAGATCTGCGGCGAACGGCTCGAAAATCAACGGCACCATATGGCGGTCGTAGTTTTCCGGAATCGAGCCAGCGAACGCCTTGTCCGTTTCCAACATGGCTAACACCTCCCCTCCGTTTGATGGCCCGCGAGGCTAGCATATAATTTGCCGGGGTTCCGCTTTCATGCGCCGGTTGCGCTGCGATGACAGGCTCCGCGAAGCAGTCCGGACTCGCGACGCGTATAGAAAGCTGGAATTTTCGTCGCTGCGCTCCTCGCAATGACGATTTCGGCTTGCCGCCCACCCTGCAGCCTCTGCGCCTAAAAACTGATTTCCTGAACCGGATCAGGCTGATGCTAGCTGTCCAGTCCCCTCCCGCAAAAATATTTCGCTTCGCGTTTCGGCCAAATCACCGGCATTCTGCGCGCATCCCGTCCCACTGAGAGGGGCGTTTCGCGATCGTCACGGACGTTGGTGCGGGATGCGGTGGACGCGGCGGCGGCGCAAGACGAGCGGCGCCGATCCGCCTTCGCAAGAACTTCGGCGGCACGGTACCGATACCGCCGGGTGGTTTTTGCGGCAGGCGTTCGCGGACGGCGAAGTCGTGTGGTCCTGACGCCTCGGCGCTGGCGTCAAACTGGCGGAGGTCGCTTCGCCAGTGACGGTGTCAACAAGCCGATCACCGGGGAGATCACGTATAAGCCGTAAACCATTCGCGTGCGGGAATGCCGGATGATTCCGGTGGACCTGTGGCTTCTACCCCTGTGCTTTTTTGTTGCACAGGGGGCTGCGGGTGCACTGGGCATCCGGCATTCCCCACGCCCTCATTTTCAGGGCGGAAGTTTCCTGGCAACAACTCGCGCGCATGCGGCGAGATCGTGAAGCCGTGTCGCCAGGTCATGCGGCTAAAATGAATTCTGCGCATACGCACGCACATCGTGTTCCCTCCCCCCTTGTGGGGGAGGGCTAGGGAGGGGGGTAGCCGCATCGGGACTGCCCGTGTGAACCCCTCTCCCCAACCCTCCCCCACAAGGGGGGAGGGAGCTCACTACCGTTGCCGCGACATCGATGTTAGTCGCCGCTCGAAATTGCCCGCGCCCTTCGCGCAAAAAACATCCCGCTAGATCGCGTCCCGGCCATGCGCTAGGCTTTCACCCAACCGGTTAAAAAAGCCGGATCAAGCAGGGAGAACGACGTGCGATTCAGGGCAATAAGGGCGCTTTCATTGGCGATAGCGGCGAGCGGGCTGTTTTATGCCGCAGCACCCGCGATGGCGCAGGAAAAGATCACGGTCTGGTGGAGCAAGGGCTTCTACAAGTCCGAGGACGACGCGCTGATCGCGGCGATCAGGAAGTTCGAGGCCAAGACCAATATCAAGGTCGAACTGTCGCAATACGCCATCCAGGACATGATCCCGAAGACGGTGGCGGCGCTGGATTCCGGCACCGTGCCGGACGTCGCGTTTTCCGACAGCTACGACGTGCAGGCGGCCGGCAAATGGGCGTTCGAGGGCAAGCTCGAGGACCTCTCCGATATCCTGGTGCCGATGAAGGCGGCGTTCGCGCCGAACACGCTGGAGACCGCCTTTCTCTACAACGGCGTCACCAAGAAGCGGGCCTATTACGGCTTCCCGATGAAGCAGCAGAGCATGCATGTGCAGATCTGGGGCGACCTGCTGCAGCAGGCCGGCTTCAAGCAGAGCGACATCCCGACCAAGTGGGAGGATTACTGGTCGTTCTGGTGCGACAAGGTGCAGCCGGCGATCCGCAAGGCCACCGGCCAGCGCATCTACGGCGTCGGCCAGCCGATGGGCGTGGAATCCACCGACAGTTTCCAGTCGTTCTACACCTTCATGGACGCCTACAACGTCAAGCTGGTCGATGACGACGGCAAGCTCTTGGTCGACTATCCCAAGGTGCGCGATGGCCTGATCCATGCGCTGAAGGATTACACCGACACCTACCTCAAGGGCTGCACGCCGCCCTCCTCCACCACCTGGAAGGACCCCGACAACAACGTCGCCTTCCACAACCGCACCATCGTGATGACGCACAATTTCACGATCTCGATCGCGGCGAAGTGGTTCGAGGATTCCACCAATCCGGCGCTGACCGAGGAACAGCGCGCCGCCGCCAAGAAGGCCTATGAGGAGACCATCATCACCGCCTCCTTCCCCAACAAGCCGGACGGCACGCCGATCAAGTACCGCTCCGACGTCAAGACCGGCGCGATCTTCACCGCGGCGAAGAACAAGGCGCAGGCCAAGCAGTTCATCACGTTCATGATGCAGGAGGAGAACTTGCGGCCCTATGTCGAGGGCGCGCTCGGCCGCTGGTTCCCGGTCACGACCGCGAGCCAGGCAAGCCCGTTCTGGCAGGCCGACCGCCATCGCCGCGCGGTCTATACCCAGTTCATGGGCGGCACCACGCCGTTCGATTTCACCAAGAACTGGAAGTTCACCATCCTGAACAACGAGAACGTCTGGGCCAAGGCGATGAACCGCGTCGTCAGCGAGAAGGTGCCGGTCGACAAGGCCGTCGACGAAATGATCGCCCGCATCAAGGAAGTCGCGGGGTGATGGCTTGTCTCGTGTCCCGGACGCGGTGCAGCGTTCTCCGGGCGATGCGAAGCATCGTCCGGTACGATGCACCGCAGAACCGGGACCCAAGGCGATGCAGAGTGCGGCATGGACCCCGGATCAGCAGCGCACCGCTTCGCGCTGCGCTGCATCCGGGGCACGCAGAGTAAAGTAGCAACCATGGCGATCACGCTGTCAGCATCCGAGATCCCCTCAGCCCCGCTCGCGGCGCGGCTGTCGGCGCCGCAGGTCTGGGGCATCGTGCTGCTGACGCCCTATCTGCTGGTGTTCCTGGCGTTCGTGGTCTATCCGGTCGGCTACGGGCTGTGGCTGGCGCGCGCGCCGTCGAACTACGTGGCGCTCTACCACGACCCGATCTTCGCCCGCGCCGCGATCAATACGCTGATCTTCCTCGTCATCGGCATCAATTTCAAAATGCTGATCGCGCTGTTTCTGTCCGGCTTCTTCGTGCAACAGCGGAGCTGGATCAAATGGCTGTCGGTGCTGTTCATCCTGCCCTGGGCGATGCCCTCGATCCCGACCATCCTGTCGGTGCGCTTCATGCTCAATCCGGAATGGGGCGTGGTCAACCAGCTGATCTTCCGCTTCACCGGCGATGACGGGCCGAACTGGCTGAACGATCCGGCGGTGGCGCTGACGATGGCGATCGGCGTCCACATCTGGAAATCGCTGCCGTTCTGGACCCTGATCCTGATGACCGGGCGGCTGGCGATCTCGCAGGACCTGTTCGAGGCGGCCGAGGTCGACGGCGCCAGCCGGTGGCAGAAATTCCGCTTCGTCACCTGGCCGTCGATGCAGACGCTCTATGTCACCTGCACGCTGCTCTCGATGATCTGGACGCTCGGCGACTTCAACAGCGTCTATCTGCTGACCGGCGGCGGCCCCGCCGATCTCACCCATGTGCTGGCCACCCTCGGCATCCGCTATCTCAGGCTCGACCAGCTGAGCCTCGCGATGGCCTCGATCGTCTGCGCGCTGCCGCTGGTGGCGCCGCTGATCTATTTCATGATGAAACGGTTGTCGCGATGAAGCTCGCATCCTTACGGGACATAACCCTGCGCGACGTCGGCACCGAGGCGCGGCTGCTGCTGATCGGCATCCCCGTCTTCATCTGGACCATGATTCCGATCTACCACATGTTCCTGTTCGCGATCTCGCCGAAGGAAGACGCCTTCTCCGGCAAGTTGTGGCCGACCCATCCGACCCTGCACAACTTCCACATCGTGTTTTACCAGCAGCATTATTTCCTGCGGGATTTCTGGATCCAGTTCTGGAATTCGACCGTGATCGCGGTCGCGGTCGGCGCGCTGACGCTGTTGATCGCCACCTTCGCCGCGTTCTCGATCTCGCGGCTGCGCGTCCCCGGCGGCCGCTGGGTGATGAATCTCGCGCTGTTCACCTATTTCATCCCGGCGGCGTTCCTCGCGGTGCCGATGTACCGCACCATGGGCAATTACGGGCTGCTCAACAGCCACTGGGCGCTGATCCTGGCGATGGTGACCATCGCCTCGCCCTACGCGATCTGGGTCTTGAAGCAGGCCTCCGACAAGCTGCCGGTCGAGCTCGACGAGGCCGCGGTCATGGACGGCGCCACCGCCTTGCAGATTTTCCGGCTGGTCTATCTTCCCCTGATGATGCCGTCGCTGGTGGCGATCGGCACCTATGCCGTGCTGCTGGCCTGGAACGAATATCTCTACGCGTTCCTGCTGTTGTCGAACGACAAGGAGATCACGCTGCCGGTGGCGCTCGGCAACTTCCTTTCCGCCGACGATTCGCCGTGGGAGCTGTTGATGACCACCGGCTTCATCTACGCGCTGCCGCCGGCCGCGATCTACTACGCCTTCCGCCGCTACATGGTCGGCGGCCTGACCGCCGGCGCGGTGAAGTCGTGATTGGGGAGCCGTCGTTGCGAGCCAACGGGTCGCGCGAATGCGCGCCCGATGACAGGCTCCGCGAAGCAATCCATCGTGCCGCACAACGTGATATGGATTGCTTCGTCGCTTACGCTCCTCGCAATGACGGATGGGTCACAGCGGCGCGGCGCTCTCGGCCCGCGCGTTCGACAGTTTCGCGGCGAGCGAGGCCACCACGATCACCACCGCGATCAATCCGATGATCAGCGTGCAGATGGCGTTGATCTCGGGCTTCACGCCGAGCCGCACCTCCGAATAGATCCGGATCGGCAGCGTCGCCGAACCCGGGCCGGTGGTGAAGCTCGCGATCACGAGGTCGTCGAGCGACAGCGTGAACGCCAGCATCCAGCCGGCCGCGATCGAGGGCAGGATCAGGGGCAGCGTCGCCGCCAGGAACGCGCGCAGGGGATCGCATCCGAGATCCATCGCCGCCTCCTCGAGGCTGCGATCGATCGCGCCGAGGCGCGACTGCACCACGACCGCGACAAAGCACATGGTCAGCGTGGTGTGGGCGATGGTCACGGTCCAGAAGCCGCGCCCGGCGTCGAGCGCCACGAACAACAGCAGCAGCGACAGCCCGGTGATGACCTCGGGCATCACCAGCGGCGCATAGAGCATGCCGGAAAACAGCGTACGCCCCTTGAAGCCGGCAGCCCGCGACAGCGCCACCGCGGCCAGCGTGCCGAGCAGCGTCGCCAGCGTCGCCGAGCTCGCCGCCACGCGCACGCTCATCCAGGCGGCATCCAGCATGGCTTGGTCGTTGAAGAATTCGCCGTACCAGCGCAGCGACCAGCCGCCCCACACCGTCACCAGCCTTGAAGCGTTGAACGAATAGATCACGAGGATCACGATCGGCAGATACAGAAACACCAGACCCAGCGCCAGCGCGGCGATGTTGAAGCGGGAGAGCGGGTGCGATCCGCGCGTCATCATCGCGCGGCCTCGAGCTGGCGGCGCTGCAGGCGGTCGTACAGCACCAGCGGCGCCAGCAGCAGGAGAAGCAGGACGATCGCGGCGGCGGACGCCACCGGCCAATCCTTGTTGGTGAAGAATTCCAGCCACAGCGTCTGGCCGATCATCAGCGAGTCGGAACCCGCCAGCAGATCGGGAATCACGAATTCGCCGACGATCGGAATGAAGCACAGCAGCGCGCCCGCAGCCACGCCGGGCAGCGACAGCGGAAACGTCACCAGCCAGAACGCCTGGCGCGGCGAGCTGCCGAGATCGCCGGCCGCCTCCAACAGCGCCGGGTCCATTTTGGCCAGCGTTGCGTAAAGCGGAAGGATCATGAACGGCAGATAGGAATAGACGATGCCGAGATACATCGCGCTGTCGGTCGAGAGCCACACCACCGGCGCGGCGACCAGATGCAGCTTAAGCAGGATCTGGTTGAGCAGGCCGTCATGCTGCAGGATGTTGATCCAGGCATAGATGCGGATCAAAAACGAGGTCCAGAACGGCACGATCACCAGCATCATCGCCACGCTCTGCAAGCCGCGCGGCAGCCGCGCCATGCCATAGGCGATGGGGTAGCCGATCGCGAGCAGGATCGAGGTCGAGACCACCGCGACCACGAGGCTGCGCAGATAGGAGAGGACATAAAGGTCGTCGGTGACCAGCAGCCTGAAATTGTCGACCGAGAGCGCGGCGAAGGCCGCCTTGATCGCCGCCCACCCTGCCGTCAAATCGAACACCGGGGTGTAGGGCGGTTGCGCGATCGCGGTCTGCGACAGGCTGATCTTCAGGACAAAGCCGAACGGCACCAGAAAGAACAGCACCATCCACAGATAAGGCGCGATCGCGGCCAGCCGCGCCGGGCGGGTGAAGACCGATGGCGCGCTCATTGCTCGAGCACCACGCAATCGTCGGGCGTGAACCACGCCACCACGCGCTGGCTCGCGCTATAGGCGTCGACGTCGAGCCGCGCGGTATTGGCCATCGACGAGCGCAGCACGGCGCCGCTGTCGAGCTTGACCTTGTAGGTGGTCAGGCCGCCGAGATAGCCGACATCGATCACGACCCCCTCCAGCCGGTTGATCGCATGCGTATTGACCGCGTCCGACGCCGGGCCGCGGCGCGCCAGCTTGACCTTTTCGGGGCGGATCGCGACGCAGACGCTGGCCTTCGCGACCGGCTGCCGCGGTTCCGCGACATGGACGGTTCCGGCGTCGCGCGTGGCGATCGCCAGCCTGCCATTCTCGCGCGCTTCGACCTGCCCCTCGAACAGATTGACGTCACCGACGAATTCGGCGACCCAGCGCGAACCGGGCGCCTCGTAGAGCTCGCGCGGCGTCGCGACCTGTTCGAGGCGGCCGGCATCCATCACGCCGATCCGCCCGGCCACCGTCATCGCCTCTTCCTGATCGTGGGTGACGATGATGAAGGTCAGGCCAAGCCGCCGCTGCAGCTCCATCAGTTCGAGCTGGGTGCTTTCGCGCAGCTTCTTGTCGAGGGCCGCGAGCGGCTCGTCGAGCAGCAGCACCTGCGGCCGCCGCGCCAGCGACCGCGCCAGCGCCACCCGCTGCTTCTGACCGCCGGAGAGCTGATCGGGCTTGCGCTTCTCGAGACCCTCGAGCTTGACCAGCGCAACCATCTCGGCGACGCGGCGATCGAGCTCGGGACGCGGCATGCGGGCGCGCTTCAGCCCGAACGCGATATTGTCGCGGACGTCAAGATGGGGAAACAGCGCGTAGTTCTGAAACATCATGTTGACCGGGCGCTGATGCGGCAGCATCTGGGCGATGTCCTTGCCGTCCAGCAGGATGCGGCCCTCGTCCGGCGTCTCGAAACCTGCGAGCATCCGCAACAGCGTGGTCTTGCCGCAGCCGCTCGGGCCGAGCAGGGCGAAAAATTCCCCGGAGCGGATGTCGAGCGACAGCCGGTCCACGGCACGGAAGCCGCCGAACTTCTTCACCACCGCGTCGATGCGCAGCAGCGGCATGTCGGCCGCGGGTCGCGGCTCGCGTTTTGGCGAATCCGCATCCCGTGCGGCCTTCGCTGCGTCGTCAGTCATGATCCCGGCCTGCCCCATCGTTGCCGCAAGCTAGCGGCGGAACAGCTCCGGCTCAACCGCGGCGCTGTGGATGGCCGCATTATTATCGACCTCCATCACCCCGCCTCGTCATCAACGCGGCCAGCGACTCGCGATTCTGCGGGCTCATGGTCAGGCCAGTTTTGAGCGCCCCGCGGCGTCGCGTGCCACGCTGCCGCCGTTCAAGCCGCCGATGATAAGGTCGTAGTCCGCCATCCCCGGACCATGGCGTTTTCGAGCGAAGGGCTAGCGGTTCGCGTCAGGAAAACGCGTCAAACAAAAGGCAGGGCTGGGTCTTATCTGGAATCTAGCCGGTCTTGCGCGTGGGCTCCGCAGCATTGCCATCGTGACGGCCGACCAGCGCGGCGTATTGTCCGATCGGCAGAGGCTTGCCGATATAATAGCCCTGCACCGCGTCGCAGCCCACCTCGGCGAGGAAGCCGAGTTGCTCCTGGGTTTCCACGCCCTCGGCGACGATCGACATCTCCAAGCCGTGACCGAGGCCGATAACGGCGCGGACGATCGCCGCCGATTGCGGATTGCGGCCGAGATTCACGACGAAAGCGCGATCGATCTTGATCTTGTCGAATGGAAACGCCTGCAGATAGCTCAGCGAGGAATAACCGCTGCCGAAATCGTCCATCGAAATGCGCACGCCGAGCGCTTTCAGCCGCCGCAGCAGCGCCAGGCCGCGATCGAAATCCTCGATCAGCACGCCCTCGGTGATCTCGAGTTCGAGCCGGCCCGGCGCCAGCCCGGTTTCGAGAAGGATCGAATGCACCAGACTGACGACGTCGCCGTGCATGAACTGCGCCGGCGACAGATTGACCGCGATCTGCAGCGGCATCGGCCATGAGGCGGCCTCGCGGCAGGCTTCGCGCAGAATCCATCCGCCCATCTCGACGATCAGGCCGCTCTCTTCCGCGATCGGGATGAAATCGGAGGGCGGCACGAAGCCGCGCACCGGGTGCAGCCATCGCGCCAGCGCCTCGAAGCCGATGATTTCGCTCGAGGCCACGGTCTGGCCCGACTTCGCCTGCGGCTGATAATACAGCGAGAGTTCGCCGTTCCTGATTGCGGCCGAGAGGTCCTGGTGCAGCACGCGGCGATCGCGAATCTGCTGATCCATCTCGGGCTCATAGATGCTGATCGAGCCGCGCGATTTCGCTTTGGCGCGAAACAGCGCCGCACCGGCGTTCGCAAGCAGGGAAGCTGCGTCGGCGCCATTGTGCGGAAATATCGAGATGCCCGTCGTCACGCCGGTACGAACCGATTTGCCTTCGATCAGGAACTCCTCGGCCAGGATTTCAGCGAGCTTTTCGGCCAGCAGCATCCCGGCGACGGGCTGCTTGCCGTCGATGATCAGTCCGAACTCGTCACCCGAAAGCCGCGCCACAACCCCGCCGCGCGCCGAAGCCTGGATGCGGCGCGCCACTTCGATCAGCAATTTGTCCCCGGTCGCATGACCGAACACGTCGTTGATTTCCTTCAGGCCGTCGAGGTCGATGGACAGCACCGCGAATTCCTCGTCGGTGCCTCCGCAGGCCTCGATCATCTGCGCCAGGGCCTGCAGGAATGCCGCGCAATTCGGCAGATCGGTCAGGCCGTCATGATACGCCATGTGGGCCATGCGCAACTCGGTCTGCCGGCGGTCGGTGACGTCCTCATGGGTCTTGATCAGATATTGCGGCTCGCCCGCATCGTCGACCACGGTCATGCGGCGCGTCAGGAACAGCCGCAGCCCGTCCTTGGTGCTGATCGGGTGTTCCTCGGTGAGCAGGCCGCGCTTCCTGATCGCCGCCTCGTCGCGCGCGATGATCAGCTTGGCTTCCCGCGGGTTGAAAATATCCGCCGCGGTCAAGCCGGTGGCTTCCTCGCGACTCCGGTTGAGGATGGTCTCGGCGCCGCGGTTGGCGAGCAGGTATCGCCCGTCGCTGACGCGCTCGACGGTCAGCGAGACCGGAATGTTGTCGACGACCAGCTCGAGAAACTTCTTGGTATTTTCCAGCTCATGGGAAAGCGATCTGCGGTCGGTGACATCGTCGAACAATGCGATCAGAAATTCCGGCTCGTTCTTGTGGTTGCGCGCGACCACGCGGTTGCTCGCCAGAATGCGCTTCTTCGAACCGCGCTCGACGGCGAATTCGTTGCGATACTGACCTTCGGGCGCGTCGAGCGCCGCCCGGTCCGCCGCCACGATGCTCGCCGCCGTCTCGGGTTGGAAGATTTCGTCGGCGCGTTTGCCGATGATATAATCGCTGGAAAAGCGCGAGAACCGCTCGAACGCGCGGTTGGCGAATATGTAGCGGCCATCCTCGATGTTCTTGGCGGCCACGCAGACCGGAACATTCTCCAGCACCAATTCCAGAAACTGCTTGGTCGATGCAAGCTGCCTCGAGAGCTTGCGCTGCTCGCTGCAGTCCTCGTGCGTCGCCACCGAACCGCCGTTCGGCAGCATAAAATGTTTGACCAGAACCGAACGTCCCCCGGGCAACTCGGTAATGAGACCCTCCGGGGTGCCGGCATGGGCATAGAAATCCTCGACGCCGACATCGAGGACGCCGCGCCGGCGCCGCAGCTCCAGGAGTTCCGGGGCGGTCATCCGCGGGGAAATATCCGAACGCGCAAGACCGTAAATCTCGAGATAGCGGTCGTTCAGGAACACGATCCGCTTGCGCGGATCGGTTATCACCACGCCCTGGTTGAGGTTGTTCAGGGCCGAACTGACGAATGCATTCCTGCGCAATTGCGAAAGCTTGACCTTGCGCAGCGCCGACAGGATCCACAGCACAAGGGAGGCCAGGAAGCAGCAGACGACGATGCCGCCAATCAGCCCTTCCCAGACCCGGCTGGGATCGGCGGAGCCGACATAGGCCGCCAGCATGGATTCCGGGCTAGCTCCCCGGGCAGCCCCGAACGGCGCAATGGTGGCGAAAAGACACACCAAGGCCCGCGCGGAAATCAAGTTCCTGCCGCCTGCCTGCCAGTTCTTGTCAGCCATCAATCACCCGCAGATTTCTGCGGCGGAGTGTCTGGCTTCACGGGTTTGGATCAGGTAAACGCCTACCCGCGCGGCCCGAAAATGCGACTTAAATTACGGCAATTGCCCTGACATGATTAATGCTGCACTAACAATCCAGTCGGGCAAGGTTTTGAAATGAATCCAAAGGGTTGTGCGAAAGCGAAGACCACAACCAAAGCGATAGTATACGCCAGCTATCGTTCTGGACGCGCGCTAGCCGAACGAAGCCCGCGCCGGACCAGATAGCCCAACAATCCCGGATCCGAACTGCGAATGGACAAGGTCGAGTGCGTCGTCATCGGTGCGGGGGTGATCGGTCTTGCGGTCGCGCGGCGGCTGGCCCGGGCCGGCCGCGAGGTGATCGTCCTGGAGGCAGCCGAAGGTATCGGCACCGTGACGTCATCGCGCAACAGCGAAGTGATCCACGCCGGCATCTATTACCCCGCCGGAAGCCTGATGGCGCGGATGTGCGTCGGCGGCAAGCGGGCCCTCTATCAATATTGCGGCGATCACGGCATCCCGCATCGCAATTGCGGCAAGCTGATCGTCGCAACGACGCCGAGAGAAACCGCAAAGCTGCAATCGATCAGGGCACACGCCGAAGCCAACGGCGTGGTCGATCTGCAAACCCTGACCGGCGCTGCCGCGCGCGCGCTGGAGCCGGCGCTGAACTGCGACGCGGCCCTGCTCTCGCCTTCCACCGGCATCATCGACAGCCACGCCTATATGCTGGCGCTGCGCGGCGACGCCGAGGATGCCGGCGCGGCCTTTGCCTTTCATACACCGCTGTCGGGCGCCAAGGCGCTTGGGTCGCGCATCCGGATCGACGCCGGTGGCGACGCGCCGGTGTCGCTTGAATGCCGGCTGCTCGTCAACGCCGCCGGGCTCGGCGCATCAACGGTCGCGCGCAGCATCGACGGCATGCCGATCGACCTGATCCCGCCGGCTTATCTGGCAAAGGGAAACTATTTCAGTTGCAGCGCGCGCGCGCCGTTTTCGCACCTGATCTATCCGGTGCCCGAGCCCGGCGGGCTCGGCGTGCATCTTACCCTCGACATGGCCGGACAGGCCCGGTTCGGTCCCGACGTCGAATGGGTCGATAGCATCGACTACGCCGTCGATCCGGCGCGGGCGGAACGATTTTATCCGGCGATCCGGCGCTACTGGCCGACGCTGCCGGACGGCGCGCTGATGCCGAGCTATTCGGGAATGCGGCCGAAAATCGTACCGCCGGCGGTTGCGGTACAGGACTTCCTGATCCAGGGGCCGCGGGATCACGGCATCGACGGGCTGATCAATCTCTTCGGCATAGAATCCCCCGGGCTGACATCGTCATTGGCGATTGCCGACCATGTCGGCGAACTGGCGGGGATGTGAGCGCAGTCATCTTTGCCGCGGATGAACCGGGCCCAAAGATGTGACGGCAGGGGGAATGGCGGACGCACAAAAATGCACTCTCATCCGCCTGGCAAACCGGGTGGCGCAGTGCGCGCCGCCCCGTTGGGGGCGGCGAAGGCAACAGGCTTGTGCTATTGGCTGCAGCGTTTTTGAGCGAAGGATCCCCTCGGACCTGATCCGAGTGTGGCCACCCGGTTCGCACCGGGAAAACGCGTCAAAACAGAAGATCAGAGCCTTGATTCTGATGAGTTCAGACCCGGCCGGGCCCTAGTGCAGTGTTTCGCTTGCGGTATTTCTCAACCGCTCGATCTCATCCTTAACCATCAACTTTCGGCGCTTTAACTCGACAATTTGCAGATCGTCCGTTGAAAGATGCACCAGAGCTTCATGCAATTCGTTTTCGAGAACCTTGTGTTTTCGTTCCAGTTCAACGAGATGCGCCTGAATTGCCATACGAAACCTCCTCGGTTGGGTTAAGACCTCAGATTCGATCCGGACAAATAAGTGTACACGAAGCCCAGAATCTGTCGATGGGTATCGAAAAGTGCAGCCTCATATTTCGGGATCATCTGTAACGAATTGTGAGTAGGGAACCCTGGAGCCTGATCGGGACCCGGAGGCCGCGTAAAGAGCCTCGGTTCTGATTCATGCAGAACCGATCGGGGCTGGCTGGCGCCCCGGAATCCAGGTTCGCCAAATCCCGCGCTTCCACTTGCGCGAACTTGCTTGCGGACCGGGCTGCCAGGGAGGATATTCGCTGTTCGGCTTCCGCAACCTTTCGCAATCTCATCCGCGTTTTCAATTAAGTACACCATGACCGACGAAGATGAGCGCGAACTCGAATCCGAGCTCGCACGGCTGCAGCAGGAGCACCGCGACCTCGACGCGGCGATCGATGCCCTGCACCAATCGCCCGCGCCGGATTTGTTGCGGCTGCAACGGCTGAAGAAGCGCAAGCTGCAGCTTCGCGACCGCATCGCCTTCATCGAAGACCAGATCACGCCGGACATCATTGCGTGACTTTCGTCATGCGGCGCCCGTCAGTTCGCGCAGCACGCCTGTCACCTGGTGCGGACTGTAGGGCTTCGGCAGAAACCGGCCGCCTTCGGGCAAATCCGGCTCCCCCACATTGAGGCGGCCGGAGGTTGCGACAATCTTGATCGGCGGCCAGCGTCCACGGATCGCCTGAGCAAGTTTCAACCCGTCCATCGAGCCCGGCATCTGGATATCGGTGAAAACCACGGTGACGTCGGGACGAGCCTCCAGAATTTCGATCGCTTCATCGGCATTACCAGCTTCGAGAACCTCGAACCCGGCGGCCGCGACCATGGCGACCGCGTCGATGCGCAACAGAAACTCGTCCTCGACGATCAGCACCACGGGTCTCCTGGACTTTGAAAGACCCATATGTCTGACCCCACGCCTCACGAATACGCATTTAAGCGCCGGATATTGTTTTCGTTCCCGCCCCCCTTTGTCGCACTGGCTGCAGCAAGACCCGCCCGATGCTCGGCGGTCCCGGGCGAGGATCGGTGGAAATCGGCCCTGGAGCCGGGTTGGCCAGCTTGACTCAAAGAGAACAAAATAGGAACATGACTTCCTTCGCCACCCCTCTCCAAGGGAGTTCGTCATGTCCGAACCTGCTTCATCGCCCGACGTCGATCATTACGAGCAGGCCTGCGACCAGGCGATCGCGATGTGCGACGGAAACCAGCGCAGCACGATCAAGGCGCTCATCATGGCCAACGAATATCTGGAAATCGAATTGAGGGAATTGCAGGCAGCCTCAACTGACCGCGCCCCGGCGCAGCGGCCGCGGGCACGGGGCGACGCGGCCTGATCGAACAGGACGGGAGCAACGCAATGGCCGATGTCACCTATTACGTTGCAATGCCATTCCAGCAGGACGATACCGGATCGCCGGTCGCGGGAGCCGCAGAGGAATGCCAGAGTTCGTCGGGCGCCTTGCGGCGCGCGGAAGCCTTGTCGCGCACCGCCGGCTGCATCGGCGCGGTCGCCTTCAGCCGCACCGGCGATCCCATGATCGGCGAATTCGGCGATGCGCAATTGCTCGGAAAATTCGGCCAAGTGCCGGACGATCTGAGCGGGCTGTAATGCGTCACCGCAATTCCCGGAAAAAGGCGCGCACCTCGGAGGCCAGCAATTCCGGCTGCTCGAGGGCCGCAAAATGTCCGCCCCTCTCCATCACGCTCCAGCGGCGGATGTCCTGGAACACCCGCGCCGCGACGTTGCGCGGTGGTTTGAGGATTTCGCGCGGGAATTGCGCGTAGCCGGTCGGCACCGCGATGGTCTCGCCCGCCGGCAGGATCTCCGAGCCGTGCCGCCTTGCATAATACGGCCAGAACGACGAGCCGATCGCCCCGGTAAACCAGTAAAGCGAAATGTCGGCGAGCATGCGGGTCCGGCTGATCGCGCGCTCGACGTCGCCGCCGCAATCGGACCAGGCGCGGAATTTTTCCACGATCCATGCCGCAAGACCGGCGGGTGAATCGGTAAGGGCGAAGGCAAGCGTCTGCGGGCGGGTGCCCTGGATCCACTGATAGCCGCTCTCTTCACGCAACCAATGCGAAAGTTCATCGAGGTAACGCCGCTCTTCCTCGGTCGGATTGGGAAAGGCTTTGGGATCGCGGCCGGCGGCCATCATCAGATTGATGTGGATGCCGATCATCCGGTCCGCATGCGCATAACCTAGCCGGCTGGCGACCGCGGCTCCCCAATCGCCGCCCTGCGCGCCGAATCGGGAAAAGCCGAGGACGTCGTGCATGAGGGAGGAGACGCAGTCCGCCATTTCGGGAACGCCGTACCGCTTTTGGCCGGGCTGGAAAGAAAGCCCGTATCCCGGCAGCGAGGGCGCCACCACGGTGAAGGCGTCGCGGGCGTCGCCGCCGAAGCGCGCGGGATCGGTGAGACGGGGGATGATTTCGAGGAACTCGAACACCGAGCCGGGCCAGCCGTGCAGCAGCAGCAGCGGCATGGGATTGGGGCCGACCCCCGGCACATGCAGATAATGGAGGTCGATGCCGTCGAGCGGAACGCGGAATTGCGGAAAGGCATTGAGCGCGGCTTCCTCCGCCCTCCAGTCAAAATCGTCGCGCCAATATTCCACGAGCCCGCGCAGATAGGCCACATCGGTGCCATAGGCCCATGGCTCGCCCGGCGCCTGGTCGGGGAAGCGTGAGCGCGCCAGCCGATCGCGCAAGTCGGCAATGTCGGCGTCCGGAATCCGAAGCATAAACGGCGTGGGCTTGGTCATGATCCTGCTCGGCGGGTTGGAGAGAGCGGCGGCGAATCCGGGTGATTGAGGGATTGTACCTCACGCTTCATGACGCCGTTGCGCCTTGCGCACATACATCGCGCAATCGGCTTCTTCCAGCGCCCGTCCCGCTTCGGAATGCGGTCCCAGAACAGCCACGCCGGCGGATGCGCCCGTGGTGACGGTGCGGCCGCCGAACACGAAGCTGAGACCGTCGACGGCCCGTTCCAGCGCCGCCGCCTTGGCGTGTGCGTCGGTCTCGGTGAGATTCCATATCAGCAGCGCGAACTCATCGCCGCCCAGCCGCCCGATCACGTCAGAGGAGCGGATTTGGCGCGAGAGCGCAGTTACGATCGCTTTCAGCACGGAATTGCCGGCGGCGTGCCCGAAGGTGTCGTTGATCGGCTTGAGACGATCGACGTCGAGCACGATCACCGCGCCGCTCGCATGATAGCGCTTGATATAGGCGACCGCGCGGTTGAGTTCGCGCTCAAAACCGCGCCGGTTGGGAATTTCCAGCAGGAAATCGGTATCGGCCGACGCCTGCAACTGGTCGATACGCGCCAGCGCCTGCGCCAGTTGAGTCCTGAGCCGGCGAATCTGCGCTTTGGCGTCACCGCCCGCCACCGACGAGCGGGGCGCCGACGCCGGTTGCCGCGCAGGTTTGCGCTTCGCCACGACGCCCTTGCTGCGTTTCGCGGCCTTCGCGGCCGCCGTCCCGGTTTTCTTCTTCATGAGCCTCTGTCTGGGGTCCGATCCGGCTTCGTTGCGTCAAACCCTTCACCCAATCTTCGGTTTGGGCATGAACTTTTTCTCAAAACCGGCACCCCCCCTGCGTTAACGCGTCCCCCCCCGGATCGGGATCATGCTTTAAGAAGGCTTGCCGGTCCTCACCAAGACAGGATAGTCCATTCCCGACCCCTTGCCACACCTTGCCGAACCGAGGGCCGATCTTATAATCCGGCCTATGTTTTTGGATTCCCGAAAAGAATTGATCGCATGCGCGCCCCGATAGCCATCATCATGGGAAGCCAGTCGGACTGGGACACCATGCGCCACGCCGCCGAAACCCTGGATGGGCTCGGCATCGGCAGCGAGAAACACATCGTCTCCGCCCATCGCACCCCGGACCGGCTGTTCGCCTTTGCCAAGGGCGCCCAGGCGGCCGGCTTCAAGATCATTATCGCCGGCGCCGGTGGCGCTGCGCACCTGCCGGGCATGACCGCGTCGTTGACGGAACTTCCGGTCTTTGGCGTGCCCATTGAATCGAAGGCGCTGTCCGGCATCGATTTGCTCTATTCCATCGTCCAGATGCCCGCCGGCGTCCCGGTCGGAACGCTGGCGATCGGCAAGGCCGGCGCCGTCAACGCCGCGCTGCTTGCCGCCAGCGTGCTGGCGCTGAACGACAAGGCGCTGTCAGCGAGACTTGCCGACTGGCGCAAGGCGCAGACCGAGGCGGTAGCCGAGCGTCCGGAGGAATCTGCGTGACGGCGGCAAACCAGGTGAAGCTCAAGCCCGGCGACACCATCGGAATTCTCGGCGGCGGACAATTGGGCCGGATGCTGGCGATGGCAGCGGCGCGCCTGGGCCTGCGGTGCCAGGTGTTTTCACCCGACCCGGATTTGCCGGCATTCGATGTCGTGGCGAACGCGACCTGCGCCGAATATGCCGATGTCGATGCGCTCGAACTCTTCGCCAACGAGGTCGACGTCATCACCTATGAGTTCGAGAACGTGCCGGCGGCCTCGGCGATGATCCTGGCGGCGCGCCGTCCGGTGCTGCCCGAGCGGAAAATCCTGGAGACCACTCAGGACCGTCTCGTCGAAAAGGATTTTGTAAGACGACTGGGGATCGGTACCGCCGATTATGCCGACGTGTCGTCGGCGGCTACCTTGCGTTCGGCGATCGGGAAAATCGGCCTCCCCGCCGTGATCAAGACGCGTCGCTTCGGCTATGACGGCAAGGGCCAGGCGATCATCCGTGACGGAGACGACCCGGATCAGGTCTGGCAGGACCTCGGCACCAAATCCGCGATCCTCGAGGCCTTCATTCCGTTCGAGCGCGAAATCTCGGTGATCGCCGCGCGCTCGGCCGACGGCCAGGTCGAATGCTTCGACGTCACCGAAAACGAACACAGCGATCACATCCTGAAAATCTCGCGCGCGCCGGCTGCCATCCCCGACGCGCTGGCGGCGCAGGCGCGCGACGTGGCGCAGCGCATCGCCAATGCCCTGAATTATGTCGGCGTGCTCGCGGTCGAGATGTTCGTGGTGCAGGGCGACGGCGGGCCGGAGCTCCTGGTCAACGAGATAGCCCCCCGGGTGCACAATTCCGGGCACTGGACGCTGGACGGCGCGTCGATCTCGCAATTCGAGCAGCATATCCGCGCCATCGCGGGATGGCCGCTGGGCAAGCCCGTCCGCCACGGCCCGGTCACCATGACCAATCTGATCGGGAACGACATCGACAGCTATCAGCAATGGCTGACGGTGCCGGGCGCCACCGTCCACCTCTACGGCAAGGGTAAGCCGCGGCCGGGCCGGAAGATGGGGCACGTGACCCAAGTCCACGCTGAAGTCCACCCAAAACCCGCCTGATCGGGTCCCAGGAGCCTGACAAGGGCGGATTTGACCGCGCTCGGCACCCGTATTTGCGTCCCGCCGGTGGACATTCCCACCTTTGTCTGATACATCCGCGCCCTCAAGGTTAAGGGCTAGGCCTTTTGCCGGCCCTTTGCTTTACCAGAATCCAATCCGATCAATTGAAAGAGGATGCCGCGTGCAGGTTCTCGTTCGCGATAACAATGTCGATCAAGCCCTCAAGGCGCTGAAGAAGAAGATGCAGCGCGAGGGCATTTTCCGCGAGATGAAACTCCGCGGTCACTACGAGAAGCCCTCCGAAAAGAAGGCCCGTGAAAAGGCCGAAGCCGTGCGCCGCGCACGCAAGCTCGCCCGCAAGAAGTTGCAGCGCGAAGGCCTGCTGCCGATGAAGCCGAAGCCGGTGTTCGGCGCCGGCCCGGGCGCTGAGCGGGGCGGTGCTGGTGGCGGCCGTGGCGGTCCCGGCGCGGGACCCCGCGGGTCGCGCTGATCGGTCTTCTTGGATTTTGATCATCCGATGACGCGGGCGTTTGTGCCCGCGTTACGGTTTTGCGGAATACGCGCCGGCGGGCTACCAATTCTGCGTTAGCCGCGTGAGTGCTCTGCACGATGCCCATCCCGGTTCCCGATGTCCTTTCCGGAGCTTTGCGCCTCGGTCCGCGCGCGTCCGCGCCGATCGCATTGATCGCCATCGCGCTCGGCGGCTGTTCGATGACGCTGGGGTCGCTGACGAGTTCTTCGGAGCCGAGGGAAGAACCTGCGCAGCTGGCTGCCTCGAGCAACCTCGCTTCGCTCACCGAAACCGTCAAGAACAACCCCAACGATCCGCAGGCCTACAACATGCGCGGCTCGGTGCTGGCGCAGGCCGGAAAGACCGAGGAGGCGCTCGCCGATTTCAACAAGGCGATCAGCCTCGATCCCGGTTACGGTCAGGCGTTCGCCAACCGCGGCCTGATCTATCGCAAGACCAGGCGGCTCGATCAGGCGATGACCGACTATGAGCGCGCGCTGGCGCTCGATCCCGGTTACGCGCCGGCCTGGCTCGGCCGCGGCATGGTCTTCAAGGCGCGGAACCAGGCGCCGCAGGCGCTCGAGGATTTCAACAAGGCGATCAGCCTTCGTCCCGATGACGCCGAGGCCTACTACAATCGCGGCCTGCTCTATCAAAGCGAGAAGCAGCATCAGTTCGCGATCGACGACTTCACGACGGCGAACGGTCTCATACCGCAACAGGCCGAGCCGCTGCTGGGCCGCGCGCTCAGCTATCTCGCTTTGGACAAGGCCAAGGAGGCCGCCGCCGATCTCGACGAGGCCGTGCAATCCGATCCGCAGAACGCCCAGATATGGATTACCCGGGGGCTTGCCTATGAGCGCCTCGGCGACAAGACCAAGGCCGCCGGCTCATACGCCCGCGCCATCAACCTGCGCCCGAAGGATGAAACCGCGCGAAGCGGCTTTGCCCGCGTCGGCGGCAAGCCCGGCCAGAGCTACGATACGTTTTAAGGCGCCTTCGCGCGAAAGCCTGCCCCGGAGGTGATCCGGAGCGGTCGCCGGTCCGGATAAACAACAGCTATTTCGGCAAGACCGAGTGGAACACCGATTTCGCCGCCGACAGCACGTCCTCGGCAACCGTGGTGGGTTCGCGGGCCGGCGAATCCACCGCATCAGCCCGCAAATCGAGCGGGCGCGGGTCAGGAATATCGGCCGGCGGCGTCGGGCGACCGGATCGTCCATCCGCGCCGTGGACGGGTAAGCCCGGTTTCGCCTGGGACGATCCGGGACCGAATGTGTCGGCCGGCGGCGTTGAAACCAGGATTGGCGGCGGCAGCGGTTGAACCGGCTGCAACTGAACCGGCTGCGGGGCTGGCGCGGCGACAACGCGGGGCGCTTCCGGAACGTGGACCGCTTCCTGGACGCGCGGCGAAGCCTCAGGCGCGCCGCGCAGGCGCTCGATCGCCGCCCGCGCCAGATCGTTGGCATCGCGGCGCTCCTCCGGAACGACCGCGGTCTCGACCGGCGGAACGGTATTCGGCGCGGCGACCACAGGCTCGGGAGCCGGCGCCGGAACGGCTCTGGCAGCGGCCTTCTCGCGCGGTGTCGGCTGATGACGGCGGGTCTCCGCCGGAACGCTCACGGGAATGCTGGCAGTCTCCGCCGGCTTGTCGGCGGGCTTCTCCACCGGCTTTTCGGCGGCCGATTTCTCGCTGATGGCCTTCTCGGAGATGCCCTTCGCCCTCACACCGACCGCGGGGATGCTGCCGAGGTCGGCAGATTTCTCGACCGGCTTTGAATCGCTCTTGAGATGGGCCTTTTTCGGCTCGGCCGATACCGCGGCCGCGGTGGCCGCCGCGTCGGCGCCAGGTCTGATGTTGATGTAATGATTAACGATATAGGCGCCGATGATGGTCGCAATCACCGACGGCAAGATATCCATGGCAAATTTGGAGACCAATTTCAGCATGCCGACCACTCCCGAGCGGGTTTTGATGCCCGAGCTTTGAGGCAGATCGGTGGCAATTCGGTAAACGGCGGGGTTATGGCTTCAACTCCACTTCAAGAAAGACGATTTCGCTCGCACTTTCGTTGAGCACGTCGTGTTCCACCCCGGCTTTGCGGAAATAGGATTTGCCGGGCCCGAGCTGCGCCTTGGAGCGTTCCCCGTTGGGCGCCACGATGGTCATCTCGCCTGCGGTCACGGGAACGATGACGTAATCCATCCCATGAATGTGATGCCCGGTGGCGCTGCCCGGCGCCAGCCGCCACTCGGTGACACGGACCTCCGGCGTATCGATCTGAACGTCGGATTTTGCGCTGATCATCGCCGATTTTCTCCCGCCCGGTCAGGGCACGAACACCAGGAACAGAAATACCGCAAATACCACGAGGTGGACCAGCCCGAAAAGGATGTTGGTGCGGCCGGTGCCCAGCGTCAGCATGCCGAGCACGAACGTCAACGCCAGGAGCACCATATGCTGGGCGGGAAGCCCAAGCACCAGCTGCTTGTCCAGCGCGTAGGCGGCGACAGCGACCGCCGGGATCGTCAGCCCGATGGTTGCAAGCGAGGAGCCGAGCGCGAGGTTGATGCTCTTCTGCAGATCGTTCTTGCGCGCGGCCCCGACCGCCGCGACGCTCTCCGGCAGCAGGATCAGCAGCGCCACCAGAATTCCGGCAAAGGCCGGCGGCGCGCCGATCAGGGCGGCACCTGCGTCGACCACCTGCGAGAATTTTTTCGCCAGCAACACCACGGCCAGCAGCGAAACCAGCAGCAACACGGTGCTGAGGAATATGGTCCGGTTCGAAAGATGCGTCCCCTCATCCGCGGCGCCGGTCAATTCGCCGACGAAATAATTCCGGTGCCGGACGGTCTGGGTATAGAGAAACACGGCATAGAGCAGGATGGTGACAATGCTGACGAAGCCGAGCTGGCCTGCCGAATAGACCGGCCCGGGCGTCGTCAGCGTGTAATTGGGCATGATCAGCGTGATCGTCGCCAGCACCACCAGAACGCTGAGATAGAGGCTCGATCCGGTCAACTGAATATCCTGCTCGCGATAACGCAGACCGCCGGCCAGGATACAGATGCCGACCAACCCGTTGCAGACGATCATCACCACCGCAAAGACGGTATCGCGCGCCAGCGTCGTCACCGTCTTCTCGCCCAGCATGATGGTGGCGATCAGCGCCACCTCGATGATGGTCACCGCCAGCGTCAACAGCAGCGTGCCATAGGGCTCGCCGATCCGCTCGGCGATCACCTCGGCATGATGAACGGCTGCGAACACCGTGCCGAACAGGATCACCAGCAGCACCGCCGCGAATACGACCCCCGCCGCCGATGGCGCGAAGCTGTAGCCAAGCGCGGTGACGCCCGCGAACAGCAGGACGGAAAGCGCCGGGAATATCCACGCCGATCGCGGCATCGGTCCGTGCGTGCTCATGTGTCCGTATCCTTAAACCACGGCGACGGGCTGCGCGCCATATGACAACAGCCCGTCAGCGGTTCGAGGCTTCGATAAAGCGTCGCGCCGTCGCCACGGCACCATAATCGCCCAGATCGTTATGGCCCCCTTCCGCAAACCGCACGAATTGTTTCGGCTCATGGGCGAGCGCGAATAACCGTTCGCCCAGATCGATCGAAATGGTGGAATCGCGTGCGCCATGCATGACCAGGAGGGGAGCCGTCACATGCGCAATGCGCTGGTCCGAGCGAAACTGATCCCTGATCAGCCAGCGTACCGGCAGAAGCGGGAACGCTGCGCCGGCAACCTCCGCGATCGAGGTGTAGGGAGCTTCGAGAACGAGCTTTCCGATCGGCTGATCTGCCGCCAGCGCGACGGCAACCCCGCTTCCGAGCGAAAAGCCCCAGACGACGATCCGGTCCGCGCCGTATCGCGCAGACGCGAACGCATAGGCCGCCGCGGCATCCCGGAGAAGCCCCTGCTCGCTCGGCCGTCCGCTCGAGCCGGCATAGCCCCGATACGACACCGCGACGAGCCCGGTCCCATCCGAAGTGATGTCCCTGAAGCGGCCGACGAGCCCGGCCAGGAAATCTCCGTTGCCGTGAAAATAGATGACGACCGGATGGCCCGGCTTGGCCGGCACGTGCCAGACGATGATCTTCTCGCCGTCCGCCGTGGTCAGGAAATGTTCTTCAGCCGCGCCAAAGCCGGCGGCTTCGGGCGCGGTGCGGGCGGTTTGCGGGATCGGAAAGATGAACGACCGCTGTGCGAAAAACACGGCGGCAAGACCGACCAGATAGCCGCCCGCTGCGAGAACGACGAGCCATTTCAGGACGGTCATGATTTCCCGTAGGCGGCCTCACAGCGCCTTGACGATGTTCTCGGTCATCTTCTTGGCGTCGCCGAGCAGCATCATGGTGTTGTCGCGGTAGAACAGCGGATTGTCGATGCCGGCATAGCCCGACGCCAGCGAGCGCTTGATGAACATCACGGTGCCGGCCTTCCACACCTGCAGCACCGGCATGCCGTAGATCGGCGAGGTCTTGTCTTCCTCCGCCGCCGGGTTGGTGACGTCATTGGCGCCGATCACAAAGGCGACGTCCGCCTGCGCGAATTCCGAATTGATGTCCTCGAGCTCGAACACCTCGTCATAGGGCACGTTGGCTTCGGCGAGCAGCACGTTCATGTGGCCGGGCATGCGGCCGGCGACCGGATGGATGGCGTATTTCACCTCGACGCCTTCCTTCTTGAGCTGGTCGGCCATCTCGCGCAACGCATGCTGCGCCTGCGCCACCGCCATGCCGTAGCCGGGCACGATGATGACCTTCTGCGCATTCTTCATGATGAAGGCCGCATCATCCGCCGAGCCGAGTTTCACGGGCCGCACTTCGCCGCCGGCGCCCGCGCCGGCAGCGGCCGTCTCGCCGCCGAAGCCGCCGAGGATGACCGAGATGAAGGAGCGGTTCATCGCGTGGCACATGATGTAGGACAGGATCGCGCCCGACGAGCCGACCAGCGCGCCGGTGATGATCAGCGCCGAATTGCCGAGGGTGAAGCCGATCCCGGCGGCGGCCCAGCCGGAATAGGAGTTGAGCATCGAGATCACGACCGGCATGTCGGCGCCGCCGATCGGGATGATCAGCAGCGCGCCGAGCGCCAGCGCCAGGATGGTGATCAGCCAGAAATCGACCGCGCTGCCGAACATCACGAGCCTGACGATGAACACCACCAGCGCGATGCCGAGCGCGATGTTGACGATGTGCCGCGCCGGCAGGATGATCGGCGCGCCGCTCATCCGGCCCGACAATTTCAGGAATGCGATGACCGAGCCGGTGAAGGTCAACGCGCCGATGGCGACGCCGAGCGACATTTCGACCAGGCTCTGCGGATGGATGTGGCCGGGGGTGCCGATGTCGAAGGCCTCCGGCGCATAGAACGCGCCGGCCGCCACCAGCACCGCGGCCATGCCGACCAGCGAGTGGAACGCCGCGACCAGTTCCGGCATCGACGTCATCGGCACCCGGCGCGCGATCACGGCGCCGATCGAGCCGCCGATGGCGACGCCAAGCATCACCAGCAGCCAGCCGGTGCCGTCGGCCGGCGGATGGGAAGCCAGCGTGGTCGCCACCGCGATCGCCATGCCGATCATGCCGAAGAAGTTGCCCTGCCGCGATGACGCCGGGCTCGACAGGCCGCGCAGCGACAAGATGAACAGGACCCCGGCAACGAGGTACAGAACTGCGGCAAGATTGGCGTTCATCTGGAGGCCCCCATTGTCTTCGTCACCACGAGGTGCACGCCGTTCACTTGATCTTCTTCTTGTACATCGCGAGCATGCGCTGGGTGACCAGGAAGCCGCCAAAGATATTCACGCAGGCAAAGACCAGCGCGACGAAGCCGAAGCCGCGCGCCCACGGCCCGCCGCTGCCGACCATCGCGACGCCGACCGCGAGCAGCGCGCCGACCACGATCACCGAGGAGATCGCGTTGGTCACCGACATCAGCGGCGTATGCAGCGCAGGCGTCACCGACCACACCACGAAATAACCGACGAACACGGCGAGCACGAAAATCGACAGCCGGAACACGAAGGGATCGACGGCCTGCGCAATATGGTCCATGGCGGCTCTCCTCAGGCTTTCGGCTGGAAGTTCGGATGAATGACGGCGCCGTCCCTGGTCAGGGCGGTGGCCTTGACCAGTTCGTCGTCCCAGTTCACCGCGAGCGCCTTGGTCGATTTGTCCACCAGCGTCTCGATGAAGGAATACAGGTTGCGCGCATACAGGCTTGAGGCCGAGGCCGCGACGCGGCCGGCGACGTTGGTGAAGCCGACGATCTTGATGCCGCCGATATCGGCGACTTCGCCGGGCCTTGCGCCCTCGACATTGCCGCCGCGCTCGACCGCGAGATCGACCAGCACCGAGCCCGGCTTCATCGATTTCACCATCTCGGCGGAGACAAGGCGCGGCGCGGGCCGGCCCGGGATCAACGCGGTAGTGATGATGATGTCCTGCTTCTTGATGTGCTCGGCGGTCAGCGCGGCCTGCTTGGCCTGATACTCTTTCGACATTTCCTTGGCGTAGCCGCCGGCGGTTTCAGCCTGCTTGAACTCCTCGTCCTCGACCGCGAGGAATTTGGCGCCCAGGCTTTCGACCTGTTCCTTCACCGCGGGCCGCACGTCGGTGGCGGTGACCACGGCGCCGAGCCGCCGCGCGGTCGCAATCGCCTGCAGGCCGGCGACGCCGACCCCCATCACGAATACCTTCGCCGCCGGGATCGTGCCCGCCGCCGTCATCATCATCGGAAAGGCGCGGCCGAAGGCTTCGGCGGCCTCGATCACGGCGCGGTAGCCGGCAAGATTGGCCTGGCTCGACAGCACGTCCATCACCTGGGCGCGGGTAATGCGCGGCATCAATTCCATTGCGAACGCCGAGACGCCCGCGTCCGCCATGGCCTTGAGCGCGGCGTCGTTGCCATAGGGATCCATGATGGCGATCACCAGCGCGCCGCGCTTGTAGCCGCCAAGCTCGGAAGCCTCCGGCCGCCTCACCTTGATGACGATATCGGCGTCCTTGACCGCGTCGGCGCTGACGGTGGCGCCGGCCGCGGTGAATTCCGCATCCGGCAGACCCGACTTGATGCCGGCGCCCGGCTCGACGGCGATATCGACGCCCAGCGCCTTGAATTTTTTCACCGTATCGGGCGAAGCCGCGACCCGCGGCTCGGACGGATCGATTTCCTTGGCGACGGCAATCTTCATGGGGCCTCCGGCGGCGCGGGAAGCTCGCGCGCACGTAAACTAGCGCTTAATTCGCAAGGATGGATACCGGTTTTGCGGCCGGAACGCGGTGAGTCTCTTGGAATCGCGGCGCCGGCAGGCGCCGCGAGCGTCGATTCATCAGGTCAGGAAAATCGCCATCATGGCGACGATGAAGATCACGGCGGCGCTGCCGTACTTCACCAGCATGATGAAACCTTCATAGGTCTGCTCATGGGCCGGATAATCGTTGCCGTCAGCGGTCGTGTAGGCCACTTCGTTATGCTCTGCCATCGGTGTCCCCAGTGAATGGTCGGTTCAGCCGTGGAATTACCGCAATCTCAAGGGGAGGGCAACGCCGGACGGGCGGCTCTGCCCCCACTTATCGGGTCATTCGGAATGCCAATTGTCCCGGATCCAGCGGGTCAGGCTTTCCTCGCTGACTTCGCCGGCCGCGAGCGAGAGGATGATGGCGGTGGCGTGAGCGGGATCGGGCTCGAAAGCAATCGCCGTTCTTGAGCAGAAAGACCATCATGGCCATGAAGGCAATGCGCTTGTTGCCATCGACGAAGGCGTGATTTTTCGCGCAGCCCGAATGCATAGGCTGCTGCAAGTTCAGCCAGGTCTGACTGTTCATAACGCCATTTGTTGATCGGACGCTCAAGCGCGGATCGCAGCATGCCTTCATCGCGCAAGCCGGGCGCTCCGCCGAAGCGGCGCAACTGACGGCTATGGATTGCAATGGCGTGCTCATAGGTGATCCAGAGCGGCTCTTTGGGCTCGTTCATTTGGTAGCCGGATTATTTTGCAAGCGCCGCAAGCGTGTCCCGGTACTTGTCCATGGTCTGGTCTGCGATTTCCATGGTCTTCTCGAAGTCGGGATCGTAGGGCATGGCCTGAAACCCGCCTCCGGCGAGTTCGGTAATGTGCAGTTCCTGGCCTCGTTTGAGGTCGAGCCGCTGCATCAGTTCACGAGGCAGCAGAAGTCCGATCCGAGTTGCCGATTTTCTTGATCTCGATTTTCATCGGTCGTATTTCCTTCGATCTGTCCAAGCGAAAGAGCGCGTTATACAAATGTATAACACGCCCTCGCGACCCGTTCAACAAATGTTTTACGTCCCGCGTCGCCTCAACCCATCGCCTCCAGTTCGTCGATCATGCCCGCGATCACCGACAGCCCGCCGTCCCAGAATTTGGGATCCTTGGCATCGAGCCCGAACGGCTTGAGCAGTTCGGAATAATGCTTGGTGCCGCCGGCTGAAAGCATCGCCAGATAGCGTTCGGCAAAGCCTTCTTGCGCGTTTTCGTAGACCGCATAGAGCGAGTTCACGAGGCAATCGCCGAAGGCATAGGCGTAGACGTAGAACGGCGAATGGATGAAGTGCGGAATGTACATCCAGAAGTTCTCATAGCCCGGCCGGATATCGATCGCGGGTCCCAGGCTCTCGCCCTGCACGCTCAGCCAGATCTCGCCGATGCGTTCGGCGGTCAACTCGCCGTTCTTCCGCTCGGTATGGATGGCGCGCTCGAAGGTATAGAACGCGATCTGCCGCACCACGGTGTTGATCATGTCCTCGACCTTGCCGGCAAGCAGCGCCTGCCGCTGTTTGATGCTGCTGGTCTCTCCCAACAGCCGCCTGAAGGTCAGCATCTCGCCGAACACGCTGGCGGTTTCCGCCAATGTCAGCGGCGTCGGCGCCATCAGCGCGCCGTTCTTCGCCGCCAGCACCTGATGCACGCCATGGCCGAGTTCGTGGGCGAGCGTCATCACGTCGCGCGGCTTGCCCTGATAGTTCATCAGCACATAAGGGTGCGCCGACGGCGTGGTCGGGTGCGAGAAGGCGCCGGGCGCCTTGCCTGGCCGCACCGGCGCGTCGATCCAGCGATCGCTGAAAAACCGCTCGGCGATATTGGCCATTTCCGGCGAAAATCCGCGGTAGGCCGTCAGCACCATGTTCTTGGCCTCGGGCCAGGCGATCGTGCCGGTGGCCGCAAACGGCAGCGGCGCGTTGCGATCCCAATGCGCGAGCTTCTTCTTCCTGAACCAGGCTGCCTTGAGCCGGTAATAGCGATGCGACAGTTTCGGATAGGCGGCGCGGACCGAGCCAACAAGCGCATCGACGACTTCGCGCTCGACGCGGTTGTTCAAATGGCGGGAATCCGCGACATCGGCAAAGCCGCGCCAGCGATCGGAAATCTCCTTGTCCTTGGCAAGCGTATTGGTGATCAGTGCGAAGGTTCGCTCGTTGGCCTTGAACGTCTTGGCCAGCGCCTGCCCCGCGGCTTTTCGCTTTTCGGCCGCACGATCCTGCAGCAGGCTCAGCGCCGGCTCGATGGCGAGCTCCTTGGCCCCGACCTTGAAGCGCAGGCCGGAGATGGTCTGATCGAACAGCCGGTTCCAGGCGGCGTAGCCGCTCTGCGATTTTTCGTGGAACAGCTGCTCGACGCGATCCTCGAGCTGATACGGCTTGTCCTTGCGCAGGTCCTCGATCCAGGGGCGATAATGTCCCAGTTCAGGCGCCTGCATCGCGCGGTCGATGACGGCATCGTCGATGCGGTTGAGCTCGAGCGCGAAGAACAACAGGTGCACCGAGGCATTCGTCAGCCGTTCGGAAATGTCGCCATAGAATTTGGAGATCGCGGGATCGACGCTGTCGCCGGCATGAACGAGACCCGCAAATGACCCAAGACGCCCGGTGAGATCGTCGATCGCCTCATAGCGCCTGACCGCCTCGGCGAGCCACCGGCCGCCGCCCTCGGCCGCCGTCCGCTCCGCGAGCTTGCCTTTGTAATCCGTCTCAAACGCGACGCATTCGGCATCCATCCTTTGCAGATCGCGGGTGACTTCCGGCGCGCCGATCCCGGAATAGAGGTCGGAAAGGTTCCATTCCGGCAGCTTCCCCGGCCTTGGCCTGGTGGCGGATTTCGCTGGATTGGCCTTGCGTTGGGCTGTCGATTTGCGGCGAGCGGACGAGGAGCGCGATGTCATCTGGTTCGAGCCTATGGAGTAAGCGTTTTCAACCGGAACGGCTGCGACGGCGAGGCGATGGCGGGACATCAACGCTTAAGCGGGCGTTAATCGGCGTCGGCGAGAGTGCCCCGATTCGAGACAGATAGTTGTAACGAGTGGGGAACGCCATGGCTGCCAGCATTTTGATCGCCGACGATGACGCCGTGCAACGCCGTCTGGTCGAAAATATGGTGCAGAAATGCGGCTATGAGACGACCGTCGTCGACTCCGGCGACGCCGCCATCGCGCTTCTGACCGCGCCCGACGCGCCTGCCATCGATGCCATCGTGCTCGACCTCGTGATGCCCGGTCTCGACGGCATGGGCGTGCTGGCCAAAATCCGCGAAGCCGGTCTTTCCATTCCCGTGGTCGTGCAGACCGCCCATGGCGGCATCGACAATGTGGTGTCGGCGATGCGCGCCGGCGCGCAGGATTTTGTCGTCAAGCCGGTCGGCATCGAGCGGCTGCAGGTCAGCTTGCGCAATGCGCTCAATACCAGCGCGCTGAAAGGCGAGCTGCAGCGAATCAAGCACAGCCGCGAAGGCCGATTGACCTTTGCCGATATCATCACCCGCAGCGAGGCCATGGCCGGCGTGCTGCGCACCGCGCAGAAGGCCGCCGCCTCGACGATACCGGTGCTGGTCGAGGGCGAGTCCGGTGTCGGCAAGGAATTGTTCGCGCGCGCCATCCATGGCAGCGGCGAGCGCAAATCGAAGCCGTTCGTCGCCGTCAATTGCGGCGCGATCCCCGACAATCTCGTGGAGTCGATCCTGTTCGGCCACGAGAAGGGCGCCTTTACCGGCGCCACCGAACGCCACATGGGTAAATTCGTCGAGGCCTCCGGCGGCACCCTGTTCCTCGACGAAGTCGGCGAATTGCCGCTGGCAGCGCAGGTGAAACTGCTTCGCGCGCTGCAGGAAGGCACCGTCGAAGCGGTCGGCGGGCGCAAGCCGGTGAAAGTCGACGTCCGGATCATTTCCGCGACCAACCGCAAGTTGCTCGACCACGTCAAAAGCGGGCATTTCCGCGAAGACCTGTTCTATCGCCTGCACGTGCTGCCGCTGACCGTTCCGCCGTTGCGGATGCGCCGCGAGGACATTCCGCACCTGTTGCGGCATTTTCTGGCGCGGTTCTGCGCCGAAGAAAACCGCCACATCACCGGCATCAGCGGCGAGGCGATGGCGCATCTGTCGCAACTTGAATGGCCGGGCAATATCCGGCAGCTGGAGAATGCGGTCTATCGCGCCGTGGTCATGAGCGAAGGCGACCAGCTTGGGCTGTCGGATTTCCCGCAAGCTGCGGCCGCGTCATCGCCGCCGGTATCGGAAGCGCATGGCGAACCGCTGATCGTCGGACCCGCGTTTCATTCGACCGTGCCGGCCATGGTTTCGGGTAATGAAATACCAATTGCGCCGCTGCCATCGGCGGGAACGCTGCCGATGCTGACCAATGCCGGGGAAATGCGGCCGCTCGAAGAACTGGAAAGCGAGATCATCCGCTTCGCGATCTCGCACTACCGCGGGCAGATGTCGGAAGTGGCGCGCCGGCTGAAGATTGGCCGCTCGACGCTTTATCGCAAGCTCGACGAGGCTGCCGACGATCCGTCAACCGGTGGAACGGATGAGGCGAGCTGAGGATTGTACAGGTCGCCGCGCCCCGGTGCCGTAGCGAATGTGGCCGGAAAAAGCCGGTCCGGAACATTTGAACCGTTGCCCGGAGGTGACAGACAAATGCGGACGCGCGTGGCAAAAACGGGCAATTCGTTGCAAGAGGACGCTCTGAAGTCAGTTTGTCGTGAGTTGCCTCCCGTGCCGCTGGCTGCATGTGGGGTGCGCGTGTATCGTCTGCGTATGAATCGTGGCGGCAGGCGTGCCAAACCTGGAGATCTGGAGCACATTTGTTGAATGCGCTTCAGAACCGATCAGGCCGGCGCTTTCGCGAAAGCTATGACGGACCAACCAAAGGCTGCTCCATGCCCGGACAGCCCACCCAAGGGGTGTGATGATGCGTGACTGTTGGAAGAACCGTGTCGGATACGACCGCGTATTGATGGCCGTCGCGGCGACGTTCCTCACGGTGTCGGCGACCTCGGCCCTGGCGCAGGGCGATCAGGTCCGCAACAGCGCCGCCGAGCTCGCGATCGATGCGGCGATCCCCCGCCCCGAGCCCGCAAATGTCCCGCCTCCAACCGCCAGCGACTTCAAGGCGGACATCGCCGGCGCCCGACGCGGCGAAGGTGACGGAGAAGGCCGCTCCGGAGACAAAACCGGCCGATGTCGCCACCGTTCCGGCGGCCGAGCCCGCCAAAACCGACACCAGCAAGGCCGACAGCGGCAACAGCGAAACGAGCAAGAACGACACCGCGACCGTCGCACCCGCGCAGCCCCCGGCTGCGGCTGCCGCGCCGGCCCCCGAGCCGGTCAAGGCAGCGAGCAATGTTGCCCCGGCGGATCAGCCGGTTGCCGACAGGCTGCGCGAAATGGTGGGCGCAAAATCGCTGCGCTATTTCGACCGCAAGGCGGAACGGACGGCGGTGGAGAAATTCTACACCGCGCGTGACTATGCGCCGGTGTGGACGCAGGGCGGCAAATTGACCGACACCGGCAAGGGCGTCATCGCGCGCCTGAAGGACGCAGCGTCCGAGGGCTTGAATGCATCGGATTATCCCGTGCCGGATTTCGCGCTCGCGACCACGCCGGATGCGCTTGCGGAGGCCGAGCTGAAGTTGACCGCGAGCATGCTCGATTACGCGCGCCAGGCGCAAAGCGGCCGGATGCACTGGTCGCAGGTCTCGGGGGACATTCAATATCCGGAGCACCCGACCGATCCGACGGAGGTGCTCGCGAATGTCACGACCGCCAAGGATGCGTCAGCGGCGCTCGACAGCTACAACCCGCCGCAGAAGCTCTATCGCGAATTGAGGGCGAAGCTTGCCGAGCTGCGCGGTCTGGGCGATGGGCCGGTCGTTCAGATCGCAGACGGGCCGGTGCTTAAATTCACGCCGGCGCGCGGCGCCCGGCAGCCCGCGATCCAGATGGAAGATGAGCGCGTCCCGCAACTGCGCGCCAAGCTCGGCATCACCGAAAACGCCAACGACACCCATTACGACGCCAAGGTCGCCGAAGCCGTGCGCAAGTTCCAGGCCGGCGCCGAACTCAAGCCGACCGGCGTGCTGGATGAGCGGACCATCAAGGCGATCAACAGTCCGAAGCGCGACCGCCAGATCGATACCGTGATCGTCAACATGGAGCGGTGGCGCTGGCTGCCGCGCGACCTTGGCGCGCCCTCGATCGGTGACGCCTATGTCATTCTCAACATCCCCGATTATACCCTCAAGGTGATGCAGAATGGCGCGCAGGTCTGGACCACGAAGGTCGTGACCGGCCAGCCCGGCGTTCACGCGACGCCGCTTTTGACGGAGACGATGAAGTTCATCACGGTCAATCCGACCTGGAACGTGCCGCCGTCGATCATCTACAACGAATACCTGCCGGCGCTGCAGCAGGACCCGACCGTGCTGGAACGCATGGGTTTGAAGCTCGATCGCGCCCGCGACGGCAGCATCCATATTTCGCAGCCGCCCGGCGAAAGGAACGCGCTCGGCCGCATCCGCTTCAATTTCCCGAACAAGTTCCTGGTGTATCAGCACGACACGCCGGACAAGAATTTGTTCGCCCGGGACGAGCGCGCGTTCAGCCACGGCTGCATGAGGGTGCAGAATCCGGATCAATATGCCGCGACCCTGCTCAACATCACCGACCCGAACGCACATTACACGCCGGACAAGATCCGCAGCATGTACGGGCAAAGCGAAATCGATCTCAAATTCCCGACGCCGATACCGGTCAACATCACCTACCAGACGGCGTTTGTGGATGACGCCGGCACGCTGCAATTCCGCAAGGATGTCTATGGCCGCGACGCCACCATGCTGTCGCTGCTCCGTTCCGGCAGGAACAGGGATCTGGAGAATGTGATCGCGCATTCCCAGCCGAACTATGTCCGTCCGACCGGCAACCTGCCGGATGGCGTCAGGTTTGCCAGCGATAATTCGTGGTCGCCGTCGGGGCCTTCGTTCTTTGAGCGGCTGTTCGGCGCGCCGACTCCGCCTCCGGCACTCCCGGGCCGCCGCCCGCAGCAGCGTCGGCTGTTCGACCGCTAGCGGATTGGCACTGCCAAGCGCTTAGATTCTTGAACAAAATCAAAGGCCTCGTCCGCTCCGACGGGGCCTTTGACATTAACCATCCTCCACCCGGATTTAGCCAATGGGCTATCTTTCGCCACACTCGGCGGATTAGCTGCGCGTTCGACTTTGGGAGAAGGGCGTAAATCTCGATTAACCCTTCCGCGTTAAGGCTGCATTTACCCTCTTTCGCCACACGGGGTCGCGAAAGGGTTCTTCGATCGGTCGTCTTTGGGTGGGCTCATACGTGCTGGCTGATTGCGCACGCCAATTCAATTTGTCGTCTTTGCCGAGGGCCGGATATCATTTCGGACTGTCATGCCTGTTGCTCCTGGCCGGGGCCGGCTCGGTCCACGACGCCAGCGCGCTGAACGAGACCCGCACCCTTTCGTTCCACCACACCCATTCCGACGAAGACCTCACCGTCACCTTCAAGCGTGACGGCCGATACGATGAAGAGGCGCTGAAGCAGCTCAACCACTATCTCCGCGACTGGCGCAGCCAGGAACAGACCACGATGGATCGTCACCTGTTCGACATCCTCTGGGAGGTCTACCGCGATGTCGACGGCAAGAAGCCGATCCAGATCATCTCCTCCTACCGTTCCCCCGCCACCAACGCCATGCTTCGCCGCCGTTCGTCAGGGGTGGCCCGCTTCAGCCAGCATATGCTCGGCCACGCCATGGACTTCTTCATTCCGGACGTTCCGCTCGAGCAGAATTCGATTCGCAGGCCTTCGGCTGCAGCGCGGCGGCGTCGGTTTCTACCCGACCTCGGGATCGCCTTTCGTCCATCTTGATACCGGCAGCATCCGTCACTGGCCGCGCATGACCCACGATCAGCTGGCCCGGGTATTCCCGGACGGGCGCACGGTGCATATCCCCTCCGATGGCACCCCGCTGAAGGGATATGAATTGGCCCGCGCCGATATCGAACGGCGCGGTAATGGCGATGATGCTGCGACGGTGAGCAAGCCGAACCTGTTCGCACGGCTGTTCGGGCGCAAAACGAACGATGAAGAGGATGAAGGCTCGGCCGCGTCCGTTGCCCGGGAAAAGACAGCGCCGGCCGTCGCGGCTGCCAAAGCCGCCGAGCCGGTGCCGATGCCGCGCGCAAAGCCGGCGGGCTCGACCTTCCAGTTGGCCTCCGCCGACGCGCAGATCGTGCAGTCCGGAAAATCCAGGCAGGCAGCCCCCGCCGACAAGGCCGAGGCGAAGCCGCAGACGCCGGCTGACATCATCAGCGCCCGCGGCTTCTGGGGCGATACGCCCGCGTCACCGAAACAGGCCACTGCCGCGCAAGTCGCCGCCATCAACGCCCGCCGGGCGCTCGCCTCGGCCGATCCGCAATCGACCGCCAGTGTTTCCGCCGCGTTCCAGGCGCTGGCCTACGCGCCGGCCTCCACCTCGCCGGTCGACCGCTCGAATATCGTCGCGGCCAGCGCGCCAATTCCCCGCAGCGCCCGGCCGGTACGCCATTCAACCGCCAGCACCACCATCGATCTGGTCGTCGCCAAGGGCGCGCAGGGCCAGAGTGGCGTGGTGGCAACTTCGACGCGGATCGCCGCCTCCCCGGCCAGCGATGCCTGGATACGCGTCATGATGCTGGCGCCGAGCGCCAGCACGTCGATGTCCGCAACCGTGCTCGGCGATACCGATATGCGCCTGCTCCGCGCGCATTTCGTCAAGCCGCAGGCTGCCATCGCGATGGGCTTCTCGGAAGATCCGCTGATGGGTTTGACCTGCGATCGATTTACCGGATCGGCCACCGCAACGCTGACGACCCAGTCATTCGTGCTGCAGACGGCGTCGCTGCGCTAGACCAGGCACTCTCTCGCCCGAGGGCGGGATGCGCGCAAGGCCAAGGCGCGCGTCTCGGACCGTGACGCGACGTTGGTGGCCTTGGCCTTATCCTTCGAAGACGGCTCGCTTCCTCAGGATGAGGGAGCACCCATCACAACATTCCCAGCGCCTGCATATAGGTTTCGAGGATCGTCTCCTCCTCCGCCCGCTCGTTGGCGTCCTGCTTGCGCAGGCGCACGATGGTGCGCAGCGCCTTGACGTCGAAGCCGTTGCCCTTGGCCTCGGCGTAGACGTCACGGATGTCGTCGGAGATCGTCTTCTTTTCCTCTTCCAGCCGTTCGATGCGCTCGATGATGGCCTTGAGCTGGTCTTTGGCGAATTTCGTCGCGGGTTCTTCCTTGACGGCGGCAGCGGGGGTGGCCATCGGGTACTCCTGAATGAACTTGATGGTTGAGGCGGAGGAAGCGCCGCACGCTTCATCCACGCACCGCATCCTTGAAAAAGACCCTCAAGAGTGCGGTGCCTTGCGTCAAGGCAACATCACGCTCATCCACAGCGCACCCACAGGAGAAAGCAGCTCTGGTTCCCCGCCGTCATTCCGAGGAGCAAAGCGACAAAGCCGCCAATGACGGTATCAGTGACCCGGATGGACCTTTTTCATGGCCGCGAGCTGCTCCGGACTGGCCGGACTTCTGATAGGTCGACTTCCAGGTCTCGTAGGGCATGCCATAGACGGCCTCACGGCTCTCATCCCTGCTCATGGCAGCACCTTTGGCATCGGCCTCTTCCTTGAGCCAGTTGGACAGGCAGTTGCGGCAGAAGCCGGCGAGATTCATCAGGTCGATGTTCTGGACGTCGGTGCGGGAACGCAGATGTTCGACAAGGCGCCGAAAGACGGCGGCCTCAAGTTCCGTTCTGGTTTTGTCGTCGATCGTCATGACCTGGTCTCGCTATTTGGCGGCATGATCCGGAAAAGTGATTTCGTTTTCCGAAAAGATCATGCTCACACAACACTGAATACCGGTATTAAGTGGGGAACTGTCACAGATTTTTCCATATTGCGACGCAAACATAACCTTCACGGGCAGGATTCGGGCCAGGCCCATGGCCGGAAAATGCCCCCCGGCCGTTGACAGCCCCGGTGGCCTCACGCGAAATCGTCAATGAATTGATATAGCTTCGCTGAATGACCCCAGAAGATTCTCATCATCCCAACCGATTCTCCGGGCGCGTGCCCGCCGGATTGATACCGGCGCTGGCGCTCGCAGTGACGTGCCTGTGGAACAGTTCGGCGGCGGCGGACTTTCGTCTCTGCAACAACACCTCGAGCCGGGTCGGCATTGCGCTCGGCTACAAGGACGCCGATGGCTGGACCACCGAAGGCTGGTGGAACGTGTCGTCGCGGGCTTGCGAAACCCTGCTGCGCGGCACGCTGGTCGCACGGTTCTATTACATCTATGCCCTCGATTACGACCGTGGCGGCGAATGGTCGGGACAGGCCTTCATGTGCTCGCGCGATAAGGAGTTCACGATCAAGGGCGCCAATAATTGCCTGGCGCGCGGGTTCGACCGGACCGGCTTCTTTGAAGTCGACACCGGCGAGCAGCGCGCCTGGACGGTGCAGCTCACCGAGTCCACCGAACAGCCCGCACAACGGGTGCCGGGTATTCCGGGCACGATCGGCCCAGGCGGAGCCGGAAACATCCCGGGCCTGTCCAATTCTCCGGGCGGAATGCCCCCGGGCGCGCATGGTCTGCCGCCCGCCGCGGCGCCCGGAAGCAAGCCATGAGGCGCCTGCGTCGTATCAAGATCCTTGCCACCCTCGGCCCGGCATCATCCGACAGCGCGATGATCAGGCGCCTGTTCGAGGCGGGCGCCGATGTCTTCCGCATCAATATGAGCCACACCTCGCACGACAAGATGCGGGAGCTGGTCAAGACCATCCGCAATGTCGAGAGCAGCTACGGCCGGCCGATCGGCATTCTGGTCGATTTGCAGGGACCCAAGCTGCGTTTGGGCGCGTTTGCCGAAGGCGCGGTGCAGCTTAATAACGGCCAGAGCTTCGTGCTGGATTCCGACAAGACCCCGGGCGACAATAGCCGCGTCCAGCTTCCGCATCCGGAAATTCTCGCCGCGCTGCGGCCAGGCCACGCGCTCCTGCTCGACGACGGCAAGGTGCGCCTGATCGCGGAGGAAACCTCTCCCGAGCGCGCCGTCACCCGGGTCGTGATCGGCGGCCGGATGTCGGATCGCAAGGGCGTCAGCCTGCCCGACACCGATCTGCCGGTCTCCGCGATGACGCCGAAGGACCGCGCCGACCTCGAAGCCGCTCTGGTGACCGGGAGTCGACTGGATCGCGCTGTCGTTCGTGCAGCGCGCCGAGGATGTCATCGAGGCCAAGAAACTGATCCGCGGCCGCGCCGCCGTGATGTCCAAGATCGAAAAGCCGCAGGCGATCGACCGGCTCCCGGAAATCCTTGAAGCCTCCGACGCCCTGATGGTGGCGCGCGGCGATCTCGGCGTCGAACTGCCGCTGGAACGGGTGCCGAGCCTGCAAAAGCAGATGACGCGAATGGCGCGGCGCGCCGGCAAGCCGGTGGTGGTGGCAACCCAAATGCTGGAATCGATGATCCAGTCGCCGGTGCCGACCCGCGCCGAGGTCTCCGACGTCGCTACCGCGGTTTACGAAGGCGCCGACGCCATCATGCTGTCGGCGGAATCGGCGGCCGGCAAGTTTCCGGTCGAAGCGGTCTCGACGATGAATTGCATCGGCGAGGAAGTCGAGCGCGATCCGACCTATCGCGGCGTGCTCAATGCGCAGCGCGCCGAGCCGGAGCCGACCGTCGGCGACGCCATCGCCGACGCCGCACGGCAGATCGCCGAAACCCTCGACCTGAGCGCGATCATCTGCTGGACCAGTTCGGGATCGACCGCGCTGCGGGTCGCGCGCGAGCGGCCGAAGCCGCCGATCGTGGCGATCACGCCCAATGTCGCCACCGGGCGCAAGCTGTCCGCGGTCTGGGGCGTGCACTGCGTGGTGGCGGAAGACGCCCAGGATCTGGACGACATGGTCAGCCGCGCCGGCTCCATCGCCTTCCGCGACGGCTTTGCGCGGGCCGGCCAGCGCGTCATCATCGTTGCCGGCGTGCCGCTCGGCAGTCCCGGCACCACCAACATGCTGCGCATCGCCTCCGTCGGCCCGGACGACGACGCGGAGATGTGAACCGGCGTTTTTTCGTCATGCCTGATTAGGGCGCGGGCGGGCCACCGCCGCACATTCCAATTCATTTGTATCATCGAATATTTACCCGCGGCCGATAGATCGAAAGCCGTATGAGCGATCCCGAGATCGCGCACCCTGTCGGAAAGCCAATTTTCCTCACGATGGAGAAGATGATGCGGGCCGTTATTCGCAGCCTTGCGAGCTTTGCCCTGTTGCTCGCGGTCGCCTCGATTCCCTCGAATTCATGGGCAGATGACAAAGGCCAGATCCAGGTCTCGTCCGGCGTGAAGTACGAATTTCTGGCGCGCTGGGATACGGATCGGCTGAACCAGATTCTTCAGATCGATACGCCGAAATTCTCTGGCATCCCGGTGACCTATACGCCGGCCCGCAATGCAGTCCGGCTCTATCGCGTCACCTATTCCTCGGTGATCCCCGAGCGTGGCAACAAGCCGACCGTCGCCACCGGGCTGCTCGCGATCCCCGATACGACGGACACGACTTTCCCGATGGTCTCCTACCAGCATGGAACGGTGTACGGAAAACAGCAGGTGCCCTCCTTCGCGGAGCAATCGAGCGAGACCCAGCTCATGATCGCGCAGTTCGCCGGACAGGGATATCTCCTGATCGGCGCCGATTATTTCGGCCTGGGCGTCTCTGCCGAACCCGAGGGCTACATGGTCAAGGCGAGCCATCAGCAGGCGACCTATGACCTCCTGACCGCAAGCCGGGCCGTGCTGGATCATCTGAAGCTGAGGAGCGGAAAACTCTTCCTTGCCGGCTGGTCGCAGGGCGGGTTCGTTACGATGGCATTCCTGCAGAAGCTCGAAAGCGCCGGCGTGAGCGTGCAGGCGACCGCGACCGCGAGCGCTCCAGTCGACGTTTCGGTCGCGCTGAACGGCTTCCTCAGTTTCCCGCGGAAGAACGATGCATCCTGGGTACCGACGCTGTTCATCCTGTCGTCGTTCGCTTTCGAGAACTATTACGGCGTGCCGGGCCTGGCGCGCTCGCTCATCAACGACGCCTATTACGATGTCTCGCGCAAGGCGTATGAACGGCAGCCTTTCGACGCCGCCGACATCCCGACCGACCTGCACAAGCTGGTACGGCCGGAGTATTTCGATGCGCAATTCTTCGCCGCGTCAGCCTATGGCCGGCTCGTGGCGCAGACCGAGGCCTATCGCTGGATCATCAAGACGCCGGTCCGGAATTATTATGGCGAGGCCGACGAGGCCATCAGCCCCGGCCTGGGACAATTGGCGATGACCTATCAGCGAGCGATCGGAAGCGGCAACCGCCAGGTCGAAGCCGTCTCGACCGGCGAAACCAGCCATCGCGGCACCTTCGCCCGTGCGGTGCCGCTGTGGAAGAACTGGTTCGACGGGCTATGACCGGCGCGCCACCTGCGGGACAGGTCAATGCGACGGAGCGGTCGCTTTGGTTTGCCCGGCCGGCGTGCCTGCGCGGCCTCGCCGCGATGAGACCACCGCTCGGCTAAAGCAGCGTCGCGTCCAGCGTGATCCTGGTGTTCAGCAGCTTCGACACCGGGCAGCCGGCCTTGGCCATACCCGCCAGCTCCTCGAATTTCGCCTTGTCCGCGCCGGGAATTTTCGCGCTCAGCGTGAGATGCACCGAGGTGATGGCAAAGCCATCGCCCTGTTTCTCCAGCGTGACGTCGGCTTTGGTTTCCATCTGCTCGGCGGTCAGCTTGGCCTCGCCCAGGATCAGCGACAGCGCCATGGTGAAACAGGCGGCATGCGCCGCCCCGATCAGTTCTTCCGGGTTGGAGCCCGGCTTGCCCTCGAAGCGGCTGGCGAAGCCGTAGGGATAATCTTTCAGCGCGCCGCTTTTGGTCGAGATGGCGCCCTTGCCGTCCTTGATGCCGCCCTGCCATTTGGCCGATCCGGATGTCGTGGTCATGGGTTGCTCCTTGCTTCGTCGGTTGGGTCGGTGAGCGACCCACACTGCCGGACGGTTGCGTCAAAGCAATGTCAATTGCCGGTGATCGTTACGCGCCGACCAGCGCTTTAGCCGGCAATACGGCCTGCACCACAAGCCCGCGGGCACGCGCGTCCATCACCCCGACGGCGCGTAGCGCCAGCAGCGTCACGGTTTGAACGGCGTCGCGCAACTTTCCCTGATCGTCCGTATTGTCCGGCGCCAATGGTCCGACCAGCGATTCGTGCAGCGCGCCCAGCAGCGCGGTCGCCGCCAGGGCCGTGTCCTGGGCGGGCAGATGGCCGGCGCGGACCGCGGCGTCGATCCGGCTGGCGATCTCGCCGGCGATCTCGCGGCGGCTCAAAAGCCGCGACGCCGTGACGTCGACATCGACGGGTTCGGCCAGGATGCCCCAGGCGAGCTTGCGCTGCGACAGCACATGCACCGCGACCGTGGTGACGGCGGCCGCCAGCGCCGACGACGGGCCGGGGGCGGCATCCGCGGCGCGGCGGATCGCGGCCAGTTCATCGCGCGAGACTTCCGCGATCAATTCGGAAATCAGATCCGCCTTGGAGGGGAAGTAACGATAGACCGTGCCGGCGGCGACATTGGCGCGGATCGCGACCGGCGCGATCTGGACCGCGGCCATGCCGCCCTCGGCGGCGGCATCCCGCGCCGCCGCCAGGATGGCGCTGCGGCGCGCCGCGAGGCGTTTCACGACTTGATGGGTCCGCCGATAGACCATGGCGCGCTTCTCGTTCCCTGCGCACCCCAAGCCGAGAGGGCTCATCGAGGCGCCTGTTCAGTTTTTTGGCGATTTGAAACAAACCGCTGCAGGACTGAAGCAATCGTTCAGACCTGCTGACAAGTTGTAGAAAGGGATAATTTGAAGGACCCAGCTGTAGCCTGCGGTCAGCCGCCAGCGACGAGGGGTGCCGTTCGGCACCATCGGCAAGGAATAACGCCGCGCGGCTCGCGACGGCGGCACGATGCTGAGTCTGCGCCGAAACCGGATCGCGCGCCCACGAGCGGGATGATCGTCGGGTCGCCGCCATGCTGCCCGAGCGCTGGCAGTTCATGGCGCGCAAGCCCTGGTCCAATGCCGGCCGGACCAGGAACGCCACCGCGATGGCCAGCACCATCGGTCGTAGAGAAACAGATAGGGCGTGATCAGCAGCGTCCCGGCCACGAGGCTGACAGCCTTCAATTGATGAGGCCGTTCAACTGCACGAATAAGCGGCAGCAGGACCGCGACCGTCGCCGCCATGATCCAGTGCGAAACCCACGCAAAGCCTCGGTGTGGACGGGAAGCGCGCGCGCGTAAGATGGTTGCATCCTGCCCCAGGGGCGCGGCCTTCGGTCAGGAAGCCTGCGCTGAACATCGGCATCCAGGAAGAAGGTCTGCCAGCTTCGGTGCAAAGGCCGAGCCATCCGGCTGCCACTCCGCAACGCACCCAGAGCCGGCGGTGAAGAACATCGGCCACTGCGTGAGGCGCGCGATCAGCGCGGTCGGAAACAGCAGGTGGCCGTATAGGGGCTTGTAAAGAGCGCGCCCAGCAATACCACCGACAGCGCCGGCCGCGCCGGCAGCAGAGTAGAGCATCGACCGAACCGATGCAGCGACGCGGTGCTACGAATGTTCTGCCCGATCGGCTGCTGCCAGGGCGCCAGAAAGGCAACGCCGGGCCATCCGTATGCCGAGGAACAATGCGTTGACGATCCCGTCCCTGACGACCGCGACGAACGAAACGTCGGTATTCCATGGCGGGCGAACCAGGTCGATCCGCGAGCCCACCTGCCGGTATGTGGGGTTTACCGAACACCGACATCACCGCTGCGGAACCAGCGTGGCAGCGATGGCCGAAAAACCGAGGCGGATCACCCGGGCCAGGATGCTGGGAAGACTGGCGGCGCCAGATGGCGATCGAACGAGCGTGTCAGAACGTACCCGCTGAGCGCTAAGACGAGATAGCCACGGCCGAGGAGCCGTCATACCAGGAATACAGCGGCGACAGGTGAATATACCCCGCGACGGCGGCGCCCGCCGGCAAGGAAAATACCAGATCCGGTGCGAGGCCGAAAAAAAATGCAAGACCAGAACCTGCAGCGCCGCGAGGCCCTTGATGACAGATAGGCGATGCGAGGACACGACCAGGGCGCCGAACGAATCGCACCGCGCTCCGGGGCAACCGTCGGGGCGGACGTGGTGGCCATGCGAGGTCCTTTCGCGCCGTTGCGATGCGCGCGTCCTTCAGCAATAGGCCGGACTGGCTTGAGGAAATCTTAAGACTCAAGGCCCCTCGGACGGGATTTTCGTGGCGAAATCGCCTGTTATCGACGACATTCCTGCCGCGGTACAGCACGCCGCCCGGCATCCAAGCGGGCCAACAAGGAAACGAGGCGATGGGCTGGACACGACGGTCGGTATTGATCCGAGCCACGGCGTTGGGATCGACCCTGATCGTCAAGCCGACGCTCGCCGCCGAATACAAATTCTCGCAATATCACAATCAGGCGGCGTCCGGCCCGCTGCACAAGAACCTCACCGCGATGTGGGAAGCCGTGCGCATCGAGACCAATGGCCGGGTCGAGACCACGGTTTACGCCGAGAACAACAAGCTGCCCGGCGGCGACCGCGATGCGCTGAAAATGCTGATCGCGGGAGAGATCGCGTTCTTCACGCTGATGGGCGGCATCATCGGCACCGTGGTGCCTGTAGCCGAAGCCCAGCAACTGCCGTTCGCGTTCGCGTCGTCGGCGCAAGCGCACAAGGCGATCGACGGCCCGCTCGGAAAATATATCGGCGAGGAGATGGCCGCCAAAGGCATGCACCTGTTTCCGGTGGCCGGCTTCGACAATGGCATGCGGCAGGTCGCCTCGATCTCGCGCCCGATCGCCGACCCGCAGGATTTCTCCGGCATGAAGATCCGCGTTCCGCCGGGCCAGATGATGCTCGACACATTCGGCGCGCTCGGCGCCGAGCCGGTGACCACCACGGCCAACCAGATCTACGAGGCGCTGAAACTCGGCAGGGTCGACGCGCAGGAAAACCCGCTGGCGATCCTGGAAGGGTTCAAACTCTACGAACTCGTGAAGTATGTCAGCATGACCAATCACATGTGGTCCGGCTTCAACGCGATGGCGCACCGCGCCACCTGGAACGCGCTGCCTGCCGACATCCGGGACGTGATCGAACGCAATTTCACCAAATATGTCCGCCTGCAGCGCCAGGAACAGGCCGCGTTCAATACGGCCCTGCGCGAAGATTTCGTCAGGCGCGGGCTCGTGTTCAACGAGGTCAACCAGGCCGCGTTCCGCGCCAGACTGTCGGGCGTCTATGCGATCTGGAAGGAACAACTCGGCACCAAATGCTGGTCGCTGGTGGAGGCCGAGGTCGGCAAGCTCGGCTGATATCCCGTCACTTCGGCGCGGTCGCACGCGACCTCTCAGGCAACGACGCCGGGCCGCGACAGTGGCGCTTCGCGGCGGCACATCAGCGCGGTGTGCAGCACAGCCCCGAGCGAGGCGCCGGTCAGCCATCCCCAATCCCCGATATTGGTGATAACGCCGTAGGCGCCGAGCAGCGACAGCCCGATCGAAATCGAGCCGGAACCTGCGAGCGCGATCAGCGCCATCCGGTTCCAGCCGCCCTCGAAATAGAGGGAGCGGTCCGGCGACATCGTATCGAGATCTTCGAGGACGATCTGCTGCCGCTTCGCCGGCCAGCTGCCCGCGGGCGTCGTCATCGAAGGCCTGCCCAGCAAGGAAGCTCGGCGCCTGGATGAGGTGATCCTCTACGCATTGGCGGCCGCTCAGGAGGCGATGCGCGACTCGCGCCTCGAGGTGACGCCGGAGTCGGGCGAGCGCTACGGCGTAGCGATCGGCACCGGCATCGGCGGTGTCCAGACCCTGTTCGAGGGCTACAAGGCGCTGATCACCTCCGGCCCGCGCCGCGTTTCGCCCTTCGTCATCCCGATGTCGATCGGCAACATGGCTTCCGGCTACGTTGCGATCCGCAACGGCCTGCGCGGGCCGAATCTCTGCCACGTGAGCGCCTGCACCTCCGGCGCGCATTCGATCGGCGAATCCGCGCGGCTGATCGAGCGCGGTGACGCCGACGTGATGCTCGCAGGCGGCACCGAGGCGGTGGTGACCCAGATCGGGCTCGCGGGTTTCGGTGCGATGCGCGCGCTCTCCACCCGCAACGAGGCGCCGGAGACGGCCAGCCGGCCCTTCGATCTGGATCGAGACGGCTTCGTGCTCGGCGAGGGCGCCGCGGTGCTCGTGCTCGAGGAGCTCGAGCACGCGCGCGCGCGCGGCGCGACGATCCACGCCCACCTGCTCGGCTACGGGACCACCTGCGACGCCGCCCACGTGGCGAGCCCGATGGAAAACGGCGAGGGCGCGCAGCGCTGCATGCACCTCGCGCTCGTCGATGCCGGCCTGACGCCGGCGGACGTCGACTATCTGAACGCGCACGCGACCAGCACGCCAGCCGGCGATCCGGCCGAGGCGCGCGCGATCCGCGCGGTCTTCGGCCCGCACGTCGATCGCGTCGCCGTGTCCGGGACGAAGTCGATGACGGGCCACATGCTCGGCGCAGCCGGCGCGCTCGAGGCGCTGCTGTGCATCCGCGCCCTCGAGACCGGCATCCTGCCGCCGACGATCAACCTCGATCGCCCGGATCCCGAATGCGCGCTCGACCACGTCGCCAACAAGGCGCGGCACGTGCGCGCGCGGATCGCCATCTCGAATTCGTTCGGCTTCGGCGGCAGCAACGCGACGCTGGTGCTCGGTCGCGAGGACGTCGCATGAGCGCGGGAGGGGGCGTGGGCCAGCCGATCATCCTCGCGAGCGATCACCGCGGCTTCGCGCTGAAGCAGGCGCTGCGCGAGCGCCTCGAGCGCGCGGGTCACGCGACGCTCGACTACGGCACCAACAGCGAAGCCCCGGTCGACTACCCCGAGTTCGCGGCGCCCGCGGCGCGAGCCGTCTCGGAGGGCCGCAGCGAGCGCGCGATCGTGATCTGCGGGTCGGGGCTCGGGGTGAGCTACACCGCGAACCGCTTCCCCGGCGTGCGTGCGGCGCTCGTGCAGGATGTCGCAGCGGCCGAGGCCGCTCGGCACCACAACGATGCGAACGTGCTCGCCCTGCCCGGGGATCGCCTCGACGTCGAACACGCCTGGCCGATCGTGAAGGCCTGGCTCGAGACGCCCTTCGACGGCGGTCGCCACGCGCGGCGCGTCGCGCTGATCGACGAGCTCACGCGCCCGGAGCGCAGCGATACGAGCCCGGGCCTCGCCGAGGTCGATCCCGAGATCCACCGCCTGATCGGCCTCGAGGGCCGCCGCCAGGCGCTCTCGCTCGAGCTGATCGCCTCCGAGAACTTCGTGTCGGAGGCCGTGCTCGAGGCCGCCGGCTCGGTGCTCACCAACAAATACGCCGAGGGCTACCCGGGCCGCCGCTATTACGGCGGCTGCGAGATCGTCGATGAAGTGGAGCAGCTCGCGATCGATCGCGCAAAGCAGCTGTTCGGCGCCGAGCACGCGAACGTGCAGCCGCACGCGGGCTCGCAGGCGAACGAGGCCGTCTACCGCGCGCTCATCGAAGTGGGCGACACGGTGCTCGCCATGAACCTCGATCACGGCGGCCACCTCACGCACGGCAGCCCGGTCAATTTCTCGGGCAAGCTGTATCGCATCGTTCCCTATGGCGTCCGACGCGACAACGAGCAGATCGACTACGACGAGGTCCGCCGCCTCGCGCTCGAGCACCGCCCCAAGCTGATCCAGTGCGGCACGACCGCCTACTCGCGCGTGCTCGATTTCGACGCGTTCCGCTCGATCGCCGACGAAGCGGGGGCGCTGCTGTTCGCCGACATCGCGCACATCGCGGGCCTGGTCGCGGCGGGCATCCACCCGAGCCCGATCGGCAAGGCGCACGTCGTCACCACGACGACCCACAAGACGCTGCGCGGGCCGCGCGGCGGTCTGATCCTGTGCGACGCGAGCTTCGCCAAGGCCGTGGATTCCGCCGTCTTCCCGGGCGGGCAGGGCGGGCCGCTGATGCACATCATCGCGGCGAAGGCGGTGGCGTTCCGCGAGGCGCTGGCGCCTTCCTTCAAGGCCTACTGCGCGCAGATCGTCGCCAACGCGCGCGCGCTCGCGCGCGGCGTCGCGGAGCGCGGCTATCGCATCGTCTCCGGCGGCACCGACGTCCACCTCTTCCTGCTCTCGCTCGTGGATCGGGACACGACGGGCAAGGCCGGACAGATCGCTCTCGAGCGGGCCGGCATCACGACCAACAAGAACATGGTGCCGTACGATCCGCGCAAGCCGGCGGTGACGTCGGGCCTGCGCATCGGGACACCGGCCGTCACGACGCGCGGCATGCGCGAGGCGGAGATGGCGGAGATCGCCGGCTTCGTCGCGCGGGCCCTCGATCATCCGGGCGACGTCGAAGAGCTCGACCGCATCCGCGAAAACGTCGAGCTGCTGTGTCGTCACTTCCCCCTGTATCCAGACCGCTGGGACGACGACGCCTGAGCCGTGCGCTGTCCCTACTGCAGCGACGCCGTGAACAAGGTGATCGACTCCCGGCTCGGCCGTGACGGAGCGGAGATCCGGCGGCGCCGCGAGTGCCTCGAGTGCGGGCGCCGCTTCACCACGCGCGAGCGCGTGGAAGAGATCCTGCCGAAGGTGATCAAGCAGGACGGGCGGCGCGAAGAGTTCCAGCGCGAGAAGCTGCTCGCGGCGATCGGCAAGGCCTGCGAGAAGCGATCGGTCTCGGCCGACGACATCGAGAAGCTCGTCGACCGCCTCGAGCGCGCCGCCCAGGATCTCGGGCAGAAGGAGATCGAGAGCTCGTGGGTCGGCGAGCGCGCGATGGACGAGCTGGTGCGGATCGACCCGCTCGCAGCCGCGCGCTTCGCATCCGTGTTCCGCGATTTCCAGAACGCCGAGGATTACGCCGCCTTCTTCGCTTCCCTCTCCGACGCGAAGCGAGACCGCGGAAAGCCGCGATGACGCCGGAAGCGGCGATGCGCCAGGCGCTCGCATGCGCGAAGCGCGCGCGCGGCCGGAGCTTCCCGAATCCGCCCGTCGGGGCGGTGGTGTTTCGCGGCGATCGGGTGCTCGGGCGCGGCGCTACGCGCAACGTCGGCGGCCCGCACGCCGAGGTCGTCGCGATCCGCGGCGCGCTGCGCCGGCATGGCGCGAGCGGCGTGCGCGGCGCTTCGATCGCCGTCACGCTCGAGCCGTGCAATCACCACGGGCGCACGGCGCCGTGCAGCGAGCTGCTGGTCGAGGCGGGCCTCTCGCGCGTGCTCGTCGGACACGTGGATCCCCACCCCACCGTCTCGGGCCGCGGCATCGCCCGGCTGCGGCGCGCCGGGCTCGAGGTGACGCTGGGCGTGCTCGAAGCGGAGTGCCGCGAGCAGCACCGGGGCTTCCTGTCCGTGTGCGCGCGGGGCCGCCCCTTCGTCGCGCTCAAGCTCGCGAGCTCGCTCGATGGCCGCATCGCGACGGCGAGCGGCGAGTCGCGCTGGATCACCGGCGAGGCCGCGCGCGCGCTCGTGCACCGGCTGCGCGCGAGCGCCGACGCCGTGATGGTGGGTTCGGGCACCGCCCTCGCCGACGATCCCGAGCTCAGCGCGCGGCGCGGCGATCGCATCGTGCGGCGGCCGCTGCGCATCCTCGTCGATTCGAACCTGCGCGTGGCTCCGCGCGCGCGCCTGTACCGGGGCGGAGACGGAGGAACCTGGGTACTCTGCTCCGCCGGGGCCGCCGCGGCGCGCCGGCGTCGCATCGCGGCGCGCGGGGCGCGTCTGATCGACGTGCCGCGGAAGGGGCGCCACCTCGACCTGCGCCGCGGCCTGCGGCTGCTGGCGAAGGCCGGGATCACCGAGCTGCTGGTCGAGGGGGGCGGCGAGCTCGCGGCGGCGCTGCTGCGCGAGGGGCTGGTGGACGAGTTGCACTGGTTCGTGTCGCCGCGCCTGATCGGCGCGGACGGAAGGGCGGCGCTCGGCGCCCTCGGGCTGCGGTCGCTGTCGCAGGCGCAGCCTCTCGCTGGCTGGCAGACGAGGCGCATCGGCGGCGATCTCTACGTGCGCGGCGCCCCCGCGAAGGAGAGCCGGTGAGAACCTGGGAGAGCTCGAACGACGGGCGCAATCTGCGCTTCGGAATCGTCGTGTCGCGCTTCAACCATCTGGTGTCGGTGAAGCTCCTCGAGGGCTGCCACGAGCGCCTGCTCGAGCGCGGGGTGAGGCCCGAGGACATCCACGTCGCCTGGGTGCCGGGCGCCTTCGAGATTCCGCAAGCCGCGCGCGTGCTCGCGACGAGCGGCCGCTACGACGCGCTCGCGGCGCTCGGGGTCGTGATCCGCGGCGGCACGCCGCATTTCGAGTACGTCTGCCGCGCCGTCACCGACGGCGTGCGCGAGGTGGTGCGCGACACGGGCGTCGCCGTCGCGTTCGGCGTGCTGACGGTCGACGATCTCGACCAGGCGCTGGCGCGCGCGGGCGGCTCCGAGGGCAACAAGGGCGCCGAGGCGGCGCTGGCGGCGATCGAGATGGCCCGCCTCGCGCCGCGCTTGCGGCGTCCGCCGGCGGCGCCCGCGCGGCGTGGCCGTGCGCCCCGCACGCGGCGGCCGCGATGAAACGCGCGCACGCCTACCGACACCAGTCGCGCCAGGTTGCGCTGCAGGTCCTCTACGCCGTCGACGTGGTGAGCCAGCTGCGGTCCGGCCCCTCTCCGACGAGCGAGGAGACGTTCGAAGGTGTCGCGGCGAACTTCGATCTTCCGGAAGGAGCGCGCGCCTTCGCGAAGGAGCTGGTCGCGGGTGTGATCGCGCACCGCGACGCTCTGGATGCCCGCATCGCGGAGCACGCGAAGCACTGGCGGCTGTCGCGCATGGCAGCCGTCGATCGCAACGTGCTGCGGCTGGCCGTCTACGAGCTCGAGCACGGCGACACGCCGGCGACCGTGATCCTCGACGAAGCCGTCGAGCTGGCGCGTCGCTTCGGCGACGATCCGTCGCCGGCTTTCGTGAACGGCGTGCTCGACGCCGTCGCGCGCAGCGTCCGCGCCGCCGAGCTGCACGCAACGCCGCGGCCGGCGCGCGCGGGCAGCGGCGGATCCGAGCCCGGGACGTGAGCGCCGCGCTCGCCATCGAGCTCGAGACGGGTCCGATCGAGCGCGCGCGCGCCGATCTCGCGATCGTCTCCTTCTGCACCACGGACCGGCCGCTGCGCGGCGCCGCCGGGCGCGCCGATTGGCGGATGTGCGGGCGCCTCTCGCAGCTGATCGCCGCCGGCCGCGTCGCCGGCCATGCCGGCGAGGCGGTCCTGCTGCCCGGCGGGGGTGGCCTGCGAGCGCCCCTGCTGCTCGCGCTCGGCCGCGGTCCCGCGGCGTCGCTCGGGCCTGCGGCCGCGGCGGCGTTCGCCCGCGACGCCGTGGGGCGCGGCCTGGGTTTGCGGGTGGCGAGCGTCGCTCTCGCGCTTCCGAGCGGCGAGCTGGGTGAGCTCGCGCTGCGCGGGCGCTTCGAGGCCATCGTCGCCGGGGCTGGCGAGGCGCTCGCGGCGCGCGCGGGGGGGGCCGCGCTGCGTCTGGTGCTGGTCGCGGGACGCGAGAACGGGCCGCAAGTGCTCGAGGCCCTGCGCTCCGTGCGGCCGGTGGGCTTCCCGGCGGCGGTGGCCCTGCGCCTGCCGGGCGCACCCGCGCGCCGGGCGCCAGCCCGCCCCGAGGGCCCTCGCGGCTTGTCGGGGGCGCGCCCGCCTCCCTTCAAGTAACCGTCGCGCCGGCCGATCCAGTCTCTCGCGAGCGGTGCAAGAGCGGGCGACGTGCGCCCGTCGCTGCTCAGAAAATCGGGGGGCGCGCCCCCCGGGCGGGGATTGGGATGAGCCTGGTGGGAAGTCTCGAGGACCTGGGACTCGGGGACATCCTTCAGATCGTGAGCCTTTCCCGAAAATCCGGCTTGCTGCTGCTGCGTTCCGACGCAGGCGAGGGTCGCATCATCCTGCGCGATGGGCAGGTGCGCGCGGCCTTCGTGAAGGGCGAGCCCGAGGATCTGCGGGGGCTGCTCGTCGACGGCGGCTTCGTCGCCGCCGCGAGCTTCGACGCCGCTCGCGAGCGTGCGCGCGAGGGCGGCGTGACGCTCGACGCGGCGCTCGCGAACGACGCCGGCATCGCGCCCGAGCGCGTCGATTCGCTGCGCCGCGAGCACGTCGAGCGCGCCGTGCTGCGCATGTTCACGTGGCGTGCGGGCCAATTCAGCTTTGAAGTGCGCGACGAGATGGAAGCGCGCGACCTCGAGCTGTCGCTGCCCACGGGCATCAACGCCCAGTACCTGACGATGGAGGCGTCGCGCCTGCGCGACGAGAAGGGCGATCCAGACGCGACGGCGGTGCTCGCGCGCGCGAAGAGCGGCGCCGATCCGCAAGCGGAGCCCGACGAAGATCCGGTCTTCAGCGGCGAAGAGCCGGCCGCGCAGGACCACGAGGAGGCGCCCGCCGCGCCGCGCCCGGCGGCCGAGCCGGCGCGGGCCGCGCGCGAGGCGCTCGCGCTCGCGACCGCGCACAGCGTCGAGCGCACGGCGCCCGAGGTCGGAGCCGCTACACCGGCGGCGGCCGAGCCTGCAGCCGCAAGCGGCTCGATCCTGATCGTGATCGACCCCGACCTGCAGGCGCTCGAGTGGGTGAAGGCCGTGCTCAGCTCGCGCTTCGCTCGCATCCACATCTTCCAGCGCTCCGACACCGGAGTGGCTCGCATCCGCCAGTACCTCGGGCGCGCCGAGCGGCCCGTGGTGCTGCTCTCGACGCGCGCGTCGGGCGACCCGCTCTCGGGCGCGAGCGATGCGGCCGATCTCGTGCGCCGCTTGAAGCTGCTGGCGCCGCAGATGCCGATCCTCTGGCTCAAGGATCGCGGCGCCGAGCCTCCGATCGGGGGCGAATCCGCCGACGGAGTGGTGGCGCGGCCGCCCGTGCGGCGGCTCACCGATCGAGCGGGCTGGGCCGAGCTCGAAGCCGAGGCGGCATCGCTGCGCGTGCAGCTCGCGCCGTGGACCCACCCGGAGGCGAGCCCCGTGCAGCCGCTGGTGGCCCGGCCCGCGGCGGGGACGCCGCGCGGCGGCGCGTCCCTGCAGCAGCTCGAGCGGGTCAGCGCGCGGCTGCGCGATCCCGCCACCCGGGGCGAGGTGCTGACGCGGGTGCTCGAGTTCGCCGCGGAGATCTTCTCGCGCGTCGCGATCTTCATGCTGCGCGACGACGTCATCGTCGGCATGGCGCAAGCCGGCCTGGCGCGCGCGGGCGGCCCGGGCGACGACGAGCTGAGGGGGCTGTGCATGCCCGCGAACGAGTCGGCGTGGCTGCGCGCCGCGATCGAGACCGGCGAAGCCGTGCGGGCCGCGCCTTCGAATGCCGGGGACCACCGCCTGGCTGCGCTGCTCGGCTCGGGCATCCCGAAGCAGGCGTACGTCGCCCCGATCCACAGCGGCGGCCAGGTCGCGGCCCTGATCTACGCAGACGACCTGCCCCAGTCCAAGCCCCTCGCCGACACGACGGCGCTCGCGATCGTGCTGCACGAGGCGGGCCTGGCCCTCGACCGCGCCCTGCTCGAGCGTGCCCTCGCCCAGGCCGACTGAGGGCATCCCGCCGGGCGCCCGCCTGCGCGTTTCGCGCGCTCGCGGGTAGATGGCGGAAGTATGCAGCTCGCCTCAAGGTTCCACGCGCCCGGTCGATACGCCTAGCGGCCCGGTTTCGTTGAGCTTCCGGGCGGGAGGGGGCCGTGCAGCGGATCCTGATCGTCGAAGACTCGCCGACCATGCGCTCGCTGCTCGTCTCCGCGCTCGAGGCGCTCGATCGGCCGGTCAAGATCACCGAAGTGGCGAACGGCTTCGAAGCGCTGCGCGAGCTGCCGCGATCCGCCTACGACCTGATCCTGACCGACATCAACATGCCCGACATCAACGGACTCGAGTTGGTGTCGTTCGTCAAGCACAACCCTGCGTTCAGCTCGATCCCGCTGGTGATCGTCTCGACCGAAGGCTCCGAGCGCGATCGCGACAAGGGTCTGAGCCTCGGCGCCGACGCGTACCTGGTCAAGCCCTTCGCTCCAGAGACACTGCGGCAGATCGCCCAGGATCTGCTCGACCGTTCCCGGCGGCACGGGTAGCTCGAGGTGGCGAGCCGATCTCGCAAGGGCCGTTCTGGCAGCAAGACGGACCAGGAGTTCGTCTCCGAGGCCGAGGAGATCCTCGACCGCATGCGCCAGGACCTCGCGGACCTGAACGAGGAGCGGGCTGCGGGCGAGGACGTCGATCCCGACGTGGTGAACCGCCTGTTCCGTTCGGCGCATTCGCTCAAGGGGCTGGCCGGGCTGTTCGGCTTCGATCCGATCCAGGACCTCGCGCACCGCGTGGAGGACATCCTCGACGGTCTGCGTCTCGGCCGCGTGCCCCTGGCGTTGCCGGTGGTGGCGCTGATCGACGAATCGGTGCACCTGTTCGCCAGCCTGCTCGAGCAGGTCGGCGACGAGGACGCGCTCGCCGCGGCGGCCGAGCCGATCGGCCAGCTCGCGGAGCGCATCCAGGCGGCGCGCGAAGCGCCGGCAGCCAAGGCGGAGTTCGGAGAGCTCGCGCTCGAGCCGTCGCTCCTGCGCGCGCTCACCGAGTACGAAGAGCATCGCCTGCGCGAGAACATCCGGCGCGGGCGACACATCTGCCTGATCGATTCGACCTTCGAGATCATCTCGTTCGAGGAGGGGCTGTCCCAGCTCACGGCGGCGATTCGCGAGGTCGGCGAAGTGCTCTCGACGCTGCCGGCGCCGGGCGAGGCTCCCGAGGCGCAGATCCGCTTCTCGCTGCTCGTGGCGTCCGACTGCCCGGCGAGCGAGATCGTGAGCCGGCTCGGTCTTCCCGCAGGCGCCCTGCGCGTGCTGCGAGCCGGCGCGGCGGACGCCGCGCCGGCTCCCGCGAAGCCTGCGGCGCAGGTTCCGGAGGCCGCGCGTGCGCCCCGGACCGGCGACGCCGAGGAGGACGCCGCTGGCGCCCACCGCGACGCCGGCGAGGCGGGCGAGCCCGAATCGCTCAAGTCGATCAGCGACACGGTGCGCGTCGACATCCACAAGCTCGACGAGCTCATGAACCTGGTCGGCGAGCTCGTGATCCAGCGCGGGGCGATCGGCGAGCTGGTGACGCGGCTGAGCGCCGACGCGGCCACGGCGCGCATCGGCAGCGACTTCGCGAAGGTGCACAAGGCGCTCGATCGCAAGCTCCGCGAGCTCCAGTCGGCCGTGCTCGACGTGCGCATGGTCCCGCTCTCCCAGGTCTTCGAGAAGGTGTCGCGCGTCGTGCGCCGCCTGCGGATCGACCTCGGCAAGGAAGTGCGGCTCGAGCTGCGCGGCGCCGACACCGAGCTCGACAAGCTGATCGTCGAGGAGCTCGTCGACCCGCTGATGCACGTCGTCCGCAACGCCCTCGATCATGCGATCGAGCCGCGCGAGGAGCGCATCGCGGGCGGCAAGGATCCCGAAGGCCGCATCCGCATCGAGGCCTTCCAGCGCGGCAATCACGTCGTGATCGCCGTCGCCGACGATGGACGCGGCGTGGACACGGCGGCGCTGCGAGCGCTCGCCGAGGCGAAGGGCATCGTGCAGCCGGAAGACGTGCTCAGCGAGCGCGAGCTGCTCGACCTGGTCTTCGCGCCGGGCATCTCGACGCGCAGCGAGGTCACCGAGACCAGCGGGCGCGGCGTGGGCATGGACGTGGTGCACACGAATCTGACGGCGCTCGGCGGCGTCGTCGACGTCGAGTCGACGCCGGGCCGCGGCACCACGATCTCGATGACGCTTCCGATCACGCTCGCGATCATCCAATCGCTGATCGTGGTCGTGGCCCGCCAACGTTTCGCGATCCCGCTGAATGCGGTGCACGAGACGCTCTTGATCGATGGCTCGGAGATCCAGCGCAGCGAAGGCCGCGAGCTGCTCAATCTGCGCGGCGAGGCGTTGCCGCTGCGCCGGCTCGCCGCCGAGTTCGATCTGCCCGCGGCCGCGCCGGAGGCCAAGCCGTACGTGGTCGTGATCGGGCTCGGCGAAGCGCGCATGGGCCTGCTCGTCGATCGGCTCGATGGCCAGCAGGACACCGTGATCAAGCCGATCCAGGGTCCGATCCCGGCCGTGCGCGGCATTGCTGGCGCAACCGAGCTCGGCGATCAGGAGCCCGTGCTCGTGCTCGACGTGTCGGCGCTGCTCGCGGATCTGGGCCGCCGCCGGGAGGCGTTGTGAGCGCGATCGTCGCCGGAGCCGGGGCTGCCGCGCCGCGCTGGCAGGATCTCGCGCGCCGCGCCGCCGAGCGCCGCAGCGCCGAGGTCGAGAGCGTCGCGGTGCGCCAGCTGCTCACGTTCGTGCTCGACGCTTCGCCCTACGCCGTGCCGGTCGAGCGGGTGCGCGAGATCGTGCGGGTCCGGCCGATCACGCCGGTGCCGCGCGTCCCGAGCGACGTCTGTGGCGTGATCTCGCTGCGCGGCGAAATCCTCGAGGTGATCGACCTGCGCCTGCGCCTGCGGCTGCGCGCCGCGAAGCATGGGCGCGCGAGCCGCATCATCGTCGCGCACTCGGCCGATGGCGGCGTCGCCGGCCTGCTCGTCGACGGCGTGAGCGAGGTGCTCGCGGTCCCCGAGGATGCCCTGCGCCCGACGGCGTCGGGGGAGACCGGGAACGTCGAAACGCTGTGCGTGCGCGGGGATCGCTTCATCTCCCTGATCGATCTCGATCGGGTCCTGGGCTTCGATGCACAACGCTAGAGCCGAAGCGATCGCCGACAATCACGTGACCCTCGGCTGCTTCGAGGTCGGAGGCCACACGTACGCGATCGACATCGCGCAGGTGCGCGAAGTCGTGCGCTGGCAGTCCGTGACGCCGCTGCCCAATGCGCCGGCGTTGATCGAGGGCGTGATCGACCTGCGCGGCGCCGTGGTTCCGGTCGTCGATCTCGGCCGCGCGCTCGGCGGAGCGGCGGTCGCGCCGGGAAGCCGCACGCGCATCGCCGTCACCGAAGTCGATGGGCTCGTGATGGGGCTCGCCGTCGACGCTGCGGTCGAGGTGCTCTCGGTGGACGTCGGCCATCTGGATGATCCGCCCATGCTCGCGACCCAGACCGGCTACGACATGACGCGCGCGGTGGTGCGCCGGGCGGGCGCCGAGCCGATCCTCGTCCTATCGCTCGAGCACGTGCTGGAGAGCGTGTATCGCTCGGCGCTCTCGGCTCGGGAGGCCGTCGAATGACGCAATCCGCGCTGCCGACCGGTCGCGGCCTGATGCTGCGCATGCACCTGCTCACGTGCTTCGCGCCGTTGCCCGCGCTCGGCGTCCTGCTCGCGTGCCTTTTCACGCTGCTCGAGCTCACGCACGAGCAGTGGATGTGGTTCCTCGGAGCGGTGGGTCTCTACACGGCCATCTTCACCGGGCCGATCATGCTCTACCAGCGGCGCACGGTGGCCGCGATCGTCGAATGGTTGGACCGCCGGCACGAGCCCGACCTCGCGCAGCAGACGACGCAGGCCGCCTTCGCCGCGAGCATGCGCTTCCCGTTGCGGGCCGCCGTGATCGGCATGCTCAACTGGCTGCTGCCGACGGGGCTCATCTGCCTCGCGATGGGCTTGCGCTGGGAGCGCTGGAGCCTGTTCGACTCCGCCGTGGTCCTGTTCTCCGGGCTCGCGGCGGGCTTTCTCGCCGGGACCTTCCTGCTGCTGCTGTGCAAGCACATGATCGCCCCGGCGCGGAATGCCCTGGCCGTCGCCCTCAGCGATCCGGCCCTGCGCCGCTCGCTGGTCAGCCCCGTGTCGTTGCGATCGAAGCTGCTCGTGTGCGTGACCGGCGTGACGATCATGCCCGTGGTCTTCGCGGTGTTGCTCGCCCACACGGAGGCGACGCGCTCGCTGCGCGGCTTCACGATCCTCTGGCAGCGCGCGGTGCTCGACGCGGCACGAGAAGGGCTCGAGGCCGGCAGGCAGCTGGATGCAGCGGCGCCTGGGAACGTGCGGCTCCCGGTGCCGGTCGAAGTCGGCCTCGTCGAGCTCGGCCAGGCGGGCACGAACGGGATCGGAGCGAAGCTCGAGCCGGACATCGCCGCCAGCGTGGAGCAAGCCGTGGCTCGCGGGGAAGCGAGCGGCGACAGCACGAAGCTGCGCGGCGCAAACGTCTTCTCGTGGCAGCGGCTTCCCGACCAGCGGATCCTGCTCGCGCGCTCGCCCGCCGAACGGCTCCAGCTCGATCAGTCCGCGTTGTGGTTCGTCTTCGCCCTGTTGCTGGTGGTGTCGACGGGGATCGCGGCGGCGTTGGCGTGGCTGCTGGCGCAGGACGTGAGCCGTGCGACTTCGGCGTTGCGGGGGGAGGCGGAGCGACTGGCGTCGGGGGACCTGCGGCGGGGGGAGGTGTACGAATCGGAGGACGAGCTGGGGGAGCTGTCGCGTTCTTTTGAGGCGATGGCGAGCTCGTTGCGGTCGACGGTGGGCCGGGTGTCGGAGGCGGCGGACCGGGTGGAGGCGACGGCGGGGGAGATGGCCGGGGTCTCGGAGGCGGTGTCGTCGGTGACGGCGGACCAGGTGAAGGGGATCCAGCAGACGACGACGTCGATGGAGGCGATCAACCGGCAGGTGCGGGGGATCGCGGACAGCTCGCAAACGCTCAACGTGTCGGTGGAGGAATCGAGCAGCTCGATACTGGAGCTGGGGGCGGCGGGGGAGGAGCTGAACGAGACGGCGTCGGTGCTCTCGGGCAAGGTGAACGAGGTGTCGAGCTCGATCGAGCAGATGGTGAGAAGCGTCAAGCAGGTGCTGGAGAACACGGAGGCGCTGTCGGAGGCGGCGGTCGAGACGTCGGCGTCGATGGAAGAGATGGCGATGTCGATGCGGGAAGTGGACGTGTCGGCGGAGGAGACGGCGCGGCTGTCGCATCAGGTGGTGGCGAGCGCGGAGAGCGGGCAGACGAAGATGGTGCAGACGATCGAGGGGATGGAGGCGATCCGGGAGGCGACGGAGACGGCGGAGCGGGTGATCCGGAACCTCGGGAGCCGGACGCGGGAGATCGGGGCGATCGTGGACGTGATCGACGACGTGGCGGACGAGACGAACCTGCTGGCGCTCAACGCGGCGATCATCGCGGCGCAGGCCGGGGAGCAGGGGCGGGCGTTTTCGGTGGTGGCCGACGAGATCAAGGAGCTGGCGGACCGGGTGCTGGCGAGCACCAAGGAAATCGGGAGCCTGATCCGGGCGGTGCAGGAAGAGGGCAGCAACGCGATCGGGGCGATCGAGAAGGGCGCGGCGAGCGTGGCGTCGGGAGTGGACCTGTCGGCGGAGGCCGGGGTGAGCCTGGAGGAGATCACGCGGGCGAGCCGGGAGAGCGGGAGCCGGATTGCGGGGATCGTGACGGCGGTGCGGGAGCAGGCCAAGGCGGCCAGCCACGTGGTGGAGCTGATGGAGCGGGTGCGCGGCGGGGTGGAGCAGATCCGGGGGGCGGCGGCGGAGCAGGACCGGGGCAACGAGGTGATCCACGTGCAGCAGCGTGGCGATGCGCGAGGTGGCGCAGCAGGTGCGCGGGACGACGGAGGAGCAGGCGCGGGGCTCGGGCCGGATCCGGGAGAGCGTGGAGGGGGTGCGCGAGGCGGTGGAGACGATCAACCGCGCGCTGCAGGAGCAATCGGCGGCGTGTCGCTCGGCGGTGGAGTTCCTCGAGGCCGTCTACGCGCGCACCCGCAACAACGAAGAATCTTCGCGCCGTCTCGATGCGGTCGCCAAGAGCCTGCTCCATCAGGCCGAGGCCCTGCGCCAGGACGTGCAGCGGTTCGAAATCTGATGCGGCATCGAGTCGCGGGGGGTGGGTCATGATTGCCGCGTGTCCGAAGTGCGGAGCGCGCTATCGCATCGAGCGGGGGAAGCTGCGTGCCGAAGGCACGCGGCTGCGCTGCTCGCGCTGCGAAGCCGTATTCCGCGTGAGTCCTCCGCAGCCGTCCGAGCCGGAGCCGCGTGAAGCGATCCCGGTCGCGATGATCGCCCCCGAGCCCGGGCGCGCGAGCGCGGCGAGCGCGCCGCCGGCGACGGACGCGGAGCGCGAGCGCCTGGTGCTCGTCGCGGATGCCGAGATCGAGGCCGGCAAGCAGATTGCGAGCGCGCTGGTCGACGGCGGCTTGCAGCCGGTCCTGGTCCACGACGGTGTCGAGGCCATCCTCACGATCCAGCGCACGCTGCCGCGAGCCGTGGTGCTCGACGCCGGCCTGCCCAAGATGTTCGGCTTCCAGGTCTGCGAGCTGATGAAGCGCAACGAGAGTCTGCGCCAGATCCAGGTCGTGCTGGTCGGGCGCCATCCACCATCGCGATCGCTACCGGCGTGCGCCGAGCGAGATCTACGGCGCCGACGCCTATCTCGAGCGTCACCAGCTGCTCGAAAACCTGCTCGAGACGCTGCGCGGCTTCGGCCTTCCCGTCGGCAGCCCCGTCGCTGCGCGCAGTGCGCCGCGCCCCGAGCACGCGCCGGTGCGAGCGCCGCGCGAAGCGCATCCCGTGGCTCCGGCGCCGCGCGCGCGCCCCGAGCCGGCGCGGCCGTCGGCTCCGGCCGCCGACCCGGCGCTGGCCGCGGAGATCGGCCGCGCCGAGCGCCTGGCACGCATCATCGTGTCGGACGTCGTGCTCTACACCGAGGACAAGCTCGATGCGGCGATCCGGGCCGGCAAGGTGCTCGAGGCCTTCGAATCCGAGATGCAGGAAGGCCGCGGGCACTTCGCGCAACGCATCGACCCGCGCGTGCGCGAGACGCGCGACTTCTTGAGCGAGGAGCTGCTGCGGGTGGCGCGCGCGAGGGGCATGCGATGAGCCTCGGCTTCGACGAGCGCGACCGCGACAGCATCGCTCGCGACCTCGAGAGCGACGATGCGGAGGTCCGCCGGCTCGCGGTCGAGCGCTCCGGGGCGCTGCCGCAGGGCGAGGCGATCCGGCTGCTCGTGGATCGGCTCGGCGACGACAGCTGGCGCGTGCGCAAGGCGGCCGTCGAGCGCCTGGTGACCTGCTCGGACACGCCCCAGACGGCCGACGCGCTGATCGCGGCGCTCGGGGACGGCGAGAATCCGGGCCGTCGCAATGCCGCCGTCGAGGCGCTCGTGGCCTGTGGCGCGCGCGTCGTGCCGAAGCTGGTGGCGGCCGTGACGAACCGTGACGAGGACGTGCGCAAGCTCGTCGTGGACGCGCTCGCCGGCATCGGGGATGCGCGCGCGACGTCGGCGCTGATCGAGCGGCTGCGCGACAGGGACCCGAACGTGCGCGCAGCGGCAGCCGATGCGCTCGGCGCGGCCGGCGGCACGGACGCGGCCTCGGCGCTGCGCGATGTGGCGACGCGCGCGGGCGAAGACCGCCTCGTGCGCTTCTCCGCGCTGCACGCGCTCGCCGTGCTCGAGGTGCCGCTCGCCGCGCGCGATCTGCTGCCCGTGCTCGACGACCCCGTGTTGCGGCCCGCCGGCATCGATCTGCTCGGGCGTCTGGACGACGAAGAGGCCGTCGCCGTGCTGCTCAAGGCGCTGGCGACGGACTCGCGCACGACGCGAGAGGCGGCGATGCGCGCGCTGTTGCGCGTCCTCGCGCGGATGGATGGCGTGCGCGCCGAACGGCTGATGGCGGAGATTCGCGAAGCCGCCGCCGCGACGTCGTCGATCGTGCAGGTCGCGGTGGAGCGACTGGCGGAGGCGCCGCTCTCGACGCGGCTCGTGCTGGTGCAGTTCCTGGGCCTGCTCGGCGCCGAGCGCGGCGTCGTGCCGATCCTGCTCGTCGGGCGTGACGAAGCCCTCGCGGAGGTCGCCCTCGGGACGCTCGAGCAGCTCGGGGCGGTCAGCGAGCGGGCGATCGACGCGCAATGGAACGATCTCGACGGCCGCGCGCGGCGCGACGCCTGCCAGGTCTTCGGTCGCCTGCACGGGGAGCGCAGCGCGGCGCGGCTGCTCGGGGCCCTCGAAGACGACGACCCCGAGATCCGCACGGCTGCGGTGCACGCGATCGGCCGGCGCCGCCTCGCCGACGCGTTGCCGTCGCTCGTGCGGCGACTCGAAGTGGCGGCGGTGGAGGGAGATCTCGAGGCGGAGGAAGAGGTCGCCGCGCTCACCGAGACGCTCACCATGCTCGCGAGCCCCGACGACGCCGAGCCGGCCGCCGCGGAGAAGACCATGCAGCTGCTTTCCGTCCGGCTCGCGGGCGCCAGCGAGGAGGTGCGCGTCGCGATCGCGCGCGTGTTCGGCCGCGTCGGGCGCCACGAACACATCGAGCTCGTGACCCTCCTGCTCAAGGATCCGAGCGCACACGTGCGGCGCGCCGCCGTCGACGCGCTCTCGCGTCTCGATCCAGACACCGCGGCGGAGCCGCTGCGGCTCGCGCTGGCCGACGAAGCGCCGGCCGTGCGCATCGCCGCCGCCGACGCGCTCGGCGCCTCGGCGCGACCGGGCGTGATCGAAGATCTGCGCCGGCTGGCCGACGACGAAGATGCGCGGGTGCGGGTCGCCGCGCTCCGCTCGATCGGACTGCATGCCGAACGCACCCCTGACGCCGCCGCGCGCGCATCGGCGCGCGGACTCGTCGAAGCCGCGATCGCCGACGAGCCGTTCGTCGCGCTCGCCGCGCTCGAGGTGCTGCAGCGCCTGGGCGGCGTCAGCCCGGCTCGCATGGCTGCCCTGCTGGCGCGCTCCGAGCCGGAGATCCTGCGGGAAGCGGTGGCGTGCGTGGCCGCGCAGAGCGATGCGGCGGCGCTCGAGCCGCTGCTGTCACTCGTCTCGCACGCCGATTGGTCGGTGCGCTCCGAGGCGATCCGTGTGCTGGCGGACCGCGGCGTGGTCAAGTCGGTGCCGGCGATCCTGCGCCTGCTCGAGACGGAGCAGGACGCTTTCGTGCGCGACGCGATCCTGCGCGCGCTGGAACGGCTCGAGGCCTGACGCGGAATGGACGCGTTCAATCCCAAGGCCGATCCGGCCATGAGCGACGCGGAGTTCCGCTTGTTCACGGAGCTCTTGCGCCGGCATTGCGGGCTTCACTTCGGGCCGGAATCGCGCTTCGTGCTCGAGAAGCGGCTCGCGCGGCGCTTGCGCGAGCTCGAGATCCGCAGCTTCTCCTCCTATCACTACCTGCTGCGCAACGCGCGCCCCGGCGACGACGAGCTCGCCAACCTGATCGACGAGCTCACGACCAACGAGACCTACTTCCTGCGCGAGCGCAGCCAGCTGCGCGCGCTGGTGAGCGAGCTCTTCAACGAGCTGCAGCTGCAGCGGCGCGCGCGCGCGCGCGGCCCGATCACGGTGTGGTCGGCTGGCTGCTCGAGCGGTGAGGAGCCCTACAGCATCGTGATCCTCGCGCTCGAAGCCGGGATGGATCCCGAGCAGGATCTGCGCGTCTACGCCTCCGACATCTCGCGCCGGATGCTGAAGAAGGCGCGCCAGGGTGAATATCGCGAGGCCTCGTTCCGCGAGACCGAGCCGCAGATCCGCGACCGCTACTTCACGGAGAAGGACGGCGTGTGGCGCATCTCGGACAGCGTCAAGCAGCACGTGGATTTCATCCACCTGAACCTGCTCGACCGTTCGCGCGTCGCGCTGCTCGGCGCGATGGACGTGGTCCTGTGTCGCAACGTGATCATCTACTTCGACGTCGAGAGCAAGCGGCGCGTGATCGCGACGTTCGCCGACAAGCTGCGACCGGGCGGGCACCTGCTGCTCGGGCATGCCGAGACGCTGATCAACCTGTCGAGCGCGTTCGAGCTGCGTCACCTCCCGAAGGATCTGGTCTACCGCAAGCCGCTGCCGGGAAGCAGCGCCGCGGATCCCTGGCACACGGCAGCGGCCGATGCGCTCGTGCGCGTCGAGGACGCGGGGAGCCGCGAATGAGGGTGCGCGACCTGATCCGCGTGCTGGTGATCGACGATTCGGCGTTCAGCCGTCAGGCGATCACGCGCATGCTCGAGACCTCGCCGCTCGTGAGGGTGGTGGGCGTCGCGCGCGACGGCGAGCAGGCGCTGCGCAAGGCGTTCGAGCTCGAGCCGGATCTGATCACGCTCGATCTCGAGATGCCGCGCATGGACGGCTTCACGTTCCTGCGGCTGGTGATGAGCAAGCGCCCGACACCGGTGATGGTGATCAGCGGCAGGGCCGGAGAGGACGACGTCTTCAAGGCGCTCGAGCTCGGCGCGGTGGACTTCATCGCGAAGCCGACGCTGCGCGCCACCCCGCAGCTCGTCTCGATCGAGCAGGAGCTGCTGCGCAAGGTCCACGCGATCCGCGAGCTGCGCATCGACAAGGTGCGGGAGCGGCTGGCGAGCCTGCCCTCCGTCGTCAGCGAGAGCGTGGATGCCGGCGCGACCTCGCCGCGGGTCGTCGTGATCGGGTCGTCGACCGGCGGCCCGGCGGCTCTGATGCAGATCTTCGGCGCCTTCCCCGAGCCGCCGCACTGTGCGTTCCTGGTCGCGCAACACATGCCCGAGGGCTTCACGTCCGGCTTCGCCGAGCGGCTCGACCGACTGACGCCCTTTCGCGCCCGCGAGGCGCAAGGCGACGAAGAGCTCGTGCCGGGCACGATCCTGGTGGCGCCCGGTGGCCGCCACCTCGAGCTGGAATCGGCGCGCGGCCGCATCGTCACGCGGCTCTCGACGAGCCGGCCGGGCGACAAGTACGTGCCCTCCGTCGACCGCTTGTTCGAGTCGGCGGCCAAGCATCTGGGCGCGGATCTGCTGGCCGTGGTGCTGACGGGAATGGGTGACGATGGACGCAAGGGCGTGACGGCGGTGAAGGGCTGCGGGGGAAGCGTGATCGCGGAATCCGAGAGCACGGCCGTGATCTTCGGCATGCCTCAGCAGGCGATCCGCACGGGTTCGGTCGACGCGGTGCTGCCGCTTGGCGAGGTCGCGACCGCGATCCAGCGCGGTGTGCGCCGGGCGAAGGTCTGGGAAGTGAGCCGAAAGGGGTCGGTATGAGCGACGAGCGGCGACCTAACCTGTTTGCGCGGGGGGAGGAGTTCCTCACCCTGTTCAGGCGGGGGGCGGAGTTCACCAAGGAGCTCCTGCGCGAGAACGAACGTCTGCGCCACCAGCTCGTCGAGCACGAGCAGGAGCAGCAGACCGCTGCGCGCACTCCGGAGGACTGGGGCAAGCTCCGCGTCGAGTTGGCGCAAAAGCTGCGCAGCCTCGAAGAGGAGTGCGCGAGCTATCGCGAGCGGCTGCTCCAGGTCGAGGAGGAGAACCGTCAGTTCGTCGAGCGCTACCTCGAGATCGAGGAGGAGAACAACAACCTCGCGAATCTCTACGTGGCCAGCTACCAGCTCCATTCGACGCTGGATCTCGACGAGGTGCTCAAGATCATCATCGAGATCGTGATCAACCTGATCGGCGCGGAAGTCTTCGCGGTCTACCTGTTCGACGGAAACTCCCAGGATCTCGCGGTCGCGGCGTCCGAGGGGCTGCCGCCGTCGGCGTTCCCGAAGTGCGCGCTCGGCTCGGGGCCGCTCGGCAAGGCCGTCGCCTCCACGGAGACGACCTGCTGGGACACCGCGCGCTCGGACGACCTGCGCCAGCCGATCGTGTGCATCCCGCTGGCGATCCAGAAGCGTCCGATCGGAGCGATCGCGATCTACAGCCTGCTGCAGCAGAAGAACGGCTTCACGGCGCTCGACCACGAGCTGTTCACGCTGCTCGGTGGCCACGCCGCGACGGCGATCTTCGCGGCGCGATTGTACTCGCAGTCCGAGCGGAAGCTGAACACGATCCAGGGGTTCATCGACTTGCTCACGAAGTGACTCGCGTCCCGGGACAGCCACGGACGCAAGGGGTGGGAACATGGAGCGGCAGAGAATCCTGATTGTCGAAGACAGCCCGACGATGCGGCAGCTGCTCGTCTTTGCGCTGCGGCGACTCAAGAACGTCGAGATCGTCGAGGCGCAGGATGGGATGGACGGACTGCGCAAGGTGTCGAGCGATCACTTCGACCTGGCGTTGATCGACATCAACATGCCGGTCATGGACGGCCTCAAGCTGATCAGCCTGATCCGCGGCGAGGACTCCCTGAAGGAGATTCCCATCGTCGTCATCACCACCGAGGGCGCGAACGAGGACCGCGACCGGGCTCTCACGCTCGGCGCGAACGAATATCTGACGAAGCCGATCCAGGCGAACCGCGTGCTGGCGGTGGCCCGCAGCCTGCTCAAGCTCGAATGACGGCGCCGCCGCGCAAGCCGTCGAGGGCGCAGTCGACATGATGCTTCCTTCGGGACGTGAATTCCGCAACCGTGTGTTGTTCGTGTCGGGGCTGCTCTCGGCTGCGAGCTCCGCGCTGATCGCCATCTACGTGGTTGCGCAGCTCCAGCTGTCTTCGGAGCAGTGGATCGGCTTCGGCTGGATCGTCGCCGCGGTCTTTCCGGTGTTGTACGCGGCCCTGACCTGGACCCACCGGAGTCTCTGGCTGCCGATCGTCCGCTGTCTCGATCGGCGGCGCGGGGACGCGCGCGAGCGCGAGATCCTCGAGGAGGGATTCGCGGCCGTCGCGAACTACCCGCTGCGGATGTTGCTGTGGGGCGGCTTCTGGTGGCTGGTGGGGGGGCTCCTCGTCGCTGGGAGCATGCGCCTGCGCTTCGAGAGCCTCGGCTGGAGGGGCTTCACGACCATGCTCGCGGCCGCCATTTCCGGCGGCTTCGTGATGTGCGTGTTCCACTATCTCGTGATGAAGCGTGTGATGGAACCGGTGCGCAACGCGTTCGCCAGCGAGCTCGCCGACCCGGGCGCGCGGCGCAGGCTCGTGAGCATGGTGCCGCTTTCGCGCAAGCTGTGGGTCTCGATCACGGGCGTCACGCTCGTCACCGCACTCTTCGTGATCCAGTTCTCGCAAGTGCGCGCCGACCGCCCGATCGAGGCGCGTGCGAACGATCTGCACCGCCGCTTCCTGGCGGGTGTCGCCGGCTCGCTGGCGGAAGCCGGGGTTGCGGCGCTCGAGCCGGCGCAGGCCGAGGCGCGGCGCCTGGGCATTGCTGACGACCTGCTGCTGCTCGATGCGAACGGCGCGGCGGTCCTGGGCGGTGATCCCGGCCGCCTGCAGCCGGGCGAGCTCGCGTGGCTGCGCGAGGCTGGGGTGGAAGCCGGCGACAGCCGCGCCTTCGACTCGCCGAGCGTGTTCTCGTGGCTGCGAACACCGGCCGGTGTGCTGGTCGCGGTCTCGGCGTGGGATCCCCTGCGCGGAGACGTGACGTCCACGCGCAGCGTCTTCGCCCTGTTGCTGGTGGTGTCGACGGGGATCGCGGCGGCGTTGGCGTGGCTGCTGGCGCAGGACGTGAGCCGTGCGACTTCGGCGTTGCGGGGGGAGGCGGAGCGACTGGCGTCGGGGGACCTGCGGCGGGGGGAGGTGTACGAATCGGAGGACGAGCTGGGGGAGCTGTCGCGTTCTTTTGAGGCGATGGCGAGCTCGTTGCGGTCGACGGTGGGCCGGGTGTCGGAGGCGGCGGACCGGGTGGAGGCGACGGCGGGGGAGATGGCCGGGGTCTCGGAGGCGGTGTCGTCGGTGACGGCGGACCAGGTGAAGGGGATCCAGCAGACGACGACGTCGATGGAGGCGATCAACCGGCAGGTGCGGGGGATCGCGGACAGCTCGCAAACGCTCAACGTGTCGGTGGAGGAATCGAGCAGCTCGATACTGGAGCTGGGGGCGGCGGGGGAGGAGCTGAACGAGACGGCGTCGGTGCTCTCGGGCAAGGTGAACGAGGTGTCGAGCTCGATCGAGCAGATGGTGAGAAGCGTCAAGCAGGTGCTGGAGAACACGGAGGCGCTGTCGGAGGCGGCGGTCGAGACGTCGGCGTCGATGGAAGAGATGGCGATGTCGATGCGGGAAGTGGACGTGTCGGCGGAGGAGACGGCGCGGCTGTCGCATCAGGTGGTGGCGAGCGCGGAGAGCGGGCAGACGAAGATGGTGCAGGCGATCGAGGGGATGGAGGCGATCCGGGAGGCGACGGAGACGGCGGAGCGGGTGATCCGGAACCTCGGGAGCCGGACGCGGGAGATCGGGGCGATCGTGGACGTGATCGACGACGTGGCGGACGAGACGAACCTGCTGGCGCTCAATGCGGCGATCATCGCGGCGCAGGCCGGGGAGCAGGGGCGGGCGTTTTCGGTGGTGGCCGACGAGATCAAGGAGCTGGCGGACCGGGTGCTGGCGAGCACCAAGGAAATCGGGAGCCTGATCCGTGCGGTGCAGGAAGAGGGCAGCAACGCGATCGGGGCGATCGAGAAGGGCGCGGCGAGCGTGGCGTCGGGAGTGGACCTGTCGGCGGAGGCCGGGGTGAGCCTGGAGGAGATCACGCGGGCGAGCCGGGAGAGCGGGAGCCGGATTGCGGGGATCGTGACGGCGGTGCGGGAGCAGGCCAAGGCGGCCAGCCACGTGGTGGAGCTGATGGAGCGGGTGCGCGGCGGGGTGGAGCAGATCCGGGGGGCGGCGGCGGAGCAGGACCGGGGCAACGAGGTGATCCACGTGAGCAGCGTGGCGATGCGCGAGGTGGCGCAGCAGGTGCGCGGGACGACGGAGGAGCAGGCGCGGGGCTCGGGCCGGATCCGGGAGAGTGTGGAGGGGGTGCGCGAGGCGGTGGAGACGATCAACCGCGCGCTGCAGGAGCAATCGGCGGCGTGTCGCTCGGCGGTGGAGTTCCTCGAGGCCGTCTATGCGCGCACCCGCAACAACGAAGAATCTTCGCGCCGTCTCGATGCGGTCGCCAAGAGCCTGCTCCATCAGGCCGAGGCCCTGCGCCAGGACGTGCAGCGGTTCACCTTCTAGGGCTGATCCGACCTTCGAGGAGCGAGGGGGGAGGCGGCGGGGTGGCTACGGCGAAGCGCTCGCCGTTCCTCATTTCGTCGTCGCGTGCCGGAACTCAATCTTGTGCCGTCGAGGCAGCGGTCGACCTGCGGGTCGGCTGCGCAGCGAGGCGCGGCCGGGCGACGTTCCAGCCAGCGCTGCTGTGGTATATGTGCGGCCGTGAAGGGTTTCGCGGCGGCGCTTCTCGTGCTCGCGTGCGCGGCGGCCGGCTGCGGCTACCAGCTGGTCGACTACGCGCGATCGGAGGGCCCTGCGCGCCGCGTGGCGCTGCCGACGCTGCGCAACGATTCGTACGAGCCGGGCGTCGAGTTCCTCGTCGCCGACGCACTGCGCCGCGAGTTCCTGCGGCGCGGCGCCTTCCAGCTGACCGATGATCCGGCGGCCGCCGACGTCGTGGTTTCGGGCAGCGTGAAGCCGATCGTGACGCGCAGCACGAGCTTCTCGTCGGTGGTGCTCGCGCTCGAGTTCCAGGTGAGCCTCTCGCTCGATCTGCACGCGAAACGGGCGGACGGCAGCGAGATCAAGCTCGATCCGCGCTCGCTGATCGAGACCGAGCGCTACCTCGCGAGCGCCGACGTGAATGCCCTGCGACGGAACCGCGAAGAGGCGCTGCGGCGTCTGGCGAGCATCCTCGCCGTGCGGGTGCACGACGAAGTGTTCGAGGTGGTGGCGCAGTGACGCTCGAGGAGCTGCGCGCGGAGCTCGCCGCCGGCAAGCTCCGGACCGCCTATCTGATCGCCGGCGAGGAGCCGCTGCAGCGCGACGATGCGCTAGCGGCCTTGCGTGCGCACGTGCTCGCGGGCGCACCGGTGGATTTCAATCTCGATCGTCTGGATGGCGCAGCGACCTCGAAGGCGGAGTTGATCGACGCCTTGCGCAGCCTGCCCGTGATGGCGCCGCGCAGGCTCGTCGAGCTGCGCGAGCCCGAGGCGCCGCGCGCCCTGGGGCGTGGCCTCGCCGAAGCGCTCGCGTCGGTCGTCGAGGAGCTCGCGCAGGGCAGCGCGAGCGTGCTCGTCGTCGTCGCCGCGAAGGTCGATCGACGCACGCGCTGGGTGAAGGCCGTCGGCGAGGCCGCGACGATCGCTTGCGATGCGCCGCGCGGGCGCCGCGAGGTGGTTGCCTTCATCCGCGCCGAAGCGAAACGCCAGGCGGTCGGGCTCGCGAAGGGCGTGCCGGAGCGACTCGCCGAGCGCATCGGGGCACAGCCGCTGCTGCTGCGCCAGGAGATCGCGAAGCTCTCGCTGCTGGTCGAAGCCCGGGGCGAGGTGACACTCGAGCATGTCGTGGCGGCGAGCATCGACGTCGCCGAGGAGCCGGTCTGGGAGCTCACCGACGCGATCGGGGCTGGCCACGGCGCCGACGCCCTGGTGCTGCTGGCGCGGCTCGCGCGGGGAGGCGCCGCGCCGCCGCTGGTGCTGGGCGCGCTGGCTTCCCACTTCCGGCGGCTCGTCAGGCTGCGCAGCGGCGGGAATCTGGGCGTGCCGCCCTTCGTGCGCCAGAAGCTCGAGTCGCAGGCGCAGCGCTACAGCGAGGCGCGTCTCGTCGCCTGCCTCGGCGCGATCCACGAAACGGATCTCGCTCTCAAGGGCTCGGGAGCGCTGGCGCCCCAGCTCGCCCTCGAGCGCCTCGTGATCGGGTTGGCCGGGGGCTAGGCCCGGTTTGCGCTCTTGGCCAGGCGCGAGACGTGCCGGCTCGCGCGCTTCTTGGGAATCAGGCCACGGCTCGCGGCGCGTCGCAGCAGGCTCTCCGCCTCTTTCAGCGCGGTGCTCGCAGGCTCTCCGCCGCCGGGCAGCGCGGCGCGCGCCTGCTTGACCGCCGTGCGCATGCGGCTGCGCAGATTGCGGTTGCGGGCGCGGCGTCTCAGGGACTGGCGGGCGCGCTTGACGGCCGATTTGTGGGTTGCCAAGGGGCCTCCGGGGAGTGGAATGGCGGCGGAGCATATCCGCCGCCGCGCCGGGTGTCGACCGCCGGCTCCGGGTTCAGGCCCGCCGCCGGGCGGCCGATACGGAACGCGGACCGGTCGATTTCCGGAGGGGATGCGTGTGACTCCGCGCCGCCGCTGGGCGCTCTGCGTCGCCGTTCTCGGCCTCGCGTGTGGTTTGCCGTCGGCCCGCGCGGTCGCCGACGACGCCGAGCCGGATCCGGCGCTCGAAGGCCCCAGCACCGCTCCCAGCTCGCCGCCGGCTGCGACCGCCAGCGCCCTCGACCGCGCCTGGTTCGAGCCGGCCGGCTCGCTGGCCGAACGCGTCGCGCGCACCCGCCGCATCGCCGTCGAGATGGGCGTGTGGAGCTTCGATTCCGCGGCCCGCGCGCTGCTCGACTCCGGGTCCCGTGGGGAAGAGATCGAGAACGCCGAGGCCGCGGTGCGTCTGGCGCCGGATCTTCCCGCGGCTCGCATGCGGCTTTCGCAGGCGCTCTGGCTGCACGGCGAATCGCCGGTCCATGCGCTGCGCGTGGCGCTCGCAGCGCTCACCGGAATTCCCCGCCATCTCGAAGCCTCGCTCTGGTTTGCGGCGACGGGCCTGCTGATCGCTTCGGTGGGTCTCGTCGTTGGGGGCCTGCTGTGCATCGCGGCAGCGGGGCTCTTCGCGGTGCCGCACGCGGCGCACGATCTGGGCGACGCCATCTCCGGCGAGATGCCGGCGTTCGCGCGCGCCGCGTTCCTCGGCACTCTCGTGTTCGCGCTCCCTCTGCTGGGCGAGGGATGGTTGGGCCTCGCGCTCGCGCTGCTGGCGATCGGCGTCGTCTACGGGCGGCCGGGCCAGCGCGTCGTGCTCGCGCTCGCGGCCCTCTGCGTGATCGCGGGCGCCTTTCCCGTTGCGCGGCTCGCCGGCTCGACGCTGCTCGCCTTCGCGGCCGATCCGGCGCTCGAAGCGGCGACCTCCTCGACGTTCGGCCTCGCCCAACCCATCGATCTCGCCCGGCTCGCGGCGGCGGACGCGCGCGATCCGCTGGCGGCGCGCGCGCTCGCGGTGCAGGCCCGGCGCGGCGGCCGGCTCGGGGAAGCGGATGCGCGCTACCAGGCGCTGGTCCAGTCCGCTCCGGACGATCCGTCGCTCGCGAACAACGCGGCGAACGTGCGGCTCGCGCTCGGACACATGGAGTCCGCGCTCACGCTCTACGATCGTTCCCTCGACCTCGCCGAATCGCCCCTGGTGTTGTTCAACCTGGCGCAGGCCTATGGGCGCGCCTTCCAGGTGGACAATCTCGCGCGCACGCTCGAGCGCGCGCAGACGCTCGACGGCGTCGCCGTCGCCGAGCTGACGCAGCTCCAGGGAGCGACGCCCGAGGGCTTCGTCGTCGATCTCCCGATGCCCGACACGCTCGTGTGGCAACGGGTGCTGGACTCGGACGCGGGCGAGACGGTCGCCGCCGAGCTGCGGCGTCCGCTCGCGCCCGGGCAGCTCGGACGCGACGCGACGGGCGCGGCGATCACGTTCGCCGCCGTGATCGCGGTGGCGTCGGCATTCGGCGGACGCGTCACGCCGTCGCGTTGGTGTGCGCGTTGCGGCGGTCGCCTGTGCCCGCGCTGTCATCCGGATTCACGCGGCAACGACGCCTGCGAGACCTGCACGCGGCTCTTCTACCAGCCCGAGACCACCGACCGCGCGCTGCGGCTCGCGAAGGTCACGGCCCTGCGTGCCCGCGAGCGACGCCTCGAGCGCGTGGCGACAGTCGCATCGATCGCGCTGCCCGCAGCCGCCGGCGTGCTGGCGCGGCGTCCGCTGCTCGCGCTGCTCGGCGCCCTGTTCTTCGCGCTCGCGGCGTGCGCGCTGGTCTGGCGGCACGGGGCCGTCCCCGATCCCCTGGTCGCGGGCGCGGCGGCCCCGTTCGCGTTCGTCGGCGTCGCCGTCATTTGCGGGCTCGGCTACGCGATCGTCGTCGGCGCGGCGCTGGCGGCGCGGCGGAGGCTCTAGCGGTGTCGGTCGGGCTGAATGGCAATCTCGGGGAATTCGGCATCGCCGAGGTCTTCCAGCTGATCGGACAGCAGCGCAAGACCGGCGCGCTCGAGCTCGCGCGCGAGAACGAGTCGGTCCAGTTCCTGTTCGATCGCGGCGCGGTCGTGTCGGCGGCTCCGGTGGGGTCGCGTCCTCACGCGGCGCTCGGCGAGATGCTCGTGCGCTGCGGACAGCTCACGCGCGAGCGCGTGGATCAGCTCTACCGCGAGTGCGATGCGGGCGCGCAGCTGCTGCCGCGGTTGGCGGTCGCGCGGGAGTGGATCTCCCAGCGCGATCTCGAGCAGATCGAAGACCTGCTCACGCGCGAGACCTTCTTCACGGTGTTGCGTTGGAGCGCAGGCACGTTCCGTTTCGTCGCGCAGGACGTCGAGCACCCGCGCCGCTTCGGTGAGCTGCTCGGCGCCGAGCAGATCCTGATGGACGGCCTGCGCATGATGGACGAGTGGCAGAGCTTCGCCGAGCTGGTGCCCTCCGAGGACATCGTCTTCGGCCACAGCGGCGGCTTCGCCGCCTACGCGAGCCGTCTCGAGGCCGCCTCGGGACCGCAGCGAGACGAGGCCGAGCGGGTCTTCGACCTGGTCGACGGCCGCCTCGCCGTGCGGCGCATCATCGACCTGTCGCGCCTGGGCACCTTCGATGCGATGCGCATCCTCGCCGGCCTGCTCTCCGCGGGGTCGATCGAGGAGGTCGACGCCGGCGGGGGGCGCCGCCCGCGCGCCGAGCCGCGGCGATCCAGCGTGCGGCGAGGGAGCGTGCGCGGCTGGCTCGGCGGGCTGCTGCCCCTGTCGCTGCTCGTGTGCGCCGCCGTCGCGTCGCTCAATGGCATCTGGCCCGCGGCGACCGAAGGCTTCAGCATTCGCCGCGACGCCCTGGAGACGGCGCGCGCCGCCTATGCGGCGCGCCGCCTGCGCCACGCGCTCGACGATCATCGCCTGCGCGTCGGGCGCTATCCGCTGGAGCTCTCCGAGCTGCACGCGCTGCCGAGCGACGCGTTGGCGTCGTCCCGGGGCGCCAATTACTATTACGCCCCGCGCGAAGACGGTGCCGTGTTGCTGGCGCCGGAGCGCTGAGGCGAGCCCCTGGTCCCGAAAGACGCCACCACCCGCCAGACGCTCGTCTTCGACGACAACCAGACCGCAGCAGCGCTCTACGGCGAATCGGATCGCACGCTGCGCATTCTCGAGCAGGAGCTCGGCATCGACGCTCGCGCGCGCGGCAACGAGGTCCGACTCGTCGGCGCCGCCGCCGAGGTCGGTGTCGCGCGCAAGGTGCTCGAGGAGCTCTACGGCACGCTGCGCGGCGGGGACGCTGTCCACGCCCGGGACGTGCGCGCCGCGCTGCGCATCGCGACCCAGCAGCCCGATGTCGAGCTCGGCACCGTCTACGAGGACGTGCTCGCCGCCGTGGGATCGCGCAGGCGCATCACCGCGAAGAATCTGGCGCAGCGCCGCTACATCGAGCTGATGCGCACGCACGACGTGGTGATCGCGAGCGGCCCGGCCGGCACGGGCAAGACGTATCTCGCGATGGCGCTGGCGATCGCCGCGCTCAATCGCCACGAAGTCTCGCGCGTGGTGCTGACGCGCCCGGCGGTCGAAGCGGGCGAGAAGCTCGGCTTCCTGCCCGGCTCGATGGCGGAGAAGGTGAATCCGTACCTGCGGCCCCTCTACGATGCGCTCAACGACATGATGCCGATGGAAAAGGCCGGGCGCCTGATCGAGCGCGGTGTGATCGAGGTGGCGCCGCTCGCCTTCATGCGCGGGCGCACGCTCAACGATTCGATCGTGATCCTCGATGAGGCCCAGAACACGACCAGCGAGCAGATGAAGATGCTGCTCACCCGCCTCGGCTTCGACTCGAAGGCGGTGATCACCGGCGACGTCACGCAGATCGATCTGCCGAGCGAGAAGCGCAGCGGGCTGGTCGAGGCGATCGACATCCTCCACGGGGTCGACGGCATCGGCTTCATGGAGTTCAGCGAGCAGGACGTCGTGCGACACCCGCTGGTGCAATCCATCATCCGGGCGTACGACGCGCGCAGCCGCGCCGCGGCCGACGGCGGACGACGGGGTCCGGGCCCGGGAGACGCCGAAGGCCGATGAGCGTGCGGCTCTCGGGCCCCGCCGCGCGCTCGGGGCTGCCCCGCGTGGACCGCGCCCTGCTGCGACGGCGCGCGCGCCGGATCCTCACGGCGCTCGAGTGCCCGCGCGCGGAGCTCTCGATCTCGCTCGTCGACGACGCCGCCATCGCCGCGCTCAACCAACGCCATCGCGGCCGTCCGCGCGCCACCGACGTGCTCGCCTTCTCGCTGCTCGAGGGCGCGCACGCCGAGCGCCGCGGCGCGCTGCTCGGCGACGTCGTGATCGGGCTCGAAACCGCGGCGCGGCAGGCCCGGGCGCGCAGGCGCACGCTCGACGACGAGGTCGCGCGACTGCTCGTTCACGGCGCCCTGCACCTGGTCGGCTACGACCACGTGCGCAGCGCGCAGGCGCGCGTCATGCGCGCGCAGGAGCGGCGCGTCTGGCGGGAGCTGCGCAGATGACTCCGCTCGCCTGGCTCGCCGTCTACGTCGTCGCGTCCTTCCTGGCCTTCCCGCACCCGGTCGGGGACCGCGTGCTCGATCTCGGCCTGGGGCTCGCCTGGCTCGCGCCCGCGGCGCTGCTGCTCGGCCTCGAGGGACTGACCATCCGGCGCGCGGCGTGGCGTGGCTTCCTGGCGTCGCTTGGCGGCGCACTCGGCGATCCTGCACTGGATCTACGTCGTCACCGTGGAATACGGCCATGCGCCGGCCGCCGTCGGCGTGCTCGCGCCGGTGGTGCTCGCGGCCTACATCGCCGCGTTCGGCGCGGCCTTCGCAGCGGGAGCGGCGTGCTTCGCGCGCGCGGGGTTCGTCTCCCCGTTCGCCGCTGCGCTGCTGTGGACGGCGATCGACCACCTGCGTTCGTTCGCGTTCTCGGGCTTCCCCTGGGCGACGATCGGCTATGCACAGCACGACAATCAGCTGCTGTTGCCGCTCGCCTCACTGGGCGGTGTCTACGCGCTCTCGTTCGTGAGCGTGCTCGGCGGAGCCTCGCTGGCGCGCGTCGTGCACCTGCGCAGGCTCGATGCGGCGGCGGCATCCGGCTTCGCGGCGGTGGCGCTGGCGCACGCCATCGGCTTCGTTCTCGGCGCGAGCGAGGCGGACGATTCGGGGCTGGCCCGGCTGCGCGTGGCGGTGCTCCAGGGCAACATCGACCAGGGCGTCAAGTGGAGCCCCGAATGGGCCGGGCGCACGCTCGGGATCTACGAGGACCTGAGCCGCCGCGCCGCCGCGCAGGGGGCGCGCGTGATCGTCTGGCCGGAGACGGCGGTGCCCGCTCCGATCGCCGATGGACAGGAGACCGAAGCCCGCCTCGCGGCGCTCGCGCGCGAGACCGGCGCCAGCCTGGTCGTCGGCGCGGTCGGGCTCGATTTCGGCCCCGATGCGACGCTCATCGGCGTCACCGACAGCGCCTTCGTGTTCGAGCCTTCCGGCGCGCTCGTACACCGCTACGACAAGACCCATCTCGTGCCGTTCGGAGAGTACGTGCCATTTCAGGACCTGCTCGGCCGCTGGTTCCGGGCGGTCGCGCGCGGCATCGCCGAGATCGGTGTGACCGCGGGAGACCGGCCGCGCGCCCTCCAATTCGCGGTTCCGGGCGCGACGCCCGAGCTGACTGCCGGAGTCCCGATCTGCTATGAACTGCTGTTCCCGGAGCTGACGCGGCGTTTCGTGCGCGACGGCGCGGAGTTGCTGTTCGCGATCACGAACGACGCCTGGTACGGGCGAACCGGCGCGCCGTTCCAGTTCCTGGCGATCACCGCGCTGCGTTCGGCGGAGACGCGGGTGTGGACGGCGCGGGCGGCGAACTCGGGGGTGTCGGCGATCATCGATGCGCGCGGAAGGGTCCGGCAACGAACGCGGATCTTCGAGCGCGCTCTGCTGGTGGAGGACGTGACGCTGCGGCCGGCTCCGTTCGGAGGCAGCTTCTACGCCCGCTTTGGTGACGTCTTCGCCGGCGTCTGCTGGCTCGGGACGCTGGGATGGCTGCTGCTCGCGTGGCGCCGCACGCGACGGGAGATTCTCGATTGAGCGAAGCGAAGACGATTTCGCCGGACGCGAATGAGCTCGCGCAACGTCTGCACGCGCTGCAAGCGCGGGTTGCCGAGCTCCGGGGGCGTCTTTGACGTCGACCGCATGCGCGCCCGGCTCGCAGCGCTCGAACGCGAGGTCGCGCGCCCGGACCTCTGGGACAGCCGCGAGCAGGCCGAGCGGACGCTGCGCGAGAAGAGCGCCGTCGAGCGCGAGATCGGGACCTTCGACCGGCTGGCGGGATCGCTCGAGGACGCGGGCGTGCTGCTCGAGCTCGCGGTCGAGCACGCCGATGCGCCGACCCGCGCCGAGGCGGCCGCGAAGCTCGACGCCGCGACCGAGGAGCTCGAGCGCGCCGAGCTGCGCCGCCTGCTCGGCGGCGAGCACGACGCCGCCAACGCCATCGTGTCGATCAATTCCGGAGCCGGGGGCACCGACGCCAGCGACTGGGCGGAGATGCTGCTGCGCATGTATCTGCGCTGGGCCGAGAAGCACGGCTTCGCGGCCGAGATCCTCGACCTCCAGGAGGCGGAGGAGGCCGGCATCCGCGGCGCGACCTTCACCGTCTCGGGGGACCACGCGTTCGGATACCTGAAGGCGGAGGAGGGGGTGCACCGCCTGGTGCGCATCTCCCCCTTCGATTCGCAGGCGCGACGGCACACCGCCTTCGCGAGCGTCTCCGTGATCCCGGAGCTCGACGATTCGATCGAGGTCGAGATCGACGACAAGGATCTGCGCATCGACACCTACCGCGCCGGCGGCAAGGGCGGGCAGCACGTCAACAAGACGGACTCGGCGGTCCGCATCACGCACCTTCCGACCGGGCTCGTCGTGCAGTGCCAGAACGAGCGATCCCAGCACAAGAACAAGGCGCAGGCGATGAAGGTGCTGCGCGCGCGGCTCTTCGAACGCGCGCGTCTCGAGCACGAGGCGAAGGTGCTGGCGATGCGCGGCGAGCAGCGCAAGATCGACTTTGGCAGCCAGATCCGCTCCTACACCCTGCACCCGCAGCAGCGTGTGAAGGATCACCGCACCGAGCTCGAGTCGGGCAACGTCGAAGCCGTGCTCGCGGGCGATCTCGACGACTTCATCCGCGCCACCTTGATGGTGCGCGCCGCCGCGGCCGGGGTGACGTCGTGAGCGAGCACGAGCGGGAGGCGCGGCGCGAGCGGCTCGCGGCGCTGCGGCGCGCGGGGGTCGATCCCTATCCCGCGCGCGTCTCGCCGCACACGCCGATCGCCGACGTGCGCCGGCGCTTCGACGCGCTCGACGCCGCCGCGCTCGAGGCGCAGCCGGAGACGGTCGCGGTCGTCGGACGCGTCCGCGCGGTGCGCTCGTTCGGCAATCTGCTCTTCCTCTCGCTGGTCGAGAACGGCACGTCGATCCAGGTGAGCGCCAAGAAGAAGGAGCTGCCCGCCGAACGCTTCGCCTTCCTGCGCGAGCTCGACGTCGGCGATTTCGTGCGCGTCGAGGGGCCGGTGTGGCGCACGCGCACCGGCGAGCTCACGGTGGACACGAAGCAGGTCGAGCTGCTCGCGAAGAGTCTGCGCCCGTTACCCGAGAAGTGGCACGGGCTCACCGACGTCGAGGCGCGCTTCCGCCAGCGCCACCTCGACCTGCTCGTGAACGAGGAGTCGCGGCGCACGGCGCTCTTGCGCAGCCGCGCGGTCACGGCGCTGCGCAGCGCCCTCGATGGCCGCGGCTTCCTCGAGGTGGAGACGCCGGCGCTGCAGCCGCTCTACGGCGGCGCCGCCGCGCAGCCGTTCACGACCCATCACCGTACCTACGATCAGGATCTCTACCTGCGCATCTCCGACGAGCTGTATCTCAAGCGGCTGGTCGCTGGCGGTCTCGATCGCGTCTACGAGATCGGCCACAACTTCCGCAACGAGGGCATCTCGCGCAAACACAACCCCGAGTTCACGATGCTCGAGTGCTACCAGGCGTATGCCGACTACCGCGAGATGATGGATCTCGCCGAGGCGCTGATCCAGGAAGTGACGCTCGCGGTGCGCGGCACGCTGCAGATCGAGTACGCCGGCAAGGCGATCGATCTCGCGGGCCGCTGGCCGCGGCTGTCGCTGGCCGAAGCGATCGAGCGCGCAACCGGCGTCGACGTGCTCGCCCACCCCGATCTGGCCGCCCTTCGGGCCGCGCTGCGGCAGCGCGGCCTGGCCGTCCCGGAGGCGCCGAACTGGGCGCAAGCTCGTGGACGAGGTCTTCAGCGAGCACGTCGAGCCGGGCCTGCTCGGCCCGATCTTCATCACGAACCACCCGATCGAGCTGTCGCCGCTGGCGAAGCGCTCGACGCTGGATCCGCGGCTGGCGGAGCGCTTCGAGCCCTATCTGGCCGGCATGGAGATCGGCAACGCCTTCAGCGAGCTCAACGATCCCGACGAGCAGCGGCGCCGGCTCGAGGAGCAGGTGCGCGCGCACACGGGCGGCGACAAGGAGGCGCATCCGCTGGACGAGGACTACATCGCCGCGCTCGAGTACGGACTCCCGCCGACGGGCGGCCTCGGGATCGGCGTCGACCGCCTCGTGATGATCCTCGCGGACGCTCCGAGTCTGCGGGAAGTGATCCTATTTCCGCACCTGCGACCGGAGACGACTTCATGATGGCGATCCTGGGCGTGCTGTGGGGCCTGCTCACGGCGGCGGGCGGCACGCTCGCGCTGGGGCTGATCGTGACGCTCGCGGTCGGGATCAACGCGCTGACGCTGCTGTTCCTCGGATCCGCCGTGGTGACGCTCGAGCGATTCGCGCGCGCGTCGCGGCGGCGCGTCAGCCTGCTCGGGTTCGCCCTCGTCTGGACGCTCGTGGTCACGGCGGGCGTGGCGACCTGGGGCGGGGAGGCGCTCGAGGACGCGATCCGGAGCGCAGGCTGGCGCGGCATGGCCGTCGCGTTCGCGGGCTCCGCGCTGGCGGTCGCGCTCGCGATCGTCGGCGTGCGCTTCGCTCTGCGGCACCTCTCCGCGGACCGGCTCGCGGGGGCCAGCGCGCTCGTGCTGGGCCTCGGCTACGCGCTGGTGCTCGGCGCGAGCGGCAAGCTCGTGTATGCCGCTGCACCGACAGCGATTGCGGGCGGCGCGGTGCTGCTGCTGGCGTTGCGCCGGCGGCGCGGGGGCGAACATGCTTCCGCAGGCGAGACCGAGCGCTTCCTGCGCGTGCTCGCCTTGGCGCTCGCCTCTGGAATCGCGCTCGCCGCGGCGCTCCCGGGCCCCGCGGCGCCGCTCGCGGCGCTGGGCGGCTGGCTGCTCGGCGTCTATCTGGCGGCGGTGCTGCTCGGGCTCGTGCCGCTGGCCGCGGCGGGTCTGCTCGATACGCGCGACACGGCCGAGTGGTTCATCGCCGTGCGTTATCTGGTGGCGAAACGGCGCCAGACCTTCATCTCGGTGATCACCGGGATCTGTGTCATCGGCATCGCGGCCGGCGTGTGGCTGATCATCACCGTGCTGTCCGTGATGAACGGCTTCGAGCGCACCTGGCGCGACGAGATCATCGGCAACCGCGCCCACCTGACGGTGCAGCACGGCTTCGGTCCATTCGCCGATTACACCGCGGTGCTCGCGCGCATCGAGACGGTGCCCGAGGTGGTAGGCGCATCCCCCTACGTCGACGCCGAGGGCATGGTGCGCGGCAACGCGGGCGAGATCTTGGCGGTGCGCGTGAGGGGCATCGACCCGAAGCGCGTCGGGAAGGTCACCGATCTGCGCGAGGACCTGATCGCAGGGTCGGTCGACGCGCTCACGCCCGGGGCGTCCGGCGAGACGGCGGCCGGCGAGGCGAAGACGGGCGGGTCGGAGGCCGGAGATACGCCGCCCGCTGCGGCTGCCGCGGCGGACCCGGGCATCGTGATCGGCAGCCAGCTCGCCGCCGCCGTCGGCGCGAACGTCGGCGATCCCATCCTCCTGATCTCGCCTTTCGGCGGCCCGCAGACGCCGCTCGGCCCCTCCCCCCGGCTCGCGCGCTTCAAGGTGGTCGGCATCTTCGAATCGAGTTTCTTTCAGTACGACGAGATGTTCACCTACGTGAGCCTCGCGGCGGCGCAGGATTTCAAGCGCGTCGAGGACGTCGTCGACGGCATCGAGGTGCGCACGACCGACTACTACCGCTCGCAGAGCGTGGGGCAGGCCATCGTCGCAGCGCTCGGTTTTCCCTACTTCACGCGCGACTGGAAGGAGTTCTTCCCGGCCTTCTTCCAGGCGCTCAAGTCCGAGCGCATCATGATGTTCGTGCTGCTCACGATGATCATGGTGGTGGCCGCGTTCTCGATCGTGTCGACGCTCGTGATGATGATCATGGAGAAGTCGAGCGACATCGCGATCCTGAAGGCGATGGGCGCGAAAGACGAGAGCATCGAGCGCATCTTCGCGATCGAAGGCACGCTGATCGGGCTCGTCGGCACCGGCCTCGGCGTGATCGCGGGCATCTCCGTCACCGCCCAGATCGCCTGGATCCAGCACCAGATCGAGGCCGTCACGGGCATCGACACGCTGCCGGCGAGCGTCTACCAGTTCTCGACGCTGCCCGCCGAGCTCGATGCGGGACAGGTGGCGATCGCGGTGGCGATCGCGATGATCCTGGCGCTGGGCGCCACCCTGCTGCCGAGCCGCCAGGGCGCGCGCCTCGATCCGGTGGAGTCGCTGCGATATGAGTGAGGCGCTGATCGAGATCCGCGGCCTGTGCAAGTCGTTTCCGATGGGCGACGGCCGCATCGACGTGCTGCGCGGCATCGATCTCACGATCCAGCACAGTGAGAAGCTCGCGATCCTCGGCAGCTCCGGCGTCGGGAAATCGACGCTGCTCCACGTGCTCGGGGCGCTCGACCGGCCGACGCAGGGGCGTGTGCTCTTCGAGGGCGAAGACCTGTTCGCGCGCGATTCGGACGCGCTCGCCGCCTTCCGCAACGAGAAGCTCGGCTTCATCTTCCAGTTCCATCACCTGCTGCCCGAGTTCAACGCGACCGAGAACGTGATGCTGCCCGGGTTGATCCGGGGGCTCGCGTTCCGCGAGATGCGCGGTCGCGCCGAGCACCTGCTCGGCCAAGTCGGCCTCGAGCACCGGCTCACGCATCCGGTCGGCAAGCTCTCTGGCGGCGAGCGCCAGCGCGTCGCCGTGGCGCGCGCGCTCGTGCTCGAGCCGGCGCTGCTGCTCGCCGACGAGCCGACCGGCAATCTCGACCCGAAGACGGGCGATCAGGTGCTCGATCTGCTGCTCGAGATGAATCGTGTGTACGGCACGGCGCTGGTGGTGGTGACGCACAGCCCCGAGCTCGCCACCCGGCTCGGGCGGCGCGTCGTGCTCGTCGACGGCTATCTCGAAGATCCGACGGCGTAGCTACCGGCTGCGCCGGCCGCTGCGAGCCCGCGCGCCTAGGGAGCGGGCGGCGGGCACGGGACCGAGACGCCCGCGCAGGGGTACCCCGACGGTCCCGGCGGCTTGCCGTACAGGCCCTTGAACAGGCCGAAATCGCCGACGCCGATGGTGCCGGACGAGTCGAGGTCGAGATCCGGGGTGCTCGCCGCGGATTGCCCGTAGTGGAGCTTCAGCTGGCCGTAATCGCTGACGCCGACGGCGCCATTGTTGTCGAAATCCGCGTCGCAGACGTTGCCGTAGCCGTCGTGATTCGTGTCGATCTGGGAAAAGTTGGGGACGAGCCGGCAGTTGTCGACCTCGTCCAGCTTCAGATCGTTGTCGTCGTCGGCGTCGCAGACGTCGCCCTCGGTGTCGCCGTCCGCATTCTCCTGTAGCGGGTTGCTGACGCTCGCGCAGTTGTCGCATGGGTTGCCGATGCCGTCTCCGTCGCTGTCCTGCTGATTCGAGTTGGAGATCAAGCGGCAGTTGTCGGGGCCGTTCTTGCAGTTGTTGGGACTCGGACCCGTGACGCCCGCGACGTTGCAGATGCCGTCGCCGTCGGCGTCCGGGTCGCAGGCGTCGCCCAGGTTGTCGGCCTTGTTTCCCGCGTTGGCGTCGGCGTTCTCCTGCAGCGGATTGGGGATCGAGACGCAGTTGTCGCAGGCGTCGCCGACGCCGTCGCCGTCGCTGTCCAGCTGGTTGGCGTTCGCGACCAGCGGGCAGTTGTCGAGCGGTGCGCCTTCGGCCGTCACGTCGGGGATCCCGTCGTTGTCGTCGTCGGGGTCGCAGGCGTCGCCCAGTCCATCATTGGGGCCGGTAGGCGTGTGATCCGTATCCGTCTGCGCGGTGTTGGGCACGGTCGGACAGTTGTCGGTCGCGTTGGGGATCGTGTCGTTGTCGATGTCCGAGTCGCAGGCGTCGCCGATGCCATCGCCGTCGAGGTCTTCCTGTCCGGGATTCGCGGCGTCCGGGCAGTTGTCGCAGGCATCGCCTACGCCATCGGGCGCCGGGAGTTCGGGGGTGTCGTTCGGATGCGCGACGCTCGGACCCGCGCCGTCCTCCTGACCGGGATTGAATTTGAACGGGCAGTTGTCGGGGCCACCGGTGCAGACGCTGGGATTGGGATTGCTGACGCCGGGGTCGCACACGCCGTCGTTGTCGTCGTCGTCGTCGCAGACGTCGCCGACGTGGTCGAAATCGGCATCGGCCTGGCCGAGGTTCGCGACGCCGGGGCAATTGTCGACGCTGTCGCCGATCAGATCGTCGTCGGGATCGGCGAGCGGGTAGGCGGTGGGCGCGACGTCGAGCGCGACCCCGCGCGGCTGCACGAACGGGGTGGAGGCCAGGGGCACGATCTGCGTCTGCACCAGGGGCAGCAGCGGATCGACGCGCAGCAGCTCGGCCTTCGGCTGCGTGGAGCCTTCCGCGGGGGTGTTCGTGAAGATCACGTCGCGATTCAGATCCGTGACCACGCCCCAATAGGTTCCGAGGACGGCCGCGGGCGAAGCCGTGACGAGACTCACGTCTTCGTAGCGCGCGTCGAGGCGCCGTACGGAGTCGACGAGGTTCTGCCCGCTCTGCTGCAGCGACACGTCGTCCGCGATCAGCACGTCGCCGCTCGCATCGACGGTGAGGGAGCGGACGTCGTGGAGGGTCAGATCCTGCGTCACGATGCGGTGGGCGCCCGTCACCGGGTTCATGCGCAGGATGCGCGCGCGGCTCCCGGTGGAGGAGTCCTGGAAGCTGGTCGCGACCACCAGCAGTCCGTCGTGATCGATGGCGAGCGCGACGGGATTCGTGAGATCCCCGCCCACGCTGCCGCCGACGATCGATTGCGTGCCGTCCGGCTTGATCCGCACCACGCCATTCGCCGCTGAATCGGTGACGAGAATGTCGTTGCCTGCATCGACGACGATGCCCGTCAGGTTCGAGAGATAGCCTCCCTGCGCGACCGTCGTCACGTTCCCGCCGGTGTCGATGGCGCGCACGGACAGCTTGTCGGCGACCAGGATCGCGCCGTTCCAGGGCGGAACCAGGCGCGTCTGCGTCAGGGCGACCGGCGCGACGAACGAGGCGACGGGCACCAGTGGCGCCGCGCCGCCCGCAGGCGTGACCCTGTAGATCGTTCGCCTGTTCGCGTCCGCATCCGCCACCAGAAGATTGGCCTTCGGAACCTCGTTTTGCTTCCCGACCACCGTGATGCCCCAGGGGCCGAGGCTCGGGTCGGTGGTGAGGGTCGTGCGCGTGCCGGTGGTCTTGTCGACCCGGTAGACCGCCTTGGCGGTGAAATCCGCGACGACCAGGTTGCCGTTCAAGTCCACGGCGACGCCGCGCGGGCCCTGGAGCGGGAGACTCAGCGGGGCGAACGACTGCGCGTTCGTCAGGCGGTCGACGAGGATCAGCGACGGCGAGACCACCGACGGCGTGGTCGCGCCGGAGTCCGCGATCACGTAGTTCCCAGTCGATGCGACTGCGACACCGCGCGGGAAGCGGAATTTATCCGCCTTCGTCAGCACGGACGGCGGTCCGCCGCTCGGCCCGACGCGCAAGAGCCGCTTGTTGGAATTGGGAGGAACCGGGACCCCATTCACGGGCGGGGGGTCGGTGGGAGCGTCCGTCACGACCAGCCCCCCGTCCCCGGCGCGTACGAGGTCGGACGGGAAATGGAAGCTCTCGTCGGCTCCCGTCCCCCGCGAGAAGACGCTTTGGGCTCCGCTCGCCGGATTCACGCGATAGATCGTCTTGTCGTTGGGCTCCGCCACCAGGAAATCGCCGTTGGCGTCGATCGCGATGCCGCGCGGGCTCGAGAAGGCGCCGCCGCTGGTCACGATGGCCTGGTTCGCAGTCGCCGGCAGCGCCGGATCGATGCGGATCACGGCATTGGCGTTGCCGCTGTCCGTGACGAAGAGCATGCCGGTCGGGCCCGCGACGATCGCGCGCGGCGTGTCGAGGGAGCCGCCGCTCGACAGGATCGTGCGCGTGCCGTTCGGCTCGACGCGGTAGACGGCATTGAGCGTGATGTCGGTGACGATGATGTCACCCTCCAAGAGCACCACGGGCACCACAGCTGCGGCGGGACGCGCCGCCGCGAGCGCGGCCGTGAGCAGCAGGAGCAGCGGGATCCGGCGCACGTCGAGTTCTCCGATGCAGGCGAGGGAAGCATCCTACAGCGTCGCGCGGAGCGCGGCGCGATCCGCCGCGAGGAACGTCGTCTGGCGTCCATTACGAATTCGACATCCGGGTGCGGATTTCGCCATAAGCTGCTGACATCAAACACGAATCAACGCTCGCGAGGGACTTGTCACTGCAGCGGGCCACGGATAGACTCGTCGCGCTCGGAGGGTATCCTGGGCGCACGGGTTCCAGCGCCGAGCGTTTCCCCGACTGCCGCTCGCAGGCCGAGGTAGTTCTTGCACGCCGCACGTCGAGTCGGCCGAGATTGCTGCCGCCGTGCCGTTCTTGCCACGCTATCCCTGCTGTCCGCCGTGTTCGCGCTGGCCGCACCGGGCTGGGCCGCTGCGCACGCCGCTCCGAGCACGGCGCCGTCCGGCGAGAAGCCCGCGGTCGCCGTGCTGCGCTTCCAGGTCCACAGCTCGAAGCCGCTCGACTATCTCGGAGAGACGCTCGCCAACCTGACGCGGGAGCGCCTCGCGGCGAGCGGCGAGGTGCGCGTGCTCCCGGCCAGCGCCACGCCCGATGGGCTCGCGGAGAAGGCGCAGGCGAGCGACGCAGCGGTGCGTACCCTCGCGAACGACGTGGGCGCGGCGTACGTCGTCACCGGCAGCGTCACGGAGCTCGCGGGGCGCTACAGCCTCGACGTCCACGTGACGCCGGCTGCGGTCGCGCTCAGCGGACGCACGCTGGTGCTCACCGCGGAGCGCGACGAGGAGCTGCAGGCGCGCGTCAACGAGGTGGCGGACGGCGTGCTCGCCACCGTCCTCGAGTCGGCGCCGGCGGTCGTCGCGAGGGTCGAGCTGGTGGGCGCCGACGCGGGGGGCGAGGCGCTGCGCAGCGGTCTCCTCACGCGTCAGGGCAAGCCCTTCGATCCGGCCAGCGTGCGCGAGGACCTCGCGAAGCTGCGCCAGGATCCCGCCATCGGGAGCGCCAGCGCCGAGACGGAGCGGGGGCCGGATGGGGTGACCGTGCGCTTCAAGATCGTGCGCGCGGACCGCCTGCTCGGCGGCAGCACTGCGCCGGGGAGCGAGCGGATCGCAGCGGTCACGGTGCGCGGCAACCGCCGCATCGAGGCGAGCGCGATCCTGGCGCGCGTGGGCACGAAGGTCGGGGCGCGCTACAGCCCGGCGCAGGTCGCTCGCGACGTGCGCGAGGTGCAGTCGCTCGGATTCTTCCGCAACGTGCGGGTCTTCACCGACCAGAGCCCCGACGGCATGCTGGTGATCTTCGACGTCGAGGAGAGCCCGGTCGTGCGCCAGATCACGATTTCGGGCAACGAGTCGATCGACAGCGAGAAGATCCGCGACATCCTCACGCTCACGACGGGCTCGACGCTCGACTACCCGTTGCTGTTCGAGAACCGCGAGCGGATCGCGGCGCTCTACCGCGCCGAGGGCTACTACCTCGCGACGGTCGGCTACGGCATCGAGCCGCTCGGCGAGGCGGGCGTCAGCATCAACTTCGAAGTCGCCGAAGGCGGCAAGCTCAAGCTGCGCGACATCAACTTCGTCGGCAACCAGCACTTCAGCAGCCGCCAGCTGCGCGAAGGCTTCCAGACCCAGGTCTGGCACTTCTGGTCGCTCGCGACTTCGTGGTTCGATCACTCGGGCACCTATTCCGAGCCGCTCTTCGTCCAGGATCTGCGCAGCGTCGAGAAGAGATACACCGACGCGGGCTACCTGCGCGTCGAGGTGGGCGAGCCGAACGTCGTGGCCGACAAGAGCGGCCTCGTCGTGACGGTTGCGATCACGGAGGGGCAGCGCTTCAAGGTCGGCAAGCTCGACATCGCGGGCGACGACACGGTCGACATCGCGGCGCTGCACGACCTGCTCGAGCTCCACCAGGGCGACATCTTCAACCGCAGCTTCCTCACGGAGGATGTCGCGAGGCTCACCGAATACTATGCGGATCGCGGCTTCTACTTCGCGAACGTCACGCCGCTCTCGAACCTCTCGGCGTCGAACGAGGTGGTGGACGTCACCTTCCAGGTGCGCAAGGGGCCGCTCTATTTCGTGCGCAACATCGACGTCGCCGGCAACACGCTGACCGTCGACAGTGTCGTGCGGCGCGAGATCCCGATCGTCGAAGGCCAGCTCTACTCGCAGCGTCAGGTGATGCTCGCGCGCGGCCGCATCGAGCGGCTCGGCTTCTTCGAGGAGGTGGACCTGCGCATGGAGCCCACCGACGAGCCGGAACAGCTCGACATGAACGTCAAGGTGGTCGAGCACCCCACGGGCTCGTTCAGCTTCGGAGCGGGCTATTCCACGCAGGACGGCATCGTGGTCACCGGCTCGCTGGCGCAATCGAACCTGTTCGGCCGCGGCTACAACACGCAGTTCACGGCGGACGTCGGCGCCAAGACGCAGCGCTTCTTCCTGAGCTTCTCGGACCCCTACGTGTTCGGGTCGGACTTCAGCCTCGGCACCACCCTGTTCCGCACGGATCTCCAATACCAGGACTTCCAGCAGACGCAGACGGGCGTCGAGTTGGTCCTGGGGCACTCGCTCAGCGAGGACAACCGGACGCGCGCCATGGTGCGTTACAGCTTCTCGGAGCGGCAGCTCGATGAGAACCAGAACGTCTACGCCGCCGGCGTCATCCTGCGCGAGCTCGTCTCTGGCGCCGTCACCTCGAGCTCGGCCGGCCTTTCGCTGCTCTCCGACACGCGCAACGATCGCTTCTCCCCGACCGCGGGGCTCAACCTCGGCGCTACGATCGATTACTCCGGCCTCGGCTTCTTCACGAACTTCGCGCGCTTCGAGGGACGGGCGACGTGGTTCATGGGGGCGCCGAGCTGGATGCCCGATCGTTCGACCTTCGTGGTCGGGACGCGCCTCGGCTGGACGGTGCCCTTCAACTCGATCTCCGAATACAACCTGCCGAACGCGCCCGAGATCGATACGTTCGACGGGAACATCCAACCGTTGAAGAACATCGATACCAATCTGAAGCTGCCCCTCTCGGAGCGCTACTTCCTGGGCGGCCTGGGCGAGTTCCAGCTGCGCGGGTTCGAAGCCCGCTCGGTGGGCCCCCGGCGCGCGATGCTCTATGAGATTCCGGGGCAGAAGCAATACCTGCCGGTTGGGCGCGTGCCCGTGACGATCGACACCGAGACCGGGGACGTGATTCCCCCCGAAGACGTCAATCCGGACAATCCGTTCCAGCAGAAGTCCACCATCTGCACGGACGGGCCGACGACCGGGGGCAACGGCAACGGTAAGTGCAACAACATCAGCGACCACAAGATCAATCAGTTCGCCGATCTGAGCGAGACCGACGTGATCGGCGGCAACAAGTTCATCTCCTCGACGCTCGAGTACCGCTTCCCGATTTCGGAAACGATCGGGCTCCAGGGCGTCGCCTTCTTCGATACCGGCAACGCCTTCGCGGAGGACGAGAACAACCTGTTCGACGTGACGAACTGGCGCTACGGTACCGGCGTCGGGGTGCAGTGGTTTTCCCCGTTCGGCCCGCTGGCGGTGGTGATCGGGTTCCCGCTCGACGCGCTCTCGGTCGAGAAAACCCCAGTCTTCGAGTTCTCCGTGGGAGGTCAGGGTTTCTGACCTGTACCCGGCTTCGCTACATCGTTCATTGAGGGACAAGGCATGAGGATCCACAAGGCCATCGTTTTACTGGCGCTGGGCGCCCTGGTCGCCTGGGGCACTGCGGCGACGGACGAGCCGATCAAGATCGGGATCGTCGACATCGAACAGGCCATCAGCTCCACCGACGAGGGCAAGGCCGCCCGCGAAGAGTTCGCGCGCAAGCAGCGCGAAGCTTCGGAGCAGATGCAGCCGCTGATGGATCGCTACAAGGGCGTCGAAGACGAGCTCAAGGCCAAGAAGTTCGTGCTCTCGGAGGAGGCGCTGTTCCAGAAGCAGCTCGATCTCGCCGAGATGCGCAACCTGATCCAGAACAAGGGCAAGGAGCTCGAAGGCCAGCTGCAGCTCGACCAGAAGAGACTGGAGGGACCGCTCACGTCCAAGCTCATCGAGATCATCACGGACGTCGGCAAGACCCAGGGCTTCACGCTGATCCTGCGGCGCGGCACCCCGGGCGTTCTCTATACCCGCGAAGCACTCGACGTCACGGATCTGATCATCAAGCGCTACAACCAGAAGGGGTGAGCCGGGCGTGACGCTCGTGCATCCGAGCGCGGTCATCGATCCGCGCGCGAAGCTCGCGCCCGACGTCGAGATCGGGCCCTACACGGTGATCGGCGAGCACGTCGAGCTCGCGTCCGGGGTGGTGATCGGCTCCCACGTGACCCTGATGGGCCGCACGCGCATCGGCGCGCGCACCCGCATCTCTCCGTTCTCCGTGATCGGGGGCGAGCCGCAGGTGCTGGGCGCATCCGGCGAGAACACGGTGCTCGAGATCGGCGAGGACAACATCATCCGGGAGTTCTCGTCGATCCACGTCGGAAGCCCGGGCGGCGGCGGCAGCACGCGCATCGGCAACGGGAACTTCATCCTCAACAACGTCCACATCGCGCACGACTGTCGGATCGGGAACCACTGCGTGCTGGCGAGCTTCTCGGCGCTGGCCGGTCACGTCGTGCTCGAGGATCACGTGGTGTTCGGGGCGATGACGGGCGTGCACCAGTTCGTGCGCATCGGCGAATCCGCATTCACCGCTGCGAACTCGATGGTGAGCAAGGACACCGTTCCGTACGCGAAGGTCGCCGGCGACCGCGCGCGTTTCGCGGGCCTCAACACCGTGGGATTGCGCCGGCGCGGTTTCTCGGATCTGGCGATCTCGCGGCTCAAACACGCCTTCCACATCCTCTTCCACTCGAAGCTGCGCGTCGAGCCGGCCACCGATCTCGTGAAGCGCGAGTGCGGCGACGTGCCGGAGGTCGCGAACCTGCTCCGGTTCATCGAAGAATCGGAACGCGGCTTCATCCGCTAGCCGTGACCCCGTCGCAGCGGGCGCCGCTCGGCCTGATCGCGGGGTGCGGCGGGTTGCCGCTCGAGATCGCGCGCGCGGCGCGCCGCCTCGCGCGCCCGGTCGTGGCCGTGGCGCTCACGGGGCAGGCCGATCCCGCGCTCGAGGCCGAGGTGCCGGCGCTCCACTGGCTCCATCCGGGCGAGGTGGGTCGGATCGTCGCAACGCTGCGCGCGGCGGGCGTCCGCGAGGCGGTGCTGGCCGGCAAGCTCTCGAAGCTCACGCTCGACGACCCGGCGGCGCTGCGCCCCGATGCCGTCGCGCTGACGCTCTTGCGCCGTTTGTCCGACCGTCACGACGCGTCGATCCTTTCCGGTGTCGCCGAACATCTCGCGGAGCAGGGCATCCGCCTGCTGCCGCAGGCCGAGCTCGTGCCGGAGCTGGTCGCGACGGCGGGCCCCTACGGGCGCGTCGCCGCGAGCCGCGAGCAGCTCGCCGATCTCGCCTTCGGCTGGCCGCTCGCGAAAGCGGTCGCCGCGCTCGGGATCGGACAGACGTTGGTCGTGCGCGCGCGCGCCGTGATCGCGGTCGAGGCGATCGAGGGCACCGACGCCGCGATCCTGCGCGCCGGCCGCCTGGGGGCCGGCGCCAGCGTCCTGAAGGTCGCCAAGCCGACCCAGGACCCGCGCTTCGATCTGCCGGTGATCGGCGAGGGGACGCTGCGGACGCTGATCGAGGCGAAGGCGGGCCTGCTCGCGTTCGAGGCGGGCGCGACGCTGGTGCTCGCGCGCGAGCAGATCGCGGGCCTGGCCGATGCGCACGGGATCGTGCTGGTCGGTGTGGCCGAGCCGCCGGCGCGGGAGACCGCGTGAAGCCACTGCGCATCGCGGTCGTCGGTGCGGGCCACATGGGGCGCAGCCACGCGCAGAAGGTGGCGGCGCTGTGCGCGCGGGACGCGCGGGTCGCGCTCGCCGCCATCGTCGACGTCGACCTCGAGCGCGCGCAGCGGCTGGCTGCCGAGCTCGGCGCGCGCGCGACGTCGGACGCGGGCGAGGCGTTCGCAGGCGCGGACGCGGCGATCGTGGCCGCGCCGACGAGCGAGCACTTCGGCCTCGTTCGCAGCGCGCTCGCTGCCGGGCTCGACGTGCTCGTCGAGAAGCCGATGACGGCGACGCTGGCCGAGGCCGAGGCGATCCTCGCGCTGGCCAGCCGACACGGGCGCATCCTCCAGGTCGGACACCTCGAGTGGTTCAACCCGGCGTTGCGCGAGACGCGCCAGCGGATCGTCGCGCCGCGCTTCATCGAGGCCCACCGCATGGGTCCGTTCCCGGAGCGCGGCACCGACGTGGACGTGGTGCGCGACCTCATGATCCACGATCTCGACATCCTGCAGCAGGTTCTCGGCGAGGAGCCCGAGCGCATCGAGTCGATCGGCGTTCCCGTGGTCACCGACAAGATCGACATCGCCAACGCCCGCATCGAGTTCCCCTCGGGCTGCATCGCAAACCTGACGGCGAGTCGGGTTTCGCCGACGGCGGTCCGCAAGATCCGCTTCTTCCAGCGCGATGGGTATCTGTCGATCGACTTCCTCGCGTACGCGGCGGTGAGCTTCCGGCGGCTCCCGGCGCGGGACTCGGAGGCGGCGCAGTTCGAGACGCAGGAGCTCGCCTTCGGTCCCGGGGATTCCCTGCTCGCCCAGCTCGAGGAATTCGTCGCTTCCGTGCGCACCCGCCAGCAGCCGACGATGTCCGGCCGCGAAGGCCTGCGCGCGCTGCGCACCGCTCTGCGCGTGGTGGAAGCCATGCCCGGCTTCGGCGATCCTGCCTGAGCGCGCCGCATTCGCGATCGCGCGTCGGAGCGGAGGGGGGCAGTCTTGCGCGCGGTCGACCACACCCTGGCGAGCCTGGCGGCGCTCGCGCTGGCGCCGGTAGCGGCCGGCGCCCTGGCGCTGCGTCCCGCCTGGCGCATCGGCTTGCGCGAGCGGCTCGGTGTGCTGCCCGACCTGGCGCCGGGCGCCGTCTGGGTACACGGGGCGAGCGTCGGCGAGATCCTCGCAGCGTCGAGGCTGGTCGATCGGCTCCAGCGCGGCGGGCACAGGGTCGTCAGCTCGACGGTCACGCTCGCCGGGCGCGAGGTGATGCGGCGCTCGCGACCCGAGATCCCCTGCCATCTCGCGCCGATCGATCACCCCTGGTGCGTGCAGTCGGCGCTCTCGCGCGTACGCCCCGCCGCCCTGGTGCTGATCGAGACGGAGCTGTGGCCGAGCTGGCTGGCCGAAGCGGAGCGCCGCGGAATTCCGGTGGCGCTCGTTTCGGGGCGCCTGTCGGACCACTCCTACCCGCGCTATCAGCGGCTCGCGCGGATCATCTCGCCGGCGCTGCGGCGGATCGGGGCGATCGGGGCTCGCACCGCCGCCGACGCCGAACGCTTCCGCGCTCTCGGCGCGCCCGCGGAACGCATCTTCGTGACGGGAGACCTCAAGCTCGAGCCCGCGGAGGACAGCGCGCCGCTCGCGCCCGACCTCGGCCGCGTGCTCGACGGCGTGGCGGTGTTCGTCGCGGGCAGCACGCATCCAGGCGAAGAGAGCGCGGCGCTCGCGGCGCTTGCGCGCTGCGAGCGCGAAGGGCTCCCGGTCGCGCTCGTGCTCGCGCCGCGCCACCTCGAGCGCGTGGGCGAGGTGGCTCGCATCGCGCGGGCGGGGGCGCGCTCGGTGCGCAAACGCACGACGCTGGGTACGGCGCCCCTGCGCGCGGGTGAGGTGCTGGTGCTCGACAGCGTGGGCGAGCTCGCGCCCGTCTACGCCCGCGCGGACGTCGCGTTCGTGGGAGGCACGCTCGTGCCGGTCGGCGGACACAATCTGCTCGAGCCGGTCTTCGCGGGACGTCCGGTGCTGTTCGGTCCGCACACCCAGAATGCCCGTCAAGCCGTGGAGATTCTCGAGGCCAGTGGCGCCGGCCTGCGCGTGGCGGATGCCGACGGGCTCGCGGGCGCGCTGATCGCCTTGCTGAGCGATCCCGGCGAGGCGCAACGGCGGGGCGAGGAGGGACGACGCGTTTTGTCGTTGCATCGCGGCAGCGCCGAACGAGCCGCCGAGCTGATCGAAGGGCTGCTCGCACGGACACCGCGACGCGATCCCTGATGCGCGCCTCGTGGCTCGAGTCGCGCGAGCAGAGCCCGGCGCAAGCCGCAGCGCTGCTGCCGCTCGCGCTCGCGGCGGGATGCGTCGCTGCCGGCGCGCGGCTCCACCGCGCGCTCTACCGCGCGGGCGTCCTGTCGGCGACGCGCCTCCCGTGTCGGGTGATCTCCGTCGGCAACCTCGGCGTCGGCGGCAGCGGCAAGACGCCGACGGCCGCCTGGCTGGCGGCGAGCCTGCAGGGTCGTGGCCACAAGGTCGTGCTCGCGAGTCGCGGCTACGGGCGCCAGGGCCGCGAGCCGATCGTCACCGTCTCCGATGGCCGCTTCATCCATGCGACCGTCGAGCAGGCGGGCGACGAGCCGTTCGTGCTGGCTGCGCACGCGCCCGGCGTACCGGTGCTCGTGGGCCGCGATCGCGCGCTCGTCGGCTTGCGCGCCCTCTCGGCCTTCGGAGCCGAGATCCTGGTTCTGGACGACGGCTTCCAGCACCACCGGCTCGCGCGCGATCTCGACGTGGTCGTCTGCGACGGAGGGCAGGGCTTCGGAAATCGTTGGCTGGTGCCGCGGGGTCCGCTGCGCGAGCCGCTCTCGGCGCTGCGCTTCGCGACGGCGGTGGGGGTCGTCGATGGCCCGCTTCCCGAGACGGACGAGGCGGCGATCGCACGCTTCGCGCCGCAGGCGCGGCGCTTTCGGGCGCGGCGGCGTCCGCTCGGTCTGCGTCCGCTCGAAGGGGGACCGCTCGAGCCGCCGGATCGCCTGGCCGGCGCCCGCGTGGGCCTGCTGGCGGCGCTGGCGCAGCCCGCTTCGCTGCGCCGCACGCTCGCGGGCCTGGGCGCGAGCGTGATCGCAGAGCGCCACTTTCGCGACCACCACCGCTATCGACGCGGCGACGTCGAAGGCCTCGCGCGCCAGGCGGAGCTCTGGATCACGACGGAGAAGGATGCGGTGAAGCTCCAGCCGTCGTGGGTCGCCGGGGCGCGGGTCGCGGTGCTCGCGATCGAGCTGGAGGTGGAGGATGCGCCGGCCTGGCTCGACTGGCTCGAGGCGCGCCTGCGCGCGCCGTCAGCTTGACGGGCTGCGGCGCGCCAGGCGATAGCCGAGCGCGTGCAACGCCAGCCGAGCCCGCTCGCAGGGCAGCTGGCGCAGCAGGGCGCTTCGCAGGTCGCGATCCCATCCGGTGTAGGCTGCGAAGAAGCTTGCGCAGCCGCGCGTACCGATCCGGGCAAGCAGGTCGTGCTTGACGAGCGAGCGATGCAGGCGCATCAGCTCCCGCATGCGTTCTCGCGGGCCGGGCGGCGCGCCGAGGCGCGCGCGGTCGAGATCGATGACCCAGACCTCGTAGCCCGCATCGCCCGCGCGGAAGAGCAGGTTTCCGAGGTGCAGATCCGCGTGGCGCGCGCCCGCGTCGTGCAGCGCACGCACGGCGCGGCCGGCGGCGGCCGCAGCGCGCCGGCGGGCCGCCGGCGTCGACGGGCCCGCGAGCAGCGCGATGCCATCGACCGCGCCCTCCTCGTGGACGGTTCCCACGGCCGCTCGCTGGAAGCCGCGCACACGCCGCGCTGCGACGAGCACCGGAATCGGAACCGGAGCGCCGAGCGCGCGCAGACGCGCATGCGCGTGCAGCTCGGCGAGCGGACGCGCGAGGCCGATCAGCCGGTCGCGCAGCAGACCGCGCAGCAGGCCGCCGTGGTGGACCGGTCGCAGGTGCAGCCGCTCGGCGCGTCCGGGCAGCGACACGAGGGCGGTGCGCGATCGCCCGCGCGAGCCCGAAGCCTGGGCCAGCGCGCGCTCGAGCCCGCCCGGCTCGAGCAGGCCGAGCGCCAGCGCAGCGCTCTCGAACTCGTTCGAGACGTAGAGCGCGCGCTCGGCGGAGCGCTGCTCGCGGAACGCGACCGGCTCCGCGCGTGTCGCGAGGGTGCCGGGCGCCCGCATGGAGGGGTATCCTACCGGCCGCCCTCCCGCAGCGCGAGGCTCGCCATCGCCGCCTGTCTCAATCCCCTGGACGCGCCGCCGCCGGCCGAACGCATCCTGGTGATCCGACTGGGTGCGGTGGGTGACGTCGTACGCACGCTGCCCGCGGTCTCGAGCCTGCGCGCCGCCTACGCCGGCGCGCACCTCGCCTGGCTCGTCGAGCCCGCGTCGGCCAGCGCCCTCGATGGCCAGCCCTGGGTCGACGAGGTGATCGTGTTTCCGCGCGATCAGCTGGAGGCTCTGCGGCAGCGGGGGGCGCGCGCGGCTGCGCTGCGCGCGCTCGCCGGATGCTTGCGCGGACTGCGCCGGCGGCGCTTCGAGCTGGTCGTCGATTTCCATGGGATCCTGCGCTCGGCGCTGCTCGGCGCGCTGTCGGGCGCGCCGCGGCGGATCGGTTACGCGCGTCCCTTCGGGCGCGAGCTCGCCTGGTGGCTTGCGACGGACCGGGCCCAGCTGCCCAGCCTGCGCATCAGCCGCTTCGAGCGCAATGCCGAGCTGGTGCGCTTCCTCGGCGTCGAGGCGGCTCCGGCGTCGTCACCGATGCGTGTCGATCCCGTGCGGCTGGCGAAGCTCACGGCCGAGCTCGGAGCCGCGGGCGCTCCCGTCGCAATCCATCCCGGCACCAGCGATGCGACCCCCTACAAGCGCTACGGGGTCGAGGGCTACGCGCGCGTCGCCCGCGCGCTCGCGGACGAGGGCGTCCGCAGCATCGTGAGCGCCGGACCGGCGCAGGCGGACCGGGCGCTCGCGGAAGCCGTGGTGGCGGCGTCGCAAGGGGCGGCGACGCTCGCTCCGGTCACGCCGAGCCTCGCGGATCTGGCGCTCGTGTTCGCCGCGAGCCGCCTCTTCATCGGCTCCGACAGCGGGCCGATGCACGTGGCGTCGCTCGTCGGAACGCCGGTGGTGCAGCTGCTCGGCCCGACGGATCCCGTCGAGAACGCGCCCTGGGGCGAGACGCCGTCCCGGCAGGTCCGGGTGCCCGTGCCATGCAGCCCCTGCCGCAGCGGCTGCGCGGCCGTGACCTGCATGCGCAGCATCCGTCCCGACGCGGTGCTCGCGGCGGCGCGCGAGCTGCTGATGCTGGATGGGGCGCAGGCGCTGCGCGCCGCAGGAAGCCGGGCATGATCGACCTCTCGATCGTCGTCGTCACCTGGAACACGCGCGAGCTGGTGCTCGCGTGCCTCGCATCGATCGAAGCCGAGCTCGACTCGGGCGACGGATCCCCGCAGCTCGCAATCGAGACCTGCGTGGTGGACAACGGCTCGAGCGACGGCAGCGTGGAAGCCATCCGGCGCAGCTTCCCATGGGTGCGCGTGGTGTCGTTGCCGCGCAACGTCGGTTTCGCCGCCGGCACGAATGCGGGCCTGCGCGTGCTTCGCGGCCGCACCGTGCTGCTGCTCAACAGCGACGCCCAGCTCGTTCGCGGCGTGCTGCGGCGCTGCGTCGAGCATCTGGATGCGCACCCCGACGTTGGTGTCGTCGGCCCGCAGCTGCTCAATCCCGATGGCTCGAAGCAGAACTCGATCCACAACTTTCCGATCTTGGCGACCGAGCTCGTGCCCAAGGGGGTGTTCCAATACCTGTTCCGCCGCCGCTTCCCTTCCCGGCGCTGGGCCGGGGACGAGCCGATCGACGTCGAGGCGGTCGCCGGAGCGGCGTTGTTCCTGCGCGCGTGTCTGCTGCGCGACGTGGGTCCCCTGCCCGAGGATTATTTCTTCTTCCTGGAAGAGACGGACTGGTGCCTTTGCGTGCGCGCGGCGGGCTGGCGGGTCGTTCACCTGCCGAACGCCTTCGTCGTGCATCTGTCCGGCGGCAGCAGCAAGCGGCGCAGCCCCGCGCTCACGCGCATCGAGTATCACCGCTCGCTCTACCGGTTCTTCCGCAAGTATCGCGGGCGGATTCCGAGCTCGGCGGTGTTGGCGCTGCGCTTCACGAAGGCCCTCTTCTACGTGGTGACGCAGGCGCCGCTCGCGATCGCCGGCACGAAGCATCGCGCGCGCTGGAGCATCCACCGCGACGTCTTCATGTGGCACCTGAGGGGTTGCCCCGGAAGCGTGGGCCTCGGCCGGCTGGCGGCATTCGAAGCCGAAGTGCAGCGGCGCGGCGCGGGACCCTCGACGCGGGGGGCGGGAGCCGATGCCCCCGCTTGAGCTCGCGCGCCTCGAATCTCTGCTGCGCGGCTTCGCGAAGCTCCAGCTCCTGGTCGTCGGCGACCTCGTGCTCGACGAGTACGTGTGGGGCGAGGTCGAGCGCGTGAGCCCGGAGGCGCCGGTGCCCGTCGTGCACGTGCGCGAGGAGACGGTCGTGCTCGGCGGCGCCGCGAACGTCGTGCGCAACGTCGTCGCCCTCGGCGGGCGCGCCGCCTTCTGCTCGATCGTGGGCGATGATGCCGCCGGTCGCCGCGCGGCGGCTCTGATCGCCGAGCTCGGCGTCGATCCGAGCGGAATGCTCGTCGTCCCCGGCCGCCCGACGACGCGCAAGACGCGCGTGATCGCACGCTCCCAGCAGGTCGTGCGCTTCGATCGCGAGACGCTCGCGCCGCCGCCCGCCGCGGTGGGCAAGCGGCTGCTGGCGGCGATCGACCGCCAGCTCGGCGCCTGCGCCGGCGTCGTGCTCGAGGACTATGGCAAGGGCGTGCTCTCGAAGCCGGTGGCTGCGGGCGCGATGCGGCGGTTCCGGAGCGCGGGGTTGCCCGTGGTCGTCGACCCGAAGACGAGCGTCGCCGCCTACCGCGGAGCGGCGCTGATCAAGCCCAATCTGAGGGAAGCCGAGACGCTTTCGGGTGTCACGATCCGCACGCGGCCCGATCTGGAGCGGGCCGTCGCGAGACTGCGGCGGCGCATCGGCGGCGGAGCGGTGGTGGTCACCCGGGGTGGAGACGGCATGACGATATTCGAATCCGACGGGGCCGGGATCGACGTGCGCACGGTTGCGCGCGAGGTCTTCGACGTGCAGGGCGCTGGCGACACCAGCATCGCCACGCTCGCGCTCGCGCTGCGGGCGGGAGCGACGCTGCTGGAAGCGGCGGTGCTCGCCAACGCGGCGGCCGGCGTGGTGATCGGCAAGGTCGGCACCGCGACCGCGAGCGCGGACGAGCTGCGCGAGCTGCTGCCGGCGGCGCTCGGCGCCGCGCAGGGGGCCGCGTGATCCGCAGCATGACCGGCTTCGGACGCTCGGCCTTCGCCACGCGCGACGCGCGCTTCGACGTCGAGGTGCGCTCCGTGAATCACCGCTACCTCGACGCGCGCGTCCGCCTGCCGAAGCCGCTCGCGGCCTTCGAATCCGACGTGCGCGCCGCGATCCAACGCCGCTTCGAGCGCGGCAAGGTGGATCTGACGGTCGCCTCGGCGAGCGGCGACCCGAAAGCGACGAGGCTCGAGATCGACCTCGCCACGGCGCAGCAGTATCTGCGCGCGGCGGCGGCGCTGCGCGAGTCGGAGGGCGTGAGCGGCGATCTGAGCATCGCGAACGTGTTGGCGCTGCCGGGCGTGGCGCGCTTCAGCGAGCCCGAGCTGCCCCCGGCGGAGCTGCGCGAGGGCCTGTTCGCCGCGCTCGAAGAGGCGCTCGAGGCGCTCGACGCGATGCGAGCTGCCGAGGGAGCCGCGCTCGAGCGCGACCTGCTCGCGCGGCTCGACCGCGTGAGCGAGCTCACCGCCTTCCTCGCGGAGCGCTCCGGGCTCGTGCAGCAGAGCGTGCGCGAGCGGCTGCGCAAGCGCGCGCAGCAGCTCGAGCAGGAGACCGGTCTGCTCGACGCGGCCCGCCTGCACCAGGAGGTGGTGTTCGCCGCGGACCGCATGGACGTGAACGAGGAGCTGGTGCGGCTGCGCAGCCACGTGGCGCAGTTCCGCGAGATCCTGGCGGGCGCCGGCGCGCGCAGCCCCGTCGGTCGGCGTCTGGACTTCCTGCTCCAGGAGTTCGGCCGCGAGGCGAACACGGTCGGATCCAAGGCGAGCGATGCGCCGATCGCACACCAGATCGTGGAGCTGAAGACCGAGATCGAGCGCATGCGCGAACAGGTCCAGAACGTTGAATAGGCCGATCCTGCTCAACCTCGGCTACGGGAACCTGGTCGTGGCGTCCCGCGTGGTCGCCGTCGTTTCGCCGCAATCGGCGCCGATGAAGCGACTGCGCGAGGAGGCCGCGAGCCGCGGCAAGCTGGTGGACGCCACGCAGGGACGCCGCACGCGCTCGATCCTCGTCACCGACAGCGACCACGTGATCCTCTCGGCGCTCAACCCCGAGACGATCGCCGCGCGGCTCGTCCAGGAGGATGCGCTCGGGGGGCAGGAGTGAGCGCCCCCGCGCGCGGCACGCCCTTCGTGGTGGCGGCCCCGTCGGGCACGGGCAAGACGACGGTCTGCCTCGCGCTGCGCGAGCGCGACCCGCAGTTGCTGCTCTCCGTCTCGCACACGACGCGCAAGCCGCGCGCCGGCGAGCGCGATGGCGCCGACTATCACTTCGTGAGCGAGGACGAGTTCCAGCGTCTGATCGCGCAGCGCGCGTTCCTCGAGTGGGCCACCTACAACGGGAATCACTACGGAACCAGCTGGAAGGCGATCGAGGGCCCGCTGGCGCAGGGGCTCGACGTGCTGCTCGAGATCGAGGTGCAGGGCGCGCGTCAGGTGCGCGCCCGGCTCCCGGATGCGCGTCTGATCTTCCTGTTGCCGCCCTCGATGCAGGCGCTGACGGGCCGGCTCGCCGGCCGTGCAACCGACACCGCGGAGCAAGTCGCGGCGCGCCTGCTCACCGCGCGCAGCGAGCTCGCGGCGGTCGAGGAGTTCGACTACGCCGTGGTGAACGACGATCTCGAGCGCTGCGTGGCGAACGTGCAGGCGATCATCGCGGCCGAGCGCGCTGGCGCGACGGCCGAGGTGCGGCGCCGGTTTCCGACCGCCAAGGCCGCGGAGGCGCTGCGCAGCGAGCGGATCTGAGTCCGTTGGACGCCCGCGAATGCCTCCGGTATGGTTACACAAATGCTCGTCCCACATGAGGAAAACCCCCGGCCGGTGCTTCGTTTCAACGACATCGCCGACCGCATCCTCGAGTACAACCCCGGCTGCGACCTGCAGCTCCTGCAGCGCGCCTACGTCTTCTCCGCCAAGGTCCACGAAGGTCAGGAGCGCCTGTCCGGCGAGCCCTACCTGGTCCACCCGCTCGAGGTGGCCGGCATCCTGGTCGAAATGCGCATGGACGAAGTCACGGTCGCCGCCGGGCTGCTGCACGACGCGATCGAGGACACGCTCACCACCTCCGATGAGCTGCGGCGCCTGTTCGGCGAGCCCGTCGCGTTCCTGGTCGAAGGCCTCACCAAGATCGCGAAGATCGAGTTCACGTCGCTGCGCGAACGTCAGGCCGAGAACTTCCGCAAGATGCTGATCGCGATGTCGCGGGACATCCGCATCCTCATGATCAAGCTCGCGGACCGGCTCCACAACATGCGCACGCTGCGCTACATGCCCGAGGAGTCCCGACACCGGATTGCGCAGGAAACCCTCGAGATCTACGTACCGCTCGCGCATCGCCTGGGCATCTACTGGATGAAGCGCGAGCTCGAAGCGCTCGCCTACCGGACGCTGAAGCCCGATGCCGTGGAGGAGCTCGAAGGCCGTCTGCGCGAGAAGAGCCAGGCCCAGGGCGAGTACATCCGCGAGGTGATCGGCATCCTCTCCAAACAGCTCGCCGACGCGGGCCTCAAGGCGGAGGTGACGGGGCGGCTGAAGGATCTCGCCTCGATCCATCAGAAGATGGAGACCCAGGGTCTCTCGCTCGACGAAATCTACGACGTGATCGCCTTCCGCGTGATCCTCGACGGCAGTCAGGAGCACGTCTACTCGGCGCTCGGCATCGTGCATTCGATCTGGCGCCCGGTGCCCGGCCGGTTCAAGGACTATGTCGCGCTGCCGAAGCTCAACGGCTACCAGTCGCTGCACACGACCGTGATCGGCCCCTACGGCGAGCGGATGGAGATCCAGATCCGCACGCGCGAGATGCACCAGAACGCCGAATTCGGCATCGCGGCCCACTGGAAGTACAAAGAAGGGCGACTCGATCCGCAGGCCTCCGCGGACGCCGACAAGTTCGCCTGGCTGCGCCAGCTGCTCGAGTGGCACCAGGAGCTCGCGGATCCCCACGAGTTCATCGATCTGGTGAAGGTCGATCTGTTCCCGGACGAGGTCTTCGTCTTCACGCCCAAGGGCGAGGTCATCAACCTCTCGAAGGGCGCCACGCCGATCGACTTCGCCTACGCGATCCACACGAAGGTGGGAGAGCACTGCGCAGGGGCGAAGGTGAACGGCAAGATGGTGCCGCTGCGGCATCATCTCTCCGACGGCGACACCGTCGAGATCGTCACCAGCCAGGCCCAGCTTCCGCGCAAGGACTGGCTCGAGTTCGTGGCGTCGGCGCGCGCGCGCAGCAAGATCCGGCACGCGTTGCGGGTGCGCGAGAACGAGCGCAGCCGCGAGCTCGGCCGCGAGATCCTCGACCGCGACCTGCGCAAGGCGGGCCTGTCGCTCCCGCGCCTGCTCGAAAGCGGCGGCCTCGACGAGATCGCGCTGGCCGAGGCGATGGGGCAGATCGACGAGCTGTTCGCGCTGGTGGGCTACGGAAAGCTCGCCTCGAGCGACGTGGTGCGAAGGCTGACTGGAGAGCCGGCGCCGGAGCCGGTCCCGGAAGCGCCGCGGCGGCGCGGTCTGTTCCGGCGCGAGCCGCGGCGCAGCTCGTCGGGCATCCGCGTGAGCGGTCAGGCCGACGTGCTCGTGCGTTTCCCGCGCTGCTGCGCTCCCCTACCCGGCGACGACGTGATCGGATTCGTCTCGCGAGGTCGCGGCGTGACGGTCCACCAGAAGGACTGCGCGAAGACCTTCGAGCAGGATCCGGCGCGCCGCATCGACGTGCAGTGGGACACCGATGCCACGGCGCCCTGGAGCATCAAGGTGCGCGTGCACAGCCTCGACCGTCCGGGCCTGCTCGCCAAGGTGACGAAGACCATCTCGGCCGCGGGCATCAACATCGGTGCCGCGCAGGTCTCGACCACGGAGGACGCGAAGGCGATCCAGACCTTCGATCTGTGGGTGAACGACGTCGCGAGCTTGAACGCCGTGATGAAGGAGATCGGGCGGATCAAGGGGATCCTGTCCGTCGAACGCCTGCGGACGTGACGGCTCCCGTCAGCGCTTGCGTGATCGCGCGCGACGACGCGCTCCACATCCAGCACTGCCTGGACTCGCTCGCCTGGGCCGACGAGACGATCGTCGTGATCGACGAGCGCAGCCGCGACGACAGCGAAGCCCTCGCGCAGCGCTCCGGCGCCCGCGTGCTGCGGCGGCCCTACGCCGGAAACGTCGAGCAGAAGAACTTCGCGCTCGACCAGGCCAAACACGATTGGGTGATCGCGCTCGATGCCGACGAGGCCCTCGCGCCGGCGCTCGCGCTCGCGCTGCGGGAACGCCTCGCGCGCGCGCGGGACGAGCTCGACGGTGTCGAGCTGAACCGGGTGACCCGGCATCTCGGCCGCTGGATCCGTCACGGCGATTTCCACCCCGACTGGCAGCTGCGCGCCTTTCGCCGCTCGCGCGGGCGCTGGGCCGGCAGCAACCCGCACGGCCGGGTGCGGGTGCCGGGCCGCGTCGAGCGTCTCGCGGGCGATCTCGAGCACTACAGCTACGTCGATCTCGCGGATCAGATCGCGCGCGTGCAGGCCTACAGCCGGGTCGAGGCGCTGGAGCTCCATCGCCGGGGGCGTCGCGCCCGCGTGTCGGATCTGTGCCTGCGGCCGCCGGCGCGTTTCTTGCGCGCGTACCTGCTCAAGGCGGGCTTTCGCGACGGCATGCCCGGCTTCCTGATCGCCGGGGTGACCGCCTTCCACGTGCTGCTCAAGTACGCGAAGTTGTGGGAGCTCGAACGGGCTGCGCGGCGGGAGGCGCTGCCCGACGGCGACGGGAGCGGGCGCCGGTGAGGATCCTGCACGTCACCAGCGACTGGAAATGGACGGGACCCGCGGCGCCGATGCTGCAGCTACTGCTCGCGCAGCGCGCGCGCGGCTGCACCGCGGAGCTCGCGTGTCCGGAGGATCCGAGCGGCCGGCCCGATTCCCTGCCGCAGCATGCGCGCGCCGCCGGCGTCGAGCCCGTGCTCGCGCTGTCGCGCGCGCGCGGTGCGATCTGGTGGCGCGACACCGCGGATGCGCGCCGGCTCGAGAGTCTGCTGGGCCAGCGCCCGTTCGACGTCGTCCACACCTGGCATACGCGCGATCACGTGATCGCGGTGCGCGCGACGGCCGAGCGCCGCAAGCGCGGCGTGACACGCCTGATCCGCTCGCACCGCAGCGCGGATTCGATCGCGAGGGTGCCGTGGAATGCCTGGCTGTTCGGCCGCGCCACGGACGGTCTGCTGTGCGTCTCGCCGCGTTCGGCGGCGCGCAATGCCCGGCTTCGCAAGGGTCGGCCCGTGCTCGGGGTCTTCGGGGCGGTGGACCTCGAGCGCTTCTCGCCGCGGCCGGCCGACGCGGCGCTGCGCGCTTCGCTCGGCTTGTCCCCCGAGCACCTCGTGATCGGCATCAGCGCGCGGGTGCAGCGCCACCGCCGCTTCGATCTGCTGCTCGCGGCCATGGCGCGGCTCGCGCGCGCGCTGCCCGCGGCGCGCCTGCTCGTGGTCGGGCGCGGCACCCACCTCGAGGCGACGGCGCGGCGCCCCGCGCAGCGCCTGGGAATCGCCGACCGGGTCATCTTCGCGGGCTACCGATCGGCGGACTATCCGGACGTGCTGCGCGCGAGCGACGTGTTCACGCTGCTGGTGCCGGGCTCCGACGGCAGCTGCCGCGCGCTGCTCGAGGCCGCGGCCTGCGGGATCCCCGCCGTGACGACGAACCTCGGCACGCTGCCCGAGATCGTGAGCGACGGCGAGACGGGTCTGGTCGTCGCGGCGGATCCCGACCGACTCGCGGAGGCGTGGCGCTCGCTGCTCGAGAATGCGGGCCTGAGGCGCGAATTCGGCGAGGCCGCGCGCCGCCGCGCCGAACGCTGCTTCTCTCCCGAACGGCTCGCCGAGCAGGTCGAGGGCCTGTATCGGGCGGTGCTCGCCGAGCGCTGACCCGCGGAAGCGCCGCGTCAGTGCGTGTGGATCGCGCCCTCGCTCTGGTCGCGCGGCGACATCTGCAGCTCGATCAGGTCGCGGTAGAGGCCGCCCGCACGGATCAGCTCCGCGTGCGTGCCGACCTGGCTCACGGTGCCATTCTCGATCACCACGATCTTGTCCGCGCGCCGGATCGTCGAAAGGCGATGGGCGATCATGAACACGGTGCGGTGTCCACCGAGCAGGGCGTCGATCGCGTCCTGTACGTAGCGCTCGCTCTTGGAGTCGAGCGAGCTCGTCGCCTCGTCGAAGATCAGGATCGAGGGATCGCGCAGGATGGCGCGGGCGATCGTGATGCGCTGGCGCTGGCCGCCGGAGAGGCGCACGCCGACCGACCCCACCTCCGTGTCGTAGCCATCGGGGAGCTGGCTCACGAATTCGTCGACGTGGGCCGCGCGCGCCGCCGCCAGGATCTGCTCCGGCGTGGCGTCCGGCCGCCCGTAGCGCAGGTTCTCGCGGATCGTCGCGTCGAACAGGAAGGGCTCCTGCCCGACCACGGCGATCTGCGCGAGCAGGCTGTCGCGTTCGACCGCGCGCAGGTCGATCCCGTCGAAGGCGATGTGTCCCGATTCCGGGTCGTAGAAGCGCATCAACAGGTCGATCAGCGTGGTCTTGCCCGCGCCGGTGCGGCCGACGATCGCCACCACTTCGCCCGCACGCGCCTCGAAGCTGACGTGGGAGAGCACCGGTTCGCGGCCGTAGGAGAAGCTGACGTCCGAGATCGACACCCCCTGCCGGAGCGCGCCGACCTTCACCGCGTCGGCGGCGTCCTGCACGTCGATCGGAGTGTCCATCACCTCGTAGAAGCGGTCGGCCGACGGCTCTGCGTCGAGCAGCTTGACCCAATCCTTCGCGAGCCCCTTCACCGGCTTGTAGGTCGTCGTCAGCACGGTGGCGAACGCCGCGACGTCGCCGACCGTGAGCCCGAAGCGGCCGCGCAGCACGAGCCAGGTGCCGAGCACCAGCATCGCCACGCCCATCCCGTTGTTCAGCATCTCGAGCAGGCTGTGCGCGAAGACGCGATAACGCGCCACCTGCATCGAGCGCACGAACAGGCGCCGCGTCTCGCGGCGGAAGGCCTTCTCCTCGAGCGATTCCGCGCGAAAGGCCTTGATCACCTTGATTCCGGAGAGGATTTCGAGCAGGCGCTGCGTGACGTCCGCGTACTTCTCCTGGCGCCGCCGCGCGCTATCCCGAATGCGCCGGCCGAATATCGAGATGACGCCGGCGAGCAACGGGCCGATCACCAGCGAGACGAGCGCGAGCTGCCAGGAGATGAAGAAGAGGATCGGAACGCCGACGCACACCATCACGACGTCCTGGATCAGCTCGCCGAAGAGCAGCGTGAGCGCGCCATGGGCGCCGGAGACGTCCTGCATGGTGCGCGCGAGCACGTCGCCCCGGCGGCGATCCTGGTGGAAGCGCAGCGGGAGCGCGAGCAGCTTCGCGCACACGTCTCGCTTCATGTCGATCATGATGCGCCCGAGCACGTATTCGACGATGTAGTCCTGGCTGAACTGGAACACGGGCATGGCGAAGATCACGACCAGGGCGGCCATCACGATGCGCGAGAACTTGTCCTGGATCTGCTGCTCGAGCCGATCGCGTTCGTCAGCCGACAATTGGCTGGGCGCGGGCGTGGGCGTCTTCTCCGGCTTCGCATACTTCGCGAAGGGGCCGATCTTCGGCAGCCAGTGGGATGCCTTGGGCACGGCGGTGATGGCGCCGTGCGGCAGCACGACCTCGTCGATCAGGGGCTTCGCCAGATAGGCGCGCGCGTAGCGGGCGCCGCTGTAGGCGAGCACCAGCAGCGACGAGAGCAGGATCAGGGGCACGTAGCGCCGCGCGTAGCCCAGCAGGCGCAGGAAGACCGGCCGCCCGGAAGTCGGTCCCGTCGCGTTTTCGTGTTCGGAGAAGGAAGCCAAGCGGGTTCCCCGTCGTCCCGACGCGCCGCCGCGGCAGGCCCGGGTCGCGAGCCGGGAGGGGACGCTCGCCCGGCGACGCTAGGCTAGATCGGCCGCGATCGCATCTCCCGCGCGCCAGCCGAGCAGCAGATCTCCGTCGAAGCCGAGCGAAGCGACGACGCCACGCTCGAGTGCGTAGACGGGTTGGCGGCACGCGAGCCGGATCTCGCTCTCGCCCGGCCAGCCGCCGCCCGGAGGCGGATCGGCGAGCCCATCTTCGACGTCCCAGCGCGGCGGGCGCACGCGCACGCGCTCGAGCGACTTCGCCGCGAACGGCAGCAGCTGCGTGACGGCTGCGGTGATCGCCGTCTCGGCGGCTTCGGCATCGCCGTCCCCGTTCGCGACCACGGCCGAGGCCACCAGATCGGCGGGATCGCGCGGGCGCGCGGGCGCGAACACGCGCAGCGTCACGACGTTGCTGCCCTCCATCGGTCGCGAGAGCTCGTGCACGACGATCACGCGCGCAGCCATGCCCTCAGGCAGCGCATCGGCCCGCAGGCGGAAATGCAGCGAGAGGCGCCGCCGCGGCGTGAGCGGAGCGCGCAACGGCTCGGGCACGGGATCCTCGGCGATCGCGCGGGCGAGCGCATCGCGCGGGGCGTTCAGCACGAGCGCGCGAGCGACGCAGATCTCGCCGGTGCTGCCGAGCTCGATTCCCGGCTGCTGCGCAGCGGCGATCAGACGAAACGCTCCGCTCACGCTGCGAAATTCGCCGTGCAACGACTCGATGCGGCGTCGCAGCAGTCCGCGCAGGCCGCCCTCGCCCGGCGCGAGCAGCGCGCTGCCTTCGAGCGCGAGGCCGAGCAGCCGGGCGCGCGCCTCCGGCGAGGGCGCACTCGCGCCCAGGTTCGACAGCGCGCGGACCTGCGCGGCGAACAGCGCGGCGAGTGTTTCGGGCGCGCTCGCGACCAGCGCGGGCAGTCCGCGGGTATGGCGGACGGCGTCGGGCCGCGGCGGGCTCGCGGGCGGGCGGCGTTGCCCGATGGGGAGGCGGCGGGCGCCGCGGACGACGGCGGCGAGCAGCATCGCCTCGCGCTCGGCGGCGGCCGCGTCGGCGAGCGCGCGAACCAGCTCGTGCGCGGCTTCGGGCGCCGCGATGTTCCACGCGACCAGCTCTTCGATGGTGGCGGCCGGATCGCCGACGTCCACGCGCGCGCCGGGATACACGATCTGGTAGGCGCAGGCGTCGGAGTCCAGGCGCCGGCGGTCGATCATCGGCACGCCGAGCGCGCGCAGGCACGCTGCGAGCACGCCATCGCCATCGCCGCCCGTCATCAGGAAGGGCTCGCGCAAGCCGGCGAAGGCGGCCAGCGCCGTGTCCTCTTCGAGCACGAGCACGCGCTCGCCGCGCATTCCGAGTCGCACCGCCGCGACGAGTCCCGGCAGCGCGCCGCCCAGCACCACGGCATCCCAGCGGCGCGTGCGTTGGCTCGCGCTCGGCTCGACCGCGGGCAGGCCGCGCATCAGCTCGCGGCGGGCCGCGCGGCGTCGATCAGCAGGGCCGGCTCGTCCGGGGCCTTCGCCTCGATCTCGCCGACGCGATAAGTGCGCTCGCCCAACGCTTCGAGCCGCTCGCGGATGTCGTTCGCCTGCTCGCGGGGCACGATCAGCAGCATTCCCAGCCCGCAGTTGAAGACGCGCAGCATCTCGTCGTCCGAGAGCTCGCCGCAGCGCTGCAGCAGGCCGAAGATGCCCGGGCGCGGCCAGGCGCCCGGATCGATGCGGGCGCGCACGCCCTTGGGCAGCACGCGCGGCACGTTGCCGACGAAGCCGCCGCCCGTGATGTGGACGACGCCATTCACTGTGAAATCGCGCATGACGTTGAGCAGCGGCTTCACGTAGATGCGTGTGGGCGCCATCAGCGCGCTGGCCAGCGTCGTGTTGAGCTCGGCGTTCTCGGCGCGCAGGTCGAGGCTGCCGGCGCGGATGCCGGTGTCGACGATGCGCCGGACGAGCGAGTAGCCGTTGCTGTGGACGCCGCTCGAGGCGAGGCCGAGGATCACGTCCCCCTGGCTGATGCTCGAGCCGTCGATCAGCTTGTCGCGCTCGACCACGCCGACACCGAAGCCCACCATCTCGAGATCGCCCTTCTGGTAGACACCGGGCATGGTGGCGGTTTCGCCGCCGAGCAGCGCGCAGCCGGCGCGGCGGCAGCCCTCGGCGATCCCGCGCAAGGCCTGCTTCGCGACCTGGCGATCGAGCCGATCCATCGCGATGTAGTCGAGGAAGACCAGGGGCTCAGCCCCCTGCACGATCAGGTCGTTCACCACCATGGCCACGCAGTCGATGCCGACGGTGTCGAAGCGCCCGATCTGCGCGGCCAGCCGCAGCTTCGTGCCCACGCCGTCGGCGCTCGCCACGAAGACCGGCTCCTTGTAGCGGTCGGGGGCCTTGAACAGGCCGGCGAATCCGCCGACGCCCGCGAGCAGCTCTGCGCGGTGCGTGGGGCGCGCGATCTCCTTGATGTCGTCGATGAAGCCTTCGTCGTGATCGAGATCGACGCCGGCTGCGGCGTAGCTCGGCGCCGACGGGTCTTGCGGGGTGGGCGCGCTGGCGGGGACGGGCGAATCCGTGGGGTCGTCGGCGCTCACGCCCGATGGATAGGCGAGAGCCCGCAGCCGGTCAATGCTACCGTGCGGCCGTGCAGTTGACGGTGGTGATCCCGGCGCTCGACGAGGCCGATCAGATCACCGGGGCGATCGCGAGCGCCCGCGCGCCCGGAACCGAGATCATCGTGGTCGACGGCGGCAGTCGGGATGCGACTCCCGAGCGCGCAGCGGCGGGCGGTGCGCGCGTCGTGAAGTCGGCTCCGGGGCGCGCGCGGCAGCTCGCCGCCGGGGCGAAGCTCGCAAGGGGCGACACGATCCTGTTTCTCCACGCCGACACGCGACTGCCTCCCGGCTGGGATGCGAGCGTGCGCGCGGCGCTCGCCGATCCGCGCGTCGTGGGCGGCGCGTTCCGCCTGCGCTTCGAGCAGCGTTCGTTCGCGCTGCGGCTGATCGAGTGGGGCACGCGCCTGCGCGTGGCCGTCTGGCGCATGCCCTACGGCGACCAGGCGCTGTTCGTGCGCCGCAGCGTCCTCGAAGGGCTGGGCGGCGTGCCGCAAGCCCCGATCATGGAGGACCTCGATCTGGTGCGGGATCTCAAGCGGCGGGGCCGGCTCGCCTGTCTGCGGTCCGCCGTGACGACGTCGGCGCGCCGCTATCGCGCGGCGGGGGCGTTGCGCGGCATGTTGCGCAACTGGCTCGCGGCCGTGGCCTGGTGGCTGGGCCTGCCGCGCGAGCGCATCGCGGCGTGGTATCAGCGGTGAACGCGACGGCCGAACGCTCGCCGGTCCGCGTCGCCCTGCGGCGGCTGCGCGGCTACGTGTTGCGCAACCGCGGTTACTACGCCGTGTGGACCGCGACCACGCTCGGCTACGTCGCAGGCTTCGTCGCCGTGCCGATCCTCGTCGGCTGGTCGGTGAAGGCGGTCGTCGACGGGCTTCCGGCGCAGGAGGTGGTGCGGCGCGTGCTCTGGCTCGCCGCGGTGACCGTCGCCCGCGCCGTCGTGCGCTACTTCTCGCGCACGCTCGTCTTCAACGCGGCCCGCGAAATCGAATACGAGCTGCGCAACGACATCTTCGCCCATCTGGAGAAGCTCCCGCAGTCGTTCTACTTCCGCTGGCGCACCGGCGACATCATGAGCCGCTGCGTCAACGACATGGGCGCCGTGCGCATGCTGCTCGGCGTGGGGCTGCTCAACGTCGTGCAGACGCCGATCCTCTACGTGTCGGTGATCGCCACCTTGTTCGCGATGAACGCGAAGCTCGCGCTGCTGGTGCTGATCCCGTATCCCGTCTTCATCTTCATCGCGCGCTGGCTCGGCCGCATGGTCCACCACTGGAGCCTCGCCAGCCAGGAAGGTCTCGGCGAGCTCTCGAACCAGCTCCAGGAGACGATCTCGGGCATCGCGGTGGTGAAGGCCTACGCGATGGAGAACGTCACGGCGGCGCGCTTCGGGAAATCGAACCAGGAGCTCTATCGGCGCCAGCTCGCGCTCGCGAAGGTGAACGCCGCCATGCCGGCGATCGTGATGCTGCTGCCCGCCACGTCGATGGGGATCATCCTGCTCGTCGGCGGCAGCGAGATCAGCGCCGGGCACATGAGCGTCGACAAGTTCTTCACGTTCGCCATGTACATCTACGAGCTCACGTTCCCGACCTTCCTGCTCGGCTTCGTCGTGGCGCTGGTGCAACGCGGCGCGGCCTCGATGCAGCGCATCGACGAGCTGCTCTCCGAGCAGCCCGCCATCGCGGATCGCCCGGACACGGTGCCGGTGCAGGAGCTGCGCGGCGAGATCGAGTTCCGGCGGCTCACCTTCCGCTACGCCGGCTCCGCGCGCGAGCCGGCCTTGCGCGACATCGAGCTGCGCGTCCCGGCCGGCTCGACGCTCGGCGTCGTGGGCACGATCGGCTCGGGCAAGAGCACGCTCGCCTGCGCGATTCCGCGGCTGTTCGAGGTGGAAGACGGCCAGCTCTTCATCGACGGCGTCGACATCAACCGGATTCCGCTGCGCACCCTGCGCGCGAGCATCGCGATGGTGCCGCAGGACTCGTTCCTGTTCTCGATGACGCTCGCCGAGAACATCGGCTTTGGCCTCGAGACGCTGGATCACGAGCGCATCGTCGAGGCTGCGCGGCGCGCCCAGCTCGCGAAGGACGTTCCGGACCTGCCAGACGGCTACGACACGCTCGTCGGTGAACGCGGCGTGATGCTCTCGGGCGGCCAGCGCCAGCGGACGGCGCTCGCCCGCGCGCTCGCCCTGCGCCCGAAGATCCTGATCCTCGACGATACGCTCTCGAGCGTCGACGCCGAGACCGAGCGCGCGATCCAACGTGAGCTCGAGACCGTGTTCGCCGGCCGCACCGTCGTCGTCGTCTCCCACCGCGTGAGCAGCGTGCGCTCGGCCGATCAGATCGTGGTGCTCGAGGCGGGCCGCATCGCCGAGCGGGGCAGCCACGACGAGCTGATCGAGCAGGGCGGTCTCTACGCGCGACTCGCGCAGGAGCAGGCGCTCGAAGCGGATCTCGCCGCCGACGTGCCGCTCGCGGAGCGCCGGGCATGAGCGCGCCCGCGAGCGCACGCCGCGCAGGACCCGGCGAGGCGATCCACGAGGAGGAAGCCCTCGGCAAGGCCTATGACGGGCGACTGCTGCTGCGGCTGTGGCCTTTCGTACGGCCCTATCGCGCGCTGGTCGCGGTCACGTTCGGTCTCGTGGCGCCGGTCTTCGTGCTCGAGCTGGCGCCCGCCTGGATCGTGAAGACCGGCCTCGACCAGCTGGTCGGCGCGGGAAGCGGCGCCCGCAGCGCTGCCTGGTTCACGCCGCCGGTGGGGCTGCCGCCCCTGCTGTGGCTGGCCCTGCTCTATTTCGTGGTGATGGTCGTGAACTCCGCGCTCTCGTATCTGGATGCGCTGGTGATGGCGAGCACCGGGCAGGCCGCGATGCGCGACCTGCGGCGGGCCGTCTTCGCCCACATCCAGCAGCTGCACCTCGGCTTCTTCGATCGCTATCCGGTCGGCCGCCTCGTCACGCGCGCGACCAACGACGTCGAGAACGTGAGCGAGATGTTCTCGGCAGGCATCGTCGCGCTCGTCACCGACCTGCTCAAGATGCTGGGCTTCGCCGTGGCGTTGTTCGTCGTCGATGCGCGGCTGGCCGGCATCACCTTTCTCGTCGTGCCGATCCTCGCCGTCGCGGCGATCGTCTTCCGCCTGAAGGTTCGCGATGCGTTCCGGGCCGTGCGCGTGCGCATCGCCCGCATCAATGCGTATCTCCAGGAGCACGTCACCGGGATGAAGGTGGTGCAGCTCTTCAACCGCGAGGCGAAGAGCTTTCGCGAATTCGACGCCATGAACGCCGATCATCGCGACGCCTGGTTCATGTCGATCCGTTACGACGCCGCGCTGTTCGCGGTCGTCGAGCTCGCCTCCGGAATCACGGTCGCCATCATCATCTGGCAGGCGACGGGACTCGCCGACGTGGGCAAGCTCTACGTATTCATCGACTGGATGCGGCGCTTCTTCCTGCCGCTGCGCGACCTCTCGGCGAAGTACTCGGTGATGCAGTCCTCGATGGCGAGCGCGGAGCGCATCTACCAGCTGCTCGATACGCAGCCGCTGGTCGCCGATCGGGAGCTCGCGAAGGTCGTGCCGCTGCGGGCTTCCGGCGCCGCCCGCGGGCTGGTCGAGTTCGATCACGTCAGCTTCGCCTACCAGGGCGAGGACTGGGTGCTCGAAGACGTCACGTTCCGGGTCGAGCCCGGCGAGCGGGTCGCGATCGTGGGGGCCACCGGCGCCGGCAAGACCACGATCATCAAGCTGCTCACCCGCCTCTACGATCCGACGCGAGGCCGGGTGCTGCTCGACGGCGTCGACCTGCGCGACCTGCGCCAGTCCGATCTGCGGCGCCGCGTGGCGATGGTGCTTCAGGACGTGTTCCTGTTCAGCGGGACGATCGCCGAGAACATCGCGCTCGACCGTCCGGACGTCGGACGCGATCGCCATCGAGCGCGTCGCGCGCGCGGTGCACGCCGACCGTTTCATCGCCTCGCTGCCGCAGGGCTACGAGACGCCCGTGCGCGAGCGCGGCAGCAACTTTTCGGCAGGCGAGCGGCAGCTGCTCTCCTTCGCCCGCGCCCTCGCCCACGGCGGCGACGTGCTGGTGCTCGACGAAGCCACCAGCTCGATCGACAGCGAGACCGAGACCCTGATCCAGGAGGGGACGCACACGCTGATGGAGGGCCGGACGGCGCTCGCGATCGCGCACCGGCTGTCGACGATCCAGGACGTCGACCGCATCCACGTGCTTCACAAGGGCCGGATCGTCGAGTCCGGGAGCCACGACGAGCTGATCGCGCTCGGGGGCGTCTACCACCGGCTCTATCGCCTCCAATACCAGGGTCAGCTGCACCGGGCGGCCGCCGGGTGAGGCCCGGGTCCCGGGTGGACGCCATTCCGGCTTGCGCGGGGCATCCCACCAGTGGTAGAAACTCCTCGCCCCCTCCGTCCTCCGTCGACTCGATCGAGACTGCGCTCGGCTGCGCTTGGCGCTGCCGGCGCGCGTGAGATGGTCGCTTGCGCATCAAGTCCCTCGAGCTGAACGGTTTCAAGTCCTTCATCGACAGGACCGTGCTGCACTTCGAGCGCGGCATCACCGCCGTCGTCGGTCCGAACGGCTGCGGCAAGTCCAACGTCGTCGACGGCATGCGCTGGGCGATGGGCGAGCAGTCGCCGCGCCGGCTGCGCGGCAAGTCGATGGAGGACGTGATCTTCGCCGGCTCCGAGGGGCGCGCGGCCGTGAACGTGGCCGAGGTGATCATCACCTTCGACAACAGCGACGGCACGGGGCCTCCGGCCTTCTCGGTGTGGAGCGAGATCCAGGTCGCTCGCCGCCTCTACCGCTCCGGCGAGTCCGAATACTTCCTGAACAAGACGGCGTGCCGCCTGCGCGACATCCAGGATCTCTTCCGCGATTCGGGAATGGGCGCCAAGGGTTACACGATCGTGGAGCAAGGGCACATCGCCGAGATCGTCTCGGCCAAGCCCGAGGAGCGCCGCGAGCTGATCGAAGAAGCCGCGGGGATCGGCAAGTACAAGGCCCGGCGCCGCGAGGCGGAATCGAAGATCCGCTCGACCGAGCAGAACCTGCTGCGGGTCACGGACGTGCTCGCCGAGATCCGTCGGCAGATCAATGCGATCGAGCGCCAGGCCAAGAAGGCCGCCCGCTACAAGCGGCTGCGCGAGACGTGGCGGGTGCTCGAGCTGTCGCTGGCGGCGGACGACCGCCAGGATCTGCTCGCCGAGACCGAGAATGCGCGCGAGCGCCAGCAGCGCTTGCACGAGCGCGTGACCGGCCTCGAGACGCGGCTCGCCGAGCGCGAGCTCTCCCTCGAGCAGCGCCGCCTCGAGCTCGCCGAGTGCGAGCGCGTGCTCTCGCAGGAGAGCGAGGTGCTGCTCGCACTGCGCACCGACATCAAGGATTGCGAAGCGCGCATCGAATTCGGTCGCCGCGAGCGCGAGAACCATGCCGACACGATCGCGGCGCGGCGCGAGGAGCTCGCGAAGCTGCGCGCGCAGCTCGCGACGCAGGAAGCCGAGGCCGCCGAAGCGGCCTCGGAGCTGCGCGCGGTGGAAGCCGCCGTCGAGTCCGAGCGTGAGGTGGTCGCGCTCGCCGAGGCCGCCGCGCGCGCCGCGCGCGAAGAGCTGCAGGCGCTCGAGCGCGAGCGCGAGACGGCCAACAGCGCGCTCGTCGAGGTGCTGACGAGCATCGCGCGCGCCGAAGATCGCCTCTCCGCCGTCGACGACCGCCGCGCTGCGATCGACGCGCGCCTGCGCAGCGCGGACGAGAATCTGGAGGTCGGGCAGGTCGAGGCGATCCGCGCCGACGATGAGACACGGCTGCTCGAAGAGGGCCTGCGCAATCTGCTGAACGACCGCGACCGCTTGATGGGCGGCCTGCGCGCCGCGCTCGAAGCCCACGAGCAGGCCGTGGCGAGGGCTCGCGAAGCGGCCCTCTCGCTGCGCGAACGCCGCGAAGCGCGGGAGACGCGGCGGGCGCGCCTGGTTTCGCTGCGCGAGCTGCTCGAGCGGCGCGAAGACGTCGGGGCCGGCACGCGCTACCTGCTCGCCCAGGACGCCGATGCGCTGCGCGCCGTGGGGGCGCTCGGGCTCGTGCGCGACGTCCTCGAAGTGGATCGCGACGTGGAGCGCGCCGTCGAGGCGGTGCTCGCCGAGCGCGCCGAGGCCGTCGTCGTCGAGAGCGCGCGGGGCGCCGTCGACGCGCTCGCGCGATTGCGCGAGGCCCGCGCCGGCCGCGGTGTCTTCGTGGCGCTGCCGGAAGCCGCGCCGGAGCAGCAGGGCTTCGTCCCGCTCGGCCAGCCCCTGCTCGCGCGCGTGCGCCCGCGGGCCGGGTTCGAGTCGCTCGCGCGCCGCCTGCTCGGCGGCGTCAATCTCGTCGATTCCCTCGAGCAGGTGCTCGAGGTCTACGGCGCGGGCCGGATTCCGGCCAGCTTCGTCACGCCGGATGGCTGCGTGCTCACGCCCGAGGGCGTGGTGCGCGGCGGCGAAGAGCCGGCGGCCGGCGGAGGCCTGCTCTCGCGCGTGCGCGAGGTTCGCGACCTCGAGTCCGAGGTCGCGCAGCTCGACGCGGCGGCCGCGGCGGCCGAGCTCGCGCATGCCGCCGCGGAGGCCGCGCTCGCGCGGGGCGCGGACGAGCTCGACAATCTGCGCAACCGACACCATACGGCGGCGCTCGCCGTCGCGAACCACGAGAAGGATCTCGAGCGCAGCCGCGAGCGCGTGAAGGCGCTCGGCGAGGCTCACGAAGGCCGCGTGGTCGAGCGCTCGGAGCTGATCGCGGGGGGCGAATCGCTGGTTGCGGAGCGCGCGGCCCTCGAACAGCGGCTGGCCGCCGCACGCCAGGAGCGCGCGACGCGCGGACGCAGCCTCGATGCGCTCGGCTTGCGCATCGGCTCGTCGGGCCGTGAGGTGCTGCGGCTCGAGACGATCTCGACCGAGCGGCGGATCGAGCACGCGGGGCGTTCGGAACGGCGCGATCGACTGCGCGTGGTCTGCGAGCGCGCCGGCGCCGCGGCCTCCGAGACGCAGGCCTGGATCCGGCGGCGCGAGCAGGAGATCGCGAGCGCAGAAGCGCGCCGCGAGGAGCTCGCCGGCTCGATCCACGAGGCGCAGACTACGCTCGAGGCCCGCCTCGTCCAGGAGGAATCCGCACGCGCCGGGCTCGACGCGAAGCGCGAAGCCTACGATCGCGTCGGAGCGGCGGCGACCGGGCTCGAGAGCGAGGTCCGGGCGGCGCGCGCCGAGATCGCCTCGCAGCGCGAAGCGGCGGGCCAGGCGGAGCTCGCCGTGCGCGAAGCGGAGCTGCGCCTCGCGCACCTGCTCGACGGCGTGCGCGAGAAATGGGACGTCGACCTCTCGACCTGGCTGCTGCCGCCGCTGGAAGCCGAGCCGCCCGCCGTGGACGCAGCCGAAACGGCGAGCGACGCGGTGACGCCCGAAGGTGTCGAGGAGGAAGAGCCGGCCCCCGACGCCGCACGCGACGCGCGCGCCAATGCGCGGCTCGCGCGGCTGCCTCGCACCGAGCGACGCAGCGAGCTCGACGAGGTGCGCAAGCGCATCCAGGCCCTCGGCGAAGTCAACCTCGGCGCCATCGAGGAGCACGAGGAGCTCTCCGAGCGCTTCCGCTTCCTCTCGGAGCAGAAGCACGATCTCGACACGACGCTCGCCTCGCTCCAGGAGGCGATCCAGCGCATCAACCGCACCAGCCGCAAGCGCTTCCGCGAGACCTTCGAAGCGGTGAGCAAGCACTTCTCGGAGAATTTTCCGCGGCTGTTCCGCGGCGGGAAGGCGAGCCTCACGCTCACGGAGTCCGAGGACGTGCTCGAGGCCGGCATCGAGATCATGGCGATGCCGCCCGGCAAGCGACTCCAGAACGTGAGCCTGCTCTCGGGCGGCGAGAAGACGCTCACGGCGATCGCGCTCCTGATCGCGATCTTCCAGGTCAAGCCCTCGCCCTTCTTCCTGCTCGACGAGGTCGACGCCGCGCTCGACGATGCCAACGTCGGCCGCTTCAACGAAATCGTGCGCGAGCTCGCGGTGGACTCGCAGTTCGTCCTGATCACCCACAACAAGCGCACGATCGAAGTCGCCGACGTTCTCTACGGCGTGACGATGGAGCGCAAGGGCGTCAGCAAGCTGGTTTCGGTCGAGCTGCACTGAAACGGCCGCGCGCCCGCCCGGCGCCGGGAGCCGCGCTTCCAGCGCGGGCTCCCGAGCCCTCGGAGCGGTTGTTATCCTCGCCGCCCCATGCAGACCCTGGCGCTCGAGTGGCTCGACGCGGTCGCGGCTCTCGCGCGCGAGAATCCGCTCGCTTCGGCGCTCGCGGCGCTGGCGACGGCGTTGCTGCTCTGGCTCGCGGCCCGGCTCGCGCGCACGCGCCGCAAGGCGCTCCCGCCGCCCGCGGCTGCTCCCGAAATCGCAGCTCCCAGCCGCGCGCCGGAGCTCGCCGCCCCGCAGCCGGTTGCGGTCGAGCTTCCGGCAGCGGTACCGGCACCGATCGCGGCGGAGCCGCGCGCACCGGCGCGGCTGCGCGATCGGCTGCGGCGCACCAGCGACGCGCTGGTCGGACGCTTCGCGACGCTGGTCGCGGGACGCCGGCTCGATGCGGCGCTGCTCGATGAGCTCGAGCAGCTGCTCTTCGGCGCCGATCTCGGCGTGAAGACGGCGGAGAGTCTGCTCGCGAGCGTGCGCAAGCAGGCCGCCGGCGCCGAGCCCGCGGAAGTGCGCCGCGTGCTGCGCGAGGCGATCCTCGCGAAACTGCAGCGTGTCGAGGGGCCGGTGGGGCTCGCGTTGCGCGGCAAGCCGCACGTGATCCTGGTGCTCGGCGTGAACGGCTCCGGCAAGACGACGAGCATCGGCAAGCTCGCCGCGCGCTACCGCGCGGACGGGCCACCGCGTGATCCTGGGCGCGGGCGACACCTTCCGGGCGGCCGCCAGCGAGCAGCTCCAGATCTGGGGCGAGCGGATCGGCTGCGAGGTGATCGCCGGCGCTCCGGGCAGCGATCCGTCGGCGGTGGCCTTCGACACCTTGAAGGCGGCGAAGGCGCGGGGCGCCGACGTCGCGATCATCGACACCGCCGGACGTCTGCAGACCAAGAAGCCGCTGATGGAGGAGCTCGGCAAGATCACCCGCGTGATCGCCCGCGAGCTCGAGGGCGCTCCGCACGAGACGCTGCTCGTGCTCGACGCCAACACCGGCCAGAACGCGCTCTCGCAGGCCGCGCTCTTCACGGAGGTGGCGCCGGTGACGGGGCTCGTGCTCACCAAGCTCGACGGGACGGCCAAGGGAGGCGTGATCGTCGGCCTCGCCGACGACTTTTCGATCCCGGTGCGTTTCGTCGGAGTCGGCGAGGCCGTGGACGACCTGCGCGATTTCTCGGCGGAGGAGTTCGTCGAGGCCCTGTTCGAGGCCTGACGGGCGCCCGGCCGGGCGGAGGAGGAGCATGAGCCGGTACGTGATGGCGCTCGATCAGGGGACCACGTCGTCGCGCGCGATCCTCTTCGACCGCAGCGGGGCGCTGGTGGCCGTCGACCAGCACGAGTTCCCGCAGCACTTCCCGCAGCCCGGCTGGGTCGAGCACGATCCCGCCGAGATCTGGGAGAGCCAGCTGCGCGCGGGGCGCGGCGTGCTCGCGAAGGCCGGCGCCCGCGGCGCCGACGTGGCGGCGCTCGGCATCACCAACCAGCGCGAGACGACGGTCGTGTGGGATCGGCGCAGCGGCGAGCCGATCCACCGCGCGATCGTGTGGCAATCGCGCCAGAGCGCCCCGATCTGCGACGCGCTGCGCGCACGGGGGCTCGCCGACGAGGTGATGGCGCGCACGGGCCTGGTGATCGACGCGTATTTTTCGGGGACGAAGATCCGCTTCATCCTCGACGCGGTCCCCGGCGCGCAGCAGCGCGCCGAGCGCGGGGAGCTCGCCTTCGGCACGGTCGACAGCTGGCTCCTGCACAAGCTGACGCGTGGGCGCGTGCACGCGACGGAGTTCTCGAACGCCGCGCGCACGCTGATCTACGACATCCACGCGCTCGCATGGGACGACCTGCTGCTCGGCGAGCTGCGGATTCCGCGCGCGATCCTGCCCGAGGTGCGCGCGTCGAGCGGCGTCTTCGGCAGCGCCGACCCGGAGTGGTTCGGCGCGGAGATTCCGATCGCCGGCATCGCCGGCGACCAGCAGGCCGCGCTCTTCGGACAGGGCTGCACGCTCCCCGGCCGCGCCAAGAACACCTACGGCACCGGCTGCTTCCTGCTGATGAATACGGGGCACGCGGCGCCGCGTTCGCGCACCGGCCTCGTGACCACGATCGCCTGGGGGCTCGCCGGCAAGCCGGTCGAGTACGCGCTCGAGGGCAGCGTGTTCGTCGCGGGCGCGGCGGTGCAGTGGCTGCGCGACGGCCTCGGCCTGATCGGGCGCGCCGCCGATTCCGAAGCTGCCGCCCGCTCGGTCGAGGACACCGGCGGCGTCTACCTCGTGCCCGCCTTCGTCGGGCTCGGTGCGCCCTATTGGGACGAGCGCGCGCGGGGAGCGCTGGTCGGGCTCACGCGCGGGACGACGCGCGCCCACGTGGTGCGCGCGGCGCTCGAAGCGATCGCCTACCAGACGCGCGACGTGGTCGAGTGCATCGGACAGGATTCCGGCATCGCGCTCGAGACGCTGCGCGTCGACGGCGGCGCCTGCGAGAACGATTTCCTGATGCAGTTCCAGGCCGACGTGCTCGGCGCTCCGGTGCATCGGCCTGCGCTGCTCGAAGTGACGGCCAAGGGCGCGGCGCTGCTCGCGGGTCTGGGCGTCGGCTTCTGGACGGATCCCGGCCAGCTCGAGGCGCAGGCGGCCGGCGGCCGGACCTTCGAGCCCCGCATGCCCGCGCAGCGCCGTGAGGATCTCTACGCCGGCTGGAAGCGGGCCGTCGAGCGGGCGCGCGGCTGGGTGCAGGCGTGAGACCGCCGCGGCCGCTCGTGATTGCACACCGCGGCGCGTCGGGGGAGCGGCCGGAGAATACGCTGCCGGCCTACGAGCTCGCCGTCGCGCAAGGCGCCGACATGATCGAGATCGATCTCCACCGCACGCGCGACGCGGCCGTCGTGATCACGCACGACGAGAATCTCGCCGGGCTCGGCGGCCGCGGAGAGATCGCCGATGCCAGCCTGGCCGACGTGCGCGCCCTCGACGCCGGCGGGGGCGAGCGCGTCCCGTTGCTCGACGAAGTGCTCGACCGCTTCGGCCCGCGCATCGCGTTCAACCTCGAGCTCAAGCGCGGCACGCGCAGCGAGTATCCGCAGGTCGAGGCGGAGGCGCTGGCGGCGGTCGAGCGCCGCGGGATCCTGGCGCGCACGCTGTTCTCCTCGTTCTACGACCCCGTGCTCGCGCGCCTGCGCGCGCTGTCGGGCGCCGCCCGGATCGCGCTCCTGCTCTCGCCGGAAGACGCCGAGCGGCCGCTCGAGCGGGCGCGCCGGCTGGGCGCCGAGGCGATCAATCCCTGGCGCGGGCTGGTGCGCCGCGAGCTGGTCGAAGCCGCGCACGCGGAAGGTCTGGCGGTCTACGTTTTCACCGTGGACGAGCGCGACGAAATGCAGCGGCTACTGGCGCTGGGGGTGGACGGCCTGTTCACCAACTTCCCGGCGCGCATGCGGGCGCTCGTGGGTCCCCGCGGGGAAGGATAGGAGGTTTCCGAATATAGAGAGGCCCGGAGGCACTATTTCTCACGATCTGCTTGACGCCTGGTCGTTTTATGCCCTATAAGTTCGGGCAACGCGCCAGGATCGCCTAATGAAATTCAATCGAGATCTCCCCGAACTCGACGCGACCGATCTCGCGATCCTCGATCTGTTGCAGGAGAACTGCAAACAGCCGCTCGCGGCGATCGGCGAGAAGGTCGGCCTCTCCGCGCCCTCCGTGGTCGAGCGCATCCACAAGCTCGAAGAGGCGGGGGTGATCACGGATTACGTCGCGCTGCTCGATGCGCGTCTGCTCGGCAAGGACATCACCGCCTTCATCGGCGTCTCGACCGCGCACCCGCGCGCGATCGCCGCGATCGAGCGCCAGATCGCTTCGATCGACCCCGTGCTCGAGTGTCATCACGTGACCGGCGTACACACGCTGCTGCTCAAGGTGAAGGCCGAGAACACGGAGGCGCTCGAGCAGCTGATCGATCGCATCCGCTCGATCGAAGACGTGACGCGCACCGAGACGATGGTCGTGCTGTCGACGCACGTCGAACGCGTCCGCGTGCCGCTCGAGCAGGGAGAACGGCGTCGACGAGCGGGCGCCGCGTCGCGCCGCCGTCGTGCGTGGCAGGGGAGGGCGAGTGAAATGAAGCGGCGACCGGGACTCCCGCCGAAGGAAGGCCTGTACGATCCGGCGAACGAGCACGACGCCTGCGGCATGGGCTTCGTCGCGAACATCGCGGGCCAGGCTTCGCACGCGGTCGTGCGCCGCGGGATCGAGGTCCTCGAGAACCTGAACCACCGCGGCGGCGCGGGCTGCGATCCCGTGCACGGGCGACGGCGCCGGCGTGCTGATCCAGGTTCCCGACGCGTTCTTCCGCAAGGAAACCGATCGTATCGGCTTCGGCCTGCCGGCTGCCGGCGCGTACGCCGTCGGCATGGTCTTCCTGTCGTCCGAGCCGGCCGAGCGAAGCTGGCAGATCGCGACCGTCGAGAGCGTCGTCGCCGAAGAGGGGCAGCGCCTGCTGGGTTGGCGCGAGGTGCCCGTCGATGCGACCAAGATCGGCGACGTCGCGCGCGCGGCGATGCCGAGCATCCGCCAGGTCTTCATCGGCGCGGCCCCGGGGCTCGAGGGCGCGGCCTTCGAGCGCAAGCTCTACGTGATCCGCCGCGTGATCGAGAACCGCGTGGCGAAGCGCGGCGGCGCCTTCCACATCCCGAGCATGAGCAGCCGGACCCTCGTCTACAAGGGGCTGTTGCTCGCGCACCAGATCGACGGCTTCTACAGCGAGCTCGCCGACCCCAGCCTGGTGAGCGCGCTCGCGCTCGTGCACTCGCGCTACTCGACCAACACGTTCCCGAGCTGGGAGCTCGCTCATCCCTACCGCTATCTGTGTCATAACGGCGAGATCAACACGCTGCGCGGCAACGTGAATTGGATGAACGCGCGGCAGGGAGCGCTGCGCTCGGAGCTGTTCGGCGACGATCTGAAGAAGATCTTCCCGGTGATCCGGCCGGGCGGCAGCGACTCGGGCCAGTTCGACAACGCGCTGGAGTTCCTGATCCTCTCCGGGCGCAGCCTGCCGCACGCCATCAGCATGATGATCCCGGAAGCCTGGGAACACCACCCGCTGATGGACGAGGATCGGCGCGCCTACTACGAGTACAACTCCAGCCTGATCGAGCCCTGGGACGGGCCCGCATCGATCGCGTTCACCGACGGCACCAAGATCGGCGCCGTGCTCGACCGCAATGGTCTGCGCCCCTCGCGCTACATGGTGACGAAGGATGGCTTCCTGGTGACGGCGTCGGAGGTCGGCGTGCTGGATACGCCGCCCGAGAACGTCGTCCGCAAGGGCCGGCTGCAGCCGGGGCGGATCTTCTTCGTCGACCTCGAGCAGGGCCGCATCATCGAAGACGAGGAGGTCAAGGCGGATCTCGTCGCACGGCATCCCTACCGCACCTGGGTCGAGACGCACCGCGTGAAGCTCGCCGATCTCTCGCGCGCGGAGGTCGATCATCATCCCAATCCCGAGACGCGCTTCGTGCGCCAGCAGGCCTTTGGCTACACCAGCGAGGATCTCCGGATCCTGATCGCGCCGATGATCCGCGACGGCAAGGAAGCCGTCGGCTCGATGGGCGAGGATGCGGCGCTGGCCTGTCTGTCCGACCGTCCGCGCCTGCTCTTCCACTACTTCAAGCAGCTGTTCGCGCAGGTGACGAATCCGGCGATCGACTCGATCCTCGAGCGTCCGGTGATGTCGCTCTTCTCCACGCTCGGCGAGGAGCGCAACCTCCTCGCCGAGACGCCGGAGCACGCGCGGCTGCTCCGACTCGATCGCCCCGTGATCACGGACGAAGAGCTGGCGAGGATCCGGAACATCTCGCTGCCCGGCTTCGAAGCGCGCACGCTGTCGACGACGTTCAAGGCGGCCGAGACGGCGGTGGGCTTGCGGGCGGCGCTCGACCGGCTGTGCCGCCAGGCCTCCGAGGCGGTGGCGGCCGGCGCGAACCTGCTCGTGCTCAGCGATCGCGACGTGTCGCCCGAGCTGGCTCCGCTTCCGGTGCTGCTCGCGACGGGCGCGGTTCATCACCATCTGATCCGCGAGGGCACGCGCACCCGCTGCGGCATCGTGGTCGAGACCGGTGAGGCGCGCGAGGTCGCGCACTTCGCGCTGCTGATCGGTTACGGCGCCGGCGCGATCAATCCCTACCTGGCCTTCGAGACGATCGCGCAGCTCGTCGAGGAGGGGACCTTCGTACCCGAGGATCTCGGCTTCGAGAAGGCCGTCAAGAACTATCTCAAGGCGACGGACAAGGGGCTGCTCAAGATCTTCGCCAAGATGGGGATCTCGACGCTGCGCAGCTACCGCGGCGCCCAGATCTTCGAGGCGATCGGGCTCGATCGCGAGCTCGTCGCGCGCCACTTCACGGGTACGCAGTCCCGCGTATCTGGAGTCGGCGAAGACGTGATCGCCCGCGAAACCTTGATGCGCCACGAGCGCGCCTTCGCGACCGACGCCTTCGTGTACCCGGAGCTCGATCCGGGCGGCCTCTATCAGTGGCGGCGCCGGGGCGAGCGGCACACGTTCAACCCCGACACCGTCGCCAAGCTCCAGCACGCCGTGCGCAACGAGAGCTTCGCCACCTTCAAGGAGTACTCGCAGGCCGCCAACGACGAGGCCGAGCGATTGTGCACGCTGCGGGGGATGCTCAAGTTCAAATTTGCCCAGAGTCCAGTTCCGCTCGGCGAGGTCGAGCCGGCGGCGAGCATCATGCGCCGCTTCTGCACCGGCGCGATGTCCTACGGCTCGATCTCGCTCGATGCGCACCAGACGCTCGCGGTGGCGATGAACCGCATCGGGGGCAAGAGCAACACCGGCGAGGGAGGCGAGGACCCGCGCCGCTTCACGCCGCTCCCGAACGGCGATTCGCGGCGCAGCGCGATCAAGCAGGTGGCTTCGGGCCGCTTCGGCGTGACGAGCTGGTATCTCGTGAACGCCGACGAGCTGCAGATCAAGATCGCGCAGGGGGCGAAGCCGGGAGAGGGCGGACAGCTGCCCGGTCACAAGGTCGACGCGACGATCGCCGCGACGCGCTACTCGACGCCGGGCGTCGGCTTGATCTCGCCCCCGCCCCACCACGACATCTACTCGATCGAGGATCTCGCCCAGCTGATCCACGATCTCAAGAATGCGAACCAGCGCGCGGACGTCAGCGTGAAGCTGGTGGCCGAGAGCGGCGTCGGAACCGTCGCGGCGGGGGTGGCCAAGGGCAAGGCCGACGCGGTGCTGATCAGTGGTCACGACGGCGGCACGGGCGCGTCGCCGCTCACCTCGATCAAGTCCGCGGGCTCGCCCTGGGAGATCGGCCTGGCGGAGACGCAGCAGACGCTGGTCAAGAACGATCTGCGCGGCCGCATCCGCGTCCAGACGGACGGCGGCCTCAAGACGGGACGCGACGTGGTGATCGCGGCGCTGCTGGGCGCGGACGAGTTCGGCTTCGCCACCGCGCCGCTCGTGGCGCTGGGCTGCATCCTGATGCGCGTCTGCCATCTGAACACGTGTCCGGTGGGCATCGCGACGCAGGACCCCGTGCTGCGCGAGAAGTTCGCCGGGCAGCCCGAGCACGTCGTGCGCTTCTTCCATTTCGTCGCCGAGGAAGTGCGAGAGCTGATGTCGCAGCTCGGCTTCCGCAGCGTCTACGAGATGGTCGGCCAGGTCGATCGGCTCGAAGCGCGGGACGCGTCCGGGCATTGGAAGGCCAGGTCGATCGACCTTTCGGATCTGCTCCACAAGCCCGAGGTCGGGCACGCGATCCGCTGGGTCACGCGCCAGGACCACGGGCTCGACAAGGCGCTCGATCACCAGCTGATCGAGCTCGCGCGGCCCGCGCTCGAGCGCGGCGAGCCGGTCGAGATCCGGCTGCCGATCCGCAACGTCCAGCGCACGGTCGGCACGATCCTCGGCTCCGAGGTGTCGCGGAAGTACGGGCTCGAAGGCCTTCCGGAGGACACGATCCGGATCCACTTCACGGGCTCGGTCGGACAGAGCTTCGGCGCTTTCGTGCCGCACGGGATCTCGCTGTTCGTCGAGGGCGATGCCAACGACTACTGCGGCAAGGGCCTCTCGGGGGGCAAGATCGTCGTGAAGACGCCCGCGGCGGCTTCCTTCGATCCCGCCGAGAACATCATCGCGGGCAACGTGGTGCTCTACGGCGCGACGGGCGGCGAGGCGTACTTCAACGGCGTCGCCGGCGAGCGATTCTGCGTGCGCAACAGCGGCGCCGACGCCGTCGTCGAGGGCGTGGGCGACCACGGCTGCGAGTACATGACGGGGGGCCGCGTCGTGATCCTCGGGCCGACGGGTCGCAACTTCGGCGCGGGAATGAGCGGCGGAATCGCCTACGTGCTCGACGAGGCGGGCGAGTTCCCGGCCCGCTGCAACCTCGAGATGGTAGAGCTCGAGAGCATCGACGCCGAAGACGCGGAGACGATCCTGCGCCTCGTGCGGCGACACTTCCAATACACGCGCAGCCTGCTCGCCGACGACGTGCTGCGCAAGTGGGAGACCAAGGCGAGCCGCTTCGTCAAGGTGTTCCCGATGGACTACAAGCGCGCGCTCGGCGATCGGCTCCGGGCGGGGAGCGGCGATGGGTAAGCCCACGGGATTCGTCGAACACCGGCGCCTCGCGACGCCCGTGCGCCCGGTCGCGGAACGTCTGAAGGACTGGCACGAAGTTCAGTCCGACTTCACTGCCGAGCAGGCGCGCACGCAGGCGAGCCGCTGCATGGATTGCGGCATCCCGTTCTGCAACAACGGCTGTCCGCTCGGCAACGTGATTCCCGATTGGAACGACCTCGTGTATCGGGACAAGTGGGAAGACGCGCTCGCGCGGCTGCACTCGACCAACAATTTTCCCGAATGGACGGGCCTGGTCTGTCCGGCGCCGTGCGAGGCGGCGTGCGTGCTCGGGATCAACGACGACGCCGTCACGATCAAGCAGATCGAGTGGGAGATCGCCCGCCGCGGCTGGAACGAGGGCTGGATCAAGTCGATCAAGCCCGAGCGGCGTACGGGGCGCTCGGTGGCGATCGTCGGTTCGGGCCCGTCGGGGCTCGCGGCAGCGCAGCAGCTCAGCCGCGCAGGCCACACGGTGACGGTCTTCGAGAAGAGCGATCGGGTCGGCGGACTCCTGCGCTACGGGATTCCGGAGTTCAAGCTCGAGAAGCGCATCGTCGACCCGCGCATCGAGCAGATGCGCGAGGAAGGCGTCTCGTTCCAGACCGGGGTCCACGTGGGCGTCGACCTGCGCGCGGCCGACCTGCGGCGCAGCTTCGACGCCGTCCTGTTGTGCTGCGGGTCCGAGCAACCGCGCGATCTCGCGATCGAGGGCCGGAACCTCGCCGGAATCCACTTCGCGATGGAGTTCCTGACCCAGCAGAACCATCGCAATGCAGGCGATCGCCTCGATCCCGCCGACGACATCCTCGCGCAGGGCAAGCGCGTCGTGGTGCTCGGGGGCGGCGACACCGGCTCGGACTGCGTGGGAACCTCGCACCGGCAGGGAGCCGCGTCCGTGACCTCGCTCGAGCTCCTCGAGCGTCCGCCCGATCAGCGGGCGCCGGCGACGCCGTGGCCGATGTGGCCCCTGATGTTCCGCACGTCGAGCTCGCACGACGAGGGCGGCGTGCGCGAGTTCGGCGTGCAGACGCGGCGCTTCCTCGGCTCGGCCGGGAGGGTCGAGGCGCTCGAAACGGTCGGCGTGCGTTTCGGGGCTCCCGACGCATCCGGACGCCCACGAATCGAGGAGATCGCCGGGACGGAGCGCACGATCCCGGCCGATCTCGTGCTGCTCGCGATGGGATTCGTCAGCCCGGTGCGCACGGGCCTGCTCACCGATCTCGGGGTGCGTCTCGACGCGCGCGGCAACGTCGCCGCCGATCAGCGCGGCTTCGCCACCAGCGAGCCGGGCGTGTTCGCCGCGGGCGATTGCCGTCGCGGACAGTCTCTCGTGGTCTGGGCGCTGTGGGAGGGCCGGGAGGCCGCGCGCGCCGTCGACCAGTACCTGTGCGGATCATCGTGGCTGCAGTCGCGCGGCGCGTTCGTTTGATCGAAGCGACGTCGCAGCCGCCAAATTCAAACAGTCGATGAGGGACTGCGATTCCGGCTTGACGCGTTTCGCATGCGACGGGTAGCATGGGAGAACGGCCGGGGGGCCAGCCATTCCCGAATCCAAATCCGACGGCTACGACTTCGAGCGGCTCGAGCGGGTCGTGAGCGAGCTCGCGAACGCCTACCGGCGCCAGCGTCTCGAGAACCTCGCGTTGCGGCGCGATCTCGAGCAGAAGAGCCAGCGGATCCGCGCGCTCGACGGGAAGCTGCTCGAAGCGAACCAGAAGCGGCAGGACGTCGCCAAGCGGATCGACGAGCTGATCGCGCAGATCGATCAGCTCGATTCCAGCTTCGACAGCGTGGACGTGTAGGTGGCGTCGAAGCGAGCCGTCGCCGTTCGCATTCGCGGGCAGGAATTCCGCCTGCTGAGCGACGACGACGAGGCCTGGCTGCAGCGCGTCGCCGGCTATCTCGACGAGACGATGGCGACGGTCGAGGAGCGGACGGGCACCGTCGATTCGCACGACGTGGCATTGCTCACGGCCTTGAACCTCGCGCGCGAGCTCGTCGAGGTCCGTGAGCGAGAGCCCGCGGCGAGGACGAAGGGTGCGACGCCCGACCGGCTCCAGCACCTGATCGAGCTCGCCGAGGCCGCGCTGCGTCCGGAGGCGGGCTGAGCGGCCGGCGCGGGGCGTCCTATGCTGCCCCGCATGTCGAACGAGCTCGCCTCCGAGAAGCGACGCGTGCGCCGCTCGCTCTCGCAGCTGCGACGCGGCGTCGCGCCGGACGCAGCTGCGCGCGCCGCCGAGCGGATCGCGTCGCGCCTGCTCGGCGAGCCCGTGGTTCGCCGCGCGCGGCGCATCGCGCTGTATGCCGCGCTTCCCGACGAGGTTCCGTCCCGGCCGCTCTTCGTCGCGCTGCGCAGCCTGTCGGCGAGTCTGTTGTTTCCCCGGGTGCAGGGCGAGCGCGAGCTCGCGTTCGCGCGGGTGAGCGATTGGAGCGAGCTGCGGCCCGGACGCTACGGTGTGCTCGAGCCGCCGGCGTCGGCGGCGACGATCGAACCCGAAGAGGGGGACCTCGTGCTCGTTCCGGGCGTCGCGTTCGATCGCGCCGGCAACCGCCTCGGCCGCGGCAAGGGCTTCTATGACCGCGCGTTCCCCCGCGCAGCGCCTCGGCCGCCGCTGCTGATGGGCGTCGCCTACGCGATCCAGCTGCTCGACGCCGTGCCGCACTCCCGCGAAGATCGCAGGATGGACGCCGTCGTGACGGAGAGCGGCTTGCATTGGGTCGCGAGCCCGGTGACGTGACGCGCGCTTCGATCGAGAGCGAAGTGGACCGGCAGCTCGCGGTGATGCGCGAGGGGGCGGTCGAGTTCTACGGCGAGGGCGAGCTGCGCGAGCGGCTCGAGCAGCGGCTGCGCGCCGGGCGTCCGTTGCGCGTGAAGCTCGGCATGGATCCGTCGGCACCCGACCTTCATCTGGGGCATACCGTCGTGCTCCAGAAGCTGCGGCGTTTCCAGGAGCTGGGCCACACGCCGATCTTCCTCGTCGGAGACTTCACGGCGAGAATCGGCGATCCCTCGGGCCGCAAGAAGACGCGGCCGGCGCTCGACGCCGGAGAAATCCAGCGCAATGCCGCGACCTACGTCGAGCAGGCGGCGCGCGTGCTCGACGTGGCGCGCGCCGAGACCCGCTTCAACAGCGAGTGGATGTTGCCGATGACTTCCACCGAGATCGTGCAGCTCTGCTCGCGTTACACGGTGGCGCGTCTGCTCGAGCGAGACGATTTCGCCAAGCGCCACGCAGCCGGCGATCCGATCTCCGTGCACGAGTTCTTGTATCCCTTCGTGCAGGCCTACGATTCGGTCGCGCTCGAGGCGGACGTCGAGCTCGGCGGCACCGATCAGACCTTCAACCTGTTGATGGCGCGCGAGATCCAGCGCGACTTCGGCCAGCCCGCGCAGGCGGTGATCACGCACCCGCTGCTCGTCGGGCTCGACGGGCGCGACAAGATGTCGAAGAGCCTCGGCAACACGATCGGCATCACGGATCCGCCGGAGTCGATGTACGGGAAACTGATGAGCATCTCCGACACCTTGATGCTCGTTTACTTCGACGCGTTGGCGATGGGCGAGTGGAGCGATCTGCGCCCGGAGCGCGCGCGCTTCTCGGACGGGGGCGGCGATCCGCTCGCGTTCAAGCACGCGCTCGCGCGGCGCCTGGTCGCGCGCTTCCACGGCGCGAGCGCCGCGGAAGCCGCGGCTGAACGCT
>CAWAXD010000012.1:0-907500 GCA_963785985.1 uncultured delta proteobacterium | reverse complement strand
AAAGACCCCGTGCACCTTTACTACAACTTCGCAGTGATCGTCGGCTCAGTATGTGTAGGATAGGTGGGAGGCTTTGAAGCCGGGACGCTAGTCTCGGTGGAGCCAACCTTGAAATACCACCCTTTTTGCGCTGCCGATCTAACCTTGATCCGTGATCCGGGTCGGGGACACTGCGTGGTGGGTAGTTTGACTGGGGCGGTCGCCTCCTAAAAGAGTAACGGAGGCGCGCAAAGGTTCCCTCAGGCTGATTGGAAACCAGCCGTAGAGTGCAAAGGCATAAGGGAGCTTGACTGCGAGACTGACAAGTCGAGCAGGTGCGAAACCAGGTCTTAGTGATCCGGTGGTTCCGTATGGAAGGGCCATCGCTCAACGGATAAAAGGTACGCCGGGGATAACAGGCTGATCTCCCCCAAGAGTTCACATCGACGGGGAGGTTTGGCACCTCGATGTCGGCTCGTCACATCCTGGGGCTGAAGCAGGTCCCAAGGGTTCGGCTGTTCGCCGATTAAAGTGGCACGCGAGCTGGGTTTAGAACGTCGTGAGACAGTTCGGTCCCTATCCGCCGTGGGCGCAGGAGATTTGAGAGGAGCTGTCCCTAGTACGAGAGGACCGGGATGGACGGACCTCTGGTGTTCCGGTTGTCGCGCCAGCGGCACCGCCGGGTAGCTAAGTGCGGAAGGGATAACCGCTGAAAGCATCTAAGTGGGAAGCCCACCCCAAGATGAGATCTCCCTGGGACTTCGGTCCCCTGAAGGGCCGTCCAAGACTAGGACGTTGATAGGCCGGAGGTGGAAGCGCAGCAATGCGTGGAGCTGACCGGTACTAATCGCCCGTGAGGCTTGACCACTCGCGCGCAGGTCGCGTCGCGCTTGGGCACAGAAAACTATTCGGTTGCCAACGATCGCCACTGCATTTCGAGTTTTCCCACCGTCCATAGAGCGGGGGCCACACCCGTTCCCATTCCGAACACGGAAGTTAAGCCCCGCATCGGCGATGGTACTGTCGGGTTTCCCGGTGGGAGAGTAGCGCGACGGTGGGATCTCCTTCGGCGGCGCCGGACCTAGCGGTCCGGCGCCGCTTTCGTTTGCGACCGCGAAAAGCCAGCGCCCGAGCGCCTGCGACACCTCGCGGGCTCGCTCGCTGCCGCGGTCTCCGCGTGACGCGGTCCGGAGCCGCGCGGCCGGCTTCCGAGCCTCAAGCCACTCCAGGGCGAAGCCGATGAAGCAGGGCGGAGAGGTGTCCCCTTGCGCGCGTCGATCGCCATCCTGCTCGCGGCCGTGTCCTGCTTCGCGTGCGCCGGGCGGGCATGGCAGCGTGCGCGCGCCGAGGACACCGCCACCGCCTACCACCGTTATCTGAGCGACCACCCCGATTCCGACTTCGCTGCCCAGGCACGCGCACGGCTCGCGCTGGTGCGGCTGCGCAGCAAGCCGAGCGCCGATGGCTGGGACGCCTTTCGCTCCGAGTTCCCGGACGAGAAGCTGCTCGCCGAGCTGCGACCGAGCGTTGCGCAGAGCGTCTTCGCGCGCGCGCGCGCGATCGGCACGCCATCCGCGTATCGCGAGTTCCTCGAAGATTTCGGGGATGGCGAATACGGCGAGCGCGCGCGCGGGAACCTCGAGTTCCTGGATGCGGGCGGCTTCGGGGCGCGGCCCGACGATCTCGCGGCTTTCGCGAAGCGACATCCCACGAGCGATTTCGCGGCCGAAGCGCAGCGCAGCGCCGAAGTGGTCGGGCTGCGCGACCAGAGCGCCTTCCGCACGCTGGGCCTGTCGATCGAGATCGCACCCGGCACGCCGAACCCCGAGCGCCTGGTCAGGGTCTTCAGCGAGCGCGCGATCGAACGCTACGCGGCAGCCGGGATCACGCTGGTTCCGCTGGCCGGGGAAGGCGATCCGCGCGGGGCGTCACTGCCCGTGCGCCTCACGATCCAACACAAGGAAGCGCCGACTCGCACGGACTACGCGGCCGAGCGCGGTACGGCCACCGGCGTGCTGGCGAGCACGCGCGTCAGTCTGACGAGCGCGGGCATTGCGACTCCGATCTGGTCCGACGAGTTCCGCTTCCTGGCCGCCGGAGCCGTGCAGGGCGCCGACAGCGTGCTTTTCGGCGTCGGCACCCAGGCCTATTGGGCGTCGTTCTTCGTGCCCGTCGCGACCTGGCGCACGAGCGCCGCCGTGCGTGCGCAGCGCCCGCTCGAGAAGCCGATCGCGTCGCTGGCGGTGTCGGGGAGCCGCGCCATCGTGCTGTTCACGGACGGCGATCTCGAGATGTTCGATCTCGGCGATCCGGAGCAGCCGGTGCTGCTCGGCGCCTACCGGCGCAAGCGGGATCTGTCGCGCTGGAGCGGTCTCCACCTGGCGGGTGATCGGGTCGTGCTCTTCGGTCCCGACGGGATCGAGATGCTGGAGCTGCGCGAGGGCCGCTTCGTCCCGGTGCTCGCGCTCGATCGCGGCCTGGTCGGGACGATCGTTGCCGTCGAGAGCCTGGGCCGCGAGATCGTGGCTGGCGGCAGCCGCGGGCTCGTGCTGATCGACGGCGAGAAGGGCCAGCGCGAAGTCCTGCTCGAGCGGCCGGTGCTCGGGCTCGCGCGCTCGGGCGAGCACCTGGTCTTCAGCGACGGAGCGTCGCTCTACGTCTCGACGAAGGCCCTGCTTCGCGAACGGCGCGTCGAGGCCGAGCTGCGGCTCGGGCGTGGCTTCGGCCCCGGCCCGCTGCACTTCGACGACGGGCAGCTGATCGTGGTCGCACAACGCGGTGTCGGGGTCGTCGACGTCTCCGACCCGAGCCAACCGAAGCTGATTTCGCGCATCGACGCGAACGAGTCCGGTGAGGTCCGGGATGCCGCGCAGGTCGGCGGTCGCCTGTTCCTGCTCGGCGAGCGGGGCTTGCAGCTCACCGACGCGCAAGGCGCGCACGTCGTCGACTCCGCATGCGTTGCCGCTCGCATGCGCCTGGCGCCCGCAGGACGACACCTCGTGATGGTCGGGGAGAAGACGCTGCAAGTCGTCGATGCCACGCCTTTCGTGGCCGGAGCCGCGGCGGCCGCGCCGCATCCCTGATCCGGAGCTCGCGTCAGTTCTCGTCGGACAGCCAGCCCGTCGGGACGCCGTCGCGTACGACGATCACTTCGGGCCCCTTCGAGTAGAGGGGGATCCGATACGCGAGCCACGGCGTCGACGTCGTCGGATCGAACCAGAACGAGAGACGCGGGATCAGGTGCTCCGCGACGAACGAGCCGATCGGGCCGAGGTCCGGTCGGTAGCGGACCTCGACGAGGCTGCCCGGTCCGTGCGCGCCGACGTCGCGATGCTCGACGTGGGCTTCGAAATTCATCAAGCGCGCTCCGCCTTCGCACAAGAACATCTGGAAGGCCATGCTCGGAGCATCGCCGCGGGCGAGCGGCTCGAAGAGCAGACTGAGAGCGACGTTCGCGACCCGATCGGCCGCCGGAAGCTCGATGTGCTCGATCGCCAGCGCGCCGCCATTCGATCGGCCGCAGGTCGCCACGCGCGTTCGGTGGTCGATGCTGAGGATTCCGCGCAACGTGCCATCGCCGCGGAAGGTTCGGGATTCCTCGAGGACCGGCTGTAGCGACTGGTGGTCGCCGCTCGGTTCGAGCAGCGCCGTGGCCACGTCGTGGACGCCGCCGTCGAAGCCGCTCTCGGCGACGATGCGCACGCCGCCGTCGTCGAGCCTCTCGACCACGAGATGGGCGGCGCCGACGCGGGTCCGGCTCGTGTCGTAGGTGGCGGCCGGGACGCTGCCGAACGCCTTCGGATAGGCCAGACGCAGCGCCGATTCGGCGCGGGCTGCGCTCGCCGCGAAGGCCGCGGTGGCGATGCAGGAGAGGATCCGGAGGGGGAGGCGAACCCGCACCGTCCGACTCTAGCGGAGCGCCGGCGCGGGCGGCCACGTTGACGCGCGATTCGACGATCTGATAGTTTGCTGGAAACCACCGCCGTGCCTGTGCCACCAGAGGGATTCCATGAACTTCGGCTTCACCGAGGAGCAGGAGCTGCTGCGCAAGACCGCCCGCGATTTTCTCGCGGAGCACGCGCCCATGAAACGCGTGCGCGAGTTCATGGAGGGGCCGCAGCGCTTCTCGCGGGATCTCTGGAAGAGCATGGCGGAGCTCGGCTGGATCGGGCTGGCATTTCCGGAGAGCGTCGGTGGCGCAGGGCTCTCGATGGTCGAGCTGAGCATCGTGCTCGAGGAGCTCGGCCGCACGCTCGCGCCGGTCCCCTTCCTGCCGACGCAGCTCGCCGGCATCTCGCTGCTCGAAGTCGCAGACGAGGCGCAGCGGCGCGAGTGGTTGCCCGATCTGTGCGGCGGGCGCGCCATCGCGACGTTGGCGATCACCGAGGAGCGCGGCAGCGAGGAACCGGAAGGCATCGCGTGCACTGCGACGCGCGTGGGTTCCGGCTGGGAGCTGCGGGGCCGCAAGCTGTTCGTTCCGGATGCCGACGTCGCGGATTGGTTCGTCGTCGTGGCGCGGATTGGCGCCGGGCCGGGGCTCGGGTTGTTCCGCGTGCCGCGCACGGCGGCCGGCGTTTCGATCGGCGGCCTGCGCTCGATGGACATGCTGCGCCAGCTGCATCGGATCGAGCTCGCGGGGACGTCGCTGCCGGAAGCGTCGCTGCTCGGCCGCGACACCGACGCCTGGTCGAAGCTCCAGCGCGTGCTCGACCGGGGACGCGTGATGATCTGCGCCGAGATGGTGGGTGGCGCGGAGAAGTGTCTCGAGGACTCGGTGCGCTACGCGAAGGAGCGTGTGCAGTTCGGCAAGCCGATCGGCGTCAATCAGGCGATCAAGCACAAGTGTGCGGACATGCTGTTCGAGGTCGAGTCGGCGAAGTCGATCACGTACTACGCCGCATGGGCGGCGCGCGAGGACAATGCCGAAGCTCCGCTCGCCGCCGCGATGGCCAAGGCGTACGTGAGCGACGCCTACCGCCACGCCTCCGCCGAGAACATCCAGATCCACGGCGGTGTCGGCTTCACCTGGGAATACGATTGCCATCTCTATTTCAAGCGGGCCAAGAGCGACGAAGCCTGGCTCGGCGACGGCAGCCACCACCGCGAGCGCGTCGCCCAGCTGCTGCATCTCTGAGTCCCGCTTCGCGCCCGCGCGAGCCCATTTCGGTCGTGAAATCAATGGGTTGGGGCAGAGCTCCGGCGCACGCTCGAAGATTGCCTCGGTCGCCTCTCCGCCACCTGGATCGCACTGGCGCTCGGTCTGCGCGTCTACGACACGCGGTCCGGTGCGAAGCTGGCGGGCGCCGTCGGTCGCCTCGCCACGAGGATGATCGACAGTCCGAAGGGCAGCGACACGATCGGGGCGAGGTGTCCGCCGAGGCCCACCAGGCGCGCGAGCGCGTCGTTGAGGAAACGGGGCAGGGCGGGGTAGCCGCTCTGCGCGGGGCCGCGGCGTGGCATCAGGCGTTCGGCGAGCCGCACGGCGATCGCGATCGGCAGGATCGATCCCATGATGTACGAGCACAGGGCGATCTCGAAGCCCGCGTCCTGGACGCGCTCCCGCAGCTGGGGGCGCAGGTAGCGCCGGCGATGGCCGAGCGCTTCATCATGGGAGCTCCACAAGAACGCGTAGGCGGGGACCGTCGCGAGCAGGACGCCCCCCGGGCGCAACACGCGCAAAATCTCGCGCAGCGCGAGGCGATCGTCGTCGAGGTGCTCGATCACATCGAGCGCCACCACCACGTCGAGCGCTGCCGGGCGCACGGGCAGCTTCTCGGCCGAGCCCCGCGCGACCGCGAGGCCGCGCGCGCGAGCGTGTCGCAGCGCGGCGGGCCCCATGTCGATCCCGCACACGGTTCCGAAACCGCAGAGTGCTGCGCTGGTAGCGCCCGTGCCGCAACCCACGTCGAGGATTCTTGCCCGCGGCGGCGCGTAGCGCGCGAGGATCCGGCGCACGATGGTCTGGCGGCCCCGGTGCCACCAATACCAGTCTTCGAAGCCGGCCATGCGCTCCAGCTCCCCGGTCTCCACACGCCTCCTTTCGCCGTCCATGCGGCGCGCGCCATGGTAGAGCAGCGAACGGAATCCGAAACCGCCGCGGCGGGAGGTTATACTCGCGCCCCCCAGACGAGCGGGTGATGCATGTCCTCGAGCCCGACGCAGGTCGGCGCATCGCGCCGGAAGCTCTCGTCGCTCGCGAATCGGCTCGCGCCGCTCGCCATCGCGCTGCTCGCGCTGCTCGCGCAGATTCCGATCCACGATCGCAGCATCATCCACGTCGACGAGGGCCAGCTGGTCGCGATCGCGTCCCGCCTGCTGCACGGCGACGTGCTGTATCGCGACGTCTACACGGGGATCTTTCCCGGGCTCTACTACACGACGGCCGCCCTCTTTTCTCTCTTCGGCAGCGACGTCCGTGTCACGCGGCTCGCGCAGGCCGCCGTGAATGCTGGGACGGCGCTGTGTCTGTGGCTGCTGGGTCGGCGCGTGATGACGCCGGGCTGGGCGGCGCTCGCGCCGCTGCTCTATGAGGTTCTCGTCGTGGTGGGCTTCCCGGGCCTCACGATGTTCAACTACTCGCCGCTCTCGCTCGCGTTCGCGCTCTTCGCGCTGCTGTCGCTGCTGCGCCACGTCGAGAGCCAACGCGCGTGCGACGCCGTCGCCGCCGGGCTGCTGCTCGCGGGCTGCGCACTCACGAAGCAGAACTTCGGCGCGCTCTGCGGGCTCGCCTTCGCAGGCGTGATCCTGCTCGGCTGGCGCGACGGCGCGTACGCGGGCCGCGGCCTGCTGCGATCGCTGTGGCCGCTCGCGGCGGCCGGTGCCATCGCGAGCGCGGCTGCGCTCGGCGCCCTCGTGCTCGCCGGCGCGGGGCCCGCGCTCGTCGATGCGACGCTCCTCTCGCTCGGCAGCACGCAGCTGGCGTCCTATTCCGATCCTTTCCCACCGATCCTGGGGGCGCATCCGAGCGACGATGGCCGCTTCGTCTTCCTCTACACACCGGCAGCGCTCTTCGGTTACCTGGTGCGCGGGGAGACGCTGTTCGGCCGGCCGATTCCGATGTGGCTGTGGAGCGGCGCGATCCGCATCGCGTACGGCGGCGCGCTGCTCGCGCTGGCCGGCGGGGCTGTGCGCCTGTGGCGCGAGCGCGCAGCCGGGCCCGCGCGGCAGAGGCGCGAGACGCGCGCGCTGGTCGTGTTCGCAGCGATCCTGTTTCTCGGGATCTTTCCGTCCGCGATCTGGTCGCATCTCGCCTTCGTGCTCGCGCCGGTGCTCGTGGTGGCCGCGTGGGGACTCGAGGGCATACACGCGCGCGTGCGCGCGCGCAGCGCGGCGACGGCGCGCGCCTTTGCCGCCGCGGTCGCGCTGCTCGCGGCAAGCGCCGTCCTCGCGGCCGCGCGCATCGCGTGCGACGTCGTCCGCTGGTATCCCGAGCCGCTCGCGCTGCCGCGCGCGTCGTTGCGGGTCTCGGCCGACGAGGCGGCGCTGTATCGCGGCGCGCTGCGCTTCATCGAGAGCTGCGCGCCGCCGCGCGCGCCGATCTTCGTGGCGCCGGACATGCCGCTCGTGTACTTCCTGTCCGACCGCCCGAACCCGACGCCCTTCGACCTGGTGATTCCGGGAAAGGTGGAGGGTCCGCGGATCGTCGAGCGTCTCGAGGCGACGGCGACGCGTTGCGTCGTCTACGGCCCTCGCATCTACCTGCAGTTCGCTCCCTTCGAAGAGCTGTTTCCGGAGGTCGCGGAGCTCCTGCGCACGCGTTACCGCGAGGTCGTGCGCATCCAGGGCGGCTCGAAGGAGTGGCTCGGCCTGATGCGGCGCGACGCGAGCTGAGCGCCGCGACGCAGGCGGCGAGCGTGCGCCCGATTGCGACACCGGAGCGCGCTTCATATACTGCGCGCGTGCTCCCGGTCGCCCGGCGCCTCCGGTTCCTGCTGCGGCCGCCGGGCTCGATTCTCGTCGCGGGCGCGCTCGTGCTCGCCTTCGGATTCTCGCTGTGCCGGCGCGGCATCGTGCTCTCCGACGAGGGCTATCTGCTGCTCCAGGCCGTCGACCTGCTCGACGGCAAGGTTCTCTACCGCGACATGGATTCGTTCGTGGCGCCGGGCGTGTGGCTGCTGCTCGCCGGCTGGTTCAGCCTGGTGAAGGCGAGCGTGATCGCGTCGCGCATGCTCGCCCTGGCCGGCTTCGTTGCGACGACCGCGGTGGTCCACCGTTGCACGCTCCGCCTCGCCGGGCGCGGCGCGGCGGCCGGCGCCGTGCTGGCGCTCGGGGTGTTTGCGGTGTGGGCCTTTCCGGCCTGGACCTTCTCCTTCTACTCGCCCTACGCGGTGCTCTTCGCGCTGCTCGCGCTCGAGCGGTTGCTCGCCTGGCGGATGTCGCGGCGGCGCCGCGATGTGATCCTATGTGGTGTCGCGCTCGGGCTCTCCATGCTCTTCAAGCAGAACTACGGCGTGCTGGCCAGCGCCGGGGTGATGTTCGGCCTGCTGGCCATCCACGGCGAGTCGCGCGCGCCTGTTGCGCCGGCGCTGCGCGCGGCGCGCGGCGATCTCGTTGCGATCGCCGCTGGCGTGGCGGTCGTCGGGCTTCCGCTGCTCGCCTGGCTGCTCTCGGTGGGAGCCCTCGCCGCCGCCTTCGAGAGCCTGGTGCTGCATCCGTTCGGCGGCTTCCTCGGGCGCCACGATATCGCGTATCTCCCGCTCTCGGAGCTGTTCGCCAAGCGGAGGATGGCCGACGCAGGCCGCCTCACCTACGGCGCCTGGGCCTTTTCGTACACTGCGCTGCGTTTCGATTGGCCGCGTCCGCTCGTGCGCGGCATCGAGCTGCTCCACGTGCTGCTCTACTGGCTGCCGCCCGCCTTCCTCGCCGCCGGAGCGGCGCTGGCGTTCGCCGCGCGCGACGCGCGGCGGCGCTTCGACGCCGGGCTGCTGGCCGCCGTCTCCGTCGCCGGCTGCGTCTTCCTCGGTGTGTTCCCGCGCGCCGACTTCAATCACCTGGTGAACGTGCTGCAGCCGTCGATCGGGATCGGCGCCGTGGTGTCGGCGCGGGCGCTGGCGCTCGCGAAGCGTCGCCGCGGCGCCTTCGCCGTGCTGACGGCGGGCGCAGCGGGCGCGCTCGGGATCTACGCCGCCGTGGCGGCCTACTGGTACGTCGATCTGCTCCGGACGCTGAACGCGGAGCTGACGCAGTCGCGCGGTGGGGTGCTGGTGAGCAAGGCCGAGAAGCAGCTCCTCGATTTCGAGATCTCCCGCATCGTGCGGGCGACACGACCGGGTGAAGCGGTGCTCACGATCCCGGCGGGTTCGATGCTCAATTTCCTCGCGGAGCGGCCGATGCCGAGCCGCTACTACAACCTCTACGCGGTGCACATCGCCCACGATCGCGGGGCCGGCGTCGTCGCGGGCGCCCGCGCCGCCGGCGTCCGCCTGGTCGTCGCCGACTCCGACGATTTCTTCTCCGAGCGCTCGAAGCTGCGCGAGTACGCCCCGCTGCTGGTCGATTTCGTGCGCCGCGAGTTCACGATCGATTTCAACCTCGCCGTCGACCAGCAGATCTTCCTGCGGCGCCGTGAAACGCCACTCCCGGAGCGCGCGACGCTCGACGTGTTCGAGCATTGCGACGTGGGGCCGGGGCCGGACGGGGCGCGCAGCGTGCGCGAGCACCTCTTGTTCCGCAGCCTGCATCACGTGCTCGAGGAGGGAGCGCCGGGCGAGACGCAGAGCCTCGTCACGCGCTGTCGCGTGAGCGTTCCCGAAGCGGCGACGCTCGCGCTGCAGGTGGGCTACCGACAGCCGATGCACATCGATCGCGACGCGCAGCTGATCGCCGAGATCGCGGTGATCGACGCCAAGGCGGAGCCGCCCCGCAGCGAGCTCCTGCTGCATGCGCCGATCCCGGTCGGGCCGGCGCTCGGCTGGAGCTCCCCGCCCGGCCCCGAGCTCCGCCTCGATCTCTCGCGCTGGGCGAATCGCGAAGTGGTGCTCGCGTTCCGGACGCTGTTCCGGGGCAGGGCCGAGATGAACGAGCTCGACTTCAGCGGCTTCCAGATGCTGTGGCAGGACGCGAGGCTCGAATTCGGTCCCCCGCTCCCCGAGCCAGCGCCAGGCCTTCAGCCCTGATCCGAGAGCGGATCTCCGCCGCCCTCCCTCCGCGTGCTGTTCGAATGTCGCGTCGGGGATGGGATCTCGCCCAGCTGCGCCGCGCTGCGTGCGGACGGGTGTCTAGGGGTGCGTCGCGAGCAGGTAGACGGCGAGCTCGCGGCGTTGCTCGTCGCTGAGAGGGAAGACGGGCATCGGAGGCGTCGGCGTCGCCAGCAGCTCGGCGAGCGAATCGATCGAATGACGCGCGCCGAGCTCGTGCAGCGGCGCGACGACCATTCCGGGCGCCGCGGCCGCCGCTTCGTGGCAGCCGGCGCAGTGATGGCGCTCCCAGTGCGATCGCCCGGCGTCGGCGAGCTGCTTGCGCTCGGCGGGGGCGAGCGCCACGAGCGGGTCCGCGCGCGGCGCTCGGGCCGCCGCCGGAGCCGGCCTGGCGCCCGGCGTGGGCGCGGGGCCGCGCGTCACGCGGTAGATCGAGCCTGCGTAATCGTCGGAGATGTAGATCGCGCCGTCGGCCGCCTCGGCGACGTCGACCGGTCGGCCGATCAGCTGGTCGTCGCGCTCGAAGCCCACGACGAAATCGCGTTCCTCGATCTCGCCGTTCGCGTGCCAGTGCAGGCTCACGACCTTGTAGCCGTCCTTGTGCGTGCGGTTCCACGAGCCGTGCAGCGCCACGAGGGCGGCATCGCGATACGCCTCGCCGGCGGCGCCGCTGCGCAGGAAGACCATGCCGAGCGGCGCGTTGTGCGCGCGGAAGGCGTGCACCGGCGGCAGCGCCTTCGCGATGCGGTCCTCGTGCCCGGCGCCGAAGTCCGGATCGGGCACGTTGTTGCCGTTCGCGTAGGGCCAGCCGTAGAAGCCGCCGGGCGTGATGCGGTTGAGCTCGCAGGGAGGAAAATCGTCGCCGAGCAGGTCGCGGCCGTTGTCGGTGGCGAACAGCTCGCCGGTCGCCGGCCGCCAGTCGAAGCCGACCGAGTTGCGCAGCCCGGTGGCGAGGATCTCGGGGTGGCTCCCGTCGAGCTGGAAGCGCAGCATCGCGGCCCGCCGCGGATCCTTCTCTTCGCAGACGTTGCAGCTCGAGCCGACCGATACGTAGAGCAATCCGTCCGGACCCACCCGCACCGTGCGCGTCCAGTGGTTCCCCTGCTCGGGAAGTCCCGTGACGATCCGCTCGTAGACGCCGTGGGTCGTGCGCGCGTCCGCATCGAAGCGGATGCGCCCGATCGCGTTGCCCTCGGCCACGTAGAGCCACCCGTCGTGGATGTCGAGGCCATGCGGGCGGTTCAGGCCCTCCAGGAGCGTGCGCTCAGCATCGGAGCGGCCGTCCCCGTCGGCGTCGCGTTCGAGCAGGTGCACCCGGCCCGTCCGCGGCACGCTCACCAGCAGATCGCCTGTGGCCGTTGGCCGCAGGAAGCGCGCGTTCGCGAGGCCCGCGTGAAACTGGGTGATCGAGAAGCCCTCCGGAACGTGCAAGCGCTCGGCGACGGTTTCGGGCGCCGGGGCCTCGATTCCGCGCTGGAAGAGCATGTGGCCGATGGGCGCATTCACGGCGTAGCGCTCGGGCAGCAGCCAGCGGCAGGCCCCGATCGACGCCAGCACGAGCACGACGACCGCGATGCTGAGTCGGCGCATCCGTCCTCCTCGAAGAAAAGGGGAGTATTCCTGCCGCATCCGAGGCTCCGCCAGCACGAATCCCGCCATCCCCCGGGGAGGGGGTTGACGGCGGCATCGGCTTGGCGCACTCGTATGCGTCCCCGGAGGCTCTCAACGATGACGCGTCGGCTCTGCAAAGGCGATTGGGTCCAGATGATTTCAGGCGCCGACCGCGGCAAGCAGGGTCGCGTGATTGCGATCGATCGCGAGCGCGGCAAGGTGCGCGTCGAGAAGGTCCGCATGCAGAAGCGGCACCTGAAGCCGGGTCGCAAGGGTGCGCGCACGGGCGGCATCATCGAGCAGGAAGGCTTCGTCGACGCCTCGAACGTGATGCTGCTCGACTCCGGAACGGGCAAGCCGGATCGTGTTCGCATCGGCCGCGATGGCGATCGCCGCATCCGCGTCTTCGCGAAGAGCGGCGCGCACGTCCCGGAGCCCGCCAAGGCCTGATCCCACGGTGCGCCTGCGCGCGCCGAATTCACGATTCCACCGAGGCAGATAGCGATGGCGAAGAAGGGCAAGCGCGAGAAGATCAAGCTCGAGTCGTCGGCCGACACCGGCCACTACTACACGACCGCGAAGAACAAGACGAACACGCCGGGCAAACTCGAGATGAAGAAGTACGATCCGGTGGTTCGGCGCCACGTGATCTACAAGGAAAAGAAGCTCAAGTAAGCAGCGAGAGGGCGGGAAGATGGCCTGGGTGATTACGCGGCTCTGCCAGGATTGTGTCGATCAATCGTGTGTCGAGGTGTGCCCGGTCGATTGCATCTACGCGCACGAGGGTGAGGCCTCGGCTGCCTTCCCCAATCAGCTGTACATCGATCCCGAGGAATGCATCAACTGCGGCGTCTGCGAGCCCGAGTGCCCCTGGGAGGCGATCTTCGAGGACGAGCAGGTTCCCAGCGTGTTCCACGACGACATCGCGCTCAACGCGAAGATCCTCGAGGCGAAGGACCAGTTCTCGGTGCCCGAGGTCGGCGAGAAGCCCAAGCCGACGCCCGAGCAGGTCGAAGAGAACAAGGCGAAGTGGGGCTACTCGAGCTAGCGCTCTTCCGCTGCCGAGTCGAAGCCTTCGACCAGCGCCGCGAGCGGCGCCTCCTGGCCCGTGAGCAAGCGGACCTGCTCGGCCGCCTGGTGGATCAGCATCCATTTGCCGGAAAGCGTGCGCGCCCCGCGCGCCTCGGCATCGCGCAGCAAGCGCGTGCGCAAGGGCTCGTAGACCGCGTCCATCACGAGCGATCCCGCGCGTAACGCGCTGGCGTCGACCGGCGACGCGTCTTCCCGCAGGCCCACGGAGGTGGTGTTCACGAGAACGTCGTGCGGCGTGCTCGCAAGGTCGCCGAGCGCGCCCGACGCCTGCGCGCCGAGGTCGTCCGCCAGCCGGCGGGCCCGCTCCGGGCTGCGGTTCAGCACGCGGACGTGGGCGCCGCGTGCGAGCAGCCCGAACACCACCGCGCGCGCGGTGCCCCCGGCTCCGAGCACGACGGCGCGCGCGCCGTCGAGGCGCAGCTCCGATTCGAGGGCGCGCACGGCGCCGAGCCAATCGGTATTCGAGCCGAGCCAGCGGTCGCCCCGCCGCGTCAGCGTGTTCACCGCGCCGATTCGGCGCGCGGTATCGTCCAGCTCGTCGACGTGGGCCAGAGCGGCTTGTTTGTGCGGAAGCGAGATCGCGAGCTGTCTCACTCCGAGCGCGCGCGCGCCGCAGAGCGCATCGGCGAGCCGGGCGGGCGGAACGTCGAAGGCGAGATACACGGCGTCGATGCCGAGCGCGGCGTAGGCGGCGGCGTGCATCGCGGGCGAGCGCGTATGGCCGGCCGGATGCAGCAGGATCCCACACAGGCCGGTGCGGGCGGAGATCGGTCTGAACGCGGCCGGCACGGGCCACCTCCTGCGCGGCCGCGAGGCTATCCCATTTCGGTCGGCCGGCACCTACACTGGCGCTCGCCGAAGCAGAGGAGAGGGCGATGGCGGAACCGCGGGTTGCGATCCTGATGGGAAGCCAGAACGACTGGGAAACCATGCGCGGCTCCCAGGAGGTGCTCGAGGCGCTCGCGATCGCGAGCGAGGCGCGGGTGCTCTCGGCCCACCGCACACCCGATCGGCTGCGCGCCTACCTCGAGAGCGCGCCGGCGCGCGGCATCGAGGTCGTGATCGCGGGAGCGGGCGGCGCCGCGCACCTCGCCGGCGTCTGCGCCGCCCACACCCTGCTGCCGGTGCTCGGCGTGCCGATCGACAGCTCGCCGCTCAAGGGCCTCGACGCGCTGCTGGCGACGGTGCAGATGCCGGGCGGCATTCCGGTCGCGACGTTCGCGATCGGCAAGGCGGGGGCCAAGAACGCGGGCCTCTTCGCCGCGGCGATTCTCGCGCGCGCGGACGACGCCGTGCGCGAGCGGCTCGCGAAATGGCGCGAGGCCCAGGCGGCCGCCATCCCGGACGTGCCCTACTGACGGCTGCGTTCGAGGGCGGCCTTGAGATCGCTCCAGACCAGACGCCGATTCTCCGCGGTGTACTGCCGCAGCACGAACGCCGGATGGAACGTGGGCATCACGGGGATGCCGCGATAGGCGTGCCAGGTGCCGCGCGCCTTCGTGATGGCGACGTCGCGGCCGAGCAACAGGCTCGCGGCGGGCTTGCCGAGGGCGACGATCACGCGCGGCTGGATGGCGTCGATCTGACCGTCGAGGAAGGGCAGGCACGCCGATACCTCGTCTGCGAGCGGCGTGCGGTTCCCGGGAGGTCGACACTTCACGATGTTGCAGATGTAGACGTCGCTGCGCGGGATGGCGAGCCCCTTCTCGATCATCTGGGTGAGCAGCTCGCCGGCCCGACCCACGAAGGGAAGGCCGCGCAGGTCCTCGGTCTCGCCGGGCCCCTCGCCGATGAACATCAGCGCGGCCTGCGGATTGCCGTCGCCGAAGACGATCTGCGTGCGGCCCTCGCACAGGCGACAGCGCGTGCACTCGCCGAGCTGCTCGCGGACCTGCGCGAGCGTCGGGCGCGCGGCCGCCGGCTCGCGGGCCGCAGCGGCGGTGCGCTCCAGCGCAGTCGCGTCGGGTGCCGGCGCGGCCGCCTCCGGTGCGGGGGGGCGCGGCGCCACGCGCGCGAAGCCGTCGACCCCTTCCTCGATGAGCTCGGTGAGCACGGCTCGCGCCGAGGCGAGCAGCGCGCGGGCTTCTGCGGCTAGCGCCCCGTCCACACGGGCTTCCTCTTCTCGAAGAAGGCCTGGATGCCTTCCTGTGCGTCGTCGCTGCGCGAAGCGAGCACGGTCATCTCGCGCAGATAGCGCAGCGAGGTCAGGTACTCCATCTCGCACAGCGTGTAGACCGCCTCCTTGCCCAGGCGCAGCGCGGTCGGCGAGAGCGCGATCAGGCTCGCCGCGAGCCGCGCGATCTCCGCGTCGAGCTCGCTCGCCGCGACGACGCGGCTCACGAGGCCGAGCCGCAGCGCCTCGGCGGCGTCGATCTGGCGGCCCGTGAGCACGAGGTCGAGCAACAGCTTGCGGCTGCCGAGCGCCCGGTAGATCGGCGCGGAGACCATCAGCGGCAGCAAACCGAGGCCGATCTCCGGCAGACCGAAGCGCGCATCCGGCGACGCGATCGTGAAATCGGCGGCGACCGCCAGTCCGAAGCCGCCGGCCAGCGCGAAGCCCGGCACGCGCGCGATCACGGGCTGGCCGGCCCGCTGCATCGCGAGCATCACCCGGGCGACGCCGTCGAAGTGGCGGCGACTCGCCTCGATCGAAGTGTGGCTGCGGATCTCGGCCAGGTCGGCGCCGGCGCAGAAGACGCGATCTCCGGCGCCGCGCAGGACGATCACGCGCACGCCGGGCTCGCCCGCCGCGGCATCGAGCGCCGCCTCGAGCGCGTCCAGCGTCTCGCGATCGAGCGCGTTGCGCTTCGCTTCGCGGTCGATGCTGAGTGTCGCGATGCCGCCGTCTCGCTGGCTGCGGACGCCCGGCATCGGCGTCAGCGTTCCGCGTCGACGCGCGCGAAGGCCTGCGCGAGCAACTCCTCGACGCCGCGCGGCGCGTCGAGCCGGGCCGTCTTCCCCTTGGGCTTGCCGGTGCCGGGCTCGAGCGTCCCGTGGCGTTGCTTCTCGATCTTCTGCTTCACCGCGAACTCGAAGCCCGCATCGTTGGCGTCGTCGTGACAGGAGCCGCAGATCTGGAGGATCACGCAGGAGTCGCACTTGTCGCCGAGCGACACGATCGTGCCGATCTTGGGGGCGTCCTTCGCGACGTGATCGCCGCCCGGCCCGTGGCAGGACTCGCAGCCGACTTCGGCGCGGTCCGCGTGCTCCGCGGGCAGGCCCTTCTCGGGGAAGCCGCCCGGGCGGCCGAAGCCGGTGGTGTGGCAGCGCAGGCAGTCCGGGTTGCGCTCCTTGTGGACGGCGCTGAGCCGCTCGACCGCCCCCGCGTGCGCCGAGCGGCTCCAGGTTTCGAATTCGGCGGCATGGCAGCCGCGACAGGCGGCCGAGCCGACGTACACGGGGTTCGTCGGCAGCAGGTCCTTGCGGGGCGCGCCGCGTGCGGCGAGCAACTTTTGCTTCTCCTCGAGCGGAAGCTTCGCGATCGCTGCGTTCGCCGCGTGCGAAACGCGGGGCAGGAACGTCGCGTATTCGAAGCCGAGCGAGTGCTTCGCGTCGTGACAACGGCCGCAGGCCGGCTCGTAGTTTCCGGCGCTGATGAAGCCCGGCGAAAGATGCGGCCCGCCCCGACCGTGGCAGGCTTCGCAGCCCACGTTTTCAAGGTCGCCCGTCTCGCGTTCGGAGACGAAGCCGCCGGGCTGGCCGTAGCCCACGACGTGACAGCCGATGCACTCCGGATCCGTGTTCGCGCCGTGCGTGACGAGGGTGTCGAAGGCCGTCGCGTGGCGCGTGAAGGTCCACGTCTCGTGCTCGGATTCGTGACAGACGCCGCAGGCTTCGCTCCCGCTGTAGCCCTGGGCGCGCAGCAGCATCGGCACCGGAACGCCGGCGAGCTTCGCGATGCGCATGCGCAGCACCGGGCCGTTCTGCTCCTTGATCCAGCCGCGAATGCGCTGGTGGATGTGACCCTCGGCATCGATCAGGAAGGTGTCGGGCACGCCCGCGAAGACGCCGTAGGCCGCGCGGATCTTGCCATCGGGATCGAACACGACCGGGAAGAAATCGAAGCCATCCGCCTGCAGCTGCGAGCGCACCGATTCCGTGCGGCCCGAGATCTCGACCCCGACCAGGGTCGGCCGCTTGCCCTCGGGCAGGCTGGCCAGGAACTCCTTCAGGAAGCCGAGCAGCTCGTGGCAGTGCGGACACGTGTGCAGGAAGAAGAGCAGGATCACCGGCTTGCCGCGCTGGGTCGCGAGGTCGAAGGTCTGGCTCGCGCCGAGCGTCTGCGCCCGGAAGCTGGGCGCCAGCGGCAACGTGCCGAGGGTGGGCTCGACGGAGTTGCCGCGCGTCGGCAGGCGCATCTCCTCGCGCAGCTGCGTCTCGAGCGCGATCTGCGCATCGGGCTCGTCGATGGCGAACTGGCCCAGCCCGAAGGTGACGTAACCCTCCGCGTCGGCTCCCAGGATCGCTACGGGCACGCGCATGCCGAGCTGTTGCGCGATCGCGGCGCTCGAGTCGTCGACGATCGGGAAGTCGAGCCCGTTCTTCTTCGCGAACGCGGCGGCGCGCGCGCGGCTCGACCCGGTGGCGATGCCGAAGATCTGGAAGTTGTTCTTGCCGGCGAGCGGCGCGATGCCCGCGATGGCTCGCGCGACCATCTCCGCCTCGCGCACCTCGGGGTTGAAGAAGAACAGCAGCAGACGCCGCCCGAGCACTTTCGAGACTTCGAAGCGGTGGTCGTCGAGGGTCCAGCCGGAGAAGGCGGGGAGCGGCCGCTCCAGGCGTTTCGGCGCCGGCTTCGCTGCGGGCTTCTCTTCCGGCCTGGGCGCGGCATCGCTCGGAGCCGCGCTGGCTGCGACGCTCCCGGCAGGCGGCGCTGGCTGCGCTGCCGGCGCCGCCGGCTCCTGGCGGCAGGCAAGCGCAACGGCCAATGCCAGCGCCGGGGCGAGGGTCCGGAAGCGCACGGTTGCGAGCATACCCTCCGCCCGAAGCCGATCAAGCGCGCCGGGATGTCGAGGCCGCAGGCGAATCGGGGAAGCTACGCGCCGCGCTCCAGGATGTGGATGCCGCACGCGCTGCCGAGGCCGATCACGTGTGTCAGGCCGAGCTTGGCGCCCTCGACCTGGCGCTCGCCGGCTTCACCGCGCAGATGCGTCGAGACCTCGTAGATGTTCGCGATGCCGGTCGCGCCGAGCGGATGACCCTTCGAGAGCAGGCCACCCGAGACGTTCACCGGGATGCGGCCGCCGTGCGCGGTCTGGCCTTCGTCGATCATGCGGCCGGCTTCGCCGTCCTTGCACAGGCCGAGGTTCTCGTAGTGCAGGATCTCGGCGGTGGCGAAGCAATCGTGCAGCTCGACCAGGTCGATGTCCTCGGGGCCGATGCCGGCCATCTCATAGGCCTGCGCCGCCGCGCGGCGCGTGCAGGTGTTCACGTCGGGCATCACGAGATCGCGCTCGGACCAGGGATCGCTCGTCAGCACCGAGGCCGCGACGCGCACCGCGCGGCGCATGCCGAGCTCGCGCGCCTTGCGGGCCGAGGCGAGCACCGCCGCCGCCGCGCCGTCGACGTTCACCGAGCACATCAGCTTGGTGTTCGGGTAGGCGATCATCTCCGCGTTCATCACCATCTCGAGCGGCGTCTCGATCCGGTACATCGACTTCGGATTCTTGATCGAGTGCTGGTGATTCTTGACGGAGACCTTGGCGAACTGCTCGAAGGTGGTGCCGTACTTGCGCGTGTGCTCCATGCCCGCCTCGGCGAACACGGCCGGCATCGTGCTCGAGCCGAGCAGGCCCTCCTTCGGGATGCCCTTGCCGCCGCCGCCGCCGCCGAGCAGGCCCGTCTTGCCGAGCTGCTCGACGCCGACGCACAGCACCAGGTCGTAGAGCCCGGCCTTGATCGCCGTCCAGCCCTCGCGGAACGCCGTCGCGCCGGTGGCGCAGGCGTTCGCGCTGTTCGTGACGGGGATTCCCGTCTGGCCGATCTCCTGCAGGATGCGCTGCCCGACCATGCCGCCCGCCTGCATCAGGTTGCCGCTGTAGAGCGCCTCCATGTCCTGGATCGTGAGGCCCGCATCGTCGAGCGCGAGCAGCGCGGCTTGCGCGCCGAGCTCCGGGACCGATTTGTCGGGGAAGCGGCCGAACTTGATCATGTCGATGCCGACGACGTAGACGTCGCTCATGGTGGATCTCCGCTCTACCGGCTAGCGCCGGGGCTGGAAGTAATAGGTCAGGTACTCGTTGCCCTCGCGGTCCTTCGTCGGAGCGATCTTGAAGATCACCTCGATGGGCATCCCCATCCGGACCTTCTCCGGATCGGGATCGATGTTGATCAGATTGCCCTTCAGCGTGCCGCCACCCTCGAGGTCGACGATCGCCGAGATGTAGGGAACCTCGATGCCCGGGAAAGAGCGGTGGACGATCGAGTAGACGTAGAGCGAGCCCTTGTTCGCGAGCTTCTGCGCCTCGAAGCGACCGCGGGCGCCGCACTTCGAGCAGGTATCGCGCGTGCCCAGGAAGATCGCGGAGCAGGCCTTGCACCGCTGACCCTCGAGGTAGGGATCGCCCTTTTCGGGAATCTTGAGGAAGTCGACGACCGGAAGCGGTCGTTTGGCCGCCGCGGTTTCCGCCATGGTCGGTTGGTCCCTTCTGGATCGCGTGGCTCCAGGCCCCGCGCCGGCTTCGGAAGGTGGGGGGTCGACGCTGCCGCCGACCGACGGCGCAGGATGCCAGCGCCCGGGGTGGCGTGTCAAATCTCGGGTGCGCCGGCCGGCGCCGCGCCCGCGGCCCGTTTCAGCGCGTGAGCTTCCGGACCGCGGCGAGCTGCTCCTTGAACAGCTCGTTGTTCGGTTCGAAGGTGAGCGCCGTGCGCAGGTTGCGCTCGGCGGCGAGGTAGTCCTTCCGCTTGAGATCGGCGAGCGCGAGATTCAGGTACTGGCGCCCCTCGCGCGTGTGTCCCTGGCGCGCCGTGGTGGCCTGGCGGCCCGCCTCCGCCTGCGCCTCGGCGAGCTGCATCCGCACTCCCGAGCCGTCCTCGAGGCGGCGATCGTAGGCCTGGCGCCGGCGCGGATCGCGCAGCACGGAGTAGGCCTCGGTGATGCGCTTGGCCACCTTGCTGACCGCGGACCGCAGCTCGTTCTCGAGGTGGCGATTCGCGTCCGGATGGAAGGCCCGCGAGGTGGCGTAGTACGCCTCCTTCACCTGGCGCGGAGTCGCCCCCTTGCTCACGTGGATGAGCTGGTAGTAGTCGAGCTCGTCGAGGATCTTTGCGAGCGCCTTGATCTCGGTGGGGGCGAGGTCCGACACACTTCAGCTCTTCTTGCGCGTGTCCAGATCCGGGAGCGTCGAGAGATCGGTCCCCGGTGCATCGAACAGGCCTGCGGCGGAGACGTCGTCCTCGCTCGGCGTCGGATCACCGCCCTCGAGGTCGATCTCGGGCGCGAGCGCGGCGAGATCGTCGTCGGCGAGCAGCTCGAGCGCATCGTCGACGGGCTCGGCGGCCAGATCGGAAGTCGCCTGCGGCGCCGGCTCGAACACGCGGTGCTCGTCGGTGGGCGCCTCGTCGGCCGAGGGCTCGAAATCGTCGGGCGCAAAGCCGTCGGCGGGCGGACCCGTTGGCGCCACCGCCCTACCGACCGGCGGCGCGCCGATCTCGAGCTCGGGCTGCGTGACCTCGAGCTCCGCGGCGGCGCGGGCCGGTTTTCGCTCGGCGCGGGCGCTCGGCGCGGGCGGCGCGTCCGCCTTCGGTGTCGGCTTGCGCGGCGCGGCCGGCTGCGGCTTGCGCGGAGCTGCGGGCTGCGGCGCAGGCACGACGGCCGGTTGCGGCGCGCGGGCGGCGACCGGCTGAGGCGCGGGCGGCAGGGCCGGCACGACTGCGCTCGGCATCGCCGTCTGGACGCGATCGGTGCGCGCCTCTTCGATGATGCTCTTCAGCTCGTTCTCGGAGAGGCCCGACGAAAGCGTGATGCGCGTGGACGACTGGTTCCCGGTCTCCTGGTCGCGCGCCGTCACGTTCACGATGCCGTCGGCGTTGATCTCGAACGTCACGTCGATCGCGACTTCACCGCGGCGCGCCTTGCGGAAGCCGGTGAACTCGAATTGCCCGAGCAGCTCGTTCTCGCTCGCGACGCGCGATTCCCCCTGGTAGACGCGGATCTGGACCGACGCCTGGTCGTCCTGGAACGTGGTGAAGGTGCGCGTCTGTTCGATCGGCACCGGCGTGTTGCGCTCGATCACGCTCTCGGCCATGTCGCCCGCGACGCCGATGCGCAGCGAGAGCGGCGTCACGTCGAGCAGGAACGCCTCCTGGTCCGAGCTGACGAGCGATGCGGCGTGGATCGCCGCGCCCATCGCCACCACCTGGTCCGGGTCGACGTCGGTCTTGGGCTCCTGCTGGAAGTACTGGCGCACCGCTTCGCGGATCAGGGGCAGCCGCGTGGGGCCGCCGACCAGGATCACGCCGTCGAGATCGCGAGCGATCACGCCGGCCTGCTGCAGCGCTTCGTCGCAGACCTTGAACGTGCGCAGGATCAGATCGTTCACGAGCTGGGAGAACTCGCGGTCGGTGAGCTGGCGCTGGATCGAGCACGCCGGCCGCCCGGGCGCGGTGTAGATGTCGGGAATCCGGATCTCGGCTTCGGCGTCGACCGAGAGGGCCTTCTTGGCTTCCTCCGCGGCGACCTTGAGCTTCTCGAGCGCGTAGGGGTCGTTGCGGAGGTTCACGCCCTCCTTCTGCATGAACTCGTCGGCGAGCAGGTCGATCAGGCGGTCGTCGAAGTCGTCGCCGCCCAGGAACGTGTCGCCGCAGGTCGCGAGCACCTCGAACACGTCGTCGCCGATCTCGAGCACCGAGATATCGAAGGTGCCGCCGCCGAGATCGTAGATGGCGACGCGCTGGCGCAGGCCCTTGCCGAAGCCGTAGGCGAGCGCCGCAGCCGTCGGCTCGTTCATGATGCGCAGCACTTCGAGGCCCGCGATGCGCCCCGCGTCCTTCGTCGCCTGGCGCTGGTTGTCGTTGAAGTTTGCGGGGACCGTGATCACCGCCTTGTTCACCGCGCGGCCCAGGCGCAGCTCGGCAATCTGCTTGAGCTCGCGCAGCACCATCGCGCCGATCTCGGGCAGCGAGAAGAGCTCCTCGCGGATCTTGATGCGGACGCCGTGGTTCTCGGCTTCGGTGATCTCGTAGGAGCAGATCGCGCGGGCCTTCTTCACCTCCTCGGAGAAGAAGAAGCGGCCGATCAAGCGCTTCGAGGAATACACGGTGTGCTTGGGGTCGTGGATGATGTTCGCCTTGGCGGCGTTGCCGACGATCACCGAGCCGTCTTCCTTGATCGCCACCACGCTCGCGGTGGTCGACTCGCCGTAGGCGTTGGGCAGCACCTCGATGATGCCCCCGCGCAGGATGGCGACGCAGGAATTGCTCGTTCCCAGGTCGATACCGATCGCAAGCTCGCTCATGGGACCCCGTCCAGCGGCGTTTCTCGGGTCCGGCCGAGCGCACAGGCCCGGCCGCGGGCCCTCGCCCCGCTCCCTCCACCGCTCTCCAGGTATCGGCAGATCGCGGGCGGGGCTGAGGGCCGGCAGCGCGCAGCGCAGAACTGCCGGAGACGCCCCCGGGCAGACCTTGGCCCGCGCCGAGCTGCGTGCTAATTAGCGTGCATTCCCGAGGGGTTCCGATGCCTGATCCCTCGCAAGCGTGGGGCTGTCTGGGGCGTCCACAGGCGTCTGGACACTCGGAGGGGTCGCGATGTCCGGTCACTCGAAATGGGCGACCATCAAGCGCAAGAAGGGCGCGGCCGACGCGCGCCGCGGCAAGATCTTCACCAAGCTGCTGCGCGAGATCGCGACGGCCGCCCGCATCGGAGGCGGCGACGCGGACGCGAACGCGCGGCTGCGCCTCGCGGTGGACAAGGCGCGCGCCGCCAACATGCCCAAGGACAACATCGAGCGCGCGATCAAGAAGGGCACCGGAGTCGGGGAGACCGAAGCCTACGAGGAGGTCGTGTACGAGGGCTACGGCCCCGGCGGCGCGGCGCTCTTCGTCGAGACGCTCACCGACAACAAGAACCGCACCGTCGGTGAGCTGCGGCATGCGCTGACCCGCTTTGGTGGCAATCTCGGCGCGACCGGCTGCGTCTCCTACCTGTTCGAGAAGAAGGGGCAGCTCAGCTTCGATCGCACGGGCCTCGACGTCGATGCGCTGCTCGAGGCGGCGCTCGAGTCGGGCGCCGACGACGTGATCGAGAGCGGCGATGCGATCGAGGTGGTCACGACGGTGGCCGGCTTCGAGACGCTCCGGCGCGCGCTCGAGGCCGCCGGCTGGAAGCCGGCCAGCGCGGGCATCGTGATGGCCCCGCTGTCGACCGTGCGCATCGAGGGCGCCGCGGCGGAATCGATGCTGAAGCTCGTGGACGCGCTGGAAGACCTCGACGACGTCCAGGAGGTCTACGCGAACTACGACATCTCGGACGAAGAAATGGCTCGCTTCGCGAGCTAACATTCCCCCGGCGCGCGCCTCCCCCCTGCGCGTCCGGTGAACGGCGATCCTCCGCGGTCCTCCCTTGGGAGCGCAATGCGAATCCTGGGTATCGATCCGGGCTCGGTGGCGACCGGTTTCGGTGTCGTCGAGCGCACGGGCGGCACGCTGGTCCACGTGGCCCACGGCACCCTGCGCCCGCCGCGCGGCGTCGCCTTGCCGCTGCGTCTGCACCATCTCTACCGCGCGCTCGTCGAGCTGCTCGAGGAGCACCGCCCGGATGCCGTGGCGGTCGAGCAGGTCTTCGTCGCGGCGAGCCCGCGTGCGGCGCTCGTGCTCGGACAGGCGCGCGGCGCCGTGCTCGCGGCCGTCGCTTCCGGAGGGCTGGCGGTGGCGGAGTACACGCCGGCGCAGATCAAGCAGGGCGTCACGGGCAGCGGCGCCGCTCCCAAGCTGCAGGTGCAGGCGATGGTGTGCCGGATCCTCGCGCTCGATCGCGCGCCGGCGTCCGACGCGGCCGACGCGCTCGCGGCCGCGATCCGCCACGCCCACGAGCCGCGCCTGTCTCTGATCGGTGTCGTGAGCCGGCGGGCGCGGCCGCGCCGGTCGGCCCGCTTCGCCGTGGCTCCGAGGTTCGCGCGGTGATCGCGCGGCTCGAGGGCGTGCTGCGCGAACAGACGCCGACGCGCGTGATCATCGACGTGGGCGGCGTGGGCTACGCGGTGCTGATCCCGCTCTCGACCTTCACCGAGCTGCCGGACGAGGGCAAGGCGGTCGCCCTGCACATCCACACCCACGCCAGCGAGGGCGGCATCCAGCTCTTCGGCTTCGCCACGCGCGCCGAGCTGGTGGCGTTCGAGCTGCTGCTGCGCGCGAGCCGGGTGGGCCCGCGCCTCGCGCAGACGGTGCTGTCCGGAATCACGCCCGCGGCGCTGCTCGAGGCGATCCGCGGCGGGCGCATCGCGACGCTGCGCGCGGTCCCCGGCGTCGGCACGAAGCTCGCCGAGCGGATCCTGCTCGAGCTGCGCGATCGCGTCGACGAGCTCGCGCTCGCAGTCTCCCCCGCTGCGGCGCCGGGCGCGCCGCGCGGCGCGTCCGACGCGGCGGCGCGCGAGCAGACCCTGTCGGCGCTCGTGAACCTCGGCTACCCGAAGGTGCAGGCGGAGCGCGTGGTCGAGGAGGCGGCGGCGGAGGCCGGCACCACGGCGACGCTCGAGACGCTGGTGCGAGCGTCCTTGAAGAGGATGGCGAGATGACGGACGTGCAGGCCGAGCGCGCGCAGATCGCCGGTGCGGCCCTGCCCGAGGACGCGGGGCTCGATGAGCGACTGCGCCCGCGCTCGCTCGCCGAGATGATCGGCCAGGACCGCTTGCGCGAGAACCTCAAGGTCTTCGTGCAGGCCGCGCGCGATCGGGCCGAGACGCTCGATCACATGCTCTTCCACGGCCCCCCCGGCCTCGGCAAGACCTCGCTCGCGCACGTGGTCGCACACGAGCTCGGGGCGCCGCTGCGCGTGACGAGCGGTCCGGCGATCGAGCGCCCCGGCGATCTCGCGGCGCTGCTGTCGAACCTCGAGGCGGGCGACGTGTTGTTCATCGACGAGATCCACCGCCTGCCCGCCACGGTCGAGGAGATCCTCTACCCGGCGATGGAGGACTTCCAGCTCGACATCCTGATCGGGCAGGGGCCGGGTGCGCGTTCGATGCGTCTCGATCTGCCGCGCTTCACGCTGATCGGCGCGACCACGCGCGCGGGCCTGCTCACGTCGCCGCTGCGCGACCGCTTCGGCTGGGTCGCGCGGCTCGAGTACTACCCCCCCGCGGATCTCGAACGCATCCTCGAGCGCTCGGCGCGGGTGCTCGGTGTCTCCCTCGGCGCGGACGCCTGCGCCGAGCTCTCGTCGCGCTCGCGCGGCACGCCGCGCGTCGCCAATCGCCTGCTGCGCCGGGTGCGCGACTTCGCGGAGGTCGAAGGCGGCCCCGGCACGCTCGTCGACCGCGCGCGGGCGCGCTTCGCGCTCGAGCGGCTCGAGGTCGATGCCTCCGGCTTCGACCGCCTCGACCTGATCCTGCTGCGCACGCTGCTCGAAAAATTCGACGGCGGGCCGGTGGGGCTCGAGACCCTGGCCGCCGCCGTCGGCGAGGACAAGGGCACGCTCGAGGACGTGGTCGAGCCGTTCTTGATCCACGAAGGGTTCCTGGCCCGTACACCGCGCGGGCGGGTGGCTACGCGCCTCTCGCGCGAGTACTTTGGCTTCCCCGCCGGGGCCGCGAGCGCCTCCCAGCCGAAGCTGCTCTAGCCCCGCGGGCGCCCGCGGCGCTGGACGCCCTCAAAGCCTTGCCACCCCCGGCCGATACGAGAGGCACAGAGCGGGGGCCCCGGCTCAGGTCCGGGGCGCGCGAGAGGGGTGTGCCGTGGGCGCGCTGAAAAAGCTGGGCCGGTTGCTCGTGATCGGCTCCGGCCTGCTCCTGCTGGTCGCTGGGGGGATTGCGCTCGGGATCGCCTATGCGCCCGGGAACGTCGCGCTTGCCATCGCGCTCAAGCTCGTGAAGCAGACGGCCACGGTGCTGAGCGCCGTCGAGCCGCTCGGCCTCGATGAAGACTTTCCGATGTCGGTCGAGGGCTTCCTGCACGGTGCGATCGCCTGCTATGGGCTCGCGCCGGCGGGTCTGCTGCTGCTGATCTCGGTGCTGCTGCCCGGGCGCAAGCAGGAGAGCGGCGAAGCGGAAGATGCTCCGGACGACGGCCATCCGAAGGCCGACGCGCGCATGCTCCGCAAGGCCCGCAAGCAGGCGGGCGCGCTCGCCAGACGCGGCACCCCGCACGATGCCGCCGAGTACTGCTTCGCGAGCGGCCTGCTCGAAGAGGCCGCGACGTACTTCATCGAGGCCGGGGAGTTCTCGCGGGCGGCCGAGATCCGCCACGACCAGAATCGCTTCCTCGAGTGCGCGGAGCTGTATCTCAAGGGCGGCAAGTTCGACTCCGCGGGCCGCATCTTCAGCCAGCAGGGAGAGCACAAGCGCGCGGCCGAGGCCTACCTCGAAGCGGGCAACAAGAGCGTGGCGGCCGAGATGTTCGAGAAGGCCGGCGACTTCCGGCGCGCCGGCGATTGCTATGCGCAGACCGACTTCGCGCGCCATGCGGCGAAGGCCTACGTCAAGTGCAACGAGTGGAAGAAGGCGGCCGAGTGCCTCGACCAGGTGATCACGGAGGAATCGACGGGCGCCGCGGCGAGCGATCCCGCGCGCCAGGCCGAGACCCGCAAGCTCGTGCGCATGGCGGGCGATCTCTACGGACGCGCCGGCCTGCATACCAAGGCGCAGGCGGTGTTCGAGCGCGGAGCACTCTGGATTCCTGCGGCCGAGCTCGCGCTGGCGCACGGCAGCAAGGAGCAGGCGGTGGCGCTGTTCCAGAAGGGTGGCGACCCGAAGCGCGCGGCGGAAGTCCTGAAGGGGCTGGGCAAGGGGGCCGACGCGCTGCGCATGCTCGGTGAGCACCATCGCGACAAGGGCGACGACGCGGAGGCGGCGCGCTGCTTCGAGGAGGCCGGCGAGCACGTCGCAGCGGGCGACCTCTACCGCATGCTCGAGCGTTTCGAGCAGGCGGGCGCCTGTTACGAGAAGGCCGGCGAGTTCGCGCAGGCGGCGGAGATGTTCAAGAGCGCCGGCGATCGCGTGCGCGCCGGTCAGAACTACGAACGCTGCAAGCGCTTTGCTGACGCCGCAGAGTGTCTGGCGAACACGGGCGAGCCCGAGCGCGAGGCGGATCTGCTCTCGCGCGCCGGCCAGAAGCTCAAGGCGGCCGAGATCCAGCTGGCGAACGGGCTCGAGGAGGACGCGATCAAGGTGCTCCAGGAAATCGTTCCGGAGCACGCCGACTTCGGCAAGGCCTCGGCGCTGCTCGGCGAGATCTTCCGCAAGCACGGCAAGCTCTCGCTCGCGATCAAGAAGCTCACGCACGCGATCGGAAGCTCGGGCGTCACGCGCGACAACGTGCAGGCGTTCTACTCGCTCGCGACGGTCTACGAGGCGAACCAGGAGGTCCAGGAGGCCGCCGAGCTGTACGAGAAGATCCTCGCCTTCGACTACCACCACGCGGACGTGAGCGCGCGGCTCGAGGCCGCGCGCGAGGCGCTGAAGAAGCTGGCCGCGGAGAAGCAGGCGGCGGCGCAGACCGGCGCGCAGCTCAGCGCCTCACAGAAGCAGGGCCGCTACAAGATCGTCGGCAAGCTCGGCCGCGGCGGCATGGGCGTCGTCTACAAGGCGCAGGACAGCGTGCTCGACCGCATCGTGGCGTTCAAGGTGCTGCCCGAGACGTTGAAGGAGAACCCGCAGGCCCTCAAGAACTTCCTGCGCGAAGCCAAGAGCGCTGCGCAGCTCAACCACCCGAACATCGTGACGGTGTTCGACGCCGGCGAGCAGGACGGCGCGTACTACATCGCGATGGAGTACGTCGACGGCCACACGCTGAAGGAGATCCTCAAGCACCGCGGCCGCATCTCGCCCGGCGGCATCAACCACGTGCTCTCGCAGATGTGCGAGGCGCTCGCCTACGCGCACGAGAGCAAGATCGTGCATCGCGACGTGAAGACCGCGAACGCGATGTGGACGAAGGACAAGAAGGCCAAGATCATGGACTTCGGCCTGGCCAAGGTCGTCGAGGAAGTGCGCAACCACACCACGGTGGTCTCGGGCACGCCCTACTACATGAGCCCGGAGCAGACGCTCGGCAAGAACGTCGATCACCGCACCGACATCTACTCGCTGGGCGTGAGCGTGTTCGAGATGGCGACCGGGACGCTGCCATTCCGGGAGGGGAACCTGCCCTACCACCACGTCCACACGCCGCCGCCCGACCCGCGCGAGTTCCACCCGGACGTGCCGGAATCGCTGTGCGCGATCATCGCGCGCTGTCTCGAGAAGGATCCCGCCGACCGCTACCAATCGACGCGCGAGATCCTGGCCGATCTACGGGGCACTCCGGCTGGCTGACGCTGCGCCAGAGTGTGACGTGATCGTCACATCCGTGATATGTACGTCACGCAGATCCCCTCTTCGAGAGCGTCAGAATGCGTGTCGAAAGCCCCTCAGGAGCCTTGCAACCCATGGATCCAAAAGGATTCTGGTGGGGAGGACGGCGCGCCGTTCGCAGCCGGAGTCCGGCATACGGCTTGCTTTTGCGTGAGCCGCGTCACGTTTTGGGCGTCGATCGGGAGGACGGAGTGCGAAGGCAACAGACGCTCGCGGAGCCGATGTCGTGCACGGGCAGCGGCCTGCACAGCGGCGCGCCGGTGCGGCTCCTGCTGGCGCCTGCGCGGGCCGGCACGGGCATCGTGTTCGTGCGGGGCGACCGCGCGCATGCCGTCGAGATCCCGGCGCGGCCGGGCAGCGTCACCTCGACGCGGCTCGCCACCACGCTCGGAAGCGGCGATGCGAGCATCGGCACGGTCGAGCACCTGCTCGCTGCGCTCTACGGCCTCGGGGTCGACAACGTTCGCGTCGACGGTCGATGGACCCGAGCTGCCCGTGATGGACGGCAGCGCCGCCTCCTTCGTCTATCTGATCCGCAGCGCGGGTCTGTGCGTGCAGCACGAACCGCGTCGGGTGTTGCGCGTGCTCGAGCCGATCGAGGTCGACGAGGGCGGCCGGCGCATCCGCATCGAGCCCGCGCGCGGCTTGCGGATCTCGTATGCGGTCGATTTCGCCCACCCGGCGATCAAGCGCCAGGAGCTGCGGGTCGCAGCCCTCGATCCGAAATGCTTCGAGCGCGAAATCGCATCGGCGCGCACCTTCGGCTTCCTGCAGGACGTGCGCGTGCTGTGGAACGCGGGGCTCGCCCAGGGCGGCTCGCTCCGCAACACGGTGCTGCTCGACGACACGCGCGTGCTCAACCCCGACGGCCTGCGCTGGCCGGACGAGTTCGTGCGCCACAAGGTGCTCGACCTGCTCGGCGATCTCGCGCTGCTCGGCGTCTCGATCGACGGGCACGTGAAGGTCGAGTGCGGCGGGCACGCGCTCCACCACCGCCTGGTCGCGGCGCTGCTCGCGCGCCCGCGCGCCTGGCGTCTGCGCGAAGCCGGGGCGCGCCCCGCGCCCGAGCTCACGCCGCTGCTCTCGCCGGCCTAGCCCCGCGCCCCCTTCCTCTCCTCGTTCCTCGCATGCGGGATCGGGGTCAGGAATTCTCGTCGAGCTCGGCGAGCTCGCGCGCGAGCCGGGCGGACGCCGCGCGGTCGGTGAACTCGATGCCCATGCCCGGCGCCTGGCCGCCCGGGCTCCCCGGTCGGCGCGCCCACACCACGCGCCCCTCGATCTCGTGCGTCAGCTCGCTCTCCGGAAGCCGGAAGCGCAGCTTGAGCGACGTCCCTTCGCGCTGCGGCGACTCGGTCTCGACGAAGAGCCCGCCGGCACCGAGCGTCGTCGCGGGGTCGCAGCAGAGCCCGGCTCCGCACAGGTACTCGACGAACACGCGCAGCGTGCGCCGGCGGAAGCGCCGGGTCGTCTCGCGCGCGACGGTGCGTCGGGGCATGTCGTTCTCCTCAGCGCGGGCCGCGCCGGCGCGGAGTCGCCGGCGCCTGGCGTCGGCTCATTCCGCGACCCGGTCGAGCCAGCTGCGCACCACCCGAGCCAACAAGGCGCGCGCCTCGGCGTGCGCGGCGACGAGCGGCGTCAGATCCGCGCCTGCGCCCGGCAAGTCGGTCGCTGGGTTGGCGACGTCCGCTACGCAGGCGAGCAGCGCGATGCGCAGATCGCCTCGGGTTTCGTCCAGCACGCTGGCCGCCGCGAGCGCGCGCACCTCCGCGAGCCAGGCCGTGAAATCGAGCGCCGTGATCGCCTCGAGCGACGTGCCCTCGAGCACGCGGCGCAGGCGCCGGCGCGCGCGCCGTCCGATCGCGGACGCGAGTCCGTTCACGAGCTGACCGCCGCCGTGCACGAGATCGGGGGCGATGACGAGGCTCGCGACGAGCTTCAACACCTCGCCTTGTTGTGCCGCCGGCAGCGGTAGGAGGGCGGGCGCCGTCAGGCGACCCTGGGCTGTGAGCGCGGCCGATCGGAAGGCGGCCACGTCGCCCGAGCCGGCGCTGCCCGCGATTCCGGGAGAGGAGTCGAGCGCCTCGGCGATCTCTGCGGCCGCTTGCTGCGCGAGCTTGCGGACGGTCTCGGCCACGGGATCGTCGAGCTCGCCGCTCGCGAAGAGGGATCGCGAGAGGTTCGCCGGCGCGTCCTCGCGCTCGGCTGCGCTCGCCACGCCGAGTCCGCGCAGGATCGCCCGACCCTGGGCGGCGGCTTCGTGGCGTCCGCTTCCCTCGGCGATCCGCAGCACGGCGCGAAGCGACGCTGCGAGCGTCGGATCGGCGTCGAGCGCCGCGCGATGGTGTCGCAGCGCCTCGGGCCAATCGCCGGGTCGCTGGCTCAGCAGCTGGGCGAGCGCCGTGCGCGTCGCGGTCCGTTCGGGCTCGAGCTCGAGCGCGCGGCGATAGGCCTGGATCGCGCCGTCGACGTCTTCGAGCGGGCCCGCGCGCAGACGGCCGAGCTGGTCGAGAACGTCCGCCAGACCCGCCGGATCGTCGCCCGGGTGCTGCGCGGCGAAGTCGGCGAGCGCGCCCCCGGCGGCGCGCCATTGACCCTGCGCGCGCAGCAGGCGCGCTGCGGAGACGGCAGCCAGCGTGCTGCGTGGATCGGCTTGCGCGGCGATCCCGAACGCCTCGGCCGCCCGCTGCGTCTCGCCGCGCCGTTCGAGCAGTTGCGCGCGCAGCAGCGCGAGGCTCGCTCGCTCCGGCGCGCTCGACGCGTTCGCGAGCGCGTCCGTGGCGAGCGCGAGCGCCTCGTCGGCGCGGTCCGTCTCCGACAACAGGGTCGCGAGCAGCAGGCCTGCGCGGGCCACGCCGGGATCGGCCGCGAGCGCGGCGCGCAGATGTTGCTCGGCGGCGCTCTGACGCCCGTCCTGGCGCAGCTCCAATTCCGCCGCGCGCAGGAGGCAGCCGGCGCGAAGCGACGGGTCTTCGCAGTGCTCCGCCCAACGCTCGAGCGCGGCGAGCGCGGGCGCGGCGCGACCGGCGCGCTCGTGGCTGGCAGCGATGTGCTCATGGGCGTCGCGGTTCGCGGGCTCGAGCGCGAGCGCCGCCTCGAAGCGCTCGAGCGCGAGCGTTTCCTCGCGGTCGGCTTCGAGACAGCGCCCGATCAGGACGAGATGCCGGCCGCGGTTCGCGTAGGGCTCCGGACTCGCGCTGCGCGCTTCGAGTCGGGCGCGTGCGCCGGCGAAGTCTCCGAGGCCGAAGAGCGCCTCGCCGAGGCTCGCCTGCGCCTCGAGATCGCCGGGCGTCTCCTCGAGCACCTGCCGGAGGCAGCGCACCGCCGGCTCGAGCTGCGAGAGCGCGAGGGCGCAGCGCGCTCCCAGCCGGGCGATGTCGCTGCGTTGTGTCGGGGTGCTGGAGCTCGCGAGCAGCTCGAGCGCACGCTCGGCGGCGGCGAGAGCGCCGGCCTGCTCACCGCAGGTCTCGCGTGACGCCGCGAGCGCCACCCACACGCTGGGCGCGCCGGGATCGTGGCGCGCAGCGCGCTCGAGCCACTCGAGCGCCTGGCGCGCAGCGTCGCCGCGGCGCAGCTCCGCCGCGCGCAACAGCGAGTCCGCGGCGTCGGAGCCGTCGGCGAGCTCGGCTGCCCGCGCCCAGGCCTGCGCGGCCCCGGCGCCGTCGGCGAGCATCTCGCGCACCCGCGCGGCGAGCTTCCAGGCGGTCCGCTGCGCGGGCTCGAGCGCCAGCGAGCGCTCCACGCGCGCGAGCGCCTCCGCGGATCGACCGAGCGTTTCGAGGGTTTCCGCCAGGCGCAGGTGATCGGCGGCCCCGGCGCGCGCCTCCGGGTCGTCGCACCAGCCGGCGAACACGGCGGCGAACGTCGCCGGATCGCCACAGCGCAGGTGCAGCTCGGCCCGCTCGAGCCGCCGCGCCGGCGCGAGCTCGCCGAGCGCCTGTGCTTGCACGTAGGCGCGCAATGCGCGCTCCGGCTCGTTCGTGTGATCGCGCGCGATCTCTCCCGCGCGCAGCCAGGCGGCCTGGCGTCGCGCGGGATCGCGATCGCCCCGCATCTCGACCTCGCTCTCGTAGAGACCGAGCGCGCCGTGCCAGTCCTCCATCGCTTCGAGCAGCGCTTCGAGCGCGAGCAGCGCGTCGAGATCGTGCGGGTCGGCTTCGAGCGCGGCGGCATAGCAGCGGCTGGCCCGCGTCGTCGATTGCAGACGCCGCCAGGCGACGTCGCCGAGTCGCCGCAGCAGCGCGGCCCGCTCGCCGGGCGGCGCGCTCGCCGACTGCTCGACTTCGCGCTCGAGCGTCTCCGCGACCACGTCCCAGGCGCCGAGGCGCTCGGCGACACCGCGCAGTCCGCGCAAGGCGTCGAGAGAATCGGGCGCCAGCTCGAGCGCGCGGCGGTAGGCCGCCTCGGCGCGCGCGTTCGCGTGCAGCTTCTCGTCGCGCAAGCGCGCGAGCTCCAGCCAATCCTCGGCGCTCGCCGGCCCGCGCGCGAGCTGCGCCGCGAGTCGGGACTCCAGCTCGATGGGCCCGGCGCGCAGGCGCAGCAGTCGCAGCAGCGCCGCCTCGATCTCGTTCACGTCCTGCGGTCGCAGGGCGCGCGCGGCCGGGCCGTCGGCCAGGTTTCGCAGGTGTCGCAAGGCTGCGTCGGGGCGGCGCAGCACGTGCTCGTAGCAGTGCGCGAGCGCGCGCGAGAGCTCGATCCGGCGGTCGTCGAAGACCGGCGCCGTCGGATCCAGGGCGCGCAGCTCCGCTTCGGCGCAGCGCGCCCAGGCTTCGGCGGGTCCCGCGGCGCGCAGCGTCTCGCCGAGGGCGCGCAGCAGCTCGACGTAGAAGCCGCTCCCGCGCGGCGTCATGGCCACGGCCTGCTCGAGGTGCGCTGCCGCCCGCTGCGGCTCGCCGAGCGGTCCGGACCACAGCGCGGCCACTTCGCACAGCAGCGGCACGCGTTCCGCTTCGTCGACGCGTGCGAGCAGGGCTTCGAGCACCCGGACGCGTTCGCGCGGACGGCCCAGGTCCCTGTGCAGGCGTTCGAGCTCGCGCAGCACCTCGCTGTCGTCGGGATCGACACGCACGAGCGTCTCGAGCTCGGTCACCGCGCGGCCCGCGGCAGCCAGATCGTGTTCGAGCACGCGCGCGCGCTCGAAATGCAGGGCGTGCCGCCGCGCGGGGTCGACCGTGAGCGCGAGCTCGTCGGCGAGCGCTCGCAGCTGCGCTTCGTGGCGCCCGGCGATCCGATGAGCCTCGGCGCAGCGCGCCGGAAGCGTCGCGTCGGCAGGGCGCTCGCTGCGCAGCCGCGCCAGCCAGGGCAGGGCCGCATCCGGCGAGACGCGCTCCCATGCGATCGCGGCGCCGCGCTCGAGCCGCTCCGCGCGGACGCCGGCATCCGCTGCGAGCGCCTCGTGCTCGAGCACGGCGAGCAGCTCCGGCCAGCGGCCGAGTCGCTCGAGCAGCGCGATGCGCTCGGCGCGCGCCGGCGCGAGCGACGGGTCGAGAGCCAGCGCCTCTTGCAGATCGCGCTCGGCGTCGGCCGGGCGGCTCGCGGCGAGCTGGCGCGCGCGTTGCCACAGCCGGCGCGCGCGCAGCGCGGGCGGCGAAGGGTGCGCGAGCGCACCGTTCAGCAGCTCGAGCAGCAGATCTCCCGCGTCGTGCCGCTCGGCGAGCTCGAGCGCGAGCAGCTCGGCCTGCGTGTGGCCCGGCTCGATCTGGAGCACGCGGCGCAGCTGGGGCAGCGCTTCGGTGGGGCGGGCGAGCGGGCCGGCGAGCAGCCCGGCCAGCTGGATCCGCGTCGCCACTTCGCTCGGAGTCGACGGCCGCGCGAGCTCGACTTCGAGCAGGCGCGCGAGCGCCTCGTGCTCGCCGAGCTTGCGATAGAGCTCGCGCAAGGCTGACTCGGCTTCGCGGTCGCCGGGGCGGTCGTTCAGCACCTGGCGATAGGCGTCGGCCGCCTCGGCCTCGCGCTGCGTGGCGCGCAAGGCGGCGGCGCGGCGCAGACGCCAGGCGCCCCGCTCGCCCGCGTCGGGGCTCGCCGCGGCGGCGTGCTCGCACAGCTCGATCAGATCGTCGGTGTAGCCCGCGCGCTCGTAGAGGTCGGCGAGCGGCTCGGCGACCGCAGGCAGGGGCCCGAGCTCGGCGAGAGCGGGCTCGAGGCTGGCGATCGCGCCGTCGGGATCCGCGAGGCGATTCGCGCGCAAGCCCGCGATGCGCAGGCGCAGCGAGGCGCGCCGCGCGGCCCATTCGCCGCCGGCGTCGCGGGGCAGCCCGGCGAGTGTTTCGAGCCGCGCTTCGAGCAATCCGACCACGCGGTCCGCGTCGCCCTGGCCTTCCCAGTGGGCGATCAGGTAGTCCGAGGCCGACGCGTGGCTGGGATCCAGCTCGAGCACGCGCGCCCAGTGGCGATGTACGCGTTCGGCAGCCTCCGGCGCGTTGCCGAGCAACGCCGCGGCGTGGCTGCGCAGTCCGATCTCGCGCTCGGGCTCGGGCCCGGTGGCGAGCTCGGCTTCGAGGGCCTGCAACAGCTCGCTGTTGCGGCCTGCCTCGGCGTGCAACTCGGCCAGCGCACGCCACGGCTCGGCGCGCCCGGGGACGAGCCGCGCGGCGGCCTCGAAGTGGTGGAGCGCGGCGTTCGCGTCCGCGAGCCGCCCGCGGCAGAGTCGGCCCAGCCGCTCGTGCAGGCGGCCGGCGTCGCTCGCATCGGCGTCTCCGAGCGACGCCTCGAGCAGCGCGCGCAACGCGGGCATGTCGCCCGCGCGTTCGAGCAGCGATGCGAGGCGCTCGCGGGCGGCGTCGCGCAGCGGAGGCTGCGGGATGCAAGCGAGCGCTTGTTCGAGCGCACGGCGCGCGCCGGCCTGACCGTCCGGAAGCTGTTCGAGCAGCGCGGCCCGCTCCATCTCGAGCGCGGCCCGCGCCTGGGGATCGGCCTCGTACGCCGCGCGCGAGGCGAGCTGTTCGGCGAGGCCCGCCAGATCGCCGGCGTCGCGCAGCGCCGCTTCGAGGCCGTCGCGCGCCTCGCTGGATCCGGCGTGCTGCGCGAGGGTCTCGCGGTAGACCACGGCCGCCTCGCTCGGGCGCGCGAGCGGACCGTGCAGGATCTGCGCGCGACGCAGATCGAGCCGCATCGCCTCGCGGCTGCCAGCGGGCAGGGCGCCGCGCCATTCGAGCAGACGCGCTGCGAGCTCCTCGTGGCGACCGGATTGCTCGAGCAGCTGCGCGAGCCGCCCCTGCGCATCGGCCGGGGCGCCGTCGCAGGCCGCGAGCTGCGTGAGCGCGTCGATGGCGCCGGCGACGTCGCCGACGCGCTCTGCGAGCAGCCGCGCCAGCGCGTCGAGGCATTCCGCGCGCCGTTCCGGCGGCGCCGCGTCTGCGAGCCAGCGGCGCGCGCGAACCAGATCCTCGCTGCGGCCGGCGCGCTCGAGCTGTGTCACCAGCGCCGTGAGCGACTCGAGATCGCGCGCATCGGATTCGAGCGCCGCCTCGAGACACCGGATGCTGTCGGTGTCGCGTCCGAGCTCCGCGTGGTGGCGCGCCAGCCGTCGGCGATTCGCGGCGCGCTCGGGTCCCTGCAACAGCAGCGCCTGTCGCTCGAGACAATCCACGAATTCCGCGTCGCGGCCGAGCGCGGCGTGCAGACGCGCGCAGGCAGCGAGCGGTTCGGGGCTCTCGGGGACGCCCTCGGACCAGCGCTGCGCCCACGCGAGCGCGGCTTCGGGGCGGCCGGCCTGCTCGAAGCCACGCACGAGCTCGCGCGCGAGCTCGGCCAGCCGCGCGCGGTCGCTCGTGACGGCCGCCTCGCTCGCGCTGAGGCGCAAGAGCGCATCCGTGTCGCCGCGTTCCGCCGCGAGCCGGCGCAGGCCGCGGTGGGCGGCCAGCGAGCGCGGCTCGAGCGCCAGCGCGGCCTCGTATGCACGCGCCGCTTCCGTGGGCTGCGCGAAGCGCTCCGCCAGCAGATCGCCGAGCGCACACGCGAAGCCGACGCGCTGTGCCTCGGGCCCGGCGTTCGCGGCGCGTTCGAGCAGCGCGCGCAGCGAATTCCAGTTCTCGGCCTTGCGGTGCAGGCGTTCGAGCGCCGTCGCTACGATCGGCGCGAGCGGGTCGAGGGCGAAGGCCCGTTCGTAGGCGAGCGCAGCGGCCTCCGGGTCCGCGAGCCTCTCTTCGTGCAGCGACCCGAGCTCGGCGAGCGCGGCGGCGCGGCTGCTCGCGTCGTCGCCGGCGAGCGCCGCCCGCCGCTCGAGCAGATCGACGAGCTCCTCCGCGCGACCGAGACGCGCGAGCGTGTCGGAGAGGGCCTCCACCACGAGCGCATCGTCGGGCGCGCGGCGCAGCGCGCGTTCGAGCCAGCGGGCGGCCTCGGTGTCCTCGCCGCGGTCCGAGCGAAGCGAGGCGGCTTCGAGCAGCGCGGAAACCGGGGTCTCGTCGCCGCTGATCTCGGCGCGCCGCTCGAGGCAGCGCAGCAATTCGTTGTCGTCATCGAGCGCGCGCGCGACTTCCGCCAGCCCGTCGATCACGCGCGAGTCGTCCGGGGCGTCGGTGAGGGCGCGCAGCCACCAGCTGCGCGCTCGCTCGGGGCTGGCGAGGTTTTCGAGCTGGAGCCTCCCGGCTTGGATCGCGATCTCGGCGCGCTGCGCCGGCACGCTCGCGGTCTCGAAGCGGCGCTCGAGCAGCGAGGCGAGTAGGCCCCACTGCTCGGACGCGCGCGCGCTGGCGCAAAGTCCGTCGGCCGCGGCGCTGCAGCGCGGGTCGTCCGTCAGCGCGCGCCGGTAGAGCTCGGCGGCGCGCTTGGGATCGCCGAGCGGCCCGGCATACAGCGCGGCTTGCGCGGCCAGCGCGGCGGCGCGCTCGGGCCCGCGCCGGGTCGCCACGAGGCGATCCCAGGCGCTCGCGGCTTCCCGCAGCTGACCTTCCGCCTCGCAAGTGCGCGCGAGCGCCTCGAGCGCCGCCGGCTGCTCCGGAACCAGCGCGAGCGCGCGCACCAGCAGCTCGCGGGCCGGCTCGGGCTCGCGCAGCTCGCGCAGCCAGATTCCGGCCGTCTCCACCAGCAGCTCGGCGCGTTCCTCGCTGCGCATCGGCAGCGCGCTCTCGTGCTCGGCGAGCTGCAGGACCATGTCCCATTGCGAGCGCGACGCGTGGATGCGGCGCAGCTCGCGCAAGGCGCTGCGCTGCTCGGGGCTGGCCGCGATGGCGTCGCGGAAGCAGCGCGCCGCCGCATCGAGATCGCCGCGCCGCTCGACCAGGATCTGGCCGAGGCGCAGCAGCAAGCCCGCGCGCTGCTTCGGGTCCTTGGCGAGATCGGGCGCGGCCAGGCGCTGCTGGTAGAGGGAGACGAGCTCGTCCCAGCGCCCGGCGACGAACCACTGCTCCTCGAGCGCTGCGAAGGCGCGGGTATCCCCCGGATCCGCGAGGAAGCGCTCGCGGTGGCGCTCGAGAATCGCCGACACCCAAGACCTCTCGTCGTCGCGCACTGGCGGGGGAGTGCCGCAGCTTCATCGACCGGGACGGCGCCGATCTTGACCGGAATCGCTTGCAGTACCAGCCGGGTTTGATTAGGATTTTCGCCGTCTTAGCTCGGAAGGCGCAAACCGGAGCACGACTGGTTCGCGCACGCGCTGACCCACCGCCCATGGTGAGGCCTTCCCCCCATGCCGCACGAGCGCACGCCGACGGAGCCCGCAGCCGCGAGCCCGCGAGATCCCGGCGACCCGGCCTTCCGCAGGCTTCCCGAAGCCGAGCGCCGGCGCCGCCGCCGCGAGCTGTGGATCAGCGCCGGGATCGGGTTGCTGCTGCTGGCCCTGCTGCTGGTCCAGCCGATCGCGGGGCTCACCCAGGCGCTCGCCGCCAGCCGGCTCTTCTTGTTCCTCAACGCGGTCGTCGTGATCCTGATCCTGCTGCTCGGATTCCTCGTCACCCGCAACTTCTGGAAGCTGGTGGGCGAGCGCCGGAGCGGCACGCTCGGCTCGCACCTGAATCTCAAGTTCGTGTCCGCGTTCGTGCTGATCGCCTTCATCACGGCGTCCCTGCTCTTCGCGATCTCGGCGGTCATCGTCACGCAGTCGATCGACCGCTGGTTCAGCGTGCAGGTCGATGGGGCGCTCGAGAAGAGCAGCCAGATGGCCGAGCGCTATTACGAGGGGACGGCGCAACGCGCCCTGGTGTATGCGGGCCGGATCGCCGAGCAGGTCACGGCGCAGGGCCTGCTGCGCGAGGAGAATCGCGCGGAGCTCACCCGCCTGATCGAGGCCGAGCAGCACGCCTACGACCTCGGTGTGGTCGAGATCTTCGGCCGCGGCAATCAGGAGCTCGTGAGCGTCGTCAACCCGGAGGTGCCTTCGAGTCATTTTGCGCGCCGCAGCAGCGAGCTGGTCCGCTCGGCGCTCGAGGGGCGTTCCGGCTGGCGCATCGAGCACGCCGGCAATGGCGACGTGATCCGCGGCGCCGTCCCGATCGCTTCGAGCCGGCGACCCGGACACACGGCGGGCGCGCTGGTCTTCGACTTCCTGCTGCCCGAATCGCTCGCCCCCGACACGGCGAGCATTCGCGATACCCTCGCGCAGTATCGCGCCCTGCGGCCGAGCGCCGGCAACATCCGCACGGCCTACCTGCTCGAGCTGCTGCTCGGCTTTCTCGTGATCCTGATGCTCGCGACCTGGGTCGGCTTCCGGATCGCGAAAGGCGTCACCGGCCCGATCCGGGCGCTCGCGCTCGCGTCGGCGGAGGTCGCGCGCGGCAACCTCGAAGTCGCCGTCGAGCCGCCCGCCGACGACGAGGTCGGCTTTCTCGTACGCTCCTTCAATCGCATGACGCGCGATCTGCGCGACGCGCGGGCGCGCATCGAGCGCTCGAACGCCGAGCTCGACCAGCGGCGGCGCTCGATGGAGGTGGTGCTCGGCACGATCGGCGCCGGGGTGCTCTCGCTCGATGCCGAGGGCCGCATCACCACGCTCAACCCCTCGGCGCGACACCAGCTCGGCATCGCGCCCGACGCGAACCCGATCGGAGGCCGCTTCCTGGATCACGTCGGCCAGCCGCAGCTGCGCGATCTGATCGTCGAGCTCGGCGGCCGGCTGCGGCCGGGCGCGCGCGAGAGCATCCGACGCCAGCTGCAGGTTCCGCTCGGCGAGAATCTCGCGACGCTGCTCGTGACGGTGACGCTGCTGCACGACGAGGCGGGCGGCGTGCTCGGCCGCGTGGTGGTGCTCGACGACTACACGCAGCCGGTCAAGCTGCAGCGGATGGTCGCCTGGCGCGAGGTCGCGAGCCGGATCGCCCACGAGATCAAGAACCCGCTGACGCCGATCCAGCTGTCGGCGCAGCGCCTGCGGCGCCGCTTCCGGCAGCGGGTCGAGGCGGATCCGGACGACGTCAAGGTGTTCGACGAGTGTGTCGACGCGATCACCAGCCAGGTCGACGGCCTGAAGCTGCTCGTCGACGAGTTCTCGAATTTCGCGCGGCTCCCGACGGCGAACCCGCAGGCGGGCGATTTGAATCGCATCATCGCCGACGCCGTCGCGAGCTACGACGGCACCGAGCGGGTCGCCTTCGACGCGGACCTCGATCCCCGCCTGCCGACGGTCGACATCGACCGCGAGCAGATCCGCCGGGCGCTCAGCAACCTGATCGACAACGCGATCGCCGCCGTCCAGCGCAGCCCGCAGGCCGGACGCGGCGGTCGGGTGATGCTGCGCAGCGCCTGGGATCCGTCGCTCCAGAGCGTGCGCTTCGAGGTGGCGGACGATGGCGTCGGGATTCCGCTCGAAGACCGGCGCCGGATCTTCGAGCCCTATTTCTCGACCCGCGCGGGCGGCACGGGGCTCGGCCTCGCGATCGTCTCGCGCATCGTGGCCGATCACCACGGCTACATCCGGGTGCAGGACAACGAGCCGCGGGGCACGCGCTTCATCATCGAGCTGCCGGCGCGGGGCGCCTAGGTGGAGCGCATCCTGATCGTCGACGACGAGGAGAGCATCCGGCGCTCGCTCGAAGGCATCCTGTGCGACGAGGGCTTCGAGACGCGCATCGCAGCCGATGGCGACGCCGCGCTCGCGGCGCTCGCGCGCGAGCGGCCGCCCGATCTGGTGCTGCTCGACATCGCCATGCCGGGCCGTGATGGCATCTCGGTGCTCGCCGAGCTGCGCGAGCGTTTCCCGCAGCTGCCGGTGGTGATGATGAGCGGCCACGGCACCATCGACACGGCCGTGCGCAGCACGCGCCTCGGCGCTTTCGACTTCATCGAGAAGCCGCTCTCGATCGACAAGCTGCTCTTGACGCTCCAGCACGCGCTCGAGCGCGCGCGCCTCGAGGCCGAGAACCGGCGTCTGCGCGCGCAGGCCCTGCGCGCGCACGAGATCCTCGGCCGCTCCGAAGCGATCGTACGCCTCAAGCAGCAGATCCAGGTGGCGGGGCCCACCAACGCCTGGGTGCTGATCACGGGCGAGAACGGCACGGGCAAGGAGCTCGTCGCGCGCCAGATCCACCTCCAGAGCAAACGCCGCGAGAGCCCGTTCGTGGAGGTGAACTGCGCCGCGCTGCCGGGGGAGCTGATCGAGTCGGAGCTCTTCGGTCACGAGAAGGGCGCCTTCACGGGTGCGCTCGCCCAGAAGCGCGGCAAGTTCGAGCTGGCCCACGGCGGGACGATCTTCCTCGACGAGATCGCCGACATGAGTCTGATGACCCAGGCGAAGGTCCTGCGCATCCTGCAGGAGCACAGCTTCGAGCGCGTCGGCGGAACCGAGACGATCCAGATCGACGTGCGCGTGATCGCCGCGACGAACAAGAATCTCGAGAAGGAGATCGCTGCGGGCCGCTTCCGCGAGGACCTCTACTACCGGCTGAACGTGATTCCCTTCGCCGTGCCGCCGTTGCGCGAGCGTCGCGAAGACATCGAGACCCTGGCGCGGCATTTCGTGCAGCAGTTCTGCGCCGAGTCGGGCGAGCGGCCGCGCGAGCTGACGCCGGAGTGCCTGGCGGCGCTCGAGGCGCACGCCTGGCCGGGCAACGTGCGCCAGCTGCGCAACCTGATGGAGCGGCTCGTGATCATGACGCCGGGGCCGAGCATCGCTGCGAGCGACCTCCCGGACGCGCTGCGCGGCACGCTGCCCGAGTACGACGAGGTGGACAGCACGCTCGAGCAGGCGCGGCGCGATTTCGAGCGCGAGTATCTGCTCGCGAAGCTGCGCGGGCACGGCTGGAACATCTCGCGCACCGCCGCGGCGATCGGCATCGCGCGCGAGAGCCTCTCGCGCAAGATCAAGCTGCACAAGATCGGAGTCGAGCGTGGCTGATCGCGAGAGCGCGCACGGGGAAGCGAAGCGCGACGCCGGGGCGGGCGCGAACGCCGGCCTCCCGCGCGCGCTGCGCGTCGACGCCGAGGTGCTCGAGAACCGCAGCGAGGGCGGCGAGAACCTGCGGCTGCGTCTGCGCGTGCCGGGCTGGCCGGGCTTCCTCCCCGGCCAGTTCGTGATGCTCTCGCCCGGCGCGCGCACGTCGGTCGAGCGCACGGATCCCCTGCTGCCGCGCCCGATGGCGATCTTCCGCTCCCGGCCCGGGGCCGGCGGCGCCGAGGTCGAGATCCTCTACCGGCGCGTCGGTCGCGGGACGCGGCTGCTGGCCGAGACGCTGCCCGGGCAGAAGCTGCGCGTCGTGGGCCCGCTCGGCCGCCCGTTCGAGGCGCCCGCGCCGGGCGAACGGGCCGTGCTGGTCGCCGGCGGCACGGGCATCGCGTCGGTCTACGAGCTCGCCGCGCGCAGCCACGGCGCTGGGAGGGTGGAGGTGCTGCTCGGGGCCCGCAGCGGCGCCGACCTGATGGGGGAGGCCGATTTCGCCGCGCTCGGGGTCAGCCTCCAGATCGCGACCGAGGACGGCAGCCGCGGCGTGCGCGGGCTCGTGACGCAGCTGCTCGAGCGCGCGCTCGCCGAGCCCGGGGCGGCGCGCGTCTATACCTGCGGGCCGCGGGCGATGATGGAGCGGGTCGCGCAGCTCGCGGCCGCGAGCGGCCGGGCTTGCGTCGTGTCGCTCGAGAACCACATGGCCTGCGGCTTCGGCGTGTGTCTGGGCTGTGCGGCGCCGCTCGCGCGCGGCGGCTTCGCTCTCGTGTGTCGCGACGGACCGACGTTCGAGGCCGGGGCCATCGCCTGGGGGGCGCTGCCGTGAGCGAAGCGCTCGACACGAGCGTCGATCTCGCGGGCATCCGGCTGCGCAATCCCGTGCTCACTGCCTCGGGCACGTTCGGCTACGGCGTCGAGCTGGCCCCGTTCCTCGATCTGCGCCGGATCGGCGGCTTCGTCGCCAAGAGCCTCACGCTCGAGCCGCGTTCGGGGAACCCGCCGCCGCGCATCGCCGAGACGCCATCGGGGATGCTGAACGCGATCAGCCTGGAGAACGTCGGTGTCGAAGCCTTCATTCGCGACAAGCTGCCGGCGCTGCCCGAGGGTGTCACGGTGATCGCGAGCGTGTTCGAGACCGAGATCGAGCGCTACGCCGAAGTGTGCAAGCGCCTGACCGGCGTGCCGCGCGTGGCGGGGATCGAGGTGAATGCCTCGTGCCCTCACGTGAAGAGCGGGGGCATCGAGTTCGGGCAGCAGCCGCAGGTGCTCGCCGAGCTCGTGCGCACGACGCGCCGCGCCACCACGCTGCCGCTGCTCATCAAGCTCTCGCCCAACGTGACGGACATCGCGGCGATGGCGCGCGTGTGCGAGGCCGAGGGCGCGAGCGGGATCAGCCTGATCAACGCCGTCCAGGCGCTCGAGGTCGACGTCGAAACCCGGCGTCCGGTGCTCTCGAACGTGCTGGGGGGGCTCTCCGGGCCGGCGATCCGGCCGATCGCGCTGCGCATGGTCTGGCAGGCTTCGCGCGCCGTGCGGATCCCCGTGTGCGGCATCGGCGGCATCGCGAGCGCCGAGGACGCCATCAAGTTCCTGCTGTGCGGGGCCACGGCGGTACAGGTCGGCACCGCCAACTACCTGAACCCGGCAGCGGCGGGGGAGATCGCCGACGGAATCGCCGCCTACGCCGCGCGCCACGGCTTTCGGCGCGTCGCCGACCTGCGCGGCGCGCTGGAGCTGCCGGGTCGTTAGGGGCCCTCCGCCCGGCTGCGGCTCGCTGTTTGCTGCGCTTGCGGTCCCCAGGGCCCGGCGCGGCGACCGCCCCCGAATTTGCATTCCCCTAGCATTTTAGATAGTTTGCGCCCGCTTACGCAGTGAACCGCAGATCGCCCAGCCCCGCCCGAGCGGCGGGGAGACGGTCCGCGGAGCTGGGTCTTCGCGAGCGCAGCGGGTGGATGGGGCCGTTGGGTCCCTGTGGCGAAAGTGGGCGTGGAGTCCGCTTTTTTTGTTTGTGGGCCAGAGCTTGCCGTGTATCGGGACATCCCGGAGGAGCTCAAGGTGCTGATCGAACCGGTCGTACGCGACGCGGGTCTCGAGCTGGTCGACGCGTTGCTCACGCGCGGCCGCGCGCCGTGGCTGTTGCGCGTCACCGTCGACACGCCCGAGGCCGACGGGCGCGTCGCGATCGAGCGCTGCGCCGCGGTGTCGCGGGAGATCGGCAGCCAGCTCGACGCGGCCGACGCGATCGCGGTGCCGTATCGCCTGGAGGTTTCTTCGCCGGGCCTCGACCGGTTGCTCGCGCGGGAGAAGGACTTCCTGCTCGCGCGTGACTGCGAGGTTCAGGTCGAGACGCTGCGTCCCATCGAAGGCCGCCGGCGCTTCCGCGGCGTGCTCGTCGCGTTCGAGGACGGCAGCGCGCGCATGCTGGTGGACGGGCGCGAGTACCGCCTCCCGTTCGCGGAGATCACGAAGGCTCACCGGATCTACAAGTTCACGCGTGACGACTTCGCGCCGCACGCGAGCCCGAAGAGGGTGCGTCCATGCTCGGCTTGAAACGCGAGATCGACCAGATCGCCAAGGACAAGGGAATCGACCGCAAGGAGATCGTCCGCGCGGTCGAGGAGGCCATGAAGCAGGCCGCGAGGCGTGCGCAGGGCCAGGATCGCGAGATCGAGGCCCGCTACAACGAAGAGCTCGGCGAGGTCGAGCTGTTCGAGTTCCGCGAGGTGGTCGAGAACGTCAGTGACGCCACCACGCAGATCACGCTCGAAGAGGCGCACCGCTACGACCCCGAAGCCGAGCTCGGCGACGAGATCGGCGTGAAGGTCGATACCTCCGGCTTCGGACGCATTCTCGCGCAGACGGCCAAGCAGGTGATCATCCAGATGATCCGCGAGGCCGAGCGCGACAACGTCTACGAGGAGTACAAGGATCGCAAGGGCGAGATCGTGAACGGCATCGTCCGGCGCTTCGAGAAGGGCGCGATCATCGTCGACCTCGGGCGCGCCGAGGCCGTGCTGCCGCTGCGCGAGCAGGTGCCGCGCGAGACCTATCGCCCGAACGATCGCGTGCGCGCCTACGTGATCGACGTCAACAAGGCGGCGAAGGGCGCGCAGATCATCCTCTCGCGCACCTGCCATCGAGATGCTGACGAAGCTCTTCGAGCAGGAGGTGCCCGAGATGTACGAGGGCATCGTCACGATCCAGGCGGCCGCGCGCGAGCCGGGCGGACGCTCGAAGATCGCCGTGGTGTCGCGGGACAGCGACGTCGATCCGGTGGGCGCCTGCGTCGGCATGAAGGGCAGCCGCGTGCAGGCGGTCGTCCAGGAGCTGCGCGGCGAGCGCATCGACATCGTGCCGTGGAGCCCGGATCCGGCGCGCTACGTGTGCGCGTCGCTGTCTCCGGCGCAGGTCTCCAAGGTGATCATCGACGAGGCCGCGAAGTCGATGGACGTGATCGTTCCCGACGACCAGCTCTCGCTCGCGATCGGGCGCAAGGGGCAGAACGTGCGGCTCGCCGTGCAGCTCACGGGCTGGCGGATCGACATCAAGAGCGAATCGAAGATGCGCGAGCTCGCGCAGTGGCTCGTCGGAGGCCGTTTCGGTCGTCGAAGGCTGCGGCGATGCCGACGCGGAGCTGCTGCTCCAGCAGGGCATCACCTCGCTCGAGGATCTCGCGGAGCTGCGCAGCTCGAGCTGCTCACGTCGTTGCCGGGCATCGACGAGACGGGCGCCCGCGCGATCCAGCAGCGGGCGCGCGAGCTCGCAGAGCGCAGAAGATCGAGGAAGAGGCGGCGCGGGTCGAAGCGGCGAGGCTTGCGGCGGAGACCGCCGCAGCGGCCGCGGCCGCGGCGGCAGCCGCAGCCGCGGCTACGGCGGCGGCTGCTGCCGCGGCGCCCGAGGCGCCCGCGCAGGCGGAGGCTGGCGGGAGTTCCGCCACGGAGTGAGTCCGGCGGCGCGCGGCGTGGAACGGCCGCAGCGTGTGCACGGCGAGAGAGTGGATGGCGAAGATCAGGGCCTACAAACTGGCGGAAGAGCTCGGCATCGACCGGGCCGAGTTCGTCGAACGGGCGGCGGCGCTGGCGTCGCCTCTCAAGAGCGCGATGGCGTCGCTCGACGAGGACGAGGTCGAGAAGCTGCGCAAGAAGCTCGGCGGCGTACGCCTGTCGCCGGGCGCCGTCACCGAGAGCCGCGTCGGGGGTGACACCGGCTCGGCGGTGATCCGCCGGCGCAAGAAGGCCGCCCCCGAGCCGCCCCCCGTCGTCGAGCCGGTCGTCGTCGCGCCGGCTCCGGTCGTCACGCCGGTGGCTCCGCCGCCCGTGTTGGGCGAGCCGCTCCCGGAGCCGGAGCCGATCCGGAGCCGGAGCCGATTCCCGAGCCGATCCAGCCCGTCGAGGTTTCCGCCGGACCGGGGCCGCTGATTCCCCAGGAGCCGATCGAGGCCGACGAGAAGCGCGGCCGCCCGTCGGGGACGGGCCGTGCCGCCACGGCTGCCGCCGAATCCGCGGAGCGCGCGGCGAAAGAACGCAAGCGCGTGCGCGAGGTCGTGAACCTGCGCGAGCAGGAGAACCTCGCCCGTCAGGCGACGTCGCGCACGCTCGCGCGCCGCCAGGTAGCGGTCGAGCCGGGCAAGATGGTGTCTCCACGCCGCCGCCGGCGCGACGCCCCCGCGACCGAGAAGCCCGCAGCGCAGCGCGCTGCGACGGCCGAGAAACGCGTCGTGCGCGTCGAAGGCTCGGCCACCGTCGGCGAGCTCGCGCGCATGCTCGGCGTCAAGGCCGCGGCGGTGCAGCGCGAGCTGATGAAGCTCGGCACGATGGTGTCGGTCAATCAGACGATCGACCTCGAAACGGCGCGCACCGTGGGCGCCGAGTTCGGTTTCGAGGTGCAGGACGTCGCGTTCCGCGAGCAGGATTTCTTCGACCGACGAGCGGCCCGCCGAGGCGGCCCCGGCGCGCGTGCCGCGCCCGCCGATCATCACCGTGATGGGCCACGTCGATCACGGCAAGACGTCGCTGCTCGACGCGATCCGCAAGACCGACGTCGTCGCCGGGGAAGCCGGCGGCATCACGCAGCACATCGGCGCCTACCAGGTACAGATCGGCGAGAAGAAGCTCACCTTCATCGACACGCCCGGCCACGCCGCCTTCACGGCGATGCGTGCGCGCGGCGCCCAGCTCACCGACATCGTGGTGCTCGTGGTGGCCGCAACCGAGGGCGTGATGCCGCAGACGATCGAGGCGATCGACCACGCCCGCTCGGCCGGCGTGCCGATCGTGGTCGCCGTCAACAAGTGCGATCTGCCCGGCGCGAACCCGCAGCAGACGCGCCAGCGCCTGATGGAGCACGGACTCGTCCCGGAGGATTTCGGCGGCGAAACGATCTGTGTGAACGTTTCGGCGACCAAGGGCACGGGCCTCGAGCAGCTGCTCGAGATGCTCTCGCTGCAGGCCGACGTGCTCGAGCTGCGCAGCGATCCCAGCCGCCGCGCGGTGGGCGTCGTGATCGAAGCGCAGCTCGACAAGGGACGCGGACCCGTGGCGACGGTGCTGGTGCGCGATGGCACCCTGCGCCGCGGCGACATGGTCGTGATCGGCACCGCCTACGGGCGCGTGCGCGCGATGGAAGACGACAAGGGCCAGCGCGTGAACGAGGCGCTGCCGTCGATGCCGGTGCAGGTGATCGGTCTCTCGGGCGTTCCCGAGGCCGGCGCCCCGGTTCACGTCGTCGAGAGCGAGCGCGTCGCCAAGGACATCATCGACCATCGCCTGATCGAGCGGCGCGCTCCGCCCGAGGAAGCCCGCGCCCCGATGAGCCTCGAGGAGTTCTACGGCCAGACCGAGAGCGGCGGCGTCAAGGAGCTGCCGATCCTGGTGAAGGCCGACGTGCACGGCTCCGTCGAAGCGCTGCGCGAGGCGCTGCTCAAGCTCTCCACCGACGCGGTCAAGGTCAACGTCGTGCACTCGGGTGTCGGCGCGGTGACCGAGACGGACGTGATGCTGGCGCGCGCCACCGGCGCGATCGTAGTCGCCTTCCACGTGCGGCCGGAGCCGGCTGCGCGGCGTGCGGCCGAGGCGCAGGGCGTCGACATCCGCGCCTACCAGATCATCTACGAAGTCAGCGACGAAGTGCGCAAGGCCATGACGGGCCTGCTGCCGCCGACGGTGACCGAGACCTTCCTCGGCCGCGCGGAGGTGCGCGCGACCTTCAGCGTTCCGCGCATCGGGACGATCGCCGGCTGCTACGTCGTCGAGGGAATGATCCGCCGCGGCGGCATGGCCCGCCTGCTGCGCGACGGCGTCCAGATCTACGAGGGCAAGGTCTCCTCACTCAAGCGCTTCAAGGACGACGCGCGCGAGGTCGCCTCGGGCTTCGAGTGCGGCATCGGGATCGAAGGGTTCAACGACGTCAAGATCGGTGACGTCATCGAGGCCTACGTGCGCGAGGAGCGGGCCGCGACGCTCGCATGATCGTCGGGGCGGCCGCCGTCGAGATCCACATACACGAGTCCCAGTCCCTGAAACAGAAGCGCGGCGTCGTGCGCTCGATCGCGCAGCGTGTGCGCAATCGCTTCCAGCTCTCCGTCGCCGAGGTCGGAGGCCAGGACACCTGGCAGCGCGCGGTGCTCGGGCTCGCGGCCGCGGGCAGCGATCCGGTGCGGATCCGCGCGGTGCTCGAGCAGGCTGCGCGCTTCATCGAGGAGATGCACCTCGCCGAGGTGATCCACGTGGACGTCGAGATCGTCGAGCTTCCCTACGAGGAGACGGCGTGGGATTCGGGGGACTGAGCATGTCGCGGCGCACCGAGCGCATCGCCGAGCAGATCCAGAGCGAGGTCGCCAAGCTGCTGCGCGCGGAAGCGACGGATCCGCGCATCGGGCTCGTCACGATCACGCGCGTCGACGTGGCCCCCGATCTCTCGCATGCGCTCGTGTTCTGGAGCGCGCTCGCGAACGACGATCGGGGCGAGCTCGCGCGCATCGAAGCGGGGCTCGACAGCGCGGCGCCGTTCTTGCGGCGGCGGCTCGCGCACGAGCTGCCGCTGCGGCGGATGCCGGAGCTGCGCTTCCGCTTCGACCCCTCGCTCGCGCTGGGCAGCGAAACGCTGCGCGTGCTGAAGGAGCTGGAAGACGATGAGCCGGCGTAGGCCCGAGCTGCCGGGGGCGGCGGGCTTCCTGGTCGTCGACAAGCCGCGCGGCTGGACGTCGCACGACGTGGTCGATGCCGCGCGGCGTTGGCTCGGCACGCGCCGGGTCGGGCACCTCGGCACGCTCGATCCGCTCGCCACCGGAGTGCTGCCGCTCGCCGTGCGTGAGGCGACGAAGCTGGTGCCCTTCCTGGCGAACGCGGTGAAGGCGTACACGGGCGAGATCGAGCTGGGCGCCGAGACCGACACGCTCGACGCCGAGGGCCGCGTGCTGCGGCGCAGCAGCGGCGAGCTGCCGAGCGAGGCCCAGCTGCGCGACGCGCTCGCGGGCTTCGTGGGCGAGATCGAGCAGGTGCCGCCGATGTTCAGCGCGGTCAAGCTCGGCGGCGTGCCGCTGCACCGGATGGCCCGCGAAGGTCGCGAGGTCCCGCGCGCGGCCAAGAAGGTCCGCATCGACGCGCTCACACTGCTCGCGTACGACCCGCCGCGCGCGCGCATCGAAGTGCTGTGCTCGACCGGCACCTACGTGCGCAGCCTCGCCGCCGACGTCGGCACGCGGCTCGGCTGCGGCGCCTTTCTCGCCTCGCTGCGCCGAACCCGCAGCGGCCCCTTCCGGATCGAGGACGCGGCGCCGGTGGAGGAGCTCGAGGAGCTGGCGCGCACGGGCCGGCTCGAGGCGAGGTTGATCCCCCCCGTCAACGTGCTCGGACTGCCGGTGGTCCGGCTCGAGGCGCCGGATGAACGCCGCGTGCGCAACGGCAACGATGTGACGCTCGCGGGCGTGGCGCTGCCTCCCGAGGGGCGGGTCGCTGGCGTGGGGCCCGGAGGCGAGCTGGTGGCGGTCCTCGAGATCCGTCCCGGGCGGCGCCTGCAGCCGCTGCGGGTCCTGCACTCGCTTGCCGGTTCCGGCTAGCTCTGCCACACTCCGCCCGCGTCGGGGGGCTGCGCAGCTCGGGCCCCCCTCTCGCGCCCCCTCAGCCACCAGCGAAGGCGGGAGCCGGGCTTGGCCCGTGCCTCTGCTCCGAACCGCAAGCATCGAACGGGAAGGAATCGCAGTTGATCTCGAGAGCCGCCAAGCAGAGCGCCGTCGAAGCCCATCGCAAGCACGACAACGACACGGGCTCGTCGGAAGTCCAGGTGGCGCTGCTCACGGAGCGGATCAATCAGCTCGCGGACCACTTCAAGCTGCACGCGAAGGATCATCATTCCCGCCGCGGCCTGCTTCACCTCGTGAGCCAGCGCCGACGGCTGCTCGACTACCTACGGAGGACGGGTCCGGATCGGTACCGGGCGATCATCGAGCGCCTGGGTCTGCGCCGCTAGTCCGAGCCCGGCAGCGGCCGGAAAGCCTCGCGGCGACTCGAAACGGCGAACTTGTTCTGAACGACGACCTCGACCTGAACGCGCTAGACCTGGAAGCAGAAGCTTTCAGCGCAAACGAACCGGGCAGCGCCGGACGCAGCGTCAGGGAATGCGGAAGTCTGCCATTCGCGAAGCGTCCGCTTCGCGCATCGCTGATTCCGCATTCCACCGCGTGTCGATCCTCCACCCAGCTGGCGCCTGCCCACAATGACTCCGGCCCGTAGCGGCCGGAGCGGAGAGATGGATACACGCATGCCTTCCTATTGGTTCAAACCCGAAACAGTCTCGTTCGAGCTCGGCGGCCGCACGCTCACGCTCGAGACCGGCCGCATGGCGAAGCAGGCCGCGGGCGCCGTCGTCGTGACCTACGGCGAAACCGTCGTGCTGGTCACCGTCACGACCGGCAAGCCCCGCGAGGGCATCGATTTCTTCCCGCTCACCGTCGACTTCGTCGAGAAGACCTCGGCGGCGGGCAAGATCCCCGGCGGCTTCTTCAAGCGCGAGGGTCGGCTCGCGGATCGCGAGGTGCTGATCTCGCGCTTCATCGACCGCTCGATCCGCCCGCTGTTCCCGGAGGTCTTCCGCGACGAGGTTCAGATCACCGCGACGGTGCTCTCGGCAGACGACAAGAACACGCCCGACATCCCGGCTTTCGTGGGCGCGTCGGCGGCGCTGACGCTCTCACAGCTGCCCTTCCTGGGCCCGATCTCGGCGGTGCGGCTCGCCCGCACCGACGGGCGCCTGATCGTGAACCCTTCGCGCGAGGAGCTGGAGACGAGCGATCTCGACATCGTCGTCGCCGGCAGCCGCCAGGCGCTCGTGATGGTCGAGGGCTCGGCGAAGAACATCCCCGAACGCGAGCTGCTCGACGCCCTGCGCACGGCGCATGCCGCGCTCGCGCCCTCGCTCGATGCCCAGGAGGATCTGCGGCGCCGCGCCGGCAAGCCCAAGCTCGTGCTGGCCGAGCCGCCCGACCGCAAGGCGCTCGACGCCAAGGTGCGCGAGCGCGCCGAGGCGAGGCTCGCCGCAGCCCTGCGCGTGACCAAGAAGGACGAGCGCTACACCGCGATCGCGGAGATCGAGAAGGAGGTGCTCACGTCCTTCCTCGATCCGTACCGCAGCGAGCGCGTCTCGCTCGATACGCTGGCGGCGGTCGAATCCCGGCGTGAAGGCTTGCGCGGCCTCGCGGGCGACGTGAAGGCGTCGCTGCACGATCTGCGCTCCGAGCTGATGCGCCGGCGCATCCTCGATGCGGGCGAGCGCATCGACGGGCGCAAGCCGACGGACATCCGTCCGATCGCGTGCGAGGTGCGCCCGCTGCCGCGGCCGCACGGCGTGGCGCTGTTCACGCGCGGCGAGACGCAGGCGCTCGTCTACACGACGCTCGGCGGGAAGTCCGACGAGCAGACGATCGACGGCATCGCCGAGCGCTTCTCGAAGCGCTTCTACCTGCACTACAACTTCCCGCCGTTCTCGGTCGGCGAGGCGCGGCCGCTGCGCGGGCCCGGCCGGCGCGAGGTCGGCCACGGCAACCTCGCCGAGCGCGCGATCCAATCGGTGCTGCCGCCGCGCGAGAGCTTCCCCTACACGCTGCGCATCGTCTCCGAGACGCTCGAATCCAACGGCTCGTCGTCGATGGCGACGGTCTGCGGAGCGACGCTCTCGCTGATGGACGCCGGAGTCCCGATCGAGGCGCCGGTCGCCGGCATCGCGATGGGGTTGATCGAAGACGGCGGCCGCGTGGCGATCCTCTCCGACATCCTCGGCGACGAGGACCACCTGGGCGACATGGACTTCAAGGTCGCCGGGACGCGCGCGGGTGTCACCGCGGTGCAGATGGACATCAAGGTCCGCAGCGTCGACTGGAAGGTGATGGAGCAGGCGCTCGAGCAGGCCCGGGTCGGGCGGCTGCACATCCTCGATTGCATGGAGCGCGACACGGCTCATGAATTCGAGGGCTTCAAGGCGCGCAGCGAGCTGTCGCGCTACGCGCCGCGCGTGAAGATGATCCGCATCAAGCCCGATCGGATCCGCGACGTGATCGGGCCCGGCGGCAAGGTCATCCGCGCAATCCAGGAGACGACCGGCACCAAGATCGACATCGAAGATACGGGCCAGGTGACGATCTTCTCGCCCGACTCCGACGCGCTCGAGCGCGCCGAGGCGATGGTGCAGGAGCTGACGCAGGAAGCGGAGCTCGACCGGGTCTACCTGGGCAAGGTGAAGCGCATCACCGATTTCGGCGCCTTCGTCGAGATCTTCCCGGGCACGGATGGGCTGATCCACATCAGCCATCTCGCCGAAGGGCGGGTCGAGAAGGTGACCGACGTCGTTTCCGAGGGCGACGAGGTGCTCGCGAAGTGCATCGACATCGACCCCTCGGGCCGCATCCGCCTGTCGCGGAAGGAAGCGCTGGCGGAAGCCGCCGCGAAGGACTGAGCTTGGCGGACGCGCGTGCTCCCGTGCGGGTGCGGATCGCGCGCCTGCGCGGCGCGCAGGATCTGCCGCTTCCCGCGCGCGCCACGCGCGGGGCGGCGGGCTTCGATCTGCATGCCGCCGTCGAGGCCGCCGTGGTCCTTGCGCCACGCGAGCGCGCGCTGATCCCCACGGGCTTTGCGATCGCCGTGCCCGAAGGCTACGAGGCCCAGGTGCGCCCGCGCAGCGGGCTCGCGCTGAAGCACGGCATCGTCCTGCCCAACGCTCCCGGTACGATAGACTCCGACTACCGGGGTGAGGTGAAGATCATCGTGTGCAACACCGGGGAGCAGGCGTTCACGATCGCGCGCGGGGACCGCATCGCGCAGCTCGTGATCGCCCCCGTCGTGCGCGCGGAGTGGGACGAGGTGGCGAGCCTCGATCCGACCGAACGCGGCGAGGGCGGCTTCGGCCACAGCGGCCGAGGTGCCGCCGAGCGCCGAGCATGAGCGAGGCCCAGCCGATGCCGGCCGGCGAAGGGGACGGCGCTGTGCCCGGGGCGATCCATCCGCAGCCCCCGACGCCTTCTGCCCCGAAGATCTCGAAGAAGCGCAGCGATCTCGTCGTGCGGCTGCTGTCGGCCGCGGTGCTGGTCCCGGCGGTCATCTACCTGATCATCGTCGGCGGGCTTCCCTATCTCACGACGGTCGTCATCATCATCCTGCTCGGGCAGCGGGAGTTCTACGGGCTGATCGAGGACAAGGGCGCGCAGCCGCTCGTCTCCTATGGCCTCGTGGCGGGCGCGGCGCTGCCCGTCGTCGCCTACGTCGGCAACGAGTATCACGCGACGCTGCTGATGACGGCGACGCTGCTCGCCGTGATGGTGCGCCAGCTCGGCAAGGCGCAGATCAAGGATTCGCTCGCGAGCATCTCGGGCACCTTCTTCGGCGTTTTCTACGTGGGCTGGCTGCTCTCGCACACGATCGTGTTGCGTCAGTTCCACGATTCGGTGATCGCGCGCTTCGGGCGCGGCGCCGTCGTGCAGCTCGGCATCGCCGAAGAAGCCGGCATCTTCTTCATGATCTACACGCTCACGGTGGTCGTCTGGTGCGACGCGGGGGCCTACTTCGCGGGCCGCGCCTACGGCCGGCGCAAGCTCGCGCCGAAGATCAGTCCGGGCAAGAGCGTCGAGGGGGCGATCGGGGGCGTGATCGCGGGCACCCTGGCGGGCTTCATCGCCAAGGGCCTCTTCGACGCCTTCTGGCCGGAGCTGTCGCACCCGTTCAGCTGGGGCGCCGCGCTCGTGTTCGGCCTGGTGATCTCGCTGGTCGCGATCGTGGGCGATCTGGTCGAGTCGCTGCTCAAGCGCGACGCCGCGGTGAAGGACACCGGCACGCTGCTGCCGGGCTTCGGCGGTGTGCTCGACCGCATCGATTCGCCGCTGCTCGCGATCCCCGTGACCTACTACCTGCTGCTCTTCTACGTCTTCCTGCGCCTGGGTCCGGCGTGATCGGGCGCTACGCACGGCCGCAGATGCAGGCGATCTGGAGCGACGAGGGACGCTACCAGCGCTGGCTCGAGGTCGAGCTCGCTGTCTCCGACGAGCTCGCCGCGCGCGGCGTCGTGCCGGCCGCGGCGGCCGTAGAGCTGCGCGCCCGGGCGCGCATCGACGTGGCACGCGTGGCCGAGATCGAGCGCGAGGTGCGCCACGACGTGATCGCGTTCCTCACGCAGATCGCCGAGACGGTGGGCGAGCCGGCGCGCTGGCTGCATTTCGGCATGACGTCGAGCGACACGCTCGATACCGCGCTCGCCTTGCAGATCCGCGATGCGGGTGAGCTGCTGAGCGCGGGCGTGGCGCGCGTTTGCGACGTGCTGCGGCGCCGCGCGCTCGAGTTCCGGCACACGCCCTGCATCGGCCGCACCCACGGCGTGCACGCCGAGCCGACGACCTTCGGGCTCAAGCTGCTCGTCTTCCACGAGGAGATGCGGCGCCAGCAGGCGCGGCTCGCGAGCGCGCTCGCCGGGGCCGCAGTCGGAAAGATCTCAGGCGCCGTCGGCACCTTCGCGCACCTCCCGCCCGACGTGGAAACGGCGGTCTGCACGAGGCTCGGCATCGGCTTCGAGCCGGTGGCCACCCAGGTCGTGCAGCGCGATCGGCATGCCGCGCTGCTCACGACGCTCGCGGGGATCGCCTCGAGCCTCGAGAAGTTCTCCGTCGAGTTCCGCCACCTGGCGCGCACCGAGGTGCGCGAGGTCCAGGAGGAGTTCGGCGCGGGCCAGAAGGGCTCCTCTGCGATGCCGCACAAACGCAACCCCTGGCGCTTCGAGAACGTCTGTGGCCTCGCGCGCGTGATGCGCGGCTACGCCTCGGCCGCCATGGAGAATCAGGCGCTCTGGCACGAGCGCGACATGAGCAACTCGTCCGTCGAACGCGTCGTCTTCCCCGACGCGACGACGCTGCTCGATTTCATGCTCGAGCGCTTCGCGGGCCTCGTGGAGGCGCTGGTCGTCGACCCCGAGCGCATGCGCGAGAACCTCGATCTCACGCGCGGGCTGGCCTTCAGCGGCACGCTGCTGCTCGAGCTCACGCGCAAGGGCCTCTCGCGCGAGGGAGCCTACGCGCTGGTGCAGCGCCACGCCATGGAAACCTGGGATCACGGCGGCGATTTCCGCGAGCGCGTGCTCGCCGATCCGAAGATCTGCGAGGTGCTCTCGAAGGAAGAGATCGACCGCGCCTTCAGCCTCGACGAGGCACTGCGCCACGTCGACGCGATCTTCGAGCGCGCACAGGGGGGGGAAGCAACGTGATGTTCAAGGCCGCGGTCCACGTGACCCTCAAGCGCGACGTGCTCGATCCGCAAGGCAAGGCCATCCAGAATGCCTGCAAGAGCCTCGGCCACGCGTCGGTGGCGAGCGTTCGCCAGGGCAAGCTCTTCGAGCTCGAGCTCGACGCGCGCGACGAAGCGCAGGCGCGCGGCGTGCTGCGCGAGCTGTGCGAGAAGCTGCTCGCGAACCCGGTGATCGAGGACCATGCGATCGTGGGGCTCGAGCCCGCGGCGGCCTCGGGCCGCGTCGGAGCGGCCGCGCGCTAGCTCGTCGTCGCGCCTGCGCGCGGCTGGAGCACGCCTGCCGGTCCGTTGCCGCGCGCGTGCGCGTCGCTTGCGCCGGCCTGACACCGATCTGCGAGATCTGACACAACCATATCGGCGTCACCACATCTTCGGTCATGAGGCCGAAGAAGCGATTCCTCGCCGTGAGCGTGTTCTGCATGTCGTTGTTCGCGCTGGTCGCCTCGGGCAAGGGCGCCGCGCTGCTGCGCGATCTCTGGATTCATCCGCGCGGAGAAACCTTCGATCCGGCAGTCCACTACAAGGCGCCGGACGGCGAGCTCTTCTACAAGGCCGAGAACGACCTCGGCATGGGCCTCGACGCGATCGTCGTCCACGGCGGATCCGCGCCGCAGGTGACGGCCGAGCTCGGGGCGGACTTGCGGCGCTTCGTCGCGAGCCACGGGGGCAGCCTGCTCCCCGTGGTGCTCTACGACTCGAACGGAGACGGCCGCGTCGATCGTACGCTGCGCGGTGTCATCCGCGACCAGACCGCGGTGTTCGAGGGCGCGCGCGTGGCGGCCATCGATTGGCGTGCCCGCCATTGGCAGATGGGGATCCGCTACGAGGCGGGCGCGAGCGGCCTGGCCAAGGACGACCACCGCTATCTCGCGTCGGTCGACGGCGAGAGCGCGCGCGTGAGCTTTCCGGACGTTGCCGAGCTCCCCCCGGTGAGCGCTCCGCCCGTCGCCCCGGGCCTCGAGATCTTCGAACACATCGAGGGGCGACCCTTCGATCTGGCTGCGATGGCGAGCCAGCCCGAGCGTTACCTCCCGGATTTCGTCGAGCTCACGCCGGCGCCGGATGCCGACGCCTGGACCGTGAAGCGCAAGGATCGCGGCCGGCTGCGCACGCGGCTCGACGGCGAACAGCTGTTCCTGGTTCGGACGCGCGGAAATGCGACGCTCGCGGTCGTCTGGGGAGACATGCCGCTCGAGCAGTACCTGCGCGAGCGGCTCGTGGTCTCCCCCGACGCGAAAGGCTGCTCGAGCAGCCTGGAGAGTCGGCTGCTCGGCGACGACGGCAAGCACGCGCTCGTGCCGCACCGGATCCTCTACTGCCCACAGGCGTCCTTCGCCGTCTTCGACGCGTCGCCGGGCTATCAGATCGGTGTCTCGGCGCTCCAGGGCGAGACTTCGCTCGAGTACACGGAGATGAGCACCACGATCCTCGACAACTTGCGTCTTTACGGCCGGCAGGTCTACCCGCGCAGTCCCAACAGGCGCGGGACCGCCAGCGTGGCCGGGAATCTGCGCGCGAGCTTCGCCGACAGCGGCCAGGACGTGCTCGACATGGGCCGCCACCTGGTGACGGGAACCACCCGCGAGAACATCCACACCGGCCAGCTCGAGAAGCGCACCTCGCTGCTCGCGGCGGTCCCGATGCTCCTCATCGGTGTCGCGCGCCTCGATCCCGTGCAGGGTGGGAAGGACTTCGTCGAAGGCATCCAGAGCGGCGTGCAGGTGGCCGCCGATGCCGTGAGCGCGACGAACAATGCCGTAATCAACCCGCTGCTCCAGGTCACGCTCGGGGCGGCGTCTCCCGCAGCGGCGGACGACGCCGGGCACTTCACCGGCGCGCTGACGCAAGCCTGGGCCCAGAACCTCCCGGGCTCGGAGCGCAGCATGAACGCGCTGAACCCGCTCTCGCTCTGGTATCACGATCGCGCGTTCCAGCCGACGGCCTACACCCGCACCGACACCCAGCTCAACATCGATCGGATCGTCTCGATCGCGAACCTCTTCGGCGTCTATGGCCTCACGACGATCGGCGGCGGCTCGGGCTCCGGTGGCGGGGGAGGGGGCGGAGGCGCGGGGGGCGGCGGAAGCCCGCCGCCCGTCGTCACGCCCGGGCCGCCGACGCCGCCTCCGGTCGGCGTCCCCGGCTGCTGAGGTCCGACGTGATTTGGTGTCAGCCCCCGCGAGGCGCCGGATCCGCCGGCGTCTCGGGCCCGGGTTCGATCTCGTAGAGCCGCCAGAAGGCCGTGGTGTCCTCGCTCCGGTAGAGCAGCTTGAAGCCAGGCACGCGCTGGAAGATGCCCGGATTGGGGTTGAGCAGCTGGAACGCGGCGGTTCCCTCGTCCGGATGCCAGGCGCTGAGCGGAAGCCCCGCCTGGTAGCGTGCGCCCCAGACGAGATTCATGTCGAGCAGCAGGTAGCGCGCAGCGAAGCGTTCGCGCAGCAGTCGCGCGAAGGCGTCGAGCGGTTGGTGGTAGAGGGTGCCGAGGAAGGCCTCGATGCGGTCGCGGCTGCGCTGGGTCTCGTACTTCGGCTGGAGCACGATCGGATTGCCGCTGTGTACGAGGACCCCTGTCCCATTGACGAAGTCGGCCGCGATCGCGGCGTCGGGCGGGAGATGCTCGCCGATCCAGCGCTCGACGCGTGCGAGCTCGGCGCGCTGCTGCGGTTGGTACCAGCGTTCGAGCCGGGTCTCGTAGCCGTGCATGTAGGCGGCGAAGCTCGCCGCCTGAGCGATGCCGAGACCGACCACCCAGGCGGTCGGAAAGCCGGGGCGCAGCGCGCTCAGCAGCAGACACACGGCGACCGGCGCGACGAGGCCGCCGAGCACGACCATGCGCTCCACCAGGAACGAAGCGACGAGGCTCGCGGCGGCGAAGGCCATCAGCACCTGGATCCGCGCGTCCCCCGTGCCGCGCAGCCAGCCGGGCGCGGCGCGCGCGAGCGCGACCGGTAGCAGCACGCCCGGAACCACGAGCGTGGCGAGCGTGGCCGAGAACGAGGCCGTCGCAAAGGGGCCCTGCCACAGGAGCCGCGTTCCGAACGAGAGCGCGTTCGGGTCGTCGGGCAGGCTGCCGAGAAAGCGCAGCTTGCTCCACGCGAAGTCGATCACATGGCCGAAATCGTCCGGCATGCCGAGCCCGCGCGCGAGCCCGGTCCCGATCACGACGCACACGAGCAGCGCGGCCAGGCCGAGCGCGCGGCGGCCGCTCGCTCCGAGCGCCAGGCGCGGCTCGAGCCACGCGGCGAGCGCCATGGCCGCCAGCGCCTGCATCACGAACGAGAGCACGAACCACTTGGCGAGCAGCACGGGGACGAGCAGCGCGCCGGCGGCGAGGATCGCCGGGAAGATCCAGGCGCGGCGGGCCGCCAGGGGGTTCTCGCCGGTGCGCAGGAACCAGGCGACGACGCAGGCGGCTTCGAGCGTCACGAAGAAGCGCATGGCGTGCCAGGTCGCGAGCGCGAGCACGAGCGCGACCGCGGCCAGCGCGATCGAGGCGCCGCTGCGGACGCGGACGGCGCGGACCAGCAGCCACAGGTGCAGCGCGAAGAAGGGAAGGCTGCCGTCCTCGCGGATCAGGATGAAGCCGATCGTGCGGTAGTTCGCCGGGACGATCGCGTAGAGCAAGGCGGCGCACACCGCCCAGCGCACCTCCCCCGTGAGCTCGAGGGCGAGCCCGTAGACGCCGATCGCGGCGAGACTCGCGAAGACGCCCATCACGATCGTCGCAAGCACGAAGAGCGGCAGCCGGCCCCCGCTGAGCAGATGCGCCCACGCGACGAGGAACTCCTCCCCCACCGTCTCCATCGCGGGCAGGTCGCTCGTCTGCGGGTGCTCGATGCGGGGATCCGAGCGGAAATCGCCGGGCGGCAGCCCGCCGCCCTCGATGATGCGCGTGGTGATGTAGTAGAGGAGCCCGGTGTCGCTCTTGAGGAGCCCATCCGGGCTCCGGTCGGCGAAGGCCGGCAGCGAGAGCGCCGTCCCGATCCGGACCGTCGCCCCGAACGCCACCACGGCGAGCAGCGCGCAGAGCCCTGCGATCGTCGCGGAGCGGGCGCGCGGGGTGGACACGCTAGAGTGTCCTCAAGCCCTGCCGGCGACCTTCGCGAGATGCTCGATCTGTCCGTCCTCGCGCTGGTGGAGCACCTGGTTGTAGCTGGTGCCGCCGATGTGGATGCGTGCATCGGGCCGCGCGAAGCCGACGACCGCGCTCGTGCGGTAGACGGGCAGATCGCTGCGCGTGGGCGGGGGCGCGGCGTGCATCACGTCGCCGTAGTGGATGCTGACGTCGCCCGGCTGCGCGACGAACGAGACGCCGCGCGGGGCGCGGCGGTCCATCGCCTCCATGAAGCCGCAGCTGCGGTCCCACGAGCCCGGCAGGAAGCGCAGCTCGCCGGTCTCGGGCGTGGCGGGCGTGAGGAACGTCGAAGCGATCAGCACCGGACACATCACGGAATGCCCGCCCATCCCGCAGTCGCGGTGCCACGGCAGGTCGGAGAGCCCCTCGCTGACCTCGGGGTTCTTGTAGATGACGGTGACGCCGTTGCCCTCGCCGCGGCGGTGCGCGAGGGGCGAATCGGCGAGCGAGACGAGCTTCAGGATGCGCGCATCGGTCGGCAGCGTGGCGAGCCGCGGTCGGGCGGCGGCGCGGGTGACACGGCAGAGCACCTCCTCGCCGGAGCGATCTCTGGCCCACCAGGAGAGCTTGTCGCCCTTGCGCGCCTCGCCGCGCAGCGCCTGCGCGTCGGCGAGGAAGCCAGCGACCTCGCTCTCGCGAAACACGCCGCGCACCAGCAGGTAGCCGGCCGTGCGCAGGAAGTGCGCCATCTCCTCGCGGTCGTCGCCCAGCTCGAAGCTGCGCTCCACGTCGAGGGGGCGGCCGGCGCGGTCCGCGAGGCGCACGGCGGCTGGATCGTAGATCGGGCGCCCGGTGAAGATCGCGCGCAGCGCGGGCTCCCAGGCGACGAAGCGCATCGCCTGCCCGCGCCGGCAGCGCACGCGGCTCGCATAGAGCAGACCCGGAGCGGATTCATAGTCGTGGACGAGGCCTTCCCAGGCCGCGTGCGCGAGCTCGATCACGGTGTCGGCGGCGGCGTCGCCGGCCTCGATCTGGATCGCGCCATCGCGAGGCGCGTAGGTGTAGGCGTCGCCGCTCTCGAGCCGGAAGGCGAGGCTCCCGTGCTCGCGGCTCGAGCGCGCCGCCATCGCGCCGCGGCCATCGGCGAGACGGCGCGGCAGCTCGTCGCGGTGGAAGGCGTGGAAGTCGATCGACGCGAATCCTTCGGCAGCCATGCGGCCTCCTCGCGGGCCCAGTATACGGCCCGGCCGCCCGACGCCTGCACCCGGCGAGCCGCCGGGCGGCGAGCCCGACCCACCGGGCAGGGGGGCCCTCAGGAGCCGGCAGATCCCGCGCCGCAGCCACCGATTTCACTACAGAAACCCGGCCCGCCGACCGATTCCACCCAGAAATCGGGAAGGGGCGCCTGGAGCGTCCCGCCCAAAGGGGGATGCCATGGCTCTGCGCCCGCTCTGCTTCGGACTGCGCTTCCGCGACAAGGGGCGGACGCTCAGGGTGAAGACCAGCTCACGCGATCCGAAACGCTATGTCGTCGAGGTCGAACGCCGCGGCCAGGAAACCCGCCGGCGCGATCACTCCTCGCTCGAGACGGCGGTGCAGGACTTCGCCCGCGCCTGGCGCAATCGGCTTCACTAGCCAGCGAAGCGCGCAGCGAGGCGGAGCCGAGCGGGGTCGATCGAGCCCGAGCGCTGGCGGTCGCCCGCGCAGCGCGGGTCGGCCCCGTGGCCGGCTGGCCCCGAGGACACGCGCTCAGCGGACGCCTAGAGTGAAGCGAGCGTGAAGCGCCAGCAGCTGATTCTCGTGATGCTCTCGCGGCACATCGTCTCGCGCAGCGATCTCGAAGCGCTGGCGGAACGCGTCCGCCGGCAGGCGCCGGAGATCGACGTCGTCGTCACGAGCCGACATCGGGCCGAGCACTGGCGGCTGCTGCCGCACGCCTTCCGGCCGACGCTCACGGTCGTTTTCGGCCCGCTGCGCAAGCGCGTCTGGGCGCACGGGGAGATCCTCGATTGTCCGAAGCTCGCCAAGCACGTCGAGCTCGCGAAGCTGCGCGCTGCCGGCATTCCGGTTCCCGACTTCGAAATCATCGGTCCCGGCACGCGCCTCGATCCCGCTGTGTGGGGGCCCTACACGGTCGTCAAGCCGACGCTCGGCGCGCGCGGCGCCGAGGTCCGCATCCGCAGGACCGGGCGCGTCCGCTTCGAGGCGCCGGATGCCTTTCCTCCCGGGCACCCGAGCCGCAAGGGCCCGCTGATCGCCCAGCGTTTCGTGTACACGGGGCCATGGGCGGTCTCGTATCGCGTCTGCACCTTCCTCGGTCGCGCGCTGTATTGCTGGCGCGTCGAGCAATCGCACGCGAAGCGGCGGCTCGAGGGCCGCTGGAATTTCGCGGGGAGCGCCGCTGCGGGCGGAGTCCAGATCATCGCGCCGGCGCTGACGTCGACGTATACACTCGTCGACGACGCCGAGCTGATCGCCGTGGCCGAGCGCGCGCACCGGCTGGCGTTTCCCGATTATCCCTATCTGGGCTTCGATCTCGTGCGAGACGCGGAAACCGGCGAAGTCTCGGTGCTCGAAGCCAATTCCGGCGGCAAGGTCCTGCACCTGTCGTCGACCGTGGGCGCGAGCATCCAGCGCTTGCATGGCATCGACTTGTATCGCCAGCTGGATGCGCACGAACGGGCGGCGGAGCGGCTCGTCGAGATCACGCGCCGGCGCGCGCGCGTGGCGCCGCTCGGCCGCCGCGTGCTCGCGCGTGCGCCCGAGCCCGGAGCGTTCGCGGGCGTCTGAGCTAGACGGCGAGCTTGCGCCGGATGCGCGCGAGCGGGGGCTCGGGATCGGGCTCGAAGGCGCGGCCCGTCACCTGCTCGAAGGCTTCGATGTAGCGGCGCGCGGCCTCGCAGCGCACGTCCACGGGAAGCTCCGGCGGCGGACCTTCGCCGCGGTAGCCGTGATCGGCGAGCCAGCGCCGCACGAACTCCTTGTCGAGCGCTTCGGGATCGCGGCCGGCCTGCATCGCGCGCTCGTAGGCGTCGCGGTACCAGTAGCGCGACGAGTCCGGCGTATGGATCTCGTCGATCACGACGACCGCGCCGGTTTCGTCGAGCCCGAGCTCGTACTTGGTGTCGACGAGGATCAGGCCGCGGCTCGCGGCGAAGCGGCTGCCTTCGGCGAACAGGGTCGCCGTGATGCGCTCGCATTCGGCATACACGGCCTCCGAGAGCGTCCCGCGCGCGAGGATTTCGGCGCGCGAGGTGAGCTCGTCGTGCTCGCCATGCGGGGCCTTCGTCGTCGGTGTGAGGATCGGCGCCGAGAGCGGCGCGTGGCGGTGCAGGCCATCCGGCAGGCGGTGCCCGCAATACACGCGCTCGCCGCGCGCATAGGCCGTCCAGATCGAGGTCGAGGTCGAGCCCGTGAGGTAGCCGCGCACCACGAACTCGACGGGCAGCGGCCGGCACTCGCGCACGATCGAGACGTTCGGGTCCGGCACCTCGAGCAGGTGGTTGGGGGCGAGCGCGCGCGTGCGCTCGAACCAGAAGGCTGCGATCTGGTTCAGCACCTGGCCCTTGAAGGGCAGGGTGCCGACGACCCGATCGAAGCAGCTCACGCGGTCCGTGACGACGATGAAACGGCGTTTTCCGGCGACGTAGCTATCGCGGACCTTGCCCTCGATGCGCGTGCCGAGCCGCGTGAAATCCGTGCTCGCGAGCGTGCGCTCGCACTGCTCGCGCAACAAGCCCAGATCGATGCCCACGGAACCCCCCACGAGATTTCTCCGCCGGAAACGGAGCCGCGGGTCCATATAACCCGCGGCTCGCGGGCCGGTCAACCCGCAGAATCGGCGAGCTTGTTCCCGCAGGGCATCGCAGGTAGACTACAGCCGTCCCCGTTCGAGACAGCGCGATGACGCGGGCGCAGGCGCCCTGCCGGTGCCCCGGAGGTTCACCCCCCACGTGTTCGCGGTGGTGCAGTTCCCGGGCTCGAACGACGATCGGGACGCTCGCTTTGCGCTCAAGAGCGTGCTCGGCGTCGCGTCCGAGCTCGTCTGGCACCAACGCGCCGAGCTGCCGGCGGACACCCAGGCCGTGCTGCTCCCGGGCGGGTTTTCGTTCGGCGATTACCTGCGCTGCGGGGCGATGGCGAAGTACTCGCCGATCATGGCCGCGGTGAGCCGCTTCGCGCAGGCCGGCGGACCCGTCCTCGGGGTGTGCAACGGCTTCCAGGTGCTGTGCGAGTCGGGGCTGCTGCCGGGCGTGCTCGTGCGCAATCACCACCTGCACTTCGTCTGCGATTTCGTGCACGTGCGCGTCGAAAACGAGGCGCCCACCTTTACTTCGCGCGCGCGCGTGGGCCAGGTGCTGCGGCTGCCGATCAAGCACGGGGAGGGCGCCTATTGCGTGCCGCCCGAGCAGCTCGCCGAGCTCGAAAAGGGCGGCCAGATCGTGCTGCGTTATTGCGAGCCCGACGGTCGCGTGACGCCGGCCGCGAACCCGAACGGCGCCGTCGCGAACATCGCGGGCGTGCGCAACGCGCGCGGCAACGTGATGGGGCTGATGCCCCACCCCGAGCACGCCGTCGAGCCGGCGATTGGCGGCACCGACGGCCTCGTGCTGCTCGGCTCGCTCGTCGATGCAGTCCGGTCCGGGAGCCGAGCATGACGCGCGCCCCCGAGCCGAAGGTCGATCTCGCGCTCGCCCTCGCGCACGGGCTCACGCCCGAAGAGTGGCAGAGCGTGCTCTCGATCCTCGGCCGCGCGCCGAGCTACCCGGAGCTCGGGATCTTCTCCGTGATGTGGTCCGAGCATTGCTCCTACAAGTCGAGCAAGAAATATCTGCGGCGGCTGCCTTCGCAGGCCGAGCACGTGCTCCAGGGCCCCGGGGAGAACGCGGGCTGCGTCTCGATCGGCGACGGACTCGCGGTGGTCTTCAAGATCGAGAGCCACAATCATCCCTCGTTCATCGAGCCCCGGCAGGGCGCGGCGACCGGCGTCGGTGGCATCCTGCGCGACATCTTCACGATGGGCGCGCGGCCGATCGCGTCGCTCGATTCGCTGCGCTTCGGGCCGCTCGAGGATCCGAAGCACCGCTATCTCGTGCACGGCGTGGTCGACGGGATCGGCGGCTACGGGAACTCGGTGGGCGTCGCCACCGTCGGCGGCGAGACCAGCTTTCACGAGTGCTATCGCGGCAACATCGTCGTGAACGCCTTCAACCTCGGCCTCGTGCGCGAAGAGGGGCTCTTTCTCGCGAAGGCCGCCGGCATCGGGAATCCGGTGCTCTACGTCGGGAGCAAGACCGGGCGCGACGGCATCCACGGCGCGAGCCTGCTCGCCTCCGCCGAGTTCGACGAAACCAGCGAAGCGAAGCGGCCGACCGTGCAAGTCGGCGACCCTTTCACCGAGAAGTGTCTGATCGAGGCCTGCCTCGAGGCGATGGCGACGGGCTCGATCGTCGGCATCCAGGACATGGGCGCGGCGGGGCTCACCTGCTCCTCCTTCGAGATGGCGAGCAATGCCGGCACGGGCATCGAGCTCGATCTCGACCGAGTGCCCCAGCGCGAATCCGACATGACCCCCTACGAGCTGCTGCTCTCGGAGAGCCAGGAGCGCATGCTGCTCGTGGCGCGGGCCGGCGAGGAGAACGCGCTCGCGGCGATCTTCCACCGCTGGGGGCTCGAGGCGGTGGTGGTCGGTCGCGTGACGGGCGACGGGCGCATGCGGATCCGCTTCCACGGCGCCGAGGTCGTCGACATCCCGGTGGATCCGATCGCGAAGAGCTCCCCCGAGCTCGATCGCCCCGTGCGCGAGCCGGCCGACCTGCGCGAGCGCCAGAAGCTCGATCTCGCGAGCGTGGCGCCCGAGGCCGACCTCCCGGGCGCGCTGAAAGCGCTCCTCGACCAGCCGAACCTCGCCTCGAAGGCGTGGATCTACCGCCAATACGATCAGCTCGTGCAGGGCAATACGGTGCTCGGCCCCGGCGGCGACGCCGCGCTCGTGCGCGTGAAGCTCGAGGACGGCACGCCCACCGAGAAGGCGCTCGCGCTCGCCGTCGATTGCAACCCGCTCTGGTGTTGGCTCGATCCGTACATGGGCACGCTGGCCGCGGTGGCGGAGGCGGCGCGCAACGTCGCCTGCACCGGCGCCCGGCCGCTCGCGCTCACCAACTGCTTGAACTTCGGCAACCCCGAGAAGCCCGAGATCATGTGGGAGTTCGCAGAGGCCACGCGCGGGCTGGCGGACGCAGCGCGCGCGCTCGGCACGCCCGTCGTGTCGGGCAACGTCTCCTTCTACAACGAGACCTCCGGCCGCGCCATCCATCCGACGCCGACGATCGCGGTGGTGGGGTTGCTCGAGCCCTGGCAGCGCCACGCCATCTCCCACTTTGCGGTCCCCGGTCGCGAGATCGTGCTGCTCGGTCGCACGCGCGAGGAGCTCGGCGGCTCGGAGTGGCTCGCGCTGCGCCGCGGGCTCGAGGCAGGGCATCCGCCGACGGTGGATCTCGCCCACGAGCGCCGCCTGGCGGGCCTGTTGTTTGCTTCGATCGCGGCCGGCCTCGTCGAGAGCGCGCACGACGTGGCGCGCGGCGGGCTCGCGGTGGCGCTCGCGCGCTGCGCCATGGGCGGGGCGACGCGCATCGGCGCCGAGGTGACGCTCACGGATTCGATCCGCCCCGATGCGCTGCTGTTCGGTGAAGCGACCGGACGCGTGATCGTGACGAGCGCGAACCCGGAGGAGCTGCTCGCGCGGGCGCGTGCGGCGGGCGTTCCGGCGGCGCGCATCGGTACGACCGGCGGGACGCAGCTGCGCATCGGCCCGGCGCAGGGTCCGGCCTGGATCGACGCCTCGCTCGCAGAGCTCCACTCGATCTGGTCGCGGGCGCTCCCGCGGCGCCTGGAGGCAGCGTGACGGACCGCTTGCTCGACGCTTCGGCACAGGCGCAGCTGCTCGCGCTTCGGGAGCGGGATCGCTTCCACGACGAGTGCGGGGTCTTCGGCGTGCATGGTCACCCCGAGGCGGCGCACATCACCTACCTCGGTCTCTACGCGCTTCAGCACCGGGGTCAGGAGAGCGCGGGCATCGTTTCGGTCTCCCAGCACGAGCAGCACGTGCACCGCGGCATGGGCCTGGTCGCCGACGTGTTCAACGAGGACATCCTGAAGCGGCTCCCGGGGCGCCACGCGATCGGCCACGTGCGCTACTCGACGGCGGGCGGCAGCTTCGCGCGCAACGCGCAGCCGTTCTACGCCAGCACCGACGCTCGGTCCGATCGCGATCGCGCACAACGGCAACCTGGTGAACGCCGCTCGCGATCCGCCGCGAGCTCGAGCGGCGCGGCTCGATCTTCAGCACCACCGCCGACAGCGAGGTGATCGTGCAGCTGCTCGCCCGCTCGCGCGAGCACACGCTCGAAGAGCGGCTGATCGACGCGCTCTCGCGGGTGAAGGGCGCCTTCAGCCTGCTCACGCTCACGAACGACGCGCTGATCGCGGCGCGCGATCCGAACGGCTTCCGGCCGCTCGTCGCTCGGCCGCCTCGACGGCGCCTGGGTGGTCGGCGAGCGAGACCTGCGCGCTCGACCTGATCGGCGCGACGTTCGAGCGCGACGTCGAGCCGGGCGAGATGGTCGTGATCCGGCGCGGCCGCCTGCGCGCGCTGCGCCCGTTCGGCCGCGACGCGCGAGTCGTTCTGCATCTTCGAGTACATCTACTTCGCGCGGCCGGATTCGAATCTGAACGGCGACAACGTCTACGCCTATCGCAAGGAGCTGGGCCGGCGTGCTGGCGCGCGAGCACCCGGTCGAGCGCCGACTGGTGGTGCCGGTGCTCGACTCGGGAAACACCGCGGCGCTCGGTTTCGCCGAGGAATCCGGCATTCCGTACGAGCAGGCGCTGATCCGCAACCACTACGTGCGGCGCACCTTCATCGAGCCCGCGCAGGCGATCCGCCACTTCGGCGTGAAGGTGAAGCACAACGCCGATGCGCGGCATGCTCGAGGGCAAGCGCGTGGTGCTCGTCGACGATTCGATCGTGCGCGGCACGACGCTCGTCAAGATCGTGACGCCTGCTGCGAAACGCCGGCGCGCGCGAGGTGCACTGCGGATCTCCTCGCCGCCGACGATCGGGCCCTGCCACTACGGCATCGACACGCCGACGCGCGAGGAGCTGATCGCCCACCAGCACACGCCCGACGAGATCCGCCAGATCATCGGCGCGGATTCCCTCGGCTATCTCTCGCTCGAGGGCCTGCGTGCGACGGCGCGTCGCTTGAAGCGCGGCTTCTGCGACGCCTGCTTCTCGGACGAGTACCCGGTGCCGATCGAGGATGCGCAGGCGCCCCCGCAGCTCTCGCTCTTCCACGTTGCCGTCGACGAGGTCGAGTAGGTGGCGGTGCGCGGCAGCCTCGATGCGGCGACGCTCGCTCAGGAAGCCGAGAGCGGCGAGATCGACACGGTGATCACGGCGTTGCCGGACCTCTACGGACGGCTCGTCGGCAAGCGCATCGACGCCGGCTTCTTCCTCGCCGAGATCGCCGTCGCACGGCATGCACGCCTGCGACTACCTGCTCGCGTGCGACATGGAGATGGACCCGACGCCCGGCTACGCGCTTCACGAGCTGGGAGAAGGGCTACGGCGACGTGCGCTGCGCTGCCCGACCTCGGCGAGCCTGCGGCGCGCGGCCTGGCTCGAGCGCACGCGCGATCGTGATGTGCGAGCGCTCGAGGAAGAGCGCGACGTCGCGATCGAGGTGGCGCCGCGCTCGATCCTGAAGCGCCAGCTCGAGCGCGCCGCCGCGCGCGGGCTCCGTCCCGATGGGCAGCGAGCTCGAGTTCTTCATGCTCCGCGACGACTACGCGCGGCGCACGCCAAGGGCTTCGCGGGCTCGACGACCGCGGGCGGCTACGTCGAGGACTACCACCTGCTCTCGGGCACGTTCGTCGAGCCGATGGTCGGCGCGATCCGCCGCGCGCGTCAACGCCTCGGGCGATCCCGGTCGAGTTCGTCAAGGGCGAGTGGGGCCCCGGCCAGCACGAGCTCAACTGCGCTACGCGCCGTTCCTCGAGATGGCCGACCGCCACGTGATCTACAAGCAGGCGGCGAAGGAGATCGCCGCCGCAGCCGGGCTGCGTCGCTCACGTTCATGGCGAAGTTCGACGAGCAGCTCGCCGGCAGCAGCCTGCACCTGCACTCGAGCCTGTGGAGCCGACGGCGAGCCCGCGTTCGCCGAGCGGCGCGAGCCGCTGCGCGGGCAGCCCGGTGCGCGCGCCGACCGCTGTTCCGCTGGTTGCTCGGCGGCCTGCTCGCGCCACGCGCGCGAGCTGCGCGCTGGTTCTTCGCTCCCTACGTCGAACTCCTACAAGCGCTACCGCGCCGGCACGTTCGCGCCGACCGGCATCGCCTGGAGCGTACGACAACCGCACCGCCGGCTTCCGCATCGTCGGCGACGGCCCGTCGCTGCGCGTCGAGTGCCGCATCCCCGGCGCCGACGCGAATCCCTACCTCGCCTACGCGGCCATGCTGGCCGCCGGCCTCGACGGCATCGAGCGCAAGCTCGAGCCGCGGGCCGGCCTTCGACGGCGACGCCTACGCCGCGGCCGACCTGCCCCGCGTGCCGCGCACGCTGCCCGAAGCGATCGCCGAGCTGCGAGACGTCGCGCCTTCGCGCGCCGCGCCTTCGGCGACGACGTGGTCGAGCACCTGCTGCACTTCGCCCGCACCGAGCAGGAGGTCTTCGACACGCGCGTGAGCGACGTCGAGCGCGAACGCTACTTCGAACGGATCTGAGCGTGCGGGGCCCCACATGATGGGCTCGCGCGGCGCGCTCTGGACCTCGTGGGCGGCGTGCATGGCGCTGCTCGCGCTCGAGCTGGCGATCCCGCGTCTGCTTCCAGAGCGGCCGCATGCGTGGTACCAGGCGCAGGTGTCGGTTGCGGGCTTCGTGTTCACGCTGCTCGCGATCCTCGCCGGTGTGGGAACCTTCACGCTGCGCGAGAGCCTGGTCGGGCGCGACGTGCGAAGCGGGGCGCTCGATCCGCGCACGCCCGCCGGCTTTGCGCGCGTGCGCTTCATGCTGCTGGCGCTCTGGGCGCTGTGTCTCTCGATCGGGCTGTTGGGGGCCGCGCTCGCGTATGGCGCGGAGTCTCCGCGCGCAGCCTGGCCGTACACGCTGGCGGCCGCCGGACTGCTCGTGTGGCACGCCCCGCGGCACTGGCTGTTCCGAGGCCCGCAGACGGAGCCGGGTCGAGCGGGGGCTGCGCCCGGCGCGAGCTGACCGCGCTGCGCCTCAAGCCAGCGGGGCGCGCGTTCGATGCGTCGCCCATGCGCATCGCGATCGCGGTCGAAGGCACGCGCGGAGACGTGCATCCGATGCTCGCGCTGGGAGACCGGCTGCGGGCGCGCGGACACGAGATCGTCGTCTGCGCGCCGCCAGATTTCGCGGCGGACGCGCAGGCGCACGGATTTCCGTTCCATGCGGTGGGCCGCGCGGCGCGCGAGACCCTCGGCGAGCAGGCCGAGGCCGTCGTGAAGGGCGGCTTGCGCATGCTGCGCGCGGCCAACGGCTACATCGAGGGCGCGCTGCGCGCGCAATTCGCGGTGCTGCCCGACGCGACCTCCGGGGCGCACCGGATCATCGGCGCGGGAGTCCAGCTGGCGGCCGCGTCGGTGGCCGAACGACACGGAGTCGCGTATCGCTACGTGGCCTACGTGCCGTCGTTGCTGCCCTCGAGCGAGCACGCGCCCTTCCTGCTGCCCTTGCCGAAGCTTCCGCGCTGGGGCAATCGCCTGGCGTGGTGGCTGCTGATGCGCAGCTATAACGCGATGCTGCGCGGCATGTTCACGCGCGAGCGGGCCGCGCTCGGCCTCGGGCCGGTGCGCAACGTGATGGCCCACTTCGTGACCGATCACCCGCTGCTCGCGGCCGATCCCGAGCTCGCCCCCCTGCCCGCGGATCTGCAGGGTCGCACCACGGTGATCGGCTGCCTGCACCCCGTCGACGGGCCCGAGCTGCCGCCGAAGCTCGAGGCGTTCCTCGAGTCGGGGCCACCGCCGGTATACCTCGGCTTCGGCAGCATGACGGATACCGATGCGGCCGGGACGACGGGGCTGCTCTTGCGTGCCATCGAGCTCGCCGGCTGCCGCGCGCTGGTCTCGGAAGGCTGGGCGGGTCTCGGACGCCAGCCGCTCCCGGAAGGCGTGCTCGCGATTGGATCGGTCTCGCATGCGCGGCTGTTTCCGCGCATGGCGGCGATCGTCCACCACGGCGGCGCGGGCACCACCACCACCGCGGCCCGCGCGGGCGTGCCCCAGATCGTCGTGTCGCACCTCTTCGATCAGATCTATTGGGGCGAGCGCGTGACGGCCCTCGGGCTCGGTCCGCCGCAGATCCGGCGCACGCAGCTGAGCGCCGAGGGGCTGGCGGCGGCCCTGCGCGAGGTGCTCGACAATGAAGTGATCCAGGAGCGGGCCCAGGCGCTGGCCGGGCGGCTCGCGGCCTGGCGTGCGCAGGCGGCGGATCCCGCGCAACATTTCGATCGCGACTGAGCTCGGCCGGCCGGCAGGCGGAATCCAAGCCGGCCGCCGGCTATGCTGCGGCTCCACACCTGCCACCAGGGAGAAGCTTCATGCGCCACAGCGCCCCGGAGTTCATCGCGATCAGCCCCGAGATGCGGGAGCGGCTCGAGAAGTTCCGCACCCAGCACGCGGGCGACAAGCTCGGCAAGGTCGCGAACCACATCCTCTTCGAAGACGAGAACGTGCGCATCTGGGAAATGAAGCTCGCGCCCGGCGAGCACTCGGATCTGCACCACCACGAGCACGAGTACTACCTGGTGATCGACTCCGGGGATCTCGTCGCGGGAATCCCGCCCAAGGGCAGCCCGATGGACATGTTCATCGGGAAGGTCCCGGCGGGGGGCAACACCGTGCGCGTCCCGAAGGGCGGCACCGAGTGGGCCCTCAACGTCGGCAAGCAGACGTACCACGAAATCCTGATCGAGCTGAAGAACACCTGACGGCCTACGGCGCGCTCGGCGTCTCGAAGCTGAGCCCGGTCAGCTCGATGGCAGCGCCCGTCACGCGGTCGGTGAGCCAGATGCCGCCATCATCGGGCTCGTTGCCCAGGACCAGGTTTCCGTTGCGGTTGCCGTTGGCGGCGGCGAGGCCGGGATAGTTGCAGGCGTCGAAGAACGCGATGCCCTCGCCGGGATCCATGCCGGCCCGGAAGCAGGTGTCCGAGCCGTTCTTGATGGCGAAAGGGGAGGTCTGGCGCTTGCTGCGCACGCTCGCATCCTGCGAGATGTGCACCTCGAAGCTGCCGCTGCCCTTGCCCGAGATCGTGACGCCCGCGTTTTCATCCTTGAACCAGTCGCTGTCCTGGGTGCAATCGCCCGAGTCGAAGACGGAGAAGTGCGATCCGCTCAGGAAGTTCAGCGTGGCGACGGCGCCGTTCGTGGCCGTGGCCTCGAAGGTCGGCGCGCTCACCTCCGACGTGCACGCGGGCAGCGTGCCGCCGTCGACCACGCCGTTGATGTTGCCATAGCTCTGTACACCGATCTTGATCTGCCAGGTCGCGACCCGCGGCGCCACCGTGATGATGAGCACCAGATCGGCCCTGGCGCTCGCGAAGTCGTCGCCCTTCCCGCAACCGCCCGGGCCGAGGCAATGATCGGCCTCGAGGCCCCAGCGCAGGCCGATCTCGCCGGTGGCCCGGTCCGAGACGGCGTTGAAGGCGAGCGTGGAAAGCGAGCCGACCAGGCCCGAGCGGATCCCGACGCGCCCGTCGGTCGAGTCGAAGTTGCCGTTCTGGGCGCCGACGGCGGCCGCCACGTTTGAAGCGGTGATGGCGGTCCGGTTCGCAACCGCCACGGTGACCGGCGCGGCTCCTGCCGCCGCCGCCGCGCCCCAGAGCAGCGCCGCGCTGCCGGCGAGCTGGAGCCACGGCGCTCTCATCGGCAATCCTCCCCGTGCTCCACGTAGGCCGCGTACAGATACTGAAGCAGCATGCGCTGCGTATTGAAGAACGACGCGTTCAAGGAGATCGCGTTGCGCATGATACCGAGGTAGCGCTCGCGTTGGGCGAAAAAACAAGGCAGCACGGCGGTGTCGAGCTTCTCGTAGAGAGCGTCTGCGTCGAGCGCGTCGCGATTCCCGGCAGGCCGTTCTTCCGCGCCGCCATCGTTCCCGATCGACCAGCCGGTGACCCCCTCGACGTGCCCCTCGACCCACCAGCCGTCGAGCACGGACAGGCTCGGCACGCCGTTCAAGGCCGCCTTCATGCCGCTCGTGCCCGAGGCCTCGAGCGGCGGCACCGGCGTATTGAGCCAGAGGTCGCAGCCCGAGACCAGATGGCGGGCGGTCTCCATGTCGTAGTCCGCCAGATAGGCGACGGAGATCTTGCCGGCGAGCTCGGCGCCCGCCTGGAAGACCTGCCGGATCAAGTGCTTGCCCTCGTCATCGGCCGGGTGCGCCTTGCCGGCGAAGACGAGCTGGAGCGGGCCGTGCGTCTCCACCAGCGCGCGCAGCCGGGCGGGATCGCGGAACAGCAGCGTCGAGCGCTTGTAGGCCGTGGAGCGCCGCGCGAAGCCGATCGTGAAGGCGTCCTCGCGGAAGCCCGCGGCGCCGCCCTGCTTGAGCCGCTCGAGCAGCGCCCGCTTCGCGCGCGAGTGCGCCCACCAGATCTCGCCGAGCGGGATCTTGACGGCGTAGCGCAGCGATAGCGCGTCGCGGCGCCATTCCCGGAAGTGCAGGTCAAACAGGGCCCGGAAGGCCGGCGCCGCCCAGGTTGCCGGGTGGATGCCGTTCGTGATCGAGCGGATCGGATACTCCGGAAACATCCGAGACGACACTTCACCGTGTCGCATCGCGACGCCGTTCACGAAACGCACGCTGCGCAGCGCGAGGTCCGTGAGATTCAGCTCCGACGTCTGACCGAGCGTCTCGAGCCTGCGCTGCGCCGCCTCGCCGACCACCGACGCGACGAGCTCGTTCGGAAAGCGATCGTGGCCCGCGGGCACGGGCGTATGCGTGGTGAAGACGCAGTGCTGGCGCACGGCGGCGAGCGCGCGCTCGCTGTCGTCCCCATGGCCTCGCCGGGACTCCTCCGCGAGCAGCTCGAGCACCGCGAGCGCCGCGTGCCCCTCGTTCAGATGGAAGCGATCGATGCGGTGGTGTCCGAGCGCGCGCAGCATGCGCACGCCGCCGATTCCGAGCAGCGTCTCCTGGCAGAGCCGATAGCGTGAATCGCCGCCGTAGAGATGGTTCGTGAGCGCACGGTCGCCGGGCGCGTTCTCCGGAAGATCGGCATCGAGCAGATAGACGGGCACCTCGGCGCCGCAGACGCCGAGAACGCGGTAGCGCCACGCGCGCAGCGCCACGCCCCGCCCCTCGATCTCGACCTCGACGCGGGCCGCGAGTGGCTCGAGCGCCGCTTCGACCTTCCAGCTCGCGTCTCGCTCGGTCTGGCTGCCGCTCGCGTCGAGCTGCTGATGGAAGTAGCCGTGGCGGTGCACGAGGCTCACGGCGACGACCGAGAGCCCCAGATCGGCGGCGGAGCGGATCGTGTCGCCGGCCAGCACGCCCAGACCGCCCGCATAGGTCGGGATCGCCGCTTCGAGGGCGATCTCCATCGAAAAGTAGGCGACGTGCGGCGCGAGCATGAGACCCCCAGGAGGAAGCGCGGGATTCTGCCCCGCCCGCGCCTGCAGTTCAACGCGGGCCGCGCCGGGGGCTCCGGCTGCGCCGCTGGCGCAGGGCCGCGCAGCACGCCTTCAGGCCCGGGTGGGCCGGCAGCTTCTCGAGCGAGACGGACATGCGCCGGGTCCAGCTCGCGTGCGCCCGCGGTCCGACACCGGGAAGGTTCACGGGCTCGGTTTCCCCGACGGCGTCATCGAGCGAGAGCGCGACGAGCGGGCAGGGGGTGCGCGCGAGAAAGCCCGCAACGGCCACGGCGAGCGCAGCCGCGTCTGGCGGCGCGCCGGGCAGCAGCCCGTCGGCGGAGAGCCGTCGCACGAGGGCCTGCGCGCTCGCCGCGCGTTCGGCGAGCGCCGCCCGCAGCGCGCTCGCGCTCGGAATCGCGCCCGCGCGGCGCCGCAGCAGCAGATCGCGGCCGGCGGCGAAGCCGGCGAGCGGCACCAGATCGTGCGTGTTCGCGGTCGCGAGCGCGCGGCGCGACCAGGCGCGCGCCGGGCGAAAGCCGCCCCCGGCGCGCTCGAAGTAGAGCACCCGCGACGAGAGGATCCCGTGGCTTGCGAGCCTCGCCTGCGTGCCCGGCGGCACTGTGCCGAGATCCTCGCCCACCACCAGCGCGCCCTGCCGCGCGCTCTCCTGCGCGAGGATCGCGAGAAGGTCGCGGGCGGGCTGGCGCACGTAGGCGCCCTCCGAGGCCGGCCGCCCGCGCGGGATCCAGTAGAGCCGGAACATGCCGAGCACGTGATCGATGCGCAGCGCGCCGGCGTGGGCGAAGGCGGCGCGCAGCAGCTGCCGGAAGAAGGCAAACCCCTGCTCGCGCAGGCGCAGCGGATCGAGCGGCGGGATCGCCCAGTTCTGGCCCTGCGGGCCGAAGGCGTCGGGCGGAGCGCCGAGGCTCGCGCCTTGCGCGAACAGCTCCGGGCAGGCCCAGGTCTCGGCGCCGCTGCCGGCGCTCCCGAGCGCGAGATCGGGATAGAGGCCGATCGCCATGCCGGCGCGCTCTGCGGCGGCCGCGGCGGCGCCCAGCTGGCGATCGAGCTCGAATTGCACGAAGCGATGGAAATCGATCTCGCGCGCGTGCTCGCGTCGAAAGGCGGCGACGGCGTGCGAGCGCGGATCGCGCAGCGCGCGCGGCCAGAAGTGCCAGTCGAGGCCCCGCTCGCCCTGCGCGGCGCGTTGCTCGCCGAGCGCGAGGAACGTCGCAAAATCGTCGAGGGCCTGGCCCTCGCGCTCGCGATACCTCTGGTAGGCCCTTGCGCGTGCGCCCGTCGGCCGCGCCACGAAGCCGTCGTAGAGCGCGCGCAGGATCTCGCGCTTCGCCGCGGCGACGCGCGCGTACTCGACGCGCGGCGAAGCGCGCAGCTGCGCGAGCTCGCGCTCGAATCCCGGCTGCGCGAGCCGCGCGCGAGCCTGCGCGCAGCTCGCGAGCTCGGGTACGCGCAGCACGTCGAGGTAGAGCTCGCTGCGGTAGAGCCGGCTGATGGGCGAGTAGGGGGAAACGTGCGGGCCGCGGTTCCAGAGCGCGTGGAGCGGCGAGATGCCGATGAAATCCGCGCCCTCGCGCCCGGCGATCTGCGCGAGACGCGCGAGATCGGAGAGATCGCCGGCGCCGAAGTTGCGCGCGCTGCGCAGCGTGTAGAGGTTGGTCCAGATCCCGAAGCCGCGACCGCGCGCGAGCCTGCTCGAGACCGGCGTGCAGCGAGGCGCCGGGCCGGCGAGCTCCTCGGGCCGCGGCAGGCATCGCAGGCGCTCGTCGAGCGCGCGGCGCGCGGCGGCGGCGGACCGCTCGCTCGAAGCATCGAGCGACATGGCTGCGAGCAGCGCCTCGCGCGTGGCGTCGCTCGTCAGGCGCGGGCGGCGATCCACGAGCGAGACGTAGGCTGGGATGATGCCCGCGCGCCGGGCGAGTGCGCGCAGCTCGGGGCGTCGCGTCACGAGCGCTCGCGCTCGTAGACGAGGGCGGCCAGCGGCGGGAGCGCGAGTCGGATCGACTGCGCGAGGCCGTGAAGCGGGACGGCTTCGACGACCGCGCGCTCGCTCACGGCAAAGCCGCTGCCTCCGAAGGCGTGCGCGTCGCTCGAAAAGCACAGGCGCCAGGCGCGCGCCGCCGGCGCACCGATCCGATAATCGGGGTGCGGTGTGGGCGTGGCGTTCAACGCCACGAGCAGCTCGTCCGCGCCGTCGCGCCGAAGATACGACACGATGGATTGCAGACGGTCGTGGCAGTCGATCCAGACGAAGCCGTCCGGATCGGGATCGACCCGCCAGAGGCACGGGTGCTCGCGATACAGGCGGCCGAGCGTTTCGAGCAGGCGCGCGACGCCCCTGCGCGGCGGATCTTCCGCCAGATGCCAGTCGAGGCTCTGTTCGAAGTTCCATTCGCCGGGGGGCGCGAGCTCGCTGCCCATGAAGAGCAGCTTCTTGCCTGGCCGCGTCCACTGGTAGGTGAGCAGCAGGCGCAGATTCGCGAACTTCTGCCAGGGATCGCCCGGCATTTTTTCGAGCAGCGAGCGCTTGCCGTGAACGACCTCGTCGTGCGAGAGCGGCATGATGAAGCGCTCGCTGTGCTCGTAGAACTGCGCGAAGGTGAGCTCGTCCTGGTGAAAGCGGCGGTGGATCGGGTTGCGCGAGAAGTAACGCAGCGTGTCGTGCATCCAGCCCATGTTCCACTTGAAGGTGAAGCCGAGACCGCCGTCCGCGACGGCGCGCGTCACGCCCGCCCACGCGGTCGATTCCTCGGCGACCGTGAAGCAGCCGGGATGCTCGTGAGCCACGGCCGCGTTGAGGCTCTTCACGAACTCGACGGCCTCGAGGTTCTCGCGTCCCCCATGCAGATTCGGCAGCCACTCGCCCGGCCGCCGGCTGTAGTCGCGATGCAGCATCGAGGCCACCGCATCGACGCGCAGGCCATCGATGTGGAACTCGCAGAGCCAGTAGAGCGCGTTTGCGATCAGGAAATTCCGGACCTCGGGGCGTCCGAAATCGAAGACGAGCGTGCCCCAGTCCGGGTGTTCGCCCAGACGCGGATCCGCGTACTCGAAGAGCGGCGCGCCGTCGAAGCGGGGGAGCCCCCACGCGTCGCGCGGAAAGTGCGCCGGCACCCAATCGAGGATCACGCCGAGGCCCTCGGCGTGGCAGATGTCGACGAAGGCGCGGAAGTCGTCGGGATCGCCGTAGCGCGCGGTGGGCGCGTAGTAGCCGCTCACCTGATAGCCCCACGAGGGATCGTAGGGGTGCTCCGCGATCGGCAGCAGCTCGAGGTGCGTGAAGCCGAGCGAGCGCGCGTGCCGCGCGAGCCGCGGCGCGATCTCGCGGTAGCGCAGCGCCCGGTTCCCCTCCTCGGGGACGCGCGCCCACGAGCCGAGATGCACCTCGTAGATGGCCATCGGCTCGCGCCGGGGGTCGCGGTCACTGCGCCGCGCGAGCCAGCCGGCGTCGCTCCATTCGAAGCGTGTCTCGAACACGCGCGAGGCCGTCGCGGGCGAGAGCTCCATGGCCGCGGCGAACGGATCGGTCTTGAGCAGCAGGTGACCATCGGGCGCGAGGATCTCGAATTTGTAGAGCGCGCCGGGTGCGACGCCCGGCACGAACAGCTCGAAGACGCCGGGGCCGCCCGCCCAGCGCATCGGCAGGCGACGCCCGTCCCATTCACAGAAATCGCCGACCACCGAGACGCGCTGCGCGCGCGGCGCCCACACCGCGAATTGCACGCCCGCGACACCCTCCTGCTCGCAGGCGCGTGCGCCGAGCACCTGCCACAGGCGGTGATGCGTGCCCTCGGCGAACAGGTGGAGGTCGAGCTCCCCCAGCGACGAGGCGAATCGATAGGGATCCTCGCGCTCGAAGACCGCGCCATCGGCGAAGCGAAAGCGCAGTCGATAGGCGAGGGGAAGCTCCGGAACCGGTCCTGCGAACAAGCCCGGGAGGCCGCTCGCCGCGAGCGTCGCGTGGCTCCCGTCCTCGAAGCGGACTTCGGCTGCGATCGCATCGGGCTGGAGCGCGCGCAGTACGCTGCGCGGAACGCCCCCGATCACGCCCGGGTGTCGGCCGAGCACACGCTGCGGCTCGCGCAGGCGGCCCTCGACGAGCCGCGTCGCGGCTTCCACATCGCCGATCAGACCGGGGTCGACGGTGACTCTCGAACGTGTCGGACGGGTCAAGCGCCGCTCCGGAAGACGAGCAACGCGAGCGAACGCGCGGGCACGAGCACGCTGGCGTCCGGGCGCAGCTCGGCGCCGGCGGTGGTGAGCAGTACCTCGAAGCGGCCCGGATCCGGCATCGGCGGAAGCCGAAAGTAGCAGTCCAGGCCGGCGGCGTTGAGAAGCAGCAGCAGCGTGTCGCTCGCAATCCGGCGCCCGAGCCCGTCTTCCTCGTCGTGAGCCTCTCCCGAGATCAGCATGCCGAGCTGGTGGCACACCGGATTCCGCCAATCGTCGACGCCGAGCTCGCCGCCGTCGGGGCGCAGCCAGGTCAGATCCTTTGCCAGGCTGCCCGCGAGCGGCTGGCCCGTGAAGTAGGCCCGCCGGCGCAGGACCGGGTGCTCGCGGCGCAGCGCGAAGATCCGGCGCGTGAAAGTGAGCAGCGCCTGGCCCGCGGCGTCGGGCTCCCAGTCCACCCAGGTGAGCGGGCTGTCGTGGCAGAAGGCATTGTTGTTGCCGAGCTGCGTGCGGCCCAGCTCGTCGCCGTGCGAGAGCATCGGGATGCCCTGGGAGAAGGCGAGCGTCGCGAGCAGATTGCGCTGCATGCGCGCACGCAGCGCCAGCACCTCCGGGTCGTCGCTCGCGCCCTCGACGCCCGCGTTCGAGCTCCAGTTGGCGTCCGTGCCGTCGCGATTCTCCTCGCCGTTGGCTTCGTTGTGCTTGGACTCGTAGCTCACGAGATCACGCAGCGTGAAGCCGTCGTGGCTGGTGACGAAGTTCACGCTCGCCTGCGGGCCTCGACGGCCGAAGACGTCCTCGCTGCCCGAGAGCCGTGACGCCAGCTTGCCGATGCGGCCGGAGTCCCCGCGCCAGAAGCGGCGCGCGGAATCGCGGAATTTGCCGTTCCACTCGGCCCAGCCGTCGGGAAGGCCGCCGAGCCGGTAGCCGTTCTCGCCCAGGTCCCACGGCTCGGCGACGAGCTTCGCTTCGGCGAGCACCGGGTCCTGCTGGACGAGCGCGAAGAAGCGCGCCGATTCCGTCGTTCGCCTCGAAGCCGCGCGCGAGCGCGGGGGCCAGATCGAACCGGAAGCCGTCGACGTGCATCTCCGACACCCAGTAGCGCAGGCTGTCCATCACGAGCTGGAGCGCGCGCGGATGCGGAAGATTGAATGCGTTGCCGCAGCCCGAGAAGTCGAGATACTCGCTCGGGCGCTCGGGCTTCAGCCGGTAGTAGGCGGCGTTGTCGATCCCGCGAAACGCGAGCGTGGGCCCCGTGTGGTCGCCCTCGGCCGTGTGGTTGTAGACGACGTCGAGCAGGACCTCGATCCCCGCGCGATGCAGCGCCTTCACCATCGCCTTGAACTCGCGCACCTGCTCGCCGCGGTCGCCCGTCGCGAAGCGCGCATCCGGGGCGAAGAAGCCGAGCGTGTTGTAGCCCCAGTAATTGCCGAGACCGCGCCGCGCGAGCGCTTCCTCGCTGATGCGATGCTGCACCGGCAGCAGCTCGAGCGCGGTGACGCCGAGCGCGAGCAGGTGCTCGATCACCGGCTCGGACGCGAGGCCGAGAAAGGTTCCGCGCAGCGCGGGCGGAATCCCCGGGTGGCGCGCCGTCATTCCCTTGACGGAGCACTCGTACACCAGCGTGCGACTCCATGGCGTGCGCGGCGGAAGGTCCGTCCCCCAATCGAAGCCCGGATCGACGACGAGCGACTTCGGCATGCAGCCGGCGCTGTCGCGCGGATCCGGCTCGCGATCGGGCCCGGCTTCGCCGTCGCGGCCGCCGCGCAGCGCGTCGCTCCACGCGACGTCGCCCGCGATCGCGCGGGTGTAGGGATCGACGAGCAGCTTGTGCGGGTTGCAGCGCTGGCCGCGCTCGGGCGCGTAGGGACCGTGGACGCGATAGCCATAGAGCTGCCCGGGCCGGACGTCCGGGAGCAGCGCGTGCCAGACATTCTGGGTGTGCGCGCGCAGATCGACGCGCGCGGTAGGCTCGCTCGCCCGCGCGAAATCGAACAAGCAGAGCTCGACGCGCGTCGCCGCCGCCGAGTAGAGCGCGAACTGCGTGCCCGCGCCCGTCCAGGTGGCGCCGAGCGGGTGCGGCCGGCCGGCGCGCATGCGCATGGTGCGCTCGTCAGGTCGCCGCGCGCGAGCGGCGCGCGACGTCTTCGAGCAGCGCCTCCCAGCGCGCTGCCGGCGCGGCCCAGGAGACATCGAGACTCATCAGCGAGCGCCGCAGCGCGCGCGGGGTGCGCTCCGCTGCCAGCGCGGCCGCGCGGTCGACGGCCGAGACGAGCGACGCGGCCGAGAGCGGCGCGAACAGGATGCCGCTCTCGCGATCCACGATCGTGTCGGCGAGTCCGCCCACCCGGTGCGCCACCGGGAGCGCTCCGTAGCGCTGGGCGACCAGCTGCACCAGGCCGCAGGGCTCGAAACGCGATGGGATCAGCACGGCGTCGGCGCCGGCGTAGAGGCGCCGCGCGCGCGGTTCGTCCCAACCCACGTGCAGGCTCACGCGCTTCGGGTGGCGGGAGCAGGCGGCGCGCAGGCGCTGCGCGAGCGCCGGGTCGCCGTCGCCGAGCAGCGCCAGCGAGGCGCCGTGGGCGACCAGCGCAGGCACCGCCTCCTCGATCACGTCCCATCCTTTCTGGGCATCGAGCCGCCCGATCGCGGCGAGCAGGCGGCCGGGCGGCGGCGCGGCGAGGCCGAGCTCGTTCAGCAGGGCCGCGCGGCAGGCAACCTTGCCGCCGGAGTGCTGGGCATCGAAGGGGGCCGCGAGCGCCGCGTCGGCGGTCGGGTCGTAGCGCTGCACGTCGATCCCGTTCGCGATGCCGGTGAGGCTCTCCGCGCGCCGGCGGTAGACGCCCTCGAGGCCCAGGCCGAAGGCCGGCTCGAGCAGCTCCCGGGCGTAGCTCGGCGAGACGGCGACGATCCGGTCCGCGAAGACGATCCCCGCCTTGAGCAGCGAGAGATCGCCGAAGAACTCGAGCCCGTCGGGATGGAACTGCTCGGGCGGCACACCGGTCGCCGCGAAGGTCGAGCCCGGGAAGCGACCCTGGTGTGCGTTGTTGTGGATCACGAGCACGCTGCCCACGCCGCGCCAGCGCTCCGCGTCCCGCGTTCGCATCAGGCAGGGCACGAGCGCGGCATGCCAGTCGTGCGCAACGAGCACGTCCGGACGCGGCGCGTCCGCATCGGCTGTCGCCGCGCGCGCCAGCGCGATGAAGCGCAGACCGTTGTCCCAATAGTCGCCGCTCGCATCCCCGTAGAGACCCGGACGCGCGTAGAGCTCGGGCAGATCGAGCAGGCGCAAGCTGACGCGCGGCGCGAGCGCGCCCGCCAGCAAGCGCCCGCGCAGCTCGCCATGCGGCAGCGAGAGCGTCACGTTGCCCGCAGGCTGGAGGGGAGGGCACGCCGGGTGCGCGAGCACGCTCGGGTAGGCAGGCAGCGTGCAGCAGACCTCGTGTCCGCGTGCGGCGAGCGCGCGCGCCAGCCCGCTCACGGCTTCGCCGAGCCCCCCGCTCTGCGCGAGGGGCGAGAGCTCCGCCGCCACGAAGCCGATGCGCAGGGTCATCTAGACGTCGAACTCGTCGCGCTGGCCGAAATCCGCGCGCGATACGGCGACGACGCCGCTGGGGCTCACCGTGAAGCGCTCGCGGTCGCGCTCGGGATCCTCGCCGATCACCTCGCCGGCGGGGATGCGCACGCCCTTGTCGACGATGCAGCGCGTGAGACGCGCATTGCGCCCGACGTCGACGCCCGGGAACAGCACGCAGCGCGAGATGCGGCTGTAGCTGTTCACGCGCACGTCGCTGAAGCACACGGTCTGCTCGATCTGGCCGCCCGAGATGATCGTGCCCGCGCCGACGATCGAATCGCGCGCCGTGCCGACGCGCCCGCTCTTCTCGTCGGAGAACACGAACTTCGCGGGACCGGCGAGCGGAGAGATGCCGCGGATCGGCCAGCCCGCGTTGTAGAGGTTGAGGCGTGGCTCGACGGAGACGAGATCCATGCTCGCCTCGAAGTAGGCGTCGAGCGTTCCCACGTCGCGCCAGTAGCCCCGCGAGTTCTCGCTCTCGCCGGGACACAGCTGCGTCGCGAAATCGTAGGCGGCGACGCGCATGCGCGCGTGCGCCGTCGTGAGGATGTCCTTGCCGAAGTCGTGAGTCGTCGACTCGGCGGAGGCGTTGCGGCGCAGCTCCTCGAGCAGCGCGCCGGTGCGGAAGATGTAGTTGCCCATCGAGACCAGCGAATGATCGGGCTGGCCCGGGATCGGCGGCGGGTTCGCGGGCTTCTCGACGAAGCCGATCACCCAGCCCTCGGCGTCCACCTCGACGCAGCCGAAGGCGCTGGCCTCGGCGCGTGGCATCGCGACGGTCGCCACCGTGAGGTCGCCGCCCTTGCCGCGGTGCAGCTCGAGCATCCGCTCGACGTCCATCTTGTAGACGTGGTCGGAGCCGAATACGGCCACGTCGCGCGGCTTCTCGTCGCGCAGCACGTCGATGTTCTGCCAGATGGCGTCGGCGGTGCCGCGGAACCAGGTGGGCCCGAGGTTCATCGCCGCCGGCACCGGCTCGATGTACTGGTCCAGCAGCGTCGAGGCGAGCGACCAGGAGCGCGTGATGTGGCGCACGAGCGAGGTCGCACGATACTGTGTCAGGACCTTGATCTGCGTGAAGCGGCTGTTCACGAGGTTCGAGAGCACGAAATCGATCAGCCGATAGCGTCCCCCGAAATAGACTGCCGGCTTGCTGCGCTCGCGCGTGAGGGGGTGCAGCCGCCGGCCCTCGCCGCCGGCGAGCACCAGGGCCAGGGTGTCGCGCAAGACCGGAGTCCTCCCGAGGTGTGGGTAGCGATCCGCAGCGCGGCGATCAAGCGCGAGCGGGTCATACGCGGCACACTCCAGCCGGCCCGATCCGCGGGCCTGCCAGCCAGCCATGAAGCACGAACTCTTCGCCGTCTGCGCGCCCGGGCTCGAGCCCTTCACCGAGGCCGAGCTGCGCGCGCTCGGCGCTGGCGAGGTCCGGGCCGAGCCGGGGGGTGTGGCGTTCCGGGGCGATCTTCACGTTCTCTACGCCGCGAACCTGATGCTGCGCACCGCGACGCGGGTGCTCGTGCGACTGGGCGAGTTCCACGCGCGCGATTTCGAGCAGCTGCGTCGGCGCAGTGCGCGGCTCGACTTCGAGAGCTGCCTGCGTCCCGGGGCCGGCGTTCGCATCACGGTCTCGTGCAGCCACTCGCGGCTCCGGCACACCGGCGCGGTGGCCGAGCGCGTGCGTCTGGCGATCGGCGACCGCCTCGGCGTGGAGCCCGCGTCCGGCACGCCCGATGACCTCGACGCGAGTGAACGCAAGGCCGCAAAGCGGCCTCGCAGCGAGGCGCCGCCGAGCGAAGTTCAACCACGCCGTCCACAGGGGAGCGAAGCTCGAACGAGCGTGCCGCTCGTGCTCGTGCGGCTCGTGCACGATCGTTGCGTGGTGAGCATCGACGCTTCCGGCGCGCTCCTGCACCAGCGCGGCTGGCGCAAGCAGGCGGGCAAGGCGCCGCTGCGCGAGACGCTCGCGGCGGCGCTCCTGCTCGCGTCGGGGTGGGACGCCAGATCGCCGCTCGCCGATCCGTTCTGCGGCTCGGGAACCATCGCGATCGAAGCCGCGCTGCTGGCGCGCAAGCTCGCTCCGGGGCGCGGACGTGGCTTCGCGTTCATGGAGTGGCCGGGCTTCGACGCCGCGCGGTGGTCGCAGGTGCAGGGCGAAGCGGAGGCGGCAGCGCTCGGGAGCGGGCCCGCGATCCACGCCAGTGATCGCGACGCCGGCGCGATCGACACCGCGCGCGCCAACGCAGCGGCGGCAGGCGTCGCGAACGACGTCGAGCTCGCGTGTCGCGCGATCTCGGATTTCGAGCCGCCGGCTGGCACGGGCTGGATCGTGAGCAATCCGCCGTACGGCGTGCGCCTGCGCGGCGGCGGCGACCTGCGCGATCTGTATGCGCGCTTCGGCGCCGTGCTGCGGCAGCGCTGCGCCGGCTGGCACGTGGCGCTGCTGTGCAGCGACTCGCGGCTGGTGCGCGCGAGTGAGCTCGCTCTCGCGTCGCGCGGGAGCTGGCGCAACGGCGGCCTGCGCGTCGAGGTCTTCACCGGCGTCGTGCCGGGCGCCGCGTGAGGCAGGCGCGGGCGTGAGCGAGGCGACGCAGAGCTACCGCGTGCTCGGTCTCGAGCTCGGACTCGAAGAGCCCGAGACGCTGCTGCGCGAGCGCGCGCTCGCTGCGGCCGGGGTCGCACCCGAGCAGCTGCGCGGCTTCCGGATCGCGCGCAAGGCGCTCGACGCGCGCCGCCGCGGCGGCGTGCGTCAGCTGCGCTTCGTCGTGCACGCGGATCTCGTGCTCGCGGCGGGTCCGCCGCCGGCCGCGCTCGCGCGCGCGATGCGTGCGGGGCGCGTGGTGCCGGCGCCGCCGCGCGGCGCGATCGAAGTCGCGGCTGTGGATGCGAGCGCGCGCGGCGCGCACGTCGCCGTGGTGGGCGCCGGGCCGGCGGGTCTGTTTGCGGCGCTCGTGCTCGCTCGCAACGGCGCGCGCGTCACGCTGCTCGACCGCGGGCCAGGGCTGCGCGAGCGCGGGCGCGCTGTCGCGGCCTTCGGCAATCGGCGCGTGCCCGATCCCGAGGCCAATCTGCTGTTCGGTGAAGGCGGCGCCGGGACCTACTCGGACGGCAAGCTCTACACCCGGGTCGAGCACCCGCTCGAGGTTCCGCTGCTCGAGGAGCTCGTCGCCTGCGGCGCTCCGCCCGAGGTGCTCTACGACGCGCGCGCGCACGTCGGCACCGATCGCCTGCACAGGATCCTGCCCCGGCTGCGCGAGCGCATGGAAGCGCAGGGCGTGAGCTTCGCGTTCCACACGAGACTCGAGGCGCTGGTTGCCGACGCGGGCCCCCCGCGCCGGATCCGCGCGCTCGCGACCAGCCGCGGCGAGCTCGGCTGCGACGCCGTGCTGCTCGCCCCGGGCCACAGCGCGCGCGATACCTGGCACGCGCTCGAGCGAGATGGCGTCGCGCTCGAGGCAAAGCCCTTTCAGCTCGGCGTGCGCATCGAGCACCCGCAGGAGCTGATCGACGCAGGGCGCTACGGGAAGGAAGTGGCGAAAGGACTCCTGCCTCCCGCCTATTACGCCCTCGCGTGTCGCGCGAGCGATGCCGCCGCGGCGGCGCACAGCTTCTGCATGTGCCCGGGCGGCCAGATCGTCGCCAGCGTGAATCAGCCTGGCCTCCTGTGCACGAACGGCATGAGCAACTCGCGCCACTCCTCGGGCTGGGCGAACGCCGCGCTGGTGGTGACCCTCGGGCCGCGCGAGCTGGGCCCGGGAACCTGGGCTGGCGTCGAGTTCCAGCAGATGCTCGAGCGCGCGGCCTTCGCGGCGGGCGGCGGCGATTACACGGCGCCTGCACAGCGCGCGCCGGATTTCCTCGCGGGCCGCGAGACCCGCTCCCCCGGCGCCACCAGCTACCGCTTCGGCGTGCGCCCGGGCCGCCTCGATCGCCTGCTCCCGGCGGCAGTCCGCGATGCCGTGCGCCACGCGCTCACCCGCTTCGATCGCGAGATCCCTGGCTTCGCCTCCGAAGCCGGCCTGCTCGTCGGCATCGAGACGCGCAGCTCCGGCCCCGTGCGGCTGCCCCGCGACGAGCAGAGCCGCCGCGCGAGCGGCTTTTCCAATCTATTCCCCGTCGGCGAAGGCTCGGGCCACGCCGGCGGCATCATGAGCGCCGCGATCGACGGCGCCCGCTCGGCTCGAGCGCTGCTCGAGCGCGGGCTCGCAGGCTGATGGCGGCGGGTCATGGGATGGGTAGACCCGCGAGCAGGCGCGCCACTTCTCGCGCAATGACCTCGTTCCCTTGATCGGTGGTGTGAACGTCGTTGATGAACATGCGCGGTCGATAGTGCGTGCCGACGTTTTCGTCGATGTGGGTGGCTCCACCGAATTTGTCGAAGATGGCAGAGAGATCGAAGCAAAACTGCTTGCAGAAGTCGCTCTGCAGTACCTCGGCAATGACGGCTCGCCGGAAATCGTATTGCTCCTGCGTTTGTGATCTGAGCGAGGCTTCGGACGTTGCGTGCAGTCCATAGGAGGGCTGGATCACCAGGACATGGATTGCGCCGCGCGCAGTGGAGAGCTGACGCATCGTCGTCTCATTCTCGAGAAATGAGTCGACGAGGGGTTTGAGGCTTTGCGTGGAACAGTAGAAGCGACCGGACTTCTTGACGCTGTCGCCATGCTTCGGGTGTAACAGCTTGTAGGCAAGAGTCGCCGTTCTCGTTGTGTCCGGGAAGGCAGCTTCGAGCTTCGCGAATAGCCGCTTGTAGGTAAGGAAACTCCAATATCCCTTCAGGGGAACGCCCCGAATGTCCTTGAAGTAGGATCGCAATATCGCGAACGACTCGGGCTCTCCCAGGACGTAGTCTTCGGCGTTCGACAATTGGCAATATCTCGCGATGTCGTTTGCCAGGGAGTAGGAAACGCTGACCTGGTAGCTGCCCTGATACTTCGCCAGGGCGACCAGCTCCTGGTGCGAATTCCAGGACGGCGCATTCCTGTTGATGAATCCGATGCCTGAATCTCTGGACAACAACGAGCCGATGGTCTCGGCATCCGATGAAGCGCCGTAGCTGAAGGCAGCCGAGCCGCCGAGCAGCACCCCTCGCTTGCCGCCGACGCTCAGATTCGGATTGTTCCGGAATCCGCTGTCGTCGACGCTCACGAACTCATTGTTGGCTGCGCGCCTGTCAGCCTTGGCCCAAGGCAACGAAAACAGGTAGAAGGGGTGGAGATATTCGATTTTGAAGGCGTCATAGGGATCGTGGTCGAGACGGCGTCCGAAGTAGTCGGTGTAGGGAAGCTCCGGCGCCTTCTCATGCTCATCGAGCCAACGCCGCGCAATCTCGCGGCTCGCGCCGGAATACTCGAACGCCGTTGCGACGAGCAGGAGCGAGGCGGGTATCCACAGCGAGATGATCAGCGTGGTACCGATTGCGCGAATCGACATCTCGATGGGATCCAACGTCCGGAGCAGCCGCTTCGTCAACCGGCTCGGGAAGGCAGCGCGCGTGCGGCGCGCCCATGCTAGCGATTCCCGATCGCGCTCCACATCGCGGGCTCCGCGCTAGAGACTGCTGCGCCGCCGCAGGCGGCGGCGTGCCAGGCGCGGGGGGCACCCAATGGCGCGGCTCGCCGCCGGGCGCCTTCAGGACCTCGCCGGTGCGCACGTGGAGCGTCCCGGCTTTGCCCTCGAGAACGCGCAGCGGGGACCCGGTAGCCGAGGAAGTTCACGGCAGGCCCCCCAATTCAGCGTAAGATACCCGCCCATAGGGACCTTCCGGACTGATCCGGGACCATGCTGACTTGGGGGTACTGGCCATGCGCCGCTTCGGCCTCACCGCGCTCCTCGCTGCAGGAAGCCTCCTCGCCACGCCGTCGGGCGCCGTTGCCCCCTCCTATCTGCTCTTCGAGAGCGGCCCGGTGCGACCGTTGGCGATGTCGCCAGATCAGACAAAACTGTTTGCTGTCGACACGCCGGACAACCACCTCGAGATCTTCAGCATCGACGGAGCCGGCGCCCTTACCCACACCGGCTCGGTTCAGGTCGGCATCGAGCCGGTGGCGGTGGCCGCCCGCACCAACGACGAGGTCTGGGTGGTGAACCAGCTGTCGGACAGCGTCAGCATCGTGAAGCTCACGCCGGCGCCGCACGTCGAGCGCACCCTCCTCGTGGGCGACGAGCCCCAGGATGTGGTCTTCGCCGGCCCGACGGACGGCTCGGGCTTCTTCAAGCGCGGCTTCATCACGGCCGTCCACCGCGGCCAGAACCACACCCGCGGCACGGGCCACACCGACCCGGAGGGCCAGTTCGCGTCGGCAGGCGTTGGCCGCGCCGACGTGTGGGTCTTCGACGCGACGAGCCTGGGGACCGGGCTCGGCGGCGACCCTCTCACCGTGATCGGTCTGTTCGGCGACAAGCCGCGCGCCCTCGCCACCAACGCCGCCGGCACCTCCGTCTACGCCGCCGTCTTCCACTCGGGCAACCGGACCACGACGCTCAGCGAGGGGCTCGTCTGCAACACGAGCGCCACCAACATCACCAACGGCGTCGTGCAGCCCCCGTGCACCAACACGGCGGGCGAGCCGGGCGCCGGAGGCATCCCGCTCCCGCACAAGAACCAGGCCCCGGACAGCAAGACGCGGCCCGAGACGGGTCTGATCGTCCAGTTCAACCGCAACGGCGCCACGTCGAACCACTGGCTCGACGAGCTCGGCCGCAATTGGGACGCGAGCGTGCGCTTCAGCCTGCCGGACCGCGACGTCTTCGAGATCAACGCGACCGCGGCGACCCCCGTCGCAGTCAACCCGCTCGCCACCTGCGTCAACGGCGCGGGCTGCTGGGCGGGCGTCGGCACGACCCTGTTCAACATGGTCGTGAACCCGAGCAACGGGAGGATCTACGTCTCGAACACCGACGCCAAGAACCAGACGCGCTTCGAGGGTCCCGGCATCGTCGCCAGCGCCGTCAAGCCGGTGGGCGAGCCGCCCACGGTGCAGGGCAACCTGGCACAGTCGCGCATCACGGTGCTCGATGGCAGCAACGTGAACGTGCGACACCTGAACAAGCACCTCAATTACTCGATCCTCAAAGCCTCGGCCGCCGACAAAGCGAAGAGTCTTGCGACGCCGAACGCCATGGCGATCGACGGCACCACGCTCTACGTCGCGGCCTTCGGCTCCCAGAAGATCGGCGTCTTCAATACGGCCCAGATCGAGGCCAACACGTTCACGCCGGACGCGAGCACCCAGATCAATCTCTCCGGCGGCGGGCCGGCGGGTCTGGTCGTGCGCGGGAGCCGTCTCTACGTGCTCACGCGCTTCGACGACTCCATCGCCGTAGTGGACCCTGCGACGAAGCTCGAGGTGCAGAAGATCGCCATGCACACGCCCGAGCCGGCGGACGTCATCGCCGGGCGGCCCTTCCTCTACGACGCCCAGCTCACCAGCAGCAACGGCGAGGCCTCCTGCTCGAGCTGCCACATCTTCGGCGACATGGACGACCTCGCCTGGGACCTCGGCAACCCCGATGACAACCAGGTCGCGAACGGCAACCCCTTCAACCCGCTGGTTCCCGTCGGGCCTCCCCCGGCCGACAACCTTCCGCACGTCTTCCATCCGATGAAGGGGCCGATGACGACGCAGAGCCTGCGCGGCCTGGTGTTCCAGGGCCCCGAGCATTGGCGCGGGGACCGCCAGAGCAACGGCAGCCCGCTCGACGAAACGGACTCGACCCTCGCCTTCGAGGCCTTCAACGTGGCCTTCGACGGGCTGGTGGGGCACGCGGGCCAGCTCCCGGCGGCCGACATGACGAAGTTCCGCAAGTTTGCGATGGCGCTCGCCTACCCGCCCAACCCGATGCGGCAGCTCAGCAACACGCTGCGAGCCGGCAGTGAGACGAACGGCGCGACAGTCTTTTCGAGCATCGTCACCGACATCGTCACCAGCTGCAACGGCTGCCACGTGTTGAGCCCCGCCAACGGGTTCTTTGGCAGCGACGGACAGACCACCTTCGAGGGCGAGACCCAGCACATGAAGGTCCCGCACCTGCGCAACCAGTACCAGAAGGTCGGCATGTTCGGAATTGCGAATCCCGGGACCTTCGACGGACCGTTCACGAGCCAGGGCAACCAGATTCGCGGCTTCGGCTTCCTGCACGACGGCTCGGTCGACACAGGCTTCCGCTTCCACAGCGCGGCGCTCTTCAGTCTGACTCCCCAGCAGCAGATCGATGTCGAGGCCTTCACGATGGTCTTCGATTCGGACCTGGCGCCCGTCGTCGGCCAGCAGGTCACCTTCACGAGCGCGAGCTCCGTCGTGGAGGGGCCGCGCGTCGACACGCTCGAGACGCGGGCCCAGACGAGCTTCACCTCCAAGCTTCTGGGGGGGCTCGTCAAGGAGTGCGACCTCGTCGCCAAGGTGGTGGAGAGCGGCGTCGAGCGCGGCTATCTCTTCGACCCCGTCACGTTGCTCTTCAAGCCCGATAACGGCGGCGCCGCCATCAGCGACACGGCGCTGCGCAACAAGGCGCTGATCGACGGCAACCCCGTCACCTTCACGTGCACCCCGCCCGGGTCGGGCCAGCGCATGGCGCTCGACCGCGACGAGGACCTCCTGCTCGACGGCGTGGAGACCAACACCGGCGTGTACCTGGACCCCCAGCACACCGGCAGCAACCCGGCGCTGGCAGACACGGACGGCGACGGCTTCAATGATGGCGTGGAGGTCGCAGCGGGCTTCAATCCGGTCGACCCGAACTCGTTCCCGGGCATGTTCGTGCCGCCGCCGGTGCCGTCGCTCGGTCCCGTTGGCCTGGGCGCCGTGGCGGGCTTGATGGGTCTGGTTGCGGTCGCGCACCTGCGCTGGACACGTCGCCGCGCCTAGCGGACGGGCGCCTGCGCGGCGGCCGGTGGGCGCAAAACGGAGCTCGTGTTCTTCGAGCGCGAGATCCCCCGCTCGCGCCTCGCATGGCGGATCGGGGCTAACTCGTGAACAGCGCGAGCGTCTCGACGTGGCGCGTCTGCGGGAAGAGGTCGAAGGCGAGCAGCTCGCGCAGGCGCAGCGGGCCGCGCTGCGTGAGGGCGCGCGCCTGCGCGAGGAAGGTCGTGGCGTCGCAGCTCGCGTAGATCAGCTGCTCGGGGGGCTGCGCGATCAGCGCTTCGAGTAGGGCTGCGTCGAGACCCTGGCGCGGCGGATCCGCGATCACGGTGTCGACTTCGCCGAGCGCCGGTGTCGCCGCGCCGGCTTCGCCGCGGATCACGCGCGCTCGGGCGCGTTCGGCCTCGGGGCGTGCGGCGAGACCGAGCGCGAGGCCGTGCAGGCCCGCGGGCGAGACCTCGTTGAACGCGACCTCGCGGCTGCGCGCGAGCAGCGGCAGCCCGATCGGGCCGCAGCCGGCGTAGAGCTCGAGCACGCGGCGGTCGTCGCCGACCCAGGCGTGGATCTGCGCGATCAGCACGTCGGCGAGCTCGAGGTGGTTCTGTCCGAAGCAGCCCGGCGGAAAGAAGACGTCGACGCCGCCGATGCGCTCGCACACGGCCTCGGGCCCGGAGAAGCGCTGCCAGTGCGGCCCCAGAATCACGTTCGTGCGCTCGGGGTTCCCGTTCCACCACAGGCTATGGAGATCGTTCGCGACGAGCTTCTCGAGCGCGCGCGCGAGCGGTTCGAGCGGCGCGGGCTCGCTCGCGTTGCCCACCAGCACGACCTGGGCGCGTTGGCTCGCGCGCTCGACGACGACCTGCAGGCTGCGCAGCGCGCCGCGGTGGGGGCGCTCGGCGTAAGGCTGGGTGGCGGTCTCCCGCAGCGCGCGCCGCACCGCCAACGCCACGCGGTTGATGACCGGATGCTGCACTCGACACCGTGGAATGTCGACGATCCGGTGCGAGCCCTCCTGGAAGATGCCGAGCTTTGGCGAATTCGCGCGGCCGCGCACCGACAAGCGCGCCCGATGCCGGTAGCCCAGGCGCGCGCCCGAGATCACCCGCGGCTGCGCGAGGCCGGCCTCGTGCGCGAGCTCGGCCAGCCGGCTCGCGACGCCGGGATCGATGCCGGGCTCGCCCCAGCGCGGGCAGCCGGGGCAGGGAGGCCGGTGCGGGCAGGCCGCGTGCGCAGCGGCGGGCACCGCGTCCGAGCCGGCCCCGGAAGTCAGACCGCCGCCTTCCAGCGCGCGAGCAGCTCCGGCCGCGCGCGCAGGCGCAGCTTCGTCCCGCGCTCGTCGTGCGTTTCGGAGAGCACGCGGCAGCTCGCGTGGATCTCCGCGACGAGCTTCTGCTGCGCATACGGAACCCTCAGCTCGGCCTCGACCATGTCGCGCTCGAAGAAGTCCCGGATGCGCCCGTGCAGGCGCACCACGTCCTCCGGATCCCTGGCCGAGAGCAGCATCGCGTCGGGGTGCTCGGCGCGCAGCGCTTCGCGGCGCGCGGCGTCGACGCGATCGATCTTGTTGAGCAGCAGCAGGCGCGGTCCCTGCGCGCCGATGTCGTCGAGCACCTCCCGCGTGACCTCGATCTGCGCCGGAAAGGCGGGATCCGACGGCATCGACCACGTGCAGCAGCAGCTCCGCGTCGCGCGCCTCGTCGAGCGTCGAGCGGAACGAGGCCACCAGCTCGTGCGGCAGCTTCTTGATGAAGCCCACCGTGTCGGAGACCAGCACGCGCGGCCTGGTCTCGGGCTGGAGCGCGCGCACGGTGGTGTCGAGCGTCGCAAACAGCCGGTCGGCCACCATCACGCCGCTGCCGGTGAGCGCGCGCATCAGCGAGGACTTTCCGGCGTTGGTGTAGCCGACCAGCGCGACCTTGTTCTGCTCCTCGCGGCGCTGACGGCGCACGCCCGCCTCGTGCTCGATGGCCTTGATCTCGGCGCGCAGCTCGGCGATGCGGTCGCGCACCTTGCGCCGGTCGAGCTCGAGGTGCGACTCGCCGGCGCCGCGGCCGCCGATGCCGCCGCCCTGGCGGTCCTTCCCGCCGCTCTGCTCGCGCACGCGCGGCGCCCAGTAGCTGAGCCGCGCGATCTCGACCTGGAGCCGCGCTTCGCGGCTGCGCGCGTGGCGCTGGAAGATTGCGAGGATCACGGCCGAGCGGTCGAGCACCTCGGCCGAGGTGGCGCGCTCGAGATTGCGCGCCTGCGAGGGCGAGAGATCGTGATCGACGAGCACGACGCTCGCGCGCGCGGCGGGGGGCGCGGCGCTCGCCTCGGCCGGGGGCGGCGCCGCGGCGGTCGGCTCCGCGTCAGCCGCCTCGGCTTCGGCGTCCTCGGTCTCGTCTTCCGGCTCTTCCGGTTCCGCTTCGGCCTTGCCGCGGCGCCCGGGCGGCCCCATCGGGATCTCGCCGCTCCCGCCCGTCAGCGCCGCGAGCTCCTCGAGCTTGCCGGCTCCGACGACGCTCGCCTTGTCGAGCTTCGCGCGGCGCTGCGTCACGCGCGCCACCACGTCGACGCCGAGCGTCTTGCCCAGCCGCGCGAGCTCCGCGAGCGACGAGGCGTGCTCCTCGTCGGAGACGCCAGGCAGCTGGACGCCGAGCGCGACGGCGCTCTTTCGTTCTTCGGGAGGCATGGCTTCTCGCGCTGAAGGTTACCCGCGCGCGGGCGCCGGCGTCACTCCGACCAGGCGTAGCGCACGCCCGCGGACGTCTTCTCCCCGACCAGCGCTCCGAGCGCGAGCACGCGCGACATCTCCTCGCTGGCCACGTCGGCAGCGACCCCCGTCGCGGCCGCGACCGCCCGCTCGAGCTCGCGCGGAGCGTCGCCCTGGAACGCCGGCAGCCCCTCGATCGTGTCGTTCAGCAGCAGCTGCCAGAGCAGCGACTGCCGGCGCCGGCGCAGATACATCTTGCGCTCGTAGCCCTCGAGCTTGTTCTGCGCGAACAGGTAATCCTGGTAGCGCATGTAGCGCTCCATGGTCTCGTCGTACTCGTCGGCCACGCTCTGGATCACGGCGCTGTCGGCGCCCGGCGTGCGCGTCACCACGTGGTTGGCGTCGTATTTCGTCCAGTCGTCGGTGAGGATCTCGAGGCCGTAGTCCTTCGCCTTGTCGCGCACTTCGGTCCCGGGGAAGGGCGCCAGGATGTGGAAGCCGTAGAGCGAGCCGAACTCCTGGTGCAGCTCGTTCGCGAACTCGACGGTCTTGCGCAGCGTCTCCTCGGTCTCGCCCGGCAGGCCGATGATGAACGAGGCCAGCGCGCTGATGCCGACGTCCTGCGTCATGCGCATGGCTTCCTTCACCTTGTCGAGGTTCGAGCGCTTCTTCACCAGGTCGAGCACTTCCTGGCTGCCGCTCTCGACGCCGAAGCAGATGGCCTGGCAGCCCGCGCGCGCCATCGTCTCGACGATCTCGGGCGAGATCGTGTCGACGCGCGAGAAGGCGTTCCAGCGGATGCCGGTGTCGCGGCGCACGAGCTCGTCGCAGACGGCCATGAAGTGCTTGCGGTAGAGCGTGAAGAGATCGTCCTCGATCGTGATCTCGGTGAAGCCGTAGGCGGCCAGGGCTTCGATCTCGTCGACGCACAACGACGGCGTGCGGTAGCGCACGCTGCGTCCCGTCCACGCCGGCGCCGAGCAGAAGACGCACTCGTAGGGGCAGCCGCGCGACGTGACCACGCTCGCGTGGCTGTCGAAGGCGAGATAGCGCGCGAGCGGCACCAGCTCGCGCGCCGGAACCGGCAGGCGATCGAGATCGTCCTCGAGCGGGCGCGGCGCCGTGCGCACGATGGCGCCGTCGTGGCGCAGCGCGAGTCCGCGCACGTCGCGCACGTCAAGTCTTCCTTCGAGCGAGCGCGCGAGCTCGACCATCGTGTGCTCGCCCTCGCCGATCCCGATGTAATCGAGCGCCGGCAGATCCCGGAACGAGCCCTCGATCTCGAACGACACGTGCGGGCCGCCCATCGCGATCCGCACGTTCCCGTCACACTTGCGCACGACCTCGCCGATCGAGTTGGCGATGTGATGGTTGAGAGTCACCGAGGTGATCCCGACCAGCTGCGGCCGGAAGCGCTGCATGCGGCGCTCGATCTTGTCGGGCGTGGTGCGCGAGAGCAGCAGGTCGAGGATCTCGACCTCGTGGCCCTCGGCGCGCAAGGCCGACGCGATGTACGGCAGCGTCACGAGCAGACGCGGAAACTCTTCGAACGGATAGGAGGGGTTGATCAGCAGGATGCGCATGGGGCCTCCGGAACGGCCCTGCCCGGAGCGGAGCCGAAGGGGATCCACGCCGGCCTGACCCTGTGACGCGGCGGATTCTACGCTCGGGCCCCGGCCGCGTCACCCCGGAAGCGGGGCATTTCGCAACGCTCCAGTACGGATCGAGCTCCCCACGCGGACTCCGGAAGGGTCGCGCGGAAGCCCCAGGGCGATGGCAGGAACCCAGCCGGATCCGGGGCTTGCGCGCCCTGCGGCCGGCAACCGCGGCGTGCAACGAGCCGCCCGGACCGGGGTTGAGCCCGGTCGGGGGCCGGCCGATACGCGTGCGGGGCGGGGGTTCTGGACCGCGCCCCGGAGGCTGCGTGCCCAAATCGACGCGCGTGCTGCGGATCTCGTTCTCGGACGCCGAGGCGTTCCAGAAGGAGTACATCCAGAATCTCGTCAACGGCGGCGTGTTCGTCTCCACGATCCAGGCCTTCGAGCTGCGCGAGGCGGTGCGCGTCGAGATCGCGCTCACCTTCTGCAAGAAGAAGCTGCGCGTGAACGGCGAGATCGTGCACGTCGTGACACGCGAGATGGCGCAGGTGGGCGCGACCCCCGGTGTGGCGGTGCAGTTCGAAGGCTCCGTGCAGGAGATCCGAACGCGCCTCGATCCGCTGGTGATCGCCTGCGGTGCGCCGCTGCACCAGCCACAGGACTCGGGGCGACGCCGCCAGCCGCGGGTGGCCGCGCGCGTCGCCGCGCGCATCCAGGGCGCCGGCGAGGGCGTCGACGGGCACACGCGCAATCTCTCGCGCTCCGGCGCCCTGGTCGCGGTCTCCGGCAACGGACCGTCGGTCGGCGAGCGCGTCCGCCTCACGCTCGAGCATCCGACCAGCGGTGAAGCGATGCAGGTGGAAGCGCGTGTCGCCCGCCAGATCGAGACGGCTGGGGCGGTCTCGGCGCTCGGCATCGAGTTCGAGACTCCGGCGGAGCGCCGCGAAGAAGTCGAGCGCTTCGTCGAGAACGTGCAGACGGCCGAGCACACCCGACGACTCGGCGGCATCGCGGGCGCGATCTCGAGCCTGGGCGCGCAGGACCTCCTCCAGATGTTCGGAACCTCCGCGCAGATCGGCACGCTGATCTTCCGCCGCGGCGAGGACGAGGCGACCGTCGGCTTCGAGGCCGGCATGCTGCGCTACGCGCGGCTCGGCCCCACGACCGGCATGAAGGCCCTCGTGCGCATGCTCGCGTGGAAGGAGGGCGTCTTCGAATTCCACGCCCGGCTGGATCCCGTCAAGCACCCCGAGGCGCCGCTGCCGCTCGAGCCCGCGATGTTCGATGCCGTGCGCCAGATCGACGAGGGCAATCGCATCGATCGGCGCCGCTTCCCGCTGGACGCGAAGCCCCGCGTCGTCGAATCCGCGAGCGACCTCGAGGGCAAGACGGTGGCCGCGGTGCTCGACCTCGCGCGCGCGGGCTTCAGCGTGCAGCGCATCCTCGACGTGATCCCGGAGCCGGATCCCGAAATCTACGCCGCGCTCGCCCAGCTGCTGGACGCCGGCGCGATTTCCTTCAGCGCCGATTGAGATACCCTGCGCGCCGATGCCGGCCAACCCGACGCCCCGGCGCGGCGCTGACGCCTTCGGACTCTGGATCGACGGCTGCGCCCAACACGCCGAAGCGCGCGCCGTCGCGAGCGTGCTCGAGCCGGCGACCGGCGCTGCGCTCGCCGAGGTGGCGCGCGCCTCCGGCGCCGACGCGCGGCGCGCCGTGGCAGCGGCCCGCCGGGCGTTTCGCGAGGGCCCCTGGGCGCGCCAGAGCGCGGCCACGCGCGGGCGCGTGCTGCTCGATCTCGCGGCCCGCGTGCGCACGCACGCCGACGAGCTGGCGACGCTCGAAGCGCGCAACACCGGCAAGCCGATCTCGGATGCGCGCTGGGAGGTCGGCAGCGGCGCCGCCTGCTTCGAGTACTACGCCGGGGCCGCCACCAAGCTCGCGGGCACGACGCCGCCGGTCGATGCGCCGGGCCTCTCGCTGACGCTGCGCCAACCGCTCGGGCCGTGCGCGTTGATCGTGCCCTGGAACTTCCCGTTCCTGATCGCGTGCTGGAAGATCGCGCCGGCGCTGGCGGCCGGAAACACCGTGATCGTGAAGCCTGCGAGCGCGACGCCGCTCTCCGTGCTGCGGCTCGCCGAGCTGGCCGGCGAGGCCGGGCTCCCGCCGGGCGTGCTGAACGTGGTGCCGGGGCCGGGCGACGGCGTGGGCTCCGCGCTGGTCTCGGACCCGGACGTGGTGAAGGTCTCCTTCACCGGCGACTCCGTGAATGGCGCCGAGATCCTGCGGCTCGGCGCGGCCGACATCAAGCGCACCTCGCTCGAGCTCGGCGGCAAGTCCGCGAGCGTCGTCTTCGCCGACGCCGATCTCGCGCGCTGCGTCGAGAAATCGTTGCTCGCGGTCTTCGGCAACGCCGGGCAGGATTGCTGCGCGCGCAGCCGGATCCTGGTGGAGGTGAGCGCGCACGACGCCTTCGTCGAAGCGTTCGCCGCCGCCACGCAGGCGCTCGTCGTGGGCGATCCGCTCGAAGAGAGCACCCAGGTCGGCTCGCTCATCTCGCGCGGGCACCGCGAGCGCGTGCAGCGTTATCTCGAGATCGGGCGAGAGGAGGGCGCGCGGCTCGTGTGCGGCGGCGACGTTCCAACGGACTCGGCGCTCGCAGCCGGCGCCTACCTGCGCCCGGCGGTATTCGACCGCGTGACGCCCTCGATGCGCATCGCACGCGAGGAGATCTTCGGCCCGGTGGTGGCGATCCTGCCGTTCCGGGACGAAGCCGAGGCCATCCGGCTCGCGAACGACTCGATCTACGGCCTCTCCGGCTCGCTGTGGACGCGCGATCTCAAGCGCGCGCTGCGCGTGGCGCGCGCGATCGAGACGGGCGTGCTCTCCGTGAATTCGAGCCGCAGCGTGTTCCTCGAAGCGCCCTTCGGCGGGGTCAAGCGCAGCGGCCTCGGCCGCGAGCTCGGGATGGCCGCGCTCGAGGGTTACACCGAGCTGAAGAGCATCTACTTCGAGACCGAGGAGGGAATGTGAGCGCAGCGCAGGGCAGGCTCGCGGGACGCACGGCGCTGATCACCGGCGCCGGGAGCGGCATCGGGCGCGAGGCCGCCAAGTTGTTCGCGGCCGAGGGCGCGAACGTGGTCGTCGCCGATCGCGAGCAGGCCGCCGGGCTCGAGACGGTCGGCGCCGTGGTGGCGGCGGGAGGGCGCGCGCGCTTCGTCGCGGTCGACGTCGCGATCGCGGCGCAGGTCGAGGCTGCGGTGGCCGAGAGCGAGCGCGCCTTTGGCGGGCTCCACGTGCTGTTCAACAATGCCGGCATCTTTCCCGGAGCGGACGGCTCGCCGGTCGACACGCCCGAGGACGTCTTCGATCAGGTGCTGCGCGTGAACCTGAAGGGCGTCTTTCTCGGCTGCAAGTACGGAATCCCCGCGCTGCTGCGCGCGGGCGGCGGCTCGATCATCAACACCGCGTCGTTCGTGGCGGTGGTGGGCGCCGCGACCTCGCAGGTCGCCTACACGGCGAGCAAGGGCGGCGTGCTCGCGATGACGCGCGAGATCGCGGTCGAGTACGCGCGCCGCGGCATCCGCGCGAATGCCTTGTGCCCCGGGCCGGTGAACACGCCGCTGCTCCAGGATCTGCTGCGCGAGCCGGCGGCGCGCGCGCGGCGGCTGGTGCACGTGCCGATGGGCCGCCTCGCCGAGGCGGCGGAGATCGCCCGCGCGGCGCTGTTCCTGGCGTCCGACGAATCGTCGTACGTGAACGGCGCTACCTTCCTGGTCGACGGCGGCATCACCTCGGCCTACGTGACGCCGGAGTGATGGGCCCCGCCTGCGGAGGCCGGCGTGCTCGGTCCGCGAGCGGCACGCCAGCCGCTGGCGTTGCGAAGGACGCACACTGGTGCGAGCCGGCGCAGCCCTGATCGCGCGAGCCTTCGACGCGTCGCGCTCCAACCTGCCCGAGGCCGCAGTCGGGGGGAGGCTTCGTGGAGATCCAGCACTTCTTCGACGAGCAGACCTGGACCCTTTCCTACGTCGTTCACGATGGGCGAGCTGCGGTCGTCATCGATCCGGTGCGGGATTACGACCCGAAGAGCGGCTGCACCTCCTGGACTTCCTCGGAGAAGATCGCCGCCTATCTCGATCGCGAGGGCGTGGAAGTCCCATACGTGATCGACACGCACGCGCATGCCGACCACATGACGGGGCTTCCCTTCTTCAAGCAGCGCTATGGCGCTCGCTCAGTCACGGGAGCGCGGGTGGGTGAGATCCAGCGCGCCTTCCGCGAGATCTACAACCTCGGCAACGACTTCCCCGTCGACGGGCGCCAATTCGACGTGCTCCTCGACGAGGGGAAACGCATCGGCTTCGGCGCGCTCGAGGTCGAGGCGCTGCACACGCCCGGCCACACGCCCGCGCACATGTCGTGGAGGATCGGCAACGCCGTCTTCGTCGGCGACACGCTCTTCATGCCCGACTACGGCTCGGCGCGCTGCGATTTTCCGGGCGGCTCGGCCGCGGTGCTCTACGACTCGATCCAGCGGATCTACGCGATGCCGGACGAGACGCGCCTCTTCGTGTGCCACGACTACCTGCCGGGCGGGCGGCCCCTGGCCTTCACGACGACGGTCCGGGAGCAGAAACGCCGCAACGTCCAGATCAACGAGCGGACGACCCGGGACGAGTTCGTCGCGTTTCGTGAAAAGAGGGACGCGGGGCTCGAGGCGCCGACGCTGATCCTTCCGTCGATCCAGGTCAACATTCGCGCCGGCGAGCTCCCCGAGCCCGAAGCGAACGGCACCTCGTATCTCAAGATTCCGCTCGACGTGCTCGGAGGTCGGTGATGGAGAAGCTCCGCGGGGGACTCTCGCGAGAACGTCGCTGCTTCGAGGCCGGGACACGCTCGAGCGTCGAGAGCTTCCCCGAGGTCAGCTTCCCTGCTCTCCGCCGAAGCATTCCCCCGACGGACCGCGACCCCGGCTTCGCGTCGTTTTGGCGCGGGTTCGCGGTCCGCTGAGCGGGCCGATGTCTGCCGTGGGCCTCGCGCTCAGCGTCCTGATCGGCGTCTCGCTCGGGTTCTTCGGCGGGGGCGGCTCGATCCTCACGGTGCCGCTGCTCGTCTACGTCTTCGGCCTCGACCCGAAGCAGGCGATCGCGAGTTCGCTGCTGATCGTCGCCACGGCGAGCGTCTCGGGAGCTTTCCAGCACTGGCGCGCCGGCAACGTCGAGATCCGGACGGGTCTCCTCTTCGGCGCGGCGGGCATGGCCGGCGCCTACGCGGGTGCGCGCGCCGGCGCATACGTGGACGGCACGCTGCTCCTGCTGCTCTTCGCCGCGATGATGATCATGACGGCGGTCGCCATGTGGCGAGGCCGGCGCACGCCCAGCCCCGCGGCGACCGGTGAACGCGCCACGGGGCGGCTGCTCGCGCAAGGCTTCGGGGTCGGAGTCTTCACGGGGCTGATCGGCGCCGGCGGCGGCTTCCTGATCGTCCCGGCGCTGGCGCTGTTTGCCGGGCTCCGGATGCCGGCGGCCGTGGGAACTTCGCTCGTCGTCATCGTGCTGAACTGCCTCGCGGGCTTCTCCGGCTACGCGAGCCATGTCCACGTCGACTTCACGCTCGTCTTCAGGGTCGCCGCAGCAGCGATTGCGGGGTCCTTCGCCGGGGCGCGCCTCGCCGACCGCATCGAACCCGCATCGCTGCGCCGGGCCTTCGCAGGCTTTGTGGTGGCAATGGCTATCTTCATCTTCGTGCGCGAAACCGACACGTGGCTCTCGACGGCACAAACGGCCGCTCCCGCATCGCTGCCGCAGCTCGTCTTCGTCCTGTTCGTGCTCGGCGTTGGCATCGTCGCGGGACGCGTCTCGCGGCGCGGCGGCGCCGATCCGCTCGCCGAGCGCGCCTTTTCCGAAGGGGGTGGAATTTGAGCACGACCCTGGCGAGAGCGCGCGTCACGCGCGCCGGTCCGCAGCGGAGGCTTGCGTGATGGAGACGACCTTCACGCCCATCAGTGGGCTGCTCGGAGGCATCCTGATCGGCCTCGCCAGCGCCGGGCTGCTGCTCGCCGATGGCAAGATCGCGGGCATCAGCGGGATCCTGGGCCGCAGTCTCTTTCCCGTGTCGGGCGACCTCGGCTGGCGACTCGCCTTTCTGGCGGGGCTGCCGATCGGAGCCTGGCTCACGGCCCGCGTGAGCCCGGCTACGAGCGAATTCGCGATCACCGGGAACACCCTGCTCCTCGTCGCCGGGGGACTGCTCGTGGGATTCGGAACGCAGCTCGGCAGCGGCTGCACGAGCGGGCACGGCGTTTGCGGTCTGGCGCGTGGCTCGCGGCGCTCGCTCGTAGCGACCGTCACCTTCATGGTGTCGGGGGCGATCACGGTGTTCCTGGTGCGACACGTTCTGGGGGCGTCGTGATGCGGACCGCTGGCCGCCGCGCTCTGCGGGTTCGTCTTCGGCGTGGGGCTCACGCTCTCGGGAATGACGAACCCCGCGAAGGTCCTCGCCTTCCTCGACGTCACCGGGCATTGGGATCCCACCCTGGCCTGCGTGATGGGAGGCGCGCTCGCGGTGAGCGCTGCGGGCTTCGCCGTGGCGGGCAGGTCCGCGCGTCCATGGTTCGCGGCAGCCTTCTCGCTTCCGACGCGGCGCGATCTCGACCGCGACCTGGTTCTGGGAGCCGTCCTGTTCGGCGTGGGCTGGGGACTCGTGGGCCTGTGCCCGGGCCCCGCGCTCGCCGGTCTCTGGCGTGGGGCGAGCGAGGTGTACCTGTTCGTCGGAGCGATGCTCGGCGGCGTGCTGCTTCAACGATTACCAGGCCACCGGAGGTCCATGACGCTCGCGACGCACGCCACGAAGTGATGGAGATGCAAGCCCTTGGTCCGCCCGCAATCCCGTGATCCGGATCTCCGCTCGTCCCCGGTGCCGTGGACATCCCGCATGAGCTCATCGAATCCGCGAGCGGTCGACCTGCGCGCGCTGGCCCGCGAAACGCTCCGATCGGGAACGCTCGCGGGCCTCGCGATGATCCCGTTCGCCACGCTCTTTCGGGCTTTCGGCCTGCGCATCAACGAGTACGGGAGGAAGACGCTCGCGCTCTTCGTCGGCGACGTCGCGCCCCCGCTGCACTACGCGTTCAGCTTCGTCCAACATCTCTTCATCAGCTGGTTCGTCGCGGTCCCCTTGCTCTGGTTCCTCGGGCGGATCGACGAGCGGCGCGCCCGCGTGATGATCGGTGCCGCCTACGGCGCGGCCTTCTACGTCGTCGTGAATTCGTGGGCACTGCCTCGCTATTTCGGGGACCCGACGCCCTGGGCGCTCGGCGTCGCCGCCGTGTGTCCCAGTCTCGCCATCCACCTCGTGTACGGAGTCGTGCTCGGTCTGGCCGTTCGCGCGTCGGCACGGCCCGGGAAGGGGTCCGGGGTGGGGCTCCCGCCGCAGCAGTCCAGAGTCGCGGGCGAGGCTACCTGAAGTTGCGGCAGTGGCTCCGGGATCACTTTCTGGACTGGGCGATGAGGCAGATGAACGAGCTGCGTCCAGGCGCGCTCGCCGGCGCGCGAGGCGAGGTGCTGGAGGTGGGCTTCGGAAGCGGCCTCAACCTGGATTTCTATCCCGCTGCGGTGACTGGCGTGGTCGGGATCGAACCGAACCCCGTCGAGGGGCTCCGGGCTCTCGAGGAGAGGATTCGCGCGGCGCGATTCCCGGTCGCGCAGCACGCGCTGCGGGCGGATGGGGAGCTTCCCTTCGACTCCGGGCGTTTCGATTGTGTCGTCACGACCTGGACGCTTTGCTCGATTCCTGATCCCGTGAGAGCGCTCCGCGAGATGCGGCGCGTGCTCAAGCCGGGTGGCGTCTACCTCTTCATCGAGCACGGGCGAGCACCCACGGAGGGTCTCGCGCGCTGGCAGGATCGCCTGAATCCCGCGTGGCGCCGACTTGCGGGCGGCTGCAACATGAATCGACCGATCGATGCGATCGTCGAGAAAGCCGGGTTTGAGAGCGTGCGCGTCGAGCGCTTCCGGCACATCGGCCCGGCGCTGCTGAGCCACATGTACCGTGGCACCGCCGGCGCCGGTTGAGCGCCGGCGATCACGGCCTCCGTCACCCCGGGTCGAGCGCGGGCGTCGCCAGCTCGCGGCGGACCAGGCGGCCGGCGCTGTAGATGCTGCGCACGTCGATGCTGCCGTTGCCGTCGGTGTCCTCTTCGCGCAGCACGATCTCGCCGTTCGCGTCGAGGTGGTCGAAGCGATCCAGCTTGCCGTCGTGATTCGTATCGCGGCTCTCGCCGCTGAGCTTGCCGAGCGTATAGGTGAAGACTCGCTCCGAGCGGCCGTCGCCGTCGTCGTCGAGCTCGACGCGCTCGAGCGGCGTGCCGGCGGCGGCAAAAACGATATGCACGTCGGGCCGGCCGAGACCGCGTCCGTCTTCCCAGATCTCGCGGCGGATGCCGTCCTGATAGCCGATCCAGCGATCCGGCCGGCCGTCGCGGCTGGTGTCCTCTTCGCGCAGCACGGGCAGCGCGGCGCCGCGAGCGAAGTAATAACGTGACAGGATGCTGCCATCGGGCGCGTAGACGCCGCGCGCCTCGATCTCGCCGCCGGCGCGTTCGCGCGCGAGCTTGGGCCCGAAGCGGGCGCCTGCGGGCACGGCGACACTCGGTAGCGTCGCGAGCAGCTCCGCCGGCGGCACGTGCAGGTCCTCGTCGAGCACGGCGAGCATCGCCAGCAGCTCGTCGCGCCGCCGGCGCTCGTCGGCGATCTGCGCGTCGGCGGCGGCTCGCTCGCTCGGCGACCAGCGGGGATCGAGCGCAGTCTCGCGCGCTCCCCCCTTGAGCTGCTTCGACATCGCGAGGGTCGAGCGCGCCTCGTCGAGATAGGCGCGCACGTCGGGATCCTCGGGGTCGATGCGGGCGGCGCGCTCGAAATCGGCTGCGGCCGGCGCGAGCTGGCCGCTCGCGAGCGCGCTGCGTCCGGCCTGGACCTGGGTGTCGATGCGCAGGCCGAGCCCCGGGAACAGCGTTCGGATTGCGGCCGTGGTCCACGCCTGGCCCGCCGTCCCGGCGGCGCCGGTCGCCTCCGTGCGCGCGAGCGCCGACGTGACGAGCGGCTCCTTGAGCGCCTGCTCGAGCACGCGCGAAACCACCTCGTAGAGACAACCGCCCTCGAGGCGCGGCTCCGAGATCACGCTGCGCACGAGCGTGGCGCCCGCGCTGTGATCGTCCGGGATCTCGGCGGCGACCCGCAGCCAGGCCATGCCGAAGCGGCCATCCTTCTGGCTCTCGCCGCAGTAGGCCCGCTCGATGCGCAGCGAGAGCACCGCGCGCGGCCGAAAGCCCGCCAGCCAGCTGCGCGCCGCGGTGACGCTCGCGGGGTCCGCGTGCACGATCTTCGCGTCGGGCAGCCGCAGCGCGAGGCGCCGCTCGAGCGTCCTGGCGACGACCTCGTCGGGCCAGGTCTGCGGCACCCGGTCGCCGGGAACCGGCGGGATCAGCGTGACGAGCACGCCCGGCGACCCGTGCGCGAGCGGCGCATCCGGGGGAGGCGGGGGAGGGGGATCGAGCGCATCGGCGCGGCGCTGGTGGGGCTCGGCCTCCGCGCTGCGCCCGAGCTCGATCAGCACGCGCGCGAGGGCGCGGTGCAGCGCGGCGTCATCGGGAGCGGCCGCGAGGCCGCGCACGAGCGCCTGCTCGGCTTGCGCCAGGTCTCCCTGGCTGCGCTGGTAGCGGGCGGTGGCGAGGCTGTTGCGCGCAGCGATCGCGCGCGCCCCCGCGTTCGGGGCCGGCGGGGCCCCAGGCGCGCTGCTACAGCCGCCGACCAGCGCCGCGAGCGCGATGGCGAGCGAGGCGAGCGAAGGACGCGGGCGCATCCACCCCAGCTAAGCCCGAAGCAGTGGCAGGCGTCAAGGCGTGCGCGGCTCGGGGTCCGGGCCGGCGATCGCGCGGGGGCCTCGCACCAGGGTGTCCCGGCGGAAGCCGGCGTCGTCCAGCTCGGGGTGATCGACGTTGTAGTGCAGACCGCGGCTCTCGCGGCGGCTCTCGGCGCAAGCGATCACGAGCTGGGCGACGGTCGCGAGGTTGCGCAGCTCGACCAGATCCGGCGTGAGCTTGAAGTTCCAGTAGTACTCGGTGATCTCTTCCTGCAAGCAGCTCGATCCGGCGCCGCGCGCGGGCCAGGCGTTGGTCGCTGCGCACGATCCCGACGTAGTTCCACATCAGCCGGCGGATCTCGTCCCAGTTCTGCGTGATGACGACCGCTTCGTCGCTCTCGGTGGCGCCGCCCGCTTCCCACGGCGGAACTTCGCGCGGGTCCTCGGCGAGCTCGCGCAGCCGCGCGATCGACGCGTTCGCCGCGGCGTCCGCGAAGACCAGGGCCTCGAGCAGCGAGTTCGAGGCCAGCCGATTGGCGCCGTGCAGCCCCGTGCTCGCCACCTCCCCGGCCGCGAACAGCTCGGCGAGGTCCGTCTCGCCGGCGAGGTCGGTGCGCACGCCGCCGCAGGTGTAGTGCGCCGCGGGCACCACCGGAATCGGCTCGCGCGTGATGTCGATGCCGAACTCGAGGCAGCGGGCGTAGATGTTCGGGAAGCGCTCGCGCACGAACTCGGCCGGACGGTGCGTGAGATCGAGCATCACCCACTCGTCGCCGGATTGCTTCAGCTCGGTGTCGATGGCGCGCGCGACCACGTCGCGGGGCGCGAGATCGGCCATCGGGTGGTAGCGGGCCATGAAGGCTTCGCCGCGCCGCGTGCGCAGGATCGCGCCCTCGCCGCGCACGGCTTCCGAGATCAGGAACGACTTCGCCTGCGGGTGGTAGAGACACGTCGGGTGGAACTGCACGAACTCCATGTTCGCGAGCGTGGCGCCCGCGCGGATAGGCCATCGCCATGCCGTCGCCCGACGCGATGTCGGGATTGCTCGTGTAGAGGTAGACCTTGCCCGCGCCGCCGGTCGCGAGCAGCGTGATGCGCGCGCGGAAACGCTCGACGCACGCCCGTGCGCACGTCGAGCACGTAGGCGCCGAGCGCGCGCTCGGGCCCGGCGAGGCCAGCCTTGCGCGTCGTCAGCAGGTCGACGCCGCAGTGATCCTCGAAGATCGTGATGCGCGGGTGGGCGCGCACGCGCGCCAGCAGCGCGCGCTCGATCTCGCGCCCGGTGGCGTCGCGGTGATGGACGATACGCCGCCGCGTGTGACCGCCCTCGCGCCCGAGATCGAGGCGTGCGCTCGCGCTTCGCCCGGGTCGAAATCGGCGCCCAGCTTGAGCAGCGCCTCGATCATCGCCGGCCCGCGCTCGACGACGATGCCGCACGACGTCCTCGCGGCACAGACCGCCGCCCGGCCGTGAGCGTGTCCTGTACGTGCTGCTCGAAGGAATCGTCGCCGGCCAGCACGGCGGCGATTCCGCCCTGGGCCCAGTTCGTCGCCGAGTCGGCCGCGCGTTTCTTGGTGACGACCGCGACGCTGCCATGCTCGGCGATGCGCAACGCGTAGAAAAGCCCCGCGATGCCGCTACCGATCACGAGTACGTCGCTGCGGTAGGGGTCCGGCACGGCTCCCTCGGGGCACCGGGAGGGTCTAAGGACCGGGCCCGGGGGCACCGATGAATGCTGGGATATGGAACGAGCGGATTCTACCCAGGCGGCTCGCCACGGGGCAAACTCGTCCCCTAGGGGAGGGTCGCGCCCTGCGAACAGCTGGGCCCGACGGCTGCGCCGGGCTCTGCTCGCCGCCAGCCTGGCCTGGCCGGCCTTCGCGCCCGCGCTTCCGGCCGCGGCCGGCGGCGCGTTCTATACATTCATCGACGAGCGCGGCGTCACCCACTTCACGAACCTGCCGCCGCGCGACCCCCGCTTTCAGCCCATGAAGCCGCGCGAGCCCGGCGACTTCACCACCGGGCCCGCGCCCCAGCACTCGGGCTACGACGGCCTGATCGGCCTCACCGCCCGCGAGCAGATGGTCCAGCCGGCCCTGGTCAAGGCCGTGATCGCCGCCGAGTCGAGCTTCGACCCCGGCGCCGTCTCCCGAAAGGGTGCCCAGGGCTTGATGCAGCTGATGCCCGCGACCGCCAAGCAGCTCGGCATCGACGATCCGCTCGAGCCCACCAACAACGTGCGCGGCGGCACCCGCTACCTGCGCAGCATGCTCGATCGCTATCGGCGACCTCTCGCGGGCGATCGCGGCCTACAACGCCGGGCCGACGGCCGTGGACCGCTACGGCGGCATCCCACCCTATCCCGAGACGCAGGATTACGTGAATCGCGTCCTGACCTACTATCGCGCCTATCATGGCGACTTCGGCCGGTGAGCCGGCGCTGACACCGCGCGGCGAGATCGCGCCGCCGGTGTCGATCGGCGCCGAGCATTTCTGGAACCTCCCCAATACGATCACGGTCCTGCGCATCGGGGTCGTCCCCGTGCTGCTCGCGCTGCCTCTCATGCGCGACAAGATCGGCAGCCAGATCATCGCCTGGGCCTTCATCGTCGCCGCCGTGACCGACGTGATCGACGGCTGGCTCGCGCGGCGGGGCCAGCAGGTGACCCACATCGGGAAGCTGCTCGATCCGCTCGCGGACAAGCTGATCGTTGCGACCGCGCTGATCGTGCTGCTGGCGATGGGGCGGATCCCGGGCTGGGCCGCCTGGATGGTCGTGGTGATCGTGGGGCGCGAGCTCGCGGTGACCGGCCTGCGGGGCATCGCCTCGGCCGGAGGCCACGTGATGGCGGCCTCCTGGCTGGGCAAGGGAAAGACTCTTTCCCAGAACGTGGCGATCGGGGCCCTGATCTTCCATTACCCGACGCTGGGCTTGCCGGCTCACGCCATCGGCATGACACTCTTGGCTGCCTCGACGGCACTCACCCTGTGGTCGGGAACGCTGTATTTCCAGGACTACTTTCGGGTCCGCGCCGGCAACGGCGGGCCCGGGGAAGGCAAGACATGAGTCGGCTCGAGGATCTGAAGACCCGTATCGCCTCGGGCCATGCCCACATCGGGGTGATCGGCCTCGGCTACGTCGGCCTCCCGCTCGCGATCGAGTTCACGAAGGCGGGCAACGACGTCACGGGCTTCGACGTCGATCAGGAGCGCGTCCAGACGCTGGGCGGCGGAACCTCCTACATCGAGGACGTGCCCTCCGACGCCGTGGCCAAGGCAGTCTCCGCCGGCAAGTTCACCGCGACGACCGATTTCGGGCGGCTCTCGCTGTGCGACGTGATCAACGTCTGCGTCCCCACGCCGCTCACCAAGACCAAGGATCCCGACGTCTCGCACATGGCGGCGGCGCTCGAACAGATCCGCAAGCGCCTGCGCGCGGGGCAGCTGATCATCCTCGGCAGCACCACCTACCCGGGCACCGCGCACGAGCTCTTCGTGCCGATGCTCGAATCCACTGGCCTGCGCTGCGGTGTGGATTTCGCCCTCGCCTTCGCGCCCGAACGCATCGATCCCGCCAACCAGCGCTTCCGCGTGCGCGAGGTGCCGAAGGTGGTGGGCGGCGAAACGCCGCTGTGTACGGAGCTCGCCTCGCTCGTCTTCCAGGGCGTCTTCGACCGCATCGTGCCGGTCTCCTCGACGCAGGCCGCCGAGATGGTGAAGCTGCTCGAGAACACCTTCCGCGCCATCAACATCGGCCTCGCGAACGAGGTGGCGCTGATGTGCCACCGGCTCGGGCTCGACGTCTGGGAGGTGATCGAGGCGGCGGCCACCAAGCCCTACGGCTTCATGAAGTTCCTGCCGGGCCCGGGCCTGGGCGGCCACTGCATCCCGGTCGACCCGACCTACCTGGCGTGGAAGATGAAGTCGCTGAACTTCCCGGCACGTTTCATCGAGCTCGCGACCGAGATCAACGGCCACATGCCCGAGCACGTGGCCGATCGCGTCACGGATCTGCTCAACGAGGACCGGCTCGCCGTGAACGGCGCGCGCATCCTCGTGCTCGGCGTCGCCTACAAGGCGAACGTCTCGGACATGCGCGAATCGCCCGCGCTCGACGTGATCCGCCTGCTCGCCGGCAAGGGCGCCGAGGTCACCTACCACGACCCGCACGTGCGCGAGATCCTGCTCGAAGGCGCGAGCTACAAGAGCGTCGACCTCACGGACGACGTGCTCTCGCGCAGCGACCTCGTCGTGGTGATCACCGACCACGCCGACGTCGACTACGAGCGCGTGGCCAGCAAGGGCCACCGCATCTTCGACACGCGCAACGCGATGCGTGACGTCAAGGCCGGGCGGGACAAGATCCGGAAGCTCTAGGCGCTCCGGCGCGCGCCTCCGCGCAAGGCTTGACGGAACCCCCGCGCGCGGCTTGACTCTACGGTCTCGGTTTCGCGCACGAGTAGCTCAGTTGGTAGAGCGCCACGTTGCCAACGTGGGGGTCGCCGGTTCGAGTCCGGTCTCGTGCTCCAAGCTTCCCGAACGCCCTCGGTGTCTGCACCGGGGGCGTTTTCGCGTCGGCCCGGCACGTGCGGCGAGCGACGCCGACCGCTGAGGCTGCGGCCGAAGGTCGGGATCGCGCGGTCCCGATCCCCGCGGCAGCGCTAGGCTGCTGCGCCATGCGAAGCTTGCGATTGCGCGGTCGAGTCCTCGGAGCGCTGGCGGTGGTCGGCCTGCTGGCCGGCTGCGCGAGCCCGATCGGCATCCGGACCGCCAACCCGCTCGACGTCCAGCGCAACCTGACGCGGAGCGCGCTCACCGGCCCACGGCCGAGCGACTTTTCGCTCAACCAGCTGCGACGCTACGACCTGCTGGTGACGTACGAGGACCAGCCCGACGCGGCGCTCGCGAAGCTGCGCGAGGCGGCGCTCGCCGAGGGGCTGCCCGCGAGCGCGCTCTTTGCGCTGGCCGAGCTCTCCTTCCTGCGCGCCCAGAAGACCCGGCTGCAAGCGGATTACGCGGCGACGATGGTCTACAGCTACGCGCTGCTGTTTCCCGAGACCGAGCGCGCGCCGTTCGGCCTGCTCGATCCGCGCGAGCGGATCGCCGCGGACCTCTACAACCGGGCGCTGACGTTGGCGTTCAGGCGCACGCGGGAGGGCACCATCATTCTCGGCGGCAACGGCCAGGTCGAGCTGCCGTTCGGGCGCCTGAGCGTGACTGCCGCTCCGAACCTGCTCGAGTTGAACGGCGCCGAGCTCTACGACCTCCAGCCGGTGGCCGAGATCGAGGTCCGGGGGCTGCGCAACCGCTACCGGCGCATGGGCATCGGCGCGCCGCTCGCGGCGAAGACGCGCCCGCTGCCGGGCGTGGTGCCGGTCGTGCCGGTCCCTGCGATCGTGCGCGTGCCGCTCACCGCCCTGGTGCGGATCGCCACGCCGCTCGAGAGTCTGCGGACCGGAGACCTCCACGGGCAGCTGGAAATCTTCCCGAGCCTGGACGCCGACACGGTCGAGATCGACGGCCGTGCGATCCCGCTCGAATCCGAGCCGACCGCGGCGCTGGCGGCATCGCTCGCGGAGTCGCAGTTCTGGAAGCGGGAGATCCAGGTCTTCCTGGGCAATTCGATCGGCCTGCGCCAGGAGAGCGCGCTCTTCGGGCTGCGCCCCTACAAGCCCGGGCGGATTCCGGTCGTATTCATCCACGGCACGGCGTCGAGCCCGGGGCGCTGGGCGGACATGCTGAACGACCTGCTCTCCGACGCGCGCCTGCGCGATCGCTACGCGTACTGGTTCTTCAGCTACGACTCGGGCAATCCGATCGCCTACTCCGCCCAGCGGCTGCGCGAAGCGCTCACGCAAGCGGTCGCGCGCGCCGACCCGAAGGGCAACGATCCCTGCGTGCGCGACATGTTGGTGATGGGTCACAGCCAGGGAGGACTGCTCACCAAGCTGACGGCGATCGACTCGGGCGACGTCTTCTGGAAGGGCCTGTCCGATCAGCCGTTCGATTCCTTGAACCTCGCGCCCGCCGACAAGGAGCTGCTGAGAAGTACTTTGTTCGTGAAGCCGCTGCCGTTCGTGCGCGAAGTGATCTTCCTGGCCACGCCGCAGCGCGGCAGCTACCTCGCGGGACCGCAGTTCGTGCGGCGCCTGGCCGAGTACTTCGTGCGGCTGCCCAGCGAGGTGGTCCGGGTCGGCGCCGGTGTGGCCACGTACACGGCGGCGGGCGCCACCGAGCTGTCCCTCGCCCGGATACCGACCAGCATCGACAACATGTCGCCGGGCAATCACTTCATCAAGACGATCGCCACGATCCCGGTGAGCCAGCAGGTCATCAGCCACTCGATCATCGCCGTCGACGGCGACGAGCCGCTCGATCGCGCCGGCGACGGCGTCGTGAAGTACGAGAGCGCGCACATCGACGGCGTCGAGTCGGAGCTGATCGTGCAGAGCCCGCACTCCGGCATGCAGGCCGCGCCGGCGACGATCGAGGAGGTGCGCCGCATCCTGCTCGAGCACTCCGCGCGCTCGCAGTGCCCCGCGCGCACGCAGTGAGCGGGCGGAATGCCTGAGCGCGCGAAGGCCGGTCGCTTCGGAGCCGCGCGGGACGCTCGCAGCGAGGCGGAGGCCGCCGCGCGGCGCGTCGAGGTGCCGCACGCGCAGCTCGCCCCGGAAGTCCTGCGCCGGCTGATCGAAGAGTTCGTGACGCGCGACGGCACCGATTACGGGGCGGTCGAGCGGACTCTCGACGAGAAGGTCGCCGGCGTGCAGCGCCAGCTGGCCGCCGGCGAGGCGGCGATCGTGGTCGACGCGCAGAGCGAGACGATCGACATCGTCGTCCGGCGCAGAGGCTGACGCGCCGAAGGCGCTGCCCGGTGGTGTCACGCCCATCGCGAGCGTGACACCCGCCGAGCCCGCGCCGACTACTTCACCCGGCCTCGTTCGGGTTCGAGGTGGTCTTGATCACCGTGTTGGCGCCCGAGTAGCGATGGTGGCTGAACGTCACGATGCCGACGCCCTTGTAGCGGTATTCCATGCGACCCGACTCCTTGCCCCAGGGAATGAAGATCTTGGGCGAGAAGTAGCTCTTCTGGCTGGTCGGAGGGCCGAGGATCTCCATCACCTGCGCCTCCGTCATGCCCACGGTGACGCGCGCGAGCCTGGTGCCCGGAATGGCGTTGCCCGCAGCGGGCTTCGCCGGAGCCGGCTTGCTCGCCGCGGCCGGGGCTGCGGCGGGCGCCGTGCTCGCGGCGGCCGCTTCCCCTGAGACGGGCCGCAGGTACTTCGACGCGACGTAGCCCTTCGCGCCCGAATCCGACTCGACGTATTGCCAGCCGCCGGACTCCGCTTCGAGCGCGCTCACGCGGTCGCCGCGCTTGAGCGTGCCCACGACGGCGCCGTTCGCGGTCGCCGTCTTGCGGATGTTCAGACTGTTGGCAGTCACTTCGACCCTGGGCGCTGCAGTCGGCTGCGGTGCCGCGGCCGCGGGCGCGGCCGCCGCCGGCGCCTCGGCCGTCTTGTTGGAAGCGCAGCCTGCGAGCGCGAGCGCGCTCCCCATACCTACGAGCGCGATCACGACCTTGAAACGTGTCATGCTGGATCCCCCCTTGAAGGGACGCCGCGTCCCTCGCGCGGCATTCTACCCGCGTCCGGGCCAATGGCGAGCGGCGATTCCCGGGGGCCGAAGCGGCGAAGGCCTCCGGCCGGGAGGGCAGGAGGCCCGCGTTCGATCGCGCGGGGCGGGCGTCGGGGCTGGGTGGGGGAGCTCGAGCCCTCCAGCTCGCGCTCCCGCCACCCGCCCCCCGCTGCTCCCCACTTCGCCTTGGCGCGTCCTGACCGCGACCGCGCGTGCAAGCCTCCCAGAGCAACTCGCGTGCCGGACGCGCGGCGCAAGTTCTGGTGAGGTCGGATCTGCCCGTCCGGGCGGGATCGCGCGCGTTCGCTGCCCTCCGAACGCTTCGATTGCCACTGGAATGGGCAGCGGATGCCGAGAGATCGGGCGCGTCGGGCGCGCTGCGACGTTCTGGCGAGCGTGCCGAGCCTGATACGCCCGATCTGCTGGTGGCACAGCGGTTGCTAAGGCATCCCGCAGGCCCCGTCCGGTACGCAAAGCCGGGCAGCGCCCGACCAGGTTCGGATCACGGCGGATTCGCCGGCGAGCGAGCGTCGGAGCGCAAGCGCAGAGGAGTAGCGACGTGACGTCGAGCAACGATCAAATCCGATTCGGGAGGGTGGCGCGCTGTGTGCCGGCCCTCGCGGGAGCCCTGGTCCCGCTCTTCGCCGCGTCGACTGCCTTCGCGCAGGCCGCGGCGCCGCCCCTCAGCATCGACACCGGCGACACCGCCTGGGTGCTCGCCGCTTCGGCGCTCGTCCTGATGATGACGCTGCCGGGCCTCGCGCTCTTCTACGGCGGCCTGGTGCGCGCGAAGAACGTGCTGAACGTCCTCATGCAGTGCTTCATCTGCCGGCCGGCGTCGTCGGCGTGCTGTGGATCCTGGTCGGCTACAGCCTGGCCTTCGGCACCGGCAACGCCTTCATCGGCGACCTCTCGAAGGTCGGGCTCGCCGGGCGTGACGCATGGACTCGGTGATCGCCAACTTCGCCACCCCGCCGCGCAACATCCCCGAGTACGTCTTCATCATGTTCCAGGCGATGTTCGCGATCATCACGCCGGCGCTGATCCTCGGCGCGATCGCCGAGCGCATGAAGTTCAGCGTCTGGGTCGCCTTCATCTCGATCTGGCTGCTGGTGGTGTACTGCCCGATCGCGCACATGGTCTGGGGCGGCCGAGGGCTGGATCTTCAAGGCCGGCGCGATCGACTTCGCCGGCGGCCTGGTCGTGCACATGTCGAGCGGCTTCTCGGCGCTCGTCGCGCGCGATCATGCTCGGCAAGCGCCGCGGCTTCGGCAAGGAGCCGATGCCGCCGCACAGCCTGCCGCTGTGTCTGATCGGCGCGGGCCTGCTGTGGACGGGCTGGTTCGGCTTCAACGCCGGCAGCGCGCTCAGCGCGAGCCCGCTCGCGGCGCTCGCCTTCCTCAACACCAGCACCGCGGCCTCGACGGCGGTGGTGGCCTGGGCGGTGATCGAGTGGCTGCACCGCGGCAAGCCGACGGCGCTCGGCGGCGCGACCGCGGCGGTCGCCGGCCTGGTCGCGATCACGCCGGCGTGCGGCAACGTCTCGCCGCTCGGCGCGATCGCCGTCGGCGTCGGCGTGTCGATCGTCTCGCTACGCGCGCCGTGCACCTTCCTGAAGCCCGCCGCTCGGCTACGACGACTCGCTCGACGTCTTCGGCGTCCACGCGCTCGGCGGCGCCTGGGGCGCGCTGGCCTCGGGCATCTTCGCCGTCACGCTCGGCTCCGGGCATCGAGAGCAACGCCGCAGCAGATCATGGTGCAGCTCAAGGGCATCGCCTTCATCGGCGGTCTTCGCGCCGGTGGTGACCGTCGATCATCCTCAGCGCTGCTGAAGCTGGTGTTCGGCTCGCTGCGGGTCGACGAGGAGGACGAGGCCGAGGGGCTCGACCTCTCGCAGCACAGCGAGAGCGGCCTACACCACGATGGGTGGCGGCGGCAGCTTCACGACGCCGGGCATGGGCACGGCCTCTCACTCCGCTGCGGGCAGCTTCGCTCACGCCCGCGAGTGATCACAGACGCAATGAACGGCCGCCGCCGTGGGTTTCGACCCCACGGCGGCGGTCTTGCGTCGTATCGCCGCGTCGCCTAACTCTGGGCCACTGCCGCACGGTCCAGCTTCTGCGGCGAGGCGAGCACAGCGGTCGTGACGGGCATCCGGCTCCGGCTACGCGAGGTCTTCGGCTTCGATCTGCGCTCGCTGGCCATCCTGCGGATCGGCCTCGGCATCGCCGTGCTGCTCAGCGTCTGGAGCTTCGCGCGAGACTGGCGCGATCTCTTCGCGCACGACGCCGTTCTCTCCGTGAGCGCGGCCTACGCCATGGCCGGCCCGGAAGTCGACCCGTTCATGGCCCCGTTCTGGTTCGCGCCCGGCCTCGCCGAGTGGCTGTTGCCGGTCGCGCTGACGCTGTGCGGGCTCGCGCTGACGCTCGGCTTCTACACGCGGCCGGCCTGCGCGGTCTGCTGGTACGTGCTCTATTGCCTCCAGGTTCGCAATCCGCTGATCAACGACTACTCCGACGACGTGATCCTGCGCGTGCTGTTCTGGGGCATCTTCCTGCCGCTCGCCGCGCGTTTCTCGCTCGATGCCCGCCGCGCGCGCCCTGCGCCGGCCAGCGCGAACCCGTGCGTGTCGGTCGCGAGCGCCGCGCTGCTGCTGCAGATCATCGCGATCTATCTCGTCGCCGGCTTCAAGAAGACCGGGCCCGATTGGCAGCAGGACTACACGGCGGTCTGGTTCACGCTCCAGGGCTACTACCGCGGGACGCCGCTCTCGAGCGGGCTGCTCGACTATCCGCGCCTGATGGCGCTGGCCACCTGGATCACGCCTCGCTTCGAAGTCGCGATCGGGCTCGCGCTGCTCGTGCCCTTCGCCACGTCCACCGTTCGCATGCTGGCGGCAGCTCTCCTGCTCGGCTTCCACGGGATGCTCGCGCTGTGCATCACGCTGAATGCGGCGCCGCTCGTCTCCGGTGTGCTCGCGATCTCGCTGTTGCCCGGCGCGTTCTGGGATCGCTTCGCGTGGCTGCGGGAAGGCGCCGTGGCGGGCGAGCCGAGCGCGAGCGCGGCGCCCGCGGCCTCGCGCGCGCGGCAGGTCGCGGGGAGGGTGGGGCAGCTCCTGCTGGCCGTCCCCGTCCTCGTCATGCTGATCTACGATGGCCTCGAGATCGCGGAAACGAAGAACCTCACGCCCGTCTCCGTCCACTGGCTCGGCGAGACGCTGCGCATCACACAACAGTGGGACATGTTCGCGCCGAGCGTCACGAACTTCGACGGCTGGTTCCTCGCGCCAGGCGTTCTCGCGAACGGCAACGTGGTCGATCTGCTGCGCGACGGTGCGCCGGTGCGAACGGAGCCGCCGGAGTCCCTTCCATGGCTCGGCGACGACTATCGCATGGGCCTCGTTCGCGAACGGGTGCGGCTCCACCTGGAGACGCTGGGCAACGACTACGGGCGTTGGCTGTGCAATGCCTGGAATCGCGATCACAGCGGCGGCGAGCGTCTCGATCACTTCGAGCTCGTCTGGATGAACGTCGAGCTCAGACACGGCGTGCGCGAGGCGCCGACGCGCCGCTGGCTGATCCGCCGTCGCTGCGAGCGGCCGCCCGAGCCCGCGGAGCGCGCAGCCAGCCCGAGCAGAGCGCAATCCCCGGACTGATCTAGTCCGGAGCGGCGCGCAGCACGGCTGCGGCGTCGCGCGCGATCTCGCGATAGATGCTGCCGTTGGGATGCCCCGCCCACAGATACTGGCGCTTCTCCGCTGGCACGCGCGCCTGGGACGTGGGGGAGTCGACCGTCGCGACGCCACGCTCGTTGCCGACGCGACGCATCGCGCGGTTCGCGGCCGCGAACAGGCCGAAGTCGAGCGGGTACTCGACCAGCACGAGCCGCGTGCCCGCCGCCCGCGCCAGCCCCGCCATCGCCGCGTAGTCCTCCGCGGCGCGGGCTTCGACCTTCGCGTCGTCGGCGTACACGTTCTCGGCTTCGCGCTGGTGGGTGAAGCGCTCGATGCGGCCGTCGCGCCGCACGGTCCAGGTTTCCTGGGTCGAGAGCGCGCCCTCGACCTTCGACACGTCCCAGACGCCGCGGCCGCGCGAGACGTCGCGCTCGAGCGCCAGGTCGTGCAGCTTCACGCGCAGCAGACGCCAGACGCGCGAGCGCAGCGCGAGCTGCTCGAGCGCGAGGCGCCAGCCGCCGCTCGCGTCGTCGAGCTCCGAGACGTTCCAGGCATCGTTCGCGCCGCTCCAGGCCACGACCGCCTCGGGCTGGTAGCGCGAGAGCCAGAGGGGCAGGCGATTGCGCACCTGCGTCGAGCTGAGGCCCGGGACGCCGAGGTTCAGGACCGACCAGACGCCCGGCTCCTGCGCATCGAGGAAGCGCTGGAGATGCGCCGGGAAGGTGTCGTCGCGGCGCACGAGCGCGCCGTAGGTGTGAGAGTCTCCGACGCACAGGACGTGGCGGGTGGCGCCCGGCGCCCAGGTGCCCGAGCGATCCGCGACGAAGCGCGAGGCGAGCTGGAGCGCGAGCTCGAGCAGCAGGAGCGCCGCGAGCACGACGCCCAGCGCGAGAGCGAAGCCGCGAACGAGCCGCACGAGCAGCGGAGGCTACCGTACACACGTACCGGCCGCTGGCACGCACGGAGAGGAGTCATGAGCGATCCCCTGGCGTCCCTCGACGCCGTCGCGCAGGCCGCGCTGGTCGCCAAGGGCGAGCTGACGCCGCTCGAGCTCGTCGATGCGGCGATCGCGCGCTGCGAGCGCCTCGATCCACTGCTCGGCGCGCTCGTGAGCCCGCTGTTCGAGGAGGCGCGGCGCGCGGCGCGCGCGCGGCTGCCCGAGGGGCCGCTGCGCGGCGTTCCCTTCCTGATGAAGGACGTCGGCGGCACCCAGGCCGGGCAGCCGCAGTTCATGGGCAACCGCGCGCTGCGCGATGCCGGCTATCGCGCCCCGCACGACAGCTATCTGGGCGCGCGCTTCCGGCGCGCCGGGCTGGTGACGATCGGCACGAGCAACGTCCCGGAGTTCGGCTTGCAGTCGACCACGCAGCCGCTCGCGTTCGGCCCGACCCACAATCCCTGGGATCTCGCGCGTTCGCCGAGCGGGTCCTCGGGCGGCGCGTGCGCCGCGGTGGCGGCCGGCCTCGTCCCGATCGCGCACGCGAACGACGGGGCGGGCTCGATCCGGCTGCCGGCGGCCTGGTGCGGGCTGGTCGGCCTCAAGCCCTCGCGCGGCCGCATCGCGCTCGAGCCCACCTGGATCGGGCGTTCATTCGTGGGCTTCGCCGTGACGCGCAGCGTGCGCGACGCAGCGCTGCTGCTCGACGCGGTGCACGGCAACGAGCCGGGCGATCTCTTCGTGCTGGGCGCGCCGAGTCGCTCCTATCGCCGGGAGGTCGGGGCCGACCCGGGCCGCCTGCGCGTCGGCGTTCTCACAAGCATGCGCGACGTGCACGTCCACCCCGAGTGCCGCGCCGCCGCGCTCGAGACGGCGAAGACGCTCGAGTCGCTCGGTCACGCGGTCGAGGAAGCCTGGCCGGAGGCGCTCTTCGACGAGGAGCGCGCGCTGCGCATGCTGGCGTTCGGTCCGCTCGAGTACCGCATGTGCCTGCGAACACTGGCGCGGCTGCTCGGACGTGCGGTCGGGCCGGACGATGTCGAGAGCTTCCTGTGGACCCTCGCCGGCCTCGATTGGCCGCCGGTCACGGCGGAGGATTATCTCGACGCCGCGGAGTGGCGGCAGGGCTGGGCGACGCGGGTCGCCGCCTGGTGGGCCGCTGGCTTCGATCTGCTCGTCACGCCGACGGTCTGTGAGCCGCCGGCGCTGCTCTCCGACCTGGCCGCGCGCGAGAGCGGCCCGTGGGCGCTGCTCGAGCGCCTGGGCCCGCACATGGCCTTCACCGAGCCCTTCAACGTGACCGGCCAGCCGGCGATCTCGTTGCCACTCCACACGACGGCGCAGGGATTGCCGGTCGGCGTCCAGCTGATCGCAGCGCTGGGCCGGGAAGACCTGCTGCTGCGCGTCGCGAGCCAGCTCGAGCAGGCGACTCCCTGGAGCGCGCGCCGCCCGGCGGTCCATGCGTAGGCCTCGCGGGCGCCACCCGGCAACGAGCTTCGACGAGCGCGGAGCAGGCGGGGGCGGCGGTCTGAAAGGTTGGAGCCGGGCTAGGGCTTCGCGTCGGCGTCTGGCTGCGAGAGGCGGCGCTGCCACGCGCGCGCCTTGCGCTCGAAGGCCGCCCGGATCGCGGCGGCGCCCGGCGCGGAGCGCAGGAAGGCCGTCCAGGCCGGCATGGCCCTGCGGCGCGCGTTCCACGGGCGCGTCGGGGAGGAAGCAAGCGGCGATCTCCGCGTCATACGCGCGATCGTGTTGCGCGTACCAGCGCTCGAGCGTTTCGCGCCGGAATGCGCTGCTCGTCCGCGCTGTCGAAGGCCCAGAAGGAGTTCTGGGTCTCGGGCTTGAGATCCGCGTGCAGCTCGCTCCACGGCGCGGCGCCGGCGTCCGCGAGCGGCGCGACGGGGTTCACGTCGCCGAGATCCCGCAGCGCGATCACGCCCGTGGGGCGCAGATCGCGGCGCAGCTGGATCACGAGATTCTGGGGGTTGGGCGTGTCGTACTGGAGCCCGTAGCGCGTCAGCAGCTTCGCCTTCGCCCGCCCGATGGCCTGCGCGTAGCAGACGCCCCAGAACGTCTCGAAGTCGGCGCCGTGCAGGCTCGCGATCTGGCGTCCCCACCACGGCAGGCTGAGCGCCGGGAGATAGAAATGGCCGTCCTGGAACGGCGTGAGGTCGCGCACCAGGAAGCCGCTCTCGGAGCCCGGCACCATCACCGCGATCACCTCGCGCAGGAGCAGCAGGGACGGATCCGGGCCGATTTCGGCATCGACGCGTTCGAAGAGCGCCGTCCAGCGCAGCGCGTCCTCGGCCTCCTCCCGCAGCTTCGTCTTCTCCGGCTGCACGAAATCGTGGTGGGGATGGTCGGTGGGCAGCTTGACGGAGCACAGCGCGCTGCCGGGAGCGCTCACGACGACGAGCGTGCGCGAGGACGTGAAGCGCGCCTGCCAGGCTTCCGTCGCCGGCTCGCCGAAGTAGGCGACGCTCGGATCGGCGTTGAGCGGGTGCTTCGGATAGAGCACGAGCCCGCGCCGGAAGAAGCGCCGCTCGAGCTCGCGCGGCGCGGCGTCGGCGAGCTGGATGCGCAGGCGATCGGCGGGGATCGCGGTGACGTCGAGGCCGACCGGCAGCGTGCTGGTGCGGAAGCCAGGCAGGTTCGCCTGCTCCTCCCAGCGCAGCCATTGCTCGATCGGATCGGGGTCGATCGCGAGCGGCGGGCTCGTGCAGCGGCCAGCGAGATCGGGGGCGGGGCTCGACATGGGTGACGCGCCTCCCGCGCGTCAGCGAACCGGCGGGCGAATCGCGCCCGCAGCCTCGAGGCCGGCTCCCTCGGCGGATGCCTCGACCTATCGGCATCCCTTCAGACGGCTTTGAACCCGCTCGATTCGGTGCTGCTTCAGACGCCGCCCGGCGGCGTTTCGCTTCGCGCGTGCGCGCGGCCCCGTGGGGCCGCGCGCACGTGGGCGTCGCCTTCGAGACCCCGCGCGGTCGCAACTGCAGGTGACAGACTGGCGCGGGAAGCGGGTTTTCCCCTCGACAAGCGGACGGCCCGGTTTACAATGCGCGCCGGTATCGCTGGTGCGGCGGCCCGTTCGGGTGAACGTGCGGTCGAGACGGGCGACCCAGGGGGGTTCTGATCCGATGTCGCTGCAGGCCGAACTGGCCGCACCCGCTGCGCCCGCCGGCGCCGTCTCCGCCACCGCTTCCGTACCAAACCGATCGACGCTGCCATCGCCGCGTCATCCTGCCTGGGCGGACGTTCCAGACGCGAGCTGGAACGACGTCGCCTGGCAGCTCAAGAACGCCATCCGCAACGCCGCCGATCTGGCGCGCTTCATCGATCTCTCCGAAGCCGAGCGGCGCGCCACCGATACACTCGGGCGTGTCTTCAGCTTCGCGGTGACACCGTATTATTTCAGCCTGATCGACCCGGCCGATCCCGAAGATCCGATCCGGCGCATGATCCTGCCGTCGCTCGAGGAGGAGCGCAGCACCGCGTTCGGCGAGGTCGATCCGCTCGGCGAGAAGTCCGACCAGGTTGCCCCGGGGCTCACGCATCGCTACCCCGATCGCGTGCTGTTCGTGGTGACGAGCTTCTGCACGTCCTATTGCCGCTTCTGCATCCGCAAGCGCAACTGGCACGCTTCCGACGCCGCGCGCAGCCGCGAGGACGTCGACCAGGCGCTCGCCTACATCCGCGCGCACGGCGAGATCCGCGACGTGCTGGTTTCCGGGGGCGATCCGCTCACGCTGCCGGCGAAGCAGCTCGACTACGCGCTGGCCGGCCTGCGCGCGATCCCGCACGTCGAGATCGTGCGCTTCGGCTCGCGCGAGCCCGTCCAGCTTCCGATGCGCGTCACGCCCGAGCTCGTTTCCGTGCTCGAGCGCCACTCGCCGGTCTGGCTCAACACCCACTTCAACCACCCGCGCGAGATCACGGCCGATGCGGCGCGCGCGGTCGAGCGCCTGCTGCGCGCGGGCATTCCGGTCAACAACCAGTCGGTGCTGCTGCGCGGCGTGAACGATTCGATCGACGTGATGCGCGAGCTCGTGCACGGGCTGCTGCGCATCAAGGTGCGTCCCTACTATCTCTATCACTGCGACGACGTGGTGGGCGCCGCGCACCTGCGTACGAGCGTGCGCCGCGGGCTCGAGATTCTCGAAGGGCTGCGCGGGCACACGACCGGCTTCGCGATTCCCACCTTCGTGGTCGACGCTCCGGGCGGCGGCGGAAAGATTCCGCTGATGCCCAACTATCTGGTGAGCCAGGGCGAGAACAGCCTGGTGGTGCGCAACTTCGAAGGCGTGCTCGTGCGCATCGACGACGGCCCCGTCGCCCCGTCGACCGAGACCAAGCCGGAGCGCGGCGCGAGCCGCCGCGGCGGCCGGGCAGGGCGCGCGGCGCGGCCTCCGCAGAGCGTCGCGGACCTGCTCGCCGGCGAAGGCCGGCGGCTGGTGCCGCAGGGCATCCAGCACTACGCGCGCCGGCGCGCGGTGGCGGGCTCGAAGCGCGCGCGCAGCCGCCGCGAGCAGAAGCCGGTCTCTTGAAGGCGGCGGTCGTCTACAGCCCGCTGCCGCCCGGCGAGCTCGCCCCCGACGACGATCGCTTCGAAGAATTCGACGCGCCGGACGTGCCCGCCGCGGTGGCCGCGGCGCTCGTGCGGCTCGGCTACACCGCCTGCGCGATCGAAGACGACATAAAGCTGGTCGAGCGCCTGCGCCGTGAGCGGCCGGATTTCGTGGTGAACCTCGCGGAGGGGCGCAGCGGCCGCGGACGCGAGGCGATCGTGCCCGCGATCTGCGAGCACCTCTCGCTTCCCTACACCGGATCCGACGCGCTCACCCTCGCGGCGAGCCTCGACAAGGACGTGGCCAAGCGCCTGGTCTCGCCATTCGTCGAGGTGGCGCCTGGCGCGGTCGTGCGTCCCGGCGACGCGCTGCCCGAGATTGCCTTCCCGGCGATCGTGAAGCCGGTCTGCGAGGGTTCGAGCAAGGGCATTCGCGATGGCGCGAGCGTCGTCTCGGACGCCGGCGCGCTCGCCCGGCAGGTGCGCGACGTGACCGGGCGCTACGGGCAGCCGGCGCTGGTCGAGGCCTACATCGAGGGCGCCGAGGTGACGGCTGCCGTGCTCGGCAGCGAGAAGCCGCGGGTGGCGGCGCTGATGCAGGCGATCCCGCGCCAGGGCGATCCCGATCGCTTCGTCTACAGCCTCGAAGCCAAGCGCGACTGGCGCAACCGCGTGCGCTACGCGGTGCCGCCCGAGCTGCCGCCGGCCACGCTCGCGGCGCTCGAACGCGCGGCGCTCGCGGCCTTCACGGCGCTCGGCTGTCGCGACGTCGCGCGCATCGATTTCCGCGTGACCCGCGACGGCCGGCCGGTGTTCCTGGAGGCCAATCCGCTGCCGGGGCTCTCGCCCGACAAGGGCGACATCGTGATCGCGACGCGCGCGAACGGGCTCGCCTACGACGCCCTGATCGGCGAGATCGCGGCGCGCGCGGCCGGCGAAGCGGCGCGCGCTCAGGCTTCGCGCGAGAGCAGCGGGCGGCCGGGCTTGCCCAGCGCCTGCTCGACGAGCCACTCGATCAGCGACGTGTAACCGATGCCCGCGTGCGCGGCGGCGAGGGCGATCTCCTCGTCCGGCGCCAGATCGGGATTCGGATTCACCTCCACCACGATCATGCGCCCCTCGCTCGTCAGGCGCAGATCGACGCGCCCATAGCCGCGCAGCTCGAGCGCGCGCCAGGCGGCGCCGGCGGCTTCGAGCACGCGCCGGGCGAGCGCGGGCGCGAGCTCGCGCGCCGGAATCAGCGGCGTGCCCCGGGCCTCGGCGCTGTCCTTGTGCCACTTGGCGGCGTAGGTGACGAGCTTCGGCCGGCCGGCCGGGAAGAGCGTGTAGTCGACCTCGAAGATCGGCAGCGGCGTCGGCTCGTGCGCCCCGCCGACGAACGAGACGCTGAGCTCGCGGCCTTCGACGAACGTCTCGACGAGCGCCGGCTGGCGGTAGCGCGCGATCAGCTCGCGCGCGCGCCGGCGCGCAGCGGCCTCGTCCGACACGACGCTGCCCTGGTCGATGCCGTGGCTGGCGTCCTCGCGCGCGGGCTTCACGATCCAGGGCGGCTCGAGCGCCGCGAGGGATTCGTCGCCGCGCTCGAGCACGACGCCCGCCGCCACGGGCACGCCGTGCGCGGCGAGCAGGGCGCGCGCCACCGGCTTGTCGAGCGCGTGCGCCAGGGCCAGCGGCGGCGAGCCCGTGTAGGGGATGCCGATCCATTCGAGCAGCATCGCGACGGCGGCTTCCATGCGCGCGTCGCCGCCGACGGACTCGGCGAGGTGGAAGGCCACGTCGGGGCGCGCGCGCTCGAGATCGGCGCACAGGCGCCCGGGATCCCGCGTCACGCACACGGGCGTGACGCTCCAGCCGAGATCCAGGCAGGCCTGCTCGACCCGACGCGCAACGGTGTGAACGGCCGCGACGGCGTGCGCATCCGCCGCGCTGCCGGATGCGAGCGTCGCGTCGTCGCTGGTGAGCAGGGCGATCCGTCGCACGTTCCCTCCGCGGCGGCCAGACATAGCAGACTTCCGCGCGGCGCTGCGGGCCGGCGCGCTTGACGCGCGCGCCGCCGCCTCGCACCTTGCCGCCATCCCATGGCGGCCCACGATCGCTCGGCGCAGCTGCGCCGCGACCTGCGCGCGATCGTCGGCGACGGCGTCGCCTTCAGCGTGATGGTCGGCGCGGGCGAGTCCTACATCCCGGCCTTCGCGCTCGCGGCGGGGCTCGGCGAGATCACGGCCGGGCTGGTGGCCACCCTGCCGATGCTGGTGGGCGCGGCCTTCCAGCTGGTGACGCCCGCGGCGGTGCGCTGGCTCGGCTCTTCGCGGCGCTGGGTCGTGCTGTGCGCGAGCGCGCAGGCCGCGAGCTTTGCGCCGCTCGTGATCGCTGCGCTCTCCGGCCGGCTGTCGCGTCCGGTGCTGTTCCTGGCGGCGGCCCTCTACTGGGGCTTCGGCATGGCGACGGGGCCAGCCTGGAACACCTGGGTGACCCAGATCGTTCCGCGCCGGATCCGCTCGCGTTTCTTCGCGGCGCGTTCGCGCTGGTCGCAGGTGGCGGTGCTCTCGGGCCTGCTCGCCGGCGGCCTGGCGCTCGAGGCGGGCAGCGGGGCCGAGCGGCCGCTCCCCATCTTCGCCGCGCTCTTCGGCACCGCGCTGCTCGCGCGCGCCGTCTCCTCGCGCTTCCTCGCCAGCCAGAGCGAGCCCGGGGCGGCGCCGCCGGAGCCGCTGCGGCTCTCACCGGCGGCGTTCTGGGCGGTGTTTCGCGATCCGGCGCATGGAAGCCTGCTCGTCTACATGATGTGGGTCCAGCTGGCGGTCCAGATCTCCGCCCCGTACTTCACGCCCTTCATGCTCGGGCCGCTCGCGCTCTCGTACGCCGAGTACGCCGTGCTGATCGGCATCCCCTTCGTCTCGCGCATCGTGGCGCTGCCGGCGCTCGGCAGCCTGGCCCATCGCTCCGGCAGCCGCCGCGTGCTGTGGATCGCGAGCCTCGGCATCGTGCCGCTGCCCTCGCTGTGGCTGGTGTCGCACAACTTCGTCTGGCTGGCGGCGGTGCAGGTCTGCTCGGGGATCGCGTGGGGGGCCTACGAGCTGGCGACGCTGCTGGTCTTCTTCGAGCACATCGACGAGCGCGCGCGCACCAGCGTGCTCTCGCTGTTCAACGTGGCGGCCGCACTCGCCGTGGTCACCGGCGCGGGCTGCGGCTCGCTGCTCTTCCACTGGCTCGGCCCCGAGCTCCAGGGCTACGCCGTGCTCTTCCTGGTCTCGTCGAGCCTGCGCATCGCAGGCCTCGTCTACCTGCGGCGTTCGATCGGCTCGTAGACGAGGCCGACGGGGCCGGTGTAGCGGCCGCGCGGCCGGTAGATCCGGTTGTTCGCGTACTGCTCGAACACGTGCGCGCACCAGCCCGAGACGCGGCTCATGGCGAACACCGGCGTGAAGAGGTCCACCGGGATCTGCATGCTGTGGTAGACGGTCGCCGAGTAGAAATCGACGTTCGGAAGCAACGCCTTCTTGTTCTGCATGACGTCGTCGATGTGCGCGCTCATCTCGTAGAGCTCCGGGTGGCCGGTTTCGCGCGTGAGCTCGCGGCTCATCTCGCGCAAAATACGTGCGCGTGGATCGCCTTCCTTGTACACCCGGTGCCCGAAGCCCATGATCTTGGCCTTGGTGGCGAACGCCTGGTCGAGCCAGCCGTCGATGCGCTCCAGCGAGCCGATCTCGAGCAGCATGCGCATCACCTGCTCGTTCGCACCGCCATGCAGGGGCCCCTTGAGCGTCCCGATCGCGGCCATCACGCTCGAATAGAGCCCGGAGAGCGTGCTCGAGGTGACGCGTGCCGAGAAGGCCGAGGCGTTGAGCTCGTGGTCGGCGTGCAGGATCAGGCAGGTGTCGAATTGCTTGACGCGCTTCGGATCGGGCTCGCGGCCGAGCAGCATGTAGAGGAAGTTCCACGCGATCGGGCGATCCGGGATCGGCTGCAGCGGCCACTGGCCGCTGCGCACGCGGTGGTAGGCCGCGATGATCGTGCCGAGCCGCGCCGTGAGCCGCACGGCCTTGCGCTCGTTCGCCGCGTCGTCGATCACGTTGGCGTCGGGGTCGTGGAGCGACAGACCCGCCACCACCGCGTGTAGGAAGTCCATCGGGTGCACCTGGGTCGGCAGCCCGTGGAACCAGGGGAAGGCCTCGGGCGGAAGCGCCATGTAGCGGCGCAGCGAGCGCTCGAAGGGCTCGAGCTGGGCGCGCGTGGGGAGCGCTCCGTGCCAGAGCAGGTAGACGACCTCCTCGAAGCTCGCATGCGCCGCCAGATCCTCGATGGTGTAGCCGCGGTAGAGAAGCGTCGAGCCCGAGATGGTGCTGATCGCGGTGGTGCACGCCACGACGTTCTCGAGCCCGCGATCGATCGCGCCGGCGAACTCGCCCGCTGCCTCGGTCATGGGGGGTCCTCCTCTTCCGGTCGTCGACGCGGTCGACCATACCCTCGCCCTCGCGCGCTGCCCATGGGCGATTGGCGGTTGGGCCATATATTCCCGAGCGCGGTGACCACTCTTCGCGAACGCCTGTTCCCTTCCGTGCACACTGCCTCGCTCGCCGCCGGGATCGGGCTCGCCGTGTTCGCCTACCGCGACCTGCTGCGCTTCGAGCCCCGGCCGGCGATCCAGGACCCCGTCGAGCGGCTGCTGTTCGAGCCCGCCGATACCACCCCCACCGTGATCGTCCTGCTCGTGCTCTGGCTGCTCTGGCGCCGCCGGGAGCGCTGGCGGGCGCTCGCGAACCGCAGCGGGCCCGTCCTGCTGAGCCTCGGCTTGCTGGCCAGCAGCGCCGCGATCCTGGTGTGGTCGCGGCTCATCCACGCCGACGATCTGCTGGCGCTGAGCGCGATCGCCTCGGGCCTCGGCCTGGCCTCGCTCGTGAAGGGGACGCCCGGCGTGCGCCTCGTCGCATTGCCGGCGCTCTTCCTGCTGTTCTCGCTGCCGCTGCCGCCTGCGTTCTCCAATGCGCTGATCTTCCGCTTCCAGCTCTGGACGGCCACGCTCGCGGGCCAGATGCTGTTCTGGCTCGGGGTCCCCGCGCACGTCGCCGGAGCGACGATCCTGCGCTCCGACTTCACGTTCTCGGTGATCGAGGGCTGCAGCGGGCTGCGTTCGGTGGTGACGCTCAGCATGCTGGCGGTGCTGATGGTCGATCTGTTCCGCCGCCGCGGCTGGCATGCGCTGCTCGTCGTGCTCGCGGCGCCTTGCGTCGCGTTCGGCTTGAACGCGGTGCGCGCGGTCGCGCTGATCTTGAATTCGCACTCGGCGATCACCGCCGTGCACGCCGCGCAAGGTGTGGCGATCCTGCTGTGCGGGCTGCTCGTGCTCTACGGGCTCGACGGCGCGCTCGCGCGCTGGCTGCCTGCAGCGTCGCCTGCGCTCGAGCCGCCCCGCGTGGCGGCCACGCCTCTCGGGCGCGTGCGCAGCGGCCTCGTGCTCGGGTTCCTGGGGCTGCTCGCGCTCGGCTCCGTCGCCGTGCCGCGCTGGATCGTGATCGATCCGACGCCGCTCGGGATCGAGAAGCGCTATGGGACACAGCTGGGCGACTGGCACGCGGAGCCGCTGCCGATCGATCGCTTGTTCATGGGCAGCGTCGAATTCCGTGAGAAGGTTTCGGCTCGCTATCGGCTCGGCGACGACACCGTGGATCTCTTCCTCGGCCTGGGCGATCGGGCGCGGCGCTTCGTGAGCGCGCTATCGCCGAAGACGGAGCTCCTCGAAGGCGGTTGGGTGATCGAGGAGCGTTGGCCGCTCGCGCTGGGCCCAGAAGGCACTCGCGGCGAGGGGCTGCTCATGCGCGCTGGGACCCGCTGGCTGCTGGTCGAGCACTGGGTCGAAGGCAGTGCGGACGTCGCCACGGAGTCCCTGCGCAGCCTGCTCACCATCGACGCGACGCCCTGGCGCCAGGCGACCGATCCGCTGGTCGTGCGGATCGCCACGCCCCTGAGCGAGCCTGGCGCGCAAGAGCGCAGCCGAGCGGAAGCCCGGCTAAAGCATTTTCGTGAGACCCTCGATCCAAACGTGGACACGCTGCTAAAAGAGATGGAGCAATTCTCGCTGGATGCGAGACGGAAAGGGTTTTCCTGATTTATCGGATCTAGGAAAATATTTTCCCTGTCGGGCTCTCGAAAACTCTGGTTCTTTCCAATGAAATCAATGGGTTGACTGAGCGTCCGGGATTGGCTTGCCTCTTGCAGAGTTCTTGGTCAGCGCGAAGGTGCCCTGCGGGGGCCATGTGGTCCCGTATGCCTTGGACGCGAGCGCGACACGGAGTTTGTGCATCAGGCCACTACCACTAGTGAGAAAGTGAGTTCACTGAGGGCGGCCTTTTGCAGTGGGACGGAAATACTGGTGTTTGGGCCTAATGCAACAGCTTCGAATTACCGAGGAGATCAGATCATGAAAGTCAAACTGATGGCACTGGCCGCTGGGTTCTGTCTCGTCGTAGGGCTTCCGCTCGCGGCGATGGCCGGCCCGACGCCCGGCGGTGCTGACACGGATGGCGACGGCGTCGAGAATGCATTCGACAACTGCACGAACTCTGCGAATCCTTCGCAGAAGGACGTGGATCACGACGGTTGCGGCGATACCTGTGACGCCGACTTCGACCAGAACGGCACTGCGGCCCTCGCGGACTTCGGCATCTTCAAGCTCGCGTACGGCTCGAACGCTGGGCAGCCGGCGTACAACCCGGCCGCCGACATGGATTGCAACGGGAACATCGGGATTTCCGACTTCGGTCTGTTCAAGCTCGAGTACGGCACGACTGCTGGGCCGTCCGGGATCACGAACGCTGGCCGGAATCTGACGGCCTGCCCGTAGGTTTTGTTTCGAGGACTCTTGGTTTTCAACGGACTCTCTAGGATCAATTGAGGAGACAGGACAATGCGGAAAGTGTTTTCAGTAGCTCTGATGGCAGCGCTGGTCGGCCTCGTTGGCATGGCCAAGAACGCTGATGCAAATGTGACGTACAGCCTGATTTGGGATGCGACGTCGGGTAGCGCTACCGGTGTTGGCACCAACACGCTGCTGGGTGTGAACCCGGGAGATACCCTCACGTTGGGGATCCGTCTGACGACGGATCAGACCCTCGGTGGGCATGCTGTTTCGATCATCTTCGATTCGGACCTCCAGAACGAGCTGAACTTCTTCAATCCGAGTGCTGGCGTCGAGTGGGCCGGCACGAACTACGGCACCACGGCGATGCTGTCGAACTACTCCCCGGTTACGGCCGGGGCGGGTCCGCCGGCGAAGATCGATAGCCTCGGTGCCGCGCCGGGCTCGGTGACGTTCATCGAGAGCGGCGTCATCACCGGCACGACGTTCCTGCCGGTTGGGACGTACACGATCGGTACGATAAAGTTCGTCGCCACCGGCAATGGCACCAACCACAGCGATCTGGAAGTCGGCTTCTTCGGCAATGGCGACGGTACGTTGGCCAACACGTACCTGCTCATCCCGAACGGCAACATCTCGTTCCAGGATGCGCACGTCAATGCCATCATTCCGGAGCCGGGCACGGCTTCCCTCCTGGGCCTGGGCCTCGTCGGCCTCGTCCTCGCGGGTCGCCGCGTTCGCCGCTAGTCACTAGCTGAATCGACGCTTTCGAGCGTCTTTCAGGGCGCCCCGGGCCTCACGGCCCGGGGCGCTTCGTTTTTGGAGCGGCGTCGCGCCTGGCGGCGCGGCTCGCGAATGGAATCAGCGCTCGCGCTCCGGCAGGTCGATCTCGAGCACGCTCGGCAGGAACTGCCCGCGCAGGATCTCTCCGCGCACTTCGCGCCGCTGCCCGGCGAGCTCGACGGCGACCAGGAAGGGCTCGGCCGCGCTGCTCCCCGTGTCGCAGGTCTGCGCGCGGTCTACGCCCACCCGATAGCGCCCGGCGGGCGCGCGCTCGAACACGACCGTCTCGATCCGGGGCGTCGCGACCGCATCGCAGCGAAGATCGGCCTCGAGGCGGCCTGCGCTGCCTCGAGCCGGCGTATTCGCGAAATAGACGGTCTCCTGCGCCGGATCGGTCACGTAGAGATCGAGGTCCGAGCCTGCGCCGAACACGAGCTCGACCCGCAGCTCGCCCGGGGCCGCTGCGAGCCCCGTCGGAGCCCGCAGCGGGGGCGGCCCCGCCGCGCAGCCGGCCGCGAGGCCGAGGGCGCAAAAGCTCGACAGCGAGGGACTCCGCAGGAGGTTAGGATGGCGCCGTCCGCGGAGCCGGGGAGATCGTCGCATGCGCCAGCGCCTCCTCTCGAGCCTGGCAGGCTCACGCGGCGTGATCTCGCTCGCCATTCTATCCGCGCTCGGCGCGAGCGTCGCGCGCGCCGAGCTGCGCATCGTCGGCGCGGTGGCGGACGCGGGCGGCGCGCCGGTGGATGGCGCGATGCTCACATTCCGCGCGGGCGAGCCTGCGCACAGCCTGAGCGTCTTCGCCGGCAGCGACGGCGGCTTCCGTTCGCCCGCGCTCGAGAGCGCGGGGCCGTGGGACGTGCGCGCGCGCCGGATCGGCTGGAAGGACCTGCACGTCACCGCGCTGGCTCGCGATCCGGAGGCGCGCGTCGATCTCGTGCTCGAGCGCGAGAACGATCCGGCGCAGGTCGCCGCGCAGCTGCCGGCAAACCGCTGGTACCAGCTCGTGCTCGCGCGGCTCGACGACCCGCGCCAGCGCGAAGAGCTCAAGCGCCAGTGCACCTACTGCCACCAGCAGGGCTCGGCGGCGACGCGCATGCTTCGCGACGCCGAGCAGTGGCACAAGCTGCTGGCCCTGATGGGCCGCATGGGAGGGATGCTCTCGAACGATCTGCGCGAGCGGCTGCCGGATCTCTTCAACGGCGCCTACGAGCCTGCGAGCGCGGTCGCGGCGCTCACGGCACGCATGCACGAGCCCGATTTCGAGCCGCCGCCGGCCGCCGAGGTGCGGCGCGCCGTGATCGAAGAGTGGGAGCTCGGGGACCGGGCCTCGATGCAGCACGACGTGACGCTGCACCCGGACGGCCGGTTGTATGCGGTCGACATGAGCCACGACCGCCTCTACCGGCTGGATCCGAGCGTCGGCTCGGGCGAGCGCGCCGCCTGGGACATCCCGCGCGGCGATCTCCCGCTCGGCGGCGTCTTCGCGAGCGACGCTCCGCCGCAGCCGCCGACCTCGGACGCGCACGTCGGGCCCCACTCGCTCCAGGTTGCGCCCGACGGCGCGATCTGGATCACGCTCGCGCTCGGCAACCAGCTCGCGCGCTTCGACCCCGTGAGCGAGCGCTTCGAGGTGGTGCCGCTCCAGCACGGTTTCTACCCGCACACGCTGCGCTTCGACGCGCGCGGACGCATCTGGTTCACGCTCGCGGCGTCGAATCACCTGGGCATGTACGACCCCGCGACCCACGAGCAGCGCGAGCTGCGGCTGCCGGCGCGCGATCTCGGCCAGGCCCTGATCCTGCGCAGCATGCCGTTCCTGCTGTGGCTGAACCGGCACGTGGACCTGCGCGGCGCGGCGGGCGAGAGCGATGGCGTCACCATGCCGGTGCCCTACGGGGTGGACGTTGCGCCCGACGGCTCGGTGTGGTTCAGCCAGCTGAACGAGCATCGCATCGGGCGCGTGGATCCCGACACGTTCGCGATCGAGATGGTCGACACCCCGTTTCCCGCGCCGCGGCGGCTGCGCTTCGACACGCAGGGCCAGCTCTGGATTCCGTCCTTCTCCGGCAGCCGGATCGCGCGCTTCGACCCGAAGACCCGCGACTTCCGGACCTGGGAGCTGCCGATCGAGCCGCGCGGCAGCGAGACGCCCTATGCGCTGCACGTCGATCGCGCGAGCGGGGCGGTGTGGATCTGCGGCACCAACAGCGACACGCTGATCCGCTTCGAGCCCGCGAGCGAACGCTTCAGCGTCTACCCGCTCCCGACGCGCGTCACCTACACGCGCGAGATCGCCTTCGATGCGCAGGGACGCGTGTGGACCTCGAACTCGAACGCCCCGGCGTGGCAGATCGAAGGCGGCATGCCGCACGTGCTGCGGCTCGATCCCGACGCAGCCGCGCCGCGCGCGGAGGCGCAGATCTCGCAGGCAAGTCATTGAGCTTCGCTCGCCTGCGGCTCGCTGCGCGATCGCTTCGCGATCTTGCGCTCTCGAGCTCCGCTCGCCTGCGGCTCGCTGCGCGACCGCTTCGCGGTCTTGCTCTCTCGAGCTTCGCTCGCCTGCGGCTCGCTGCGCGACCGCTTCGCGGTCTTGCTCGCTCGAGCTTCGCTCGCCTCCGGCTCGCTGCGCGATCGTTCCTGCTGCTCGCGCCGATCGGGCTCGCTTGCGGGCCGGGTGCGGAGCCGCTCGACTACGCGGGCCCGGTCGCAGGCTGGCCCGCGTGGGGCGGCGACGCCGGCGGCTCGCGTCACTCGCCGCTCACGCAGATCACGCGCGAGAACGTGGGGCGCCTCGAGCTCGTCTGGCGCTTCCACACCGGCGACGTCGCCGCTGCGAACCGCACGCGCGGCAAGAGCGTCTTCGAAGCGACCCCGATTCTCGACGGCGACACCCTCTATTTCTGCTCGCCCTTCAACCGCGTCTTCGCGCTCGATGCGGAAACCGGCGCGCAGCGCTGGGTCTTCGATCCGAAGGTCGCGATCGCCGATCTGTGGCAGCTGACGTGCCGCGGGGTCGCGCTGTGGAGCGACGAGACGCGCTCGCGAGGCCAGCCGTGCCGGAAGCGGATCTTCAGCGGAACGATCGATGGCCGGCTGCTCGCGCTCGATGCGGAGTCGGGCGCCCTGTGCCGCGACTTCGGCGCCGCGGGCAGCATCGATCTCACGCGGGGCCTGGGCCGCGTCGATCGAGGTGAATACGGCGTCACCTCGCCGCCCACCGTGATCGGCGACGTGGTGGCCGTCGGCGCGCTCGTCGCCGACGGACGCCGCACGGACGCGCCGAGCGGCGTGGTGCGCGGCTTCGATGCGCGCAGCGGCGCGCTGCGCTGGGCCTTCGATCCGCTGCCGCCCGGGATGCCGGCATTGCCGCCCGCCGCCGACGGCACGCCGCGCTACCGCCCCGGAACGCCGAATGCGTGGTCGGTCTTCTCCGCCGACCCCGCGCGCGATCTGTTGTTCGTGCCGATGGGCAACGCGAGCCCGGACTACTCCGACGCGCGCCGTGGCGGCCTCGATCACTTTTCGAGCTCGATCGTCGCGCTGCGCGGCAAGACGGGGGAGCGGGTCTGGAGCTTCCAGACCGTGCACCACGACCTCTGGGACTACGACGTCTCGGCGCAGCCGACACTGATCGATGTCCAGCGCGACGGCCGCGCGCTGCCGGCGCTCGCGCAGGCGACGAAGATGGGGCACCTCTTCCTGCTGGATCGCGAGACCGGCGTGCCGCTGTTTCCCGTCGAGGAGCGGCCGGTGCCGCAGGCCGGCGCGCCGGGCGAGACGATCGCGCCGACGCAGCCGTTTCCGACGCAGCCCGCCCCGCTGCATCCGCCGGGCCTCTCGCCCGACGACGCCTGGGGCCTCACGCCCTGGGACCGGGGCAGGTGTCGCGAGAAGATCGCGGCGAGCCGCTCGCAGGGGATCTTCACGCCGCCGAGCCTCGCGGGCTCGGTCGAGTACCCCGGCGTGGCCGGCGGCATCAACTGGGGAAGCGTCGCGTTCGACCCCGCACGGCGCGTGCTCGTGATGAACACGAACCGGATGGCGAACGTCGTGACGCTCGTCCCGCGCGACCGGCTCGCCGCCGCCGTTGCACAGGGCGTCAAGCGACGCGGCGTGCACCCGCAAAACGGAGCGACCTACGCGGCGACCGTCGACGTGCTCATCTCCCCGTTCGGCGTGCCCTGCACGGCGCCGCCCTGGGGCACGCTGCTCGCGCTCGAGGTCGAGACCGGACGCGTGCTCTGGCAGGCGCCCTTCGGAAGCACGCGCGATCTGGCGCCGTTCCCGTTCTGGTTCGACTGGGGCCTGCCGAGCATGGGCGGTCCGATCACGACCGCGAGTGGTGTCGTCTTCATCGCGGCGGCGATGGACGACTACCTGCGCGCCTTCGACGTCGAAACCGGCGCCCTGCTGTGGAAGCAGCGTCTGCCCGCGGGCGGCCAGGCGACCCCGATGACGTACCGGCTGCGCCCGGACGGCCGCCAGTTCGTGGTGATCGCCGCCGGCGGCCACGGAACCATGGGGACGACGCTCGGTGACGAGCTGCTCGCCTTCGCGCTGCCGGGCACTTGAGCGCTAACGGTTGCCGAAGGCGTCCGCGAAGATCGGCGGTCCCGCGTCGAGCAGGATCTCCTGCCAGGTGAGCGCGGACTGGATCGGGACTGGCCGATTGGCGGCGCCGGTCCACAAGACCGCGCGGCTCTGCGTGTCGACGAGCGCGAGATCGAGTCGCACCAGCAGCAGGCCCGTGCCAGTGATCGTGAAGCGGTGCAGTGTACCCGTGAGCACGGTGCCGGTGAAGCCCGCGGGAGCCCAGGCCTCGCCCTCGGAGGCGGTCGCGCCCGGCGCGGGGACGAGCACGCTGCGCTTCTGCTCGACGGGCACCAGGATGGCCTGGTAGCCGCGTCGCTCGAGCTCGAAGGCGGCGCGCTGCTGGAGCGCGTCGGGCACGCTGTAGCGGCGCTCGGCCGGCTGATTGCCCGTCGCGCGCGCCACGTCGTCGAGGAAGCCTTCGGGGATGGTTAGCTCCTGCGCGGTGGCATTCACGAAGGGCAGCACGGCGATCGGATGCGCGACGAGAGTTTCCGGGAGCGTTCCGGGCGGGAGCGGCGCGGAGCGGCGCTGCTCGGCGTCTGCGAAGCGCGAGGCGCAGCCGAGCGGCAGCGCGATTCCGGCCGCCAGCAGCAGCAGCAGCGCGGCGGCGCGCCGGCTCGTGCGCAGTCGCATCGAGAGGCTCGCGAGCGCCCAGCAGGCCGCCGCGACGGCGACGCATACGGGGCCCGCCGGCAGGTCCGCTTGATACGAAATTCCGAAGCCGCCGAGAAACGAGACCGCGGCCACGCCCGCGGAGATCACGAAGGCGGAGCCGAGCCCGGGTGCGACGCGCAGCGCGGCGAGCGCCGGCAAAACGAGGTACCCGAACACCACCAGCGGTCCCACCGTCATCACGCCGAGCGCGATCGAGCCTCCGATCAGGAAGTAGAGCAGGAGATCGAAACGAACCGGGTCGCGACCGATCGTGCGCGCGAATTCGGGGTCGAAGGAGGTGAGCAGCAGATCGCGCCGGAACAGGAAGAAGAGCAGTCCCACGGCGACCAGCACGCTGCCGACCGCTTTCAGATCCGTCACCGTGATCGCGAGCAGCTCCCCGCGCAGCAGGCTCGCCATCTCCATGTCGCCCGCGGGGTTGAGCGCGACGAACAGGATCGTCGCCGCCGAGCTGATCGCGAACAGCGCTCCGACTCCCCACTCGGCCGGGCTGCTCGCTCTGCGGCGGCCGGCGACGAGCAGGGCGAGGGCGCCGAACGTGGCCGCCAGCGAGCCCCCCAGCGCGACCAGGTGCGAGCTGTTGGCGCCGGAATGGCCGTGCCCGGTGAGCCAGAACACGGCCGCGACGCCTGCGGCGCTCGCCTGCGGCAGCGCCACGCCGATCAACACCAGACGGCGTAGGACCAGGTAGATCCCGAGCACGGAGCACAGCAGCGCCACGCCGAGCCCCCCCAGGATGGCGTTGCGAAACAGGAAATCCGCGGAGAAGAAATCGCTCACGCCGCTTCCCCCGCGCGCACGCAGCCGTCCGAGACGACGATCGTGCGGTCGGCGCGTCCGACGGTGGTGTGGATGTGGTGGGTCACCATCCAGATTGCGAGTCCGCGCGCGCGGCGCAGCTCGGAGAGCAGGTCGAGGATGCCCTCCTCGGCCGCGGGATCGATGCCTGCCGTGGGCTCGTCGAGGAGCAGCAGCTCCGGATCCGTGGCGAGCGCCCGCGCCAGCAGCACGCGCTGCCGCTGGCCGCCCGAAAGCGAGGCATAGCGCTCGCCCGCAAATTCTTCGGCGCGGCAGGCCGCCAGCGCCTGTTGCGTGCGCTCCCGCTCGTGCCGGCCGGCCAGCCGCCAGAAGGGCAGATCGCGCCAGGTTCCGAGCCGGGCCACGTCGAAGGCCGAGAGGGGATAGAGGGGGTCGAGCGTTTCGCGCTGCGGCACGTAGCCGATCCGCAGCGAAGGCTTGCGCTCGACGCGCCCGGCGAGCGGGGGCAGGAAGCCGAGCAGCCCGCGCAGCAGCGTCGTCTTCCCGCTCCCGTTGGAGCCGAGCAGGATCACGAACTCGCCGCGCCGGATCGCGAGGGACGCCTGATGCACGATCGGGCGTCCCTCGTAGCCGAAATCCGCGGCTTCGATCGTCAGCAAGGCGGATGCGTCGCTCAGCTCGAGGCCCCCCCCTGCACCGCAGCGACCAGCGCCTTCAGATTGGCCTCGACGAAATCCATGTAGCTGTCGGCGCCCGGCAAGCCGCCCGTCATCGAAGAGATGGTGGCGACGCGCGCGTTCGTGCGCTCGGCCACCGTCTGCGCGAGCGGCATCTCGTAGGCCACCTCCCGGATCACGAGCTTCACCTGGTCGCGCTTCATCTGGTTCACCAGCTCCTCGAGATGGCTCGGCGTGGCGGGCACGCCCGGCTTGGTCTCGATGGTGCCGACCATTTCGAGCCCGTAGCGATCGGCCAGGTAGATCAGGTCCTGATGATAGGAGACCGCCTTCACGCCGCGCAGCGGCGCCGCCAGCTGCTGCCACTCGGCGATCTTACCGTCGAGTCGCGACTCGAAACTCGCGAGGCCGGCCTGGTAGACGGACGCGCCGGCCGGATCGGCGCGCTCGAGCCCTTCGGCGATCGCCTTGGCCATCAGCTTCCCGCGCACCGGATCGAGCCCGATGTGCGGATTGCCGAGCGGGTGCAGCTCGCCCTGCGCGCGGTTCTGGCTGGTCGGCACCTCGAGCACCTGGACGTACGTCGACGCGTCGATGTAGGCGGGACCCGTCGGCAGGATCTTCGGATTGCTCGCCACCTCGAGCAGCGCGGGCAGGAAGGCGTGCTCGAGGCCGAGACCGTTGACGACGAGCACATCGGCGCGGTTGAGCTTCGTCACGAAGCTCGGCTTGACCGGGACCTTGTGCGGGTCCTGGTTGCCCGCCGCGATCGTCTCGACGCTCACGCGGTCCCCACCGATCTGGCGCGTCATGTCGGCGACGTCGGGCGTGGAGGCAACCACGCGCAGCGTCGCCGCGGCGGAGCCCGCCGAGAGCACGAGCAGGCAAGCGCAGAACGAGGCGAAGCAGAATTCAGCGCATCGTGAAGCCATGTGAGTGACTCCCTAGGAAAGCGGTCCACTGGAGTGTGAAGCGCTGGTCGTCTTGTCGGTCGGTCTGGTCGATCTCGTCGAACTGGAAGCGCAAGCGCTGGAACTCGGAGGGCATCCAGGTCGCGAACGCCGAGTACGTGCGCTGCCGGTTGGCCGCACCGAAGGGATCCTCGGCGTAGTCGCCGCGAACGCCGACCGAGTAGCGGCGGTTGAAGAAGGCCTCGAGATACGCGTAACCGCCATTGCGGTGGGCGTGCTGATCGTCGAGGATCGGATCGCCCGTCAGCGGGTCCGTCCCGACCTGGACGTCCTTGAAGTTCTGGTTGTTCCAGAACCACTCCGAGCCGATCACGAGACCCTGATAGAACTCGCTCGTCCCCGGTTGGTGTCGCAGCGTGGCGTCGATGCCGTAGAGGTAGCGCTCGTTGTTCTTCGGGACCGTCACGAAGCTGGTGCCGAGCTCGAGGTTGAGCGTGTCCGTGAGGTCGAAGTACGTTTCGGGGTGGAGCAGGAACGTCAGCTGTTGGAAGTCGCGGTAGCCGCCGAAGCCGTCATTGCGCAGCTGTTCGTTGTAGACGGTTCCGATCGTGTTGAACAAGCCGCCCGTCACCCGGATATACTGCTCGGTCGGTGCCAGCCAGGTGACCGAGACGCCCTCCGCTTGCGATTCGCCTCCGATCAGGCGGTCGATCGAGGGTGGCCGGTCGACGAAGGGCAGCGCTTCGTCGTGCCAGTGCGGGAAGCGGCCGACGTCGGCGAAGTAGCGCCCGCCCTCCACGGTCAGGTTCCACGGCAGCGCCGTGGTCACGACCGCCGCCTCCTCGATGTCGAAGCCCTCCGAGGTCGACCCGTTGATCGTGGCGAAGCCGCGCAGGAACGGGTCGATCGGCGCCGAGATGAAGAGCTCGCCGCTGCGCAGATCGAAGTTCCAGCCCTCGCCATGCGTGTCGGTCTGGAGCGTGGTGTCGACCACGAAGCTGATCGCCGGGTTGTCGGCGTTCACGGGCGCGATGCGCGGCCCGCTCGGCGCCGCGGCGGGCGCGGCGCCGCTGGCTTCGAGCTGATCGAGCCGGCGCTCGACCCGCTCGAGCGTGCTCTGGGTGGTGGCGAGCTCCTGCTTGGTGGAAGCGAGCTCGGCCTTCATCGCGTCGTAGTCCTTCTCCGTCATTGAGGCCGACCCTGGTATGGCGAACAAGATCAGGGGCGCTGCATGCAGCAGGGCCCTCGCGTGATGAACCTTCACGTACGGCTCCTCTCCGCCGACGCGAGCGCGCCAGCAGATGTCCGGTGGAGCGGCGGTGGACTCCGTGCGCGCATGCGCAGAGAGCCCGCGCGGCTACACGCGGAAGGGTTGCGTTCTGGGCTGATCAGGCGCTGAGAACGAGGAGCGTCGCGGGCGGAGCGCGGGGCTGCGCATTGCGCAGCGCGGGGGCGGCGCGCGCGAGCGCGGGCGCCGGCAGGTGCAGGGGCAGGCAGGCGCCGGTCGTTGCGAGTTCGCCCACGCAGGACATCACGCGCACGCCAAGGCGCGCCTGCGCGGTCGCGCGGCACAGCGAGCACAGATCAGCGTCGTGCGGAGCGCGCTGCGAGGGCAGGCCGCTCCCGGCGGCGACGACGCTGGCCGCGGAACCCGACGGCGAGCTCTCGAAGCGAACCGAGACGTGGAAGGGCTGGCTCAGGCAGAGCGTGAAGAGCGCCGTGATCGTGAGCCACGCAGCCGCAGGACGTCGAAGCTCGACGCCAGTTTCGACGCCGGACCGCAGCCATCGCTGAAGCTCACGCATCGCGGTCACCATATCCGAGTCCCCGGGAGCGTCAAGCGGGCCCGCACCGCGCCCGTGTCACGCCCCGGCTTGCAGCGCTTCGAGCACCTGCGCCGGATGGGCTTCGGCCTTCGCGACCCGCTTCCAGTGCTTGCGCACGTCTCCCTGGGGACCGATCCATACGGTCGAACGGATCACGCCGACCGTCTTCTTGCCGTACATCATCTTCTCGCCCCAGGCGCCGTACTTCGTCATCACCTTCTTGTCGGGATCCGAGAGCAGCGGGAACGGCAGCTTGTACTTGGCCCGGAACTTCTGGTGCGCTGCGCCGCCGTCGGGCGAGACGCCGATCACCACGGCGCCGAGCTTCTGGATCGTCTTCCACTCGTCGCGGAAGCCGCAGGCTTCCTTGGTACAGCCCGGTGTGTCGTCCTTCGGGTAGAAGTAGAGGATCACGTGCTTGCCGACGAAATCGGCGAGCGAGACGCTCTTCCCGTCCGCGTCCTCGAGCGTGAATGCGGGCGCCGGCTTGCCTTCCTCGATGGCCATGGGGATCTCCTTGCGCAGGGGATGCGCGCAGGCCGATTGTGGCCGCAGGCCGCCCGCTGGCGCAAGCCCCGAGCTGCTGGCCGATTACTTCGCATCGTTGACGTGGTAGAGGATCCGGGAGGGGAGGGGGCGCTCGCTGGTGGCCAGCATGGGCCGGCCCACGATGCGCGTCGAGGCGTTCTGGATGAAACCCTGCGTGGTGAAGCGGGCGACTTCCGGAAAGTCCGCCGCGTCTTCGACCCGGATCGAGAAATTTCCGAGCGTCGAGCCCTCGCGTTCGAAGTGCCAGCTCGTGAAGTTGAAGATCAGGCCGGCGACGGTGACCACCACCCGGCCGGTGCGGATGCCGAGCGTCTCCGTCGTCGTGTCGAGCTGCTGGTAGATGCCGGTGGCGGCGATCCGCTCGCCCGCCTTCACCCCGCGCGCGATCAGGTACGCCTCGGGGCGGCCGCCGCCCTCCTTGTCGCACAGCAGACGCAGCAGGCGGTCGTAGCTGCTGATCGGATACCAGGCCGAAGGCGAGATCTTCTCGTCGAGCAGGCGCAGGTCTTCCTTCTGAAGGGCGACATCGAGCGCGTCGCGGGTGATGGCGCCGCGCGCGAGCAGCGCGTTCACGTCCTCTTGCGCGGACAGGAAGGCGGTGCCCTTGATCGACGGAATCGGCATGCGGGTCCTCGCTTCCGCCCCCCTGATCGGCGACTCCGCTTGCGGTCTTGATGCAGCCGACGCGCTGCGTTGCGGCTTGCGCTGCGAGCGCAATCCTGCGCTGCGGCTGTCCAGACAGGCCCGCTCGCTAGCGGGGCTTCGAGAAATTCGGGGGCCGCTTCTCCGCGAAGGCGGCGCGGCCCTCCTTCGCCTCGGCAGAATGGCTGAAGCTCGCCAGCCCCGCGAAGGCGAGCTGACCGATCCCCTGGACGTGCGCCGTATCGGCGTTGAAGGAAGCCTTGAGGAAGCGCAACGCCGTGGGCGAGAGCGCGGCCACCTCCCGGCCCCAGGCGCGCGCCTCGTCGAGCAGCTGCGCCGCCGGCACGACCTTGTTCACGAGGCCCCAGCGTTCGGCGGTGGCGGCGTCGTATTGCCGGCAGAAGAACCAGATCTCGCGGGCCCGCTTCTCGCCGACCACGCGCGCGAGATACGCCGTGCCGTAGCCTGCGTCGAAGGAGCCGACGCGCGGGCCGGCCTGGCCGAAGCGCGCATGCTCGGCGGCGATCGTCACGTCGCACACCACGTGCAGCACGTGGCCGCCGCCGATCGCGAGGCCGTTCACGGCGGCGATCACGGGCTTGGGCAGCTCGCGAATCACCTGCTGCAGCGTCTCGATCTCGAACAAGCCGTTCGCGCTCGTGCCGTAGCTTCCCTTCTCCACGTATTCCTTCTGATCGCCGCCGACGCAGAAGGCGCGCTCGCCCGCGCCGGTCAAGATCGCGCAGCGCACTTCGGGATCCGTCCAGGCGCGCTGAAAGGCGTGGATCAGCTCCTCGACGGTGCGGCCGCGGAAGGCGTTCAGCCGCTGCGGCCGATCGATCGTGATGATCGCGTTCGGTGCTTCGGCGCTGTAGCGGATGTCCTGGTATTCCATGGTCTCCTCACTCGGGGTTGGGTGGCGAGCGCATTCAGGCGCTCGTCGGGTTCGAGAATCGGGCGGCGCGGCGCCGTCTCGCGGCGAGCGCGCGGATCGCAGAGAGCCTGTATCCTGGCGCGCCATTCCGAAGGCGTGGAGCCAGGCGAGCCCGATGCGCGACGAGCCCCGACCGATCGAGCTGCGCGGTCACGACGGGATCGTGCTGCGCGGCGACGCCTGGGGCGATCCGGGAGCGCGCCCCGTGCTGCTCCTGCACGGCGGCGGGCAGACGCGCCACTCGTGGAGCGGCACGGCGCAGCGACTCGCCCAGCAGGGCTGGTACGCGCTGTCGCTCGACCTGCGCGGCCATGGCCAGAGCGATTGGTCGCCCACCGGCGCCTACGATCTCGAGGATTTCGTGCGCGATCTCGTCGGCGTGGCGCGCTCGTTCGAGCAGCCGCCGGTGGTGGTGGGCGCCTCGCTCGGCGGGATGGCGGCGATGTGCGCCGCGGGCGAAGCGGATCCGCAGCTGCTGGCCGCCGTGGTGCTCGTCGACGTGACGCCGCGTCTCGAGCCGGGCGGCGTGGTGCGCATCATCTCCTTCATGACCGAGCGGCCGGAGGGATTCGCTTCGCTCGAGGAGGCCGCCGACTCCGTCGCCGCCTACCGCGAGCACCGCGCGCGGCCGAGCGATCTCGCCGGCCTCGCGAAGAACCTGCGCCGCGGCGAGGACGGGCGCTGGCGCTGGCACTGGGATCCGAAGTTCATCAGCCCGGGCGGCCGCACGCGCAGCAGCCTCACGCCGGAGCGCCTGATCGAGGCCGCGCGCGGGCTGCGCGTTCCGACCCTGCTCGTGCGCGGCAAGCTCTCCGACGTCGTGAGCCTCGCGGGCGCGGCCGAGTTCCAGGCGGCGGTCCCGCACGCCCGCTTCGTCGACGTCTCCGGCGCCGGCCACATGGTGGCGGGCGATCGCAACGATCTCTTCACCGACGCGGTGATCGAGTTCCTGCGCACGGACGTCGCTGCCTGACGTCACGCCGGCTCCGCCGGCTTGAGCGGGCTGACCGCGCCGAGATGCTCGATCACCGCGCTGGCCTCGGCGCGCTCCGCTTCCAGGAAGCGCGCGACCGCAGCCGCGAGCCGCGGGTCGGCGAGCCAGTGCATGCTGGAGGTCGGGCGCGCCTCGAAGCCGCGCAGGTGCTTGTAATCGCCGCCGGCGCCGGGCTCGAAGCGCTGCGATGCCCGTTCTCGATGCAGTATTCGATCGCCGCGTAGTAGCAGACGTTGAAGTGCAGGTGGCGCAGCGTCGCTGCGACGCTCCCCAATAGCGTCCGTAGAGCGCGTCGCTTCTTCACGACGTTGAACGTGCCGGCGATCAGCTCGTCGCCGCGGCGCGCCACGACGAAGCAGAGCCGGTGGCGGAAGCGCTCGGCCAGCAGCTCGAAGAAGCGCCGGTTCAGGTACTGCCGGCCCCAGCACGTGCTGCTCGACCGTCGCGAGATAGAAGCGGTACATCGGCTCGAACAGCTCGTCCGGGATCTCCGACCCGACGTAGACGCGTCTCTCGCACACCCTGCTCGCCGAGCGCGCGCCGCTCGCGGCGGATCTGGTTGCGGCGCTTGCTGCGAAAGCGCGTCGAGGTAGTCGTCGAAGTCCGGGTAGCCCGCGTTGCTCCAGTGGTACTGGAAGCCGAGCCGCAGCAGGTAGCCGGCCTCCGCGAGCGGCGCGATCTCGTCGTCGCGGCAGAAGTTCACGTGCACGCCCGAGAGCTCGTTCTCGCGGCAGAGCTCGCGCAGCGCGGCGGCCGAGCAGCGCGGACCCAGTGAGCGCCGCTCGCCGGCGTCTGCGACGAGGAAGCGCGCGCCGGTGACCGGCGTGAACGGCACGCCGACGAGCAGCTTCGGGTAGTAGGCGATGCCGGCGCGCTCGGCGGCGTCCGCCCAGCCCCAGTCGAAGACGAACTCGCCCTCGCTGTGCTGCTTCACGTAGAGCGGACAGGCGGCGACGAGGCGGCCCGCTTCGCGAACCAGCAACGGCCGCGGCTGCCAGCCCGTGCCCTCGCCGACGCGGCCGGCCTGCTCGAGGGACGCGAGCCAATCCCACTCGAGAAACGGCGATTCGCTCGCCGACGAGCGCGTTCCACTCCTCGCGCGCGAGCGCGCGACGCCCTCGACGAGCTCGACCTCGGGCCATGCAGGCGCGAGTCTACCGGCTGCGCTCCGCCGGGCCTCGGGTCTCCGTGCGCGCTGCTATTCTCCGGCCCATGCCGAAAGAGCCGGTCGGACCTGGCCCGGGGGATGGCGGCGCGGCAGGCCGGCCTCGCGGATCCGCGGCGCGAAGGCGGCGTCGCCACCGAGACGCGCCGCAAGGTCGCTCGTCCCCAGCGCTTCAAGGTGCTGCTCTACAACGACGACTACACTCCGATGGAGTTCGTCGTGGACATCCTCGAGCGGATCTTCGAGCAAGAGCCCGTCGGCGGCGACGCGGATCATGCTCGAGGTCCACAACGGCGGCCTCGGCGTCGCCGGGGTCTACGTGCTCGAGGTCGCCGAGACGAAGGTCGCGCAGGTGCATCGCGCAGGCCGAGGAGCGCGGCTATCCGCTGCGTTCGGGGCTGGAGCAGGAATGAGCGAGATCGGCCGCGAGCTGCACCTGACGCTGCAGGCCGCCCTGCGCGAAGCCATCGTGCGCCGCAATCCCTACCTGACGGTCGAGCATCTGCTGTACGCGCTCGCGCCACGACGCGCGCGGCGAGGAGATCCTGCTGCACTGCCGGCGCGCACGTGCCGCGCGCTGAAGGCCGCGCTCGAGCAGTTCCTGGCCGACGATCTCGAGCGCGTGCCCGGCGAGGAGCCGGTCGATACGCGTCAGACGCTCGCCTTCCACCGCGTGCTGCAGCACGCGCTCGCGCACTGCGCGAGCGCGGAGAAGCCCGAGGTCGACGCGGGCGATCTGCTCGCGGCGCTCTTCCAGGAGCCCGATTCCCATGCGGTGACGCTGCTGCGTTCGCAGGGCGTCACGCGGCTCGACGTGCTGCAGTACGTCTCGCACGGCATCTCGAAGCGCCGCGAGGCTGCGGGCGAGGGCTCGGGGCCGGGGCCGCGGGGCGAAGACGGCCTGCGCGAGGGCATGGGCGGCGACGCCAGCGAGCTCGCCGCCGATCCGCTCACCGCCTACGCCACGAATCTCTCCGAGCGGGCCGCGCAAGGCAAGCTCGACCCCTTGATCGGCCGCGCCGCCGAGCTCGAGCGCACCGTCCACATCCTCGCGCGCCGGCGCAAGAACAACCCGCTGTTCGTGGGCGAGACCGGCGTCGGCAAGACCGCGCTCGCCGAGGGGCTCGCGCTGCGCATCCGCGAGGGCCGCGTGCCCGAGGACCTGCGCACGGCCGAGGTCTTCTCGCTCGATCTCGGCGCGCTGCTCGCCGGCACCCGCTATCGCGGCGACTTCGAGGCGCGCTTCAAGGCGCTGATCGCCGCCCTGCGCGAGCGCCCGAATCCGATCCTGTTCATCGACGAGATGCACACGATCCTCGGCGCCGGGGCGGCCCAGGGCGCGACCGTCGACGCCTCGAACCTGCTCAAGCCGCTGCTGCAGTCCGGCGAGCTGCGCTTCATGGGCTCGACGACGTACCAGGAGCATCGCCACTTCGAGCGCGACCGCGCGCTCTCGCGCCGCTTCCAGAAGGTCGACGTGCGCGAGCCGTCGACCGAAGAGACGGTGCGCATCCTGCAAGGCCTGGCGCCGCGCTACGAGGAGCACCACGGCGTGCACTACACCGCCCCGGCGCTGCGCGCCGCGGTCGAGCTCTCCGCGCGCCACCTGACGGATCGCTTCCTGCCCGACAAGGCCATCGACGTGATGGACGAGGCGGGCGCGGCGGTGCGGCTGCGGCCGCTCGGCAAGGCGCGCAAGACCGTCGGCGTGCGCGACATCGAGGACGTGATCGCGCGCATCGCCAACATCCCCGCGGCGCGCGCGTCGCTCTCCGATCGCCAGCGCCTCGAGCATCTCGAGAGCGAGCTGCGGGGCACGGTGTTCGGACAGGACGCGGCGATCACCTCGGTCGTGCGCGCGGTGAAGCGCGCGCGCGCCGGCCTCGGCGGCGCCGATCGCCCGATCGGCTGCTTCCTGTTCACGGGGCCCACGGGCGTCGGGAAGACGGAGCTCTCGAAGCAGCTCGCCAAGGCGCTCGGCGTGCCCTTCGTGCGCTTCGACATGAGCGAATACATGGAGAAGCACGCCGTGGCGCGCCTGATCGGCGCGCCCCCCGGCTACGTCGGCTACGACCAGGGCGGCCTGCTCGTCGAGAAGATCCGCAAGCAGCCCTACACCGTGTTGTTGCTCGACGAGATCGAGAAGGCCCACGCGGACCTCTTCGACATCCTGCTGCAGGTGATGGATCACGCGACGCTCACCGACAACCAGGGCCGCGAGGCGGATTTCCGTCACGTGACGCTGATCATGACCTCGAACGCCGGCGCGCGGGAGCTCTCGGCCCAGGCGATCGGCTTCGTCGGCGGCAAGCGCGGCGATGGGCGCAAGGAGATCGAGCGCCTGTTCAGCCCCGAGTTCCGCAATCGCCTCGACGAGATCGTCGCGTTCGCGCCGCTCGGCCCCGAGGTGATGGGGCGCGTGGTGGACAAGTTCGTGCGCGAGGTGGAGGAGCAGCTGCGCGAACGCCGCATCGCGCTCGAGCTCACGCCCGAAGCGCGCGCCTGGCTCGCCGAGAAGGGGCACGACCCCGATTTCGGAGCGCGCCCGCTCGGGCGCGTGATCCAGACGGAGCTCAAGGACCGCCTCGCCGACGACGTGCTCTTCGGCCCGCTCGCGAAGGGCGGTCGCGTGCGCGTGAGCCTCGCGGCGGGCGCGCTGCACTTCGAGATCCTGCCGGCGAGTTGACGCGGATCAGGGCGGCGTGCTGCGGTAGCGACCCTTCAGCAGCAGCGACTCGGCCATCTGCAACAGCGCAGCGCCGTCGCGGTGTTCGTCGCGCTCGCGCGGCCCGAGCGCGACCGGCACGAAGCCCGTGCCCGCCGGCCCCCGCTCGAAGGCGAGCTCCTTGCCGTTTTCGAGGAACATCCCGAGGCGCGGGCCCCGCAAGAGACCGATGCGCTTGCGGTCGTAGACCATCGATGCGAAGCCCTCGCCCTGCGGGTTCCGGAGCACGTCCTCGCCGAAGAACGTGCTCGCGTAGTCGCCGCCGAGGATTCCCATCAGCGTGGGCGCGACGTCGAGCTGGCTGGTGACGCGCTCGATGCGGCGCGGCGCGAGGACGCCGGGCGCGAAGAACAGCGCGGCGACCCGGTTCTCGTCGATGGGAATCAGCTCGCGCCCGCGCAGGTGCACGCCGTGGTCGCCGACGAACACGAACAGCGTGTCGTCGAAGAAGGGCTTGCTGCGGGCTTCGCGCACGAGCGCGCCGAGCGCCCAATCGGCGTAGAGGAAGTTCTCGAGCTCGGCGTGCTCGAAGCCGGGCGGCACCGGGAGATCGCGCGGCAACGGCTCGATCCGGTTCGGGGGGAACTGCCACGGCGAGTGGAGTGAGACGGTGAGGATCACGGCGAACACGGGGCGGCCGGCGGCGGTGCGTCGTTCGAGCTCGGACAGCGCGCGCCGGAAGACGTCTTCGTCCGAGACGCCCCAGGGGCCCCGGTAGCTGACGTGGTCGAAGTCGCGCTCTTCGAGGAAGACGTCGAAGCCGTTGCCGACGAAGAAGCCGCGCATGTCGTCGAAGATGCCCTGGCCGCCGTAGAGGAACAGCGTGTCGTAGCCGCGCCTGTGCAGCGTGTTCGCGAGGGTCTCGAAGCCGTGGCGCGCCTGCGGCCGGCGCACGGCGGCTACACCCGGCAGCGACGGAAAGGACGACACGACCGCCTCGAGACCCTGCACCGTGCGTTCGCCGGTGGCGTAGCAGCGCTCGAACAGCACGCCCTCGCTCGCCAGGCGGTCGAACTCGGGCGAGAGCGCCGGCGAGCCGCCGAGCGTCCCGACCAGGCCGGCCGTGAAGCTCTCCATCACCACGAGCACGACGTTCAGCGGCCTGGCGCGGGCGGGCGCAGCGACGTTGCGTGCGAGCGGGCTCGGCGCGTCGGCGAGCCAGGTCCCGCTGCCTGCGAGCTGGGCGCGCGCGCGGGCGAGGGCCTCCGACTCGGGCAGCGGCGGCACGACCGACGCGAGAGGCTGGTAGACCTGCGCGTACCGCAGCCAGGCCTCGGTCCCGAGGTTGAGGACCCCCGACCCGGCAATTTCGTTCGCGACGCGGTTCGCCGTGCGCGCTGCGAACGTCGGGTTGAGCGCGCGATGGTCGAGCGTTCCGCGCATCGCGAGGCCCGCCAGCACCAGGCAGAGCAGGGCGCCGAGGCGATCGGCGAGCGCGCCGCGCCAGCTCGAAGCGGCGCGCGCACGCCCCGCGAGGCGCACCTGGAGCCAGGTTGTGAACAGCGCCAGGCCCAGCGTGAGCGCGAGGATGCGGGCCACCGGATAGGCGGCGAGCAGCGTCGCGATCACCTCGGGATCGGCAGCGTGCTCGATCACCAGGTGGTTCGGGCGCAGGTCGTAGTAACGAAAGAAGTAGAGCCCCGCGATTTCGGCGCCGGCGAGCAGGAAGAAGATCAATCCCGCGTGGAAGCGCAGCACGGCGAGGACACGCGCCAGCCAGCGCTCGGGCGCGAGCAGCAAGCACGCCGCGACCGGCAGCACGAGCGAGCCGGCGATGATGCCGTCGAGGCGGCAGCCCGTGAAGAAGAGATCCGCGATCTGGAGGGCGGAGAGGCTTGCGAGATCCGCGCTGCGCTCGAGCGCGAGGCAGCCGCGAGCGAGGCTCGGGATGACGAGGCACAGCGCCGCAAATACCCCGCACCATGCCGTTCGTCGCATCGCGTCTCCACGCTGCCGGCCGCGGTCGGCGCGGCAGCGCGGGCGCGATGCTAGCTCCGCGCGGCGCGGTCCCTCCTGGCGGGACGCTCAGTAGCCGCCGCGCTCGCCGCGGTGGCCCCAGCTGTGCGGGTGCCTGCCGCCGCGCGAGTAGCCCGGCGCGTGGTCGTAGTCCTCGTTGCACGGTCGTTCCGGGTAGTAGACGACCTGGCGCACCTTCACCCTGTGCGGGTGCCCGTAGTAGCCGCCGTAGATGGGCGCGTAGACCACCGGCGCCGCGTAGTAGGGAACCGGTACGACGACCGGCGCGACGACGGGAGCGTAGGGGCCGCCGAGCGCGCGCACGCCGAGCGCGGCGACCTGGTAGGCGAAGATTCGACCGAGCTGGTCCTCGAACCCGTTCTGGAAATCATGGTTTGCGCTCGCCGGCTTTGCACGGGTCACGGCGACTGCGCTCACCGCTACCGCCACCGCGAGGGCCAGGAACCCACGTCCGCCGCTCGCCCGCCTCGAGATCGCTTGCCGCATGACGAACCCCCTATTCTGCGCCGGCCCCGAAGGGGGCCATTGGCGACGGGCTCTCGGACGGAAGCTCCCAGGGCTTTATTCAGCGGATCCGGCCGCGGCGGAACGACCAGGTGAGCCAGGCCGCCCGGGCCAGGTGGTCGATCGTGAGGGCGTACCAGACCCAGATCACCTGCGTGTGGAGCACGAAGGCCAGGAAGAAGGCGACCGGAGTCCGCAACACCCAGTTGCCGACCGTGGCCGCGATGAAGGGCGTCCAGGTATCGCCCGCGCCGCGGTGCGCTCCGCCCAGGGCGAAGTGCGCTTGCAGGAAGGGCTGCGAAAGGGCGAGGCACAGGAGGAACGGACCCAGCGCTTCGATCGTCGCCGGATCGTGCGTGAAGAGCCGGCCGAGCGGCTCGCGCGCCAGCGCGCAGATGGCTCCGAGCGGCACCGCGATGGCGATCGCCATGCGGGTCGCGCGCCAGCCCACCCGCATCGCCTCCTCCGGACGCTGCGCTCCGAGCGACTGTCCCACCAGCGCGGACGCGGCGACCCCGAACCCCGTGCCGGGGATCCACGAGAACGCGAGGATGCGAACCCCCACGGTGTAGGCTGCGATCGCCACCGTTCCGTAGCCGGACAGCACCCGGAAGTAGGCGAGCAGCGCGAGGTTCATCGCGAGCCGCTCGCCCACGCCGGGCAGCGAAATCCGCACGACTTCGCGCAATTCGTCGCGTGCGGCGCGGAAATCGCCGCGCACGAGCGCGAGCGGCGAATCGCGCTTCGAGGTGGCGAGGACGCTCGCGTAGATCGCGAGGCCGAGAGCCTGGGCGGCGATCGTCGCGAGGCCGGCGCCCACGAGCCCGAGCCGAGGCAGGCCCAGCCCGCCGAAGATCAGCAGCGCGTTCAGCCCGATCTTCACCGCCGTCACGACGACGGCGATCAACATCGGCACGCGCGTGTTGCGATCGGCGCGCAGCGCGCTCTCGAGCGTGATCGAGACGGCGAGGAAGACCGTCGCGAGCAGGACCAGCACGAGGTACGGGATCGCCGCGTCGATCACGTCCGGCTCGGCGCCCAGGCCGCGCAGATACCAGCGCGGCGCCGCGAGGATGATCGCGAGGAAGAGCAGCGAGGTGCCGAGCGCCACGATCAGCGACGCCGCGAGCGCCACCCGCGCGCGCGGCCGATCACCGGCCCCGATCGAGCGCGCCATCAGCGCCACGCAGGCGGTGCCGATCGCGAACAGCACGGCCTGCGCGAGATTGAAGAACTGCGAGGCGTAGCCGACCGCGGCCACCGCGTGCGGACCGAGTCGCCCGACCATCGCGATGTCGACCAGGCTGACGGCGCTGACGAGCATCTGCGCCAGCATCACCGGCCACGAGAGCACCCAGATCTCGCGATAGCCGCCCGCTTCCCTCACTCAGCGCAGTTGCGCGGGCAGCTGGAAGGTGACGCCCTCGTCGACCGCGGGCAGCGCGCTCACCTCCACCTGGCCTCCCGCGAGCTCCACGAGGCGGGCCACCACCGCTTCGACCAGCACCTCCGGCGCCGACGCGCCCGCGGTCACGCCGATGCAGCTCGCCCCCGCCACCCAGGCCGGATCGATCTCGGCCGCCGTCTGCACCAGGTAGGCGCGCGCGCCGCGTTTGCCGGCGAGCTCGACCAGACGGTTGCTGTTCGAGGATTCGGGCGCGCCGACGACGAGCACGACCTCCGCGCGCGTCGGTCAGCTCCTTCACCGCGTTCTGGCGATTCTGCGTCGCGTAGCAGATGTCGTCCTTGCGCGGCAGGCGGATGGCGGGGAAGCGGCGCGCAGCGCGTCGACGATCTCGCGCGTGTCGTCGACCGAGAGCGTCGTCTGCGTCACGCAGCCGCGAGCCGCGTCGGGATCCCGCACCTCGAGCGCGGCCACGTCGGCGACCGATCTCGCACCAGGTGCATGCGCTCCGGCGCGTGTCCGATCGTGCCTTCCACTTCGACGTGTCCCGTGTGGCCGACCAGCACGATGTCGATGCCGTCGCGCGCCATAGCGCGCGGCCTCGACGTGCACCTTGGTCACCAGCGGGCAGGTGGCGTCGATCACGCGCAGGCCCCGCGCCTGCGGCCGCGTCGCGCACCGCCGGCGAGACGCCGTGCGCGCTGAAGATCAGCAGCGCGCCGGCGGGCGCCTCGGACGGGTCGTCGACGAAGATGGCGCCCTTCGCGCGCAGGTCCTCGACGACGTGGCGGTTGTGCACGATCTCGTGGCGGACGTAGACGGGCGGTCCGTAGCGCTCGAGCGCGAGCTCGACGATCTCGATCGCGCGGTCCACGCCCGCGCAGAACCCTCGCGGATTGGCGAGCAGCACGCGCATGGCCGGTAACTTAGCGCTAGAATCTGCGCCCTCGCCGCCGACCCGGCGACCCGAGAGGACACCCCCATGACGAGCATCGAGAAGTTCAAGTCCGAGATCAGCAGCTGGCTCGACGCCAACGCGCCGAAGACGATCGAGGGTCTCGTGATCGGCGAGTCGGGCGGCAACTGGGGCGGTCGCAAGCCCAGCTGGGATCACCCGGACATGAAGCCGTGGCTCGAGCGGGCGGCGGCGAAGGGCCTGACCGCACCGACCTGGCCGCGCGAATACGGCGGCGGCGGCCTCGATCCGGCGGAGGCGAAGGTCTTCTCTCAGGAGCTGGCGAAGCGGCGGCTGCCGCTTCCGCTGACCGGCTTCGGGCTCGCGATGATCGGGCCGACGCTGCTGCGCTACGGCACCGAAGAGCAGAAGCGCGAGCACCTGCCGAAGATCTGTCCGCGGCGAGATCCGCTGGTGTCAGGGCTACTCGGAGCCCGATTCCGGCTCCGACCTGGCTTCGCTCACGACCAAGGCCGAGCGCGACGGCGACTGCTTCGTGATCACGGGGACGAAGGTCTGGACGTCCTATGCGGACAAGTCGGACTGGATCTTCGCTCTCGTGCGCAGCGACCCGAAAGCCAAGAAGCAGGAAGGCATCACGTTCCTGTTGCTCGACATGACGTCGCCGGGCGTCTCGGTGCATCCGATCCGCCTGATCAGCGGCGCCTCGCCGTTCTGCGAGACGCGTCTTCGATCACGTGCGCGTGCCGGTGGCGAACGTGATCCACAAGATCAACGCCGGCTGGACCGTCGCCAAGGCGCTGCTCGGCCACGAGCGCAACATGATCGCGGACGTCTTCGGCGTGTCGGAGCGCAAAAAAGACGCGCCCGTGAGCGCGCTCGCGGGCCTCGCGCGCCAGTACCTGGACGGGGAGGGCGGCGCGCTGTCCGACGCGGCGCTGCGCGAGCAGATCGCGCAGTGCGAGCTCGACGAGCGGGCCTTCGGGCTCACGGTGCAGCGCTCGCGCGACGCGGCGAAGGCAGGGCATCAGCCCGGGCCCGAGAGCTCGCTGTTCAAGGTCTACGCGACGGAGCTCAACAAGCGCCGCACGGAGCTGATGGTCAAGATCGCCGGCCCGGCGGGGCTCGGCTGGGAAGGCCCCGGCTTCGACGAAGACGAGCTGCTGCGCACGCGCCACTGGCTGCGTGCGCGCGGCAATTCGATCGAAGGCGGCACCAGCGAGGTGCAGCTCAACATCATCGCCAAGAACGTCCTCGGCCTACCGGATTAGGAGACCGCCGTGCAGCTCGTTCTCACCGAAGACCAGGAGCTCCTCGCCAAGACGGCGGCCGATTTCGTCGCCGAGCGCTCGCCCGTTTCGCGCGTGCGCCAGCTGCGGGACGCGAACGATCCGGACGGATTCTCGCGCGCGCTATGGAAGGAGATGGCCGAGCTCGGCTGGGTGGGGATCCCCTTCCCGGAAGCGGTCGGCGGCGCGGGCATGGGGCTCGCCGAGCTCGCCGTGGTGCTCGAAGCGCTCGGGCGCACGCTGGCGCCGGAGCCCTTCCTCTCGTGCACGCTGCTCGCGGGGCAGGCGCTGCTGCTCGGCGGCAGCGAGGCGCAGAAGAGCCGCTGGCTGCCGCCGCTCGTCGCGGGCGACGCGCTGCTGAGCCTGGCGTACCAGGAGCAGCGCAGCCGCTACGACCTGCGCCGCGTGACGACCCGGGCGGAGCGCGCGGGCGATGGCTGGCGCCTTTCCGGGGAGAAGATCCAGGTGCTCGATGGCGGCGCGGCCGCCGCCTTCATCGTCTCGGCGCGCACGGCCGGCGGGCCCGCGGATGCCGCCGGGATCACGCTGTTTCTGGTGCCGGGCGATGCGAAGGGCCTGACGCGCGTGCGCCAGCACCGCATCGATTCGCGCGGCGCGGCGCTGCTGACGCTCGCGGGCGTGACGGTCGGCGCGGGCGACGTCGTCGGCACGCCGGGCGGCGGCGCGGCCCTGCTCGAGAGCGTCGTCGATCGCGCCACGGTCGGACTTTGCGCCGAGATGCTCGGCTCGATGTCGGCGGCCTTCGAGCGCACGCTCACGTATCTGAAGCAGCGCATCCAGTTCGGCGTCCCGATCGGGAGCTTCCAGGCGCTCAAGCACCGCGCAGCGAATTGCTTCATCGAGATCGAGCTGGCGCGCTCGACGGTGATGGCCGCGGCGCGCGCCATCGACGCCGGTGAAGCGGACGCCGCGAAGCTCGTCTCGCTCGCGAAGGCGCGCTGCTCGGATGCGGGCGTGCTGATCGGGAACGAAGCCCTGCAGATGCACGGCGGCATCGGCATGACCGACGAGCACGACATCGGCTTCTATCTCAAGCGCGCTCGCGTGGCCGAGCTGACGTTCGGGGACGCCGCCTTCCATCGCGATCGCTGGGCGCGCCTCTCCGGCTACTGATGGCGCAAGCCGCGCTCGACCCGACCGCGCGGCTGCTGCGCGCCTGCCGGGGCGAGCCCGTCGATCGGCCACCCGTGTGGCTGATGCGCCAGGCCGGGCGCTATCTGCCCGAGTATCGCCGCGTGCGCGAAGGCCTCGGGTTCCTCGAGCTGTGTCGCGACGTCGATCGCGCGGTGGAAGTCTCGCTGCAACCGCTGCGGCTCGTGGGCACGGAAGCCGTGATCCTGTTCTCGGACATCTTCATTCCGATCTCCGCGTTGGGCATCGAGTTCGATTTCCGCCCGGGCCCCGTGGTGGCCGAGCCGATTCGAACGCTCGCCCAGGTGGAGCGGCTGCGCGCGAGCGACCCGCGCGAATCGGTGCCGTTCGTCTTCGAGATCCTGCGCCGCCTGCGCTTTGAACTCGCGCCCGAGCGCGTGCCGCTGATCGGATTCGCCGGGGCGCCGTTCACGCTCGCGGCCTACCTGGTCGAGGGCCGCGGCTCGAAGGAGTTCTCCGCCATCAAGCGGATGATGGTGCGCGCGCCCGAGGTGCTGCGTGCGCTGCAGGCCCGGCTGACGACGCTGGTGGTCGACCATCTGTCCGCGCAGATCGAAGCCGGCGCGCAGGTCGTGCAGCTCTTCGATACCTGGGCGGGCCTGCTCGGCCCCGAGGACTACGCGGAATGGGTGCTGCCGGTGCATCGCGAGATCGCCGCCAAGCTGGATCGCTCGCGGGCCCCGCTCATCCTCTACGTGAGGGGTGGGGCGCACGTGCTCGCGCCGCTGTTCGATTCCGGCGCCGACGTGATTTCGCTCGACTGGCGCGTGGACGTGGCGACCGCGGCCCGGCTGGCCGGCCGCCGCGCGAGCCTTCAGGGCAACCTCGATCCAGCCTTCCTCGCCGCGCCGCCCGAGGCGATCGCGGCGCGCGTGCGCGCCATCGCCGCCGCCGCGGCGCCGGCTCGCGGGCTGGTGTTGAACCTGGGGCACGGCTGTCTGCCCGACACGCCGGTCGAGGGCGTGCGCGCCTTCACCGACGCCGCGCGCTCGCTCGCGAGCCTGCCCGCGTGAGCGACTTCGACGCCATCGACTGGGCCCACGTGGCCGAGATCCTGCCGCGCTACAGCGGCGAGGGTCCGCGCTACACGAGCTATCCCACCGCGCCGGTCTGGCAGGAGAGCTACGGCGCGGCCCGGGTCCGGGCCGAGCTGGCGCGCGAGGACGTGAGCGCGAGCGACGGTCTGGCCCTGTATGTCCACGTGCCGTTCTGCGAGAGCCTGTGTCACTTCTGCGCGTGCAACAAGGTGATCACGCGCAAGCGCGAGCCGGCCGTCCGGTTCCTGGAGGTGGTCGAGCGCGAGGTGGCGGCCGTGCGCGAGGCATTGCGCGTGCCGCGCGAGGCGACGCAGATGCACTGGGGGGGAGGCACGCCGACGTTCCTCTCGCCCGAGCAGCTCGTTCGCCTGCACCACGTCGTGACGCAGGCCTTCCCGATGCGAGTGGGCGCCGAGGTCTCGCTCGAGGTCGATCCGCGCGTCACCACGGCCGAGCAGGTGGCGGCGCTCGCCGAGTGCGGCTTCAACCGCATCTCGATGGGCGTGCAGGATTTCGATCCCCGCGTGCAGCAGGCCATCCACCGCGAGCAATCGGTCGAGCAGACCGGCCGGCTTGGTCGCAGGCGCGCGCGCGGCGGGCTTCGTGAGCGTGAATTTCGATTTGATCTACGGGCTTCCCTACCAGACCGTCGCCACGTTCGAGCACACGCTCGAGCGCGTGCTCGAGCTGGCGCCCGATCGCCTGGCGCTCTACTCCTACGCGCACGTCACCTGGCTCGCGAAGCAGCAGCGGGGCTTCGAGCGCCACGACCTGCCCGACCCTGGCACCAAGCTGAGGATCTTCTTGTCGGCGCTGCAGCGCTTTCTCGAAGCGGGTTACCGCTACATCGGTCTAGACCACTTCGCGAAGCCAGAAGACGAGCTGTCCCAGGCACTTCTGGATCGAACGCTGCGCCGGAACTTCATGGGGCACACGACCCAGGCAGGGGTCGATCTGCTCGGCTTCGGCCCGAGCGCGATCAGCGAGCTGCGCGGCGGCTACGCGCAGTCGTTCCGAGACCTCGAGCATTGGGAGCAGGCGGTGCTCGCGCGCGGGCTCGCGACGATGCGCGGGCACGCCTTCAGCGCCGACGATCTCGAGCGGCGCTGGATCATCGGACGCATCCTGTGCCATGGCGAGCTGCGCGCGAGCGAATTCGCGAGCGAGTTCGCTGGCGCCTTCGACGAACGTGGCGCCGGCTTCCGCGAGCGCTTCGCGCGCGAGCTGGCGGCGCTCGAGCCCGCGGTCGCCGATGGGCTGCTCACGCTCGAGCGCGACGGCAGCCTCGTGCTGACCCCGCTCGGACGCTTGCTGGTGCGCAACGTGGCGATGGTCTTCGACGCCTATCTTCCCGAGCAGCAACGCGCGGGCCGCCCCATCTTCAGTCGGACGGTCTGAGGTGACGACAGCGGACGTCGGCGCGGTGGTGGTGGGCGCGGGGATCGCGGGTCTCGCGGCCGCGCTCGAGCTGCAGGAGTCCGTCCGCGAGGTCTTCGTGGTCGACGCCGGCGACCGGCCCGGCGGCGTGCTGCGCACGGACCATGTCGCCGGCTTCGTGATCGAGCGCGGACCGAACACGATCCAGGTGAAGGCGCCGATGCTGCGCCTGCTCGATCGCCTCGGGCTGCGCAGCGCGCTGCTCGCCGCACAGCCGACGAGCCGCCTGCGCTTCGTGTATCGCGACGGCGAGCTGCTCCCGGTGCCGCTCTCGCCGCTCGGATTCGCGCGCACGCGTCTGCTCTCGCTGCGCGGCAAGCTGCGCCTGCTCTCGGAGCCGCTGCGCTTCCGGCGCTCCGCGAGCGGCGAATCCGTGGCCGCCTTCGCCGGCCGCCGCTTCGGAGACGAGGCGGTCGCCAAGCTGATCGGACCGTTCCTCACCGGGGTCTACGCCGGCGACGAGAGCCAGCTCGGCGCCGAAGCGGTGTTCGGCAGTCTCGTCGAGCTCGAGCGCCGCTTCGGATCCGTCGCGATCGGGCTCGCCGCCACGGCGCTCGCGCGCCGCCGCGAGCGCGGCCTCGCGGGCACGTTCTCGGCGCTGCAGGGACTCGGGCCCTTCGCGCGGCGGCTCGCCGAGCGTCTGTTCGAGGCGCCCTCGCTCGGAGCGCGCGTGACCGAGGTGGCGCGCGACGGCGGACACTGGCGCGTGTCGGTCGCGAGCGCGGGCGGCGAGAGCGTGATGCACACGCCGCGCGTCGTGATTGCGACCGGCGCGGGCGAGGCGGCGGGGCTCCTGCGCACGGCGAGCCCCGAGCTGGCCGACGCGCTCGCCGGCATTCCCTACGCGCCGATCGTCAGCGTTCCGGTGGGCGTCGATCCGAAGCGGGTGGCGCAGAAGATCGAGGGCTTCGGCTTCCTGGTGCCGCGCGACCAGGACCTGGCGCTGCTCGGCTGCCTCTTCATGAGCCGGCTCTTCCCCGGGCGCGCGCCCGCCGGCCGCGAGCTCCTGCAGTGCATGCTCGGCGGCCGTCTGCATCCCGAGCTGATCGACCTCTCGGACGACGTGCTGCACAAGCGCGTGCACGCCGATCTCGAGCGGACGCTCGGGCTGCGCGAGGCGCCGCAGCTGCTCGCCGTCACGCGCTGGCCGCGCGCGATTCCCCAGCCGGACGGCGATCACCCGCGGCGCGTCGCCGGCATCCGGGAGCAGCTGGCGCAGCTGCCGGGCCTCGAGCTCGCCGGAGCCTATCTCGACGGTGTCGCGGTGGCCGACACGCTGGCGTCGGGGCTCGCCGCGGCGCAGCGTCTCGCGACGTAACGCAAGCGAAGCGCGCAGCGAGCCGCAGGCGAGCGAAGCACGAGAGACCTGCAAGCGAAGCGCGCAGCGAGCCGCAGGCGAGCGAAGCACGAGAGACCTGCAAGCGAAGCGCGCAGCGAGCCGCAGGCGAGCGAAGCTCAAACGACTTGCAAGCTTCAGCCGAGCTCGAGCATCACCTTGCACTGCGTGGTCGGCTGCTTCAGCGCCTCGAAGGCCGCGGGCAGGCGCGCGAGATCGACGCTGTCCGTCACCATCGCGGCGCCCGCGAGCCGCTCGCTCGCGAGCATGTCGAGCGTGAGCTGGAAATCCTGCTTGCGGTAGCCGACGACGAAGCGCAGGGTCAGCTCCTTCACGATCGCGAACACCGGAAACAGGGTGTCGGGCTGCGCGCAGACGCCCACCACCACGATGCGCCCGCGCGGCGGAGCGAGCAGCACGCACTGCTGGATCATCCCCGGCACGCCGACGCACTCGAAGATCACCTCCGGAGGCCCACCGGCAGCCTTTGCGAAGGCGACGCCCGGCATCTCGTGCGTGGGGTCGATCACGTGCGTCGCGCCGAAGCGCTCGGCCAGCGCGCGCCGGCCGGCGGCTTTCTCGCTCACCATCAGCGTGCGCGCGCCGAAGAAGCGCGCCCAGACCGCGACGGCGAGTCCGATGGGGCCGGCGCCGATCACGAGCACGTTCGCGCCGGGCTCGAGGCGCGCCTCGTGGACGGCGTGCAGTCCCACCGAGAGCGGCTCGACGAGCGCGCCCTCGCGGAAGCTGACCGCCTCCGGCAGGCGCAGCGTCTCGGCCGCTCCCACCTTCACGAACTCCGCGTACGCGCCCGGCGCGGCGCCGAGCCCGGTCGACACCATCTGCGCGCAGCGGATGCCCTCGCCGGTCAGGCAGGCGGCACAGCGTCCGCAAGCCGTGTAGGGCAGGGCACAGACGCGCTCGCCGATCTCGAAGTGCGCGGCGGCGCTGCGGCCCACCTCGACCACCTCGCCGGCGAACTCGTGCCCCATCACGCTCCCGGCCGGGAGCCCCGGCGGCAGCGACGCCGCGTGCAGATCCGAGCCGCAGATGCCGCAGCTCCGGACGCGCAAGACGAGGTCGGAAGGTCCCGGCTTCGGATCGGGAACCTCGCGGATCTCGAGCGCCTTGCCGAGGGCCTGGAAGACGGCGGCGTGCATCGGCGCTCCCTCGCGGTTGCGCTCGGAACCTTGACATGGAGCGCGATCCCAAGTCTAGTTTTGACCGGCGCGCCGCGCCCGGCCGCCTCCCGAAGGAGCCCCGATGCCCGTTTCGCGCATGCGCTTCGGAATCTTCCTCGCGCCGTTTCATCCGGTGCACGAGAACCCGACGGCGGCGATCGCGCGCGACATGCGAGCTGGTGGAGCACCTCGACCAGCTCGGCTACGACGAGGCCTGGATCGGCGAGCACCACTCCGCCGGCTACGAGATCATCGCCTCGCCCGAGATCTTCATCGCCGCCGCCGCCGAGCGCACGAAGCACATCCGGCTCGGCACCGGCGTCGTCGTCGCTGCCCTACCACCACCCGCTGATGCTGGCGGACCGCATCATGCAGCTCGATCACATGACGCGCGGGCGCGTGATGTTCGGCATGGGGCCGGGCGCGCTGCCGTCCGACGCGTTCATGATGGGCATCCCGGTGCAGGCGCAGCGCGACCGCATGGACGAGGCGATCGGCGTGATCGTGCCGCTGCTGCGCGGCGAGACCGTGACGCACAAGTCCGACTGGTTCGAGCTGCGCGATGCCAGGCTTCAGCTCGTGCCCTACAGCCGTCCGCACGTCGAGATCGTGCGTCGCCACGCAGGTGTCGCCGGCTGGCGCGCGCGCGGCGGGCAAGCACGGGCTCGGGCTGCTCTCGATCGGGGCGACCTCGACGGGCGGCTTCAACATGCTCGCCGCCAACTGGCAGATCGCCGAAGACAAGGCGAGCGAGCACGGCAAGACGATGCAGCGCGATCGCCTGGCGGCTGGTCGGGCCCATGCACATCGCCGAGACGCGCGAGAAGGCGCGCGAGAACGTCCGCTTCGGGCTCGCGGATTGGCTGCGCTACTTCCAGGAGATCGCGGCGCTTCCGCTCGTGCCGCCCGGCAACGTCGACGACGCCGGTCGACGCGCTGCTCGCGTCGGGCTTCGCCGTGATCGGCACCCCGACGACGCGATCGCGCAGCTCGAGCGGCTGGCCGCGCAGTCCGGCGGCTTCGGCTGCTTCCTGCAGATGGCGCACGAACTGGGCCGACTTCGCCGGCCACGCAGCGCAGCTACGAGCTGTTCGCGCGCTACGTGATGCCGCGCTTCCAGCAGGCCAACGACGCCCGGCGCGAGCGCATGGAGTGGGCCACGAAGAACCGGCCGCGCTTCATGGGCGCGATGGTGCAGGCGATCGGGAACGAGCTCGCGAAGCACACCAACGAGCTCGCCGCGCGCCGCGCCAAACCCAAGCCGGACTGAGCTCGACTGGGCGCATGTCGGAGCACCACACGGTCATCGTCGGCGGGAGCATCGCCGGCCTCGCCGCCGCGCTCGCGCTCGCCGGGAGCGGGCGCCGCGTGACGGTGCTCGAGCGCGATCCGGCGCCGCTGCCGGCGACACCGCTCGAGGCCTTCGAGAGCTGGGAGCGGCCGGGCGCGCCGCAGACCCGACACGCGCACGCCTTCCTCTCGCGCCTGCGCAATCTGCTGCGCGAGCGGGCCCCCGAGCTGCTCGCCAGCCTGCTCGCGTCGGGCGCCGAGGAGCTGCGCTTCGGGGCGATGCTGCCGCCGGATCTGCGCGGCACGCCCGTGCTGCCGGAGGACGATGCCTTCACGCTGCTCGCATGCCGGCGCACGACCTTCGAATGGGTGCTGCGGCGACACGTCGTCGGGGCGGGGCTCGCCGAGCTGCGGGACGGCGTCGAAGTCACGGGTCTGCTCGGGGAGTCGAGCGCGCGGCCGCACGTCCGCGGCGTGCGCGTGCGCGAGCCCGGCGGTCGCGAAAGCGAGCTCGCCGCGGATCTCGTGATCGACGCTTCCGGGCGCCGCTCGAAGCTCCCCGCCTGGCTCGCCGCGCTCGGCGCCCCGCTGCTCCGCAGCGAGAGCGCGCCCTGCGGCATCTTCTACAGCTCGCGCTTCTACCGCCTGCGCGACGGTGCCTCCGCGCCGGCGAGCCAGGGGCTGATCGCGGCGGATCTCGGCTACCTGAAGGTCGCGATCTTTCCCGGCGACTCGCACATCTTCTCGGTGACGCTCGCGGCGAGCCCGGACGACGACCGGCTGCGCGCGGTGATGCGCGCCGACGCCTTCAGCGCCGTCGCCGAGTCGCTGCCCGCGGTCCGCGACTGGGTCGATCCCAGCGTCTCGCTGCCCGTCTCGGAGGTGCACACGCTCGCGGGCCTGCGGGGCACGCGCCGCTTCGTCGTGGAGGCCGGCGAGCCCGTCGCGCTCGGCGTCGCGGCGATCGGCGACGCGCTGATCCACACCAATCCGATCGTCGGGCGCGGCTGCTCGCTCGCGTTCGTGGGCGCCTACCTGCTCGCCGACGCGCTGCGCGAGCACGCCGCCGACGCGCGCGATTTCGCGCTCGCGCTCGACGCGGCCGTGACGAAGGAGATCGTGCCCTGGTACGAGGCCCAGCGTGCGCAGGACGCGGATGCGATCCGGGTGGGCGAGCTGCAGCGCGAGGGCCGCGATCCCTTCCAGCATCAGAAGCCGGACGGGAGCGTCGACCCGCAGGCCTACATCCGGGCGGTCGTGCGCGACGGCCTGGTGCCCGCGCTCGGCGAGGACGTCGTCGTGCTGCGGGCCTTCTTGAAGATGTTCAACCTGCTCGCGCCGCCGCAGGCGATCTTCCAGAACCCGGACGTCTTCGCACGCGTGCTCGCGAGCTTCGCGCGGCGCGGCGAGCGTCCGCCTCGCGAGCTCGGCCCCTCGCGCGACGCGCTGCTCGCGCGGCTGGAGCGAGTGGCGGCCTAGCAGGGGTGACTGGCGGGGCGGCCAGCTGCTGGCGGTAGCGTTCCGGCGGGAACACGAAGTCAAGGCCAGTGATTCGATGCGGGGCGCGAAGGCAGCCGTGAATCGGGGTATCGCGAACCGATGACGTTACCGGTACCGCATTTGAGGTTTCTCGGGATTTTATTGGGCGTGGGGATGGGCGTCGCCTGTTCGACGAAGGCCCCGGAATTCGATGTCAGATTTGGTCAAGTCGGAATTCACTGGGAAGGCGACCAGCCACGCCAGGTCCTGCTCGAGGAAACCACGGTCGTTCCGCGGCACGCTCAAGTCGACGGCTGATGGCGGAATCCGAACCGACACCGAAAGGGCTCAGGGCCCGCGCGTTTTCTCCTTTGCCTTCGATGAGGGTGATCCTTTGGGTATGTACACGATCGATGTCTACGTGAATGACCGCCTCGTCGAAAGCGCGTCGATCCAGGTGGTGGATCCCGCAGCCAAGTAGCATTTGAGATGAAGCCACGTCGCGTTGACTCGCGGTCGCGATCGAACCGAACGCGTTCCTGCCCCAGCCAGAATCCAAACATCGCGAAAATCAAGAACCGGTCCGCGAACTGCGTGACCGGATCTGACACATCCATGTGAGACTCTCGTCGACATGGCATTGCGATCTCGACAGCTGCGACTGGATCTCGAGACGAAATCGAAATGGGGTGGCGCGCGGGCCGGCGCCGGCCGCAAGCCGGGGGCTGTCCGTCGGGATCCGCATCGGCGGCGGGCGCCGCTCGCGTCGCGGCATCCGTGCCACGTCACGCTGAGGGTAGAGAAGGGCGTTCCGTCGCTCCGCTCGGCGAGACTCGTCGCTGAACTGGAGCGATCTTGGAGGGAGGCCTGCGAGCGTGAGCGGTTCCGGCTCGTTCACTATTCAATCCAGGGCGATCATGTCCACCTGATCGTCGAAGCCGCGAGCGCGCGGGACCTCGGTTGCGGGCTCAAGGCCATCGCCGCGCGCTTCGCGCGCGGCGTGAATCGGGTGTTCGGCCGCAACGGACGCGTGCTGGTGGATCGCTCGCACGTACACGTTCTGCGAACACCACGCGAGGTCCGGAATGCGATTGCGTATGTACTTCTAAACGCACGTCGTCACCTTGCCAAACGACGCCGCGCGATGCCGAGCATCGCGCGGATCGATCCTGCGTCTTCGGGGCGATGGTTCTCCGCCTGGCGTACGGGAGCGATTCCCGCGAGCGATCGGCCGGCCGTCGCCGAGCCTCGTACCTGGCTGCTTGGCGTTGGTTGGCGCAAGCATGGGCTCATCGACACTTCGGAGGTCCCGGGAACGAGGTGACTTCGGCCCTGCCTGGAAACCGCGAGGTGACCCGTTTCCCAAGGCGCCCCCCTTCCTTCCCTCAAAACCTCTTCTCGGAAAGGCGCGAATCGCATCGGAACGCAATCAGCGCGCAGCGTCGTCTACGCCCGCCGCACCCAGCCGGCCACCGCCTTCACCCAGGCGGGCTCGGCATTGAGCGACGGGATCAGCAGCAGCTCTTCGCCGCCGAGCGAGTGCCATTGCTCGCGCGCGCGGATCGCGATCTCCTCGAGCGTCTCCAGACAATCGGCGACGAAGGCGGGGCACAGGACGGCGAGGCGCCGGTGGCCGCGCGCGGCGAGCTCCGGCAGCAGCAGGTCGGTGTAGGGCTTGATCCACGGCGTGCGTCCGAGCCGGGATTGGAAGGAGCTCGTGAAGGCCTGGCTCGCGAGCCCGAGCTCGCTCGCCAGCGCGCGCGTGGTGGCGAAGCATTGCGCGCGGTAGCAGTCGCGGTTCGCGGGGCCGATGGCGTCGCAGCAGCCGGGCGTTGCGAGGCAGTGTCGGCCCGTGGCGTCGAGCTTCGTGATCTGGCGCTCCGGCAGACCGTGATAGCTGAAGAGCACGAAATCGGGCTCGAAGGCCGCGAGGCGCTCGCGCGCCACCGCGGCGAAGGCGCGCACGAACCCGGGCTCGGCGTAGAAGGCGCCGAGCGTCTCGAGCGGAGGAAGGCCGCCGATGCGCGCGTGCTCGAGGGCGAGCTTCGCGAGCGCCGAGCCCGTCGCCGCGCTCGAATACTGCGGAAACAAGGGCAGCGCGATCAGCCGCGCGGGCGCGCGCGCCGCGAGCTTCGTCAGGGCCTCGCGGATCCCGGGCTCTCCGTAACGCATGCCGAGCTCGACCGCGAAGCCCGGCCCCAGCTCGGCGGCGACGCCCTTTGCGAGCGCGCGACCGTGCGCGAGCAGCGGCGAGCCCTCGGGCCCCCAGATCTTCTGGTAGGCCAGCGCCGAGCGGCGCGGCCGGAAGGGCAGGATCACGAGCTCGAGCAGCAGGAAGCGTGCGAGCGCGGGCATGTCGAGCACGAGCGGATCGGAGAGGAACTCGCGCAGATAGCGGCGCACGTCGCGCGGGCTCGGCGAGCGCGGGGTGCCGAGATTCACGAGCACGACTGCGGTCGTCGTCTCCGCCATCAGGACGGCTTGCGGTGCAGGCCGCCGAGCCAGAACGAGAGCACGAAGTAGTAGGCCACGTAGCCGAGCGCGATCCACGGCAGATGGAGCAGGCGCCCGCGCTCGGGGTCGGCGATCGCGTAGACGGTGACCGCGGCCGCGAGCGCCGTCAGCACGGCCGTGGTGCGTTTGAGCACGCGCAGGTAGCTCGGATACACGTACTTGAAGGGGACGAAGACGAGCGCCGAAAAGAGCACGACGAAGGCGGTGCAGGTGAATGCCGAAACCTGGAGCAGCCACGCGAACATTCCGACCACGTTCCAGTAGGAGGGAAAGCCGAGAAAGAAGCCGTCGTCCGTCTTGGCCTTGTCCTGCGCGAAGCCGTAGGCGCTCGCGAGCACCGGCAGCGCGGCCCAGGCCGGGTGCACGAGGTAGCCGCCGGCCACCAGGAACACGACCGGCACGAGCACGTAGTTGAAGAAGTCCACCACGTCGTCCAGGCGCCGGCCGTCGATGCCGGGCAGCACGCGCCGGACTTCGACTGCGCGCGCCAGCGTGCCATCGACCGAGTCGATGGCCATCGCCGCGAGCATCCAGAGCGCCGAGGCGCGCAGATCGCCCCGCGTGGCTTCGGCCACGGCGAGCAGGCCCGCGAGCGCGCCGCTCGCGGTGAACAGGTGGACGCCCCAGGCGAGCACGATGCGGGTGGGCGATGCCGCCACGCGGGCCGCCGCCGGCACAGCCTCGCCGCTCTCGGCCTGCGCGTGCTCCATGACCGCGCGAACATACCAGAGCCGCTATAGTTGATGGGTCGACGTGCCGAGACCCTTGGGTCGCAAGGAGAGCCATGGCCACCCCGGATCGCACGGCGGTTCCCAAGCAGCACAGTCAAAAGGCGCTCGAGTTCCTGCGTCAGGGGGGCGACTCCTTCCTCACGACGAAGGTCGACACCGTCCTGAACTGGAGCCGCAAGTACTCGATGTTCCTCTACCCGTTCGTGACCGCCTGCTGCGGGATGGAGTTCATGTCGGTCGCGGGCCCGCGCTACGACCTCGATCGCTTCGGCTGCGCGCTGCCGCGTTTCTCCCCGCGCCAATCCGACCTGTTGATGGTGGTGGGCACGATCACGCACCGGCAGGCGCCGATCCTCAAGAAGGTCTACGACCAGATGGCCGAGCCGAAGTGGGTGATCGCGTTCGGCGCGTGCACCTGCTCGGGCGGCCCGTACAACAACTACGCCACGCTCCAGGGCATCGACACGATCATCCCGGTCGACGTCTACATCCCCGGCTGCCCGCCGCGCCCGGAGGCCGTGCTCGACGGCTTGATGAAGCTCCAGGCGCGCGTGCAGCTCGAACGCGTCCCGGCGGATGGCCGTCACCGTGAGACGTCGGAGCTCTCGCTTCCCGTGATCGAGAAGCCGGTCGCTTGAGGCTTCGCCCATGTCGGTCGCAGTCGAGCTTCCGAGTCTGGGTGAGAGCGTCGTCGAGGGCACCGTCTCGCGCTGGCTCGTGAAGGAAGGCGATCACGTCGCCGTCGACCAGCCGCTCGTCGAAGTGACCACCGACAAGGTCGACGCCGAGATCCCGGCTCCCGTCGCCGGCACCGTGGAGAAGATCCTGGTGGCCGAAGGCCAGACCGTCGCCGTGGGAGCGCGGCTCGTGACGATCGCGGCCGACGCCGGGAGCGACGCGCCGCGCAAGCCCGCGAGCGCGCCCGCAGCCGCCGCCGCCAGCACAGCGCCGCAGGCGGCGGCGCCGCCCTCCGCTCCGCCGCGCGAGGCGCCTCCCGCGACCCCCCTCGCGCGCCGGCTCGCGGAAGAGGCGAAGGTCGACCTGCGGGGCGTCACCGGCACCGGCGCCGCCGGGCGCGTCACCAAGCAGGACGTGCTCCAGGCGAGCGAGCGCCGCCGGCCGGCGGCCGTCCAAGGGGCCGCGCCCGCCGCCGCGCGCGCCGGCTATCTGACCTACAGCCTCCAGCCGGGCGATCGCGTGGTTCCGATGACCCCGCTGCGCCGCCTCGTCGCCGAGCACATGGTGCTCTCGAAGCGCGTGAGCCCGCACGTGGGCACCGTGGCCGAGATCGACATGTCGGGCGTCAGCCGCGTGCGCGACGCGCACAAGCGCACGTTCGAGCAGGACCACGGCTTCGGGCTCTCGTTCCTGCCCTTCATCGTGCACGCCACGGTGCGGGCGCTGCGCGAGTTCCCGCGCCTCAACGCTTCGGTGCTCGAGGACGCGATCGTCGAGAAGAAGGACATCCACATCGGGATCGCGGTCGAGACCGAGAAGGGCCTGGTGGTGCCCGTCGCGCGGCACGCCGATCGGCTCTCGCTGGCCGGGCTCGCGCAGGCGCTCGAAGATCTCGCGAACCGCGCGCGCACGAAGCGGCTCTCGGCCGACGAGCTCAAGGGCGGCACGCTTCACGATCTCGAACCCGGGCCGCTTCGGCAACCTGTACGGCTTCGCGATCATCAACCAGCCCCAGGTCGGAATCCTGCGCATGGGAGAGATCGTGAAGCGTCCGGTGGTGCGCACGCTCGACGGCGAAGACGCGATCGTGATCCGCCCGATCATGCACCTGGCCCTCTCGTACGATCACCGGGCCGTCGACGGAGCTCCCGCGAACGGCTTCCTGCACCGCATCCGCGTGCTGCTCGAGGAAGCCGAGTTCGATCTCTAGCGATGGCGGCCCCGCTGCACGTCGAGTGGCTGGGGCGGATCGCGTGGGCCCCTGCGCTGGAGACGCAGCGCAAGCGCGTCGAGGCGCGGCGCGCGGGCGCGGGGCCGGACACGCTGCTGCTGCTCGAGCACCCGCCCGTGATCACGCTCGGCCGCAGGAGCGATCCCGCCCACCTGCTCGAGAGCCGCGCGGCCTTGGCGGCGCGCGGCATCGACGTCGTCGAAGCGGCGCGCGGGGGGAGCGTCACCTACCACGGCCCGGGCCAGCTCGTCGGCTACCTGGTGATCGATCTCGCCGCCCGCGGCGCGCCCGACGTGCACCGCTTCCTGCGCGCCATCGAGGCCGATCTGATCGCGGCGCTCGCGACGCTCGGCGTGGCGGCGCGCAGCGCCCCGGGCTGCACCGGCGTCTTCGCGGCCGGCGGCGACCGCCCGCGCAAGCTCGCCTCGATCGGCATCGGGCTGCGCGGCTGGGTGAGCTTCCACGGCTTTGCGCTCAATGTGACGCTCGATCCGCGCGACTTCGCCCCGATCGTGCCGTGCGGGCTCGCGGACATCGAGATGGGCTCGCTCGCGCGCGAGCTCGGGGCGGGTGCGCCGGCAGACCTCTTCGAGCGGACGCGCGCGGCCGTCGCCAGGGCCTTTCTGGCGCGCTGGGATGCGCCGTGAGCGAGCGGCCTGCCGGGCCGGCCGGCGAGAAGCCGCCCTGGCTGCGGGTGCGCGTGCGCATGACGCCGGCCTTCGAGGCCGTGCAGCGCGCCGTCCGCGAGCAGCGACTCCACACCGTCTGCGCCTCGGCAGCGTGTCCGAACCTCGGCGAGTGCTGGGCGCGCGGCACGGCCACCTTCATGATCGGCGGCAACCTGTGCACGCGCAGCTGCGGCTTCTGCGACGTCCCGACCGGGCGGCCGGCGCCGCTCGACGCGGGCGAGCCGGAGCGCGTGGCGCTGGCCGTGGAGCAGCTCGGCCTCGCCTTTGCCGTGATCACCTGCGTGGCGCGCGACGATCTCGCCGACGGCGGGGCCGGGCAGATGGCGAAGACCGTGAGCGCGATCCGCCGGCGCTGTCCGAACACCGGAATCGAGGTGCTGATCGCCGATTACAAGGGCAGCGAGGCGGCGCTGCGCCTCGTGCTCGAGGCCGGTCCGGACGTGCTGAACCACAACCTCGAGACGGTCGAGCGGCTCACGCGCAAAGTGAGACTTGCGGCGCGCTACGACCGCTCGCTCGCGCTGCTGCGGCGGGCGAGCGAGCTGCGCCCGGAGATCCCCACCAAGAGCGGGCTGATGCTCGGGCTCGGCGAGAGCGAGGCCGAGCTCGACCAGGCGCTCCGCGATCTGCGCGCGGCCGGGGTCCGGCTCCTCACCCTGGGCCAGTACCTCCAGCCCTCGCCCGGGCATCTGCCGGTCGAGCGCTGGGTGACGCCGGCCGAGTTCGATGCATGGGCCGCGCGCGCTCGGGCGCTCGGGTTCCGCGAGGTCGCGGCGGGGCCGCTGGTCCGCAGCTCATATCATGCCGAGAAGCTCGCCGGACGTATCGCCTGATCCGGGCCCCTCTCCTATATTGCGGCCGATGCCGGGCCAGGTGATCAAGGTGAAGCGCCGCGAGCACACCGGACTCGTCGAGCGCCTCTACGTTCCCGCGATCGTGAAGGGCCTGGTCGTCACGAGCCGGCACTTCTTTCGCAATCTGCGCGGCTTCGTCACGGGCAAAAACAGACAGGACTTCGTGGTCCAGTATCCGGAGGAGCGCGTCGACTACCCGGATGCCTTCCGCGGCATGCCGGTGCTGGTGCAGCTCGAGAACGGCCAGCCGAAGTGCGTCGCCTGCGGTCTGTGCGAGTTCGCCTGTCCGACGGATTGCATCAGCATCATTCCGGGCGAGCTCGCAGGGGCGCGCATCGAGCGTTATCCCGAGGCGTTCGACATCGACATGTCGCGCTGCATGTTCTGCGGCTTGTGCGAAGAAGCCTGCCCGGAGGAGGCGATCGTGATGAGCCGCGAGGTCGAGATCGCGAGCTTCGATCGCCCGTCGATGGTCTTCGAGAAGGAGCAGCTGCTGGTGCCGGAGAAGCTGCTCGATCGGCGCCTGGGCTTCCTGCGCCGCGAATACGACCGCGTCCACGCGGCGCCCGAGAAGCGCGGCTGATGGAACACTTCGACTCTCCGGCGCTGCGGCGCATCCTCGAGCGGTTTCCGGGCGCCGTCCAGGCGACGCACGCCGATTTCGGCGACGCCACCGCGCAGATCGAGCGCGGCAGCCTGCAGGGGATCATGCGCCTGCTGCGCGACGAGCCCGGGCTCGATTTCGAGATGCTGAGCGACGTGACCGCGGTCGATTGGCTCGGCGAGGAGCCGCGCTTCGAGCTCGTCTATCACCTCTACTCGCTCAAGCAGAATCATCGCGTGCGGATCAAGTCGCGCGTGCCCGAGTCCGATCCGGAGATCGAGAGCCTGGTGCCGCTCTGGCCTTCCGCGGACTGGATGGAGCGCGAGGTCTGGGATCTCTACGGCATCCGCTTCCGCGGGCATCCCGATCTGCGCCGGATCCTCCTGTACGAAGAATTCGAGGGGCATCCGCTGCGCAAGGACTACCCGAAGGAGAAGCGCCAGCCGTTAGTGGGACCGAGGAACTAGCGATGGCGATGCGACTTCCGCTTCCGGGCCAGGAGCCGGCGCCGCCGCTCGAGGACGACTTCGAGAAGGACCTCCACACCGAGCACCAGCGGCTCAACATGGGTCCCTCGCATCCGGCGACCCACGGCACGGTGAAGTTCCTGATAGAACTTGACGGCGAGAGCATCGTCGATCTCGACATCCAGGTCGGTTACCTGCACCGTGGCTTCGAGAAGGAGTGCGAGAGCGGCACCTGGTACCAGGCGATCCCCTACACGGATCGGTTGAACTACAACTCGGCGATCCTCGCGAACCTCGGCTACGTGATGGCGGTCGAGAAGTTGCTCGGGCTCGAGATGCCGGAAAGCTGTTTGTGGCTGCGCACGCTCGGCGGCGAGCTCTCGCGCATGGGCGATCACCTGACGCGCTGCGGGGCGGCCTGCCTCGAGCTCGCGGCGATGACGCCCTTCCTCTACGGCATCGAAGCGCGCGAGCTCACCTGGGATCTCCAGGAGATGCTGTGCGGCGCGCGCGTCACCTCGAACTACATACGCATCGGCGGCGTGAAGCACGATCTCGATCCGGGCTTCCCGGCGAAGCTGCCGCGACTCGATCGCGAAGATCCGCGCGCTGCTGCGCGACTTCGACGACGTCGTCACCGGCAACCGGATCTTCGTGGATCGGCTCAAGGGCACGGGCGTGATTTCGAAGGAGGACTGCCTGCGCTACGCGGTGACCGGCCCGATCCTCCGCTCGGCGGGCGTCGCGACTCGATCTGCGCAAGCAGGCGCCATACCTCGTTTACGACCAGCTCGACTTCGACATCCCGGTGGGCGAGGTCGGCGACAACTACGATCGCTATCTGGTGTGCGTCGAGGAGATGCAGCAGAGCCTGCGCATCATCGAGCAGTGTCTCGCGAAGCTCGAGAAGCTCGGCCCCGGCCCCGTCAACACGCTCGATCCGCGCGTGCGCTGGCCGGCCAAGGGGCGCGTCTTCAACCGCATGGAAGAGCTGATCCAGCAGTTCAAGTCCGTCACCGAAGGGCCGCGCGTGCCGGCCGGCGAGGCCTACCACGCGATCGAGTCCGCGAACGGCGAGCTCGGCTTCTACGTCGTCTCCGACGGCTCGGCCGTTCCCTACAAGGTCCGCTGTCGGCCGCCCTCCTTCATCAATCTGCCGCCGATGCGCAAGATGCTGAAGGGCGCGCTGCTCGCCGATCTGATCCCGACCTTCGACTTCATCAACATGGTCGGCGGCGAGTGCGATCGATGAGCGCGGGCACCGGCAAGCCGGGCGGCGCAGCGCTCGATCGCGGCCGGCTCTGGAAGCTGCTCGGCGCGCCCACCGACCAGGAGGGGAGCGTGAACGATCCGCGCACGCACCTGGAGCACGGCGTGCGCTGGAACGAGAAGTGGATCTACCGCGGCGAGGACGGCCGCTCGATCGAGCGGGTCGTGCTCTGGAACCGCTACGACCTGGCCGGCGTGTTCCGAGTGAAGCCCGACGGCTCGGCGGAGCCCGAGTCGCTCGAGGCGCGGTAGCCGCGCTTGCCCGAGGCGCCCGCCGCGCCGGGCCCGCCGCCGCTGCGCACCTTCGGTCTCATCCTGCATCACGACGGCCGCTGGACCCACGAGGGCGTTCCGATCGCGAACGCGCGCCTGCGCGCCGCCTTCGACCGCGGCGTGCGCTTCCTGCCGGCCGAGGGCGTGTTCGTCGTGCAGCTCGGGCGCTATCGCGGCCAGATCGACATCGAGGAGGCCGGCTTCTTCGTGCGGTCCTTCGATCCAGCGACCGGCCTCGTCGCGCTCTCGGACGGCAGCGAGGAAACGCTCGCCCCTGAGTCGCTGCATGTTTCGACGCGCGACGGCGCGCTGCTGTGTCGCGTGAAGCGGGAGCTCGTCGCGGCGGGGCTGCTCGCGCGCTTCTCGCATGCGGCGCAGGCGCAGCTGCTCGGGGCGGTCGAGGAGGGTTCGAGCGGGCCGCTCCTGCGAATCTTGGGGCGCGGCGTGAGGCTGCCCGCGCTTTGAGCCAGCCCTGATTCTTCATTCGAGCAGCGAGGGAGGGCGGCGGCGGGGGGTGGGCTACGGCGAATGGCTCGCCGTTCCTCTCTTCGAGAATGCGTGTCATGCGTCGCGCGTGTGCTGTCGAGGGGCCAGACGATATCCGGGCCGGCTGCGCTTGAGTTCGCCTCCGCCCACCCCCCGCCGCCTCCCTGCGAGGCTGGCGAGGTCGGAGAAGGCCTACGCGAGCGCGCGACCGGCGAGCACGCCCGCCAGCACCGCGACGAGTCCGCCGAGCACGCTCGCGGCGAGGTTGCCGAGCGCAATGCCAGGCTGGCCCTCGGCGAAGGCGCGCCAGCTTTCGAGCCCAAAGGTCGAGAACGTGGTGAAGCCGCCGAGCACGCCGGGGATGAAGAAGAGCCGCGCGAGCGGCGAGATCCAACCGCCCTCGTCGGCGAGCGTCGCGAGCAGGCCCACTGCGAAGCAGCCGGTCACGTTCACGACGAACGTGCCCCATGGAAACGGCGGGCCGAGCCGCTGGTCCACCCAGGTCGCGAGCGCGAACCGGAGCATCGCCCCGAGCCCGCCGCCGCCGAAGAGCAGCCACCACTTCACGGGCGGCGACGCTATCAGCAAGCCCCCGGACGCGCGAGCAAATTGACGCCGACCGGGCTCCGAGGTACCCACTCCGTCTCGCGTGGGCGCCGGTCCCGGCGCCCCTCCTGCGGCGGCGTAGCCAAGTGGTAAGGCGTGGGTCTGCAAAACCCTGATCCCCGGTTCGAATCCGGGCGCCGCCTCCAGTTCCATTCTCTTCACTTGCTTCACTCGCCTGCCGCTCGCTGCGCCCCCTGCTCCGCAGCGCGCCGCAGTCGCGCGGCCTCGACGAAGTGGGGGTGCGCTTCCTCGGGGTGGCCGGTGTGCGCGAGCGCCATGGCGAGACTGTAATGGGCGTCGCTGTCGTCCGGCGCGAGGCGCAGGACTTCGCGGAGGTGATGGATCGCCGCGTCGAGCTCGCCGCGTGTGATCAGCAGCGCTGCCAGATTCCGGTGGCCCAGGGTGTAGTCCGGCATCAGCTCGAGCGAACGCTGGTACAGCGCGATCGCCTCGTCGACGCGACCCTGGCCCGCCAGCAGCGAGGCGAGGTTGTTGTACGCCATCTCGAGCCTCGGGTTCGCTTCGAGCGCGAGCAGGTAGTGGCGCCGCGCCTCCTCGAGCTCGCCCCGGGTGCGCATGAGGTTGCCCAGGTTGTAGTGGGCGAGGAAGGCCTGCGGGTTCTTCTCGAGGGTGTCGCGCCAGAGTGTCTCCTCCCCGCGATACGCGGGGATCTGGCGCCAGATGAGCGCGCCATAGGTCGCGAGCACGAGCGCGAGCGCCGCGCACGCTGCGAGGCGCGCGCCGCGACCGCAGCGGCGCGCGACGCTCGTCCCGACGGCCGCAGCCAACGCGATCGGGCCCAGGCTGGCGAGGTACTGGAAGTGGTCGGCCACGAAGGAGAAGCGCATCGGGTAGACGTCGACGAAGCCGAGGGCGGGGAACAGGGTGCCTGCGAAGAAGAGCAGCGCCACCAGCGGGCCGCGCCCGCTGCGCTTGCGCGCCAGCCAGAGCCCGCTCGCCGCGGCGACCGCTGCGAGGGGATACAGGTACTGCCACCACGCGCCGGCGTCGATCCGCCAGCGCGGGTAGGAGAAGATCAGCGGGTGGGGCCAGAGCAGCTTCGCCAGGTAGAAGCAGAGGGCGCGGCCGGCGATCAGGCAACGCTCGACCGCGGAAAAATCCCAGTCCGCGCCCCGCGCCCCGACCTCGGACCGCTCGAGCGAAGCGGTGAGCAGATCCGAAGCCGATGCCGAGCGCGAAGAACGGCAGCAGCTCGAGCACGTCCCGTCGCTCGAGTCGGCCCCGCTGCCACCACAGCACGAGGAGCAGCGCGGCGGGCAGCGTGCAGGTCGACCGTCTTGCTGAACAGCGCACATTGGAACAGGACGAGCGACGCTGCGTACTGCCAGCTGCGGCCCGGCCCGCGGCCCGCGCGGTCGGGCCCGAGCACGTAGCCCAGGTACGTGCGCGCGGACGCCAGATAGAAGACGCCGGAGAGGACGTTCTTGCGCTCGCTGATCCACGCCACCGATTCCACGTGCACGGGGTGCAGGGCGAAGAGCGCTCCGGCGATCCACGCGCCGGGCAGGCCGAGAAGGGCCAGCAGCCGCCAGAGCAACACCGCCGAGAGTCCGTGGAGCAGGACGTTCACGACGTGGTAGCCGGCAGGGGCGAAGCCCCAGATCCGGTGCTCGAGCCAGAAGCTCGTGAACACCAACGGGTAGTACTGCTTGTCGGCCGCGACGTCGAACCAGGTGTGCCGCAGGCCGTCGAGCGAGAGCAGGGTCGGATTCTGGGTGACGCGCTGGTCGTCGTCCCAGATGTAGCCGCACTGGAGCACGCCCCAGTAGGCGGCGCAGGTCAGCCCCAGCAGCAGGGCGACTCCAGCGAGGCGGTGTAGGCCTCGCCTGCGGTTCGCGGAGCGCGTGGCCGCGCTCAGCGCTCCGACACAGCCGGCAGCTGCGCCGGGGGCAGGGGCAGCAGGCGGCGGCCGGCCGGGTCGAAGATGCGCATGCTCGCGAGCCCCTTGCGCTGCAGGAACGCCTGCAGCGAGACCTGCACCACGCCGAGCCCATACTTCAGCGAGCGGCGGAAGTTGATCGACGAGGCTTCCTCGAAGTAGGCGGCCGGGCAGCTCACCTCGCCCACTTCGAAGCCCGCGAGCAGGATCTGCGCGAGCATCTGGTTGTCGAAGACGAAATCGTCCGAGTTCTCGAGCAGCGGCAGCGACTCGAGCACCTGGCGCGAGAAGGCGCGATAGCCCGTGTGGTATTCGGAGAGCTTGGCGCCGCACAGCAGGTTCTGGAAGGCCGTGAGGGCTCGGTTCGCGATGTACTTGTACATCGGCATGCCGCCGGAGAGGGCGCGGCCCCCGAGCACGCGCGAGCCGAGCACGACATCGAAGGGGCCGTCGGTGATCAGCGAGATCATCGCCGGGATCAACTTCGGCGTGTATTGATAGTCCGGGTGCAGCATTACGATGACGTCGGCGCCCAGCCGCAGCGCCTCGGTGTAGCAGGTCTTCTGGTTCCCGCCGTAGCCGCGATTCTCCGTGTGGACGAGCGTGTGCAGGCCGAGGCGCCGCGAGACCTCCACCGTCTCGTCGGGGCTGGCGTCGTCGGTGACGATCACCTCGTCGACCAGGTCGAGGGGGATCTCCCGATAGGTGCGCTCGATCGTGCGGGCCGCGTTGTAGGCGGGCATCACCACGACGACCTTGTGATCGTGGAACAAGGCCTTGCTCTCCCCAATGGACCCCATCGAGTATAGACTGCAGCGGTTCAGGGCCCGGGTGGCGAAACCGGTAGACGCGAGCGACTTAAAATCGCTTGGCCCACGGCCATGCAGGTTCGAGTCCTGCCCCGGGCACCAGATCCCGCCTCCGCGGGCAAGCTAGGGTTCGAGAGTCGACGCTCCGACGACCGCGCGGATCGCGTCCTCGGCGAGCAGCTCCTCGAGCGCGTCGCGGTCGAGCAGCGTCGTGCGCAGATAGCCGAGCTGCGGCAGCTCGAGCTCGAGCCGGAAGATCTCGCGCGGCGTCCGGAACACCTGCCGGATGCGCAGATTCGAACCCCCTCCGCCCTCGAGGATCTGCGTGCGCAGGGATTCGAGGATGCGTTGCACGCGGCGCTCGCTGCGGCCGAGCGGGTCGATCAGCCCGTCGAACGCGCGGGAGCGATTGGCGATCTTGTACGAGCCACGTGCCTTCATCACGGCGGCGAAGATACCCCTGAGCTCCAGAACGCTTCAAGCTGGTAACTCTCTCGGTTCTGTGTTAGGCGAACGCCACTTCGGCGTCGTCGGCAGCGCCGGAATCGATCAGCTTGTCGATGTAGTTTTCGAGTGCGGAGAAATGTTCCGCTGCGCCGCCGAGAAACTCGATGCCGATGCCGGCCTGCACGTCGCGCTCGCGCGGCGTGAGCACGCGCTTCGACCACGCGATGCGGCCGATCGCTTCGACGGGCTGACCGTCGGGCAGCGTGATCTCGAGCAGGATCCGGCGTCCCGGAGAGAGAGGCTCGGCGGTCTGCACGTAGGCGCCGCCGCGCGACACGTTCGCGCAGGTTTCCTGCGACGCGCGAAAGAAGGGCCTGCCGGTCCACGGATCGCGCTCGGGCTCGATCGTCGAGATGCGCACGGGCATGCTGGCGGCGATCCGGCGATGGCGGCGGCGTTCGCTGTAGCTGTCGGTCGTCAAGGCGTTCCCTCCTGGCGTGCGCAACTCATCGGCAATTGGCCGGCCCCGGCTTGAGTGTAGGCGCGCTGCCGCCCGGACGGTGGCGCTTTGCCGCGCGGGCGGCCGATTCCTCAAGCCAAAGCGCTCGCGGGTCGAAAAGAGCCGGGGCTACGCCGTCCTGTGAGGACGGCTGCCGCTCGGGGGGGATTGGAATGGCTCGGGACCGCTCGGTCAAGTCGTGGACCGAGCTCCAGTTCAGCGCCGAGCAACGCGGCTGGCTCGGGATCGGCGAGCACGAGACGCTGCGCGTGCTCGCGACGGGCTCGCGCACGATCCTGCTCGAGCGCACCGGCGGCCCCGCGTCCGAGGCCCTGCCGTGGGACCGCGACCTGGTGCTGTGCTCCGACGTGAGGGCCTTTTCGCTCGCCGACGTGCTCCATCTCCTGCACGCGTCGGCGAAGTCGGGCTTCCTGTTCTTCGAGCACCGCGAGCACGCGAAGTCGATCTACATCCACCGCGGGGAGGTCGTGTTCGCGGCCTCGAACCAGCAGGTCGATCGTCTGGGCGAGGTGCTGCTGCGTTCCGGCGTGATCAGCCCCGAGCAGTTCCGCGAGGCGAAGGACGCGTACACGGCGACTTCGAAGTTCGGCCGGATCCTCGTCGAGCGCGGCTTCCTCTCGCCGCGCGAGCTGTGGGCCGGCGTGAAGGCGCAGGTCGAGGAGATCGTGCGCTCGCTGTTCGCGTACGGCGCCGGGCAGGTGCTGTTCTGGGAGGGCGAGGTCCGGCCCGACAACGTGGTGCGGCTCTCGCTGCCCACCCGCAAGCTGATCGCCGAAGGGCTGCGCCGGCGCGACGAACTGCTGAAGTCCCTTGCCTGGCTCGAAGACCCGCGCGTGAAGCTCGAGGCCGTTCCGGGCTTCGATCTCTCCGGCACCGAGCGGCAGGTCTTTGTGGCGATCGCGTCGGGCGCCGGCTTCACGGAGACCTGCCGGCGCGCGCGCGTCGAGCCCTTGTCGGGCGCGCGGACGGTCCAGCTGCTGCGCCTGCTCGGGGCGGTGAAGGCGACGCGGGCCGACGAGGCCGAGGGTGCGGCACGGGCCGTGGAATCCCGCAACCTGGATTCCGATGCCGTGCGCGAGTGCGTCACCGTGCACGTGAAGCTGATCTCGGAGCTGTGCGCGCCGATCGTCGCGGTCGAGGGCGGCGAGAAGCTCCGCGAGCGCCTCGCCAAGGTCGTGAGCGAAGCGGCGAGCCGCTATCCGGAGCTGCTCGGCGATCTCGTCGTGGGCCCCGGGGGAGCGATCGACCCGGACCGGCTGATCGAGCGGGCCATCCGCTACCCCGGCGAGCGCGAGCGCGAGGTCCGGCTGGCGCTCGGCGAGCTGGTTTCGTACCTCGAATTCGAGCTGCTGAATCACCCCAAGATCGCCGATCCCGAGGAATTCCTCGAAGGACTCGAGGCCCTGCGCGCTAGTCTCTAGCGGCATGCAGCCCAGACCGAGCGCGCGCGACTGCCTGGCCATCGCCCTCGACGTTCCGCGGCTCGACACCGCCGAAGATCTGGTGCGGCGGCTCGCCGGCGTTCCGGGCTGGCTCAAGGTGGGCGCCGAGCTCTTCACGGCGGTGGGTCCGGCATCGCTGGCCGCGGCCGGCAGCGCGGCGCGCGTCTTCTTCGACGCGAAGCTCCACGACATCCCGAACACCGTCGCGGGGGCGGTCGCGGCTGCGACGCGCCATGGTGTCGGAATGCTCACGCTGCACGCCGGCGGCGGCGTCGCGATGCTGCGCGCCGCGCGCGAAGCCGCCGAGCAGACGGCGGCCGCGACGGGGATCGCGCGCCCGCTGCTGATCGGTGTCACCGTGCTGACGAGCCTCTCCCCCGCCGACTTGAAGGACCTCGGAATCGAGGCCGGCTCCGTCGAGGATCAGGTGGCGCGGCTGGTCGATCTCGTGCTCGCGGCGGGCCTCGATGGCGTGGTGGCCTCGCCGCGCGAGGCCGCCTCGGTGCGGCGTCGGGCGGGGCCGGGGCTGCGCATCGTGACGCCGGGCGTGCGCCCGGCCGGCGCCGTCGACGACGATCAGCGGCGCACGGCGAGCGCCGGCGAGGCGATCGAGGCCGGCGCGGATCTCGTCGTGGTGGGCCGCCCCGTGGTGCGCGCGCCGGATCCTGCGGCTGCGGCGCGCCAGCTCGTGCGCGAGATCGAAGTCGCTCTTGGCGCGCGGCGCGGCTGAGCGCGGCCCGGGCGTGGCCCGGGAGGCGCGCGCCGGCACGGAGCTCGTCTACGGCATCCATCCCGTCCTCGAGGCGCTGCGGGCGCGGCGTCGCCGCCTGCTGCGTCTGCGCGTACGCGAGGGACACGGCCGCGCCGAGCTGATCCCCGTGCTCGAGGCGGCGCGCGCCGCCGGCACCCCGGTCGAGGAGGTGAGCGCGGCGGAGCTCGCGGCGCGGCTCGCCGAAGGCGCGAACCACCAGGGCGTCAGCCTGGAAGCCGGCCCGATCCCCACGCTGGACCTCGAGGGCTTGTGCGCGGCCGGTACGGCGCCGCGCACGCTGGTGGCCCTCGATCAGGTGGAAGACCCCCAGAATCTCGGCGCGATCGCCCGCGTCGCCGAGGCGGCCGGCGCGAGCGGGCTGCTGCTGACCGACCGCCACAGCCCGCCGCTTTCCCCCGCCGTCTCGCGAGCCAGCGCCGGCGCCATCGAGTGGCTCCCAACTGCGCGCGTTCCGAACCTGGTGCGGGCTCTCAACCAGTTGAAAGAACGGGGTTTCTGGGTCTTCGGGGCGGAGGCCGACGCGTCCGATTCGCTGTTCGAGCTGCCGGACCGGCTGCTGCGCGGCGAGCGCATCGTATTGCTCGGCGCCGAGGGCCGTGGGCTGCGGCCGGGGGTGCAGGGGGCGGTGGACCACCGCGTTCGCATCCCGCTCGGCGGGCGGGTCGCCTCGCTCAACGTCGCCACGGCGGCTGCGGTGGTCCTCTTCGAGCTCGCCCGCCGCTCACATCCCGCGGGAATCGGCGCCCGCGATCCGGTAGGATCGCCCTGAGGCGGCGGGGGCCTACGCGGGCGCGTTGCTGCGGCGTTTCGGGGGCCCTATAGTCCGCCGTCGACCATCTCCCGGCTGGCGTAGCTCAATAGGTAGAGCAGCTGATTTGTAATCAGCAGGTTGCGGGTTCGAGTCCCATCGCCAGCTCCAGCGCGGAGCGGCGGACGACTCACCCGAGTGACGCATCGGGGAAGGCGTATCGAAACGAGTGATCGGGTCCGGGCGAGGCGGACCCGCTCGAGAAAGCGAGCGCGGGAACGATTCGACTTCCCGACGTGAGCGCAACCGGAAAGTGTGGTTGCGCGACGCCGGGGGGAGGGATCGCTTCACACTTTTTTTTGTGTACGTGGGAGTTGCACGGAGAGGTACCGAAGCGGTCAAACGGGGCAGACTGTAAATCTGCTGGCTATGCCTTCGGAGGTTCGAATCCTCCCCTCTCCACCACGGGCCGCGCTCAGCGCGGGGTGGGGCGGCGCGGCGGCGGGCCGGCGAGCAGACGAGCAGAGCAGACGAGCGGACGAGCAGGTTGGGAACGATCAGGCGACGGCTTCAGGCGATGGTAGTGGACGGAATCGCACGGGCGGGAATAGCTCAGCTGGCTAGAGCACGAGCCTTCCAAGCTCGGGGTCGCGGGTTCGAATCCCGTTTCCCGCTCCACGTGCTTTCGTGCGTTCGGCCCACGTAGCTCAGTTGGTAGAGCACGTCCTTGGTAAGGACGAGGTCAGCGGTTCGATCCCGCTCGTGGGCTCCAGTCATCGGGTGGTTCGGGGCGGCTGAGCCGCGCGCGCAACGGATTCGCGACGGTCACGACCCGGGAGAACTTCAGGAGAGAGCGAATGGCGAAAGGCAAGTTCGAGCGGAAGAAGCCGCACGTGAACGTGGGGACGATCGGTCACGTGGACCACGGCAAGACGACGTTGACGGCGGCGATCACGCAGCGGCAGAGCAAGAAGGGTTTGGCGGATTTCACGCCGTTCGATCAGATCGACAAGGCTCCGGAGGAGCGGGAGCGCGGGATCACGATCGCGACGGCGCACGTGGAGTACGAGACGGAGAACCGGCACTACGCGCACGTGGATTGCCCGGGTCACGCGGACTACGTGAAGAACATGATCACGGGTGCGGCGCAGATGGACGGCGCGATCCTGGTGGTGTCGGCGGCGGACGGGCCGATGCCGCAGACGCGCGAGCACGTGCTGCTGGCGCGGCAGGTGAACGTGCCGCACATCGTGGTGTTCCTGAACAAGTGCGACATGGTGGACGACCCGGAGCTGCTCGACCTGGTGGAGCTCGAGGTTCGCGAGCTGCTGAACAAGTACGAGTTTCCCGGGGACGACATTCCGATCGTGCGGGGCGCGGCGGCCAAGGCGCTCCAGAGCCCTGACGATGCGGCGGCGAACCAGTGCATCGACGAGCTGATGGCGGCGCTGGACAAGTCGATTCCGCAGCCGCAGCGGGCGCTGGACAAGCCGTTCCTGATGCCGGTGGAAGACGTGTTCTCGATCACGGGCCGCGGGACGGTGGTGACGGGGCGCATCGAGCAGGGGATCGTGAAGACGGGCGACGAAGTGGAGATCGTGGGGGTGCGCCCGACGCAGAAGACGGTGGTGACCGGCGTCGAGATGTTCCGGAAGATCCTGGACGAGGGCCAGGCCGGGGACAACGTCGGGTGCCTCTTGCGCGGGACGGCGAAGGAAGAGGTGGAGCGGGGCCAGGTGCTGGCCAAGCCCGGGACGATCACGCCGCACACGAAGTTCAAGGCGCAGGCCTACGTGCTCACGAAGGAGGAGGGGGGTCGGCACACGCCGTTCTTCAACGGCTACCGGCCCCAGTTCTACTTCCGGACGACGGACGTGACGGGCGTGGCGAATCTGCCGGCGGGCACCGAGATGGTGATGCCGGGGGACAACGTGGAGATGGTGGTGGAGCTGATCACGCCGATCGCGATGGACAAGGAGCTGCGCTTCGCGATCCGCGAAGGCGGCCGCACGGTCGGCGCGGGTGTCGTCTCGGAGATCATCGAGTAGGGCCTAGGCGCGTAGCACAACTGGTAGTGCACCGGACTCCAAATCCGGGGGTTGGGGGTTCGAGTCCCTCCGCGCCTGCCAGACAGTGAAGAGTCGAGGACGGGTGCGATGCAGTGGAGCCCGGCGGTCTGGGTGAGTGACGCGAGACAGTTCCTCATCGAGGTCCGCACGGAGTTCCGCAAGATCACGTGGCCGACGCAGCAGGAGGCGACGGCTGGAACGATCGGTGTGCTGGTGGTCGTCGCGCTGATCACGGCTGCGCTCTCGCTGGTGGATCTGGTGCTCGGGAACGTGATGCGGTTCGTGGTGCCCTGAACGGAGTCAAGCCCCCCCGCGGAGACTCGATGGCGAAGCAGTGGTACATCATCCATACGTACTCAGGGCACGAGGCGAAGGCCATGCGTGCGCTGCTGGACCGCGCCAAGGCCCTCGGCAAGGAGGAGTGCTTCGACGAGGTGTTGATCCCCGAGGAGACCGTCGTCGAGATGGTCAAGGGCGAGAAGCGCACGTCGAAGCGCAAGTACTTCCCCGGCTACATCCTGGTGCACATGGAGCTGACGGACGAGACGTGGCACATCGTCCGCGGCACGCCCAAGATCACCGGCTTCGTGGGGGGCGACAAGAAGCCGCCGCCGATCTCCGACGAGGAGGTCGCGCGGATGACACAGCAGATCAAGGACGGCGCGGCGAAGCCGAAGCCGAAGATCCTGTTCGACCAGGGCGAGAACGTCCGCGTGGTCACCGGACCGTTTGCGAACTTCTCCGGCTTCATCGACGAGGTGATGCCCGAGAAGGAGAAGCTGCGCGTGATGGTGCACGTCTTCGGACGCGCGACGCCGGTGGTGCTCGACTACACGAACGTGGAAAAGGCCTGAGGGACGCAGAGCCGTGGCAAAGAAGATCACAGCGATCGTGAAACTCCAGTGTCCGGCCGGCGCGGCCAATCCGTCGCCGCCGGTCGGGCCCGCGCTCGGCCAGCACGGCGTGAACATCATGGAGTTCTGCAAGGCGTTCAATGCGCGCACGCAGGACAAGCAGGGCTTGATCATCCCCGCGGTGATCACGGTCTACTCCGATCGCTCGTTCACGTTCGAGCTGCGCACGCCGCCGGCCTCGATCCTGCTCAAGCGCGCTGCGAAGATCGCCAAGGGCTCGGGCGAGCCGAACCGCACCAAGGTTGGCAGCGTGACGAAGAAGCAGATCCGCGAGATCGCGGAGCTCAAGGCGCCCGACTTGAACGCGAACGACATCGAGATGGCGATGCGCATCGTCGCAGGCACGGCGCGCTCGATGGGCCTCGACGTGGTGGAGGGCTAGCACGTGGCGGGCAAGCGCTATCGGACGGCGGAAGAGACGATCGACCGGAACCGCAGCTATCCGCTCGCGGAAGCGGTGGCGATCCTCAAGGCGTACCCGCCGGTGAAGTTCGACGAGAGCGTCGACCTCGCGATCAATCTCGGCGTCGATCCAAAGCACGCGGACCAGATGGTGCGCGGAACCATCTCGCTGCCGCACGGCATCGGCAAGACGACGCGCGTGCTGGTGTTCGCGAAGCACGAGAAGGAGAAGGAAGCGCGCGAGGCGGGCGCGGACTTCGTGGGCGGCGAGGACCTGGCCAAGAAGATCCAGGAAGAGAACTGGTTCGAGTTCGATCGCGTGATCGCGACGCCCGACATGATGGGCGTGGTGGGCCGGCTCGGTAAGGTGCTCGGTCCGCGCGGCGTGATGCCGAACCCGAAGCTCGGGACCGTGACGATGGACGTTTCGCGCGCGGTGCGGGAGCACAAGGCCGGCAAGCTCGAGTATCGCGTCGACAAGGCCGGCACGATCCATCTGGCGATCGGAAAGCTCTCGTTCGACGCGGCGAAGCTCGTGGACAACATCCAGGCGCTGCTCGATGCGATCGTCCGGGCCAAGCCGGCGACCAGCAAGGGCACCTATCTGAAGAAGATCTCACTCTCGACGACGATGGGGCCCGGCCTGCGCATCGATCCGGCGAGCTGCGTGACCGCGCAGGCGGCGTAGAGGAGCGATTCGTGCTGACGCGAGCCCAGAAGACCGAGCAGGTTGGCGAGCTGAAGGAGAAATTCTCCCGCGCGACGAGCGTGTACGTCGCCGACTACCGCGGCCTCGACGTGCCGGCGATGAACAAGCTGCGCCGCCAGATCCGCAGCGAGGGGCGCGGCGCGTACGAGTACCGCGTCGCCAAGAACACGATCCTGCGGCGCGCGGCGGATGGCTCGAAGGTGGCGTCCATCGTCGCGCACTTCGAAGGGCCGACGGTGATCGCGATTTCGTACGGCGATCCGGTGGGTCTCGCGAAGATCCTGACCGAGTTCGCCAAGGAAAACGAGAAGCTCCAGCTGCGCGGCGGCGTGCTCGACGGCCGTCCGGTCGACGTCGCCGCGATCGGGACGCTCGCGACGCTGCCGTCGCTCGACTCGCTGCGCGGGAAGATCATCGGACTGATCCTGGCGCCGGCGACGCAGCTCGCACGCCTGGTGGCCGAGCCGGGGGCGCAGCTCGCGCGGCTCGTCGAGGCGCGCCGGGGCGGGCTCGAGGCCGGGGGCGCGTGAACAGCGATCCGGGTCGGCGGCCGGGAGGCCGCGCGATCCGAACGGCGGGACCGAAGCCCGTCGCTCGAACCGGCGGGCCGTCCCGCCAGAACCACCCGAGATCTCTCGGGTCAAACTAGGAAGGGTGTCGAGGAAATGGCCGATCTCAACTCAATCGTCGACTCGCTGTCGAGCCTCACGATCATGGAAGCCGCGGAGCTCGCGAAGCTCCTGGAGACCAAGTGGGGCGTCTCGGCGGCTGCGCCGGTCGCCGCCGTGGCTGCTGCGGGCGGTGGCGCTGTCGCCGCTGCGGAGGAGAAGGACGAATTCACCGTCACGCTCATCTCCGCGGGCGACAAGAAGATCCAGGTGATCAAGGAAGTGCGCGCCGTGACGACGCTCGGCCTCAAGGAGGCCAAGGATCTCGTCGAGGGCGCTCCGAAGGTCATCAAGGAAGGCGTGACCAAGGAAGAAGCCGCCAAGATCAAGGCGCAGGTCGAGGCCGCCGGCGGCCAGGTCCAGATCAAGTAACGAAGTGCGCCGATCCGGCGCGCGAGCCGAGCGGCTCGGCGCGCGCCCGACGTCCATTTCGTTGCGCGAGCTTCGCCCTTTCGAACCGGAGGCCGAGACGAACCCGTGAACGCGATTCCCTTCTCGGAGAACGTTCCGCGTATCCGCAGGAATTTTTTCAAGATCCCCTCGATCCTCGACATTCCGGATCTGATCGAGATCCAGAAGCACACCTTCGAGCGCTTCTTGCAGGCGAGCGTCGAGCCGGAGAAGCGTGAGAACAGCGGTCTGCAGGCCGTGTTCCAGTCGGTGTTCCCGATCAAGGACTTCAACGACTCCGCGTCGCTGGAGTTCGTGGGCTACACGCTCGAGGAGCCCAAGTACGACGTGCAGGAGTGCCTGCAGCGGGGGATGACCTACGCGGCCCCGTTCAAGGTCACGATCCGGCTCGTGGCCTGGGACGACAGCGAAGGCTCGCAGGCGATCCGCGACGTGAAGGAGCAGGAGGTCTACTTCGGGGAAATCCCGATCATGACCGAGAACGGCACCTTCATCATCAACGGCACCGAGCGGGTCATCGTCTCGCAGCTGCATCGTTCGCCCGGCATCTTCTTCGATACCTCGACCTCGAGCACCGTCACCGCCGCCGGCAAGCGCATCTACTCCTGCCGCATCATTCCCTACCGCGGCTCGTGGCTCGATCTCGAGTTCGATCACAAGGACCTGCTCTACGCGCGCATCGATCGGCGCCGGAAGATCCACGGCACCGTCCTGCTCAAGGCGCTCGGCTACTCGGCGGAGGAGCTGCTCGCCTATTTCTACAAGCCCGAGACGATCCGCATCGACGGCAAGAAGATCACGAAGAGCGTGACCCCCGATCTGCTGATCGGTCAGCGCTGCACGCGCGAGGTGAAGGACGACGCGGGCAACGTGCTCGTGCGCAAGGACCGCAAGTTCACGGCCGTGGCGGTGCGCAAGATCGTCGAGGCCGGCATCGAGTGGATCCAGGTGGGTCCCGACGACCTGATCCGCACCGACGCCGTGAAGCGCGTCGCGCCGATCGACATCGTCGACGAGACGACGGGCGAAGTGATCATCGAGTGCAACGAGGACCTGACGCAGGCGCACCTCGACCAGCTGCGCGACCGCGGCATCAACGAGTTCCCGCTGCTCTACCTCGATCCGCTGATCACGGGCACGGCGCTGCGCGACACGCTGCTCGCCGACAAGACGCTCACGCAGGAGGAGGGGATCATCGAGATCTACCGCCGGCTGCGACCGGGCGATCCGCCGACCGTCGACACCGCCACCAACCTGTTCCGCAACCTGTTCTTCAATCCGGAGCGCTACGACCTCTCGCGCGTCGGGCGTCTCAAGGTGAACCACAAGCTCGGGTTCGATCCCGACGAGCGCGTGGAGCTCCAGGCCGGCGGCGCCAATGCCGCGAAGCGGGAGATCCCGCTGCGCGAGCTTCCGACGCTGCGGCGCGACGACATCCTCGCCGCCTTCAAGTACCTCGTCGAGCTGAAGAATGGAGCCGATCCGACCAAGCGCATCGACGACATCGACCACCTGGGCAACCGGCGCGTGCGCGTCGTGGGCGAGCTGCTCGAGAACCAGTACCGCATCGGTCTGGTGCGCATGGAGCGCGCGATCAAGGAGCGCATGTCGCTCCAGGAGATCGAGACGCTGATGCCGCACGATCTGATCAACTCCAAGCCCGTCTCGGCGGTGGTCAAGGAGTTCTTCGGGTCGAGCCAGCTCTCGCAGTTCATGGACCAGACCAACCCGCTGTCGGCGGTGACGCACAAGCGCCGGCTCTCGGCGCTCGGGCCGGGCGGCCTCACGCGCGAGCGCGCCGGCTTCGAAGTGCGCGACGTGCACCCGACCCACTACGGCCGCATCTGCCCGATCGAGACGCCCGAGGGACCGAACATCGGTCTGATCGCGTCGCTCTCGACCTTCGCCCGCGTGAACGAGCTGGGCTTCATCGAGACGCCCTATCGCGTCGTGAAGGACGGCAAGGTCACGCGCGAGGTGAAGTACCTGACGGCGCTCGACGAGGAGCGCCTCGCGATCGCGCAGGCGAACGCGGCGGTCGACGAGCAGGGGCGCTTCACCACGGACCTGGTGCAGGCGCGCAAGGCAGGCGAGTTCGTCACGGTGCCGCCTTCCGAGGTCGACATGATGGACGTGTCGCCCAACCAGCTGGTGTCGGTGGCGGCCTCGCTGATCCCGTTCCTCGAGAACGACGACGCGAACCGCGCGCTGATGGGCTCCAACATGCAGCGCCAGGCGGTTCCGCTGATGCGGACGCAGGCCCCGCTGATCGGCACCGGCCTCGAGGCCGTGGTCGCGCGCGACTCCGGCGTCACCGTGGTGGCCAAGCGCGACGGCGTCGTCGAATCGGTGGATGCCGGGCGCATCGTGATCAAGCCGGACGAGGACGACGGCGTCGGCTCGAACGTCGACATCATCAACCTGATCAAGTACCAGCGCTCGAACCAGAACACCTGCATCAACCAGAAGCCGATCGTCAAGCGCGGCGCGCGCGTGCGCAAGGGTCAGGTGATCGCCGACGGTCCGGCGACCGAGCAGGGCGAGCTCGCGCTGGGACGCAACGTGGTCGTCGCCTTCATGCCCTGGGGCGGGTACAACTTCGAAGACTCGATCCTGATCTCCGAGCGCGTGGTCAAGGACGACTCCTACACCTCGATCCACATCGAGGAGTTCGAGTGCGTCGCCCGCGACACGAAGCTCGGCAAGGAGGACATCACCCGCGACATCCCGAACATCGGCGAGGACGCGCTGCGCGATCTCGACGAGTCCGGGATCGTGCGCATCGGCGCCGAGGTCGGTCCCGACGACGTGCTGGTGGGCAAGATCACGCCGAAGGGCGAGACCCAGCTCTCGCCGGAAGAGCGCCTGCTGCGCGCGATCTTCGGCGAGAAGGCCGGCGACGTGCGCGATACCTCGCTGCGCGTGCCGCCCGGGGTTTCCGGCACCGTGATCGGGGCCCAGGTCTTCTCGCGCCGCGGCGTGCAGAAGGACGAGCGCGCCCAGGCGATCGAGGACGCCGAGATCGAGCGGCTGCGCAAGGACCAGGAAGACGAGGTCCGCATCATCCGCGGCAGCGCGATGCGCAAGGTGCGCGAGCTGATGCTCGGCAAGCAGGCGGCGAACCGGGTGGGCGACGAGCGCAAGAAGCTCACCTGGATCGACGCGGGGCAGACGCTCACGAGCGAGATCCTCGACGAGATCCCGATCCGGCGCTGGCGCGACGTGCAGATCGCGGACGCGCGCACGCAGGAGCAGATCGATCGGATCCAGGCGAGCGTCGAAGAGCAGGCCGGCGTCATCAAGCAGGTCTTCGACGAGAAGATCGCGCGGCTGCGCAAGGGCGACGAGCTGCCGCCGGGCGTGTTCAAGATGGTGAAGGTCTACCTCTCCATCAAGCGCAAGCTCTCGGTCGGCGACAAGATGGCGGGTCGCCACGGCAACAAGGGCGTGATCTCGCGCATCCTCCCCGAGGAGGACATGCCCTACCTCGCCGACGGGACGCCCGTCGACATCGTGCTGAACCCGCTCGGTGTGCCTTCGCGCATGAACGTCGGGCAGATCCTCGAGACCCACCTGGGTTGGGCGGCGCTCGGTCTCGGCCAGCGCGTGGGCCAGCTGCTCGAGGAGCACGCGCCCGATCCCGAGCAGCTGCGCGGCAAGCTCAAGCACCTCTACGGCGACGTGCGCATCTCCAAGCTGATCGACGAGGCGAGCCCCGAAACGGTCCTCTCGATCGCGCAGGATGCGCGCCGCGGCATCCACATGGCGACCGCCGTCTTCGACGGCGCCAAGGAGGAGGAGATCCGCGGCGAGTTCGCTCGCGCCGGGCTGCCGGTAACGGGGCAGACGGTCCTGTTCGATGGCCGCACCGGCGATCCGTTCGACGGCGAGGTGACGGTGGGTGTGCTCTACATGATGAAGCTCCACCACCTGGCCGACGACAAGATCCACGCCCGCAGCATCGGGCCCTACAGCCTGGTGACGCAGCAGCCGCTCGGCGGCAAGGCGCAGTTCGGCGGTCAGCGGCTCGGCGAGATGGAAGTGTGGGCGCTCGAGGCCTACGGTGCGGCGTTCGCGCTGCAGGAATTCCTGACCGTCAAGTCCGACGACGTGCTCGGCCGCACGCGCATCTACGAGTCCATCGTTCGCGGGGAGAACGCCCTCGAGCCCGGTCTGCCGGAGAGCTTCAACGTGCTCGTGAAGGAGCTCCAGGCCCTGGGTCTCGACGTCGAGCTCCTCGAAGACAAGAACTAAGGGGGGTCAGCCTTGCGCGATCTCTACAATCTGTTCGAGAAGCCGAAGGACCCGCTCGCGTTCAACGCGCTGCGGATCTCGATTGCCGCGCCGGAGAAGATCCGCGAGTGGTCGTTCGGCGAGGTTCGCAAGCCCGAGACCATCAACTACCGGACCTTCAAGCCGGAACGCGATGGGCTCTTCTGCGCGAAGATCTTCGGCCCGGTCAAGGACTACGAGTGCAATTGCGGCAAGTACAAGCGCATGAAGCACCGGGGCGTCGTGTGCGAGAAGTGCGGCGTCGAGGTGATCCAGAGCAAGGTGCGGCGTGAGCGGATGGGCCACATCACGCTGGCCACGCCGGTCGCGCACATCTGGTTCCTGAAGTCGCTGCCGTCGCGCATCGGGAACATTCTCGAGATCTCGCTGCGCGATCTCGAGAAGGTCCTGTATTTCGAGTCCCACATCGTCACGAACGCCGGCGAGACCGATCTCGAGAAGGGCGAGCTGCTGAACGACGAGGCGCTCGCCGAGGCGCGCGAGCGCTACGGCCGCGAGGCCTTCCAGATCGGCATCGGCGCCGCCGCGATCCGCGAGCTGCTGGCGTCGCTCGACGTCGAGGGGGAGTGCAAGCGTCTGCGCTCGGAGATGCGCGACGCCACCAGCGAAGCGAAGCGCAAGAAGATCTCGAAGCGCCTGAAGGTGCTCGATGCCTTCCGGGAGTCGGGGAACAAGCCCGAGCACATGATCCTCGAGGTGATCCCGGTGATTCCGCCGGACCTGCGGCCGCTGGTGCCGCTCGACGGTGGGCGCTTCGCCACGAGCGATCTGAACGATCTCTATCGCCGCGTGATCAACCGCAACAACCGCTTGAAGCGGCTGCAGGAGCTGAACGCGCCGGACGTGATCATCCGCAACGAGATGCGGATGCTGCAGGAGGCGGTCGACGCGCTGTTCGACAACGGCCGGCGCGGCCGCGTGATCACCGGGCCGTCGAAGCGCCCGCTCAAGTCGCTCTCGGACATGCTGAAGGGCAAGACGGGCCGCTTCCGCCAGAACCTGCTCGGCAAGCGCGTCGACTACTCGGGCCGCTCCGTGATCGTGATCGGGCCCGAGCTGCGCCTGCACCAGTGCGGGCTCCCGAGCCGCATGGCGATCGAGCTGTTCAAGCCCTTCATCTACTCGAAGCTCGAGCAGCGCGGTTACGTCACCACCATCAAGGCCGCCAAGAAGATGGTGGAGAAGGAGCATCCGGAGGTCTGGGACATCCTCGCGGAGGTGATCCAGGAGCATCCGGTGATGCTCAACCGGGCGCCGACGCTGCACCGCCTCGGTGTGCAGGCGTTCGAGCCGATGCTGATCGACGGCAAGGCGATCCAGCTGCATCCGCTGATCTGCGCCGCGTTCAACGCGGACTTCGACGGCGACCAGATGGCCGTGCACGTCCCGCTCTCGGTGGAGGCGCAGATCGAAGCGCGCGTGCTGATGATGTCGACCAACAACATCCTCTCGCCCGCCACGGGCCGGCCGATCATCGGGCCCAGCCAGGACATCGTGCTCGGCTGCTACTACATGACCCGCGAGCAGCCCGGCGCCCGCGGCGAGGGCATGCGCTTCGCGAGCCCCGAAGAAGTGCGCAGCGCCTACGACGCGGGGGAAGTCGATCTCCACGCCGGCGATCAAGGTCCGCATGGGCGGCAAGCTCGTCGACACGGCGACGGGCCGCATCCTGCTCTCCGAGATCGTGCCGCACGACATCCCGTTCGAGTTCATCAATCGCGTGATGGACAAGAAGGCGCTCGGCGAGCTGATCGACCAGGCCTACCGGCGCCTCGGCAACAAGGCGACCGTGCTGCTCGCCGACCGGCTGCGCAGCCTCGGCTATCAGTTCGCGACGCGCGCCGGTGTCTCGATCTGCATCAACGACATGAAGATCCCGGCCGACAAGGAGCGCGTGATCGACGCCGCGAACGTCGAGGTGCAGCAGATCGAGCAGCAGTACCAGGAAGGTCTGATCACCGACGGCGAGCGCTACAACAAGGTGATCGACATCTGGGCGAACGCGACGGAGCGGATCGCTTCGCAGATGCTCGATGCGCTCGGCACCGACGTCGTGGTCGGCGAGGACGGGGTCTCGAAGCACGTTCCGAGCTTCAACTCGATCTTCATGATGGCCGACTCGGGCGCGCGCGGTTCCGCAGCAGCAGATGCGCCAGCTCGCCGGCATGCGCGGTCTGATGGCGAAGCCGTCGGGGGAGATCATCGAGACGCCGATCACCTCGAACTTCCGCGAGGGGCTCTCGGTGCTCCAGTACTTCATCTCGACCCACGGCGCGCGCAAGGGTCTCGCGGACACGGCGCTCAAGACCGCCAACTCCGGCTACCTGACGCGGCGGCTGGTCGACGTGTCGCAGGACGTGATCATCCGGGAGGAGGACTGCGGCACGGTCGACGGCATCGAGATCGGCCCGCTCGTCGAGGGCGGCGAGATCATCGAGCCGATCGGCGAGCGCATCCTCGGGCGCGTGGCGCTGGAGGACATCAAGGACCCGCTCACCGACGAGGTGCTGTCGAAGGCCGGCGAGGAGATCGACGAAGACAAGGTTCGCATCATCGAGAACGCCGGCATCGAGAAGGTGATGATCCGCTCGGTGCTCACCTGCGAGGCGCCCTTCGGCGTCTGCACGAAGTGCTACGGGCGCGATCTGTCGCGCGGCGAGCTCGTCAACATGGGCGAGGCCGTCGGCGTGATCGCGGCGCAGTCGATCGGCGAGCCGGGCACCCAGCTCACGATGCGGACGTTCCACATCGGCGGCACGGCGACCCGACGCGTGGAGCAGTCGCACGCCGAGGCGACGAGCGACGGCGAGGTGCGCTTCACGAACCTGCGCACCGTGCTCGATCGCGAAGGCCGGCGCGTGGCGATGAACCGCAACGGCGGAGATCGGGATCTTCGACGCGACGGGCCGCGAGCGCGAGCGGTACCCGGTCGTCTACGGCGCGCACGTGCGCGTGGACGACGGCGAGCGCGTCAAGGCCGGAACCATGCTGATCCAGTGGGACCCGTTCGCCAATCCCGATCCTCTCGGACGTGTCCGGAACGGTGAAGTTCGGCGACATCGTCGAGGGCGGGACGATGAAGGAGCAGGTGGACGAGTTCACCGGCCTCTCGTCGAAGGTGATCATCGAATCGAAGGATCCCGAGCTGCGGCCGCGCATCTCGATCAAGGACGCGAGCAACGCCACCATCGCGCGCTCGCTGCTGCCGGTGGGCGCGAACCTGGCGGTCACCGAGGGCCAGGAGGTGGCCGCAGGCGACGTGCTGGCGAAGATGCCCCGCGAGACGACGAAGACGAAGGACATCACGGGCGGTCTGCCGCGCGTCGCCGAGCTGTTCGAGGCGCGCAAGCCCAAGGACTTCGCGATCGTCTCCGAGATCGATGGCACGATCTCGTTCGGCCCCGACTCGCGCGGCAAGCGCCGCGTGATCGCGACGCCCGATCTCGCCGGCGCGCGAGCCCAAGGAGTACCTGATCCCGAAGGGCAAGCACATCAGCGTGCACGAGGGCGACCGCGTGCGCTCGGGCGAAGCGCTGATGGACGGCTCGTCGAACCCGCACGACATGCTGAAGATCAAGGGGGAGAAGGAGCTCGCGAAGTACCTCGTCGACGAGGTGCAGGAGGTCTACCGGCTCCAGGGCGTGCGCATCAACGACAAGCACATCGAAGTGATCGTGCGCCAGATGCTGCGCCGCGTGCGCGTGAAGGAGGTCGGCGACACGGACTTCCTGATGGGCGAGCACGTCGAGAAGCTGGTCTTCGAGGAGGCGAATCAGCGCGATGCAGGCCGAAGGCCGACAGCCGGCGGTGGCGGAGCCGCTGCTGCTCGGGCATCACCAAGGCGTCGCTCTCGACCGAGTCGTTCATCTCGGCCGCCTCCTTCCAGGAGACGACCAAGGTGCTGACCGAAGCCTCGATGTGGGGCAAGATCGACTACCTGCGGGGCCTGAAGGAGAACGTGATCATGGGCCGCCTGATCCCGGCCGGGAACGGGGATGGCGCGGTACAACGAAGCATCGGGATCCACATCGATGCCCCGGAGGAGATGCTCGAGGGGCCCGAGGAGGATCTGACGCCGGCGCCGCCGCCGCCGCCGATCGCGGCCAGCGAAGGGCTCGCGTTCGGCGCGGACGATCCGGGGGACGCGCTGAAGGTTTGAGGCGAGCGCGGCGAGCTTCGCCGGGTGTTCGCCTGTCCGAAGCGTTGACAGGGCACCGAAGCTCGCTAAGATGCGACGGTTTTTGGGTCTAGACCGCTTTCCTGCGGTCCGCTCCCGGTCAGACGAAGTGGAATTGCCCGAGGAGTGATCCTCCGGTCCCTTCGTCGCCTTGGAGTGGGGCAGGGCCGACGTCCGCGTCGTCTTCACTCTCTGCGGAGGCCGGATGCCGACGATCCAACAGCTCGTTCGTCGCAAGCGCACGCGGCCGGTCTCGCGCTCGAAGTCGCCGGACCTGAGCGAGCTCGCCGCAGCGCCGCGGTGTATGTCTGCGCGTCTTCACGGCGACCCCGAAGAAGCCGAACTCGGCGCTGCGCAAGGTCGCGCGCGTGCGCCTCACGAACGGCCGCGAGGTCAACGCCTACATCCCCGGCGAGGGGCACAATCTCCAGGAGCACTCCGTGGTGCTCGTGCGTGGCGGCCGCGTCAAGGATCTGCCGGGCGTCCGCTACCACATCGTGCGCGGCACGCTCGACACCACGGGTGTGACCGACCGACACCGTAGTCGGTCGAAGTACGGGGCCAAACGGCCCAAGTGAACTCTCGAGCGGCCGGACGGACGTCGGGTGACGTTCCGTTCGGCCGCTCGCGTCTATTGGATGCGGAATGCCCCGACGACGAGACGTCCCCAAGCGCAAGCTCCAGCCCGATCCGAAGTACGGCGACCGCATGGTCGGGCGCTTCACGAACATCATCATGTTCGACGGCAAGAAGAGCACCGCCGAAGCGCATCGTCTACGGAGCGTTCCACGTGATCGAGTCGAAGACGCGCAACGACCCCCTGGCGATGTTCCGCCGAGCGCTCGAGAACATCCGGCCGCGGGTCGAGGTGAAGTCGCGGCGCGTCGGCGGCGCCACGTATCAGGTGCCCGTCGAGGTGCGCCCCGAGCGCGCGACCTCGCTGGCGATGCGCTGGCTGTCGCAGTACGCGCGCTTGCGGCCGGGCAAGAGCATGCGCGAGAAGCTCGCCGACGAGATCATCGACGCCGCGAACGAACGCGGCGAGGCCGTGAAGAAGCGCGAAGACACGCACCGCATGGCGGAGGCCAACAAGGCCTTCTCCCACTACCGCTGGTAGCGAAGCGCGGGGCGAGCTGCCGCCGGGCCGCAGGCACCGGCGGAAGGGCAAGTGAACGGACATGGGCCGCACCGCACCGCTCGAGAGAACGCGAAACATCGGCATCATGGCCCACATCGACGCCGGCAAGACGACTACGACCGAGCGAATCCTGTACTACACGGGCGTCAACTACAAGATGGGCGAAGTCCACGACGGTGCGGCCACGATGGATTGGATGCAGCAGGAGCAGGAGCGCGGCATCACGATCACGTCGGCGGCGACGACGGCGTACTGGAAGGACCACCGCATCAACATCATCGATACGCCCGGCCACGTGGATTTCACGATCGAGGTCGAGCGTTCGCTGCGCGTGCTCGACGGCGCGATCGGCGTCTTCTGCGGCGTGGGCGGCGTCGAGCCGCAGTCGGAGACGGTCTGGCGCCAGGCGGACAAGTACCGCGTTCCGCGCGTCGCGTTCGTGAACAAGATGGACCGCGTCGGCGCGGACTTCGATCGGGTGGTCGGCATGATCCGCGATCGGCTCGGCGCGAACGCCATCCCGATCCAGCTTCCGATCGGCGTCGAGGACGGCTTCTGCGGCGTCGTCGATCTGCTCGAGCAGAAGGCGATCTACTGGAACGACGAAAGCCTCGGCGCGAGCTTCGAGGTGAAGGATCTGCCGGAGGAGCTGGTGCCGGCGGCGACGCACGCGCGCGAGGTGCTGGTCGAGGCCGCGGCGGAGCTCGACGAGGTGCTGGCGGCGCGCTTCCTCGACGACGAGCCGATCGGCCCGGACCCGCTGCGCAAGGCGATCCGCGAAGCGACGCTGCGCATGAAGATCGTGCCCGTGCTGTGCGGCGCCGCGTTCAAGAACAAGGGCGTGCAGCCGCTGCTCGACGCGGTGGTCGATTTCCTGCCGTCGCCGCTCGACGTTCCGCCGGTCGAGGGCCAGCACCCGCACACGGGCGCGGCCGAGCGGCGCAAGGCCGACGACAACGAGCCGTTCGCGGCGCTGGCCTTCAAGCTGGCGACCGACAAGCACGTCGGTCACCTCACGTACATCCGTGTCTACTCGGGGCACGTGAAGACGGGCGACCAGGTGCTGAATGCGAGCCGCGGCAAGAAGGATCGCGTGGGGCGCCTGCTCCAGATGCACGCCAACAAGCGCCAGGAGATCGACGAGGCGTACGCAGGCGACATCGTGGCGGTCGTGGGGCTCAAGGCGGTCGTCACGGGCGAGACGCTGTGCAGCGTGCAGCACCCGATCCTGCTCGAGTCCCTGCAGTTCCCCGAGCCCGTGATCGCCATCGCGATCGAGCCCAAGACGAACGCGGACATGGATCGACTCTCCACTTCGCTCGCCCGCCTCGCGCAGGAAGACCCCTCGTTCCGGGTCCACGTCGACGCCGAGACGGGTCAGACCATCATCGCGGGCATGGGCGAGCTGCATCTCGAGATCATCACCGACCGCCTGCTGCGCGAGTTCGGTGTGCAGGCCAACGTCGGGCGCCCGCAGGTCTCCTACAAGGAGACGATCACCTCGCAGGCGACGGCGGAGGGCCGCTACATCAAGCAGACCGGCGGCTCCGGGGATTTCGGCGTCGTGAAGCTCTCGGTCGAGCCCGGGAAGACCGGCTCGGGCTTCGTCTTCGAGAACGCGATCCGCGGCGGCGCGATTCCGACGGAATTCATTCCCGCGGTGCGCGCGGGCTGCGAAGAGGTGATGCAGAGCGGACCGCTGGCGGGGTATGCCGTCGTCGACGTGAAGGTGCGCCTGCTCGACGGCCAGTACCACGACGTCGACTCGTCGGAGCGCTCCTTCAAGATCGCGGGCTCGCTCGCCATGAAGGACGCCCTGCGCGCCGCGCATCCGGCGTTGCTCGAGCCGATCATGCGCGTCGAGGTGGTGACGCCCGACGAGTTCGTGGGCCCGGTGCAGGGCGATCTCGCGAGTCGCCGCGGGGAGATCACGGGCTTCGACACGCGGGGCAACGCCCAGGTGATCCACGCGGAAGTTCCGCTCGCCACGATGTTCGGGTACGTGAACCATCTGCGTTCGATGACGCAGGGGCGCGCGACCTACACGATGCAGTTTGCGCGCTACGCGCAGGTGCCGGCGGCCGTCGCCGAGGGAATCGTCTACCGCTGAACCGACTGCGCACGGCTGGGCCGTGACGGTGCGAGGGGCATGGCAATGGCGAAAGGCAAGTTCGAGCGGAAGAAGCCGCACGTGAACGTGGGGACGATCGGTCACGTGGACCACGGCAAGACGACGTTGACGGCGGCGATCACGCAGCGGCAGAGCAAGAAGGGTCTGGCGGATTTCACGCCGTTCGATCAGATCGACAAGGCGCCGGAGGAGCGGGAGCGCGGGATCACGATCGCGACGGCGCACGTGGAGTACGAGACGGAGAACCGGCACTACGCGCACGTGGACTGCCCGGGTCACGCGGACTACGTGAAGAACATGATCACGGGTGCGGCGCAGATGGACGGCGCGATCCTGGTGGTGTCGGCGGCGGACGGGCCGATGCCGCAGACGCGCGAGCACGTGCTGCTGGCGCGCCAGGTGAACGTGCCGCACATCGTGGTGTTCCTGAACAAGTGCGACATGGTGGACGACCCGGAGCTGCTCGACCTGGTGGAGCTCGAGGTTCGCGAGCTGCTGAACAAGTACGAGTTTCCCGGGGACGACATTCCGATCGTGCGGGGCGCGGCGGCCAAGGCGCTGCCAGAGCCCGGACGATGCGGCGGCGAACCAGTGCATCGACGAGCTGATGGAGGCGCTGGACACGTCGATTCCGCAGCCGCAGCGGGCGCTGGACAAGCCGTTCCTGATGCCGATCGAAGACGTGTTCTCGATCACGGGCCGCGGGACGGTGGTGACGGGGCGCATCGAGCAGGGGATCGTGAAGACGGGCGACGAGGTGGAGATCGTGGGGATGCAAGCCCGACGCAGAAGACGGTGGTGACCGGCGTCGAGATGTTCCGGAAGATCCTGGACGAGGGTCAGGCCGGGGACAACGTCGGGTGCCTGCTTGCGCGGGACGGCGAAGGAAGACGTGGAGCGGGGCCAGGTGCTGGCGAAGCCCGGGACGATCACGCCGCACACGAAGTTCAAGGCGCAGGCGTACGTGCTGACGAAGGAGGAGGGGGGTCGGCACACGCCGTTCTTCAACGGCTACCGGCCGCAGTTCTACTTCCGGACGACGGACGTGACGGGCGTGGCGAATCTGCCGGCGGGCACCGAGATGGTGATGCCGGGGGACAACGTGGAGATGGTGGTGGAGCTGATCACGCCGATCGCGATGGACAAGGAGCTGCGCTTCGCGATCCGCGAAGGCGGCCGCACGGTCGGCGCGGGTGTCGTCTCGGAGATCATCGAATAGCTGCGCTGCGAGCAGCGGCGCGCGGGGCGCAGAAGGTGGCGGGGTAGAGAATCGTGCAAGACGTAGCGTCACAGAAGATCCGGATCCGCATGAAGGCGTACGACTTCAAGCTGCTCGACCAGAGCGCTGGGGAGATCGTCGACACCGCCGTGCGCACGGGTGCGCGCGTCGCAGGCCCGATTCCGCTGCCGACCTCGATCAACAAGTACACCGTGCTGCGCGGCCCGCACGTCGACAAGAAGTCGCGCGAGCAGTTCGAGATGCGCACGCACAAGCGCCTGATCGACATCCTCGATCCGACGCCGCAGACGGTCGACGCGCTGATGAAGCTCGAGCTCGCAGCCGGCGTCGACGTGGAGATCAAGCTGTGACGCGCGTCGTCACGGGGAGCGGGGCGTAGCGTATGGCGACCGTGGACGTCGTCACCGCCGGAAACAAGAAGGCCGGGTCGGTCGATCTCGACCCGTCGATCTTCGAGGCGCCGGTGCGGCGACATCTCTTCCATGCCGAAGTGCGGCGGCAGCTGGCCAAGCGCCGGCGCGGCACGCACAGCACCAAGAATCGCGCCGCCGTGTCGGGCGGCGGCATCAAGCCCTGGAAGCAGAAGGGCACGGGCCGCGCGCGCCAGGGCACGATCCGCGCGCCGCAGTGGGCGGGCGGCGGCGTCGTGTTCGGGCCGGTGCCGCGCATCCTACGAGCACGCGCTGCCGAAGAAGGTGCGCCGCGCGGCGCTGCTGCGGCGCGCTCTCGCTCCAGCATCGCGCGAGGCAAGCATCACGGTCGTCGATGCGCTCGCGCTCGACGGAGTACAAGACGAAGCGGATGCTCGCAGCTGCTGCGCGATCTCGAGCTCGCCGATGCCCGGGTCCTGATCGTGATCGCCGCCGAGGATCCCTTCGTCGAGCGCTCGGCGCGCAACCTCCGCAACGTGAGCGTGCTGCGCGTCGACGGGCTCAACGTCTACGACGTGCTGCGGCACGGCAAGCTGCTGCTCACGCAGGCGGCGGTCGCGGCGATCGGCGAGCGGCTGCGGCGACGGCCAGCGGGGAGGCGGCGTCGTGAACCTGCATGACGTGATCCGCACGCCCGGTGGTGACGGAGAAGAGCAACATCGCACGCGAGGAGCGCAACGTCGTGACGCTCGCGGTCGACCCGCGCGCCAACAAGCACGAGATCCGGAGCGCGGTCGAGACGCTCTTCGACGTGAAGGTCGCTGGACGTGCGCACCATGCGCATGCCGCGGAAGTCGAAGCGGGTCGGCAAGTTCGTCGGCCGCAAGCCGGAGTGGAAGAAGGCGATCGTGCGGCTGGCGCGAGGGCCAGACGATCGAATTCTTCGAGGGAGTGTAGGGTCGTCGCATGGGCGTCAAGAACTACCAGCCCGACCTCGCCCGGCCGGCGCAGCATGAGCGTCTCGGATTTCGCCGAGCTCACGCGCAAGAAGCCCGAGCGCTCGCTGCTCGAGGGCCGCACCGCGAAGAGCGGCGGCCGCAACGCGCACGGCCACATCACGACGTGGCATCGCGGCGGCGGCCACAAGCGCCGCTACCGGCGCATCGATTTCCGGCGCGACAAGCTCGGGATCCCCGCGCGCGTCGCGGCGATCGAGTACGACCCGAACCGCTCGGCGAACGTCGCGCTGCTGCACTACAAGGACGGCGAGAAGCGCTACATCCTGGCGCCCAACGAGCTGCGCAGTCGGCGACGTCGTGATGTCGGGTCCGGACGCCGAGATCCGGCCGGGCAACGCGCTGCCGCTCGCGAAGATTCCGCTCGGCTCCGTGGTCCACGCCATCGAGATGAAGCCCGGCAAGGGCGCGCAGCTCGTGCGCGCCGCGGGCGTCGGCGCGCAGCTGATGGCGCGCGAGGGCAGCTACGCGACGCTGCGCATGCCGAGCGACGAGCACCGCCTGATCTTCGCCGAATGCATGGCGACGATCGGACAGGTCGGCAACACCGAGCACGAGAACCAGCAGCATCGGCAAGGCGGGGCGCTCGCGCTGGCTGGGCAAGCGCCCGAACGTGCGCGGCGTGGCGATGAACCCGATCGATCACCCGATGGGCGGCGGCGAGGGCAAGTCGTCGGGCGGGCGCCACCCGTGCACGCCGTGGGGCGTGCCGACGAAGGGCCACAAGACGCGCAAGAAGCGCGCGCACCGACAAGTACATCGTGAAGCGGCGAGGGAAGTAGTAGATGGCACGCTCGCTCAAGAAGGGCCCCTACGTCGACCCGAGTCTGCAGCGGAAGGTCGATCGCGTGATCGCGCTCCGGCACCAAGCAGGTGATCCGCACCTGGTCGCGGCGCTCGATGATCACGCCGGAGTTCGTCGGGACTCACCTTCCACGTGCACAACGGCAAGCTCTTCATGCCCGTGTTCATCACGGAGAACATGGTGGGACACCGCCTCGGCGAGTTCGCGCCGACGCGAAAGTTCACGGGGCACGCCGCGACGCGGAAGGTGAAGCCGGTCGTCTGAGATGGAAGTCAAAGCCAAGCTCGAGGAACTACCGGATCAGCGCGCGCAAGGCGCGCCTGCTCGCCGACCAGATCCGCGGCAAGAGCGTGGACGAGGCCCTCGCCGTCCTCGATCTGTCCGCCGAAGCGCTTCGCGCAAGCCGCTGGCCAAGCTGGTGCGCTCGGCGCTCGCCAACGCAGAGGACCGCAACAACCGCGAGAAGGCGGGCATCGACCTCGACAACCTGATCGTCGGAGCAGATCTTCGTGGACGCAGGGGCCGAGCATGTGGCGCATGCGAGCCGCGCGCGCAGGGCAGGGCGGCCTGGATCCAGCGCAAGACGAGCCACGTCGAACGTCGTACTCGCCGAGGAGTGAAGATTGGGTCAGAAGGTCCATCCCTACGGTTTCCGGATCGGCACGCTCTACGGCTGGCAGTCGAACTGGTTCTGCGACGCGCCGCTATGCGGAGCAGCTGCACGAGGACCTCGCGATTCGGAAGCTTCATCAAGAAGAAGCTCTATCCACGCGGGCATCTCGAAGGTCGTGATCGACCGCACCGGCGACAAGGTCGTGGTGAACATCCACACCGCGCGCCCGGGCATCCTGATCGGCAAGCGCGGCGCCGAGGTCGAGGCGCTGCGCGCGGAGCTCGGGAAGCTCTCCGCGAACAAGCGAGATCTTCATCAACATCAAGGAGATCCGGAAGGCCGAGCTCGACGCGCAGCTCGTCGCGGAGAACGTCGCGCTCCAGCTCGAGCGCCGCGTGGCGTTCCGGCGCGCGATGAAGAAGGCCGTGACGTCGACGATGAAGTTCGGCGCGGCGGGCATCCGCATCCAGTGCTCGGGCCGGCTCGGCGGCGTCGGAGATGGGTCGCCGCGAGTGGTACCGCGAGGGCCGGGTGCCGCTGCACACGCTGCGCGCGGACATCGACTACGGCCTGGCCGAGGCGAAGACGACCTACGGCGTGATCGGCGTGAAGTGCTGGATCTTCAAGGGTGAGATCGCGGACAAGGACATGCGCAAGGCATCGCTCGCGCAGCGTGTCGGCGAGGAGCAGCCGAGGTAGCCCATGCTCCAGCCCAAGAAGGTCAAGTGGCGCAAGCAGCAGAAGGGCCGGATGCGCGGCAAGGCGTATCGCGGCTGCAATCTGGATTTCGGCGACTACGGCCTGCAGGCCGTGGATCGCGCGCGCGTGACGTCGCGCCAGATCGAAGCGGCGCGCGTCGCGATGACGCGCCACGTGAAGCGCGGCGGCAAGGTCTGGATCCGCATCTATCCCGGACAAGCCCGTGACGAAGAAGCCGGCCGAAACCCGGATGGGCAAGGGCAAGGGCAATCCGGAGGAGTGGGTGGCGATCGTGAAGCCCGGACGGATCCTCTACGAGATGGAAGGCGTGCCGCTCAAGGTGGCGCAGGAAGCGCTGCGGCTGGCGGCGCACAAGCTGCCCATGAAGACGCGCCTGGTGCAGTCGCGAGGATCGCCATGAAGGCGCGTGAGATCCGGGAGCTGACGCTCGAGGAGCTGACGGTCAAGTCGCGCGAATTGCGCGGCGACCTGTTCAATGCGCACGTGAAGCGCTCGACCGGTCAGCTCGAGAACACGGCGAAGCTCGAACAGCTTCGCCGCGACATCGCTCGCGTGGAGACCGTTCTACGCGAGAAGCGCGGAGCATGAAGTGAAGAACCGAGGCATGCGGCGAACACTGGTGGGGCTGGTCGTGAGCGACAAGCTCGACAAGACGGTGGTGGTGCAGGTGGAACGCCTGATCCAGGACCCGCGGTACAAGAAGTACGTGCGGCGCTACTCGAAGTTCCTGGCGCACGACGAGACCAACGCGTGTGCGATCGGTGATCGCGTGCGCATCGTCGAGCATCGCCCGATCTCCAAGCGCAAGCGCTGGATGGTGCAGGCGACGATCGCCGCGGTCGCACGGGTCTAGCGGGGAGTCCATGATCCAGCAGGAAACCGTATTGCAGGTCGCGGACAATTCGGGCGCCCGAAGGGTGGCCTGCATCCGCGTGCTGGGGGGCTCGCGGCGTCGCTATGCCTCGATCGGCGACGTGATCGTGGTTTCCGTCAAGGACGCGATCGCGAACGGTCGTGTCAAGAAGGGCGAGGTGCGCAAGGCGGTCGTGGTGCGGACGAAGAAGCAGATCCTGCGATCGGACGGCTCCTACATCCGATTCGACGACAACGCGGCGGTCCTGATCGACAACGCGCGCGAGCCGGTGGGCACGCGCATCTTCGGTCCGGTCGCCCGCGAGCTGCGCGCGTTCAAGTTCATGAAGATCATCTCGCTGGCCCCGGAGGTGCTGTAGATGGCGCCGCGGATGCTCGATCTCTATCGCCAGGAAGTGATTCCGAAGCTCTCGAAGGAGTTCGGCTACGGCAACGTCCACCAGGTTCCCAAGCTGACGAAGATCGTGGTGAACGTGGGCCTCGGCGAGGCGACGGCGAACCCGAAGCTGCTCGAGAAGGCCGCCGAGGAGATGGCGCTGATCACGGGCCAGAAGGCCGTGATCCGCCGCGCGCGCATGTCGATCGCGAACTTCAAGCTGCGTGCCGGCCAGGCCGTGGGCTGCACGGTCACGCTGCGCCGCGACCGCATGTGGGAGTTCTTCGACCGGCTGGTGAACGTCTCGCTTCCGCGCGTTCGGGACTTCAAGGGCCTGTCGGCGAAGGCGTTCGACGGGCGGGGCAATTTCTCGCTCGGGATCCGGGAGCAGATCATCTTCCCGGAGATCGAGTTCGACAAGGTCGACCGCGTCACGGGGATGAACGTCACCCTGTGTACGTCGGCTCGCAACGACGCCGAAGGACGCGCGCTGCTCGCGCACCTCGGCGTGCCGTTCCGGCAGTAACGGAGTAGCGCCATGATGACCGACCCCGTCGCCGACCTGCTCGCGCGCATCCGGAATGCGGGCAAGGCGCACCACCCCGAGATCGTCTGTCCGTCGTCGCGGCTCAAGCTCGCGATCGCGAAGGTGCTCTCGAGCGAGGGATACCTGGGCGACGTGCGCACCGAGAAGCGCGAAGGCAAGGACGTGCTCGTGATGCGCGTGCGCTACGACGCATCCGGGCGCGCGCTGATCGCGGGCCTGCGCCGGGTGAGCCGCCCGGGGCGGCGCGTCTATGTCGGCAGCGGCGAGATCCCGAAGGTGCGCAGTGGTCTCGGCGTGGCGGTGCTCTCCACGTCGAAGGGAGTGGTTCCGGACCGCGAGGCGCGCCAGGCGTCCGTGGGCGGCGAGCTGCTCTGCGAGGTCTGGTAGCGATGTCACGCGTCGGTCGCAAGCTGATCTCGATCCCGAACGGTGTCACCGTCGAGGCGCTGGAGGGCGGGGTGCGCGTGAAGGGTCCGAAAGGGACGCTCACGGAGCGCATGCCGCAGCGGGTCGAAGTCCGCGTCGAGAGCGGAAAGGTGTCGGTCGCGCGCAGCGCCGAGGACAAGAGTACGCGCGCCCTGCACGGGCTCGCTCGCGCGCTGATCCAGAACATGGTTCGCGGCGTGGTCGAGCCGTTCGTGAAGGAGCTCGAGATCCAGGGCGTCGGCTACCGGGCCGACGTCGCGGGCAAGACGCTGAAGCTGCTGCTCGGCTTCTCGCACCCCGTCGAGCTGGCGATTCCGGACGGGCTCAAGATCGCCGTCGACAAGAACGTGATGGTCCGGATCGAAGGCATCAACCGCCAGCAGGTGGGCCAGTTTGCCGCCGATCTGCGCTCGATCCGCCCGCCGGAGCCATACAAGGGCAAGGGGATCCGCTACGTCGGAGAGAGGGTGCGTCGCAAGGTCGGCAAGGCCGGAGCGGCGTGAGGACGCCATGCGAGTCAAGCAAGCCAGCAAGAAGCTCAAGAAGATGGCCGCGCGCCGGGCGCGCGTGGCGGGGCGCGTCAGGCGCAGCACGCGCACGCGGCTCACCGTGTACCGCAGCGCGAAGCACATCTACGCGCAGCTCGTGGATTCGGAGACGGGTCGCACGATCGGCACCGTCTCGACGCGCACGAAGGCCGTGGCCGAGGGGCTCGGGTCGACGGGCAACGTCGAGGCCGCCAAGCGCGTGGGCAAGGCGGTCGCCGACCTCGCGCGCGAGAAGCAGATCGACGCCGTCGTGTTCAACCGCAACGGCTTTCTCTACCACGGCCGCGTGAAGGCGCTGGCCGAGGCCGCGCGCGAAGCCGGCTTGCAGTTCTAGGGTGACACCAGATGGCTACGATCCAGCTCAATCCGAACGACTACGAGCTCACGGACCGCGTGGTCCACATCAATCGCGTGGCGAAGGTGGTGAAGGGCGGCCGCCGCTTCAGCTTCAGCGCGTTGATCGTGGTGGGCGACGGGAACGGCGTGGTCGGGACGGGCTATGGCAAGGCAGGCGAGGTTCCCGAGGCGATTCGCAAGGGCATCGAGCGCGCGCGCAAGGGTCTGGTGCGGATTCCGCTGCTCGACGGCACGCTGCCGCACGAGGTGCTCGGCCGCTTCGGCGCGGCGCGCGTGCTGCTGAAGCCGGCCTCGCCGGGCACCGGGGTGATCGCGGGCGGCTCGGTGCGCGCGGTGCTCGAGGCCGCCGGCGTGCGCGACGTGCTCACGAAGAATCTCGGGACCCACAATCCGCACAACGTGGTGCGCGCCACCATGACCGCGCTCGGCGAGCTGCGGGATCCGAAGGAGCGGGCGCAGGAGCTCGGTCGCGCATGAAGAAGGGCAAGCACGTCCAGATCAAGTGGGTGAAGAGCAGCATCGGCTACAACCGCCGGCAGCGGGCGACGCTGCGCGGGCTCGGCCTGCGCCGCTTGCAGCAGAGCGTGCAGATCGAAGACACGCCCGCGGTGCGCGGCATGATCCACGCCGTGAAGCACCTGATCGCGGTGGAGGAAGGCTGATGCTCGAACACCTCGAACACCGACCGGGAGCGCGGCACCGCACCAAGCGCGTGGGGCGCGGCCCCGGCTCGGGCCATCGCAAGACCTCGGGACGCGGCATCAAGGGGCAGGGCAAGCGCTCGCCCGGCCGCGAGACGGGGCGCCAGTTCGAAGGCGGCCAGATGCCGCTGGTGCGGCGCATGCCGAAGCGGGGCTTTCGCAGCCACCGCACCGGCCAGCCGCAGATCGTGAACCTCGCGGCGCTCGCCGGCTTCGGCGAGGGCGCGCGCGTCGACACGGCGGCGCTGATCGCGAAGGGCATCGTCCGCGCGCGCGGCGGTCCGGTGAAGGTGCTCGGAGACGGCGATGCGCCGCGGAACCTGACGCTGGCGGTGCAGCGCCGTCAGCGCGAGCGCGCGCGAGAAGATCGAAGGAGCCGGCGGAAGGATCGAGATCGTCGCATGATCGGCGGCATCCAGAACATCGCGCGGATCACGGAGCTCCGGCAACGGATCTTCTTCACGTTCGCCATGCTCGCGGTCTACCGCGTGGGGGCGTTCATCGTGACGCCGGGAATCAACCCGGCGGTGATCAAGAGCTTCTTCGAGCAGATGCAGGGCACCGTGTTCGGGCTGTTCAGCCTGTTCTCGGGCGGCGCCCTCGAGCAGCTCTCGATCTTCTCGCTCGGCATCATGCCCTACATCAGCGCCTCGATCATCTTCCAGCTGCTGACGATCGTGATTCCGCAGCTCGACGCGGTGCGCAAGGAAGGCGAGGCGGGGCGCAAGAAGATCAACCAGTGGACCCGCTACGCCACCATCGTGCTGGCGATGTTCCAGAGCTCGCTGATCGCCGTGGCGCTCGAGCATGGGCAGTTCGGCGAGGGCGCGGTGCTCAACCCGGGGCTCGGGCTTCCGGCTGCTGTGCATGATCACGCTCACCTGCGGCACCGCGTTCATCATGTGGCTCGGCGAGCAGATCACGGAGCGCGGCATCGGCAACGGCATCTCGCTGATCATCTTCGCCGGCATCATCATCCGCATCCCGTCGGCGATCTCGAAGCTGTTCGAGCTGATCCGGACCGATCAGTTCAGCATCCTCCAGATCGGCGTTCCTGCTCGCCGTGGGCGTCGGCGTGGTCGTCTTCGTGGTGATCGTCGAACGCGGCCAGCGCCGGATCCCGATCCAGCACGCGCGCCGCGTCGTGGGCAAGCGCGTGATGCAGGGAGGCATGAGCTACTTCCCGCTGCGCGTGAACACGGCCGGCGTGATCCCGCCGATCTTCGCGTCGTCGCTGCTGATGTTCCCGCTCACGATCGGCCAGTTCACGAACTCGCCGGCGGTCCAGGACTTCATCGACCACGTACCTGAATCCGGCGCAGTCCGCTGTACAGCGTGATCTACGTCGTCGCTGATCGTCTTCTTCGCGTACTTCTACACGGCGATCGTGATCAACCCGACCGACGTGGCCGACAACATCAAGAAGTCCGGCGGCGTACATCCCGGGCATCCGGCCCGGGCAAGAAGACGGCCGAGTACATCGACCGCATCCTCTCGCGCATCACGCTCGTCGGCGCGTTCTACATCGCGGCGATCTGCGTGCTGCCGACGATCCTCGCCGTGCGGCTCGGCGTGCCCGTTCTACTTCGGCGGCACGGCGCTGCTGATCGTCGTGGGCGTCGGGCTCGACACGATCGCGCAGATCGAGGCGCACCTGGTCTCGCGCCAGTACGAGGGCTTCGCGAAGGGCACGCGCATCCGCGGGAGGCTCGCGCGATGAGCCGCGCAACCTGCTGCTGCTCGGCGCTCCGGGCGCCGGGAAGGGCACCCAGGCGGTTCGCCTGGCGAAGCGGCTCGGCGTGCCGCACGTCTCGACGGGCGATCTGCTGCGCGCCGCCGTCGCGGCAGGGATCTCCGCTCGGGCGCCAGGCCAAGGCGTTCATGGACCGCGGCGAGCTGGTGCCCGACTCGGTGGTGATCGGCGTCGCGGTGGAGCGCCTGGCGCGCTCCGATGCGAAGAGCGGCTTCGTGCTCGATGGCTTCCCGCGCACGCTGGCGCAGGCCGAGGCGCTCGACGCCGAGCTCGCGCGCATGGGCATGCAGCTCGACCGCTGCACCGCGCTCGAGGTCGACGAGGAAGAGCTGATCGCGCGGCTGCTCAAGCGCGCGCAGATCGAAGGACGCTCGGACGACAACGACGCGACCATCCGCAACCGCATGCGCGTGTATCGGACGCAGACCGAGCCCCTGATCGCCTACTACCGGCGCAAGGGCCTGCTGCGCGAGCTCGACGGCTCGGGCACGGTCGAGGCCGTCGAGCGACGGATCCAGGAAGGGCTGGCAGCGTGACGGCCTACGGCGAGCGCATCCCGATCAAGACCCGGCGCGAGCTCCAGGCCATGCGCGAGGCGTCGCGTCACGTGGCGGAGATCCTGCTCGAGCTGCGCGAGCGCGTGAAGCCGGGCGTGACGACGGCCGAGCTCGACCGCTTCGCGGAGAAGGCGATCGCCGAGCGGGGCGTATCCTCGTCGTTCAAGGGCTATGATCCGCACGGGCTGCCCCGCTATCCGGCGGTGCTGTGCGTCTCGGTGAACGACGAGATCGTGCACGGCATCCCGGGTCCGCGCGTGGTCGAGGAAGGCGATATCGTCAGCCTCGACTTCGGCGTATCGGTGGATGGCTTCCACGGAGACTCCGCCGTCACCGTGCCCGTCGGCGAGATCGACGAGCAGGCGAAGCGGCTGCTCGAGGTGACGCGCGAGGCGCTGTGGGCCGGCATCGAGGCGATGCGTCCCGGGCGGCGCCTGTCCGACATCGGCCACGGCGTGCAGAGCCGCGTCGAGCCCGAGGGTTTCTCGGTGGTGCGCGACTTCGCGGGGCACGGCATCGGCCGCAAGCTCCACGAGCCGCCCTGGATTCCGAATTTCGGCGCGGAAGGCCGCGGGCCGCGGCTGCTGCCGGGAATGGTGTTCGCGATCGAGCCGATGGTGAACGTCGGCGAACCCGAGGTGCGCGTGCTGGATGACGAGTGGACGGCCGTGACCGCGGATGGCTCGCTTTCGGCTCACTTCGAACACACGATCTTGATCACCGAAGAGGGCCCCGATGTGCTGACGCGCATTCCGGGCTCGCACTAGCGGACGCGGAGAAGAGGGGAACACCATGAAGGTGCGGGCATCGGTGCGCAAGATCTGCGAGAAGTGCCGTCTGGTGCGCCGGCGTGGCGTCGTGCGCGTGATTTGCGAGAACCCGAAGCACAAGCAGCGCCAGGGCTAGCCCGGCGGGGCCCGCGCAGCGGGTCGGACAGGGAGGAAAGAAGATGGCGCGGATCGCGGGAATCGACCTGCCGCGGACCAAGCGGATCGAGATCGCGCTGACCTACATCTACGGCATCGGCCGCAATTCGGCGCGCACGATCTGTGAAAAGGCGAACGTCGACCTCGACACCCGGACGGAGCGGCTCTCCGACGGCGAGGTCGTGCGCCTGCGCGAGATCATCGAGCGCGAATTCAAGGTCGAGGGCGACCTGCGCCGCGATACATCGCAGAACATCAAGATGCTGATGGACATCGGCTGCTACCGCGGGCTCCGGCACCGCCGCGGTCTGCCGGTGCGCGGTCAGCGCACGCACACCAACGCACGGACCCGCAAGGGTCCGGCCAAGACCATCGCCGGCAAGAAAGTGGCGCCGGTCAAGAAGTAGCCGAGCAGGGAAAGGCGGAGACCGTGAAGAAGGGCCCCAAGAAGAAGGTCAAGAAGAACGTGCAGTCGGGGATTGCGCACGTTCAATCGACGTTCAACAACACGATGATCACGATCACCGACGTGGCCGGCAATTCGCTGTGCTGGGCGTCGGCCGGCGCGCATGGCTTCAAGGGCTCGCGCAAGTCGACGCCGTTCGCTGCCCAGGTGGCGGCGGAGGAGTGCTCGAAGAAGGCGATGGAGCACGGCATCCGGCAGCTCACGATCTTCGTCAAGGGTCCGGGTGCGGGCCGCGAATCGGCGGTGCGCGCGATCCAGGCCGCCGGCATCAAGGTTTCGATGATCCGGGACGTGACACCGATCCCGCACAATGGCTGCCGCCCGCCCAAGCGGCGACGCGTATAGGAAACGGGGAAAATCATGGCTCGATATTCGGATGCGGTCTGTCGGCTCTGCCGCCGTGAGGGAGTCAAGCTCTTCCTCAAGGGCGACCGCTGCTTCACCCCGAAGTGCGGCGTAGAACGCCGCGCCTTCCCGCCGGGGCAACACGGACAGGGTCGCACGCGCTTCTCGGAATACGGCGTGCAGCTGCGCGAGAAGCAGAAGGTGAAGCGGATCTACGGACTGCTCGAGCGGCAGTTCGCCGTGACGATGGACCGCGCCTCGCGCATGAAGGGCCGCCAGGGCGAGAACCTGCTGATGCTGCTCGAGCGCCGTCTGGACAACGTCGTGTTCCGCCTCGGCTTCGCGACGTCGCGCGCCGAGGCGCGCCAGCTCGTGAAGCACGGCCACTTCCTCGTGAACGGCCGGCGCCAGACGATTCCGTCGATGCTGGTCAAGGCGGGCGCCCGCATCACCGTCGCCGAGAAGTCGCGCAAGGTCGCGCGCATCGCGAACGCCCTCGAGACCCTCGAGGGGCGCAGCGTGCCGCGTTGGCTCGAGACCGAGAAGGCCAAGTTCGAGGGGGTCGTGAAGGCGCTGCCTGCGCGCGACGACATCACGATCCCGATCCAGGAACAGCTCATCGTGGAGCTCTACTCGCGTTAGCAGCATCCGCGATCATTCATTTTTGGGGAGGACCCATGCAACAGCTCGACCGCATCGCAAAGAATTGGCGTTCGCTCATCCGCCCGCGGAATCTGGATACCGACGAAGGCGGCGGGACCGGCAGCTATCGCCGCTTCTCCTGCGAGCCGCTGGAGCGCGGCTTCGGCGTGACGCTCGGCAACGCCTTGCGCCGCGTGATGCTCTCGTCGCTCCAGGGCGCCGCGATCACGTCGCTGCGCGTGAACGGAGTGCTGCACGAGTTCTCCACCATCCCCGGGGTGATGGAGGACGTCAGCGACATCGTCCTGAATCTCAAGGAGGTGCGACTGCGCCTCCACTCCGACGGCCCGAAGACCCTGCGCCTGCACAAGAAGGGCGAGGGCCTGATCACGGCCGCGGATCTCGCGGCCGACGATTCGAGCATCGAGATCCTGAACAAGGACCACAAGATCGCGACGCTCTCCTCCGATGCCGACGTCGAGATGGAAGTCACGATCGGCGTGGGCAAGGGCTACGTGCCCGCGGAGAAGAACAAGACGCCGGAGATGGCGATCGGGACGATCCCGATCGACTCCGTCTTCTCGCCCGTGACGAAGATCAACTACACGGTGACGCCCGCGCGCGTGGGTCGCGAGACGGACTTCGACCGCCTGAACTTCGAGGTCTGGACCGACGGCACCGTGAGCCCGATGGACGCCGTGGCCTACGCGGCCAAGATCCTGAAGGAGCAGCTCTCGATCTTCATCAACTTCGACGAGCCGGTCGAGATGCCGACGCCGGCGGCCGAGCAACAGCAGCCGACGAATCCGAATCTCTTCAAGTCGGTCGACGAGCTCGAGCTGTCGGTGCGCTCCGCGAACTGCCTGCAGAACGCGAACATCCGCACGATCGGTGAGCTCGTGCAGCGGACCGAGGCCGAAATGCTCAAGACCAAGAACTTCGGTCGCAAGTCCTTGAACGAGATCAAGGAGGTGCTCCAGTCCATGGGCCTCCAGCTCGGCATGAAGGTCGAGAGCTTCCCCGATCGCCGCGAGATCGAACGGTTCCGCGAGCGCGAGGTCTAGATGAAGCACCGAATGCGCACGCGGCGCCTGGGGCGTTCGAGCCCCCACCGCAAGGCGCTGTTTCGCAACATGGTGACGGCGCTGCTCGAGCACGAGCGCATCGAGACCACCGACGCCAAGGCCAAGGAGCTGCGGCGGGTCGCGGACCGGATGATCACGCTCGGCAAGCGCGGGACGCTGCATGCGCGCCGGCGCGCTCTGCGCACGATCCGCAGCCGCGACGTCACCGCGAAGCTCTTCGACTCGCTGGCGGAGCGCTACCGCGATCGTCCCGGCGGCTACACGCGCGTGCTGAAGCTGGGCCACCGCCACGGCGACGCCGCGCCGGTTTCGATCATCGAGCTGGTCGATCGCGAGGGCACGGTCGCCGCTCCGAAGGGCGCGGCCGCGAAGAAGGCTCCGGCCCGGAAGGCCGCGAGCGAGTCGCCGGCCAAGGCGGCGAGCGCCAAGGCCAAGCCCGCCGCCCGGCCGGCGGCGAAGCCCGCGGCTGCGAAGAAGCGCAGCGCCAAGCCGGCCGCCGACGCGAAGGCCAAGGCGCGCAAGGCGTCGCCGCGCAAGAAGGGCTCGACGAAGTCCTCCGGTTGAGCCGGGACACCCGCCCATGACCAGCCGCTGGAGCTCCCGCTTGCTCGGCGCGGGCGTCGTCGCCGCGGCCCTGCTCGCCTGGTACTTCGCGGGCGACGCGCCGGCGCCGATCGACCGCGGCAGCCCGGCGCCGGCCTTCGAGCTGCCTCGTGTCGGAGGCGGCGCCCCGATGTCGCTCGCTTCTCTGCGCGGCAAGGTCGTGCTGCTCAACTTCTGGGCGACCTGGTGCAAGCCCTGCGAAGACGAGCTGCCGGCGATGGAGCGCCTGAATCGAGAGCTCGCCGGCAGCGATTTCGAGCTCGTGGGCGTGGCGGTCGACGCCGACGCCGCACCGGTGCTGCAGTTCCGCGACCGCCTCGGGCTCGGCTTCACGCTGCTGCTCGATGCCGATCAGCGAGTGGCGCGCAGCTACGAGACCTTCCGCTACCCCGAGTCGCTGCTGATCGGGCGCGACGGCGTGATCCTCGAACGCTACGTCGGCTCCAAGGAATGGGACTCCCCCGCCTACGTGGAGAGCATCCGGCGCGTGATTGCGGCCCCCCCCGACACCAAGGGCTGACGTCCGGCGCCTTGGCGTCCGCTGCGGCGGACGGTAAGCTCGGCGCGCCGAAGGGGTGGGGGAAACCCGTGAAGGCTCTGCTGCTCGTCGCGGCGCTCGTCGCGGCGGTCGTCGTGCATGCGGCGTTCGACAAGGACGCCGGCATCGGAACCTGGCTGCACCTGCGCGGCGAGCTGCGCGAGTCGCGGGCTCGCAACGCGGAGCTGACGGGCGAGATCGCGGCGCTCGAAGCCGAAGCACAGGGGCTCGACCAGGGCGGCTTCGCGGTCGAGCGCGCCATTCGCGAGGAGCTGGGCTTGGCGCGCGCCGACGAAACGCTCGTGCGCCTGCCTCGCGCTGATCGCTCAAGTGCCCGATTTCCTTGACCAAACCCGCGATCCGGGCGATTCTCTTCCAGCATGAGGTCGCGCCTCCACGAAAGCTTCCGCGCCGCGGTCGCGAAGCTGCTCGCTGAAGCCGCCGTCGAGACGCCTGCGCCGGAGTTCAGCCTCGAGGTTCCGCGCAGCGCCGAGCACGGCGATTTCGCCTGCAACGTCGCGCTGCTGCTCGCAAAGTCGCTGCGCCGCCCGCCGCGTCAGGTCGCCGAGCGCTTGATCGCGCTGCTCGCCGTCGGCGAGGGCCCCATCGCGCGCGCCGAGGTGGCGGGTCCCGGCTTCATCAACGTCTGGCTGCGCGATGACGGCTGGCGGGGCTTGTTGCGGAGCGTGCTCGAGCAGGGGCGCCGTTACGGGCACTCGCAGCTCGGCGCGGGCAAGCACATCCAGATCGAGTTCGTCTCGGCGAATCCGACGGGGCCGCTCACGCTGGGTCACGGTCGCCAGGCCGTGCTCGGCGACTCCATCGCGCGCGTGCTCGAAGCCGTGGGCTACCGCGTCACGCGCGAGTACTACTTCAACAACGGCGGGCGCCAGATGCGGGTGCTCGGGGAATCCGTGCGCGCGCGCTATCTCGAGCGCCTCGGCCGAGCGGCGCCGCCGCCCGCTGCCGCGGGCGACGCGGACGCGGCCTGGCCCGAGAGCATCGGCGGGCTCCCGGTCCTGTTTCCGCGCGATGGCTACCAGGGCGATTACATCGGCGAGATCGCCGCGGATCTCGTCGCGACCCGGGGCCAGGCGCTCGCCGGCGAAGCCGGCGAGGGCGTCTTCCGCCAGATCGCCGAGCAGACGGTGTTCAGCGAGATCCGCAAGACCCTCGACGCGCTCGGCATCGCCTTCGACGTGTACTCGAACGAGATGGCGCTCTACGAAGAGGGAAAGCTCGACGAGGTCCTCACGGACCTGCGCAAGCTGGATCTCGTCTACGAGAACGAGGGAGCGGTCTGGCTGCGCGCGACGGCGCTCGGGCTCGCGCGCGACCGCGTGCTGATCAAGCGCACCGGCGAGCCCACCTACCTGCTCCCCGACATCGCCTATCACCGCGAGAAGTTCCGCCGCGGCTTCGACCACATCATCGACGTGCAGGGCGCCGATCACATCGAGCAGTTTCCCTTCGTGCGCGCGGCGGTCGGCGCGCTCGGTTGCCCCGTCGAGCAGCTCGAGCTGGTGATGAACCAGTTCGTGACGCTCACGCGGGGCGGCGAGCAGGTGAAGCAATCCAAGCGCCGCGCCACCTACGTCACCGTCGACGAGCTGCTGGGCGAGGTCGGCGTCGACGTCTTCCGCTTCTTCATGGTGCAGCGCAAGGCCGAGGGTCACCTCGATTTCGATCTCGATCTCGCCAAGGACACGGACTGGAAGAAGAACCCGGCCTACTACGTGCAGTACGCGCACGCGCGCACGCACGGCGTCGAGCGCAAGGCGCGCGAGCAGGGCATCGCCGTGCCCGACGCGGCGAGCGTCGACGCGAGCGCGCTGGTGCTGCCCGAGGAGCTCGAGATCCTGAGGAAGATCGGCGAGTTTCCCGACGTGGTGACGCGCGCCGCGGAATCCCGGGAGCCGCACCACATCGCCTATTGGGTGCGAGAGCTCGCGGGCCTCTGGAATCCCTACCTGCAGGACGGCGTCCGACACCGTGTGCTGTCGGACGATCCCGCTCTCACGAACGCGCGCCTCGGGCTCGCGCTCGCGGTGCGGACCGTCCTCGCCAATGCGCTCGGGTGCCTCGGCATCTCGGCGCCGGAGCAGATGTGACGACGGATCGGGAAGCGGGGAGGGGGGGGCGCCGTGGACGCGGCGTGCTGTTCACGTTGCTCGGGCTCGCGCTGGTGGCGATTCCCGGCTTTGCGATCGGCATGTTCGCCGGCGTGTTGTGGGAGGACCCGGGTCTGATCCTGGGCGACCTCGCCGGCGGCACGCAGGACGTCGCCTGGGGGCCGCAGCCGGCTCCCGCCGCGGGAACGGCCCCCGCCGCCGAGGGGACCGCGGCCGAGGGTGCGCCGGGCGCCGCGCCGGTGCCCGCAGCGAGCAACACACCCCCCGTCGCAGCCGCGCCGCCGCCGGCCGAACCGCCCCCGCTGCCCTCGGCCACCAAGGCCGCCGTCGCCGTGGCGGCGCGCCCGGGCGGCAAGCTCTCGGTGCAGGTGGGCGCCTTCGCGGAGAGCAAAGCCGCCGAGGAACTGGCCTCCTCGCTGCGCAGCGCGGGCCTGCCGGTCTACGTCTCGCCCAGCGCAGCGGCGGCGGGGGACCAGCGTTGGCGGGTTCGCGTCGGACCGCTCGCGACGCGTGAAGAGGCCGATCGCATCGCCGCCCGGCTCAAGACCAAGGAGAAGCTCCCGACCTGGGTGCTCACCGAAGACGGGGCCTGAGGCGGCACCCATGCGCTCGCGATGGGTCATCACCGGCTGCCGCGGCCAGCTCGGGCACGCCCTGGGCGCGCTGCTGGCCGCGAGGCCGGATTGCGAGCTCGCGGCTGCCGGCGACCTGCCCGAGCTCGACATCGCCGACGGCGCTTCGCTCGCGAGCTTCCTGAAGGGTCTGGCGGCGCCGGTCGTGGTCGTGAATGCCGCGGCCATGACGCACGTCGATCGCTGCGAGCGCGAGCCCGAGGCCGCGCGGCGCGCGAACGCCGACGGGCCGGGGCGCCTGGCGCAGATCTGCGAGGCGCGTGGCTTCCGGCTCGTCCACGTCTCGACGGACTACGTCTTCTCCGGGGTTTCCGACCGCCCGTATCGGGAGGACGACCCGCCGGCTCCCGTCTCGGAATACGGCCGCAGCAAGCTCGAGGGCGAACGGCGCGTGCTCTCCGGCTGCGCCTCGGCACTCGTGGTGCGCACCAGCTGGGTCTTCGGACGCGGGCGCAACTTCATCGCCGCGATCCTGGCGCAGGCCGAGGCGCGGCGCCGCCAGGGCGATCCCACGCCACTGCGGGTCGTCGACGACCAGCGCGGGCGGCCCACCTATGCCGCCGACCTCGCGGCCGCGATCCATGCTCTGGTCGAAGCCGGGGCTCGCGGGCTGTACCATGTCGCCAACCGCGGTGAGGCGACGTGGTGGGAGCTGGCGCGGGCCAGCCTCGACGAAGCGGGCTTCGCAGACCTCGCGGTCGACCGCATCCGTAGCGAGGACTTGAGTCTGCCGGCCCCGCGTCCGACCTACTCGGTGCTGGACTGCTCGAAGGCCGAGGCACTCGGCATACGCCCTCGGAGCTGGAGGGACGCGCTGCGCGCCTTCCTGCGCTCGCCCGATTCGCCGCTGGCTCCAGAAGGGAAGATCGCATGAGCTCGAACCGACGCCTGCAGCGGGTTCTCGTCACCGGAGGGGCCGGCTTCATCGGCTCGCACCTGTGCCGACGCCTGCTCGACGAGGGCTGCGAGGTGATCGCGATCGACAACCTGCTCACCGGGCGCATCGAAAACGTCGAGCCGCTGCTCGGACACCCCAAGTTCGAGTTCCAACACTACGACGTGACGAACTTCCTGTTCGTCGCGGGCCCTCTCGACGCGATCCTGCACTTCGCCTCGCCGGCGAGCCCCGCCGATTTCGAACGCCTGCCGATCCAGATCCTCAAGGTCGGGTCGCTCGGCACCCACAAGGCGCTCGGCCTCGCCAAGGCGAAGGGAGCGCGCCTGCTGCTCGCGAGCACCTCGGAGACCTACGGCGATCCGGAGGTGAACCCCCAGCCCGAGACGTACTGGGGCAACGTGAACCCGATCGGCATCCGCGGCGTGTACGACGAGGCCAAGCGCTTCGCCGAGGCCATGACGATGGCGTACCACCGGCACCACGGCGTCGACGTCCGCATCGTGCGCATCTTCAACACCTTCGGCCCCCGCATGCAGATCAACGACGGCCGGGCGATCCCGAACTTCTTCCGGCAGGCGATCCGGGGCGAGGACTTGACTCTATTTGGTGACGGATCGCAGACCCGCTCGTTCTGCTACGTGGACGATCTGGTCGAGGGCATCTGGCGCCTGTTGCGCTGCGACTACGTGGGCCCCGTCAACATCGGGAACCCGCGGGAGATGACGCTGCGCGCGATGGCGGAGAAGATCATCGAGATCACCGGCGCCACGGGCCGGCTCGTGCACCGGGAGCTGCCCCCGGACGATCCCAAGGTCCGCAAGCCCGACATCACACTGGCCCGCCGCGTGCTCGACTGGGAGCCGAAGGTTCCCGTGGAGGAGGGGCTGCGCCGGACGTACGCGTACTTCCGCGAAGCGCTGGCGCACGAATCCCGAGCCGGCACGTGACCGATCCCACGCGGATCCGGAACTTCTGCATCGTCGCGCACATCGACCACGGCAAGAGCACGCTGGCCGATCGACTGCTCGACGCCACGGGCTCGCTCACCGCCCGCGAGAAGCGCGATCAATTCCTCGACAAGATGGATCTCGAGCGCGAACGCGGCATCACGATCAAGGCGCAGACCGCGCGCATGCGCTACCGGGCGCAGGACGGCGTCGACTACGTGCTGAACCTGATCGACACTCCCGGCCACGTCGATTTCTCCTACGAGGTTTCGCGGGCGCTCGCGGCCTGCGAGGGCGCGGTGCTGGTGGTGGACGCGGCGCAGGGCATCGAGGCGCAGACGCTCGCCAACGCCTGGCTCGCGATCGAAGGCGGCCTCGAGATCATCCCGGTCGTGAACAAGATCGACCTGCCCTCCGCCGATCCGGAGCGCGTGGCCCGCGAGATCGAGGAGGTGATCGGTCTCGACGCCGCCGACGTGCTGTTCGTCTCCGCGAAGGAGGGCAAGGGGATCGGGGAGCTGCTCGAGCGGATCGTCGAGCGGGTGCCGCCGCCGAAGGGAGACCCGCAGGCCCCGGCGCGCGCGCTGGTGTTCGACTCGTGGTTCGATCCCTATGTCGGCGCGGTGATGCTCGCGCGCGTCTTCGACGGCAGCTTCCACAAGGGCGGCCGGCTCCTGATGATGGCGCGCGACGTCGAGCACGAGATCCAGCAGCTGTTCGTGGTCGATCCGCACCCGCGCGCGGTCGAGAGCCTCGCAGCCGGCGAGGTGGGCCTCTTCGTCGCGGGCATCAAGTCGCTCGCCGAGGTCAAGATCGGCGACACGCTCGGTGACGCCGAGCGCCCGCCCGCCGAGCCGCTGCCGGGCTTCCTCGACGTGAAGCCGATGGTGTTCGCGGGGCTCTACCCCGTCGAGCCGGACGCCTACGAGAACCTGAAGGCCGCGCTCCAGAAGCTCCAGCTGAACGATGCCTCGCTCGTCTACGAGCCCGAGACGAGCGCGGCGCTCGGCTTCGGCTTCCGTTGCGGCTTCCTCGGCTTCCTGCACTCCGAGATCGTGCAGGAGCGGCTCGAGCGCGAGTACAACCTCAACCTGATCTCGACGGCGCCGACCGTGCGCTACCGCGTGGTGAAGCTCTCGGGCGAGACGCAGGAGATCGAGAGCCCCGCGGAGCTGCCGGAGCCGTCGGAGATCCAGCAGATCGAAGAGCCGATGGTGCTCGCCACGATCCACGTGCCGCCGGAGCACGTGGGGGTGATCCTCGCGCTCTGCCAGGACCGCCGGGGCACCCAGCGCGACATGACGCACCACGGCTCGCGCATGCAGGTGCGCTACGAGCTGCCGCTCTCGGAGATCGTTCTCGACTTCCACGATCGCATCAAGAGCCTCACGCGCGGCTACGGCTCCTTCGACTACGAGCTGCTGGGCTACCAGCCCTCGGATCTCGTCAAGCTCGACGTGCTGGTGAACGGCGACCCCGTCGACGCGCTCTCGCTGATCGTGCACCGGGACAAGGCGTATGCGCGTGGCACCGAGCTCGTGCGCAAGCTCAAGGAGTTCATTCCGCGCCAGATGTACGAGGTCGCGCTGCAAGCGGCGATCGGCGCGCGCGTGATCGCGCGCACCACCGTGAAGGCGCTGCGCAAGAACGTGACCGCCAAGTGCTACGGCGGTGACATCAGCCGCAAGCGCAAGCTGCTCGAACGCCAGAAGGAGGGCAAGCGTCGCATGAAGCGCGTCGGCTCGGTCGAGATTCCCCAGGAAGCCTTCCTCGCAGCGCTCAAGCTGGGGGATTCGTGAGCGCGCCCGCTTCCCGCAAGCGCAGGGCCGCGGAGCCGGCAGCGCCGGTCGAGACCGCCGCGCCGGAGACGACGAGCGGCGTCTGGGAGCAGATCAGCACGCTGCTCGTCGCGGTCGTGATCGCGCTCGGCATTCGCGCCTTCGTGGTGGAGCCCTACCGGATTCCGTCCGGCTCGATGCTCCCGACGCTATTGATCGGCGATCACCTGTTCGTCAACAAGTTCATCTACGGCGTCAAGCTGCCCTTCAGCGATTGGCGCACCCCGGGCATCCGGGCGCCCGAGCGCGGCGACGTCGTCGTCTTCACGGTTGCGCAGCACGGCACGCAGACCTTCCCGGCCGATCTGCGGCCGGATCTGCCGCGCGAGGAGTTCGTGAAGCGCATCATCGGCCTGCCGGGCGACCGCATCGATTTCCGCTCGGGCCGCGTCTTCGTGAACGGCGATCCGATCGAGCCGCGCGCCCTCGGCGAGACCTTCGTCGACGACGCCGGCAATCCCCTCGACGTGAGCGAGGTGACGCTCGGCGATCACTCCTTCCACACCCTCGACGATCCGAACGTGTCGTTCCCGAGCCCGGTGGATACGGTCACCGTGGAGCCGGGGCGCTACTTCATGCTCGGCGATAACCGCGACCACTCGAAGGACAGCCGCTTCTGGGGCAGCGTGCGGCTGGCGGAGATCAAGGGGCCCGCCTTCATCCTCTACTGGTCGTGGGATTTCAACGGCAGCTGGGCCGAGCTGCTGAATCCCGTCACGCTGTTCGAGCTGCTGACGCACAAGATGCGCTGGGACCGGATCGGGGAGCGGATGCATTAGCGGCAATTGACGTCGGCCGCCGGCGCTTGTATTTTCGTCGCTGCGATCTCGTCTCTTTTAATTCCGTCCCGTGAGGCGGAGAAAGCTCGCACGTGGCGCAGGAGACTCCCCCGTCTACCGGCAGGCCCCCCTTGCGCGGCTCCGAGCCCGCGCCCGTGGGCCGCACCCTCCTCGACGATACGGCCATCGCGCGCGCGCTGACGCGCATCGCCCACGAGATCCTCGAGCGCAACGAAGACGCAGAGCGCCTGTATCTCGTCGCGATTCCGAACGGCGGCGTGCCGCTGGCGCGCAGGCTCGCGAGCAACCTCGCGCAGATCTCCGACGTCCAGGTGCCGGTGGGCGTGCTCGACACCACGCTCTACCGCGACGATCTGATGCTGAGGGGCGAGCGGCCGCAGCTGCGCCCGACGGAGATGCCCTCCGCGGTCGACGATCGCGTGATCGTGCTGGTCGACGACGTCGTGAAGACCGGCCGCACGATTCGCGCCGCGATGGACGCGCTGATGGATTTCGGCCGGCCGCGCATGGTCCAGGTGGTGGGCCTGATCGATCGCGGCCACCGCGAGCTCCCGATCAAGCTCGACTACGTGGGCAAGAACGTGCCGACGAGCCCGCGCGAAACGGTCTGCCTGCGCGGTCGGGACGGGGGGCTGGAGGGGGCGCTCGAGGTCGCGCTGTTGCCGGCCGACCCACGGGGGGACGCATGATCGGATCCGACCTGCTCGGCATCGAGAATCTCGAGCGCAGCGAGATCGAGCGCATCCTCCACACGGCCGTCCACATGCGCGAGGTCGGCGAGCGCGAGGTCAAGAAGGTTCCGACCCTGCGCGGGCGCACGATCGTGAACCTGTTCTTCGAATCGTCGACCCGGACCCGCGCGAGCTTCGAGATCGCCGGCAAGCGGCTCTCGGCCGACGTCGTGAACTTCTCGCCCTCGACCTCCAGCATGAAGAAGGCGGAGAGCATCCTCGACACCGCGCGCACGCTCGACGCGATGGACCCCGACGCGGTGATCGTGCGCCACGAGGTCGCCGGCGTTCCCAAGTGCATCGCCGACGTGCTCGACGCGCCCGTGATCAACGCCGGCGACGGCGCGCACGAGCACCCGACGCAGGCGTTGCTCGATCTGTTCACCGTCCAGCAGGAAAAGGGCCGCATCGACGGCCTGACCGTGACGATCGTGGGCGACATCCTGCACTCGCGCGTCGCGCGCTCGAACATCTACGGCTTCCTGAAGATGGGCGCCGAGGTGCGCGTCGCCGCGCCTCCGCCGATGATTCCGCCGGCCATCGAAGAGCTCGGCGTCAAGGCCTACACGTCGCTGCGCGAGGCGCTCGACGGCGCCGACGTGGTGATGGCGCTGCGCATCCAGAGCGAGCGGCTCGCGGGCTCCTACTTTCCGAGCGTGCGCGAGTACGCCGCGACGTTCGGGCTCGACCGCAGCAAGCTGCACTACGCCAAGGAGGACGCGATCGTGATGCATCCGGGCCCGGTGAATCGCGGCGTCGAGCTCGCTCACGATCTCGCGGACCACCGTCCCAGCGTGATCCTCGACCAGGTGCGCAACGGCGTCGCGATCCGGATGGCGGTGCTGTATCTGTACGCCGGCCGCAAGCGCGAGCGCGGCCAGTCGCGGAGCGCCTCGTGAGCAAGACCCTGTTGCGAGGCGGGCGCCTGCTCGATCCGGCATCGGGCCGCGACGAACGCGGCGACGTGCTGCTCGAAGACGGACTGGTGAAGGCGTGTGGCTCCGGGATCGCCGCTTCCGGCGCGCACGTGATCGACGCCGCGGGCTGCTGGATCGCGCCCGGCTTCGTCGACCTGCACTGCCACCTGCGCGAGCCCGGCCAGGAGTACAAGGAAGACATCGCCTCGGGCGGCCGCGCGGCCGTGGCGGGCGGCTTCACGTCGATCGCCTGCATGGCGAACACGCACCCCGTGAACGACGACCCGGCGATGACGGACTACATCCTCGATCGCGCTCGCCAGGACTCGCCGGCGCGCGTGCTGCCGATCGCGGCGGCGACGCGCGGCCTCGAGGGCAAGGTGATGACGGAGATGGTGACGCTGGTCGCCGCAGGCGCCGTGGCCTTCTCCGACGACGGCAAGACGATCATGGACAGCGGCGTGATGCGCCGCGTGCTCGAGTACTCGCGGCTGGTCGACGTGCCCATCATCGTGCATTGCGAGGACCGCACGCTGGTCGGCGAGGGCGTCGTGAACGAGGGGCCGGTGTCGACGCGGCTCGGCCTGCCGGGCAATCCCGGCGTCGCCGAGGAGGTGCACATCGCGCGCGACCTGCTGCTCGCGGAGGCGACCGGGGCGCGCCTGCACGTGGCGCACGTCTCGACGGCGGGCGGCGTGGCGATGATCCGGCGCGCGCGCGAGCGCGGCATCAACGTCACCGCCGAGGTGACGCCACATCATTTGATGCTCACCGACGCCGCGGCGCTGGGCTTCGACACCAACACCAAGGTGGCGCCGCCGCTGCGCTCGGAAGCGGACCGCAAGGCCTGCCGCGAGGGCCTCGCCGACGGCACGCTCGACGCGATCGCCACCGATCACGCTCCCCACGCGGTGCACGAGAAGGATCTCGAGTTCACCCAGGCGCCGCCGGGCATGATCGGCTTCGAGACGGCCCTCGCGCTGGTGCTCGATCTCGTGCGCCAGGGCGAGCTCGCGCCGCTCGAGCTGGTGCGGCGGCTCTCGACGAACCCCGCGCGCATCCTGCGCCGCGCGGCGGGCAGCCTCGCGCCGGGCGCGCCGGGCGACGTGGTGGTCGTCGATCCCGAGCGGCGCTGGACCTACGACCCGGCCAAGGGCTACTCGAAGAGTCGCAATTCGCCGTGGGCCGGGCAGACGCTCACGGGTTGCGCGCGCCTCACGTTCGTGGCCGGGCGCCTGGTGTTCGACGTCGAGCGCGGCGTGGTGGCGCCGTGAGCGCGACCCCGCCCCCCGCGCGGCTCGCGCTCGCCGACGGCACCGTCTTCCGCGGCACCGCCTTCGGCGCTCGCAGCGTCGGCGTCGGCGAGGTGTGCTTCAACACCAGCCTGACCGGCTATCAGGAGATCCTCACCGACCCCTCGTACGCCGGACAGATCGTGGTGATGACCTACACGCAGATCGGTAACGTCGGCGTGAACGCCGAGGACGACGAGTCGGAGCCGCCCGCGCCTCCAGGGCTTCGTGGTGAAGGAGGTCTTCGAGCAGCCGAGCAACTGGCGCGCGCAGGAGTCGCTGCCGGCCTTTCTCGCGCGCTGCGCGGTTCCCGGCATCGCGGGCATCGACACGCGCGCGCTGGTGCGGCGCATCCGCGAGGGGGGCGCCCAGATCGGCGTGCTCTCGACCGATCCGGCGCAGCAGGACGAAGCGGCGCTGATCGCACGCGCGCGCAGCGCGGCTTCGCTCGACGGGCGCGACCTGGCCGCGGAGGTGACCTGCGCGGCGCCGCATGCCTGGACGCAGGGAGTCTGGCGCGGCATCGAAGGCCAGGTTCCGCGGCCGCGGATCCCCGAGCCCCGCTACCGGCTGGTGGCCTACGATTTCGGCATCAAGCGCAACATCGTGCGCCGGCTCGTCGAGCAGGGCTTCGAGGTGACGGTGGTGCCCGCCTCGACGACGGCCGAGCAGGCGCTCGCGCACCGGCCCGACGGAATCTTCCTGTCCAACGGCCCGGGCGATCCGGCGGCGGTGGCGGGGATCCGCGAGCACGTGCGAACGCTCGCGCAGACGCTCCCGATCTTCGGCATCTGCCTCGGGCACCAGATCCTCGGCCTCGCGCTCGGCGGCAAGACCGTGAAGCTCAAGTTCGGGCACCACGGCGGCAACCAGCCGGGCCAGGATCTCGCCACGAAGAAGGTCGCGATCTGCGCCGAGAACCACGGTTACGCCGTCGACGCGCCCTCGCTCGCCGCTGCGGGCGAGCCCGTCGAGATCACCCACGTGAACCTGAACGATGGAACCGTCGAAGGGCTCGCGCACAAGACGCGTCCGATCTTCTCGGTTCAGTACCACCCCGAGGCCTCGCCCGGGCCCCACGACGCCACGTACTTCTTCGCGCGTTTCCGCGAGATGGTGCGCCGCCACAAGGCGGGCGAGAAGGTGACGGGGGCGCAGATCGCGGCCGGCACTCCGGACACGAGAGGTTGAGGCCGTGCCCAAGAGGCAGGACATCCACACGATCCTGGTGATCGGCTCGGGGCCGATCGTGATCGGCCAGGCTTGCGAATTCGACTACTCCGGCACGCAGGGCTGCAAGGCGTTGCGCGAGGAGGGCTATCGGGTCGTTCTCATCAACTCGAATCCGGCGACGATCATGACCGATCCGGAGATCGCGGACCGCACCTACATCGAGCCGATGACGATCGAGAATCTCGAGCAGATCATCGAGCGCGAGAAGCCCGACGTGCTGCTGCCCGACGCTCGGCGGCCAGACGGCGCTGAACCTCGCCGTCGAGCTCGCCGAGCGCGGCGTGCTCGCGAAGCACGGCGTGGAGTTGATCGGCGCGAGCCTCGAGGCGATCCACAAGGCCGAGGACCGGCAGCTGTTCCGGGAGGCGATGCAGCGGATCGGGCTCGCATGTGCCGCGCTCGGGCGTCGCCACTTCGCTCGAAGACGCTCGGCGCATCGCTCGACGGACACGGGCTTCCCGCGATCATCCGGCCGAGCTTCACGCTCGGCGGCACCGGCGGCGGCATCGCCTTCCACGAGTCCGAGTTCGACAGCCGCGTCGACGTGGGCGCTCTCGCAGTCGCCGCGTCACCAGTGCCTGATCGAGGAGAGCGTGCTCGGCTGGAAGGAGTACGAGCTCGAGGTGATGCGCGACCACGCAGGACAACGTGGTGATCATCTGCTCGATCGAGAACTTCGACCCGATGGGCGTGCACACCGGCGACTCGATCACCGTGGCGCCGGCGCAGACGCTGACCGACCGCGAGTACCAGGAGATGCGCGACGCGGCGATCGCGATCATCCGCGAGATCGGCGTCGAGACCGGCGGCTCGAACATCCAGTTCGCCGTGAACCCGCGCGACGGCAGCTCGTCGTCATCGAGATGAACCCGCGCGTCTCGCGCTCCTCGGCGCTCGCATCGAAGGCCACCGGCTTCCCGATCGCGAAGATCGCGGCGAAGCTCGCCGTCGGCTACACGCTCGACGAGATCCGCAACGACATCACGCGCGAGACGCCGGCGTGCTTCGAGCCGTCGATCGACTACGTCGTGACGAAGGTGCCGCGCTTCGCGTTCGAGAAGTTCCCCGGAGTCGACAACACGCTCACGACCCAGATGAAGTCGCGTGGGCGAGGTGATGGCGATCGGGCGCACCTTCAAGGAGAGCGCTGCAGAAGGCGCGTGCGCTCGCTGGAGATCGGGCACGCGGGCTTCGAGTCGCCCTGCGCTGCCCGCGGGTCGCGACGGCGAGCGCGCTCGCTGGGCGCAGATCGACGTGCCGCGGCCGGGCCGCCTCTGGGCGATCGCCGAGGCGCTGCGGCGCGGTGGCGTCGGTCGAGGAGCTGTTCGGCGCGCACGGGGATCGATCCCTGGTTCCTGCGCAACCTGGCGGAGATCGTGGCGCACGAGCAGGAGCTGACCGCGCCTGCCGGCTGCCGGACGACCGGCGGCGGCTGCGGCCGGCCAAGCAGGCCGGGCTTCTCCGACCGGCGGCTCGCGGCGCTCTGGGGCACGCACGGAGGACGACGTTCGCGCGCTGCGCCAACAGCACGGGCGTGCTGCCGGTCTACAAGCGCGTCGACACCTGCGCCGCGGAGTTCGAGGCCTTCACGCCCTATCTCTACTCGACCTACGAGGACGAGTGCGAGGCGCGCCCGACCGCAGGCGCGCAAGGTGATGATCCTCGGCGGCGGTCCGAACCGGATCGGCCAGGGCATCGAGTTCGACTACTGCTGCGTGCACGCCTCGTTCGCCCTGCGCGAGGCGGGCTTCGAGACGATCATGGTGAACTGCAACCCCGAGACCGTCTCGACGGACTACGACACGAGCGACCGGCTCTACTTCGAGCCGCTCACGCTCGAGGACGTGCTCGACGATCGTCGACAAGGAGAAGCCCGCTCGGAGTGATCGTGCAGTTCGGCGGGCAGACGCCGTTGCAACCTCGCGCTCGCGCTCGAGCGCGCCGGCGTGCCGATCCTGGGCACGTCGCCCGACTCGATCGACCGCGCCGAGGACCGCGAGCGTTTCGACGTGGTGCTCGAGAAGCTCGGCCTGCGCCGGCCGCCGGGCGGCGTCGCGCCGCAGCACGGAAGAGGCCGAGAAGGTGGCGGCGCGCATCGGCTACCCCGTGCTGGTGCGGCCCTCCTACGTGCTCGGCGGCCGCGCCATGGAGATCGTGCACGACGTGAACGCGCTGCGCGGCTACATGCGCTACGCGGTCAAGGCCTCGCCCGAGCATCCCGTGCTGGTCGACCGCTTCCTCGCCGACGCCACCGAGGTGGACGTGGACGCGATCTGCGACGGCGAGCGCGTGGTGATCGGCGGCATCATGGAGCACATCGAGCAGGCCGGGCATCCACTCGGGCGACAGCGCCTGCTCGATTCCGCCGTACTCGCTCACGAAGACCGTGATCGACGAGATCCTCGAGTCGACGCGGCGGCTCGCGCTCGAGCTCGGCGTCAAGGGTCTGATGAACGTGCAGTACGCGGTGAAGGACGGCGCGGTGTACGTGATCGAGGTGAATCCGCGCGCGTCGCGCACCGTGCCGTTCGTCTCGAAAGCGATCGGGCGCCCGCTCGCGAAGCTCGCGGCGCTCGTGATGGTGGGCAAGACGCTCGAGGAGCTGGGCTTCACCAGCGAAATCTGGCCGCGTCACTTCTCGGTGAAGGAAGCCGTGTTCCCGTTCGTGAAGTTCCCGGGCGCGGACACGCTGCTCGGCCCCGAGATGAAGAGCACGGGCGAGGTGATGGGGATCGACTCCGACTTCGGCCGCGCCTACGCGAAGGCGCAGATCGAGGCCGGCAACAGCCTGCCGTCCGCGGGCACGGTGCTGGTCTCGGTGAAGCTCGAAGACCGCGCCGGCATCTGCGACGGCGTGCGCGAGCTCGCGAGCCACGGCTTCAAGGTGCTCGCGACGCCGGGGACGGCCGAAGCGCTGCGCCAGCTCGGGGTCGCGGCCGAGGCGGTTCCGAAGGTGGGGCAGGGCGCGCCCGACGTGGTGCAGCGCATCGAGGCCGGCGACGTCGATCTCGTCATCAACACGGTGGGCCCCGAAGCGGCGGCCGTGCGCGATTCGGCCTCGATCCGCCGCGCCGCGCTGCTGCGCAGTCTCCCCTACTTCACGACGCTGGCCGGCGCGCGCGCCGCCGTCGGCGCGATCCGCGCGCTACAGCTCGAATCGATCGGCGTGCGCGCGCTGCAGGACATCCACCCGAGCTAGCGAGCGGACCCGGGCCCGGGCGCCGATCCGAACGCGCCCCGAAAGAGACCGTAGTCCGCCACACCCACGACCAGGTCCCCGTTCATGTCGCTCTCGGCGCAGGTCGGGTCGGCGGCCGGCCCCGCGCTGGCCGGGACCGCCTGCCCGTAGCAGCTCCGGAACGTCCCATAATCGGAGATCCCGGAAACGCCGCTCTGGTCGAAGTCCGCATCGCAGGCATTCCCGAAGCCGTCGCCGTCGGCGTCGAGCTGGGAGGGGTTCATCTGCGACAGGCAATTGTCGGTCGAGTCCGGCGCATGGTCGCCGTCGATGTCGGCCTGGCCGAGGTAGACGAACGCCGCGCCTTCGGCCGCTTCGCCGACATCGTAGAGGTCGGCGGCAATCAGCACGTCGGCCAGGCCGTCGCCGTTGACGTCGCCGCCGCCCGCGACATCCACTCCGAAGTACGCGAAGGCCTGATTCGATTCGAGTCGAGCGTAGGCGTTGTCGCTCGAGCCGGCGGCGATGCCCGTAGCGCTGCCGAGAAACACGAAGGCAGCGCCCTCCCTCTCCTCGCCGGCGTCAGCCCAGGGTGCGCCCACGATCACATCGTCATAGCCGTCGCCATTCACGTCGCCGGCTCCCGCCACGCTCGACGCGAAATACCCGAGCCCGAGGGTAGACAGATCGGGCTCGATCATGATGGCCGTCGGGCTCCAGTAGGACGAGCTATCGGGAATGCCCGACGCGCTGCCCAGGTAGACAAACGCGGCGCCGCCTCCGAAATAAGGATCGCTGACGATCACGTCATCGAATCCGTCGCCGTTCACGTCACCGGCTCCGGCCACGCTCGTCCCGAACTCTCCGGAGTATCCCTCCACCGTGAGCAGCGTGTCACCGTGATCGCCGCTGGCGATTCCGGACGCGCTGCCATGGAACACCATGGCTGCGCCGGGACCGGTCCCATAAGGGTCGCCGTACCCGGTCAGGCCGAGGATCACGTCGTCGTAGCCATCTCCGTTCACGTCACCGGCGCCTGCGCAACGGAGGCCATAGCCGAGCGAGAAGACGATCAGCGTGTCGGGCAACCCGATGTAGCCGGAAATCCCCGCCGCGCTGCCGTGAAAGATCGCCGCCACGGCCTGCGAGGTGTATGGAACATTCGACCGATAGGTAGTCAGGATCACGTCGTCGTACCCATCGCCGTTCACGTCTCCGACGCCGGCGACGCAGGTAGGGCCCCCGTACGTGTATCCATCGTTCATCAGGCCCGACCAGATTTCGGTGTGGGTCGACGTCACGATGCCCGACGGGCTCCCCATCCAGATCTCGGCCCAGCCGCCATAGAGGCCATGGTCGAAACCCATCAAGACGTCGTCGTATCCGTCGCCGTTCACGTCGCCGGCTCCCGCCATGTTCTTGCCACCGCCCGCAAAACCCCGGAGCTCCGTGGCAGCGTTCTCGAACCCGGAGCTCGCGATCCCGGGCGCGCTGCCCAGGAACACGTACCCGTAGTGCGTACCGGCCATCACATCGTCGTAGCCATCGCCGTTCACGTCGCCGATGAATGTCACGTGGCTCAGTCCGCTATTCGGGGCGATCGGGTCGAGCTCGCCGTCGGGCGTATTCGTCAGGAGCGGGTCGATCACCAGTGGATAGGCAGCGTCCGCGTCTTCGACCTCGATGCGCATGTGCGCGGGATCGGGAACGGACAGACGCGCGACGATCTCGAGGCCCGCCGCATCGACGGCGACGAGACCGCCGTAGTGGAGGCGGCGTCCGGAGGCACTGACGAGGCTCAGCGCCTCGCCGCCCTGCGTCGCCGTCGCGCCCCGCAGCGCGAGCTCGAGCACGAGCGGGCCGTCGCCCGCGGGCCGCTCCGCCAGGGTGAAGCCCTGCTCGAGCCCCGACGCCGAGTTCAGGTACCACTCGACGAGGCCTTCGCGCCGGATCTCGACCCGCGCCCCCGAGCTGGTCACTTCGCCCGGCTCGATCACGGCGAGTGCGTCTCGACGTCCGATGCCGGTCAGCGAGAGCGAGAGGAGCTCGGGAGCGTCGGGCCGCGCGGGGTCGTGAACGCGGATTCCCGACGCCTCGAAGGTGGTGCGCAGGCTCTGGGCGCGGTTCGCAGCCTGTAGGCCGGCGCGGCCGTGGCTGGCGTGGTACTCGCGCTGCGCGCGGCTGCGTGTGATCTGGGCGATCCCCTCGGCCTCCAAGGGGGCGAGCAGCGAGGGAGCCAGCAGCAAGCTGGCGGCGGCGACGAGCGGAGCGCCAGATCGCATTCCGGTGTCCCCCTGAGCAGCGCCGCGCTGCGGCGTGTCGACCCACATCCATCGGCAGGACGCCGCGCGGATTGGAGCGGAAGCTCGAGCGGAAACGGTAGACTGACTCGCGTGGCGCCGAGCCCCTTTGAGAGCGCACTTGCCGCCGTGTTGCGGCCCCTCGAATTCGCCGCGCGCGACGGCTTCGCGCATCTGTCGCGCGTTCACGACCTCCCCCATACGGTCGCCGCGGCCGCCGAGCGCGCGCGCGAGCTCGCGATTCCGAAGGACGCGCGCGAGGCCTTCGCAAAGACGGCGCAGGTGTTCTCGACTCCGCTCGAAGGTGCCGCGCTCGTGACCGCCGTCGAGCGCGCGCTCGCGCGGCTCGCGCCCTTCGCCGATCCCGCCTGGCGCGAAGCCGCTCTCGCGCGTTCGCCGGCGGTGGTGCCAGGCATCGGAGCGAAGCGCGCGGAGACCCTCGCCCGGCGCGGCCTCGCGAGCGTGACCGATCTGCTCTTCCACCTGCCGGCGCGCTGGGACGATCGCCGTTCGCTCGTCGGCATCGCGGAGCTCGTCGTTGGAAGCCGCGTGAGCTTCGTGGCAAAGGTGCTGGTGTGCGACTTCGTCGCTCAGCGCCCGCGCTTTCGCGGCGGCGGACGCGGCGGACGCAGCTTCGAGGCGCTCGTCGGCGACGAGTCCGGAACGGTGATGCTCAAGTGGTTCCGCGGCGGGGACGCGATCGCGAAGCTCGTGCGCAAGGATTGCTGGCTGCTCGTCTCGGGCGACGTGACGCGCTATCGCTTCTCGAAGCAACTGTCGCATCCGGAAATCGAGGTCCTCGCAGGTCCGGAGGAGGCCGGCGGCGAAGTCGACGCACCGCGCAGCATCACGCCGGATTACGCGACACCCGAGGGCGTGCATCCGCGCGCGCTGCGCCGCGCTGTGCAGCATGCGGTCGAGAACTATGTCGACCTCGTCGAGGGCCACCTGCCGGCGGGCCTGGTGCGCGAGCTGGCGCTGCCCGAGCCTGCGCAGGCGCTGCGCGAGCTCCACCAGCCAGCGCTGGACGTCGACCTCGCGGCGTTGCGCGGCGGCACCACGGCCGCGCACACGCGGCTCGTGCTCGAAGAGCTGTATCTGCTCGAGCTGGGCCTCGCCCTGCGCCGCGAAGGGCGCGCGCGCGAGCCCGCGATCGCGATCGAGGGCGGAGAGCGGCGCGCGAGCGAGACGATCGCGAGCCTGCCGTTCCGGCTGACGCGCGCGCAGACGCGCGTCTGGGGCGAGGTGCGCGCCGACCTCGCGCGTCCCCACCCGATGCAGCGCCTGCTCGAAGGCGACGTGGGCAGCGGCAAGACCGTGATCGCGCTGCTCGCGGCGATCGCGGTGGCGGAGGCCGGCTGTCAGACGGCGCTGATGGCGCCGACGGAGCTGCTCGCCGAGCAGCACGAGCGCACGCTGCGGCGCCTCGTCGAGGCGAGCGCCGCGTCGGCTCCGCTGCGCATCGCGCTGCTGACGGCGTCCGTCCCGCGGGCGGCGGCCGAGTCGGTGCGCGCGCAGCTCGCCGCCGGCGAGCTCGATCTCGTCGTCGGCACGCACGCGCTGGTGCAGGAGGGCGTCGGCTTCCGGCGCCTCGCGCTGGTGGTGATCGACGAGCAGCACCGCTTCGGCGTGCGCCAGCGCGCGGCGCTGGCCCGCAAGGCCGAGAAGGACCTGATTCCGCACGCGCTGGTGATGACCGCGACGCCGATCCCGCGCACGCTCGCGCTCACGCTCTACGGCGATCTCGATCTCTCGATCCTCGACGAGCTGCCGCCCGGGCGGCGCCCCGTGCGCACGCTGCTCTTCCGCGAGGGCCAGGGGGCGCGCGTGACGGAGCTCGTGCAAGAGGCGATCGACCGCGGCGAGCAGGTGTACGTCGTGTATCCCCTCGTCGAGGCATCCGAGAAGCTCGACCTGCGCGCCGCGAGCGAGTCGGCGGAGAAGCTCGCGCGCGCCTTCCCGCGGGCCCGTGTCGATCTCGTGCACGGGCGTCTCGACGCCGCGGCGCGCGCCGCCGCCATGGCGCGCTTCGAGCGCGGCGAGACGCAGGTGCTCGTCTCGACGACCGTGATCGAGGTCGGCGTCGACGTCGCGAACGCGACGCTGATGGTGATCGAGCACGCCGAGCGCTTTGGCCTCGCGCAGCTCCACCAGCTGCGCGGGCGTGTCGGCCGCGGCGAGCGCCCCGGCACCTGCGCACTGGTGGCGCGCGGCGGAGGCGCGGGCAGCGAGGCCCGCTTGACCGCGCTGCTCGAGACGCACGATGGCTTCGCGATCGCCGAGGCCGATCTGGAGCTGCGCGGCCCGGGCGAGTTCCTCGGCACGCGCCAGCACGGCTACCTGCCGGACCTGCGCATCGCGAATCTGGCGCGCGACGTGAAGCGCGTCGCGCAGGCGCGCGAGGCGGCCCTCGAGACCGTGCGGCGCGATCCCGGGCTGAGCCGCGCGCCGGAGCTGCTGCGTGCGGTGCAGGCGCGCTGGGGCGAGCGGCTCGCGCTGGCCGATGTCGGCTGACGGGAACCCGCGCACGCTTGATCCGGCCCGCCAACTGGGCTATGATTTGTTTGATGTCGATCGCGCGTAATGGATTCGCGAGCCTGCTCACCGGCCTCCTCCTTCGAGAGGCGGGAGAGGGGGCGCGCGTCCGCTAGCGGATCGCCAGAGCGCAACAACAACCCTCTCCCGCCGGACCGGCTGGAGGGGGTTTCGTGTTTCTAGGCCTCTGCGAGATCCCGAGCGCTGCCCGCTCCAGCCGCACCCCGGCCCAAGGAGCGAGCCATGAGCGAACGGATCGTCGTCTTCGATACCACCCTGCGCGACGGGGAGCAGGCCGCTGGCGTCTGCTTCAGCCGCCGCGACAAGCTCGAGATCGCCGAGCGCCTCGCTGCGATGCGCGTCGACGTGATCGAAGCCGGCTTCCCGGCGTCGTCCTCGGGCGAGCTCGAGGCCGTCGCGGCGGTGGCGCGCCAGGTGGACGGCGCCAGCGTCTGCGCGCTGGCGCGCGCGGTCGCTGGCGATGTCGACGCCGCCGGCCACGCGCTGCGCGGCGCGCGCCGCCCGCGCATCCACGTGTTCGTCAACAGCAGCGACGTCCACCTCGCGCAACAGCTGCGCAAGAGCCGTGAGGACGTGCTCCAGATGGCGCACGCGGGCGTCGCGCGCGCGCGTCGCTACACCGACGACGTGGAATTCAGCCCGATGGATGCGACGCGCTCCGATCCGGACTTCCTGGCCGAGATCGTGCAGGTCGCGCTCGCTGCGGGCGCCACCACGATCAACGTTCCCGACACGGTCGGCTTCATCCTGCCGGATCGGCTCGCAGCGCTGGTGCACAGGCTCCGCGAGCGCGCTCCGCAGCTCGCGGATGCCGTGCTCTCGTTCCACGGGCAGGACGATCTGGGGCTCGCGACGGCCAATTGTCTGGCGGCCGTCGGGGCCGGCGTGCGCCAGGTCGAGCTCGCCGTGAACGGCATCGGCGAGCGCGCCGGCAACGCCGCCTTCGAAGAGGTGGTGATGGCGCTGGCCGTGCACGGCGAGGCCCTGGGCGTGCACACGAACGTCGATACGGCGGGGATCTGCGATCTCTCGCGTCTGGTCGCGCAGCGCAGCGGCATCGCCGTTCCGCCGAACAAGCCGATCGTGGGCCGCAATGCCTTCCGACACGCGTCGGGCATCCACCAGGACGGCGTGATCAAGTGTCGCGAGACGTACGAGGTGCTCGACCCGAAGGCGATCGGCCATCCGACCGGAACGCAGATCGTGCTCGGCAAGCTCTCCGGCCGCGCGGGCTTCGCCGCGCGCGTCCGCGACCTGCGCATCGAGCTGCCGGGCGACGCCTTCGCGCTGGCCTTCGAGCGCTTTCAAGCGCTCGCCGACGAGCGCCGCGAGGTGCTCGACGAGGATCTGCACCGGCTGTGCGCGGAGGCGGAAACGGCCGGGTCCGAGCAAGCGCAGCGCGCAGCGAGGCGTAGCCGAGCGAAGTAGGGAAAACTAGATCGGATCGCGGCACACGGCGAGCAGGTCGAGGCAACGCGCGTCCGCGGGGCCCACCGGGAAGTCGCGCCAGCTCGCTGCGGGGGTTCCGTCGCTAGCCTGTGTCTGACTCCGCACGAGCAGGGCGAAACGCGCGAAGAGCCACTCGACGAGGCCGCGGGGCAGACGCTCGCGCAAGCGCAGCGGATCGAGGCGCATGATGCGGCGGATGCGCTGCGATCGCTGCGCGAGATAGCGATGGATCGGCTCGCTCGCGCCGATGCCCTGCACCTCGACGCTGCGGAAGCGGCGGCGCAGGCACGCGGCGAGCTCTTGCGCCTCGTACTCGTGGACGTGGAACGGGTTCACTCCGTCGGACATCGCCAGGTTGGGGGTCGTGATCAGCGCCACGCCGTCCTGCGTGAGCAGGTCGGCGATGGCATCGACGTAGAGCGTCGGGTCTGCGAGGTGCTCGATCACCTGGAAGCTCACGATCAGCGCGAAGCTGCGCCTCGCGAAGGGAATGCCTTCGAGCCGTGCGCGCACGAAGCGCGCGCGGCTGCTGCGGCTCGCGGCATCCGGCCGGATGCGATCGAGGCCCACCACGGCGGGGTGGGAACGCGCGAGGCTGGCGCTGCCATATCCAGACCCGCAGCCGAGGTCGAGCACGCGGCCGCGGGGGAGCTGCGCCTTCGCGAGCTCGTAGGCCGCCTCGTGGCGCGCGAGGTCGACCACAAAGAGCTGGTTGCCGGCGTGCAGCCGCTCGCCGGTGAAGGTGACGTCGTCCATTTCAAGCGGCCTCTCGCGCCCCGATCAACGCCCGCCGCGCGAATTCGCGCGCGAATACGATACCCATCAGCAGCCGCAACGAAATCAGGCCGAAGGAGAGCACGAGACTCATCGCGAGGATGGTCTCGGCCGGCGCCAGATCCCGGAACAGGTAGACGGCGGCGACCTGTCCCGTTCCCAGCCCCGACACCGCGATCGGAAGCGCGCCCACGATGGCGAGGGCCATCATGCCTCCCACCAGGCGGGGCAAGCCGATGCCGACACCGAAAGCAAGGAAGGCGGCGCCGGCGATGGAGATGAAGCAGGCCGAGAACAGGCAGCGCAGGAGGGTCAGCTCGAACAAGCGCGCGAACGGCGTGTGGCGCAGCGTTGCGAAGACCGCGAGCGAACGGATGCGCTCGATCGGCCCCAGCGAGCCGGGCGCGCGCACGATCACGACGATGAAGCCGATGCCCGCGATGCCCAGGGCGAGCAGCCCGACGAGCAGCGCGGACACGTCGGCCCGCCCGGAGAGCACGCCGAGCGCCCCGAACGTCAGCGTGAGCACCAGATCCGTGAGCGCGATCAGCAGCACCACGCCCGCCGCCTCGCCGAGCGAGAGGCCGGCGCGCTGGCGCAGCAATACCGCGAGGCCGGCCCCGCCGAGCGTGTAGTTGATCACCGCGAGCAGGTAGCTCGCGCACTTGATTCGCGCGGCGATTCCGAGCGTGAACGAGGCGGGCGGCGCCTCGAGCAGCCGGCGGATCGAAAGCGCCTCGATCACGAGCGTGGCCGCGCCGTAGACCGCGAGCGCCGGCAACATGACGCGCGCTACCCGCGCGTCGATCGCCGCGAGCAGCGAGCGCAGATCGAAGGTCGAGAGCAGCCAGGCGAGGGCGCCGAGGCTCACGACCACAGGCAACCCGCGCTGGAGCCACGAGCGCATGCGTTGCGAGCCGGTCGCGGCGGGGCTCATCCGCCCTCCGCCGGCGGCCACGGCAGGCCCGATACCTCGGTCTTCGCAAACACGAGGCCGAAGGTACAGGAGAGCGCGACGCAGACCGCGAGCGCGAACAGCGCGCCCCCGATCCAGCGCCCGAAGCGCCCGCGCAGCCAGGCCGCGAGCGTCTCGCTCGCGTAATACGAGTAGGGCAGGCAGAGCCCGAGCAGCGACGTCCCCTTCACCACCGAGAAGAAGGGATTGCGCCAGGTGAACCACGCGTAGCTCGCGAAGGTGCCCACGGTGAGGAGCAGAAGCGGGAGATCCATGGCGCCCCCGCCGCGCAGCAGACGCCGGCCGCCGCGCGCGAGCCCCAGCCCGAATGCTGCCGTCGGCAACAGCGCGAGCACGAGCGTCAGGGTGCCCAGCTGGCTGACGGCAGCGCTGTGTCGCGGCAGGAAGAAGCGGTGGCCATCGAACCAGACCGTGACGAAGGTGCTACCCCACACCGAGTGCAGCAGATCGGCGTTGAGGAGCTGCGGATCGCTGAAGGTCGCGAGCGGCACGCGCAGGAAATCGGCCAGCGTGCGCTTGCCGGGTGGCAGCTCGAGCATGCCGGTGTGGGGCCCCAGGGCGAACGGCTGGAGCGAGCCGGTCGCCAGCTGCACGCGGACGTGGAACCAGCCGCCGACGGCGACCGCGACGAGCACGAGCACGGCGCTGCGGACGGCGGCGCGCGGGATTTGACGCTCGCGCCAGCCATCGATCGCGTGCGTCGCGACGCCCGTGAGGATGGGGAGCACGCCGCTCAGCTTGGTGAGCAGCGCCAGGCCCGACGCGAGCCCCACCCCGGCGGCTTCGGCGAGCGGATGGCGGGGCGCCCGGGGGTCGCGCACGGCGAGCCCATACACCGCGAGCGAGGTGAGCAGCGCCAGCAGCATGCCTTCGTTCACCATCGCGCTCATGTGTACATGGGCCGGCAGGTAGAGGAGCAGGAGTCCAGCGAGGGCGCAGCGCAGCGGATCCACGGGCGCGGCGCGCCGCGCGAGCGCGACGGCCAGCGCAACGATGCCGAGGCCTTCGAGCGCCGAGAGCAGCGGGATCAGGACGACCGCCGCGTTCCGCGCGCTGAGCGCCATCAGGCCCCGCATCGCGAGCGCCGACACGTAATAGAACAAGGGAGGATCGGAGGTCGACCAGCCCGCTTCCAGCGGAGGCAACGTCCAGTCCTGCGTGAGGCGATAGATGTACCGCCAGTTGAAGGTGGCGTCGAAGCCCCAGTCCGCCGGATAGTGCAGCGCATTCCAGACGCGGATCGCGATGGCGACGAGCGCGAGCGCGACGCTGATTGCGTTGAGGCGCTTCACCTGGCGGGCTCCGTCAGCCGCACGACGCTGGCGGCCTTCGCGTCGGATTCAGCTGCACGCCGAGCGGCCCGCTAGGAACCGTCAAGCGTCGCTCGCGCCCGTCCGGCGAGAGGACATCCAACGGCACCGGGCGGTCCTTCTCGCCCTGCGACGTGAGGCGTTGCAGCTCGCCCGCCCGGAAGATCGTCCTGCCGTCGTAGCGCAGGATGAGATCGTTCGGCTGCAAGCCGGCGCGCGCCGCCGGTCCGGTCGAGAGCACGCTGAGCGCCGCCACGCGATTGTCGCTCTGCGTGGCGTACAACAGACAATCGAACTTCTCGTCGCCGATCTTCTCGCGCAGCCCCGAGCGCAGCGCGTAGAGCGACTGCATGAAGCGTCCGGTTCCCGCCCATCCCTCGCGCGTGGCCTGGTCTCGCAGGTAGAGCACCTCGAGCTCGCTCTCCTCGAAGATGCTCTCGAGGCGGGCGATGTCCGGCGCCGAGATGCCTTGCGCGGTCAAGGCCTGCGAGTCGAACCACGGCCTCTCGGAGCTCGTCGCTTCGCCCAGCGCATCGGTCTGCGCTCCGGCCGCTGCCGCCGCGGTGGCGGGCGGCGGCGCATCGAAGCGCGAGCCGGCGCCGTGCTCGGCGAAGAGCTGGCGCAGCATCTCGACCTCGGCGGCCAGGCCGAGACGAGCGTCCTTCTCGGCCGCGAGCTGCTCGCGCAGGGCCGCCAGCTGCTCGTCGAGCGAGCCTCCCGGCCCTCGCGCGATGCCCTCGAGGCCCGGCGCAGCGCAGCGCGAGGCCGCTAGAGCCCATAGGCCGCCCGCAAGCGCCAGCGCTCCCGCCGTCGCTCCGATCGCGATCGAACGCCGCGTCATGGGCCAGAACCATAGGTCGGGTGCGCGGTGGGGTACATGCGAGCGCCGCGCGGCGGCGCCGGGTCGAGCGGCCCCCGGCAAGCGCCGCGCAGCGGCGCGCGGTACATAGGCCGCGCGGCCGTGCGGCCGTGCGGAGGGAGGTTGACGGCGCGCCAGGTTCGTTCGGCCGGCTGGATCGCGGTGCTCGCGGTCGCGGGGGGAGTGCGGCTCTGGAACGCACTCGCCGGCCCGCGCATGTGGGGCTACGACGCCTGGGGCCACGTCGCCTACGTCTTCTATCTCGATCTCTATCGCGCGGTGCCCTGGGCCGACCAGGGCTGGTCCTACTTCCATCCGCCGCTGCACTATCTGATCGGGTGGCTGCTCGCGCAGGCGCGCAGCGGCGAGCTGCTGATGCGCGGACTGATGCTGTGGGGAAGCCTGGCGAGCTTGCTGACGGCAGGCCTCGCGGCGTGGCTCGCGCGCGCCGCCTTTCCTGCGCGCCCCGGCCTCGCGCTGCTCGCCTTCGCCGCGGTCGCCTGCCTGCCCGTGCACTACTTCATGAGCCCGATGCCGGGCAACGAGATGACCTCGACACTGCTCGGTGCCGCCGCGCTCGCGAGCTTCGTCGCGAGCGAGCTCTCCGCGCGCCGCCCGCTCGCCGCGGATGCCGCGACCGGCGTGTTGCTCGGTCTCGGGCTGCTCACGAAGTTCAGCGGCAGCGTGACGCTGGTGGCGCTGCTGGCGGCCTTGTGCGCGCGCGCGCTGCTCGAGCGCGAGCCCGGGCTGGCCCTGCGCCGCGCCGCGCTGCGCGGCGCCTGGATCGCGGCCATCGCGCTCGCGCTGGCAGCGCCCTATTACGCTCGCAACCTCGTGACGTTCGGAACGCCCTTCGAGCTCTCGCGCGGCTACCCGCTGGTGGCCGAGGTCGAGCGTGGACAGCCGCCGGGCGTGCGTCGCCTGCGCGATTTCGTGACGATCTCGACGCGCGTCTTCAGCGATCCGAACCCGCTCGCGCCCCACATGTATCGCTCGGTGTGGGGGAGCGCGTACGTGAACACGTGGGCCGATCTCTACCGCGAGTCCGATGTCGCGCGCGCGCTCGAGGCGGAGACACAGCAGCGGCGCTCGACGACGCTGCTCGCGCTGCTGGGTCTGCTCCCGACCGGCCTCGCGCTCGCGGGCGCCGGGCTCGCGCTGCGCGACGTCGCGCGCGGCCGGCGCCGCGCGCTGTGGCCGGCGCCGCTGCTGGTCTCGGCGGCGACGCTCGGCTCCTTCGCGCTCTTCGCGTGGCGCGTCCCGATCTGGTCGGCGCTCAAGGCGAGCTACCTGCTCGGGCTCTCGCTCCCGTTCGCGCTGTTCCTGGCCCGCAGCTTCGAGGAGCTGCTCGAACGCGGACAGCGCGGCGCGTGCACGGCGCTCGCCACGCTGCTCGCCGCGATCGCGCTCGCGACCTCGGTCGTGGCCGTCGACGGCCTCGTGCTGCCGCGGCGCGCCGATGCCCCCGCCACCGGCGCGGTCAGGTTCTACTTCGGCGAGTACGAGGCCGCGCGGGGCGTGTACGAGCGCTTGATCGCCGGGGCGGCCTACCCGGTGCCGTGGCTCGACAATCTCGCCGCGGTCGAGCTCGCGGAAGGCCATGCCAAGCGCGCGCACCAGCTCTATGGACGCGCCGTCGCGCTGGAGCTCGCGAGGGGACGCTTCGACGCGTATCGCCATGGACAGCTCGCCGTCGCGACCGCTCTCGATGGCGATCTCGAGGGCGCGCAGGTCCTGCTCGGTGAGGCGCTCGCGCACGAGAGCGCTCCGGAATTGCTGGCGAACCGCGCCGCGCTGTCGGCCCAACTCGGGGATCTGCAGGCTGCCGACATCGATCTGAAGGCCGCGCTCGCGCTGGCGCCGGGGCTGGTCGTCGCGCGGCTCAATCAAGCCCGGTTGCTCGAGCGGGAGCACCGCAACCAGGACGCGGCGCTCGCGCTCGGCGCGGCAGCCGAGGCCGCCTGCCGGGCGCCGCGCGGCTATCCCTACGGCGTGGGCACGGGCGAGGTGCTCGAGTGGGGTGTGGGACGGCGCTGGCAGCTGCACCTCTACGCGGACTCGCTGGCGCCAGTGCTGCCGGCGTTCTTTCGCGGCGCCTGTGCGGAGCTCTCGGATGCGGCGCACGCGAGCGCCAGGGCGAATCCCGGATGAGCGCCGCCGGGCCCCTGCGCCGGGAAGCCCTGTGGGTGGCCGCGCTCGCGCTGGCGCCGCTGCTGGTGCTGCTGAATGCGGCGGTCTCGATCGATGCGCCGGTCTTCATCGCCGTCGCACGCCAGATCATCGCGGCGCCGGCGGATCCCTTCGGCTTCCAGATGATCTGGGACCCGACCTCGCCCAACACCGCCGTGTTCAACCGCAATCCGCCGCTGCTCTCGTATTGGCTGGCGCCGTGGATCGCGCTCTTCGGCGAGCGCGAGACGGTGATGCACACGGCCCTGCTGCCCTTCCCGGTGATCGCCGCGCTCGCGTTCCTGGGCTGCGCTCGCCGGCTCGCGGGCCGCGGGCTCGAGCCCGCGTTGCTGCTCGTGGCGACGCCCGCGTTCGGCGTGCTGGCGTCGACGCTGATGCTCGACGTGCCGATGCTCGCCTTCTGGCTGTTGGCCACCTACTGCTTGCTGCGCGGGGCCGGGGCCGAAAGCCCCGGCTGGCTGCTCGCGGCGGGCGCCGCCGCCGCGGCCGCGGGTCTCACCAAGTACGTGGGCTTCGCGACGGCGCCGCTGCTCGCTGCGGGGGTCTTGCTGCTGGTTCGCCGGCGCGCGGCGGGGCTGCTGCAGGTGCTCGCGCCGCCGTTGCTCGCCTGGGCGGCGTGGGGGGCCTACACGCACTGGCGTTATGGCTTCGTGCACTTTCTCGGCTCGACCGACGTGATCGTGCATCGCAGCCTCGAGCCCCGCGAATTCTGGAACCAGCTGGCGTCGGTGCCCATCTATTACGGCGCGGCGCTCGTGTTCCCCGTGCTGCGCGCAGCCGGCTCGTTCCAGCGGGGCGCGCGCGGCGCTGGACTGGCGCTGCTCGGCCTGCTGCTCGGCACGGCGGTGGTCGCCTTCGTGCTGCCGGTGGGGGAGCCCCCGCGGCGCGCGCCGCTCGGGGTCGATTCCGCCGTGCTCGGGGCCTTCGCCTTCACGGGCGGCTTCTGGCTGTGGGCGCGCTGCCTCGCGCCCGCCCGCCTGGCCGCCTCGCCGCAGGATCGCTTCCTGATGCTCTGGCTCGCGGGCCTGCTGGTCTTCTCGAGCTTCCTCAACTGGCACGTGAACGCGGGGGACGCGCTGCTGGCCGCGCCGCCCGTGCTGCTGCTGCTGTTCCGCGACACTGATTTGAGTCCAACGCGGCGCGCCGCGGCCGTCTGGCTGGCGCTCACGCTGCCGCTCGCCTGGCTGCTCGCGCTGGCGGACGCGCAGCAGGCGGACGTATATCGCACGGCGGCGCACCGCATCGCGGGGGAGATCGGCGCGCAGCCGGGCGCGCGCTACTTCGTCGGACACTGGGGCCTGCAGCACTATCTCGAGCGCGAGGGCTTCCAGTCGGTGGTGCCGCCGATGTACGGGCGCTCGGACCTCGCCGTGGGCGATTGGGTGGCGACGGGGCGCAACATCTCGCAGCTCGATGTCTCGCACAACATGCAGCGCTTTGCGCTCGAACAGACCTGGGCGTGGAGCTTCCCGTCCTGGCTGCCGCTGCGAACGACCAATGCCGACGCGGGGGCCGGCTTCTACAGTCACCACGCGGGCTATCTGCCCTTCGCCTTCTCGACGCTGCCGCTCGATCGCGTGCAGCTCGGGCGGGTGGTGCGGGTGCGCGGCGGTCCCTGAGCTGCGCCGCCGGCGGCGGGCGGCGCGCCTGCTACAGCAGGGCCTCGATCAGCGCTGGGCCGGACCCGGCGAGGGCGGCGCCGAGGGCCGCGCGGAGCTCTTCCGCGCTGCGCGCCTTCTGGGCGGGCACGCCGAAGCCGCGCGCCAACGCCGTCCAGTCCAGGTCTGGATGCGACAGATCGGTGAGGGATTGCGCCTTCGCGCCGGGCTCGGCGATGCCGGCGCGCGCGAGCTCGATCTGCAGGATGCGATAGCTGTGATTCGCACAGATCAGTGTCACCACGTCGAGCTGCTCGCGCGCCTGCGTCCAGAGCGCCTGCAGCGTGTAGAGGCCGCTGCCGTCGGCCTGCAGCGCGATCACCTTGCGGTCCGGGCAGGCGAGCGCGGCGCCGGTCGCGCAGGGCAGGCCCTGGCCGATCGCTCCGCCCGTGAGCGCCAGATAGGAGTGTGGCGGTGCGGCTTCGGCGGCCGCGAAATACGGGAGTCCGCTGGTGGCGCCTTCGTCGACCACGATGGCTCCCTCCGGCTGCAACTGCGCGAGCACGGCGCCGAGCGACGCGGGCGTGAGGGCGCCGGTCGCCGACGCGGGCAGCGATGCGCGCGGGGGCGCCGGCACGCGCGCGGGCGCCGCGAGCGCGTCGGCGAGATCGGCCAGCGCGCCGGCGGCATCCTCGTCGGGCGTCGCGAGCAGCTGCTCCGCGCTCTCGGGCGCGAGGCGGCTCGCGACGCCGGGGTATCCGAAGAACGCGACCGGCGAGCGTGCGCCCGCGAGCACGAGCGCATCGCAGTGCGAGAGCCGCTCCTGCGCCGCCTCCGGAAAGTACGGGAGCTTCTCCACGCGCGGCCGTCCGAGGCCGCGCTCGATGCGCGCAGGGAACACGTCGCACAGCAACGCTGCGCCGGTTGCGGCCGCGACGCGCGCCGCAGCCAACAGGCCCGCCTCGCCGAGCGCGCCGAGCCCCAGCAGCAGGGCGGGACTGCGGCTCTCGCGCAAGCGGCGCGCGGCGGCTTCGATGCGCGCCGCGTCGGGGCGGGGGAAGCTCGCGCGAGGCCGCGGGCGCGCGGGGCCGTCCGCCGGGTCCCACTGGCTGTCCGACGGCGCGATCAGCGTCGCGACCTGACCCGGCGGCTGCGACGCGGCCGCTACGGCGTCGGCGAAGTCGGCGGCGAGGGTGGCGGCCGAGCGATTGCTGCGGACCCAGGAGGAAACGGGGTTCGCGAGCGAGACGATGTCGGAGCTGAGCGGCGCGTCGAACGGGAGATGCCAGCTGGCGTGATCGCCGATCAGGTTCACCACCGGCGAGCGCGCACGGCGCGCGTTGTGGAGATTCGCGATGCCGTTGGCGAAGCCCGGCCCGAGATGCAGCAGCGTGAGCGCCGGGCGGCCCGCCATGCGCGCGTAGCCGTCGGCAGCGCCCGTGCAGACCCCCTCGAACAGGCCGAGGACGGCGCGGATTCCGGGCTCGCGGTCGAGGGCGGCAACCAGCGGCAGCTCGGTCGTGCCGGGATTCGCCAAACACAGCTCGATGCCCGCCGCCCGCGCCGTCCGCACGAGGCTCTCGGCTCCATTCATGTACGGGCCCTCCTGGCGGCTCGGACGCTAGTCCAGGCGCGGGCCTCGTGTGAGCTTCGCCGGCCCTTCGCAGGGCGCCCGGTATGGTGAAAACCCAATTGGGACTGGACTATCCGGGCCCGGACGTCTAGTTTTCCGCCGCCCGTGGGCCGGGTTCAGCACTCAGCCTCGGGTCGGGAGCCCGGCTCGCGCCCGATTCCATCCCCTCGAGCGTCGCGCCGCGCGCGACCCCCGTTCCTGGAGAACCCAATGCCCACGCTTCCCGCAGCATTCATCGCCGCGCTGCTCGCCATCTTCACGGGCTTCGCGCTCTATCGTCTGGTGCTCGCGGCGCCCACGTCGACGCCCAAGGCCAACGAGATCGCGGCCGCGATCCGCGCGGGAGCCGAAGCGTTCCTGTCCCGGCAGTACCGGACGGTTGCGCTGGTGGGCGTGCCGATCCTGCTCCTGATCGGCTTATTCCTCAACTGGTGGTACGCAGGCGGCTTCGTGCTCGGCGCCGTGGCGAGCGCGACCGCGGGCTTCATCGGCATGAACGTGTCCGTGCGCGCGAACGTGCGCGTCGCGCAGGCGGCGCGCAACGGCTTCGGTCAGGCCTTCGCCCTGTCCTTTCAGGGAGGCGCGGTGACGGGCCTGATGGTGGTGGGACTGGGGCTGTTCTCGCTCGCGGCCATCGTCGCCGTGATGCATTCACAGGGCTACGAGAAGCCCGACGCGTTGATCGGGCTCGCCTTCGGCGGCTCGCTGATCTCCGTCTTCGCGCGCCTGGGCGGCGGCATCTTCACCAAGGGCGCCGACGTCGGGGCCGATCTGGTCGGCAAGGTGGAGGCCAACATCCCCGAGGACGATCCGCGCAATCCGGCCGTGATCGCGGACAACGTCGGCGACAACGTCGGCGACTGCGCGGGCATGGCGGCCGATCTCTTCGAGACCTACGGCGTGACGGCAGCGGCCGCCATGCTGCTGGCCCACATCATCTTCCCGGGCGACTCGGCGATGTTCCTGTATCCGCTGGCCGTCGGCGCCGCCGGCATCGTCGGATCGCTCGTCGCGCTGCCGTTCGTGCGCATCAGCGAGCCGGCCGAGGGTGCGCAGCCGGCCGTGATGCAGGCGATGTATCGCGGGCTCGCGATCTCGACGGTCGTGATGCTGATTCTCGTCTTCGTGTTGAATCGCCAGACGGCGATCCCGTTGCAGGACGCCACCGGGCACGCTCTTTCGGGCAACGCGCTGTGGGTTTGCGCGCTGCTCGGCTCCTTCGTCACCGCGATGATGATGTGGATCACGGACGTCTACACCGGCGACGGCTCGCGCTTCGTCGAGCGGATCGCGAAGGCCAGCCAGGGCGGGCACGGCACCAACGTGATCAGCGGCCTCGCCGTCGGCATGCAGGCGACCGTGGTGCCGGTGGTCGTGATCGTGCTCGCCATCTTGTTTTCCCACCAGCTCGCCGGTCTCTACGGCGTCGGCATCGCGGCCATGACCATGCTCTCGCTCGCGGGCATCGTGGTGGCGATCGACGCCTATGGCCCGATCACGGACAACGCGGGCGGCATCGCCGAGATGGCCGAGCTGGGCGACGCCGTGCGCCACGTCACCGATCCGCTGGATGCCTTCGGCAACACCACCAAGGCGGTGACGAAGGGCTACGCGATCGCCTCGGCCGGGCTCGCGGCCGTGGTGCTGTTCGCGACCTTCATCGAGGACCTGAAGCGCCTCGGCGGCCTCAGCGTGAGCTTCGACCTCTCGCACACGCCCGTGCTGCTCGGGCTCTTCATCGGCGCGATGGTGCCCTTCATCTTCGCCTCCTTCGCGATGAACGCGGTGAGCGTGGCGGGGGGGCGCGTCGTCGACGAGGTGCGCCGCCAGTTCCGCGAGATCCCCGGCATCATGGAAGGCACCGGCAAGCCCGACTACCGCACCTGCGTCGACATCGTGACGCAGGCCGCCTTGCGTGAAATGGTCATGCCGGCGCTGATTCCCGTGCTGGTCCCGATCCTGGTGGCCTTCACGCCGGGCATGGGCGCGCCGGCGCTCGGAGGTCTGCTGATCGGATCGATCGTCTCCGGCGTGTGCGTCGCGCTCTCGATGACGACGGGCGGCGCCGCCTGGGACAACGCCAAGAAGTTCATCGAACGAGGCGCCTACGGCGGCAAGGGCTCGGACGCGCACAAGGCGGCCGTCACCGGCGACACCGTCGGCGATCCGTACAAGGACACGGCGGGCCCGGCCATCAACCCGATGCTCAAGCTGATGAACGTGGTCGCGCTGCTCCTGATTCCCTTCCTGTAGAGCCGCCGCGTCCCCGCGCGGAGCGTGATGTCCGAGGCATCGTCGCAGGGCAGCCATCCGAGGGACCGCCTGCGGCGGGTGCTCTCGCTCAACGATGCGACGATGCTGATCGTCGCGTCGGTGGTGGGCTCGGGGATCTTTCTCACGCCCGGCGCCGTCGCCGATCGCCTGCCGCACCCGGGCGTGTTCCTCTTCGCGTGGCTGCTCGGCGGGCTGCTCTCGCTGGCGGGCGCGCTCGCGAACGCCGAGCTCGGCGCGATGTTCCCGCGCGCGGGCGGCGATTACGTGTACCTGCGCGAGGGCTTCCATCCGCTCGCTGGCTTCCTGGTGGGCTGGCTCAGCTTCTTCGTGATCTTCGCGGGCACCGTGGCGACGCTCGCGGTGGGCTTCGCAGACTCGCTGGCGCGCTCTCTCGGCCTCGGCCCCGAGACGCGGGTTCCGCTCGCGGTCGCGATCACCGCCGCCGCCAGCGCCGTGAACTACGTCGGCGTGCGTTGGGGAGCGCGCGTGAACAACGTCACGAGCTACGCGAAGATCGCGGCGCTGCTCGCCTTCGCCGCGCTCGGTCCGCTGCTCGGGCATGGGAATGCGGCGAATCTGCTGCCGGTGTTCTCCGGCGCCGGCGCCACGTCGCCGTCCGCGCTCGGCCTCGCGCTCTCCCCGATCCTGTTCTCGTACCTGGGCTGGAACTCCTCGGTGTACGTGGCGAGCGAGATCGAGCGGCCCGAGCGCAACGTGCCGGCGTCCCTGTTCCTCGGGCTCGGGATCTGCACGCTGCTCTACATGGTCGTGAACGGCGTCTATCTGTATGCGCTGCCGATCGAGACGCTGCGCCTCGAGGGCAACGCCGGCGAAGCGGCGGCGCGCGCCCTGTTCGGGTCGGTCGCGGGGTCGCTGGTCGCCGGCTTCGTCGTGATTTCGATCCTGGGCACGCTGAACGCGACCGTGCTGGTCGGTCCCCGCATCGCCTACGCCATGGGGCTCGACGGCCTGTTCCCCGCCGGTGTCGACCGGGCGCACGCGCGCTTCGGCACCCCGCACCGCGCGATCGTCGTGCAGGCGCTCGTCGCGGCGGCGCTGATCGCGTTCCTGGAGACCTTCACGCGGGTGCTGAACGCCACCACCTTCGCGATCGTGCTCGCTTCGATGGCGGACGTGCTCGCGCTCTTCGCCCTGCGCCGCCGCCAGCCGGGCCGCCGGCGTCCGTATCACGCACTCGGCTACCCGTGGGTGCCGGCGCTCTACGTGCTTGCCTCCGCCGCGATCGCCGTCGTGATGCTGATCGGCGAGCCCGTCGAGTGCGCGGTCGGGCTCGCCTGCCTGGCGACGGGCCTGCCGTTCTATGCGCTCTTCTCGCGGCGCCGTGCCTGATTCCTGGCGGCTTGCTAAGGTCTCAATTCTCCAATAGTTTTTCGTGTTCGGAGGGGGTTCCCGGTGGAGTCTCCGCGAAGCCAGGCCGCGCGTGTCGCGGGCGGGCAGGCGTTGCTGCCGCGCCGGCTGCCGTCGCACTGCGTGAGCACGAGCCGCCCGACCGAAGAGACGAGGGAGCTCGAACGCAGGCTGCGGCGCTCGGGCCTGCACAGCGTGTGCGAGGAGGCGCGCTGTCCGAACCGGGCCGAGTGCTGGGCCAGGGGGCACGTCACGTTCATGCTGCTCGGCTCCGTGTGCACTCGCGCGTGTCGTTTCTGCGCCGTGGCCACCGGGTTGCCGGCGGCCGGCCCGGATCCCCGCGAGCCCGCGCGCGTGGCGCGCGTGGCCGCCGAGCTCGAGCTCTCGCACGTGGTCGTCACGTCGGTGAATCGCGACGATCTGCCGGATGGAGGCGCGTCGCAGTTCGCGGCGACGATCCGCGCGATCCGCGAGCTGCGTCCGCAGGCGAGCGTCGAAGTCCTCACGCCCGACTTCCAGGGCGATCGCGATGCGGTCGCGACGGTCTGCCACGCGCAGCCCGACGTCTACAACCACAACGTCGAGACGGTGCCGCGCCTCTACCGCCGCGTGCGACCCGGCGCGTCGTTCGAGCGCTCGCGCGCCGTGCTCGCCGTTGCCAAGCGGCTGCGGCCGGCGGCGGTCGTGAAGTCCGGCTTCATGGTCGGGCTCGGCGAAGAGTTCGAGGAAGCCGTGGCGCTGCTCGCGTCGCTGCGCGAGACGGGCGTCGATTTCGTCACGATCGGGCAGTACCTGCAGCCGTCGCGGGAACATCTGCCCGTCGAGCGCTACTGGCATCCCGAGGAGTTCGACGCGCTCGCGCGCGAAGGCCGCGCGCTGGGCATCGCGCAGGTGGCGAGCGGTCCGCTCGTGCGGTCGTCCTACCACGCGCAAGCAACCTTCGAAGCGATCCGCCGGCCGCCCGCCGCGCAGATCCAGGTCTGAGGCCCATGTCCGGCAAGATGCGCCACGATTTCGACAAGCTGAACCGGCTGCCGCCCTACGTGCTCGCCGAGGTGATCAACATGATGAAGTCCGCGCGGCGCGCGGGCGACGACATCGTCGATCTCGGCATGGGCAATCCCGACATGGCGACGCCCGACCACGTGATCGAGAAGATCTGCGAGGCGGCGCGCAGCCCGAGGAACCACCGCTACTCCGCGTCGCGCGGCATCCCCAACCTGCGCGCGGCGATCTGCGAGTGGTACCAGCGTCGGCATGGCGTCGAGCTCGATCCGGAGACGGAAGCGATCGCGGTGATCGGCGCGAAGGAGGGTCTGTCCCACTTCGTGCTGATGACGATCGGGCCGGGCGACGTGGTGCTGTGTCCGGATCCGGCCTACCCGATCCATCAGTACTCGGTGATCATCGCCGGCGGCGACCTGCGCCACGTGCCGCTCGACGTCGACGGGGACTTCATCGAGAATCTCGAGCAGGCGATCCAGCGCACCTGGCCCAAGCCGAAGATGCTGATCGTGTCGTTCCCGGCCAACCCGAGCACGCACGTGGTGGATCTCGCCTTCCTCGAGCGGATCGTCGCCTTCGCGCGCGCGAACGACCTGATGGTCCTGCACGACTTCGCGTACGCCGAGATCTGCTTCGACGGCTACAAGGCGCCGAGCATCCTCGAGGTCCCCGGCGCCAAGGATCTCGCGATCGAGTTCACCTCGCTTTCGAAGAGCCATTCGATGGCCGGCTGGCGCGTGGGGTTCGCGTGCGGCAATCGCGAGATGATCCACGCGCTGGGGCGGATCAAGAGCTACCTCGATTACGGCATGCCCCAGGCCATCCAGATCGGCAGCATCGTGGCGTTGCGCGGCCCGCAGGACGTCGTGCACGAGAATTGCGAAGAGTACCGGCTGCGCCGCGACACGCTGATCGACGGCCTCGGGCACCCGGGCGAGGGCGCCTGGAAGATCGAGAAGCCGCTCGGCACCATGTTCGTCTGGGCGCCGATTCCGGAGCCCTTCAAGAGCCTCGGCTCGCTCGAGTTCTCGAAGCGGCTGCTCACCGAAGCCAAGGTCGCGGTCTCGCCGGGCGTGGGGTTCGGCGCCAACGGGGAGGGCTTCGTGCGCTTCGCGCTGGTCGAGAACCGCCATCGCATCCGCCAGGCCGTGCGCGGCATCCGCCGCTATCTGCGCGACGCAGGCGCGCCGTGAGCGCGCCGGCCGCGATTCGCGTCGGGCTGCTCGGCTTCGGGACGATCGGCACCGGCGTGGCGAAGGTGCTCGCGCGAAACGCGTCGGTGATCGAGCGGCGGCTCGGCGTCCCGCTGCGCCTGGTGCGGATCGCGGACCTCGATCTCGCGCGCGACCGCGGGGTGGATCTGCGCCAGCATCAGTTTCGACGCCGACGCCGATGGCCTCGTGCGCGATCCCGGCGTCGACATCGTGGTCGAGCTGATCGGGGGCACCGGGGCCGCGCGGCGCCTGATCCTCGCCGCCATCGAGCGCCGGCAAGCCCGTCGTCACCGCGAACAAGGCGCTGCTCGCGCCCAGCACGGGCGCGAGATCTTCGACGCCGCGGCGGAGCGCGGCGTCGACGTCGCCTTCGAGGCGAGCGTGGGCGGCGGCATCCCGATCCTGCGCACGATCCGCGAGGGCCTGGCGGCGAACCGCATCCTCAGCGTCCACGGCATCATCAACGGCACCACCAACTACGTGCTCAGCGAGATGGAGCGCACGAGCGAGCCGTTCGAAGTGGTGCTGCGCCGGGCGCAGGAGCTGGGCTACGCGGAGGCGGACCCGAGCACCGACGTCGACGGCATCGACGCGGCGCACAAGCTCACCCTGCTCGCCGCGATGGCGTTCGGCGCCGAGCTCACCTTCAAGGACATCCCGACCGAGGGCATTCGCGGCATCGAGCCGATCGATTTCGATGCGGCGCGCGAGCTCGGCTACCGGATCAAGCTGCTCGCCATCGCCAAGGCGCGCGCCGATGGCGACGACGTCCACGGCCCGATCGAAGCGCGCGTGCACCCGACGCTGATTCCGGCGACCAGCCTGCTCGCCAAGGTGGACGGCGCGATGAACGCGATCGCCGTCACCGGCGACGCCGTCGGGACGACGGTCTACTACGGCGCCGGGGCCGGCGAGCTGCCCACCGCGAGCGCGGTGGTGGGCGACCTGATCGAGATCGCGCGCGAGCTGCGTCGCGGCAGCGCGGGTCGCGTGGCGCCGCTCGCCTTCCTGCCGCAGGCGCTGGGGCGGCGCGCGCTCGTCCCGCTCGGCGAACTCTCCGGGCGCGCCTATCTCCGCTTCACCGCGCTCGACCGCCCGGCCGTGCTCGCGCACATCGCCGGCGCTCTCGGAGAGCACGGCATCGGCATCGAGTCGGTGATCCAGAAGGGTAGGGGGCATCTCGGCGCATCGGTTCCCGTGCTGGTGCAGATCCATCCCGCGCGGGAGTCGGCCGTGCGCGCAGCGCTCGAGAAGATCGATCGGCTTCCGGACGTCACGTCGCCCACGAAGCTGATCCGCATCGAGGAGGAACTCTGAGCATGGACGCCAAGCCGATCTACCGCGCGTGGTTCCAGAGCATCCAGGATCCCTCCGAGCGCTACGCGCTCGACGAGATCGTCTACAAGTCGCGCACCGGGCACCTGCTCGAGGTCGTGCACGACCTGGCCGAGCTGCGCAAGACCTCCGCGGCCGAGTGGAAGCGGCTGTTTCGCGAGCGCGCGCACGTGACGGATTGGCCCTATGGCTCGGGCGTGTGGGGCAAGAAGGAGTGGGTGCTGCCCACCCTCGATCCCGAGAACGTCGTCTCGATGTACGAGGGTAACACCAATCTGTTCTGGGCGGAGCGCTACGGCCGCGAGCTCGGCGTCTCGGAGCTCTGGATCAAGCAGTGCGGCAACTCGCACACCGGCTCCTTCAAGGATCTCGGCATGACGGTGCTCGTGTCGATGGTGAAGGAGATGATCGCGCGCGGGAAGTCGATCCCCGCCGTGGGCTGCGCCTCGACGGGCGACACCTCCGCGGCGCTCGCGGCCTACGCCGCGGCCGCCGGCATTCCGGCGATCGTGTTCCTGCCGCGCGGCAAGGTCTCGGTCGCGCAGTTGATCCAGCCGGTGGCGAACGGCGCCATCGTGTTCGCGCTCGACACGGACTTCGACGGCTGCATGGAGATCGTGAAGCAGGTCGCCGAGCGGGACGGCATCTATCTAGCGAACTCCATGAACAGCCTGCGCATCGAGGGCCAGAAGACGGTCGGCATCGAGATCGTGGAGCAGTTCGACTGGGAGATGCCGGACTGGCTCGTGATCCCCGGCGGCAACCTCGGCAACGTCTCGGCCCTCGCCAAGGGCATCGACATGCTGATCGACCTCGGGCTCGTGTCGCGCCGCCCGCGCATCGTCTGCGCGCAGGCCGAAGCCGCGAATCCGCTCTACCTCTCCTACCAGCGCGGCTTCAAGGTCTACGAGCCGATCGCCGCGCGCTCGACGCTCGCGAGCGCGATCCAGATCGGGAACCCCGTCTCGATCCAGAAGGCGATCGACGCGATCCAGCGCTACGACGGGATCGTCGAGCAGGCGAGCGAATCGGAGCTCGCCGAGGCCTGCGCGCGCGCCGACCGCACCGGCCTGTTCAACTGCCCGCACACCGGCGTGGCGCTCGCGGCGACGGAGAAGCTCGTCGCCCGCGGCGTGATCAAGCCGCAGGATCGCGTGGTCGTGATCTCGACGGCTCACGGGCTCAAGTTCGTGGACATGAAGGTCAAGTACCACCAGATGGCGCTCGCGGGCATCGAATCGAAGTTCCCGAACCCTCCGATCGAGCTGCCCGCCCGCTACGAAGCGGTGCGCGACGAGCTGCTCCGCCAGATCGACCGGCGTTTCGGCCGAGCCTGATCCGTCCGCGATGTTCACCGGGATCGTCGAAGCGGTGGCTGGCGTCGTCGAGGTCCGCGTGCGCGGCGAGACCAGCGAGCTCGCGATCGACGCGCCGGCGATCGCGGCGGGTGCGCGCATCGGCGACAGCATCGCGGTGGACGGCGTCTGCCTGACGGTGGTCGCTGCCGAAGCGGGGCGCCTGCGCTTCGAGGCCGTGCGCGAGACGCTCGAGCGCACGGCGCTCGGCGAGCTGCGCGCGGGCTCGCGCGTGAATCTCGAGCGCGCGCTGCGAGCCGACGCGCGCCTCGACGGCCACATCGTGCAGGGCCACGTGGACGAGGCCGGGCGCGTGCGCGAGCTGCGCCGCCGGGGCGAGGACGTGCGGCTCTTCGTCGCCTGCAGCCGCGCTTTCGCCGACAGCCTGGTCGCGAAGGGATCGGTCGCGATCGATGGCGTCTCGCTCACCGTCGTCGGCGTCGGCGACGAGGGCTTCGACGTCGCCCTGATCCCGCACACGCTGGCCGTGACGACGCTCGGAAGCCTGCGCGGCGGCGAGCGCGTCAATCTCGAGGCCGACGTCTTCGGCAAGTACGTGAAGCGCTACCTGGAGCGCGTGCTCCCTCGCCAGGCGCAATGAACCTCGCCCGCCTGCTGATCGTCGGGGCGGCCGCGCTCGTCGCCCGGGTGGCGCTCGCGCAGGCGCCCGTGCTCGAGCCGGCGCCGGCGGATGCCGACGCTGGCGAAATTTCGCGCCGCGCCGCCGCGGCGATCGTCGGCGAGCGGACCTTCTACGAGGCGGCGCTGCTCGTCCACAAGCACGAGGTGGCGACACAGGACGAGGTCGTGTTCCGCGCCTGGTACGAGCGCCGGAGCGCGCGCAGCTTCGTGCGCGTGCTGGCGCCGCACGGCCAGGCGGGCACCGCGTTCCTGAAGCTGCCGCCGGTCGTGTGGCGCTATGCGCCGCGCGACGACAGCATCGCGAGCCTGACGGGCGACGCGTTGCGCGAGCCCTGGCTCGGCAGCGGCTTCCGGCTCGTCGACCTGCTCGATCCGCTGGCGGGTCTGGGGCAGGCGCCCGCGCGGCTGCTGGGCGTCGACCCGACGGCGGCGGCGCAGGGCGGCGAGCGCGCCTACGTGCTCGAGCTGCGGCCCGGCGGCGACGCGAAGGGCGGACGCGTGATCGCCTGGGTCGGAACCGAGCGCGCGACGCCGCAGCGCCTCGACTGGCGCGACGATAAGGACGCGCTCGTCGCCACGCTGCGTTTCGACGACGTGCGCGAAGTCGGGGGCCGGGCGGTTCCGCACCGCTGGACACTGACGCGGCCGGCGGCGCCGAATCGGGAAAGCCGCATCGAGCTGCGCGAGATCCGCTTCGATCCCGTGTTCGACGACGCGATCTTCACGACACGCCAGCTCCTGCAACGCGGCGCCGCTGCGGCCGCGGGGGCGGCGCAGGGTGCTAGACTTCCGCCTCCTGGAGGTAGCCCGCCATGAACCGTGCGCTCGACGTCGCCACCTCGCTCGCCGCCACCCTCGCGCGCGGCGGCGTCGGCGTGAAGGTCGGTCCGCTCGGGCCGCGTCCGGAGAAGCCGCTCGAGCTCTACGAGTTCGAAGCGTGCCCGTTCTGCCGCAAGGTGCGCGAGGCGCTCACGCTGCTCGATCTCGACGCGCTCGTGCTGCCGTGTCCGAAGGGCGGCCCGCGCTTCCGCGAGGAGGTCAAGCGGCGCGGTGGGAAGTACCAGTTTCCGTATCTGGTCGATCCCAACACGGGCAAGGAGATGTACGAGTCGGACGCCATCGTCGCAGTATCTGTTCGAACGCTACGGCGCCGGTCGGCCGCCCCTGCTGCTCGCGGGCGGCGCGCTCACGAATCTCTCGGCGGGGCTGGCTTCGGCGCTGCGGCCGGGCTTCGGCTCCCGCTACCGCCCGGCGCGCGCGCCCGAGGTTCCGCTCGAGCTCTGGAGCTTCGAGGCGTCGCCGTTCTGCCGGATCGCGCGCGAAGCGCTCTCGAGCCTCGAGCTGCCCTACCGGCTGCACAACGTCGGCAAGGGCAGCCCGAAGCGGCCGGCCTTCGTCGAGCGATCCGGCAAGATGATGGTTCCCTGGCTCGTCGATCCCAACACCGGCGTGTCGACGTTCGAGTCGGCCGACATCGTCCGTTACCTGGAGCGGACCTACGCGAAGCCCGGCGCCTGAGCGCAGGCGCGGACGGCGCAGCGGCGTCCGCGCGGATCAGCGGAGAGCAGGATCACGTTGCTGTCGCGAGCGAGGCTTCCGGGGCTCGTCCTGGCTGCGCTGCTGTGTGTGGCGGCGATCGCCGCGCGCGCGCAGGAGCCGTGGCAGCCGATCGAGCTGCTCGGCGAGAAGATCGCTCCGGGCGAGAAGTGGCGGGTTTCCTGGGTCTCGGGCGAGACGTTCGCCGGCGGGCCCGTCCCGATCCCGGCGCGTGTCGCCCGCGGCAGCGCGCCCGGCCCGACGTTGTGTCTCACCGCCGGCATCCACGGCGACGAGCTGAACGGCATCGAGGTGGTGCGTCGCGTCCTGCAAGACGTCGACGCCACCAAGCTCCGCGGCACGCTGATCGGCGTTCCGATCGTCAACCTCCAGGGCTTCCGCCAGGCGTCGCGCTATCTGCCCGACCGCCGGGATCTCAACCGTCACTTTCCGGGGCGTGCGAACGGCAGCGCTGCCTCGCGCATCGCCTACTCCTTCTTCGATCAGGTGATCCGCCACTGCGAAGCGCTCGTCGATTTCCACACTGGCTCGTTTCATCGGGCGAACGTTCCGCAGGTGCGCGCGGACGTGACGGACTCGGGCGCCTTCGAGCTGGCCAAGGCCTTCGGAATCGGTGTCGTGGTCCACGCCGCTCGGCGAGCCCGGCACATTGCGGCGCGCGGCCGGCGAGATCGGGATTCCGGCCATCATCTACGAAGCGGGCGAGCCGATGCGCTTCCAGCCGTCCGAGGTCGAGCAGGGCGTGCGCGGCGTGCTCGAGCTGCTCGCGCGCAAGGGCATGCTCGCGTCCGGTCCGCGGCGCGGCCAGCGCCAGGAGATCTACTACCGCAGCCGTTGGGTGCGTGTGAACGACGGCGGTATCCTCCTCGCGAGCGTAGGGCTCGGCGACGCCGTGAAGACGGGGGACGAGCTCGGCAGCGTGACGGATCCGATCTCGAGCGAGCGTACGATCGTCAGGTCTCCCTACGATGGCCGGGTGCTCGGAATGGCGCTCAATCAGGTCGTGATCCCGGGCTTCGCCGCCTTTCACATCGGCATCCGCGGCGACGACTACCGGGTCCTGGTCGAGGAGCCCGAGGAGACGCAAAGCGCGGAGCCCGAGAGCGGCGCCGCTGAGCCGGTGTCCGAGGACCAGCTCGATGTCGACGAGCGCCCCGAATAGGCGGCGGAACAGGAAGCCTGCGCCGTGAATCGTTCCGCCGCCCTCGTGGGCCTGTTGCTGGTGCTGATCGGCGCCGGCCTCTTCGCGTGGAAGGCGTTCGTGCTCGAGCTGCCGCTGAAGCCGACCGACGCCGAAGGTCTGTGGCGCGTCGAGCTCGAGATCACGGCGCGCGGCACCGGGCTGCGCGGCAGCTCTGCGCGCGCCGCTTCCGAGCACCGGGCCCGGCCAGGTCGTCTTCGACGAACGGTCGGTCTCCGATCGCCTGCTCTTCACGATCCGGAAAGAGGATGGCGACCGCATCGGAGTCTGGAGCGGTCGCTTCGCGGGCGTGCACGAGGTGGTGCACGGCTTTCGCGTGCAGCTTTCCGAGGTGACGACGCCGCTGCCGACCGGCATCGGGCGGAGTCCATCGCAGGAGCTGCTCGAGCGCTTCGCAGGCTCGACGCCAGAGTTCCCGAGCGACGCGCCCGAGGTGAAGGCTTTTCTCGAGAAACTCTGGCCGAGCGCACCCGAGAACCCGCTGGATCGGCTGCGCACGCTGTTCGGCTACGTCGCCGACGAGATCGCGTCGGTGCCGAGCGCCAGCGACGACGCCCTGCTCACGCTCGCGGCGCGCGAGGGCAACGCGGTGGGCAAGGCGCGCCTGCTCGTGACGCTGCTCCGCGCGATCGGGCTTCCTGCACGCACGGTGCTCGGGCTCCAGCTGCTGGACGGGCAGTCGCCGCTCACCACCCAATGGGTGGAGGCGTGGATCGACGGGCAGTGGATTCCGATGTCGCCGATCGACGGCTTCTTCGCGACCCGCCCTGCGAATCTCGTCGCGTTGCGCACCATGTCCCTGAACGAGCTCGAAACGACGGCGGTGGCGGCCGTCGGCCACCACTACAACGCGCTGCGCGAACGCCTGCGCCCCGAAGAGCTCGCGGCGATGATGACCCCCGCGAACCCGTGGCTGGCGCGCGTCTCGCTGTATCAGCTTCCCGTCGCCACGCAGTCGGCCCTGCGCGTGCTGCTGCTGATGCCGCTCGGCGCGCTGGTGGTCGCCGTGATTCGCAACATCGTCGGCATCACGACCTTCGGTACGTTCATGCCCGTGCTGATCTCGCTCGCGCTGCGCCAGGTGGCGCTGGCTCCCGGATTGATGCTGGTGGCGGCCGTGCTGCTGCTCGGAATCCTCGGGCGGCTCGTGCTCGAGCGCATGCACCTGCTGCTCGTGCCGCGGCTGGGCGTGCTCTTGTGCTCGGTCGTGCTCGCCGTCACGTGCTTTGCCCTGCTCGGGCGCGAGGTCGAGGTGCGCGAGCTGTCCGTCGGCACGCTCTTCCCGATGGTGATCCTCACGATGCTGGTCGAGCGCTTCTCGGTGACGCTCGCGGAAGAGGGGCTGCGTCCGGCGCTGGTGCGCGCCGGCTGGTCCGTGGTCGCCGCGGTGACCATCTACCCGATCTTCCACAGCGAGATCGCCGAGCACCTGATGTTCGGCTTCCCGGAGCTCGTGATCGTGGTGATGGGCGTGCTGATCTGGATCGGGGGCTACACCGGCTACCGGATCTCGGACCTGATCCGCTTCCGCGCCTTCGCGAAGCCGGCCGGCGGCGCCGCCTCGTGAGACTGCTGCGAGCGCTGCGGCGCGAAGGCGTGCTCGGCATCAACCGCCGCAATCACGAGTTCACGCTGCGCTGGAATCCGCGGCGCAAGTATCCGCTCGTCGACGACAAGCTCGAAACGAAGCGCCTGTGCGACGCGGCGGGGATTCCGATCCCCGCGCTGATCGCGGTGGCGCGCCGCCAGGGCGACGTGCGCGGGATGGTGGCCGAGCTGGCTGCGCTCGACGAGTTCGTGCTCAAGCCGGCGCACGGGGCGATGGGAAATGGGATCCTCGTGGCGCGCGGCCGCGAAGGCGAGCTCTGGCGCCGCGCCGGCGGGCGTCCGTTGACGGAGGAGGATCTCCGCTATCACGCCGCCTGCATCATCTCGGGAATGTACTCGCTCGGAGGACAGCCGGACGTCGCGTTCGTGGAAGAGCTGCTCGAGGTGCATCCCGCACTCGCCGAGATCGCGAGCGACGGCGTTCCGGACGTGCGGGTGATCGTGCACCGCGGCGTTCCCGTGATGTCGATGACGCGGCTTCCGACGCACCGCTCGCGCGGCCGCGCGAATCTGCATCAGGGCGCGATCGGCGCCGGCGTCGATCTCGCGAGCGGCCGCATCACGCACGCGGTGCTCGACTATGCGCCGGTGACGCAGCATCCGGACACGCGGCGGCCGCTGGTCGGCGTCGAGGTGCCGAGCTTCGCCCGCGTGCTCGAGATCGCCGTGACGGCCACCGACGTGACCGGTCTCGGCTACATCGGCGCCGACGTCGTCGTGGACGCGAGGCGCGGACCGGTGATCCTCGAGCTCAACGCGCGTCCGGGGCTCGCCATCCAGGCCGCGAACCGGGCTGGCCTGCTGCACCGGCTGCGCGCCGTGGGGGAGCGCCTGCGCGCCGAAGCGACGCTCGGCGAGCGGATCGAGCTCGGGATCGAGATCTCCCGCGATCGGGGCGTGGCGTGAGGCGGCGTCTCGCGGCTCTGGTGCTCGGGCTCGCCTGGCTCGGCGCGGCGTCCGCGGCGCGCAGCGCCGACCCTCCGGCGGGTGCGCCGGAGAAGGTCTTCGATGTGGGCTACGACGTCCGCCTGGTGCCGACCGAAGGGGTTGCGCACGTGGCGATCCGGATCGACGACCCATTGCACGCGGTGCACGTGCTCGACTTTCACGTCGACCCCGAGCGCCAGCGCGAGTTTCGCGGCGACGGCGAGGTTGCGCCGGCAGCCGGCGGAGACATGATCGCGTGGCACCCGCCGAAGGGGGGCGGCACGCTGCGCTACGTCGTCCGCATCAACCATCTGCGCGACGAGAAGAGCTACGACGCCCGCTTCGCGCCGAAGTGGGCGATCTTTCGCGGGGACGACCTGGTTCCGCCCGTGACGCTGCGCAGCGAGGGCTTCGGGGAATCCCGGGCGCAGTTGAAGCTGCGCGTGCCCCAGGGTTGGCGCGTGGTGACGCCGTATCCGCGCTCACCCGACGGTGTCTTCCCGATCGTGCATGCGCACCGGCGCTTCGACCGTCCCGTCGGCTGGATGGCGGTGGGGCACATCGGGGTGCTGCGCGAGCGGGTCGCGAACGTGCAGCTGGCGGTGGCGGCGCCGCTCGAGCAACACGTGCGGCGTCTCGACCTGCTGGCGCTGCTGCGCTGGACGTTGCCGACTCTGCGCGAGATCACGGGTGGGTTGCCCGAGCGCCTGCTCGTCGTGGGCGCGGGCGATCCGATGTGGCGCGGCGGACTCTCGGGCCCGGACTCGGTGTTCGTGCACGCAAGCCTGCCGCTGATCAGCCGCGACGCCACCAGCCCGATCCTGCACGAGCTGATGCACAGCGTGCTCGCCATCTCGCCGGGGCCCGGGGGCGACTGGATCGTCGAGGGTCTCGCCGAGACCTATTCGCTCGAGCTGCTCGTGCGCTCGCACACGCTGTCGAAGAGGCGCTACGAGAAGGCGCTGGCGCAGATCGCCGCGCGCGGGCGGCAGGCGCCGGTGCTCGAAACCGATCGCTCGAGCGGCGTGACGACCGCGCGCGCGGTGACGGTGCTGCACGCGCTCGATGCCTTGATCCAGGAGAGCTCCGCGGGTGCGCGCAGCCTCGATGACGTCGTCCGCATCCTGTATCAGCAAGGCGGCAAGGTGACGACCGAGCGGCTGCGGCGGATCGCCGAGGACCTCGCGGGGCGCCCACTCGACGCCTTCTTCCAGAGGCAGCTGAGCTGAAGCCGCGCACACGGGCCGAGGGCGGGTGAAGTGCCGCATTGCTACGGTTGGCGCTCGCATGACGACGATCTACCCGTTCTCAGCGGCTGATTTTCCCACCGGCGAGTGGGACAGCCCGATGTACCGCCTCGCGGTGACGCAGCTCGACCGCACCGCCGAGAAGATGAACCTGGATTGGAACGTGTGGGAGCGGCTGCGAACCCCGCAGCGAGCGCACATCGTTTCCTTCCCCTTCCGGCGCGACGATTACAAGACCGTCGAGACCGTGGTGGGCTATCGCGTCCAGCATCTGCTCACGATGGGCCCCACGAAGGGAGGCATCCGCTACGACAGCGACGTGAACCTCGGCGAGGTGACGGCGCTCGCGATGTGGATGTCGTGGAAGTGCGCGATCATGGGTCTGCCCTTCGGCGGCGCGAAGGGCGGCGTGCGCATCGATCCCGGGACGCTCTCTCCCGCCGAGCTCCAGCGCATCACGCGCCGCTACACTTCCGAGATCATCGAGGTGATCGGGCCGGATCGCGACATCCCGGCGCCGGACCTCGGCACCAACGAGCAGACGATGGCGTGGATGATGGACACCTACTCGCAGCACAAGGGGCACAGCGTCCCCGGGGTCGTCACCGGCAAGCCGATCGAGATCGGCGGCTCCTTCGGGCGCCGCGAAGCGACGGGCCGCGGAGTCGTCTCCTGCGCGAAGGACGCCTGCCGGCACCTGGGCCTGGCCTTCGAGGGCGCGCGCGTGGTGGTGCAGGGCTACGGCGCGGTCGGCGCGACCGCGGCGCGCATCGCCGCGACACTCGGCGCGCACGTGATCGCGGTTTCCGACGCGAAGTCCGGCGTCGTGAATCCGCACGGTCTCGATCTCGAACGCCTCGATGCGTTCGTGCACGAGAACCGTTTCGTCGAGGGCTTCCCCGACGCCGAGGCCGTCTCGAACGCCGACCTGCTCGAGCTGCCCTGCGAGATCCTGATCCCGGCGGCCATCCAGAATCAGATCACCGAGAAGAATGCGGAGCGCATCCGCTGCCGGCTGCTGGTCGAAGGCGCGAACGGCCCGACCTCGCTCGAGGCCGACGCCATTCTCGCGCGCCGCGGAATCTTCGTGGTGCCCGACATCCTGGCCAATGCCGGCGGCGTCACGGTCTCCTACTTCGAGTGGGTCCAGGGCCTGCAGCACTTCCTGTGGACGGAGCAGGAAGTGAACAACCGCCTGATCGAGCTGATGCAGCAGGCCTTCCGCGAGGTGCTGGCGGTCGCCGTCGCCAGGGGCTGCGACCTGCGAACGGCGGCCCTCATGCGCGGCATCGCCCGCATCACCGAAGCCAAGCGGCGGCGAGGGATCTTCCCCTGACCCTCAGGCCAGCCGGTCGAGCATCAGCGTCGCGATCCCGAGGAACGAGAAGAAGCCGAAGACGTCGGTGAAGGTCGTGACGATCACGCCGGCGCCGAGCGCCGGGTCGAGCTTCAGCGCCTGGAGCAGCAGCGGAACGGCCGCGCCGGCCAGGCCCGCCACGGCAAGGGTCACCATCATCGCCAGCACGAGCACGAGCCCGAGCCAGGGGTCTCCATGCCAGGCCCAGGCGAAGCCGGCGCTCACGATGCCGGTGACGGCGCCGATCATCAGCCCGACGGCGAGCTCCTTGCCGACCGCGCGCAAGCCCGTCGAGAACTCGATCTCGCCGAGCGCGATGCCGCGGGTGATCACGGTGACGGCCTGGATGCCGCCGTTGCCGCCCATGCCGGCGACGACGGGCATGAACACCGCGAGCGCCACCACCTTCGCGAGCGCGTGCTCGAACCAGCCGACGACCCACGCCGCGAGAAAGCAGGTGGCGAGGTTCGCGAGCATCCAGGGCAGCCGCTTGCGAACGGACAGCAGCGCCGGCGTGAAGACGCGGTCTTCCTCCGAGAGGCCGGCGAGCAGGTACATGTCCTCGGTGGCCTCCTCGCGGATCACGTCGATCACGTCGTCGACGGTGATCACGCCGAGCATGCGGCCTTGCGCATCGGTCACGGGGATCGCGAGCAGGTCGTAGCGCGCGACGAGCTGCGCGGCCTGCTCCTGATCGGCGTCGGCGGAGACACTCACGGGGTTCGCGATCATCAGCTCCGACACGTTGCGGTCGGGCGGCGCCGAGACGAGGCGGCGCAGCGGGATCACGCCGCGCAGGCGCCCTTCGTCGTCGACCACGTAGAGGTAGAAGATCGAGCCGGTCTCGTCGCCCGCCGCGCGGATCTGCTCGATCGCCTGCTGCGCGGTCAGCTTCTCGCCCAGCGCGACGAAGTGCGTCGTCATCACGCGGCCGGCGCTCGACGGCGGGTGGCGTTCCGCCTGCTCGAGCTCCGCCTGCTTCGCGGTCGGCAGGTGCGCGACGACCTCCGCGCGCCGCTCCTGCGGGATGCCGGCGACCAGCTCGAGCATGTCGTCGATCTCCATGCGCCCGATCACGTCGGCCAGACGCTGGTCGGCGAGCGCGTCGGTGATCAGCGGCAGCAGCTCGGCGGGCAGCTCGCGCACGACGCTGGCGGCGCGCCGCTGCCGGAAGAGCAGCTCGATCACCGTGCGCACCTCGTCCGGAGTGAGGCTCGAGAGCAGGGGCGCGACGTCGGCGGGCTGCATGCGGGCGAGCAGCTTTTCCGCGCGGCCCGTCGCGCCGCTCGCGAGCAGACGCCGCAGGATGCGCGCCGTGACTTCCTGGTTCGCCATTGCGGGGCGGGTCTACCCCAGATCCGCGCCAGCCGCTATCCCGCAGCGCGCTCTGGTAGCATCCGCAGTTCGAGGAGCGCCGCCGTGCCGGATCGCCATCTCGTCGTGGTCGCGCACACGCACTGGGACCGCGAGTGGTACCTCACGCACGAGACGTTCCGGTACCGGCTCGTGGGCCTGCTCGACGGCGTCCTCGACCTGCTCGAGCGCGATCCGGCCTTCCGCCACTTCACGCTCGATGGCCAGACGATCGTGCTGTCGGACTATCTGGAGGTGCGGCCGGGCGCGCGGGAGCGCATCGCGAAGCTCGTGCGCGAAGGCCGCCTGCTGGTCGGCCCGTGGTTCGTGCTGCCCGACGAGTGGCTCGTATCGGGCGAGGCGTTGGTCCGGAATCTGCGCCGCGGGCTCGCCGATGCGCGCGAGCTCGGCGCGGTGATGCGCGTCGGCTACGTGCCCGATCAGTTCGGCCACGTCGGACAGCTCCCGCAGCTGCTCGCGGGCTTCGGCTGCGAATCGGCGGCGCTCTGGCGCGGCGTTCCGGCGGAGATCGACGAATCGCTCTTCGAGTGGGAGGCGCCCGACGGCACGCGCGTCTTCACGGCGTATCTGATGCACGGCTACGGCAACGCCGTCCATCTCCCGCTCGATCCCGACGCACTCGCGGGTCGGCTGCGCGCGGAAGGCGATCGCCTGGCGGCGCGCTCGCGCATCCCGAGCCTGCTGCTCATGAACGGGAGCGACCACGTCGCTCCGCAGCCGGGGCTGCCGGCTGCGCTCGCGGCAGCGGTCGCGAAGCTGCCGGGCACGCATGCGGAGATCGGGACGCTGCCCGGGTTTCTCGCGCGAGCGCGGCGCGAGGCCAGCGGGACCCTCCCGCTGCACCGCGGAGAGCTGCGCTCGGGGCTGCGCTCGCCGCTGCTCGAGGGCTGCGCGTCGGCGCGCATGCCGCAGAAGCGCGCCGACTTCCTGAACGATCGCCTGCTCACGCGCTACCTCGAGCCGCTCGCGGCCTGGCTCGCCGCGCTCGGCGGCGAGGCCGACCCGGCCTTCCTCGAGCTGGCCTGGCGCCTGGTGCTCGAGAACCACCCCCACGATTCGATCTGCGGCTGCTCGATCGACGCCGTGCACCAGCAGATGGACGCGCGCTTCGCCCGCGCATCCGACATCGCGCAGGCCCATCTGCGGCGGGTGGCGGGCGCGCTCGGGCGCTGTGTGGCGGCCCCCGAGGCGGGCTTCGGGCGGGGCGCTGGCAGCGCCATCGCCGTCTGGAATCCGCACGCGTCCGGGCTGGCCGAGGTGGAAGGGGAGGTCGAGATCGATCTCGGGGGCGCCCGCCATCCGCGGCTGCACGTGCGCGACGCGAGCGGCCGGCGCCTGCCTGCGGTCGCGGAGCTCGCCGTGCCGGGCGAGGTCGCGGCGAGCTACACGCTGGCGGCGAGCGGCGTGGCCGTGCTCGCGCGCGGGGTGCCGCCCGAGTTCATGGGCTTGTTCGTGTGCGCGCTGCGCTGGGGCGGAGGCGCGCGCGGGCGCCGCGTCGATGTCGTGCTCGGCGGCGAGAAGCCCGCGGACTTCGATCTCGATGCGACGAAGGCCGAGCTCTCCGCGTGGCTCGCGGCGCAAGCCGATGCGCCCGTCACGTTTCGCGCGCTGAAGCTGCCGCGCTGGCGTCTGCGCTTCGTCGATCGGCTGCCAGGCTGCGGCTTGCGCGTCTACCGCATCGCGCGGGGGGCGGCGCGCGCCGAGCCCGCGTTGCGCGCGGAGCGCCTGCCCGCTGGCGGTGCGGCGATCGAGAACGAGCTCGTGCGCATCGAGGCGCAGGCGGACGGCCGCGTGCGCTGGATCGATCGTCGCAGCGGCAGCGTGGTCGAGGACGCCCTGCGCGTCGTGAGCGAGGGCGACCGCGGCGACGAGTACAACTTCGATCCGGTGCCGCGCGGCGAGCGCGTCGAGCGGCCGGCGCGCGCGCTCGTGGAGCTCGGTCCGGTCTCGGAGGCGGAGCTCTCGCTCGTGATCGCCGCCCGCTATCGGCGTGCCGGCAGGGCTCGCCGCGGGCCGGGATGCGCGCGCGAGCCGGAAGCTCTGGCTGCCGGTGCGCTTGCGGCTGCGGCTCTCGCGCGGGCTCGCGCGCGTGGCGGTGGAGATCGACGTCGACAACACGGTGCGGGATCACCGGCTGCGCGTTCACGTGCGCGCCCCGTTCACGGCGGCGCATTGCGAGGTGGAATCGGCGTTCGAGATCGCGCAGCGCCCGATCGCGCCCGGGCGGCTCGCTTTTGGCAGCGAGCAGCCCGCGGAGTTTCCGATCGGCGCCAGCCCCCAACGCAGCTTCGCCACGCTGTCGGACGGCCGGCAGGCGCTCACGGTCGCGAACCGCGGCTGCGCGGAGGTCGAAGCGCTGCCCGAGAGCGACGGGTCGACTTCTCTGGCCCTGACGCTGCTGCGCGCCGTCGGCTGGCTATCGCGGGGCGATCTCGCGTTGCGTCCGATGCACGCGGGCCCTGCGCTCGAGACCCCGGGCGCCCAGGTTCCGGGCCCGCACCGCGTCGAGCTCGGCTGCTGGCTCCACGCGCAAGGCGATGCGCAGCGCGCCGCCGACGCCCACCGCTTCGCCGCACCGCCGTGGCTGTTCACGGCGGACGGCGCTTCCCAGGCGCCGCTGCGCGATGGCGCGCGCCTGCTCGAAATCGACGATCCGGCGGTCGTGGTTTCCGCGATCGAGCCGCGCGCCGAGAGCTCGCCGCTGCTGCGACTCTATAATGCGTCGGATGCGGCGCGCAGCGTCGCGCTGCGCTGGCACGGTCCGGGCGCGCAGCGGCTCGAGCCCGTCGATCTGACGGGACGCGCGACGGCGCTCGCCGGCTTCGTCGCGGGTGAGGGCGCGAGCGCAACGCTCGCCTTGCGGCCCTGGCAGATCGTGAGTCTCACCCCCCGCTGACGGGCCTGGCTGCGCGGCGCGTGCCGGCCGCCTGCGATCGCGCTGCGCGGGCCTTGCGGCGCCGCTGCGCGGCCGCGTGGCTCGCCTGCACATGGCCTGCGCACGAGTTGCGCATGCAACAGCGCAGGCAACACCGCAGTGTTGCGCGGCTCCGCGACCGCGCGCCGCGGGTGTCCCGCGCATGCCCTCCCGAGAGGCCCCACGCCGGTAAAGAAATGCGCCGCGGGGCCCGATGAACTTCCCGCTCCCACGGAATATTCCCGAGCGGCATCGAGGGGTTGGCGGGTGGTGAGAGGGCGGACGGCAGGACACGCACGGGCTCGCTCGCGGCTGCTCGCCGCGGCGGCGTGGCTCGCGTTCGCGGCGCCGGGCGCACGCGCCGACGATTCGGGTCTGCCCGCGGCGCCCACCAATGACGCGCCGGTGGCGAGCGAGCGCGTGGTGCCCGAAGAGGAGTGGGCGTCGGATCTCGTCGACGCGCTCGCGCTCGATGGCGCACTGCCCGACGCAGCCGTCCCGGCGGACTATTTCTCCCTGCTGTGCGCCGAGCAGCTGGAGCGCGAGGTGGGCTCGGGTGGGCGCAGCGCTCCGGTCGGGCCGCTCTTCGAGGCGAGCGCCGAGGTGCAGCCGGCGCGGCGCCCGGGCGAGCCCGCGCGCGTCGTGCTGTCGGTGCCGGCGACGGCGCTCTACTCGTTCAGCGTCGAGGGCGCGGGCCGGCAGCGCTGGGTGATCGACCAGCAGCCCGTCGGCCATCTCGACCCGACGGAGCTCGGTGTCACCTGGGCCGCTGCCACGATCCCGCTGCGTGAGGGACCGCACGAGATCAGCGGCTACTTCGGTCCGGAGGCCCGCGCCGAGCGGGTCTCGCTGACGGCCGTGCGTTCCATCTGCATCGCGCCCGCCGACGGCTGGCACGCGAAGCGGCCGCTGACGTACGGAGCCAAGGCGCGCACGCTGGTGCGGGCCTTCGGCTTCGAACGGCGCCTGCCCCCGGCCGGGGATCCGATCGAGATCGAAGGCGAGGCCTACGAGTCGGTTTCCGCCGGCGGCGGACGCACCGACCGGCGTGTCAAGGTCGCGGCGTCCCAGAACATCTGGGCGACGGCTTCGCAGGGGCCGGTCGAGCTGGTCTATCGCATGCGCCTCGCCGAGCCCGCCGTCGTGACGATCGACGCGCGCATCCTGGGTGATTCGCCCCAGCTGTGGTCGGTCGATGCTCGCTATCGCGCGAGCGTGTTGCCGAGCGGCGGACGCAACGTCTTCGCCTGGGAGCACGTGCTCACGCTGCCGCTCGACGCGGGCGAGCACGAGCTGCGCGCGCGCATCCCGCGCCACGCGGGCGTCGATCTGCTGCGCGCGACGCCGCGTCGCTCTCGAGACGTCGACTACCTGGCGGTGCTGCGCGAGCTCGGAATCCACGGCAGCGCTGCGGAAGCGCTCGTCCCGCGCGGCGACGCGCTCGCGAGCCTGTCGAGCAGCGTCTTCGTCGAGCTCGCGAACGGCTTCCAGCAGCGCATCGAGGGCGCCCCGAGCGATCGCTCGATCGTGCTCGTCGATCCGACTCCCGAAGTGACCTCGACCGAGCGGCCGCTCTCGCCGCTCCTGCCCTCCGAGCTGTGAGCGCCATGCGACGAGCCGGCCGCGCCCTGCCGATCCTGACGCTCGCTGCCGCGCTCGCGCTCGGACTTCCGGCGCGGCAGGCCGCCGCCGAGGGCAAGCCGGCCGAGTTCTCGTTCAGCCCCTCGGTGAACGTCGCGGCCGTCGTCGACGACGATCTGTTCCTCACCGACTCGAACAAGAAGTCGAGCTTCGGCGTCTGGGTGCAGCCGCGCGTCGAGCTCGGCTACCGGACCGAGGTCCTCGATCTCGGCGCCGATCTGGGCGCCGACGTGCGGCGCTATGGCGACTACTACTCGAAGCTCGCGGACGATTTCTGGCGCATGAGCGGCCACGCCCAGGTGGGTCTGCTGCCCGGCCTCACGCTCCGGGTCTCGAACGCCTTCGTGCCCGCCCCCGTCGAGCTCGGCCTGCCGCCGGATCAGGGCAACAACATGGTGCAGACGAACCGCACCGACACGGAGCTGCGCTACTGGCGGGCTCTGCCCGGCGAGCGCGAAATCACCTTCGGCGCGCGCGGCACCCGGTTCTTCTCGGACAACTTCAGCGAGGACGTTCCGGGCAGCGGCGGGAGCATGATCCTCGACGACAACTTCCACGGCGACTACTGGGGCGGCATCGGCTACGCCGAGTATCGGGAGCCGCTCGGGACGCGCACGGCGGCCTACGTACGCGCCGAGACCGGCTACCGCACCTTCGATGACTCCTCGCGCTCGGACAATCTCGACTACTCGCTGCTCGTGGGTCTGCACTCGCAGCGCTTCCGCAATGCGGAGATCGACCTCGCGGGCGGCTACGGCCAGATCCGCTTCGATTCGCTCGGAACCCAGCCGCGCATCGTGGGCCGGGCGAGCCTGCGCTACCGGCTCCCGTACGATTGGACCTGGAACATCGGGGTGAACCATCTGACGTCCGCGGATCTGATGGGCAACTCGGCGCTCGAGACCACCGGCAACATCGGCGTCGAGAAGCGCTTCGAGGACGGGCGCACCGCGGCGGGAGTGAATGTCTTCCTTACCCGCTACGACAGCAACTCCCTGGGCTCGGGTTCGAATCTCTTCGGCGGGGCCCAGATTCAGGTGCGCCGCCAGCTGACGCGCCACACCCAGCTCCGGATTTCCTACCGATTCTGGGACAACCAGGGCGACTACAAGGTCGACGACATGCAGCAGAATCGGCTGCTGGTCGAGCTCAACGTCCACTACTAGCCCGCTCGGGACACAGGGCGCGCCGCGTCCGCCGACCGCTCGCCCCCTGGCGCGGAAGGTCTCGGGGCCGCGTCTCCAGGCCGTCTCCCCCCGCCGCGATGCCGGAGGTGGGGAGGGGGTATTTCACAGCGGGCGGCCGCTCCGGTCCCAGCAATTTCATCAGCAGAACGGGTTTGTTTCATCGAATCCTGCTTGCAGGCGTACACTAGTGTCGATTGTCGATGAAGTGGTGCCGCTGAGGCGGCGAACGCTGGCCTGCGAATGGACCCGCCGCGGCGGCAATGGAGGAGCGAATGAAGCCGCTGATCCTCGCAATCGTCCAGTCTCTGGTGGACAAGCCGGACGAGATCGAGATCAAGGAAGTGATTGGTGAGCATGCGCATGTCCTCGAGCTGCGCGTTGCCAAAGAGGATCTCGGGAAGGTGATCGGAAAGGGGGGCGCTCATGCCTCCGCGATCCGCACCATCATGGCCGCCACCAGCGGCAAAGAGAAGAAGCGCTACATCCTCGAGATCATCGAGCACTAGCCGGGCTCCTTGCACCGGCCCTGGGTTCCCCGGGGCTCCCCGCTCCAGGTCGCGGGGAGCTCCGGGTCTTCCTTCCCCTCTGGTAAAATCCCCGGTCGATCCGCGCAGGCCCAGGAGGCTCCGTGACGCCCGTCCCCCCGATCGACGCCCCCTTCACGCTCGGCGCACAGCTCGACGCCCGCGCCGTGCATCCCGAGCTCGCCGAGCGGATTGCGATCCGCTCGGGCGACGTGGCGTGGAGCTACCGGCAGTTTCGCGACGAGGCGGTTCGCTACGCGCACTTCCTGCTGCGCCGGCTCGGGCCGATCGACGCCACGCGGCTGGGACACGTGGCGATGCTGCTCGACAACCAGCCGCAGCTGCTCGCGCTCTACGCGGGCTGCGGCTTTGCGGGGCTCACGCTCTTTGGCGTGAACACGGGTCTGCGCGGCGAAGTCCTGGCCGGCGTGATCAACCAGTCTGGCGCCCGCATCCTGGTGGTGGGCGAGCGTCTGCTTCCCGAGGTCGAGCGCATCCGGGCGAAGCTCGTGCACGTCGCCCCGGAGAACGTGCTCGTGCTGCGAGAGCCGGCCGGAACGTCGCTCGGCGCGGCCGATCTGGAGGAGTGCATCGGCGTCGAGGTGGCAAAGCCCGGAGAATCGCTCGACACACCGTCCGTCACGGTGACGCCCGACAGAAACCTGATGGTGATCTACACCTCGGGAACCACCGGTCTGCCCAAGGGCATCAACAACAATCACTTCAAGCTGCTCGTGATCGGTCTGACCGTTTCGCGCACGCTCTCGCTCGGGCCCGACGACGTCGGTTACGCGTGCATGCCGCTGTTCCATTCGAATGCGATGTTCCTCGGCTTCCAGCCCGCGTTCCACGTCGGCGGGACGCTCTCGATGCGCGATCGTTTCAGCGCGAGCAGCTTCGTTCCCGACGTGCTCCGCTACGGCGTCAGCTATTGGAACTACGTGGGAGAGCCCGTCCACTACATCCTGGGCGCGATCGAGAAGGAGTACGGCGGCGACGAAGCGCGGATCCTGCGCGAGATCGCCGGGGATCCGCGCAATCGGCTGCGCTACGCCCTGGGCAACGGCGCCGCCCCTCCCGACATCGACCGCTTCGTGCGGTGGCTCGGGCTCGAGGACATGCTCGAGCTCTACGGCTCGACCGAGGCGGCGATCAGCACGTTCCGCAGGAAGACGGATCCGCGCGGCAGCGTCGGCGAGATCACGGATCCGAACGTGAAGATCCTGAACGAGCGCGGCGCCGAGTGTCCGCCCGCGCAGCTCGGCGCGGATGGCAAGATCCTCAACTACGCCGAGGCGGTGGGCGAGATCTGCCGCGTGGCGGGCGATACGGCGCTGTTCCAGGGCTACTTCGCGAACCCGGAGGCCAACTCGGCGAAGTACCGCGACTCCGTCTACCACTCGGGCGATCTCGGACACATCCTCGCAAGAGGGGGCCAGCGCTTTCTCTATTTCGACGGGCGCACGGACGACTGGATCCGCAAGGACGGGGAGAACTTCTCGGCTGCGCAGGTGGCGCGCTTGCTCCAGGAGCACGCAGACGTGACGCTCGCGGCCGCGTATGGCGTTCCCTGCCACGTCTCCGACGAGCTCGTGATGGCCGCGCTGAAGCTGCGTCCGGGCGTGCGATTCGATCCGCAGGGGTTCTTCGAGTTCTGCGATCAGCAGGTGACGAGCGGCGGCATGGACCGCAAGTGGTTCCCCGATTTCGTGCGCGTCGTGGACGAGTTCGAATACACCCAGACGCAGAAGGTGCTGGTGCGGAACCTGAAGCAGGCTCACTTCAACCGCAGCCGCTTGCCCGACGCCGAGATCTACTGGCGCCGCCGCGGCGACACGAGCTTCCGGCCCTTCACACGCGACGATTGGGAAGCGCAGCGCCGGGAGTTCGCCGCCAGCGAGCGTCTGGCGCTGCTCGATCGCTAGTCAGCCGACTTCGCTCGCCTGCGGCTCGCTGCGCGCGGGCTGGCGCCCGCTATGCTCGCTCGCTCGGTGCTCCGACGCGCCTGAGGGAACGCTCTCGAAACCCGCGGTTACGGATTCGCGCTCCATGCGCCGGCAGCGGCTGTGCAGGTCGCGCGATCGGCAGGCGCGAGCCACGAGCGATCGCGCACTTGGGTCCCCTGCCTGCACATTGTGATGCTCGGCACGTCCCTTGCCTTAGAGCGGGGCAGGCGCCGCTGTGGGCGGTCGCCGCAACCTTGGCTCGGGGGAGAGTTTGCATGGATGCTCATTTTTCGGCCGAAGAGCACTTCCGGCGCGGCGAGGCCGAGCTCGCGGCCGGACAGAACGCCGCGGCGCTCGAACACTTTCGCGCCGCCTATCGCCTCGATCCCGCGAGTGCGCGGTATCGATCCTTCTATGGGCTGTGCATCGGGCTCGAGGAGAGCCGCTTCGATCGCGCGCTCGAGCTGTGTCGCGCGGCTGCGAAGGAGGAGTTCTTCAATCCCGTCCTCTATCACAACCTGGCGCGCGTTCATCTCGTGTTCGGCTTCAAGGCGGAGGCCATTCGTTATCTGCGCCGCGGGCTGATGATCGATCCGTCGAGTGCGCCGATCCGCGAAGCGCTGGGACGACTCGGCTTGAGGCGCCGTCCGGTGCTCGCATTCTTGCGCCGGCGCCACGTGCTCAATCGCTGGTTCGGTCGGCTGCTGCGCCGGGACGAGCAGGACGAAGAGGTGGGACTCGAGGGATTTCGCGCCTGAGTTGACTTACGGCGCAGCGCCCGTTATTCGTCACCGCGTTTTCGAGTCATTGGTACGCGAGGTTGCTCCGTGGGCAGCGTGATCAAGAAGCGGCGCAAGAAGATGCGCAAGCACAAGAAGCGCAAGCTGCTCAAGCGCGCACGTCACAAGCGCAAGCGCTGAGCGCCGCTCGCTCCCATCCAGAAATCGCTTTGACTTCGAACGGTTCCATGTGAACACGTGAGCCGCTTTCGCGTGTACACGCGCGCCTGGCGCCGCGCTCGCTGCGATTCGTTCGAACGAAAAACGTCCACGCGGCCGCAATTCAGATGGCCATCACCGCGTTTTTTTTGAGTTTGTGTCTTGACGGCGGCGAAACCGTGGTGTTACGGTCAGCTGCAAGAGTGGCTCTAGCGCCGCGGAATGTGATGGAAAGAAGGCAGATTGCCTTCAAGTTGCGTCTTCCAGACTCCGATAGGGGCGTCAGCAACACGGTCGTGCAAGTGCATGTGTTCGGTAGTTCGATCCTTGCACTGCTCGAATCTGGAAGCGCGATGACGTGGTGCTCGAGTTCACGATAAGGGGGGGAAACCCAAGATGGCAGCTCGACGAAGAAGGAAGAAGGCCGCTGGCGGCGCCAAGAAGGCGACGCGCAAGAAGGCTCGACGGAAGAAGGCGACGGCCAAGAAGGCGACGCGCAAGAAGGCTCGCCGCCGCCGCAAGAAGAAGATGGCCTAGCCAGGATCCGGTTCGTCGGATCGACCTTCTTTGCGGAAGGTCACGAGACCCCGGCCGGCGCCTGCCGGCCGGGGTTTCCTTCGTTTGCAGGCCCGCTACGCTCCCCCCCGCTCGCGCCCGTCTGGCGCGCCGAGGCTCCCGCATGGCTCGCATCACGATCGAGGACTGCACGGCGCTGGTCCCCAACCGCTTCCACCTGGTCCAGATGGCAGCGATCCGGACCAAGCAGCTCAAGAAGGGCGCCAAGTCCCTCGTCCAGGCCGAGGACAACAAAGAGGTCGTGCTGGCGCTGCGGGAGATCGCGGCGGGCTACGTGAAGCCCGACTATCCGGCCGAGGAGAGCGCCTCGAGCTGAGCGGCGCGCCTTGCCTGGGATCCCGGGCAGTGGCTTCAGGCGGAGATCTGGACCGGGATCCGGAAGCTGACGCGGGTTCCGACCCCGACTTCGCTCGCGACGGAAACCTCGCCTTCGAGCAGTGTGATCAGATCGCGCACCAGCGTGAGCCCGAGGCCGGCGCCGCGCGAGTGTTGCGCGGCGCTGTCGTCCACCTGGTAGAACTCGTCGAAGATGAATTGCTGATCGTCCGGGCAGATTCCGATGCCCGTGTCCTTCACGCTGCACAGCAGCTGGCCGTCCTCGATCTTCGCGGCAATTTCGATCTCGCCGCTGGGCGTGAAGCGCACCGCATTGTCGAGCAGCAGGAAGAGGATCTGACCGAGCTTCGCGAGATCCGTCCGGATCTTCGGAAACGGCTGTTGGAAGCGCTGGGTCAGGCTGAGCGGCTTCTTCCCGATCGCGTCCTGCACGCTGAAGATCGCCTCGTCGACCATCTCCGGGAAGTTCATGTCCTGGATCTCGACGGGCAGCTCCCGCTGCTTGATGCGCCAGAGGTCGAGGATGTTCTGGAGCGTGCGCAGGAACGCGGTGCCGTCGTCCAGCGCCTGGCGCAGGCTCGCCTTCGCGGCTTCGGAGAGCGAATCGTTCTCGCCCGTGAGCACCCCGATGATCGCTTCGATGATGCTGTTGAGCGGCGTGCGCAGCTCGCGCGACATCTTCTCGATGAAATCGTTCTTGAGCTTCTCGATCTTTCCGAGCTTCTCGTTGTTGCGCAGCAGCTCGATGTCCTGCGCGAAGAGCGCCTCGGAGAGCTTGAGCAGCTCCTCGCCCTTGGCGGGATCGGCCTGCTCCGCCGTGGTGCTGCGCAGGCGCGCGAGCTCTTCGACGAGACGCGCGTGGTCGAGCCGCACCGCGAGCTGCGCCGAGAGGCTGGTGAGCATCTCGCTGCTACCGGGTTCGAGCTGCCTCGCGGAGCCCACCACCAGGACGCCGTGCACGCTCTCCTCGAAGGCCAGCGGCAGCAGCAGCAGGCCCGCCTTGGCGCGGTCGGCGAGCGAAGCGGGCGAATCGACCCGGCGCGGGGCGCTGCCGCGCAGCGTCTGACGCACCTCGGGTAGCACGGCCTGCGCGGCGTCGCGTGCCGCCTGGGCCGACGTGAAGCCGGCCGCAGCGCGCAGGCGCGCGGCGCCATCGGTCGAGGCGTCGCCCGGAGCGGCCGCGAAGACCAGACAGATGCCGCCACCCACCTGCTCGGCGGCCCACGCCGCCGCCGCACGCAGCGCGGTGGCGAGTGTCTGGGTCCGCTGCGCTTGCGCGCCGGCAGAAATCGGCCCTGCGCTCGGGCCTGCGGTGTGGGCGGCCACTGGGTCGAACCTCCGAGACTAGAAGCGCTCGTCCGATTCGATCTCGAAGGGTCCCGCGGCGCGCTCTTCGCTGGCCGGCGATTCGAGATCGCTGCCCTCGAGAGCCAGCTTGGTCCGGAAGTCGGCCGGATTGGATGCCGCGGAGAGCGCCGTTTCGACCGAGATCTTGTTCGCGCGCAGCAGATCGAGCAGATGCTGATCGAACGTCTGCATCCGCTCGCCGCGCGTGATGTATTCGTTGATCTCGCTGGTCTTGGCAGGATCCTTGATGCATTCCTGGATGCTGCGCGTATTGCGCATGATCTCGACGGCGGGAACGCGTCCGGTCTGCTTCTTGTTCGGCAGCAGGCGCAGCGAGACGACCGCCTGCAGGTTCTCCGCGAGGCGAGCGCGCACCTGCAGCTGCTCCTCGGACGGGAAGAACGACACCAGGCGGTTGATCGTCGACGCCACGTCCGACGTGTGGATCGAGGAGAACACCACGTGTCCGGTCTCGGCGGCCTTGAGCGAGGTATCGACGGTCGCGAGATCGCGCATCTCGCCGACCATGATCACGTCCGGGTCCTGGCGCAGCGCGCCGCGCAGCGCGTCCGGGAAGGAGGCCGTGTCGGTTCCGATCTCGCGCTGCGTGATGATGCTCTTGTCGTGGGTGAACACGAACTCGATCGGGTCCTCGATCGTCACGATCTTCGCCTTCCGGACCCGATTCACCTCTTCGATCATCGTCGCGAGCGTCGTCGACTTGCCCATGCCGGTGGCGCCCGTCACGAGCACGTAGCCACGCTGGAGCAGCGCGAGATCGCGCAGCACGCCCGGAAGGTTCAGCTCGTCGAACGTGCGGATCTGGAGCGGGATCACGCGCAGCACGATGTTGTAGAAGCGGCGCTGGCGCGAGATGTTGACGCGGAAGCGTCCCTCGCCGGGAAGCTCGAAGGCGAGATCGATCTCGTTGAAGTCCATCTCGGCGAGATGCGGATCCGATTCCATCAGCATCTTCGCGATGGCTTCGGTGTCTTTGGCGGTGAGCACCTTGTAGCGCAGCTCGACGAGCTCGCCGTGGAATCGATACAAGGGCAGGTAACCCACCTGGAAGTGGATGTCCGACGCGCCCTTCTCGATGCCGAGCCGCAGCAGGCGGTACAGTTTCTCGCGTTCCATCGATCCACACTCTCCGCGAGTTGCAGGCCCCCGATCCCTGCGAGGACTCCGCCTGGCGTATCGGCCATTCGGGTGGTGCCTTGACCTTCCATTTCCGGGGATTGCGATTCTGGACCGCGCGCCCGCTTGGCTACACTGCCGGTTCCGCTTCGCCAGGCGCGATGGCAGCCGGGAATCCCGGGAGGCGATCGACTTTGCAGCCCCATTGGAATCGCCGCGGCCGCTGGGGAGGGGGCATGGCCCTGCTCGCCCTCGCCCTCGGCCTTGCAGCCTCCGCCGGCGGCGAGGAGCCCGCTGCGCAGCCGCCCGCGCCGGCGCCCGCACCCGCGCCTGCACCGGCGCCCGCCCCGGTCGATCTCGATCGCCTGCTCAAGCTGCCACCGGCCAGCCAGGCTGCGAGCGAACGCCTCGGCGGCGCCACGAAGGGCGAGTGGCGTGCGCGCTTCAGCTCGGCGCGTGTGGAGCGCGACGCCGCACAGAAAGCGCTCGAGACGGCGCAAAGCAAGCTCGGCGAAGCGGCTACGGACAACGAGGCCTGGCAGATGGGAATGCCTGGCGCGTCGAAGGCCGAGCCCAGCGACGCTCCCGTCAACTACGCGCTGCGCCAGGAGATCCGACGCCAGCGCGACGAGCTGGCGCGCTGCGAGCGACACATGAAGGACCTCACGATCGAGGCGGATCTCGCCGGTGTTCCGGAGGACTGGCGGGAGTGAGCGCCGCCTGCGCGGCGTCGGCGAGTCCGATCCAGCCCTGGGCGCTGCGCAGGAACGCGAAGGCCGGCAGCGCGAAGGCCGCCGTCAGCGTGAAATAGGCCGTGTAACCGATGTGCTCGGTGATCCAGCCCGAGGGCGCGGCCACCAGCGTGCCCGCGAACGCGTAGAGCGAGGTCACGAGCGCATACTGGACCGCGGCGTGCTCCTTCTCGCAGATCCGCATCAGGTACGAGAGGAAGGCGGCGCTCGCGAGCCCGCCGCAGAAGGACTCGAGCACGGAGGCGGCGGTGACGCCGGCCCAGCCCGCGTCCACGGCGGCCGCGGCGGCGTAGCCGAGGTTCGACGCCATCGCGAGCACGCCCAGCACGCCGAGCGCGCGGCCGATTCCGATGCGCGCGACGACGCCGCCTCCGATCACGGCGCCCGCGACCGTCGCGAGTGTACCGAGCGTCGTCTTCGTGAAGGCGATCTGCTCGTTGGAGAAGCCCTGGTCGACCCAGAACGGCGTCACCATCGGCCCCATCGCGCGGTCGCCGACCCGATACAGCAACACGAACGCCGCCACCGAGACGACGCCCTCGCGCAGGATCCAGCGCCGCATCGCGGGGACGAGCTCGCGCCGCGCCACCTCCGGCACCGCGACGCGCGGGCAGGCGAGCACCGCGCCAGCCAGCAGCGCGCAGGCGAGCGCCGCGGCGAGGAACGCCCCCGACCAGCCGATCCAGCTCGGGAGCAGCAGCATGCCGCCGGCGGCGATCAGGCCGGCGCGATAGGCCGTGATGCGCACCGAGTTCGCGGGACCTTCGCGGCCCCGCTCGACCAGTCCGATGGTGTAGGCGTCGATCGCGATGTCCTGGGTCGCCGACGCGAAGCAGAACAGCCCGATGGCGAGCCAGGCGACTCCCCCCACGCCATCGCGATCGGCGCCGGCGAACACGGCGAGGCAGCCGGCCATCATCGCGAGGCAGGCGGCGATCCAGCGCCGCCGCTCGCCAAAGCGGTCGATGAGCGGCGACCAGAAGACCTTGAGCGACCAGGCGATCGAGAGTCCCGAGAGCCAGCCGATTTCGGCGAGCGTCGCCCCGTGGCGCCGGAAGAACACCGGCCAGACGTCGGCGTAGACGCCCATCGGGAGCCCTTCGACCACGTACACGAGCGCGACGATCGCGAGCTGACGCCGCAGCGACACTGGCCCCCCCACTCACTCCAACGGGTTATCGGCACGGGCATAGCCCGCGGCGCCACTCCAACGGGTTTCGGCACGGGCATAGCCCGCGCCGCCCGTACTTCGCTCGCCTTCGGCTCGCTGCGCGCTTCGCTTGCGGTCCGCTCAGTCGCCGTTCCCGGCGCGCTTCGCTTGCTACGTTACTTCGATATGGCGCTGGCGGCCGATGACGACGAATTGCTCGCGTTCGCGGGGCTCTGCGATCCGCCGCCGCCCGACGAGGGGCTGTTCCGGCGCGGCTGCTGGCTGCGGCGCGTGAGCGCCGAGCCGGTGCTGCTGTTCGGTGGCGGTCGCGCGCTCCTGCTCGAGATCGCCCATCCGTTGGTGGCGGCGGGCGTGGCCGAGCATTCGAGCTACCGCACGGATCCGTTCGGGCGGCTGCAGCGGACGCTCGAGGCCATGAGCGCGATCGTGTTTCGCGATCGCAACGCGGCGCTCGCCGCGGCGCGCGGAGTCGAGCGTGCGCACGCGCGCGTGACTGGCGTGCTGAGCGAGCCTGCAGGCCGCCATGCGGCCGGTACGCCGTACAGCGGGCGCGATCCCGAGCTGATGCTCTGGGTCTGGGCCACGCTCGTCGATACCGCGCTCGAGGTCTACCAGCGTTTCGTCGGCGATCTCGATCTCGCGGCGCGCCGCGCGTACTACGCCGACCACCGCAGCGTGGTGCGCGTGCTGGGGGTTCCCGACGCGCTCGTTCCGCCGAGCTGGGAGGCGTTTCGCGTCTGGTTCGACGCCCAGCTCGAGAGCGATGTGCTCGCCGTGACGCCCCGCGCACGCGCGATCGCCGCCTGCGTGCTCGAGCCCGCTGCGGCGCTGGCGGGCGCCGAGCGCTTGCGCCTGATCACGACGGGGCTGCTCCCGCCGCGCCTGCGCGAGGCCTACGGGCTCGCCTGGGACGCGGCCTCGGCGACCCGGCTGGAGGCTCTCTCCCGCTCGGTGCGCGGGCTGCGCGCGGCGGCGTCGCAGGCCTCCTGAGTGCTCGACGGCCCGGCGATTCCTCGCTAGCGTGCCGCGTCCTCGCTTCCATAGCCGGAGGGAAACCCAGTGGACGAAGAACCCCGCGGCCGAGTCGATCTCGTCGCCGTCCTCTACATCGTCGGCGGCATCCCCGCGATCGTGGCGTTCCTGGTGATCCTGTTCGCGCTCGCGCGTTCCTGCGACATTCCGGCTTGATCTCCCGGGCCCCGGCGCGGGCCGCTGCACGCGCGTGCGTGCGCAGAGGCGGGGGCTTCGGCGCGAAACCGGCCTCCCTCTGATTCCTCGTTGGATTCCGCAGACTTCCGGCTAAGGCGCGGCCCCGGAATGCCGATACACCTTTCCAATGGCTCGAGCCACGCACACGCTTGGCGGCCGCGCGGCGGTGATCACCGCAGCCCTCGTTTCCACGCTGTGCGGCGGCTGCCTCGGCCTCGCCATTGGCGCCCCCGCCTATCGCTACTTCGTGACTCCGGGCAGGGACGAAGCCTGGAGCCGGAAGATCGCGCAATGGCAGCAGCGCGAGCGCGACGACAGCGCGGAGGTGGAGCTGCGCACGCCGGCTTCCGTCGCGGGCTCGGGCAGCGGTGAAGAAGCCGCCGCGGCCGGCGGCCGCGAGGAGCTGCGCGAGAAGTTCGACGCGTTTCTCGCCGAGCAGCGCCGCGCCGAGGCGCGCGACGTCGCGGCCTGGGTCCAGGACGTGGCGCAGAAGCACTACATCCCGGACGGTCCGATCGATCGCTGGGCGACCCTCGAGGAGACGTTCCGGCGCAACGGCGACGACTGCGACGGCCTCGAGCTGCTCAGCTTCAACCTGCTGCGCGATCTCGGCTTCAAGCAGAGCGAGGTCTACCGCGCGATCGTCTTCCGGCGCTCGGACGGTCAGCATCACATGGTCACGTTCTGGTTCGAGCGCCCCGACGATCCGTGGGTGATCGATCCGACCGGCGCGATGACCTCCGGCATGCCTCGCATGTCCCAGATCCCGGGCTGGGAGCCGATCAAGGTCTTCAGCGAAGATCAGGACTTCGACGTCGTACACGGCCCCCCGGACCTGCACGTTGCCGCGGAGCAGCACGCCGCCGCGCGTTGACGAAGGCGGCCCACGCGCCGATACTCGGGCGCCCATGAGCCGATGGCCCCGCTGGCCGGCCGCGTTGCTCGAGCTTGCGCTCGCTTGCGGGCTCGCCTCTGGTTTCCAGCTCGCGTGCAACCGCAGCGCGCAGGATGCGCCCGCCTTTCGCGTGGCGCTGCTCACCCCCGGCTCGATCGCCGACGGCGGCTGGAACGCCGGCGCCTACGCGGGGCTCGAAGCCATCCGCGACCAGCTGGGCGCCGAGATCCGCCACGTCGAAACGCGCACGCCCGCCGAGTTCGAGGAAGGCTTCCGCGACTTCGCGCAGCGCGGCTTCCAGCTCGTGTTCGGACACGGCTTCGAGTATCAGGACGCCGCGGCGAAGGTCGGCGCCGAGTTCCCGAAGACGATCTTCATCACCACCTCGGGCAACACGCTGCGCCCGAACGTGGCGCCGATGGTGTTCGAGCTCGAGCAGGCGACCTACCTCGCTGGTTTTCTCGGCGCGCGCATGAGCCAGACCGGCAAGCTGGGGCTCGTCGGCGGCATCGACCTGCCCTCGATCCGCAGCACCTTCGTCGCCTTCCGCGCGGGTGCGCAGGCCGCACGGCCCGACATCGCCGTGCGCGAGGTGTTCATCGGGAATTTCGACGACACCGCCGCGGCGCGCGAGGCGGCGCTGGCGCTGCTCGAAGAGGGCGCCGACGTGCTGCTGCACCAGGCGAACGACGCGGGTCGCGGCGTCTTCCGCGCGGTCTCGGACCGCGCGGCGGCGGGCGCCCGCGTGTACGCCTTCGGCACCAATCGCGACCAGAACGGCATGGCGCCCGACGTCGTGCTCGCCTCGGCCACGCTCGACATCCCCGCCGCCTTCGTCGAGGTCGCGCGCCGCGTCCGCGACGGCGCCTTCAAGGCCGCGCCGCTGCGCCTCGGCATGCGCGACGGCATCGTCGCCCTGGTCGTGAATCCGGTCCTGCGCGAGCGGATTCCCGCTGCGGTGCTCGCGGAGCTCGCGGACCTCGAAACGCGCATCCGCGCCGGCGAGCTCCAGGTGCCGCGGGGCGACTTCTGAGCGAGGCGCTGCGCGCGCCGCACGCCCTGGCTGCGCGCCTGCAAGGCATCTCGAAAGCGTTCGTCGCGGGTACGCCGGTGCTCGCGGAGGTCTCGCTCGAGATCGCGCAGGGCGAGGTGCTGGCGCTGCTCGGCGAGAACGGCGCCGGCAAGTCGACGTTGATGAACGTGCTCGCGGGCCTCGTGAAGCCGGACGCCGGCGCGCTCGAGCTGGCGGGTGAGCCCATCGACCTCGCGCATTGGGGCCCGCGCGCGGCGCTCGATCACGGCGTCGGCATGGTTCATCAGCACTCGGCGCTGGTGCCGGCGCTGACGGTCGTCGAGAACCTGCGTTTCGGCGCTTCGGCGGGAAGTCTCTGGTTCCACCCGCGCGCCGAGCAGCGAGCGGCGGAGGCGCTATCGCGGCGCTTCGAGCTGGAGGTGCCGGTCGAGCGGCGCGTGGAGGAGCTGTCTCCCGGCCAGCGCCAGCGCGCCGAGATCCTGCGGGCGCTCGGGCGTGGAGCGCGGCTGTTGATCCTCGACGAGCCCACCGCCGTGCTCACGCCGAACGAGGCCTCGGCGCTGTTCGGCGCCGTGCGGCGCCTGCGCGACGCCGGCCGCGCCGTGATCTTCATCTCGCACAAGCTGGCGGAGATCGAGGCCGTCGCGGACCGCGTCAGCATCCTGCGCCGCGGCCGCGTGGTCGCGAGCGTCGCCGCCCGCGAGCTCGACGCGCACGAGCTGGGGCGGCTGATGCTCGGGCGCGATCTCACTCCGCTCGCGCGGCGCACGCCGGCGGCGGCGCGCTCGGGAACGCCCGCGCTCGCGCTGCGCGGCCTCTCGACCGCGGGTGCGAGCGAGGCGAGCCGGCTGCGCGGGCTCGACCTCGAGGTCTTCGGGGGCGAGATCGTCGGCCTCGTCGGCATCGACGGCAACGGGCAGCGCGAGCTCGAGGAGGTCCTGGCGGGTGTGCGCCGCCCGAGCGCAGGCGAGCTGCTCGTGGCCGGACGCCGCGTGGGCGCGAACCCGCGCGCGCTGCGGCGCGCCGGACTCGCGCACCTCTCGGGCGATCGCGAGAGCGCGGGCCTCGTGCGCGGCATGAGCCTCGCGCACAACTTCATCCTGAAGGGCAGCTGGGACGATCGGCGCTTCTTCCGGCACGGCCGTATCGACGAGGCCGCGGCCTGGCGCGCGGCGCGCGCGGCGGCGCTGCGCTTCGGCATCGTGCCGCCGGATCCGGAGCGCGACATCAGCTCGCTCTCGGGGGGCAACGCCCAGAAGCTCGCCGTCGCGCGCGAGCTCGACGGCGATCCGCCGCTGCTGGTTGCCGTCAATCCGACGCGGGGGCTCGACGTCGGCTCCACGCGCTTCGTTCACGAGCAGCTGCTGGCGCGGCGCGCGGCGGGCGGAGCGGTGCTGCTGATCTCGACGGAGCTCGACGAGGTGCTCGCGCTCGCGGATCGCCTCGTCGCGCTGGTTCGGGGCGAGCTACGCGCGATCGCGCCGGGCGCCGATCGTGCGGCGATCGGCGCCATCCTGCTGGGCGAGGGAGCGGCGTGAGCGAGGCCCTGTTCGCGCTGTTCAATGGCTCGGTCGGCAGCGTCGCCGCCTGGACGTCGACGCTGCGGGAGAGCGCCCCGCTGCTGATCACGGGCCTCGCGGTCGCGCTCGCCTTCCGCGGCGGTGTCTGGAACATCGGCGCCGAGGGCCAGCTGCTGGCGGGCGCGCTGTGCGCGACGGTCGTGGCGACGCGTTGGTGCGTCGGCGCGCCGGCGCTTTTGCTCGTGCCGGCGGTGGCGCTCGCGGGCGCGTTCGGCGGCGCGCTGTTCGGCGGTATCGCGGGCGGCTTGCGCGCGGCGCGCGGCGTCTCCGAGGTGATCTCCACGATCCTGCTCAATTTCGTGGCGAGCTGCCTGGTGGCGCTCGCGGTCCACGGGCCGTTGCAGGAAGCGTCGCGCGCGTATCCGAAGAGCGATCCGTTCCCGGCCGCGGCGATGCTGCCGGCGCTCGGCCGCGTGCACGCCGGATTGCTGGTGGCGCTGGTGCTGGCGCTGCTCGCGCAGGGCCTCGTGTTCCGCACGCCCTTCGGCTTTCGCCTGCGCGCCGTCGGCCTCGCGCCGACCGCGGCGCGCTTCGCAGGCATCTCGCCGGAGCGCATGGCGCTCTGGACGCTCGTGCTCTCCGGCACGCTCGCGGGCCTCGCCGGCGCCTTCCAGCTCGCCGGCGTCACCGGCCAGCTCTATGAGGGGCTCTCGGCGGGCACCGGCTACACCGCGATCGCCGTCGCGCTGCTCGCGCGGCTCCAGCCGCTGTGGGTGATTCCCTCGGCGTTGCTGTTCGGTGCGCTCGAAGCCGGAGCGGCCGCGATGCAGCGCGAGGCGGGTGTGCCGGCGGTGGTGACACAGGTGGTTCAGGGCGGCGTGATCCTGCTCGCCGTCGGGGTCTCGATCGGGCGGCGGCGCGCGCCGGCGCTGCCGGCTGCCGTGCGCGGCGAGGCCGGCTGAGATGGAGGCGCTCTTCGAAGCGGCGCTGCGGCTGGCGGCTCCGCTCCTGCTCGCCGCGCTCGGGGAGCTCGTCATCGAGCGCGCCGGGCTGATCGACATCGGGATCGAGGGCACGATGCTGACGGGCGCCTTCGCGGGCTTCGTGGTGGCGGTGGCGTCGGGCTCGCCACTCGCGGGTGTCGCCGCGGCGGCGTGCGCAGGCATGGCCGTCGGAGCGCTCTTCGCGGCCTTCGCGGTGCTCGGGCGCGTCGACCAGATCGTGGTGGGAACCGCGGTGAACCTGCTCGCGCTCGGCGCCACCGGGGCCGCTTCGCGGGCGCTCTACGGCGGCGCGCCGCCCTCGGCGCCGACGCTCGGACCGCTCGCCGCGGGGCCGCTCTCCGAGCTGCCGTGGCTCGGCGCGCTGGTGTTCGGTCAGACGGCGTTCCTGCACGCCGGACTGCTGCTCAGCCTCGCGATCGGGCTCGCGCTCGCGCGCACGCGGCCCGGCTTGCGGCTGCGGGCGGTCGGCGAATCGGCGCGCGCCGCCGACGCCGAGGGCGTGTCCGTGCCGGCGATCCGGTTCGCGGCGGTGCTGATCGGCTCGTCGCTCGCGGGCGTCGCCGGCGCGGCGCTCTCGCTCGCGCAATCCGACAGCTTCACCGAGGGCATGACCGCGGGGCGCGGCTTCATCGCGCTTGCGATCGTGATCTTCGGACGCTGGAGCTCGCTCGGCGTGCTGCTCGCGTCGCTGTTCTTCGGCTTCGTGAGCGCGCTTCAGTTCCGCATGCAGGCCCGCGGTTCGGGGATCCCATATCCTGTATTCCTGATGTTCCCCTACGTCGTCACCCTCGCGGCGCTCGCGCTCGCCACCGGGAGAGCGCGCGCGCCCGCCGATCTCGGGCGCGCCTACGCTCGCGAGGGAAGCTAGGAGCAAGCATGGCCGCCAAGACCCGCGCCGCGATCCGCCTCGAGCCCGCCGACGAGTATCTGCACGCGAACACCGGCGAGCCGAACTTCAACGAGAGCATGTACTTCAACTTCTTCGACGCGAGCGAGCGGCTCGGCGGCTTTCTTCGCATCGGCAACCGCCCGAACGAGCGCTACGCGGAGACGACCGTCTGCCTCTACCAGCCGGACGGCCGCGTGGTCTTCAATTTCAAGCGGGCCGAGATCGCCGACAACAGCGCAGCTTCGAGGCGGGCGGCATGCGCTTCGAAACCCTGGCGCCCTTCGAGCGTCTGCGCATCGATTATGCGGGCAAGGCGTGCCGGCTCGCCGACCCGCTCGCGATGCGCGACCCGCGCTCCGCGTTCCAGGCGAATCCCTTCGTTCCGGTCGAAGTCCGGCCTCGACGTCGCGCGGCGTCGGGCCGATGTTCGGCGGCGAGCGCGAGCGGACGCCGGGCGCCGAGCCCGACATGGAGTTCGCGCGCGGTCACTACGAGCAGCACCACCGCGCGAGCGGCGATGTCACGCTCGACGGCGTCCGCTCATGCCTTCGACGGGCTCGGACTGCGCGACCACTCCTGGGGCCCGCGCAGCTGGCAGGCGCCGCTCTACTACCGCTGGCTCACCGCGAATTTCGGCGACGACTTCGGCTTCATGGCGCAACTGGATCGCCGCGCGCGACGGCGGCGAGATGCGCGCCGGCTTCCTGCACCGCGGCGCAGCTGGTGCTGGTGCGGCACGTCGAGATCGAGACGCAGTGGGCCGGCAGCGAGAAGCTTCCACGATCGCCTGCGCGCGCGCTCACCTGCGCCGATGGCGAGATGCTCGAGGTCGAGGGTCGCGTGCTCTCGATGATCCCGCTGCGCAACCGCCGCGACGGGCGCACGACGCGGATCGCCGAGGGCATGACCGAATGGCGCTGCCAGGGGCGCACGGGCTACGGCCTGTCGGAGTACCTCGACCAGGTCGACTAGCGCCTCCCCCGCTTGCGCTTCGAACGTCGGATCCGGGCGAGCTCGGCGGCTCCGCTCGCCCAGGGCTCGCTGCGCGCGGGCCGGCGCCCGCTTGCAAGGCGCAGCTCACTCGGGCTCGGGCTCGAGATCCAGCCGCAGCTGCTTGCGCTGCTCGGCGGCGCGCTCGCGCGCCTTCTCGCGCTCGCGCTCGATCTCGACCCGCAGCTCGCGGCGCACGCGCTCGGCTTGCTCGTGCTCCGCGCGCCGGGTCGCGTCGCGCATCTCCTCGAGACACTCTTCCAGCAGCGTGTTGCGGCGGCCCTTCAACTCCTCGGGAATCGCGAGCCGCGGGGCGTTCGGGTCGAGGCTCACGCGGAGCACGCGCCGCGCCGCCGTTCCGTCATCCGCGCGCGCGACGATCTCGATCTGGTTCTCGCCGGGCGCGCCGACGACCAGCCCGCTGAAGTTGCCCTCGGCATCGCTGTGGAACGGATGCGCGAGCTCGCCGGTGGTTTCGCTGCGCACCACCACGTCGCGCAGATCCGGGAAGTGCACGGCCTCGACCACGCCCACCAGATCGCCGGGATCGCGCACGGGGATGAAGTAGCCCTGTGTACGCGCCGCCAGCTCGACGGTTGCGATCGGCCCGGCGAGCGCCTCGGGCCCGATCGCGAAGGCGTGCACGCGGATGCCGCCCTTGTGCGCGCGGTCGGCCGCGTCGAGCACGGCGCGTACGTTGTCGGCGTCCCTGCCGGGCCCGAAGGGCAGGGTGGGCTGACCGTCGGTGAGGAAGAGCACCACCTTCTCGCTGTCGGGATCCGGCTTCGAGCGCGCGCCGCGCGAGCCGAGTAGCTCGAGCGTGGCCTGGTCGACGCCGGCCGCCATGTGCGTCACACCCGCAGGCGGCGTGGCGAGCAGCTGGTCGAGGCCGCGCTCGATGCGCGGAGAAGTCGCGCGTGAGCGGCACACGCGTGAGCGCCGGCGCAGGCGGCGGGCGCCAGAAGAACAAGCGGGAACGCGTGGGGTTCGATCTCGCCGGCGAAGCTGATCAGCGCGACGCGGGTGCTGCGCGGATCGAGCTCGCCGAGCAGCTTGCGGGCCGCCGCCACCTCCGCGGCGAGGATCGAATCGCCCGGATCATCGCCCGCGGCGTCGAAGAGCGAGCCTACGGGCCCGAGCTGCGGCGAGCCGACGCGTCCGTTGCCATTGATGTCGGCGCCGGTCGGCTCGATCGTCGAGAGCGAGGTGTCGATCACGATCGCGACGTCGAAGCCGCGCAGCTCGCCGACGAGCGCGCGGGCGCGTCCGGACACGAAGATGCCGCAGGGCGTGGGCGGAATGTGGCTGGCGTCGGCCGGCAGGTTCACGTCGAGCTGGACGCGTGTGGTCTGGGGCTCGGCGGGGCGGATCAGCTTGCCGCCGGTGGGCGCCACCGGGAAAGCGGGCGCCGCAAAGCTCGCGAAGGGCCGCCCGGCGCCGTGCTCGAGCGGCCGCGCGAGCGAGCGCGCGAGCGGGCCGATCGCGGTGACCCTGGCGTGCGCCGCCGGCGACTCCGGCGGCTCTGCCTCGAGCGTGCCGAGCAGGGTTCCGCGCGCGGCGTGCAACACGGGGGCGCCCACCCAACCCGCGAGCGAGATCGGCCGTTCGAGCTCGATCTCGAAGCGTTCGGGACCCAACCGCACGACGTGACCGAAGCGCTCCTCCTGCTCGCCCGCCTGGCTCCCCAGGCCGAGCACGCGCACACGCGTGCCGAGGTTGGGCAGGTCCTCGAGGGCGGGGGTGAGCACGGAGACGCCGGTCGGCCGGGCATCGAGCGCGTAGACCAGGTGCGGAGAAGGCGCGCTCGCGCCGGTGGCGGCAAGCCAACCCGGTGGTGTGAGCAGAGCCTTCGAGATGGCGATCAGCTCTTGCGAGGTGCCGACGCGAAACTCGACACGCTCGGCGCGCGCCAGCTCTTCGCGCGCGAAGGTCGCGGCGCTGCCGACGGCCGCGAAGCCGGCCCCCGCTTCGATGCGCAGGAAGAAGACGAGCCCCCGGGTCTCGACCTTGCCGGGTGAGATCAGGCTGGGCCGCGCCAGCGAAGGCGCAGGCTCCTCGGCGGCCGCGGGGCGAGCCGCGGCCAGCAGGCCAGCCGCGAGCAGCGCCCAGGTCCGCACGGTGCCTACGGCTTGGCCCCGCTGTCTTCGACCCCGAGCTCGAGGCGCTTGCTCTGCTCCGCGGCGCGTTGCTTCGCCTGCGCGCGCTCCTTCTCGATCTCCACCATCAGGTCCTTGCGAACCTTTTCGGCGGCGTCCCGCTCGGCTGCGACACGCACCTGCTTCAGGTTGCGCAGGCACTCCTCGAGCAGCCGGTTGCGGTGGACGACGAGGTCCGGCGGGATGGGCGTCTCGGGCGCGTTGGGGTCGAAGCGCACCGTGAACGTGCGCTGTGCCGCCTTGGCGTCGTCGGCGCGCGCGCTCACCTGCAGCTGATTCGCGCCGTTCTCGAGCTTGAGGAAGCCGCTCCAGGCTCCATCGGCGGTCAACCGGAAGGGCGAGGCGACCTGGCCATTGGTGGCGTTGCGCACGACGACTTCCTTGATGTTCGCGAAGTCCACCGTCTCGATGGCGTCGGAGAGCATGCCGGGGTGTCGCACCGGCGTGAAGTAGCCGCCGGTGCGCCGCGCCATCTCCACGGTCGCCACCGGCGCGTCCAGGGCCTCGGGTCCGATCGCGAACGAGTGGATCTTGATGTCGCTGTACTGCGAGCGCCCCGCCGCGCGTAGCACGGCGCGAACGTTCTCGGCCTCGAACTGCGGGCCGTAGGGCAGCGTGGGGACGCCGTCGGTCAGGAACAGCACGACCTTGTGGCTCGTCGGATCCTTGCGCGAGAGGGCTCCCTTGATCCCCATCAGCTCGATCGTCGCCTGATCGATGCCCGCGGCGATGTGCGTGAGGCCGCCGGGCCCCTGCGCGAGCACGGTATTGAGCGCGGACTCGACGCGCGAATAGTCGCTCGTGAGCGCCTGCAGCGTCGTCGCGGGCTTCGCGGATCCGCGGCCGAAGAACGTCCCGCCCTGCTCCTCGGCCTCGCCGGAGAAGACGATCACGGCGACGCGCGTGCTGCGGGGATCGAGCCCGCGCAGCAGCTGACGCGCGGCGGCCACCTCCGCGGCGAGAATCGAATCTCCGGGATCGGTCAAGCTCGCGCCGAACATCGAGCCGAGCGCACCGCCGTACACGACGCCGATCACGCCATTGCCGTTGATGTCGGCCTCGGTCGGCCCGCCGGTGGAGGCCGACGTGTCGATCACGATCGCGACGTCGAAGTGCTCCATCTCGCCGCGCAAGGCGAGCGCCCGCCCGGCGACGAAGACGCCGCACGCATTGCTCCCGATCACGGCGCCCTCGGGCGGAAACTCGACCTCGAGATTCACCTTCAGCTCGCCTTCCGGATGGGGCAGCACCCCGGCGGGCAGGGGAGGCTCGACGGCTGCGCGCGCGTCGCGCGCCGGCGTGGCGCTGCGCTTCGTGGCGAGCGACGCGAACTGCGTGAACGGGCGCCCGGCGCCGCCCTCGAGCGGGCGCGCGATCGCAGCGACCACGGCCGTGATCGGCGAGACGATCACGCGGGTGGTGGAGCCCTGCGGAAAGTGGGCCTGGAGCATCCCGATCACGTGTTGATTCGAGTCGAGCAGCACCGGGGCTCCCCCAGCCGCGCAGGTCGTAGGGCACGTCGAGCTCGATCTCGAGGCGCTCCGGCCCGACGCTCGCCAGCCGGCCGAACACGGCCTCCTGGTTCTGCGCCAACGTGGCCGGCACGCCCAGCATCCGCACGCGCGCGCCCGGCACGATCTGGGGGTCTGGCTCGGCCACGAGCGGCAGCACGCCAGCGGGCTTCGCCTCGAGCGCATACACGACGTAGTCGTCCTTCAGGCTCGCGCCGGTCGCGTTGAACGGCCGGCCGGGGGCGACGAGCAAGCCATTCGAGGCGGCCACCGCGCGCGTGCCGCGGCCGAGCGTGAACTCCGCGCGCTGCGCTTCGACGAGATCCGAGAGCTCGAAGGCGTGCGCGGTGCCGATCGCGGCGACGCCGGGCGGCGAGTCGACGTGCATGAAGAAGACGAGCCCCTGCGTCAGGTTGCCTTTCGCGAGCCGCAGGTGCGCGCGGGCCACCGATGGCAGGCTCTCGGCGGCGTGCGCGGCGCCAGCGAGCAGCGGAACCGAGAGAAACGCGAGGAGCGAGCGGCGCAGCACGCAGCTTCCACCAGGTGCGGAGGGGCCATTCACGATACGGAAGGGTGGTGGCGCTGTCACGCGACGGGCGCGGCCGGGCTGCTTGCAGCGGCGCGGCGGCGATCTGCGCCGCGCCGCGCGCCTGGCGCGCTCAGGCCGCCCGTCCCAAGGGGCGTTTCTCGCCCCGCAACGTGGCGAGGACGTAGGGCCCCTGGGGCAGCACGGCGATGCGCGCGGCCGGAGACAGCGCGGACAGCGCGCTCGCCACTCCTTCCTGCAGCGACGCGACGGGCTCGACCAGCAGCTCGCGCAGGGTCGTCTCCGGCAGGCCTTGCGAGAAGAGCAGGATGCGCGCGCGCCGGTGCGCCTGACACAGGTGCTGGATCATCCACTGATCGATCTCGAAGAAGCCGACCTCGGCGAGCTGCCGCTCGAAGGCGGCGGGGCTCGCGGTGCGGCGCAAGAGCCGCTCGAACGACGGACTTCCCACGCCCTCGGAGAGCGCCGCGCAGAGCAGGATCGTGCCGCCCGGGCGCACGATGGCCGACGCCGCGGCGATGCCCTTGATCGCCTGATAGAAGGTCGCGTCGAGCGGATCGCCGCCCGCCGAGCCGATCACGAGGTCCGCCGCCGCATCCAGCGAGACGAGCGATTCCGCTTCGACGAAGCGCATGCCCGCCGCATGCGCGCGCTCGATGTCGCCGCAGAAGACGCCGGCGATGCGCCGCTCGCGGTCGAGCGCGACGTTGACCATGAAGTGCACGCCGACGCGGCGCACCGCCTCGAGCAGCGCCTCGTGCAGCGGGTTGCCCTCGACCAGACCGGGCCCGATGTGACCTTCGAGCAGCGCCGGCCCGTGGGCCACGCGCAGTGTCTCGACCGCGGCGAGCCCCGGGCACACGGCCTTGCGCCCCCCGGAGTAACCCGCCATCAGATGCGGCTCGATCAGGCCCGTCACCAGGCGCAGATCGCTCGCGAGGAAGAAGCGATCGATGAGGATCGGAACACCGGCGCGGGTGCGCCCGAGATCGACGTGCGAGGCGGCGTCCCGCGCGTCGTGCTGGACGATGCGCAGGCTGCTCGCGAGCGCGTCGCCGAGCATCTCGCGCAGCTCCGCCGGCGTGCAGGGGCGGTGCAGGCCCGTCGCGACCTGGAGCGTGACGGCTTCCGGTGGCAGCCCGCCGCGGCGCAGCGCGTCGAGCATCGGCGGCAGCAGCAGCGCATTCGGGACGGGACGCGTGCGATCCGAGACGACGATCACGGCATCGCGGCGGCCGCGCGCCAGCTCGGCGAGCGGCGGCGCGCCGATCGGCGCGGCGAGCGCGGCTCGCAGCGCCGTCTCGGGATCGCGCAACCACGAGACCGCGCGCTTCTCGAGCACGTCCACGCGCGCAGCATCCGGCAGCTCGCAGCCGACCTCTCCGTTTCCGTAGGCGAGAGCGACGCGCATGCTGCGACGGTATCGCCCGCGCTTTTGTTTCGCTCGCCGGCGGCCGGTTCGACGACTCCGCTCGCCTACGCCTCCCTGCGTTCGCTTGCTAACCTGCGCCGCGGGGGTTCAGGGCGCGTGCGCGTGCTTCGCTGGGGTAGACAGGCGCTCGGGATCGCGCTCGCGCTGTGCGCGCCGGCGCTCGCGCTCGCCGGGAAGGCGGTGGTGAGCAGCGAGGCCTACCGCGATCGCTTCGACACCGTCGTGATCGATGCCGGCCACGGCGGCGAGGACGAAGGCGCGCGAGGCCCGCACGGCCTGCTCGAGAAGGACATCGTGCTCGACGTCGCGCGCAAGCTTGCCGCGCGCTTGACGCACGCGGGCCTGCGCGTCGTGATGACGCGCTCGAGCGACAAGTTCGTGCCGCTCGAGGAGCGCACCTCGATCGCGAACGACGCGCGCGCCGATCTCTTCCTCTCGATCCACGCGAACGCCGCGCGCGATGACGGCGCGCGCGGCTCCGAGACCTACTTCATGTCGCTGCAGGCCAGCGACGAGCACGCCCGCGGCGTCGCGGCGCGCGAGAACCAGGCCTTCGGCGCGAAGCCGGGCGGGGCCGGCGCCGATGCGGATCCGCTGGTCGCGATCCTCGGCGATCTGATCCAGAACGAGCACCTCACGGAATCGAGCGATTTCGCGCGCGGCACGGAGCTGCGGCTGGCGGCGCTCGACTCCGGCCCCTCGCGCGGCGTGAAGCAGGCCCCGTTCGTGGTGCTCGCGGGCGTGCAGATGCCCGCGGCGCTGGTCGAGATCGGGTTCATCACGCATCCCGCCGAGGAGCAGGAGCTGCGCAGCGCGAAACGGCGCGAGGCGATCGCGAACGTGCTCTCCGAGGCCATCCTCGAGCACGCCCGCCGCCACGATGCGCAGCGCGGTGTCGGCCCGGCCGCGGGCGCGCCCCAGTGAGCGCGCAGGAGCCGCGCGTGCGCAGCGACGGGAGGAGCGCCGGCGAGCTGCGCAGCGTGCGGCTGCAACCGAACTTCACGGAGCAACCGCTCGGCTCCGTGCTCGTCGAGATCGGACGCACCAAGGTGCTCTGCACGGTGTGCGAGGAGCCCGGCGTGCCGCGCCACCTGCTGGGCCAGGGCCGCGGCTGGATCACGGCGGAGTATTCGATGTTGCCGGGCGCCACCGATCGGCGCAGCGAGCGCGAGGCGACCCGCGGCCGCGCCTCCGGCCGCACCCACGAAATCCAGCGGCTGATCGGACGCAGCCTGCGCGCGGTCACGGATCTCTCCGCGCTCGGCGACCGGACGCTGTGGATCGATTGCGACGTGCTGCAAGCGGACGGGGGCACGCGCTGCGCCGCGATCACCGGCGCCTGGACGGCGCTCGCGCTGGCCGTCGCCCGGCTGCGCCGCCGCGGCGTGCTGGAGCGCGAGCCGCTGCGCGACTCGGTGGCGGCCGTCTCGGCGGGCATCGTCGCAGGCGCGAGCGTGCTCGATCTCGCGTACGAAGAGGACTCGCGCGCGGAGGTGGACATGAACGTGGTCGCCACCGGGCGCGGGCGCTTCGTCGAGGTGCAAGGCACGGCGGAGGGGGGCACGTTCGCTCCCGAAGATCTCGGCGTGCTGACGGCGCTCGCGCTGCGCGGCATCGGCGAGCTGACGCGCTTGCAGGCGGCCGCGGTCGCGGCGGGCGAGACGCGTTGAGCGACGCCGCGGGCGAGCTGATCGTCGCCACCTCGAACCCGGGCAAGCTGCGCGAGATCCGCGAGCTGCTGGCCGCGCTTCCGATCCGGATCCAGGGGCTCGAGAGCGTGCCGGGCTGCGTGCTCCCGGAAGAGGGCGACGACTACGCGGCGAATGCGATCGCCAAGGCGCGCAGCGTGGCGCTCACCGCGGGTCGCTGCGTGCTGGCCGAGGATTCCGGTCTGGAGGTCGCGGGGCTCGGCGGCGCTCCGGGTGCGCGCTCGGCGCGCTTCGGCGGGCCGGGGCTCGACGACGCGGGCCGCGTGCGGGCGCTGCTCGCGGCGCTCGCCGGGACGAGCGGTCCCGCGCGCGCGGCGCGCTTCGTCTGCGTCGCCGCGCTCGTGACACCGCAGGGCGACGTGACCACGGCGCGCGGCGAGTGCCGCGGACGCATCCTCGCAACAGCCTGCGGCAGCGCCGGCTTCGGCTACGACCCGATCTTCGTCGCGGAGGGCACGCAGCTTTCCTTCGCCGAGCTGCCCGCAGCGGAGAAGAGCCGACTCTCGCACCGCGGGATCGCGATTCGCGCGCTCGCGCCGGCGCTGCGCAGCGCGCTCTGCGCTCAGTCGCCGAGCGCGGCCATGCGCTCGTAGGGCGTCGGATGGTCGGGATCGAACTGGCGCACGCTGCGTCGCACGCGCTGTAGCTCCCGCGCGGGCAGGCTCACGCCGTACTCCCAGAGAAAGCCCTCGAGCGGCGCTTCGCAGAAGGCGATCGCCGACGCACGATCGAGTCGCTCGGGATCGAAGCCGTGCGCGCGCAGGCGCAGCCACAGCGGGTAGCGCGGAACCCGCCGCCCGACGGCGACGGAGATCTCTCCGACGAGGTGATCGAAGCCGCGCCGGCGCCGAGGTCGAGCTTGCTCGGGAAGGGCCATCCCTCCCTTGTGGGAGCTGAACGCCCCATGTGTCAGCGCGAGGCCTGCGCCTGCCGTCCTGAGCCCGCGCCCCGGGGGGCGGCAAGTGCCTGAAAGGGCACGGTCGCCCAAACGAGGGTTGCCGGGCGGCAGCGGATATCGTGTATTCGCAAATGAAAGACACGAGCCTGCTGCTGATCCGCCATGCCGAGTCGACCTGGAACGCCGCCGGGCGTTGGCAGGGACACGGCGATCCGCCGCTCTCGCCCCTGGGCCGTGAGCAGGCCTTCGTACTCGCGGCGCAGCTCGCCGGAGAGGGGCTCCAGGTGCTGATTGCCAGCGACCTCGCCCGCGCCGCACAGACCGCGGCAATTCTCGGCGCCGCCTGGGGGCTGGTCCCGCAACACGACGCGCGGCTGCGCGAGATCGACATCGGCGCCTGGACGGGCCTCACGCGCGAGCAGATCGTGGAGCGCGACGCCGAGCGGCTCGCCGCCTTCGAAGCCGAGGACCTCGCGGCGCGGCCGGGCGGAGGCGAGACGCGCCTCGAAATCCGCGCGCGCGTGCGCGCCGCGGCGCTGGAGCTGGCGGCGGCGCATCGCGGCCGGCGCGTCGCCGTTGTGACGCATCTCGGTGTGATCCGCGCGCTCGTGCCCGGAGCCGAGCCCGCGAACGCTGGCTGGCTGCGCCTGGAAGGCCGCGCATTCGCGGCGCAGCGTCTCGGCGAGGTCGGCGCGTGAACGCCCCGACGCAAGCTGCGCCCGTCTCCTCGCCTGCCAGCGCTCGCGATCGCCGCTGGCTCTTCGCCTGCTCGCTCGGCCTCGCGATCGCGGCGCTCGCGACCGGCCGCGTCGCGTGCCTCGCCGCGGCGCCGCTCGCGTTCTGGCTGGCAGTGCTGGCGGCGCGTCCCGATCTGTCTGCGGATTCGCCGCGCCAATGGATCGGAGCGGGCCTCGCGAGCGCGCTGGTGGGGGGTGCGTGGTTCGCCGCGGGCGCCGGCGTGGCGGCGCTCGCCGCCCTCGGCCTGGGTGGGGTGGTGCTGGTGAGGGGGGTGCGGTGGTCGCTGCGCTTCGATCCGCCGCCGCCTGGACTCCCGGCGCCGGAGCTGCGGCCTGCGCTCGCGGCGGCGGTCGCATGCGACGAGCTGCTCACGCTCGGCTGGCAGACGGCGCGCCGGATGCAGGCGCGCCCGGATCGCGCGCGCGTGGCCGCCGACGTGCGCGCGGCGGCGGATCTGAATCGCGAGCATGCGTGGGCAGAGCACCCGGAGCGCGCGTACTGGACGCCGCCGCCGCTCGAGAAGCTGCAGCTCGCGAGCGTCGTCCTGCGCGGCGCGGGGAACGCGGAGCAGCTGCGCTTCGCGAGTGAGTTCGAGCCCATCGATCCCGAGGTGCGCGAGTCCTACCTCGCGCTGCGCGCCAACCAGACGGCGCACGTCCACCTGTGGCGAAGCCGCGCCGCGCCGCGCCCGACGCTGATCTGCCTGCACGGCTTCGGCCAGGGTCGCGTTGCGCTCGACGCGCGCGCCTGGGACGTCCGGCGGCTGCACACGGAGCTCGGGCTCGACGTGGCGTTGTTCGTGCTTCCGTTCCACGGACCGCGTGCGCCCGGCTGGCGATCGGGCGCCGGCTTCCTCGACGGCCATCCGTCCGAGACCAGCGCCGCGCTCGCGCAGACGGTCTGGGACCTGCGCCGCTTCGTCGGATGGCTGCGAGCGCAGGGTGCGCCCACGCTCGGCATCGCGGGCTTCGGACTCGGCGGCTACGCGGCCGCGCTCTTCGCCTCGCTCGAAGCCGGTTTCGCGAGCGCGCTGCTGCTCGCTCCGATCGTCTCGCTCGATGCCTTCGCGTGGCGGCTGATGCCACCGGCGCAGCGCGCCGAGGCGCGCGCCGCGGGGCTCACGGAGCATCTGCTGGGCACCGCGTGGGCGCGACACGCGCCGCTCGGGCTGCGCCCGTGCGTGCCGCACGCAGCGCGGCTGGTGGCCGGCGGGCTCGTGGATCGCATCGTGCCGCCGCAGCAGGTGCAGGCCTTGTGGGAGCACTGGGGGCGCCCCGCGCAGTACTGGCATCCCGGCAGCCACAGCGTCTGGCTCGGGCGCCGCGCGCTGCGCGAGCGCCTCGAGCAGCATCTGCGCGCGACGCTGCTCGCGCAAGCTGCGCCGACCGACTGAGGCTAAGCCGGCCCGTGCGGAGCGCCGGGCGCTTTGGCGGTTCCCCGCAGCTGATTCTTCAGCAGCTTCCCCGCCGCGTTGCGCGGCAGCGGCTCGTCGCTGAACGCGACGATCTCGGGCACCTTGAAACGCGCCAGCTGCGCGCCGACGTGGCGCTGCACGGCGGCGGCGTCGAGCGTGGAGCCCGGGACCTTGCGCACGATCGCCTTCACCCGCTCGCCGAGCTCGACGTCGGGCACGCCCACCACGGCGGCCTCGTCGATCTCCGGGTGCTCGGCCAGGCAGTTCTCGATCTCGATGCAATACACGTTCTCGCCGCCGCGGATGATCATGTCCTTGGCGCGGTCGACCACGAAGTAGAAGCCGTCGGCGTCGCGGTAGCCGAGGTCGCCCGTGTGCAGCCAGCCGTCGCGCACCGCCTCGACGCTCGCGTCGGGGCGGTTCCAATAGCCGGGCGTGATCGTCGGCGCCGTAGATCAGGAGCTCGCCGAGCTGGCCCTCGCCCAGCGCCGCGCCGTGCTCGTCGATGATCTTCATGTCGAGAAAGGGGAACGGCCGGCCGACCGAGGTCTTCTTGCCGAGCAGATCCTTGCCACCGTTGAGCGTCGCGACGCCGTGGGTCTCGGTGAGCCCGTAGGCGTTGCTGAAGCTCGGCTCGATCGGCAGCACCTCGCGCGCCTTCTCGATCGTCTCCGGCGCGGTCGGCGCGCCGCCAAACGAGATCGAGCGCAGGCTCGAGAGGTCGTAGCGCGCTCAGCTTCTCGGAGTGCACCACGCGGTGCAGCATCGTCGGGATCGCGCCCCAGAGCGAGATGCGCTCGGTCTCGATCAGGCGCATCACCTGCTTCTTCATCGAACTTGCCCGTCGTTGAAGACGATCTTCGCGCCGGCGGTCATCGCGGTGCAGAAGTTCGAGTGCAGGCCGCCGACGTGGAAGAGCGGCGAGGTGAGCAGCGCAGCCGGCTGGCCGCCATCGCTGGGCAGCGGTGTTCCGCCTCCCGTCAGCGTGCCGACGACGTTGGCGAAGACGATGCCGAGGATCTGGCTGATGGTGCCGCGGTGGGTCGTGATGCAGCCCTTCGAGCGGCCGGTGGTGCCCGACGTGTAGAGGATCACGAACGGATCGTCCTCGGCGATCGGCTCGCTCGGGGACGCCATCGCCCGCGCGCAGGATCTCGGCGATCGGCGCGGTGCCCTGCGGCGGCTCGCTGCCGATGTAGAAGATGCGCTCGAGGCCGCGGGATCTTGCCGACGAGCGGCGCGACGCGCGGATACAGGCGCTCGTCCACGACCAGGAAGCGGCTGCCCGAGTCGCGCAGCCCGTACTCGATCTCCGCCGTCGTCCACCAGCCGTTGAGACCGACCCCGATGCCGCCGAGCGAGGTGGCTGCGAACAGCGCGATCAGCCAATCGGGAGAGTTGTAGGAGAGGATCGCCACGCGGTCGCCGCGCTCGAGACCGTGCTCGCTCTGCAGGGCGGCGGCCGTGCCCCAGACCAGTCGTGTGAACTCGCCGTACGAGATCCGCCGGTCGCCGTGCACCAGGAAGTCGGTCGCGCCGCGCAGGCCGGCGCTCGCGACCTTCTCGCGCATCGATTTCTCGCGATGCTTGAAGGTGCGCATCGGAAGCCCGCGCACCGTCTCGGTAATCATCTCGAACGGGCCCCCCGGCCCGGTGAGATTCTTCACGGCATCGGCATAGCTGAGCGCCATCGGGTCTCCGTTTGATCGAGCGGGCCTAACCTACCAGAGGAATCAGGGATTGAGGCGGCGACGTTGCGCCGCCCCGCGCAGCCGGCGCCACAGGATCGCGAGCCCGAGCGCGGCGAGCGCCCCCGCCAGGTCGAAGATGACGTCCGTAAACACGCCCGTGCGAGCCCGCGAGAACGATTGCCGGAACTCGTCGCCCGAGGCGACGACGAACACCAGCAGCAGCGTGAGGCCCGCGTGGCGAGCGGCCGTAGCCTCCTGGCTGAGGCGCAGCGCGCGGAAGTTGAGCAGCGCGAGCACACCGTAGACGCTCACGTGGGCCGTCTTGCGGATCGCATAGTGCAGGGTCGCGACTGCGGCCGGGCTCCAGGTCGGTAGCAGCCAGCGCAGGAACGGGCGCAGCAGGCTCGCCGTCGAGGCTGCGGAGAAGGCGTCGCTCGAGAAGATCATGATCATCGTGAACCAGACGATCACGAGCAGCCAGGCGCGCAGCGCCTGCGGGCTGAGGCGGCGCGGGCGGTCGCCCGAGAGCGCGCTCATGACGGCGCCGCCGGATCGAGCACGGCGTCGAGCATTCCGAGCCTGCGCTCCGCCTCGGCGCGCGCGGCGCGGCACGCGCTGCGCTGCGCCGGATCGGCCTCGCAGCGCCGCCAGATGTCGGCGAGCGCCGGGCGGGAGAAGGGCGCGCCGTGCGTGTAGTAGAGGGTGAACAGCTCGGTCGCGCGCTGCGCGTCGGCGACACTCACCGGTCCGGCAGCGTCGGGAACGACACCAACCAGCGGTAGCAGCGAGGGGACGCCGCTCAGGTCGATCTTGCCCTGCGACTTCGCCACGAGCGAGGACGTGACGAGCGTTCGCACCGGCGAGTCCGGCGCGTCGTGTGTCCAGGCCGCGAGCTGCGCCTGGCACTCGCGCGGCCGGTGGAGGCAGAGCTGCGCGACGAGCTTCCCGCGCTCCTCCTCGGGCAGCTTCCCGCCGAAGTGTTCGGCGTAGCGGTGCTGCAACGAATTGCGTTCTCCGATGCGAGCCGTCTCCAGCCCCGCGCTGGGAATTGGCGGTCCTTCGCTGCCCGCGAAGGCGGCGCGAGCGGCCAGGTAACCGAGCCGCGGGTGCAGCAGCGTGTGGACGGTGCTCGGGAGTGGCGCCGAGTGCACGACCCCGAGCGGCAACAGCTCGTGGGCGAGCAATGACGCGAAGCTGCGGATCTCCGCCCGCACCAGTCCCTCGCTCACGTCCTTGCGGTAGACCTGGCGCTGGATGCGCTCGAGATCGAGCGCCGTGCGATCATCGAGCAGGCCGACGATCAGCATCTCCAGGCCGCTTCCATACCAGACGGCGACGTGCGGAAAGACCGTGGCGAAGGTGTGCAGCGCCAGCGCCATCGGATCGGGCTCGTTCGCGTCGCTGTGGAAGCCATTCACATGGAACCACTGCACGTAGACGCCGCCCGGCGCCAGCCGATCGTGCGCCGCTTGCAGGAATTCGCGGCTGAAGAGCATCTCGACGCCGGCGACCCAGGGGTTGCTCGGGGTCGAGACGATCGCGTCGAAGTTGCCCTGGCTGCGCAGCAGCGCCCGGTAGGCGTCGCTGATCGCGACGTGAACGCTCGGCTGCGTCGATGCGTTCTGGTTGCCGTAATCGAAGAGCGGCGCGGCCTCGATCACCGCCGGTGAGATCTCGGCGACTTCGACCTCGCGCACCGACTGCAACGAAGCCAGCTCGCCCACCGTCATGCCCAGTCCATAACCGATCACGAAGACGCGCTCCATTTTCTCCGCAAACAGGGCCGGCAGCAGGCCCGCGAGCCGCATCGTCGTGTCGGTTTCGAAGATCCCGCCCTCCGGCCGCCCGCTCGTGCGCAGCGCGCGACTGTGTCGGCCCAGTGCGTCGAGCTTGTCCGTGACGGTGACGCTCGACGTCGGGTCGTCGTCGTGGAAGATCCACTGCAGGTGGCCGTTCTGCTCCGCCCCTCCCAGCAGCGGGTGGTGCGCGTAGAAGACCTCGGGCCCGGCGAACGCGAACGGGCCGTTCGGCGCCTCGCGGAACATGCCGAGGTTGAGCCGCTCGGGCCGCCAGGCCGGCAGCAGCGCGATCGCGAGCAGGCTGACGGCGAGCAGGCCAGCAGTCGCGAGCTTGCGAGACCGCCCCGCCGACGCCCCGCCCGCGAGCGCGGCGGCGAACGCGATCGCCGCCATCGCGATGCGGTACGTGTGGTGGAGATCGAGCCAGTAGAGCAGCGCGTAGCCGCCGAGCAGCGCGCCGAGGAGCGACCCCAGCGTGTTCCAGCTGTAGAGGCGACCGGCCACGTTGCCGAGGTCCGCCACGCGCTCGCGCAGCGCGTGGAACATCAGCGGGAGCACCGCGCCGGCGAGCGCCACCGGGAGGGCGAGCAGCGCGAGCAGCTCCGCGAAGCGCCGTCAGGTAATAGGGGTAGAAATCGGAGTCCTGGGCGCGGAACGAGCTGCGCAGCGCGTAGGCGCCGGTAGGGAAGATCCTCGGCCACGCAGGTAGAGCAGCGCGAGCAGCGCCAGCAGCAGCCACAGCGAAGCGGGCAGCAGGCCGGCCGGAATCCGGCGCAGCGCCGAAACGGCGAAGGAGCCGAGCGCAATGCAGAGCACGAAGACGGCGACGACCATCGAGAAGGTGAACTGCGAGGAGCCCAGGCTGAGGCCGCCGAGCCGGATCAGCACACTCTGGAGCGTCATCATGGCGAAGCCGGTGAGCAGCGCGACGGCGGCAAACCCGGAGTAGCCGGCCACGCGGCCGGACGGCGCCGCCGGCGTCGCCGGGAGTGCCGGGAGCGCCACGGGAGCCCCTCGGCGCCAGCCGAGCGCGAGGAAGCAGGCGCCCGCGGCGAGATTGACGGCGCCCATCGCGACCAGCACGCCGACCAGACCGAGCGTGGGGACGAGCCAGTAGCCGGCGGCCAGCGCGCCGGCGAAGGCGCCGGCGGTGTTGCAGGCGTAGACCAGCGCGTGGAAGCGCGTGGCGTCCTCGAGGCTGCGGGCGAGCGCCTGGGTGAGGATCGGGATCGTGCCGCCCATCAACACCGCGGGCGGGAGCACGAGCAGCGCGGAGAGCGCGACGTCGAGAGCGAAGCCGAGGCCGGCGCTACCGTGCGGAATCCGGAAGGAGAGGGCCTGCACGGCGCCGAACAGCAGCGGGAAGACCAGCGCGAACGCGCCGATGCTCGCCTCGACCACGCCGTAGACGACCAGCAGCGGCGCCGAGCCGCCCTGGCTCTGCGCGCGCGCGACGAGCCGGCGCGTGAGCTCGCCGAACAGCGAATAGCCCAGGGCGAGCCCGCCGAGGAAGAGCCCCAGCACGGCCGCCGTCGCCTCGCTGTGCGAGCCGAGCAACGTGGCAAGATACTTCTGCCACGTCACCTCGTAGACCAGACCGCTGAAGCCGGTCAGCGCCGTCAACAGCAGCGCGACGACGCGGATCATTGGCGCAGATCGCCCACGATCGCTTCGAGCTTGCTGCGGGCCGCGGTGCATGCCTGCTGTTGCTTGGGGTCGGCCTCGCAGCGCTGCCAGAGATCGACCAGCGCCTTGCGCGAGAAGGGCGCGGAGTGATCGTAGAAATCCATGTAGAGGTTGCTCGCGCGTGCGGCGTCTTCGGGAGTCACCTTCGCGGGCGGCTCGCCGGGCGCGCCGTCGAAGAGCGGGACCAGCTGATCGACCATGGCGATGCGCACGGCCCGCGCGAGGCGCTGGTTGTTGACGACGCGGCGGCGCACGTGGTCGCGCACCGGAGAAACCGGCTCATCGACGATCCAGCGGGCGATCCGCGGCGCGCACTGGTTGGCGTTCTGCCGGCAGGTCTCTTCGATGATCTTCGCACGCATCTCCGCGTCGATCGCGCCAGGATTCGCCGCCGCGAAGCGCGTCAGCAGCGCGTTGCGCATGCCGATCTCCGCGGCCGGCGGCGTCATCGTCGCGGGCAGCGTCCCGAACTCTCCGACGAAGAACGCCCGCGCCGCGAGGCTGCTCAGGCGCGGGTGCAGGAGCGTGTGGAGATCGCCCGGCAGCGGCGTCGCGCGCGAGCACGTCGAGCGGCAGGATCTCGTGCGCGAGCAGGACGGGGAGCGAGTCGATCTTGCAGCGCTCGAAGCCCGCCTTGAAGTCGGGGCGCTCGAAGCGCTTGCGCAGGCGGTCGATGTCGAGCGCCTGCTCGGGATCCTGCACGCCGAGCAGCAGCAGATCGCTTCCCACCGTGAACCACACCGCCGCGTGATCGAAGACCGACGCATAGGTGCGCAGGACCAGCGCGAGCGTCGCGTCGTCGGTCTCGTAGCTGTGGAACCACTGCGCGTGCACACCGCCGGGGTTCAGCCGGTCGCGCGCCGCCTCGAGGAACTCGCGGCTGTAGAGCATCTCGATGCCGGTCGACCCACGGATTGCTCGGCTCCGACACGATCAGATCGAACTTGCCCTGGCTGCGCAGCAGCGTCCGATAGGCGTCGCCCTGCACGATCTTCACCTTCGGATTCTTCGACGCGCCGAGATTGCCGTAGTCGAAGAGCGGCGCCGCGTCGATCACGGCCGGGGAGATCTCGGCCAGGATCACCTCGCGCGTGTCTTCGAGCGTCGTCGAGCTCGCCGGCGGTGACGCCGGTGCCGTAGCCGACCACGAAGACCCGCGCCGGGTCGCGCGCGATCAGCGCCGGGATCAGCGCGAGCAGCCCGTCGTCACGTAGTCGCCGGGAATCGCGCCGTCGGACTTGCCGTTCGAGACGATCGCGAGGTTGGTCGGCGAGTCCGCTGCCCTTGAACTCCTTGACCGCGATCGACGCGACCGGATCGTCGTCGTAGTAGACGAGCTTGCCCTGGCGATAGGTGCGGAAGAGGGCCTCCGGCCCGTTGAAGGTGTCCGGCAGGCCGGTGCGATTGCGGAAGAGCCCGGCCGAGAGCCGCTCGGGCGCCCAGGCCGGCAGCATCACGATCGCGCCGAGCGCCGAGACGAACAGAATCCCGGGCGCGATCCGTCCCGACGTCGAAACTGCGCAGCGTCGTGAGCAGCGCGGCGATCGCGATCGCCGCCATCGCGATCCGGTAGATGTGGTGGAGATCGAGCCAGAAGAGCAGCGCGTAGCCGCCGATCAACGCGCCGAGCAGCGAGCCCGTCGTGTTCCAGCTGTAGAGCCGCCCGGCCACGTCGCCGAGATCGGTCACCGTCTCGCGCAGCGCATGGAACATCAGCGGCAGCACGGCGCCCGAGAGCGCGACCGGCAGTCCGAGGCACAGCAGCATGCCGAGAAAGGCCTGGATCTGGAACGGATAGAAGCTGACCGATTGATCGCGGTAGAGATTGCGCAGCGCGTGCGCCCAGTACGGCGCGCTGTCGGCAAACTCGTAGAGCACGCCGAGCAGCAGCAGCAGGACCCAGAGCGCGATCGGCAGCAGCGTGTTCGGGATGCGGGAGAGCGCCGAGACGGCGAAGGAGCCGAGCGCGATGCAGAGCACGAAGACGGCCACGACCATCGAGAAGGTGAACTGCGACGAGCCGAGCGAGAGGCCGCCGAGGCGGATCAGCACGGTCTGGATCGTCATCATCGCGAAGCCGGTGAGCAGCGCGACGGCGGCAAAAGCGGAATAGCCGGCCACGTGCACGGGAGTGGCGCTCGCCCCGGCGCTCGCCAGCGCAGGGGCCGCCGGGCGCAGCAGGCCGAGCAGCGAGGAAGGTGCCGCCGGCCACGAGGTTGACGATGCCCATCGCGACCAGCACGCCGACCAGCCCAAGACTGGGGACGAGCCACAGGCCGGCGGCCAGCGCCCCGGCGAAGGCGCCGGCCGTGTTGAAGGCGTAGACGAGCGCGTGAAAGCGCGTGGCGTCCTCGAGACTGCGGGCCAGCGCCTGCGTGAGGATCGGGATCGTGCCGCCCATCAGGATGGCCGGCGGGAGCACCAGCAGGGTCGAGAGCGCGACGTCGAGGGCGAAGCCGACGGCCGGCGTTCGCGTGGGGCAACCGAAAGGAGAGGGCCTGCACCGCGCGGAACAGCCACGGGAACACCAGCGCGAAGACACCGATCGAGGACTCGACCGCGCCATAGACGAGCAGCAGCGGCGCCGCCGCGGCCCTCGCGTGTCGCCTTCGCCACCAGCCGGCGCGTGAGCCCGCCGAACACGCGAGTAGCCGATCGCGAGCCCGCCGAGGAAGAGGCCCAGCACGGCCGCCGTCGCTTCGCTGTGCGAGCCCAGCAGCGTGGCCAGATAGCTTCTGCCACGTCACCTCGTAGACCAGGCCGCTGAAGCCGGTCAGCACGGTCAGCAGCAGCGCGACGAGGCGGATCATGGCGGCAGCGGGCTCCAGCAGGGGTGCGGAGCATAGCGCCGCCCCTCCGCGCCCCGCGCGGCGTCTCGCGCGTGCGGCGAGGTATCCTCGCGCGCGATGTCGCTCTCGATCGGCCTCGTGTACGACCTGCTCGGCACCTATCCGCGCCGGCCCCACGACCCGCCGGACGTGGATGCGGAGTACGAGCCCGAAGCGACCGTGGCGCTGCTCGAAGCCGCCCTGGCGAGGCTCGGGCATCGAAGCCATAGGCTGGGGGGCCCGCATGCGCTGCTTGCAGGCCTCGGCAAGGGCGAGCTACCCGAGCTCGACGCCGCGATGACGATCGCGGAGGGGTGGGGCGGGCGCGAGCGCGAGGCCTGGGCGCCCGTGCTGCTCGCGATGGCCGGGATCCCGACACTGGGGTCGGACGCCACGACTTTGTCGGTGTCGCTCGACAAGGCCTGGGCTCACCGGCTCGTCGCCGCGGCGGGCGTGCCCGTGCCGGAGCAGATCGTGATCGGGAGCGCCGCAGGCTGCGCGCGAGGCGACGCTCCCGGGTGACTTCCCGCTCTTCGTGAAGCCGCGCTGGGAGGGGACGGCGAAGGGCATCGCGCCGAGCTCGAAGGTCGAGAGCCGCGCGGCGCTGGTGGTCGAGGTCGAGCGCATCGTGCGCGACTACGAGCAGCCGGCGCTCGTCGAGAGCTTTCTCGAAGGGCCGGAGTACACGGTCACCGTCGTCGGCAACGATCCGCCGCACGCGCTGCCGGTGCTGCAACGCGCGCTCGAGTCGCGCACGCGCATCGGCCTGCACGCGCTCGAGCGTCACGGCGCGCCCGAGGGCGGCTGGCTTCACTGCGTGCCGGGATCGCTCGATGCCGGCCTCGAGCGCGAGCTCGCCGCGCTCGCCGTGCGGGCCTTCCGGGCTCTGGATTGCCGCGACTTCGCGCGTGCGGATTTCAAGCTCGATGCGGACGGCGTGCCGCGCTTCCTCGAGATCAACCCGCTGCCGACCTTCGCGCCCGACGGCTCCTTCGGCATCCTCGCCGAGCTCGAGGGGCGCCCGGTCGAGGCGCTCGTCGCCGACGTGCTCGCGAGCGGCCTGCGCAGACTCGGGCTCGCATGAGCGCGCCGCACGGCATCCCGGACGCCCAGTGGCGGGACTGGACGTGGCAGATGCAGCACCGCATCCGCACGGCCGAAGAGCTCGCCCGCTGGATCGAGCCGACCCCCGACGAGGTGAAGGCGATCGAGGCGCTGGCCACCCGTTTTCGCTTCGTGATCACTCCCTATTACGCCTCGCTGATGGATCCCGCGGGATCCCGAGTGCCCGATCCGCCGCCAGGTCGTGCCGCGCATGGCGGAGCTCGAGGATCCGGCAGGGCTCTTCGATCCGCTCGACGAGGTGGCGCACTCGCCCGTGAAGAACGTGGTGCGCGTCTACCGCGACCGGATCGCCTTCTGCGTCAACAACGAGTGCGCGCTCTACTGTCGGTTTTGTCTCCGCAAACGCATGGTGGGTGACGAAGAGTGGAGCATGAAGAAGCGTGAGCTCGGCATCGCGCTCGACTGGATCCGCCGCACGCCCGAGATCCGCGACGTGCTGCTCACGGGCGGCGATCCGCTGGTCTTCTCCGATGAGCGCCTCGAGTGGCTGCTCGCGGAGCTGCGCCAGATCCGCCACGTCGAGATCATCCGCCTCGGCACGCGGCTGCCGGTGACGCTGCCGTTTCGCGTGACCGAAGCCCTCGCGCGCATGCTCGAGCGCTACCACCCGATCTGGGTGAACACGCACTTCAATCATCCGCGCGAGCTCACGACGGACGCGGCGGCGGCCTGCGATCTGCTCTTGCACGCGGGCATCCCGGTCGGAAACCAGAGCGTGCTGCTGCGCGGCGTCAACGACGACCTCGAGACCATGCAGGCGCTGTGCGAGGGCCTCGTGCGCATGCGCGTGCGGCCCTACTACTGTTATCAGGCGCAGCTGCTCGAAGGCACCGCGCACTTCCGCGTGCCGATCGAAAAGGGCATCAACATCTTCAAGGGCCTGCGCGGCCGCACCAGCGGCTTCGCGATCCCGCAGTACCTGCTCGACACGCCGTTCGGCAAGGTCCCCCTCACGTATCCTTATCTGCACGGCCGCGAGGGCGACGACGTGGTGGTCGAGAGCTTCGATGGCCGCGTCTGGCGCGAGCACAACCCGCTCGATTGATGAAGAGCACCCCGCGACTCACGGCCGTGACGATGGTGCTCGCGGGCAGCGTGCTGCTCTCGCGCGTGATGGGCTACGTGCGCGAAGCCGTGCTGGCGCGCGAGCTCGGCGCGAGCGCCGCCACCGATGCTTACTACGCGGCCTTCCAGATCCCGGATCTGCTCAACTACTTCCTCGCCGGCGGCGCGCTCTCGATCGCCTTTGTCCCTTTCTATACGCGCGTGCTCGCGAAAGACGGGCCGGCCGCCGCGGAGGCGCTGCTCGCCAAGGTGACCGGGACGATGGGCGCGCTCACGCTCGCGGCCACCGTCGTGCTCTGGTGGCAGGCCGAAGCGCTGATCGCTTTGCAGTTTCCGCGCTTCTCGCCCGAGACGCAGGCGCTGACGGTGCGGCTCACGCGCATCGTGCTCCCGGCGCAGGTCTTCTTCATCGCGGGCGGCATCCTGCGCGCGGCGCTGATGGCGCACGGCCGCTTCGCGACACAGGCGCTGGCCCCCATTCTCTATAACGGCGCGATCATCATCGGCGGGCTCGCGTTCGGGCCGACCTACGGCGCGGAGGGCTTCGCGTGGGGCGCGCTCGTAGGGGCGGCCTTCGGCGCCTTCGGCGTGGCGTGGCTCGACACCCACTACGGCCTGCACTCGCGCGCCTGGTTCCGCGTTGCGCCCTTCGACAAGCAGGTCGTGCACTACCTCGTCATCGCGGCGCCGCTCATGCTCGGCATCTCGCTCACCACCACCGACGAGTGGTACGACCGCTGGTTCGGCGCGCTGCTGGCATCGGGCACGATCGCCCATCTGACTTATGCGCGGCGCCTGATGCAGCTCCCGGTGGCCGTCGTCGGGCAGGCGATTGCGACCGCTGCGCTGCCCACGCTTGTCGCGGCTCTGGTCGGAGGGAAAGCGCGAGGCGCTCGACGACGTGATGCTGACGACGCTGCAAGTCGGACTCGGCCTCTCCGTGATCGCCGCCGGCGCCAGCATCCTCTTCGCGGCGCCGATCGTCGACGTCGTCTACCGCCGCGGCGCCTTCAGCGAGGGCGACGCGGCCGCCGTCACGCTGCTGCTGCGCGCCTTCTCGGTCGGCGTCCCCGCGTGGGTGATCCAACAGATCGCCGTGAGGGCTTTTTATGCCCGCAACGACACCTGGCGGCCGATGCTGCTCGGCACCGGCATCGCCCTCGCATCCATCCCCTTGTACCTCGCCATGGGTCCGCTCTGGGGAGCGGCTGGCCTCGCCTGGGCCGGCGTGATCGCGATGGTCGTGAACACGCTCATCACGCTGCTGCTCGCGCGCTGGCTGCACGGCGCGCCGGATCTCGGCCGCCTCACGGCGAGCGGCGCCCGGGCCACGCTGATCGCGGTGCTCGCGGCGGCGGCCGGGGCGGCGACGCGGCCGGGGCGGCCGGGGACCTACGGCGCGCTGATCGATCTGGGGCTCGGGTTCACGGCGTATGGGGTCGTGGCGCTCGGGCTCGTCTTCGTGCTCGGAGACGCGCCGCTGCGGGCGTCGATGCGGCGGCAGGTGCGGAGGTTCTGGCCAACAGAGACTAAGAAGAGAGGGTGGGGCGACCGGGCCGGCCGCCTGAGCGCGCCTCGGCCGGGGGGCGTCAGCACCCCTCGTCAATCGGCGTGATCGAGCCCCGGCGTCTTCTTTATCGCTTGCCGCGGACGCTGTGAGCACCACTGCCCTTGCCACCGTCGGGGCAGCTCCGTAATTTCACGGCTCTCGTGGGCGCGTAGCTCAATTGGCAGAGCAAGGGACTCTTAATCCCTAGGTTGAAGGTTCGATTCCTTCCGCGCTCACCACCTCTCACCCGGCATTTTCGCCGGAATCTCTCTCGGCTGGTTGCAAGCTTTTCCTACGCTCGCGTCATCCCGAGTTGCCGGGGCGTTTTGCGTCCATTTGTGCACAAATTCGTCACGGCGGGGAATGGGCGTGGTGCGCGTCGAGTGCCTGAACGCGCACGGGTTCGAACCACTCGAGGAGGCCAAGGAGAAGATCGAGGGCCGGCGGCGCGACTACAACGAGAGAAAATGCAACTCTTCTTCTGAAAGAGTGGTTGAGCTGGCGTCGTCACTCGCTCTCCGGGTTCAAGCAGGTCCGTCCGGTCTCCCACTCCTCGCTGATCTCGGCGGCCATCGCCGAGCCGAGCCGCAGGCGCAAGGCTTCGCTCGGGAACAGGGTTGCGAACGCGGATGCAGACACCGGGAGACAGATTCTTCTCCGCGCTCGAAAAAGCGGGGATGCCCGGGATACCGGGCGAGTTCTCGGTCACGACCCTGCATCAGGAGATTCCCCGCGCCGTCCTCACCGGTATCGACGCCTTCATCCGCATCTTCGACGCGGTCACCGCTCGACCCAGCTGGCGAGAGGCCGTCACGAAGTCGGGTCCGGAGATCGCTCGACGCGAGCGGCCCGAGACGTGCTTCTTCAGCGCGTGGGACTTCCATCTTCCTCCGGACCGCCCGGACCGTTGGCAGCTGATCGAGTTCAACGATAACGGCTCGGGTTTTTTGTTCGCGGGGCTGATCGACCGGCTCTTCTACGAGCTCTCCGGTCTCGGCGAGCGCCGGGACATCGAGCCTCCGCTCGCGTTTCCCGCCTTCGCCGACCACGTGCTCGGTCTGGTCGAGCGGGAGGCTCGAGCCTTCTTCGGAGAGGTTCCCCGGGGCCTCTTCCTCGTGCTCGACGACGCGGAATCGCTCGAGCGCGGGATGTTCCGGCGCGAGCTGCTGCTGCTGCGGGATCTCCTTCGCGGCCGGGGCTGGAAGGCGGAGGTCGCGTCCCCTGCCGAGACGCAGTGGGATGGTCGACGCCTTCTCGCGGCGGGCGACGAAGTCTCCTTCATCGTCAACCGCTCCACCGACTTCCTCTGGGAGTCCGAGGTCTTTGCGCCCGTGCGCGACGCCTACCGCGAGGGCCGGGTGTACGTGGCTCCCAACCCGTTTAGCTACGTGACGCGCAGCGACAAGCAGCTGCTCGAGCTTCTCTCCCGCCCGCAGCGGGACGCGGAGCTCGGCATTCGGGCCGAGGAGCGGGCCGTCCTCTCCGCACACGTGCCGGAAACGTGGGTCCTCCGGGACGACAATCTCGAGGAGCTGGCGCGCCGGAGAGAGGAGCTCGTCTTCAAGCCCATCCACGGCTTCGCCGGGCGTGGCCTGCTGGAAAGCACTCGGGTGGGGCGATCGCGCCTGCGCCGGCTCCTCAAGCAGGGAAGGGGATACGTGGCGCAGCAGCGGGTGCCGAAGCCCTGCCTGGCGGTGGAAGGGGCGGAGGGTACGCCGCTGTGGACGGATCTCCGGGTGTGGGCGTATCGAGGCGAGCGCTTTCTCGTGTCGGGCCGGGCCTCGCGCCGTCCCGATGTTCTCGATCTGAGCCCTCCGGGCGGCTGGCTCCCGACGTTCGCCCGGACGCTCTGATGCCATGGAGAACCTCCACAATTCAGATACCCCGCATGCTTCTGCGGCGGAGTCGTGAGGCTGTGGCAGCGCCCTTGGGGTTGTATAATCTCGGCATGCCCGCCGATACCGAGGCGAAGTGGGAGACGATCGGGCCGCCGCCGATGGGCCTGTTCGCCCGCGAGCACGTGCGCGCGATGAGCGAGCTCGCGGGCTTCGCCGCGCGCCGCAAGCTGCGCGGCAGCGCGCCGCGGGGCGATGGGCACGCGGTCCTGGTGCTGCCGGGCTTCCTGGCCGGCGACTTCTCGACGGCGCCGCTGCGCCACTTCCTGCGCTCGCTCTGCTACGACGCGCGCGGCTGGAAGCTCGGCGTCAACCTGGGTCCCAACGCCGGCCTGCGCGAGGCGCTGGTCGCGCGCCTCACGCACCTCGCCGAGCGGCACGGGCGCCGCGTCAGCCTGATCGGCTGGAGCCTGGGGGGCATCTACGCGCGCGAGCTGGCGCGCGCGCACCCCGACCGCGTGCGCATCGTGATCACGCTCGCGACACCCTTTCGCGACATCTCGGCCACGCACGCCGCGCGGCTCATCCGCCCAGGCGGGCGGTCGCTCGGCGGCGCGACCGAGCTCCAAGCCGCCCTGCGGCGCCCCCTGTCGCTCCCCGTCACCTCCATCTACAGCCGAACGGATGGAATCGTCCACTGGCAGGGATGCCTCGAGGAGGAGGGACCGCAGAGCGAGAACGTCGAGGTGCGCTGTAGCCACACTGGCATGGGATTCCACGCCGACACGCTCGCGATCATCGCCGACCGCCTGGCGCAGGCCGAGGGCGCGTGGCGCCCCTACCGGCGCGACGCCGGTGCCTGACATGCGGAGGCGAGCGTGACGAAGCGGAATAACCAAACGACGCCGCCGCGCCCGCTCGATCTCGTCTCGCGCATGCTGCCCTCGGACGCCCTCTTCTGGTACGCGGAGGAGGCGCTCCCCCACTTCCGCTCCACGATCGCCGGGCTCTACGTGCTGGGCGGCGTCCCCGACGCCGAGCGCCTCGACGCGACGCTCGAGAGCGCCATCGCGCTCGTGCCGCGCCTGCGTCAGCGCGTGCTCGCCGTGCCGTTCCACCTGGGCCTGCCCGAGTGGGCCGACGATCCGCACTTCGATCGCCGCTATCACCTGCGCCACGTGTCGCTCGCGCCGCCTGGCGACGAGCGGCACCTGCTCGACCTCGCGGCAACACTTTTTGCGACGCCGTTCGACCGCGAGCGGCCGCTGTGGGAGGCCACCTGGATCGAGGGGCTGGCGGGCGGGCGCAGCGCCTATCTCCTCAAGATGCACCACTCGATGGTGGACGGCGTGGGCGCCAGCGCGATCACGGATGCGATCACCCAGCGGACGCGCGCCGAAGCACCCGCCCGCATCGCCCGCCCCCCGGCGCGAAGGCTGCCGACGCCCGCGGCGCAGCTCGCGACACTGGCGCGCGACAACGTCCGCGCCTCGCTGGGCCTCGCGCGCCGGGGCGTCGCCGGCGCGTTGCGCGGTCTGAGCCGGCCGCGCGAGGCGCTGCAGGATGCCACGCGCACCCTGCGCGGGATACGCGCCCTGGTGGCGGACGCCCTCCAGCCCGCCGCGCGCGACCCGCTCTCCCGGGAGAGCTCCGGCATCTCGCGCCGCTTCGACGTCCTCGATTTCGACCTCGAGCGGCTGCGCAAGCTCCGCGCGCCGCTCGGCGCGACGGTGAACGACGTCGTGCTGGCGGCCCTCGCCGGCGCTCTCGGGAGCTACTACCGCGAGCGTGGCCACGACCTCGACACCCTCAAGTGCATGGTGCCCATGAACCTGCGCGGACACGCCGACAGCGATGCCATGGGCAACCGCGTGGGGATGTTCAACGTGCAGCTGCCGGTGGGGGAGCAGTCGGCGAGGGGGCGGCTCGTGCGCGTGCGCGAGCAGACGGGCGCGGCGAAGGAGGACCAGCGCGGGGTCGCCGGCCCGCTCTTCGTCGAGCTGGCGACGTCGCTGCCCGGCGCAGCCTTCCGCTGGATCGCGCGCCAGGCCGTGGGCCAGGTGAACGTGGCCTGCACCAACATCCCCGGAGCGCGCGAGACGCGCTACATGGCCGGCGCGAAGGTGGAGGCGATCTATCCCTTCGCGAGCGTCATGGAGGGCACGCCCGTCGTGATGGCGCTGCTCTCCTACGCCGGCGCGCTTCACATCGGCATCGACACCGATCCCGAGGCGATCCCCGATCCCCGGCGCATCGCCGAGCTCTTCGAGGCGAACGTCGCCATGCTGGAAGCCCTGGTTTGATGTCGACGCTGCGAAGCTTCACGCCGTGCGTGCAACCGCTCGACTCTCTCGAGTCAATGGGCGCTCAGAGCCGTTGACTCAGATCCACCGGTGGCGCAGGAGCCACGCTTTGACCGTCTGCGTGAGCAGCACATAACAGAGGAGCGTGATCGCGAGGTACGGCCAATAGAGCGCCGGCAGCGCGATGAAGCCGAGGTAGCGGCCGAGCGGGGTGAACGGTAGTGCCACGCCGACCGCCATGATCGCCGCGCTCGTGACCAGCAGGAACGCGGACGGCCTGCTCTGGAGGAACGGGATCTTGTTCGTGCGGATGACGTGGATGATGAGGGTCTGCGTGAGCAGGCTCTCCACGAACCAGCCCGTCTGAAAGAGGCTCTGGCTGTGTGCGGCGGCCTCGGGCGTCGAGACGTTCCAGCAGTTGAAGACGTAGAGCATCAGAAAGTACGTCGAGTAGTCGAAGATCGACGAGCACGGTCCAATGAATAGGATGAAGCGCGTCAGCTCCTTGAGGTCCCACGTCCGCGGCTCTTGGATTCGCTCGGGGTCGACGGCATCGGTCGGGATGGCGGCCTGACCCACGTCGTAGAGCAGGTTGTTGGCGAGGATCTGGATCGGTCGCATCGGAAGGAACGGCACGAAGACGCTCGCCCCGATCACGCTGAACATGTTGCCGAAGTTGCTCGACGCGCCCATGCGCACGTACTTGACGATGTTCGAAAAGACCTTGCGCCCTTCGAGCACACCCTCATCGAGCACGAGCAGCGACTTCTCGAGGAGGATGATGTCGGCCGACTCCTTCGCGATATCCACGGCGGTGTCGACGCTGATCCCCACATCGGCAGCGTGAAGCGCGGGCGCGTCGTTGATGCCGTCCCCCATGAAGCCGACCGTGTAGTTGCGTGACTGGAGCGCTCGGATGATCCGCTGCTTGTGCGCGGGAGTGACGCGCGCAAACAGGACGGTTTCCCCGGCGGCCTCCGCGAGCTCCGCGTCGGTCAGCTTCTCGACCGCGTCGCCCAGGAGAACGCGGTCGATGACCAGCCCGACCTGCTTGCAGACCTTGCGTGCCACGAGTTCGTTGTCGCCCGTGATGACCTTGACGCTCACACCGTGCCGCTCGAGCGCCTTGATGGCGGCGAGGGCGCTCTCTTTCGGTGGATCGAGAAACGCGACGTAACCCTCGAGCGTCAGGTCGCATTCGTCGGCCTTGCCATAGGGCGTGGCGTGTGCGGCGACGACCTCGCGCGCTGGGGCATCCTTGGTGGCCAGGGCGAGCACGCGGAACCCGTCAGCGCTGAGCAGCTCGTACTCCTTCGTCAGCTCCTCGATGTGAGGGTGGTCCATCGGCAAGGAGCTTGCCGTCGAGCCGGAAGTTGACGCACTTGCCGAAGATCGCCTCGGGAGCCCCCTTCGAGATGATGCGGTCGTTGCCCTCCGGGTGTGCGGACGACGACCGACATGATCCGCCGCTCGAAATCGAACGGGATCTCGTCGACCTTCGCGAGCTCCGGGACGCGGCCGTGCGCGTGGCTCTCCTCGTGAGCCAGCACGGCGCGATCGAGGACGTTCTTGAGGCCGGTCTGGAAGTGGCTATTGATGTACGCGAGGGCGAGCACGTCGTCGTTCTCGCGCAGCGCGACGTCGCAGTGTCTCTCGAGAATGATCTCGTCGCGCGTGAGCGTGCCGGTCTTGTCCGTGCACAGGACGTTCATCGCGCCGAGGTTCTGGATCGCGTTGATCCGCTTGACGATGACCTGCTTCTTGCCCATCGCGATGGCACCCTTGGAGAGGCAGATCGTCACGATCATCGGCAGCATTTCGGGCGTGAGGCCGACGGCCACCGCCACCGCGAAGAAGAAGGCCTCGCCCCACGATGCCCTTCGTGACGCCGTTGATGACGAAGACGAGCGGAACCATCACCGCCATGAAGCCGAGCATGAGCATCGTGAAGCGAGCGATGCCCCGGTCGAACGCCGTCGGCGGCTCTTGCTCCTGGAGGGACTCGGCCATTCCGCCCAGGTAGGTGTCCTTGCCCGTCGCCACGACGACCGCGGTCGCCGCGCCGCTGCCGACGCTGGTGCCGAGGAACGCGATGCTCGTCAGCTCGAGAGGCGACGACGTGTCGTTCTTCTTCTCGACGACGAACTTCTCGACGGGAAAGCTCTCCCCGGTCAGCGAGCCCTGGATCACGAAGAGGTCCTTGGCCTGGACCACCCGCACGTCGCCCGGAATCATGTCGCCAGCGGCGAGCTGGACCACGTCGCCGGGTACGAGGTGCGAGACCGCGATCTCCTGGGCCGCGCCACCGCGAAGGACCGTCGCCTTGACCGAGATCATCGCCTTGAGCTTCGCGGCGGCGCTGCTCGCCTTGGCCTCCTGGATCAGCCGCAGACCGACGCTCAATACGATCATGAGGAGCATCATCGTCGCGGCGCGCGGGTCGCCCGTCGCGATCGACACGGTCGCCAGCACAGCCAGCAGGATCACGAGAGGGTTGCGCACCGCGCGCCAGACGAGGCTGAGGATTCCGGGGCGCTGGTCCTTGGCGAGGATGTTCTGACCATGCTCCGCGAGGCGCGCGTCGGCCTCCTCGGTCGTCAACCCGTCGGGGCGCGTCTTCAGGTAGGCGTAGACCCCGGCTACGTCGAGGGCGGCGGTGTCCACGAGGGCCTCGGACACGCGCAGCGACCGCTTCTCGTGGCTCTTCGCGAGGAGTGCCTTGGGGAGGATGGCGAACTGGAGGCGGCGGGCGCGCATCTGCGTCGGAGCCTTCCGTGTGGCCCGTCCGCGCGAGGATCTTCCGTCGAAGAAGAGCTGCTCGAGCAGGCAGCCCGCTACTTCTTCAGGAGCTGACCGCGGATCTCGCCCGGCGGGTGCGCGGCGGTGTGGACGTTCAGATACCAGCTGCCCTTCGCGAGGTCGGCGGCCTGCGCGTCGCTGAGCGTCGCCTCGCCCTTGATGGGGCTCGCGAGCTTGCCTTCGAGCGTGATCTGCGGTCCAGCGTTCACGCCCGGCGCGGCCGGGCCGTGGAAGTGCGCGGCGGTCGCCGGCCCGGTCAGGTCCTTGTAGGTCACCGTCCAGCTGAGCTTCTTCGTCGCGGTGTCGTACGTCGCGACGACCATGCCCGTGCCCTTGCTGTCGTTCGGCGGCACTTCGCTCGCGCCCTTCAGGTCGGCCTTGTACGCGAGCATCTCGGCGAGCGCGGGGGTCGCTGTCGCGATCAGCAAGCCGAAGGCGAAAGCGGTCTGGGCGAGGCGGGTGAACACGGGGCGCATGGATTCTCCCTCTCGAAGGTTGGACCGTGAAGCTAGCGGCCCCGCGCTTCGCGGTCACCGCGGCCCAGCCAGGAGTCGAAGACGCTCACCCGGCGATCCCGAGCGTTGTAGCCGCGAGCAACGCCGCCGCACCGAGAACATGCAGCGCGAACGGCGCCGCGACGCTTCCCGAGCTCTCGCGGGCCGCGCCGGCAGCCAGGCCGAAAACAAACGCGCCGCCGGCCGCGAGCGCTGGCCCGGTCGCGGCGAGCGGGGAGGGCGCGAACGCGCCGAGAGCCGCGAGCGCGCCGCCCACCGCCGCATAGAGCAGCCCCGAGAGCAGCACGGGGGGCGCGAGCGTGTCGCTGCCGGGCGCGCGCGGCGCGGCACAGGCGGTCAAGCGGCCGTGAAGGAAGCCGCGGAAGAGCAGCTCGGCGCCGCCGACACAGAGCAGGCACGCGAGCGCGACATGGGAGAGGGACGCACCCGCCTCGGCGGCCGGGACCCAGACGCCGCCGGCCAGCGCGCCAACCAGCGCGAAGGGCAGCGCGCCGAGCCAGCGCAAGCCCGTCGGGCGTCGCCAGCCGTGCAGACCGCGCACGCGGCGCTCGCCCTGCGCGAAGCAGCACGCGGCGAGCAGCGCTAGCGCGAGGCCGAGCGCGAGGGCGCCGGTGGGCGCGCCCAGCCATGCGGGCGCATGCGCGGCGGCGAGTGCCGCGAAGGGCACCGCCGCGGCCATGGCGCAGGCGAGCGCGCCCTCGGCGAGACGGCGCGTGAGCGGCGGCCGGGCGTAGACGTGGCGGCACGCGGCCAGGATCGCTGCGTGCGCCAGCTGCGAGCCGCCGGTGCGCGGCGATCCGCCGATCTCGCCGGAGCCGCCCCAACGGCGATCGGCCTGCCCGGCGCGCACGGCGGGATCGATGCGGTTCAGGTGCGCGTAGAGCGCCTCGAGGCTCGCCGGTAGCGCCGGATCGGTCTGGCGCAGGGTGTAGACGCCCTCGCGCTGGCGCAGCACCAGCAGGCCGAGGCGCGGACCGTGAAAGCGCGCGAGCTGGCGCTCGACCTCGTAGATGCCGACGTGCGCCCGGCAGGCCAGCGCCACCGAGTTTTTTTCGAGCGGCGCGCGGCCGAGCTCTTCGATCTCGACGAGGTCGGCGAAGGCGTCCTGTGGGTAGACGAACGAGTCGATCTGCTCGAGACGCTCTCGCGTGTACTCGACCAGGTCGATCTTCTGCCAGCGCCCGGCGTCGCGCAGCCCGCGCTCGCAGTCGCGCAGCCGCTCCATGCGGCGGCGCGTTTCGTCGAGCAGGCCCGGCGGCAGCGCGCAGAATTCCTGGAAGGCCAGGCCGTGGGCGTCGATGGCGCCTTCGAGGCGCAGCAGCGGCAGGATCTCGGCGCGCGCCGCTCCGTCGCCGGCCGCCAGGCGGTGGTGGTTCAGCAGCACCCAGATGGCGAGCACGACGTCGAGGTCGGCATCGTTCGCGAGAACGTTCCACTCGCGCTTGCGCAGATCAAGGCCGCGCAGCAGCAGCACCATCGCCTGCTCGCAGGCCGACAGCGTGAAGGACCGCACACAGCCCTCGTGGTGATCGAGGTTGTAGACGCCGCGCACCGGGTCCGCGAAGGGCTCGCACTCCGCGGCGCCGTCCAGGAAGATCGTGCCGGGCGGCGCGTGACGCGCCTCCGACGCGCGCACACAGCGGCCGCGCTCGATGCGCACCGCGAGGGTGGGCGCCTCGACACAGACGAGCCGGCGAGCGCCCGCGTCCCCGCGGATCTGGTAGCGCTGCGCGGGGCGCAGCGCGCGCAGCGCCGCGCGCGCGCGCTGCTTCGGCGCCTGCGCTGCGAGCTGCGCCCGGGTCCGCGCGCCTGGCGCGCGAAACCACGCCTGAACGACAGAGTCGACTGCCATGCGACGCTCCCTCCATGCGCGGCGCCCCGCGCGGCCCCGGGGCAGCTTCGTCCCGTCGCCCAGGTCCAGCCGTGACCCTGGTCACCGAGGGGGGCGTCGTGGCGGTCTCTGTCCATCCGTGAGGCAATTCGCCGGCGAAGCGTTTGCGGTGGCCATTGCGTCGACCGCTCGAGACCGCCCAGTAACCCTCGCCCGGAGCGCTCACTGCTTCTCCCCGGTCACCGGCGCCTCGTCCGACGTGGCCGCCTCGTCACGCTTCTCGGGGTGCGCACGGGTCCATGCCTGGGCGGCTTCGCGTCGCGCGGTCAGGAACAGCTCGCGCTGGTGAGCGTGAATCTGCTTGGTGTCGCGTGCTGCCTCTTCCGCGACGATTCCGAGCGCGCGGCCGAGCGACTTGAGGGCGTCGAGCGTGTTGCTGCCGAGCGCCAGGACGCCGCCGCCAACGCCCCCGGCCGCCGATTCTCCCGCGCCGAGCAGGTCGCCGTGAACGAGGCCATCGATGGCGTCGACGGCGCCTCCAACGACTGCGCCCCCCGTCTCCCACACGACATCGCCGACACGACCGAGCCGCGAGAAGGGGAGCTCCCAGAGCGCGACGAGCTGGCTCGAGCGATCGAAGACGGGGTCGGCGACGGGCCCGCTGAAGAGCAGCGTGAGCGGCCGCGTGCGTTCCGGCGAGGTGGCGACCATGGCACCCCGGCGGATGATCCCCTCGCGAACTTCCATCGAGACGACCAGGTCGAGGTGGTCCACGCCAAGGCTGGCTCGCTGCGTGGCGTCGACGTAGCCGGGGAAGGAGTCGAGGTCGATCCCGGTGAGCGCAGCGTGAGCGACGAAGGTGCGCCCCGTGCTACCCGAGGAGGTCGTCCAATAGACGATCGACAGCGGCGCAGGCTCGTGGCTCGGCTGCTCGAGATTTGCATCGATGCTGATCTGCCCGAACCGGTCCTGCCGCTCTCCGCTGCCCGTCTCCATGTCGAGGACGGCGGCCTCGATGTCGACGATGCGGAGCTTCACTTTGTGCGCGCGGTCGTCCCACTCGACTTTGCCTCCGTGGACCAGGGCCTGCTTCCACAGGGTCGCCGGCCGCGGCGCCGCCTGGCTGTGCGTCGGCCGCTCGAGGATCGTCCCGACGTTCGCACGGCCGTCGGCCTCGAGACGCGCGTGGAGCACTGGATCGTCGAGGACGACCCGTTCGAAGACGGTGCGCCCCTCGTAGAGCCCGCGAAGCGAGACGCGTATTTCCATGCGCTTCGCGGTCAGGACCTCTTCCTTGCCGTCGAAGACCCGCACGCCGTAGAGCTCGGTGCTGCCATCGGCGATGGACAGGTCCTGCCGATCGGCCGTCAGCGTCAACCCGTACCGCGCCCACAGATTCGGCAGGAGCCTCGTGCGGAGGTACCACGGTGTTGCGAGCCAGCTGGCAGCGACGATCGCGGCGAGCAGCGCGCACGCGCCGAGCGCCCAGCGGGACCAGCGAGACCGCCTCCCGAACCACCTCCGGGTCGGAGCTTCGCTCATATCTTCGCAGGTTCGAAGGGAACCAACTTATTGGAGTCGGGCGAAGGGCTCAAGGCGTTTGAGGATAACCGAAGAGCGCCTCGACATGGCGAGCCGAAGCGCGGGGAAGGCGTGCGTCGTCATCGGTCGTGGCCAGAACACTCACCCCACCGCCGGTGCCACGAGCAACGTCCGGGTTGCGGGCGTCTGGCGGTCGACCTGGGACCTGGGCCGGGTCAAGCGGCTACACCGATCGTCCGAAAGGCTAGGGTCATGGAGCGCCGCAAGAACCCTCGCTTCAAGGCCCGTTTCGACGCCCTGTACTCTTCGGGAGCACGGGAGGGCGCGGGCGTGCTGGCCGAGATTTCCTACTCCGGGGTGCGTCTCGAGGAGACCTCGATCCGGCCGGACCTCGGGACCCGCGTCGTGCTCTACGTCTTCGTGCGTCCCGTGCAGCCGTTCGAGCTCGCGGGCCAGGTCGTACGTCACACGGAGCGCGGCTTCGTGCTCGCGATCGAGCCGCCGAGCGTCGAGGTCCGCCGCCTGGTCGACGACGTCGCCGCAGTGGTGACCGTCTCCGCGGCCTGAACCGCGCGGCGTTTCGCTCCCATACGCAAAGGCGGGTCGCGGTCGTCCCCGCTCCACCGCATCTGCGGTGAGCGCAGCGTGACGTACGCGCGGCTGTGTGCGGACGTGGCGAGGCTGGAGTGATGCATACCCGGGTTGCGTCTGCCGATACGGATACGGGGTAGGTCCATGGGCAAGCTCCCCGGAATCCTGCTGGCATTGATCGCCGCCTGGGTGGCGTGGCATGTCTATCAAGAGGGGCCGAAGCGGGCGCTCGGCGGCCTGGTCGGGCTGCTCAGCTCGCCCCAGTACGGCGAGGCCGACGCGCCGTCGCGCAGCGGCAGCCTGGCGGATCGCATCCTTCAGCAGGAAGACGAGCCGGCGCCTCCGCCCGACGCGGAGTAGGGCGCCGGGCGCGCTGCGTCGCCGCTAGGCCTTGGCGCTCGCCCTTGCCTGCGTGCTCGCGAGCCACTTCGCGAGGTTCGTGAGCGCAGGGTCGAGCCCCTGCCCGACGGTCGCGCCGAAATCGAGGAACGCGAAGAGCACGACGTCGGCGAGCGTGAAGCGCTTGGGCACGATCGTGTCGCGGCCCGTGATCTGCTGGTCGAGCCAGGCGAGGCCGTCCTTCGCGATCGCCTTGAGGCCGGCCGACGCCTCCGGGAGCGTTCGGATCCGGTTCTTGAAAAACTGATTGCCTTCCCCAAAGCGGAAGCCGTCGGCGAGCGGCTGCGTCACCTTCCACTCGACGCGCCGCACCCACATGCGGGTCTCGGCGCGCTGCGCCGGGTCGGCGCCGATCAGCGGCGGATTCGCCTTCAGCTCCTCGAGATACTCACAGATCGCCACGGTCTCCGAGATCACGCAGGCCGTCGTCGAGCTCGAGCGCGGGCACCTGCCCGGCGGGATTCTTCGCGAGATAGGGCTCCTGCCGGTTCGCGCCGGCCATCATGTCGACCTTGACGACCTCGGGGAACGTGAAGCCCTTCTCGGCGGCGAACATGCGCACGAGCTTCGGATTCGGACCCAGCGAGTCGTAGAACTTCATGGTCTCTCCTCGAGGTGGTTGCGGATCGCACGCTAGCAATCCGGGCGGTCTCGATCGAGGAACGCGCGGCGGCGCGGTGGAACACGGCCCCACGCGGGTACGGCGCTTCCCCGGTGTCCAGCGCGCCGCCGCGACCCCGCGCCGATCCCCTCCACTGGCGGTACGTACGTAACGCATCTATGGTACGTACCATGCGCAAGAAGCTGAGCCGCTCCGGGAACAGTCTCGCGCTGGTGATCGACAAGCCGTTGCTCGAGACGCTGGGAATCGACGCCGAGACGGAACTCGAGCTCTCGACGGACGGCGATGTCCTAGTCGTCGCGCCGATCCGGGATCGTAAGCGCACGAAGAAGCTCGCCGAGATCGTCGCCGAAGCGCATCAGAAGTACGGCGGGGTCTTCAAGCGTCTCGCCGAGTGAGCGCGCCGATCTTCCTGGCGCTCGACGAGGTCCTCGCCCTCCATGCGGACCAGGTCCGTCGCTACGGCGGGCGGACCGGGATCCGCGATCTGAAGTTGCTCGAATCCGCGCTCGGGATGCCCGAGGCCAGCTACGGCGGGGTGTACCTACATCCCAGTGTCGTCGAGATGGCCGCCGCCTACCTCTTCCACATCGTTCGCAACCACCCGTTCGTGGACGGCAACAAGCGCGTCGGCTTGATCGCCGCGCTGGTGTTCCTCGGTTTGAACAGGCTCATGCTCGACGCCGATGCCGACGCCCTCTTCGATCTCGTCGTGGGTGTCGCAGCGGGTACGGTTTCCAAGGCCGAGGTGGCCGTGTTCCTTCAAGAGCGTGTGCGCGCGAGGGATCGCTAGGGCGGATGCGGACCCCGTCCGGGTCGGCCCCAGCGAGCTCCAGGATTTAGGGGGCCGACCGCGCCGCGACGGCGTGCGTGCGCCCAGCCGACTCCTCACGCGCGAGCCGCTCCGCGATGATCTCGAACACCCGTGGCGAGAACCCGAGCCCGAGGTGGGTCGCCTCGACCTCGACGTGATCCACGCGCGCCGCGTGGCGATCGATGCACGCCCGCCAGGCCACGACGGCGTCGTTGCGCGAGTAGATGGCGGTGATCGGCGTCTCGATGGGCTGCTGGTTCCGCGCTGCGACCTCCGCTTCGACCGCGTCGAGGTCGATCCCCTGGCGGCGATAGAAGCCGGCGACCGCCGTGTACTTCGGCCCGCCGACGACGGGCGAGCCGAGGGTGATCACCAGCCGTGTCGCCGCGGGACGCTCGCGCGCCGCCTCGCGGGCCAGCACGCCGCCGAGGCTCCAGCCGATCAGCGCGACGGGTTGGCGCTCCTCGGCGGCGATGCGATCGAGCTGCTCGAGGACACGCGCGAGCAACGCCGGGACGTCGCCCGTGTTGCGCCCGAGGCCCCAGCCGCGCGGTCGATGGCCGAGGTAGCGGACGTAGGCGCGCAGCACCGCCGTCGAAGCATCGCCCGCTCCGAAGCCTGGCAACACCAGCACGGGTTGGCCCCGGCCCTTCGGCTGTCTGGCGAGACGCGGCGATTCCAGCAGCAGCCTCGGCAGCTCGAGCAGGCCGCGGGCCTCGCCGAGCAGGCCGACCGGACCCGGCGCCTGGATTTCTTCGTTCACGTTCGGGCCGCCAGCTTCTCGAGGGCCTGCTCGAGCAGCGCGCGCGCATCGACGCGGGCGCGCAAGCGCATGCAGAGCAGGAAGGTTCCGCCGAGCTTGCGCTGGAGGAAGAGCGTCTCGGGGGGCGGCGGGCGCAGGAAGCCGTGGCGGAGCACGAGGGAGAACGACATCTCCCGGGCGCGCGCGGGCAGGTCGCTGCTGCCGAAGTCATAGCCGCCCGCGTGCCGGAACGGCTCGCTGGCGAGCTCGATCAGCTCCAACAGAGCCTGCACGGCGGGCTCCGCGTCCGTGTCCGTGATGAAGCCGATCTCCCGGGCGATCTCGCGCAGCGCGATCGCGATCTTCTCGCAGCGACGCCCGAAACAGATGGGCGTAGGCGAGGCACAGGCTCTCGGGCGCCGCATAGCCGGCTCCGAGATCGATCAGGCCGATGCGCCCGTCGCGCAGCCAGAGGTAGTTGGCGAAATTCGGATCGGACTGCACGAAGTGGAACTCGAAGATCTCGCGCAGCACCAGCCTCAGCAGCAGCGCCGCGGTCTGGTCCCGCTGCGCGTCCGCATGCTCCGGGCCGCAGAGATCCTCGAGGGGGACGCCGTGCAGGCGGTCCATCGCCAGGATGCTCTGCGTCGTGAAGTCCTCGTGGACCCGCGGCACGACGACGCCGGGCTCGTCGTTGAACATCGCCGCGTAGCGGCGCAGGTGCTGCGCCTCCGCCGCGTAATCCGCTTCCTCGCGGAGCTGGCGCTTCGCCTGCTCGATCAGCGGACCGAAATCGAGCTCGCCCGGCAGGACCTTCGCCAGCCGCAGCGCCGTGGCGAGGTTGTCGACGTCGCTGTCGATGCTATCGGCGACGCCGGGGTATTGGATCTTGAGCGCGAGCTCGCGGCCGTCGGCCGTGGTCGCCGCGTGCACCTGGCCGATCGAGGCGGCGGCGATCGGCTGGAAATCGAAGTGCTGGAAGCGCTGCGTCCAGTCGCGCCCCCAGGCCTCGCGCAGCACGCGCCGCAGCTGCTCGGGCGGCATGGCGTGCCCCGCATCGCGCAGGCTGGCCAGCGCCTCCGACACCTGCGGAGGTAGCAGGTCGTCCGCCTCGAGCGAGAGCAGCTGTCCGAGCTTCATGGCGGCGCCGCGCAGCGAGGAGAGGCTGTTCGCGAGGCGCTGCGCATTCGCGCTGCTCAGCAGCGGATGCCCCGGGCTCGGCGCGCCGCCGAGCCGCCGCAGACTCTCGGCCGCACCGCCGAGCGCCAGCCGCCCCGCGAGCCAGCCGAGCTGCACGAACCTCTCCGTGCGTCCGGAGGGAACGCGCGAGTGCTGGAGCGGCTTGCGCCGATCGGCCAAGGGTTGCCTCCGTCCTTTCTGCGATCGCGCGTCAGAGCGCGCCGCTCCGCTCTTCTGCGAGCAGCTCCTGCGCGTCGAGCCGGATCGCGAGATCCTCGATGACCTGATCGGAGCGGGGCTCGAGCTTCGCCGTGCTCTCGATCAAGCGTAGCCCCTCCGCGCGCCGCGCCGGCGCGTTCGAGAGGAGCGCGAGGCCCAGCAGGTACGCATTGCCGGGATGCTGCGGATACTCGGCCACGGCGCGTTCGGCCAGCGGCACGGCCTGCGCGTGGTCGACCCAGCCCGACAGCAAGGGCACGCGCGGCAGCTCGGAGTGCAAACGCGAGAGGAGGCGGATGGCTCCGCCCTGCTCGACGTCGGGATCGAGGGCGATCGAGCGCAGCGTCGCCTCGTAGATGCGCCCCGCGACGCCCGCGCGCACGGCCTGGAGCAGCCCGGCGATGCGGCTCCAGGCGCCGAGGTTGACCGCGTGCCAGAAATAGAGCTCCGCCGCGTCGAGACGCTCCGCTTGCGGCAGGCGCGCCGCGAGCGCCTCGGGCGTGAAGGCGTCGAGCGCCTCGCGACCGCCGAGCGCGCTCGGCGAGCAGCGCGAAGGCGCGCTCGGCGGCGGAATGCGCCTGCTCGTAGGTGCGGCGTTCCTGCACCTTGTCCGTCCCGGCGAAATCCGCCGAGAACCACAGCGCCCGGAGCAGCTTCCAGTGCGCTTCGAGCTTCGCGGGCTCGGCGGCGATCGCGCGCTCGTAGGCGTCGATCGCGGCGCGGACCGGCTCGGGGCGCGCCACGGCGTTCACGTGACCCTCGGCGCGGCCCGCCCAGAGCGCGTCGGCGCGGCCGAGATCCGACGCATCGCCGCGTGCGCCGGGTGCGCAGAGCAGCAGGAGGAGCAGCGCCGCGGCCGCGCGGATCGCTGCGGCGGGGCGCCGGCTCGCGCTTCGATGCGCCGCGCCAGCGATCCCCGCCAGCAAGCCGCGGAACACCAGCGCGTGCAGTGGATGGATCCCGTACCAATAGAGCAGGCCCGACAACCCCGAGGGATCGAAGACGGCGGTCTGCTGGATGAGACTGCCCTGCGCGGCAGGCTTCACCTCGAACTCGAGCCAGGCCCGGCCCGGCAGCTTCATCTCGGCTCGCAGACGCAAGCGGCGGCCCTCCTCGTAGGCTTCGACGCGCCACCAATCCACGGTGTCGCCGACGCGCAGCTGCTCGGGGTCCGCGCCGCCCGCGGCGCATGCCCACGCCGCCGAAGAGCAGATCGACGAAACCGCGCAGCCGCCACAGCGCGTCGAAGGCGTACCAGCCGGTCTTCCCGCCGATCCGGCGGATCGGCTCGAAGGCCTCCGCCGGGTCGACCGCGAGCGTGCAGCGCCGCGAGTCGACCAGCCGGCGACCGTGGCGGCACGCCGCCGTAGCTGCCGCTGGGGATCTGGCCGCCAGCGGACGAGAGGCGCGTCCGACCAGCGCGTCTGCGCAAGCTCGCGATCCTCGTTCGCGAGCGCCCGTTCGATCGCCTGGCGCGCGCCCATCGGCGCGACCGCGAAATCGCGCAGCGCGCGCGGGTCGCGCACGACCGTCTCGTGGCAGATGCTCTCGATCAGGCTGCGCCCCACCCGCGCGAAGAGCGGCGTGACGAGGCCCAGCCAGAGGCTGCTGAGCCGCGGCGTCAGCACCGGAACCGGGAGCATCAGGCGGCGCAGGCCCCGCTGCCGCGCGTACTCGCGCATGAGCTCGCCATAGGAGACCCGCTCCGCGCCGCCGATCTCGTAGATCCGGCTCTCGGGAGCTTCCAGGTCGAGCGCCGCTTCGAGGTACGCGAGCAGATCGTCGATCGCGATCGGCTGGGCGATCACGCGCAGCCAGCGGGGCGTCACCATCACGGGCAGCCGCTCGACGAGGGCGCGGATCATCTCGAAGGAGAGGCTGCCCGACCCGATCACGATCGAGGCGCGGAACTCGATGACGGGCACGCCCGCTTCGCGCAGCAGGCGGCCCACCTCGTGTCGGCTGCGCAGATGCGGGGAGAGCTCGATCTGCTCGTCCCCGAGGCCGCCCAGGTACACGATCCGGCGTACGCTTGCCTCGCGCGCGGCGCGCCCGAAGTTGCGGGCCGCCTCGCGATCCTGCACTTCGAAGTCGGCCCGGCGCGCGCTCGCCATCGAGTGGATCAGGTAATAGGCCGTGTCCACGCCCTCGAGGGCGGCGGGCAGCGTCTCCGCGCGCAGCGCGTCGCCGGCGACGACCTGTGTGCCCCGAGCGACGCGGCTCGCGATGAACTCGGGACGCCGGGCGAGACAGCGCACGGCGAGCCCGCGCTCCTCGAGCCGCGCGAGCAGCCTTCCACCGACGTAGCCGGAGGCGCCCGTCACGAGGATGCGTCGGTCCGTCCCTGCGCTCAGCGGTCGATTCAGGGTCCCCATGCTCATCTCCTAGACGGCGCTCATGCGGTCGCGGTAGTCCCAGCTGACGAGCGTGCGCGGCGCGAGCGCGATGGCGGCCTCGGTTTCCGCGCGGCTCAGCAGCCAGCGCGCAAGACTGGACCTGGCGTCGCCGAGGTAGCGATCGATCAGCAGGCACAGGATCTCGGCGCCGCGATCCTCGTAGAGCGAGGCCACGGCCTGGCCGCGCACGCCGTGGTAGGGGAGGGCCTCCGGCGCGATTTCGAAGGCGCAGCGCGGATCGCGCGCGAGCGCCGAAGCGATGCTCGAGCCGCGCTGGGTCGCACACCATATCGTGTCTCCCTGGTGGAGATACCAGAGCGAGGCGAGGACGGGATGCCCGCTTGCGCCGTTCACGGCGAGTCGGACTGGGATGCGCGTCTTCGCGAGGAATTGATCGACGTCCCTGCGAGACCAGGGTCCCTTGCTTTGCATGCTGGCCTCAGTGCTTGCGCGGCGGCTCGAAAGCGAGGAGCCCGACCCGCTGCTCGAGCTGCCCGTAGCTTTCGATGTGATCGACGTGCGTTGGAAGCGTGAGCGTGCTCGCGCCGGCCCCGCCGACCCACACGTGCACGTCGGCAGGCAGCCCGGCTCGCAGCGCCTTGAGGGGGCCCGCCACGTCTCTCGCAGGCGCCGCGACGATGCTGAGCGCGACGGCCGCGGCTCGGCTGCACGAGGCGGCGTAGAGGAGATCCTCGACGGGCACGTCGGGGCCGAGGTACACGGGGTTGGCTCCCGCTCCCAGCGCGGCGAGGGCCGCCATCAGAAGGCCGAGCTCGTGTCGCTCTCCCGTGAGAGTGGCGAACACGATGCGCGGGCCGCGGAGCGAGTTGGCGCTCGGCAGCAGTGCGGAGCCGAGCAGCGAGCGCAGCACCGCGGTGGCGAGATGCTCGGAGCCGATCCGCATGCGGCTAGCGGCCCAGCGCTCGCCGATCTCGCGGACGAGGGGCAGCGCGACGTCGCGCGCGAAGCGGACGACGCCGAGCGCGGAGAGCTGGAGCGCCAGTAGCCGCTGCGCCTCCGCAGCATCGAACTCGTCGAGGGCGGCGAGGATCATTGCGAGGCGATCGTGCGGTGCGGCCTCCGGGGCGACGCCGAGCTGCGCGAGCTCGGGGTTGCTGAGCCCCGACAGCGAGCTGATGCGGTGGCCCAGGTCGGTTGCCGCCTTCAGCAGGCGCAGCCGCTCGAGATCCGACGCGCGATAGCGCCGCGTGCCGCCGGGTGTGCGAACTGGCGAAACGACGCCGTACCGGCGCTCCCAGGCGCGCAGCAGCTCCGGCGAGAGGCCGGTGAGCCGCGCAGCCGATCGGAGCGGGTAGGTCATCTCGACCCCGGATGCCCTGGTCTTGGCCACGGCGGGATTCTATTGTATAGATAATATATCTACAAGACCTGGACGACCTATTGCGTTCAACCTCGCACGGTCAACAGGAAGGGGATCCCGAAATGCGCTCGCATCAGGCCAACCGCGCGTGGCGCTCGCTGCTCTGGCTCAACGTGCTGGGCGGGATTGCGGTGCTCGGGAGCTACGTCCACGGTCTCGCCTCGAACCCGCAGATGCGCGGGGCGCTGTGGGGCGAGGTGCCGGAGGCGCTGCGGCCGTTCTACACGGTCAACATGTTTCTCGCGGCGGCGGGCTATTTCGCCTTCAGCTCCTTCGTGTTTCGCCGGCTCGATCCCGAGCGCACGCGGATCGCCGGAGGCTTCGGCTTCGGCGCCTTCCACGTCTTGTACGCATCGATCCTCGTGCCGTCGGCGCTCTGGCTGCCACTCACCTTCGCGATGCTCGAGGCGCCGAGCGCGGCGCTCTGGCTTGCCATTCGCGTCACCCTGGCGTTGGTCGGGCTCGGCTCGCTCGGGCTGATGGCGGCCGTCGCCAGCGCCGCGCCGCACAGCGCACCCGGCGCGCGCCGGGCCGCCCTGGTGGGCGCGTTCTTCTTCTCGCTCCAGACGGCGCTGCTCGACGCCCTGATCTGGCCCGCGTACTTTCCGGTGTAGGGGGAGGCAGTCGATGGACAGGCCGTTCGTCAACGACCCGCCCTCCGAGCCGCAGGCGAAGCTGCTGCGGCGCCTCGTCACGATCCCGGGATACGCGCTCGCGTGTCTCCTCGTGCTCGCCTCGGCGCCGCTCTGGGTGCCCGCGGCGGCGCTGGTCGATCGGGTGCGGCGCAATGGGGGCGTCGCGCTGCGCAGCGGCAGCTTCATCACGTTCTATCTCATCTGCGAGCTGACGGGGCTCTTGATCTGCGCGGGGCTCTGGCTGCTGCGCCCGATTGCGCGCTGGGACGCCGCGCGCTGGGCTGCGCTGCACTATCGCCTCCAGGATGACTGGGGCGCGTCGCTGCTCGGCGCGGCGGTGCGGCTCTTCGACCTGCGCGTGGAGATCGAGGAGCGGGGCGCGGGGCGGGGCGAGTCCGGCGCGCGGCTCGACGAGGGTCCCTACCTGCTGCTGCTGCGCCACGCGAGCACCGGCGACACGCTGCTCGCCTCGGCGCTGCTCGGCCGTCCCCACGGCATCCGGCTCCGGTATGTGCTCAAGCGCGAGCTGCTCTGGGATCCCTGCCTCGACGTCGTCGGCAATCGTCTGCCCCACGTCTTCGTGGATCGCACTTCGGGCGAAGCGCAGCGCGAGATCGCTCGCGTACAGGCGCTGGCCCGGGATCTGTCGCCGCGCGACGGCGTGCTGATCTACCCGGAGGGGACGCGCTTCTCCGCGGCCAAGCGCGCGCGCGTGCTCGAGCGTCTGGCTCGCGAGGGCGACCTGAAGCAGCTCGAGTACGCGCGCTCGCTGCACAGCGTGCTGCCGCCCCGGACGGGCGGCGCGCTGGCTCTGCTCGAGGCGGCGCCCCACGCGGACGTCGTGGTGTGCGCGCACACGGGATTCGAGGGCGCGGCCACGCTGGCGCAGATCTGGCGGGGCGAGCTGCTGCACCAGACCATCCGCGTGCGCTTCGAACGCATCCCCCGCGCCTCGATCCCGACCTCGCGCGAAGCCCAGGCCGCGTGGCTGCGCGAGCGCTGGCAGGAGATCGATGCCTGGCTGGCGAGTCAGCGGGCGCGCTGAGGGCCCATCTGGCGGGCGGCCCCTCGGCGCTCGGGGCGCGGGCCATTTCGCCACACCACGCGGCGACGGATTCGAGACGGACCGCGAGCACGGCGGGACGCTATGCTCGCGCGCGTGCGCAGCCCGAGCGGCGATTGATGCGGTTCCTGCGCGGCTCGACCAGCAGGCCACCCGTTCGTGCGATGACACTGCGTAGACTCGTCTTCTTCTCCTGCCTCGCCAGCCTGGCTGCCATCGCCTGCCTCGCCTGTCACAATCCGGCTTCCGAGCTCGACCTCGTCGGTACGGTCGAGCGCACGGAGGTCGAGCTCGTCGCGCCCGTCTCGGAGACGCTGATTGCCGTGCACGCGCAGCGCGGCGATCGCGTGGCGCCGGGGCAGCTCCTCATCGAGCTCGATCGCACCTACGCGCGCGTCGAGGTGACGCGCGCGGCGGCGGCGATTGCAGCGGCGCGTTCGGGCCTGCTCGTTGCGCGCCAGGAGCACGAGCGCGCGCAGCACCTGCGCAGCGACCACGTGGTCTCGGAGCAGGCCCTCGACCGCGCGCGGCTCGCGGAAGACGAGGCGCGGGCCCGCTTGCACGAGGCCGAGGCGCAGGTCGCGGCCGCCCGCAAGCGCGAGGCGGATCTCTCGCTCGAGGCGCCGGTGGCCGGTGTCCTCGATCAGCTTCCGTTCGACCCGGGCGAGCGGGTGCCGGCGGGAGCGGTGCTCGCGGTGGTGCTCTCGGATGCGCTGCCGTGGGTGCGGGTGTGGATTCCGGAGGAGAGCCAGGTGCGCGTGGCGCCGGGCACGCCGGCCGAAATAAGAATTGACGGCATCGAGCGCACACTCGCCGGCCGCGTGCTCGACGTCTCCCGCGATCCCGAGTTCACACCCCACTACGCGCTCACCGAGCGCGATCGCGTCCACCTGGTCTACGAGACGCGCGTGAGCATCCTCGATGCGCCGCCCGAGCTGCGCCCCGGCGTGCCGGCGCAGGTGCGCATCCTCGCGCCGGCCCAGGTGGTGACCGTCCGCCCATGACGAACGACGGCGCGCCCGTGATCGAGGCGCATGCGCTCACGCGCCGCTTCGGGAGCCTCACGGCCGTGGATGCGGTCGATCTCGAGGTGCGGCGCGGCGAGATCTTCGGGTGCCTCGGCCCCAACGGCTCCGGGAAGTCGACGCTGATGCGCATGCTGCTGGGTCTCCTGCGCCCGAGCGCGGGCACGGCGCGCGTGCTCGGACACGAGATCCCGCGCGACGTCGAGCGCCTGCGCTCCGACGTCGGCTACATGACGCAGCGTTTCTCGCTCTACGAGGACCTGACCGTTCGCGAGAACCTCGACTTCGCGGCGAGCATCTTCGGACTCTACGGCCGAGCGCGCCGCGAGCGCGTCCCGGGGGCGCTCGCCGAGTACGGGCTCGAGCGTTACGAGAAGATGCGCGCCGCGACGCTCTCTGGCGGCTGGAAGCAGCGCCTCGGCCTCGCCGCCGCGACGATCCACGCGCCGTCGCTCCTCGTCCTCGACGAGCCCACGGCCGGCGTCGACCCGCAGAGCCGCCGCGAGTTCTGGGAGAAGCTCTTCGAGCTCGCCGCCGGCGGCACCACGATCTTCGTCTCGACCCACTACATGGACGAGGCCGTGCGCTGCCATCGCCTGTGCATGCTGCGCGACGGGCGCCGCGTGGCGGTCGGCGCGCCCCGCGCGCTCACCGCGGCGCTCGCCAACCGCGTCGTCGAGATCTCGGACGCCGCGGCGGATCGTGCGATCGCAGCGCTGCGCGGCTCCGAGCTGGTCGCGAGCACCACACAACTTGGCGACACCGTGCACGTGCTCCTGCGCGAGGGGGCGCCGTCCGCCGCCGCGGCCGGCGCCGCGCTCGAGGGCTTCCTCGCGGCCGCGGGTCTGCCGGGCGCCAGCGCGCGGCCGAGCCCCGCGAACCTCGAGGACGTCTTCGTGGCGCTGCTGCTCGGCGAGCGGCTCGACGGCGACGCGCGAGCCGCCGCGGCGCTCGCGCCCGGCGCCGGCGCGGTGTCCGCGTGAGCGCTCTTGCCCGCTTCGCGCGCGGCATCATGGCCGCCGTGCGCCGCACGCTCGCGATCGCGCGCAAGGAGCTCCATCAGCTCGCGCGCGATCCGCTGAGCCTCGGGCTCGTGGCCGGCGTGCCGGCGCTCCAGCTGATCCTCTTCGGCTTCGCGATCAACATGGACGTGCGTCACGTTCCGACCGCCGTCCTCGATCGCGCGCAGAGCACGCTCTCGCGGCGGCTGCTCGGCGGGCTCGAAGCCACGCAGACCTTCCGGCTCGTGCGGGGCGTGCACGACGAGCGCGAGGCGATCCGCCTGCTCGAGACCAGCCAGGTGGGCGCGGTGATCGTGATCCCGGCGGATTTCGACAGGCATTTCTATCGCGGGCGCGGCGCGCAGATCTCGATCATGGCCGACGCCAGCGACCCGACGGTGGCCGCGGCGGTGGGGCTGTCGGGGCAGGGCTTCGGGCGCGACCTCGCGGCGCGCATGCAGCCCTTCCTCACCGGCGCCTCCTCCGCGGCACGCGGTCTCGTGCCGCTCGGTCGTCCGAGCTTCGGTTTGCGTAGCGAGATCGTCGTGCCGGAGCCGATCGGGATCGAGGTGCTCCCTTTCTACAACCCGGAGCGCCGCACGGCGGTCTTCGTGGTGCCGGGCCTCGTCGGCGTGATCCTCACGATGACGATGATGCTGATGACGGCGCTCGCGATCGTGCGCGAACGCGAGCGCGGCACCTTCGAGTTCCTGATCGCGACGCCGGTGCGCCGCAGCGAGGTGATGATCGGGAAGATCCTTCCCTATCTCGGGGTCGGCTTCATACAGGTGGCGATCGTGCTCTCGCTCGGGGTCCTGCTCTTCGCGGTTCCCATCCGCGGATCACTGGTCGATCTCGCGATCGGCACGGCGCCCTTCCTCGCCGCCATGCTCGCGATGGGGCTCGTCGTGTCCGCGGTGTCCCGCTCGCAGTTCCAGGCGATGCAGCTCTCGTTCTTCTTCTTCCTGCCCTCGATGCTGCTCTCGGGCTTCATGTTTCCGTTCGACGCCATGCCCATGCTGGCGCAGAAGATCGGCTCGGTCCTGCCGCTCACGCATTACCTGCGGATCGTGCGCGGGATCGTGCTGAAGGGGGCAACGCTCGCATCGCTCGGCAAGGAGATCGCCGCGACCAGCGCCTTCTTCGTGGTTGCACTCACCGTCGCGGCGACGACGTTCCGCAAGCGTCTCTAGCGGGTGGTGGTAGCCTGAAGCCCAGGACGGGAGGACGATTTGGTGAAGGACGAGACGTACGAACAGAAGCTCGGCGGCGAGGATCGCATCGAGACGCGCAAGCGCGGCGTCTGGCTGCTCAAGAACCCGTCGACCAACAAGGGGCTCGGCTACACGATCGAGGAGCGCCGGGCGCTCGGCCTCGACGGTCTGCTGCCGCACCAGGTGCTCGAGATCGGGCAGCAGGTCGAGCTCGAGCTCGAGCACATCCGCGCCAAGTCGACCGATCTCGAGAAGTACATCGGGCTCACGAGCCTCCAGGACCTGAACGAGGTGCTCTTCTACCGCGTGCTCGTCGAGAACCTGCCCGAGCTGCTGCCGATCGTGTACACGCCGACGGTGGGGCTCGCCTGCCAGAAGTTCAGCCACATCCTGCGCTCGGCGCGCGGCATCTGGATCACGCCGGACGACATCGATCGCGTGCACGAGATCCTGGAGAACGCGCCGTTCCGGGACATCCGGCTGCTGGTGGTCACCGACAACGAGCGCATCCTCGGCCTCGGCGATCTCGGCGCCGGAGGCATGGGCATTCCGATCGGGAAGCTCGCGCTCTACGTGGCGGGCTCGGGCATCCACCCTTCGAAGGTCCTGCCGGTGAGCCTCGACGTCGGCACCAATAATCAGGCGTTGCTCGATGATCCTCTCTACAACGGCTACCGGCGTCGGCGCCTCACGGGCGAGAGCTACTTCGCGTTCGTCGAGAAGTTCGTGCAGGGCGTGCGCGACGTGTTTCCGCGCGCCGTGATCCAGTGGGAGGACTTCGCGAAGACGCACTCGTTCACGCTGCTCGAGCGCTACCGCAAGCGCGTGCCGAGCTTCAACGACGACATCCAGGGCACCGCGGCGGTGACGCTGGGCGGCATCTTCGCGGCGCTTCGCATCACGCGGCAGTCGATCCGCGAGCAGCGCGTGCTCTTCATCGGCGCCGGTGGCGCGTGCATCGGCATCGCCCGCCTGACGAAGGCCGCGATGCGCGAGGCCGGTGCCGGCGAGGACGAGGTCCACCGCGCGATCGCCGCCTTCGATTCGCACGGGCTGCTGCGCGAAGGCCACGAGATCCAGGAGCCCTTCAAGCGCGAGTTCGCGCTGAGCGAGCAGAGCCTCGCGCACTACGGCATCGCTGCGAACGCGAATCCGACCCCCGTCGAGATGATCCGCGCCTTCCGTCCGACGATCCTCGTGGGCGCGACCGCGCAGGCGAACGCCTTCACGCGCGAGATGCTCGAGGAGATGGCGCGCCACGTGGAGCAGCCGGTGATCCTGCCGCTCTCGAACCCCACCTCGAAGTCGGAGTGCACGCCGAAGGATGCGCTCGACTGGACCGGCGGGCGCGCCATCGTGGCGACGGGCAGCCCGTTCGAAGACGTCGTGCGGGCGGACCGGCGGCACGTGATCGGGCAGAGCAACAACGTCTTCATCTTCCCGGGCGTGGGCCTCGGCGCGATCGTCTCCGAAGCGCGCGAGGTGAGCGACGAGATGTTCGCGGTCGCGGCGCAGACGCTCGCGAGCTGCGTGAGCGAGGAGCGGCTGGCGCTCGGCGCCATCTTTCCGCATCAGAGCGAGCTGCGCGAAGTCAGCTTCCGGATCGCCTGCGCGGTCGTGCGGACCGCCCGCGATGCTCGCCTCGGCCGGGCGATCCCCGACGCGGAGATCGAGGCCACCGTTCGCAGCGCGGTCTGGAACCCGAGCTACATCCCGATTCTCGCGCGCGAATAGCGCCGCTGGGCCTCAGCTCGAGAGCCGCGCCAGCGTCGCCGCTTCGAAGGCTGCCAGGCTCTCGAAGCGGCGCGGGCGCAGCGCGAGGGCGCTGTCGGGGTCGGGCAGAGGGAGCGCGCCGCTGCGGTCGAGCAGCTCGGAGAGAAGCGCGCGCAGGGCCTGGCCCGCGTCGGTGCGATCCGGGAACAGGGCGGCCGGATCGAAGGCGTCGGCGCGCATGCGCAGGCTGCTGCGGGGGCGGCCGGGCCGGGTCGTGCGCAGCACGAGGTCGATGATGATCACGCCGGCGTCCCCGAGGCCGGCCACTTCGGCGGCGGCGATGGCCTCGATCGCGCGATAGTGAACGCGCGTGCGCTGCTCGCCCCCGATCTCCCACGCCACGAGCCCGTCGTCCGCGAGCTCCACCGGGGTGATCTCGACGGCGCGCAGTGCGCCCGGCGCCGCGGCGGCGAAGATTGGCGTCGCGGGCGTGGGCGCGATGGCCGGCGCTGCCGGCTGCGGCGCGACGAGCGCAGGGGCGGGTGGCGCAGGCGGCGCTGCGACGGGTGCAGGAGGCGGCGCAATCGCTACAGGCGCGGGCGGCGGCGCGATCGCCAAAGGCGCAGGCGCGGGTTGCTTCGGCGCAATCGCTACAGGCGCGGCCGGCGCAGGCTTCGGCGCGATTGCTACAGGCGCAATTCGCGTCGGCTTCGGTGCGGCGGGTGCAGGCGCAGAGGGCGCAGGCCTCGGCGCGGCGGCGACGGGCGGCGGCGCCACCGGCGCCTCCGGCCAGCGCCCGCTTTCGAGCGAGCGCACGAGCTCGTTCAGCCGCGCGCGCTTCGCTTCGTGCAATCCGGGCGAGGCGAGCGCGGCTTCGGCCGCGCGGCGCGCGACGTCGGCGTCGAGGCCGCGCGCCTCTTCGACGAGCCGCAGCGCGATGGCGACCGTGAGAGCGCCGCTCGCCGGGTCGACACTGCGGCGCAGCGCGTCGATCAACCGCTCGCGGGCCTGCTTCTGCGCCTTCTCGCCGCGCGCTTCGGAGTAACGCGTGCGCAACACCGGCACGATGCGCGCCAGCGTCGCGACGTCGAGCACGGCGCCGGGCACCTCGGTCACCAGCGCGAGCCATTGATCGGTCGCCGCCGCGGCCCGGCCCGCGGCCGCCTCGTCGCGCACGAGCCGCGCCATCGGCTGCGCGGCCTCCGCTGCGCGTTCGCACGAGAGCGCCACGCCCCAGAAGAGCAGGGTGCTCTTCGGGACGCCCGGGCGCTCGCCCACCTCTTCCCTGAGCAGCGCGAAGGCCGCGTCGAGATTGCCGCGGCGAGCCGCGGCGACGGCCTGGCGCAGCAGGCGCGGCCGCGCGAGCGAGCGCACGAGGGCCGCAGCGCGCTCGCCCCACTTCCCGCCGAGCCGCGCGGCCTGCAGCTGGCTCTGCGCAAAGCGTGGAGCGGAGCTGCTCGAGGGCGCGGATGGGCGAAACGGCGGCGTTCCCCTCGGACGCCGCCGCAGACTCCCTGGCTGTCGGACCTGCGCCGATCACCCTGCGCTCCGCCTGCCGAACTCGACCCCTGCGTATCGGCTCGCCCAGCGCAGGGCGTGAGCGCGGCGTGCCACCCGCTTGCGCACGGGTTGCGCAGAAGTGTTGGGTCCGCGAGCGCGCGAGGGAGTCCGCGCTCGCAGCCCCCGCAAGCGAAGCGCGCAGCGAGCCGAAGGCGAGCGAAGGCGAAACGAGCTTGCCGAAGGCGAGCGAAGGCCAAACGGACTTGCCGAAGGCGAGCGAAGCTGACGAGCGCGGGAGCTACCGGGCTCCGCCTGGCGTGAACGAGCACGGCATGCGCTTGATGCCGTGGATGAAGTTCGAGCGCAGCATCTCGGGCGCGCCGGTGATCTCGAGATCCGGCAGCCGCGTCAGCAGCTCGCGGAACACGACCGTGATCTCGCGCCGCGCGAGGTTGGCGCCCAGGCAGTGGTGGGCGCCCGGGCCGCCGAAGCCCACGTGCTCGTTGGGCTCGCGCGTGACGTCGAAGCGGTAGGGGTCGGCGAAGACCGCCTCGTCGCGGTTCGCCGAGTTGTACCAGAGCACGATCTTCTCGCCCGCGCGCAGCTTCTGGCCGCCGAGCTCCGTGTCCTGCGTAGCGGTGCGCCGGAAGTGGATCACCGGCGATGCCCAGCGCACGATCTCCTCGACCGCGCTCGGCGCGACGGCCTCGAAATCCCCCGCCCATTTCGTTCGTTCGTCCGGGTGATCGGAGAGCGCCAGCATGCCATGGCTGATGGCGTTGCGGGTCGTCTCGTTGCCGGCCGCCACCAGCAGCACGAAGAAGGACGCGATCTCCTGATCGGTGAGGGTCTCGCCGTCGACCTCTGCACTCAGCAGCTGTGAGGTGAGGTCGTGCTTCGGATGCTTGCGGCGCTCGGTCGCCAGCTCGTTCATCAGGTCTGCGAGCGCCTTGCCCGAAGTGAGCGCCGCGATCAACGGGTTCGTGCCCGGCGCCACGTACTCGGGGTCGCCGAGGCCGAGGATGATGTTCGTCTGCTCGAAGACGAACTGCGTCTGGCTCTCGGGGATGCCCATCATGTCGCAGATGATGCCGAGCGGCAGCGGTGCGGCGATGTCGCGCACGAAATCGCACTCGCCCTTGTCGATCACGGAATCGACCAGCGCCGCGGCGCGTCGCTCGACGTCGCCTTGCAGTTTTGCGAGCGAGCGCGGCGTGAAGCCGCGCGACACGATGCCGCGCAGCCGCGCGTGGCGCGGATCGTCCATCGCGATCATCGAGCCGAAGAATTCGTTGAGCTCGGCCGGCAGATCGGGGATGTTGCACGCCCTTGCCCGAGCAGAAGAGATCGCTGCGGCGGCTCGCCGTCACGACGTCGGCGTGGCGCGTCACCGCCCAGTAGCCGGGCCCCTTCGGCAGGGGGATCTCCGGCGGCGGCTCGAACTCCTGGTGGAACGACATCGGGCGTTCGCGGCGCAGTAGCGCGAAGGCTCCCTCCCTCTCTTCTCGGGGTGCCGTCCAGAATTCGAGCTGGTCGAGATGGACGTCTTCGACGCGGGCGGGGAGCTTCGGCTCGAACATGTGTAGGACCTCTCGGCGGGCGCGGACGAAGTGCCTGGATCTTCCCAAAACCCCGCGTTCTCGGCCACCGCCGGCTGGCTTGCCCGGCGGGGCGGGCCTGCCTACGTTCGGCAAAGGCCGGGGTGGCGGAACTGGCAGACGCGATGGCCTTAGGAGCCATCGCCCGTAAGGGCGTGCAGGTTCGACTCCTGTCCCCGGCACCAAGCCCACACCGCGTCTGGGACCGCATCCGCGAAAGCTGGCCACAGGGGAATCGATGAGCGCCGACCCGTCCGCTTCAGGAATCCGCGTGCACGCCGTCGAGGAGACGAGCGTCGTGCGCAGGCTCGAGGTGAGCGTCGACGTGAAGCGCGTGCAGCGCGCCTACGCGCGCGCCTACCAGGATCTCGCCAAGCGGGCGCCCGTGCGCGGCTTTCGCCCGGGCAAGACGCCGCGTTCGGTGCTCGAGAAGCTCTACGGGGCGCAGATTGCCGAACAGATCGAGCAGAGTCTCGTCGCCGAGACGCTCGCGCCGGCGCTCGAGCAGGTGGGCCTCCAGCCGGTCGCCGAGCCCGCGATCGCGGCGAAGACGCCTTCGGCGGACGCCGAATTCGTGTACACGGCGCGCATCGAAGTGAAGCCCGTGTTCGAGCTGCCCGAGCTGACGGGGCTGCCGGCGCGGCGCCCGCGCGTCACGCTCGCCGAGGAAGACGTCGAGCGCGAGCTCGAAGCCCTGCGCCAGCGCCAGGCGGCGCTGATCGAGGAGCCGCCGGAGACGCCCGCGGCGACCGGGCACACGCTCTCGATCGATTTCGTCGGGCGCATCGACGGCAAGCCGTTCGAAGGCGGCAACGGGCAGGGCGTCGATCTCGAGCTCGGCTCGGGCCGCTTCCTGGCGGGCTTCGAGGAGCAGCTCGTCGGCGCCCGCGCGGGCGAGGATCGCGAGGTGCGCGTGCGCTTCCCCGACGACTACGCGACCCGCGAGCTGGCGGGGCGCGAGGCGGTCTTCTCGGTTCACGTCGCGACGCTGCGACGCCGTGTGGTGCCGGCGCTCGACGACGAGCTGGCGAAGGATCTGGGAGAGTTCGATTCGCTCGAAGCGCTGCGCACGCGGATTCGCGCCGATCTGACGGCCGCGCGCGAGCGCGCCGCGCAGGGGGAGCTGCACCGTACGCTGCTCGACGCGTTGATCGAGCGCACGTCCTTCGAGCTGCCGCCGGGCCTGGTTGCGCGCCAGCTCGATCGCCTGCTCCACAACGCCGCGCGCCGGCTCCAGAATGCCATCCCGCAGGATCGGCTCGAGGCGCAGATCGAGCGCTGGAAGGAGGAGTGGCGCGGCCGGGCCGAGCGCGAGGTGCGCGAGATGCTGCTGCTCGAAGCCATCGTGACGGTCCGCGGCATCGAGGCCGACGCCGCCGAGGTGGAGGAGCGGGTCGCGCAGCTCGCCAAGGAGCAGCGTGTGGACGCCGTGCGCATCCGGCGCGCCTGGCCCGAGGGTGAGCTCGATCGCATGCTGCGCAGCCAGATCGTCGATGAAAAGGCGCTTGATTTCCTCGCGAGCACCGCTAAAGTCGACGAAAGTTCGGATAGTTAGAGCCTTTTCCGCGCATCGCACCACGCGGAAGGGCGGACAGCGCGGCGCCGCCATCGTCCCCCCGATACGAGGCGCCACAGGCGGATCGGGGACTCCTGCAAGTAGAACACTGGATCCGAAGACGACAGGCCCTTGCGGGCTCGGGTACGTTCCATCCCTGAGCCCGAGTTCTGAAGCGTGCGGCGGCCCCACGGCGCCGGGAGCCATGAATGCCCCTGATTCCGTATGTGATCGAGCAGAGTCAGCGCGGCGAGCGCGCGTTCGACATCTACTCGCGGCTGCTGCGCGATCGCATCGTCTTCCTCGGCAGCGCGATCGACGACGACGTCGCCAACCTCGTGATCGCCCAGCTCTTGTTCCTCGAGGCCGAAGACCCCGAGAAGGACATCCATCTGTATGTGAATTCACCCGGCGGATCGGTGACGGCCGGGCTCGCCATCTACGATACGATGCAATACGTGCGTCCCGACATCGCCACCATCTGCGTGGGCCAGGCCGCCTCGATGGCCGCCTGGCTGCTGGCCGCCGGGGCGCCGGGCAAGCGCATGGGCCTGCCCAACTGCCGGATCATGATCCACCAGCCGAGCAGCGGGGTCCAGGGCCCGGCCAGCGACATCGACATCCACGCGCGTGAAATCCTGAGGCTTCGCCAGCGCATGAACGAGCTGCTTGCCGAGCACACGGGCAAGCCTGTGGTGGAAATCGCCCGGGACACCGACCGCGACTACCATATGACGGGTGAGGAGGCGGTGGCCTACGGTGTACTGGACCGCGTAGTTCGGCGAAGGGAGTTGATCCCGCGACCCGATACTAGGGGCGGGGGTCGTGGGAACGGGGGAGGCCAGGGCTCATGAAGAAGCGCGACGACGACGCGAACCTCTCTTGCTCCTTCTGCGGCAAGAGCCAGCGGGAAGTCAAGAAGCTCATCGCCGGCCCGACCGTCTACATCTGCGACGAGTGCATCGAGCTGTGCAACGACATCATCGCCGAGGAGGTCGGCCAGGACGACGTCAGCACCCGCACCTCCCGCGTCCCGAAGCCCCGCGAGATCAAGGTGGCTCTGGACGAGTACGTGATCGGTCAGGAGCGCGCCAAGCGCGTGCTCTCGGTGGCTGTGCACAACCACTATCGCCGGATCGAGAGCCAGGGCTTCGTCGGCGACGTCGAGCTGCAAAAGGCCAACATCCTGCTGCTCGGGCCCACCGGCTCGGGCAAGACGCTGCTCGCGCAGACACTGGCCCGTGTGCTCGACGTGCCCTTCACGATCGCCGACGCCACCACGCTGACCGAGGCCGGCTACGTCGGCGAGGATGTCGAGAACATCATCCTGAACCTGCTGCAAGCGGCGAACTACGACGTCGAGCGGGCGCAGCGCGGGATCATCTACATCGACGAGATCGACAAGATCGCGCGCAAGAGCGAGAACCCGTCGATCACGCGCGACGTCTCGGGCGAGGGCGTGCAGCAGGCCCTGCTCAAAATAATCGAGGGGACGATGGCGAGCGTCCCTCCCAAGGGCGGCCGCAAGCACCCGCAGCAGGAGTTCCTGCAGGTCGACACCACGAACATCCTGTTCATCTGCGGCGGCGCCTTCTGCGATCTCGAGTCGATCATCGAGCGGCGCATCGGCGTGAAGGGCATGGGCTTCGGCGCCGACATCCACCGCCGCTCGGACCGCAAGGCGGGCGAGGTGCTGAACGAGGTGCAGGCGGAGGATCTGCTGCACTTCGGCCTGATCCCGGAGTTCGTCGGCCGCCTGCCGGTGATCGCGACGCTCGATGCGCTCACCGAGGAGGCGCTCGTCGACATTCTCACGAAGCCGAAGAACGCGCTGATCAAGCAGTACCAGAAGCTCTTCGAGTTCGAGGACGTGCGCCTGCGCTTCTCCGAGGGCTCGCTGCGCGCGATCGCGCGGCAGGCCTTCCGGCGCAAGTCGGGCGCGCGCGGTCTGCGCTCGATCCTCGAGCACGTGATGCTCGATCTCATGTACGACATCCCGTCCCGGGACGACGTCGAGGAGTGCATCATCAGCGAAGAAGTGATCGAGCAGGGAACCCAACCGCTCCTGGCGCTGAAGCAGGAGGCGGAATCCGCCTGAAGCCACGAAGGAAGCCACCGCAATGGGAATCTTCCGCAGCGACGATGACACCCGCTCCGACGCGGAGAAGCCGGACCCGAAGCCCGCCGAGGGCCGCGTGCTGCCGCTGCTTCCGCTGCGCGACATCGTCGTCTTCCCGCACATGGTGGTGCCGCTCTTCGTCGGCCGCGCCAAGTCGATCCGCTCGCTCGAGGAGGCGATCGGCCGCGATCGCGAGCTGCTCTTGTGCGCGCAGCGCGAGGCGGGCGACGACGAGCCCACCAGCGACGAGATCTACGAAGTCGGCACGCTCGGCTCGGTGATCCAGCTGCTGCGCCTGCCGGATGGCACGGTGAAAGTGCTGGTGGAGGGCAAGTCGCGCGCGCAGATCAAGCGCTTCGTCACGCGCGAGCCGTTCTTCTCCTGCGAGATCGAAGAGTTCCCGGAGCCGGCGGAGCAGGGCGTCGAGGTCGAGGCGCTGGTGCGCACCGTGCACTCGGGCTTCGAGAACTACGTCAAGCTCAACAAGAAGACGCCGCCCGAGACGCTCAACACCGTGCGCGCGATCAAGGCGCCGGGCCGGCTCGCGGACACCATCGTGGCTCACCTGAGCCTGAAGCTCGAGGAGCGCCAGGACCTGCTCGAGATGGCGTCGCCGAGCAAGCGGCTGGAAGAAGTCTACGCGCGCATGCAGGCCGAGATCGAGGTCTTCGCCGTCGAGCGCAAGATCCGCGGCCGCGTGAAGAAGCAGATGGAGCGCTCGCAGAAGGAGTACTACCTCAACGAGCAGATGCGGGCGATCCAAAAAGAACTCGGCGAGCGCGACGAGTTCAAGAACGAGGTCGACGAGCTCGAGGAGCAGCTCAAGAAGAAGAAGATGCCCAAGGAGGCGAAGGCCAAAGCCGAAAAGGAAGTCCGCAAGCTGAAGATGATGTCGCCGATGAGCGCCGAGGCCACCGTCGTGCGCAACTACGTCGACTGGATGCTCTCGCTGCCCTGGGAAGACTACAAGGAAGAGAAGCGCGACATCGTCGAGGCCGAGCGCGTGCTCGACGAGGATCACTACGGACTCGAGAAGCCGAAGGAGCGCATCATCGAGTATCTGGCGGTGCAGGCGCTGGTCGAGCGCATGAAGGGCCCGATCCTGTGCCTCGTCGGCCCGCCGGGCGTCGGCAAGACGTCGCTCGGCAAGTCGATCGCGCGCGCCACGGGGCGCGATTTCGTGCGCGTGTCGCTCGGCGGCGTTCGCGACGAGGCCGAGATCCGCGGCCACCGCCGGACTTATATCGGCGCGCTGCCGGGCAAGATCCTCCAGAGCCTGAAGAAGGCCGGCTCCGGCAATCCGGTGTTCCTGCTCGACGAAGTCGACAAGATGTCGATGGATTTCCGCGGCGATCCGTCGGCCGCGCTGCTCGAGGTGCTCGACCCGGAGCAGAACCACACCTTCAATGATCACTATCTGGACGTCGATTACGATCTATCGCGCATCATGTTCGTGTGCACGGCGAACGTGCTCTCGCAGATCCCGCGGCCGCTCCAGGACCGCATGGAGATCATCCAGATCCCCGGCTACATCGAGTCCGAGAAGCTCCAGATCGCGCGCGATTTCCTGGTGCCGAAGGTGCGCGAGGCGAACGGCCTCAAGCCCGAGCACATCGATTTCAGCGATGCCGCGATCCTCGAGCTGATCCGCCACTACACGCGCGAATCCGGCGTGCGCGGGCTCGAGCGCGAGCTGGCTTCGCTCTGCCGCAAGATCGCGCGCGAAGTCGTGAAGGCGGGCGAGAACGCGACCAAGGCCCACATCACTCCGGCGCGCGTCAAAAAACTACTTGGCGTGCAGCGCTTCCGCTTCGGCAAGGCCGAGGAGCACGATCGCATCGGCGTGTGCACCGGCCTCGCCTACACCGAAGTCGGCGGCGAGCTGCTGCAAACCGAGGTGTCGGTGACGCCGGGCAAGGGCAAGCTCCAGGTCACGGGCCGGCTCGGCGAGGTGATGCAGGAATCCGCGAACGCGGCGCTCTCCTACATCCGCTCGCGCGCCAAACAACTTGGCCTCACGCGCGATTTCTACTCGAAGGTCGACATCCACATCCACGTGCCCGAGGGCGCGACGCCCAAGGACGGCCCGTCTGCCGGCATCACGATCGCCACCGCGATCGCCTCGGCGCTGACGCGCCTGCCCGTGCGCTCGAACGTCGCGATGACGGGCGAGATCACGCTGCGCGGCCGCGTGCTGCCGATCGGCGGCCTCAAGGAGAAGATGATCGCGGCGCACCGGGGCGGCATCGATACGCTGCTGATCCCGAAAGAGAACGAGAAGGATCTCGTCGAGATCCCCGCCAACATCAAGCGCAATCTGAACATCATCCTCGTCGAGCACATGGACGACGTGCTGCCCGTGGCGCTCGTTCAGCACGATCCGAAGGGGATGCCGCACGCCGGCGACTACACGATCGAAGACATCTACGAGGTGCCGGCGCCGCTCGTCAAGCCGCCGATCGCCGAGCTTCCGAGCCGGGCGGGAGTGAACTAGTCTCCAGCCCGCGATCGACCCGCGCGGGCGCGTAGCTCAGCTGGTAGAGCACCTCGCTTACACCGAGGGGGTCGGCGGTTCGAGCCCGTCCGCGCCCACCGGATCCCGGCGCCCTGGATTCCGGCGTCATGCTTTCGGGGCGCCAGGCCTTCTGACGCAAGGAATCCGGACGCCAGGAACGGACGTCTCGAGGTAGGACCGGAATTGCGCTCGCTGGTGTTTCGGACTCCGAGGCCCGGCGCCGAGCCGATGCGCGGGCCGCAGGCCGCGCGCTGGTACCTGCGCTTCTTCCGCGATCCGATCCACACGCTGCAGCTCGCCCGCGAAGAGCTCGGGCCCGTCAGCGCCGTGGGCAACGTGGTGCCGCTGCCGCAGCATGAAAAGCTCCACGTGATCGCGCTCGGCCCCGAGTACAACCACCAGGTGCTCGGCGATCCGGATCGCTTCCGCACCACCGGCCAGGGGATCGGCGGCCCGCGCGATTCCGCGCAGCGCCGGCTCCGCTACGGCCTCACGCGCTCTCAGCGCGGGCGCCACGCGCGCCAGCGCCAGTTCATGCTGCCGCCGTTCCAGAAGAAGGCGGTCGAGGGATACACCGAGAAGATGGTCGCCGTCACCGACAAGCTGCTCGGCCAGTGGACGCCCGGCAGCGTCGTCGACGTCTGGCGCGAGATGCGAAAGCTCACGCTCGAGATCTCGAGCGACGTGCTCTTTGCCCGTGAAGATCCGGCCCGTTCACACAAACTCGGCGAGATGATCGGCGCCTGGATCTCACAGGGATTCTCGGCCCGTGTCTGGAGCCTGATGCTCGATCTGCCCGGCCTGCCGTACCGGGGCCTGCTGCGCCACGCCGAGGCGATCGAGCGCGAGATCCAGGCGATGCTCGACGAGAAACGGCGTGCCGGAGCCAAGGGCGGGGATCTCGTCTCGATGCTCGTCGCCGCCAATCAACAGGGCCAGCAATGGATGAGCGACGAGGACCTGATCGGGCAGGTGACGATCGCGTTCGCCGCGAGCTACGAGACGACCGCGAACGCGATGACCTGGACGCTCTTCCTGCTGGCGCAGCACCCGAAGGTCGCGCACGCGCTGCTCGACGAGCTCGAAAACGTACTTGGCGGAGCGCCGCCGAGCGTCGACACGCTCGCGCGCGCGCCGCTGCTCGAAGCGGTCGTGAAGGAATCGCTGCGCATCCTCCCTCCGGTGCCGTACACGATCCGCGTCGCCCGCGAGCGCATGCCGATCGGGCCCTTCACGGTGCTGCGCGGCGATCGCGTGATCCTGTCGCACTACGTGACGCACCACCTGCCCGAGCTCTACGCGAGCCCCGAGCGCTTCGATCCCGAGCGCTGGTTCACGCTCAAGCGCGGCCCCTACGAATACCTGCCGTTCAGCGCCGGCCCGCGGCTGTGCATCGGCTACAGCTTCGCGATGCAGGCGCTCAAGCTCTCGACCGCGATGATCCTCCAGCGCTTCCGGTTCTCTCTGCTGCCCGGCACGCGCATCGACCGCAGCGTGCAGGTGACGATGAGCCCGCAGCACGGCCTCCCGATGTCGATCCACCCGGCCGACCGGCGCTTCGAGGCGGCGCCGGTGCGGGGGAACATCCGGGAGATGGTGGAGATGTAGGCGGGCGTCGCGCCAGCGAAATCCCCGCAACGCTTTGCGCCCGCGACCCTTTTTGGCTAATCGACCGCTGCACCGTCCTCGCGGGGCGGTAGTTCAATCGGTTAGAGCACCGGCCTGTCACGCCGGAAGTTGCGGGTTCGAGTCCCGTCCGCCCCGCCACATCCACTCGTATTTCCCTCGTTCTTCTCCTCGGCAGCCTTCAGCGGGGCCGATCGCTAGGCCGGACGGCGCTCGCTGAGCGCCGCCGTGTTGCGGTGGAGGATCTTCTCCTGGTCGGCCAACGAGACCCCCTCGAGCTCTTCCAAGATGTCTCGCGGATGCTCCATGCCCTCCATGTGCGGCCAGTCGGAGCCGTAGATGACCTGGTCGGCCCCCATGTGCTCGATCACCTCCGGGATCTTGTCCTCCCAGAATGGGTTCATCCACACGTTCCGACGGAATAGCTCGGCCGGGTCCTCCTTGTAGTACGAACGCATCCGCTGCTTCGACTGCTCGAGCTTCACGAACAGGTCGCCGAGAAAGCCGGAGCCATTCTCGACGGAGGCGATGCGCAGGTTCGGGAAGCGCTCGAACATCTTGTCGTAGGCGAAGGTCAACAGGAAGTCGTAGATGGCGCGCTCGGGGATCAGGCCCGCCACGCTGGGCTTGCTCCCTCCGCCCAACGCGTCGATGGCCGAGTTTCCCCCGTAGCCGTTCGCCGTGTAGCCGGTGCTGCCTACGTGAGCCACCACGGTGATGCCCGCCTCGTTGACGCGCGCCCAGAAGGGATCGAAGCGTTCGTCGCAGGGCGAGCGCCAGCCGTCTCGCGTGCGGATCGGCGAGGGGCGCATCACGAGCACTCGCGCGTCGCGCTCGAGTGCCCACTCGAGCTCGCGGCACGCCCAGTCGACGTCGGCCAGGGTCACGTACGGCGCGCAGAAGAGCTTCCGCTCGTAGGTGAGGCCCCAGTCCTCCTCGAGCCAGCGGTTGAATCCCTCGGTGAGCACGCAGAGAGCCTCGGTGTCGTGAGACAGGGCCTGCTCGTACAGGACGCCCGCCGTCGGAAAGAGCCAGACGCCTTCGAGCCCTTGTGCCTCGACCCGGGCGACGCGCGCGTCGCGATCCATGTACTCCGGCGGCAGCGGCTCGAGCTGGGAACGAATCAGCTCGTAGAAGGTCTTGCCCTCCCGGTTGCCGCGGTAGTACTCGCGCAGCACGCCGGGCTTCGAGATCGGATCGAACGTGGGATTGCCCACGGCGAGGCTGAGCTTGCCCGCAACCAGGTGGTAGCGCTTGCCGTCCATCTCCACCCACTGCACGCACCGCTTCTGCATCCGCCGCGGGACGTGTCGCATGAACGCGTCTTCCGCCTCGTAGTAGTGGTTGTCGCAGTCGAAGAGAGGGCCGTCGTATCGCTCCATGGGAGGCTCCTTGGATGGCGGCCCTAGCGGCCGCGGAATTCGGGCTTGCGCCGTTCGAGGAAGGCTCGGATCCCTTCCTTCACGTCGCCGGACCGGCTGACGACCCGCTGGTTGCGGGCCTCGAAGTCGAGAAGGCTCTCGAAGGGCAGGTGCGCGCTCTCGTAGACGGCAGCCTTGGCAGCGCCATGGGCGAGGGTCGGCCCGCGCGCGAGGCGCTCGGCGAGCTCGCGCGTGGCGTCGGCGAGCGCGTCGGCCGCGACGACCCGGTTCACGAGGCCGAGGCGGAGAGCCTCGCCCGCATCGATGATGTCGCCGGTGAAGAGCAGCTCCAGCGCCTTCGCCGTGCCGACCAGCTCCCGCAGCAGCTGAGAGGCGCCGCCGTCCGGCGCGAGGCCGATCCGGGAGAAGACGGCGCCGAAACGCGCGGTGTCCGAGGCGATCCGCAGGTCCGTGGCGAGAGCGAGACTGCAGCCGATGCCCACGGCGTCGCCGTTGATGCTGCCGAGAACGGGCTTCCGAAGCTCCCGCAGGCGGAGGATGCAGCGATTGCCGCGGTCGAGGATGTCGCCGCCCGCGTCGCCGGGGAAGGACGGGGCCTCGGTCCGGCGGCGCTCCTCCTTCGAGACCGGCTTGAGATCGGCTCCGGCGGAGAAGCCGCGGCCGGCCCCGGTCAGGACCACGACCCGCACCTCGTCGTCGGCCTCGATCTCGAGGAGCATGCGCTCCATGTCGAGGAACATCGCGGGGGTCAGGGCGTTCCGGGCGTCGGGCCGGTTGAGGGTGAGCGTCGCGACGCCTCCGTGCTTCTCGAAAAGAAGCGCGTCTTCGGTGCCCGGAGAGTTCGCTATCGCCATCGGCTACTGGCCCTCGACCCGATGCACCATCCACCACACGAGCCCCGGCGCGAAGCGCCGCATGACCTGCGCGAGCTTCGTCTGGGCCGTCGGGAAGCAGAAGGGCTTGCCCTTCGCGAGATCCCGCTCGATCGCGTCGAGCACCCGGCCCGGCGGGATCGGCTTGCCGATCTCGAGCATCCTGGGCTTCGAGGTGGCCTGGTCGAGCAGGGGGGTGGCCACCGGCGGCGGGCATACGGCGATGATGCGCACGCCCCGGCCTCGGTTCTCGTGGTAGAGGACCTCGCTGAAGGCCACCACCGCGAACTTCGCTGCGTTGTAGGCGCCGAAGTGTAGGGTCGGACCCCAGCCCGCGATCGAGGCGAAGTTGATCAGGTCGCCCCGCCCACGCTCGAGCATCCCGGGCAGGATCGCCTTGGCGACGTGGACCACGCCGTTGTAGTCGACGTCCATGATGCGGGTGATCGTCTCGGTGTCCTGCTCCATCAGGAGCCCCGTGGGCATGATCGCGGCCGCGTTGTAGACGCGGTCGATGGGACCGAGCCGATCCTCCACCTCCTTCACCGTGGCGAGCACCGCCTGGTTGTCGGTGACATCGAGGCGCCAGGTGTGGACGCCTTCGCGCCCCTCGGCGGTCTCGGCGAGCCCCGCCTCGTTCACGTCGACGGCGGCGACCTTCGCTCCGGCGTCCGCCATGCGCTGGGCGGCGAGCCGCCCCATGCCGCTGCCGCCTCCCGTGACGAACACCACCTGGCTTGCGAACGACATCCTGGCTCCTTCCGTCGAGAGCGCCTGGGTCTCAGGCGAGGTTCAGCGGCAGGTGTTGGATGCTGCTGATGAAGTTGGATGGGGCCCGCTCGGGCGGGCCGGCGAGACTCACGTCCGGGAAACGGCGCAAGAACTCCTCGAGCGTGACGCGCATCTCGAGCCGGGCGATGTGGCTCCCCATGCAGAAGTGGGTGCCGACGCCGAAGGCGAGATGCGGGTTCGGCCGCCGGGTGATGTCGAAGGTCTCGGGGTTCTCGAAGACCTCCGGGTCCCGGTTCGCCGCGCCGTAGTACATCACGACCTTCTCGCCCTTGCGGATCTCCCGGTTGCCGATCTTCGTGTCGCGCAGGGCCGTCCTGCGGAACTGCATGACCGGAGACACCCAGCGCAGGAGCTCCTCGATGGCCTGCGGCAGGAGCGACGGGTCGCGGCGCAGGCGGGCGAGCTGCTCGGCGTGCTCGCACAGCGCCTGGATGCCCCCCGAGAGCGCGTTCCGGGTGGTCTCGTTGCCGGCGATGATGAGGAGGAGGAAGTTCACCTGCGTCATCACGCGGGTGAGCGGCTTGCCCCGGAACTCGCTGTTCACCAGTCTCGAAAAGACGTCGGCGGCCGGACGCCCCCGGCGCTCGCGAGCCAGCAGCGAGGACTGGGCGAAGATCTGCAGCAGTGCGAACCGCGCGCGGAGGAGGTTGAAGGAACCCGGCTGCGCAAGGCGCAGAGTCTCGTTGGTCCAGCGGTAGAACCGGGCCGTGTACTTGTCCGGGACGCCGAGGAAATTCGTGAGGACGCGGAGCGAGATGGGCGCCGAGACGTCGCCTACGAAATCGGCCTTCGACCGACCCTCGAGCCGATCGAGCGTTTCGCACACGATCTTCCGCATGTACGCCTCCGTCTCGCGGACGGCCCGAGGCGTGAACCGGGAGTTCATCAGGTTGCGCAGCTCGGTGTGGCCCGGCGGGTCCATCTGGATCAGCTGGTGGCGCGCCAGCCGCCTCTCGCGGGGGCGGAGCTCGTTGAGCGCCGAGGTCCCCACGGCGGAGGAGAAGATCTCCGGGTGCTTCGAGACGAACGCGACGTCCTCGTAGCGCGTGAGCGCCCAATAGCCGGGGCCCGGCAGGAACGAGGGGAGGTGGCACTCCTGCTGCCAGTGGACGGGATCCTGCTCGCGCAGGACGCGGAAGTACTCGTGGGGAACTCCCGCGATGAACGTCTCGGGATCGGACAGATCGACATCGCCAGGGCGGAGGCCTTGGGAGCCGGTGTGCAGCGGCGCGGGAGCGCTCATTGGCCCGAGTCCATCCAGGCGACGGGCTGCTTCAATTCGTCGGGGGCCTTCCGCTCCCAGTATCGCAAGGCAACGGCCAGCGACTTCGCCATGATCGAACGGGCCTCGTCGGGCTCCCCTCGCTCGATCGCAAGGGCCGCCTTCTCGTAGCTGCGCAGCGCCGACCGCCGCTCCCGCTCGTCCCACTCGCCGATCCCCTCGGACATCCGGTGCAGCGCATCCACCAGGAGCGCGAGGACCGGGTTGCGCGAGGCCGTGGCCACGAGGCTCATGAAGCGCCGGGCCTCGTCGGTGAAGAGGTCGGGGTCGGCGACGCCGGCGTGCATCCGCGCGATGCTCCCCTGGAGCGCCAAGACGTCCTCGCGGCTCGCCCTCTCCGCCGCTTCGGCCGCCAGCACGGGGTAGATCGAGCAGCGTGCGTCCACGACCGACCGGAACGAGGCTCCGGCGAACTGGAGGTGGAGCGAGAGCACGCTCGCGAGATGCTCGGCGCCCGGGACGCTCACGACGGGGCCGCCGCCGGGGCCGGCCTTGATGCGAAGAGCGCCCTGGAGCTCGAGGAAGCGGAGCGCCTCCCGGACCGTGGCGCGCGCCACGCCGAGGTCCTCGACCATGCGGTGCTCCGCGTCGAGCTTCGTGCCGGGCCCCAAGCGCCGACCGCGGATCTCGCTAGCGAGCTTGCGAGCGATGCGGATGGCGGCGCGCTGCGGGGTCGTCTTCGAGCTCATGCGATCGACACCTCCAGGCGTACCGGTTGACCGCCGGATCACTATGGCTTACCGGCGCTCGGTCGGCGCTCGCGCGCTGATCGAACGCTGTCGCTGCGTCCCTCGGGCTCGTCCACCCGGGCGTAGCCCTGGCCGAACGGCTCATCCCGTCTGCGCAGCGTCTCCTTGAGACCGTGCTCCCGGACGCTGCGCCCGTACTCCCGGACCGCCGCGGCGCGGTGGGCGCGCGCGTCGTTCTCGCCGGCCAGACGCTGGAGGGTCTGCGCGCCCATCAACTCGAGTGCGAGGTTGGTGATGCGCTTGTTGGCAGCGAGGAGATCGGGATCGATCAGGGCGAAGCGGTCGGCGAGGCCTTCGACCTCGTCCTCGAGCACGACCGCCGGCACGGCCTTCAGCACGAGGCCGATCTTCGCGGCGTCTGCCCCGGTGATGGAATCGCCCGTCAGCTGGAGGCGCTTCGCCCACTGGGGGCCGCAGTGGTACATCCAGACGTTATTGGGCAGCGCGCCCATGGCGCGCGCAGCCGGGAAGCCGATGCGCGCGTCGTCGGCCGCGATGACGACGTCGCAGGCGAGCGCCAGATCGGTCCCTCCCGCCAGGCAGTTGCCGTGGACCTGGGCGATCGACGGCTTGTGCATCTCCCAGAGCGCGCGGATGCGGCGGTTGTTCTGCTCGATCAGCCAGATGTCGTCGTCGTGGGTTCGGCCCGTCCGGTGCCCGTCGCGCTTCTTTGCGCCGAGGGCGGTGAGGTCGTAGCCCGAGCAGAAGGAGGCGCCCTGGCCGCGCAGGATCACGGAGTGGACGGAGAGGTCCTCGTCCGCCTCCCAGAGCGCGTGCTCGAGCTCCTCGAGGAGCCGCGGCGAGATGGCGTTGTGCTTGTCCGGGCGGGCCAGGGTGATGCGCGCACGGCCGTCCTCGACCTCGTAGTGGATCTCTTCGTAATCCATGCTCGTCTCCCTATCTGGCTTCGCTCACGCGATAGCGCAGGGGCAGCTTCTTCAGACCCACGACGAAGCTCGAGTGGATCCGCTCGGGCTCCCCGGCGAGCTCGATCGAGTCGAGTCGGCGCACCAGCTCAGCGAGCAGCGCCCGCTGGGAGCGGCGCGCGAGGTGGGCGCCGAGGCAGAAGTGCTCGCCGACCCCGAACGCCAGGTGCGGATTGGGCCTGCGGTCGACGCGGAACGTGAACGGATCCTCGAAGACCGCTTCGTCGCGGTTCGCCGAGCTGTAGAAGAGAACGAGCCTGTCGCCCTCGCGGAGCTTCTGGCCATGGAACTCGAGATCCCGGCCCACCACCCGCTTCATGTAGTTGACGGGCGAGGCCCAGCGCAGGATCTCCTCCACGGCGCTCGGGACGAGCCCGGGGTTGCGCTTCAGCTTCTCGAACTCCGCGGGGTGCTCCGCCAGGGCCTGGAGGCCGCCGACCAGGGCGTTCTTCGTGGTGTCGTGCCCCGCGGTGAAGGTGATCAGGAAGTAGCCGAGCGTCTCCATCAGGCCCATGGGCTCGCCCTTCAGTCGACCGTTGGCGAGGACGCTCGCCAGATCGTCCCGCGGGTTCGCGCGTCGATCCTCGATGATCTCGTTGAACATCTGGAAGAAGTCGATCGCCAGCGCCTTGGCCGCGGCCAGGCGATCTTCGCCCTCGCGCTGGAGGTCGGGATCGTCCGACGCGAAGAGCTGGGTGGTGAGCGCGAGGATTCGGGGCTCCTCCTCGCGGGACACGCCCAATATCGTCGAGAGGATGCGGAGCGGGTGAGCCGCTGCGATCTCGTTCGCGAACTCGCACTGGCCCTCGCCGCCGCGTGCCCGCTCGACCAGCCGGTCCACCAGGCCCTTGGCGCTCTCGCGCGCCACGGGGTCCACACGCTCGATGATGGCCCGCGGCGTGAACCAGGGCGCGGCGATCTTGCGGTAGTCGCGATGCTCGGGCGGATCCATCACGAGGATCGCGCGAAGCGTCCCGAGGCCCGACTCCGCCTCGAGGATCGTCTTCTGGTGCTTGCTCTCCAGCACGATGCCCCGGCGGTTCCAGAAGCGGTCGGGCTGCTTGGAGATCTCGCAGATGTCCCGGTGCCGCACGACGGGGTAGAAGGAGTCGAAGCCATGCGGCTCGCAGAAGTGGAGATGGTCCAGCCGGCGGAGGTCCGTCAACTGGTCATGCGGGATCCCGCGCTCCGCGTAGGCGCGAGGCGAGATGAGATCGCGACCGTCGATGTCGGTCACCATGGCCGGCTCTTCCTTGCGAGCGTTTAACTAGTATCATAGTTTGGAAGCTCCGCCATGTGCGGTCATCGGAGAGAGGGCATGTACCCGGGAAACCACGCAAAGACCTCGCCGGACAAGGCCGCCGCCATCTCCGCCCGCACCGGCGAGGTGATCACCTATGCCGAGCTCGACGCGCGCTCCAACCGGCTGGCCCAGCTCCTCTGGTCCGAGGGGCTGCGCCGCGGCGACCACCTCGCAGTCTTCCTCGAGAACCACCTTCGCTACTTCGAGGTCGCCTGGGCCGCGCTCCGATCCGGGCTCTATCTCACCACGGTGAACCGCTATCTGACCGCGCCCGAGGCCGGCTACATCGTGGACGACTGCGGCGCGCAGGTGCTGATCTCCTCGCGCGCGGTGCACGTGGCGGCGGCAGGGATTCCCGACCGCGCGCCCGGCTGCCGGCGCTTCCTGGTGGTCGACGGCCCGCCCGAAGGTGCCGCCGACCGCTTCGAGAGCTACGAGGCGGCGCTCGCGGCCAGCCGCCGGAACCCCTCGCGGAGGAGCCGCTCGGTGAGTTCATGCTCTACAGCTCGGGGACCACCGGGCGGCCCAAGGGGATCGCGCGGCCGCTGCCCGATCGGCCGGTCTCGCAAGGCCTGACCCTGAACCTCGTGCTGAAGGGCCTCTTCCGCGTGGAGGCGGACTCCGTCTACCTCTCGCCCGCGCCGCTGTACCACTCGGCGCCCATCGGCTTCTGCACTTCCATGCAGTCGCTCGGCGGAACGGTGGTCATGATGGAACGCTTCGATGCCCTGGAGGCGTTGCGGGCCCTCGAGAAGTACGCGGTCACCCACAGCCAGTGGGTCCCCACCATGTTCTCGCGCATGCTGAAGCTGCCGGAGCAGGAGCGCACCGGTTTCGACCTCTCCGCCCACCGGGTGGCGATCCACGCCGCTGCGCCCTGCCCGCGCAAGGTGAAGGAGCAGATGTTCGCGTGGTGGGGACCGATCCTGCACGAGTACTACGGCGGGACCGAGCTGAACGGTCTGACCTACGTCGGGCCGCAGGATTGGCTCGCCCATCCCGGGACCGTCGGCCGCGCGGTGATGGGAACGATCCGCATCTGCGACGAGAGCGGCGAGGAGCTGCCGGCCGGCGAGGTGGGCCTCGTCTACTTCGAGAGGGACAAGACGCCCTTCGCGTACCACAAGGACCCCGAGCAGACGCGCAGCGCGCAGCACCCGAAGCATCCCGCGTGGACCGCGCTCGGAGACGTCGGCTACGTCGATGAAGAGGGCTTCCTCTACCTCACCGACCGGGCATCGTTCATGATCATCTCCGGCGGGGTGAACATCTATCCCCAGGAGATCGAGAACGAGCTGATCACGCACCCGAAGGTCGAGGACGTGGCGGTCGTCGGGGTGCCGCATGTGGATCTCGGAGAAGAGGTGAAGGCGGTCGTGCAGCCCGTCGCGGGCGTCGAGGGAGACGAGGCCCTGGCCGAGGAGCTGATGGCCTACGCGCGCGAGCATCTGGCGGCGTACAAGTGCCCTCGCTCCGTCGACTTCGAGCGCGAGCTCCCGCGCCTCCCCACCGGAAAGCTCTACAAGCGGCTTCTGAAGGACCGATACTGGGGGCGCGGCGACTCGAAGATCATCCAGGAGTAGACCAGCGACCCGATGTCGGGCTGACCTGCCCACCGCTCGCTCGCGGCTGCCGATCGCTGCGCATGACACCAGGATCGTCCGTGAGGACCTGAAGTCAGCAGTCGTTGTGGGCGATGCCGCCTCAATCCCCCGTGTTCCTCCGGCGCAGGATCTCCCGGAGCACGATGACGTCCTGCCGGTCCTGGGGTCGGTCGGCTGCCTCCTTGGAGCGGATGATGTCGGGAAGATCGGACGCGAGGATCTCGACGCCGAACACGTCGAACCGGACCGCGCCCCTTTGGAGATCGTCGAATCCGCGGGTCCCGGAAGGGGTGAAGGCGATGTCCAGGCGTCCGGCAGCCGTGACGAGATTCCAGAGATCGGCGCGAGCCAGGGTCGCGGCGCTGCAATCGAACGGCAGACCCTCTGGCACACTTTCCGTGTAGACGCGGGCATCCAGCTCCTGGAGTGCCGCGGCCAGCCTCTCGAGGTTCTCCGTATTCCGGGCGGGCGTGATGTCCGCATCGGCAGTCAGCCGGGGAAAACCGTGGAGCCGGGCCGCGAGCGCGCCGATCAGGACGTACGCAACTCCGTGTCGACCGAGGGTCTGGATGAGTCGCTCCGGATCGAGGGGGGCGCCTTCAGACACGTCGTGCCGCCGACTCGAAGCGGCTCACGTTACCGACTTCGCGAAGCCGCTGTTCCGGAGTGAGCGCCAGAATCCGCGCAACGTCTTCGAGCATGTGGCTTTCGACGACGGGAAGGAGAACGAGCTCGGCCCGAAGCTCGAAACCCGCTGCTTCGAGCAAGCGCCGGAGCGTTCCACTTCCCGGACGGGTCTGGCCCGCCTCGACCCGGGCGACGACCGACTGCGAGGTACCCGCGCGAGCGGCCAGCTCGCGCTGGGTGAGACCTGCCCTGGACCGGGCCTCGCGAACCAGCAGAGCGGGATCCAGACGAACCGACATGACGCGATGATAGCAAATTAGCTATCGGATCAACATCGCCAAGGATTCTTGCTATCCCAAGCAGTTAAAGACGAAGTTGCCGGTTCGAGTCGCGTCCGCCCCGCCAACATTCCCTGTAAACCGGCCTCGGAGCGGCGGGCTACGCCACCACCTTCTGCGCGCGCAGCGCGGCGATCTCCTCGGGGCGTCGGCCGAGCTCCGCCAGGATCGCATCCGTGTGCTCGCCGAGGGAAGGCGCCATGGCGCGCGGCGCGACCGGCGTGGCGTCGAAGTCGACGGGCGTGGCCGGGAGCAGGGTGGTGGTGTCGCCATCCGGCACCTCGACGAAGCCGCCGGCGGCGTGCACCTGGGGATCCGCGAGCACCTCGTCGGTGTTCTGCACCGGCGCCCACCACAGCTCGTGCTCCGCGTCGAAGCTGCGGCCCCACTCCTCGCGCGTCTTGGTGGCGAAGATCGCGTCGAGCAGGGCGATCAGCTCGCGCGCGTTGGCGGCGCGCTGCGCCGGACCGGCAAACCGGGGGTCGGCGATCCACTCGGGATGGCCGACGGCGCGCGCCAGCGGCGGCCAGTGGCGCTCGCCCTCGAGCCCGACCAGCCAGAACCAGCGGCCGTCCCGGAATCCCGATAGTTGTTGATGCAGGGATTGCCCATGGCCGTGCGGTCGGCGACCGCGATGCCGACGCCGAGGCGCACCGCCACGGAGAGATCGAAGGAGAGCGTGTAGAGCCCCTCGCGCAGCAGCGAGGTCGTCACGAGCTGTCCCTCGCCGCTGCGCTCGCGGCGGAAGAGCGCCGCGGAGATGCCGCCCGCGAGCGCGAGGCCGGCGTTGTGATCGCCCATGCCGCCGCGCTGGAAGGGCGGGTGCTGTCCGGCGCTCGTGAGCGCCGCCGCGATGCCCGAGCGCGCCCAGAAGCCCGCGATGTCGTAGGCGGCGCGATCGGCGTCGGGGCCGGCGAAGCCGTAGCCGCTGATCGCGCCGTAGACGAGGCGCGGATTGCGGGCCTGCAGCGATTTCGGGTCGAGGCCGAGGCGCGCGAGGCCCGCCATACGCACGTTGGTGACGAAGACGTCGGCGCGCTCGAGCAGCGCCCAGGCGATGTCGCGGCCGGCCTCGCGGGCTAGGTCGACGGCGATGCTGCGCTTGCTGCGGTTGTCGTTCTCGAAGATCGGGTTGCTCGGCAGATCGGCGCCGAGCATGCGCGAGAAGGTGCGCGCCGGGTCGCCGATGCCCGGCGGCTCGAGCTTGATCACGTCGGCGCCCCAATCGGCCAGCACGCAGCCGGCCGCCGGCCCCGCGACCCACACCCCCAGCTCGACGACCCGGATCCCCTCGAGCGGTCCCGTCATGCCGATCCTCCCGCAGCGCGCTCACAGACTACACGCGGGCCGCGATGCGCCGCGCCGGCCGGCGCCGCGTCACCGTCCGGCCTGGTTTAGCGCTCGGGCGGTCGCGGCCCGCTCCGCGAGGGCTCCCTTCTTGGGTTGAACGAGAAATCATATTTGATATTTTTTTGATCGATTCGACTCACGTGACGCCAGACGTCTACCCGGGTGAGGGGCGAGGCTTTTCCCCTGGAGCGGCGAGACGCCAGCAAGGGAGAGGTCTTGAAGACGGGATTCATCGACTATGACGTCGAGCGAGGGGATCGCGTCGATCACCCTGAACCGTCCGCAGGCGGCCAACGCCCAGACGCTCGAGATGCTCGACGATCTCGACGAAGCGTGGCGGAGGGCGGCCGAAGACCCCGACGTGCGCGTGATCATCCTGCAGGCCAACGGCAAGCACTTCTCCTCGGGCCACGACATTCGCGCCGTCGGTGAGGACGGCGAGGCGCCCCCGAAGTGGACGGTCGCGGGGATCTACGAGATCGAAGCCAAGCGCTTCCTCGAGTACTCGCTGCGCTGGCGGAACGTTCCCAAGCCGTCGATCGCCGCGGTCCAGGGCGTGTGCATCGGCGGTGGCCTGCTGCTGTGTTGGCCGTGTGATCTGATCATCGCTGCGGACAACGCCAGGTTCTCCGACCCCGTCGTCAGCATGGGCATCGGCGGCGTCGAGTACCACGGCCACACCTGGGAGTGGGGCGCCCGCAAGGCCAAGGAGATGCTGTTCACCGGCCGGCCGATGACGGCGCAGGAAGCGGAGGCGATCGGGATGGTCACGCGGGTCGTGCCGCTCGACGAGCTCCGCACCCACACGCGCGCGCTCGCGGCCGAGATCGCGAAACGCCATCCGTTCGCGCTGCGCCAGGCGAAGCGGGCCGTGAACCAGACGCTCGACGTGCAGGGCTTCTACGCGGCGGTCCAGTCGGTCTTCGAGATCCACCAGAACGGCCATGGCCACGCGCTCAGCGAATCCGGTCTTCCGATCCTGATGACGCTCGACGCCATGAAGGGCGAGATCAGCAAGCAATAGCGCTGCGGAAATATGATATTTGATATCGTGTGTGTATGCGACCGAAACCAGGCCGTCGCGACGTCGCCGCTTCCCGCGCTGCTTCGCGGGGTGGGAGGACCGAAGTGACGGACCCGGCCCAGCAGACCAAGGCCGCCCTCGCTCGCGAGACCTCGGTCGCTCGGCGCAGCGTCTCGGAAGGGGTCGCCGACCACATCCGGCAGCTCGTGTTCTTCGGGGAGCTGCGCGACGGCGAACGGGTTCCCCAGCGCGAGATCGCGGAGGCGCTGGGGGTGAGCTCCGTGCCGGTTCGCGAGGCCCTGGCCGCGCTCCAGCGCGAGGGCGTCGTCACGATCGAGCCCAACCGCGGAGCCTTCGTCAACGGGCTCGACGCCGACGTGGTGTCGGAGCAGTTCACCATCTTCGGTCGCATCTACGGGCTCGCCACACGCGTCACGACCGAGCGCGCCGAGCCGTCGGTGATCGCGGCGCTCGCTGACCTGGCCGGGCGCATCCGCGCCGAGCGCGATCTCGATGCGCTGCTTGCCCTCAGCATCCGGTTCCAGATGCTGATCGTCGATGGCGGCGGCTCGAAGCGTCTGCGCGCGCTCTTCACGCCGCTCTCCCGAATCGTTCCCGGAAACTTCTACGTCACGATTCCCGGCTCGGTAGAGGTCACCCGCCGAGGAGTCTCCGAGATGGCAGAAGCGATCGAGTCCCGCCGGCCCGACGCCGCCGAGCACGCCTGCTGGCGGCTCATCGACGAGATCGGGGAGCTCGTTGCCATCCGGTTTCGTCAGCGCTCCGAGGGTCGGACCCAAGCCGCTTCTTGACTTGCGATTCCCTGGCCGGTCGCGTCGGAGGAGAATGGCCATGCGTACGACTTCCTTCCCGGTCTACGACGCAGACAGTCATCTCTACGAGCCCGAGGAAGCCTTCACCCGGCACCTGCCGAAGCGCTTCCAGCGAGACTTCTACTTCGTCGATGTCGAGGGACGGCGCAAGCTGGTGATCGCCGGCATGCTTTCCGAGTTCATCCCGAATCCGACGTTCGCCGTGGTCGCGGCTCCGGGCTCGCACGAGAAGTGGTACCGGGCCGAGAACCCGGAGGGCAAGACGCTGCGCGAGCTCTCCGGCAAGCCGATCCGGCCGCCCGAGACGTGGCGCACCGGCGAAGGCCGGATTGCGCTCCTCGACGAGCAGGGTGTGCACGCCGCGCTGGTCTTCCCGACGCTGGCATCGGCCATCGAGGAGCGACTCGGCGCCAGAGGGGAAGCGACGGCGGCGTTGTTCCACTCGCTCAACCAGTGGACCGTCGATGAATGGGGCTTCGCCCGCGATGGCCGGCTGTTCTCGGTGCCGTTCATCAGTCTGACCAATCTGGATCTGGCACTGGCCGAGCTCGACTTCGTGATCGCTCACGGTGCGCGCGCGGTCGCGATCCGCCCGGCGCCGGTGCCCGACGTCCGCGGCAGCCGCTCCTTCGGCTTCCCGGAATACGACCCCTTCTGGGCGCGCGTCGCGGACGCCGGCATCTTCGTGTGTATGCACGCTTCCGACAGCGGCTACGACCGGATCACCCAGTGGTGGACCGGCGGCCAGGGGAATGAGCTCCTGGCGTTCGAACGCAATCCATTCAAAGCGATGGTCGATCTGCTCGGCCGAGCGATCTCGGACTCGATCGCCGCTCTCATCTGCCATGGCGTATTCGAACGGCATCCCAGGGTGCGCGTGGCCGCGATCGAGAACGGCGCCGAGTGGGTGACGCCGCTGCTCACGCGCCTGGATCGTGCCCATGGCCAGATGCCGCAGGCGTTCAAGACGCATCCGCGCGAGCAGTTCGAGCGCCATGTCTACGTCGCGCCCTTCTACGAGGACGATGTCGACGCGCTGCGAGGCCAGATTCCGATCGAGCGGATGCTCTTCGGCAGCGACTTTCCTCATCCCGAAGGCGTGGCGGAGCCTCTCGAGTATCTGGACGAGTTCCGCTCCTACGCTCCGGACGAAGTCGAGAAGATCTTCAGCACCAATCTCAAAGGGCTGATCGAGGGATGTCGGTGAAGCGAGCGATCGACTGCCTGGTCAACGTCGACCTGGGCGACAAGAAGCCGCCGAAGTGGATGGTCCGGGTGAAGGAGGACTACTTCAAGGGCGGCGAGTCGTTCCTGGCCAGTCCCGAGCTCCCGGCGCTGATCGACGACATGGATGCCCACGGCGTAGAGCGGGCGATCCTGCTCTCCAACCTCGAGGTCGAGCGGGATCGGGGCCAGCGCTACGCGACCGAGCGCCCCGACCGCTTCGCGCTCGGGGTCGGCGGCCTGAACCTCCTGCGGCCCGTGAAGTCGCTGCGCAAGCTCGAGGCCTTCGTGAAGGACCATCCGGTCGCCTACGTCGATCGTCGGCCCGAGCTTCTGGGGCGACGGCATGTACCCACCGAGCGACGCCGTCTACTACCCGCTCTACGCCAAGTGCTGCGAGCTCGACCTTCCGCTGTGCTTGAACACCGGAATCCCCGGGCCGCCGCTGCCTGCCGACGTCCAGAACCCGATCCACCTCGACCGCGTGTGCATCCGGTTCCCGGAATTGAAGCTCTGCATGATGCACGGCGCCGACCCGTGGTGGGACACTCGCGATCCGCCTGATGCTCAAGTACCGCAACCTGCGGCTGATGACCTCGGCCTGGTCGCCGAAACACCTGCCGGAATCGCTGCTCCACTACATGCGCACCCGCGGCAAGGACCGGATCATCTTCGCTTCGGACTACCCGGCGCTGTCCATGGATCGCACGCTGGGCGAGGCCGCGAAGCTGGATCTGAGCGACGAGATCCGGGACCGATGGCTCTACCAGAACGGGAAGTCGTTCTTTCTCGATCGGCTCGACGCCTAGAGCTCCGCCCGCTGAGAGCGTGAAGCTCGCGAGTCATTCCAAGGAGACCCCGATGGACTTCAAGCCTGCGGACGCCGACAACCACTACTACGAGCCGCTCGACGCATTCACGCGTCACCTCGATCGCAAGTTCGCGTGCGCGAGGGGTTCGGCCCGTGCAGGACGGAAAACGCGTACAGCTCCTGATCGGGGAGCGGGTGAACCGCTTCGTTCCCAACCCCACCTTCGACCCGATCATCGTCCCCGGGTGTCTCGACGCATTCTTCCGTGGGCAGATCCCGGAGGGGGTCGATCGCCGTTCGCTGATGAAGGTCGAGCCCCTTCGCGAGGAGTACCGCGACCGCGACAAGCGGGTCGCGGTGGTCGAGAGCCAGGGTCTCGAATCGGTGCTGCTCTTCCCGACACTGGGTTGTGGCGTCGAACAGGCGCTGCGTCACGACGTCGACGCGACCATGGCGAGCCTGCACGCCTTCAACCGATGGCTCGAAGAAGACTGGGGCTTCGTCTACCGCGACCGGTTGATCTCTGCGCCGATGCTGTCGCTGGCCGATCCCGATGCCGCCGGCGAGGAGCTCGATTCGCTGCTCTCAGCGCGGAGCCCGGCTGGTCCACATTCGCCCGGCGCCCGTACCCGGTCCCGAACGGGACCTCGCGCTCGCTCGGGCACCCGCTGCACGACCCGGTCTGGGCTCGTCTCGCCGAGGCGTCGGTTCCCGTCGCCTTCCATCTGGGCGACAGCGGCTACAACCTCCTCTCGGCCGCATGGGGAGGAGCCCCGGAATTCCAGGGCTTCGGTCCCGCCGACCTGCTCGGCCGGCTCGTCGTCTCCGACCGGGCGATCCACGACACCATCGCGTCGCTGGTGATCGACGGGGTGTTCACGAGGCATCCGGCGCTCCGGGTCGCCAGCATCGAGAACGGCTCCGACTTCCTACACCTCCTGGTGAAGCGACTCCGGAAGCAGGCCAACCAGACTCCGTGGGCGTTCCCTGAAGATCCCGGCGACACGATTCGCAAGCACGTGTGGGTCTCCCCGTACTGCGAAGAGGACTTCCAGGCCCTGGCCGAGCTGATGGGGACGGAGCGGATCTTGTTCGGCTCCGACTGGCCGCACGGCGAAGGACTCGCGAATCCGGTCGATTTCGCGAAGCAGCTCACCGGCTTCGACGACGAGGCGATCCGTCGCGTGATGCGCGACAACTTTCGCGAGCTGCTCGGGGCGGAGGCCTGAGTGTCCGACGAAGACGGCCCCAGGGCGGAAGCCGATCTCGCGAGCGAGGTCGGATCCTGGCTGGAGGCGCACTGGAATCCCGCGCTCTCCGTCGAGGAGTGGTGGCGCCTCGTCGGCCAGGCGGGCTGGAGCGCGCCCCATCTCTCGGTGGAGCAGGGAGGGCGTGGCCTGCCGCGCTCCGCCGATCGGCGGGTCCGCGCCCTCTTCGCGTCCCACGGAGCGCTGCGTCCGCCGGGCGGTCTCGGCCTGCTGATGGCCGCGCCCACGATCCTGAAGCACGGGACCGCCGATCAGATCGCACGGCACGTGCCCCCCATCCTCGAAGGTCGCGTGGCATGGTGCCAGCTGTTCAGCGAGCCCGGCGCCGGCTCGGATCTCGCGGGGCTTTCGACGCGGGCGGTGCGAGACGGCGAGAAGTGGGTGATCAGCGGGCAGAAGGTGTGGAGCAGCATGGCGCGCGAAGCCGACTACGGCATGCTGCTCGCCCGCACCAACCCCGACGTACCGAAGCATGCGGGCATCTCGTGGTTCGCGTTCCCCCTCGATCAGCCGGGTGTGACCATCCGCCCGTTGCGAGAGATGACGGGAGAGGCGCTGTTCAACGAGGTCTTCCTCGACGGGGCGATCTGTGACCACGCCGACCTGATCGGCGGCGAGAACAACGGCTGGGCCGTGACGCAGACGACGCTCTTCTTCGAGCGAACCGGCATCGGCGCCGGTGGCAGCCACGCCGGCTTCCCCAACCCCGGCGCGAAGGGCGGCGCCCTCGGTCGTCTCGCAGGGGAGGCGGCCAAGGACGTCCCGCCCGGCAACAACAAAGTCATCGCGTTCGGCGACCTCAGCGAGCTGGCGCGACGGCTGGGCAAGCACGCTGACCCACAGATCCGCCAGAAGCTCGCCCGTCTGTGGTCCTACATCCAGATCGGTAATTGGAACGCTCGCAGGGCCAAGGCCGAGGCCAGGTCCGGGGGCGGCGCCGTGGTGGCCAGCATCGGCAAGCTCTCCCAGACCCGGATCATGAAGCTGTCCGCCGAGGTCGCGCTCGACATCCTCGGGCCTGCGGGGATGCTGACGGGTGACAGCGGAGTCGACCACGGGAAGTTCGTGGACGCTTTCGTGTTCGCGCCGGCAAGTTCAATCTACGGCGGCACCGACGAGATCCAGCGCAACATCGCCGCGGAGCGCGTGCTCGGCCTGCCCAGAGAGCAGCAACCGGACAAGGGCGTGGCTTTCTCCGAGGCGCTTCGCCGTCAGCAGGCCGAGCGATAGGCCTGACGATGAGCACGATCTTCGCATTCACCGCTGAGCAGGAGGAGTTCCGCAGGATGGTCCGGCGGTTCGTCGAGGCCAACTCGTCGGAGGCCGCCGTTCGGCAGCAGATGGAGACCGAGCGCGGCTTCGATCCCGCGGTCTGGTCCGAGATGGCCGAGAAGCTCGGCCTGCTGGGCCTCATCATCCCCGAGGAGTTGGGGGGTCAGGGGTTCGGCTACGTCGAGCTCGGCATCGTGCTCGAAGAGATGGGCCGGTCGCTGCTGTGCGCCCCGTACTTTTCGACGGTCGTGCTCGCCGCCAACACGTTGCTGCACTCGGGTGACGAGGACGCCAAGACCGCCCTGTTGCCGGGCATCGCCTCGGGCAAGACGATCGCCACGCTGGCCTTCGCCGAGCAGAGCGGCAGGTGGGATCCGTCCGGGATCGAGGTCACCGCTCGCAACGACGGCGCGGCCTGGAAGATCCAAGGCACCAAGCTGTACGTCCTCGACGGACACAGCGCCGACGTCGTGCTCGTTGCGGCTCGCACGCGCGCCGGCGTGAGCCTGTTCTCCGTGGCCGGTGACGCCGCTGGGCTCACCCGCACGCCGCTCGTCACTCTGGACCTGACCCGCAAGCAGGCCCGTCTCGACTTCGATGGCGCCGAGGCCACGCTCGTGGGCAGCGACGGGGCCGGATGGAGCGTGTTGTCCACGGTTCTCGATCTCGCCGCCGTGGCCCTGGCCGCCGAGCAGGTCGGCGGTGCCCAGAGATGTCTGGACATGTCCGTCGCGTACGCCAAGCAGCGCGTGCAGTTCGGTCGCCCGATCGGATCGTTCCAGGCCATCAAGCACAAGTGCGCCGACATGCTCCTCGAGGTCGAGTCGGCCCGCTCGGCCGCCTACTACGCCGGCTGGTGTGCCTCCGAGCGCAGCGACGAGCTGCCCTCGGTGGCCGCGCTCGCCAAGGCCTACTGCTCGGACGCCTACTTCCACGCCGCCAGCGAGAACATCCAGATCCACGGCGGCATCGGCTTTACCTGGGAGCACCCTGCGCATCTGTACTTCAGGCGCGCCAAGTCCTCCGATCTGCTCTTCGGTGACTCCAGCTACCAGCGCGAGCTCCTCGCCCAGCGCATCGGCATCTGAGGCGGCGGCGCAACGCCTGGGAGCGAGGGCTCCGACGGAGAGCGCGCAACAGGAGAGGCACAACGTGGCGGATGAGTGGGAGGCGACGCTCGAGGACCTGAGCGGGCGACGGAGCGCCTCGCGCGCGATGGGGGGCGAGGAACGGCTCGCCAAGCACCGCGCGTCCGGCAAGCTGGACGCGCGCGCCCGCGTCGACCAGCTCCTCGACCGAGGTTCCTTCCAGGAGCTCGGCACCCTGGTCGGTGGATCCGATGCCCCGGCCGACGCCATCGTGATGGGCTCGGGACGCATCGACGGTCGGCCGGTGATGGTGGCGGCCGAGGACTTCACCGTGAAGGCCGGCACCATCAGCCAGGCGGCCAACGCGAAGCGCTACCGCGTCGCCGAGATCGCGCTGCTCGACCGCGTGCCCCTCGTGATGATGCTCGACGGCGCCGGCTACCGCGCCGACGGGCGACCGCACACCCGCGCGCCCACGGACCTCCTCGCGCAGAGCCGCTGCTCGGGGCGCGTGCCGCTCGTGACGGCGGTTCTCGGTTCTTCCGCCGGTCATGGAGCGTTGGTCGCTCCGATGTCCGACTTCGCGGTGATGAGCAGCTTTGCTGCGATCTTCACGGCCGGTCCGCCCGTGGTCCTCGAGTCCCTCGCGGAGTCGGTCACGAAGCAGGAGCTCGGGGGCCCGTCGGTCGCGATCGCGAGCGGCCTGATCCACAACGCGGCGGCGGACGACCGAGCCGCCCTCGACCTCGTGCGCAGGTACCTCGGCTTCTTCCCGTCCTCGGCATGGTCGTACCCGCCCGACGCCGCCGGGGACGACACGCAGGCGCGCCTCGTCCCCGAGCTGATCGACATCGTGCCGCGCAACGGCCGACGGCTCTATGAGATGCGCAAGGTGATCGACGTCGTCTTCGACCGCTCCTCGGTGTTCGAGGTGCAGCCGGAGTTCGGAAAGTGCGTCGTCTGCGCGCTCGCGCGTCTCGGGGGCCATCCCGTCGCGGTCATCGCCAACCAGCCGCGGGTCCTGGCCGGATCCGTGGACGTCGACGGCGCCGACAAGGCTGCGCACTTCATCACCGTCGCCGACTCCTTCCATCTGCCGCTCGTCTTCCTCGCCGACAACCCGGGGGTCATGCCCGGCCGCGCGTCGGAGAAGCGGGGCATCCTGCGCAGCGGCGCCCGCATGTTCGCGGCCCAGACGCTCGCGACGAGTCCGAAGCTCCAGGTGACGCTGCGCAAGGCCTACGGCTTCGGCTCGATGGTCATGGGCATGATCCCCTTCGACGGGCAGTCCGCGGTGTTCGCGCTTCCGGGCGCGACGATGGGCGCGATGGGCGCGGCAGCGATGAGTCGGGCGACCGGCGCCGACGAGGGCGAGGCCGAGCGCCTGCGCGGGGCCGAGCTCGAGGCGTCCTACCGCTCGGCGAGCTCGTTCGGCTTCGACGAGCTGATCGATCCGCGCGAGATGCGCAACGTGCTGCTTCACGCGCTCGATCGCGCGCTCTACCGGCGACAGGCCGCGCCCGAGCCGGTGGCTCGCATCGGCATCCTGCCTTGACCGGACGCTGCCGAATCACTTGCCGGTGACCTGCTCGAGGCGCGCCCGGCGGTGGTCGCTGCGTCGCACCTTGCCTGCATCGTCACGCAGCAACTCGCTCACGCGCTCGAAGCTCCTGGGCACTTTGTAATCCACCAGGCGCTCGGCGACGTGGGCGCGCAGCTCCTCGTCGCCGACCTCGCGGATCAGGTCGACCAGCGCATGCACCCGGCTGCCGAGATCGTCGTCGGGCAGGCCGATCACGCAGCTCGAGCGCACGGCCGGGTGCTCATCGAGGGCGGCCTCGACCTCGGCCGGATAGATGTTGCGGCCGCCCGACAGGATCATGTCCGAACGCCGATCGCCCAGGTAAAGGTAGCCGTCGGCGTCGAAGCGCCCCATGTCGCCGACCGACTCCCAGCCGTCCGCGGTGCGGCGCGCGGTCGCGCCGACGTAGCGGTATGTGGAACCCGGACCGCTCGGCGGCAGCATGAAGATCTCGCCCATCTCGCCGACCGGCACTTCCTGGAGCGTTTCCGGATCGAGGATGCGCATCTTCGCGCTGCCCATGGGTCGGCCGACCGAGCCCGGATGCGCCAGCCACTCGCGTCCCGTGATCGAGGCCCCCCCGATGCGCTCGCTCGGTCCGAACGCCTCGTGCATCACGTCGGGACCCAGCCACTCGATGAACGCGCGCATCAGCCACGCGGGCACCGGTGCGCTTCCCGTCATGACGAATTCGAGCGAGGAGACGTCGCGCGCGCGGCGCTCGGCCTCGGGCAGCTTCCAGATGCGCTGCATCATGGTCGGCACGAAGTGCACGCGGTCGATGCGGTGCTGCTCGATCAGCGCCAGGCACTCCGACGCGTCGAAGCGCCGCATCAGCACGACCTTGGCGCCGCCAAAGAGGCCCTGCCATGCCGCGCTGAAGGGCACCGCGTGGTAGAGCGGTCCGGGCACGAGCACCGCGGCGCGGGCCTTGAACATCACCGACGGCGCATCGGGATCGTAGGCGCCTGGGTTGCTCGGCACGATCAGCTTGGGCTCTCCCGTGCTGCCGCCCGACGCGAGCGCGCGTTCGTGAGGCGGGGTCACGTCGGGCAAGGGATCGCTGGACAGCCCCGGATCGGGCTCGAAGCCGGCGGGCACGCACGCTCGGCCCGCAGCCTCGCTCGCAGCGAGCCCCACGATCAGGCTCGGGTTCGCGCGCTCGATGATCGCATTGCGCTCGCGCGCCGGCAGACGCGCCGAGAGCGGGTTGGGCACCGCACCGAGCTTCCAGGCGGCGAGACAGCTCTTCAGCCATTCGAAGCCGTTGGGCAGGGTGAGCGTGACGAGATCCCCGGACCTCACGCCACGTCGCGCGAACTCTCTCGCACGCCGGTTCGCATCGCGTTCGAGTGCGCCGCGCGTGAGCACCTTCTCCTCGCACACGAACGCGACCGTATCGGGCTGCGCTGCTGCGAGATCCGTCACGCGCCGGCCATAGGAGACGAGTGTCATGGCCAGCCATTGTGCCCTGCGCGCCGGAGCGCCACCACGTCCCTTCGCTGCTCGCGCCGCTCGCCCGCCCGGCGTTCAGTCGTCCGCCTTCTTCGTGCGGTAGTCGGCGAACGGCGCGTCGCGCTCCTGGAGCGCGCCGGTCAGGCCCTGCTTGCGGATCCGGGCCAGGAACTCGTGCAGGCTCTTCTGGTGGGTGCCGAGCGCGCAGAGCTCCGAGCCCGCGCGGATGCCGGTGTGCAGGCCCATGATCTCCATCTGCCGGTGCACGACGCGCTTGTTGAGCTGGACCAGATCTGCCGGCACGCCGGCGATGCGCCGGGCGACTTCGAGCACCTTGCCTTCGAGCTGATCGGCCGGGAACGACGCGTTGGCCCAGCCGCGCTGCGCGGCCTCGACGCCCGAAATCGAGTCGCCGGTGAGCATCATCTCCATCGCCTTGCGCATGCCGAGGAACCACGGGTGGAAGTGGTTGTCGGGCACGCCGAAGCGCACCGCCGGGTAACCCATCTGCGCGTCGTCGGCCATGTAGACGAGGTCGCAGCAGGTGGCGAGCTCGCTGCCCCCGGCGAGGCAGTAGCCGTGCACCTGGGCGATCACGGGCTTGCCGAGCTCCCAGATGCTCATCCAGCCCTGGGTGACGTGGCGCGGCCAGTGGCCGTCGCCGCCGGCGGTGTACCACGGGAACTCCTGGCCCTCGTTGCCGCCGCCGAGGTCGTAGCCCGACGAGAAGCACGGGCCCGCGCCGCGCACGATCATCACGCGGACCTCGGGGTCCTGGTCGGCCTCCTGCAGCGCCCGGATGATCCCCCCGCGCAGTGCGTGGTTCAGCGCGTTGCGCTTCTCGGGGCGGTTCAGCGTGATGCGGCGCACCTGGGGCGCGGGATCGTCGATCAGGACCACGTTCGAGCTCATGGCGCTTCCTCCTCTGTGGGTGCAAGATCCGGTCGTAGCACGGCGGTGGCTCGGGAATCCGGAGTCTATCGGCTACTCCGGGCCGGTGACCGGCGTCGCCGTCTCCGCGATGCTGCGCGCCCACTCGTAGTTGGGCTTGCCGGTCGGATGGCGGCCGATGGCGTCGCAGAATGCGATGGCACGCGGCGCCTTGAAGCGGGCGACGGACTTGGCCGCGAACGCGCGCAGCTCGCTCGGGCTCACGCGTTCCTCCCCGGCTCGCAGTTGCACGATGGCGACCACCTCCTGACCAAAGCGTTCGCTCGGGCGCCCCACGACGAGCACGTCGACGACGGCGGGGTGGCGGAGCAGGGCCTTCTCGATCTCTTCGACGAACACCTTCTCGCCGCCCGTGTTCACCACCAGCGAGTCGCGCCCGAGCATGCGGATGCTTCCGTCGGGCTGGATCGTCGCGCGATCGCCGGGCACCGCGAAGCGCTCGCCGTCGATGACCGGGAACGTCGCCTCCGTCCTCATCTGATCGCCGAGATAGCCGAGCGGCACCCGGCCGCGGCGCGCGGTCCAGCCGATCTCCTCGTCACCGGGCTCGAGCACGCGGCTGCGGTCGGCGGAGAGGACGATCGCGCCGGCTCCGGGCGAGAAGCCTCGAGCGTTCGTGGTCCGGGAGCGTGCGCCGTAGGCCATCCCTCCGGTCTCCGAAGCGCCGTAGCCGTCGACGATCGTGACGCCCGGCAGCAGATCGAGCAGTGCCTGCTTGCACTCGTCCGAGGTGCTGGCACCGCCGGTGGCGAGTCGCTGGAGCCCTCGCAGTTTGCGGGGAGCGCGGCGGAGCTCTTCGATCAACGGTCGAGCGTACGCGTCGCCGACGATCGACATCATCTCGACGTTCTCACGTTCCGCGACAGTCGAGGATGGTTCTGGCATCGAAGCGGGTGGAGTCGTCGTGGAGGGCGATGGTCGCGCCGAGGTGCATGCCTGCGAACGCCGTCCATTGCGCGGCGGCATGCATCATCGGCGGTGCGGGGAACCAGGCGCGCGCGGCCGAGGCAGCGGTCTTGGCCAGGCTCTCCGCTGTCGTGGTCTCGCTCCCGCCCATGGCGGAAACGAAGATGTCGGCCTGCCTCCAGAGGACGGCTTTCGGTGATCCGGTCGTGCCGCCGGTGCAGATCATGTAGAGATCGTCCGGCGACGGTTGCGCGGCGGGGTCGCCGTCGGCTCGTTCGACGGCGACTTCGTAGGGAGTGCTCCCAGGGAGGGGCGCCACACCCGAGCCGTCTTCGATGTCGATCAGCAGCGGATGCGATCCAGCGAGCGCGTCGGCGAGGAGGGGACCGAGTCGGCGCTCGTAGAGGATCCCCTGCGTGCCGACCATGTCGAGCAGCGAGCGCAGCTCGCCCGGCGTGTAGTGGTGATTGACGTTGAACGGTACGGCGCGAGCCCGGTAGCACGCCAGCATCGACTCGATGTATTCGCAGCGGTTGTGCATGACGAGTGCGACCGGCGATTGGCCGCACTCCCACCGCGCGAGGTCCCTGCGCTCGCGCTGCGCGCCGAGTCCGTGCGCGGCGAGAAACCGGGCGAGCCCGGCCGTGCGACGTCGCACTTCGCCGTAGCTGCGGCGGACGTCCTTCCACACCAGCATGTCGCGCTCCGGCACGGCCGAGGCGAGGACATCCTGCACGGCGGACAGACACCACTCCACGCTCAACGTCCTTGAAACACGGGAGCCCGCTTTTCCCGGAAGGCGCGGAACGCTTCGGCCATGTCCTGGCTGGCGAGGTTGACGTTCTGGGCGATGGCCTCGGTCTCGAGGGCCTGGGCGAGCGACGAGCTCGCCGCGTTGTCGAGCATCCGCTTGGTCATCGAGAGTGCGAGCGGCGGGCCTGCCGCGATTCGCTCCACGACGGCGGCCACCGCGGCGTCTAGCTTGTCGGGCGGCAGCACCGCGTTGACGAAGCCGAGCTCGGCGGCCCGCGCGGCGTCCATCATCTCGGCGGTGAGCGCCAGCTCCTTCGCCTTGTGGATGCCGATGCGTCGTGTGAGGAACCAGGACGTTCCGTAATCGAGGCTGAGTCCGAGCTTGGCGAATATCGCGCTGAACCGCGAACGGTCCGAACAGAAGAGGAGGTCCCCCGCGAGCGCGAGTCCGAATCCCGCGCCAACGGAGACGCCGTCGACCTTCACGATCACCGGCTTCGGGCACTCGTGCACGGCGATCACGGATTCCGCGAGGTGTCGCATCGCGGCCAGGTGGCCGCCCGCAAAGCCCTCGGAACCCGAGGAGGAGACGACGTCGGCTCCGGAGCAGAAGTCGCCGTTGGCGCCGGTGAGCACGACGGCGCGTGCATCGGAAGCCGCGATCTCGCGGAAGCTGTCGCGGATCGCGAGCCACATCGACCACGAGCACGCATTGCGGGTGCCGGGTCGGTCGAGCGTGACCGTCACGACGGATCCGGCCCGATCGACCTTGATGAATTCGTGTCCCATGAAGCGCTTGCCTCTTCTGACTACTGATTGGGGGGGGAGAATCCGCTTTGATCACAATATCATATTTGATATTTTATCTGCCGCAATCGAGCCAGACGCTCGCGACGGAGCAATTCCATGCAGACCATGGATGGCGTTCGCAGTCCTCGAGATCGCGGAGCACACCTTCGTGCCCGCCGCCTCTGCAATCCTCGCCGATTGGGGCGCCGACGTGATCAAGATCGAGCACGCGGAGCGCGGTGATGCGATGCGCGGGCTCGCGCGAACCGGAGTGCTCGACCTCTCCAAGGGGGTTCACGTCCTCCTCGAGCATTCGAATCGCGGAAAGCGATCGATCGGGATCGACCTCTCGAAGCCCGAAGGTCTCGAGATCGTGTACGCGATCGCGCGTACCGCGGACGTCTTCCTCACGAACAAGCTCCCCGGTGTCCTCGAACGGCTGAAGATCGACGAAGCTCACATTCGCGAACAGAATCCCGACATCATCTACGTCCGCGGCAGCGCATTCGGACCGCAGGGACCCGACCGCGACAAGGGCGGATACGATGCGACAGCCTTCTGGTGTCGGGGCGGGAGCGCGGATGCCGCGACGCTGCCCGGAAGTGGTGTCGCGGTGCAGCCGGGTCCGGCCTACGGCGACTCGATCGGCGGCATGACGATCGCGGGAGGCATCGCCGCCGCGCTGTTCCGCCGCGAGCGAACCGGCGTCGCGGGGAGCGTCGACGTTTCGCTGCTCGCGACCGGGGCCTGGGCGATGAGTGCGGCGATTGCCCTGTCGCTTCAGCAGCAGCAGCCGTGGCGCGCCGCGGCGGTGGCCGCGCGCGGCGCCGGGAATCCGCTGGTCTCTCTCTACGAGACGAGCGACGCTCGCCACCTCTCCCTGGTGATGTTGCAGGGCTTCGCCTACTGGCCCGATTTCTGCGAGCACATCGGCCGCCGTGATCTCGTCACGGATCCACGCTTCGACTCGCACGAGAAGCTGTTCGCGAACGCGGCAGACGCCAAGCGGATCATCCAGCAGGAGATCGGATCCCAGCCGCTGGCGCATTGGGTCGGGAGGTTCGAGACGTTGCGGGGTCAGTGGACCGTCGTCCAGAACACGCTCGAAGTCGCCGCCGACCCCCAGATGAGAGCCAATGGGTATCTGGTGACAGCGCAGACGCGCGACGGCAGGCCATTCGAACTCGTTGCATCACCGGTGCAGTTCGACGGGGAGCGAGGACGGACTCGACGCGCTCCAGAGTTCAACGAGCACGGCGACGAGATCCTCGCGGAGCTCGGCGTCGACCCGGATCGCGTGCTCGAGCTCAAGATTGCCGGTGCAATCGCCTAGTCGAATACCGCATACTCGCCGAGAAGGTCGAACGGGGAATGTCGATGAACTTTTCAGAAATCCATCGCGAGCACCACGTCAAGATCGACGTCGCAGACGGAATCGCGCTCGTGACGTTGGATCGTCCCGAGCGTCGCAATGCGGTCAACGCCGCGATGCATCACGGGCTGGCGATCGTTTTTCGCGAGCTCTCCTATCACCCGGATGTGCGGGTCATCGTGCTCACGGGTGCAGGCGAGTCGTTCTGTGCGGGCGGAGACGTGAAGGATTATGGAGGGAGCTCGACCCCGCTCGAGACGCTGCGGGGTCGCGATCTCACCTGGTCGATGGCTCGTTGCGAGGCGCCGATCCTGTCCGCGGTGAACGGCGCGGCTCGCGGCATCGGCGCATCGATCGCCCTCATGTGCGACATCTGCTACATGGCCGACACCGCGAGCATCGGCGATGTGCACACGCAGTTTGGCCTGCCGGCGGGCGACGGCGGGCAGGTGATCTGGCCGCTCCTGGTCGGACCGAACATTGCGAAGGAATACCTGATGCGCGGCACTGCGATCGACGCGCGCGAAGCCGAGCGAATCGGTCTCGTCAACCGCGTGTTCCCCAGATCCGAATTGCTCGAGCAGACGCTGATCTGTGCCCGTGAAATCGCGGCGCGGCCGCCGGCCGCCGTCCGTTGGACGAAGCTCGCGGTCAACAAGATGATCCTGAACCAGCTCAACCTGACCCTGGACTTCGGGCTTGCGAGCGAGGCTCTCGCGGCTCAGGGAGCCAAATCGCTCAGCGAGTTGGGGCGGCGGTCGAAGCCCTCCTGAGAAGCCGCACGATCGATCCGTCGCAATCCGGCGTCAGCGATCGTTGCGAGCGAACCCTCAATCGGTTCCGCGGTACGGCGCCCATTTCGGCGGACGCTTTTCCAGGAACGCCCGCGCTCCTTCCGCCGGATCCGGGTGTCCCAGGTGTCGCTCGACCTGCGCGTGTGCCGCATCGAGACCCTCGTTCAGGCCGCGATCCAGACTCTCCCAGATCGCTCGCTTCGAGCGCGCCAACGCCGTCGGCGAGAATTGGGCGATGATGGCAGCGGTCTCTCGCGCTCTCGGCATCAGCTGGAGCGCCGGAACCACCTCGCCCACGAGGCCGAGCTCGCGCGCCTCGTGGGCGGTGATCCTCCCGTGCTTTCCCAGCAGCGCGAGACGAAAGACCCGTTCGAGCGGGATCCGCCGCGCGAGTCCGGCGGGTTCCAGCGCCGAGGCGAGGCCCACCGCGACGTGGGTGTCGAGAAACGATGCGTTCTCCGAGGCGATCACCAGCTCGGTGTCAGCGACGAAGTGAAGTCCTCCGGCGTTGCAGACGCCATTGACGGCCGTGATGACGGGCTTCCAGCAGCGATTCTGGAGTGCCGTGATGTGGCCGTAGGGCGCCGACCAGCGGTCTCCGGGCACGAGCTTGTGGCTCTCTCCCGTCGCGAGCGAATTCACGTCCCAGCCCGTGCAGAAGGCCTTCTCCCCAGCCCCCGTGAAAATCGCGCAAGCGACGTCACGATTCGCCTCCACGTCGGCCCAGATCCGCTTGAGCTCCAGGCACATCTCGTAATCGAAGGCGTTGAGCGCCGTCGGATTGTCGAGCGTGATCGTCGCGATGCGCTCCGCCGTCTCGTAGTGGACCTTGCCGGGCATGGCTTCTCCCTGGGTCGATCAGCGCAAAGCATCGTCGTAGACCCCGTACACCTTCGCGAGCACCTGGGTCACGAGGCCGGTCACGGGCATCGCGATCCCGTGGTCCTGGGCCATCTGCAGAGCCAGGCCGAGATCCTTCTTGGCGATCTCCATGCGACCTCGCAGGTAGCTCTGGAAATTCTCCGATCGGCGCATCTCCTCGGGCATCTTGTAGGGGCTCAGGTACTGCAGGTGCAGCGCGTTCAGCATCGTGGTCGCCTGACCGCCTTCCTCGAAGAGCTCCTGCGGCAGACCCATCGCCCTGGCGAGCAGCATGGCCTCGAGAGAGGCGGCGAACGACACGTTCGTGAGCACGTTGAGGGCGAGCTTCAGCTTCGACGCGTTGCCGAACGCGCCCGTGAAGGTGATCTTGGAAGCGGCGGCCTCGAGGTAGGGCCGCGCCTTCTCGTAGGCAGCCTTGTCGCCGGAGACCATGTAGAACGCGTCGCCCTTGGCGGCGCGCACGGGGCCGCCCGCGACCGGCACCTCGAGGACGGCCACCCCGCGCGACGCCCCCTCGGCCGCCATCTCCTCGAAGGTGGCGGGATGCACGGTGCTGTGGATCGCCACCACGGAGCCCGCCGCGGCGTTCGCGAACACGCCCTCCTCGCCGCAGAGCACCGCGCGGACGTGGCTGTCGGCCGGCACGCAGATGCCGATCACGTCCGCGTTGCGCGCCACCTCGCGGCTGCTCCGGGCCGGCTTGGCGCCGCCGGCCACGATCTCGCGCATCGCCGCCTCGTCGATGTCGTAGACGATGGTGGGCAGGCCCTTGGGCGCGAGATTCCCCGCCAGCGCCTTGCCCATGATCCCGAGCCCGATGAATCCGCAGCGAACCGGCATGTACGCTCTCCTCTGATGGGCGCCCATGGTACCGGGCGCCCGCCGGGCCAGCCGCACGCCGCTCAGAATCTTCCGAGGCGCTCGAAGAACCAGAACGCCGCCAGGCTGCCGATCGCGTAGGGCGCCATCCGGCGTACGCTGGCGCTCCACATGGAGCCCGCGCCCCGACCCGCCTTCCCAATGCCAGGCACGCCCAGCACTGCGGCCACGAACGCGAGCTGTCCGCACTCGACGCCGACGTTGAACGCGAACAAGCGCGAGCGGGACGTCACCCTGCGGGAGCCCGATGTCTGCCAGCGCGCTCGCGAAGCCGAAGCCGTGCAGCAACCCGAACGCGAAGGCCACGACCCACGGCCAGCGCGCCGTGAGGCCGATCTCGCCCGCGCGCGAGATGGACGATCTCGACGGCCAGCAGCAGGATGCTGAGCGCGATCGCGGCCTCGACCGGCGGCCCGGGCACGTGCACCACAGCCGAGCGTCGCGAGCGCGAGCGTGATCGAATGCGCGAGCGTGAACGCGGTGATGGTCCAGAGCAGGGCACGCGACGGCTCGCGCACGATCAGGATCAGGGCCAGCACGAAGAGCAGATGGTCGAAGCCGAACAGGATGTGCTCGATGCCGTGCGTGAGATAGGTCGCCCATGACCGCGAGCGCTCCGCTCGCGGCTGCGATCTCGACCCACGGGCGCGACGGCCGCACCAGCGTGGTCGACTGCGTGCCGTCGAGGAGCTGCACGCGCACCAGCACGTCGGTGATCGTGCCCGCGAGCCCCACGAACTCGATGCGCTTGCCGACGAGCCCGGTCGTCGCCCGCGTCGAGCGTCGCGGCGCTCGACGAGCGAGTCGCGTGAGCTCCTGCACGATCGGCTCGCGGACGTCGCGAACGCCGTCGGGAAGCTTCAGCGCGACCGGGAGGCGCATCCCGGACAGCACGGGAGTGCGCCACAGAACGCGTAGCGGCCCGGCGCGGTCTCCGTGATCTCGAGATAGGCGGGCCGGACCTCGTGGGCGTGGGCGCGTGGAAGCGTGCGCGAGCAGCGCCAGAGCCACGGCGAGCGACGATGCGGTTCATGGGCCCGCGCGGCCGCTGGGACCGCGACGCCGTCGGCGTTCGTCACAGCGGAGGGACCGCGGCCGACGGCAGGCGTGGCCAGGGCCTCGTCACCGCCAGGTCCTTCGGCAGCACGACCTCGTAGTGCGACTGCATCGCCGCGAACGCGCGCTCGCGGATCTCGGCGCGCTGCTCCTCGATCCATCGCCGTCTTGACGTCCGGCTCGACCTCCTCGAAGGCCGGCACGCGCGCCGGCGTGAGCGAATCGACGAACACGAGATGCCAGCCGTAGCCCGACTCGATCGGGCCCGCGCCAGGCGCCGGGCGTGATGCTGGAAGAGCGCCTCGCGCGAACTGCGGGCCGAACGTCTTGGCCACGTCGTCGGGCGAACGGTCGCCGTAGTAGTCCTGGAACATGAAGCGGATCGGCGAGCGCGGCCGCAGCTCCGGCGAGTCTGTCGGGCTTGCCCGCGAGCTTCGTCAGCGCGTGCGCCGCGTCCTCGCGCGCGCGCGGCCCGCGACGGTCGGGCGAGAAGTAGAGATGACGGAAGCGTCGCGCGCGCGGGCAGCGTGAAGCGCGCGGCGTTCTTCGCGAACCAGGCCTCGCAGCTCGTCGCTCGTGGGCTCGCGCAGCGCGCGCCGACGTCCTCGAACAGGAACTCCATCTTCTGCGCCAGCCGGCGCTTGACGATCGTGTCGTCCTTGTCGAGGCCGAGCGCCAGCGCCTCGCGATAGAGGATCTCCTCGCGCACCCGCGCTCTCGACGAGACTGCTGCATCTCCTCCGGCGTGGGCGCCGGACGACCCTGCGCGAGCCACGCGATGCGCGATCTGCCGCAGATCGTCCGCCGTGAGCTCGATGCGACGCGGCGCGTCGCGCGCTGCCCGGCGCCCCGATGGAGCCACGTGTAGGCGGCGAACAGCGACCGCGCCCGAGCAGCAGGAAGTGCAGCAGCGGCTCGCGCAGCAGCGCGCACCGCAGCATGCTGCACGCGGCGGCGAGCGGGCTCAGCTCGGCGAGCTTCGGGACGATCTCGTAGTTGGCGTAGCCGAACTCGTTGCTGCGCGCGCCGAAGTACTTGTCGCCCACCTTGTAGACGGTGATCTCGATCGGCGTGCCGACGAGCTCGGTGACGATCTTCCCGTTGGCGATGTCGTAGGTCGCGCGGATCGCCGAGATAGCTGGCCTCGGCCGCGTCGCCGGTCAGGCTCTGCAGCGCCGCGTTCCGTCCCACGTACCGCACCTGGAACTGGCCCTGGTTGGCCGGGAAGCGCTGCGTGACGTAGCCGGGCTCGGCGGGCGTGAGCGGCTTCGCGTCCGGCGCCCTTGCCGAGGGCGCCGTAGATGATCATGTACTTGTCGCCCGTCACCGTTGTTCTGCGAGCCAGACCGACTTCTGCGACGATCAGCGCCTTCAGCTGCGCGTCGCTGAGCGCCACCGCGCCCTGCTTCTTGAGATCGGCGACCGTCGTGCCGGGCTTCGCCGTTCTTGCGGGCCTCGGCGCTCGGCGTGTACCAGATCGGCGAGCTCCAGGCGCGCTCCTGGAGCGTCGCCGCCACGACGTCGGGCGGCGCGATGCCGAGCTTGCGCGGCCTGGATCGTGGTCCAGCGCGGCGTCGGGATCTCGAGCACGCGCGCGTAGTAGAAGGCGTGCAGGCTCGGATCGAACTCGGGATCGGTCCACACCGTCTTCAGCTCGACCGCGCCGATCGTGTTCGTGTAGGTCGCCTTCTCGACGTCCACCGTGCTGCCGATCGGCGGCACGACGCCGGTCCACTTGTCGGGCTTGCGGTCGCCCGCCCAGACGACGTCGAAGATCTTCTCGAAGCTCTGGCCGCTCTTGCGTCCAGCCCTTGACGATCTGGATGCGATCGAGATTGCCGGACGTCGGGTCCTTCACCGCCCAGACGATGAACGTCGGCGCCTTGCCCTTGGCCGGCGGCAGATCGCCGCCCATCGGCACGCCCTTCGCGTAGCCGGTCTTGACCCAGTCGCGTGTCCGCCAGCATCGTCGGCGGTGTACTCCCAGCCGCCGAAGAAGCGCACCTTGATGTGCGGGCCGCTGACGGCGAAGGTCTCCTTGCGCTGCATGGCCTCGAAGATCGAGGCGCGCGTGTTCTCCTCGGCCCACACGCCGGTCAGCCCGCCGGTGCCTTCGGTGCGCGCGTCGAACATGCCGCCGACCAGGGTGCCGGACATGCGCGCCTCGATCGTCCCGTCCGTGAAGGAATGACCGCCGAAGAAGTTGTCCTGGCGGTAGGGGACGGCGGTGTTGTGCGAGTCGGACGCGGCGCCGAAGCCGAACTTGTACGGGTTGAAGCCCTCGCTGTCCTGCATCGCTGAGGCCGTCCTTCAGCGCCTGCCGGGCGTAGCTGCCGACGATGTGCGGAATGCGGCCCGGCGGGTCGCCCAGCAGGACCGACATGATCTCGAAGTTCGCGAACTCGTCGTTGGGCGAGAGCAGCGGATGGGTCTCCGAGGTGCCCTTCAGCTGCTTGATCTCGATCAGCGGCTCGTTGCGCACGCGCGACGCGGCGTAGGCGGCGTCGATCGGGCGGCCCTTGGTGTCGACCTCGGTCGGGAACATGCGGCCGTCGGAGAGGTTGGCGTTGTGCGAGATGGCGAGCAGCTCGTTGCCGGCCTTGCGCTGGCCGTCCATCCAGTTCCAGAGATCCACGGGATGGTACGAGTCCAGGGCGCTGAACGGCATCGCCGGCACCTTGGCGCAGTCCTTGAAGAAGACGTTGCGGTGCAGGTTCATGTTGTTCGGCATCGAGGTCCACTCGTAGGAGCAGAACGCCGTGAACTTCCCCGGCTCGTTCGCCTGGTCGGCGAGCGCGACGTTCCGCTTCCAGACCGTCGCCGGCGATCTCGGGGGACATCAGCGCCTTGACGGGCGGTCCGCGGCGCCAGGGTGTTGATCGCGTACAGGGCGACCCGCTCCATCTCTTCCTTGGTCCTGGCCTTCAGGATCAGGGGCTGCGCCGCGGGGAGCTTGCTGACCGCGGAGCCCGGCTCGTTCGCCAGGTTGACGACGCCCGCGTACTCGGAGTGGTCGGTGACGCCCGCCCAGTCGAGCGGCGTGTCGATCTTGACGTCGTAGCCGAGGGGATGCTTGATCGGCTCGCCCTTGAAGTACTTGTACGCGTCGCCGGGAGTGGTGAGGGTGTTCCCGATGGCGAACGCGTCGAGCGACCAGCTCGTGTGGACGTGCGTCTCGCCGAAGTAGGCGTCGCGCTCGGGATTCGCGGCGAGGGCCGGAAGCCCGATCCCGATCGAGAATGCGACGCTCAACACCAAGCCGGTTCGTTCGGGGAGCGCGAATCTCATCACGTCACCTCCTGGATCAGTCATCGAGCGTGTCTGGCGGTCGGCACCCGGCGCTGTTCGCCAACCCGCGGCAGCGGCGGTCGATCCAGCGCCGGGGGCATCATACTTGAGCATGGACGCCGGCGAGCACGCCGTTGACCCTGCCGCCGGGCCCTGATACACGAACACAGGGTCGGGAGGAATCGAAATGGGCGGAGCAGGCGCCGAAGTTCCCCTGAAGGCCTCGCGCATCGTCCCCGAGCCGCCGTCGCCTGTCGCGGCCGGCGCGGAGAGCGGCGATGTGTGGGGCTTCAGCGACAGCGGCTTCGAGGTGAACGCGGCAGGCGAGGTCGGGTTCCGCGGCTCGCGCTACGCGATCAGCGGCAAGGCGATCCCGAACCTGCTGCCCTGGGCCGAGGGCGTGCTTGGGGTGAAGCTCGACCCCTTCGATCGAAACACCTCCCACTATCCGACCGCCATTCCCGCGCGGCGCGCGAACCCGGCGCTCGAGGCGGCGCTCGCGGCGCGCCTCTCGCCCGCGCAGGCCTCGAGCGATCCTCTCGTGCGCTTGCGCCACGGTCACGGCCACACGCAGGAGGACATGTGGGCGATCAAGCACGGCGAGCTGCGGCGCGTGCCGGACCTCGTCGTGTGGCCCCAAAGCGAACCGGAGGTGCGGGTCGTATTCGAGCTCGCGCGCGAGCACGGCGCCTGTCTGGTTCCTTATGGCGGCGGCACCAACGTGACCGACGCGCTGCGCTGCCCCGAAGACGAGCGACGCTCGATCGTGTCGCTCGACCTGCGCCGCATGAGCCGCGTGCTCTGGATCGACCCGACGAATCGCACGGCCGAGATCCAGGCCGGCGCGACCGGCCTCGAGATCGAAGAGCAGCTGGGCCGCCACGGCTTCACGCTCGGACACGAGCCCGACTCGGCCGAGCACTCGACGCTCGGCGGCTGGATCGCCACCCACGCGAGCGGCATGAAGAAGAACCGCTACGGCAATATCGAGGATCTCGTGCTCTCGGTCTCCGCCGTGACGCCCGAGGGCGATCTCGCGCGCCAGGCCTCGCCGAGGGAATCCGTCGGGGGCGATCCGGCGCGCTGGCTGTTCGGCTCCGAGGGCCAGCTCGGGATCGTGACGAGCGCGGTCGTGAAGGTCTTCCCGCTGCCGGCCGTGCGCCGCTTCGGCTCCGTGCTGTTTCGCAGCTTCGAGCAGGGCTTCGCGTTCTTGTTCGACGTGCAGCGCTCGGGCGTCGTGCCGGCCAGCGTGCGCCTGATGGACAACCTCCAGTTCCAGTTCGGCCAGGCGCTCAAGCCCGCGAAGGGAAGGCTCGCGGCCATGAAGAGCGCGCTCGAGAAGCTCTACGTGCTGCGCGCGCGGAGCTTCGAGGCCGAGCGCATGGTGGTCTGCACGCTGCTCTTCGAGGGGAGCGCCGACGAGGTGGCGGCCCAGGAGCGCAGCCTCTATCGGCTCGCGTCACGGCACGGCGGCATGCAAGCGGGCGCCGGAAATGGCGAGCGCGGCTACCAGCTCACGTTCGCGATCGCCTACATCCGGGATTTCCTGCTCGATCACTGGGTGATCGCAGAGTCGTTCGAGACGTCGGTGGCCTGGAGGGACGCCCAGGCGCTGTGCGACAACGTGAAGCAGCGGATCTGGCAGGAGCACGCGAAGCGCGGTCTTCCGGGGCGCCCGTTCATCAGCGTGCGTGTGACGCAGCTCTACGACACGGGCGTCTGCCTCTACTTCTACTTCGCCTTCTACTACAAGGGCGTCGAGGCACCGAGCGACGTCTTCGCGGATCTCGAGCGCGCCGCGCGCGACGAGATCCTGCGCTCGGGAGGCTCGCTCTCGCACCACCACGGCGTGGGGAAGCTGCGGCAGCCGTTCCTGGCGCGCGTCTTCTCGCCGGCAGCGCTCGCCTGGCGGCGCAAGCTCAAGCAGGCCGTCGATCCCGAGAACCTGCTCGGCGCCGGCAACGGCTGAACGAGAGGCCACGCATCAGCCCGACTGAACTCCACCCGGGACTCGGCGCGCAGTATTCTCTTCGTGTGCGCCGAAGCATCGCGATCTTCGATGCGGTGAACGTGATCGCGGCTGCGCTGCTGGTCGCTGCGCTCTTCGCGCGCATCGCGCTGTCCGAAGCGGAGCTGGGCATGCTGCCGTTCGGGCTCGGGCTCGTGCTGGGATTTGCTGCCGCCGACGTCGCCTCCGGGCTGGTCCACTGGTTCTGCGACACGTACTTCGCTCCGGACACCCCGTTCATCGGACCGCTGATCATCGCGCCATTCCGCGAGCATCACGTCGACCCTGCGGCGATCGCGCGGCATGGGGCGCTCGAGCGCAACGGCAACAACTGCCTCGCGGCTCTGCCCGTGTTGGTCACGGCTCTGTGGTCGCTGGATCCTGCTGCCTCTCGGCCTGCGTGGCACGACCTGCTGAGCGGCTGTCTCGCCGCGCTCGCGATCACGCTGTGCCTCACCAACCAGATCCACGCCTGGGTGCACGGCGCGAGCGCGCCGTCGCTCGTGCGCCGGCTGCAGCGAGCCGGCGTGCTGATCGCGCCGGCGCGACACGACGTGCATCACCGCGGCGAGCGCGCCTACGCGGTCGTCTCCGGGTGGTCCAACGCGTGGCTCGATCGCGTGCTCGCCATCACGGAGCGGCGGCTCGCAGCACTCGGCGTGAAGCCGAGCATCGATGCCGCGAGCGACGTGGCTGCGGAGCGGCGCAATCCCGCCGCTCCGTCCGCGCGACTTGACTGAAGACTCGCTCCCGGACGAGAATGCGCGCTCGAAATTCGCAACCAAGACGCGGGAATTCACGCGCTCCAAGACGGATTCCTGACTCTTTTGGATAGAAGCTGGTCACTCAGAGGAATCGACGGGAGAAGCCGCCATGACGAGAACCGTCCGCTTGATCCTTGCGCTGGTGTCGATCGGGGCCGCCACGATGATCGGAGACGGCGCCGCGAGCGCAGCCTCGCCGCGAGCCCCGGACGTCCCGCGGAGCGGCAACCACATGCAAGACAGCGGCAACTCGGACGCCATCCACCCGACGCTCGACCGCGCCGGGGTCCTGGGGAGCGCTTCGTCGAACGGATTCGACACCGGCGCCAGCGCCGGCTTCTTCGCGGACCTCGGGACCAACGGTCGCACCTGCGCCACCTGCCACGTCCAGGCGGACGCCTGGTCCTTCACGCCGACGCACGCCCGCTCGCTGGGGCGCCGGGACCCGCTTTTCACGCCGAACGACGGATCGGACTGCCCGCCGGCGACGCCATCCCAAGGCCCCGACAAGGCGCTCTCTTCGCAGGTCCTGCGCTACGGCCTGATCCGCGTCCAGCTCCCGATTCCCTCCGGCGCCGGTTTCGTGCTGGTGTCCGCAACCAATCCGAAGAGCTGCGCCATCCCGCCGGCCTCGCCGGGCGCGGGCGGGCAGCTCTTCCTCTTCCGCCGCCCGCTGCCCACCACCAACCTGGTCTTCGATTCCGCCGTGATGTGGGACGCGCGGGAGACGCTCCAGCCCATCACGACTCTGGCGGGCTTTCAGAGCCTCCTCCCGTTCCTCTTCGACCTCGCAGATCAGGCGAACAGCGCCACGACGGGCCACGCGCAGGGGGCGTCGATCGTTGGCACGCGCACGCAGCAGGAGATCGTCGCATTCGAGCAGAACCTCTACACCGCACAGATGGTGCTCCTCCAACCGCGGCAGCGCCTCTTCGCCGTGCTCGATGCGGACGGCGCCCACGGCGGGCCGGAATACCTGCGGGACACGCAGGCGCCCGCCTTCGCCATCGGAGTGAACGACCCGCTGAAGCCGGGCTTCACCAACGCGAGCTTCGACCTCTTCGCCGCCTGGGAGCCGACGAGCCCCAGCTACGATCAGCTCCAGCCGAGCGAGCAGGCGATCGGCCGGGGCGAGGCGATCTTCAACGACACGACCTTCGTGATCCACGACGTGCCCGGGCTGAACAGCGTCCCTGGCGACCCGCTCTACAATCCGAACGATCCGCTCGCGGGGCAGGACGTCGTCGGGGGCTGCGGCGTCTGCCACAACAGCCCGAACGTCGGGAACCACTCGACCGCGCTCGCGATCAACATCGGCGTGACCATGGCGCCGCCCACCAACAATGACGGCTCGTCGAACACGCTCCTCGACGTCGCGAATCTCCCGGTCTACAGCCTCCAGAACCCCGTGACCGGTGCTGTGGTGCAGGTGACCGATCCCGGCCGGGCGCTGATCACGGGGAAGTGGACGGATATCGGGAAGACCAAAGGCCCGATCCTGCGCGGGCTCGCCGGGCGCGCGCCCTACATGCACAACGGCTCGGCCAGGGACCTGATGACGGTGGTCGAGTTCTACAACGAGCGCTTCGACATCGGCCTCACCCAGGAGCAGACCAACGATCTGGTGGCCTTCCTGAACGCTCTCTAGCCGCCGCCCAGGTAGGGGGCGACAGAGCGGAGCCGACGCGTTCCCCACCGGTGACGGCGACGCTTCGAATGCGGGCTCCAGCCATGCGGACGCCAGCCTCGCGGCATCGGCATTGCGAAGGAGAGCGGCCGCCGTCGCAGGCGTGCGGCCGGGCGGCGGGCGTCCGCTTCCACTCGGGCTCAACCCGCGTGCTGCTTCACCCAGGCGACATAGCGGTCGGTGAAGCCCTGGAGGAATTTCGTGGTGCCCGGGTTCGCGAGGTTGCCCTTTTCATCGAACAGGCCTTCCTTCACCTGGATGAAGACCTCGGGCTGGGCGAGCGTCGGGACGTCCAGGTACGCGAGCACGTTGCGCAGGTGTTGCTGCGCCAGCGCCGTGCCCGTCGCTCCGATCGAAGCCCCCAGCACGCCGGCCGGCTTGCCGGCCCAGGCATTCTGGCCATAGGGGCGCGACGCGTGGTCGAGCGCGTTCTTGAGCACTCCTGGCATCGAACGGTTGTACTCGGGGGTGACGAACAGCAGACCGTTCGCCGCCGCGATTTCACTCTTCAAGCGCTTCACCGGATCGGCGGGCTTGGCGTCGTCGTCCTGGTTGTATAGCGGCAGGTCGTCGATCCGGAGCTGCTGGAAAGAAAACTCGGCGGGCGCCAGCTTCGCAATCGCGTTCGCGAGCAGACGGTTGAAGGAATCACGCCGAAGGCTGCCCACCACCACGGCGATTCGATACGGAGGCATGTCGATCTCCCATTGCAGGTTGCGAAGCCTCTAGCATGAACGAAAGTTCCAGAAAAAGAACTCTCCGTTCCTGAAGCGCGGGCGCGACCCGGCGGTCGCGTCATCGCAAGCGGCTGGAACTGAACGGGAACCGGATTGCGGCGCAGCGGGGCACGGTCCTTGCTGTGGATTCCCCCGGACCTTTGGGAAGGGGATCCGATGCTTCGTCGTGTCTTCGCCGTCTGGATTGTCGTTCTCGCCGCCAGCTTTTCGATCGCCGCCGACGCGCTCAGCTTCACGGGCATCTACACCTTCGGCGACAGCCTCTCGGACGTCGGGAATCTCTGCCCGAGCGTCAATTGCCCCGCGGCTCCCTACTACCCGGGGCGCTTCTCGAACGGCCCCGTCTGGGTCGAGGACGTGGCGGCCGGGCTCGGCTTCTCGCTCACGCCTTCGAACCTCGGCGGCAACGATTTTGCGGTGGGCGGCGCCACCACCGTGGGCGTCACGAACTCGCAGGTCCCCGGCTACCTCGCGACCGTCGGCGGCGTGGCCAGCGGTACGGCTCTCTACGTGCTGCTGGCCGGCGGCAACGATGGCCTCGGCGGCGGGAATCCGGTCACCGCGGCCGGCAATGTGGTCACCTCGATCAACAATCTGAAGGCTGCGGGAGCGCAGAACTTCCTGGTTGCGAATCTTCCGGATCTGTCGCTCACCCCCGCGGTGTACGGCAATGCCGGCGCGCAGCTGTTCAGCACGACGTTCAATGCCTCGCTCGCGAGCGGCTTGGCGGGCATCACGGGTGTCACGATCTTCGGGCTCGACTTGTATGCGCTCGTGAACCAGACCGTCGCGAACCCGGGCCTCTACGGATTCACGAACGTCAACACCCCGTGCTTCAACAACCCGACGGTGTGCGCGACTCCGAACTCGTACCTGTTCTGGGATGCGATCCATCCGACGACCGTCGCCCACGGGCTGCTCGCGGATGCGGCGCTTCTCGCGATCCCGGAGCCGGGCACGGGAAGCCTCGTGCTCGTGGGCCTGCTCGTGTTGGTGGTCCGGAGCCGGCGCTCGGCGCGCTAGCGGCTTGCCAGCGCCTCGCGCAGATGGCTCGCGATCAGGACGGCGCTCGCGGCCATGTCCTCGCTCGAGCCGAGAAAGCCGTGGATCGCGCCGGCAAATCGTTTCAGCGTCACGGGGACGCCGGCCGCTCGCAGCTTCCTGGCGTAGGCCTCTCCCTCGTCGCGCAGCGGGTCGAACTCCGCGGTGAGGATCAGCGCCGGCGCCAGCCCCGTAAAGCTCGTGGCGAGGAGGGGAGAGAGCCACGGATTGGCGCGGTCGCGAGGATTCGGGGCGTAGGCGTCGCGCATCTCGTCCATGTGATCGAGCCCGTAGCCGCTCGCGAAATCGCGCCGCGAGGCGCTGGGCTCGCTCCCGGCCTGCACCACGGGAACGACGAGCACCTGGAGCGCGATCGGCGGGCCGGCCGCGTCGCGCGCGCGCAGAGCCATCACCGCCGCCAGATTGCCGCCTGCGCTGCCGCCCATCACGGCCAGTCGCTGGGGATCGCCGTTCCATTCCGGCGCGCGCCTGGCAATCGTGAGCAGCGCCGCCCAGCAGTCGTCGACCGCGGCGGGGAAGCTGTGCTCGGGCGCCAGCCGGTAGCCGACCGACACGACCAGCGCCTGCGCGGCACCCGCGAGCTGGCTGTTGGCTCCATCCCAGATCGGAAGATCCTCGCCCATCCAGAAGCCGCCGCCGTGGATCCAGACCACGACGGGGAACGGTCCGGCACCGGCGGGTGTATAGAGCCGTAGCGGCAGCGTGCCGCCGGGCCCCTCGAAGCTCTCGTCGCGGATCGACACGCTCGCGTCGGGCGCGGGAAGGAAGCGGGCGACCCAGGCATTGGCCTGCGCGCGGGCCGCGGGCGTCATCTCGAGAGCGCCGCCGGGCATCGAGTGAGCGATCAGCGCCGCCCCCAGATCCATCGTCCCGTACGGCGTATGGGTCCAGCGCCACGCGATGCCGCCCGCGAGCAGGGCCAGCGCAGCGAACGAGAGGACCAGGATCCGGAGGACGCGTCGCATCGAGAACGGCAGTTTGCCACACACGAGTTCGCTCGGGGAAGCGGGGCGCCTGCGGCTCGGGGCTCAAGCTGTCCCTTCCGCGCGCCGATGCCCCGTGCGGGGAACCAGCAGACATGTCGAACCAGCCTTCGATCAAGGGCAGTGTCTTCGCGGGTGTCGTCGAGGACATGAACAAGCTGCTGACGAGCGGCGGCATCTCGAAGGCCGAGCTCGCGCGCCGGCTGCCTGCCGAAGACATCCTGCTGCTCGGCCAGACGATCGGCACGGCGAGCTGGTACGACATTCGCGCCTACACGCGGATGAACGAGCTGCTGCGCGACGTCGTCGGCGGGGGCAGCAGCGACTACCTGCGCGAGAGCGGCCGCCAGACCGCGCGACGCCTGCTCGAAGCCGGCTTCTATGCGCAGCTCGAGTACGTGCAGCGAACGGAAGTCCGGCGCACGGTGGGCGCGCGGGCCCGCTTCGAGGCCTTCGGCCGCGATCTGCGCAAGCTCACGACGATGAGCGCGAGCATCCTGAGCTTCTCGCGCTGGACGTCGAAGCCCGACCCGAAGCGCGAGGGCCACTATCTGATCGACGTCGCCGACGCAAAGGATTTCCCGGAGGTGCTGGCCTGGCGCTCCGAGGGCTTCGTGAACGAGATGGCGGCTCAGCACGGCGACCCGGATCTCTGGACCTGGGAGCGCGTCAAGCCCGACCTGATCGTCTTCCGCACGCTCCGCCCGGTCTGAAGCCCGCCGCCGGCGGCGGGCTGGGCGGCCGCCCGGCTCTCCCATCCGAGCGTTTGTTCAGCGGCCGAACCGGCGCAATACTGATTGCTGCGCCCGACGCAGAGCCAACCGGAGCGTCTGCTCTGGTTGCTCCGGTTGGCCGGACGCATCGACCTCCGAGGCTGTCTTGCGGGGGGAAGACCGGATGCTGCAGAAGCTCGCCTTGGGGCTGGGCGCCATCCTCCTGGTGTTGGTCGCCGTCATCGCGCTGCAACCGTCGACGTTCTCGGTCGAACGCTCGACGTCGATCGCTGCGCCGGCCGACATCATCTATCCGCACATTGCGAGCTTGCGAGCCATGGACGAGTGGTCGCCGTGGGCCAAGATGGACGCGAACATGAAGATCGTCTACGCGGGACCCGAGTCCGGTGTCGGTGCCCGCTCGAAGTGGGAAGGCCCCGAGATGGGCAAGGGCCGCCTCAGCATCACCGCGGTGAAGCCCGACCAGGAGATCGAGATGAACCTCGAGATGGTCGAGCCCATGCAGGCGACCAACCGCATCCTGTTCAGCCTGGATTCGCGCGAGGACGTCACCGAGGTGACCTGGCGCATGCAAGGCCGCAACGGCTTCATCGGCAAGGCCTTTGCGATGTTCCTGAGCATGGACGACATGGTCGGCAGTCCGTTCGAGCGGGGCCTGGCGGCGCTCAAAGAGGTGTCGGAGGCCGACGCGCGCAAGCTCGCCGAGCAGTGATCTCTGCGGCTCGCGCCGCGCTTCCGGTGCCGAGCGGCGGCCGCCGCCTAGAGAAGCTTCACGGGATCGCCAACCGCGACGCGTCCGGCCGCGACGACCGACGCGTAGGCGCCCAGGCAGGCAAAACGTCCGCTGCCCTTCAGCTCGACCCGGTTGTGGCGCGCGACGCTGCGCAAGATGTCGGGATCCGCGGGAAGATCCTGCTGCGCGAGCGTCGTCATGATGCAGCGAGGCGTCGCGGCCGTCAGCTCGAGCACGAGGTCTCCGATCGCGAGACGCCGCCCGAGCCACGTGTTCTCGACGAATCCGTCGCCAGCGATCTCGAGGAGCAGGTTGGCGCGAAAGCGGCGCGGATCCCAGCGGCCGCTCGCATGCGCCCGGGCAGCGGAGCGCAGTGAGGCCGTCGTGAGCAGCGTGATCGGGGCGACATCCTGGAACGTGCCCGGCGCGAGCAGCCCGGTGGGCAGCGTGCTCACGGCGAGGCCCGCATCGGTCACGGCGGATCGCGTGGCGTCGATGAATGTCTGGGGCGCGAGGTCATCGATGTCGGGCCAGACGTCGTCGTAGGCGGCTCGTCCCGGCAACGGCGTCGTCGTGGCGACGAGCTTCACCGCGCGACCGACGGCGCGGGTAAGCCAGTCGTCGACGCCGGGCTCGTCGCTGCGCTTGCGCGCGCCATCGGCGCGCTCGATCACGAGCGGCGCGCCTGCTGCGGGATCTCCGGAGTACTCCGCCCGCATGCCCAGCAGGCCTGCCCACAGCCGCGGATCCTTCGCGCTCGCCAGCTTGCCGGTGGCCGCGTCGAGCAGCGCGTGCGCGCGATCGCCGGCGACACCGCTCTCGTCGATGCCGGCGGCACGCGGCGTCTCCCCCTGCAGCGACTTGACGGGGTAGCGACGAATCTCGAGCACGCGTGCGTCCATGCCGGCCTCCGTCCCCTCTCATAGGTCATTCGAGCAACGCACGTCCAGTCCGAAGCGATCGCAGGCCAGTCCGACGTGATCACAGTCCGGTCCGGCGCGATCGCAGGCCCGTGCGACGCGATCGATACTTGCATAGCGTGCGCAATGTCGAGCGTGTAGCATCGACTGCCCGCATGCAGCGCAGCGCTTCCGACAGCCTCCCGGACTCTCTGACGACGCGCCCCGAGGTCGATTTCGTCGACGGCCGCTTCTACGCGGGCGACATGCACGCCGCGCTGCGCTGGATGCGCGAGCACGAGCCCATCTATCACGACCGCAAGAACGATCTCTGGGGCGTGACGCGCCACGCCGACATCCTCGCGATCTCGAAGCGCTCGGACCAGTTTCGCAACGGCGCGGGCTATCGCCCGGACGCGGCCCCGGTCCCGCACATGATCGCGATGGATCGGCCGGAACACATGATCCGCCGCAATCTGGTGAACCGCGGCTTCACGCCGCAGCGCGTCGCGGCCTACGAGCCGCGCGTGCGGGAGATCTGCACGCAGATCCTCGACGCGGTCGCGGCGCGCGGGGAGTGCGATTTCGTGCGCGATGTCGCCGCGCCGCTGCCGCTGATCGTGATCGGCGATCTGCTGGGCGTCGATCCCGCCGATCACGCACAGCTGCTGCGCTGGTCGGACGACCTGATGTCGGCGCTCGGCAGCAGCGACCCGCTGAAGCTCGCAGCGCAGATGCGCGCGGGCCTCGAGTACCGGCAGTACTGCCTGGGCGTGATTGCCGATCGTCGCGCGAAGCCGCGCGGCGAGGATCTGATGAGCGTGCTCGTGCACGCCGAGATTGACGGCAACCAGCTCGACGACGAGTCGATCTTCATGGAGTCGCTGTTGATCCTGATCGGCGGCGACGAGACGACGCGGCACGTGATCAGCGGCGGCATGCACCAGCTCCTGCTCCACCCCGAGCAGGCCCTGGCGCTGCGCGCGGACCCCTCGCAGCTCCCGCGGGCGCTCGAAGAGATGCTGCGCTGGGTGACGCCGATCCAGAACATGATGCGGACCGTCGCGCAGCCGGTCGAGATCGCCGGCCACGGCTTTCGCACGGGCGATCGGCTGCTGCTGTTGTATCCCTCGGGCAATCGCGACGAGGCGGTCTTCGAGCGGCCCTTCGCATTCGACGTCGCGCGCGACCCGAATCCGCACGTCGCGTTCGGCGGACGCGGGGCGCATTTCTGTCTCGGCAGCTCGCTCGCGCGTCTCGAGCTGCGCGTGATGTTCGAGGAGCTGCTGCGCCGGCTGCCGGATCTCGCGCTCGCGAGCGACGCGGCGCCGCCGCTGCGTCCGGCCAATTTCGTGGTGGGCATCGAGAGCCTGCCCGTGCGCTTCACTCCGGTGCCCCTCGCGGGCTGAGGCGCTCGCCATGCGCTTTCCCGAGCTCGGCATCTATCTGCTCCCGGGACACACGGAAGCGCCGGCGGATCTACTGCGCGAGGTTCGGGAAGCGGAGGCGCTCGGCCTGGGCTCCGCGTGGATCTCGGAGCGCTTCGACGTCAAGGAGATGGGCGCGCTCGCGGGCGCCGCGGCTGCCGTGACGAGCTCGATCTGGCTCGGCTCCGGGGTCACGAACATCAACACCCGCCACCCGCTGCTCACCGCGAGCCTCGCCACGACCGTCTCCCGCCTCTCGGGAGGGCGCTTCGCGCTCGGCGTCGGCCGCGGCATCGGCGTGCGCTCGGCGATGCTCGGGCTTGCGCCGGTTCGCAACGCCGAGCTCGCCGCCTTCGCCGATCTGATGCGCAAGCTCTGGCGCGGCGAGCGCGTCGTCGGCCACGCGTCTGCGCTCGGGAAGTTTCCCTATCTGCACCAGGCCAGCTGGATGCACGAGGCGATCCCGCTGCTGATGACGGCCTTCGGCGCGCGCAGCCTCGAGTTCGCGGGCGGCGTCTTCGACGGCGTGATCCTGCACACGTTCCTGTCGGACGAGGCGGTTGGGCGCGCGGCGGCGCTGGTGCGCCGCGGCGCGGAGAGGGCCGGTCGCGACCCGTCCGCCGTGAAGATCTGGAGCGTGCTCGCGGTGGCCTGCAACGCCACCGAGGAGCGCGAGCTGAAGCTGCTCACCGCGCGGATGGCGACGTACCTGCAAGCTCCGGCTTACGGCGAGCTGCTGCTCGCGATCAACGGCTGGGATGCGAAGACACTGGCCGCGTTCCGCCAGGCTCCGGTGGTGCGATCGATGCCCGGCGCCATCGACGCCGTCGCCACGAGCGAGCAGCTGCGCGCGATCCGCGAGCTGATTCCCCCTGCCTGGCTACCCGCTGCGGTGGGCAGCCCCGAGCAGTGCGCGCGCCGCATCGCCGACCAGTTCGTCGCCGGCGCCGACGGCGTGATCCTGCACGCGAGCCTGCCGCACGAGGCCGCGCCCGCGCTCGAGGCCTATGCAGCGATCCGATCGGCTGCGCGCTTCGCGGGCCGCAGCGGCCGCCCGGCCTGAATCGCGCCTCGCTTCCACCCGGCTCCGCTCGGCCGTCGACGCTCTCGATCGTGATGCAGGTCGCACGCGCCGTGAAGTTGCCGTGAGTCGTGTCACGCTGCGGCATTCACCTCGCGACGATCAAGCTGCTGCGGACGGCCCACCGAGGGAGGGGGCCGCCTCGTCGAGGGGGCTCTGGCATGAAGGCTTGGATCGGATCGCTCGTCTTGGCGCTGACGCTTCTACTGCGCGGACGGAGCGCGGGCGTTCCCGAGCTACGGGACACAGGTCGACAGTACTTGCACCAGCAAGCAATGGGTTCCAGCGCGGCCCTACGATCCAAACGCCACGAACTCGAGCAATCCGAGTCAAGTGAACTGCGGCCTTTGCCACGCCCAAGCGCAGAGCCCGAACGCGCAGCTGACCGCCGCAGGCCAGCAGTTCAAGAATTCAGGCCACAGCGACGTCACCCCTTTCTGCGCCGCGCCGATGGTGAATCGCCCACCGGTGTTCACACCGATTCCGGCGCAGATCGCCTCGGTGGGGAATCTCTTCCAGCTGACCGTGATGGCGACCGACCCGGACGGCGGGCCGGTCTTGCTCACCGTCTCGAGTCCGCCGGTCGGCTCCACCTTCGTCGACAATCCCAACGGAACGGGCACCTTCGCCTGGACGCCTACCGCGAGCCAGGTGGGTAACCACAGCGTGACGTTCCATGCCGCGGATACGGGGACGCCGATGGCCGGCGCCGCCCTCGACGTCACGATCAGCGTGGGCGACGGCATGAACCGGCCGCCCGTGCTCGCGCCGATCGGGGATCGCCAGGTCAATGTCGCAGCGCCGCTCGTGATCACCCTCTCGGCGACGGATCCCGATGCCAACGCGCTCGTTTATGGGGCCGCACCGCTGCCGATGGGCGCTGTGCTCACCGGCAACGCGCTGCATTGGACGCCGGCCGCGAGCCAGACTGGCAATTACCCCGTGACGTTCACGGTGACCGACAACGGCACGCCCCCGGCGAGCGACAGCGAGGCGATCGTGATCACGGTCGGCTCGGTGAACCGCCCGCCGCTGATCGCTCCGATCGGAGACCGCGTCGTCACGATTGGCGAGATCGCCCGGATTCCGATCCTGACGTCGGACCCCGACGGCGACGCGCGCACCATCGACTGCCGGCCGCTGCCCCCGGGCGCGACCTTCACGGATCGCGGCGATGGCACCGGAGAGATCGTGTGGACGCCGACCGTGAGCGGTAGCTACGCAGTAACCTGTACGGTAGCCGACGCCGGCACACCTCCTGGAATGGCGGCCGAGATGTTCCTGCTCACCGCTCGCGATGCCGTGCCGCCGACGGGCGCGGGCGGCCCCTCGATCGACGACGCCTTGTGGCGCTTCGAGGAGCGGGGCGGAGAGCTGCGCGTGTCGGGCCATCTCGCACCGGGGGCGATGCCGACCCCCGGGTCTGATCGCCAGGCCCGCGAGGACGCCCGCTCTTCCGACGGCGAGGGCGAGCATGCTTCGCTGCTCGCAGCGCCGGTCGGAGCCTACGCGATCCTGAACGACGGCACGGCGATTCCGTTGGGCACCGCCGAGACGGGGATGGGAGATGGCTCGTTCGTCCTCGCGCTGCGCCCGTTCATCGCGCCTTGTCGGGTGGCCGTCGGAACCGACGGCGTGCCGGGTGACGCGATCAACGTCCGAAATGCACCCGCGAAGTGCGATGTGCAGCTGCTTCTCGAGGTCCGCTCCGCACGACTGTGCGGAAGCGAGCTGACGCTCGAAGGACGGCGCGCGCCCATCGGTGGCTCCGTGATCGTCTCCGATGCAGCGTCGGGTCGATCGATTGCTTCGGTGCCAGTGACGAAGCAGAACGGAGGCTTCCGGTTCAAGGGCCAGATCACCGGTACGCCGCGCAGCCTCGCGATTCGAGCGCGCTCGGCGGGCGTGGAGTGGACGCTCGACTCGCTGGTGCCGATTGCACGGGACGCTCGCTGCGGCACCGGGAGCGAGGACTCGCGCCGCGGCGACGGGAGCCGCCACTGATCGGCCCTCCAGCTCGCAGGGGCCGCGCGTCTCGTTCTTCGGAACGGGCGCGTGGCCCCGCTCGCTTTCGGCGAGTTGGATCTTTCGCGGGCACGCCGACTCGCGCATCCTCTGGGGCAGCAGTCCCTGCGCGCGCCCACGCCGAGGAGCCCGGTGAAGCGAATCTCCAGGTCTGGCTCGTGCGCACGCGGGGGTGGCCCGCCGTGAAGAGCGAGAGCGAGGCGATGCCGGCGCATGTGCGGACCCTGCGGCCGGGGCGCGCGTCGGCGTGACGCCTTCCGGAGCGACGCCGCCTGCCGCGAGCGCCCAGGTGACGCGCCCGTGGTGGATGACGGCGCTCGCCGGCTTCTGCCTGGCGACCGTGGCCTTTCTCGTGCCGCGCGATCTCTTCAACGCCGAGACGCGCGACGTCGAGGTCTGGCTCGGCTTCGAGCTGCACGGCGCAGCGGCTCGGCTCAGCGCGCCGTTGCACTGGGCGATCTTCGCGATCGGCGCCTGGGGCTTCTGGCGCGCGCGCCCCTGGATCGTGCCTTGCGCGGCGGGCTATTGCTTCTACGTCGCGCTCAGCCATCTGATCTGGAGCGAGGCGAGCCCGCACGGGCAGGGCTGGCCGATGGGCCTCGCGCAGGCCGCTGCGCTCTCGCTTCCGGGGTTCCTGCTGCTGCGCGCACGCCGCAGCTTGCGAGGGGCCGCGTAGCCGTTCGCGCGCTCAACTCGCGGCTTCGCGATCGATCACCAGCTTCAGAGCCGACTCGGCCATCGCCTCGGCCGCCTCGGCCCAGGTGGCGCGCCGCGTCGTGATCTTCTCGGGATGCAGGCGGCCGGCGGCGATCGCGGCGACGACGGGCGGCAGCGTGGCGCGCGCGTGACAGCGCCCGACGTGGAGCGTCGCGCCGAGCGAGTACATGCGCGAGAGCGGCAGCGGCGTCTCCGGGGCGGGAATCCAGGCCGGCTGCGTGCACACGCCCTCGTGGTCGGTGGCGCGCAGTGCCAGCTTGATGCCCTCGGGGCTCCCCGAGCAATCCACCGTGATCGGATAGCGGCCGCGCACGTCCGCGTAGTTCGCGTCGATCGCGTGCGCGCCGAGCGATTCCGCGATGCGCAGGACCTCGGTGCTCTGCGAGACGCAATCGACGCGCGAGGCGCCGAGCGCGAGCGCGGCGTCGGCGGCGTACAAGGCGATGCTCGGCGCGATGCCGGCCACGATCAGCACCGCGGCGCCCGGGTTCGCCGCGAGCGGCCCGGCCACGCAGCGCCAGCCGTCGGAGGCATTGTCGGCCGCTGCGGCCAGACACCAGGCGGGGACACCGTCGGGCGCTGGCACGAGCATCGCTTCGGCAAACGGCACGTGAAGCGTGTCCGAGAGCGCGCCGCCCCATTCGCGCTCGGAGAGCGGCATTCCGTAGACGGCGAGAAACGGCAGGCGTTCGCAGCTGCCCGTGTATCCGCGCCGGCAACGCGGGCAGGCGCCGCACGAGATCTGGAAGGGGACGACCACGCGCTGTCCGATGCGGAGCGTTCGGACCGCGTCGCCGAGCGCGACGATCTCGCCCACGCACTCGTGACCGAGCGCGAAGGGCCGCGGCGGCGGCAGCACGCCCGTGACGTAGGGCATGTCGATGTCGCAACGGGTGACGGCGAGGGGGCGGACCAGGGCTTCGCCGTCTCCAGCGAGGCGCGGCTCCGGGACCTCCTGCCAGGCGATCTGTCGCGTGGCGACGAGGGTCAACTGGCGCATTCGGCGAACTCCTTGCGGGCGGCGATGACACTGCGGAGGTCCGCAGCGAGATGGCGGCTTCCCCGCCCATAGAAGATGGCGGCGAAGCCGCCGCTGAGCACGACGGCGAGCAGCGACCAGCGGATCGCGCCGGGGCCGTAGCTGGACGCGAGCGCATCGTTCAGCGCACCGACGGCGAGCGGTCCGAGCCCGAGGCCAACGAGATTCAGGATGAAGAGCAGCAGGGCGGAGGCCGTCGCGCGCAGCTCGGGCCGCGCGAGATTCTGCGCCGTCGCCCACAGCGGACCGACGTACATGTTCGAGATCGCGTAGTAGGGCGCGAAGGCGGCGAGCGCGGCCGCGGGGGTCGGCAGCAACAGGAAGAGCGCCGCGAACGGAAGACTGGCCACCGCGACGAGCGCGGGCAGGCCGAGGAACCAGCGCGGATCGCGCGCGCCGAGGCGATCGGCGAGCCAGCCGCCGAAGCTCACGCCGGCGCAGCCTCCCAGCAGGATCGTCGGGCCCATCCACGCGCCGATCTCGAGCCTCGAGAGGCCGTGGACGCGCGCCAGGAACTCCGCTCCCCAGGTCAGGATGCCGTAGCCGGCCAGCGACTGGCAGCAGGCGGCGGCGACGAGCCAGCCAAAGGTCGGCTTCGCGAAGAGCTCACGCACGGCGCTGCGAAAGTCGGGTGGGGCCGCGGTCACGCTCGCCCGAACCTGCGCCGGTGTGCGCCGCTCCCACAGGCCGCGCGGCAGCTCCGCGACCGTCGCGCGCACCAGCAGCGCCAGCGGCAGCCCCGCGAGGCCGACACCGAAGTACGCCGTGCGCCAGTCGAAGTGCGTCACGACCCAGCCGCCGAGCAGGTAGGCGAGCCCGGCCCCCACGTAGATGCCGTTGGCGTAGAGCGCGAGGGCCGTCGCGCGCCGCTCGGGCGGAAAGTAATCGGAGAGCAGCGAGTGCGAAGGCGGGCTGCCACCGGCCTCGCCGACGCCGACGCCGATGCGAGCGAGCGCCAGCTGCCAGAAGCTCTGCGCCAGGCCCGTCGCGGCGGTCATCGCGCTCCAGAGCAGGAGCGAGACCGCGATCACGCCGCGCCGCGAGCCTCGATCCGAGAGGCGCGCGATCGGAATCCCGGCGAGCGTGTAGAAGATCGCGAACGTGAAGCCCGAGAGCAGACCCATCGCGGTGTCCGAGACGCCAAGTTCTCTTTGGATCGGCCCGATCAGGATCCCGAGGATCTGGCGGTCGATGAAGTTGAAGACGTAGACGACGAAGAGGACCGCCAGCACGAAGCGGGCGCGAGCACGCGACGGAGTCGGTATCACGCGTCCGCCCCTCCGCGGCGCGGTCCGTTCGCTTGAGGAGCAATCACCGCAGATCCTCCTGGCCGGGCTGCGCATTCTACAGGGTTCGCGGCGGTGGGCCTTCGAGGCCCGTGCGAGTCGACTATGATATGCATGTTGAATGAGGCCGCTCCGCCCGAACTCCGACGACACTCGTCCGATTGCGGTGGCCATGCCGTGAGCCGCTTCGAAATCGACCGACGCCAGTTCCTTGCGCTCGCGGGCGGGGCGGCCGCCGCGCTCGCCTGGCCGAGCGGAGCCTTCGCAGGCGCTCCCTTCGCGCCGAGCCCGCCCGCGCGACCGCCCGCGCAGACGCGCCCCTCACGAAGCCGTCGGGTGCTCACGAAGCCGATCCGACTCGGCGATGGCGACGCGCTCGAGAACGTCGACCTCTTCGTGCCCGAGGATTTCCAATGGACGACGCTTTCCGCAGCGGTCTACGCGCGCGGTCGTGACATCCGCGTGCGCAATGTGACGCTCACGACCTACGCCGACCGCTGGCAGCCGCACTGGAATGCGGAGCCGAGCGGGCTGGGCGGGCGCGGCATCGACCCCGCGATGAACGGCCTGCTCTTCGATGCCTGCACGAACCTCTCGATCGACGGCCTCGAGGTCGCGGGCTTTCCGCGCTGCGGTGCGATGTTCTATGGCACGCGCACGGCGCAATTGCGCGATCTCGCCGGAAGCGACTGCTTCGCGATCTTCTGCTTCATGGATTCCAAGGGCGGCAACCGTGGCGTCGATCTGCAGTATCTGCGCGCCCGCGATACCTGGGGGCCCGGACCCGGTGTCACGCCCGGCATCGGCGGACACGCGAGCGCGAGGCGACCGGGCGGCTTCATCGGCGGCGACGGGCTCCCGGGTTACTTCGAAGATTCCGTGCTGCGCGACCTCGATTTTTCGGGGGAGCTGTATGGCGGCTTCAAGATCGTCATGTCGCGGCGCGTGCAGATCCAGCGGCTGCGCAGCAACTGCTTCTTCATCCAGGGCACGCAGCAGCGCAACGTGAACGTGAATGGCACGACGGAGGGCTCGCATCACATTCAGGTCGAGGACCTGATCGTCGACAAGTCTCTCAGCTCGGGGGACGTCTCGGAGATCGGAAATGGGATCCAGATCTCGTGGCACGTCAGCGACGTCAAGGTGCGGAACTTCTCGGTGAGCGCGAACGGTCACGACGGCCACGCGATCCAGCTCGCGGGCGATTGTCACGCCGACTTCGAGGGCGGATTGATCTCGGGCTTCAACGGCAGGCGGGGGAACGCTCCGGCCTACGCCCTCGAGTTGAACGACCATTCGTCGGTGAATGCCGATTTCGCGCGCGTGAACCGCTTCGAGAACCAGCAGCGCCTGATCCTGGGCGGGCCGCCGGCGGGCTGAGGCCGCGCCCGCAGCGGGCGTCTCAGGCGCCCAGCCCGAGCTCCGTGATCTTCGCCTTCAGCTCGTCGGCGCTGCGCCGGAAGATCGGCAGATCCGAGTGGCGCCAGAGCACGCGCCCGTCCTTGCCGATCAGCACCAGCGCGCGCTTGGTCATGCCGAAGAGGCCCACCGCTCCATACTTCTTGCAGACCTCGCCGCCGGCATCGGAGAGCAGCGGAAACGACAGCTCGTGCTTGCGGGCGAACTTCTCGTGCGATGCGAGCGGCTGGGGATTGAGCGCCAGCACGTCGACGCCGAGGCCTTCGAACTCGGCCAGGTGGTCCTGGTAGTCACACAGCTGCTTCGTGCAGACGGGAGTGTCGTCGCCCGGATAGAAGACGAGCAGCACCGCGCGAGAGCGCAGCCGCTGCGAGAGCGTGACGGAGCCCTGCGTGCCGGGCAGCGTGAAATCCGGCGCGGGGGCGCCGACGTCGGGTGCCGTGGCCATGCCGCGGAGCCTAGCAGGCGGGCCGGCGGGCGAGTGACGCCGCGACGCTACGCGCGGCTACGCGATCCGCGCCCGCGCCGCGCCGACGGACCGCGCTCGGCGGCGTCGCGCAGCTCGTCGAGCGAGCCTTCGAACGCCGCCGCGAGCGCCGGGAGATCGCGCACGGCGTCCCAATCGGCGTTCAGCCCGACGTGGACGTTGCCGGCGTAGCTCATCATGGCGATCGCGAGCCCCTGGTTGGCGAACAGCGGCAGCAGCGGATGGAAATCCAGCATGCGCGCGCCGAGCAGGTAGAGCGGAACCGGCGGTCCGTGCACGTTCGTCACGATCATGTGATAGGGGCGCAGGCTCGAGACGAAGCGCACGCCCCAGGACGTGAGCTGCGTGGATCCGCTCGCGTCGGCGAAGCGCATGAAGAAGTCGATCGCGCTCGCCGCGTTCGACTCCTTTCGGTGTCGCGTCTGCTCGCGGATCTTCTCGAAGCGGCGCAGCGGGTTCTTCTCGGCGAGCGGCAGCGTCACGAACCACGCCGAGACGCGGTTGGCGGCCTCGCGCTCGGCCTCGCCCGCGCGCACGTCCACGGGCACCACGATGCGGAAGTCGAGGCCCTTGAGCGGCACGCGCCGGGCGCGCAGGTAGCGCGACAGAGCCCCCGCCACGACGCTGAGCGCCACGTCGTTGAGCGTGCCGTCGAGCCGTTTGCGCAGCTCGCGCAGGACGGCGAGATCGAGGCTCAGCCAGTCGACGCGGCGTCCGCGTCCGATCGGCTGGTTCAAGGGGGTGTGCGCCAGCGGCGGCACGCCGGTCGCGATCGTCTGCCATGCCGAGCTGGCGAGGCGCGCCGCGCTCGCGCCGGTCTCGAGCGGTTGGCTGAGCGCGAGCCCGGCCGCCCGCAATGCCGCGGCGCCGATCCCGGCGATCCCCACCACACCATCCGCGAGCAGGGTGAGCGCCGAGGGCGGTGGCTGGGGAGACCAGGGCGGGGCGGGCTCGAAGCTCGCGTCGGGCGTCGGCGAGAGCAGGGCCGTGATCACGCCGACGCCGGAGACGCCGTCGACCATGCAGTGATGAACCTTGACGATCGCCGCGAACCCGCCTTCGGCGAGGCCCTCGACGAACCAGATCTCCCAGAGCGGGCGGTCGCGATCGAGCGGGTTCGAGGCGATCCGCGCCGCGAGCGCCTGGAGCTCCTTGCGCCCGCCGGGGCGAGGAAGCCCCGCATGGTGCACGTGGCAGGCGACGTCGAAGCGCAGGTCGTCGATCCAGATCGGCAGCCCCTGGACCGGCACGAACGCGAGCCGCTGGCGGTAGCGGGGCAGCAGATGGAGGCGCGAGGCGACGTACTCGCGCACGCGCTCGATGTCGAGCGCGCCGCCCGGCGCCGCGCCCGCGGGCGGCTCGAAGCGCGCCACGGCGCACACGTAGGGCTGCGTGCCGTCCGATTCGACCAGCACGAACGAGCTGTCTTGAGCCGAAAGGCGCCGATAGCCGCTCGGCGCTGCGTCCGCGCTCGACGTCGTCGGAATCCCCCGGCGGCATTCTACGCGCGAGGCACCCGGGGCGTCCATGCCGGCGTGAGGAAAAGCTGCTGCCGGCCGCTCGCGCCGGGCGCCGACCACAGCAGGCGCTGGCGTGCTGGCTCGAGCCGGACGCTGCCCGCCGAGACCTCGCAGCGCGCGCCGTTCGGATCGTGCAAGCGCGGGACGTAGATCTCGCTGGGCGCCGTGCAGCGCAGATCGGCTGCGATTTCGAGCTCGCAGCGGCCCGAAGTCAGCTCGAAGCGCATGCGCAGGGGTGTCCCAGGGCTGTGTCGGGCGTCGGGACGGCGGCAGGCGCGCGTGGCGCGTCCCCCCGAGTCGAGATCGGGAGGGTCGCGCGGGTCGTCCGCGCCCGCCCCCAGGGCCCCCAGGTTGCCCGCGTCGCCGCGCCTGCGAGTGGAGAAAGGCCACAAGCTGCCAGCCGGCCGCGCCGATGAAGTAGGGATAGCCAGGGCCCGGGGGCAGCCGCGTGGCGACGATCCTGCTCATCGACGACTCCGAGACCCATCGCGCCGAGATCCGCGCTGCGATCGAGGCATCTGGCATCTTCGATCGCGTGCTGCAAGCCGCCGATGGCTTGCGCGGGCTCAAGCTCCTGCTCGCCGAGCCCGTCGACGTGGTGCTGTGCGACCTCGAGATGCCGGGCCTCGATGGCGACAAGCTGCTGCTCGCGCGTTCGGCGCGCCCCGGCGCGGCCGAAGTTCCGTTCGTGTTCCTCACCGCGTCGCAGGACATGGGGCGGCGCGCGCGGCTGCTCGAGGACGGCGCCTGCGACGCCATCGCCAAGCCGTTCCATCCCATCGACCTGATCGCGCGGCTGCGGCTGCATCTCAAGGTGAAGCGGCTGCAGGACGAGCTGCTCGTCAAGAATGCGACGCTCGCACGGCTCTCGACGGTGGACGAGCTGACCGGCCTGCGCTCACGCCGCTATGTGTCGGAAGTGCTCTCGATCGAGTTCCAGCGGGCGCGGCGCTACGGCACGGCGCTCTCGCTGGTGATGGCGGATCTCGATCACTTCAAGAAGGTGAACGATCGCTACGGTCATCCGGGCGGCGACGCCGTGCTCCAGGGCGTCGCGCAGCTGCTGCTGCGCTCGCTGCGCGCGACGGACGTCGCCGGTCGTTTCGGTGGCGAGGAGCTGCTCGTCGTGCTGCCGCAGATCCATGCCGAAGGGGCGATGATCATGGCCGAGCGCTGGCGCGCGAGCGTGGAGCACACGGACTTCCAGGCTTCCGATGGTCGCCCGATCCACGCCGAGCTCAGCATCGGCGTCGCGGAGTACACGACGGACCTCCCGAACACGGACGCGCTGATCGTCGCCGCCGACAAGGCGCTCTACACCGCCAAGCAGAAGGGCCGCAATCGCGTCGAGCTGTTCAGCCCGAGCGGAGCGCGTCAGCCCTGATCCGGCCTTCGAAGGCCCGCAAGCGTCGGAGCCGGGCTAGGAGCGGGGCTCGCGACGCGCGCGCCAGCCGGCCAGGCGCTCGGCCAGCGCAGCCTCGGCGCCCTCGCGGGTCGGCTCGTAGAAGCGCTCGCCGCGCAGCGCCTCCGGCAGGTTGGCCGTCGCCACGAACTGCTCGGGCGCGTCGTGGGGGTATTCGTAGCCGCGACCGTATCCGAGTCCCTTCATCAGACCGGTCGGGGCGTTGCGCAGGTGCAGCGGCACGGGCAGCGAACCGCGCTCGGCGACCGCGCGGCCCGCGCGCTCGATGCCCAGGTAGGCGGCGTTGCTCTTCGGCGCGCAGGCCAGGAAGGCGACGGCCTGGCCGAGCACGATGCGCGCCTCCGGCATGCCGATGCGCTCGACGGCCTGGTAGGCGGAGGTGGCGAGCGGGAGCGCGGCCGGCTCGGCATTGCCGACGTCCTCGGACGCGAAGATCACCAGCCGTCGCGCCAGGAAGCGGGGATCCTCGCCCGCGGCGAGCATGCGAGCGGCGTAGTAGAGCGCGGCGTCCGGATCGCTGGCGCGCAGGCTCTTGATCAGGGCGGAGACGACGTTGTAGTGCTCCTCGCGGTCGCGGTCGTGCACGAGCAGCGCGCTGCCGGCCGCCTCGCGCACGGCTTCGAGCGCGAGCGGGGCGCCGCGCGGGGCCCGCCGCAGGTGCAGCGTCGCCGCAGCCTCGAGCAGCCCGAGCGCGCGCCGCGCGTCTCCGTCCGCCGCGGCGGCGATCGCGTTCACGGCGTCCTCGCCGAGCACCAGTCCGCTGCGGCCGAGCCCGTGTTCGGCGTCGCTGGCCGCCCGCGCCACCAGCGCCGCGAGCGCGTCCTGTTCGAGCCGCGCGAGCGTGAACACGCGGCAGCGCGAGAGCAACGGAGCGATCACCTCGAAGGAGGGATTCTCCGTGGTGGCGCCGATCAGTGTCACACTGCCCGCTTCGACGTGCGGCAACAGCGCGTCCTGCTGGGCCCGGTTCAAGCGGTGGATCTCGTCGATCACGAGCACCGTGCGCAGGCCGCGGCGCCGTTCGCGCCGCGCCGACTCGACGGTCTCGCGGATCTCCTTGACGCCCGCCGTCACGGCGGAGAGGGATTCGCAGCGCAGACCCGGCTGGCTCGCGAGCAGTCGCGCGATCGTGGTCTTGCCGCAGCCGGGCGGCCCCCACAGGATCAGCGACGGCAGCTCTCCCGCTTCGGCCAGCGCCCGCAGCGGACCGGCGGGCCCCACCAGGCTGTCCTGACCGCTCACCGCATCGAGCACGCGCGGACGCATGCGCTCCGCGAGCGGAGCGTTCGGCGCGACGCCCGGACCCGGCTCGGAAAAGAGCTCGAGCGAATCCTCGGGGGGCATGCGCGGAGCCTAGCAACGTGGAAGAATGGGAGGGCCCGCCCCCCGACAGGTCACCCGCTCGAAACGGTTCCCCGGCCGAAAGGTCGTGCGACGAAGCAGCATGGAAGTCAGGTCCATCGGCGTCTGTGTGAAGCCCGATCAGCCGCAGCTCGCGGACGCCATCCGCGCGCTGGCGAAATGGGCGAGCGAGCACGCCATCGAGGTGGTGCTCGATCCCGAGGCCGGCCGCTGGGTGGGAGCGCCCGGCACGCCGCGGCACGAGCTCGCTGCGCGCGTCGCGCTGGTGGTCGTGCTGGGCGGCGACGGCACGTTGCTCGCGGTGGCGCGCGCGATCGGGCGGCGCCTGCTGCCGATTCTCGGCGTGAATCTCGGGGCGCTCGGCTTTCTCGCCGAGATCGATCTCGGCGAGCTGTTCCCCACGCTCGAAGCCGTGCTCGCCGATCGCTTCCGGATCGAGCCGCGCATGCGCTTCGAGGTGTCGGTCGATCGCGATGGCAGCGAGCTCGGCCGCTACCTCGCGCTCAACGACGCGGTGATCTCGAAGACCGCGCTGTCGCGGATGATCGATCTCGAAACGCGCGCCGACGGCTTCGAGGTGACGACCTATCACGCCGACGGCCTGATCGTCTCGACCCCGACCGGCTCGTCCGCCTACTCGCTCTCCGCCGGCGGGCCGCTCCTGCTGCCGAGCTTCGAGGCGATCGTGCTGACACCGATCTGCTCGCACACGCTCACGCAGCGCCCACTGGTGCTGTCGTCGGGCTGCGAGATCACGATCCGGGTGCAGGATGCGCGCGGCGGCGAGGTGCACCTCACGGTGGACGGCCAGGTCGGGCGCGAGCTCGCGGAACGCGATCGCGTGACCGTGCGCCGCTCGGAGTGGCCGACGCAGATCCTGGTTCCGAAGGATCGCAACCGCTTCGAAGTGATGCGCACCAAGCTGCGCTGGGGCGCCCGATGATCGAGACGCTGCGCCTCGAGAACGTCGCGATCGTGGAGCGCGCGGAGCTCGAATTCGGCTCGGGCCTGAACGTGCTCACCGGAGAGACCGGCGCCGGGAAATCCATCGTGCTCGGTGCGCTCGCGCTGCTCGCGGGAGCGCGCGCGTCGGGCGACGTGATCCGCGACGGCGCGGAGGAGGCGGTGGTCGAAGCCGTGTTCTCGACGCAGCGTCTGCCCGAGCTCGAGGCGGAGCTGGCGGCGCGGGGCATCGAGGTCGTGGATCACGAGCTCGTCGTGCGCCGCTCCGTCACGCGCGGCGGGCGCAGCCGGGCCCAGGTCGGCGGGCAGCTGGTGCCCGTGACGGCGCTCGCCGAGCTGTTCGGCGGGCGCCTCGAGATCTCGAGCCAACACGACTCCCAGTCCCTGCTGCGCGCCGAGAGCCACGGCTGGCTGCTCGATCGCAGCGCCGGCCTGCTGCCGCAGCGCGAGCGCGTCGCCGCAGGCTGGGCGGAGCTGCGCGCGCTCGCGCGCGAGCTCGCGGATCTGCGCGCAGCGGCGCAGGAGCGCGAGCGGCGCCGCGATCTGCTCGCGCACCAGGTGGAGGAGATCGACGCCGCGCAGCTCGAGCCGGGCGACGTCGAGCGCCTGCGCGCCGCGCGCACGCGCCTCGCGCACGCGGAGCGCCTGCGCGAAGAAGGGGCAGCCGCCGCGGCGCTGCTCGTCGGAGATCCGGCGCGCGCCGAGGGCGCGAACGCCGCGGACCTGCTCGCCGACGCCGCGCGCAGGCTGGCTTCGCTCGAACGCCTGGATCCGGCGCTCGCGCCGCTCGTGGCGCAGCTGCGCGGGACGCTCGCCGAGCTGCGCGACGCGGCGACCGGGCTCGAGCGCTACGTGGATGGCGCGGAGTCGGATCCGGCGCGGCTGGCGGCCGCCGAGGAGCGGCTGCACCGCGTCGAGCAGCTGCAGCGCAAGTATGGGGCGAGCGTCGAGGAGGTGCTGCGCTTCCGCGCGGAAGCGGCGCGCGAGCTCGCGGAGGCGCTCGGCGCAGGCGAGCGCGAAGCCGCGCTCGAGAAGCAGCGCGCGCTGACGTTGAAACGTGTCGGAGAGGACGCCGCGGCGCTCACGACGGCGCGCACGCAGGCGGCGCGCCGCCTCGCACGCGCGGTGCAGGCCTCGCTGCGCGAGCTCGGCATGCCCGAGGCGCGCTTCGACGTCTCGCTCGAGCCGGCGAGCCGCGAGGACGAGCTTCCGTGCGGTCCGCACGGCGCCGAGACGCCCGAGTTCCTGTTCAGCGCCAACGCCGGTGAGGCGCCGCGCGCGCTGCGCAAGGTGGCCTCGGGCGGCGAGCTCTCGCGTCTGCTGCTCGCCCTCACCGGGGCCACGCGCGCCGCGGGTGCGGGCATGGCGCTCGTCTTCGACGAGGTCGATGCCGGGGTCGGCGGCCGCGCGGCCGATCGCGTCGGCCGGCGCCTCGCCGAGATCGCCGGCCATCACCAGGTGCTCTGCATCACCCACCTGCCGCAGGTCGCGGCCTTCGCGGGGCTGCACTTCCGCGTCGAGAAGCGCACGAGCGGCGGACGCACCCTGGCCCGCATCGCGCCGGTCGGCGGCGCCGAGCGCGTCGAGGAGATCGCCCGCATGGCCGGGGGCGAATCCGTGGGCGAAGCCACCCGACGCCACGCGCGCGAGCTGCTCGCCTCCCGCGCCAGGCCCTAGCCGGGCGCCGTCGCCCCTCAGGCTCCTGCCACCCCAGCGACCTTTTGGTCTGCCCCGCGGGGGATCTGCCGATCAAGGCGGCCCTCCGGAGGGCCGAAAAGGTCTGGAAGCGTGTCCGCGGGCCCGGTGTGCTCGCCGTCACACGATGAGAAGGAGCGCTTGGCGATGTCCCAAGCGATGACGAACGGCGGGAGCCCGGCCGCGGTCGCGAAGCCTGCGGCCGGACCGATGCCGAGCGGCGCTTCGGTCCGCGTGTTGCGGGGTTTCTATGAAGGTCTCGAAGTGCCGCTCGACCGGGATTGGCTGGTGATCGGGCGCGGGCGGACGGCGGACCTGGTGATCGCAGAGCCGACGATCTCGCGCGCTCACGCTGCGATCGGCTGGGACGCGGAGGGCTTCTTCATGCAGGACCTGGGCAGCACCAACGGCACCAAGGTCAATGGACAGCGCTCGCCGCTCGCACGCCTGAAGGATGGGGACGATCTGCAGCTCGGAAGGTTGCAGCTGCGCATCACGTTGCGGGGATAGAAGAGGGGGAGCCGGCGCCGCCGGCTCGAAATGGGAGCGAAGCCATGGAACGTTATTCGCTGATCGTGGTGACCGACGTGACGAAGCCGATCCGGCGCTTCGACGTCGCGAAACGCACGCTCGTGCGCGGCGCCCAGGCCATGGGCCTGTTCGCGCTTCTGCTCACGTTCGGGATGGTCGACTACGTTCGCGTACGCATGGAGCACGCCGAGCTCGTGCGCCTGCGCGCCGAGACGACGGAGCAGCGTGAGCGCATCGCGGCGTTCGACGCGACGGTTTCCGACGTGCAGTCCAAGCTCGGCCGCCTCGCGGAGTTCGAGCGCAAGGTCCGCACGATCGCGAATCTGCCAGGCCAGGCGGCCACGGGCGGCGAGGACGTGGAGCAGGTGGGCGGGGACGAGGCCGGCGGCGACCTCGGAGCCGCGTCCGCGGGCTCCGGCGGGCCCGACGACGAGGAGGCGGTGTCCGAGCCTGCGGTAGGCAGCGCCGTGCCGCGCGTGCGAGCTCCCGAGCCGCCCGCCGCGAGCAATCTTCCGAAGGGCGACCGGGTGAGCCTGCTGCGGGTCGAGGCCGAGCGGCTCGGTCACGTCGCCGCGGGCCAGGAGCTCTCGCTCGGCGAGCTGGTCGCGGCGCTCGAGGACAAGCACCAGCACCTGATCTCTTCGCCGGCGATCTGGCCCGCGAAGGGTTGGCTCACCTCGCGCTGGGGACCGCGCATCTCGCCCTTCACCGGGCTGCGGCAGTTCCACGCCGGCATCGACATCGCCGGCGAGATGGGCACGGACGTGATCGCGCCGGCGCACGGCCGCGTCACGTTCGTCGGCGACAAGGGCCCGCTCGGCAAGACGATCGTGATCGACCACGGCTACGGCGTGCGAACCCACTTTGGACACAACAGCGGCATCACGGTCCAGGTCGGCCAGGAGGTCGAGCGCGGCCAGGTGATCGCGAAGCTCGGCTCGACGGGCCGCAGCACGGGCCCCCACCTGCACTACGCCGTCGAGGTGAACGGCAAGTCCATGAACCCGCTGGACTTCATCTTCGATTAGCGGGTTACGGAGCGGGCATGGCCCGCGCCCCCGCACTTCGCGCGGCTTCGCGTCGCTGCGCGCTTCGCTTGCGGTGTAGCTCACGGCCCGGGAAAGGCGAGACGCGACAGGGGTTTGCCGCACTGCGGCGGCTCTCGTACACTTCCGCGGCCCCTCCCCCCGGAGAACGCCGCTCTCGATGCCCAATCCGATTCGTTGGCTCTTCGGGAGCCACAATGACCGGGTGATCAAGCCGATCCTCCCCCTGGTGGATCGCATCAACCGGCTCGAGGTCGAGTGCGCGAAGTTCGGCGATGCCGCGTTGCGCGGCAAGACCGCCGAATTCCGCGAGCGGCTCGGCCGCGGCGAGTCGCTCGACGATCTGCTCCCCGAGGCGTTCGCGCTGGTGCGCGAAGCGGCCAAGCGCACGCTCGGCCAGCGTCACTACGACGTGCAGCTGATCGGCGGCGTGATCCTGCACCGCGGCAACATCGCCGAGATGAAGACGGGCGAGGGCAAGACGCTCGTCGCCACGCTGCCGGCGTATCTGAACGCGCTCACCGGCCGCGGCGTCCACATCGTCACCGTGAACGACTACCTGGCGCGGCGCGACGCGGAGTGGATGGGCGAGGTCCATCGCTTCCTCGGACTCTCGGTCGGCGTAATCGTCCACGACCTGACGGATCCGCAGCGCCGCGCGGCCTACGGCTCCGACATCACCTACGTCACGAACAACGAGCTCGGCTTCGATTATCTGCGCGACAACATGAAGTTCTCGCTCGAAGGCTGCGTCCAGCGCGACCTGCAATACGCCATCGTCGACGAGGTCGACTCGATCCTGATCGACGAGGCGCGCACGCCGTTGATCATCTCCGGACCCTCGGAGGAGAACACGCAGCTCTATGCGGTCGTGAACCGCATGATCCCGAACCTCACCGCCGGCACGAAGGGCGAGCCCAACCAGGGCATCGAGGAGACCGGCGACTACTGGATCGACGAGAAGGCGCACAGCGTCGGGCTCACGGAAGAGGGGGTGCATCACGCCGAGAAGCTGCTCGGCGTCGAGAATCTCTACGACCCCGCCATGCTGCCCGTCCTGCACGGCGTGAACCAGGCCCTCTCGGCCCATTCGCTCAAAAGGCTCGACGTCGATTACGTCGTGCGCGTCGGCGAGGGCGGCCAGAAGGAGGTCGTGATCGTCGACGAGTTCACCGGGCGGCTGATGCCCGGCCGGCGCTGGTCCGACGGTCTACACCAGGCAGTGGAAGCCAAGGAAGGCATCACCGTCCGCAGCGAGAACCAGACGCTGGCCTCCGTGACCTTCCAGAACTTCTTCCGCATGTACGAGAAGATTTCGGGGATGACGGGCACGGCCGATACCGAGGCGCCGGAGTTCGCGAAGATCTACGACCTCGACGTGAACCTGATCCCGACCAATCGTCCGATGATCCGCGGCGACCGCCCGGACGTGGTGTTCAAGACCAAGGGCGAGAAGTTCAACGCCGTGGTCGAGGAGATCCTCGAGCGTCACGCCAAGGGCCAACCGATCCTGGTCGGCACGATCTCGATCGAGACCTCCGAGATGCTCTCGCGCAAGCTCGACAAGCGCGGCGTGAAGCACAACGTCCTGAACGCCAAGCAGCACGAGCGCGAGGCCGAGATCGTGGCGCAGGCGGGGAGCCTCGGCGCCGTCACGATCTCCACCAACATGGCCGGCCGCGGCACCGACATCCTGCTCGGCGGCAATCCGGAGTTCCGGGCGCTCGCGAAGTGCGGAGGCAGCAAGGAGCACGCCGACTATCCGGCCAGCTACGCGCATTTCGAGGCGCAGTGCATCGCCGAGCGCGGCGAAGTCGTCGCGGGCGGCGGGCTGCACATCATCGGCACGGAGCGGCACGAAAGCCGCCGCGTCGACAATCAGCTGCGCGGTCGCGCCGGCCGGCAGGGCGACCCCGGCTCGACGCAGTTCTTCCTGTCGCTCGAGGACGATCTGCTGCGCATCTTCGAATCCGAGCGCGTGGCGCAATGGTGGGATCGCGTCGGCGTCGAGGAAGGCGAGGCGATCGAGAACCGCCTGCTCACGCGCGTGATCGAGAATGCGCAGAAGAAGGTCGAGGCGCGCAACTTCGACATCCGCAAGCACCTGCTCGATTACGACGACGTGATGAACCGCCAGCGCCGCGCGTTCTACGAGCGGCGGCGCGACGCGCTCGCGCGCGAGGACATCCACACGGAGATCCTCGACATGTGCGAGGGCTCGATCGTGAGCCTGCTCGAGGAGCACTGGCCCGAGAAGGGCGACCCGGATGGCGAGGCGCTCGCCGCGCTCGCGACCGCGATCGAGATGCAGTACGGCGTCGTGCTCGATCCGCAGGTGCTGCCGCGCGCGCCCGAGGCCATCGAGAAGCGCGATCGTCACTCGGTGGGCCGCGCCGTCTTCGACGCCGTCGTGGCGGTGCTCGAGGCCAAGCGCAAGCAGTGCGACGTGCTCGCCGAGGAGTTCGCCGGAAGCGGCTATCCGCGCTTCGAGGGCTTCGAGCGCGACATCCTCCTGCGCATCCTCGACACGCAGTGGAAGGACCACCTGCATACGATGGACGGCCTGCGCGAAGGCATCGGTCTGCGCGGCTACGCCTCGAAGGATCCGAAGCTCGAGTACCAGCGCGAGGGCTACGCGCTGTTCGAAGAAATGAACGCGCGCATCGACAGCCAGGCGCTCGAGATCGTGTTCAAGTTCGCGCTGCCGCAGCCGCGCTCGGCGGAGATGCCGAGCGGCGCCGCGGCGCCGCGCCCCGCCGCAGCGCCGCGCTCGGCGCTGGGTCCCCTGCGCCAGCCGGCGGCCGTCGCCGCCCCGGGCTCCCGCGCGGGCGCTGCGCCCGCCGCCAAGATCGGCCGCAACGATCCCTGCTCGTGCGGCAGCGGAAAGAAATACAAGAAGTGCTGCGGAGCCACCTGAGCGTGTGTCGGAGCGGGGGCTTTGCGGTTGGGCACTGACGCGGTTCGGGTGCCGGGCTTCCGGACGAGCGGCGTGCGCGCGGGCATCAAGGCCCGCGGCCTCGACGTCGCCTTGATCGTGAGCGACCGGCCGGCGGCGGTGGCCGGGGTATTCACCCGTTCCACGGTGGTCGGCGCGCCGGTCGAGCTGTGTCGGCGCCGCGTGCGCCGCGGAACGGCGCGCGGTGTGATCGTGAACAGCGGCTGCTCGAACGTCGCGATGGGCGATCGCGGCCGCCGCGACGCCGCCGAGATGTCGCGGCTCGCCGCGCTCGCGGTGGGTGCGGCGCCGGCCGAGATGCTGGTGGCGTCGACGGGGGTGATCGGACAGCCGCTGCCCATGGCGCGCATCGCCCGCGGCGTCGCGAAGGCGGCGGCCGCGCTCTCCGAGACCGGCCTCGCACGGGCGGCCGAAGCGATCCGCACGACCGACACCTTCGCGAAGCTCGCGCACGCACGCGTCGTGCTCGGCGGCCGCCGGGTCACGCTGGCCGGCATCGCCAAGGGCTCCGGGATGATCGAGCCGAACATGGGCACGCTGCTGGCCTTCCTGCTCACGGATGCCGCAGCCAGCCCGGCGTATCTGCGCGGCGCGCTGCGCCGCGCGGCGGATGCGAGCTTCAACCGCGTGACCGTCGATGGCGAGACCTCGACGAGCGACACACTGCTGCTGTTCGCGGGCGGGGCGGCGGGCAACAGCGCGCTGCGCAGCCCTAACGGGCGCGACGCGCGCGCCTTCGAGGCGGCTCTCGCGGACGTGGCGGTGTCGCTCGCGCGCGACGTGGCGCGGGACGGGGAAGGGGCGACGCGGCTGGTGACGGTCGTCGTGCGCGAGGCGCGCAGCCCGGCCGAGGCCGAGCGCGCAGCCCGCCGGATCGCCAACTCGCTGCTCGTCAAGACCGCCTTGTTCGGAGCGGACGCGAACTGGGGCCGCATCCTCCAGACGGTCGGAGCGGGGCGTGTGCACCTCGCCCTCGAACGCACGCAGGTGAGCCTCGGGGGGGTGGTCGTGTTCCGGCAGGGGGCGTCGGCCGGCGCGGCCGCGCGCGCCCGCGCCGCGCGGGCGCTGAAGGCCCGGGAGATCGAGCTCGAGGTCCGGCTCGGCGCGGGGCGGGCGGCCACCCACGTCTGGACCTGCGACCTGTCGTACGATTACGTGCGCATCAACGCCGATTACACGACCTGATGCCGCGTTCTGGTCAGCTGCGCTCCAGTCTGCTAACCCTTGGCAACTTCACACGTTCCGGATCGCCCCTGCGGTGCTCGCGCCGGCTTCGGCAGGCGCGGGTTGGGGAGTCCCGATCCGGTTCGGACGCATAACCGCGAAGGAGAATCTGCATGGCCGATCCCACGGCGAGCGCCCCCGCGGCGATGCCCGCGAGCGCCGCCGCCCTCGAGCAAGCCGAAGTCAATGTCCGCGACCTGATCGAAGCCGGAGTCCACTTCGGGCATCAGACCCGACGCTGGGACCCGCGCATGAAGCCGTTCCTGTTCGGCGAGCGCAACGGCGTCCACATCCTCGATCTCGACCAGACGCTGCCGCGCTTCCGCGCCGCGCTCGATTTCGTGCGCGAAACGGCGGGCCGCGGCGGCAAGCTGCTGTTCGTCGGCACCAAGCGCCAGGCACAGGCGCCGGTGCAGCTCGAAGCGTCGCGCGCCGGCCAGTACTACGTGAACAACCGCTGGCTCGGCGGGATGCTCACGAACTTCAAGACGGTGAAGAAGTCGATCGAGCGCTTCAAGGAGCTGATCGCGACGATCGGCGACGAGAGCAAGACCAAGGAGCTCTCGAAGAAGGATCTGGCGGAGATGACTCGCGCCGTCGACAAGTATCGCAAGTCGCTCGATGGCATTCGCGAGATGACGCGCCTGCCGGACGCGATCTTCGTGATCGACGTGAACCGCGAAGCCATCGCCGTGAGCGAGGCCAAGCGACTCGGCATTCCGATCATCGCGGTCGTCGATTCGAACTGCAATCCGTACGACATCGACTTCGTGATTCCCGGCAATGACGACTCGATCCGCGCCATCCAGCTCTACTGCTCGCGGCTGGCGGACGCATGCCTCGAAGGCGCCGCGTTCCACAACGACCGCTTGCAGAGCGAAGCGGTCGAGGCGGAGCGGACGCGACCGGCGAAGAGCTCGCCGGTCGGGCCGTCGACGGGCCGGGTCGTGGTCGAGATCACGCATCCGCCGCGGCGCGGGCGCGGCGCGGGCGCTTCGTACGGCGGCGATCGCCGCGACGTCGAGGCCTCGGAGCCGGAGGTGATCACCAAGGTCACCAGCGGAGAGGTCTGAGCAACGCCGCGGGCGGCTGTCCGCCGCCGCGAACGAGCGCGAGCGGCTTCCATCCAGACGGGAGAACGAGCAGTGGCGGAGATTTCGGCGCAGGCGGTGAAGGCGCTGCGCGAGCAGACCGGCGCCGGCATGATGGATTGCAAGAAGGTGCTCGCCGACGCCGGGGGCGACCTGAAGCGCGCGGTCGAGCTCTTGCGTGAGCGGGGCCTCGCCAAGGCCGGCAAGCGCGAGGGGCGCGCGACGAGCGAGGGCATCGTCGCGATCGCGACGAACGGCGAGCAGGGCGGAATCGTCGAGCTCGGTTGCGAGACGGATTTCGTGGCGCGCACGGAAGACTTCACGAAGCTGGCCGCTGATCTGGCGCGCGCCGTCGCGCGCGACGCGCAGGCGGGCTCCGCGGCCGGGCTCCAGCAGGCTCCCATCGACGGCGAGAAGGTCGCCGATCGCATCACGGCGGCGATCGCGAAGCTCGGCGAGAACATCGTCGTGAAGCGGGCCGCGCACGTCGCGGCGCCGAAGGGCGGCGTGGTCGGCGGCTACGTGCACGCGGGCGGCAAGCTCGGCGTGCTGGTGGCGCTCTCCACGCGCGCGCCGGGCGCGGCCGCGCAGGCGCTCGCGAAGGACGTGGCGATGCACGTCGCCGCGGCCGATCCGACGCCGGTTGCGGTCGATCGCCACGGGGTGAGCAAGGCGCTGCTCGACTCGGAGCGCGCAATCTTCCGCAAGCAGGCGGAGCAGACCGGCAAGCCGCCGGCGGTGATCGAGAAGATCGTGGAAGGCCGCGTAGCCAAGTTCCTCTCGGAGGTCTGCCTGATCGAGCAGCCGTTCGTGAAGGATCCCGAGCGCAAGGTCGGCGATCTGCTCCAGGAAGCCGCCGCGTCGCTCGGCGGCGCGGTCGCGGTCGCTGCCTTCGAACGCTTCAAGGTCGGAGGGGCGAGCGAAGCGTGAAGGCGGCCTACCGAAGGCTGTTGATCAAGCTCTCCGGTGAAGCGCTCGCCGGCGACAAGGGCTTCGGTATCAGTCCGACCGTGATCTCCCGCCTCGCCTCCGAGCTGCGCGAAGTCCACGAGCTCGGCATCGAGCTGTGCGTGGTGATCGGCGGCGGCAACGTGATCCGCGGCGTCTCGGCGGCGTCGCAGGGCATGGACCGCGCGAGCGCCGACTACATGGGCATGATGGCCGGCATGATCAATGCGCTGGCGCTCCAGGACTCGCTCGAGAAGGAAGGGCTCGCCACGCGCGTGCTCACCGCGCTCGAGATCAAGGCCGTGGCCGAGCCCTACATCCGCCGCCGCGCGATGCGACACCTCGAGAAGGGTCGCATCGTGGTGTTCGCCGGCGGGACGGGGAATCCGTACTTCACCACGGACACGGCGGCAGCCCTGCGCGCGGCCGAGATGCACGCCGAAGTGATCCTGATGGCCAAACAAGGGGTGGACGGGGTCTACGACGCCGATCCGAAGCTGAATCCCGATGCCAAGCGCTACGAGCGCTTGAGCTACGGCGAAGCGATCCAGCGCAATCTGCGCGTGATGGATCAGACCGCGATCGCGCTGTGCCGCGAGAACAGTCTGCCGATCATCGTATTCGACATGAGCGTTCCCGGGAACCTCCGCAGGCTCGCGGCGGGGGAGCGAGTGGGGACCTGGGTGGGAGACTGACGATCCATGGCGGAAGAAGATCTTGCGCTCGTTCGCGACGAAGCCCGGCAACACATGGAGAAGTCGCTGCGCAGCCTGCGCGCCGATCTGCAGAAGATCCGCACGGGACGCGCCAGCACGGGGCTGCTCGACGGCATTCACGTCGACTACTACGGCACGCCGACGCAGCTCAACCAACTCGCGAACATGACCATCCCGGACCCGCGTCTGATCGTGATCTCGCCATACGACAAGGGCTCCATCTCGGCCATCGAGAAGGCGATCCAGAAGTCGGATCTCGGGCTCACGCCGTCGAACGACGGCAAGGTCGTGCGGATCCCGATTCCGCCGCTCACCGAGGAGCGCCGCAAGGACATCGTGCGCCAGATCCACAAGCTCGCGGAGCACCACAAGGTCGGTGTGCGCGAAGGGCGCCGCGACGCGCTCGCGATGCTGAAGGATCTCGAGGGCGACGGCTCCGCGACCCAGGACGAACGCCACCGCGAGGAGAAGAAGATCCAGGCCCTGACCGATGAGTTCGTCAAGAAGATCGACGACCTGATCCAGCACAAGGAAGCCGAGATCCTCCAGGTCTGACACGAGAGCAGGGACACGTGCAGGAAAGCAGACTGCGACCCGAGTTCATTCCGCGCCACGTGGCCATCATCATGGACGGCAACGGGCGTTGGGCGGAGAGCCGCGGCCGCTCGCGCATCGAAGGCCATCGCGAGGGCATGGAGGCCGTGCGCGCCGTATTGCGCGGGGCGCACGAGCTCGGCATCCGGGTGCTCACCCTCTACGCCTTCTCGATCGAGAACTGGAGCCGTCCGAAGGCCGAAGTCGACGAGCTGATGCGTCTGCTCGCGCACTTTCTCGACGCGGAGCTCGCGGAGGTCATGCGCAACGGCATCCAGGTGCGTGCGATCGGAAGGCTCGAGAAGCTGCCGACCGCGGTCGCCGAGCGCGTGCGGCATGCGGTGGAGGTCACCCGGAACAACCGCGAGATGACGCTCGTGTTCGCGCTCTCGTACGGCGGGCGCGCCGAGATCGTGGACGCCGCGCGAAGGCTCCTGCGCGACGCCGAGCAGGGCAAGGTCGATCCCGAGCAGCTCGACGAGAAGACCTTCGCCGCCTACCTCTACGACCCCGAGCTCCCCGATCCGGACCTGCTGATCCGAACGGGCGCCGAGCTGCGCGTCTCGAACTTCCTGCTCTGGCAGATCGCCTACGCCGAGATCTACTCGACGTCCGTGATGTGGCCCGATTTCCGCAAGAGCCACCTGGTGGACGCGATCCTCGACTATCAGAAACGCGAGCGCCGCTTCGGGCTCACGAGCCAACAGGTGCGCGGGGGCGAGCGTGCGGGCCGCTGAAGCGCCGCGCGCGGCGAGAGCAGCCTCCGGCGCGAAGCCGGGCGACGGCGGTCGTCCGCGCCGGCTCACGATCCTGGGCAGCACGGGCAGCGTGGGCGAGCAGGCGCTGGCCGTCGCGGAAGCCTTCCCCGAGCGCTACCCGATCGCGGCGCTGGCCGCCGGGCGCAACGTCGAGAAGCTGGCGCAGCAGGTGCAGCGCTTCCGGCCGGAGCTCGTCTCCGTCGCCGACGCCGCACTGGCCGGCGCGCTGCGCGAGCGGCTCGGGAGCCAGCGCGTCGAGATCGCCGTGGGCGCCGCCGGGCTCGAGGCCGTGGCCGCGCACCCGAGCGATCTCGTCCTCTCGGCGCTCGTCGGCGCGGTGGGGCTCGCGCCCACGCTCGCCGCGATCCGCGCCGGCCGCGACGTCGCGCTCGCGAACAAGGAAGTGCTGGTGATGGCGGGCGCGCTGGTGATGCGCGAGGTGCGCGCGCACGGCGTCACGCTGCTGCCGGTCGACAGCGAGCACAGCGCGATCTTCCAGGTACTCGCCGGTCAGCGACGCGAGGACGTGTCGCGCCTGATCCTCACCGCCTCCGGCGGACCCTTCCGGACCTGGGACGCTGCGCGCATCGCGCGCGCCACGCTCGCCGAGGCCCTGCGCCACCCGAACTGGGAGATGGGTCCGAAGATCACGATCGACTCGGCGACGCTGATGAACAAGGGGCTCGAGGTGATCGAGGCGCGCTGGCTGTTCGACGTTCCGCCCGAGCGCGATCGACGTCGTCGTGCATCCGCAATCGATCGTGCACTCGCTCGTCGAGTTCGTGGACGGCTCGGTGCTCGCGCAGCTGGGGCTGCCGGACATGCGCGTGCCGATCGCCGTGGCGCTCGCGCACCCCGAGCGCCTCCCGCTCGATCTCCCGCGCCTCGACCTCGCCGCGCTGGCGCGGCTCGAGTTCGAGGATCCGGATCGCAAGCGCTTCCCCGTGTCTCGACCTCGCCTACGAGGCGCTGCGCAGCGCCGAAGCCGCGCCCGCGGTGCTGAACGCCGCCAACGAGATCGCCGTCGCTGCGTTCCTCGACGGGGCGCATCGCATTCCCCGCGATCGCGGCGGCGAATGCCGGCGTGCTCGAGGCCTTCGCGGCGCGCGGCGGCTCGCCGACGCTCGCGTCGCTCGGCGACGTGATGGATGCCGACGCCTGGGCGCGCGCCCGCGCGCGCGAATGGATCGCGGCCGGGGAGGTGCGCAGCGCATGACCGCGTTGACCTACGTATTCGCCTTCGTGCTGATGCTCTCGCGTGCTGATCTTCGTGCACGAGCTCGGACACTTCCTGGTAGCGCGCTGGTGCGGCGTGCGCGTGCTCAAGTTCTGCCTCGGCTTCGGCCCGCCGATCGGCATCGGGCGCTGGCGCCTGGCCTGGAAGCGCAACGGAACGGAGTACGTGATCGCGTGGTTCCCGCTCGGCGGCTTCGTCAAGATGCTCGGCGAGAACCCGGACGAGATCGACGATCCCGAGGTGCGCGCCCACCCGAGCGAGGCGCTCGGCGCCAAGTCGCTCTGGCAGAAGCTCGCGATCGTGTTCGCCGGCCCCGCCATGAACCTGATGCTCCCGATCGCGATCTTCGCGGTGACGCTGTTCGTCGGCATGCCGCGGCCCGCGCCCGTGATCGGCGTCGTCGAGGCGGCGTCGCCGGCCGAGCGCGCCGGGCTGGCCGTCGGCGACCGGCTGCTCGCCGTGGACTCGACCCCGATCACGTGGTGGGGCGATTTCGAGGATCTCGTGCGCGGCCGCCCGGGCGAGACGCTCTCGGTGCGTTACGAGCGGGCGGGGGAGCCGCGGGAGGCGCGCTTCGAAGTCGTCTCGCGCGCGGCGCTCGACGAGTTCGGCAAGGTTCGCGAGACCGGCTGGGTCGGCCTCGGTCACCGGCGCTTGACCGCGATGATCGGCGTCCCGGACGCGTCGGGTCCGGCGCACCGCGCGGGGCTGCGTTCGGGCGACGTGATCGTTTCGCTCGACGGCCAGCCGGTCGAGGACTGGTCGGGCCTCGCCACGCGCTACGTGGCGGCGCGCGCTCCCGTGAAGGTCGAGGTCGATCGCGGCCCCGCGCCCAGCGAGCGCCGCGCGTTCGAGGTCCCGGGGCTCGGCAGCCTGTCGGCGCTGGGCGTCGTCCCGGCCAACGTGCTCGTCTCGACCGTCGAGGCCGACTCGCCGGCCGCGCGCGCCGGCCTCGCGCGCGGCGACCTGATCCTGTCGGTCGACGGCGAGCTGGTCGGCAGCTTCCTGTCGTTCGCGGAGACGGTGCGCACCAGCGGCGGCCGCAAGCTCGAGCTGGTGGTTGCGCGCGAGGGCAGGCTCGAGCACATGACGGTGTCGCCCGAGATGGCTCCGATCGACATCGGACTGGGGATCGAGGAGCCGCGCTACCGGGTCGGCGTCACGGCCGAAGCGGCGACGCTGCCCGGAGCGGTGGGAATCGATCAGGTCCGCAATCCGTTCGTCGCCGTGCCGCGAGCGATCGGCATGACGGTCGACGTCACGCAGATGTTCCTGCGCGGCCTGGGCAAGATCGTGACGGGCGAGGTGTCGCGCAAGCAGGTGGCCGGCCCGATCGGCATCGCGCAGATCGCGGGCAACGCGTTCGAGCGCGGCTGGGAAACCTATCTCTCGACGCTGATCCTGATCAGCATCAACCTCGGCATCCTGAACCTGCTCCCGATCCCGATCCTCGACGGCGGACAGGCCGTGCTCTTCCTCGCGGAGGGCGTGAAGCGCTCGCCGCTCTCGCTGCGCACGCGCATGGTGTTCCAGCAGATCGGGCTCACCGTGCTGATGCTGCTGATGGGCATGGCGTTCTGGAACGACATCTCCCGCCACTGGTCGAAGGTCGTCGATTGGCTGAGAAGCGGCACCGGCCTCTAGGCGCGGAGGGCTGGCTGCTCGCACTCGAGAGCGCGACGGGCGCGGCGAGCGCGGCGCTCTGGCGCGCGGGCGAGACGCGGGACGTGGAGCGCACGGCGTCGGGCGTCTCCATCGCCGCGGCGCTGCTCCCGGCGATCGACGTCGCTGCTGCGGCGCGCCGGCGTGGGCGTCGACGAGATTTCCGCCTTCGCGATCGGAATCGGCCCGGGCTCCTTCACGGGTCTGCGCATCGGGGTGGCGACGCTGAAGGGCCTCGCCTTCGGCAGCGACGCCCCGGTCGCCGCGGTCTCGACGCTCGCCGCGCTGGCGCGAGCGGCCGGCGCGGGCGACGAGCCGGTGGTGGCACTGCTCGATGCGCGTCGCGGTGAGGTGTATGGCGCTGCGTTCCGGCAGCAGGGCGAGCAGCCGGACGCGAGCCTGCCGGCCGGCGTCTGGACCCCCGCGCAGCTCGCGGCCCGCCTGCCGGCGCGCTGCCGGTTGGTGGGGGAGGGCGCGCCGATCGTGGGCGAGGCGCTGACGCGCGCGCTCGGCGCGGGCGTGACGAGCCTGCGCGAAGTCTCGTTCGGGGCGCAGCAGGTGGCCGAGCTCGGGGCGCGCTGCCTCGCGCAGGGTGGCGGCATGCGGGCCGCAGTGCTGGTGCCCCGCTACCTGCGCCGCGCCGAGGCCGAGGTGAAGCGCACGGGCGAGCGCTTCGAGGCGGCGGCCGCGAGCAGCGAACCGGCGCCCCACGGGGCGACTTTTGACGGCCCCGATTCCGTTGCATAATCTCGGCTGGTTACCCCCGAGGGAGAAGCGGCGATGGCACTCAGGATCTTCTACGACAAGGACGCGGACCTGGGCCGACTCGCGGACAAGACGGTCGCGGTGATCGGCTACGGCAGCCAGGGCCACGCACATGCCCAGAACCTGAAGAGCTCGGGCGTGAAGGTGCTGGTGGGTCTGCGCAAGGACTCGCCGTCATGGCTCAAGGCGGAGCGCGCCGGGCTGCAGGTGGCGACCGTCGGTGAAGCCGCGCGCGAGGCCGACGTCGTGATGATGACGCTGCCCGACGAGTCCACCGCCGACATCTATCGCGAGCACATCGAGCCGTTCCTGAAGCCGGGCGACTACCTCGCGGTGGCGCATGGCTTCAACATCCACTTCGGCGCGGTCGTCGCGCCGAAGGACGTGAACGTCTTCATGGTGGCGCCCAAGGGGCCCGGCCACACCGTGCGCGCGCACTACGAGCAGGGGCGCGGCGTTCCGTCGCTCGTCGCCGTGCACGCGGATCCCTCCGGCGACACCCTCCAGATCGCGCTCGCCTACGCGAAGGGGATCGGCGCCGGGCGCGCCGGCATCATCGAGACGAGCTTCCGCGAAGAGACGGAAACGGACCTGTTCGGCGAGCAGGCGGTGCTGTGCGGCGGGCTCACGGCCCTGATGGCGGCCGGCTACGAGACGCTCGTCGAGGCCGGCTACTCGCCCGAGATGGCCTACTTCGAGACGCATCCACGAGGTGAAGCTGATCGTCGACCTGATCTACGAGGGCGGCGTCGCGAACATGCGTTACTCGATCTCGAACACGGCCGAGTACGGCGACCTCACGCGCGGGCCGCGCGTGATCGACGACGGAACGAGGCAGCGCATGCGCGAGATCCTGGGCGAGATCCAGACGGGGCGCTTCGCACGCGAGTGGATTCTCGAGAACAAGGCCGGTGCGGTCTCGTTCAAGGCCCTGCGCAAGCAGGGCGAGGCGCATCCGATGGAGCAGGTCGGCGCGAAGCTCCGCGGGCTGATGCCCTGGCTCAAGGAGAATCGCCTGGTCGACCGCTCGAAGAACTGAGATGAGCGAACCCGACGCGCGCGCCGAGGGTCCCGTCTTCGCGGAGCGTCCGACCGAGTTCATCGTGAAGGACGCGTACCTGCTCGGGGCGCTCCCGCTCGCGCTCGCAGGCGTCGCGGGCGCGCTCGGCGCGCACTGGATCGGCGGCCTGCTGCTGGCTTGCACGGTCTTCGTCGCGGCCTTCTTCCGGAACCCTCCGCGCTTCATCGAGGGCGACGAGCGCAGCGTCGTGGCTCCCGCCGACGGCCGAGTGCTGGACGCGGGGGAAATCGAGCTGACGGACGGCACGAAGGCGAAGCGCGTGGGCATCTTCCTCTCGGTGTTCAACGTCCACGTGAACCGCGCGCCGATCGCGGGTCGCGTGGTCTCGATCGAGCGCGGCGGATCGGCGTACCTGGCGGCCTTCAACCCCCGCGCCGAGAGCGCGAACGTGCGCTGCACGCTGACGCTCGACACCGCGCAGGGCGAGCGCGTGCGCGTGGTGCAGATCACGGGCCTGATCGCGCGCCGCATCGTCTGTCACCCGCGGGTCGGCGACTGGCTGCGGCGCGGCGATCGCTACGGACTGATCCGCTTCGGCTCGCGCACGGACGTCGTGCTGCCGATCTCCGCCGAGCTGCGCGTGCGCCGCGGCGATCGCGTGCGCGGCGGCAGCTCGATCCTGGCGCAGCTTCCGGGTGTCGCATGATGCCGGAGCCGTACGAGACGGGACCCCGCCGCTTCCGCCGCCGCCGGCGCCGGCGGCGCGACGGAAAGCCGCGTCGCGGCCTCTACCTGCTGCCGCATCTGGTGACGACGGCGAACGTATTCTTCGGCTACTGGTCCATCGTCCACTCCTTCAACGGCAAGTACGACGTGGCCGCACTCGGCATCGTGCTGGCCGCGCTCTGCGACGCGATCGACGGGCGCGTAGCGCGCCTCGCGCGGGCGACGAGCCGCTTCGGCATGGAGTACGACTCGATCGCCGACACGGTGTCCTTCGGCGTGGCGCCGGCGATCCTCGCCTACAGCGCGGGACACCTCGCCGACCTGGGTCGCACCGGCTTCATGATGACGTTCCTCTTCACCGCCTGCGCGGCCCTACGGCTGGCGCGCTTCAACGTCGCGCCCTCGCGCTACAGCGGGCGCTTCGAGGGCATGCCGAGCCCGGCGGCCGCCCTGATCGCGGCTTCGACCCAGTGGTTCGTCTCGTTCCTGCGCGAGCAGGACGTGGCGGTCGTCGTCCCGGCCTCGGCGGTCGCCGCGGGCGTCGCGATCCTGGGTCTGCTGATGGTGAGCGCGATTCCATACCGCAGCTTCAAGGAGCTGGATCTGCGCCACTCCTACGGCACGCTCGTCCTCGTGGTCTTCGCGATCGCGCTGATCGTGCAGGAGCCGAGCGTGACGCTTTTCGTGATCGGGTTGGTCTACGCGGCCTCGGGGCCCGCCGAGTGGATCTATCGCCGGGTGGCGAAGCGCCCCCTCGAGCGGATCAGCGAGCCGGTCGAGGGACAGACGGTTCAAGGGTGAAGCCATGAGCAACGAGATCCTGCGCATCTTCGACACCACGCTGCGCGACGGCGAGCAGTCGCCGGGCTGCAGCATGAACCTGCACGAGAAGCTGACGCTCGCGCGCCAGCTCGAGCGGCTCGGCGTCGACGTGATCGAGGCGGGCTTCCCGATCGCGAGCGAGGGAGATTTCGAGGCGGTGCGCGCGGTGGCGCGCGATCTCAAGGGGACCTGCGTGTGCGGGCTCGCCCGCACGGGAAGGCTGGACGTCGAGCGCGCTGCGCAGGCGCTGGAGGGCGCCGTGCGCCCGCGCATCCACACCTTCATCGCGACGAGCGACATCCATCTCGAGCACAAGCTGCGCATGAGCCGCGAGCAGGTGCTCGCCGAGGTGGACCGCGCGGTGCGCCAGGCGCGCGGCTACTGCGACGACGTCGAGTTCTCGGCCGAGGACGCCACGCGCTCGGACCGGGACTATCTGGTCGAAGTCTTCCGCGTGGCGCTCGAAGCCGGCGCCTCGACGCTCAACGTCCCCGACACCGTGGGCTACACGCAGCCCGAAGAATACGCTGCGCTGATCCGCTTCCTGCGCGAGCGCGTGCCGGGCGCGCAGCAGGCCGTCTTCGCCGTCCACTGCCACGACGATCTCGGTCTCGCCGTCGCGAATTCGCTGGCGGCGGTGCGCGCCGGCGCGCGCCAGGTCGAGTGCACCGTCAACGGGATCGGCGAGCGCGCCGGCAACACCTCGCTGGAAGAGGTGGTGATGGCGGTGAAGACGCGCCCCGACGTGTTCGCCGGGCTCGACACCCACATCCGCACGACGGAGATCTACCCGTCGAGCCGGCTGCTCTCTTCGATCATCGGCGTGTCGGTCCAGCCCAACAAGGCGATCGTCGGCGAGAACGCCTTCGCGCACGAGGCCGGGATCCATCAGGACGGCGTGCTGAAGGCGGCGATCACCTACGAGATCATGACCCCGCAGTCGATCGGCCGGCCCTCGAACGAGCTCGTGATGGGCAAGCATTCCGGGCGCCACGCCTTCCGCGAGCGGCTGCGCGAGCTGGGCTTCGAGCTCGCCGAAGAGGAGTTCCAGAGCGCCTTTCAGCGCTTCAAGGATCTCGCGGACAAGAAGAAGACGATCTACAACGAAGACATCGAGTCGCTCGTCGCCGATTCCGTGCTGCAGACCGACGAGCGCTTCGCGCTCGAGGAGCTGAGCGTGCTCTCGGGCACCTTCGCGAAGCCGACGGCCACGGTCGAGCTCTCGATCGACGGCGCGAAGAAGAAGACCACCGCGCTCGGTGTGGGACCGGTCGACGCCGTCTTCATGGCGATCGCCGAGCTGACCGAGACCAAGAGCGACCTGCTGCGTTTCCAGGTGAACGCCATCACCGGCGGCATGGACGCGCTCGGCGAGGTCTCCGTCACCGTCTCGGAAGATGGCCGGCGCGTGATCGGACACGGCGCGCACTCCGACATCATCGTCGCGAGCGCGAAGGCGTATCTGCATGCGCTCAACAAGCTCGCCTGGCACAAACGACGCCGCGGCGCGAACGAACCGAAGGGAATCTGATGGAACGGATCCTGCTGCTCCCGGGCGACGGCATCGGCCCGGAGGTCACGCGCGAGGCGCAACGGGTGCTCGACGCCGCCGCCCGGAGCAAGGGGCTCAAGCTCGGCTTCGAGGAAGACCTGGTCGGTGGCGCCAGCATCGACGCGCACGGCACGCCGCTCACGGACCGCGCGCTCGAGCGCGCGCGCGGATCGCGCGCCGTGCTGTTCGGCGCGGTCGGGGGTCCGAAGTGGGACGCGCAGCCCGTCGACCGGCGTCCCGAGAGGGGCCTGTTGCGCCTCCGCAAGGAGCTCGGCCTGTTCGCGAACCTGCGCCCGGCTGCCGTGATGCCGTCGCTGGTGGGCGCTTCGACGCTGCGTCCAGAGGTGGTCGAGGGGGTCGATCTGCTGGTGGTGCGCGAGCTCACCGGTGGTCTCTACTTCGGCGAGCCGCGCGGCATGGCGCTCGTCGGCGGCAAGCGCGAAGCGCGTAACACCATGGTGTACGACGAAGTCGAGATCGCGCGCATCACCCGCGTGGCGTTCGACGCCGCGCGCCGGCGTCGCAAGCTCGTGACCCACGTGCACAAGGCCAACGTGCTCGAGGTTTCGCAGCTCTGGGTGCAGGTGGTGGAGGAGATCGCGCGCGGCTATCCCGACGTGAAGCTCGAGCACCAGCTCGTCGATTCGATGGCGATGTTGCTGATCCGGGAGCCGCGCCGCTACGACGTGGTCGTGACCGAGAACCTGTTTGGCGACATCCTCTCGGACGAGGCCGCGATGGTGACGGGCTCGCTCGGCATGCTGCCGTCCGCGAGCCTGGGCGAGGGCGGCATCGGCCTCTACGAGCCGGTGCACGGCTCGGCGCCCGACATCGCGGGCAAGGACGTCGCCAACCCGCTCGCCGCGATCCTGTCGGCGGCGATGTTGCTCGAGTATTCGCTGGATGCGCCCGAAGCCGCCCAGGCGATCCGCGACGCGGTGGCGGCGACGCTGGCGGCCGGGCACCGCACCGCCGATCTCGCCGAGGTCGGGGGGCGGGGCGCCGCGGTCGGCTGCCGGCGCATGGGCGAGCTCGTGCTGGAACGGCTCGCGAGCGCTTGATGGCGCGAGCCGGCCTGCGCATCGGAATCTTCGGCGCCACGGGTGCGCTGGGCGGCGAGGTGCTCGCCGTGCTCGCGGGCTCCGGCCTGCCGGTGGCCGAGATCGTTCCGATCGCGAGGGACGAGTCGATCGGCCGCGACGTCGAGCTGCACGGGGAAGTGTACGCCGTCGAGTCCGGGATGGCGCGGCTGCGCGGCCTCGACTTCGTGATCCTGTGCGCGCCCGCCGCCGCCTCGCTCGACGCGGTGCGCGAGGCGCTGCGCGCGAGCGTGCCCTGCATCGACGCCTCGGGCGTGCTCGCGGCGTCTCCGGAAGTGTCCCTCCAGGTGGCCGCCTTCGGCGCGAGCTGGTCCCCCGATGCGCCGCTGCTGGTGACGCCGCCGGGGGCGGCGCTCGCGCTCGCGCTGGTGCTGCGCCCGCTGGCGCTGGCGGCGGGCCTCGCGCGCGTCTCGGTCACGCTGCTCGAAGGCGCCTCGTCGGGAGGCCGCGCCGGCATCGATGCGCTCTACCAGGAATCGCTCGCGCTGTTCAATCAGCAGGATCTGCCCGACCCGGGCGTCTTCGCGCGGCCCGTGGCCTTCGACTGCATCCCCGTGATCGGGGAGCTCGACGAGAACGGTGCCTCCGACCACGAGAATGCGCTCGCGCGCAGCCTCGCGCGGCTGCTCGGCGCCGAAGCGAGGCTTGGCGTGACGACGGTCCAGGTCCCGACCTTCAGCGGGCTCGGCGCGTCCGTGACGCTCGAGACGCTGCGTCCGCTCGATCCGAAAGAGGCGGCTCGCGTGCTCGGCGCGGCGCCCGGCGTCGAGACGTGGAGCGAGGATCCGCGTCATGCGACGACGCGTGCGGCGGCAGGGCGCGCGGCGACGATCGTCACGAGGCTGCGCCGGGATCCCACGGCGGAGCAGGCGCTCGCGTTCTGGATTGCGGCGGATCCGTTGCGCTTGTGCGCCGCCAACGCGGTCGCGCTCGCGAAGACCCGCTTCGGTCCCCATTGATGGCCCGGGTCGGGCCGCGTCCCCCGTGCCGAACTTCAGGCTGACACTCGAATACGACGGATCGGGCTTCGCGGGCTGGCAGGTGCAGGCGGGCGGCGTGCGCACGCTGCAGGGCGAGCTCGAGGCTGCGCTCGAGCGCGTCTGCGGCGAACGCGTGCGCGTCTACGGCGCGGGCCGCACGGACGCCGGCGTGCATGCGCAAGGGCAGGTGGCGAGCGTTGCGCTCCAGAGCGACTGGAACGCCGCGGTCCTGCAGCGCGCGCTCAACGCCGTGCTTCCGCGCGATCTCGCCGTCGTGACGGCGGAGACCGTGGCCGACGACTTCCACGCCCGCTACCACGCGCGCGCGAAGCTCTACCGCTATCGGATCTGGAATGGCACGCGCCCCTCGCCGCTGCGCGCGCGCTACAGCTGGTGGGTGAAGCCCGCGCTCGACGCCGCGGCCATGCAGACCGCCGGCCTGCTCTTGCTGGGCACGCACGATTTCGCCTCGTTCCAGGCGGTGGGGAGCGACGTGGTCTCGACGCGCAGAAGCCTCAGCCGCTGCGAGATCCGGGCAACTTCTGCGATCGAAGAGCCCGATGCCCGCGGGGAGATCGAGATCCTCGTCGAGGGCAGCGGCTTCCTGCGCCACATGGTGCGCATCCTGGCCGGGACGCTCGTCCAGGTGGGCAGCGGTCGCCGCGAGCCCGCCTCGCTGCCCGCCGTTCTCGCGGCGCGCGAGCGGCGTGCGGCCGGGCCGACGGCCCCGCCGCAGGGCCTGACGCTCGTGCAGGTGATCTATTGAGCTCGCGGCGGGGTCCACGCCCCGTGCGCATCAGACCCGTGAATCCGCTTGAAAATCCGGCGCTTCCGTGCCTGCTGGCCTTGACGCCGCCGACCCCCTCCGGTACCCATTGCCGGTCCAAGATTCCGGCGAGCCCGCATTCCCGACGAGAGCCGGCATTCGTGAAGGAGAGCCCTGCATGGGCGCGACGGCCCACAAGGCGACCAAGAGCGTAAGACCGCAGGATGTGGTCCGGCGCTGGTATGTCGTCGACGCCACCGACAAGGTGCTGGGTCGCCTGGCGACGCGCATCGCCACGGTGCTGCGCGGCAAGCACCAGCCGCACTTCACGCCGCACGTCGACACGGGTGATTTCGTGATCGTCGTGAACGCCGAGAAGATCAAGCTCACCGGCAAGAAGCGCGAGCAGAAGACCTACATCCGGCACACCGGCTGGGTCGGCCACCTGAAGAGCACGACGGCCGACAAGTTGCTGGCGGGCCCGCACGCCGACCGCGTGGTGCGCGAGGCCGTGCGGCGCATGCTGCCGAGCAACGCGCTCGGCCGGCGCATGTTCCGCAAGCTCAAGGTCTACCGCGGGTCGGCGCATCCGCACACGGCCCAGCAACCGCAGGAGTTCCCCCTTGCCTGAAGCTCTTCCCATCATCACGGCCACCGGCAAGCGCAAGACGGCGATCGCGCGCGTGCGCATGAAGCTCGGCACCGGCAACGTGATCGTGAACGGCCGTCCGATGGCGGAGTACTTCCCGCGCGAAGTCCTGCACATGCGCGCTGCTCACGCCGTTCGAGGCCGTGGCCGCGGAAGGCCGCTACGACGTGACGGCGAAAATCACCGGTGGCGGCATCGCCGGCCAGGCGGATGCGCTGCGCCACGGCATCTCGCGCGCGCTCGAAAAGGTCGACTCGGCGCTGCGCCCCGCGCTCAAGAAGAAGGGCCTGCTCACGCGCGACGCGCGCAAGAAGGAGCGCAAGAAGTACGGCCAGCGCGGTGCGCGCCGTCGCTTCCAGTTCTCCAAGCGGTAACCGCACCGGGATCGGTGGTGAACGGGAGGCCGCGCGGCCTCCCGTTTTCGTTTGTGAGAATGGCTCGTTTGTGGGCATGGCTTTCGGGGGCGAGTGTATGCGGGTCGCGGTTTTCGGGGCGAGCGGTTACACGGGGCTCGAGCTGCTGCGGATCCTGTTGCGGCATCCGCGCTTCGAGCTCGCGCTGGTGACGTCCGAGCAGCGAGCGGGCGAGCCGGTGGCGGACGCCTACCCCTCGCTGCGCGGGCTCGTGGAGCTGCGCTTCACGGCGTCGGCCGACGCGGCGCGCCTGGCGCGCGACGTCGAGCTCGCCTTCACGGCGCTTCCGCACGCAGCCTCGGCTCCGACCGTGGCGGCGCTGCGCAAGGCCGGCACGCCGGTTCTCGACCTGTCGGCCGACTTCCGGCTCCACGACCCGGCCGTCTACCGCGAGTGGTACGGCGAGCACGCGGCACCGGAGCTGCTGCCCGCGGCCGTCTACGGGCTTCCCGAGCTCCACCGCGAAGCGCTGCGCAAGGCCGAGCTGGTCGCCGTCCCGGGCTGCTACCCGACCTCGGCGCTGCTGCCGCTGGCGCCCTTCCTGCGCGAGCGGCTGGTGGAGACGAGCGGCATCGTCGTCGACTCGAAATCCGGAGTCTCCGGCGCCGGCCGCAAGCTCGAGGCCGGCTACCTGTTCGCCGAGCAGGCCGAGAACTGCCTGGCCTACAAGCCGGGGCACGCGCACCGGCACGCGCCGGAGATGGAGCAGGAGGCGAGCGAGGTCGCGGGCGCCGAGGTGAAGCTCTCTTTCGTCCCGCACCTGTTGCCGGTGATCCGCGGCATCGTGACCTCCGTCTACGTGCGGCCGCGGGCGAAGCTCTCCGCGGAGCAGGCCCACGCGGTACTCACGCGCGCGTACGCAAAGGAGCGCTTCGTGCGCGTGCTCCCGCCGGGCGCGACTCCCAGCCTGGCGGCCGTGCGCGGCAGCAACTTCTGCGACGTGGCGGCCTTCGCAGACGAGCGCAACGGCACGCTGATCCTGCTCTCCGCGCTCGACAATCTCTGCAAGGGCGCGAGCGGGCAGGCGGTGCAGTGCGCGAATCTGATGCGCGGCCTGCCCGAGGAGCTCGGCTTGCTCGAGGCTCCGTTCGTTCCGTAGCGCGCCGCGTTCATTTCGTAACGCTGGTTGGGACGGGCTCGTTTGACAGCCCCGCGACGATCGCGCTACAAATCTCAAAACCCAGCCCGGCGCGGATGGCGACCCCGCATTTTTCGTCCTCCAAAGCGCGCTCCGCTCGCCTAGCGGATCCAAGCCGAGCCATGGTTTGACGCGTTACTTCGCCACGCACCCGACGCTCGTGCGTCTCTCGGTTTCGGCCGTGGTGCGGCGCGTGCGCGGTGGCGAGGAGATCTTGCTGATGCAGCGCAGCGACAACGGGCACTGGGGCTTGCCGGGCGGGCACGTCGAGCCCGGCGAGTCGGTGTCCGACGCCGCGCTGCGCGAGGTGCTCGAGGAGACCGGCTGTGAGGATCGAGCTCGGGCGCCTCGTCGGCGTCTACTCCGATCCCGCGCGTCAGACCGTCGAGTATCGTGGCGGCGAGCGCGCCCAGCTGGTGAATCTGTGCTTCGACGCGCTCGCGCTCGAGCAGCTCGCGCCGACGACCCCCGACGAGGCGCTCGCCGTGGGCTTCTTCTCTCGCGCGCGGCTTCCGGAGCCGCTCGTGCCGATCCACGCGATCCGGATCGAGGACGCTTTCGCAGGCGACGCGGCGGCGCGCATTCGTTGAACACGGGTCATTTCACGGGGGAGGGGGGAACGGCGTGATGGCGGAGAGGTCGACGAAGTTCATCTTCGTGACGGGCGGCGTGCTCTCGTCCCTCGGCAAGGGGCTCGCCTCGGCCTCGATCGGCGCGCTGCTCGAAGCGCGCGGCTTGCGCGTCACCTTTCTCAAGCTCGATCCCTACCTGAACGTCGATCCCGGGACGATGAACCCGTTCCAGCACGGCGAGGTGTACGTCACCGAGGACGGCGCCGAGACCGATCTCGACCTCGGCCACTACGAGCGCTTCACCCACGCCAAGATGGCGCAAGCTCAACAACGTCACCGCGGGGCGCATCTACGACGCCGTGATCGCCAAAGAGAGCGCGTGGCGATTACCTGGGCGGCACCGTGCAGGTGATCCCGCACGTGACCGACGAGATCAAGGCGCGCATCCGGATGGCGGCCGACGGCGTCGACGTTCTCATCGCCGAGGTGGGCGGCACGGTCGGCGACATCGAATCGCTGCCCTTCCTCGAGGCCATCCGCCAGGTGCGCGCCGACGTCGGCCGCGAGAACGTCTGCTACATCCACATCGCGCTGGTGCCCTACATCGCGACCGCGGGCGAGCTCAAGACCAAGCCCGTGCAGCACAGCGTGAAGGAGCTGCGCACCGTCGGCATCGCGCCCGACATCATCCTGTGCCGCACCGACCGCTTCCTGCCCAAGAACGTGAAGGCCAAGATCGCGCTCTTCTGCAACGTCGACGAGGACGCCGTGATCACGGCGAAGGACGTCGAGACCATCTACGAGGTGCCCCTCATCCTCAACAAGGAAGGCCTCGACGAGAAGATCACGCGCCTGCTCAACATCTGGACGGGGCGGCCGGACCTGCGCATCTGGGAGGACATCATCCAGCGCGCCCGCATGCCCGAGCGCGACGTGACGATCGCGATGGTCGGCAAGTACGTCGACCTGACCGAGTCCTACAAGAGCCTGAACGAAGCGCTCTACCACGGCGGCTTCGCCAACCGCGCGCGCGTGCGACATCGAGTACTTTGATTCCGAGAAGCTCGACGATCCGTCGCTCCTCGCGCACGCGAACGGCGTGCTCGTGCCGCACGGCTTCGGCGCGCGCGGCGCCGAAGGGAAGATTGCCGCCGTGCGTTTCGCGCGCGAGCACAAAATTCCCTACTTCGGCATCTGCTTCGGCATGCAGTTCTCGGTGATCGAGTTCGCGCGCGACGTCGCCGGCCTCGAGGGCGCCAACTCGACCGAGGTCGATCCCGAACACGCCGCACCCGGTGATCGATCTGCTGCCCGAGCAGCGCGCGATCGAGAACAAGGGCGCCACGATGCGGCTCGGCACCTGGCCGTGCGTGCTGCTGCCGGGCACCAAGGCGTTCGCGGGCTTACGGTCAGGAGCGCATCGCCGAGCGCCACCGCCACCGCTACGAGTTCAATCCGGTCTACCGCGAGCGGCTCGAGCAGGCGGGCCTCGTGCTCTCGGGCACCTCGCCCGACGGCAAGCTCGTCGAGATCGTCGAGATCGAGGACCACCCCTGGTTCGTCGCCTGCCAGTTCCACCCCGAGTTCGCCTCGACCCCGTTCCGCCCGCACCCGCTCTTCGTCGACTTCATCGCGGCGGCGGCGCGCAACGGGGCGGCGCGGAAATAGGCGGCGCAGCGAGGGATTACAGCACGGCGCGCGGCGAGGGCAGGGCGCGCAGAGCGGCTGGTCGGCCTGCTTGCGGGAGCCCCCGCGCTCTCCTAAACATCGTGTTTCGCCGGGGCGTTAGCTCAGTTGGTAGAGCGCCGTGCTCACACCGCGGAGGTCATTGGTTCGAGTCCAATACGCCCCACCACATGGTCCGTCGATCGAGTCCAAGGGCCCGGTAGCTCAGCCTGGATAGAGCACCAGCCTCCGAAGCTGGGGGTCGCGCGTTCGAATCGCGCCCGGGTCACCATTTTCCGTCGCAGATGCGGATGCTGCCCAACAAGCCGAAGCTAATCGGCGGGAGGCGCTCGGCCTGCTGAGACAAAGCCACCTCGCGGCATTGGGACCGCGCAGCCCGGCCGGCCCCCCCGCGGAGCGAGTGTTAGCGTTCGCTTGCATGACGAGATTGGCAGGTGTCTTCTTTCTGGCGACGCTCCTCGCTTGCGCCAGCTGCGCGCCGAAAATGAGGGTCCAGAACTACGGGCCCGACACGTACATCGTCACGTATAGTTCTATCTACGGTTCGGGCAAGGCGCGAACAGCGGCCATCCGAGATGCGAATGCATTCTGCTCCGCCAAGGGCTCTCAAATGCATCCGGTCGGCGAGCAGACCACTCCGGGCGAAGTGTCGTCGTTCTCTCTGATGTTCTCCTGTGGCGCGGGCGAGGCGTCGCAGCAACGCGTGCCACCGGGTCCCGACGGCATCCGCCCGGTGTCACCTTCGACCGAGTCCAATCCTCAGGTTGATCTTTGATCCCGAAGCACGGCGCCCTCATTCCCACAATTCATCTGCGCGGTTGCGGCTGGCACTTCCTGGCACGGAGTGGCACCGATCAATCGGGGCGCCATCGGTGAATCCGCAGCCGGCGCGGTGGCTTAATCCACCGCCTTCTGGGCCTCTTCGAGCTCGATCTGCGCGGTGCCGTTGGCGACGCTCTAACCGAACTCCGAAGCTGGGGGTCGCGCGTTCGATCGCGCCCCCGCTCTCGCGTTTCTAGCACCAGCTCGAATCGCCCCTCAACGCGGAAACCGGCCCGCTCGATGTCCGCGTGCGCCCGCATATCCGCGCCCGATCAGCGGCGATGTGAGAGAATGCCTCCCGCCTGCTCCGTTGGGGGTTTCTCCTGGGAAGGAGATCGCAATGCGCATTCAAGTCACGGCTTTTTTGCTTTGCCTCGTCGGAGCTCCGAGCTACGCGCTGACGCTTTCCACGTCCGGCCCCGGCCTGGCGCCGTGCGGCGATCAGATGTGCGTGGACGTGAATTGGGACTGGTCCGGCTACACGACGGACTCTTCCGGACAGATCGCCGTGGTCTTGCCGATGCCCGATCCCGAGGTTTGGGGACTGACTAGTGGGAGTCTGAGCACCTTCCCCCTCAGCACTGCGAGCTACCGAGGGTGGTTCGACGCGTTAGAGGTAGTGCAATTAACTATTCCCCCTAGCGACCCTACGCTCGTCGGATGGGTAGACGTCGAGTATCTCGTGCTTGGAGCCAACGGGGGCACGCTGATTTCGAACTTTGGAACTCTCCCTATCAACTGCTGGGGCAGCTCCTCCGCCGGCGACGCCGCGATCCCCTGCACCGAGTACGACCACCTGTTTGGCTACGACTACTCCGTAGTCCCCGGGGACGAAGCTTTTCTCGACCCTCTGACTCTCCGCTATGACTTTGATCGCTCGCACCTCAGGATCGTCCCGCTAAGCGAGGAATTCTACGTGGGCTTGGGGGGAAGTGCGCACTTGGTCTACGAAAGCATTATCCCCGAGCCCAGCACCCGCCTCCTCGTCATGACCGGCCTACTCGGGCTTGCGTACCGGCAGAGGTGGCACGGGCGGGCGGCGTAAAACGTCGCAGGCCGGCGCCTTACTTCGCGGGTTGGCCTAGCCCCGAGGTGGTGTCGACCTCGAGCCACGACGGGCAGAACGCCCCATTTGCAGTGAAGTGTCAGCGCCCGATCAACGTCGGATCAGCGCTCGACGAAGTGACCAAACATTCCCCAGATTCTTGTGAGAGAATGCCTCCCGCCTGCTCCGTCGGGAGCTTCTCCTGGGAAGGGGACGCAATTCGCATCCAAGTCGCGGTTTTGTTGCTTTGCCTTGTCGCAGCTCCGAGCTCCGCGGTGCCGCTCTCGCTGTCTGGCCCCGGCCTGTATTCGTGCGGCGATCAGATGTGCGTAGACGTGAATTGGCAGTGGGGTGATTATTGGGGTGATTTCACTTATTGAGCGAGTCCTCCGGACAGACCTCGTTGGTGTTGCCAATCCCCGATCCCGACGTTTGGGAGCTGAGTAGTGGACTTCTCGTGGACAGTGGCGCAACGCACTTCGGAGGGTTGTTCAACACGTCAGACCTGCTCCTAGATGGATTTTCAGGAGATCCCATCTACACCGGGTTCTCCGGACCCCAGTTTTTCGTGCTTGGAGCCAACGGGGTCATTTTGAGCCGGAATATCACCGGGATGGCCGCTTGGTGCTCGATAGACCCAGCGAGGCCCACGACCTTCTGCCAAGACTTCAACGGCCTAGGCTCCGGCGAATTCGTATTCGCTCCCGGGGATGCTGCTGCTCTTCTCGGTCCGCTGACTCTCAGCTATGACTTCGACCCGCAGTGGTACACAAGTCACCCCCCGCTAAGCGAATCCTACGGTTTCGGCTTTGGTGGAGGTGTGAGTTTGATCTACAGCGCTATCCCCGAGCCCAATACTGGCCTGCTCGTGATGACGGGCCTACTCGGGCTCGCGTACCGGCAGAGGCGGCGCGGGCGTGTGGCGTAGCGATCTGGATGCCGCACCGGCTGGTCCTAGTGTTCATCCGTCAACCCGGCCTCCATTTTCCTTCGCTGCTCTAGGTACTCCGACTCCGAGAGCTCGCCGGCGTTCCACAACTGCTCCAGACGTAGAAGCTCCCCCCATGCCTGGGCGTGATCCATTGGGGACTTCCGCATCTGAGTCGGCGCGGTGACTTTCTGTTGGGCGTCCTGTCGTACCGCGAGAACTCGGGCACGGAATTCGACGTAGTTATACCGCTCGGCTTCCGCGTGAGCGTTCCCCGGGACCCACGCCATGCTCAGCGGCCACAAGAGGAGGCTTTGCACTCCGAGGCCCCGTCGCACATAGAAGCCGCCTCCGGGTAGGAAGCCCAGCGCCGTCGCGGTGCCCGGATCGACATAGTTCTCGTACTTCACTTCGGGATGTCCAAGGCGCGCGGTCTCGGCTTCCCAGCGCACAATGTCATCTCGCTGGCTCGGCCTAAGACCAGCGCATCCCGCGCCGAGTAGCGCGAACAAGACGGCGGTGAAGGCGAGCGAACGAATGGGGCTAATCCTTGTCAGTCGAGGTGTCTTCAGATTTCAGAGCATTGCGTCAGCGGGGGATTGTGCCAAGTAGGCATCTTACACTTCGCTAGGGGCTTAAGGTCAATTCGCTCGGGCCATGCGACGAGCTCGAGCTGTACCCGGAGCGCGTCTCGCATCGAAGAAATCGCCCCCCCGCTACCTGAAGCGCAGAAGCCTGCGAGCCGCGTGGGCTCGGGCGTCTGGTGTTTTGGATTGCGTACCGGCAGAGGCGGCAGGGACGCGGGGCGCATCTTCGTACCATCAGGCAGCGACCTTTGCCGGGACCGTGACGGGTAGGAGCAGCAGCACCGGTAGGGTGAGACTAGGGCGTGACGCGCCCGGGTCACCATTGGATTCCGGCCACGCGTGCGGCTGAGCTTGGCCTGCTGCCGAGCGTCAAGGCAGCGTGTCGGGATCGATCTCCAGGATCACGTCGCCGTAGGCCGTCCGCGAGCGAACCGCTCCTGCGATGCCGAGACTCTGGACATCCCGCCAGCGACCGACCACATAGCGCGGTCCGAACGCGCGAAGCCAGGCCTCGAAGCTCGCGCGGTCGCGCGCGTTGTCGGGCAGGTAGATGGCGGGCAAGCCGGTGTAGTAGGCGAACTCGTCGGCCTGCACGCTCGCCACGAGCCCCGCCGGAAGCACCTGCATTCCGGCGCGCAACGCGGCGAATCGCGCGGCGCCGACGCTCTCGCGCGACGGAGTCGTGCTGGGGATCGTCAGCGCCTGCGCTCCGCGCAGACCGACGGCGACGGTCAGCCCGAGCAGAGCCAGCTTGGCGATCTGCCGCGCGACCGGCTTGCGGGCCGCGAGCTCCGCGAGCACGAGCGCGGCAACGAGGAATGAGAGCAGATGGATGCCCGAGAAGTAGCGAAGGTCGGGATAGGGCGTAAGCGAGACGGCGGCGATCTTGGCCGCGGCTGCGACGAGCGCGAGAGCGACGAAGGCGCGCGCGCCCCGCGAGACGCTTTTCCACGTCAGCGCCGCGAGCGCGAAGGCGAGGGGAAAGGCGAGATGGCTGCTGGTGCAGGCGCGCACGAGCGAGGCCTGGAGATAGGCGAGCCGCTGCTGGAGCCACAATCCCGGGGCCGTTGCCATCGTGGCCGGCTCGAGCCCCTGCGCGAACCAGCAGATCTGCACGATGCCCGCGTAGGTGGATGCCACCGTGATCGCGTTGTCGGAAGCGAGCGGCGTCCCGAATACCCGGAAATTTCGAATCGCCCACGGCGCGTAGACCAGGGCCGCCGCGGCGCCGGCGATCACCAGGAGCTGGCCCGCACGGCGCGAGCCCAGCGCACGCCTGCACCACCAGGCGGCGACGATCAGGGCGCCGACGCACGAGAAGGCTTCGTCCACCCGCGTCAGGAACGTGGCGCCGAGGAGGATGCCGAACAGCGCCGCCTTCCCGCGCAGGGCGACAGCATCGAGCACGGAGATGGCGGCAGCGAACGCAGCCAGCTGCAACGCCATGGCGAGGGGAATCGCTCGTCCAGCGGCGAGCTCGGCGCGAAACTCGCCGTCGAAAAGCACGAGAGCGGGGAGCGCCAACCAGACGAGCCACGGACGCTCGGGCGCGAGCTGCCGGGCGAGAGCCGCGACGGCGGCCGAGAGCAGCGCGAGGCTCAGGAAGGCAGCGAGCAGCGAGGCCGACATGCCGAGGCCGGTGAGCCGGTCGAGGCCCCCGACCAGGATCGGCCACAGCGGCGGGAAGCTGCGGCTCGGCTGGGGCATCGAGACGATGCCGTAGAAGTCCCGGATGGCCGGGCTCGCGTAGCCCCCGCCCGACCACAACGAGCGGCCCAGCAAGGCATAGGCGTACGAGTCGGGCGTGAAGTCGCCCGCCTGCGGCGCCACCACGCCCCAGAGTGCGCTGCCTGCCACGAGCGCGGCCAGCAGCGTACGCGAAGGTGTGGACCAGAGCACCGCAACGGATCGGTGTTTCACGCCGGCTTGCACGAGCGCAGTATGGCTCAAGCTTCGTGCACGAGGCGCCCGACAGCGACGGTCGCAGTAACTTGCAGGAGGCCGCGCTCGGCACCAACCCGCTCGACCCTGACTCGGATGACGATGGCTACCTCGACGGCGACGAGGCGGCCGTCGGATCCGACCCGCTCAGCAGCGCAGAGACACCCTGCGGCAGCGGCACGCTCGAGGCCCCGGAAACCTGCGACGACGCGAACGCGGTGGGGGGCGACGGCTGCTCGACGACCTGTCAGATCGATCCGGGCTTCCGGTGCAGCGGGGAGCCGTCGGCGTGCGCGCTGCTGCCCGCGGTCCCCGCGCTGCCGGGTTTCGCGTTGATCGCGCTGGTCTCGCTGCTCGGTATGTCCGGCGTCCTCGCCGCCCGCGCGAAAGCGGGGTGGATCCCCGACCTGCATTCAAAACACGATTGACAGAGTCGGAATCTGCCGGCGCCTCTCGGTCATTTGCGGGCGACTCGATTTCCGCCTTCACTCCTGTTGCCACACGGACGGCCATTGACAGCTTCCTGATCGATCGAACAGAGTTGTCGTTCGATGACCGACCACCGCGCTCGCTACGGCCCCGCACAACCCCGGCGAGACCTACATCGCCCACGCGATCGCGGAGCAGCTGGTCGACCTCGGCGAGGTCCGGATGAACTACGCGACCGCGGGCGATGCGGCGTCGCCGGCGCTGCTCCTCATCCCGGGCCAGACCGAGTCGTGGTGGGGCTACGAGGCGGCCATGCCGCTGCTCGCCGAGCGCTTCCAGGTGTTCGCCGTCGATCTCCGAGGCCAGGGCCGCAGCACGCGCACGCCTGGCCGCTACACGCTCGACAACATGGGCAACGACCTGGTCCGTTTCCTCGACCTGGTGATCGGGCGACCGGCGATCGTGAGCGGCCTGTCCTCGGGCGGCGTCCTCGCCGCCTGGCTGTCGGCGTACGCCAAACCCGGTCAGCTGCTCGCGGCCCTCCTCGAGGATCCGCCGCTGTTCGCGTCGGAGGTCCGGCCGGCCGTCGGTCCCGGCATCCGCCAGTGCATCGGCCCGCTGTTCGACCTCTGGAGCACCTTCCTGGGAGACCAGTGGTCGATCGGCGCCTGGGACGCAATGCGCGAGGGATCGGCGACGCGACTGCCGGAGCACATGAGCTTCATCCCGGTACCCGACCAGCCGCCCCAGAACCTCAAGGAGTACGATCCCGAGTGGGGCCGATCGTTCTGGACCGGGACGGTCGCCGCCGCGTGCGACCACGAGCGGATGCTGCGCAGCGCCAGGGTTCCAGCGGTGCTGCTGACGCACCACATGCGCATCAGCGACGATGCCAGCGGCTTTCTGCTCGGTGCGATGTCGGACCAGCAGGCTCAGCGGGTGCAGGACCTGCTCACCGGCGCGGGCGTCAAGGTGCAGTACCGGTCGTTCCCCGATGTCGGCCACTCGATGCACGGCGACAAGCCCGAGCTCTACGTCAAGACGCTCTTCGACTGGGTTGCGAGCCTCACGGCGTGAACGCGTCCCGCACGATCGACGTGCACGCCCACTACGTACCGGTGGGCTACCGGGCGGCGCTGCTGGAGGGCGGCCACGGCCAACCCGACGGCTTCCCCCAGATCCCGGACTGGTCCGCCGAGGAGCACGTTGCCGCGATGGACCGGCTCGGGATCGCGACGTCACTGCTGTCGATCTCGTCACCCGGCGTGCACCTCGGGGACGAGCCCGCGGCTCGGGACCTCGCCCGCGAGGTGAACGAGGGCGGCCGGCGAGCCGTCGTCGACCATCCCGGACGCTTCGGCCTGTTCGCCTCGCTCCCCCTGCCCGACGTCGATGCGGCCATCGCCGAGATCGCGCACTGCTGCGACCGGCTCGACGTCGTCGGCTTCACGTTGCTCACCAACATCGGGGGGACCTACCTGGGCGCCCCCGCGTTCCAACCCGTCTTCCGCGAGCTCGATCGGCGCGGCGCCCGGCTGTTCATCCACCCGACCTCGCCGGCGTGCTGGGAGCACACTTCGCTCGGGCGTCCCCGGCCGATGCTCGAGTTCTTCTTCGACACCACCCGTGCCGTGGTCGACCTGGTGCTGGGCGGCACGGTGGCCACGCATCCAGGGATCGAGTTCATCATCCCGCACGCCGGCGCGACCCTGCCCATGGTCGCCGACCGGGTCAGCGTCTTCTCCCGGCTGCTCGGCGTCGATCCCGCGGTGGACGTGCTCCGCGACCTGGGCCGGCTCCACTTCGACCTCGCCGGCTTCCCGGTTCCCCGCCAGCTCGACGCGCTCCTCACGCTCACGACGCTCGAGCACCTGCACTACGGGAGCGACTACCCCTTCACCCCGGAGTTCGCCGCTGCCATGGCGGTTGAACGGCTCGCCGAGGTGGGCGACCCGCCGGGTTCGCTGCTGGACGCGCTCCGCGCCAACACCGATCGGCTCTTCCCGGCGCTCGCCGACCGGCGCTGACCCCCTGACGAACACGTTGGTGCGAGCTACCGCTCGCCCCGTCCGCTCTCAGAAGAGGCCCAAGCGCGCTTGAGGGGCGTCGTGAAACCGGCTATGTGACGCAACGAGGTCTGGAATGGCGAACGCGCCCGTTGGCGAGATCCGCCACACCTTCTGCCGCATCTGCGAGGCCCTCTGCGGGCTCGAGGTGACGCTCGAACAGGGGCGCGTGCGCGAGATCCGCCCGGACGCTGAGCACGTCGCGACGCGCGGTTTCGGCTGCGTGAAGGGGCTGAAACAGCACAAGCTGCTCGATTCGCCGGATCGCCTCCGCTACCCGCTCAAGAAAACAGGCGATCGACACGAGCGCATCTCCTGGGATCAGGCGCTCGCCGAGATCGGCGCGAAGGCGCGCGAGATCATGGCGCGGCTCTCGCCCGACGCGATCGCGATGTACGTCGGCACGGCGGCCGGCTTCGGCGTGCTCCACCCGGTCTTTGCGCAGGGCTTCATGACGGGGCTCGGCTCGAAGAGCATGTACGCGTCCGCGACACAGGACTGCGCCAACAAGTTCGCCGTGGCGCGCCACGTCTACGGCTTTCCGTTCACGCAGCCGTTCCCGGATCTCGACCACGTGGGCGCGCTCTTCATCATCGGCGCCAATCCGGTCGTCTCGAAGTGGAGCTTCCTCCAGGTCTCGAATCCGGGTCAGCGCCTGAAGGAGATCGAGGCGCGCGGCGGCCGCGTGGTCGTGATCGACCCGCGCCGCACCGAGACCGCGAAGGTCGCCGCGGCATGGGTGCCGATCCGCCCCGGCACGGACGTCTTCTTCTTCCTGTCCTTCCTGCACGAGCTGGTGGCTTCCGGCGGCGTGGACCGCGAGCGCGCGGCGCTGCACATGAAGGGCGTCGAGGAGGTCGAGAAGCTGGTCTCCGCCTGGCCGCCCGAGCGCACCGAGGCGGTGACGCGCATTCCCGCCGCGAAGCTGCGCGAGCTGGTCGCGCCGTATCGCGAGGCGGACGGCGCGGCCTTCTACTGCTCGACCGGCGTCAACATGGGCGGGCACGGCTCGCTGGCGTTCTGGCTCCAGGAATGTGTCAACGCGCTGTCGGGCAATCTCGACCGGCGCGGTGGCACGCTCGTCGGCCGCGGCGTGATCGATTTCGCGAAGTTCGGGGTGAAGAACGGCCTGCTGGTGCGAGACGACCGCTCGCGCATCGGCGCTTTCGGCTCGGTGAACGACGCGTTCCCGGGCGGCGTGCTGGCCGACGAGATCCTGACCCCCGGCGTCCGGCAGGTGCGCTCGCTGTTCGTCACCGGCGGCAACCCGCTGATCACGATGCCGAACGCCGAACCGGCTGCGGCGCGCGTTCCAGGAGCTCGAGCTGCTCGTCGTGCTCGACGTGCTGCCGACCGAGACGGCGTCGCTCGCGCACTACGTGCTGCCGTGTACGTCGCCGCTCCAGCGCCCGGATCTGCCCTTCGTCTTCCCGCTGCTGCTCGGCCTCCAGACGCGGCCCTATCTCCAGGCGACGCGAGCCGTCGTGCCGCCGGACGGCGAGCAGCGCGACGAGGCGACCATCTACCTCGACCTGGCCCGCGCCTGCGGCAAGCCGCTCTTCGGCTCGCGCGTCGCGCAGCGCGCGCTCGAGCTCGCGAAGGCGCTGCACTCGCGCCGCCACCCGGACGCGCAGCCGGCGGTTCCGCAGGAGGCGCTGCTCTCGCTGCTGCTGCGCGTGACCGGGCAGGGCGGCTTCCGGGCGCTGCTCGCCCACGAGCACGGCCGGCTGCGTCCCGAGCACGCCGACGCGGATTTCCTCGGCGCGCGTCGTCACCACGCCGGACGGCAAGGTGCAGCTCGCGCCGCGGGCCGCTGCTGGACGCGGCCCGCGGACTCGACGCCGCCTTCGAGGCCGAGCGCGCGAGCGCCGGGCGGCTCAAGCTGATCACCAAGCGCCACGTGAAGACGCACAACTCCTGGACGCACAACCACGAGGAGTTCGTGACGGGGGAGGGCGGCACGAACTACCTGTACCTGCACCCCGACGACGCCGCGCGCATCGGCCTCGCAGACGGCGAGCTCGCCGACGTGACGTCCGCAACCGCGACGCTGCGCGTGCCGATCCGACGCTGCCGGACCTCATGCCCGGCACCGTCGCGCTGCCGCACGGCTGGGGCCACCAGATGGCGACGGGCCTCTCGGTCGCGAGCCGGACGCGCGGCGTCAACGTGAACATCCTCGCCGCCGACGGCCCGGACCGGCTCGAGCGCCTCTCCGGCATGGCGCACCTCACCGGCATCCCGGTGGACGTGCGGCGCGCGGCAGGTCCGCAGGATCCCTCCAGCTGGAGCGGTCTGCCGGAGGACCGCCTCGACCGCCTGCGCTGAGCGAGCGCGCAAGCAGTCCGCGGTAGTCTATGGGCGATGACGACGCCCGTGACGGACACCACCGGACGCGCCGCAGCCCTCGCAGCCGGCATCCTCGAGCTCCTGCGCGCGGTCGACGACGAAGCGAAGCGCCTTGCGCCAGCATCGAGGCGGTGCTGCCGCGCCACCGCGCGAGCGCGCTCAACCTCGCGCACTACATCGGCCTGCGCAGAGCGCGACGTCCGGCGCCTGCAGCTCGAGCTGGCGGCGCTCGGCGCTGTCGTCGCTCGGTCGCTCGCGAGGGGCACGTGCGCGACACGCTGGCGCGCCTCGCGCGCTGGCTCGGCGAGCCGGCCGCGACCGCGGCCGAAGGGCGAAGCCGGCGCTCGACTGGGCGAAGGCCGAGAGCCCTCCTGCACGAGAACACGCGCGCGCTGTTCGGCCCGCGAGCCGCGCGACCGGCACGTCTACATCATGGTCACCGCGCCCGAGGCCGCCGAGGCGACCGCCGGCGTGGGCCGACGAGATCCTGCGACGCCGGCGCGGACGTGCTGCGCATCAACGGCGCCGCACGAGACGCCGGAGGAGTGGGCAGGCGATCGTGATCGCCATCCGCCGCGCGCGCGCGGCCGAGCTCGAGCGCAGGCCTGCGCGATCTTCGTGGACCTGCCGGGCCCCAAGCTGCGCGGCGAAATCCGCCGCATGGAGGCGGGCGTGCTGCACCTGCCGCGCCGCAAGGACCGCTCGGGACGCACGCTCGCGCCGACGCGACGTGCTGCTCGTTGCGCGCCACGAGCGGCGGCGCGCAGATCCCGGTGCCGCGCGAGCTGGCTGGCGCGCCTGCACGCCGGGCGATGTGCTCGAATTCACGGACGCGGGCGGGCGCGAGCGCGAGCTCGTCGTGCGCGACACGTCGCCCGGGGGCGTGACCGCCGAGTGCGGCCGCTCGCTCTACGTCACGTCGCGGCCTGCCGCTCGCCTGGAATGCGCGGCAAGGAGGCTCATGAAGCGCGGCGCATCGGCCGCTACCCGCGCCGCCCGGACTCGCTCGAGCTCGCGCAGGGCTACGTGTTCCTCCTCAACGGCACGGGGCACGAGCGAAGATCGCGGCCTGCCCGCGATCGCCTGCCCGGAGCCGCGCGCTGCTCGCGCAGGTGCGGCCGGGCGAGCGCGTCGATGCTCGACGACGGCGAGCGTCGCGCTCGTGGAAGCGCTGCACGCGCCGAAGGGCTGCACTGCCGCGTGCGCGAGCGCTCGAAGTCGCCGACGCGCCTGCGCTCGGGCAAGGGCCTCGCGCTTCCCGGACAGCCACCTGCCGCCCGGGCGCTCTCGGGCACAGGACGACGTGCGCGCGCTCGAGTTCGCGCTCGCCCACGCCGACGGCGTCGAAGTCTCGTTCGTCAACTCGCCCGCCGACGTGCGCCAGGTGGGCGAGCGCGTGCGGGCGGCCGGGCGCCCGGATTTCGGCATGATCCTCAAGCTCGAGACGCGCGAAGCGATGCGCAACCTGCCCGACATCCTGTTCGAGGCGCTGCGCTACGACCCGGTGGGCATCATGATCGCGCGCGGCGACCTCGCCGTCGAGCTCAGCTTCGAGCGGCTCGCCGAGATGCAGGAAGAGCTGCTCTGGTTCGGCGAGGCCTGCCACCTGCCGGTGATCTGGGCCACGCAGGTGCTCGATATCGCTCGCGCACGCCGGCGTGCCGACGCGCGCCGAAGTCACCGACGCGGCGATGTCGATGCGCGCCGAGTGCGTCATGCTCAACCAGCGGCCCGCACGTCGGCGACGCCGTGACGATGCTGGCGGACATCATCCGCAAGATGGAAGCCCACCAGTACAAGAAGCGGTCGCTCTACCGGCCGCTCGCCCTCGCGGCCAGCGCGAAATCGGAACGCAACGGGCAGGAACGCAAGCGTTAGCGCGGGGCGCCCATTGCGGTGCCAGCGACGGAGTGGAGGCGGCGGCTCAGGCCTCGTGCACCAGGCGCCCCGCGCGCCACGTCGCGCGCACGTACGCGCTCGAAAGCTCCTCGCGCGCGCTGCGCCACGAGCGGTCGAGGAGGCAGAGGTCGGCCGGCGCGCCGAGAGCGACGCGGCGCGGCGCCCCTCCGGGATCGTCGAGCGGCCCGAGGAAGAGGGCGAGCGCGCGCTCGGGCGCGAGCCGCTCGCCCTCACCCAGCCGTCACGCCGGCGCGCGTGAGGCGCGCCACCGCGGCGCGGATCGCCCGCCAGGGATCCGGCGAGCCGAAGGGTGCATCGCTGCCGCCGGCGAGCCGCACGCCGGCTTCGAGCCAGCCGCGCCCGCGGTAGAGCCAGGGCAGGTCGCGCGCCTCCACCTCGCGCAGGTATGTCGTCGCCGCGCTCTTCGATGAAGTTCGGCTGTGTCACCACCGACGCGCCGGTCGTCGCGACCAGCTCGACCAGCTCGGGCGGCGCGACGGCCGCGTGCTCGAGGCGATCGTCGGCGCGCGGACCGGCCTCGGCGAGGGCGCGCGCGGCGAGGACCAGCTCCGCGCGCCCGACGCAGTGGATCGCGACGCCCCGCTCGCGCGCGTGCGCCGCCGCGATCGCCGCGCAGAGCGCCTCGAAGCTCGGAAGGGCGCCCTCGTCGAGGACGAGCTTCACGTGTGCGCGAGCGATCTCCGGGTGCGTCGGCGCGGGAAGCGCGACGGGGCCCATCACCGCGAGCCGTTGGGGGAGGGCGCCCGAAGCGACCGCGGCCTCGAGCAGCGCGAGGGCGGCGGTGTCGGTGTCGGCCGTCGCATCGGTGACCCCGGTGACGCCGGCGCGCGCGAGGAGGCGTCCGACGGGCGCCAGATCGGGGGGAGCGGCCGGCGCGAGCCGCGCGCGCAGCCAGGCATCGAGGCGGAAGAGGCGGCCCGTGGCGCGACCCGCGGCGTCGCGCTCGACGCCCGGAGCGTCGGCCCCGCGATCGAGCCCGAGGCGCTCGATCGCGCGCGAGTTCAGCATCCAAAGTGCACCGCTGCGGTGCTGGATGCGGGCCGGCCGGTCGGGGACGAGCGCATCGAGGCCGACCCGGTCGAGCGGGCCTGCGACCGACTCGTGGTAGCCGACACCGCGCAGAAAATCTCCGGCATTGGCGCGGAGCGCGTGCGCGAGCGCGGCGCGATCCGAGACGGCGGGCGGGCCGCAGGCTACGGACTCGAGCGCGGCAGCCAGGGCGAGGAGATGGATGTGGTGGTCGTGCAGCCCGGGAAGCAGGGCGCCGCCCTCGGCGTCGAGCGCGGCTTCACCGGCGCGCGGCGCGATCCGTTCGGCGATCGCCTCGATTCGCCCCTCCGCGATGCGCACGTCGCGCACGTGACCCTCTACCTCTGCGCGCCGGATCAGCACGGGATGCCGAGCTCGGCGAGAACGGCGGCGGTGTCGGCGCCGAGGGGCCGCGTGCGGCCGGTGGGAAGCACGGCGCGCGGCGCTGACACGGCGGCGCGCGCGCCGCCGGCGACGACCTCGAAGTCGGAGCCCCGCGTCTCGACGCACGCGCCGTCGCGGGCGGAGGCCGAGGCCCAGGCAGTGGCCGGTGACGTCGCGCAGCGCGAGCTCGAGCAGCGCTCCTTCGCCCGCGCGCAGCTGGGCGAGAGCCGACACCGCGGCATGTAGTCCGGTGAGCGGATCCGCGATCGCGTCGCCGCAGAAGAGGGGCGCGTCCGGATCGCCCGTTGCGGCGGCGAGTCCCGAGGCGGCGGACGCGTCGTCGCCGTAGGCGATCCAATTGCCTTCGGGCTCGCGCCGCCCGTAGCCGGTGATGCTCACCCACACGAGTCCTTCGGCGACGATCGCCTCGGCATCGATCCCGAGCTGCGCGAGGGCGCGCGGGCGGGCGCTCTCGATCACGGCGTCCGCGCGCTCGATCAGGCTGCGAAGGCACCCGACGCCCTGAGGCGTGCGGAGATCGAGGGCGACACTCTGCTTGTCGGAGTTCAGGGCCGCGTAGAAGCCGGGCGGCCCGTAACGGGCGCCATCGGGGCGCCCGATGCTCTCGACCTTCACCACGCGGGCTCCGGCGAGCGCGAGGAGCCGGCCGCAGAGCGGCCCCGCCCAGAGCGCCGAGAGGTCGAGCACGAGCGGCGCGCGAGTGCTTGCGACGGGCGGCGCGGCGCGCGCCGCGCGCGGCCACACGCAGCCAGGGCGGCGCGATGCCGGCGCGGGCGCCGGCCTCCGACACGGCGAGGCCGACGAGGCGGCCGCGCGCGACGATCTCGGCGGCGTTGCCGCTCCGCTACGCGGGCTGCGACGAGCCTCCACGGATCCGAGGACGAGCACGCGCCGCCCTCGAGCCACGCCGGAAGCAGCGCGCGATCCTCGTCGCGCGGGAGACTCACGGCGATCCAACCGTCGGCTGCGCGCAGCAGGCGGCAGCTCCCGCCTGGGGAGATTGCGCCGCGGCGGGTGAGCCCGAGGTACGCAGCTCGCTCGCCGAGGAGCGCCGCTCCATCGAGCCCGCGCGCGCCCTCGCCCGCAGCGTCGAGCGCGAGGCGCGACGTCGGCGCGAGCGCGCACAGCGCGTCGAGCGCCGCCGCGGCGCAGGTGGCGAGCGGCGCGGGCGCAAGCCGCGGCGGCTCGTCCGCGCGCCCGGTGAGCGCCATCGCCCCCGAGCGCGCCCACGCGAGCGCCGGGTGCTCGAGGCGCGCCGCAACAGGCGCGGCGCCGACCGCTGGCAGCGCGGCGATCAGACTATCGGCGTAGGCGCCGGCGGGGTGCATGGTGGTCGCCTTCTGCTTGCGAGCCCGGGCCTGGACTATGACACTCCAGCGGGCCGCCGTCGCCGCATGCGCCGGGATGGTATTCTCGGTCGTAAGGCTTCCGACGATGTCGCAGCTCCGCAACGCGAGACTCTCTGCATGAATCTCATGATGCTCCTCGAAATGGCGGCCGCGGCGCACGGCGAAAGAATCGCCGTGCAGTGCGAGGGCGAGGTGCTCCGCTTCGATGAGCTCTTCGCCGCTTCGGGCGCCGCGGCGCGCGAGCTCCAGGCGAGCGGCGCCGCGCACCTCGCGCTGCTCGACGTCTCGAGCCTCGCCGCGCCGATCGCGCTCTTCGCCGCGGCGCGCGCGGGCGTGCCCTACGTGCCGCTCAACTACCGGCTCACGGGCGACGAGCTCGACGCGCTCCTCGAGCGCATCGCGCCCGCGAAGCTCGTGACCGACGCCGAGCGCGCGGCCCGCTTCTCCGAGCGCGCGGGTGCGTCCGTCGCGGCGCGCGACAGCTTCCTCGCGCGCGCCCGCGCGGCGAGCGACGCCCCCGCCTGGCCGGACGATCCCGAGGGCATCGCGGTGCTCCTCTTCACGAGCGGCACCACCGGGGCGCCCAAGGCGGCCGTGCTCCGCCACCGTCACCTCGTCTCCTACGTGCTCGGCTCGGTCGAGTTCGCGAGCGCGGGTGAGGACGAGGCGGCGCTCGTCTCGGTGCCGCCCTACCACGTGGCGGGGGTCGCAGCGATCCTGAGCTCCGTCTACGCCGGGCGGCGCATCGTCCAGCTCCCGAGCTTCAGCCCCGAGGCGTGGCTCGCGGCCGCACGGGCGGAGCGCGTGACCCACGCGTTCGTCGTGCCGACGATGCTCGCTCGCATCGTCGACGTCCTCGCAGGCAGCGCGAGCGCCGACCTCCCGCACCTGCGGAGCCTCTCCTACGGCGGAGGCAAGATGCCGCTTCCGGTGATCGAGCGAGCGCTCGAGCTCTTCCCGACAGTGGAGTTCACGAACGCCTACGGGCTCACCGAGACGAGCTCCACGATCGCGCTGCTCGGCCCCGAGGAGCATCGCAAGGCGGCGGCGAGCGGCGACGCCGCCGTGCGTCGCCGGCTGGCTTCCGTGGGTCGGGCGCTCCCGGGAGTCGAAATCGAGGTGCGCGACGAGGAGGGGAAGCCGCTCGCCCCGGGCGCGCCTGGCGAGGTCTACGCGCGCGGACCGCAGGTCTCGGGCGAGTACCTCGGTCGCGCGAGCCAGCTCGGCCCGCAAGGCTGGCTCGCGACGCGCGACGGCGGCTTCCTCGACGAGGAGGGCTACCTGTTCCTGCAAGGCCGCATCGACGACGTGATCGTGCGGGGCGGCGAGAACCTCTCGCCGGGCGAGATCGAGGACGTGCTGCTCGAGCATCCGGGCGTCGCCGCGTGCGCCGTGGTCGGCATCGCGGACGTCGAGTGGGGTGAGGCCGTCGCGGCGGTGGTGGTGCTCGCCAAGGGCGCAGCGGCCTCGGAGGACGAGCTGCGCGCGTGGGTGAGGGAGCGCCTGCGCTCGTCGCGCGTGCCCTCGCGCGTCGTCTTCCGGCGTGAGCTCCCCTACAACGAGACCGGGAAGCTGTTGCGCCGCGTGCTGCGCGCGGAGCTCGCGGAGGGCACACGATAGGCGCCGAGGCACTCACGCTCGCCGAGGCCGTGGCCGGGCTCCGCTCGCCGCTCGCGCTCGAGACGCACTCGCCGCTCGCGGGAGTGTCGATCCTCGTCGTCGACCTCGCGGGGGATGCGCCGCTGGCGGAAGTCGCGGCGGCGGAGGCGACGCTCACGCGTGTAGCGTGCCCGACCGTCGGGCTCGCGCTCGCGACGCCGTCGCCCGCCGGGGCGCGGCTCGCGCCGGCGTTCGACGTTCTCGTCGAGGCCGAGGCGGACCTCGCGCCCGTGCGCGCGGCGGCCGAGCGCTGCCCGCTCGCGGCGGCGACGCTGGTGCAGATCCTGCGTCACGGTCGCACGCTCGATCTCCACGAGCGCCTGGTCGCCGAGTCGCTCGCCTACTCGACACTCCAGGCAGGGCCCGAGTTCGCGGCGTGGCTCGCCACGCGCAGCGGTGCACCGCAGCACGAGGCGGACCTCGCGCCCGTGCGCGCGCGACGCGAGGGTGCGCGCCTGCGCCTCACGCTCGACCGGCCGCGCAAGCGCAATGCGTTCTCCGTTGCGATGCGCGACGCGCTCGCCGAGGGGCTCGGCCTCGCTCTCGCCGACGACTCGATCGAGGAGATCCTCCTCGACGGCGAGGGCCCGGCCTTCTGCAGCGGCGGGGACCTCGACGAGTTCGGAACCTTCCCGGACCCGGCGACGGCGCACGCGGTTCGCTCCGCGCGCAGCCCCGCGCGGCTCCTCTCGCTCTGCGCGGAGCGCGCGCGCGCGCTGGTGCACGGCGCCTGCGTCGGCGCCGGCTGCGAGCTCCCGGCTTTCTGCCGGCGCGTGTGCGCGCGCGAGGACGCCTTCTTCCAGCTACCCGAGGTGGGCATGGGTCTCGTGCCCGGGGCGGGTGGGACGGCGAGCCTTCCGGGCCGCATCGGGCGCCAGCGCACCGCCTGGCTCGCGCTCTCGGGGAGCCGCATCGACGCGGTGACGGCCCTGCGTTGGGGCCTCGTCGACGAGATCGTGCAGTGAGCGGCCCCCGGCGCGAGAGAGCTGCCGCGACCGGCTTCAGTCCGAGGACGGCAGCGGCTTGGCCGCCTTGAGGACGAGAGGCTCGCCCCGCGCGGCCAGCGAGCCCTTTCCCGGCTTGGTGCACAGCAGCTCGAGATCACCCGCAGCATTCACGTAGCGTTTCCCGATCTGCGTGCCCGCGGCGGCATGCTCCGCGATCGTCACGCCGGAGCGCGGCGCGGCGCCGAGCTCGATCAACGGCGCGCCCCCACACGTGACCTCGATGTCGGCTGCGGGCGCCGCCACGACCATGACTTCGGTGCTGCAGACGGCGCTCTTCATGCGGAGTCCGGCCTTGAGCTTTGCCATGTTTCCCTTCTTCTTCAGCCTGTCAGGCGTCGCGCGGCGCAGGCCCGCAACGCCGGCTTGACGAAGCTTCCCGTCGCATTGCCGGGGAACTCGCTGACGCTCTCGATGTAGCGGGCCGCCTCGTAGTCCGCCATCTCCATCCGCGCGGCGGGCCGGAACCAGGGCGTCTAGCGCTTGAGCGAGCCGGTCGGGATGTCGCGGAAAGGCTTGTCCTTGTCGACGCGCACTTCTGACGGCAGCCGCAACACGCGCTCGGCAATGATGTTCTTCAGGATCTCGTCCGTGCCGCCCGCGATGCGGAGGCCCGGCGTCCCGAGATACATCTCCTGCCAGATCCCTTCCTGCGCGGAGAGCGCGGCGTCGCTGACCGCGCCCATCGCGCCCTGCAGCTCCATCGCGAACGACGCCATCTCCTGGCCGAGCGGCGCGCCGACGGCCTTGCCGATCGAGCCCTCGGGCCCGGGCGTCGCGCCGCGCGAGAGCGCGGAGAGCGTGCGGTAGCCGGTGAACTGCAGGCCCTTCGAGCGGATGTAGAAGTCGGCGAGCTTCTGGCGCACCGCAGAGTCCTCGATCGCCGGGCGCCCATTGCGTTTCGTCGCTCGCGCGAGCTTGAGCAGGTCCTTGAAGCGACCCGCTCCGCCGCCCGCGCCGATCGCGACGCGCTCGTTCATCAGCGTCGTGATCGCCACGCGCCAGCCGTCGCCGACCGCGCCGAGCCGGTTCGAGTCGGGCACGCGCACGTCGCTGAAGAACACCTCGTTGAATCCCGAGCCGCCGTTGATCTGCTTGATCGGCCGGATCTCGACGCCCTTCGCCTTCATGTCGACGATGAAGTACGTGAGGCCGGCGTGTTTCGGCGCGTTCGGGTCGCTGCGCGTCACGATCATCCCGAAGTCCGAGAAGTGCGCGCCCGTGGACCAGATCTTCTGGCCGTTGATCACCCACTCGTTGCCATCCTTGACGGCGCTGGTCCGCAGGCCAGCGAGGTCGGAGCCGGCGTCGGGCTCGCTGAAGAGCTGGCACCACACGACCTGCCCGCGCGCCATCTCGCGGACGTACTTCTTCTTCTGCTCGTCGCTGCCGTGGGCCATGATCGTCGGGCCGAGCATGCCGTGACCGATCGCGTAGATGTTCGGCGGCACGGCGAACCTGGCCTCTTCCTGGCCCCACACGACCGCCTCGAGGCGGCCGAGGCCCTGGCCTCCGAACTCCTTCGGCCAGGTCAGGACGGCCCAGCCCTCGTCGAACTTCTTCGTCTGCCAGTCCTTGGCCTGCTGGAGCACCTCGGCGCTCTCGCGCTCGCCGAGCATGTTCGGCGCGCTCTCGTCGGCCGCGCGCAGCCGCGCGTTCTTCGCGAGCCACGCGCGGGCCTTCGCGCGAAAAGCGGCCTCCTGCGGAGTGTCTTCGAAGTTCATGACGAATTCCTTCGCTGAATTCAGTTGGGGAAGGGGGAGCTACTCGCCGTCGTCGATCTCGATGCTGCCCTTGGCTTCGAGGCGCTGGATCAGCTTCTCGCGCCACGCGGACGGCGTGCCGAGCGCTGCGGAGAGCCATTTTGCGCGGCGGTAGAAGAGGTGGCAGTCGTACTCCCAGGTAAAGCCGACGCCGCCGTGCAGCTGGATCATCTCCTCGCTGACCTTCTCGAAGGCGTCACTCGCGGCCGCCCGGAAGCTGCACGACGCGAGCGCGAGCTCGTCGCTGTCGGTCGAGAGCGCCCACGCGGCATAGTAGCCGTTGCTGCGCGCGATCTCGATCTTCGCGTAGAGCTCGGCGAGGCGGTGCTTGATCGCCTGGAACGATGCGATCGGCCGCCCGAAGGCGTAGCGTGCGAGCGTGAACTCGCGCGTGATCTCGAAGGCGCGCGTCGCGGCGCCGAGCTGCTCGAAGCCCATCATCACGGCGGCGCGATCGAGCAGGTTCTCGATCTGCGCCGCGCCAGCGGACTCGGAGCCGAGCAGCTCCGCCGGAGCGGCCTTCAGCACGAGCTTCGCGAGCGAGCGGCTCGGGTCGAACGACTCGATTGCGCTGCGCTCGACGCCCGCGCCGCCGAGATCGACGAGCGTGAGCACGGGGCCCTTCGCGCCCTGCGCGACCACGATCGCCAGGCCCGCCTCGCCGCCGTCGAAGACCGGCAGCTTGGTGCCGCTCAGCTTGCCGTTCGTGAAGCGCGCTGCGACCGACGCAACATCCGCATCGCCGGCGCCCTCGGCCAGCGCGAAGGTTCCGATCAGCTCGCCCGACGCGAGACGCGGCAGCCACTTCTGCTTCTGCGCGTCGCTTCCGAAGCGGAGGATCGCCTCGGTCGCGAGGTAGACCGAACCGCCGAAGGGGATCGGCGCGAGCGCGCGGCCGATCTCCTCGGCGATCAGCACCAGCTCGAGATGCCCGAGTCCGGCGCCGCCGTAGCTCTCGGGCACGACCGCGCCGAGCCAACCCATCTCCGCCACGCCCTTCCAGAGGGCGGGATCCGAGCTCGCAGACTTCGACTCGAGGACTTTCCGGCAGGCGTCGAGCCCGCACTGCTTCGCGAGGAAGTCCCGGGCGCTCTGCTGGACGAACTTCTGGTCCTCGGAGAATTCGAGATTCATGCGGGGGGGCCTCCGATCGACTCTGGAGTCGAAGTTCGGCGCAGGATAGCCACGATCGTCGCGGGCGGAAGCGTAGATCCGCGATGCGCAGGCGGTCGCTCAGCGGACCCTTTCGGAGCTCGTCGCCCGGAAGCCGTTGGTCCCGATTTCCCGAATCACCACCCGCACCTGCACGCAGATCACAGGCGCCGGCGGGGGCCGGGAAGGCGCCCCCCTGGACCCGGCCGACTAGAGGATCGCCTTCTCCGACTTCAGGCGGGCGAGATCGTCCCACGTGAGTCCGAGCTCGAGCAGGACCTCCTCGGTGTTCTGTCCGCACTCCGGCGCTCCGGTGAGCGCGAAGGGCTGCTCGTCGAACTGGACGGGATTCGCGACGAGCTGCGCGCGGCTGCCGTCGTTGAGCTCCGCCTCGGGCAGGTAGCCGTTCGCGATCACCTGCGGATCATCGTAGAGCTCGCCGGGGTGCTGGACCGGCGCCCACACACCGTCGGTGGTGGCGAGGATCTGCTTCCACTCGTCGAGCGTGCGGCTGAGGAAGATCTCGTCGAGCACCGCCACGCAGGCGGCGCCGTTCTGCGCGCGCTTCGCGGCGCTCTCGAAGCGCGGATCCGCGATCAGGTCTTCGCGTCCGAGGTGGCGGCACAGGTCCGGCCAGTTCCGGTCCGACTGCAGCATGATCAGCATGATCCAGCGGCCGTCCTTCGTGGGGTAAGCGTTCACGATCGGGTTCGGGACGCGAGTCCGGTCCAGCTTCGGCATGCCGCCCTTCAGGCCGAGCGCCGCCAGCGCCTTCGCCATCGTGATGTCGGCCGAGATGTTCCAGAGCGCGACGGCGAGCAGCGAGATGTCGATCACCGAAGGTTCGCCGGTGCGCTCGCGCTTGAACAGCGCGCTCGCGATGCCGCCCGCGATCGTCATGCCGCCGATGCTGTCGCCGAAGGCGGGCCGCTGGGCTACCGGGGGGCCTTCGTGGTTCGCGCCGCTGAGGGCGGAGGCGATGCCGCCGCGCGCCCAGTAGGAAGCGCCGTCGTAGCCGCCGCGGCGCGCGTCGGGACCGCGAACGCCCTGACCGCTGCCGCGGGCGTAGATGATCTTCGGATTCACCCGGCGGATGTCGTCCACGTCGATGCGAAGTTTCTGGCGCGCGTCGGGCAGGAAGCTCGTCAGGAAGACATCCGACTTCGCCGCGAGCTGGTAGACGAGCTCGCGTCCGCCCGGCGTCTTGATGTCGATGCCGACGCTCTTCTTGCCGTGGTTCGGCTGCTCCCACATGAAGTTGAAGCCGCCCTTCGGGAGCAGCCCGGAGGTGACGAGTCCGCGCTGGGGATCGCCCTGCTCGGGGTGCTCGACCTTGATCACCTCGGCGCCCCAGTCCGCGAGCAGAGCACCCGCGCTCGGCACGAACCACCACTGGGCGACCTCGAGAATCCGGATTCCTTCGAGCGGTCGGCTCATCGGAGCTCTCCTCCTGCGGGCTGGCGCCCGACGCTACCCCGCATGGCGCGTGGGCGCTCGCCACGCGGGCGGGCCTCAGGACGCCCCGCCCGCGCCGCGCGTCTCCGCGTCGACGTCGGCGTCGAAGTCGCCTTCGCTCCAGCTCGCGGTGAGATGCGCGTACTCGTGCTGCCAGGTCTCGCGCATGCGCTCGAGCGGGATGTCCGCGAACTCTCCGTGCTCGCGCACGTATTCCATGTGCTGCCGGCCCTCGCGGTCGAACGCGTGATAGAGCGAATCGCTGCGGCCGTCCCACTCGAGCGGCAACAGCCCGAACTTCTCGCACAGCTCGCGATTGAAGGCCGGCGTCGCCTTGACCCAGCGCTCGCCGACCCGGATCGACGCATAGCCGTGCCAGTAGAAGACGTCGGTCTTCATCGTCTCGCGCATACGCGCCGTCGAGAGGTGGTTGCGCACGTCGGCGAAGCCGATGCGAGCCGGGATCCCGAGCGATCGGCAGCAGGCGACGAGCAGCGCGGCCTTCGAGACGCACCAGCCGCGGCGCGCGGCGAGCGCGCGCGACGCGCGCAACGACTCCAGGTCGACGCGCACGCCGTACGGGTCGTAGCGTAGGTCGTCGCGCACCGCGTAGAAGAGGCGCACGGCGGCCTGCAGCGCGTCGGCGGCGCCGGCCGCGCGCTCGCGCGCGTAGGCCGCGACGGCGGGGTGATCGCCGTCGATCATCGGCGTGGCCGCGAGATACTCCGCGAACGTCTCCGACATCGGTCTTCCGTCCTCACTCACGACACGCAAAGTCCTGCAAGGCCAGGCGCGCCGCGAGCTTACACGATAGTTGACAGTGTAATACGGATGATACAATCGCGACCTCGATGTCAATAGCCCGCCTGCGCCGCCAACCGCCCCGTTCGACCCGGACCCGCGCCTGGGCGGGCGATCCGCCGACCCTGCACGCCGCCGCGCGCGAGCGCCTGCTCGATGCCGCGGTCCGCTGCGTCGCGCGGGGCGGCATGCCGGGCGCGAACATCGCGGCCGTTGCGGCGGAGGCCGGCGTCAGCCGTCCCACCGTCTATCGATACTTCGCGGATCAGCAGGCGCTGGTCGAGGCGACGCTCCTCCACGCCGCGCGGGAGTTGACCGAGCGCCTCGGCGCGCGGCTGCGCCAGCTCAGCGCGCCGGCGGAGATGGCCGTCGAGGCGGTGTGCTTCGTGCTCCGGGAGATCCCGCGAGAGCCCGTGCTCGGCGCAATGTGGAGCGAAGCGGTGCTCGATGCCCGCACGGTGGCCCTCATCACGCGGCGCCCGGTGCTCGATTGGAGCCGCAACGCCGTGAAGGACCTCGTGCGGGCGGCGGGCTGGTCTGTCGCAGCGGCGGATGAAGCCGTCGAGGTGATGCTGCGCATGCTGCTCTCGCTGCTCGCAGCCCCCGAGCCGCGACGCAGCGAAGTCGCGCTGCGCGCCTTCCTGATGCGCCGGCTCGTCCCGGCTCTCGATCTCTCCACCCCGCGAAGGAACTCCTCCCGATGAAACTCAGCGATGGCTTCGATCTGATCGACCCGGCCTCCTACGCGAGCGGCGGACCGCCCCACGATTCCTGGACGGCGCTGCGCCGACACTCTCCGGTGCACCGTTGCGAGCCGCGGGATTATCCTCCCTTCTGGGCGATCACGCGCCATGCCGACATCTGCGAGGTCTCGAAGCAGCCCGACAAGTTCCTGAGTCAGCCGGGCATCTTCCACCCGCGCAGCAGCCGGATCCTCGATCGCAGCGAGGGCGTCGGCGCGATGCGCACCATCATCGAGATGGATCCGCCGCAGCACCGCAGCTTTCGCAAGGTGGCCTCGTCCTGGTTCACGCCGCGCGCCATGAACCGCATCGACGCGGCCGTGCAGGCCAGCGCCCGCGAGCTCGTCGACAAGCTCGCGGGCCGGACGGGGGAGGGCGAGTGCGACTTCGCCCGCGACGTCGCCACGGCGCACCCGCTGCGCATCCTCTCCACCATCCTCGGCGTGCCGCGCGAGGAGGAGCCGCGCATCCTGCGGCTCACCAATCAGCTCTTCGCGGACGAGGACGAGGAGCTGCGGCGCCCGGGCGAGGATCGCGAGACAGGCGATCGCGCGAGCTCGGTCTCGAGCTGTACCAGCTCTTCGCGGGCATCATCGAGGAGCGCCGCAAGAACCCCCGCGACGATCTCGCCACGGTGCTGGCCAACGGCAAGGTCGACGGCGAGCCGATGGGTCCGCTCGAGACCTTCGGCTACTACCTGATCACCTTCAGCGCCGGTCACGACACCACCAAGAACGCGCTGGCCGGCGGCATGTACGCGCTGCTCCAGAACCCGGACGAGCTGGCGCGGCTGCGCCGCGATCCCCGGCTCGTGAAGTCAGCCGTCGAGGAGGTCGTGCGCTGGGCGACGCCGGTGAACTACATGCGGCGGCGCGCCGCCTGCGACACCGAGGTGGGTGGCCAGAAGATCCGCAAGGACGACTGGCTGATCCTCTTCTACGCGTCGGGCAACCGCGACGAGGACGTCTTCGAGGATCCCTTCCGCTTCCGCATCGACCGCGATCCGAACCCGCACGTGGGCTTCGGGTACGGCGAGCACTTCTGTCTCGGCTCGCACCTGGCGCGCCGCTCGCAGCGCGCGCTCTTCGCCGAGCTGGCGCGACGCCTCGAGCACGTCGAGCTGGCTGGCGAGCCCGAGTGGATCAAGGCCAGCTTCGTCGTCGGGCTCAAGCACCTGCCGATCCGCTACCGTATCGCGCGCGGGGCGTGATCCAACTCTCTACGCGGACTTCGTCGGAGGCAACCTGGCCGCTCGCGACCCCGTGATCGTCGGCGTCGGTCTTTCGGATGCGCCGCGCGCGCCGCATCTCGATTCGATCGGGCATCACGTGCAGGCGATCCAGCGCGCGCTCGCGGACGCCGGGCTCGAGAAGCGCGCGATCGACGGCTACCTGTGCGCCGGCATGGCGAGCGGGGCCGTCGAAGCGGTGTCGATGGCCGAGTACCTCGGCATCGACCACCGCTACGTCGACGGCACCATGACCGGCGGCTCGTCGTTCGAGTTCCACGTACAGCACGCGGCCGCCGCGATCCGCGACGGCCTGTGCGACACCGTGCTCGTGAGCTACGGCTCGGACCTGCTGTCGCGGAGCGGGCGCACGCTCGGCACCGGCGGCTTTCGCGGGCTCGCGAAGGTGAGCGGCGCGGATCTGTACTCGGCTCCCTACGGCCTGCCGATCGTCGGCGGCTACGCGCTGGTCGCGCAGCGGCACATGCACGAGTTCGGCACGACCTCCGAGCAGCTCGCCGAGATCGCGGTGGGCGTGCGCGAGTTCGCCGGGCTCAACCCGAACGCGATGTACCGCAAGCCGATCGTGGTCGCGGACGTGCTCGCGAGCCGCGTGATCGCCGACCCGCTGCACCTGCTCGACTGCTGCGTCGTGACCGACGGCGGCGGCGCCTTCCTGATGACCACTGCCGAGCGCGCTCGCGATCTGCGCAAGCCCGCCGTGCGCGTGCTCGGCGCGGCGGGCGCCCAGACCCACTGGAACATCTCCCAGATGCCAGACTTCACGACCTCGGCCGGCGCCACCTGCATTCCCGAGGCGTTCGCCCGGGCGGGCGATAAAGCCGAGCGACGTCGACACCATCCAGTTCTACGACAGCTTCACGATCACCGTGCTGGTGCTGCTCGAGGACGCCGGCTTCTGCAAGAAGGGCGAAGGCGGCGCCTTCGTCGCGCAGGGACACCTGCGGCGCGGCGGGCGACTTCCGCTCAACACCGACGGCGGCGGGCTCTCGGCGTTGCCACTCGGGCATGCGCGGCCTGTTCCTGATCGCCGAGGCCGTGCGTCAGCTGCGCGGCGAGGCCGGCGCCGCGCAGGTTCCGGACGCGAAGCTGTCGCTCGCCGTCGGTTCGGGCGGCTGGCTCTCTTGCATCGGCGCCGTCGTGTTGGGGAGGGAGTGATGGCGATGGAAGTCGTCCGTGGCCGCAGCTGGGATCGACCGCAGCTCGCGCCGGGCGCGCTCGATCGCGCGTTCTTCGAGGCCGCCGCGCGCGGCGAGCTGCTCTACCAGCGCTGCCCCGCGTGCGGTCATCGCCAGTTCTACCCGCGCGCGCTCTGCACCGCCTGCGGCGGCGACACCGCCTGGGCGACGGCCTCGGGCCACGGCGTCGTGCACACCTTCACCATCATCCGGCAGAACGGGCAGGCGCCGTTCAAGGACGAGCTGCCGTATGCGGTGGCGATGCTCGAGCTCGAGGAGGGCGTGCGCATGCTGGGCAACGTCACCGGCTGCCCGGTCGAGCGCGTGCGCATCGGCATGCCCGTCGAAGCCTATGCCGTCGAGTGCGGCGACGGCATGGCCGTGCCGTTCTGGCGGCCGTCGCAGTAGAGACGTCTCACGACGCAGCCGCCCCGTCAGAGCGTAGACGCTTCGGGCGGGGATTGCGGATTCGAGACGAGCGCTTGCAGCGAGCGGCCGTAGCGGCCGCCTTGGTCGAGCTGCACGACCTCGGCGATGCCGATCCCGTCGAGATCGCTCACCGATCCGTGGCGCATGGCGATCCAATCGCCCTCGGGCGGGCGCTCCAGATACAGCGTCACGTCCGCGTTGATCAGCGCGATGCGCCGCGGATCGAGCGGCACGAGGCGGCGGTGGAGCAGCATGCGTGCGCTGAGCCCGAAGCTGAGGTCCGAGAGCATCGCGGCGCGGACGAGGGGCGAGATCGCCTGACCCTCGATCAGGTCGAGCGGCGTCGTCGCCCACAGCGCCGGGCCGAGCTCGTCCTCGGCGAGGCGCACCTCGACGCTGCGATGGAAGCCCGGCGGCGCCTTCGCGAGCAGGTCGCGCGGCAGGAACTGGATCACGTCGAGACCCTCGGGGCCGGGCGGTGGAGGCTCCGGCTTGCGCCAGGTGCTCGCAAATTCGCCGTTTGCTGCGAGCAGCAGCGCCGTGCCGCGCGTGACGTCGGCGTCGCCGTGACGCAGGCGCACCTCGATGAGCGCGAGGCGGCGCCCGCGCCGCAGGTACTGCCACGTGAGCGTGAGCGGCTGCAGCGGCGTCGGCCGGAACAGATCGACGCCGAGCCGCACCACGCGCAGGCCCGTCTCGGCGGCTGCGGTCTCGGCCGCGCTCGCGATCAGCCCACACACCGGCCCGCCGTGCTGGAGCTCGCGCGACCACGGGCTTCCCGCCCACGGCGTCGGCGCGTAGACGTCGCCGCTCCGGCGATAGAGGAACTCGGACATGGCTGCGCAGGCTAGCGCGGCAGGATCGTGATGGGGCGCCGCGTGCTAAACAAGAGCCATGCAGAAAACCATGGCCGCGGCGCTGGCGAAGTAGGTCGAGCGATTCGCGAAGCGAACGAAATCCGCGAGCATCTCGCGCGCATCGAGCGCGATGGCTACACGATCCTCGAGGGCGTCTTCTCGAAGGACGAGGGCGCCGCGCTGCTCGCCGATCTCGCGCGGCTCGAGCGCGAGCTCGCGATCGGCTTTGCGACGAACGACTTCGAGGGGCGCGCGACCCGGCGCGTCTACAACCTGCTCGCGCACGGCCAGCGTTTCGAGGCGATTCCCGTGCACCCGCGCGTGCTCCCGGTGGTCGAGGGCGTGCTCGATCCGGGCTGTCTGATCTCGTCGCTCTCCTCGATCGCGATCCATCCCGGGGAGACGCGCGCAGCCGATCCACGCCGACGACCAGCTGCTGCCGCTCCCGAAGCCGCACGTCGCGACGGTCTGCAACACGATGTGGGCGCTCACCGACTTCAGCGAGACGAACGGCGCGACGCGCATCATCCCCGGCTCGCACAGGGCCGACCACAGCCCGGCCTACGGATCGGAGCACGCCTCGATCGCCGCCGAGATGCCGCGCGGCAGCGTGCTGGTCTGGCACGGCAGCCTCTGGCACGGCGGCGGCGCCAATCGCAGTGGCGCGGTCCGCGTCGGCATCGCGATGAACTACTGCGCCGGCTGGATCCGCCAGCAGGAGAACCAGCAGCTCGGCATTCCGCGCGAGATCGCGCGCGGCTTCTCGCCGCGGCTGCGCGAGCTCGTCGGCTACGCGGTGTATCATGGGCTCATCGGCCACATCGAGAAGCGCAGCCCGGTCGAGCTGCTCGGGGAATCGGGCGCGCTCGAGACGATCTGGGAGACGGCGAACGCGCGAAGCAAGCGCTGATCGGGCGCTCGCCGCCGGCGCGGGCAGGCTCCGGGTCTTCCCGATCTCGATCAGGCCGCGCTGGCTTCTGCGGGATGCGTTCTCACCGCGCCAGCGAGCCCCCAGCGCACCGTCGCTTCGCGTTCCTCCAGGCTCCACACACGCACGTGGAGCTCGGCGAGCATGGAGGCGTCGGAAAGCACCACCCGCTTCTCCCGATCGCTCAGCGCCTCGGGGCCGCCGGCGAGCGCGCGCTCCAGCAGGCGGCGGCGCGCCTCGCGGAGCTTCGGCGAGAACTTCCGCGGTCCGCGCAGCAGCGAGAGATGGACCGCGTTGCGCAAGGGATCCACCACCGCTCCGAGGAAGCCGCTCCGGGAAGCCCGGCCTGCTGCCGACGGCGCCGCGAGCTCGGCTTCGAGATCCCGGATCTCGCGCGGCGGGTTGCTCTCCTCGGGCGTGACGAACCAGCCGGTCGCCCGGGTGCGATCTCCCAGCCACACCCGGCTCGCGAGCACCGACAGCGGCACCGAGAGCACGAGCGCGCCCACGACCGGCGTGAGCCACCAGAATGCCGTCGGGTGCAGCCAGTAGACGGCGACGGCCCACGCGCTCGCGACCGCGGTGTCGAGACCGTGGCGGCGCCATGCGTCGCCGCCAGGTCGTCTCATGGACGTCGTCCGCGCCGCCGCTCCAGCCGACCGTGCGGCCGAGCAGATTCAGGAGCACGAAGCGGGTGTGGAAGACCATGCGGATCGGCGCGAAGAGCGCCGACGAGAGGATCTCGAAGAGCACGCTCGCGCAGCAGCGCCGCCGCGCCGCCATAGTCGGCGCCCTCGGCCCCGACGCAGTGCGAGCACGACCGCGAGGAACTTCGGCAGGAAGAGCACCCCGACCGCGACCGCGAACAGCGAGAGCGCCCAGTCGGGCCGCCAGACCGGCCACTCGGGGAACAGGCTCGGCCGGCGGGGAAGTAGTCGGGCTCGCGGAGCGCCTCACATCACCGCCTCGGCGGTGCTCGAGCACCAGGAAGCCGAACCAGAGCAGGGCCGAGACGTACGAGAGCACGCCGTTCAGGAAGAGCGCGCGGTGGGCGCCGAAGAGGCCCTCGGTGAACAGCAGCCGCAGGTGCTGGAGGTTGCCCTGACACCAGCGGCGGTCGCGCTTCATCTCCTCGAGCAGCGTCGACGGGCGTTTCCTCGTAGCTGCCGCGGCAGATCGTAGGCGAGCCAGAGCGTCCAGCCGGCGCGTCCCATCAGCGCCGCCTCGACGAAGTCGTGGCTCAGGATCTCGCCGCCGAGCGGCGGCTTGCCCGGCAGGCGCGGCAGGCCGCAGTGCTCCATGAACGGCGCGACGCGGATGATCGCGTTGTGGCCCCAGTACTGGCCGTCGCCGAGCTGCCAGTAGTGCAGGCCGGCGGCGAACATCGGGCCGTAGAGCGCGGCTCGCGAACTGCTGCACGCGCGCGAACAGCGAGCGCCGGCGCGCACGACCGGCGGCGCGGTCTGGATCATGCCGACGTCCGGGTGGCGCTTCCATCAGCTGGACCAGCCGCGCGAGCGTCTCGCCGGTCATCACGCTGTCGGCGTCGAGCATGATCATGTAGCGGTAGCGGCGGCCCCAGCGGCGGCAGAAGTCGGCGACGTTGCCGCTCTTGCGCTTCATGGCGGACGCGGCGGCGGCGGTAGAAGATGCCGCTCGAAGCCCGCAGCGCGCGGCACCAGTCCGCCCAGGCCGCCTCCTCGTCGACGCAGGTGCTCGGGATCGACGCTGTCGGTGAGGATGAAGAAGTCGAAGTGCTGCGACGGCGCCGGTGCGCTCGAGCGACTCGCGTGGATCGCGCGCAGGCCGGCGAAGACGCGGTCGACCGGCTCGTCGCAGATCGGCATGACGATCGCCGTGCGCGCCGCGGAGTCGAGCGGCTGCGCCGGCAGCTTCTCGCCGCGCGTGATCGCGAAGCGATCGCGCGCCGCGCAGCGAGCAGAAGAAGCCGAACAGCGCCGTCCAGAAGCCGATCGAGATCCAGCCGAAGAGCGCGCCGAAGAAGACGGCGATGGCGACCTCGAGCCGGCGTCCGCCTCGGCAGGCAGCGTGGCATGAAAGGCCGCTCCGGCGACGACGCTCGGCACCACCACGAGAAGCGAGAGCAGGGCCCGGCGCCAGCGTCCGCGCCGGCCCCACGAGACGCGCGCGCGGCGTCGCTCCTCGCGCGCCGGATCCGCCGGCTCCGCGCTGGGGACGGGCCGCCCCCGGCGACGCCATTGCGCGAGACGGCGGCCGCAGGAAGCGCTCCGACATCATCGCGCCGCGCAGGAGCGGTGGTGTGGGCGTGAGCGCCGCGGGCTCCGTCATCTCGCCGCGCGGCACGCGGCCCGCGCAGCGCGCGCCAAGGCGCCAGCGCAGGAAGGCGACGTCGCTGCGCGCCGCGAGTCCGGCGGTCGGAAGCGGATGGGTCTCGACGCAGCAGGCGAGGGCTCGTCCATCGCGTCGACGCCGGCGCTGCTGCGGGAGCCCCGGGCGAGAGCGCGTTCCAGCGCCTGCCGAGCCAGGCGGTGTACCTCCGCTGCCTCGAGGCCGAGCGCGGACAGGTAGGCCGTGACGCGCTCCTGCGCCCCGCGCCAATCCTGGAGCGCCCGGTCGAGCGGCGTGCGATTGGACGCTCTCCGCCGTCCCGGAACGCTCCGCCGGCCGGGCGACGTTCTCGATCGAGCGGGCTCATGGTTTCCACGTCAAGGCACGAGAATGTAGGACCAGGTCTCGGTGAGCGGCGTCGGCCCCGTGACGCAGGAACGCGCGCAGCTCGACCGGATCGTCGTCGGGTGGCTTCACCTGGAAGACCAGGCGCCAGCCGCCCGTCGCGGGATTCTGGATCACCTGCTGCTCGAGCAGCTCCGCGGGCTGCGGCCCTCCCGCGCCGGCGCCCTGGCTGGGAATCATCGTGACGCGGCCTTCCACGACGGCGTCGGCCGGCAGCGCCGGAGCGCCTTGCCTTCGAAGTCGACCACGAGCCGACGCGCTCCCGGGTGCGTGCCGCCATCGCGTCGGGTCGCAAGCGACTCGTCCACCCGGCGGCCGGTTGCGATCGTCGCCGTACCAGAACATCGAATAGGCATAGCGAGACGGGCGTGTCCGGCGTCGGGGGCGCACCTGGGGCACCCAGTAGGCGACGATGTTGTCGTTGATGTCGTCGTCGGTCGGGATCTCGACCAGCTCGACGCGGCCCGGGCCCCAGTCGCCCTGTGGGCTCGACCCAGGCGCTCGGGCGCAGCTCCGGCCGGGTCTCGAGGTCCTGGTAGTGGTCGAAGTCGCGGTCGCGCTGGACCAGGCCGAAGCCCGCGCGGGTCGGCCAGCTCGAAGGACGCTGACGCTCGAGGCCGCGCGGGTTGTCGAGCGGCCGCCACAGCCACTCGCCGCTGCTCGCCGTCGACGAGCAGGCCGTCGGAGTCGTGCACCTCGGGGCGGAAGTCGACGACGTCGCCGGCGTTCCGTTCTCGCCGTGGAGAACATGCTGGTGAGCGGCGCGATGCCGAGCTTGCCGAACGGCGTCCGCGGAAGACAGGCGCATCTCGACGGCCACGTGCGTCTGCGTCGCCGGGCGCCACCACGAAGCGGTAGGCGCCCGTGACGCTCGGCTGTCGAGCAGCGCGTAGAGCGTGAGCTCCTGCGCACCGGCGCGCGGGCGCACCAGCCAGAACTCGCGAAACCAGGGGAACTCCTCGCCCGGACGACAGGGCCGTGTCGATCGCGAGCCCGCGCGCCGAGAGCCCGTACACCTGGTCGCGTCCGACGGCGCGGAAGTAGCTGGCGCCGAGGAAGCCGATCACCTCGTCGTGGTAGCTCGTGCTCTTGATCGGGTAGTGGATGCGGAAGCCGGCGTAGCCGAGGTCCTGCGGCACGCGGCCTGTCGAAGTCGTTCCTGCCGTAGTCGAAGCTGGTCGGGCGAGAAGGTGACGGGAGACACGGCTCCGGAAGCCGTCGACGACGTGGAGGATCACCGTGCGGTCGTAGAAGAGGCCCGGGTGGAAGAACTGCACCTGGAACGGGAGCTTGCGATCGCTCCACAGTGCGCGGTCCGGACGGAAGCGGATGTCGCGCCACTGGTCGTAGTTGAGATCGAGCAGCCAGCGCGGAACGTTGCCGCGCGGGTCTGCGTAGGCGCTCGCAGCGAGCTGCTTCGCGCGCTTCGCGACGTCCTCGAGACCGAACGCGCTGGCGGCCTGGGCAGCGCACGCAACGAGCAGGCCGCTCAGGAGGAGACGCTCGAGCGCCGCAGATCGAAGCCGAATTCTCATGGGCGAGAGAGTCCCGGCGGGAACCTCAACGGGCAAGCCCCCCGCCCTAGGGCGGGGCAGCGCTTCCTTGTACCATCCCGCCCCGACCGGCGCCGGGAAAGTGACCGGCAGTCGCAGCGGCGCCGGAAGGCTCGACTCCGGGCGTGACGATCCCGGGTACCGCTTTGCAGCGCCGCGCCGCGCATTTGTGGAGGTACACCTGATGTCCCGCATGCTCGCCAGCCTCGGCGCACTGCTCGCGCTCACGGCCCCTGCGGCGTTCGCCCGGAGCGTCGATCAGGACATGAACCACGACGAAGGCGGCGGCGGTGAAGAAGACGAGTCCGATGCTTGAAGTTCGCCGCCCCGTGCACGGGTGACCCTCGCGAGTCGAGCCGATGCCGATCCACCACGAGATCGATCGCGAGCGCTGCCTGATCCGGACGACTTGTACGGGGGCCGTGAACCTCGGCGAGGTCTCGCAGCACTTTCGAGCCCTCGAAGCCGAGCGCGAGCTCCCCGATTTCCTCGACGTGCTGCTCGATCTGAGCGCGACCACCGCGGTTCCCGATGGCGAGCAGATCCAGCTCATCGCCGCCGAGATCCGGCGGCTGCTCGGCAAGATCCACTGGGGCGTGTGCGCGATCGTCGCTACGCGCGATCTCGTCTTCGGCGTGAGCCGCGTGCTCGAGGTACGCGCCGAGGACGCCTTCGTCGCGACGCAGGTGTTCCGCGCATCCAACGCCGCCGAGGCCTGGATCGCCTCCGAGCGCGCGCGCCGGCCGAGCGCTCGGTGACGCGACGGCCGCTCGATCACGGCCTCTCGCTCTTCTTCGTCGTGACGATCCTGTATGGCGTGCTCTTCAGCCTGCCCGAGGGCCTCGGCGTAGCGGTCGCGCCCGACAGTCCCTGGCCGCCGCTGCGCTCTCTTCACGGCTGGGCGATCGAGCAGGAGCCGGCGCACCTCGACCCGCCGCCGGTGCTGATCGCGAGCTGTCTGTTCGATGCCCTGTTCCAGGTCCCGGCGCTGTGCTTCATCCTTTATGGCCTGTGGCGGGAGCGTCCGTGGGTGCGAACGCTGTCGCTCGTCTACGCGGGCGCCGCGGTCACGAACATGTTCTTCTACTTCGCGACGACCTTCCTCGGGCCGACGCCACCCACGCACCTCGCGGTCTATCTTCCGTTCAATCTCCCCTGGCTGATCGCGCCGGCGCTGCTGGGGTGGCGGATGCGGCGCGCGACGCCCTTCGCGACCTCGCTGCCCCCAAAATGACCGGAGCGGGGTAATCTCCGCCGCCAGGAACGGAAACCCGAAGGGAGGCCTCGCTTGTCGTCAGCGTCACGCCATCGGTCGCTCGCGCTGCTGCTGTCTGTTCCGCTGCTCGCGTGCGGGATCGGGGCCTGCACGAAGGAAGTGCCGGTGCCGCCGGTGACGCTCGATCTGAGCTCGCAGGCGTTCAGTGAGCTCGATCGCCCGGTTTCGTTCGAACACGAAGTGAAGCCGGTGCTCGAGAGCCGCTGCGTCGTCTGCCACGCCTGCTACGACGCCCCCTGCCAGCTGCTGTTCTCGTCGTACCGCCGGCGCGCAGCGCGGCGCGACCAAGGCAGCTCGTCTACGACATCGGCCCGCCTCGACGCGGTGCCGCCGACCCGCATGTTCGTCGACGCGCAGACCACCGCCGAATGGCGCGGCCCGGGATTTCTTCTCCGTGCTCGGACCGCGCGCCGGGACGGGCGCCGACGCCGCCGGACCCGCTGCTGCTCTGCATGCTCGCGCTCGGACGCGCGCATCCGTTCGCGGCAGGCCAGCGCCTGCCCGCCGACGGTCGGACTCGACATCGACCGCACGCTGACCTGCGCCGCGTCGCGGCGAGTTCGAGGCCTACGCGCGCGAGCATCCGCAGGGCGGCATGCCCTACGGCATGGCGCCGCTGCGCGACGAGGAGATCGGCGTCGCTCGCGTCGTGGGTGGCGCAGGGCGCGCCGGCCGCCGCCGGCCGACGGCGCTGCCCGCGCGCGCGCAGCAGCGAGGTCGCCAAGCTGGGAGACGCTTCCTGAACGGCGACTCGCTCAAGCAGCGCATCACCGCGCCGCTATCTCTACGAGCACTGGTTCCTGGCCCACCTGTACTTCGAGAGCTTCCCGGCGGGCCCGTTCTTCGAGATCGTCCGCTCGCGCACCGCGCCGGGCGAGCCGATCGACGAGATCGCCACGGTGCGCCCCTACGACGATCCGGGCGTCGAGCGCGTTCTGGTACCGCCTGCGGCCGGTCGACTCGACGATCGTGCACAAGACGCACATCGTCTATCCGCTCAGCGACGCGAAGCTGCAGCGCCTGCGCCAGCTGTTCCTCGACAGCGACTGGCAGCCGACGCGAGTTCCCGGCCTACACGCCCGAGGTGGCGTCGAACCCGTTCGTCGCCTTCGCCGCAGATGCCCGCGCGCAGCCGCTACCAGTACCTGCTCGACGACGCGCAGTACTTCGTCATGACGTTCATCCGCGGCCCGGTGTGCCGCGGCCAGGTCGCCGTCGACGTGATCGAGGACCAGTTCTGGGTCGCGTTCATGGATCCCGACCGCGATCTCGTCGGTCATCGATCCCGAGTTCCTGGCGAAGAACGCCGAGCTGCTCGAGCCTGCCGGCCGAGCACCAGAGCGATTTCGGTCCCGGCGAGCTCTGGCTCGAGTACGACCGCAAGCAGCGCAAGTACCTCGACGCGCGCGCGCACTACTACGACGTGATCGATCCCCAGCACCGCGGGCCGACGCTCGACTGGATCTGGGACGGCGACGGCACGAATCCGCAACGCGCTGCTCACCGTCTTCCGCAACTTCGACAACGCGGACGGTCGTGAAGGGCTTCGTCGGCGAGATTCCGAAGACCGCGTGGGTGATGGACTACCCGATCTTCGAGCGGATCTACTACAACCTCGTCGCGGGCTTCGACATCTTCGGCAACGTCGTCGCACCAGGTGTCGACGCGGCTCTACATGGATCACCTGCGCATGCAGTCGGAGAACCTCTTCCTCGGCCTTCCTGCCCGCGGAGCAGCGCGACGCGATCCGCGCCTCGTGGTACGTCGGCGCCACGCGCAGCTCGACTACTATGCAGTCGACCAACCGCATCCGCACGCTCGATCACGGCACGCAGATCCATTACAAGACGTCGGACCCGAAGGCCGAGCTGCTGAAGATGATCATGCGCGCAGGCCGGCCGGTGGCCGGCCCGCCCGACCTGCTCAATCGCTGCGCGCAGCCGCCGTGCGAGTCGCCGGGACGCGACGCGCGACGCAGCGTCGACGTCGAGCGCGAGCTGCAGCTGCTCGCCTCGGTGCAAGGGCGACGTGGGTGCGCGACGCTGCCGGAGGTCGCCTTGCTGCGCGTGCGCGTGCGCGGCCGGAACGCGACGGGCGAGAACGATCTCGTCTACGCGCTGGTCCACAACGACGCCCACACCAACGTCGCCTTCATGTTCGACGAGGACGAGCGCCGGGTTCCGGCGGACGACACGCTGACGCGTGCTGCGCGGCCACTTCGGCAGCTACCCGAACTTCTTCTTCGACGTGGACGCCGCGAAGATCCCGCGCGTTCGTCGGCGACATGCTGCACGCTGCGATCCGATGCCGATCTCGAGCGCTTCGTCTCGAGCTACGGCATCCGCCGCACCGAGCGCGCGCTTCTGGGCGACGGCCGACTGGCTGCGCGCGGATCTGAAGCGCCGCGAGCCCACCACGGCGGGGCTCTACGACCTCGATCGCTACAAGAACCTCTAGCGAGCCTCCGGCTCAGTCGCCGCGTTGCGCCGGCGGGAACTTCTCGAGCAGGCGCGCCATCGCTCCGCGCAGGCGCGTCACGCGCTCCTCACGGCTCAGGCCGACGAGGATCTCGGCGCGCACGTAGCCCATCCAGACGCGCCGTTTCGCCGCGGTGTCGACGAGCCACAGCGAGAGGGAGGCGATCGACGACGAGTTGTTCGCGCCGTACCAGGTGTGAACGGTGAGATCGTACGAGAGCCGGTAGTTGGCGGATCCGGACGTCGCCAGGCGATAGCTGCGCGCCGCGAATTCCGCGTTGGCGGCCTCACGGATCAGCGAGTCCGTCTCCATCTGGTTGATGCGCGGGTCATCGGGCAGCTGGTTCGCCGTGTCGTCCCACAGATAGGTGGCCTGCGCCGGAAAGCGCGTGAGCGGGTCGAAGGTGGTCGAAACGTCGATGCCATCCGAGGCGCAGCCGACGCTGTGAGCCGCAACCGCGAGACAGAACGCGAGAACCCATCGCCGAGCAAGCATGCCACGATCTCCTTCGAAATCCGACGCCTGGATGCGCGGGCAGCCTAGCACGCGCTGCGGCGCGAGTGTCGTCAGCGGCGTGTATCATGCCCCGCCTGGAGGAGCCGCATGAGACTCGAGAGCCCCCGCGTCGCCCCGCTGCCCGTCGCAGAGATGGATGCCGAGATCCGCGAACGGCTGGGCGACGGTCCGGTCCTCAACATCTTCCGCACGCTCGCGAACCACCCGAAGCTGATGAAGCGCTGGCTCGTGTTCGGCAATCACGTGCTCGGCCGCTCGACCCTGCCGCCGCGCGAACGCGAGCTCGTGATCCTGCGCATCGGGTGGCTCTGCCGCTCCGCGTACGAATGGGGCCAGCACGTGGGCATTGCGCTCGGCTCGGGGCTCTCCCAGGCCGAGATCGACCGGATCCCGTCGGGGGCGGACGCGGCGGGCTGGAGCGAGCTCGAGCGGGCCCTGTTGCGCGCGACCGACGAGCTGCACGCCGACGCCTTCATCTCGAACGCCACCTGGGCGGCGCTGGCCGCGCACCTCGACACCCAGCAGCTGATGGACCTGATCTTCACGGTGGGTCAGTACAACCTGGTGTCGATGGCCCTCAATTCGCTGGGCGTGCAGCCGGAGCCGGGGCTGCCCGCGTTCCCGAAGCGCTAGCGCCAGGCGCGGTAGCGCCGGATCAGCGCGTTGGTCGAGCTGTCGTGGGCGAGCGCAGGCTCATCCCCAGACTCGAGCTCGGGCGCGATGCGGGTCGCGAGCTGCTTGCCGAGCTCGACGCCCCACTGATCGAAGGCATCGATGTCCCAGAGCGCGGCCTGCGTGAAGACGCTGTGCTCGTAGAGCGCGATCAGCTTGCCGAGCAGCTCCGGGGTGAGGCGCTGCGCGAGCAGCGTCGAGCTCGGACGGTTGCCCGGGAAGCTGCGGTGGGGGACGAGCGCCTCCGCCGTTCCCTCGGCGCGAACCTCGTCTGCGGTCTTTCCGAAGGCGAGCGCCTCGCTCTGCGCGAGCACGTTCGCGAGCAGCAGATCCTGCTGGCGGTCGCGCGGATTGAGCGATTGCGCGAAGGCGATGAAATCGCAGGGGACGAGCGGTGTGCCCTGGTGCAGCAGCTGATGAAACGAATGCTGCCCGTTGGTGCCGGGCTCGCCCCAGACGATCGGGCTGGTCGGATAGTCGACGCGCGCGCCCGCGAGCGTCACGCGCTTGCCGTTCGACTCCATCACGAGCTGCTGGAGATAGGCCGGGAAGCGTTTCAGATACTGGTCGTAGGGCAGCACGGCGTGCGTCTGCGCGCCGAAGAATTCCGTATACCAGAACGAGAGCAGGCCCATCAGGACGGGTAGATTCCGCTCGAAGGGTTCCGCTCGAAAGTGCTCATCCAGTTGATGAAATCCGGAGAGCAGGGCGCGAAAGCCCTGGGCGCCGATCGCCAGCAGGTTGGAGAGGCCGATGGCGGACGCGAGCGAGTAGCGGCCGCCGACCCAATCCCAGAACTCGAACATGTTCCCGGTGTCGATCCCGAAGCGCGCGACTTCGGCGCCGTTCGTCGAAACCGCGACGAAGTGCTTTGCGATCGCGCGCTCGTCGCGCAGCTTGTGCAGGCACCACTGCCTCGCTGCCTTCGCGTTGCTCAGGGTCTCGAGCGTCGTGAACGTCTTCGAGGCGACGATGAACAACGTCTCGGCCGGGTCGAGGTCGCGCGTCGCCTCGGCGAAGTCCGTGGGATCGACGTTCGAGACGAAGCGGAACGTGAGCGCGCGATCGGTGTAGTGGCGCAAGGCTTCCGCCGCCATCACCGGGCCGAGATCCGAACCGCCGATGCCGAGATTCACGACGTTGCGGATGCGCTCGCCCGTGTGACCCCGCCAGGCGCCGCTGCGCACGCGCTCCGCGAACGCGCTCATGCGATCGAGCACGGCATGGACCTTCGCGACGACGTCCTGCCCATCCAGCAGGAGCCTCTGCTCGCGCGGCGCCCGCAGCGCGACGTGCAGGACGGCGCGCCCTTCCGTGGTGTTGATCTTCTCGCCGCGGAACATCGCGTCGATGCGCGCGCGCAGGCCGGACTCTTCGGCCAGCGCGAAGAGCAACCGCAGCGTCTCCTGCGTGATCCGGTGCTTCGAGTAGTCGAGGTAGAGGCCGGCGGCCTCGAGGGCGAAGTGCTCGCCGCGGTGCGGGTCCTCGGCGAAGAGCGTACGCAGATGCACGTCGCGCAGGCTGGCGTGGTGCGCGTGAAGCGCCTGCCAGCCGCGGCGCTCCCGCAAGGCGGTGGTGGCCGTGGTCATCGTCGTCTCCCTCAGCTCGGCTGCGCGTGCGGTGAATCGAGAGCGGACGCTGCGGCGGCGTCGACGAGCCAACGCAGCTCGCCCGCGCGCGGCTGGATGGCCTGCGCCGGCAAGCGCTCCGGCTCGCGCGGTCCGCACAGGACGCGCTTCAGGATCGCCGCCTTCGCGGGTCCCGAGACCAGGAAGATCACCTCGGCTGCAGCATTGATCACGGGGGGTGTCAGCGTGATGCGCGAGGCCGCGTGCGGCCCGCCCCGCGCCGCCATCACCCAGCGCTGTGCTTCCCGCACGGCCGACGAGCCCGGGAAGAGCGAAGCCGTGTGGCCGTCATCACCGAGGCCGAGCAGCACCAGATCGAAGCGGGCGCCCGGCGTGCTGCGAGGGGGACCGGTCGGCGTGGCGAACGCCTCGCGCAGCGCCTGCTCGTAGCGGGCGGCCTCCGCGGAGGGATCGCCGTCGCCGCGGATCGCGTGCACGTGAGAAGCCGATAGCGGTACGTGATCGAGCAGCGCCGCTCGCGCCATGCGCTGGTTGCTCTCCGGATCGAACGGCGCAACGCAGCGCTCATCGCCCCAGAAGACGTGGGCGCGTGGCCAGTCGACCCGCGCGGCATGGCGGTCGCTCGCGAGCAGCGCATACAGGTCTCTGGGCGTGGAGCCGCCCGAGAGCGCGAGCTTGAACGAGCCGGACGTCCGGATCGCCACAGCGGCGGCGCGGACGAAGGCTTCGGCCGCAGCCTCGAACAAGGCCGCGCGGCTCGCCGACACTGCGAGCTTCACGGCGTGCTCGTCGGACAGTGCCAGCCGCCGACGTCCGCCGTGAGGCGCTCGGCCTGCGCCGGGCCCCAGCTTCCCGGCTCGTACTCGTGGAGCGGCGTCGCGACACCGAGGATCGGCTGCACGATCTCCCACGCGCGCTCGACGGCGTCCTCGCGCGCGAACAGCGTCGCGTCCCCCTCCATGGCGTCGCCGAGCAGGCGTTCGTAGGCGTCCATCGCGTCTTTGCCTGGATCGTGCACCATCGAGAGTTCCCTCAGGCTGCCCTGCATGGCTTCGCCCGGGTCCTTGACGCGCGCGCCGAGCGCGATCTCGACGTCGGGTCCGAGCCGGAAGCGCAGGTAGTTGCCCTGCCCGTGTAGCGGCTTCGAGAGCGGCGGCCGGCGCAGCTCGACGATCACCTCGGTCGTGGTCGTCGGCAGGCACTTGCCGGCCCGGATGAAGAACGGCACGCCCTCCCAACGCCACGAGGCCACTTCGAGGCGCACGGCGGCGAACGTCTCGACGCGCGAGTTCGGGGCGACGCCCGCCTCGCTCCGGTAACCGCGGAACTGACCGCGCACGAGGCTCTCGGGATCGAGCGGTTGGATGCTCCGGAAGACCTTCACCTGCTCGTCGCGGATCGACTCCGCGTAGGTCGTGATCGGAGGCTCCATCGCGAGGAACCCCACGACCTGGAGCATGTGGTTCTGGACCACGTCCCGGATCGCGCCCGCCTCCTCGTAGAACTTCCCGCGTCCTGCGACACCGAAGCGCTCGGCCATCGTGATCTGGACGCTGCGCACGTAGCTGCGGTTCCAGATCGGCTCGAGGAAGGTGTTGGCGAAGCGGAAGAACAGCAGATTCTGCACGGGCTCCTTGCCCAGATAATGGTCGATCCGGAAGATCGAGCTCTCGGGAAAGACACCATGCAGCGTCTGGTTCAGCGAGCGCGCCGACTCCAGATCCCGCCCGAAGGGCTTCTCGACCACCACGCGGGCGCCCTGCGCGCAGCCCGAGGCGCCGAGGCCCACGACGACGGTCGGGAAGGCGCTGGGGGGGATCGCCAGGTAGTGCAACGGTCGCCGCGCGCCGCCGAGCTCCTTGCACAGCATCTGGAAGGTGGCCGGGTCGTTGTAGTCGCCATCGACGTAGCGCAGCAGCGAGACCAGCTTCGCGAAGGCCGCTTCGTCGACCCCGCCGCCGTGCTCGGCGAAGCTCGTGCGCACGCGCGCGCGCAGCTGCTCGAGACTCGCGCCGGCGCGAGAGACGCCGACGACCGGCACGTCGAGGTGCCTGCGGCGCAGCATCGACTGAAGCGCCGGAAAGATCTTCTTGAACGCGAGGTCGCCGGTGGCGCCGAAGATGACGAGAGCGTCGGAGTGGGGCTCGGCCATGGCGTCACGGCTTCTCGTGGTGGTCGTCGAACTCGAAGCGCGTGGCCGACAGCACGCGGTTCTCGATCATGCCGATCTGCATCGCCGCCTCCTCGATCGCGGGGGCCGCAGCGGACCGGACGGCGCGAGTGCCGTCACGCCGCCTGGTCGGCCAGCAGCTTGCCGAGCCGCAGCAGCTGTCGGGTCGTGCCGCCGAGGCTCAGCTCGAGCTGCTTCGCCCACAGGAAATAGCGGTGCAGCGGATACTCGCGGTCGACGCCCACGCCGCCGTGCAGGTGCTGCGCCGCGTGGACGACGCGCTGCCCGGCTTCCGCGGCCCAGATCTTGGCGACGGCCACCTCCGCTTCGGCGGGCAGGCCCTCGGCAAGCCGCCAGCTCGCCTGCCAGGTGGTCAGGCGGATCGCTTCGGTATCGATGTAGGCGTTCGCGGCGCGGTGGCCGACGGCCTGGAACATCGCGATCGGCTGATCGAACTGCTTGCGCGTCTTCGTGTACTCGGCCGTCAGCCGCAGCGCTTCCTCGCACACGCCGAGGGTCTGGGCGCACAGGCCCGCGATCGCGCGGGGCTCGAGCCAGGCGACGATGCGCGCGCCGGCGCGGGGATCGCCGAGCACGTCCTGCGCCGCCACCTGCACGCCGTCGAACGTGAGGTGGGCGTCGGGCTGCGCGTTCGTGGTGAGGGCGTGCTCGAGCACGACACCGCGCGCCTGGGGATCGACGAGGAAGACGCCGAGCGTGCCGGCGCCGGTCGCGGCGGGCACCAGGATGCGCTCCGCGATCCCGCCAGCCGGCACGCACAGCTTGGCGCCGCGCAGCGTCCAGCCGCTGCCAGCGGGCGTCGCCGTCGTGGCCGGGTGCCGGGCATCGCCGCCTTCTTCGTGGAGCGCTGCGCTCAGCACGAGCTCGCCCGCCGCGACACGCGGGAGTCATCGCCCGCTTCTGCTCCTCGCTGCCGAACTCGGCGATCGGCAGAGCGCCGAGCAGCGCGGTCTCGAGCAGCGGGACGGGTGCCGTGCGGCGCCCGGATTCTTCGAGGACCAGCGCGAGCTCGAGCAACCCGAGTCCGCCGCCGCCGTGGGCCTCGGGCTGCGCGATGCCGAGCAGCCCCGCCTGCGCGAGCTCCCGCCACAGCTCGCGGTCGAAGCGGGGCGCGCCGCTGCGCTCGAGCGCGCGCTGGCGCTCGTGGCTCGCGCGTTCGGCGAAGATCTTGCGCGCCAGCTCGGCCACCTGCTGCTGGTCTTCGCTGAACGAGAAATCCATGCGCCCCTCCGCTCAGAAACGCGGCACGCGCGGCAGGCGCAAGCCGAAGAGACCGATCAGATCGCGCTGCACCTCGTTGGTGCCGCCGCCGAACGTGAGGATCAGGAGGCCCCGATACAGGTGCTCGAGCTGCCCCATCGCGACGGCGCCGGGCGACCCGCGCCGCAGCGCGGCGCGCGGGCCGATGATCTCCATCAGCAGCCGGAAGGATTCGAGGTACCACTCGGTCCCGAAGACCTTGATGGTCGACGCGTCGGCCACGTCGAGCTTCCCCTGGCTGCCCGTCCAGGCCACCTTCCAGTTGATCAGGCGCAGGAACTCGAGCCCGGCGTAGACGCGCGCGAGGTTCACCTGCACCCACTCCTGGTCGACGACGCGGCGGCCGTCCGACAGCTTCGTTTCCTGCGCGAAGCGCCGCGTGGCGTCGAAGGACTGCTCGAGCATACCCGGGCAGCAAAGCGTCACCCGCTCGTGGTTGAGCTGGTTCGTGATCAGCTTCCAGCCCTTGTTCTCGCCTCCCACCAGGCGATCGGCCGGCACGCGCACGCCGTCGAAGAAGGTCGTGTTGATGTCGTGGTCCGAGAGCAGGTGCATGGGGTCGACGCGGATGCCCGGCGACTTCAGGTCGACCGCGAAGATCGAGATGCCGGCGTGCTTGGCGGCGCCCGGATCCGTGCGCACCGCGAGCCAGATGTAGTCGGCGTCGCCCGCGAGGCTCGTGAAGACCTTCTGCCCGTCGATCACGTAGTGGTCGCCGTCGCGCACGGCGCGGGTCGAGAGCGCCGCGAGGTCGGTGCCAGCGCCCGGTTCGGTGTAGCCGATGCAGAAGTGGATCGCGCCCTCGAGGATGCGCGGCAGGAAGAAGCGCTTCTGCTCCTCGCTGCCGAAGCGCATCAGGCTCGGCGCCACGGTGTTGATCGTGAGCATCGGCACCGGAGCGCCGCAGCGCATCGATTCGTCGAAGAAGATGAACTGCTCGATGGTGCCGCGGCCCTGGCCGCCGTACTCCTTCGGCCAGCCGATTCCGAGCCAGCCGTCAGCGCCCATGCGCCGCACCATCGCCCGCATCGTCGGGCCCGTGCCCATGCCGCGGTGCAGCTCTTCGCGGATCTCGGGGGTGAGCAGCTCGGCGTAGTAGGCGCGGAGCTCGCGGCGCAGCGCCTCCTGCTCCGGGGTGTAGGCGATGTACATGAGCCTTCCTCAGCGCCCCTTGGTGAGGCGTCCCACGTCGATGTAGCGCCGGATCTTTCCCTTGGTGGGAATCGGGGTTCCCTCCGCGTCCCAGAACTCGATCCGGTTGCCGGTTCCGGTCTGCACGTTCACGATCGTATCGGAGACGACCACGATCGAGCGGGGCTTGGGCACGGCGTCCCAGCCCGGGAACCAATCGCCGGTCAGCGAATGGTCTTCGCTCCAGCGCTTGTTGTGCCAGATGATCTTCCAGAGCTCTTCCTTCTGGTCGTAGGCGAAGGAGTACATCGGAGCCAGCGTCTGCTCGTCGATGTAGATGTCCTTGTGATGATAAGGATGGTCCTGGTTCTTCGGGATCATCCGGATCACGACGACGTTGCGCAGCTCCCAACGATCGTCCGCGTAGGACAGGCCGTAGGGGCCGAAGTTGTGATCCTTCACGTAGGGATAGGCCTTGACCTTCGTGTTCATCGGGGCGATCAGCTTGCGCTTGGCGATGCACTTCCATTCGTACTGGGGCACGATGCCGTTGAAGCTGCGCAGGTCGTCGAACGTGAAGTCGGTGCCGGAGATCGCGTCCGTGCGCTGCGCCGTCGAGATCCGGCGCACGCGACGCAGCGTCGGCACGTAGACCCAGGTGTCGTCGTTGCGACCCGCGGCGCGCGGCTTGTCGCTGTCCTTGTAGCGATAGGTGAGCAGCTGGATGCCGCGGGCGTCGAAGGGCGCGACCACCTCGGCGCCGAAGGCCCCCTTGCGTTTCTCGCCGCGGAAGAGATCCCCGCCCTGCGCGTCGAGATACTCCGGCTCGATGCGATGGGCGAGCTTGACGCTCTGGCCGGTGCCTTCGTAGTACAGCGGAAGCTGCTCTCCGCGGTCCCAGTAGGAGTAGAAGAAGCTCGCGTGGCCGTCGCCGCCCGTGGACTGGAAGTTCCACATGATCTTGGCGCCGGCCTGCGGATCCTTCGCGCAGTCGATCTGGTCCATCGGGAAGGGAAGCCCAGCGGTGTAGTTCTCGAGGCTGTCGTCGGGGCCGATGCGAGCCTGGCCGGCAAAGCGGCGCGTGGCGTTCTGGAACTGCTCGGAGAACGAGTAGTCGGCCTGCGTCGGGCCGATCTGGAGCTGCATGCCCTCGTAGAAGAAGAAATCGCGATTGTCCCAGAACTCGGCGGGGAGGAAGGGCCGCAGCTTCTCGACGTTGCCGAGGCCGATGACGTCGCCCTCCTTGAAGCTGGGGACGACGCCGGCGTCGTCGGCAGCGGCGGCGCGGCCCTCAGCGGCGCCGGTCAGCAGCGACGCGAGGCAGGCGACGAGCACGAATCCGAGGCGCTGACCCGACTTGGCTTGGCATTGCATGCTTCACTCCAACGGAGGTTGTGTCGGGCGGGCTCGGCCCGGGCTAGCGCGCGGCCACGATCGCCTTCGCGAGCTCGTCCGCACCCCAGCGCGCGAACTCCGCGGTGCTGAGCCAGCGCGTGCCGCCGCCCGGATACTGGCGCGCGCGCAGAATGGCTTCGGTGATCGATTGCTGGGTCTCGTCGAAGCGTCCGACCCACAGCTTGCGTGCGGTCGGCGCATCGTAGAGGGTGACCTCGAACGACACGCTCGCCGGCCGCGTCGAGCCCGCGGCCGAGCCCTCGCGCTCGCGCCACCGCGTCACGCGGCCGAGCGCGACGGCCGTCGCGCCGAAATCGTGCGCGCAGCGCACCGCGGTGGATTCGGGGTCGAGCCGCGGCACCGGCGTGCCGTGTCCGGTGAAGGCCGTCTCGACGTCGCTCGGGGCGATGACCGCCACGCCCTGCGCGGCGAGCGCTTCGCTCACGAAGGTCGAGACGCGCGCGGCATCCTGCCAGTTTGCGCCGCTGCCGGACGCGCCGGGCGCGTTCGAGGGAAGCGTCGGGTAGAAGGGCACGACGGCGACCTTCACGAGCGAATCCGCCGAGATGCCGAAGTTCTTCGACGGCACCACCGGCCCCGGTCGGATGCCGAGCGGGGACGAGCTCTCGCAGGCGGTCGCGAAGCCCGCGAGCAGCGCGCCGGCCGCCGCGCACACGACGCGCCTGCGCAGCGCGGCGATCGGGGGGAGCGTCGTCATCGGGCCGGAACGTACCAGGCTTTCGGCGGGAAGGGGTAGAGTATGCGTCTGCCGGAAGCGCTCCAGGCGGCGTCTCGTTCGTTTGCGCCTGCGAGGAAGGAGCCAGCGTGTCGCCGCTCGAAGAAATCGAGTCGATCAAGAAGCTCAAGTACAAGTACTTCCGCTGCCTCGACAGCAAGCGCTGGGCCGAGCTCGCCGATTGCTTTGCGCCGGACGCCACCGCTGCCTACGACAGCGGCAAGTACAGCTTCCAGGGCCGCGCGCAGATCCTCGGCTTTCTCGAAGGCGCGCTCGGGAGGCCGACGATGATCACGCTGCACCAGGGTCACCACCCGGAGATCGAGCTGACGAGCCCGACCACGGCGACCGGAACCTGGTATCTGGAGGATCAGGTGATCGACGCCAAGCGCAACACCACGTTGCGGGGCGCCGCGTTCTACCACGACGAGTACGTGAAGCTCGACGGCGCGTGGAAGCTCCAGTCGACCGGCTACGTGCGCACCTTCGAGGAGGTCCAGGATCGCTCGGAGACGCCGAGCCTCAAGCTTACGCGCACGCTGTTCTCGGCGGAGTGAGGCGAGCGGAGCTCAGCGAACCAGCGCGGCGATCAGCCACAGCAAGGGCGCGAGCAGCAGCGCCGACGTCACCAGCGACAAGGCCGAGGCCGCGAGAGCGAAGGCCACGAAGGCGGCGCGATCGGCGGGCGTGGCCGCCGTCGGCTTCGCAGCGAGCCGGAGCTGCTCGCGCAGCTCTCCCACGCGCTTGTCGAGCAGCGCTTCGTCCCACACGCCGGAATACAGATTCCCCGTGTGGCGTCCGCGCACGAATGCGCGGTACACCGCCCCCGGATCGATCCAGAAGCCGAGCACCATCGCATGGAGATTCAGGATCCAGGCGGCGACAAAGCCGCGGCACGAGCCTCCAATCTCCCAGGCCCCGATCTCGGCTTCGCCGAGCACGCTCGTGTCGTAATCCGTCGCCACGTGGTGGAGATCGTGGAGGCGCACGGCGCGCACGCGCGCCGCCGAGTTCGGGAAGGCGAAGGGGACCGGGCCCAGCGAGAGCTTCACCCACTTCGCGTCGTAACCGCCGTCGCCGAAGCCGTTGCTCTCGAAGTAGCGCGCGCGGGCCTCGCGCAAGCGGAGTGCGTCGTCGTAGCGCGCCACGCGCTATTCCCCGATCCGGTACTCGGACATCGGATGCGATTCCACGCGCTCGAGATCGAGAAATGCCCGGCAGCTGTCGACCATGCGCTTGACGTTGCGTTGCAGCGTCTCGGGTGAGCCCTCGGCCTTGTACCAGCGCATGGGGTCGGTGACGGCTTCCGTGGGGAAGCCTTCTTCGACGATTCCGGCCCAGGGCGGCGCTCCCGGCGTGAGCGCGCGCACGACGACGTTGCGGACATACACGAACGTGCACTGCGTCTCGAGCGCGACCTCGCGGTGCGGTCCGTGCCAGTGCGCGATCCACGCCTCGTACGGCATGCGTTCGGGACGCTCGATCAGCGCGACCATGATGGTGCCCGGCGTGCGCTGGCCGAGCGGTGCGCGCTGCTGCGTGTTGCGCAGCGGGACCGATTCCACCACGAGGTAGCCCGCGAGACGCGCCGTCGCGTCGGCGAGCACGCGTTCGAGGGGAGTGCGCTCGTCGGCGGCATCGAGCCAGAAGGAGACGAGGCCCGCGATGGGAGGCTCGAGGTGGGTGATGCGTGCGCGCAGCACCGGCGTCACGTCCGCGTCGACGAGATGCAGCGTGAGCCCGCGTGCGCCCCGCGCCGAGAGCTGCGGGGCGACGCGCTCGCGCAGCCCGCTCGCGAAGGCTTCGGACGCTGCGGCCGGCGGCTTCCAGACGACGTAGACGAGCTTCTCCACCGGCTGGTCTCACGCGCTCCCGCTGCGGAACGCGGCGAGCGGGGCGCGCCAGATCTCCGGCAGGTCCGGGCGGCCCGCGAGGCGCCAGACCTCACGGTGGAGCGCGACGAGGGAATCCGCATCGGAGAGCAGGTGCCGCAGCTCGCCGGGCGAGAGATCGAGGGGACCCCGCGCGAGCGCGCGCCGGCGCAGGCGCGCGAGCCGGGCGACCCGCTCGATGCCGGCCGCCGGCCGCCGCCTGCCCACGAGTGCGTGCAGCGCGTTGGCGTACGGATCGACCACGGCGCGAGCGATCGGATCGACGCGGGTCGTGTCGGCGTCTCCGGCGGCGAGCGCCGCGAGCACGGGCGGGGGCGACGTCTCCTCGGGCGTCCAGAAGAGACCGGCCCGGCGCGCGAGGGCCCCGAGGCTCGCGCGGCTCCCGAGCACGGAGAGCGGCGCCGCGAAGATCAGCGGGAGCCAGACGGGAGACAGCCACCAGAACAGCCCCGGTGCGACGGAAGCGGCGATCGCGGCCCAGGCCAACGCCAGCACGGCGTGCAGCCCGTGCCGGGCGAACGCCTCGCGGAAGCTCGTCTCCTGCTCGCCGCGTCGCTGCGCCTTCCACGTGACGCGAACACCGAGAAGCGTCGTGAGCAGGAAGCCCGAATGGAAGACCATCAGGATCGGCGCCATGCACGCCGAGTAGAGTGCTTCGAGCAGCAGACTCGCCGTGAGCCGGGCCGCGCCGCCGAAGCTGCGTCGCCGCTCGCCGTCCGCGAGCGCGCAGCCCCACGCGATCCATTTCGGCGCGAGCAGCAGGAAGACCGTCAGCAGGAAGAGTCCGAGCGCCGTATCTGTGAGCGGCGCGGCATGGCCGCGGTGGAAGAGCGATGCGAGCGCGCTGCGCGTGAATCCGGCGCCGCGCGATTGCGCCGCCGAGAGCGTCGAGAGCACGAGGAACGCGAGCCAGAGCGGCGCCATCGCATAGGCGACGATCCCGAGCAGCAGGTTCAGGCGTTGCACACCGTGCAAACCGGGCTCGGCCAGCAGGCGCCCGTGCTGGAGGTTCCCCTGACACCAGCGACGGTCGCGCTTCAGGGAATCGAGCAGCGTCGGCGGCAGCTCCTCGAAGCTGCCCTCGAGCCCCGGGGCGAGCCAGACCTGATAACCGGCGCGCCGCATCCAGGCGGCCTCGACGAAGTCGTGCGAGAGGAGCGAGCCCGAGAGAGGCCCGCGGCCGGAGAGCCGCGGCAGGGCGCAATGCTCCATGAACGGGGCCACGCGCAGGATCGCGTTGTGTCCCCAGTAGGCTGCCTCGGCGAGCTGCCAATGATTGAGGCCCGCCGCGAAGAGGGGCCCGTAGAGGCGCTGCGCAAACTGCTGGATGCGCGCGTGCAGCGAGCGCGCGCCGACCGGGGAGGGCACCGTCTGGAGGATGCCGGCGCGCGGGTGCGCCTCCATCAGCGCCACCAGGCGGACCAGCGTCGTTCCCGTCATCAAGCTGTCGGCGTCGAGCACGATCAGGTAGCGGTAGGCGCGCCCCCAGCGTCGACAGAAGTCGGCGATCCCGCCGCTCTTGCGATTGATCGCGAGGCGCCGGCGCCGGTAGAAGATCTGGCCGAAGCCGTTCACTTCGCGGCAGAAATCGAACCAGGCCTGCTCTTCGCGCAGCCACACGACGGGGTCGTGGGAGTCGGAGAGCACGAAGAAGTGGAAGTCGTGGACGTGGCCGGTCTGCGCCAGCGAGCGGTAGACCGCGCGCAGCCCGGCGAACACGCGCTCCACGTCCTCGTGGAAGATCGGCATCACGATGGCCGTCGGCGGAAGCGTCTCCAGAATCGGAACCGTCTGCCGGCCGAGGTCGAAAGGATCGCCGCCGCGCAGCTTGACGCTGAGCCCTGCGAGCACCGTCCAGAAGCCGAAGCTCACGCCGGCGAACAGCACGGCGAAGAGCACGATGAGCGCGATCTCGAGCCCCGACAGGCCGCCGCCATCGAGGACGTCGACCATCAGGCGCGTGGCCAGCGCCGCCGGTGCGAGGACCAGCAGCGGCAGCACGCGCCGCCGGCGGCGTGCGGCCCGGGCGTGCTCGGCGTCGAAATCGTCCCTTGCGTCGACGGAGCCTTCACTCATGGCTGGCGCGGACCTGCTCAACTTTCGCTCAGCCCCTGCTCACGAATGGCACGTGACCAGAGCCAGACACAGGGCGCACAGGACGAAGCGTAGCCAGCGCGCGGGGGCGGTGTGCTGGCGCGGCGGCGCGTCCGCCGCGGGCCGCGACACCATCGAGGCTCGCACCAGCGTCGGGGTTCTCGGCACGCGCGCGGTCCGCATCTGGAAACGCAGCGCGGCGGGCGCCGTCGAGGGGTCGAGCAGCGCGGAGGGGCAATGCGTGGGGCCGTCCGCGAGCCAGAACGCGAGGCGTCCGGCGAGGGCTTCCTGCCCCGGAGCAAAGCCGCCGACGAAGCTCGCGAGCCGCTCGTCGAGGAATTCCTGGGCCTCCTCCATCACGCGGGCGTTGTCGTCGTCGAGGTCCTTGCCCGGTGTGCGGGATTCGGCGCGCGCAACGATCGTCCCGACGATGTCCGCACGCAGCGCGGCATCCTCGATGCCGTGCGCGCGCAGGTAGGCGTCCGCCCAGGGGTGGGCCGTGGTGCGCCGGCGGCGACTCGTGATCGCGCGATCGGCGTCTTGCTTCAGGGGGTCCATCGGTAGCTCCAGGTCTCCGTCAACGCGCGACCTTCGGTCGCGAGAAAGCAACGCAACTCGACCGGGTGCTCTGCATCCGTCGTGCCGAGTCGGAACGCGACGCGCCAGCCGTGCGTGTAATCGTTGCGCTGGGTCACGACGTCGCTCACGACACCTCCAGCGCTCGCGCTCACATTGGCCGTGACGACCGCCCCAGGCGGGAGCTTTGCGAGCTCACCCTGCCCGAAGTCGATCACGAAGCGCGTCGCCTCGGAGTCGCGGATCGCGCCGACGCGCGTCGCGAGCGTACGGCTGCGGGGGGGCAGCGTCGGATCGTCGGCGTACCAGTGCAGCCGGTAGGCGAGCTCGAGCGGCTCTCCGGGATTCGGCGACTGCTGCGGCTGCCAGAAGGCCACGATGTTGTCGTTCGTCTCCTGGTCCGAGGGCATCTCGATCAGCACCACGCTGCCGGGGCCCCAGTCGCCGACGGGCTCGACCCAGGCGCTCGGGCGCTGCTCGTAGTGCGCTTCGAGGTCCTGGTAGGCGCCGAAGTCGCGCTCGCGTTGGAGCAGCCCGAAACCGCGGGGGTTGCGGTCCTGGAATGCGCTCGTCTCGATGTGCATCGGATTGCGCAGCGGCCGCCAGATCCACTCGCCATTGCCCGTGTGCATCAAGAGGCCGTCCGAATCGTGGACGCGCGGCCGGAAGTCCCCGAAATCGGTCTCGCTGTTCTCCGCGTGCCAGAACATGCTCGTGAGCGGCGCGATGCCGAGTCGCCGGATGTGCGAGCGCGCGAACAGCGAGGCCTGCACGGACGTGATGGTGTCCGTGCCCGGCGTAACCACGAATCGATAGGCCCCGGTCACGCTCGGTCCGTCGAGCAGGGCGAAGATCTCGATCTCCTTCGCCCGCAGCGTCGGCTCGACGATCCAGAATTCTTTGAAGTAGGGGAACTCCTCGGGACCGTCGCTCGCGGTATCGATCGCGATGCCGCGCGCCGAGAGCCCGTAGTTGAGATGCTTGGCGACGGCGCGGAAGTAGCTGGCGCCGGCGAAGACGACCACTTCGTCGAAGTAGTCCTTGCGGTTGATGCGGTTGTGCACGCGCAGACCGGCGTACCCGAGGGTCGGCGGCAGCGGCTCCGGAAAGTGGTTGCGCCCGTAATCGAACAGGCTCGGGTCGAAAGCGAAGGGGTGCGCGACGCCCTTCTCGACGAAGTTGATCGCGACGGGTCGATTGAAGTACAGACCCAAGTGAAAGAGCTGGATCTGGAAGGGCAGGCCCCTGTCGCGCCAGATCGATCGCGCCGGCTTGAAGCGGATGTCGCGGTGAGAGTCGTAGTCGAGCTTGAGCAGGTACTCGGGCACGCTCTTTTCGGGCGACCGGTAAGGCTCCTTCGAGAGGCTGCGCGCGATGGCGCGCACGGAGTCGAGGTCGAAGCCCGGCGCCGGGTCGGCGCTCGCGGAGGTGCTGGCGAGCAGCGAGGCGCCGAGCCACGCTATGGCGCGCCGTCCGCGGCGCATCGGCTGTACTGGGGGCGCAGGATCTTCGAGACGCGCGCTCGCGTCGCTCATCGCCTGGCCTCTGACCTGGATCACGACTGCAACCCACGCCCGTGTGGCCATGCGGTCACGGTACCGGACCGACGCCCCCCTCGGCGCCGATCGAGAAAGTCAGAAGCTGGTGTCCGGGAGTTCGGGGGGGCCCGACCTACGCGCCCCCGACGACCCATTTTCGAGTCGCTCGGCGCACCCTCGCAGCGCAGTTTCTACAGGGTGGGGACCGCGTCTGCAATGTCTAGAGGACGCAACGCGCTCGTCCCCCGGGGCGTGCATCCTGAGTGACGGCCGGGCTGCTAAAACCGTGTTCTAACAGGTTTTTGAGGCGGTTTCAGCGCCGGCTGCGCTGCGTCCCGCGAGACGCCCGAAGAAGCTCGCGTCGGCGAGCGAGAGGCCGCTGCTGTAGCCCTGGGCGCAAACGCCCGAGGTCGTGCGCCCCGCGGCGAAGAGTCCCGGAATCTCCGCGCCGCTCGGCGTCAGCACCGCGCCGCTCGGCCGCGTGCGCAGACCGCCGAGCGTGAAGGCTGCGTAGATCGCGTGCTCGACGCGGCAATCGAATGCGCCGAAGGGCGGCTTCGCGAGCGCGCTCACGTACTCCGGCGCCTTGTTGAACACGGGATCGTGTCGGCTGGCGGCGTAGCGGTTGTAGAGCGCGACCGTCGCCTCGAGGGTGCCGGGCGTGAAGCCGAGCTCCGCCTCGAGCTCCGTGATGGTCTCGCCGACCGCAGACAGCTTCATGCCGCCCATCGGGCGCGCGTAGATGGCGTCGTCGACGATCAGCCAGGCCTGGCCATCCTGCCGCAGCAACGCGAACTCGCCGGCGCGCCCGTAGTAGGCATCCTCGTTGATGAAGCGCTGACCCGCGCGATTCACGAGCAGGCCCTGCTTGAGCTGCTTGGGCGGGTAGTAGGGCAGCGAGATCGAGGCTGCGTCGAGGCGGATCGCCTCGGCCCCGGCGGCGAGCCCCAAACGGATTCCCGAGCCGTCGTCGCCGGCGCAACCGATCCGGACCTTGCAGCGGAGCAGCCAGGGCGCGTGACGGGCGAGCATCGCGTCGTCGTGGATGAAGCCGCCGGTCGCGAGCACGACACCGCGCCTGGCGCGCAGCGCGCGCTCGCCATCCGGTGTGCGCGCCACGACGCCGACGACGCGGCCATCCGTCGCGAGCACGAGCGCTGCGCTGCGCGCTCCCGTCACGACGCGCGCCCCGCTCGCCGCGAGCGCGGCGAGCAGCTTCTGCATCAGGAAGCCGCCGGCCGCGCCTTCCTTCTGGGGATGGTGGCCGCGCGGCGCCGGGCGCGCGAGCGCCGAGAAGGGGTGCGCGGCCTCGCTGCCCGAAAAGATCAGCCCGTCGTCGGTCGGCGGCTCGGTGCCCCCTTCGGGATAGAAGCTCGCCTTGAACGGCACGCCCTGCGCGACGAGCCAGTGGTAGTGCTCGACGCTGCGCTCGCAGAAGAGCGCGATCTTCGCGGCATCGGGGCCGGGCCCGCAGGCCGCCAGCAAGTAGGCCTGCATCGCCTCGGGCGAATCCTCGAAGCCGCACTGCTTCTGCACGGGCGTTCCGCCCCCGAGGTAGATCAAGCCGCCGGAGAGGGCCGAGGTGCCGCCGCCGAGCAGCTCCCGCTCGAGCACCAGCACGTCGGCGCCCGCGGCGCGCGCTTCGAGGCCGGCGCAGGCGCCCGCGCAGCCGAGGCCCGCGATCACCACGTCCGCCGCGTCGTCCCAGCGCGCGATCTCCGAAGCGGAGCGCACGAGCGGAGGCGTCGCGGGCGCGGTGGATCGATCCGACATCCTATTGTGTGTAGCCGAGGGAGCGGAGCTTCTGGACGACCGCCTCGTCGAGCTCCATGCGATCGACGAGCCAGCCCGGCTGCTCCTCGGGCCCGCTCGGGACCCGGGCCGACTTCGGTCGCGCGCCGCGCCGGCGTTCGCAGGCGGCCTGCTCCGCAGCGAGGCCGGCGGTCGAAAGCGAGCCCGCCGCCGGCGCGACGAGTCGTTGCAGCGCGGGCTCGGTGTCGTTCGCACCGCGGGCCGGCAGGAACAGCAGGACGACCGGTAGCCAACGGATCGTCGGAGTCGCGGCCAAAAAAGTGTGCCACACGCGGCACGATGCTACCGGCGGCGCGGGTGGGGAACAACGCGACACCGCGTTGTTCCGCCCGAGGCCCCTCGGATCGGTCGTTCGGGCTATGCTGTTGCACGGGTTCCGTGGTTAGCGAACCGCATTCGAAGGAGGAGCTTGCATGCGTCGCCTATCGGGAACGTTCCTTTTCTGCTTCCTGTTCGTTGCGTCGTTGGTCTTCGTCGCACCCAAGGCAGCGATCGCGATCGACGCGACCGATCTGCCGAGTGCGATCGCGAACGCCAAGACGCCGGCCGACCACGAGGCCATCGCTGCCTATTACGATGCGCAGGCGAAGGCCGCGCGTGAGAAGGTCGAGCAGCATCGGGCGATGGCCAGCGCCTATAAGGGGCACCCGGCGCCCGCTGGAAGCAAGACCACGCACTCAGGGGTCTTCTCCACCATGCCAAACCACTGCGACGATCTGGTCAAGATGTACGAGAGCTCCCGCAAGGAGTACGAGGCGATGGCAGCGGCGCATCGCAAAGCCGCGAGCGAGATCAAGTAGCGCGGTGACCACGAAGGGGTAGAGGGACGACGCTCATCCCTCTGCCCCTCGTCCGCGTGAGTTCGGGTCTACTTCGCTTGCGTCTCGTGGGAGGCCGCGAGCGCCTCGTACTCAGCAGCCCGGCCATCCGCGAGCTTGGCGATCTTCTCGCAGTGCTCCGCCCGCTGCCTGGCCAGCGGCATGCTGGTGCCCGCCGAGTAGTTCTTCGCCATCGTGCGGTGGCTCTCCGCTTCCGCCTTCGCGTCCGCGGCCTTCGCGCGGTAGTACTTCGCGAGCGCCGCATGTTGTGCCGGCGTGGTTGCGGTCTCGGCGAGAAACTGTTCGAGGTCGTGATCGTCCGCGCCAGCGATGCCTGCCATCGGGGCTACGGCGATCGCGAATCCGAGCGCAACAGTCCGAAACAGCGACATGTCGAGAACTCCTGAAACGGCGACGTCGCGCTGTGGCTTCCAATCTGGGGCACCGCGAGACGACCGCACGCGTTGGAGAATACGCGACATCCACGCCGCGGTGCTCGGATTCGAGCGTTGTACCTCGCGCGCGCCTGTGCCAGCCTCAGCGGCCGCGGGGGCTCTCGCTTCGATGAGAATTCGTGATCAGATCTGCGCACTCCTCGTCGCCGCTGTGGCCATGAACGCCGCGGCCGCCAAGCCGAGCGCGCCCGATCCGATCCCGTATCAGCGCTTCGTCCTCGACAACGGGCTCACGCTGATCGTGCACGAGGACCACAAGGCGCCGATCGTCGCCGTCAACGTCTGGTACCACGTCGGCTCGAAGAACGAGCGTCCCGGGAAGACTGGCTTCGCGCACCTGTTCGAGCACCTGATGTTCCAGGGCAGCGAGCACTCGAACGACGAGTATTTCAAGGTCTTCGATCGCGTGGGCGCGACGGAGATCAACGGAACGACGGACTTCGACCGCACGAACTACTTCCAGAACGTGCCGAGCTCCGCGCTCGACGTGGCGCTCTGGATGGAGTCCGACCGCATGGGACACCTGCTCGGCGTGATCGACCAGGCGCGCCTCGACGAGCAGCGCGGCGTGGTCAAGAACGAGAAGCGCCAGGGCGAAGACCAGCCGTACGGCAACGTCTTCCGCGTGCTCTTCGAAAGCGCCTATCCGGCCGGGCACCCGTATTCGTGGGCGCCGATCGGGTCGATGGAGGATCTCGACGCAGCGACGCTCGACGACGTGCGCACGTGGTTCCGCAGCTGGTACGGCGCCGCGAACGCGGTGGTCGTGGTCGCGGGCGACGTCGATGCGAGCGTCGTCCTCGAGAAGGTGAAGAAGTACTTCGGCGACATTCCACCCGGGCCGCCGCTCGCGCGTCCGGGGCCGTGGGTCGCGAAGCGCACCTCCACGCAGCGCGTGGTGCTCGAGGAGCACGTTCCCCAGGCGCGCCTGGTCAAGGCCTGGAACGTGCCGCCCTACGCTTCGCTCGACGGCGAGCGCCTCACGCTGGCGGCGTCCGTGCTCGGGGCCGGCAAGACCTCGCGCCTGAACCGGCGGCTCGTGCGCGACGAGCAGATCGCGACCGAGGTCGAGGCGTATGCGTTGCTGCAGGAGATCGGCGGGCTCTTCGTCGTCGAGGTGACGGCGCAGCCGGGCCAGGATCTCGCCACGCTCGAGCGGGCGCTCGACGAGGAGGTCGCCCGCTTTGTCGCGGACGGCCCCACGCGCGAGGAGCTGAAGCGCGTGAAGGCGGAGGAGCGCGCCAGCTTCTTGCGCGGCATCGAGAAGGTCGGGGGCTTCGGCGGCAAGTCGGACGTGCTCGCCGAGAGCGAGGTGCTGGGCGGGAGCCCGGATGCGTACAAGATCAGCCTCGAGCGCCGCCAGGCCGCGACCCCGAGCGAGGTTCGCGATGCGGCGCGCCGCTGGCTCGACGCGGGCTCGACCGTGATCGAGGTGCGCCCGGTTCCCGAGCGGCATGCGAGTGGGAACGGCGCCGATCGCAGCAAGCTTCCCTCCGCGGGCGCGCCACCTGCCGCGCGGTTTCCGGAGCTCGCGCGCACGCGCCTGCAGAGTGGGCTCGAGCTGATCGTGGTGGAGCGCCACGACGTGCCGCTCGTGCGTTTCGAGCTGCTCGTCGACGCCGGCTATGCGGCGGATCGCGACGAAAGCGCGGGGCTCGCGAAGCTGGCGCTCGCATTGCTCCCGGAAGGCACGCAGGATCGCAGCGGCCTCGAGATCGCCGAGCAGCTCGCGCTGCTCGGCGCCGAGCTCCAGACGCGCTCGAATCTCGATCTCTCGATCGTCGAGCTCTCCGCGCTGCGCGAGAACCTCGACGCCTCGCTCGCGATCTTCGCCGACGTGATCCAGCACCCGGCATTCGCGCCCGAGGACGTCGAGCGGCGCCGCAAGCAGCAGCTGGCTGCGATCGAGCAGGAAGAGAAGACCCCGCTCCAGCTCGCCCTGCGCCTGTTCCCGCGTCTGCTCTACGGCGCGGGGCATCCCTACGGTCGCTCGCTCACGGGCTCGGGGACGCCGGAGACGGTCGCGCGCCTCTCGCGCGAGGATCTCGCGAGCTTTCACCGCACCTGGTTTCGTCCCGATCGCGCGACGCTCGTCGTGGCCGGCGACACGACGCTCGCCGAGATCGCGCCCAGGCTCGAGGCGCTGTTCCGGAAGTGGCAGCCGGGCGAGTCTGCGGGTGCGGCGCCGGAGAAGACGCTCGGGCCGGGTGCGCCGGCCGCAGCGCCGATCGTCTACCTGATCGATCGCCCGGGCGCGCAGCAGTCGCTGATCGTGGCCGGGGATCTCGCGCCCCCGAAGAGTGATCCCCGCGACGTGGCGCTCGACGCCTTCAACCAGCTGCTGGGCGGCAGCTTCTCGGGGCGCATCAACATGAATCTGCGCGAGAAGCGGCACTGGACCTACGGCGCCTACAGCGCGCTGATCGACACCCGCGGCGAGCGACCCTTCATTGTGTACGCTCCAGTCCAGACCGATCGCACGGCGCAGGCCATGGGGGAGATCAAACGCGAGATCGCGGAGGTGCTGGGTCGGCGCCCGCCGACTGCGGACGAGCTCGCCAGCACGCAGGACCAGGCGACGCTCACGCTTCCCGGGCGCTGGGAGACGGCCGAGGCCGTGGCGCAGGACGTGGGCGAGCTGGTGCGCTTCGGGCTGCCGGACGACTACTGGACGACCTACGCCGGACGCGTGCGGGCGCTCGACCTCCCGCAGGTCACCGCCGCCGGCAAGGCGGTCGTCGCGCCGCAGCGGCTGGTCTGGCTCGTGGTGGGCGATCGCGCCGTGATCGAGCCGGGGATCCGCGCGCTCGGGCTGGGTGAGCTGCGGGTCCTGAAGGCGGACGGGAGCGGCTCGCTTCCGATCGCGCCGGCGCCGGCTTCGCACTAGACGCCAAAGGGGGAAGCGCGATGACCCTCGAGATCGTCTGCATCGCGCTCGTCGCGATCTGCTGGGGTGGCTATCCGCTGGTGGCGCGCTCGTCGGGCTACGGTGGCGCCCTCGGCGCGCTCATCCTCACGTTCGCCGGCCTGGTTCCGATCGTGCTCTCCGTGTTCTGGGAGGGGGGCGCCCGGCCGTCGACCAGCGCGCTCGCCAAGCTGGGCATCGCCGGATTCTTGATGGGAACCGGGCTGGTCGCCTTCAACCGGCTCGCCAACAGTCCGCTCGAGGCGTCGATCTCGATTCCGATCGTCGACACCGCCATGCTGATCGTCACCACGCTCGGCGCGATCTACTTCTTCCAGGAGGCGGTGACGGCGCAGAAGGTCGTCGGGATCGCGCTGCTCGTGGCGGGGATCGTGGCGCTGCGGCCGGCGTAGCCGGCGGGCCGGCGTCTCTTCACACCCTCCAGCGCAGCAGCAGCGCGGGCAGCAGGATCAGGTCGGTGGAGAGGCACATCAGCATCGTGGCGGCCGAGAGCAGGCCGAACTGGCGCAGCGTGGCGAAGCCCGACACGGCGATGATCGCGTAGCCGGCGACCAGCATGGCGCAGGCGGTGATGATCGCCGTCCCCGTGGCGGCGCCCGCGCGCTGCGACGCGAGCTCGGGCGAACGGCCGGCCATGCGCTCCGCGCGGTAGCGCACGATGTAGTGCACGGTATCGTCGATCGAGATCCCGAGCGCGACGCTCGCGATCAGGCTGGTCGGCAGCGAGAGCGGGGCGACGCCGGAGCCGAGCACGGCGAAGAAGTAGAGCACCGGAAGCACGTTCGGAATCATCGCGATCACCGCCAGCGGGATCGAGCGCAGGCCCGCGAGGACCAGCAGGAAGATCGACCCGGACGCCAGGCAGACGGACGACAGCTGACCGCCCGCGATGCCGTCGGCGCTGCGCGAGAGCAGGATGGCATTGCCCGTGACGCTGGCCGTCAGCGGCTTCGGCAGCGCGCCTTCCTTGATGCCGTGCTCGAGCGCGTCCGTGAGCGCGAGGACTTCTTGCGAGCCCACCGTCCCCGTTCGCACCACCAGGTTCGCGCGCTCGTCGTCCGTGGTGAGCAGGCGTTGTACGTCGCCCTTGGGAATCAGCTGGAGCAGCTCGGCGACACCTCCGCGTGTGTCTGGAATGCGCTGCTGCGCGGGGTCGCCGGCCTCGACCGCGCTGTTGAGCATGCGCAGCAGGTCGACGATCGACGCCGCGTGGGTGACCCCCGGGATCTTCTCGACCGTGTTCTCGAGGCGCTCGATCGCCCGCAACGCCTCCGGGTCGCGCAGGGCGCCGGGCTTGCCGCCATCGATCACGACGTAGATCGGGACCGCGCCGGCGAGCAGGCGATTCACGGCCTCGAAATCGCGGCGCACCTGCGAGCGCTTGTCGAAGAAGGTGAGATAGTCGGTATCGACCCGCACGAGCGGCACGAAGCAGGCGGCGACGAGGGAGAGCAGCGTCCAGGCGACGATCACCGGGCCGGAATGGCGGATGGCGAAGCGATTGAAGAAGGTGAGGATGGCGGTGAACACCGACTGGATGCGGCCGCTCACGCGCCGGAACGCGCCCGGCCGCAGCGGCGGCGCCGGCAACGGCAGCAAGGCGAGGATCGCCGGCAGTCCCGTGAGCGAGAGCAGCGTCACCAGGGCGACGCCGAGGATCGAGTAGGCGCCGAGCGCGAAGACCGCGGGAACGTCCGTCACGAGCCAGGACCCGAAGCCGATCACCGTCGTGAGCCCCGAGATCAGGACGGGTGTCGTGATGTGCTCGAGGCAGCGCACGGCGGCGGTCGGCGCATCCGGCGACGAGAGGGCGTCTTCCTCGAAACGCGCGAGCAGGTGGACGCCGTAGACGCTGCCGATTGCGATCAGGTTGGGCGCGAGGATCACCGTCAGGATCGTGAGCGGCTGCTCGAGCAGCGCGATCGCGCCGAACGTCCACATGGTGGAGAGCAGCACCGTGGCCATCGGCAGCACCACCGACTGCCACGACCCGAGGCAGAGCGCCAGGACGAGGGCGATGGCGCCGACAGCCAGCGGCATCAGCAGTGCGAGGTCGCGCATCATCGAGTGGTAGACGAGCGATTTCACGTGCGGGCGGCCGGCCACGTGGAAGCGGAGCCCGGGCCGCGTCTCCTCGTAGAGGATGCGTTGGATCTTGCCGTCGAGGTCGGCGGCGATGAACTCGCGGTCGGACAGCTTGCGGAACGAGACGTTGAGGGCGGCGGTGCGGCCGTCCTCGGAGACCAGCGTGCGCCGGAAGAGGGGATCGCTGATGGTGCGCGCTCGCAGCGCGGCGAGCGCCTCGGGATCGGCGGGGATCTCCTCGATCAGGGGGCGGATCTCGATCCATTCGTCCTCGGGCACCCAGCGGAAGGAGGTCACGTGTGTGAGGCTCTTCACGTCGCGCACGTCCGGGAGCTTCGTGATGCGATCGCTCACGCGGCGCAGCGACGCCAGGTTCTCGGTGGTGAAGACGTCGTTCGTCTCCATCGCGATCACGTAGACCTCGTCGTCGCCGAAGTCGCGGACAGCGGAGCGGTATACGTCCTTCGCGGGATCGTGCGCGGGCAGCATCGGCTCGGTCGAAGGGTCGATCGTGAGGCGCAGGCCCGGCGGATCGAGACGCACGAGCGCATAGAGGGAGGCGGCGGTCAGCAGCGCGACCACGGCGAGGATGAGACGCGAATGCGCCACCACGGCCTGCGGCCGCAAGGCGCAGAAGACGAGCCCTGCGCTGAGGAGCACGCCTGCCGTGAGCGCGAAGAGCTGGTGCGGCGAAAGCATCGGGCGCCTCGACTCCTGCGGCGGCTCCCCGGTCTTGCCCCTGGGGTCGCGGGATTCTAGGGGCTGGCGCGCCAACTGCCTCGCGGCTCGCGCGCCGGGGGGCGCGGGCCGCATGGCGGCGCGAGGGCTGCTACTGTCCGCCCGGCGCGCATCCCCCCGCGTGAGCCCAGCCGGCGCCTGCCGGTTGCATCGAAAGGGGGGAGCCGATGTCCAGTCGGTTGCTGCAGCGCAAGCCGCTCGAGCGATTCTTCGCGGAGGCCGAGGGGCGCGCGGGAGGGCACGCCCTCAAGCGCGCGCTCGGCCCGATCGACCTCGTGATGCTCGGCATCGGCGGGATCATCGGGACGGGAATCTTCGTGCTGACGGGCGTCGCCGCCGTAGATCACGCCGGGCCCGCCGTGGTCGCGTCCTTCGCGGTTGCCGGCGTCGCGTGCGCGCTCGCGGGCCTCTGCTACGCCGAATTCGCGACGCTGATTCCGATCTCGGGCAGCGCCTACAGCTACGCCTACGCGACGCTCGGTGAGATCATCGCCTGGATCATCGGCTGGGACCTGATCCTCGAGTACGCCGTCGCCGCGTCGGCCGTGGCGAGCGGCTGGTCCGGCTATTTCCGCGTGATCCTCCACACGCTGGGAATCGACCTCCCGGACGCGATCTCGCACGCGCCAGGCACCGCCGAGGGCGCGCTGGTGAATCTTCCTGCGCTGCTCGTGATCCTGGCGGTTTCGACGCTGCTCGTGATCGGCATCCGCGAGAGCGCGCGCGCGAACGCGGTGATCGTCGCGCTCAAGCTGGCCGTGATCGTGTTCGTGATCGTGGCCGGCTTCTCCCACGTGAATTCCGCGAACTGGCACCCCTTCGCGCCCTACGGCTGGAACGGCGTGATGGCGGGCGGCGCGATCGTGTTCTTCTCCTACATCGGCTTCGATTGCGTCACGACCGCCGCCGAGGAGTCGCGCAACCCCGAGCGCGACATGCCGATCGGCATCCTCGGCTCGCTGGCGATCTGCACGCTGCTCTATCTCGCCGTGTCGGCGATCGTGACGGGGATGGTGCCGCTCGCCCAGATCGATCGGACCGCGCCGCTCGCGAGCGCCTTCCACGACGTCGGCCTCGGCTTTGCGGCCGGCCTGATCTCGATCGGCGCGATCGTGGGGCTCACCAGCGTCCTGCTGGTGCTGCTGCTCGGGCAGTCTCGGATCTTTCTCGCGATGTCGCGCGATGGGCTGATGCCGAAGCTCTTCGGGCGGATCCATCCGCGCTTTCGCACGCCGCACATCTCGACCATCATCGTGGGCCTGATCGTGGCCGTGCTGTCGGGGCTGACGCCGCTCACGGTGCTGGTCGAGCTCGTGAGCATCGGGACGCTCTTCGCGTTCGTGCTCGTCTCGGCCGGCGTATTGGTGCTGCGCCGGCTCCAGCCGGACCTGCGGCGACCGTTCCGCTGCCCGTGGGTGCCCGTCGTTCCGGTGCTCGCGATCGTCGCCTGCGGCTACCTGATGGCGAGCCTGCCGGGCGTGACCTGGCTGCGCTTCGTGGTGTGGCTGGGGGTCGGTCTCGTGATCTACTTCAGCTACGGCCGCCACCACAGCCGGATGGCCCAGCCCGCCGAGAGCTAGCCGGCGCCGCGGGCGGGCTCAGGTGACGCGCTTGCCCCGCGCCATCAGGATCTTGCCGGAGCGCACCAGGTCGGTGAGCTCGAACGGGCGCAGCAGGTCGATGAAGGCGTCGAGCTTCTCGCTCGAGCCCGTGCACCTGCAGCATCAGCGAATCGCTGCCGTAGTCGACGACGCTGCGCCGTGTAGTGCTCGGCGATCTGCAGGATCTGCGTGCGCTCGTCGAGCGGCGCAGTCGAGCTTCACGAGCGCGATCTCGACCTCGTAGCGACGTCGCCCGTGTGGTCGATCGCGTGCACCACGTCGACCAGCTTCTGCGAGCTGCTTGATGATCTGCTCGAGGTCTTCGGCGGTCGCCCGAGCAGGTGATCGTCATGCGCGAGAAGCGCCCCTCGGCGGCCGGGCTCACGACGAGGCTCTCGATGTTGAAGCCGCGCCGCGAGAACACCAGCGAGACGCGCACCAGCACGCCGGGCTTGTTGTTCACGAACAGCGAGATCGTGTGGAACGCGGGGGCGGGGGGTGCGATCGCGGTGGCTGCTGCGCTCATGGGTCTTCGGCCTCAGGTGCTTCCGGTCGGCTTCTCGAGCCGGTGCTTGGGCTTCTCGATCAGCATCTCGGAGAGCGCGGCGCCGGCGGGGATCATCGGGAAGACGTTGTCCTCCTTCACGACCTCCGCCACCACCACGCACGGTCCGGCGTCGTAGGCGTGCGCCTGGGCGAGGATGCGGTCGACGTCGGCGGGCCGCCGGATGCGCCAGCGCCTTCACGCCGTAGGCCTGCGCCAGCTTCACGAAGTCCGGGTTGCCCTCGAGATCGGCGCCCGGAGAGCCGGTTGTCGTAGAACATCTCCTGCCACTGGCGGATCATGCCCAGGTAGTTGTTGTTGATGATCAGGCACTTCACCGGGAGCTTGTGGATCTGCGCCGTGGCGAGCTCGCTGCAGGTCATCTGGAAGCCGCCGTCGCCGACGATCGCCCAGACCTTCTTGCCGGGATTGCGCGAACTGCGCGCCGATCGCGGCGGGCAAGCCGAAGCCCATGGTCCCGGCGCCGCCGCTCGAGAGCCAGTGCCGGTTGCTGCGCGAGCGGCAGAACTGCGCGGCCCACATCTGGTGCTGGCCCACGTCGGTGGTGAGGATCGCGTCGCCCTGCGTGAGCGCGTCCAGGCGGTCGAGCACGTGCTGCGCGCGCAGGCCTCCCTGCTTCGGGTACTTGAGCGGATACTGCTTGCGCCAGCGGCGCACTGCTTCAGCCACTCGGCGGTGTCGGCCATCTCGACCAGCGGAATCAGGTCCTCGATCACGAGCCGCGCGTCGCCGTGGATCGCCACGTCGGGCCGGATGATCTTGTCGAACTCGGCGGCGTCGATGTCGATGTGGATCTTGACGGCGTCGCGGCAGAAGTCGGAGACGCGGCCCGTGATGCGGTCGTCCCAGCGCGCCGCCGATCGCCATGATCAGGTCGCAGTCGACCACGGCCTTGTTCGCGTAGGCCGTGCCGTGCATGCCGAGCATGCCGAGGTGCAGCGGGTGCGTCTCGTCGACGGCGCCCTTGCCGAGCAGCGTGTTCACCACCGGCGCGCGCAGCTTCTCGGCGAGCGCGGTGATCGCCTTGCCGGCGTCGGAGATCACCGCGCCGTGCCCGACGTAGAGCACCGGCCGGCGCGCTTCGCGCAGCAGGCGAGCGGCCTCGGCGATGCGCGTCCGGGTCGCCGCGACCCGGCACGGTGTAGCCGGGCAGGTCGACCTGGTCCGTGAACGGGGCCGGGCACGGGCCCTGCCCGATGTCCTTCGGCAGGTCGATCAGCACCGGGCCGGGGCGGCCCGGTCGTCGCGACGTGGAACGCCTCGCGCACGATGCGCGGGATGTCGGCCGCGCTCTTCACGAGGTAGGAGTGCTTCACCACCGGGATAGGTGATGCCCGGTGACGTCGGCCTCCTGGAAGGCGTCCTTGCCGAGCATCGGCGAGATCGTCTGGCCGCTGATCACGATCATCGGCGCGGAGTCCATCAGCGCCGTGAGCAGGCCGGTCACGGTGTTCGTCGCGCCGGGTCCCGAGGTCACGAGCACGACGCCCGGCTTGCCGGTCGAGCGCGCGTAGCCGTCGGCCATGTGCGTCGCGCCCTGCTCGTGGCGGACCAGGATCAGCTTGATCTTCGAGTCGACGAGCGCGTCGAAGATCGGCATCGCGGCGCCGCCGGAGAGCCCGAAGATGTACTCGACGCCCTCGCGTTCGAGGCACTGGACCAGCTTCTCGCCGCCGGTCGGCACGCGGTCGTTCGCAGCTCCATTCGTCCGTTTCGGCTCAGCCATTTCTGCTCCCCGCCCGGGGGTCGGAACCCGGCGCTGTCCCCCCAGTCTATACCGATCGGGAGGCCGCGCCAGTGAAAGTAGGGGGTAAAAGTCTGAAAATGAGGCAGATGGACGATATCGACTTCTAAAACAGCGTAATTTCTCGATGAAACAGGCTCATAGCAAGAATCTGCTCCGAAACTAAGGCCACCTAGAGGCGGAAATCAGAGTCGAGATCAGGCTAAGGATCCGAAAAGAGCTATTCAGAGCCTCAGGCTCTCCGCCGGACCCAGGCCAGCCGATGCGTACCTGGCGGCCTTTGCGGGCACCCCATCGGCTATGCTGCGCCCGCCATCCCCAGGGCGCGCGGCAGGCGCTTGAAGCGGCCCGTGCCGATCCCCACCCCCCCCGGGCGAATACACGATGCGTGTGCTCCGCTTCTTCTTGAAGACGTACCCGTGGCACACGGTGATGATGCTCGGCTGTCTGCTGCTGGCGGCGGCGGCCGAGGGTGTGGGGCTCTCCACGCTGGTTCCCGTGCTGGGGATTGCCTTCCAGCGGTCCGGCTCGGCTCCGCATACGCCCTCGGGCTTCGAAGCGACGGTCGTGTCGGCGCTGCACCGGGTCGGGATCGAGCCGCAGCTCGGCCCCCTGTTCGCCCTCGTGGCCGGCGCCCTCTGGCTCAAGGGCGGGCTGATGCTGCTCTCGAAGCGGCAGGTCGGCTACACGGTCGCCTGGGCCGCCACCGATCTGCGTCTCGATCTCCTGCGCGCGCTGCTCGCGTCGCGCTGGCTCTACTACACGCGCCAGCCGGTCGGCGCGGTCGCGACGGCGATGTCGAGCGAGGCGGACCGCGCCTCGATCGCCTTCCACCACCTCGCGCAGATCTCGGCGTTCGTCGTGCAGACGTTCCTCTACACCGGGCTCGCGCTGGCCGTCTCCTGGCAGGCGACCCTCTTCGCCGCGCTCGCCGGTGTCGCGACACTGCTCGTGCTCAGCGCTCTCGTGCGGATGTCGGGACAGGCGGGACGGCGCCAGACGCAGTCGCTGCGCTCGCTATTGACGCGCCTCACCGACGTGCTGCAGGGCGTGAAGCTGCTCAAGGCGATGGGCCGCGAGCGGCTGGTGGCCCCGATCCTCGAGCTGGACACGCGGCGCCTGCACAAGGCGATGCGCATGCGCATCTTCGCCGAGGAGGCGGTGCTCGCGCTGCAGGAGCCGATCGTCGGGACGCTGCTCTTGATCGGCATGATCGTGTGGGTGAACACCACGGCCGTACCGATCCAGAGCGCCTTCGTGCTGCTGTTCCTGTGCTTCAAGACCCTCGACAACCTGAACAAGGCGCAGCGCAAGGCCCAGACCCTGGTCGCCGAAGAGAGCGCCCTCGCATCGCTCGTCGAACGCATCGAGCACGCGACCGAGGAGCGCGAGGTCTCGACCGGCACCGCGATCCCGACGCTCACGCAGGGCGTGTCTCTCGATGACGTCTGCGTCAGCCGCGGCGGGCAGGTGGTGATGGAGAGCGCGTCGCTCGAGGTCTCCGCCACGGGGATCACCGCGATCCTGGGCCCCTCCGGCGCCGGCAAGACGACGATCGTCGATCTGCTCACGGGGCTCGTGCGCCCCGACACCGGAACGGTTCGCATCGACGGCGTGCCGCTCGAAGAGCTCGATCTCGAGCGCTGGCGCGCCATGATCGGCTACGTGCCGCAGGAGCTGTTCCTGCTCCACGACAGCGTGCGGCTCAACGTGAGCCTCGGCGATCCCGAGCTCTCCGAAGCGGACGTCGTGTCCGCGCTGCGCGACGCCGGGGCCCTCGAGTTCGTGAACGCGCTGCCCGAGGGGCTCGATGCTTCCGTCGGCGAGCGCGGCATGCTGCTCTCGGGGGGACAGCGCCAGCGCATCGCGATCGCGCGCGCCATCGTGCACCGGCCGCGGCTGCTGGTGCTCGACGAGGCGACGGCGGCGCTCGATGCGGAGAACGAGGCGGCGATCTGGCAGACGGTGGCGCGGCTGGGCGAGCACACGGCCGTGGTCGCCATCTCGCATCAGCCGGCGCTCACGCAATTCGCCGACCGCGTCTACCGGATCCAGGGGGGCAAGGTGGAGCGGGAGGTGTCCACGCGCGAGCGGCTCGCCGCGGTCTAGCTCTCTTACTTCGCTCGCCTGCGGCTCGCTGCGCGCGGGCTGGCGCCCGCTTGCATGACGAGCGAATCGGCCTTTGGTTCGCGGCGCGGGGGGGATTGCGTCCGGGCGTCAGGTCTCGTCGAGCCGCACGCGCGTTCGCGCGCGTTTCTTTGCGCTGCGCGATCGCTTGGCCGCCCGGGCGCGCTCGCGCGATCCCCGGGTCGGGGCGGTTGGGCGGCGTGGAGTCCGCTCGGCGAGCGCGCCGCGCACCAGCTCGACGAGGCGGGCCCGCGCGTGCTCGCGGTTGCGCGCCTGGCTGCGCGAGCTCTGCGCGTGCAGGACGAGCTCCCCTTCGCGCGTGAGGCGCGCGGCTAGACGCGCGAGCAGACGCGCGCGTTGGCGCTCCGAGAGCGCCTCGGACGTCGCGATGCTCCAGCGCAGCGTCACGCGCGAGCTCGTCTTGTTCACCTTCTGCCCGCCGGGTCCGCTCGCGCGGCTCGCCTGCTCGACGAGCTCGCTGTCCGGGATGAGCAGGTCGGAACGGACCTCGAGCCGCTCGCGGCGCATGGCTACGCGAGGTCGCCGCGCTTTGCGTGCGGCGTGTCCTGCGGCTGCAAGAGCGGCTCGGGCTCGCGCTCGAGCGAGGCGATCAGGGCTGCGCGCACCGCGGGGGGAATCTCCTCCTCCCGGCGGTAGCTCGGGTGCTCGGAGCGCAAGCGCGCGCGCACGCCCGCGTCGACGAAGCGCCCGCGCTCGCTCGCAGCGAGCGGGAAGCGCAGGTACTGCACGGCGGAGATGCGCCCGGCCTCGAGCTGGCGGGGATCGAAGCGCGCCGGCACCCGCGCCGCGCCCGGCTCTTCCCCGAGCACGAGCACGAGCGCGCGATCGATTCCCACCAGGCGCTCGAGCGTCGGGCGGATCTCGGAGGCCTCGGTGATCTCGAGGAACAGCGTCGCCGAGAGCTCCGCCTCGCCAGGCATCAGCTCGTTGTAGACGTCGAGCTCCGCCTGGACCTTCGCCGGCTCGCTGATCCGCTCGACCCAGAGCATCTCCTGCACCTGGAAGCGCAACGTCTCGCGATCCTCGAACAAGAGCGTCGCGTGCTCCCCGAGCGCGACCCGCCGCGTGCGCTTGTAGGCGATCACCCGCTCGCGGTAGGCGTCGCGCAGCGCGCCATAGCGATCGAGCGGAACGATCTCGAACCGGCGCAGCGGTCTCACACGAAGCTGCCGTAGGCGTGGCGCAGCAGCACGATCGGGTGGACGGGCTTGCGGCCGGTGCCTTCCTCGATGCGCAGGGCGGAGAGCGGACAATCCGTGGCGACGTGGTCGGGGCGCTCCTCTTGGATCCGGCGCAGCAGGGTCGCCGCGACCTTCAGCGAAGCGTCGTGGAAGCGCGCTTGCATGCCCCAGGTGCCGTCGACGCCCGAGCACGCGTCGATCAGCGTCACTTCCGCGCCGGCCAGCGCGAGCAGATCGCGCGCGCGAGAACCGATGCTCTGGGCGCGCAGGTGGCAGGGCGCGTGATAGGCGACGCGGCCGAGCGGGTTGCGGAAATCACGCGCCAGCTGCTTGGCGCGCGCCAGCTCGTAGAGGTGCTCCATCAGGTCCCGCGTCGCCGCCGCGACGCGCCGCGCGGCTTCGCTGCCGAGCAGCTTCGGGTACTCGCTCTTGAGCATCAACGAGCAGGAAGGCCCGGGGCAGACGATCGTCGCGCCGGCTTCGACGTGCGGCAGCAGATCGGCGACGTTGCGCTCGGCATTCTCGCGCGCAGAGGCGAGATCTCCCGTGTCGGTGTACGGCATGCCGCAGCAGCGTTCGTAGCAGAGCTCGACGCGCACGCCGCTGTGCTCCAGCACCTCGACGGCGGCGCGTCCGGTCGCGGGATCGCTGTAGTTCACCGAGCAGGTGGTGAAGAGCACCGCGCGGCCCGTCGCGCCCGTCGACGCCGCGGCCCGCGCTTGCGGAACCAGCGCTCGACCGTCTCGAAGGCGTAGGACGGCTGCACCCAGTCGCGGTGGATGCCGAGCGTCTTCTCCATCACCACCCGCGACGCGCGGTTGCGATTGGCGAAATTCATGAGCGCCGGCACGAGCGATCCGACGCGTCCGATCCAGGTCCGTCTGGGTCGTGAGCCGGCGCGCGAGCGGGATGCCGTCGCGCTCGGCGCGCAGCAGCTGGTGGCGTCGCATCAGCTGCGGGAAATCGACGTCCCACGCGTGCGGCGGTGTGTAGGGGCAGTGGTTGTAACAGAGCTTGCAGTGGTAACAGAGCTCGTTCACCGCGTCGAAGCCGGACATCGCGACGCCTTCGATCTCGCGATCGCTGGCGTCGACCAGCTCGAAGAGCTTCGGGAACGCGGGCACAGCGGCAGGCAGCGCCGGCACTGGTGGCAGATCTCGCCCACGCGCCGGAGCTCGCGCTCGACGCTCGCGGGGTCCGCCCAGGCCGGGTCTTCCCAGCCCAGGGCGGACGACGCGTGCTCGGGAGGCCCGACCTTCAGCTAGAGCTTCTCGAGGCCGTCGAGCGCCTTCTGGAAGCGGCCGGCGTGCGACCTCTCCGCCTTCGCGAGCGTCTCGAACCACTCGGCGATCGCGTCGAACTTCTCGTCGCGTGCGGCGCGCGCCATGCCCGGGTACATCTCGGTGTACTCGTAGGTCTCCCCGGCGACCGCCGCTTTCAGGTTCTTGTCGGTCGAGCCGATCGGCTTGTCGGTCGCCGGGTCGCCGGCGGCCTTCAGGAAGTCCAGATGCCCGTGCGCGTGTCCGGTCTCGGCCTCGGCCGTGTCGCGGAACAGGCCGCCGACGTCCGGGTAGCCCTCGATGTCGGCCTGGCGCGCGAAGTAGAGATAGCGCCGGTTCGCCTGGGATTCGCCAGCGAACGCGTCCTTCAGATTCTTGTGGGTCTTCGTGCCTTTGAGCTCGGCCATGGGGGCTCCTCCTGCGGGTTTCCGGGTCGCAGCGTAGGAGCCGATCTTTACCGACGGCCCGGCCGCGGTCAATCGCCCGCTCGCTCGCCGCGCCGCCGGTTCCGCAGCATCATGGGGGCGGCATCGCATCCGAGCGGTCGCGGGAGGTGGGGCATGGCGGCCAGCCGCGAGGACTTGCGCAGGGAGCGCGATTCGCTGGGCGAGGTCGAGGTGCCCGCTTCCGCCTTGTGGGGAGCCTCGACCCAGCGCGCGATCGAGAATTTTCCCGTGAGCGGCGAGCGCATGCCGCTGCGCCTGATCCATGCGCTTGCGCTCGTCAAGGCCGCGGCGGCCGCGGCGAATCGCGAGCTCGGCGCGCTCGACGAGCCGCGCGCGCGCGCCATCGAGCAGGCGGCGCGCGAGGTGGCCGACGGGCGGCTCGATGCGCAGTTCGTCGTCGACGTGTTCCAGACCGGCTCGGGGACCTCGACGAACATGAACGCGAACGAGGTGATCGCACGCCTCGCCGAGCAGCGACTCGGGCCGGGCCTGGGCCCAGTGCACCCGAACGATCACGTGAACCGCTCGCAGTCGTCGAACGACGTGATGCCGACGGCGCTCCACGTGGCGGCGCGGCTCGCCCTCCACGAGGAGCTGCTGCCGGCGCTCGAGCGATTGCACGCGTGTCTCGTGCGCAAGGCCCTGGCCTGCGACGACGTGGTGAAGATCGGTCGCACCCATCTGATGGACGCGACGCCATTGCGCTTCTCGCAGGAGCTCGGAGGCTGGGCGCGCCAGATTGAACTTGGCAGCGCGCGCATCCGGGCGGCGAGCGAGGCCCTCGTCGAGCTCGCGCTCGGCGGCACGGCCGTCGGCACGGGACTCAACCGGCCGGCGGGCTTCCCGCAGCGCGCCATCGCCCACCTCTCGCAGGCCACGGGTCTGGCGTTCCGCGAGGCGCGCGATCACTTCGAAGCGCAGGCAGCGCGCGACGCGGCCGTCGAGGCGAGCGGCGCGCTGCGCACGCTCGCCGTGTCGCTGTTCAAGATCGCGAGCGACGTGCGCCTGCTCGCGTCGGGGCCGCGCTGCGGGCTCGGCGAGCTGCGCCTCCCCGTGCTCCAGCCGGGCTCGTCGATCATGCCGGGCAAGGTGAACCCGGTGATCTGCGAAGCAGTGACGCAGGTGGCGGCGCAGGTGATCGGACACGACGCGGCGATCGCGGTGGCGGGGCTCTCGGGCCAGCTCGAGCTCAACGCCTTTCTGCCGCTCATCGCGCGCAACCTGCTCGAGTCGATCCGATTGCTCGCGAACGTCTCGAATCTCTTCGTCGAGCGCTGCCTCGAGGGCATGGAGATCGAGCGCGAACGCGCGAGCGCGCTCGTCGAAGGCAGCCTCGCGCTGGTGACGGCGCTGGTTCCGGCCATCGGCTACGACGCCGCTGCGCGCATCGCGAAGCGCTGCGCCGAGACGGGCAAGACGGTGCGCGAGGTCTGCCTCGAACAGCGCGTGCTGCCGCGCGAAGAGCTCGAGCGGCTGCTCGACGCGCGCGCGCAAACCGGGCCCGACGCCGCGCGTTAGAGGATTCCCTGCTCGCGCAGACGCCGGCGCCGCTCGGGCGCGATGCCGAGCTCGTCGAGGATCTCGTCTTCGTGCGCGCCGAGCGCCGGAGCAGCGCTGCGCACGCGCAGCGGTGTGCGCGAGAGCTTCGCCGCCGGACCCGTGACGGGAACGGCGCTGCCCGCCGGGCCGCTCGGCGTCTGCAGCATGTCGCGCGCGAGCACCGCAGGGTCGCGGGCCGCCTCGGCGTAGGTCTGCACCTTCACGGCGGGCAGGTCGGCGGCGACGAGCTCGGCGAGGGCCGCGTCGACGCTGCGCGCGCGCGCCCAGTCGGCGACGAGCTGGTCGACCTCGCGCCGGCGCGCGATGCGGGCGGGAGCGTTCGCGTACGCGGGGTCGTTCGCGAGCTCGGGGCGGCCGATCACCTGCGCCATGCGGGCCCAGTGCGCATCGAGCAGCACCCCGGTCAGGATGCGGCCGTCACTACAGGCGTAGGTGTTGGCGGGCGCGGCGATCCGGAACTCGTTTCCCAGCCGCGGCAGCTCGACCCCGAGCGCCCCGAGCGTGAGATAGCCGGTCGATTGGAAGAGCATGGCGTCGAGCAGCGCCACGTCGATCTGCTGGCCTTCGCCGGTCCTGTCGCGGTGCCGCAGCGCGGCGAGGGCCGCAAACGCTGCGTGCAGGCCGGCGAGATCGTCGGCCAGGAACGTCGGCGCCTTGACCGGCTCGCCGTCGGGGCTGCCGTTGAGGGAAAGGAAGCCGCTCGCGGCCTGCGCGAGCGGGTCGTAGCCGACGCGCTCGGCGAGCGGACCCCACTGCCCGAAGCCGCTGATCGAGACGTAGACGATGTCCGGCCGCAGCCGCCGCACCGCTTCGTAGCCCGCGCCCCAGCGCGCGAGCGTCCCGGGCCGGAAATTCTCGATCAGGATGTCGCTGCGCTGCGCGAGCGCGAGGAAGATCTCGAGCCCCTCCGGCCGGCGCAGGTCGAGCGAGAGGCTGCGTTTGTTGCGGTTGACGGTCGCGTGCATGAACGAAACCGGCGGATCGGTGCCGGGCAGCAGCGGCGGCGATCGGCGTGCGATCTCGCCGTCCGGGTGCTCGACCTTGATCACGTCGGCGCCGAAGTCCGCCAGCAGACAGCCGCACATCGGACCCGCCCAGGTGGTGGTCGCCTCGAGCACGCGCACTCCGGATAAGGGCCCCGCGAGGTCGCGGCGGGCGTCGCGGTAGAACTCGCTCTTCTGCATCGGCTGCCTCCGGGCCCACGCGGCCGCACGTCGTCTCGGGACCCGGCGCGCGGGGCGGGAGCATGGTAGAACGTGGGTCGCGGCGCCGCGTTCGCGGCGGCCAGGGAGGCCTGCATGGAGTCGTTCGCCAGCTTGCTCGTGTTCACTTCGCCCGGCCTCACGAACCTGGCGCTTTTGCTCGGTCGCGCGATCATCGGCGTGTGCTTCGTGATCCACGGCCTCGGCAAGCTCGGGCTGGTGGGCACCGGCAACATGCAGGGCTTCGTCCAGTTTCTCGAGAGCCTGGGCGTGCCGTTCGCGCCGCTGCAGGCGCGCATGGCCATGACGTCCGAGCTCGTGGGCGGCGTGCTGCTCGCGCTCGGGCTCTTCACCCGCCCGGCGTGTCTCTTGCTGGTGTTTACCATGCTGGTCGCGGGGCGCCTCGGCCACAGGGGCGCGGGCTACCTGATCACGAACGATCCCCCCGGCGCGGAGTACACGGTCAATCTCGCGGTGATCTGCGCCGTCTTCGCACTGCTCGGCCCGGGGAGCCTGTCGCTCGACCACCTGCTGTTCGTCAGGGGCTAGTCGGCACCTTCTGCTCGGCTTCGCTGCGCTGCGCGCCGGCCGCTGGGCTGCTGCGGGAGGGCTCGACCCAGGCGCGGCCCGCGGCATACAGCGCGCCGCGTTCGCGAATCTCGCGCGCGAGCTGCGGCTGGCCGCTCGCCTCGGCCGAGTGGGCGGCGCGCGCGGCGGCGGCGACGGCGGCGTCGAAGCGACCCGCCGCCGCGTAGGCGGCCGCGAGGGTGTCGAGCAACGACGGATCCTCCGCGCTGCCTGCGGCGCGCTCGGCCCACGCGATCGACTCCTGCCGCTCCGCGGCTGACGCATCGGGCGAGGTGGCGAGCAGCCACGCGAGATTGTTCGCGGCGCGCGCCTCGCCCGGATCGAGCCGCAGCGCAGCCTGATTGCTCGCGATCGCATCGCGCGCGCGGCCGAGCTCCTGATAGGCGATCGCGAGCGCGGCGTGCAGAGCCGCCGAGTCCGCGCGGGCGGCGACGGCGAGCTCGAGCGGGGCACGCGCCTGCGCGGCGCGACCCGCGCGCAGCAGCGCGACGCCATAGCGCCCGGCAGCCAGCGGCTCGTTCGGATGCCTCGCGAGCTCGCGCTCGTAGATCGCGATCGCGCCCGCGAGGTCGCCGCCCGCCGCACGCGCGTCGGCCAGGCCGACCTGCGCCGGTGTCCAGTCCGGAGCGAGCTCCGCCGCCTGCGCGAAGTGACTCTCTGCGGTGTTGGGATCGCCCGCCGCCAGGTAGGCGCTTCCCAGCTGGACATGCGCGACGGCATTCTCCGCCGTGACGGCCAGCGCGTGCTCGAAGAGCGTGAAGGAATCCCGCCAGTAGCGAACCTGGAGCCACGTGACGATCCAGAGCGCCGTGAGCGCGGCGATTGCCGCGAGCGTTGCGAGACGCCGCGCGCGCAGGCGTTCGAGCAGGTCGCCAGCGCTCCAGGCGACGGCGATCGCGAGCCCGATCAGCGGCAGGTACATGTAGCGATCCGCGCGGGCCTGGAGACCGACCTGGACGAGTCCGAGCGTGGGCAGCAGCATCCCGAGATACCAGAGCCAGCCGACGGCGAGATACGGCCGCGCTCGCGCCAGACGCGCCACGCAGACGCAAACGCCAGCCAGCAAGCTCGCGGCCGCGACGCTCGCCCAGATCGGCGAGGCGCCGAGAGCGTGGGGATAGAAGACGGCGAGGTCGCTCGGCCAGAAGCTCTTCGCGGCGTAGAGGACGTAGGACTCGAGCGCATTGCGCACGCGCGCGCCGTGCGAGAGGCGCGCGAGCGGCGAGAAGGCGCCGGCCGCGCGCTGGACCCACCACGTGAGCCCGGCGATCGCCGCGGCGAGCAGGCACATCGGGAGCTTCTCGAGCACGGCGCGTTGCAACGTGACGCGCCCGCGCGGCGGCTCCGGCGCCAGGTTGCCGAGGCGGCCGAGGGGCCAGACATCGAGGAGCAGCAGCACGCCCGGCAGCGTGACGAGCGTGGCCTTGCTGAGCAGGCCGAGCAGCAGGCACAGCGTCACGAGCAGCAGACGCGCGCGGTGCGGGCGCTGCGCGTAGAGGGCGTAGGCCCAGAGCGCGAGCATGAAGAACAGTCCCGAGAGCACGTCCTTGCGCGCGCTGACCCACGCCACGGATTCGACGTGCAGCGGATGCAGCGCGAACACGGCTGCCACGAATGCGCTGCGGCCATGCGCCCCGGTCATGCGGGCGAGCGCGGCGTAGAGCGCGAGGCTGGCGAGCACGTGTAGCGCGACGTTGCCGAGCAGATAGCCAGCGGGGCGCTCCGCGTAGAGCGCGTAATCGAGCCGGAGCGACAGGGAGGTGAGCGGCGTCCAGTTCCCCAGGTAGGGCGCCCGAAACGCCGAGACGACGCTCTGCCAGCCCAGCGCCTGACGCAGATTCGGATTCTGGAGGACGTAATCGGGGTCGTCGTAGTTCAGGAACTGGTGGTTGCGCACCCCGGCGTACGCGCCGAACGTCGCGAGCGCGAGCGCGAGGGCGACGAGCCCGTGCGAGAGGCGAGGCCTCCGCTTCGGCTCGAGGCGCTCCGAGCACGTGAGCCCGGCCGTCTCGCTGGTCGCCATGCACCCGAGGGTAGCCGCCGAGTGCCCGGGCTAGCTCGGGTTCCCGGCCGGGCGCGAGGCGTCGATAACGCCGAGCGCGACCTCCGCCAGGCGCCGGGTGGCGGCGTCCGGGTCGGACGCCGCCGTCTCGACCAGACGTTCGCGCACCGCCGCCGGCGGCGCCTCGAGCGCGGGGAGCGCCGTGAGCGCGGCGCGCCGCACGCCGAGATCGCTGTCGCGCGAGGCGGCGAGCAGCGTGCGCGCCACCGCGGGCTCGTCGGGCGCGAGCTCGCGCAGGCCGGCGAGCGCCATCCGCCGCACGCGCGGGGAGCCTTCGCCCGCGAGGTTCAACAGCACGCGCAGCACCTCGCCGTGCGCCCGCCCCATCTCGACGAGGATGCGCGTGGCGGTCCAGCGCACGTCGCCGTCCTCGGCGTCGAGAGCCGCGACCAGCGCGGGCAACGAGCGCGGCTCCGGCGGCTCGAGCCGCGCCAGGGTGAAGGCGGCGCGAATCCGGCGCTGCGGGTCGGGCGCGCGCAGCGCATCGCGCAGGGCGTCGCGCACGTCGCCATGGCGGCGGCCGAGCGCAGCCAGGGTCTGGGAAGCGGCGCGCGCGACCGCTTGCGAGTCGTCGCCGAGCGCGGCGGCCAACGCCGGCACCAGCAGCACCGCGGAGGGATCGTCCTCGGCCTCGAGGCAGGCGCGCAGACGCTCGTCGGCGTCGCCGCTGGCGAGCCGGCCCAGGATCGGATGCGTCACGGCCGGCTCCAGCGGGCGCTCTGCAGGTCGTCGCCTTCGCGCACGACGCGCCCTTCGCGCTCGAGCTTGCGCAGGTGCGAAGCGACGGACATCGCAGCGGCTGGGTACAGTGATTCGGGGTAACCGGCGTAGATGCTCCGGACCATCTCCGGGATGCGCTCGATCCCCTGCGCGAGGGCTGCCAGGATCTGCGCTTCGCGCTCGCGGCGATGCGCGATGTACTCGCGGATCTTGGCTTCGCCGTCGGCGATCCGCGGCCCGTGCGCGGGGTAGATCGCGCGCGGCGACTGCGCGAGCAGGCGCTCGAGCGAGCGCAGGTAGTCGAGCAGGTCGCCGCCGCGGGCGGGGATCACCGTGGTCCCGACGCCGAGCACGTTGTCGCCCGAGAAGAGCGCGCCTTCCTCTTCGAGCACGAAGCACAGATGGTCCTGCGCGTGTCCGGGAGCATGCAGCGCGCGCAGCGTCGCCCCCTGCGTGCGCACGAGCGACCCTTCGCCGATCGGCGTGAGCTCGACGTCGTAGGCTTCGTCGTTTCCGGGCCAGCCGAGCTTCGAGACGCGCAGGGGTCCGAAGCGTTCGAGCACCCCCGCCACGCCGCCCATGTGGTCGGGATGCCCGTGCGTGAGCACGATCTCCTGAAGGCCGGTCACCCCGGCTCGCGCGCACGCGCGTTCGAGAACGTCGAGGTATTCCGGGCGTCCTTCTCCGGTGTCGAGCAGGATGCGGCGCGGCCCGGTCCCGATCAGATAGGTGTTGGTGCCGGGCCCCGTGAAGACACCCGGGTTCTGGCCGAGCGCGACGACGACGCGCTCCGACCAGACGTCGATGTCCGGCAACGTCATCCCGACCATCACGGGCGCCGACATCACTCGCCCGCGACGGTCATGCGCGCGATGCGCAGCGAAGGCGACGCCACGCGCCCGAGCCAGACGAGATCGGAGCCGACCGCGTCGACGTCGCGCAGCATGTCGCCGAAGTTGCCCGCGATCGTGATCTCCTCGACGGGCCCCGTCAGCTCGCCGCCCTCGATCCACAGACCGGCCGCGCCGCGCGAGTAGTCGCCGGTGACGGGATTGAAGCCCTGGCCGATCAGCTCGGTGACGAGCAGGCCGCGCGGCGTCGTGGCGATCAGCTCCTCGAGCGAGGAGCGGCCGGGCTCCAGCCAGAAGTTGCTGGGCGCCGCCGTCGGGGCGCTGCCCGCGCCGCGCGCGGCGTTGCCGGTCGAGCGCAAGCCGAGCTTGCGCGCCGAGTAGCTATCGAGCAGGTAGCTGGCGAGCCGTCCGCGCTCGAGCACGACGTTGCGGCGCGAGGCCTGCCCCTCGCCGTCGAAAGGCCGGCTGCCGAGGCCTCCCGCTCGCCGGCCATCGTCGATCACCGTGAGCAGCTCGCTCGCGATCGTCTCGCCCACGCGGCCGGCGAGAAAGCTCGTCTGGCGGTAGATCGCGTAGCCGTTCACGCAGCTCGCGAGCTGGTGAAGGAGGCTCGCGGCCATCAACGGTTCGAAGACGACGGGAACCTCGCAGGTGGCGACGCGGCGTCCGCCGAGACGGCGCAGCGCGCGCTGCGCCGCGTGCCGGCCCACCGAGGCGGGATCCTCCAGGTCGCACAAGCGGCGCCCGAGCGCGAGCCAATGATCGCGCTGCAGCGAGCCGTTTTCCCTGGCGACCGGCTCCGACACGAGCGAGTGCAGCGCCGACTCGTAGCTGCCGAGGAAGCCGGCCGAGTTGGCGTAGGTGATCCGCGCGAACTCGGAGCCGACCTGCGTGCCCTCGGAGTTCACGATGCGCGGATCGACCGCGCGGGCCGCGGCTTCCGCGGCGCGCGCCTGCTCGATGCGCGCTTCGATGGCGATCCCGCGGTCCGCAGGGTCGAACAGCCCGAGCTCGGGTGCATCCTGCGCGGGCGGCTCTTCGGGCAGGCCCGCCGCGGGGTCCTCGGCGGTGGCGCGCGCCAGCTCGACCGTCTCGCGGGCCATGCGGGCGACGGCGTCCTCGGAGAGATCACTCGTCGAAGTCACGGCCGAGCGCGAGCCGGCCGGGCCGCGGACGAGCGCACGGATGCCGAGTGTGCGTTCGCGCGCCTGCTTCACGAAATCGATCTCGGCGCCGCGCACGCGCGCCTCGATCGCGTCCGAGAGCACGAGCAGCGCGTCCGCCGCGTCGGCGCCGGCGGCGCGGACCGCGGCGAGCGCCTGCTCGACGACGCGTTCGGGCGCGCGCGCCGCGGCGGGGCTCATCCCTGCGTGCCCCCGACGGTGAGGCCGTCGATGCGCAGCGTGGGCAGGCCCACCCCGACGGGAACGCTCTGGCCATCCTTGCCGCAGGTCCCGACGCCGCGGTCGAGCGCGAGATCGTTGCCGATGCGCCGCACGCGGGTCAGCACGTCGGGGCCGTTCCCGATCAGCGTCGCTCCCTTGAGCGGGGCGCCGAGGCGCCCGTTCTCGATGCGGTAGGCCTCGTTGGCGGAGAACACGAACTTGCCGCTCGTGATGTCGACCTGACCGCCCGCGAACGACACCGCGTAGATGCCGCGCTCCACCGAGCGCAGGATCTCCGCCGGATCGTCGGGGCCGGCCAGCATGAAGGTGTTGGTCATGCGCGGCATCGGCAGGTGCGCGTAGCTCTCGCGACGGCCATTGCCGGTGGGCTCCATTCCCATCAGTCGCGCATTCAGTCGATCCTGGAGATAGCCGCACAGCACGCCGTCCTCGATCAGCACGGTGCGGCGGGTCGGCGTGCCCTCGTCATCGACGTTGAGTGAGCCGCGGCGGCCGGGGAGGGTGCCATCGTCGACCACCGTGACGCCCGGCGCGGCGACCCGCTCACCCAGACGGCCGGAGAACGCCGAGGTCTGCTTGCGGTTGAAGTCGCCCTCGAGGCCGTGGCCGATGGCCTCGTGCAGCAGCACGCCGGGCCAGCCGGGCCCGAGCACGACGTCGAGGGTGCCGGCGGGGCAGGGCTCGGCGGCGAGATTCAGCGTCGCGACGCGCACGGCCTCGGCGACGAGCGGTCGCCAGGCCGCCGGGTCGAGCAGCCGGGCGAGCTCGAAGCGGCCCCCCATTCCCTGGTAGCCCACCTCGCGCCGCGTGCCGTCGGCGGCCACGACCTGGACGTTGAGGCGCACGAGCGGCTGCACGTCGGCGCACAGCGTCCCGTCGCTGGCGGCCACCAGCACCTGCCGGTGCTGCGAGACCACGCTCGCCATCACCTGCTTCACGCGCGGATCGAGGCCGCGCGCGTAGACGTCGATCTCGCCCAGCAGATCGACCTTGCGGCCGACCGGCACGTCGGTGGGCGCGCATACGACCGGGTAGAGGTCGTGCGTGGGAACGCCGCGGCGCACCGCAACCGAGCTGCCGGTGCGCGCCTGCTCGGAGATCGCTCGCGCCGTGGCAGCGGCGAGCCGCACGCTCTCGACCGTGACCTCGTCGGCGTGGGCGTAGCCCTGGTGCTCGCCCGTAAGGGCCCGCACGCCGACCCCCTGCTCGAGGTGGCGATCCCCGCTTTTCACGATGCCTTCCTCGAGCGCGACGGAATCCTGTGTCGTCACCTCGACGAAGATGTCCGCGTAGTCGACGCGCCGCTCGAGCGCCGCGTCGAGGCCGGAGGCGAGGCCGCGGTCGTCGAGGCCGAAGCGCTCGCGAAAGAACCGCAGCGTGTCCGGGCGTGCTTCGAGCTCGTTCATTGCGATCCCTTCGCTTCCAGCCCGAGCCATTGCGCGGGGAGATCTGCAAGAGTAGCAAGGCCCGTTGCATCGATCGCGGCGAGGCCGGCGGCGCGGGCGCCTTCGAGATCGCGGGCGGCGTCGTCACCGACGTAGGCGGCGAAGGCCGCGTCGACGCCGAGGCGCGCGAGCGCGAGCGCGAAGATGCGCGCGTCCGGCTTGGCCACGCGCGCCTCGGCCGGAAGCATCACCACGCCGAGCAGCTCGGCGAGGCCGAGCCCCGCGAGAATCCCCGGCAGCCGCCGGTCGAAGTTCGAGATGCAACCGGTGGCGATGCCGAGCGCTCGCAGCCGCAGCAGCGCGTCGCGCGCGCCCGGGCGCGCGCGCCAGGCGGCTGGCTCCGCGTAGTGCGCGAACAAGTCGGCAAAGAAGCCCTCGAAATCGTCGAAGCGGGCGGTTCCGTCGGCCGCGAGGACGGTCGAGCGCACGACGCTGCGCCACCAGGCGCGCTCGAGCTCGGCGATGCGGTCGTCCGGCGCGTCCGGGAAGACGCGCGGTGGCGCCTGCGCGAGGATGCGCCGGAAGGCGTCGGCGAGGCGCGCCGGGGGCAGTGCGACCCCGTGGGCGCGCGCGAGCTCGGAGTAGACGTCTCCCACCGGCCGCGCCGTCTCGATCAGCGTGCCGGCCGCGTCGAAGAGCACGGCGCGCAGCGGCACGTCTCGCAGCCTCCTTCCCGACGCCTGCGCCGCCGGCGCTAGCGGTCGAGGGAGAGCCACAGTCGCAGCAGGTGCCGCTCGCTCCCCGGGGCGTCCTCGTACGCCGTGCGCGCGTGGACGACCGTGTGGTTCGAGATCAGCTGCACGTCTCCCGGCTCGAAGTACATGTCGAGCCGCAATGCCTCGGAGCTCGCGATCTCCTCGTAGAGGTCGAGCAGCTCGAGCTCGAGCGCGCTGAAGGGCGGCACGTCCGCGTGTCGGACCGCGGAGCGGAAGTAGTCGCTGTGCCAGAAGGTCGCGAGACGCCCTCCCGCGTGGCGGCAGGGTGGCACCGGAAACCAGGCGCGCGCGCCCTCGCGCTGCTCGTCGCGCGAGTCGAGCAGGAACGGCTCGTACAGCCGCTCGGCGAGCTCGGGTCTGCGCGCGAGGATCGCGTTGTAGATCGAGACGCTGCTCGTGATCCGGCTCGCACCGCCGGAGCGCGCCGTGCGCAGGCACAGCAGCCCCACCACGTCGGCGAGATCGCAGTGGAACCGGATGTCGCCGCTCGTGCGATAGCGGCGCACGTGCGGGTTGCGCGCCTCTTCGTGGGTGTCGACGACGTGGCCTAGCAGCTCGCCCTGCGGGTTCTGCGCGCCGGGTCTGCCGAGGTGCTGCCCGAGCCCCCAGTAGACGAGCGCGGAGTCCTCGTCGCCCCAGCGCGCCACCGGCAGCCCGCGCACGAGCAGGAAGCCGCGCCCTTCGCGCAGCTCGCGCGTCCAGCGCGCGAGCCTGGGCGCGAGGCCGGGCAGCGGGAAGTCCTCGCGGTGGATCGCGGCGAGCGCGAGCCCGCGCGCGCGCACCGCTCGCCGCGCGGCGTCGAGCTCCTCGATCTCGTGAGGCGCGAGAACGAAGGTCCACAGCTCCGGGTGGCGCGCGAGATCGGCGCCGCGCCACGCCGCCGCGCCCTCGATCGGCACGCGGGAAGGCCCTGCGTGCTCGCGTCGGAAATAGTGGAGCGCCTGCGCGGCGAAGCTCTGGAAGGCGGGGTCGGTGGCGGTGGTCGACATGCGTTGTGCTCGGCAGCGGGGCGGCGCCTAGGCCGGCTCGCTCGCGTACTGCTTCGCGTAGTCCGTCGTCAGCCAGCGCTCGGGGCGCAGGGAGACCCGGATGTTGGCGGAGCGCGACTCGGCGCTGTCCGTCGCGGCGATGTAGCGATCGCCGAGCTCGCGGCCGAGATAGCGGCGCGCGAGGGGGCGCCCGTCGCGTTCGACCTCGGACGGGACGATCGCCGTGATGGGACCCTCGACGCTCACGTACTTGTACGGCGGCTGCTCGCTCTGCGCGCACAGGCTGAAGCGGCCCGCCTGCGCGAGCAGGCGGCCCTTGCGCGAAGCGCGCTCCGTCACGATCCACAGCTCGCCGCCCGGCTCGTAGCCGTACCAGATCGGCGCCGTGAGCGGTCCGCGGCCGGGCTCCGCGATGCTGATGACGCCGACATGGACGCCGGCGAGAAACGCCTCGCGCTCGGCCTTCGTCATCTGAAGCGACATGCATTCTCCTTCTGCCGCCTGGCGCGGCTCGGCGGGTCGCGGCTCAGCCGCGCACGAAATGGAACACGGCGCGCGGCGACCTCCGGTACGCAAAGCTGCGTCGCAGCAGATCGCGGGCTTCGCTGCGGCGCCCCTGCTTCGCCTGCCGCAGGCCGGCCTTGAGCAGGTACTTCCCGATCTTGGCGCGAACCGCGTCGCGCTCGAGCCGGGACATGTCGGGAAAGACGCGCAGGAGATTCTCGAGGATCTCGCTGCGGTCGAGATGGCGGCGCGAGAGGTCCTTCGAGAAGCTGCCCGGGCGCTGGATCACGTCGACGAGGACTTCGTCCAGGAAGCCGAACTCGTTCGTGTAGGCGAGCCGCAGGATCAGGTCGTAGTTTCCGCCGGAGCGCGTGCGCTCCACCAGATTCGAGAGCGCGAGCAGGCTCGCGCGGCGGACCATCAGCGTCGAGGTCTTGACGGTGCTCTTGGCGACCTCGCGCGCGAAGATGCGTCCCGAGTGGCTCTGCTTCGGCAGGATGCTGCGCGGCTCTCCCTGCGGGCCGAGCGCGCGGTAGCGGGTGTAGACGGCGCCGAGCTCCGGCTGCGCGGTGAGGCGGTCGAGACAGGCCGCCAGATAGCCGGGCGCGTAGCGATCGTCGTCGTCGAGGAAGGCGACGATCTCGCCGCGCGCCGCTTCCCAGCCGCGGCGCCGGGCCCGATCGGGCCCCGCCTTGGCCTGGCGGAACAGACGCACCTTGGGATGCGCGGCCAGCGCTTCGAGGATGGCGATCTGCTCCGGCCGCGAGCCGTCGTCCACCAGCAGGATCTCGAAATCCTGGCGCGACTGCGCGAGCACGGAGGCGACGGCGCCGCGTGCGAGCTCCGCCGTGTCGAACGACGGAATCACGACGCTGACGAGCGGTCGCGGGTCGTCGGCGGCGGGCGTCTGCATGGCGCCGGCAGTATAGGTCGGCCGCCCCAGGCGGTGGCCCGAAGACCCGCCTCGCGGCGGCAGGCGGCGCTCCGACTGGCTAGCCTAGCCGCGAGTTTTCGACGCCACGCGGCGCTCCGGCTCGCAGCCCCGGGCGTGGATCCGAGGTCGACATCCCCGCGATCACCCGCCAGAGCGCCCTCGATCTCACCCGGCGGCGGCTGTCGCGCTGGCTTCGCATCGCGGGCACGGGCATCTCCTTCGCAACCTTCGGCATCGGCGGGCTGGTGCTCGCGTTCGGACTGTTTCCGCTGGTCCGACTCACCACACGCAACGTGCGTGAGCGGGAGGCGCGGGCGCAGTACCTGGTGCATCTCGCCTTTCGCTTCCACGTGCGTGTGATGGAAGCGATGAGCGTTTGCACGGTGAACGTCCGGGGGGCGGAGCGGCTGTGCGAGCCGGTCGGTCAGCTGATCGTCGCCAATCACCCGACGCTGATCGACGTGGTGTTGCTCGGCTCTCTGATGCCGCAGCTCGATTGCCTGGTGAAGATCGGAGCCTGGCGCAATCCGTTCATGCGCGGCGTGGTGAACGCGGCGGGCTATGTGCCCAACGACCTCGGCGAGGCCGTGGTCGAGGCTTGCGCTGCACGGCTGCGAGAAGGCCGGTCGCTGCTGCTGTTCCCGGAAGGCACGCGCTCGATGAAGGGCGGAGAGCTGGGCGCCTTCCAGCGCGGAGCCGCTCACGTGGCGCTGCAGAGCGGGCGTCCGCTCCGGCCGCTGGTGATCCACTGCCATCCGCGCTTCCTGACGCGGGGTCAACACTGGTATGACGTGGCCGACCGGCCGATGAGCTTCACGATCGAGGTGGGCGAGCCGATCGATCCTCGAAAATGGACGAGCGAAGACGACAGTCGGGGCGTCGCCTCGCGCAAATTGACGGCGGCCCTGCGTGACTTCTATGAGGCCCGACTGTATCCTGCCGCCGGACGAGGGGTCGGGGATGCACTCCAAGGAAGAGATCTTCAAATGGGTCACCGACCTGATGAAGAAGGAATTCCAATTCCGTGATGAGGAGCTGCGCCCCAGCGCCCACCTCGTCGATGATCTGGACCTCGACAGCATCGATGCCGTCGACCTCGCCGTGCGTGTCGAGGAGCGGACGGGTCTGGCGCTCAATGAAGCGGATCTGAAGTCGATCCAGACCATCCAGGACATCGTCGATCTGATCGATGAGCGCCTCTAGCCTCGCTTCCGAGGCCGCCCCCCGCCCGAACCGCTGGACCCGGATCGCCGAAAGGGGCTCCTTGTGGGGGCTCCGCTTCGTGGCGTGGCTGCTTCGCGCAGTCGGGCGCGGTCCCACGCTGGTTCTGGTCACCCTGATCGTCGCCTACTTCTTCCTGACGGATCGCGCGGGGCGCCGGGCTTCCGCGGCCTACCTGCGGCGCGTTTATGCGACGCCGGCAGGACGCACGACCCTCGGGCACGCTCCACGCACCTGGGACGGCTTTCTCCACTACCGGGCCTTCGCCCTCTCGATCGTCGACAGGATCGCGATCTGGTTCGGAAGGACGGATGACTTCCAGCTCGAGATCCACGGGTTCGAGCCGTTCGACCGGCTGGCCGAGCGCAAGCGCGGGGCGATCGTGCTGGGGGCGCACCTCGGGAGCTTCGACGTGATGCGGATGCTGGCGGCGCGGCATCGGACGGTGGTCAACGTCCTGATGTTCACGGCCAACGCCCAGCGCATCAACCAGCTCTTTCGCGAGCTCTCGCCCGAGGTCGAGACGCACGTGATCCACGTCGATCCGGGCTCCGTGGAGTCCGTTTTCGAGGTTCGTCGTTGCCTGGCGCGCGGCGAGCACGTCGCGATCCTCGGCGATCGCATCGAGCCCGGGGATCGGCAGCGCTCCAGCCGGGTAAAGCTGCTCGGCGGCGAGGTCGAGCTGCCGCAGGCCCCGTTCCTGCTGGCGAGCCTGCTCGGCTGCCCGGTCCTGTTCGTGGTGGCGCTGCGCCGGGGGCCCCAGCGCTATCAGGTCTTCACCGAGCAGCTGGCCGAGCGGGTCGAGCTGCCGCGGACCGGGCGCGAAGCGGCGCTTCACGAGCTGTTGACAACCTACGCCGCGCGCCTCGAACATCACTGCCTGCAGGCGCCCTACGAGTGGTTCAACTTCTACGACTACTGGGAGGAGGACCCGTCTTGAGCGCCTTGCGCGCGGAGCCTCGATGAACCGGCGGGTCGTCATCACCGGGATGGCCGGGCTGTGTCCGATCGGACGGGAGTGGAAGCAGGTCCGGGCGGCCCTCCAGGCCGGGCGCTCGGGCGTGACGCGCATCCCGGAATGGGAGGACATCACCGGCCTCGCGACCCGGCTGGGTGCGCGGGTCCCGGACTTCGTGGCGCCGGAGCACTGGCTGCGCAAGAAGACCCGCTCGATGGGTCGCGTGTCGCTGATGCTCGCGCGCGCCGCCGAGCTGGCGCTCGAACAGGCGGGGCTGCGCGATTCCCCGGAGCTCACCGGCGGGCGGACGGGCGTCGCCGTCGGCTCGAGCTCGGGGAGCCCTCCGGCGATCGGCGTGTATGCGCGCCAGCTGTTCGTGGGCCGCACGACCAGCGGGATCGGCGCGAACGACTACCTCCAGTTCATGAGCCACACGACGGCGGCGAACCTCGCTTGCTTCTTCGGGGTGCGCGGGCGCGTGATTCCCACCTCGAGCGCCTGCACGTCGGGCAGTCAGGGCATCGGCTACGGCTACGAGGCCATCCGCCACGGCCATCAGGAGATCATGCTGACCGGCGGCGCCGAGGAGCTCGACACCATCGATGCGGCGGTCTTCGACGTCCTGTTCGCGGCGTCCACCCGCAATGACGAGCCGGAGCGCACGCCGCGGCCGTTCGATCGGGACCGCGACGGGATGGTCGCGGGCGAGGGCGCGGGTTGCCTCGTGCTCGAGGAGCTCGAGCATGCGCGCCGGCGCGCCGCGCCGATCCTCGCCGAAGTGGTCGGCTTCGCGACGAACTGCGACGGCCGCCACATTACGCTGCCGGACCCGAAAGGCATGGAGCAGGTGATGCGCCTGGGTCTCGAGTCCGCCGGCTGCCGCGCCGAGGACATCGCTTGTGTGAATGCCCACGGAACCGCGACCGAGGTCGGCGACATCGCCGAGAGCCGCGCGACGCACGCGGTCTTCGGGGATCGCACGCCGGTCAGCTCGCTGAAGGGCCATCTCGGACACACGCTCGGCGCCTGCGGTGCGCTCGAGGCGTGGATCGCGATCGAGATGATGCGCGAGGACTGGGTCGCGCCGACGCTGAACCTCGACGTGGTCGACGAGCGCTGCGCGCCGCTCGACTACGTGCGCGGCGAGCCGCGCACGCTCGCGACCGATCTCGTGATGTCCAACAACTTCGCATTCGGCGGCATCAACACGTCGCTCGTCTTCAGGCGCTGGGACGCATAGCCGCCCGCTCGTTGCGGCGTCGCACGTGAGCGAGCGAGCGTCGGCCGTTCGCGGTTCGCTCGGCCGGGAAGAGGCGGGCGAAGATCTGGTCGAGCAGGCCGTCGCGGTAGAACCGGAACCACAGCTTGCGCACGACGAACTCGCCGGCAAAGAGGGCTCCCAGCAACAGGTAGGCGACGGCCCCCGTGTAGACGGCCCACCATTCGAAGGGCCCGACCACCGCGAGCAGCGCCGCGCAGGCGGCATTGGCCGCCAGGAACACGCACCAGACGATCGTGACCTTGCGGCAATAGGGAACACAGAAGTCCGGCAGGTCCGGATCGACCAGACGCGCGAAGCGTTCGACGATCGGCGGACCCACGCGCAGGCTCCAGCCGAACGTCCCGAACAGGTAGAGGCTCACCGCCATCGGCAGCAGCTGGAGCACGAAGCGCTGGCCGGTGACGATGGCCAATCCGATCAGGAGCACCAGCCCGAGATGCTCCCGCACGAGCTGCCAGATCTCGGCGGCCGGCCCGCGAATGCGCAGCGCGAGAGAGAGGGCATACAGGCCGAGGAGCAGGCCTGCCGCACGGCGCGTCTCGAGCCGCTGGTAGGCGAAATAGACGATGAAGGGATATGCGAGGAAGAAGCAGGTCTGGAAGATTCCCGAGGCCACCCGCCACGCGGGAAGACCCCGATGTTGGGCGCCGGCGACGGCAGAATCCATGCCCGGCGACGTTAGCCTTGATCCAACTTTTCTGCGCGTGATCATGCAGCGCACGGATTCGCGCGAGCGCGTGAAACGGCGCCGGCGTCCGGGATCGCGCAGTCGTAATGAGGAATTCGAAGCGATCGAGCGGAGGCGCCTAGTGCCCTCTCACGATCGTGCACCACTCGCCGACGATCCCCAGGAAGTTCCTGGCCGAGTGATCGATGACGGAAACCTCTTTGATCCCTCCGTCCTCCTTCGCTGCGCGCACGCTTGCGTCGCCGTGAGCGAGCAGGCCGAGGATCGACTCCGCGCAGGCTTTGCCCTGCTTCGTGGTAGAGGCGGAGGAGCTGGACTCCGCGGTCGCAAAGTCGCCCCAGATGACCTCCGTCCCGAAGACGCCTCGGATCGGCGCATCGACGATCATGCATCCGCCGAGGCCGACAACGAGGCCCATCGCGCCGAGCACCCAGAGTGTTCTCATGTGGATCTCTCCTATTTGAGGCAGGATTGAACGCGTAGGCTAGGCGGCGCGAGTCATCTGTCAATGCCCCAATTCGATCGCGTGCTTCGAGAATCGCGTTTGATGACGTCTCGAAGCGAGGAGTTGGATCTCAACCCTGGTAGGTGTTACAAAATTATGCGGATCGCGCTCACACTCCCTGGTTGCCGCCATTCCCCCTCAGCTGCGGATCATTCTCATGCATTCTGAGAGCGTGAACGCCTTGCCGGCAGGAGCTGTGCCGCACGGAACGCGATCGGACATCGTTTCCAATCGACGCTTCTACGACGCCCTCTGGTCGGCGAGCTACGTCGTTCCGCCCCAGCGCTTCAACACCTGGCCGCTGCTCTCCGCGCTCGCGGCGTCGGCGACGGCGCGACTCGAGATCGGCCCGGGGCTGCATCCGCGGCTCCCGGTCGCAGGCACGCGCTTCGTCGACATCAGCAGGCCGGCCCTCTCGAGTCTGGCCGCCCGCGCGGGTCGCGCGACTCTCGGCGAGATCACCGCCTTGCCGTTTCCCGATCGCAGCTTCGATCTGGTGTGCGCCTTCGACATCCTCGAGCACGTCGAGGACGACCAGCAAGCCTTTCGCGAGCTCAGCCGGATCGCGCGCGACGGTGCGGCGGTCATCTTCTCGGTGCCGCTCGATCCCGCGCGCTTCAGCGCCTTCGACGCCCTCGTCGGTCACGTTCGACGCTACGCTCTCGACGACCTCCTGGCCCGCCTGGACGAGCACTCGTTCGTGCTCGAGCAGAGCGCGGCCTTTGGCATGGAGCCCAGGAGTCGCTGGCTCCTCGACTTCGCCGTGTGGGGCCTGACGCAGCGGCGGGTACAGGCGATGCGCTGGTACAACCGGCTTTTTCTGCCCTTGGGACTGCTCTTGCAAGGGCGACTCGCATTCACGCCTGGCTTGATCGACGTGGCGCGGGTGGACGAGATCCTCCTCGTCTGCCGGCGTGGCGAGCGACAGGGGCGTGTGTCCGGTATCGCTGTCTGAGGAATGCTGCTTTGCTGATTGTCGATCCCCGATCCCGGCGTTTCATGACTCACGCGGCTCGCCGCCGTAAGAGCTCATGACGAGTCCGGCCCGCAGTCTTTTTCTCGCGTCGAGCAGCGGCCTCGCTGCGGTCGCGCTGCATGCCGCGCTGCTCGGCGGGCCGGGTCTTGGCGTGATCGGTACGCTGTCGCTCGGCTGGGGCGCGCTCGCCACGACGGGCGTGCTTCTGCCGTGGCTGGAGATGTACGAGCGCGTCGTATCCCGTGTCCCAGCGGGTGGTGCGCGCGTTGCGCTCACGTTCGACGACGGCCCGCACCCGGTGACGACGCGACGCGTGCTCGAGGCGCTCGCGCCGACACGCCACCGCGCGACGTTCTTCGTGCTCGGCGAGAAGGCGCGCCGCCATCCCGACGTCGTTCGCGAGATCCACGCCGGCGGCCACACGCTCGGCATCCACGGCGATTTCCACGATCGCCTGCACTCGTTCCGCATGCCGTGGACCGTACGCGACGAGCTCGTCCGGGCTGCGTCCTCGGTCGAAGCTGCAACGGGCGGGCGGCCGCGCTTCTTCCGGCCCCCGCTCGGCCACACCAGCATCACGACGGTACCCGGCGTGCGCCGTGCGGGGCTGACCCTCATCGGCTGGTCGTCGCGCGGCTTCGATGGTCTGCGCAGCCAAAGCCTCGAGGCCGTCGTGGAGCGCGTCAGTCGCACGCTCGTCGACGGTGCGATCGTGCTGCTCCACGATGCTGCCGAGCGCGATGATTTCGAGCCTGCGGCGGTGCGCGCGCTACCGCAGCTGCTTGCGCTGCTCGACCAGCGCGGTCTCACGAGCGTGGGGCTCGACGCGCTGCTCGGCGACCCGGCTCAGCCAGGCTCCGCTTCCGCGTCCCAGAAGTCGTAGAAGTTGAACCACTGGCTCGGCGCGCGGCAGCACGCCTGCTCGAGGCATCGCGCGTAGGCTTCGAGCAGCTCCTGCGCGCGCCCCTCGCGCTCGGCGCGCGGCACGACCTCTCCCAGGGTCAGAGGCTCTACCACCGTCTCGTAGCGCCCGTCGCCGGTGCGCAGGCAGAGCGAGAGGAGGACGGGGCAGCCGAGCAGCCCCGCCAGCAGGAACGGGCCCAGCGGGAAGGTCGCGGGGCGCCCGAGGAAGCTCGCCGTGGCGACGCGGCCGTGCTCGCCCGGTCCGATGCGGTCGCCCAGGATCCCGACGAACTCGCCGCGATCGATGCAGGCCTTGATCTCGAAGACCGAGCGGATCGAGCTGGGATCCATCTGGATCACGCGCAGTCGGCCTTCCGGGTGCAGGCGCTCGAAGAAGGAGGTGACCTGCGCGACGTGTCGCGAGAACATGAGCACGTTCACCTCGAACTTCTGCCGGTCCGACAGGACCCGCAGCATGTCGAAGCTCCCGAGGTGCGCCCCCAGCAGGATCGCCCCGCGCCGCTCCTGCGCGAGTCGGAACAAGTGCTCGCTTCCTTCGTCCCGGATCTCGATCCGGTCCGCCTCGCCGGTCCAGACGCAGAGCCGGTCGAAGATGTTGATCGCGAATTCGCGGAACTGGCGCAGGCTCGCGAACAGCCCCGGCTCGCGCTCGAACGCCAGGCGACCCTCGGGCCAGGCGTACAGCCGGCGCAGGTACTGAAGCGACGCGCGCCGCGACTTCCTGTCGCGCAGCAGGAAGTACGCCGCGATCGGGGTCATCAGCGCGATGCCGAGCGAACGCCCGAAGCGGCGGTAGAACCAGGCGATTGCGTGGAGAGCCCCGATCGAGCCGCGCTCGGCCGTGCTGGCCCAGGTCGCGCCGCTGCTCACCGGGCCTGCCGCTCGCGCCGGACCAGGAGCCCGCGCGCGCGCGTGAGCATTCCGAACGTGAGCCGCATGTAGAGCCAGGCCAGGCGGAGGTCGTCCCAGAGCACGTCGAAGTGCGAGATGCCGTCGGGGTAGTAACGTACGCGCGTGTCGAGGTTCACGACCGGCACGCCCTCCCAGACCAGTCGCACCGCCAGCTCGGGCTCGAACTCCATGTGGTCGCCCATCGCGATCCGGTCCATCAGCGCGAGCATGGGGGCGAGTGGGATGCAACGGTACCCGCACAGGGGGTCGCGCACCTCTCGCGACAGCGTGGCGAGCCAGACCAGACCTTGTGAGAGGCGCCGCCCGTAGACGCGGCTCTTCGGGGCGCTCTGGTCGAAGAGAGGCCGGCCGAGGACGATCGCGTCGGGGAACTTGCGCGCGGCCTCGAGGAAGCGCGCGACGTCCGCCGCCTCGTGCTGCGCGTCGGCGTCGAGCTGGATGACGTGGGTGAAGCCGCGGAGCGCTGCGAGCCGGTAGCCGTGGCGGAGGGCGACGCCCTTGCCCCGGTTCACCGCATGGTGCTCGATCTCGACCCAATCGAACTGCTCGTCGATCTCGTCGAGCGCCGCGCACGTCGCCGCGTCGCTGCCGTCGTTCACGATGAAGCAGGGCAGGCCGAACTCCTCGAGCGAGCGGACCACGCTGCGGATCGTCGACCCGTGCTGATAGATCGGGATCAGAAGGCAAGGTTTCACGACGTCCGCCCCATGCGCGCCAGGATCCGGCGCGTGGTGGGAATCGCCCGCTTCCGCGTGGAGGGCCGGATGATGATCGAGCCCGCCAGCGGGATGCGTGATGAGCTCTACTTGAGCGCGCGATCTCACCAGCGCTCACGATTCGCTTGGCGCGCTGTCATCGCGGACTCCGGCCCCCGGAAAGGCCTCGAGAAGGTACAGGGCCATCGTAACATGGGGTCTTCGCATTGCCTACCGACACCCGCCGATCTCGTCGTTGCGCGCCGAGGCGCCGAAGCCGGTGATGACTCCGGCGAATCGCGACGCCGACCCACGGCCCTGCGAGGATTGGGTACACTGGTTAGAGCTGGAGAGAAGTCGAGGCGGATCGACCGTTGCGAGCGGCAGGTCCGATGACCCAGCGGCAGAGGGTCGCTGCGGATCCGATTCTGATCGGCATGACCTCAGGCTTGGAGGCGGAAAAATGCTTGAAACCATCGCGGTCATCTTGATCATCCTGTGGCTGCTGGGCCTGGTTTCCTCCTACACGATGGGCGGATTCATCCACATCCTCCTGGTGATTGCGGTCGTGGTGATCCTGGTTCGTGTTCTCCAGGGTCGAAAGCCATTGGGATGATCAGGGGCGGCTCCCGCTCTGCGCTCTCCGCGCGGTTGCCCATGCGCGCATGATCGCCCCACCAGCCGTCCGTAGTAGGCTGCGCGGATGGCTGTAGCTTTCTGGGCCTCTCCGATCGAGACGGTTCTCGCCGAGCTCGCCACGCGTCCCGATGGCCTCACCCAGGTCGAGGCCGACCGGCAGCTGCTGCGCTTCGGTCCCAATCGCAGCTCCGACACCCGCAAGATCACTCCGCTCGGACTCCTGCTGAACCAGTTCCGGAGCCCGCTGGTCATCCTCCTGCTGTTCGCGATGACGCTCTCGCTCTTCCTGGGCGAGACGACGGACGGCGTGATCGTCCTCGCGATCGTGCTCGGCAGCGCCCTGCTCGGCTTCTTGCAGGAATACCGGGCGAGCCATGCGGTCGCCAAGCTGCTGGCGGTCATCCAGACGAGGGTGAGGGTCCTGCGCGACGGCCGCGAGATCGAGCTGCCGCAGGACGCGCTCGTGCCGGGCGACGTGATCGTCCTCGCGGCGGGCGCGGCCGTCCCGGCCGACTGCCGCATCCTCCGGCTCCACCGACCTCTTCGTGGACGAATCCACGCTGACGGGAGAGAGCTACCCCGCCGAGAAGAGCGCGGGTGACCTCCCCGACGACACGCCGCTCGCGAAGCGATCGAACGCGCTGTTCCAGGGATCGCACGTGGTGAGCGGCACCGGCCGCGCCGTGGTCGTGCAGACCGGCGCCAACACCGTGTTCGGCGAGATCGCCGAGCAGCTCCGGCTCCGCCCGCCGGCGACGGAGTTCGAGCGCGGGCTCCGGCAGCTTCGGCGGGCTGCTGATCCAGATCACCCTGCTCCTCGTGATCGCGATCTTCGCCATCAACGTGTATCTGCACCGGCCGGTCGTCGACTCGTTCCTCTTCGCGCTCGCGCTCGCGGTCGGCCTCACGCCGGAGCTGCTGCCCGCCATCGTGAGCATCACGCTCGCGCGCGGCGCGCAGCGGATGGCCGCATCGCACGTGATCGTGCGTCGCCTCAACTCGATCGAGGACTTCGGCAGCATGAACGTGCTGTGCTCCGACAAGACCGGCACGCTCACCGAAGGGGTCGTGAAGCTGCACGCGGCCCTCGACGCCGACGGCAACCCGAGCGACGCGGGTCCTCCTCTACGCGCAGCTCAACGCCACCTTCGAGTCGGGCTTCCCGAACCCGATCGACGAGGCGCTCCGCCGCCTGCCGTGTCCGGACCTCGCGACGTACGTCAAGGTGGACGAGGTCCCCTACGACTTCATCCGCAAGCGGCTGAGCGTGGTCGTGGAGCGGCCGGCAGCGTCGCCCGACGCGCACCGGCACACGATGATCACCAAGGGCGCGCTGCGGAACGTGCTCGACGGTCTGTGTCGATGCGGAGACGCGGATCGGTCCGGGCACGGTCCGCACCGTGCCCATCGCCGAGGTGCGCGCCCCGCTGCAGGAGCGCTTCGAGGCCTACAGCGAACAGGGCTATCGCGTGCTCGGCGTCGCGGTCCGGGACGTGACCGATGATCCGGTCATCAACAAGGAAGACGAGCAGCAGATGACCTTCATCGGCTTCCTGCTGCTCGAGGATCCGCCGAAGGCCGACGCGCTCGAGGCCATCGACGAGCTCAGGCAGCTCGGCGTGCAGCTCAAGATCATCACCGGGGACAACCGTCTCGTCGCCGGCAAGATGGGCCGCCAGATGGGGGTCGAGCGACCGAGCGTGCTCACCGGCGAGGAGCTGCGCCGCCTGAGCGACACCGCGCTGCTGCAACGGGTGGGCGAGGTGGACATCTTCGCGGAGACCGAGCCGAACCAGAAGGAGCGGATCCTGGCGGCGCTGCGCAAGGCCGGCAACGTCGTCGGCTACCTGGGCGACGGGATCAACGACGCGAGCGCGCTGCACGCGGCAGACGTGGGGATCTCGGTGGAGAGCGCGGTGGACGTCGCCAAGGAAGCGGCCGACATCGTCCTGCTGGAGCGGGACCTGGGCGTCCTCGCGCAGGGCGTCCGGCTGGGCCGGCAGACGTTCGCCAACACGCTCAAGTACGTCTTCATCACGACCAGCGCGAACTTCGGCAACATGGTGAGCATGGCGGGCGCGTCGCTCTTCCTCCCGTTCCTGCCGCTCCTGCCGAAGCAGATCCTGCTCAACAACTTCCTGTCCGACGTTCCCTCGATGACCATCGCCACCGACAACGTGGACCGCGAGCAGGTGGAGCGGCCGCGCCGGTGGGACATCCGATTCATCCGGAACTTCATGCTGGTGTTCGGGCTGGTGAGCTCCGTGTTCGACTACCTGACGTTCGGCGCGCTGCTCTACTGGCTGCGGGCGACGGAGCGGGAGTTCCAGACGGGCTGGTTCATCGAGTCGCTGATGACGGAGCTGTTCATCGTGCTGGTCATCCGGACCCGGGGGCGGTTCTACCGGAGCCGGCCCGGCACGCTGCTGCTCGCCGCCACGCTCTTCGTGGCGGGCACGACGATCTTCCTGCCCTACACGCCGCTCGGTGCGCTGTTCGGATTCGTGCCGCTGCCTCCCGGCTTCGTCCTGCTGCTGCTCGGGATCACCGGGGCCTACCTGGTGGCGAGCGAGCTGGTGAAGGGTTGGTTCTTCCGGCGATTCGCCTAGGCTCTTGCATGGACCGCACGCACCACATCTACCTGGTCCCGGGCTTCCTCGGATTCGCAAACCTCGGGCGGATCACGTACTTCGGACACGTGGGGCGGATCCTCACCGAACGGCTCGCCGCGCTCGGGCTCGAGCCACACGTCCACATCGTGAGGACGCCTCCCACCGCCTCGCTCCCGACGCGCGCAGCAAGGCTGGCCGAGGTGATCGACGCGACGGCCCGGCACGGCGGGGCTCCCCTCCATCTGATCGGCCACTCGAGCGGCGGGCTCGACGTGCGTCTGCTCACCGCACCGGGGATCGAGCTGCCGACGACGCTCGACGTGGAGCGGCTGGCGGCCCGCGTGCGGACGGTCGTCACGGTCTCGACGCCCCACCACGGGACACCGCTCGCGTCGTTCTTCACGACCCTGCGAGGTCAGCAGCTGCTGCAGCTCCTCTCGCTCAGCACCATCTACGTGCTCAATTTCGGGTACCTGCCGCTCGCCGCGCTGCTCTGGATGGGAAGCCTCGGCGTGCGCTTCGGTGGCGTCATCGCGAACAGCGACCTCCTCGACGAACTCTTCGGACGACTCCTCGACGACTTCACGGTGGGACGCCGGCGTGCCGTGCGGGAGCTGCTGCGCGACGTCGTCCGCGACCAGGCGCTGATGCTCCAGCTGACACCCGAGGCGATGGAGGTCTTCAACGCCTCCGTCCTGCGACGTCCCGCGATCCACTACGGCGCGGTCGTCTCGCAGGCGCCGCGCCCGAGCCTCTTCTCGATGCTCCGCATGGGGCTCGATCCTGCGGCGCAGGTGACGCACGGCCTCTTCGGCGCGCTCTACCGACTGATCGCGGCGGCACCGGAGCGCGTCTCGCCGCCACTCGCTCCCGACCAGGCACGCGCATTGCTGCGCGCCTACCAGGAGATGCCGTCGCCAGACGCGAACGACGGCATCGTTCCGACACTTTCCCAGGTCTGGGGACACGTCGTCCACGCCGCCGTGGCCGACCACCTCGACGTAATCGGCCACTTCCGCGACGCGGCGCAGCATCCTCCCCACGTCGACTGGCTGGTGTCGGGGAGCGGCTTCGACCGCCAGCGATTCGAAGCGCTCTGGGACGACGTCGCGCACTTCCTGGTGCGCGACGCGCGGAGCGAGCCGAAGCGCCGGCGACCCGCAGCCCATCCCCGGGCGTAACGCACGCGAAGCTGCCCGCCTGGCAGTGGCCCCGGCTGCCTGAGGGCGCAGCGAGCGGTTGGCTGCGGCACGCTCGAACCCGAGGCGTGGGTTGCAGCGTCGATCGCTCGTGTGGTAATCGGCGAGGGGATGGGACGCGCGCGCGGTAGATCGATCGCGGTGATCGGGGCGGGCCCCGCCGGCGCGACGCTCGCCACGCTGCTGGCGCGAGCGGGATTTCGAGTCGCGGTCTTCTCGCGAACCAGTTCGAATCCGCTGGTGGTGGGCGAATCGCTCGTCCCGGCCGTCGTGCCGCTGCTCCGGCTGCTCGGCGTGGAGGACGAGGTCCGCGACTACAGCGTCTACAAGCCCGGCGCGACCTTCGTCGTGGACCGCGATTTCACCATCCAGATTTCATTCGACGAGGTGAGCAGTCGGATTCCCGGCTACGCCTACAACGTGCCTCGCGATCGCTTCGACGCGACGTTGCGAGCGCTCTGCGAGCGCAGCGGCGCCCGGATCCTCGAAGCCAGCGCGCAGGTCGAGTGCGTGCCTGACAGCCGGAACGAGCGCGGCGATCCGCGGTTGCGGCTCGGCCCCGAGGCCCTCGCGGCCGCCTCGGAGTGCCTCGGCGGTCCCCCGGATTTCGTCGTCGACGCGAGCGGCCGCTCGCGCCTGCTGGCGCGGCTGCTCGACCTTCCCAGCTATGGGCAGGACCGGCGCGACACGGCGCTCTTCGCCCACTGCGAGGGCGTCGTGCTCGACCACCCGGGGCACGTGCACTCGGACCGGCTGGAGCACGGCTGGTGCTGGCGGATTCCGCTGCGCGGCCGGGTTTCGCTCGGCATCGTGGCCGATCCTGCCGTGTTCCGTTCGCTGGGGGAGAAGCCCGAGGAGCAGTACGACGCCTTCCTGCGCACGGATCCCCATCTGAAGCGGATGTTCGAGGGCGGCCGGCGTCTGACGCCGGTCATGCGCTACGGCAACTACCAGCTCACCACGCTGCGTGGAGTCGGAGACGGCTGGGCGCTGGTGGGCGACGCCTTCGGCTTCATCGACCCGGTCTTTTCGAGCGGCCTCTTCCTGGCGATGGACGGCGCCCGGATCCTCGCGGACGCGATCCGCGCCGGCACGCCGGCGGCGCTGCGCCGCTACGAACGCCATCACCTCCGGCACATCGAGGCCTGGCGCCGGGCGATCGGATACTTCTACGACGGCCGCTTCTTCGCGCTCTTCCGGCTTCGGGAACAGGCGAGGACGCGCGGCTTCGGGCGTCTGATCGACCGCCACGCTGGGAAGCACGTGGCCCGCATCTTCACGGGGGAGGCGACCACCGGCCGCTACAGCCGCTGGGTCACCGAATCCCTGATCACCCGCACACTCGGCGACCAGGACCTGAGCGCGCTTCGGATCACCTGAGCGTCCGGCCCGGGTGAACTTCGCTCGCCTTCGGCTGGCTGCGTGCCCCGCTGGCTACGACGGCTTCGCCCACACGAAGCGACGCGCTCCGGTCCCCAGCGTGAGTCGGGGCGTGCGGGGATTCGAGCCAGCGCAGGAACTCGAGCGCATCGGGCCAGCGCGCGCGCGGGGCGGCATCCCCGTCGGCCTCGATCCCGAACTCGAGCCGGGTGCCGGGGCCATCGCTCGCGAGCAGCAAGCCGAGCCCATAGGAAGCCGCCGGTTCGTCGACGAGTCCCGCGAAGGCGGGCGACAAGGGGACGTCGGCCATGCACGAGCAGCACCGGGCTCTCGGGCGCGCGCTCGAGAAAGGTCAGGGCCTCGAGGTAGCCGCAGCCGAAGGTGTCCTGCTCCGCGGCGATCGAGCTCGACGCGCAGCGGTTCCCGGCCGCGATCGAGAAGAGCCCCGCCTGGGCGTTGTGCACGGAATGGCTGAAGCGCGTGGGCGAGAGCGGTTGCGCGAGCGCCAGGCGCTCCAGCAGCTCGATCGATTCGTTGATGTTGCCGTGCCGCGAGGCGAACACGCTGCCCACCCGCGGGCGCTCGTCCTCGCCGCAGCATTCGAAGGCCACCGTGAGCACGATGCGGGTGAGCGGGCTGCAGCGGCGCCGCAGCATTGCGGGCAGGAAGCTCGCCTCCGGGCGCCCCTCCGCCGCGAGCTCCCGGGGCTCCGCGCACCAGCCGCGCCAGGCCCCGGCATCCTCGACGCCCGGCGCCCAGGCGGCCCACTTTCGCAGGCTGGACCGGGATCATGCCGGACGTCGCGCCAGGATCAGCGTGCAGTTGTTGCCGCCGAAGCCGAACGAGTTCGTCATCACGGGACCGGTCGGGACGTGCATGCCCGGCGCCGACCAGGCGCAGCGCGGGGAGCTCGGGATCCGGTTGCCCGTCGTAGGCGTGGGGAATCAGGTCGATCTCGTCGCCCGACGGCTCGCGCAGCACGAGCCAGCAGAAGCCGGCCTCCATCGCTCCGGCCGCACCCAGCGTGTGTCCCACCAGCGACTTGGTCGAGCTACACGGCGGTGAGACGCCGAACACGCGCGAGATCGCGCTGCTCTCCATGCGGTCGTTGAGCGACGTGCCCGTGCCGTGCAGGTTCAGGTAGGCGATCTCCGCGGGTTGCAGGCCGGCGTCTGCGAGCGCACCTCGCATCGCCTGCTCGGCTCCGAGGCCGTCGGGATCCGGCGCCGACATGTGGTGGGCCTCGCTCGACTCGCCCACGCCGCAGAGCTGGATCCCGCCCGCGTCGCGCGTCACCAGGAACAGCGCCGAGCCCTCTCCGAGCGTGAGCCCGTCGCGATTGACGCTCGAGGGATTCGTGATGCCCTCGGAGAGGACCTGGAGCGCGGCGAAGCCATTGGTGGTGAGCCCGCACAAGCTGTCGGTGGCCCCGGCGATCACCGCGTCGCAGACGCCGAGCGCGAGCAGCGAGCGCGCCGAGACCAGGGCGCGGGCGCCCGACGAGCACGCCGTCGAGATCGTGTAGGCGGGGCCCGCGCAGCCCGAACAGCTCGGCCACGAAGCCCGCCACGCCCCCGAACTCGAGCTGCGAGTAGTGGAAGGAGCGGGCGAGGGCGCCCGTCGCGACGCGGTGGCGGATCGCGATCTCGGCGTCGCTGACGCCCGAGGTGCTGGTGCCCATCACGACGCCGATCCTGCCGCGGCCCAGCGCGAGGATCAGGTCCGAGATCGGCTTCTCGATCTGTTCGAGCGCGGCGAGCGTGAGCGAATTGTTGCGACAGGCGTAGTGGCGCAGCCGATCCGGGACCGGCGGCAGCGCCCCCGTGACCTCGGCCACCACGAGCTTGCGCCCGGGGACGAGATCCTCGCGGACCCGGAAGCCGGATTGATCGCCGCGAATCAGCCGGGGCCAGATCTCGTCGGGGTGCCCGCCCAGCGCGTTCACCATCGCCAGCGCCGTCAGTGAGCAGGGTCGGCTCGACATCGTCGCCATGCTAGGCGAGATCCAGCAGGGCGTCCGTCCCGAGCACGCTGCGGGCGGTGAAGATTCCCGACGACACCACGCCGTATACCCCGCCGCCCGGCTGTGTCCAGTGCCCCACCAGGCGCAGCCCCGGGATCGGGGTGCTGCTGGCGAGCCGGCCGGAGCCGACCTGCGCCGGCGACAGCTCCCAGCCATAGAGGGCGCCGCCGGTGTTGCGCGTGTAGCGCTCGAGCGTGCGCGGCGTTCCGCTCTCGACGAACTCGAGACGCTCGCAGAGGCCGGGGAAGTGTCGGTCGGCCAATTCGAGCATGCGATCCGTCAAGCGATCCCGCCCCGAGCGCCAGCGGGTTCCCGCGCCGTAGGGGACGAGCGTCGTGAGGATCAGCAGGTGCTCGCCCGCCGGCGCGAGGCTGGGATCCGCGAGCGTCGGCACCGTCACGGTCAGCCAGCTGGGATCGCCCGCGAGACAGCTGCGGTAGGCCGCGTCGTGGTCGGTCGAGGCGTAGAGGAAGGTCTCGTGCGAGGTGTCGCGCTCGGAGAGCGGCAGGCGAAGCCGCCGCGTGCACGATGAACGAGGAGAGCGACGGCTTCATGCGCCGGAGGTTCGCGACGTAGCGCGTCGGGAAGGACTCGACTCCCGACCAGCTCCTCGACGGTCTGGGTGCGCGTCGGCGTTGGAGACCACGAGCGGCGCGTCGATGCGCTGGCCGTGCTCGAGCACCACGCCGCGCGCGCGCCCGCCCTCGACGCGGATGCGGCGCACGGGGCTGCTGAGCAGCATCTCTCCCCCGTTCGCGTGATCGCCGCCGCCAGCGCGTCGGCGAAGCGCTGGAAGGTCCCGCGGCAGTAGAAGGCGCCGTCGGTCAGGTAGCTCATCAGCATCGTCGCGAAGTAGAGGAACGAGACGCGCGACGGCGGCAGGCCGAGGTAGGGCCAGAGCGTCGCCAACACCGCCTTCAGCGCGGGCGACTCGAGCTGTGCGTCGAGCACCTGGGCGAGCGTGGCGCGGCGATAGCGCACGAGCGTCGGAAAGCGGCGTGCATCCGTGACCGCGCCGAACGGGCTGGGCAGCTGCGAAGCGCGCCGCGTCTCCTCGCGAACGTCGAGGCACTCCTGGAGCCACTGGCGCAGCGCCTTGCGCTTCCGCGGGGACCCCCTCGGCGTGGGAGCGGACGAACTCGTCGAGCCGAGCCCGGCACGCGCACGACCGCTCCGGGATAGACGGCGGTGTAGAGGGATCGATGCGCGCGAAGTCGCACTGGTCGCGGACGCCGAGGGCCGTGAGCAGCGAGTCGAGGCAGCCGCCGCCCTCGAACGGCGGCGGGCTCGCAGCCCCCCACCAGGTGCACGGCCGAGTCGAACAGGTAGCGGCCGCGGCGGAAGGCGTGCGCGTAGCCGCCGACCCGATCGTGCCGCTCGACGACGAGCACGCGGCGCCCGCGCGCGCGAGCAGCGCCGCGGCCGTGAGCCCGCCGATGCCGCTGCCGACGACGATGACGTCGTAGGCGTCGCGGGCGCGATTCGCGGCGGAATCTCATGCCAGTCGCCTCAATTCACGCGCAGCTCGGTCGGGTCGTTGCGCGCCAGCCCGTAATTCACCATGAAGTCGATCAGGCCGAGGCTGTAGCGGTTGGTCGTGGCCTCGCCGGTGAAGATGCGCGGCATGTGCTTGCGGAAGTGGAAGTCGACCAGCCGGCCCGGGAGCGTCGTGCGGACGTACTGGCCGACCTTGAACAGCGTGAACAGGCGGCCGTCGTAGAACCAGCCGACGACCCGCTGCCACGCCTTCACGTTGCGCAGGCTTTCGCTTCTCGTACGCCGCGAGCGCCCGGTCGGAGCCGTCGATCAGCGCGTTCGTCAGCCGTTCGGCGCCCTGGAACCCGATCAGCAGACCGCTCGAGAAGACGGGATCGACGAAGCCGAAGGTGTCGCCGACGAGCGCCCAGTTCGCGTCCGACGCCGCGCGTCGCGAGCGACTGGTAGTTCGTGTAGCGGACCACGGGCGTGATGCGGCTGGCGTGACGCGGCGACCCGGATCACCGATCGCTGCGCAGAAAGTTGTCGAACTGCTCCTCGGCCGTGTTGCCGAACGTTGCGGATGAGATCGGAATCGATCACGACGCCGACCGAGACGCGTCCGGGCAGCGGGATCCGCCAGCACCAGCCGCGCTCGAGCCGGTCGGTGTGGACGTTGCCCGGGATCACGAGCCTCGACGCCCTCGAAGTGGGCGTGCAGCGCGGTGTCGCGCGCGCGGGCCGTCGAGCGATCGGGAGGTCGAGCAGGCGCGCGAAGCGTGCGACTGCGCCCGCTCGCGTCGACGACGAAGTCCGGCGGGCGCTTCGAGCACCCCGCGCGCCAGCTCGAGCGTCTCGTCGCTCAAGCGGACGCGTCGCCGTCGCGCACCCGCTCGAGGCGGGCCGACCGCGTTCACGATCGACGCCCGCCCGCCCGCGCGGCCGCCAGCAGCGTCGCGTCGAAGCGATCGCGCGGCACGTTGTAGGAGTAGGTCGTCCTGGCGCCGCGCACTTCGGCGAAGCGGAAGCTCAGGCGCGCGTCCTTCGAGAGAACGAAGGTCGCGCCGGGCTTGCAGATGCTGTAGCCCGCGACCTCGTCCTCGACGCCGAGCTTGCGCAGGAAGGGGACGACCGCGGGCACGAGCGACTCGCCGACGACGATCGGCGGGCGTCCGCCGCGCGCGAAGAGCACGACGTCGAAGCCCGCCGCGCCAGCAGCGTGGCGAGCGTGGCCCCCGACGGTCCCCCTCCGAGGATCGCGACGGTGCGATCCGGGCTTGTCATGAGAGGCAACATAAGCGAGCGCCGGAACCCATTCAAGCTGGCGGATTCACGAGGTTCGGGTGTTTACCCTGCGCGCCATGGCGGCCCCGACGCGAGACGAGCTGACCCGGCGCGTCTTCGAGATCCTGCGCGACCAGCTGCTCGACGTCGGCGCGGATTTCACGCCGCGCTCGAACCTCGTGGCGGCCGGACTCGACTCGCTGGCGGTCACGCAGCTGCTGCTCGCGATCGAGGAGAGCACCGGCGTCTGGGTCGACGAGAGCCTGCTCACGCCCGAGAGCCTCGAGCGGCCGAGACGCTCGCGGCCTGCGTCCACGGGCAGCTGCGGGGCGAGTGAGCCGACGGGTAGCGCGCGGGCCCGCAGCTTCGTGCCGCTGACCGGCGCCGACTGCTTCCTGCGCGCCTTCGACGACGAGATCCGGCGCATGAACGGCGCGAGCCACGTCTCGCAGCTCGTGCTGCGGCTCGGGCCCGGGCTTCGACGCCGAGCGTTTCGGGCGCGTGATCGAGGAGGCGGCGCGTGCGCAGCCGCTGCTGCGCGCGCCGATCGGCCGGCGCCTCGGGCTCGCGGCCGCCGGTATTCCGGCTCGCGGCTGCCGCGCGCCGTCCCATGCCCCGCGTCGAAGTGCACGAGGCGCCGGCGCCGCCCGAGCGCGAGCCGCCGCTGCCGGAGGTGTTCACAGCGCGCCTGAACGAGCCCCGCTCGCTGCGCCGAGGCGAGCTGCTGCGCTTCGACGTGGTGCGCTACGCGGGCGGGGCAGCCGGCGTCGACCTCGCGGTGACCTGGCTGCACCTGCTCTTCGACGGCGCCGGCAGCGAGCGCTTCGTGCGCTGGCTCGACGAGTGCTACCGCGGCGAGCGCAGCGTCGCCGAGCTGCCGGATCCCGGCGAGACCGCCGTGCTCCCGAGCCCGAAGCCCTCGTTCGCAGAGCGCGGCCGCTGCGCCCAGGCCTGGCAGCGCTGGCACGACGCGCATGGCCGCGCGTCCGCCGCAGCTCGCTCGCCGGCCCGCTGCGCCGGACGCCCCAGGCGCTGCGCTACGGCGTCGACTCGTTCAGCGCGGAGGAGACGGCGCGCATCGTCGACACCGCGCGGCGTCGAGCGGGCTTCCTCACGCCGATGCTCTTCTATCTCGCCGCGGCGCTGCGCGCGCACCACGCGGTGTTCCGGGCGCGGGGCGTCGACCCGCGCAGCTACGTGGTGCCGCTGCCGGTGAACCTGCGCCCGAAGGGCGGGGAGGGGGCGATCTTCCGCACCCACGTCTCGCTGCTCTGGTTCCAGGTCTTTCCGGAGCAGCTGGAGGACTTCGACGGCCTGCTCGGCGCGCTGAAGGAGCAACGGGTAGCCGCGATCAAGGACGGCCTGATCGAGAACGGTGTGCATGCGATGGACTTCGCGCGCTTTGCGCCGCGGCGCCTGTACACGTACATGGCGCGCCGCACCCTGGGCGGTGAGCTGTGCTCGTTCTTCTTCGCCTTCACGGACGACTTCCTGCCGGGCTTGAAGAGCTTCTTCGGCGCGGAGATCCGCAACGGCTTTCACGTGCCGCCGGTGCCGCCCTCGCCGGGCAGCTGCATCGCCATGAGCCTGCGCGAGAACCGCCTGAATGCCACCCACGTGCATCAGCGCGGCGTGTTCTCCGAGCGCGAGCTCGCGATCTTCGACGAACGCCTGCGGGCCGACCTGCTCGCGTGAACTCCGTGGCCGCGCCGTCCCACTTCGATGTCGCGGTCGTCGGCGCAGGCTCGGCGGGGGTTGCGGCTGCGACTTCCGCCGCGCGTTGCGGGGCGCGCACGCTGCTCGTCGAGCGCAGCGACGTGCTCGGCGGCAACGTCGGCAACGCCTTCGTACACACGATCTGCGGCCTCTACCGGCCGGTCGAGGAGGGTGAGGCGCGCTACGCGCACCCGGGCTTCCCGCAGCGCTTCGCGGAGGCGTTGCGGGCGAGCGATGGCGCGGGTTGCGTCGGAGCGGGCGGGGAGGCTGTATGTGCTGCCGATCCAGCCGCCGAAATTCGCCGAGCTCGCCGCGCGCTGGTGCGCGCGCACGCCGGGCCTCGAGCTGCGCACGCGCTGCGAGGTCGTCGGCGTGGAGCTCGCGACGGACGCCGGCGCGGCGCAATCGCTCGCGCTGTGCTCGGACGCGCGGAGAGCGGGCGCGTGTCACGGCCAGCGTCCTCGTCGACGCCAGCGGCGACGCCACGCTCGGCGCCCTCGGCGGCGCCGACGTCGTGGCGGCGAGCCCCGATGAGCTCCAGCTGCCGTCGTTGATCTTCCGGCTCGCTGGGGTCGACACTTCCGAGCTGAGCGGCTTCGCCCGTCTGCGCCTGACCTACGCGATCGCCGGCGCGGTCCGCGACCGCACGCTGCCTGGGGGCTGCGAATCGGTGCTGGTGCGGCCCGCCGCCGCCGCGGACGAGGTCTACGTGACGCTCAACGTGCCGCGGCCCGAAGGCGCCGCCTACGCGCCGCTCGACCCGGAGCAGCTCGCCGCGCTCGAGCAGCGGGCGCGGGCGAGCGCCGCCTGCGTCGCCGCGTTCCTGCGGGAAAGCCGGCCGGCCTTCGCCAACAGCCGGATCGCGGCCTGGCCGCGCCGCATCGGCGTGCGCGAGACGCGGCGTCTGGCCGGCAGGGTCGCGCTATCGCGCGCGGACGTGCTCGAAGGCCGCGTGCACGCGGACGAGGTCGCCGTGTCGACCTGGCCGATCGAGCTGTGGCAGGACCATCGGCGCGCGCTCTTCGAGTACCCTGTGGCGCCGTGCTCGATCCCGCTCGGCGCGCTGGTCAGTCGCTCGCATCCGCGCTTGGGGATGGCGGGCCGCTGCCTGTCGGCGAGCCATGAGGCGCTCGGCGCGCTGCGCGTGATCGCGACCGCGCTCGCGACGGGCGAAGCGCTCGGGATCGCGGCCGCGAGCGCTGCCGATGCGGGCGGCGGTCTCGACGCCGTCGCGGCCCGCGACGTGCGTGCGCGCATCCTCGAGCTCGCCGGGAGGGCGGAGCCGTGACGGTCGTCGATCGGATCCGCGAGCGCGCGTCGCGCGCCCCCGACGCGCCGGCCCTGCTGCTCGACGGCGGCGCCGGCGGCATCCGCAGCGTCAGCGCCGCGGAGCTCGTGGCGGCCTTCACGGCGCATGCCGAGCGGCTGCGCGCGCAGGGCGTGCGCGCGGGGGATCGCTGCGGCCTGGTGGCGCGGCAGGGCCGGGGCTTCATCGAGCTGGCGCTCGGCATCCTGGCCGCCGACGCCTGCCTGGTGCCGATTCCCGACGATCATCGCGGCGCCGTCTTCGACGCCTTTCTCGACCGCGCGAAGCTACACCACGTCGTGACGGAAGAGGCCGGGGGCTTCGCGCTGCGCTCGCGGGACGCCGTTCCGGCCGTCGACGGCGCGGGCGAAGGCGCCTTTCGTGCGCTGCATCCCGCCTACCTGCGCTTCACGTCCGGCACCACCAGCCGCCGCAAGGGGGTGATCCTCGGCCACGCGGCGATCCTCGCGCGGCTCGAGGCCGCCAACCGCGCGCTGCGCATCGGGCCGGGGGATCGGGTGCTCTGGCTGCTGCCGATGGCTCACCACTTCGTCGTCTCGATCCTGCTCTACCTGCGCTACGGCGCCGCGATCCTGCTGCCCGCGAGCTCGCTGGCGCGGCCGATCCTCGATCTCGCAAACCGTGGGGCGGCGACCGTCGTCTACGCGTCCCCCCACCACATCCAGCTGCTCGCGAGCGATGCCTCGACGCTCGGGCTGCCGCAGGTGCGCCTCGTGATCTCGACCGCCGACGGTCTGCGGGCCGGCGTGGCGCAGCGTTTCGCGCAGCGCTTCGGCCTCCCGGTGGCGCAGGCTCTCGGGATCATGGAGGTGGGGCTGCCGGTGGCCAATCTCGCCGCCGCGGCGACCAAGCCCGAGGCTCTCGGCCAGCCGCTCCCGGACTACGAGGTCTGGCTGCGCGGCGACGATGGGAAGCCGCTGGTCGGCCCGACCTCCCCGCAGCGGACCGGCGAGATCTGCATCCGCGGCCCCGGGCTGCTCGACGCCTATCTCGACCCGTGGCTGACCGCCCGCGAGATCGTCGAGCCCGACGGCTTCCGCACCGGCGACCAGGGCTGGTTCGACGCAGAGGGATGTCTCTACCTGGTTGGCCGGCGGGCCAACCGCATCAGCATGGCGGGCATGAAATTCTTTGCCGAGGAGGTCGAAGAGGTGCTCGACTCGCATCCCGCGGTGCGCGCGAGTCGGGTCTTCGCGCGCGAGCACGCGCATCTCGGCGAGATTCCGGTGGCGGAGGTGGTGGCCGCGGATCCTGCGCGCCCGCCGGATCTGCGTACGCTCACGGCCTTCTGCCGCGAACGGCTGCCGGCCTACAAGATTCCGCGGGATCTGCGCGTGGTCGACGAGATCGCCCGCACGTCGAGCGGAAAGCTGCGCCGCAGCGCCGCAGCAGACGACTGAGCGCTGGCACGGCGGCTCAGCCCGGCGCGCGGAGGCGCGGGAGCCAGCGGCCGACCCGGCGGCAGTAGTCCGCGTAGGCAGCTCCGAAGCGGCGCGTCAGCGCCGGCTCCTCGACGCCGACGACATAGGCGTGCGTCAGCAGCCAGAAGCCCAGCGCATAGACGAGCAGCGCGCGCGAGCGGTAGAGGCTCGCCTCGCCGAGCACGATGGCCACGTAGAGCAGGTACATCGGGTTGCGGACGAAGCGGTAGAGACCCCGCGAGACGAACTCCTGCGGTGGATCGAGAGGCGCCTGCGTGCCGCGGCCGTCGCGCACGAACGCCACCAGCAGAGCGAGCAGCGCCACGTGCGCGATCACGATGATGGCGGCGCCGAGCACGGCGAGCGCGCCCGGCGGCGGCCGCAAGCTGACGCCCGCCGCGTACAGCACCAGCGCCGGAAACGCCAGGAAGAAATTCAGCGCGAACCACAGGTGCGCGAGCGCGGTGCGCACGCTGAGGCTGAGGGGCGAGCGGCCTCGCATGATCCCGCGGGTCAGCGCGGCGAACCCGGCCATCTCAGCCCAGCAGCCGGCGGCGGATCTCGGCCGGCGTCTCGAGCAGGAGATTGCGGTCGCGGTCCGTCGTCGCCAGGATCGTGTGCGCCCGCGCGCAGCGCCGCTCGCGCGTCAGATTCGTGATCTCGTAGCCGATGAACACGCGATGCCGCACGTCCTGGATCCACGCGCTGACGCGCATGCGATCGCGGTAGAAGAGGGGATACGTGTAGCGGCAGCGGCTCTCGATCACGAAGAACGCGTAGCGCTCGCCGATCAGGTCGCCGCCGTCGAGCGAACGCGCGCGCAGCAGCGCGGTGCGGGCCTCCTCCAGATAGTCGAAGTAGTGACCGTGCCAGACGACGCCCATCACGTCGACGTGGCGAAACGGGACTTCGATCTCCACCGAGGTCAGGCACAGACGTTCCATGTCGGGGGCGCTAGACCCCCCCGCGCGTGGCGGGTCGCGCGTCTTCGCGGGGCGCCGGGACGCCACGCCTCGCCTGCGGGGAGTGCTGGCTACCCAGCCCGGCGCGGCGACCGACCGGAGGCCTGTCGGAGTCCGATTCCATTGTGACCACGGCGGGATACTAGCTCGCCGCTCACGCTCGACGTGGGTTAGAATCGGCCCCGGCGGGGTTTCGCACGAGTCCATGGCAAGCCAGATCGTGAAGCGTTGGCGTCTCGTCCAAACGGGGCTGAGTTTCGCCCTTTTCGGGGTGGTCGTTCTCTGGCTCGGGTTCGTCGCGATTCCCATCAGCGGGCTTTTCTCGCGCAGCCGAGAGTCGGGCGAGCTGCGTGCGCAGCGCTGGGTCCACCGCGCAACGCGCTTCTTCGTGGGTTTCATGAAGGGCATCGGTCTGCTGCGCCTCGATCTGGTCGGCGTCGAGCGCCTGCGCGCCGGTCCCCCGCTGCTGCTCGTCGCGAATCACCCGACGCTCCTCGACCTCGTCATGATCGCCTCGCTGATGCCGCAGCTCGACTGCATCGTGAGCCCCGCATGGGCCGAAAACCCCTTCCTGAAACGCACGGTGGTCTCGGCCGGGTACTGTCGCGGCGACAACCCGGGCAGCGTGGTGAGGGCGTGCCTGCGCCACCTCCAGGCCGGGCGCTCGGTCATCGTCTTTCCGGAGGGCACGCGCTCGCCGCCGGGCGGGCTGAGGGATTTTCAAGCGGGAGCCGCCTTCGTCGCGCTGCGCGGCGGACAGGCCATCGTCCCCGTGCTCATGAGCTGCGAGCCTGCGACGCTGTTCAAGGGCCGGAGCTGGTACGATGTGCCCGCCGAGCAGCTGCACATGACGGTGCGTGTGGGCGAGCCGGTCACCCCGCAGCTCGTGCGGTACCGTGGCATGACGCTGCCGGAGGCAGCCCGCCGATTGACGGCGGAGCTGCGGGAAGTCTTTCTGAAGGGGCTCGACATTGCCGACGTCGGAACAGCTTGAGAACGAGATCAAGAAGCTCATCATCGAGTTGCTCGCGCTCGAGGATGTGACCCCGGCCGACATCGAGCCCGAGGCGGCGCTGTTCGTCGAGGGGCTCGGCCTGGATTCGATCGATGCGCTCGAGATCGCGATGGCGCTCGAGGAGCGCTACGGCGTGAAGATCGGCGACGATCCCGAGCAGAATCAGCAGATCTTCGCCTCGGTGCGCGCGCTCGCCGGCTTCGTGAGCGAAAGCCGTGTGCAGTAGAGCCGCGCCGTAGACGAGCCACCGCAATGCCGCCTCGCAGCCTCCCGCTCTCGCTCGTGCTCCGCGAGAGGCGTCCGGACGCCGCAGCCGTCGCGTTCGGGCGGGACGGGACCCGCAGCTTCGCGGATCTCGTCCGCGACGTCGCGGCGCTGGCGGCGGTGGTCGAGAGCGTCGGCGCCGGACGCTGGCTGCTCGATACCGAGAATTCCTACGCGGCGATCGTCGGCCTACTCGCCCTGGCCCAGACCGGAAGCGTGGCGCTGCTGCCGACGAACCGACAGCCCGAGACCCTGCGCCGCCTGCGCTCGGATCTCGCCGGCGCGCTGATCGATCCCGCGCGCGATGCGAGCGCGCTCGCGGCGCTGCCGAAGCTCGACCCGCTCGCGCAGCCGCCCGCGCCGGCCCCGGTCTGGCGTTTCGACCGCGACGCGCCGTTCGTCGAGCTCGAGACCTCGGGGACGAGCGGGGAGGGGCGCTGGATCCCGAAAGCGCTGCGCCATCTGGAGGATGAGATCGAAACCCTCGAAGCCATCTTCGGGGCGCGGCTGCCCGCCGACGCGCGGGTCTTTGCGACGGTGTCCCATCAGCACATCTACGGACTTCTGTTTCGCGCGCTCTGGCCGCTCTGCGCCGGGCGACCCTTCCACACGAACCTGCTGCTGCTGCCGCAGGAGCTGTTTCCGCGCATGCTCGAGTCTCGCGACGCCGTGCTCGTGACGACCCCGGTGCATCTGCGCCGCATGACGGCCTCGCCCGGGCTCGCAGGCGTGGCGGGCATCTGCCGCGCGGTGTTCTCGTCCGGCGGTCCGCTCGACGACGAGACGGCGGCGGGCGTGGCCGAACGCCTTGGCCAGGCGCCGATCGAGATTCTCGGGTCGACCGAGACGGGGGGCGTCGCGGCTCGCCAGCGATCGCGCGGGAGCGAGCTCTTCACGCCGTTTCCCGGGGTGAAGGTCGATCTCGAGCCTCCGGACGACGGTCTGGTCGTGACCTCTGCGTTCGTGAGCGTCGGTCTTCCCACCCAGAAGGGCGAGCGTCGCTTCCGCATGGGAGATCGCGCCGAGCGTCTGTCCGACGGGAGCTTCCGCTTGCTGGGTCGCTCCGACCGCACGGTCAAGATCGGGGAGAAGCGGCTCTCGCTGCCCGAGATGGAGAAGGATCTCGCCCAGCATCCCGCGCTCTGCGAGGCGGCGCTGCTCGTGCTGCCGCAGGCATCGCAGCCGCGCGTACACGCCGTGGTGGTGCTGAGCGAGATCGGGCGCGAGCTGCTGATCCAGGCGGGCCGGCGGGCGCTCGGGCGAGCGCTGGCCGGGCACCTCGCGGCGCGCTGGGATGCGGTGTTGCTGCCGCGTGTCTGGCGCACCGTCGATGCGTTGCCGCGCAATGCCCAGGGCAAGCTGCCGGTCGAATCGCTCGCCGCGCTGTTCGCGCCGCGCGAGCGGGAAGCGCTCCTGCACCACGAGTCGCGCGGGCCCGGCTGGCTCGAGCGCCAGCTCGAGGTGCCTCGCGATCTCGTCTACCTGGACGGGCACTACGACGGCCAGCCGCTCGTCGCCGCCGTCGTCGAGCTGCGCTGGGTGATGGAAGCCGCATTCGATCTGCTGGGGCGCACGCCCCGCATGAGCGAGCTCGAGGTGCTGAAGTTTCCCGAGGTCCTGCTGCCGGGACAGCGCTTCGCCCTGCGCGTCGAGCGCTGCGAGCCCGGCGATCGCCTCGCATTCCGGCTCTACGACGGGCCTCGCGTGTTCGCGTCGGGGCGCTGTAGGCTGGCGGCGAGTGAGGGAGAGGCGCGTTGAAGCCGAAGCCGTGTCTGCTGATTCCGATCTTCGACCACAAGGACGGCATCGGCCGCGTCGTCGCCTCGCTGGAAGCCTGCGGCCTTCACTGCTTCGTGATCGACGACGGCAGCAACCCCGAGACGCGCGCGGTGCTCGACGCGATCGAGGCCCGCCATCCGTGGGTCGAGGTCTTCCACCGGGAGCGCAACGGCGGCCGGGGCGCTGCGCTGAAGACCGGCTATCGGCTGGCTGCAAAAAAGGGCTACACGCACGCCATCCAGCTGGATGCCGACGGCCAACACGATGCCGGCGACGTCAAGCGCTTCCTCGCCGAGATCGAGAGCGACCCCGAGGCGCTGGTGCTGGGCACGCCGATCTTCGACGAGAGCGTGCCGAAGGCGCGGCTCTATGGGCGCCAGCTCTCGCGCGGGATGGTGTGGCTCACGACCCTCTCGTTCGACATCTCCGATCCGCTGTGCGGATTTCGCGGCATCCCCCTGGCTGCGACCGTCGCGCTGATCGACGAGGTCGCGATGGGCGACGCCATGGAGTTCGATCCCGAGCTCGTGATCCGGCTGCACTGGCGGGGGATCGCGATCCGGACCGTGCCGACGCGCGTCGTCTACGAGCCCGGCGGGCTCTCGCACTTCCACATGCTCGGGGACAACGCGCGCATGACGTGGGTCTATGCGCGCTCGCTCGCCGGCATGGGGATCCGGCTGCCGCTGTTCCTGCGCCGGCGCATCGCGGCCGCGCTGCGGGGGCGGGCGCGATGAACGAGGATCGCTGGGCGCGCATGGCCGAGAGCGGCACGCTGTACGGACTGCGCTTCGTCGCGTGGTGGCACCGTACGTTCGGCCGGGGTCCCAGCGTTGCCCTGCTGTGGCTGTCGGCGGCCTACTTCCTGGTCCGCAGCCGTCCTGCGCGGCGTGCTTCGCAACGCTATCTCGAGCGTGTATGGGCCACGCCCGAGGGCCGCCGTACGCTGCGGCGCCGGCCCGGCCTGCTGGCCGTGATGCGTCACCTCCACACGTTCGCGATTGCGCTCTACGATCGCATGCTCGTCTGGAGCGGCGAGCTCGACTCGATCGCAGTCAGCCACGATGGCAGCGAGAAGATCTTCGAGGTCAAGCAGGCAGGGCGGGGCGCGCTGTTGCTCGGCGCCCACCTCGGAAGCATCGACATGCTCTGGTTCCTGTCGCGCAAGTACCAGCTCGTCGTGAACGTGATCGGCTTCCACGCGAACGCGGAGCGCATCAACGCCTTCCTCGAGTCCTTCGCTCCGAACGAGCGATTGCGCATGATCGACATGGATCCGAACTCGGTGCATGCGGCCTTCGAGATCAAGGCGTGCATCGAGCGCGGCGAGTTCGTCTTGATCCTCGCGGATCGGATCGCGCCGGTGAGGACCGGGCGCACGGCGCAGGCCAGCTTCCTGGGACATCCGGCCCACTTCCCGCTCGGCCCATTCTTGTTGGCCGGCGTGCTCGACTGTCCGGTGCTGTTCGCGCTGTGCCTGTGCACGGGTCCGGCGCGCTACGAAACCCTGCTGCGGCCGCTCGGCGCGCCGGGCCGCGTGCCCCGCGGCGAACGCGAGAAGCGGGCCCGCGAGCTGCTCGCCGGCTATGTGGCCTTGCTAGAGTCCACCTGCACCCGGCTGCCCTTGCAGTGGTTCAACTTCTACGACTTCTGGGGCGACGACGCGGAGACCGGCGCATGAAGCGTGACGCCTTTCCGGCGGTCGCCGAGCTGATTCCGCACGCGCGCCGGATGCTGTTGCTGAGCGGCGTGGTCGCGCACGATCCGGACTGGACGACCTGCGCCGTGGACGTCGATCGCAGCGAGCTGTTCCGGGATGCCGAGGGCTGTATCCCCGCCTGGGTAGGGCTCGAGTACCTGGCGCAGTGCATCGCGGTCTACGGAGCGCTGGTGGCGCGCGCCAAGGGCAACCGGCCGCGCTTTGGATTCTTCATCGGCGGCCGGCGCCTGAAGCTGCGGGTCGATCGCTTCCGGCCGGGGCAGCGGCTCCACGCGACGGTGCACCATCTGCGCGGCGACAGCGGGCTCGTGGCCTTCGCGGGCCGGATCGAGCCCGCCGCAGGGGGCGAGCCGCTCGTCGAGGGCCGTCTGAACGTCTACAGCGTGGAGGCCCTGACCCAGCGGCCGCCCAGCATCGGGAGCGAGCGCGATGCGTCGTGAGGTGGTGAGCACGGACGCGCCCCGGCGCGTGCTGGTGACGGGCGCGAGCCGGGGCATCGGGCGCGCCATCGCGGTGGCGCTCGCGCGCGACGGCTTCGACCTGGCGCTCGGCTACCTGCGCGGCAAGCCGGAGGCGGAAGCGGTCGCCCAGGAGATCACGTCGCTCGGTCGCAGCGCGAGCCTGCTGTGCTTCGACGTCGCCGATCGCGAGGCCTGCGCCGAGGCGATCGCAGGCGACATCGAGAGCCGCGGCGCCTTCTGGGGCGCGGTCAGCAACGCGGGGGTCACCGCAGACGCGCCGCTCGCGGGGCTCTCGGGGGAAGCCTGGGACCGCGTGCTGCGCACCAATCTCGACGGCTTCTACAACGTGCTGCGGCCGCTGCTGCTGCCGATGGTGCGCGCGCGGCGCGGCGGCCGCATCGTCACGCTCTCGTCGCTCGCGGGAATTTCCGGCAATCGCGGACAGACGAATTACGCGGCGTCCAAGGCGGGCCTGATCGGCGCGACGAAGTCCCTCGCCCTCGAGCTCGCCACGCGACAGATCACCGTGAACTGCGTGGCGCCCGGCTGGATCGAGACGGAGATGCTCGCCGGCGCAGATCCCGCGGCGCTCGCGAGCCTCGTCCCGCTCGGGAGACTCGGCACCCCGGCGGACGTCGCCGCGGCGGTCGGCTTCCTGTTCTCGCCGGGGGCGTCGTACATCACCGCGCAGGTGCTCTCGGTGAACGGCGGCATGCGCTGATGGCCGTCGACGCGACGCTCGCTGCGCCGCTCGAGCTCGACGTCGCCATCCTGGGCGGCGGGCTGGCGGGGAATCTGCTCGCGCGCCAGCTGCGGCGCGCGCTGCCGGAGCTCGCCGTCGGTCTGTTCGAGCGCGAGACCTCCGCGTCCTACAAGGTGGGCGAGGCGACCGTCGAGATCGCGGCGAACTATCTCGTCCGCCGGCTGGGTCTCTCGAGCTACCTGTACGAGAACCAGCTGCCGAAGAACGGGCTGCGTTATTTCTTCGACGACGCCACGCGCAGCCTGCCCCTGCACGAGATGAGCGAGATCGGCACGCAGAATCTCCCCTTTCATCCCGCCTTCCAGATCAATCGCGCGAGCCTGGAGGAGGACCTGCTCGAGATGAACCAGCGCGACGGCGTCCGCGTTCGGCGCGGCGCGCGCGTGCGCAGGATCGAGCTCGGCGAGGGCGGCGCGCCGCATTGCTTCGAGGTGAGCGACGAGCAGGGCACGACGCGTTGTCGGGCGCGCTGGCTCGTGGACGCTGCGGGCCGCAGCGGCCTGCTGGCGCGGCGCAAGCACTTGCGGGTGTCCGAGCCGGACCACGCGATCGGCTCGGTCTGGGGTCGCTTCGAGAACGTCGCCGACGTCGACGCGCTCGGCCCCGAGTCGTTTCGCGCGCGGGTGCGGCATACGCCGCGCCGGCTCTCGACCATCCACTTCTGTTACCCCGGATACTGGATCTGGTTCATCCCACTGCGCGGCGGGCTCACGAGCGTCGGGGTCACCGGAGACGTCGTGGCGCGCAACCGCGAGCTGCGCACGCCGGAGGGCTTCCGCGCCTTCCTCGACGAGCACTGCGCCATACGCTCGCTGCTGGCTCCGGCGAAATTGCTCGACGTCGGAGCCTACGCGCAGATCGCGTACGGCACCCGCCGCTTCTTCGACGCGGACCGTTGGGGGCTGACGGGCGAGGCCGCCCAGTCTGCCGATCCGTTGTACAGCCCCGGCAGCGATTTCATCGCGCTCGAGAACGATTTCCTCTGCGACCTGATCGCGCGCGACTTCGCCGGTGAAGACGCAGCCGCGCGCGCCGAGCGCTGCGATGTCTACGACCGCTTCATGCGCTTCCGCCACGAAGTCACCATGCTGCTCTACAGCGGCCTCTACGACGGTCTGGGCAGCTTCGAGTTGGCCAGTGCGAAATGGGACTTCGACATCGCGAGCTACTACAACCTCTGGGTGTCGGCCTACATGTGTGATCGCCACCTCGACGTCGGGTTCCTGCGCGAGCAGCTGCGCCTGCGTCCCTTCGTGCTGAACGTGATGCGCAACTTCGCGGCGCTCTTCAACCGCGTCGAGGGACATCTGCGCGAGAGCGGGGAGTACTTCCGCGCCAACGCCGGGCGCTTCTACTGCGGACTCGATGGCATCGGCTTCATGCAGCGCGTCGGGAACGATCGCTCGCAGGTCGAGGTCCTCGCACAGGCCACGCAAACCTTCAACCAGGTGCGTGCCAAGGCGCTCGAGCTGCTCGGCGAGGCGGAATCTGCCGCGGACGTCGAGCCGCTCCAGCTGGCCGCCTTCCTCACGCCTCGTGCCCTTGCCTGAGCGGCACTGGCGCCGGTTCGTGGTGGCTGGCATCCCCGTGGCGATCGGGATCAGCCTGCTCACCTTTCCCTTTCTGTTGGAGGGCGCCCTCGCGCGCTTCGGCGTGCGCAGCGTCTGCTCGGCGCTGCTGGCGCTCGGTGCCGTCTCCTTCGGGCTGGGCGGCCGCGCCCGCTCGTCGCTGGGCGTGGTCGCGTGGCCGGGCCTGGCGATTGCCGGCGTGCTCGCGCTGGGGCTGGCGAGCGGCGAACGCAGCGCGCTCCGGCTCGTGCCGGCGTTCGTCTACGCGGGACTCGCGGCGACGTTTCACGCGAGCCTCGCCCGGGAGGACTCGATCATCGAGCGCGCCGCCCGCTTCATCGTGCCCGAGACGCCCGATTTCGTGCGCCCGTATTGCCGGAAGCTCACCGCGTTCTGGGTGGCGTTCTTCGCGCTCGGCGCCGCGCTGATCGCGGCCCTCGCGCTCGCGGGGCCCGCTGCTGCGTGGCGCGCGGTCACCGGCTGGGGAATCTACGCAGCGATGCTGCTCATCTCCGCTCTCGAATTCTTCGTGCGCAAGACCTGGTTCCGTTACTACTTCCACGGCGGAGTATTCGACCGCTTCTGGGCGAGGCTGTTTCCCGCGGAGAACACCGAACAGGGTCGCCGTTCGGCAGCCTACATCCAGCGCTACCGCGAGAAGGCGGCGGGAGACGCCCGCGCGCGCGGGTGAGGCCGGCAGCGGCATGAGCGAGGCGGGCGCCGCGCAGCGCCGGCGGCGGCTCTTCGCGTTCGGCCTGTGGCTGGTGGGCTTCTATGCCGCCTGGCTCGGCTTCGTCGGGAGCCGCGGCGCGTGGCCGGAAGTCCGGGCGCACTGGCCGATCGCGCTCGCGATGCTCTTCGGATCCTACGTCGCAGGCTCGACGCCGATGGGAGGCGGCAGCGTCGCGTTTCCCATCCTGGTGCTGCTGCTCGGCGAGCCGGCGGCGCTGGGACGCAGCTTCGCCTTTGCGATCCAGTCGCTCGGAATGAGCTCCGCGCTGCTCTACCTGCTCGCCGTTGGGCGTCCGCTCGCATGGGGCGTGCTGCGCTGGGCGCTGCTCGGCTCGCTCGTGGCGACGCCGCTTGGCTGTGTCTGGCTCGCGCCGCGCGTGTCCGAGCTCGGCGTGAAGCTCGTCTATGCGGTGGTCTGGGCGGCTTTCGGCTGGATCACCCTGCGCAGGCTCTCCGAGCTCGCGGGCCAGACGGGCATGCTCGCGCTCGGCCGCGGCAGCGAGCGCGCCGCCGGATTCCTCGCAGGTGCGATCGGAGGCGGCTGCATCGCCTCGGTCGCGGGCGTCGGGGCGGACATGCTGCTCTACAGCGTGCTCGTGCTGCGCTTTCGCGCCGATGCGAGGCTCGCCATCCCGACGGCCGTCGCGCTGATGGCGTTCACGTCGATCATCGGCGTCGCCACGAACGCCTGCGTCAGCCTGCTCGATCCGTCCGTCCCGCTGCTGCATCCCGGCGTGGGGGCCCACTGGCTCGCCGCGGCCCCCATCGTCGTCGTCGGCGCACCGCTCGGGGCGCTGGCGGTGAGCGTGATCCCACGCACGGCGACGCTCGCCCTGGTCGCGGTGCTGTGTGTCGCGCAGCTCGCGTGGACGTGTGCGCAGGCGCAGCTGACGCCGGTCGCCGTCGTGCTCGTCGTGGCCGCGGCGCTCGGGCTGGGCGTCCTGCTCGAGACCCTGCACGCGCGCGGTCGCCGCACGCCGCGCGGGCAGGCCGGCTGAAGCGATGCGAGGCGCCGGGCAACGTGCCGTGCGTGTGCTGCAGCCGACGCCCAGGCTGCTATAACTGCCGCGTGCCGACCAGCCGCCAGGAGGGGAGCGCCGCTGCGTTGTGCGTCGGGCGCAACCCGCTGCGCATCGAGGACGTCATGGGCCTGGCGGAAGGCCGCACCCGGGTGACGCTCGATCCCGACCCCGGCTATCGCCGAAAGCTCGAGCGCGGAGCGGACGCGGTCCAGCAGGCCCTCGGGGCGGGCAGGGCGATCTACGGTGTGTCCACCGGAGTCGGCGCGAGCGTCGGGAATCAGATTCCCGATTGCCTTCGGGATCTGCTGCCGCGCAACATCGTGCGCTTCCACGGCTGCGGCACCGGCCGCATCCTGGGCGAGACGGAAGCCGCCGCGGTCGTCGCCGTGCGGCTCGCTTCGCTCGCGCGCGGTTACTCCGGCGTTCGCGCGAGCGTGCTCGAGCGTCTGTGCGAGAGCCTCAATCTGCGCCTCTTGCCCCGGATTCCCGAAGAGGGCTCGGTCGGCGCCAGCGGGGATCTGACGCCGCTGTCGTATCTCGCGGCGGTCCTGCTCGGCGAGCGGGAGGTCAGCCTGCGCGGCGAGCTGCTGCCCGCGGCGGACGCGCTGGCCCGCGCCGGTCTCGAGCCGCTGGCGCTCACGGCGCGCGAGAGCCTCGCGATCATGAACGGCACCAGCGTGATGGCGGCGCTCGGCTGTGTCGGCTTCACGCGCGCACTCGCACTGGCCCGCTGGGCGTCGGCGCTCACCGCGATGAGCTGCGACACGATGCGCGGAAACGCCGCGCACTTCGATGCACGGATCTTCGCGCTCAAGCCGCACCCGGGAACCCAGCGCTGCGCGGGCTGGATCCGCAGCGATCTGGTGCGCGGTTCGGGCGGCGCGGGTCCCGAGCCGGCGCGCCTCCAGGATCGCTACTCGCTGCGCTGCGCGCCCCACGTGATCGGGGTCCTGCTCGATGCCCTCGACTTCTCGCGCACGCTGCTCGAGATCGAGGTGAATGGCGTGAGCGACAACCCGCTCGTCGATCCCGACTCGGGCGACGTGCTGCACGGGGGCAACTTCTACGGCGGACACCTGTGCTTTGCGCTCGACGGCCTCAAGACCGCGGTGGCGGGCATCGCCGACCTGCTCGACCGCCAGCTGTGTCTGCTGTGCGATCCGGCGACCAGCGCGGGGCTGCCCGCGAACCTGGTGGCCGCGCCGGAGCCCGCGCGCGTCTCGCACCACGGCTTCAAGGCGATGCAGATCACGGCCTCGGCGCTCACGGCCGAGGCGCTCAAGCTCACGATGCCGGCGAGCGCCTTCAGCCGCAGCACCGAATCGCACAACCAGGACAAGGTCAGCATGGGAACGATCGCCGCGCGGGATTGCCTCCGCGTGCTCGAGCTCAGCGAGACCGTTGCCGCCGTCCACACCCTCGCGCTCTGCCAGGCCGTGGATCTGCGCGAGGGTGATGCAGATGCCGTGCGCAGCTGCGCCATGCGCGATGCCGTGCGCAAATCCGTGCCGATGAACCTCGCCGATCGGCGCCAGGACGGCGACATCGCGCACGTGCTCGCGCTGCATGCGGCGGGTGATCTCCCGACGGGCGCTCTAGCTTTCGAATGAACGCGCCGCGAGCCTCCGCCAGCGCGGCGCGCGCCGCTGATCCGATCCGCCGGCGGGCGCGGCGGCGCACTGCGCTGCTCGCGCTGCTCGCGTTGCTGTCGGCGGGGCCGGCGGCGACGGGCGGCGAGGGGAAGGCGATCCCGAGCGGCCCGCTCACGCTCGAAAAGCTGATGCAGCGGATGTCCTCGACCAGCGGCGTGCGCGCGGAGTTCCACGAGGAGAAGGTGCTGGCGGTGCTCGACGCGCCGCTCGTGAGCGAGGGCATGCTCTACTTCATTCCGCCGGCGCGGATGGCGCGCATCACCACGCGCCCCGGAGCGTCTGCGCTCGTGATCGACGGCGGCAGGCTGTCCTACACGGACGAGGCCGGCGCGAGCAACGTGGACCTCGCGAGCAACCGGGTCGCGCGCACGCTCGTCGAGAACTTCGTGGTGCTCTTCAGCGGGGATCTTGCGGCGCTGCGCGCCCGCTACGAGATCGACTTCGGCGCCGAAGGCGTGCGCTGGCACATCCGGCTCGTGCCGAAGGCGGCGCCGCTCGCGAACTTCATCGCTTCGGTCGAGCTGCGAGGCGACGGCCCGTCGCTCGAGGAGATGTCGGTTCGCGAAAGCGACGGAGATCGCACCGTCACGCGCTTCCAGCGCGTGGAGACGGACACGCGCTTCACCCCCGAGGAGCTCACCCGGCTGTTTCCGACCAGTCCGTCCGCCGCTCGGCCGTGAGTCGCTACTCGTCGCTGTTGGTCTTCCTGATCGTGCTCGGCGGTTTGACGATCGCCGTGGCGACCCGGCTCAGCTTCGGAACGAACATCACGAACCTGATGCCCGAGGGCAGCGCGGGGACGCTCGCCGACGTCTCCCGGCGGCTCGCCGAGAGCGATCTCTCGCGCAGCATGGTGCTGAACGTCGGCGCCCCGGATACGGCTACGGCGTTGGCGGGCGCTCGCGCGCTCGGGGAAGCGCTGGGCCGCAACCCCGAGGTGGCGTGGGTTCGCACGGGCGTCGATGAGGGGCAGCTGCAGGCAATCTACGAGCTCTATTTTCCACGCCGCAACTACTTCCTGGATCCCGATCCCGGTCGCATCCCCGGGTTCATGACGGATGCTGCGCTGCGCGGTCAGGCGGAGCGCACGCTGCGCGACCTGTCGCTGCCGACGGCTTCGCTCGTCAAGAAGCTGGTGGGGTCGGACCCGCTCGGCAGCTTCCGTGCGATCCTCGCGCGCGTCGCGGGTCAGCAGACCGCGCTCGATCTGGTGGACGGCCAGTTCGTGACGCGCGACGGGCGCTTCGGGGTGGTGTTCCTCGGCACGCGGGCGCCGGCCTTCGACGGCAAGCGCCAGAAAGCGCTGCTCGCCGAGCTCGACGCCGCCTTTGCGGCGGTGAACCAGGACCTCGGCGGCGGCCTCGTGCTCGAGAAGAGCGGCGCGAATGTCTACGCCGTCGTCACCGAACGCAGCATCCGCAGCGATGTCCATACCGTCACGGCCCTCTCGATCGTCGCCGTCTTCGCGTGCTTCCACCTGTTCTTCCGCTCCTGGCGCAACCTGCTGATCACGGCGCTCCCCATGCTCGGCGGCCTGGTGGTGGCGACCGGGCTCGGCATGCTGGTCTTCGATCAGCTCGACGGCCTCACCCTCGGGTTCGGCGCGGCGCTGATCGGGGTGGTGATCGACTACCCGACGCATCTCCTGTGTCATCTCTGCTTCTCGCCGCATCGCGCCGACCCGGTTGGCCTGCTGCGCCGGATCTCGCCTTCGCTCGCGCTCGGCGGGCTCACGACCGTGGCGAGCTTCGCCGGGCTGGGCCTCACCTCCTTCCCCGGCTTCCGGCAGATCGCATTCTTCTCCTCGGTCGGTGTCGGCGTCGCGCTCGCGATCACGCTCTGGGTGATACCGCCGCTCGTCGAGCCCGCCGTCCGCATCCCGGCGGCGTCGCGCTTCGTGTCGGAGGCGTTCGGGCGCGTGGTGCTGGCGGCTGCGCAGCGGCGCCGATGGATGGCGGCGGTCTCGCTCGCCATCGTCGCGCTGTGTGCGCCGCTGCTGGGCAAGCTCGTGTGGGTCGACGATTTGAGCAAGCTCTGGCGCATGGATCCGCAGGTGGCGGAGGAAGACGGTCGGGTTCGCGAGCGCGTGTCGCAGTGGGAGACGGGGCGCCTGGTGATCGCGGTCGCACCGGATCGCGAGCGGGCCGTGGCTCTCGGCGAAACCGTATACGAGCGTCTCGCGCCGCTCGTCGCGAGCGGAGCGCTCGGCGGGGTGCGCTCGCTCCACAGCTTCCTGTGGCCCGAGGCGATCCAGCGCGCGAACCTCGCCGCGCTGCGGGCCGATCCGACGCTGCCGGCGCGGGTGCGGCAGGCCTTCGAGGCGGTGGGCTTTCGCGCCGACGCCTTCGGCGAATTCGAGCGCTCGCTCGCGCAGGAGCCGCCGCCGCCGCTGTCGTTCGACGATTTGTCGAAGTCTCCGCTGGGCGATCTCGTGCGCCCGCTGCTCGTCGACTTCGGCGGCGAGATCGCGGTCAACACCTACTTGCAGGGGATGAAGACGCCCGAGGCCGTGCGCGGCGCCGTCGAGGGCCTGCCCGGCGTGATCTTCTTCGACCAGCGCCAGTTCCTGAACGACGTCTATGCGCAGCTCCGGATCACCAGCTTGCAACAGGTCTTCACGGGGAATTTCCTGGTGATCGTATTGCTGCTGGTGCGCTATCGGCGCCTGCGCCCGGCGGTGGCGGCGTTCTTTCCGTCGGTCCTCGTCACGCTGCTCATGCTCGGCGGCTTCGCGGCCTGCGGCGTCGAGACCAACCTGCTGCACGTGATCGGCCTCGTGATGGTGCTCGGCATGGGCGTGGACTACGGCGTATTCGTGGTCGACAGCGCAGCGGATCCCGAAGAGATGGGCATCACCATGCTGAGCACGTTTCTCGGCAGCATCACGACGGTGGCCACCTTCGGGGTGCTCGCCTTCACGCGGCATCCGGCCTTGCAGGCGCTCGGAGTGACGATCGGGATCGGGATCCTGCTGTCCTTCCTGCTCGCTCCGCTGGCGTTGCTGCTGCTGCCGGATCCGCGCGGGAGCCTGCGTGCGTAGGCAGGCAGGCGTCGCCGTCGCGTGTCTGGTATCCCTCGCGCCGCTGCTCGCTTGCGCGTCGCTCGGCCTGGGATTTGCGCGCGCCATGCCGGACGGCGGGCGCGAGTGCGCGGGCGCGCTCGTCTCCACGCAACAGATCGCGGGCGAGTTCCTGCTGCGGCAGCGCGTGCGCATACAGGGGAAGGATCTCGATTGGCGACTCACGCTGGTCGCCCAGAAACGCGGCGACAGGCTGGTCGTGATCGGGCTCGATGCCTTCGGCGGGAAGGAGTTCGTGCTGACGCAGCAGGGGACCGACGTCGTCGTCGAGCACCCCCGCGGTCGCCTGCCGCTGCCGCCGATCGATCTGCTGCGCGATCTGCACCGGGTGCGCTTCCTGACGGCCGCCGCGGCTTCCGAGGATGACGTGACGCTCGTGCGCTCGGACGAGGGCGGCGTGACGATCGAGCACCCGCGCTGCGGCTATCGCGCGACGTGGGTTGCGATCGAGGCGTCGCCGCTACCAGCGGCGGGTGACACGCGTCCCTGAGGGCTCGCGCTGCGGCCGGCGCGGGCGCCGCGTCAGGCGCGCGGCTTGCGTGCCGAAGCGATGAAGGTGGCGGGCAGGTCGCGGGCGCCGGAGCGGCCCTCGAAGGCTTCCTGCTGTAGCCCGCCGAGCCCGGCTTCCTCGCACCAGGCTGCGATCTCGGCGGGCTCGAAGCCCAGCCAGGCGACGCCCAGCTCCTGGCGCATCCACTCGTGCGTGTGGCGCACGAAGTCGACGAGCACGACGCTGCCGCCGGGCTTGACCGCGCGCGCCATCTCGCGGATGGCTTCCGCGGGCGAGGGCAGGTAGTGCAGGACCATGTGGGCCAGCGCGGCGTCGACCTCGCCGTCCGCGAGCGGCAGCGCGCTCGCCTCGCCGCGGCGAAGCTCGACGCCCGCTTGGTTCTCGGCCGCCAGCTTCGCGCGCGCGGCATCCAGCATGCGCGCCGAGTTGTCGATGGCGATCACGCGCAGGCCCAGGCGAGCCAGCTCGTTCGCCAGGATCCCCGTGCCGGTGCCGACGTCGGCGACGCGCAGGCCGGGGGGCACCAGCCGCGAGATCGCGCGCGCACGCAGCGCGTCGTCATTGAAGACCTTGCGCAGCGCGTCCCACTCCGGACCGACGGAGTCGAAGAAGCTGCGCGTGCGCTCGGCGCGCGCCTGCATCACCTGCGAGAGCGCCGCGAGATCGCGTTCGCTCGTGGGGTCGTTCGCGAGCGTGCGCGAGACCAGCGCCCACGCCTCCTGCCAGCGCTCCCGGTCCCGGTGCGACGAAGCGGTAGAACACGTACGTCCCGTCGCGGCGATCCTGGACCAGGCCGGCGTCGCGCAGGATCGCGAGATGGCGCGAGACGCGCGATTGCGCCATCCCGAGCACGTCCATCAGCTCCTGGACGGCGAGCTCCTCGCGTTCGAGCAGGCCGAGGATGCGCACCCGCGTGGGGTCCGAGAACGTCTTGAAGACCTTCTGAAGCGTGTCGGCGCTCATGCGCGGTGCGTCCCTTCGCGCAGGTGTCTAGCGAATCTGCGGCCGCCCAGGCGTTCCCGTCACCTGGAGCTTCGCCGTGCCGTCGGCCGCCAGCGCAATCCCGGCGGCCTGCAGCGGCGGCCGCAGGCCGGGCTGCGCCGTGATGTCCAGCGCGAGCTTGAGCTCGCCGGCCTCGACCCTGCGCGGCATGCCCGAGGGTCCCGCTGGCGCGGGCGGAGAGGAGCGGACCCTCGAGGACCAGGCCGGAGAGCTCGGCGAGATTCTCGCCGCCGAAGCGCAGCTCGCCGACCAGGCTCGTGAACGGTACCTGGATCGGCAGGCCGGGCAGTCCGAGCAGACCGTTCTTGACGTCGAAGTCGCTCGAGCCCACGGGACCGGCGTCGCCGACCTCGAGATCGATGGCGAGGTCGGCCACGCCGTGGAGCGAGCTGCCGGGTAGCGCAGCCGAGAGCGGCAGATGCGCGAGCTCGATCCCGCGCACGTGGCCGTGAAAGCCGGGGACGCGCAGGGTCGCGACGCCGTCTGCTTCGCCGAGAGTTCCCGCGACGTCGAGGTAGACCGCGGGGTTTCCATGCAGCCACGCGAGGGACCACGCCGGGCGCAGGAAGGCGCGCTCGAACTGGATCCGCGCGCCCGTGCGGGTCACCGCCGTCACGCCGGTGGCGGTCAGCCCTGGGCCGGCGAGCGAGAGGTGCGGCGAGAGCTCCCCGAACTGGATCTGCGACTGCGTGAGCTGACCGAGCTGCGCGGCGACCATGCCCCCGAGACGATCGTACGGAAAGCGCAGATGCAGGAAGAGCAGGAACAGCAGCAGGCCCGCGAGCGGGATCACGACGAGACGAAGAAGAGCGGGAAGCGAGTCCGCTTCCCTGCGCGCCGCGGCGACCACTCTACAAAGGCTCGAAGGACGAAACCGTGAAGGTGACGTCGAGCAGCTCGGGCTTGTCCGGGCGCGTCCGGATGCGCAGGCTCTTCACGGAAAGCACCAGCGGCGCCGTTTCGATCTGGTACAGGTAGTTCACGGTCTGCGGCAGCGTGACGCCGGCCAGCGCGACCTCGACCTTGGTCTCGCGGTAGGCGTCGCTCGCAGGGGCCGTCTGCGGCTCCATCGATTCGACCTTCACCGTGGCCTTGCTCGCGAGCGACTCGAGCGTCGTGCGCAGGTTGCCCTTCGCTTCGCTGCGAATGCGTTGCTCGACACCGACCAGCCGGCGCGCCACGTCATCGTACTCGCGGCGCAGCCGTACGAGGGCGCTCAGCTGCTGCTCGGCGGCGTCGGCGCGGGCCGCGACCCGGCCGCTCGCCGAGAGCGCCGGCAGCACCACCCCGAAGCACAGCAGTCCGAGCAGCAGGACTCCACCGGCCGAGCCGACGAGCAGCCGCTCACGGACCGAGAGATTCTGGAAGGCCGTCCACGCGCGCGTCCACAGCTTCTTCATGCGCGCTCCGCTTCCGGCGCGAGGCTGATCGTCACGTTGAAGCGCTTCGCGCCGGTCTTGTTGTCGGTCTCGATCGCGCCGATGCGCGCCTGCGCGAACGGGGGGAACTTGGCGAGCTCGACGCGCAGTCGGTCGGCCGACTCGAAGCTCTTGGCCTGGACGCGCATCCGGATGATCTGCTTGTCGATCGAGAGCTCCTCGAACACCACGTCGAGGTCGGCAGGAATCTGCTTCGAGATCTCGGTCAGCACGTCGAGAGCGGAGAGGTTGCCGGCGTAGACGCCGAGGAATTCGGCGCGGTCGCTGGCCGCCTTCACTTCGGCGCGCAGGGCCGGGAGCAGATTCTCCGGCACGGGCTTGTTCGGGAAGGCCTCGGTCCAGAGCGCGGCCGCCCGCGCCTCGACCGCGGCAGCGCGCCGCGCTTCGAGCGCGGTCGAGGTCCCGAACGAGATGAGCCCGAGCAGCGCCGCAGCGCCCGCCAGCCAGAGGGTCGGGCGGAAGTCGCGCAGCTCGCGGGCGAGATCGAGCCGCACGGCGAATTCGTCCTGGCGGAAGTTCATGCGCGTGGAGGCTTGCGCCGTGCCTCGCAGCGCGAGCGCGATCGCGGGGGCGTAGAGCAGCGGCGGGCCGCTGGCAGCGAGCCCCTCGACGCCGCCCGGCGTCGGCAGCCCGAGCCGGGCCACGGGCAGCCCCGTGCGCTCCGCGAGGTACTCGTCGATGCGGTCGAGCTGGGCCGATCCGCCGAGCAGCGTGAGCACGGGCTTCGAGCCCGCGACGAACAGCGGCTCGAACGCGCCGAGCGTGCGCACGACCTCGCGCGCGAGCGTATCGAGCACGGCGGCGGTGCGGGCCGGTGCATCGGCCAGGCTGACGCCGAAGATCCCTTCTTCGCACTTCGCACGCTCGGCATCGGCCGGGCCGAGCAGGCGGTCCTTGGCGAGCGCTTCGGTCAACGCCGCGCCGGCTACCGGCACGCTGCGCGCCGCGACAGACTTGCCGTCGAGCAGCAGGCAGAAGGTCGTCTTGCGGTGCCCGAGATCGACGAGCAGCTGGGTGCCCGGCAGGTCGAAAGCGGCGGCGAGGTTGCCGAGCACGAAACCCTCGGCTTCGAGCGTCCGCGGCTCGCAGCCCGCGCTGCGCAGGGTCTCGATCAGCTCCGAAACCTCCGCGCGCGGCGCGATCGCAGCCACGACCTCGGCGCGGCTCTTGTCCCCGCCCACGATCGCCCAATCGACGACGACCTGGTCGAGCTCGAGCGCGACGTCGCCCTCGACTTCGAAGGCCACCGCCTGATCGAGCCTGCGGCGGTCGGCAAAGGGAAAGGAGAGGCGGCGGGACGAGATGCGGTCGGCGCGCAGGGCGGACACGACGTGCGCGGTCGAGAGATCGTGCAGCTGCACGAAGCGGCGGATCAGCTCGGGAAGCGGGACCTCGTCGCCGACACGCGGCAGCGAACGCATCTGCGCGGCGGAGGCGCCGCGGAAGGTCTGCTGCAGCTCGACCGCCTTGATGCCGTGGCTGCCCAGGTCGAGCCCGAGCACGTTCTTCAGCACCGGCATCGGTGTTTCCCCCTCACCGGATGTGCCAGGATAGCAGCTGCGGGAGCGCCAGAGAGCTGCGGTCGACCACGGCCACACCGGTGCGGCGCACGTCGCCGACGGTCGCTTCGGCGCTGATCTCGAAGATCTGCGTCGCGAACGTCGGCGGCGGAAAAATCGCGTTGGGCACGATCTCCCGTATCGGCGTACAGCCCTCGCTGCTTGCGCCCTCCCCGCAGAGCAGGCCCCCCTCGGCCCTCACCTTCAGGATCTGGCGCACGGTGTCCTCATCGGCCAGCCGCTGTTCGACACCGTCGTCGTACCAGAGCAGCGCGAGCACGTGAGGCGGCGCGGTGTTGAGATTCACCCCGCAGCCCTCGCCCGCCTTCGCGCAGCCCTTGGCCACGAACGGATACACGGTCACGTACGGGCGCAGGGCGTCCACGAGCTGGGCGTCGAAGCCCGCCACCAGTCGCAGCTCGTCGACGCTCAGCAAGGGCCGGTTCTGGGCGCGATACGGCGGCTTCAGGCGCTGGTAGAGATCGTCTTCGGAGCTGCCATTGGTCGCGACGTCGTCCTTGTCGACGAAGTCGATCAGGTTTGCGGCGAGATCGGCGGGCTCGTAGCGCTTGTCGATCGGCGCGACCGGCAGCTCGTCGATCACCTTCGCGAGGAATTTCGTGAGGAACGCCTGCGCCTGGTCGCGGGCCTTCAAGGCGCCTTGATCGTCCACCTCGAACAGCGCATTCAGATTCAGGCGCGCCCCCGAGTCCTCGACGCGCAGCCGCAGCGTGGTGCCGCTCGGCGTCACGAGCGGGAGTCCGGAGGCCTTCGCCCACAGGTCCCGGTAGGTGTCGTTCTTCGGCGTCGTGCCGGCGAGCTCCTCCATGCGGTCCTCGGCGAGCAGGGCGAGCGCGAGCTGCATGCCGCCCGACACGAGCGCCTCCGCCTCCGCCGCAGCGTCCCGATTGCGGGCGATCAGCGCGTCCACCGTCGAGCGGCGCACGAAGGTCGCGATGCTGCTCGTGAGCAGCAGCGCGAAGAAGAGCACGACCAGGAGCACGACGCCCCCCCGCGCGTGGTGGTGCGGGGTTAGCGGCATTCGGGTTTCAACGCCTCGCGCAGATCGGCCGGCAGCCGCGGTATCCAGTTCTTGGCAGGTTGCCTGCCGATTTCCTTGAGCAATTGAGCGGTCGAGGGATTCGCCGAGAGCGCGACGCAGTCCAGGCAATCGCACACCGTCTTCTTGGCGAGGTCTTCTTCGCTCGTGCCCGGTTCGTTGCCGAGCATCGCTTCGAGGTTGAGCGGGCGCACGACGAACATCACGCGGCGCCGATGGACCTTCAGCTGGTCGATGCTCAGCTTCTGCCCGGGTTCCTGCATCGCGAGGCGGATCTCGACGCCCGCGGGCAGCTCGCTCGCCTTCGCCACGGTCGACGAGTCCCAGGTGCTCTGCGGCTTCAGGGCGCTATCGAGGAAGACCATGCCGAAGGCGGCGATGTCGTCGGCGAGCAGCGCGTTCCCCTCGCTCCCCACGACGGGGAACTCGCGGTCGAGGGCCTCCGGCAGCCGCGGCGTTTCCGAGCGCCAGAGCTCGAGCCCGCCCGACTCGCTGCGCCGCAGCACGTAGCTCACGACCGCGAGATCGGACTCGGGCAGCGCGGTGCGCTGCGGATCATGGTTGCGCATCACGAACTTCACGCGGTCGGCGCCGAACTCGGAGCCGCGCGACTCCGCGAGAAAGATCCAGGGGTGGGCGAGGGGATCGAGCGCGTCCGGCTTCTTCAGGAAGACCACGCCCGAGAAATCGCGAGCCATGCGGTCGAGCAGCGACGCGGCGCGGCGCGTGCCGCGCGTCTGCTCGGACGCGCGATTGCTCGCGTGCGAGAGATCGATGTAGAAGTTGAGCGCGATTCCGATCACGAGCCCCGTCAGCAGCACGACGGCGAGCACCTCGATCAGCGTGAAGGCGGCGAGCCTCTTCTTCATGGCGCCTCCGGCGCCGTGGGCTCACCGAGATCCTGCTCCGTTGGCGCTCCCGGGTTGCTCGCTGCGCCAGCCGCTGCCGGGGAGTCGCCGCTCGGCAGAGCTGCGGCGAGCTCGGCGATCCTCTGGAAGTCGAGCAGGTAGGTGGTGCGCGAAACGTGGCGTTCGCTCGCGCCCTCCAGCCAGGAGACCGTGAGCTGCGCCGTCCGCAGTGCGGGTGTGCCGCCGCCGGTGGGGGAGGTGAGCAGCATCGGCTTCGCCTCCTTCGCTTCGCCGACACCCCATTTCGGCGGGATCTGGAAGTCGGTCACGTCGAGGGCGATCGCGAAATCTCCATCGACCTTTTCGCTGTGGCCGACGGGAGGCAGCGACCCGCCGAACAGGTCGTTCACGCTCGTGTCCGCGAGCAGCGAGGCTTCGAGCCGGCGCTCGCTGTCGCCTTCCGCGCGCAGCCCTTCGATGGCGACGCGGGCCAGCACCGCATAGAGGATGCCGAGCAGCGCCACCGCGGCCAGCACCTCGATCAGCGTGAAGCCGCCGCGCGCCACGCGGGCGAGGTGCGCGCTGCGCGAGCCCTCGCGGGCGTCAGAGGTGGACATCATGGATCCGCACCGCGTCTGCGAGCGGAAGCACCTCGAGCCCGAGCGCGTGCCCATTCGCGTCGCCGAGCACGATCTCGGTGGGGCTCGCGGTCCCGTCGCGCTCGAACTCGACGAAGGCTTCGCCTCTGGCGACGCTGCCATCCGGCGTCTGGACGGCGTGGAACACCAGCGAATCCTCGATCTGGTTCGGGCGCCCGAACATTCCCGGCAGCGGCCGGAACTGGCGAATCCCCGCGCTGGGCGGCGCCATCGGAATCGGCGTCGCGCCGCGCAGGTCGAGCACGGGCGGGGTTTCGCTCTTGCCGGTCGCCTCGGCCTCCGTCACGTACCACTCGAGCCAATAGCTTCCGCCTTCGAGATCGATGGCCAGACGGTGGCGAATGCCGGTGACGACCGCGCGCTGGCGCGCCAGCTCGAGCTGCGCCGAGATCTGCTCGGCTTGCTGCTGCAAGCGCCGCGAGGTGAGCAGCCCGAGATTCGGCGCGACGAAGCCCGCGAGCAGCGCGAAGATCGCCACCACGGCCATCATCTCGATCAGCGTGAACCCGGCCCGCCGCCGAGCGCTGCGCATCGCGTTCAGTTCTCGGCCTTCTGCTCGGCCCAGTTCCCGATGTCGGCGTCGACGCCGGTGCCTCCCGCCACGCCGTCCGATCCGTACGACCACAGATCGAAGGATTCCGGGTTGTTCTGGCCCGGCGACTCGTAGTGGTAGGGCTCGCCCCAGGGATCCACGGGCACGCGGCCGCCCTTCAGGTAGCCGCCCGCTGGGAAGTTGCGCGGCACCGGCTCGCTGGTCGAAGCGATGATCAGCGCCTCGAGCCCCTGTTCGGTCGATGGGAAGCGCGCGTTGTCCATCCGGTAGAGCTCGAGCACGCCCTCGAGACTGTTCAGCTGCGCCCTGCAGGCCGTGACGCGCCCCTTGTCGACCTGCTGGAAGATCGCGGCGCCGACGATCGTCGACAGCAGCCCGATGATCAGTACGACGGCCATGATCTCGATGAGGGTGAAACCCCCTCGTGTCTCGTGTGTGTTCATGATGCCTCCCGATTCTGGAGCTCCGAGTGCCCCGGAGCTCCGCGTTCTCTCGCGCTTCGGCCCGCTCAGCCGAGCGCGCTCGTGATGTTCAGCAAGGGGACGAGCGTCGCCAGGATGATGACGACCACGATCCCCACCATCATCAGGATCAGCAGCGGCTCGAGCAGGGCCGTGAGACGCGTGATCAGCGTCTCGACCTGCTCGTCGTAGGTGTCGGCGACCTTGGCGAGCATCGCCTCGAGCTCGCCGCTGCGTTCGCCCACCTCGATCATGTGCGTCACCATCGGCGGAAACTCGCCGCTCTCGCGCAGCGGCTTCGCCACGCTCGCTCCCTCGGTGATGCTCTCGCGCGCGGCATCGATCGCCCGCCCGAGCACGCTGTTGTTGGCCACATGCTTGGCGATGTCGAGGGCCCGCACGATCGGGAGCCCGCCAGCGAGTAGCGTCGCGAGCGTGCGCGTGAAGCGCGAGATCGCGATCAGGCGGACGACGCGGCCGACCACGGGCAGCCGCAGCGAAAGGCGATCCCAGCTGTCGCGGCCGCGCGGGGTGCGGATCGCCGTGCGCACGCCGAGCACGATCGTCGCGCCGCCGAGCCCGAGCGCCCACCACCAGCTCCGCACGAAGCGGGAGCCCGCGATGATCCAGCGCGTATAGAAAGGCAGCGGCTGCTTGAGGCTCTCGAGCAGCTCGGTGATCTGGGGCAGCACCACCGTCACCAGCGCCCCCACCACCAGCATCGCGAAGCCGAACATCACGACGGGATAGATGAGGATCGAGCTCACCTTGTTCCGCAGGCGCACCTGGCTCTCGAGGTAGTCGGCCAGGCGCATCAGCACCGTCTCGAGCGCGCCGCCGGCCTCGCCGGCGCGCACCATGCTCACGTAGAGATCCGGAAAGGCCTTCGATTGCGCGAAGGCGTCGGCGAGCGACGTGCCCTGGTTCACTCGGTCGCGGACCTCGCCGAGCACGCGACTTGAGGCGCGGGTTCTCGGCCTGCTCGGTGAGCGCCCCGAGGCTCTCGACCAGCGGGATGCCCGCCCCCACGAGCGTCGAGGCCTGGCGCGTGAGCAGGGCGAGATCGAGCGACGAGATGCGCTGGAAGGAGGGCAGGGTGAAGCGGCGGCCGCTCGCGGTCGCGGCGACGCTGGCCTGGGCGGCCTGCTCCGTGAACTCGGTGACGAAGATGCCGTCGCGCCGCAGCTTCGCGCGCGCGCTTCGCGAGCTCTCGGCGTCGAGGTGGCCCCGGGTGTTCTTCCCGGCTGCCGTGACGCCCTTGTATGCGTAGACGGGCACGCCTCACCTCGGTGTACTTCGATCGGCCGTGGGACTGCGCGAGCTTCGTGCTCTGCCGGGCCCCGCGCGCCTCGGGGCCGCCCTGCCAGCCGGCCTCAGATCTGTGCGACGACGCCTTCCTCTTCGGTGGCGCGCAGCACCTCGGCGACGGACGTGATGCCCTGGAGCACCTTGCGGGCGCCGTCGGTGCGCAGCGAGTGCATGCCCTTCTGGGTCGCCTGGCGCTTGATCGACTTCGAATCGACGTTCTGCGCGACGAGCGCGCGGATGTCGTCGTCCACGAGCATCAGCTCGAAGATGCCCAGGCGGCCGCGGTAGCCGGTGTAGTTGCAGCCCGCGCAGCCCTCGGAGCGGTAGATGCGCACCGGCCGATCGGGCGGGCGCACGCCGATCTCGCCGAGCTCTTCCTTCGTGGCCTCGTACGCGACGCGGCAATCCTTGCACAGCACGCGCACCAGCCGCTGCGCGAGCACGGCGACGAGGGACGAGGCGACGAGGAAGGGCTCGACGCCCATGTCGACGAGCCGCGTGATGGCGCTCGCGGCGTCGTTCGTGTGCAGCGTCGAGAACACCAGGTGGCCGGTGAGCGAGGCCTGGATCGCGATCTCCGCCGTCTCGAGATCGCGGATCTCGCCGACCAGGATCACGTTCGGGTCCTGGCGCAGCACCGAGCGCAAGCCTCCGGCGAAGGTGAGGCCGATCTTCGGATTGACCTCGATCTGGCCGATCCCCCGCAGCTGGATCTCGACCGGGTCCTCGATCGTGATGATGTTCTTGTCCGTGGCGTTGATGCGCGAGAGCGCGCCGTACAGCGTCGTGGTCTTGCCGCTGCCGGTCGGTCCCGTGACCAGGATGATGCCGTTCGGCCGCGAGATCAGCTTCTCCATCACGCCGAGCTGCTGCGGGTTGAAGCCGATGCGCTCGAGGTTCAGCATCTCCTGCGTGCGCGGCAAGAGCCGCATCACCACGCGCTCGCCGTACGAGATCGGCACGGTCGAGAGGCGCACGTCGTAGTCGCGCCCGGCGATCTTGAGCCGGATGCGCCCGTCCTGCGGCAAGCGCTTCTCGGCGATGTTGAGGCCGCCCATGATCTTGATGCGCGAGACGATGCTCGCCTGGAGTCCGCGCGGCAGCGGCTTGATCGGCTCGTAGAGCACGTCGTCGATGCGGAAGCGCACCCGGATCTCGCGCTCGAAGGGCTCGAGATGGACGTCGCTCGCGCGCTCCTTGACGGCGTGCTGCAGCATCGAGTTCACGAGCTTGATGATGGGCGCGTCGTCCGAAGCCTCGAGCAGGTCCTGGGGCTCCTGGCTGATGTCGTTCACCAGGTGATCGAGGTCCTCCGCCGCGTCCTCGGCGAGCGCATCGGTCGAGCTCGGCCCGCGGTCGTAGACTTCGTTGATCGCTCCCAGGATCGTGCGCTGGTTCGCCAGCTCGAGACGCACTTCGGCGCCACCGAAGAGCATGCGCAGATCGTCGAGCGGCCCGATGTCGAGCGGGTTTGCGACCGCCACGCGCACGGCGCCATCCGGATCGCGCTGCAGCGGCAGGATCACGTGCGCCTTGGCGAAGCCGATCGGCACCGTCTCGACCAGCGTCTGGTCGACCACGCCCGCCGCAATCTGCGGGCGGATCGGCAGGCCGAGCTGGGTGGCGAGCGCCTGCAGCACCTCGTCGCTGCTGACCTTGCCGCTCTCGACCAGCAGATCCGCGAGCCGGCCGCCGCGGGTCGCCTGCTCGGCGCGCGCTTCGGCGAGCTGCTCCGCCGTGAGCTGCGTCGTGCGCAGCAGGATCGAGCCGAGATCGAGCGGCTCGAGTCCGCCCGGGATCGCGCGCAGCGGTGCTTCGCTCACGGCTTCTCCGACTCGGGCTCGGGCGCGACGATCACGGAGCTGCTGAGGCCGTGAGCGGTCTGCACGACGGTTCCCGCGTGCTGCGCCTCTTCGAGCGATTCGTAGGGCCCGAGGTGGATCTCGTAGAGCACGAGTCCCGACGCCGTCTGGCTCGAGACGAGCGTGCCATCGAAGCCGGCGTCGACGAGCTCCGTCAGCGCCTGCGTGGCGGCGTTCTCGTCGCCCACGATGGGGGCCTGCACGAAGTAGCGCGGTCCCTTCTTGCCGGCTTCGGCGCGCGCGCGTTCGCGGTCCGCCTGCTGCTGCTGCTCGATCTCGTGCATGCGCTGGAGCGGGTAGCGCGCTTCGTGGTCGAGCAGGGCGTTGCGCACCGGATTGCGCCCCGGCTTCGGCACGTAGACCTTGCCGGCAGCCTCCGCCTCCGCACGCTCCTGCTCCTTCTCCTGCACCTCGGATTCCGAGAGCTCGAGCGCCGGACCGGTGTCGCCCTCGAACTGCTCGCGCTTGCGGATCGTCTCGCGCTCGAGATCCGCGCGCGTGCGCACGATGTGCGGCGTCAGGAAAACCAGCAGGTTCACCTTCTGGAGGTTGCGCGTCGTGCTCTTGAAGGCCCAGCCGAGGAACGGAATGTCGCCGAGCCACGGGATCTTGCTCTCCGAGTCGTCGTAGACGTCGCTGATCAGCCCGCCGATCACGACCGTCTCGTTGTCGCCGACCATCACCGTGTTCTCGACCTTGCGGCTCGCGAGAGGGACGCCCACCTCGTTGACGTTGCCGACCTCGGCCTGCAGCCCCTTGTTGATGCTGGTGATCTCCTGGAAGATGTCGAGGCGCAGGCTGTCGCCCTCGGTGATCTGCGGCGTCACCCGCAGCGTCACGCCGATGTCCTGGCGCTCGACGTTGACGGAGGTCGAGAGGCCCGTCGAGGCGGCGGTGCCCGCCACCGTCGGCGCCTGCACGCGGCTGCTGATGATCGGGATGTTGTTGCCGATGCGGATCTCCGCCTCCTCGTTGTCCGAGGTGAGGATGTGCGGGGCGGAGATGATGTTGGTGCCGGAGTCGGACGCGCTCGCCTTGATGATGCCCTGGATCAGCGAGCCGTTCGAACCCGGCACGGGATTCCCATTCGCGTCCACATCGAAGGTCCGGCGGAAGAAGTTCAACAGGAACGGCAGGGCCGCCGCGCCCGCACCCGCTGCCGCGCCGCCCGGACCCGCTGCGATGAGTCCCTTCGTCGCGCTGTCGGTCACCTGCGCGATCGTGATGTCGGTGTCGCCGTTGATCAGGCGGTAGAGCCCATTGAAGCCGAGGTCTTTGCCGTCCGTGACGTCCACTTCCATGATCAGCGCCTCGACGAGCACCTGCGGGCGCTCGATGTCGAGCTTCTCGATCACGCCCGCGATCGTCGCGTAGCCCTCCTGGCTGGCCTGGATCACGAGCGCATTGGTGGCCGGATCGGCCGTCACCGTGATGCCTTCGGCGAGACCCGCCACCACGGTGCGTAATGCCTGCGACTGGGTGCTCTGCCCCAGGCCGCCGCCGGTCCCGAGCCCCGCGCCCCCGCCTCCCGTGCTCGGCGCGCCCGTCTGCCCGCTGATCAACGCGGCGAGCGTCTGCGCCAGCTCTTCGGCGTCGGCATATTGCAGGTAGTAGACGTGGATGCGCCCGCCGCCGGTCACCGGTACGTCGAGCTTGCGCACGAGGGCGCGCACGTCCTCGAGCTGGGCTTTCGCGGCGAGCACGATCAGCGAGTTGGTGCGGGCGTCGGTGATGATGCGCACGTGGCCGCGCGAGGGGTTGGTCTGCGCGGGCACCACGACGCCGGGAATCTGGCCCTGCTGGGCCCGCCGCGCGCCGCCCCGCGGCGAGAGCCCCGTGCCGGCCGCGGCCGACACCTCCGCTCCATAGATCTGCGAGACCTGGTCGGCGAGCGCCGTGGCGTCGGCGTACTCGACCTTGAGCACGGCCAGCTCTTCCTTGTAGGTCTCGACGTCGATCGCCTCGAGGATCGCGAGCAGGCGTCGGATGTTCGACGCGGATTCGGTGAGGATGACGGTGTTCGTCTCCACGTAGGCCGCCATCGAGGCGTCCTTCGAGACGAGCGGCTTGAGCGTGTTGACGATCGAGTCGGCGTCGATGTAGCGCAGCGGAATCAGGCGCGTGACGAAGCGGTCGCGATCGGGCGGCGGCAGCGAGCTGCGCACCGTCTCGATGTTCGATTCCTTGGCCTCGCGCACCGGGATCACCTTGATCGCGCCACCGGGGCTCACGACCGTGGTGAAGCCCTTCACCTGCAGCACGGATTCGAACACGGCATAGGCCTGATCGATGCTGACGGGCGTGGGGGAGACGATCGTCACGCGGCCGCGCACGCGGTCGTCGTAGATGAAGTTCTTGTTGGTGAGCTTCGCGATCGCGTCGATCACGACGGCGAGCTCGACGTTGTTGAAGTCGAGCGCGTACAGATCGCTGTCGACGGGCTTCACGCCTTCCGGAAGCGCCGCCTCGGCGCCGGCCGGAGCCTGGGCGAGGGCCGGGCCCGCGAGCTGCCATGCGCAGGTCGCGATGGCGGCGATCGATCCGAAGCGACGAAGCACCCTCGGGACCCTCCTGGCTCGCTTGGCTCTCATGCGCTGCGCGCTCGTTCGCTTCAGTTCGGGGGCGTGTAGCTGAGATTGCGCGGACCCTGACCGTCGTCGATCACGATGTCGAATTGCTTGGCATCGACGAGCTCGAGCAGGATCTTCGCGCTCTGCTCGGGGCTGTCGATCTTGATCCCGTTGAGCTCCTTGATGACGCTGCCGTCCTTGAGCCCGATCGACTCGAAGAGGCTGCCCGGCTTGATGGCGTTCACCTGCACTCCGACCATCTGGCCGTTTTCGTACTTCGGCAGGATGCGCGCCTGGGAGAACAGGCTTGCCGGGTTGCGGACGTTTTCGGGGCTGGCGCTCGCCGAGCTCGGATCGCCGGGAGAGGGGAGCTCCGCGGGTGCCCCCTGGGGGAGGCGGTTCGTCGGTATCGCGGTTGCCCGCCGGGGCCGCATGGCGGCGGTCGGACGGATCTGGGATCCGGGGGAAGGCGCAGTGGTCTCGTCCTCGGCGAGGGCGAGCTCACGCTGGGCCCCATTCTCCATCAGGACCACCCGGCGCCGCTCGATCCGCAGCACGGTCACGCCCGGCCGGATCTCTTCGTTCACTTTGACCACCCGATCGGCGTGCGTATCGCGTTCCTCGATCGCCGCCCAGGCGTTCTCCGCCTCGAGCGCCGAGACGGTGCCGAGCAGCGTCAGCGGTAGCCGCGTGGCTTCGAGATTCTCTTCGATCGCCGCGCCGCCGGCGGGGGCCAGCAGCGATGCATTGAACAGATTGCGACCCAAGATCACCTGCCGATCGTCCCAGCTCTTCGCCGTGGCCAGCACCGTCTCCGTCGGCGCGGTCGTCTCCTCGGAGGCCACGCCGAGCGCTGAGCCAATCACCGCATTCACCGTGTTCGCGGCGAAGAAGCAGCACAGCACGAAGCAGAACGAGTTGGCGAGCCAGCCGAGGTATCGCGCCATGCGTGCTTGGATCCCCGTGCTGCCTCGCTCTCACCTCTCCCGTGCGAGCTCGGGGGCTGCATGAGAGTTGCCGGGTGCGCGAACAGGCAGCGAAGTATACCCCGCCCTCCTCACGCCTCAACGGGATCGCTCGGGATTCCAAGGAGTTAGGCGGACAGCTTCCAGGTTATCGGCGGACCGATCTGCGAGCTTGTGACACCGTTCACCAAAACGACGTTCGCAGCGCCCCCGTGGGCGCAACGTTGACAGCCGCCGCCCGGCGACCATGCTTCGGAACCTCGCCCCATGGCCCCTGCGGGCCGTGGGCGAAGCGGAGGATGCAACGCAGATGGCGGATTCGGGCAAGGTCATTGGGATCGACCTGGGCACCACGAACTCGGCGGTAGCGATCATGGAAGGCGGCCAGCCGACCGTGATCCCGAACGAGGAGGGCGGGCGGACGACACCGTCCGTGGTGAGCTTCACCGAGGAGGGCGAGCGCCTGGTCGGCGCCATCGCCAAGCGCCAGTCGGTGACGAATCCCAAGGGCACCGTCTACTCCATCAAGCGCTTCATGGGCCGGCGCCTGAACGAGGTTCCGGAAGAGATCAAGCTCGTGCCCTACGACGTCGTCGCCGGCAAGGAAGGCGCGGCATCCGTGCGCGTGCGCGACAAGGTCTTCACCCCGCCCGAGATCTCGGCCATGGTGCTCCAGAAGCTCAAGGCCGCCGCCGAGGCCTATCTCGGCGCCAAGGTCACTGCGGCCGTGATCACCGTGCCGGCCTACTTCAACGATGCGCAACGCCAGGCCACCAAGGACGCCGGCGCGATCGCCGGCCTCGACGTGAAGCGCATCATCAACGAGCCGACCGCTGCGGCGCTCGCCTACGGCCTCGACAAGAAGAAGGACGAGAAGATCGCGGTCTACGACTTCGGCGGCGGCACCTTCGACATCTCGATCCTCGAGGTGGGCGAGAACGTCGTCGAGGTGAAGGCCACCAACGGTGACACCCATCTGGGTGGCGACAACCTCGACCAGCGCCTGATCGACTACCTGATCGCCGAGTTCAAGAAGGACCAGGGCATCGACCTGTCGAAGGATTCGATGGCGCTCCAGCGCCTGCGCGAAGCGGCGGAGAAGGCCAAGGTCGAGCTCTCGACCGCGGTCACCACCGACATCAATCTGCCCTACATCACGGCGGACAAGACCGGGCCGAAGCACATGACGCTGAAGCTCACGCGCGCCAAGTTCGAGCAGCTGGTCGAGGACCTGATCGACCGCTCGCTCGAGCCCTGCCGCGTGGCGCTCAAGGATTCGGGCTTTTCGGCAGCGGACATCCACGAGGTGATCCTGGTCGGCGGCATGACCCGCATGCCGCTGGTGCAGCAGAAGGTGAAGCAGCTGTTCGGCAAGGAGCCGAACCGCAGCGTGAATCCCGACGAGGTCGTGGCGATCGGCGCCGCGGTCCAGGGCGGCGTGCTCGCGGGCGACGTGAAGGACGTGCTGCTGCTCGACGTGACGCCGCTCTCGCTCGGCATCGAGACGCTGGGCGGCGTGATGACGAAGCTGATCGAGAAGAACACCACGGTGCCGACGCGCCGCAGCCAGGTGTTCTCGACCGCCTCCGACAACCAGCCGCAGGTGGAGATCCATGTCCTGCAGGGCGAGCGCGAGGTGGTAGCCGGCAACCGTACGCTGGGGCGCTTCATCCTCGACGGCATTCCGCCGGCGCCGCGAGGCCTGCCGCAGGTCGAGGTCACCTTCGACATCGACGCGAACGGCATCCTCTCGGTCGCAGCCAAGGACAAGGCCAGCAATCGCGAGCAGTCGATCCGCATCGAGGGCAGCGGGGGCCTGCGCAAGGAGGAGATCGATCGTCTGATTCGCGAGGCCGAGGCGCACGCGAGCGAAGACCGCGCCGAGCGCGAGAAGGTCGAGAAGCGCAACGCGCTCGACTCGCTGCTCTACCAGGCCGAGCGCACGCTGTCCGAGAATTCCGCCAAGCTGACGGACGCCGACACCGCCGCGGTGCGCTCGGCGATCGAAGAGGGCAAGCAGACGCTCGATTCGGGCGATCCCGCCAAGCTGGACGCCGCGCGCGAGCGGCTCGAGCGCGAGATGCACAAGGTCGCCGAGGTGCTGTACAAGGCGCAGGCGGCGGCCGGCGGCGCGGGCGCCGAGGCGCAGCCCGGCAGCGCGGGCGCCGCCAGCGGCAAGGACCAGGGCGACGTCGTCGACGTGGAATACACGGAAGACAAGCCGAACTAGGAGGCCGACTCGAGAGTCGGCAGACGCGCAAAGAGGCGCAGCCGAGCGGAGTCAACGAACCAGCCGGTGAGCAACCCCAAGCGCAACGATCCCTTCGCGGAGCTGTACGGCGAGTTCTCGGACCGCCTGCGCGGCGATCGCTGGCGGCCCGATGTCGACGTCTTCGAGACGGAGACCGAGGTCGTGGTCCTCGCGGAGATCGCGGGCATCCGCAGCGAAGATCTGCGCGTCACCGTCGATGGCGAGGAGCTGCGCATCAGCGGGGTCCGCCGCGTTCCCGCGCGCTCCGACGTGAAGCGCCTGCTGCAGATGGAGATCACCGCGGGCCCCTTCGAGCGGCGTCTGCGCATCCCGATTCCCTTCGACCGCGAGCGGGTTTCGGCGCACCTCGCCGACGGCTTTCTCACGGTGACGCTGCCCCGGCGCATCCCGTCGCGGCGGCACGTGAAGCTCGAGACATGAGGCGCACGCTGGCGGCGCAGGATCCGACGGACGAGAGCGCGCGCGCAGGCCAGGGCAGCGCACCCGGTACGGCCGTGACCGTGGGTCACGTGGGCGACGAGACCGCAGCGCGCGACGAGGTGCCGGCGATCCTGCCGGTGCTGCCGCTGAAGAACACCGTATTGTTTCCGCACCTGCTCTCGCCACTGCTGGTGAGCTCGCCGCGCTCGAAGCAGCTGATCGAGGAGGTGCTCGTCTCGCCGCAGCGGCTGCTCGTCTGCGTCGCGGTCAAGAACGCCATCGAGGGCAGCCCCGGCGCGGGCGATGTGCATCGCGTGGGTACGCTGATGCGCATCGCGAAGATGGTGAAGTTCCCGGACGATACGTATCGCCTGCTCGTGCAGGGCGTCGCCCGGGCGGAAATCACCGAGTTCACCGCCGAGGATCCCTTCCTGCGCGGCCGGGTGCGCGTGCTGGAGGAGACGGGAGACCTGGGCTCGGTCGAGACGCTCGCGCTGATGCGGAACGTGGCGCAGCAGTTCGCCTCGCTCGTGTCGGAGAGCCCGCGGCTCTCGGACGAGCTGCAGGTGCTGGCGGCCAACACCGATCATCCCTCGAAGCTCGCCGATCTCGCGGGCTCGAGCCTCGATTTCGACGTCGCCGGCAAGCAGGAGCTGATCGAGGAGCTCGACGTGCCCCGGCGTCTGCGCCGCGTGCTCGATCAGATCGGGCGCGAGCACGACGCCGTGAAGGTCGAGAGCGAGATCCGCGAGAAGGTCCAGACCGACATCGGCAAGTCGCAGCGCGACTACGTGCTGCGCCAGCAGCTCGAAGCGATCCGCCAGGAGCTCGGCGAGACCGAGGACACCGAGAGCGAGGCGCAGCGCCTCGAGCAGCGCATCGCGGCCGCCGGTATGCCCGAGGAGGCGGAGAAGCAGGCGCGGCGCGAGCTCGATCGGCTGGCGCAGATGCCGCCCGCAGCGGCCGAGCACTCCGTGATCCGCTCCTATCTCGAGTGGATGGTGGATCTGCCGTGGTCGAAAGTGTCGCAGGACCGGCTCGACGTCGAGGAAGCGCGGCGCATCCTGGATGTGGATCACTGGGGTCTCGAGCGGGTCAAGGAGCGCATCGTCGAGTACATCGCCGTGCTCTCGCTCAAGCGCGATCTCAAGGGCCCGATCCTCTGCTTCGTCGGTCCCCCGGGAACCGGCAAGACGTCCCTGGGCCGTTCGATCGCGCACGCGCTCGGCCGCGAGTTCCAGCGCATCTCGCTCGGCGGCGTGCACGACGAGGCGGAGATCCGCGGCCACCGGCGCACGTACGTCGGCGCGCTGCCCGGCCGCATCATCCAGGGCCTGCGCCGCGCGGGGACCCGCAACCCGGTGTTCGTGCTCGACGAGGTCGACAAGGTCGGGGGCGACTTCCGCGGCGATCCGTCGTCGGCGCTGCTCGAGGTGCTCGATCCCGCGCAGAACTCGACCTTCAGCGACCACTATCTCGAGGTGCCCTTCGATCTCTCGCAGGTGCTCTTCGTCGCTACGGCGAACCTGATCGATCCGGTGCCGGCCGCGCTGCGCGACCGCATGGAGGTGATCGAGCTGCCGGGCTACATCGAGGAGGAGAAGCTCGAGATCGCCAAGCGCTTCCTGGTTCCGCGTCAACGCGTCCAGAATGGCATCGACAAGATCGACTTCGAGATCTCGGACGACGCCCTGCGCGCCGTGATCCGCAGCTACACGCGCGAGGCCGGCGTTCGCAATCTCGAACGCGAGATCGCGACGCTCGCCCGCAAGGTCGCGCGCCGCATCGCCGAAGAAGGCGTGAGCGGCCCGCAGCGCATCGGACCGGACGATCTGCCCGCGCTGCTCGGCCCCGTGAAGGTCGAGCCCGAGGTCGCCGAGCGCGTCGGCCAGCCGGGCGTCGCGGCGGGCCTGGCCTGGACGCCCGCCGGCGGCGACATCCTGTTCATCGAGTCGACCCGGATGCCCGGCAAGGGGGAGCTCAAGCTCACCGGCTCGCTCGGAGACGTGATGCGTGAATCGGCGGAGGCGGCGCGCTCGTGGCTGCGCGCCCACGCTGCCGAGCTGCACGTGGATGCGGACCTCTTCGCCAGGTCGGACCTGCATCTCCACGTGCCCTCCGGCGGCGTTCCGAAGGATGGGCCGTCTGCCGGCGTGGCGATGGTGACCTCGCTCGCCTCGCTGCTCACGGGACGCCCGGCCGACCCGCGCGTGGCGATGACCGGGGAGATCACGCTGCGCGGCAAGGTCCTCCCGGTCGGGGGGATCAAGGAGAAGGTGCTCGCGGCCAAGCGCGCGGGGATCGAGCGGGTCGTGCTGCCGGAGCGCAATCGGCGGGACATCGAAGAAGTTCCCAAGGAGCTGCTCGCAGGGCTGGATCTCCAGTATGTTGGGATGATCGATGAGGCCCTGCGCTACACCCTCGCGCCGGCGCGCTAGCGCGGCACTGCTGCCGCTCGCGCTCGCCGCCTGTGTCTCGCGCGGCGCCTATCACGAAGTCGAAGCCGAGCGCGACGCCCTGACGCTCGAAAAGCAGCAACTCGAGGAGCGCATCGAGCTGCTCCAGGCCTCGAACGAGAGCCTGGGCAGCGAGCGCGTGAAGCTCATCGACGAGATGGAGACGCTGCGCGAGGCGCACGACGCCCTCGACCGCGACGTGAACGGGCTGCGCGCCGCCAAGGTCGAGCTCACCGAGAACCTCCAGGCGCGCGAAGCGGAGCTCGCGGCGCGCCGGGCCGAGGTCGAGCAGCTGCGCGGGACCTACGACGGGCTGGTGAAGGACCTCGAGTCCGAGGTCGCAACGGGCCAGATCGAGATCCAGCAGCTCCGCGAGGGCCTGCAGCTGAACCTCACGCAGGACGTGCTCTTCGCCTCCGGCTCGGCGGAGCTCAACGATGCCGGCCGCTCCGTGCTGGGCAAGGTGGCGCAGCGCCTGAAGGAGGTGCCGCAGCGCGTCGAGGTCCGCGGGTACACCGATTCCTTGCCGATTCGCGGTGCTCTCGCGGCGCGCTTTCCGTCGAACTGGGAGCTGGCCGGCGCGCGCGCGAGCGGCGTCGTGCGCTTCCTCGCCGAGCACAAGATCGACCCGAAGCGGCTGCTCTCGGTGTCGCACGGTGAGTACGACCCGATCGCCTCGAACGACACACCCGAGGGTCGCCAGAAGAACCGCCGGATCGAGATCACGCTCGAGCCGTTGCCGCCGGACGCCGCGAGCGCGGCGCCGGCGGCGAAGCCCGCTGCAGCGGAGCCCCCCAGCCACCCGTGAGCCCGGGACCCGGCTCCCGCGCCCGGCTCGAGCGCTGCTTCCGCGCGGCCCTCGCCGCCGTGGATGCGGGCGCCGCCGTGGCGCGTGTGCTCGAGCGAGACGGCCCGCGCCTGCGGCTCGCGGGAGAGGCCTTGCCCGACAGCTCGCGCCTGGTGGTGCTCGCGGTCGGGAAGGCGGCGGCGCCGATGGCCGCCGCCGTCGAAGCGGTGGCCGGCGATCGCATCGCCGCGGGCCTGGCCGTCACCAAGGACGGTCACGCCGGAAGCCTCGCGCGGATTCCGCTGCGCGAGGCGGCGCACCCCGTGCCCGACGCGCGCAGCGAGCGCGCGGCGCGCGAGGCGCTCGCGCTGGTCGCAGCCGCGGATCCCGCGGATGTGCTGCTGGTGCTGCTCTCGGGCGGCGCCTCGAGTCTGCTGGCCTGCCCGGCGCCGGATCTTTCGCTGGCGGAGCTCGCGGAGGCGACGCAGGTGTTGCTCTCCGCGGGCGCCGACATCGAGGAGCTCAACACGGTGCGCAAGCATCTGGGAGCGCTCGCGGGCGGCCGGCTGGCGCAGCGCGCGCGCGCGCAGCGCATCGAGCTGCTGGTGGTGAGCGACGTCCCGGGCGATCGCTTCGACTTGATCGGGTCGGGGCCGCTCACCGCGGATCCGAGCCGCTACGCCGACGCGCTCGCCGCCATCGACCGCTGCGGTGTGCGCGGCTCGCTGCCGCCGCGCGTGCTCGCGCACCTCGCAGCCGGCGCTGCGGGCCGGCTCGCGGAGACCCCGAAGCCGGGGGATCCGGCGCTCGCCCGGGTGCGCGCTCATCTGCTTGCGAGCAATGCGACCGCGCGCCAGGCGGCGCTCGCGGCGGCGCGCGCGCAGGGAGCGCGCGCCTGGGACCTCGGCGCCGTATTGCGCGGAGAGGCGCGCACGGCCGGAGCGCGCCTCGCCGCGCTCGCGCGCGCGCTGCGCGCCCCGCAGCCGGTGAGCATCATGGCCGGCGGCGAGACCACGGTTCGCGTGCGCGGCCCGGGGCGGGGCGGGCGCAGCCAGGAGCTCGCGCTGGCGGCGGCGCTCGGACTCGAGGGCGACCTGCGCGCGACGCTGCTCGCCGCTGGCACGGATGGCAGCGACGGCCCCACGCGGGCGGCGGGCGCCTTTGCGGACGGCGGGACGCTGGCGCGCGCGCGAAGTCTCGGTCTCGATGCGCGCGCGGCGCTCGCGCGCAACGATTCGGGCGGCTTCTTCGAAGCCGAAGGCGGTGTGTTCGTCACGGGCCCCACGCGCACCAACGTGATGGACCTCGCGCTGCTCTGGCTCGAGCCGGGGCCCGGGTGAGCGTCGCGGGGCGCGCGCCCGCCCGGCGCTGCGCTCGCGCGGGGCTCACGGCGAAGCCGAGCGCTGGATGGCAGCGGCTAAGCTCCCGCGCAGATGCAGCGCCCCGACGATCCCAGGCTGGCTTCGCTTGCTCACCGCGCCTGGGTGCTGCTCGGCCTGATCGCGCTCGCGTGCGCGCTGTGGGCGCACGCCTGGCTCGTGGCGCGCGGCTGGCTGCGCGCCGACCCGGCGCGATCGCTCGATCGCCAGCGCCGCTTCACACGCCGCTACGTCGCGGCCGCCATGCGCTTTCGCGGCGGCCTGATCAAGCTCGGGCAGGTGGCGAGCCTGCGCGTCGACGTGCTGCCCGAGGTCATCAGCGACGAGCTCGCGAGACTGCAGGACCGCGTCGAGCCGCACGCCTTCGCCGAAATTCGCGCGCAGGTCGAGAGCGAGCTGGGCGCCCCGCTCCAGGCGCGTTTCGCGGCCTTCGAAACGGAGCCGCTCGCGTCGGCGAGCCTGGGGCAGGTCCACCGCGCGCGCACGCTCGATGGCCGCGACATCGCCGTGAAGGTCCTCTACCCCGGAATCGAGCGCTCGGTGGCCGTCGATCTCGCGATGACGAAGCTCGCGCTCTGGCTCTTCGACTGGATCGCGATCGCGGACCTGATGCAGGTGTATCGCGAGCTGCGCGCTTCGCTGAAGGGGGAGATGGACTACCTGCGCGAGGCGCGCGCCGGCGAGGAGATCGCGCGCAATCTCGCGCGTGACGTCGAGCTCGCCGCGCGGGTCCGCGTGCCGCGCATCCACTGGGACCTGACCACGCGCCGGGTGCTCGCCATGGAGTTCCTGCCGGGGGTGAAGATCAACGACCCGCATGCCGTGGCTGCGCTCGGAGCGCGCGTGCCGGACCTCGTGCAGTGGATCTCGCGCGCCTTCCTGCACATGATGTTCCGGGACGGCTTCTTCCACTGCGATCCGCACCCGGGCAATCTGATGGTGATCGACGGCGAGCAGATCGGGATCATCGACTTCGGCATGCATCGGCGCATCGAGCCCGAGGTGCTCGCCGCGGTGCGCAAGAACGTGCTCGCGTCGGTGCGGCGCGACCCGGATCTCTACGCGGCTTCGCTCGTCGAGGCGGGGATGGTCGGGGCCGACGACGTCGCGGCGGTGAAGGAGATCGCGAAGCTCAGCTTCGATCCGGCCTATTACAACCTGACGCCGAAGGAGATGATGAACGTCGACTTTGGCGAGTACTTCCGTCGCATGCGCGAGCAGCTGAAGCGCATTCGCAGCTTCCGACTTCCCGATGGCCTGGTGATGTGGTCTCGCGCCATCTCGCTGCTCTATGGCTTGCTGGTGGAGTTGGCGCCGGGCGTGCGACCGCTCGATCTGCTGGGGCCTTTCGTCGTCGAATTCCTACAGGGGGGGACCCTGGCGCCGGTGAATTTCGGCGTTTCCCCGGCGTCGAAAGCCGTGTAGTTTCTGGCCCCTGGCCGGTCGGCCCGCGAGGGTTCGACCCCGACGCAGACCGTCGCGGACGGTCGTTCACCGCGCTCCGGGTGTAGCCACCCGGGCAGATGCAGGAGGAAGCTTCGAGATGGAGACCATTCGCGCCAAACGAGTCATCGGTTCCCTGGTGGCGGCCGCCGTCGCGGGGTTGCTCGTCGCCGCGGCCGCGCCGAGCGCGATCGCAGCGGAGGCGAAGAGCACGCGGAACGAAGCGGAGTGGGTCAAGTACGACGCGGCCGCCAAGACCGTCACACTCAAGATCAAGAAGCAGGGGCTCGGGGACGGGGCAGCTTCGCTCAAGGTTGGCCAGGAGGCCGTGTTCAACGTGCAGCCCGAGGGCTCGATCCTGGCGCGAACGAGCGTCGCCATCAACGGCAAGAAGGGCGCGCTGAGCGACATCCCGACCGGCAAGACCGTGATCGTCTACTGGATCCCTGACGCGAAGGACGCGAAGGCCCGCTTCGCCAAGAAGATCGACGTGATCCTGAGCGAGCAGGAGCTCGACGAGAAGTACGGCAAGGGCGAGGAGTAACCCGCGGCACGCGCCGGCTGCGATGGGGGCGGGCGGCGCTCGTCCCCATCGCCCGCCGGCCGCAGCCTCGCCCCCGCGCGCCAGCCGTCGCGCCTCCCGAGGAATTCCGCCTTGGCCGTCGACGTGGTCGAGCTCAAGCAGGTGATGGCGAAGCGCGCCTCGGGCGTCGCCATCGTCACCGCGCGCGCCGGCGACGTCATCCATGGCATGACGGTGTCTGCCTTCGCGGAAGTGTCGCTCGCGCCTCCGCTGGTGCTGGTGTGCGCGGACAAGACCTCGAACACCCATCCGGTGATCGCGCGCGGTGGCGTGTTCGCGCTGAACGTGCTGGCTGTCGATCAAGCGGCGCTGTCGGACCTGTTCGCCTCGAAGCGGGACGAGGAGCGGCGCTTCGTGGGCCTCGCCTACGAGAGCGGCGCGACCGGGGCGCCGCTGCTGGCCGGGACTCTCGCGACCCTCGACTGCCGCGTGCGCGCAGCGCACGAGGCCGGCGATCACGTGATCTACGTCGGCGAGGTCGTCGACCTCCGCCGCTCGGAGCGCGATCCGCTGGTCTACTGGAATGGCCGCTACCGGTCGCTGGCCCGGCGGGATTGAGCGCCGCGCCGCACGCGGCCCGGAATCCCTAGCCCGCCTTCTCCATCGTCTCGGTGTAGCTCCCGGTGCGCGCTGCGCCGTTGCAGCGGGCGCGGTGAAGGAGGGCCTTCTGGCCGGCGGCCGCATTCTCCGGCTTGCCGCGCCACGACTTGAGCGTCGGCGCCTGGAGCGCGCGGCCGTACGAGAACGAGAGCTGCCAGGGCGCCCCGCCGATCCGGTTCATCTCGTTCAGGTGGGCGGTCGCGAGCTGGTCGCTCTGGCCGCCGGAGAGGAAGACGATGCCCGGCACGGCCGCCGGGACGGTGTTGCGGAAGCAGCGCAACGTCTGCTCGGCCACTTCGCGCACGCTCGCCTGCTGCGGGCAGGTCTGGCCCGAGAGCACCATGTTCGGCTTGAGCAGGATCTCCTCGAGCGGAACGCGCTGCTCGTTCAAGCAGCGGAACACGGCGCGCAGGGTGCGATCCGTCGCTGCGTAGCAGCGCTCGATCGTGTGCGAGCCGTCCATCAGCACTTCGGGCTCGACGATCGGGACGAGCCCGCCCTCGACACACAACGCCGCGTAGCGCGCGAGCGCGTGCGCGTTGGTCTCGATGCAGGTGTCGCTCGGAATGCCTTCGCCGATCTCGATCACCGCGCGCCACTTCGCGAAGCGCGCGCCGAGGCCGCGGTACTCGGCGATCCGCTCGCGCAGGCCATCGAGCCCCTCGGTGATCTTCTCGAGCTTCGAGAACGGCAGCGGCTTGGTGCCCTTGTCGACCTTGATGCCGGGCACGATGCCGCGCTTCTCGAGCAGCGTCGGGAAGGGCACGCCGTCCTTCGACTTCTGGCGCAGCGTCTCGTCGAACAGGATCACGCCGCTGATGAACTGCTCGGCGCCGGCGGTCGTGAAGAGCAGCTCGCGATAGGCGCGGCGGTTCTCTTCCGTCGACGGCAGATCGATGCTCTTGAAGCGCTTCTCGATCGTTCCCGAGCTTTCGTCGGCGGCGAGAATGCCCTTGTGGGGGGCGACGAGGGCGCGGGCGGTGTCTGCGAGCTGGGACATGGACGTGCTCTCCTCGAAAGGTCGGTGGGGCGTGGAGGCCGGCTGCGGGGCCGGTCATCCGGAGCGCGCTTGGAATGGTGCGGCAGAGAGGACTCGAACCTCCATGGGATTGCTCCCGCCAGCCCCTCAAGCTGGTGCGTCTACCAATTTCGCCACTGCCGCGGCGTTCCGGACGCGCCGAACATACCGAAGGCGGAGCGCTTTGGCGGGGTCCCGTCCCCGGCTCAGGGCGCCGCGGGGGCCGCGCCCGGGTCGGCGGCGGGCGCGGGGGCCGACTCGCTGGGAGCGGGCTGCGCGGCGGGCGCCGCCGGCTCCTCGCTGCCCGCCTGCGCGGCCGGCGGCGGCTCGGCCTCGTCGAACAGCCGCTCGCTCGACGCCAGCGTCCACAGGTAGGCGAGCGAGAGGCTCGTGATCATGAAGACGATGGCAGCGGCCGTGGTGAGCTTCGACAGGAAGTTACCGGCGCCGCGGCTGCCGAAGACCGTCGAGCTTCCGCCGCCGCCGAAGACCGCGCCGATTTCCGCGCCCTTGCCGCGCTGCAGCAACACCACTCCGATCAGGAAGATGCACACCATCACGTGCAAGATCGTCAGGAACGTGGTCATCGCGGAACTCCTTCGCTCTGGAAGCGCACGATCTGGGAGAAATCCTTCGGATCGAGGCTGGCGCCGCCGACCAGCGCGCCGTCGAGATCGGGCATCCCCATCAGCGCCACGACGTTGTCGGGCTTGACCGAGCCCCCGTACTGGATCCGCATGCTCTTCGAGACGGCACCGAATTGCTTCACCAGGCAGCCGCGCACGAAGGCGTGGGCTTCCTGCGCGATCTCCGGCGTCGCCGTGCGACCCGTGCCGATCGCCCAGATCGGCTCGTACGCGATCACGAGCTCCTCGGCGCGCGCGGCCGGGACGCCCGCGAGGCTGCCGGCGAGCTGGCTCTCGAGCACGCTGAACGTCTGGCCGGCTTCGCGCTGCGCGAGGCTCTCGCCGATGCACACGATCGGGCGGATCTCGCGCGCGAGCAGCGCGTGCGCCTTGCGCGCCACGCACTCGTCGGTCTCCCCGAACAGGGTGCGCCGTTCGCTGTGGCCGATGATCGCGTAACGGCAGCCGACCTCCGCGAGCATGCCCGCCGAGATCTCGCCGGTGAAGGCTCCCTTCTCCTCCGCGTGGACGTTCTGCGCCGCCAGCAGCACGGGGCTTCCGGCGAGCCGGCGCGCGACGGCGTCCAGGGCGGTGAAGGGCGGGGCGAGGATCACGTCGACGTCCGACGCACCGCGCACGAGCCCGAGGAAGCGCTCGACGAAATCGAGGGCCTCGCTCACGGTCTTGTGCATCTTCCAGTTGGCGGCGAAGATCGGGCGGCGCATCAGCGCTCCAACGCGGCGACGCCCGGAAGCGTCAAGCCTTCGATGAATTCGAGCGAGGCTCCGCCCCCCGTCGACAGGTGGGTGATGCGGTCCGCGACGCCGAGCCGCTGGACGGCAGCCAGCGAATCGCCACCGCCGACGACCGTGATCGCCCGCGACGACGCCACCGCCTGCGCCAGCGTCTCGGTCCCGCGCGCGAAGGCGGCGATCTCGAAGACGCCCATCGGGCCGTTCCAGAACACGGTGCGCGCGCTGCGCGCTTCCTGCGCATAGGCCTGGGCCGTCTCCGGACCGATGTCGACGCCGATCCAGCCGTCGGGGATCTGGCTCACCACGCGGCTGGGGGCGCCGGCCTCGACGCGCTCGGCGACGACGTGATCGCTCGGCAGCAGGAAGCGCCGCCCGTGCTCGCTCGCGGCGCGCATCACGCGGCGCGCGGCGTCGAGCTGGTCGGGTTCGACGAGCGACTTGCCCACCGGCTCGCCTCGCGCGGCGAGGAACGTGTAGCTCATGGCGCCGCCGATGCAGACGACATCCGCATGGGTCGAGAGCGTCTCGAGCACGCCGAGCTTGCTCGACACCTTGGCGCCGCCCACGATCGCGAGCAGCGGCCGTTCGGGCTTGCGCACGACGTCGAGGTGCTCGAGCTCGGAGCGCAGCAGATCGCCGGCCACCGCGCGCGGGAGCTTCGCAACCATTCCGACGGTCGATGCGTGTGCGCGGTGCGCGGTGCCGAAGGCGTCGTTCACGTAGACGTCGGCGAGCGCCGCGAGCGCGGCCGCGAAGTCGGGATCGTTCTTCTCCTCGCCCGCGTGGAAGCGCAGATTCTCGAGCAGCAGCAGCTGCCCGGGGCCGGTCTCCGCCACCGCCGCGACGGCGCGCTCGCCGATGCACGCCTCGCAAAAGGACACGCCCGTGCCGAGCAGATCGGCCAGGCGCGGCGCCACCGGACGCAGCGAGAGAGCCGGGTTGGGCTTGCCCTTGGGGCGCCCGAGGTGCGACGCCACGATCACGCGCGCCCCGGCGTCCAGCAGCTTGCGCAGGCTGGGGAGCGAGGCGCGGATCCGTGAGTCGTCGGAGATGACGCCGGCAGCGAGAGGTACGTTCAGGTCGGCGCGCACGAAGACGCGCTCGCCGCGCACTCCTGCGGCGAGCAACGAGTCCAGGGTCGGGATCGACATGGGGTCATCGCGTCCCCATCCGCACGGCCAGATCGACGACGCGGCACGAGTAGCCCCATTCATTGTCGTACCAGGCCAGCAGCTTGGCGAAGTCTCCGCCCATCACCTTGGTGCTCGGAGCGTCGAGGATCGAAGAGTGGGGATTGCCGATGAAGTCGACCGAGACGAGCGGCTCATCGCAGTATTCGAGGATGCCCTTGAGCGCCCCGTCGGCGGCGCGCTTCATCGCGGCGTTGATTTCCTCGGCGCTCGTCTGGCGGCGCAGCTTGACCGAGAGATCGACGCAGGAGACGTCCGAGGTCGGCACGCGCATCGCATAGCCGTCGAGCTTGCCCTTCAGCTCCGGAAGCACGAGGCCGATCGCACGGGCGGCCCCCGTGCTCGTCGGGATCATCGAGATTCCCGCTGCGCGCGCGCGCCGGAGGTCCTTGTGGGGGAAGTCGAGAGTCACCTGGTCGTTCGTGTAGGCATGGATCGTCGTCATCCAGCCGTTCTCGATGCCGAATTCGTCCTGGAGCACCTTGGCGATCGGTCCCAGACAGTTCGTGGTGCACGAGGCGTTCGACACGATCCGGTGCTTGGCGGGATCGTAGGCATCCGTGTTGACGCCGAGCACGATCGTCACGTCGGGGTCGGTGGCCGGCGCCGTGATGATCACGCGCTGGGCGCCCGCCTCCAGGTGCTTGGCGGCGCCCGCCCGGTCGGTGAAGGCGCCGGTCGACTCGAGCACGATCTCCGCGCCGAGCTGCTTCCAGGGCAGCTTGGCCGGATCGCGTTCCGCCGTGATGGGAATCTTCTTCCCATCGACGACGATGGCGCCGTCGGCCGCCTTCACCTCACCCGGGAAATGCCGGTGGATCGAGTCGTACTTGAGCAGGTGGGCGAGCGTTTTCGCGTCCGTCAGGTCGTTGATGCCGACGATCTCGAGGTTCTTGCCCCGAGCCGCGCGAAACGCGAGCCGTCCAATCCGTCCGAAGCCGTTGATGCCGACACGTGTCGCCATCGGGGTGTACCTCCGCTGGCAGGAAAGGCGGGCAGGGTAACGACCTTGCCCGAGGGGCGCCATCGTTGCGGCCTGATCGCTACTCTCGGGTGCGGCCCATCGTCACGGGGGGTGGCGTGAGCTTCGCGAACGGGGTCGATACGAGGCGGATTGCGCCATGAGCGAGGCAGTCGGCGCCGCGCTGGCGCGCCGGCGGCGGGCGCAGCTCGCCGGCGGCCTCGCGCTGGTTGCGGCCCTGCTGCTCGGAATCGGCCTGTCGCTCGCCCGCCTGCGGGAGAGCGCGGCGATCCTGGCCGCATTTCCAGACACCGAGGGCCACCTGATCACGGCGGGCATCAGCGCGCCGGTCGACGTGTTCCGCGATGCGAACGGCGTGCCTCACGTGCGCGCGCACGACGAGGCCGATGCCCTGTTCGCGCTCGGCTTCGTGCACGCGCAGGACCGCCTCGCGCAGATGCTCTGGCTGCTGCGGCTCGCGCGCGGGCGCACGGCGGAGGTCATCGGGCGCGAGGGCCTGCCGGCGGATCGCCTCGCGCGCACGCTCGATCTCGGGGGCATCGCCGATCGCCAGTACGGCGAGCTCGATCGGGGCACGCGCGCGCTGCTGACGGCCTATGCGCGGGGAGTGAACGCGCACCTCGAGCGCATCCGCGATGGGCAGGTGAGGGCGCCCGTGGCCAGCGAGCGCCTGGGGCTTCCGCTCGAGGACTGGAAGCCCGAGGATTGTCTCGCCGTGCTCGAGCTCTACGCCTGGGGCCTCGCGGACTCGCTCGAGGTGAGCCTCGTCCTCTCCGACCTGATCGAGCGCCTTGGCGGCTTCGGCGCCCGGCCGTTCTTTCCACCGCGCGTGGGCGAGCCCGCGGCGCCGGATCGGATCTCGTCTCCGCTGAACGCGAGCCAGGCGCACGCGGTGTCGGCGCTGCGCTACGCGGCGCGGCTCGCGGGCCGCAGCATCGGCAGCAGCGCCGTCGTGGTCGGGGGAGCGCTCACGCGCTCCGGACACCCGATCCTGGCGGGCGACTCGCACCTCGAGCCCACCTGGCCATCGCTGCTGCACATCGTCCACCTGCAGGGCGGGCTGCTGGACGTGGCGGGCTCGACGATTCCCGGCATACCGATCGTGTGGACCGGCCGCAACCGGCACGTCGCCTGGGCGGTGACCAATTCCCGCGCCGTCACCGTCGATCTCTACACCGAGACGCTCAACCCGTCGGACCCGACGCGCCACCATGACGGACGCGGCTGGAGCGAGCTCGACGAGCGGGTCGAGGTGCTGCGCGTGCGCGGCGGCGACGACGAGACGATGACGGTGCGCTCGACGCGCCACGGGCCGCTGCTCGACGGCCTGCTCGGCGCCGAGCGCGCGCCGCTGGCGCTGGCCTGGGCGGGCGCCCGCGCGAGCGCTTCGGGAGGCATTCCCGCGTGGCTCGCGGTAGCGCGAGCGCGCAGCGCCGACGAGCTGCTCGCGGGGCTGGCGCAGGTCGGTGTGCCTGCGCTCGCGGTGGTGTATGCCGATGCCGATGGCGCGGCCGGCATGCAGGTGGCCGGCTGGATCCCGCGGCGGGCGTTGTCGACGGGCTTCGTGCCGCTGCCGGGACGCGCGCGCTGGTACGACTGGCAGGGACCGGTGGAGTTCGCGCAGCTGCCGCGCGAGCGGCTCAGCGGTGGGCGCGGCTGGGCGCTGGCGGCCGACAACCCCTTTCCCGCGGACGCGGGCGGGCTCTCGGCGGAATGGCTGTGGCGCACGGGAGAGCGAGCGCAGCGCATCGATACGCTGCTGCGCGCCGCGACCGCGGCTGGGCCGCTCGAGCTGCGGCAGGTGGTCGAGCTTCAGGGCGACGTGGAGGAGCCGCGCGCGCGGAGTCTGATCGCGAGCGCGCTCGTGCTCGCGGAGCACGGCGAACGGCTGCCGCCCGAGGCCAACGAGCTGATCGGATTGCTCCGCGAGTGGGATGGTCGCTCGACACCCGATAGCGTCGGCGCCGCGGCCTATCACGTGTTCCTGTCCTGCTTGACGAACGAGCTCTTCGAACGCCACCTCGGGGAGGATCTGACCCGGCGCTACCTGGCGCTGCCGCTCGCGGATCCGTCGCAAGTCGTGTTCGGGATCGTGCAAGCCGCCGCGGGGGGCGATGCCGGCGGCGGCTGGGCCGATCCGGTGGTGGTGGGCTCAGCGGTGCGGGCGAGCCTGCGCGAAGCCTGGCTCCGGCTCTCCTATAAACTCGGCTCGAACCGACGCAAGTGGCACTGGGGGGGCTTGCACGAGCTGCGCTTCCGCCCCTTCGGTCCGGCTGCGCCGCGCGACACGGAGCTCGTGGCGCTGGGCCCCTTCGCAGTGGGGGGCAGCGGCAGCACCATCAACACCGCGGAGTACACGGAGGGCGAAGACTTCGACGTGCGGGTCGCGTCGACCTTCCGTTTCGCGATCGATACGGCGGCGATGGACCAGGCGCTCGTCGCACTCGCGCCGGGTGAATCGGAGCACCCGCGGCATCCCCATCTGCGCGATGGGCTGGATCGCTGGCGCGAGGGCCGCTCGAGCCTGCTCGCGACGAGCCCGCTGCTCGTCGAAGAGCTCAGCACCTCGCGGCTCGTGCTCGAGCCGACGTCCGAGCGCTAGGTGGCGCGCATCGTCCTCTACGCAGAGGTGCCGTACTTCTACGCCAGTGTCGAGCGGGCCGCTGCGCCCGAGCTGGCCGGCCGGCCGGTGATCGTGGGCGGCGATCCGCGGAAGCGCGGCCTGGTGCAGGCCGCGACGCCGGACGCGCTCGCGGCGGGGGTGCGCGTCGAGATGCCGGTGCTCGAAGCGCTCGAGCGTTGCCCGCGCGCGCGCGCCGTGCGCACGAACATGGCGCGCTACCGCGAGGCGTCGCGCCGCTTGTTCGCCTGCTTGCGCCGGGACGTCGAGAAGCTCGAGCCCGCGGGCCTCGCCGCGGCTTACGTCGATGCCAGCGGCATGCCCGACGCTGCGGAAGCGATTGCGGGGGCGTGGCTCGCGCGCGTTCGCGACGAGCTCGGGCTGCCGCTGCGGGTCGGCATCGCGCGCAGCAAGCTGGTCGCGCGGCTCGCGGCCGAGGAGGCGGGGGAGGGGATGCGGCGCGTCGCACTCGGCGCGGAGGCCGCCTTCCTGCGGCCGCTCCCGGTCACGCGTCTGGAGGGCGTGGGCCAGAAGACCGCGAGCACGCTCGACGAACACGGCGCGCGCACGATCGGCGAGGTTGCTGCGCTCGGGCCCGAGCGGCTCGAGGCGCTGTTCGGAACGCATGGCCTGCGCATCCACGCCGCGGCAACTGGCGCCGACGACCCGCCGGTGCGCGCAGCGCGCCATCCCCAGAGTCTCTCCCGCGAAGCGACGTTGGCGGGGGAGCCGTTCGATCGCGAAGCGCTGAACGAGCACCTGCAACAGCTCTCGCGCCAGCTCGAGGCCGAGCTGCTCGTGCAAGCCCTCTCGGCGCGCCGGGTGACGCTCAAGATCCGCTACCTCGACCAGGGCACCACCACGCGCAGCCAGGCGCTGTCGACGCCCGTGGCCGGCGCCGCAGAGATCCACGCCGTGGCGCTCCACCTGCTGGGCCGGGCCCAGTCCAGCGTGCGGGCGATCCGCGGCCTGGGCATCCAGCTCGCCAAGCTCGCTCCCCAGCGAGAGTCCGAGCGGCAACTCGGGCTCTTCTCGCCCCGCCGCTGACGGCTTTTCGCCGCTCGCGCTCAAGCGGAATTCCCCACCGGCCGAAGGAGGGACGGGACGCCTGGTCCTGTACGCCGGGGAATCACGATGCTTGCGCCCAACGGCAAGAACCGCCGAAAATACCGGCGCATCGGGACCGACCAGGTGATCTCCTTTGCGCCCGTCGATACCCGCGATCAGCTCGGCGTCAGCCGCAACGTGTCGCCCGGCGGCATCCGTTTCGAGGCGGTCGGCTGCGAGATCAATCTGGGCGATGTCCTGCGCGTGACTTTCAACATCGGCGAGCACACCGCGATCGCGGTCGGCACGGTGGTCTGGGCGACCGAGATGGACCCCATCACCATGGACGTGGGCATCGAGTTCCTGGAGATCGATCCGGACGCTCTGCGCCTGATCGAAGACCTCGCGAACGACACCACGGTCTAGGCTGCGCGCGCGCCGGGTTGACACGCGGGGGCCATGGGTGCCAGCCTCCCACCCCGCATGTCCGATTTCCATCAGAGTGGGGTCATCACCACACTCCATCGCCTGGGCGCGCTCGACCTCGCGCGCCTGGAACGTCAGCTCCTGTCCTATAGCCGGGCGCGGCCGATCGCCCTGGTGCTGCCCTGTCTGTTCTCGGAGATCCGGGGGCCGGGCCTCAAGGGCATCGTCGATGCGCTGCGCGGCGTCCGCTACCTGCGACAGGTTGTCGTGAGCCTCGGCGGCACCTCGCTGCGCGAGGATTACGAGCAGATGCGCGACTTCTTCGACGGCGTGCGCACGCTGAATGGAGACCCTCCGATCCTGCTGTGGAACGACGGCCCGCGCGTCCAGCAGCTGTTCCAGCGGCTCAGCGAGGAGGGGCTCGACGCCGGCAGCAACGGCAAGGGGCGTTCGACGTGGCTCGCCTACGGCTACGTGCTCTCGACCAACGTCTCGCGCGTGATCGCGGTGCACGACTGCGATATTCGCGACTACTCCCGCGAGATGCTCGCGCGCCTCTGCTATCCGACGGCCAACCCGAACCTGCACTACGAGTTCGCGAAGGGCTACTACAGCCGCGTCACCGAGCGGCTCTACGGGCGCGTCACCCGGCTGTTCGTGACGCCGCTGCTGCGCGCGCTCAAGGCGGTGCTCGGCTCGCACCCGCTGCTCGAATACCTCGATTCCTTCCGCTATCCGCTCGCCGGCGAGTGCTCGATGACCGTCGATCAGGCGCGCATCAACCGGATCCCGAGCGACTGGGGGCTCGAGGTGGGTTTGCTCGTCGAGGTCTACCGCAACTGCTCGCCGAAGCGGATCTGCCAGGTCGAGCTCACGGACAACTACGACCACAAACACCAGGAGCTGTCGGAGGCCGACGCGACGCGGGGTCTGCACCGCATGGTGCTGGACATCGCGTCCTCGCTGATCCGCAATCTCGCGAGCTACGGCGTCGAGTTCGATGCCGGCTTCCTGAACACGCTGACGGCCGCCTATCTGCGCACCGCGCAGGACGCGATCGTGTCGTACAGCGACGACGCAGCGCTGAACGGTCTGGTGTTCGATCGCCACGAAGAAGAATTCGCGGTGGAGACCTTTCTCGGCGCGCTGCGCGCCGCCGGACTCGGCTTCGTGCGCGATCCGATGGGCGCGCCCCAGATCCCGAATTGGAACCGCGTCACCTCGGCGCTGCCCGAGTTTCTCGACGAGCTGCGCGAGGCCGTCGAGGCCGACGCGAGCGAATCGCTCTGAGCGGTTCGGCCCGACCCACGCGGCGCGACGGCTGAGGAAGGACGCGAGCGGATGGCGTGGCGGGTCCCGATCGTCGATCTGGCAGCGGAGTACCTGGAGGTAGGATCCGCGGTCGAGGCTGCCGTGCTGCGCGTCCTGCGCTCGCAGCAGTTCATCCTGGGTCCGGAGACGGCGGCCTTCGAGTCCGAGCTCGCCGCGCGGATCGGCGTCGAGTTCGCGGTGGGCGTGAGCTCCGGAACGGAAGCACTCGCGCTGGCGCTGCGCGCGGTCGGCGTCGTGCCCGGCGACGAGGTGGTGACGAGCGCCTTCACCTACTTCGCCAGCGTCGAGGCGATCCTGCTCGCGGGCGCGCGCCCGGTCTTCGCCGACATCGAAAAAAATGGCTTCGGCGTCGACCCCGCCCGCGTCGAGGCCGCGCTCGGACCGCGCACGCGCGCGATCCTGCCCATCCATTTGTTCGGGCGCTGCGCCGACCTGCCGCGGCTGCAAGCGCTGGCCGACGCTCGTGGCATCGCCCTCGTCGAGGACGCCGCCCAGGCCATCGGCGCCTCCCGGGCCGGCCGGCGCGCGGGCGCCTGGGGCCGCGCCGGCTGCTTCAGCTTCTACCCTTCGAAGAACCTCGGAGGGGTCGGGGACGGCGGTTGCGTCACGACCGACGACCCGGAGGTCGCCGAACGCGTCCGGCTCTACCGCAGCCACGGCACCTCGCGCGATGGCACGCACGAAGTGCCCGGCACGACGGCCCGACTCGATGCGCTGCAGGCCGCCGCGTTGCGCGCGAAGCTTCCGTTCCTGGATGGCTGGACGCAATTGCGCGCCCGCAACGCGCGGATCTACTCCGAGGCCCTCGCTGGCTGCGAGGAGGTCGAGATCCCCGGCTGCCAGCCGGACGAGACTCCGGTCTGGAACCAGTACACGATCCGCTGTCGCGATGCGGTGAGCGTGCGCGCGGCGCTCGAGGCCGAGGGCATCGAGTGGCGGCACTACTATCCGATGCCGGCCGCATCGCAGCCGGCCCTCGGCGCGGCGCGCTGCGCACCGGGCAGCTTCCCGGAGGCCGAGCGGGCGTGCGCCGAGGTGATCTCGATCCCGGTGCGTCCGAGTTGCTCGCCGGCGACGATCGAGCAGATTGCCGACGTGATAAGAAGGGCGGTGACGCGCTAGTTCGTCGACTTCGCTCGCCTGCGGCTCGCTGCGCGCTTCGCTTGCGGTTCGTCGACTCCGCTCGCCTGCGGCTCGCTGCGCGCTTCGCTTGCGGTTCGTCGACTCCGCTCGCTTGCGGCTCGCTGCGCGCTTCGCTTGCGGGCCGCGCGGCTCAGCGATGGGTCGCCGGGCTCTCGGCGCCGACGCCCTCGAACACCCAGGTCTTGCCCGGATCGCCGAGGCGGACCTCGTTCACGACGGCCGCATCCTGGAGATACCACACGCGCAGATCGCCCGTGGTCGTGTTGCGCAACACCAGGTCGAGGCTGGCGTTGCCATCGTAGTCGCCGCCGCTCTGCACTTCGAAGCCGGCGAGCGAGCCAGCCCCACTGGCAGGCAGGGCTCCCGAGTCGAGGTTGCGCGCGGCATCGGCGCGCAGCTCGCCTTTGTCGAGCTGGGTGAGCCGGACCTGGAGCATCCCCGTCGCACGGTCGCGGAGCACGACGTCGGGCAGACCGTCGCCGTCGGTGTCTCCGGTCGCCACCACGTCCGCGCCCGGGGCGGACTTGAACAGCTTCACGTTCTTGCGGACCCCGGCATTGGAATTGAGAAGCGACACGTCGGCGCGCTTCTTCTCCGCGTTGTACCAGAGGATGTCCGCGAGCCCGTCGCGATCGAAATCGGCCGCGCCCGCCACCTGCCAGCTGGGGGAGTTGGATGCGCGCAACGACGCCTTGCTCAGGATCTCGGGCCCGTTCATGAACCAGATCTCGAGCTGGCCCTTGCGCACGTTGCGCAAGAGCACGTCGTCGCGCCGGTCGCCGTTGAAGTCTGCCGAAGCCGCCACTTCCCAGTCCGGCGACGTCGGCGCGGGCAGCTGGCCGCCGCCCACGACCGCGCCATTCACCAGCAGCTGCATGGAGAGGGCGCCCGTGGCATCGTCGCGCGAGAGCAGGTCGGCATTTCCGTCGCCGTCGTAATCGCCGTTGCCGACGATCGCGGAGCTGGGGGCCACGGCGCCCGCGCGCAGCGAGCCCGTCGGGCCGTTCGCGCCCATCGTCCACAGCATCACGCTTCCGCTCGAGCCTTCGCGCAAGAGCAGGTCCGCGTGTCCGTCACGGTTGAAATCCGGCGAGCTGACGGCGTCCGCCGCGCCGCTCCCCGGCGTGGAGCCGGGCGGGGGCGTCGTGGGAGGTGTCGTGGGCGGGGTCGTGGACGGGTCCGAGGGGTCGCCGGGCGTCTGCGGAGGCGGCGCGTCCGCCAGCGCGACGAAGCGGATCGCCTCGGACGGGGCCGAGCGCGGCCCTTCCGGCTGGTCGAGCGACGAGAGCGCCGCGACCTCGACCCGGATCACGTCGCCGTAGTTGCCGCTCACGCTGACGACACGGTCGCCCTCGTACTTGATGGGGGTCGTCGGATGCGGGAGGAACCCGCCGCCGTTGAGCTCGACATAGATCCGGTAGGCGACCACGTCGCCGGTTGCGGCGCTCCAGGAGAACTTCGCCGATGTCACGCCGACGAGATCGCGATCCGCACGTGCGGGAGCCGCGATCGCGAGGAGCAGCGTGAGCAGGACGGCGCGGCGCGCCCAACCAGACCGGACCATCGGAACCCCCCTGCGGGTCGGCCACTCCGCCGCGCCCGTGCCGGGCTCAGGGAGCCCAGCCTCGGCCGTGCGCCGGTGGCGGACATGCCGCACCGAGCGCACCAGCCTCTCATCACCCGGGGTTAGGTTCGGTCAGGCTTTGGAAGGTTAACGTGACGGTCGTCACAGGAGTGCGACTTTCCGTTGCCATGAGAATTCGCCGCTGACGCGAATCTGGGTCACTCGCGCGCGGCGCAGGAGCACTCGCGCGGAGCAGGAGACTAGGGCTCGAGCGCGATCGAGAGGACTTCCTCGATGGTGTTAGCGAGGCGGATCTCGAGCTTCTCGAGGACTTCCTTCGGAATGTCGACGAGGTCCTTCTCGTTGCGTCGCGGCAGCACCACCGTCTGGATGCCGGCGCGGGCGGCGGCGAGCACCTTGCTCTTGATGCCGCCTACGGGAAGCAGGCGCCCGCGCAACGAGATCTCGCCCGTCATCGCAACCGTGCCGATGGCGCGGCGACCCGACAGGGCGGAAACCAGCGCCGTGGCCAGCGCGACGCCGGCGGAGGGGCCATCCTTCGGTACGGCCCCCGCCGGCACGTGGAGATGGATCTCGGCGGCGGAGAGCAGGGTGCCGGACAGGCCGAGCGCGTCCGCGTTCGCGCGCACCCAGGACAGCGCCGCCTCCGCGCTCTCGCGCATCACGTCGCCGAGCTGGCCCGTGAGTCGCAGGCGCACCCCTTCGCCGCCGGGCAGCACGGTGGCCTCGATGAACAGGATGTCGCCGCCGTGGTTCGTGTGGGCGAGACCCACGACGACGCCGGGCACGGTGGTGCGCTCGGCGGATTCGGGAAGGTGCGGCGGCGCCCCGAGCGCCTCGCTGACGAAACCGGCGTCGATCACCAGCTGTGCTTCCCCGGGCTGGGCGGCGACGCGCCGCGCAGCCTTGCGCACGAGGGTCGCGATGCTGCGGTCCAGATTGCGGACGCCCGCCTCGCGCGTGTACTCGCTCACCACCTTGTCGATCGCGCCATCCGTGAAGCGCACGCGCTCTGCCGTCAGCCCATGCGCCTCGAGCTGCGCCGGAACCAGGTGGTCGCGCGCGATCGCGCGCTTGTCGTTCTCGGTGTATCCGGGTAGCTCGATCACCTCCATGCGGTCGAGCAGCGCCGGCGCGATCGTCGAGAGCGTGTTGGCGGTAGCGATGAACATCACGCGCGAGAGGTCGAACGACACCTCGACGTAGTGATCGCTGAAGCTCGCGTTCTGCTCCGGATCGAGCACCTCGAGCAGGGCCGACGAAGGGTCGCCGCGGAAATCCGAGCCGATCTTGTCGATCTCGTCGAGCAGGAACACCGGATTGCGCGAGCCGGCGCGGCGCAGGCTCTGCAAGATGCGTCCCGGCATCGCGCCGACGTAGGTCCGCCGGTGGCCGCGGATCTCGGCTTCGTCGCGGACGCCGCCGAGCGACGCGCGCGCGAACGTGCGTCCCATCGCCTTCGCGACGGAGCGCCCGAGCGAGGTCTTGCCGACGCCCGGCGGGCCGACGAAGCAAAGGATCGGGCTCTTGGCCTCGGGCGCGAGCTTGCGCACCGCGAGGAACTCGAGGATGCGATCCTTCACCTTCTCGAGGTCGTGATGGTCGGCATCGAGGACGGCGCGTGCCGCGCGCAGGTCGAGCTTGTCCTCCGTCTCCTTCGACCACGGCAGCTCCGCCATCCACTCGAGATAGGTGCGGATCAGGTGGCGATCGGGGGCGTGGGAGGGGAGTGCCTTGAGCCGCCCGAGCTCGCGCTCGGCCTGCGCCTTCGCGGCGGCGGGAAGGTTGGCGGCCTCGATCTTCTCGCGCAGCTCCTCGACCTCGCGCAGTCCGGCGTCGCTGTCGCCGATCTCGCCCTCGATGTCGCGCATACGGCGGCGCAGCAAGCGCTCGCGCTGCTGGGGATCGATCTCGGCATTGCCGGCCTGACGGGAGAGCACGCGCTGCGCCTCGGCGATCGTCGCCTCGCGCTCGAGATGCCGGCCGATGCGGTCCAGGCGCCGGATCACGTCCGGCTCCGAGAGCAACGCGAGCTTCTCTTCCGGCGGCAGGGGCAGCGTCGAGCTGATCACGTCCGCGAGCAGCCCCGCGTTCGGGATCCCGGCCACGAAGCCCTTCCACTCGTCGGGATAATCGTCGTGGAGATCGATCACGCGCTGCGCGAGCTCGACGACGCGCTTCCACATCGCATCGCGCGCGGCGGCCTCGCCCTCGATGTCGGCCACGGGATCCAGACGCATCAGCAAGGCTGGGCTCTCGGCGAGCGCGGGGCCGAGACGCGTCCGGGTGACGCCGACCACGATCGCCTGCTTGCTCTCCTGACGCGCGTCGATCACGCGCATCACGCGCGCGACGCAGCCAATCGGGTGCAGATCATCGACGCCGGGATCCTCGATGCCGGCTTCGCGCTGGGTCGCGACGATCAGGAAGCCGCCGCTGCCGGCGCGTTCCAAGGCGGCGAGCGACTTGGCCCGGCCTACCGAAAGCGGGACCGTGACGCCCGGGAAGACGACCAGGTCTCGCACCGCGAGCACCGGCAGGATGGCCGGTACTTCTACGCGCTCCTGTCCGGCTCCCAGCAGACTCCGGCGCTCTCGCTGCGGGCCGCTCTCTTCGCTGTTGGACACGCCACCCCCGGGGCTGGAAAAGGCCAGCTTCAAAACTAATCGCGGAGGGGGGTCGGTCAAGCTTCGGAGAGTGGATTTGCGGCCGCGGAGCGGCTTGGTGCCCGGGACTGGACTCGAACCAGCATGACCTTGCGGTCACCAGACCCTGAATCTGGCGCGTCTACCAATTTCGCCACCCGGGCGCCCGGCGGAGACTACGGAGCGGGCTTCGACGCGTCAATCTCCCGCTTGTCGTAGACTGCGCGGCCTTGGGGCGAGGCGAGAAACCAGGTGGCCCGTCGCGACGAGCGCAGGCATTCGAGCGCGCCGGACAAGCGCCGAGCGCCGCGGCCCAAGCGCGGCGCGCGCGGGCGCGCGGCGCCCGCAGCGCTGACGCGAGACAGCGTGCTGCGCGCGCTTGGCGGCCGCTCGCGTCCCGCGCTCGCGACTCCCGCGCTGATGCGCAGTCTCGAGCTCGCGCCGGCTGCGCGCGGCCAGCTGCGCCGCTTGCTGCACGAGCTCGTGGACGCGGGTCTCATCGACCGGCTCGGCGGGCGCTATCGCCTGCGCCGCGCGGATGGCTTCGTCGAAGGCGTGTTCTCGCCGGGGCGCGCCGGAGCGCCCGGGGGGCGCGTCACCGAAGACGGTGGGCGCATCTGGCACGTGACGCAGGCCGGCGCTGCCAGCCCCGGCGACCGCGTCCTCGTGCAGCCGAGCGGGAGCGAGCGCCAGGGCGAGATCCTCGACGTGCTCGAGGGCCGCCGCGACGAGTGGATCGGGATCTTCGAGCGCCAGGGCCGTGGCGGCGTGGTGACGCCGTGGCGAGAGACGGCGGCGTGGCAGATCGGGATCGGTCCGCGCGACGTGAACGGCGCTCGCGACGGCGACGTCGTCGTGGCGGCAGCGCTGCCGCGTGCGGGGCGCTCGCAGCCGCGAGCTCGCGGGCGCCGCAGCGAGAAGGGTGAGCGCTCCGAGGGCCGGATCCTCGAGGCGCTGGGCCCGCCGGGCTCGCCCGAAGCGGACTTTCGCGCGCTCGTCTGGCGGCGGCGCCTGCCGGTCGACTTCCCGGAGGAGCTGCTGGCGCAGGTCGCGCGGCTCGCGCCCGGCCTGCGCGCGCCGGATCTGGCGAACCGTCTCGATCTGCGGGCGTCCCCATTCCTCACCATCGATCCGGCGAACGCGCGCGATCACGACGACGCGGTCTGCGTGGAGCCGCTCGCGGCAGGCGCCTGGCGCCTGTGGGTGGCGATCGCGGACGTGTCACACTACGTAGAGTCGGGCTCGGCGCTCGATCGCGAAGCCCTGCGCCGCGGCAACAGCGTGTACTTTCCCGACCGGGCGATTCCGATGCTCCCCGAGACGCTATCGGGCGATCTGTGCTCGCTGCGGCCCGGGGTCGATCGGCTCGTGCTGGCGGCCGAGCTCGCGGTCCAGCCGTCTGGGGATGCCAGCCTGCGCCGGCTCGCGGCGGCCGTGATCCGGAGCCGCGCCCGGCTCGTGTACGACGAAGCAGCCCGGGTGATGGAAGGGGGCGCTCCGGCGCCCGCGCAGGCCGGCGAGGTAGCCGAGCAGCTGCGCTGGCTGCGCCAGGTAGCCGAGGCTCTGCTCGCGCGCCGGCGAGCCGCGGGCTCGATCGACTTCGATCTGCCCAGCGCCGAGATCGTGCTCGGCGACGGCGCGCAGCCGGTCGACATCGTCGAGGCGCCGCGCACGATCGCGCACCGCGCGATCGAGGAGGCGATGCTCGCAGCGAACCGCGCCGTGGCGGAAGCGCTCGATGCGGCGGGTGTGCCGGCGATCCACCGGAATCACGAGCCGCCGCTTCCGGAGGATCTCGAGGCGCTGCGCGAGCTGCTCGCCGGCCTTTCGCTCACGCCGCCGGGAGCAGGGGCCGAGCTGACGCCGCTCGAGATCGCGCAGGCCCTGCGCCGGGCCGCCGGCAGGCCCGAAGAGCGCCTGGTGCACCAGATGACCCTGCGCAGCATGCGCCAGGCCCGCTACGAGGTGGAAGTGCGCGGCCACTTCGCGCTCGCCTTCCCGCACTACGCCCACTTCACCTCCCCGATCCGACGCTACGCGGATCTCACGGTCCACCGCGCCGTGAAGACGCTGCTGGGTCTCGGCGGCGCGGCGCCGGATCGGGGGCGCCTGCGCGCGGCAGCCGCTCGCATCTCCTGGCGGGAGCGCATCGCGATGGAAGCGGAGCGCGAGATGGTCGACATCAAGAAGTGCGTCTTCATGACTTCGCACCTGGGCGAGCAGCACGCGGGCACCGTGAGCGGCGTCGCGCGCCACGGGCTCTACGTGACGCTCGATGCATTCTTCGTGGAGGGGCTCGTGCACGTGTCGCGGCTGCCGGGTTTCTTCGAGCTCGACGAGCGCGCACACGCGCTGGTGGCGCGCGGCTCGCGGCAGCGGCTGCGCCTCGGCGACCGCGCGACGGTGCGCATCGATGCTGCAGACCCCGTGCGGGGGCGCATCGACTTCTCGCTCGTCCGCTAGAGGGCGCGCAGCAGGCGGTCGAGGTCTGCCTGCGTGTTGTAGAAGTGGGGCGAGGCGCGCACGCAAGCGCGGCGCTCCACGACGAAGACGCCCGCGGCCCGCAGGCGCGCAGCGGTGCGCGCGGGGGCCTCGTCGGGCAGCGTGAAGGCGACGATTCCGGAAGTCTGTCCGGGCCCGCGCGGGCTCGCGATCACGGCGCCGCGGGCCGCGAGCCCCGCGCAGAGTGCGTCGCCGAGCTCGAGCACGCGCCGGCCGATGGCCTCGACGCCCAGCTCGAGCAGCAGATCGATCGCGGCGCCGAGCGCGAAGATCCCCGGCGTGTTGGGGGTGCCTTCCTCGAAGCGCCCCGCGCCGGGTTGCAGATCGAAGTGGTAGCGATCGAAGTCCAGGTTGTCGGTGACGCTGCGCCAGCCGACGACGCGCGGCGTGAGCCCTTCGATCAGCGCACGGCGGCAGAAGAAGACGCCGCAGCCCTCGACCGAGAGCAGCCACTTGTGGCCATCCGCCGCCAGGAAATCGACGTGACACTGCGCGACGTCTAGAGGCAGGCAGCCGAGGCTCTGGATGGCGTCGACGCAGAAGAGCACGCCGCGCTCCCGGCACAGGCGCCCGAGCGCGGGCAGATCATTGCGCGCGCCGCTGCCGAACTCGACAGAAGAGAGCGCGAGCAGGCGCGTGCGCGGGTGCGCCAGCGCCGCTTCGACGCTCTCGAGCGGAAGCGCGCCGTCGCGGCCGCGCAGCATCACGGTTTCGACGCCGCGCGAGCGCAGGCTCCACCACGCGTACACGTTCGAGGGGTATTCGAGATCGCAGACCACGACGCGGTCGCCGCGCTGCCAGTCGAGGCCCGCAGCAACGAGGCCGAGGCCCTCGCTGGTGTTCTTCACGAAGGCGATCTCGTCGCGATGCGCCCCAATCAGCTCGGCAGCGCGCCCGCGCACGCGCTCGATCTCCGCGTCGTAGGCGCGGGCGTAGTCGCTGGCGCCCTTGTGCGTCGCCTCCGTGATGTAGCGGGCGAGCGCTTCGGCGACGCGCGTCGAGATCGGCGCGACGCCCGCGTGGTTGAGATACGCGAGCGTCTGCGTCACGGGAAAGAAGCTGCGCGTGCGCTCCCAATTCATCGGGGCAGCGGCCGCAGCGTCGGGCGCAGGCACAGCAGCGCGCCGCCGAGCGCGTAGGCGAGCGCCGTGCCACGGGGTCCGCCCTGGAGCGCCATCACGACGCCCACCAGGCCGACGCCGGCCGGCAACAGGAGGCTCGCCAGCGCGAAGACGGCGCGGGCTCGCGAGCGGACCGCCGCCGCAGCCTGGTGCGAGAAGACCGCGCCGAGCCCGAGGGCGATCGCAGCGACCGGGAAGGCGGTCGCAGGAGCGGGGGCCGGCCCGCTCGTCGCCGTCGTCGCGATCACGATCGCGCTCACGGCGAGCGTTGCGAGCACGGCGTTGCGAACGCGGCGCAGCGCGACATCGAGGTCGGACACGGGAGCGGTGCCGGGGTTCACGGCGTCAAGTCTCCTTGCGAGATTAGCGTGGGGCGTCCACGGAGCCGGGCCGAGTGCCGCCGATCGGCGCCGCGGCGGCGCGGAACAGTACGTAGCCCGTGTCGCGCTCGATCGCCTCGACGCGGACACTGTGCGCGAGACCCGCGAATACGCTGTCGCTCGCGAGCGCCAGGCGCGGCGGCGGGCCGGTCAGTCGCTCGATCACGCTTTCGGGCTGCTGCGGGCTGGCGTACTCGGTGCCGCGCCCGCCGTAGAAGATCACGCTCGGTCTGCGCCGCAGCCCCACGAGCACGAGCCGCTCCCCGCTGGTGTCGCGCGCGATCGCGCTCGCCGTGAGGTCGCGCAGCGGACGCTGGAAGTGCCGGTCCCAGCGCGGCATCGCCCCCCACGCGATGCAGGCCCATACCGCGAGCGTCCCCGCCCCGAGGCGAACCGCGAGCTGGCTCGGCCTCCGATGGCTCGCGGCGACCGCGGCCGCCGTCGCGAGCGCCGCGAGCGCCGCCCACTGAAGCGCACGACCGAGATCGAGCGGGTAGGCGAGCTCGGGAGCCTTGCGCGCCTTGTCCCCGAGCCAGCCCGGCAGCGCCGCGGCGATCGCCGGCGCCGCCACGAGGCCGGCGGCGAGCGTCACCAGCAGCGCGAGGGTCGCAGCGACGCTCCACGCGAGCGCTTGCCGCGCCGGCGGGGCGCCAGCGCCCGCGAGGCGGTCGGCGATCAGCAAGGCCAGGCCCGGCAGCGCCGGCACGGCGTAGTGGGGAAGCTTGGTCGCCGCCGCGGAGAAGAACACCAGGGTCACCGCCGAGAGCAGACCCAGCAAGCGCAGCCAGCGTCCACGCTCGCTCGCAGCGTCGATGCGACGCGCAAGGGCGATCGGCAGGAAGGCGCTCCAGGGCGCGAGCGCGATCGCCAGCACGGGCAGGTAGTAGAGGAGGGGACCGCGGTGCCCTTCCTTGACACTCGCGAAGCGCGCCACGTGGTGCTCGAGGAAGAGCTCGGTCATGAAGTGGAAGCCGTCGGGTCGTGTCGCGCCGAGCAGCAGATACCAGGAGAGGCCGATCCCGAGCAGCGCGGCCGCGCCCGGCAGCCACCACGCGGGCCGCAGCAGCAGCGACAGCCTTCGCAGCGACGCCAGCTGCAGCAGCGCCGCCGTCCCTGGCAGCAGGACGCCGATGGCGCCTTTCGCGAGCATCGCGAGCCCTGCGCAGGCGCAAAATCCAACGAACCAGCGGCTGCCGCTGCGGCGCTCGTCGTTCGCGGCTTCGACCGCGCGATGGAAGCAGCCGATCGCGAGGGTCATGCACAGCAGCAACCAGACGTCGGTGAGGGCGATGCGTGCGAGCGATACGAAGGCGAGGCAGCTCCCGAGCACGAGGGCGCCGAGCCACGCGACGCGCGCTCCGAGCGGTCGCCTGGAAAAGCCGTAGAGCGCCGCGAGTGTCGCGAGCGCCGCGAGTGCATTGCCCAGGCGCGCGCCAAAGGCACCCACGCCGAACGCCTGATAGCCGACGATCTGACCCCAATACAGGAGCGGCGGCTTCTCGAAGAACGGCTCGCCATTGAGCGAAGGTGAGAGCCAGTCGCCGCGCAGCAGCATCTCGTGCGCCGCCTGGGCGTAGGCCGCCTCGTCGTAATCGATCAGGCCCGGCGTCCCGAGCCGCACCAGAAAGAGCGCGGCGAACGCCGCGAACAGCAGCGCGGCCTTCATCGCGCGTGCGAGCCCCGGGCGAGAGCGAGGACTTCCTGCGCGATCGCGCGGCTCGTCGGGCCCCCGGCGGCCAGGCGGGCTCGGACCTCCGCGCAGGCGCTGCGCAGGTCGGCGAGCGCCGCCTCGTCGCGCAGCAGCGCGTCGACCCGCGCCGCGAGCGGCTCCGGCGCAGCAGCGGCCTGGATCAGCTCCGGAAAGCGACAGGTCTCGCCGCCGAGCACGATGTTCGGGAGCCCGATGCGGTCGATGCGGATCAGACGCCGCGCCAGGAACAGGTTGAGCCAGTTGCCGCGGTAGACGATCAGCATCGGCAGCCCGGCGAGCGCGGCTTCGAGGGTCGCGGTGCCGGAGCACACGATTCCAAAATCGGCGGCCGCGAAGAGATCGAAGATGTCGCCGCGCGTGGTCACGATCTCGATGCCGGCCCGCTGCGCGGCGCGCTGGACCCTCGCCTGCTCGACGCGCGGCGCGAGCGGCACGGCGAACTGCCAACCCGGATGCTCGCGCGCGAGCCGCGCGGCGGCGCCGAACAGCGCGGGAACGAGGTGCGCGGTCTCGTTGGGGCGCGATCCCGGCGCGAGCACCAGGGTGCGGCGCGCCGGGTCGAGGCCGAAGTGACGCAGCGCGGCGTCGCGCGAGGCGAAGCGCCGCGCGAGCCCCTCGAGCAGCGGGTGACCGTGGAAGGCGACGGGGACCCCGGCGCGTTCGTAGAAGGGAGCCTCGAAGGGGAAGGCCACGATCATCTTGCTGATGCGGTCCGCGAGCTTCTCGATGCGTCCGGGGCGCCAGGCCCAGAACTGCGGGCTGATGATGAACAACACGGGGATGCCGAGCGCGCGTGCCTGGCCGGCGAGCATCCCGTTGAAATCCGGGAGATCGATGCACACGAGCACGTCGGGGCGCTCGTCTCGCATCCGACGCAGCAGGCGGCGGTAGATGCGGATCAGCGGCACGAGCCGCGCGATCACCGCCGTGAAGCCGACGATCGCGAGATCGTGGGCGTCGCCGCAGGCGCGCAAGCCCGCGCGCTGGAGCTGCTCCCCTCCGATGCCGAAAGCCTGGGCGCCCGGCTCGAGCTTCCGGACCTGCTCGAGGATGCGCGCGCCGTAGACGTCCGCGCTCGCCTCGCCCACGACCATCATCAGCGTTGGCGCGCGCCCGGTGGGTAGCGCGGGACGCGCTCTCGTGTCGGGATGGCTCGCGAGCCCGTGGAATGGCTCGAGCACGCGCAGCACCGCGTACGTGAGGCCGGAGCCGACGACGGCGCCGGCCACGACGTCGAGCGGAAAGTGCGCGCCGCAGGCGACGCGCGAGAGCGCGATGAAGCCCGCCGGCAGCAGGAACAGGAACCGGCGCCGCGAACGGAAGCCATAGATCAAGGCGGTGGCGGCGGCGAAACAGGCGCTCGCATGCCCCGATGGAAACGATTGCTTGCGCACGTGGGGCCCGAGACGCTTGAGCGTGGGCGCGAGCCGGCTCCAGCGGGGATTGCCGATCGGAAACTCGGCGACCTCGAGCCCGCCCGGGAGCGAGCGAACGCTCGCCGGTCGCTGGGCTACCGAGAACTCCGGATCGCTTGGCGGACGCGGCCGCCCGACCCAGTCCTTGATGCTGGCGTTCGCGCAGCTGGCGAATCCCAGCGCGAAGGCCATCAGCAGCAGGTTCTTCGGAAAGCGGCGCCGGTCGAAGTGCCGCAAGCCGAGCCACAGCAGCAGCACGACGACGATGCCCTCGCCGAGCTTCGTGCCATAGCCGAAGACGCAGTCCCACGTGGTGCCCTGCACGCGGTTGACGAGCAGGAACAGCTCGCGATCGAGATCGAGCAGGGCGTCGAGCCGCATGCAGCGGCCGGGAGCATATCCCAGCGAGCGTTCGTCCCCGCCGCGGAGCCTCGCGGGACGCAGGCCTCTCGCGTAGACTGCGGTTTCCGCTGGAACACCCCTCGCTGGCGAGGGAGCAGATCGGGAGCGAGCCGCAGTGGCCCGGCGCGTGGACGTCGACGCAAGCCTGCCGCCGCTCGTCCTGCCCGGGCGGATTCTCAACGAGCTGTGCGCGCACGCGCTCGAGACGCTGCCCGAGGAGTGCTGCGGTCTGATCCTGGGCCAGCGCAGCGCGCGCTTTGCCCAGCTGGTGCGCTGCCGCAACGAGATGACGCGCCGCCACCTGGCCGACCGGCAGAGCCATCCTCGCGACGGCAGCACCGCCTTCTGGATGAATGAAGCCGACTACGCCCATGCGCAGACGCTCGCCGAGGCCGCAGGCGACGAGGTGACGGCCGTCTATCACTCCCATGTCGACGCCGGTGCATACCTCTCGGAGCTCGATCTCGAGTACGCCGAGCAGCCGCTCTTCCCGTTCCCGAATGCGGACCAGATCGTGATCGCCGTGCAGGAGCGGCACGTGGTCGGGGCCGGCCTGTTCCAGCGCGAGGCCACGGGAAAGCCGTTCGTGGGACGCTCGATCGTGTTGGCGGCGCCCTGATGCGCGCGCTCGCCGGGGGCATCGTCGCGCTGCTCGCAGCGGCGTGCAGCACGCAGGGCGTTCCCGTCAGCGAGCTCCCCGAGTCGCCGATCGCGGTCGTCTATCGCACGCCCGAGGATTCGCGACGGCATGCGTCGATGCTCGCGGACCAGGACGAAGCCAAGCAGGGGACGCAGCCGGAGAAGCCGGCGCCGGCGGGGGAAGAGGGCGTCGCGCGGGTCACCGACATCGCCAACTACCTGAAGACGGTGACGACCGGGGTCGTGAGCGCGCCGGCGAATCGCCGTTTCCCGGGCCGGCTCGGATGGTTGCAGCCCCGGACGTCTCGCATCGAAGCCGTTGCGGGAGCCTGGGGCGAGGCCATGCCGCAAGCCTGGTCCACCGACCGCTCGCGGCTGCTCTTCACCGCGCTCATCGAGAATTTTGCGCAGGTCTTCGAGCTCGACCTGAAATCGGGCGAGATCCATCCGATTACGCATGGCCCCGCGGCGCACCCGGCCGCTTGCTACGGACCGGGCGGCAGCTATGTGCTGATGAGCGCGCGGGTCGTGAACGACGCCGTGGAGTCGCAGATCGAGATCCTCGAGCCTGACAGCGCGACCCCCCTACCGCTCACGCCGGGCCCGCGGGACTTTGCGCCCACCTGCGCCGACGACGGCAGCGCGGTGGTCTACGTGACGGCTCCGGAGCGCGGCGTCGAGTGGGTGATGGCTCGCGATCTGAACGGCAGTGAAGAGCCGCGCCGGCTGGGTCCGGGCACCGAGCCGCGCTTTTGCGGTCCCAGTGATTGGATCGTCTACAGTGCGCCGGTCCAGCGGGGAAAGAAGATCTTCCGCATGCGCGCGGATGGCTCGGGCCGTTCACCGGTGGGGCACGGCGTGCTGGACGAGACGTCGCCCGCGTGCTCGCCCGATGGCGGCGTGGTCGTCTATGCCGTGACCGAGGACCATGTCGAGACGCTTTACGTGAGGCGCTTCGACGGCAGCGGCGACAGGATCTTGTACGCGGACGGCGATGCGTCGCATCCGGTGTGGTGAAGGAACCCGAGCAGGAGGTGGAGATGTCGAAGCATGAGCCGCGCTGGCAGCCGACCGGGCAGCACGGAGACCTGGTGCCGGTGCACGGAGGTCTCGCCGAGCCCGTGGATCGCGTGGTCCCGCTGTCGGAGCGGGCGAAGTTGTTGCGCGAAGCCGAGCGGCTGCCGTCGCTGCGCGTGACGCGCGCCGAACTTTCGACCGTGCATCGCATCGCCGATGGCGCGCTCTCGCCGCTCGAGGGCCCGATGGACGGCGCCAGCTGGCACCGCGTGCTCGACGAGCAGCGCATCCTGGTGTCGGGCCGCCCCTATGCCTGGACGATCCCGCTCTCGTTGCCCGCGACGGACGAGGAAGCGGCAGCCCTCTCGCGCGGCGGCTCCGTGGCGCTGCGCGACGAGGCGGGCGGCGTGGTCGGGATCGTCGATGCGATCGAAGTCTTCGAGTGGGACAAGCCCAAATACGTGAAGTGCGTCTATCGCACGGAGCGTCTCGATCATCCGGGCGGGCGGCTCGTCTCGGGCGATTCCCGGCGGCGGCTCGTGGGGGGCGTCCTGCGCGCGCTGCCGCAGCCGGTGAATCCCGAGTACGGCGAGTACATGCTCTCGCCGCGCCTCGTGCGCGCGCGGATCCGCGAGCGCAAGTGGCAGCGCGCGCTGGCGTTCCAGACGCGCAATCCGCTGCACCGCGCCCACGAGTATGCGCTCGTCGCCGGTGCCGAGCGGCTGACGCGGGAGGGCTGGTTCACGGGCGTCGTGCTCAATCCGTTGGTGGGCGAGTTGAAGGGCGACGACGTGCCGGCGCTCACCCGCATGCGCTGCTACCGGGTGCTGCACGATCGCGGCCTGCTGGGCGAAGGGGACAAGGACGAGGCGCTGTGGCGGGAGCGTGGCTACGACCTCACGGAAGTCTTCGAGCTGATCGGCCTCGACATCCGGATGTTCTACGGGGGGCCGTCGGAAGCGGTGATGCACGCCATCTACCGCCAGAACCATGGCTTCAGCGACCTCGTGATCGGTCGCAAGCATGCGGATGCGCCGTTCGAAGACGGCACGCCGATCTGGGGCGACTTCGATGCGCAGGAGATCTTCGACGGGCTCGCGGGTGAGCTGCACCTGCGCCCGTGCAAGATCGGCTTCGCCGCGTTCTACGAGTCGTTCGGACGCGTGGGGCTGACGGAAGACCATCCGAACGAGAAGCCGGTGGTCGTGAGCGGCACGCGGGTGCGCGAGCAGCTGCAGCGCGGCGAGCGCCCGGATCCGCGCATCATGCGGCCCGAGATCGCGGACGTGCTGATCGACGCCTATCGCGGAGCGGGGAGCGCGTAGCGCCGCCTCACACCATGCGGATGCGCGGCACCCGCGCGCGCTCGAGCAGCGAGGCGTGATCCGTGCCCTCGGCGGGGTGGACGGCGTAGCCGAAGGCCAGGCCGATCCGGAGCGGATCGTTCAGCTCCTCGTCCTTGGCGACGTCGTCCGCGACGCTGCGCGCGATCGCGAGCGCGCGGTCGCCCGGGGAGAAGCCCGGCTCGGGCAGCAGCAACGTGAACTCCGCGTCGCCCGTGCGGCCCGCGACGTCGAAATCGCGCAGATGCGTGCGCAGCGCCGCCGCCGTGCGCTCGACGACGCGGCGGGCGTGAGACGCGTCGCTCGCGTGCTCGATCTGCGCCAGGTTCTCGATCCGGCACACCGCGAGCGCCAGCGCACCCTCGCGACCGCCCGCGCGCGCGATCTCCTCCTGGATGCGCTTCTCGAGGTAGGCGGCGTTGGGGAGCCCCGTCTCCTCGTCGAAATTCCGGAAGCGACGCGCGTGGGCGTAGAAGAGCGCGTTGGCGATCGCGCGCTCGAGATAGGAAACGAACTTCGTGAAGAGCTGGAGGTCCTCCTCGCCGAAGCTGCCGGTCGTGAAGCGGTCGGCGGCGACCTTGTCGTAGATGGCGAGGGTGCCGCTCACGCGGCCATCGTGCCGCAGCGGCGCCGCGATCAGCGAGCGCACCGGGGCGGGCCCATCGCGCAGCGTCGGATGTTCTGCGACGTCGCGCACGAGCAGCGCCGTGCGGCGCTTGATCGCGTCGACCGAGGCGCGTTTGTCGAGCCGGAAGAGCTGCTGCTGCAGACGCCCGTCGGCGGAGCCGAAGTAGGAGCGGATCACGAAGCGCCCGGTCTCTTCGTCCTTGAGTCGCAGGATCGCGTGATCCGCCTCGAGCACCATCGCCGCCGACGAAGTGCCCAGGCGCAGCACCTCCGCGAGATCGGTCGCGGCGATCATGCGCAGGCCGGTCTCGTTGATCGCGCCGACCTTGGTGGCGCGCGCCGCGATGCGCGCTTCGCGCTGTGCGCCGCCGATCTCCTCCGCAGCGGCGGCAGCGACCTCGAGCAGCGTCTCTTCGACGGCGCGCCCGCGGGCCGCGGCCGGGCCCGCCTGCACGGAGAGGACGCCGGCGAGCGTGTCGCCGGCGAGCAGTGGAAGCGCGGCGTAGGCGAGGGCGCCGTCGGCGCCGCGCAGGAAGGCCGGCTGGCGCTTCACGGCCACCTCGCCATCTACGCCCTGGCCGAGAGGCACGCGGTACTCGCCGCCGAGCCCGCCGCCTTCCAGCGAGCTCGCCGCCAGCTTGAGATCGCCTTCGTCGGGATCGTGGAGATAGACGTTCACGATCCCGCGCCCGGCGCGCAGCGCGACGAACGCGCACAGCGCGTGCAGCCGTGCCGCGAGCGGCGTCCTGGCTCCGAGCAGGCCGCGAACCTCGCGCACGGCCGCGTAGCGCGCGGCCTGGTTGCGCAGGGCTTCGTGCTCCTGGGCGCGCGCGATGATCTTGGCGTCGAGATGCGCGAGCTGCTCGCTGAACTCGAGGTCCGCGTCGGAGAAGGCATCCGGGCGCGTCGAATGATGCAGGTTGAGGACGCCGAGCACGCGGCCGTCGTGGACCAGCGGCACGCACAGCGCCGACTCGACGTCGAGCCGCTCGCGCACGATGTGGAAGGCCTGGCGATCCGCCTTGCCGCGCAGCCGCAGCGGGCGCGCGTCCGCCGCGACCCGCCCGGCGATGCCTTCGCCGATCCGCACGCGGATCTTCGGCCACAGCTCGGGCTCGACCCCGGCCGCCACCCTCACGCGCAGCTCGCGCGCTTCGGCGTCGAGCAGCATCAGCGAGCCGCCTTCGGCCCCGGTCACGCCAAGCGCGATCTCGAGCATGCGGCGGAACAGCTCGTCGGCGTCGACCGTCAGGTTGTAGGACTCGACGACCTCGTGCAGCGCCTGCAGGAGCTCGGCCTTGCGGTCGCGCGAGCTCCCGCCATAGCCCCAGAGCAGGCGCGCGACGAGCGGCGTCACGATCTGCACGCCGCGCTCGGAGACCTCGGGGAAGCGGGCCGCGAAGCCCGCGTCTTCGCTGGCGTCGACGACGGCGTACAGGCTCGCGTCACCGGTGAGCGTCGCGAGGTCCGAGGTCAGGTGCGCCTCGAGTGAACGTGAGCTGCCGCGCCCGAGCGCGCGCAAGCGCTCGCCCACGGCGAGGGTGTCGGGATCGAAGACCGCGCCGAGCTCGACGTCCGGATTGGCCTCCAGCCCGGGCAGCAGCTGGAGCGCCTCTTCGGACGCGAAATAGATGCCGATCCGCTTGCGCATCAGCGGCTGGGTTCCTCGTCCCCGCCTTCGAGCCGGAGCGTGAGCACGGCGGACGAGCGGCGGCCCTCCTCGTCCGCGATCACGAGCTCGATGCGAACGCCGCCATCGGCGGTCGCGGCGGCGGATCCGACGCTCTCGATGTGCAGGCGGCGGGCGCTCGCGGACTCGTTCGCCGCCGTGGCCTGCTCCCAGGCGGGGCCATCGAGCAGCGTCTCGGTTTCCTGCGCGGCGGCCCCGATCGCGCGGTGCTCGGGATGGCGGGCCTCTTCGAGGATCGCGTGCTCCATGCGCGCGGACGCGCTGACCGCGGACGGGGCGCTGGGTGCGGCGGGCGCGCGCAGCGCCGGCGGGGGAGTCGGCGGCGCCAGCGGCTCGGCCGGCAGCGGCGCGGCGCCGACACCCTGCTCGCGCAGGCTGCGGATCACGCGCTTCGAGATCGTCGACAGCGTCTGGAGCACGCCGGTGCCATCGGTGGCGACGGCCTCGAACACGATCGCGCCCTTCACGTCGAGCTTGCGGTGCAGATCCTCGAGCGCGTAGGGGTCGGCGAGGTCGCGCTTGTTGTACTGGACCAGCAGCGGCACGTCCTCCACCTGGCGGCCGTAGGCGCGCAACGCCTGCCTCAGCTCCTCGAAGCTCGCGATGTTGGCGTCGATCCGTTCGCGCTGGGAATCCACGACGAACACCACGCCGTCGACCTGGTCGAGCAGCTGCTTGCGCGTCGGCGCCTGCTCGGCGGGCCCCGGGACGGCGATCAGCTCGATCTGCGTGCGCACGCCGGCGATGTCGCCGAGCTCGATCGGCAGCACCTCGTAGCTCACGGAAGGATCCAGGCGCGTCGGCACGACGCGCAGCTCGCCGCGGTGGTCGGGCCGCAGCTTCGTGTAGGCGGCGTGCAGGTTCGTCGTCTTGCCGGCGCCCTCGACGCCCCAGTAGACGATGCGCGCGTTCACCTGGGAGTCGCGCGAGCTGATCTTCGCCATCAGATCTTTCCCTTCTTCGTGAGAATGCGACGTGCGTGCGTCGACACCACCGTCGGTACGTCCTTGCTCTTCATGATCGACTTCAGGTCGTTGTCCTGAAGATAGTTGACGAATTTCATCGCCATCACCTGCGGACAGCGGGGGTTCGTCGCGAGCGCGAGCTTGACGCGGTAGGCGCGCGTCCACAAACGGTTCATCGCGACCATGCGCAGGACTTCGTCGTGCACGTTGCGCGATTGCGCGATCGAGATCACCTCGTTCGTCGTGATCTTCGGGCTGCTGATCGCGGAGATGGCGACGACCTTGTTGCGGTCCTTCACCAGCAGGCCGCGCGCTTCCTTGTTGCCCAGGCGCGCGAGCTTGATCTTCTGGAACACGCTCATCTTCTGGATCAGCGCATACAGGTTCGCGGAATCGCCTTCGCTGGCCTCGCCCTCGGTCTCCTCGACGAGGCTGCGCGCGAAACCGCCGAGCTCTTCACCGAGCACGGCGCGCAGCGCGGCCTCGGCGTCGCCCTCGCTGATCTCCGCCGGGTCCCACTCCTCGTCCTCGCGCGGGGCCTGCACGCCGAGGAACGAGAGGATGCGGTCGATCACGGCGCGGCCCGTGAGCGGGTTGCTGCCGAGCGCTTCGACGATCTCGGGCGCGCGGACCATGCGCTCCTGGTTGTTGGAGATGATGTCGACCACGCGCTTGCACGGCAGGCTCGCGAGCAGCGCCACGGTGGCGTCGTCGGCCGCCGGGTTGAGCGCGATCGCCTCGAGCCGCGCCTCCTGCTCGCGGAAGCAGTGGGCGAGGTGCGAGAGCAGGGCCGGGTGAGCGGGGCCGCTGAGGACGGGCGCCAGCACGGCGTCAGGGAGGCCTTCGAGGCTCTCGCGCGCCGTTGATTTCACCTCGGCGTCGGGGTCGTGCATCAGCGCGAACAGCACGGTGGCGAGCTCGAGCGGGGGGAGGGGAAGGGCGCCGCGCGCGGCCATCAGGCGCGATTCGCGCGGCGCATCGCGCCGGGCGTAGCGCTCCGCCTGGGGCGAGAGCTTCAGCCGGATCTTCGAGGACTCTTGCTGCACGAACTCTTCCCCGCCACTCGCACGGGGCCGTTCGCCCCGACCCTCGCGCCAGCCGCGGCGGGTATTCCGCAGCCCGGCGTGTTACGACGCCGCCGCCTTCGCAGCGCCCGCCTCGGCGACGACCTTGTCGCGTACGTTCGGTGGCGCTTCGGCGTAGTGCGAAAACTCCATGTGGAACTCGCCCTGGCCGCCCGTCATGCTCGTGAGCTGGCTCGCGTATTCGAGCATCTCCGACATCGGGACCTGGGCGCGGATGATCTGGGTCGCGCCCTGCGCCTCGCTCGATTGCACGCGGCCGCGGCGGCTCGAGATGTCGCCCATGATGTCGCCGACGAGATCGCTGGGCGCCGACACTTCGACGTTCATGATGGGCTCGAGCAACGCCGGACGCGCCTGCTCGACGGCCGCCTTGAAGCCGAAGGAGCCGGCCAGCTTGAAGGCCATCTCGTTGGAATCGACCGAGTGGTGCTTGCCGTCGATGCAGCGCACGCGGATGTCGACGACCGGGAAGCCCGCGAGCGGGCCCGCGGCGCAGGCCTCCTGCACACCCTTCTCGACCGCGGGGATCAGGTTGCGCGGAATCGCGCCGCCGACGATTTCGTCCACGAACTCGATGCCTTCCCCACGGGGCTTCGGCTCGACCGTGAGGTAGCAGACGCCGTACATGCCCTTGCCCCCGCTCTGCTTCTTGAGCTTTCCCTCGACGTTCTCGGCCCGGCGCGTGATGGTCTCGCGGTAGGGCACCTTCGGCGTCTTGAGCTGGACCTCCACCCCGAACATGCGCTGCAGCTTCTGCACGGTCGTGCGCACGTGGAGCTCACCCATGCCCGTGAGCAGGAACTCGCCCGTCGAGGCCTCGCGCCCGAGATGGAGCGTCGGATCTTCCTCCACGAGTCGGCCGAGCGAGGCGTAAACTTTATCTTCATCCCCCTTTGATTTCGCCTGGATGGCGTAGGAAATCACACCCTGCGGAATGGGGATGTCGCGCAGCCGGACGCCGCCTTTTTCGGCCGTGAGACAGTTCCCGGTGTGGACGCTGCGCAGCTTCGCCACCGCCACCACGTCGCCGGGGCCCGCCTCCGGGACGTCCACGTGGTCGCCCCCGCGCAGCAGCATCAGCTTGCCGATGCGCTCCTTGGCGTCCTGGGAGGCGTTGTGCAGCGTGAGGTCGGGACGCAGCGTCCCGGAGACCACGCGCAGCACGGAGAGCGTGCCGGTGTAGCGGTCGATCACGGTCTTGAAGACGAGGGCCGAGAACGGCGCCTCCGGCGTCGCCTCGACGCTGCTCTCGCCCGTCCCTTCGGCCAGGCTCCAGGCGCCCCGATCGCCCGCCGACGGCAGCAGCTCGGTGGCGGCCCACAGCAGCGGAGCGATCCCCCTCTCGAGCGTCGCCGAGCCGCACAGCAGCGGCACGATGGCGCGCGAGCGCGTGCCGGCGACGAGCCCGCGCAGGATCTGGTCGTCGGCCAGCGCGCCCTCCTCGAGATACTTCTCGAGCAGCGCGTCGTCGCACTCGGCGACGGTCTCGACCAGCTGCTGGCGGGCGTCGCGCGCCGCCGCGGCGAGCTCGGCAGGCACCTCGCGCTCGCCGTCGCGCCCGAGCGCCTTCATGCGCAGCAGATCGATCACGCCCTGGAAGCCGGACTCGGCTCCGATCGGCAACGTCAGCGTCACCGGCTTCAGCCCGAGCTCGCGCAGCGACGCCACGGCGGCTTCGAAATCGGCGTGCTCGCGGTCGAGCCCGTTGACGAAGGCGAGGGTGGGAAGGCCGAGGCGCTGGCAGCTGCGCCACATGCGCGAGGTTCCGACCTTCGCGCCGCCGACGGCCGAGCACACGAGCACGGCGCCGTCGAGCGCGTGCAGCGCAGATCTGACCGTCGGCCTGGAAGTTCGAGTCGCCCGGCGTGTCGACGAGCGTCACGTGGCGGGCGCCGAAGTCGAAGGCGAACACGGAGCTCGTGATCGTGTGGTGCCGCTCCTTCTCCTCGGGGAGGTAGTTGAGCAGCGAGCTGCCGTCGTCGACGCGGCCCAGCACCGGGGTGGCGCCCGCCGCGTGGAGCAGCGCTTCGCCGACCGAGGTCTTGCCGTCGCCCGAGTGGCCGACGAGGGCGAAGTTGTGGGTGTCGTTCACCTTCACGTTCTTCATGTGGACCTCTCCTTGCGCGGGGGCTCGGCGGGAGGACGGTTCTTCTCGAAGATGATCCGGAGACCTTCGAGCGTGAGGAACGGCTCGACGCGCTCGATGCTGCGCGTCTCGTCGGCGACGCGGCTGCGCGAGGCCGCCGGTCGCGACCACGTGCGCGTCCTGGCCGAGCTCCGCGCGGATGCGCTCGACCATCGCATCGACGACGCCGGCGTATCCGAACAGCAGGCCCGATTGCAGCGCCGCGGTGGTGGTCCGGCCGATCACCGCCTTCGGACGCGCGAGCTCGACGCGGTGCAGCATCGAGGCGCGCTCGAAGAGGGCCTCCATCGAGATGTGGATGCCCGGGAAGATCGCGCCGCCGAGATACTCGCCTTCGCGCGAGACGCAGTCGAAGGTGGTGGCGGTGCCGAAATCGACCGCGATCACCGGGCCGCCGAACATCTCGAAGGCAGCGACCGCGTTGACGATGCGGTCGGCGCCGACCTCGCGCGGATTCTCGTAGCGCACGGGCATGCCGGTGCGGATGCCGGGCCCGACGATCAGCGCGGGGCGGTCGAAGAGCTTGGAGCAGACCCGCTCCCAGATCGGCAGCAGCGGCGGCACCACGCTCGAGATGATCACGTCCGTCACCTCGCTCGTGGCGCGCTGCACGTGGGTGAAGAGCGCGGAGAGGGTGAGCGCGACCTCGTCGGAGGTCTGCTCGCGGTGCGTGCCGATGCGCCAGTGGTGCGCGAGCGCGCCGGGCTTCTCGTCCCGGTAGTCGAAGAGTCCGAGCGACACGTTGGTGTTGCCGATGTCGATCACGAGCAAGGTCGTCACGTGTTCTCCTTGGCCAGCGTCACGTCGCCCGCGACGACGCGCACGCGCGCGCCGTCGTCGCGTTCGAGCAGCAGCGCGCCATCGCTGGCGACGCCTTCCGCGACACCGCGCTGCCGGCTCCCGTCGAGCTCGACCACGCGTGACCGTCCGCCCGGTCATGCGGAAGCGCGCCTCGAAGCGCGGCCGCAGCGCCTCGAAGCCGCGTTCCGCGCAGGTGTCGAGCGACCGCTCGAGCGCATTGTACAGCCGGCGGGCGAAGGCGATGCGGTCGACTGGGTGGCCGCAGTGACTGGCAAGGCTCGTCGCGGTCGCGCGGAACTCCTCGGGAAAGTCGCGCCGGTCGACGTTCAGGTTGACGCCGATTCCGAGCACCAGGAAGACGACGCGGGTGGCCTCGGCGGATAGCTCCATCAGGATTCCGGAGGTCTTGAGGCCTCCGAGCAGCACGTCATTGGGCCACTTGATCTCGACGGCGCCCGCATCCCCGACCGTCTCCTCGATCGCCTCGGCGACGGCGACCGCGCTGGCGAGGATCGAGGGCGGCGCCTCGGCGGTGGTGAGTCGCGGCCGCAGCACGCTCGAGCTGTAGAGGTTCAAGCGCGGCGGCGAGAAGAACGCGCGGCCGAGGCGCCCGCGGCCGGCGGTCTGCGCCTCCGCGACGACCGTCGTGCCGTGGGCAGCGCCCGTGCGCGCGAGCTCGAGCGCCTCGCGGTTCGTGGAGTCCGTGGTCTCGAGCCAGCGCAGGTCGCGCGCCAGCCAGCGGGTGGTGAGTCCGGCGCAGATTTCTTCGGGCAGCAGCAGATCCGGCGCGGCGACGAAGCGATAGCCGTCGCCGGCCGCCGCCTCGATCGTGTAGCCCTGGGCGCGCAGCGCTTCGACGTCCTTCCAGATCTGCGCGCGCGAGACGCCCTGCTCGGAAGAGAGGGAGGCCCCGGAGCACGTCCGGCCCTCGGCGCGGCGCAAGGCAGCGAGCACGCGCGCCGGGCCGGGCTTCATGCCCGCGCCGCTCCGGGATGGATGCCTTCGGTGTCGATCTCGAGCGCGACGTCGGCGGCGGGGGCCGAGTGGGTGATGCGTCCGATCGAGATGCGCGAGACGCCGGTCTCGGCGATCGCGCGCACGTTGTCCAGCCGCACGCCGCCGCTCGCCTCGAGCAGCGCGCGATCGCCGATGCGTGCACAGATCGCGCGCAGCAGCGGGACCGTGCAGTTGTCGAGCAGCAGGAAATCGGCGCCCGCCTCGACCGCGGCGAGCGCATCGGCCTCGGACTCGACCTCGACCTGGATCCGCAGACCCGCAGGCGCCGCGGCCAGCGCGCTCTTCACCGCGAGCGCGACGCCCCCCGCGAGGGCGACGTGGTTGTCCTTGAGCAGGATGCCGTCGAACAGGCCCGTGCGGTGGTTGAGGGCGCCCCCGACCGCGGCCGCGTACTTGTCGAGCGCGCGCCAGCCCGGGAGCGTCTTGCGCGTGTCGACGATGCGCGCGCCGGTGCCCGCGATCGCCGCCACATACTGGCGGGTGGTGGTGGCGACGCCGCACATGCGCCCGAGGAAGTTGAGCGCGGTGCGCTCGGCGGCGAGGATGGGGCGCAGGTTTCCGGACACGTAGGCGAGCGGGGCGCCGGGCTCGGCCAGCTCGGCGTCCTGTCGCACGCTCTCGAAGCGGAGCGTGGGATCGACGAGCGCGAAGGCGGCGGCGGCGATCGGGAGCCCGCAGACGACGAGCCGCTCGCGCGCCTCGATCCGGGCGCGGCCTTGCGCCGCCTCGGCCACCACGAGCGGGGTCGTGACATCCCCCGGCCCGAGATCTTCGACGAGCGCCAGCTCGAGCAGCGATCGCCAATTCCGGGGAGAAGGGAAGGGCGGCCGGGCGCTCATGCTCGCTCCATGCCCCGCAAGGGGAGGAGCACAGACTAGCGGAGGCGCGCGCGCGCCGGGCGGCGGCTACTCGCCCTTCATGCGCCGGATCTCTTCGCGCACGAGCGTCTCGGCCATCTGGGGGATCACCTCCCAGGCGATCGTCTCCACGCGCTCGAGCGCCTGGCGCACGATCTGTTCCGTAACGGCGCTGAAGGATTCCCACGCGATCTTCTCGAGCGTGTCGTGGATCTGCGCGCGCAGCTGCGGCGCGATCGCATCGAGCACGGACTGCGCGCTGCTCGGGGCCGCCGCCTGCGCTGCGGTCGGTGCCGACGCGCCGGAGCGACGCGCTGCGGCCGGGCGCTGCGGCTCGAGCACCTCGAGCGAGGACTCGTCGAGCTCGTCGGCGGCGAACGGCGCGAGCTCCGCCTCGTCGGCGGCGTCTGCGCTCATGCCGGAGAAGGAATCTTCCGGCGAGACCACCGGCTCGAAGCGCTCGGGGGCCGGCGGGCGCGGCGCCAGCGGCCGCTGCGCGGGGCGCGCGGGGGCGGGCGGGGGCGCGGGCGCGCGGACCGGAGCGACGATCGGCTCCTCGAGGTCCGCATTCGCCACGTCGAAGCCCGAGGCCCCGTTCGGATCGAGCACCGTCGCCTGCGCGAGGTCGTCGGAATCGACGCGCAGCGAGCCATCGCGGCCGCTGGCCGGGGGCGCCGTATCGAACTCGAACTCGAAGGCGTCGTTGCCGGCGCTGGTGGGCGGATCGAGCGGCGCGAACTCGGCGTCGTCGGCGGCGTCGTCGCCGCCCACGGCGATGTCTTCGAAGTGATCGACGGGGATCTCGCGGCCCGTGACCGGGATCTGCTCGGGAAGGATCGCGACCGTGCGCTCGCCGTGCGACGGCGCCGCGGCGCGCGGCCGCGCAGCGGGCTTCGGCGGCTCGGGCTCGAGCTCGGAGATCTCCGCGTCGCCGAAGGCGAACGCGGAGTCGTTCTCGTCGAGCGCGAAGGTGTCGGCGGTCTCCGGCGAGGCGCTCGCGGCCGGCTCAGCCAGCTCGTCGCTGAAGAACTCGAAGCTGTCGTCGGCCGCGGCGGGGGCGACCGGGGGCACCGGCGGCGGTGCGGCGGCGCGCGCGGCGGGAGCTGTTGCGGGAGCCGCGGCGCGAGCGGGCGGCGGTGTGGCGGCGGCGGCCGGCGCGCGCGGCGGGGCGCTGCGCTGGGCCTCGCTCTGCGCGAGCAGGCGCTTGACCTGCTCGACCAGCAGCTGCGACTCGAACGGCTTCGCGATGTGACCGGCGGCGCCGGCCCGCGTCGCGCGCGCTCTCGTCGAACGCCTCGAAGGTCCCGGTGAGCAGCAACACGGGGATATGTCGGAGGTTCGGATCGGCCTTCACCGCCTCGCAGACCTCGTAGCCGCTCTTGCCGGGCATCACGACGTCCGCGAGGATCACGTCCGGCCGCTCCTGCCGCGCGCGCGCGATCGCCGCATCGCCGTTGTCGACGGTGATGAGCCGCACGTCCTCGTTGGCGAAGCTGATCCCCACCACCTTCTGGATCGTCACGCTATCGTCGGCCAGCAGCAGGGTCTTGGGCATGCTCCCCCCATGATTCTGTCGCGCGCCAGCCGGGCTGGCCGGTCCGCGACGAATGCTCCTCGGGATGTATCATCGTCCGCGGATCCCCCGAGATTGAATGGTTTTCGCCGATTTCCAGCCTGCCCGCAACCGTCATCCGGGTTCAAGCGGGATGCGGAACCCTCCGATGCGGCCGGTGGACGGGTGTTCGAGGTCCGAAGCCCTGAGCCAGCCCCAGAGGTCCGCCCGATGAGCCTGCGAGGCGCGGCGCGCACGGATGTCGGTTTGCGGCGCCGCGCGAACGAGGACACCTTCGCGCTGGCCCCGGAGCTGGGCCTGTATCTGGTCGCGGACGGCATGGGCGGCCACACGGCCGGGCAGGTCGCGAGCGAGCTGGCCGCCGAGGCCGCAGTCAAGGCCGTGCGGACCCTGGAAGGGGCCTCGGCGAGCCTCACGGACAAGCTGCGCTACGCGCTGGCGGCCTCGAACCGCGAGATCCTCGCGACCGCGAAGGCCAAGCCCGAGTTCGCGGGCATGGGCACGACCATGGTCGCGCTGCTCGCCGGCGACGAGCGCATCGCGCTGGCCCACGTCGGCGACAGCCGCGCCTACCTCGTGCGCGGCGGGAAGATCCGGCAGCTGACGGACGATCACTCGCTGGTGGCGGAGCTGGTGCGGCGCCGCGAGATCACCGAGAACGCCGCGCGCGGCCATCCCCACCGGCACGTGTTGACGCGAGCCCTCGGCGTGCGCCGCAGCGTCGAGCCCGACCTGGCCGAGCTCACGCCCGCGGCGTTCGACAGCTTCGTGCTGTGCTCGGACGGACTCACCGGCCATCTGCGTGACGAGGAGATCGCGGACGTGGTCAGCCAGGAGGCCGACGTCGAGTCGATCTGCGATCAGCTCGTGAATCTCGCGAACTCGCGCGGCGGCGAGGACAACGTCACGGTCGTCGTCGTGCGCGTCGAGAAGGAAGCGGACTGATCGGCCCCGCGCGCCGGCCTCCCGCCTCCGCGCAGCCTCAGCGATCGAGCAGGTTCTTGAGCTTCGCGCGCAGGCGCAGCACCGATTTCGTGTGGATCTGGCAGACCCGCGACTCGGTGATCCCGAGGATCCCGCCGATTTCCTTCATGTTCAGGTCTTCGTAGTAGTAGAGCGAGATCACGAGACGCTCCTTCTCGGGCAGCGTCGAGATCGTCGTCGCGATCACCTGCTTCATCTCGGTGAGCTTGAGCGACGCGAAGGGATTCTCGGAGTGCACGTCTTCGACGATGTCGGCGAAGCTGCCGGCGCGATCGCCGTCGGGGTTCGTGCCGCGGATCTCCTCCAGGTTGACGAGGGAGATGCCGCGCACCTGGTTGAGCAGCTCGTGGAACTTGTCGATCTGGAGGCCGAGCGAATCGGCGACCTCGTCCTCGCTGGCGGAGCGGCCGAGCCTCTGCTCGACCTCGCCGTAGGCGCGCTCGAGTCGCCGGCTCTTCTGTCTCACGCTGCGCGGCACCCAGTCGAGGGAGCGGAGCTGATCGAGGATCGCGCCCTTGATGCGGAACTCGGCGTAGGTCTTGAACTTGCAATTCTTATCGGGATCGTACTTCTCGATCGCGTCCATCAACCCGATCACGCCGGTGTTGTGGAGGTCGTCGAGGTCGATGTGCGACGGCAGGCGCACGGCGATCCGATTCACGATGTAGCGGATCAGCGGCGTGTGCTCGAGCACGATCTGCTCTTTGAGCGAAGCGGGGATCTCCGGATGCTTCTCCTTGGCTTCGCGCAGCAGTGTCTCCATGTCGATCTCCTTCACGGCTGGGGAGTCCCTGCAGCACGACTCTGGCTGAGATGGATCCCGAGGTTGCGCATGCGATGCGTCGATAAGCACGCTGCATGCCAACCCCGCCGGAAGGCGAAGCCGTCTGGAACGGGGAGCGCGCCACGGCGGACCGCGGGCGTGCGCGTCTGGCGTCAGGTCCCCGATTCGTCAGGGATTTGGCGGGGCTCGTGCGGGCGTCCGGTGCGCAGACGCTTGCGCGGAGCTGCCGCCGCCACCGGCGGCGGTTGGGGTCGCCCGGCGGCAAAAGCGTCGGAGTTCCGACGCCCGGCGTCCGTGCCGGTTGCGAATCCGTCAGTCACGCTCGCGAGCGGCGCCGCAGGCTGCGGCGGGCGGATGCGGCGCTTCATCTTCTCGAGCAGCGTCGTGCGATTCAGGCCGAGCAGCTGCGCGGCGCGGTTCTTGTTGCCGTGGGTGTGCTCGAGCGCCTCGCGGATCATCTGCTCCTCCACCTCCTCGACCACGTCGCGGAAGGAGAGGCCGGTGGCGGGCACGCGCAGCGCGGAGAGCACTGGTGTGCTCGTGCGACACACGCTGGCCGGCAGATCGGCGGCCGTGATCTCGCGATCGCCGCCGAGGGTCACGAGCCGTTCGATCAGGTTCTCGAGCTCGCGCACGTTGCCGGGCCAGTCGTGCTCGCACAGCAGGCCGAGCGCCTCGCTCGAGAGGCCCGGCACCGGGCGGCCGCGAGACTCGCTCGCGCGCTGGAGGAAGTGCTGGACGAGCAGCGGAATGTCCTCGCGCCGGTGCCGCAGCGGCGGCGCCTCGATCGGAATCACGTTCAAGCGATAGAACAGATCCTCGCGGAAGCGCCGCTCGCGGATCGCCTCTTCGAGGTCCTGGTTGGTCGCCGCGATCACGCGGACGTTCACCGAAACGGTCTTCGACGATCCCACGGGCTCGAACGTGCGGTCCTGCAGCACGCGCAGCAGCTTCACCTGCAGGTTCATGCTCATGTCGCCGATTTCGTCCAGGAAGATCGTGCCCTCGTTCGCGACCGTGAAGCGGCCCTCGCGATGGCTGACGGCGTTGGTGAAGGCGCCGCGCACGTGGCCGAAGAGCTCGGATTCGAGCAGCTCCTCCGGGATCGCCCCGCAGTTGACCGTCACGAGCATGCGCTCGGAGCGGCGGCTGTTGTAGTGGATGGCGCGGGCGATCAGCTCCTTGCCGGTGCCGCTCTCGCCGGTGATCAGCACCGTGCTGTCCGAATCGGCGACCTTGGCCACCACGTCGAGGACGGCGCGCAGGCTCGCGCTGGTGCCGACGATGCTCTCGACGCCGTATTTCGAGCGCAGCTCGCGCTGGAGCAGGCGGTTCTCGACCCGCAGCCGGCCCATCTCGATGGCCTGCTCGACGAGCCGCCGCACGACGTCCAGGTGCCCCTGGTCGAAGGGCTTCTCCAGATACCAGAAGGCGCCGGCGCGCAGCGCCTCGACGGACTGCTCCGCGCCCCCGTAACCGGTGATGACGATGCACGGCAGGTCCGGCGCGATCTCGTGGATCTGGCGCACGAGCTCGAGGCCGTTGATGCCCGGCATGCGGATGTCGGCGAGCACCAGATCGATCGGCTGGCCCGCGACGGTCGCGAGCGCCTCGCTGGCGTCGCGCGCCGGGATGACGGCATGGCCGACGCGCTGGAGGATGCGCTCGAGCGCGCGGCGGTACAGCTCCTCGTCGTCGACGACGAGGACATTGGCTTTGCGCTGCAGGGGTAATGCCTCCGCTCCTGGATGGGGGGGCGGGCGGAGTGTAGGCAGACGCTCGCGGCCGTTCAAGCGTCTCGATTCCGGGACCGATACGGGAAGCCATGGCATCCCCCGGTGTGGTCTCCCCTGTGCGCAACGCCGGCGGGACGCGCCCCGATGACCCGGGGCTCGTGTTGCTGGTGGATGACGAGCCGCTGCTGCTGCGCTCGCTGCGCCGCATCCTGGCCGCCGAGGGCCATCAGATCGCATTCGCGGAATCGCCGGAGGCGGTGGAGCCCTTTCTCTTGGATCCCGACCTCGCGGTCGTGGTGCTCGATCTCTTCCTGGGGCGCGCGAACGGTCTCGACCTGCTCGATCACGTGCGGCGCGAGCGTCCCGAGGTCGAGGTGATCGTGATGACGGGGCACGCGAGCATCGAGAGCGCGGTGGGCTGCATCCGGCGCGGCGCCTTCGACTACCTGGCCAAGCCCTTCGACGACGTCTACCGGGTGCGGACCACGGTGGGCAAGGCGCTCGAGCGCCGGCGCCTGCTGCGCCGCAATCGCGAGCTCGAGGAAGAGCTGCGCGGGCGCGCCGGGCTGCCCGAGCTGGTCGGTTCGGCGCCGAAGATGCGCGCTCTGTGCCGCACGATCGAGAGCCTGCGCCACAACGAGAGCCACGTGCTGATCCAGGGCGAGAGCGGCACCGGCAAGGAGCTCGTGGCGCGGGCGATCCGCTTGAACAGCCCGCGCGCCGACGGTCCGTTCGTGCCCGTGGATTGCGGGGCGCTGCCCGAGAGCATCATCGAGAGCGAGCTGTTCGGGCACGAGCGAGGCGCCTTCACCGGCGCGCTCGGCGCCCAGGGTCTATTCCGCATGGCGAACCAGGGAACGCTCTTCCTCGACGAGGTGGGCGAGATCCCGCCGCCCGTGCAGGCCAAGCTCCTGCGGGCGCTCCAGCACAAGGAGGTGCGGCCGGTGGGCTCCGCCTCCACGGTGCCGGTCGACATCCGGGTGATCAGCGCGACCCACCGCGATCTCAAGGCGATGGTGGCCGACGGGCGCTTCCGCACGGATCTCTTCTATCGCCTCAACGTCGTGTGCATCGAGATTCCGGCGCTGCGCGAACGCCGCGAGGACATCCCGCTGCTCGTCCAGCATTTCCTGCACAAGCATGCCGACCGCGCCCGCCGCATCGAAGGCATCGAGGACGAGGCGCTCGAGCAGCTGGTGCGCTCGGAGTGGCCGGGCAACGTGCGCGAGCTCGAGAACGTGATCGAGTCGTCGATCGCGCTGGCCCCGGGGCCGCGCCTGCGCGCTGCCGATCTACCGCGCGCGCGCCGGGTTGGCGCCTCGGCCCCGCTGGCCGCCGACGTTCCCCTGAGCCTCGAAGCCTACGAGCGCTGCGCGCTCGAGCGCGCCCTGCGCGAGGCTGGGGGCGACGCCCATCGCGCAGCGAGTCTGCTCGGCGTGGGCCGCAGCACGCTCTACCGCAAGCTCTCGAAGCACGGGCTCGCGCCGCACAAACCTGGGCCTGGCGGCCGCGATGGGGTAAAGTGAGCCACCCCCCAAAGCCGATCGGAATTCGCAACTGCGGGTGAGCCCGGCGCGCCCGCAGGAAGGGTCCGCTGCTTGCCGACCACGACGCCTGCACCGCGCTGGCTGCTGCTGGCTCGCCCTGGCCGGCCCCCGTCTGCGCTCGCGCGCACACTCGCGCGCGTCGAGGGTGCCCTGCACGTGGTGAGCATCGACGATCCGCAGCGGGCGTTGGCCCGCTGCCGGGAAGCGGGCGTCGAGCTCGTGATCGTCGATCTCGAGCCCGGCGCCGAGCGCGAGCAGTGGCTCGAGGCGCTGCGCCGCGAGGGCCGCCCCGTGCTGGTGGCGGGCGCACAGGAGAGCTCCGCACCGCGGCGTCTGCGCGAGCTCGGTCCCTATGACGACGAGATCCTCCAGAACATGAACAGCGCGCTGCTCGTGATCGACCGGGACGGCTGCATCACCGCCTGCAACCCGCCGGCGGAGCTGATCCTCGGCGAGCGCGCCGACGCGTTGCGCGGCCGCTCGGTGCGGCGCTGGTTCGCAGGCGACCCGCCCGGCGAAGACTGGGTTGCGCGCACGCTCGCGCAGGGCGTGCGCTTCCGCGGCGCGGAGAGTCTGATCACGCGCGCGGATGGCACGCGCGTGCCGATCGGCATCTCGTGCGCGCCGATCGTCGATGCCGACGGCGCCCGGCTCGGGGTCGTCGCGACGTTCCAGGACCTCACCGAGATCAAGCAGCTGCAACGCCAGGTGCTGCAGGCGGAGAAGATGGCCTCGATCGGCCAGCTCGCTGCGGGCGTCGCCCACGAAATCAACAATCCGATGGGCTTCATCCACGCGAATCTCTTCCAGATGGCGGAGTACGTGGCCGACCTGCGCCGCGTCTTCTCGGCGGTCGACGAGCTGCGCAAGGCGGTGGCGAAGGGCGCTGCAGCCGAGGTGAGCGAGGCCGCCGGCCGGCTGGATGCGTGCGCCGAGGAGACGCAGGTCGACTTCCTGCTCTCGGATCTCGCCAAGGCGATTCGCGAATCGCAGGAAGGCTCGGAGCGGATCCGGCACATCGTCCAGGATCTGCGCGACTTCTCGCACCTGGACACCGGCGAGCGGGTGCTCGCCGACATCAACCAATGCCTCGATTCGACCGCCAACATCGTGTGGCCGATGATGAAACACCTGGTCGTGCTCGAGAAGGAGTTCCAGCAGCTCCCGAGCGTGGCGTGCTTCCCGATGCAGCTGAAGCAGGTGTTCATGAACCTGCTCGTGAACGCGTTCCAGGCGATCGAGGAGCAGATCGGGGGCAGCTCGGAGACGGGCCGGATCCGGCTGCGCACGCAGGTCCGCGGGGACTCCGTCGCGGTCACGGTGAGCGACACGGGCGCGGGAATCGCCAGCGACAACCTGCCGCGCATCTTCGATCCTTTCTTCACGACCAAGAAGGTCGGGGTGGGCACGGGGCTGGGCCTGTCCACCTGCTACAGCATCGTGCGTCGGCATGGCGGCAGCATCACCGTCGAGAGCCAGGTCGGTCGGGGCAGCACCTTCGAAGTGCTGCTGCCGATCGAAGACGTCGAGGCGCCGAACGATGGAAGCTGACGGCCGCATCTGCGTGCTCGTCGTCGATGACGAGCCGCGCATCCTCTCGGCGCTGTGCCGGACGCTGCGGCGCGAAGGCTACGAGCTGGTGACCTCGGAGACGGTGGAGGAGGCGCTGCGCCTGCTCGAGACACGGCCGATCGACGCGATCCTGTCGGACCAACGCATGCCCGGGACCAGCGGCATGCAGTTCCTCGCCGAGGCGGCGCGACGCCGGCCCGATGCGATCCGCATGCTGATCACCGGCTGGACGGAGGAGATTCCGCCCGCGCAGCTCGAGCAGCTCGGGGTGCGGGCGCTCATCACCAAGCCGTGGGACGACGCGAAGCTCAAGGCGACGCTGCGCCGGGCGCTCAGGTCTGAAGCCGGCTGAGATACTCGAGATCGGCGTTCTGGGTGTTCTTCGCACCGATCGCGAGCACGCGGAAGCTCCGCTGTCGCCCGCGCGTGTAGTAGATGCGGCCCTTGCCGGCGAAGCCCAGCTCGAAGACCGAGAGGTGCGGCGGCAGGCCGCCGACCTTGCGGCGGATCGCGGCGGCGTCGGAGCCGTCGGCCAGGCGCTTCAGCGCTTCCTCGGCCTTGAGCTTCATGGCTTCGTCGCGGAGCGCCAGCATGTCGCTGATCGCGCGGTCGTCGATCTCGAGCTGCTTGTAGAGCGTCCGCAGGCGCCGCTCGAGCTGATCCCAACCGCGCTCCTTGCCACCGGGCGCCGGCTGCACGTCGGGCTTCGTCTCGCGCTTCAAGCGATCTTGCAGCGACTGGATCACGCTCTCCTTCTGCCCGAGGTCGTCGACCGCTTCGCTGAGCAGCTCTTCGAGCGCGTGACGCTCCTCCTCGAGCTCGACGAAGCGAGAGGTCGTGCTGCGCAGCTCCGCCTCGCGGCTCGAGAGCTCGGCGAGCTTGGCCTGCAAGACTTCGCGCTCGCGCGCGAGCGCGCGGATCTCGTCGGCTTGCGCGTGTTCGGCCGGCTCGACGTCGGCGAGCCGCTTCTTCACCTGCTCGAGCTCGGTCTCGATCGACGCCGCGCGCTGGGCGGTGGCATCGCGCGCCGCGACGGCCGACTCGACCAGCGACGCCTCGTAGCGCGCGACCCGCCGGTTGTAGCTGAAGAGCACGCCGATCAGCACGGCGCCATAGGCGACGAGAATGCCGGTGGCGAGCACGGAATCGTGCGGGACCGACACGTCGACCGTGGCGCTCGCCGGCAGCAGCGCCAGCGCCTCGGCCCAGGGGACCTCGAGGGCGGACACGTTGGGCGGCGGAACGGGGTGTCCGAGCACGTAGATGGGGGTGCGCTGATCGACGCCCAGCACGAACGCGTTCACCCGCACGCGGCCGATCCGAACCCAGGCCGAGTCGCGCACCACGGCGCTGACCCGGCGTTGGATCTGCTCGACCACGGGTCCATCGGCGGGGCTCACCCGCACCGCCAGCTCGACGGCCGCGCTGAAGTGGCGCTGCAGCAGCTTTTGCGCGACCTGGACGCTCGCGATGTAGAACAGCGCAAAGACGAAGATGGCGACGTAGACGAGGCGGAAGGACGCGAGGCGGTCGAGGGTCGCCGCCCCAGCCTGCACCACCGAGCGGGGCAGGGACTTGCCCTCCGGTGCCGACACATCCGCCATCGCCGTGAGAGCATACACGCTTTGGCGCGCGGGCCCGGGAATCGGCCCCGGCGCCGGCCGGCCTGTGGCTCGCGCTGCGCGCCGCAGGCGCGGTCGACTCTGCTTCGCCTCCGGCTCGCTGCGCGCTTCGCTAGCCTCCGGCGCCATGCGCGTCGTCGACCTCGATCGGGACATGCGCGACGTGGTCCCGACCGGCGCCACCCGCGACAGCGAGTACCTCTTCGCCCAGATGACCGAGCGCACGCTGCGCCTGGCCGGGGCCGGGCCGGGGCGGCGCATCCTCGACGTCGCGAGCGGCTTCGGGCAGGACGCGCGGGCGCTCGCCGAACGCGGGGCGAGCGTCGTGGGAGCCGAGCCTTCGGCGCGGATGTCCGGTCTGGCCAGGATCCTCGCCGCGCAGGCCAAGGGCCCGCTGCCGGTCTGGGTGCGGGCCTGGTCCGACGCGCTGCCCTTTGCCTCCCAGAGCTTCGATGCGGTGATCTGCAAGGGCGCCATCGACCACTTCGACCGGCCCGCGCTCGCGCTCGCGGAGATGGCGCGCGTCACCAAGCGCGACGGGCGCGTCGTGCTCGCGATCGCGAACTTCGAATCCTTCGCCTGCCGCGCCGCGCGCGGACTCGACCACGTGCGCGAGCGCTGGCAGGGACGCGAGCTGCGCCGCGGCCGGCGACACTATGACGTGCCCCACGATCACTTCACGCGCTACGAGCTGGGCTTGATGCGCGAGCAGGCTTCCGAAGAGCTCGAGCTGGATCTCGTGGAGGGGATTTCGCTCGCCTGGGGGGTGCCCGGCTGGTCCCGGGCATTGCAGCGGCTGCCTGCGCCGCTGGCTCAGGCCTCGCTCGCGGGGCTCGATGGGCTCGCGCGCCGCTTGCCGTCGCTCGCGGACGTGGTGCTGCTCGCCGGACGCCCGCGGCGCGCGCGCGCGGCGGCCAGCGTCTCCGCGTAGATCTCCGCCGTCGCCGCTGCGACGCTCGGCCACGAGTAGGCCTGCTCGATGCCGCGGCGCCCGCGGTTACCCAGCTCGAGACGCGCCGCGGGCTGCTCGAGCAGCGAGCGGATGCCCTTTGCGAGCGCCTCGGGCTGGTCGTGCGGCACCAGGATCCCGCCGCCGCCCCGCTGCACCACTTCCGGCAGCGCGCCCGCAGCGGCAGCGACGACGGGCGTGCCGCAAGCCATCGCCTCCGCCGCTGGCAGCCCGAAGCCCTCGAAGCGCGAGGGCACGGCCACCAGCGCCGCGCGCCGATAGAGCCCGAGCAGCGCTTGCGTCGATACGCGTCCCACGATGCGCAGCCGCTGCGAGCAGCCGAGCTCGGCCGCGCGCACGCGCGCCGGATTCTCGGGATGGTCCTCGTCGACGAGCGTCACGTGGGCCGGCTCGGGCAGCAGCGCCAGCGCCTCGACCAGCGTGCGCACGCCCTTGTTGGGGTCCGAAGCACGCCCCACGCACAGGATCTCGGTGGGATCGCGTGCGACGGCCGGATCGGGCTGGAACAGATCGGTGTCGACGCCATTGGCGACCATGCACAGCCGCTGCGGATCGATGCCGAAGTCCGCCGCGAGCTGGCGCGCGCTCGCCGCCGAGGAGGTGAACACGCGATCCAGCCGGCGCGCCACGGCGGCCTGCATCCCGACCGGGTAGAAGGTCATCGTGCCGAGCGCCTCGCGCAGCGAGTGATCGCGCACGAACGACGTGCGCCGGTCCACCGAGAGGGGATGGTGGATGGTCGTCACCACCGGAAGGCCGAGCGCGCGAATCCCGAGCAGGCCCCAGCCGAGGCTCTGGACGTCGTGCACGATGTCCCAGCGCTCGCCCGCCTTCAGCCGGGCCGCCACGTGGCGCAGCGCGCGAAGGCTAAAGGCGAAGGGCTCGGGCAGGAAGCCGAACCAGGTGGCGCCGAAGCTCCAGAGATTCAGCGGCGTGAAGATGCGCAGCGGCTGCGGGCGCGGCAGCAGCAGCGAGCGATCGGGCGAGAACCATTTGCCCCAGAAGCGCTCGTCGTGCAGTGGCGTCACGCTCGCGGCGAAGGGCATCGGGTCCGGATAGGGCGGCCCCACGATCACGTCGACACGATGTCCGAGGCGTGTCAGCTCGCGCGCGAGAAACCAGAGATAGATGCCCTGTCCGCCGCTCACCATGTTGCCGCGGTAGGCGAGGAAGCAGATCCGCAGCGGCCGCGCGCCCACGTCAGCTGCCCGGGGTCGCGGGGGCGCCGCGCTTCTCCGCGTACAGGATGACGCTCTTCGGGAAGCAGTAGTCGAGCACACGCTCGAGGCGCGCGATGCCCGGCGAGACGGTGGCGCGGATCAGGAAGCGGCGGTAGGCGCGCACCAGGCGGCTCTCGTCGGCGCGCGGCAGCCCGGCGATCGAGCGCAGCGCCCAGTAGGGCGTGTGCAGCGCGTGGGCGAAGCCGACGCCGACCGTGGCGAGTCCCGCTTCGGCGAGGCCGCGCGCGAGCTCGCGCGGCCGGAAGATGCGGATGTGGCCGCCCGGCGATTCGAAGTAATCGTCCCCCAGGCGCAGGTAGAGGCTTTCGCTGGTCGCGGTCGGGATCGTGACAGCCACCAGGCCGTGCGGGCGCGTTACGCGCGCGAGCTCGCGCGCCGCGGCGCGGTAGTCGTGCACATGCTCCATCACTTCCGAGCAGATCACCTTGTCGAAGCTGGCGTCGCGGAAGGGAAGGGCGAAGGTGTCGCCCTGCAGCATCGCGCCGAACGAGCCGAGCTGCTTGGCCCGGAAGCGCAGCGCGCCCGCGGCACGCGCGAGCGATGCGCGGTCGAGGTCGAGTCCGACCACGCGCGCGCCGCGCTCGAGGGCGCCGAAGCAGTGCCGCCCCTCGCCGCAGCCGGCGTCGAGCAGCGTCTCGCCGGCCCGAAGCCTAAGCCGATCGAGGTCGACGGTGAGCAGCACGCAGCGTCTCCTCGAACACTTCGATCAGACGCGCCGCTGCGTCGCGCCACTGGAACACGCTCTCGACGCGCGCGCGCGCGGCGCGGCCCATGGCCTGCGCGCGGGCGGGATCGGCGAGCACGTCGCGAATCGCCGCAGCCAGCGCCTCCGGATCGCGCGCCGGCACCAGCCTCCCGGCGCTGCCATCGGTGCCGATCACCTCGGGCAGCGCGCCGGCGGCATTCGCGATCACCGGCAGACCGCACGCCATCGCCTCGCTGGCCGGGAAGCCGAAGCCCTCGAAGAAGGAGGGCACGACCGCGGCGCGCGCCGTCGAGTACTGCGCCACGAGTTCCGGCAGCGCGAGCATCTGCCGGTGCAGCAGCACGCGGCCCTCGAGCCGATGGCGCCGGATCAGCCGCATCACGAGCCCGTCGTCCGGGATGCGCCCGTCGACGATCTTGAGCGTGATCTCGCGCGGCAGCTTCGCCAGCGCCTCGAGCAGCGTGCCGATCCCCTTCTTGCGGTCCTCGGTGCGCCCGACGAAGAGCAGATCGGCTTCCTTGGGCATGCCAGGGACGGGCCGGAACAACTCGGTGTCGGTCCCGTTGTAGACGACCGAGACGGCCTTCTCGGGGATCCCGAAGTAGCGCTCGATCTCGCTGCGCGAGGCCTCGCTGACGGTCACGATCTTGTCGAGGCGCTGCGCGACGATCCGCTGCATCAGCAGCGGGAAGTAGAGCGTGCGCTTCACCTTCTTCAGGAAGGCGGGGTCGATGGCGAAATCGGCCTCGCGGTCGATGTGGAGCGGATGATGGATCACCGACACCACCGGGGTGCCGGCGGCGCGGATTCCGAGCAGGCCCCAGGCGAGGCACTGGTTGTCGAACACGATGTCGAAGCGATGCTGGCGCTGGAGCGCGCGCCAGCGCAGCAGCAGTCGCATGGCGAAGGTCTGCATCTCCGGGAACACGCCGAAGCGCGAGACGCCGAGCTCCCAGAGGTTGAAGGGCTCGAGCAGCTCGAAGGGTCGCTCGCGGTCCGCCCAGGCGGGCCACTTCACGCCGAAGACGTTCAGGTTGGGAATCTCGTGCAGCGGGATGCCGTCGGCCAGCTCGGGCAGCGGCGGTCCCGCGATCACATGCACGTCATGACCCGCGCGCTGCCACTCGCGCGCCAGGTAGGCGGCGTAGATGCCCTGCCCGCCGCAATACATGTTCCCGCGATAGGTGAGCAGCGCGATGCGCACGGGCGCGGGGCTCAGGCCGGCCGGTCGGAGCTGGCCTGCGCGTCGGTCTCCACGGGGGTCGGCTCGTTCGCGTCGAAGGCATCGACCTGGATCGTCGCGATCGTGTACCCGACCCAGAAGGTGAGGCCCAGCCCGAAGAGCACGAGCGCGGCGACCGGGATCGCGAGCGCCCAGTAGCTCTTCTGGAGCAGCCCGAGCAGGAAGAAGGCCCCCACCACGACCACGCCCACGCAGATGAGGCCCCCCTGGGTGCGCGAGGAATCGTTCACTGCGGAAGCTCCATCCGGTCGGGCCGGGCGCGGCCCAAGGCGCCCGATGATGAGGGGGGTCGACCGGGCTGTCAACGAGCGTAAGCTCCGCGCGTGCGCGTGATCGGATTGATGTCGGGGACGTCCGCGGACGGAGTGGACGCGGCGCTCGTGGAGTGGCCGGAGGGCGTGCTCGAGCGGCCGCTGCGGCTCGTCGCCTTCCGCGAGGACGCCTTTCCCGCGGCGTTCCAGCGCCGCATCCACGATCTCGCGGCGGGGCGGGTGCCGGCGGGCGACGTGCTCGCCGAGCTCGCGGGTCTCGACGTCGAGCTAGGGGAACGCTTCGCGGCGTCGGCGCTCGCGCTCGCGGAGCAGGCGGGCGTCGCGGTCTCGGAGATCGCTGCGATCGCGTCGCACGGACAGACCGTGGCCCACCACCCCGAGCGGCGCGCGACGCTCCAGATCGGTGACCCGTCCGTGATCGCCGAGCGCACCGGCTGCATCACCGTCGCGGACTTCCGGCCGCGCGATCTCGCGCTCGGCGGCGAGGGCGCGCCGCTCGCCCCGTTCTTCCATCACGCGGCCTTCGCCGACGCGGCCGAGAACCGCGCCGTGCTGAACCTCGGCGGCATCGCGAACCTCACCTGGCTGCCGCCCGGAGGACGCGCCGAGGACGTGATCGCGTTCGACGTCGGGCCGGCGAACGCGCTGATCGACGGGGTGGTGCGCACCCTCACGCAGGGGCGCGAGAGCTTCGACCGCGGGGGGGCGCGGGCGGCGCGCGGGCGCCCCGACGCCGGGCTGCTCGAACGTCTGCTGGATGACGCATTCTTGCGACGGGCGCCGCCCAAGTCGACCGGACGCGAGCGCTACGGGCTCGCCCAGGCGGAGGCCCTGGTCCGCGAATCGCGCGCAGCCGGGCGCGACGACGACGCCCTGGTGGCGACGCTGCTCGCCTTCAGCGTCGAAGCCGTGCGGCGCGCCTGCCGGGATTTCCTGTCCGCTGGCGCGGCGCCGACCCGCCTCTTCGTAGGCGGCGGCGGGGCGGAGAATCCAGTCTTCATGGCCGCGCTCGCGAGTGCGCTCGCGCCGGCGCGGGTCGAGCCGATGGACGCGGCGGGCGTGCCGGCGCGCGCCTGCGAAGCGATGGCCTTCGCGCTGCTCGGACGCAACGCGCTGCTCGGGCGTCCGAACCACCTGCCGCGCTGCACGGGCGCTGCGCGCGCGGCCGTGTTGGGCGAGATCGTCCCGGGTCGCTTCGTGCGCGTAACCGGGCGTTAGAGCCGGACCCGCAGACCGTCGTCGGCGGTCTCGAAATCGCACTGCCCGCGGCGCGCGCTCATCTCGGAGCCGAGGTGCGTGAGCAGCATGCGCCCGCAGTCGAACTCGGGCTTGTGGGCCGAGAGCGTCTGGTGGTTCAGGTGGAAATCGAAGCCGGTGTGGTGATAGGTGCACTCGCACACGAACAGATCCACGTTGCCCACCCGGCGCGGCAGCTCGTCGAACCAGCCCGTGTCACCCGAGTAGCCGATGCGCTGCGATCCCGCGCTAACGACCATCCCGTGTGGATGCGTGTGCAGCTGGTGCCGCGTCTCGAAGCTGCGCACCCGCGCCGGTCCGATCTCGGTCTCGCGTTCGGGGTTCAGCTCGACGAACTCGATCGGGAAGGACCACTCGCGCTCCTCGATCGCGTAGCCCATGGCCGCTGCGAGCTGGTGGACGCGGCGCTCGATGCCGTGCGGCCCGGCGATCACCAGCGGCTTGCGCCGCGCGTCTTCGTAGAGCGTCGCGAGCAGCAAGGCGGGGACGCCGCCGAAGTGATCGCCGTGGAAGTGCGAGATCAGCACGGCGTCGATCTCGCCGCGCTCGATGCCCAGGGCCGTGAGCCCGGTGGTCGTCGTGCTGCCACAGTCGATCAGCATGCCGCCGTTCGGTGCGCGCACCAGCAGCGCGGACTGGCGCCGCCCCCCGCCCCGAAGGCGTCGCTCGTGCCGACGAAGACCACCTCGCTCATCCGGCCTCTCTCGGCTCGCTGCGGGCGCTGCGGTGCGGCTCGGCCGGTGGCAGACAGGCGTGGAAGCTTCCGCCCGCGAAGACACCATCCGAAGCCATCAGCCCAGGCGGGACGTTTTCGGAATCCCAGACGACCGCGCGCCGCAAGCTAGCGCCCGCTCCGAGCGTCGCGCCAGCGCCGATCACGAGCTCCGGCTCGAAGCGCGTGCCGGCGCGGCGCGCGACCGCATCGGCATCGAGGTAGGAAAGGCGCAGCGGGCGCAGATTCGCCGCCAGATACTCGCTCGGCGTTCCGACCGGCTCCCACAGGCAGGCCGCGGGTGCGACCAGCTCGGCGCGCACGTCGCGCGCCCCGGCGGCGAGCCGCGGTGCGATCCAGTGGTCGAGGTGTCCGAAGACCTCGCGCTCCGGCAGGCTGGCCAGGGCACTCGCCGAGACCACGTTCACCCAGGTGTAGAGGCCCGCCCGCGTCGCGCCCCCGAGATCGAAGCGGCTGCCGATCCGGCGCACGCAGCCCTGCGCATCGATGCCGATCGAGCCGAAGCTCGCGGCGCGCGGATCGTCGCGCAGCAGCAGCGTCACCGCGGCGCCACTCGCGCGGTGGCGTGCGACGAAGGCGCCGAGGTCGAAGTCGAGCAGCATGTCGCCGCCGATCAGGAGACACGGATCGCTCTCGCGCAGGAAGTCGGCGACCGCGCGGATCGCGCCGCCCGTATCGAGGAGCTCGGGCTCGAGCGAGAAGCGCAGCGTCATGCCGGCCGGGCACCAGCGCTGCGCCGCCTCCATCAGCTGCTCCGGCAGGTGGTGGAGGTTGATCACCACCTCGCTCACGCCGTGCCGCGCGAGCAGCGCGAGCTGATAGGCGATGAGCGGTAGCCCGCGCACGGGCAGAGCCGGCTTCGGACGCAGGTCCGTCAGCGGGCGCAGCCGCGTACCGCGCCCGGCCGCCACGATCATGGCACGCACGGCGTCTCCGGTAGCTCGGCGATCAGCTCCGCCAGCGGCGCGAGGCGCGCGTCGCGCGCCGCAGCGCGCTGCGGACGCGCGCCGCAGCGCGCGCACCGTCGCCCGCACGAAGCGCAGGTAGCGCCGGTCGCCGCGGGTGCGCGCGACGAAGTGGAAGAGCGCGTGGTCCTTGCCCTTGCGCGCGAGCGTCAGCAGGTCGAAGCGCCGGGCGAAGGCTTCCGGATCGGGGGCGTCGGGCAGCTCGGGCCGCACGCGCTCGAGGTGCTCGCCGACTTCGTGCTCCGGCAGCTCGACGTAGGAGTCGCGCAGCAGGCAGACCAGGTCGTACTCGGGCGGCGCGAGCCAGGCGCCCTGGAGGTCGAGCAGCACGACGCGCGCGCCCGGCGGCGCGGCGTCGCGCACGTGGACGTTCGAGCTCTGGAGGTCGCGGTGGGCGAGGCGCTGCGGCGCGCGCAGCACCGCCTCGGCCACGACGTCGAAGGCGGCTCGCACCGCGCGCGCTTCGGCGGCGCTCGCGGGCCGCCCGCGCTCGGGCAGGCTCCATTCGCAGAAGCGCGTCGCCTTGTACGCGATCTGCTCGGCGCCCAGGCGCCGCTCGAAGGCGGCGACTCCGGCCGCGGGCCCCTGGATGCGCTGCAGGCGCGGCACGAGCGCGCACACTTCGGCGTAGAGCGCGCGGCGCGTCGCCGCGTCGGCATTCTCCACGGCAGCCGCCAGCGAGCGTTCGCCCGCGTCCTCCAGCAGCTCGATGCCGGCCGCGGCGTCGCCCCCGTAGCGCGCCGGCACCGGCAGCCCGTGCGCCGCGAGCAGGCCGCGAATCGGCTCGAGCGCCGGCTCGGGCGACACCCCGCTCGGGCGCGACGCGGGATCTTCGGGCGCCTCGATGCGCGCCACGAGCGTGGCGGGCACTCCCGCTCGCGCGGCGAGGCGGACGCGCAGGAAGCGCCGCAGACCGATCTGGCCGGCGATGGCCTCGGTACCGGTGATCTCGACGCCGAGCGAGCTGCGCACCAGGGCCCGCAGCAGCGCGTCGAGCCGGGCGTCGGGAGCCTGGGGGTCCGGCATCCGACTCAGCCGAAGAAGACATGACACGCAGCCGTGGCGCCGGCGACGCCCGCGACGTCGCCGCACAGGCACGCCACCAGGGTGTGTCGGATGTTGCGCGTTCCCGAGGCGCCGTAGTAGAGCGTGAGCACGTAGAAGGTCGTTTCCGTCGAGCCCTGGATGGTGCAGGCGAGGTTGCCGATGAAGGAGTCCGGCCCGTAGGTGGTCACGATCTCCGACATCACGGCGAACGCGCCCGAGCCGGAGAGCGGGCGCAGCAAGACCATCGGCAGCACCTCGGCCGGAAGCCCGACGAGGTTCGTGACGGGTGCCAGCAGGCCGATCAGCAGGTCGAGCGCTCCGGAGGCGCGAAACATCGCGACCGCGACGAGAATCGCGATCAGATACGGCAGGATGCGAACCGCGACTTCGAGTCCTTCTTTCGCTCCCTCGATCATCGCCTCGTAGACCCGCACGCGGCCGGCCACGCCGACCAGCAGCAGCCCCACGATCAGCGTGGGGAACAGCCAGCTCTGGAGCACCTGCGTGGCGACGTCGCCGGCGGGCTGCGTCTCGAGCCGGCGCCGCACGTCGAGCACGAGCGCGACCAGCAGCCCGAGCGCGACCGCGCCGATGAACGCGCGGCGCGAGGTGCCGGCGGGCTGCGCGGGTTCGGCGGCGAGCGAGCGCTCGAGCTCGTCGCTCGCCGCCGTGACCGCGACGACGGGCGGCGGCGCTGCGGGCGCCGCCTCGAGCGGCCGCGCGGCGTAGCGCGGCCAGCCGCGCAGCAGATAGAAGACGATCACCGCCGTCAGCGTCGAGCAGGTCGTGGCGATCAACGTCGGCACCCAGATCGCCTCGGGCGCCACCGAGCCCGCGGCGGCGCGGATCGCCATCGTGCCGGTCGGCGGAAACAGCGTGATGGCCGTCGCGTTGATCGCGAGGAAGAGCACCATCGCATCGCTCGCGACGCCGGGGTAGCGATTCAGCGTCTCGAGCTCGCGCATCGCCTTGAGCCCGAATGGCGTCGCGGCGTTGCCGAGGCCGAGCACGTTGGTGGCTAGATTCATCACCATCGCCGTCATCGCGGGATGATCGGCGGGCACGTCCGGGAACAGGCGGCGCATCAGCGGCGCGATGCCGCGCGCCACGGCGCGCAGCAGGCCGCCGTCGGTCGCGACGCGCATCAGGCCGAGCATGAACACCATGAAGCCGGTGAGGCCGATCACGAGCTGCACGGCGCTCTTCGCGGCATCGAAGGAGGCCGCCGAGACTTCCTGCATGCGCCCGGTGAACGCGCCGTAGACCACGGCGAGCAGGATCAGACCGAGCCAGATTCCGTTGAGCACGGCACCCCCCATTGCGCCGATCGCTCGCTTGCTCGATTGCCCGGCGGCAGGCTCCCGGATAAGCTGCCTCGAGTCAAGCGAAGCCCCCCGCTGATTCTCTTCGGTTTCCAGGTGTCGTCGAAGGAGTCGATGATCCGCGGCGTGCTGGTCGCTCTCGCTTGCGCGTTCGCCTTGCCGGCGCACGCGGCCGATGGACTCGCGGCGCGCCTCGACGCCGTGTTGGCCTCGTCCGGCCTGCGCGGGGCGCGCGTGGCCGCGCTGGTCGTCGAGCGCGACAGTGGGCGCGAGCTCTACGCGCGCGACCCCGATCGGCCGATGATCCCCGCATCGAACCTGAAGCTGCTGACGGCGATCGCCGCGCTCGAGGCGTTCGGTCCGACCCATCAGTTTCGCACCGAGCTGTTCAGCGACGCGGCGCCCGATGCCCACGGCGCCGTGGCGCGGCTGATGCTGCGCGGCAGCGGCGACCCGGCGCTGACCTCCGAAGAGCTCTGGAGGCTGGCGGCGGACGTGCGGCGCGCGGGGGTCGAGCGGGTGCGTGACGGCCTGCTGCTGGACGACGGCGCCTTCGACCGCGAGCGTTGGCATCCGAGCTGGGGAGCGGTGTCCGCGCGCGCCTATCACGCTCCGATCAGCGCGCTGACGGTGAACTACGGCGCGCTCGGCGTGACGCTGATTCCGGGCGCCGCGCCCGGCGATCCGGTGCGGGCGATGCTCGACCCGCCCGTGCCGTACTTTCGTGTCACGAACCGCGCCACCACGGGCACACGCCGGGTGGCCAGCGCGCTCGAGGTGGAGCGGAACGCAGGGGACGGCGTCGAGAACGTTCTCGTCTCGGGCGTGGCGCCCGCCGGCAGCGCCACGCAGACGGTCTATCGCAGCGTGCTCGATCCGACGCGCTACTTCGGCGCGGTGCTGCGCATGCAGCTGGAGGCGAACGGCGTTCACGTCGGCGCCGATACCGCGACGGGACCCGTGCCGCCCGAAGCGGTGCCATTGCTCGGCTTCGAAGGGCGATCGCTCGCGGAGACCGTCCGGCTCTTTCTCAAGTACAGCAACAACGAGATCGGCGAGGGTCTGGTGAAGGCGCTGGCCGCGCGCAGCCACGCGAACGGCGCGACCTGGAAGGAGGGCACCGATGCCGTGCGGGTGCAGCTCGAGCAGGCCGGGCTCGACACCGCGCGCATCACGCAGGTCGACGGATCGGGGCTGTCCTACGAGAATCGCGTGCCGCCGCGCGTGCTGGTGTCGGCGCTGCGCATCGGAACCGGCTCGTTCCGCTACGGCCCGGAGCTGCTCGCCGCGCTGCCGATCGCGGCGGCCGACGGCACGCTCCAGAAGCGCGCCGCCGGTGCGGCAAATGCCGTGCGCGCGAAGACCGGCTTGCTCACGGGCGTGACGAGCCTCTCCGGGCTCGCGCAGTGCGCGGACGGGCGCGTGGTCGTGTTCTCGGTGCTCGTGAATGGATTCCGCGGCAGCGCCGAGAGCGCGATGGACGCGCTCGACCACTTCGTCAGCGTGCTCGCAGCGAGCCGCGCCGAGTCCCATTGAACGCGGGCCCCTGACAGCGAGCGGCGGCTAGGAGCGCCCGCGTCGCTGGGCGTAGGCTTCGAGCACGAGGTTCGGGTACTGATCGGGCAGCGAGGTGCCCAGGCGCAGCCGGCGGTCGATGCGGCCGGGGCCCCAGTTGTAGGCCGCGAGCGCGGTCGCCAGACTGCCGTAACGATCCGAGAGCTCGCGCAGGTAGGCGACGCCGAGCCTCACGTTCGTGGTGGGATCGAACAGCGACTGGGGCCCCACCCAGTCGATCCCGATCCGCGCGGCCAGATACTCCCCGGTGTCCGGCATCACCTGCATCAGTCCGATCGCGCCCACCGGCGAGACCGCGAAGTTGTAGAAACGGCTCTCGACGTGCATCACGGCCAGCACGAGCGAGGGCTCGAGGGCATAGCGGTGCGCTTCGACGACGATGGTGCGGGCGACCGCATCGACTTCGCCGGCCGTCAGGCCGGTCGGCCGCCGCGCGAGAGAGGCGGCGATCGCGGCGACTTCGGACTCGCGCACCACGGGCGTGTCGCTGGCCACGGGCGGGCCCATCGAGACGGGCGGAAGCGCGCCGGGATCCGTCGCGAAGAAGCTGCACGAGAGGCCGCTGAATGCGGCGCACGTGAGCGCGGCGAGCCAGCTGCGCCGCATATCAGAGGGCTCCGAGCGGCGAGAGCCCCAGGACTTCGATCGCGTGCAGGTTGTTGATCACCGCCCACAGCGTCGAAACCACGAGGACCCCGAAGCAGATGCTCTTCGCGCTGCGCGGAAACAGCGCGGTCGAGGTCAGGAACGCCACCGCGATCAGCGTGACCGTGCTGTCGATCATCAGACCCGGCACGAGACCGAAGGTCGAGAACAGCCAGTGGGCGAGCGGATTGAGCTCGCTGACGTTCCAACCCTGCACCGGACCGCGTAGACACAGATACGTGGTCCAGTGGTCGGCGGCCGTGAGTACCAGCGTCAAGCCTGCGAGCGCCTGCAACATGCCTTCGTCCTCGCCCCGCGGCATCGCCGCCGCGTTCGAGGCGAGAAGGAGCAAGACGCGTGCCGCGCAGCGGGACCCGGCTGAATCCGCGCCGGGCGCCGGAACCTGCGCGTGGGGTTGCCGGCGAAAGGAGTGCCCGTGAGCTGCACACCCCCAGGGAGGTGGGTATTTCGTTTCTACTTTATGGGAGCTGTTCGGAGGGAGAAGGCGCCAACCCGGCGCCCCGCGCAGGCTGCGCAGAGCGCCGGGGAGCGTTGCGACGCGGGCCGGGGCGGTCTCGCCGGGCCCCCGGCGGCGCTAGCGACCGCGCTTCATCTTGCCCTTGCCGAGCAGGAGCCAGTCGATCGAGACTCCCTCCTGCGTCGCGAGCGTGATGAGGAAGTCCGTGTGCGGGGTGGTGCCGCTCTCGTAGCGGTTGACGTTCTGCTGGAAGACACCGAGGTCGCGTGCGAACTGGCGCTGGGAGCGCGTTCCGCGCACCTGGGCGAGTCTTTCCGGAAGCTTCCGCTTGAGGCGAGATACTGCAGCTGAGGCCATGCTTCTTCCTTCTCTGGATGTGCGCACCCGGTGGGCGAAGCCGCCCTCCCCGATCAGGGGAGCTGTTCACGGCACGGTCACACGTTGCTGTGGCGACTGGGTGCGAGTGAGCAGGGGGTACGCGGGGTTGCGGTCTTTCTGATCTCGCGGGGCCCGAAACAATTATCGGTGACCCGTGAGGAGCGGCAGTGTAGATACTGCTACACGCTTCAGCAAGGCGGCGGCGGCGAAGTGCGCGCCGCAGAACGTTTGATTCGGTTCGCGCCCGCGTGGGGAGGATTCCACGCACGGCTCGCTTGCATCAACCCGGACACGGGGCGCGCGCCGCGCCCGCGCGTGGGAAGATAAGGAGGGGCGGATGTGCGCGTGACAGGAGGCAGCCTCGCGGGTCGGCGTCTGCGCTCGGCGCCGCCCGGCACGCGCCCCACCTCGGATCGCGTACGTGTCGCGTTGTTCGCGCGCCTGGGGGATCTGGAAGGCGCGCGCGTTCTCGACTCGTACGCTGGTACTGGCACACTCGGAATCGAGGCGATTTCCCGCGGGGCCAAAGAGGTCGTGTTCGTCGAGCGCGCGGCGCCGAGTCTCGCCGTGCTGCGCGCGAACATCGCGGCGCTCGAGCTGGGGACGAGCGTCCGGATCTTGCCCGGCGACGCGGTGCGCGCAATCCAACGGCTCGGACGCGAGGGCGTGCGCGTCGATCTCGTGCTGCTCGATCCGCCCTATGCCGCGGGAGAGGTGGGGCGCGCGCTGGAGGCGCTCGTCGCCGCACGCGTGCTCGCGCCCGAGGCGCTGGTGGTGGTCGAGAGCGGACGACGGCATCCTGTGCCGAGCGTCGTCGGCCTCGCACGGCTCGACGAGCGTCGCTATGGAGACACGGTGATCACGCAATTCGCGGCGGCGCCGCCGGACGAGCGAGCCCGTGACGTAGCGACTTCAGGCGGCGCAACGGGTGTCGCCGCACCAGGAGGCAGGCGCACCGGATGACGACGCAACGCACGCAGCACTCGGTCGCGCTGTTTCCCGCGAGCTTCGATCCGCTCACCAACGGGCACCTCGACATCCTGCACCGCTCGCTCAAGGTCTTCGACGAGGTCGTGGTCGCCGTCGCGGTGAATCTGACCAAGAGTTCGACTTTCACGCTCCCGGAGCGCATCGCGATCCTCGAATCGACGGTTGGCCACGAGCCCGGCGTCCGGGTGACCTCGTTCGAGGGACTCACGGTGGACTTCGCCCGCCGGATCGGCGCCAGCTGCGTGATCCGCGGCGTGCGCGCGATGTCGGACTTCGAGTACGAGTTCGAGATGGCGCTGATGAACAAGCACCTGTACCCCGAGATCGAGACCCTCTTCATGATGGCGAGCCAGCAATATCTCTACGTGAGCTCCTCGCGGCTGAAGGAGCTGGTTCGCTTCGGGCGCGACGTGAGCGAGTTCGTGCCCATCCAGGTCGCAAAGCAGCTGCGAGAGAGGCTCGGTAAGGGCTGAGACCGCTCCACCGATAGAAACGGGGAGGGGGCGGTGATGGGGCAGGGGGGCGAACCGCGCGACGACGCGCCGATCCGCTTCGGCACCAGCGGTTGGCGAGGCGTTCTCGGCGAGGACTTCACCGTGGCGCGGCTGCGCGGCGTGCTCGGCGCCGTGGGCCGCTGGCTGGCCCGCGAAGGCGCTGGCGCCGAGGTGATCGTCGCCCACGACACGCGCTTCCTCGGCGAGCGCCTGGCGTCGCTCGCGGTTTCGGTGTTGCACGCGCACGGGCAGCGGCCCGTTCTCGCGCAGGGCGCCGTCCCGACACCCGTGGTCGCGCGTGCGATCCGGCGCCGCCGCGCGCGCCTCGGCGTCGTCTTCACCGCGAGCCACAACCCTCCCGAGTACCAGGGGCTCAAGCTCCTGGATGCTTCGGGCGGCTCGCTCGGACGCGATCAGACCGATCACCTCGAAGCGCTGCTCGCGACGCCCGGCGCGGATCCGCTGCCTCCGGCGCGCCGCACCCGCACGCTCGATGTCACGGCTCCCTACCTCGAGGATCTGTTGGCCGTGATCGAGCGCGGGCCGATCGCGCGCGCCCGGCTGCAGGTCTGCTACGACGCGATGCACGGCGCCGGAGCGCCCGTGCTCGCGCGCGCGCTCGAGCGGCTCGGTGCGCGCGTCACGCTGCTGCACGGCGAGCCGGATCCCCGCTTCGGCGGCGCATCGCCCGATCCCGTGCCCGAGCGCCTGCGCGAGCTCTCGCGCAGGCTGCGCGCCGGGCGGGGATTGCGCCTCGGGCTCGCGACCGATGGCGACGCCGATCGCTTTGCGGCCGTCGATGCCGGCGGGCGCGTGCTGTCGGAGACCGCTTCGATCGCGCTGCTCGTCGATCATCTGGCGCGCAGCGGGCGGATCCAGCGCGGCGTCGCGCTCTCGATCGCCGTGGGCTCGCTCGTCGAGCGGGTCGCCGCGTCGCACGGTCTCGCGGTGACGCGCCACCCGATCGGCTTTCGCTGTCTCTCGCAGGCGCTGATGTCGGGTGCGGCCGATGCCGCGGCGGACGAGAGCGGGGGCTTTGCGCTGGGAAGCTTTGGCGCGGACAAGGACGGGATCCTCTCGGGCTGTCTGCTCGCGGAGCTCGTTGCCACGAGCCGCGCGCCGCTGCGCGCCCGCCTCCGCGAGCTCGAGCGTCGCCATGGGCGGTCCGACTGTGGCCGCGCCGCGCTGCCTGCGCAGCCCCGTGCACTCGCGGCGCTCAGCCGCTTGCGCGCGGCGCCGCCGGCGCGTGTCGCCGGCCGGCGCGTGCTCGATACGATTGCGAGCGACGGCCTGCGCCTGGTCTTCCCGGACGGCTTCCTGTTGCTGCGCGCCTCGGGCACCGAGCCGGTGCTGAGGGTCTACGCCGAAGCGAGCAGCCCGCGCGATCTCGCCAGGCGGCTCGCCGCGGGCGCCCGTCTGCTGCGAGGCTGAGCCCTCCCGACGCCGGTTGGCGTTTGCGCGGGCTCTCGTTAACTTCGCAGCCAAACAAGGCTTTTTCGAGGCAGTTGCCGATGGAGCCGCGCGTCCTGCTGGCCGTGAGCGGGGGGATCGCCGCCTACAAGGTTCCCGAGCTGGTGCGCCTGCTGCGCCGCAGCGGTCATGCGGTGCGCTGCATCCTGACGCGCGAGGCGCACGAGTTCGTGACGCCGCTCGTGCTCCAGACGCTCTCGGGCGCCCCGGTGCGCAGCCAGCTCTTCGATCCCAGCGAGGAAGGCGAGATCGACCACATCGCGCTGGCCGATTGGGCGCAGCTGCTGCTGGTTGCGCCGGCGACCGCAAACCTGCTGGCGAAGCTCGCGCTCGGCCTCGCGGATGATCTCGTCACCGCCGTCGCGCTAGCGACCCGTGCGCCGATCGTCGTCGCCCCTGCCATGAACGTGAACATGTGGCGCCATCCGGCGACCCAGGCGAACGTGGCGCTGCTGCGCGAGCGGGGGGTGCGCGTGGTCGGGCCCGAGTCGGGCGAGCTCGCCTGCGGCTGGGAGGGCGAAGGGCGCATGTCGGAGCCGGCGGCGATCGCCGGCGCCATCGCCCCGTGGCTGGGCTCCCGGAGTCTCGCCGGCGAGCGCGTGCTCGTGACCGCCGGCGGCACGCGCGAGCCGCTCGATGCGGTGCGCTTCCTCGGCAACCGCTCGTCCGGAAAGATGGGCTTCGCGATCGCCGGCGAGGCCGCGCGGCGCGGAGCCGAGGTGGTGCTGATCGCGGGTCCCAGCGCGCAGCCGACGCCAGCCGGTGTGCGCCGCGTCGACGTCGAGACCGCGCTCGCGATGCGCGACGCCGTGTTCGTCGAGCTCCCGCGAGCCACGATCGTGATCAAGTCGGCCGCGGTCGCCGACTTCCGCCCCGCGCAGGCGCTCGCCGGGAAGCTCGCGCAAGGAAGACCTTCCCGAGGGCGCGGGCGTCTCGCTCGAGCTCGTGCGCAATCCCGACATCCTCGCGGAGATCTGCCGCGACAAGGGCAGCCGCGTCGTCGTGGGCTTCGCCGCCGAGAGCGACGATCCGGTCGAATCCGCGCGCCGCAAGCTCGCGCGCAAGGGCTGCGACCTGATCGTCGCGAACGACGTCTCGCAGCCGGACGCGGGCTTCGACGGCGACCACAACACGGTGGTGTTCGTGTGGCCGGCGGGAGACGTCGAGCGCCTGCCCTCGCTCTCCAAGGCTGCCGTGGCCGGGCAATTGCTCGATCGCGTCGAGAAGCTGCGCGGGGCGCGCGGATGAAGCTCGCCCGGGCCGCTGCGCTGCTGCTCGCGCTCGGTCTTCTGGCGGGAACGGCTTCGGCGGCGGGTCACATCAACGTCGTGACGATCTCGGGCTCGATCAATCCGGCCTCTTCGGACTATCTCCAGCACGCCATCGAGCAGAGCGAAGCCGACGGCGCGATCGCCGTGCTGATCGAGCTCGATACGCCCGGCGGCCTGCTCGCGTCCACCAAGGACATCATCCAGGCCATGCTCAACGCGAAGCTGCCGGTGATCGTGTTCGTCTCGCCGCAAGGCGCCTGGGCGGCTTCGGCGGGGACCTTCATCACGCTCGCGGGACACGTGGCGGCGATGGCCCCCGGCACCAGCATCGGTGCGGCGTCGCCCGTGAGCGCGACGGGCGGCGGCGGGGAGCAGGACGAGAAGGGCAACCGCCGCAACGTCTCGGAAGAGAAGGCCGAGAAGTTCACCGCGGCCTTCATCGAGTCGATCGCCAAGGAGCGCAAGCGCAACGTCGAATGGGCGATGAGCGCGGTGCGCGACGCGGAGGCGATCACCCAGGACAAGGCGCTCGAGCTCGGCGTGATCGATCTGATCGCCACGGACCGTGCAGACCTGCTGCGCCAGCTCGAGGGGCGGGAGATCACGCTGGGCGGCGAGACGCGCAAGCTCGCCGTGGCGGGCGCCGAGATCCGCACGCTCGCGATGCCACCGCTCACGCGCTTCTTCGATTTCCTCGCCAACCCCGACGTCGCCGTGCTGCTCGTGATGGCGGGCCTGCTCGGCCTCTACATCGAGTTCCAACAGCCGGGCGTGATCCTTCCCGGCATCGTGGGCGCCGGCTGCCTCCTGCTCGCGGCGATCGCCTTCCAGATCCTGCCGTTCTCGTGGGTGGGTCTGCTGCTGATGCTGCTCGGGATGGCGCTGGTCGCGAGCGAGATCTTCGTATCGGCCTTCGGGGCGCTGTTCATCGCCGGCATCGCCTGCTTCCTGCTCGGCGGGACCATGCTGTTCGACCTGCCGCAGCTCTCCGACCTGAACGTCTCGTTCTGGTCGGTGCTGGTGCCGAGCGTCGGCGGCTTCGCGCTCTTCACGGCGCTCGTCATCTTTGCGGTCGGACGCACGCTGAGGCGCGCGCAGACCGTGGGCATCCCGGAGCTGCTCGGGATGGTGGGCAAGGTCGCGACGCCGCTGGCGCCGGAGGGCAAGGTCTTCGTGCGCGGTGAATACTGGACGGCGCAGGGCGAGGAGCCCCTGGCCGTCGGCGTACGCGTCGAAGTGACGGCGGTCGAGGGCATGCGCCTACGCGTGCGACGCGCGACAGGCGATCACTGACCGCGACCGGGCGGTCCTGGGGGAAGGGACATGGGACTGGGTTTCGTCATCCTGATCGGTACGCTCGCGGCGCTCTTCGTGATCGGGATCCGCATTCTCGCCGAGTACGAACGCGGCGTCGTGTTCCGGCTCGGTCGCTTCAACGGCAACAAGTCGGCGGGCTTTCGCTGGCTGATTCCGGGCGTCGATCGGATGGTGCGGATCAGCTTGCGCGAGATCGTGATGGACGTGCCCGCGCAAGAGGTGATCACGCGCGACAACGTCTCGCTCAAGGTGAACGCGGTGCTCTACTTCCGCGTCCTCCACCCCGAGAAGGCGGTGATCCAGGTCGAGAACTATCTCTACGGCACCTCGCAGCTCGCGCAGACGACGCTGCGCAGCGTCTGCGGCCAGGCGGAGCTCGACGAGCTGCTGGCCGAGCGCGAGTCGATCAACCAGCGCTTGCAGGAGATCATCGATCAACAGACCGAGCCCTGGGGCGTGAAGGTGCGCGCAGTCGAGGTGAAGCAGATCGACCTGCCTCCGGAGATGCAGCGCGCGATGGCGAAGCAGGCCGAGGCCGAGCGCGAGAAGCGCTCGAAGGTGATCCACGCCGAGGGCGAGTTCCAGGCGGCGCAGCGGCTCGCGGAGGCCGCCGAGGTGCTCGCCACGCAGGAGTCGGCGCTCCAGCTGCGCTACCTCCAGACGCTCGCGGAGATCGCGACGGAACACAACTCGACCATCATCTTCCCGGTGCCGATCGACATCCTGCGTCCGTTCTACGAAGCGGCGAAGCAGCGCGGCGCGGGCGGCGCGTAGCCGATGGCGCGCGAAGACCGCGACGTCGAGGCCGAGGAGCGCGTGCGCCGTTCCGTGGCGCGCACGCTCGGGAACCTGGTGTTCGTGTTGCTGCTGCTCGGGCTCGCGGCCGGCTGGGCCTGGCTCGGGTTCTACCAGCTCGGAAATGGCCAGGCGGCGATCATCCTGCGCTTCGGGCGCCACGTCGACACCGTGGGCGATGCGGGACTCCGCTGGCACCTCCCGCCGCCGCTCGAGACGCACGAGATCGTGAACGTGAACGAGGTCGTGCGCGAGGAGTTCGGCGCTCGCGACAAAGCCGCGGGCGCGGCCGCCGACGAAGCGCGCGCCGAGGCGACCATGCAGACGAGTGACAACAACATCGTGCAGCTCGGCTTCGTCGTGCAGTACGTCGTGAAGGACGCCTTCGCGGCGCGCTACGCGCTCGCGGAGCCGCGGGCCACGCTGCGCGACGCGGCGCAGGCCGCGATGCGCGAGGTCGTCGGCCGCATGACGATCGACGACGTGCTCTCGAAGCAGCGCGGCCAGGTGGCGGGCGCATCGCAGGAACTGTTGCAGCAGATTCTCGACGGCTACGGCGCGGGCGTCACGGTGACCTCGATCGAGCTCCAGGACGTGCACGCGCCCGAGCCCGTGCGGGCCGCCTTCAACGACGTGGTCGGCGCGGGACAGGACGCGGACCGCCTGGTGAACGAAGCCGAGGGCTATCGCAACGAGATCCTGCCCGGAGCGCGGGCGCAGGCCGTCGAGCTGATCGAGAGCGCGAACGGCTATCGCGAGGCGCGCGTCGCCGAAGCCACGGGCGAAGCGCAGCGCTTCACGGCGCTCGAGCAGGAGTACCGCAAGGCGCCGGAGGTCACGCATCAGCGGCTCTACCTCGAAACCATGGAGGGCGTGTTGCCGGGCGTCGAGAAGGTGATCATCGAGCCCGGGGCGGCCGGTGCGTTGCCCTATCTGCCGCTGATTCGCGACGCGGCCGGCGGCAAGCGATGAAGCGCTTCGTGGTGAGCCTGCTCGTCGTGTGCGCGCTCGGCGTGGGGTTCGTCGTCGCCGGGGAATACGGCTTCGGTCCGGTCGTGGTCACGCGCGAAGGCGAGCAGAAGGTGATCCTGATGCTCGGCGATCCGCGCCGGGTGACGCAGCCGGGCCTCGCGCTGCGCATCCCGCTGATCGAGACCGTGCGCAGCTACGAGCGGCGCCTGCTCTATCTCAACACGCCGCCGAACGACATCCAGACGCGCGACCAGGAAGGCCTGGTGGTCGACAACTACGTCGCCTGGCGGATCGCGGATCCCGTGCAATTCGCCGCCTCCTTTCCCGCCGGACGCACTGCGGCAGAGCCGCAGATCGACCAGGTGGTGCGCGCGGCGGTGCGCGAAGTGGTCGGTCAGCACGCGCTCGCCGACGTGCTCACGGGCAAGCGCGGCGAGATCATGCAGGCGATCACCGAGAAGACGAACCGCGCGCTCGGCAAGTTCGGGATCGCGCTCGAAGACGTGCGCATCAACCGCACGGAGCTGCCCAAGGGCACCGAGGAGAACGTCTTCGCGCGCATGAAGGCCGAGCGCGAGCGCCAGGCGCGCAAGTTCCGCGCCGAGGGCGGCGAGCGCGCGCGCCGCATCCGCGCCGAGGCGGACCGCGAGGCGCGCGTGATCGTCGCGAACGCGCGGCGCGACGCCGAGATCGCGCGCGGCGAGGGCGACGCGCAAGCGGCGCGCATCTACGCCGAAGCCTACACGGCCGATCCGAAGCTCTACGCATTCCTGCGCAGCCTCGAGGCCTACCGCAAGACGCTGGGCGAGCACACGACGCTGGTGCTCTCGCCCAAGTCCGAGTTCTTCCGCTTCCTGGATCGTCCGGCGCCGCAGGGCGGCGGCGAGGTCGGCGCCGCCGGGGCGGCTCGTTAGCGCGAAACCCGGGTCAGGCGCCAGGCTCCGAAGGCCCCGAAGCTCGCGAGCAGCAGCCAGGGTGCGTACGCGGCGGAAGCGACGCTCCCCGCAGCGAGCAGCGAGCCCGCCGTGCGCAGCGTGTAGTAGACGCAGATCCAGGCGATCCCGATGAGTCCCGACAGCGCGAGGCTGCGGGTGCGCGCGACCGCGAAGCCGAGCGGCAGCGCGAGCCATGCGAACAGCGTCACCGTGAGCGGGTCCGCGAGCCGCCGGTTCAGCCGGCTGCGCGCGGCGACCGGGTCGCGTCCGTCCGCGGTGCGCATCGCGATGTACTCGCCGAGCTCCGGGATCGAGAGCCGGTCGATGCCGGCGTCGAGCAGGGCGAGGTCGCGTGCGCCGCCGAGGTCGAGCGCCCTCTCCGTGACCCGCTCGGCGCCCGGGGGCGCTTCCGGGTGGTCCGGGTCGAAGGAACGCCGCATCGCATCGGTCAGGACCCAGGCGCTCGCCTCGACGTTCACGTGGTCCGCGTGGAGGCTCTCGATCAGGCGGCCCCGCGCGTTCAACCGGAAGACGGTGACGCCGTGGAGGGTGTGCGTGTCGCGGTCGGCATCGCGGATGTTGTAGACGACATTGCCCCTGTGGTACCAGAACGAGCCGCGGCGGAACGAGATGCCGTCCTCCGGCTGGGCGTCGTCGTTCAGGCTGCGCTCGGCCCACAGGACGAGCGTCTCGTTCAAGCCGAGCGCGACCAGCGAGAGCAGGAGCGATGCGAGCACGACCGGCGTGATGATGAGCCGCGGCGAGATGCCGCCGGCCGCGAGCGCGGTGATCTCGCGCGCGCGGGCCGGGCCTCCGATGCACAGGAACGCCGCCGCGAACGAGGCGACGGGGAGGGTGTCGCGCAGGTATTCGCTGGGGATGCGCAGCAGGAAGTACGTCGCGATGCCCGCCGCGGTGCCGCTCTCGACGACGTCGCCGAACTTGAGCAGCATCTCCACGATCGCGATGGCGAGCAGCGAACCGAGAAGGATCGTGCAGAACAGGCGCAGATAGCTCGCGAGGAAGCTACGCGAGATGATTCGCACCGCCGGAGTCTAGCATTGCGCACCATCGCAGGAAGCGCGTCGATCGGCGCGCCGCTGACGCGGCCGATCCTCACGATCGGGAACTTCGACGGCATCCACCTCGGCCACCGCGCGATCCTCGACACCGTCATCGAACGCGCGCGGGCCGTGCGGGGCGAGGCGGTCGTCTACACGTTCGATCCGCACCCGCGCAAGGTGATCTCGCCGGAATCCGCGCCCCGCCTGCTCACGACGCCCGAGCAGAAGCTCGAGCTGCTGGCGGCCGCGGGCGTCGACGCGGTGATCGTCGAGCCTTTCGACCTCGCGTTTGCGCGCACGGCGCCCGATGTCTTCATCCGGGAGTTCGTGCATGCCCGGATCCAGCCGCTCGAGGTCTACGTGGGCTACGACTTCCACTTCGGCCGGGATCGCGAGGGCTCGATGCGAATGCTCACGGAGCTCGGCCCGCGCCTGGGATTCTCGGTGACGATCATCCCCGAGGTGGTGGTGGGAGACGGAGACGTCAACTCGACGCGCATCCGCGAGCTGCTCGCGAAGGGCGGCGTCGAGGAAGCCGCGCTGCTGCTCGGCCGCGATTTCTCGGTGCGGGGCCGGGTGGTGCCGGGTGACGCGCGCGGGCGTACGCTCGGATTCCCGACCGCGAATCTCGCGCCCGAGAACGAGGTGCTGCCGGAGGCCGGGGTCTATGCCGGCTGGCTGCACTGCCTCGACGCCGGCGATCCGCCAGCTGGGGAGAAGTTGCCGGCGGTCACCAACGTCGGCACGCGGCCGACCTTCGGCGCGTCGGATCGCGTGGTGGCCGAGGCCCATCTGATCGATTTCTCCGGCGATCTCTATGGCCGGCGCGTCGAGATCTCCTTCCGCTCGCACCTGCGGCGCGAGCGCCGCTTCCCCGGCGTCGAGGCGCTGCGCGAGCAGATCGAGATCGACCGCAGCGAGGCGCGCCGGCGCCTGGTGGCCGGATGAGCGCGGCGACCCGCGCGCAGACCGCCCGCCGCTCGCGCCTGCGCGATTGGCGGGTCTGGTTCGGCTTCGCGGTGACGGCCGGGTCGCTGTGGTACGTCATGCGCGACGTTCCCTTCGGCGAAGTTGCGCACGCGATCGCGCACGCCCGCTGGGGCGTGCTGGTCGCCCTCTCGGTTCCCTCGTATCTGGGGGTCCAGTATCTGCGGGCGCTGCGCTGGCGCTATCTCACGGATCCGATCCGCCCGCTCCCGACCGGCCCGCTGTTCCGGGCGGTCTCGGTGGGTTTCATGGCCAACAACATCTTTCCGCTGCGCATGGGCGAGGTGGTGCGCGCCTGGTACCTCGCGCGCGAGACGGGCGTCTCGGCCGCGGCCGTCTTCGGCACCGTGATCCTCGAGCGCGTGATCGACACCCTGATGGTCGTCGTGCTCGCGCTCGGCGTGGTGCTCGCGGGCCGCGGGGGGAACGATGGCTTCCTCGAGACCTATGCGATCCTGCTGATCCCGCTCGCGGTGCTGCCCTTCGTCGGACTGGGGCTGCTGCGCTTCGCGCCAGGGTTCTTCTTGCGCGCGACGGGGCTCGCGCTGCGGCCGTTTCCGGAGCACGCCTCGAAGCTCGCGCTCGACTGGCTGCGGCGCTTCCAAGAAGGGTTGGGCGCGCTGACCGGCGGCATCCACCTGGTCTGGATCCTGCTCTACTCGCTCGCCATCTGGCTGGTGGCCTCGACGCTGCCCATGATCGCGGGCTTCATCGCGCTCGACATCGACTTCCCCTCCCGTTGGGAGGAGATCGCGGCGGCCTGGGCCATGCTCGCCGCCATCGGCGTGGCGGTCGCCGTGCCCTCGACGCCGGGCTTCATCGGGCCTTTCCACCTGGCTGCAAAGGTCGCGCTCCAGCGCTTCGGCGTGGCTCCGGAGACGGCCGTAGCGTGCGGCACGGTGATCCACGCCGTGATGTGGGTGACGATCACCGGCCTGGGGCTTCTCGTGCTGCGCCTGCGCGCGACCAGCCTCGAGGAGGTCGATCAGGTGGCGGGCGGCTCGTAGGCCGCACTGCGCGCGCGCGAGACGGTAAAGCTCCCTCCCCGGAGCGCCGATAACCCACCGGGTTCACAATGGATTCTTTGCGCAGTCCGATGCGCAAGCGTCCGAACCAGTTCGGTTTCCGCAGCGCGGAGTCGAGGGAGTCACGCCTGTGAACGAGCGGATCGGGGAGCTCCTCGTCAAGGAGAATCTCCTCAGCGCGGAGCAGCTGCGCAAGGCACGTGAAGAGACGCGCACGAAGGGCGGGCGGCTGGGTGCGCAGATCACCCAGCTCGGCTTCCTCGATGAGAACGAGCTCACCGACTTCGTCGCGAAACAATATGGCGTGCCCTCGATCAATCTCGACGAGTTCGAGATCGAGATGGCGGTGATCCAGCTGATCCCGGAGGAGGTCGCGATCAAACACACCGTGATCCCGGTGAACCGGGCCGGCTCGACGTTGATCCTCGCCACCGCCGACCCCTCCAACATCTTCGCGCTCGACGACATCAAGTTCCTCACCGGGTACAACATCCAGCCCGTCGTCGCGGCCGAGGAAGCGATCCGGCGCGCGGTCGAGAAGTACTACGACCAGTCCGCCTCGCTCGAAGAGGTGATGGGAGACTTCGACGACTCCGACATCGACCTCGTCCACGACTCGGACGACGTCGATGTGAACGCCCTCGCGAAAGAGTCCGAGGATGCGCCCGTCATCAAGCTCGTGAACCTCGTCCTCACCGAGGCCGTGAAGAAGGGCGCGTCGGACATCCACGTCGAGCCCTACGAGAAGTCGTTCCGCGTGCGCTACCGCATCGACGGCGTGCTCTACGAGGTGATGAAGCCGCCGATGAAGCTGAAGAACGCGATCACTTCGCGCATGAAGATCATGGCCGAGCTCGACATCGCCGAGCGCCGCCTGCCGCAGGACGGCCGCATCAAGCTCAAGATGGGCCGCGGCAAGGAGATGGACTTCCGCGTCTCGGTTCTCCCGACGCTGTTCGGTGAGAAGGTCGTGATGCGGCTCCTCGACAAGTCGAACCTGCAGCTCGACATGACCAAGCTCGGCTTCGAGCAGGGGCAGCTCGACGTCTTCCACAACTGCATCCACCAGCCCTTCGGCATGGTGCTCGTGACGGGACCCACCGGCTCCGGCAAGACGACCACGCTGTACTCCGCGCTCGCGGAGCTGAACAAGACCTCCGAGAACATCTCCACCGCCGAGGATCCGGTCGAGTTCAACCTTGCCGGCATCAACCAGGTGCAGATGCACGAGGAGATCGGGCTGAACTTCGCCGCAGCCTTGCGCTCCTTCCTGCGTCAGGACCCCGACATCATCATGGTCGGCGAGATCCGCGACTTCGAGACCGCGGAAATCGCGGTCAAGGCCGCGCTCACCGGCCACATGGTGCTCTCGACGCTGCACACCAACGACGCGCCCTCGACCGTGAACCGGCTGCTCAACATGGGGATCGAGCCGTTCCTGGTGGCGTCGTCGGTCAACTGCATCGTGGCGCAGCGGCTCGCGCGCAAGGTGTGTCTGGAATGCCGCGAAGCGGATCCGGAGGTCACGACCGAGGCCCTGGTGGCCGCGGGCATGGCCGCGGAGGTCGCCAAGAAGGTCGCGCCCTCCAAGGGACGCGGCTGCCGCACGTGCGCCGAGACCGGCTACAAGGGCCGCGTCGCGCTCTACGAAGTGATGCAGCTCAAGGACGAGCTGAAGGAATTCGTGCTGAACGGCGCCTCGGCGCTCGAGCTCAAGCGCGAAGCGATCCGGCTGGGCATGAAGACCCTGCGCGCGAGCGCGCTTCAGAAGCTCGCGGAAGGCACCACCACGCTCGCCGAGGTAGTTCGCGTCTCGGCCGCGGACTACTAGGAGATCCCGATTCATGGCCAACATGCACCAGTTCCTGAAGGCGATGATCGAGAAGGGGGCGAGCGACCTCCACATCACGACCGGGACCCCGCCGCAGCTGCGCATCGACGGCAAGCTGCACCCGCTCAAGATGCCGCCGCTCTCGGCGCCCGAGACCAAGCAGCTGTGCTACTCGGTGCTGACCGACGCCCAGAAGCACCAGTTCGAAGAGCGCAACGAGCTCGACCTGTCGTTCAGCGTGCAGAAGCTCTCGCGCTTCCGGGCCAACGTCTTCGTCCAGCGCGGCAACGTCGCCGGCGCGTTCCGCGCGATTCCGTTCAAGATCAAGACCTTCGAGGAGCTGGGTCTGCCCAAGATCGTCGAGGAGCTGGCGCAGAAGCCGCGCGGGCTGGTGCTGGTCACGGGCCCGACGGGCTCGGGCAAGTCGACCACGCTCGCGACGATCATCGACAAGATCAATCAGGAGCGCAACGAGCACATCGTCACGATCGAGGACCCGATCGAATACCTGCACCACCACAAGGGCTGCGTGATCAACCAGCGCGAGGTGGGGGCCGACACGAACAGCTTCAAGAACGCGCTCAAGTACATCCTGCGCCAGGACCCGGACGTCGTGCTGATCGGTGAGATGCGCGATCTCGAGACGATCGAGGCGGCGCTGACCGTCGCGGAGACCGGTCACCTGGCGTTCGCCACGCTGCACACCAACTCGTGTGTGCAGACGATCAACCGCATCGTCGACGTCTTCCCGCCCTACCAGCAGGCGCAGGTGCGCGCGCAGCTCTCGTTCGTGCTCGAGGGCGTGCTGTGCCAGGCGCTGCTGCCCCGCGCGAACGGCCCGGGACGTGCGATGTCGCTCGAGGTGATGGTCCCGAACCCCGCGATCCGCAACCTGATTCGCGAGGACAAGATCCACCAGATCTACTCCGCGATGCAGGTCGGCCAGGAGAAGTTCGGGATGCAGACGATGAACCAGTCGCTCGCGAGCTTGTTCCAGAAGCGGATGATCTCGATGGAGACGGCGATGGCGCGCAGCTCCGATCACGAGGAGCTGCGCGGGATGATCGGTCAGGGTCCGGCGCGGCCGACGGTCCGCCGGGCGGGTTGAGGCGCGCGAGCGCGACGAAGCGCCGGCGCGGCCGGCGGAGGGGGTGAGGGGACATGCCCGTCTTTGTTTGGAAGGGCCGTACCCGGCATGGGACGATCAAGAAGGGCGAGGTAGAGGCCGTCAACGAAGCGGCCGTGATGGCGCAGCTGCGCTCGCAGATGCTGCTGCCCGTCTCCGTCAAGGAGAAATCCCGGGATGTGAGCGATCTGCTCACGTTCCTGAAGCCCGGCATCAAGATCCGCGACCTCGTGATCTTCACGCGCCAGTTCGCGACGATGATCGACGCGGGTCTACCGCTGGTCCAGTGCCTCGACATCCTCGGCAACCAGCAGCCCAATGCGACCTTCAAGCTGATCATCAAGGAGATCAAGTCCGACGTGGAGCAGGGCTCCACCTTCGCGGACGCGCTGCGCAAGCACCCCAAGCCGTTCGACGCGCTCTACGTGAACCTGGTCGCGGCCGGCGAGGTGGGCGGCATCCTCGACACGATCCTGAACCGGCTCGCGGTCTACCTGGAGAAGGCCGACGCCCTGCGGCGCAAGGTGAAGGGCGCGATGGTGTACCCGTCGACGGTGTTGGTCGTCGCGGTGGGCGTCGTGATGCTGATGCTCGTGAAGATCATCCCCACCTTCGAGCGCATGTTCCAGGACTTCGGAGGCGAGCTGCCCGGGCCGACGCAGGTCGTCGTGAACTTGAGTCACTTCATGCAGAAGTGGATCGGGCCCTTTCTCGTGATGACGGTGATCGTCATCGCCGCGTACTTCCAGACGCGCAAGCGCTCCCCAAACTTCAGGCGGCGAACGGACGCGATCTATCTCAAGCTTCCGGTGTTCGGGCCGCTGCTGCGCAAGGTCGCCGTGGCGCGCTTCACGCGCACGCTCGGCACCATGATCGCGAGCGGCGTGCCCATCCTCGATGGCCTCGACATCGTCGCCAGGACGGCCGGCAACATGATCATCGAAGATGCCCTCAACGACGTGCGTACGGCGATCTCGGAGGGCAAGACCATCGCCGAGCCGCTCAGCGAATCCGGCGTCTTCCCGGGCATGGTGGTGCAGATGATCGCCGTCGGTGAGGAGACCGGCGCGATGGAGAACATGCTCTCGAAGATCGCGGACTTCTACGACGACGAGGTCGACGCGGCCGTCGAGGCGCTCACCGCGATGCTCGAGCCGCTCATGATGGTCGGTCTCGGCGGGACGGTCGGCGGCATGCTGATCGCGATGTACCTGCCGATCTTCAAGATCGCCGACACGATCGGCTGACGGTCGTTCCCGTCGTGTCCGAGCCGGCGCCGGCGGGCGCGGATCCGCAGGCCGCGCGCGGCGTCGCCGAGGAGCCGCGCGCGGGTCTGCCGCAGCGCCTCGTGATCCTGATGGGCGCGCGCCTCGCGCTCGCGCTCGTGAGCCTGGGCATCGCCGTCACGCTCGACGCGGTCGGCATCGGCTACCGCTTCTCGCAACCGCGCGGGCTGTGGGGCACCGTCGGCTTCGCGTTCCTCGCGACCGCCGTCTATGGGCTGGTGCTGCCGCGGGTGCGCAATGGCGGCCGCTTCGCAGCCATCAACATCGCGACCGACATCGCCATCGTGAGCGGCCTCGTCGGCTTCTCGGGCGGCGTGGATTCCGTGTTCGCGTTCCTGTTCGTGCTGGTCGCCGTCTATGGCGCGCTGCTCTTCGAGCGCCGCGGCGCGCTCGCCACCGCTGCGCTCGCGGTCTTCGCCCACGGCATGGTGCTCCTCGCGGCGGAGACGGGCTGGCTGCCGGCGGCGCCGCTGGTGACGCCGGGGCCGCGGCCGCTGGTGCTGGCGATCTGGGCGGTGAACGCTGGCGCCGTGGTGCTGGTGGCGGTGCTCGCGAGCCTGCTCGGCACCGAGCTCAAGCGCACGGGCGAGGCCTTGCGCGAGCGCACCCAGGATCTCTCGCGACTGGCACGGCTCCACCAGCACACGGTCGAGAGCCTGATGAGCGGCCTGCTCACGATCGATGGCGAGGGCCGCATCACTTCGTTCAATCCGGAGGCCGAGCGCATCACCGGCCGCAGCGGGGCGGCGGCGCTGGGGCGCGACGTGGAGGAGGTGCTGCCGGGCATCCGCGAGCTCGCGCTCGCGCGCGCGGGGGACGGCGAGCGGACACAGTCGCGCGTGCGCACGGCCTACACGAGCGAGCGGGGGGAGCGACTGCATCTGGGCCTCGGCGCCTACGTGCTGAAGGATGCCGAGGGGACGTCCTCCGGCCACGTCGTGATCTTCCAGGACGTGACACACGTCGTCGAGATGGAGCGCGAGCTGCGCCGCTCGGAGCGGCTGGCGGCGGTCGGTCAGCTCTCGGCGAGCATCGCGCACGAGATCCGCAATCCGCTCGCCGCGATCTCGGGCTCGATCCAGGTGCTCGAGCGCCGGACGCCGGAGCTGGCCGGCGATCCCGAAGCGCGCCGGCTGATGGAGATCGTGGTGCGCGAGACCGATCGCCTGAACGCGCTGATCACCGACTTCCTGCTCTACGCGCGCCCCGCGCCGCGCCGCGTGACGGCGATCGCTCTCGGCGACGCGCTGGAGGACGTGCTGCGCATGTTCGAAGCGGTGCGCCCGGCGCACGTCGCGGTCGCGACCCGGCTCGCGCCGGGTCTCGTGCTGCACGCCGATCCGGAGCAGCTGCGCCAGGTGCTCTGGAACCTGGTGCTGAATGCGTCGCAGGCGATGGAGAAGGGGGGCCGGCTCGAGATCCGGGGCTCGCGCACGGGCGAGCCGCCTCAAGAGGCCGTCGCCGGACGCCGAAACGAGGATCAGGCCCAGCAGGACTGGGTCGAGATCGCCGTCGTGGACGAGGGCGTTGGCATCCCGATGGACGCTCTGGACCGCATCTTCGATCCCTTTTTCACCACCAAGCGCGGCGGCTCGGGGCTCGGTCTCGCGACCGTCCACCGCATCGTCGAACAGCATGGCGGGAGCATCCGCGTGGAGAGCACGCTCGGGGCAGGCACGACCGTTCGCGTGCGACTCCCGCGCGCCGGGGCGACGACATGAGCGCGAAGGCCCGCATCCTGGTCGTCGACGACGAGCGCAGCATGCAGGAATTCCTCGAGATCTTCTTCCGCCGCGAGGGCTACCACGTCGTCACCGCGGGAGATCTCGACACAGCAAAGGCCCACCTCGAGGAAGACGAGTTCGACGTCGTGATCACGGACATCCAGATGCCGGGCGGCTCCGGGCTCGATCTGCTGCGCGCGGCGCACGAGGTCTCGCCCGAGTCGATCGTCATCATGATCACCGCCTTCGCGAGCACCGAGACGGCGATCGGCGCGATGAAAGAAGGCGCGTACGACTACATCACGAAGCCGTTCAAGGTAGACGAGATCCGGATCGTCGTGGAGAAGGCGCTCGAGAAGAAGCTGCTGTCGAGCGAGAATCGTCGCCTGCGCAGCGAGCTGCGGCACCGCGAGCGCGATCGCACCATCATCGGCAACGGCCCCGCGATGCAGCGCGTCTTCGAGCTGATCGCGCAGGTGGCCGACAGCAAGGCGAACGTCCTGATCAGCGGCGAGAGCGGAACCGGCAAGGAGATGGTCGCGCGCGCGATCCACGCGGGCGGCGAGCGCCACGACCGGCCGTTCGTGGTCGTGAACTGCGCGGCGATCCCCGAGATGCTGCTCGAATCCGAGCTGTTCGGTCACGTGAAGGGCTCCTTCACGGGGGCGCTCCACAACAAGGCCGGCCTGTTCGAGACGGCGGACGGCGGCACGCTCTTCCTCGACGAGGTCGGCGAGCTGACGCTCGCGCTCCAGGTGAAGGTGCTGCGCCTGATCCAGGAGAAGACCTTCCGGCGCGTCGGCGATACCCACGATCAGCGCGTCGACGTGCGCATCGTGTGCGCGACCAACCGGCGCCTCCAGGACGAAGTCGCGGCCGGCCGCTTCCGCGAGGACCTCTACTACCGGCTGAACGTGATCGAGATCCCGATGCCGCCGCTGCACGAGCGTCGCGAGGACATCGCGTTGCTCGTCGATCATTTCATCCAGAAGTACGCGCGCGAGCTCGGCAAGCCCGTTCAGGGCGCCAGCGACGAGGTGATGGACCGGCTGATGACGTACCGGTTTCCGGGCAACGTGCGCGAGCTCGAGAACGTGATCGAGCGCGCCGTCGCGCTCTCGCGGCAGCCGGTGCTCGGGCTCGAATCGCTCGCGCCGGCCGTGCTGCACCCGGCGGAGAGCGCCGGGTCGAAGCGGATTCCTCCCGGGGGCGTGGATCTCCAGCAGCTGATGGACGACTACGAGCGTGGCCTGCTGCTCGAAGCGCTCGAGGGCGGGGGCTTCGTCAAGAAACGCGCCGCGCAGCTGCTCGGCATCTCGTTCCGCTCCTTCCGCTACCGCCTCGAGAAGCTCGGCCTCGAAGATCCCCAGCCCGGCGAAGAGTAGGGCCGTGGCGCGGCGGCGCGGGCTGCGCAGCGAAGTCCTGCTCTCGCTCGCCCTGCTGATGGGGACGGCGATCCTCGTGCTCGGAGCCCTGTTGCTGGCGACGCACGAATCCCACGTGCGACAGCTGCACGCGCTCGCCGCCCGCTCGCTGCTCGCCGACGCGCGCTCGCCGCTGCAGGAGCTTCCGCTGAGCGTGCCGGGAATGCGCTGGTGGTGGCTCGATGCGGCCGGGCGCGTCACGCCCCGCAGCGACGGCGCCGGCGCCATCGACGCGGGATCGCTGGAGCTGGCGGCGGAGGCGCGCGCGGCGGCGCAGCCGCTGCTGCGGGCGGGGCGGCCCTGGCAGGCGATCCGGTTTGCGGCCCCCGTGGGTTCTTCGCAGGAAGTGGCGGTGGCGTGGCTCCCGCCGGTTTCTTCCCCGGGCGTGCTCGCGAGCGCGCTGCTGTGCGCGCTGTGCGTCTTCACCGGCTTCGGCGCCTATGTGTTGCGCGCGAATCTGGTGCGGCCCCTCGAACAGCTGGCGGCGGCAGCGCGTACGATCGCCGCCGGCGAGCTCCGCACGCGCGCCCCCGTCGAGGGCACGCGCGAGACGGCGGAGGTGGCGCAGGCCTTCAACGCCATGACCGAAGCGCTCGAGAGGCGCAGCGAGGCCCTGGAAAAGGCCGTCTCCGATCTGCGTCAGAGCAATCAAAGCCTGCGCGACACGCGAGCGGGGCTCGATCGCGCGGAGCGTCTCGCCGCCGTCGGGCGGCTCGCCGCGGGCGTCGCCCACGAGGTCGGAAATCCAATGGGCGCGCTGCTGGCGTTCATCGATCTCGCGAATCGCGACGCGGGGCTCGGGGCCGTTGGCCGTGGGCATCTGGCACGCGCGCTGCGCGAGGGCGAGCGGGTGCGCGCCATCCTGCGCCAGCTGCTCGACTTCTCGAGTCCGCCGCGCGGCGCGCGCGTGCCGATCGATCTGGCGCGGCTGTGCGAGGAGACGGCCGGCCTGGTGCGGGCGCAGCGCCGCTATGCGGGGATTGCGATCGAGGTCGTCGCCGAGGGCGCCCCCCGCCGGCGCTCGCCGATCCGTCGACGGTCTCCCAGATCCTCCTGAATCTGCTGCTCAACGCCGCGGATGCGCTGTGCGCGGGCGCCCCGCAGCCGCGGATCCGGATCACGCTGCGCCGGGCGACGGGCCGCGTGCGCGCGGGCGATGCGGACCGCGAGGCCGCCGGCTCGCGGCGCCGCAGCGATGCCGTCGAGTGCGTGGTCGCCGACAACGGGCCCGGCATCGCCGAAGAGGACCGCGAGCGCGTCTTCGATCCCTTCTTCACGACCAAGCCACCAGGGGAGGGCACGGGGCTCGGGCTGGCCAACGCCGTGCGCTTCGCCGAGGAGTTCGGCGGCGCGCTCGAGCTGCTGCCGGCGGGTCCCGAAGGCGGCGCCGTGTTCGCGCTGCGCCTTCCCGCCGCGCCGGGGCCTGCAACCGGCCTGGAAGATTCCGCCAGCGACACAAGACAGAGTGGCTAGCGCGACTGCGCAGCGGCTTGCGGGCCGCGCACGCGCCTGCGCAGCAAGCCGGCGTCACCGCCGCCGACACAGTTCAGAGAACCTCAAGCGGACACGCGGGCTTGGCCGAAAGAGAGCGCATGGCACGCGGCTTGCTCCAAGGCCGGGGGTACGCGCAGGGCGCGGGAGGTCCGATGGCTCCGCAGGCACGCAAGGCTGGCTTCACGCTGATCGAGGTGATGACCATCGTCGCCATCATCGGCGTGGTATCCGCGCTCGCGATCAGCGTGGTCGGGCGGCGCCTCGGAGACCAGCGCGCCAAGGCGGCGGTGCGCTCCGTCGCGAACCTGCTGCTGTACGCGCGCACCGAAGCGATCCGCACGGGCACGAACCACATCGTCTACTTCCAGCTCGCTCCTGACGACGGAGCGCTCGTCGACTCCGAGGGTGCGCCCGTGGCGGCGCTGATGACCCGGGACAGCGACGGCGACGGAATTCCCGACGCTGGCGAAGCGAAGGGATCCGTACCGTTCGATACGACCAACTCGCTCTCGTGGGGCAGCACGTTCGCAGCGGTCGGCGCCCACAAGGCGCCCAACGACAACCCGGGCGGCACCTTCCCGGCCACCGACCCGAAATTTGCGTGCTGCACGTTCCGCACGCCGGGCGGCGCTGTCGCGCGGGCCGTCGTGTTCCTGCCCGACGGCATGCCGCGCGCCTTCTCGACCGGGCCGTTTGCGACGGGGGCCGTCGGCGGCGGCGGCGGCGCCGTCTACGTGACGAGCCAAACGCGCGATTACGCCGTCGTGCTCACGCCGCTCGGCAGCACGCGGGTACACGCCTGGAATCGAGGAGCCACCGCGTGGACCAAGTGAACCGAAGCAGCCGGCAACGGCGCGCACGCGCCGGCTTCACGCTGATCGAGCTGATGATCACGCTCACGATCCTCGGCACCGGCATGATGGCGATGCTCGTGCTGCAGACGCAGGCGCTCGCCGACGGCGCGCGCGGGAAGCACACGAGCGGCGCGGCGATGGTGGCGAAGGACCAGCTCGAGCGGATCGAGCGCATGCCCTTCGCCGGCGCCGATCTCCAGCCGGCGGCGTGGAAGACGCCCGCGTGGCTCGCCAACGCCGGCAACCCCGATCTCGGCCCCGGCGAGGTCGGCGTGCGCGTCACGCAACCGGGCTCAGCGCCCTTCGAGAAGAAATACACGGTCTGGTATCGCGTGATCGCGGACCCGGGCGGCAACACCCAGATGCGCTTCGTCGATCTCGAGGTCGTCTGGGACGAAGCCAAGATCACGAACAACCGACCGACGCGGACCGGGAAGCCGACGGTGGCTCTCTCGACCGTGATCGCCAACAACGACCGGTGAGACGGATGGCGCGCAAAGAGGGCTTCACGCTCGTCGAGCTGATGATCGCGTCGGCGATCCTGCTGCTCGTGATGGTCTACGTGACGCAGGCGTTCACCGTGCAGCAGAAGACCTACGTCGTGGTCGACCAGGTGACCGAGGCGCAGCAGAACCTGCGCGCCGTCGCCGACCTGATCGAGCACGACATCCGGCGGGCGGGCTACATGGTGCCGACGCAGGCCGCGATCTGCGGTTACGACGCGACGACCGGCCCGGACCGCCTGTTCGTGAGCAACGCGGACGCGATCCGCACGGTCTTCGCGCTCGAGGGCGGGAGCGAGGACCTGAGCGGGACGTTCGGAGCGCCGGTCACGGGTGTCTCCAACGTCTGGCAGCGCGGCCCGGGGTCCGCCTCGATTCCGCTCCAGCGGCTCTGGGTCGACGTCTCCGCGGACGGGTCCGACTTCGCCGTCGGCTCCGGCGTGATCCTCGTGAACCGCCGCGTGACCAACGCCAACGTGGCGTGCGGCGTCGTCACGGCGATCGCGGGCACCACGCTCACCGTCGATCTCGGCTCGACTTCGATCGGGCCCGTGGGGCTCAACGCCGACGTGGTCGCGATCCCGGCCCACGTCTACTCGCTGACGGCGGCCGCTGGCGGCGTACCCTCCCAGCTCTTCCGCGACGGCATATTGCTCGCGAGCGACGTCGAGGACTTCCAGCTCACCTACTTCTTCGATCTCGACGACGATCTCGTGGTCGACGCCGGTGAGACGTTCGCGGCGGCGGGCGGGACGGCGCAGCCCTGGGAGCTCACGCCGGCCAACACGCGCCCCAATCCGAGCCGCCTGCGCGAAGTGCAGATCAACCTCGTGACCGTCACGCGCGACGACGATCCGAACCGCGATTGGAGTCTCGGCGCGGGTCAGGTCACCGGGAACCGCACGGCCGCGAGCCTTTCGGCCGGCGACGGCAAGCGGCGGCGCGTCTACTCGGCGACCGTGCGGCCGCGCAACGTGCTCTCGTAGGAGATGTCCGTGAAGCAAGTCACTCCGATGCAAGTGGATCGCAAGCGCGAAGCGGGCGCGGCCCTGATCGTCGCGGTGCTGCTGCTCGCGATGCTCGGTGTGATCGGGCTCGCTTCGATGGAGGCGGTGACGCGCGACCGCCAGGTGGCGGGCTTCCAGAATCGCGCGCGCGTCGCGCTGTACGCGGCGGATGCGGGCGTGGCGAACGCAGTCGGCATCATTCGCGTGCAGGCGCAGACGCTCGCGCCCGGCGGCGAGGCCGCGCTCGTGAGCTTCAATCCGGCGTTCCCGGGCAAGGGCGGCGTCGCGATGATGGCGCTCGGCAGCCAGTTCCCCGCGCCGGGCTCGCCCAGCTACGGCATGGATCCGAACGCGTCGAACCCGCTCAACGTCGCCGCTGCGGCGCAAGCGATCCGCTACATCGGCCGCGGCAATCCCTGCCCCGGCTGGGTGATGAGCGGCGACGTGGGCAGCGTGCAGTGGCGCGAAGCGCTCTGGGACATCCGCGTGGTCGGCTCGGCCCCGGGCGGCGGCAACGTCGCGATCCAGGCCGCGGCCGCGAATTGCCACCCGTACAACTAGCCGGATCCGTCCCGGACGGAGCTGGGGAGCGACGAGAGCAGCAAGGAGAAGACGATGCGAACCACCCCCTCGACCCATCGCAAGCTCGGCTTCCGCAACCTGTGCGCCGCAGCCTTGCTGCTCGGCGTCGCGTTCGGGGCCGGCGCGGCGGACGACACCGCGCTCTTTTCCACCTCGTTTCCTCCCAACGTGCTGCTGATGGTGGACAACTCGAACTCGATGAACGAGATCATGCGGCACCCCGCGTCGGTGAGTCAGCCGCCGCCGGGCTGGCCGTACGCGGGCTGCACCATCCTGCCGACCTCGGGCGGTGGCACCATCAACGACCAGAATGGCACGCCGACCTCGTATTCCTGCTACCCCGGCTTCCCCTGCTGGTTCACGATCAACCCCTCATCGAGCGGCTTCACGGCGGCCGATACGACCTCGAGCTCCACTCACCAAGGCGATCCCGACAACGGCTACATCACGCGGAAGTTCTGCGGCCAGACGCGCAAGCTCTGGCACGACGGCCAGCTGACGCACATCAACGGATCGTCGACGAACAGCAATCCGACCTGGATCGACAACGACTACCTCGAGTGGCTCTTCCACCTCGACCCCGCCAGCTCGACGACGTATGGGCCCGCCAACCAGACGGCGGCCCAGATCCTCGCGGAGCTCGACGACACGGCGAATGGGCGCCACTACATCGGCGGGGCCACCTTCGGGCTCTATCATCGCTCGCGCATCACGGCGCTGCGCGAGGTGGCTCGCGACGTGATCTACAAGACGAACACGAACGGCACGCAGTACGATCCCGACTGCCGGCCGGGCTGCTCGCAGGACGTCGTGCGCTTCGGCCTCGGGCAGTTCACGAGCGCGATGAACGGCGGCTTCGTGTCGGTGCCGGTGGCTGCCTACAGCTCGAACGCGGCGGCGCTCGAGAACGGCATCAACCTGCTCGATCCGTCGACCGGCACGCCTCTCTCGGAGACGCTCTTCAAGCTCTGGACGTACTTCATGCCGCGCGGCACCAGCACCACGGCGCGCCCGCTCGGCCTCAGGCCCGGAGCGACCCAGCGCTTCCCGGAGTACGTCTACAACATGACGGACGGCGCCTACACGACGACCACCTCGCTGCGGGCACCGGACCCGGCCCCCGCATCCTGTCAGAAGAACTTCATCATCATGATCACGGACGGTCAGCCGTCGGGTGACGACTTCGGAGTCTCCGGAAACGAGACGCAGGGCTTCTCGATCTTCAGGACCCAGCTCGTCGGCGATTACGCCCCGGACACCGTGGGGGCCCTCGACATCGGGACGGACTCGACGCCAGAGGAGGGCAATCCGCCCTTCCAGGCGAGCGACGGCAATGGCTACCTCGACGACATCGCCAAGGCGATGCAGGACGCCGACACGCGGCCCGATCTCGCCGGCACGCAGAAGGTCGACGTCTACACGATCGGCCTCGCGACGGACCCAGTCGCGAATGCGCTGCTAGCCCATACCGCCGCGAACGGCAACGGAATCTTCCGTGCGAGCTGGCAGGCCCAGGAGCTGAGCGACGCGTTGGTGGAAGCCATCAACGACATCATCGTCAAGGCGCAGGCCTTCACCGCCGCGACGGTGCCGGCGAGCCGCGCCACCGACGGCAACAACTTCTTCGCGAGCTACTTCCGCCCGGACAACACCGTGGCGTACTGGGAAGGTCACCTCAAGCTCTTCGAGTACAACGCGAAGGGCGAGGTGCTCGACAAGCCGGTCCCGCCGGCGACGACGGGGCTGTGCGCGCTCGAGGATCCGCTGGCGCCGGCCCAGTGCAAGGTGGGCCGCCTCAAGGTCGAGCTCAACGGCTACTGGGACGCGGCGAACGTGATCCCGCCGGCGGACGAGGCCGTCACCAACGCCCGCAAGCTGTACGTCTCGGCCTACACGACCGCACCCCCGTCGACGACGCCTGCGACGCCGGCCTCCTTCACGGTGGCGGCGATGACGGCGGCGCATCTGGGCATCACCGTGTCCGGATCCGCGCTCACGACGTTGATTTCGACGTATGCCAACTCGACGGGCATCACCACGGCGGAGGGCCTCGCGGACGCGATCGTGCGCTACGTGCGCGGCTGCCTCTTCAGCAGCAGCACCACCTGCACCGATCGCGGCGCGGGCCTCAAGCTGTGGGACATCTTCCACTCGAACCCGATCGTGGTGGGTCCGCCGAACTCGGGCTCGCACGACCTCTCCTACAAGGAGTTCGTGAACCGCTACGCGCACCGCAAGCGCGTGATCTTCGCCGGCTCGAACGGCGGCTTCGTTCACGGCTTCAACACCGGGGAATGGGACACGACGCTCACTCCCGCCAACTACAATCGCGGGACGGGCCGGGAAGAGTTCGGCTTCATGGCCTGGCCGGCGCGGCAGCAGATCAAGTCGCTGCCGACCTCGACCACGTCGAAGCTGTACCTGATGGACGGCTCGCCGCAGGCGGCGGACGTCTGGCTCTACCCGACCGCCACGAGCACGACGGGGACCGCGACGAACTGGAACGAGTGGCGCACGGTGTTGATCGGCGGCATGCGCCAGGGCGGCCGTTCGCTGTACGCGCTCGACGTGACCAACCCGCCGGACACCGCAAATCCGAGCGGCGTCAGTGGCGGCCCGAGCTACCCGGGCTACCTCTGGGAGTTCCCGTGTGAATCGACCAACACCCTGTGCACCGGCAGCGGTCTTCCGAGTGGCCGCAGCTACGCGAACTACATGGGCCAGAGCTGGTCGGAGCCGGTGGTCACGAAGGTGAAGGTGCGGATCGACTGCACGGACACCACGACGACGACCTGCCCGCGCTACGACCGTTGGGTGGCGATCTTCGGCGCCGGCTACGACGAGAACGCCGACCCGAACAAGCCCTGGAGCGCGACGCCGTCGGCGACGCAGTACGACTCGAGCAACTCGTCGTCCACCATCCGCGAGGGCCGCGCGCTGTTCATGGTCGACATCAAGAGCGGCAATGTGCTCGCGATGCAGCGCTACGACAACAGCACGAGCAACGGCAATCCCGAGATGAAGTACGCGTTCACCGCCACGCCGTCGGTCTTCGACCTCGACTTCGACGGCTATGCCGACGTGGTCTACGCGGCGGATCTGGGTGGCAACGTCTGGAAGTGGCTGATCCACGACGCCGTGCTCGATCAGATCAACGGCAGCACGGGCACCATCCTGCACAATGCGACGGGCGACAACTGGCCGTTCTTCAAGATCTTCACGGCCGGGAGCTGTGGGACGGCGGAGGGCTGCACGGTGCCCCACTACCGCAGCTTCTTCTACCCGCCGACGGGCGCCATGGTGGACGGCACGGTGTGGCTCGCGCTGGGCAGCGGTGAGCGCAACAACCTGCCCTACATCGGGACGCACGCCGCCGAGAAGAACCGCTACTACGTGTTCGAGGACAAGGATCCGTTCGAGCACGAGCTCGCGGCGGTGACGACCGGCTCCCGCTTCACGGACGTCAGCCCGGCGACGGACTTCGTCAATGCGTCGTCGCTCACGGGGTCCTGCAATCCGCCGCCGTCGCCCGCCATCGGCTTCTACCTCGAGGGCGAGCAGGGCGAGAAGTTCGTCACCGACAGCACGATCTTCTTCGGGGTGGTGCTGACCAGCTCGTACAAGCCGACGACGTCCACGGATCCGTGTACGGTGGGAGGAGAGTCCTTCCTCTACGGCTTCAAGCTGTTCTGCGGCCAGGGCATCTTCCAGCCGGTGACGACGGGAGATCCGATGCGCACGAACATCTCGATCGGCGGAGGTCTGCCCAACCGCCCGCGCGTCTCCGTCGGCCCGGTGAGCGGTGGCGGCGGCGGTGGCGGCTGCTCGGACATGGTGGTCGTCATCACCAGCGAGGGCGGCGCCTACACGAACTGCCCGGGTGGTCGGCCGGATAGCGGCATCCACACGAAGGCGTGGCGCGACAACTGACCGATGGGGGGCGTCCGTGCCCCCTCGAGGCGGCGCGCAACGCGCCGCGGGCGAGTGAAGACGAGTGAGCGGGCCGCCGCGCGATCGCGGCGGCCCGCGTGTCTGCAAGGGGGGGGGACGATGCTCGGAAGGACGCGGTCGGGGATTCTCGGCGCTCTGATGTGCGGCGTGCTCGGGGCCGCCGCCTGCGGACGCGACGACGTCGCGCGCGTCGAGCCCGGTCCGGCGATCGCGCCGGCGGGTGAGCAGAAGCTGGCGCCGCCGCGCGCAGGCGCCGCCAATGCCGCGCCACAGATCCGCTCCGTGCGCTTCGATCCCTCCGAGCCCGGCGCCGGCGTCTCCGTGCGCGCGCTGGTCGAGGCCGCCGATCCCGATGGGGACGGCATCCGCTTCGGCTACGCCTGGAGCCTCGATGGCCAGAGCATCGCCTCGCACGACGAGATGCTCGAGATCCCCGCGAAGACCCGGCGCGGCGCGCCGATCGAGGTGCGCGTGACGGCGAGCGACGGCCATGCCGAGAGCGAGGCGTTCGTCGTCTCCACCGTCGTCGGCAACCGCGAGCCGCGCATCTCCGGCCTCGTGATCCAGCCGGCTGGACACATCACGGCGTCGGGTCCGATCACGGCGGTGGCGACCGCGTCCGATCCCGACGGCGATCCGCTCAGCTTCATCTACACCTGGAGTGTGAACGACGAGACGACCGACGTGCAGGGGCCCGTGTTTCCGGGCGAGCGCCTCAAGCGCGGCGACGTGCTGACGGTGTCGGTCGTCGCGAGCGACGAGCAGAGCGAGAGCGAGCCGCTCGTGAGCCCGCCGATCGAGGTGGCGAATGCTGCGCCCGTGATCCGCTCGCAGCCGGTCTTCTCGAACCCCAACGCCGCCTTCACGTATCACGTGGACGCCACGGATCCCGATGGCGACCGCCTGCGCTACGGCCTGGCGAGCGGTCCCGAGGGCATGACGGTGCTCGCGATGAGCGGCGACGTCGATTGGAAGCCGCGCCCGGATCAGGCGGGCACGCACCCGGTCGAGATCTGGGTCGAGGACGCGCAGGGCGCGCGCGTCACGCAGCGCTTCGAGCTTACGATCGGTGCGACGCAGGCGCCCGATCCCAAGGCCGCGACGCCTGCGGCGCCGGCTCCCGCGCCGGAGTCCGCGTCCGAGGGATCGCCCGAGGAGTAGCCTCAGCCCCGGATCCCGTACTCCTTGATCTTGTAGAGCAGGGCGCGGTGGCTGATCTCGAGCAGGCGCGCGGCGTGCGTGCGGTTGCCGCCGGTCGCGCGCAGCGCGCGCTGGATGGCCTCGACTTCGACGATGCGGCGCGCGCGGCGCAGGGAGAAGTCGGCGGCGCGGCCCTCGACTGCCGCGCCGGGCAGCGGCGCCACGACGTTCTGGGGCAGCTCGCTGAGGCCGATGCGATCCGTGTCGGCCAGGATGATGGCGCGCTCGATCACGTTCTCGAGCTCGCGCACGTTGCCCGGCCAGCGGTAGGCGACGAGCCTCGCGAGCGCTTCGTCGGAGATCCCGCGCACGGGCTTGCCGAGCGTGTCCCGGAAGTGCGCCAGGAAGTGATCGACGAGCAGCGGGATGTCCTTCGGGCGCTCGCGCAACGGCGGTACCGCGAGTCGCACGACGTTCAGGCGGTAGAAGAGATCCTCCCGGAAGCGGCCGGCAGCGACCTCGGCCTCGAGGTCGCGGGCGGTGGCGGCGAGCACGCGCACGTCGACGCTGCGCGACTTCGAGTCGCCGAGCGGCCGCACCTCCTCCTCCTGGAGCACGCGCAAGAGCTTCGCCTGGAGCGCGTTCGGCAGCTCTCCCACCTCGTCGAGGAACAGCGTCCCGCCGTCCGCCTCGACGAACAGGCCGCGGCGCGCGCGGTCGGCGCCGGTGAAGGCGCCCTTCGCGTGCCCGAACAGCTCGCTCTCGAGCAGGGCCTCCGGAATCGCCGCGCAGTTCACGGCGACGAAGGCCTCGCCGCGGCGCGGCGACTGCGAGTGGATCGCGCGCGCGAGCACTTCCTTGCCGGTGCCGCTCTCGCCCGTCAGCAGCACCGTCGCCTTGAAGCCGGCGGCGCGCTCCATCACCTCGAGCACTTCGATCATCGGCTCGGAGGCCGCCACGATCGGGTGTTCCCCGCTCGCGCGCTCGACCTCGCGGCGCAGCAGCTGATTGGCGCGCCGCAGGCGCTCTCGCTCGCGCGCCTTGCGCAGCGCCAGCAGCAGATCGGAGGGCGCGAAGGGCTTCGCGAGGTAGTCGTAGGCGCCGCGCTTCATGGCCTCGATGGCGAGCTCCGCCGTGCCGTAGGCCGACATCAGGATCACGGTGGCTTCGGGCAGCCGCCGCACCAGCTGGGGGAGCAGCTCGAGGCCATCCATGCCGGGCATGCGCAGATCGCAGAGCACGAGCTCGGGGGTGGCGATCTCGAGCTGGCGCAGGGCGGCTTCGGCGTCGGCTGCGCAAGCGGTTTCATAGCCCTCGGCCGAGAGCACCATTTGGAGGCTCTCGCGCAGCGAGTCGTCATCGTCGACGATCAGGATACGTCCGGACATGGCTGTGAGACTCGCATCGGACGCCCGGCGCAGCGGCGTGAGGGCTTCCGGAGGGCGCTGCGCGCGAAATCCGGTGCACGAGGCCCGCCGGCGGGCTTCCGCCGGGCTTCCGGCGCGAGGAGGTGATCCGCCGCACAAGGAAGCGGCTTCGCTGGTTCTCAAGTCCGCGTAACCACTCACCGATACCCGCGAAGACCGTGACGTGCGCGGCCCCTGCTCTGGGGCAGCACGCCGGAGGGGGCAGGGTGGCGAGCAACAACGTCCAGAAGTTCCGCGAAGCGCTGATGCTCAGCAAGGCGGAGCTGGCGCGGAAGTCGGGACTCTCGACGCTCACGATCGACCGGGTCGAGGCCGGGCGACCGTGCCGTCTCGACACCAAACGCAAGATCCTGCTCGCGCTTTCGCTCCGGATCACCGACAAGGATCAGGTGTTCGGTCCCATGTCGGAGCGCGAGAGCCAGCAAGCCGCGCAGCCCGACAGCGGCCGTCCCTAGAACGCAGCGGAGGCAGACACAAGTGCGGTTCGCGCTTCCCAGCTTCTCATTCGGATCGAAGTCGGTTGTCGGTCTCGACATCGGCTCCTCGTCGGTCAAGGCCGTCGAGCTGTCGCGCCGCGGCCGAAGCAAGGAGTTCGAGCTCACGCACCTGGGCGTCGCGTCGATGCCCGCCGAGGCGATCGTGCAGGGCGCCTTCCTCAACTCGAGCGCCATCGTGGAAGGCATTCGCGAGGCGATCGAGAAGGCGAAGATCCGCACCAAGAACGTCGCGGCCGCCGTGAGCGGACATTCGGTGATCGTGAAGAAGGTGAGCCTGCCGGCGATGACCCGGGACGAGCTCGACGAGCAGATCCGCTGGGAAGCCGAGCAGTACATCCCGTTCGACGTGAACGAGGTGAATCTCGACTTCCAGATCCTGAACGGGTCGGGCGGCGAGGGCCAGATGGAAGTCCTGCTGGTCGCCGCGAAGAAGGACCTGGTCGACGACTACGTCCAGGTGATCCGCGAGGCGGGCCTGATCCCGGCCGCGATCGACGTCGCGGCCTTCGCGGTGGAGAACGCCTTCGAAGCCAATTACGACGTGCGGCCCGACGAAGTGGTGGCGCTGGTCAACATCGGGGCGCAGGTCGTGAACATCAACATCATCTCGAACGGGGCGCCCGCCTTCACGCGCGACATCACCACGGCGGGCAACCAGTACACCGAGGAGATCCAGAAGGCGCTGTCGATCAGCTTCGAGGAGGCCGAGCGCATCAAGCTCGGCGGGCGGCGCTCGGAGAACAGCCAGGAGGTCGTGCCGCAGGAGGTCGAGCAGGCGATGCGCACCGTCACCGAGACGGTGATCGGGGAGATCAGCCGCTCGCTCGACTTCTTCTCCGCGACCAGCGCTGACAGCCGGATCGAGCGCATCGTGCTGTGCGGCGGCGGCGCGAGCGTGGCCGGGTTGCAGGCGGCGTTCCAGGCGCGCAATGGCGGGAAGGTCGAGATCATGGACCCGCTGGCGCGCATGCTCCCGAGCTCGAAGTTCGAAGCGAACTATCTCGACGAGGTCGCGCCGGCGCTGGGCGTCGGTGTCGGGCTCGCCCTGCGGCGGATGGACTCCTGATGCTCGAAATCAACCTACTTCCGGTCCGAGAAGCGCGGCGCAAGGCGGACATCCGCCAGCAGCTGATGCAGCTGATGTTCGTGCTGCTGCTCACGACGGGCGCGATCGGCTTCTGGCACTCGCGGGTCGCGGACGAAATCTCGATGTCCGAGGTCCGCGTGATGCAGATGCAGAACGACATCAAGCAGTTCAAGCCGCAGCTCGACCAGGTCGCGGCATTCAAGATCAAGAAGGCGCGACTGGAGAAGAAGATCGACGTGATCGACGGCCTCGACAAGGCCCGCAGCGGTCCGGTGCACGTGCTGGCGGAGCTCGCTTCGCGCACGCCGGAGCGCCTGTGGCTGACGGGCGTCGATTCGAAGGGCGGCGAGATCCGCATGGAAGGGCGCAGCCTCGACAACGAGCTGGTGGCCAAGTTCCTGCGCGGTCTCGGCGACTCGAAGTATTTCGCCCAGGTCGATCTCGACAGCACCCAGATCGTGGACGGCCGAGACGGACTCAAGGTGGTGAAGTTCGCCATCCGGGCGCAGATCGTGAACCCCGACGCGGCTGCGGCTCCTGCGGCACCGGTCGGTCCGGCGACGCCGCCTCCAGCGGCGGCGAAGGCCGGGTGAGGGGAGGAGCCCCATGGAAGTATCACCGCAGCTCCAGGCCCGGCTCGATTCGATCGCGAAGCTCCCGCAAACGGCGCGGGCAGCGATCATCTTCGGCATCGCCGCGCTCGTCGTCGCCGGATACTACTTCCTCGTCTACGCGGCCATGAGCGAGAAGCTCGAGGGCCTGCGCGCGAACGAGCTCGAGCTCCAGCGCAAGCTCTCCGAGGTGCGCTCGGTCGCCGCGAACCTCGCCGCGTTCGAAGAAGAGATCGCGAACCTCGAGCTCAAGCTCTCGAAGGTCCTGCGCCAGCTCCCGAACGAGAAGGAGCTCGAGGTCCTGCTCACCGACATCAGCAATCTGGGCAAGAAGTCGGGGATCGAGATCAAATCGTTCAAGCGCCTCGAAGAAGTGCCTCACGATTTCTACGCGGAAGTGCCGATCACGATCGAGATCGAGGGCGAGTACCACAACATCGGGCGCTTCTTCGACCTGATGTCGGACCTGCCCCGGATCGTGAACATGGGTTCGATGACGGTGAGGGTGTCGAAGGAGTCGCAGGAATCGACGCGGCTCAAGGTCACGGGGACGCTCACCACGTTCCGGTTCGTGGGCGACGACGAGAAGAAGGCTTGAGCGGGGCGCCGGCTCGGCGAGGGGCGGGGGGGTCATGAGGTTCGTTGCCAAAGCGATGGTGATCGTCCTGCTGGCCGTCGTCGGCTGCAAGGATGAAGCGAAGATCGAGGCGAGCAAGGCCGAGTTCGACAAAGAGCGCTCCGAGCTGATGGCGCGTCTCAAGAAGAAGAAGGTCGACAAGGTCGCGCACGCAGCGCCGAAGGCCGCACCGGTGGTGACCGGGGTGTCCGAGCCGGCCTCCGGCACGATCGTGGAAGCGGGCTTCACCTACGACCCGACCGGCTTGCGCGATCCGTTCCGCTCCTACGAATGGGAGCGCGAGAAGCTGGCGGAGGCCGAGGTTCGCGGCCCGCTCGAAGAGTTCGACGTGAGTCAGCTCTCGGTGGTGGGTGTGGTCTGGAACGTCGGCAACGCCAGGGCCCTGATCCAGGATCCGTCCGGGAAGGGCTTCATCGTGAGCGAAGGCGCCCGTGTGGGCAAGAACGACGGTCGCATCATCAAGATCGACGACAGCGTGGTGATCGTGAAAGAGACCTACGTCGATCTGATGGGGCAGGAAGCGACCAAGGACATCGAATTGCGGATTCGTCGGAGCGAAGGGGGGTGAGTTCGATGCGGGGATCCATGGCGGGTCGCCTCGGCGGCGTTTGGGCTCTGGCCTGCACGGGGCTGACGATGGCCTTCATCGTCGGCTGCGCAGCGTCGAGCGGGATGAACAAGCCGGATGAAGGCGGAGCGACGTCGCTTGCCGACGTTCGAGTCGCGAAGGAGGGCACCACGACCGTGGTCACCCTGCTCGGGCTCGAAAAGGCGGTGTACACCGCCTTCGCGCAGCAAGACCCCGATCGCGTGATCATCGATCTCGCTTCGGTGGCGCCGAGCTCGCTCCGCGACCCGGTCGCCGTCTACGACGGCCTGGTCGAAGAAGTCTCGATGGCGCCGTTCTCGACGGGAACCGGCGATGCGATGACGCGGGTCGAGATCTCGCTCACCGGACCCTCGCAGTTCAAGGCGGAAGCCGGCGAAGACGGTCTCGTGATCCGGATCGATGGCGATCCCTCGCTGGCCGCGACTTCGCCCGAGGGCGAAGAGAGGGGCGCGACGGCCGCGACCGATGATCCGTGGGCTGCGGCGGCGATGACGCCGATGGCCGCGCCGAGCGCGTCAGGCGAGTCGACGGCGTCGGCCGACACGACCGCGCCGGCCGCGGACGAGTCCGCGCCGATGCCGATGGAGACGCCGGCGGTGGCGAGCGCTCCCGCAACGAAGCTGCTCGCGATCGACGTCGAGAAGACCGCCGAAGGCACGATGCTGCATTTGCGGGCGAACGGCAGCCTGCCGAGCGCGGAGACCTTTGCGCTCACGGGCCCGAACCGGCTCGTGATCGATCTGAAGGGCCTCGAGAGCGCCGTGAAGAAGAACGCGATCGACGTCGGATCGCCGATGGTGGCGCGGGTGCGCGTGGGTCACCACGACAAGACCGTGCGCGTCGTGATCGATGCCGGTACGGCCGCGAACGCCTTCGAGAACCGGCGCGTCGTCCCGTCGGCGGATGGCCTCGTGGTGGCGCTCGGCCAGGGCGCCGACCTCGACCAGGCGGTTTCGAGCGCGACGTCTGCTCCGGCTCCGATGCTGGCGGCGAGCGCGCCGTCGGACGCGGCGCCGGCCGCACCCGACGCGTCGGCTGCGCCCGGTGGCGCGAAGGCGCCGGCCGCGGCGAGCGCGGGCGGGCTCGTCACGATCTACGGCGTCGAGTTCGACGCGCAGGACCAGCGCGACCGCATCGTCGTGCTCGGCGAGCGCCCGATCGACTACGTCGTCTACGAGCCCGATCCCGAGACGCTCGTGCTCTCGTTCGATCACGCTGCGATCGACCCGGAAGCGGCCGTGCGCATCACGCCCGAGGCGGGTGGACCGGTCTCGCTCGTGACCGCCTTCGCGCAGCCGGAGAGCAAGACCTCCGAGGTGCGCGTGGTGGTGAAGCGCGCCGCGGGCCTCAAGCCCGAGATCACGCGCCGCGGGGCCCTGCTGGTGATGGACTTCCCGCGCACGGGCGCGGTGGCCGCTGCGCCGCCGATGCTCGAGCACGGTGCCGCGGCTGCCACGACCGAGGTCGGCACGCTGCCCGCGGGCGGCGCGGCTGAGCCCGGCGCAATCGCCGCCGAGGACTCGAAGCTTCCGCACGTGCCGGCGCCGGCCGCTGCCGGTCGGGCCGCAAAGGGCCAGTCCGGTCCAGCCTCGCTCGAGCCGCCGGCCGCGATCTCCGTGCTCCAGGAAGGCGGCCTGATCGACGGCAAGCAGTACGCGGGCCGCCGCATCTCGCTCGACTTCAAGGACGTCGAGATCGCCGACGTGCTGCGCCTGATCGCCGAGGTCTCGGACCTCAACGTGATCGCCGGCGACGAGGTGAAGGGCAAGGTCACGATCCGACTGATCGACGTGCCCTGGGACCAGGCCCTCGACGTGATCCTGCTGACGAAGGGTCTGGGCTTCATGCGCGTGGGCAACGTGCTGCGCATCGCGGCCGCCGACGTGCTCTCCAAGGAAGAGGAGGCGCGTCTGCAGGAGCGCCGCGCCAAGGAGAAGCTCGAAGACCTGGTCGTGAAGCTCCAGCCCGTGAACTACGCGAAGGTCAACGACGTGTCGTCGATGGTCCAGCGGCTGCTCTCGGCGCGCGGAACCGTGAACATCGACAAGCGCACGAACACGCTGATCATCAAGGACATCGCCGCGGTGATCGACGAGGCCACGGCGCTGATCAAGGCGATCGACACGCAGACGCCGCAGGTGATGATCGAGTCGAAGATCGTCGAAGCGACGCTCGACTTCACGCGCGAGTTCGGCGTGGTGTGGGGCGTCGGCAACCCGCTGCCGCTCACGGGCAACGAGATGGGCAACAACGACTTCGCGCTCGGCAACCGCGGCGTGTTCACGAACCCGGTCGGCGGGATCAACGGGCTGTACAGCCTCGCCTCGTCGATCTGGGACGACAGGATCAACCTGAACCTGACGTTGCAGGCGGCCGAGTCCAACGGCGACGGCAAGGTGATCTCGAGCCCGCGCCTGGTCACCCTCGACAACAGCCCGGCGAAGATCGAACAAGGCGTGTCGATTCCGTTCCAGACGTTCGAGAACGGGGATGCCCAGCTCGAGTTCGTCGACGCGGTGCTCTCGCTGAACGTGACGCCGCACATCACGGCCGATCGCAGCATCATCATGAAGGTGAAGGTGAGCCGGAACGCTCCGGACGACAGCATCGTCACGCTGACGGGCTCGCCCGCGATCCGCAAGAACCAGGTCGACACCGAGACGCTCGTGAAGGATGGCCAGACGCTGGTGATCGGCGGCATCTACGTGGTCGACACCTCGGACAAGCAGTCGCGGGTGCCCTACCTGCACTCGATCCCGCTGCTCGGCGCGCTGTTCCGCAGCGATTCGGTCGGAGACCACCGCAAGGAGCTGCTGATCTTCATCACACCGCGCATCGTGGTGGGGCCGGCGGTCGCGAGCTGACCCGCTTCGAAAGATTCCGCAAAGTCCGTTCGATGGGCGCGGGGGAGCTTCGGCTCCCCCGCGTCGTCTATACTGCCGCGCGTGACGGGGACCCGGACCGTGTGGCTCGTCGGGATGATGGGCGCAGGCAAATCCAGCATCGGCCCGCAGCTCGCCCGCCGACTCGGACGGCGCTTCATCGATACGGATGCCGAAGTGGAGCGCTCCGTGGGCAGACGCGTGGCGGAGATCTTCGAGCGTGACGGCGAGCCCGCCTTCCGCCGCCACGAGCGCGCGGCGATCGAGGCATGTTGCGGGGAGGCGGCAGTGGTGGCGCTCGGGGGCGGGGCGATCGCACAGCCCGGCGCGCGGGAACGCCTGGCGGGCGCCGGCATCGTGATCTATCTGCGCGCGCGCCCCGAGACCTTGCTCGCGCGCGTGGGAGACGCGGACAGCCGGCCGCTGCTGCGCGATCTCGATCCCGCAGCGCAGAAGGCCCGGTTGGCCTCGCTGCTCGCGGAGCGCCGCGACGCCTACGAATCCGCAGCGATCGTGATCGATACCGACGACCAGCCCGTCGAGGCGCTCGTCGAGCAGCTGGCGAAGCGGATCGAAAGGGAGGCCGGATGACGCCGGCGCTGCAGCCGCGCACGGTCGAGGTCTTTCTCGGCGAGCGCAGCTATCCGATCCACCTCGGCGCGGGGACGCTCGCGGCGGCAGGCGACGCGATCGCCCGTCACACGAAGGCGACCCACGCGGCCGTGGTCTGCGTGCCGGCCGTCGGGCGGCGCTATGCCGGCACGCTGCTGCGCTCGCTGCGCCAGGCCGGGCTGCGCACGACGAGGATCGACGTACCGGACGGCGACGCAGCCAAGACCCTGCGCCAGGCCTCACGCCTGTATGAGCGGCTGCTCGCCTGCAACGCCGATCGCGGCAGTGTCGTGGTGGCGCTCGGCGGCGGGGCGGTGGGCGATCTCTCGGGCTTCGTCGCCGCCACCTATCTGCGCGGCGTCTCCTTCGTGCAGGTGCCGACCACGGTGCTGGCGATGGTCGACGCGAGCATCGGGGGCAAGGTCGCCGTCAACCTGCCGCAGGGCAAGAACCTGGTCGGCGCCTTCCACCAGCCGCGCCTGGTGTGGATCGACGTCGCGACCCTGCGCACGCTGCCGATGCGCGAGCGCGCCGCCGGGCTCGCCGAGGTGGTGAAGGCGGCGGCAATCCGGGATGCCGGTTTCTTTGGCGAGCTCGAGCGCGATGCCGAGCGCCTGCTGGCGCTGGACGACGCGGCGCTGCTGCCGGCGCTCGAGCGGGCCTGCGCCATCAAGGCCGAGGTGGTGAGCCGGGACGAGCGCGAGGAGGGGCTGCGCATGCTGCTCAACTTCGGGCACACCCTGGCGCACGCCGTCGAGGCGCTCACGGGCTATCGCAAGGTGCTGCACGGCGAGGCCGTGAGCATGGGCATGGCCTTCGCGGCGCGCCGCTCGGAGCAGCTCGGCTGCGCGCCGGCGGGCACGGCGGCGCGCCTGTGCGCCCTGCTCGAGCGGCTGGGCCTCCCGACCGAGCTCCCGAAACGCCCGCGAAGCGCTTATCTCGCGGCTCTGAAGGTCGATAAGAAGAGGCGGGACGCGCGCATCCATTACATTGTGCTGCGCGGGATCGGCCGGGCCGAAGCGGTCCCGTTGACCGCTGCCGAGATCCTGCCGGGCTCGCCCGGACGGCCGCGTTCCCAGGGAGGTCGAGGGTGACACCGCGCTCCGAGCAGGCACCGAGCGCGCGCCACGCAGCGGTGGCGGCGACCGATGCCTATGCGCTCGCCGAATCGCACCGCCGCGCAGGACGCGCCGCGGAGGCGGAACGCGTCGCCCGGCTCGGCCTCGAGCGCGAGCCGCGTGCGCTGCGCCTGCGCGTGGTGCTGGCGCTCGCGTTGCTCGATCAGCGCCGCGGCAATGCCGCGCGCGCGGAGCTCGAGCGCGCGCTCAGCGCGGGGGCGGAGTTTCCGACGGAGCTCTCCGAGCAGGAGTTCGACGCGGCGTTCGAGAACGCCGAGCCGGAAGCCGACCAGCTGATCGATGCGGACCGTGTGGCCGAGCAGGCGCTGCGCGAGGCCGAGCTGGGTCCGACGGACGAGATCTCGCCGCCGGGCTCGGATTCGGTGTTCGCGACGCGCACGATGGCGGAGCTGCTCGAGCGCCAGGGCGATCGCGAGGGTGCGGCGCGCATCCGCAGCCGGATCGAGCGCTCGCGCACGGCGCCGGCCGCCCCGAGCGCCGCGGATCGCCGGCGCCAGCTCGTGAGCGAGCTCGAGCGCTGGCTCGTCAACCTTCGGAAGGAGGCCTGAGATGACCTTCGCAGCCATGCTCCACGAGATCGTCGAAGGCTGTAACGGGGTGATCGGCGCCGCGCTGATGGGCAACGACGGCGTACCCATCGAAGAGGTGATCGCCGAAGACGCCTGGGAAGGCGGCCTCGGGGAGGAGATCGGCAACGCTGGCGTCGAGTTCGGCCGCATCCTCGACGAGATCCGCAAGGCCTCGGATGCGATGTCGGCCGGCGCGATGCACGAGACCGTGATCGTACTGGCCCGCTTCACCCTGATCTTCCGCAGCGTCGATGCCGAGACCTTCCTGGTGGTGATCCTCTCGCCGGATGGCAACCTGGGCAAGGCGCGCTATCTCATGCGCAAGCAGCTGCACGCGATTCGCCAGGAGCTGTGAGGCGCTCAGTCTTGATCCGGTGATTCTTGATCGGCTGATTCGACGTCCCCGGCCTCTGCCCCCAACGCAGGAGTCACGGCCATGCCCGAGCTGCGACGCATTCTCGTGGTGCACGGTCCGAACCTGAACCTGCTCGGCAGCCGCGAGCCCGAGACCTACGGCACCACGACGCTCGACGAGATCAACGAAGGGCTCGCCGCGGCCGCCAAGGAGTGGGACGCCGAGGTCGAGTGCTTCCAATCGAACCACGAGGGCGCGGTGATCGACCGCATCCACGAAGCGATCTCGTGGGCCGATGGCATCCTGATCAACCCCGGCGGGCTCACGCACACGAGCGTGTCGCTGCGCGATGCGCTCTCGGCGTCGGCGCTGCCCGTGGTCGAGGTGCATCTCTCCAACATCTTCGCGCGCGAGGAGTTCCGTGAACACTCCTATGTGTCAGGAATCGCCGTGGGGGTGATTACGGGCTTCGGCGCCCTGGGCTACCGCCTGGGGCTGCACGCGCTGCTCGATCACGTCGAGCGCGCGCAGCGCTAGCGCGCCGTGTCGGTGCGCTGGCGCCTGCTGCTCGACGGTCCCGGCGCCGGTCCCTGGAACATGGCGGTCGACGACGCGCTGCTGCGCTCGGCGCGCAGCGGCGCTGCGCCGACGCTGCGTTTCTACAGCTGGGATGGAGCCTGGCTCTCGCTCGGCCTCTCCCAGCCGCTCGCGCCCGCGCGCCTCGCCGTGTGCCGGGAAGCCGGCGTCGGCGTCGTGCGGCGCGCCACCGGCGGCCGGGCCGTGCTGCACGGCGCCGATTTGACCTATGCCGTGGCAGGGCCCGCCTCGGCGCTACCGGCCGGCCTCCACGCCACCTACGCGCTGGTCGGGGAGGCCCTGCGGCAGGGCCTCTGCGCGCTCGGCATCGCCAGCGAGCGCGGTGGGGCGGGGGCGCCCGGGCCGCAGGCGGGCGAGTTCGATTGCTTCCAGTCGCTCGCCACCGATGAGCTGTGCGTGGCCGGGCGCAAGCTCGCCGGCAGTGCGCAGCGCCGCACAGGGGAAGGAGTGCTCCAGCACGGCTCCCTGCGCCTGGCTCCCGACTCCGCCCGAGCCCGCGCCGCGGCGGGCCTCGAGCTGGGCGCCGCCACCAGCCTCGCCGAGCTGGGCTTCGCGTTCGCGGCCGAGACGGTGCGGGAGGCCCTGATCGGCGGGTTCGCGTCGGTGCTCGGAGCGCGTTTCGAGCCCGCGACGCTCACGCCGGACGAGCTCGCCTGGGCTCGGGAGCGTGCCGCCTGGTATGCCTCGGGGCTGGAAGCCCCTATCCCCTCGGGATTCTCAAGAGAGCCCGTCGCCGGCCGATAGATACATGCGCAGGGGGATTTCCCCCATCAATTGCTCATCCCTAGAGGCGCCGGTTGGCCGCGAACAAGCGCAAGATCCTGGAAGCGGCCCGCAAGTACGCGCAAAAAGGCGCGAAGGACCGGGCGCTCAAGGAATACGAGCAGCTCCTGCGCCTCGATCCGAAGGACGCCAAGCTGCGCCTCGAGATCGGTGACGCCTACCGGCGTTGGGGTCAGGTCGAAGAGGCGATCTCGGCCTACACCAAGGTCGCCGACCAGTACATGAAGGAAGGCTTCGACGCCCGCGCCGTCGCCGTCTTCAAGCAGATCCAGAACCTCGCGCCCGACCGCTTCGACTCCTTCGAGCCGCTCGCCGAGCTCTACCAGCGCATGGGCCTCACGGCCGAGGCCATCTCGGCGTTGCAGACGGCCGCGGACGGCTTCCACCGCCAGGGCAAGAAGAAGGAAGCGCTCGGCCTGCTACGCAAGATGGCGACACTCGATCCGACCAACACCGCCAGCCGGCTGAAGGTCGCGGACCTGCTGCGCCAGGAGAAGCTCTTCGCGGAGGCGATCGACGAGTACGAAGAGGTCGCCGCCGAGCTGCAACGCCAGGGTGTGACGGAGGCGGTGGGCACCGTGCTCGAGCGCATCCTCGAGCTCGAGCCCGACCGCACGGCGACGGTGAAGATGTTCGCGCAGAACCTGCTCGCGCGCGGCCTCGGCGAGCGCGCCGAGCCGTATGCGAAGCGCCTGCTCGACGCGAACTCCGCGGAGACCGAATACTACGAGCTGCTCGCCGACGTCTACCGTTCGCAGCAGCGCGAGGACGCGCTCAAGGACGTCTATCGCCGGCTCGCGGATCTCTACCGGCGGCGCGGCGACGAGGAGAATGCGCGGCAGATCCTCCAACGCTTCGCCCCGCCCGACGCGCTCTCGGTCAGCGCCGGCGTCGCAGCGGGTGGCGAGATGCTGCTCGATCGCGAAGCGACGCTCGCCGACGAAGGCTCGTTGGTCGACGACGAGTTCCTCGATGATGGTCTCGGCGAAGACCTGCTCGAGGAGCCTGCGAAGCCGGCGCCCGCGACGAAGGCTTCGCCTTCGCCCAAGCCGGCGCCCGCAACGAAGGCGACGCGACGCGGCGTCGCCGAGGAGACAGTGCTCGAGCCGCGGGCCCAGGCAGGCCGTCGCGCGGAGCCGGAGCCCGACCCGGAGCCGACACCCGAAGGTGACCCCGAGCAGCTGTTCGCCGAGGCGAGCGTCTACCTGCGCTACGGAAAGCGCGCGCAGGCGATCGAGAACCTGCACGCGATCCTGGTGCAGGACCCGCGCCACCGCGCGGCGTTGGAAAAACTTGGCGATGCGCACGCGGACGCTCGCGAGCCGCAGGAGGCGGTCGAGGCCTGGCTGCGCGCGGCCGAGCTGGCCCGCGAGGAGCGTGACACCGCGGCGCTCGAGGTGCTGCGCGATCGCATCGCCGCGCTCGACGAATCCGCCGCCGCCCAGGTGAGCGAGTGGCTGCCCGAGCCGAGCGGGGAGGGCGAGATCGACCTCGAGCTCAGCGAGCCGGATGCAGACGAAATCGAGGTCGAGCTGCCCGAGACGGACGCGAGTGAAGTCTCGGGGGAGCGGGAGTTCGAGCTCGGCGACATCGAGATCGACGTCGACGAAGCGTCGATCGACGTGGACGAGGTAGACCCGGCGGCGCAGACCGCGCACTCGCAGCGGCCCATGGCGCCGGCGGCGCGCCCGGGCGCCGTGGCGGCCGCGCCGGCAGCGCCGCGCCCGGCCGCAGCGGCCGGTGCGAGCGCCAGCGCCTCGGCGTCGCAGCAGATCAGCGAGGATCTGGAAGAGGCGGATTTCTACTACCAGCAGGGGCTACACGGCGAAGCGGAGGCAATCTACCAGCGCGTGGTGGCGCAGGCGCCGAATCACCCGCTGGCGCTGGTGCGGCTCGGCGAGATCGCGGCCGCGCGCGGCGCCGATCCGGGTGCGACCGGCGGCGGCTTCGCGGCGGGGAGCGTGGAAGCCGACGAGCCCGAGGCCGCATCCGATCCCTCGATCGGCAGCGATCTCGCGGATTGGAACGAGGATTCGGACGGCGCCGCTGCGGCGCCGGTGGCGAGCGATCTCGGCTCGGGGAGCGATCTCGAGATCGAGATCGAAGACGAGCCGGAAGAGGAGTCCGAGGCGGCGGAGCCCGAGTCGGTGGCGGCCGCCGCGGCCGACGCCTCGACCGAGGACGAGGTCGAGCCGGTCGTCGCGAGCGCGAAGCCCCAGCCGATCGCCGCCAGCGCCAAGTCTCAGCCGATCGCTGCGAGCCCCAAGCCCCAGCCGCTGGCCAAGGCCCCTGCGCCGGTGGTCGAGGTCTCCGAGCCCGAGGAGGCGCTCGATCCCGATGCCGATACCGCCTCGGACCTCGGCGCGAGCGCACCCACGGCGCCGCTGCCGGGCGGCGACGACGCGAACTTCGATCTCGCGGCGGAGCTCTCCGAGGTCTTCGGCGAGGATCGCGACGGCGCTTCCGGCAGCGGAGCGAGCGGCTCCGACGACGGCTTCGCGGCGGTCTTCGGCGAGTTCAAGAAGGGCGTCAGCCGCATGCTCTCCGAGGGCGACCACGAGGCCCACTACGACCTGGGCATCGCCTACCGCGAAATGGGCCTGCTCGGCGACGCCATCTCGGAGTTCCGCGCCGCGATGGGAAACGACGCGCGCCGCATCGATTGCCTGCACATGATGGGACTCTGCACGCTCGAGCAGGGCTCGGCCGCCGCCGCCGTGCAACACTTCGAAGAGGCGCTCGCGGCCAAGAACGCGACGCCGGAGCAGAAGCTCGCCGTGCGCTTCGAGCTCGGCCGCGCCTTCCAGGCGCTCGGCGATCGCGTGCGCGCGCGCAGCGCCTTCGAAGCGGTCGCCGCCATCGATCCCACGTTCTGCGACGTCGAGGAGCGCCTCGAGACCGTCGACGACGAGAGCAAGCCCGAGGCGCCGGAGGCCGCGGCCGGCGTGGGCTTCGAATCGTTCGACGACCTGATGAGCGAGGACGCGGAGGCGGGCGCAGCCGCAGCGCCCGCGCAGGAAAACTTCGACGACGTGATCGCCGAGGCCAACGACGAGGACGCCGAGCAGGGCGTGCTCGATGCGCCGCTCGACGGCGAGCCCGTGGCGCCCGAGCCTGCGCCGCGCCCCGCCGCCAAGACCCCCCGCGCACCGGCCGCGAAGCCGGCGCGCAAGAAGAAGATTTCTTTCGTCTGAGGAGTCGCCGTGGAGCATCTCCAACACTTCGGGCTCGCCGAGGATCCGTTCCGCAATGAGCCGCGCCTCGAGACCTTCTTCGAGACGCACGCCAACCGCGACGCGTTGCGCCGACTCGAGCGCGGCCTGCGCCAGGCCAAGGGTCTGCTCGTGCTGGTGGGCGACGTCGGGGCCGGCAAGACCATGGTGGTGCGCCGGCTGCTCGAGAGCCTCGAGGAGGAAGTCTTCGACGCGAGCATGCTCGTCGTGCTGCATGGCGCCGCCGATGCGAGCTGGATGCTGGGCCGCTTCGCGGCGCAGCTCGGGATCGAAGAGCCCGCGCCCGAGCGCGAGGGTCTGCTCGCCCAGATCTACGAGAAGCTCGCGATCATCCGCGAGGATGGCCGCCACGCGGTGTTGATCATCGACGATGCGCAGGCGCTCGCGACGCACACGACGCTCGCCGAGGTCTGCGGGCTGCTGAAGCTCGAGTACGAGGACCGACGCCTCCTCTCGCTGGTGCTGACCGGCGCGCCGAGCCTCGAGCAGGCGCTCGCGAACGATCCGTCGCTCAGCCACCGGGTCGACGTGAAGGTGCGGCTCGAGGCGCTCGATCCGACTGGCGCGGCCGCCTACCTGGCCCACCGGATCGACGTCGCCGGGGGCAACCCGGCCATCCTCGAGCCCGGCGCCGTTGGCGCGCTCCACGCGCTGGGCGGGGGGCTGCCCGGCCGCATGAACACGCTGGCCGACAACGCGCTGTTCGAGGCCTTCCTGTGCGGGCGCCCGAAGATGACACGCACGGATGTCGAGCGCGCCTGCAAGGATCTGGGCGTGGCGGAGGTGCCGGCTGCGGGCGCTGCCGCGTCGCCGGCGCCGGCGCCGCGGCTGGCGCAGGCGCTGGCTCCCGCGCCGGCCCCCGAACGCGGCGCGCGCCAGGTGAGCTTCCCGGCAGGCGCTGCGGCGGAGGAGACCTTCGATTTCGGCGTGGCCCGCGGGAGCGAAGTGCGCTCGCGCCGGGCGGAGCTCGAGATCATCGATCCGATCGACGATTCGCTCGGCGATCTCGATTCAGAGCTCGAGGCCGTGTTCGAGACCAGCGATCCCGTGCTGCCGCCCAGCTACGCTGGCCCAGCGCGCCCGCGCCCACCGCGCAAGGCGCCGCCCAAACAGCACGCGGACGAGAGCGGCGACGACCTGCTGATCGAGCTGCTCGAAGACTAGTGCAAGCGGGCAAGTCCACGCGCAGCGAGCCGTAGGCGAGCGAGCAGCTCAACGAGCCGGTCCACGCGCAGCGAGCCGTAGGCGAGCGAAGTCCCAGAACGAGCCCTAGACGAGCGAAGTCGTCGAACCTTCCGCGGGCGAGCGAAGTTCAATCACCGCTCGCCTCGGCAGGAGCGACCTGGATCCGGTCCTGCACCGAGACGACGCCCGGCACGGACTCGGCGATCTTCACGGCGCGCTCGCGCAGCTTCTGGTTGCTCACGATACCCGCCAGCGTCACGACGCCGCGCTGCACGCTCGCCGAGATCGCGACGTCCTCGAGATCGTCATCCTCGAGCAGCTGCTTCTGCACCATCCGGAACAGCACAGGGTCGGTGGCGTGCTCGCCGAGCTGCTTCTCGATCGTCGCGATCCGGGCCTCGCTGTCGCGCAGCTCGCCGCGCGACTTGGCGAGCGCATCGTTCGCGGTCTTCGCCGCGGCTTCGCGCTCTGCCACCGCGGCTCGCGTCTCCACCACGGATTGGCGCAGCTTGCCGAGCTCCTCGGTGAGCTTGGCGATCTTGGCTTCTTCGCTCTCGCCGCAGCCGGCGAAGAGCACGCCGGTTGCGAGCATCAGGCTGGCGAAACGGGCCCGCGCGTGTGCGCGGGCCCGTACTACTCGAACGTGCGACATCTCGGTTAGTCCGCTTCCTTGTCTTCGCCCTCGTCGCCCTGGGCGGTTGCGGCGGCCGAATCGGTCGCTGCGCCGGTTGCCTGGGCAGCGTCTGCAGCCGCGCCGCCCGCCGCTGCCGTTGCTGCGCCGGCAGCGCCCTGGGCCGCGGCGGCACCGGTTGCCTTCGCCAGCGCGGTGGCCACGTCGGTGTTGCTCGGATCCTGGGTCGCGGCGGTCTGACAGATCTCCACCGCCTCGGCGTACTTCCCGCCGCTCACCAGATCGAGGCAGGTGGTGACTTCCAGCGTCGGCGCCGCGGCTCCGCTCGGCGGCTGCACCGCGGATACCGGCGGCGTCTCGGTCTGGACTGCGCCCATGCCGCCGGCCGTGGCGCCGGATTTCGTCTCATGGCTACCGCATGCGAGGCCCGTGAGGGCGAAGATGAACAGTGCTTTTCGCAGCATGAAGACTCCTCCAAAAAGGTTGATCGATCGACGCCGCGCTCGCGTGGCGTCCGAGAGAGCTTGCCCCGTCTGGCGGAACCTTAACGGGCGGGACGCCCTTCGGCGAGCGAAATCGGAATGTAGGGCCGCTAAAACGTGGGAGCGGGGTGGGGCGGATTTGGAACGCCCGGGCGAGCAGAGCCTTCAGACCGCCGCCCCGGCTGCCCGCAGATCGGATATCTCGGTGTCGGTGTAGCCGAGCTCCTGGAGGATCTCGTCCGTGTGTTCCCCCCGCTGCGGGGGAGGGCGGCGCAGGCGGGTGGGTGTCTCGGAAAAACGAACGGGGTTTTGAAGCAGACGCAGGCGGCCGCGGCGCTCGTCCTCGATCTCGAGGACGGTGCCGTTCGCGGCCACCTGCGCATCGGCGAGGAAATCGTCGAGGCCGTTCGCGGGCGCGACCGGCGCACCGAAGCGTCGCGCGCGCTCGATCAGATCTGCCGTCTTCCAGCGCAGCAGCTCGCTCTCGAGCAGCGCGAACAGCTCCGCCATGTGTGCGAAGCGCTGGGGAAGGCTAGTGCAGCGCGGGTCGTCGATCAGATCTTCGCGATCGAGCGTTCGGCAGATCGCCTGGAACTGGCGATCCTCGATGATCATCATCACCACGAAGCCGTCCGCCGTGCGCCAGGTGCGGTGGATCTCCGGCAGCCGCGTGCGGGGTGCGGCCGGCGGCTCGGGCAGGAACGTGCGATCGACGATCACGTCGGGGAGCATGAAGGCGGCGAACGAATCGAGCATCGGCACTTCGATGCGCTGCCCGCGCCCGCCATCGCGATCGCGCGCAAACAGCGCCGCCAGCGTCGCATACACCGCCGTGAGTCCCGTCGCCTTGTCCGCCGCCACGCACTGAATCAGCCGCGGCGCGCTCGCGTCGCCTTGCGTCTGCATGAAGCCCGTGAGGCCCTGGATCACCGTGTCGTAGGCGGGCTGGTCCTTGTACGGCCCCTCGGGCCCGAAGCCATTGATCGACACGTAGATCAGCTTCGGATTCTGCGCCGAGAGCTTCTCCCAGCCGAGCCCCAGACGCCCGGCTACGTCCGGCCGCCAGTTCTCGAGCAGCACGTCCGCCCGCCGCGCAAGCCGGTGCACCACCTCGAGCGCCGCCGGGTGCTTCAGATCGAGCGCGAGCGAGCGCTTGTTGCGATTGAACTGCGCGAAGTACGCCGCAAACCCCGCCTTGCCCGGAAAGCCCAGCCGCCGCGACGTATCCCCCTGCGGCGTCTCGACCTTGATCACCTCCGCCCCGAGATCGCCGAGCGTCTGCGTGCATAGCGGGCCCGAGACGACGCTCGTGAGATCGAGCACCGTGATGCCGCGGAGCGGGCCCGTTGCCTGTCCGCCGATCTCGATCTGCATGTCCTGACTCCTGGCGGTGGGGCTCCCTATCTATAGAGCCCATGGTGTGAGGCCCATTGGAGCGTCATCCGCGCGGCTTTGGCAAGCGCCGCCTGCGCCGCGCGCCCGCCTTGCCCCCGCCGCGGCCGCGTGCCAGTCTTTCGGGAACGCGGGAATAGCTCAGTTGGTAGAGCATCAGCTTCCCAAGCTGAGGGTCGCGGGTTCGAATCCCGTTTCCCGCTCCAGGATTCCGGAACGCCCTCGCTGGCTTGCAGCGGGGGCGTTTTGGCTTGATCGCCTATGCTGGTCGAGAATCTCGACACAGGGCCTGGTGTGCCCAATGGAGTGTCCCCGTGAATCGCAGACTGAGAAGGATCGTGGTTCTGTCGATGGCCGGCGCGAGCTTCGTGGCGGGTCAGGCGTTGGCGGATACGTCGAATCTGCAAAGTGCGCTCGAGCATCTCCAGGCGGCGCGCAACGATCTCGAGGCGGCTGGCAAGAAGGACAGCGGTGCGAAGGAGGCGTTGGTTCAGGTGGAGACGGCCATCGAGCACGTGCGCAAGGGCATCGAGCAGGGGAAGAAGAAGGAGCAGCAAGCGGCCAAGGAGGCGGAGAAGAAGCAGGAAAAGGCCGCGCAGCAGGAACAGAAGAGCCAGGAGAAGGCTACCGGGCAGACGCAGAAGAGCCAGAAGAAGCAGCACGGGCAGACGAGTACCGTGGAGTAAACACCGCTGGGTGTGTAGCTCGTCGCCGCGACGCCGACGCTCGGGGCGGATGAGCGTCGCTGCGCGGGCGGGCTCCGGGTGAACCGGCTGGCGGTTCGAGGGGTGGGGGCGGGGCTGCCGGGGCTCGGCGGGATCGCCCGCGGTCGATTGCCGCGGCCCGAACTACCGAAGACGAGGGAGTGTAGGAGACGTCTGGAGACGCCGAGACGTCTCCGGTGCCGCTCAGTGCCGCTCGCTGCTTGCTCTCGCAAGCCCCGCGACGCAACCGCGCGTCACTTCAGGGGCTTCCGGCGCTTTCCCAAGCTGCGGCTCGCGGGTTCGAATCCCGTTTCCCGCTCCAGGATTCGACAGCGTCTCCGAGCAATTGGCTCGGCGGCGCTTGCGCTTGCGGGCGTCGACTCTGACGTCGGAAATGTACGGAGACGTATGGAGACGTCGCGAACGCTCTTCGCAGCTTCTATCGGGTCGCTCCGAATCTGAGAGCATCGCCTTCCAGCGTTAGCGCGTGCGCGTAGACGCGGAGAATCAGCTTGGGGATTGCGTGCCCCGAGCTGCTCCGCCACGAAGCGGGCGTGCCGGGCAAACGCGCGCCGCACTCCGGGGCCAAAGGGGCGACCCCGCGCGCGTGGATTGGCCCTCGCGCCGGTCTATCGTCAAGGCAGGGGGGGGCACTCCCAAAACGCGACCACGCCGATCATGCGACGATCTGGGTCGCACGATGCGGACGTGCCCGGTTTCGCCGCCGGCAGCAGCTCGCATTCGCAGCGAGTGAGGGAACATGAGGAAGACCGGCCTCTTGCTTGCCTGCGTCCTGGCTCTCGCCGCAGCGTGTCCCGCACATGCCGTGCCGAAGTACGACCACATTCTCATCGTCATCGAAGAGAACGACGATGCCTCCTTCATCCTAGGCAACGAGAACGCGCCCTATCTCAACAAGGTGCTGGTGCCGCTCGGCGCCTTGATGACCGATTCGCACGGGCGCGAGCATCCCAGCCAACCCAACTACCTCTTCCTATTTTCGGGAAGCGCACAAGGCGTCAATCCGAAGAACATCCACCAGGGTCTCACTGGTCGCGATCCGTCCACGCAAATGCCCGTCGCACTTCCCGCTGACCCGTCCGCTCGCGGCGCAGGGGCTCTGTTCAACGCAGACGGTTCCATCAGTGCCTTCGTCGATCCCGCGACACACCACGTTCTCGTCTACAAAGGCAATCCGATCTTTCAGCTCGGTACCGACGACCCGTTGCCGCAGACGGACGACGGCCATGGCACCTATACGCGGCCGCTGACGACGCCGAACCTGGGGGCGGCGCTGCTTCGAGCCGGCAAGACTTTCGCCGGTTATTCGGAAGATTTGCTGGCGATCACGCCGAGCCACCCGCAAGCGGACCCCTTGGCAGTCAAGAACGTCGATCTCGACCACGGCATCGACTACGTGCGCAAACACAACCCATGGTCGAACTGGGTTCGCGCCGATCCGACCGCGCAGAACCATGGGCTGCCGCCGTCAGTCAACCGGGATTTCTCGGCGTTTCCGTCGCTGACCAGCCCCACATCGCCTGATTTTTCGACGCTGCCGACTGTCGCGTTCGTCATCCCCAACCAGTTCCATGACGAGCACGGCAACAAGATTCTCACGCAGCACAGCGCGGAGAGCGTCAAGGCGATGGACGATTTTCTGGTTCGCCACATCGAGCCGTATCGACGCTGGGCGGCGTCGCACAATGGTCTGCTCATCGTCACCTGGGACGAAGACGCGTACACGATGCTGAAAGACGGCAAGGGTCGGCTCGTCGACCGCGCGGGCAAGCCCGTTCCCGTCGATTCGAACGGGATGCCGACGCGAGCCTACTTTCCGAACCACATCGCGACCGTTCTCGCTGGGGCACACGTTCGGGCGGGCTCTTACGACCAGCCGATCGATCACTGCAATGTGCTGCGCACGATCGAAATTGCCGCGGGGCTCGAGCCGCTGGCGCGCGACGGGTCGACGTGCGACGCGCACGCCGAGCCGATCTCGGCGCCGTTCGAAGCTCACTGATTCGCCGTCTGGTGCCGCCGAGGTCGAGGCTAGGTTGGCAGGGTCCGCTCGCCGGTCAGAGCCGCTTGAGCTCCGCCAGCGTGTCATCCGCGTGGGCGAAGGCGTCGAGCTTGTGCGTGGTGTCGAGCCGGGCGAGCGACGTGAAGCCGGCGGCGGGAGCCAGGGCGAGCAGCGCGACACCCTGGGCGGTGCCGCGCAGGAAGGCGCGTCGATCGACCGCGGGAAGCCGGCGACAGCCGACGGCCAGCGCCGCGGCGGCCAGCCAGGTTCCAGCATCCCGGATCTCGTCTTGCTGGCGCCGACGCATTCCGGCGCGGCCGATCTCGAGCAGTCCTTCCGCGAGCTCGAGCGCATGGGAGTCGGGTGCGACCCGAGAGGCCTCGAGCGCGGCCGGGCTGGAGATCTCGATCTCGCTGGCAAAGCCGAAATGGTCCGAGAGCGCTCGATCCCGGCTCCCGACGCGGATCGGGCCTGCGAACAGCAGCTTCGCGGGGCCCGCGCTCCAGGTCGTTCCCGGAGTCGAGCGGACGAACAGGTAGTCGATGCGCTGGTCGGATTTGCGGTGCTGCTTGTAGAAGTTGCTCCGCGAGATCGTGGCGGGATCCGAGCGGCCGTCGGCGACTTCGACGGATCCCGTGAGTCCCGCGAAGACCGCGTACTCCGGATCACTACGCAGGCAGTTGAAGTCGCCGCCGATCACGACGGGGCCGTCGAGCGCGCGAACCGCCCGCACGATCTGGAGCAGCTGGACCGTCCGCACGGCGCTGTCCAGCCGAGGCTGGTCGTGCCGGTAGTGGGCGATCAGATGGGTGTTCACCAGGGAGATCGGACCGTCCGCAGTGTCGAGTGTCACGACCAGGAAGCCCTTGCCGCCGAGGTACTCCCCGTCGAGGACCCGCTCGGGATCGCCGCTGAAGTGGAAGCGCTCGAAGCGGGGCTCGCGGATCGGCAGGCGGGAGAACAGGAGCAAGCCGCCACTCAGGGGGTCGGCGCTGCGCGCGCTGACGTGGAACCCGGCTTCCGACGCCGACCGGATCAGCCTTTCGCGGACCCAGCTCGTCCATGCCTCCTGGACGAAGAGCACGTCGAGGTCGAGGTCGGGGAGCCGGGTGGCGAGGGTCTCGATCCGTTGCTCGACGTGCCTCGTGAAAGGCTTCGGCAGACCCCAGACGTTGAAGGTACCCAGTCGCAGCCGCATCCGACTCTCCTGGCCGAGCCCGACGGCACGATGCAGCCTCAGAGCTTGCAAGCTCCGGGCCGTGATCGTTTAGACACCGCAGTGCGGCCCGAATTCGCGGGGCGCCCCGCGACGCTGGGCCGGGGGCTGCCGCGGAGTTGCGCATACGCAAGATCGCGCTACCGCGCGTGCAGAGGGGAAGCGGCTTCCCAGCGGTGGCGAACTTCTTCCGGGGGGCGGCGCGGACCCCGCGCGGCCGCTCCAGTATGGTAGGGAGCGATGCGCCTTCGCTACGCGCTATGTCTGCTGGCGTGGCTCGCCGCGACGCCTTGCCGCGCCGGCGTCGTTGCGACGTGGCTCTTCGACGAGCAGACGCAGGCGTACCCGTCGACGATCTTGAACGACAGCGGCCCCCACCGCTACGTGATGGCGCTGGGCCGCGGTGCGCGTCTCGCCCCCGGTCGCTTCGGCAATGCCCTCGAGCCCGCCGCGCCGGAGCCCCTGGTGATGAGCGGCTCGGCGATCCAGCCGGGCTCGGAGTCCGCGCAGCTCTTCGGGCTCGTCCCCATTCCGATTCCCGAGGGCCGCACGCTCCAGCCGATGTGGTGGCCGACCGCCACCTTCGCCGCGCTGCTGACGAGCGGGGAGAGGCATCTGCGTTCGCCGGGCTTCGCCAACGCGACCGACACACGCCTGAATCTCGGCGCCTTCGACTGGACCGTGGAGCTCTGGTTCCTGCCGGGGCCGGGGCAGGGCGGTGGCGTGTTGCTCGAGATCGGCGAAGGCCCGCGCGGAGAGAACGATCGGGTCACGCGGCTCGCGCTGGCTCCGGACCGGAGCCGCTTCGAGCTGTGGAACCAGCCGTCGGGCCGTGCCGTGCAGATTCCCAGCGATGCGGCCGCCCTGCGCAGTGGTTCGGGCTGGCGCCATCTCGCCTTCGTGTACAGCGCAGCCGCGAGTCAGCTGCGTCACTACGTCGACGGCAAGCTCCAGTCGTTGCCCGAGCCGGCGCATCTCGAATCCCTGCCCCACGGCGACGAGGCGTACTTCAGCGTGGGACGCGACGGGCGATGGGAGCGTCCGCTGCCGGGACGCATCGACGAGCTGCGCGTGAGCGACGACCGCGTCTACCAGGCCGCGTTCGACCCGCCGGGCAGCTTCTCCTCGACCGCCGTCGGACGTGCCGCGGCGCCGCCGCGACACGCCGGTCCGCCGCTGCTCTTCGGCAAGCTCGCCAAGGCCACACCCATCGTGGAGCTGGGCTCTCGCAAGCACCTCTTCATCGATGCGTCGCTGATCGCCGAGCAGCGCGGCATCGAGTTCGTGCCGAATCCGCCGAAGCGCATGGAGAAGGTGGCCGATCTGGTTCGCGGGCACCTCTCCGTGGTCGAAGACGAGCCGGGCCTGATCCGCCTCTACTACCAGGGCCCCGACGACAGCCTCGCGCTGATGACCTCGCGCGATGGCGTGCACTGGGAGACTCCGGACGTCGGGCACGGCGAGTACCTCGGGCAACGCAACATCGTGCTGCCGATGCCCGTCGGTCGCGGCACCGTCCTCTTCGATCCCGAGGCGCCCGCGCAGATGCGTTACACGTACCTGAGCGGCGTCCGGCGCCAGGGCATCTTCGTCTTCACGTCGGCGGACGGTTTCTGGTTCACGCCGCACGAGACGGCGGCGTTGCCGCTCGCGGCGGGATCGCAGTCGGCGCTCTACTACGACGACCAGCGGCAGCTCTACGTGGCGCATCACCGCTCCGACTACGGCGTCACGTCGGGCGGCGCCACGCGGCGTCGCTTCGTGCTCTCCGAAGTGAAGGATCTCCTCACCCCGTGGCCATTCGAGCGCATCACGTCCGCACGTGCGCGCGAAGTCGCGAAGCACGAGGCGATCGGGGTGTCGAAGCTCGATCCCTGGTTCCTCGACAACGGCCCCCTCGCGCCGCCCGGGCCGGGCATCGAGCTGCCGACGATCCTCGAGGCCGACGCAAAGATCGACCCGGTCGGCACGGACATCTACGTGACCGCTGCCGTCAAGTACGCCTGGGCGCCCGACACCTATCTCGCGTTTCCGGCGATGTACTTCCACTACCAGGGCGATGGCCCCGACACGCGCAGGATCCTCGGCGAGCCCGAGCGCGCGCGAGGCTCCGGCGTGATCGAGACCCAGCTCGCCGTCAGCCGGGAGGGTCGGGATTGGAAGCGCTACGTGCGCCCAGCCTACGTGCCGGTGGGCGGCGACGGCAGCAACCGGGAGCACATGCTGTTCGTCGTGCCGGGGCTGATCCGGCGCGGCAACGAGATCTGGCAGTTCGTGGGGGGGCACGGGGGCAGCGGCACCGCCTATCACTCGCCATTCTTGCCGGAGAGGCCCGCGCCGCTGTATCGCTACGTCCAGCGCCTCGATGGATTCGTTGCCGCGGAGGCGGCCTACGGCGGAGGCGTGATGAAGTCGAAGCCACTGCGCTTCGAGGGCAACCGGCTGAAGCTGAATCTCGACACCGGAGCGGTCGGGTACGCGCAGGTAGGCTTCGTCGACGAGCGCGGCAATCCGATGCCCGGCTACTCCGTGGACGATTGCGTGTACCTCAATGGAGACTTCCTCGACACACCGGTCGAGTGGGCCGGCAAGGGCAGCGACGTGTCGGCGCTCGCAGGCCGGGTCGTGCAGCTCGTCTTCAGGATGCGGGGCACGAAGCTCTACGCCCTGCAGTTCGTCCGGGAATAGGAAGCCGGCGGCTCGGGGGTTCCCGTCACGCCAGCGATTACGGCTCCGCGCCGACCCGAATCATCCTCTTCCCGCGGTTCTCGCCCGCGAGCAGCCCAACGAGTCCGCGCGGCGCGCTCTCGATGCCGTCGAGGATGTCCTCGAACACCTTGATCTGCCCGTTCTTCGTCCAGGCCGACAGATCGCGCTCCGCGTCCGCGTCCTTGGCCGCGAAGTCCATCACGATGAAGCCCTCCATCTTGAGGCGCTTCACCACCAACAAGCCTGGCACCCCCGCCGGGCTCTTGGGCGACGCCACGTCGTACTGGGAGACCGCGCCGCAGCACGAAATCCGCCCGTGCAGCTTCATGGCGAAGAGCGCTGCCTGGAGAATCGGTCCGCCCGTGTTGTCGAAGTAGACGTCTACGCCCTCGGGCGCTGCGCGCTTCAGCGCTGCCGTGACGTCGTCGTTCTTGTAATCGATGCAAGCGTCGAAGCCGAGCTCGCGCACGATCCAGTCGCACTTCTCACGGCCGCCCGCGACGCCGACGACCTTCGCGCCCTTGAGCTTCCCGATCTGCCCGACGATCGACCCCACGGCACCGCCAGCCGCGGATACCAGCAGCGTTTCGCCCGCCGCGATGCCGGGCACGTTCAGCAAACCGTGGTACGCGGTCTTTCCCGTCACACCCAACACCGAGAGCTGGTGCGAAAGAGGCCGGTGCGGACCGCAGCGTGTGAAGGCTTTCGCATCGCCGACCGCCCACTCCTGCCAGCCGAGCTCGCCCATCACGACGTCGCCGGGCGCGAAGCGAGGCGAGCGCGATTCGACCACCTCGCCGAGCCCGTAGCCCGACATCAGCTCGCCCGCGTTGACCGCCGCGCGATACGTCGCGCCCTGCATCCACGCGCGATTCGCGGCGTCGAGCGACAACAAGATCGTGCGCACGAGCACCTGTCCCTCTGCGGGCGCCGGCATCGGCACGCTACGAGTCGCGAAGTGCGATTCGGTGAGCGGCCCCTGCGGGCGCTCGATCAGCAGGATCTGCGTGTTGTCGGCCATGTGGGCTCCTTCCGGGGCGCCTTTGCGCGACGGCGAATCGTCGGCTCGAGCGGGTATTCTACCGTCTCGGACTAGGATTCGTCTTGGACTCGCCCATCTACATCTAGCTCCCGCTGCGTGACCGGATCTACGAGTGAACGCCATCGAACCGTCGCCCGCGCCTCTCCCCGCGTCGCGCCGTCGGCATGCGCACGCGGGTGTCGCGGTCGGCACGCTCTTCCTCGCCGTCTTCGCATTCGCCGCCGTAATGCTCGCGTTGCGGCGAGGGATGCCGTTCAATCATGACGGGTGGTACTACTGGCAAGGCTCCGTCTCGATGCTGAGGGGCCTCGGATACCGCGACTTCACGGGCGAGCCGATCCACGACTGGCCTCCTCTCTATTCGGTGTATCTCGCGCTCTGCCAGCTCGTCCTGGGGGTGTCCGCCCGCTCGATCGGGATCTCGACGGCGTTCGCAGCCGCCGCCGCCGTCGCGAGCTGGTCCGTCCTGATCGCCTGGTTCGCCCGCGAGTGCGGGCGAGGGCCGAGAGACATTCTCTGCGCGCTCGCCTTCGTCGGCGTCGAGCTCGCGCTCTACGCCCGCAACGTGCGATCGGAGAACCTCTTCCACGCCGTCCTCCCGCTGCTGCTGCTGTTCACGCTACGCGCACGGGTGAGCACGACGGCTGGACGCTTCCTGCTCGAGTCCGGACTCGCCGGCGTTGCATTGCTCATCTCGCTCTTGATCCGGAACGCGTCGCTCGCCTTCTGGCCGGCGGTCGTCGCGGTTCTCCTGCTGCATCCACGGCTTCCCTGGCTGACGCGGGGAGCCGCGTGCGGCCTCGTCACGGCTCTCGCGCTCCCGATCTGGCTCGCCGTAGAAGCGTGGCTCGGCCAGCTGGGGAGCCATCCGATCCACCTCGGCGGCTACTTCTCCTTCGCGGAATACGCGATCCAGTTCATCTCGGGCATCGACCGCAACACGGGCGTGAACTTCGCGGGGCTTCCGATCTTCATCCTCCTGGCCGTGAGCCTCCTGCGGGCCGACGCGGCGCGCGCGAGCGCGGGCGCGACGGACCGGCTCGGCCGGGCGGCAGCGCTCTTCACGGCCGTGGCGGGCTGCGCGCTGCTGGCCCTCTTCAATCTGACTCGGGTCTACGACAAGCCCGTGAATCGCTTCACGCTGTTCGTGACACTGATCATCGGCGGGCTCGGTCTCCTGGACCTGCCGGCTCTGCTTCGGCGACGCTGGCTCGCGCTGGCGCTCGTAGTGGTCTTCGCCGAGCCGACCCTCCGGCTCGCCAAGAATGCGATCCGGGGTAGGGGACCCAGCCATGCCGACTACCGTGCGGAGTTCCTGAAGGGATACGCTCCGAATCCGACCACGATCGACCCCGAATACTTCGGACGAGCGCCAGAAGCGAGGGGCGACTTCGTGCTCGTGAGCCCTCCCTATCCGCGCAAGAATCAGGAAGGGCTCAGGCAGCGATAAGGAGAATCAGGCGGATCCGGTCGAAGCTGATTGCATGGGCCGCGCCACGAGGGCGAGGCCGCAGCCAGCCACCCGTACCGGAGATCACGCCATGACCCAGACCCACCAGGCCACGACTCCCGCCCCGCGCGCAACGCGCATCGCGTTCCTCGCGTGGGGCGTCGCTTGCTACGCCCTGTTCTTCGCCTGCTTCCTCTACGCCATCGCCTTCATCGGCGACCTCGGGATCGCGCCGAAGACGATCGATTCGGGGGAGCCCGGGCCGCTCGGGCATGCCGTCGCGGTGAACCTGGGGCTGCTCTCGCTCTTCGCTGTACAGCACTCGGGCATGGCCCGGCCCGGCTTCAAGCGGGTGTGGACGAAGTTCATTCCCGAGCCCGCAGAGCGACCGACCTACGTGTTGCTCTCGACCCTGGCGCTCGTCGTGCTGTTCGCCTTCTGGCAGCCGATCAGCGGCACGGTCTGGGCGGTGACGAGCGAGACCGGGGCAAGCCTCGTTCGCGTCGTCTACTTCGCGGGCTGGGCGATGCTCCTCTACGCGACCGCGCTGATCGACCACTTCGATCTCTTCGGCCTGCGCCAGGCCTGGTTCGGCTTCCGCGGCCGGCCCTACGCGCCGCACCCGTTCAAGGTACCCGGCCTCTACAGGCACATGCGGCATCCGCTCTACGTCGCCTGGATGATCATCTTCTGGGCGGCGCCCGTGATGAGCGTCGGCCGCCTGTTCTTCGCCGTCGTCACCACCGCGTACATCGTGGTGGCCGTCTTCCTCGAGGAGCGCGACCTCGTCGGGCACTTCGGCGACGCCTATCGGCGTTACCAGGAGTCGACGCCGCGCTACATCCCGCGCCTCGGCCGCAAGCGCAGGCTGAAGACTGCGACCGCCTAGCGATCAGGATTTTGCAATACCGAAGCTCCCGGCTGGCAGCGCGCCGGCCGGGGGCTTCGCCGTGTTCGAGCGAGCGAGCGGGGCTTCTCAGGCCTCGTCGAGGAACTGCGTGATCGACTGGATCATGACCGCGGCCGACGGATCATTCGCCATGGGCCAGTGGTTGTCGCCGGCCAGCGGGACGAAGCGCGCGCCCGGGATCAGCGAAGCTGCCGCCTTGGCCGACTCGAACGGCGCAATGGCGTCGCCCCGGCGATGCACGACCAGCGTGGGAACCGCCAGCTTGCGCGCGTCGCCGCGGACATCGCCCGCCATCGCGCGCAGATAGGCGAGCGCGGTGTCGCGATCGGTGGAGGCGCGTTGCATGCGGTCGAAGAGGTCACGCGTGTCGGCGTCGGCCGATTGGCCGACGAAGAGCTGGGCCAGCATGCGACCGAAGACGTTCGATCCCCCGACGCCCCAGGCGGCCTTCATCAGCTCGAGCATCACGCGGCCGAGCCCCTCCAGCTCCGGCGTCGTCTCGAGGAACAGGAAGGCGGGCGGGCCGTAGAGCACCAGGCGACGGACGCGCGACGGATTGCGCGCCGCGAAGGCCAGAGCGGTTCCACAGCCCTCGGACAGGCCCACGAGATCGAAGCGCTTCTCGCCGGACGCGCCGACCACCGCCTCGAAATCGCGCAGGCGGATCTCGGGCGAGAACTTGCCGCACGGATCGGAAAGACCCATCCCGCGCCCGTCGTAGCGGATCAGGCGCCGCCCGTCGCCCAGCAGCTCCCAGAAACGGCGCGCGTGGGGCCACGCCCATTCGTACTCGAGATTCGAGAACCAACCGAGCGCCCGCACGAGGGCAGGGCCGCGCCCGACCGACGCCCACGCGACGTTGGCGCCGTCGACGGTGCGGCAGAAGCGGATCTCCTGGGAGGGCGGAGGCGGCGAGGCCGCAAGGGGCGATCGATTAGCGGAGTCCTCCGTCGCGGCACGCTCCCCGCCACTCATCTGGACCTCGACAGCGAGCTGATAGCCCACACCGCGAAGCGTCCGGAGCAGCGCGTCATCGCCGAGCGCGGCGCGCGCCAGGCTGGCCAGGCGCTGGAGCGATCCCTCGGCAACGACCACGTCGGGCCACAGGCGCTCGAGGATCTCGTCCTTGGGCACCACCCGGTGCGCATTCTCCGCCAGCAGCCGCAGAAAGGCCCAGACCTTGGGCTGGAGGTCGACGCGCTCGCCGGCGCGGGTGAATTCGTACCGATCGCAGTCGATGACACAATCGGCGAAGTGCAGCTGCACGCGAGAAGTCTACACCACGCGATCGTGGAAGCGGCTCGAGACGTCGTCGCAGGCCTCGCTCGCCGCGAGGGCGATCGCGAGGCGCGGTGCAATGAGGCGCCATCCCCGTCTGGGCAGCAGCGCGCCGGAGGCGACGCATCCACCGGCGCTTCGGACGGGGCGGACCTATGCTTGGGCCATGCAGGTTCCCCGCTTCATGCGCCGCGTCAATCGTGCCTTCACCAACCGCCTGATGGCGCCGGTCGCGGGCTGGGTGCCGCCGCTGGCGCTCGTTCATCATGTGGGGCGCAAGAGCGGCCGCCGCCATCGCACGCCGGTCCTCGCGTTTCCGATCGAGGGCGGCAGCTTGACGCCGCTCCCCTATGGAACCGACACCGATTGGGTTCTCAATCTGCTGGCCGAGGGCCGTGGGGAGATCGAGGTTGCGGGACGGCGAGTGCCGGTCGAGAACCCGCGCGTCGTTGACGCGAAGGAGGCGACGGAGCTGGTGCCGGAGCTGCTGCACCCGGTGCTGCGGCTCCTGAACCTGCCTGGATTCCTATTGCTCGATCGTGCCGAACGGCCCGCCCGTCCGCCGGCGAAGAAGCGGACTGCGAGAACACCGGGGAGGCCGCGGCCCAGACGGGCCCTCTGAACGCCACGCAGTCTCGTTCTCGTGCCGATCGACCGGGGCTGGTTCGCGTGCGGCGTCTGCGGCCACGCGCACTGAGCCGTAGCGTGCGGGTCTAGAGCCCTGCGACGATACGCTGGGCGATCGACTTCACCAGGCGATCGAAGCGGTGTCCCATTCCGGCGAACGCAATGCCACCGAGCACACTGGAGGTGTCGGTCTGGTATTGCGCGAGCGTCGCGCCGCTCTTCTGGACCCGGACATCGACGGCGAGCCGGTCGGGGCCCGCCATGGCCCCGAGCCAGAACGCCGATGCCCCGGAGCGCAGCCGGAAGGCGGTGATGACGATCTCCAATGTCGTCGCGGCGTTCGCGTCGAGCCGCCCCTGCGTGCGAAGCAGATTCGAGACCGCCGTGGCGATCTTGTCCGGCGCCGCCATCTTGTCGATCGCCACGCTGCGCGCTTCCTCGTTGAGCGAGGGATCGACACGGACCTCGACCCGTCCGATCGGATCTGGGAAGTGCGACGCTGCAGCGCGCTGCGGTTTCTCCTGCTCGGGGCTGGAGGCGCAGCCGCCGAGCGAGGCGACGGCCGCGAGAAGGCAGGCGAGCGAGGCGAGACCCTGGACACGAGGCACGAAATCCCCCCAGCGGCTTTCCGAGCGACGCGAGTGCGGTTGCGGCTCGCTTCCTACTTCGCCTTCGTGGCACGCGACTGTTCGAGTGCATGGTCGTACAGCTTGAGCAGTTGCGCGCGCAGCGCAAAGTAGCCATCGAGCTGGCCTACCAGCTCCCCGGTCACCGGCACCTTGGGCGGCTTCACTTCCTTGCCATGCTCCGCGCTCAGGTCCTTCAAGACCGCGCCCGACTGCGTTTGTAGCTCGTGCCCGGTTTGATCCAGCATGGAAATCTGCTGCGCAAGGCCGTCACAAATCGGGCAGCTCGGGCCTCCACCGGGTGGCGACAGGGGCGGGAGCTGCGCGAAGCGGTCTAGCCGCTCGCGGAGATTTTGAAGTGCGACGGCGTCGACAACTCGACCTGGCTTGCCGAGCAATCCTACCGAGACGGTGGTCGTGACGGTGCCATCACACACGCTGCCACTGGCCGTCACCGTCTTCGCGCCGGTCGAGCTGTAGGTGTGTGAAGCGACCCCGCCGAGTTTGAGATCCACCGGGCCGGGAATGCTGGACGAGTTCCCGTCGCCCCAGTTCACCTGCACGTTCTGACTGCAACTGCCGAGGCCTTTGACGACCACCGACGTCTGCTGGTTGATCACCGCAGGCGTGATGGACTTGACGGATTGGATGGTGTCTCCCAGTACGGTCAACATGGCGAGGTTGCCGCTCGAACCGCACTGGTACCATTTTCCGTTGTACAGCTTCACAGTGCTGGCGATGACGTCGAACGATTGCGCCTTGCCGTACTGATGGGTCACGGAGATCGGAAACGACCCGCTGTTGGTGGGCTGGAAGCGCACGAACGACGCAGCCGGCTTGTACGGATCGGTCGAAGCGTAGGTGACGATGTCGCCGAAGAAGATCTCGACGCCGGTGCAGTTCGCTTGCCCGGCTGGAACCGTGTTGACCTGCCCGTTTACGGTGATGGTCGTGGAGTCGTTCACGCCGATCGGATTGGGCGTGACCGTGACTCCGGTGATGACGACATTCGCGTAAGCAACGGGTGCGCCCATCAACAGGGCGATCAGCGCTGCAACCTTGGTCAATCGCATGATTTCCCCTTTGTTCCCATTGCTGTGGTCCGTGTGTTACGCAGGCAGCGTGACACCCTGCCTCGGCAAAGTAAAGCCGGGTCGCCGGCGACCTGGACACTTCGACAACGAAACCAGCGACGCCCCAGGTCGCTGAAGGTATAATTCCGCCCCGATTCGCCACCCGTTTTCGAAGGAGGAAGAAGGATGAGCGCACAGGGGACCCACGCCGGCAGCTGCTTCTGCGGCGCCGTGCAATTCGAAGTCACCGGCACGCCCAACGTGATGGGCTACTGCCACTGCACGGACTGCGCCCATTGGGCCGGCGCACCCATCAACGCATTCAGTCTATGGGCGCCGGAAAAGGTGCGTGTCACGAAGGGCGCGGACCAGATCGGCATGTTCGCGAAGACCCCCGGCAGCCAGCGCAAGTTCTGCAAGCTGTGTGGCGGCCACGTGATGACCCACCACCCGAAGATGGGTCTGGTCGATGTCTACCTGAACACCGTTCCCAGCTTCAAACACCAGGGCACGTTGCACGTCTTCTACGGCGAAAAAACATTGGCGGTGAAGGACGGCCTGCCGAAGTTCAAGGACATGCCGTCGAACTTCGGCGGCTCCGGCGTCGAGCTGCCCGAATAGCGTCGGGCGGCGCCGGAGCTCTCCGGCAGCTTCCAAGGCCGCGAGAGACCGCCTGCCGTGAGCGGCCCGGGGGGGGGCGTTCCACGGGTGGCGGCCACGCAACTTTTTCGGCCGGCGCGGGTTCGAGCAGGCGTCGACCTGCATGGGGCAGGGGCTCGATTCTGGTTGGGCACTCCCGGAAGGGAATGCCCCCGTAGGAGAGAACATGAGACTGAAAAAGTCCAGCCTGGTGGTACTCGCCCTCTTCGCAGCGGTGGCGACCTCGGCCGCCGCGATCAGCGTGGACTTCCGGACCTTTCGGACGACGGCGCTCTTGCTCGGGATCGTGCAGGGCGAGGATCCGGTCACGCACACGCCCGAGTTCGATCCCGTTGCGCTGCGTGGCGAACAGCTCGTCGATCTCGCGATGGGCCGTCCCATCGGCGACACCAGTCATCCCGAGCAGGTGCTGGCGATGACGATCGCGTGCGATCTCGGCTCCGCCGAGCTCGTCGTCTTCGACCGCTTCGCCGCGCGATCGATTGCCACGGTCGCGGAAAGCACGAGCTTCGACGCCGTCCGGGCGCAGGGTCCGCGAGCCCCCGCGCCGAATCGCGCGCACTTCGTCGCGCGCTTCGACGTCGCTGAGAACGGCAACGTCACCGATGGCATCGTGGATGGCTTTGCGACCGTCGCGGGGCGTCTGAGCCTGAATCCGCAAACGGGTTGCCCGGCGGCGGTGCTCGTTACCCTCGATCGCGACCCGAGCGACAAGCTCCTCGGCTACAGGGACCTCACCGACAAGGAAGATCCCGAGGAGGTGAAGGACGTCCTTCGCACGGGCCACGCGCACCTCATCGGAGTGCTGGACCTCGTCTCGGGAGGCAATGCCGAAAAGGTGCTCGTGCCGCTCGGCCACCTCAGCATCCGCCGCGGCCTGCCCGACGCGGTCTGAGCGCGCATGGCGCGGACCAGCGGGGTGGATTAATCCCGCCCCGCTGGTCGCGGAGCAGCGCGGTTCCGACGCATCAGCCATTTCGGAGAATTCGCGGCGCGCGGTGGGTATAATGGGGGCATGATCCGACCGCTGCACGTCTCCGCGCTGCTGCTGGTGAGCGTGCTGCTCGGGTGCGCGGGCAGCGGCTCCTTGAAGTCGGAATCGACGACGGCTCCCGGTGCGGACGTCGCCTCGTATGCGACGTTCAGCTTGCAGGCGTTCGGCGAGAGCGCCGCCGGCAGCGAGCAGCCGCAGTCGATTGCGGATGCAAACATCCAGAACTCGATTCGCAGGCAGCTGATCGAGAAGGGCTACCGCGAAGTCGCCGAGAGTCCGGACCTGCTCGTCGGCTACCAGGCGACGGGGTACACGGCCGAGAAGGTGACGAGTCCCGTCCGCTTCGGCGTGGGCCTCGGCTCGTTCGGCGGCCCCGTGGGAGTCGGAGTCGATACTTCGGTCCCGGTGGGCGGCGGGAAGGTGGAGACCACCCAGGAAACCCGGCTCACGATCCGCGCCGTCGACCCGAAGGGAAACAAGGAAGTGTGGGTCGGCACGACCACGGGAAACATCAGTCAGGGCCGCGACGCGAACCTGGTCGAGAAGGCAGTGGCCGGCGCGCTGGCGAAGATCCCCGACCGGCGGAAGTAGCCGACTTCCGCGAGCATCGAACCCACGCATGGACCTCACCCCGGTCATCCTCGAGGGACGCCGCGTGCGGCTCGAGCCGCTGTCGCTGGCGCACGTCGACGGGCTTTCGGCGCTGGGCTTCGACGAGAGCATCTGGCGCTGGAATCCGCGGCCGCCGCTGCGCACGCGCGACGACATGCAGCGTTACGTCGAGTCGGCGCTGGCGGCTCGCGACGCGGGGCTCGCGCTCCCGTTCGCCACGGTCGAGCGCAAGACGGGCCAGCCAGTCGGCAGCACGCGCTTTCACGCACCCGATCACGAGAACCGCCACGTCGAGATCGGCTATACCTGGCTCGCGCCGGCGTGGCAGCGCACCGCCGCCAACACCGAGGCCAAGCTCTTGATGCTGCAACACGCCTTCGAGACCTGGGGCTGCATCCGGGTCGAGTTCAAGACCGATTCGCTCAATGCGAAGTCGCGCAATGCGATCGCGCGGCTCGGCGCGAAGGAAGAAGGCATCTTCCGCAATCACATCATCACCCACAGTGGGCGCATCCGGCACTCGGTGTACTTCAGCATTCTCGACAACGAGTGGCTGGCGGTGAAGGCGGATCTGAAGGCGAAGCTGGAGCGCGCGTGAGGCGGCTTGGCGAGTGCTGCGCGGCGAGCTGGAGCGGCGCCATGCTGAAGGCCTGCACGCTGCTCTTCGCCGCGGCGGTCGCGATTCTCGCGGCGGCGCCGCCCGCGGAAGCGAAGACGAGCGAGACGCCGGTCGCGTCCGAGACCGGGACGGCGATTCACGGCGAGGTGAACGAGTCGCGCGGCGCGGCGCGGCTGTACCTCTTCCGGATCCCGGACGACGCGGTGCAGGTGGACGTGAGCGTGCAGAGCGGGGAAGGCGAAGTCTCCCTGCGCGCGGTCGGCGGCGTGGCGGCGCCGCCGAATGACGAGTGGTCCTGGGGGGTAGCCTCCGAGGACCACCGCGCGAAGCTGTCGCTCACGCGCCACGCCGAGAGCGATCTGCGCGCGGGGCCGTTCCTCGTGGAAGTGCGGCCGGCCGACGCTGCCGGCCATCATGGCGGAGAGCCGAGCCTGCCGTTCACGTTGCGCGTGGAGGTGGTTCACGTCTCCGCGCCGAGCGACATCACACCGGGCCAGGCCGTCGATGCAGCGACGGCGCCCGAGGTGGGGCACCGGCGCGACTTCGCGTTCGACGTGCCCCCCGGAACCACGGCGCTGCGCGTCGATCTCGTCGAGGCCGCGCGCGATCTCGACCTGCTGCTGTCCGCGAATGCGCCGCCGCTCGACCGCGACGCCGCGCAGTGGAAGGCCGCCTCGCCGCTGGGCCGCGAGAGCCTCGTCCTCGGCGCCGGCGTGCGGCCGGCGCTGCCGGCGGCTGCACGCCTCTACTTGAGCGTCGTCGATCCGTCTCTCTATGATGCGCCGGTGCAGTTTCGGCTGGTGGTCACGCTCGGCGCTGCCGCGCCGGCCGAGGCGCTCGTGCTGCCGGAGCTGCCGCGGCCTTCGGACCCGCGCGAGCGCGCGCTCGCGTCGGTGGTGGAGATCATCGCGGGAGACGGCTCCGGCTCCGGGACGCTGGTTCGCGAGGATGGCCTCATCCTCACCGCGCGGCACGTGATCGGCGAGCGAACGGGCGAGAGCGGCGACATCAGCGTGGCGATGAACCTCGACCCGACCGGCATGACACGCGATCTGTTTCGCGCGGCGGTCGTCGCGTCCGACCCGGGCCTCGACCTCGCGCTCCTGCACATCACGTCGGGCCTCTACGGCCAGCCGATTCCCAAGGGCTACCGCTTTCCCGCGTGCCCGGTCGCGTTCGACGGCCTCCCCAAGCTGGGCGACGAGCTCGTCACAATCGGCTTCCCCGAGCCCGGCGGCACCGGCACGCGTTCGCCGGTGATGTACAGCCGCGGCGTCGTCTCGGGCTTCGAGCGCGAGAAGTCCGGCCTGCGTCTCAAGACCGACGCGTTCGTCGCGTCCGGTTCGTCCGGCGGCGCGGTGCTCGATGCCAGGTTTCGGCTCGTCGGCGTGCCGGTTTTCACGGTGGCCGACAGCTACGACACCGCAATCCTCGGCTTCCTCGTGCCGGTGATGGAGCTGCCGAAGGCGTGGCAGGAGCTGATCTCCGCGCGGAGGTGACCCATCAGCGCGTTCGCGTGTACAGCACCTCGGTGTCGTACGGCATCTCGAACGTCGCACGGCCCGCGAGGTCGGGGTGGGTGCGGGCCAGCGCGCGCACGCGCTCGAGCATGGCGACCCGCTCGGCGTCGGGCATTGCGGCGATCCAGCTCTGCGAGGCGACGCGTTCCGCGAGTAGGTCGGCCGTCATGGCGTGCGCGTAGCGGAACCTCGCCACCCGGGCGGGTGTGTAGCCGCCGTCGGCGGCCACCCAGCGGGAAAATTCCCTGCGCGTCGTCGAGTGGTGCGGGCGCGGCGCCGTCTCGACGCCGGTCAGCTCCGTGAGCGCGCGCACCCACGGCACGGATTCGTCGCGTATGTTGAAGACCACCGCCAGGCCTCCGCCGGGGCGCAGGACGCGTCGGATTTCGGCGAGCGCCTGCGGGCCGTCGAACCAGTGGAAGGCCTGCGCACACGTCACCGCGTCGAGTGACGCGTCGGCGAGCGGGATGGTTTCCGCGGTTCCATCCCGAACATCCAGCTGGGGGAGCGCCGCTTGCAGGATCCGGCGCATGCCTGCCACCGGCTCGATGGCGACGAGCGTCGCGCCGAGCGGAATCAGCAGCCGTGTGAGCTTGCCGGTTCCCGCGGCGAGATCGAGCACGCGCGAGCCGACGCCGATCGCGAGCTCGGCTCGGATGAATTCGATCGCCTCCGGCGGGTACGACGGCCGGGATCGTTCGTAGGCGTCGGCCGCACGATCGAATCCGATGGCGGCTGCCTGGTGGACCGGTGAGGTCGGTTGGCTCATGGGTATCCCCGCTGCGCGCAGCTTGGCCGGAGTCGGCTCGACGACGGCTCAGGGGCTCAGCTGCTTGCCGTGCAGCCGGCGGAATGCGCCGCTCCGAGGGTCGGCGCCGCCGTCAGCGGCCGTGCCGTTCAGGGTCTGCAAGAAGCCGGTCACGAAGTCGAGGCCGGATCGATCGCTCGTGACCTCGAGGACTTCCATGCTTCCGAGCGTCGGGAAGGCGCCGCAAGCCTCACCCGTCCCGCAGATCAAGAAGTCGTTGTCGGAATCGGTTCCGGCAACCAGCAGGTACCTTCCCGCCTGGACATGGGTGAACACGAAGCTGTACTGCCCAGCATCGGCCGCGACATCGAACTGGGCCACGCTTGCGAGCGTATCGGGATCCATCAACAGCACGTAATGGAAGCCGGCGTTGGCGCTCGTCGCTGCGGTCACCACGGCCATCACGACCGATACCGAGCTGTTGCCTGCGGACGACTGCACGTCGATGGTTCCGGTATAGGTGCCGGGGGCGAGACCCGCGCGCGAGATCGTGGCCTGGTAGGAGCCCACGCCGTTGCCATCGACCGCGGCCGCCGCCACCGATAGCCACGGCTGGTCGTCGGTCACGGCCGTCACCGACAGCGTGCCGCCGCCGCCGTTGGTCGCCTGGAAGGCCGCCTGCGTGCCAGCCGTTCCGAGGTTCAGGCCCGTCGGGCTCACGAGCAGGATCGGATCGCCCGACGGCGGTGACGCGCTTGCGGCTTCGACGGCCTTGCGCGCGTCGATCAGACCGTTGCCGAAGATATCGTCGCGGCCCGCCGCGCCCAGGTCGGTCGTGAGACTGCCGCTCGCGAGCAGGGTGTCGAATTCCGCGGGTGTGAGGCTCGGCTTCACGCTCTTCATCAGCGCCACCACGCCCGTCACGTGCGGGGCGGCCATCGAGGTGCCGTTGTAGAAGCGGAAGTTGAAGGCGCCGGAGAGCTCGTCCTTCAGCGTGCTCAGGACGCCGTCCGCATAGCCGTCGCCGTTGCGATCCGTGGCGATGTCGCCGCCCGGCGCGGCGACGTCTACCGCCGTGCCGAAGTTCGAATAGCCCGCCTTCTGCTTGAGCAGGTCGACGGCGCTCACGGAGACCACGCCGTCATACGACGCCGGATAGAAGAGCTGACTCGAATTGTTGTTTCCCGCGGCGGCTACCACGATGACGCCTGCGCTGCGCGCCTGAGCGAACACGTTCTGGGCCGTCTGGCTGTAGCCCGTGCCGCCGAGGCTGAGATTGATGACGTCCACCTTGTTCGAGGTGCCGGAATTGTTGGGGAGGCCCGCCGCGTAGCGGACGGCCTGCAGGATGTCGAAGTCGGTGCCGCCGCCGAAGCCGAGCACGCGGAGCGGAACCAGCGTGACGTTCCACGCGACCCCGGCGACCCCATAGGCGTTCTGGGTCTTCGCTCCGATCGTGCCGGCGACGTGCGTGCCGTGGAAGCTCGAGGGGCCCACGCCGCCGCCATCTCCCGGGTCTTCGGGATCGGGGTCGATGCCGTTGCCGTCGAGCGCGGCGGCGGAGTTCGAGATGAAGTCGAAGCCAGGCGCGAGCTGCCCCTGGAGATCCGGGTGGCCGTGGAGCACGCCCGTGTCGATCACCGCCACCTTGACGTTCGTGCTCCCGGTCGTGAGGTCCCAGGCGGCCGGCAGATTGATCAGGGGGTAGTGCCACTGGAGCGGGTAGAGCGGATCGTTCGGGGTGACGAGCGCGTGCCGGATGAAATTCGGCTCGGCGAGCGCCACGTCTGCGCGCCGCGCCAGCGCCTTCGAGGCCATCACCGTATCGAGCTTCTCCCGCTGCGCTCCCGATAGCCCGGCGAATCGTCCGGGCAGCGCTGCGCCCGCGCTGGCAGGCGCGAGGCTCTGAAGCGTCCTCGCGCGCGCCGCCGCGTCGTCGGGAAGCTGGAACAGCATCTCCCGATCCGGCGCGCCGGCGACGGCGCGCATGCCGGAGCTGGCTTCGAGGCTGCTCGCGCTCGCCGCCTTGCCCGCAGGGGCGAGGGCGCTGCTCGCGAGCGTCACCACGAGCTCGCCCGATTCGAACTCGTCGCTGAGGCGAACGCCCGTGGGCCCCGCCGCGGGCAACGGCTGGCCGAGCGTGAGGACGTAGGTCGAGCCACAGGCGCAGCCGGCATCCGGGAAGACCTCCAGGTAGAAGGAGCCCGAGGACGGCGCGCTCAACTCCTCGGTGTCGCCGACTCCGAGCGAGCAATCGATCGGAGTCGTGGGATCCGCAACCGAGTAGAGGCAGAGGTCGAGATCCGCAGCCAGCGGATCGCCGAAGTGCAGGTTCACGAGCTGGCCTTCGTTGAGGGAGACGCGGAAGAAATCTGCGACGTCCCCGGCGCTGCGCGAGTTCCCCGCCGGTCCGGCGCCGGGCAGGTTGACGTAGCCGCCGACGACCGCGGGCACGGCGACCTCCTGGGCGGTCGCGGGCAGGTCGTTCGAGATCGGGGTCGTATTGGGGTCGTTCACGTCCGAGTCGATGACGGAGCCGTCCGCCACGCGAATCGACCCGCTGAGGCTGAACGAAGTCTCGCCAGGCGGTGAGGTAAAGGCGGCCAGCTCGTTCGCGATCCGATCCACCTCGTCCGCGACGCCCGCGGCGGGAAGGCCCGTGTACGCGACCCCCTTCGAGGCTGCGCTGGACAGCACCTTGGCGAACGTGGAGAGGAGCTTGCTGCGGACGCCGCTGCGCGCGGCCTGGCGCCTGGCCTCATCGGCCGCCTTCGCGTCCTTGCTCTCGGCGCCGAGCGCACCCGAGAGCGCCGTCCCCGCCGCGCTCTCGAGCGAGGCAAACAGGCCCCCCAAGGTCCTGTCGGTCCCCGGGCCGTCACCCGCGATCGCGAACACCAGGCCGTCGACGTCGCCTTGCAGTCTCGGGAGCAGCGAATCGATGGGGGTTTCCATCCCGCAGACGCCGGCGCCCGCCGTCGCGAGGCTCGCCCGATAGGCGCTCGCGAACGCATTGTCCGACTTGGCAAGACAGCCCAGAAGTCTGCTTCCAGTCGGGTCGGCGGAAGGATTCTTCGAGAAGGCGCTCCAGCACTGGAACTCGCCCTGCATGAACTTGCTGGCGGCGCTCAGCTGAGTGACCTGGCAGGTCTGGGCCGGGGTGGCTTTGGCCTTGGCTGCGCTCGCCGTGCTCGTCACAGCCAGCTGGAGGCCGAGGATCAGAACGCCAGATCCGCCGAGTGCGACGACACGCAGGGCACTCGCGAGCTCGAACGCGCGCACGCGAGAGCGTCGACCCGGGAACGCAGGCATCAGCGGTCGTGATCCGTGCAAAATCCTACTTTTCGATCTGGAGCTTATCGAACTTGTACGCGAGCCCCAGTGTGACCTGGGTGACGGTGAGGAGCGTGCCGTCGCCGCCGGCGCAGATGCGCGCTGTCGCACGCTCGAGGAAGGACGGTGTCAGCCAGCGATCTCCCGCAGTGCGGCGTGCAGCTTCGCGAGCGCCAGCGTGTCGCGCGCGCAATAGGCGAGCAAGGCGGCGCGCAGGCGGCCCCGTTCGTCGGGTGCGGCCCGACCCGACGCGAGCGCGGCGAGCGCGTTCGAGGCGGCGGTGCCGTCCGCGATCGGGCCCAGGTTCCCCCAGTCGAGGCCGGGGGCGAGCGCCGGGGCGACGTTCTTGATCGAGAAGGAGAAGTCGAAATCCGGGTGGTAGAGATGGCTGCGGACGATGGGGAGCAGATCGACGAGGCGGTCGCGGATGCGGCGCAGGGCGGGGGCGAGATCGGGAAAATGCTTGGCGAGCCCCCCGAGCTGGGTGCTCTCGAAGGGCGAGTAGACGAGCACGGGCGCATCCTGGCCGGCGAGCGCGGCGACGAGCGTCTCCGCGAACTCGCGGCGCGGATCGGCGGCGCCTTCCGCCAGGAACTCGCGGTGGCGCAGGCCGCCGCTTCCATCATCCGTGTGTAGCGACCATTGAAAGGGGATGACGTCGTAGGGTCGCGTGCCGGGGTAGAGGGGGAGCGCCGGGTTCGCCGTTTCGAAGTCGAGGTAGTGCGCGGGCGGGCCGGCGTCTCGCAGCGCGTGCGCGAGCCCGGACGCGAGCTGCGGCCGAGCCGTGCGCAGCGCTTCGCGGATGCGACCGTGCACCCCGCTCAGCGCCGGCGCGTCCGGGATGTCGACGATGCGCTCGATGCCCGCAGCTCGCAGCGCTTCGAAGCGCTTCCCGATTCGCGGCAGGTAGAAGACCCAGTCGTCTGGCTTGCTGCGCGTGCAGTGGCCCCAGAACTCGCAGTCGTAGGGATCGAAGCAATGCCCGGACGGCTCGATCGCCGGCGCCTGCGGCTCGCGGATCGCTGCGTGGAGCCGAGGCAGCCGCTCCCGCACGGACGAGAGCGCCGAGGCGACCTTGCGCGTGATGTCGCTGCGCGCGAACAAGCCAGCCCAGTCGATCTCTCCCGCGCCGCGCACGTAAGCGCGGTTCACATGAACGAGCTCGACGGAGCCGATGCGCAGGCCGCAGCCTGCGAGCACGTGCTGCTGCACCGCGCAGTCGTCCACGTGGACCGCCTTCACTTCGGTGCTCGCCTTCACCTCGCGCAGCCCGAAGCGCCCGCCGGGCAGGCGCTCGAGCACGTCGACGCGGATGCGGACCCCGTCGTGCTCGAACGCCGCCTCGAAGAGGGCGGGCACGGCGGTGTCGGCGAGCAACGCGCGCGTGCGCTCGATCGCCTGGCCGTGCTCCCAGGCCTCCTGCGAGACGAGCACGCCGCCCGGAAACAAGGCGTGCGCGCGGCGGCCGATCTCGTGACCGAGCTCGAAGATCGCCTGCTTCGCCGCGTCGGGCGGGGCGGCGAGCTCGGGCGCGCGGCAGCTGAGCCACACGCGGCGCAGACATTGGCAGCCGGCCAGATACTTCGATTTCGAGAGCGTCGGCGGCGTCATCGCGCGCCCCCTTCGCAGCCGACCTCAGGACCTAGAGCGTCATCCCACATGGGAATTCCCCGCCGCCGGCTCAGCGGGAAAGGCCGTGAGATGCACGACGCCGCCCGCGACCAGTGCGCAGCCGGCGATCCCCTCGCCCTCGATGCGCAAGTCGTCTCCCACGCCGAGGGAGGGCCCGCGCTCCGCAGGCGCCCGGCCGAGCGCCGCCAGGAAGGCCGCGGGCGAGTCGTGGCGGGGGAGAGCCCGCTCCCGTCGCTGCTCGCGTTCGGCCAGCGCCACATCGATCGCATCGACGGCGTAGGCACGCACCAATCCCTCGAAGCCCTGCGCGAAGATCTCCGGCTGCCCGATCGCCTCGAGCCCGACGACCTCGCCGCCGGCGACCGCCACGAATCCGATCTGCCGTTCGAGCGGACGAAACGCGGCCAGGATTTCGGCGAGATCGCTCTGACGCGTGCGAACGTAGTCCGCGTAGGCGTCGGTCGCCGAGCGCATGTGGGCGTGCTCGAGCCGCTCGTCCACCTGCTGCCAGACCTCCAGCTGGTCGGCCTCGAAGCGCCCGCCGCGGCGGCGCGACGCGGCGACCTTGGCGGCCATCTTCGCGCGCATCCGGTGCGACACGACCTCGCCCGAGCTGCCGAAGCCGCCCTGGCCCCGGCGCCCCCAGCGCCCCTTCTCGACGCACGAGACGTCGATCACCAGCTCGCTCGACGCCGGCACCAGGAAGCTCGCGTTCGCGATGCGGTTCTGCTTGGCGCCGCAAATCTCCTCGCCGAACAGGAACAGCACGTCGTGTACGCCGCGGTTCGTGACGCGCACGTGCGGCACCGAGCCGCTCTCGCTGATCTCGTCGATCTGGAGCGTGCCGTCCTCGAGCGCGCGCGAAAGCAACACGTAGCCGGGCGCGCCGGGTTGCGGCGCATCCTCGCGCAGGACGAGGGGCCAGAGCGTCAGCGCCTCGTGGCTCTGCTGCGGCGCAAACGCGATGCGCGCGAGCAGCGCGGCAATGGGCTCGAGGTTCGGGTTCGGAAGCGTCGGGGTGGGGGGTGTCATGAGAAGGTCTCCTTTGACCTTCAACGTGCCCCACTCGTGTGTCAGATCCGGTCGCACTCCGCCGGAGGATGTGCGTGCGCGGGTTTCGCTTTTCTTTCTCGTGTCGCGCTCCCCTCAGCCCCAGTCCGGTTTCGGGATCGCCTGATACGCCTCGCGCAAGGCGTTGCCCCAGCGCTCGCGGATCATGCGGAAGTAGGCATCTTCCTCGCTGATGCGGCGCTGGAGCCCGACCCGCAGCTCGTCGCGGCGCAGCACGAGCAGATCGATCGGCAGCCCGACGGCGAGATTGCTGCGCAGCGTCGAGTCCATCGAGATCAGCACCAGCTTGACGCCGTCTTCGAGCGGCGTGGCGTGCGAGAGCGCGCGGTCGAGGATGGGCTTGCCGTACTTGTGCTCGCCGATCTGGAGGAAGGGCGTGTCGGGAGACGCCTCGATGAAGTTGCCGGCCGCATAGAGCTGGAACAGGCGCATGTCGTCGCCGACGATCTGGCCGCCGAGCAGCAGCGACACATCGAAGGGAATCTTCTGCGCCTCGAGCGAGGGGCCGTCGTCCTTGTACACCTGGCGGATCGCGTGGCCCACGAGCTGGACGGCGCGCAGCATCGTCGGGACACTGCGCAGCGTCTCGCGGCCGTGAGAGGTCTCGACGCCCTCCTGGAGCGCGCTCAAGATGGCCTGCGAGAGCGAGAGGTTGCCGGCGGTCAGCAAGGCGAGCGCGCGCTCGCCCGGCTGCTCGATCAGGTGCATCTTGCGGAAATTGAGGATGTTGTCGGGGCCGGCGTTGGTGCGCGTGTCCGAGAGCATCACGAGACCGTCGCGCAGCAGCAGGGAAACGCAGTAGGTCACGCGGGGCGCTCCTCGTTCCTGCGGCGGGCGCCGCTCACTGCACCGCGATCTCTTCGACGTGCACGCGCACCTGGAGGCTGTGCCCGGGGGCGCCGCGGCGCACGCCGCGCACGGGAGCGGCGTCGGCGTAGTCGAGGCCGACACCGGTTCTCACGTAGCGCTCGGTCGGCGCGATGCCGTTCGAGGGATCGAAGCCCACCCAGCCGAGCTCCGGGACCCACACTTCCGCCCACGCATGGCTCGCGAGCGCATCCTCGGCATCGCTCGCCGCGTGCAGATAGCCGGAGACGTAGCGCGCGGGATGCCCGAGCGAACGCGCGGCGGCGATGAACACGTGCGCGTGATCCTGGCAGACCCCGGCGCCCGCGAGGAGCGCCTCTCCAGCGCTCGTCTCCGCGCTCGTCACCCCGGGCAGGTAGGCGACGTCCTCGCGGATGCACTCCATCAGGCGATGCAGACGCGTGAGCGGATCCGCCTCTCCGGCGACCTTCGCGGCGAGCGCGTCGACGAGCTCGTGCGGCGCCGTGAGGGGCGTCGAGCGCGAAAAGAAGCCCGGCGGGAGCTGCTCCGGAAGCATGCCGAGCACGCCGTTCGTATCCCACGTCTCGACGACGCCTGCGACCGAGATCGACACTTCATCGTGCCAGTCGTGATGCGTGTGCAGGTGCGTCAGGTTGCCGAAGCCGTCGACGTAGTGGGGCAGGCGCCGCTTGCGGTCGGCCTCGACAGACCAGCTCAGCACCTTCTGGCCGGGGCCGTCGAGCGGCGTCATGCGCAGGATCTGCGCGAGGTAGCGCGCTCGCGACGTGTACTTGTAGGTCGTGCGATGGCGCACGGAGAGGCGCATCGCAGCTCACTCTAGCAGATAGAAGTCGCTGACATCGCGGCCGAGCGCGATGCCATCGTCGACGATCTGGCTGATGAACTCGTGCAGACCGGACTGCACGATCGAATCGATCCTCCCGTAGCGAAGGCGCGCGTGGATCTCGCCGGCGCGCCGGTGGCACTCGCCGCGCTTGCCACCGTAGAGCTCGGCGAGCAGATCGAGGTGGCGCGTGATCTGCGCATAGCAGGCGAGCAGCGATCGCGGCATCTCGGGACGCAGGATCAGCAGGTCCGCGATCATCCACGGCGCGAGGCGCTCGTGATAGACCCAGTGGTAGGCGCGCAGCGCCGAGACCGCGCGCAGGATCGATTCCCAGTGGCAGTAGTCGAGCGGGCCGCCGACGTTCTCGTCGCGGGGCAGGAGCACGTGATACTTCACGTCCAGAATGCGGGCGGTGTTGTCGGCGCGCTCGAGGAAGGTGCCGAGCTGGGTGAAGTAGAAGGCATCGTTGCGGAGCATGGTGTTCGCATAGGCGCCGTGGAAGAGCAGCGAGCGGTGCTTCACCCACTCGAGCAGCCGCAGATTGCTCTCGCCGATGCCCCCGGAGTTCTCGAGCGTGCGCAGCTCGAGCCAGGTGTCGTTGAGCGCCTCCCACATGTCGGCGGTCAGCGCGGTCCGCACGGTGCGGGCATTCCGGCGCGCGGTTTCGAAGCACGACAGCATGCTCGACGGGTTGTCGGGATCGCGCACCAGGAAATCGACCACGCCCTCGGGTGTGATCTCCGGGTGTTTCTTCAGGTAGTCAGCCGAGCAGCCCGCCGCGGCCAGCGTCGAAGCCCACTCGTTGCTCTCGCTGCCCACCGTGTGGGTGAGGCTCGCCATGCGCTGCCCGGCGGTCAGGATGCGGGCGACGTTCTCCGCGCGCTCCATGTAGCGCGCGAGCCAGAACAGGCCGTCGGCGGTGCGACTGAGCACGCAGTCAACCCTCGAGGACCCAGGTGTCCTTGGTTCCGCCGCCCTGGCTCGAATTGACGACGAGAGAGCCCCCGCGCAGCGCGACGCGGGTCAAGCCTCCGGGCACGAGCCGGACCTCGCGCCCGTGCAGCACGAACGGGCGCAGGTCGACGTGGCGGGGCACGATCCCATCCTCGACGAAGGTCGGGCACGTGGAGAGCGCGAGCGTCGGCTGCGCGATGTAATCCGCGGGCTGAGCGCGCAGACGGGCTGCGAAGGCGTCGATCTCCGCGCGCGTCGCAGCCGGACCGATCAACATCCCGTAGCCGCCCGAGCCGCGGGTCTCCTTCACGACCAGCTCGGGCAGATGCTCGAGCACGTAGGCGAGCGCATCGGGCTCCGCGCAGCGCCAGGTCGTGACGTTCTCGAGCGCGGGCTCCTCGCCCAGGTAGAAGCGGATCATCGCCGGCACGAAGGGGTAGATGCCCTTGTCGTCCGCGATGCCGGTGCCGGGGGCGTTCGCGAGCGCCACGTTGCCGGCGCGGTAGGCCGCGAACAGACCGGGCACACCGAGCAGCGAATCGGGGCGGAAGGTCAGCGGATCGAGAAACTCGTCGTCGATCCGGCGGTAGAGCACGTCGACCCGCTTGGGGCCCTCGGTGGTGCGCATGTAGACGATCGCGTCGTCGACGATCAGGTCCGCTCCCTCGACGAGCTCGACGCCCATCTCGTCGGCGAGGAACGAGTGCTCGTAGTAGGCGCTGTTGAAGGCGCCGGGGGTGAGCAGCGCGACCGTCGGCTCACCGCGGCAGCCCGGCGGCGCCACCGAGCGCAGCGTCTCGAAGAGCTCCTCCGGATAGTGCGAGATCGGCGCGATGCGATGGCTCGAGACCAGCTCGGGCACCAGCCGCAGCATCGCCTCGCGGTTCTCGAGCATGTAGGAGACGCCCGACGGGGTCCGGCAGTTGTCTTCGAGCACGCGGAAGTCGTCGGGCCCCACGCGCACCACGTCGATTCCCGACACGTGGTTGTAGACGCCGCCCGGCGGCTCGAAGCCGCACATCTCGGGCCGGAAGGCCGGGTTCTGCAGCACGACCGCTTCCGGCAGGTGGCCGGCCCGCAGGATCTCGCGCGCGTGATAGACATCGTGCAGGAAGGCGTTCAGCGCGCGCACGCGCTGCTCGAGGCCCGTCGCGAGCGTGTCCCACTCGCGGCGGCACAATATGCGCGGGACGACGTCGAAGGGGATCAGGCGCTCGGGGTCACCGCCCTCGGTATACACGGCGAAGGTGATGCCGATGCGGCGGAAGAGCAGCTCGGCTTCGCGCCGACGCAGCTCGAGCTCCCGCTGCGGCGCCTTCGAGAGCCATTCGTTCACGAGCCGGTAGAGCGGACGCACCCCGTCGGGCTCGATCATCTCGTCGAACGGATAACGCCGCGGCGCGCTCTGCGGAGATCCCGTGCCGGTCAGCATGCTCGCCACCTCCCGGATCACGGAATCGGGAGGAGCAAGTTCCGTGCCGCGCGCTGCCCGAACGGGCGGCGCGGCGGCGCGCCGGCGAGGGTCGCAATTTGATTGCGAACGGGGCAGGGCGCGCCCGTGGACTAGGCAGCGGCGGGGCGACGCTGTGCCGGAAGCCGCCCAGCACGGGGGCTAATGCTGCGAAACCACCTGAGGCGTCACGAAGATCAGAAGGTTGTCGGCGTCGACCACTGTCTTCGTCGTGCCGTTGCGGAAGTAGAGGCCGAGCGCGGGGAGCTCCCCGAGGACGGAGACGTTGCTCTGGATCAGCCTCTCGCTCACGCCGTCCTTCAGCAGGCTGCCGACCACGACCGCGCCGCCATTCTTCGTGATGAAGCTCGTGATCTCTCGGGTCGGGCTCGCGGTGGCGTGCGGGAAGGTCTGGACGACGCCGGACTGCGTGCCCGTGAACGACTGCACCCAGCCGTCGGGGCTCGTCTGGTGCTCGATGAAGACCGCTTCGGCCGGGATGTTGCTCGGGTCGGTGCTCACCTTGATCCCGGCCGAGAATCCATTCAGCTCTTCGCGGGGCCTGTCGTCCCGCTGTTCGGGAAGCCGGATGGTCATGAGGATCGTGAAGTTCTCGCTGAGGCGGGGCCCGAAGTCCAGGCCGGAGGTCACCGGCAGCTTCGACAGCGCTGCGAGCTCGAGCTGGCCGGCGCGGATGCCGGCGCGCGCATCCGGTTGCGGAAACAGGCCGATCTTCTCGAGCAACGACTTCCCCTTGCCTCCGGTGAAGGGCTCGAAGAGGGTGTTGGCGCCGGTGGGGAGGCCATGCGCGGAGAGCCAGGGACGCACGCCAGTGTAGGCCGACCAGAAGTCTCCTGCCTCGCGCACCGCTCGCCTGCCCGCGGAGAAGCGCTCGGGTCGGCCTTGCAGCGCATTGACCGCGGCGACCTGGAGGTTCAGGCCCGCGAGCACCGGCGCCAGGAGGACCTTCGCCCTGGGAAAGCCTTCCGTGTCGAGCCGCTCCGTCACGTCGAGCTGCTCCATGTGCGCGAGCTCGAGGTAGCTCAGGGCTGCGCTTCCGACCGGGCTCGCGGCGAGCGAGGCGTCGGCCTGGATGGCCGTGATCACGGACTGGGTCTTGCTGGCCGCCACCCCTGCGGCGATCTCGACCTGGGTCTTGGTGTAGAGATCGATCGGCAGATTCGGCGCGAAGAAGTCGATGGCATCGGCCATCTGCTCATGCTTCGAGATGCTCACGAGCGTGGCTTCGATCAGGACCTGGTTTTGACCGAGGTCGAGAGCTGCCGCGGGGCCGGCGGCAGCGAGCAACAGCGCGCAAACGAGGAGGGGGGGCCTCGCCATGCAGGAAGCCTACACCGCGCCCGCGCGGTGGGTCCAGACGATTCTGGGCAGGCCGGCCGCGACCCGCTGGCGGGCCCGGCTCGCTACCCTCCGGCATTGCCGGTCCCGTGGTGGCCGCCGAGGGGGCGAGTGACGCGACGAGTCTTCCAGGCGCTGGCCGTGTGTGCGCTCCTGGGGGGGGCGGCTTGCGCCCAGAGCGCCGCAATCAAGCACGCCCAGGCGCGCACCCAGGCCGGCGATCTCGAGGGCGCGCGCCAGGAGCTCGAGCAGGCGCGCGACGCCCACCCGGATTCGGCCGACGTGCGCGTCGCGCTCGGCGAGGCGTACTACCAGATCGCGCGCGACGCGCTCGATCGCGAGCACGACGAAACCCGCTACCTGACGTACCTCGAGAAGTCGGTCTCCGAGTTCGTGTCAGCGATCGAGATCGATCCGCGCGACGAGCGTCCGCACTTCTACCTGGCGGTGATGGACACCTATCGCGGCAACCTCAACCAGGCGCTGCGCGGCTTCAACAACGCGCGCCAGCTCCAGCCCTCGGGTGTCGCCTACACGAACATCGCAGAGATCTACGTCTACCTGGGGCAGCTCCACAAGGCCCAGACCTGGAACGATCTGGGCGTGAAGAAAGGAGCTCCCTACGGCGTCGGCGTTTTCAACGACATGCTGATCGCCTGGAAGCAGGGCGATCTCGGCGAAGCCCGCCAGTGTTTCGCGGAGCTGCAAGCCACCGATCCGGAAACGCTGCGGACGATCAACGTGGCGCGCCTGCCCCACGCGCCGCGCAAGTTCGAGGAGTTCGCCGGCTACTGCTGCTCGAGCCCCGCCTGCGGGCCCTACATGAAGGATGCGTGCAAGGCGCTCGCGCTCGACGTGAACGAGCGCGAGCTCTCGAAGGAAGCGACGTTGATGGAGCTGCGCATCGAGATGGACAAGCAGCGCCGCCTGAAGAAGGTCTACGAGCAGCGCAAGGAGCTCGACGTCAAGATCGACGACACGCCGCCGACCGACTGAGCGGACCGCCCGCTTCCCTCGCGAGCCTCAGCCGCGCTCGGCCCGCATGCGCGCGAGCTCCGCGACCAGCTCGGCCCGCACGCGCTCCGACAGCGCGCGCACCACGTCGCGCTTTCGGCCCGCCGGGTAGGGAGGGCGCAGCGGCGCGAGATAACGGATCCGCACGAGCTCGCGGCGGGGCGTGGCAGGCAGCCAGTAGCCGGGCGGGAAGGCCACGTCGAGTCCTTCCATCACGACTGGCTGGATCGGCAGATCATGGTCCACGGCGGCGCGGAAGGCGCCGACATGGAAGGGTCCAATCTCGCCGGTCTTCGAACGCGTTCCCTCCGGATAGAAGAGCAGTCCCCCTTCGCGCTCGCGCGCGTGGCTGGCGGCGCGCTGCATCGCATCGAACGTGGCGAGCGCTCCCACGTCGGCGTCGAAGAATCCGAGCAGGCGGATCAAGCCGCCGAGGATCGGCACCCGCAGCATGTAGCCGCGAACCGGGCCGGCGAGGCGGGGCTCGAATGCCAGCATCACGACCGAATCGAGCCGCGACACGTGGTTCATCACGAGGATGCGCGCGCCCGCGAGACGCTTCTCGGCGCCCTCCAACCGGATGCGGACGAACGTGAGCGAGCGGACGTAGACCCGCAGCGCCGCGCTCGTCAGCGCCGCGAAGCGCTCGCGGACGCCCGGCCAGATCGGCGCGAGCAGCAGCGTCGCGGGAATCACGAGCACTCCCCAGCTGAGGATGAGGAGCAGGATGAAGATCCAGCCGAGGCAGGCGCCTGCGAAGCGCCGGGCCTCGAGCACGAGGCTACGCATGCGGCTCCCGTCCGTCGCGCTCGGCAGCCTGGAGCCGCACGACCTCCGCCCGCACGGCCTCTGCAATCGCCTGGGGATCGTCGCTGCCGGCGGCTTCCGACTTGTCGACGTCGAACTCGGACCAACGGACCGCGACGCGGTGCCCGTACGACAGGAAGCGCGGCGCACCAGGCGGGATGAGCCGCTCCATGCCACGGTGGTAGAGGGTGATCACGAGAGGGCGGTGGCCGCGCTCTCGCAGGCCCAGCACCAGCGAGCCTACGCCGTGTCGCGCGGGCGCGATCTCGCCGATCCGCTTCGAGCGCCCGCCTTCGAAGAACAGCCAGATCGGCTCGAGCCGTTCCGCGATCGCGAGGGTCTCGGCCACGGCTCGCGCGCGCGTGCGCTTCGCGTCTTCCCCGGCACGGCGGTCCACGAGGATCGTCTTCACGGCGCTGCTGCGCATGAAGTGACGGATCGCCGGATCCGCGATGCGCAGCGCGGCGCGCTGCAGCCGTCCGGGCGGCGCGCCTCGCGTGAGGGCGAGCTTTCCGCGCAGCACCGATGCGTCGCTCAGGTTGACGAGGTCGCCGAGCGTCCACCAGTCCTTGCGGGCTCCAAAGCGGGCGATCGCCGCCGCGGCGGCGATCGAGACGGCGAGGCCGAAGGGGTGGGGGAGGATCGTCGTTGGCAGCGCCTGGCACACGGCGATCAGGACGGCGAGGCCGACGAACTCGAGCACGGCGCGCTGGCCGGTGCGGTAGAGGGCCATCGGGATCACCGGGTCGTCGAACCAGGACACGTGATTCGAAGCAATCAGCACGGGACGGCCCGCGGCCACGGCGCAGTCGATGCGGTGGCGGAGCTCCGCCCGCTCCGGGAAATCGATCGCATTGGCCCGGGTCGAGAACCACCACACGAAGACGGCGATCGGCTTGGTGGCGATCAGCTCGAGGGCGAGGGAGAGCGGGTTCACCGCGGCGCGTAGCCCCGCTCGCCGAGCAGCCGCAGCGGCCGGCTCGCAGGATGCGCGGCGCGCAGCTTCTCGGTGCGCTCGGCGATCCAGCGCATCGCCTCGTCGGGATCGTCGGTGAAGAGGATCAGCGAGGCGTCTTCGTCCGAGATCGTGCCGGCGGTGGTCATGCGCTGCGTGACGAACTCCCGCAGCGGCCCCCAGAAGTCGAGGCCCATCACCACGCATGGAAAGCTCTCGATCTTGGCCGTCTGGATCAGGGTCGCGACCTCGAAGAGCTCGTCGAACGTGCCGTAGCCTCCGGGGAGCACGATGAACGCGTAGGAGTACTTCACGAGCATCAGCTTGCGCACGAAGAAGTGCTTGAATTCGATGAAGCGATCCAGGTAGGGGTTCGGCTGCTGCTCCTTCGGGAGCGCGATGTTGCAGCCGATCGAGAACGCGCCGACGTCCCGGGCGCCGCGGTTGGCGGCCTCCATGATGCCGGGGCCTCCGCCGGTCATCACCGTGAAGCCCATGCGACCGATGCGGCGACCCATCTCGCGCGCGAGCGCGTAGTAGCGGTCTCCCTCCGTGAAACGCGCGGAGCCGAAGATCGTGATGCAGGGCCCCAGGAAGTGGAGCGCGCGAAATCCCCTCAGGAGCTCGGCGAAGATGCGTAGGGCCCGCCCCAGCTCGGCGAGGCGGCTGGCGGGCCCGGCGAGGAAGTGGCGTTCGCTGGGGTCCGGTTGCATTGCCCGTCTTATTCGCTCAACGCGCGCCTCGGCGCTAGGCTCCCGGCGCTGTATGGGGGGGATTCCTACAGCGCCTGCAATTCCAACGCCCGGTGCGCGCGATCACAAAGGGGTGGCCGTGCCTTGTCGTAGGTTCGCAGGCAACGAAGGAGGGTGCATGCGTCGATCGACTGTGAAGGGGATCCTGGCGGTGGGGTCCATGATGGTGTTGTTGGCCGCTTCGGGTTGCGCGACGAGCGGCGAAGTATCGGCCGCGCGAGCTGACGCGAAGCAAGCGCTTCAGGTCGCGAACGAAGCCAACGCGAAGGCGACCGCGGCGGCTTCCGACGCCGCCGCAGCGCGCGCGGCGGCGGATGCTGCCGCAGCGGAGGCGCGGGCAGCCAGCGAGAAGGCTGACCGCATCTTCCAGCGCTCGCTTCACAAATAGAGCCGCGCCTGCGGAGACGGTCCCGAGTGGGCGACCCGAGCCGATTGGGGGCCGTGCGTAGCGCCGCGCTGCTGCTGGGGGTCGCGCTCGCCGCTTCGGCGTGCGTGGGCGACCTCTTTCGCACGGGGCCGCGGCGCGAGCGCTACGTGCTCGAGGCGCCGCCGCCTTCGGCCGATCTCGTCGGCAAGCTCAGCTTCCACGAGACGCACGCCGAGGACACGCTGATCGACCTCGCGCCCGCGCTGGGCGTGGGCTACGTCGAGCTGGTCGCCGCGAATCCCGGCGTCGATCCGTGGCTCCCGGGCGAGGGTACGCGGCTGGCCGTGCCCGCCGCGCGGTTGCTGCCGAGCGGGCCGCGCGAGGGCATCGTCGTCAACCTGGGGGACCTACACCTCTATTACTTCGAGAAGGACGCGCCGGTGCGCGCCTACCCGATCGGCATCGCGAAGGACGGCTACGCGACACCGACAGGGGTCACCGAGGTGAAGGGGAAGCGCGAGAAGCCCCCCTGGATTCCGGGCGAGTCCGCGCGGCGCGACAATCCGGACCTGCCGAAGAGCGTGCAGCCGGGACCCGACAATCCGCTGGGTGAGCACGTGCTCTACCTGGGCTGGCCGTCGTATCTGATCCACGGCACGAACGATCCGCGCGGCGTCGGGCGCCACTCGAGCCGGGGCTGCATCCGGCTCTATCCGAACGACATCGCCGAGCTGTTTGCGCTCGCCAAGCCGGGAACGTCGGTGCGGGTGGTGAACGAGCCCGTGAAGCTCGGCTGGATCGGCGGCGAGCTCTATCTCGAGGTGAACCCGGACGCCGAGGAATCGCTCGAGCTCGACGAAACCGCGAAGCGCAGCGACAAGAACGCGCCTGCCGGCTTGCACGAGCAGGTGGCGCGCGCGGCCGGCAAGCAGGCCGCTCGCATCGACTGGGCGCGGGTCGAGGAGATCGGCCGGCGCCGCTTCGGCGTCCCCTCGCGAATCACGCGCTGAGCCATGACGGGTGGTGCGCGCAGCCTCGCGGCTCGCTCGTTCCTGCTGGCGAGCGGGTTGCTGCTGACGCTCGCGTGCGCGCAGCACGTGTCCCGCAAGGATCTGCTCGCGCAGATCGAGGCGGGAACCGCGCCGCCGATCGTCGACGTGCGAACGCAAGGCGAATACACCACGTCGCACGTCCCCGGGGCCGTGCACATTCCGTTCTACGAGCTGCTCTCCGAACGCGAACGGATTCCGGCGCCCCGCCAGCCGGGCGAGCCGGTGGTGCTCTATTGCGAGCACGGCCCGCGCGCGGGCATGGCGCGGGCTCAGCTCTGGCTCGCGGGCGTGAAGCCCGTGGCGTTTCTCGAGGGCCACATGATCGCGTGGAAGCGCGATGGCCTGCCGGTCGAGACGGGCCCCGGGCCCCAGCCGGCGGCCGCCGCAGCGCCGCTGCCCTGAGCTGCGGAGCCGCCAGGCCGGCGGCTCAATGGTCGTGGCACTCGACGTGATAGGTCGCGGCCGCAATCGCGCTACAGGACGGGCGATCGCCCGTGCAGGCGTTGGCCGACGCCGCCCCGCAGTCGACTGCGCAGCCGTCGCCGCTCGGACCGCCGACCGCGACGCAGTGCGCAAAGCCGTGAACCTTTGCAATCTCGAATCCGGTGACGGGTGCCGTCGCGGGATTGCCGACGGCGCCGCTGGGGGCCCGGATCGTCACGCCACACTCCGGAGTCGCCGAAGTGTGGCGCGATGTGTAGAGCGATGTCTGGCCGCCTGGCCAGCGGGCGCTCGAGGCCTTCCCATCGGGCTCGACGCGGAAATCCAGACCGGCGTCGCGGCAGCGAGGCTGCGCGGGCGACGCGAGCCGCTCGAGCACGTTCATCGTGATCTGGGCGACGCGGGGGTTGAGCCGGGCCGCTTTGTCGAACGAGAAGGCCGACGGGCTCACCACCCCCGCGAGCACACCGATCTCGACTCCAGGCGGATTGGCGCTGTAGGCATCGAGCGCCCACGGCCAGAAGAGCGACCCCAGCGCGATCACCTGCGCGCCGCTCGCTGCGCGATACGCGGTCATGCCCGCACAGTTCCGCATGCTCGGCGGCGAGCAGGCCGGCCCCTTGTCGGCGAACGTCGGGGACGAGAGGCCGAGCAGCGTGTAGTCGAGATGCTGCGGATCGTCGGCAGGGAACGGCGCGGGGAACTCGGCCTCGTAGCCGAGGAGCCCCGGGAGCGCATCGCCGTCGTGCAGATCGGCCCCGCGATAGACCCACTGCCCGGTTGGGGACGTCGTGTTCCGGACGACGATCGGCGCTTCCGCCGGGAAATAAGAGGAGAAGAGTCCGACGAGAGCGGACCGGTTGTACGTCGTACCCTTGGCGGGATCACACGCGACTTGCAGGGATTCGAGTCGCGGCAGGAGCTCGTGCATGCGTCGCCGCGGCAGCCCGGCCGCGTTCGGCTCGAAGACGATGCGCTTGAACGCGGTGTTCTCACCGAAGAATCCGACGTTGATGCCGGCGTCGCGGGCTGCGATCACGTTGCACAGCATCGCCGTCGACCAGAACTCGTCGTGCCCGATCGAGAGGATTGCGCGGTGGGCGCGCAGGCCCGCGGGGTCGGCGTCGATGTCGAGGTTCGTCGCGTAGGTCAGATCGTAGCTTTCGCGCTCGAGCCAGCGAAGCAGGTTGAGGTCGAAATCAAACAGGTGCCCCGCGCCGATCGTGTTGTCGGGGTTGATGGGCTTGCCGTTCCAGGGATTCTTCGGGTAGCCGGGGGGGCCGCTGCGCGCGAAGCGGTCCGCGACGTAGACGCTGTAGGGGCGATCGAAGGAGACGATCGACGACGGCGCCACGCTCGGATCCGTGCACGGGCAGGCGCCTGCTGGCGTACACACGATCTTGCACGCCGTATTGTGCTGGTAGATCGACTGTCCGCCCCAGTTGTTGTAGGCCTGGTACGTCGTGACGGGCAACTGGAAGAGATACGTGGCCGGGCTCTCGTCGTCGCGTACGACGAACGTGATGTAGCTCTCGCGGCCGGCCCGCGGGCCCTTGCCGCCAGCCGTGAGCTTCACGAGATACACGCCGGTGGTCCAGTCCTCCTCGACCCGGAGCTCGATCGGGTTCCGCCAGGCGCACTCGACCACGCTCGTCGCCGGATTGTTGGTCGGCGCGCTGCACGCCGGTTGCGGCTGAAGCGCTTCGTGTGGAAGCGGGCGGCGCAGACGCTGGGTGACGGCGCGAGCGCCGAGACCCCCGTACCAACCCATCCGGAAGACCTGCAGCGAATAGGAGGGGCTCGCCGTGTTGACGAAGAGCCGGATCACCCCACCCCTGGGTACGCTCGTCTGGTCCGCATACCCCTCGATCTCGCGCTCCATCGCAGGGCGCTGGATCTGCCACGCCGAGGTTCCGGGCAATCGGTTCTCGAGCTCGATGCGCGAAGGCGCGACGGCCGCGGCGGGCGCCTCGGTGCCGCTTCCGGCCGAGGCGGTTGCTACGAACCCGGCGAGCGTCGCGAGCAGCCAGGGGCCCGGGCGGAGCAGACGATGGCGCATCAATGCTTCCTTCGGGATCTGCGGTCGCTCCACGCAAGACCGCCCGCCATGGCGACACCCGCAAGGGTCATGGCGGCGCCGATCCGCACCGACCACGGGCGGTACTCGAAGCGCACGTGGTGGGCGCCCGCGTCGAGCTCGACGCCGCGCAGAAGATAATCTGCGCGCAGGATCTCCGCCGGCGCGGCGTCGACCGACGCGCGCCAGCCCGGATAGTAGGACTCCGAGACGACGAGGATCCCGGGCCGCGGCAGCTCGACATCCACGTCGAGCCGCGTGGGCGATGGCGTGGTTACGCGCGCGGGTGTCGCGGGCGGGGCGGCCGCCGGGGCAGGGTAGCTGCGTGCCGGAGGAGCCTCGAGGATGGCCTCCGTGCGGGGATCGAAATCCGGCGCGAACAGCCGATTGCGCGCCGCCTCCGGCGTCGCCGCGATGCTCGCCGCGTACGTCACCCAGGCGCGGCCGGGGCGGTCCTGGTTGCTCAGGACCATCTGCCAACCGGCGGCGGGGCTGTAGGTGTCCTTCCAGCGGCCTGTCGTGGTGAAGCTCGCAAGGGCCGTGAAGGGGACCACGAGGATCTCGACGTCGAGAGCGTCGAGAAAGCCCTCCGACGCCGCGAGCAGCGGCCAGTTGAGATGGTGGAAGCCCTTTCCGACGCCGAAGTGCGCGGCGAGATCGCGCTGGCGCGCGAGCGGGAGGGTCTGCTCGAATCCGAACAGGCTTTCGCGCCGCTCGTAGAAGCTCGCGCCCCAGCGCAGATCGTGGAGCGAGAGCCAGCGCCCGGGGTCTGTCGAAGCGGCCGACGCCAGCAGCGTCGCGCGGGTTTCGGGCGGGTCGTGGCGGGCCAGAGGGCCGGCCGTATCGCCCATCGGATAGGCTGCGATCTGGGCTGCGAGGAGCAGCCCCACCGCGCTTGCCGCGACGGCGCGGCGCAGACGCGTGCGCGGCAAGACGGCTGCGGCCAGCAGGAGCAGGCCGGCGATCGCGCGCAGCGCGTTGATCTCGCGGCTCCCGTGCAGCGCGCTCGCGAGGTCGCGCAGAGGGGCAAGCGCGGCAGGCACGGCGCTCGCGGCAGCCGGAGCGGCGGGGACGAGCGCGACCGCGCAGATCACAGCGCCGAGCAGCGCGGCGGCAGCCACCAGCCACGAGGCGGCTCGCTCCGGCCGTCCGCGCTCGGGCCCCTGCACGAAAGCGTCCGCTCCCAGCGCGACCAGGTAGCCGAGCGAGAACTGGCTGGTGAGCACCCACATGCGGGCGTGGCGGATGCCAGCGAGCCCCGGCAGCTCGCGAAGCCACATCCAGAGTCCGAGCAGCATGGCAATGCAGACGGCATGCAGCGCGATCGGCGCGAGCGAGGCGCGCCTCAGACAGCCGGCGAAGGCGAACGCCGCCACGCCGGGAAGGAACCAGAGCAGCGTGAGGCGCGCGATCTCCGCGGCCGCGAGCGTGCCGGTCTCGGGCGTTGCCTGCTCGACGAACTCCGCAGCCACCTGGCTACGCGCGGAGAGCGCCGCCAGCTCCGCCATCGGCACGAGCTGGAGCCCGGCGATCAGCGCCCCGAGCGCGAGGCCGGCGGCGACACGCAGGAGCGTCTTGTGGGCCGGTGGCGGCCACGTCCCGAGCGCGAGCCACGTGATCGCCGCCACGCCGATCAGCAGCGCCGTCTGGAGCGGAAACTCCGGGTAGCCCGCGAGCAGCTGGAGCGCGAAGACGGCGCCGAGCGCTGCGATCGGCCCATGCCGCCGGGTCTTCGCGACCCGGTCCGCGAGCCAGAAGATCCAGGGAATCCAGGCCACGCTCGCGAGCTGGTTCGGATGGTGGTTCGCGGCGAGGATCGTGCTGTTGAAGGCGAGAAACGCGGCGCCCGTGAAGGCGCCGAGAAGCCCGATGCCCTGGCTGCGCAGGAAGAGCAGTCCGCCGACGGCCAGCAGGACCTGGTGGGCGATCAGGAATGCCGACGTGGCGAGGTCGACGGGAAACAGCGCGAAGCAGGCGATCTTCGGCGGATACAAGACCGCGGGCTGGATCGTCGCGAGAAACGGCTGCCCGCCGAACTCGAGGCGGCTCCACACCGGCAGGCGGCCTGCGAGCAGCTCCTGATTGCCGTAGAGGTAGCGGGGCAGGAAGTAGGCGTGGAAGTCGAAGGTGTGCAGGCCGTAGGCGTTGCCCGACGACTCGTTCGCGCGGGGCACGAAGACGCCCCATTGCAGGGCGACGAGCGCCAGCAGGATGACGCCCGTCGCGGCGAGCGATCGGGTGTCCGCGCGAAGCGACGCCATGGCGGATCAGGCTAGCAGCCCGCTCCCCTTGCTCAGCGGTTCATCGCCGTCCGCAGGCGATCGATGATCGACGCCGCCGTCCCGCGCGCGTCGGCGAGGATCGCGTCCGCCGACTGCTTGATCTCCTGCCACGACATCTCGGCGGCGGTCGTCAGGCTCTTCACCATGCGACCGGCGTCGCGCTGCTTCGCCTTCAGAGCCGCGAGCTGCGCACGCCCCTGCGTTCGGAGCTCGCGAACCCGCGCGCGCGCATCGGCCTCGATCTTGCGCTCCGCCGCGCGCAGGCCTCGATTGATGTCGACGATCGACTTCTCGAGGTGCCCGATGCTCTGCTTGATCTCGCTGTAGGCAGCGCGCACTTCGGGCGGCAGCGCCTTCTTCGGGCTCTTGGCGCGGGCGGTCTTCTTCGTCGTTTTGGCGGCCATGTTCTGTTTCCCCCATTCATTCGAGATGAAGAGATCCTACCGCGCCCGGGCTGTGGATCCACGCAGGCACTGATTCCGTTCAAGGCGAGGCGGTCGCCTTGCTGCTCGACGGCGCTTTCGCTGCGGCGAGTAGAGGCGCCAGCGCCGGGTAGCCGGCGGCCTCGGTGCGCGCGTTCTCGCCGCCGAGGCGAAACGCCTCGTCGAGCAGCTTGCGCGCTTCGTCCGGCCGATTGTTGGCCGCGTTCAGCGCGGCGAGGCCCAGCGGCGCGTACCAGTTCTGCGGGTACAGGCGGCGCACGAGCGTGAGCGCGCGGTAGGCGTCCTCGCCGCGGCCCTTCTGCATGTAGGCGCGGCCGAGCCGCACGTGCACCAGCTCGTGGTTCGGCGCGAGGCGCGCGGCCTCTTCGAGCAGAGGAATGGCGTCGTCGATGCGACCCTGCTCGAGATATTGTGTCGCGAGGTTGTAGCGGGCCTCGAGCTGGTCGGGCGAGGCCTTCACGGCCTCCTCCCAACGCGCGATCGCCTTCGCCTTGTCGCCGCGATCGAGCTGCACGGTACCGAGGTTGTTGAGCGCGGCCGGGTAGAGCGCGTTTTTCGGATCGAGCGCGAGGGCCTTCTCGTAGGCCGCGACGGATTCATCGAGGCGGTTCTGCTGAGCGAGGCTGACACCGAGGTTGTACCAGGCCTCGAACGAATCCGGCTCGAGCGAGATCACGCGCCGGAAAGCCTTCTCCGCCTCGGCAAACTGGCCCGCCCGCTCGAGGCAATCGCCGAGCCCGAGGTAGAGGCCAGGCGAGGCGTCGTCGATCTTGAGCGCCTCGCGGTACAAGCGAATCGCCTCGGGAAGATCGCCCGCGTCGCGGCGCAGATCGGCGAGCTGCGCGAGGGCCGGCGGAAAATCGGGGTTCGAGGCGAGCGCCACCTGTGTCAGATGCTCGGCGCGGGGACGGTTGCCGCGCATCGCCGCGATGTTCGCCAGGCCGAGCAGCGCATCGGAATCGTGCTGGTTGAGGGCGAGCGCTTTCTCGAACTCGGCGACGGCTTCGTCGAGCTTGCCCTCGCGCACGTGGATGCGGGCCATGTTGTCGTGGATCTCGGGGGACGACGCCTCTGCCGGCGCACCGCCCGCGGGCGCTGCACTCGCGCTCGCGTCTGCGGGCTTGGCCGGCGCCGCGCCCTCGGCCCCATTCTTCTTCACGTACCCGAGCGCCTCGAGCCCGGCCATGTTCTCGGCGAGCTCGGCCTTGCCGTAGTCCTCCTTGGGCCTGCCGCTCTTGTCTTCCGGCTTCGCGCTCTCGTAGCTCGCGACGTAGCTGAGGGGGTGCGCGGCTTCGAAGCCCGGGGCGAAGATCGCCGTCAGCACCTTGCCATCCATGTCCTTCGCGGGCGGGAGCCCCAGGTAGTGCAGAAGGGTGGGCGTGAGATCGAGGACGGAGGCGTCGTCGAGCTTGGCTCCCTTGCGGATACCCGGCCCCGCGGCGATGAAGATCCCCTGCGGCTCGTGCTCGAGGTGCGCGGTGCGCATGTCGACGAGCTCTTCGCTGCGGATCCGCCGCTCGCCGCTCTTGAAGCCGTGGTCCGAGAGCACGAAGACCGCCGTCGTGTCCAGATCGATTTTCTCGAGCAGCCGCCCGAGCAGCTCGTCCTGATAGACGTACCACTCGGAGACGACGTCCTGGTAGCGGGCGACGTCCTCCGGGCGCGTCCAGTCGAGCTTGGGCGGCGCGTACTTCATGAAGAGATGGGAGAAGCTGTCGACCTGCTCGTAGTAGATCAGGAACAGATCGTAGGGCTGCGCGAGCAGATCCTCGGCGATCGCCGTGTAGCCCTGCGCGGTGACGGCGTACTCCTGGAAGAGGTGGATGGGATTGCTCGGATCGTGCTGCGTCGAGCGCGCCGGATCGAAGCGCTCGGCCCGGTATTCCTCGGGCGTCATGTGCAGGAAGCGCGAGACGAATTCCATCGAGAGCTGCTGCTCGGGAGGCATCTGCGCCTCGAGCTTCGGATACAGATCCGCCGGCCACGTCTTGTGCTGATCGTCCCCTTCGCGGGCGGTGCGGCCGAAGCCGTGGAAGCCGAGCGCGTCGGAGACCATCACGCTCTTGCCGACGTCCTCGGCCGGGTAGGTGGCCCACCAGCCGATCACGATCGAGCGCAGGTCGCGGTCGGCCAGCATGTTCCAGAGCGCCTTCACCTTGCGGTTGTGGCTGCGCACGGGCACGCGCGTGCCGTCGGGCTGATCGACGAGGAACCAGGTGATGCCGTGCTTGGCGGGCGTCTTGCCGGTGGCGACGCTCGTCCAGATCACGGGCGAGAGCGGGAAATCGACGAGCGTCTGGATCGGCCCCGAGGTTCCGCGCTCGCGCAGGCTCGCGAGGTTGGGCATGCGCCCCTGCGCGACCAGCGCATCGACGAGCTTCCAGTCGGCGCTATCGATGCCGATCACGACGGCGCGCGGATGCGCAGGTAGCGAGCCGGGACCGCAGGCGACCGCGAGGGCGGCGACTGCGCACAGCAGCGTCCGCCCGCGGCGGGTCAGACGGTATGGTCCGCGCGCGTCGACCGCGAGAGCAAGCGCTGGCCCGAGACGAGCAGCAGCAGCGAGAGCAGCGCGATCCCCACGGTCCCGAGCAGCGGCACGGCGATGCCCTGGAGCCAGCCGGGTGTGTTGGAGCCCTTGAGCGAATTCGCGGGCAGCGAGATGTCGTTGCCCGGCAGCGCGTTGTTGTCCTGCACATCGACGAAGGCGACGCTGCTCGAGCCCGTCACGTTGAAGATCGCCGCGGTGCCAGCCAGCGTGCTGCGGATCTTGAGGCGGTTGCCCACGGTTCCGAGCAGCGTGAGCAGGCCCGTCACGCTCTGGGTCGAGCTCGCGGTGATGCTCACCTGCTTTGCGGTGCTCGTGTTCATGGAGAGGTTCGCGAAGGTGGTGTTGCCCGAGATGACGCCGCTGAACAGCGCGCAGCCGTCGACCATCTGAACGGTGCTGGTGCCGGCGTTGAAGGTGCCCGAGTTGTCCCAGTTGCCGGAGAGCGAGAGCAGGGCGGAGTTCCCGTTCATGGTTCCGCCGGGATTGATCGCGACGTCGCGCGCGGCGCTGAAGCCGACCGTCCCGGCTGTGAGCGTCCCCGCCACGGCGAGATCCGCGCAGCCGAGCGCGAGGCTCCCAGTGCCCAGGTCGAACGTCGAGTTGCTTCCGACCGTCACGGTGCCCGCCGAAGCGGGCGCTGCGAGCCCGAGCACGAGAGTCGTGGCCACGATCGCGAATGCTGCGCGCTTCATCGGATGCCTCCCGTGGGTGTCGTCCCCGCCCGCGCCCGGGCCTCGCCCTCTAGGAGCGCCAACCATCAAGATAACATGGAGATGACCTGCCGTTGCTCTTTCATTTCGTTGAGCAACATCGGCACCATCTCGTGCTACTTCGCGGTGATGGGCCACACTTCGCGCGGCAGCTGCCGGACCAGGCGGTCCGGCTATGGTGCGGCGCGGCAAAAGACAGGGAGTGCGTCGATGGAATTGCGACGGGTGGGCTCGGGTCTGGCGGTTGGAGCGGCCGGTTTTGCGCTGACACTGGGGCTGGTGCTGGCCTGCGAGCGCGAGGGCGGTGACACGGGTACGAAGTCGTCTGCCCCGCCCGCCAGCGACTCGCCGGTGGTGGCGCGACTCAACGGCGAGCCTCTCACGATCGCCGACCTGCGCAGCGCCTCCCCCGGCGCGCTGCGTATGGATCGCAGCCACGCGCTCGACGCCGCCGTCGCGCGACGCCTGGCGGCCCGGGAAGCCCGACGCCGCGGGCTCGACGCCACGAGCGACGTGCGCGCGCAGATCGAGGCGCTGCGGCGCGAGGCCGCGGCGCGCGAGGAGGCGCTGCTGCGCGACGCGCTCGAGGCTTCGCTTGCGGCGCAGCTCACCATCACGGACGACGAGCTGCGCGCGCGCTACGCGCAGACGCAGGGGCGCTACACCGAGAGGCGTCTGCGGCTACGGCGGGTCGTCTTCCCGACGGCGGAGGCGGCGCGTGCCGAGGACGAGCGGCTCGGCCCCGACGGCCGGCTGGATCCGGCCGCGAGCGAGGAGATCGGCCCGGCGCCGGTCCAGAAATTGATGCAGATGCAGGTGCTCGGCGTGATGCGCCTGCGCGAGCCCGGTCAGCGCGTGGTGGTGGAGCGCCAGGGCGGCTTCGCGTTGCTCGAGCTCGTCGAGGTGCTGCCGCCGGCGCCTCCGCCGTTCGAAGAGGTGCGGGAGCAGATCGAGAGCGAGCTGCGCGCGCAAAAGGCCGGCGAGGCGTTCGCGAAGCTCTCCCAGGAGCTGCGAGCCGCGGCGAAGCTCGAGATCGACGAAGCGGTGCTGAAGGACGACGCGGCGTGGCAGCCGACGGGCGGCGAAGCAGCTCCTCTGCGCCAGCCGTGGCGCTGACGCCAGCTTCGCCGCGCGTTCAGCGCCGTGCGTCGCCCGGTGTGCCAGTCACGCGGCTCTCGAGCTGCGCCAGCCGGGTCGTGAGTGCGGCAATCTGCTTTTGGTACTCCTCCCGCTGCGCCTCGATCGTGTGCTGCTGCTTCTGCACCTCGTTCAGCAACAGCGACGGCAGCTCGTGGTAGCGGACCGAGTACGGCTTTCCCTCGGCGTCGGTGACCACCAGCTGCGGAGCGACCTGCGCGACCTCCTCGGCAATCAGACCGTACTGAAGCGTCCGGTCGCCATCGGCGACCTCCTTCTTGTAACGGAAGGTCACCGGGTGGAGCTTTCCGAGCAGGCTGCTCGTGTCGCCCATGTCGCGCACGTCCTCCTTGAAGGCGGCCGAGGAAGTGGTCGTGCCGAGCACGCCGCTCGAATTGACGAAGACCGTGGATCCGGACGCCGACGTGGCGCCGAAGATCCCGGCGACGGTGGTCTTCACGTGCGTGCCGACGGTTCCGATCTTGATCTGTCCGCTTTCGCCCGCCACGCCGCTGCTCGCGAGGTAGATGTTGTCGTTGCCGGTGGTCTGGGAGATACCGGCGTTCCGGCCGATCGCGACGTTGCGGGCGCCCGTGGTGTTGGTGAAGAGGGCGTCGTCGCCGACGGCTGTGTTTTCGTTGCCCGAGCTGTTGCTGGCCAGGGATTCCGTCCCGATTGCGGAGTTGGAGCCCCCGGTCGTGTTGTTCGTGAGGGCGTCCTTCCCAATGGCGGAGTTGCGGGTGCCCGTGGTGTTCGCGAAGAGGGTGAATGACCCGACCGCGGAGTTGTAGAACCCGGTCGTGGTGGTGCGGAGAGCAGAGTAACCGAACGCGGAGTTGCTGGAAGCCGTGGTGTTGTAGCGGAGTGCGTCGTTCCCGACTGCGGAGTTGCGGTTGCCAGAGGTGTTGGAGAAGAGGGCGCGGTTCCCGACGGCGGAGTTGAGGCTACCAGCGGTGTTGGATCGGAGGGCGTAGGACCCGACCGCGGAGTTGCGCGCGCCTGTGGTGTTGAAGCTGAGCGCGAAGAACCCGACGCCAGCGTTGTAGCTGCCCGTGGTATTGGAGAGGAGGGCGCGATTACCGAGGGCCGAGTTGCGGGTGCCGGTGGTGTTGTAGCGGAGAGCGTAGGAGCCGACGGCGGAGTTGAGGTTGCCCGTGGTGTTGGCGCGGAGCGCGTCCTGTCCGACGGCGGTGTTGCTGTACCCCGTTGTGTTGGAGCGGAGAGCGTAGGACCCGAGGGCGGAGTTGAAGTTGCCGGTGGTGTTCAAGAACAGTGCGCCATTGCCGAAGGCCGCGTTGCGGGAGCCCGAAGTGTTCAAGAAGAGTGCGGCATAGCCGGTGGCGGAGTTGCGGTAGCCCGTGGTGTTGTAGCGCAGGGCGTAGGACCCGAAGGCAGCGTTCGCCGCTCCGGTGGTCGAAAGGTTCCCAGCGCCCACCCCGACGAAAATGTTCTGCACCCCGGTGGTATGCACGAAGAGCGCGCCGTTGCGCGAGACGTTGCCGGTAGCCTCGTCGACGCGCAGGCGCTCGGTGCTGCCCGTGCTGTTCTTCACCGAGAAGCCGGCGGCGCTGTCGAGCTTAACGCTGACGTCGCCCGCGTGGGCGGCTGTCGCTGCGAGCAGCGCGGCTGCAAGACCGAGGCGGAGGAGAGTTCCGAGCCGTGCGCTGTGATGGATCCGTCTCATCGTGGGCCTTCTCTCTCTGGTGGTGGACATTTCCGCGCCGGCCGAATTCGACCAGCGTTGCAGGAGCATGGCGGGCGGCGGCCATTAGATCATGAACTGAAACTGGAGCGTGATGATTCGGCGCAAGCAGGCCGGCAGCTCGGCGGCAAATTCGGGCATCGCAGAGTCCGCGCGGCGAACTGCCCCAATGGCATCCGTGAAGGTGCCGGCCGCTACTCGGATGATCCCCCGCGCTCAGCGCTGCGCGTCGCTCGCCGCGCCGATCATGCGGGTCTCGAGCCGCGCCAGCCGCGTCGTGAGCGCGGAGATCTCCTGTTGCTGCGTCTGCATCGTCCTCTGCTGCGCCCCGATCACGTCGACCTGACCCTCGATCGTGTGCCGTTGCTTCTTCATCTCGTTGAGCAGCATCGGCGCCATCTCGTGATACTTCACGGTGAAGGGCTGACCTTGATCGTCGTAGACGACGAGGTCCGGGAAGACCTCGGCCACCTCCTCGGCAATCAGTCCGTACTCCGGCGGCACCTCGCCGCTCGGGAGCGTCTGCTCCGGCTTGTAGCGGAACGTCACCGGCCGCAGCTCGAGCAGACGATCGGTCGCGCCGCCCATATCGCGGATGTCTTTCTTCACGCGGCGCGAAGAGGAGGCGGTGCCGAGTTGGCCGGCGCTGTCGATGAGCACGGGGATGGCATTGGCATTGGCGGTCGTCACCCCCCGGATCCCGGCGATCGTCGTCTGGGTTTGAAAGCCCGCCGTCCCGATCTTGATCTGCCCGCTCTCGGTGGCCACGCCCTGGTTGGCCAGGTAGATGTTGTTGCTGCCGGTATTCAGGCTGCGGCCGGCCTGCTGGCCGACGGCAACGTTGTAGCTGCCCGTGCCGCTGTTGCGAAGCGCGTAGTATCCGATCGCGGTGTTGGAGTTGCCCGTGCTGTTGCCGCGCAGAGCGTGAGGACCGACGGCGGAGTTGTTCGAGCCGGCAGTATTGGAGCCAAGCGCGTAGAAGCCGTCGGCCGCGTTGTGCTTGCCCGAGGTGTTGGAGTTGAGCGCGCGAAAGCCGGTTGCGGAGTTGTCGTACCCCGTGGTGTTCGCGAGCAGGGCGCCATAGCCGAGCGCGGAATTGCGGAAGCCGGTGGTGTTCGAGAGCAAGGCGAGAAATCCGACGGCGGAGTTGTGAAAGCCCGTGGTGTTATAGCGGAGGGCGAACGATCCGACGGCCGCGTTGCGCCTGCCCGTGGTGTTGGCGCGCAGGGCGCTTTCCCCAACGGCGGAGTTGTCGTAGCCCGCGGTGTTGGAGCGGAGGGCGGAAGCCCCGACGGCGGAGTTGTAGTTGCCTGTGTCATTGCTACGGAGAGCGGAATCTCCGAAGGCGGAGTTGTGGTCGCCCGTGGTGTTGTTCGTCAGGGCCTCGTCCCCGAAGGCGGCATTGCGAAAGCCCGTGGTGTTGGCGCGCAGCGCGTATACCCCGACGGCCGAGTTGTAGCTGCCGGTCTTGTTGATCTGGAGGGCGCCATACCCGACTGCGGAGTTGTGGATGCCCGTGGTGTTGGAGGTGAGGGCGCTCTCGCCGACTGCGGAGTTGTAGCTACCCGTGGTGTTGGCGGCGAGCGCGTAGAACCCGACCGCGGCGTTGTAGAAGCCCGTGGTATTGGAGCGCAGGGCGCCTTCCCCGAAGGCGGCGTTGCGGCCGGTACCCGTCGTCGAGGTGTTCCCCGCATTGACCCCGACGAACGTGTTGTTCGTTCCGGTGGTATGCACGAACAGTGCTCCGTTGCGCGAGACGTTGCCCGTGGCCTCGTTGACTCGCAGGCGTTCGATGGCGCCCGTGCTGTTGCGAACCGAGAAGCCGCCGCCCGCATCGAGCTGAAGCGTGATGTCGGCCCCGAGCGCGGGCGGTGCGAGAGCCAGACCTGCGCCGAGGGCCAGGCCGTAAAGCCGGATCGATTTCAGGGTGAGCGGCGCCATCGGATGCCTCCTTCGCAAGCCCGGACTGGCGAGGAGGCCACAGCAGCCCAACACGCCGCAGGTGAAGGCATACTACCCGTGAACCTGCGGGGAGGCAGGGGACGTTGCTTCAAAACGGCCCGGCCGTGGTGGCGACCGTGCGAATCGCTGACTGGCGCTGGTGGGTCAGGCGGCCTCCCCAGCAAGTGAATTCCGGCTGGGCGTAGGGCCTCGTTGGGGGACCGGCCTGCGCGCCGCCGTCAGCGCTGGCCCCGGCCCGAACCCCCAGCCGCGCCAGTTTCAAGGCGCGCCAGCCGCGTCGCGAGCGCGGCAATCTCGGTCTGCTGCACCTGGTTCACCTGCCGCTGGGCTTCGATCACGCTCGCTTGTTCTGCGATCGTGTGCTGCTGCTTCTGCATCTCGTTGAGCAGCAGTGACGGAAGCTCGTGATAGCGAACCGAGTAGGGCTTGCCCTGCGCGTCGGTCACCACGAGCTGTGGCGCCACCTCCGCCACCTCCTCGGCGATCAGACCGTACTGCAGCGTCCGGTCGCCGTCGGCAACTTCCTTCTTGTAACGGAAGGTCACCGGGTGGAGCTTGCGGAGCAAGCTGCTCGTGTCGCCCATGTCGCGCACGTCCTCCTTGAAGGCGGCGGAGGAGGTGGTCGTGCCGAGCACGCCGCTCGAGTTGACGAAGACCGCAGATCCGGACGCCGACGTGACGCCGAAGATCCCGGCGACGGTGGTCTTCACGTGGGTGCCGACGGTTCCGATCTTGATCTGCCCGCTCTCGCCAGACGCACCGACGTTGGCGAGATAGATGTTGTCGCTGCCGGTGTCCTGGTTGCGGCCGGCGTAGCGGCCGATCCCAATGTTGCGGGCCCCCGTGGTGTTGTAGAGGAGGGCGCCCCACCCGATGGCGGCGTTGTAGTAGCCCGTAGTGTTGAAGAAGAGGGCGGAGTGCCCGAAGGCGAGGCTGCCGCCACCTGACGTGTTGGCACGGAGCGCGTCAGACCCGATGGCGGAGTTGAAGTTGCCGATGGTGTTGGAGCGGAGGGCGTCCGGGCCGACAGCGGAGTTGTAGCTGCCAGTGGTGTTGGAGCGGAGGGCGTTGGCTCCTAGGGCGGAGTTGTGATTGCCCATGGTGTCCAGGTAGAGGGCGAAGGAGCCGACGGCGGAGTTCAGGCTGCCCGTGGTGTTGGAGGAGAGGGCTACGAACCCGACGGCGACGTTGTTGCTGCCGGTGGTGTTGTAGAACAGGGCGCTCCGCCCGACGGCTGAGTTGCCAGTGCCCGTGGTGTTGGAGGTGAGAGCGGCATTCCCGAATGCGGAGTTGCTGCTGCCCGTGGTCAGCGAATGGAGTGCGGAATATCCGAAGGCGGCGCTGGACGAGGAGGAGGTTGCCGCCGGATTCCCCGCGAACGGTCCGACGAAGAGATTGCTCGACCCGGTGGTGTGGACGAAGAGCGCGCCGTTGCGCGAGATGTTGCCGGTGGCCTCGTCGACGCGCAGGCGTTCGGTCGCGCCCGTGTTGTCCTTGATCGAGAAGCCGGAGCCTGCGCCCAGCTTCACCGAGACGTCTGCCGCGCGCGCGGGCGCCGCCAGGGCGAGAGCGGCGCCGAGCGCCAGGCTGCAAAACGGGAGCGACTTCAGGGTGAGCCTTGCCATCGGAGCCTCCTACGCGATCAGGGCAGAGCGCGGAGGCTCAATAGCCAGGCACGCCACGGGTCAAAGTCATCTTACACAGGAAACCCTCGCGGGGGCGGAACGTGGTTCGACGCGGTCCGGCGACAGCGGCGACCCGCATTCCTGCGAGTCTCAGCGGGTTCCCTCTTCGCACGCGGCAGCCGGAGCAATCGCGCTCTCGAGGCGCTCGAGCCGGGAAGAGAGCAGGGCGATCATCTGCTGTTGTCCCTCGATCGTGTGCTGCTGCTTCTGCACCTGGTTCAGCAGCAGCGACGGCAATTCGTGATAGCGGACCGAGTAGGGCTTGCCCTGCGCGTCGGTCACCACTAGCTGCGGGGCGACCTGCGCCACCTCCTCGGCGATCAAGCCGTACTGAAGCGTGTGATCGCCGTCGGCGACCTCGGGCTTGTAGCGGAAGGTCACCGGGTGGAGTTTTCCGAGCAGGCTGCTCGTGTCGCCCATGTCCCGCACGTCCTCCTTGAAGGCGGCGGAGGAGGTGGTCGTGCCGAGCTCGCCGTTCGAGTTGACGAACACCGTGGTTCCGGACGCGGCGGTGACGTTGAAGATTCCGGCGACCGTGGTCTTCAGGTGCGTGCCGACGGTCCCGATCTTGATCTGCCCGCTCTCGCCGGCGACGCCGAAGTTCGCAAGATAGATGTTGTCACTTCCCGTCGTCTGGCTCTGGCCTGCGTAACTGCCGAGCGCGACATTGCGGTTGCCCGCGCTGTTCAAGAGCGCGCGATAGCCGAAGGCGACGTTCTCGCTGCCCGTGCTGTTGAGGCGGAGGGCGGAATTCCCGACGGCGGAGTTCTTTGAGCCAGTGGTATTTCCGAGCAGAGCACTCTCACCGACGCCGGAGTTGAGGATGCCCGTGGTGTTGAAGAACAGGGCACCATTGCCGAATGCGGAGTTGCGGTAGCCCGCCGTGTTGTAGCGGAGAGCGCGAAACCCGACGCCGGAGTTGTTCGAGCCCGTGGTGTTCGAGGCGAGGGCGGATTCTCCAAAGCCGGAGTTACCGCCGCCCGTGGTGTTGAGGGCGAGAGCAGCATTCCCGAGTGCCGAGTTGGAGACACCCGTGCTGTTGGCACGCAGGGCGTTGTTACCGAAGGCGGCATTGCGATAGCCGGTGGTGTTGGAGCGAAGCGCGTAAGACCCGACTGCAGAGTTGAAGTTGCCCGTGGTGTTGAAGCTGAGCGCGAAGAACCCGACGGCGGAGTTGTAGCTGCCGGTGGTGTTGGAGAGCAAGGCGCGATTTCCGAAGCCGGCGTTGCGGGTGCCTGTGGTGTTGGCGCGCAAGGCGTAGGATCCGACGGCGGAATTGAGGTTGCCAGTACTGTTGAAGCGCAGTGCGTCCTGCCCGACGGCGGTATTGCTGTAGCCAGTCGTGTTGGAGCGGAGGGCGCCGCTCCCGAGCGCGGAGTTGAAGCTACCCGTCGTGTTGTAGACGAGGGCAAGATCCCCGAAGGCGGAGTTCTGGGAGCCCGCAGTGTTGTAGAAGAGGGCGCTCCGCCCGACGGCTGAATTGCTGCTGCCCGTCGTGTCAGAGAGGAGGGCGCCGTTCCCGAGTGCGGAGTTGTTGGCGCCCGTAGTCAGCGAAGCGAGGGCCGAAGTTCCGAAGGCAGTGCTGCCGGAGGAAGAGGTCGCCGCCGGATTCCCCGCGCCCGGTCCGACGAAGAGATTGCTCGTCCCGGTGGTGTGCACGAAGAGCGCGCCGTTGCGCGAGACGTTGCCCGTGGCCTCGTCGACCCGAAGGCGCTCGATGCTGCCAGTGCGATCCTTCACCGAGAAGCCCGTGGCCGCGTCGAGCTTCACGGAGACATCGGCCGCGAGCGAGGGCGCTGTCAGGGCGAGGGCGGCGCCGAGCGCCGCACTGCACAGCCGGATCGATTTCAGGGTAGGCGCTGCCATTGGAGCCTCCTTCGCGATCAGGGCAGAGCGCGGAGGCCTCGACAGCCAGACACGCCACGGGTGACGCGATTCTACATCGGCATGCGCCGTGAGGAGGGGAGCGTCGTTCCCTGCCGACGGGCGGCCCCTGCTCAGGTCGCGCCGCCAGCGCGCGAGCCAGCGCTGGCCGGTGACGAGCAGCAACAGGGCGAGCAACGCGAGCGCCGCGAGACCGAGCAGCGGCACCGAGATCCCTTGGAACCAGCGGGCGGTGTTCGAGTCCGTCAGAGAGTTCACTGGAAGCGAGATGCCCTACGCGACCCCGAAGCGCAGCGGCAGGCTCTTCGGGCCGCGCACCAGGAACGAGTCGATGTACTCGACGTGCGGCTGCGTTGCGTTCGAAAGCCGTGAACCGCCCGAGCAGCTCCTCGAGCGCGACACGCGCTTCGAGGCGCGCGAGCGAGGCGCCGAGGCAGAAGTGGATGCCGAAGCCGAAGCCGAGGTGGCCCTACCGGATTGCGCGTCACGTCGAGGCGATCGGGATCCGGGAACTGGGCGTCGTCGCGGTTGGCCGAGCCGATCAGCGGCACCACGGTGGCGCCGGCGGGGATGCGCGTTCCCGCGAGCTCGACGTCCTGCGTGGCGCGGCGGAAGAGCAGCTGCACCGGCCCGTCGAAGCGCAACGACCTCCTCGACGAGCCCGGGGATCAGCCCCGGGTCGCGCTGCACGCGCGCGAGCTCGTCCGGATGCGCGAGCAGCGCGAGCATCGCATTGCCGAGCAGGTTGGTCGTGGTCTCGTTGCCGGCCACCAGCAGCAAGATCGTGAACATCAGGATCTCGGCGGGCGTCAGCGCCGTTTCTCCGGCTTCCGCGCGGGTGAGCGTGCTGATCAGGTCCTCGCGCGGCTGCGCCCGGCGCGCATCGATCACGCCCGTCAGGTAGTCGCTCAGCTCCTTGAAGGCCTGCAGCAGGCTCTCGGGGCGCAGCCCGGCCGCTGCGCCCGTGACGCCCGAGATGATGCAGTCGGACCAGCGCTTGAAATCGGCGTGCCGCTCGGGCTCGACGCCGAGCATCTCGGCGATCACCGTGACGGGTAGCGGGATCGCGAGATCGTGCGACCAGATCGAGCTCGCCCTTGCCCTCGACGGCGTCGAGCGCCGCGCGGGCAATGGCGCGGATTCGCGGCTCGAGCGCCGCGATCCTGCGCGGCGTGAAGCCGCGGTTCACGAGGCTGCGCATCGGTCCGTGCGCCGGCGGATCGATCGCGATCAGCGAGCGGGAGGTGACCAGCTCCGGCAGGCTGATGGGCAGCTCGCGCATCAGCTCGACCAGACGAGCGGCGTCGGCGCCCGAGAAGCCCGTCCCGGGCGATCCGGCGCCGGGGACGAAGCCCGAGAGGATGAGCTGCTGCATCGCGGTCGAGGAGAAGAGCTCGGGATGGCGCAGGACGTGGAGCACGTCGCTGTAGCGCGAGACGACGTAGCTGCCCGAGGGCTCGACGCGGTACACCGGAGTGCGGCGGCGCAGCTCGGCGTATTGCGGATAGGGATTCGCGCGCTGGGTTGCGCTGAACGGGTCGTACGAGATGGCGGTCAAGCGTCCCTCCTCTTGCGGCGCCCGCTCGCGGGGGCGCTTGGTTCGAGCGAAGCCACGAGCTCGGGCCACGCGCTCGGGCGAAGCACTCCATACAGGAGCAGCCGTTTGAGCTCGCGCGTGAGGCGCTGCGTCGCGCGCCGCGCCCCGCCGGCGTCCTCGAACTCGTTGCGCGCGTGGAGCGGCCACAAAATGGCGCCGGCCATCAGCACGTGGAGCAGCATCTCGGCGTCGACGCCGTCCTGTCCGCCGGGCCCCTCGCTGATCTTTCGCACCTCGCTCTCGGCGCGCTCCCAGGCCTCGCGCGGGAAGGGACTCTCCGAGAGCATCAGGTGCAGCGCCAGCCGCGCGATCTCCGGGTGCTCGAGGAAATGGTGGGCGAGGAAGTCGATGCGCTCGGGCAGGGGGCGCGAATCGCTGAGCACGCGGATCACTTCGCTGAAGATCTCGTCGCTCACGGCGCGCACGAGATCGTCGCGTGTCCGGAAATGCTGATAGGCGGTGGTGCGGTTGATCTCGGCCGCCCGCGCGACCGCGGAGACGGTGAGGCTCTCCAAGCCGCGGTCGGCCATCAGCCGGCGCGCGGCATCGAGGATGCGGCGCCGGGTGCGCTCGAAATCCATGCGGCGGGGCCGGAGAGGAGTGGAGTGGGCGGCTCGGGGCACGGCCCACGTCTAGCCCGGGCTCAGTCTAAAGTCAACACCGATGTCGTACTTGTGGTGGCGCCGGCCGCCGGACTGGCGCCGCCTGCCGACGCGCCGCTTTCGCTGCTCGCGCGCAGTCCCGGTAGATCGACGACCTGCGTGCGGCGCGCGAGCCCGTCGGCACGTCTCCCAAGTCCTTCGAGCCCCGACGTCGCGATCACGACGTCGCGACCGGCGATCCGCGCGACGGGCGGATCCGGCATGCCCGCGCGTTCCGCCACGCGCGGCGCGATTCGCGCGTAGGCCGACGCGAACGCGTCCGCGTCCGCCTCCGAATCCCAGGCCGTGAGCCACACGAATTCGCGTCGCCCCCCGCAGCGCGCCGCGACCCAGCGGTCGCCGTCCCAGCCTTCCCAAGCGTCGGCGGGCCCGTCCGGGTCGAGATCGCGCAGCAGCACCGAGATGCCGAGCTCCCCCAGCGTGTCCTCGAAATCGAACTCGCAGCCCGCCGGGAGCGCCGCGCGCAGCGCGCCGAGATGAATCGCCTGGAAGGGCTCGTGGCGCTTCTCGGGATGCAGCACCTGCTCCGTCGATGCCGGCGGCGCTGCCAGCAGAGCGGGGCCCTCCCGCATCGAGAGGCCATAGCCGTAGGCGTAGGGAAAGCTGACGGTGAGGCGTAGCAGGGCGGGCGCCTCGGCGAGGGCGCCGTGCGTGCGCGTGGCGTTCTCCTCGTCCATGGCGGTGCGCAGCTTGTCGGCGTCCGGCGGCTGGATCTCGAGCGAGGCGAAGCCGTAGTGCAGCGCATCGCCCTCGAGCGCCGCTTGCAGCGCGGCCGCCGCGTCGCCCTGCGACTTCCAATAGGGATCCGGGTCCATCCAGGCCGGGAAGGCCTGGTGCTGGAGAAAGTGCACCAGCTCGTGCGAGACGATCACCTCGCGCTGGAGATCGCGCCGCGTGAGCGCGGAGAGCAGGCGCAGGGTCCAGGGGTTCTCGACCTCGTCGACGAGGTAGAGCGTGCGCTCCGTCGGGAGATAGAGGCCGACGACCTCTTCGGCGTAGACGGAGACGAACTCGGCGGCGAGGTTGCGGTCCGCCGGCCACAGGCCGAGCGTCGTCAGCCCCTCCTGGTAGCGCTCGATCTCCGCACCGGTCCAATCCGCGGCGAGCGCGCCGCGCAGGATCGCCGGCAGCTCGGACGCGCGAATCACGCGCGTGCGCACGGCAGTCTCGGGAGCGATGCCCCGGGTGCGCGCGGTGCGGGTCACGATCTGCTCGAAGGGCCCGGGCCGGATCTGACCCGCCGAGACGAGTGAATACGCGCAGCCGCTCGCGCCGAGCGCGCACGCGATCAGCAGCCCCGCGGTGCGCGCGCGCGCGAGCCGCAGCGCGGTGCGCGGCGCGGAGCTCACGCGAGATCGAAGAGCAGCAGCTCGGCCGGCTCGAGCCCCGCGATCTCGAGCTGGGGCTCGTCCGAGACGGCGGCGCCGTCGCCGGTCGCGAGTCGCTCCCCCGCGAGCGTCACGCTGCCGCGTGTCACCTGGAGCCAGGCGTGCCGGCCGGGCGCCAGGGGCTTCACGATGCGGGCGCCCGGCTCGAGCTCGCTCAAATACAGGCTCGCATCCTGGTGAACCACGACCGACCCGTCGCGTCCGTCGCTCGACGCCACGAGCTGGAGACGTCCGAGCCGCCCCTCGCGTGCGAAAGCGCGCTGCTCGTAGCCCGGCGCGAGCCCCGTCTTCTCCGGCAGGATCCAGATCTGCAGGAAGTGCACGAGCGCGTCGCGCGAGGCGTTGTACTCGCTGTGGGTGACGCCGGTCCCGGCGCTCATGCGCTGGACCTCGCCGGGACGGATCACGGAGCTCGTGCCGAGGCTGTCCTTGTGCTCGAGCGCCCCCTCGAGCACGTAGGTGACGATCTCCATGTCGCGGTGACGCATGGGTGCCGAAGCCCTGGCCGGGTTGCACGCGATCCTCGTTGATCACGCGCAGCGCGCGGAAGCCCATGTGGCGGGGGTCGCGGTACTCGGCGAACGAGAAGGTGTGCCGGCTCTCGAGCCAGCCGTGGCGCGCGAGCCCGCGTTCGTCGCTGCGGCGCACGCGGATCACGTGCGAGGGCCTCCCGCTGCGCCCTGGGGTCCGAGGCTCCAGATACCGGAGCCCTTCGTCGCGATGAACAAGAAGATGAAGCAAAAGAGCGCCGCCTTGTCGCCCTTGTTCTGGATCGGGAACAGCGCGAGACCCTGGTGCGCCATGAAGTAGGCGACGGCCATCTCACCGCTACACACGAAGGCGGCGGTTCCGGCGAAGAAGCCCGTTGCCACCATGGTTCCGCCCACCAGCTCGATGACGCCGGCGACCCGCATCAGCCCGTCGCCGACCGTCCCGCCGGCTCCGTCGACGCCGCCCAGCAGTCCGAGAACCTTTTGTGCTCCATAACAGGCGAACAGGAAGCCCACGACCATCCTCATCACCGCGTAGGCAGGCTCCGAGTACCTGCCGAGAACACGCTCCATGCGACCTCCGGTTCATTGCCTTCGCTCGCCTGCGCCTCGCTGCAAGCGGACTTGCGTGCGCTCAGGCCCGGCGCGTGGCTTCGGCGCGCCGGCTGCCGGGCGGCCGCGAGAATAGCGATCTCCGGCCAGCGAGGCGCGCAGCGAGCTGCAACGAGAGCGGAGTCAATCGCGGTCGGCCTCGGTTTGCGCAGCGTGCTGGTGGCGATGATGCAGGTCGGGGGCGTGGGGGTGAGCGTGAGCCTGCGCGAGGTGCGAGTGCTCGTGGGAATGTCCGCGGCTGGGCGCCCCGTCCTCGGGGTGCTCGTGCGCGTGGTGACCATCGTCGTGGCGGTGCCAGTGGCGGTGGCGGACGGCGTCGTGATGGTGCCAGTGGGCGTGGGCTTCCCGAGCGAGCAGGACCAGCGCGAGCGCCATCAGCCCCGCCGCCGCGAGCTGCGCCGGGAGCACGGGCTCGCCGAGCAGCCCCCAGGCGAGGGCCACGCCCCAGAGTGATGCGGTCGCGAAGGCGAGCTGCGAGCGCGCCGCTCCGAGCCGTTGCGCGGCGGCGACGAGCAGCACGAGCGAGAGGCCATAGCAGATGGCGCCGAGCGCGAGCGCGCGACCGGCGTTCGTCGCTGTGAAATGGTTCGCGCCGGCAGCGAGCCCGAGTCCGAGATTCACGCTGCCGGCCACCAGCCCCTTCGCAAAGGTCGACTGCGCCGGCGTGAAAGAGTCGATGCGCGAGGTCCAGTTGTTGTCGAGCGCCCAGCAGACGCAGGCTCCGAGCACCAAGACGAGCGCGGAAGCGGGAGCGCCCTGGGCGTGCGCGGGGAGCGCGAGCAAGAGGCTGGCACCGCATACGAGGAGGAGCGCGACCGCACCGCGGGCTCCCAGGTGCTCGTGGAAGAACACGCGCGCGAGCAGCGCGGTGGCGACGACCTCGAGATTGAGCCAGAGCGCAACCGACCCGGCGGCTGCACGTTCGAGCGCAGCCAGCAGCAGCACCGGCGCGAGCGCGCCTCCGAATGCGACGACGCCCGCCAGCCGAGCGAGATTCACGCCGCGCCGCGCGAAGGGCGCCAGGCCATCGCGCAGCGCCACCGGCGCGAGCACGAGCGCGGCGCCGAGATAGAGCAATCCCGCGAGCGTGGTGGCCCCGAGCTGCGCCACGAGGGGCTTGCACAGCGGTGTCGAGGCGCCGAACAGCGCGGCGGCCGCGAGCGCGGATGCGAGTGCCGTGGAACGCTGGCTCAGGCCGGCTCCGATCGCTGGCGTCGCTGTACGCGAGGCCTGGATCCCCCGCGCCGCGACGGAGCTTCAAACAGCGTATCGGAGGAGGTACGTCCCAGGCACGGGGGGCGTTCGGCATGGAATCTGCGACGCTCCGCCCCAGCGCCGCTCGCCAGGGGGAGACCTGCCCCACGTCGAGAGGCTCGCGCGCCGCCGGACGCTCCAGCGACCCGGCACGCGCCGTGCACAACCCGAAGCGGGAGGTGTCGCATGAAGACGAGCGTCAAGGAATTCATGAGCGGAGACCCGGTTTCGATCGCGCCTAGCGCTTCCGCGCTCGACGCCTACGAGACGATGTTGCGACACGGCATCCGGCACCTGCCGGTGGTCGGGCCGGATGGGCGCGTGATCGGGGTGCTGACGGCGGACGATCTCGCGGGCGCGCTGGCGCTTCCCTTGCGCCCGCAGCGGGCGCTCGAGGCCGGAGAGCGGCGCGCGGCGCTCGAATGGAGCGTCGGGGAGTTGATGACCCACGCTCCGGAGACACTGGAGCGCGACGCGACGCTGGCCGACGCGGCGGAGCGGATGGCCGAAGGCCGCTTCGGCTGCCTGCCGATCGTCGACGAGACCGGTCGCCTCGAGGGGCTGCTTTCGGAGACGGATCTGCTGCACGCCTTCGCGACGGTGCTCTCGAGCCGGAGTCTGAAGGATCGCGAAGCGCCGGACACGCTCGCGGGGCTGGTCGCGCAGCTCGAGCGCGAGCGCTCGCGCATCGCGCAGCAGCTCGAGCACTATCACGCGGTCGAGCAGGGTCTGTCGTCCGATCTGCGCGAGCGTCCGATGGACCTGCCCGAGCGCAGCTCCGAGGTGAGCGAGGTGCAGCTCACGGAGGCGCTCGATGGGCTCGCGACGCGCCGGCTCGATGCGCTCGACCGCGCGCTCGATCACGCCGCCCAGGGTCGCCTGTCCCGCTGCGACGCCTGCGGCGGCACGATCTCGCTCCCCCGCCTGCGCGCGCTGCCAGGCACGACCCTGTGCATCGGCTGCGCGCGGTCCCAGGAATCCCGCTAGCCACTGGCCGAGCGGCGCAAAGCGCGTCTAGAGTGGCGCGCGCCGTGTTTGCGCAATGCGCGGTCCGCAGCGCTGCCCGCTTGGGTCCGCGAGGCTCGCGGCCGATCTTGGGGGCGCCGGCTCGCCGATGACCCGCGTCGATCCGGCGCGGCATCGCAGCCGAGCCATCGGCGGGAGGTCCCGGCATGACCCCGAAAGCGCGGGCTGCGAGCAGCCCGCTCATTGCGATCGCCCTCGCGCTGGGAGTCGCCTCGCTGGCGCTCGCGGCACCGCAGGCCGAGGTCTATCGCGCACAGCACCGCACGGCCGACGAGCTGCTTCCCTACGCCGAAGGCGCGCTGGGCAGCGAGGGACGGGTCGTCGTCGACGCTGGCACGAACTCGCTGGTGCTCTTGAGTGAGCGTGCGGACCTGTTGCGCAGCGCGCTCGCACTGCTCGCCTCGCAGGATCGGGCGCTGCGCACGGTCGTGCTCGAGTACGCCTCGCAGCGGGCGAGCGAGCTCGCCGCTGCGGGGCTCCGCGTGGATTGGGGCGTGGCGGCCGGCGGGCTGCGCATCGGCAACCTGATCGTTCCAGCGGGCGACTCGCGCGTGCAGGTGGCCGGTCAGGCGCAAAGCGCGCGCGCGACGGGAAGTCTTTCCGGGACGGTCCGGATTCTCGAGGGCCACTCGGGACGCATCGCCGCGGGCGAGAGCGTGCCGATCACCACGCGCGCCCGGCGTACGGCGACGACGACGCTGGTCTCAGCGGATTCCGGCTTCGAGGCCCACGCCCGCGTGCTCGGCGATGGCCGCGTACAGCTCGAGCTGCGTCCCTTCGAGGCCCAGTTCCAGGCCGACGGCCGGATCGCGACGTCCGAGGCGGCAACCACCCTGGTGTTGACGCCCGGCAAGACGGTCGTGATCGGGGGGATTGCCGAGGCCGGCGGTGCAGCGAGTCTCGATGCGTTTGCCGGCGCGCAGCGCGGGAGCGCGAGCGACGAGCGCGTGCTCTCGATCACGGCGCGGGTCGAGTGAGCCCTCCGCCGGCCCGCGGCGAGGGTGCGCGCGTGCAGGCCGCGCTCGAGCTGCTCGCGGAGATCGCGCGCAGCGACGCGCCGGCTGACGTCGCCTTCGCCACGTTCCATCGTCGCGTGCGGCGGCTTTCGGGCGCCGAGCGCCACGCGGTCCAGGAACGCGTGCGCGCCTGGCTGCGCCGCTGCGCCGCGCTCGATTGGTGGATCGAGCGCGCGGGAGAGCGGCCGCAGCCGCGCACGCGCGCGCTCGCGGCGCTCGTTCTGCTCGAGGGCTGGACGCCGGAGCGCCTGGCGCGCGTGTTCGGTGGCGCGCCGGGCCATCCGCTGCGGCTGCGCGCGCCGGAACGCGCGCTGGTGGCGGCGCTGTCCGGATCTGCGATCGAGCACCCCGAACAGCCGCGCAGCGTGCGGCTCGAGTGTCCCGAGTGGTTGCTGGCCGAGCTCGAGCCGGTGTTCGGGGCCGACCTCGAGCGCGAGATCGCCGCGCTGCGCGAGCCAGCGCCGATCGACCTGCGTGTGAACACGCTCGCGAGCACGCGCGAAGACGCGCTGCGATCGCTCGCGGCCGAGGGGATCGAAGCGACGCCGACCCCGTTCTCGCCGCTGGGCTTGCGCGTGCGCGGCGCGCCGGAGATCGCGGCGCTCGATGCGTTTCGCCGCGGCCAGGTCGAGGTGCAGGACGAAGGCGCCCAGATCGCGGCGCTGCTGCTCGAGGCGCAGAGCGGTGAACAGGTGCTCGATCTGTGCGCCGGCGCCGGGGGCAAGACGCTCGCGCTCGCGGCCGCGATGCAGGGGCGTGGCCGGCTCGTCGCGTGCGACGTGCGCGTCGGACGCAGCCGGCGCGCGGCCGTGCGCCGCCGCCGCGCCGGGGCGCACAACATCGAAGAGCGCACGCTCGTGAGCGAGAGCGATCGCTGGCTCACGCGCCAGCAGGGACGCTTCGATCGGGTGCTGGTCGACGCACCCTGCAGCGGCATCGGGAGCTGGCGGCGCAACCCGGACGCGCGCTGGCGCCTGACCTCGGGCGAAGTGGCCGAGCTCGTCGCCTTGCAGCGCCGCCTGCTGCGCGCCGCGTCCCGCTTGCTGCGACCGGGCGGGCGCCTGCTCTACGCCGTCTGCACCTGGCTCCCGCGCGAGGCCGGCGAGCAGCTGGCTTGGCTGCTCGCGGCGGAGCCGGGCTTGCGCGGTGTTTCGCTCGCGGACGCCTGGCGGCGCCAGCTCGGCGGCGCGGCTCCCGTGGCGAGCGAGGGCGGCCTGCTGCTGACGCCGGCGCGCCACGCGACCGATGGCTTCTTTCTCGCGCTCCTCGAACGCGAGGCGCCCGCGCCCCGATCGGCACGCGCCCGGGGCTAGTGACCTGCCAGCTTCGCCGTTACGACGGCGAGCCGCTCGCGCGGCTTCGGGTTCGACGGATCGATCTCGGCGGCGCGCCGATACTGCTCGGCGGCCTCGCTCAGGCGTCCCGCCATCTCGAAGGTGACGCCGAGCTGATACGGCGCGCGGGATTCCGTGGGTTCGAGCGCCGCCGTCGCGCGGTACTCGTCGATCGCTTCGGCGACTCTCCCCTTCGCGTGCAGCGTCTTCCCGAGATTGAAGTGGAGCAGCGGATTTCCGGGATCGACTTCGAGCCCGGCGCGGTACTCGTGCTCCGCCTCGTCGAGCCGGTGGTGCTCGCGCAGCCAGCTGCCGAAGTCGAGCCGGATCACGCTCGCGCGCGGGCTCACGGCGAGGGTGTGACGGAACACCGTCTCGGAGTCGCGCCAGGTCCGGGCCTGGGCGAAGGCGGCGACGCCGAAGCCGGCGAGTGCGCAGCCGGCCGCCGCGAGCAGCAGGCGGCGCTGTCCCGGCGCGCGCACGCGGGCGACGAGCTCGGCGCCGCCCCAGACGATCGCGACAGCGAGCCCGATCATCGGCAGGTAGCTGTAGCGGTCGGCGAGCGCCTGGCGCCCGACGTGCACGATGCCGATCATCGGCACGAGCATCCCCAGGAACCACAGCCAGCCCACCGCGAGATAGCGCTGCCGGCGCGCGCGCAGGACCGCGAGCGTGATCCCGACGCAGAGCGCGGCCGACGCCGCGATCGTGAAGGTGTCGAGTGGGACACCCCCTTGCGTCGGCAGATAGGGGTGCGGATAGAGCAGCGCCAGATCGCGCGGCCACACGAGCTTGCCGAGGTAGCGGGCGATGGCGACCACCGTATTCGCCGCTCGCTGCGCAGGCGAGACCTCGTCGGTCGTGAGCAGGAGGTGGCGTTGGAAGTCGACCGTGAACCAGCTCGAGAGCGCGGACAGCGCGAACAGCGGCAGCTTTTCGAGCACGAGCTGCGCGAACGGGCGCTGCCGCGCCAGCGGCCAGACGTCGAGCAGCAGCAGCGCGAAGGGCAGGGTGACGAGCGACGGCTTCGCCATCAGCCCGAGGCCGAAGGCGAGCAGCATCCCCCACCACGCCGCGCGCGAGGCCTGCCGCACGTAGCGCGCGTAACACAGCAGCGTCAGCATGCCGAAGACGCCGGAGAGCACGTCCTTGCGCTCCGCCACCCAGGCCACGGATTCGACGCGCAGCGGGTGCCACGCCCACAGCGCCGCCGCCGCCGCGCTGCGCCAGGTGGCGCCGGTGAGACTGCGCAGCGCGAAGAAGAGCAGCACGCTCCCGAGCGCGTGCAGCGCGACGTTGGTCGCGTGATGGCCTCCCGCCGCGAGCCCGTAGAGCTCGACGTCGAGCATGTGGGAGAGCCAGGTGAGCGGGTGGGGAAGATGGTTGGTCTGGATCGGGCCCTTCGAAAAGGCGAACGCCAGCCCCTCCCGCGTCAAGCCCTGCGAGACGGTCGGGTTTTCGAAGACGTACTGGTCGTCGTCGAACTTGATGAAGTCGAAGGCGAGCGTCTGGCCGTAGATGGCGAGCACGCCGGCCACGAGCGCGAGCGCAATCCACACGGCCGAGCGCCGGGAATCCTGGTCTGGGCGCTCGTGCATGCCCGGCTCGCTCGCGGTGAGGCCCTCTTCTAACACAGCGGCTGCCGGCCGGCCCCAGGGCTGCAGTCTGTAAAGCCGGGGCCGGAGTAGGCCGAAGGCGGGTGGATCAGTCGTCTCTCGAGGAGCGACCCATGCGATCGCCCTGCTACCGGTGCGCTCCCGAGCTTCGCCCCTGGGCGCGGCTCGCGCTGCTCGCGCTCGCCCTCGCGGCCGTCGCTTGTGCCACCGGAGCGCCGGCGCCGCCAACGGCGGGCACCGGGACGGCCTGGGGCTACCTGCGGCTCGTGCCGCACGAGGGTGTGACGCCCGTCAAGCCGGGGGCCTCGCCCTACGCGGACCGGCGCATGCGCGACGTCGAGTTCGTCGATTACTCGAAGCCCGGCTTCGCGGTCGTGCACCTCGACAGCGGACCGAGCCCGCGCGGCAGCGCCGCGCTCGAAATCCGCACGACCGGCGTGCGCACGCGGCTCGACCCTCCGCAGGTCGCCGTGGGGGCGGGCGGCTCGGTCGTGGTGACGAATTCCGCTGACACTGCACACGTGCTCTCGGCTCCCGCGATGGGCTTCCTGCGGCGACTCGCGCCGGGTGAGCACGTGGAGATCGCGCTTCCGGACGCCGGTGAGCAATCGCTGTTCCTGCTCGACGTGCCCCGCTCGGAGGCGACGGTGTTCGTCTCTCCGGGGCCCTTCGTCGTGGTTTCCGCCGACGGTCGCTTCGAGCTGAGCGGACTGGCGCCGGGGCACTACGCGGTAATGGCCTGGCACCCGCGTTTCCCCCCGACGCGCGCCTTGCTCGAGCTCGCCGCCGATCAGGTCGTGCGACTCGATCTGGAGATGGGGGTAGACCAGGGTGTCGCGTACGAGAACGCGCCTGCGAATCTGCCGTAGCGCCTCGCTCACGCTCGTGTGTCTTGGTGCGCTCGTCCCCGCGGCGGGCGTGCGCGCGCAGAGCGAGTCGGAGCTGCTCGACATCATCCATCGGCTCGAGGATCGCGTCGAGCAGCTGGAGACCCGTAACCAGGACCAGGACGCGCAGCCGGCCTACGAGGCCAAGGCGCTCGAGTACCAGCAGAAGGACTTCGAGAAGGGCGGCAACTGGGCGGACCGCGTGCGCATCTCGGGCAGCGCCGAGACCGGCTGGATCGGCGGCCAGGCCGACAGCGTCACGCCGAACGACGCGTTCGAGATCTGGGACTCGCGCTTCTTCATCGAGGCCGAGCTCGCGCGCGACGTGAGGCTGGCCGAGGCGACGCTCGTGCGCGACGTCGGCTTCATGTTCGAATGGGACCTGGTGCGCCTGGGGTCACTCCAGAACCGGGTCGGCGAGCTCTACGTGGACTTCCAGGGCATCGGGGAGCAGGACTGGGCCAACGTCCAGGTCGGTCGCTTCCAGATTCCCGTCGGCGAGAACTACCTGCGCTTCAGCCAGGGCTATCGGGACAATCCGTTCATCTCCAACACCGTCGGGGGGCCCTGGTACTGGGACGAGGGACTGCGCAGCTACGGCCACATCGGCAAGATCGGCTGGGTGACGTCGGTGAGCGACGGCGAGACGCAGTTCAACTTCGACCCCAACACCGACAAGCAATTCACGCTGAAGCTCTACACCGATCCCACGCCCTGGCTGCACCTCTCGGTGAGCGGACTGCGCTCGGGCATGATGGGTTCGGGGGCCTCGGCAGCGATGGGCGCCTTGTGGCTCGGCGAGACCTGGGCGCGCCCGGTCGGCGCCGGCACCACGGTTCCGACGTTCGAGAATGGCGTGGCGATCGTTGACGGTCCGAATCGTCTGAAGGATAGCTGGCTTGCGGGTGGAGACGTGATCTTCCACTTCAATGACATTGCGCGCCTCTGGCTGGGCGGCGGCTGGTACCGGATCGAGGCGGAGGGCGGCAACCAGTACAACCGCGACCTCGCCTACTGGATCGCCGAGCTGGTGGTCGAGGGCGCGGCCGCCGCGCCCGTTCTCGCGCCCTTCTACGTCGGCCTGCGCGCGAATGGCATCGGCACCTACAACTCGACCGAAGGCTATTCGCTCGACATGCGGCAGGCGGCCAACATCGGGTACAACGCGAAGTCGCTCGAGGCCTACACGACGGTGCTCGGCTGGCGGCTCACGAACGACATCACCCTGCGCGCCGAGTACAGCATCAACGACGTCGGTGTCGTGCGTGGCGTGACCAACGCGATCCGCGAGAACGCGAAGGACCAGGACACCTACGGCGTCCAAATCGGGGTCGCCTTCTGATGCGCTCGCTTCGACGTTTCACGGCGTTCGTGGCGGTCGCCTGGCTGGCCGCATCGCTGCACCCGGCCTCCGCCGAGGAGATGGCCGCCGGCACCCTGCGCGGCAAGCTGCGGCTCGCGATCGAGGGGACCAGGATCGCCGACGCCGGGCCGGTCGTCGCCTACCTCGAGCCGCTCGACGGCGCGCCGCCGCCCCCGGTTCCCTCCGGCATGCCCAAGGTGAACCAGAAGGACGCGCGCTTCGCGCCGCAGTTCCTCGCGATCGCCGCCGGGCAGAGCGTCGCCATGCCCAACGACGATGCGATCTATCACAACGTCTTTTCGTACTCGACGCCCAACGATTTCGACCTCGGGCTGTATCCGGCCGGCGAATCGCGGAAGGTCACGTTCCGTCACCCCGGCGTGGTGCGCACGTACTGCTCGATCCACGAATCGATGAACGGAACGATCTTCGTCGCGCCGACGGCGTACTTCGCCGTGGTGCGCCCGACGGGGGACTTCGAGATCCGCAACGTGGCGCCGGGGCGCTACCGGCTGACGACGTGGTGCGAGCGTCTGCCCGCCGCCGTGCGCGAGATCCAGGTGGCGCCGGGCAAGGATGCCGCCGTGGAGCTGGTGATCGGATCGCCCGCGAAATGAAGGGAACACTCTTCATCCGCCTGCTGTGCATCCTGTGCGGCGTAGCGACGGCATCGACGGGACTCGCGCTGGCGCTTCAGCACCGCTCGCTCACCGGTGATCTCGAGCGGGCGGCGCAGACGCGGCTCGCGACCGCCGCGGCCGCGGCGAACCGTCTCGCCGAGAATCACCTCGCCGTGCTCGAGGAGCGCTACCGCGCCGTCTCGGGCACGCCGCAGTTCCGGGCCAATCTCGAGGTGAACGACGCGCCGACCCTCGCGCATTACGCCGAGGCGCTGCGCGCACAGCAGGGCGCGCTGCGCATCATGTTCCTCGATCGCGACGATCGGGTGGTCGCCGGGGCCGGCGACGCGACGGCGGACGCGCGCGCGATCGGCGTGCCGCAGGCGAACCTGATCGCGAGCGATGGACGGCCGCTCGCAGTGGCCTCGGTGGCGCTCACGACCGGCACCGAACGTCTCGGGCGCCTGGTCGCCGTGCACGCCGTGGATGCGGCGACGCTCAAGGAGTGGTCCGAGCTGTGCGCCGCCGAGGTGACTTTCAGCGCGGCCGGCGCGGACTCGCGTGAGCACATCGAGACGGTGGCGCGCGAGCTCGGCGAGATCCAGATGCGCGTGGTGCTGTCGCTGGTGGCGGAACGCGAGGCGGTTGCGCGCTCCTACCGCAATCTGCTGCTCGCCGGCGTGCTCGCGCTCGCGGCGGCCTTCGGCGCGAGCGTGTTCCTGTCGCGCGGGCTCGTACAGCCGATCCTCGAGATCCAGGAGGTCGCGCAGCGCATCGGCCAGGGCGATCTCACGGTGCGCATCCGCAGCGATCGCCGGGACGAGCTCGGCGACGTGGCGCGCGCCGTCGCCGCGATGGTCGAAGGCTTGCGGGCCACGGTCGGCCGCGTGACCCAGGCGGCCAACGGCGTGGAAGCGACGGCCGCTGGCATCGCCAAGGTGACCGAGCGGCTGGCGAGCTCGACCGCCGAGCAGGTGGCGGGCAACGCGGTCGCGGTCGCGAACATGGACCGCATCACGGACCAGATGGAGGGGATCGCCGAGACGGCGGGCGATTCGGCCAAGGCCCTCGATCTCGCGGTCGACGGCTCGTCGACCTCGTTTCGCGAGCTCGGGACGATCGGGGAAGAGCTCTCCGGCAACGCGACGCTCTTCTCGACGCGCGCGGAGGAGATCTCCGACTCGATCGAGCGCATGGTGCAGAGCGCGCGGCAGGTCGCGGAGAACACGGGCGCGCTCGTCGAGGCCGCGGAGCAGACGGCGAGCAGCATGGAGGAGATGGCGAGCTCGACGCGTGAGGTAAACGCGAACGCCGAGGAGACCACGCGCCGCCTGAACGCCGTCGTCGAGACGGCGGAGCGGGGCCGCCAGCGCGTGCTCGAGACCGTCACCGGGATGGAGGCGATCCGCGTCGCGACCGAGGACGCGCGCCGGGTGATCTCGGATCTCGGCCGCCGCGTGGAAGCCATCGGCACGATCGTGAGCGTGATCGATCAGGTGACGAGCCAGACGGGGCTGCTGGCGCTCAACGCCTCGATCATCGCCGCGCAGGCCGGCGAGCACGGGCGCGCCTTCGCCGTGGTCGCGGGCGAGATGAATGCGCTCGCCGATCGGGTCTTCGCGGGCACCAAGGAGATCGACGGCCTGGTGAAGGCGGTGCAGGCGGAGAGTCAGAACGCGGTGGCTGCGATCGCGCGGGGCGCGGAGAGCGTGCGCAGCGGCGTCGATCGCGCCGCGGAGGCCGGCGCCTCGCTCGAGGAGATCACCGGCGCGGCGCGCGAGAGCTGCGGGCGCATGAGCGAGATCGCCCAGGCGACGACCGAGCAGAAGAGCGTGGCGCAGCAGGTCGCCGACCAGATGGCGCGCGTGCTCGCGCGCGTGGAGGAGATCCAGCGGGCGGGCGAAGAGCAGGGGCGCGGCCACGAGACGGTCTTCCGCAGCAGCGTCGCGCTGCGCGACGTCGCGCGGCAGGTGCGCTCGGCGATCGAAGTGCAGTCGCGCGGCAGCGCGCGGATCGGCGAGAACATCGAGACGGTGCAGCGCACGGTCGAGGCGATCAACCGCGCGCTCCAGGAGCAATCGAAGGCCTGCCTCGAAGCGGCGCAATCCATCGAGAGCGCCACCCAGCACACCAGCGAGAACGACGCGCTCGCGGCGCAGATGGGCGATGCCGCGCGCGAGCTGCTCGCCCAGGCGGAGCTGCTGCGCACCGACGTCCGACGCTTCCAGATCTAGCGCGCGCATCCGGGATCGGGGTCCCACGCCGGGCTCGGTATACTGCTGCGTCCCCGAGAGGAGGACCCCGGTGCGTTCGTGGCTGCTGCTTCCGAGCCTGTGCCTGGCGCTCGTGTCCGCGCCAGCGTCCGCGCAGGTCATCCGCCAGCTGCTCGATGCGACGGGCGACGGAGCCGGGCACGCGGTTCAGGGCCCGCGCACGATGGGGTTCGATGCCAAGGGCAACGTCTACGTCGTGGGCATGATGAGCGACAACGTCTTCCGGATCCGCCCGACCGGCAAGATCGATCTGGTGATCGACGCGAGCGGCGACGGGCGGGGACACAAGCTCACCCGGCCCAATGGCATCGCCGTCGACCCGAAGGGCAACGTCTACGTCGCGGGCGTCGAGAGCTGGAACGTCTTCCAGATCACGCCGGAAGGAAAGAAGACCCAGATCGTCGACCTCACCGGCGATGGCGCAGGCAACGGGGTACGGCGGCCCTCGGCGCTCACGCTCGATCGCCAGGGCAACCTCTTCATCGCGAGTGCGAACAGCAACAACGTGCTCAAACGGACGCCCGACGGAAGGGTGTCGCTCGCGATCGGGCAGGACGGCGCAGCCGTCGATCAGCCGCTGCGCCGGCCGATCGCGCTGGCGACGGACGCGCAGGGCAACCTGTACGTCGCGTGCGCCAAGACGCGCAACGTGTTCAAGGTCGAGCCGTCCGGCAAGAAGACGCAGATCGTCGACGGCAAGGGCGCCGGCGAGGGCAAGGCGTTGCTGTTCCCGAACTCGATCGCCGTCGATGCGCAGGGCAACGTCTTCGTGGGGGGCAACAACAGCGGGAACGTGCTTCGGATCGCGCCGACCGGTGAGATTCGCGAGATCATGGCCAACACCGGCGTCGAAAAGGACGTCGAGCTGGGCGGACCCACGGGTCTGGCGGTGGATTCGAAGGGCAACGTCTACGTCACGCGCGCGGGTCCGTATTGTCTGTATCGGATCACGCCCGAGGGCGTGATCACCCGCATCCTCGACCAATCCGGCGACAACGCCGGGCACCGCCTGGATGCGGTGCGCGCCGTCGCGATCGATGCAAACGACGCCGTGTATGTGACCGGAATGACCAGCAACAATCTGATGCGCTTCACTCCGCCGACTTCGAAGGCCACGCCCTAGGGGGATTCCGCATCGAGGTCTACGCCACGATGGAGGTGCGCCCGCCGCTCGCGGAGGCGGGCGCGCACGCGCAGCGGGCCGAGCGGCTCGGCTACGACGGGCTCAGCGTTCCCGAAGCCGTGCACGACGGCATGCTCGTCGCCTTGCTGTGCCTCGAGCACACGAGTCGTCTGCGCGTGGCGACGGGGGCGATCGTCGCCTTCGCGCGCAGCCCGATGCTGACGGCGCAGGGGGCGTGGGATCTGCAACGCCTCTCCGGCGGACGCTTCGAGCTCGGGCTCGGCTCCCAGGTGAAGGGCAATCTCGAAGGGCGCTTCGGCGTGGCGTGGTCTCCCCCGGCCCCGCGCATGCGCGACTACGTGCGCGCGCTGCGCGCGATCTTCGCGCGCTGGCAGGACGGCACGCCGCTCGCGTTCGAGAGCGCGCACTACCGCCTCTCGCGCATGCAGCCCTACTTCGATCCCGGACCGCTCGAACAGCCGCGCCTCCCGATCTGGCTCGGCGCCGTGAATCCGCGGATGACGCGCGTCGCGGGCGAGGTGGCCGACGGTGTCTTGATGCATCCGACCAACTCCGATCCGCGCACGCTGCGCGAAGTGACGCGGCCGGCGCTCGCCGAAGGCGCGGCGCGCAGCGGACGCCGGGCGGAGGATGTCGCGATCCACGCCTGCCCCTTCATCGCGACCGGCAGCGATCCGGCGCAGCTCGCGGCGGCGCGCGAAGTCGTCCGCGAGACGCTGACGTTCCTGTATTCGACGCCCGCCTACTGGCCCGCGCTCGTCCACCACGGTTGGGGCGAGGTGGGCGAGCAGCTGCACCGCCTCACGCGCGCCGGCACCTGGAGCGAGATGCGCGGGCTCGTGACGGACGCGATGCTCGCGAAGCTGGTGCCGCAGGCCTGCTACGACGAGATCGCCGACGTGCTCGTCGAGTGGTTCGGCGGTCTCGCCACGCGCATCGCGTTTCCGCTACCCGCCGATCCCACGCACGACGCCGAGATCGCGAAGGTCGTCGCCCGCCTGCGCGCGGCCTGAGCCGGGCGCGCGTTCAAGCCAGCGCACTGCCCATCAGGTCGACGAAGTTGTCGTGGAAGAAGCGCTGCCTGGCGCGCTCGGGCAGCCGCGCGAGGCCTTCGTCGAAGCGCTTCAGCGGATTGCGCCCTCCCTCGACGTGCGGGTAGTCCGAAGAGAACAGGCAGATCTCGTCCCCGGACTGCTCGATGATCCAGCCGACGTCTTCGGCGGGGTAGGGCGTCACGCGCACCTGCCGGCGCACGTATTCGCTGGGCCGCAGCGAGAGCTTCCGCAGCCGCTCCTCGTGGCGCGCGAAGGCCTCGTGCGCCGAATCGAGCTGGCGCAGGAAGCTCGGCAGCCAGGAAGCGCCCTGCTCGATCACGCCGAGCTTGAGCTTTGGAAAGCGCTCGAGGATGCCGTCGAAGATCAAGACCGCGAGCGTCTGCATCGGCGGAAACGGAATCGGCATGTAATCGATCGAGCGGAAGTTCTCGGCGCCACCATGGAAATCCGGAACCGGCGGCAGACCGTTCTCGAAGAAGTTCGGATCCAGCAGCTCGCCGCCGCCACCGACGTGGAACACCACGGGCAGACCGGCTTCCTGCGCGATCTCCCAGACCGGGTAGAGACCGACGTGACTCGGGGCGTGGCCCTTCGGGCAGCGCGAGGCGATCAGCAGCGCCTTGCAGCCCATCTCGATGACTTCCTTCGCCATCTCGCGGGCGCGCGCGAAATCCGCGAGCGGGACGTAGCCGGTGGCGAGCAGGCGAGGGTCGACCGAGCAGAAGTCGACCATCGCGCGATTGTGTGCGCGCGCGACACCGATCGCGTACTCGAGATCGTCCCCGTGCTCGAGGCGGTTCAGGAACTTGTTGAGGAAGGTGTTGAAGATCAGCTGCGATTTCACGCCGAGCAGGTCGAGCGCGCGCGGCCGGTCCTCCTTGATGAAGGAACCGGTCGCGCTCCAGTTCTTGCGCAGCAGGATCTGCTCGGCGTCGCGCGCGCGGTAGCTGGGGTCGGAGTGTCGCCGCCGCATGCTCTCGATCATCGTTTCTTCGCCGGGACGCACGCTCGAGAGATAGAGCTGCGGGAGGCGGCTGCGCACGGCCGGGTCGGCGAAGGCGTGCAGCCAATCGGGGGTCTCGACCACGTGGGCGTCGGCGTCGTGGACGCTGCGATTCTCGATGTACGGCACGCTGCCACCTCCGAGCGGCCCGAAGCTGCGATCGCCGTCTAGCTTAGACCCGTGGCTGCGGGCGAAACAAGCCAGCCGCGCGCGTGAGCCGGGCTCAAGGCTCGCTGCAGTGCAGCGAACGCGGGGGCGTGCGGTCGCACTCGAGCCCCTCGGTCACACCGTGGGAGAGGGTTGCGCAAGCGCTCGCCTGGGCCTGGCGGGCCGCCTCGCCGGCGTCGGAGGCCGCCACGCTGCTGCAGGCCGAGCCGCCGCGGTAATCGACGCAGGCCTCGCACTCGACGCCCGACTGCTGGAGCGTCGACCAGACGAGCGCGGCGGCGAAGACAGCGCCGAGCAGCCACCCCACCCACACGCGCGCGTGTCGGGCCGGAGGCTTCAAGACGGCGGCTCCGGCGCGGGCGGCGGCGTCGCCGTCACGACGACGAGCTCCCGGCGGCCGTGCCGCGCGCGGAAGCGCACTTCCACCGGAACCACAGCTTCGAGCGAACTCAGGTTGGGGCCCTCCGTGACGATCACGCGCCCACCGGCGGCCAGGAAGCGCAAAATCGCCTCCGGCGTCTCGAGCGCGGTCACGCGACGCCGCCCATAGTAGACGAGCGCTCCGACGAGGGTACCGCGGGTGACGCCGATTTCTGCCTCGGGCGGCGCCCAGGCGGCTGCGGCTTCGGCGATCGCGCGCGGTGATTTCTCCGGATCGAGCGCCGGCAGGAGCAGCGCGAAGACGAGCAGCTCGGCAAGCGCGACGCTCGCGACCGCCACCACGCTCCTGCGCACCCAGGACGGCCCCGCGGCTCGGAAGGCGAGCAGCGCGGCGCCAGCGAGCGCCAGCCAGAGCGCGGCGAAGGGGGTCGCTACGGCGACTCCGAAATGCGACGCCACGGAGGGAATCGCGAGTCCGGCGAGCCACAGCAGCGCGGCTGCGACCGCGAGCAGGCTTGCGACCCAGCGCGGCGGCCGCGCGCCGGCCCGCAGCGCGCTCAGCACCGCATCGGCGCAGAGCAGGGCCGCGGCCGGGAAGGCGGGGAGCAGATAGAGGCCGCGCTTGCCCCCGGAGAGCGAGAAGAACACGAACGCCGAGCCGAGCCAGGCGAGCAGGAAGCGCCAGACGCGCGCCCGCTCGGGCGGTCCTTCGGGCCCGAGCACGCGCCTTCCCGCCAGCACCACCGCCGGTGCGAGCAGCGTCCAGGGCAGCAGATCGAGCGGCAGCTGGTAGAAGTAGTAACCGAGCGGAGCGGCGTGCGACGTGCCGTGCGCGAAGCGGCCCCAAAGGTTTTCGATCAGCGCGGCGTGCGCGAAGCCCCGCGGCGCGATCGCCACGGCGCCCGCGATCCAGACGAGACCCGGCGCGACGCTGAGCAGCGGCGACCACGGCGGGAGGCAGCGGCGGAGCGTCGACAAGCGGCGCTCCCAGGCGAGGAAGGCGGCGATCGCGAGGCCGGGCAGGATCAGGCCGACGGGGCCCTTCGTGAGCACGGCGAGGCCGAGCGCGCCGTGCAGCACCGCGACATCGCGCGTGCGGCGCGACCCGCTGCGATCGATGCGCCAGAAGGCCGCGAGCGCGGCGAGCTCGAACGCGCACAACAGCACGTCGAGCTGCGCGCGCCGCGCGAGATGCGCGAAGAGCGCCGTCGTCGCGAGCAGCGCGCCCGCGCCGATTCCGACCGCGGGTCCGCGCAGGCTGGATCCAAAGCGGATCAGAAGCGCCACGCACGCGATCCCCGCGAGCGCGGACGGGAGACGTGCGGCCGCTTCGTCGACCCGGCCCGCGGGCGCTCCCGCCAGGGCCGCGAGCCAGAAATACAGGGGCGGCTTCTGCGTGTAGGCCTTGCCGCCCAGATGCAGCAGCCAGAAGCCGCCGAGGCCGTGCTCGAGCGAGCGCAGCTCCTCGGCCACCTGCCCGTAGCGGGGCTCATCGGGCGCCCACAGGTCCGTCGCGCCCAGGCGCGTGAGATACAGCAGCGCGGCGCCCGCGAGCACCGCGGCGGCGAGCGGTCGCAGGCTGGGCATGGCGTGTCCGGCGACCCTCTCTATCGTGTGGGCTCGCCTCACGATACCGCGCGTCGCGCGGACCCGGGGCCGGAGGGGTCATGCCTGCTGCCGCCTACCTCTCCGTGGTCGTCCCGGTCCACGACGAGGAGGAGAGCCTCGAGACGCTGCATCGCGAGATCGACGCCGCGGTCGGCAGCCAGCCCGGCGGGCTCGAGATCGTGCTGGTCGACGACGGCAGCCGCGACGCGAGCCTCGCGCGCATGCGCGCGATCGCCGAGAAGGATCCCCGCGTGCGGGTGCTGGCGCTCGACGCCCAGCACGGCCAGAGCGCAGCGCTCGCGGCGGGCTTCGCCGCTGCGCGCGGCGAGGTGATCGCGACGCTCGACGCCGATCTCCAGAACGACCCGGCCGACCTTCCGCGCCTGCTCGCGGCGCTCGAGCACGCGGACGTGGTGTGCGGCGTGCGGGTCGAGCGCCGCGACGCGTGGCTGCGCCGGGCGTCGTCGCGGGTCGCGAACGCCTTCCGCAACCGGGTGACGGGCGAGAGCGTGCGCGACATCGGCTGCTCGCTGCGCGTGATGCGCAGGCCCTTCGTCGAGCGCGTGAAGCTCTACCGCGGCATGCACCGCTTTCTCCCGACGCTGCTGCGGCTGGAAGGCGCGCGCGTGATCGAGCTGCCGGTCGCGCATCGTCCCCGGCGCCACGGCCGCTCGAAGTACGGGATCGCCGACCGGTTGTTCGTCGGCATCGTCGACGTCTTCGCCGTGCGCTGGATGAAGAGCCGCCGCCTCGCCTACCACGTGAGCGAAGCGACCGAAGTCAATCCGGCTCGCGGGTCTGAAGCTCGACGAAGCGCCGATACGCGCCCTCCGGAGCGCTCATGAGCTGCGCGTGGGTTCCGCGCTCGACGATGCGGCCGTCGTCCAGGAAGAGGATCTGATCGGCCGCGCGGATCGAGGACAGGCGGTGGGCGATCACGATCACGACGCGCGTGCGCGCGGCCTCGTGCAAGGCGGCGACGATGCGGGCTTCGGATTCCGGATCGAGCGCCGAGGTCGGCTCGTCGAGGATCAGGATTCCGGCGTCGCGCAGCAGCGCCCGCGCGATCGCGAGCCGCTGCTTCTGCCCGCCCGAGAGCTTGCCGCCCGCACGTCCGAGCCGCGTCTGGTAGCCATCGGGTAGCGCGCGCACGAAGTCGTCGGCTCCGGCGCTGCGCGCGGCGCGCTCGAGCTCGGTACGGCTCGCAGCGGGCCGCCCGAGCCGCAGGTTCTCCTCGACGCTCGCATCGAAGAGCGCGGTCTCCTGGAACACGAAAGCGGTTCGGGCGCGCAGCGACGCGAGCGTCAGGCCTGCGACGTCGACACCGTCGACGCAGACGCGACCGCCGCTCGGGGAGAGAAAGCGCGGCAGCAGCGACGCGAGCGTCGTCTTGCCGCTGCCCACGCGGCCGACGAGCGCCGTCAGCTGGCCGACGCGCGCCTCGAACGAGATTCCGCGCAACGCCTGCGTGCCGTCGGGGTAGCGGAAGTGCACGTCCTCGAAGCGCACGCCGTGGCGCACCGGCGCGAGCTCGCGCGCGCCCGGGGCGTCCTGCTCGCGCGGCCAATCCATCAGCTCGAAGACGCGGCCGATGCCGGCGGCGGAGCCCTGGAGCTCGATCCACAGCAGGCCGAGAGCCAGCGCATAGCCGGCGATCTGGAAGAAGTAGGCGAAGACGAGCGCGAAGTCGCCGGCCGTGAGGCTGCCGTCGATCACGAGGTCGGTGATGCGCACGAAGGCAAAGGCCGTCAGCGCGACCGCGGGCACCGCGCCGAACGCGGTGGCGAGGAGCAGGGTGAAAACCAGGCGGCGGAAGGCCCCGAAGGAGGCCCAGCTCTCGAGCGCGAAGCGCTGGCGCTGGTGCCCCTCGCTGCCGAGGCTCTGGACCGCGAGGATGTTCGCGAAGCCCTCCTCGATCCCGCTGGTCGTGGTCGCGCCGGCCTCGCGGCTGCCGAGCGCCTGCGCGCGCACACGCGCTCCGAAGACGAGGGTCGTGGCGAGCGCGAGCGGGAGAAAGCCGAGCGCCGCCCAGGCGATGCCCGGGCTCGCGCTCGCGGTGTCATACACCGCCCAGACCGTCACGAGCAGGCCGAGCACGGCGGCGACGGGCGTGACGAGCAGGCGGTAGCAGACCTGCGTGATCGAAGGCGTGTCGTACATGAGGCGATACACCGCATCGCCGATCCTCGCGTCGTCGAACGCGCGCATCGGAAGCGCCTGGATCCGCTCGAAGACGCGCGAGCGGTAGAAATGATTCAGCGCTTGCGTGAGCCGCAGCGTGAAACGGAACTCGAAGAAGCCGAGCAGGCCGCCCGCGAAGCTGTGCCCGAAGTTGGCCTCGTTCTCGGTGGTGGTGGCGGTGTCGCGGCCGGAAGAGAGCGTGCCCTCCGTACGATCGACCTCGGCGGCGGTCGAGCCGATCGCGCCGATGGCGAGCACCAGCAGCGCCTGCGCTGCGAGCAGCCAGAGCAGGATCTCGAGCGGGCTGACGTCGCGCAGCGGCGCGAGCAGCAGCTGCACGAAGCCGGGGTAGCCCGGCAGCGCCGCGGCGATCGGATCCTGGTCGATCACGTGGTCGATGATCAGCTTCACGGGCCAGGGCAGCAGCAGGCGCGGCGCGAGGCTGACGAGCGTGAGCCCAAGCTTGCCCGCGAAGCGCCAGCGAAACGGCGCGACGTAGCGCAGCGCGCGCGCGAAGAGCTGGAGCGTCTCGCTCTCGCTGAGCTGCCGGCGTGTCGCGGGCGCGCCGCTCATGCCGGCTCCGCGGGGGGCGCGCCATGGCCCGCGGACCGCTCGCGCTCGACGAGCTGACGGTAGGCGCCGCTCGCGCGCGCCATCAGCTCGGCGGGCGAGCCGGACTCGACGACGCGCCCGCCGGCGAGGCACACGATCCGATCCGCGTGGCGCAGCGTCGAGAGGCGATGCGTGACGAGCAGGATCGCGCGCTCACGCCCCCAGGCGATCAGGTTCTGGAGCAGCTCGCTTTCGGTCACGGCGTCGAGCGAGGCGGTCGGCTCGTCGAGCACGAGGATCGGCGCGTCCTTGAGCACGGCCCGCGCGATCGAAATGCGCTGCCGCTGCCCCGTCGAGAGCTTGGCGCCGCGCTCGCCGAGCAGCGTGTCGTAGCCCTGCGGCAGCGCGGAGATGAAGGCGTCCGCGCAAGCGACGCGGGCGGCTGCGCGCACTTCGGCGTCGCTCGCGTCCGGCTTCGCATGCCGGATGTTCTCGCGCACCGTGGCGCCGAAGAGCAGGTTCTCCTGCAAGCGCGAGCGCGACGCCCGCGCGCAGGCTCGCGAGCTGCAAGCGGCGCAGATCGACGCCGTCGATCTCGATGCGACCCGTATCGGGGTCGAACAGGCGCAGCAGCAGCGACAGCAGCGTGCTCTTGCCGGCCCCGGTCGGACCGAGCAGCGCCGTCACGGCTCCGCACGGCGCCTCGAACGAGACGTCCGCGAGCACCGGTCGGCCGGGTCGATACCCGAAGCCGACGCCGTGGTACGCGATCCCGTGTCGCGGCGGCGCGAGCGGCATGGCGTCGGGCGCGTCGCGCACCTCGGGCTCGACGTCGAGCAGCTCGAAGACGCGATCGAGCCCCACGGCGATGTCCTGCGCCCGCGCCCACAAGACGAGCAGGCGCTCGATTGCCTGCGTGCTCGCGCCGAAGGCGGCCTTCGAGAAGCTGAACAGCCCGAGGTTCCAGGCGCTGAAGCCCGCGGCGAGCAGGATGCGCTGCGCGAACAGCGGCAGGCCCTGCTGCGTGCGCAGCGCCGCGATGCCGGTGGCCGCGAGCAGCGCGGTCGCGACCAGCCCGAACGAGAGCACGCCGAGCGCCGCGAACGAGCTGCGCGCGCTGAAGGCCGCCGCGAAGGCCTCACGCGAGCGCGCTTCGAAGCGGGCCTGCTCGCGCGCCTCGGCGCCATAGGCCTTGATCACGCGAATCCCGGCGAGCGTCTCCTGGATCTGCGAGGTGAGCGCGCTGTTGGCCGCGCGCGCCTGGCGAAAGCCGCGTCGCAGGCGCGGCGTGAGCAGCGCCGCGAGCAGCAGCGAGGGAGGCCAGGCGAGCAGCAGGAGCAGCGCGAGCTGCGCATCGAGCAGCGCGATCAGCGCCGTCGCGGTGACGAAGCGCAAGACCTGCGCGAGCGGCCCGAGCAGCAGGGTCTGGATCAGATCCGTGACCATCGCGCTGTCCTGATACAGCCGGTAGATCGCGTCGCCGACGCGGCTCTCGTGGTGGAAGCGCAGCGAGAGGGTCTGCAAGCGTTGGAAGAGCTCGAGGCGGAGCCCTTGATTGATGCGCTGGAGGATCCACAGCAGGTAGTAGGCGAGAGCGCCGCCGAGCGGCGCCAGCAGCAGCGTGAGGGCGACGCCGAGCGCGAGCTCGCGGTCGCGCACGCTGCGGCGGATTTCAGCGGACAGCGCCTCGACGTGCACGCTCGTCGCCGGATCGAGCCCGAGCAGGCGCGCCTCGAGCGGCGACAGGGGCTCGCCTTTCAGCACGCGGGTCCAGTGCAGGTCGAGCAGCAGCGCGCCGGCGGCCGCTCCGATCACGCCGAGGACGGCGACCGCCAGGGCGAAACGCGCCAGATCGGCGCGCACCGGACGCAACATCGGCAGGCAACGCCGCAGCGCGCGGACCACCAGCCGGGCGGAAAGGCTCTCCCCGCCCGCGGCGGCGGCGCTGCGCGCGGACCGTTGCGTCGCGGATTCCGACGGCTCGCGCATGGCTCCTCGGGGGGAGGGCGGAGCATAGCCGTCGGCGCAGTCCGGCCGGCTCCGACAGCCCCGTGTGTCAGACGCGCCGATCGGCGCGCGGCGCGAAGTCCGGGCGTCGGGCGGTCGCGCGGGGAAGGCCGCATTCCCGCGGGCGCCGCACGCGCCTCGCGCTCGCCGCCGGGCTTGACTCCGGGCCGCGCTTGACCGAAACAAGGGGAGACAGCCAGACTCTGGAGGACGCCATGCTACGAGCCTGCCGCAAGCCCCTTGCCAGTGCCCTGCTCGTGCTCGGCCTGCTCGCCGCCGCCCGGCCCGCTGCGGCGGATGAATACGACCCGACGTACGCCGGCCACCCGCTGCGCATCGTGGCGTACGTGCTGCACCCGGTCGGCGTGCTTCTCGACTACATGCTCTTCCGGCCTGCTCATTGGATCGGGAGCAAGGAGCCGATCAAGACGATCTTCGGGCACACGGACGACTGAGCCGGGGCGACTGCGAGCCTTTTCTCGCCAACGAGTGATTGTTCCAGCGAACAGTTACTGGTATGGTACTTGCATATGTGCGCCCCCATACGCCTCCGGCAGGTCGCGACGGCACTGCTGAGTGTCTGTGCGCTCGGGAGCCTGGGGGCGGACGCTCCGCAGAGCCGTACGAGCTCGACGCTGCGCGTGACCGGCATGACCTTCGTCGGCAGCCGGGGCTCGGTGAACGAGCTCGTGCTGCACGCGAAACGCGGCGAGCTGCGCCCCGATACGAATCTCGCCGTGCTCGAGGACGTCCAGGTCAGCGCGCAGGACTCGGACTCCGAGCGCAGCTTCGACGTTCGCTGCGAGCACGGCGAGCTCGACGTCGACAAGAACGACTTCCTGGCCGAGGGCGACGTGCACGGCACGACGGGTGAAGGACAGCGCTACCAGACATCGTGGGTGCGCTACGACCACGCCAAGGGCCTGCTCTACACCGACGCGCCCGTCGCGATGGAAGATGCTACGGGCTCCTATCGCGGCGATGGCTTTCGCTACGACGTGAGCAAGCGCAGCTTCCGCCTGCTCGGAAACGTGAGCGTGGTACAGAAGCCGTGAGCGGAGACGATCTCGCAGCCTGGTTGCGCGGCGCCGCGCTGTGTCTCTGTCTCGCCCAGCCGGCTTGCGCAGCGGCGCCGCTCGCTCCCGCCGAGCGGCCGCGGGTCGCGATCGGGGTCGCTGCCTTCGAATCCGTCGGCGACGCCGACGCTTCGAATCCGGATGTCGGCCGGCTGCTCGCGGATCGCATCGGCACGCTCGGTGTCCAGTCGGTCGTCGGGCCTACACAGCTCGGCGCGGCCGTGACCAGCGAGCCGACGCCCGCACAGGTGCAGGCCTGGGCCGCGGCTTCCGGGGTCTCGACGATCGCGGTCGGGCGCGCGACGCGGATCGGTGAGCGCCAGACCGTCGACGTGCGTCTGCGCGCCGGCGATTCGGGCGGTCTGGTCGCCAGCTACTTCGCCGAGGCCGCCACGCCCGCGGAGCTGGCGCCTGCGCTCGATCGGCTCGCGGGGCAGATCGTCGATGGGACGGTCGAATGGCTCACCAGCGACGTCGCGGCCGCGAAGGGCGCCGCCGCGCCACCGGCCCGCGGCGGGGCGCTGCGCGCGAAGGGCGACCCCTTCGGCATGACCAGCTTCGACAACGATCAACCGATTTCGATCCACTCCGACGAGCTCGAGGCCTCCCAGACGGGCGGCGCCCGGCGCCTCGTGTTCTCGAAGAACGTGCGCGTCGACCAGGGCGATCTCCAGCTCGCCTCGGCGCGCCTGGAAGCCTTCTATCCGGAGAAATCGAACCAGCCCGATCGGCTGGTCGCGAGCGGTGGGGTGCACGTGGTGCAGGGGACCCGCGAAGCGCGCTGTGACGAAGCCGTCTACCACCGCAGCGAAGACCTGCTGGTGTGCGAGGGCCACGCGGAGCTGCGCGACGGCGAAGATCGCGTCGCCGGTGAAGTGATCGAATTCCACCTGGACGCGGAGAAGGTGTTCGTGAAGGGCGGCGCCACGGTGTTGTTCCATCCGGACTCGGAGAAGCGGGCCTCCGTGCCGCCGGCGGAGCCGGGGCCCGCCAGCCCCCCGATCGCGGAGACCCCGACCCCGGTGGCCGCGCCGTGACGACGCTTTCCGGCAAGGCGCTCTCGAAGCGCTACGGCGATCACGAGGTCGTGCACGGGATCGATCTCGAGGTGCATCCCGCCGAGGTGGTGGGCCTGCTCGGGCCCAACGGCGCGGGCAAGACCACGACGTTCAATATGCTCGCCGGCGGCGTCCGCCCGTCGGGGGGAAGCGTGTTTCTCGGCGATACCGAGATCACGGATCTGCCGATGTACCGGCGCGCGCGACTCGGAATCACGTATCTCCCGCAGGAACCCTCGATATTCAGAAAGCTTTCCGTCGCGGACAACGTCAACGCCATCCTGGAGACCGTGGAGAGCAACCGCACCGTGCGGCGCGAGCGCTTGCGCGAGCTTTTGGCCGAGCTCGGTCTTGCCGAAAAGGCGGGTCGACGGGGCGACAGCCTGTCTGGCGGGGAGCGACGGCGCGTGGAGATCACCCGGGCCCTGGTGCTCGATCCGAAATTCATGCTGCTGGACGAGCCCTTCGCGGGGATCGACCCGATCGCCGTGAGCGACATCCAGAAGATCATCGAGCAGCTCAAGGGCCGCGGGATCGGGGTGATCATCACCGATCACAACGTCCGCGAGACGCTTTCGATCTGTGATCGCGCCTACATCATCAAGGATGGCGGAATCGTGAAGCAGGGCCCCCCGGAGGAGATCGCCGCCGACCCCCGGGTGCGAGAAATTTATCTCGGAGAGAACTTCCGGTTGGGTTAGAACTACTGCAATGGCACTGGAACTCAAACAACAGCTCCGCCTGAGCCAGCAGCTGGTCATGACGCCGCAGCTGCAGCAGGCGATCAAGCTCCTGCAGTTATCCCGGCTCGAGCTCGTGGGGCTCGTACAGCAGGAGCTCGAGGAGAATCCGGTCCTCGAGGAGGCCCTGGAAGGCGACGACGAGCCTGCTCAGGCCTCGAGCGCCGAGGCCCAGTCCGAGGCCGCCTCGCTGCTGCCGGGCGAGACGGAGCCCGCCCTACCCGAGACGGCGGCGGCCGAGCCGGCGGCGAGCTCCGAGCGCGAGCCGACCGACGCAGAAAAGCTCGCCGACGTCGATTGGCAGAGCTACGCCGAGGATTACCCGTCGACGGGACCGCGCGAGACGCGGGAAGACTCCGAGCGCCCGTCGTTCGAGGCCACGCTCACGCGGCGGGCGACGCTCGCCGAGCACCTGCAATGGCAGCTGCAGCTCTCGGGCTTCCCCCCCGACGAGGAGATCGCGGCGCAATTCATCATCGGCAACATCGATGACCGCGGCTATCTCCAATCCAGCCTCGAGGAGATCGCCCGCCAGGCCGGCGTGCCGGAAGCCGTGGCGGCCTCGGCGCTGGCCCGGGTCCAGGAGTTCGATCCGACGGGGGTCGCTGCGCGCGACCTGAAGGAATGTCTGACGCTCCAGGTGCGGGCGCTGGGCATCGACGACCCGATCGTCCTGCGCATTCTCGCGGAGGCGCTCGACCCGCTCATCAAGCGCGACTTCCGCGGCGTTGCGCGCCAGCTCGGGATCAGCGTCGAGGAGGTCGCGGTCGCGTCGCGCATCGTCGGCCGCCTCGAGCCGCGGCCGGGGCGCGCGTTCGGCGGCGATGACCCCGTCTACATCGTGCCCGACATCTACGTCCACAAGATCGGCGACGAGTTCCATGTCGTGCTGAACGACGATGGCCTGCCGCGCCTGCGCATCAACGCGCTCTACCGCGAGGTGCTCGCGCGCGGCAGCGTGACGCCCAAGGACACCAAGACCTACGTGCACGAGAAGGTCCGCTCGGCGATGTGGCTGATCAAGTCCATCCACCAGCGCCAGCGCACCATCTACCGTGTGATGCAGAGCATCATCAAGCACCAGCGCGACTTCTTCGAGAAGGGCATCAATCACCTGCGGCCCTTGAACCTGCGCGACGTCGCCGACGACATCGAGATGCACGAATCGACGGTCTCGCGCGTCACCACGAACAAGTACGCGAACACGCCGCAGGGCATCTTCGAGCTCAAGTACTTCTTCAATTCCAGCATCAACCGCGTGAGCGGCGATGCCGTCGCGAGCGAGAGCGTGAAGGACCGCATCGGACGGCTGATCCGCAGCGAGGATCCGCGGCGGCCGCTCTCGGACCAGCGCATCGCCGAGATGCTAAAGGTCGCGAACATCGACATCGCCCGCCGGACCGTGACCAAATACCGAGAGGCCCTGAATCTCCTCTCGTCGACGAAGAGGCGCCAGGTCGGCTAGCTTTCGCGCGCGTCCGGAGGCCCCTTCGATGAAGATCATGGACATCCTCGTGAAGGACGCCGTGATCCTCGATCTCGGCGTTCGCAACAAGCGCGACGTGCTGGCCGAGATGGCCCACGCGCTGGCGAAGGTCGAGCCGCAGATCGACGCGAATCGCCTGCTCGAAGTCCTGCTCGAGCGCGAAGCGCTGCAGAGCACGGGCATCGGCGAGGGCGTCGCCATCCCGCACGGCAAGATGCCGGGCCTCGACCGTCTGCTGGCGACCTTCGCCCGCAGCTCGCAGGGCATCGATTTCGAGTCGATCGATGGACAGCCGACGCATCACTTCTTCCTGCTCGTCGTGCCGGAGCATTCCGGAGGCCAGTACCTGAAGGCGCTGGCGCGCATCTCGCGATTCTTCCGAGACGTGACCTTCCGGCAGCGCCTCGCGGAGGGGGAGAGCCTCGAGGACGTGGTCGGCGCGATCGAGGAAGAGGACGCGAAGCTCTAGCCGGTGGCCGGCGCGTCTCCGACGACGATGCACGGGGCGCTCGTGGACGTGGATGGCATGGGTGTCCTGCTGCTGGGCCGCAGCGGGATCGGCAAGAGCGAATGCGCGCTCGAGCTGGTTTCGCGCGGGCATCGGCTCGTCGCCGACGACATCGTGGAGCTGCGCTCCGGTCCCGAGGGCCGCGTGATCGGCTCGGCGCCGGAACGCGTGCGACACTACATGGAGATCCGCGGGCTCGGGATCGTCTTCATTCCGGACCTCTTCGGCCCGGAGGGAGTGCGCGAAGAGATGCCGATCGATCTGGTGTGCCAGCTCGAGAAGTGGACCGAAGGCGCGGAATACGAGCGCATCGGCCTCGAGCGGACGACGCAGCTGATCGGCGGGGCCGCGATTCCCCGCGTGACGCTGCCGGCGCGCCCCGGTGGCAGCATGGCGACCGTGATCGAAGTGGCCGCACGCGACCAGCGCCAGCGCGCCGCGGGAGTCAACGCGGCGCGCCGCCTGGACGCGAAGCTGCGCAGCGAGATGCAGGGCTCGTGACGCCGCCGAAGCCGCGCATCGTGTTCGTGAGCGGCCTCTCGGGCAGTGGCAAGAGCACGGCCATGGCTGCGCTCGAGGATCTCGGCTTCTACTGCGTCGACAATCTTCCGGTGTTGTTGATCGATCAGTTCCTCGGCCTGTGCGCCAAATCGGAGCCCCCGATCGAGAAGATCGCGCTCGCCATCGACACGCGCGAGCCGGGCTTCCTGGCGGCGGTGCCGGCGGTCGTCGAGCAGCTGCGCGGCCGCGGCGCCGAGGTCGCGGTGCTGTTCCTGGACTGCGCCAACGAAGCGCTCATCAATCGCTACCGCGAGACGCGGCGCGTGCATCCCCAGGCGCCGGCCGGGACGGTCGAGGAGGGGATCGCGATCGAGCGGCGCCTGCTGGTCGACCTGGCGCGGCTGGCCGACCACGTGATCGACACGTCCTCGCTCAACATCCACCAGCTCAGGGCGGCGGTCGTGCAGTACGTCTCGGGCGCGGCGCGGCCGACGGTGGTGAACCTCGTCTCCTTCGGCTTCCGCTACGGAACGCCGCAGGCGGCGGAGCTGCTGTTCGACGTGCGGCTGCTGCCGAACCCGTATTTCGAGGACCGCCTGCGACCGCTCACGGGCGCCGACCCCGAGGTCAGCGAATACGTGCTCAAGAGCGCGCGGGGCGCTGCGCTGACGCAGCGGCTGCGCGACCTGCTCGCCTTCCTGCTCCCGCTCTACGACGCCGAGGGCAAGGCCTATCTCACGATCGGGATCGGCTGCACGGGCGGCCGGCACCGCTCGGTCGTGATCGCGAGCGCGCTCGCGAGCGAGCTGCGCGCGAGCGGTCGCGGCGTGAACGTCGAGCACCGCGACGTGGCGAGGGGCACGTGAAGATCGGCGTCGTGATCGTGACGCACTACCGCCTGGGGGAGGAGTTCCTCCAGGCGCTGCGTTTGATCGTGCCGAGCGCGCCGCCGTTTCTCGCCGTCGGTATCGAGCCGACGCAGTCCGTCGAGGAGATGCGCGGAGCGATCAACCAGGCGCTATCGCGGGCGGAGCAGGGGCAGGGTGTGCTGGTGTTGACCGACATGTTCGGGGGCACGCCGTCGAACATCAGCCTGTCCTTTCTCGCCGATCACAAGGTCGAGGTCGTGACCGGCGTGAACCTGCCGATGCTGATCAAGCTCGCGACGCTCTCGGAGGAAAAGCCCCTCGAAGAGCTCGCCTCCTTCATCAAGAGCTACGGGCAGCGCAACATCTCCGTTGCGAGCGAGATCCTGCCGGACGAGGCTTCTTGAGCGAAGCCGACGTCTGCGAAGCCGAGTTCACGGTGCGTTCGGAGCTCGGCCTGCACGCGCGGCCGGCGGGCCAGTTCGTCGTGCTCGCGAGCCGCTTCCTGTGCGAGATCTCGGTCGGCCGGGGCGGCGAGTGGGTCGACGGTCGCAGCGTGCTCTCGCTGCTCTCGCTTGCCGCCAGCCGGGGCACGAAGCTGCGCATCCGTGCGGTCGGCCCCGACGCGCAGGCTGCGCTCGAAGCCCTCGGGCGCATTCTCGAAGAGCCGCACCCCCCGGCGCCGGGCTGAGCGCCCCGGCGCGAGGCGCTGCGCGCGCCGATTGAATCCATCCGCCGCGTCCTCTATGGTGCGGAATCCCCAAGGGATTTCAGAGGAGCTCCGCGATGTCCGCCCGTTCTCTGTTCACGTCGGAATCGGTCTCGATGGGCCACCCGGACAAGATGTGCGACCAGATCTCGGACGCCGTCCTCGACGCCATGCTCGCGCAGGATCCGCGCTCGCGGGTCGCCTGCGAGACGCTCACGACGACCGGCCTCGTGGTGGTGGCGGGCGAGATCACCTCGAGCGCGAGGGTCGAGATCGCGCCGCTCGTGCGCAGCGTGATCGAGGACATCGGCTACACCGACTCGTCGATGGGCTTCGACGCCGGCGACCTGCGCCGTGATGATCGCACTCGGCAAGCAGTCCCCCGACATCTCGCAGGGCGTGACGGAGGGCGATGGCCTGCACAAGGAGCAGGGCGCCGGCGACCAGGGGATGATGTTCGGCTACGCCTGCGACGAGACGCCGGAGCTGATGCCGGCGCCGATCCGGCTCGCGCACCGCTGATCGCGACCCACCGCGAGCACTTCGAGTCGGGCGAGCTCGAGCTTCCTGCGGCCCGACGCGAAGTCCCAGGTGACGATCGAGTACGAGGGCGAGCGTCCGCGCCGCATCCAGGCGGTCGTGCTCTCGACGCAGCACTCGCCCGACGTCTCCTACGACCAGCTGCGCAAGGACGTGATCGCGAAGATCATCAAGCCGGCTCTCCCGGCCGAGCTGCTCGACGACAAGACCATCTTCCACGTCAACCCGACCGGCCGCTTCGTCGTGGGCGGGCCGATGGGGGACGCCGGCGTGACCGGCCGCAAGATCATCGTCGACACCTACGGCGGCATGGGGCGCCACGGCGGCGGCGCCTTCTCGGGCAAGGATCCCTCGAAGGTCGATCGCAGCGCCGCCTACGCGATGCGCTGGGTCGCGAAGAACGTGGTGGCGGCGGGGCTCGCGCGGCGCTGCGAAGTGCAGGTGGCCTACGCGATCGGCCTCGCGGAGCCGGTGTCGATTCGCGTCGACACGTTCGGCACCGGCCGGATCGACGACGAGCGGCTGGGACGTCTGGTGCGCAAGCACTTCGACCTCACGCCGAAGGGCATCATCACGGGTCTCGACCTGCTGCGGCCGATCTACCGCGCCACCTCGTACCACGGACACTTCGGGCGCGAAGACGAGGGCTTCCCGTGGGAGCGCACGGATCACGCCGAGGCCATGCGCCGCGACGCCGAGCGCTAGCGCCCAGACCCGCGTTGATCCGCTAGACCCCCTGCGGTATCTCCCGGCGCGATGGGGGGGATCGCCCGACTCGCGCGCGCCAGCAGCCTTGCTCTGGGCGCGCTCGCAAGCTGCCTGGCCCTGGCCGGTAGGGGCCATGCGAGCGAGCCCTCCGTCCGCGTGTTGCTCGAGGCCGCCGCCGGCGCCGTGGAGGTCCGCCATGGCGACGCCGCGGTCTCGCTGCGGCCGGCGCCGGGGGGGCTGCGCGCGAACGGGCAGCTCTCGGGTGGCGTGTGGCGGGCCGCCGATAGTGAACCGCTGCGGGTCGACGGCATGCGTGTGCGCGGGGCCGTGGCGGTCGACCGCGTTGCGAACGGCCTGCGGGTAGTGAACGAGGTGCCGCTCGAGGCCTACGTGGCGGGCACCGTGGGCCGCGAGGTCTATGCCTACTGGAGCGCGGAGACGCTCAAGGCGCAGGCCGTCGTCACGCGCACCTACGCCCTGCACGAGCGCGAGCTGCGGGTGCGCCGCGCCTTCGACGTGTTCGGCGGGACCCAGGGCCAGGTCTATGGCGGCGTCGACGCGGAGTGCGCCGCGGTGCTGGCGGCGACCGAGGCGACGCGCGGCGAGTACCTCTCCTGGAACGAGCGCCCGATCCTCGCGGTGTTCCACTCGACCTCGGGCGGGCAGACGGCAAGCTCCGAGGAGGTGTGGGGCCACGCGGCCCCCTATCTCGTGAGTCTGCCGGTCGAAAACGAGGAGGATTCGCCCGACACCTACTGGCGGGCTTCGATCTCAGGCACCACACTGGGGCGCGCTCTTGCGACCCTCGGGCTCGACATCGGCCCCGTTCGCGAGGTCGAGGTCGTCGAGCGGACCCCAAGCGGGCGAGCCCTGCGCGTTGCGGTGCGCGGCGCGACGGGCGAATCGAAGCTTGGAGCGCGTGACCTGCGCAGTGCTCTCGGGGAGAATGTGATTCGCAGCACCCTGTTCGAGATCCGCCCCGCCAGCGATGGCTTCGTGTTCGTCGGCGCAGGCTTCGGCCACGGCGTCGGCATGAGTCAGTGGGGAGCGGAGGCGATGGCGCGCCGCGGCGCCAGCTACCGCCGCATCCTGGCCACCTTCTTTCCCGGAACCGAGCTCTCCCAGGGCCTGCCGCGATGAAGAGCCTCGCTGCGGTCCTGTGGCTCCAGGCGGGGCCGCCCGACGCCTCGCCGTTCGGGATGCTGGTTCCGATGCTGCTGATCTTCGTGATCTTCTATTTCCTGCTGATCCGGCCGCAGCAGAAGCGCCAGCGCGATCTGGAGGCCCTGCTCAAGTCCATCGAGAAGGGTGATGACGTGGTGACGGCGGGCGGGCTCCAGGGCAAGGTCATCGGCGTCAGCGACGACGTGCTCACGCTCGATGTCGGTGCGTTCCCCGGCGAGCGCGTGCGCGTGAAGGTGAGCCGCTCGAAGATCGAGAGCTCGAGCAAGCCGAAGAAGGACGAGGCCAAGGCGAAGAAGGACGTGACGCCGTGACCGGCAACCTGCGCATGCGGCTCGTGTGGGTATCCGCGACCGTCCTGCTGCTCAGCTACTTCGCTGCGGCGAACTGCTTCTCCGAGCAGCAGCGCCTCGCGAGCCCGCTGATCCCGGATGCCGGCATCCGCCTTGGCCTCGACCTGCAGGGCGGCATCCATTGGGTGGTCGGCGTGCAGCTCGACGCCGCCGTCCAACGCGAGCTCGATTTTCAACGCTCCGCGATGCTGGAGACGCTCGCCAAGGACGGCGTGACAGCAGAGGCGGTCACGGTCGTCGATGGGCGCCTGCGCATCCAGGCGGGCAGTGCGGCGGAGGAAGCCGTCCAGGCCTGGGCGAAGGAGCGCAGCAGCGTGCTCACGCCGGTGTCGAGCGCGGATGGCGCGCTCGAGTACACGCTCTCCGACCGCTGGAAGAAGGAAGTTCGCGACCGGGGCATGCTGCAAGTCCTCGAGGTGCTGCGCCGCCGCATCGAGGATCCGATCCAGGGGATTCCGGACTCGGTCGTCACGCGCCAGGGCGAGGACCGCATCCTGGTGCAGATCCCCGGCGGCCAGATCGATCGCTCGCGCGCGCGGGAGATGCTCAAGGTCACCGGCTTCCTCGAGTTCAAGATGGTGCACGAGATGGCGCAGAGCGAGGAGCTGCTGCGCGCGAAGCACCCGAACGGACTGCCTGCCGGCACCAAGATCGCCTTCGAGCGCGAAAAGGAGACGCAGCGCGTGCTCTCGGCCTTCCTGGTCGGGGACAAGGCCGATCTCACCGGCGATTACCTGGAGGACGCGCGCGTCGGCTTCGACCAGCGCCAGCGTCCGATCGTGACCTTCCAGTTCAATGCGGCGGGCGGCGAGATCTTCCAGAAGCTCACCGGGGAGAACATCGGCAAGCAGCTCGCGATCGTGCTGGACGACCGCGTCTACAGCGCGCCGGTGATCCGGTCGCGGATCGGCTCGCACGGCCAGATCGAGGGCCGCTTCAGCTCGGCGGAGGCGGCCGACCTCGCCGTCGTGCTGCGCTCGGGCTCGCTCTCGCTGCCGGTGGCGATCGAGGAGGAGCGGGTGGTGGGACCGGGCCTCGGAGCGGATTCGATCCAGTCCGGGATCCACGCGACCGCGGTCGCTTTCATTCTCGTGTTGCTCTTCATGCTCGTGTACTACCGCGGCTCAGGCGCGTATGCGGGGCTCTCGCTCGTGTTGAACCTCATCATGATCATCGGCGTGATGACGCTCTTCGGAGCCACGCTGACGCTTCCGGGTCTCGGCGCGTTCGTGCTGACGATCGGCATGGGCGTCGATGCGCAGGTGATCATCTTCGAGCGGATCCGTGAAGAGCTACGCGCCGGGAAGACCCCGCGTGGAGCGATCGGGGCCGGTTTCACCAAGTCCTTCTGGGCGATCTTCGACTCGAACGTGACGACCTTGCTGACGGCGCTCGTGCTCTTCGAGTACGGCACCGGGCCGGTGAAGGGCTTCGCCGTGGCGCTCTCGATCGGCGTCGTGTCGAGCGTCTTCTCGGCGCTCGCCATCACGCGCTTGATGTTCGATCTCTATCCGGGCGATCGTCACGTCCAGACGATCTCGATCTGAGCAGGGGAGACCGATGCCGTTCGAGCTGATCCCGTCGGGTACGAACTTCGACTTCATCGGCAAGCGCTTTCTGTGCTTCGGGATCTCGATCAGTCTGCTGCTGGCCGGCCTGATCGCGATTCCCGTGCGCGGAATCCGCATGGGCATCGACTTCGCGGGTGGCACGGAGATGCAGATCCGCTTTGCCCAGGGGCCGGCGGTCGATGAGGGCGCCATCCGGCGGGTCGTCGCGGCGTGCGGCGTGTCCGATGCCAGCGTGGTCCGCTACGGCGAGGCCGACCAACGGGACTACCTGATCAACTTCCGCAGCAGCGAGATCGCCGCCGACACCGCGGAGGTCGGGCGCTGTCCGCTCACCCCCGAGGATCTCCAGCAGCTGGCGGCGGACAAGACGGCCGCAGCGGGCGGCGGGGACGCAACGAACTTCCAGATCCGGCGCCTGGCGCTCGCGCTCGGTCACGAGGTCGGCCCGGTGACGGTCGAGCGCGTGGAGTTCGTGGGCGCGCGGGTGGGGAGCGATCTGCGCCAGGCGGCCCTCGCCTCGCTCGGCGTCGCGTCCCTTCTCATCCTCATCTACATCGGATTCCGCTTCAGCTCGCGCTACGCGCCCGGGGCCGTGATCGCGCTCCTCCACGACATGCTCATCACCGCAGGGATCTTCGTGGTCATGGGCTGGCAATTCGATCTCACCGTGCTCGCGGCGCTGCTCACGATCATGGGCTACAGCCTGAACGACACCGTCATCATCTACGACCGCATTCGTGAGAACATGTCCCTGCACACGAAGTTCGACATGATCGACGTGCTGAATCGCAGCGTCAATCAGACCCTCTCGCGCACGATCCTGACGGTCGGCACGACGTTCCTGTCGTGCATGTCGTTGCTGCTCGTGGGAGGGCCAGTCGTGCGCCCGTTCGCGATCGCCATGACGATCGGGATCGTGGTCGGGACGTTCTCGTCGATCTACGTCGCCGCGCCAATGCTCCTCTACCTCGAGCGGCGTCGCCACGCGAGCTGATCGGCGAGGTTCCACTCGGGATTGGCGCGCGGCGCGCGAGCTCGCCCGCGCTCGCGGCTAGCCGACCTTGCGCACCTCGGCGGCGGGAGCCGGCGCGGCGCTGGCCGCTCCCGTCTGCTTGGTCATCTGGATCGAGCCGTTGACGACGGCGCCCTCGGCCACCACCAGGCGCGGCGCAGCCACGTCGCCTTCGACGATGCCGGTGGCCTGGATCTCGATGCGCTCGCTGCCCTTCACGTTGCCGGCGACGCGTCCGATCACGACGACCGTCTTCGCGCTGATCTCGGCCTTCACGACGCCGTTGGCGCCGACCGTGAGCTGGTTGTTCGGCAGCTCGACCTTGCCCTCGACCTTGCCCTCGATCACGAGATCCTCGTTGCCGGTCAGATCCCCCTTGATCGAGATCGACTTCCCGATGTTCGCCATGGCGTCCTCTCTACCGATCGGTGCGGGTTGATTGCGTTCGCTGCCCCGGTCGGGGCGGGACGCATACGGAGCGGGAGGAGCGCCCTGCGGCGCCGGCGTCCTGGGCTCGTCTTCCTTGCCCTTGCCGCTGAACAAGCTCATGGCCCCCCTCCCCGAAGCTCGGCCGGCGCAGCTTATCGCAGCCGGCCGACCTGATCGATGGCGATGTTGCGGTTCTGGAGAATCGTCCCCTGGCCGCGGTCGAGGTCGGTCACCGAGGTCCGGTAGACGCGGAACGCGAAGATCTTCTCGGTCTCCGCGGCCACCAGATCGCGCTCGCGCAGCAGCACGTCGAAGGGCGTCGATTCGCCGTACTCGAGCCGGATCTTCTCGGCGCGCAGCTGCTCCGCGGCCGCGTCCACCCGCCGCCGCGAGGCCTCGATGCCCTCCTGCGCCGCGCTCAGGTTGCGGGCGGCGAGGCGCACCTCGAGCACTATCTGCTGCTCGACGCGCCGCTTCTGCACCACGGCGCGGCGCAGCTCGAGCTCGGACTTCGAGACGCCGTGGGTCCCGGCCGTGTTCGGAATCGGAATCGAGAACACGCCGCCGGCGAAGACGCGGTCCGAGGCGTCCTGCGTGAAGAAATCCTTGTAGCTCTCTTTGTAGTCGTGGCCGACGCCGGTGGGGCCCGGCGGCACGAACGCCGGGTTCGCATCCTTGTTCTTGTCGCCCGACAGACCCTCGTTTCCGTAGGTGCCGACCAGGTCGAGCTGCGGCAGGCGCTGGTTCTTCGCGAACTTGAGATTCACCTGCTGGCGTTCGATCTCCCACTGCGCCACGGCCAGCTCGGGCCGGTTCTCGAGGCCCTTGCGCGTCGACTCCTCGACGTTGATGTCGTAGGCGACGTAATCCTCGGGCCGGTCCGTGGGCTCGATCACGAGCTTCGAATCCGCCGTCAGGTTCGGGCCCAGCACGAGATCGATCAGGCGGTCCTGGGCGGTGAGATAGGTGGCCTCCGCCGTGATCCGCGAGAACTCGCGCGCGGCGACGCCGGCTTCGGCCTCCGTGACCTCGACCTTCGAGACGACGCCCACCTGGTACTGGGTCTTCGTCTGCTCGAGCAGCGCCTTCGCCGTCTCGAGGCTCTTCTCCTCGACGCGCAGCTGCTCCTCGTTCGCGATCAGGTTCCAATAGGCGCCTTCGATGTCGCGAACGGTGTCCATCACCTGGGTGCGGAAGACCTCGAGGTCGGCCTCGTGCAGGATGCGCGAGATCTTCACCCGGGTCCACGGCTCGTTCCAGATCAGCCCGCGCATCAGCGGGATCTTGAGGTTGAAGAGCACGACCGAACGCATCGCCGGCGAGACCGCCTGGATCGCGCTGTTGGTTTCGAGCCGGCTGCTGTAGAGCGAGATGTCGTACGAGGCGCCTAGCCAGGGAACCAGGCCGTGAAGGCCACCGGTGCCCTCGACCCCCTTCTGCTCCGTGTTCCGCTGGATCTGTCCCGCCGTCTGGTTGAGCGCCACCGCGTTCGGCGATAACACGTCCATCCAGTGCGCGTTGGCGTAGAACTCGGGGTCGTAGGCGCCCCAGGCGATCGCCTCGTCCTCCGCGGTGATCAGCGGCGCGTGGCGCTCCACCTCGAGGCCCAGGTTGTTCTTGAGCCCCATCTCGATCGCTTCCTGGAGCGTGAGCGAGAGATTGCCGTGCAACGTCGTGGCGGAAAGCGGCGAGGGCGCCGGCGGCGGCGGGGGCACGTCCTCCGCACCGGCGCGCAGTGCCGGAAGGGCCAGCCCGGAAACGAGCAGAGCGGCCGAGATCGCGCGGAGCAGCATCGCATCCTCCAGAGGGGCGTAGGCCCGGACTTTACCAACAGTTCCGCGCTTCGCTGAAGGGGTGGGTCCGGGGGGCCGCCGCTATTCTCGCCGTCCATGAGCGTCGCCGCTCTCGTTCTCGCCGCCGGTCGCGGCGAGCGCTTCGGACAGTCCGTGCCCAAGGCCTTCGTCTCGCTGGCCGGCCGGCCGCTGCTGTGGCATGCGCTCGCCGGGATTGCGGGTGCGCCGGTGATCTCCCGGGTGGTGCCGGTGATCGCGCGGGCCGATCGCGAGCGCTGGGAGCGCTGGCAGCCCGAGCTCGCCGCGATTCCGAAGCTCGCGGCGCCGGTCGAAGGCGGCGCCGAGCGGCAGGACTCGGTGCGTGCAGGGCTCGCGGCGCTCGCGTCCGACGTCGAGTGGGTGGCGGTGCACGACGCGGCGCGGCCCTTCGTGCGGCCAGCGGCCGTGGCGCGCGTCGTCGAGGCCGCCCGTGCGTGCGGGGCGGCGATTCTCGCGGTGCCGGTCGCCGACACCATCAAGCGCGTGCAGGCCGGGCGCGTGATCGAGACGCCTCCGCGTCCGGAGTGCTGGGCCGCGCAGACGCCCCAGGTGTTCCGTGTCGAGCTGCTGCGCGAGGCGCTCGCCAAGGCCAGCGCGCTGGGGCGCGTCGCCACAGACGACTCCCAGCTCGTCGAATGGCTCGGCATTTCGGTCGCCGTGGTCGAGGGCGACACCGACAACTGGAAGCTCACGCGGCCCGAGGATCTGGCGGCGGCGGAGCAGCGACTGAAGGCGGCGTCTGCCGCGGGGGACGCGCATCCGTGAAGATCGGCCATGGCTACGATGCGCACCGCCTGGTCGCCGGGCGCCCGCTCAAGCTCGGCGGCATCGACGTTCCGCACCCGCGCGGTCTCGCCGGTCATTCCGATGGCGACGTACTGCTGCACGCCGTGGCGAGCGCGTTGCTCGGCGCACTGGGGGAGGGCGATCTCGGCCGCCACTTCCCGTCGTCGGATCCCGCGCTCGCCGGCATCGCGAGCGGCGAGCTGCTCGCGCAGGTGGCGGCGCGCATGCGCGCCGCCGGGCTGCGGCTGGCGCACCTCGACACCACCATCGTCGCGCAGGAGCCGCGGCTCGCGGCCTTTCTCGGCCGCATGCAGGCCGCGATCGCGGCGTTGCTGGGAGCCTCAGTCGCGCGCGTGAACGTGAAGGTGACCAGCCCCGACGGCCTCGGCGCGATCGGCCGCGGCGAGGGCATCGCGGCCCACGCCGTGGTGTTGCTCGAAGGCGCCGCGTGAGCGGCGAGGGTCTCGTCCTCTACGACACGCGCACGCGCAGCAAGCGCGTGTTCGCGCCGCTCGAGCCCGGGCGCGTGCGGGTCTACAGCTGCGGGCCCACGGTCTACGCGCCCCAGCACCTCGGCAACATGCGCTCCCAGCTGCTCGCCGATCTGCTCAAGCGCACGCTGCTCTTCGAAGGCTACACGGTCGAGCACGTGATCAACATCACCGACGTCGGCCACCTGACCGGGGATTCGGACGCGGGCGAGGACAAGCTCGAGCGCGCGGCGGCGCAGAGCGGCCGGCGCGCCGAGGAGATCGCGGCGCAGTACACCGCGCAGTGGCTGCGCGATCGGGAACGGCTCGGCTGCCTGCCGCCCGAGGTGCTGTGCAAGGCGACCGATCACATCCCCGAGCAGATCGAGCTGGTGCGCCGGCTCGAAGCCAAGGGCTACACCTACCGCATCGCGGACGGCATCTATTTCGACACGGCGAAGTTTCCCCGCTACGGCGAGTTCGCGAAGCTCGATCTCGCCGGCCAGGCCGCGGGCGCCCGCATCGGCGACGTTCCTGGCAAGCGCCAGCCCGCCGACTTCGCGCTCTGGAAGTTCGCCGCGCCGGGCGTGCAGCGGCAACAGGAGTGGGATTCGCCCTGGGGCCGCGGCTTCCCCGGCTGGCACGTCGAGTGCTCGGCGATGGCCGATCGCTATCTCGGGCATCGCTTCGACATCCACACCGGCGGCGTCGATCACGTCGCCGTGCACCACACCAACGAGGTCGCCCAGAGCGAGTGCGCCTGGGACGTGCACCCGTGGGTGAGCTTCTGGCTGCACAACGAGTTCCTCGATCTGCGCGGCGAGAAGATGGCGAAGTCGACGGGCAACGTGGCCGTGCTCGACGACCTGCTCGCGCGCGGCCTGCCGCCGCTCGCCTTTCGCTACCTGTTCCTGCAGGCCCACTATCGCCAGCAGCAGACCTACACCGACGAGGCCATGGACGCCGCCGCCACCGGCTACGAGCGACTGCTGGCCGCGTGCGTCGAGCTGCGCGGCGCGGCCGCGGCAGGCGATCCGGCGCGCAGCCAACCGCTGCGGGAGCGCTTCCGCGCCGCGCTGCGCGACGATCTGAACGCGCCGCGCGCGCTGGCGGTGGCCTGGGACGCGACGCGCGCGCCGGGCCTCGGCGCAGCCGAGCGCTGGGCGGTGCTGCGCGAAGCGCGACCGGGTGCTCGGGCTCGATCTCGAGCACGGCGTGCCTCGCGCCGCGCGCGCCGAGAGCGACCCGCGCATCGACGCGCGCGTCGCCGAGCGCGATCTGGCGCGCGAGCGGCGCGATTTTGCGACGGCGGACCGCATCCGCCGCGAGCTCGCCGCCGAGGGCATCGTGATCGAAGACACGCCCGGCGGCAGCCGTTGGAGACGGGCATGAGTCCGCGCGTCAGCCAGCCGAACCGGGGCAAGCGCCCGCCGCGCGAGCGCGCCGCGGCGAAGCCGCCCGAGGCGACGCGCGCTCCCGAGCCCGGGGCGCCGCCGCGCGCCTTCAAGCTGGTCTCGGCGTTCGAGCCCAAGGGCGATCAGCCGCGCGCGATCGAAGCGCTCGTGGCCGGGGTGCAGCGCGGCGATCCGCACCAGACTCTGCTGGGTGTCACTGGCAGCGGGAAGTCCTTCACGATCGCCTGCGTGGTGGAGCGGGTGAACCGTCCGACGCTGGTGATGGCGCCGAACAAGACGCTTGCCGCGCAGCTCTATGCGGAGCTGAAGGATCTGTTCCCCGACAACGCCGTCGAATACTTCGTGTCCTATTACGACTACTACCAGCCGGAGGCCTACCTGCCGGCGACCGACACGTATATCGAGAAGGACTCGTCGGTGAACGACGAGATCGACAAGCTGCGGCATTCGGCGACCCACGCGCTGCTCACGCGCCGCGACGTGCTGACGGTGGCGAGCGTGTCGGCGATCTACGGCCTCGGCGCGCCCGAGACCTACGGCTCGATGCACGCCTACGTCGAGACCGGCATGGCGCTGCCGCGCGATCGCTTCCTGCGCCGTCTCGTCGACATGCTGTATGCGCGCAACGACGTCGATTTCCACCGCGGCACGTTCCGCGTGCGGGGCGACGTCGTCGAGGTGTTCCCGCAGTACGAGGCCGAGCGGGCCCTTCGCATCGAGTTCTTCGGCGACGAGATCGAGTCGATCGCGGAGATCGACCCGCTTCGTGGAAAGACGATCTCGCGTCCGAAGCGCGCGATGCTGTATCCGGCCAGCCACTACGTGGGCACGGAGCAGACGCTCGCGCGGGCGATCGAGGGCATCCGGGGCGAGCTGCAGGAGCGGCTGGCCGAGTTTCGCGGGCAGGGCAAGCTGCTCGAAGCCCAGCGGCTCGAGCAACGGACGCTGTACGACCTCGAGATGCTCGAGCAGATGGGCTTCTGTCACGGCGTCGAGAACTACTCGCGCTGGCTCGACGGCCGCGCCCCCGGCGAGACGCCCTACACGCTGTTCGACTACTTCCCGAAAGACCTGCTGGTGGTGATGGACGAGAGCCACATCAGCGTGTCGCAGATCGGCGGGATGTTCCGCGGCGATCGCGCCCGCAAGGAGGTGCTCGTCGATTTCGGCTTCCGGCTGCCCTCGGCGCTCGACAACCGGCCGCTGCGATTCGAGGAATGGGAGGCTCGCGCGCCCCAGCGCATCTACGTCTCGGCGACGCCCGGGGCCTGGGAGCTCGAGAAATCGGGCGGCGTGGTGGTCGAGCAGATCATCCGGCCGACCGGTCTCACGGATCCGAAGGTCGAGGTCCGGCCGGCCGGCGGCCAGGTGGACGATCTGCTCTCCGAGATCCGGCTGCGCGTGGCCGCCCGCGAGCGCGTGCTCGTCACGACGCTCACCAAGCGCATGGCCGAGGAGCTCACGGACTACTACGCCGAGCTCGGCATCAAGGTCCGCTACCTGCACAGCGACGTGAAGACGCTCGACCGCATGGACATCCTGCGCGAGCTGCGCGAGGGCGTGTTCGACGTGCTGGTCGGGATCAACCTGCTGCGCGAAGGGCTCGACCTGCCCGAGGTGTCGCTGGTCGCGGTGCTGGATGCCGACAAGGAGGGCTTCCTGCGCTCGACGCGTTCGCTGATCCAGACGATCGGGCGGGCGGCCCGCAACGTGAACGGCGCCGTGATCCTGTACGCCGATCGCGAGACGGATTCGATCCGCGAGACGCTGGCCGAGACCAACCGGCGCCGCGAGGTGCAGGCGCGCTGGAACGCCGAGCACGGCATCACGCCGCAGACCGTGGTCAAGCGCATCTCGAGCCTGCGCGATTCGATCTGGGAGCGCGATTACGTGACGGTTCCGGCGGCGATAGACGCGAAGGGCCCTGCGATTCCGTTGCACGAGCTGCCGGAGCTGCTCGACTCCCTGCGGCGCGAGATGCGCGACGCGGCGCGCGAGCTCGATTTCGAGCGCGCCGCCCAGCTGCGCGACCGCATTCGGGAGCTCGAGGCCGAGCAGCTCAGGCTCGGCTGACATGGAGCTCGCCGAGCGAGCCGACACGCTGCCGACGGGCCCCGGTGTCTACCTGTTCAAGAGCGCCGCCGGGCGCGTGCTCTACGTGGGCAAGGCCCAGAACCTGCGGGCGCGCGTGCGCTCCTACCTCGGCGGCGGCGACGGTCGCCCGCGCATCCCGTTGCTGGTGGAGCGCAGCGAAGACGTCGACGTGATCGTGACCGCGAGCGTAAAGGACGCGCTGCTGCTCGAGAACGAGCTGATCAAGCGCCACAAGCCGCCCTTCAATGTGCGCCTGCGCGACGACAAGCAATACCTCGCGCTGCGCCTGGACCCGCGCGAGACGTGGCCGCGCCTGACACAGGTCCGCCGCTTCCGCCGGGATGGGGCCGCCTACTTCGGCCCCTACACGTCGAGCATCGCGATGCGCGACTCCGTCTCGAACCTGCGCCGGATCTTCCCGCTGCGCTCGTGCCGCGAGGCCGTCTTCCGGGACTACGCGCGTCGCGGACGCCCCTGCATCGAGTACGAGATGAAGCGCTGCCTGGGGCCCTGCTGCGGGCTCGTCTCGCGCGAAGCCTACGACGAGCTGGTGCGCGGCACGACGCTGTTCCTGCGTGGTCGCTCGGGCGAGCTCGCCGAGACGCTGCAAGCGCGCATGCAGGACGCCGCGGCCGCCGAGCGCTTCGAGGACGCCGCGCGCCTGCGCAACCAGATCCAGGCGGTGGCGCGCACCGTCGAGCGCCAGCAGATGGTGACCCCGCAAGCGATCGATCGCGACGTGTTCGCGCTCGCCCGCCAGGGCGGCGAGATCGAGGTGCAGGCGCTGCACGTGCGCGACGGACGCGTGATGGGAACACAGGGTTTCGGCTTCTCGGGCGTGTCGCTCGAGGACGGCGACGTGATGAGCTCGTTCCTCGGCCAGTTCTACGGCGCCGAGGAGGGCCGCGAGATCCCCGCCGAGGTGCTGACGCCGTTGCCCGTCGAGGACGACGGGGCGCTCGCCGCCCTGTTCGCCGAGCGCTCCGGGCGCCGCGTTGCGCTGCGCGCGCCGAAGCGGGGCCGCCTCGTCCAGCTGCTCGCGACCGCGAAGGCCAACGCCGAGCTCGGCCTCGCCAAGCGGCTCGAGGCGCGCGAGAGCGTCGAGGCGGCCAGCGCCGAGCTGCAGCAGGCGCTCGGGCTGCGTCGCCTCCCGCGTCACATCGAAGGCTACGACGTCTCGACCTTCGCCGGGACCCTGACGGTCGCGAGCCGCGTCGTGTTCCGGGACGGACAGCCGTCGAAGGCGGACTTCCGGCGCTATCGCATCCGGGAGGCCGCGCCCGACGACGACCTGGCGTGCCTGCGCGAGGTGCTCGCGCGGCGCCTGGCGCGCGTCGAGAGCGAGCCGCTACCCGATCTGATGCTCGTCGACGGCGGCAAGGGACAGCACGCCGTTCTGTGTACGGCGCTCGCCGATGCCGGGCTCGAGTGCGACGCGATCTCGATCGCGAAGGAGCGCGACGCGCAAAGCCCGTCGCCGCGCGTGCGGCGCTCGGGAGGGCTCAAGTCGGAGCGGATCTTCATCCCCGGTCGCAAGGACCCGGTGGCGCTGCCGCCGAGCTCGCGTGCCCTGCTGCTGGTGCAGCGCATCCGCGACGAATCCCACCGCTTCGCGATCGAGTTCCAGCGCGAGCTGCGCTCGAAGGCGGGGCTGGTCTCGATCCTCGAGGAGCTGCCCGGGATCGGGCCGAGCAAGCGCCGGGCGCTGCTGCGCGAGCTCGGCTCGCTGCGGGCGGTGCGCAACGCGAGCCGCGAGCGTCTCGCCGCAGTGCCCGGCATCTCGGCGCGGGACGCCGCGACGCTGCACCGTTTCTTCGCCGCGCTGAACCCGGCGAGCGACGCGGAGGGCGCGCCGCCCGAGGGCGCCCCGCAGTAAAGCGCGAGCCCGCGCCATCCGATTTTCGAAGCGGGGGTTCGCCATGCGCCGCCTCGCCCGCTGCCTGGGCCTGCTGCTCGTGCTCGCGCCGTTCGCGGCGGGAGCGGAGATCTATCAGTGGACGGACGAGCAGGGACAGGTCCACTACACCCAGGATCTGAACCAGGTGCCGGCGCGTCACCGCTCGCAGGCCGAGCTGCGCGCGCAGGCGCCGCACCCAGCCGATCGCCTGCAGACCTACAGCGAGCCGGCTGCACCGGACCCGGGCAGCGCCCACCCGCAGCGATCCGGCGCGCAGCGGGGGCGCGAGTTCCGCATCCCGGTGGCGCGCGCTGGGATCGGGATGATCGTGTACGTGCGCCTCGACGATCGCCTCACGACGCCGTTCCTGGTCGATACGGGCGCGACCGACGTGCTGATCCCCGCGTCCGTGGCCGAGCAGCTCGGGATCCACACGGGGTCGGAGACGCGCACCAAGAGCTACCAGACGGCGAACGGCGTCGTCACCCACAGCACCGTGATGCTGCACTCGGTCGACCTCGGCGGCGCCATCGTCGAGAACGTTCCGGCGAGCATCAGCCCCTCGATGGAGATCGGTCTGCTGGGGCTCTCGTTCTTCAATCACTTCACCTACAACATCGACGCCGCCGCCGGGATCCTGACGCTCGTGCCCAACGATCTGGTCGAATCGGGGGCGATTCGCGGCGGCCGCAGTGAGGCGCAGTGGCGAGCCGAGTACCAGGATCTGCGCGCACGCATCGAGCAGATCGACCGCGAGGCCGACGCCAAATCGACGAGCAAGGCGCGCAGCCAGGAGCGGCTCGAGGAGCAGCGCGGGGCGCTGCAGAGCGAGCTTTCGCTGCTCGACGGCGAGGCCGATGTCGCGCGCGTGCCGATGAGCTGGCGCGAGTAGGCCGGCGCAGGCTCCGCGCGGCGCCCCGCAGGCGCAAAGGGCCAGCGCATACCGGGTGCGGAAAGCGGCTTCCCAAAAAGGCAGCGGGCTCCCCACGGCAGCTCTGCCGCGCGTGCAGCGGCCGCCCCCTGTCTCCCGGCATTTCCGACGGCGGATCCGCGAGATCAGGCGACTTCTTCCGCCTCCTGGGAGCTGGCACCGATCTTGCGAAACCGCAGGGCGTGTGCGCCACGAACGGCGCGAGAGACGGGGAGCTTCGATGCGAGATCGCTTCAACGGCGTGGGCGACGCCCGACCGGGCCCCAGTGCGAAGAAGCGCCGCCTCCGCGCCGATCTCGAGAGCCGCGGGCTCTCGCGCGAGATCGCGCAGCCGATGGCCACCCGCCTGGCGCCCCTGCTGAAGGCCGCCTCGACCCGCGCCTACGGCGCCGCCCTCGATGCCGCGGCGGCAGCCGTCGAGGTCGTGCGCGACGACACGAGCCGCGAGACCGATGGCGCGGGGGATCGCGCGGGCGATGTGGCGGAGATCCAGCGCCTGATGCTCGGCTTCACCGACGAGCTACGCAAGCTCGAGGAGGGGCTGCGCATCCTCTCCGCCTTCGTCGTGCGCATGCGCACCCGCGCGGGCTTCGGCGGCGACGGGGTCCTCCACTAGCACGCCAACGGGTCCCGGCGCGGGCACAGCCCGCGCCGCCCGTACTCCGCTCGGCTTCGCCTCGCTACGCGCTTTGCTTGCGGGCCGGAATTCGACGTCGGCGCGGGCTATGCTCGCGCGCGCAGCCCCGGTCCCCGGTGGCTCCCCTGCGGCGCCTGCTTTCTTGGCTCGCTCTCGCGCAGATCGCGGGCATCCTGATCGCCGATCACGCCTGTGTGTCGCGTGAGGCGGCGCTCGTGCTCGGGTGCATCTGCCTCGGGCTCGGCGCGCTCGTGGCCACGCGTCCGGCGCCGCGCGCCGGCTGCGCCCTCGGCCTCGCCTTCGCGACGGGCGCCTTCGGGCTCGCGGATCGCCTCGACGCGGCCGAGCGCGGTCGCCCCGCCGCGCCCTTCGAAGCGACGCTCGAGGGGCGCGTCGAGAGCGTGCGGCGCCTACCGGGCGCCTTCTCGCTCGATCTCGGGCAGGTCCGGCGCGCGGGCCCCGGCGCCCGCCTGCCGGAGACGATCCGGCTCGGCGGCCCGGCGACGCCCGCCACGATCGAGGCGATCGAGCGCACGCTGCCGGGCGAGCAGCTGCGCGTGCGCGCGCTGCTGCGCGCGCCGAGCGAGCTCTCGAACCCGGGCGGGCGAGGGCGGCTGCGCGAGCTGGCCCGGGCGGGTGTTGGCGCGAGCGGCCGGCTCGTGCACCCGGCGCTGCACGCGCGAGTTCCCGAGCGCGAGGGTTGGCGGCCGCTCGCAGCGCTGCATCGCCTGCGCGCGGCGCTCGACGCCCGGCTCGCGCAGACCGGTCCCGGCAGCGCGCTCGTGCGCGCGCTGGCGCTCGGCGAGCGCGCTGGCCTCTCACAGCCGGCGCAGGACGCCTTCGCGCGCCTGGGCCTCGCGCACCTGCTCTCCGTCTCGGGGCTTCACCTGGCGCTCGTCGCCGGGCTCGTCTTCGCGGCGGCGCACGCGGGGCTCGCTCGCTGGAGCTGGCTCGCGGCGCGCCGGGACTCGCGCGCTCCCGCGCTCGCCGCGGCCGTCGCGGGGGCCGTGGTCTACGCGCTCCTCTCCGGCTCGGAGGTGCCCGTGCGGCGCTCGCTGCTGCTGGTGCTGGCGCTCGCGCTCGCGATGGCCCGGGGCCGGCGCGGCGGGCCCCACGAGCCGCTCGCGGCCGCGTCGCTCGCGATTCTCGCCGCCGAGCCCCAGGCGCTGTTCGGCGCGAGCTTCCAGCTCAGCTTTGCGGCCAGCGCCGCGCTCGCGCTCGCGCCGCGCTCGCAGCCGATGACTCCGGGTGGTGTTGGATCGCGCGTGTGGGGCTGGTTGCGCGAGGCGGTCTCCTCGTCGGCGACGGCGCTCGCCGCTACGAGTCCCCTCGCGGCGGCGCAGCTCGGCAACGTGGCGCCGATCGCGCTGCTCGCGAACGTCGCCGCGATTCCCTGGACCGGCGCGATCGTGCTGCCGGCCTCCCTGCTCGCGGTCGGGATGGCGGCGCTGCCGGCGGCGCTGCGGCCCGCTTGGGGGCTCTGGGCCGTGGAACGGATCGCAGCCGGCACGCTCGCCGCGGTCGAGGCGTCGGCCGGCTGGCTGCCGACGCTCGCTCCGCGCCCGCCGCCCGGCGCCGGCTGGCTCGCCGCGGCGAGCCTCGTCGCGCTGGCGGCCCTGTTTGCGCGCGGGACGACGCTGCGGGTGCTGCTGTGCCTGGCTGCGAATGGCGCGCTCGCGCTGGCGCCGCCAGCAGGCCTCGCGTCCCCGCTGCCTCGGCTGATCGCCCTCGACGTCGGGCAGGGCGACGCGCTGCTCGTGCAGGGGCGGCTCGGCGCCGTGCTCGTGGACGCCGGGCCCGCGACACCCGATGGCGTCGACCTCGGGCGCCGCGTCGTGGTGCCGGCGCTGGCCGCGCTCGGCGTCGGCCGCCTCGATCTGCTGGTCGTCACCCACGCGGACCTCGATCATCGCGGCGGCGTCCCCGCCGTGCTGGCTCGCGTCCCCGTCGGCGCGCTCTGGCTTCCCTACGGCGCGCGAGGCGATCCGGGCTTCGCCGGAGTGCTCGCCGCGGCGGCGAAGCGCGGCGTCCCGGTCTCGGAGCGCGGCGCCGGCGATCCGCCGCTTCGGGCCGGCGATCTGTGGGTCGAGCCCCTGTGGCCGCCGGCGTCAGCGCAGGCCGGCTCGCGCAACGACCGCTCGCTCGCCGTGCGCGTCACCGCGGGCGACCGGCGGGTGCTGTTGCCGGGGGATCTCGAGGCGCCCGCGGAGGCGCTGCTCGTGGCGAGCGGCGTCGACCTGCGCGCCGATGTGCTCGCGCTCGCGCATCACGGCAGCCGCACGTCCTCGACGCTCGCATGGCTCGCCGCGGTCGACCCGGCGCTCGCCCTGGTCTCGGCGCCCTGTCACGGGCGCTTCGGGATGCCTCACCCCGAGGTGCGCGCGCGGGCCCGCGCCGCGGGACTGTCGGTCTGGTGGACGGGACGCGACGGCGCCCTCGTGGTGGGGCTCGCCGAGCCGCTCCACGTCTGGGGCTGGGGCAGCGTGACGGGAAGCGGGCCACGCTGCCGGCGCGCGCGTCGCTGGTTGCGCGCGCGCCACAGTGGCATGCTCCGCGCGTGTTCCCGATCAGTCTGCGCCAGCGCCTCGCGGCGGCCGGCCTCGCGGCGGCGCTGCTCGCGTTCGCCGGCTGCACGCCGGCGCGCGACGTGTTGCCCGTCTATCTCACGTGGAGCGACGAAGACACCTCCACGACGATGACCGTGCAGTACCACACGCTCGGGCCCTTCGAAGGCACCCACGTCTACTACGACACCCAGCCGCGACATGGAGAGCTCGAGCGCTATGCGTCGCACGCGCGCGGCTTCGAGCGCAGGATCGCAGGCGTCGATCGCGTGGTGCACGTGGTTCCGCTCACGCGGCTCACCCCGGGAACGACGTATTGGTTCGTCGCGGGCGATCCGACCTCGGGCTTCCGCGAGGAGCGCTCCTTTCGTACGTTGCCGAACGACGGCTCGCCGGTGCGCTTCGTCGCGGGCGGCGACATGTCGACGGGCTGGCTGCCGCGGCTCACGTCGTGGCTGGCCGCGCGCACGGACCCGAGCTTCGCCCTGATCGGAGGCGATCTCGCCTACTGCCGCGGGCTTCCCGGAGGCTATGCGCGCTGGCAGCAATGGTTCGCCGATTGGGAGGCGACGATGCGCGCGCCCGACGGGCGCCTGATTCCGATCGTTGCGGCGATCGGCAACCATGACCGCCGCGACATCGGGGACAAGCATGCCGGCGATCCCGCGCCGTTCTTCAACGGATTCTTCTACCAGGATCCGGCCGGGAAGAGCTACTTTGCGCGCCACTTCGGGACGCGCGTAGCGCTCTTCGTGCTCGATTCGGGGCACCTCGCGCCGCAGGCCGGCGCGCAGCGCGACTGGCTCGCGGCGGAGCTGCGCGAGAACGCCGACGTACCGGTGCGCTTCGCCCTCTACCACGTCGCGCTCTTCCCGGCACACCAGCCGATCGGCGAATCCGTCGATGCGGGGCGAGCCGAATGGCTGCCGCTGTTCGACGCCTTCCGCCTGACGGCCGCGTTCGAGAACCACGGCCATCTCCACAAGCGCACGCTGCCGCTGCGCGCCGGTGTGCCCGTCGCCGATGGAAGCGGCACCGTCTTCTTCGGCGACGGCTGCTGGGGCAAGTCGCACCCGAAGACCGGCATGACCGGGCGAAGCTATCTGGCGACCTCGTCCGCGCGCCGCCACTTCTGGAAGGTGACCGTCTCGGAGCAGGGCGCGAGCTACGAAGCGATCGACGGCTTCGGGCGCGTCTTCGACCGAGCCGCCCAGGACGCGAGCGGCGCGTGGATTCGCGAGTGAGGCCCGCAGCCGTCGGCGGCTCGGCGCGCGTCGCGCGCGTGCGTTTTCTCGCGGAGCACGCAGAGGCCGTCGCGGATGCCGTCGCGGTCGAAGAGCCGCTCGAGATCCAGCTCGGCGGCGCGGCGCTGGCCGTGGTGATGCGCACACCGGGGCACGACGAGGAGCTGGCGCTCGGCTTCCTCGTGACGGAGCGCGTGGTCGCGGCGCCGGAGCAGGTGCTCTCCGTGCGCCACTGCCGCGCCGTAGCGGATCCCGACGCCTCCGAGAACGTCCTGCGCGTGCTGCTCGCAACGGGCGTCGAGGTGGATCTGGACGCGCTGCGCCGCAATCTCTACGCGAGCAGCAGCTGCGGCATCTGCGGCAAGGCGACGATCGCGAACGCGCTGGTGAGCGCGCCGCCGCTCGCGGACGAGAGTCGTTTCGACGCAGCCTTCTTCCCGGCGCTGCCGGAGCGGCTCGAGGCGGTGCAGCCCGCGTTCGCCGCCACCGGCGGCCTGCATGCCGCCGGCCTGTTCGCCCCGGATGGCGAGCTGCTGGTGGTGCGCGAAGACGTCGGGCGACACAACGCCGTGGACAAGGTGATCGGCTGGGCGCTGCGTGCGGGCCGGCTGCCGCTCGCGGGCCACGTGCTGCTCGTCTCGGGCCGCATCTCCTACGAGCTGGTGCAGAAGGCGCTGGTCGCCCGCATCCCCGTGCTGGCGGCGGTATCGGCGCCGTCCTCCCTCGCCGTGGAGCTGGCGGAGAGCGCGCGGCTCACGCTGGTCGGCTTCCTGCGCGGCCGCTCCTTCAACGTCTACGGCGAGTGCTCGCGGGTGAGGGGAGGCGCCCCGGATGCCGGACGCTGAGGATCCTCGCGCCTCCGGCGGCGCAGCGGGGGGTCTCTCCGCCATCGTCTCGACGCTACGCAGCGCGGCCCACGCGGGCGCTCGGCGCAGCCTCCAGGCGCTCTTGCGCGTGAACCAGCCGGGCGGCTTCGATTGCCCGGGCTGCGCCTGGCCCGAGCCCGGCGAGCACGGCGCGATCGAGTTCTGCGAGAACGGTGCGAAGGCGGTGGCGCACGAGGCGACGGCGCGCCGGGTCTCGCGCGATCTGCTCGCGCGCACGAGCATCGCCGAGCTGCTCGCGCGCGACGATCACTGGGTCGAAGCGCAGGGGCGCCTCGTCGAGCCGATCGTGCGGCGCGCGGGCGCCACGCACTTCGAGCCGATCGGCTGGGACGAGGCCTTCGCGCGCGTCGGCGCCGAGCTGCGGGATCTCGCGGCGCCGGATCAGGCCGTCTTCTACACCTCTGGACGCGCGAGCAACGAGGCCGCGTTCCTGTGGCAGCTCTTCGCGCGCCAGCTGCGGCACCAACAACCTCCCGGACTGCTCGAACCTGTGTCACGAATCGAGCGGCGACGGGGCTCGGCGAGGCGATCGGCGTCGGCAAGGGCACCGTGAGCCTCGAGGACATCGAGCGCGCCGACGCGATCTTCGTGATCGGGCAGAACCCCGGCACGAATCATCCGCGCATGCTCACCACGCTCGCGGCCGCCGAAGCGTCGCGGCGCCCGCATCGTCGCGATCAACCCGCTGCGCGAGCGGGGTCTCGTCCGCTTCGCCCATCCGCAGGATCCGCTCGCGCTGCTCGGGCGCGCCACCGCCATCGCGGATCTCTATCTGCAGGTGCGCGTGGGCGGTGACGTCGCGCTGCTCAAGGGCATCATGAAGGCGGTGCTCGAGGCCGAAGCGCGCGCTCCGGGGCGCGTCCTCGACTGGCCCTTCCTGCGCGAGCACACGCAGGGCTTCGACGCGCTGCGCGCCGACCTGGAGGCGCAGCGCTTCGAAGACCTCGAGGCGCGCAGCGGCATCTCGCGGCGCGCCATGCGCGAGGCCGCCGGCCTGTATTGCGCCGCGGACGGCGTCGTCGCCTGCTGGGCGATGGGAATCACGCAGCACGAGCACGGCGTCGCGAACGTCCAGGAGATCCTGAACCTGCTGCTGCTGCGCGGGAACATCGGCCGCCCGGGCGCCGGGCCGTGTCCCGTCCGCGGACACAGCAACGTGCAGGGAGACCGCACCGTCGGCATCAGCGAGCGCCCCACGCCGGCGTTCCTCGCGCGGCTCGGAGCGCGAGTTCGGCTTCGACGCCGCCGAGCGCGCCGGGCCTCGATACGGTGGGTGCGATCGGGGCGCTGCGCGATGGCGGCGTGCGCGTCTTTCTCGCTCTGGGCGGAAACTTCGCGGTGGCGACGCCCGACGCGCGAGCCACCGCGGAGGCGCTCGGGCGCTGCCGGCTGACGGTGCAGATCGCGACCACGCTGAACCGCACGCCGCTCGTTGCGGGCCGGGAAGCGCTCGTGCTCCCGTGTCTCGCGCGCAGCGAGCGCGATCTCCAGGCCGGCGGCGAGCAGTTCGTGACGGTCGAGGACTCGATGAGCGTCGTGCACGCGCTCGCGCGGCCGTCTCGACGCCGGCGTCACCGGCGCTGCGCAGCGAGCCCGCGATCGTGGCGGGCCTGGCCGCCGCCGCGCTCGGCGAGCGCGGCGGCGTCCCGTGGCTCGCGTTGGTGGAGGACTACGACCGCATCCGCGCGCGCATCGAGCGCGTGATCCCGGGCTTCGAGGACTTACGCCCGCCGCGTGCGCGCGCCCGGGGGGCTTCGTGCTGCCGAGCGGGGCGCGCGTGCGGCGTTTCGAGACGCCCTCGGGCCGCGCGCGCTTTCGCGTGCATCCGCTGCCCGCGGACGCGCTCGCGCCGGGCCGCTTCCTGCTCACGACGATCCGCAGCCACGACCAGTTCAACACGACGGTGTACGGCTTCGACGACCGGCTACGCGGCCTGCGCGGCGACCGCCGCGTGGTGTTGCTGCACGCCGACGACATCGCGGCCGCGGGGCTCGCGGGCGGGGCAGGGGGTCGATCTGACCAGCCATTTTCGCGGCGAAACGCGCACGCTGCGCGGCTTTCGCGTGCTGGCCTACGACCTGCCGCGGCGCTGCGCGGCGGCCTACTTCCCGGAGGCGAATGGGCTCGTGCCGCTCGCGAGCCAGGCTGAGCGCAGCCACACGCCGACCTATAAATCCATCGAGATTTCGATCACTCCCGCGCAAAACCTCGAGTGACGCTCGATCTCGCCTCGGGAGCGCCGGCTCCGCGCGGAAACACCACCGTGGTCGCGTACACCTCCCAGCTCGCGAAGACCCCCTGCGTGGCGTAGGCATCGCGCGCGGCGATCGCCCGCGCGCTCTCGAGGTCCGGCGCTTCGAGGACGACCAGGCTGCCGACGGGCGTGCCGGCCGGTCCGAGCAGCGGACCGGCGAAGCGGATGCGCCCCTCGGCGGCGAGCGGCTCGAGCCCCGCCAGGTGCGCCGGACGGTGTTGCTTGCGCAGCTCGATGCCGCGCGGTCCATCGTGTCCGATCCAGATGAAGGTGCCCATCTCAGGCCTCCGCCGGCAGGAATTTCTGGAAGAAGGCGACGAGATCCGGACCCTGGCGCAGCGTGTGGCCGCCATCGACTCCGATGCACTGGCCGGTGACCCAGCTCGCCTCGTCCCCGAGCAGGCCGGCGACGAAGCGGCCGACGTCTTCGGGTTGGCCCAGGCGGTTCAAGGGGATCCGGCGCAGGTATTCCTCGCGCACGCTGGCATCGCCGATCAGCATCGCGACCAGCGGCGTCTCCACCAGACTCGGCATCACCGCGTTCACGCGGATGCCGAGCGGGCCGAGCTCATCGGCGGCGCAGCGCGTCAGCATGTTGACCCCCGCCTTGGCTACGCAATAGGGAGTCATCCAGCGGTGGGTCAGCACGGCGGCGATCGAGCTCACGTTGACGATGCTGCCGCCGCCCGCGCGCTGCATCGCGAGCGCCTCGACGCGCAGGCAGCGATACAGGCCCGTGAGCTCCGTCGCGAGCCCGCGCTCGAAGTCGGCAGCGGGCGTGCGCAGCAGGGCGCCTCCCGAGCCCGAGGCGGCGGCGTTCACGGCGAGCTTCAGCGGTCCGAGCTGCGCCTCGGTCGCCGCCAGCGCCGCGTCGACCGACGCGTCCTGTGTGACGTCGCAGCTCACCCAGGCCGCGGCCGGGCCGAGCGCGCGCGCCGCGTCGCGCACCACGGTCTCGCGGCGTCCGGCGAGCATCACGCGCCCGCCGTCCTTCACGATCGCCTGGGCGCATGCGAGCCCGATTCCGGTGCCGCCGCCCGTGATGAATGCCACCTTGCCGTCGAAGCGCGCCATGCGTCTTGCCTCCCTGCGGTTTTGCGAGATTGCGAGCGACCGGGACGCGCAGTGTAGTCGCGGGTCCCGGGCTTCTCTACCGGCGCGCAACCCTGTGATAGGATCGCGCGCGTCATGGATTCCGTGGTCGCGGCGCCGCCCGAATTGATCGACGTGCGCGCGGACGAGCGCTTCGACGAGCGCCGTCTGCAAGCGTGGCTGCGCGGCAAGCTCGAGGGCAGCGAGCAGCCGCTCAGCGTGCGGCAGTTCGGCGGCGGCCACGCGAACCTCACCTATCTGCTGCACTACGGCGCGGGGGCGAGCGCACGCGAGTACGTGCTGCGCCGGCCGCCGCTCGGCCCCGTCGCGGCCCGCGCGCACGACATGCAGCGCGAGTACCGCGCGCTCTCGAAGCTGTGGCAGGCCTTCCCGCCCGCGCCGCGCGCGTTTCTGTATTGCGACGACCCCTCCGTGATCGGGGCGGACTTTCTCGTGATGGAGCGCCGCCACGGCGTCGTGATCCGCAACGTGGTTCCGCCCGAATTCGGAGGCGGCAAGGATCCGCTCGCGAACCGCAAGCTCTCGGAAGTCGTGATCGACAGCCTGGTCGACTTCCACGCGGTCGATCCGGCCCCGATCGGGCTCGCTTCGCTCGGCAAGCCGGAGGGCTTTCTGGCGCGCCAGGTGAAGGGATGGACCGATCGCTTCGAGCGCGCGAAGACGTCGGAGCTGCCGGTGGCGCAGGAGCTGTCGAGCTGGCTGCTCGCGGAGCTGCCCGAGTCGCTGCCGCCGACACTCGTGCACAATGACTGGAAGCTCGACAACATGGCCGTCGCCGCGGACGATCCCGGCCGCTGCGTCGCCGTCTACGACTGGGACATGTGCACGATCGGCGATCCGCTGTGCGATCTCGGCACGCTGCTCGGGCTCTGGAGCAACCCCGGCGAGGGGCTCGCCGGCAGCAATCCGATGCCGACCCAGACGCCCGGCTTCCTGTCACGCCAGCAGGCCGCCGCGCGCTACGCGCAGCGTAGTGGCCGCGACGTCTCGCGGCTCCCGTACTACGTGGTGTTCGGGACCTTCAAGATGGGCGTCGTGCTCCAGCAGATCTACTTCCGCTTTCATCGCGGGCAGACGCAGGACCAGCGCTTCGCCGGCATGGGCAAGCTCGCCGAGGGGCTGTTCCAGCTCGCTGCCGATCGGCGCCCGTAGCCTCTCGTCGCCGGACGGCGACACCCCGAGCCACGCGCCGCTAGAGCAGGCCGGCCCCGGTCGCATTGCGAGTGCTGCCCTCGAGCTGGAAGACCTCGAGCAGGTGGCGGCCGATCTGCGAGAGGTGGACCTCGTCGGCGCCGTCGACCAGGCGCGCCGAGCGCGCGTGGCGCAGCATGCTCTCGAGCGCGGTGTCGGTCGAGTAGCCGAGCGCGCCGTGCACCTGGATCGCGCGGTCGATCACGCGCCACAAGCTGTTGGCGACGTGGTGCTTGCACATCGAGACCTCGTGGCGGAACGGCAGCCCATTCTCGATCAGATAGGCCGCGTGCAGCACCATCAGCTTGCACTGGTAGAGCTCCATCGTGGACTCGGCCAGCTGCCACTGGATCCCCTGCTTGTCGGCGAGCACGCCGCCGTGCAGCTCGCGCTCGAGGGCGCGCTTTGCGGTCATCTCGAGCGCCAGCTCGGCGTTGCCAATCCAGCGCATGCAGTGGGCGAGGCGCGCTGGGCCGAGCCGCACCTGCCCGAGCCGGTGTCCCTGGCCGCGCCCGCCGAAGAGCGCCGCATCGGGCACCACGCAGTTCTCGATCCGGATCTCGCAGTGGTTGCCCTTGCCGGCCATCGTGTCGATGTCGCGCACGATCTTCCAGCCGGGGTTGTCGGTCTCGACCAGGAAGGCGGAGTTGCGCGCCTGCGGCGGGTTGGCGTCCGGATCGCTCTTCGCGATCACGATCGCGAAGCGCGCGCCGTGGGCGCCGGAGATGAACCACTTGTGTCCGTTGATCACCCAGTGGTCGCCCTGCTTCTCGGCGTGCGTGCGGATCCCGGTCGGGTCGGAGCCCGCCACCTCGGGCTCGGTCATCGCGAAGCAGGACCGGCAATCGCCGTCGACGAGCGGCCGTAGATATTTCTCCTTCTGCTCCGGTGTGCCAAAGTGGAGCAGCGTGTGCATGTTGCCCTCGTCCGGGGCGTGACAATTCAGGATGTAGGCCCCGAACTCGCTGCGCCCGCACTCCGCGGAGACGAACGCCATTGCCAGCGGCCCGAGCCCCATGCCACCCCATTCGCGCGGCATGTGCGGCGCCCACAGGCCGTCGGCCTTCGCCTTCTCGCGCAGGCGCTGCAGCGCGGGGCGCCAGGCCGCGAGATCGCGACCTTCCTTGAGCGCGTGGATCGCCGGCGCGACCTCGTGCGCGAAGAAGGCGCGCACGCGCTCGCGAACCGCGGTCACGTCGGGAGGCAGGCTGAAATCGATCGCCACGGGATGCTCCTCGGGTGGGGTGGCGGCATTCTAAGGGACGCGGCGGCGATTTCCGAGTGGAGCGAGCGGCGCTCGCCTACGCGTTGCGGATGGTGAGGCCGCCGTCGACCACGAGCACGGCGCCGGTCACGAAGGAGGCGGCCGGCAGCGCCAGCGAGAGCACCATGTGGGCGATCTCCTCGGGCTCGCCGTAGCGCCCGAGCGCCGTGCGCCGCTTCGCAAACGTGGCCTTCGCATCGTCGGGAATGCCCGCCGTCATCCCGGTCCGGATCGGCCCGGGGCAGATGGCGTTCACGGTGACGCCGGCGGCTCCGAGCTCGACGGCGAGTGCGCGCGTGAGGCCGATCACGCCGTGCTTCGATGCCGTGTAGGGGCTGATGTAGGCGGTCGCCCCGAGCCCTTCGGTCGAGGCGATGTTCACGATGCGCCCTTCGCGGTGCCGGCGCAGATCATCGAGGCAGGCGCGCACGGTGCGCGTGTGCGCCGTGAGATTCACCGCGAGCGTGGCTTCCCAGGCGGCTTCGAAATCGGCCGCCCCGATCGGCGCCGCCAGCACGATGCCCGCGTTGTTGACGAGGATGTCGATCGGGCCGAACGCGGCCCGGGCTTCGGCGATCACCGCCGCGATGCGCGCGCCATCCGCTACGTCGACGCCGAAGCCGCGCGCCGTGCCGCCCGCGGCTCGAATCTCGTCGCCGACGCGCGCCGCTCCCACGGCGTCGCGGTCGAGCACCGCGACGCGCGCTCCCTCGTGCGCGAACAGGCGTGCCGTCGCGCGCCCGATCCCGCTCGCCGCGCCCGTGACGATCGCAACCCGGTCCCGGATCGAGCGCCCGAGGCTTGCGAGCGGCGGACTTGCGGCCTCTGTGGACACTCGCGCACTCTAGCGCGCGAAGCGCGGCCAAGGGGTGAGAGCATGGCGAAGGTGGCGATCGTCCATCACTCCGGGTTCGGCCACACCCAGCGCGTGGCCGAGCACGTGGCGCAAGGCGCGGCCGCCGTCGCAGGCACGCAGGTGAGCTTGCAGCGCGTCGATGCGCTCGAGCTGGAGCCCCTTCACGCAGCCGACGCGATCGTCTTCGGTGCGCCGACCTACATGGGGAGCGCGTCGGCCGGCTTCAAGACCTTCATGGAAGCGACCTCGCGCCTGTGGCTTCAGCAGCGCTGGAAGGACAAGCTCGCCGCGGGCTTCACGAACTCGGGATCGCTGTACGGCGACAAGGCCAACGCGTTGGTCGAGCTGTGCTGCTTCGCCGCGCAACACGGGATGGTCTGGGTGAGCCTCGGGCAGCTGGTGAGCGGCGTGCGCGGCGACCGTGACGACCCCCGCCACCTGAACCGGCTCGGTAGCTCGCTCGGCCTGATGACGCAGGCCGACATCGACCGCGGCCCCGAGCTGGCTCCGCCGGCCTCGGATCTCGAGACCGCGCGGGTGTTCGGCCGCCGCATCGCCGAGCTCGCCGCGCGCTGGCTCGCCGGCCAGACGGGCCCTCGCGGCTAGACTGCTGCGCGTGAGCCCGCCGCGCTTCTTGACGCGCACGTTCGTGCTGTGCGCCGCCGCGAACTTCGCACAGAGTCTCTCGTTCAACCTGTTCCTCCACTTCCCGGGCTATCTCGCACAGCTCGGCGCCGACGAGGTGCAGATCGGGTTCATCTTCGGGCTCACCGCGTTCGCCGCGATCGCGGCGCGCCCGCCCATCGGTCGCGTGATGGATCGGCGCGGGCGCCGCGGCGTGATCCTCGCCGGCGGCGTGCTCAACGTGCTCGCCTGCGCGCTCTACCTCGGCATCCACTCGATCGGACCGGGCGTGCTCGCGGTGCGCATCGTGCACGGCTTCGCCGAAGCGATGCTCTACAGCTCGCTGTTCACGTTCGCGGCCGACCTCGTGCCGGCGGCGCGCCGGACCGAGGGGCTCGCGTGGTTCGGCGCGTCGGGCATGCTGCCGGTCGCGCTGGCGGGGCTGCTCGGCGACGCGCTGCTCGCGCGCTTCGACTACTCCGCGCTCTTCGGCAGCTCCGTCGGGCTCGCGATCTGCTCGCTCGCGCTCACGCTGCCGTTGCGCGAGCGGGCGCGGGCGCCGGGGCCACGCGAGCCGTCGCGTGGGTTCCTCGCCGCGCTCCTCCAGCGGGAGCTGCTTCCGCTGTGGTGGATCGGCACGGTCTTTGCGTTCGGCGTCGCCTCGGTCTTCATCTTCACGAAGACCTTCGTGATGCACACGGGCATCGGCAGCGTGGGAGCGTTCTTCAGCGCCTACGCCGGTGCGGCGCTCTTGGTGCGCATCGCGGGGGGCTGGCTTCCCGACCGCATCGGCCCCACGCGCGTTCTCGTGCCTTCCCTCGCGATCCTCTGCCTGGGCCTCGTATTGCTCGCGTTCGCCGCGACGGCGACCCACATCCTCGTCGCCGGGCTGTGTTGCGGACTGGGGCATGGCTTCGTGTTTCCGATCCTCTCGGGCATGGTCGTGACGCGCGCGCGCGAGGCCGATCGCGGCTCGGCCCTCGCGATCTTCACGGCGCTCTTCGATGCCGGCGTGCTGATCGGAGGTCCGACGCTCGGGGCGCTGATCCGCGCGGCGGGCTATCCGCTGATGTACGGATTCGCGGCGTTCTGGATCGCCTGCGGCAGCGCGGTGTTTCTCGCGTGGGAGCGCAAGCGTTGAGGCGCGCCGCGGCCGGGCTGTGGCTGCTGGCGGCGCTCGCGGGCTGCGCGTCGATGACGTCGACCCGCTCGGCCGGCGCGTCGAGCTCAGCCCCGCGGAGCTCGCGGGCTCGGCGCTGCACGAGCTCGGCCACGCGCTCGGCTTCCAGGGGCACGTGCGGATCGGATCGAGCGTGATGCGACGCCAGGTCGACGAGGCGCGCCGCGCGGGTCGCCGCCTGCTCGCCGGCGCGGTCTTCAGCGACCCGGCCTTGAGCGCCCTCTACGCCGTGCCCTCGGGCTCGGTCGTGGGGCGCCTCGCCCTGCCGCACGGCCGCACGCGGCCGGTGGACCGCCTGCTCGCGCTCGCGCGCGCGGGCGCGCTGGTCGGCCCGATCGCACGCATGGGCGACCTCGAGGGGCAGATCCTGTTCCGAAGCGAGGGGGGCGCAGCCTATGCGATCTGGCTGCGCGGCGTGGCCGCGGCGCTCGCGGGGCATCCGGAGGCTTTCGAGGTGCTGCCGGGGCCGCGGGCCGCGCGCCGGCTCAGCCTTCGCTCCCGCCCAGCCGGGCCGCGCGCGCGTGCGCAGCCTGCGCCTGCTCGGCTTGCCCGAGCGCTCGCAACACCACGCCGAGTCGGAACAACGTGACGCCGTCCTCGGCGTCGATCGCGAGCGCTCGCTCGAGATGCGTGCGGGCCGCTTCCGGCTCGGAGGGATTCTTCTTGTAGTAGGTCCAGCCGAGCGCGGACTGGTAGGCGCACTCGTCGGGCCACAGCTCGACGGCGGGCTTCAAGAAATCGAAGGCGCCTCTGAAGTTGCCCTGGCGCATCAGGATCTCGCCCTTGCGGTAGAGGTTCTCGGCGTTGGCGAGGCGGTTCGCGTCGATCGTCCCGCCGTCGCCGCGGCGCTCGTCGTCGTAGCGGCGGCGGCGCTCGGGATCCGCGAGCGTGGCGTGCGCCTTGCTGATCTCTGCGAAGACGCGGTTCGCCTCGCCGCGCGCCGCGGCCTCGAGGCCCGAGCGCGCGAGGGTGTCGGGGTGGTAGGTCTTCGCGGCGAGGTGGTAGGCGCGCTTGATCGCGGCGGCGTCACAAGCCGGATCGAGGCCCAGGAGGGCGTAGTAGTCGAGCTCGCCCAGGCGCGCGTGCTTCTCGCTGATCTCTCGCCGCAGGTCGGCGGTGGCCTGCGTCTCCGCTTCGCTCGGGGCGCGGCGCGCGCGCGTCTCCGCCGGGGCTGCTCGTTCGCCGACCGGCTCGGGTGCGCTCGTCGTCTCGATCTCGATTTCCGGCGGCGGGGCCAAGCCGACCTCCGCGTCCGGCTTGGGAGCGTCCCGGTAGCGCAGGGCTCCTGCCGCATCGAGCACCCAGAGCGCTGCGAGTCCGCGCGGCGTCTTCGCCGACTGCACCACCTTCCACAGGTTGCGCGTGCCGTCGAGCTCGGCCAGCAAGGTGCGCACCACGTCGTCGCTGTGCAGCTTCGACGCGATGCGATCGCCGGCATCCACGCGCTCCGGATAGAGCTCCATGCGCGCGCGCAGATCGCCGAGCACTCGCTCGCCGCTCCAGTGTGTCTCGATGCCCTCCTGGAGCAGGCTGTAGAGCTCGGCGCGGAAGGGCTGCGCATCCGAGGGCGGCTCGGAGCCGTGGTCGACGTAGAACTCACCGTGCGGCCAACCGAAACATTCGAGCAGCCGGATCCGGACCTGATCCTTCAGCGCGAGAAACAGGCCTTTCGCATCCAGCAGCCCGAGGTCGAGCAGCGCCTTGCCCTCTTTGCATTTCTCCTGCTCGACGTGGGCGATCAGGCGGTTGAAGTCCGACCGCTTGATGCGGCCTGCATCCATCAGCTGGATGCCCAGGCTCTCGCTGGCGAGATTCGACTCGGCGAAGATCGGCAGTCCCTCGCGAAACAGGAAACGCTTGCCGATGCGGTCGCGGGAGAGGGTGACGGCGCCGCCGAAGCGCTCGCGCGCGAGCCCGAGCAGCAGGCGCGGGAGCGGCATCTCGTCGAGTCGGCCGTGCTCGGGGATCGCTTCCATCCGCTTGGTGTTCGGGCTTCCCGGCCTCTTCCTTTACACGAGCCTGCGCTGGGCGGCGGCGACCTGGAAGGCCGTGGCGATGGCGCTGTGCAGGTCCTTCAGGACCAGCAGCGGGGGCGTCGACAGGCCCGCGATCACGTCCCCCGAGAGCTCGCCGACGCCGGCGAAGATGACCTCGGCGCCGATGGCGTCCACGCCTTCGATCAGCTGCTCGAGCGCGACCGCTCCGAACGCCTCGTCCACGATCGCGCCGGTGAGGTCGACGACCACGACCGAGACCTGCCGCGCGCTCGGATCGCGCCCGATCAGGTCGAGAGCCTGCAAGGCTTCGTCCGGGCCGCAGAACGGGATCACCATCACGGGGCCCCAGATGTGAATCACCGCCGCCTCGCCATCGTATCCGCGCGGCGCGGGAGGCGGCTCGGGGGCGGGCTCGCTGCGGATCGCCTCGCGCAGGGCCGCGAAGGGCAGGGCGGCGAGCAGGGCTTCGGCGTCCGCGTCGGGCGCGGCGCGCCAGGCCTCGGCCTCGCGGGCCACGAAGCAACACTCCGCGTCGCCGGCCGCGCCGCAGCTCGTTTCGAGCGCGGCGATATCGGCGTCGAAGAGCCCCGAGAGCCAACCCGACGTGTAGCCGGCGCTCACCGCGCACGCGCACTGCGCGCTGCGGCCGACGCTCGCCAGGTGCGCCGACGCTTCGCAGCGTTCGGGCCACGAGCCATGCATCTCGATCGCGCCGGGCGGCCCCGCCGAGATGGCAGCGCGCAGCCGGGTCGGCAGCGGGGAGGGGAGCAGGGCGAGGGCGCCCTCGTCTTCCGCCTGCGCGAGCTGGCCCACCGCGCGCAGGGCGTCGCGCAGCCCGTGCAGGAATCCGATCTGGAGCAAGGTGGTGTTGGCGGGCTCGCTGCCGAGCTCGTCCTCGAGCTCGGCGTGCAGGGCGCCGAGAAAGCGCGGATCGAGCAGCACGCGCGGCTCGCGCACGAGCAGCGCCTCGGGGTCGAAGAGCAGGCCGGGCACGGCCGACTCGAGGTTCGCAGGCTTCACCATCAACCCTCGATGAAGGCGTAGATGTCGAACTTCTGGTCCTTGCGGATGAAGCCCTCTCCCTCGCGGCCCAGCAGGCGCAGGAAGGCGTCGACGCAGACCGGATCGAACTGGCTTCCGGAGTACTTCGTCAGCTCCGTGTAGACCACGTCGAGCGGCAGCGCCTTGCGATACGGCCGATCGCTCGTCATCGCCTCGACGGTGTCGGCGACCAGGATGATGCGCGAGGGCAGCGGGATCGATTCGCCGCGCAGGCGGTCCGGGTAGCCGCGGTCGGAGCCGTCGTACCACTCGTGGTGGTGGCGCACGCAGGGTGTCACGTCGGACAGGAAGTCGACCGGCTCGAGGATCTTCGCGCCGATCGCCGGGTGCTGCTTGATCTCGTCGTACTCTTCCGGCGTGAGGCGATCCGGCTTCGTGATGACCGAGTCGCGCACGCCGATCTTGCCCACGTCGTGCAGCAGCCCGGCGATGTAGACCCGCTCGATGAAGTCCTTCTGGAAGCCCATCTCGCGCGCGATCTTCGAGGCGTATACGCCCACGCGTTCGGAATGGCCTCGCGTGTAGGCGTCCTTCGCGTCGACGGCCTCGGCGAGCGCCCGGATCGTCTGCACGTAGGCGGTGCGCAGCTCCTGGTGCTTCTCCGCGAGCTGCTTGGTGCGCTCGCGCACCTTGCCTTCGAGGTTGCGGTTCATGTCCTGGAGCTTGAAGTTCTGCTCGCGCGTCACCTGGTTGAGGCGCTTGATCTCGTTCTTGAGGTCGGAGTGATCGAACGCCTGGCGGATGGTGGCGCGCAACTCGTCGTCGTTCCAAGGCTTCGTGATCAGCCGGTAGATCTCGCCGCGGTTGATGGCGTCGACCGCGACGTCCATCTCCGTGTAGCCGGTGAGCATCATGCGCACGATGTCGGGGAAGCGCTCGCGCACCTGCGAGAGCAGATCGACGCCGGTCATCTCCGGCATGCGCTGATCGGTGACGACGACCTGGCACTGCTGCTTGTCGAGCAGCTCGAGCGCCTCCTGCGCGCGCGACGCGCACAGCACGTTCATATGCTCGCTGCGCAGCAGGCGCTGCAAGGCCTTGAGGATGTTCACCTCGTCGTCGACGAACAGCACGGTATGCGCGTGGCGCATGCAGCCTCCGACCGGATGCGGTCGTCGGCTTCTCTTTCCAAGCTCCGTGCCAAGCCGGAAGCGATCGAGAATCCTGAGTGAAACCAGCGGCTTGGGCTCGTGCGCCGCGGCGGCCGCAGCCGCCGCGGCGTCCCTCGTCTGGGATGCGGACCGGAAGACCGGCGGAAGCACGCCGGCAGCTTGCGCCGTGGCTGCGCGTGCCGCGCGGGTGCGCGCACCGGCAGCTCCCCGCGTGTCCTGCCGCCGCCGCAGACGAAGCGGCGCGCGCGCGCAGAGCGGCGCGCCGGCCGACGGGTGTGGGCGCTCACTTGGATCCCAGATCCGGGATTTCCCGAACTCGGGATGCGCTGGCGCAGTGTCTCGGATCGCGAGCTAGCCGAGGCCGAGCCGCTCGCGCGCGTAGCGGCCCGCCTGCGCCTCTTCGCACCACTCGCGATGCGCGAGATACCAGCGCACGGTGTCCGCCAGGCCCTTGGCGAGATCGCGCTGCGGCTGCCAGCCGAGCTCGGCGCGGATCTTCGAGGCATCGATCGCGTAGCGGCGATCGTGACCCGGCCGGTCCGGCACGAAGGTCTTCAGCGCCGCGTAGCTCGCGACGCCTGCGCGAGCGAGCGCCGGGTTCTCGGCGGGCGGGCGGATCTGCTCGAGCTGGGCGCAGATCAGGTCGACGATCTGGAGATTGCTGCGCTCCTCGCCGCCGCCCAGGTTGTAGCGCTCGCCGGGCCGACCGCGCTCGAGGACGCGCAACAGCCCCTCGCAGTGATCCGCGACATGCAGCCAATCGCGCACGTTGCCGCCGTCGCCGTAGATGGGCAGGGGTCTGCCATCGACGGCGTTCAGGATCATCAGCGGGATCAGCTTCTCGGGGTACTGGTATGGGCCGTAGTTGTTCGAGCAATTCGTGAGCAGCACGGGCAGGCCGTAGGTGGCGTGGTAGGCGCGCACCAGGTGGTCGGCGCCGGCCTTCGAGGCGGAGTAGGGAGAGTTCGGGTCATAAGGCGTCGTTTCCGTGAACGCACCCGTCGGGCCGAGCGAGCCGTAGACCTCGTCGGTCGAGACGTGGAGGAAGCGGAAGCGCCGGCGCGCGCTGCCATCGAGCTGCGCCAGGTGCTGGCGGGCGGCATCGAGCAGCTCGAAGGCTCCGCAGACGTTCGTCTGGATGAACGCAGCGGGCCCGTCGATCGAGCGATCCACGTGCGTCTCGGCGGCGAAGTTGAGAATCGCGCTCGGACGGTGCTCGCGCAGGATCTGGTCGACGGCCGTGCGATCGGCGATGTCGGCCTTCACGAAATGGAAGCGCGGGTGGTCCGCCACGTCCGCGAGGCTCTCGAGGTTGCCCGCATAGGTGAGCTTGTCGACGACGACGATGCGCGCCTCGCTGCGCGCGAGCGCGAGGCGAACGAAGTTGCAGCCGATGAAGCCCGCTCCGCCGGTGACGATCCAGGTATCCATGCTTCAGACGTAGTTCCCGGCTTCGGGGAGCAGGAGATGGCGGCTCACCTGACGGTAACGCGCGACCTCGTCGAGCAGGTCCTGCGTGGTGACGTTCGTGGAAGGCTCGCCGCAGGCTTCGTGGCGGGCCTTGCGGCGCAGCGCGCCGTGCAGGATGCGAATCCAATCGCCCGTTGGCGGATCCCGGTGCTGCGCGACGACCGCGCGCCAGTCGACGGCCGCGAACAGCATGCGGCCCGCGCGCTTCTCGGCCTCGGCCGCGTGGATCGTGAGCGCTTCGACCACATCGTCGGGGTAGATCGGGTTGACCTCGACCACGCGCTCGAAGCGCCGAGGATCGGCGAACGCCTGGCGCAGCGTGTTCGGGTGGCTGGTCGAGCCCACCACCAGCGCCTGCTCGGCGGCGATCGAGCGGTCGACGACGTCGAGCAGGAAATCCATCACCGGCCCCACCGGCAGATCGGTCCGCCGACCGCCGAACTCCCAGGTCTGCGAGAACTCGAGCTCGTGAAACAGCACCGTCACGGGCGGCATCTCTTCCAGGGCCTGGGACCAGCCGGCCACCAACTCCCCGACCTTGCCACCGCGGTGGATCACCTCGATCACGAGGCGCGGAACGTTCACGGTCAGAAAGGCCGTGTTCGTGAGGCTCGCGAGCGCCTTGGCGAGCAGCCGCTTGCCAACGCCGCGGTTGCCGATCAGCAGGATTCCCGTCGGCGGAAAGGTGCCCCATTGCTGGTAGATTTCGGGGTTGGTCGCCGCGCAGGCGTAGGTCTGGATCTCTTCCTTGGGGCCGGCGAGGCCGCCGATGTTCGCGAGGTCGAACTCCGGCAGCGGGTCGAGCGTGGTGGCCTGGGCCACGGCCTCGAACTTGCGGGCGAAGCTCCCCCAGATGTTCTGGCTGCGTTCCTTGCGGATCGTGCGGTCTTCCACGGCACGCGGAGTCTACCGCGCCGCCCGCCGCCCGCGCCGCTCAGCCGCGCGCGAACAGATCGACGAGCTTGGGATCGAGCGAGGCGGGCCGGGCGCGCACGCGGGCCCAGTCGCGCAGCTCCTTGATGCGCTCCTCGAAGGTGTCGTAGAGCGCGACGGTCTCGTGCAGCGCGTTGCTGAGATCGTCTTCCTCGAGGTCGCGGGACTGCTCGAAGGCGCGAAAGAGCGCGCCGATCACGGCCTGCTCGAGCTCCGCGCCCGTGAGCCGCTCGGCCTGCGCGGCGATCTCGTCGAGGCGGTAATGCGTGGGATCGCGCCCGCGCTGGCGCAGGTGGATCGCGAGGATCTCGGCGCGCTCGGAGGCGGTCGGCAGGTCGACGAAGAAGAGCTCGTCGAAGCGGCCGCGGCGCAGCAGCTCGGGCGGCAGCCCGGCCACGTCGTTGGCGGTCGCCACCACGAAGACCGGAGCTTGCTTCTCCGCCAGCCACGTGAGGAAGGAGCCGAAGACGCGGCTCGCGCGTGCGTCGCTCGCGGTTGCCGCAAAGCCCTTCTCGATCTCGTCGATCCAGAGCACGGCGGGCGCGAGCGATTCCGCCACCAGCACGGCCTCGCGCATCGCCGCTTCGGGGCTCTGCGTCGCTCCGCCGAACGCCGACGCCATGTCGAGCCGCAGCAACGGGAAGCGCCACTCGCGCGCCACGGCCTTCGCGCACAGCGACTTTCCGCAGCCCTGCACGCCGAACAGCAAAAGGCCGCGCGGCGTCGGCAGGCCGAAGCTTCGCGCCTCGTCGCCGAAGGCGCGCCGCCGCTCGGCGAGCCAGCGCTTGAGCTCCGAGAGCCCGCCCACGTTTCCGAGATCCGCTGGCGCATCGTGGAACGAGAGCGCCGGCGTGCGCCGCAGCGCGTGGCGCTTGTCGCGCACGATCTCCTGAACCGCCCTTCCGTCGAGGCCTCCCGCCACGCGGCAGGCGCGGCGCAGCACGCGCACCGCCTCCGCGGCCGTGAGACCGAGCGCCGCGCGCACCGCATCCTCGAGCGCCTCGGGCTCGCGTCGCGCCGTTTTCTCGAGCGCGCGCTCGAACAAGGCGTGCAGCTCGGCCGCGGTCGGCAGCGGCAGCTCGAGGCGCCCCGCGTCGCGAACCAGCTCCGTCGGGCAGCTCGATGGCCGGCCCCACCAGCACGACGGCCTGTTGGCGCGAAGCCAGCGTCGGCAATAGATCGCGCAGCCGGCGCACCGCCAGCGGATCGTCGAGCAGGCGGTGCACGTCGAGCAGAGCGAAGATGGCCGGGCCCGTGTGCGCCTCGAGCGCGCGCAGGCCCGCCTCGAGCGACCCCGCGGACTTCGGACCCGCGGACAGGCCGCTCGCGAGCGACCAGCGCACGAGCGGCGCCTCGTTCGCGAGCGCGACCTTCTCGAGCAGCGCGAGCGCGCGGTCCTCCTCGAAGGTCTCGAGCACGACCAGGCGCCAGCCCGAGCGGATCAGCAGGCGCAGCTCGTCTGCCGTCGCCTTGCTCATTCGACGTCCACCGCCAGGCGAACGACCTCCTCGTACGGAGTCACGCCGTCCGCCAGCTTGTGCAGGGCCGCGTCGCGCAGGCTCTCCATGCCTTCGATGCGGCCGGCGTTCGCGATCTCGTTCGCGTCGCGGCCGTCGTTGATCAGCCCGCGCACGCGGCGCCCGATGTCGAGCATTTCGAAGACGCCGACGCGCCCGTAAAGGCCCGTGTGGCGGCACTCGACGCATCCCTCGCCCCAGCGCACCCGCAGGCGATCGCGGCGTTCGGCCGGCACCTTGAGCCCGAGCGTCGCAATCTGTTCGGGTGTCAGCGCGCCTTCGACGGCGCAACGCACGCAGATGCGCCGGATCAGGCGCTGGGCCATCACGCCGCGCAGCACGCTCGAGAGCAGGAACCGCTCGACGCCGAGCTCGACCAGCCGCGTCACCGCGCCGGCAGCGTTGCGCGTGTGCACGGTCGAGAAGACCAGGTGGCCGGTGAGGGCGGCCTGCACCGCCATCTGCGCGGTCTCGGTATCGCGGATCTCGCCCACCATGATGATGTCGGGGTCCTGGCGCAGGATCGTGCGCAGCGCAGTCGCGAAGGTGACGTCGATCTGCGGCTTCACCTGCACCTGGCAGAAGCGCGGATCGACCATCTCGATCGGGTCCTCGACGGTCGTGATGTTGACCTCGGGGCCCGAGAGATACCGCAGCGTCGAGTAGAGCGTGGTCGTCTTGCCCGAGCCCGTGGGTCCCGTGACGAGGATCAAGCCGTTCGGGCAGGTGATCCACTTCTCGAAGCGCTCGCGCTCGACGTCGTTGAAGCCGAGCTCCTGGAGATCGGCGAGCAGCACGCTGGGATCGAAGATCCGCACGACGATCTTTTCGCCGAAGGCGGTGGCCATCGAGGAGACGCGCAGCTCGACCTCGCGGTCGGCGCGCCGCGTCTTGATGCGGCCGTCCTGCGGGCGGCGGCGCTCGGCGATGTTCATGCCGGCGAGGACCTTGATGCGCGAGGTGATGGCCCCGTGCACCGAGATCGGGAGCGTCTCGATGTCGTGCAGGATGCCGTCGATGCGGAAGCGGATCACCGCGTCCTCGTGGCGCGGCTCGAGGTGGATGTCGGAGGCGCGCTGCTCGTAGGCGTAATTGAGCAGATAGTCGACCGCGGCGATCACGTGCTCGTCGTTGGTGTTGGCGAGCTCGTCGTTGCTGCGCAGCTGGACGAGCTGCACGAGGGCGCCGCCGCGCGAAACAGCGCCGATCTCGCGTTCCGCCTGCGAGACCTTCGAGCGGAAGCCGTAGACGCGGTCCATCACGGCGAGCATGTCGGTCTTCGCGGAGACGACGTAGGCGAGCGGGTTCGAGAGCAGATTCTCGAGCGATTCGCGCAGGGCCGTGTCGAACGGGTCCGCGACCGCGAGCGTCACGGTCTCGCCCTGGCGCGCGACGGGGATCACCACGTGGTGACGCGCGAAGGGGCGCGAGAGCGTCTTGGTGACGAGGTCGCTCGAGATGCGCAGCGGGTCGATCTTCAGGTACGGGACGCCCGAGGCCTTGGCGAGCGCCTCGGCGATCGCATCCTCGTCGAGCTTGCGATGCGCGCGCTCCGGGTGGGGGAGGCTCGCGGCGCTCACGATCTCGGCGGGGGAGACGTCGTAGCGCGCTGCGGCCTGCGAGCGCACCGATCCGACGCGCTCCTTGAGCACGCGGCTGCGCAGGGTCGTCGCGCGGCCCTCGATGTCGGTGCCCGCTTCGGGCGTGAGGAGCTTCTCCCGCACCAGCAGCTCGAGCAGCTCGTGCAGATCGAGCGCGGTGCGGGCGTCCGGGCGCACACTGGCGGTGCGCCCCCCCGCACGGGAGTCCGAGGCCGACATGGGGGGCCCTCCAAAGGAGGTCTATCGGCTGGTCGGCGCCGGAAATCGACCCCCCCAACGGGGGCTCGGGGCGGGCTGGAGGGCGGCGCGCGAGCTTGAGCTGGGCGATATTGCGGCGCGGCTCGCTGCGCCGGCCTGCGTCCCCATCGTCTAGTGGCCTAGGACTCCGCCCTTTCAAGGCGGTAACACGGGTTCGACTCCCGTTGGGGACGCCAACCAAGCTCGCGGGATCGCGGCGCTTTTCTAGTAGGTGAGGGGACTCTGGGGTGAACTCTTGCCCCTTCGCTGCTCGCACGTGCTCGCAACTCCCCGGCAGGCGCGGATAGCACTGCTTCCGCGTGCTCTTCACGCGCAGGCAACTTGCTCGATTCGCCGCACAACCGCGCGAACAGATCCATCGGCGTATCGCCCGGCAGGAGCGCTTCTGGCGCCCGATAGGTCGTGAAGTCGAGGCGGTCGTAGTGCTCGCGTGCGACCGCATCCGATTCATGACCGATGGCGGCAAGAACGTACGCCGGTGCCACGCCCCACTGCTTGAGCAGAGAAGAGCAAGTGGCCCGCAGATTCTGCAGCGTTCGATGTGGGAGACCGGCCCGCTTCAGAGCGCGCCGCAGAAGCGATTTGTCGAGCTCGAAGTAGTGCGTCTCGATCACAAGCGCCTCGGGCCCCGGCTCCCATCGGCTTTGGTGCAGCCAGCGAAGCGCGTGCCACAGGCGCCGCGAGAGGTGCGGTCGGCGCACGCGGCCTGACTTCGGAGCCTCCGCCTCTTCGCCTCGCGCGCGCGACTGGCGCACTTCGATGCCCCGCGTCGCGTCGTGCTCGCCCAATCCGAAGGCGACGTCTCCCCAGCGCAGCGCGGCGATCTCGCCGCGCCGCAGCCCGCATTCCAGCGCGAGCAGCACGACGACCTCGGCCGCGGAACCCTCGACCTGCGCCGCGGCAGTCAGGCGCCCGACCTGTTCGGGAGTCAGCACGCCGTCGCGCGCGAGTCGGCGCCGACTGTCCTGGGCAGCGCGGGATCGTTTCGTGTTGCGCTCGGCGCGCAGCTGCTCGCGCAGCTCGTCAACCGGCTTGTGTCGCCGGTCCACGTAGCCACGCGAGCGCGCGAAGCGGAATACCTGCTCGATCGCGTCGAGCCGGTTGTCGCCGGTCTTGAACGATCGGCCCCGTTGGACGATTTCTGCCTCGTGCCAGCGATGAAGCACCGCGGCGTCGATCGTGTCGAGCCGAAGGTGTCCGATCCGCGGCAGGATCGGGCCGTCCTTGCGGAGCGCGTATGTCCGATCGCGCGCCGTGGTCGCGGAGTAGCCGGTCTCGGCGCTGGCGTCGCGCCGCGCCTGCATCGTGTCGAGCGCTTCCTTCGCGGCGGTCGCGAACGTGGGCGGCTGCGCGGTCGTGAAGCGATGCGAGGCGATTTCGCGCTCGAGCACGTCGCGGCGCTCGCGCGCTGTTTCGAGACTCTCGGTTTCGAGCGACCGGCGGAAACGCCGGCCACCAACGATGCGCTCGAAGTACCAGACGGAGCCTCGCTTGACGAGGTTTCGGCGCTCGCGACGCGGGGACACTAGCGGGGCTCCGCCGACCAGGTGCGCACGCGCCGGTCCTGAATCCAGTCGTTGAGATCGGAGAGCTTGACGCGCAGCGTTCGTTCGCCGAGCCGGAACGCGGGCAGCGCGCCGCTGCGCACGGCTTGGCGCAGCAAACGCTCCGCAACGCCGAGGTGCCGCGCTGCTTGTCGGAGAGAAAGAAGGTCGGTCATCGGGGGTCCTCCATCAGAGCGTCCAGTGGTGCGCGCATCCCGGTCTCGCCCAGGCGCTTCAGGTTCCTCGCTTTGGGCAGCAGGTATTCGCGGATCGCCCACAGGCTCGTCGGTTCGTTGAGCAGCATGTCGCGCTCGCGTAGGAACGCGAGCCAGCGCTGAACGTCTTCGCTTTCCAGCTCGGGCGTGAAGTTGTGCGACATCAACCCAGGCCCGGTGCGGTAGGTGAAGACCGCCGCGGCTTCGAGCGTCGCGCGTTCGCCGCGCTGAATCAGCGCGATCATCTGCCGCAGAGGGTCGCCCTTGAAGGCCATCCGGACCGCGTGCTTGGGTTCGACTCCCGTTGGGGACGCCATCTCTTCAGCGCAGGCGCGATGATCGGCTACCGGCGTCGTGTTCGGCAGCGCGCGCGTGTTCGACGCTTCGCGACGCGGGTGTGCGGAGCGTCTACTGGGCGCAGCGATCCGTGCCGAGCGCCCCCACCTCGACGTAATAGTCGGCCAGCGAGATGACGCCATCGCCATCGAAATCGCCGAGGGCGCAGATGCCTTGCGCCGTCTCGCCGAGGCAGCCCTTCGCGATCGACCAATCCGTGACCCCGATCACGTGGTCCCCGTCGAAGTCGCCCAGGCAGACTGCAGGCGGGCAAGCGTTGGCGCCGAGGTGCAGCGCGTAGAGGTCGCTGAGCGACACCGTGCCATTGCCGTCGCTGTCGGCGGCCGCGCAGAAGCCCTCGCCCAGCTGGCCGACGCAGCTCTTCGCATCGGACCAATCCGTGATTCCCACGGTCTCGTCCCCGTCGAAGTCGCCCGGGCACAGCCGCACCGGAACCGATGCAGCGGAGGGCGGCCCCAGCCGTCCGGCCGAGTCGTAGGCGGCGACGCGGACGCGGACGGTGGCGCTCGACTCGACGCTGAGGACTGCGCTCGGCGCGGCGACCGTATCGACGAGACGTTCGGCGGCGCCGTTGATCGACGCATAGACGGCATAGCCCGCGACCGGCCCGCTGGCGGGCGCCCACTCGAAGGCAGCCTGGCGCGTGAGCGCAAACGCGGGACTCGCCCCGCCGAGAACGAGCGCGAGGACACTCGCGCCGACGAATCGATGTGTCATGACAGCGTCTCCCCAACGGCAGCTTGCGGGCGGCATGCTGCGGAATGCTGGCGATGGGCGAGGTGACGCTGCTCACACTGGGATGTAAAAGTTGGGTGACGATCGAAATGCGAGACGCCGTATGATCGGGTCATACCTCAAATGGGTGACTGGTTGGCCCGGTGTAGCGCGCAGCGCCGGATCCGGGCGGCGCGGCGCTACACCCGACGGACCTGCTGCCGATACATAGAGATTGAATGCGGCGGGAATCGCCGTTTGGGTGACGCGTGGCCGATCCGAAGGTGATCGATCTCGATCCGCTCACGATCGCCGAGCTCGAGCAGCTCTCCGTTCGCGTCGGTCAGGAGATCGCGAAGAAGCGCGCTGCCGGCCGCGCCTGGCTGCTCGAGCACGGCAGCCGGATCGTCGAGAACGACGCGCCCAAGTACCAGAATCCGAACAACGCAGCCCAGACCTGGTCCGGGAAGGGCAAGCAGCCGCACTGGGTCGCGGAGGCGCTCGCGCAGGGCAAGACGCTCGACAGCCTGCTGACCGACGACATCCGCCCGGTGCCGCGCCGGACGGGCGGCGACGGCAAGCGTCGGCCCACGGAGTAGGCGGCGCGCGGCGAGGCCGCGCGCCGCGTCAGCGCTCGAGCTCGCCCGCGATGAAGGCTTCCATGCGCAGGTAGGCCTCGTCATCGGGCCATTGGCGCGGCGGGTGCTTCATGAAGTAGGCCGACGGCGACTCGAGCACGCCCCCCACGCCGCGCTCGAGCGCGAGCTTCGCGCAGCGGATCGCATCCACCGAGACACCGGCCGAATTCGGCGAATCCTCGACCGACAGACGCAGCTCGAGGTGCATCGGCACGTCGCCGAACAGCCGCCCCTCCATGCGCAGGAAGCAGACCTTGTTGTCGTTCTGCCAGGCGACGTAGTCGCTCGGGCCGACGTGGATGTTGTCGTCGGCGAGCCGCGCCGCGGCCACCGACTGCACGGCTTCGGTCTTGGATTCCTTCTTGGACGCGAGCCGGTTGCGGTTGAACATGTTGAGGAAGTCGGTGTTGCCGCCCGTGTTGAGCTGATAGGTTCGCTCGAGCTTCACGCCGCGTTTGCGGAAGAGGTCGGTGAGCGTGCGATGGGTGATCGTGGCGCCGAGCTGGGCCTTGATGTCGTCGCCCACGATCGGAATGCCGCGCTCGGCGAAGCGCTGCGCGAGCACCGGGTCGCTCGCGAGAAAAACGGGAATGCAGTTCACGAGCGCGACCCCGGCCTCGAGCGCCGCCTCGGCGTAGAAGCGGGACGCGAGCTCGGAGCCGACCGGGAGATAGTTGACGAGGATCTCGGCGCCCGACTGCTCGAGCGCCGCGACCACTTCGGCGTGGGACGGCTCGGGCACATCGGCCACCAGGAAGGTGCGCTGCTCGGGGTAGTCGCGCATGTGCTCGGCGATGCCATCGAGGCGACGCGCCCATGCGCACGAGCACGCCGCTCTTCGGGAGATCCTCGCAGAAGACCGCCGTGCAGTTCGGAGGCTCGAAGATCGCCTCGTTCACGTCCTTGCCGACCTTGCGCACGTCGACGTCGAAGGCCGCGACGACCTCGATGTCCTGGGGGCGGTAGCCGCCGATCTCCCAGTGCAGGAGCCCGATCGCGTCGTCGGCCTGCTTGGATGCGTAGTACTCGAGGCCCTGGACCAACGAGCTCGCGCAATTGCCGATCCCGACGATGGCGATCTTGATCCGGCCCATTCCCCCTCCAACGACCCGGTTTGCCGCAGTGCGCGGGCGTGCGGGCTCTCGCTCGCGGCGCCAGGCTCCAAACAGGCAGGCTTTCAATAACATGCCGAGCGAGGCGCGGCCACGGAGGAGTTCCGATGTCGGGGGGGGCGAGCCCCAGTCGTCGATCGAATCGGTGGAGCGGGCTGCTGTGGACGATCCCATGCGCGGCCCTGGTGCTGCTGCTGTTCGCCGGTCTCTCGCACCCGCTGTTCTGGGCGGATGAAGCGGAGACGGCGATGTTCGGGCGCCGAATCATCGAGTTCGGGTACCCGAAGGTCCACGGCGAGCGAAACGTCGTCTACCAGTTCGGCTCCAACATCGCGCTCGGGGTCGATGAACGCACGGATGCGTATATCGGCACGACCTGGGGCCAGTTCTACTTCGCCGTGCCCGGTCTGTGGTGGGCCGAGGGCACCGGAGATCCCTGGGCGAAGACGGCGCGCGTACGCCTGCCGTTCGCGCTGGCGGGCGCCCTCGGGCTCGCGCTCTTCGCCGGCGCCGCGCGGCCCGCCGTGCCCGCGTCGCGGCGCCCGCTGTTCGACGCGCTCTTTCTCACCTGCGCGTGCCTCTCGGTCTCGCTGCTGCTGCACCTGCGCGAAGTCCGCTACTACCCGCTCGTCGTGCTGCTCGTCGGGGCGATCGTATTCGTGCAGCTGCGTTTCGCGGTCTTCCGAACCCTCGGCGTGCGCGCCTACACCGCGGCCATCAGCGTGCTGCTGTGGCTGCTCTTCAACACGTTCTTCGCCGCGTTCTTCAGTGTCTTCGCCGTGCTCGCGCTCGAGCGGGCGCGACACGGCGCGCGCGCGCTGCTCCCGCTGTTGCCGGTGCTGATCGGGTTGGCGCCCCTGTTGTACTGGTTCGAGACCTTCCCGATCGCCGCGGCGTTCTCGCGCGAGCTCTCGCTCGGCCCCCGCGACCTGCTCGAGAACGTCGCGACAGTGGGCGGGCACCTGCTGCGCCAGGAGCTCCTGCTTCCGGCGCTCGCTTGCCGCGCGGCGCTGATCGCGCTCGAGCGCGCGGCGCGGCGCCGGGGCGAAGCGCCCGAGCGGGATCTCCTGCGGGAGACGAGCGGCTTCCTGTGGCTGCTCGCGGGCGTCTACGCGCTGCTCGGCTGCGCCAACCCGCTGCCGCTCGAGCGCTACTTCGTGGTGCTGAGCCCCATCCTCGCGTTGGTGCTCCTGCTCGACGCCTTTGCGCTGCGGGCGGCGGTCGCGCGAGCCGCCGGCCCGCTGCGCGAGGCCCGGGCCGGGCGCGCGACGGTCGCCGCGCTCGTCGCGCTGGTGCTGGCCGCACGCTTCCCGGCGTTTGGCGACGTCGCCTCCCAGCTCCGGTCGTTCGCGACGCCCTATCGCGGGCCGATCGACGAGATCGTCACGTGGGTGCGCGCGCGCTACCCGGATCCCGAGCGGCTCGTGATCGCGACCAACTACGAAGAGCTGGCGTTGATGTACTACCTCGAGAGCCACGTGATCGTGGGGCTCACGCTCAACAATCTGGTCGAGGACCGGCGGCTGGAGCCGGATCTCGTGATCCCGCGCCGCCACTGGCGCAGCAGCCTGCCCGAGGTGGTGGCGTTCCTGCACCGCGGGCGCTGGGAGCGCAACACGCTGCCGGTGGTCGATCTGCACTACAACAACAATCCGGCGCTCTCGCGCTCGCGCTTCCTGCCCGATCCGCATCGCTTCCGCACCGCGCTCCCCGCCAGCGAGAACGAGGCGCTCGCGATCTACCGGCGCGTGGCGAGCTCGAACGAGACCGGGACCTCGAGTGGCCCGTAGACGCGCGGCAGCACGCCGGCGGCGACGACGGCCCGCGCCGCCGCCGCGTCGAGCAGCGGCTCGCCCGACGAGCGCGCGACGCGCACGTCGTGCGCTCGGCCGTCCGCATCGATCTCGAAGCGCACGAGCGTGAAGCCCTCTTGATCCTGCCAGCGCGCGAGCGACGGGTAGACGAGGGCGGCCTCGATGCGGCGCCGGATCTCGGCGAGCCGCGACTCGACGCTCGGCCCGCTGGGCGCGAGATCGACGGCGGGAGCGCGCGCTTCGTGCAGCGGCGCGGGATCCTCGGCGGCTGCGGGCCCGGCGAGCCAGACGACGAGTAGCGCGCAAGCGCGCCCGCGCGCGCTCATTTCCACGACACCGTGACGCCGCCCTCGTAGTTGCGGCCGGGGGCGGGGTTCAAGCCCACCGCGCCAGGCCCGAAGGTCGGTGCGCCAGCGACCTCCTCGTAATCCTGGTCGGTGAGATTCTTGACCCGGAAGAGCAGTTCGACGTCGACATGCTCGCCGAGGGACGCGCGCCACGTCAAGGTCGCGTCGAGCGTGTAGTACGTCGCGAGACCGCTGAAGCTGGTGCCAAAGCTGTTGGCGACGTGCCGGGGCCCAACGATGTTGGCGTTGGCCCCGATCTCGAATCGCCAGGGCAGGAACACGTAGACGCCCGCGGTGCCGTGATTCAACGGCTCGAGCGGCATCCTCTCGCCGTCGAGGTGCGTGACCGGATCGCTCTCGATGCGCGTGTCGTCGAGCGTGTAGGTGCCATAGAGCTCGAGCCAATGCAGCGGACGCCAGTCGGACCAGACCTCGATGCCGCGGTGCCGAACGTGCTTGAGGTTCATGTTCTGTGCAAAGGGAAAGCCGAAGGTGGGATCGGTGATCAGCGGGTCGAAGTAGATCTCGTCGTCCACGTCCATCCAATAGAAGGCGAGATTCGCCGAGAAGGTGTCGCTGCGTTGCTTGAGACCGATCTCGTAGGCGTTGGAGCGCTGCGGATCGAGATGAAAGAGATCCCCGGCAAAGCCGATCGCCTCGTCGAAGTTCGGAAAGCGGAAGCCGCGCGAATAGGAGGCGTAGGCGGACGTGGCGGGGAGAAACCGCCAGGTGAGCGCCGCGCGAGGACTCAGCGCCGTGGGCGAGCGCCCGAGATGCTGCACGGTCGTCGAGAAGGGGTCGCTGCTGTTGCTGCCTCCGCCATACTGGGCGTCGTCGTAGCGGATGCCCACGGCGAGCAGCAGGTTCTCGAGGATGCTGAATTCGTCCTGCGCAAGGCCGCTCAGGATCCGCCGATGGACGCCCGTGTCACCCGTGCACGAAGGTGTGCAGAACGAAGAAGCGGCCGCGCTGTTGCGATCCACGTCCTCGCGCAGGAAGTCGAATCCGACGATTGCGCGATTCTGGAACGCGCCGATCGGCAGGTCGACCTCGAGCTGCGCACTGCCGCCCCACGAGCTCGTGTCGGTTCCGAAATCGAAATCGAATTGCCGCGCCGGGTCGGGATCCGAGTTTTCGAAGGCCCCGCTATCGCGCCGGCTGCGCCAGTAGGGAAGCAGCTCGAGCTTCACGTCCTTCGCGAGAATCAGCTGCCCGTGACCCTGGACCCAGCGTTCGTGCGCCGCGTCGAAGTTGTTCGTGAATGGCTGCGCCGCATCGCGACCGAGCGCGTCGATCTGGTCCCGCGTCAGCGTACCCGGTCGCTTGCGGTCGTCGGCCGAATAGCCGCCCGCCAGCTCGAAGGAGGCAACGTCGTTCGGCGTCCAGCGCAGGCTCCCCGTCAACATGTGCGAGTCGAAGTTGCTGTGGTTGCGATACCCGTCGCTCGTGTAGCCGTCGGCGTAGAAGCTTCCCGTGAAGGGCCCCTCGCTCGCGCCCGCGACGAGGCTGCCGGTGGCTTCCGAGTAGCTCCCGAAGCGGCTGCTCAGCGTCGCGTGCGGCTTTCCGGCGCCGTCCTGGGTGAAGATCTGGACGACGCCGCCCATCGCATTGTCGCCGTAGAGCGCGCTTCCCGGCCCGCGCACGATTTCGATGCGCTCGACGCGGTCGAGGTGCACGAGCGACCAGTCGACGAAGCTCGAATCCGCCTCGTTGAGACGCCGGCCGTCCATCAGCACGAGCAACGCCGACCCATTGCCGCCACCGTTGTTGAAGCCGCGCGCTTCGACGCGGTAGCCCTCGGGATTTCCGATGTCGTTGGTGACGAAGAGGCCGGACTCGCGGCGCAACAGCTCGGGCACGTCGCGCGCGCCGCTCTTCTCGATCGTCTCGCGGTCGATCACCGTCACGTTGCCCGCCACGTCGAGCACGTCGCGCTCGGCCCGGGTCGCCGTCGCGGTCACCTGGCCGACCGAACGGGCCGGCGGGGCGGGGGCGGGGTCGTCCGCGCGCGCGAGATCGACGCCCAGCATTAGAAGAGCACAGCCCAGCGTGAGCTGGCACGAGGCACGTTCCGCCGATCCCTCGCGGCGGAAACGGAGCGCACGCATTGCAGGACCTCCGTCGCCCCTCGTGGAAGAAGAGGGTGAAGGAGCGTCCCCGTCGTGGTGTCACTGCTCACGGGCCAGGGTCGTCGCCGCACCGCTCTCGTTCCTCGAAGAGCAGATCGCGTTGCGCGCCCAGGCAGGTTTCCTGGCTCGTGGGTTCGTGCGACGAAGTCCGCTTCGCCGCACTCGCCTCGCCTGCGCCTTCCCGCGGCCTTGCGGCCCGGTGGCAACGTGCAGGCGGTGCTCCCCAATCACAGTGGCGGGACCGCGGCCGATTCTCACGGCCTTCCCTTTTCACCCTTGGTGGGCACCTGAGCGCGTATGTCGGCGCCTTGATACACCGCGTGGCTGGGCAGGTCAATCGGGCGCGTTTGGCAGCACGGGCAGGCGGTGATAAAAATGGGGGACCGCCGCACGCCGCGGCGACGGAGAGAACATGGCGTTCCATCACGTCGCGATCGCAACCCGGGACATCAAGGCGACGCACGAGTTCTACACCGGCGCGATGGGCTTCCCGCTCGTGAAGGTGGAGGTGGCGCCCGCGGGCGAGCGGGGCTTCGCCAAGCACCTGTTCTACGACTCGGGCGGCGGCGAGCTGATCGCGTTCTGGGACTTCCACGATGCGGATCTTCCGGAGACGTGGTCGAGCGCGATCTCGGAGGGGCTCGGGCTTCCGCGCTGGGCCAACCACATCGCCTTCCACGCGCGCGATCTCGACGACATCGCAGCCCGGCGCACGCGCTGGCTCGAGCACGGGCACGACGTGCACGAGATCGACCACGTCTGGTGCACGTCGATCTACGCGACCGACCCCAACGGCATCCTCGTGGAGTTCTGCACCACGACGCGCGCCTTCACGGCGCAGGACGAGGCCGAGGCGCTGCGCCTGCTCGCCGACCCGGATCCCGAGCGGGGGAAGACTCCGCCGCGCATCCTGTTCCACCGGGCGCGAGACCACCGCCGCGCGAGCCGCTAGCGCGCGCAGCGCTAGCGCTTCAGCCAGTCCACGAGGGCGGCGACCGCCCCCTCGCGCCCCTGCTCGACCGGGAAGCCGTAGTGATCGCCCGGAATGCGCACGCGCGTGAGATCGCGCGTGGCGATCGAGCGCGCGATCAGATCGTCATCGGATGGGAAGATGCCGTGGTCGCCGTCGTACGCGATCTGGAGACACGGCAGCGTCATGCGCTTCCCGCTGCGCTCGATCTCGGCGCGAGAGGAGAGGCCCGACCAGGTGGAGAGCCAGGCTTCGGGCGAGACGACGCGGCCGAAGCCGACCGCTCCGTAGTTGATCGCATCCGGCCGCACGCCCCAGAGCGAGCCGTAGCTGCGCGCGGAGGGATCGAGCGAGAGATCGACGCAGCGCGGATCGGCATCCGTGCGGTAGACGACCAGGAAATCGGTCGCGATCGAGCGGCGGCGATCCTCCCGAGAGCCCGTCGCCTGCCAGCGCGTGCGCGCGCTGCGCCGGGCGGCGACGCGGCGGCGGGCCTCGGCGTCGATGCGCCCGACGCGGGCGCGTTGCGCCGCGCGATAGGCCGTGAGAAACGCCGGCGTGTAGCGGCTCTCCTGCGGCGGCGGCGCGAAGCCATTGGCCGGCTCGTAGAGATCGAGAGCCGGGTCGCAGGCGACCGGATCGCGTTCGTCGCTGACCGACGGATCGATGGCGTGCAGCAGGTAATGCCCCTCGCCGGCGTGTCCGGCGAGGTAGACCATCGCGTCCGCGCCCGGAAGCTCGAAGCGGTTCAGATCGAAGGCGTCCCCCGCCGCGGTATCCACCAACCGCTCGCCCGCCGGCGCGAGCGCCTGGCTCAGGTAGAACGTGAACAGCGAGGCGCCCCCCGAGTTCCCGAGCAGCACCACACGGTCGTAGCGGGGGCGCACCGCGCGCAGGCCCGCGGCGACGTCGAGCAGCACCACCTCGTGGATCAGCGTCGAATCGTTGCCGAGCCAGCGGCTGTTGATGCAGAAGACCGCATGGCCCGCGGCGACGAGGCCCGGTACCAGGTAGTGCCGCGAGAAGTTCGCACGCGGATGCATCAAGCACACGACGCTGCGTTCACCGCCGCGCGCGTAGAGCCAGCCGTGGGCGATCGCGCGGTCCTCGGTCGGCAGCTGCAGCGGCGTGCAGATCGTTCCCAGCGGCGGGTCCTGGTGCCACTCCGCAACGCCATACGGATTGTCGTAGCGGCCGAGCCGGGCGGAGGGCGTCTTCGCGGAGGTCACGTTGCGCGCCTCACACGATCCGCGAGTCGCGCTGGCCCCAGTAGCGATCGCGCAGCAGCCGCTTGTAGAGCTTGCCCGTGGGATGCCGCGGCAGCTCGGCTTCGAAATCGATGCTGCGCGGACACTTCAGCTTCGCGAGCTGGCTCTGGCAGAAGGCGATCAGCTCGCGCTCGAGCTCGGGCCCGGCGTCGGCCATGTCGACCGGCTGCACGACCGCCTTCACCTCTTCGCCGAAGTCTTCGTTCGGGATCGCCGAAGACGGCGACGTCGGCGACCTTCGGGTGCGTCACCAGCAGGTTCTCCGCCTCCTGCGGATAGATGTTGACGCCGCCCGAGATGATCATGTTGGCCTTGCGATCGGTGAGATAGAGGTAGCCCTCGGCGTCGACGTAGCCGATGTCGCCGAGCGTGATCCAGCCCTGCGGCGTGCGCGACCCGGCCGTCTTCTCGGGCGCGTTGTGATACTCGAAGCTGCCGCCGCCCTCGAAGTAGATGCCGCCCGGCGTTCCGGTCGGAAGCTCGTGGCCCTCGTCGTCGAGGATGCGGAGCTTCGCGTTGAGCGGACGCCCGACCGAGCCCGGGTGGGCGAGCCATTCCTGCGAGCTGATCGACGTGAAGCCGTTGCCCTCCGTGCCCGCGTAGTACTCGTAGAGCACCGGCCCCCACCACGCGATCATCTGCTGCTTCACCGGAATCGGACACGGCGCCGCGGCGTGGATCGCGACGCGCAGGCTCGAGACGTCGTAGCGGCGTCGCTCCGCCTCGGGGAGCTTCAGCATGCGCACGAACATCGTCGGCACCCATTGGCTCGCGCGTCACCCGGTGGCGCTCGATCAGCTCGAGCGCGTTCGACGGCGTCGAAGTGCTCCATCAGTACCAGCGTCGCGCCGAGGCGCTGCGCCGCCATGCAGAAGCGCAGCGGCGCGGCGTGGTAGAAGCGGCGCGGGCGAGAGATACACCGTGCGCTCATCGACGCCGTAGAGCCCCTTCATCAAGAGCACTAGCGCGGGCGGCGTGCCGATCGGCTTGCCGAGCACGGGGAGCTTCACTCCCTTCGGCCGCCCTGTCGTGCCCGAGGAGTAGAGCAGATCCGAGCCCTCGATCTCGTCGGCGATCGGTGTCGCGGGTTGCCGCGCGATCGCCTGCTCCCAGCTCGCGTAGCCGTCGCTGGCTGCGCCGACCATGTAGCAGGCCGGCGAGATCCGCGAATCCAGCCGCGAGCTTTTCCGCGACGTCGCGCGTCGCGTGCGACGCGATGAAGACCTTCGCGCCGCAGTCGCGCACGATGTACTCGACCTCGGGCGCCGTGAGCCGATAGCTGATGGGCGTGTAGTAGAGGCCCGAGCGCTGCGCCGCCCAGCAGATCTCGAAGAAGCGCGGGTTGTTCTCGAGGTAGATCGCGATGGCGTCGCCCGGCCGCAGCCCGAGCGCGCGAAACAGCTGCGCGCCCTGATTCGAGCGCTCGTCGAGCTCGCGGTAGCTCACGCGCTCGCCGCCTGCGGCCATCCGGTAGGCGGTCTTGTCGGGATGCTGCTTCGCGAGGGTTCCCGGGTACATGGCAATCTACCTCTCCAGCCAATTCGAGGCCTGGCAGGGGCCATCGGGAAGCTCCGGTCGACTTCGCGGGACCGGCGATCTCCGACGCCTGATTCTAGCCGCCGGAGGCTCCGGCGCGGAAGCGTTTCGCGCGCGAAGTCACGCGTCCGGCGGATAGCGATGCGCCGCCTCGATGTCCGCGCCCGCGCGCGGGCTCGCCGGCGGATAGTCGATCCATTCGCGGCTGGCTGCATCGCCATAGCACGCGAGGAGCGCGAGCGAGCGCACGCCGCCAAAGATCAGCCGCTTGGTCGCAAAGCGCGAGGCCATCAGCTCGCGCAGGATCGCGTCCTGCGCTTCACCCGCCAGCGCGGTGAAGGGGCGCAGCTTCGCGAGCAGCGGCGGCACTCCGAACTCGAGCACGAGCAGCGCCTGGCGCAGGGTGGGCGCGAGGCTCGGGGCGCTGGCGAGGAAGGCCTCCGCACGCGCACCGGGATCGAGGCGCCGCGTCTCGATGCGCAGCGCGCCGGCGGGTCCGACGATGCGCGCGGCCGCGGCCGTGAAGACGGCGTAGGTGCGCGGCGTGAGAAAGCGCAGCCGGAGATCCGCCGGTGGAGCGAGCGGGGCGGGCACGCCATCGCAGCCCGACGGCAGCACGCCGGCTGCCGCAGCGAGTCCTGCGAGCCGCAGGAACGCCCGGCGGTCGAGCGCGGCGAGCGAAGCCAGCGCCTGCCGGCGCTTCGCATCGCTCACGCGCGGGGGCCTCGCTCCGCCAACGCAGAGGCGATGCGCAGCGCATTGGCGAAGATCGTGATCTGCGGGTTCACGCCGGTGTTGCTCGGCAGCGCCGATGCATCGGTCACGTAGAGCCCGCGCACGTCCCAGAGCTCCCCATCGGGGCGGCAGGCGCTGCCCCCGCGCTGCCCGCCCATCGTTGCGCCGCCGAACAGGTGCACCGCGTACAGGAACGCGAGCCGAGTCGGATCGAGGGGAGCGTCGTCGAGCTGGGCGAGATCGCTCTCGCTCTCGACCGGCGCGAGCCCGTGCACCGGCAGCCAGACCTCGCGCGCGTCGGCGGCGAGATAGGCGCGCGCGAGCTCGCGCAGCGCCTGGCGCATGCGCTCGAGGTCGCCCGCCGTGAGCTCGTACGCGCAGCGTGCGCGGCCTTCACCGTCGATCTCGACGCGGCCGCGCGTGGCGTCGCGCAGCACCACCACGGCGCGCGCCAGCTGCGGCAGGGCCTGCATGGCGCGCGCGTGCTCGGATCCGAAGCCGGGCAGGGCGGTCGCCGTGATCAGCGGGTGGACGGCCGTGTTCTCGAGCATGAAGCCCGGGCCCGCGTGCCCGTTGACGTCGCTGAACTGGGTGACGGCGAAGGCCATCGTCGGGCCGAAGTAGCCGTGCACCGGCTCGGCGAAGCGCGCGGTGACGGCGGCGCTCGAATGCAGCTGGAGGCCGCGGCCGGCGGCGCCATCCGCGCCGAGGCCGCTGCGCAGCAGCAGGGCGGGCGTCGCGAGCACGCCCGCGGCGAGCAGCACGAGCGGCGCGTCGATGCGCAGCGCCGCGAGCGGCTCGCGGGTGGCGGGATCCAGGCGCAGCGCCTCGACCCCCGCGACGGCGCCCGCCTCGACACGCACCCGGGTCACCTGCGTGTCGGGGAGCACGCGCGCGCCGTCGCGCTCCGCGCGCGGCAGATAGCTGACGAGCGTCGACTGCTTGGCGGCGATCGGGCAACCCCAGTTGCAGCGCCCGAGCCGCGCGCAGCCCTTCACGTTGCGCGGCATCGCTTCGCCGGCCCAGCCGAGCCGGCGCGATCCCAGCTCGAGGCGGTGGGCGTTGCGATTCAAGTGCGAGCGCAGCGTCGGCTCCGCGTGGACGTCCGCCCAGGCCGCGTCGACGAACGGGGCGAAGGCGGCGTCGCTGAGGTCGCCCAGCGCGTGCTCACGGCGCCATTGCTCGAGCACTTCGGGTGGCGTGCGCCAGCAAAGCGCGTCGTTCACGACGGTCGAGCCGCCGACGCAGGCGCCGGCGTAGAGGTTGTGTGCGCCCGAGGCCGTGGCGGTCGCGCGGCCGAGCCGCGCCGTCATCAAGGCTTCGTCCGGCAGGAAGTCGGCGCTGGAGAAGCGCGGGCCGGCCTCGAGCACCAGCACCTCGAAGCCGGCCTCCGCGAGCCGCGCCGCGGCCGGCGCGCCCCCCGCGCCAGATCCGACCACGACGGCGTCGGCTCGCAGGCGCGGGAGATCCCGGGGTGTCACGCCGGCGCGATCGCGTCGATGCGGGCGACCAGCTCGGCAGAGAGCCCGACGCCCGCGGCCTTCACGTTCTCCTCGAGCTGCGCCGTGCGCGTCGCACCGACGATCACGCTGGCGACGTTGCGCTTGCGCAGGCACCAGGCGAGCGCGAGCTGGGCGAGCGAGATCCCGAGCTCGCCCGCGAGCGGCTGCAGGCGATCGACGCGCGCGAGCGTCTCCTGCTCGAGATACGCGCGCATGAACTGATTGCGCTGCGCATCCGTCGCGCGGCTGCCCGAAGGTCGCGCCCCGCCCGAATACTTGCCGGAGAGGACGCCCTGCGCGAGCGGGCTGAAGACGACCTGGGAAAGCCCTTCGCGCTCGCAGGTGGGAATCACCTCGGCTTCGATCTGCCGCCGCAGCAGCGAGTACTGCGGTTGATTCGAGATCGGGCGAAACGCGAGCCGCTCGCCGGCGACGCGGCAGGCCTCGGCTATCTGGGCCGGGCTCCACTCGGACACGCCCCAGTAGAGGACCTTGCCCTGCCGGATGAGGTCCTGGTAGGCGCACACCGTCTCTTCGATGGGCGTCGAAGGATCCGCCCGATGGCACTGGTGAAGGTCGAGGTAATCGGTGCCCAGGCGCCGCAGCGAGGCCTCGACGCTCTCGAACAGGTGCTTGCGCGAGAGCCCGCGATCGTTCGGTTGCTGCGACATCGGAAAGAACGCCTTGGTGGCGATCACGACGTAGCGGCGCGGAATCGCGCGCAGCGCCTGGCCGAGCACCTCCTCGGCCTGGCCGCTGGCGTAGACGTCGGCCGTATCGAAGAAATTGATGCCGAGGTCGTAGGCGCGGAGCACGATCTCGCGAGTCGTCTCGCGATCGACGCTCGAGCCGAGCGTGAGCCACGAGCCGAGCGCGACCTCGCTCACCTGGAGTCCGCTGCGTCCGAGGGATCGGTATTCCATGGCGCGGATTCTAACCTCGATCCGAGCTTCGAGACGCGGTGGAGGGCGGCGGCGGTCCGCACCGGATCTGGCCTACCGCGGGGACTACCCGGTCGAGACGCGGCCGGTACCCTTGCGCGACGATGCTCGAGCTCGCCGCCGCCACCGATCCCGCCTGGGCTTCGCGCGCGCTCTCCCGCCTCGACGAGCTGCTGATCGACCACGCGCACTGCGAGAAGAAGGCGGCCGGCACGGCCGTACAACTGCTCTTCCGCTATCCGCAGCACGCCGCTCTGCTCACGCCGCTCTCGCAGCTCGCGCGCGAGGAGCTCGTGCACTTCGAGCAGGTCCTCGCGCTGCTCGCCGAGCGCGGTCTCGCCTTCGGGCGCCACCGGCCGGGCCCCTACGCCGGGCGTCTACGCGAGCTGGAGCGCACCAACGAGCCGGCGCGGCTGCTCGACACGCTATTGTGCTGCGCGCTGATCGAAGCGCGCAGCTGCGAACGCTTCGGGTTGCTCGCGCAGGCCGCGACGGAGCCCGCGCTCGGCCAGTTCTGGACGCGCCTGCTCGAAGCCGAGGCGCGCCACCACGGCCTCTACCTGTCGCTCGCGCGCAGCCTCGCGCCCGAGGCCGACGTGATGGCGCGCCTGCGCGAGCTCGCTGCGCACGAGGCCGCGGTGCTCGCCGAGGGTCGCTTTACCGGCCACCTGCACGGCGGCACCCTGTAGCGACGGGCGCGGGCCGTTGACGGACCGGCGCGAGATGGCACAGTGCCTCGCGAGATGGGGCTGCGTCGGCGCACGACGCGCGAAGGAGCCGAGATGGAGATCACGACCGAACGCGTTTCGATCCCGCTCACCGGGGGCGGCAAGATGGGGGGCTACCTCGCGCGTCCCAAGAGCGGCGGGCCGCACCCCGCCGTGCTCGTCTACATGGAGATCTTCGGCGTGAACCCGCACATCCGCGACGTCGCGGAGCGGGTCGCGCGCGAGGGCTACGTGGCGCTCGCGCCGGACTACTTTCACCGCACCGGGCCGGGCGTCGAATATGGCTACGACGACGCTGGGCTCGCCGCCGGCATCAAGCTGCTCGGCGGATTGCGCGCGGACGAGATGATCGCGGATGCGAAGGCGGCGCTCGGCTGGCTGCGCACGCGCAAGGACGTGCGCGCTGACCGCATCGGTGCGATGGGCTTCTGCATCGGTGGCCACATGACGTACCTGACGGCTTGCGAGACCGATGTGCGCGCGGCGGCGAGCTTCTATGGCGGCGGGATCGCGGGGCCCGCCGGACCCGGCGGCGCACCGTCGACGGTCGGCCGCACGGCGAAGATCCGCGGCAAGCTCGTGGGTCTGTTCGGCGGCAAGGACGGCATGATCCCGAAGAGCCAGGTCGAGGCGATCCGCAGCGAGCTCACGAAACACAAGATCCGACACGAAATCGTCGTGTACCCGGACGCGGATCATGGCTTCTTCTGCGACCAGCGCGGCACCTACCAGAAGGCCGCCGCCGAGGACGCCTGGAAGCGCGTGAAGCAGCTGTTCCGGGAAGAGCTGGCGTGAGCGCGAGCCGCTGCGCGGGCGCGCGCGGCGGAAGACTTCAGTGGTCGATCTCCCGGCGCAGCGCGGAGAAGAGCGACTCGACCGATGTGAGCCGCGCATTCTCGCCCATCAGGCCGACGCGCCAGATGCGGCCGGCGAGGCTGCCGAGCCCACCTCCCACCTCGATGCCGTAGCGCTCGAGCAGGCGCCGCCGCAGCCCGGCTTCCTGGCCCGGCGCGAAGCGATCGGGCAGCCGCAGCGACGTGAGCATGGGAAGCCGGTGGCGCGCATCGACGAGCGGCCGGAAGCCGAACGCGCCCAAACCTTCGACCAGCGCTTCGCCGACCTCGCGGTGGCGGACGATGCGGGCCTCCATGCCTTCCTCTTCGATCATCTGGAGCGCCTCGGCCAGACCCTGGACCATCGCGATCGGCGCCGTGTGGTGGTAGACGCGCTCGCTTCCGAAGTAGGCGCCGAGCAGCCCGACGTCGAGATACCAGCTCTGGACGGGCGTGCGGCGCGAGCGCACGCGCGCCAGGGCCGCCTCGGAGAAGCTCGCGGGCGCCAGGCCTGGCGGGCAGGAGAGACACTTCTGCGTGCCGCTGTAGGCGGCATCGATGCCCCAGGCGTCGAGCTGCACCTCGAGCCCGCCGAGCGAGGTGACGCAGTCGAGCACGACCAGCGCGCCGGCTGCGCGCGCCGCGCGGGCGATGCCTTCGACCGGCTGTCGCACGCCCGTCGAGGTCTCGGCGTGCACGAACGCCACCACGCGCGGCGGCACGCGCGCGATCGCCTCGGCCATGGCGTCGTCCTCGAGGATCGTGCCGGGCTCGGTCGCGACGCGCGTCACCTGCGCGCCCGCGCGCCGCGCGACCTCGCACATGCGCTCGCCGAAGACGCCCGCTACACCGATCACGACCGGATCGCCCGGCTCGAGCAGATTCACGAGGCAGGCTTCCATGCCGGCGCTCCCGGTCCCCGAGAGCGGCAGCGTCATGCGGTTCTCGGTTCCGAACAGGCGTCGCAGGCCCGCCTGCACGCGGTCGAGGATTGCCAGGAAGTAGGGGTCGAGGTGGCCGAGCATCGGCAGCGCGAGCGCGCGCCGTACGCGCGGGTGGACGTTCGACGGGCCGGGTCCGAGCAGCAGGCGGCGGGGCGGGATGCGCGACGGCACGCCGGCCATGGTAGCCGCAGCGCGCGCGAAAACGCTGCGGAATCGAACGCATAGCCAGTCGCGAACGTTGACACCGCCGCGCGCTCGCGACTACCTTGCACGTGCTCCTTTGCACCGGTCGCCCCCTCCGACCGGGGTGTTCCTGCGACTTCGCCGAACCCACCGGGCCGCATCGATCGGAGACGTGTGACGCGTTGGCTGGCACTCACGCTGGGTCTCGGGGCCGCGGCCCTCGCGATCTGGGCCCTCACCGTGCGGCGGCCGGCGCGGCCGCTCGACGACATCGACGACGCCTCGCGCGCGCGCCTCGAGCAGGTGCTGCGCGACGCCGATGCCGAGCGGCCCGCGAAGCCATGACGCTGTACCGCGCGCGCGAGGCCTACGAGCGCGAGGAGCTCGAACGACTCGCGCCGGCGGCGGTGAAGAGCGCGCAGTCGCGCGGCCGCCTGCATCCGGAGCCCGAGCACGCCTACCGCACGGCGTTCCAGCGCGACCGCGACCGCATCGTTCACGCGCGCGCCTTCCGCCGTCTCGAGTACAAGACCCAGGTCTTCATCTACCACGTCGGCGATCACTACCGGAATCGCCTCACGCACACGCTCGAGGGCGCGCAAATCGCGCGCACGATCGCCCGCGCGCTGCGCCTGAACGAAGATCTCGCCGAGGCCGTCGTGCTCGCGCACGACCTCGGCCACACCCCGTTCGGTCACGCCGGAGAACGCGTGCTCGCCGGCTTGATGAAGGGCGAGGGCGGCTTCGATCACAATCGCCAGAGTCTGCGCATCGTCGATTGGCTCGAGGACCGCTATCCGGATTTCCGCGGTCTCAACCTCACCTTCGAGACGCGCGAGGGCCTGCTCAAGCACGGCTCGCCGTGGGAGCACCCGGTGCCGCTGCCCGAGCCCACGGCGCAGCCGAGCCTCGAGGCGCAGGTGGCCGACAACGCGGACGAGATCGCCTACACGAATCACGACCTCGACGATGGCCTCGGCTCGGGCCTGCTCGAGCCCGCCCGGCTCGCGGAAGTGACGCTCTGGCGCGACACGCAGCGGGCCGTGCGCGAGCAGCTCGGCGACGTCCCGGAGCGCGTGTTGCACGCGCAGGTGGTGGTGGCGCTGATCAACCGGCTCGTGAGCGATCTGATCGAATCCGTCGCCGCGCGGGTCGACGCGGGCCCGTTCGCTTCGGTCGCTGCCGTGCGCGCGAGCCCCGAGCGTCTCGTGCGCTTCTCGCCCGCGATCGAGAAGCAGAAGCGCGAGCTGAAGAAGTTCCTGTATGACGAGCTCTATCAGCACCCGCAGGTGCTCGCGATGAACGAGCGCTGCGTGGGAATCCTCGCCGATCTTTTCGCGGCCTTCCGAAGCGACCCCGGGCGACTGCCCGAGCACGTGCGGGCGCGCATCCCCGTCGATGGCGAGGCGCGGGCGATCGCCGACTACGTCGCCGGCATGACCGATCGCTTCGCCATGGAAGAGCACGCGCGCCTGGGGGCCCGCCGTGGCTGAGCGCAAGCGCGCGCCGGCGCGGGCGGCCGGTCGACTCGACCCCGGTGTCCGGGTCGTGCTCACGACGGTTCCCGATGCGGAGGTGGGCGCGCGGCTGGCGCGCACGCTGGTCGCGGAGAGGCTCGCGGCCTGCGTCAACCTGGTCCCGGGCGTGCGGTCGTTCTACCGTTGGCAGGGCCAGCTCGAAGAGGCCGCCGAGCTGTTGCTCGTGGTGAAGACACGCGCCGACCGCAGCGCAGCGCTGGCGGCGCGTATCCAAGCCCTCCATCCTTACGAGCTTCCCGAGGTTCTGGAGCTCGCCCCGTGTGGCGGGAGTGCGGCCTACCTCGACTGGCTGCAAAGGGAGTCGACGACATGAGCGCGAGCGTGGGGCTGCCGGAGGGGCTCGAGCGGGCGGCGAGCGCGCTGCCCGGCGATGCCGATGCCATCCGGCCGGCCAACGGCGATCCGGCCGCGTTGCTGCGCGCGCTCGACGTCGAAGCCGCGGCGCGCGTGCTCGGCTGGCTGCTCGCCCACGAGCCGGAGGCCGGTGCGGAGCTCGCGGAGAGCTGGGCCGAGGCGCCCGACGCGGCGAGCGGTCCGCTGCCGCGGCTGCAGGCCGAAGCGCTGCCCAAGGCCGGTCGCAAGGCGCTGAGCCGGGTGCGGCACCGTCTGCGCTCGCGTGGCATCGAGCTCGCCGATGCGGAGCCGGCGGCCGTAGTCGCGAAGCTCCCGCCGATCGAGGAGGAGATCGAGGCGGCCTTCCTCTCCGCCGTCGACCCGCGCGGCACGCGGATCGCCTATCTCGTCGAATCGAATCCGACCGGCGGCGTGCGCCTGTTCGAGCTGGTGCTCGACGAGGAGCGCGGCGTGATCGAGTTCGAGGTCTACTCCACCGGCCGCAGCAAGGCGCGCCAGTTCGTGCGCGATCTGCGCAGCCGCGAGCGGTTTCCGGCCGTCGAGGCGCCCGCCGACGCCGTGCGCGCGCTGATCCAGAAGATCGCCGCGGGTCAGCCCGCGTCGCGTCCGCTGCCGCGCGGCTTCATCGAATTCCAGGCGCGCGTGGCGTCGCCGAAGCCCGGCGCGCGCACGCCCGGCGAGCTCGCGCAGGAGGCGCTGGGCAAGGCGACGGACGCGAAGTCGCTCGCGCGCGCGGTGGAGCTCGTGCGGACCCACGAGGTCGGGCCGTGGCCCGCCGCGACGCCCGCGCTCGAGAAGGTCGCCGAGCGGATCCACGAGCTGGCGAAGAGCCCGCTCGTGGTGTCCCCCGCCGCGCGGCGCGAGCGCGCCCAGACCTTGCTCGCCGACGCTCGCGCCGAGGTCTTCGCCGAGCCGGTGGCGGCGCATGCGGCGCAGCGCTTCGCGGAGAGTGCCTACGTGTTCTGGAAGCTGGGCCGCGAGGACGATGCGAAGGCCTGCCTCGCCGCGGCGCAGGCCTTCCGCGAGGGCTCGCTCGAGGAGAATCCGGTCGCCCACGCGCTGCTCGAGGGCGTGCTCGCCGCGGTGCTCGCCAGTCTCGATCAGCCGGCGCCGGGCGAGCCCGAGCCCTCGCTGCTCGTGAAGCCTTGAGCGGGAGGGGAGTGTGCGATGCTGCTCGCCCAGGGTCGCTATTGGCGCGCCACGCTCGCAAAAGGGCGCGACATGGTCGCGCTCGACATCGTGCGGGCTGCCTTGCCCGAGGATCTTCAGGAGCTGCGCGAGCTGCGGATCGACGTGCCGCTCGCGAAATGGAACCGCATCGCGAAGCACCTGCATTCGGACCGCAAGCTGGTCGCCGGTCTGCTGATCGACTTCGCGAAGCACAAGGAGCGGGTGGTGACTGCTGTGAGCAGCGACCGCCTGCTCGCGGAATACCAGCGCGTGGTGCTCGATGCGACCACGGCGCTGATCGAGAGCGGGGTGCTCGTGCTCGAGCCCGCCGCAGAGACCGAGGAATGACGACGCGTCGGCGCGCCCGCGCCGCGGCCGTGAGGCCGTGGTCGGAGCCGTGCAACGACGCCCAAGGAGTGGCATGAGACGCCGATTCGGCCGGGGACGCATGAACCGAGGACAAGGCGAGGCGCGGGGCGCTTCGATCGACGCTGCGCGCTGGTTCGAGCGCATCATCGCGGAGGGCGTATTGCCCGTGACCGCGCTCGAGCGGGTGGCGGCGGACGAGGTGCCCGACGGCTTCGCCGTGCTCGCGACCGGCACCAGCGAGGAAGGCGCGACGCTGCTCGTCGGCTTCTCGCCGAAGAGCGGCGGGGACGCTGCGCTCGCGACGCTCGCCCACGCCCAGCGCCTGCTCGCCGAGCAGGGCTTCACGGGCGAATCGGTTGCGCTCGCCCCGGATTGGTCGATCACCTCGCGCCGGCGGCTCGAGCTGCTGCGCGCCCCGGCTCTGCGCTTTCGGGCGATGGCCGTCTCGGGACTCGCCGACGACGGCGGTGAGGTCGGCGCGGAGCCCGCGGAGCCCCCGGTCGTCGTGTCGCCGCGCCAGCTCGCGGCGCAGTTGGCGCGCGGCGAGGACCGCGAGATTTTCTTGCGCGGTCTCGAGGCCTTTGCCGGGCTCGCCGCCAAGCACGGCGGCGCCGTGCGCGGCACGCGCCACGGCGCGGAGCTGGTGCTGCTCGCCCGTCGCGTCGCGGTGCTGCACGCGCGCGAGGGTGGCGTGTTGCTCGAGACGGTCGAGCCCGAGCGCTCGAGCGCGCCGCTGTCGAGCGAGAGCATCGCCACGGCGATGGATCGGCTCGAAGGCCTGCTGCGCAAGCGCCTGAACGATCGGCGCGTGCGCGAGGGCGAAGAAGGAATGCGAGCGCAGGTGGCGCCGCTGCTCGCGAGTGTCGCGCGATTGCGGGGCATGCTGATCTGGCCGCTCGCGGGATCGGATCCCGAGGTGCTCGATCTCGCCGCGGTCGCCGAGGATGGGCGCTGCGTCGTGGCGGCCGTGCGCGAGCGCATGACGCTTCCCGCGCTCGGCGCGATCCTCGACGCCACGCTGGCGCTGCGTCCGGCGCTGCCGGCTCTGCTCGCCGCGGCGCCCCCGCCCGTGCTCGTGGGCACGCCGCGCCTGCTGCTCGCTGCGCGCGAGTACGACGCGCTCGTGCTGCGGGCCTTGCAGCTGCTGGGTCTCGAAACGAGCGCCTACGACGTGCGCGCCGGCCGCAGCGGCTTCGAGCTGAGCCCGCGCGATCTGCTGCCCGCTGCGCCCGGCGTTGCGGCGCTGCCGCGCGTACCCGTCAGCGAGCGCGGCGCACGCGAGCCCTTCGCCGAGCGGCCGGCGCGCGAACCGCTGCCGGAGCGCGGCGGACGCGAGCCGCTGCCGGAGCGCGGCGCCCGCGAGCCGCTCGCCGAGCGCGGCTCACGCGAGACCTTCGGCGAGCGACCGCGGCCCGAAGCGCAGCCGCAGGACTTCAGCGCTGGCGCTGCGCGTCCCCGCCGTGAAGAACCGCCGCGACGCGAGGAGCCCGCTGCCGCCGCCGGCTCGGCGCCGCGCTTCGAGGCGATCTCGCTGTTCGATCTGGAGGACGAGTCACGGCCCGCCGCGGGCGAGGCTGAAGGCGAGGAATCGCCGGCTCGTCGCCGTCGCCGGCGCGGTCGCCGGCGGCGTGGGCGGGGCAGCGCGGGCGGACCCGGCGGCGGCGAGGAGGCCGGCGGGCGCGAGGAACGCCCGTGGGCGCCGGCCGCGCCGAGAAGCGGCCCCGCCGAAGCCGAGGAAGGTCGCAGCGAAGACGTTCCCGAGCCATGGGACGCCCCTACCGCTGAGGCCGAGCCGGAGCCGAGCGAGCCGGCGGATGAGATCGCGCTCGTCGAGGCCGACGACGCCGAGGACCTGGGAACGGGTCTGCATCCGCTCGTCGAGGACCTGCCTGAGCTCGAGGAAGAGCCGGTCCCCAGTTACGACGACGAGGAGGAGTTTTCGGGCGAGCCGCTCAGTGACGAAGAGCGCGAGCGGCGCGAGCGCGAGCTGCGCCGGCGCGCGCGCATCGCGAAGGCGGCGCCAGAGGTCGAGCCCGCCCCCGCGCCGCAGCTGCCGCGCCGCCGCGCGGCGTTCGTCGCGCACGCGGATCGCGATTCGCTCGCGGCCGCGATCGTGCTCGCGCGCGACCTGCGCATGGTCGAGGGCTTCTGGGTGTATCCGCAGTCGGACCTGATGACGTTCTTCCGCAGCATCGCGACCGATCTGCGCGGCGAGACTCCGATCTATCTGGTCGGATTCGCCGCGTCGCCGGCGCGCGACACGATCGGCGCGGCGGCGCTGTATGCCGGCCGCATCGCATGGTTCGATCATCATGACTGGCCGCCCGAGGACATCGAGAGCCTGCGCATGGCGATCGGCAAGGAGAACGTCCATGTGCAGCCGGGAACGGGGAGCTCGCTGCCCCTCGTGCTCGACGTGCGCTCGCGGCGCAGCCGCTTCTCGGACAAGCTCGTCGAGCTGATCACCGCTCGCTTCTCGCTGCACGATCACGAGCGCTGGGGGCGCGTCTGGTGGCAACGACTCGGCGAGCTCGCCGCGAAGCCGGGCGACAGGCGCGCGGCCGTCGAGCCGCTGCTCGTCGGGCGGCCGAGCGATCTCGCGCACGAAGCGACGCGTGCGCCCGCGACAACGCTCCCGCAGGAGGTCGACTACGTAGCGGGCCGCGACTTCCGGGTCGTCCACTTCGGCGGCTATACGCTCGCCGTCGTGCCCGTGCCCCGCGATCTCGACCTGCACCTGAGCGCTCGGATTGCACGCGAGCGCTTCAGCGCGCAGCTGTCGGTGGCGTACCACGAGGGGGGCGAGCTGATCGTGCTGACGGGCGAAGAGGGCGTGGGCCAGCGCGGGCTCGACCTCGGGCGCCTGGTGAGCCATCTCGCTTCGGAGCACGAGTGGATCGACGCCCTCTCCGACGAAGACCATGTGGCGCGCATGCGCGTGCGCGACCTCGCTGCGCGCCCCGAGCGCCTCGACGAAGTGATCGCCGAGATCGCGATGGGGCGCTCCATCTTCGAGGCGTAGCGCCTGACCGCGACGGCGAACCTCGTCGAGATCTTCTCGTCGCTTCAGGGCGAAGGGCCGTACGTCGGCCAGTCGACCCTCTTCGTGCGTCTCGGCGAGTGCGACCTGCGCTGTCGCTGGTGCGACTCGCCGCACACCTGGCAACCCGCAGCGCAATGCCGCATCGAGCTGCGCCGCGGAACGGGCGAGCAGCGCCTGGTCCCGAATCCCGTCGCGATCGCGGATGCCATCGCAGCGTGCGAGGCGCTCGATCTCGGCGCCCATCGCTTCGTCAGCCTCACGGGCGGGGAGCCTCTGCTCCAGCCGGAGGCGGTCGCGGAGCTCGCGCGCGGTCTTCGCGGCCGCGGTCCGCGCATCCTGCTCGAGACGCACGGCCTCGCGGCCGAGGCGCTCGCGAGCGTGGTCGACTCGATCGACGTCGTCTCGATGGATTGGAAGCTCGCGAGCGACGTGCGCCGCGCGTCGGATCCGCGCCGCGGCGAGGTCGAGGCGTTTCACGCCGCTCACGAGCGCTTCCTGCGCATCGCCCGGCGCGCACCCGAGGTGGTGGTGAAGCTCGTCGTGACGCCGGCGAGCGAGGACGCCGAGATCGATGAGGTGGCTGCGCGCATCGCCGGCATCGATCGTGCGTTGACCGTGATCCTTCAGCCGGTGACCCCGTGCGGCGCCGTGCGCGAAGCCCCGAGCGCGCAGCGCGTGCTGGAGATCTTCCTGCGCCTCTCGGCCACGCTCGCCGACGTGCGCGTGATCCCCCAGACGCACAAGCTGGTCGGGGTTCCGTAGGGCTCGTCTCCCGGCGCGTGGACGCCCGCCAGCGAGCGGAGCGTCGCCTCAAGCATCCGTGCGGTCCGGCCGAAACCCGAATGAGGCGCAAAGCCCCGGGGCCGCATGGACAGACGACGCGAGGCGCGGACGAAGAAGCGGATCGCCTGTGCGCTCTTCATCAAGGGCGTGCGCCAGCACGGCATCGTGATGGATGTCTCGTCGAAGGGGCTCTTCGTGCAGACCAGCGCGAAGCCGAGGCCCGGGGACGAGGTGCGCATCGAGCTGACGCTTCCGGGGCAGAGCAAGCCGACGCTGCTCCACGCAACGGTCGCGCGCGTGCGCATGGTGCCCCCGCAGCTGCTCGCGGTGGCGCAGGGCGGCATCGGCGTCGAGATCCAGAATCCGCCCGAGGAATACTTCGTTTTCGTGGGCAAGGTGGCGCACATCGAAGAGGATCCGAAGAAGAAGATGCGCATCGGCTAGCGCGGCTGGCGCGCGGCGAAGCGAGGCGGCGAGCCCCGCCCCGCGCGGCAACGGCTCCCTACACGCGGCTGCGTGCCCTCAAGGCCTCGCGCAGCATCCGCAGGTCCCTCTGGGCGGGCGCAGGCTGCCGGCCCCCGAAGCGTTGCGCCAGATAGCCCTGCGTCAGGCGCTCGAAGGCGCCCGCCGCGGCGCCGGGGTGGGCCGCCGCGACGGCGTTCACGAAATCACGGGCGGTCTGCTGCGCCGAGCGCACGAGGCCGCGCCGGGCGAGCAGCCGCAGCGCCGCGGCGTAGTCGGAGGGGAGGCTGGCGCCGTGGCTGCGACGCGCGAACCGGCGCAGCAGGACGATGCCGCCCGCAGCGCATGCGAGCAGCGCCACGATCTCCTGCCAGGCCACGTTCTCCCGCAAGCGTGCGAGGAGGGACTGCCCGCCGCTCTTCGTCGCCTCATGGCCGCCCCTGGCGTTCTGCCAGGCGAGCCAGGCGTTCTTGGCGGCGTGGATCTGGTCCGAACGGTCGAAGCCGAGGACGCTCTGGTACCACCACAGCTCGAGCGCGCTGCCGAGCTGGCTCAGCTGGCGCGAGAACGACAGCGCCGGCTCCGGGCGGGCGCGCAGGTCCGCCGGCGTCGGGTCGTAGCGCACCCAGCCCGCGCGCTCGTAGTGCACCTCGACCCAGGTGTGCGCATCCGAGCGCGTGAGCTCGATGAAGCCTCCGATCCGGTTTTCCTGGCCCCCGGCGAAGCCGTTCACGAGCCTTGCGTGCAAGCCGACCTCGCGCGCCAGCACCACCATCGCCGAGGCGAAGTACTCGCAGTGACCGGCGAGCCCACCTAGCAGGAACATTTCGATCGGCGAGCGGGCGGCGTTCGGGTCGAAGGGAGGCGGCGTGTCGGTGTAGCGGCCCGTGCGGGCGAGATAGCTCTCGATCGCGCGCGCGCGCTCGGCCGCGCTCGCTGCACCCGCCGTGATGCGGCGGGCGAGCGCCGCCACCTCGGGCGAGAGCTCCGGCAGCTGGAGATAGCGCTCGGGCTCGCGCGGCTCGGGAACCGACACGTCGCGGCGCAGGTCCTCGTCGCGCCAGCTGCGTTGGTAGCTGGAGAGCGTGTAGCGGATCCGCTCGTGCGCCTGGCCCGTGGCATACAGACCCCCGCTCGTATCGCGCTCGAGCCGGCGCACGGTCCCCTGGAGCTGGCGGGGTTCGCCCAGGCCGAAGAGCACGCCGCTATCCACCGGCTCGCGCACCACGCGCTGCACGAGGTTCACGCGGTCGGTCTCGCGCCCGAAGCTCACACCGCCCTCGGCGCTGCCGGCCACCGGCGAGCGCAGCGGCGGATTGATCGACCACGAGCTGCCGTCGAACGTGTCGAAGGCGAGCCCGCGGAAATACGCGGCCTCGGGCGGGGGCGCCTCGCCCTCGAGGGTCTCGACGCGCAGCACGATCGTCGGATCCTGGCGGATGCGGCCCAGGTCGCCGAGCTCGACGCGCTGCGAGAAGCCCGCCGTCGCGAGCAGCGGCGACGCGCCCGAGCCCGTGATCACGCTCGAGCGCAGGCGCGGGAGCGTGACGAAGAGCAGCAGCGCGAGCACGACCGATAGCGCCGAGGCGAAGAGCGTCATGCGCAGCAGGCCCGGCGTGATGGCGCGCGTCACCTCGCGGGGCGAGCCCGCTTCGATGGCTTCGCTGCGCAGCGTGTGCACGATCAGCGTCCAGACCGCGGACCCCACGAACGCGACGAGGAGCGGCGTGAAGAAGACGCTGTCGGTCAGGTTCGCGGCGAGCACCACCTGGAAGAGGGCGAGGGCGACGAGCAGGAACTCGGTGTGTCGGGGCCGCGCGTCGAGCAGCTGGAGCCCCTGCGTGAGCGCCGCAAAGTGCGCGAGCGCAATGGTCGAGGGATCGCCGCGCAGCGCCACCGCGATCGTCGCGAGCGTGATCCCGGCCATCGCGAGGTTGAGGGTGACCGCGCTCTTCTGCCAGGCGAACGGGTCGCGCCGGCGCAGCAGCGATCCGATCAGCGCGGCCACCTGGATGGCCTCGGCCCAGATCGAGACCTGCTGCGTGATCCACAATGTGGCGCTCGCCACCGTGACGAGCACCCAGGCCGAAGCCGGCCGCGGCGCATCGACCCGCGAGCGGAAGGTTCCGCGGCTCACGCGGCCTCCGCCGGAGCCAGGCTGCTCGGCTCGACGCGGGCCAGGAAGGCCAGCAGCACGGCGCGCTGGTGCTCGCCGCGCGCCGCTCGCACGTGTGCGTGATCGGTGCGCAGCGCCACGGAGAGCCCGGCATCGAGCAGCGCCACGGCTTCGGAGGCGACCCAGCGCACGCGCCGCTCGAATTCTTCACCCGGATCGACGCCGTGCGTGCGCAATCGCAGCTCGACCTCGGCGGCGTGCTCGCTCTCGACGTCGCGCACGAGCAGCTCGCGCTGGCGCAGCGTGGCGCGCCAGTGGATGCGCCGCACGGGATCGCCCGAGGCGAAGCCGCGCAGGCCCCCGACGTCGGTGCCCGTGCCGCGCGGGCCCGTTACCTGCTCGCCGTTTTCACGCGGGCTGCCAAAGCTGGTCGGCGCCGTGACTCGTTCGATCGCGGGAAAGGCGAGCGCCGGCTCCGGCGCCTCGATCTCCATCGCCTTTGCGAACAGGCCGAAAGGAAACCGCGTCGAAACGCGAAAGCTCGTGAACTCGAAGGGCCCGCGCTGCGTCGGGCGAAACCGGTAGCTGCGGCGCTCGGTCTCTCCCGCGCCGATGCGGAGCGCGAAGACGCGCCCGGCAGGACGCTCGACGCCGCTGCGTTCGCGCACGTGATCCTCGACCACGAGGGCAAAGGCTGGAACGCGCCGCTGCGCGTTGCTGATCTCGAGGGCGATGAGATGGACGCCGCCGTCGTGAAGCTCGCGCGGGATCCGGCGGCGCAGCCCGATGCCGCGCAGCGCCGATTCCGAGAGCACGCCCGAGAGCACGAGGAAGGCGAGCATCAGCGACAACACCAGGTAGAGCAGATTGTTCCCGGTGTTGAGGGCCGCGAAACCCACGCCGAAGGTGAGCGCGAAGAACGTCCAGCCCGCGCGGGTCGGACGCAAGGTTCGCGGCGGGCGCAGCCAGCGGCGCAGCCGCGCGTTCAGAGCGGAACGGGTACGCGTTCGAGAATCTCGCGCACGATCCACGCGGTCTCCTCGCCGGCCCGCGAGCGACCCGCCCGCGGGTCGAGCAGCACGCGGTGGCAGAACACGTCGACGGCGAGATCGCGCACGTCGTCCGGGATGCAGTAGTCGCGCCCCTCGACCAGCGCGCGGGCCTGCGCGCAGCGCCGCAGGGCGATCGCACCGCGCGGCGAGACGCCGAAGGCGAGCGACTCGTGGTTGCGCGTCTCGTGGACGATCGCGAGCAGATACGCGACGAGCGAATCGTCGAACTTGAGGCTGGCAGCGAGGCTCTGCATCGCCAGCACCTCGGCGGTGCCGAGCACGGGCATCAGGCCGGGCAGCTCCGTGGCCGCGGGATCCTCCCGGAGCACCGCGGCTTCGTCCGCGGCGTCGGGATAGCCGATGCCGCGCCGCATCAGGAAGCGATCGAGCTGCGACTCGGGCAGGGCGTGCGTGCCGTGGTGCTCGAGCGGGTTCTGCGTCGCGACCACGAAGAAGGGCCGCGGCAGCAGGTGGGTGACGCCGTCGACCGTCGCCGAGCCTTCACTCATCGCCTCGAGCAGCGCCGATTGCACCTTCGGGCTCGCGCGGTTGATCTCGTCGGCCAGCACCACGTTCGCGAAGATCGGACCCGGGTGGAACGTGAAGCGGCCGTCCGCCATGCCGCCTCGTAGATCGGGGAGCGCCGCGCCGATCAGATCGCCGGGCAGCAGGTCGCTCGTGAACTGGATGCGGCGGAAGCTGGCGTCGATCGAGCGGGCCAGCGCGTGGGCGAGCGTCGTCTTGCCGACGCCGGGCACGTCCTCGAGCAGAAGATGACCGCCGGCGACCAGGGTCTCGACCGCGCGGCGCACCACTTCGGGCTTGCCGCGCAGGGCGCGCTCGATGTTGGCGCGCAGGCGCGCGGCGCACGCGGCGGCTTCGCTCACCGTGAGCCGGGGTAGGGCGTCCGTCGCGCCCGTGCGCTGCTCGGGGCTCGCGGGATTCACGCAGCCTTCTTCGGCGCTTTGCGCAGCCTGCATGAGGTGTGAAACGCCCCCAGAGCGAGCTGCGCGGCGCATCCGTGCGAGGCATAGACGGCCCCGAAACGCTGGAAGTTCCATCGGCAAGCGGCCGGCAGGGAGTGCTGAAAGCGGCGGATCCAGCGGGGGTTCGGCGCGGGAGCACGCCTCGCTCCTCTCAGCGGGCGAGCATGGCTGCGCGCGGGTCCTCGGCCCCGGCCGCCTCGCGCAAACGCGAGACGAAGCGGGGCAGCGAGCCATCGAGCGCGGCGAGCGTCGCCGCATAGTCCTCGACATCGGCGGCGTACGTGCGGGTGAGGGCGAGGCACGCGTCCGAAAGGCGCACGTCCGCCGCGAGGCGCACGGGATCGCGGGTCGTGAGCGGAAGCGCAGCGATCGCCGCGCGCGCCTGTTGCTCGGCCGCGGCCCGTCGCGCCGCGAGCTCGTCCGGCGGGGACCCACTTGCGTAGAGGCGTTCCACTTCGCGCCGGAAGTCGAGCAGCGCGCGGGCCAGCCGTCGCGCATCGGTGACGCGGGCCCGCTGCTGCACGCCGGCCTCGCTCCCGACCGTCTCCTCGAAGAAGCGCACGGATCCCTCTTCTCCCACGAAGCTCGCGACGCCTTCGTTGAAATCCGCCTGGCTCTTTACGAAGACCGTCGCGTGCGTGAGCTCGTGCAGGAGCGTTTCGACCAGCGCCCCCTCGCTGCCGCGCAACATCGGCCCGGTGACGGGATCCTCGAACCACCCCAGTGTCGAGTAGGCGCGCACCGGGACCTCGCAGACGTCGAGGCCTTCGGCGCGCAGGCTCTCGGCCTCCTCGTGGGCGCGAGCGGGATCGAAGAAGCCCTTGTAGGGCACGTTGCCAACGATCGGAAACCAGAACGGTCGCGGCTCGAGGGAGCCCGGGGGCGTCGCCACCACCGTCGTCACGACGCGATCTCCGGGCCACTCGACGTAGCTCGTGTACTGCTCGTCCACCGTGAGGCCCAGACGCGTGGCGAAGGCGCGCACCTCGTGTATCCATCCGAGACGCTCGCGCAGCTCGGCGGGTGTGGCGGGATCCGCGATCACCTCGGCGATCGGACGGCGCGCGTGCAACAAGCGCGCTTGGCCGATCGCCACATGGGCGAGGTAGCAGCCGGGCATGGCGAGGAGCAGCACGCAGAGCAAACTCGCCTTCGCGCGGCTAGCCGCGCGCTTCGCAGGCGCGGCGGAGGCCGAGCTCGCGGCGCTGCGCGCGTACGAGGCCGGAGCGGTGGGCCTCGAGGAGCGCGAAGACGGGGCAGGCGTCACGCTCATCCTCTACGTCCCCGCCGAGGCGGCGCCGGCGCTGCGCAAGGCGCTCGCCGCAGGCGATCCCGCGCCGCTCGAGCTCGGCGCGATCGAGCCGGTGCCCGACACGGATTGGAGCGAGCGCTGGAAGCTCGGCCTCGGCGCCACGGTCATTTCCCCGCGCCTCGTCGTGCGGCCATCGTTCGTTGTGCATGCGCTGGCGCCCGGCCAGGTCGAGCTCGTGGTCGACCCCGGGCAGGCGTTCGGAACGGGCACCCACGCTTCGACGCGGCTCGCGCTCGAGTGGATCGATGTGCTCGCTCCCGGGCTCGCGGCGGACAGCCGGGTGCTCGATGTCGGCACCGGGAGCGGCGTGCTCGCGCTGGCGGCGGCCGCGCTCGCGCCCGTGCGCGTCGTCGGCTTCGATCTCGATGCGGTCGCCGTGCGCGAAGCGCACGCAACCATCGCGCGGGGTGCGTATGCGGATCGCGTGCGGCTGTATGCGGGAGGGCTCGAAGCCCTCGCGGCAACCGCCTTCGACCTGGTCGTCGCGAACCTGCTGAGCAGCGAAGCGCGGCCGCTGCTGGCCGGCCTCGCGGCCCGCACGCGTGCGGGAGGGCAGGCGGTCTTCTCGGGCCTGCTCGCGGCGGAGATCGAGTCGTTCTCGGCTGCGCTCGCGCGGGCCGGATTCACGCCGACCGGCGTTCGCGAGCTCGAGGACGCAAGCGGCGATCGCTGGGCCGCGCTGCTCACGCGGCGCTGAGCTCCGTGCGCCAATGCGCGAGGAGACCGCCGAGCGTCTGCGCGAAGGCAACCCGCGGCGCCCAGCCGGTGGCCGCGCGCAGACGCGAGGCATCGCCGATGCTGCAATCGCTCGGGCGCAGGCGCGCGGGGTCGACTTCGATGCGCGGCGAGACCTTTGCGAGCGCGCACAGCTGCTCGAGCAGCTCTCCAGCGCTCACGCCGCGCCCGCTCGCCACGTTGTAGGCGCTGGCCGGAACGCGCGGATCACATAGCGAGGCGTAGGCGGCGACCACGTCGCTCACGTCGAGAAAATCCCGCACCGAAGCGAGATTGCCGACCGCGAGCACGGGCGGGCGCAGGCCCCGCTCGATCTCGACGAGCTGGCGCGCGAAGCTCGAGGCCACGAAGGCGTCGCTCTGACCCGCTCCGGTGTGATTGAACGGGCGCACGCGGACGACATCGAAGCCGCGCTCGGCGTAGCTCATGCCCAGCAGGTCCGCGGCGGCCTTGGTGCAGGCGTAGGGCGAGCGCGGGCGCAGCGGCGAGGCTTCGCTGAAGGGCGGGGCGCCCGGCGGTGCCGAGCCGTAGGCTTCGCCCGAGCCCACGAGCAGCACGCGCGCACGCGGAGCGTGCTGCGCCACGGTCTCGAGCAGCGCGTGCGTGCCGAGAAAGTTCACGCGGAAGGCGAGCGCGGGGTCCTCGCGCGACGCGGCGACGGAGCTCACGGCCGCGAGGTGGACGATGGCATCCGGGCGGGCGCGCGCGACGAAGGGTGCGAGCACGGTCGCGTCCGAGACGTCGAGCTCGCGATCCGTTCCGACGACGTCGTGTCTCAGCGCGCGCAGATGCGCCACCAGGTGTCGCCCCACGAATCCCGCTGCTCCGGTGACGAACGTGCGCACGGCCCGCAGGCTGCCAGACCGCGGAGCCGTGTGCTATAGCCGCCGCGCCGTGTTCCCCGCTCAGCTCGATGCCGTTCTGTTCGATGCCGGCGGCACGCTGGTGCACCTCGACTACGCCTGGATGGCGAGAATTGCGCGGGCGCGCGGGGCCGATCTCGCAGCAGGCGCCTTGCGTCGCGCCGAAGTCGCCTCGCGGCACGCCATCGATGCGCACGCGCGCGCGACTGGCAGCGTCACCGGCACCGACGCGACCCGGCGCGAGGGCTACTTCGGGAACCTGCTGCGCGCCGCGGGGGTCCCGGATGGGCTGAGAGGCGAGATCCTCGCGGACCTCGAGCGGGCCAACCTCGAGTCCAACCTGTGGCGCGTGCCGCTCGAACAAGCCGCCGAGACGCTGGAAGGCCTGCGCGCGCGCGGCCTGCGCACGGCCGTCGTCTCGAATGCGGACGGTCGGGTCGAGGCCCTGCTCCACGCCACCGGCCTCGGCGTGCACCTCGAGCTGGTGGTGGATTCCCATTACGAGGGCATCGAGAAGCCGGATCCGGCGATCTTCGAGCGCGCGCTCGCCCGCATGGGGGTGCGCGCCGAGCGCGCCGTCTACGTGGGCGACATCTACTCGATCGACGTCGTGGGCGCGCGCGCCGCCGGCTTGTCCCCGATCCTGATCGACAGCGCCGGCGCCTACCCGGACGCCGATTGCCCGCGGATCGCGCGGCTGGGCGAGCTGCTCGACCACCTCCCGCGAAGGGCGTAACGTACTGGCCGCATGATCCTCGGCGTCTCCGGCTTCAATGGTGCGGGCAAGGGCGAAATCGTGCGCTTCCTCGAAGCGCGCAGCTTCTACCCGCTTTCGTTATCGGACGTGATCCGCGACGAGCTGCGCGCGAAGGGCCTCGAAGAGACGCGCGAGCGCATGATCGAGACCGGCCGGGCGCTGCGCGCGGCGCTCGGGCCCGGCGGCCTCGCCGAGCGCCTCGCGGGCCGTCTGCTCCCCGATCGCAACTACGTGATCGATTCCGTGCGCCATCCGGCGGAGGTCGAGGTGTTGCGCGCGCGCACCGGCCGCTTCCGGCTGCTCTGGGTGGATGCCGACGAGAACGTGCGCCTGGCGCGCATCCGCGCCCGCGGCCGCCACGGCGATCCGAAGACGCTCGAAGAGCTGCGCGCCTTCGAAGCCCGCGAGCTCGCGAGCGACGATCCGGCCGGCCAGCAGCTGCTCGCCGTGCAACGCCTCGCCGATGTCACCCTGCGCAACGATGGCGAGCTGCCCGCGCTGCACGAAGCCATCCAGCACGTTCTGGAGCGCAGCTTTTTTTTTGAGCGCCCGAGCTGGGACGAATACTTCATGGCGATCGCGCGCGTCGTCGCCTCGCGCAGCAACTGCATCAAGCGCAAGGTGGCCGCCGTCATCACGCTCGACCGCCGGTTGATCTCCACCGGCTACAACGGCACCCCCCGCGGCGTGCGCAACTGCAACGAAGGCGGCTGCCCCCGCTGCAACTCCTTCGCGCAAGGCGGCACCCGCCTCGACGAATGCCTGTGCAGCCACGGCGAGGAGAACGCCATCACCCAGGCCGCCTACCACGGCGTCTCCGTCCGCGGCTCCACCCTCTACACCACCTTCTGTCCCTGCCTGATCTGCACCAAGATGATCATCAACTCCGGCGTCGCGGAGGTCGTCTACAACGCGGACTATCCGATGGGGGATGTTTCGCTGTCTCTGCTGCGCGAGGCGGGGGTGAAGGTGCGGCAGGTGGCGCTGGGGGAGTCGGATCGAGCCGCGGCCCTGCGCTGATTCGGCGGCCGAACGGCTACGCCCCGACCCTACACCGCACGTCGACTCCTTCGGCTCCGTACACCCGGGCTAGCCGTACACGCATTTGTCTCTCTCGCGAGCGAATTCGAACCGATACTTCGGGTAGAATGCCGGCCGGCGATCGGCGCGAGCCGGGCGCCTGCAGTCGCGGGGGTGAGAATGGGCGTTCTCGCGTTCGGCGAGTTCGAGGCAGACCCCGATCGATTCGAGCTCCGCCGAGCTGGGACGCGCGTCGAGATCCCGGCGAAGAGCTTCGATGTCCTGCTCTACCTGATCCGCCACCGTGAACGCGTGGTCTCCAAGCGTGAACTCGTCGAGAAGGTCTGGCAGGCCCAGGCCCTGAGCACATCAGCGGTTCCAACCGCGGTTCTTGGACTTCGCAAGGCGCTCGGCGACGAAGCCGATTCGGGTCGGCACGTCGCGAACGTGCGGGGGAGGGGGTATCGGTTCGTAGCGGAGGTGAGAGAGACGATTCCGCACAGCGTCCCGGCCTCCAGCGGATCGAAGGGATCGGGGCCCACCAGTTCGAGTCGGTCGGCTTTTGTGGGCCGCGGAAGCGAAATGGCCGTACTGATGGCAGCCTTCGACCGGGCAGGCAGCGGACTTCCTCAAACCGTCCTCCTCGCTGGCGAGGCAGGGATCGGAAAGACCCGCACCGCGGAGGAATTTTCGATTCGCGCGCGCGCCCGCGACGCGACGGTTCTCGTGGGACGGTGTCGCGAAGGCGAGGGAGCGCCGGCGTTCTGGCCCTGGATCCAGGTCGTGCGGAGCCTTCTAGAGCAGACGGATACCGTTGCCCGCGAGAGGCATATTCGTCGTCTCGCACCGGTTCTCGCTCAGATGGTCCCCGAGGTAGCCAGCCTTTTCCCCGGCCTCGATGCGCCGCCGCCGCTGGAGCCCGAGCCCGCGCGCTTTCGACTATTCGACACGGTGACTCAACTGTTGCAACGAGCCGGGTCCGAGCGGCCTCTCCTCGTCGTCCTCGACGATCTGCACCGCGCTGATCCTGCTTCGCTCCAGCTCGTCGCCTTCGTATGCCGTGAGCTCCGTGATGCGAAAGTCCTCATCCTCGTGGCCTACCGTGATGTCGAAGCCCAGCGCGATCCGCCTCGGCTCGAAATCATTTCAGAGCTCGCGAGGCAGGAGCCCACTCGAGCAATCCAGCTCCACGGGCTTTCGGCGTCGGAAGTCGCGGAGTTCGTGTCGACCTCTGCATTGAGCAGTTCGACACAGAGTTCGATCGCTCAGAAACTTCACGAGCAATCGGGCGGGAATCCTTTTTTTCTCTCGCAGCTGGTTCATCTGCTCGAAGCGGAAGGGAGCGGTATAGCGATTGCCGGAGAAAGGGGGATCGCCGGATTGTTCCCAGGCGGAGTTCGTGAAGCCATCGCTCGGCAGATCGACGGGCTCCCGCACGATTCTCGCCATTCGCTGCGCGTCGCCGCCACCGCGGGGCGTGAATTCTCGGCTTCGATCATCGCTGAAGTGCTGGAATTACCGCCCTCACGGGTTCTAGCAGCGCTAGGAGCCGCTCTCGATGCTCGTATGGTCGTCGCATCCGATCGAATCGGGCATTTCCGGTTCGCCCACGTTCTGCTCCGCGACAGCATATACGAGGGAATAGGGACTTCGGAGCGCAGCGTCCTCCATGAAAAGATCGCCAAGTCCCTCGAACGGCTCTTCGCCGATGACCTTGGTTTGCATTCGGCGGAACTTGCATATCACTATCTCGAGGCCGTGCACGAGTGCGGCACCGAACCCGCCATTCGATATGCCGTTCGCGCGGGAGAGTGGGCAAGCAAGTGCCTCGCATACGAGGACGCGGCCCGTCACTACCGAGGCGCGCTCAAGATTCTTGAGGAAGCCGGACCGGGGAAGCTCAAAGAGCGTTGCGAACTTCTACTTGATCTTGGCGAAGTCGAGATGCATGCCGGCGAGCGCGATCGCGCACGACAAGCTCTATATGACGCCGCAACATTGGCAAAGCGTGCCAACCACCCGGATCTCCTCGCGCGCGCCGCGCTGCGCCTCGCACCAGGGTTTTTTACGATTGAGACTGGGGTCTTTGATTCAGTGCTCGTGAGTTTGCTTGAGGACGCGATAGCGGCACTTGGCCCGAAGGATAGTTCGCTACGTGCCCAACTCCTTGCTCGCCTCGCAATGGCGCACGGGTGGTCCGGTGCTGAAGCTCACCGATCCGCGCTGACGAGTGAAGCAATCGAGATGGCCGAGCGGGATGGCGGTGCGGGGACTCTTGCATATGCACTTGGCGCGAAACACGGCCTGCTCTGGGGGCCGGAACGCCTTGAGGAACGCGTTGCGCTGATCGGCAAGATGGGTGCCCTCGCAGGTCAATCGAAGGACACAGAACTAATACTGATGCATTTACTGTTTCGGATCACTGCTGGGCTCGAATTAGGGCAGATCGCGGCGGTTGATTGCGATATCCAGCGTTACACCGAAATCGCAGAAGCTCTAAATCAGCCGCAATCGCTTTGGTATACGCATAGTTTTCGGGCCGCAAGAGCACTCATGCAAGGCAAGTTCTCCGAGGCCGCCGTGCATGCTCAGCAGCTGCTTTCAATCGGCGCACGAATCCATGATGTCAATTCAGTCAACAGCTTCGGCGTCCACGCTGCGATCCAGCTATGGGAGCAGGGGAGAGCGCTAGAGATCCTTCCCTTCGCGGATCAGTACGTTCATCGGTACCCACTAATCCCGGCATGGCGCTTCTCAAGAGCCGCCATGTATTTCGAGGCTGGCCGCATAGGCGAGGCCAGCAGCCAATTTGAACTGCTAGCAGAAGGTGAGTTCGCTTCGATTCCGCGAAACGAACAGTGGTCGATCTCTGCTTGTCTCGCTGCGGACCTCTGCTGCTGGCTACAAGACAAGCAGAGAGCGGAGATCCTCTATCAGCAGCTTTACCCAGGAAGAAATCAGTTCTGCGTGATTGGATTTGGAGTTGCGAACTTTGGCTCAATTATGCGGCGCCTCGCGGCGCTTGCAGGCATGCTTCAACAGTGGACTCTGGCTGGCGAGCACTTCGAAGCGGCTATTCGACTCGAAGAAAGCGTCGGTTCGCTGCCTTGGTTAGCCCACGCGATCCACGACTACAGTCGATGCCTCTCAGCGAGAGGAAGAAAGGCCGACATCCGACTCTCAGCGATCCTGTCGAAGCGTGCAATTGACATTGCGCGTTCGGTGGGAATGCCGAATCTCACGCGGAAGCTTGCAAGCGCTCGGTCAGCCGTAGTGGGAATACGGTCCTCTTGACGTTTCGGCGGTTAGTCATTTGACCAATTTGCGGGCGCGTGCGTCAAATTGGCACGTCCGGCCGCTTGAGCAATCACCGCGCTCGTTCGGAATAAAGTCTGATCCGATCGACTGTTTCGCCTCCGCCGCAATCCGACTGCAACGGGTTCAGCGCCGGGGAGCTTGCATTCGCATGCGATTCGAAAATAGAATGCCTCGGTCGCAGCGATCGCGCGGAATTAACTCGGCGTTGCGGACTCGACTCCGAGATTCACGCAGAACGAGAGGTGAGCGGTGTTTGACCGATCTGATCCGATAACCGCGGAACACCTCGCGCTTCTTCACCCTCGCGTGATCTCGGATTCCAGCAAGGTCAGCGAAATACTTACACGGGCTTGGACTGAACAGGCTGTACTTTGGCGCGGAATGAACATGCGCGTCCTGCCCGAGACTGCAGTTATTCGGAATCTCGCTAGCGGAACAATTCAGCTCAAGACGCGCGGCTTTGATCGCCACCCAAGCAGAATGATCCGGCTCAACATGGAATTGGATGGGATTCCATACTTCTTCACCGCGCTGCGAATTGGGGATCTCGAAAATGACCTCCTAAAATTGGCGATTCCTGCCTCTCTATATCAATCCGAACGCCGCGCGCGACTCCGGATGACGTCCCATAAATCGTTCGAGGAATCGCGGCTGCGCGTGGTCACTTCGGCGGGAATCGAAACGGTGGGAGAGCTTGCTGATGTCTCTCCCAGTGGCGCTGGAGTGTTGGTGCCCGCCGAGATGTCGAATCAGCTTAGCGGTCAATTGGTTTTGCACATTGGCAAGCATGGTTCAGCTTCGCAGGCTTTTGTTGGTCAGATTCGAAACATGGCGCCTGCCGTCGGAAGGCCAGGCTGGGTCAGGCTCGGCCTGCTCAACACAGTGGAGACGTTGCAACCACCTATCGCGATTGAACAGCGACGTCACACTCGTGTCACGACGCGCCTCGCAGCCCTGAGACAAAGGCTGCGAGTTCTCACAGATTCAGCGGGTAATCGAGTAGAAGGCGCAGGAGCATTTTTGCGACGACGTTCCGAGCGATTGCCCGAGGTAATTCAACTAGACTTCGAGAATCCTTCGGGTGAGCACATTCGAGCGCTCGCGAATTCGTGGGGTGATCAAGCTGGGGCGCCTGTTGTTGTAATTCCGCCAGCATGGGGACGAACGAAAGAAACTTTGTTGCCGCTTGCACTGACGATCGTAGAGACTTTTAGGGTCGCCAACCAACCAATTACCGTCGTGCGCTTGGATGGCATTCGGAAGCGCGGAGAGTCGCACAACGATCCGGAATGTCGGCGTCCGGGTGCCGAGCACTTGCGGTTCACGTTTTCACAAGGCGTAAGCGACATTCACGCGACGCTCGACTTCCTTGAGCGCAGCCCGCGGTACCGACCCTCGAAGACGATTCTGGTGACATTCAGTGCAGCATCGCTGGACGGTCGACGCGCAATTGCAATCGATACTCAACGGCGGATCAACGGTTGGATCTGTGTTGTCGGCGCGTCAGATTTGCAATCGATGATGCGGGTTATCTCAGGTGGAGTTGACTACGTTGGTGGCGTGGAACGAGGGGTTGAGTTTGGAGCTCAGGAGGTCTTGGGCGTCTTGGTCGATATCGACCATGCAGGGCGTGACGCCTTATCGAATCGAATGGCATTTCTCGAAGAGGCGATTGAGGACATGCGAGGCATCCGCGTGCCCATCACGTGGATTCACGGGCGGCATGACGCATGGATGGATCTAGAGCGTGTCCGGACAATTCTTTCCGCAGGTGATCAGACGAATCGAAGGTTGCTTGAAGTGCCAACTGGTCACCAGCTTCGCACGAGCTGGGAAGCGCTGGATGTGTTTCAGTTGATTTCCCAGGAAATTTCGAGGCTGGTTCTTGGGAAGAGTCTACGCCCCTCCCTACCGGATCTTAAGCAGCTAAAACTTCATCGTAAGGCAGAGCGCGCACGGCTTCCCTCGCCGACTCCAGAACTAAAGTCATTTTGGAGGCAGTACCTCCTTGGCCGAGGCGAGTCAGGGCTAGGAATCGAATTAATGACTGGGACCGACGCCTATCGAGATTTCATGCGGCAGCAGGTGGGCTCGCTGGCGCTAAGCGAAGGCATTCGTGTGGCAGACCTGGGATCGGGGACAGGTTCTTTTGTTCAGCACCTCGCTTGCGATCCTGATACACCGCATGGTTTACGTGTCGACGAGTATGATTTTGTTCGGGAGGCCTTGCGACGAACGCGAGCGGTAGAGGCTGCGAATTTCAGTAGAGCCCACGCCAAAGTGAGATTTGTGGCTTGTGACCTGAGCGCTGATCGAGGGCGCTGCACAATTCCAGCGAAGTCGGCAAGCTACGACGCACTTCTCGCATCACTGGTTCTTAGCTACGTGAGCGATCCGGCTGGTCTCCTTCGCGAAATTCGCCGAGTCGTTAGGCCCAACGGCTGTGTAGTGATTTCAAGCCTGCGGCGCGATGCTGACGTTTCGAAGATCTTTCGTGATGGGTATCGAGCGCTTCAGAATGGTAAACTTTCTATTCGTGAACATGCTGCTGATCAGGAACGGCTAGAGGAATCTGCGCGTGATTTCTTGAACGATGCCGCCCGCCTTCTAGATCTTGAGGAAGCAGGAGTGTTCCAGTTCTGGGATGAGGCGGAGCTAGCCGACCTCATGCGGCGCTCAGGATTCATCGAGGTGGTGACCTCCTCGTCCTTCGGGGTACCCCCGCAGGCTGTCATAGCTTCTGGGCGTCGGCCGTAGCCCTTGCGCAGGCCCGAGTCTCTTTCGAGTGTTCGCGTCGCATGATTGCGACCGGTAGAAACAAGGGAATACTGCCCGTATTGGTCGCGCTCTCGGTGCGACGACCTCGTCTTATACTGATCTTCTGGCTGTTCAGCGGACTCGTCTTCGCTCCCGGGATTGCGAATCTCCGGATTGAGACTACTACCGAAAGCGTCCTCGACCGTTCAAGCGAGGCCTGGCAGTTCTACAAAGCCAGCGAGAAGAACTTTGGGTCAGACGAGTTCATAGTAGTAGCGCTCCCGGCGCGCGGCTTTGGCGACACTTCAGTTGGAGAAGTCATTGGTCAGTTGACGAGCCGTTTTGAGGAGCTTCCCGGCGTTCGGAGGGTTGACAGCCTTACAAGCGTCCCGCTGATTAGGAGCAGGCCAGACGGCACCGTCGATCTAAGTCCAGCGATCCGATATGAAGTCCCGGGCGAGACAGCGGTGCGGATTGCGGATGAAGCTGATCTCAAGGGAGATCGACTTTCGGCACGAGCTCTCCTTTCGGAAGACGGTCGCACGATGGCGATCAATATTTTGCCAGAGACTCTTGAGCCAGCCGAATCTCGTCGCCTACTAACAGGTGTACGCGAAGCGGCGGAGGGCGCAGGCGCGCGAATTTCTGGCGTGCCGGTATTTCGAGTCGAGACGAGCCAGCGTACCGCGCGCGAAATCGCCGTGTTCGTGCCTGCCACTGTGGTCCTCATGGCGCTACTGCAGTGGCTCATCTTCCGATCGTTTCTCCCTGTGCTCATCTCGCTTGGAGCAAGCGGCCTGGGAACGCTGATGGTGGTGGGTACGATGGGGTTTCTCGATGTTCCACTCACAATCGCGACGATGATTCTTCCATCGGTACTACTCGCCATTGGATGTGCGTATTCGATTCATTTCGTCTCAGAAGCCGGAGACGCAACGTCGGCAGAAGACCTCTACGCGCACGCCCTCGAGGTTGCGCGGCCGCTAGCGCTCGCTGGCCTTACAACTGCAATCGGGTTCGCTGCAACGGCAGTCGTGCCGATCGACGCTGTGCGAGAAGTCGGTGGCTATGGCGCACTCGGGTGCTTTCTTCTCTTTGCAGTCGTTGTGACGGCTGGCACCGCAACGCTTGCACTCAGTGGGCCGCGTACTATGGGGAGCGCGCGCGACGGATGGATTTGCCGGGTGGCAGTTCCGGCTCTCGTTCAGCTTGCTATGCGCCGATCCCGCATGGTGATTGCAGGTTGGGGTCTAGTTCTCGCGTGCCTCGCGGTTGGGGTGACGCGACTTAATGTTGAGACCGATGTCACCCTCTGGTTTCCGAGGGGAGGCGTCGTGCGATCGGACTATGAAGACATTCGCTCGCGTTTGTCAGGGATCAGCCCGCTCAATGTAGTCATTTCAGGTGCAGCCGGGCGCGATGTAACTAGTTCAGAGTCACTCGCCGCGATCGATGCACTCGCATCGCACATCGCGAAATTGCCCGACGTCGGGAAGGTTCTATCAGTTGCTGATCCGTTGAGGCAGCTGCATGGAGGATTCCTTGGGGATCGCGCTCAACCGCTTCCAGCGAAAGCAGGAGAGATCGCGCAGTACCTTCTGTTGCTGGACTCCGTCGAGCAACTCGGCGATGTACTCGATTCGTCACACCACGCTTCGAATATTCTGATTCGAGCAAACAACAATGGCTCTGAACATCTACTTGCAATCGCAGACGAAGTTCAGCAGTGGTGGAAGGAGAATGGCATCGAAGGGTTTGAGGCGAGGACGACCGGAATCATGTACGAGTTCGCTCGAGCACAGCATGAGATCGCCTTCGGTCAACTGCAAGGTTTAGGATGGGATGTAGCGACGATCTCATTGGTTCTTCTGGTTGTGTTTCGGCGACTACGAGTCGTGGTGATTGCGATGATACCGAACCTTGTTCCGGTAGCGGGTGCGTTTGGGGTCATCGGCCTATTGCAGATCCCGCTCGATGCTGGAACTGTTCTAGTTGGCACACTCGCGGTCGGAATCGCGGTGGACGAGACAATTCACTTTCTTCACGCGTATTACGCGGAGCGCAACCTCGGGCGCACGAGTGAGGGCGCCCTCGGTGGTGCGATGTCCCGCGTCTTACCCGCGCTGACATTCACGACGACCGCGGTTGCTATAGGATTCCTCGTTCTCGGAGCATCGGATTTCGTGTTTACTCGAAATCTTGGAATCCTTACTGCGGGCGTAATGCTTGTTGGAATTGCGTCCAACGCCACGCTCCTACCGGCTCTGCTGCAGGTTGCTGAACGCAGCTGAGGCTTGCCGCCAGGTCAACGAGCGCCGTCACAACTTGGAATCACGGAGCTTCGGTGGCTCATTGGTGGACATCCTCAAGTGTCCTGGCGAATTCACCGATTCCAGTGATATGGAAAAGGTGTTGCCGGAGAAAGAACTCTGGCGAGCGTACCGGAGTGAAGTCGAACGCGAAAAGATGGGGCGATCGTTGCGTACAGCGGCGTTCGTCTTACTCGTCATTCAGACCGCGTTTATCGCAACCGACTTCCTGATTTTCCCGGAATTAGCGGCTCGATTTCTCATCATTCGACTGACACTCAACGCGTACCTAGGGCTCGTTCTTTTTCGGACGAGTTATACGCGCCCGGTAAGTTCGACGTTTGGCACGGCATTGGCGGGCGGTGCCATGTTGCTTGCGGTGATCTTCGGGAGTGGGGGGGCGAACAGCGGCTACTACACTGGACTTGTACTGCTGTTCGTCGGTATCCCAGTCTTAGTTCCGCTCTCCGCCCGACAAGCCGGGCTGATCGTCCTAATCCTATTTGGCAGCTATGGCTCGATGCCGGCGCTGGCACCAGAGCCTGCGCAGTGGTCCAAGTTCAGCCTTCACCTATTTTTCCTTGGCGCGGCTGCATTCGAGTGCGTGACTAGCTGCTTTCTTCTGGACAGACTTCGCTTTGCGGACTTTTTGAGGCGCCGCGAACTCGAGCGCGCTCGGGACGAGCTTCGAACACTTGATCGTGAGAAGGCTCGCTTCACCGCCAACGTACACCACGAGCTTCGCACACCGCTGACGCTGATGCTCGCGCCGCTGGAGGCGATGCTTGGTGGGGAGTTCGGTGCGTTGTCGGAGGTTCATCGTAGCTACCTGCGGACGATGCACAGCAACTCGTTGCGTTTGCTCAAACTAATCAACAACCTGCTCGACCTGGCAAAAATCGAAGGCAAGCAACTCGCGATTCGGCGACGCCCCACGCGGGTAGCGGCCGCGGTCGAGGATCTGATAGACGGCGCGCGGCCGTTAGCCGACCGGAAAGGCGTCGCCCTGGAAACCCGTGGCTTCGAATCCCTCCCCACCATGAACCTCGACCAGGACGCCCTCGAGAAGGTGATCGTCAACCTCGTCGGAAACTCTCTCAAGTTCACCGAGCGCGGCGGCCGGATCGAGGTGCGGGGGAAGGCGGTCGAGGGGGGTGGAATCGAGTTGATCGTGGCCGACACGGGCGTGGGACTGCCTCCGGATCAGCTCGAGCGGATCTTCGATCGCTTTGCGCAGGTGGACTCTTCGAATACCCGGCGGCACGAAGGCACTGGAATCGGGCTCGCGCTGGTCAAGGAGCTCGTCGAGTTGCACGGGGGGCGCGTCTGGGCCGAGAGCCAGGGGGTGGGGCACGGGTCGAGCTTTCACGTGACGCTGCCGGCGGGCGAGCTCGATTCCGAGGAGCAGGAGCAATTGCTCGAGACGTCCTCGGGCCGCACGGCGACGCTCGGGAACACGCTCGCGGCGATGGAAGGGGAGATCGAGTTCGATTCACCGGAGCAGGAAGAAGCGCTGCGCATGGCGGAGATGCAGCGGACGGTGGAGCGCACCGAGTCCGAGGCGAGTCCGGCCGAGCTGGCGCCGCGCACGCTGGGCCCCGTCGCGGCGGATGCGCCCGAGGTGCTCGTGGTCGAGGACAACGCCGACATGCGGCGGCTGCTCGTCGATCTCGTCGGCCGGGAATATCGCGTCCGTTCAGCGCGCAACGGCCGCGAAGGGCTCGAGGCCGCGCGCGCAAGGCACCCCGATCTCGTGCTCACCGATGTGATGATGCCCGAGATGTCCGGCACCGAGCTGTGCAAGGCGCTGAAGACCGATCCCGCGACGCGCGCGATTCCGGTCGTGCTCGTCACGTCGAAGGCCGAGCGCGAGATGAAAATCGAGGGTCTCGAGCTCGGGGCGGACGATTACGTGACGAAGCCCTTCCATCCGCGCGAGCTGCTCGCGCGTGTGCGCTCGCTCGTGCGGCTGCGGCGCCTGCAGGCGGAGCTCGCGATCCGCAATGCGCTGCTCGAGAGCACGAACCACGAGCTCGAGAGCACGCTCGAGGAGCTCAAGGAAGCCGGCGTTCAGCTCGTGCAGTCGGAAAGGCTCGCCGCCGTGGGTGAGCTCGCGGCCGGCGTCGCGCACGAGGTGAACAACCCGGTCAACTTCGCGACCAACGCGCTGAAGACGTTGCGCTCGTATGTGGACGATATCCGCCGCGTCACCGGCCGGTTCGCCGAGCTCGAGTGGGACGATGCCGCGAAGCTCCCGGCGCAGGCGCGCGAGCTGAAGAAGCTCGAGAACGAGGTCGGCTTCGACGAGCTCGTGGGATCGCTCGGCGAGCTCGTCGGCATCGTCACCGAAGGCCTCGAGCGCACCCACCGGCTGGTCGCCGATCTGCGGGATTTCGCGTCTCCCGGGGCGGCGAAGCGGGGCGAGGTGAACCTCCAGCGGGGGCTCGAATCGACCCTCCAGCTCGTGCGGCACGCGCTGCGGGAGGCCCGGGTGGAGCTGCGGGTCGAGATCGCAGAGAACCTCCCGCTGCTCACCGGGGACGCCCGGGCCCTGAACCAGGTTTTCCTCAACCTGCTCAAGAATGCGGCCGAAGTACTCGAGGGCCAGGGAGGGACCGTCTCGTTGAGCGCCGTCGCGGACGGGGCTTGGGTCGTCGTGCGGGTCGCGGACGACGGCCCGGGAATCGCCCCCGAGCTGCACGCGAAGCTCTTCGAGCCGTTCTACTCCACGAAGGAAGCCGGCAAGGGGACGGGCCTGGGGCTTTCGATCAGCCGCCGCATCGTGATCGATCACGGCGGCTCGCTCGAGGTGGAGTCGGCGCCGGGGCGCGGCACGACCTTCACCGTCCGGTTGCCGGTGGGGGAACGAGAGCGTGAGACCCAGGCCTGATCGGCTGCTCGATTACCGCGAGTTCCCGGTCCTGTACGTCGACGACGAGCCGGAGAATCTGCGGATCTTCGAGCTCACGTTCCGCCGCGAGTTCGCGATCCTCACCGCGAACAACGGCGAGCGCGCGCTCGAGCTGATCAACACGAAGCCCGTGGCGCTCGTGCTCTCCGATCACCGCATGCCGGGCATGACTGGCATCGAGCTGCTCGCGCGCGTGAATCATCTCGACCCGAAGACGGTCCGCTTCCTGGTGACGGCCTACGGCGACGCCGAGACGCTCTCGAGCGCGATCAACGACGGCTCGATCTACCGTTTCATCCCGAAGCCGTGGACGCCGGAGGACATGCGCATCAACCTGCGGCGCGGCATCGAGATGTATGCCCTCGATCGCGAGCGCGATCAGCTGGTGCGCGAGCTCTCGCTGCTCAACCGCGTTTCACGCTCGATCACGCAAGAGCTCGCGTTCGAGCCGCTGCTCGATCTGCTGCTCTCGACGGTGATCGACGATCTCGGCTACGACGCCGCCGGCATCCTGTTCTTCGACGCGCGCGAAGAGGTGCTCTCGTGGGGACGCTTCGCGCCCGCGAACAGCGCCGCGAGCGAGTCGCTGCGCGATCTGAAGCTCACGCGCCACAACGCGCCCGCCTTCCTGAAGCGCCTGCGCGAGGGCGAGGTGCAGATCCTCTCCGCCAGTCGCCTGCTCGAGCTCGAGGGGCCCGTTCGCCGCTGGGTGACGGAGGTCGCCGCGGACGAGATCCTGGTGGTTCCGCTGATTGGGAAGAAGGGCACGATCGCCGCGCTCGCGATCGACAATCGGCGCGGCGGCACGCACTTCAGCGGCGACGATCAGACGCTGCTCGAGGGCCTCGGCAATCAGGCCGTGATCGCGATCGAGAACGCGCGGCTGGTCGACGACCTGCGCCGCACGCGCGAGCAGGTGATCCGCGCGGATCGCCTGGGCACGCTCGGCACGCTCGCGGCGGGCCTGGCGCACGAGATCAACAACCCGCTGGTCTCGATCCACACGTTCCTCAGCATGGCGCCTGGCAAGCGCAACGAGAACGACACGGAGTTCTGGACGGACTATCACGCGCTCGCGGCGCGCGAGGTCGATCGCATCCGGCGGCTCGTCGATACGATGCGCCGGCTCGGCCGCGCCAGCGAGCCGGCCACGCCACTCGAGGCCACGGATCTCGGCGAGCTCGCGCAGGAGGTCGTCAGGCTGCTCCAGCCCGAGACGCGCAAAGGCAACCTCACGCTGAAGGTCGAGCGCGATTCCGATACGCCGAAGGTGATGGTGGTGCGCGATCGCCTGCACCAGGTGCTGCTGAATCTGTTGCTGAACGCCATCCACGCCTCGCCCGAGGGCGGCGAGGTGCGCGTCCGCACGTATCCGCACCCCTCGGGAGATTCGGTCTGCATCGAGGTGACGGACCAGGGCGCGGGCATCCCCGAGGAGCACCTCGCGCAGATCTTCGATCCGTTCTTCACGACCAAAGGGCCGGATCAGGGCTCGGGCCTGGGGCTGATGATCTGCCATCGCGTGGTCGACGATCACGGCGGCTCGATCGAGGTCCGCAGCCGGCCGGGCGACGGCGCGACCTTCTGCATTCGTCTGCCGCTCGAGGGCCGTGCCGTCGAGCAGGCGTTCGACCCGGTTGCTTGACCCACCGGAATCCGGCTGGTACCCCTCTCGCGGGCTGACGAAGTCTTCAGCCCCTGTCCCACACCCCCGGGAGAACGTCTCGTGAAGTGGCGATACCTCGGCCTCCTGCTGGGAGGGGCGAGTCTGCTCGTTTCGACGAGCGCCGCCGTCGCAGCTCCCGTGCGCGCAGCGCTGCTTCCGATCGCGGTGCACAGCGCGGATGAAGGCACGGCCTACCTCTCCACCGGGCTCGCCGAGATGATCTCGGCGCGGCTCGAGCAGACGGGGAACGTCACGGTGGTGCTGGTGCCCGGCGAGCCCGTGGCCACCTCGCAGGTCGCAAAGGCGATCGAGGCGGGCAAGGCGGCAGGCGTGGATTACGTCGTGTTCGGCGCCTTCACGCAGTTCGGCGCCGGCGCGAGCCTCGATGTGCAGTGCGCCGCTGTGAACGGCCCGACCGACGCGCAAGCGCGGCGGATCTTCGTGCAGTCCGGCACGCTCGGCGAGATCATCCCCAAGCTCGACGATCTCGCGTCGAAGATCGCGCGCTACATGACCAACGGAGGGCAGAGCGGACCGGTCGCGGCCGGTGCCGAGCCGCCCTCCAATTCGGGCCAGATCGACGAGCTGCGCCAACGCGTGGACCGGCTCGAACGCAGCGTCTTCACGCAGGCCGAGAAGCGCGCCGAGGCGGCCGCCGCGGGGGGCGCGCCGAAGGCTCCTCCCGCCAAGCCGGGTGCGCCGCGCTAGTCGCGGGCTCGAACGCGCGCTAGCCGAGCGGCGGGGGCTGCGGCTAGAGTCTGCTCGCGGCGATCGTTTCACGATCGCACGCTCCGGATCGGGCGGTGTAGCTCAGCTGGTTAGAGCGGCGGCTTCATAAGCCGTAGGTCGTTGGTTCGAGTCCAACCACCGCTACGTCCCGGGCCCTTCCGCGAGCCGGTGCTTCTGCACCTTGCCGGTCTCGGTGCGCGGCAGCTCGGACACCTCCACGAAACGTTTCGGGAGCTTGAAGCGCGCGAGGCGCTCGCTGCCCCAGGCGCGCAGCGCTTCGGCGTCGATCCGCGCGCCGCGCGCAGGCACGACGTAGGCCCAGCCGATCTCTCCCCACTTCGGATCCGGGACGCCCACCACCGCGATCTCTCGCACGGCCGGGTGCTCGGCATAGACGCGCTCGATCTCGGCGGGATAGACGTTCTCGCCGCCGGAGATGTACATGTGCCGCGCGCGGCCGACGAGCGTGAGGAAGCCCTCGTCGTCGCGGGTCGCGAGGTCGCCCGTGCGCAGCCAGTCGCCGCGGATGGTTTGCGCCGTGGCCTCGGGCCTCTGCCAGTAGCCGAGCATCGTGATCGGCCCGCGCACCACGATCTCGCCGGTCTCGCCATCCGCGGCATCCACCCAATCCGACGGCTCGCGCTCGACACTCGCGAGGGTCACCACGCGCACCTCGGCGTGCTTCACGGGGCGTCCGACGCTGCCGGCCTTGCGCACGGCGTCGCGCGCATCGAGGCAGCACAGGATCGAAGTCTCCGTCTGGCCGAAGCCCTGTTGGAGCACCAGGCCGTGCCGCTCGAAGGCGCGGATCAGATCCACGGGCACGGCGGCGCCGGCGCCGAAGACGAAGCGCAGCGAGCTCAGATCGAAGGGCTCCGCGCCTGGCGCCTCGAGCGCCTCGCGCAGGGCGACGAGCTGGGTCGGCACCGCGCCGAAGAAGGTGATGCGCTCTGCGGCGACGCTGCGCCACGTGCGCACGGGATCGAAGTGCGCGTGCAGGAAGACGCTCGCGCCGGCGTGGAGCGCGGGGAGCGCCAGGATCTTGAGCCCGAAGGAGTGAAACAGCGGGAGGCTCACGAGCACGCGGTCTTTGTCGGTGAGCGAGAAGAAGACCTCGGCGTTGAGGCTGTTGTAGAGCGTCTTGCGGTGCGGGAGCAGCGCGCCCTTGGGCGTGCCCGTGGTGCCCGAGGTGTACATCAGCAGCATCGGGTCGTCGGGGCTGACGGGCTCCATCGCGTGACGCGGTGCGGCCCGCGCGAGATCGCGCTCGTAGGGGCTCGCGTTTCCGCCGCAGGCGATGCGCACCGCAGGGGGGGCCGGGAGATCGCGGCATGCCGCTTCGATGCGCGCCGCGTCGTCGTCTTCGTGGATCAGCACCCGCGGCGTTGCGTCGGCGAGCAGCGCGTGCAGCTCGGGTGCGGTGAGCCGCGCGTTCAGGGGGGTCGCGATCGCCGCCAGCCGGGCCGCCGCCAGCACCGTCTCGAGGTAGGCCGTGCGATTGCCGAGCACGAGCGCCACGCGCTCGCCGCGCTCGATCCCGTTCGCGGCCAGCAGCGCCGCGCAGCGGGCGATGCGGTCGTCGAGCGCCCGGTAATCGAGCCGCCGATCCTCGTCGACGAGGGCGAGCTGCGTCCCGCGGGCGTCGCGGTGAGCGACGAGCCGGCTCGCGGTGTTGTGCTGGACGGAACGCATGCGCCGTGGGATGGTACACGCGCAGAGACGACAGGAGACGGGCGTGAACCTGAAAGGCGAGCCGGCGACGGTGGGCCGGCACTGCGGGTCGAACGAGTATGCGGTCACCCCGGAAGCGGTGGCCTTCTACGCCGAGGCGCTCGAGGATCACAACCCGCTGTGGGCGCGGGTGGCCCCGCCGCTCCTGCACCACTCCGAGTGCTACAAGCACCTCGGCGATTGGTATCTCAAGAACCTGTTCGGAAATCTCCACGCCCAGCAGGACTGGGAGCTGTTCGCGGCGATTCCGATCGGCGCGAAGCTGCGCACGCGCTCGACGATCATCGACCGCTACAGCAAGCGCGGGCGCGACTACGTCGTGAACGAGACGGATTGCATGCTCGCGAGCGACGGCCGGCTCGCCGTGCGGGGTCGCACGTATCAGTCGTTCCTGCCCCCGCGCGAGCGCCAGGCCGAGGCCGGCTTCGTGGTGGACGAGAAGAGCGCGCAGCAGAAGGAGCCGCGGGCTCCCTTCCCGACCGCTACCGGACCGGATCTCCCGACGCTCGAGAAGAAGGTCGATGCGCGGCGCTGTTGGATGTTCTCGGGGCCGGGCAAGAACTATCACACGGACCGCGAGGAGGCGCGCAAGCTCGGCTTCCCGAACATCGTCGTGCAGGGAATGATGTCTACGTGTTTTGTCGCGCAGCTGATGCAGGACAGCTTCGGCATGGGCTTCATCGAAGGCGGCAAGCTCTCGCTCAAGCTCACGAACGTGCTGTGGGTGGACGAGACGGTGCGCGTGCACGGAAAGCTGCGCGAGAGCGTGCGCGAGGGGACCCGCGAGCGGGTGCACTGCGACGTGTGGGTCGAGAAGCTCGACGGCAGCCGTGTCCTGCTGGGAACCGCGAGCGCGCTGAAGACCTGAGCCAGCCGGTTCGTTGACTTCGCTCGGCTTCGCCTCGCTGCGCGCTTCGCTTGCTAGTCCTCGCCGCCGCCGGCGGCGCTCGCGACCTGGTCCTCGCGAATCTTCGCCGCGTCGAACTTGGCCGCGGCCTTCTCCATGTGATCCAGCAGCGCGTCGGCTTCGGGCGCGGGCTTGCCGCGCGGGCGGAAGGGGCGCAGGCGCGCCACCACGAAATTGCGCAGGTAGGGGCTCTGGAAGCCGCGCGCCTTGAGCGACTCGATGATCTCGGCGACGCGCTCGTCGAGCGCGAGCAGCCGCTGCGCCCGCGCTTGCCGGCGTTCGAGCGCGCGGGCGATCGGCTCCTCGAGGAACGCATCGCTGGCCTTGAGCGCCGGCGCATAGGCTCCTCCCGCCAGGCGCGGGCGCGCCTCGTAGGCGAGGCCGAGCGTCACGAGCGAGCCGTCCTCGAGCTCGAGCGCATACTCGGTCTCGTGTCGCTTCGGGTCGATCTCCGCGAGACCGCGAGCCATGCGCATCGCCTCGAGCGCGCGCTCGCGCGTGGTGTGGGCCTTCTCGGTGTTCAGGGCGAGGATGCGGTAGGCGAGGGCGGGGTCGGGCGAGATCAGGGCCGTGATCGTGCGCACGCCCATGCGCCCGAGCGCCGAGAGTCGGTGGTAGCCGTTCGGCGTCCAGAAATGGACTTCGCTCGCCTGCGGCTCGCTGCGCGGCGGCTGAGCCGCCTTGCGCTCGCCTTCCGCACGCGGCGCCGGGATGGCGACGATCGGATCGAGAAAGGTCCCGACGCGGCGGATCACGTCCTCGAGCCGCTTCACGTGGGGCTCGGAGAGATCGCGCTGGAAGGGCGTCGGGCGGACGGCGGCGACCGGAAGGGCGGCGAGCGTGAGCCAGTTTCCGCCCAGCGGATCGCGGTAGCGCGCGAGCACCGCGCCCCCCGCCTCCTCCACCCGCTGCTCGAGAGGGGCCAGCTCGCGCGCGGGCGGGCTTTCCGTCACCTGCTCGACCGTGAGGCCAAGGCTCGCGGGCTCGGCTGCCTTGCGCCGTGTCTTTCGCGCCGCCATGCCGCCCAGCATATAAGATCGCGGCATGCTCGATCGCGAGATTTCGCAGGCGCTGAAGCGGCTCGGGCTCGCGGGCCGGCGCGTGCTGGTGGCAGTTTCGGGCGGACTCGACTCGACTGCGCTGTTGCACCTGCTCCACGCGCAGGCCCGCCGACACCGCCTCGTGGTGAGCGTCGGGCACGTGAATCACGGTCTGCGCGGCGAGGCCTCCGATGCAGACGAGGCGGCCGTGCGCGCGCTCGCCGACGCGCTCGGGGTGCCGATGCGCAGCGCGCACGCCGATCCGCGCCCGCGCCGCGAAGGGGGCTCGAGCCGTTCGCGTCCGACCCTTCAGGAGGCCGCGCGCGAGGCCCGCTATGCGGCCCTGCGGGCGCTTGCGGCGGAGCTCGGAGCCGAGCGGATCGCGACGGCCCACACGGCGGACGATCAGGCCGAGACGGTGCTGCTGCGCCTACTGCGCGGCAGCGGGCCCGACGGTCTGGCGGGCATCCCCGAGCGCTCGCCGGATGCGGTGATCGTGCGCCCCCTGCTTCACGTGAGCCGGCGCGAGCTCGCCGCGTATGCCGCCGCGCAGGGGCTCGTCTGGCGCGAAGACGCCTCGAACGCGAAGGCCGATTACGCGAGAAATCGGCTGCGCCTGCATTGGCTCCCCGGCCTTGCGCAAGAATTCAACGCGCAGCTGCTCAGGACCCTCGCCGGACTGGCCGAAGCACAGCAAAGGGACACGGATTGGATCGCGGCACAGGTCGAGCGCGAGGCCGCCTCGCGTTTCAGCGAGGACGGCGCGTGGCTCAGGATCGATACGAAGGATTGGAGCGCGCTGCCCGAGGCGCTCGCGAGGCGCGTCGCGCGGGCCGCGCTGCGGCGCTGCGGAATCGGGCGCGAGGTTTCGCGCGCGCATCTCGCCCGCATGCTGGCCTTTCTGCGCACGGGCCGCAGCGGAACGCGCATCGAGCTGCCCGCCGGTCGGGTCTTGTGCTGCGAGCGGGGGCGCTTCCGGCTGGGGCCCCTCGGGCCCCCCGAAAGCGGGGGGTTGGACCGCGAGAGCGCGTGCTAAGCTGCCCTTCGAGCGTGGGATTTTCGCCGTGCGGTGATGCAGCCGCCTGCACCTTCCCGCGGATCGGCGCGCCGCTGCGAGGGTGCGGATGAACCAACAGTTCTACAAGAACATGGCGCTCTGGGTGGTCATCCTGGTGATGATCCTCCTGCTCGTCACCATGCTGCGCCAGGGCGAGGCGCCGCCCCCCGAGCTCGCCTACAGCGAATTCCTCGCCCGCGTCGAAGCGGGCGACGTCCAGTCCGTGCTGATCGAGGAAGGCCACATCAGCGGCCAGCTGGGCGATGGCAGCGATTTCAGCACGTTCGCGCCGACCGTGGGCGAGGAGCTGCTCGCGAAGCTGCGCTCCCAGAACATCGAGATCCGCGCGCAGCCCAAGCCGGAGGGCAGCTTCTGGCGCCAGGTGCTGATGATGTGGTTCCCGATGCTGCTGATCGTCGGGCTGTGGGTGTTCTTCATCCGCCAGATGCAGGCCGGCGGCGGCAAGGCGATGAGCTTCGGCAAGTCGCGCGCGCGGCTGCTCACCGAGAATCAGCACCAGGTGACGTTCGAAGACGTCGCAGGTGTCGAGGAGTCGAAGTTCGAGCTCGAGGAGATCATCGCCTTCCTGCGCGAGCCCAAGAAGTTCACGCGCCTGGGCGGGCGGATTCCCAAGGGCGTGTTGCTCGTCGGCCCGCCGGGCACGGGCAAGACGCTGCTCGCGCGCGCGGTGGCCGGCGAAGCCAACGTGCCCTTCTACTCGATCTCGGGCTCGGATTTCGTCGAGATGTTCGTCGGCGTCGGCGCCTCGCGGGTGCGCGATCTCTTCCTGCAAGGCAAGAAGAACGCGCCGTGCATCATCTTCATCGACGAGATCGACGCGGTGGGCCGCCATCGCGGCGCCGGTCTGGGCGGCGGGCACGATGAGCGCGAGCAGACGCTGAACCAGCTGCTGGTCGAGATGGACGGCTTCGAGAGCAACGAGGGCGTGATCCTGATTGCGGCGACCAACCGCCCCGACGTGCTCGATCCCGCGCTGCTGCGCCCGGGCCGCTTCGACCGCCGCGTCGTGGTGCCGCGGCCGGACCTGCGCGGACGCCTCGCCGTGCTCAAGGTGCACACGCGCCGCGTGGCGCTCGCCGACGACGTCGATCTCGGCGTGCTCGCACGCGGCACGCCGGGCTTCGTGGGCGCGGATCTCCAGAACCTCGTGAACGAGGCGGCGCTGCTCGCCGCGCGCCGCGACGCCGACAAGGTCGCGATGCTCGATTTCGAAGAGGCCAAGGACAAGGTGCTGCTCGGCGCGGCGCGCAAGAGCCTGATCATGAGCGACGAGGACCGGCGGGCCACGGCGTACCACGAGGGCGGCCACGCGCTCGTGGCGATGCTCACGCCCGGCGCGGATCCCGTGCACAAGGTGACGATCATCCCGCGTGGCATGGCGCTCGGGGTCACCATGACCCTGCCGGAGGAGGATCGCTACACGCTGACCCGCGACCAGATTCTCGCGCGCATCAAGCACGCAATGGGCGGGCGCGCGGCCGAGGAGCTGGTCTTCGGCCACTTCTCGACCGGGGCGGCGAACGACATCAAGCAGGCGACGGAATCGGCGCGGCGCATGGTGTGCAGCTACGGCATGAGCGATCGCGTCGGTCCGATGTCGCTCGCCGACAACGATTCCGACGTCTTCCTCGGGCGCGACTTCGTCACGCGCAAGGACTACAGCGAGAAAAAGATGCAGGAGGTCGACGAGGAGATCTCGCGGATCCTGCGCACGCTGTACGACGAAGCCAAGCAGATGCTCGCCGAGAACCGCCCGGCGCTGGATCGCATCGCCGATGCACTGCTCGAACGCGAATCGCTCGAGGGCGCCGAGCTCAAGATCCTGATCGAGGGGCGCACGCTGCCGCCGCTGCCGGCGCCGGTCGCGGTCAGGAAGGAGACGCCGCCGGAGCGGGCCAAGGCGGGTTCCCGGAAGCCGATCCCCCCCGACAAGCTTCCCGACCCGGAGCCCGTTCCCGGCTAGGAGTCGACCCGGTGCAGACGACGGCGATCTTCCCGGCCCAGTGCGTGACGATCGTCGGGATCCTGAATGCGACCCCCGATTCGTTCTCGGATGGAGGTCGCTTCGTGCACGGTGAGGCGCGGCTCGATCTGTCGGCTGCGCTGGATGTGGCGGCGGCGCTCGTTCGCGCCGGTGCGCGGGTGCTCGACGTCGGGGGGGAGTCGACGCGCCCGGGTTCGCACCCGGTTCCCCCCGAGATCGAAATCGCGCGCACGGCTCCCTTGGTCGAGGCCGTCGCGAAAAGGTTCGCCGTGCCCATCTCGATCGACACCCGCAAGGCCGATGTCGCCCGCGCCGCGCTCGACGCGGGGGCGACGATCCTCAATGATGTGTCGGGTCTGCGGCACGATCCCGCGCTCGCCACGTTGGCAGCGCAAGCCGGCGCCACCCTGATTCTGGGCCATCTGCGCGGCGAGCCGGCGACGATGCAGGCGAGCCCGCACTTCACGGACGTGCTGCGCGAGGTGGGCGACGAGCTCGCGGCTTCGGTGGACGCTGCGCGGGCGGCCGGCGTCCCCGCCGAGCGGCTCGCCATCGACCCGGGGCTCGGCTTCGGCAAGCGCCTCGAGGACAACCTGAAGCTGATCGCCCGGCTCGGCGAGCTACGCGAGCGCTTCGGCTTGCCGCTGCTGATCGGGCCCTCGCGCAAGGCCTTCCTGGGAGCATTGACCGGCGACCCGGTCGGCGAGCGCGACCGCGCCACGCTGGCGGTCTGCGCGATTGCAGCGTTTGCCGGCGCCGACGCCGTGCGCGTCCACGACGTCGAGGGCGCCGTGCGCGCGGTCGCGATCGGGCGCGCGCTGCGCGAGGCGCGCCGGGAGGCGCAGGCGTGATCGAGCGTCTCTGGCAGCTCCTGATCGAGCTCTGGGGCTACCTCGGCGCCAGCTTCGATCCCGTCCGCGACACGCTCGACATCGTGCTCGTGACGCTCGGGATCTACTGGCTGCTGCTGTTGATCCGCGGCACGCGCGCGGTTCAGATCCTGCTCGGGCTGATCGTGCTGATCGTCGCCTGGATGGCGGCGGAGATGTTCCAGCTGGTGACGCTGCGCCTGATCCTCGACAACTTCCTGTCGTCGGCGGTGCTGATCATCATCGTGCTGTTCCAGCACGACATCCGGCGTGCGCTCGCGCGCGTGGGCCGCGGCTTCTTCCCCGCCGTCTCGCCCCAGCAGGAATCGCAGATGCTCGAGGAGGTCGTGCGCGCCGCGCAGATCCTCTCGCAGAAGCGCGTCGGTGCGCTGATCGTGCTCGAGCGCGAGACGAGCCTCGACGACCAGATCGAAGCCGGCAGCCCCATCGACGCCGCGGTCTCGAAGGAGCTGCTCACCTCGCTGTTCCTGCCCTATTCGCCGCTGCACGACGGCGCCGTGATCATCCAGCACGGCCGCATCTCGCAGGCGGGCTGCATCCTGCCGCTCACGCTGCGCAGCGATCTGCCGGAGGGCGTGGGCACGCGCCACCGCGCGGCGGTGGGGATCACGGAGGAGACCGACGCGCTCGTGATCGTCGTCTCCGAGGAGACGGCGACGATCTCGGTCGTGCTCGCCGGTGAAATGATCCGCGACCTCGACGCGCCGCGCCTGCGCGTGGTGCTCACCGAAGTGCTCTCGGGCGAGCGGCGCGACCTGCGTCAGGCGCTCGATGGGCCGCGGCTGGTCGAGTCGGCCCCGGCCGATGCGGGTGCTGCGGCGGCGCCGAACCAGGACGAGGCCGCCCCGCGCGTGCGCGCCGGCTCGGCGGGCTAGCGGGCCCCATGACCGGACCGCGCTTCGAGCTGCGCTACCTGCTGCTGGCCGTGCTGATCGCGCTCGTGCTCTGGGGCATGGCTCACGGCTCGTCCTCGATCGAGCGGGGCTTCGACATACCGGTCGTGATCCATGATCTGCCCGAGCGTCTGGTGGTGACGGATCTGTCCGCGGACGTCGTGAACATCCGGGTGCTCGGGAGCCGTGCGGCGCTGCGCGACATCGATCCGGCGCAGTTGGAGTACGCGCTCGCGGTCGGGGACGCGCACCCTGGCCTTGCGGTCTTCGAGGTCGACCTCACCCCGGTGGAGAGCCGGCTCCCGCGCAACGTGCGCATCGTGAGCCGCTCGCCCGCGAGCATCGAGGTGAAGTTCGAAGGCCGCAGCCGGAAATCCGTGAAGGTGCGGGCGGATCTGGAGGGAGATCCGGCGCCGGGCTTCGTTTTGACCTCGGTTGAGGTGGATCCCCCTCGTGTATGGCTCCAGGGCGCCCGTACGGACGTGCTCCGGTTGTCCGAGGTTGTGACCGAAACGATCGATGTGAGCGGGCTCGATGCGCCCACGGAGCGCGAGGTCAAACTCTCGCTCGGGGCGGGCCGGGTCTGGATGGAGGAGAGCGGATCCGTCAAGGTGAAGCTCCAGATCGACCCGGTGCCACCGCCGGAGCCGCCGCCGGCGGCTCCGCGCCGGCGCTAGCGGAGGAGGCGGATGGGTAAGCGGGGACGGCTGTTCGGGACGGACGGTGTGCGCGGCATGGCGAACACCGATCCGATGACCGCCGAGATGGCGCTCCAGCTCGGGCAGGCCGTCGCGCACGTGCTGCAATCCAAGGGCGGCGAGCGCCGCCGCATCATCATCGGCAAGGACACGCGGCTCTCGGGCTACCTCTTCGAGGATGCGCTCGCCGCCGGCATCTGCTCGATGGGCGTCGACGTGCTCCAGGTGGGCCCGATGCCGACGCCCGCCATGGCGTTCTTGTCGCACGACATGCGCTGCCACGCCGGCGTGATGATCTCGGCGAGCCACAATCCCTATCAGGACAACGGCATCAAGTTCTTCAGCAGCGACGGCTATAAACTTCCTGACGCCATCGAGGATCGCATCGAGGACCTGATCATGTCGGGCGCGCTGCCCTCGCTGCGCGCGAGCGCCGACGAGATCGGCCGCGCCCGCCGCATCGACGATGCCGAGGGGCGCTACGTCGTCTTCCTGAAGAAGACCTTCGCCTCCGACCTCTCCCTCGACGGCCTGCGCGTCGTGCTCGATTGCGCGAATGGCGCCGCCTACAAGGTAGGGCCGACGGTGCTGCGCGAGCTCGGCGCCGAGGTCTTCCTGCTCGGCACGGAGCCGAACGGACGCAACATCAACGACGGCTGCGGGTCGCTGTTCCCCGAAAAGACGGCGGCGAAGGTGCGCGAGCTGCGCGCCGACGTCGGGATCGCGCTCGACGGCGACGCGGACCGCGCCGTGCTCGTCTGTGAGAAGGGCAACGTGATCGACGGCGACGCGCTGCTCGCGCTGTTCGGCCGCGACATGTCGCAGCGGGGCACGCTGCGGGGTGGCAAGGTCGTGGCCACGGTGATGAGCAACCTCGGTCTCGAGCGCGCGCTGGAAGAGTGCGGCGTGGGCCTCGTGCGCACGCAGGTGGGCGACCGCTACGTGGTCGAGGCGATGCGCAGCGGCGGCTTCAACCTCGGCGGCGAGCAATCCGGCCACACGGTCTTTCTCGATCACAACACCACCGGCGATGGTCTGCTCACGGCGCTCCAGGCGCTCGCGATCCTCCAGCGCAAGGGCTGCCGCTTCTCGGAGCTGACGAGCGGCTTCGAGCGCTACCCGCAGGTGCTGCTGAGCGTGCGCGTCGCGGACAAGCGGCCGATCGAGAGCCTGCCGAGCGTGCTCGAGGCGGTGCGCCGCGTCGAAGCGGCGCTCGACGGGCGCGGCAGGGTGCTCATCCGCTACAGCGGAACGGAATCGAAGGCGCGCATCATGGTCGAAGGCGAGGATGAACGCCGGGTGACCGAGTACGCGAACGAGCTGGCGGACCTGCTGCGCCGCGTGCTCGGCGGAGCGTGAGCGGTTGCGTCGCCTGACGCTCGCGCTCGACTCGCTGCCGCGCCTGCGCGAGGCGACGGGCAGCCCCGACATCGACGTCGCCGCCGCGGCGACGCTCGCCGAGCTCGCGGGGGCCGACTCCATCCGGCTGGGTGTCGGCGAGGAGCTGCGCCCGGTGAGCGAGTCCGACGTGCGCCAGGCTCGCCGCAACGCGCGCGAGCTCGAGCTGCGCATGCCGCCGAATCAATCGCTGCTCAAGGTCGCGCTCGATGCGCGGCCGGACCGCGTGCTGCTGGCGGCCGAGCCGCGCGACGGGCGCAGGCCCGCGGGCCCGCTCGATCTGCGCAGCCGCGCGCTCCCGCTCGGCGCGATCGTGCGCGCGCTGGCCGAGGCGGGCATCAGCGCGGGCGTCGCAGTGGCGCCCGACCTCGAGGCCGTGAAGATCGCCCACGGCGAAGGCGTGCGCGGCGTCGAGCTCTACACGGGCGCGCTCGTGGACCTGCCGGCCGCGGAGCGCAGCGCCCAGGTCGAGAAGCTCGCCGATGCGGTGCGGCTCGCGGCGAAGCTGCGGCTGGCCATCGGGCTCGGCGGGGGGCTCGGCTTCCGCGTGCTGCGCGAGCTGCTCGAGGCCGCGCCGGCCGTCGAGAGCGTCGCGATCGGCCGCGCGGCGATCGCGCGCGCGGTGCTCGTGGGCCTCGACCGCACCGTCCGGGATCTGAAGGCGCTGATCGCATGAGCTTCGCACCCCCCCGCAGCTGGTCGCTCGCCTCCGCACAGGAGATGCGCGAGCTCGACCGACACACGATCGAGACGCTGGGCGTGCCGGGCGAGCTGCTGATGGAGAGCGCCGGGCGCGCGGTGGCCGAGGCGGTGCTCGGCGTGCTGCCGGCGGGTGGGAGCGTGCTGGTCGTCTGCGGCCGTGGCAACAACGGCGGCGATGGCCTGGTGGCGGCGCGTCACCTCCAGCTGCTCGGCGTTCCGGTGCGCGCGGCGCTGCTCGCGAGCCCCGCATCGCTGCGCGGCGACGCCGCCGCGAGCCTGCGCCGGGCGCGTGCCGCCGGCGTGCCGATCGAGGGCGAGCGTTGGCGCGCGCCCGCGCTGGGCGTGATCGTCGACGCGATCTTCGGAACGGGCCTGTCGCGCCCGGTGGAGGGCGCCGCCGCGGCGAGCATTCGCCGCATCGCGGCCAGCCGCTCCGCGCATCCGGATCTGCTGCGCGTGGTGGCGGTGGACCTGCCGTCGGGATTGTGCGCGGATACCGGGCAGGTGCTCGGCGCCGTGGCGCCGGCCGATCTCTGCGTGACGCTCGCGTTGCCCAAGCCGGGCCTGGCGCTCGAGCCCGGGCGCAGTCTCGCCGGGCGCGTGCGTGTCGCGCGCATCGGCATCGCGGAGACCGCTCCGGGCACGACGCTGCTCACCGAGCTGTGGACGCGCGCCGGCGCTGGCGCCCGGCTGCCCGCGCGCCCCGCGCACGGCCACAAGGGAAGCTTCGGCCATGCGCTGGTTGTCGCCGGCTCCGAGGGCAAGACTGGCGCGGCGGCGCTCGCCGCGCTGGGCGCCGGGCGCAGCGGCGCCGGGCTCGTGACGATCGCCTGCCCGGCGGGCCTGAACGACGTGCTCGAGCAGCTGTGCACCGAGGCGATGACCGCGCCGGTCGCCGACACCGCGCAGCGCGCGTTCGCAGCGAGCGCGGCCGAAGCGGTGCTCGCACTCGCCGCCACGCGCGAAGCGGTGGGACTCGGGCCCGGGATCGGACGCAGCGCGGAGACGCTCGCCTTCGTCAGCGCCCTCGCCAAGCGCCTCGAGCGCCCGCTCGTGCTCGATGCCGATGCCCTGTTCGCCTTCGCGGGCGCGCCCGAAGCGCTCGCCTCGCGCCGGGCTGCGACGATCCTGACCCCGCATCCGGGTGAAGCCGCCGCGCTGCTCGGCAGCGATGCCGCCGCGCTCAACCGCGATCGCCTGGCGACAGCGCGACGCCTGGCGCGCCTGAGCGGCTGTGTGGTGGTGCTGAAGGGCGCCGCCACCGTCACGGCCGCGCCCGATGGGCGCGCGATCGTGAACCCGACCGGCGGTCCGGCGCTCGCCAGCGGCGGAACGGGCGACGTGCTGCTCGGAATGGTGACGGGCTACCTCGCCCAGGGCTGTGAAGCGTTCACGGCGGCAGCGCTGGCGGCGTTCGTTCACGGCGCTGCGGCGGACCAGATCTCACGGCGCACGGGTCCGTCGGGCCTGCTTGCGGGCGACCTCGCACGCGAGCTACCCGAGACGGCCCAGCGTCTGCGCGAGGCCGCAGCGGCGCCAGTGGGAGCGAGCACGGGTCTTGCGTTGGATTTCCCCGAGCCCTGAAGCGACGCACGCCGCCGCACGCCGACTGGCCGGCGCGCTCGATGCGGCTGGCCTCGTGATCGGGCTGATCGGGCCGCTCGGCGCCGGCAAGACGGCCTTCGTGAAGGGGCTCGCCGAGGGTCTCGGCCTCGACTCGGCGCAGGTCGCAAGCCCGACCTTCGTGATCGCCTGCGAGTACGCGACGCCCGGCGGCCTGCGCCTCGCCCACGTCGACTGCCTGCGCGTCGAGAGCGAGGCCGAGCTCGAGGCGGCAGGGTTTCTCGACCTGCTCGTCCCGGGCGTCGTGCTCGCCGTCGAATGGAGCGACCGCTTCCCCGATGCGCTGCCCGCCGACCGCCTCGAGCTGCGCTTCGCGCGCGCGGCGGGTCCCGATGCCGCCACCCGTCGCGAGCTAAACGCGGTAGCCTTCGGGCCCGTTTCCCAGGCGGTGCTCGCGCGCTGGCGCGACGCGCTCGACCGGGACGCAGCCCGCGGGCAGGACTAGCGTGAGCCTGATCGTCCAGAAATATGGCGGCACCAGCGTCGGCAACATCGAGCGCATTCGCAACGTTGCTAAGCGCGTCGTGGCGACTCTCGACGCCGGTCACCGCGTGGCCGTGGTGGTGTCGGCGATGGCGGGCGAGACGAATGCGCTCGTCGCGCTCGCACGCGAAGTGGGCGGAGAGCACCCGCACCCGCGCGAATACGATGCGCTCGTCTCGACGGGTGAGCAGAAGACGATCGCGCTGCTGGCGATGGCGATCCACTCGCTCGGCCGCGAGGCCCGCTCGTTCACGGGCGCCCAGGTCGGCATGCGCACGGACACCGCCCACACGCGCGCGCGCATCGAGAGCATCGACACGCCGCGCATCCTCGAGGTCCTCGATCGCGGCGCCGTGGCCGTGATCGCCGGCTTCCAGGGCGTCGACGACGAGGGCAACGTGACGACGCTCGGACGCGGAGGCTCGGACACCTCGGCGGTGGCCGTGGCTGCCGCGCTCGGGGCCGACGTGTGCGAGATCTACACGGACGTCGATGGCGTCTACACGACCGACCCGAACCTGGTCCCCGAAGCGCGCAAGCTCGACCGCATCTCGTACGACGAGATGATCGAGATGGCGAGTCTGGGGGCCAAGGTCCTGCATCTGCGCTCGGTGCGCTTCGCCATGCGCTACGGCGTGCGAATCCACGTGCGCTCGTCGTTCAACGATCACGAAGGCACCTGGGTGGTTCCGGAGGAAGAGGTGATGGAAGGGCTGTTCGTATCAGGGGTCACCTACAACCGCGACGAAGCGAAGATCCGCGTGCGCGGCGTGAAGGATCAGCCGGGGATCGCGGGCCGGATCTTCGCGCCGCTCTCCGAGGCGGGGATCGTCGTCGACATGATCATCCAGAACCTCTCCCAGGACGGCACGACCGACCTGACCTTCACGGTGGCGAAGGGCGACTATTCGCGCGCGCTCGAGCTCGCGGAACAGGTGGGGCGCGAGATCGGCGCGGCCGCCGTCGACGGCGACCAGGAGATCGCGAAGGTCTCGATCGTGGGCCTCGGCATGAAGGATCACGCGGGCGTCGCCACGCGCATGTTCCAGGTGCTCGGGCAGAATGGCATCAACATCCAGCTGATCTCGACGAGTGAGATCAAGGTTTCGGTCGTGATCGATCGGCGCCACACCGACCAGGCCGTGCGCGTGCTGCATGCGGCGTTCGTCGAGGCCGGCGCCGCCGCGCCGCGCGCGGAGGACTGAGGGCCCCGGTCCCGCGAGGGCTCGCCATGGATACCCGCTCGCGCCGCGCGAGCGCCGCACTGGCGCTCGCGGCGTGCTTGTTTGCGTGGGCGCTGGCCCGCGGCGCGCCGGCGCCAGCGACATGCCCGGCGCCGGCTGAGCTGCGCGCCGAGGGCGGACACAGCGTCGTGCTGGCCTGCCAGGCGGGCGCCGCGAGCCGAGCGCTGCGCGGCCCGGCGCGGCTGCTCGTGGGTCTGCCGATCGATCCGAATCGCGCGGACGCCGCGACGCTCGAGGCACTCCCGGGCATCGGTCCGGCCCGCGCGCTCGCGATCGTCGCGACCCGCGAGCGCGGCCCCTTCCGGCGGGTGGAGGACCTCACCCGGGTGCCCGGAATCGGCCCGCACACGCTCGCGGGCCTGGCGGGATGGATTGGCATCGGCGAGCCGCCCGAGGCTCGCTAGCCAGCGGACCTTGGCCTGCCTCGCCCGGACCCGGTAGGTTGCGCAGAGGGCCGCGGATCGCCGCAGCCTCGAGGAGAAGCGTGAGAGAGCACACGACCGATCTCAGCCAGCGCGCTCGCGATTTCCTGCGCGAAGGGCTGTGGAACGGCGCGGAGGCGCCCGGCGCCCCGTATGCCCGCCTGCGCGGTCTGCTCCAGTTCGCCGTGATGACCGGCGAAGGCTTCGTGCGCGACCACCTGCTCCTGCGCGCGAGCGCGCTCAGCTACTTCAGCGTGCTCTCACTGATCCCGCTGCTCGCCGTGACCATCTCGATCGTCGGCGCGATCGGTGTCGGCGGGAGCTTCGCCGACCTGATCGTGAGTCAGCTCACGGCGGGAAACCCCCAGGCGCGGGCCACCATCCTCGAGCGGATCCAGAGCGTCAATTTCGCGGGACTGGGAACCATGGGCGCCGTCGCGCTGTTCGTGACGACGGTGCTGGGCATCAGCAACGTGGAGGGCGCCCTGAACGCGATCTGGGGCGTGCGCCAGCAGCGCAGCTTCGCGCGGCAGTTCTCCGATTACCTGGCGGTGCTGGTGGTCGCGCCCCTGCTGCTCGCCACCGCGCTCTCGCTCTCGACGACGCTCGAGAGTCAGTGGCTCGTGCAGAAGTTGATCGCATACCGCGTCTTCGCGCTGCTCTACGATCTCGGGCTGCAGCAGGCGCCACTGGTGGTGCTCGCCATCGCCTTCACGTTCCTCTACTGGTTCCTGCCCAACACGCGCGTGCGTCCGCTCGCCGCGATCCTCGGCGGCTGCGTGGCGGCCGTGCTGGTGGTCGTCGTCCAGCAACTCTACCTGGACATGATCGTGGGCTCGGCGCGCTACGACGCGGTCTTCGGCGGCTTCGCGGCGCTGCCGTTGCTCTTCGTCTGGATCTACCTGTTCTGGGCGATCACGCTCTTCGGCGCCGAGGTGGCCTTCGCCTACGACAATCTGCCGCACTACCGCCGCGAGGTGCGCGGCCGCGCCGTCGCGCCGGCGGAGCGCGAGGCAATTGGCCTGCGCATCGCGCTCGAGGTGGCGCGGGCCTTCCGCGACCAGGCGCCGGCATGGACCGCGGACGCTCTCAGCGAAGCGCTGGACGTGCCGGTGCGCACGGTGCGCGACGTGCTCGTCGATCTCGAGCACGCCGGCGTGGTCGCCGTTCGGGGCGGCGCCGAGAAGGAAGCCGGCTACCAGCTCGGGCGTCCCGCCGAGCGGATTTCCGTGACCGCCGTCGTGCGGGCCTTGCGCGGCGTGCGCGAGACTCCGGCCGGGGCCCCCGACGTGAGCGCGGTGGCGGCGGGTGTGCTCGACGAGCTCGAAGCCAGCGCCGAGAAGGGCGGCGCGGGCCGCAGCCTCGCCGACCTGCTCGCGCCGCTCGCGGCCCGCGCGACGAGGGCGGCGTAGATGCGCGTCTATCTCGACCACAACGCGACCACGCCGGTGCGCGAGGAGGTCGCCGCGGCGATGGGCGTGGTGCTGCGCGAGCAGTTCGGCAACCCCTCGAGCGTCCATGCCGAGGGCGCGGCCGCGCGCGCTGCGGTGGAGCGCGCGAGAGAGAGCCTCGCAGCGCTGCTCGGCTGCTCGCCGCGCGAGCTGCTCTTCACGGCCGGGGCGACCGAGGCGAACAACACGGCGCTCGGTCCGCTGCTGCGCGCCTGGGCCGGCGACCGGCGTGAGATCGTGAGCTCGGCGGTCGAGCACCCCTCGGTCGAGGAGCCGCTCGCGGCGCTCGAACGCGCGGGCTGGCGCATCACGCGCGTGCCGGTGACGGCCGACGGCCTGCTCGATCTCGCTGCGCTCGAGGCCGCGCTCGGCCCGCAGACGGCGCTGCTCTCGATTTTGTGGGCGAACAACGAAACGGGCGTCGTGCAGCCGATGCGGCGCATCGTCGAGCTCGCCCGCGCGCGCGGGGTCCGCGTACACGCGGATGCCACGCAATGCCTGGGCAAGCTGGCGATCGATTGGGATCGCGATGGGCTCGCTGCGCTCTCGCTCTCGGCGCACAAGTTCGGCGGTCCGAAGGGTGTCGGGGCGCTGGTCGTGCGCGAGGCGCCCGACTTCGAGCCCCTGCTGCGCGGCGGGCCGCAGGAGCGCCGCCGGCGCGGCGGAACCGAGAACGTGCCCGGCACCGTGGGCCTCGGTGTCGCGGCGGCACTCGCCGCTCGCGAGCTGCCGGAGCGGATCCGCGAGTATTCACGCTTGCGGGATCGGCTCTGGAACGGGATCGCCGAGAAGATTCCGCGCGTGCGGCGCAACGGCGCCCCCGAAGCGGTGCTGTGCAACACGCTGAACCTGGAGTTCGAAGGCGTCGCGGGCGAGCTGCTGCTCCAGGCGCTCGACCTCGAAGGCATCGCCGTGAGCGCGGGCGCTGCATGCGCCTCGGGCGCGATCGAGCCTTCGCACGTCCTGCTGGCGATGGGGCGCAGCGCCCGGCAGGCGCGGGCCTCGCTGCGCTTCAGCGTCGGCGAGGGCGTCGACGACGGCCAGATCGAGCGCGTGCTCGCGCGCCTGCCAGACCTGGTGGCGCGGGTGCGCGCGGCGGGTGACGCGTGAGCGCGGCAGCGGGTGCGCCGCCGCGCGTGGTCGTGGCGATGTCGGGAGGCGTCGATTCGTCGCTCGCGGCCGCGCTGGTGCAGGCCGAGGGCTGCGAGACGATCGGCGTCACGCTGCGTCTCGCGGGCAGCGCGTCGCGCTGTTGCTCGCTGGCGGACGCCGACGATGCGAGACGCGTGGCCGAGAAGCTCGGCATCCGCTTCTACGTGACCGACTATGCCGAGCGCTTCGAGCAGGAGGTGAAGCTGCCTTTTGCCGACGCCTACCTGGCGGGCCGTACGCCGATTCCTTGCGTGACTTGCAATTCGAAGTTCAAGTTCGAATACCTGCTCGCGCGCGCCCACGCGCTGGGAGCCTCGCAGGTCGCGTCGGGCCACTACGCCCGGATCGACCTCGATCCCGCGACGCGAGCCTGGCGCCTGCGCCGCGCGGCCGACGCCGGCAAGGATCAGAGCTATTTCCTGTTCGAGCTGCGCCAGGAGCAGCTCGCGGCTCTGCGCTTTCCCCTGGGCGAGCTCACGAAGGCGCAGGTGCGCGAGCGCGCGCGGGCGCTGGGACTCGCGACGGCCGAGAAGCCCGAGAGTCAGGAGATCTGCTTCATCCCCGACGGCGACACGGCGGCGGCGGTCGAGCGTCTGCGCCCGGGCGCGCTGCCGGGCCCCGGCGAGATCGTCGCCGCGGACGGGCGCAGCCTCGGCCGGCATGCGGGCATCCATCACTTCACGGTCGGGCAGCGGCGCGGCCTCGGCGTCGCGGCGGCCGAGCGCCTCTACGTGACGGGCCTCGACGCGACGCACAACCGCGTACGCGTGGGGCCGCTCGCTGCGCTCGCCGCGCAAGGCGCGCGGCTCGAGCGCGTCAATTGGATCGCGGGGACGCCGCCGTCGGGTCCGATCCGGGCGAGCGTGCGCGTGCGCCATCGCCACGAGGGCGCCGAGGCGTGGGTGACGCCGCTGCCGGAAGGCGGTGCGCTGCTCCGCTTCGATGCGCCCGTCAGCGCCGTGACGCCGGGTCAGGCGGCGGTCTTCGACGCCGGCGACGTCGTGCTCGGCGGGGGCTGGATCGCCGAGTCCCTGCCGTGAGCGAGCCGTCTGCGCCGCCGACGCTCGAGACGGCGCTCGGCTACGCGTTCCGCGACGCCGAGCTCGGGCGCACCGCGCTGGCGCACCCGTCGTGGGCCAACGAGGTCGACGGCAGCGGCGGCAACGAACGCCTCGAGTTTCTCGGCGACGCCGTGCTCGGCCTCGTGATCGCGCACGAGTTCTACGCCGCGCACCCGGATTGGGCGGAGGGCGAGCTGACGCGCGCCCGCGCGGCGCTCGTGAATCGGCATGCGCTCGCCGAGGTTGCGCGCTCGCTCGGACTCGGGCGCCTCGTGCTGCTCGGGCAGACGGAGCGGCGCTCGGCCGGCGAGGACAAGGATCGCGTGCTCGCCAATTGTCTGGAAGCGTTGATCGGCGCGGTCTTCCTCGACGGTGGCTTCGAGGCGGCGACCGCGCTCGTGCAGCGCATCTTCGCTCCGGTGATGAAGGCGAGCGCCGCGGCCGGCGCGCGCGATCCGAAGACCGAGTTCCAGGAGTGGGCGCACGCGACGTTCCGCATCACGCCGGTCTACGCGACGGTTGGCGATAGCGGCACGGACGACGACGCGCAGCGCTTCACGGTCGAGGCGCGGATCGAGGGCGAGGCCTGGGGGCGCGGGACCGGGCGCTCGAAGCGCAGCGCCGAGCGCGCGGCGGCGCTCGCCGCTCTCGCACGCCGGGATGCCCGTGGCGCCTGAAGCGGAGCACCGCGCGGGCGTCGTCGCGCTGCTCGGGCGGCCGAACGCGGGCAAATCGACGCTGCTGAACGCGCTCGTCGGTCAGAAGCTCGCGATCGTGACGCCGAAGCCGCAGACGACGCGCAGTCGCCTGCTCGGGATCGTGACGCTTCCGCGCGCGCAGCTCCTGCTCGTCGATACGCCCGGCTGGCAAGCCGGCACGAAGGCGCTGCACGGCGCGCTCAACCGGCTCGCCGAGGAAGCCGGGCGCAGCTGCGACGTCGCCGTCGTGCTCGCCGATCTGTCCCAGGGCTGGGGCGAGGTGGAGATGGCGCTCGCGCGGGGCGCGGCGGCGCACGGGGCGCCCGTGCTCGCCGTCGGCAACAAGCGCGATCTCGCGGGGGCGGGCGCGCGCGCCTGGCCGCCGCCCGCCGAGGCCGGCTGCGCAGCCGTTCTCACGCTCTCGGCGCGGACGGGCGAGGGGATCGAGGAATTCCTCGAGGCCTGCATCACGCGGCTCCCGCTATCGCCCCCGCTCTACACCGCCGACGAGCTGAGCGACCGGCCCGTGCGTTTTCTCGCGGCCGAGCTGGTGCGCGAGGCCGCCTTCTGCGAGCTCGAGCAGGAGCTGCCCTACGCGCTCGCCGTCCACGTGATCGAGTTCGATGAAAAGCGCGCCGATCTCGTGCGCATACGCGCCGATCTGCTCGTGGAACGCGCGTCGCAGAAGAAGATCGTGATCGGCGCCGGCGGCGCGATGCTCAAACGCATCGGAATCCGCGCGCGCCAGGAGATCGAGCAGCTGCTCGGGACGCGGGTCCACCTCGAGCTCTGGGTGAAGCTCGAGCCGGGCTGGGCGAAACGTCCGAACCGCTTGAAATCGCTCGGCTACTACTGACTTCGAGTCGCCGCGGGGCGATTGACTCGCGGCGAAAGGATCGTGTAGCTTGATCCATTCCACTGCGCCGGGTTCCCGACGGGCTTGCGAGCCGCGCTGCGCGTCCGGCGATTCACAGGAGATGCGAGACACCCATGACCGCCACGAATGAGAAGGATGTCGTCATCGCGAGCGCCGTGCGCACCCCGATTGGAGCCTTCCAGGGCGCGCTCTCGTCGCTGTCTGCCTCGCGGCTCGGCGCGGTGGCGGTGAAGGAGGCGGTCAAGCGCGCGGGCGCCGAGCCGGCCCAGATCGAGCGCGTGATCATGGGCAACGTGCTCTCGGGTGGCATGGGCCAGGCCCCGGCCCGCCAGGCCGTGATCTACGCCGAGCTCCCGGTGAGCGTCGGCGCCGTGACCGTGAACAAGGTCTGCGGCTCCGGTCTGCAGGCGGTGATGTTCGCGCGGCGCGAGATCCTGGTCGGCGATGCGGAAGTGATCGTCGCCGGCGGCATGGAGTCGATGACGAACGCTCCCTACGTCCTCCCGAATGCGCGCGGTGGCTACCGCATGGGCAACGGCCAGATCATCGACTCGATGATCCACGACGGGCTCTGGGATCCCTACGACAACATGCACATGGGCAATTGCGGCGATCTCGTCGCCGAGAAGTACGGCTTCACGCGCGAGGCGCAGGACGCGTTCGCACGGCAGAGCTTCGAGCGAGCGCTCCAGGCCCAGAAGGCCGGCAAGTTCAAGGCCGAGATCGTGCCGGTGTCGGTGCCCTCGAAGAAGGGCGATCCGGTCGTCGTCGAGGAGGACGAGGGGCCGAAGAAGGCGCAGCTCGACAAGATGCCGTCGCTCAAGCCCGCGTTCTCGAAGACCGGCACGGTCACGGCGGCGAACGCCTCCTCCATCAACGACGGCGCCGCGGCGCTCGTCGTGTGCTCGGCGGCGGCGGCGAAGCGTCTCGGCCTGTCCGTGCTCGCGCGCATCGTCGGCGATTCGACGGCGGCGGTCGAGCCCAAGTGGTTCACGATCGCCCCGGTCACGGCGCTCGCGAAGCTCTACGAGAAGACGCACACCAAGCCGCTCGATTGGGATCTGTACGAGATCAACGAGGCGTTCTCCGGCGTGACGCTCGCCGCGATGAAGGAGCACAAGCTCGGCGAGGACCGCGTGAACGTGAACGGCGGTGCCGTGGCCCTGGGCCACCCGATCGGCTGCTCCGGCGCCCGCCTGCTCGTGACGCTGCTGTACGCGCTCAAGGATCGCGGCAAGCGCAGGGGCATCGCGACGCTGTGCATCGGCGGCGGCGAAGCGGTCGCTCTCGGCGTGGAGCTGGTGTAGCCATGAAAGTCGTCGGCGTGATCGGAACCGGCACGATGGGCTGCGGCATCGCGCAGATCGCGGCGCAGAGCGGCTACGAGGTGGTCTTCCAGAACCGCCGGCAGGAATCGGTGGACCGGGGCCTCAAGAGCCTGCGCAAGAATCTCGAGCGGCTGGTCGCGAAGGAGAAGCTGACGCAGACGCAGTGCAACGAGGCGCTCGCGCTCGTGCGCGGCGCGGTCGCCGATCGCGGAGCTCAAGGGCTGCGACATCGTGATCGAGTCGGCGCCCGAGGACCTCGCGCTCAAGCAGAGCCTGTTCGAGGCGCTCGACCCGATTCTCAGCGACAACGCCGTGATCGCCACCAACACGTCGAGCCTCTCGGTGACGAAGCTCGCGTCGTTCGTCAGCCGGCCTGGGCATTTCGTCGGGATGCACTTCTTCAACCCGGTGCCGGCGATGAAGCTCGTCGAGCTGGTGAAGGGCTTCCGCACGACGAGCGACACCGTGGCGCGCGTCCGCACCTTCGCCGAGTCGCTCGGCAAGCTGCCGATCGAGGTGAAGGACGCGCCGGGCTTCGTCGTGAACCGCGTGCTGTTCCCGATGATCAACGAGGCGGCGTTCGCGCTCGGCGAGGGCGTCGCCGATGCGCTCGGCATCGACGAGTGCATGAAGGGCGGCTGCAACCATCCGATGGGGCCGCTCGCGCTCGCCGACCTCGTCGGCCTCGACGTCGTCTACGCGATCCTCGACAGCCTCTACAACGAGTACGGCAACCCGCGCTACGCGCCGTGCCTCGAGATCAAGAAGCGGGTCGAGACGGGCTGGCTCGGCCGCAAGACGGGGCGCGGCTTCTACGACTACGGGAAGTAGCGTGTCGGGCTCCGGGCCCGCGGTGCTGCTCTACGAGGTCGGTCCGCGCGACGGTCTGCAGAACGAGCCCGACACGGTCTCCACCATCGCGAAGCGCGAGCTGGTGACGCGCCTGGCGCTCGCCGGGCTGCGCCGCATCGAGGTCACCTCCTTCGTCTCCCCGAAGTGGATTCCGCAGCTCGCCGACGCCGACGAGCTGGCGGCGACGCTGCCCGTGCTCCCCGGCGTCCGCTACAGCGCGCTGGTGCCGAACGAACGCGGCTACGCGCGCTTTCGCGCCGCGGGCGGCGTGCAGGTCGCGGCGACCTTCCTGTCGGCGAGCGAGACTCACAATCGCCGCAACGTGAATTGCAGCATCGACGAGCAGCTCGCGCACACGCGCCGGGTGGTCGAGCTCGCAAGCGAGGATGGCGTCCCCGTGCGCGCCTATGTGTCGACCGTGTGCGGCTGCCCCTACGAGGGCGAGGTGGCGGTGGCAGCGGTGGTGAAGCTCGTGCGCCAGCTCTTCGAGATCGGCGCCGCGGAGATCTCGCTCGGCGACACGATCGGCGTCGGCCACCCGCGCCAGGTGCGCGAGCTGGTGGGCGCCGTCGCCGGGGAGGCGCCGCTGGCTCGCATCGCCCTGCATCTGCACGACACCTACGGGCGTGCGCTCGCCAACGTGCAGGCCGGCTACGAAGCGGGCGTGCGCACGTTCGATGCGGCGCTCGCGGGCCTGGGCGGCTGTCCGTATGCGCCCGGCGCCTCGGGCAACGTCGCCACCGAGGACGTCTGCGACCTGTTCGAGCGGGCGGGCATTGCGACGGGTGTCGAGCTCGAACGGCTCGTGGATGCGGCGGCCTGGCTCGAGCGCGACGTGCTCGGGCGCCCGCTTCCCGGCCGCGTCTACCGGGCCCGCATGGGGGCGCGCGAGCGCGCCGGAGAGGTCTGCGCATGAAGCGAGGCGAGGAGCTGCGCGCACGCCTCGAGCGAATTCGCGCGGGGCGAGCCGCGCTATCACGAGAAGGCGCGGACGGAGGGCAAGCTCTTCTGCCGCGAGCGGCTGGCGCTGCTGCTCGACGCCGGCTCGTTCGTCGAAGACGGCGTGCTCGCGAACAGCACGGCGAGCGATCTCCCCGCCGACGGCGTCGTGACCGGGACCGGTTGCGTTGCGGGCCGCCCGCTGTGCGTGATGGCGAACGATTCGACGGTGAAGGCGGGCTCCTGGGGTGCGCGCACGGTCGAGAAGATCCTGCGCATCCAGGAGCGCGCCGAGCGCTTGCAGATTCCGCTCGTCTATCTCGTCGATTCCGCCGGCGCGCGCATCACGGACCAGATCCAGATGTTCCCCGGGCGGCGCGGGGCGGGTCGCATCTTCCACAATCAGGTGCGGCTCTCGGGCTGGGTGCCCCAGGTGTGTCTGCTCTTCGGCCCCTCGGCGGCCGGCGGCGCCTACATCCCGGCCTTCTGCGACGTGGTGTTCATGGTCGAGGGCAATGCGAGCATGTACCTGGGCTCGCCGCGCATGGCCGAGATGGTGATCGGTCAGACCACGACGCTCGAAGAGATGGGCGGCGCGCGCATGCACTGCTCGGTGTCGGGTTGCGGCGATCTGCTCGCGAAGAGCGAAGCCGAGGCGATCGCGGCGGCAAAGTCCTACCTGGCGTATCTGCCGCTGCACGCCGATGCCGCGCTGCCGGTGGCGCCCGCCGTCGCGCCCGCGAAGACCTGCACGGATCTCGAGGCGCTGATCCCGGCCGAAGAGAACAAGCCCTTCGACATGCGCCTCGTGATCGAGCGCCTGGCCGATGCGGGCTCGTTCTTCGAGCTGAAGAAGCTGTTTGCGGGCGAGCTGCTGACGGGCTTCGCGCGCGTCGATGGACACCCGATCGGAATCGTGGCGAACCAGCCCAAGGTGAAGGGCGGCGTGCTGTTCGTGGACTCGGCCGACAAGGCCGCGCGTTTCATCGGGCTGTGCGACGCCTTCGGCCTGCCGCTGCTGTTCCTCGCCGACGTGCCGGGCTTCATGATCGGCAAGCAGGTCGAGCGCGAGGGCATCATCCGCGCGGGCGCGAAGATGATCATGGCGGTCTCGGAGGCCACCGTGCCGCGCGTCTCCGTGATCGTGCGCAAGGCCTACGGAGCGGGGCTCTACGCGATGAGCGGGCCGGGCTTCGAGCCCGAGGCGTGTCTGGCGCTGCCCTCCGCGATGATCGCCGTGATGGGGCCTGAGGCCGCCGTGAACGCCGTCTACTACAACAAGCTGCAGAATCTCGCAGAGCCCGAGCGCAAGGCCGAGGAAGCCAAGTTGCGCCAGGAGTACCGCGAGGATGTCGACATCGAACGGCTTGCCAGCGAGCTCGTGATCGACGCCATCGTGCCCCCGGAAGCGCTGCGCGACGAGATCGCCGCCCGCCTGCGCTCCGCCCGCGGCCGCCGCGACCGATCCCCGCCGAAGCGCCACAGCGTCACGCCGGTCTGAGCGAGGGCGCCGCGGCGCCTCCGCACCCCAGTAGGGCCTGGGAGGCCGGACGGGGGAGCGCCTGCGCGCGGGGTCCGTGGCCGGGAGCCCTTGACCGACCGGAGGGGGGCGTGCTAGCCAGTTGACGTGAGCTGGCAAACCAAGCCCGAGGACGAAGCGCTTTCGATCGCCCAGGTGCGCGAGCTGGCGAACGTCTCCGCCCGCACGCTGCGCTACTACGAGGAGCTCGGCCTCTTGCCGGGCGTGCGCCGCCGCGCCGGCGGGCGCCGAGTCTACGGGCACGACGAGCTCGAGCGGCTGCGCTTCATCCAGCGCCTGAAGGCCCTCGGCCTCTCGCTCGCCGAGATCAGCGAGCTGAACGCCGTCTACGCGATCGGCGGCTCGACGCGCGCGCATGCTCGAGCAGCCTCGACGAGCTGCTCGGCGCGGCATCTGCGCGAGCTCGACGCGCGCATCGCGGAGCTCGACGGCGCTGCGCGACGAGATCGGGAAGTACCGCGAGCACGTGCGCAACCGCGTCGAGCGGCGCGCCGCGCCGGCGCGCGGGACGGGAGCTGCGATGAGCCTCGCGAAGCGCCGCGCTGCGGCCGACCGAGCGCGCGGACGAGCGCGTGCGCATCGTCACCGCGGCGTGCGCTCTTCGACGGCCACGACGCGGCGATCAACATCATGCGCCGCCTGCTCCAGGCCCAGGGCGCCGAGGTCATCCACCTCGGCCACGACCGCTCGGTGGACGAGATCGTCGAGGCCGCGCGTCCAGGAGGACGCCGCACGCGGTCGCGATCTCGTCCTACCAGGGCGGCCACGTCGAGTTCTTCCGCTACCTGCGTCGACCGGCTGCGCGAGCGCGGCGCTGGGCACGTGCGCGTGTACGGCGGCGGCGGCGGCACGATCGCGCCCCGAGGAGATCGCGGCGCTCCAGGCGTACGGCGTGGCGCGCATCTTCCGGCCCGAGGACGGCCGCGGTCTCGGTCTCGAGGGCATGATCCGCTGGCATCGCTCGACGAGTGCGCGAGCCGTCCGCGGCCCGAGCGCCGAGCGACTGCGCTCGCGTCGCTCGCCGTGAGCGCGCCGCTCGCGGTGGCGCGCCTGATCATCGTGGCTCGAGGAGGCGCGCCGAGCCGGCGAGCCCGCGCGGCCGACGCGCCTGCGCCGCGAGCTCGACGGCGCGCCGCGGCGCCCGCCGGCGCCGGTCGTCGGCTTCACCGGCACGGGCGGCGCCGGCAAGTCGAGCGTCGTCGACGAGATCGTGCTGCCGCTTCCGGCTCGAGCATCCCGAGCGCAGCATCGGCCTGCTGCTCGTCGACCCGACGCGGCGGCGCTCCGGCGGCGCGCTGCTCGGCGATCGCATCCGCATGAACGCGATCCACGGCGCCGGGGATCTTCGCGCGCTCGCTCGCCACGCGCCGCGCGCACCTCGCGCTCTCGCGCGCCGTCGCGGACGCCGTGCGCGTGCTGCAGGCCGCGGGCTTCGACCTCGATCCTGGTCGAGACCGCCGGCATCGGCCAGAGCGACTCGGAGATCGTCGACCTCGCCGACCGTCCGTCTACGTGATGACGCCCGAGTACGGCGCGCCGTCGCAGCTCGAGAAGATCGACATGCTGGAGCTCGCCGATGCTCGTCGTGCTCAACAAGTCGCGACCGGCGCGGGGCCGCGGACGCGCTGCGCGACGTGCGCAAGCAGTGGCGCCGGAACCACGCGCCGCTGCGACGCGAGCGACGCCGAGCTGCCGGTCTTCCCGACGGTCGCGAGGCGCTGGAACGATCCGGGTCTGGATCGGCTCTACGCAGGCGCTGCGCCCGCGGCTCGTCGCCGCGCAGACGCCGCGGCCGGCCGTGCGCGCGTCGCTCGCGGCCGCCGCGGCGATCCGTCGCGACGGGCGAGCTCGATCCCGTCCGGCCGCAGCCGCTACCTCGCCGAGATCGCCGAGACGCGTGCGCGGCTATCGCACGCGCAGAGCGAGCGGCGGCCGAGCGCGCCGCGACGCCTGGAGCGCTCGGGCGCACGCTCCGGCTGCTCGGCGATCCGCCGCCCGCCGGCGCGCAGGCCTTCGCGGGCGCGGGCGCGGCGCCCGACCGCGACGGCGCGCGCTGCGCTCCGCGGTACGACGCAGCGCTCGCCGAGCTCGATCCGGAGCTGCGCCGCGACCTCGCCGGCTGGCCGGACACGCGAGCGCGCTACCGCGCCGACACGCAGAGCTACGAGGTGCGCGGGCGCGCGATCCGCGTCGAGAACCACGCGGAGACGCTCGGCGCGCACGTCGCTGCCGAAGGTGGCGCTGCCGCGCAGCGACGAGCTGGGGCGAGCTCACGCGCTACCTCCGGCGCGAGAACCTGCCCGGCAGCTTCCCGTTCACCGCCGGCGTGTTCCCGTTCAAGCGCGAGAACGAGGACCCGACGCGCATGTTCGCCGGCGAGGGCGACGCCCGAGCGCACCAACCGACGCTTCCACCTGCTGTGCGCCGGGCCAGCCGGCCGCGCGGCTCTCGACGGCCTTCGACAGCGTGACGCTCTACGGCCGCGACCCGGATCCGCGCCCCGACGTCTACGGCAAGGTCGGCAACTCCGGCGTCTCGGTCTGCACGCTCGACGACGCGAAGAAGCTCTACTCGGGCTTCGACCTGTGCGATCCGAAGACGTCGGTCTCGATGACGATCAACGGTCCGGCGCCGATGCGTGCTCGCGTTCTTCCTGAACGCCGCCATCGACCAGGCCGTCGAGCGACACCTGCGCGAGACGGGCGGCTCGCGAGCGCGTGCGCGCGCGCTTCGGCGGCGGACGCGACGCTGCCGCGCTACGACGGCCGAGCTGCCGCCCGGCCACGACGGCCTCGGGCTCGGCGCTGCTCGGCATCGCGGGCGACCGACGTGGTCGCGCCGGAGACCTACGCGCGGATCCGGGCGGACGTGCTCGCGAACGTCCGCGGCACCGTGCAGGCCGACATCCTGAAGGAGGACCAGGCGCAGAACACCTGCATCTTCTCGACGCGAGTTCGCGCTGCGCATGATGGGCGACGTGCAGGAGTGGTTCGATCGCGAACGCCGTGCGGAACTTCTACTCGGTCTCGATCTCCGGCTACCACATCGCCGAGGCCGGAGCGAACCCGATCACGCAGCTCGCCTTCACGCTCGCGAACGGCTTCACCTACTGCGAGTACTACCTGGCGCGCGGGCATGCGCGATCGACGACTTCGCGCCGAACTTCTCGTTCTTCTTCAGCAACGGTCTCGACGCGGAGTACAGCGTGATCGGCCGCGTCGCGCGGCGCATCTGGGCGGTCGCGATGCGCGAGCGCTACGGCGCCTCGGAGCGCAGCCAGAAGCTCAAGTACCACGTGCAGACCTCGGGCCGTTCGCTGCACGCGCAGGAGATGGCCTTCAACGACATCCGCACGACGCTCCAGGCGCTGATCGCGCTCCAGGACCACTGCAACAGCCTGCACACGAACGCCTACGACGAGGCCGTCACCACGCCGACCGAGGAGTCGGTGCGCCGGGCGCTCGCGATCCAGCTGATCATCAACCGCGAGCTCGGCCTCTCGAAGAACGAGAACCCGCTGCAGGGCGCCTACGTGATCGAGGAGCTCACCGACCTGGTCGAGGAGGCCGTGCTGCGAGGAGTTCGAGCGGCTCTCGGAGCGCGGCGGCGTGCTCGGCGCGATGGAGACGCTCTACCAGCGCGGCCGCATCCAGGACGAGAGCCTGCTCTACGAGACGCAGAAGCACTCGGGGGAGCTGCCGATCGTCGGCGTCAACACCTTCGAGAATCCGCATCCCGAGGCGCCTGCGGCCGCGCGCGAGCTGATGCGCGTCGAGCGAGGAGGAGAAGCGCGCGCAGCTCGGCGAACCTGCGGGCGTTCCACGCGCGCCACGCCGACGCGAGCGCGGGCGCCGCTGCGCGCGCCTGCAGGAGGTGGCGCGCGCGCGGCGGCAACGTCTTCGCCGAGCTGATGGAGACGGTGAAGATCGCGAGCCTCGGGCAGATCAGCGACGCGCTCTTCGAGGTCGGCGGACGCTACCGGCGGTCGCTCTAGTTCGTGGACTTCGCTCGGCTTCGCCTCGCTGCGCGCTTCGCTGGCTTGGTAGCGGTGCTCTGATCGAACCTGGCGGCTATCGTTTCGACGGTCGGCGGATCCGACGGGCGAGAAGGGAAGGCGGCATGAGTCGAGGTTCCAGACCGGGCAGCGATCTCGAGACGCTGGCGCGCGCTCGCGCGCGAGGATCTGCGCGGCAAGGATCCGGAGACGCTCGAGCGCGAGACGCCGGAAGGGCTGCGCATCAAGCCGCTCTACACCGCCGCCGATCTCGAGGGCCTCGAGTGGGTCGACAGCCTGCCGGGCGTGGCGCCCGTTCCTGCGCGGCCCGCGCGCGACCATGTACGCGAACCGCCCGTGGACGATCCGGCAGTACGCGGGCTACTCGACCGCCGAGGAGTCGAACGCCTTCTACCGGCGCAACCTCGCGGCCGGGCAGAAGGGGCTCTCGGTCGCCTTCGACCTGGCCACCCACCGCGGCTACGACTCGGATCACCCGCGCGTGATGCGGCGACGTCGGCAAGGCCGGCGTCGCGATCGACTCGGTCGAAGACATGAAGATCCTCTTCGACGGCATCCCGCTCGAGCAGATGTCGGTCTCGATGACGATGAACGGCGCCGTGCTGCCCGTGCTCGCCTGCTTCATCGTCGCCGGCGAGGAGCAGGGCTGTCCCGCAGGAGAAGCTCGACCGGGACCATCCAGAACGACATCCTCAAGGAGTTCATGGTCCGCAACACGTACATCTACCCGCCCGAGCCGAGCATGCGGATCGTGGCCGACATCATCGAGTACACGAGCCGGCACATGCCGAAGTTCAACTCGATCTCGATCAGCGGCTACCACATGCAGGAGGCCGGGGCGACGACCGACGCTCGAGCTGGCCTTCACGCTCGCGGACGGCGTCGAGTACGTGCGCGCGGCGCTCTCGAAGGGCCTCGACGATCGACGACTTCGCCGCCGCGGCTCTCGTTCTTCTGGGCGATCGGCATGAACTTCTACCTCGAGATCGCGAAGATGCGCGCGGCGCGCGTGCTCTGGGCACGAGCTGATGCGCGCAGTTCGAGCCGCAGCAAGACCGAATCGTCGCATGCTGCGCACCCACTGCCAGACCTCGGGCGCGAGCCTCACCGAGCAGGATCCGCTCAACAACGTGATCCGCACGACGATCGAGGCGATGGCGGCGGTGTTCGGCGGCACCCAGTCCCTGCACACCAACGCGCTACGACGAGGCGGTGGGGCTGCCGACCGACGCCACCGCGCGCATCGCCCGCAACACGCAGCTGATCCTCCAGGAGGAGACCGGCATCCCCGCGGTGATCGATCCCTGGGGTGGCTCGTACTTCATGGAGTCGCTCACGGCGAGCGTGGCTGCGGATGCGCGCACGCATCATCGACGAGGTCGAGGCGCTGGGCGGCATGACGAGGCGATCGGTCGCGGGCATGCCGAAGCTGCGCATCGAGGAGTGCGTCGACGCGGCGTCAGGCGCGCATCGATCGCGGCGAAGACGTGATCGTCGGCGTCAACAAGTACCGGCTCGCGAGCGAGGACGAGATCGACGTGCTCGACATCGACAACCAGGCGGTGCGCGAGTCGCAGATCGCGCGGCTGACGCAGCTGAAGGCGAGTCGCGACGCCGGCGCGGTCGAGCGGACGCTCGCGAAGCTGCACGGACGTGGCGCGCACGGGGAAGGGCAACCTGCTCGAGGCCGGCGTCGCGGCCGCCCGCGCGCGCGCGACGGTGGGCGAGATCTCCGCGGCGCTCGAGCAGGTCTTCACGCGCTACCGGGCCGATGTACGCTCGGTGTCGGGGGTGTATCGCGCGGTGTACGAGGGCGATCCCGAGTTCGATTCCGTGCGGCGCGAGGTCGATGCCTTCGCGAAGGCGGAGGGGCGCCGCCCGCGCATGCTGGTCGTGAAGCTCGGCCAGGACGGCCACGACCGCGGCATGAAGGTGATCGCCACCGCCTTCGCCGATCTCGGCTTCGACGTCGACGTCGGCCCGCTGTTCCAGATGCCGGACGAGGCGGCGCGCCAGGCCATCGAGAACGACGTGCACGTGATCGGCGTCTCGAGCCAGGCGGCCGGCCACAAGGTCCTGGTTCCCCAGCTGATCGAAGAGCTGGCGGCGCAGGGCGCCGCCTCGATCGCGGTCGTGGTGGGAGGCATCGTCCCGCCCAAGGACTACGCCTTCCTGCGCGAGCGCGGCGTGGCGGCGATCTTCGGGCCTGGCACCGCCGTGCCGAAGGCGGCGCGCGACGTGTTGCAGGTGATCCGAGCCCGCCGGCGATGAGCTCGGACGCGGAGTCGGTCGCCAGCTTCTGCGCGGCGATCCGGCGCGGCGATCGACGCAGCATTGCCCGCGCCATCACGCTGCTCGAGAGCACGCGCCCCGATCAGGCCGCCCTCGGTCAGGCGATCCTCGACGCGCTGGTGGCCGACACGGGCGGCGCGATCCGCATCGGCATCACGGGTCCGCCGGGCGTGGGCAAGAGCTCGTTCATCGAAGCCTTCGGGCTGCACCTGATCGCGCAGGGCCATCGGGTGGCGGTGCTCGCGGTCGATCCCAGCAGCCCCGTGTCGGGTGGCAGCATCCTCGGCGACAAGACGCGCATGGAGCGGCTGGCCCAGGACGAGCGCGCCTTCATCCGGCCGTCGCCCTCGAGCGGCTCGCTGGGCGGCGTCGCCCAGCGCACGCGCGAGGCCATGCTCGTGTGCGAGGCCGCCGGCTACGACGTCGTGCTGGTCGAGACGGTCGGCATCGGTCAGTCCGAGATCGCCGTCCACGCGATGGTGGACTTCTTCCTCGTGCTGGTGCAGCCGGGCGCCGGAGACGAGCTCCAGGGACTCAAGAAAGGCGTGCTCGAGCTGGCCGACGCGCTCGTCGTCACGAAGGCCGACGGCGAGCAGCGCGCCGCCGCCGAGCGCTCCCGCGCGGAGCACGCGCGGGCGCTCGAGCTGCTGCGTTCGCCCACGCCGAGCTGGCGACCGCGGGTGCTCGTCGCGAGCGCGCTGGCCGGCGAGGGGATTTCCGAGGTCTGGGCCATGATCCAGGAGCACGCAAAGGCGGCCGCGGCCAGCGGCGAACGGGAGGCCCGCCGCCGCGAGCAGGCCCGCGCCTGGATGTGGAGCCTCGTCGATCAGGGCCTGAACCAGGCCTTCCGGAGCCATCCGGAGGTGGCGAGCCGCGCGCCGGCGCTCGAGCGCGACGTCGAGGCCTCGCGGGTGACACCGGCAGCGGCGGCGCGGACGCTGCTCGAGAGCTTTCGCAAGAGCTAGCGGCACCGTATGGAGTAACGTCCGCAACCGGGGGGTCGGTTCGAGTTGCGCAAGGCGCAAGATCGGGCCCATCCGAAACGAGGAGGGCCGCCGATGCCGCGAGCTGGCTGCAGCTCATTCCTGCGATTCCGCAACCTTGTCCTCGGTCTCACGGCAGTGCTCGCCATGGCACCTCTCGCTCGCGCAGGCGACGTCAGCGTGAAGCTCGACATCGGCACCGGTTTCGCCGTGAAGAACAACTCGGGCGCCATCGAGCGGCTTCGCGTGGACGAGTCGACCGGCAACATCTCGCGCAATGGGGCGCTGTTCGTCCACACGACGGGGACGAACAACCTGTTCGTCGGGCCGGGGGCGGGGAATCCGTCGACGACCGGCTTCGGTGGCAATCTCGCTTTCGGGAGGAACGCTCTCGCCTCCATCACGACGGGGGTAGACAACTCCGCCGTGGGGGACCTAGCCCTCCGCCGCGACACCACGGGCTCCTTCAACACTGCCTTCGGGCGCGCGGCCCTCTATGGCAACACCTCGGGTTCCTGGCACACCGCCGTAGGGCATGCTGCCCTCAATGCCAACACGACGGGAACCGGCAACTCCGCCGTGGGGTATCGCGCGCTCGCCCTCAACGGCACCGGCTCCGCGAACTCCGCCCTCGGGACGCACGCGCTCACCAACAACACCATGGGCGGCGCCAACTCCGCCTTCGGGTACAGAGCGCTCTTTCACAACAGGACGGGGCACTACAACTCTGCTTTCGGGGTCCACAGCGTCTACCTCAACTACTCGGGCTCCGGCAACGCCGGCTTCGGGTATCGAGCCCTCCGCTCCAACGAGGGCTCCTTCAACGCCGCTGTCGGGTTCAGGGCCCTGACCTACAACAGCACGGGGTTTGGAAACGCGGCCCTGGGACAGAAGGCACTCGAGAACAACGCCACGGGTTCTCGCAACGTCGCGGTGGGGGCGGGGGCCGGGAGCAACCAGACCACGGGCAGCGACAACATCTATCTGGCCAATGCTGGCGTGGCTGGCGAAAGCGGCCAGATCCGGATCGGAACGGTCGGCACGCACACGCAGGCAACTGTTGCAGGCGTCCACGGCAGCACGTCGAGCGACGGGGTCGCGGTGCTGGTGAACGCGAGCGGCACGCTCGGCACCACCAGCTCGTCGATCCGTTTCAAGCAGGACGTGCGCGACATGGCCGACGCGAGCGCATTGCTGATGAAGCTGCGGCCGGTCGTGTTCCGCTACCGAGAGGAGGCCGTGGGCGCGGAGGAGGCGCAGGCGACGCAGTATGGCCTGATCGCCGAGGAGGTGCACCAGGTGGCGCCCGAGCTGGTGGCGTCGGACCTGGACGGGAAGCCCTACTCGGTCAAGTACCACGTGCTGCCGGCGCTCCTGGTCAACGAGGTGCAGCGGCAGGAGCGCGTGATCGCGGCGCTCTCCGCGCGTCTGGAGGCGATCGAACGCGGAGCCGAGTGCCGGGACGCAGTTCGCTAGGTCCCCCGCGCTGCAAGGTGCAGGCGGTGCGGAGCATTCTGCCCGTGCGCGAGCGACGAGCGATCGCGCTGCACGGGTGGGCCACCCATCCCGCTGAGCCGCCTTCACTCGAAGCTGCGTCTTGCCGATGCGAAGGGGGTGCAGGAGCCCCCCGGGTGGCTCCGCGCACGGTGAGGCGCGCGCGGCGATGGTCCAGATCAACATGGCGGAGCGGGAGATCACCGTGAAGGTGGTCTACTACGGGCCGGCCTTGTCCGGGAAGACGACCAATCTCCAGCAGCTCCACGCGCTGATCGACAAGGATGCGCGCGGCAAGATGCTGACCCTCGACACCGCCGACGACCGCACCCTCTACTTCGACTTCCTGCCGATCCAGTTCGGTACCCAGAACGGCTTCTCGGTCAAGATCAAGCTCTTCACCGTGCCGGGCCAGGTGATGCACAAGTCGACGCGCAAGGTCGTGCTCGCGGGCGCCGACGCCGTCGTCTTCGTCGCGGATTCGCAGCGCTCGGCCGCCTCGGCCAACGCCTACTCGTGGCGCGACATGGAGGCCAACCTCAAGTCGAACGGCATCGACTTCGACCAGATTCCGAAGGTCGTGCAGTTCAACAAGCGCGATCTTCCCGACGTGAAGCCGCTGGCCGAGATCAAGCAGGCGTGGGGAGACGCCGCGACCTACCCCGCGGCCGCGATCCGCGGCGAGGGCGTGATCGAAACCTTCCGCGAGCTGCTGAGCCGCCTGTATCGCAGCATCGACGAGCGCTACGACTTCGGCGGCAAGTTCGGCGTGTCCGAACAAGACTTCCTCAAAGGCGTGTTCTGCAACTTTTCGCCCCGCTAGCGCTCGCGCATACACCAGCAAGGGCCTGGTTTGACACACCTATCCCTGGTTGATAGTGTGGGAGAGCCCCCAGCCTGGATGGGGCGCCGCGCGCCCGCCGGAACCGCCAGCGCGGTCCGTACGGGAGGTTCGAGCCGCCGATGACCCGGATGCCCAGGCCGCTTCACGCTCCGCGCACGCCCGCCCAGATCCACACCGCCGTCGCTTCCGTCGAGGCCGCGCTCGAGGACATCCGGGCCGGCAAGCTCGTGATCCTCGTCGACGACGAGGACCGCGAGAACGAAGGCGATCTGTGCATGGCGGCCGAGAAGGTGACGCCGGCGGCGATCAACTTCATGGCCAAGCACGGCCGCGGCCTGATCTGTCTCTCGCTCACCGAGGAGCGCCTCGATCATCTGCGCCTCTCGATGATGGTCCCCGACTACGAGAACAACTCGGGCTTCGGAACCGCCTTCACCGTGTCGATCGAGGCGCGTCACGGCGTGACCACCGGGATCTCGGCGGCCGATCGCGCGACCACGATCCTCACCGCGATCGCCGACGACGCGAAGCCGATCGACATCGTGCGCCCCGGCCACGTGTTCCCGCTGCGCGCCCGCGAGGGCGGCGTCCTGCGGCGCGCCGGTCAGACGGAAGGCTCCGTGGATCTGGCGCGTCTGGCGGGGCTGCGTCCGGCCGGCGTCATCTGCGAGATCATGAACGACGACGGCACGATGGCGCGGCTGCCCGATCTCGTGGAGTTCTCGCGCCTGCACGACATCAAGATCGTCACGATCGCGGACCTGATCCAGTACCGGCTGCGCAAGGAGAAGCTCGTGCGCCGCGCCGCGGAGGCGACGATGCCGACCGCCTATGCCGGCGAGTTCCGGGCGATCGTCTACGAGAACGGCATCGATCACGTCGATCACATGGCCCTGGTGAAGGGCGAGATCGACCCCGAGCGCGCCGTGCTGGTGCGCGTGCACAGCGAGTGCCTGACCGGCGACGCCTTCGGATCGCTGCGCTGCGACTGCGGCGAGCAGCTGCAGGCCGCGCTCAAGATGATCGACGGCGAAGGCTGCGGGGTGCTGCTCTACATGCGCCAGGAAGGTCGCGGCATCGGCCTCAAGAACAAGATCCGCGCCTACGGGCTCCAGGACCTGGAGGGGCTCGACACGGTCCAGGCGAACGAGAAGCTCGGCTTCCCGCCGGACATGCGCGACTACGGCGTCGGCGCGCAGATCCTCGCGGACCTCGGCGTCCGCAAGCTGCGCCTGATCACGAACAATCCGGGCAAGCGGGCGGGGATCGAGGGCTACGGCCTCACGATCGTCGACCGGGTGCCGCTCGAGATCCAACCCAACGAGAAGAACCTCGAATACCTTCGCACCAAGAAGGAAAAACTCGGGCACGTTCTTCACCTGATGAGCTAGGTGTCGGCGAGGCGCTCGACGACCTGAGGCTTGGCGAAAGGCGCGGGGGCCGGAAGGCCCGAGCCGCACCAGGGAGCAGACCGCATGTTCGAATCCGTGGCGCAGGTCGAGAAGAAGCTGCGCGAGCAGGGCTACATCTGCGATCGCAAGATCGCGACCGTCGTCTTCCTGGCGCAGCGGCTCGAGAAGCCGGTGCTGGTCGAGGGACCCGCGGGCGTCGGCAAGACCGAGCTCGCGAAGGTCGTGGCCGCGGCCACCGGCCGCGAGCTGATCCGCCTGCAGTGCTACGAGGGCCTCGACGAGGCCAAGGCGCTCTACGAGTGGGAGTACTCGAAGCAGCTCCTCTACACCCAGATCCTGAAGGAGCGCTTCAGCGACGTGATGTCCGGCGCCAAGACGCTGCGCGACGCCGCCGAGCGGGTCGGGGCGCGAGGACAGCGTCTTCTTCTCGGATCACTTCATCGTGGCGCGGCCGCTGCTGCGCGCGATCACGTCGGCCAAGCCGGCGCTGCTGCTGATCGACGAGGTCGACAAGTCGGACCCGGAGTTCGAGGCGTTCCTGCTCGAGGTGCTCTCGGACTTCCAGGTGACGCGTCCCGGAGATCGGGACGATCGTGGCCAAGCAGCAAGCCGCTCGTGTTCCTGACCTCGAACAACGCGCGCGAGATGAGCGACGCGCTCAAGCGCCGCTGCCTGCACCTCTACATCGACTTACCCGAACCAGGAGCTCGAGCAGCTGCATCCTCGAGACCAAGGTGCCGGACGTCAGCAAGAAGCTGGTCGAGGAGCTGGTCGGCCATGATGCACCGCCTGCGCCAGCTCGATCTGAAGAAGACGCCCTCGATCAGCGAGACGCTCGACTGGGCGCGGGCGCTGCTCGCGCTCAACGCGACCGAGCTCGACCAGGATCTCGTGAACCAGACGTTCAGCGTGATCCTGAAGTACGAGGGCGACGTGCGCAAGGCGCAGGGCGAGCTCTCGAAGCTGCTCGCCAAGAAGGAAGGCGAGGTGCGCGCCGCAGCGCCCGCGGCCGCGGCGGTCGCCCCGAACCCCGCAGCCGTGAAGAAGGGCGTGCTGCACTAGGAAGCATCCCGTGCAGAAGAAGATCCTCGAGTTCACGAACATCCTGCGCAAGAGCGGTATCCGCGTCTCGACCGCGGAAGCGATCGACGCCTTCGAGGCGCTCGACGAGCTCTCGATCGACGACCGCGAGATCTTCCGGGACGCGCTGCGCGCGACGATGGTCAAGCGGGGCGAGGAGATCCCGACCTACGACGAGCTCTTCGAGCTCTACTGGTCCGGCTTCTACGACAACCTGCGCGAGACCTTCGGCGAGGCCGCCGGCTCGCTCTCCGCGCTCGGGCTCGATCTCGAGGAGCTGCTCAAGCGCATCGCGCAGCAGATCCAGGGCATGCAGGGCGACCCGGGCGAGCTCTCCGAGCTGGCGCGGGCCATGCTCACGGGCGATCTCTCCGTGCTCGAGCAGCTGATTCGCGCGGCGGCGGAGCAGGCTGGCGCGGGCCGCATCGAGAACTTCCTCCAGGTGGGCTTCTTCAGCCGCCGCACGCTCGAGCAGATGAACGCCGAGGGCGCGGCGGAGGAGCTGCGCGACCTCGCGGCGCGCCTCGAGGCCGCCGGGATGTCGCCCGAGGAGGTCGGCGCGCTGCGCCGCCTGATCGACGCGTTGATGGAGGCGGCGCGCAAGGCCGTGCGCGCCTACACCGAACGCGAGCTGCAGAAGCAGAACCACGACTACATGGAGAAGTTCCGGCGCGAGACGCTGCTGGAGAAGAGCTTCTACCACCTGACCGAGGACGAGATCCGCAAGATGCGCGAGGTGGTCGAGCGACTCGCGCAGAAGATCAAGAACATCCTCTCGATCCGCCGCCGGCGCCTCAAGCACGGCAAGCTCGACCTGCACCAGACGCTGCGCCGCAACATGTCGCACGGCGGGATTCCGTTCGAGCTGGTCTTCAAGCAGCGCAAGAAGGACCGGCCGAAGCTCGTGATCCTGTGCGACATCTCGTCGTCCGTGGCCAACGTCTCGCGCTTCATGCTGCAGTTCGTCTACAGCCTCCAGGAGGCCTTCACGAAGATCCGGGCGTTCGTGTTCGTCGCCGAGCTCGGCGAGGTGACGCACGTGCTGCAGGAGGGCGAGATCGGTCAGGCGATCGAGAAGGTCCTCGAGGGGGGCGACGTGATCAACGTCTACACCCGCTCGAACTTCGGCCACGCGTTCCACCATTTCTGGCAGAACTTCCTCTCCGCGATCGACAACAAGACGACCGTGCTGGTGCTGGGCGACGCGCGCAACAACTACAACGATCCGCGCGCCTGGTGCCTGCGCGACATCCACACCAAGGCGAAGAACGTCGTCTGGCTGAATCCCGAGAGCCCGAGCGCCTGGGGCTTCGGCGACAGCGTGATGGACAAGTACCTGCCGTACACGGACATCGCCGAGGAATGCCGCAATCTGCGCCAGCTCAGCGCGATGGTGGACCGGCTGGTTCTCTGATCCGCCGCGCGCAGACCCCGCCGGTCGTGCGCCTCTCCAGAAGTGAAAGCGGAAACGAAAACGCCCCGCTGGTTTCCCAGCGGGGCGTTCGTCAAAGGGAGGGCGGTGGACAGATGATGGGGGGTGAGAGGTTCGACATTTCGGTCAGAAATGTCTCATCCACCGCCGCTCCATAAACTCGTTCGAGAAGGTTCCTCCTCGGGAAGACGACGCGATTATGCGCCGGGCGAGTACCCGAGTCAAACAGTATTTGTTCGAAGCGGCAAGTTCTTGCGCGGACTCGATCGGCTCCCAATAACCCATGAATAAGTCATTGAATTCAATTATTTCGATGGTTCTCGCGAAACCATCGCCTGAGCTTCTGGCCGATCCCCATGGGTTTTGACGGGATCCTCGCGTGTCGGGTAGTGTTCGCCGCGTCCCCCCGCAGCCTCGGGAGATGCGCCGCGTGACGAGCTCGCGAAGGGTCCTGCTGCGCACCTACGGGTGCCAGATGAACGTTCACGACTCCGAAAAGATCGTGAACCTGCTGCGCCACGAGGGCTGGCAGGCCACGGATGCGCTCGACGGCGCGGACCTGTTGATCGTGAATACGTGCTCGATCCGCGACAAGGCCGAGCACCGCCTCTACAGCGATCTCGGCGTGCTGCGCGCCTGGAAGCAGGCCTCGCCCGGGCGCCTGATCGGGGTCGGCGGCTGCGTGGCTCAGCAGCAGGGCGACCGCCTGCTGCGGCGCTTCCCGCAGGTCGACTTCGTCTTCGGCACGCACAATCTGCGACACGTGCCGGCCATGGTCGAGGCGGCGAGCCGCGGCACGCGCGAGGCGCTCACGCGGGAGAGCTCCGGCAACGAGCGCTTCGAGCTGCCCGAGCGGCACCCGGATCTCGAGCCGGCGACTCCGGGTCGCGCCTTCGTCACGGTGATGGAAGGCTGCGATCTGTTCTGCAGCTTCTGCATCGTGCCCCTCACGCGCGGTCGCGAGATCAGCCGGCCCGCCGCGGCAATCCTGCGCGAGGCGGCGGCGCTCGCCGCGAGCGGGGTGCGCGAAATCACGCTGCTCGGCCAGACGGTGAACGCCTATGGGCGCCACGAGCTGCGGCGCGGCGGCGGCGAGGGAAGCATCGGCTTCGCGGCGCTGCTGGCGCAGCTGGCCGCAATCCCCGGCGTCGCTCGCATCCGCTACACGAGTCCCCACCCGAGCTTCTTCGGCGCGGACCTGATCCGCGCCCACGCCGAGCTGCCGGAGCTGTGCCCGCACGTGCACCTGCCATTGCAGAGCGGCTCGGACGCGGTGCTCGGGCGCATGCGCCGCCGCTACGGCGCCGGCGACTACCGGCGGCTGGTCGAGCGCCTGCGCGAGGCGCGCCCGGACGTTGCGCTCACCACGGACCTGATCGTCGGCCACCCCGGCGAGACGGACGCCGACTTCGAGGCAACCCTCGCGCTCGTTCGCGAGATCCGCTTCGTCGATGCCTACACGTTCAAATACTCGGCGCGCCCGGGCACGCTGGCGGCGCGCGCCCCCGATGCGTTGCCGGCCGATGTGCTGGAGGAGCGGCTCGAGGCGCTCCAACAGCTGCTGCGCGGCCTGACGCTCGACGCCCATCGCCAGCGGGTCGGCGAGCGGACCGAGGTGCTGGTCGAGGGGCGGAGCCGGCGCGGCGGACTGCAAGCCACCGGCCGCGACCCCTACCATCGGGTTGTGAACTTTCCGGTGACAGGCGACTCGGACCCGGCAGCCGGCGAATTGCTACCCCTGCGCATCGTCGAGGCGACCCCCCACTCGCTGATTGGCGAGCGCCTCGAGAGCGTCCACGGGGCGCTGGGAGCGCTCACGGGCGCGCCCGGGAAGGCCGATGAACGCAGCTGGAGCTCGGTCTCCGGGCCCTAGGGCCCGCGGCGACCGCGAGGGGGGATCGTGCCCAAAGCCCGCGTTCTGGCGGTCGACGACCAGCGCTACTTCCGCGAGCTGATCGAGGAGTTCCTCAGCGCGGAGGGCTTCGAGGCCCAGACCGCGGCGAGCGGGGAAGAGGCGCTCCACATCCTCGAGCGCTCCGCGTTCGACATCGTGCTCACCGATCTGGTGATGCCGGGGATGGACGGCAGCGAGCTCGTCCACCGCGTGAAGAGCCGCAATCCCGAGCAGGACATCGTCGTCGTGACGGGTGTGGTCGACGTGCGCACCGCCGTCGACGCCATGAAGCTCGGCGCGAGCGACTACCTGCTCAAGCCGTTCGATCGACGCGCCCTCGCGCTGTGCCTCGACGGCATCCTCCAGAAGCGCCGCCTCCAGACCGAGCACGCGCGGCTGCTCGCCGAGAACATCGAATTCATGGGCGAGCGCCGCTTGTTCGAGCGCGCTCTCGGTCTGTTCGCCTGCGTCGCGCTGCAGCCGCTCGCTGAACGCATCGTCGAGGGGCTTTGCCACGAGACGCAGGCGCAGGGCGGGGTGCTGTGGGCGCTCGGCCAGGACGGCGCGCTCGACCTCGCCGCAGCGCGCGGCCTCGTGCGCCTCGACACCGAGCCCGAGCGGCTGGCTCCGGAGCAGCTGCCGAGCGAGCTGCGCGACGAGCACACGGGCTCGCTGCTCGCGCCGGCGGGCGGTGAGCGCCCGGGAACCTCGCCCGCGCTCTTCGTCCCGCTGCGCCGCGAGGGCAGCCTGATCGGAGTGGCCCGGCTCACGGATCGGCTCGAGGGCGACAGCTTCGACGACGTCGATCGCGTCTGCGCCCAGAAATTCGCGCGCCATGCCGAGGTCGCGCTCGCGAATGCGCTGCGCTTCCGCGCGCTCGAGAAGCGCTCGCTCGAGGATCCCATCTCCGGCGCCTATACCGCCGAGTACTTCAACGACGTCGTGCGCAACGAGATCGAGAAGGCGAACCGCTTCGGGCGCACGTTCGCTCTCCTCGAGCTCGACCTCGGCACGCTCGACGTCACGCGCCGCGAGGCCGGCGCAGGCGGCGTGCAGACGCTGCTCACCGGCGTCGCCGAGGAGCTCACGCGGCTGCTGCGCGCCGCCGACCTGCTCGCCGCCGGCGGCGCCGGGCGCTTCTTCGTGCTGCTCGCCGAGGCGGACGCGCTGGGGGCGGCGGTGCTCAAGCGGCGCGCGCTGCAGGCGCTCGGCGCGAGCGACGTCTTCAGCCGGCTCGTCGCGGGCACGCGGCCCGACCCGCAGGTCGGAACCGCGGTCTACCCCCGCGACGGGACCAGCCTCGAGGCATTGCTGCGCGTGCTCGGCGAGCGGATCGAGGAAGAGCGCCACAGCCCCGTGCGCCGGCTCGGCCTCGATCGCATGACGCTCGCCGAAGGCTTGCAGACGTTGCTCGAGGAAGGCTCGCCGGAGCGCGCGGAAACGGCGGCGCAGATTGCGCGCTTCGTCGTCTCCGAGATCGGGCGCCGGCCGCGCGAACGCGGTCTGCTCTACGTCGCGCCCGGGACGCCGCTGGTCGGCGCGGTGCGCGAGGGCCTGGAGACGCTGCGCGGCGTCGCGACCCGCACGGAGCTGGTGGTGATCGCCGACGGCGAGCGGCCGCAGTTCCCCGAGCCCGCCGTGAACTGGCTCTCGCCGCAGCGCGTTCCCTGCCTCGCTCCGTTCGTCATCCATTTCGGAGACGGGCCGGCCTACGCCTTGATCCGCGACGCGAAGGATGGCGCCGGCAAGACGCGCCTGTTCCACACCAGCGATCGCAGCCTCGTCGAGCACCTGGCGTTCCGCCTCCAGCAGGAGCTGGCCGTGCCCGGCCACCTGCCGGTGACCGAGGGTGCGCGGGCATGAGCGCACTCGTACTGATCGCGGACGGTGACCAGAAGCGGGCGCTGCGCATCGCCGAGGCCTGCCGTGCGAGCGGACTCGAGTGCAAGCTGACGAGCCACGGTGCGGCCGCGCTCGAGACCGCGCTCGGCGAGCTCCCGGCGGTGCTCGTGGCGCAGCTCGATCTCCCGCTGATCGATGGCCCGCAGCTGGCCGCGATCCTGCGCGCGAACCCGCGCACGCAGCCGACGCGGATCCTGTTCGTGAGCGAGCGCGCCGAGGCCACCGCGCGCAAGGATCTCCCCGGGCGGCTGATCGCCGCGCCCGTCGATCCCGACGAGGTGGCGAAGGGCGTGCGCGCGCTGCTCGCCGAGCGCGACGGCGTCGCGCCGCCGGCGCAAGAGCCGATCGCCGGCGACGGCATCGTCGAGGGCGACCTCGCGCAGATCGCGCTCGCCGATCTGCTCCAGCTTTTCCACGTGAGCCGCGAGACGGGGAAATTCGAGGTGCTGCGCGAGCTCGATCCGGGCCGGCCGGCGCGCGGCGAGATCGTGCTGCGCGACGGCGACGTGATCGCGGCGAGCGTGGATTCGGCGCTGGGCGAGAAGGCGCTCTACCGGCTGCTCGCCTGGGACCGCGGCCGCTTCACGTTCCGGCCCGGCCCCGTCGCCGACACCGCCTCGATCCAGCGGCCCACGCGGGCTCTGCTGCGGGAGGGCAAGCGCCACGTCGAGGAGTGCAGTCGCCTCGCGGTCGAGCTGCCGCCGCTCTCCGCCCACGTGACGCTCTCGATCCAGCGCTCGGCGCTGCCGAACGTGATCCACCCGCTGACGCAAGAGGTGCTCGTCGTCCTCGAGCTCTATTCGCGCGTCCAGGACGTCGTGGATCACTGCGCGTACCCCGACTACCAGGTCCTACGCACCCTTCACACGCTGATCCGGCGGGGCATGGTCGAGCTGCGCCGCGGACCCGGTCCCGCGCAGAAGGCCTCCGCCGACATCGGGCTGTTTTCGGCGGCGCACGTGGCACGCCTGCGCGAATGGCTGGAGCTGGGCATCCCCCGCGGCACCCCGGTGCGCGACGCCAAGCTGCTCGTGGTGGCCTCGGACTCCGGCGCCACGCGGGACTTCGTGCGCATGCTCGCGCGCCTGCCGGGCGTCGCGATCGACGAGCGCTTCACCACGGGCTCCTACTCGGCCGACGACCTCACGCCGATCGGCCGCATCGCGGTGGACGCGGACCTCGGGATCGAGCTGCTGCACACGCCGATTGCGCCGCGCTTCGCGCCCCTTTGGCCGGTGGCAGGCCACGCCGCGCTGGGCGCGCTCTTCCTGCTCTCGGGACCGGCGAGCCGCGCCGTCGAGGCCGTGCGCCCGACGCTCGAGGCGCTGCGCCGGCTGCCGCGCGCTCGCACCTTCTCGCTGCTCCTGCTCGAGAAGGGTGAGCGGATGGTGCCCGAGGAGGTCCGGGAGAATCTGTCGCTGCTCGACCAGGGCTCGTTGTTCCTGATTCCGCTCGAGAGCTTCGAGAAGTCGAGCAGCCTGCTGCGCGAGATGCTCCAGCGGGTGCTGCCGTGAGGGGTGCGGAGCTCGCACGCTTCGCGCTGCTCGCCACGCTCGGCGCTGACGAGCGCGAGGCGCTCGCGGGCGCGCTCGAGCCGCTCGAGCTCGCCGCAGGCGAGCGCTTGTTCGACGTCGGCGACCCCGCGGATGGCCTGCTACTCGTTGCCGACGGCCGCGTCGGCCTCACGAGCGATCCGCATGGGGCGCGCGGCGAGTTCGGGCCGGGCGACGCGCTCGGCGCCAATTCGCTGGTGGGCGAGGGCGTGCGCGTGGCGCGCGCCGAGACACTGTCTCGCGCACGCGTCCTGCACCTCGGGCGCGACGCCTTCCAGCGCTTCATCGACGCGCAGCCGCGCGCCGCTTGCCGGCTGCTCGAAGCGCTGCTGCGCGAACAAGCGCACACCACGCGCGAGGCGCTCGAGCTCGTCGGTGCGGCGCTCGTTGACCGTGCGGCACCGGCCGACTAGACTGCGCAGCCATCCCGGGGGCGGGTGAACCCGACATGGCCGAGACGCGCATCCGCGAGGGGCTGACGTTCGACGACGTCCTCCTCGAGCCTGGCGAAAGCCATATCCTGCCGCGCGACGCCGATCTGCGCACCGCGCTCACCCGCGAGCTCACGCTCGAAATCCCGCTCGTCTCCGCCGCGATGGACACCGTCACCGAGCACGAGACCGCCATCTGCCTCGCGCAGAACGGCGGCATCGGGGTGATCCACAAGAATCTCTCGATCACCGCGCAGGCCAGCGAGGTCGACAAGGTCAAGCGCTCCGAATCCGGCATGATCGTCGACCCGATCACGATGCGTCCGGAGCAGAAGATCTACGAAGCGCTCGAGGTGATGGCGCGCTACCGCATCTCCGGCGTGCCCGTGACCCGCGACGGCAAGGCCGTCGGCATCCTCACGAACCGCGATCTGCGCTTCGTGCGCGACACCCACCAGGAAATCTCGAGCGTGATGACGCGCGAGGGGCTGGTCACGGTCGCGCCCAACACCACGATGGAGCGGGCCAAGGAGCTCCTGCACCAGCACCGCATCGAGAAGCTGCTGGTGGTGGACGAGTCCGGCCGGCTGTGCGGGTTGATCACGATCAAGGACATCGAGAAGACCGAGCGCTTTCCCTCCGCCAGCAAGGACGGGCTGGGCCGCCTGCTGTGCGGCGCCGCCGTCGGCGTGGGGGCGGAGACGCTCGAGCGCGCGCAGGCGCTCGTCGCTGCGGGCGTCGACGTGATCGTGGTCGACACGGCGCACGGGCACTCGAAGGGCGTGCTCGAGACCGTGCGCGAGCTGCGCCATCACTTTCCCGAAGTTCCGATCGTGGGCGGCAACGTCGCCACCGCCGAGGGCACCGAAGCGCTGATCAAGGCCGGGGTCTCCGCCGTGAAGGTCGGCGTCGGGCCGGGCTCGATCTGCACCACGCGCGTGATCGCCGGCGTGGGCGTTCCGCAGTTCACGGCCGTGCTCGAGACCGCGCAGGTCGCGAGCCGCCACGGCATCCCCGTGATCGCCGATGGCGGCATCAAGTTCTCGGGCGACGTCGTCAAGGCGCTCGCCGCCGGCGCATCGACGGTGATGATCGGATCCCTCTTCGCCGGCACCGACGAGGCGCCGGGCGAAGTCGTGCTCTACCAGGGGCACCCCCACAAGGTCTACCGCGGCATGGGCTCGCTCGGCGCCATGACCGACGGCAGCGCCGACCGTTACTTCCAGGCCGAGATCGGCGATGCCAACAAGCTGGTGCCCGAAGGCATCGAGGGACGCATTCCCTACCGCGGGAGCCTGACGAGCAACATCCACCAGCTGATGGGCGGATTGCGCTCGGGCATGGGCTACACGGGATCCGAGAATCTGACCGAGCTGCGCAAGCGCGCCCGATTCCTGCGCATCTCCGCCGCGGGATTGCGCGAGAGCCACGTGCACGACGTGATCATCACCAAGGAAGCCCCGAATTACCGCATCGACTGAGGATCCAAGACCGAGCATGGCCCCCGCCGCCCACCTCCCCGCCGAGCGGGACCGTGTCCTGATCCTGGACTTCGGCTCGCAGTTCACGCAGCTGATCGCGCGGCGCATCCGCGAGCAGCACGTCTACTGCGAGATCCACCCCGGGACCGCGAGCCTCGAGGCCGTCCGCGCCTTCGACCCTTGCGGCATCGTGCTCTCGGGCGGGCCAGCGAGCGTGCTCGATCCGGGCTCGCCCGACGTCGACCTGCGCATCCTCGAGCTGGGCCGGCCCGTGCTCGCCATCTGCTACGGCATGCAGCTGCTCATGCACCGGCTCGGCGGGCTCGTCGAGAAGGCGGACGATCGCGAGTACGGACGCGCGCGGTTGAAGCACGAGCGGCCCGACGTGCTGTTCGAGGGCCTCGACACCGCTGCGGAGCGCGTGGTCTGGATGAGCCACGGCGACCGGGTCCTGCGCATGCCGCCCGGCTTCGTCGCGCTCGCGTCGAGCGAGAGCTCGCCCTTCGCGGCGGTGCGGCACGAGACGCGCCCGATCTGGGGGCTGCTCTTCCACCCCGAGGTGGTCCACACCGAAGGCGGCGCGACGCTGCTCGCGAATTTCGTGCGCCGGATCTGCGGGGCCAGTGGCGCGTGGACGATGGAAGCCTTCATCGAGGAGGAGATCGCGCGGGTGCGCGCGCGCATCGGCGGGGGCAGGGCGCTGTGCGCGCTCTCCGGCGGCGTCGACTCCGCGGTGGCCGCCGCGCTGGTGCACCGCGCGATCGGATCGCGCTTGACCTGCATCTTCGTCGACAACGGGCTGCTGCGGCTGGGCGAGCGCGAAGAGGTGGAGAAGCTGTTCGGGGCGAGCCTCGGGATCGACCTCGTCACCGTGCGGGCGGAAGAACGCTTTCTTTCGGCGCTGAAAGGCGTGACCGATCCCGAGCGCAAGCGCCGGCTGATCGGCCACCTCTTCATCGAGATCTTCGAAGAGCAGGCGACGCAGCAGGGCGGCGCCGATTGGCTGGTGCAGGGCACGCTGTACCCGGACGTGATCGAGAGCGTGTCCGTGAAGGGCCCCTCGGCGACGATCAAGACGCATCACAACGTGGGCGGCCTCCCGGAGCGCATGCGCCTGGGCCTGGTCGAGCCGCTGCGCGAGCTGTTCAAGGACGAAGTGCGCGAGGTCGGCCGCCGCCTCGGACTTCCCGAGCACGCCGTCAAGCGGCATCCGTTTCCGGGGCCCGGGCTCGCGATCCGCGTGATCGGCGACGTCACGCCCGAGCGTCTCGATACGCTACGGCGCGCCGACGCGATCGTCACGCAGGAGATCCGCCGCGCGGGCCTCTACGACGAGCTCTGGCAGGCCTTCGCCGTCTTCCTCCCGATCCAGAGCGTCGGCGTGATGGGCGACGATCGCACCTACGAGAACGCCATCGCCGTGCGCTGCGTGACGAGTGTCGACGCGATGACGGCCGACTGGGCGCGGCTGCCCGGCGACGTGCTCGCGACGATCTCGACTCGCATCATCAACGAGGTGAAGGGCATCAATCGGGTCGTCTACGACGTGTCGTCGAAGCCCCCGGCCACGATCGAGTGGGAGTAGCCGGTGCCGGCGCCCTTCGTCCACCTCCACGTCCACAGCCAGTATTCGCTGCTCGACGGAGCCATCAAGCTCGACCAGCTCTTCGAGCGCGCACGCGCGCTCGACATGCCCGCGGTGGCCCTCACCGACCACGGCAACCTGTTCGGCGCCGTCGAGTTCTACGAGAAGGCGCGCGAAGCCGGCGTGAAGCCGATCCTCGGTTGCGAGACCTACGTCGCGGCCGGCTCGCGCTTCGACAAGGAAGCCCGCGAGCACGAAGAGGGCGGCTTCGACGCGATCAGCCACCTGCTGCTGCTCGCGATGAATCGCACCGGCTACCGCAATCTGATCCAGCTCGTCTCGAAGGCCTATCTCGAGGGCTTCTACTACAAGCCGCGCATCGATCTCGACCTGCTGCGGAAACACTCCGAGGGGCTGATCGCGACCTCCGGCTGCCTCTCGTCGATGGTGTGTCGCGCCATCACGGCGGGACAAACGCGCACGGCCTGGCAGCGCGTCGAAGAGCTCTCCGGGATCTTCCCCGGCCGCTTCTATCTCGAGATGCAACGGCACGGCATCGGGGCGCAGGACCGCGTGAACGCCGAGCTGTCGAAGATGTCGATCGACATGGGGCTGCCGCTGCTCGCGACCAACGACGCCCACTACCTCGAGCATGGGGACCATCGCCATCACGAGGCGCTGCTGTGCATCGGGACCGGCACCAACCTCGACGATCCCAAGCGCTTCCGTTTCGACGGCGAGGGCTTCTACCTCAAGTCCGGCGACGAGATGTCGGAGCTGTTCCACGATCACCCGTCCGCGATCCGCAACACGCTCGAGCTGGCCGAGCGCTGCGAGCTCGATCTCGAGCTCGACAGCGGCAACTACCACCTGCCCGAGTTCCAGGTGCCCGCGAACACGACACGCGAGGCGGTGCTCGAGGCGCAGACGGATCTCGGCTTGCGCGAGCGCCTGGGCCTCGCCCCGGACGAGCCGATCCCGCCGCGCTGGGGCGAGTACGCGAAGCGCATCGAAACCGAGCTCGCCGTCATCAATTCGATGGGCTTCGCCGGCTACTTCCTGATCGTCTCCGACTTCATCGCCTATGCGCGGCGCAACGGCATCCCGGTCGGGCCGGGACGCGGCTCTTCGGCCGGCAGCCTGGTCGCCTATTGCCTCGGCATCACCGGCATCGACCCGATCGAGTACGACATCATCTTCGAGCGCTTCCTGAATCCCGAGCGCATTTCGATGCCGGACATCGACGTCGATTTCTGCATGCGCGGCCGCGACCAGGTGATCCGCTACGTCGCCGAGAAGTACGACGGCGAGGGCTTCGACGGCAAGCGCGTCGCCCAGATCATCACCTTCGGCAAGCTCCAGGCGCGCGCCGCGATCCGCGACGTGGGGCGCGTGCTCGGCATGCCCTACGGCGAGGTGGACCGGCTCGCGAAGCTGATCCCCGACACGCTCGGGATCTCGCTCGACGAGGCGATCGCGCAGTCTCCCGAGCTGCGCTCGCGCATGGACGCCGATGGCCAGGTCGCGCAGCTGATCGAGACGGCGCGGCGCCTCGAGGGCCTCACGCGCCACGCCTCGACGCACGCCGCGGGCGTCGTGATCGGGACCCGGCCGTTGATCGAGACGGTACCGCTGTATCGCGACCCGAAATCGGGCGACGTGATGACGCAGTACGACATGCGCTGCGTCGAGAAGGTCGGGCTGATCAAGTTCGACTTTCTCGGGCTGCGCACGCTCACCACGATCGCCGACGCGGAAGCACGCATCCGCGCCACGGGCTCGCCGGATTTCGCGATCGAAAAGATCCCGCTCGACGACGCGAAGACCTACGACCTGCTCGCCGCTGGCGATTCCGAGGGCGTGTTCCAGATCGAATCCGGCGGCATGACCGAGCTCACCTCGAAGCTGCGGCCGCGGACCTTCAAGGAGCTGATCCCGATCGTCGCCCTCTACCGGCCCGGACCGCTCGGCTCGGGCATGGTCGACGACTACGTCAACCGCAAGCACGGCGTGACCAAGGTCGAATACCTGCTGCCCGAGCTCGAGGCGCTGACGGCCGAGACGCAGGGCGTGATCGTCTACCAGGACCAGGTGCTCCAGATCGCGAACCGCCTCGCCGGCTACAGCCTGGGCGAGGCGGACCTGCTGCGCCGCGCCATGGGCAAGAAGAAGCCCGAGGAGATGGAGAAGCAGCGCGAGCGCTTCGTCGGCGGCTGCGTCGAGCGCGGCATCGATCGCAAGAAGGCCGATGCGGTGTTCCAGCTGATGGCGGAGTTCGCGGGCTACGGCTTCGCCAAGTCGCACTCGGCCGCCTACGCGCTGATCACCTACCAGACGGCCTACTTGAAGGCGAACCATCCCCGCGAGTACCTGGCGGCCCTGCTCACGACCGAGGCCGGCAACCACGACAAGCTCTCGCGGTACATCGCGCATGCGCACCAGCTGGGAATCGAGGTGCTCGCGCCCGACGTGAACGAATCGGCGCGCGATTTCACGGTCGTGGAGGGGGGCATCCGCTTCGGGCTGGCGGGCGTGAAGAACGTGGGCGAGGGGGCGACCGAAGCGATTCTCGAAGCGCGCGGCGCCGGCGCGAGCCGCTTCACGAGCCTCTTCGATTTCGCGGCGCGCGTGGACGGCCGCCGCGTGAACCGGCGCGTGGTCGAGAGTCTCGTGAAGTGCGGCGCGTTCGATTCGCTGCACGCCAACCGTTCGGCGGTGTGGGCGGCGCTCGACACGGCCCTCGAATCCGGCGCGGCGGCCCAGCGGGACCGCGAAATCGGTCAGACGAGCCTCTTCGGCATGGGCAGCGCGCGCGCACCCGAGCCGGCGCTGCCCGAGGCGCCCGCGTGGACGGATCGCCAGCGCCTCGAGCAGGAGAAGGAGGTGCTGGGTTTCTACGTCACCGGACACCCGCTCGCGTCGGTCACCGCGCAGCTCGCGCGCTTCGTCGATACCCGTTCGACCGAAACGGCCGGCAAGGAGGGCCGCGAGGTGCGCGTGGGCGGGATCCTCACCGGGCTGCGCGAGACGCGCACGCGGCGCGGTCAGCTGATGGCGTTCGGTACGCTCGAGGATCAGGAGGGCAGCTTCGACCTGGTGTTCTTCGCCGAGCCCTTCGCGCAGCATGCGAGCCTGCTCAAGACCGCCGTCGCCGGCGACGCCGGCAGCGGCCCGGTTCCCCTGCTCGTGAGCGGAACGCTCGAGGCCGGCGACACGCCGAAGGTGCTCGTGCGCGATGTGACCCCGCTCGAGCGCGCGGAAGAAAAGCTCGCCGCTCAGCTGCGCCTGCGGGTGCTCGCCTCGGAGGCGACGCGCGATCGCCTGCTGGCGTTGCGCGATCTGTTCGGGCGCCATCCGGGCGATTGCGCCGTGGCGCTGCACGTGGTGATTCCCGATCAGAGCGAAACCGTGCTCGCGTTTCCCAGCCTGCGCGGAGTGCGTCCGGACGAGAAGCTCTTGCGCGAGGTCGATGGACTCTTCGGGCGCCGCGTCACAGAGGTTGCGACATGAAACGAGCCTGCTGTCTGCTGCTCGCAATGGGCGCGCTGGCGCTCGCCGCGCCGGGCCGCGCCGCCGATCTGCGCGCGACCGAAGCCGTTGGTGCCGTTCCGCTGCACGCGGACGCGCCCCCCGCGACACCCCCGCGCGACGCGGCGGTTCAGAAGGCGCTCGCCGAGGCCGTGCGCCGCGTCGCGCTCGAGCTGCTCGCGGACCAGGATCCGGCCGCGATCGGGTCCAAGCTCGATACCGAGCTGGGCAAGGATCCGCTCGTCTACATCTCGCGCTTCCGAACGCTCGAGGACCGCGGGGAGCGGCCGGTCTTGTTCAGCGACGACCCGGTGGCCAAGACCGAGTACGTGGTCGTGGTCGAGGCGACCGTCGACGCCGGCCGCTTGCGCGAGCGCCTGGCGCGCGCGGGCCTGTTCGTGGCGCCCGCGGGGGAGGTGCACCGCTATCACGTGCGCCTGGAGGCCGAAGGCCTGGAGGACCACGCCGCCTACCGGGCGCTGCGCGAGACGCTGCTGGAGGGCGTCGGCGTGCGCTCGGCGCTGCCCGTCGAGCTCGAGCGGGGCCGAGCCGTCCTCGACGTCGACGGCGAGCTCGCCGGCGATGCCCTGCTCGCCGCCCTCGTGCGCGCGGCGCCCCCCGGCATGACGCTCACGGCGCTCGAGACCAGCCCCGAGCGGCTGCACGTGCGAGTCACGCTCGCCCCCGAGCCCGCGCCGGCCAGCGCCCCGCGTTCGGCCAATTGACACGTCGAATCCAAATCGGTATTGAATTCGCGTTCTTAGCGAACCACAGGCACGTAGCTCAGTGGTAGAGCACCACCTTGACACGGTGGGGGTCGGCGGTTCAATCCCGCCCGTGCCTACCAGCAGGTAGAACCAGGGGACCGGCGGCTCCGCTCGCGCGAGCGTCGCGCGGGGGTCGGGCCTCGAGCTTTGGACATCGAAGATCGACCACGCATGAACCGTCCGCGTCCATGAGCGAGATCCAGGTTCGTCTGCCCGACGGCAAGCTGCTCTCGGTGCCGGCGGGAGCGACCGTGCTCTCCGTCGCCGAGAAGATCGGCAAGGGACTCGCACGCGCGGCGCTGGCCGGTCGCATCGACGGGCGGCTGGTCGACCTGCGCGTTCCCCTTCACGAGAATGTGTCGCTCGAGATCGTGACCGCCAAGGATCCCGCCGGCGCCGCCGTGATCCGCCACTCGGCCGAGCACGTGATGGCCGACGCGGTCAAGCGGCTGTTCCCGAGCGCCCAGATCGACGTCGGGCGCACCGACCACTCCGAGAAATTCCAGTACGACTTCCGCGTCGAGCGGCCTTTCACGCCCGAAGATCTCGAGCAGATCGAGAAGGAGATGGCGAAGATCATCGCCGAGAAGGCGGTCTTCACGCGCGAGGTGATGAGCCGCAGCGCGGCGCAGGCGCTCTTCGAGTCGCAGGGCGAAGCGCTCAAGGTCTCCCGCCTGGCGGACATCCCGGAAGGGGACGAGATCACCGTCTTCCGGCACGGCGCCTTCGCCGATCTGTGCCGCGGGCCTCACGTGCAACGCACGGACCAGATCGGCGCCTTCGCGCTGATCGAGAGCGCAGGCTCCTATTGGCGCGGCGACGAGCGCAATCCGATGCTGCAACGCATCTATGGGACGGCCTTCGCCACGCGCAAGGAGCTCGACGAGCACCGCGCGCGGATCGAAGAAGCGCGCCGCCGCGACCACCGGCGCGTCGGCGTCGAGCTCGAGCTCTACCACCTCGACGCGATGGCCCCCGGCTCGCCCTTCTATCTGCCCAAGGGCGTGGTGCTCTACAACGGTCTCGTCGACTACGTGCGCTCCCTGTATCCGCGCTACGGCTTCGCCGAGGTGATCTCTCCGCAGCTGTTCCGGACGGAGCTGTTCAAGACCTCGGGTCACTACCAGCTGTTTCGCGAGGACATGTTCCTGATGCAGGGCGACGAAGGCGAGGAGCTCGCCCTCAAGCCGATGAACTGCCCCGGCCACTGCCACCTGTTCGAGAGCCGCAAGCGTTCCTACCGCGAGCTGCCGCTGCGGCTGGCGGAGTTCACGCGGCTGCACCGCAACGAGCGCAGCGGCACGCTCACGGGCCTCTCGCGCGTGCGCGCCTTCGCGCAGGACGACGCGCACGTGTTCTGCGAGGCCGAGCAGGTCGACAGCGAGCTCGACCGCTTCTTCGCGATGACGAGCGAGGTGTATGCGGCGCTCGGCCTCACGGACGTCGAGGTGGCGGTCTCGACGCGCCCCGAGAAATGGAGCGGCGAGATCGCGGACTGGGAGGTGGCGGAGCGCCGCCTGGTCGCGGCCGTCGAGCGCGCGGGCTACGCCTGCGCGATCAAGCCCGGGGGCGCCGCCTTCTACGGCCCCAAGGTCGAGTGCGACTTTCGCGACGTGCTCGCCCGGCCCTGGACCCTCTCGACGCTGCAGATCGACGTCGCAATGCCGGGCCGCTTCGGCCTGCGCTACATCGGCCGCGACGGCGCCGCCCATCAGCCGGCGATGCTGCACCGCGCCGTGCTAGGCTCGCTCGAGCGCTTCATCGCGCTCTACGTCGAGAGGACGGGCGGCGACTTCCCGCTCTGGCTCGCGCCGGTGCAGGCGCGCGTCCTCCCGATCGCGGAGCGGCATCTCGAGTACGCCCGCCACGTGCACGAAGCGTTGTTGCGCGTCGGCGTGCGCTCCGAGCTCGACGAACGCAGCGATACGCTCGGCTTCAAGATCCGCGAAGCCGAGCTACACAAGATCCCCGTGATGCTGGTGGTCGGGGACCAGGAGGCAGCCGCGGGCAGTGTGACCCCGCGCTTCCGACACCGGCCGGCCGCGGAGAGCTTCGCCCTGGCGCTGGATGCGCTCATCGCCGAGCTGCTCCGGGACATTGCTGAACGGCGCATCATGCGCCCCAGCTGAGGAGGAACATCGCCTGACCGAGATCAGAAGGGCCGTCAAGAAGGACACTCCGCGCGTCAACGAGAGAATCCGCGAGCCGGAGGTTCGTGTCATTGGCAGTGGTGGCGAGCAGCTCGGGGTGATGACCCCGGAAGCTGCGATGCGGCAAGCGGAGGAGGAGGGACTCGACCTCGTCGAGGTCGCGCCCGGATCGAGACCTCCCGTCTGTCGGATCATGAATTACGGCCGCTACAAGTACGAGCAGAAGAAGAAGACGGGCAAGAGCAAGGGCCACGCGGCGACGCTCAAGGAAGTGAAGCTCCGGCCGCGCACGGACGACCACGACCTCGACTTCAAGCTGCGCAATGCGCGGCGCTTCCTGATCGACGGCGACAAGGTCAAGGTGACCGTGATGTTCCGGGGGCGCGAGATGGTGCACCGCGGAATCGGGGAGAAGCAGCTCCAACGCGTGACGCAGATGCTCGGTCCGATCGCGTCGGTGGAAAATCCGCCGCGCATGGAGGGGCGCTTCCTCTCGATGATCCTCGTGCCGAATCGCGAGGCCATCGCGGAAGTGCAGAAAGCAGAGCGCAAGGCGGAGTTGGCGGCGCTGGCCGCCGAGCCGGCGGCCGCGCAAGCGGCCGAAGCCGGCGAGCGAGCCGAGGGGGGTTGAGATGCCGAAGATGAAGACGCATCGGGGCGCGGCCAAGCGCTTCAAGAAGACGGGTACGGGCAAGGTCAAGCGGGCGCACGCCAATCGGCGCCACATCCTGACCAAGAAAGCCCGCAAGCGGAAGCGCCATCTGCGCAAGAGCGCGCTCGTGTCGAGCGCCGACTCGCTGCGCGTGCGCCTGATGCTTCCAAACGACTGAGTGAATCGAACCAGAAAGGGAGAGACGCATGGCGCGAGTGAAGCGCGGAGTGGCCGCAAAGAAGCGCAAGAGCCGCATCCTACGCGAGGCGAGGGGCTACTTCTCCGGCCGTAGCAAGCTGCTCAAGACCGCCCGCGAGGCCGTCGAGAAGGGCTGGAAGTACTCCTACCGCGACCGCAAGCAGCGCAAGCGCGAGTTCCGCGGGCTGTGGATCGCGCGCATCAATGCGGCGGCCCGCCTGCACGGGCTCTCCTACAGCCGGCTCGTCTCGGGGCTCAAGCAAGCGGGCGTCGAGGTCGACCGCAAGATCCTCGCGGAGCTCGCGATGTCCGACCCCAAGGCGTTCGGTGCGCTCGCCGAGCTGGCGAAGTCGAAGGCCGCCTAGGTTCCGCCGCCATGCCGGCGGAGACGGAGAGCCTCGAGACGCTGCTCGCGCAGGCCCTCGCCGAGATCGCGGCGGCCGCTAGCGTTCCGGCGCTGGCCCTCGTGCGCGCGCGCTACCTCGGCCGCAAGGGCTCGGTGGCGGCGCAGCTGCGCGGCCTCGGCGAGCTCGCGGAGCCCGAGCGTCTGCGCCAGGGCCGGCTCGCCAACGAAGCCAAGCAGGGGATCGAGCAGGCCGTGGCCGCGCGCCGCGAGGCGCTCGAAGCGAGCGAGCGCGAGCGCGCGCTCGGCGAGCATCGGCTCGATCCGACGCTGCCCGGCGTCGCCCCGGCGGCCGGCCACCTGCACCCGATCACGCGCGTGATGCGCGACATGGTGGGCTTCTTCAGCTCGCTCGGCTTCGCCATCGAGGAAGGGCCCGAGGTCGAGACCGAGTACAACAACTTCGAGGCGCTCAACATCGGCGCCGATCATCCGGCGCGCGACGAGCAGGACACGCTCTACGTCGAAGGCGGGCGGCTGCTGCGCACGCACACGTCGACCGTCCAGATCCGCGCGATGACGGGCCGCACGCCGCCGCTGCGCTTCATTGCGCCCGGGCGCGTCTACCGCCACGATCTCTCGCCGCGACACTCCCCGATGTTCCACCAGATCGAAGGCTTCCTGGTCGACGAGCGCGTGACCTTCGGGGACCTGAAGGGCGTGCTCGAGGCCTTCGGGCGCTTCTTGATGGGGGAGGGCGTGCGGCTGCGCTTCCGCGCCAACCACTTCCCCTTCACCGAGCCCTCGGGTGAGATGGACTACAGCTGCCTGCTGTGCGACGGCAGGGGCTGCGCCACCTGCTCGCAGAGCGGTTGGATCGAGTGGGGCGGCTGCGGAATGATCCATCCGCGCGTGCTCGAGCGCTGCGGCATCGATCCCTTGCGCTGGCAGGGGTTCGCCTTCGGCATGTCGCTCGACCGCACCGCGATGCTGCGCCAGGGCCTGCCGCAGATGCGCCATCTCTTCGAAAGCGACCTGCGCGTGCTGGAGCAGCTCTGATGCGCCTCTCGCTCGACTGGCTGGCGGAGCTCGTCGATCTGCCGCCGGAAAACGAGCTCGTCAACGGCCTGAACGTCGGCGGCTTCGAGGATGTGCGCGTCGAGGCGCCGGGCCCGGATCTCTCGGCGATCCGCGTCGGGCACGTGCTCGAGCGCGCGCCGCATCCGAACGCCGACCGCCTGTCGGTCTGCCGCGTCGACGTCGGCGAAGGCGAGCCGCTCGAGATCGTGTGCGGGGCGCCCAACGTCGCCGCCGGCCAGAAGGTCGCGGTGGCGCGCGTGGGAACGACGCTTCCGGACGGACGCACGCTCGAACGCGCGAAGCTGCGGGGTGTCGCGTCGAACGGCATGATCCTCTCGGCGCGCGAGCTCGGCCTCTCCGAAGAGCACGCCGGCATCCTCGTGCTCGGCGCCGACGCGCGCGTGGGCGCGCCGCTTCCCGAGGCGCTCGGCAGCAGCGGGCGCGTGCTCGAGGTCGGGATCACGCCGAACCGCGGGGACGCCGCCTCGGTGCTCGGGATGGCGCGCGAGGTCCGCGCGCTCTTCGGGGGCGCCCTGCGGCTGCCCGAGACCACTGCGCCCGAGCGCGGCCAGGCTGCGGGAGCCGCGATCCGCGTGGCGATCGACGCGCCGGAGGACTGTCATCACTACGCAGCGCGCGTGGTGCGGGGGGTGCGCAACGTCGCGTCGCCGGAGTGGCTGCAACGCAAGCTCGAAGCCTCGGGCCTGCGCAGCCGGGGTGTCGTCGTCGACGTCACGAACCTCGTGCTGCTCGAGCTCGGCCAGCCGCTGCACGCCTTCGACCTGCGCCGTCTGCACGGCGCGGAAGTGCGCGTTCGCCTGGCGCGCGCCGGCGAGAAGCTCGCGACACTGGACGGCGAGATGCGGGAGCTCGACCCGCGCGACCTCGTGATCGCCGACGCGGAGCGGGCGATCGCCCTGGCGGGGGTGATGGGCGGGCGCGAGACCGAAGTCGGTGAGACGACGGTCGACGTGTTGATCGAGAGCGCGCATTTCGCCCCGGCGAGCGTGAGGCGCACGGCGCGGCGCCACGGCATCCGCAGCGAAGCCTCGTATCGATTCGAGCGCGGTGTCGATCCCGAGGGCGTCGGGCGCGCGGCCGACCGCGCTGCGCGCTGGCTCGCCGAGCTCGCGGGCGGAGAGGTCGCCAAGGGGACGGTCGAGGCCCGCGGCGCGAGCGCGCCTCGCACGCCCGAGATCGAGCTCGCGCTCGCGCGCGCCAATCGCCTGCTCGGCACCGCCTTCACCAGCGCGCAGGCCGTGGCGCTGCTCGCCCGGGTCGACGTCGTGGCCCGCGAGACGGCGCCCGGGGTGCTCGTCTGCCGTCCGCCGTCGCACCGGAGCGACCTGCACATCGCCGAGGACCTGGCCGAGGAGCTGGTGCGGATCCACGGCGTCGAGAAGATCCCGGCGACGCTTCCGAGCGGGACGCTCTCCCCGGTGAGCCTGCCGCCGCTCTGGTCGCTGGCCGAACGCACGAAGGACGGCCTGGCCGCTGCGGGCCTGTCGGAGTGCGTGAGCTTCCCGTTCGTTCCCGACGGCGACGCGCAACGCCTCGGCCTCGCGCAGGACGACCCGCGCTGGCGCACGCTGCGGGTCCTCAACCCCGTGAAGGAGGAGGAAGGGCGGCTGCGCAGCAGCCTCGCGCCCTCGCTGCTCCGCATCGCCCGCCAGAATCTCGATCGCCAGGCCGATCCCGTGCGGATCTTCGAGCTGGGCCGGGTCTTCCGCCCCCGGGAGGAGCCGGAGCCGCCGGCCGAGCCGCTGTGGGCCGCCGGGCTGATCACGGCCCCCCGCCAGCGGCGGCTGTGGGATGCGCCCAACCCCCCGCCGCTCTACTTCCAGCTCAAAGGCATCGCAGAAAAACTTTTGAATGAGCTGGGTTGTATGGCATCGTTGCGGGCCGGCGCGGTCGAGCCCTACCACCATCCCGGCGCAGCGGCGGCAATCGTGGCGGATGAACAGGTGATCGGGAGCCTCGGAGAACTCCACCCGGACGTGGCGGCGCGCTTCGCGATCGACGTCCCGTGCGCGTTGCTCGAGCTCGACCTCGAGCGCCTCGCGCGCGGACCGCGGCGGCCTGCGCGCTTCCGCGAGGTCTCGCGCTTCCCGCAGGTCCGGCGCGATCTCGCGCTCTTCATCGCGCGCGACCAGCGCGCAGACGAGCTGCTCGCCGCCATCACGAAGACCGCGGGCCCCGACCTGCACTCGGTCGAGCTCTTCGATCGCTACGAGGGCGCGGGCGTGCCCGAGGGCCGCGTCAGCCTCGCGTTCCGGCTCGTCTTTCAGCGACTCGATCGCACGCTCACCGATGGCGAGGTGGCGTCCGCGGTCGAGCGCGTGATTCGCATGTTGTCCCACCGCTTCGGTGGAGAGCTCCGGTAGCAGCGACATCGATCGGGAGGAGGGCGGGCGTGACCAAGGCCGAAATCGTCGAACAGATCTACGAGCAGGTTGGGTTCTCGAAGAAGGAATCCGCCGAGCTGGTGGAGAAGGTCTTCGAGACGATCAAGGAGACCCTCGCGCGCGGCGAGAAGGTCAAGATCTCCGGCTTCGGCAATTTCGTCGTGCGGGGCAAGAACGCCCGCAAGGGCCGCAATCCGCAGACCGGGCAGGAGATCCTGCTCGAAGCGCGCCGCGTGCTGACGTTCAAGCCGAGCCTCGTGCTCAAGAACATCCTGAATGGCGAGGAGGTCTCGGCCGCGACCTACGCGGCGGACAACGACGAGCGCTAGCCCACAGCAACGAGCCGGGGGGGAGCTCATGGCGAAGCCCGGGTCGATGGCATAAATGTCGTCGGACATCTCCTTGCCGTCTCCGTCGAACCGGGTAAATACGATGCGAGCTTGGTCCCCGCGAGTGCCTCTTTCAGTGACTGAGGAACGCGGATTATTGAGCGACAGATGAACAAGGAATATTCACAAGCCGGGGTTTGCTGGTAAACCAGATTGTTTTCGAGTGTTGGAATTTTCAGGATCAATACTGAGGTCGAATATGAAAGACCGGGCTCTAAGATGTGCCCCATACAAAACCCTCACGAAATGATCCATGAGGGTTTTCTCCGTCTATAATGACTTCTCCCTTATTTTACTTCTTCGCGTGGCACTTTGCACAATTTGCAGCGTCCTTCGTGCTGAAGGCCTTGGTGCCGTCGTGGCAGGTACCGCAGAACTTTCCATCATTCATGTCCTTCATGGTGATGGCATCAGCACCCTTCTTCATCTTGAAGACCGCCGGATGGCAAGCCGCGCACTTGAGACCTTTGTCAGCATGTATTTTGCCGTCAAAGACAACCGTATCCGCGCCCTTCGGCGTGAACTCCACGGTCTTTCCGGCCTGGACCGCGAACGCGGAAACCGCCATCGCGAACGTTACAACCACGACAAGGACAAATACGAAAAATTTCTTCATTTTTGTTTCACCTCCTTTCCTGGTCAGCATTCGTGCAAAGAACATCTTTGGGGTGTTGTTGCCGGACGTGTGTTTCCAAAGAACATCGATCGTATCGCAATCTGCGTATCAACATCCCCTGTGTCTATTTTGACCCTGAAATGGTGGAAAGGTTAAAAGGCAGGGAGAAAGACCCGATCCTGAGACGTTCGGAAAGATCCTCGCCCGGCGGCGGGGGTCTATTTTCATTTCTCTCCGCTTTATTTCAAGCCGGGAATTCGATACAAGCGGTCCTCTGATGCTATACTTTAATCTCAAGGAGGTATGCTCCCGTGGAGGAAGAGACCTATCCATATATCATCGTCGGCGGCGGCCGCGCCGGAGCATCGGCCGTGGAGGGGATACGTGAACAGGACAACAAGGGGGCAATTCTCCTCATCGGCTCTGAAACGCACCTGCCGTACGACCGCC
>CAWAXD010000011.1:0-88957 GCA_963785985.1 uncultured delta proteobacterium | reverse complement strand
GCAGGCCTTCGATGACGACGCCCGCGGGCAGCTGGCCGGCGAAGCGCACCGTGAATTCGCTCGTATCGAAGCGGTCGATCGGGCGCACCCCCGACCGTCCGGTCGCGGCGCCTTCCCAGGTCGACGCGACGTCGAGCCCGAGCGGCGTCACGCAGCCGATGCCGGTGACTACGATGCGGCGGCGTTCTCGGAGCGAGTGCGACATCTAACCCTCGAGCCGGGCCTTCAGGTACGCGACGGCGTCGCCGATGGTCTGCAGCTTCTCGGCGTCGTCATCGGGAATCTCGATGTCGAACGCCTCCTCCATCGCCATCACCAGCTCGACGATGTCGAGCGAATCCGCCCCCAGATCGTCGATGAACGACGCCTCGGGCACGATCTCCGCCGCCGTCACGCCGAGCTGCGTGACGATGATCTCCGTGATGCGCTCGTCCAGACCCATGCTTCCCTCCTCGACGGTTCCGCGCGCCGCGTCCCGTCAGTCCCCGGCGGCCGAGACGAAACGCTCCGCCGCCGGCAGATCGCCGAGCACCGCGAGATTCGCGCGCGCGAGGCCGCGGTCGATGCGGCCGACCAGGCCGGAGAGCACCCGGCCCGGACCGATCTCGAGCAGCTTCGTCACGCCGAGCTCCCGCATCCGCTTGACCATCTCCACGAAACGCACCGGCGCCGTCACCTGCGCGCGGAGCAGCTCGGCGATCCGCTTGCCGTCGGCGTTGGGCTCGGCCTCGACGTTGGTCACGATCGGCGGCCGCGCATCGGCGAAGCGCACGCGCGCGAGCTCGAGCGCCAGCTTGTCCGCCGCCGGCGCCATCAATGCGCAGTGGAAGGGCGCCGACACCGCGAGCGGAATCGTGCGCTTCGCGCCGCGCTCGCGCGCCTGCGCGCAGGCGACCTCGACGGCCGCCGCGTCGCCGGCGATCACGATCTGGCCCGGCGCGTTGTAGTTGGCCGGCGTCACCACGCGCCCCGTCTGCGCGGCCGCGAGCCGGCAGGCCTCGGCCACGTCGCTCTCGCCCGCGCCGATCACCGCCGCCATCGCGCCGTGGCCCTCCGGCACCGCCTCCTGCATGAAACGACCTCGCGCATGCACCATGCGCACCGCGTCTCCAGCCCGAACGAGCCGCTCGCGACCAGCGCCGCGTACTCGCCGAGGCTGTGCCCCGCGTTGAACGCCGGCGCGACGGGAACGCGCTCCTCGAGCGCGCGCAAGCAGCGCGATGCTGGTCGCGAGGATCGCCGGCTGCTGGATCTCGGTGCGCCGCAGCTCGTCCTCGGGACCCTCGAAGCAGAGCTTCGAGAGCGCGAACCCGAGCGCATCGTCGGCGGCCTCGAACACCGCGCGCGCCGCGCGCGACGCCTCGCAGACGTCGCGGCCCATGCCGACTTCCTGGGAGCCCTGCCCGGGGAAGAGCAGCGCGAGCACCGGCGACGTCACTCCTCGTCGGTCTGGACGACCTCGCGGCCGCGATAGCTGCCGCAATTTCCGCACACGCGGTGCGGCAGCTTCGGCTCGTCGCACTGCGGACAGTTGCTGCGCGCGCCCGGCCCGATGGCATGGTGCGAACGCCGCTTGTCCCGCTTCGACCTCGAGGTCTTGCCCTTGGGTACTGCCATCAGCTCCTCCCTCCACTCGGCCCGAGGCGGAGCGTGCCCAGCACCGCGAAGGGCGACTCCGGCTTCTTCTCCGCACAGCCGCATGCGCCCCGCGCACGCTCGGCCCCACAGTGCGGACACAGCCCCGGGCAGTCCTCGCGACACAACGGTTGGACAGGGAGCGACAGCGCGATCGCCTCTCCCACGAACGCGCCGAGGTCGATCTCCTCGCCGCGGTACCAACCCGTCTCGGACTCTTCCCCCAGGCACATGCCGTCTCGCGCCAGGGCCTCGGCCGCGTCCGGATCGGCAGGAGTGCGCGATCCAGCGGGCTCGAGGACGAGTCGGAACGGCTCGCGGGAGGCGTGACGATAGCGCGCGAGACAGCGGCTGCATTCGAATTCGAGGCTGCCCGCGATCGTGCCCTCGAGATAGACGTCCTCGCCCATCAGGTGCGCGAGCAACTCGACCACGAACGGCGTCGAAGGCGCGCTCGGAATCCCGTGCTGCGCGGCCTCGGACGCACGCCACCACCCCGGCGCCGTCTCGAAACGGTACGCAGTCGGACTCTCCGTCAGGCGATCGAGGAGCAGTTTCATGGTCGCGAGCTTCCTAGGAAAACCAGGAAGAACGGGTACTTACCTTAGCTTCTCGAATAGCAGACGGACCCCCGACCGGCAACTTCGCGAGCCCCCGAGGGAACGCGGCGCCAGGCGCGGGCAAGCGCCGTCGCGGCGACTGGAGCGGGCCGCGCGCGGGCTTGCGCGGCTGATACCCTCCGCCGCCATGTCGACCGTCCGCACCCGCTTCGCCCCCAGTCCCACCGGCTTCCTGCACATGGGCAGCGCACGCACGGCGCTGTTCAACTGGGCCTTCACCCGGCGCGCCGGCGGCCGCGTGGTGCTCCGCATCGAGGACACCGACGAGGAACGCTCGACCCGCGAGTCCGAGGAGGCGATCTACGACGGCCTCGGCTGGCTCGGCATCGACTGGGACGAGGGGCCGCTGCGCCAGAGCGAGCGGCGCGCGCGCCACGACGCCGCAATCGACGGCCTGCTCGCGAAGGACCGCGCCTATCGCTGCGTCTGCACGCCCGAGCAGATCGAGGTGCGCCGCCAGGCGACGATCGCCGCCGGGCGCAAGTGGACCTACGACGGCCGCTGCCGCGAACTGGCCCTCGGTCCGGACGCCGGACGCCACACCGTGCGCCTGCGGCTCCCGAGCGAGGGCCGGCTCGAGTGGAACGATCTGGTGTATGGCGAGAGCGGGCAGGACGTGCGCGAGATCGGCGACATGATCATCCGCCGCAGCGACGGCGCGCCGCTCTACAACCTCGCCGTGGTGGTCGACGATCTCGAGATGGAGATCAGCCACGTGATCCGCGGCGCGGACCACCACAGCAACACGCCCTTCCAGCTCGCGCTCTACCAGGCGCTCGAACGCACGCCGCCGCAGTTCGCTCACTTGCCGCTGATCGTGGGGCCCGGCGGCAAGAAGCTCTCGAAGCGACGCGATCCCGTGTCGGTTCAGGACTACCGCGCGCACGGCCATCTGCCGCAGGCGATGCTCAACTGGCTCGCGCGCATGGGCTGGTCGCACGGCGACCAGGAGATCTTCTCGCGCGACGAGCTGCGCGAGTTGTTCGATCTCGCCAAGGTCCACCGCTCGGCGGCGCAGGCCGACGCCGGGAAGCTCGCGTGGCTGAACCAGCACTACATCAAGACGCTGCCCGGCCCCGAGCTGCTCGCAGCACTGCTGCCGTTTCTCGCGGCGGCGGTCGGGCATCCGGTCGCGCCTTCGCCGGAGCTCACGCGACTCGTCGACCTGCTGCGCGAGCGCAGCAAGACGCTCGTCGAGATGGCGAGCCTCGCGCGCTTCCTCGTCACGGACCGCATCGCCTACGAAACGAAGGCGGCCGAGAAACATCTGAAGCGCGAGCTCGAGCCCATGCTCAGCGACCTGCACGCGAGCCTGCTCGAGCTCGTGGATTGGAGCGAGCCGGAGCTCGAGCGCGTGTTCGAGGCGGTGCGCGCCCGCCACGGCTCGCCGCCGATCGGCAAGCTCGCGCAGCCGGTCCGCGTGGCCATCACGGGCGGCCCCGTCTCGCCGGGCATCTTCGAGACGCTGGCGGTGCTCGGCAAGCCGCGCGCGGTCGGGCGCATCGCCGAAGCCATTCATTTTTTGCGCCACGGTTGAGGAACGCCGGGCGGTCCGGTACAAACACGGACCGTCGCCCTGCTCCCCGGTCGTCTAACGGCAGGACAACAGGCTCTGAACCTGTTTATGGTGGTTCGAATCCATCCCGGGGAACCAACGCTCTCGCCGGCTCGCGACCCGAACCGCAGCGACGCTCAGCCGGCCGGAATCAGGTGCACCGGGCTCAGCACCACGAGCAGCGCTCCGGCGGCCAGCGCGGGGGCGAAGCCGAAGGGCGCGTTCCACTGCCGCGTGACGGCGGCCCAGCCGACGCCGAGCACGAGACCCGCGAGCGAAGCAGCGAGAATGGTCTCGAGGGCGCCGAGGGGGCCGACGACGGCGCCGATCATGGCGAGCAGCTTGACGTCGCCGAAGCCGACGCCCGGAAACCAGATCCAGTAGTCGAGACTCAGCGGCCGCGGCAGCGCGGCGCCGGGCTCGGGCCAGTGCTCGAAGCGGCGCCCGAGCGCGGTGGCGATGCGCGCGTGCGCGAAGCCGACGCTCCACAGCGCGCCCGCGCCGAGCAGGGCGCCGAGCAGCGATTGTTCGAGCGCGACCCCAAAGGGTGTGGTGCCGTCGATCCAGTGGGCGGCCGGAACCACCACGAGCGCGACGAGCAGGCCCGCGACGGAAATCTCGTCGGGGATGATGCGGTGGTCGAAGTCGATCGCCGCGGCGGCGATCAACGCCGCGGCGAAGGCGAACCACACGAGCGTCATCGCCGACGCCCCATGCTGCAGCGCGATCGCCGCAAAGACCAGCGCGGTGAGCAGCTCTACCAACGGGTAGCGCAGCGCGATGCGCGCCCCGCAGCGCCGACAGCGACCGCGCAGCCACAGCCAGGCGAGCACCGGCACGTTGTCCCAGGGCGCGATCGGCGCCTGGCAGCCCGGGCAGCGCGAAGCGGGGTAGAGCAGCGATTCGCCGCGTGGCAGGCGGTGGATCACGACGTTGAGGAAGGATCCAATGACGAGGCCCAGCGCGAACGCCGCCCCCGTGAAGAGCCGGGGCGGAAGCGCGGCGAGAAGGCTCATGGCGTCACTCTAGCAAGCGAAGCGCGCAGCGAGCCGCAGGCGAGCGCAGCCCGCGGCAAGCGAAGCGCGCAGCGAGCCGTAGGCGAGCGCAGCCCACGGACGTGCCGGTCTATTTGAAGTCGCGACGCTCGAAGATGACGACGGCGCCCGCGAGCACGATCGTCGCATAGGCCATCCCATAGAGGACCGGCAACCACACGTCGGACGCCACGACCGGCAGGCCGTGCACCGCCTCGAGCGAGAGATTGAAGCTCGCGAGATCGGGCAGCACGCCGTACAGCAGCTTCGCCAGCTGGCGCACGAATCCGATCTCGGACTCGGCGCCGAGATCGCGGAGATTGCGCGTCAGGTTTCCGACGATCCAGACGCCGCCAGCGAAGAGCGTGGCGAGCATCGGCGTCGTGAAGGCGGAGAAGAGCGTGGCGATCGCGACGACCACGGCGAGCTCGACCGCGAGCAACGCGAAGGCCGCCGCGTGCCCGACGCCGAGCGAAGCCCCGCGCATCAGCGAGACCGCGGCGAAGGCGGCGATCATGATCGCGGCCTGCAGCCAGAGCGTGACCACGAGACCGACGTACTTGCCAATCAGGAATTCGCCGCGCGAGAGCGGCTTGGAGAGGATCGTGTAGACCGTGCGACGGTCGACTTCCTTGTGGATGAGTCCCACGCCCACGAAGATCGCGATCGCGATCGCGAAGAAACGGATCGAAGCGAGCCCGATGTCCTGCAAGATGCGATCGCGCTCGACGTAGGAGATGCCGGCGAGAAACAGGCTCGAGAAGATCAGCACCAGCGCGAAAAAGAGCAGCGTGTAGAGGAGCTTGCTGCGCACCGCCTCGCGCCCGGTGTTCCAGGCGATCGTGAGCACCCGCGCGATCATGCCTGCCTCAGCGCGTTCGCGCGCTGCAGCCGCGCGCGGTCCTTCTCCACCGCGGACAGGAAGATCGATTCGAGCGACATCCGGTGCGGCGTCACCGAGATCACGTCGGCGCCGGCGGCGATCGCCGCGCGCAGCACGGGATTCACGATCTTCTCCGCGACCCGCAGCTCGATGCGCTCACCCACGCCGCGCAAACGGGCTTGGAAGCCTTCCTCGAGCGCGGCGGCGGCCTCGGGCGTCACGCCGGCGAGCACGACGTCGGCCTCGGGCTCCCCGCCGACGCGGAACTCGTCCGTGGCCCCCTCGAAGTGGATGCGCCCGCGCACGATGATCGCGACCCGATCACAGAGCATCTCCACGTCGGAGAGGATGTGCGTGTTCATGAAGACGGTCTTGCCCTCGGAGCGCAGCCGCAGGATCAGATCGCGCACTTCCTTGCGCCCGATCGGATCGAGGCCGCTCATCGGCTCGTCGAGGAACACGACCTGGGGATCGTGAACCAACGCCTGTGCGATTCCGATCCGCTGCAACATGCCCTTCGAATAGGTGCGCAGCCGCGCATCGGCCGCGTCCTTGAGCCCCACCCATTCGAGCAACGTGTCGACGCGCGCGCGCATGCGTGCGCGCGGAACCCCCGAGAGCCGGGCGTAGAAGACCAGGATCTCGCGGCCGGTGAGGAAATCGTAGAAGTAGGGGTTCTCCGGCAGGAAGCCGACCTGCCGGCGGTAGGCGGTCTCGGAGACGTCGTGACCCAGGATCGAAGCCGCGCCCGAGGTCGCGCGGATCAGGCCCATCAGGATCTTGAGCGTCGTCGTCTTGCCGGCGCCATTGGGACCCACGAAGCCGAAGATCTCGCCCTCACGCACGCTGAAGGAGATGCCGTGCAGCACGCGCCGGCGGCGAAGCCCGAGGCCAGGACGGAAATCCTTGGCGATGTTCTCGATGCGAACGATCGGCGGCGCTGCGCTGCTCATCCGCGCCCCGCGCTGCTGGAGTTCGTCTGCAGTCGCTGGCGGTCGAGCCGCGCTGCGTCGGTCTTGGAGTGGTAGAGGCGGTAGCGCGAGCCGTAGAAGCTCGAGGTGATCTGGCCGGTCTCGGGATCCAGCGTCCAGACGAAGCCCGGGAAATGCGGATGCGCCGGCGGCAGCGCGGTGAGCACCGGCTCGGGGCCCGCGAGCAGGTCCTCGACCCGCTGCAGATCACGGCCGTGACGCCGCCAGTACTCGACGCGCGCCGCGTCGAGGCGACGCGCCAGCCGCTCCGTCCCGATCTCGTCGAGCGACTTCAGGAAGCGCGCCTTCGCGTACTCGTCGGACGTCGTATTCACGAGCCCGACGAGCAGCTCTTCGGCCGCGTCGAGACCGCCGGAGTCCGCGCGCAGCTTCGCCACCAGCGGCCCGAGGTAATTCGGCGCCCCGGCGAGGCCCACCGCGGGCTCGAGCACGTCGGCTGCCCGCCGCGCGTCACCGAGATGATAGAAATGGTTGAAGCCCAGGTAGTGGCGGTTGCGCCAGTCGAGCGGATGGTAGGCGATGCTCTTTTCGAGCAGCCGATTCGCCCGGCTCAGGGTTTCGGCCCCATCGCTGAGCCAGATTGCCGCGAAGCGGTAGGGATGATCGACCCAGGGGTCGAGGCCGGTCACGAGCTCGATCAGGCTCGCGATCATGGGAGCGTGCGGCTCCACGTCGCCGCGCACCGACCCGACCAGATGCATGGCCTCGAGCCAGTAGTAGTCACCCAGCACGGCGCCGAAGCCGAGTGAGGCGAGGCGCGCCTGCCCGACCGAGGGAAGCCAGCGCGCGTCTTCGACGTGCCGCGTGGCTGTGTTCATGCTCATGTGCGCGCCGGCCATTGCCGCGACCGCGCACAGCGCAATCACGCTGCGCCGCAGCCCTACGAGCCCTCTCCTGCCCAAGGCTCCCCCCCGGAGGCCCCTCGCAAGCACCCAGCTCGCGCTAGTACTCGTCGACCGCGTAGTTGACGGCCGCTTCCTTGTAGACCTTCTCCGTGAGCGAGCCCTTCCGCAGCGGAGTGCCGTACGCGAACATCCCGGACGGGCACTCGGTGATCACGCCGCCGTTCTCCTCCGGATACACGTACATCACCGCGCCGCGGTTGCCGTCGCCGTCGACGTCGCCATGCGCCGTCGCGGTGAAGCAGCTCGAGCAGGTGCAACCGGGTGATCCGCCGGCATTCACCTCGTAGCTGTAGGCCACCTCGCCCTCCGGGGTCCAACCCAGGGTCGAGTACTCGGCGACCGAAGCGGCGTCCCACGCCATCTTGTGCGTGCCGAGGCCGCCATAAGGCGTCCAATCGGGGAACGCGCCGGCATCGATGTAGACGTCGGTCTCGGCCTTGTAGGTGAGCTCCGAGGTCCCGATGGCGACCACGTTCGTGTAGGCCTCGGCGCGGCGCGACTTGGCCTGGTAGGCGAGGAAATTCGGAATCGCGACCGCGGCGAGGATCCCGACCAGAACGACGGAGATCATCAGCTCGATCAGCGTGAAACCTGAGTTGCTGCGGGTGGTGGTGGACATCTCGATTCCTCCTGGTCGCGTGCGCGGACCGAAGCGCTGAAGGAGGGCCGGGTCGCCCCGGCCCTCCCCAGCGTTCGACTCTCTACTAGAACACGCTGCGGCCGAACGAGGGCTGGCAGGGGCCAACCTCCTCGTCCGCAATGCCCGTGAAGGCGCAGGGACCGTTGCCCTGGTCCTTCGACGGGATCACCGCGCCCGACACGGCCTTGCGATAGCCCCAGGTCTGGAGGGCCATGTCGCCGTCGATGTCGGCGTCAGCGCTGGCCGTGAAGGCCACGCCCGTGGCGTTCGCCGCCACGCCGTAGACGAAGTACACGTCGCCTTCCGGCGTCCAGCCGAGACCGTCGAAGTTCATGCCAGCCGCGCCCTGGTCCACGAAGGCGCGCTTGTTGTTGGTCGGCGGAACCACCGGCGAGGTGTCGGCCGACACGTACGCGCCGTACTCGGCGAAGACCGACTCTTCGGAGGTGCGGATCGCGGCGAGGTTCGTCTTGCCCTCGCTCGTCTTGGCCTTGAGCTGGAACTTGAGGAAGTTCGGAATGGCGATGGCCGCCAGGATTCCGATGATGGCGACGACGATCATCAGCTCGATCAGCGTGAAGCCGCCTCGCCGCGTGTGGATCTTGCTCATCACAGTGAGATCTCCTGCGTAGGTATTCGAGCGCCGCTCGTTCCGGAACCTTGGCTAGCTCCGGTTCCGTCCCGCCGAACCTCGGCGGGCGACCGACACTCGAACGTCCGTCCGGGCCGGCGACTCAGCAACCCGCGTGCCAAACGCGGCGCTGCCTTCGCATGCATCGGCAAGGCCGACGGGCAACCTGAGGGCGTTCCGCAGGCTTTCGCGGAAGCGGGCCGTCGTTCGCGACGCGCTCGCCGTGGTCCGCCAGGCACCTCGAGTGACAAACTTCGGCGGCGGCGGTGACGATCTGCGTCACTCGGCGTCAAGCGCGCCGCCATGCATTCCGAAGAGATCCAGCGACGCGCGGGTCGGCCCGGCCGATCTCCAGAGTGGGGCGGGGGGAGAATGCACGCGCAGCTCGCGATCGTCGCGTGTCTCGCCTTCTCGGGCTTCTCCGCGCTGGTCTACCAGGTCCTGTGGACCCGTCTCCTGGGTCTCGCGTTCGGCACGACGACCGAGGCGATCGGCACCGTGCTCGCAGTCTTCTTCGGCGGCCTCGCGCTCGGCAACCTGCTCGCGGCGCGCTGGATCCGGCGCCTGCGCCAGCCCCTGCGCGCCTATGCCGCGCTCGAGCTGGCCATCGGCGCCTTCGCGCTCGCTTCGCTGCCGTTGCTCGAACGTCTGGCGACACTCCCCTGGGTATCGGGGGGCGATCTCGCGCCCGCCGCTCGCGTGCTCGTGCGCGGACTCACCGCGGCGGTCGTGTTGCTCCCGCCGACGATCGCGATGGGCGCGACCCTCCCGGTCGTCGCCCGCGGTCTCGTCTCGAGCGATTCCCGGCTCGGGCGCACGAGCGCCGTGCTCTACACGTCGAACACGCTCGGCGCCGTGCTCGGCGCCTACCTGTGCGGCTTCTGGATGATCCCGGCGCTGGGCATCGCCCGCTCGGTGCTCGTCGCGGCCGCCACCAACCTCGTGGTGGCCGCGGTCGCGCGGCGGGCGGCGCGCGGTGCCGCGCCGGCGGCGCCGATGACCCCTGCATCCGCCGACGTGCGCTCCGCCCGCGGGTCGCGCCTGTACCTGCTCTGCTTCGCGATCTCCGGCTTCGTTGCCATCGGCTACGAGATCATCTGGTCGAAAGTCTTCGGCATCGTGATGGAGGGCACGCTTTACGGGTTCACCGCGGTGCTCGCGGGCTTCCTGCTCGGCATCGGTCTCGGAAGCGTCGCGATCGCAGGCCGCGTGGATCGCATCCGCCAGCTGCCGCGCGCCTTCGCGCTGCTGCACCTCGCGATCGCGGTCGCGGTGGCGGCCGGCATGCACGCGGTCCCCTTTCTTCCGTATGCCTACGAGAAGCTCGCGCTCGCCGCCGGAGGCGGCGACACCGTGCACTGGCTCTTCGCGCTGGTCTTGCCGCTGGTCCTGATCCCCACGGCGCTGTTCGGGGCCGCCTTCCCCGTGCTGATCCGGCTCTACTCGCGGGACGCCGCGGATACCGGCCGCGCCATCGGGGTCGCGACGGCGGTCAACATCGCCGGCAGCATCGCCGCGAGTCTCGCGGTGAGCTTCTGGTGCATTCCGATCCTCGGCATGGACGCATCGCTCTACGGGCTCGTGCTGCTCGATCTGGCCGCCGCGCTCGCGGTGCTGGCACACTCGGGTGTCGGCCGGGCGCCGGCGCTCGCCGGCGCGGGCACCGTGGTCGCTGCGGTCGCGTTCGCCTTCGGCGGCGTGCGCGTCGATCAGGCGATCGCCGGCCGGGAGATCGACGCGGCGAGCCTGGCGGAGTACCGCGCGGAGCTCGCCCGCCGCGCCGGGACGCAGACGTTCGTCGCGGAAGGCCGCTCGTCGATCGTGACCGTCTACGAGCGCCCGGGCTCGCGGCTGCTGCGCACCAATGGGCTTCCCGAAGCGGACTTCCAATACACCCCACCCTACTTCTCGCTCTCGAGCGCGCTGCTCGGGATCGCTCCCTATCTGCTCGCGGAGGCGCCGCAGCGCGCCCTCGTGATCGGCCTCGGCGGCGGCAACACACTGCGCGCGCTGGTCGACACCCCGATTCCCGAGATCGAGGTCGTGGAGCTCGAGCCGAGAGTGGTCGAGGCCCAGGCGACGCTCTATCGCGGACGCGCGAACCCGCTCGACGATGCCCGCGTGCGCCTGATCATCGACGATGGACGCCACCACCTGGTGCGCGCGGCGAGCGGCGCCGCGCCGCGCTACGACGTGATCGCGTCACAGCCGAGCCATCCGTGGCGAGCGGGCGCGGCGAGCCTCTTCACCGAGGAATTCTTCCGCCTGGTCCGCGCTCGGCTCACCGACGGCGGCTGCTTCGCGCTGTGGATCAACGGCTTCGCCATGGACCGGGACTCGCTGCTCGCGGTGATCGCGAGCTTCGACCGCGTCTTCCCGGGCAGCCAGCTGGTCGACGCGAGCACGCGCGGGAAGCGCGATGACCTGCTGCTGATCGGAGGCCTGCATCCGCTGCGCGTGGATGCGGCCGTGCTCGCCGGCCGGGTTGCGCAAGCGCCGCTGGCCGACCGCCTCGCAACGCTCGGAATCCGGGGAGTGCTCGACCTGCTCTCGTACTTCGAAGGCCCCGCCGCCGCTTTTGCTTCGCTCGCTCCGGGCGCGGCCAACACCGACGACAATGCCTTCGTCGAGACGAGGGTCCCGCGCAAACTGCACGGCGACACGCTCGATTTCGCCGCGATCGAGCGCCAGCTCGCGCCCGGCACCCCCGTCCTGCCGCCGTTGCGCCAGGCAATCGACACGGCTGCCGTTGCCGAGGCGCTGCTCGCGCGCGCGCGCGACGGCGCGCCCTTCCTGCTCGCGGACAAGGTCGAGCGGCTGCTGCGCGAGCCGGCTGCGGAGCTCTCGCCGCTGCGGCGCGCGACGCTCGCAGCGCGCGCGCGCCTGCGCGATCCGGCTCGCGAGGCCGACGCGGTCTCGGCGCTGCGTGAGCTCGCGGCGCAATCCGCGGACGACCCCGAGCCCCTGCGTGCATTGGGGCTGCATCTCGCTCGCGCCCGCGGCGACTTCGCCGGCGCCGCCGACGCCTTCTCGCGGGCCTGGTCCCGCTCGCACACGTCGAGCGACGCCTACGACGCCGGGCGCGCGTTCCAGCGCATCGACCCCGCGCGAGCCTGGCCCTGGTTCGAGCGGATTCCCGAACGCGAACGCCCGCGCTTCCCGCGGCTCGCTCTCTACGCGGCCGACCACGCGCTCGCGCGGGGAGCGCCGCGGGCCGAGCTCGTCGCGCGCCGCGACGCATTGTTGCGCTATCGCAACACCGAGGAAGGTCGTGAGTTTCCCTTGGTGAACCCCGTGCTCGAACGTCTTTCGCGCGCGCTCGGCGACGAGCCGGCTGCCCGCGACTTCGCCGCTGCCGCGCGCCGCGAGCCGGGCGGGCCCGGGGCGCGGGCCCTGGCCCGGGCGAGCGCGGCTTTCGAGCGCGGCGACGCCGCGGAGCTCGCGAGCGCCTTGCGCGAGCTGCGCTTCTGGGCGCCCTCGCTGCGAGCCGGCATCGGCGCCGAGAACCGCTTTCGCAGCGATCGAGGCATGCCCTTGCTGCCGGAGCTCTCCCTCGAACAGCTCGCCGAGCCGCTGCTTGATCCCTCGAATCCCAACGGCTAGGTTCCGGCCGCCGGTCGGCACACGCTCCCATCGTCTAGCGGTCTAGGACGTGGCCCTCTCAAGGCCAAAACACGGGTTCGATTCCCGTTGGGAGCGCCAGCCTGCGCCGGGCGCCCGCGGATCGGCCCCTCCGGCAACCCGGAGCCGGCAGCAGGGAGATCGCGGCGTTGCCCGACTTCGCCTTCGCCTTCATCGACTGCGAGTTCGGCGGGCTCGATCCGGAGCTCCACGACATCACCGAGATCGCGCTCATCCTCACCGACTACCGTCTGGTCGAGCTCGCCGCGCGCGAATGGAAGGTGCGCGCTCGCGCGGAGCGGATCAGCGCGGAAGCCGCGGCGATCAGCGGTTACACGCCGGAAGCCTGGGTCGACGCGTTGCCGCTGCGCCAGGTGCTGGGCGAGATCGGCGAGATGCTGCCGCGGGGTCTGACGGTGGTGCCGGCGGGACAGAACGTGCGCATGGACGTGCAGTTTCTCGAGCGGGCCTACAAGAGCTGCTCGCTCCCCTTCCCTTTCGACTATCACGTGATCGATCTCGCCACCCTGTTCTACGCCTGGTCGCTGGTGGTGGGCGAGACGCTCCCCGCGCTCTCGCTGCGGCAGGCCGCGACCAGCGCCGGACTGATCGACGGCGCCGTGCCTCACCGCGCGATGGCCGACTCCCGTCTCACGCTCGAGACGTTTCGCTACTTCGTGGGCCGGCTGGCTCCGCGCGGGCCCTCGGAAGCCGCGCCGCTCGCGCCTTCCGTGCGCAGCGCGTGATCCGAGAGCCGGCGGCGCCACTTCCAGACCGCCCAGCGATCCGCGAGTCCGAGCAGCGGCAGCAACAGGCGCGCCGCGAGCCCGCCCGGTCGGAAGCTCACGGCGGACGCGAAATCGATCAGCACCGGCGCCCCGTCGAGCCCAGCGCGCACGTTGCTGCGGTGCCGCAGATCGAGGTGCACGACGCCGAGCGCGTGCAGCTCCCGCACCGCGGCCTCGAGGTGGCGGCCGAACTCGGGCGAGAACGTCCACGGTTGGCGGCGCGAGATCCGCACGCCGCCGCGGTGCTCCACCGCGAAGGCCAGGGCATCGATGCGTCCAAGCAGGCGCGGCACCGCCGGATGTGAGCGCAGGCGCTGGTAGACGTGACATTCGTGGCGCACGAACCACGGGCCGAGCGTCGCGCGCACGCAGCCGCCGCGCGCCGCGAAGTCCTTCACGACGACCCGCCCCGCATCCGATTCGACGAGCCAGACATCGGGGGACAGCCGCCCGCCGCGCTCGAGGCAAACCAGCTTGCGTCCCGCCAGGTTCGCCCGTGTGAGGCCGAGCGGCGCTGCGGCGCTCACGTCGTCAGCAGGGGCCGCAGCGCGAGCAGCACGAGCGCAATGCCGATGCCCAGCAGGGTTCCGTGCTCGTCGTTGTCGCGCAGGCGCTGGGCGCTCCAGCGTTCGCGGGTCGCGGACCCGCCCGCCGGCGAAAATGCCGCGAGTGAGGGCAGCAGGGCCGGCACCGCGTGACGGTATTCCGCGTAGACGGGGCCGTAACGGAGCTCGAGCCGCGCGCGCTCGACCCGCTCCTTGTACGGGAAGTAATAGAGGAAGAAGACGGGAAGGAAGCCGCCGAGCACCAGCGCGAGCGCCCAGCCGCCAGCGATCACACCGAAGCCGAGCGCGAGGCAGAGCGTGCCCGCGTAGAGGGGATGGCGCACGTGCGCGTAGGGACCGGCGACGCTCAGGAGGTCGTTCTTCACGAGGTAGCCGGCGCCCCAGACCCGCAGCGCGGCGCCGAGCATCACGAGCGGCAGCCCGAGGGCGAAGCTCAGCGCGCTGGGGCGCGCGAGCGCGAATGCGGCGATCGCGAGCGCGTAGGCGGGAAACAGGCGAAGCGAGAGGTTCTTGCGGCGGAACGGATGGCGCACGCGGGTCTAGAGCTCCTCGTCGCCTCCCACCCGGTGGTCGCCCCGGAAGCGGACGATCGACCACAGCTTGCGGCGCAAACGCTCCTTGAATGCCGGATCCGCACGCACGACGAGACGGTCCGCATCGAGAAACTCCCGAAGCTCATCCGCCGTGATCTCCATCGCTGCGTCGTCCATCGTCGGCTTTTCCAGTTTTGCGCTCATCGCGAGATTCTCACCCCTTCGATGCGGCCCGTTGCGAGCGGCCATGCCCTCGGTTCGAGATGGTCGGTCTCGGCTCAGCCTGCCGTTGCCAGCGCGGGATCGACGGCCTCGACCAGCATGCGCTTCACACGATACAGACTCGAGCGCACCGCGTCGTTGGATCGCTTCACGCGCTCCGAGATCTCGCTGATCGTGAGGTTCTCCACGTGGCGTAGCCAGAACACCTCGGATTGCCAACCCGCCACGGAAGACAACAGCTTGTTCACCGACTCTTCGTAGCGCCGCAAGCTGAGCTGATCCTCCGGCGTGGAGGCATCGAGCGACGCCGCACCCAGCACCATCCCCGGCTCGGCTCGCTCTACCCGCAGCTCGTGCGATTTCGCGCGGCGCAGGTGATTGTTCACGTTGTTCTTCGCGATCCCGTAGATCCAGCACAGCAACGTCGATTGGCCCCGGTAGGCGTCGATCGAGCGGAATACCGCCGTGAAGGATTCCTGCACCACTTCCTCGGTATCGGCGCGATTGCGCAGCCTCGCGAAGGCGAAGCTATACACACGCTGGAAGTAGCGGTCGTAGAGCTGATTGAAGTCCGCTTCGCAGCCGCGTCGGATCCCCTCGACGAGATCCTCATCGGAGCGCAACGGCGGCTGTAGATCGAGCGAGCGTTTTCGGGGCAACGCGGTATCTCCCGGCGTTGTCCCTCCCCAGGCGAAGACCGACGGCGGCCTTCATGGGTTATGTGGTGAGTTTTCCGGATTCGTGGCAGGCGGCACCGGCCTCCCCAGGGGAGAGCGTCGCCGCGAGCGCCGCTAGAGGCCCAGCAGACCCTCGAGACCCGGAGCGCCGCTCGCGAGCGATCGGCGCATCCTATAGAGATTCGCCTTGATCGCGTCTTCGGACTTGCCGAGCGCGGTGGCGATCGTCCGGATCGACTGCCGTCGCAGGTGCTTCAGGTGGAAGATGCGTCGCTGCAGCGGCGTGAGATCCCTCTCGATCACCGTCTCGCAGCTGGCCAGGATCCGCTTCGCGTCGACCGCCTGATCCGGAGGGACTTCGCTCCCCGCCAGCTCGTTCGCGGGCTCGGAATCGATCGACTCCGTGGGCAGGCGGCGGCGGCGAAAGCGGCGGTTCACCGTATTGCGGGTGATCCCGAAGATCCAGACGAGCAGCGACGAGGTGCCCCGAAAGCTCGGAAGCGAATGGAAGACCGCGAGAAAGACCTCCTGGGTCACATCCTCGGCCTCGCCCGCATCGCGAAGCCGGCGCAGCGCGAAGCGATACACGCGCGGAAAATAGGTTTCGTACAAGAGGTCGAATTCCGGGCGGCTACCCGCCAGGATCTTGGCGACGAGCTCGGCGTCGCTCGGCCAGGCACTCGTAGGCTGCAGCACGTTTCTCCCCTGCGGCTGTGTCGCAGTGAGAACGAGCGGGGGGGGCGATTCGCCGTCCGAGTCGGGCCGATTCCACGCGTCCGCAGGCTCGAAGCTGCTCCGAGTCCTGCCCTGAAACCTGCGCCGATCATTGGGGTTGGGCGGCACCTCCCTGTTGGTGCTGCCCATCGACTGTCTCCCTGGCTCGTTCACCTCGCAACACGGTGTGGCTGATCGAAAGTGGGGACCCAGGTCCCGCTAGTTCGAGGAGCAAACCGTGTGCCAGCCTCCCAGGAGTACGCAAACGTCGTTCTAAATCACCGAAAACAAAGGGCAACGGACGCCAGTCACCCGCCCGCGTCCGGGCCCGGTTGGCGAGTGCGAGTAGAAACGGTTTTCCTATTGTGAGGAGTTCCGTTCACCGAGGCTGATCGACGGCCGCCTCGATGAAGCGCTGGAGCGACCGGCGCGTGCTCTCCGGCGTTGCGCGGGGATCGAACGCGAGCGCGAAGCCCGCGGGCGCATCGGCGCGCCGCCGCACGACGGTTCCGCGCAGTCGCAGGATCGCGGGAGACGTCGGCAGCTCGAGCGTGATCTGGCCCGACAGGCCCACGGGCGGCGGCTCGGGCGTCAGCAGGAAGACGCCCCCCTCCGAGAGATCCGCGGTCACCAGAAACACCTGGCGCAGGGAATCTTCATAGGCGGCCTCGAGCCGAACCCGCGCGCGCGGGGCCGCGCGCCGGTTCGCGCGCGGGGCGCGCTCTACAGTTTGCCCGGTGTGATCGACCATGCTTCCTTCTCGTATCGCCACTGATCGCGACGCACCAGCGCGACCCGGTTCGGGCGCAACGGCCGGTTGTCGTAACCCCGGAACACCACCTGCACGCGCGCGAGCTCGGCGCTCTCGAAGATCATCTCCTGCACCTCGACCGCGAAGGGCCGCGACTTCTCGAAGTGGGCATCGGCGAGCGACTGCGCCAGCTCCGCGTAGTAGTCGAAGAACAGATCCTCGCTGCGGAAGTACTTGCGCAGCACCGGGTCGTTGAAGGTCTCGAGCGTGTTCACGCGGCGCTTCACCAGGCGCCCATAGAACGATTCCGTGCCCTGGTGGAGCCCGAGCGCCGTGTCCGCGGGTACGGCCACCGAGCCCCCCTCGGGCTCCGGAATCGCCCCGGCCGACGCGCACGCGACCCCGAGCAGCAGCACGAGCAGCGACGTCCGCACGATCACGCGCCGAACTCCACGCGCTCGCGCAGATGAGCCCCCACGTCGGCCACGGCGATGCGCTCCTGCTTCATCGAATCGCGCTCCCGCACGGTGACGCGGCCGTCGCCCGGCGATTCGAAATCGTAGGTGACGCAAAACGGAGTACCCACCTCGTCCTGCCGGCGGTAGCGCCTTCCGATGTTGCCGGCGTCGTCGTAGAAGACGCTCATCCCGCGACGCAGCTCGCCCGCCAGCTCGCGCGCAGGCTCGGCGAGCTTCTTCGACAGCGGCAGCACGGCGACCTTGATCGGCGCCACCGCGGGGTGCAGGTGCAGCACGCTGCGCGATTCGCCGTCCTCGAGCGGCTGCTCCTCGTACGCGTGGGCGAGCAGCGCGAGGCACGTACGATCGATTCCAACGGACGTCTCGATCACCATCGGCACGAAACGCTCCTTCGTGTCCGGATCGGTGACGGCCAGATCCTTGCCCGAGTACTCGCCGTGACGCGTCAGATCCCAGTCGCCGCGGTCGTGGATGCCTTCGATCTCCTGCCAGCCGAACGGAAACAGGAATTCGATGTCGACCGCCGCCTTGCAATAATGCGCCAGCTCGTCGGACGCATGCGGGCGCGTGCGCAGACAGCTGTCGTCGAAGCCGAGGTCGCGATGGAAGCGCAGGCGCTCGTCGCGCCAATGCGCGAACCACTTCTCGCGCTCCGACGGGTGGCAGAAATACTCGAGCTCCGCCTGCTCGAACTCGCGCGATCGGAACGTGAAATTGCGCGGGTTGATCTCGTTGCGGAAGGCCTTGCCGATCTGGGCGATGCCGAACGGGATCGGCTGTCTCGATACCTCGCGCACGCGCTTGAAATCGTTGAAGATCGGCTGGCACGTCTCCGCGCGCAGATACGCGAGGCCAGCGGCATCCTCCGACGCGCCGATGCGCGTCGTGAGCATCAGGTTGAACCGCCGCGGCTCGGTGAGATCGTGCTCGGAGCTGCCCTGGCGCGCCGAGCAGGGGCCCGCCTCGTCGAGCTGATCGGCCCGGAAGCGCTTCTTGCAGGCACGGCAATCGACCATCGGGTCGCTAAAGTGCTCGACGTGGCCGGAGGCCTCCCAGGTGCGCGGGTGTGCGATGATCGACGCATCGAGGCCCTCGACGTCGTCCCGCGCGCGCACCACGCGCTGCCACCAGAGCGCTTTCAGGTTGTTCTTGAGCTCGACGCCGAGCGGCCCGTAATCCCAGAAGCCGCTGATGCCGCCGTAGATTTCGCTCGACGGGAACACGAAGCCCCGGCGCGCGCACAGCGAGACGAGGTCTTCCATGCGCTCCAGGCGCCGCGCGAGCTTCGGTTCGTCGACCGGCATGCTGCCCCGGATTCCCTCTCCACCCGCCCCTGCGAGGCCCGGCAGTATATCCGTTTTCGCTGGAGCCCGGTCCGCGGCCGATCGCGCGCCCACCCGCCTCCACTTGCCGGCTAGTGAGCGTCTCCGAGCACCTCGTCGAGGAAGCGCTCGCTGCGCAGCTCGACGCCCGTGTGAAAGCGCTGGAATCGGTCCAGGATTCGCCGGGATTCTTCGAGGGTCTGCCGGCTCAAGACGAGTCGGTCGAGGCGCTCGAGATCGAAGCGCAGGCCCTGCTCTAGCGCGCGCAGCGTCCCCAGGTGCACTTTCACGAAGCTCTCGGCGTCGCGCGTGCAGCCCGCGCATACGGGCCCCCCGTCCGCCACGCTGAAGGCCACCTCGCCGGCGTTTGCGGTCAGCGGCGTTCCGCAGCGCACGCAGTTGCGCAGCTCGGGGCACAGCCCCAGGGCGTCGAGAGCGCGCAGCTCGAGCAAGATACGCAGCCGCGAGTCGACCCGGCGCAGTGTCGTCACGGTGTGCAGGGCCGCGAGCGCGAATCCGAACAGGCGGCGGACGTCGGCGCGCGCGCCACCCTCGGGCGCGAGCCGATCGAACAGCTCGAGCAGATAGCAGGCGAGCGCGAAACGCGACGGCTCGCGGCGCAGAGGCGTGAAGGCCTCGATCAAGGTCGCCTGCTCGAGCCGCGCCATCCCCGCCGTGCGCCGCGGCGCCACCTGCACGCGCAGGTGATTGAACAGATCGAGGGTGCCCGGGAAGCGCCGCGCGCTGCGCCGCGCGCCCTTCGCAATCGCAGTGAGACGGCCGGCGTCGGGCACCAGCAGATGCACGATGAGATCGGACTCGCCGAAATCGACCGAGCGCAGCACCAGCGCTTCGGTCGTCCGGTTGGCCACGCCCGCGAGTCTAGCGGGAGCCCGGCTCCGGCTCGTGAGCGGGCGGGGCGCCGGGCGCGGGCTTCGGCCCGGGCTCGCCGGCCAGGTCGCGCACGGCATCGTGCCGGTAGACGACCGGGTCCGCGCTCGGGCTCTCGTGCGCCCCTCCCGGGTTGGCCACGCGCCACAGGACGAGCAAGCCGACGAGCGCCGCCGCCACCAGCCCTCCCCAGATCAGCAGCTGGCGCTGGTCGTGCCGCGCGCCCGCGCGCAGGCGGGCCTCGTCTTCGCGGGGCTCGGCGAGCAGCCGGTTCACGGCGTCGCCGGGATCGAGCCCGAGCGCGTCGGCGACGGTGCGGACGAAGCCGCGCGCGAATCCGTCCGGCGCGCCATCGAAGGCGCCCGCTTCGAGGCGCTCGAGCGAGCGGCGCGGGATCTTCGTCAAGCTCGCGAGATCGTCCACCGACATCCCGCGCAGGCGCCGCTGCCGCGCGAGATAGCTCCCGACCGATCCGACCCCGGACGCCGCACCGTTCAGCGCAGCAGCTTCAGGGCCTGCTCCGACTTCCTTCCCCATGAACCCGTCGGCGCCTTCACGACCGCGGCCGTCAGATACTCGACGGCGCGGCTCCGTTTGCCGAGCGAGACGTAGATCTCGCCCAGACGAAAGTTGGCCTCGGCCACGGCCTCGGGGCCGGGCGGCGGCCGCTGCGAAATTACCGCTTCGAAGAGCTGGATCGCCTCCGGGCGGCGGCCCTGCTCGGATTCGAGGATGCCGAGGTTGAGCAGCGTGGGCCAGTAGGTGGGGTTCATCTTCCGCGCGAGCGCGAACGTCTCGCGCGCCTCGTCGACGCGGCCCAGCTGATACTCCGCCCAGCCGCGGTTCGAGAGCGCCTGCCACGGGCCCGGGAAGGTCGGATCGTCGTAGAGGCGCTGCGCCTCGACGCGCGCCTCTTCGAAGCGACCCACCCCGAGCAGCAGCGACGAGAGGTTGAGGCGCGCCACGTGGAAGTCCGGCGTGACCTCCAGCGCGAGCCTCAGGTGCTGCTCGGCTTCGACGTAGCGCTGCTTCTGGATGTAGGCGAGGCCGACGGCGAGCTGGTAATCGGGATTGCGCGGCTCGAGCGTGGCCGCGGCGAGATACTCGCGCAGCGCGAGCTCGATCTGGTCGTTGTGCAGGTGCTCCGTGCCGATGTCGTAGTGCGAGCGCGCACGTTGGGCGTTCTCCTGCTGCTGAGCCTTGCTGCCGGTGGTGGCGCAGCCCAGGGCGAGCGCCGCGCTCGCGAGCGCGACGATCAGTCTTTGCGAATGCATCGAAACCCGACTCATGTTCCCCCCAGGAGTGCCTGTTCAGAAGTGACTGAGCAGACGGATCGGCCAGCCGTTGCGCCGCGCCGCGTGGCCTGCGGACGCCGAGCGCCGGAACTTCGAGAGCAGGACCACCGGCTTCTCCGCCGGAACCGGCGCCGGCGCCGCGGCGCGAGCCGCGACCGGCGCCAGCTCCTCGAGCCAGAGCTCCGCGGGGGCGTCGTCCCCGGTCGGCTCGGGATCGACCTCGAGGTCGTCGTCGCCTCCAGCGTCGCCGTCCGTCTCGAGCGCTTCGCCGTCGCCGTCCGGTGTCGCCGCGGATGGCTCGCCCGGCACGAGGCCGAGCAGGTCGTTCCAGGCTTCGGCGGCTTCCCGCGGCCCGTCGCTGCCCAGCTCCGGAATCGCGTCATCGTCGAACAGAAAGCCCATGCTCTCGGCAAAGGACAGCGCCCCGTCGAGGGCGATCTGCGTGCTGGCTTCGCTCTCGAGCGCTTCCTCGTGAGAGAAGCAGGCCAGCTGCGCCGTGCGCTGCGAACGCACCACGAGCGTGAGCGAAGTCCGGCCCGCCCCGAGATCCTGCACCGCGATCGCCGCGCGCGCGGGGCCGACCGGGAGGTTCTCGATCGCGACGACCGGCGTGTTGAGCGAGAAGTGCAGCGAACGAAGCCTCGTGGCTGCGCGCTCGGGGGGCGGCTGTCTGGAAAAATACATACCTGCACCATCGGTCGGAACGCGCAGCGGCTTGAGGTTCGCGGGCGCGCAGCCCGGGATCCGAAGCAATCGGCCGCACAGGGGCTTTTGCGGCCACCCCTGCGCCGCCGTGGGCGCCTTCCGGGGCCTTTCGCCCTCTGCGCCGAGGGATACAATCCTCGCCTCGCCGGACTCTCGCCGGCACGGGGGACAGCCGAGTTTTCATGCCGCACAAACGGGTCCAGGAGATCCAGAGCGTCGCCATCCGCTTCAGCGGCGATTCCGGCGACGGGATGCAGCTCACCGGCACCAAGTTCACCGAATCCACCGCGCTCGCGGGAAACGATCTCTCGACGCTTCCGGATTTCCCGGCCGAGATCCGTGCGCCCGCCGGAACGCTCGCGGGTGTATCGGGCTTCCAGATCCACTTCTCGTCGCACGACGTCCGCACGCCGGCCGATCAGCCCGACGTGCTCGTCGCGCTCAACCCGGCCGCGCTGCGCGCGAACATTCGCGACGTGCGACCGAGCGGCATGGTGATCGTGAACAGCGACGCCTTCAACGCGAAGAGCCTGAAGCTCGCCGGCTACGACCACGACCCGCTGCCCGAGCTGCGCGGCCGCTACCAGCTGGTCGAGATCCCGCTGACGCGCCTCAACCGCGACGCGCTGGCGGATCTCGCGATCTCACAGCGCGATGCCGATCGCTCGAAGAATTTCTTCGCGCTCGGCCTGATGTACTGGCTCTACAACCGCCCGATGGACTCCACCCTGCGCTGGCTCGAGGCGCGCTTCAAGGGCGAGGTCCTGGAAGCGAACGTGCGCGTGCTCAAGGCCGGCCACGCGTTCGGAGAGACGACGGACCTGCTGCCCGTCTCCTTCGTGGTCCCGCGCGCGAAGATCGAGCCCGGCGTCTACCGCAACATCACCGGCAACACGGCGCTCGCGTGGGGAATCGTCGCTGCGACCGTGCAGCTGAAGCGGCCGGTGTTCCTGGGCGCCTACCCGATCACCCCGGCCAGCGACGTGCTGCACGAGGTCGCGCGCTTCCGCCACTTCGGCATCAAGACGTTCCAGGCCGAGGACGAGATCGCGGCGATCAGCGCGGCGATCGGCGCCTCGTTCGCGGGCGTGCTCGGCGTGTGCACCACGAGCGGTCCCGGCATGGTGCTCAAGCAGGAGGCGCTCGGCCTGGCCGTGATGGCCGAGCTCCCGCTCGTCGTGGTCGACGTGCAGCGCGCCGGTCCCTCGACCGGCATGCCCACGAAGATCGAGCAGGGCGATCTGCTGATGGCGCTCTACGGGCGCAACTCCGACAGCCCCGTGCCGGTGCTGGCGCCCGCGACGCCGGGCGACTGCTTCTACACGATGCTCGAGGCCTTCTCGCTCGCGGTCGCGCACATGACGCCGGTGATCGTGCTCTCGGATTCGTACCTGGCCAACAGCGCCGAGCCGTGGCGGGTTCCCGACGCGCTGACGCTGCCGCGCATGGACGTCAGCTACGCGAGCGATCCGGCGAGCTTCAAGCCCTACTCGCGCGATCCCGAGACGCTGGCGCGCCCGTGGGCAATTCCGGGCACGCCGGGTCTCGAGCACCGCATCGGCGGCCTCTCGAAGCAGAACGTCACCGGCAACGTCTCGTACGACGCGCTGAACAACGAGACGATGGTGAGGCTGCGCGCCGAGAAGGTCGCGCGCATCGCGAACGCGATCCCGCATGTCGAGGTGAATGGCCCCGAATCCGGCGAGCTGCTCGTCGTCGGCTGGGGCGGAACGCAGGGCGCGATCACCTCCGCCGTCGAGGACGCGCGCCACGACGGACTCGACGTCTCGAGCATCCACCTGCGCCACCTGAATCCGTTTCCGGCGAACCTCGGCGACGTCCTGCGCCGCTTCCGTCGCGTGCTGGTGCCCGAGCTGAATCTGGGACAGCTCTCGCGGCTGCTGCGCGCGGAGTACCTCACCCCCGCCGAATCCTTGACCAAGGTGCAGGGCCAGCCCTTCCAGGTGGCCGAGATCCATGCGCGCATCACCGCGATGTTGCGCGGAGGGAAATGAGCATGGCGGCCCCGGCGAGCGCGCTCACGCGCAAGGACTTCGAGTCGGACCAGGACGTGCGCTGGTGTCCCGGCTGCGGCGATTACTCGGTGCTGGCGAACGTCCAGCGCGTGATGCCCGAGCTGGGCGTGCCGCGCGAGAACTTCGTGTTCGTGTCGGGAATCGGCTGCTCGAGCCGCTTTCCCTACTACATGAACACCTACGGCTTCCACACCATCCACGGGCGCGCGCCCGCCTTCGCGACCGGCATCAAGGCGAGCCGGCCGGAGCTCTCGGTGTGGGTCGTAACAGGGGATGGCGACGGTCTCTCGATCGGCGGCAACCATCTCCTGCACGCGATCCGGCGCAACCTCGATCTCCAGATCCTGCTCTTCAACAACCGCGTCTACGGCCTCACCAAGGGCCAGTATTCGCCGACCTCGCGCATGGGAATGAAGACCAAGTCGACGCCGGATGGCGCGATCGACCACCCGATCGATCCGGTCGCCTTTGCGCTCGGCGCCGGCGCCACCTTCGTGGCGCGCACGATCGACGTCGATGCACCGCATCTCCAGGAGATGCTGCGGCGGGCGCACGCGCACCGCGGCACGGCCTTCGTCGAGATCCTCCAGAACTGCCCGGTCTACAACGACGACGAATGGCTCGAGGTCGAGGACCGCAAGACCCGCGTCGAGGCCGCGCTCACGCTCGCCGACGGCCAGCCCCTCGTCTTCGGCGAGAAGGGCGCGCGCAAGGGCATTCGCATCGTCGACGGCCTGCCGTCGATCGTGGCGCTGCCCGAGGGCGTCGATCCCGTTTCGGTGGGCGTCGCCGTGCACAACGAGCGCCACGCGAGCCCCGCCTACGCCTTCGCTCTCGCGACGCTCCAGCGCCCGACCTTCCCGCTGCCGATCGGCGTGTTCCGCGCGGTCGAGACGTCGACCTACGACGCGCTGCTCGAGGCGCAGGTGCGGGATGCGGTCGCGAAGCGCGGCGCTGGCGATCTGAAGGCGCTGCTGAACTCCGGCGATACCTGGACGGTGGAGAGCGAGTAGCCGTTAGGCGCGCGGACGGCCTCGCGCCACCACACCAACGGGGCCCGGTGCGCCCGTAGCCACGTCGGCGGCATCGCGGGAGGCCGCCGCCGAATGCCAGCGCCTGCGCATCTTCGACGGGGCGGAGAGTGCCCAGGTCGGCGCCAGCCGCACTTCCATTTCGCCTTCCTACACATGGTCGAAGTTGTTCGCGGCTGATTGCCGCGATTGCACGCGCAGCTGAAGCGGTGAGCTTGACATACCCCCCCGACCCAAACGTATGATGCCCGCCCGAAACGACTATCTGCATTCGGTCCACGAGAAACGTTGTCCATGTCCAAGCTACAGACCTTCGTCGCCGCCCTATACACAATGGCGCTCGCGACGCTGATGGCGCCGTCGCCCTCGCTGGCAACGGTCCTTACTTTTGATGACTTGGCCCCCCTGAGCACCTCTGTCGACTCCCCGGTTCCAAACGGTTACGGGGGCTTGAACTGGAGCAACGTGAGCTATCTGCGGTCGTCGATTTACGGCGGAGGGGACACCGGATACAAGGGCGGGACGGTATCGGGCGAATACGTTGCATTCAATTCGTTCACAAGCTTCGCAACCATCAGCGGCGCCGTCTTCAACGTGGATAGCGCCTATCTTGCCGCAGCCTGGAACAACGGCCTGACCGTGACCGTCCAAGGTTTCCTCAGCAATGTGCTGCTTTTTTCGCAAACGGTGAGCAATTTGAACTACAGCCAGACGCCAGGCGCAACGGCCACGCTGGTCAACCTCAACTTTGCTGGCATCGACAAGCTTACGTTTTCGAGCTTCGGCGGAACTGACGCGAGCGCGCAGGATGTTGGTTCAGGGACTCACTTCGTGATGGATAATATCGCGTTCACTTTGGTACCGGAGCCTGGGACTTTCGCGCTTGTGGGCCTCGGTCTGGCCGGACTTGGCTGGATCCGACGCAGAACACCCTAATCACCGGTAGCAGTACCTGACAGAATCCCGCTTCCGGGTGGACCGCGCTGTGCGTGGACTTCGGCGTCATCGGGGCGGTGGTTTTCGGGTTGACGCACGGGCGCGTCTGCGTCGCACGATCCGCCGGCCGCCGCAGCGCCTCGCAGTTGGCTGGTCAGCGTCGGGTGGCGCGGGCGGGGACTCATCGATCCAGAGGAGGTTCCGGGCACGCCGCAGGGTCGACGCGCACAACCGAGACGGTAGTCGACTCCAAAAACCGTAGGCGATCCCGGAAGCCGGGCGTCAACCCGCTCCCAATCTTCAAGACCTTCTTCTCTTGCATGAAACCGGAAACGGCGTCCGCACGCCGCACCCCTTCAGCGCCCGGCTAGCGCCGGAACGTGCTTCGCGAGCGTCGCGCCGATCTCCGCCGGCGAGCGCGCGACCGCGACGCCGGCGGCTTCGAGCGCGGCGATCTTGTCGCTCGCGCGCCCCTTGCCGCCCGCGATGATCGCGCCGGCGTGGCCCATGCGCTTGCCCGGCGGCGCGTTGCTGCCGGCGATGAACGCCACGACGGGCTTCTTCATGTGCGCGCGCACGAACTCGGCCGCGCGTCTCCTCGGCGGTGCCGCCGATCTCGCCGATCATGACGACCGCCTTCGTCGCCGGGTCGGCCTCGAAGAGCGCGAGGATGTCGACGAACGAGCTGCCGACGATCGGATCGCCGCCGATGCCGACGCAGGTCGACTGGCCGATCCCGAGACGCGACAGCTGATCGACGGCCTCGTAGGTGAGCGTGCCCGAGCGCGACACGACGCCGACCGGGCCCGGCCGCGTGATCTGCGCCGGCATGATGCCGATGCGACACTGGTCCGGTGTCACGACGCCCGGGCAGTTCGGCCCGATCAGGCGCATGCGCCGAGCCCGCGCAGCGCCGCCTTGGCGCGCAGCCATGTCGAGCACCGGGATGCCCTCGGTGATGCAGACCGCGAGCGCGATGCCGGCGTCGGCCGCCTCGAGGATCGCGTCGGCCGCGCCCGGCGGCGGGACGAAGATCACGGAGGCGTTGGCGCCGGTCTCGTTCACGGCGTCGCGCACGGTGTCGAAGACCGGGATGCTCGTCGATGAGCGTGCCGCCCTTGCCGGGCGCCACGCCGCCCACCACCTGTGTGCCGTACTCGCGCGAGAGCCGCGCGTGGAACTGCCCCATCTTCCCGAGGCCCTGCACCAGCAGCCGCGTGCTGCTTGTCGCACAGGATCGACATCAGGCCCCCGCTCCGCGAAGCCGCGGCGACGGCCTTCTCGCCGGCCTCGCGCAGCGTCTCGGCCGGCGTGATGTCGAGGCCCGAAGCGGCGAGGATCTGGCGTCCCTCGCTGGCGTTCGTGCCCTGGAGGCGCACCACCAGCGGCACCTTGACGCCGAGCTCCTGCGCGGCCGCCACCACGCCCTCGGCGATCAGATCGCAGCGCACGATGCCGCCGAAGATGTTCACGAGGATCGCCTTCACGTTCTCGTCGCGCAGGATCAGCTTGAAGGCTTCCTTCACCTTCTCCTTGTCCGCGCCGCCGCCGACGTCGAGAAAGTTCGCCGGCTTGCCGCCGCACACCTGGATCATGTCGAGCGTCGCCATCGCGAGCCCGGCGCCGTTGACCATGCAGCCGATGTTGCCGTCGAGCCCGACGTAGGCGAGGTCGATCTCCTTGGCCGCGCGCTCGCGCGGATCCTCCTCGTCGGGGTCGCGCAGCTTCGCGACGTCGGGGTGCCGGTAGAGCGCGTTGTCGTCGAAGTTCAGCTTGGCGTCGAGCGCGATGAGATCGCCGGCCTTCGTCACGACCAGCGGGTTGATCTCGACCAGCGAGGCATCCCGCTCGACGAAGAGGCGCAGCAGACCGGCGAGAAACGCGTCGAGCTGCTTCGCCGTGCCTTCGGCGAGCCCGAGCGCAAAGCCGATGCGCCGCACCTGGTAGGGCATGCAGCCCGACCACCGGATCGATCGCGACCGTGAGGATCTTCTCCGGGCTGTGCGCCGCGACCTCCTCGATCTCCATGCCGCCCTCGGTGGACGCGATCACGGCGAGCCGTTCCCGATCGCGGTCGAGCACGATCGCGAGGTAGAGCTCGCGCGCGATCTCGCGAACCGGCCTCGACCCAGACCTTGCGCACCAGCTTGCCCTCGGGGCCCGTCTGCGGCGTGACGCAGCGTCATGCCGAGGATCTCGCTCGCAACCCGCTTTGCCTCCGCCGGCGAGCGCGCGACCTTGACGCCGCCGGCCTTGCCGCGGCCGCCGGCGTGCACCTGCGCCTTCACGACGACGAGGTCGGCGCGCGAGCGAGCGCGCCGACCTCCTCCGCCTCCGCCGGCGTGGTGGCGAGGCCGCCCGCCGGGACGGCCACGCCGAAGCTGCGCAGCAGCTCCTTGGCCTGGTACTCGTGGACGTTCATACAGCGATCTGCGTCACCAGGCTGCGCACCGCCTCGACCGAGGCGTCGAACAGCTTGCGCTCCTCGCTGCTGAGATCCACCTCGAGCACGCGCTCGACGCCGCCGGCGCCGAGCACGCAGGGCACGCCGATGTAGAGGCCCGAGACGCCGTACTCGCCCTCGAGGAAGCAGGCGCAGGCCAGCACGCGCTTCTTGTCCTTGAGGATGGCCTCCGCCATCTCGACCGCCGCAGAGCGCGGGCGAGACGAAGGCCGAGCCGGTCTTGAGCAGCGCCACGACCTCGCCGCCGGCGGCCTTGGTGCGCTCGACGATGGCCGTCGAGCCGATCCTTCGGCGATCAGCTTCGTCACGGGAATGCCCGCGACCGTGCAGCTCGCGCGATGATCGGCACCATCGAGTCGCCGTGGCCGCCGAGCACGAGCGCCGTCACGTCCTCGACCGACACGCCGAGCTCCCAGGCGACGAAGGCGCGGAAGCGGGCGGAGTCGAGCACGCCGGCCATCCCGACGACGCGGTTCTTCGGGAAGCCCGAGATCTTCTTGAAGGCGTACACCATCGCGTCGAGCGGATTCGAGACGACGATCACGTACGCCGTCGGGCGCGTGCTGCTTCACGCCCTCCGCGACGCTCTTCATGATCGAGAGGTTCGTCTTGAGCAGGTCGTCGCGCGACATGCCCGGCTTGCGCGCGAGGCCGGCCGTGATGATCACGAGGTCCGAGCCGGCGATCGCCTCGTAGTCGTTCGTGCCCTCGATCCTGGCGTCGGAGCCGGCTAACGGCGCGCCCTCCGCCAGGTCGAGCGCCTTGCCCTGCGGCAGGCCCTCGACCACGTCGAAGAGCACGACGTCGCCGAGCTCGCGGTAGGCGAGGGTTTCGGCGAGCACGCCGCCGATGTTGCCGCCGCCGATGAGAGCGATCTTCTTGCGCATGGGGGGGTCCTCGACGCTGTTCAGCGTTTCATGTTCTCGATGATCACGTCGCCGAAGCCGCTGCAGGACACGCACGTGGCGCCCTGCATCTGGCGCTCGAAGTCGTAGGTGACGCGCTTCTGGCGGCGATGGCGCGCTCGAGGCCGCGCTCGATCAGGTCCGCCGCCTCGCTCCCAGCCCATGAAGCGCGAGCATCATCACGCCGGAGAGGATCAGCGAGCCGGGATTGACCTTGTCCTGGCCGGCGTACTTCGGCGCGGTGCCGTGCGTCGCCTCGAAGACGGCCGCCGTCGTCGCCGATGTTGGCGCCGGGCGCGATGCCGAGACCGCCGACCTGCGCCGCGCAGCGCGTCGGAGAGGTAGTCGCCGTTCAGGTTCGGCGTGGCGAGGACGTCGTACTCGTCCGGCCGCAGCAGCACCTGCTGGAACATCGCGTCGGCGATGCGGTCCTTGATGAGGATCTTGCCCGCGGGCATCTTGCCGCCGTGCTCGTCCCAGAGCTCGTCCTCGGTGACGATCACGTCGCGGAACTCGCGCTTCGCGAGCTCGTAGCCCCAGTCGCGGAACGCGCCCTCGGTGAACTTCATGATGTTGCCCTTGTGGACGAGCGTGACGCTCTTGCGCTTGTGCTCGATCGCGTAGCGGATCGCCATGCGCACCAGCCGCTTGGTGCCGGTGACGCTGATCGGCTTGATGCCGATGCCCGAGTCCGGCCGGATCTTCTTGCCGAGCTCCTTGTCCAGGAACCCGATCAGCTTCTTCGCCTCGGGCGAGCCCTGCTCGAACTCGATGCCCGGCGTACACGTCCTCCGTGTTCTCGCGGAAGATGACGACGTCGAGCTTGCCCGGCTCCTTCACCGGGCGAGGGCACGCCCGCGTACCAGCGCACCGGGCCGCACGCAGGCGTAGAGGTCGAGGATCTGGCGGAGCGCCGACGTTGATCGCTGCGGATGCCGCCGCCGACGGGCGTCGTGAGCGGGCCCTTGATGGCGACCTGGTACTCGCGGATCGCCTGAGGTCGTGTCGTCGGGGAGCCAGGTCGCCCGCGCCGTAGACGGCGTTCGCCTTCTCGCCCGCGTAGATCTCGTGCCAGACGATGCTGGCGCCGCCCGCCGTAGGCCTTCTCGACGGCGGCGTCGAAGACGCGCACCGAGGCGCGCCCAGATGTCCGGCCCGGTCCCGTCCCCCTCGATGAAGGGAATGATCGGGTCGTCGGGGACGACGAGGCGTCCCGAGGCGTCGCGCGTGATCTTCCGCCCCGTCCGGGGCGCCGTGAGCTTCTGATACGTCGGCATGGCGGAAGGCATATAAAGAATCCGAGGCCCGAGCGCCAATCCCTCGCGCGCCGGGCGCGCCCGGCGGCCGCAGCGTCAGCCGTTCTCGCCCGCGCCGCGCGCCGGCGCGATGCGCAGGTGCAGCTCCTCGAGCTGCTCGGGCTCGACGGGCGTCGGGGCATTCATGAGCAGATCCTGCCCGCGCTGCGACTTCGGGAAGGCGATCACGTCGCGCAGGCTGCCGAAGCCGCCGAGCAGCATCACCCAACGATCGTAGCCGAAGGCGAAGCCGCCGTGCGGCGGGGCCCCGGCGTCGAGCGCATCGAACAGGAACCCGAAGCGCGCTTCCGACTGCTCCTTGGTGTAGCCCATGATCTCGAGGATCCGACGCTGCACGTCGGAGCGGTGGTTGCGCAGGCTGCCCGAGCCGAGCTCGACGCCGTTGATCACGATGTCGTAGTGCGTGCCGCGCACGCGCTCGGGAGCCGTCTCGAGCAGCGGCAGATCCTCCTCGAGCGGCGCCACGAAGGGCTGGTGCACGTACGTGAGGCGCCCGTCCTCGCCGCGCTCGAAGAGCGGGAAATCGACGACGAAGAGCACGTCCCAGGCGCGTCCGTCGACGCGGCCGAGGCGCGTGCCCAGATCCGTGCGCAGGCGCGAGAGCACCGCGTTCGCGCGCACGGGCTCGTCGGCCTGGAAGAAGAGCAGGCTGCCCGGTCGCGCGCCGGTAGCCCGCGTGATCGCGCCGCGCTCCGTCTCCGAGAGGAACTTCGCGATCGGCGACTGCCACTCGCCGGTGGCGCCGACGCGGATCCAGGCCAGGCCCTTGCCGCCGAGTTCTTTTTTGACGAAGCCCTCCAGGCGATCGATCTCGCCGCGCGAGAGCGCGTCGGCGTCGTGGACGGGCAGGCACTTCACGATGCCGCCGGCCTCGACGTTCGAGCGGAAGGCGCGGAAGTCGCTCTGCCGGAAGCTCTGCGTGAGATCGACGAGCTCGAGCTGGATGCGCGTGTCGGGCTTGTCGCTGCCGAAGCGCGCCATCGCGTCGGCGTAGGCGAGCCGCTGGAACGGGCGCCGTAGCTCGACGCCAGCGGCCTCGGCGCACGCGCGCACCGTCAGATCCTCGAGCACCCGCAGCACGTCTTCGACGCCGACGAACGACATCTCGAGGTCCACCTGCGTGAATTCGAGCTGGCGGTCCGCGCGCTGGTCCTCGTCGCGGAAGCAGCGGGCGATCTGGAAGTAGCGGTCGTAGCCCGCGACCATCAGCAGCTGCTTCATCAGCTGCGGCGACTGCGGCAGCGCGTAGAAGCTCCCTGCCTGGAGCCGGCTCGGAACCAGGAAGTCGCGCGCGCCCTCGGGCGTCGCCTTGGCCAAGATTGGCGTCTCGATCTCGAGGAAGCCATGCTCCGTGAGCGTGCGGCGCACGCTCTGGTAGAGCGCGTGGCGCAGCCGCAACGCGCGCTGCAGCGGAGGCCGGCGCAGATCGTGGATGCGGTGCCGCAGGCGCGTCGACTCGTCGGCTTGCGTCTCCTCTTCGATCGCGAACGGCGGCGGCGTCGCCGTGTTGAGCAGGCGCAGCTCGCTCACCGCGATCTCGACTTCGCCCGTCGGGAGGTTCGGGTTCACGGTCTCGGGCGAGCGCCGCTCGACCCGGCCGCGCACCAGGATGACGAATTCGGAGCGCAGCTCGCCCGCGCGCGCGTGACACTCGCGAGAAACGTCCGGGCGGAAGACGACCTGCACGATGCCGCCGATTCCGCGCAGGTCGACGAAGATCACGCCGCCGTGATCGCGGCGGCCCTGCACCCAGCCGCCGAGCACGACCTCGCTTCCCACCAGTGCAGCCGTCACCTCGCCGCACGCATGCGTGCGGCGCAGACTGCCCATCGCGTCGAAGCCGGGGGAACCCTGCGGCACGCCGCTCCTCACCTCGCGCCAGAAGGAAAACGGAATGAAATCGCGAGGTTCGATAGCGCAATGCAACGCGCGCTGTCAAACGCGAGGGGTGTTCAGGCGCCCAGCTCGGCGGCCGAGCAGACGCAGTTCCGGCCCAGCGACTTGGCGCGGTACATGGCCTTGTCGGCGAGGTCGAGCAGGGCTTCGTGCTCGCGGCCGTGGGTCGGATAGGTGGCGACACCGACGGAGAGCGTGAGCCGGATCTGGCTGCCGCGCCCCCCCTCGAAGGGGGTGGCGGCGACGGTGCGGCGGATGCGCTCGCCCACGGCGAGCCCCTCTTCGATGCCCGTGTCGACGAGCAGGATCGTGAACTCATCCCCGCCGTAGCGCGCGAGCGTGTCGACCTGGCGGACGCACTGCTGGCAGCACCTCCGAGAGGCGGCGCAGCACCTGCGAGCCCACCAGGTGGCCATGCTGATCGTTGACGAGCTTGAAGCGGTCGAGATCGAGGAACAGCACGCACAGCTGCTTGCCGTAGCGCTCCGCGCGCTGGATCTCGTGCTCGATCGCCTGGCGCAGGAAGCGGGCGTTGTAGACCTCGGTCACGTCGTCGATGAACGCGCGTTCCTTCGCGCGGTGGTAGCGTTCGGCGTTGGCGAGAGCGAGATCGGCGTGGGCCGCGATCAACCGCGCGCAACCGATCTCGTCGGCGACGAAGGGGCGGCCGTCCTCGAAGATCCACAGCACTCCGGCCTCGCTGTCGCGCCCGGCGACCGGAATCGAGAGCAGCGCGCCCGGCGGGAGACCGATCTCGCCGAGCGAATCGATCAGCGCGCCGCCGCGCACCACTTCGAGCTCGCCGAGCGAGCCAGGCTCGATCGGCTTGAGCTCCGTCAGCAGGTTTCTCAAACCGCGCGTCTGCGCCTCGTCGAAGCCGCGGAAGGCCATGCCGTCGGACATCGGAATCGCCGTGCGGCGGAACAGCGACATCCCGCGAGCACGACCCAGGCGGTGGAGCAGCAGATCGAGCGCGACGGCGTAGATCTCGCCCGGGTCGAGACAGCGCACCAGCGTGCGGCACGCCTCGGCCGTGTGCAGCGCGTCGCGCAGCCGCGCGTTCTCGTCGAGCAGGGCGCGGCGCGCGAGGATGCGCTCGCCCACCAGCGCGAGCTCCTCGGGCTGGATCGGCTTCACGAGGTAGTCGGCTGCGCCCATGCGCAGCGCGGCGACGGCGCTCTCGATCGAGGCGTTGGCCGTGAGCAGGACGAAATCGGTGCCCGGCTGCTCGCGGCGCACGCGCTCGAGCAGCTCGAGTCCGGAGAGGCCAGGCATGGTCAGATCGGAGACGACGAGATCCGCCGGCTCGCGCGCGAGCGCCTCGAGCGCCGCCTCGGCGCTCTCGCAGCATTCGATGCGCGCCTGCGACGCGAGCGCCTCGCGGGCCAGCTCGCGGGTGAAGCGGTTGTCGTCGACGACGACGATCCGATTCGGGCGCCGCGTGTCGCCGGTCATTTCCGCTTTTCCACTCCCATCACCTTGGATCGGCGATCGGAGTTGCCGCCTTGAGAGGTCTATGCGGGAAATTAGCCCCGCCAGCACCACCGCGCAGCGGGGACCGCAAGAAGCGTGGATCGCGCCGCGCCCGCGCTCAGAACATCCGGCCCGCGGTCTCCAATTCGGGCGGAGGCAGCACCTGCGACCAGCTCTTCCCGCCGTCCTTGCTCCGCATGACCTTGCCCTGCTGCCCGACGATCAGCCCCGTGCGGCGCTGCGGGTCGAAGCCGACATCGCGCATGAACGTGAAGACGGTCGGAAAGTTCACGGCGTCCGGGGCCGCCCAGTTGTTCCCCCCGTCGTCCGAGACGCGCACGAAGCCCTTCTCGCCCACCGCGATGGCGCGTCCGTCGACGTCCGCCACAGAGAAGAGTGCCTGCTTGCGGTCCATCTGTTCGTAGTTCCAGGTACGGCCGCCGTCCTCGCTGCGCAGCACCACGCCGCCCAGACCCGCGATCAGGCCGTTGTTCCCGTCCTTGAAGCGCACCGTGAAGAGGTACGGGTTCTGGATCACGGAAATCTTCACGTTCGGCGTCTCGGCCTTGCGTCCCTCGAGGTAGCGATCGAGGAACGTCGGGTCGTCGTCGAGGAAGTCCTCGTAATCCCAGGGCGGCTTGTTCGGCATGCGCAGACGGTCCGACAGCACGCCTGCGTCCTCGAGAACCGAGCGCGCTTCGTCGAGCCGGGCCGAGAGCACGTCGAAGAGCGCCGACGGATCGTCCTTGCGGCCGAGGTTCGCGATCTCCTTCGCGCTCGCGTACGGCTCGACCAGCACGTTCAGGTGCGCGGAATCGACGATCTGGGCCGCGAATTCGGTCAGCTTCTTCTTGTCGTCCGGTCCGATCTCGATCGCGTTGTACTCGAACTGGATCGGATCCATGCGGACGGAGCCCAGGATCTCGCCGCGGTTCCACGTCGCACCGCGGTCCTCGGACCAGAAGATGTATCCGAACTCTCCGACGAGCCAGCACTTCTGGCTCGGCTCGGGCAGACAGAAGACGTTGTTGATGCCGACGTCTTCGTACACCTTCTCGCCGTTGCGCACGCGCTCCTGATCCTGCATCGAGAGCCAGACGAACATCGGATGCGACGTATCGATGGTGAGCGATTCGTCCTTCCAGGTCGCGCCGCCGTCGTCGGTATGGATGCGGGTACCCCATTCGCCCACCGCCCAGGCGGTCTTCGCGTCGAGCGCCTGCACCCCGAACAGGTGGGAGCCCTCTTCGACCTTGAGGTTGGGCTGCAGCTCCCAGGTCTTGCCGCCGTCGCTGGTGCGCAGGATCGTGCCCGTCTGTCCCACGGCCCAGCCGTTGTGGCTGTCGGCCAGCGACACCGAGTAGAGGAGCTCCTCCGTGCCGGTGGCGCCCTTGTGCCAGGTGTCGCCGCCGTCTTCCGTCCAATAGGCCGATCCGTGATAGCCGACCGCGACGGCGTGCTGCTCGTCGGCGACGGAGACCGAGAACAGATCGTCGTAGATGTCGATGTCGCCGGCCTTGGTGCGCGGCGTGAAGTCATGACCGCTGCACCCGAGCGCCGCGATCGCGACGACGAGTCCGAGCTGGAGGGGCAGGCGCGCGCGAGACACGTGCATCGAGGGGGCTCCCTTGGCATGGGTCCTGGGAGGCGCAGCTACCCCCGAAGACGTTGCTGTAGACTACTGATTCGCGCGGCGTCAAGAAAGAACATTCATGGAGCATGCGGGAACCCGGATGGCCCCCGCCGAGCGCTCGCTCGCCGGGGCGGCAGCGATACGGAAGCGCCGCTCGAGCGCGGGCCTGCGCTACGCGCTGCGCCGCAGCGGCATCGAGCCGGCGCTGCGCCTGATCCCTTGCACGCTCGCGATTCTCGGAGACTGGCTGCTTCTGTGGCTGCGGTCCGTCTTCTCGAGCGCGGCCCTGCGCGCGCAGCGGCGCGCCCGCTGGGAGGCGCGCAGCGCCGCGCGGCTGGCGGCAACCCTCGGAGAGCTCAAGGGTCCCTTCGTGAAGGCGGGCCAATTCGCCGCCAACCGCCACGACCTGTTCCCCCCCTCGTTGACCACGCCGTTCGCCGCGCTGCGCGATCGGGTGCCACCCCTGCCCTTCGCGGAGGTGCGAGACGCGGTCGAATCCGAGCTGGGCGCGCCGTTATCCGAGCTGTTCGCGGACTTCGAGCGCGAGCCGCTGGGCGCCGCGTCGATCGCACAGGTACACCGCGCGCGGCTGCGCAGCGGCGAGAGCGTGGCGGTGAAGGTGCAATACCCGTGGCTCGCCGACTCCCTGCGCGCCGACCTCGCATGGGCGGGTGCGGCGCTGCGCGTGTTCGCGAGGCGCCACGGCGCGGTCGATCGCGGGCGCTTGCTCGCGGAGTTCGCCGCGGGACTGAGCGAAGAGCTCGACTTCGAGCGCGAAGCCCGGGTCGCCGGGGAGATCGCCGGGAACCTCGCGCACGACCCGCGCGTGGTGGTGCCGCGCGTATTTCCGAGCCTCGGCTCGCGCCGCGTGCTGACGATGAGCTACCTGCCGGCCGTTCGCATCGACGATCGCGCGGGCCTCGCGCGCTTGCAGGTGACGCCGCGCGCCGTGCTCGAGATCCTCGCGCGGGCCTACGCGAAGCAGGTCTTCGTCGACGGCCTGTTCCACGCCGACCCGCATCCGGGCAATCTTTTCGTGATCGACGAGCCGTCCGCCGCGGCGAACCCGCGGCTGCTGTTCGTCGACTTCGGACTCTCACGCCGGCTCGAGCCCGGCCTGCGCCACGAGATGCGGCTCGGGATCTTCGCGCTGTTGCAGCGCGATGAGCGCGCGTTCCTCGACGGCATGCAGCGCATGGGGATGATCGCGCCCGGAGCGCGCGAAGGGGTCGCCCGCGCGATCGCCGCGATGTTCGGCCGGATCGCAGGCCGCGGCGGAGCGCTCGGGGTGGCGGGCGCGCAGGTCCTCTCGCTCAAGGACGAGGCGAAGGCGTTGTTGCAGGAGACGCCCGGGCTCCAGCTCCCGAACGACCTGCTGCTGTTCGCGAAGACGCTCAGCTACCTGTTCGCGCTGGGCAGCGAGCTCGACCCGGAAACGGACCTGATGCGGCTGTGCCTGCCCTACCTGCTGCAATTCGTCGCCCGCCCGGAGGCGCCGCTCAGTCGCGCTCCCGGCGCGACAGACGCAGGCCCTGCAAGCGGATGAAGCCGGCCGCGTCGGTCGGATCGTAGGTGTCGGCCGGGCCGGCGTCCTCGAAGGAAGAGAGGGCTTCCGAATAGGTCGACACCGGAGAGCGACGCCCCGTCACGCGCACGCTCCCCTTGTAGAGCTTCACGCGCGCCTCGCCCGTGACACCCACCTGCGAGGCCTCGATCGCAGCGCGCAAGAAGGCCATTTCCGGAGCGAACCAGAAGCCGTTGTAGATCAGCTCCGCGAAGCGCGGCGCCAGCCGGTCACGTTCGTGCATCACGTCGCGATCCATCGTGATCGACTCGACGGCGCGGTGCGCCGCGTGCAGGACGGTGCCCCCCGGCGTCTCGTAGACGCCGCGCGACTTGAGCCCGACGAAGCGATTCTCGACCATGTCGACGCGGCCCACCCCATGGGCGCCGGCGATGCGGTTGAGCTTCGCGAGCAGACGCGCCGGGCTGAGCGCCTCCCCGTCGAGCGTGACCGGGGTTCCGTGCTCGAAGCCGATCAGCACCTCGACCGCTTCGTCGGGGGCCCGCTCGGGCGAGCGCGTGAGGATGAACATGTCCTCGTCGGGCGCGCGCCAGGGATCCTCGAGGATCCCGCCCTCGTAGGAGATGTGCATCAGGTTGCGGTCCATCGAGTAGGGCTTCTTGAGCGTGACGGAGACCGGAATCGAGTGCTTCTGGGCGTAGGCGATGCAATCTGTGCGCGAGCGCAGGTCCCACTCGCGCCAGGGCGCGATCACCGTCAGCTCGGGCGAGAGCGCGCGGAAGGCGAGCTCGAAGCGCACCTGATCGTTGCCCTTGCCCGTCGCGCCGTGCGCCACGGCGTCGCAGCCCAGCTCGCGGGCGACCTCGGCCTGGTGCTTGGCGATCAGCGGCCGTGCGAGCGCGGTGCCGAGCAGGTAATGGCCTTCGTAGATCGCGCAGCCGCGCAGCGCGGGAAACACGTAGTCGCGCACGAACTCCTCGCGCACGTCGCGCACCACGCAGTCGACGGCGCCAGTCGCGCGCGCCTTCTCGGGCACGCCGGAGAGCTCCTCCTCCTGCCCGACATCGGCCGTGAACGTCACCACCTCGCAGCGGTAGCGCTCGATCAGCCAACGCAGGATCACGGACGTGTCGAGCCCGCCGCTGTAGGAGAGACAGACGCGTTTGACGTTGCGGGCCCGGGACATGCGAAGACCTCCGGCGAGGCAGTGTATCAGCCCGCGGCCCCGCAGCCGCCCCGCCGACGACTCGACCTGCGCAGACCCGTCGCAACCCGGGGCGAGCCCGCGCGCAACGAGGCGTCGCCGAGCGATCGTCGATCGCAAGCGGGCGCAGCCCGCGCAGCGAGCCGAAGGCGAGCGAAGTCAAGACGAAGCTGCCGGAGGCGAGTGAAGTCCTAGGACTCGCCGATGACGTCGAGCCGGATCGCGGTGGTGCGCCCGACGAGCGGGTCGGCGGCGCTGCGGATCTCGCCGCCGAGCTCGCGCACGACCTCGGTCACGATCGCGGGCAGGGCCTCGGTCGGGTCGGCCATCGAGAGACCGTCGGCCCCCGGCGCGTCGCAGATCGAGATCACGATCGAGCGGGCTTCTCCGCGGCCGACCGGGCGGGCGGCGAGCGTGACGGAGGCCGATTCCCGCGCCGTCGACAGGCGTCCCTGCAGCAGCCGAACGAGCGCGAGCTCGACGCGCGCGCCGTCGCCGCGCACCCGCGGCAGGCGCGCGGGAACCAGCACTTCGAGCTCGATGCCCAGCGCCGCGAACTCGCTCCGCATGCGGGCCGCGGCATCCTGCACGACGCGCACGGCGTCGAAGCTCGCGTTGGGTTGCGCCGCGGCGGGCCGGCCCGCGATCAGCGCCGTCAGCTCTTCGCTCCACTTCTGGACGCGCGCCAGCGCGCGAGCCCCCTCTTCGACGAGCGTGCGGTAACGCTCGTCGCGCCGGCCGCCCGTCTGCTCGATCAGCTCGTCGAGCACGCGACGCAGCTCGCCGACGGGCTCCGAGATCTCGCGCTGCAGCGCGAGCAGGCGCTCGTCGGCAGCGCCGGATTCGACGAGCAGGATCACGACGCCGACGCGCGCGTCTTCCGCGACGATCGGCGAGGCCACCGCCGTATAGCCCACGCCCGCATGCCGCAGGCGAAAGCGCACCGTGCGCCCCTGCTCGCAGCACTCGACCACCGCGCGCAGCACCGCTTCGCGCACACCGCCCTCGAAGAGCGCGGAGAGCGGCTGACCGGTGGCGTCGCCGCCGCCCGGGCGGAAGCGCGTCGCGAAGGCCGGATTCACGTAGGCCGTGCGGCCTTCCGGGTCTCCGACCACGACGGGCGCGTCGAGGAACGTGAGCAGCGAGCCCGAGCCGAGTCTCATTTCGCGACCTCGACGATGCCCGCATCGAGCAGGCCGGCGAGGATGCGCAGCGCCTCGAAGGGACCCATGCTGGTCACGGAGAGCAATACCCCGAACGACGTGCGGCCATCGATCATCGAGAGCACGAAGCCCGCGTCCGCGGGCAGGTTGATGCCGGTGATCTGGCCGAGCGGCACCCGTAGCTTCGGGATGCGGCCGGGATCCCCGATCCGCTCGCGATAGCGCTTCACGAGCCGGCTGCGCAGCAGGTCGACGTAGCCTTCGAGCTCGATCTTCTCGGGATCGAGCGACGCGGCCATCTGATACAGATCGAGCGCGCCTTCGAAATCGTCGCCGCGCAAGAGCTGCTGCGCATCGCGGACCAGCGTCGCGACGGAGAGGTCTTGCCGCGCGCTCGCCTTCGCGCCCTGGACTTCGCCCACTTGCGTCACTTCTTTCGCGGCAGCTCGTGCTGCTCGTGATCCTGCATGATCTTCTCGATCTCTTCGTCGGAGAGCGTGCCGGTCGCGCTCACGGTGATCGACTGCTCGGCATCGGTGGCGCTGTCGCGCGCCGAAACGTTGACGATGCCGTTGGCGTCGATGTCGAAGGAGACCTCGATCTCGGGCTGGCCCTTCGGCGCCGGCGGAACGTTCGAGAGCACGAACTCGCCGAGCAGGTGATTCTCGGAGGCCTTGTCGCTCTCGCCCTGGAGCACCCGGATCTTGACTGCCGTCTGGTTGTCGCGCGTGGTCGTGAAGATGTGCGACTTCTGCACGGGCGCGGTCGTGTTGCGTTCGATCAAGGTCGCGAAGTGGCCGTCGAAGGTCGCGATCCCGAGCGAGAGCGGCGTCACGTCGAGCAGCAGCAGGTCGCGGTCGCCGGCAACCAGCATGCTGCCCTGGATCGCGGCGCCCACCGCGACGACCTCGTCGGGGTTCACGCCGCGATGGACGCGCTTGCCGAAGTACTCCGTCACGGCCGCCTGCACCATCGGCGTGCGGGTCTGGCCGCCGACCAGCACGACGTGGTCGATGTCCTTCGCCGTGAGCCCCGCATCGGACATGCACTGCTCGACGCACTTCATGGTCTGCGCGATCACGTCGCCGACGAGGCCCTCGAGCGTCCCGCGATCGAGCGTCACGTTCAGGTGACGCGGCCCGTTGGCGTCGTTCGCGATGAAGGGCAGATTGATTTCGGTGGTATTCAGCGTCGAGAGATCGCACTTCGCCTTCTCGGCGGCGTCTTTGAGCCGCTGCAGCGCCATCGAGTCCTGCCGCAGATCGGTGCCCTCGCGCTCCTGGAACTGGGCGAGCACGTGATCGACGATGCGCCGATCGAAATCCTCGCCGCCGAGGAAGGTGTCTCCCGACGTCGCGAGCACCTCGACGACGCCCTCGCCGAGCTCGACGATCGAAATGTCGAAGGTGCCGCCGCCCAGGTCGTAGACGGCGATCTTCTGCTCGGCCGATTTCCCGAGGCCGTAGGCCAGCGCCGCCGCCGTCGGCTCGTTGATGATGCGCAGCACGTTGAGCCCGGCGATCTTGCCGGCGTCCTTCGTGCACTGGCGCTGCGTGTCATTGAAGTGCGCCGGGACGGTGATCACCGCGTCGGTGACGGGCTCGCCGAGGTACTCCTCGGCGACGTGCTTCATCTCGCGCAGGACGATGGCGGCGATCTCCGACGTGGTGAAGGTCTTGCCTGAGATCACGATGCGCGGGTCGTCGTTGGGGCCGCGCACGATCTCGTAGGGGCACAGCTTGATCGCGGTCTGCACCTCGCGCGAGTCGAAGCGCCGCCCGATCAGCCGCTTCGATGCATACACCGTGTTGCGCGCGTTGGTGATGGCCTGGCGCTTGGCGAGGTGGCCGACGAGGCGCTTGCCGTCCTGCGAGATCGCGAACAGCGAAGGACTCGTCTTGTAGCCGCCGGCGTTGGGAATCACGACCGGCTTGCCGCCGTCGATCAACGCGACGCAGGAGTTGGTCGTGCCCAGGTCGATCCCGATCACACGGCTCATCGCTTGCCTCCGGGGCCGCGGCGCGGAACGCGCCGCAGCTTCTTGATCTCATCCGCAGATTGCGTGTCCTTGGGGTTGAGCGCGATCGCCCGTTCGAACGCCACGATCGCCTCGTCGCGCTTCCCCTCGCGCGCCAGCACGCGACCGAGCGTGCGCTGGTAGGCGCCGACCTCGGAGCGCAGCTCGCAGGCGCGCTCCGCGTACTCGTGTGCCAGCGCGAGCTCGCCCGCCTCGAGCGCTACCTCCGCCGCGCGCGCGTTCACGACCGGGTCGTGGGGCCGATAGTGCAGCGCGTCTTCGAACAGGCGCAGCGCCTCGTGCGCGGCGTTGCCGTGCGCGGCGACCTCGGCGCGCTCGAGCAGCTCCTTCACACGGACCTCATTGAGCGGCGCCTGCGCCTCCGCGAAGCGCTTCTTGTACTCGTCGTTCCAGGGGTCGAAGGCGATCGCGAGCCGCGCGCTGCTGGCGGCGTCGAGCCAGCGCTGCTTGCGCAGTGCGACGAGCGCCGCGGCGTGGAACTCGCGCGCGCGTCCGCGGCGTTCGGCGAGGATCGCGTCGGGGATGCGGAACTGGCGGTGCAGCCGCTCGAGCGCCCGGCGCCCAGCCGACGGCGGAGGCGGGGCCGCAGGCGCGGCGGCCGGCTGCTGCGCGTCCGGCCGGGCCGGCGCGGCCGCGGCCGGCTCCGGAGCCGCGGCGCGCTCCGGAGCGCGCTCGCCCATCGACCGCTCGAGCTCCGCCCGTGTGGTCGGGTCCATCAGCAGCTCGTAGGCCTCGACGATCTTCTTGAAGATCCGGTCGAGCTTCTCGGCATAGGGGCCGATCTCGCGCCGGTAGTAGCGGTCGGGGTGGTACTCCTTCGAGAGCTGGAAGTAGGCGCGCTTGACGGCCTTCGCGTCGAGGCCCCGAGCCACGCCGAGCAGCTCGTGGTACGGCCGCTCGAGACCGGCTTCGAACTGCAGGACGCGCCGCTGCGCGTCGACCGAGATCTGGAGGCTCGGATCGAGCTGGGACTCGAGATCGCTCCCCGCGGGGGGCGGAGTGTCCGCAGGCGGCGGCCCCGGCTGGGTTGGAGCGGTGGTCGAGCCCCCGGAGGCCACGATCACGAGGCCTTCGGCCAGCCAGCGCTCGAGGCAGCGGTCGGCTTCCGTGGGGGCGAGGCCGCCGATCTCGCGCAGCAGCGTCCAGGGCGTCGCGCCGTCGATTCGCGAGAGCAGGAAGCCCTCCGCAGGCGAGAGAGTGAGGCCGCACCGCTCCCAGCCGGGCGCAAGCCGCGGGACTCGGTTTTCACGCTCTCGGCTTGCCGCCGCCGGCTGCATGGCGCTCCTGGCGTACGGGCACACGGAGGGCCCACGCCTGCGCGGCTCATCGGCGCGTAGCGGCCGGAAACTGAGGCGGGGACGCCGGAAAGCCGTCCGTCAGGGCAGCGGGCGCGCGGGCTGCTGGGAACGCCGGCGGGCAGCCACCCAAAGGCTCAGGACGAGCATCGCGATCAGCAGCTCGAGGCCCCAGGCCGAGAGCGCCGGCACCGTGGGAACGGCCGGGATCTGCCACAGCACGGCCTGCGGCGGGTTGCCGCTGCTGCCGGCGGCGAGCACGCTGCCGCCGAGCCCATACACCGCGCCGTCGTTGGCCCCCGCGAGCGGCAGCAGCTCGAACACGAAGCTCACGCTCGCACCGTCGTCGCGCCAGATCACGCCCCGGCGAGCGCCCGCGGCCGTGGTGCAATTGCCGGCGATCAGCCCGCCGCTCTCGGCGATCGCGGTGGCTTCCTGGCAGCTGCCGCCCGCGAACGGGACCGGCAGCGCGGCGACCGCGTGCGCGCCGCCGCTCGGACGCCAGAGCGCCGCCACCTGCGCGCCGCTGCCGTCGTCGCTCGATCCGACGACGCGCCCGCCAGCGTCGAGATCCATGGCGTGGCTCGTCGCACCTCCGGGGAGCTCTCCGAGGTAGCTGAAAGCCGGTGCCGACGACGCAGGCCAGTAGACAGCGCGCGGTGTCGTCCCGAGGCGGTCGCCAACGATGGCGCCCGGGTCACTGATTCGAAGCGGCAGAGGACCGTCGCCAGATCCCAGGTTGGCGAGCGCGACGGGCGTGGCGGTCGGCGCGCTCCAATAGAAGGGAATCACGATGAGCGGGCCGAGCGCAGGCACGATGACGCTGCCGACGCTCGCCCCGCTGGCGTTCATGTGAAGCACGAGGCCATTCGCAACATTTCCGCCGGGCACCGGAACGTATTCTTGCCACACGTACCCAGGAGGTTCCCAGGACGCGGGACGCGGATAGGTGGAGGATGGGAGCTGAATGCGGTACCGAGCGCCGAAGAGTCGCCCGGATTCGGTCAAGCCGCGGGGCCTGTCCCAAGCAGTGAAATAGATCTCGGGACCGCAGTGCTCGGGGGTGCAGAAGTTGCAGATCGGGTAGCACGCGAAGTTCAGGATGCTGCCTCCGGGATGAGGAGGCAGGAAGATCGCTTGCCTCGGAAGGTTTCCCTGGGGATCGACCAGGCCCTCGACGAGCACCTGACCGGTCGCATTCACGTCGCGGGCCGTGCTCGGCGAGAACGCCGTAAAGCCGAGATTGAGCGCTGCGAGCTGGCTCGCAGCCAGGGCGAGCCCGGGCCCCAGAAAGCAGCCGAACGCGACGCCGACGAGCGTGGCGCGAAACCTCAAGGCTTCCGGCTCCCGAAGTGCGGCCGATCCCTGAACGCAGCCGTCCCGCACGCCAGGCTACGCCAAACCCGATCGGAAGCGTGGAGTTTCTTCAGCCGCGCCGCGCGAGCAGCCGCTCGAGCACGGCCTTCTGGCTGTGCAGGCGGTTCTCGGCCTGGTCGAAGACGATGCTGCGCGGGCCGTCGAGCACGTCTTCGGTGATCTCTTCGCCGCGGTGCGCCGGCAGGCAGTGCATCACCCAGGCTTCGGGGGCGTGCGCGAGCAGCGCCGCGTTCACCTGATAGGCGGCGAAGATACGCCGCCTCACCTCCGCCTCCTGCTCCTGGCCCATGCTCGTCCACGTATCGGTGTAGACGAAGCTCGCACCCTTTACGGCCTCCACCGGGTCCTCGACGAGCGCGATCCGCGCGCCGCTGCGCGCGGCCAGGGGCTCGGCGCGGCGGCGCACGCGCAGCGCGGGCCGGTGCGTCGCGGGCGTGGCGATGCGCAGCGAGAGGCCCAGCACCGCGGCGGCGTTCAGCAGCGAGTTCGCGACGTTGTTGCCGTCGCCGACGTAGGCGATCACCGCCTCCTTGAGCTCGCAGCGCTCGGCAATCGTCTGGAGATCCGCCATTGCCTGGCACGGGTGCAACAGGTCCGTGAGGCCGTTGATCACGGGAATCGTGGCCTGCTGCGCCAGCTCCTCGACGAGGGCGTGGCTGAACGTGCGAGCCACGATGCCGTCGACCCAGCGCGAGAGGTTGCGGGCGACGTCCGCCGGCGATTCGCGCGAGCCGATGCCGACCTGCTCCGGGCGCAGCAGGATCGCGTGCCCGCCGAGCTGTGTCATGCCGGCCTCGAACGTCACGTGGGTCCGCAGCGAAGGCTTCTCGAAGAACATCGCGAGCACGCGCCCGCGCAGCGTCGGCGGTCGCTCGCCCTCGGCGTCGAGACGTTTGAGCTCGCGTGCGCGCGCGAGGATCTCGAGCAGCTCCGCGGCAGGCCAGTCGGCGAGTGAGAGGAAATCCTTCGGCATGCTAACGCCGGATCAGCGTGCCGACGCCGACGTCCGTGAAGATCTCGAGCAGGATCGCGTGCCGCATGCGTCCGTCGATCACGTGCGTGCTCGCCACTCCGCCCTCGAGCGCCGCAATGCAGCACTCGATCTTCGGAATCATGCCGCCGCGGATCGTGCCCTCGGCAATCTGCTTGCGCGCCTCCTCGACCCCGAGCCGGTGGATCAGGCGCCCCGCGCCGTCCAGCACGCCCTCGACGTCGGTGAGCAGGATCAGCTTCTCCGCGGAAAGCGCCGCCGCGATCGCGCCGGCGGCGGCGTCGGCGTTCACGTTGTGCGTGACGCCTTGCGCATCGACGCCGATCGGAGCGATCACGGGCACGAAGCCCGCGTCGGTTGCGGCGCAGATCGCCGCGGGGTCGACGTGGACGACGCGGCCCACGCGACCGAGATCGGGCTCGCGCAGCCTTTCGACGCGCAGCATGCCGCCGTCGCTGCCCGTGAGCCCCATCGCGCGCCCGCCGGCCTGCTGCACCAGCGCCACGATCTCGCGGTTCAGCTTGCCGCCGAGCACCATCTCGACGACCTCCATGGTCTCGTCGTCCGTCACGCGCAGTCCGTCGACGAACGTCGAGCTGCGCCCGAGGCGCGCGAGCGTGGCGCCGATCTGGGGGCCGCCGCCGTGCACGATCACCGGCCGCAGGCCGATGTACTTGAGCAGCACCACGTCGACGGCGAACGACGCGCGCAGCTCCGCGTCGCTCTGGGCGCTGCCGCCATACTTGATGACGATGGTCTTGTCGAAGAAGCGCCGGATGTACGGCAGCGCCTCGACGAGCACGGCGGCCTTGTCGGTCGGTGTCTTCATCAGCTCGTGGGGCCGCGCGCCTCGCGCCTCGCCTCGGCCAGGTCCTCGATCGATTCGAGCAGGCTACGGTACAAGAACACGTTGCGCACCGCCGCCGACAGCACGGCCGCGAGCACCTCGCCCGTGCGCGCCGAAACCGCCGCGCCGCTCGGCGGAAACGCCCGCACCACGCCGAGCACCTTGCCCCGCCAGGAGAGCGGCACGCACAAGAGCGGTCCCGCGACGGCGTGCTCCGGTGTGTCGACATCGGGGTCGAAACGCGGGTCGGACTGCGGGCGATCGGTCGCCACCACGCGCCCCGTCTGCAACACCAGCGCCGTGAGGCCGCGTTGACGCGGCAGGCTCTTGCGGTCGCCGCGACCGCTGTCGTCGCATTGGCCCTCGAGCCGCAGCTCGCCCGTCGCGTTGTCGATCAGATAGAGCGACACCGGAGCGGCCGAAAGCGTGCGCGCCACGGGCCGCAGCGCCGCATCCACCAGGCGCCTGGGCTCGACCTCGACGGCGAGCACGTCGCAGATCGCGCGCGCGAGCTCGGCATCGGCGTCGGGGTTCGGCTCCGCCACGCCCGGAAGCGCCTGCGGCTGCCCGCCCGGCGCCGCGAGCGTCTGCGTGTCGGACGCGCTCGCTGCGACGCTGGCGACCGGCTCGGCGAGCAGATGGCCGACGTGACGCGCGAGGATCTGCAGCAACGCGAGATCGTCCTCGCCGAACGCGGCCGCGTCGTCGCGGTCGGTGACGCACAAGACCCCGAGCGCGCGCTCGGGTCCGGGAATCGGCGCCACCGCGAACGAGCGCGAGCGGTAGCGCTCGCGCGGCGCGCGCGTCGCGAGCCGGGCGTCGCCGTCGAGATCCTCCACCACGATCGCTTCGCCCGACGCGTACACCCGGCCGGCGACCGCGCTGCCGACGGCGACGCGGTCCATCCGATCCGGCTCGGCGCCGACCGCCGCCGCTACGTGCAGCTCGGCGCCCGCCTCGTCGATCAGCATCAGCGAGGTCCGGCTCGCGCCGAGCACGTCGGCGAGCGCCGCGGCGATCTCGCCGCCGAGCTGCGCCATGCGCTCGTCCCCGCCGCTTGCCGCAGCCCGGTCCGATAGCGCCGCCATGCGCAGATCGAGCGCGCGCACGCGCTCTCGCAGCGTCGCGAGTCGGGCCTCGAGCGCGAACGCTCCCACCGCCCGGCGCACGGCGAGCACCAGCTCCTCGTCGTGGAGCGGCTTCGCCAGGTAGTCGCTCGCGCCCTGCCGCAGCGCCTCGAGCACGTCCTCCTGGTCGGCGTGCGTGGCGATCACGATCACGCGCACGGCCGGGTGCCGTAAGCGCAGCGTTCGCAGGGTGCCCTGCCCATCCGGCCCGGGCAGCGGCAGATCGAGCACCACGACGCCCACGCCGGGATCGTCGAGCGCGGCGAGCGCCTCGTCGGCGCCCGCCACGGCCCGGCACGCGAAGCCGGCCTCGCGCAGCGCGTCGCTGATCGCGTCGCGGAAGAACCGCTCGTCATCGACGACCAGCACCGTCGGCAAGGGCACGCTCATGCTCCACTCCCCTGGTTTGCGCGCTCTACAAGATGTAACGCGAGAGATCCTCGTCCCGCACGAGAGGCTCGAGGCGTTCGCGCACGAAGGCCTCGTCGATCACCTGGTGCGCGCCCGCGAGGTCGGGCGCGTCGAAGGAGAGGTGCTCGAGCAGCTTCTCCATCACCGTGTGCAGACGCCGCGCGCCGATGTCGTCGGAGCGCTGATTCACCCGGGCCGCGTACTCGGCGATCGCCCGTACGCCGTCTTCCTTGAATTCGAGCTCGACGCCCTCGGTGCGCAACAGCTCGGTGTACTGGCGCACCAGCGAATTGCGCGGCTCGGCGAGGATGCGCACGAAGTCCGGCTCGGTGAGACTCGCCAGCTCGACGCGAATCGGGAAGCGACCCTGCAGCTCCGGGATCAGATCCGAGGGCTTCGCGGAGTGGAAGGCGCCGGCGGCGATGAAGAGCACGTGGTCGGTGCGCACCGCGCCGTGCTTGGTCTGCACGGTCGAGCCCTCGACGATCGGCAGCAGATCGCGCTGCACCCCCTCGCGCGAGACGTCCGCGCCCGAGCGCGTCTGCGCGCTCGACGCCACCTTGTCGATCTCGTCGATGAACACGATGCCGGTCTGCTCCACGCGCCGGATCGCGAGCTCGCGCACGCGCTCCATGTCGACCAGGCGCACGGCCTCCTCGTTGGCGAGCGCCGCGCGCGCCGCCTTCACCGAGAGGCGTCGCCGGCGCGTGCGCCGGGGCATCAGGCTCCCCAGCAGATCCTTGAACTGCATCCCGATCTCCTCGACGCCCTGCGGCGTGAAGAGAGAAACCGTCGGCGACGAGCCGCCATCTTCGAGCTCGAGCTCGAGCATCCGCTCGTCGAGATCGCCCTGGCGCAGCAGACGGCGCAGCTTCTCGCGCGTCTCGGCGCCCGGAGCCGCGACGCCGGCGCCGACAGCAGTGGGCTGCGGGGCTTGCGGCGCGGGCGGCGGCATCAGCGCGTCCAGCACCCGTTCCTCGGCGCGCTCCTCGGCGCGCACCCGCACTTCACGCTTCTCCTCCTCGAGCACCAGCGCCACGCCGATCTCGGCGAGGTCGCGGATGATCGACTCGACGTCGCGTCCGACGTAGCCCACCTCGGTGAACTTCGAGGCTTCCACCTTGAGGAAGGGCGCCTCGGCCATCTTGGCGAGGCGGCGGGCGACCTCGGTCTTTCCGACGCCGGTGGGCCCGATCATGATGATGTTCTTGGGGGCGATCTCGTCGCGCAGCTCCTCCGGCACCTGCTGGCGGCGCCAGCGATTGCGCAGCGCGATCGCCACCGCGCGCTTCGCGTCGTGCTGCCCGACGATGTAGCGATCGAGCTCGGAAACCACCTCACGCGGCGTGAAAGCGCGAAATCCGCTCATGGGAGCGTCACCAGGCTGACGTTGTCGTTGGTGTAGATGCAGATCTCGGCGGCGATGCGCAGCGCCTCGCGCGCGATCTCCTCGGCGCCGAGCTGCGTGTGGCGCGTGAGCGCGCGCGCCGCCGCGAGGGCGTAGGCGGCGCCCGAGCCGACCGCCGCGATCCCGTCTTCGGGCTCGATCACGTCGCCATTGCCGGAGACCATCAGCACGCACTCCACGTCGCCGACGAGCAACATCGCCTCGAGCCGGCGCAGCACGCGGTCCGCCCGCCACTCCTTGGCGAGCTCGACGGCCGCCCGGCGCACGTTGCCCCGGTGCGCTTCGAGCTTCGCCTCGAGCCGTTCCGTGAGCGCGAGCGCGTCGGCGGCGCCGCCAGCGAAGCCGATCAACGCAGCGGACTGCGCGGAGCGGCGCACCTTCTGCGCGGTCGCCTTCACGACGGTGTTGCCGATCGTGACCTGCCCGTCCGAGGCCATCGCAATGCGTCCGGCCCGGATCACGGCCAACACGGTCGTCGAGCGGATCTCCTCCATCATCGCTGCGCCTCGCGCGCCCGGCGTCGCGCGCGCGGGTGCGCTCGATCATAGGCCTCCACCAGGCGCTCGGCGGAAACGGCCGTGTATTTCTCGGTCGTCGCCAGGCTCGCGTGGCCGAGCAGCTCCTGGATCTCGCGCAGGTCGGCGCCCATGTCGAGCAGGTGTGTCGCATAGCTGTGACGCAGCCGATGCGGATGCACGTGGCTCGCGATGCCGCCGTGGCGGGCGCGGCGCGCGACGATGCGCCGCACGTCGCGCGGCCCGAGCCGGCGTGGCGCCGCAGCCCCGCGCCGCAGCGCCGTGAACAGCGGCTGCGCGAGCAGGCCCGGCGCGCGCCGCGAATCCACCCAGGCCGCGAGCGCCGCGCGCGTCGCGGCGGGCAGCGGCACGACGCGCTGCTTGCCGCCCTTGCCGCTGACCCGCACGTCGCCGCGGTGCAGGTCGACGTCGCGCACGTCCAGGCTGGCCAGCTCGGACACGCGCAGCCCGGCTCCGTAGAGCAGCTCGAGCAGCGCGCGGTCGCGCCGCTCGATCGCGGCGGGGCCCTCCGGCACCCCGTCGATCAGCCCCATGCACTCGTCGACCGGCAGCGGCCGCGGCAGGCGCCGGGGCAGCCGGGGCGCCGGCATGCCGGCCGTGGGATCGAGCGCGCACACGCCCTCGCGCACCAGGAAGCCGAAGAAGGTCCGCAGCGCGGCGAGCTTGCGACCGAGCGTGGCGGGGCCGCAACGGCCGTGCAGCCCCGCGAGGAAGCCGCGCACGTCGACGCTCGTGATCTCGCCGGGAACGAAGCCCTTGCCCACGTGCGCCGCGAACTGGCGCAGGTCGGACAGATAGGCGCGCTGCGTGTGGCGCGAGAGGTTGCGCTCGGCGCGCAAAAAGCGCGCGAAGGCGCGTTCCGCCTCGGCCGCGTTCATGCGCACGCGGGCGTCGTGCGGCGCACGAACGGCTCGAACGCCTCGAGAGCGCGGGCCGCGAGCTGCGCGTTCTTCTCGTGCTTGCGCAGGCGTGGGGTGGCCTCGGCGAGCGGCGGGAACAAGCCGAAATTGACGTTCATCGGCTGGAAATGCCGCGGATCGGCGTTCGCGAGATGGTGCAGCAGGGCGCCGTGGGCGGTCGCGGCGTCGGGCCGCGGCGGCACCTCCCCCCGCACCGCGTGCGCGGCGAAGATCCCGGCCAGGCCTCCGAGCGCCGCCGACTCGACGTAGCCCTCGACGCCCGCGATCTGACCCGCCAGCTGGCAGCCCGGACGCTCCCGCAGCTCGAGCGTCGGCAGCAGACACTTCGGAGCGTTGATGTAGGTGTTGCGATGCACCGAGCCATAGCGCGCGAAGACCGCCCCCGACAGGCCCGGCAGCGTGCGCAGGATGCGCTGTTGCTCGCCGACGCGCAGCTTCGTCTGGAAGCCGACCAGGTTGTAGAGCACGCCGCGCTTGTCTTCCTGGCGCAGCTGCACCACGGCGTAGGGGCGCGCGCCCGTGCGGGGATCGCGGATCCCGACGGGCTTCATCGGTCCGAACGCGAGGGTGCGCGGCCCGCGGCGCGCCATCTCCTCGATTGGCAGGCAGCCTTCGAAGTAGAGCGACGCCTCGAAGCGGTGCAGCGGCACGGTCTCGGCGGCGAGCAGCGCGTCCACGAAGCCGAAGTACTCCGCCTCCGAGAGCGCCAGGTTCAGGTAGTCGCCTTCGCCGTCGTCGTAACGCGACGCGCGGAAGGCGATCTCGTGGTCGATCGAATCGGCGTACACGATCGGCGAGATCGCGTCGTAGAAATACAGGTACTCGTCGCCGAGCCGCTCGCGCAGGTCGCGGGCGAGGGCGGGCGCCGTGAGCGGGCCCGTCGCCAGGATCACGCGCGGCGCCGTGGGGATGCGCTCGACCACGCCGCGCGCCACGCGGATCCGCGGATGCGATTCGATCGCCTCGCTGATGCGCCGCGCGAAGGCCACGCGATCGACCGCCAGCGCCTTGCCGGCGGGCACGGCGGTCTCGTCGGCCGCGGCCATCACGAGCGATCCGAGCCGCCGCATCTCCTCCTTGAGCAGCCCCACGGCGTTGCCGAGGCCGCTCGCTCGCAGCGAGTTGCTACAGACGAGCTCGGCGAAATCGGGCGAGGTGTGCGCCGGCGAGCGCTGCTCGGGCTTCATCTCGTGGAGGACCACGTCGAGTCCGCGGCGCGCGGCCTGCCACGCCGCCTCGCAGCCCGCCAGGCCCGCGCCCACGACGACGACGTCCGGCTCACCCGAGCCCGGCGGATTCGACGGCGATCCCGGCCTCTCCGGCTGCTCCGACATGTTTCCTCTGCGGGGAGCGGGCGATCATAGCTCACGCGCCGCTTGCGGCGATACGACGCGCAGCCTTCCGTCGCGCTCCTCGCGAATCCGACCGGCGAGCTCCAGCTCGAGCAGCTCGAGCGCGAGCTGCTCCGAAGACAGCGCGATCCGGCGCGCGAGCTCGTCACGGTGCGCCGGGGCCTGCTCGAGCGCGGCGAGAATCGCGGCGCCCGCGGCGCTCGCGCGCGGCGACACCGCAGCGACCGGCGACGGATCGCCGAGCGGCTCGAGGCGCAGGCCTCCCAGCCGCAGCACGCCGATCACGTCCTCGGGCTCGAGCGCGATGTAGGCGCCGTCGCGCAGCAAGCGATTCGAGCCGGCGCAGGCCGCGGCGCCCAGCGGGCCGGGCAGGACGAAGACGTCGACGCCCTGCGCTGCCGCGTGCGCCGTCGTCACGAGCGTGCCGCTGCGCTCGCGCGCCTCGATCACGAGCAACGCCTCGGCGAGGCCGCTGATCAAGCGGTTGCGCAGCGGAAAATGCGCGGCCCGCGGCGGCATCCCGGGCGGGAACTCCGTCAGCAACGCGCCTTGCCGTGCGATGCGGCTCGCGAGCTGGCGGTGCGCCGCCGGGTAGACGAGATCCGGGCCGCAGGCTTGCACCGCGACGGTGCGCCCGCCGGCTTCGAGGGCGCCCGCGTGCGCCGCGGCGTCGATGCCGCGCGCCAGCCCCGAGATCACGACGAGACCCGCGCGCGCGAGTGCGCCCGAAAACTCGCGCGCGAGCAGCAGGCCGTGCTGGGTGGGCGCACGCGATCCCACGATCGCGATGCCGGGCGCGTTCAACGCCGCAGCGTCGCCCTGGACGAGCAGCAGGGGCGCGGGATCCGCGTGTCGCGCGAGGCGCGGCGGATACGCCGGAGAGCCGAGCGGCAGTCCGGTCGCGCGCACGCGGCGCAGGCAGGCGAGCGCCGCGTCGAGGTCGCGCTCGCGAGCCGGGCGGAGGCCGCTCGCCTGCAATGCGCGGCCAGGATCGCCGGTCGCGTGCAGCAGGCGGGCGGCCAGACCGGGACGGAAACACAGCGCTTGCTGGAGCGCGAGCCAGGGCCGCAAGACGCGGGCGTCCGCGGGATCCGCGGGGTCGAGCAGGGACTGCGAAGACAAACCGGGAGCTCCCCGGGACCGGGGAGCTCCCTGGATAGCTCTCGCGCGGGCGGCTGGCTACTCGTGCGCGCCGCGGAAGTGATCGCCGAGCGAAAGCTCCGTGTTGGTGTGCGCCACGTACGCCACCGCCGTGTTCGGATCGGTCTTCACCACCAGCAGCTGCGCAACCACGCGCTCGGGCACGCGCACACGCTCGTTGCGCGTCGACTCGTTGGCCAGGAACGACTGGCGATAGACCTCGAGAGGGCTGCCCACCTCGAGTCCCTGGAGCGCTCCGCGGTTCAGGTACACGAAATCCTGCGTGCCCATCACGGTGCGCTTGTTGGCGAAGAAGCTGATCCGGCCATCGACGTCGCCGGGGCTGCCGAGAATCGCGATCTCCGCCGGCAGCGGCTCGCGCGGCATCACGCGGTCGCCGATCTGGATCTCGCCGAACGATTCCTGGATCGTCGCGAGCGCGGATTCCGGATTCGCCTGGTTGACCTCCACCCAGCCGAGGATGTCGACGTGGTGGCCGATCAAGCGCCCGGTATCCGGATCGAAGACCTTCTCCTGGACCCGGAAGACCGTGTACTGATCACCCTTTTGCGTGTCGCCCTCGGGCACACCGATGTAGACACCGTCTCCCTGGCTCAGCATCACGCGGTTGGGAACGGAGCTGACGATGCTCCCCGCTGCCTCGAGGGCTTCCGGGGTCACGAGCCCCGCTCCTTCGCGCGCGCTCACGAGCAGCGTGTGGCGCGCCTCCGGCTCCGGAGCAGCGAGCGCAGGCGGCGTGGCCTCGGGCTCCTCGGCGGCGGGCGCGGTTTCGGCTGCGGGCTCGAGCGCGGCGGGCTGACCCGCGAGCAGCGCAGCAGCCTCCTCGGGCGTCACGCGCCGCATCTCGCTGGGCGTGATCCAGATGTGATCGCCGGGGTGGATCAGGTGCGGGTTGCGGATCTCCTGGTTGTCCTTCCAGATCGAGGGCCAGACCCAGGGCGTGCCCAGGTAGGCCTCGCTGATGTCCCAGAGCGTGTCGCCGCGGACCACGACGTGGACGCGACCCGGATGACCCTGTGCGTCGTATCCCTGCGCGCCAAGGGCCGGCTTCTCGCTGGCCGGCGCGGGCGCAGCCGTCGCCGTTTCGGCCGGGGCCATCGCGCCCTCGGCAGGCGCGGCCTGGGCCGCATCCGGCGCCGCGGCGGCACTTGCGTCGGCGGCCGTGGCCTCCGCGCCGGCTTGCGGCGCCGGCGCCGCAGCTTCGGCGGGAGCGGCAGTGACATCTCCGGCAGGGGCAGCCGCTGCGGGCGCAGCCACCGCGTCCACCTGCGGGCTGACCGCCGGCGCTTCATCCGCGCTGGCGGCGCCGCCGGCAAACGCCAGCGACAGCAGTGCCCCGCCGAGACCCACGAGCTTCGAGATCCTCATTGCACCCCCTCCAGCTGCTGGTCCGCCCATGCGAGCGGTCCGACGGCGCCCCTCCGGGAAGCGCAGCAGGCGCCGATCTCCGGCAAGACGCACGAAACCGCGAGCCGTATCGGCCGGTGGGCGTGAAGTCTTGATGCCGGGTGAGGGGGCCGGGCGGCGGGGCGCCTAGGCCTTGGCCTTCAGGCGTTCGAGCATGGCTCGGGCCTCGGCCGCCCAGGGCGGCTCGGTGGCGGTCGCCCCCTTCGCGCGCGCGGCGGCGAGCTGCTTCTCGAGCCCCGCCAGCGCGCGCGTGAGCGCCTCGCGCGCCTGCGCGAAATCCCCGTTGGCTTCGTAGGCCATGGCCAGGTGGTGGCGCACGATGCCGATGCTGGCGTCGTTCGGGTCGGTGCCCGCCTCGGACTCCTTCAGGTAGCTGATCGCCGCCGAGGGAATCCCGCGCTTGTAGAGCACCCAGCCGAGCGTATCGGCCACGCTCGCGTTGTCGGGCAGCTGGGTCTTCGCTTCCTGCGCGAGGTCGAGCGCACGGTCGAGATTCTGGCCGCTGTCGGCCAGCAGATAGGCGAGGTTGTTCTTCGCTTCGCCGAGATTCGGATCGAGGCGGATGGCGTCCTCGTAGCGCGCCACCGCGAGCTCGCGCTTGCCGCCGAGCTCGTAGAGCACGCCGAGGAAGTGATGCAGGTTCGCCTGGTCCGGGCGTACCTTGATCGCCTGCTCGTACGTCTTCACCGTCTCGTCGAGACGGCCCGTCGAGGAATAGAAGCGCGCGAGTCGCTCGTAGCCGGTGAGATCGTTCGGATCGAGCTCGACCGCCTTCTTGTACATCGCCTCGGCGTCCGCCGGACGGCCGTTCATCTGCGCCAGCATGCCGCCGAGCTGCTGCAGCTTGGCGCTGCCCGGCTCGGCCGCGATCGCCGCATTGATGCGCGCCTCCGATTCGGCCAGCCGGTTCTCGCGGCTGTCGAGCGTCAGCAGGTTCGTCAGGATGTCGGCGTTGCGCGGCATGGCCGCATCGGCGAGCTCGAGATACTTGCGCGCCTGGGCGAAATCGCCGAGGCCGATGTAGACGCGGCCCAGCGCGTAGTTGCCCTCGACGCCGCGCTTCGACTCGTCGATCCCATCGAGCTCGGCTTTGGCCTCCTTGAGCTTGCCGAGCCGTACGAGGCACTGCGCGACCAGCAGACGCATCTCGAGATTGTCGGGCTGCTGCTTCAGGTAGCTGCGGCCCGCTTCGATCGCGTACTCGTTCTCTCCGAGCGCCTCGTGCACCTTCGCGAGCACCTGCTGCGCCTGGTAGAGGTTGGGGTCGATCTCGAGCGCGCGCCCGAGCTCGTTGCGCGCGCCGGGGTTGTCGCCCTTGATCGCGAGTGCGGCGCCGAGCACGTAGTACGCCTCGGCCCAGTTCGGCTTGCCGTTGATCGCCGTGCGGATCGAGGTGATCGCCTCGTCGAGTTTCTTGGACGACAGATCGATCTTCGCCAGGATGAACAGCGCGCCGGGATTCGAGGGCTGGTCGGCGAGGATGTCGTCGACGATCTTGCGGCCTTCTTCGATCTTCGCGGTGTCGCCTTCCCTGAAGCCGATCTCGACCACCAGCTCCGCGTAGCGCAGGCGCGAGGCCTCGTCCTTCGGCGCCACGCTGAGCGCCTGCTGGGCGGCCTCGAGAGCTCCCTTGGCGTCGCCCTGGCGGGCGCGATAGGCCGAGAGGATCAGGAAGGGCTTCGGATCGTCGGGCTTCGCCTTCGTCGCCTGCTCGATCAGCTCGCGCGCCTTGGGCTTCGTCGCCGCGCGCGGAGTAGAAGCGCGCGAGCAGGTAGATCAGGTCGACCGAGTCCTCCTTCTTCTTGATGCCCTCTTCGAGCAACGTCACGACGTCGTCGAAGCGGTCGCGCGTGTAATAGAAGCTGGCGAGCGCGGAGTAGGCGTCGGCCATCTCCTCCGGCTTCGCGATCTCGATCGCCTTCTTGAAGTGCGCCTCGACTTCCTCGTGGCGCTTGCCCTTGTAGGCGCGGCCGAGGAAGCGCCCGTAGCTCACGAGCGAATTCACGTCGGGAGCGACCTGGATGAGCTTCACGTAGACCGCGTCGGCCTTGTCCGGCATGTCGCGCATCTCGTAGACCTTCGAGAGCACGCGCAGCGCGGTGGGGTCCTCGGGCCCGACTTCGACGCCCTTCTCGAACGCCACGAGCGCCTCGTCGTTGCGCTTGAGGCCCTCGAGCGCCTGGCCCTTCATCATGTATCCCATCACGTTCTTCGGGTCGGCGGTGATCACGCTGTCGGACTGCGCCAGCGCGTCGTCCATCTCACCGGCGAGGATCGCGAGCTGGGCGAATTCGAGCTTCGCCTTCAGATTCGAGGGGTCGAGGCGCACCGTCTCGCGCAGCTCCCAGAAGCCTTCCTTCGCCATACGGTTGCGGAGGTAGGCCCGCGCGAGCGCATGGTGGGCCGGAGCGTGGTTGGGGTCGATCTGGAGCACGCTCTTGTACTCGATGATCGCCTCGGCCTGCTTCTTCTCCTTTGCGTACGCGTCGCCGCGCGCCATGTGCTCGGCGAGCTTCGCCTCGTCCGACTGACAGCCGGCGAGCGGAATCAGCAACAAGGCGAGGATCAAGAGCCGACGCGTAGCCAAGCGCATGGACATGCAGACACCTCGTGACGCTACCGGGTTCCCGGACCGGAAAGGCGAGCCCTGACCGACAGGGCGGTAAGGTTCGTGGATGCGCCCCAGGAATCAAGGGGCGTCCGACGCCCGCGACGGAGCGGCGCGGGCGCGGACCGGCGCCCCGGGCCCCGCTGGGCGGTTCCGGCGCCAGCTCGGGTGGGTGATGCCCATGCGCCGGATCATGTAGTTGAGCTTGCGGCGGCTGACGCCCAGCAGCTTCGCCGCGTCCTTCTGGAGGAAGTCGCTGCGGCGCAGCGCTTCGAGCACGAGCTCGCGCTCGACCTCGCGCAGGCACATCCCGCCGGCCGAAAGCTCCGGAGCGCCAGTCGCCCCGCAGCGCCCCTTCGACGCGGGACGGCAGCGCCAGATCGGCGGCGTCGATGCGCGCGCCTTCCGCCATCAACACCCCGCGCTCGAGCGTGTTGTGCAGCTCGCGCACGTTGCCGGGCCAGCTGTGGCTGCGGATGCGCGCGAGCGCCTCATCGGTGAAGCCGCGCACCGGGCGCCCGACCTCGCGCGCGAAGCGCTGCAGGAAGTGGTGGGCGAGCGCGACCAGATCGTCCGGGCGCTCGCGCAACGGCGGGAGGTGGATGCGGATCACGTTCAGGCGGAAGAACAGATCCTCGCGGAAGGAGCCCTCGCGCATGCGCACCGCGAGATCCTGGTTCGTCGCCGACACCAGCCGCGCGTCGGTGCGCAGCACGCGGGTCCCGCCCAGCCGCTGGAACTCCTGGTCCTGCAGCACGCGCAGCAGCTTCGCCTGCGTCGCGGGCGACATGTCCCCGACCTCGTCGAGGAAGAGCGTGCCGCCGTTCGCCTGCTCGAAGCGGCCGATGCGCTGGCGATCGGCTCCGGTGAACGCCCCGCGCTCGTGTCCGAAGAGCTCGGACTCGAGCAGCGTCTCGGGCAGCGCCGCGCAGTTCACCTTCACGAGCGGTCCGTCGCGCCGCGGCGACGAGCGGTGGATCAGGCTGCGCGATCAGCTCCTTGCCGGTGCCCGTCTCCCCGGTGACGAGCACCGTCGAGCGCGTCGGCGCCACGCGCAGCGCGACGTCGACGGCGGCGCGCAACGCCGGGCTATCGCCGACGATCTCGTCGACCGCGCGCCGGGCGGCCTGCTCCTCGCGCAGCTCGCTCACCTCGGCGAGCAGGCGGCGGTGCTCGAGCGCGCGCGTGACGCGCAGCTCGATCTGCTCGAGGTCGATCGGCTTCTGCACGAAGTCGAAGGCCCCGATGCGCATCGCCTCGACGGCGGTCTCGATCGAGCCGTAGGCGGTCATCAGCAGCACGCTCGTGCGGGGATCGCGCTCGCGCGCGGCGCGCAGCACGGCCAGACCATCGGCGCCCGGCAGCCGGACATCGGTGAGCACGACGTCGAAGGACTCGCGGCCGAGGTCGTGGATGCGCGCCAGCGCCTCCTCGCCGTTCGCCGCCTCCTCGACTTCGCTCCAGCTCTCGCTGCAGCGCGAGCGCCACGCCGCCGCGCAACGTGTCGTTGTCCTCGACCACGAGAATGCGCGCGTCGCGGCGCGTGCTCACGACGCAGCCCCGCCCAGCACGGGCAGCCGCACGTGGAAGGTCGCGCCCGTGCCGCGCGCGCTCTCGAGCTCGAGCACGCCTCCGTGGCTGGCCACGACCTTCTGCGCCAGCGCGAGCCCGACGCCCGAGCCACGCTCCTTCGTGGTGAAGAACGGATAGAAGATCCTTTCGCGCAGCTCCTCGGGGATGCCGGGCCCCGCATCGGACACGCTGATCACGACCTCGCTCGCGGGAGACAGCTCGGACGCCGCGGCGCGGCCATCGGCGCCCACCCTCACCGAGCGGGTGACCGGAGCCGACACGCGGCTGTGCACGCAGAGTCCGAGCCGCGCGGGTCGCGGCTGCCCGTTCATCGCCTCGAAGGCGTTCACGATCAGGTTCGTGACGACGCCGCGCAGCAGCTCCGGATCGGCGTGCAGCTCGGGCAGGTCCGACGCATAGTGCCGCTCGATCGCGCCGGCGAACGGCACGCGCTTGGTCGCCGTGCGCAGCGATTCCTCGACGAGCTCGCGGGGATCGACCGGGCAGCGCGCGAGCGCCACCGGCCGCACGAATTCGAGGCTCGCGGAGACCGAATCCGCCACCGCGCGCAGCTCGCTCATGAGCTGGACGAGCAGCGCGAGCGCCTCGGGACGGTCCTCGAGGCGCCGCTTGAGCAGCCCGGCGAGCACCTCCATGCTCGCGAGCGGATTCCGGATCTCGTGAGCCATGCCCGGCGGCCATCTGGCCGAGCGCGGCCAGGCGCTCGCGCAGCCGCTCCTGCTCGTCGCCGCGTTCGAAGGGCGTGAGGTCGCGGAAGAGCAGCGCCGCGCCGCGCACGCGGCCGTCGGCGTCGCGCACCGGCGCGAGCGTGAAGCCGATCGTGCGCGCGAGCCTGCCGGCGTCGCCATCGAGCACCAGCTCGGCGCGGCGAGACGCGGCGAACGCCCATCGAGGGTATCGAGCAGCAGGCGCGCGACCGTCGGCTGTGCCCGCAGGACTTCGCGGCAATCGCGGCCGAGCGACGCTGCGGATTCGCCGTTCGAGCAGCCGAGGATGCGCCGCGCTCCGGCGTTGAGCGTGACCAGGCGGCCTGCGCGGTCGATCGCGACGATGCCCCGAGGTCAGCGAGCCGAGGATCCACTCCTCGAAGCGGTCCGGCGTTGCCTGCATGCCCAGTTACATCGGCGTAACCGGGAGTCGGCTCAAGGGATGCGGGCCGGACTCAGACTTCCTCGCCGGCGGGCACCAGGTATTGCTTGCCCTCCTGGCGCAGCCAGCCCTGCCCCTTCAGACCCTTCACGACGCGCGTCACCGTCTCGCGCGACGTGCCGATCATGTCGGCGATCTGCTGGTGCGTGAGCGCCGGCGTCGTGCGCCAGCCGTCCTCCGCGACCTCGTCCTTCGCGAGCCGCTGGAGCAGCCCCTTCGTGCGCTCCTTCACCCGCTGGAACGAGAGCGAGCTCGCCTGCTCGTCGACCTGCGCGCAGCCGGCGCGTGAGCTCCTTGATCACGGCCATCGCGAGGTCGGGGCTGCGGCGCAGCACGCCCAGGAAGTCGCTGCGCGAGAGCGCGAGGATGCGCGTCTCCGGCGAGCGTCTTCACGCGACGCCGAGCGCGGCGCGTTGTCGAGCAGCGACATCTCGCCGAAGAAGGAGCCCGGTCCGAGGAAGCTCGAGGATCTTCTCGCGCCCGTCGTCGGAGAGCTTCGTCACCTTCACCCGACCCTCGCGGATCACGTACATGTAGTCGCCGGCGAGCCCCTCCTCGACGATCGTCTTGTTGCGTGGGAAAGCGGCGCTCGATCAGCAGCGACGCGATCGCCTCGAGATCCGCGTCGCTCGACCTGCGGCGAACAGCGGGATCGTGCGCAGCGATTCGAGGGCCTCACGGCTGCGTTGCATCGCGGACATGTCCCGTGTTCCCCCCCGCCTAGTCGACGTCCACTCGCCGCCCGGCCTTTAGCGCCGTGACGATGCGTCGGACGTCGGGACTTCGCTCGAGCCGGGCCACGAGCAGGGCATCCGGCGTGTCGATCACGGCCAGCCCTTCGACGCCGAGCAGAGCAATCAGACGGCTCGCGCCCCAGACGAGGTTCCCGCCGGGCGTCGTCGTAGGCCAGCGCTGCCGGCGATCACCCGGCTCCTGCCGGGCGCGACCGCCGAGCTCCTCGGCAAGCGACGCCCAGGTGCCCGACGTCGCTCCAACGGAAGCGCACCGGGAGCGTCACGACGCGCCGGCTGCGCTCCATCACGGCCACGTCGATCGGCAGCGACGGGGCGCGTCGGTACATGCGCGCCAGGGCTTGCTCGCCGATGCGCCGCGGATCCCGGCGCAGCGGCGCCAGCGCGCGATGCAGAGCCGGCGCGCAGGTCTCGATCTCCTCGAGAATAGCGCGCGCCGTCCAGACGAAGATGCCGGCGTTCCAGAGGTAGCCGCCGCGGCGCAGGAAGCGCGCGCGCGCGCGCCGCATCCGGCTTCTCGACGAAGCGGCGCACGCCGCGCAGACCCGCCTGGCGCGCGGCCGAGCGGCGCGCCGATCTGGATGTAGCCGTAGCCCGTATCGGGCCGCGTCGGCGCGACGCCGAGCGTCACCAGCGAGCCCGCAGCACGCGCCGCGCGAGCGGCTCGGCGGATCGCGCGCGCGAAGGCGGCAGCGTCGGGGATGTGGTGGTCCGCCGGCAGCACGGCCAGCACGCCGCCCGGATCGCTCGGCGGCGATCCGCGTGCGCCGCCCAGGCGATCGCCATCGCCGTGTTGCGTCGGTACGGCTCCGACGAGCACGCCGGCGCGCCGGAAGCCCCGCCGCCTTGCGCACCGCGCCGCGCGTGCTCGCTGCCGCACACGAGCCAGACGCGATCGCGGTCGGCGAAGCGGCGCGCGCGCGCGAGCGTGGCCGCGAGCAGGCTCTGGCCGTCCACCACCGCGAGCAGCGGCTTCGGGTGCCGGCGCCGCGACGCGGCCAGAAGCGCTCGCCGGCGCCGCCGGCCAGGATCACCGCATGCAGCGCGCCCGGCCGCGCGCTTCATCCGCGCCCGACTCCGACGTAGCGTGAAGCCTGCCGCGCGCACCGGCTCGGGCTTGTAGACGTTGCGCAGGTCGACGATGACGGGCTGCGCGCAGCAGGCACTTCACGCGCTCGAGGTCGAGCATCCGGAACTGGTTCCATTCCGTGACGATCACCAGCGCGTCGGCGTCCTGCGCAGGCCTCGTAGGCGTCCTCGCACAGCCGGACGTCGGGCAGCAGCGGCTTCGCGGTCGGCATCGCCTGCCGGATCGTACGCGCGCACCGTAGGCGCCGCGTTCGAGCAGTCCCTGGACGATGTCGATCGACGGCGCATCGCGCATGTCGTCGGTCTCGGGCTTGAAGGAGAGCCCGAGCACGCCCACGCTCTTGCCCTGCAGATCGCCGCCGAGCGCATCGACGATCTTGTCGATCATGCGCTCCCGCTGGCGTTGGTTCACGCGGATCACCGCTTCGACGACCTCGAGCCTCTCGCCGCGCTCCTGCGCGAAGTGCGCGACCGAGCGCGTGTCCTTCGGGAAGCACGAGCCGCCGAAGCCCGGACCCGCATGCAGGAACTTCGGACCGATGCGACGGTCGAGGCCGACGGCGCGCGCGACCGCCTGCACGTCGGCGCCGACCGCTCGCACAGATTCGCGAACTCGTTGATGAACGAGATCTTGGTGGCGAGCAACGCGTTCGCGGCGTACTTCGTGAGCTCCGCGGTCGGGCACGTCGGTGAGCACGACGGGCGTTTCGTTCAGATACAGCGGCCGATACAGATCCTTCAGGATCGCCACCGCCTGATCGTCCTCGGTGCCGATCACGACGCGGTCCGGGCGCATGAAGTCGCCGATCGCCGCGCCCTCGCGCAGGAACTCGGGGTTCGAAGCCACGCTGAAGCGCCGCGATTCTCCGGCGCGATCCTGCTCCTCGGCGATCCAGTTGCGCACGCGCACCGACGTGCCGACGGGCACCGTGCTCTTGGTGACGATCACCTTGTAGCCGTCGAGCACCTTGCCGATCTCGCGCGACACGGCCTCGACCGCCGTGAGGTCGGTGCTGCCGTCCGGGCGCGCGGGGGTGGAGACGGCGATGAAGACGACGAGCGACGCGCGCACGGCCTCGGCGGTGCTCGTCGTGAACGACAGCCGACCCGCGCGCAGGTTGCGCTCGACGATGTCCTCGAGCCCCGGCTCGTAGATCGGGATCTCGCCCTTCCGGAGCGCCGCGATCTTGGCTTCGTCCTTGTCGGCGCACACGACCTGCACGCCGAACTCGGCGAAGCAGGCGCCCGTCACCAGACCGACGTAACCGGTCCCGACCACGCAGACGTTCATGGCCTCAACTCCCCTTGGAAAGCGCGTGCTTGGCGAAGTGCTCGACGGTGCGACGCAACCCCTCGTGCAGGTCGATGGCCGGCTCGAATCCGAGCAGCTCGCGCGCGCGCGACAGATCCGCCACGCTGGCGCGGACGTCGCCCGCCCGCGCCGGCAGATGATGCGCCTCGGCCCGAACGCCCGTGATGCCCCGGATCGCCTGCCAGAGCTCGTTCAGGGACGTGCGGCGCCCGGTCGCGATGTTGATCACCGCCCCCGGCGCGCGCTCGGCATCCGCAGCGAGCAGATTGGCCCGGACGGCATCCTGCACGAAGGCGAAATCGCGCGTCTGCTCTCCATCGCCGAAGATCGTGGCGCCCTCTCCGGCGAGAGCCGCACAGATGAAGCGCGGAATCACCGCTGCGTACTCGCTCTTCGGATCCTGCCGCGGCCCGAAGATGTTGAAATATCGCAACGCAACGGTCTCGAGCCGGTACAAGCGCGTGTAGAGGCGGCAGTAGAGCTCACCGGCGTGCTTCTGGAGCGCGTAGGGCGAGACCGGATTCGCGTCCATCGTCTCGCGCTTGGGCAGCTCCTCGCCGTCGCCATAGGCGGACGAAGAGGCCGCAAACACGACGCGGCGCGCGCCCGCCCGGCGCGCCGCCTCGAGCACGAGCAGCGTGCCATCGACGTTCACGGCGTGGGTGCGCACCGGCTCGGCGACGGAGAGCGGCACCGAGGCCAACGCAGCGTGGTGGAACACCACTTCGACGCCGGCCGCGGCGCGGGCGAGCGCCTGCTCGTCGCGCACGTCGCCGCGCAGCAGCTCGACGTCGTCGCCGACGTCCGCGAGGTTCGCCTCGCGGCCGCTCGAGAGATCGTCGAGCACGCGAACCTGCCAGCCCTCGGCGACGAGCCCCGCAACCAGGTGGCTGCCGATGAATCCGGCGCCTCCCGTGACCAACGCCTGTCGCGCATCGCGCCGCGAGCGCATCAGGCTTCCCGCAGCCAGGCGACGAAACGCTGGATGCCGGTCTCGAATGGCACGTTCGCCGACCAACCCAGCCTCGCGCGCGCGGCCGACACGTCCGCCCAGGTGCGCGTCACGTCGCCGGTCTCGCGCGGCCGCCACTCGATCTGCGCTTTGACCCCGAGCGCCTGCTCGAGTTCCTTCACCATTTCGAGCACTGCCACCGTCCGGCCCGCGCCGAAATTCAGAATCGCGAAGCCGAGATCGCGATCGAGCGAGCGCAGCAGGCCGTCGACCAGGTCGTCGACATACGTGAAGTCGCGCAAGCTGCCCCCGTCGCCGTACACGGGAATGGAGTCTCCGCGCAGCATTCGCTCGGCGAATTTGCGCACCGCCAGGTCGGGGCGCTGACGCGGGCCGTAGGCGGTGAAGATGCGCGCACAGGTGATGGAGAGCCCCTGGGAATGATGGAAGGAGTGAGCCAAAAGCTCGCCTGCGCGCTTGGTCGCGGCGTATGGCGAAATGGGGTGCAGAACCGGATCGTCCTCCCGGAACGGTCCGCCTTGCCGTTCACCATACACGGACGAGGAGGATGCGAAGACGATGCGCGGCCGGCCCGCGCGCGTCGCCGCCTCGAACACCGCGGCCGTGCCGTGCACGTTCACGTCGGCGTAGACCGCCGGACGCTCGAGACTCGGACGCACCCCAGCGAGGGCCGCGAGGTGAACGACGCCATCGATCCCGGCCGGTTCGAAGGCACGCGCGAGAGCCTCGGGGTCGCGGATGTCGCCCCGCACCAGCCGGAAGCGCGCATGGTCGAGAGCCGACGCCAGATTGCGTCGCTTGGCGAGCTCCGGATAGAACGGGTCGAAGTTGTCCAGCCCGACGACCTCGCGCCCCTCCGCGAGCAGGCGATCGACGAGCGTCGAGCCGATGAAGCCCGCGGCCCCGGTGACCAGCACGCGCTGCGGAGCCGCGTCGCTCATCGCGAGCTTCCCTTGCCGCGCCGGCGGCCGCTCTGGCGCTCCTGATTCTCCAGGTCCGACTCGACCATCAGCTGGATCAGCGACTCGAAGCTCGTGCGGGCGCTCCAGCCGAGCTGCTCCCGCGCCTTCGTCGGGTCGGCGAGCAGGGTATCGACCTCCGCGGGCCGGATCAGCGCGGGATCGAGCTTCACGAAGTCCTGCCAGTCGAGTCCGACGTGGCGGAAGGCGATCTCGACGCAGTCGCGCACCGAGTGGTGCAGGCCCGTGCCGATCACGAAGTCGCTGGGGCCATCCAGCTGCAGCATGCGCCAGATCGCGTCGACGTACTCCTTCGCGTAGCCCCAGTCGCGCTTGGCGTCGAGGTTGCCGAGCCGCAGCTCGTCCTCGAGACCGAGCTTGATGCGCGCGGTGGCCTCCGAGATCTTGCGCGTCACGAACTCGCGACCGCGGCGCGGCGATTCGTGGTTGAAGAGGATCCCCGAGACCGCGTAGAGCCCGTAGCTCTCCCGGTAGTTCACCGTGATCCAATGCCCGTAGACCTTGGCCACCGCGTAGGGGCTGCGCGGGTGGAACGGCGTGGTCTCGCTCTGCGGCGTCTCGCGCACCTTCCCGTACATCTCGGAGCTGGAAGCCTGGTAGAAGCGGATCTCCGGATCCACCTGGCGGATCGCGTCGAGCACGCGGGTGACGCCGATGGCCGTGAACTCGCCCGTCAGCGACGGCTGCACCCAGCTGGTCGGCACGAACGACTGCGCGGCCAGGTTGTAGACCTCGGCGGGCCGCACCTCGCGCAGCGGAGCGACCAGCGAGCTCTGATCGAGCAGATCGGCCTGGTGCAGAGACACGCGGCCCCGCAGGTGCGCGATGCGCTCGAAGGTCTCGGTGCTCGAACGCCGCACCAGCCCGTGGACTTCGTAGCCCTTCTCGAGCAGCAGCTCCGCGAGGTAGGAGCCGTCCTGGCCCGTGATGCCGGTAATCAGCGCACAACCAGATCTCACGGCTTCTCCTTGCCTGCGTCGACGGCGAGGTCGCCGCCCTCGTCGCCCGGCTCCATCGAGAGCACGCCGAGGTTCCAGAGCAGACGCAGCGTCAGCACGATTACCACGGCGAGGAACAACGCGGCGACGATGCCCTGGATCCGCGTGAACGAGAGCGCGATCAGGCAGAAGCACAGTGTCACGAAGTAGAACTGCAAGACGGCCGCGCGAGGGGAGCCGCGCGACGCCAGCAGCCGGTGGTGCATGTGCAGGCGGTCGGCACGGAACAGGGGAGTGCGCAAGCGCACGCGCCGGAAGATCGAGAGACCGGTGTCGAGAATCGGCACGGCGAGCGCCAGCATCGGCACCACGAACGTGAGCAACGCCAGTCGCCGCGTGCCTTCGAGCGCGAGCAGCGACAGCACGAAGCCGATCAGCAGCGCCCCGGTGTCGCCCAGGAAGATCCGCGCGGGTGCGAAGTTGTACGGCAGGAAGCCGAGCAGGGCGCCGAACAAGGCGAGCCCCACGCAGATGCCCAGCGGCGAGCCGGCCTGCCAGGCGATCACCGTCAGCGTTCCACCGATGATCGCGCCCACCCCGGCCGCGAGACCATCGAGGCCGTCGACCAGGTTGATGGCATTCGTGATGCCCACGATCCAGAGCGTGGTGCCGACCCAGGTGAACCAGGGCGAAAAGGTCCAGCTCGTGGTCGTGATCGGGTCAGTGAGGTGATCGACGCGGAAGCCCGACATGATGGCGATCGAAGCCGCGACCACCTGCACCGCCAGCTTCGGCGCGGCGCCGAGCCCGCGCCGGTCGTCGAGCACGCCGAGTGCGACCACGAGCAGCCCGCCGAGCAGCAGGCCGCCCAGGCGCTGCGTGTAGATCAGATCATCGGAGAGGTTGACGCCGGCGCCCACGCCTGCGGCCAGGCCGGCTGCGACCGCGAGGCCGCCGAGCAAGGGCATGTTGGGCCGTCGACTCACCGAGCGTTCGTTCGGGTGGTCGATGATGCCGAGGGCAACCGCGGTGCGCGCCACCACCGGCGTCGTGATCAAAGCGACCACGAACGCCACGGAAAGCGTTATGAGGCAGCTCAGCGCTTCCATCGCTTCGCGTTCCGCGTCCTGAAATCCGGCCGACGGCGGGACTAGGCGCGGATCCGCCTTCGCTCGCCTCGGGCTCGCTGCGCGCGTCCTCCGCGCGCCAGCCTAGGTGGCGTAACCGTAACGCCCCTGCTCGACCTGGGCGCCATTGAGCACGAGCCCGAGCAGGCGCCGTCGATCCAGGATCTCGAGCGCAGCCTCGATCTCGCTATGCGGGGTCACGTCCGCGCGCACGACCAGGATCAGGCCGTCGCACAGCTCGGCAACCGCCTTCGCGTCGGGGACTCCCAGGGCCGCCGGCGTATCGAGGATCACGCGGTCGTAACGCCGCGCCACCTCTTCGACGAGCTCCCGCATCCTCGGGCTGGCGAGCAACTCCGAGGGATTCTGCGGCTTGCCGCGCACGGCGAGCACCTCGAGGTTCATGCCTTCCACCTTGAGGATCGCCGAATCCAGGCTGACCTCGTCGCAGAGCACCTCGGCGAGCCCGGCCTCGGGACGCAGCCCGAGCGCCTGGTGGATCTTGGGCTTGCGCATGTCGCAATCGATCAGCAGCACGCGCCGGCCGAGGCTCAGCGAAGTGACGATCGCGAGGTTGATCGCGGCCGTCGTCTTGCCTTCACCGGAGAGCGGGCTGGTGACCGCGAGCGTCCGAATCGGGCGCTGCGCCGAGAGGGCGTCGATGCGGCCGCGCAAAGAGCGAAACTGCTCGGCGACATACGAATCCGGCTGCAACAGCGAAATGCGACGCTTGTTGAAGTCACCCGTGGGTTCGCTGCTTCCGGCGCTCGCGACCAGCCGCTTCCACAGCGAGGGACGCGTCGCCTGCGGCCGCGCCTGGGGCCGCGCCGGCTCGAAGTCGAGCGGCGTGGACGGCGCGGTCGACGGCGCGCCCGAGCGGCGCTTGCGCTCCTCCTCGGCCCGCCTCAAGGCGTCGTAGACTTTCGCCATCGCTACTCCCGAATTCGTCGCCCGAGCCCGCTACCCGCAGGCTCGATCACGATCCATCAGCGCAGGAAGCCCAGCCAGCCGCGCCGCCTTGGCGCAGCGCCGCCGGCAGCCGCTTCCACCGCCCCGGAGCCCGCGCGCGCGAGGCCGAGGTCGCTCGCCACTTCGCGGACCAGCTCCGGCCCGATGACCGCCTGCTCCCGCGCGTACCCCAGCAGCAGCGAGCCGTCGCAGACGACGTTGACCAGGCGCGGAACGCCTCCCGTCACCGCGAAGATCTCCCGCCGCGCCGAACGCTTGAAGATGCCCTTCCCCGTGTATCCCGCAAGCGCGAGCCGCTCGGCGATGTATTCGTCGAGCTCCTGGGGATCGAAGGGCCGCAGCTGGTGGCGCAACACGATCCGCTGGCGGAGCTGGCGCAGCTCCGGGCGCGCCAGCAGCTCGTTCAGCTCCGGCTGCCCCACCAGCATGATCTGCAGCAGCTTCTTCGTCGGGGTCTCGAGATTCGAGAGCAGGCGCACCTCCTCGAGCATCTCGGGCGAGAGGTTCTGCGCCTCGTCGATGATCAGGAGTGTCGTCTGGTTGCGCTCGAGCCGCTCGATCAGGAAGTGGTTCAGCGCGAGGAGGTACTCCGCCTTGGTGTGGCAGGCCTTCTCGATGCCGAACTCGTCGAACAGCACGCGGAAGAAGTCGAGGGTCTCCAGCCGCGGATTGAACAGGAAGGCCGAGGCGGTGCTCGCGTCCAGCTGAGCGAGCAGCGCGTGCAGCAGCGTCGTCTTGCCGGTTCCGACCTCGCCCGTCAGCAACACGAAGCCCTTGCCGGCCTGCACGCCGTAGAGCAGCGTGGCGAGGCCCTCGCGGTGCGTCTCGCCGAGGTAGAGAAAGGCGGGATCGGGCGTCATCTCGAAGGGCAGCCGCACGAGGCCATAGAACTCGGCGTACATGGCGGCGTTACGGTCCGGACTCGGCCGGGGGCACGAGTGCAGGCGCATCCGGGGACGCGGCGGCCGGGGTTTCGGGCGGCGGCGCGCCGGCGGGTTCGACGCTGGCCGGCGCCGCTGCCACGCCCTCTTCGGCGGCATGGCTGCGCCCCACGCCATTCACCCAGGCGTAGTTGACGGCGCCGCCGACGAGGCCGAAGACGCCGACGGCGACCATCGCGAGCGCGGTGCGCACGCGGCCGCGGCGCTGCGCCGCGCGGTCCGACTCGAGCCAGATCTGCGGAATCGCCGCCAACACCGGAATGCGCAGCGACGCCTGGAGCTGGCGCGCCGTGTGCACGGACGGATCGGTCGCCTCGAGCAGGATTCCGACACCGCCGCCCATCGCGAGCGCGAACATCGCGCCGAGGATCACGATCACGGCCCGGTTGGGCGAGGTCGGGCCCGGCGCCATGTAGGCGACCTCGAGCACGCGAAACTGCTCGGCGAGCTGGCGCCGCTCGAGGTTCGCCTGCACGGAAGCCTCGAGCTGCTTGTTGCTGAACTCCTGGTAGCTCTCGAAAAGGTGCTTGTATTCGCGCTCGAGCCCGTCGAGCTTCTCGGCGACGGCGGGCGTCTCGCCGAGCAGCGCCTGGATCTCGTCGGCCTGCTGCGAGAGGGTGTGCACCTCATCCTCGGCGGCCTGCACCTTGAGGGCCGCGCGGCGGCTCTCGGCCTCGGCGTTCTGCTGCATGAAGTTCGACGTGCTGTGCGATTCCTCGTCCTTCTTCTCCTGGTCGGCGAGCTTCTTCTGGATCGCCTCGATCTCGAGGCGGGTCGCGATCATGTCCGGGTGCTTTTCCGTGAAGCCGCGCGCCTGGTACTGCTGGAGCGCCAGCTCGAGCAGCTGCAGGCGCCGCGCAGGGCTCGCCTCGTCGTTGGGCGCGCCCATCGCCGCCGCCGTCGTGCTCTGGCTGTGATAGAAGGCCTCGTCGCTCTTCGCCTCGGCGAGCGAGCGGCGCGCCGCCGAGAGGCTCGCGACGATGCGGTCCAGGCGCACCGAGTTCGCGGCACCGTCCTGTGGCAGCCGCCCCGGGTTCGCCGCCTTCACTTGCGCCACCTGCGCCTCGATGTCGCGGATCTGCGTCGAGAGCCGGTCGAGCTCGTTCTGGATGAACTCGAGGCTCTTCTGCGAGAGCTTCACACGCTCGCTGATGTGCTGCTCGATGAAATCGTTGCCCAGGCGCTGCGCGACGAGCATGGCCGTGCGCGCGTCGTTGTGGCGGAAGCTGATGCGGAAGGTGTTGATCTCGACGTCGCGTTGCCGCTGCGGCATGTCGGTCTCGAGCTCCGAGAAGACGGGCGCGACGTGGATCCGGCCGCGCATCATGTCGATGATCTCCTCGCGCACCCGCGACCTGCTCTCCTCCTGGTACAGCTTGAGATCGTCGATGATGCGCGAGAGCCGCGCGCGCGAGAGGATCTGGGCGCTCATCAGGTGCAGGCGGGAGTTGAGATCGCTCTCCGGGATGCCCGCCTCGACGAGCTCCTTGGAGACCGATTGCGGCTCGACCAGGATCGTCGACGAGCTCTCGTACTCGTTGGGCAGCGCCATCGCGAGCCAATAGGCCGCGAGCGTGATCACGCCCGCGACCGCGAGCATGGCTTTCGCGCGCCGCCGGACGAAGCCGGACACGTCCGCGAGCTGGAAGCCTGACTCCACGTTCATCGCATCTGTCCGCCGTTCACCACGGAAGTCCGATGGGCTCGAAATTATACTGAACGGTGAACGTCACGAGGTGATCGTCGAAATCGGAGTCCTGGCCGACCGTATCCCCCTTCGACGACTGCTTGTTATAGGCGTACTGAAGCGCCGTCACGGTGTTCTTCGTGAGCCGGTAGGCGAGCCTCGCCGCCACCCCCCAGCGCTGCGTATCGAGGGAGTCGGAGGAATTGAGCTGCACCAGATTCGCGGTGGTGGCGACGTTCGGGACCCCTGGCACGGCATTGGTGCTGCCGGGGCTCACGAACACCCGCGCCCCGCTCGTCGCCGACTGGCGTAGCGTCCAGTCCGTACGCATGGAGAGATCCCAGCGCTCCGAGACCCGCCAGGAGTTGCTCAGGGTGACGGCGTCGAGCACGGCGCCGCCGTCGATGCCCGAGGCGCCGTTTTCCTGGCGAACGTAGGCGAGGCTCGAGGCGAGCGTCGGGCTCCAGCGCTTGGTCAGGCTCGCGTTCGCGAAGTAGGTGACGCTGGTGCCAGTGTCGCTCGACGGCTCGAATCCGGGCAGGTATCCGACGGGGACCGTTGGGTTGGTCGCCAGTGCTCGTGACGTAGGTGATGCCGGCCGGATTCGAGGTGGGAATCCTGATCTGAGGACACGTGTTGCCGGCGTTGTTGAACAACAGCGTAGTGCCGGACATCGTCGGGCACGCCGACGGGACGTAGTCGAATACCGTGACCGAGCCGTCGCCGTTCTGCACGAACGGGATCAGGCGCTGATTGGACGTCATCGGAGGAGAGTCCTGAGCCGAGTGGATCAACGCCGGGCCGGCCTGGATGTCGAGGGTCGTGGTCTCGTCGAACATCCACTCCCAGGATCCGAACAGGTTGTAGTAGTCGGTGTCGCTCGCCGGTCGATTGAAGGTGTCGTTGAACATCTGACGCGAGAAGCTGAAGCCCCCGCCGAGCTGGTGATGCGGGGTGAGCTGGTACTCCGAGCTCGCGCTGCCGCCGAAGCTGAGCACGTTCGCGCGGTTGAACTGGTTGGTGTCGTAGTAGCCGTTGTTCACCATCAGCGTACCGGAGAGCCGCGGCGTGAACAGATGCTTTGCACCGAGCGAGATGTTGTTCTGGAGGATCTGGTCGCGCTTGTCGCCCACCTGTCCGTTGGTCGGATCCCCGAGATTCTGCTGCTGGCTGAACAGGCCCCGGACGTAGAAGAAGCCGTCGTTGCCGAAGATCTGTGTCTGCGGCGACGCGCGGTAGCTGAAGTTCGCATCCGCGAGCTGGTTCAGGTCGTTGACGGTGGTATGCGTCACGCCGACCTCATAGGGCAAGCTGTAGCCGACCGAGTAGTCGAACTTCTCCCTGTCCTCGACCAGCCGGATCGAGGGCGTCACGCGGAACACGGCGTCGCCCTTCGGGTTGTCCTGGCTGCGCAGGATGTTGCTGTCGTACTCCGCCGACCCGGCGATCGACAGCCGCACGTCCGCTCCCCAGGCGAGGCCTGGAAACAGCACTCCCAGCAACACGTACTTTCGCACCCCGCGCATCCCACCCCCCGAACCAGGCCTCGATCTACTCAGTCATGCACGATGATCGTGTCCCCGTTCTGCAGCACGATGTTCGTGCCGGGAGCCCTGCCTTTGATGTAGGCCTCGTAGTCGAAGGCAAACTCCGCCTCCCCTCCATCGGCTCGACGGCGCACGATTCGGATGTCTCGCTTGTCCGCGAACGTGTTGAACCCGCCGACCGCGGCGATGGCTTCCAACACCCGCAAGTCCTTCGTCAGCGAGATCTGGGCGTTGCGCCCGACCTCGCCGACCACCGACACGAACTGGCTGTTCATCTCGACCACGATCACCCCGACGTCCGGAGCGGTCACGTACTCGGCCAGCTCGCGCGTCAAGACCTCCTTCAGCTCGACGGGAGTCAGGCCCTCGGCCTGCACGTCGTCGAGCAGCGGCATGGAAATCTTCCCGTCGGGCCGCACGGGCACCCGCACGGAGAGATCCTCGTTCTTCCACACCACGATCTGGAGCACGTCCGTCACTCCGATCACGTACGCGGGTCGATCCATCACCTTCGGGTCCGAGGGCGGCGGCGACAGGTTGCGCCCGGCGCACGCCAGCCACGGCGCAAACAGCGCCAGACCGAGAAGACCACCCACGAATCCCCTGAGAAGCCGCATCGCTGCACCCGTTCCGCGGGCGTTCCGAGAGGCCGCCTGGCAACCGAACGCCGGCCGCTAGCGTCCTTCCGAGAGCCCGTTCTCTTTCATCTTGTAGAGGAGGGCCTTGTAGCTGATCTGCAGCCTTTCGGCGGCCTCCTTGCGGTTCCACCGGGTCTGATGGAGCACGCGCTCGATGACTCGCTTCTCGGCAACTTGAGCGGCACGTCGTGAGACCGCCTTGAGATCTATCGCTTCGCCGTTCGCGAGATCGGCACCCAGCGTGTCGAGCTCCAGCGCCTGGCTGGCCGCCGCCGCCTTGCTGTCGGCCCCGGCCCGCAGGGCGATTTCTTCGAGCACCGCCTGCTCGTTTCCGAGCACCACCATGCGCCGGACCATGTTCTCGAGCTCGCGGACGTTTCCAGGCCAGCTGTACTGGAGGAAGATGTTCATGGTGGATGGCGTCAGCGCCTTCAGACTCTTGTGGTACTGCTCGTTGTTCTTGCGCAGGAAGTGGTCGACCAGCAGCGGGATCTCGTCGCTGCGCTCGCGCAGCGGCGGCACGTGGATGGTGACCACGTTGAGCCGGTAATAGAGGTCCTCGCGGAAGCTGCCGTCCGCGACCGCCTCTTCGAGGTTGCGGTTGGTCGCCGCGATGATGCGGGTGTCGACCCGCACGTCGGCCTCGCCGCCCAGCCGCGAGAATTCGCCGTCCTGGAGCACCTGCAACAGCTTCGCCTGCAGGCCCGGATGCATCTCGCTGATCTCGTCGAGGAAGATCGTGCCCATGTTCGCGTACTCGAACTTGCCGAGCTTGCGCTTCAGCGCGCCGGTGAACGCGCCCTTCTCGAAGCCGAACAGCTCGCTCTCGAGCAGCTCCGACGGCAGCGCGGCGCAATTCACCTTGACGAACGGTTGATTGCGGCGGCCGGAAAGCTGGAACAGCGTGCGGGCGACGAGCTCCTTGCCAGTCCCGCTCTCGCCGCGCACGAGCACCGTGATGTCGGTGTCGGCGACCTGCTCGATGACGTCGCGAACCTCCTTCATCTTCGGGTTGTCGCCGCACAGCAACAGCAGCTCGGTTTCCGAGCGCGCGCGGCCCCGCAGGCGCTCGACTTCCTGCTTGAGCGCGCGTTTCTCGAGCGCCTTCTGGAAGGCGAGCTCGAGCTCTTCGACCTCGAACGGCTTGCGCAGGAAGTCCGAGGCGCCCAGGCGCATCGCCTCGACGATGTTGCGCGCCTGGCCATGCCCCGACAGCATCACGACCGGCACCTCGGGCAGGCGCTGCTTGAGCGCGCCGAGCGTCGCGAGACCGTCCATGCCGGGCAGCACGACGTCGAGCGTGACGAGATCCGGTTTGGTTTCGTCGAGGGAGGCGAGCGCCTGCTCGCCATCGGCGACCGCAAACACCTGGTAGCCCTGGCGCGAGACCAGAGCCTCCATGTAGTCGCGCACTCCCGGATCGTCGTCGATCACGAGGACGCGGAAGCGGTCCTGCATGCGTCGTCGCTCCTTCTCGGTTTCCATCGACGATTCCTGCTCCGTCGTATTGCGAGGCGTTTCCCTCCCAGATGAAGGAAACGCGAGCCGATCTCAGCAAGTTCCTTGCCAGCACAGCGGCTTCCGCAGCCGGCCGGGGAGCCCTGCGCCTTCCTAGTGTGTAATAGTCTTCCGCGAATAGGAAGTAGATCGACTCATAGGAAGAATTGTTCCCTGAGCGGCTGGAACTTTGCCATCCAACTTCCATTTGCGCTTCGGCCACGCGATACTCCGTGAGTTCCTGCGCCGGGTCGAGGTCGGGCGGACGTCTGGCCTGGCGCGTGGCATGCTTCTCGCAGCGAGTCGGGATCGTCACGGCGGGCGGGGTAGAATCCTCCCGTCGCGCGGACAGGCTGCCGGGGCGGCATCCGCACGGAACCGGAATTCGCAAGCGCCACTCCATGATTGGCCAGGGAAATGCCGAGAACGGGTCGCGCGGTCGACACCGGCGCAGCGCGGGCTGAGGCTCCAGGAGGGACGAGGATGACGATGGAACGACTGCCGCTGCACAGGCGTCTCTTCCGGGGTTGGATGCTCATCACGGCGCGCTTCGGATTCGTTCAGACCCTCGTGATCCTGGCGTTTTTCTACCTATTCTTGCTCGGGCCGATCGCGCTCGGGACCGCGCTCGCGAGGGCCGACCTGCTGCACAAGCGCGGCTTGCGCCAGGGCGCCAGCGCGTGGGGCGCGGCGGAGTCCGCCAAGCCGGACCTCGAGCGCGCGAAGCTCGCGTCGTAGACCGTCGCCACACAATCGGAGCGATGCAATGAACATCCTCGGGATCTCGGGCTTCTATCACGATTCGGCGGCCGCCCTGCTGTGCGACGGCAAGCTCGTGGCGGCGGCCCACGAAGAGCGCTTCACACGCAAGCGTCACGATCCCGACCTGCCGAAGCAGGCGACGAAGTACTGCCTCGAGGAGGCCCGGCTCGCGATCGGCGATCTCGACTACGTCGTGTTCTACGACAAGCCGTTCATCAAGCTCGAACGCATGCTGATGACCTACCTCGCGACCTTCCCGCGCTCGCTGCCGTCCTTCGCGAAGGCGATTCCGGTGTGGCTCAAGGAGAAGCTCTGGGTCCCGAGCCAGATCCGCGAGAAGCTCGGCTTCGAGGGCGAAGTGCTCTTCGCCGAACACCACCAATCGCACGCGGCGTCGGCGTTCCTGCCTTCGCCCTTCGACGAGGCCGCGATTCTCACCTGCGACGGCGTCGGGGAATGGGCGACTACGACCCAGGGCATCGGACGCGGCGATTCCTTCGAGCTGATCAACGAGATCCGTTTCCCGCACTCGCTCGGACTGCTCTACAGCGCCTTCACCTACTACCTGGGCTTCAAGGTGAACAGCGCCGAGTACAAGGTGATGGGCGCCGCGCCGTACGGAAAGCCGAAGTACGCGGCGAAGATCCTCGAGGAGCTCGTCGATCTGCGCGAGGACGGCTCCTTCAAGCTGAACATGAAGTACTTCGCCTACGACTACGGCCTCACCATGACCAACGAGCGCTTCGCCGAGCTGTTCGGTCACCCGCGCCGCGACGGCGAGAGCAAGATGGAAGCAGTTCCACTGGGACATGGCCGCGAGCGTGCAGCAGGTCACCGAGGAGATCGTGCTGCGCATGGTCGCGCGACCTGCACGCGCAGCACCGGGATGAAGAACCTCTGCATGGCCGGCGGCGTGGCGCTCAACTGCGTCGCGAACGGGCGCATCGTGCGCGAGGGTCCGTTCGAGCAGCTCTGGGTGCAGCCGGCCGCCGGCGACGCGGGCGGCGCGCTCGGCGCCGCGCTGTTCGCCTACAACGCGGTGCTCGGCAAGCCGCGCGCCTTCCGCATGGACCACGCCTACTGGGGCCCGGCCTACTCCGACGAGGCGATCCGCAACTACCTCGACGCGCGCGGAGCGCGCTACCGCACGCTGTCGCGCGACGAGATGATCCGCGAGACGGCCCGTCAGCTGAGCCAGGAGCAGGCCGTGATCGGCTGGTTCCAGGGGCGCATGGAGTGGGGCCCGCGCTCGCTCGGCAGCCGCAGCATCCTGGCCGACGCGCGCAACCGCGAGAACTGGAAGCGCGTGAACCTGAAGATCAAGTACCGCGAGAGCTTCCGGCCCTTCGCGCCCGCCGTGCTCGCGGAGAAGGCCTCCGAGTGGTTCGACATCGATCGCGAAAGTCCGTACATGCTGCTCGTCTGCCAGGTGCGGCCGGGCCGCGAGATTCCGGCGGTCACGCACGTCGACGGCTCGGCGCGGATCCAGACCGTGACGCGTGAATCGCACGCCGAGTTCTACGATCTGATCGCGGAATTCGATCGACAGACGGGCTGCCCGGTGATCATCAACACGTCGTTCAACGTGCGCGGCGAGCCGATCGTCTGCTCGTCCGGAGGACGCGTATCTGTGCTTCATGCGCACGGAGATGGACGTGCTGGTGCTGGGCAATCAGATCCTTCTCAAGCCGGAGCAGCCCAAGCTGGAAGAGGACTTCGACTGGCGCGATCGCTACGCAGCTCGATTGAATTCAGCGCCGCACGGGCGCTGCACACGATCTCGCCGGACCGGCGAGGGAAGGAGATGATGATGGCACGTTCCTCGGGTGGATTCCTCGATCGGTTCTCGATCTTCCGTGAGCTGTGGTCGTTCATGAAGGTGCGGAAGAAGTGGTGGCTCGGACCGATCGTGGTCACGATGCTGCTGCTCTCCGTCCTGATCGTGCTGACGGAAGGCTCCGCTGTCGCGCCGTTCATCTACGCGCTCTTCTGATTCTGAGGGTCGGGAACGCGCGGCGCGCCGGGCGTCGTGCGGAGAGGGGTGCGTGACTTGACGACGAACGTGGGGACGCCCACGGTCGCAGCAGCCGCCTCGGAGCGCAGGTTCTGGATCGGAAGCATGGCCGTGACGGCCGCGCTCGCGATCGGGATCTTCACGCCGATCCTCTACTACATGGTGCTGCACTGGCGGGCCGTTCCCGACTACTCGCACGGCTTCCTCGTCGGTCCGCTGGCGATCTACTTCGCCTGGGAGCGGCGCGACAAGCTGCGGCGCGCGCCGATCGAGCCGAGCTGGTGGGGGACGCTCCCGCTGGCCCTCGGCGCGCTCGCGCTGATGGTCGGCCGCCTCGGCGTCGAGCTGATGGCGATGCGCACCGCCTTCGTGCTCACGCTGATCGGCCTGGTGCTGCTGCTGCTCGGCCCGCCGATCTTCCGGATCCTGCGCTTTCCGCTGCTGTTCCTGTTCCTGATGGTGCCGCTGCCGCAGTCGCTCGTGAACGTGATCGCCTTCCCGCTCCAGCTGATCGCCGCCGATCTGGCGGTCGCGTGGCTGCACTGGATCTCGATCCCCGCGCTGCGCGAGGGCAACATCATCCATCTGGCCAATACACCGCTCTTCGTCGCCGAGGCGTGCAGCGGCCTGCGCTCGCTGATGGCGCTCGGGACGCTCGCCGTCGTCTTCGCGTACTTCTTCCGCAAGAACATGCTGGAGCGCATCGTGATCGTGCTCTCCGCGATTCCGATCGCGATCGTCGTGAACGCCTTCCGGGTGGCGCTCACCGGCTATCTGACGCACAACCTCGGTGAGCGAGCCGCGCAGGGCGTGATCCACCAGACGGAGGGGCTGTTCACCTTCGGGCTGGCGTTCGCGCTGCTCCTGGTCGAAGCGTCGCTGCTCCAGGTGCTGTTCCGACGCTTCCGGAAGCCACGGCCTGCCGCTGGGGTACGCCTGTGACGAAGCTCGCCGTCGCCCTCGCCTTTCTCGCGCTGAATTTCTACACCTATCACTTCCTGGCGACGGAAGCGGTGATTCCGCAGCGCCGGCACTTTTCTGCGTTCCCGCACGAGTTCGGCGATTGGTCGTGCAAGGAGCCGATCGCGATGGGCAAGGACATCGAGGCGAATCTCGGCGTCACCGACTACCTGCTGTGCGATTTCGATCGCCAGAATCCTCCCGCGCAGATCGGCGTGTATCTCGGCTACCACGAGCGACAGGTGCGCGAAGAAGGCGGCGGATCGGGCGAGAACGCGATCCACCCGCCGGCCCACTGCCTGCCGGGCTCCGGCTGGGACATGATCCGGGTCGAGACGGTGACGCTCGAGCTGCCGGGTCTGCCGCAGAGCCCCGCCCGCGTGAAGCGGCTGCTGATCGCGAAGGGCGAGGCGCGCCAGCTCGTCTACTACTGGTATCAACAGCAGGGCCGCGTGATCGCGGAGGACTGGCAGAAGATCCTCTGGGTCGGTCTCGACCGCGCGCTGCACGGCCGCACGGATGGCACGCTCGTGCGCTTCACGATCCCGATCCCGCGCGACGGGGAGGCCAAAGCCGAGGCGGAGTTCCGCGACCTGGCTCCGCGCATCGTGGCGCAGTTTCCCGGCTTCCTGCCCGACTAGGCGGCGGGCGCACGTGAGCGGCTTCAAGGACAGGATCTACCCGGCGCTGCCGGTCTTCGCGCAGAACCTCGCGTGCACGCTGGGCCGGCTGGCAGCGCGCGCGCCTGCGCTTCACGCCCCACTTCCACCGCACGCTCGCGGCCTGGGAGGCGAGCGTCGCGGGACCGCTCGCGAGCGCTGCACGCGATCCAGCGCGAGCGTCTCGTTCCGGCTCGTCGAGCACGCGCGACGCCACGTCCCCTACTACCGCGATCTGCCGCCGCCGTGCGACGCCGGCGACCCGCGCGAGGCCATCGCGCGCACGCTCGCAGCGTGGCCCCCGCTCGAGAAGGCGACCTACCGCGATCGCTGCGAGGAGTTCATCGCGCGCGATCTGCCGCGCGAGCGACTGATCCGCGGCAAGACGAGCGGCACCACGGGAACGGCGCTGCCGCTGTGGTACACGCGCCGAGGCGCTGGCGGAGGAGTTCGCGAGCTTCTGGCGCCAGCGCCGCAGCTATCGGCGTGCGGCTCTCCGACCCGAACCTCACCTTCTCCGGGCAGCTCGTCGTGCCCTTCCACGCCACGCGCCCGCCCTTCTGGCGCGTCAACCACTGGGCGGGGCCAGACGCTCTTCTCGCTCTATCACATGACGCCCGAGAACCTGCGCGCCTACGTGGACGGCATCCACGCCGCGCCGCGCTCGCTACGTGCAGGGCTATCCGTCGTCGATCCACCTGGCGGCGCGCGCGCTGCTCGACGCCGGGCGCCCGCTCGCGCCGGGGCGCCTCGCCGCGGTGTTCACGTCGTCGGAGTCGCTGCTCGCGTTCCAGCGCGAGACGATCGAGCAGGCCTTCGGCGCGCCGGTGCGCGACCGCTATGGCGTGAGCGAGTTCTGCGTCTCGATGACCGAGTGCCGCGAGCGGCGGCTGCACGTCGACATGGAGTTCGGCATCGTCGAGGTCGAGGTCGAGGAGGAGAGCGAGGACTGGGAGCGCGGCCCGCTGCTCGTCACGGGGCTCGGCGAACGACGCCACGCCGTTCCTGCGCTATCGGGTCGGCGACGTCGGCACGCGCGCGAAGGCGCCCTGCCCTTGCGGGCGCCCCGGCGACGTCTTCCTCGACGTCGACGGCCGCATCGAGGACTACGTGATGACCCCGGACGGCCGCCTGGTCGGGCGGCTCGACCACATCTTCAAGGAGCAGCTCGACGTCGCCGAAGCGCAGATCGTCCAGGAGACCCGGGACGCCGTGGAGGTGCGCGATCGTGCGCCGGCCGAGCTGGAGCGACGCGAGCGAGCGCTCGCTGATGAAGGAGATCCGCTCGCGGCTCGGTGACGCGATCCGCGTCGAGCTCCGCTACCTGGACGCGATCCCGCGCGAGAGCAACGGAAAGTTCCGCGCCGTGAAGTCGGCCGTCGGACGGAGCCCGCGATGATCCGCGTCGGCCTCGCGCGAACGCAGCCGAGCTATGCGGGCCTCGAGCCCCCGTTCGGCCCGGGCAAGCCCTTCCCCGAGCTCGCCGGGCTGCTGCCGGAGACCGGCTCGGCGCCCAACCCGTGTACGCCGCCGTGCGCGCGGCGCTGCGCGGCCTCGGCCTCGACGCGGAGCACTTCGACACGCCGCAGTGGAATCCGCTCGGCGCCCTCGTGCCGCGCGGCCGGCGCATCGTGCTCAAGCCCAACTTCATCCGCCACTGGAACCCCGCCGCCGGCGGGACGATCGATTCCGTGATCACGCACGGCTCGATCCTGCGCGCCGTCGCCGACTACGCCTTCCTGGCCGCCGGCGCCGAGGGCTCCGTCGCGATCGCCGAGGCGCCGCAGCACGACTGCGACTGGGAAGCGATCCGGCGCATCGCCGGGCTCGACGCGCTGGCGCGCTTCTACGAGGAGACGCTCGGGCGCGAGCTCGAGCTGATCGACCTGCGGCGCGAGAGCGTCGTCTACCGCGACGGCGTGATCGTCGAACGGCGGCGCCTGCCCGGCGACCCCAGGGGCTACCGGCTCGTCGACCTCGGCGCGCGCAGCGCCTTCACCGGCTCGGGCATCGATCCGACACCGCTTCCGCGGCGCCGACTACGACCCGGGCCCGACCGCCCACCACCACCTGGACGGCCGCAACGAGTACCTGCTCTCGGAGACCGTGCTCTCGGCCGATCTCGTGGTGAACCTGCCCAAGCTCAAGACCCACAAGAAGACGGGCGTGACGCTCGCGCTCAAGAACCTCGTCGGGATCAACGGCGACAAGAACCTGCTGCCCCACCACTGCGTCGGCTCGGCCGACGAGGGCGGCGACGAGTATCCGGGCCGCTCCGCGCTCGACCGCGCGCGCAGCATCGCCACGGAGCTCGCGCGGGGCCTGCTCAAGCGCGGCATCGGCGCGCGCGCCGTGCGGCTGCGTGCGGCGGGTCGAGACCGCGGCGCGCGGCGACGCCTTCATCCGCAGCGGCAACTGGCACGGGAACCGCACCACCTGGCGCATGTGCGTCGATCTGAACCGCTGCCTCTACTACAGCGACGCGCGTGGCGCGCACTTCGACGCGCCGGAGCCCGTGCGCACCGTGCTCACGGTGATCGACGGCGTGATCGCCGGCGAGGGCGAAGGGCCGCTCGCGCCGAGCGACGTGCCGCTCGGCGTCGTGCTCGCGGCGACCGATCCGGTGGCGCTCGATCTGGCCGCGGTGCGCCTGATGGGCTTCGACGAAGCGCCGCCTGCCCAAGCTGTGGGAGCCGATGCGCGACACCGGCCTGCGCATCACGGCGGTGCGGTCGCCCGCGGACGTCGAGGTCTGCGAGGTCGACCCGAGCGGCTTCGGCGAGACGCGCCGCGCGCTCGACGAGCTGACGCGCACGACGGCCCTTCGCGCCGCATCCCGGCTGGCGCGGCCACGTCGAGCGGGGTGGCGCGTGAAGCAGATCGTGCAGATTCCCGGATCGGGCTCGCTCGAGCTGCTCGAGGTGCCGGCGCCCGCGCCGGTGCCCGGCCAGGTGATCGTGCGCAACGCCTTCTCGGTCGTGTCGCCGGGGACCGAGAAGATGGCGCTCGACTTCGCCCGCAAGTCGCTGCTGGGCAAGGCGCGCAGCCGGCCCGACCTCGTGCGCCAGGTGACGCGCAAGCTGCGCCAGGAAGGCCCGCTGCCCACCTATCGGGCCGTGCGCAACCGGCTCGATGCACCGCAGCCGCTCGGTTACTCCTGCGCGGGCGTGGTCGAGGTCGTCGGGCCGGGCGTCGTCGGCTTCGCGCCGGGCGACCGCGTCGCCTGCGCGGGCGCGGGCTTCGCGAATCACGCCGAGATCGTGTCGGTGCCCGAGAACCTGTGCGTCGCACGTCCCGGAGGGCGTCGCGCTCGAGCAGGCCGCCTTCGCGACGCTCGGCGCGATCGCGCTCCAGGGGATCCGCGTCGCGAGCCCGACGCTCGGCGAGATCGGCGCCGTGATCGGGCTCGGGCTGATCGGCCAGCTCGCCAGTCAGCTGCTGCGCGCCGGCGGCTGCCGCGTGCTCGGCATCGATCTCGATCCGGCGCGCGTCGCGCAGGCGCTCGCGCAGGGCGCCGCCTGGGGCGCCGCGCCCGGCGGCGATCACCGCGCCTGGCGCGACGCCGCGACCGGCGGGCACGGCGCCGACTTCGTGCTGGTGACGGCCGCCTCCGAGAGCTCGGCTCCGATCGCGCTCGCCGCCGAGCTGTGTCGCCACAAGGGCCGGATCGCCTCGGTCGGCGCCACCGCGCTCGATCTCGACCGCCGCACCTTCTACGAGAAGGAGCTCGAGCTGCGCATGAGCACGTCGTACGGCCCAGGCCGCTACGACCGCGCCTACGAGGAAGAGGGCCTCGACTATCCGCTCGCCTACGTGCGCTGGACGGAGAACCGCAACCTGCAGGCCTTCCTCGCGCTCGTCGCGGCCGGCTCGGTGCGGCCCGCGGCCCTCGACACCGAGATCTTCCCGTTCGAGGAATCCGTCAGCGTCTACGAAGAGCTCGCGCCAGGGCACGCGACGCGCGCTCGCCGCGATCTTCCGCTACAGCGAGACGCCGTCGCGGGCGCGCGAGCAGCGCGTGGCAAGGCCGTCGCCCTGCCAGCGGCGAGAGCGTGGGCGTCGCCTTCGTCGGCGCCGGCAACTACGCGAAGTCCGTGCTGCTGCCGGCGCTCGCGGCCCACTCCGAGGCCCGCCGCGTGCAGCTCGTGACGGCGAACGGCGCGTCCGCCCGCGTCAGCGCCGAGAAGTTCGGCTTCGCGGTCTGCGGCACCGACGCCGACGCGCGTGTTCGCGATCGGACGAGGTCGATCTCGTCGTGATCGCCACGCGCCACGACAGCCACGCCGCGCTCGCGAGCCGCGCGCTGCGCGCGGGCAAGGCCGTCTGGCTCGAGAAGCCGGTGGGCCTCGACGCGGAGCAGGTCGACGAAGTGATGAAGGCGGCGCGCGAGACCGATGGCTTCCTCGCCGTCGGCTACAACCGCCGCTTCTCGGTGCATGCGCGCACGATCGCCGTGGCCTTCGAGAAGCGCAGCGCTCCGCTCGCGATCCGCTACAGCGTCGCGGCGGGTCCTCCTCCGCGCGGCAGCTGGATCCTCGACCCCGCCGTCGGAGGCGGCCGCATCGTCGGCGAGGTCTGCCACTTCGTCGACCTGTGCACGTACCTCGTCGGAGCGCCACCCGAGAGCGTCTTCGCGCGGCGCCTCGGACGCGACCCGCAGGTCGACGACTCCGTGGTGGCGATCCTCGGCTTCGCCGACGGCTCCAGCGCCAGCCTCGACTATCTGGCCATGGCATCCACGGATCTGCCGAAGGAGCGCTTCGAGGTCTCGGCCGAGGGGCGCACGGCCCGCTGCGAGAACTTCAAGACCACGCACGTGAGTGGCGCCCCGGTGCTGCGGACCCTGAACCAGGACAAGGGGCAGGTGGCGGCGCTGAACGAGGTGCTCGCGGCCCTGCGCGGCGGCCGACGCTCCCCCTTCCCGCTCGCGCACGTCGCCGGCGTCTCGCACGCGTGCTTCGCGCTGCTCGCCTCGCTCGAGTCCGGGCGAGCCGAGAGCGTCCCCTCGTGACGACGGCGAGGCTCGCCTCCGCCGGGGCCAACGGTCTGCCGAAGCGCGTAGGCAGCGCCCTCATCAAAATAATCGCGAATTCGACGTTCTTCGGCATCGCATCGCTGATGCTCGTATCACGGTGAGGAGCCGGTGTCGCTAGGCAGCGACATGGGGAACAAGCAGCCTCGACGCGGAATCGCCAGCGTCGGACCGGAAGAGACGACGGGCGGCGAAGCGCTGGCGATCTCGCTCCCCTTCGACCGGCAGTCCGGCAAGCGCACTCACGCCACCCTACACACGCTCACTGGTGAGAAGCGAGCGATCCAAGGGCGATGGCGTGTGTAGTGGCACCTCGGAAGAGCCTGCGTCCCTCGGAGCAAACCAAAGCGGAATGAAGCAGCATCGTTCGCCCGTAGGAAGTCACGAGAGGCTCGCCGACGCCCGCGTGTTCCAGGAGACCCTCCGAGCCCGGAATCCAGACCTCATTCGTCGCCGTCGAATCTCGCGCCGCCCAAACGAAGGACGCGCCCGCACATGAGCAGCGGCAGACGCCGCGCCTTCCTTTCGACGCTCCTCGAGGCGGGCCCGTGGTTGCTCCTTGCGCGCGCCGGGACCATGGCGGGGACGCTCGCAGGCGTCATCGTCCTCGGCCGAGCTCTCGGTCCAGCCGAGTACGGACGCTTCGTCCTGGTCGTCAATCTGGCCGGGCTCGCGGCCACGTTCGTCTTCGCCGTAATCGGAAACCCGACGACCCGCTTCTACGCCACCTATCGAGCGCGCGACGATCTCCGGCGCTTCTATGCGACGCTTGCCAAGGGCCACGGCGCGCTCGCGCTCGCGCTGTTCGTCGTCGCCGGGGCGACGGCTGGGGTCTGGCTCCCGGGCCTCGCGGATCTCGCTCCGGAACCCGTCGCCGTGCTCGCGAGCCTCGGTGTCATCGTGTTCTCACCACCACTGCAGCAGTACATCGAGCTCGTTCGCTTCGCCGGTCGCCCCACCGCATACGCCGGAGCCGCTACTGCCGATGCGTTCCTGCGCGTGGCGGTTCCGCTCGCCGCGATCGCCCTCATGGGTGTGAACGCGCAAGCCAGTCTCGCCGGCCTCGCGGTCTATGCGACGCTCGGAGCCGCCGCCGCTTGGGGCTTCATCTTCTCGTCGACGCGTCCGGACTGGCGCTCGCACTTCGACGTCGAGTTCATGCGCTACGGCGCACCGTTCGCTTTGATGGGGTTACCCTCCTGGATCCTCGGCGTCTCGGCCCGCTACTGGATCGAGTACTTCTCGGGCGCGGCGGACGCCGGACGCTTCGCGGCCCTCTACCAGTTCGCGAGCGCACCAGTCCTGGCAGGCTTCACGGCCCTCATGCTGGCGATCGAACCCGCGATCTACGCGCACCAGGAGAGGGACGGAGACGCGGCCGCTGGCGGGCTGATCGATCTGTCGATTGGGATCCTGCTCGTGGTGCTCGTCCCCGTCACCCTCGCGACTGGATTCCTGCACCCGGTGGTCCCAGTGATGCTCGGCAAGGGCTACGGGGCTCCACTGCTGGTGGGCTGGTTCATCGCAGGCGGAACGCTGGCGCAGGCGATCGCGATGACGAGCCACCTGCGCTTCCTGGTGGAGCGGCGCTCGGAGCTCCTTCTCGCGCCCATCGTCGTCGCCGCCGCGGTCAACGTCCTGGCGAACGTCAGCCTGATCCCGTCCCTCGGCCTCGTGGGCGCGGCGGCCGCCACCTTGCTCGCCTACACGGTGCAGCTCGGAATCACGATCTTCCTGTTCCGCCGCGTCGGAGCCCGCTATCCAGCGAGAATCGCGCTCCCGCTTCTCGCGAGCGGCGCACTCGCCGCCGCCGCCGGAGAGGGCGCGGCCAGTTTCTTCCCCGGGATCGGCGGACGGACGCTCGGTCTCGGCGTCGCGCTCGCCGTCTTCGGGGTCGGGATCGCGCTCAGCCAGCAGCGCCTCGTGCGGCGCGCCTACGAGACGCTGCTCCGGTGAGACGGCGCGCGGCAGCGTGCGCCTGCGGGACGACGGATTCAGACGGACGCGGTCGCAATCAGCTCGTCTCCCATCCGCAATCGGTTCGCCAGCCAGCCGATCGGACGATACGCCGGGCCAAGGAGCCTGCTCACCGATCCGGCAGCGGCAGGAGACCAGCCGCGCAAGGCCAGCGTCTGCTGGACGCTCCCGTGCAGCCAGCTGATCGGGGTGTAGTGGTCGATCCGGATCTCGGGCATCCCAGCTCGTTCGAAGAGTCGCCGCAGTCCTGCGATCGAGAAGAGGGTCAGATGAAACGGAACCCAACTGGAGATCGACCCTTCGTGACACAACCGCACCGTGAGTCCCGTGGCGCTGGGAACGTATACGCGAATCCGGCCGCCCGGACGCGCGAAGCTCGCCATGGCACGGAGGTCACCGATCGGATCCGGTAGGTGCTCGACGACGTTGTCGGAGCGAACCAGATCGAAGCTCGCCCGTTCGAACGGGGCGGCGTGGGTCGGCCCTGCGTGGAGATGCATTCCCGTAGTCTCGCGACGCGACGTTTCGATGGCGGCCGCACTGAGATCGGTACCGAAGCACTCCCAGCCTGCCCGCTGATAGACGCGGAGCTTCGCCGCCGTGCCGCATCCCACGTCGAGCACGCGTGCGCCCCGACGAGGCGGGCGAAGAGGGAGCTCGTGAGGATTGGGCCGCAGGTTGCGGACCCACGCCCGTAAGCCGACTCGCTCGGGCGTTACATCGTGGGGCGCCAGCAACCCGTCGTAGGCCGCACGCAGCTCGTCATCGCTGGGCACCGGAACCAGGTTGAGCGATCGGCAGACGTCGCAGCGCTTGTACTCACCTGCGACGCGCAACGATTCCCGGAAGTTCTCCGCGGCCCAGACGACTTCTCTGACCGCTTGCTCGCCGCAGGCGCGGCACGCACTCGTACCCATCGATGCAGCTCAGGTCGTTTCGAATGTTTGCGATTCCAACAAAAGCATTGCAAAATTAAAAGCTAGAGGGTAGGCGCACCCCAGCGCGCGTTCCGAGCGGGTGAATACAGGGGGGCCGACCGGGGTGCTCGCCAAACCGATCCCCAGTGGCGATGGATGTTCAGAGCGGAGGTGTGGATTGTCTGGAAAGCGGATCGTCGTAGCCGGCGGCGGTGGTTTCATCGGCGGACATCTCGTCAAGACTCTACGGCCCATGGCGCCGATCGAATACGAAGCGTCGACATCAAGCCGCTCGAGCGAGTGGTATCAGCGCTTCGACGACGTGGAGAACCTCACGCTGGATCTGAACGACTCGACAGCTGCGGCAGGCCGTCCGAGGCGCCGACGAGGTCTACAACCTGGCCGCCGACATGGGCGGCATGGGCTTCATCGAGAACAACAAGGCCCTGTGCATGCTCTCCGTGCTGATCAACACGCACCTGCTCATGGCGGCCGAGAAGCCGGCGTCGCAGCGGTTCTTCTACTCCTCCTCCGCCTGCGTCTACAACGCCGACAAGCAGCGCGACGAGCAGACGTCGTGGCCGCTCAAGGAAGAGGACGCCTACCCCGCCATGCCCGAGGACGGCTACGGCTGGGAGAAGCTCTTCTCCGAGCGCATGTGCCGGCACTTCCGCGAGGACTTCGGCCTGCTGCACCCGCGTGGCCCGCTTCCACAACGTCTACGGCCCGCACGGCACCTGGGACGGCGGCCGCGAGAAGGCCCCGGCCGCCATCTGCCGCAAGGTCATCGAGGCCAAGGCGCACGGGCGAGCACGAGATCGAGATCTGGGGCGACGGCAAGCAGACCCGCAGCTTCATGTACATCGACGACTGCCTCAAGGGCATCCAGATGATCATGGACAGCGACATCGTCGAGCCGATCAACCTCGGCTCGAGCGAGCTGGTGACGATCAACCAGCTGGTCGACATCGTCGAGGAGATCGCCGGCATCAAGCTCGAAGCGCGAGCTACAACCTCGACGCCCCCAAGGGCGTCAACGGCCGCAACAGCGACAACACGCTGATCCAGCAAGTACCTCGGCTGGGAGCCGAGCACGCAACTGCGCGACGGCATGGAGAAGACGTACGCCTGGATCGAGCAGCAATATCTGGCTCGCAATGCCGGCAGATCAGCGAAGGTCTGATTCAGCCCAGCGAACGACTAAACGCGTTCCGCAACCCCATCGGAGTCCGCTTCGGACGCCGTGCGCGACTCGGAGTACGCCGCGCACCGTCTGCGAAGGGCAGCCCGAGGCGACCGTCTTCTTGTGGAGCACACCGGATCGCGTCGATTCCCCGTCGCTTGGGGCTAGGTTGCCAGGACGCGAACGTTGGACGACGTGGGATCGGAGGAGCGCGTGGAGGGGTCTCATGCGTTGAGCTGGGTTCGCCCGAGCCTGCTCCTCGCGCAGGTCGTGCGGGCGCTGCCCGAGTTCCGCGGCCGAGACCGCGCGCTGCAGCGCCTGCTTCGCTCGGTGCACACCCTCGACGCGACGCTGACCGGGAGCTTCGGGGGCGGGCTGCGCTTCGAGGGCAATCCAGCCGTGGACGCCAACGTGGTGGAGCTTCTCGTGCTGCGCTTCGCACGGCCCGCGCTCGCCTCGCTCCTCGACGCCACCCTGGTTCCCGGGGGCGTCTTCGCGGACATCGGGGCCAACCTGGGCCTCTATACGCTCTGGGGCGCGCGCCTCGTCGGTGCAACCGGCCGCGTGTACGCTTTTGAACCCGTGCCCGAGACGCGCGCCCGGCTCGAGCGCAACGTATCTCTGAACGGGCTCCGGAACGTGAGCATCGTTGCAGCGGGAGTCGGCGCGGAGCCGGACCGCGTCACGCTCTATCGCCTGCCCGGCACCTCCGGCATGACGTCGCGCTTCCTTGAGTCGAAGGGCGATGCCGTCGAGGTGAGCGTCACCACGCTGGACACCGAATTCCCGGACTCCGCCGCAGCGCCGGATCTGATCAAGATCGATGTCGAGGGCATGGAACCCGAGGTCCTGCGCGGGGGCCGCCGACTGCTCGGAGGACCGAAACCTCCGCTCGTCGTGTTCGAGTCCAGCGCCGGCTACCTCCACGCTGCGGGCATCGACTACCCGACCCTGCGGGCCTACCTCAAGGAGGCAGGCGGCTACAGCGTCTGGGCGCTGCGTCCAGACGGACTCCGGCCCGAGCCGCCCGGCGCTGTCGCCCCGGGCTCGCTCAACGTGCTCGCGGCGCAGAGTGATACGCCGGCGCACCGGCGCGTGCTAGACCGGCTCGCGCGCGTCCGCTTCCCGCGCAACTTGAACGCTTGAGGGCTAGCCGGCCAGCAGACCCGCCACTCTGAGCGGCGTGGTCCAGCGTGTTTCCCACGTGTGATCGCGCAGGCATCGCGCTCGGCCTGCCTTGCGGACGGCACCGGCTCGCTTCGGATCCGCGAGAATCTCCTGGATGATCCGAGCGCAATCGGCCTCGTTCTGGTAGGTGAGCACCTCTTCCCCCACGTCATACACCAGGCTCAATTCCGGGTTGTGCTGCGTGAGATAGAGTCCTCCGCTCATCGGCACTTCGAAGTCGCGGCCCTTGAGGCATGTCAGGGTGCGCGAGAAGGCCACTCCTCCAAATCCCAGGTTGATCCGGCTTCGCGAGTACAGCTTCCCCAGGTCTTCATCCGTGAGCGGCCCCCCCGGCCAACCTCGGCCGAAACACGTCACGTGGATGCCCGACGGTGCGAGAAGACGCTGGAGCCGATCGATGAAGGGGCCGCGCCAACCGTACCGCGCACCGACGAAGCTCACGTCGAACTCGAAAGGAACATCGTGAGGCTTGTGAATCTCCGGGTGGGCCGCCTGGGGGAAGAACATCGAAAGTCCGTCATGGACGGCGTACTTGATGCGAGAGATGGGAGCGT
>CAWAXD010000010.1:0-135570 GCA_963785985.1 uncultured delta proteobacterium | reverse complement strand
CGCTCCACGAGCTCGTCCCAATCGCTTCCGAGACCGCTGCTACACCACTGAACCGCCTGATGAAGAGGCTCTCCACGGCGACGTGGCGTTCCAGGCCGAGAGCCTGCTTCGCCTCCCCGTGGTAGGTCGCCACAACCGGCAGACGCCGCATGAGTGCAAGCCCGCCGGCCAGGATCGACGCCTTGTAGCCGCTAACGTGCACGATGTCGGGCCGAGCATTTCGCATCAGCTCATTCAACGCGAGGATGCCGCGAGCGCTGATTCGCCCTCGCATTTCGACGAAGGTGTTTGAACCGCCGCCGCGGCCCGAACTGCTCACCGAGCGCTCTGCCGACTCCGTTGCGCTCGACGATGGACGCGAGTGAGACTTTCCACCCCAGCCGGCTCTGCGAAGGCAGCAAGCCGAGGAGCATGCGCTCGATTCCGTACAGCCCACCGCCGGCAACGCAGTGGAGAACCGATCCGGGATCAACCGAAGCCTTCATCTCCATCGGAATAGCTCAGGTGCCAGGCGTCTACCTCGTACACGGTGTCCTCGAGCATCGGATCGCCCCGCCACAGCAACACAGCGGGCAATTGAAACATCGGCGGCCGCACGAAGAGGTACCGGCTGACGGTCTGCTGGATCTTCGGATGCAGGCCGAGGCAACTGATCAGGTCGACGCCGCGCGCCTCCAACACCTCGAGCGCCTGCGCCAGGAGTCGTGTCGCCACATCCGGGCGGTTCGGCGAGACGAAGAGATCCATGATGCGTCCAACCGAGAGCCCTCTCCGCGTGTTCTCGTTCAAGGCTATGTATCCAATGGGTCCGGAGTGATCGGAGGCGATGAACAGGTGGTGTGTGGCCGCCGGTTCCGCGTATCGCCATTGCACGAACGCTCGGTCGCGGACCGTCGCGATGACGAATTCTCCCTTCAATCGCCGCCAGAGGTTATCGAATTCCTCGCCGGGCTCGCGAACCTGCTCGAGGCGAATCGACAAATTCCTCGCCGGCCTGCGCAGCCAGCGTATGGCCGCTGTAAGCACGCCAAGTGCGGGGAGGGCGGCAAAACCCAAGCGCCTCATCGAGGCAGTTCGCCAGCCATCGCGCCCCGTATCGCCCAGGTAGGCCTTCGCGATGGCGGGGAGGTTATAGGGTCGAATTCGGAAGGGCTTGATCGGAACTGGCCTATACCCCAGGCGCTCGTAGATGCGCTGAGCGTTGGGGGTGTAGTCGAGGGCATTCGCGAGTTCGTGGTCCCCGCACTCGATGTAGGCTCGAATGAGCCGCTCACCAAGACGCTTCCCGCGTGCGCGATCCGATACCATCAGGTCACAGGGGTATCGGAGGATCGTTTCCCGCTCTCGGAGCTTGAGTCGCACCGGGAATGAGGCCAGGAAGCCTAGTATCTCGCGATCCAGCTCTGCTACCCAGCAGCGGCCCTTTGCCTGAGATGCCCACGGGAGGTCTACGAACTGCCACTTCCAACGCTGGATCCACCGCTGCAGTGCATCGTCGCCGAAGACGGAGCGATACATCGCGTGGACCATCGGAATATCGGCATCGCACAGTTCCCGGACGGTCGCCTGCATCCCACTCCAGCCTGGAACCGACCCTGGTCGGTGCTTCAGGATCGGGTTTCGAGTCCGGCGTTATTGCGCCTTGCGATCATCGCGAGTGTCGAGCGAACACCGAATCCAATGCGCTCCTTCACACCCATCCAGTCGTCGTCACCGTCGATCATCGCGCGGAGATCCGCGTCGGTATCCTCGCATCGAAACCATACTCTACGCAGCGTCAAGTTCTCATCCGCGGTCTGGCGCGTTCCCCAATGCGCGGTGACGGCCAGGACGTAACCGGCGTCGCGCACGATTCTCGTCGTCGACTGCGAGAAATCGTGGAGCTGACCGTATGGATAGGCGAACGCAGTGACGCGGTCGCCCAGGATCCTCTCCAGATCCCGCTTCGAATCCATCGCTTCCAGACGGGCGACGCCGCTGTCGACGCCAGTCATCCTTACGTGGCGTCGCGTGTGAGATCCGAACGCCACCAGCCCTGTAGCGTGTAGGTCGCGAATCTGCGCCGCGTTCAGGAGTGGCTTTTGCCTGGCGAGACCCGCCTCGACGTCCCAGCTGTTCGATCCATCGATGTGCGCCGTGGGCACAAACACCGTGGCGTGGAGTTGGTGCTGCCTCAGAACGGGGTAGGCATTCTCGAGGAAGTCCCTGTACGCGTCGTCGAAAGTGAGTACCACACGTCGTGTGCCATCGGACCGCCCTGCGAGGATTTCGGGTATTTGAGCCAGCGGCACCACGCGATAGTTGCTGGCAATGAACTGGACCTGCCTTCGAAAACTCTCAGGGGAAACCGTGAGCGGCCCCTCGATGTCCGAGACAGAGTGATAGGTCACCAGAGTTAATAGGTGCTCGTCGTTCGTTGTCGGCCGTACTCGTCGGAGCGTTCGCGTCGCTGACCGGGCGAATTGCCTCCAAGTCGAAGCCTCCCCCATCCCGCTGGTCCTTTGTGTGTCCGAAGAGTTGAAGAGCACAGCTTAGCAAGGTCGACTACGGATGAACGGTCGCGCGGGGTGCTCGGACTGTGCAAGTTCAGTAGTTCCCACACACTCCGCCCTCGCCGGAACGGATGATCCGATCTAGCGGGAATCCTTGTCAACGCGATCTAGAGATGTCGGCTCGAGCGCAAGGCCCGCTGCCGGGCGCCGAAGGAAGCCTGCGGAAACGGAGTCGCCTGCGGCGTCGACGCTGCGCGCGGCCTTGCTATCGGAGCTCAGTGGCGCCGATGCGTGAGCACGCCCAGCAGAGCGAAGCCCAGCAGCATCAAACTGGCCGTGCCCGGCTCCGGCACCAGCGTGAAGCGGTTGGTGCTCGACTCCCAGGTCGCCGTGCCGTCGGTGGCCGTGATGGTGACGCCATCGATCACCCGGATGCTCTGCTGCGGATCGAAGCCACCTTCGACCAGGCGGATCGCGCCGTCGCTGCCCAGTCCATGAGGCGAGCGGAAGCAATCGCCAAACGCGCCGCCGATCTCCCAATCGGCAGTCTTCAGGAAGGCGAGGGTCTTGCGGTCGGAAGGGAAGGTGTGGTCGAAGCCGAAGAAGGAGTCATCGCCACCGTTCTTGTCGCCGTTCCCGCCGAAGCAAGGGGTATTCAGGACCTCGCCTAGAATCTGCTTGGTCGAGAGCACGAGGCCGAAGCGGTCGGCGTCGACCTGGGAGTCGAGGAGCAAAGAGGCTCGATTGATGGGGGCGCCCAGGGAGCGAACATCGTAGAGGACGTAGAAGTTCTTCAGACCGTTCGACGCGCTGACCGGACCCGACAGCTGGATGCCGTCGTCGAGGATGGTGGCGGTCACGTCGCCGGGATGGACCGTCATGAATGGAGAGAAGAACTGGAAGTTGCTGAACTCGAGCTGTCCGTTTCCGGAGACGACGGGGCCGGCCGGCAGCGCATCCAACCCGAAGGTCAATGCGCTCGCGGAGGCGGCGTAGAGCCACAACATAACCGCAACCAGAGTCCCCCGTTTCAGCATGCGACCTCCACGCGCCGGGCTCTTTCCCGCACGGACTGAAGTGCTCAGCGGGCGGGGTGCCTGTGGCAGGCACTCCCGTCCTTGGTGCTGAGTGGTTGCCAGGAGGCGTTTGTGTCATCACGCGTGCGCAACGGTTCGGCGCAGGGGGGCGAGCGCGCAGGCTGCCTGGGCTCCGGGGTAGGGCGGTTGCGGGCGAAAGCCGCAGAAAGGCCGATCCCCGGAGAACCCGCGGGCCCGCGGGCGCGATCCATCCTCCGGTAGCATTCGTGGAGTGCGGGCCGATCGAGGTCCCCTCGGGGCTCGTTTCGTCAGGCGGCGGAACCGATAGCTGTGGAGGGGCCGTGATCCTCGACGATGACTGGAGCCGACCCGGTGGGTGAAGGCTGGCTGCTGATCTGGCTCTCGATGGCCTGGATCGGGTACGCGTACGCGGGCTATCCGCTGCTGCTCTTCGCGCTCCGATGGCTGTCGCCCCTTCCGGCTCCTCGCCCGGCCGAACCGGGGGCGCCGCTTCCGCGGGTCTCGATCATCATCGCCGTCCACAACGGGGCGCGGGAGCTCGCCGAAAAGCTCGAGAACACGCTGCGGCTCGATTATCCGAGCCCGCTCGAGATCCTCGTGTCCTCCGACGGATCGACGGATGGAACCGTCGCCATCGCCGAAGGCTACGCCGATCGCGGGGTCGTCGTCGTCGCCGGCCAGGAGCGCGGGGGGAAGGAAGCGGCACAGGCGCGGGCGATCGCGCAGTCACAGGGTGACGTGTTGGTGTTTACGGACGTCGGCGCCCGTCTCGAGCCGGAAGCGCTGCGGAACCTCGTGCGACCGCTGCTCGATCCGGGAATCGGATCCGTGAGCAGCGAGGACGTCGTCGCGGCCGACGGTGGCGAGGGCCTCTACGTCCGCCTCGAGATGGCGCTTCGGCGCCTCGAGAGCGAGGCCACGACGCTGATCGGACTCTCTGGCTCCCTGTTCGCAGTCCGGCGCGAGCTCTGCACGCCGTGGCCGACGGATCTAGCGAGCGATTTCCGTGTTGCGCTCGAGACGGTGCGCCGAGGCTATCGAGCGGTTTCCGAGCCGACCGCGCGCGCGAGCTTTCAGGTCGCGACCGATCCCGCCGTCGAGTGGCGCCGCAAGGTGCGGACCGTGCGACGCGGGATCGCGGTACTTTCGGCGCACCGCAGCCTGCTGCTTCCACGCCATGGGCGCGCGGCATTCTCGATCTGGGGCCACAAGGTGGCCCGCTTCACGGTCCCGTTTGCGTTGCTGGCTCTGCTGCTGGGCTCGGCGATCGCAGCGCGAACGAGTTCCATTGCGCTCGTTCTGCTGACATTGCAATTGATCGGTTACGCGATCGGGTCGCTCGCACTGCTCGGCGGACCACTCACGAACACGTTGCCCGCGCGCATCGCGTCCTTCTTTCTCCTCGTCAATGCGTCGATCCTGGTGGCGTGGGTCTATCACCTTTCCGGACAACGATCGGTGGTCTGGAATCCAACCCAGCGCGCATGAAGTGCGAGCCGGCGCGAAACTCGCCCGAGAGGGATCCGGGAGGCGTGCGACTCGGTTGCGCGGGCGTCGCGCTCGGCTAGCCTTCGAATCGTCCTGATCTCCGGGACGCTTCCGCTTCTCACTCAGGGTAGTGTCATGTCGTCTGCAGCGATCATCTCGACTGCGCCGGGCCTGCGGATCGCGATCGTGGGCTCGGGCCAGATGGCCCGCCATCATGCGCGCGCCATTCCACGCACGGATGCGGGAGCTCGAGTCGTCGCGTTCGCAGACCCGGATCCGCGCGCACAGCAGGATTTCCTGCGCGCATTTCCCGGCGTGGCGGCGCACGCTTCGCTGTCGGCGTTGCTTGCGAATGAAGCCGTCGACGTCGTTCACATCTGCGCGCCGCCGGCGACCCATGAGAGCCTCGCAGCCGAAGCGCTCGAAGCGAATTGCCACGTGTACGTCGAGAAACCCTTCGCCGAGACCGTGGTGGGCGCAAAACGAATTCTGTCGCTCGCGGAGCGCCGCGGAAGGAGCGTTTGCGCTGGCCATCAGCTGCTGTTCGAAGCTCCGGCCCGCCGGGCACTGGAGCTTCTGCCGGCGCTCGGGGAGATCCTTCACGTCGAGAGCTTCTTCGCGTTTCGGCCGGCGCGCACGGGAGCGGGCGGTCGCAGGCCGCTGAGGCCGGACCTTCAGCTTCTCGACGTGCTTCCGCATCCGGTCTACTCGTTGCTCCACTTGCTGGAGACTGCGCACCGCCAGGGCGAGACGCAGCTCGTATCCTGCGAGCTCGGCCCGCGCGGAACGCTTCACGGCTTCCTGCGGCGAGGCAACCTGAGCGCCTCTCTCGTCGTCACACTCGATGGCCGCCCGGTGGAGAGTTACCTGCGCATCGTCGGGACGAACGGCTCGCTGCACGCAGACTTCGTGCGGGGCACGGTCCAGCATCTGGTGGGCCCTGGCTCCTCGATGATCGACAAGACGCTCAACCCCTACCGGCAGGCGCGTCAGCTCGTCTTCGGCACCACGCGCTCGCTCTTCCTGCGCGTCGCGCGTCGGCAGGTGAGCTACCCGGGTCTCGTCGAGATCTTCGACGCCTTCTATCGCTCGATCCAGCAGCGGGCCGAGGCGCCCGTCTCGGCGGACAACATCGTCTCGACGGTTTCGGTCTGCGAGCGGGTTGCCGAGGCGCTGCGCTCGTCCGCGCTGGCGACGCGGTCGGTTCCCGATCCCTCGGCGCGGCAGGTCCTCGTGACGGGCGGCACCGGCTTTCTCGGGGCGGAGCTCGTGCGGGTCCTCGCGCAACGAAAGCTGGGAGTTCGAGTGCTCGCACGGCGCGAGCCGGCGCCGTGGGATCGGGTGGAGGGCGTCGAGTATCTGGCAGGCGACCTCGGCGAAGCGATACCCGACCGCGCGGTCGCCGGCATCGATACGCTCGTGCATCTCGCGGCGGAGACGGCGGGCAGCTTCGACGAGCACCAACGCAACTCGATCGACGCAACCGAACGGATCCTGCGCCGAGCGGCCGAGGCCGGCGTCAAGCGCGTCATCCACGTCAGCAGCCTCGCCGTTCACGGGTCCGGCTCCGATGCCTCCGGGATCCGGGAGAGCACGGCGCTCGAGAGCGACGCGCGTGCGCGCGGGCCTTATGTCTGGGGAAAGGTCGAGTCCGAGCGGCTGGCCGTTCGCCTCGGAGACGAACTCGACCTCGAGATCAAGATCGTTCGCCCCGGCGCAATCATCGATCGGCGAGCCTTCGACCCGCCGGGACGCCTGGGCCGGCGGATCGGGAACCTGTTCGTCGCCGTGGGCGCGCCGTCCGATCGGCTCGGGACGGTGGAGCGGGATTTTGCGGCGTCTTCACTGGCATGGATCGTCGAGCACTTCGACGAAGCGCCGGACACGCTCAACCTGCTGACGCCCGACCTGCCCGAGAAGCGCGAGCTGGTCGCGACCCTGCGGCGCAGCAATCCAGGCCTGCGGGTGATCTGGCTCCCGCGGCCCCTGCTGGCGGTGATCTCGAGCTGCGCGGTGATCGCGCAACGACTGCTGCGGCCTGGTGGCGTGCCCGTCGACGTTGCGAAGGTCTTCGCCGTCGATCGCTTCGATACGGCGGCGATTCGAGAGCTCGCGGTACGGCTCGGTCCGCAGCGTGCGGCCTCGCCCCAGCATCCGAGCGTGTGAAGCGTCCGGTGCGGCCGCCGAAACACGGCCGAGCTCAGTTGGCCAGATAGCGCCGGAGTGTCGGGCCGAGGGCCGCGGTCAGCGGAACCGGGAGGTGGGTCCAGGCCGCCGAGAGCCTGCCGAGCAGTCCGCCTCGCGCGGTTTCCTCGAGCGGGAGGGGCGTGCCGTCCGATCCAAAGCGTACCCACGACAACATTCGCTCCTGTGCGCCCCAGCTGAGCTTGAATTGATGCGTGCCGCTGCCGTGCGGTGAACGGCCGAAATCGAACTCGCTCGCACCCGTTGCGATCGCCCAGCGCATGGCTTCCCAGTAGAGGATGTTGTTCGGGCAGCGATTTCGGTGCGCGCGCAGGCTCGAAGCCCACGGCACGCCGACCGTATTGCCAAAGCGAATCGCGACGAGGCCGCCCACGGGCTCCGCGCCGTAGCGCGTCACGATGATCCTGAGATTCGCTCCGAAGGCCTGCACCATCACGCGAAAGAAGCGCTTCGAGTGGACCGGGGAACCGAGGTCTCGCATGTTGACCTGGAACGGCCCGTAGAAGCCGTGCAGCAGCTCTTCAGCGCTCCCTTCGCCGATCACGAGGCCCTCACTCGTCGCCTTGCGTGTCCGGTTGCGCGCTTCCTTGCGCAGACGCTTCCACTGTTCGTCGGGATCCTTCTCGAGAGGAAGCACCAGATCGATTCGCGTCTGGTCGCTCGGCGACGTCCACCCCTGAAGGGGCGTCGCCTGACGCAACTCGAGGACGCCCGACGCGAGCTCGCGCGAGAGGACGAGCGCGCGTTCGAGCAGCGCCTGCTCGGCTTCCTGGCTGCGGGCGAGGATCCCGGCGGTATCGAGAAACGGCAGCGAGACGAGCTCGCGCCGCCCCCTCAAGGTGCGAAACCGAACCAGCGGCAGCACGCCAATCAGCACGCCTCCTTCGCGCGCCGCGAGGTAACGGGTCTCGAGGCGATAGGATTCCTGCAGGACACGACACCACAGCGCCGCGTGCCCCAACGTGGCTCCCGGAGTCCCGGCGACGAACTCGTCCCACTCCTCACCGGGATTCGCGACGGTCTCGATCTGCATGGCGGGCCAGTATACTGATCACGTGAGGCGACGCTGGGGCGCGCCAATCGCGCGATGAGCGGCGAGCAGGAAGCCGAATGCCGAGTCTGAAACTGCTGGGGCAGGCATTGAGGCAACCCGGCGCGGCGGTACGCGCGGCGCTCAGCCTGTTGCGCGGCCACGGCTATCAGCTCTGGTACCGCTGCCTGGGGATCCGTTTCAGCGCCGGCAGAAATTTTCGAGTGTATGGCAGTCTCAAGGTCCGAGGACCCGGCCGCGTGGTCTTCGGAGACAACGTCAGCGTCGGGATGGAGGTGACGCCCTACACGCATGCGCCCGACGCGCTGATCGAGATCGGTGACGATTGCTACTTGAACGGCACCCGCTTCGGATGCCGGCAGCTGATCCGGGTCGGGCCAGGGGCCATCCTCGCAGACGCACGCCTACTCGACACCGACTTCCATCCCCTCGATCCTGCCCGACGGCACGATCCCGACGGACCCGTGAGGAGCGAGCCGATCGTGCTCGAGGAGAACGTCTGGATCGGGGCAGCTGCCGGGCTCCTGCCCGGGACCCGGATCGGGCGCAATAGCGTGGTCGGATTCGGCGCGGTCTGCTCCGGGGAATTCCCGGCGAACGTCGTCATCGCCGGCAACCCGGCGCGCGTCATCCGGGAGTTCCAGGAATCGGAACGGACGTCCTCCGGGCCTGATCACAAGTTGGGGACGCCTTCGCGCCCCTGACCGCTCGCCGCGAAACTGGATTCCGTGGCCAGGGGGTCGAATCCGCGAACCGGTCGATCGACGCCAAGATCGCCCAGGGGCTCAGCGTGGGGTTGCCTGATCGAACGTCGGTGAAGGTTTCGGCGATCGGTCGCCCCTCGCGAGGCGATCCTTGATGCGAAGAAAGGGACGCTCGATGCCGTAGTACGACGCGGCCGCGAGGCCAATGGCGAACAGGACTCCCGCAGCGAACTGAACCAGCGCCGGGCCGGGGACGCGAGCGCCCGCCGTCAGCCCCCACACGTGCCAGAGATACAACGAGTACGACAACAGCCCCAGCCAACGCACGACCGGGTTCTGCAACCAGGACCACGCGGGGTGCTTGTAGACCTGGAGTAGCTGCACGATGAGCAGGGCGATCAGCAGAGCCTCGATGCTGAACCCCACCGAATAGTGCCAGTCGTGCGGCAGTTGCTTGCGCGCCGCGACGACCGCCACCACCGTGATCAGCGCCAGCCACCAATGGGCGACCCAAGGCGCCAGGCGATGGAACCACGCTTCCCGCGTGACGGTGGCCAGGAGACATCCGATGGCCAGGCTGTCGAATCTCGTTTCGAACGCGTTGTACACATACGCCGACGGCGCGCCCTGAAGCACCAGCCACGTTCGCCACGCCACGATGAGCGCGATGATCGCGATGAGTCCATTTCGGACCCGGTGAAGGCGTAGCAAGCCGATCAGCAGGAGCGGCCAGAGGAGGTAGAACTGCTCCTCGATACCGAGCGACCACGCGTGGGCCACGCTGGTAATGGGATGGCCATGCGTGGCGTTGTAGTAGTTCACGGTGTATGTGGTGGCGGCCAGAGTCAGGCCCGCCGGCCAATCTTGACCCTTGAGATGGTCGTACGCGAAGCTCGCCGCGACGAACGCGTAGTACGCCGGGAAGATCCGCAGCACGCGCCGGAGGTAGAATCGGGGCAGACCGATGCCCGTGCGATCGTGCTCGCGCAACAGCAACCACGTGATGAGGAAGCCACTGAGTACGAAGAAGGCTGTCACGCCCAAATCGCCCGGCACGAAAGTCCACAGCCCGTGATAGGCGATCACCACGAACACCGCGACGGCTCGCAGGCCGTCGAGCGCGGGCAGGTGGTCTCCTTGCAGCGTCGCCTCGAGAGCGGACCTTTCGGGTGAGGTCTGGCGGTCTCCCGTCGTGCTCACGCGAGGTGCCGCGTCACGAGCAGGGTGCGCCAGCGTCGAGTCCAACCGCGCCGCAGCGCATGCCCCCCGCCTCGATCACGATCTCGCGACACCACCGCGCCCGTGATGGCGCGCCGCGAGGCCGAGGCGCGCCACGAGGGTGCTCGAGCCCGCAAATCGATCGATCGACGCGACGACCGCGACGGCCGCAAAAGCCAGCAGGTACGGCATCACCGGGACCATGTAACGAAACATGACGAACGTGGCCCAGTGCAACAACACGAGGTAGACGACGGGCATCAGCAGGATCAACGCCTTCATCTCCTTGCGGCGCATGCACGACCAGATCCCCACCAGGCAGAAGGGGTAGACGAAGGCGTTGATCAGCAGGATCGGTAACAGATTCGACCCCGATTCGGTGCCGTACCAGAGCCAGGCGAATTTCTTGACGAGGAATCCCGGAAGGCTCCACGGATCCGTCTCGAATCGGATCTTGTATCTCTCGATCGCAGCCCTTCGATAAAACCGCTCCCATTCGCTGGTCGTCGCCCCCGGGTCCGGAGTCTTCGATCCCGCGCGCTTCGATCTGTCGGTAGAATACTCGTGAAGCCGCTCATCTCTGCCCGGGATCGTGAAGAACTCCTCGCCCGCGCCACACAGCGCCGGGAGGCCACCATTGACCGCGACGGGTATGAACTCTCCTCGCACCAGGTAGTTGCGGATCGTCCAGGGCGCGATCAGCAGCACGAAGCACGCGCTGAAGGCCGCGAATCGCCCGAGCGTGCGCCAATTCACACCGGCGAGCGCACAGAGAGTCAGGAGCCAGAAGGCGGGATAGAACTGGACGGACGCCCTGACGAGCGTCGCCAACGCGAGCATGGCGCCCGCCGCGCAATGCAGCCACCAGCGACCCGACTCGATCGCACGCAGGCCCACCAAGACGAAGCAGGCCAGGAACAGCGTGAAGAACGTCTCATCTCCAATCGAGGCGGCTGCGTAGATGAAGAACGGATAGACAGCGGCGATTGCCGCCGCGACGCGCGCAATCCGCTCCTCGAAGATCCTTCGGCAGATGTAGTAGAGCAGCACGACCGTGAGCGAATCCGCCACGGCCTGCGCGAGCTTGATCGGGAGCTGGGCGTCACCGAAGAGGTGCAGCCCGATCGCGATGAAGACCGCGTAGAGCGGCGCAGACAGGAGAGGATAGCCCGGATCTCGAAAACCATCGCCGCTCACGAGGCGCTGTGCGCCTCCGAGGAAGACGCCCTGCGCGTTCATCCCGAGAATGGGCTCGATGGCGGCGACCGCGGCGAGTCGCAGCAGCAGCGCGGCGAGGAAGAGCGCCGCTGCTGTCCTCTTCGAGCCACCAGCAGTTCGCATCGATTCGCTCAAAACCGGTACCTTCCTGCTCCGCTGTACGAATCGTCGACTCAACCGTCGTGATGCGTCGACATGCGACCGATGATCAAATCGCCCGTGGCGTTTCGTCATCGATTCGATCTCCCACCGCCGCAGCGAGAACTCTCGCCTCCATTGCGTCGAACTCCCATCGGAATGGTGCTTAGCGACTGTGAGCCAATCATCGACCGAGCTCTTCGATGAAACGAGAATCGCGCGCGATGTCCCGTAGCTGCCGGTCATTAGCTTCTCATTGCGTCGAGTGGCACGGCTAGCTTCTATTGGAGTCGAGTTCGCCCATCTCCGCCCGAACCGCTCGATCCCACGCCACTGCCAGTCCACCAAGGAACCATACGTACGGGTAGTAGGCGATCGGTCAGGAAGGCTCCAGCCGTGCAGGCACCCGACCATCGCCATCGACAGGCCCGCTCCATAGAGCGACGCGTCCCGGCGCAATTCCCAGGACGCGCTTGCATGTCCGACGTATGTCTTTTCGAAGTCGACGGAGTGTCCGAAAAAAGCCGACGACCATCGCGCCAAATAGCAGGCTGCCCACGAGCCCGGTCTCCGATAGCAATGTCAAGTAGAGAGAATGCGCAGCCGTCATCGTCCAATCCCGCTCGACGTACTCACGGCTCGCAAAGCGCCCGCTCTTCGTTATCTCCTGATAGTGCCCCACGTTCCAATTGAAGTTTCCGCTTCCAACGCCGACAACGGGATGGTCGAGCCACATATTCCACGCGGCTGTCCAGAGGAAGAACCGCGCCTCTCCGGTGTCATGTTCCTTATTCTCGGTGATTGACGCGATTTGTGACTGATACGACGGCGGGACTGCGGCGTAGAACAGCAGTGCAGCTACAGCCGCGATCGCGAGATTGCGAATACGGTTGCGGCTCACGAGAATGCCATAGGCCACGAGCGCGAGGAGTCCGATGAACCCGCCACGCGACGTGCCTGAGACGATCGCCGCCGTGAACAGCAGCGAGAGGCCGCCGCTCACCCATCGGCGCCAGCCGCGAAACCAGGCTGCTCCCTGAAGCGCAAAGGGTAGGGCGATGCAACATGCCAACGCGACGTCATTGTCGTCTCCGACAAAGCCCCCGGTCCCATAGCCGTCGAATCGCACTGCATGTACTGCTTGAAAGCCCATGGTGAGCGATCCAGAACCAGATTCCCACGATGAAGTCCCGACGTCGAGCCATCAGCCAAGTCACAGCAAGTGCAATTGCGACGTTGCCAAACATCGTTCGCGCTTCGACGTAAGCGGAGAACCGGTTGAGAGAGTAGGTGACGGACAGCAGGCACAGCGCGAGAAAGGCAGTCTGAAGGGTGAGATTCCTCGACCACGGACGGTTCGGCTGGCGAACCCAGCCAATCAGAAGAAGCCCGATAATGACCAGCTGTAGTCGGAGATCGACGATATAGGGCGGACGAATGTATTCGAGAACGAAATACCCCATCAGGAGCCAGAACCACGCCGGCCGAGCGAACGCTGGACGCGCGAGGCTTGCTGATCGCTTTCGATCCATTCGGGGTACCGAGCTTGGTACCGGCCCCGACTGCAGAGTCCTTGGGATCCATGCTGATTGCAGGGGCGACTGCGCGTTTCATCTAACGCTACTTCGAGTCGTTTCGCCCCCTTGAAGCGGTTTGCTGGTCGCTCGATCGATCCGTTGATCCTGTTCACCCAGCAGCTTGTTCTGCTCCAAGCCGGCAAGAATCTCCTTGGCCACAGTCTGCAGTCCGAGCCTCGACAGGTGCATCGTGTCGATGAAGTATGGCGGTGTCTCCTCGAGATTCTCAAAGGTACGCGAAAGATCGATCAGCGGGACCTGGTCTTCGGCAGCGACTCGGCGAATCGTGCTGTTGTACGCAGCAATCAGATCGAGGAGATCGCCCACCCCATAGGCGGATTGGAAGTACGGGAACATCACCCCCGCCCGTTTGAGGTCCGCCACTGCCATGTCGGGTCTCACGACCGTCGGAAGAGTGAGCAAGACCGGCCGAGCACCTATTTCGCGAATCGCCTTGATCATTTCGCGCAGGTTGATCTCGTAGAAGGAAGGCTGGAAGCTCGCAAATCGCCCCGTACGGCTCTCGGGGCCTGTTTTCGGTGTCCAGATGATGGGCCGCACATAAAAGAAGATGAGCTTGCGCATCCCCTTGACCAGCCAGAGTCCGTCGATCATCCGAGCGAGCCCCGACCATTCACCGACTTCACGCTGGCTGAGCGGGTCGACTTTCATCAGGTCATTCCAGCCGACATAGATCGTCACGACATCGGGCTTCAGACCCAACACCTTGGTCCGGAGGCGGCGTAGCGCTAGCTCTGAATTGAGACCTGAGATGCCCGCGTTCACGACCTCGTAGCGCCGTTCATGCTGCTCCCGTTGATCGAGCAGCTTCTCCAGCATCGCAGGATACGTCTCCGTCTCGTGGCCGCCGCCGTAGGTGCACGAATCTCCCACAGCCGCGATCCGCCAGAGATCGTCGCCCCGTGGCTCCAGCTCCTTTCCCACGAAGCCATCGGAATTGATCGTGGCCGTGACGAAGCGCGATCGATGTACGCCTGGAACGAGCGTGAAGGTCTCGGTCGCAAGATCGAATTTGATGGCATCCTCACGCAGGAAATACGACCATCCTCGCACCAGAAGCTCGGCAAGCCCAAAGAACGCTCCAATCAGCACAAGGCTGAAGATGATCGACTTGCGCCAGCCAAAGGTCGCCTCTCGTGTCTCTGTCATCGACATCTCCTGCGCGCACCCGATACTCGCGGCGGTGTGAGGGAGCTCTTTCGCGAGGCTATCATCGTCGTTTCGGGCGGGGAACTCGAGCCAGTCGTCGGCGATCCACGGATGGCCTCAATGTCCGTCGCGCCGTTCCGCGCGTGTCCAGCGATCGCGGCGATATCCCACCAGCGCCAGCGCGTCGATCGTTCCCTTCCAGACGAGAAACACCGGGGCGAAGGCAAGCGATGCAATGAATCGCCTGCTCGCCTGCATCACCCACAACCCGGTCGCGATCTCGGCCATCTGTACTCCAAGCAATGAGCCTGCCCAGAACAGCCACGAGGAGTTCGTCGAAACGAGAATCAAGGACAGGGCGAGCGCAAGAAGGGTCAAGTTTGCGGTCATCGAATAGGTGGGCAACAACACTTCGATGCCGGCTTCCATTAGATCGAAACTCCCTGTGCGCATCCCACGCACCACGGCCCTGCAACCGAGTTTCCAGACCGCCTGACGACCCGATGACCAGCGCTGGCGCTGCGCGTAGCCCTGACGCAAATTCGTTGCTTCTTGCGCATAGACCCGGGCATCGGGAACGAAGCGAATACGCTCGCCGTTTTCTCTCAGGGTAAAACTCTGTTCGAGATCTTCGGCGATTGACGTGGCCCGCCAACCGAGCGCCTTGAGCACCTCGCTGCGAATCACGATCCCGGTGCCCATGAGCAGGATCGACCAGCCCAGTGCCGCCTTGCCCCCGTAGAACAGCAGGTTCTTCATCACGGATGTAACCGCGATCAGTCTGGTCAAAACCGTCTGCCCGGGATTCGAGAGGCCGTCATAGCCCTGGAGAACGCGCACGCCACGGATGAGCTCCCGGTTCATCGCTGCAAAGAAGTCCCGATCGACGAGATTGTCGGCGTCGATGATCGCGACCGCATCGCACTCATCGAGATCGAACTGCTTCAGGCCCCAAGCCAGAGCCTGACCCTTTCCCCGCTCTCGAAGGTCGTTGCGCTCGTGAACGATCGCCGACAGTCCACGCGCTATTGCCGCCGTTCGATCCGTGCAGTTATCTGCGATGACGTGAATCGCGATCCGCTCCTGCGGATACGCAGCGGCGCGAATCGAGCGAATCAGGTCTCCGACCAGGAGTTCCTCGTCATGCGCCGGTATCAATACCGCGAATAGATGCGGGATCGGGGAATCCACCGCAGCGGGCTTACGGCGCCCGCACACGAGATAGGCGATCAAGAACGTCCACCTGTAGGCTAGAGTGGCAAAGACCACGACGATGAGTGCGCCCACCGGTATCGCTAACCATTCCATCTCGTCGCCTCGTTCCCGTGCCGACTAGTCGCGCTCGGTCATCGCAGCCGACGCCTCACCGCCGACTTGTGCGGCCCTGGCTTCCAGTGTGGGGAGAATTCGCTTGCCCACGTACTCCGCCAGGATGCGATTGCCGAGCGGCGTGAGGTGGCAGTAATCCGTGAAGACGTCCTCCTGGACTCCCCCGTAGATGTTCGTCAAGTCGATCACCGTTGCACCGGATTCTGCGGCGGCCGCTTTCATGTATGCGAGTACGATGGGACGGGCGCGACTCCTTGAACTCGATGAAATTCTCCTGCCATTGGTTCGCCATCTCGTCGTAGATCTTCCGTTCGAGCGGCGAGAGCACCTTCTCCTGATCGAACTCGATTTCAGGCTGCAATGCGAATACCGCCGATACCCCCTCGTGCCGAAGAATGAGACCATTGCGCTCGATCATTTTCACGAAGTTGCCTTCGGCGTTCTCACGGAGATTCACAAGAGCGACGTCGACGTCGATGAAGTTCCGTTCGCTGCTTTTGCGCTATCGCATACGAGAGGTTGCGACTCGCACGACCGATGAGATAAAAGGCATGGCTCTTCCGAAAGAGCCACCATCCGGTGTAAGACAACCACGCGCCTATCGTTGGTTCGCCCAGCATGGTGCTGGCGCGCTCCTGATACGCATAGTCTCGAAATTGATCGAATCCTTTTTGATACTGAAAGTAGTCGTTGAAGCCGTCGAGAAAGATCACCATATCCGGGTCGTACTTGAGAACCGTCTGGTTGAGATAGATCAAATGGTGATGGCTCTGGAAAGCTCGTGACCGCAGCATTGATCACCTCGATTCGGGAGGAAGGGAGGGCTTCCTTCAGGTACCGCTCGAGAAAGTAATCGATTGTCTCATCGTTTCGGATGACCGGATACTTCTCGCTACCGAACCTGGAGAGAGACTCGAGCCCGTAGGCGGTGGAACCACCCATCAAGAAGACCCGGAGGGCTCCAGCGGGCTTGTCGCGGGGCGTGTCGTCATTGCGCCGGAAGCCCTGGGCGTTGACGTGCACCCCGCGAGTATCGGTGAAGTTCGGTACGAGTCGCTGATTCTTGTAGGGATCGAACTCGTAATTCAGCAGATGCACGCCATCATAGCCGCGATAGGCTCGCAGATAGGCGTATGCGCCGATTTCGAGGATTGCGAAACAGAGCCCCCCGACCAGCAATAGACCGAAAACATGTCGAATGCGCATGGCGAGCGTCTTCGTGTCGTCTCATTGAGGAAACCGGGGGGGAGTTTCCAGCCAAAAGTTAGCGTAGCCGCCGGCGATCCGGCGCGCTGGGGATCTCGCGCGTTCGATTCGCCACGCTCTATCGTTTCGGGTTGGCGGCATTGGAAGAAAAGGGTGAAATGCGCGTCCGCGAGCTCGCCTAAGAGCACGCCGATGCGACCCGGTTGCTGGAGGGGGGGAGCCAGGCGGACAGTCGATGCCCACCTGGCTCCCTCGAGCCCGAAGCTAGGGAGCCAGTGTCGGCTGGCCCGGCATTCCAAGCGTCGAAGTGGTCTGGTTAGCGCCAATCCGGACGATCTGGTCACCCACCGCATTCGTAGACTGATCCCAGACCCACGCCCGAACATCAATACTCGACTGTCCGTTCATCGAGCAGACATATTGAGCACTGGCACTCGGGGTATTTACGACACCTTGCCAAGGCCGACGTTTTGGCAGTCGAACAAGAATTGGTACGGGCCAACACCCGCAGTCACCGTGGACGTGACTGTTGCACTGCCACCGGAAACGACCCCGGTGGTGTAGAGACGAGATTCCCGGTTGGAGTGGAAGTCGGGCTCGGTGTCGGATTGGAGTGGAAGCTGGCGGAGGAGAAACGGTACCGACCGAATCGGTTCCCTCAACCTCGTACGCGGGGCCGATGAACGTGCCCGGCACATCCGTCGACCACTCGGCTTGCATCAGGTGCGAGTACTCACGGTACCCAGGACCGATCGCGGACGGGTAGCCGTTCGAGCATCGGCCCGGCTCCGAGGGTCCGCCCGTGTAGCCATTGGCGATCCAGATGAAGTCGGCCGGGTTCCAGTTGGGAGCGCCGGGACCCAGGTCGGTGCGCGGCCAGGTGTCGCGCTTCCCATCGGAGAGCCTGACGACGTAGCCTTCGCCGTAGAATTCGCCCTTTCCGCCAGCGAAGTCGCCGGAGACGCATGCTTCGATCCGGCACCACTGCCCGTAGCAGTCCGAGTAATTCAGGGTGCTAGACGGGTTCCAGATTGAAGTTCGCGTTGTAGGTATTCCAGTAGCGCCACCAGGTAAAGGGGTAGTTCCTTCCGTCGCGGCCTCCGCTTCCCATCTGGACATCGTAGTAGGGTTGGCTTCCGTGGAACTTGAACTGTGTGAACTTTCCAGGATCGCAGTTTGGGCTTTTCGGATTCGTCCGGATGTCTCCCCCGTCGAAATCCGTAGACATCTTCAGGTAGTGACGGACACAGACTCGCTTGGTGCTCGACTTGAGGCTGGCGTTACCCCAGCCATAGAGCGCGCCGTAGGGGAGTCCCCAATGCCAGACGTGGCTCACCGTGCTCTTTGCGGGCATTCCCGTGGGGGCCGGAGTACTGAAGTAGGCAAGCTGCGAGGGTTCCCTGTTGTCCCAGGTGTAGACGCTGACCGAGCTCCCGCCGTTGCATTGCTTCGCGTTGGTGTCGGTGGGATTGAGCTTCACCTCGGTCGATGCGGCGTCGGTCGTGTGCGTGAACGCCGCGGTGTCGAGCGGCTCACTACAGGTACAGGACGACGCAAGTTCATTACAGCGCTGCTCCTGCGCCGCGGCGCTTCCCACCCAGAGGACGAGAGCCACCGCGAGAGTGATCGACAGAGCTTTGGTGTTCCGGCTGATTCCCACCTTCATCTCCCTTGTTCACCCCTCGGACGCGCTCCGACTGGAGATCAGTCAACCCAGAGCTGCGGGGGGTCCGTCGCTGGGCAAGAAGCAGTTCGTCAACGCCAGAAATATCGGACCTCGGTAAGGAAGATTCCGTGATCTACCTCACCGCTCCTGAGAAAGGCTCTCATCCAAGTTCCATCTCCAATCGCGTACTCATGTGATCGATAGAGCCATGGGCGATAACTGGAGTCACCAGCGGGATCGCGAACCGCAAGGGCGGAGCCTGCAACCGTGAGCGAAAGACGAACGGACCGATATGCGACCCCGCTCTCGATCCTCCACGTCCTCGCCTCCGGCGCGGTGGGCGGTCTCGAGTCGGTGGTCAAGGCGCTCGCGGTCGGGCTGAGTCGACGCGGTCACCACGTGAACGTCATCGCGATACTCGATCTCGAGCCCTCGCCGCACCCGTTCGAGCTCTCGCTCGCGCGCGCCGGATTGCCGGTCACCCCGATCCGCTTGCGCCCGCGCGCCTACCTGCGCGAGAGAAGGCGTCTTGCCGAGCATTTCCTCCGCGCAGCGCCCCAGGTCGTGCATACGCACGGATACCGAGCGGATGTGCAGGCTGGGAGCGTAGCGCGTCGACTCGGGATCGCGACGATCTCGACGGTTCACGGATTCACGGGCGGCGACTGGAAGAATCGACTCTACGAACGCCTCCAGGAGCGCGCCCTGCGCCATTGCGACGCCGTGGTTGCGGTAGCGCCGACGCTCGTGGACCGGCTGCGTTCGCGCGGTGTCGCGACGGATCGCATTCACCTGGTTCCCAACGCCTGGGCGCGCCCGAGCGGCTGGCTCTCACGCGAAGAGGCGCGCCGGGAGCTCGACCTTCCGGAGCGCGCTTGGATCGCAGGCTGGGTGGGGCGGGTCAGCCATGAAAAGGGCGCCGACGTCCTGCTCGCCGCGCTTGCTCGGCCCGAGGCGCCGTCTGTCGAAGTCTGCATCGTCGGTGGCGGCCCCGAACGCACGGCTCTGGAAGCGAGCACGCGCGGGCTCGGGCCAGGCGGTCGCGTGCACTGGGCGGGGATGCGCGAGGAAGCGGCCCGCCTATACCGAGCGTTCGACGCGTTCGTCCTCAGCTCTCGCACGGAGGGCACTCCGATCGCGTTGTTCGAGGCGATGGCCGCAGAGGTGCCGATCGTGGCCACCCGCGTGGGCGGCGTCCCGGGCGTGGTAGGCGAGGCCGAGGCGTGGCTCGTGGACCCGGAGGACCCGCAGGCGATTGCGCGGGCTCTCGCGGCGATTCGAGCGGATCCCGGCGAGGCCAGGCGCCGCTGCGAAGCCGCCCGGCGGCGACTGGAGGAAGCCTTCAGCCTCGAACCATGGATCGAGCGCTACGAGCACCTCTACCGCTCGCTGGTCGCTCCGTCTCGGGCTGGCGAGCCAGGCTGACCCGCAGACGCGAGGCTCGGCCAACGATCGAGTCGCGTGCTCCCGGCAACCTGCTGGCGGCTCCGATCGCGCTCGGATGGGCTGTAATTTTCCGGGCGCACGCCACGGGACCCGGACCCGGGTCATGCGTTCTGGATCTCGCTGCCTTAATCTGGCTCCGCCGTCGCCGATTCCGGCCGCAGCGATCGAACTATCGCTCAAGAAGCGATGCCAGGATCTTCGATGTCCTCTCGGGATGCATTCGCGAATCGGTAAAGCCATGAACGTCGAGAGGAAGCCCTCGTGCCCCCGAGACGTCGCGCGCATCCTCCTCCAACCGGATCTGCGCCCGGATGCCTTCCACGACGCCGTGCGGCGCCTGGCCGTGGCTTTCGCGAGTCGCTGACGATGTGCGGAATCGTCGGCATCCACTCCTTGAACGGGCGACGGCCGATCGATCTCGCCACGCTCGAGGCGATGAATCAGACGATCGTGCACCGGGGCCCGGACAGCGACGGCCGTTACGAAGATCCAGGCCATGTCGGCCTGGCCATGCGCCGCCTTTCGATCATCGACGTGAGCGGGGGAGACCAGCCCATCTCCAACGAAGACGGCAGCGTCTGGACCGTCTTCAATGGCGAGATCTACAACTTTCGCGAGCTGCGGAGCGATCTCCAGTCTCGAGGTCATCGCTTTCGAACGGCGACCGATACCGAGGTCATCGTTCACGCCTACGAAGAGTTCGGCGATGACTTCGTGCAGCGCTGCGACGGGATGTTCGCATTCGCGCTCTGGGACAGTCGCCAGAAGCGACTGATCCTCGCGCGCGACAGGGTGGGAATCAAGCAGCTCTACTACACCGTTCGAGAGGGGCAGCTCATCTGGGGCTCCGAGATCAAATGCCTGCTGGCGTACCCGGGCGTTCCGCGTCAGCTTCGGCCAGCAGCGGTCCATCATTTCCTCACCTATCTCTATGTCCCCGAGCCGATCACGGCGTTCGAGGGAATCGAAGAGCTTCCAGCCGGACACCTCCTCGTGTCGGAAAGGGGCTCCTTCACGCTCCGCCAATACTGGGAGCTTCGCTACGAAGTCGATGCCAGCCTCGGGGCGAAGGAGGCGGCGCAGGGAATCCGCGACCGGCTCGACGAAGCGGTGCGTACCTGTCTGATCTCCGACGTGCCGCTCGGCGCCTTCCTGTCGGGCGGAATCGACTCGGGATCGCTCGTCGCGCTGATGGCCAGGCACTCGGATGCGCCGGTCGAGACTTTCTCGATCGGCTACGACAACGCCGGGGCGAGCTTCGACGAGCGCCAATTTGCCCGAGAGATCGCGCAGCGCTATCGGACGCACCATCACGAGCTCGTGATGGAGCCGAATCTCACGGAGATCGTGCCGCAGCTCGTTCGCGCCTTCGACCAGCCCGCCGCAGACGCATCGGCGATCCCCACCTGGTATCTGGCCAAAGACACGCGCAAGCATGTGACGGTTGCGCTCTCCGGAGTCGGCGGGGACGAGCTCGCGGCCGGTTACGAGCGCCACCGCGGGGTGATGCTCGGCGAGAAATTTCGCTGGATTCCTGCCTGGCTGAATCGCAGCCTGCTCAAGCCGCTCGTCTCGCTCGATACCGGACTCGCGCTCGGGGCACCAATGGGTGCAGCGCGTCAAGCGGTTCGTCGGCAGTCTCGATCTGCCGTTCGACGATCGCTATTTCGAGCTGCTGGTCGCGTTCTCGTCCGCTGCCCAGCGGGAGCTTCTCACAGCGGAGTTCGGCGAGCAGATCGACCGGCAATTGCCTCGCGACCTGTTTCGGAATTACCTGGCCCGGGTCCGCGAAGCCGATCCATTGAACCGGGCACTGTTCGCGGATTTGAAGCTCTTCCTGCCGAGCAACCTGCTCACCCTGACCGATCGGATGTCGATGGCGCATTCGCTGGAGGTGCGCGTCCCGTTTCTCGACCATCACCTGCTCGAGTTCGCCGCCAGGATCCCTACCGGCTTGAAGCTGCACGGGATGGAGAGCAAGTACATCCTGAAACGCGCCGTCGAGGACCTCCTACCGCCCGACTTTCTGAGGCGCCGCAAGATGGGATTCTCGTTGCCGCTCACGGTCTGGTTCCGAAACGAGCTGCGTCCCTACGTCGAGGACGTGCTCTCGGAACGGGCGATTCGAGAGGCCGGTGTATTCCAGTACCGGGCCGTGCGCGCGATTCTCGACGATCATTTCTCGCGCCGCGCCAACTATGACGGCCAGATCTGGGCGCTGATTACGTTCACGACCTGGTACGAAGAATACATCGCGGGTGCCGGCGGACGCGCCTCCGCGGAGCGCGAGCGGCTGCTTCGCGCTCGCGTGCACTGATCTCAGCGAATCCAGAACTTGCGCTCGCGGAGCGCCTGATCGACGAGCTCGGCGGCGATTCTCATCCCGGAGGCGTTGGGGTGTAGATCGTACGGTTGGAAGGGATTGTCGCCTCGCTTCCGGGCTTCGATGTAGGCCGGCGCAACGTCCACGAGCGGCATCCCCGTGGGTTCCCAGATCCGACGCAAGCGTTCCACGAAGGCGGCGCCCGGATCCGATCGCTTGACCTGATTCTCCATCGGAAACACGAGCAGGACGACGGGAACGCTCCGCTGCTTCGCGGAGTTCGCAATTTCGAGCAGCCGGGTCTCGGTCTCCCGCCAATACGGCTCGAGAAAAGCCTCGTCACCGGCGAGGATCGCACGCTGTACGCGGCTGGTGCGATCCTCGGGCGGATCGAGGATCTGCATGACCTGCTCGGTGCGGTTCACGACGAGGTAGAGCACGAGGCTCTGGCGGAGGGAGTCCCGGATCCACGCCGGCAAGACGTGGTCCATCGCCTCGGCGTGGACGCCACGCCCGGTGCAATTCTCGGCGTGGAGTCCAGCGCGGGGAGTGCTGGCTCGTTTCCAATCAGGTCGTTCCAATAGAATCCAACGATGACGAGATCGGGGTCCCAGCCATACCCGTCATGCAACAGATAGATGAGTTCCTGACGCGTGTTGTATCCGGCGACGCCGGTGTTGATCACCCGAAACCGCTGTGGCGCCAGACGTTCGTTCAGGATGCGCTCCAATTGTTGCGCCCAGATCTCCTCGTGACGCACTCCGAGCGCGAACGTGAAGGAATCGCCCAGAGCGAGGATTCGGATTTCGCCAGCCGGCTTCTCGGGCGGAATCTCTTCGTCGCGGAGCCCCGCAGAGTTGATCGACACCGGCACGTCGATCGAGTACCCGTGGGAGCTCGGCGCATGAACCCATCCGAGGAGCGGGCTCTCGAGATGCTTCACCTGCGGGTCGCGCCAAATAGGGGGCGGCTCGTAGAAGAGCCGCAACACGCACTCGGTGAGGACCAGCGCGATTCCGAGTGATAGGGCGGCGAGAACCACGGTTCTTGCCCACGAGCGGCTCCTTCGATGGCGGCGTATCACCAGTAGATTCTAACGGGCCGCCTTATTTCATCCACGAATCCAAGCGATCAACTCGCGCCAGAAGGGCCGCCAGTCCCTCGGATCCAGCACGTCGGACTTCGAACCATCTGCGAAGCTCAGCAAGAAGTCGCGCAGCAGCGCAGGAACGCTCTTCCCCGTGATCTTCCGGACTTCGCTCCGGCGCAGGCTGATGTAGAGATGATCGATGTCGCCGAGCAGCCAGCGCATGCGAACCCCGGTGTGCGCCTCGACCGCGGGAATCGGTTCTCCCCGGCGGAGCGCGATCATCAGCGAGGGAAAATCGACGCCCGAGTGAATCGCCAGTTGGAGCGATCCCCAGAGCCGAGGATTGATTTCCATCAGCACCGGACGTCCGTCGGGCGTGCGACGGAACTCGACCATGGCCACGCCTGTCCATGCGAGATCGGCGAGGAGTCGCTCGCTCTGGCGCGACAGCTCGGGATCCGGCTCGATCGACTCGCTCAGTACGCTCACGCCACCGGTCGGCGGCTTTTCGCGCAAGCGCCGATGCGCGAAGCGAACGAGCGTGCGCCCCTGCGATGCCAGCAGAAAGATCCCCTCGCCGTGACCCGGGATGAATTCTTGAAGCAGCAGGCCGCCTCGCAGGCCCGGTGCCAGACGCGCCATCGGCAGCTCGCTTGCGCTGCCAACGATCTGGACTGCGCCGTTACGCCAGCGTCCATCCACCAGGAAGCGCGAACGCCGGGCTTTGAGGACGACGGGATATTGGAATGGCTCCGGAAGCGTGACGAGCGCATCGGGGTTCTCGACGAGCCGGGTTCGCGGAACCGCGATGCCCAGTGCGGCCGCGCGCTGAAGCAACGAGTGTTTGTCCGTCGCCGCCTCGTAGGCCTCGCGCTCCGGGCATACCACCGGCCAGCGGGCTTCGATCTGATAGGCGTAGATCGTACCGAGACCGATCTCCGAAATCGGGAACAGGAGATCCGCGCCCAGCGTGCGCGCGAGGCCCTCCAGGCGCTCCGACCAATGGCGCGGGTCGGTTGCAGCGTCACCCAGCGAGTGTTCGCTGATCGCGAATCGCGATGCGCCGGCGAGACTGCGGGCCCCCGCCGCCGCGACGTGAACGTCATGACCCGCAGCTCCAAGAGCTCGCACCGTCGCCAGCGCGGCGCGGGTCTCGCCATCCGTGATCAGGATGCGCAAGCGCTCGCCGCGAGCGACCACCGGCATCGCCGCGCTCGTCAATGCCGAGCTCGATCGCGGACCCGCGCACCGCGGACCCGCGCGCGACATTGCCCGCTGTAGAGCGTCCGATATCGGCTCAGCATGCGCTCCACCGAGAACTTCTCGCGTACGCGCGCATCCGCCGCTGCGGCGAGCGCCGCACCTCGGTCGGGCGAGTCGAGAACCCGCCTCACGGCTTCGGCCATGGCAACCGGGTCCTGGGCGGGCACCAGGTAGCCCGTTGCCCCGTCTTCGATGACTTCGCCGACGCCACCGACCCGCGTTGCGACGACGGGGATCTGCTGCGCCATCGCTTCGAGAACGGCGAGCGGGAGCCCCTCCGAACGCGAGGGCTGCACGAACACGTCGCCGGCCGCAAGCAGGCTGGGGATGTCGTCCCGAAGCCCGAGAAGCTGCACCCGCTCGGCGATCCCGAGCTCGTTCGCGAGGTGGCGCAGGTTCGCCTCCTGGTCGCCGCGACCCGCAATGGCGAGCCACGCATCGGGGAGACGCGACAGTGCGCGCAGGAGCGTCGCGTGATCCTTGACGGGGTAGAGGTTCCCCACCGCGATCAGCAACGGGACTCTCGGCGGCATCCCGATCTGCGAGCGAACCGCCGCACGCCTTGCGGCGCGCTCCTCCGCATGCAGCGCGGGTTCCATCGGGATCCCATTGTGGATGACTTCCAACCGATCGCGTGGCAGGCCCAGGCTTTGCTCGAGGAATCCGGCGAGGTCCTTCGAAACCGCGACGATGGGAATGCCGAGTGCGCGCAGCAGCCGGTAGGCGACCCGACGCCGCCGGCGGTCGACCACCCAATGGCGCCCGTGGATCGTCGAGATCGCCGGCGTGCGCGAGAGCAGTGCCGCCGCGCTTCCGTAGCTGTTCATCCCGAACTCGTGGGTGTGAAGGACATCGATCCGCTCCCGCGACAGTCTGCGGGCGAATCGGAACACCCAGCGCAGATCCAGACCGGGGCGCATCGGCTCGATCCAGACCGGGATTCCGGCGGCCTCTGCGCGCTGCGTCATCCAGCCGGTCTTGAGCGTCGCGACGACGGGCTGGTCGCCGTCACGCAGGAGTGCCTCCGCGAGACTGAGGACCATCCGCTCGGCGCCGCCGGGCCCGCTCGATTCGATCGCGAGCACGACCCGAAGCGCGCTCACACGGAGCCCGGAAAGCGGTAGAGGAATTCGGCCCGGCTGCGCGAGATGTCATCGTGAAGGCCGATCCGCGGCATCGCGAGACGCTCGCTACGGGCGCTCAGCAACCCGGGCTCGGTCGTGAAGGCGCCTGCATGACCCAGCCTGCCCGCGATGGAGCGGACCCGCTCGTCATAGCGGCCCGAAGGATAGGCCAACAGGCCGTGTCGCCCGTGGCCTCTCTCGAGGAGCTGCGCGCGCGCGGTGCGAAGCTCGCGCTCGACCGCCTCATCGGGAAGTCCGGTGAGGATCGCATGGCTGGCGCCGTGCGATTCGATATCGATCCCCGCGTCGGCAAGACGCGCCAGATCGTCCCAGTCGAGGAGCTCGCGGCCGCTGCTCGCGGGGGCCGCGGTCTGGCCGCGCAATGAGTCGAGTAGATCGTCGCGCGCCGCCTCGGAAACCCGTTTCAGATGATCCAGCACGCATGCGACGGGATCGCCCGTGGCTTCTGCGCCCAGGCTGCGCGCCAGCTGGCGCTGGCGATCCGTGGGGAGCGACGCCATCCGGCGACAGACCTCATCGGGCCAGAAGGCGCCCTCGGTGCCCACGCGCGCCGTTACCACGAAGATCGTGGCGGGAAGTCCGTGCCGTTCGAGCGCGGGCAGCGCGTGCTCGAGGTTGTCCCGCCAACCGTCGTCGAAGCTGATCGCACAGGCCCGAGGCGGCAGCGAATCACCGCTCGCCCGCCGCGCCACGATCTCGTGGAGCGGGAGCACCGAGAACTCCTCCGCCAGCCAGCCGAGGTGGCGCGAGAAGGTTTCCGGCGTCACGAACATGCCGGGCTCCACGTGATCGCGGGCGACCTGCTCCCGCGGCAGCACGCGGTGGTACATCAGGACCGCAGCGCACGATCCATCGAGGCGGTCGCGCCTGCGGCGGTTCGCGCCGATCGACTCGATACGCGTTCGCACGCAGCCAGCGCAGCGCGGCTCGCATCATCGCGGCGACCCCGCGCGAAGCGGAGGGCTCCCGCGCGGGCACCCGATTCTTCGGATTGCGACCTCTCCCAAGCGAACCTTCTGGATGCGGGTCCGGGCTGCGTTCGGCCGCCCCATACTCCGGCCGGCGCGGCTGCGCGAGGCGATTCAGGGTAACACCATTTCCCTGCGCGGCAGGGAAGGGCGAGCGTGCCAGACCACCAGTCTCCGTTAACCTACGATCCTGACGCGGTTTCACACCGCCGGAATGCGCAGGAGCGGGGTGTGCCGAAAACCACGATCGTCATCCCCTGCTACAACGAAGCCCGGCGTCTCGATTCGGCAGCCTTTCTAGAGTTCCTGACGAACGATCCGGACACCGCATTCCTGTTCGTCGACGATGGAAGCACCGATGAGACCGCAGGAGTACTGCGCGACCTCGTCGCCCGCGCCTCTCCGCGCGCGAGCCTGCTCGCGCTGGAACGCAATTCGGGGAAGGCCGAAGCCGTCCGCCGAGGGATCCTCCAGGCTCTGGAGTCGAACCCGCGCTACGTGGGATTCTGGGATGCGGATCTGTCGACCCCTCTCGACGTGGTTCCCACGTTCGCCGATCAGCTCGACGCAAATCCTCAGCTCGAGCTGGTGATGGGTGCCCGGGTTCAGCTCCTCGGCAGACAGATCGAGCGAAGCGTTTTGCGTCACCACATGGGGCGCCTGTCGGCCACCGTCATATCGACCTCCCTGGGCCTGCGGGTATACGACACGCAGTGTGGGGCGAAGCTGTTCCGCGCCGATTCGGCGCGCGCCCTGTTTCGAGATCCGTTCCAGTCCCGTTGGATCTTCGATGTCGAGGTGATCGCACGCTTGATCGCCCGCCACGCCGCCAACGCCGGCCCTCCGGCGTCGGAGGTGATCTTGGAATACCCGCTACACCGGTGGCGAGACTTCGAGGGCTCGAATGTACGACCGCGAGATTACCTTCGCGCCCTCTTCGACCTGCGCCGGATCCGTCGCCGGTACCCGAGGCCCGGTTGACGCGCGTCTGCGTGACGTCCAAATGATCCAAGAGGCCTTGGCTTGAGTACTCCGGAACGAGGGGCTCTCAGGAAGGCCCGCGCGATCGTTGGGGTTCGCTGGCTCGGGACCCTTGCCTTGGGCGCCTTTCTCCTGACCCGCAATGATCTCGGGCCGGCCTCGGCAATCGTTTCGGATGCGGCCCCTCGCTGGATCGTTCTGGCCGTCGTCCTGTACTTCGCGGATCGATGCGCCGCCTCGGCGAAATGGAGGCTCCTGGTTTCGGTTGAAGGCCGAGGCATCCCCTTCTGGACAGCTCTGTCGATCTACCTCCAGAGCTCGTTCCTCGGGGCAGCCTTGCCCGCCACGGTCGGAACGGATCTCGTTCGCGCGCGGATGGCGCAGCCGTACGCTGGCAACTTCACGAATTCCCTGAGTGCGGTCATCGTGGAACGACTCGCGGGAGTCGTTGCGCTCGTCGTCTCTGCAGCGATCGGGCTCGCGATGTTTGCGCCAATTTCCTCTCTGCATCTGGTCGCTACGCCGGCCCTTTGGGTAGCCGCCGGCACAGCTTCGCTGATCGCGGCAGCGTGGATGATCTCGAAGTTCCGGCATTCGGGAACCGTCGCACCGAGCACTCTCCTGGCTGGCCGGGTAAGGCGATTTGCCAACCGATTGGAAGGCAGCTTGGTCGCGTATCGCGGGCATCGGAAGCTCGTTGCCATCGCTCTGGCGATTGCGTTCGGGCAACAATACCTCTTCACGCTGATCAACTGGCTGCTGGCCGTGGCCCTGGGAATCGATGTCCGGCTGAGCACCATGCTGTGGGTGTGGCCCATCGTGATGATGGCGATCCGGCTCCCGATCTCGGTGCTCGGCTTCGGAGTCAGAGAGGTGCTGTTGATGGAATTCATCGGAAGAGCCGGCGCGTCCGAAGCCGGAGCGGTCGCGTTGGGCCTCGCTTCCGGACTGCTGGATATCGTCTTCATCATGGTTGGGGGGTGTCTGATGCTGTTCTTGCCAACAGCCCGACTCTCCAAGCAGGCCGTGCTGTTCAATCCGGCGGGGTCGTCGATCAATCCGCGATACGAGACCGCCGATGAGTCTCCCGAGGACGGGTCGATCCCCTGATTGCGGATCGTAGAGCTTGGCTGCCCCTCCGCTTGCTGCTGTAAAATTCCGATCCCTCGGACATCACCGAGGGATCCAAGCGCCTCGCTCGGCGCTGTGGAAGGATTCAGGCTTGCGACGGGAGCTGGGTGACCTAGAGGGGCGCGAATTCGATCTCGTCATCGTGGGTGGCGGGATCTCGGGGCTCTGCGTCGCCTGGGACGCCGCGCAGCGCGGCCTCTCCGTGGCCCTGCTCGAGAGCCACGACTTCGCTCACGCTGCCACCGCAAACTGCTTCCGGATGATCCACGGAGGGATCCGCTATCTCCAACATGCGGATCTCGTTCGGGTCCGCGCATCGGCACGCGAGCGCCGCACGCTGTTGCGCATCGCTCCCCACCTGACCCGGTCGCTTCCGATCTTCATTCCGACCTATGGTCACGGCCTCAAGGGTCGCGAGATCCTGATGGCGGGAATGAAGCTCTACGATCTGCTCACCGCCGACCGCAACCGCGGTATTTCCGATCCCGCGCGGCGCATCCCGGCGACTCGAACCGTCTCTCGCGCGCGCGCACTGGAACTTTTTCCGGATCTGGACCCGACCGGCCTCACCGGTGGCGCGGTGTTTTGCGACGGTCAGATGGTCCATCCAGCGCGCCTGGCGCTGGCATTCGGATTGTCTGCCGCGCAGCTGGGAGCGGTGCTCGCGAATCACTGCGAGGTCACCGAGCTGCTGCGAGCCGGGGACGAAGTGAAGGGCGTGATCGCACGCGATCGCTTCGAGAACCGCTCGTTCGAGGTGCGTGGACGGGTCGTGTTGAACGCCTCGGGTGGCTGGGCGCCCGCTCTGCTCGCGTCCTCGCCTCCGCTCGGACTGCGACCGCGTCCGAGCTTCTCGCGCGACGCGTGTTTCCTGGTGCGGCGGGTGCCTCCAGCAGCCATGGCTCTGGCGTTCACCGGCTCGAGCCGCGACCCGCAGGCCGTCTTCAGCCGCTCCGCCCGGCATCTCTTCCTGGTCCCGTGGCGCGGAGGCACGCTGGTCGGAGTCTGGCATGCCGTGTGGGATGGGGACCCCTCCGTAGCGAGCGTGACCGAGTCGGAGCTCGCGGAGTGGATCGCGGAGATCAACGCTGCCATGCCCGGCCTCGCTCTCGACCTCAAAGACGTCGCGCGCACGCAGTGCGGCCTGGTGTTGTTCGCCGAGAACGAGCCTGGCGCCCGCGATCTCAAGTACGGTCATCGATCGCTGATCGTCGATCACGCACGGGCGGACGGTGTGGCGGGTCTGATCACCCTCGTGTGTGTCCGCTACACGATTGCGCGAACCGAGGCAGCGAAGGTCACGGATCTGGTGTTCCAGAAGCTGGGGCGTCGACCGCCCCCCTGTAGGACCGCGGAGACACGCTTGTTCGGAGGAGACCTCGAGCGTTTCGACGATCTCGTTCGCGACGTGCGCCGCGACGGCGGCGATTCGCTCCCACAACCGGCCGTGGAAGCCCTGGCGCACAACCACGGGAGCAACTACACCGCGGTTCTCTCCGTGGCGCGCGAAGCGAAGGGCCCCGTGCTACTCGTCCCGGGCAGCGCCACGTTGGAAGCCGAGATCCTCCACGCGGTGCGGTGCGAAGCCGCGCGGACCCTCTCGGACGTCGTTCTTCGTCGTACCGATCTTGGTGCCGCGGGTCACCCCGGCGCAGCAGCTCTCGAGGCCACGGCCACCCTGATGGCAAGAGAACTTCATTGGGACGCAACACGCCGGCAGAATGAACTGGATGTCACCTCCGCGGCCTTTCCGGCACTCACTTCGTGAGGATCGCGCGGCCGGGGATCCAGACGCGAGGCTCGTCATGCGGGTGCTGATCACGGGAGGAACGGGCTTCATCGGGTCCCGGCTCGCCCTGCGCTGCCTCCGAGAGGGTCAAGAAGTCCGTGTCTTGGGCCGACGCAACAACGCCGCGGAGGCCGCAACTGCTGAAGCGCTGATCCGCGCTGGCGCGCAGATCCATGACGTGTCCGTCAGCGAGGCGGACAGGCTGACAGAAGTCGTCGAAGGGATGGATGTCGTCTTCCATCTGGCCGCTGCCCAACACGAAGCCAACGTCGCCGATTCGCACTTCGTGGCCGTGAACGTCGAGGGCACCCGCAACGTGCTCGCCGCAGCCGAACGCGCCGGGGTCAAGCGCTTCGTTCACGGCAGCACGATCGGCGTCTACCGCGCTGCTCCGCTGGAGGTGGTGGGCGAGGACTCGCCGCTCGAGCCGGACAACATCTACGGAATCACGAAGCTCGCCGCCGAACGCGTGGTTGCCGAGTTCAGCTCGCGCCTTCCCGTGGTCGTCGTCCGGATCTCGGAAACCTACGGCCCCGGCGATCGCCGCCTGCTGAAGCTGTTCAAGGCCGCGTCCAAGGGGCTTCTGGTGCAGGTGGGAAGTGGCGAGAATCTCCACCACCCCGTCTACATCGACGACCTGCTGGACGGACTGCTGGCCGCCGCGCAGCTGGAATCCGCGGTGAACACCACTTTCGTACTCGCAGGACCGAAGCCCGTGACCAGCGCGCAGATGCTGCGCGCGGTCGCCTCCTCACTGGGTGGTGAAGCCCGGATCGTACGCATCCCCCTGGCGCCGCTGCTGTGGACCGCCTCGATCCTCGAAGCCCTGCTTCGACCGCTGGGGATCCAGCCTCCGCTCCATCGCCGGCGCATGGACTTCTTTCTCAAGAGCTTTCGCTTCCAGGGCGCAGGCGCGCACAAGAGTCTCGGCTTCGAGCCGAAAGTCGATCTCCAGACCGGCATGCAGGCCACCGCGCGTTGGTACGAGGCCGAGGGTTTGCTGCCGGGTACCGCCGCCCACCCGGCCAACCCCCGCAGAGCCCCGGCGCTGGATCTCGAGGCCGCCGCGCGCAGCCAGCTCACCGCGGAGATCGAGCCTTTCGACTCCTTCTGGGAAGGGCCGTCGGATATCGAGAAGGGGTATCGCACCGTCTACGAGTTCTACCGGAAGAACTATCTGTCGCAGTTCGACCCGGATCTCTCTGCACCGATCCTGGTGGTGAGTTGCGGCCCGGGATACATGGTCGACATGCTGATGCGGCAGGGTTATCGAGATGTGGTCGGCATCGATTCGGATCCCACGAAGATCACCCACGCGCAGCAGCACGGCCTCGATTGCCGCGCGGAGCGCGCCTTCCCCTGGCTCGCCGCAAGCAAAGACCGCTACCAGTCGATCTTCTGCGAGCAGGAGCTCAATCACCTGACGAAGCCGGAGATCCTGGTGTTCCTGCAGCTCTGCGAACGCGCGTTGCGCCCCGGCGGAACGCTGATCGTGCATGGGTTGAACGGGGCGAACCCGATTACGGGCGCCGAAGCGCTGGCCCAGAACTTCGATCACTACAACACCTTCACCGAGTACACGCTGCGGCAGATGCTCGAGTACGTCGGTTTCGCGGGAATCCGGGTTCGCGGCCTGCATCTCTATGTTTTCTACAAGAACCCATTCAACTACGTGGCCTGGGCAGGCTCAGCGATCCTCTCGCTGCTGTTCCGAGCCCTCTTCGTGCTCTATGGCAAGGAGAATCGGATCTTCACCAAGAAGATCGCCGCCATCTGCAGAAAGCGGGCTTGAGCGACCATGCGCGTGCTCGGAATCAGCGACCACCTCGTCAGCGGTGCAGCTCTCATCGAAGATGGCCGCGTCGTCGCCGCCATCAATGAGGAGCGCCTCGCTCGCAAGAAAATGGTGATGGGGTTCCCTCGGAGATCCATCGCCGCGGTCATGCAGCTCGCGGGTGTCGAGCCGCGCGAAATCGATCGCGTGGCGATTGCGTCGCACTGGGGGCACTTCCTCGACGACCTCGTTCCCTTCGACGACGGGGTCCTCGGGGTAGACGAGGGCATCGTCAAGAATCTCTTCTTCGGGGTCGGCGAGCGACTCGCCTTCTTGCGCAGCCGGGTGCCGGCGCTGGAGCGGGCCTACTACGGCCTCCGAAAGCCCGTGTACGAGAAGCGCAAGCGCGCCATCGCAGCGGTCCTGCGCGAAGAGTTCGATCTGACCGCGCCGGTCGAGTACGTGTGGCACCACTGGGCTCATGCGGCTTCGGCCTATTACGCCTGTGGCTTTGGCGACGCGCTGGTCGTCACCCTCGATGGCTCCGGCGACGGCCACTCCTCGCACGTCTACGACGTCACCGAAGGTCGCTGGAACTTCCTCCACTCCGTCCCGTCCTTCGATGGGATCGGGAACTACTACGGTTATGTGACCGCCCTGTGCGGATTCAAGATGGGCAAACACGAGGGCAAGATCACCGGGCTGGCCGCGTATGGGACCGACAAGCACCGGGAGATCCTCGAACGCTTCATCCGGTACGACGGCGGCTCCATGTGCAACGTCGGGAACGCCTTCCGCAACAGTGCGATCAGCAAGCTTCGCAAGGCCTTGCCGGCGGATTGGCGGCGAGAGGATCTGGCGGCGTCGATCCAACTGCTCTCCGAGGACATCTGCACCCGCTACGTGGCCCACTGGGCGCGGAAGACGGGCCGACGCCGGATCGCTTTGGCAGGGGGCGTCGTCGCCAACGTGAAGATCAATCAACGCATCCACGAGCTCGACGAAGTCGAGGAGCTCTTCGTCTACCCGGCGATGTCCGACGAGGGGCTCTCGGCGGGAGCAGCCTTGCTGGTCGACGCCCAGGCGCGGCCGGGCGGCCGCCCCGCAGTAGAGAAATGTTTCGACGATGTGTACCTCGGCCCCGAATGCAGCGAGAAGGAGATGTCGGCGGCGCTCGAAAAAAGTGGCGTCGCGTTCTCGCGCCCGCCCGCGTACCACGAAGAGGTCGCGCGCCTGATTGCCGACGGATACGTCGTGGCGCGCGCCGCCGGTCGGATGGAGTACGGACCGCGGGCGCTCGGAAACCGCTCGATCCTCTACCGACCCGATGACCCCTCGGCGAACGACTGGCTGAACGAGAGACTCCAGCGCACGGAGTTCATGCCGTTTGCTCCGACTACGCTGGCGGAGGACGCGGGTCGCTGCTTCGAAGGCATGGACGGCGCGCTCGACACCTCGAGATTCATGACCATCACCTTCAACTGCACGCGTGAGATGCGGAGCCAGTGTCCGGGAGTCACGCACGTCGACGGTACGGCGCGTCCCCAGGTGGTCCATGAGTCGGACAATCCGGACTATTGCCGGATCATCCGCGAGTTCCGCAAGCTCACGGGGATCGGCAGCGTGGTGAATACGAGCTTCAACATCCACGAAGAACCCATCGTCTGCACGCCCGAGGATGCCATCCGGGCCTTCCAGATCGGCCATCTGGACGTCCTGGCGCTCGGCCCCTTCATCGCCAAGCATCCTGAAGCGGACGCTCGAGTTCGCGCCACCCGTCGCGGCGGGTCCTAGCCGCTCGATGTGTGGGATCTGCGGGCAGGTGCGGACGGGCGGCGCGTCCGAGACGGGCGTCGCCCGCATGGTCCAGGCACTGCACCATCGCGGACCCGACGACCGCGGAATCCACCGCAGCGGTCCCGCGGTGCTCGGCCACACCCGCCTCAGCATCATCGATCTCTCCCAGGGTCACCAACCCGTCCCCAACGAGACCGGCGACTGCTGGGTGGTCTTCAACGGAGAGATCTACAACTACCGCGAGCTGCGCCAGGACCTGATCGGCCGCGGGCATCGCTTCGCGACCCACAGTGATACCGAGGTTCTCGTCCACGCCTATGAGGAGTGGGGGGACGCGTGCGTCGACCGGCTGCGAGGCATGTTCGCCTTCGCGATCTGGGACGAGGTGCGCGGGCGGCTGTTCGCGGCGCGCGACCACCTCGGGCAGAAGCCCTTCTACTATGTCGAAGGCGCGGGAGAGTTCAGCTTCGCATCCGAGATCAAGGCGCTGCTGGCGCTCGATCCAGCGCTGGCCGAGCTCGATCCGGCGGCGCTGCAGCAGTACCTGACACTCCGTATTGTGATGCCTCCGCACTCGATGTTCCGGAGGATCCGAAAGCTTCCACCGGCCCACAAGCTCGTGTTCGACATGGAGCGCGGCCTCCGGATCTCGCGCTATTGGGATCTGGAATACGAGCCGAAGCTCGCAGGCTCGGACGCGGCGCTGACCGACCGCCTCGAGCAGGAGATCGTCGAGAGTCTCAAGGCCCACGTCGTGAGCGACGTACCGATCGGGGCCTTCCTGAGCGGCGGACTCGACTCGACCCTGGTGGTCGCGCTCCTCGCGAAGTTCGTGCTCGACGAACCGATCCAGACCTTCTCGGGAAGTCTCGCCTACAAGGACTTCGACGAGGCACCGCATGCGCGAGCTGTCGCCGAGCGCTACGGCACCCTCCATCACGAGCAGGCGATCGAACCCTCGCTGAGGCTGCTCCCGATGCTGGTCGCGCAGATGGACGAGCCCTCCGACCCGTTGGCGGTTTGCAGCTACCTGATCGCGGGAATGGCCCGCCAGCACGTGAAGGTCGTGCTCGGTGGCGATGGAGGCGACGAGCTCTTCGGGGGCTACGACCGCTACTACGGTAACCGCTTCGCCAGCGTCTACGCGCTGCTTCCGCGAGCCATCCGCGAGCACGTCACCGGCGCCCTGCTTCGGCGCACGTCCGATGGCGGCTGGTACAAGAGCCGGGGGAACCAGCTGCGCTGGCTGCACCAGCTCTCCTTCCTCGAGGGCGGAGCGCGCTACGCAGCGAGCCTCGGCAGCTTCTACTTCCTCGGGTCCGAAGGCGACGACTTGTTCACTCCCGAATTTCGCAACCAGCTCTCCGGCGCCGATCCGACCGCGCCCATCATCGCCGCCTACGAGAGCGCGCGGGCGGAGCATCCGATCGACCGGATGCTGCACGTCGATAGCCAGCTCCGGATGCCGGATCACCCGGTGATGATCCTGGACCGCATGACCATGGCCCACGGTCTCGAAGCGCGGAGCCCGTTCCTCGACCACAAGCTCGCCGAGTTCGCAGCGCGACTGCCCATGCGCCTGAAGGTGCGCGGCTGGTCGCTCCGGCGAGTGCAGCGGATGCTGGCGAAACGCCACCTTCCGCCCTCGCTGCTGCAACGCCCCAAGCAGGGGTTCTCGGTCGCGCTGCCCTACATGTTGCGTGACGAGTACTCGCTGTTCTTCCGACTCTTCCTCGAGAACGCCACCCTGGTGTCGGATGGCATCCTTCAGAAGGCCGCGGTCGATCGGCTGCTGACGGCGCACCGGGCCGGTCGGATGGATCATGGGAATCGGCTCTGGCTGCTGCTCAACGCGGAGATCTGGTATCGGATCTTCCTCGGGGGCGTGGCGCATGCGGATCTGACCGCCGTGGTCGAGCAGGCCCACGAACGCCAGGTCGAGGCTGCTTGACCGTGGCAGCGGCCGCCGCGCCCCAGGCTCGCCGCGTCCTGATCGTGAGCTACGAGTACCCGCCGCTCGGCGGCGGCGGCGGTGTGATCTTCGAGGCGTTCGCGGAGGAGCTCGCGAAGCACATCGATGTCACGGTCCTCACTTCGGGTCGAGCCGGCCTCGCGGAAGCCGAGAAGCGGGGGCGCCTCGAAATCGTTCGGGTTCCGGTCTGGATGCGGACCGCGGATGCCACGGCGAGCCTGGTATCGATGCTGAGCTTCTTTCCACTCAGTCTGCGCCGCGGCGCCGAATTGCTACGGAGCCACCGCTTCGATCTCGTCCACAGCTCCTTTGCCGTGCCTTCCGGCCCGAGCGGGTTGCGGCTCGCGCGGCGCGCCGGAATTCCGCACGTGCTCTCGGTTCATGGAGGCGACATCTACGACCCCAGCAAGCGTCTCTCGCCTCACCGCACTCCCTTCCTGCGCCAGACCGTGCGATGGGTCGTGCGGGGCAGTGATCGCGTCGTCGCGCAATCCACCGACACCGCGCGCAGGACTCGCGAAATCTACGTCGACCGGCCGATCGATCGCATCCCGCTCGCCTTCCGCGCCACGCAGTGCGCGCCGGCGAGTCGCGCTTCACTCGGTCTCGGGGCATCCGACCGCGTCCTGGTGACGGTCGGACGTCTGGTGGCGCGGAAGGGACTCGACCAGCTCCTCCGCGTTCTTGCCAGGCTCGAAGACCCGACGCTGCGTCTCATCGTGGTCGGCGAGGGGCCGGAGCGCCCCGCACTCGAGCAGACCTGCTCGGCGCTCGGGATCGCCGAGCGCGTGCGCTTCACCGGCTACGTCAGCGAAACGCAGAAGTGGCAGATCCTCTCCACCGCGGAGCTCTACGTTTCGACGACGCTGCATGAAGGCTTCGGGATCGTGTTCCTCGAGGCGCTCTCCCAGGGCCTTCCGGTGATCTGCTACGACGAAGGCGGTCAGATCGACTTCATCGACGACAGCGTCGGAGAGCTCGTGCCCGTGAACGACGAAGGCGCCTTCAGCGAAGCCGTGCGCCGACATCTCGGCACCGCTGGCCTGATCCAGAAGAAGAGCCTCGCGGCTCGCTCACGAGCGGCGGAGTTCTCGATCGAGCGCTTCACGCAACGCTATCGGGACATCTACGCCGAATGCCTCGCGGAGCGACTCCGCTGAGCGGATTCTGGCAAGCGCAGGGCTGCGTCGACGTCAGCGCCAGCGGGACACGACACCAGCGACGAGCCGGCGCTCCGGGGATTCACGGGGCGCAATCACCCACAGCACCCCCGCGTAGGCCACGAAGCCCACGAGCACCGGGATTGCCAGCGGCAGGTTTCGGGTCGCAGCGACGGCCAGGGCCATCACCGCGGTCGCAGTGACCTGGCGCAGGATCACCGGATAGGCGATCCACATCCCCAGACCGCGTGCGGCGCGAATCAGGATCAACGTCAGCGTCGCGTAGCCCAGCAGCGTACCGATCGCCACGCCGACCGCCGCGTAATCGGCCACCAACAGGAGGCTTACGCCGACCTGCACGGGCACGGCGACCCCATAGGCCTGCATCACGGCCCTCAGCCGCCCGGCGCCGGTCAGGAATGACGCGCAGACGATGCTCGGCGCAAGGCAGAGGAGTGCACCGGCGAGAGCGGCCAGAACCGGGCCGGCCGCGTCGTATTCGCCGCTCGGGTAGAGCCGCACCAGCGAGTCGGCCAGTAGCGCGAGACCCGTGCAGGCGGGGATCAGCACTCCAAGCGACAGCGAAAGCGAGTTGCCCGCGAGATCGTTCGCGGTGTTGGTGAGCTGCAATCGACTGAAAACCGGCAGGAGCGCCCGCTGCACCAGGACCGCGAGCATCGTGATCAGGTCGGTGAAATTCAACGCGGCGCCGTAGCGCGAGACCTCCGGGATGCTCGAGAATCGCGTCAAGATCATCACGTCGAGGCCGCGCATCGCCATGAATCCGAGACCGATCATCATGAACGGAACCGCTTGCTTGAGGATCGGGAACAATCGGGCGAATCGCACCCGGAGCCGCAGGTCGGGAATCACGCCTTTGGTGAGAAGTAGGGTTGCCGCCAGTTCAGCGAATCCCCCCACCAGGTACGCGGCGACGAACAATCCGAGGTCTCCGTCGAGGTGGACGGCTGCACAGATGCACAGGAAGGTCGTCAGGGTCCGGACCAGCGTCACCCACGCGACGCGCCCCATGCGCTCGCGTCCCTCACAGACGGCCGTGAACACTTCCGCGAATGCGGCCGGGACCTGGACGAACGCGACCGCGAAGAGCAGCAGTCGGTGATCTGGAAGATAGTTCGTCGCCACCGCAGCGATCGCGACGAGCAGCCCGAAGAGCCCCCCGAGAGCCGCGCGCAGCACCAACACCGTCCCGACCATGACGCCCACGTCCTCTGAGCGGGTCGCGCTCGCACGAACGAGAAGCGGATGCATGCCGAAGAACGCGACCACCGCGAAGAGCCCGACGAATCGCTGCGCCCCGACGAACAGCCCGTAGCGGTCCGCGCCCAACTGGTCGGTGACGAGAAGCGTGGTCCCAAAGCCGAGCGCGAGGGCGACGATGTTCCCGGCGCCGAGAAACGCGCTGTTGCGCGCGACGCCGAAGCCCTCGGATCGCTCTCCGCTCGCGGCGTCGCTCACGGCGGGGTCGGGGACGGCGGCGCTTCCAAATCGAGACTGGGCTCGCCATCGACCAGTCGGTAGACCCGGGTCATGCCATCCGCTCCGACGAAGAGCGCCTGCGGCCGCCAACGGGCCAGGGTCGCGTCGGTTTCGGCGGTGCGGTAGAAGGTGGGGGCCGCCTCGACCTCGCCGGACGTGACGAGCCAGACCACCCGCCGGCCTTCCGCTCTCGTGAGGGCGCGGAGCTGCGCGAGGTCACCCACGAGGCGCGCGCCGGTGTACATGTCTCGGGGCAGATCGCCGTTGGATGCCGCCAGCAGGAAGCGTGCAGCATCCTCCCGGCGACGCAGCCAGATCTCGGTGCGGCCGACGTAGAGGTGCTGCTCGAGCGGATCCTCCGCGATGATCCATTCGTCCGCGGCCGCGTGTGCCCGTAGGTACGCGGCTGCGCCGCGATGATCCGGCGCGACATCCATGATGGCAAAGGGTTCGGCGACGGGGCCATGTTCGCGCAGAATCGCCCGCACGCTCTGATCCGGTCGTACCGCAGCCAGAACGAGCAGCCCTGCCAACGCGACCTTCACGCCCTCGTGTTTCGACACTCGCGCGGTCAGCACCTGGGCGAACAACAGCGCCAGTACCAGCAGCGGCGCGACGGCATGCACGTAGAAGCGCAGCGCCTCGCTGTGCTCGACGAGTCCGGCAATCAATGGCGGGGCGAATCCAGCCGCGATCAGGACCAGCCAGATCGCGGATTGCGAAGAGCGCGCGCCTCGATCCGCGGCGACGATTGCCCCAACGGTCGAGAGTCCGAAAAAGACCGGGGCGGCGAGCGCGAACGCGTACCAGTTGGGCGCGGGGAAGCCGAGCAGGAAGCGCACCGCCTGCTCGATGGATCCGGAGCTCGCGAGCGCGGCCGCTCCCCATCCGAGCGTTCCCGCCATCGCTGCATAGACGAGCGTCCGGCGTTCCGGATGGGACGCGAGGTCCCGCATCGGCACTCCCTCCAGCACGAGCGCGCCGAGCAGCAACGGGAGGCCGAGTACGGGGCTGGCACCCATCCAGGCCACGCCCGCCGCCACGAGGGCGAGTCGCGCCACCGGTCGTCGGAAGGCGCTTTGGCCGGCAATCGTCCAGCCAGCAGCGGCGAGCACGCCGATCGCCGCGAGGATCAGCGCCGTGCGCGAGGTCGTCAGCGCCGCGATCTGGTGCCAATGCAGCGCAGCCGGAGTCAGCGTGATCACCGAAGCGTCCGGGATTCCGGTCTCTGCATAGGAGATCTGATTCAGGTAGTGCGTGACGATGAATCCGCCGAACGCCATGGCTGTGACCCATGACAGACGCACTACGCTATCTCGCGTAATCCCCCGGCAGAGAATGGCGAGGATCGGGAGCGGCGCGTGCATCACCCCGATGTCGTGGGTGATGCTGCTGAGAACGCCTGCCGCCGCAACTCCGGGCGCGCCACGCCTTCCGAGGCAGAGGTGAACGACCCCCGCCACGAAGAGCAGATCGAGGGTCGCGAACAGCGAATACATCCGCGCATAGCGCGAGATCTCGACATCGAGAGGGGTGACGGCGAGGATTCCCGCAACGACGAGGGCTGCGGGAGCACCGAGGTAGGGCCTGGCGAGCCACCAGGCCGCCGCGATCCGAGGGCCGGCCACCAGCACCGGGAAGAAGCGCAGCGCGAACTCGTCGACTCCCGCTGCCCAGACCGCGATCGCCTCGAAAAACGTGAACGGCAGACCGCGCAGGTACACCAACCCGCCCGGTAGCGTCGGTGGCCACCCCTTCAGCAGCGCCATCGCAGCGAGGGTCGTGGTCTCCTCGTCTCCGGCGAACGAGAGCGAGCCGAGCCGAACCAGCCGGAATCCAATCGCGAAGGCGCAGATCAGGATCAGGACTGCCCGTTCCCGGCGGGCGTTCAACTCCACGTCGTCATGCCTCTCCATCGCTCCGTGTGGAATTCGATCGACGCGAATTCTCACGGAACATCGCGTGGGTCTTGGCTCGTCTGTCGGCTGCGTCGTCACCCAGAATTCGGCGCCACGCAGCTCGCCATTGAGTGAGGGCCGGCCGCCACGCGGCAGGCGCTCCCACGAGGGGCGAGCCATGGATTCCCGAAGCCGAAAGGGCCCTGGCTTCCGGGGCGCGCGAGCGGCCATGGGCGACGCACTGGGCCGATCGGGTTTGCCGATTCGCGGATCATTGTAATTGAATGGAGGGACACGATAGCGGTCCGCTCGTGGGGCATCCCACCCGAAGCGTCAGTCCTTCGCGTGCTTCACCGATAAGGGTACCATGGGCCGCGGGGCTGCGGAGGAGACGATCCTGGAGAGTTTCAACCCGCGCTCGCTGAGCGTCGTCGTCCCGACCTACAACGAGGAAGCCAACGCCATCCCGCTGGTGCGCGGTCTGGTGGCCGTCCTTCAGGGGATGGCATTGCCGTTCGAGTTGATCGTGGTCGATGACGGGAGTCGCGACGCCACCGTAACCCAATTGCGGAGCCTGTTGCCGACTACGCCCGAGCTCGTGATCCTGCGCCTGCGGCGGAATTTCGGCCAGACCTCGGCGTTGCAGGCCGGCTTCGACCGCGCACGCGGTGACGTGGTCGTCACCCTGGACGGCGATCTCCAGAACGACCCGCGCGACATCCCCCGGCTGCTGGAACGGCTCAGGCAGGGCGCCGATGTGGTGAGCGGATGGCGTGTGGAGCGCAAGGATGGTCTCTGGCTGCGGCGCATCCCATCCCAGCTGGCAAACGGCTTGATCCGCCGGCTCACGGGAGTGCCCATCCACGATCAGGGATGCTCGCTCAAGGCCTACCGTCGCGAGGTCGTACAAGAGCTGAGCCTCTATTCCGACATGCACCGATTCATCGGTGTGCTGGTGATGCCAACCGGCGCCGCGATCGAAGAAATCGCGGTCGCGCACCACCCGCGCGTCGCGGGAGTCTCGAAATACGGTTTGTCTCGCATCTTCAAGGTGATCTCCGATCTGCTCACGATCCAGATGCTGACGCGTTTCCGGGAGAATCCCATGCGTTGGTTTGCGCTGTTCGGCGCGCCGTTCTTGATCGGCGCGATCGCGACCGGCCTCGTGGCGATCTGCGAGTGGGGGAGGTCCCTCGTACCGTCTACCGTGAGCCTGACGCTGTCCTTCACCTGCGTTTCCTGTCTGCTCGCCGGACTGTTCGGCGAGACGATCGTCGGAAACTCGGGTCACGTGTCGAACCGCCGCATGCTCTTCCGGGAGTGGGGGAGCCCGGGTTGACCGGAGCGCGCAAACCGCGGATTTCGGTCCTGGTGCCGGTGGTGGAGCGCCATGACCACCTCGTGGAGCTTCACCAGGCGGTGCTTCCGGAGCTCCAGAAGCTCGGAAGCTGCGAGTTTCTCTATCTGATCAGCATGGAGTTCGAAGACGCATTCGAGCAGGCGCTCGAGCTGCATGAGAAGGATCCGACCCACGTGCGGATCTTGCGATTCGCCCGGCCGGTGGGCGAGGCCGCCGCGCTCGCGACCGGCTTCGATCGCGCGCGCGGCGACGTCGCGATCACGCTTCCCGCCTACTTCGACGCGGATCCAGCGGGCCTGGGTCCCCTGTGTGCCGCGCTCGAGGGCGGGGCCGACATGGCTTTCGCGGTGCGCACGGGGCGCAGCGACGGTCTCGTCAAACGGCTTCAGACCACTCTCTTCAGCCGCCTTGCATCGTGGGCGACGGGTACCCACTTCGATGACGTCGCGAGCGCGACTCGCGCGCTTCGCCGCGAGATCGTCCGTGACTTGCCGCTCTACGGTGACTTCCACCGTTTCCTACCTGTGCTAGCGCACGGGGCTGGATTCCGGGTGGTGGGAATTCCTGTCGCACAGGATCGACGCTCCCGAGCACCGCGGGTCTATCGACTACGGGACTACCTCTACCGCGCGCTCGACATCCTATCGATGTTCTTTCTGAGCCACTTCACGCGGCGTCCGCTGCGACTGTTCGGTGCGGCGGGAACGGTCTTCGGAGGGCTCGGGGCCGTGATCCTGCTCGTCACTGCCGTGCAGAGACTGCTGGGCACCCCACTCGCCGACCGGCCGATCTTGATTCTCGGCACGCTCTTGCTCGGGCTGGGGGTGCAGGCGTTCACGATCGGCTTGCTGGGCGAGCTGTTGCTCTTCTTTCAGGCCCGAGACGTACGCGACTACCGCATCGCAGAGATCTACGAGTCGGAGTCCCCGCCACTACCCGAGCCGGCGTCCGACGCCGAGTGAGCCGGACAGATCGAGATCCCATCCGATCCGCTGCACCCAGCTGCAGCGCGCGTGGGACCTTCATTCTACCGCCAATGCAGAAAGGTAGTGGATGAACGCTCCCCGAGCGGCGCGTTTCGCCCTTTTCTTCGTGATCGGGGCGATTCTCGTCGCGACGCTGCTTCCTGTGGAAACGCCCGTACCGGTCTCGCCGTTCGATCGGCACTTGAATTGGTCGTTTCCGCTTGCGGACGTAGTTCGAAATTGGCTGCTCTTCCTTCCCCTGGGCGCAGCGCTCGTGGCCTACGGAATGCGCAGCGGGCAGGCGCTCGCCGTCGGAGCGGGGCTGTCGCTCGGCATCGAGATCCTCCAGTTTGCAATTCCAGGCCGTGAATCCGCGATCAGTGATGTGCTCGCGAATGCCCTGGGTACGGGCACCGGGATCGCCCTGTTCCGAACGGCCCCCGGCTGGATTCAGGCCACGGGAGCGCGAGCGCGTCGGATCGCGTTGGCGGTGGCCGCGATCGCCGTCGCCGCGATGGCAGCGACGGGCGGACTGCTGGCGCCGGCGCCCGTGACGCTCCCGCTCTACGCCCACCACGCGCCTCGCATGGACTATCTTCTGCCCTACGCAGGCCGTGTTCTGGAGGCGGATTTCGACGGCGAGGCATTGCCCTATGGAATGCTCGCTGACTCCACGCGAGTCGCCGCGCGTCTGCGCGAGGACTACGCACTGCGAGTCGTCGCCGAGGCTGGTAGGCCGGCCGACGGTCTGAGCGCTCTGCTGCTGGTCACCGATGCGGAGCAGCGCGAGATTCTGCTGCTGGGACCGGATGCAGAGGACCTCGTGTTTCGCTTCCGCAGCCTTGGAGCGCGATTCGGTCTGGAACCTGCACGAATTCGCGTCACCGGAGCGCTGCGCGGATTATCCAACGGCGAGCGGTTTCGCGTCGAAGCCCTGCGCCACGGCGCTGACCTCTGTCTCGATCTCGCTGGTCTCCAACACTGCGGCCTGGGCTTTACGATCGGCGACGGATGGTCGTTGCTGATTCCGGATTGGCGTTTGTTCTCGCGCCATCGCACGCTATTCGGCGCGATCTGGCTGGGGATGCTGCTCTTCCCGCTCGGCTACTGGGGCAAGCCGGGTGGGACGACCGCAGTGGCCTGGGCCGCGGTCCTCGCGACGCTGCTCCTCGCTCCCACCGCTACGGGCCTTTTGTCCACGCACCTTACAGAAGTTGCCGGCGCAGTCAGCGGTGCCGTTGCGGGCGGTTGCTTGCAATGGGGATTGCGCTCGGGTATCCGACCGGAGATACGTTGAGACCATGGTAGGCTCACCGATGTCTACGCTGCTGCGGAGGTTGAGTGCCTCCGCGGAAGATTCGACCCCGATGTATGCTCGGCGCGCATGAGCCGCCGCCAGCACGCAATCCTCGCGGTCCTCGCCGTCGTCTTCGGCTTGCAGCTCGTCGCGCAGGTCGCGGAAACTGGCAGCGCGCTTTGGCCCTTCCTCCCGTACCCGATGTACTCGTGGGCCCACTCCGCCGGCTCCCAGTTCTCGGTGAGCGAGCTCCGCGTCTTGTCTGCGGGAAGCGGCGCCGAAGGTCGAGCGGTCGACCAATCCGACCTCGCCGTCAAGTATTTCGTGTTTCTCGGCCTGCTGGAGAAAGCCAGCCAATTTGGCGACACGGGATATCTGCCAGAAGGAGATGACGCCGCGCGGCTGCTCAGCAGGCGCATCGCCGATCGCCTGGGCCCCGCCTGGAACAAGGTCCAGATCTGGGAGCGCAGGTTCGAGATCGGCGAGCACGGCCTGCTGGATCGCAACCCGCCCATGACACTGGTTCGCGAGTGGAGCGTCCCCTACGCGACGGGTGACCGAAATTGAGCGCGGCGGAGCCGACCGACACGACCGCCCGCCGCCGGCGAGCGTATACCACGCTGATCGCCGGTTTCGCGAGCCTCGTCGGGCTGTGGGAAGTCTTCGCCCGCTGGGTCGGTCCCTGGATGCTCGCCACCGCCTACCGCGGCGAGGGCTTCGAATTCCTGACCCGCGCCATGGGCGGCCGGGAGCAAACGCCGCTCGCGGCCTATCTCGACGACCTGTACAACCTCGATCGGCGTGTTCTCCTGACGGCCGCTGGCGTGCTCGTCTACGGGATGGTCTGGATCCGGCAGGGCTGGACGCTCGAGCGGCACTTCTTCGCGCCAACCCCACGAAGGCATCTCGCGATCGCACGCATCGTCATCGCAGCCACCCAGCTGGCCATCCTGACCACTCCGTGGATTCTCGGATTCGAGGAGATCGATCTCACCCAGACGGACCCGATCTTCTACCATCCGCGCCTGGCGCTGAAGCTGCTCCTCGTTCCCTTTTTCTGGATCCAGCGCCCCGATGCCGCGTTCCTGCACGTCACGTGGCTGGTCGCGGTCGTCTGCGGAGTCGCGGCGCTGCTCGGCTTGCTCACGCGAGTCAGCCTGATCGGCCTGGCTTGGGCCTCCACGTTGCTCGCGGCTCACAGCTACTCGTATGGCGAGTTCCACCATACCGACGCATTGATGATGGTCGCGCTGTGGCCGCTGGCCTTCTCCCGCTGCGGCGCGGTGCTCTCAGTCGACGCGCTGATCGCGCGTGCGCGAGGTCGCGCGCCGATGAGCACTCTCGATGCGTTCGGGCTCTGGCCATTGAGACTGGTCCAGTGGATGTTCGCGCTGACCTACTTCGCAGCCGCCGTGGAGAAGCTGGTCAACGGCGGCCTGAGCTGGTTCAAGGGGACGACGCTCGCCTACTACTTTGCGCTCGACGCGTTGCATCGGAACCACCCGCTGGGAGTCTGGCTCGCCGAGAGAGCGGACTGGCTGGTTCCACTGGCGCTCACCTCGGTGATCTTCGAGCTGACCTTCCCGCTCGCGGTGCTCGTGCCCGGCCTGGCCATCTGGTTCGTGGTGTTCGGAATCTCGTTTCACCTGAGTGTGTACATCATCCACGGTCCTCCGTTCTTCGAGCACATGGCGCTCTACGTGGTCTTCATCGGCTCGCTGCGGGAGGGCATCGTGGCGATCCAGCGCATCGCGCGTCGTGGGAGGTGAACGACCCTTCGGGGTCCGCCGCCGCCCGCTCGAGTCGGATCCGAGAGCGCTCGCGGCCGCGGCGATCAGCGCAGCAGGTTGTACTTCAGGATGCACCAGATGGCGCGGAAGCCGTCGCGCCACCCGATCTTCTTGCCTTCCAGGTAGGTGCGGCCCGAATACGAGATCCCTACCTGATAGATGCGGCAGCCGAGTCTTGCCACCTTCGCCGTGATCTCCGGCTCGAAACCGAAGCGATCCTCCTCGATGCGGATCTTCTGGAGCACGTCGCGGCGGAAGACCTTGTAGCAGACCTCCATGTCGGTGAGGTTCAAGTTCGTGAGCAGGTTGGAGAGCGTCGTGAGAAAGCGATTGCCGAGATAGTGCCAGTAGTAGAGAACGCGCATCGAGGTCCCGCCCGAGAACCGCGACCCGAAAACGACGTCCGCCTTTCCGGCGAGTATCGGCGCGATCAGCTGCGGATACTCCTGGGGGTCGTACTCGAGATCCGCGTCCTGCACGATCACCATGTCTCCGGTGGCAGCCGCGAAGCCAGAGCGCAGCGCCGCTCCCTTGCCAAGATTGACCGGGTGGTAGATCACGCGTGCGACGCGCGCCTCGAGCTTGTCGCGCAGGAGCTCCCGTGTCCCGTCGGTCGAAGCATCGTCGACGAGGATGATCTCGACGTCCTTTACCGGGGAGCGCTCGACCGCATCGACGATCGACTCGATCGTGGAGATCTCGTTGTAGCAGGGAATCACGACCGAGAGCGTCGGCATCCGGCGATCCTCCGCGGTGGGTGCCATCGTGTCGCGGGATCTGACGGGCCGGCCGGCTTTCGCGCACGCGACGCCGTCCGCGCCGAACCCGGTACACCTCGCGAAGGGCGAATGTACACGAGTAGCCTGGCGCACGGTTCTCCGGCGCCGAGGTCCGCCGCTACCATGGCTTTGGCGCCGTCGGGGGATTCCATGAGCCAGGGGGCGATGAGCGACGTCGGGCAAGCGATCCGAACGCTCTTTCCCGAGCCCGTGATCACAGCCGCTGTGACGGGGAGCGCCGCGAGCGAGACTGCAGACCTGCACCCCGATGAGGCGGCTTGTATCGCACGCGCAGGCGTGAAGCGCCGCCGCGAGTTCACGCTGGGGCGCAACCTCGCACGGCGTGCGTTTGCCCAGCTCGGGATCGACGGGTTCGCGCTGCTGAGCGACGGGGACCGGGTCCCGCGTTGGCCCGAGGGTGTGGTGGGTAGCATCTCCCACTGCGCCGGCTGCTGCGCGGTCGTCGTGACGAAGCGCGGACGCATCCTCTCACTCGGCCTCGATGTCGAACGCGCTGAGCCGCTCGACGACGCGCTGCTCGCGCGGATCTGCATCCCGCGCGAGCTCGAGCGGGCGCGCGCATTGCCGCCTCCGGAGGGCGTCGATTGGGGCAAGCTCTTGTTCAGCGCGAAGGAGAGCGCCTACAAGAGCTACTTCCCACTGGCCCGCACGCGACTCGGCTTCCGGGACATGGAGATCGAGTTCAGCGCGGGCGCCAGGAGCTTCAATGCGCGGCTGCTGCGCGAGGATGTCCCGACTCCCGGCGGGGCGCCCTGCCTCGCGGGGCGCGCCGCCTGGACCCCCGATTTCGTGCTTGCCGGCGTCGTGCTCGAGGCGCAGCCGCGCTGACCTCGCCTGGCGGCCCTTTCGTCTCGACAGGACCGTGATGCGCGTTCGGGTCGCCGCCAGTACGCTCCCGCGCCAACGTGCGGCGTCGCCAGGGCCACGGATGGTGGCCGTATCTCGCTCCGATCTTCAGCTTTCTCGCGCTGCTCGAAATCAGCAGGCGCGCGCAGCCGACGTACAAGCCCGCCTTTGCGGCAGCCTGCGTCGCGGTGCCCCTCGCTGTGCTGCTCTACCACGCGCGGCGCAGCGGATATCCGGAGCTGCGCGGCCTGCACTGGAGCGCCAGGGACTTCGCTCTCGACGTGGGCGTCGGTGTGCTGGGCGCGGCTCTCTGGGTCGCACCATACCTGTGGATCGCCGCCGCCAGACCCGGAGCCGAGGCTGGCTTCGATCCGCAGCAGTTCGGCGCTTCGCGCGAATGGCTCGCGCTCTCGCTGCGGGTGATCGGGTTCGCCGGCGTGACCCCCTTCGCCGAAGAGCTCTTCGTGCGCGGCTGGCTCGCGCGTTATGCCGACGTCTTCGATGGGCCCGGCGACTTCCGGGACGTCCCGATCGCGCGCTACAGCTTGCGGAGTTTCGCGACGGTCGTGGTCTTCTTCACGCTGAGCCACCAACCCTGGGAGTGGCCGGTCGCCGTCGTCTGGATCGTGCTGACACAGCTCTGGTTCTACCGGCGCCGCCATCTGCTGCCGCTCGTGCTCGTGCACGCGGTCTCGAATCTCTCGATCTTCTTGTTCGTGCTGCTCGCGGACGGGAAGCTCCACGATGCCGACGGCACGGCCTTGAGCCTGTGGTTCTTCTTGTGAGGCCGGATTCAGGCCGCGCCGCGATGCCCGAGGCGGACGCAGCGCGCCAGGTCGGTGAGCTCGACGAGGGCGCGATAGGTCGGCTCGAGCTGCTGGGCGAGGCTCGTCGTCCCGATCCCTGACGCGCAGCTCGCGACCGGCTCGAACCCCGACTCCAGCGCCTGGCTGGCGAGCCCGCCCGCGAGGCGCGCAACCTCCTTGAGGTCGCGCCGGCTGTAGGCGTCCTGGAGCGCGTCGATGCGCTCGGCGAGCCCGAGCACGAACTCTTGGATTGCGGCGCTGAGCGCCGGGTCGTCGGCGAGCGACGAGAAGAGCGGTCGCGTTCCGGCGGTGTCTCCCATTCCGCGGCTATCTATCGGAAGGGGACCGGCTGAACTGAACGCCCTTCTGGTCAGCGCGCTCGGTCCGTGGCAGCGAGCGTGGCGAGCAGGCGGAGCGCGACGGCGCGGCTGCGCCGCCCGCCCGCACGGCCGCTGAAGCGGTAGCCGTCCGGCGCGACGAGCAGGGCGCGCAAGCCGCCCGAGCCCGAGCGCACGAATGCCAGCACGTCGCTGCACAAACCCGCAGCGAGGGCACCCAGGGCTTCGAGCTCGCCGAGCAGACGGGCCGCAGCGGGTCGCACGGCCGGGTCGCCTCCGAGCTCTTCACGCCGGCGCGCGCCGACGGGCAGCTCGACGATCAGCAGCGTGCGTTCGCGGTCGCTCAGCACGGCGAGCGGGGAGGGAGCGAGTCCGCGGGCAGCGAGCGTGTTCGCCCGCGCCCACAAGCGCGCGGCGCGCCGCGCCGGAAGCCGCCGGTAGACCACGCGCCAGACCGGCGTATCGACCTCGATGCGCACGCCGCCCGCTGCGGGCGATGGGCCGGGGTCAAGGCGCGCGAGCAGGGCCTGCGGATCGATTCCGCGCCGCGCATAACCACGCCACGCGCCGTGCGCGATGCGCTCGAAGCGCCGTCCGTCGCGTGTTGCAACCCGACACATGCGAGCGTCATCGTGCCGGGCCAGCCGCGGCGCTTCGGCGCGCAGCCGCTCCCACCAGCGGCGCGCCTCACCGGAATCGCCCGCGTAGGCGCGCAGGAAACGCAGGCGCTGCGCGGAGGGCACGCCCGCCGCTGCACGCGCCAGCTTCGCGAGCGAGCGGCGGCGGGCGCGCGCAGGGGTCCGCCGGCGCAGACGGGCGCGCTCGAAGTCGATGAGGCGGAGCCCGGCCGTCGCGTCGCACACGAGCACGTTGTTCGGCGCGAGATCGTCCTGCTGGAGCCCGGCCGCATGCGCCTCGCGGATGAGCGCACCAAGCGCGCGAGCCAGATGTCGGCGCTCGCGGGCCGGCAGCGCTGGATCGCTCCAGACCCGGCGTAGATCGCGGGCGTCGGGGAGCAACGCCACGAGCAGGAAACACTCGACCAGGCGCCCCGCTCGGCGCCGCTCGCCCGCCGCCACGGGGACCACCACCGGCACGCCGCGCTCGGCCAGGCCCTCGGCGATCGTGAGCTCGCGCCGCGCCTTCGAGCCCCCCGCGGACCAGCGCCAGCCGCGGGCCGGCGGGTAGGCATTCCGCTTGAGCAGGTGATCGGCGCGCTCGTCGGACTCGAGCGCAAGGCGGTACAGCCGCTTGCGGCGCCCCGAGCGAAGGTCGGCGGCGGTGCCGAGCCGCTCGAGTGCGCGCGCGAGAAGGGGCGCCAGCCGGGCAGGGTCTTCGCCCGCCCGCAGCCACCAGCGTACTCCCGCCACCTCGAGCGGCCCTGCGTCGCGCGCGCGCGCCGCATTCGCCCCGCGTAGGGGACGCGAGGCTCGCCGTGCGCCCGTCACGCGTTGACCGCGACGCCGCAATGGCGCAGGCTGGGCGCATGCGCTGCTTCGCATGCAGCCGGCCGCTGGTACTCGCTACCGGGGAACGCGTGGGCTTCCGGGATGCCTGCGAAGCCTGCGGGGCCGATCTCCACGTGTGCCGGAATTGCGGCCATCACGATCCCTCCGCCTACAACGAGTGTCGCGAGCCGAACGCGGAGCGGGTCGGCGAGCGCGACCGTGCGAACCGCTGCGACTACTTCGTTCCCGGCGAGCGCGCGGGCGCGGCCTCCGCGAGCGAGCGCAGCAAAGGGCAGCTCGACGCCCTGTTTCGCAAGCGCTAGCCGCGAGCGACGCACGACGCACCCGCAGGCCAGGCGCGGACGACGCCCGGGAACGCCACGGGCGTCTTGCCGTCACCACGCGCGATCTTGCGGAGCGTGGCCCCGAGCTCGCTCGCCTGGACCGGGCGCAGCGAGCTCGAGTCGCCCGCACTTTGCGGCCATGCGAGCGGAGGTCGCACCACGACGCGCAGCGGAGGCTCGCGAGCGCCTCCGGTGCGGGCGAGCACGACGAGCGTGCGTTCCCCGAGCCCCACCTGGTCGAGTTGATCGAGCAACGTCGCCACCGCGTCGTCCTCGCGCTCGGGGGCGGCCGCATCCGCCGATTCCCGATGCCGGAAGTCGACGAGCAGAAAGAACGGATTGGCGCTGGCACGCTGTCGCAGCAGCCAGCCGCGCGCGTCGGAGGAAAGCTGCTCGGGCGTGCGAACGTCGCCCCCGAGGCCCAGCCGCCCGAGCGCACACCGCGCAGGCCCCGCGAGCCACGGCGCCGCGGCGAGCCAACGCAGCTCGCCCTCGAGCTGCGCGCGAGCGCCCGGGCGGTCATCGACCTGGCGGGCACCGGAATCATGCGTAACGGCTGCGTCGGTGCGAATCGCCGCCGTGACGTAGCCGTCTGCGGCTAGCGCGGGGACCAGCGGAGCTCCGTCCGGGAGCGTGAGGAGCGCCTCGAGAGCGTGCGCCGGCTCGGGCACGAGGGGCTCATATCGGATTCCAGTCCAGCTGCCGAACCAACTCGCCGCATGCGACTCCGTCCCGGCGGACGTCCTCGAGGCGGAGCCCAGCGCCACGATCAAGATATTGGCCGGGGCGTTGCCGGGCGCCGGGAGGTCGCGCTCGGTGAGCAGCCAGGGCAGCGCCCAGGGGGCGCCGGCTGCGGCCGCGCTCGCCGCCACGAGCGCGATCAAGATCCGCCCGAACGTGGCGCGCGGCCGACTCGTTCCGCGCCGGCGGGCGAGCAGGAAGGCAGCGCAGGCTGCCGCGGCCCCCGCGAGCGAGAGGCCTGCGAGCAGCACATACAGCGTCGCTCCCGTCGGTCCTGGGCCCAGCCACGCGCGCTCGCCGGCGGCGACGAGCAGCGCGGTCACACCCCAGCACAAGATTGCGTTGGCGGGGGTGCCGGCGCGCTCCGAGCGATCCGCGATGCGCGCGGCTGCGAACGCGACACCCGTCACTGCAACCCCGGCGAGGCCGAACGCCGCGAGCCCGAACAGCCGCGACCCGCTGGAATGCGGCAAGCCGAGGGGGGCCAACGTTGCGAGCGCGATCAGGCCTGCGACCCAGGCGACGAGCGCCGAATAGGAGGCGCGCACGCGCAGCAGCCGCAGCACGTAGCCAACCGCGAATGAGGCGCCCGCCAGCGCGAGAGCCGGGCCGGTGAGCGTGAGCAGCGCGAGGAGGGGCGGCGGCGAGCCGGTCGGCGCGGCCAGCGCCAGCTCCGCGAGCCCGAGAAGCAGGCCGGCGCAGGCGCCCGCGAGCGGCCAGTCGCGCACGGCCGGGCGGGGCGGCAGCAGGAAGACGGGAACCCCGGGGAGGCTCATCTCGCCCGCGTCGGAGGACTTTCTGGCTCGGACGGCGCCGCATTCGCGCCATTCACACGATTGCGTTCGAGCCAGCCGAGCACGTCCGCGCGGCGGTAGCGCAGGCTGCTGTTGCGTCCCTCGCCGATCCGATAGGCGGGGAAGGCTTCCCCGCGCACGAGCTCCCAGAGCTTCGTGCGGCCGATCTGAAGCAGCGCGAGCACCTGCGAGGTGGTGAGCAGCTCGCGATCAGACACGGTGGGCCTCGGAGTCCGTGGCTTCCGCGGCCGGCGGATCCCCGTACGCGTAACGCGAATAGGCGTCGTAGTAGTAGTAGCGGCGGAAGGATCCGGGGCTCACCTGGTTGAAGACGACGCCTGCCACCCCGCGCATGCCCGCGAGCGAGCGGAGCACGCCATCGCGCGGCGTCGCGTCCGCGCGCACCACGAACAGCACCATGTCGGCCATGCGCCGCAAAATCTTGGTGTCGACGACGGGAAGCAGCGGCGGCGAATCGATCAGGACCACGTCGTAGAGCTTCTTCGTCTCCTCGAGCAGCTCGAGAAATGCGGGGCTCGTGAGCAGCACCAGCGGATTGCGGACCGGACGGCCCGCGGGCACCAGCGTCAGATTGGGCAGCTTGGCGTTGATGGCGCAATCCTTCAGAACGGCGTCGCCGCGCAGGATGTCCGAAAGGCCGATCTTGGTTCGGATGCGCAGCAGCCTGTGGGCTGACGGACGCCGGAGATCGCCGTCGATCACCAGCACGCGACGCCCGAGGTCCGAAGCCAGCGAGAGCGCGAGATTCATGCACGTGAGCGATTTGCCATCGCCGCGCGCCGCGCTCGTCACCAGGATCACGCGACAATCCGGAGACTCGAGGAAGATCGGCAGGAAGCCGCGATACTGCTCGGCGGGAGCGGACTCCGGCGCCGTGTGCACGACGAGCTTCGGATCGACCTCGCCCGACGGCGCGTTCTCGTAGATGCGGTCGTTGTCGATGCGCGGAATCGAAGCGAAGACCGGCAGGCCGAGCGCCCGCGTCAGGCGATCGACGGAGCGGAAGGCCGGGTGCCGGAACTCGTCGAAGCCGATCATCAGACACGCGAGCAGCAGGCCCGCGGCGAGACCCGCCGGTACCAGGATGCGCACATCGGGCCAGGCGGGCACGCTCGGCACACTCACGGGACGCAGCACCTTGAAGCGCTCGCCCTTCTGGGCCTGCTCGAGATTGCGGGCCAACGCGGCTTCGTATTTCTTGGTGAGCAGGCTGCGGTAGGTGGCCATCAGGTTGTCATAGTCGCGCGTCAGCGCGAGCTCTTCCTCCTCGCGCTGCGGCGTCTCTTCAACCCGCGCCTGGTGCGCCTCGATGTCGGCGCGAATCCGCGCTTCCTGGCGCCGGCGGCCTTCGAGCTCGAGCGCTGCGGCCGAGGCGTCGCGATCCAGCGCCGCGAGCGCCGGATCCGTCGACGAGAAGTCCTTGCTGGGCGTATCGGGCGTCCCTTTGCGCAGCTCCGCTTCGAGCCTCGCCACCTCCTCGCGCAACCGGCGCACGTTCGGGTGCTCGTCGGTGTAGACGCGCTGCGCTTGCAGCAGCTCCTGCCGCGCCGCGTTGAGGACGGAGGACAACGTCGACGGCGCGCTGGGCGACGTACCGCCGCTGGCCGTGCCCCGCTGCTGGCGAAGCAGCGCCAGGCGTTGCGTCGCGGCCTCCTGCGCCTCGAGATTTCCCGCGAGCTCGAGGTTCAGGCGATCGAGCGAACGCAGGTTGGCGTCGAGCTGCGAGGGCAGGGAGCCCATGCGCTCCATGCGGAACTGGCGGACCTTCTCTTCCTGTTGCGTCACCTCGCCGCGCAGGCGCTCGAGCTCGCGATCGAGGAATTCCGAGGTGGCCGTCGCCTGCGCGGCGCGGTCCTTCAGGTTCTCGTCGATGAAGCGCGCCGTGATGTCGCGCACGACGTCGGCGGCGACGGCGGGATCCCCGTGCGTGAAGGAGATCTCGAAGACCGGCGCCGTATTCGGCCGCGCAGAGGGAATCCTGACTCCGAGGTGCCCCCGGATCTTCGCCATCAGCGCGTCGCGCGAAAGTCGACCCGAGGCATCGATGCGCTGCGCTCCGACGACATCGATCAGCTGGTTCAGGTTCGAAAAGCTGGTGACGCGCTCATTCAGGGTGTTGAGGCGCTGCTCGATTTCGAGCGTCACGGTGCTCTCGACGTACGATTTCGGGACCTCCTGCGGCTCGACCAGGATCGTCGTGGTCGCCTCGTAGCTCGCCGGGAGGACCATGTAGAGGCCAAAGCCGAGCGCGAGACCCGCGAGCGCCCCGAGCATGAGCCACCAGCGGCGGCGCTCGAGGATCTCGACGACATCTTCGAAACCTAATCTGCCGGTCCGCGGCGCGAGTTCCGACATGCATCCTCACCTATCGAGTTGCGCCCCAGCCGGGCGCTCGCGGGCAGCTGGGCCTTCAGCACTGAGGCCCTTCCCCCGCGCCTGATGAATAGTACCCCGGAAGCTGCGAAAGGTGACGAACGACTCCGAACTAGGCCGCATGCTCCCACTTCGAAATCTGGACCCCCGGGAGCCGATCCTGCGCTTCCAGCTGGGCCAGCACGTCGCCCATCGGCGCAAAGCGGAAGCGCTCCAGGAGCTGGCGCAGCCGCGCCTCGGTGCGGTGCAGGTTGTGATAGTGGTTCACCCGCACCAGCCAGCCCACGGCCTGCCGCGGCTGCTCGGGATCGATCTCCCAGGGGTGCAGGTAGAGCACCGTGGGCTCGCCAGCCGCGATCAGGCGCCCGAGGCCCCAGGCGAAGAGGGACAGAGGCAGGAAGCGCAGGTAGGCCCCCCCTGCGAGCGGCAGCGACCACGGGCCCGCCGCGAGCGTCGTGAGGGGAAACTCGTGGATCGACTGACCGTCCCCGAGCTCGATCCGCACCGGCCGCCGCGCGAAACCGGGGATGCCGTAGCGGTGGTGCCGGATTGGAAAAATCGACGAGTCGTAGCGGAAACCTTCCTCGACCAGGATCCGCAGCGCCCAGAGCGATGCCTCGGTGATCGAGTAGCTCGGCGCCCGGTAGCCGTACACCGGACTACCCGTCGCCTGCTCGATCGCCGCGCGCGCGCGGCGCAGATCCGCGCAAAACCGCTCCGGTCCGAGCTCGTAGACGAGCTCGTGCCCATAGCCGTGGCAGGCGATCTCGTGCCCGCGTGCTGCGATCTCGCGGACGAGCTCGGGATGACGCTCCGCAACCCAGCCGAGCACGAAGAACGTCGCGCGATTCCCGGTGGCGTCGATGGCGTCGAGCAGCCGCCGCGTCGAGTTCTGGACACGGGAGGGCAGGGCGTCCCAGTGCGATCGCTCGATCAGCCCCGCGAAGTTCGAAACCTGGAAGTATTCCTCGAGATCGATGCTGAGGGCATTGAGCGTCACGTCAGACGCCGTGCATCAGCACCATCGTCTTCGCGGTCTTCCACAGAATCAGAAGGTCCATCACGAACGATCGGTACTTCATGTAATACAGATCATACGCGAGCTTCTCTTCGAAGCCGTCCATGTCGTTGACGTAACCGTGGCGGATCTGCGCCCAGCCCGTCAGCCCCGGCTTGAGTGCGGAGCGCAGTCGGAAATACGGGTATCGCTCGTTGAGCGATTCGATGAACTCGGGCCGCTCGGGCCGCGGGCCCACCAGGCTCATGTCCCCGACCAGCACGTTCCAGAGCTGGGGGAGCTCGTCGAGCCGCGTCTTGCGCAGGAACCGACCCACGCGGGTGATGCGGTGATCACCCCCCCGGCTGAAGACGGCGCCGGTCCCCTCCTCGGCGCGGTGGCGCATCGAGCGCAGCTTGCAGACCTTGAACAGGCGGCCCCCCTGGCCGACGCGCTCCTGGCGATACAGGATCGGTCCGGGGGAATCCAGCCGGATGGCGAGAGCGCAGAGTGCGACCACGGGCGCGGTGACCAGCAGGCCGACCGCCGACACCATGGCATCGAGCCCGCGCTTGAGCCCGGTCGAGACACGGGTCACGCGAAAGCCATCCGTGAAGATCAGATAGCTCGGCCGCAGGTCGCGCAGGTAGACGCGCCCAGTGATGCACTCGAAGAACGCCACGCCGGACTCGACCTGGCGACCGCCGATCTTCGCGGCGAGCAGCTCGTGTGACGGAAAGTACTCGTTGCGGCTCTTGGACGCGACGACGATCCGGTAGATCTTTTCGTGGTCGACGATCTTCTCGATCTCATGCACCTTGCCGAGAACCGGCACGCCTTCGATCAACACGCGCTGGTGGTTCGCCTCATCCGACAGGAAGCCCACCAGCCGCGTACCCAGGTTGAGGCGTTCTCCCATGGCCTTGGCGATCGCGAGACCGAGGTCGCTGGTGCCGATCACGAGCACATTCTGCGAGTGACGCGGCATCGCCGACACCATGCGGAAGCCGAGTCGGCCGCCGAGCAACAGCGGGAAGTAGATCGCGGCGGTGTGCGCCAGCACCTCCATCGCTCGCGGAGGGGTATGCACCGAGAAGTACACGACCAGTGCGACGATGAAGGCCGCGCCCATCGCGGCGAACACGCTCTCGATGGTGCGGCGCCCGCTGCCGAGCGTGGTGATCCCGTAGGCGCCCGTGTAATAGAGGGTCACGAAGCTGCCCAGCACGCCAGCCGCGCAAGCGAGCACGTAGCGGTAAATGGGGAACGCGGGCTCGAGCAGGAACCAGGAGGCGGTCGCCGCGAAGACGAAACACGAGGCGTCGACGAGTACCGCGAGCAGCACGCGTCGGAGGTATGGGTTCATCAGGTAGTATCGCATCGGCTGTCTTACTGCTCCTCGATTCGTATTCTCATCGCAGCGGAATCTTCACTTTATTAACGAATGACCGCAGTGAAGTAGTTCACACCCCGGTTCACAACCGATCGCGGCGGGTGTGCGACACCCCATGAGTGCCGTCCGCTGGGTGTTAGGTGACACGGGACGAGCGAGACAATGCCACGCAGTGAGATGGCGTTTCAATCTTTCGCTGGGATGGCACGACGATTCCAGCAAGACGCTGGTGACACCAAGCGGCACCAAACCATGTTTGTGTTTGGCTGGCAGGTGGTTACACCGATCAGGTGCCGGTCGGCTTCAGCCTCGGGCCGACCTACGGACTAACCGCCACACCGGCCACGGTAGTACCTAGGCCGAGCAGCGGATTGAACGGGAAGAGGATTGCCTGAACAACGTAGCCGATCCGGGCCCAGAAGGTCGGCGGCACGTACACGATGTCGCCCTCGGCGAGCACGATGTTGGTGCGCTGGTCCCCGCTCTGGATGGCGGCGAGGTCGACGCGATACACGACCGCCTCACCGCCCCCGCTGCGCACGACCCGGATGTGGCTCTCGGACCCGGTGAAGACCGGTCCCCCCACGCGTGCGATGGCCTCGGAGACGCGGGTCTGCTTGAGCAGGGGGAAGCTCTGCGGCGCACGCACCTCGCCCAGCACGGAGATGGAGTTGCTGGCCGCGGACACGAGCGAAATGGTGACCGCCGCTCCCCGCTTGAAACGCGCGATGCGCTGCTCCACGTCGGACGCGATCTGTCCGACGCTACGGCCGGCCGCCGGCACGTCGCCGATCAGATCGAGCGAGATCATCCCATCGGGTCGAACCGTGACGTCGCGCTCGATCGCCGGGTCGGGGAGGATCGTCACGTGCAGCGTGTCGGGTGCGCCCACGGTGTAGGACGACGTCGACTCCCGCTGGGGCGGGGCGGTCGGCGTGGTGGCGCAGCCGAGCAAGGCTGAGAGGAGGAGAGCAGCCATCACGGCGCCCGCATCCCGCAGGCGTAGGTCCCGCGCGGTTCGAGCGACCCCGACGGCGCCTGAATCAAGCGAAAAAAAGCTCATCGCTCCCCCTCCCGCCGTGCCCACCGCAATCTTCGGCGACACGCGCGGTAGCTTTACGCATCTTTTCGCTCAAAGCTCGCGAAAGTTGCCCTGAAATCGTTTGCCTGCATGCAGCTCGAATGGGTCTCGGACCGCGGCGGCCGACGGAGTCCGTGCCGCGATGACTAGGCAACCTCGGAACGGCGCAGATCGAAGCGGAAGCGGGTGCGGCCGACTTCGATCGAGTCGCCGTGCACCAATTCGGCCGACCGCACGCGCTTCCCGTTCACCTTGGTGCCATTGGTCGACTGAAGATCCTCGATGCTGAACGAGCCAGTCGATTCGTCGCGCAGGATCAGGGCGTGCTCGCGGCTGATGCCGTCATCGAGCAAGGTGATGTCTGTGGTCGGATTGCGTCCGATCAGGGTCTCGTCCTTCGCGAGCGGGTGCTCGGTGCCCTCGAAGTCGCCGGACAGGACCACCAAGACCCCCCGGACTAGTGATTCGGCGCTCTCGCCGTTGGCCATGGGCCCCCCGATGCCGCCGCGGCGTTATCGGAGGGGCTTCCGGCGGCCTTGAGCCAGCGCCGGACTCACAGCCGGCGGTGCTCCAGGGCGGGAAGACTTGCGCGGATGCGCGCGAGCTCGCCGAGATCGCAGTCGGCCAGCACCACGCAGGGCTGGTCGCCGCCCTGCGCGAGCACCAGGCCCCACGGATCGACGATGAGCGAGCGTCCGTGGCTGGAGCGGGATTCGCTGTGGCGCCCGCACTGCGCCGGCGCGAGCACGAACGCCTGATTCTCGATCGCGCGCGCACGCAACAACACCTCCCAGTGGTCCTTGCCGGTCTCGCGGGTGAAGGCGCTCGGAACCGCGAGGATCTGGGCGCCGCGCGCGCTGAGCGCGCGGTAGAGCTCGGGGAATCGCAGGTCGTAGCAGACCGACAGCCCGATCACGGCGTCGGGCGTCCGCGCGACCACCACCTCCCGACCTGGCGCGACGAAGGCCGATTCGCGATAGACGCCGCCCCCGCTCGCGGCGAGGTCCACGTCGAACAGGTGCAGCTTGCGGTAGACGGCCTCGATCTCGCCTTCGGGCGAGATCAGCACGCTGGTGTTGTGCACCCGCGTATCCTGCGGCACCAGCTCCGGGAACGTCCCGCCGAGCAGGCGCACGCGGAGCCGGCGCGCGAGCGCGCGCAGCGAGCCCACGATCTCGCCTTCGAGATCCTGGGCGCACGCGATCGGAGCTCCCTCGCGACGCAGGAACGCGAAATTCTCCGGCAGCGCCACGAGGCTCGCGCCGCGCGCGGCCGCCTCCTCCACCAGGTCGCGCGCGGCGGCGAGATTCGCCGAGACGTCGTCCGTGGACGTCATCTGCACGAGCGCGACGCGCACGCGCAGGCTCCCGCTACCGGAACTCGGAGGGATCGATGCCGGTGCGACGGATTACGTCGTAGAAGTCCTTGCGGTCCTTCTTCGCGAGCCGCGCGGCGCGACTGATGTTGCCCCCGCAGCGCCGCAACAGCCCCACGACGTAGCGTGTCTCGAAGGCGCGCTTCGCCTCCTTGAACGACGGGATGTTCTCGCCATCCGCCGCGAGCAGCAGCGCCTCGGCCGAGATCGCGCCGCTTCCTGCGAGCCGGATCGCCTGCCGCACGCGCTCCGCGAGCTCGCGAACGTTGCCTGGCCACGGCTCTGCGAGCAGTGCGGTGCGCGCCTCGGCGGTGAAGCCGATCGGCGTCACGCCCGCCTCGTCGGAGTACAGGCGCAGGAAATGCGCCGCGAGCGGGAGCACGTCCTCGCGCCGCGCAGCGAGCGGCGCGAGCTGGATCACGTGATGCGCCACTTCGCCGAAGGGCGAGCGGCTCGGCAGCGCGGTGCAGGTCGCGATCACGCGCGCCCGCAGCGGCGTGAAGCTGTCTTCGCCCTCGCGCTGGAAGCGTCCGTCGGCGAGCGCCTTCAACAGCATCTCGCGCACGAGCTCGGGGGCGCGATCGATCGCGTCGAGCAGCAGCGTGCCGCCAGCCGCGCGCGCGAGCGCACCCACGGACTCGTCCGGGAGCTGCCCGTGAGCGCCCGCGGCGCAGCCGAACAGCTCGCGGCCGAGCGGCGCCGCGGGCTGCGTTGCGCAGGAGATGGCGATGAACGGCTGTGCCGCGCGAGCGCTCCAGGCGTGGATCGCCCGCGCCAGGTGATGCTTGCCGCTGCCGGGCGGACCGCTGATCAGGATCGGGCGGTCGGAGCGCGCGAACGCCATCGCCTGGTCGATGATCTCCTGCGTCGCGCGGCCGGCGCCGACGACGCGATCGCTGCGACGCCGTCCCATCGGGCGCTCGATTGCGCCCGAGGCCTCGAAGCCCGTCCCGTCTTGTTGCACGCCGGTCTCGCTCATCCTGACGCACCCTCGGTTCTAGCTGCAAAATCAGACGAAACCTATTGGTAGACCGGGGCACTTGTCAACGAAATTGCGGGTGCCAAGCGCCCCACGGCGCGCCGCGGTTGACGCTATGCCCGCAGCCATGATACTCGCCCCGAAGGGGGGAGTGTGGAGCGAGACGAGGCCAACGGACCGATTCCGGGCGCGCGGATCCAACGGCTGCCCGCGGCGCTGATCGATCAGATTGCCGCCGGTGAGGTGGTCGAGCGACCCGCTTCGGTGGTGAAGGAGCTGGTCGAGAACGCGCTCGACTCGGGCGCGGCGCGGATCCGGATCGAGGTCCGTGGTGGCGGGCGCGACTTCATCGCCGTCGCGGATGACGGCTGCGGCATGGACCCCAAGGACGCCCGCCTCGCGCTCCAACGTCACGCCACGAGCAAGCTCGCGGCGATCGAGGATCTCCAGCGTATCCGCACCTACGGCTTCCGTGGCGAGGCCTTGCCGGCGATCGCTTCGGTGTCACAGCTGCGCCTGCGAACCCGCCCCCGCGGCGCGCCCGAAGGCTTCGAGCTGCGCGTCGAAGCCGGCGAGGTCCGTCACGCGGCCGCGGTCGGCGCGCCGGAGGGTACCCGCGTCGAGGTCGCGGACCTGTTCGCGTCGGTGCCGGCGCGGCGCAAGTTCCTCAAGACGGCGACGACGGAGTGGGGGCACATCGCCGACGGGCTCGTACGCTGCGCGCTCGCGCTACCGGACATACACTTCGACGTGCAGCGCGAAGGACGCCCGGCGCTCGCCTGGCCCGCCGCGAGCGCTCCACTCGACCGGGTCGCTGCCGTGCTGGGCGAGGAGGAGGCGGCAGCGTTCGTTCGCGTCGAGCACCGCGAAGGAGCAGCGACTCTCACCGGCTTCGTCTCGCGGCCGGACCGCCATCGGCCGACGCTCTCGGGGGTCTACCTCTACGTGAATCGGCGTCCCGTGCGCGATCGCACGCTCCAACATGCGCTGGTCGAGGTCTACCGCGACTGGCTGCCGCGCGGTCGCTTCCCGGCGGGCGTACTCTTCGTGGACCTGCCGCCGGAGGCGGTCGACGTGAACGTGCACCCCGCGAAGTGGGAGGTCCGCTTCGCAGATCCGCCGGCGTTGCACCGCCTGATGCGTCACGGCGTCGCGGCGGGGATCGAGACCCGGCGCTGGCTGTCGCCAAGCGCCGGCCCCGGGCCCGCGCCGCCGCCGCCGACCCCACGCGTCGCGGAGCGGCCGGGCGACTGGCTGTTCGCCGCGCCGGCGGCGCCGAGCGCGGAGGCTCTCACGGAGCCGAGCGCGACCGCGCCCGTGCCGCCTCTGCGCTTCGGCGAGCTCCGGCTGCTGGGAACGCTCCTCGCCACCTATCTCGTGCTCGAGGTGAAGGACGGCCTCTTGCTCGTCGATCAGCACGCCGCCCACGAACGGGTGCTCTACGAGCGGCTGCGGGCCGGGTGGCGCGAGCGGGCGATCGAGAGTCAGCGGCTGCTCGTCCCGGTGACGCTCGCCGCACCGCCGGGCCAGCTCGCGCGGCTCTCCGAACGGGCGGAGGAAGCGGCGGCGTTCGGGTTCGAGCTCGAGCCCTTCGGCGCGGACACCGTGCTGGTGCGCGCCGTTCCCGCGCTGCTCTCGGAGCGCGATCCCACGGCGCTGGTGCGCAGCCTGCTCGACGCCTGGCTCGCGCCCGAGGCGGAGGGCCCAAGGGCCCCCGGCGCGGGGGATTCCGAGGCGCTGTTCGCCTCGCTCGCCTGCCACGCGGCGCGGCGCAAGGGCGAGGCGCTGCCGCCCTCGGAGCAGCACGCGTTGCTCGACGCACTCGACGCAATTCCGTGGGCGCCCACCTGCCCGCACGGCCGACCCGTGGCAATACCCTTCGAGTTGGCCGAGATCGAGCGCCGCTTCGGGCGCCGCTAGCACGCTGGACGTCGATCCAGGGTCTGCCACCCAACTCCGGTAACTTCGCGCACATGACGTCCGCTCCGCCCCCGACCGAGAACGAGAAGCCCCCCGTGATCGTGGTCAGCGGACCGACGTCGGCGGGCAAGTCGGCGCTCGCAATCGAGATCGCGATGCGCCTGGGCGGCGAGATCGTCAACGCCGATTCGATGCAGGTCTACCGCTACATGGACATCGGAACCGCGAAGCCCAGCGCGGAGCAGCGCGCGCAGGTGCCGCACCACCTGCTCGACATCGTCACGCCCGACGTGCACTACAACGCGGGGCGCTACCTCGTCGACGCGCGCCGGGCTGCGGCGGGCATCCAGGCGCGAGGAAAGATCGTCGTGGTAGCAGGGGGAACGGGCCTCTACATTCGAGTATTTCTGGAGGGTTTGCTTGCCGCGGGCTCCGCGGATCCCGCGTTGCGCGACCGGCTCGAGCGCGAAGACGCGCGCGCTCGCGCGCAGGGCGATCCGCAGCGGCTGCACGAGCGCCTGCGCGGGGTCGACCCGGAAGCAGCGGCGCGCATCCACCCGAACGACGCACGCCGCATCATCCGCGCGCTCGAGATCGTCGAGCAAACGGGCCAGCCGAGTGCCTGGCTGCGCCAGTCCCACCGCTGCGCCGACCGCCCCTACCGGGCGCTGCAGATCGTGCTCGATCCCGGCCGCGAGCCCCTCGACCGGCGCATCGATTCCGCATGCGCGCGCATGATCGACGCGGGGCTGCTGCGCGAGGTGCGCGCGCTCGTCGATCGCCACTACGGCCCCGAGCTCCCGGCGCTGCAGGCGATCGGCTACCGGCACATGCTGCCCGTCGTGCAGGGGTCGGACACGCTGCGCAATGCGCTCGTGGCAATGCAACGCGACACCCGCCGCTTCGCGCGGCGTCAGCGCACCTGGTGGCGCGGCGTGCGCGAAGCGCAGTGGTTCGATCCCGCCGAGCGGCCGAGGATCTTCGCGACGCTCGAGAAGTTCCTGAGCCCGAAAGACGAGACCGAACGCGACTCCGCGTAGGCGATCCAGAACGCGAAGCGAAACACACAAGTGCCGATTTCGACCAGCGCCGCGGTCGGCGGGCGCGCAGACGGGTCGAGTTCCGTCTCGGCGAAGGCGAGGCCGAGACCGGGCAGTAGTGCGAGCGCGCCGGCCTTCATGCGGATCACGTCCGCCCCGATCGGAATGCCCATGCGTGCAAGCGTCGGCGCGGCGCTTCTCGGGAACTGCGCGCCTCGCACGCAGATCTCGCCAATTTTTCTCGAAGCTCGCGTCTGAGCGCAATCGTCGCGAGCGATGCGAAGGCATCGTGCCATTCGTCGCGAGATTCGGCTGATCCCGTCGGCGGGGCAATTCGTGAGGATCCCGCCGCTCGTGTTCTTCGCGTTGCTCTGGATCCGCCCAAGCATGACGCAGCGCCTCGAGGTGCTGCGCACCAACGTGATCGTGCGCTGCGTCAAGCCCGCAGAGGTGCCGGCGACCCGGAACACGGCGGCCTGACGCGGGTCGCTCGCGGGGGTCGACGGTCGCCCGGGGCCGGCACGATCGAGACACGATCTCATCGGCGATTGCGCAGGCGACCAGCCGGCTGCCCGCTGGCGAGAGAGGGCACTCGCTCGACGGGGCACGGCGCGTTGAGCTCAGCCGAGCGTAGGTGGGTTACCCCAGGGGCCTCGCTCCTTCGATGAAGAACTCGCTGCGGGCGACCGATCCTACTGGCTTGAGCTCGAGTCGGACGCGATCCGCCGCGAGAGGCGCATGACCTGGAACCCTGCCCAACCCGTGTACGAGCAGAGCTTGCGCACGCCCGAGCGGCTGGCCCTGGCGGCGGACGGGTTGGAGCTCCGCTACGCCGAGCTGGTCGAGCGCGCGCTACGTCTGGGCGCGGCTCTGCGCGACGCGGGGATCGGCCGCGGCAGCCACGTGGGCATCCTTGCCTCCCGCAGTCGGATCGCGGTAGAGGCCGTGCTCGGCGTCGCCTGGAGCGGCGCGGCGTGGGTGCCGCTGGGGCTGCGCTGGCCGGAAGCGCGACTCGCGGCGACGCTCGCCCTCGTCGACCTCGCTGCCGTGATCGTCGACGAGAATGGCCTCGATCAGCTCACACCCGGCGTGCTCGCTGCGCTGAAGCGACTGCTTCTACCGGGCGCCGCCGTCGAAGCGGTCGGGCTCCGCGCATCGGGCCCGACGCTGCTGAGCCTCGACTCGCTCCCCGACGGACGCGACTTTCCCGAGCCCGCGCCGATGTCCAGCGCGGACCTCGCCTACGTGATCTTCACCTCGGGCACGACGGGCGTGCCGAAGGGCGTGATGGTGACGGCCGCCTCGGTCGCGGCCTATCTCGCCGCGTTGGGGCGCCGCAAGGCGCTGACGCCGGATGATCGCGCATCGCAGTTCACCGAGCTCAGCTTCGACCCCTCGCTCGGCGAGATCTTCCTGCCGTTGCAGACCGGAGCGTCCCTCCACGTGGTGCCGGCGGTAGCGACGATGTCGCCCGCGCGCTTCATCCGCGAGCGGCGTCTCACGATCTGGGGCTCGGCGCCGGCGGCGATCGCCTGGATGCGCGACACGCGCTCACTGGCACCCAGCTCGCTGCCGAGCCTTCGCTACACGTCGTTCGGAGGCGAGCCCCTGGCTCTCGCGTCGGTGCTGGCGTGGCAGGCCGCTGCACCGAACAGCGTCGTCGACAATCTCTATGGACCGACCGAGGCGACTGTCGACTGCGCCGGGCAGCGCGTCGAGCCCGGCGGCACGCCGATCCTCACGCCGGGGCGCGATATCCTCGCGATCGGGCATCCGCACCCCGGAACGGAGCTCGCGGTGCTCGGGCTGGATCGCTGCGCGCTGCCCGCGGGCGAAACCGGCGAGCTCGCGATTGCCGGTAGCCAGCTGAGCCGCGGCTATCTCCATGCGCCCGAGCTCACGGCCGAGCGCTTCCCGGTGATCGACGGAAAGCGTTGGTATCTGACCGGGGATCTCGCGCTACAGGATGCGCTGGGCGTGTTTCACCACCTCGGTCGCATCGACAACCAGATCAAGATCTCCGGCCACCGGGTCGAGCTCGAGGACGTCGAGGCGCACCTGCGCAGCGCAGCCGGTTCCGATCAGGTTGCCGCGGTCGCCTGGCCGATCGAGCACGGCGTGGCGCGCGCCATCGTCGGCTTCGTCGCGGGCAGCGCGCTCCCACCGGTGCGCATTCGGGCGGCCCTGCGGCGCCGGCTGCCATCGCACATGGTGCCCGCGGCGATCCACGCCATGGCAGCACTTCCCCTCGGCAGCACGGGCAAGCTCGACCGACGCGCGTTGATCGCTCGGCTGGCGGCCGGGGAGGAGACACCCGGTGGATCAGGCTGAGCCGCTGCACACGCCCTTGCGCCGCGCGACGTTGCGCTCGGCAGACCGCTGGCGATCGAGCGCCTCTGCGCTCGTGTGGCGGCTGCCGTCGATCGAGACGTACCCGGCGCTCGTCGCCTTCGTGCAGACCTGGCCTGGCAAGCTGGTCCTGTTCGCCCTCTTCGGGGCGCTGATGCACACGCTCGGCGGCCAACTCTGGCTCGCGACGACGCTCGCGGCCTGTGGCGTCGCCCTGGCCGGCCCCCGGCGGCGTGAGGCCGCACTCGTCTGCACGGGCGCGCTGCTGGTGCTCGGCCCGGAGTGGTTCCAGTTCGACGCCGTCGGCGCGGTGCTGCGGCAGGAGTCCCTCGACGCGAGCCTCCGGCTCGGCTGGCTGCGCGCGGGCACGCTGCTCGTCTTCATGCCGCTGGCGGCAGCCACGCTTTATTTCGCCCGACGCTTTCGCGACCACGCGTTGCTACGGCGTCCGGTGCTCGCGCAGCACGCTGTCTACCTCGGTCTGCTGGCACTCGCGACTTCGCACGCGCTGCAGGGCGTTCCGGCAGTGCTGACGTGGAGCATTCTCGCCGTGTTCTCGGCCTACTTCTGGTTTCTGGCCTACGCGCTGATGGATCAGCGCCACCGAGCGCCTCAGCCGCTGATGCTGCATCTCGCGACCTTCCATCCCTTTTTCGGCTCATCGCCGGTGCCCTACGGGAAGGGCGCGCACAACTGGAGCCGGGTCGAGCCGGCGACCGCGGACGACCTCGCCGTGACGCAGCTGAAGGGCCTCAAGCTGATCGTGTGGGCCCTCGTGCTCGAGCTCGTGCTGCGAGGCTTCCGGCGCGTCGCCTACACGGGACTCGGCATCCCGCCGCTCGGCAGCGCATTCGAGTCCTTCCTCGACACCGGCGAGGCGCCCGCGTTGGGGTTGCTGAGCGTCGTCGCGAACTTCCCGGAGCAGCTCCTGGGCATCGCGATCTGGGGACACGTGGTCATCGCGACGGCGCGGCTCGCCGGCTTCCGCCTGCTGCGAAACACCTGTCGTCCGCTGTCGTCGCGTTCGATCGCCGAGTTCTGGAACCGCTTCTACTACTACTTCAAGGAGATCCTCGTCGACGTCTATTTCTACCCGACGTATCTCCGCTGGTTCAAGCGGCGCCCCAGGCTGCGCGTCGCCTTTGCCACCTTCATGGCCGCCGGCGTGGGCAACTTCTTCTACCACTTCGTGCGCGACAATCACCGCATCGCCGAGCTGGGTTTGCTCGAGGCGCTGGTTCGCTCGCAGACCTACGCGTTCTACTGCGCGGTGCTGGCCGGCGGCATCGTGCTTTCCCAGCTCCGCGGACGGAAGCCCGCGGCCGATGCAGGATGGCTACGCGGACATTTCCTGCCGGCGCTGGGCGTCGCCGTTTTCTTCTGCTTCCTATCGTTCTTCGACGGCACGGGGCGCCATGCGGCGCTGGGCCGGCACTTCGAGTTCCTGCTGCAAGTCCTGGGGGTGGCGCGATGGATCGGATGAAGGATCCGTGAGTACCTGGGCGAGCTGCTCCGCGAGCACGACGATCACGCGGCCTTCGACGACGCCGAGGCGCTGATCGAGACCGGCCGGCTCGATTCGCTCGCCATCGTGAAGCTCGTCGAGTTCCTGGAATCGACCTTCGACGTGGACTTCGACAAGGTCGAGTTCGACCCGCAGCGGCTCGGCTCGGTCGACGAGATCACCTCGGTGATCGAGGAGTCCCGACGCTCGGGCTAGCGCCCAGCGTTCCCTTCGGCATCCAGCGCCGTACCCAGGAGTGCACCGCGCTCGAGCGTCCCGAGAAGTACGCCGCACAGTGCTCGCCCTCCGCGTACCTCGGCCAGCGCTGCAGCACGGCGTGCGCGCGTGGCAGCGCGTGGAAGGGGACGCCGGGCATCAGATGGTGGACCAGGTGGTAGCCATTGTGGTGGGGATGGAAGAGCTCGCCGAGCGCACCGTGGAACGCGTGGTTGCGACTGAAGCCGATCAGGCTTCGGGTATCGAGGCCCACGTGATCCGAGATCTCGCGAAACGCCGTGATCGCGTGGAAGACGCTGGCCCGCGCGCCGACCCAGAGCGCGAGGCAGGCGAGCGCCGTGCCCGCGCTCGTCGAGAGACCGATCAGCGTCAACACGATGCTCCACCAGGCGGCCACGGCCGCCAGGCAGGCTGCGTCCATGCGTCCGAGGTGGGCGAGCACCGCGTTCCGGAACATGGACGGCGAGAGCAGCTGATCGAGCCACACGGAGCTCCAGCCGAGCGAGAGCCGGGCCTCGTCATGGATGAAGTCGGGGTCGCGCCGAGGGTCCCCGAGGTAGCGGTGGTGATGTTCGTGGTCCCGGCGATAGAGGGGCATCGAGACGCAGAGCGGCCAGCAGAACAAAAGGTTTGACACGAGAGTCGAGCGCCGGCGGTCGGAGTCCATGCTCCAGTGCGAGGCGTCGTGCAGCAGGTTTCCGAGCGCCCGCTGCCGGTTGCCGATCACGAGCAGGGCCAGCGGAACCATGGCCCAGCCCAGGGTCAGCGTCGCCCAGGTCGCCGCCGCAATCAGGCACCAGTCGACGCCAGCGGCGCGCAGGTAGGGCGCCAGACGGGGACGGTGGAGGGCCTTGAGCTGTGTTGCGAGGCCGACGCGGTGCGCGAACCGCCACATCTCCGCGGCATCGCAAAGCACCGAGGTCGGCCGCTCGAGCGCGCGCGGCATCCACGGGATATCGGCCCTTCAGGCTTCCTTCACGAGTGCACCGGCAGCCCTGAGCGCCGCCAGGGCGCGCGCGAGATCGACGCTCTTGAGCAGGACGTAGTCGGTGTCGAAGGTCGAGACGCTGAAGATGCTGACGCCTGCGTCCGCGAGAACACGCAAGATACCGGCAAGTACGCCCACCATCCCGAGATCCAGCGGGCCTTCGAGCTGCAGGCAGGACCAGCCCGGCTCGCGCTCGACCGCGCCGACGTCGACAGCCTCGGGCGCCACGACGGACACCTCGTCCTGCGTCCGCGTGATCGAGTACCAGGAGGCTTCGTGGAAGCGTCCGAGATCGAGCTGGGCGTCGGCGGGCAGCCTCTGGATACAGAATCGCTCCGGAAGGAGCGTGAAGCTCCGCCCGCGGATCGTCCTGTTGCTCCCGGCCGCCTGCCTGCCGCCCAAGGTCGCGGAGCTTAGGGATTCTGACTCATCGATGCCCGCGGCTGGGAACCGCGCCCTTCCCGCCGCCTCCCGGCCGCACGCCCTCTGGGCGAACGGCGCAGCCGCGGACGCGGCGCCGGCACGCTCCGGCGCCCGACCGCGAATCTCGAAGCGCAAGAACTCTTCACAATTGCCGCAAGTTCGCCGATGTGATGTCGATGAGCCTGCTCCAGAAGGCATCGCTACCGGTACGTCTGCCGGCTCCGCATGAAGCGCTGCGCTGGCTCGTTCGCATCGGGCTCGCCTTTGCGGTGTTCGTCGCGGTCGACATCTACATCGCCCAGGGCATCGGAGACTACATCGCGAGCTTCTCGCGCCCGGACCCGCTTCAGAATGCCGCTCGTCCTCTCGTCTTCAAGCTCGTCTTCAGTCTGGCTGTCTTCGCGATGCTCACGTCGCGCAGCCTTTCGATTCGTGCAATTGGGATCACGAATGTCTTTGTGTGCTTCTGGATCTTCATCGCATACGAAGCGCTCAACACGACCGGCGACGGCTTCAACTCGTGGTTGGGCTTCGAGGTCGGCGACGCGAATACGATCCTGATCGAGATTTCTCGACCGGGCGCGACGGAAGACGCCCTCAGCGCTTTCCTGCCGATGATCGCGAACTCCGGGCTGCACGCGCTCGCCTACACCTCGATTCTCGCAGCGGTCGTCCAATGGATTGCTCCACGCATCGGATCGGCATGGGCATCGGTCACGCCGGTCATCGGTTTGTCGGCGCTCTACATCGCGACCGCGAACTCGGGCGCCGCGGTCAACTACTTCCCCATCGCGGCCAAGGTGCCCTTCCAGTTCTACGAGGCCGCGCGGATGCCGATCTATCGGGGCAAGCGCGACCCGGTCGAGATCGTGAGCCATGTCGACCGCCGACAGGAGCTCTTGATCTACGTCGTAGACGAGAGCGTCCGGGGCGACGTCCTCGGCGTGAATGGTTTCGAATTCGACACGACCCCGTTCTTGTCGTCGATCGGGAATCGTCTGCTCAACTATGGTGTCGCGAGCTCGATGACCAATGCTTCGGCGGGGACGCACATCCTGCTGCAAACCGGTTTCGGCCTCGACGAGATCGAGCAGGCAAACGGAACCAGCCTCTACAAGCGACCGAACATCTTCCAATACGCCCGGTCGGCAGGATACTCGACGGTCTACATCGACGGGCAGCTCAAGGGCTCGCGTCTGCAAAACTACATGCGCGGGACCGACTTCGAGTTCATCGATCGCTACGATCAGATTCGCAGCGAATTTCCCGGAATCGAGCGCTGGGAGATCGACCAGAAGATCGCGAACCTGATCGGTAGGATCGCCCGGGAGCGAAGGGGCGAGCCGACGTTCTTCTACGTCGTCAAGAGCGGGGCGCACTTCCCCTACGGAGGTTCGTACCCCGGGAACCTTCGCCCGCCGGCGCCCCTGTCAGGTAAGCAGATCGACGTCAAAGCCATTGCCGCCGACGAGGTCGGGAAGCTGCGGCTCGAGTACTACACGGCGGTCCGCTGGGCGGTCGACGGCTTCTTCCGCACGCTGCTTCGCGAGATCGAAGGCCTGAACGGCACCGTGGTGTACACCTCGGATCACGGTCAGGCCCTGCGAGAGAACGGCGAGATGGCGACTCACGGATCCATCATCGCGACCCTGCCGATGGGACTCGTTCCGATCTGGTTGATGCCGTTCGGCGATTCGACAGCGGCCGTCGAGAGGATGGCGCAGCCGAACCTGGTGAAGAACTTCGGGCGCGCCTCTCACTTCGCGCTCTTCTCCACGGTGCTCATCCTCGCGGGCTACGATCGCGACGCAGTGCGCGAGCGTTACGGCGCGAGCCTCTTCGACGAGCTGACGGGGAGGCGAGCCTTCCTGTCCGGCTTCTATCCAGGCGCGTCCGACGCAATCCACAACGATGTTCCCGAGTGGACCGGCGTCGCGTCCTCCAGGTAGCCGCCCCCTCCGCGCGCGTTTCGGAACCGACTCGCCCGCCACCGTCCCGCAGCGGGACGATCCGATCGAGCGCCTCAACGGCCGGGGGGATGCGGAAGAAGCGCCGCACCCGCGAAGGTCAGCACGCCGATCAGCAGTGCGAGGCCCGCGAAGGGCAGGGCGGGAACCGCGCTCGGAAGCGCGCGAATCCGGTAGATGGCGCCGGAGCCCGCGGTCGAGAGGCCGCTGGCGTTGCTGAAATCGGCGACGAAGAGCGAATCCTCGCTCACCGCGAGCGTATCCAGATGCCCGATGTTCGGCTCGTCGTTCTCGATGATGTGGAAGTACTTCGACCCTGCGAGATCGACGTACACCAGCGGATTCTCTTCGTTGGCGAGACCGACGCTCGAAAACCGACCGTGAAATCCGATGAAGACGCCTTCGCGCAGCCCGACCGGAAATCGAGCCGGAGCGAAGACCACATCTGCAGCCCCTTCGCTCTCGGCGCCGCCCGGCATCGGCACGGGTTGAAACGCGATTGCGGGATCGATGCCACCGCTTCCGACCAGGGTTCCCGTGCGGTACTCGACGTAGCGCGCTGGAAACCCGAAGTGCTCGACGGCGCCGCCGATCGAAGCCGCGGGGATCCGGTTCAACTCGTCCGCGCTGAGGGGCTCGTTGGGGTCGATCAACCCGTCGATGCCGTTGTCCTGGACGTAGAGGTCGCCGGTCGCGGGCTCGAAGGCGCTGCCGAACGCGTTGCGCAAACCCGATGCGATGCGCTCGAGACCGCTCGCGGCGAGCGAAGGACCGGTGTCGTCGATGATCACCCGATACAGCGAATCCGCATTCGCGTTCGCGACGACGAGACCGCTGATCGGAATCAATTCCGCGGAGGCGAGGTTGTTCGCCTTCGATCCGATGTTGAAATAGACCTCGTAGCGCCCGGGCTGGCCCGGCGCACTCCTCACGGTGAGGTTCGAGGTGTTGTGACTCCAACCCAACGGAAAGCTCAGGCTCAGGCTGCCGGCGAGCACGAGCGGGGAAGCCGGTGTCGCTCCCTGGCGAAGGACGGAAATCACACACGATCCGCTCGCGACGAAGACGAGGTTTCCCGCGAGACGAACCGCGGTGGTGAAGCCAGGAAGATGGCTGTAGAGCAGCGCGCCCGCGCCGTCCGCAATGCCGTTGTGGTCTGCATCCACGAGCCGCAGCAACGCGCCCGAAGCTCCGAAGACGTTCCCGCCCGGAGGCGGCGTGTTGACGCCCACCAGCAGCGAGCCGTCCTGCAGGACGGCCATGCCGATCGGGAAGTCGAGCCCTCCCGCGAACGTCGTGAGCTCGAAATCCAGGGGGTCGACTCGCGCATCGCCACCGAGCTGGAACGGCTGCGCGTTCGCCGCCGCGCTCGCAAATGCAAGCGCGATCAGCAGAACGCTCTCAAGCCCGCAAACTCGCACACCTGCTCCTGAACCACCGGCGGCTTCGGCATCGCGTTGCGCAGCGGCACCACTCTACCACCCGGTGCGCGGGGCTTCGGCTCAAGACGCCCTCGGGCGGCGGATCGATACGGCGGGTGCAGGGCATTGCTCGTGGTGCGAGGCGGGCAGCCGGGTTCGAGCAGCCCGAGCCGCGGATTCAGATGGCGGTGATTTCGGCGCCGGTAGATCAGTTGCCCGGAAAAGAGGGCATCCAGGCGATTTCTGGCGCAGACTGGAGCCGGCGCCCTTCCGGCTGCTGATGGCTCCGCGTTCGACGGAGGGCGGCTGAGGAATTGTGTTCCTCGCTCCGACGCGTTCTCGGTGTGCCTCGAGTGCTCTGGCGGGCGTGGGCGGGGTTGGCTGGGGCGCCTCGTGGCTCCATTGGCGGCCGGGGACGGGTAGGGCGCAGCCGATCTCGTCTCGGTCATCCGCGGCAGCCTGCTGAAGCCCGTGCCATGTTACCCCGCGGGGATGTACGATTTATTCTCTTGATTTCGCGGTTTTATGCGTGTTATACCTCCATCAGCACTGGTGGGCGTGATTCGCCACACGGACGGAAACCACCTGTGCATAGTGGGTCACTCATGATTGGCGAAAGGAGCAGCAGATGAAGGACGAACGAGCGGAAGCAGAGCAACACGAGGTTGTGTCGAACGTTGCTCGCCGCGATTTCATCAAGACGGCCGGCAAGATCGCGATTACGGCGCCCGCCGTTGCCCTCCTGCTGCGAGCCTCGGCTGCATCCGCTACCAGCACGAACCCGTATGGCAATGGTGGAACAGACCATGAAATACCGGTCTACCCGTCGCACTACCAGACGAACGATTGGTTCCATAGCTGGATCAGCAATTTCTTCCACCGGCGCTAGCGGTTCCAGGATCGTCTCTTCGTCACGCGGTTAGCAGGGCCTCAAGTCCCCGGGAGTTGGCGTGGCACTCGCGCCCGCCGCGTCGAGCCTCCGGCCCTCGCCTGATGTCTGCTTCTACATGCTCGAGGACGGCGGTGTCCTCTTCTGCGACAGCGCCCAGGAGCTGCACGGCTTCAACACAGCCGCCGCCTACATCTGGTGCTGTCTCGAGGAGGGTCTCGACGCCAGGGAGGCCGCGTCCGCTTTCGCACGCGTCGCCGCCCTTCCGCAGGCTGACGCCTACGAACTCGCGGCGGATCTCGTCCAGCAGTGGATCGGACGCGGCTGGCTCACGTCTTCAACGGATGGCGGGAGCGCGGCCGTTCCGCCGCCGCGCGGACGCCGGCCACCGCGACCCCCAGGGCCGACACCGCAGCGGATCGCGCGTCGGGACCGGGTAGAGCCGGCGCGCCGCTATCGGCTGCTCGGAACCACCTTCGCGCTTCGCGTCACGGAGCCCCGCGTAGCGGCGCTCGTCGAGCCGGTGCTCACCCACCTCGAGGCCCGCGGCGCAGAGTCGCACGACCTCGAGCTCGAGATTGCGCGCGTCGCCGGCGGCCTCGTCCTCCTCGAGGACGGCGCCGTGGTTGCTCGCTGCACCGAGCCCGCGGAAATGGCGCCGCTGCTGAAGGCTCACCTCCGCGTCCGGGTGGTCGATCGCCACGACTACTTCATGCAGATCCACGCCGGCGCGGTGCTCGCGGGCGAGGCGTGCATGCTGCTCCCAGGGCCGCCGGGGAGCGGTAAGTCGACGCTCACGGCCGGTCTCGTGGCAAGCGGGCTCGGCTACCTATCGGACGAGCTGGCGCTTCTCGAAGGCATCCCGCTCGCGATCCGCGCCGTGCCTCTTGCCCTCACCGTGAAGACCGGCGCGGTCGACGTTCTCGAGCCGCTCTACCCCGGCCTTGCCGGCTTGCCACTGCACCGTCGCGAGGATGGCAAGCAGGTGCGTTACCTCGCACCGCCGGAGAGCGCACTCGCGGCAGTCGCTGCTACGCACCCGCTGAATTGGATCGTGTTCCCCCGCTACACGCCCGGCGTCGAGACCCAGCTGCGGGCTGTCTCGAAGCCAGAAGCCCTGGAGCGCCTGCTCGCCTGCTGTCTCTCGCTTCCGGAGTGGTTGACACCGGATAGCGTCGAGCGCCTGGTCGCCTTGCTGCGCGCCGCCGAGACCTATGAGCTCGTTCTCGCGTCCCTCCCCGAGGGCGTGCGCGCGCTTCGGGCGCTCATCGGACGGCCCGCGTGAGGGTTCAACGAAGTCGCCGCCGCACCGGAAGCACGGCGTAGTCCACGAGGAGCTTCAAAGGGTAGTAGAGGAAGTGCAGGGCGGGAGGCAGCGACACCAACGTCACGTCCTCGATGGTGGGGGTAAAGAGCGTCCGGAGGACGTAGCGGATCCGGTCCCCGCGGCGCTCGCGCATGCGCCGACGGAAGCGGGAAAGCCGGAAGATCGAGGGAACTCGGTAGTCCTCGCGAAAAAGTCGAGCGATCACCTCGGCCGCCAGGCGTTCTGCGGCGGGCTCCGCGGCGAGGGCGGCAGCTGCTTCGGGCGCGAGCCGGGCACCCGCCACGCGCTCCGCAAGGGCGAGGCCGAGCAGCAGCATGCGCAGGCAGCCCTGCTCCCGCGCCCGCGTGAGGAGAAGCGGCCAGTCGATCCCGCGCTCCCGCACGAGGAGCCCCGCCAGGTCGGTGACCGAGCGCAGCTCGGTCCACTCGTGCTTCGATGCGTGTACGCAGAGCACGAGGACGAGGTCCGGTGTGGCGAGGCCCAGAACGCTCCGGCCCCGGAGCGGGAAAGGCGTTGCGCGAGCGAGAAGCCCGGCGGTGTCGAGCGGCACGGCGAGCGTACGAGGCGCAATCGCCCAGTGGGGCTCGACCGCGATCGAGTCCCGCTCGCGCACGAACAGATACTCGCACTGGTAGCTCCGGTACCAGGCATGCTCCGCCTTCGAGAGCGGCCGGCCCACCGTGGCTTCGCTGGCTTCCTGGTAACCGCGCGCCGTGAGCTCCGCGCACACCACCGGAATCTCCGGTTTCGGCACCAGCAGATCGAGATCGCCGGCGAGACGCAGACTCTCATCTCCGTAGGCCCGCTCGGCCAGGGCCGGCCCCTTGAACGGCACGACGCGCACGCCTCGCGCGGAGAGGGCATCGAGGAGGTCGAAGAGCTCACGCACCAGCCGGCGAGACCGCTCCCGATGCGCCTCCACGTGGCTGCGGAGCGCTTCCATGATCTCCGCTGGGACCCTGCTGGTCGCGAGCATCCCAAAACCCCGGAGCACGAGCGGCGTCGCCCGGTGCGCAAGGGCGAGCTCCGCGAGGCGCGTCCAGTCCACCTCCTCAGCATGCAGCGAGCGGAGCACGGCGGCGGCTTCCGGATCGTCCGGCGGGCGTGCGCAGGCGAGGAGGATCAGCTCCTCGGGTCGCCAGACGGCCGGGTCGAGACGTTCGAGCAATGCGTCGACCTCGGGCGGGAGAATGCCCGGTACGCTGGTCGGCCGCCCGCACTCGTGCGAGGCGAGTCCGGCCGCGCCCTGCTGGCCCAGCGCCCGGTACAGGCGGTCGACCTGCCCCCGAGATTTCCACTCGAGACGAACTCGAGATTTGCAGGTGGAGCCAACATCATTATGTCCGATAGGTGTGACGTCCGTGCTCGCCTGGCGGCCCGATGCTGGATCTCGAGCAAGCCACCTCTCGAGGGGCAACTGGCGGCGCTGAGCGCTTGCGGCAAAGTCGCCGTACCAAGCTCGTGCTCGATGCGCTGAAGATGGCGGGCGGGATGAAGACACGACAGCGCGGAAGGAGGCGGCTTTTTTCGTGAAGAGCACGCGGCGGATGACGGTGTTGGGCGCGTGCGTGGCGATCGCATTGGTCATCGCGTCAGTGACGGCGTTGTCGCTTCCGTCCAAGCTCGAGACAGCTGTTGCTGTGTATCGGGAGGATGGGTACGCCGGCCTCTATTCCAGATTGATCGTGTATTTCGGGCTTCCAAGTGTTCACTGGGAAGAAACGACTCCAGAACACGTTGGCCTGAGAAGCGAAGCTCTCGAGAATCTTCGCACTTCGTTGGCGGCCCAAGGAACCGTCAGCTTCATCGTTGCGCGGGATGATTGGATCGCTCTCGAATGGTATGCGGAGGGACATGGCCCGAATGAAGCGCATGGACTGGCGGCCGCGGCCAAAGGGGTCGTGGGGAGTGCGATACTCCTCACGGCTTTGACCGAAAACAGGATTGGGCTCGACGATCGAGTCGCCCAATACGTGTCCAGTTGGGAGCGGGACCCTTGGAAGAGCAGAATCACGATTCGACAGCTCGCGAGCCACTCGTCAGGCATCGATGACGTGAATTTCACCAAGGTTCAAAGCGGCTGGAAGGACGTGTATCTGCACAACCCCGACCAGCGGTTCCGGCTCGCCCTCGACACAGCGCCGATCTTGTTCGAGCCCGGGACCCGGCACTCCTATAGCGGTGTCGGCTATTACGTTCTTGCCTACGTACTGGGTACCGCTCTCAAGGACTCGGCAGACCACCCGGACTTGAAGTCCTTTTTGCATGATCGCATCATGAAACCGCTCGGCATCCCCTCGAATGCCTGGGGCATCAGCTATGGGGCAGCCTACCCAGTCGACGGAATGACCCTGTATGCAATCGGCAGCGGGGCTGGCTACACCGCGCGAGCCGTGGCTCGAGTCGGCGAACTTTTCGTCCACAACGGTGAGTGGAACGGCCGACAGCTCATCGACCCGGGGTGGGTGCACCGCGCTCTCAGCTATGCGAATTCACCGCCGAGTCCCGCCGTGGGAGCGACAGAGCCACTGGTCGGCCTCGGCTGGTTGGTGAATTCCAACGGCTTCTTCTCGTCCCTACCGGAAGATGCGGCGATCGCCGTCGGCAATGAAGATCAACTCGTCCTGGTCGTTCCGAGTCAGCGACTGGTCGCCGTACTGTTTGGCGTCTCACGCGGGGAACCCCGCGACGATTTCTGGCAATCCGTAGAGCAGCAGTTCTTCAAACCTTTGATGGCGTCCATCGTCCCTGGATCTTGAGATCACGAGCGATCTTCGGACGCCGTTTTGCCGGGATTCCAAGCTCCGGGCGGTCGGGATTTCGCATGGCGCCTCAGGCTGCTGCCGGCGGCCTTCTCGAGCCCTTCGAGCGTGAGGCGGGCGCAGCGTTCCCAGGTGAAGAACTTGGCCCGTTCGAGGCTCTTCGCCTTCATCGACGCGCGCAGGCTCGGATCCGTCGCGACCTGAACGATCTTCGACGCGAAGTCGGCTGGATCATGGGGGTCGCCCAGCAAGGCCGCCCCGCCTGCGATCTCCGGGCAGGCACCTCCCTGAGAGGCGATCACGCAGCAGCCGCAGGCCATCGCCTCCATCAGCGTGATCGACGTGCCCTCGTAGAAGGACGGGATGACGACCACGTCCGCCACGCTGTAGACGTAGGGGATTTCCTCGTACGGGAGGAAACCCACGATGTGGATCCGGTCGAAGTCGCTGCCGCGGAACCCTTTGTATTCGAGATACTCCCTCACGCGGAATCCAGTCAGGACCAGGTCGTGCGGGATCTGATCCCGACACTGAATGAAGGCCTTCACGGTCGCGTCGACGTTCTTCCCCTCATAGAAGGACTGCGACGAGTCCAGACCCACGTGTCCGACGCGCGCCAGCCCCAGGATCAGCTGTTCGGGAAGGTGGTACTTGCTACGAAAGGCGGCGAGGGCGCTCGCATCATCGACCTTGCGAATGTGCTTGGCGGGTGCCGTGTAGGTGACGGTGGCGTTGGAATATGCATGAGGGATGTACTTCTTCGTCTCGTCGAGATTGAATTGCGACATGGGAAAGAGATACGCGCACTTCCGGATGTAGAACGGGAGCATCCGACGCATGTAGAAAGCGTCGAACCACTCGTAGTGCTGCCGCCACGCAAACCAATCGGGAGGTTGGATCCCCATCGTCACGGGACACGAGCTGACGAGCGGCACGCTGAACTTCGGGTTGAAGATCACGTCGGCACGCTCCCTCCACGCGATCCAGGGAACGGCCACCTGATCCCAAAGAAACTTGTGGGGGGCACGGATGAGGCGCTCGCTGACGTTGGAGACGCCGGAGAACCGGCCCAGGGACTTCGGGGTTCGATAGAGCAGGATGTACGTGTTCGAACGGTCGAGGCGGAGCATCTCGTCCACGAGCCCCTCGACGTAGGAACGGAGCCCGCTGTCCTGATCGATCGCCCGCATCATGATGGCGATGCGCATAATCGTCACCCAGGGAAGGAGGTTATGGCCGACCGCCGATGAGCACGCTCAACATGTGTCTGGGCACCGCCGTCCGTCGACGCGTCGTCAGCCGGGGTCAATCAGGGCTTCGTTCCTGCGGGCGCACCAGATCACCCCAGAGAACCAGACCCGGGAGGACCATCGCGGGAAGATCCACGACGCGGCACAGAATCGAGATGGCGAGCGCGTCGGAATTCGCCATGCCGAAGAGTCCCAGCAGGTAGACGATCGCCGCATCGCCGACTCCGATACCGCCCATGGAGATCGGCAGACGGGTCACGAACATGACGAGCGGCATCGTCACGAACACCATGGGCACCGTGACGTGGATGCCGGCCGACCAGGCGACAGACGCCATGATGGCGATCGGGATGCATTGCTCGACGACGGACAACAATCCCACCACGAGAAGCAGGCGGGGTCTCTCCCGGTAGGCGGCGTATCCCGCTCCGACCCGGCCGACGAAACGAACCAGGGCGTTTTCCGCAATTCCGTGGGTGACGCGGCGCGCGGTGGACGAGACGGTCCGGTTGAACGGAAGCAGCAGGACGAGCACGCTCACGCCGACGGAGCACGCCGTCCAGGGAACGAGGAAACGCAGCGGCAACCCTTCCCGCACGGCAAAGGCGAGCGCCACCGCGCTCATGATGCTCGAAGCCAGCACGCCGAGCATCCGCTCTGCGACGATGGACGCCCCGGCTTCCGCAATGGCTCCGCGGCTTCGCCCCACGGCGGCGGCTCGCATGGCGTCCGCTCCGACGGTCGCCGGGAGCAGCAACTGGGCCAGACCGGACGCAAGATAGACGCGCGCTGCGGGGATCAGCCGTACACCGGGGATGCGAGCACGCACGAGCGGAAGCCACTTGCCGAACATGACGAGACGGTCGGCGGCCGATAGCGCGAGGGCGAGGACGAGCGGAGCGGGCTTCGCGGAAGCGAGGACCTCCCAAACGGCGCTCAAATCGATCGAGCGGACCAGGATGTAGACGATGGTGCCCGTGATGGCGAGGCGAAGAACCGTGCTCGGGCGAAGGGTCATGTGAGCGCAACGCCCGCTATGGAGTAGCTACGGCCCGGAGTGAATCAGGTGGCAGGGGGGGTGCCACATCGGCGGGCCCAACGTGTCGAAAGATATATCGGATCAGATCGAATGAGCCTTAGACTCCAATCCCCGAGTACCTCGAGTCAGTTCCGCTCTCTTTGGCGCTCATCGTCGGCGTCTCCGCGTCGCCCATGCCGGCCTCCCGAGCCGACTGCGGCTCCAGAACCCGACATTTCTACTTGGGAGAGACCCGACATTTTCACTATGCCCCTACATTGATACGTCCGATAAGAATGATTCTGTCAAATACGGTTTGCACCCGAAGGCTGAGGCATGGCTGCTCGAGTCCCTGCCCCAGGCCCCGCCGGCAGGCGCTCCCGGATCAAACGCTCAGACGTCCAGCGTGACGCTCGCCTGCCAGGCGTCGCCGACGCGCGCGAGCGCGAGCCCGTGCGCCGTGGCGGCCTTCACATCGCAGGCGAGCCCGTGGCGCGCCGGGTCGAGCGCCTCGCCGGCGAGCTCCGCGTTCAGCTCGATGCGGCCCTGCGCGCGGTACTCGACGCGCCTGGGCCGCAGCACGAGGCCCTCGGCGTCCCGCAGGTAGATCAGCTCGTTGAGGAAGCGCAGCAGCAGCAGCTCGCGGTCGGTATCCGTGAGGTGGAGCGAGCGCACGAGCTTCGGCTCGACGGCCTCCGGCCGCTCGACCGTCGCGGCGAGCAGCGCCTCGGCGGCCGCGTGGAACACCTCCGCGAGCGAGCGGCCCGACGCCGTGAACGCGAGATCGCTCGTCGCCCCCTCGACGAAGCAGAAGCTTCCACCGGCGCTCATCCCTTGACGTTGCCCACCGGCACGAGACGCGCGACGCGCCGTGAAAGCCCCGCGAGCTCGGTCGCCTCGGCGACCTCGTCGACCGACTTGTACGCGAAGCCCGCCTCCTCGGCGAGCCCGCTCATCGATGCCGCGCGCACGATGATGCCGCGCGCTGCCATCTGGTCGCGCAGCCGCCTGCCGCGCACGAGCTTGCGGGCGCGCGTGCGGCTCATGGTGCGGCCACTCCCGTGCGCCGTGCTGTAGAAGCTCTTCGCGCCGCTCTCGACGCCGGCGAGCAGATAGGAGCCGGTCTCCATGCTGCCGCCGATGATCACGGGCTGGCCCGTCTCGCGGTAGGCCGCGGGCAGCTCCGGATGCCCGGGCGGAAAGGCGCGCGTCGCGCCCTTGCGATGCACGAGCAGCTCGCGCTCGACGCCGTCGACGCGGTGGCGCTCGAGCTTCGCGGTGTTGTGCGCCACGTCGTAGACCATCTCGAGCCCGAGCTCTTCGGCGGAGCGCCCGAACACGTCGGACAAGACCTCGCGAATGCGGTGCAGAATCACCTGACGGTTCGCGAAGGCCATGTTCGCCGCACAGGCCATGGCTGCGAAGTAGGCCTGCCCTTCCTCGGAATGGAAGGGCGCGCAGGCGAGCTCGCGGTCGATGATCTGCAATCCGAACTTCCCTGGCATCGCGCGCAGGAAGACGTCGAGGTAATCCGTCGCCACCTGGTGTCCGAAGCCGCGGCTGCCGCAGTGGAACATCACGACCACCTGCTCCGGCACGTCGAGACCGAAGCAGCGCGCGAGCGCCGCATCGACGATGCCTTCCGGCCGCAGCACCTGGATCTCCAGGTAGTGATTGCCGGAGCCGAGCGTGCCGATCTGCCTGCGCCCGCGCTCGAGCGCCTTCTCGCTGACGCGCTCGGGCGCGGCGCCGGCGAGGCAGCCGCCGGCCTCCGTATAGGCGAGATCCCGCTCGCTGCCGAAGCCGCGCCGCACGGCCCAGCGCGCGCCCTCGACGAGCACTTCCGGGAGCTCGTCCGGCGCCAGGCGCACGAAGCCGCGCGCGCCGACCCCTGCCGGCACCCGCGCGGCCAGCGCATCCACGAGCTCCGCGAGCCGCGGCTCGACCTCGGACCACACGAGGTTGCTGCGCACGAGGCGCATGCCGCAGTTGATGTCGAAGCCGATGCCGCCCGGCGAGATCACGCCCTCAGCCGGGTCGATGGCGGCCACGCCGCCGATCGGGAAGCCGTAGCCCCAGTGCGCGTCGGGCATCACCAGGCTGGCGCCGACGATGCCCGGGAGCGTCGCGACGTTGGCCGCCTGCACGAAGACCTGGTCGTCCATCTCGCCGACGAGCTTCTCGGAGCCGAAGATGCGCGCCGGCACGCGCATGCCCTCGCGCGAATTCGTGGGCAGCTCGTATTCGGCGGGTCCGATGCGGCGCAGATTCGCCGGCGCGCTCACGAGGTCCTCCGCTTCCGCGGCCGATGCGCTCGCGTAATACCACCGCCCGGGGCGCGCCCCGTACTGCGTCCGCGCGCGCCTAGACCGTGCCGGGAGGCGCCGGCCGCACGACCGTCGCCTGGAGACCCTTGTCGCCCCCCTCGATGTTGAGCCCGACCCGCTGCCCCTCCTCGAGCCGCTCGAAGGCGAGCGTGCCCTGCAGCGCGTTGCGGTGGAAATACACGCGCTCGCCGGCATCGGTCAGGATGAAGCCGTGATCCTCATCGGAGACGACCCGGTCGATCACGCCGAGCTCGGCCGGCGGAGCGCCGAGCTCGCGCCCCTGCTGCTCCGAGCGGCGGTCGCGAAGGCGCCGCAGCTCCCGCTCGAAGATGTCCATCGCCTCGTTCAGGGCGAGGCTGGCATCGGGGCGCTCGCGCGAGGCGAGGATCTGCTTGCCGCGCGCCTCGCAGCTGATGCGGACCTCCTGTCCGCCGTGGCGGTGGTGCGCCGTCGGCCGCGCCGTGATGCGGACATCGATGATGTCCGTGCGCCCTTGCGTGAGATCCCGGATGCGCGCCTCGACGAGGCTGCGTTCGTCCTCGCCAAAGAGTCCGGGGTTGACCCAGTGGATTTCCATGCCTTCTCCTTCCCATCCGCTCGAGCGGGATCCTACGGCGGGCTTCGGCTCCCGTCAGCGGGCGCCCTGGCTTGCCTCAGCCCGTTCTGTGCGCGGTCTCGGGGGAGACACTCCCCGCGCAGGACGTGCACAAGACGGTGTCGGGAGCCTGCTGCAGCCGCTCGATCTCGATCGCACGGCGGCAGCGCACGCACTCTCCATAGCGGCCATGCGCCAGCGCGTCGAGGGCGCGATCGAGGGCGTCGAGCCGCGCCGCGCGCAGCTCGCGCAGCTCGTCGTCGAGCACCACCGAGAGGCCGGCGCGGGCGAGCTCGCCCTCCTCCGCCTGGCTCAGCGGTCGCGGATTGCGCTGGAGCGCGCCCCCCGCCTCCGCTGCCCGGCGTCGGTTCTCTTGCGCGATCGCGTTGCGCTCCTCGAGCAACGTCCCGCGCAGCGCCTCGAACTCGGCCGTCCGCGGGTCGTTTGCGTTCGCATCGGCGAGCGACGAGGCCCTGCCCTCCTCCTCGCGCAGGCGCGTGGCGCGCACGGCGAGCAGGTCGCGCTTCTGCCCGGCCGAGAGCACGTCGCATTCCGCGAGGCCCACGCAGCGTGCCAGGCGCTTGGCGGCGCAGAGCTCCTCGAGGATCTGCTTCCCGCCCTTGCGCGCATGGCTCAGCTCGCTGACGTCGACATCGATCACGCGCAGGTAGCCGCAGCGATGGAACTGGTGTCGCATCCGGCGCCCTCTACGAACGGACCGCCGCGGCTTGCCGCCGCTTGTGAATCGCCACGACCGTCTCGCCAACCGCCGCCGGAGTGACCGCCTGGCTCCGCGAGCGGCTCCCGCGGTCCACCGCGCAGGCGATGTCGCTCAGCGAGATCATGCCGAGAAGCTGGCCGGCATCGTCGACGACGGGAAGCCGGTGGACCTGCGCGCTTCGCATCGTCTGCTCGGCCGCGCGCACATCCTCGCCCGCCTCGCACGAGACCACGTGGGTGGTCATCACGTCCCCGATCCGGATCTGCGCGAGAGGCAGCCCCTTGGTGTAGGCCGCCATGCAGGCATCGCGATCCGTCACGATCCCGACGACCCGATGGGCCGCGCCATCTCCGACGACCGGCACCACACCGCAGTCGCGCTCCCACATGATTCGCGCGGCCTCGTCCAGCGTGCCGTCGGACGTGCAGGTGGAAACTTCCTTGGTCATGAGTTGCTCGACCTTCATGGCTTCACTCCTTCGCGCTTCCGGGCATCCCAGGAATGGCTCAGCGCGGATACCGGCAATTCCAGTGCAACACGCGTGCCGTCGCAGGAGGCGGTGACGCCACGAGGGCTTGCGGCAGCGCGGCGCGATGGAACGCATGGGGCGAGCCGCACCAGCAGAGCCCCCAGGACTTCGACGGGGCCTGCGCTGCGGGCAGTGTTCGATGGCTCGAATGAAAAAGCCCGGCGCCTGGGTCGAAGCGGACCCAGGCGCCGGGCGACGAGATCAGCGGCTCCCCCGATCCAGGCCCTTGGCGAAGGCGCGGGGAAGCCGTCTCCGGACGCGGCCGCTAGTCGCGGTCCACGCGCCACTGCGCGCTGCAGGTGCTCCCGCCGAGGCAGACCAGATCGACCTGCGTCGTCGCGTCCCGGCACAGCGCTCCGCTCACGCCGGTTGCCAGGTCGATCGAGACGGTGTTGGGGGCGTTGTTGACCATGCTCAGCCGGATCGGGCCGCCTGCGTTGACTACGGTCACGCAGGCATCCGAGTTTCCGGAGGCATCGGTGTAGACGGTCTGCGTTGCGTTGAGTGCGACGCTCGCCGCGCCCGGACCGGCCAGCGTGTTGCCTCCGGCCACGAGCCCAGCGGTGGGGGCGGCCACCGCCGGCGCTGCCACTGCGAGAATCAGCGCTGCCATGAGCGCGATGCGATTCGACTTCATGATGTGATTCCTTCCTTCAGCTCGTTGATCGTCACATGAACGAGCCAGTTCGCTTCCAAACGATCCGATCGGCGTCCGCTAGTCGCGGTCCACGCGCCACTGCATGGTGCACGAGGTCCCGCCGAGGCACGTCAGATCCATCCGCAGCAGCTGGTCCTTGCACAGCGAGGCGGTGCCGCCGGCCGCAACGTCGAAGGTCGCCGTGCTCGCGGCCGGGCCCACGAGGGTCATCCGCACGGACGACCCCTTGGAGCTATTGGCCACCGTCCCACAGGCATTCGTCTGGTTCGCAGCGTGGGTGTAGACCGTCACCGTCAAGCTCGCGCCGACGGTCAACGCGGCCGGGCCAGCGAGCGTACGCCCACCTGCGCCCAGCCCGCTGCTGCTGCTGCCGCCCGCCAGGGCGGGGCCAGACATTCCGAGAATCAGCGCCGCGACTAGCGCGATACCGTTCGACTTCTTCACGGGATCTCCTTTCGTTGGTTCTCGAGGGTCGAGAACATGTGCAAGTGCATTTCGTTCAGCTTATCGACGTCTCGCAGGCGTCACTAGATGCCAAGGCGACCGAACTTCCCGATCTCGAATTTGCAGCGACGCAGCGTTGGGGCTTTATGCCGCGAGCAGAGCGTCTGCACGCTCGACTACGGCGCTCTGCCACACTCGACCTGCACAGGACTTGCAGCTTGTGCTATACGCCGCGACCACCCGACCCGGGGGGCCCGCCGGTGCCGAGCGACCCGACCCGCATGCCCGAATTTGAAACGCTGCGCAGCCGCTTCGAAAGCCATGGCCAGGGCCACGTCTTTCGCTTCTGGGATCGACTCGATGCCACGGCGCGGCGCGAGCTGCTCGCTCAGGCCGCCGCGATCGATCTGCCGGCCGCGCTGCGGGCGATCGCGGGCGCGCGCGAGCCGCTGGCTCCCGACGTGCGCAAGCTCGAGCCCGTTCCCGTCGAGCTGCTGCCGGAGCACGGCGGCGACGCCGCGCGCTGGTCGCAGGCCCGCCAGCAGGGCGAAACGGCGCTGCGCGCGGGCCGGGTCGCCGCCATGGTGGTCGCCGGCGGGCAAGCCACGCGCCTCGGCTACCCGGGGCCCAAGGGGCTCTACCCGATCGGGCCCGTGACGCAGCGCTCGCTCTTCGAGCTCCAGGCCCAGAAGCTCAGGGGCGTGGCGCGCCGCTTCGGACGCAGCGTTCCGTGGTACGTGATGACCAGCGAAGCGACCGACGCGCAGACGCGCGCATTCTTCCAGAAATCGAAATACTTCGGCCTGGACGAAGAGGCCGTGTTCTTCTTCTGCCAGGGCATGCTGCCGAGCTTCGATTTCGCAGACCGCATCGTGCTCGAGCGTCCGGATCGCATCATGCTGAATCCCGATGGCCATGGCGGTTCGCTGACCGCGCTCCTCGCTTCGGGCGCGCTCGACGACATGCGACGGCGCGGGGTCGATACGCTCTTCTATTACCAGGTCGACAATCCCCTCGTGGAGATCTGCGATCCGGTGTATCTAGGCTTCCACCTCGGGGCCGGCGCCGAGATGTCGTGCAAGGTCGTCCGCAAGCTCGAGCCGATGGAGAAGGTAGGCGTGCTCGCGCGCGCGAACGCGGAGACGCTCGTGATCGAGTACACGGAGCTGACGGACGAGTGCCGTCACGCGCGCGATGCGAACGGCGAGCTGCGCTTCTGGGCCGGGAACATGGCGCTGCACGTCTTCTCCCTCCCCTTTCTGCGACGCGTGGCCGGCGATGCGGATCGCTGGCTGCGCTTCCACGCCTCCGAGAAGAAGATTCCGGTGGTCGATGACCAGGGGCGCACGCTCACGCCCGCGGCGCCGAATGGCCGCAAGCTCGAGCGCTTCGTCTTCGACGCGCTGCCGGCGGCGAGCGCGGTGTGCGTGGTCGAGACGAGCCGCGAGCGCGAGTATGCGCCCGTGAAGAATGCCGACGGCCCCGACTCACCCGCAACGGCCCGGCTGGCCTTGATGGCGCGCTATCGAAGCTGGCTGGGCGCAGCCGGGATCGAGCCGCCCGCCCCGGGTACGCGTATCGAGATCGATCACTCCCGCCTCGATGGCGAGGAAGATGCACGCGCGCTCGGAATCCGCACCCTGTCCCAGGCGAGCGATTTCATTCGCACCGCCACTGGAGCCGACGCATGAGCCCGACCAAGAAGATCGCCAAGCCCAAGGCCAAGACCGCGCCGAAGAAGGCCGCGCCGGCGAAGGCGCCCCGCTCCGGCCCGGCCCGCGCCGACGCCAAGTCGAGCGAAACCGCCGCGGATCGCGCGGCCCCGCGAGGCGAGGCCGAACGACGGCGCGCCGGCGAGCCGAGCGCGAAGCGGCCCAAGGAGAAGGAAGTGCGCCCGGCCAAGCCGGCCAAGAAGGATCAGCCCGCGCGCAAGCCGGGCGCCCGCGGCGAAGCCGGCCGAGCGGGCGGCCGCGCGCTCGTGGCGAGCGGCGACGCCAAAGCCAAGCTCGGGGCAAAGCACCTGTGCTTCAAGTGCGGCGCGAAGTTCTACGACCTGAACAAGCCCGAGCCGCTGTGCCCGAAGTGCGGCGCCGATCAGCGCCATCGCCCCAAGGTCGATCCCAAGGCGAAGCCGGCGCCCGCGCCCGGGCAACGCCGCCCGGTGACACGCCCGATGGTGCCGCTGCTCGAGGACGACGAAGAGGACGAGGTGGTGGTCGACGACGAGCTCGATCTCGGCCTCGAAGCGGGCGAGGATTCTCCGGACGATTTCCTCGAAGAAGAGGAAGAAGAGCCCGAGGAGCCCGGCGAGCCCTAGACGACCCTGCCGCAAGCGCCGTCCGCGGCGCGCGAGCGCCTCGAACCCGCAAGCGCCAAGGGCGCGCGCAGCGAGCCGCAGGTGAGCGAAGTCACTAGAAGTCGAAGCTCGTCAGCCGTCGCAAGAAGATCGCCGTCGGGTCGCGCTCCTGGTCGCGGTAGCTCAGCTCGAGCTTGATGCGGTCGACCATCATCTCGACCTCGGCGACGTCTCCGTTCGCCTCGCGCACGCGCCGGCTCGCGCGCTGCACGCGCTCGAACTCGTGCACAGACTCGCCGACGAGCTGGCCCTGCGTATCTCTCGGCTTGGCGCGCCGCGTCGCGCTCGCACGGCTGGTCGCCAGCTTCACCTCCTGCTCGTAGGCGCTCAGCAGCTTCTGGAGGTCGGCCTCCGCATAGCCGCGCAGGGGACGATCCTCGTGGCTCTCGCGCGCGAGGTTGCGGTGATAGTTCCACGCGCCCCCGCCGGCGAGCAGGAGCAGCAGTGCGAGCAGGGGAATCAGGGCCCCGCGTCCGCCGTTCTCCGATGCCATCTGCCCCTCCTCTGGGCGCTCATCCGCCGCCGTTCAGCGGCTCGCGCCACACATCCGGTCGCTGCTCGCGCAGGAAGGCCTCGAGCTCAACCCGGGTCGGCAGCCCTCCCTGCGCGCCGAGCGCCCGGCAGCTCATCGCCGCCGCGGCGTTCGCCGCGCGCAGGATCGGCTCGGCGCCCAGGCCCTCGAGCAGCCCCCACGCGAAGGCCGCGTGAAAAACGTCGCCCGCCCCGGTGGTGTCGCGCACGTCGACGCGGAAGGCGGGGCTCTCGATCACCCGCTCTCCGAGGCGCGCGAGCGCGCCGTATTCTCCGAGCGTCACCACGGCGAGCCGCGCTCCCAGCGCGCACAGCTCGCCGAGCGCGGCGCGCAGCCCGCCCCGCCCGCCCATCGCTTCGGCAAGACCGCGCGAAACGATAGGAAAATCGACCCTCGCGAGGAGCTTCTCGAGGCCCGGCCCGGCGCAGTCGGCGTCGAGCACGACCGGCACGCCGACCCGCTGCGCGGTCTCGGCCGCGAAGGCGCTCGCCTCGGCGTCGACCGCGTCGACGTGCAGGCAGCCCGCGCTCTCGATCGGCCCGACCTCGAGATCCGCCGGGACGAGCGCGAGGCGCGGATCGCGGTAGCCGAGGATCGTGCGCTCTCCGCTGCGCGCGTCGACGAGAACCGTGGCGGTGCGCGTGGGAGCGTGCGCGATGCGCTTGACGCCGCGCAGATCGATACCGGCGCGGGCCAGCGGCGCGAGCACCTCGTCCGCCGCCGGATCGTCGCCGACGCTTCCCACGTACGCCGCGCGCAGCCCGAGCCGCGCGCAGGCGAGCATCGCCGTGGCGATCTGGCCGCCCGGCAGATCGCGGCTGTCGAGCAGCGCGGTCTTGCCGCCCGGGGGCACGGGAGCGGCGAGCAGACAGACGCGATCGAGCGAGCTCTGGCCGACGCCGATCACGTCGCAGCCCGGCGCGCGCGAGCGAGCTCGAACCAGCGGCGCCTGCTCGGGGCCGGCGCTCAATAGAGCACCCGGTAGGCGTGCAGGCTGCGCAGCACCCGCTTCACGTAGGCGCGCGTCTGGTCGTAGGGAATCGCCTCGACCCACTCGTCGTCCGCGAGCGCGGAGCCCTCGAGCCAGCGCGCGACGGCCTGGGGGCCCGCGTTGTAGCTGGCGATCGCAGCGGAAACGCGGCCGCCGAAGCGATCCATCAGCTGCGCGATGTAGCGCGATCCGAGCGCCAGATTCACCTCGGGATCAAAGAGCGAAGCGGGGGATGGCTCGGGGAGTCCGGCATCGCGCGCCAGCTTTTGCGCGGTCTCCGGCATCAGCTGGAGCAGGCCGTGCGCGCCGGCGACGGAAAGCGCGGTCGGGCGATAGCCGCTCTCTTCGCGCATCACCGAGTAGACCAGGGCCGGCTCGACACCGACGCTCGCTCCCAGCTCTCGCACTTCGTCCGGCCACGGCAGCGGCCACGCGTGCCACCACACCTCGACCTCGGCGGGGTCCGGCGCCCGCGAAAGCTCGACGTCGTAGGCCTCGATCATCAGACGCTGGGCCTGGTTCTCTTCGCGGGCGTCGCCATACAGCTCGGCGAGCGCGAGCCGATCGGCCCGGCCGCGCGCGCGCGGATACAGGCGGTTCAGCTCGGCGAGCGCCTGCTCGCGCAGCTCGGCTTCGAGCAGGATCTCGGGCCGCGCCAGCTCGGCGCTCGAGAGCGCCGCACTTCCCTCCGGAACCTTTCCCATCTCGAGTTTGCCCTCGTCGCCCTCGACGAGCTGGCTCGCGCGCCAGCCGTAGTACGACAGCGGATAGTTGCGCGCGATCTCCGCCAGCGCTGCGTTGTGGCCTGGCTTCCCGGCGCGCTGCGCCGCGCGCGCGCGCCAGTAGCGCGGGCGCAGGGCGCTCAGGGGATCGGACGTGCGCGCCTCGAGGCGTGCGAAGTGATCCATCGCGGCCTCGAAGCGGCCGGCGCGATAGTCGCTCCAGCCCAGCTGCCAGAGCGCTTCGTCGGCCCAGTTGCTCGGGCCTCCCGTCCTCGCAACGGCGTCGAAGAGCGCGAGCGCGCGGTCGCTCTCGCCTTCGCCATCGAGGAGCAGGCCGGCGAGCAGCTTGGCGCGCGCGCCTTGTTCGCTGCGCGAGCGTTGCCCGATGGTTTCGAGCTCGCGTGCGGCGCCCAGCGCATCGCCCATGCGCGCGAAGCAGCGGGCGCGTGAAATCCGCGTCTCATCGTCGGGCTTGAGCGCCGCGAAGGCTTCGGCCGCCTCGGGATAGCGGCGCATCCGGAAGAGCGTCTCGGCGCGCTGGCGCTGCGCGCGCGCCCGCTCGCCGGGCGAAAGCGAGCGCGAGGCGAGCGCGCGGTCGTACGCCGCGAGCGCCTCCCCATTGCGATTGCCGCGAAAGAAGGTGTCGCCGCGGCGCCGTTCCTGTTCGGCCGTGCGCAGCGAGTGGCCGAGCTCGCGCTCGAGCGCGGCGAGCCGCTCCGTCGCCTCGCCCGCCAGCGGGGCGAGCGGATAGCGCGCCCAGACGTCCAGATAGGCGCCGGCCGCGGCGGCCTTGTCCTGTGTGCGCTCGAACGAGCGCGCGATCGCGACCAGCAAGGCGGCGGCCTCGTTGTCTCGCGTCGTCGCACGCCGTGCGGTGTCCCACAAGCCGCGCGCACCGATCTCGTCGCCGAGCGCGGCGTGTGCATCGCCCAACAGGCGCGCGAAGTCGGATTCGAGCGGCGAGTCCGAGTGCCGCCACACGCCGACCTCGCTCGCCTCGCGCCACCGCTCCGCCTCGACCAGGATCCGCAGCCGCAGCCACTCGGCGTAGTCCGCGATCACCGGTTGGCGCTCGGCGACGGCGGCGAGCAGCGCTTCGGCTTGCGCCACGTCGCCGGCTGCGGCCAGCTCGCGCGCCGTGCGCAGCGCGGCGCCGGGTCGGCGCAGCAGGCTCTCGAGGGCGGCGCCGGTCACCGCCGCGGGCGCCTGCGCTGCGAGCGGCCGAGCGAGCAGGCTCGCGAGCGCCAGACACAGCGCCACCCCTGACGCGCGCGCGCGGCGCCGCAGCCCGATCACGACGGGGCGCGGGAGACGCGCGCGAGACGGTGGCGAAAACGGATCCCCATCGCGCGCCGGAGTGTGCTGGAGCGCCCCGGGGTGTCAACGCGCGTTGTGTCGGCTGCGGCGCTCCGGTAGGTTTGCGTGGCTTGCCCGGCCCCACGCACACCGCGAGGACGCTCGCCGCCCTTCTCTGCGCCTGGCTGTTCGCGTGCAGCCGCTCCGAGGTCACCGAGCCCCCGGTGGCCCGACCTGCACGCCGCGGACTCTGGGTGCTCGCCGAGGGAAGCCAGCGCGTGCTCGAGCATCCCGATCGCATCCCGAGCCTGATCGAAACCGCGCGCGGCGTGGGCGCGACGGACCTCTTCGTCCAGGTCTACCGCGGCGGGCGCGCGTGGTTCGAGACGAGCCTGGCGGACAGCACGCCCTTCCGGACTGCGCGCGACGCGGCAGGCGCCGACCCGCTCGCAATCCTGTTGCGCGACGCGCACGCCGCGGGCTTGCGCGTGCACGCGTGGGTCAACGTGCTCTCGCTCTCGCAGAATCGCGACGCCCCCCTGCTGCGCGATCTCGGCCGCGACGCCATCCTGGTCGATCAACACGGACGCTCCCTGCTCGATTATCCGAATCTCGAGGTCCCCGCGCCCGACGGCGCCTACTACCGCATGGGCACGCCAGCGCTGTGGCTCGACCCCGCGGCCATCGGCCTCGCGGAGCGCCTCGCCGCCACCTTCGTCGAGCTGGTCAAGGGTCATCCCGAGCTCGACGGCCTGCACTTCGACTACATCCGCTTCCCGGATGTGCTGCCTTTCGCACCCGGCTCGCGCTTCGGGGTCGGCCTCGACTTCGGGCATGGCAAGCCGACGCTCGCGCTATTTCGCGAGCAGACGGGACTCGAGGCGCCCGGGCTGAAATCGCAGGCGAATGCCGATGCGTGGGACGCCTGGCGCCGCGATCAGCTCACGGCGCTCGTCAAGACGCTGCACGACGCCGTGAAGGGCGTCCGCCCGCAGCTCGAGATCTCGGCGGCCGTGATTCCTTTCGCCGAGCGGGCGTACCTCTCGCTGTACCAGGACTGGCGGCGCTGGCTCGAGGACGGGCTGCTCGATTTCGCCGTCGCGATGGCCTACACGCAGGATGACCGCCTGCTGCGCTACCACGCGCAAGGCTTCGCCGGTTCGCCGCTCGCCGATCGCGTCTGGCTCGGACTCGGCACCTGGCTCTTCGCGCGCGAGCCCGCGCGTGCGCTCGAGCAGCTGCGCATCGTGCACGCCGCCGGCGAGACCGACGTCTCGCTCTTCTCTTACGACGCGATCGCCGAGACGCCCGCCCTCGAGCAGGCCTTGCGGCAGGGCGCCGCCGCCGGGCCGTAGATGGATCTCGCCGATTTCGACTACGCGCTGCCGCCGGAGCGGATTGCGCAGCAGCCGACACCCGAGCGCGACGCCGCGCGCCTGCTGCGGCTCCCGCGCGGCTCGGGCCCGCTCGCGCACGCGCACGTGCGCGAGCTGCCGGAGCTGCTGCGCCCGGGCGATCTGTTGGTTCGCAATGTGACGCGGGTCGTCTCCGCGCGTCTGCGCGGGCACAAGGCAACCGGCGGCGCCGCCGAGGCGCTGCTGCTCGGCGCCGTGCCCGGCGCACCGGGTCGCTTTCACGCGCTGCTCAAGCTCACCGGCCGCTCGCGTCCCGGTGCGAAGCTGCGCTTCGGGCCGGCGGGCGCCGAGCTCGACGCCGAGCTGGTCGAGCGCGGCGAGGCAGGCCAGGTCGTGCTCGCCTTCGCGCCGGACGCCGACCCCTATGCGGTCGGCGAGACCCCCCTGCCCCCGTATATTCGGCGCGCTGCGGCGCGCCCCGAGGACGCGCCGCGCTACCAGACGGTGTATGCGCGGGTGCCCGGCTCGGTCGCCGCCCCCACCGCGGGTCTCCATCTCTCCGAGGCGCTGCTCGCGCGACTCGCCCTGCGCGGCATCGAGATCGCCGATCTCGTGTTGCACGTCGGGCCGGGGACGTTCCGGCCGCTCGCGCCGGAGCAGCTCGCGAGCGGCGTTCTCTCGCGCGAGGCGTTCTCGCTGCCCGCCGAGACGGCCGCGCAGGTTGCGGCGGCGCGCGCGCGCGGCGGGCGCGTGATCGCGGTCGGGACGACGAGCGCGCGCGTGCTCGAGGCGCGCGCCACGTTCGAAGGGCAGGTCGAGCCGGGTGCGGGCGAAACCGATCTGTTCCTGCGCCCCGGCTCGAAGTTCCGGGTCGTCGACGCCCTGCTCACGAATTTCCACCTGCCGCGCTCTTCGCTGCTGATGCTCGTCGCTGCGTTCGCCGGCCGCGAACGCGTTCTCGCCGCCTACGCCGAGGCGATCCGCGCGGGCTACCGCTTCTACTCGTACGGCGACGCCATGCTCGTGCTCTGAGATGCGCGCGGCATTCTCCTTCGCGCTCTCGGCCCGCGACGGCGCGGCCCGCACGGGGCGGCTCACGACCCCGCACGGTGTCGTCGAAACGCCGGCCTTCATGCCCGTCGCCACCTACGGCGCCGTGCGCGGGGTCTCGCCCGCGGAGCTCGCCGAGGCAGGCGCGCAGATCGTGCTGGCGAACACGTATCACCTGCACGAGCGGCCCGGCGACGAAGTGGTGGAGCAGCTCGGCGGCCTGCACGGCTTCACGGGCTGGCGCGGCCCCTGGCTCACCGACAGCGGCGGCTACCAGGTGATGTCGCTCTCCGACCGCGCGCGCATCGACGAGGACGGCGTGACCTTCGCGTCGGCGCTCGACGGCCGGCAGCGGCGCCTCACGCCGGAGACGGCGATGCAGATGCAGCAGCGCCTCGGCGCCGACATCGCGATGGCGCTCGACGAGTGCCCGGCTCGGGAGACGCCGGGCGAGGCGCCGAGCTTGCGCGTGCAGCTCGCGGCCGAGCGCACGCTGCGCTGGGCGGAGCGTTGCCGCCGCGCCCACACGCGCCCGGATCAGGCGCTGTTCGGAATCGTGCAAGGGGGCTCGAGCGACGCGCTGCGCCGGAGCAGCGCGGCGCGCACGGCCGCGATCGGGTTCGACGGCTACGCGCATGGAGGTCTCGGCCTGGGCGAGGAGAGCGCGCGCCGCACCGACCTCGTGAGCGCGGCACATGCCGAGCTGCCGCCCGCAGCGCCACGCTACCTGATGGGAATCGGACGCCCCGAGGACCTGGTCGCCGCGATCGATGCGGGCGTCGATCTCTTCGATTGCGTGCTGCCGACGCGCCACGCGCGGCACGGCGTGCTCTACACGAGCGAGGGTCCGCTGCATCTGCGAAACGCGCGCTTTCGGGCCGACCCCGCGCCCCTCGATCCCGCGTGCGCTTGCCCCGCCTGCCGTCTGCATTCGCGAGCCTACCTGCATCACCTGCTGCGCGGCAGCGAAGCGCTCGGCGCGCGGCTCGCGAGCCTCCACAATCTGCGCTTCTACCTGCGCCTGCTCGCCGAGGCGCGCAGCGCCATCGCAGACGGGACCTTTGCCGCCCTGCGCGCCCGCACCGAGGCCCTCGCGAGCCGGTGAACGGCGCGGGGCTGCCGGCTCAAGCAGGGGCAGGCGCGATCCGATTGGCCTTCCAGCGCGGCCGCGCCGTCGCTGCGGAGGGGTGCGTTGACGTCACGATCGAGCCTCACGGGCCACCCGCCGCTCGGGCGCGTGGCGCTAGTTGTCCTCGGCGTCGTGCTCCCCGGGGCGGCGGCGCTCGGTGTGGCGGCCATGACCGAGAGCGGGGTCGCCGCGGCCACGGCGCTCCTGATCGGAGCGCTCGTCGTCGGGCTGGGCGCCGGCCAGGCGCTGGGAGCGGAGCGTCGCAGGCTCGCCGAGATCGAGGCCGCCCTGCATGGCCTGTCCGAGGGGAAAGCCCGTCAGCTCCTCACCCCGACGCGATTTGGCGAGCTCGCCTCGCTCGCCGTCGCCGCCAACGACGTCTGCGCCGCGATGACCCGGAACGCGGAGCACCTGGCGGCTCTCGCCGAGCCCTTGAACCGCATCTGCGACGGACTCGAAGCCGCGCATGCCTCGCTCGAGAACGAGTCCCAGAGCCAGGAAGCCGCGGTCGAAGAGACGGCATCGCTCCAGGCCAACATCAACAGCTCGATCGGCGCCATCAGCAACGAGGTCGAAAGCCTGGCGCGCGCGAACGAGGAATCCGCCTCCTCGATCCTCGAGCTCGGCAGCGCCGTCGAGCAGATGGCCGGCAGCGCGCTCGCGCTGCACCAGACGGTCGAGTCCTCGACCAGCTCGGTACACGAGATGGGCGTCAACATCCGGCAGGTCGCCCACAGCACGGATTCGGTCCAGCAGATGGCCGAGGAGACCGCGGCGTCGATCGCCCAGATGGACCGCGCGATCCAGGAGGTCGGCGTGCACGTGCGCGGCGCCTCGGAGCTCACGGAGCGGGTGAGCCAGAGCGCCGAGGACGGATCGCGTGCGGTGGGAGCGACGATCGAGGGCATCGCGCGCATCCGCGACCTCACGCGCGATTCGAAGGCGGCTCTCGAAGGACTGGCCGAGCGCATCGGCGAGATCGGCAACATCGCCACCGTGATCGGCGGCATCAGCGACGAAACCAACCTGCTCTCGCTCAACGCCGCGATCATCGCGGCCCAGGCGGGCGAGCACGGCAAGGCCTTCGCGGTCGTCGCCGATCAGGTAAAGACGCTCGCCCGGCGCACCACGGCGAGCACCCAGGAGATCGAGCGCCTGATCGCCGACGTGCAGGCGCGCAGCGAGAAGACGATGGGCGCGATGGGAACCGGCATCGAGGCCGTCGAGGAAGGCGTGACCCGTTCCCGTGTCGCCGGCCAGGCGCTCGAGGCGATCCGGGTCTCGGCGCGCGATGCGAGCGGCCGCGTCGCCGAGATCGCGCGCGCCGCCGACGAGCAGGCGCGCAACTCGAAGTACGTGGCCGACGCCGCACGGCGCACGTCCGAGCACGTGCAGCAGATTTCCACCGCGATGGCCGAGCAATCGAGGGCCGGCGACCAGCTGCTCAACAATGCGACGAGCTCGCTCGAGATGTGCCGCCAGATGTCGCACGCGACCGAAGAGCAGCGCGCCTCGGGCCGCTACATCACGACCAACACCGAGGCGATCACCGAGATGATCCGCTCGATCCAGAAGAACACGCGCTCGCACGAACGCGCGAGCGCCGGGGTCGGCGAGACGATCAGCGCGTTGATCGACAGCACCCGTTCCAGCACCCGCAGCCTCCCGGAGCTGGCGGCGGCGATCGCGCGAGTGCGCGAATGCGCGAAGGCGATGCGCGGCGAGTCGCGCTAGCGCCTGCCGCGAGCCGCGGACGGGCGAGGCGCGAGGCGTCGGCCCCGCTCAGCCCGCCAGCGCCTGGATTCCGACACCGATTCCGGCGAGAAACGGCAGCCGCGGGCCGAGCCCGCTCGCCACGATCTTCAGATCGCGCGCGAGAATCGGCCAGACTCGCGCGAGCACCTGCGCGCGCACGGGCGCCAGACACAGCTCCTCGCCCGCGGCGCTCGGAATCGTGCCGAGGATCACGACTTCGGGGGCGAGCGTGAAGACGAGCGCGGTGAGCCCGCGCGCGAGATGGTCGTTGTAGCGGGCGAGCTCGGCGAGCGCGAAGGCATCGCCCTCGCGCGCCGCTTCCACCACGTGCTCGGGCCGGGCGCGCTCGGGAGCGCCGGCGAGCGCCGCCACGCGGCTCGCGGCGGGCGTCGTGCGCGCCAGGCGCCGCGTCCAGGCCGCGCCGCCGACGTACGCTTCGAGGCAGCCGCGCTGGCCGCACGCGCACGGCTCGCCGTCCCAGACGATCGGCGCGTGCCCCACCTCCCCCGCTGCTCCGTGCTTGCCCGCGTAGAGCTTGCCAGCGAGCACGAGCCCCGCGCCGACCCCCGTCGACATCGTGAGGTAGACGACGTGCTGAAAGCCGCGGCCGGCGCCGAAGCGCCATTCGGCGAGTGCCGCCGCGTTGGCGTCGTTCTCGACGACCACGGGCAGGCCGAGCCGATCCGCGAGCAGGCGCCGCACGGGCACCCGTGTCCAGCCGGGGAGATTCGGCGGATTCAGCAGATCGCCGCTCGCGGGATCGAGCGGGCCCGGCACGGAGACGCCGACCCCCCGCACGGCCGCGAGCGGCTTGCCCGCCTCGGCGCACAGCGCGCGCAGCTCATCGGCGAGCTCCGCGAGATCGCGCTCGGGATCCTGCGTCAAACGCGACGGGCGGCGTCGCTGAGCGAGCAGCGTGCCCTGCTCGTCGCCCAGCGCCAGCGCGAGCTTCGTCCCGCCGATGTCGATCCCGAGCCAGAGCGGAATGAAATCCCCTTGCGTACCGAGGAGTTGAGGGGAACGCGCGCGAGCATATCATAGGCCTTGAGCGCAGCCCCCGATGCGCCGATGGAGAAAGCCGAGACCCTGCGAGCGCGTGCCGTCGACTCTGCCGGTCGGCGCAGGGAGGGGGGGCGAATGCGACGCGTGAGGCTTCTGGTGCTGTGCGCCCTGTTGCTCGCCGGGCCCAGTGGCTGCATCGCGACGTTGTTCACCGACCCGATGGGCTACCACGCCGCGTTCGACGATACGCAGCGCCAGTACACGAACTACCTGCGTTGGGGCCAGTTCGACAAGGCGAGCAGCTTCGTCGATCCCGCCCTGCGCGATGCGTTCCTGAAGCAGGCGCCGGCCTTCGAGGGCCTGCGTATCACGGACTTCGAGCGCGGCGACGTCGAGTATCAGGGCGACCGCGCGACCGTCACCGTCACCTACGCGGGCTACGCGCTCGACACGTTCATCGAGCGCAAGATCCGGGAAGACCAGTATTGGTATCGCGAGGGCAACTCGACTCGCTGGCGCGTGCGCAGCGACGTCGCCGTCTTCGCCAGAGCGTCCGAGGGTGCGCAGCGCTAACGGCGCGCACACCGCAGGAGACCGCGCGTGGACACCAGACGCAGCATCCTCGTCGTCGATGATGCGCCGTTGTTTCGCGATCTCGAATCGCTCTTCCTCGCGCGCTCGGGCCGCGTGATCACGGCGCGCAACGCCGAGGAAGGCCTCGCCGCGCTGCGCCGCGAACGCCCGGACGTCGCCGTGATCGACCTCCACATGCCCGGCACGGGCGGCGACGCACTCTGCCGCACGATCAAGGCGGACGCGGATCTCTCCGGCACGCCCGTGATCCTGGTGGCGGGCCCCGACGCGCCGCAGGATCACGCCCTCGCGATCCGCGCCGGCGCCGACGACGTGCTCGCGAAGCCGCTCAGTCGCCTGACGCTGATCCACGCCGTGAACCGCTTCCTGCGCTCGCCGGTGCTGCGCGGCCTCGCGCGGGTCGATCTCGAGACGGCCGTGCGCATCCGCCTGCCCGACGAAGACGCCTGGGGCACGGCGCGCAATCTCTCGCGCGGCGGCATCTTCGTCGAGCTCGAGCATGCGATCTCGCCGCACACCGAAGTCGAGCTCGAGTTCCGACTCCCCGATACGGCGGCGGCGCTCGCTCCGACGGCGCAGGTGGTGTGGCACCGACCCGGCGCGCCCGGGGCGCCGATGGGTCTCGGCCTCCAGTTCCTGGCTCTCGATAGCGCGAGCGCGCAGCAGATCGAGGCCTTCGTCTACGAACACCTGCCCAGCGCCGAAGAGCCGCCGCTCGCCGCCGCCGGGATGGAGGCGCGCTGATGCGCTGGCTCGGACTCGCGCTCACTCTCGCGCTCTGGCTCGGCGCCGGCGCCGTCCGCGCCGCCGACGACGCGGAGCTCGCGGCCTGGCGGCAGCGCCTCGACGCGGCGCAGGCGGAGGTGACCAGCGCGCAGCAGCGCTCCACGGCTGCGGAAGCCTCCTACGCGCACATGCGTCACGAACCCTCGATCCGCGGGGACGAGAAGGGCAAGATCATCGCAGAGCGCAGCGAGGCCAGGCAGGCGGTCGCCACCGCGAAGGCGCAGCTCGCTGACGTCCGGGAAGAGGCGCGACGCGCCGGCGCTCCGCTCGAGTGGGTGCTCCCGAATCCGTCCGAAGCGCCGGCCGACGAACCCTGACGCGGCCGGCTACTTCGGCAGCTCGGATTCGTCGTGGATGTCGGTGGCGACGTTCCACTCGCGCAGGCGCGGCCTCACGACCGAGATGATCCGGTCGCCCTGGCGCACGACCTGGGTCTGGCGCGTCACGATCTTGCCCTCGGGCCGCGTGAAGAGCGTATCCACCACGAGCGGCTCGCCGCCCGTAGCCTGATCGAACTGGACCGACGGCTCGAAGTTGTTCGCGCTTTGGAGCGAGATCGAGGAGCTCGTCTGCGCCAGGCGCGGCTCGCTCTGCTCGCTCACCACCACGTGGTTCTCGTTCACCGCGCGCAGATGCTCGAGCCGGCGCGTGAGCTGCTCTGCATAGCGCTCGGTCGCCGCGTCGTCCGACGGTGTATAACGCTTGTAGTCGTGCAGACGCCCCGTCTCGCGCTTCTGCGCCTGCTCGCGATAGCGCGGCGGAATCGCCTTCGGATCGTCCGTGAAGGCATAGCCGCCGTCCTCGGTGCGCCAGGAATAGACCGGGTCCGCCGCGGCCGGCGCCGCGAGCGCCGCTGCGAAAGCTGCCGCCCCTACCAACTGGAAGATTCGCGATCTCATGACGAGCTGCTCCATGGGGGTTTCTCTACACCCCTATAGTGGCACCTCGGTGACAAAAAATGTCAACTTTTTCAATTACTTGGGTGTGCAACACCGGCGCAGCCCGGATGCAGCTGCGCTCGTTTGACACGCCTGCCCACAGGGGATATAGCTCTCGACCGCTTTGTTGCGGGGTAGAGCAGTCTGGTAGCTCGTCGGGCTCATAACCCGGAGGTCGTGGGTTCAAATCCCACCCCCGCTACTTCGAGTCGAGACGCCCGTCCGGGACTCCGGGCGGGCGTTTCGCGTTTCGAGGGCCAGTTCGAATAGGCCCTCGACGCGGAAGCCGTCGCGCTCCGCGTCCGCGAGGACGCGCAGGCGGCGGCGCTCCCCAAGAAGCCCACGGAACGCCGCGCGCTTCACGTCGGGCGCCCCCGCGAACGCCTCGCGCATCACCGCGTCCTGCATCGGGCGATAGGTGAGCCTCGGGACCAGTGGTGCAGCATTGAAGCGCGACTCACGTCGAAGAATCACTGGTTCAGTCCCCGTCGCTCGCTCATCCGGAAACGCCACACCGATCGGATCGGTGCAGGAAGCGTCGCGTCAAGCTTCGGCGCTCGGCGCTGGAATCGGAAGAAGAGCCCGTTCGGAGAGGAAAGCCGTCCAAACCGCGAAATCGGCCAGCCGAGCGGGCCGGCACCGGATTGCCGCACGTTTTCACCATGTTCCGATTGCTGCTGCGCGAAGCACCGCGCCTGTCCGCGTCGATTCGCGGCGCGAGCACTGAATGTCCTTGACTTCACACCCCGACGAGCCCACCGTCCGCGTCGCATTCTCGACGGGTGGGAAGGGGAAGCAGTCGACACCCTTGCGCGCGCCTCGACGCTGGGATGAGGCGACTCACAGGTGTCCCCCCTTCGTGCAACCTCGCACCACTCAGAGAGAGAAGCCCACCATGGGAAAGCAATCCGCCTCCGGTCCGTTTTTCGTCAGGGCGTTCCAGGCACTCGGCACCGTCATGCTCCTGGGGACAGTGCCGCAGCTCGCATCTGCGTCTTCCGTCGCCTCGGCCTACGTCAGGGCGAGCAACTGTGGGGACCTGGTTGATCAGGGGCCGTCTTCGGCCTCGGCCACCAACTCCGGCCTGGTCACCACGGGCTCATGCGCGAATCCGGGCGCCGAGGCGTCCGGATTCGCTGGTTTCGGGGGCTCGTCGCTGATCACGCTCACGATGACCAGCATTCCTCAGCGAGGAGTGGATGGTTACGCCTATCTGGACGACTACCTGACATTCCACGTCGCGGGCGGGGGCACCGCCCAGGTGAACGTCAGCATGGCCGGAGCCTGGGGCGGAACCTACAACGACCCGACAAACGCCGACTTTCGTGTGGAATTCGATCTCGGCCTCGGGTCAGCCATTTACGGCGGGGTTGCGACCTCGAATCCCATCTACAACGCCGGCAATCCGGCCTACGCTGCGTTCAGCGGCGGCGTAGCGGGCCCTGGAACCCTCCTTGGGAGCTATCTCTTTAGTACGACGTGGACCGTCAGCGACGGAGTCGAGTACGAGTTTCTCGCCGCTTTGAAGGCCCAGGCATCCAACGGCGCGACCGCCTTCATCAACGACCCGCTCTCCATCACTCTTCCTTCAGGCGTGACGTTCAGCTCCATCTCGGGAAGCACGTACTCGCCCGTTCCGGAGCCTTCGACGCTACTTCTCGTCGGAATCGGCCTGGCGGGCATGGCGAGACGACGCGTCAACGCATAGCAAGTTCAGGCTGCTCGTTCGCACGGCCTCCGGGAATCGGCGTCCTGTCAGCCACCCCCGAAGCGCGGCCATTGGGGCTACGCCGCGAACGCGATCGGCACGCGGAGGATGTCTCGTCTCGGTAAAATCGCCTCCCCGCTACCTGCGAGTCCCGATGCCCGGTCCCCTCAGGGGGCTCGGCGTCTGCCTCGCTTTTTTTGACATATTTCTCTGCTGGCGACCACTAACGCCTGCCACGCGTGCGTCTCTACCCCCCACTTCCCTCCACGAGGCAATGGAGGGAAGCCAATGCGTACGTTCGGTCGTTCGCTCCTCGTGCGTCCGTTCGTCTTCGGATCGTCGTCTTCGCCGTTGGCACCGGATTGCAACCCTCGTTCTGAACGCGGTTGGCTTCGGGTTTGGGCCGGTCGCGCTCATTCGAACGGTGACTCTTCGATCGGAACCCGTCGACGGCCCACGCTTCTCGCGCTGGCCCTCGCTGCTGCCTTCGGCATTGACTCTCGAAGCGCGAAGGCAGTTTCGGATCGATTGTTGATCACGGACACGCCCAGCGGCACGGTCCTCTTCGACGCAACTCTCTCTGAGGGACCCGACGGGACGGAGGGCTATCTCCAGTTTCTCGATCGGGCACACTGTCCTACGTCCGCTTGTTCCTCGGATCCAGACCTTAGTTTCGCGGTGATCTTGACAGAGCCGGCCGGCGAGCCGCCGGATGAGAACGCAGTCCTCATTCCAGGGACCCAGACAGTTGTGAGCGATGTCGTCATCTATGAGGGTACGCACGATCCGGTAGACCACCCGCTCATCGTTCAGTTGTTCTCGGACGGCTCGGTCAATTCAGAGGGCGTTCCGCTACTCCCCGGTGCCTTGAACTACGCTCTTATCCGGCCGAACGGGGGGGTTGTGGCTGTTCTCGTCCCGGAGACGGGCGAATTGCAGGACCTGACGCAGGCTTTTGGATTTCCGGGGAATCCCTGGACGGTGCAGGTCCAGTCCGACGTTCAGGTGATCCCGGAGCCTTGCACCGGTCTCCTCGTGATGGCCGGGCTCTTCGGGCTTGCGTACCGGCAGAGGCGGCACGGGCGCGCGGCGTAGCCGGGCCGACCAGTTGTAACTGGCGTCTTTTGCTCCGCTGGTCGCTCAAACCCAGGCGGTGCAGTCGGTCTTCGGGCAGACAGCCCGTCAGGCGGCGACCAACTCCACGCGCCCGGAGATCGGCAACGGGAGCGAAACCGGCAGCGGGCACACGCGGGCGTAGCGCTCCCCCGCTACCATCGAGTCGAGACGCCCGTGCCGGGACTCCGGCCGGGCGTCTCGCGTTTCTAGCAGCAGCTCGAAAAGCCCCTCAACGCGGAAACCGCCCCGCTCGACGTCCGCGAGCACGCGCATTTTGCGCTCCCCGAGAAGTGCTCGGAACGCCGCGCGCTTGGCATCGGGCGCGCCTGCGAACGCGTCGCGCATCTCGACCACACGCGCCTCGATCGTCGGCCGCAGCGACTCGACGTCGATACTCGCCAGGAGCCCGCATGCGGCGGGGGCCGCGACGCTCACGCGCTCGGCCTCCAGCTCGGCTAGAAGCGGCTCGACTAGTTCCGTTCTTCCCACCTTCCCTGGTCTTTGTGAGAGAATGCATCGGCTGGCCGCTATTTGGGGCTACTCCTGGGAAGGGCCGTAATGCGGAATCGCGCGCTCTTGCTGTGGCTGCCTTTGTCGGCGGCGGCTGTCTTGCTGGCACCGGCGGCCTCGGGCGTGACGATCGATTGGGTCTACGTCGGAGATCCGGGAAACCCCTCCGATGCCGCCAACTGCACCTCGAGTCCGTGCGGCTCGGTATCCTATGGATTCTTCATCTCCAAATATGAAATCACTAACACCCAGTACGCAGAGTTTCTGAATGCCAAGGCGAGCTCTGATCCCCTCGCTCTCTACAGTGCGAATATGAGCTCTGATGTGAACAATGGGGGCGTCACACGGAGCGGCGCGCCTGGCGCATTCACGTACGCGGTGAAGGCCGGCTTTGAGAACAAGCCGGTTACCTACGTATCGTTTTTCGATGCACTGCGCTTTTCGAACTGGATGAACAATGGGTACGGAAGCGGTGATACCGAGTCGGGCGCGTACACGTTGCTGGGCGGTACGGCCTTTCCGACCAACGGAACTTTTGTGGGGCGCAATACCGGCGCGACGACGTTCCTCACGTCCGAGAACGAGTGGTACAAGGCCGCGTATTTCATAGATTCCGACTTTTGGGGCCCCTATGCCCCCTACGCGACCCAGTCCTTCTTCAACCCGACCTGTTCCGCGCCGACATCGGCGCCAAACACCGCCAACTGCTGGCCGCAGGTTGGTCGGGTCACGGACGTCGGCAGCTATCCGGGTTCCCCGAGTCACTACGGAACATTCGACCAGGCTGGGAACGTGAGAGAGTGGACCGACGTGGTCCTCCTAGGCCAAAGGCAAGCGAGAGGTGGGGAATGGGGCAGTACCAACGGCGCGCTGCGCTCGGGGTACTACTTCTTCCCGAACGGCGAGGATTCCGAGACTGGATTTCGGGTCGCCAGTATGATTCCCGAGCCAGGTACGGCCGTTCTGCTAATGACCGGCTTGCTCGGGCTTGCGTACCGGCAGAGGCGCCATGGGCGCGCAGCGAATGGGACCCGCGCGTAGCTGCCGAGAACCCGCGCTGCGGGAAACGGGTCGCGGTCGGGCTACGCGACGAGTTGGATCGGCACCCGAAGCGTGTCTCGTCTCGATAAAATCGCCCCCCCGCTACCTGAAAAGCAGACGCCCGGTGCCCTCCCAGGCCCGGGCGTCTGCTGCTTCCAGCTCCCGCTGCGTTCGATGCGTCCGGCGCGAATCGCGCTCCCCCCGTTCGTCCTCGAAGCAGATCGCCGCTTCTGGCGAGCGTCACAGACACGTGTATTGTCGTCTCCGTCAGCTCGATCGCGTAGACAGCACCGGGGCGACGCAGAACTGAGCCCCGACGTGCAGGGGAATCAAGCGGGTCGGCCGGTCGCGCGTCGCTAGCTCCTCGCTGCGCTCCTGAGGGCCTCGGGCAGGATACGGAGCCCGCTCCTGTTCGGCTGGCCGGCGTAGCCCCGAGTGCACCCGATCTTCGGCAACGGCGGGCAGAGCGCCGCATGTGCGGCGAAGTGTCCGCGCTCGATCAGCCGTCGATTAATCCTCGTCGAAGGAACCGCGTCTCTCCGCGACATTCTGTGAGAGAATGCGTACCGCCGGGTCCGGCATTGGGGCTCCTTCGGCGAAGGGGACGCAATGCGGAATCGCGCGTTCTGGCTGTGGCCCTCGTTTGTGGCGGCAGCTCTTTCGCTGGCACCAGCGGCCTCCGCCGTCAACATCGAATGGGTCGCCGTCGGCGACCCAGGTAATGCCTGCGACCCGCAGTCGCAGGGTTGCTTCGGGGCAGTGTCGTATGACTATCAGATCTCGAAGTACGAGATTACGAATGCCCAGTACGCGGAGTTCCTGAACGCGAAGGCGCGCTCCGATCCGCTCTTTCTCTTCGGCAGAGAGAACTTGAGCAGTTCCAGTCCCGGCCTTACGCGGAGCGGCAGCTCGGGAAGCTACACCTACAGCGCGATCGTTGGCCGTGAGAACAAGCCGGTTGGCTATGTAACGTTCTACGACGCGCTGCGCTTTGCGAACTGGTTGCATAACGGGCAGGGAAGCGGTGACACGGAGACGGGCGCCTACACGCTGCTGGGTGGGACAGAAACGCCGAGCAACGCCACGACCGTAACTCGCAACCCGTACGCGACGATCGTGCTGCCGAGCGACGACGAGTGGTATAAGGCGGCGTACTACGACTCACTCTCCATGAGCTACTTCGAGTACCCGGCGGGTTCGGATGCGGTGATCGCGTGCGCCCTCCCCAGTGGAACGCCGAACAGCGCGAACTGCGGCGAAGTGGGCGATTACACCAACGTGGGGAGCTACACGGGCTCGGCGGGTCCGTACGGGACCTTCGACCAAGGCGGCAACGTAGCCGAGTGGAAGGAGACGATCGTGGGCTTTCGGCGCGGCTGGCGCGGCGGAGCGCGTTATAGCGACGCGAGCATGCTCGCCGCTTCGTCCGGGGGATTCGGCCAGTCCCCGTACGTCTCGAGCGCCGACCTCGGGTTCCGCGTCGCGATGGTCTTCCCCGTCATTCCCGAGCCCAACACGGCCCTGCTCATGATGACCGCCCTACTCGGGCTTGCGTACCGGCAGAGGCGGCACGGGCGCGCGGCGTAAGGGGTCGTCTGTCGCAACTGGCGTCTTCTGCTCCGCTGGTCGCTCTAACCCAGGCGCTGCAGTCGGTCTTAGGGCAGACAGGCCGTCAGGCGGCGACCAACTCCACGCGCCCGGAGATCGGCAGCGGGAGCGAAACCGGAAGCGTGCACACGCGGGCGTAGCCCACCCCGCTCGGGGCTCTCGCTCGCTCGTGCCGCCTCGGCGGATTATCTAATGGTGTAGACTTGGGATCGAGGTCAGAGCCTCCGAGAAGTCGATGCGCCTTCCCCTCTTCGTTCGACGCCTCATCGGCTCCTGTTTGCGCTTCCGGTTGGGCCGGGGGTCGGCGGCGTCCGTTCAGAGATGGCGCGTACGATCCTTGGTCGGTCCGCTATGCGCGGTTGTTCTTGTCGGCGCCGCCCTCGCCTGCGCGAGGCTCATACCATACGCGCCAAACCAAGGCAGCATGACAGCGGCGGCCGCGATGCGGGTGGTCCAGCGAACCATTGAGCAGCAGCCAGGGGGCCACGTTCCCTACCGCGTGGACGTGACTCCCGAGAAGCTTACGATTTCATCCCGCGCCTCCCAGATCTTCTATTTCGACGATCTCTGGAAGTCGGACCTGCACTCCCGGCGAAGCTACTTCGTTGTGCGCTTTTGGGACGACAAGAGCCACGCCTATCAAATCTACGTCTCGGAACGCCATGACGCCGAGCGCTTCATCGATGCGTTGCACGTCCTCTCCGCAGAGGCCGGGACGCTCGCGGAGCTGGCCGAACCAGAGCGTGCGCAACGAATTCGGACTGTCGAACGTCAGCGCAAGGAACTCGAGATCGGTGTGGAGAGTCCTTGAACCGCTCCAGGTTTTCCGGAGGCTCGTTCAGTTGAGTCCGGCTTCAGTGGTTGCTCTGCCCGGCTACCCACTTCTCGCAGCCAGCGGACGACGGATTCACTGAGAGAACTCAGGCGGCGCGAATCACGATCTGTCCCGCGACCGGGAGCGGTAACGGCATGGGCAGCCGGCAGTCCCGGGCGTAGCGCCCCCCCGCTACCTGAAAAGCAGACGCCCGGCGCCTTCGCAGGCCCGGGCGTCTGTTGTTTCTAGCCGCCGCCTGCTCTGATGCGCCCGGTGCGAACCGCGCTCCCCCCGCTTCTTGCTCGAAGGAGTTCGTCTCTATAGCGGAGATCACACCCTCGTGTAGGGAGCGAGCGCACGCGGCGCGGGACCGGGTTCATTCGTCTTCGGTCAGGGAGCCCGCTGGGCTCGGAGGTCAACGGGTTTCCGGAAACTGGCCGACACGGAACGCCTCCTCAAGCTCCTGGGCGGACAGCGGTCGCCCACTCAGGGCGGCCGTGAGGGTGAGCAGTCCAATGTTCCCGCGAAGCGGGTTCGCGAAGATCTCGCCGAGCGACCGTAGGTCGAGGGAAAGAACCCGGTATCCGAGTTCGCCGATGGCCCAGAGCAGCGCGACGAGCTGGTCCGGCGTGAGGTGGCGGGCCCAGAGTGCCGTCCGGAAGTCGGAGCCCAACAGCGCCACGTACGCCGGATCGCTCACGCCGGTCTCGGGTCGTAACCCGTGTTCTGTGATTGTCCTCATGAGCTCGTCCAGGCCGAGCGGTCGGCCGTTCACCGCACTCCGGATCGCCCTGAGCCCGCAGTTCATCCGGAAGTCGGCGAACCCAGGTCTCTCGCGTATCTCCGCACGGGCCTGGATGCCGACCTCGCCCGAGGCCCAAAGCACCGCGGACATCTGATCCCGGGTGAGCGGCGCAGCCCAGGATGCGTACTTCAAGCGGGAGAGTTGGTGCCGTACGTCCGCGCTGAAGAACCAATCGGTCGACGACATCTGGACCTCCGGAAGCTTTGCCATTGGGTACCTCCTTCGCGATCCCCGGGGAACGAGGAGGCACTCGCTGCCACGCGCCATCGGTAAGATCATCGTACGCCCCATTGTCAAGCGAGCCGGCGGTTGCGAAGCCGAAGCGTCCACGGACTTTCATGCGACCCAAGGAACTGGCGCACGGAAGATCCCGGGGCCCACCGGCACTCGTACGTAGCGCCCAAGCGATTGCGACCCTGTTTCTGATGGCGTGCGTTCTCGGGCTCGCGTACCGGCAGAGGCGCCAGGGGCGCGCACCGCATGGCGTCGGCTCATCGTCACCGGGGCTTGTGGGTAGAGATAGGGGACGGTCTCTCGCTCGAGCAGCTACGCCGCGAACGGCACGGGTACCCGCTGGACGCTTGGCATCGTAAAAAGCGCGCCCCCGCTACCTGAAAAGCAGACGCCCGGGAGGCCGCATAGCCCCGGGCGTCTGCTGTTTCTATGACCGGTTCAAAGGGCTCCTCGAACAAACCGTATGGCGGGGCGAGGGCGTGTATCGCCATGCCCCCCCGAACCCAAACACGGCGATGTTTCCGGTGACGAGCCTACCCACGCTTGCGTACCGCAGGAGCGGTACGGCGCGCGCGGCACGTAGCGCTTGATCGCACCGGCTAACTCTGAGGTGCGGTCGATCCTACACCAAGGCGGGCGCAGCGGCCCCGCGTGCGGCGCGGCGTCAGCGCCGGACCACGATTCGATCAGCTGCGGATCAGCCCTCGTCGAAAAGACCGCATCTCCCTCGCTCTTTGTGAGAGAATACCTCTCGCCCGCTCCTTCATGGGGGGTACTAGGGGTCGCAATGCGGAATCGCGCGAGTTCGCTGTGGCTGCCCTCGCTAGTTGCCGCGTTCTGGGCGACGCCGGCCTCCGCGCTCGTCACGATCGACTTCGACGCCCTCGCTGGCAACCAGGGCGCGACGTTCGCTATCGGCGCTGTCACCTTCTCTGCGTTCGGCGGCGGTGGCTCGATCTATGCCAACAGTACGCCGAACGGCACCAATGGCTTGCTCGAAAACAGCTCAACGCGCAAGCTGCTTCGCGCCGACATTGCCGGCGGCACCGACTCGGTTTCGATCGACCTGGGCGACTTCGGAGGTGACCCCGACAGGCTCATTCTGGAGGCCTACACCGTCACCAACGTGCTGATCGGCTCGACCTTCCTCAACATCGACGCCGCCTTCTTTGGCATGGAGACCCTGAGCCTCGCGATGGCCGGCATTTCCTATGTCAAGTTCGGCTCCACCTTCCCGTCAACCGGCGGCAGCTCGGTGTATGCCGACAACTTCACATACGCCGCAATCCCCGAGCCAAGCACGGGCCTCCTCCTGATGACTGGCCTACTCGGGCTTGCCTATCGGCAGAGGCGGCACCGGCGCGCCGCGTAGGGGGCCGCCCGTCCCTGCCGGAGCAGTCGCGGCGACGGGGCGCGCTCGGGCTACGCCGCAAGCTCAAGCGGCACCTGAAGCCTGTTTCGACTCGGTAAAATCGCCCCCCCGCTACCTGAAAAGCAGACGCCCGGCGCCTTCCCAGGCCCGGGCGTCCGCCGTTTTGAGGCTACGCCTCACTCGATGCGCGCTGCGCGAATCGCGTCCGCCAGCGCCTTCACTTCATCGTCGAGGCGGATCGTCGTTTCAGGAGGACATCCCACATCCGTGTAGGGGCGTTTCGTCAATTACCTCGGGCGGAGAGCTATCGCGTCGACGCGGAAAAGTGCGGGGTCGAGCAAGAGGCCTTTGAATTGTGTCCCCTGGCCTGCGGGCCGATCCCCGGGATCACCCTCTTGGGCGGTGCCACAGCGCGAGGCCTGCGAGGCCCAGGGCCAGCAGCCCTGCCGACGCAGGTTCGGGCACCACCGAGGTGGTGAGGTTGTTGAAGCCGGCCCAACCGAGGGGGTTTTCCGAGGTCGAAAAGACGCCGCTGTCCACCGACAGCTCGGCGTTCGCTACCGGGAAGAGGCCCACAAAATTCGCGAACAGGCCGTTGGACTGGAGCGATCCCTCTCCCAAGAGCCAATAGCTCGTACCGGCGGTGAGCGCCCAGCCCGGCGTGAGCAGAAGGTCGGGATTCCCCGCTGCAACGGCGATGGAGAAGAACGTCGTCGTCTTGCCCACGTCCGTGAGGAGGACCGTGTTGGCTTCGCCCAGGTTGTGGTAGACGAAGCTGTCCAGGGTGACGTTCTGGACGGCCGTGATCTGGATGCCCCAGTTCGGGTGGCCATTTGAAACGGTATCCAGCGTCGGTCCGGGGATGACGAGGGCATGCGCGGGTACGGCAGACAGCAGGAGAACCGCGGCGATGGACGCACCCCGGCGGAGAGCGAGAGGCACCACTCGCTGCATCATTCCTCGACTCATCGTCACCTCACGGTTCGTCAGGGCGGACGCCCGTCAGAGCGAAAGCGCACTCACGGGATCCTTCATTGCATTTCGAGGCGTCTGTTGGGAGTGGCGTGGGCGACTCCAAAATGTCAGCTGTCGAGGGACGGGCTACTGAGCAGATAAGAGGACACGAAGTTTTCCGCACCTCCTGTTGAGGCGCGGCGGTCCAGGATCTCCACAGGGGGGATCCGGGATGTCGCGGCGGCTGAGACGGGAGGAAGTGATGACGATCGGGGTCCTGCACGAGCGAGGGGTGAGCAAGCGGGCGATCGCACGCCAGCTTGGGGTCGACGAGAAGGCGGTGCGGTACCGGCTGCAGCGTCTGGCGAGCGGGGCGGTGGATGGCCGAACGGCAAAGCCGCACTCGGCCGAGCCGTGGGCCGAGGCGATCGCACACTGGATGAACTCGGGCGAGGCGGAGCGCGGCGTGAACGGCCTCGCGCTCTACGAGTGGCTGGTCGCCGAGCACGGCTACCCGGGCAGCTACAAGGCGATCCAGCGCTTCGTGCGCGCCAAGTACTCGAAGCCAAAGCTGCGGGTGCGACGGCGGATCGAGACGCCGCCGGGAGCGCAGGCGCAGGCGGACTGGGCCGAGTTTCCGAGCCTCGTGGTCGGCGAGGAGCCGATCCCTCTGCACGCCTTCCATCTGGTGCTCTCGCACTCGCGGATGGAAGCCATCGTGTGGTCGGAGCGAGCCGACGAGCTCGGCTGGTTGGCGGTACACAACGGAGCGCTCGAGCGCCTCGGCGGTGTCCCTGCCGTGATCCGCGTCGACAACACGAAGACAGCGATTGCGCAGGGAGCCGGTCCCTGGGGCGTGATCAACGAGCGCTACGCGACCTACGCGAGGACGCTGCGCTTCCACGTGGATGCGACACGGCCGCGGGCGCCCCAGGAGAAGGGCAAGGTCGAACGGCGGATCCTGGCGCACAAGACGGGCTTCGATCCACGCAAGCGTCGCTGGCGCGACATGACCGAGCTGCAGGCCGAGACCGACGCGGCGGTCGAGCGCAGTGCGAGAGGGCGCCTGTGCCCGGCGACGGGGATCTCGGCGTGGGAGAGCTTCGTCGCGGAGCAGACCCAGCTCCAGGCTCTGCCCGCGCTGCTCCCCGACCCCTTCGACCTGGTGGCACAGCGGCGCGTGGCGATCGATTCCACCGTGCAATTCGAGGGCCGGACCTACAGCGTGCCGTTTCGCTTTGCGGACCAGGTGGTGGAGGTGAGGGGCTGCGCGAGTACCGCGCAAGTCTGGACCGAGGGACAGATCGTGGCCTCGCACGCGCGCCACACGCGAAGCCGGATTCTTCTGGATCCCGCGCACTACGAGGGCCCGAGCACGGAGCGGATCCAGGCGCCCGTGCCGCTGGGGCGCATGGGGCGGCGGCTCGCCGAGATCTCGGCGATGGTGCCCGAGCGGCGGCCCATCGATCTGTATGCCGCGCTGGCGGGGGTGGCGCGATGACGTCGGAAGCCACGCCCGCGCTGCCCAAGAAGACACCGACCGTGGATCTCGACCGCACGCGCGAGCGGCTCACCAAGCTCGGACTCGTGCACGCGGCCGAGCGGCTGCCCGAGCACGTGGCCACGGCGGCAAAAGAGACGGTGGCGCCGCATCGCTTCCTCGATGCCCTGCTCGATGCTGAGCTCTGTGCCCGCGAGGAGCGGCGAACGCGAACGTCTCTGCGTCTCTCGGGACTTCCCACGGGACACACGCTCAGCAACTTCGACTTCGCCTTCCAGCCGAGTGTCGAGCGCAGTCGGATCGAGACCCTGGCCACGTGTGCGTGGATCCGCGAGCGGGAGAGCTTGCTGCTGCAGGGGCCGCCCGGTGTCGGGAAGACGCACCTGGCCGTGGCACTCGGCGTGCGAGCGATCGAGAACGGCTTCTCGGTCGCCTTCCACCGCCTCGAGGATCTGCTGGCGGCTCTCAAGCGCGATGCCGACGTGCATCCTGCCAGACTGCGGCAGCGCAAGCACATGAACGTGGCGCTGCTCGTGATCGACGAGGTGGGTTTCGAGCCCATGACCCGCCAGGAGGCGAGCCTGTTCTTCCGGCTCGTCTCCTACCGCTACGGTCGCGGCTCGATGCTGATCACCACCAACAAGGGCGTGGCCGAGTGGCCCGGCGTGCTCGCTGGCGACGAGGTACTCGCGACCGCGATCCTCGACCGTCTGCTGCATCGCTGCCACGTGCTCAACATCAGCGGCCGCAGCTATCGGCTACGCGATCTCGAGCGAGCCGCTGCGGCCACCAGCGGCAGAGGCTGAAAGCCAGGGGGGTCCGGGGGCTCCGCCCCCGGACCCCCGTTTGAACGAGAGGCCAAGAAACCAGAGGGGAGGTGCGGAAAAGTAGGTGTCCTCTTAGTGCGGAAGAGATGGTGTCCCTGGACATTTGTTGTTTCTAGCTCGCGCTGGGCGTAATGCGGCCGGCGCGAATCGCGCTCCGTCAGCACCGTCGGGTGGAGAGCGCTGGGGCGACGCCGGTAGCCGCGGAATGCGCGGCTGCGGGGCCTCTCCATCCCATTGCCTTGTGTTTCGACCCGGAGATCTCCAGTATCCCACCACCCATGGGCGGGGGCGCGGCGAGAGCTGTGCGCGCCGCAGGACTCCTCCATGTCGTCGGGTCGTATTGCACGAGCCCGAAGTCGAGGAGTTCCAGATGCAGCTGCCCTCTATCCGCTCCGTCTGCTCCACCCTGCCGCGCCTCGCCGCCACTCTCGTGCTTGCCGCAGCCACGCTCGTGCCGCTCGCAGCCTCGGCCGTCCCGATCACGCTGCCGAGCGGGCTCAACCCAGGCGACCAGTACCGGCTCGCCTTCGTGACCTCGACGTTCCGCGACGCAACCTCGTCGAACATCGCGGACTACAACACCTTCGTGACCGGTGTGGCCAATACCGTCCCGGAGCTCGCCGCACTCGGCACAAGCTGGTCCGCGATTGCGTCCACGCTTTCGATAGACGCACGCGACAATACGATGACCAACCCGAGCCTGAACGGCACCGGAGTTCCGATCTTTCTCCTCAACGACACCAAATTGGCCGACAACAACACCGATTTGTGGGATGGTACGATCGATACCGTGTTCGGTATCACCGAATCGGGGCTGCCCGTCCCCTTGTTTGACTCCGTATGGACCGGATCTCGTCAGGATGGCAGCGGAGCCGCACAATCAAGTTTGGGCTCCCCTCTGTGCATAGCCGCCTCTTCCGGTTGCACGGCAGGACGGACGTTTTTTTTTACGGACAGTCAATGGATTGACAGCGATTTATTAGATGCTCGCCAGGTCAACGCCGTGTACGCTCTGTCGGCGCCCTTGACCGCGATCCCCGAACCGGGCACCGCGACGCTATTGGCGCTGGGCCTGGTCGCGGTGGGCATCTCTCGCCGCAAGCTCTAACGGACAGGAGCCGGCGAGCCGCTGGCCGCGATCGGGAGCTACGCCGCGAAGGCGATCGGCACGCGGAGCGAGTCTCGTCTCGATAAAATCGCCCCCCCGCTACCTGAAAAGCAGACGCCCGGCGCCTTCGCAGGCCCGGGCGTCTGTTATTTCTGGCGCCCGCGTCGTCAGCGCTGCGCCTCGCCCGCCGCGCCGCCCACTCGGGTCTCGATCCGCGCCAGTCGGGTCGTAAGCGCGGCGATCTGCCGCTCATCCGCATGCACTTTCTGGCGCTCTATCCCCATTTCCTTTTGCTGCGCCTCGATCACACCCGCCTGTCGTTCGATCTTGCGCTGCTGGTCCTCTTCGATCGCTCGTTGCTTTTTCATCTCGTTGAGCAGCATCGGCGCCATCTCGTGATACTTCACCGTGAAGGGCTGGCCCTTCTCGTCGTAGACGACGAGATCCGGGAAGACCTCGGCTACCTCCTCGGCGATCAGCCCGTACTCCGGCGGCACCTCGCCGCCAGTCGGGAGCATCTGCTGCTGCTTGTAGCGGAACGTCACCGGCCGCAGGTCGAGCAGTCGATCGGTCGCGTCGCCCATGTCGCGGATGTCGTTCTTCACGCTGCGCGAGGACGAGGTCGTGCCGAGCTGGCCGGCGCTGTCGATCAGCACAGGGATGGCGTTGGCGGCGCCCGTCGTCACCCCCCGGATGCCGGCGACGAAGGCTCGGGTCTGGACCGACCCGATGCGCGTCGTGTTGCTCTCCGCGGTCACGCCAATGTTCGCGAGGTAGATGTTATCGCTGCCGGTAGTCTGGATGGCGCCCGCGTACTCACCGACCGCGACGTTGCGGCTGCCCGTGGTGTTGCGAATGAGGGCGCCGAACCCGAAGGCGGAGTTGGAGCCGCCCGTGGTGTTGTTGAGAAGTGCGAGACGCCCGAAGGCGGAGTTGAAGTTGCCGGTGGTGTTGTTGCGGAGCGCGAAAGACCCGACGGCAGAGTTGTCCCTCCCCGTGGTGTTGGAAAGGAGCGCGTTGTACCCAACGGCGGAGTTGCCAAAGCCCGTGGTGTTGGCGTTGAGCGCGCTAGCCCCGAAGGCGGAGTTGCTGTAGCCGGTGTCGTTGAAGAAGAGAGCTCCATACCCGACGGCGGAGTTGTTGTCGCCGGTGGTGTTGACGCGGAGCGCATTGCGACCCAACGCCGAGTTCTGCTGACCCGTATTGTTATACGCGAGCGCGAAGGTCCCGACGGCTGCGTTGCTCGTGCCCGTGGTGTTGGAGATGAGGGCACCCTGCCCAAAGGCGGAGTTGTTGGACCCCGTCGTGTTGTAGGCGAGGGCGCCTTGACCAAAGGCAGAGTTGTAGCTGCCCGAGGTGTTGTCGCGGAGGGCAGAATTCCCGAAGCCGGAGTTGCGTTCGCCCGTGGTCGAGGCGTTTCCAGAGGATCTCCCGACGAACGTGCTGAAAAGCCCCCCCGTTGTGTGCACGAACAGCGCGCCATTTCGCGAGATATTTCCCGTCGCCTCATCGACGCGCAGGCGCTCGATAGCGCCCGTGCTGTTCTTGACCGAGAAGCCCGTGCCCGCGTCGAGCTTCACCGAGACGTCGCCCGCGCGCGCAGGCGACACCAGGGCGAGAGCCGCGCCAAGAACGAGGGTGGAGAGCCGGATCGACTTCAGGGTGAGCGCTTCCATCGGATGCCTCCTTCGCTATCCCAAGGGAGCGCGGAGGCCCTAGCCGCTACGCGCCCCGAGGCGAGGCCATCCTATACCCAGGCCGCGTCGAAGGAGTGGAAGTCGCATTCAACCGGGCCGGCGATTGCGAAACCGAAGCGTCCACAAACCCTTACGCCACCCAAGAAACCTGCGCCCGGAGGCTCCAGAGGCCCGCCGGCACTCGTACGTAGCGCCCCCCCCCCGCTACCTGAAACGCAGACGCCCGGCGCCTTGCCAGGCCCGGGCGTCTGCCGTTTCTGGCGCCAGCTCGAAGTGCCCTGGACTCGGAAACGCCGCTCGGTGTCAGGTAGAACGCAACCGTCGCCGCCGCGCCAGAGCGGTCAGACCCACAATCCCGATGCCGATCAGCACGAGCGAATCAGGCTCGGGGACGGGGGTCACCGACACCGCGTCGAGAACGATCCCATAGACCCCATCTGTGGTCGAAGCGAACTGGAGGGTCGTTGTCACGGAATCGGCGACGAAGGTCTCGAGGAAGGGCGTGTAATTCATGTCCGCTGACGTCGAGCCCGTATGGGAGATGTCCTGGGTCAATAACGTGCCGACGCCGACAATCGACACCGTGGCGGTGTCAGTCTGATCGGGATTGTCCGCATTGTTGGCATAGTAGAACGACAGCTGATAGACCTGGCTCGGTATGGTCGCGAATGATTGCTCCATCGTGCCAGCCTCGACACCAGACATGTCGATGCTCTGCATCCCCTCGAAGGCGGGCCAAAATGGATTTGAAACGACATCTATCGATCCCGCGGTGATCTGCCAAGGATCAAGGGCGTTATCTCCCGGAAAGAACGCCTCGGCATCATTGGCTGGTAGGACTGGGGTTTCGAATCCGCCATTAACAATGAGTTCGGCTTCTGCCGGCCGCGGCACAGCCAGTCCGAACACGACGGCGGAGATGACGCTCAATGCCACCGCAGGCGCCAAGGTGCCAAGCCATAGCAATATCAGGGTGGGCGGAGCCATCGGATGCCTCCTTCGCAATCCCAGCTGGGCGCCGAGGCCCAACCCGTCGCGCGACCCAGGTAGGGCCATCCTACACCCGGACCCGGGCGAGCGGGGCAAAGGTGGATTCGTGCGGGCCGACGGTTGCGAAACCGAAGCCTCCACGAGCCATTACGCCACCCAAGCAACCTGCGCTCGAAGAATCCCGAGGCCCGCCGACACTCGTACGTAGCGCCCCCCCCCGCTATCTGAAAGCAGACGCCCGGCGCCTTCCCAGGCCCGGGCGTTTGCCGTTTCTAGTCCTCGCCTGGCCTGATGCTTCTGGCGCGAGTCGCGCGCCATCACCACCTCCGATTCTTGCCGTCGTCGAAGCTGATCGCTGTTTCAGACGAAGATCGCAAATTCGTGTAGGGGCATTCTCCAGCTACCCGTCGAAGCGGGGTTGCGCCGCGAACCTGCGCGACACCTCGGGGCTCAGCAGTCGACGCCGCCGCATTCTCGATGTAGGCCGCGGCCGGCCCGAGGTAGAATGGAAAGCCGCACGCGAAGAGGAGATGAATCAATGCTCCGCTCGCTACGACGCCTCGCGCTGGGGTCTGCCTGCTGGCTCGCGCTCGCCTCGCCCGCGCTGGCGGATCCGGCGATGCTCGATCCCTCCTTCGGCAGCGGTGGTATCTCGGATCCCGTCCTTCCAGAAGGCCCCGGGGGAGCGAACGCTGCAGTTCGCCAGGCCGACGGCAAGATAGTCGCAGCAGGGTGTATCGTCGTCACCGACGCGAGCGGGACGACGTGCCACTACGCGCTGGCGCGCTACGACACGTCCGGCGCTCTCGATGCGAGCCTCGGCGTTGGCGGAGTCGTCCTCGGCAACTGGGCGAACTCGCGGTTCTCGGACGTCGCGCTCCAGGCGGACGGAAGGATCGTCGCGGCTGGAGAGCTGCTTCAGGCGATGCCGGTTCCCGGCGGCACGGCGTTGGAGCCGCTGAGCCTGCTCGCGCGCTTCGAGCCAGATGGCTCCGACGACATGAGCTTCGGGACCAACGGCCGCGTCGTCGTAGGGCTCATGAGCTACCCCTTACCGACTTCGTTCTTCAAGAGCCTGCTGATCCTTCCCAGCGGCAAGCTCATCGCCGCGGGGACGAACGGCTTCAATCAGGCCGTCGTTGCGCGCTTCCTTGCAGACGGAACGCTCGATCCGACTTTTTCCGGAGATGGATGGACGCCGGTCCAAGCGGGCTACGTCAACAGCGTGGCTCTCGATCCGGACAGCAATCTCATTCTGGCCGGTGGCACGGGACCAGGCCCGTCGAGCAGCAACGATACGACGCTAGCGCGTGTCGACGCCAGCGGGGTCCCGGATCCAACATTCGGGACCGGCGGCGTGCGCAGCGTCGATGTGAGCGCGCTCGCCGGAGGCTCCGGCGACGACCGTGCCTTCTCCGTGGTGGTCGAGCCGGGCGGCAAGCTCGTCACCGCGGGGCTCGCGGCAGGCCGCCCGACGCTCGTCCGCTGGCTCCCCGGCGGCGACCTCGATCCATCCTTCGGAGTCGGCGGCATCGCGCAGGCGACGCAAGACGGCAGTGCGAACGACCTCGTTCGCACGACGCGGGGCAAGTTCGTGGTCGCCGTCTCCCACGCGCTCAGCAGCTACAGCTCGAACTTCCAGATCACGCGCTTTTTGCCGAATGGCACGCTCGACGCGAGCTTCGGGCCCGACGGCTCGCTCGTGACTCCGATCGGGATTCACGACAATCCGCGCGAAGTGATCGTCGTCTCCGCCACGGCGCTGCTGGTGGGAGAGGCGGACCCATACTCGTCTTCACGCTTCACTCTCGTCCGCTACACGGTCGATGACGAGATCCCCCCGCCGGTTTCGTCAGTGAGCGGCAAGTCCGCGGCGGTGATCGCCATCTCGCTGGCATGGCTGGGATGGCGGCTGCTCCGGCGCTGGGAGGCGCACGGATGATGGGTCCCGTGATCGTCGAAGTTGCCGTTTCCGGGACGAGCTCACAAAGCGACCCGTAACCTACTCGGGCTCGCGTACCGGCAGAGGCGGCACGGGCGCGCGGCGCAGGAATCCTGGCGCGGTGCTAGGCTAACGAAGCTGTGGCGCGCAGGCCGGACGACGGCCACGAGGGCATGAAGAGATTGCGTTCCATGGCTACCCGAGCCTAGTCATAAACTCGTGCACGCACTTCTGCTCGTGTCCGGCCTGATCCTGATGGGTGACTCCATCACGCAAGGGATCGTTGCGGGTGGCGGTTCATCCTACGCGACGCTTCTGTCAGAGGTCCTTGCGATCGAGAATCGCGCGGTCGGCGCGACGAATACCGCCGATTGGCTGGCGACTGCTTCTCTCACCGAAAACGCGGACAACGATCCCGTTGTGATCATGCTCGGGACCGTGGATGCAGTCGGGAAATTCGGCGGTGGACCGCCGATCGAGGTGCCCGATTTCACCGTGAACATCCAGCAGCTCGTTCTCCGCGTGCTTGCGAATGGCGCTCCCTTTGTCGTGGTCGTCGTCCCGCCCCCATTGCAGGCTGACGCGGGGCTGCCGACCGAATCGGCACGTCTCGAGGGCTACCGCACCGCGATCCTCGGGCTGTGTGGACACTCTCCGGAGGACCCGATCCGCTGCGGGCCGGATCTCCTGCGTGACATGGACGCGAGACTCGACTTCAACGCGAACGACCTGTTCCACCCCAACGCGCAGGGGCACGCGAAGATCGCATCGCTCCTGCTGGGCTCTGGCGCCCTCACGATCCCCGAGCCCAGCACCAGCCTGCTCGTAATCACGGGCCTACTCGGACTTGCGTACCAGCAGAGGCGGCACGGGCGCGCGCCGCATTGCGTCGGCTCATCGTCGCCGGGGGCTTGTGGCGAGAGATGGGGTACGGGCTCTCGCTCGGGCAGCTACGCCGCGAATGGCATGGGTACCCGCTGGACGCTTGGCATCGTAAAAAGCGCCCCCCCGCCCGCTACCTGTGATGGCCGGCGCCCGTTTCCCCTCGAGGCGGCGTCGGGCGTCGGTCATTTCGAGCGTCAGTTCGAACGACCCTCGACGCGGTATCGCCTCTCGGCATCGGGTAGCACGCGCATCCGTCGCTCTCCGGGCAGCGCATTGAGCGCCGCCCGCTCCAAGATCGGCGACTGGGTCAGCGCCGCGTAGCTACGACGACGTATTGCTCGGGAAGCCCGGTGTCGGTCACGTGCGCGGCGAGCCCTCCCGCGGACAGCTCGCGCGCGACCTCTTCGGGCGCGATGCGGTGCTCGGGCGGCGGGCCGCGCTGCGCGTCGCGCCGGAAGTCGACGATGATGACCTCGCCGCCCGGCTTCAGCGCAGCCGCGAGGAGCGACGCGTACGCCGCTCGGTTTGCGATGTGATGCCACGTGTCGACGATGAGCACGCGGTCGACCGACGCCACGGGCAGCCCGGGATCGTCGGGGGCGACCTTGCGCGCGTCGACGTTCGCAAGCTGCTCGCGGGCAGCGCGCTCGCTCAGGTAACGAACCATGTCAGGCTCGGTGTCGAGCGCCAGGACCCTGCCATTCGGGCCCACGGCGCGTGACAGGTGAGGCTCGAAGTAACCGGTGCCCGCGCCAATGTCTGCGATCGTCATCCCCGGCGCGATCTGCATCGCGGCGACGACGATCTCCGGCTTCTGCCACGCGTCGCGAGACGGATCGTCGAACTCCCTGGCCCACTGCTCCGCGTGCTCGAAGCGGTGCTGGTAGGCCGGAGGCTCGGACTGCGGTGCCGACGCGCACGCGCCGAGAGTCGCGCAAAAGGTCAGCGAGACGAGGAACCTGCGCACGGACGGAATCGTTACCCCAAGGCACGACGCTCCGCCCCACCGACTACGATCAAGCGGGAAGACCGCCCCGCTTCGACTGGTGCTGAGAGAATTCGACTTCTCGAACGTCCCCGAGAATCCAGCTTGAATCGCCGATCCCCCCGGGACCCGTCGCGCGGGGCGACAACCACACCGCTGCGTCGTCCGTGGCGCCTCCGGCGGGCCGATCACAGCGCCAGGAGCTGGCGCGCAGCCTGCACCCGCCATTCATGAGGAACACGACGGTACGATCGGAGGGACCGGGATCGCGAGGTCGAGGAAATTGACGAGAGACGCAACGGGAACGTGTATGCTCGCTCCGCAAAGCGCGAAACACCGCGCTCGCCTGCGCCAGGATTGATCGCAACCCGACAGGAGAAATCGACATGTTCCGCCGTTCAACCGCCGCGATTCTGCTCGGCTCGATGCTCGCCTTTTCCCAACTGGGGTGCCTCGGCCAGATGGGCCTCTCCGGAAAGGTCTTGGCGTTCAACCTCAAGGTCGCCAACAACAAGTGGGCCCGCGAGCTGGTATTCCTCTTGCTCTACATTGTACCGGTCTACCCGTTCGCCAGTTTGATCGACCTCATCATCATCAACTCGATCGAGTTCCACACGGGAACGAACCCGATCACCGACAAGCCGCGCATTGCGCTGCGAGCGGGTGCGCAGGACGTGATCGGCCCCGACGGGAGCCGGGCGGCCGCGACTCAGCGCGCAGACGGCAGCGTCGACATCCGGGTGATCGACGCGGGGGGCGAGGAGCACAATCTCCGGCTCGTGCCGGTGCCCGGCGGCATCGAGGCGCACGACTCCGACGGCAACGTGATGGGGCGCGTCGACAGCGACGGAACGCTGCATCATCCCGCGTCGAGCGACCCGAACGCGTAGGCGCTGGGAATCACGACGAAGCCCGCACCTCGCCCCTGGGTCGACACCCTGGCTGGGTACCCGCAGGCGGGCTTCGGCCGCGCCGTCGGGGCGCTATGCGACGAGCTGAATCTGGACCCGGAATCCCGCCGGCACTCGTACGTATCGCTCCCCCGCTACCTGAAAAGCAGACGCCCGGCGCCTTCGCAGGCCCGGGCGTCTGTCGTTTCCATCTCGGGGGTCGTCAGCGCTGCGCCTCGCCCGGCCCAACGATCACTCGGGTTTCGACCCGCGCCAGCCGCGTCGTGAGGGCCGCGATCTCCTGTTGCTGCGCCTCGATCGTTTGCTGCTGAGCCTCCAGCTTCGCGATCGAGCGCCGTTGCTTCTTCATCTCGTTGAGCAGCATCGGCGCCATCTCGTGGTACTTCACTGTGAACGGCTGGCCCTTCTCGTCGTAGACGACGAGGTCCGGGAAGACCTCGGCCACCTCCTCGGCAATCAGCCCATACTCCGGCGGCACCTGGCCGCCACTCGGTAGCGTCTGCTCCTGCTTGTAGCGAAACGTCACCGGACGCAGGTCGAGCAGGCGATCGGTCGCGTCGCCCATGTCGCGGATGTCGTTCTTCGCGCTGCGCGACGAGGAGACCGTGCCGAGCTGGCCGGCGCTGTCGATGAGGACGGTATTTGCTCTGCCGGATATGAATGGTTTTTCGTTCAAAGTCAATATCGGATATTTTCATATTGCTGGCTTCCTGAGAACGCAGTCCACCGGAATATATTAATGCAAGGGCGATCCTGTGTTTTAGCAACGTCGGCACTTTAAACAACCGGCGCAGTTCCTCCCGGTTCAATATTACAGGCAGTTTTGCTTCTTGTTTAAGGGAAGGGAGGTTAATGGCCCTTTGGGTTTGTCCGATATGACGGTAATAGTAACGGAGACCATATATGGCATGTTTAAAACTGCTACGTGAAGGAGATTTTGGGCTCCAGCCTTCGTCAAGGCTTCGGCTGGCAATGCAAGAGCCAGGGTAGTGAGGTACCCGTTGATATCATCTTCAGAGAGATCTTCAGGTAGCTTGTTAAATTCAAGGCTGATAAGTGCTATTTGCCGGATATAGTTATCGAGTGTACTTTGACTCTGACCCCGAAGGATAGTCTGTTGTTGCAGGGTTTTATACACTTTCTCAAAGCCATCAATAGTTTGGATAGCTCGTTCAACTGTTGTAAATTCACTTTTTTTTCTCATGATACTGGACGTTAAAATTATTGGATGTAGTTTTATAAGGAGCTCTGTCTCCCGTTCAGTATCATTTTACAAAAAAAATTCCTGAAAAGCTATCACACCCCGTTTTTGGGGTGGGATTTAGTGCAACACGGACGGTATAATTAATAAGCTTGTCACAATTTTTGCTTTACTCCTGCACCCAAGACAAATTTGTAATGGTACTTGCACCCGGAACGCGCCATCTGCACGTAATTAAGCTCCAATATACCTTGACAGTCTTCTGGCTCCGATCAGCTTTGTACCGCCCCGCCCGAGGCGGGGCCAGTGTACTCAACCAAATTTGTAACCGGTGATAAGTTCGCGGCTCCGATCAAACTTGTACCGCGACACGCGTAATGCTCAATAAAATTTGTACCCGGACGTCAAAAAGTGCGCCATACCCTCCTTGCACCGGGGCAGATTCGTGGCCCTGCTGGCGCGGGGTACCAGGACAGTTGCCGGATGCTGTGTCGGGTAACACAACCTCCCCATATTGCCAGGCCGTTAGGCGTCAGAGTTGTGCAACGCCTCAGGCTGCCTTCGCTAGAGAATTTATCGTGACAATTTTGTTTTGTGCATTCTATTGTACCTTGATCCGTTACTTATCAAATCTAGTCTTTACGTGATAGTTTTCGACCATTTACCGGGTCTCTTTCATCTATACAGCTTTATCATGACAGGACAACTCCTGCCCATCTACCAGGATTAATAAAACTCCGGCGCCTAACAGCAAAAAAAGACAAATTCGTTCTTATAATCAAGATTTGCATAACTAAAATAAACTACTTATCTTTGACGTTAGTAACGCTAAACGTAAAATGATTACCTCTTTTGGTTCTAAGGAGACTGAAAAGATATGGAATGGGGAAAGGGTTAAAAACCTACCCCAGGAGACACAACAAATTGGAAGGAGAAAATTAAGGATGCTTAATAACTCGCAGAATTTGATAGACTTAAAGGTTCCCCCATCAAATAAGCTTGAGAAACTTTCAGGTAAAATGAGTGACTTTTACAGCATCAGGCTTAATGACCAATGGAGAATCGTATTTAAATGGGACGATGGAAACTCAAGTGAGGTTACTATAATGGATTATCATAAATAGAATAAAATGGAAAAGCTTTCAAATATTCACCCGGGAGAGATTCTTCTTGAAGAATTTCTTAAACCTTTAAATATTTCTGCTTACAGACTTTCAAAGGACCTTGGAATCCCTCAGACCAGAACGTCTGAGATTATTAAAGGGCATAGAAGTATTACTGCTGACACTGCGATAAGACTGAGTTACTATTTTAGTAATTCTGCTAAATTCTGGCTTGGACTTCAGAACGACTTTGATCTTGAAGAGCAAAAAAAGTTAAAAGCACCGGAATTCAAACATATTAAAAGACTAAAAGAGCACGCTGCCTAGCTATCGTCACTTATTAGACATAATTAAAATAGATACCAAGACAAATTGCTGCAACCGTGACAATTTTAATCTACTCCGGCGCCTAATAAGGAGGACTTCATGTGGCATGTAGTGCCAGGCATGAAGTCTCCCGTTGCTCTAAATCCATACACAAGACCTTAAGCTATGCACTTACCGCCGTTATTCGTGATCCATGAGCAGCCTTAATTCAGTGCGATTTGATGGTTTTCGGGTAATATGTTGGTGTTTTTTACATTTTAATTTGTTTTTCGTTTCTCAGTATGCTGAGATTACACGTTTTCGGATGATTTCTTAACTTTTTGAGCATACACTTCCCATCCCGGCAAAGCAGGTATTTTTGAATGTACAAAATCAGCATGATAATATTTTTTTCTCATATAAGACATTTACCGGCGCCCGGATCTTTGGTAATATTTCAATTGTATGCAAGAACCCTTTTTTACATACCGGACACAGGTTATAATTAAAACCTGTAAGCCTTACTATTCGTTCCTGCCTTGATTCTTTGATCTTTCTTGCCGGCTTTTTTACATTCAGCGATTTAACCCTTTCTTTTTGCTTCGTGCTTAGTATCCCATAATACCTGATCTTGACAAATCTTTTTGGAAGAATATGCATACAAAACCGTCGCAGGAACTCAACCCCGGATAGTTTTGTGGGTTTTATCCTGCTTTCGTCAGTTTCCGGCTAATGTCAATCCTGCCATAGTACGTAAAATAAAACTGTTGGTCTGATATTGCTCAACAAATTGCTGTCCAAACCTATCTATGATTTGGGCAACCTCAAACTTCACAAACAAAACATACCGCCGACCGTTAGCCTTTATGGTCGGCCTACAGCAAACAGTTTAATAACCAGTCTTTCTTTAAAATAGCTACATACTAATATGACAATTCTGTTGAGTACTTTCGGTTAGAATTTTTACCAGATCCTTAATGAAGATCATACTATGGCAAAAAATAATCTATTTATTAAAGTTTCTGCAATCCTCACAGGTATATTAATATTATATATCTTAATTGCGCTCATCGTGCTTAAAAATGATGTCTTCCTGTACAGAGACTCTATCTAAATTACTAAAATCCCTATTGGCGTTGGGTTTATTGTAATCCTATTATTTAATTGTATATCTGCAGTTTGGATTATTATTAACTGGAAATCAATATTCATTAAATCAACTCTTAAATGTATTTTATTGGGATTCTTTGGATTATGTTTCTTACTTCTATTGGTTGACAAAACTATGGTTGACGAGAGTGGTAAAGAATATACAGAAAACCTTCGATCCATTGGAGAATGGATAATGTTATACATTTCCCTTACTATACAATTGATTTATACACACTTGACATTAAATGTTGTAACTAAAAATAACAGCAACACAGACAGAAGATTCTAAACATCACTAAGGCTAATAACAGACAATAAAGGTAAGTTGTTTGTCACGGTTTTTGCTTTTCCTGCCTTCCGCCTGTCCGAATGGCCATCAGCCATGCTGGTGGCAGTCAAGCAGGGCTCCTGCACTTAAGACCTATTTATAATGGTTGCTGCACCCTGACAACCTCCTTCGCTAAAGCTACGGAGGGCAAAGATGGCAAAAACACGCACCAAACCCTGGCTGTCTGACTGGCGTCAGCCAGCCAGGCTTGCACCGTGATCCGCCAGCTGGCGGAGCCAAAGAACCGGGACTCCAACTGATGCTTCCGTTGGTTAACACAAACGCCCTTTTTTAGCGAGTCGTCAGCGTTCATTCTAAAAAAAGACAGGAACAATTTTACAGCGAACCGAAATATTGAAATTAAATGAAAAGGACTTCCTTTATTTGTTGAATCCTTTAATAACCTATCTTTATAATCATATACCATCTTAAATAGAAGCTTATTATGAAGAATTTTCATCTGTTATTGGCCCTGATACTCACCTTTTCTTTCATATTTACACAAAACACAAGCGCTCAATCCATTCCTACGGTAGCTGAAGTAAATAACTTTATTAATAACAATCATTTTCTGATAACTTACAGAGAGGGGGAAGTTGTTTATGGCACCTATTATTTTATCGAAATTCATTATTGTCCTTCGGGTTTGTACGGACTTTATGGGAAAAGTGTAAAACAAACGGTCATGGGAAACGAGCAGCAAAACAATTGGCAGGAATATGGAAACTGGAAAGTCATTGATTATAATGGAAACGTAGGAGTTTATTATAAAACCACAACTGCACAGGAGAAATTTGTTCCGGTTTATCGTTTACCCAATGGGAATCTATCAATTGGAGAAGGAGTTTCGATTGTAAAACAAGGGAAAGCAATTTGTAATTTGTAATGAAATGCGAATACCCGACTACCCTTCGTTTGAATTGCGCGGAAGCGAGGGGATAAGCTGTAAGTCTTTTTAAACTTCAAATACTCCGCAAGCACTGATTTGAATCGGTGACAAAACGAAATAAGCGCCAACAGCGCGTGCATAAGCCATTGCTGGCAGATGTTTTGCATAAGTCAGTTCTTTTGGTTACCTTCTGTTACCTGGTCCACAAAACACTCTGGCAACGCAACGGCTTATATAAGAGAACGTTAGCAAACATACTGAAATTACCTTCGGTCGGCAATGATTGACTTTTATAACGGCACATTCTTCTGCTCACCAGCCAGCTTTCACTTAATGGGGTTATGGTTTTTGCCAACGCGGGAATAAGCCATCTTATAATTGATATTTTGGCAATTGCAATTTCTACAATAGCATTGAAAAGAATCCTGGATGTTCCAGTCTGGCTAGGAATAGTATTAAGTACAGTCTCTTTTGTTCTCCGGCTATTTTTAACTTAATCTCTGACCAGTCAAATTCGCACTCTTCTCCGGGCTGTTATGCCTGACGAATAAATGCTTCCCTGGCTGATATATTATTATCCCTGATGAAATTGCATATCGTTGTATAACCTATCCGATAGCCCTGTGAAAGAAGATATTCATGTATATCAATTTTACGTTTGATCTGTTTGCGAAGTCCTTCTCGTTTCTTCTGCTCATTATCTTCCAGCTGTTCACAAATAATTGCTGCTATTTCATCGGTCAGCTTGCGTTTAGTTCTCCGTGAGGTATCGTAACCCGGCGGAGAAGAACTATAATCCTGAAGGCTTTCCTGAGTCCCTTCTTTATCAGATTGTTCCTTCGCTTTTAGATAATCCTTAAGATATTTCTTTACTGTTTTACGGTTTAGTTGAAGATCTCTGGCTATTTTTCTCTCACTGTCATTCTCACGAAAATACTGCCTTAAAATTTCTTGTTTTGTATCCATCTTTATCATCTGCTTTTATGTTGCTTTTTGTTCCATAAAGCAACGGGTTAAACATTTTAAGTGGTATACTTTTCAACAAGAATGTGGTATACTTTTCAATTAATTTATACACCCAGAATTGGTAGAATGGTTCCCGAAGTGGGGAAAAATGATAAAATTAGAGAGATCATTCTTGGTAATATTAGGATCATCTATAAAATTACCAGCACCTTGACTATTCACATCTTGACAGTATAACATTCAGCTAAAAGACTCAGACAAACCTCTCTAAGGGAATTAAAATAGATCACAAAGGCTAACATGGACAATATGGGTAAGTTGTTTCCCGCCTGAGGCGGAGCCTGCACCCGATAAAATTTGTACCAAGTCTCCTTCGCCACATCCTTCGCTGATGCTTCGGATGTCAAAGAAGGCCACAGAGGCCAAAAGAAAGCAAAAACGAGTGCCATCACCTCCTTATACCGGAATTGTTTCGCGGCTAAAGTACCGGCCCGCCAGCCGGCGGGTGTCCGGATGCTGCGTCGGGTAACACAACCTCCCTTTATTGCCTGGCTGTCAGCCTTAATGGCAATAATCCGGCATAAATTTTGCGGATCCTGATATCAATAGCTTATAATAATTTTCAATTACCAAAAACAATGAAAATAAAAATAATTGCAATAATAACCTTGCTGCTCCTTTTAAACTCCTGCACAAAAGACAATCTGGATAATCTTGATTATTTTTCCTTTGGTAATGCATATGGATTTTGTCTGGGAAACTGCACAAATTTCTTTATTATCAAAGATGATAACATATATCCTGATGATATGGGCTATTATCTTGAACCAATGAAATTTAAATCAGAGGCTTTGCCGATCGAGAAATATAATCTGGCAAAAAATTTAATTGATAATTTCCCATCATATTTGATAGATAATCCAAATAAAACATTTGGCTGTCCTGACTGTGCTGATCAAGGTGGTATACATATTGAGATTAAAGAAAATGGACAAATAAAGAGATGGCATTTCGATACAATTATTTCAAATCTTCCTAACGAGATTCAGGACTATGTAAAAGAAATTTCGGATGTGATTGACCAGTTAAAATAAATCACTAAGGCTAATACTTAGGCCTTCACACACGGCGTAGCACCCAGTGATGAACCCCCGGTTGAACTAAATCCCTAAATTCTGATCATTCTTTGGGGGTTAGATAGGATATTATGATGATTGATAAGAGAAATATCCAGTAAAATACACACTCCCGCCAGGTAAAATTGGTGGGCACCTGCAACATGTTCAGAGTTCAATGGGAAATCTGTCCAATTTTTGTAACTTTATGATCAAATGAAAACCAGGGACCAAATATTGACATCTCTATCTCAGAATAAGAAGTTTTTTCTGGACAAATATCATATTATCCGAATAGGATTCTTTGGCTCGTATGCTCGTGGAGAACAAAATCCGGATAGTGACATTGATCTCCTTGTTGAATTTGAAGAAACCACTCAGGATTCTCTATGACCTTAATATACCGCTTAAAGATTTTTTCAAAATTCAACCTGGAATTGATGTCAACATCTGCCGTGAGAAATATTTCAAACCCGGAATTAAAAGTTCAATCTTAAAAGAGACTGTCTATGCTGACTAATGATCAACACTGCCTGGAATCAATTCTTGAAGCAACATACAGGATTATTGAATACACATCCGGGATCAAATCGGCTGAATTGAATGATATATGGGGATTTAATGAGATTTTATCAGTGCTTTGATACTTTTACCAAAAAGGTCCTTTGATAATAGAGTGGATCTTAAAGCGAAAAATACGGTAAACAAGTTTTGAAAAAGTGGTTTTGTAGAAAATAATTGTTAAAACCTTAGTTTTTCTTCTGATTACAAGGATACAGTCAATATAATTCCGGTTCAATACAAGATGGCAGACAAATAAAACAGGCTGTCAATTCTGTAAAGAATGAATTTATGATGGTCAGAGCTGGTGAACGGCTTCGTGGAACAACACCTGCAAAAATGAGTAATCCTTTTATAGAGCGGGGACACCGGCATATATCAATACCATTAGGAGCAACATTTACTAACTTAAAAAGGAAATATGATGAATAAAATAAACAAAAGAAAGGAGAAAACAATGAGAACTGAACAAGCGGTCCCTGAGACCAAAGGTGTTACGGTAAAGCAACTTGCAGCGATTGACCTTGGCCCTGAAATAGAAGGCATGGAAGGGCGCCAGCTTCGAATGCGTATGGTGACCATCCAACCTGGAGGCGTCATAGGTCCGATTCATAACCATAAGGACAGGCCAGGCGTGGTCTACATTCTGCAAGGAACGATAACTGACCATCGAAATGGAGTAGCTAAGGATTATGGGCCAGGAGTAGGCTGGCCCGAGGATAAGAATACCACACACTGGCTCGAAAATAAAGGAACAATAACTGCGGTGGAAATCTCGGTGGATATATTCAATCAACATTAAGCCGGGATCCGTCTTTTCACGGTTTCTCCTGATCAATCTAACGATCCCGAAAATGAGGTGCAGATCATCGGCTTTTTCGTCGAAAGCCTTTCTATTCAAGATAATGGATTCAGAAAGGATTTTCGGAAAAACGGTCGTCCGGCTTACCATCCCTCTGGTTCGCTCAAATTATTTATTTAAAAGAAAGTCTTCCGGTCAGGGTGTTCTAATGACAGACATTGTATCCTATTAACCACCCTTCGGGTTTTTAGGTGCTTTTGCCAACTGCATCATTTGCAATTTTTCCCAGCCCTGCGCATGCCTGATTTCGTGCCTTTGGCGGGACTGAAAAGCTACAAAACCAAATTGATTGTTCAGATTGAGAATGCATTAGCGGATCGGTTCAAATACGATTCAAAAATCGTATTATTATCACAATTTCAACTCGAAACCGCTGTCAGGGAGGCTCCGGCTGATTTTGGAACTTTCCCGTACAAATATAAATATGATGTGATTTTTTTAAGAGATGGTCTTATTCCGGATGAAATTTTAAAACGTATAAAAACAAAGGAGGGCATTGATAGCGCAAATGCCGGAAATCTCACACTCTATTTTTCCCGGCTTATCAGTAACCTGACGCAAAGCAAATTAAAATATATAATGACACTTCCCGAATATCAAAACATGACAATCAGGAACTTGAAAACCACAAACGAACTTCTCGAAATGATGAACAATAATAACAGCACGAATGCATACCATGGAAAAAGATACAAAACATGACGGCATTGATATTCAGTAAACTTTTAATTCTGATCTTTGTTATCCTGTTATGCTTCAAACAGCCGGATATATTTTATTACTGATTTAATGCCTTTCGTTTTTATCTATTTCATCATCGTTACAAATAAATCTTTTATAAAATTCAATTAAAAATAATTAACTCATATGGAAGAAAACTCAGAAAATTTGAGCAAATGCCCGGTAACCGGAACTACCCGGCAGCACATTGTTGGAAGCATCGGGACCAAAAACCGTGACTGGTGGCCCAATCAGTTAAAATTAAACATTTTGCGCCAGCATTCCGCCTTAAGTAATCCGATGGGCAGTGACTTTAATTATGCCGAAGAATTTAAAAGCTTAGATCTGAATGCTTTAAAAAAAGACCTTTACAGGTTAATGACGGACTCACAGGACTGGTGGCCGGCAGACTTCGGGCACTATGGCCCGCTTTTTATCCGTATGGCATGGCACAGTGCAGGTACATACCGGATTGGTGACGGTCGCGGTGGGGCAGGTCACGGCCAGCAACGATTTGCTCCTCTCAACAGTTGGCCTGATAACGTCAACCTGGACAAAGCAAGGAGACTATTATGGCCAATAAAGCAGAAATATGGGCGGAAAATATCCTGGGCTGATCTGATGATCATTGCCGGTAATGTTGCTCTGGAATCAATGGGATTCAAAACCCTGGGGTTTGCAGGAGGGCGTGCAGATGTATGGGAACCCGAGGAGGATGTTTACTGGGGTTCGGAAAAAAAATGGCTTCAAAATGATCAACGTAACCTCGATGTAAGCGAAGTTGATAATCCGCTTGCAGCAATTCAGATGGGACTTATCTATGTAAATCCGGAAGGTCCGGATGGAAATCCCGATCCTCTCGCTGCCGCAAAGGATATCCGAAATACCTTTGCCCGTATGGCTATGAACGATGAAGAAACCGTTGCATTGATTGCCGGGGGTCACACCTTTGGAAAAACTCATGGCGCCGGTGATGCAAAATATCTGGGACCTGAACCTGAAGCTGCCGCTCCTGAAGAACAGGGATTAGGCTGGCTAAGTACTTTTGGTTCCGGGAAAGGTGGTGATACAATTACAAGTGGCATCGAAGTTACCTGGACCCAGACTCCTGTTAAATGGAGCTATTATTTCTTCGAAAACCTCTTTAAATATGAATGGGAGCTGACAAAAAGCCCCGCAGGTGCTTATCAGTGGGTGGCAAAAAATGCCGAAAAGGTTGTCCCTGATGCACACGACCCGACAAAAAAACATGTTCCATCCATGTTAACAACGGATCTTTCTCTGCGGTTTGATCCGGCTTATGAAAAAATTTCAAGGCGTTTCTATGAGAATCCGCTGGAATTCGCCGATGCATTTGCACATGCATGGTTTAAGCTGACACACAGGGATATGGGGCCACGTACACGTTACCTGGGCCCGGAAGCTCCTAAAGAAGTAATGATCTGGCAGGATCCGATTCCCAAAGTAAATCATGACTTGATTGATGAAAAGGACATTACTGCATTAAAAATAAAAATATTAGCCTCAGGTCTGCCAGTTTCACAGCTGGTATCCGCAGCCTGGGCTTCTGCTTCTACCTTCCGCGGATCCGACAAAAGGGGCGGCGCAAATGGTGGCCGCATCCGTCTTTCTCCACAGAAGAACTGGGTGATCAATAATCCTGCTCAGCTGGAAAAAGTTCTGGGTGTGCTTGAAGGTATTCGGAAAGAGTTTAATAATGCTCAATCAGGTGGTAAAAAAGTCTCTCTGGCTGACCTTATTGTTTTGGCAGGTTGTACAGCGGTTGAAAAAGCCGCCAGAGATGCAGGTCATCATATAACAGTTCCTTTTACAGCGGGTCGTATGGATGCTTCACAGGAACAGACCGATGTGGATTCATTTGCAGTACTTGAGCCGGCAGCAGATGGATTCCGGAATTATTTAAAACAGAAATATACAATATCCGCTGAAGAACTGCTGATAGATAAAGCTCAGCTGCTGACTTTAACTGCTCCTGAAATGACAGTCCTTATTGGTGGAATGCGTGTTCTTAACACAAACTTTGACAATTCAAAACATGGCGTATTCACCAACCGTCCTGAAGTTCTGACCAACGATTTCTTTGTAAACCTGCTCAACATGAATATTGTGTGGAAACCTGCTTCTGAATCCGGGGAAGAGTTTGAGGGGCGTGACAGGGTTTCAGGCGATTTAAAGTGGACCGGAACGAGAATTGATCTTATTTTTGGATCAAATTCAGAGCTCAGGGCACTTGCAGAAGTTTATGGTAGTTCAGATGCCCGTGAAAAATTTGTACAGGATTTCGTTGCAGCATGGAACAAAGTAATGAACCTTGATCGGTTCGAATTAGCATAATCTTAAAGGTTTGCCTACCATAAAAGACGTAAGCAAAGAAGTGGCGTTTGATGTTGAATTCGGAGGAACCAATAAAGACCTCTGGGGAAATGAAAAAGCCGGATTTTCTTTCAATGGGAAGATCAACCGTAAAGACTGGGGCCTCAATTGGAATGCTGCACTTGAAACCGGCGGTGTATTGGTAAGCGACGAAGTAAAAATTGGCGGCGAAGTTCAATTTGTGAAACAAGCCTGAATACAGAAATTATGAAGGCATTATTAAAAAAAAAATTTGACACCTGTAACTACCCAAAAAACATTTCAATTTCCTTACTGTTTCTCAGGATTGTTGTTGGTGTTTTAATGCTGACTCATGGCTATGGGAAATTCTTAATGCTTACAGGCGATGGCCCACTACAATTTGCCGACCCCATAGGAATAGGAGTAACAGCATCTTTGATACTTGCCGTTCTTGCTGAATTTGTTTGCTCTATGTTCCTGATTTTTAGTGCGACAACGCGCCTTTCAGCCATTCTGCTGCTTCGCTCCCTCTGGACAAACATTCCACTACAAACCATAAAACCAGTAACCAGGTAGTAAGATATCATCCGGATTAAACTTGGATTCCAGTCACTTTTTTAGCTCGCACGGGGCGCAATGACATACCATATCCTATATAAATTGCCTGACCCTAATTCAGGAGTATGCAAAACAAAATGCAATATAATTATGAACTCCGGTTTTTATAAAAATATTAAACAGCAGGTATAATGATTATCATTGGAAAAATTGAAAACAGAGTAATAATATTTTTATTTACAATCCTGATTATTACATTAATTGGATACCTGGACTATTTAACCGGTGTGGAATTTGGCTTTTCCTTCTTTTATCTTATACCGATATCGGTTATAGCTTTATACCGGGGGACAAAAGTAATTTCTATTGTATTATGTTCTGTTATAGCATCCATTCTATGGTTTATTGCGGAATATCTTGTTAGAGAATATTCAATAGTATTCTTTCCTGTCTGGAACGCAATTTTTCGATTCATTATATTCTTAACAATCGGCTTATTATTATATTATCTGAAAGAAAAAGATAAAAAACTCAACCTGATAAACAGTAATTTGAAAATGATCAATGAAGAAAAGAATAAATTTATTGGTATAGCTGCACACGATTTAAGGAGCCCGATTAGTGGAATTTATTCATTTGCAGACCTTTTAATTGAGAACTATAAAGGAAAACTGCATCCTGAAATTCTTGACATTCTTGACGTTATAAAAAAAACCAGTAGTAATAGTCTGGCTGTACTTGAAAATTTACTGGATATATCAAAAATAGAATCCGGTAAAGTTATCTTAAAGTTTAATAAACAGGATTATATATCATTCTTAAAACATCAAATATCATTAAATCAATTATTTGCCAAAAACAAAGAAATTGTGATTTCACTTAAATCACAAACAGATACTTTTTTAGTTGATTTTGATGAACATTATCTTAGTGAAGTTATAAATAATCTCTTGTCAAATGCAATAAAATATTCTAATAAAAATTCTGAAATAACCGTTGAAGTTTCCTTACAAAGCAACGATCAAATACTTACAGAAGTAATTGATAATGGGATAGGTATTCCAGAAGAGGAGCAACAAAATCTATTCAAATATTTTCAAACGACAAGTTCTTTGCCTACAGATGGAGAAAAGAGTACTGGTTTAGGTTTAGCGATCGCCAGGCAGATAATTATCCTTCATAAGGGTACCATAGGAGTTAAAAGTTCTCAAAACCAGGGTTCCAACTTTTTTTTCCAGTTGCCAATAAAACAAGATGATCGCCAGTGCATTTAGAGATAAACTGTTGGCAGCAAGGATAAACCACTTCTCAGAGCTATTTCACATAACCAATTGCAGGATATTGTATACAAATCAGATTAACAAATTATTACAATGGGAAATAAAAAGGAGTTATCACCGGAACAACGTGAAGAACTCATCGGATCATTAAAAGCCCGGTTTGAGAAAACCATGAATCGTCATAAAGGTCTTGAATGGGCTAAAATACGGGAAAAACTGGAAGCTGCTCCCGATAGCTACCGGGATGAGAAACTATGGTCGCTCAGTGAGATGGAAAGAACCGGGGGAGAACCGGATGTTGTTGGCTATGACAAAAGTACCGGAGAATACATTTTCTATGACTGTTCGGCAGAAAGTCCCGAAGGCCGCAGAAACGTCTGTTACGATCTTGAAGGCCTGGAGTCAAGGAAATCAGCAAAACCGGAGAATAATGCTGTTGATATGGCAAATGCCATGGGCATTGAAATCCTGACAGAAGGACAATACAGGGAACTGCAGGAACTTGGAAATTTTGATACAAAAACATCGAGCTGGGTGAAAACACCTCCGGATATCAGAAAACTCGGTGGTGCTTTATTTTGTGACCGGCGCTATGGCCATGTCTTCGTTTATCACAATGGTGCACAATCTTACTATAATGTCAGAGGATTTCGCGGCTCGCTGAGGGTCTAGGTCAACCTGATATGAAAAGGAATACAGACCAATGAATAAAATCAGCCTGGCAAAAGAAGTTATCGAAGCTGTCCTTAAAACCAGTGGCTTTGCTGTTCTGGCGACAGAGGGTAATGGCCAGCCACACACGAGTCTGATAGCGATAACACAATTTGGAAATTTACGGCAAATTATCTTTGCAACCTACAGGAATACTCTTAAATATCGGAATCTTTCTCATAACAATAAGGTAGCTGTTTTCATAGAAGGTAAATATTATAATTTGAAAGGCCGGAAGGAAAGTGTAGTCCTGACAATTATCGGGTATACTGAAGAAATAAATATAACCGGAAATAAAACGCCTTACCAGGCACATCTGAAGCGACATCCCGAAATGGAATCATTCATGCTCTCCCCTGATTGTGTTCTTATTCGTGTAATTGCCCGATCATATCAGGTCGTATATGGGATCGATGATACAGGGTGGATTACAACAGACGAACTTGATTCCATCTTACCTTGAAAAAGAAATTTAAACTTTTTAATTAGCTTCAGTTCATATTTATAATTGTTAAAAGATAAAAATAGCTACAATTGTTCACAAAGAATCTGGTCCGAACTGAGGGTCTTTAATGACACATATCTTGAAGGCTTCACACCTGAATGGTTTTTCTGTATAATATTTCAGTTAAAGAACGGTATGAAATATATATTGGAGTTGGTGGTGTAATTAACACGCTTTCCGGGATAGTGTTGCCAATAGGATTACAATTCAGACCGCTTGAAAATTTCAGGAAATTTTCCATTCAAATCGGGTTTGAGCCAATAATTGATATCGGGAATGGGGATTTAGTTTTTTTAAGTTCTGCCCGGGAAAATATATAAGGGCAGTTACAACAGACCATTAATGATAAAATTGTGAATTAATTACACTCCCAAATGAAAAGAAAAGAAATAACAGAACGCATCAGATGGATACCGGCATGGGCATTGTCATTATTTGCAGCATTAATAACAGCAGTCGTTATTGGAGTTCTTAATAATTATATTGATGAGCCTCTTACCTATATCATCTGGAGCCTTCTGCTTGTTACTGCATCTTTCCTTATCTGTATTCTTCATCCCATGAAAGTCT
>CAWAXD010000009.1:0-82917 GCA_963785985.1 uncultured delta proteobacterium | reverse complement strand
GTCGGCGTGGGTCGAGTTGCGAACGAACGAATGGGCCGACACCAGGGCACCGACGAGCTGCCGGTGGTTGGTGTGAATGAAGACGCACGGCTTCGCTGTCACGCGGTTGCGCCCCCCAGCGACACCAAAAGACCATAGCCGATGGCCGACCCCTGCGAGAGAGCGGCTGCAGCGCGGTCGCAGGCCCCCGGAACCGCGCCACCGGCCCGCGCGCTCGGAGCGCCCTTGAGAGCGCCGCCGCCCTGTGCTTCTGTCGCAGCATGCCGAGCCGTCAACCCGAGACGCGTGACGATCGCGCGCATCTGGAGGACGGCGCCGCGACCGTTCCCCGGGGTGCCGCACCGGATGCTCCCCGCGTCTGGCTGTTGCTCGGCGAGAAGCCCGGCGACAACGCCCAGCTCCGCACCGTGGCCGAAGCGCTCGGCTGGCCGATCGAATCGCGCAACGTCGCGATGCGCGAGCGGTGGCGCTTCCGGAAGCCGCGCGTGCGCGCCTCGCTCGCCCATGTCGAGCTCGAGCGCTCCGATCGTCTGGAGCCGCCGTGGCCCGACCTCGTGATCACCATCGGACGCCGTCTCTCGATGGTGGCGCTGTGGATTCGCAAGCAGTCGGCGGGGCGCACCCGGATCGTGCTGGTCGGCAGACCGCGCTGGTGGAGCCGGCGTTACGACCTCGTCGTCTCGAGCGTCAGCTACCGCCTGCGCGGGCGGCGCAACGTGGTGCGCATCAACCTGCCACTGATGCGCGTCGACACCAAGGCGATCGCGGCCGCGAGCGAGAAGTGGCGAGCTCGCCTCGCCGACCTGCCGCGCCCGCTCACGGCCATCCTGGTCGGCGGCCCGACCGGTTCGGTCGCCCTGAATGCCTCCGTCGCACGCAAGCTCGCGGCGCGGGCGTCGCAGCTCGCCGCCGAGTCCGGCGGCAGCCTCTTCGTCAGCACGAGTCGGCGCACGCCGCCCGAGGTGGTCGAGGCGCTAGCGGAGTCGCTGCCCCGCGCCGCGATCCTCTATCGCTGGCAGCCCGACGCCACCGAGAATCCCTACCTTGCCCTGCTCGGCCTCGCCGACCGCTTCGTCGTCACGAGCGACAGCGCGACCATGATGGTCGAGGTGGCGCTCCTCGGGCGGCCGCTCGCCATCTTCGAGCTGCCGCTCCTGCGCAGCCGCATCTGGCGGGCGATCCTGAGCGCGCGCGATCTCCGCGCCCTCCCGAGGTTCCTGATCGCCAAGGGGCTCGCGGTGCGGCTCGGTGAGCCCTTTGCGGCGCCGCTGCCGCCGCCCGCGGACGAGCTGCCCCGCGTGACCGAGCGCATCCGAGCGCTGATCGACTCGGGTGGCAGGCAGCCGCCCGTGGCCCCGGCGCAGCGCCTGGCTATTTGATAAATTGCGCCCGAAGATGTTCGAACTCGCGCGAGACGCCGCCGCCAGCCTGCCCAATGCGATCGCCAAGCTCGGGCGCATGAGTCTGGTGTGGCTTTCGTTCCCGCTTCCCCAGCCGCGGCGCCGTCAGCTCGAGCGCCGGCTGCGCGGCCGGGAGCAGGTCGCGAAGCTGAAGCGGGCGGACGCCGTGGTGGTTTCCTACGGCAAGGCCGGGCGCACCTGGCTGCGCGTCATGCTCTCGGGTTATTACCAACACCTGTGCGGCATATCGGCGCGCAATCTGCTCGGCTTCGAGAACTTCCATCGGCGCGACGCCCGCATCCCGCGCATCTTCTTCACCCACGACAACTACATCCAGGATTACACGGGCCACCGCGATTCCAAGCGCGACTTCTACGACAAGAAGGTCGTGCTGCTGGTGCGCAGCCCGCAGGACGTGGCGGTTTCGCAGTTCCACCAGTGGAAGAACCGCATGCGCCGCTCGAAGAAGGGGCTGAACGAGTATCCGGAGCACGGCGAGGAGATCTCGGTCTTCGACTTCGCGATGCGGCCCACCGCAGGGCTGCCGAAAATCATCGAGTTCATGAACCTGTGGGCCGCCGAGGCCCCGAAAGTGCGCGAGCTGCTGCTGGTCCGATACGAGGACATGCGGCGCGACGCGCAGGGGGAGCTGCGCCGCATCGTGCGCTTCATCGGGGGCGAGGCGGACGAGGCGGCCCTGCGTCACGCCGTCGAGTACGCGTCCGTGGAGAACATGCGCGCGATGGAGCAGCGCAACGTCTTCTGGCTCTCGGGCGGCCGCATGACGCCGAAGGACCGCTCGAACCCCGATTCCTACAAGGTGCGCCGCGCCAAGGTCGGCGGCTACCGCGATTACTTCGACGACGAGCAGGTCGCGCGCATGGACGAGCTCGTCCGCTCGAAGCTATCGCCGCTCTACGGCTACGGAGGCGAAGCCGCGGCCCTCGGCGCCGGTGCGACGAAAGGAGGCGCGTCGTGAAGCCCTGCGTCTTCATCCACAGCAACGATCGCCAGCGGGTCGGCGCGCTCGTCGCCGCGCACGCGCTGCGCCGCAACTCCCAGCGGCCCGACGACTTCGACATCCGGATCATCCAGCGCGAGGACTACCCCTTCTTCGCAGCCCGCGAGGGGCAACGCTATCTGCGCGACGGGAGCTGGCGCGCGTGGCGCAACGACGATCTCCAGTCGTTCACGCCGCTGCGCTTCATGCCTCCGGAGCTGCTCGGCTACCAGGGTCGCGCGCTCGTGATCGACCCCGACATCTTCGCGGTCGCCGACGTCATGCCCCTGCTCTCGCGCGACATGGCCGGCAAGGCAATCCTGTGCCGGCGCCGCTCGGGTTGGAAGAAGAAGACGTGTTTCGCATCGAGCGTCATGCTGCTCGATTGCGAGCAGCTGAAGCACTGGCGCTGCGAGTCGGATTTCGGCGAGCTCTTCGAGGGCAAGCGCGACTACGCCGACTGGATCAGCCTGAGGCTCGAGCCGCCCGCTTCGATCGGGCCGCTCGAGCACGAGTGGAACGATTTCGACCGCTTGACGCCGCATACGCGACTCCTGCACAACACCCGGCGCTGGACGCAGCCGTGGAAGACGGGGCTGCCGGTCGACTTCGTGCCGGGTGACAAGTTCACCGCCGTGCCCGGTGTCGCCTGGCTGATGCGAAAGCGCCGCGAATGGTTCGGCGATTACGCGCTGCTCGGCCGCTACGTGCGGCACCCCGATCCGGCCCAGGAGCGTTTCTTCTTCGCCCTCCTGCGCGAGTGCATCGAGAGCGGCAGCGTGAACGAGGCGTTCTTGCGCGAGGAGATGCGCCGCAATCACCTGCGCCACGATGCGATCGAGCGGCTCGAACGGGCCGTGCCCCTGCCCGCCTAGCCTCGGGTCCGCTCGCTCCCGCGCCCGGCCGGGCGCGCTAGCGGCTTCGCTCCGTAGCTCCCGAAGCGGCGCTCGCTTCGAACAGCGCGCGCACGCGCGCGACCGTCCGCGGCACGTCCTCGAGGCGCGGAGGCGTGCTCGAGGGTGAACCCTCCCCGAGCCAGACCGCGCGCCCGGTTTCCACGAGCCGGCGTTGGATGATCCGGATGTCGCGCGTCAGACGCCGCGGCCCGAAGCGCAGCGTCTGGCGATACACGAAAGCGTGCAGCAATTTAGGATCGAAGAGCTGCCGAAGCGAGAGCGCCGCCGGCCGTGCGCCCGCTCGCTCGTGCATCGCGGTCCTACCTGTTCCCGTGTCGAAGAGATGAACCGGCTTCCCCGTGGCGCACGCTTCGGTCATCATCGACATGCTGTCCGCCGTGACGACGAGCTGGTCGGCCAGTCCGAGGAAGCCGAAGTACGGATTGTCGGTCGCGCCAGGGGTCCAGCGATAGCACCAGGCCGGCACGCGGATTCCCGCGTGCAGCGCCTCGACCGCTGCGGCGGGCGTCCGCGCGCTGGTCGTCACCAGCAGCGAGCCGCCGAGCTTCGAGGCGAGCGCGCTCGCCTCTGCGGCCAGCCGCGCGCCCGCCTCGGCGTCGAACGGGTACGGACCGCTCGGTCCGCCGACGAGCACCACGACGTAGGGCCTCGCGAGGTGCGCCACCCGCGGGCCCCACTCGGCCGCGGCCTGCGCCAGCCGCTGCGGTGTGACCTGGTGCAACGGGGTCTCGTTGCGCAGCACGTTGGGCAGCTCGGGCACTCGATACTGAGGCGTCGTGACCACCAGGTCCCAGCTCTCGACCGCTGCCCAGGGCCGCCCGAAGTGGACGAGGCGCACGTCGCCGCCGGCCTGCTTGCGGATCCAACGCGCGATCGGCTCGTTGCGCCGGCCCGCCGAGATCACCAGCTGGGGCCACGGCGGCTCGAGGCGACTCGAGCGGCTCTGGACGACACCAATCAGCGACGAGCCGCCCGGAAGATTGACGAGCCGCTCGTACGGCACGTAGACGAAGCGCTTGACCTCGCAGGCCCAGCCCAGCGCCTCGGCGAGCGCGAGGACCTGCGCGTTGTCGCCGGTCCGGTGGCCCGTCAGCAGCCAGACGCGAGGCGGGACGCCGCCCCCGACCGAGCGCTGCGATTCGCCCGGACGACCGGCCCCGGTTCCCGAATCTCCGGCGTCGCCGACGTCGACTCCGGCGCGGCTCGACACGCCTACGCTCCCCCCGCGAGGCGGCGCACGCGCACGCCGAGCCACAGCGTCACCAGGGCCAGCGCGCCGATCGGCCCCCAGCCCGCGACCACCGGCGCCACGACGCCGCCGTAGCCGAGCGAGACGCCGACCGCAGACAGCAGCATGTAGCCGATTCCCACGGCCACGCTCAACACCAGGATGTGCGAAGGCTTCGGGAACGGCGGTCCGCCGCTCGCGAACAGCAGCGCGAGCGCCGGCAACACGATGCACGCGAGCGGCGCCGCGAGCTTCGCGTGCAGATCGACGCGATACGCCGTGGTGTCGTAGCCGCGGGTTCCCATGTCCTGGATCTCCTGGCGCAGCTCGGCGATCGAGAGCTGCGAGCCATCGCGTTCCTTGGCGAGGTCCTCGCCGAGCTTCGCGCGCGCGCTCGCCGGCACCTGCCGGGGACCCTCGGGCTGCACCTCGACCCGCCTGGGATTGCTGAGTCGCCACACGCCGTCGCCGACGTAGCGCGCCTCGTCCGCGTCGGTGCGGCTGCGCGGCAGCCCGTCGGGATCGATCTCATAGAGCGTAAGGCCCGACGCGACACCGCGCAGCGGGTCGATGCGCTCGAGCTGGCAGAGGATGTCCCCCTCCCGCGACCAGACCGAGACCTGCTCGGTCGTCCGGTGCTTGATCTCGATGCGCTTGATGTGACTCGCCTCGGCCGCCGCGTGCGGAACGACCTGGTCGACGAGCGCCAGATAGACCCCACCCACGGCGGAGCACAACACCAGGATCGGCACCACGATCCGCACGGCCGGAATGCCGCAGGTGCGCATTCCGAGCAGCTCGCCCGTGACGCCCAGCAGACTCACGGTGAGCGCAGCCGCGACGAGCAGGCCCATCGGCACCACGCGCGAAGCGATCAACGGCAGGCGCGCCGCGTAGAAGCGCAGCACCTCGTCGAGCGTCGAATGATACTTGGTGAACCACTGCAGGTTGTCGATCACGTCGACCAGCAGGAAGGCGAACACCAGCACGAGGACGCAGCCCGCGGCCAGCTCGCCGAAGCGCGACAGCACATACCAGTCGAGGGCGAAGCGTCGGATCCGCGGCGCGGCGGGCGACGCCGCTCGGGACCCGCCCGTGCGTGCGCGCCTGCGCCGGTCGCCATCGCGCTCGGGCTGGATCGCGCGCCCCGGCGCAACCAGCACGAGCGCCGCGGCGAGCAGGGCCAGATCGGGCATCCACGCCGCGAGCGGCGCCGGAAACCAGACGATGCGCACGAGCGTGTTGGAGAATTGCAGCAGCGCGAAGTAGATCAGCGTGACCAGGAACCCGAGCACGGCCCCTCCCGATCGCGAGAGGCGACGCCGGCGCAGGGAAAGCGGCACCGCGAGCACCCCGAGCAGCAGCGCGGCCGTGGGCAAGGCGAAGCGACGGTGCCACTCGACCTGCGCCTCGCGGCGGTCGGCAAGGTCCGTCTCGCTGCGGATATGCTCCGCGAGGTCGGAGAGCGACGCGGAGGAGAGCCAGCTCGCGGCCGAGTCCGCTGCGCTTTCGTCGAACGGCGTCGCCTGCTGCATGGTGTCGAAGCGCACATAGCTCGGACCATCATGCCCGTTGCGCAACACGGCTGCGTCCTTGACCAGGATCTGCTTCGCGCCGTTCGCGAGCGTCGTGATCTCGGCGCTGCGTGCAAAGACGGTTTCGCCGATCGTCGGCACCCAGAGCGTGACGTCGCGCAGCTGATCGCCCTGACTCGACACCTCCTCCGCCAGGATGCGCCAGTCGCCGACGCGGCTGACCACGCCCGCGCGCAGCAGCGTTCCGGGGCTACGGCGCGCGCTTTCGGTGAGTGAGACCGTGAGGCGGCGATTCGCCCACGGCGACGCATAGGCGGAAATCCAGACGCCGAGGACCGTGAACAGGGCGGAGAAGAGAAGGACCGGCGCAACGAGCCGGCGTGTCGAGACGCCGCACGTCTCGAACGCCAGGATCTCGCGATCGGCCCCCAGGCGCCCGAGCGCGACGAGCACGCCGAGCAGCACCGAGAAGGGAATCGCGCGGCAGACCATCGCCACGCTGCGAAACAGCGCGATCGCTGCGACCTCCCGGAAGCCGAAGCCCCGGTTGATGATGAGATCCGAGAAGGTCACGAGATCGGCTGCGATCGCGAGCAGGGTGAGCCCGCCGAGCGAGAGCAGCGTAGGGAAGGCCAGCTCCCGCAGGACGTAGCGTCCGAGCCGTCGACCCAGGCGCCAGCGCCGCGCGCCGGATCGCGGCTGCGAGTCGGCAACCTCAGACGTCGCCCTGCGCGTTGCGCGTGCTTGCATGGCGTCCGTTACCGGCCTCTACCGCTCGCTGGATCTTGCGACTGCGGCGCCGGGCGAATCGCCTCAGTCCGGTGTCGGATTCCAGCTGGAATCGGGGTCGTACTCCGTGATGGCAGTCACCGCGTTGGCGGTATCCGCCCCCAGGTCCTTCTGGAAGATGATCCCCTGCATGCCGACGATGAACGTCATGATGCCCGAGTTGCCGTACTTCGCGGGCCAGGCGACGGCCGCGAAGCCTGCCGTCATCAGGCCGGCCGCATCCAGGTAGCTGCGCTCGCCGCCGGGCGCGTCCTTGCCCTGCGCTTCGAGAATGCGGAAGAAGTAGCCGTTGAAGGGGTCCGCGCCCGCGGCGGCCTTGCGCCGCTCGACGTCGGCGTCGGCGAGCAAGGGCCCGATCGGGCTCTCCGGCTCGCCCTCGGCCACCGCCCAGTAGAGGCCGTCGTGCTTGCCCTCGCCGCTCATGAACTTGCGCGCGTAGGCGGGGGGCTGCCCATCGCGGCCTTGCGCGAAGTATTCGTGCTGCGCATCGACGTACGCGTGCAGGCTCGCGAGCGCGAGCAGCTCGTTGCGGCCGATGCGGCGATTCAGTAGCTCTTCGCGACCCGCTTCGGTGTCGAAGCGCCAGCGTCCAGCCTCTTCGACCAGCGGGATCGGGAACGGCCAGGCATCGTTGCCGATCAAGGCGATCTTCGAACCTTCGTGGTCCTCGAAGCTGAGCTTTTCATTGATCAGCTGCTTGACCTTCAGCGCATCCTCGCGGTCGTCGGCGGGGTCTCCCGACGAGAGCAGCTCAACACCGCTCGGCGTGAAGATCTCCTCGGCCCTTTCCTTGTCGCCGGTCCCCGCGAGGTCGGCGAGCGCCTGCATCGCTTCTTCGGGGGTCGCAAACGTGCCCGGCGCCGTGCGCGTGCAGGCGACAGCCGCGCCGAGCGCGACTGCGAAACCAAGGCCGAGGGCGAATCCTCGCAGCCTCATCTTCAGCATGCTCTCCCCTCTTTCTTCGCAGCTCTAGCGCCCACGGCCGCCACCGCCGCCACGCCCGCCGCCGCCCATGCCACCGCCGCGTCCGCCGCCGTACCCCCCGCCGCCCATGCCGCGGCTCGAGGCGCCGCGTCCGCTCGCGGCGCGATCGAAGCTGGGACTGTGAGAGCCGCTATAGGCGCTGTTGCCGTCGCGGCCCACACGCGAGGAGCTGCGACCGGCCGCGGCGTTCTGGCCGCCGATGTCGCGCGTCGACGCGCTCGGGCGCGAGCTACCGGCCGACGGACGCTGACCGCCGAGATCGCGTGTCGAGGGCGCGCCGCCCGGTCGCTGCGAGCCGGCGCCGCCCGCCGGGCGCGTGCTCGCGCCGGCGCCGCGGTCGTATCCGCGCGCCTGGTCCCGCGTAACGCGGTTGGTGCCGGCCTGGCCGCCATACTTCTTGGCCGTTGCGCCGTTGCGGTAGTTCACGCCCTTGCGGTGCTCGGCGTTGTGGTTCCACGAGCCGTTCCTGTTGATGTTCGAGTTGATGTTCGTATTGCGGTTGAAGTTGTAGTTGTGGTTGACCTTGACGTTGATGTCGCTGTGGCCCCAGCCCCAGTTGCAGTTCCCGCCGAGATAGGCTCCCCACGCCATGCCCGCGCCGAACATCATCAGGCCGTAGCCGGGCGGCGGCGCCACGTACATGGGCGGGTAGTAATAGGTTGGATAGGACCAGGCCCCGTAGACCACGACCGGCGAGTAGGTCGGAACGTAGACCACCTCGGGGCTCTTCGATTCGATCACGATGATCTTGTCCGGCTGCTGCGTCACCACCTGCTGCTCGGTGGTCTTCAGATTGCCCGCCGCATAGGCCTTCGCGCGCATGCGCTGGACGGCGTCGAGCAGCTCGGTCTTCTGATCGAGGACGGCGTCGCCCATGTCGCGCGTCCAGTCGAGGTTCTCGTTCATGTTTGCGACGACCGTCGGGAAGCCGCACAGCGCCTTCACCGCCGGATCCCAATCCTGATCCTTGAGCGCCTCTTCGAGATCCTTGCCGGTCAGCTTGGGATTCTTCTTCACCCAGCGCGCGGCCTCGACGATCTCGAGCGGATAGGTGGAAGCCATCAGGATCTGCATCACGAGCGCGTCGGGATAGAGCGCGATCGGGGCGACGATCTGCTCGAGCTGCTCTTCGCTGAAGCCGGGTGCAGGTGCAGCCGCGGCCGGCGCCGCTTCCGTCCCGGCTGGAGCTGCGGCCGGCGCCGGTCCCGATCCCGCATCGGCGGCGTCTTGCGCCCGCGCCCCCAGCGCGACCGAGGAGCCGAGCGCAGCGACGAGAATGGCTCCCAACGCGACGCGTCCGCAGCGCATGATGCCTCCTTGCAACGGCGCGGTCGGAGCGCATTGCCGCTCCGACCGCGCGCAGATCCTACCAGAGCGCTCCCGGGAACGATCGGCCGGCCGGAACCCGGCGACCGCGACGAGATCGAGACGATGGGAACGGCTCGCACCGGCTCCCGACCCCGGAGCTGGGGCCGCACGCCCGAGTGCTGGGGGCATGTCGCCACGCTGCGCGGCGCGAGCGAGCTTGGGAACGTGCACGCAGCTGCGGCATGCTCCTTGCGCCGCGAACGTCCGCACGCGCCGGAGCTACCCGCGCAGGGAGTCCCGTTGGCCTGGAAGCCGATCGCAAAGCCGCCGCTCGAAGCCGGCGCCTGGCGCGTGTTGCCGAATCTCGTGGACTACGCGCGCACGCGGCGCGAGTTCTCCTGGGAGACCGCGGCGCGAGCGCTGCAAGGACTCCCGGGCGGGCGTGGGCTGAACATCGCCCACGAGGCGGTGGATCGTCATGCCCACTCCCCCCGCGCCGATCACACGGCGCTGCGTTTCCTCTCGAAGACCGGGGCGGCTCGCGACGCGAGCTACGCCGAGCTCGCCGCGCTCACGAACCGCTTCGCGAGCGCGCTCGCCGCGCTCGGATTGAAGAAGGGGGAGCGCGTCTTCGCCCTCTGCGGGCGCAGACTCGAGCTCTACGTCGCCGCGCTCGGCACGCTCAAGGCGGGCCTCGTGTTCTGCCCCCTCTTCTCCGCCTTCGGGCCGGATCCGATCCGCCAGCGGCTCGCGCTGGGACAGGGCCGCGTGCTCGTGACGAGCGACGCCCTCTACCGCCGCAAGGTCGCCGGCTTGCGCGCCGGACTGCCCGCGCTCGAGCACGTCTGGCTCGTGGGCGACGGCGACACCGCGGCCGAGACGGCGCCCGGCACGCAGCGGCTCGACGCGCTGCTCGCCGCCGCAGACGAGCGTTTCGAGATCCCGCCCACGGACCCGGAGGATCCGGCGCTGCTGCACTTCACGAGCGGAACCACGGGGACGCCGAAAGGCGCCCTGCACGTACACCGCGCCGTCGTCGCCCACCACGTCACGGGCGCGCTCGCACTCGACCTGCACCCGGACGACGTCTTCTGGTGTACGGCGGACCCCGGCTGGGTGACGGGCACCTCATACGGCATCGTGGCGCCGCTCTCGCACGCAGTGACCAGCATCGTGGACGAGGCCGAGTTCGACGCGGAGCGCTGGTATCGCACGCTCGAGCGCGAGCGCGTCACGGTCTGGTACACGGCACCGACGGCGGTGCGCATGCTCATGAAGGCGGGCCCCGCCCTCGCCCGCCGCTTCGATCTCTCCGCCCTGCGCTTCGTCGCCAGCGTCGGCGAGCCCCTCAACCCCGAGGCCGTCGTCTGGGGACAGGAGGCGCTCGGCCTCGCGATCCACGACAACTGGTGGCAGACGGAGACCGGCGGCATCATGATCGCCAACTTCGCGGCGCTCGAGATCCGCCCGGGCTCGATGGGTCTGCCGCTCCCCGGTGTCGAGGCGGGGGTCGTGGAGCGCCAGCGCGACGGCTCGCTCGTGGAGATCCGCGAGCCCGGTGTGCAGGGGGAGCTCGCGTTGCGCCCCGGCTGGCCCTCGATGTTCCGCGCCTACCTCGGCGAGACCGAGCGCTACCGCAAGTGCTTCCTGGCCGGCTGGTACCTGACGGGCGATCTCGTGCGCCGCGACGCCGACGGCTACTACTGGTTCGTGGGACGCGCGGACGACGTGATCAAGTCCTCTGGACACCTGATCGGCCCCTTCGAGGTGGAGAGCGCGTTGATGGAGCACCCGGCGGTCGCCGAAGCGGCAGTGATCGGGGTGCCGGACCCCGTGGCCGGCGAGATCGTGAAGGCCTTCGTCTCGCTGCGGCCCGGACACGAGGAGAGCGAGGCCCTGCTGCGCGAGATCCAGGGCTTCGGGCGCACGCGCCTCGGCGCCGCCGTCGCACCCAAGCAGGTGCAATTCCTCGCGCAGATTCCGAAGACGCGCAGCGGCAAGATCCTGCGCCGCCTGCTCAAGGCGCGCGAGCTCGGCCTGCCCGAGGGCGACACCTCGACTCTCGAGGGGGGAACATGAGCGCGAGCGCGCCCGCGGTCCCGACCCTCGCTCACGACGTGCAGCTGCTGCGCGAGATGCTCCGCATCCGGCGCTTCGAGGAGAAGTGTGCGGAGCTCTACAGCGCGGGGAAGATCCGCGGCTTCCTGCATCTGTACATCGGCCAGGAGGCCGTCGCCGTGGGCGCCCTCCAGGCGCTCGAGCCGGACGATGCGATCGTCGCCACCTATCGGGAGCACGGCCACGCTCTCGCCCGCGGAATCCCCTCCCAGCGCCTCCTCGCCGAGATGTACGGCAAGCTCGAGGGCTGCTGCCGCGGGCGCGGCGGCTCGATGCACGTCTTCGACGCCAGCCGTCGCTTCTTCGGGGGCAACGCGATCGTGGGCGGCGGCCTCCCGCTCGCCGTGGGTCTCGCGCTCGCGGACAAGCTCGAGCGACGCCGGCGCGTGTCGGCATGCTTCTTCGGCGAGGGCGCCGTCGCCGAAGGCGAGTTCCACGAGTGCATGAACCTGGCGGCCCTCTGGAAGCTGCCCGTGCTGTTCTGCTGCGAGAACAACCTCTATGCGATGGGCACGTCGCTGGCGCGCTCCGAGGCGGAGACGGACCTGTGCCTGAAGGCGGCGAGCTACGAGGTGCCGGCCTGGCCCGTCGACGGCATGGACGTGCGCGCGGTCGAGGACGCCTGCCGGCGCGCGGTGACGGCCGTGCGCGAAGGCGGCGGCCCCTTCTTTCTCGAGCTGCGCACCTACCGCTTCCGCGCCCATTCCATGTACGACCCCGAGCTGTATCGGGACAAGCAGGAGGTTGCGCTCTGGAAGCAGCGCGATCCCATCGTGCTCCACGATGCGCGTCTGCGCGCAGAGAAAAAACTCGACGCCGACACGCTCGCGCGGATCGAGAGCGAGATCGCCGGCGAGATCGCGCAGGCGGTCGCCTTCGCCGAGGCCGGCACGTTCGAGCCTGTGGCCGAGCTCGAGCGCTTCGTCTACTCCGAGGCGCCCGCGCGATGAGCGCCGCGGCGCCGTCGACCCGCGCTCGGACCACGTACCGCGAGGCCCTGCGCGCCGCGCTGCGAGACGCGCTCACGCGCGACCCTCGCGTCTTCCTGATGGGCGAGGACGTGGGGCGCTACGGCGGCAGCTTCGCGGTCAGCCGCGGTCTGCTCGAAGAGTTCGGACCGGAGCGCATCCGCGACACGCCCCTCTCGGAATCGGCCTTCGTCGGCGCGGGCATCGGCGCCGCGCTCGGCGGTCTGCGACCGATCGTCGAGATCATGACCGTGAACTTCAGCCTGCTCGCGCTCGATCAGATCATGAACAACGCCGCCACGCTGCTGCACATGTCGGGCGGCCAGCTGAACGTGCCGCTCGTGATCCGCATGACGACCGGCGCCGGCCGCCAGCTCGCGGCGCAGCACTCGCACAGCCTCGAGGGCTGGTTCGCGCACATCCCGGGTCTCAAGGTGCTCGCGCCCGCTACCCTCGAGGATGCGCGCGGGATGCTGTGGACCGCGCTCGAGGATCCCGATCCCGTGCTGATCTTCGAGCACGGGAGCCTTTACTCTCTCGAGGCGGAGCTCGCGGCGGATGCGGGGCCGGTCGAGATCGCGCACGCCGCCGTGCGACGGCCGGGAAGCGATCTCACGCTGGTGACGTACGGCGGCTCGCTCGGCAAGGCGCTGCTCGCCGCCGAGCAGCTCGCGACGCAAGGCATCGCCGCGGAGGTCATCGATCTGCGCACGCTGCGCCCGCTCGACGCGGACACGATCCTCGCCTCCGTGCGTCGCACCCACCGCGCGCTGATCGTGGACGAGGGCTGGCGCAGCGGCAGCCTCTCCGCCGAGATCAGCGCGCGCATCGTCGAGGGCGCCTTCTACGAGCTCGACGCTCCGGTCGCGCGCGTGTGCAGCGCCGAAGTGCCGATTCCCTACGCGCGACACCTCGAAGAGGCGGCCCTGCCGCAGGTCGCGAAGATCGTCGCGGCCGCGCGCCAGCTGGGGTGCGGCGGTGGCTGAGTTCCGCATGCCGAGCCTCGGGGCCGACATGGAGACCGGAACGCTGCTCGAGTGGCGCGTCGCGCCGGGCGACGTCGTCCACCGCGGCGACATCGTCGCGCTCGTCGACACCGACAAGGCCGAGATCGAGGTCGAGATCTTCTGCGACGGCGTGATCGAGGCGCTGCTCGTCGAGCCCGGCCGCAAGGTGCCGGTCGGAACCCTGCTCGCGCGGCTGCGCGAGCCCGCGGCCGAGACGGCGCAGCTCGCGCCCGCGCCGCCGCCGCAGCCCGGCCGTGCGCGCCCCCGAGCCCGCGCTCGGCGCGCCGCCCGCAGCGCCTCCGCCGGCTCCTCTACCTGCGCCGCCCATGAGAACGGCGCGCTCCGGATTGCGCGCGTCGCCGCTCGCGCGCCGCGTCGCGGCGGAGCTCGGGATCGACCTCGCGCTGGTGACCGGCAGCGGCGAAGGCGGCGCCATCAGCCGGCAGGACGTCGAGCGTGCCGCAGCTGCGCACGCTCCGGCGGCGACGGCCACGCCCCCGCCGGCGACCGCCCCGGCCCCGCCCGCTGGCGTCGATCGGTCCGCCGGGATGCGCCGGGCCATCGCCGCCGCGATGTCGCGCTCGAAGCGCGAGATCCCCCATTATTACCTGGCGACGCGCGTGGACCTGACGGCGGCGCTGCACTGGCTCGCGGCCGAGAACGCGCGCCGACCGGTGACCGAGCGGTTGTTGCCGGCCGCCCTGCTGCTGCGGGCCGTCGCGCTCGCGCTGCGCGAGACGCCGGAGCTGAACGGCTTCTGGGTCGAAGGCGCCTTTCGCACCAGCGAGGCGATCCATATCGGTGTCGCGATCGCTCTGCGCCAGGGCGGCCTGATCGCTCCAGCGCTGCACGAGGCCGACCGCAAGCCCCTGGCCCAGCTGATGGCCGAGCTGCGCGATCTGGTGGCGCGTGCGCGCGCCGGGTCCCTGCGCAGCTCCGAGCTGGCGGACGCGACCATCACGGTGACGAATCTCGGCGAGCTCGGCGTCGAGCTGGTGTTTCCCGTGATCCATCCACCGCAGGTCGCGATCGTGGGCTTCGGACGCATCCGCGAGGAGCCGTGGGCCGCGGAGGGCATGCTCGGCGTGCGCCCCGTCGTCGGGCTGACGCTCGCGGCCGATCACCGCGCGAGCGACGGCCACCGCGGCGCGCGCTTCCTCGCGGCGATCGAACGCCGGCTCCAATCCCCCGAGGCCCTGTGACCCCCGACGCCGCCAGACAGGCGATCGCGCGCGCGCTCGCGCGCATCGCACCCGAGGCCGACCTCACCGGGGTCGATCCGCGCGCCGATCTGCGCGAGATGCTCGACCTCGACTCGATGGACTTCCTCAACTTCATCGTCGGCCTGCACGCCGAGACCGGAGTCGAGGTGCCGGAGTCCGACTATCCGAAGCTCGCCACGCTCGAGGGGTGCGTCGCCTATCTCGGCGCGGCCGAGCTGCGGCCGCCCGCCGCGCGCCCGGGCGGCTAGTCGGGCGGAGCGGACCCCGCGTCGGCGCCGCCGGCCAGGACCGGCGCTCGCAATGCGCTGCCGCGTTCGAAGCGGCCGAAGGCCAGGGCCAGTGCGGGCAACACGAGCAGCGTGAGCGCGGTCGAGGTGACGAGCCCGCCCAGGATCACGATCGCCATCGGGCCGTCGATCTCGCCGCCGGGCCGACCCGAAGAGAGAGCGACGGGCAGCAGGCCGAGGCCCGTCACCAGCGCGGTCATCGCGACCGGCACGACCCGCTCGCCCGCGCCGCGCAGCGCCGTCGCACGCCCCCAACTCGCCCCCTCGACGTCGACCAGGTGCTGGAAGTGGGAGAGCATCATGATGGAATTGCGCGACGTGATTCCGAAGAGTGTCACGAGCCCGACCAGCGCGCCGAGCGAGAGACCGCCGCCGCTGAGGAAGGCCGCGAGCACGCCCCCAGCGAGCGAGAGCGGCAGATTGACGACGAGCAGCGCGAAGTTGCGCGGGTGGCTGGAAACCATCGCGAGCAAAACCAGGATGCCGAAGCCGCCGAGGAGGCCGCGCAGCAGGATCTCGCTCTGCGCCTGCGCCCGCGCCTCTGCCGTCCCGCCGAAGTCCGTGTAGACACCGGGCGGCAGGAGCACCTGCTCGGCGACCGCGCGGCGCGCTTCGGCCACGAAGCTCGCCACGTCGCGGCCCGCGACGTTGCACGTCACCGTCTGGCGGCGGCGGCCGCCTTCGTGCAACACGACGTCGCGTCCGCCGGCCTCGCGCACGTCGGCGAGCTCGCCGAGCGGGAGGCGCGCGCCGTTCGCGCCCCCGATCGGCAGCGCGGCGACGGAGTCGACGCGCTGCCGGCTCGCCGGGTCGGACACCACCACGACGTCGATCGCCTGGTTGCCCCGATGGAGCTGCCCCACCGACGCGCCCTGGTAGGCGATCTGGAGCTGATCGAGGACTTCGACCGGTCGCATCCCGAAGCTCGCGAGCCGCCCGGGCAGCGGGCGGATCGCAATGCGCGGCGCCGAGCCGACGCTCGCGACCTGCACGTCGGCAGCGCCGCGCACGCGCGCGAGCACCGCCGCGATCTCTTGCGCCTTGGCGTCGAGCGCAGCCAGATCGTCCCCGAAGACGTTCACCACCACAGCCGAGGTCTCCCCGCTGATCGACTCGCTGATGCGGTCGCCGAGAAACGTCAAGACCTCCGACTGGATGCCCGGTACACTCGCCAGCAACGCGCGCACGTCCTCGATCGTGGCTTCCTCTTCCTTGCCGCTGATCTCTTTGAGCTCGACGTGGAACTCGCTGCGGTTGGGGCCCCAGGTGTCCTCGCCCTGCTCTGCCCGCCCGGCCTGCTGCTCGACCGTCGCGATCTGCGGATGCGCCAGCAACGCCTGCGAGATGCGGCGGCCGATCCGCATCATCTCGGGCAGCGCGATCCCGGGCGCCGCCGTGAGCTGGAGCACCAGGTGCCGCTCGCGGAACTCCGGCACGAACTCACCGCCGAGAAAGGGCAGCACCGCGAGCGCGGCGGCCGCGACGAGACCGGCCACGCCGCACGGCAGCGCCGGCCGCTCGATGACGCGCGCCAGCGCCTGCGCATAGGCGGCCTTGAGGCGGGTCTGTAGCCCCGGCTCGCGCGCGCGCGTGTTCACGCGGCCCAGCAACAGCAGCGACAGCGCGGGGGTCAGCGTGAGCGCCACGAGCAGCGAGGCGAGGATGGCGAGCAGGTAGCTCTGGGCGAGCGGAGCGAAAAAGGCGCCCTGGAGTCCGCCGAGCGTCAGCAGTGGCAGGAACACCAGGACCACGCAAGCGGTCGCGAAGACGATCGCACCGCGCACCTCGAGCGAGGCGTCGAGCACCACGGCGAGCGGCGCGCGCGGCCGCTCGAGCGCGCCATTCTCGCGCAGCCTGCGCGCGATGTTCTCGACGTCGACGACGGCGTCGTCGACCACTTCGCCGATCGCAATCGCGAGCCCACCGAGCGTCATGGTGTTGAGCGTCACACCCAGTTGGCGCAGGACGACCACGGCACTCAGCAACGAGAGTGGGATCGCCGTCAGCGAGATGAAGGCCGTCCGCCCATCGCGCAGGAAGAGCACGAGCACGGCCACCACGAGCAGGCTCCCGATGCCGAGCGCGCCGCCCACGCTGTCGAGCGCAGATTCGATGAAGCTCGCCGGCCGGTGCAGGCGCGGATAGACCTCGACGCCCTCGCGCGCGAGCAGCGGCTTGAGCTCCGCCAGCGCCGCCTCGAGCCCGCGAGTCACGTCCATCGTGTTGGCGCCCCACTGGCTCGAGAGCGTGAGCAGCACGCCGGGCCCGCCCTGTACCAGCGCGTCGCCGAACTTCGGCGCAGGCGCCTCGAGCACGTCGGCTACGTCGGAGAGCAGCAGCGCCGCGCCATCGCGGGCGAGGATCGGCGCTTCGCCGAGCTCACGCGCGGACGCCGGCTCGCCGTCGGCCGCGAGCGTGATGCGCTGGTTCGCGGTCTCGACGAAGCCCGCGCCGCGCACCGCCACCGCGTCGCGCGCCGCCGCGACCACGTCGCTCAGCGCGAGTCCGTGCGCGATCAGCGCCTGCGGGTGTACCTGGATCTGGAGCTGGCGCACGTCGCCGCCGAAGACGTTCACGCGCGCGACGCCGGGCACGATCAGCAGCCGCGGCCGCAGCGTGAAATCCGCGAGCGCGCGCAATTCCATCGACGAGCGTGTCTTCGAGACGAGCCCGATCTTGAGCACGTCCATGGTTGCCGACGTGAGCGGCGTGAGGCCCGGCGGCCCGACCCCGAACGGCAAGCGCGATGCCGCCGCGCCGACCTGCTCCTGGAGCAGCTGTCGCGAAGCCAGGACGTCGACACCCTCGTGAAATACCGCCGTCACCACCGAGAGGCCCTGGATCGATTCCGAGCGGAGCGCCTGCATTCCGGCGAGCCCGCCGATGGCCGCTTCGATCGGCTGCGTCACGAGAATCTCGACCTGCTCCGGTGTCAGCCCCGGCGCTTCGGTCTGGATCACGGCCTGCGGCGGCGCGAACTCCGGCAGCACGTCGAGCTGTGCATGCGTCGCCGACCACACCCCGTAGGCACACAGCACGGCGGCGAGCGCCGCGACGACGGCGCGGCGGCGCAGTGAGAATTCGATGACGCCAGCGAGCAACGGCTGGGACCCCGGCCGTCAGTCGCCGGCGAGCGCGGCGCCGCGCTCGGCCGAGAGCAGCTCCTGGGCGCCGCGCACGACCACCGCATCGCCGGCCGCAATCGCGCCGGCGCCGAGCCACGCGCCGGGAAGCGCCCGCTCGAGCGTGACGCTGCGCCGCTCGAAGACATTGTGCGAGCTCTCGACGTAGACGAAGGCGCCGCCGTCCTGGCGCACCACGGCATCCTCCGGCACGCGCAGTCCGGTCCGTGTGAGGTCCGGCAGCTCGAGCCGCCCGGCCAGCGCGGTGCCCGGCGCCGGAGGCTCGTGCTCGATCAGCGCCAGCCAGCCACGTCCCTGGAGCTGCGGATCGGTCGTGGGAGCCTCACCGACGAGCGCGGCGACCCATTCACGCGTTGCCCCGGTCACCGCGCGCAGCTGCAAGGCAGCCGGCGTACCGGGAACTGCGACCCCGGCGGGAAGCTCGACGCGCGCGAGCGCGGAGCGGCGGCTCGCGAGGCTCGCCACCAGCGCCTCGAGATCCGGGCGCGCAGCGAGCTCGACACCGAAGCCCGCGATCAGCCGCGCGTCCGCCGCGCCCTGCTCGAGCTGCGCCTTGCGCCAGGCCGCCTCGGCCGCTTCGAGATCGCGCTGTGACGCGTTCTGGGCGTCGCGGCTGAGAGCGCGCACGCGCTCGTACTCGCGGCGCGCCGGCTCGGCCGCCGCGCGCGCCGCCGCCCGCGCGAGGACGGCATCCACGAGCGGGATCGGATCGAGCACACGGCCGTGTACGTCGAGGCCTCCCTCGCTGCGGGCCGGCTCGAGCGCAGCGGTGGCGAGGTCGATGCGCTCGCGTCCGGTGTCGTCGATCGACACCGTTCCCGGCCGCGGCGGCGGCGGCTCGCTCGCTGCGTCGGGAGCCTCCTGGCTGCGGTGGAAGAGCCAGCCGAGGGCGAGCAGCGCCAGGCACGCGGCGACGATGCCGACGCGTCTCACGGCGGTCCCTGCGCGGCCAGCCGGCGGGAGCGGTCGAGCGCGTCCGGCGTGAGCAGAGGCCCCTGGAGCGCCGCCTCGAGCGCCGCGTAGGATTGCTCGAGCGCCTGGCGGGCGTCGACGCGCGCCAGCTCGCCGCTGCGCAGCTCGAGCTCGGTCGCGAGCTGCGCCGGACGATCGATCGCACCGAGCGCGAGCGCGCTGCGCGCGCGTTCGGCCTGGCTCTCCTGCAAGGCGATCAGCTCGTCGAGACGCGCCAGCTGATCGACGGCGCCGCGTCGCTCCGCCAGCGCCTGCTCGAGCTCCGCGATCACCTGCGCCTGGAGCGCCGTGAAGCGCGCAGCCGCCTCGCTGCGCGCAGCGATCGCCTCCGCAATCGGTCCCTCGTTGCGGTTCATCAGCGGCAGCTCGAGAAAGACTCCGAGGCCCCACTTGTTCTGGCCCTGGTCGAACTGGTAGCCCGTGCCGAGGTGGAGATCCGGATACTGGCGCGCCAGCTCGAGCCGCAGCGCGGCTTCGCTCGCCGCGTACACGTCGAGCGCCGCGCGCACATCGCTGCGCTCGAGCAACGCGGAGCGGCGCGCCTGCGTTTCGTCCACGCCGGCGAGCGGATCGGGGCCGGCGCCGAGCGAGAACTCGAGCTCGACGCCCGCGAGCGCCGCGACCGGCACGCCAACCGCCGCCGCCACGCGGGCGAGCGCGCCGAGTCGCTGCCGCTCGGCATCCCCGAGCTGCGCCTGCGAGCGCAGCAGCGCCAGGCGCAGCGGTGCGGCGTCGGCTTCCGAAGCGGCGCCCGCGCGCCGGCGCTGCTCGAGTGCGGCAGCAAGCTCGCTCTGCGTCGAGACCAGCGCCGCGAGCCCCGCGCCTCGCTCGCGTGCGGCGGCCAGCTCGATGAGCGCGTCGCGCAATGCGCGCCGCACCCGCCAGGCTTCGGCGCCGAGCTCCAGGTGCGCCGCCGTCTCGAGCGCTCGCGCGCGCTCGATGCGGTCACCCCGCTTGCCCGCGGTCTCGATCGGCCAGTCGAGCTGCACGGTCGAGAGCCACGGCGAAGCGCCGGTGTCGGGGTTGAAGCTGTATTCGGGTGTCAGCGCCAGCGTCGGGTTCGGGCGCGCCCCCGCGCTCTCGATGCCGCCGCGCGCGACCTCCCACTGCGCGCGCGCCACGTCGAGGCTCGAGTGGTGAAAGAGCGCGGCGAGCGTGAGGGTATCCAGGTCCCAGCGCTCGAGTGGCCACTCCGCGAGCGCCTGCCCGAGCGCGCTGGCCGGCGGCGGGTTCCCGAGCTCCGCGAGCATGAATTCGCGCAACGCCGGATCGGCGAGCGAACGTGCGTCGAGGTCCGCGGCGCCGCGCTCGGCCGAAATCGGCGCGGGCGCGACCTGCTGGCAGGCAGGGAGCCACACCAGCGCCAGCGCCGCAGCGGCGCGCTTGCCCGCGCTTCGAATCAACCAGGCCCCCTTTGCCTCATCGCAGCGTCGGCGAGCACCGCCCCACACTCAAGGGGCTCAGGGGAAGATGAAGCACTCGTAATCCGGGGGTGCGGCGGAACCCGAGCGGCAGCGGGCTACGGTACCGCCAGCGCTGGCGCGAGCAGGGTCTGGCCGGGCCCTGGGAGCCTGGTCAGCGGCCAGCCGGCTCGCGCCAGTCTCGCTGGCGATGACGGAGGGCGCAGCTGCAAACGCCGTGGAGATCCTGCTTCTCGAGGACGACTCCGAGACGGCGCGGACGCTGTGTCTCGGCCTGCGCGAGCGCGGCTATCAAGTCGCGGTCGCCGGTGACGCCAGCCAGGGCCTGCGCCTCGCGCAGAGCCAGCGCTTCGACGCCGCCATTCTCGATCTGATGGTGCCGGAGGGCAGCGGCTTCGACGTGCTGCGCGAGCTGCGCCGCGACGGCGGCACGACGCCCGTGCTGATCGTCACCGCGCGCGACAGCGTGGCCGAGCGCGTCGAAGGGCTCGAGCGCGGCGCAGACGATTATCTCGTGAAGCCCTTCGCGTTCGCGGAGCTGCTGGCGCGGCTGCGCGCGCTGCTCCGGCGGCCGGCGCGGCGTTTCGAGCCGCTCGCAGCAGGTCTGCTCGAGCTCGATCCCGTCCACCGGCGGGCCCACGTGGGCGGCCGGCGCGTGGAGCTGACACGCACCGAGTTCGACCTGCTCATGTGCATGCTCGAACGCCGCGGTGAGGTGCTCACGCGCCGCCACCTGCTCGAGCTGGTCTGGGGCTATCGCTTCGACACGGGCACGAACGTCGTGGAGGTGCACCTCGCGCGCCTGCGGCGCAAGCTCGAGAGCGCCGGCGCCAGCGAGCTGATCCGAACGGTCCGCGGAGTCGGCTATGTCCTGGCGGGCTAGCCTCACGCAGACGTTCTCGCGCATCGACGTGCAGCTCTCGCTCGCGGTCGGCGTCTCGACCGCGCTGCTCCTCTCGGCCGTGCAGATCGCCCTGCTCGCCTATGCCGTGTTCGAAGCTTTCGAGGACAAGCAGGCCGAATTCGAGCGCTCGGAGGCGGCGGTGCTCGCGCTGATCGATGCGCACGCCCCGCTCGCGGCCGCACCGTCCAGCATCGCCTTCCGGATTCGGGAGGCCGACGCAACGCTGCGGAGCTCGCATGGCCACTGGCCCGAGCAAGCCAAGGCGCGCGCCCTCGACGCGACGCTGTGGAACGCGCTCACGTGCCAGGACTACGACTTCTTCGAGCTTCGCGCCCCGCTACCCGATGGGGCGACGCTCGAGCTCGCGATGCCCGTGCGCCATTTCGTTCACGAGCGCAGCGAGATCCTGCGCGACGCCAGCTGGGTCCTGCTCGCGAGCCTGGTGGCGACGCTCGGCTTCGGCCTGGTGGCAGCGCGTTGGGCCCTCGCGCCCGTGCGCGCCGCCACCGCCGCGGTGCTCGCCATCGACCCCCGCCGCCTCGAAGAGCGCATCCCGGTGCGTGGCACCGGCGACGACGTCGACGCCCTCGCGTCGGCGATCAACCAGGTGCTCGTGCGTCTCGATTGGGCCTTCCGACGCCTCTCGGGCTTCAGCGCCGACGTGGCGCACGAGCTGCGAACTCCGGTGAATCGTCTGCTCAATCGCGCGGAGGTCGCCCTGCTCGACGAGCGCGACACTGGCGCGCGAGGCGACGCCCTCGTGGCCGTGCGCGACACCGCCGAGGAGATGCGGCGTCTGATCGATCAGCTCCTGCTGCTCGCGCGGGGCGAGGAGGGCCGTCTGCCGCTCCACCTCGAAGACGCGGACCTCGCTGCGCTGGCGATGGGGCTGCTCGAGCTCTACCAGCCCATGGCGGACGCGTCGGGACAGAGGCTCGAGCTCGCCACGGAGCCGCTCGACACGCTCCATCTACGCGCCGACACTGCGCTGCTCGAGCGCGCCCTCGCCAACCTGCTGGAGAATGCGCTGCGACATACACCGCGGGGTGGATTGATCGAGGTCACCGTCCGCGGGGGGCCGCACATGCTCGAGGTGAGCGTCGACGATTCCGGCCCGGGCATCCCAGCGATCGATCGCGAGCGCGTCTTCGAACGCTTCGTGCGGCTAGACGCCGCCCGCTCGGGCGGCGGCACGGGGCTCGGGCTCGCCATCGCGCGCATGATCGCGCGCTTGCACGGTGGCGATCTCGTGATCGAGAGCTCGCCGCTGGGAGGCGCCTCGCTCCGGATGCGGCTCGCCCGCGAGCCCGGCCCGGAGGCGTGCTAGAGCTCCGACCCCGCGCGCGCCGCGCGCGCGGCTCATGGGATGCTCGCGCCGCCCCCTCGTGGCGCGCGCTGCCAGGCCTCGAGGCTCGCGACGCGCGGCTCGCTGTCCGGAGTCACCACGAAGTGTCGCACCCCCGCGCCGCTCGCGAACTGGAACCAGCGCCGATAGTGGCCGAGGAGCTCCTGCGGGTCCGCGAACTCCGCGAGCAGCTTCCGGCGCCGGCGCCCTTCGAAGAACCAGCCAGCGCGGGTCGCGAACGACACCGGCTCCGACTCGTAGCTGCGGCGCAGAACCTCCGGCGGCCGCCACAGCGTCACGAAGGTCACGCGCCGCGCGCAGCGCAGCACGTCCATCACCTCGTCGCGGGCATGCGTCTTCGCGCTGCGCCGATGCGGGCGCAGGATGTCGTAGTGCAGGATCAGGCGCTCGACCGCCGGCTCGCTGAGCTCGCTGAAATCGTTGGCATCGACGGACACGAAGCCGGAGCCATCGCCGGTTCCCGCGAGCGCCGCCAGCTCGGGCGCTTGACCGCTCGCGAGCTGCTGCGCGAGCGCGGCAGAGCCCGACCCCGTCGCGCCCGCCACCACCACGAGCTCGCCGATGCGCCGGCGGTGGGCCACGGAGATGTAGCGGTTCTTGTGATCCGACGGGTGCTTGTCCACCCGCGCGAACGCATTGCTCTGGTAGCGCAGCAGGTTCTCGATCGCCGAGGGCGTGATGAAGAACTTCTGGACGTTGCGCCGGCCCGAAGTGCCGTTGCGGCTCGCGTAGAGGATCGGCCGGCGCCGCAGCAGCAGCGTCTCGAATGGCGAGAGCCGTAGCCTGCGTCGATCGTGACGACCCATCGTGGCCGACTCGAGGATCAGACGCTCATCGGTGACGGCGGCCAGGCGCTCGAGCGCCGTGAGCGGATTGCGCAGGTGATGGAGCAGGTTCAGACACAGCACGTAGTCGAAGCGTTCGCGAATCGGCTCCTTCTCGATGTCGTACAGCTCGAACGTGGCGTCGAGTCCCAGGCAATCCGCCAGCCGGCGCGCCCGCTCGAGGCTGTACGAGTCGACGTCCACGCCGACCGCCCGCTTCGCGCCGCGCTTGAGAGCCTCGAAGCAGAAAAATCCGAACTTGCAGCCGAGGTCGAGCACCGTCTTTCCGGTCATGTCGTCCGGGAAGATGGTGCGCGCGGTCGGCGAGCGATCCGTGCCGCCCGTGGCGAGGCCGTAGGGCAGCTCGATGTTCTGATAGTAGAAGCCGCCCTCGTCGACGAGCGACTGGACCTGCTCTCGGCTCCACGTCGTGATCATTTCGGGAGTTCTCTAGCCGAGCGTGCGAGCCATCGCTAGTGCGCGGAGGCCGCATGCGCCGCTCCCGCGCAGTCACCGCGGGCGCTCGCTCAGAAAAGTCCTCCACCGCGGCTCGCGTGCGACTCGAGCGAGGCCAGCGCTTCGGCGTGACCCAGCTGTCGCGCGAGGTCTGCGGCGGTGGCGCTCGACTCGTCGCGAATCTTCGGATTCGCGCCGGCCTCCAGCAGCACGGTCACGACGTCCGCGTGTCCGGCGGCAGCGGCGCGCATCAGCGCGGTTCGACGCTGCTGACCGCGCTCGTCCACCGCGGCGCCCTGCTTCAGCAGCAGACGCACGACCGCCACGTGGCCCTGCTGTGCCGCGACCATCAGGGCGGTGTTGCCCGCGAGACTGCGCGCGTTCACGTCGGCGCCGTGGGACACCAGCATCTCGACCAGACCCTCCGCGCCGGAAGCGGCCACCACCAGCAGCGCGGGCTGCCGGTCCGCGCAGCGGACGCCGGGATCCGCCCCGTGCTCGAGCAGCGCCGCCGCGGCGCGCGGCTCGCCCGAGGCCACCGCAAAGCACAGCACCGGCTCGCCGTTCGCGTCGAGCACGCCCTGCTTCGCGCCCCGCGCCAGCAGAGCCTCGAGAGTCTGCGCGTGGCCACCGCGCGCCGCCCAGGCGAGCGGCGTCATGCCGTTGCGGGTGCGCACCTCGAGCTCCGAGCCCTTCGCGAGCAGCGGCTCCACGAGCTCCGCTCGGCCGCCGCGCGCGGCCCACACCAACGCGGTCGCGCCATCGGCGTCCGCCAGCCGCGGATCCGCGCCGGCTGCGAGCAACATCGACACCACTGGCGCATGCCCCTCCCCGGCCGCGAAGGCGAGCGCGCTGCGACCGCCCGCGCCGCCGGCATCGGGCTTCGCCCGCGCCGCCAGCAGCTGGCGCACGATCTCGGCGTGCCCCTTCCAGGCCGCTCGGGTGAGTGCGCTGTGGCCCTCGGGATCGCGCGCTTCGAGATCGGCGCCGCTGGCGAGCAGCCCGTGCACGAGGTCGCTCTGGCCGCGCCAGGCGGCCACCTCGAGAGGGCTCCAGCCGGCATACGCTTCGCCATCCGCTTCGGCTGGCGCCGCCGCCGGCGCGGAGCGTTCGCTGCGCAGCCATGCCAGGCGCTCGGCCTTCTCGTCCCGCGCGGGGCCGCGAACCCGCGCGCCGGCGGCGCGCAGCGCGCGCGCGACGTCGGCGTGATCGTTCGCGACGGCCATGTCGTAGGGCGTGCGCCCCTGGACGTCGGCGGCGTCGAGATCGACACCCTTCTGGATCAGCAGGCGCAGCACCTCCAGCTCGCCGCCGCGTGCGGCGAACCACAGCGCCGTGTGCCCGAGCGCATCCTTGGCGCGCGCATCCGCGCCCGCGGCGAGCAGGCGCTCCGCGAGCGACGCCCTGCCCTCCCGCGCCGCGAGCACGAGCGCCGTATCGCCGGCGGCGTCGACCCCGTTCGGATCGGCGCCGGCTGCGAGCAACGCGTCCGCCACGTCGAAATCGCCGCGCTCCACCGCGTCCGTGAGCAGGCTGCGTCCGCCCGCGGCGGCGTTCGGATCGGCGCCCTGCGCGAGCGCGGCTCGCACGTTGTCCTTGTCGTGGAGCTCGATCGCCCGGTGCAGCATCGCCCCGGCCGCCTCCGCATCCGGCGCGATCGGCGCCGGCGCGGCGGCGATCGACCTGCCCGCGCGCAGCTCTGCGAGCCGCGCGCTGGCGACGTTGCTCCCACGCTGCGCCGCCTTGCGATACCACGCGATCGCTTCCTCGCGATCCGCCGTGACGCCCCAACCGTGCTCGTACATCGATCCGAGCCCGTACATCGCGTCCGGGTGCCCGAGCTCCGCCGCGCTGCGCAGCCAGACGATCGCCTTCGCGTCGTCCCGCGGAACGCCGCGCCCCGCGCGGTAGATCGAGCCCAGGTGATACTGCGCGTCGGCGTCGCCCTCGTTCGCGAGCTGCTTCCAGATCGCCGCGGCGTCTTCGTAGCGGCGCTCGCGCACGGCGACCTCGGCATCCTCCATCCGATCGGCTCGCGCAGCGCTCGCGAGCAGGCCTCCCGCGAGCAACAGCAGCGCGAGCCCGAGTGAGCGACGCCCTCTCATCGCGTGCCGTGCTTCGTCTCGACGGCCACGCCGATCGAGGCGAGAAACGCGTTGGGCACGATGCCGCCCGCGCAGACGATCACCACGTCGTTGGCGAGCGAGCCCTCGCGATCACCGCGGCGCAGACGCACGGCCGCGGCCTCGATGCGGGTCGGCTCGGCCTCGAGCAACACCCGCAAGCGTCCGGCGGCGGCCGCCGCTTCGACGCGCTCGCGATTCTTCGGCTTGGCGCGCGAGAAGGACGCGCCGCGGTAGGCGAGCGTTGCCTCGGTCCCCGGCTCCGCCGCGAGCGACTGGGCGGCCTCGAGCGCGCTGTCGCCTCCCCCCACCACCAGCACCCGGTTGCCGCGGTATTGCTCGGGCTCCACGAGGCGGTAGACGACCTTCGGCAGCTCCTCGCCCGGCACACCGAGCTTGCGCGGCGTGCCGCGGCGGCCGATCGCGAGCAGCACCGCGCGTGCGCGATAGTGATCGCGCGTCGTCTTCACCTCGAAGCCGTGCTCGCTGCGCACGATCCCCTCGACGCGCTCCTGATAGTGGATGGGCGGCTTCTCCCGGCGCTCGACGTCGCGCCAGAACTGGAGCAACGCCTCCTTGCTGGTCTCGCGCATCTGGAACTTCCCGTAGAGGGGCAGCTCGACCGGCGCCGTCATCACGATCTTGCCGCGCGGATAGTGCGCCACCGCGCCGCCGAGGGACTCCTGCTCGAGCGTCAGCGCGCGCAGCCCGTGTTGCTTCGCCGCGAGCGAGGCGGAGAACCCCGCCGGCCCGGCGCCGATGATCAGGAGGTCGAGCCCGTCGCCGCGCCCCGCACCCGCCAGATCGCGCGCCGACTCGACCGCCTGACGGCCCTGTTCGATCGCATTGCGAATCAGCCCCATCCCGCCCAGCTCGCCGGCAATGAAGAGACCGGGCACGTTGGTCTGGAAATCGGGGGTGAGCACGGGGATCTCGACGCCGCGCGTCTCGGTGCCGAACACGAGATCGATGGCCCCGACCGGACAAGCCTCCTGGCAGGCGCCATGTCCGATGCAGTTGGCCGCGCGCACGAGATGGGCCTTGCCGCCGATCATGCCGAGCACGTCCTGCTCCGGGCAGGCGGTGACGCATGCCCCGCATCCGATGCACTCGCTCTCGTCGATGCGCGGATGCAGGGACGCCGGCTCCAGCAGCCCGAGCTGGCGCGATTCGTGCAGCAGCGAGCGGCTGCGCGCCGAGCGGCGGCGCCGGACCAGCCCGTAGGGAACCCATACGAGCAGCAACGCCGACAGGTAGATCAGGATCTGAAGCGGATCGGTCCCGTCCATGCGCGGGATGCCTCCTTGAGAGCTTGCTCAGAAGTCGTATCGGATGCCACCCGTGAGGAAGTAGCCCGCCGGTTGGTCCCCCGTGCCCGTCAACGTCTTTCCCCACTGGTAGCCGCCTTCCAGGTCGAAGGTGAAGCGTAACCACCGGTAGTCGAGGCGCAGCGAGGGCCTCAGCGCCACGAGGTCCTGCGTCGTCGAACTCATCTGGTAGATCGTGTAGAAGCGCGGATTGATGCGCAGCGCAGACGTGATCGGCGCGCGCGCCTGCAAGCCGACCGTGACGGTGTCGCCGCCCGAGCCGTCGAAATAGCGCAGGCTCAGGACCTCGATGTCCCCGGGCACGGCGAGATCGGTCGCGATCAGTTGCGCGAGGTACGAGTACTCCCAGCCCGAGCCCTGGAACCCCTCGACCCCCCCGGAGGTACTGGTGCCGGAGAAGTCGCTCGTGGTGAAATCCGCCGCGAGCTGCAAGCGGGGAAGGACCACCTGCGAGACGCCGAGGTTGAAGCTCGTGGCGTGCGACGTCCGGTCCTCGGCCAGCGAGTGGATCTGCGAGGTCGAGAAGACGTTCTCCAGCCCGGACAGCCCGCCCACCTGGCCCTGCGCCGCATTGCGCGTCGTCAGGAACGGCACGTTGCGGTAGTCGAAGAAGCCGGTGAGGGTCGTCGAGGGCGTCGCCTGCCAGTTCCCAGTGAGCTGCGCGACGTTCAGCGAGTTGAAGTACGCGTCGTAGTCGAGGTAGGCCGCGGCGAAGAGTCCCTCCCGGAAGTAGCGGACCTCCCCGCCGAGAGCCGCGCGATCGAGCAATCCGCTCGCGGATTGCCCGACGGCGAAGAGATCGACGTCGAGCGAATCGAAGAACGTGCCGAGCTTGGCGTTCACGCCGCCGAGGAAGCGATCCGTCGCGAGGCCGTTCCAGCGCGACGAATCGACGGGCATGCCGCCCAGCACGCCGATCTGCCACTTCTCTCCCCCGCGATAGGCGAGCTCGGCGCCGTCGTAGCGGCCGAGCACGCCGCCGGTGCTGCGCGTGCGCCGCCCGATCGAGCCCGAGAACCCTCCCTCCGGCTGCTCGAACGAGAGGAACATGGAGCCGACGTCGGTCTCGTCCCCCCCCGCGTCCTGCGCAAATTGGTGTCGGTAGCCGCCCGAGAACTGGGTGCGCAGGATCGCGCTCGGAAGTCGCAAGCGCGTGTCCGCGTACAGATCGGTGAACAGCGAGTTGTCGAAGATCTGGTTGCCCGCGCCGCCGGTGCTCTGCGAGGCGTAGTGATAGCCGACGTAGGCGCTACCGAAGGTCTCGAGATCGAGGGACGAGGGGCGGCGCTCCGAACGCACCTCGCGCCGCGGCGCGATCGGCTGCTCACTCGCCGTGATCAGCGCAGCGAGGCGCTGCTGCACCCGCGTCGCGCTCTCGCCGTCCGGAAAGCGGCTCAGGTACTCCTCGTAGGCGGCCTTCGCATGCGCGAGCTGGCCCTTGCGCTCGCGCGCCAGGCCGAGGAGCTCGAGCGCCTCGGGCGTCATGTCGCTCTCGGGCTGCTCGAGGACTTCCTGGAAGAGCAGCGCCGCGCGCTCGAACTCCCCGCTCGTCAGCGCGCGGCGGGCTTCGGTCACGAGCTCCGCGGTCCGCGCGTCGGCCGGCGGGAGCGCAGGAGCCGCAGCGCTCGGCGCGACGGTGCGCTTCGGGTCCGGCTTCACGCGCACCACGACGCTGCGCGCATCGCGCCCTTGCAGCACCTCGAAGCTGACGGCGTGTGCGAAGTGCACTTCGAGCATCGAGAAGTCGCCGGCCTGGGCTTCGTAGCTCACGGACTCGAGCGGCACGGGCGCGTTTTGCGGAACGTTCACGCTCTCGCGCGGCGGCGGCGCCCCGGGCAGCTCGAGCAGCGCGATCTGCACGTGCACCGTGTCGCCGCGCTCGGCGGGAGAGTGTCGGCGCACCTGTACGGGAACGTTGAAGCCGATCGTCACGTCCCAGGCCTCCCCGGCGCGATCGATCCTCACGTCCTCGAGCAGCCGCATCTGAAAAGTCTGCGCCCGCCCGACGGACGGTGCGACCAGCGAGACGAACACCGTCTCGAGGCAGAGCAACAGCGCGAAGATCGAGCGCATTCACTCCGTCCAGGAGGCGGGGGAAACGCATCGCCGAACCGAACACAGCGAATCGCTGTATGATTTTTCGGAATTCCCCGGCCGCGAGAAGTGACAGCCGTCACAGCCGCCAGCGCGGCGGCGGAGTAAGAACCGTCGCTCGTCGCGATCCATGATGCGAATTGCCCCATTCGTGTGTGGCTTGCGCGGGCCGCCGTACAGCTTCGGTGCTCATCCCCCGATATGCTCAGTGACGCTTCCCCGATAGGTTCAGCTACGTGGCAGTCAGCATTCAAAGCGAGCCGCAAGCGGAGCGCAAGCAGCGGGGCTCGGCGTTCCGGATCTTCGGCCTCGCAGTCACGGCGCTGCTCGTCTGGGGCGCCCACGTCCGCGACGAGCACTACCTGAGCGCCGACTTCGGCCCCGGCTACACGCTCGGATTCATCGGCACGGCGTGCATGACGCTTTTGCTGCTCTACTCGCTGCGCAAGCGGGTGCCCGCGATCGCCTCATGGGGCGCCTTGCGACACTGGTTCAGCATCCACATGCTGCTCGGCATCCTCGGTCCGGTTGCGATCCTCTTCCACGCCAACTTCAGGCTCGGCAGCCTGAACAGCAGCGTCGCGCTGGTGTGCATGATCCTGGTGGCGGCGAGCGGCGTGATCGGGCGCCTCATCTATCCGAAGATCCATCATGGCCTCTACGGGCGGCGCGCGTCGCTGCGTGTGCTCCAGCGAGCCGCTGCTTCGCAGCGCGACGCCCTCGGATCGGCCCTCGCGGCCTCCCCGCAGATGGCCCGCGCGCTCGGCGCTTTCGAGGCCCTCGCGGCGCGCGAGGCCGCCGGCCCCTTCTCGGCGCTCGCGCGCGTTGCGCGCCTCGGCTGGCGCGCCAGGGTACTGCGGCGCTTCGTTCCGCGTCGCACGACCGCGGAGTCGACGCGTCGCGCCCTCGCGGACTACGTGGCCGCCGTGCGGCAGGTGGCCGAGTTCTCCGTCTACGAGCGGATCTTCTCGCTCTGGCACGCCTTCCACCTGCCGCTGTGCTTCCTGCTCTTCGCGGCGACGATCGTTCACGTGATCGCCGCGCACCTCTACTGACGATGGCGCGCGCGGCGTCTGCCCGCAGCCGCTTGCGCAGCGTCGCGCGGGTCGCGTCCGTCGCGCTGGCGGGATGGCTGGCTGCGGCGGACGCCCGTGCGATCGATCTCGAGAAGCTCGTGATGCCCGGACCCGTCGTGAAGGGCCACGCGGAGATCGAGGGCGACTGCGGCAAATGCCACGCTCCCTTCCGCAAGGCCTCGCAGAATCCCCTGTGTCTCGACTGCCACGACAAGGTGAATGCGGACCTCACCCAGAAGCGGGGCTTCCATGGCAAGGCGCCGGGCGTGGCGACTGCCGCCTGCCGCGACTGCCACACGGAGCACAAGGGACGCGACGCCGACGTGGTCGGTCTGGATCGCGCGGCCTTCGATCACCGCCTCACCGATTACCCGCTGCACGGCGCCCACGTGCGCCTCGCCTGCGAGCGCTGCCACCGGGCCGGTGTCGCGCTGCGCGACGCGCCGGACGCGTGCATCGCGTGCCACCGCGACGACGACGCCCACCGCGGGCAGCTCGGCGAAGACTGCGCACGCTGTCACGAGGAGAGCGCGTGGGCCAAAGCCAAGTTCGATCACGACAAGACGAAATTCCCGCTCACGGGTGAGCACCGGGAGGTCGCCTGCGCGCTCTGCCACCCGAGCCAGCACTACGAGAACACGACGCAGGACTGCAATGGCTGCCATCGCCTGAACGACGCGCATCTGGGGCGCTTTGGTACGAGCTGCGGAGACTGCCATACCGCGCAGGCCTGGAAGCCGGCCCGCTTCGACCACGCGCGCGACGCCAAGCTGGCCCTGAAAGGCGCACACGCAAAGCTCGCGTGCGCAGCTTGCCATACACAAGGCCTTGCACCCAAGCTTTCGGCAGACTGCGTCTCTTGCCATCGCGCCGACGACGTCCATCGCGGCAAGCGAGGCGACGACTGTGAGCGCTGTCACAGCGAAGCCACCTGGAAGACCGAAACCTTCGATCACGACCGCAAGACCGATTTCCCGCTGCGGGGAGCACACCAGGCGGTCCGCTGCGAGGGATGTCACACGGGAACGCTCGGACACGAGAAGCTCGCGACCACCTGCGAGGGCTGCCACCGCGACGACGACGTGCATCGCGGACAACAGGGCAAAGCCTGCGACGCGTGTCACAATGAGCGGGGCTGGAACGACCAGGTGTTCTTCGAACATGACGCGAGCCGCTTCCCGTTGCTGGGCATGCACGCCACGGTTGCCTGCGAGCAGTGTCACGCCACGCGCCGTTTCCGGGACGTCGGCGTCGACTGCAAGAGCTGCCACGCCGATGACGACGTCCACCTTGGGCGTCTGGGCGACGACTGCGAGCGCTGCCACAATCCGAACGGTTGGAAGCTGTGGCGCTTCGACCACGAGCAACAGACGGGCTTCGCGCTGCACGGCGCGCACGAGGCGCTCGATTGTCACTCGTGCCACCGCGCCCCGATGAAGGCGGGGGTCCCGCTCTTCACCACCTGCGGAGGCTGCCACGCCCAGGACGATCCGCATGGCGGCGCCTTCGGTCATGCTTGCGAGCGTTGCCACGGGGAGACTTCATGGCGCGACGTGAAGGTCATGCATTGATGCCGGAGCGCAGGTGCCGACTCCCGCTGCTCGCTGCAGTCGGCCTCGGGGCCGCCTGGCTATGGCTCGCCTCGGCGCTCGCGGCGAGCGCCCAGTCGCGGAGCGATTTCGACCACCTGCGCAGCGGCTTCCCGCTCACCGGCGCACACGAGCGGGTGGCTTGCGAGAGCTGTCACCTGCGCGGCGTCTTCGAGGGAACGCCCACGAACTGCGCCACCTGCCACAACAACGGCGCTCCCTGGCAGGCGGGCGGCAAGAATCTCCAACACGTGCGCAGCTCCGACCAATGCGGCGATTGCCACATCACCAACTCGTGGACGCCCGCGCGCTTCGATCACATGGGGGTCACCTCCCCCTGCATCTCGTGCCACAACGGAGCCACCGCCCCCGGCAAGCCGCCGAATCACGTGCCGAGCAGCGACGATTGCGGGGCGTGCCATCGCACGCTGGCCTGGAAGCCGGCGACGTTCGATCACTCGATGATCACCGGCAACTGCTTCAGCTGTCACAACGGCAGCACCGCCACCGGCAAGCCGCCGAACCATCCGCCGAGCTCGAACAACTGCGAGACCTGCCACAACACGATGAACTGGCACGTCACCAGCTTCGATCACACGGGCATCACGGGCAACTGCTACAGCTGCCACAATGGCAACACGGCGACGGGCAAGCCGCCGACCCACCCGCCGAGCCCGAACACCTGCGAGAGCTGCCACAACACCACGAGCTGGGCGGTCACGGGCGGCTTCGATCACACCGGCATCACCGGCAACTGCTTCAGCTGCCACAATGGCAGCACCGCCACGGGCAAGCCGCCGAACCACCCGCCGAGCCCGAACACCTGCGAGAACTGCCACAACACTCAGAGCTGGATGACGAGCGGAACCTTCGATCACACGGGCATCACCGGGAATTGCCAGAGCTGCCACAACGGCAGCACGGCGACGGGCAAGTCGCCGAGTCACTTCATGACCACGCTCGATTGCGCGGAGTGCCACACCCCGGCCGGTTGGTTGCCCGCGCGCTACCAGCACACGGGTCCGAACTACCCGGGCGATCACGCGGGCAACCCCGCCTGCAAAGCCTGCCACACGAGCAACGCGCAGACGATTCCGTGGCGGTTCGGGGCGTACGCCCCCGCTTGCGCGGGCTGCCATGCGAATCAATTCGACTCCGGAGACCACAACCGGCAGACGGTGAGCGAATTGCGCGATTGCGCCGGCGCGTGCCACGAAGGCTCCGGCCGACACCGGGTGAATCGCGGCAGCTTCTAGCGCGCTCGGCGGCTGGTAACGAACGCGCGCGCGAAGCAGCTCGATCGAGTTGCTTCGCGCGTCTGCGAGCTGCCGCGCCGGCTCAGCGAGACTGCGGCTCCGGCTCCTTGTCCATTTCGAGCTGAAGCTGCTTGCGCTGCTCGTTCGCGCGCTCGCGGGCGCGGGCGCGCTCCCTCTCGATCTCGTCGCGCAGCTGGTGGCGCACCTGCTCCGCGCGCTTCCGCTCGGCTTCCATGCGCAGCGACTTCACCGTCTTCAGGCACTCGCCCAGCAGCGCGTTGTGCGCCGCCACCAGATCGGCCGGCACCTCGGGTGAGGCGCCCTCTTTCGCCATCGCCACCGCGAGCGTGCTCGTCGCGTGCGAGCCGTCGCTGGCGCGCGCGCTCACCTCGATCCGATTCGCGCCGGTGCGCATCCGCACGAAGCCTGCCCAGGTTCCATCGGCCGTGGTGCGGAACAGCTCCGCGGGAGCGCCGGTCGTGAGGCTGCGCACACTCACTTCGTCCAGGCTCGCGAAATTGACCTCGCCGATCACGTCGACCAGGTCGGCCGGGTGTCGGATCGGCGTGAAGAAGCCGTGCGTGCGCTCGGCCATCTCGACGCTGGCGATCGGCCCCTCGAGCGCTTCGCGGCCGATCGCGAAGGAGTCGATGCGGATGCCGGCCTCGCCCGCCCGGCTCGCTGCGAGTCTCACTTCGCGCACGTTGTCCGCCATTCGCGTCGGCCCGTAGGGCAACGTCGGTTGGCCGTCGGTGAAGAAGAAGATGAGCTTCTCGCTGCGCGGGTTGGCATCCGACTTCGCGCCCGTCTGGCCCAGCAGCTCGAGCGTCGCCTGATCGATGCCCGCCGCCATGTGCGTGCTGCCTTCGGGCTCGCTGCTTCCGACCTGGTCGAGCGCGCGCTCGACGCGGTCGAAATCCGCGCTGAGCGGCTGGATCGTGCGGGCCGGTGGGTTGCGTGAGAACCAATGCTGCTCTTCGGGAGCGACGCCCGCGAAGGTGATCAGCGCGACGCGCGTGTTGCGCGGATCGAGACCGCGCAGCAGGGCGCGCGCGGCCGCCAGCTCGGCCGCCAGGATCGTGTCGCCGGGATCCGAGCAGCGCACCTCGTAGTTCGAGCCCACCGGCCCGAGCACGGCCTTGCCGACCTCGCCATCGCCGTCGATGTCGCCGTGCGCCGGCTCGATCGTCGAGCGCGAGGTGTCGATCACGATCGCGACGTCGAACGCTTGCCCCTCACCGCCCACCCGCGCGCGACCCGCCACGAAGACTCCGCACGCGGAATCGCGGATCACGGCACCGGCCGGGGGATACTCGACGTCGATCCGCAGGCGGTTTGCGTCCTCGAATTCGCCGCGCAGCCGCAACGCCGGCGGCGGCGGCGGCGGAACGTCGGCATCCGCGGTCGCCGGCTCTTCGGCGTGAGCGGGCAAGGCGAACAGCCAGCCGGCCACGCAGCTCAGAGCGAAGCACAGGGTGATCGATGCTCGATACACGTTGGGAGCCTCGCCGGTGGTCAGCTCCGGTAGGCCGCGAGCAGCGGACACGCGTGCTCGGTGAGCACGCGGTTCGCGTAGGCGAGATCTTCCGCCGAGAGCGTCTCGGCGAAGCCTCCCACCTTGCCCTTGCGCGTCTTGTAGGAGCTCGCGTCGCTCGCGTCGCCGGGCCGCAGACGCGAGCCCTCGCCGAGCCCCCCCGCCTGCTCCATGCGCCGCATGTTGTCGAAGCGGCCGTACTCGATGGCGTCCGTGATGCTGCGCTCCGGGAGATCGGTCGCGCCCATGAAGGCGAGCGTCTCGCGCAGCAGCTTGCCCGGATCGGCGTGCAGTCCCTCGTAGGAGAGGATCAGGATCTCCTCGGGCACGGAGCGCGCCGCGTCCCACAGCTCGTAGAAGGTCACGATCTTCTCGATGCCGTAGTGCGGATCGCGCAGGAACCCGGACAGCGTTCCGGCATAGACGCCCTTGCGTTTGGTCGCCTCGAAGAAGCAGGAGATCGCGGTATCGCGCGGATCGCGGCACAGCAAGAGCACGCGCTTGTCCCGGTAGGCGCGCTTGCTGCGGTCGAGGCGCCGGAAGTGGCGGCCTTCGGTGTTGCTCGTGCCGTCGTGCGTGAAGATCGTCGGCAGGATTCCGGCCGCGCGCGTCAGCTCGAAGGTGTCGAGCACCTGAGTCTCGGGAAGTCCGTAGTGCTCGCAGAGCGCCCTGCCGATCAACATGCGCAGCCAGGTGCGCCCGCTCTTCGGAAACGAGACGATCGCAACCTTGGCGGAAGCGAGCTCGCGGCGCTCGCGGAAGCCTTTGCGGATCGACTTCGCGTGGCGGACCAGCGCGTTCATGGCGGCGCCTCGGGCCCCGGCGGCCGGGGGAAGGCGCGCGCGAGGTCGCGTCAAGCTAGCGCCTTCCGCGCGCTTGCCAATCGAACGCGCGGGGATCTGGAGCGCGCGCGCTTCGCAGCACTGGCTGCTGCGGAAGGCCCCTCGCGGCGGCAAGCAATCCAGCGTCGAGGTCGAAGTCTCGTTCGCGCTGGCTGCGCACCGCGCTCGCCGCCGTTTTGTGTGTCGCTTGGCTCGCAGGTTCCGCAGGACGCGCGGTCGCGGATTCCACGCCCAGAAACGTCGAGCTCTACCGCATGATCCTCGAGCTCGAGGCCGGTGTCTCGGTCCTCGTGGGCCAGAAGGAAGCAGAGCCGGGCTTCAAGAATCCTTGCGAGACCGGGCCGCTCATCGCCTTCGTTCACGAGGAGCGCCTTGACGGCGCCTGAGCGCCCCGCCACGGCGTGGGCTACGTCTACGCGCGATGGGAGGTCACGCGACGCTTACCCCGGTGCGTCCCGAGCGGCTGCGCTGGCTCGAGCCGCCCGCCGCGCTGCGCGAGACGTTCGCCGACCTGCGCGCGCGGCTCGAGAACGCCACGCGCGGTGCGAGCGAAGAGGTCTACGCCGCTCACCGTCGCAGTGTGCATCGGGGCGAGGTTCCCGGGCTCGGCCCGATTGCCATCAAGGAGCTGCGCAATCCGTCGCCGGCGCGCCAGCTCTGGTTCGGGTGGCTCGCCGAGCACCCGGGCGTGCGCGAGTACCGCGTGGGCGTCGCGTTCGAGGCGCGCGGCGGCCGCACCCTCGCGAACCTGGGCGCAGCGCTCGAGCGCAATGCGATCGGGCTCGCGCGCGTGCTGCTCTTCACGCGCTGGCTCGACGGCGCGGTCACGCTCACGCGCTGGCTTGCCGCGCAGCCCGGGCCGCCGGAGCCGCGCCTGCTCGCGAGCCTCGCCTCGCAGCTGGCGGCGGCGGCGCGGCTCGGGCTCGTGCACCGCCGTCACAGCTCGAACAACCTGCTGGTGGTGATGCAGCACGGCGAGCCGGTCCTCTACACGATCGATTTTCCGTACGCGAGCCTCGGGCCCGACCTCGATCTGCCCGGCCTCGCCTGCGACGTGGCGCGCATCGCGCGCTGGATCCTGCACGAGCAGATCTGGTCGCGCGCGAGCGTGCAGGCCTTCTTCGAGGCGGTGGCCGCCGAGGTGCGCGCACAGACGCCGTCCGGCGAGGATTTCGCCGCGCGCATCGGCGGCGAGCTCGAGGCCGTGATCCGCGATCCGAGCGCCCGCCGCGAACTCGCCGCCTGACGGAGACGCCGCACGTGGAACGCCTGCCCCGCTTTCGCCAGACCTCGCTCCACACGCTCAAGCGTCGCGTCGGAATTGCGCTGCGCCGCCGGCTGCTGGGCCGCTTCGTGCCCGAGAAGCAGGTCCGGCTGATCCAGATCGGAGGGGCGCGCTGCAAGCGCCTGACCGTCGCCGACGCGTGGACCGCCACCCAGATCGCCCGCAACCTCGAACGCTTCCGATCGCACCGGATGTTCCCCGTGCTGATCGCGCAGAGCGCGAACGAGCTGTTGCTCGAGTACGTGGAGGGCAGGCCCCTCGCCGATCCGCTCGATGCGGCCGGCGGCGACCTGCTGGCCGATTTCTTCTCCATGCTCTACGCGCAGGATCGCCACGCCGTCGAGATCCGCGACGCCGGCTTCGCCGAGAGGCTGCTGCGCGATCTCGCGTTCCTCGGGCAGGTCGGCGCGCTCGAGGCCGCGGCGCTTCCGGATCTGACCCGAGCCGCCGAGGCGCTGAAGCCCGCGCAGGTCTACGTGGGCCACGACTACGTCGATCCGCTCTCGCGAAACTTCGTGGTGACACCCGAGGGCCAGCTCGTGGCGATCGACGTCGAAGACCTGCTGCCGAATCAGCTGCTCGGGACGGGCGTCGCGAAGGCCGTCCTGCGCATGCCCGGCGCCAACCGCGAGCAGCTGCTCGCGCGCATCCGCCGCACCGCCGGGCTCGATCTCGCCCCCGTCCTGCCGTTCGTCGAGCTGGCGGCGCTGGCCAGCTGGACCAAGCGCGCGCTGCTCAAGGGCCGCCACAAGCTGGTGCGCCCGGAGCTGTTCGAGCCCTACCGCCGGCGCGGGGCGCGCTGACCCCGATCCGACGTCAAGGGTCGTCGGAGGGAGGCGCATGTCGGATCGGGCCTGGCACCGCCCTCACTGGATGCGGACGCGACCCGCGAAGCCTTCCTCGTAGCCATGGAAGTAGGCGAGCTCGGATTCGGGCCAGCGCCAGCAGTAATACCCGCTGCCGTTGTCGAAATCGACGAGCCAGGCCCCCTTCACATCGAGACCCAGCGCTTCCATCGCGCGCGCCCAGTCGGCCGTCAGCTTTCCGATCTGCGCGTCGACCTGCTCGGCCGATGACGTCCCGCCCTTGCCGGTCTCGCGCTGCTCGAGCAACGCCTGGACCTCGGCCACCGCCGCCGCGGTTCGCTTGCGTACGTCCGGCAGCAGCGCGCGCGCGCCTTCCAGGCTCCAGCAGCGCGGCGTTCGCGCCATCGCCTACTTCGGCTCTTCCGAGAGCGAGCGGATCATGCCGCGCACCACCGTACTGCGATTCGCGCCGCCCACCAGCAGCTTCGATGCTTCGTAGAGCCTCGGCTCGTTCATGATCAGGCCGAGAGTGCCTCCAGGACCGGGGCGTGAGCGCACGCCGCGAACCGCAGCAGCGTGAGCCCTGACGAGGCCCGGCGGCGGAGACGGCTCATCGGCCGGCGAAGCTACCGCAAGCGGCCTGCCGCCGCGCTCGGCGCCGCGCAGCTTGACGCGCCCGCGCCGGCTCGGTACCCCCGCGGCGTGTCGCCCTCCCATCCCCTCGTGCTCGCCAGCGCCTCGCCCCGGCGCCGCGAGCTGCTCACGCGTGCGGGGATCCGCTTCGAAGTGCAGCCCTCGAACGTTCCCGAGCAGGCTCTCCCGGGCGAGGCGCCGGCGCAGCTCGCGCGCCGTCTGGCGTCCGAGAAGGCGCAGGCAGTGGCGCGCAGCCTGGGACCGGCGCCGCCGCGCTGGGTGCTCGGCGCGGACACGATCGTCGTGATCGATGGCGACGTGCTCGGCAAGCCCGACGACGCCGAACACGCCGTCGCGCTGCTCCGGCGGCTGGTCGGCCGGCGTCACTTCGTACTGACGGCGGTGGCGCTCGTCGCCAGCGACACGCTCAGCCTGCGACACACCGTCGTGGAGAGCGCCGTGACCATGCGCGCGGCCGACGAGCGCGAGCTGCGGGCCTACGTCGCTACCGGCGAGTCGCTCGACAAGGCGGGAGCCTATGCGGCGCAGGGAAGCGGCCGTCGGTTGATCGAGAAGATCGAGGGCAGCGAGACGAACGTGATCGGGCTTCCGCTCGAGGAGACGCTGGCGCTGCTGCGCGCAGCGGGCTTCGCGTCCGGCGTCGCATGAGCGCGCCCCTCGCAAGCCCGGTTGCGACCCGCCTGGCCGGCGTGCGCGAGCGCATGGCGTCCGCGGCCCGGCGCGCGGGCCGCAGACCCGAGGCGATCACGCTCGTCGGTATCGCGAAGGGGCAGCCGGCGGCGCGCATCGCCGAGGCGGTCGCCGCCGGTCTCGAGCACGTGGGGGAGAATTACGTGCAGGAGGCCCGCGCGAAGCTCCCCGAGCTGCGCTCGCTGCTCGCGGCGCGCGGACTTGCCCTGCCCCGCCTGCACTTCGTCGGGCGGCTGCAGCGCAACAAGGCTCTCGACGTCGCGCGGGATTTCGACGTCGTCGAGAGCCTGGACCGCGCCGCGCTGGGCGCCGCGCTCGAACAACGCGCCGCCGAGCTCGGTCGCGAGATCGGCGTGCTGCTGCAGGTGAACCTCGAGGGCGAAGCCACGAAGGGGGGCGCCGCCCCCACGGCCGTGCGCGAGTTGCTCGCGGCAAGCCTCGCGTGGAAGCATCTGCGGGTCGCGGGGCTGATGACGATTCCGCCGCCGCAGGCCACGCCCGACGCGAGCCGGGCCGGCTTCGCGCGCTTGCGCGATCTCGCGCAGAGCCTGCGCAGCGAGCCCGGCGGCGGCGCGCTGCGCGAGCTGTCGATGGGGATGTCGGCCGACTTCGAGATCGCGATCGAGGAAGGCGCCACCTGGGTGCGCGTCGGCACCGCGATCTTCGGACCGCGCCCGCGCAAAGGAGAAGACCCGGCATGACGCTCGCGAACCAACGCATCGGCTTCATCGGAGGCGGCGCGATGGCGGAGGCGCTCGCCGGCGGGCTGCTCGCAGCCGGGATCGCCCCCGCGCGGATCCTGGCGAGCGACGTCGAGGGCGCGCGCCGCGAGCGGCTCGCAGCGGCGCTCGGCATCGCCACGACCCCCGAGAACGCGCGGGTCGCGCGCGAGAGCGACGTGGTGGTGATCGCCGTCAAGCCGGCCGTCGTCGCCGCCGCGCTCGCCGGACTTCCCACCGGCGCTGCGCAGGCGGGGCCGCTGTGGATCTCGATCGCCGCCGGCGTCCCGCTCGCGCGCCTCGCGCAGTCGCTTCCGGCGCGCGCGCGGATCGTGCGCGCGATGCCGAATACGCCGGCGCTGGTGCGCGCCGGGGCGACGGCGTTGTGCGCGAACGCCGCCGCGAGCGCGGCGGACCTGGCGCTCGCGCGCGAGCTCTTCGAGTGCGTGGGCAGCGTCTGGATCGCGCCCGCCGAGGAGCAGCTCGATGCGGTCACGGGCCTCTCGGGCAGCGGGCCCGCTTACGTGTTCCTGCTGCTCGAGGCGCTCGGTGCCGCGGGGGAGCGCATGGGGCTGCCGCGTGCGGCCGCGGACCGCCTCGCCTTCCAAACCGTGTTCGGCGCCGCAAAGCTCGCGCTCGAGAGCGAGCGGACCCCCGCCGAGCTGCGCCAGCAGGTCAGCTCCCCGGGCGGGACGACGCTAGCCGGGCTCGCGCGGCTCGAAGCCCTCGGCTTCCGGGAGGCCATCGAAGCCGCCGTGGAGGCTGCCACGTTGCGCTCGCGCGAGCTCGGCAAGGGCTAAAGAATCCGCGCGGTTCGGTCGATCGCCTGCCGGAGGACGAGGGCCCCGGAGGAGCGTATGCGCATCAGCGTGCTGGACATCCGCAACCACAGCTTCCCGCGCCGCATGGGTGGCTACGACCGCGAGGAGGTGGACAACTTCCTGCGCATGATCGCGGAGGACTACGAAGCGGTGTTGCGCGATGCGCAGGCGCAGCGCGATCAGGTGCTCAAGCTCGAAGCGCGCGTCGAGGATCTCGCCTCGAACGAGGAGATCTTGCAGCAGACGCTCACGACGGCCCAGCGGCTTTCGGACGAGCTCAAGCGCACGGCGGTGAAGGAGGCCGAGGTGCTGGTGGGCGGGGCCGAGGTCAAGGCCGAGAAGATTCTCGATGCGGCGCACCGGCGCGCAGCGCGGCTCGCGGAGGACATCCGCGAGATGAAGCTCCTGCGCACGCGCCTCGGCGCGGCCGTGCGCGCCGCGATCCAGACCCATCTCGACCTGCTCGAAGGTCTCGCGAAGGGCGGCGAGGACGACCCCCAGCTCGAGGGTCGGATCGCCCACTTCGGGAGCTCGAACCGAGCGGCGAAGCCCGAGACCGAGACGTGAACCCGGCCGGACCCGAGCTCGCGCTCACGCGCGACGGGGTGGCCTTCTGGATCGTCGTCACGCCCCGGGCGCGCCGCCCGCAGGTGGGCGGAAGCCGGGGCGGCGCGCTGCGGGTGGCGGTCAGCGAGCCCCCGGTCGAGGGCGAAGCGAATGCGGCTTGCGTGAAGGCGCTGGCCCGCGCGCTCGGAGTTCCCCGCGAGGCCGTTCGGCTCGCGAAAAACTCGACCGGACGCCGCAAGCGCGTCGAGGTCACGGGCGAGGCGCAGAGCCTCTCGCGACGGATTCGCGAGTTGGCGGAGCCACCCCCGGGTGACTAGGCTTTGAGCTCGCCGCGGCCCGAGCCCGCCTGCGGCGGGCCCCGGATCGCCGGGCCTTGCAAGAGGACGCCAGAGCGTGCCTGTCTACGAATACGCCTGCGGAAAGTGCGGCTACGAATTCGAAGCCGAGCAGCGCATCACCGACGCGCCGATCAAGACCTGCCCGCGCTGCAAGGCGCGCAGGGCCAAGCGCCTGATCTCGCGGACCTCGTTCGTGCTGAAGGGCGGCGGCTGGTACGCGGATCTCTACGCATCGAAGTCCGACAAGGAATCGCCCGCAGCGAAAACCGACGCGCCCGCGGCGAAGTCCGATGCTGCCGAGAGCGCTCCCGTGGCCGCCGCGGGCGGCTCCGACGCGGCCGCGAGCGAAGCGAAGTCCAAGCCCAAAGGCGAAGGCAAGCGCGGCAAGCGCAAGACCCCGAAGGCCGCCGCGTAGCGCTCTGCCCTATCCTCCGCGCAAGCCATGGCAAGCGAACCCCGCCCTACGATCGTCGTCGACGGCCTCGCGCTCGCGAACGAGCTGCGCGCCGAGCTGGCGAACGAGATCGCCGGGCTCGTCGCGGCGGGCCGGCGCGCGCCGTGCCTCGGCGTGGTGCTGGTCGGCGACGATCCGGCGAGCGCCTCCTACATCAAGGGCAAGCGGCGCGCGTGCGAGCGCGTGGGCATGTCTTCGCTCGAGCACAAGCTCAGCGGCGCGGTGAGCGAGGCTGAAGTGATCGACTGCGTCGCGGCGCTGAACCGCGACGACGCGGTCGACGGCATCCTGGTGCAGCTGCCGCTCCCGAAGGGCGTGCGTCCGAATCTCGTAGCCGCCGCGATCGACCCGGCCAAGGACGTCGACGGCCTCCACCCGCTCAACGCCGGGCGTCTGCTGCTCGGCGAGCCCTGCCTCGCGCCCTGCACGCCGCTCGGCATCATGAAGCTGCTCGAGCGCTTCGAGGTTCCGCTCGCGGGAGCGCACGCGGTCGTGATCGGCCGCAGCGCCATCGTCGGCAAACCGGTGTCGCTGCTGCTGCTCCAGGCCCACGCCACCGTGACGATGTGTCACTCGCGCACGCACGGACTCGCGGATTACTGCCGCCGCGCCGACGTGATCGTGGCCGCCGCCGGCGTGCCGCGCCTCGTGCGCGGCGATTGGGTGAAGCCGGGCGCGGCCGTGATCGACGTCGGCGTCAGCGAGATCGACGGCGAGCTGGTGGGCGACGTCGATACCGAAGGCGTGATGGGCGTGGCCAGGCTCGTCACACCGCACCGCCGCGGCGTCGGGCCCCTCACCATCACGCTGCTGCTCTACAACACGCTCGCCGCGCACAGGGCCCGTTGCGGCGCATGAGCCGCCTGCTGCGCACGCCGCTCTACGAAACGCACCGCCGCCTCGGCGCTCGCATGGTCGAGTTCGCCGGCTTCGAGATGCCGGTGCAATACACCTCGATCCTCGAGGAGCACGCCGCGGTTCGGCAGCGCGCGGGGCTCTTCGACGTCTCCCACATGGGCCAGATCGAGCTCGCAGGCCCGGCGGCGATCGGGACCGCCGAGCGCCTGCTCACGCGGCCCGTCGCATCACTCGCCGTCGGCCGCGTGCGCTATGGACTGCTGTGCAACGAGAGCGGCGGCATCGTCGACGACGTCACCTTCTATCGCCTCGCGCCCGACGCGCTGCTGCTGTGCGTGAACGCCGCCAACATCGAGAAGGATTGGCGCTGGATCGCACGCCACGCCCCCGCGCAGGCCGGCGCGCGCAACCAGAGCGACGAGACGGGACTGCTCGCGCTCCAGGGACCGCTCGCGGCGCAGGTGCTCGCGCGCGTGGCGGCGCCGGCGCTCGCCGCGCTCGCGCGTTGGGCCTTCGCGCGCGGCGAGGTCGCGGGGCGGCCGGCCCTGGTCTCGCGCACCGGCTACACCGGCGCCGACGGCTTCGAGATCTATTCGGCTGCGGCCGACAGCGTCGCCATCTTCGAGGCGCTGCTGGCGGCGGGAGCGCCCATCGGGCTGATCCCCGTCGGGCTCGGGGCTCGCGACACGCTGCGCCTCGAAGCCGCGATGCCGCTCTATGGGCACGAGCTCGACGACACGACCTCCCCCCTCGAGGCGGGGCTCGGGCGTTACGTGAAGCTCGAGCGCGGCGGCTTCATCGGAGCCGAGGCGATCGCGGAGCGCCTCGCACAGGGCCCGACCCGGGCGCTCGTGGGCTTCGAGCTGCTCACCCCGGGGATCGCCCGCGCCGAATACCCCGTGGCGAAGGGCGGCCGGACCGTCGGGCGCGTGACGTCGGGCGGCCCCTCCCCCACCCTCGGGAAGTCGATCGGGCTGGCCTACGTTCCGCCCGAGCTGGCCGCCGTCGGCACGGGCCTCGAGATCCTGATTCGGGGGCGCGCATGCAGCGCCCGCGTGGTAGAAACTCCCTTCGTGAAGACGCGACCCGAGCCGCCCTCGACCGGCGGCTAGGATTCCAGGAGGGTTCTGTCGTGGCCGATTACGAGATCCCGGACGATCTCTCGTTCACCAACGAGGACGAGTGGGTGCGCCGCGAGGGCAACAACATGGTGGTCGGCATCACCGACTTCGCCCAGCAGCAGCTCGGGGACATCGTGTTCGTCGAGCTGCCTCCGGTCGGCTCCGTGGTCTCGAAGGGAGATCCCTTCGGCGTGATCGAGTCCGTGAAGGCGGTCTCCGATCTGTACGCGCCGGTGTCGGGTGAAGTGGTCGACGTGAACACCGATCTGGCCGACCACCCCGAGGCCGTCAACGAAGATTGCTACGGCGACGGTTGGATGATCGCGATCGCGATCGCGAGCGAGGACGAGCTCGAATCCCTGATGGACGTGCCCGCCTACCGGCAGCACGTCGACGATCGCAGCGAGTAGATCCCGCCCGGATCCCGGAGCCAGCCCTGCGCTACATCCCCCACACCGAGGCCGAGATCGAGCAGATGCTCGAGGCGATCGGCGTCGGCAGCGTGGACGCGCTGTTCGCGAACGTCGAGCCAAAGCACCGGCTCCAGCGTCCGCTCGGCGTGCCGGCCGCCGCCAGCGAGCAGGAGCTCGTCGCCGAGCTCGGCGCGCTCGCCGCGCGCAACGCGCATCAAGCCAGCCACGATTGGTTCCTCGGCGCGGGCTGCTACGCCCACTTCATCCCTTCGGCGGTCGATGCCATCACGTCGCGCGCCGAGTTCTACACCGCCTACACGCCCTACCAGGCGGAGATCAGCCAGGGCACGCTGCAGGCCATCTTCGAATGGCAGACGATGATCTGCGGCCTCACCGGCCTCGAGGTCTCGAACGCTTCGATGTACGACGGCGCCTCGGCGGCCGCCGAAGCGGCGCTGATGGCGATGCGCATCACGCGACGCAAGAGAGTGGTGCTCTCGAGCAGCGTGCATCCGCACTACCGCGAGGTGATCCAGACCTACCTCGGCGGTCTCGAAGCGCAGATCGCGCCGGTGCCGCGCGCCGCCGACGGCCGCAGCTCGCCGCTCGCCGGCGCGGTCGATGGCGAGACGGCGTGCGTGGTGCTGCAACAGCCGAACTTCCTGGGCGTGATCGAAGACGTCGCCGCTGCCGCCGCGGCCGCGCATGCGCACGGCGCCAAGCTGGTGGTGGTCGTGAGCGAAGCCCTTTCGCTCGCGCTGCTGCGCGCCCCGGGCTCGCTCGGCGCCGACATCGTCTGCGGCGAGGCCCAGAGCTTCGGCGTGCCGATGGGCCTCGGCGGTCCGCACCTCGGATTCATGGCCGCGCGCATGGAGAGCGTGCGCAATCTGCCCGGCCGTCTCGTGGGGCAGACCGTCGACAGCGAGGGGCGGCGCGGCTTCGTGCTGACGCTGTCGACGCGCGAGCAGCACATCCGCCGCGAGCGGGCGACGTCGAACATCTGCACCAACCAGGGCTTGTGCCTGCTGATGGCGACCGTCTATCTCGCGCTGCTCGGGCGCGTCGGACTGCGGCGCCTGGCCGAGCGCAACCTGGCCAAGGCGGAGTACGCGAAGGCGCGGGTGCGCGCGACGAACGGCCTCACGCTCCCGCTCACGGCTCCGACCTTCAACGAGTTCGTGGTCGGCGTGCGCGGCAGCGCCGCGGCGGCGCTCGAGCGCGCTCTCGACGCCGGCATCGTCGGGGGTCTCGATCTCGGGGCGCACGCTCCGGAGCTCGGCCCCGCGCTGCTCGTGTGCACGACCGAGCTCGCGACCCGCGAGGCCATCGACCGCCTCGTCGCGGCGCTCGCCGGGGGGCGCTCGTGAGCAGCGCCGACCGCCGCGCGAGCGTCGGCAACGCGACGAACGGCTTTGCCTACGAGGAGCCGCTGCTCTTCGAACGCAGCCGCCCGGGGCGCATGGCCTGCTCGCTGCCCGCGTGCGACGTCCCGGAAGCCGATCCCAGCGCGGTGCTGGGAGCGGCCGCGCTGCGCGACGACATCGAAGGCCTGCCGGAGCTGTCGGAAGTGGACGTGATCCGGCACTTCACGCGCCTCTCGACCTGGAACGCCGCGGTCGATCTCGGCCTCTATCCGCTCGGCTCCTGCACGATGAAGTACAACCCGAAGGTGAACGAGAAGATCGCCCGCCTGCCTGGGTTTTCCGGCGCGCATCCGCTGCAGCCGGTGGCGCTGATGCAGGGTTTCCTGCAGCTCGCGAGCGAGCTCGAACGCCAGCTGGCCGAGATCAGCGGCATGGACCGCGTGACGCTGCAGCCCGCCGCCGGCGCGCAGGGCGAGCTGGCGGGGATCATGATGATCCGCGCCTACCACGAGCACCGCGGCGAGAAGCGGCGCAAGGTCCTGATCCCCGACACCGCGCACGGCACGAATCCGGCGAGTGCGGCGCTGAACGGCTACGAGGTGATCCCGGTCGCGTCCGGCGAGGACGGCCTGCTGCATCCCGAGGAGATCGAGCGGCGCATGACGACCGAGGTCGCCGCGCTGATGATCACGAACCCGAACACGCTCGGGCTGTTCGAGCGAGCACATCGCGCGCATCGCCGAGATCGTCCACGCCAAGGGCGGCCTGGTCTACGGCGACGGCGCCAACCTGAACGCGCTGCTCGGCGTCACGCGGCCCGGCGACCTCGGGCATCGACGTGATGCACTTCAACCTGCACAAGACCTTCTCGACCCCGCACGGCGGCGGCGGACCCGGCGCCGGCCCGGTCGGCGTCAAGAACGCGCTCGCGCCGTATCTGCCGGTGCCCGTGGTGCGGCGGCTCGGCGGACAGGAAGGGGAAGGCTTCACGCTCGACTACGACTACCCGCGCTCGATCGGCCGGCTGCACGCCAATTTCGGCAACGTCGGGATGCTGGTGCGCGCCTACGCCTACATCCGCTCGCTCGGCCCCGACGGACTCCGGCGGTGCGCGGAGATGGCGGTGCTGAACGCCAACTACGTGCTGGCGCGCCTGCGCGGCGTCTATCACGTGCCCTACGACCGGCCGGTGATGCACGAGTGCGTGCTCTCGGACCGCCATCTCGACGGCACCGGCGTCACGACCCTCGACGTCGCCAAGCGCCTGATCGACTACGGCTACCACCCGCCGACGATCTACTTCCCGCTCATCGTTCACGGCGCGCTCATGATCGAGCCGACCGAGAGCGAGAGCCTCGAGGAGCTCGACCGCTTCGTCGAGGCGCTGCTCGCGATCGCCGAGGAGGCGCGCGAGCGACCCCGAGCTCGTGCGCACGGCTCCGCACCACACGCGCCGCTCGCGCCTCGACGAGACGCGCGCAGCCCGCCAGCCCGTGCTGCGATGGCAACCGGAAGATCCCGCCTAGCCCGAGCGCTCACGCTCGCTCTCGTCGCGCTCGCCGCATGCGTGCAGGACGACGGCACGCGCTTCAATCCGATCCACGACATGACGACGGTGAGCGACGACGACGAGCGGCAGCTCGGCATGGAGTTCGATCGCGAGCTCCACAAGCACGTTCAGGTGATCGACGACCCGGTGGTGACCGGCTTCCTCAACGATTTGGGCCAGCGGATCGTGCAGACGATCGAGCCCCAGCCCTTCATCTATCGCTTTCGCGTGATCGAGGACCCGTCGCTCAACGCCTTCGCGGTGCCGGGCGGCTACATCTACCTCCACAGCGGCACGCTGCTCGCCGTCGGCAGCGTCGACGAGCTCGCCGGCGTGATGGGACACGAGATCGCGCACGTGAAGGCGCGGCACTACGCGCGCATGCAGCAGGCTTCGCAGCTGCCCGACCTGCTGGCCGGGATCGCGGGCATGGCCGCGGCCGTGGCGACGCGCGAGCCCGGCATCCTGATCGCGACGCAGGCGGCGAACGTCGCGATGAAGCTGCACTTCAGCCGCGAATTCGAGACCGAGGCGGACAAGCTGGGCGCGATCTTCATGACGCGCTCCGGCTTCCAACCGGCGGCGATCACGCACTTCTTCGAACGCATCCTCGCCGAGCAACGCGCCACGCCCGATCACATCCCGCCCTATCTGTTCACGCACCCGGAGGTCGAGGCCCGCATCGCCGCCGTGACCGCGCAAGCCGGCGAGCTCAAGCCCACCGCGGAGCGCGCGCCCAATCTCGATGCCGATCTGCGCGAAGCGCAGGCGCGCCTGGCGCTGCTGATCGACACGAATCGCGCCACCCTGCCCGGCCCTCCGTCTCCGGACCGCGCCCTCAGCGATCCGCTGCTGGCCGAAGCCGAGCAGCTCGCCGCCACCGGTCGGATCGACGCCGCGCTGCTCGTGCTGGCTCGCGCGGAGGCCGCGGAGCCCAACGATCCCCGCGTGCCCTTCCGCGTGGGCGAGCTGCTCGCGTCGCAGGGGCGGCATGCCGAGGCGGTCGCGGCCTATCGGCGCACCGTGCGGCTCGACCCCACACACGCGCTCGTGTTCTTCAAGCTGGGCCGCTCCTACCGCGAGATCGGCGAGCGCCACCGCGCCGTCTATGCCTTCGAGCAGGCCAGCCTGCGGGCCGGGCCCGGCAACGTGCTGCAACGACGCGCCGACTGGGAGGTGGAGAAGCTCACCTTCGCGATCGTCTCGGAGTCGGGTGTCTCCGCGGGCGACGCGCTCGCGGCCGGCACGCGTCCGGCTCCCGGGAGCAACCCGTCGTTTCCGGCGAGCACCGGTCGGATCCGTTGGTGGGCGCGGCTCGGGACCCGCTTCGTTCCCTACGAGGAGAAGATCCGGGTCCGCTGGCTCGCCCCGGACGGCCACGTCGTGCAGGACGAGGCAGCCGATCGCCCGCGCAAGCCCTTCGTCGCCTCGAGCCTCGCGTCCGACGCGCCGGGCGCACGGCAAGCCGGCACGTGGACCGTCGAGGCGCGCCTCGACGACGATGTGATCGACAGCCAGCGCTTCACGCTGACGAGCGACTGAGCATCAGTCGGATCGGCGCAGCCTTCCGCGCGCGATGTCGGCCCAGGTGCCGCGCGGCGCGAGCTGGAGGTAGCGACGCCACGAGCCGAGCGCCTTGCGCGCGAGTCCCAGGCGCTCGTAGAGCAGGGCCAGCGACACGTGCGTGTCGGGGATGAACGGATCGATCCCGTGCGCCACGCGGTAGTGCCGCAGCGCGGCAGGGTCCTGGCCCTCCTCCTCGAGCAACGTCGCCAGGTTCAAATGCGCCTCGAGGTGACGCGGCGCGAGCGCCAGCGCGCGCTCGTAGCTCGCGCGCGCCAGCGAGCGACGATTCTGATTGAAGTAGACGGAGCCGAGGTTGCAATGCGTGTCCGCGCACTCCGGATCGAAGTGGAGCGCGCGCTCATAGGCTGCAATCGCCGCGGCCCAGGTGGCCCGCTCCGAGTCGAGCTGGCAGCCGCGCTCGAACCACTCGCCCGAGAGCCGGCGCGCGAAGTTGCGCCAGGCGGGTGCGGTCGGCGCCGCAACGTCCTGCGCCGGCGCGCCCGTCGCCGAGAAATCCAGCAGCAGCTGGCCGTCCGGCTCGACCCACACCCCTTCGTGTCGAACCGCCACGCGCGCGGCGGCGTGCGGACAGAGCCGCAGCGCGCCGAGCGGCAGCTCGAGCTCGGGAATGCGATGGCTCACGGCTTCGACGCTGCGACGGATGCGGCGCAGCGGAACCCCGCGATCGATCAGATCCACCACGAGGCGCACCGAGATCAGATCACGGAAGCCGAAGGCCGCCACACCGCGCGTGGGCTCGAGCAGGCGCGTGCGCTTCCAATAGCGAAGGCGCGCCGGCGAAACGCGGCAGATGCGAGCAACCTCGGGAAGCGTGTACGCGCTCACCAGCCGCGAGCTTACCTCGCTCGCGCACGCGCGCCCGCGATTTTGCAACGGCCGCGCCGGCGCTGCTGCGATGCAGCCCTGCGACCGGTGGCATAGAATCGCCGCTGGAAGCGTTCGCCTCGCTGGTGCGGGCCTCGGACTTCAAATCCGGTGAGGGGCGTGGCGACACGGCCCTGGCGGGTTCGATTCCCGTCCGCTTCCGCCACCGCGAGCGCAAGAGCCGACCCGATTCGAGGGGGACGAAAACGTGACGCAGCGCCTGACTCTGGTCACGAACTTCAAGGACTTGTCGAGCGATGAGAGCGTGCGCGAAGCGGTCGAGACCCGCTGCCGCCATCTCGCCGCCGAATTCACGGAGATCGTGCGGATCGAGATCACCCTCAGCGCGGATGGCGTGGGCTTCACGGCGCACGGCCACGTGACGGGGAGCCACATCGACATCGCGACCCACGCGGCGGCGACCCAGCTGCTGCCGGCCGCCGAGAAGCTGATCGGCAAGGTCGAGCGCCAGCTGCGCCGCCTCCACGACAAGCGCATCTTCGCCAAACGCCGCGAGGCGCAGCGCAAATCGCCGAAGCGCCAGCCGGACTAGGCGCCGCCCGCGGCGCGGGCCGGCGTCGCGCGCTGCCGGAAGGCGGCGAGCAGGGCCGCTTCCTTCGCCTTCGCGTCGTGCAGGTGGCGATCCTTCACGAGATCGAAGCCGCGGATGTGCTCGGGGAGGCTCGCGATCTCGACGGCGAGCGCATGCGGTTGTCGTGCGACAGGCCGGCCAGCAGCTCGTCGAGCGTGCGCTCGTAGTCCGCGATCAGCTCGCGCTCGCGGCGCCGGTGCGCCGTCCAGCCGAAGGGATCGAACGGCGTCGCCGCGCAGGAACTTCAACTTCGCGAGCACGCCGAGGGCCCGGAAGACCCACGGCCCGAGGATCGCATTCTTCGGGCGCGCCCGGTGTCGGGATCGCGGGGGTTCGCGATCTGGGGCGCGAGGTGGAGCTCGACGCGCTTCCACGCTTCGAACTCGCGCTCGAGCTGCTTCCGGAACGAATCGTCGGTCCACAAGCGCGCGACCTCGTACTCGTCCTTGTAGGCGAGCAGCTTGAAGTAGTAGCGCGCAACCGCCCCGGCGAGCGTCGCTCGTTCCCGGCGCGCGCTCTCGCTCGCGCGTCGCCGCCTGCGCGACGCGCTCCGAGTAGCGCGCGCGCGTAGGCCGCGTTCTGGTACGCGGTCAGGAACTCCACGCGGCGGGCGACGATCGCTTCGAGCGAGGTCGCCGGCGCGATCTCGGCGGCGCCGCAGCGCCGGGCGCGCGGCCCGTTCCACCGCGGCGAAGTCGTGCGCGGCGAGTCGTCCCCAGGCGAGCGCGCGCTGATTCGTCTTCACCGCGCGCCCGTTCAGCTCGATCGCGCGTTCGAGCGCGGCCAGCCCGACCGGCAGGCAGCCGCGCTGTAGCGCGTAGCCGAGCAGGAACAGGTTGGTGGCGATCGCGTCGCCGAAGCAGCGCCGTCGCGAGCTCGGTCGCGGCAGGAAGTGGCAGGCCTCGTCGCCGGCGCCGCTGCGGATCGACCGCTTCCATCGCGTCGGGGGACAGATCGAGATCCGGGCTGCGAGGCGAACTCCGCGGTCGGCGCGACGTGCGCGTTCACGATCGCGGTCGTGCGCCCCTTGGCGAGCTTCGCAGAGCACGTCCGCGCCGGCCGTCACCACGATGTCGCAGCCGAGCACCAGATCGGCGCCGCCGGCTCGCGATGCGCGTCGCGATGCAGCGCCGCGGGATCGTTGCGCAATCCGCACGTGGCTCGTGACCGGGCCGTTCTTCTGCGCGAGACCGGTCACGTCGAGCACCGAGCAGCCCTTGCCCTTCGAGATGCGCGGCCATGCCGAGCAGCGCGCCGACGCGTGACGACGCCGGTGCCGCCGATGCCCGTCGACCAGCACGTTCACACGGCTGCGCGAGGCATCGGCGACGCGCGGCGCCGGCAGACCGCGCGAACAGCTCGTCGCCGCCGCCGGCCGCGCGCGTGCGGCCGGCCTGCTTGCAGGCGCGCCGCCGTACAGCGTGACGAAGCTCGGGCAGTAGCCCTTCAAGCACGAGTAGTCCTTGTTGCACGACGACTGGTTGATGCGGCGCTTGCGGCCGAGCTCGGTCTCGACCGGCTCGATCGAGATGCAATTCGATCTGCACGCCGCAATCGCCGCAGCCTTCGCAGACCAGCTCGTTGATCACGACGCGCCGGTCGGGATCCGGGAAGCGCGCCGCGCTTGCGCAGCCGGCGCGCTTCGGCGGCGCAGGTCTGGTCGTAGACGAGCGCCGAGACGCCCGGGAACTCGCGCAGCTCGCTGCTGCACGCGGTCGAGCTCGTCGCGGTGGTGAAACGTGACGCCGGGCGGGAAGCGCGCGTCGGCTCGGTACTTGTTCGGGTCCGTCGCTGACGACCGCGATGCGCCGCACGCCCTCGGCATCGAGCTGGCGCGCGATCTCGGGCACCGTGACCTCGCCCGGCCATGCGGCTCGCCCTCGATCGGCTGGCCGCCCGGTCATCGCGACCGCCCCGTTCACGCAGCATCTTGTAGGTGATGTTGACGCGCGGCGGCGACGGCGGCGCGGATCGCGAGCAGACCGGAGTGGAAGTAGGTGCCGTCGCCGATGTTCTGGAAGAGTGTGCGGCGTCGAGATGAAGGGCGCCTGCGCCGATCCAGTTGGCGCCCTCGCCACCCATCTGCGTCACCGCGAGCGTGCGGCGCTCCGGCAGCCACACCGCCATGCCGTGACAGCCGATGCCGCCGAGCGCGATCGATGCCCTCGGGCACCACCGTCGACGTGTTGTGCGGACAGCCCGAGCAGAAGCTCGGCAAGCCGCAGCGAGCCCGCCCGCGGCGCGGCGGCGACCGACGGCCTGGCGGCGCGCGGCGCAGGCGTCGCCGCGAGCTCGGGCACGCGGCCTCGAGCCAGCCGCGCAGCGCCTGTTCGACGACCTGGCCGGCGCGAGCTCGCCGTCCGACGGGCACGCAGCGGCGCGCCGCGCTCGTCGCGCTTGCCGAGCAGGCGCGGGCCGCGTCGCGCGAGTTGTAGAGCAGGCGCGCGAGCTGTTCTTCGACGCAGCGGCCGCTTCTCTTCGACGACGAGCACGCTCCTCGAGGCCCTCGGCGAAGCGGCGCGCGCCGTCCGGCTCGAGGGGCCAGGTCATCGCCACCTTGTAGATCGCGAGGCCGAGCTCCGCGGCGCGCGCGTCTCGTCGATGCCGAGCTCGTCGAGCGCCTGGCGCACGTCGAGATAGGCCTTGCCCGTCGTCACGATGCCGAGCCGGCGCCGCGGCGCCGCCGAAGACGGTCGCGATCGAGCCCGTTCGCGCGCACGAAGGCCTGCGCCGCCGGCAGCCGCTGCTGGTAGAGGCGCTTCTCCACCGCGAGCGGATAGTTCGCCCAGCGCGATGTGGAGGCCCTCGGGCCGGCGTGAAATCGCCCGGTGTCACGACGTTCACCCGCTCTGGATCGACCGTCGACCGAGCGCGCGCTGTCGACCGTGTCGGTCAGACACTTCATCGCGACCCAGCTGCCGGAATAGCGCGAGAGCGCGAAGCCGTGGAGCCCGAAATCGAGATACTCCTGCACGCTCGGCGGGGTTCAGGATCGGGATCCCGCAGTGCATCGAGCGCCGGCTCGCTCTGGTGCGCGATCGAGGAGGATTTGGCGCCGGGGTCGTCGCCCGCGAGCACCAGCACGCCGCCGTTCGCGGCGGCGCCCGCGTAGTTGCCGTGCTTCAGCGCGTCGCAGGAGCGATCGACGCCGGGCCCCTTCCCGTACCAGATTCCGAAGACGCCGTCGTAGCGGGCGGGCCCATAGAGATGGCGCCTGCTGCGAGCCCCAGACCGCGGTCGCCGCGAGATCTTCGTTCACGCCCGGGCTCGAAGCGGACGTGGTGGGCTTCGAGCTCGGCCTTCGCCTGCCAGAGCGCGAGATCGTAGGTGCCGAGCGGCGAGCCGCGATAGCCCGAGATGAAGCCAGCGGTGTTCAGGCCCGCGGCGAGATCGCGGCGGCGCTGCATCAGGGGCAGCCGAACCAGCGCCTGGACGCCCGTGAGATAGACGCGCCCGCGCTCGCGCACGTAGCGGTGCTCGAGCCGGTAGTCTGCGTCGAACCCGCCCGGAGCCGTCACGCGTCCCCTTGCTGCACCCCCGGTCTTTGGAGGCGACGAGCAAAAATTATAACGTGTTTCAGTCGGCTCCCGCGAAGAGGCGCGAGCGGCCCGGAGGACGACGCGCATGCGGATCGGCGTCACGATCTTCGCGACCGACCGCTCGATGAGCCCCGTCGAGCTGGCTCGCGAAGCCGAGGCGCGGGGCTTCGCGTCCCTGTTCGTGCCCGAGCACACGCACATCCCGGTCAGCCGGCGAACCCCGCCGCCGACGGGCGAGCGCGAGCTCCCCGAGGAGTACAAGCGCACGCTCGATCCGTTCGTGACGCTCGCCGCAGCGGCTGCCGTCACCTCGCAGATCCGGCTCGGCACGGGCATCGCGCTGGTCGCGCAGCACGACCCGATCGTGCTCGCGAAGACGCTCGCGACGCTCGACCACCTCTCCGCAGGGCGCCTGGTGCTCGGGATCGGCTACGGCTGGAACGTGGACGAGATGGAGAGCCACGGCGTCGACGCGCGCCGACGCCGCGCCATTACGCGAGAGAAGATGCTCGCGATGCAGGCGCTCTGGACGCACGACGTGGCCGAGTTCCACGGCGAGTTCGTGAACTTCGAGCCGAGCTGGCAGTGGCCGAAGCCGGTGCAGAAGCCGCGCCCGCGCGTGCTGGATCGGCGGCGCTGCGGGTCCGATCCTTTTCGCGCAGATCGCCGAGTACGCCGACGGCTGGATGCCCGTCGGCGGCGCGGGCCTGCAGGCGGCCCTCCCCGAGCTGCGGCGCGCCTTCGAAGCCCGCGGGCGCGACCCGGCCACGCTCGACGTCGCGCCGATGGGCGTGCTGCCGGACGCGGCGAAGCTCGCGTTCTACGCGTCGATCGGCGTCACCGAAGCGGTGCTGCGCCTGCCCTCCGCGCCGCGCGACGTCGTGATGCCCCTGCTCGACGACTACACGCGCTTCCTCGGGACGGCATAGCCCACAGCGCCAGGAGTTGAACCTTCGGCAGCGAGCGGTAACGATCCCGTTCGCGCCGTCGTGAGGAGAGCCCCCCTTGGACCTGCGCTACTCGGAGTCCGACGAGAACTTCCGCGCGGAGCTGCGCGCCTGGCTCGCCGCACGCGGTGCCCGCGCAGGGTCGCCGCCGCCCGCGAGCCACGATTGGCCGGCGCGCCGCCGCTACGACACGCGCTGGCAGCGCCAGCTCTTCGAAGCCGGCTACGCGGGCCTCAACTGGCCGCGCGAATTCGGCGGCCGCGACGCTTCGCCGACCGAGCAGCTCGTCTACTACGAAGAGACGGCGCGCGCCGGCGCGCCCTACGTCGGCGTCAACTTCGTCGGCATCCTGCACGGCGGCCCGACGCTGGTCGCCGAGGGCACGCCCGAGCAGAAGGCGCGCCACCTGCCGCGCATCCTGAGCGGCGAAGAGATCTGGTGCCAGGGCTTCTCCGAGCCCGGCGCGGGCTCCGACCTCGCCGCGCTCAAGACGCGCGCGGTGCGCGACGGCGATCACTACGTCGCTCATCGGGCCACAAGATCTGGTGTTCCTACGCGCACGTGGCCGACTTCGGCGAGCTCCTGGTGCGCACCGACCCGAACGCGCCGAAGCACCGCGGCATCAGCTGGCTGATCCTGCCGATGAACCTGCCCGGGCATCGAGATCCGGCCGCTGCCGACGCTGGCCGGCGAGGGCGAGTTCAGCGAGGTCTTCCTCAACGACGTGCGCGTGCCCGATCGAGAACCGCGTCGGCGCGGAGAACGACGGCTGGCGCGTCACCAACGTGACGCTGCGCTTCGAGCGCGGCACCGCCTTCGCGAGCGAGATGATCAAGCTCCAGCAGTTCCTGGTCGGGCTGGTCGCGCTCGCGAGCAGGTCACGCGCGGCGACGGCGCGCGCCTGGGACGACGCGGGCGCTGCGTCGCGAGATCGGCCACCTCGCCGCCGAGCTCGACGCGCTCTGGGCGATGGTGAAGCTCTCGGTCTCCGAAATCGACGCAGACGGGCGTGCCCGGGCTCGAAGGCTCGGCGCTCAAGCTCTACTACACCGAGCTGTACCAGCGCGATCGGCGAGCTGGGCGATGCGCCTGCTCGGCCGCGCCGCGCTCTCGCGCGACGACGTCGGCGGCCTCCCGAGCCAGCTGCTCCTGCACAAGGCGCTGCAGTCGCTCTCGCTCACGATCGCGGCGGGCAGCTCGCAGATCCAGCGCAACATCGTCGCCGAGCGCATCCTCGGCCTGCCCGAAGGAGCGCTGATGGACTTCCGCGTCGACGAGGATCAGGAGGCGCTGCGCGACGGGATCCGCAGCTTCTGCGACGGGCGCTTCCCGCTCGACGCAGCTCGGCGCCCTCGCGACGAAGGCGGCTTCGAGCGCGCGCTGTGGCGCGAGCTGGCCGAGATGGGCGTCTTCCAGCTGCGCCTCCCCGAGGCGAAGGGCGGTCTCGGTCTCGGCATGGCGGACGCGGTGCTGGTGTTCGCCGAGCTCGGCCGGCGGCTCGTGCCCGGGCCGCTCGTCTGGACGCCACCTCGCCGCGGAGCTGATTCCCGGCGCCGCGAACGGGCGAAGTCGTGGTCGGCGGCCTCGATCGCATGCTGCCGAGCTCCGAGCCCGCTGCTCGTCGAGTCACTCGACGATCTCGATGTGCTGCTGGTGCTGCGACCCGATGGCATCGAGCGCCTCGATCCGCGGGCGCTGCGGGCGGAGCGCGTGGCGACGCCGCTCGACCCGCTCACGCCGCTGCATCGTCGTGTCGCGAGCTGCCGCGACGGTGAGCGCATCGCGGGTCCGGACGCGGCGCGCGCGCTGGCGGCTCGAGGGCGCGGCGCTGGTCGCCGGCGCAGCTGTTCGGCGATCGCCGAGACGACGCAGGAGCTCGCCACGGCCTACGCGAAGACGCGCGAGCAGTTCGGGCGCACGATCGGATCCTTCCAGGCCATCAAGCACATCCTGGCCGACACGTTCGTGCGTCAGGAGCTGGCGCGCGCCGCGGTCTACGCGGCCGGCGCGACGCTCGACCAGCCCGAAGCGGGCGTGCCCGCGCGGGCGGTCTCGTCGGCCAAGGTCGTCGCCGGCGACGCCGCGCTCGAGAACTCGCGCGCCTGCATCCAGGTGCACGGCGGCATGGGGTACACGTGGGAGATGCCGCTGCCACTACTACCTGAAGCGAAGCCTGGGTGCTCGCGGGCGCTGTTCGGCACGAGCGAGGAGCACAGCGAGCAGCTGGCGCGGCAGGTCGCCGCGGCGCTCTAGCGGGGTCTCGCGTCTCGAAGAGAAGAGAGAAGAAGGAGCTCGCATGCCCAATTTCAGTGAGATCCCGTGGATCGCAGAACACATCCGCCTCTACCAGACGGACCCGGAGAAGGCGCGGCTCTGGGATTCGAAGCCGCTCGGCGGGCCCGGCCTGCTGCCCACCCTTCTGCTCACCACGAAGGGACGCAAGTCCGGCGCGCCCCGGCCGCTTCCCCTGATCTACGGCGAGGCGGGCCGCAGCTACGTGGTGATCGCGTCGAAGGGCGGCATGCCGAACCATCCGCTCTGGTACCGGAACCTCGAGGCCGATCCCGCGTGCGAAGTGCAGGTGGGTGCGCGGCGCATGTCCGCGCGAGCCCGCGTGGCCGTCGGCGAAGAACGCGAGCGCCTCTGGAAGCAGATGGCAGAGATCTATCCGCCCTACCTCACCTACCAGAAGGCCACCGCGCGGACGATTCCCGTCGTGGTGCTCGATCCGACGTCCTGACCGCGAGCGCCGCCCTTCCGGGGCTGGATCGGGGCCGAGATTTACTATACGTTCCGTATCGTAAATACCCCCCTGCCCCCCGCCGGCGCGGCGGGCGGCGCTTCGAAGGAGACGCAACATGGGGCTTCTGGATGGCCGGGCGGCGGTCGTCACGGGCGGCGGTCGCGGCATCGGACGCGGGCACTGCCTCCACCTCGCCGCGCAGGGCGCGAGCGTCGTGGTGAACGACATCGACGCGCGCCGAGGCGCAGAAGGTCGTCGACGAGATCGCCGCCGCGGGCGGCAAGGCGGTCGCGAGCGGCGACGACATCAGCGCCCGCGCGGGCGCACGCGCGCTGATCGCGCGCTGCGTCGACGCCTTCGGCGGCATCCACGCCCTCGTGAACAACGCCGGCAACGTGAAGGACCGCTCGTTCCTGAAGATGACCGACGACGACTTCGACGAGCGTCGCTGCGCGTCCACGTGCACGGCACCTTCCTGTGCTCGCAGGAAGCGGCGCTCCGCATGCGAGACCAGGGGACGGGCGGCTGCGATCGTGAACACCGTCTCCGCCGCGCACTTCGGCAACTTCGGGCAGACCAACTACGCCGGCTCGAAGGGCGCGATCGCGTCGATGACCTACACGTGGGCGCGGCGAGCTCGCGCGCTACGGCATCCGCGTGAACGCGATCAGCCCGGCCGGCACGACGCGCATGTCGGCGACCGCGAAGATCGGCGGCAAGACCGTCGAGCCTGCCGTTCATCGATCCCGACGCTGCAACGGCCCCTTCGTCGCGTGGCTCTGCAGCGACGACGCCAACTGGGTGACCGGCCAGATCTTCGGCACCGGCGCCGACCGCGTCGTGATCCTCGAGCAGCCGCGCTACGGCACCGGCATGTTCAAGCCCGGCGGCTGGTCGGTGGAGGACCTGCAGCAAGCAGCTTGAAGAGCGTCTTCGGCACGCGCCTCGAGCCGTTCGGACTGATGAAGCCGCCCTACCCGTTCTACGGACGGCGTGCAGCCCGGCGAGAAGTGAGAGCGGCGCGATGACCGGGATCCTCTCCTACGGCGCCTACGTTCCGCCCACGCGGCTCGCGTTCGTCGACGATCGGCGGGCGGCCGGCGCGAACGGCGACGACGGGCCCCGAGCGAGCCGTCGCGTGGAACGACGAAGACGCGGTGACGATGGCGGTCGCCGCCGGCGTGCAACTGCCTGCGCGGCTTCGATCGCGCGAGCGTCGACGCGCTCTCCTTCGCCTCGACCACGCTACCCGTTCCGCGAGAAGCAGGCGCGCCGCGCTCATCGCGAAGGCGCTCGACCTGCGGCGCGACGTCGCCACCGCGGATCACGCCGGCTCGCTGCGCGCCGGCACCGACGCGCGCTGCGCGCCGCCGTCGACGCCGTCGCGGCCGGCTCGGCGCGCCGCGTGCTGGTGATCGCGAGCGACTGCCGGCTCGGCGCGCCCGGCTCGGGCGCTCGAGCGCAGCTTCGGCGACGGCGCGGCCGCCTTCCTCGTCGGCGACGGCCGACGCGATCGCGACCTTCGAGGCCTCGCACGCCGTCGCCGACGAGATCGTCGACGTCTGGCGCGCGCGAGGGCGATCGCTTCGTGCACTCCTGGGAGGAGCGCTTCGTCGTCCAGGAGGGCTACCGCCGCAACCTGATCGAGGTGGTGCGCGGCCTCCTCGAGAAGCGCCGGCAGCGACGGCCGGCGGACTTCGCGCGCGTCGCGCTCTACGCGCCCGACGAGCGCAGCCACGCGGGCGCTCGCGCGCGCGCTGCGGCTCGATCCCGGCGCAGCTCGCAGGACCCGCTCTTCGGCCGGCTCGGCAACGCCGGCTGCGCCTTCGCGCCGCTGCTGCTCGCCGCGGCGCTCGAGACAGCGCGAAGCCCGGCGAGCGCCTGCTCGTCGCGAGCTACGGCGACGGCGCCGAGGCGCTCGCGCTGCGCGGCCACGCGACCGCATCGAGAAGCTCGAGCCCGCGCCGCGGCGTCTCCTGGCACCTCGCGCGCCGGCGCGGCCGGTGAAGAGCTACGACCACTACCTGCAGCGCGCGCAGCCTCGAGACGCGCGAGTACGACGCGCCGCGCGACGCGGGCCTCTCGGCGACGATCCACTTCCGCGAGCGCGACGAGGACGTCGCCTTCAAGGGCCAGCGCTGCCGCAGCTGCGGCGCCGTGCAGTTCCCGATCCAGCGCGTCTGCGAGACCTGCTTCGCGCAAGGACGACTTCGAGCTGGTGCGGCTCTCGGACCGCGAGCGGCCGCGTCGTCACCTACACCTTCGACTTCTTCTTCCCGACGCCCGATCCGCCGACGATCGTGACGATCACCGAGATCGACGGCGCGCGCGTCCACCTGCAGCTCGTCGACACGACGCCCGAAGCAGGTGAAGCTCGAGCTGCCGGTCGAGTTCACGTTCCGCCGCATCCACGAGGTCGGCGGCCGGCCCAACTACTACTGGAAGGCGACGCCGGTTCCGCGAGGAGACGCCTGACGCATGCGCGAAGGAGCACTGCGCGACAAGGTCGCCATCGTCGGCATCGGGCTGCTGCAAGTTCGGCGAGAACTGGGACCAGGCGCCGGCGGACATGATCGTCGACGCCGCCTACGAGGCCTACGCCGACGCCGGCATCGACGACCCGCAGCGCCAGATCGAGGCGGTCTTCAGCGGCTCGGTCTACTCGCAGAAGGGCCCCCACGAGTGCAGCGACGCGCTGAAGCTCTGGAAGCCCGGTCACGCATGGTCTCCGAACTACTGCGCCACCGGCACCGACGCCTTCCGCTGCGGCGTCTTCTCGATCGCGGCGGGCATGTACGACACGGTGCTCGTGGTCGGCTACGACAAGCCGAAGGATCGCGGCGTCTCCGGCCCGAGCGTGATGATGAACCAGGTGCGCGACCTGCCGCAGACGCCGGCCGGCTGGTTCGCGCTGTGCGCCGCGACCTACTTCGAGAAGTACGGCGCCGGCACGCGAGGACCTCGGCGCGCATCGCGGTCAAGAACCACCACAACGGCACGCTCGCGCCGAAGTCGTTCCTGAAGCGCGAGATCACCCTCGAGGAGGCGCTCGGCGCCCGCATGATCTCCTGGCCGTTCGGGCTCTACGACTGCGCCGCGCAGACCGACGGCGCCGCGGCGGTCGTGATCACGCGCGCCGATCTCGCCCGGAGCTTCCGCGACGACCCCGTGCTGGTGAAGGGCGTGACCGTGCTCGCCGGGCCGAATCCGCAGAAGGACCCCGGCAACGACTTCCTGTCCTGGAAGCCGACCGGCTGCGCGGCGCAGGACGTCTACCGAGCAGGCCGGCATCAGCGAACCCGCGCAAGCGAGATCGACGTCGCCCAGGTGCACGACTGCTTCACGCTGACCGAGCTGCTCTCCTACGAGGACCTCGGCTTCTGCGAGAAGGGCTCCGCCAAGGAGCACATCGCGAGCGGCACCTTCGAGCTCGGCGGCGAGCTGCCGGTGAACACCGACGGCGGCCTCAAGACCTTCGGCCACCCGACCGGCGCGACCGGCGTGCGCATGCTCTACGAGAACGTGCTGCAGCTGCAGGGCCAGGCCGGGCAGCGGCAGGTGAAGAACGCGAGCGTCGCGCTCAGCCACAACATCGGCGGCCATCCGACCGCCTGCGGCATCGCCATCCTCGCGCGGACCTGACGCGCGAGAACGAGGAGCAGCCATGGCCTTCGTCGAGAAGCGCCGCCCCCGCCGGGCGCCGCACACGGAATAGACGCCGCGATGGGCGCCGCCTACCAGAACATCCTCTACGAGGTCGAAGCCGGCATCGCGACGCTGACGCTCAACCGGCCCGAGAAGCTCAACGCCTACACGCTCGAGATGGGCGACGAGATCGTCGACGCCTTCGCGCGCGCCCGCGCGGACGACGCCGTGCGCGTCGTCCTCCTCACCGGCGCGGGGCGCGGCTTCTGCGCCGGCGTCGACCTCGACGCGCTGCGCGCGCACCAGGCGAGCCCGTCCGCAGGCCAGGGCCGCCGGCTGGGCGAGGAGCCCTTCGTGCGCACGCTGCCGCTCGAGCTGCTCGAGTTTCCCAAGCCCGTGATCGTCGCGATCAACGGCGCGGCGATCGGCGTCGGCGTGACGATGACGCTGCCGTGCGACGTCCGCATCGCCGCCGACACCGCGAAGCTCGGCGTGACGTTCGCAAAGCTCGGGATCCTGCCGGGCCTCGGCAGCACGCACCTGCTCCCGCGTCTGGTCGGACCGGCGAAGGCGCTCGAGCTCGTGCTCAGCGCGCGCGTGATCCCGGCGGCCGAGGCCGCGGAGATCGGGCTCGTGAATCGCGTGGTGCCCGCGGCCTCGCTGCTCGACGAAGCGCGCACGCTCGCGCGCGCGATGCTGGAATGCAGGCCCGAGGTGCTGGCGGCCGCCAAGGCGGCGCTGCGCTTCGGCGCCAGCGCCGGAATGTCCGAAGCCATGCAAAACGAACGCGACGCCAGCGCGAAGCTGCGCCCCGCTGCGCGTTCCTGACGGAAGGAAACGGGATGGACTTCGAGTTCTCGAAGGAAGAGCGCGCGTTCGCCGAAGAGGTCGAGAAGTTCCTCGACGTGCACGCCACGCCGGACGTCGCCGACGTCACGCGCGAGAACATGGCGCAGATCGTCGACACCCCGGCGCGGCGCGCCTTCATGAAGAAGCTCTCCGCGCAGGGCTGGATCGGGATGACCTGGCCGAAGGAGTACGGCGGCCAGGAGAAGCAGGGCGTCTACGAATACATCCTCAACGAGGCGCTGGCGCGCCGCGGCGCGCCCCAGATCGGCAAGGGCGTCGGGATCGTCGGCAAGACGCTGATCCGCCACGCCAGCGACAAGCTCAAGCGCGAGTTCCTGCCGCAGATCGTGCGCGGCGAGATCGAATTCGCCGTCGGCTACAGCGAGCCCCAGGCCGGCTCCGACGCGGCGAACATGCAGCTCAAGGCCGAGCCCGTCGCCGGGCGGCTGGCGCTTGAACGGCCAGAAGATCTGGACCACCTCGGCCCACTTCGCCGACTGGTACTGGCTCGGCGCACGCACGGATCCGGACAAACCAAAGCACGACGGCATCAGCCTGTTCCTGATCCCCATGAGCCACCCGGGTCTCGACGATCCAGGCGACGCCCACGATCGGCGACGAGCGCACCAATACCGTCTTCTTCAACGACGTGTTCGTGCCCGGCGACTATCTGGTCGGCCAGCGCGGAAGCGGCTTCCAGTACATCTCGGAGGCCCTCGATCTCGAGCGCTTCACGATGTTCACGTTCTCGCCGATCGAGCAGAAGTTCGAGGAGCTCGTCGAGTACGTGCAGACCGAGGAGCGCGACGGGCGAGCCGCTGCGCGGCGATCCGGTGGTGCGCCAGCGGATCGCGCAGCTCGCGACCCAGTGCGAGGTGGCGCGCGTGCTCGGCCTGCGCTTCGTCGCCGCCTCCACCGACCAAGGGCAAGCCGCCGACCGTCGAGGCCTCGGAGTACAAGCTCTTCGCGACGCAGCTGTCGCAGCGCGTGGCCAACGCGGCGGTCGACATCGCGGGCGCCGGGCGCGCAGCTCCGCGTGCACACCGCCGGACGCTCCGCTGCGCGGTCGCCCGAGATGACGCTACCGCTACTCGGTGATCGACACCATCGGCGGCGGCGCTTCCGAGATCCAGAAGAACATCATCGCGCGGCGCAAGCTCGGCTTGCCGAAGAACTTCTGACACGCATGACCGCCTCTCCCCCGATCGCGGCCCTCGACGGCATCCGCGTGCTCGACTTCTCGACGGTCGGGCCGGCGGCGCGCTGCGCGCGCATCCTCGCCGACTACGGCGCCGACGTCGTCAAGATCGGCTCGCCCAGGAAGGCCGGGCTCCAGATCGAGCCGGCGCATTCGTCGCCTACGGCGCCGGGCGCGGCACCAAGCGCATCCGCATCGACCTGAAGGCCCGCGAGGGGCGCGAGGCCTTCCTGCGGCTCGCCGGGCAGTGCCGACGTCGTGCTCGAGAGCTTCCGGCCCGGCGTCGCCGACCGTCTCGGCGTCGGCTACGCCGATGCGAGTCGCGTGAACGAGCGCATCATCTACTGCTCGACCTCCGGCTACGGGAAGACGGGCCCCGCCGCGAGCTGGGCGGGGCACGATCTCGACTACCTCGCGATGGGCGGCTTCCTGCACATGAGCGGGCGCCGCGCCGATGGCGGCCCTGCCCTGCCCGGCGCCACCGTCGCCGACTCCGCGGCGGGCGGCATGCACGCCGCGATCGCGATCCTGGCGGCGCTGCTGCGGCGCACGCGCACGGGGCGCGGAGAGTTCCTCGACGTCTCCGTCGCGGAGGGCGTGCTCTCGCTGATGGCGCTGCTGATCGACGAGCATCTCGCGACCGGCGCCGATCCGGGACCGGGTCACGACGTGCTCAGCGGTCGCTACGCCTGCTACGGGATCTACGGGACGCGCGACGACAAGTGGCTCGCCGTCGGCGCGATCGAGGCCGCGTTCTGGGCGAACCTGTGCCGCGCGCTCGGCCTCGAGCGCTGGATCGCGCATCAGTACGACGACGCGCAGCAGGAAGCCATCCGCGCCGAGCTGTCCGCCGCCTTCCGCACGCGCGACCGCGATGCCTGGGTCGCGGAGCTCGCGCCGGCGGACACCTGCGTGGCGCCAGTGCTCTCGGTGGCCGAGCTGGCCCAGGCTCCGCTGTTCCAGGCGCGCGGCGTGATCCAGGAGGTCGAGCACCCGCAGCACGGCCGCTTCCGACAGCTCGCGCCGGTGCTCGCGGGCGCGTCGCGACCCCAACCCGTCGTGCAGCTGCGCAGCGCCGACCTGAGCGACGCCGGGCCGCTGCTGCAGGCCGCCGGCTACGCGGCCGCGGAGATCGAAGCCCTGCTGGGCGCAGGGACCGTCGCCTAGGCGACGAGAGGAGGAGACGTGTCCGAGGAGCTCGCCGAGCTGCCCGAGGCCGTGAAGGCCTGGATCGGGCAGAGGCGCTACGAGCAGGTGGGCGAGTTCGACGTCGAGCGCGGCTACGTGCTCACGAGCTGCGCCTCCGTCGAGAACGGGAATCCGCTCTATTGGGACGAGAAGGCGGCGACCGACATCACCGGCGGCTGGATCGCGCCGCCCACGATGCTCTCCGTCTGGTTCCGCCCGCATCACTGGGCGCCGCAGCGCAGCGGCGCTTCGCAGCCGCTGCAGATCCACTTCGATCTCAAGCAGGCGCTCGACCTCCCCGAGGCCATCATGACGGAGAACACCATCGTGTTCTACGCGCCGGTGCGGCCCGGCGATCGCCTCGAGACCTGCCAGGTGCTGCGCTCGATCTCCCCGCCGAAGCGCACGAAGCTCGGGCTCGGGCGCTTCTGGGTGATCGACGTCGAGTACGTCAACCAGCGCGGCGAGCCGGTCGGCACCGAGAGCTACACCGGATTCGGCTACCGGAGGACCGTCTGATGGCGCTCACCCCGAAGCGGCTGCTCGGCGACGTGAAACAGGGCCAACGGCTTCCCGAGCTCGCCTACGACGTCACGGCGACCACCGTCGTGCTCGGCGCGCTCGCCACGCGCGACTGGCGGCCGATGCACCACGACAAGGATTTCGCGCAGCAGCGCAACGGCGTGCGCGACATCTTCCTCAACACGCCGAACCAGGCGGCCTGGTTCGAGCGCTATCTCACGGACTGGACCGGTCCGCATGGCCGCCTCGGCCGCATGCGCTTCCGCATGAAGGACTCGGTCTTCCCGGGCGACCGCATGCTGTTTCGCGCCCACGTCGAGCAGGTGGCGCAGGACGCGAACGGCTGCGGCTGGGTCGACGTGGCCGTGACGCTGGCGGTCGCCGACCGCATCTGCACCGAGTGCCAGGCGCGCATCGCGCTCCCGGCCGACGCCGCCCACAACCCCTGGAAGCTCGAGGGCGACCGCTGGCGGCCGTGAGCCGGCCGCGCGCACCCTCACGGAGGACGCCATGAACCTGAACTTCAGCGAAGAGCAGATTGCGCTGCGCGAGATGGTGCGGGGCCTGTGCGCCGAGCACTCGCCGCCGGCAGCCGTACGCCGCATGGAAGACGATCCCAAAGGCTACACCGACGAGTTCTGGAAGCAGCAAGGCCAGCTGGGTCTGCTGGGCCTGCTCATCCCCGAGGCGTACGGCGGCTCCGCCCAGACGCTGCTCGAGGCCGCGCTCGTGTACGAGGAGTTCGGCCGCGCCCTCGCGCCCTCCCCCCACTTCCCGAGCGCGGTGCTCGGCGCAGGCTCCCTGCTGGCCGCCGGCAGCGAGAAGCAGAAGCGGGACTGGCTGCCGAAGATCGCCTCCGGTGAAGCGATCCTGACGCCCGCCTGGCTCGAGCCCCGGCGCGGCTTCGGACCGCGCGGTGTGCAGCTGCGGGCCGAGGCCTCGGGCGACGGCTGGCAGCTCTCGGGCGAGAAGCGGCACGTGCTCTTCGCGAGCTCGGCGACGCGCCTGCTGGTGCTGGCGCGCACGGGCCCGGCCGACGCGGATCTGGGCCTGTTCCTCGTCGACCCGTCCACTGCGGGCGTCTCCCTCACGCAGCAGCGGAGCCTCGCCGCCGACACGCAGTACGACGTGCGCTTCACGAAGGTGCGCGTGGGCGCGGAGAGCCGAATCGGCGCCCCGGGCTCGGGCTGGTCGACCTGGGACGGCGTGATGCACGACGCCATCATCCTGCTTGCTGCCTGGGCGGTCGGCGGCGCCAATCGCGCGCTCGAGATCACGGTGCAGTACGCGAAGGACCGCGAGCAGTTCGACAAGCCGCTCGGCGCCTTCCAGGCCATCTCCCACTACCTGGCGGACGCCGCCACCCTGATCGACGGCGCGCAGACGCTCGTCTACGAAGCGGCCTGGGCGCGCTCCGTCGGGAAGTCGATCGAGCGCCTCGCGCCGATGGCGAAGCTGTTCGCGTGCCAGACCTACCGCGACGTGACGGCCATGTGCCAGCAGGTGTGGGGAGGCGTGGGCTTTACGATCGAATACGACATCCAGCTCTTCTTCCGACGCGCCAAGCAGATGCAGATCACGTGGTGGGACACGAGCTATCTGGAGGAGCGGGTGGCGGCGCGCGTGCTCGACCCGGAGGCGCCGCCGTACCGGGCCGGGGTCTGACTTGGCGAGCCGCCCTCCCCTGGCAGGCCTGCGCGTGATCGAGTGCTCGCTGCTCGGCCCCGGCGCCGTGACGACGCACCTCGCCGACCTCGGCGCCGACGTGATCAAGATCGAGTCGCCGCAGGGCGACTACATCCGCGAGATGACCTGGCCGATCGTGCAGGGCGTCTCGCTGCTGCACCTCCACGTGCACCGCGGCAAGCGCAGCGCCGTGCTCGACCTGCGCAAGCCCGAGGCGGTGGCGGTGTTCCTCGATCTGGTGCGCGGAGCGGATGTGGTCGCCGAAGCGATGCGCCCGGGCTCGCTCGCGCGCCGCGGCCTCGGCTACGCGCAGCTGCGCGAGGTGAACCCGAAGATCGTCTTCTGCAACGTCTCGGGCTACGGCATGACGGGCCCCTATCAGGATCTCCCCGCGCACGGCATCGCTTTCGACACCTGGGCAGGCCTCGTGAACCCGGCCGTCGACGACGAGGGCTTCACGTACATCCCCGAGCATCCCTCGATGGGAATGCACGCGGGTCCGCTGTTCGGTGCGCTGGGGATCCTCGCCGGAGTCGTGCGCGCGCGGGCGACGGGAGAAGGCTGCGAGCTCGAGATCGGGCAATCCGACGCGGCGGCCTACATGGATTGGTACCGGATCGAGAGCTGGAAGGCCTACGAGCGACCCGCGTCGGAGGTGACGGGCAACAAGGCGGATGGCTACGAGCGCCGCGCGCCGGGAACCGCCGGCATGAAGCAAGGCGTGCGCTACCAGATCTACGCGTCGAAGGACGGGTTCGTCCTCTTCATGGCCTCCGAGCAGGCGTTCTGGAAGAACTTCTGCGAGGCGGTCGGTCGCATGGATCTGTTCGAACGCTGGCCGGGCTCGAAGTATGCCGACCACGCGCGCGGCAACCGCGAGCTGCAACGCGTGCTGCGCGAGATCTTCGCGAGCCGCAGCTCGGCGGAATGGATCGCCTTCGGGATCGAGAAGAACGTCCCGCTCGCGCCGGTGAACACGCCGCAGACGATCGCGCGCGACCCGCAGTTCCAGGATCGCTTCCCGTGGTATCCGCACGCCCGCCACGGCGCCGACATGCTGCCCTTCCCCGTGAAGTTCCGGGGCGAGGAGCTGCCGGCGCCGACGCCGGCGCCCGACGTGGGCCAGCACACCGACGCGGTGTTGCGCGAGGTGCTCGGCTACGACGACGCGCGCATCCGCGCGCTGCGTGAGAAGGGCGCGCTCGGTTGACGGACGCGGGCGACTCCGAGCGGCGCGTTCTCGACGGCCGCGCGTGGTCCGACTTCTGCGACGCGCTGAAGCGCGCCGGCGACGTCGTGCTGCGCGAAGCGACGCCGCACGACGCCTTCGAGCGCGCCGAGGGTTATCGCTACCTCTCGCGCCTCACGCGCGTCGCCCTCGAATCCTGCATCGAGTTCGCCGACCCGCTGTTTCCCGTGCTGCGCCGACCCGCACACGAGACGGTGAAGATCGGCGCCGACAACCCGGACAACTACTACCAGAGCGCGGCGCTCTCGGGAGCGCACGACTATCGCGTGCGCGGCACGCGCGGCAGCGTGCACTATCTCGGCTTCGGAACCTACGCGGGCGGCTATGGATCCTCGGGGCGCCGCGGGCAGACCGGCTATCTCGATGCGAGCCAGCTTCGCCTCGAAGCCGACGGCCGCTTCGAGCTGATCCTGTCCTCGCGCGAGCAGCCGGGCAACTGGCTGCGCATGGAGCCCGACACTTCCCTGTTCATCGTGCGGCAGACCTTCCAGGATCGGAAGCGGGAGCGCATCGCGGAGCTCGCGCTCGAGCGCATCGGCGGCGCCGGCGGGCCGCAGCCGCTCTCGCCTGCGTTCCTCGACCGCGGGCTCCAGGCCGCCGCCGCCTACGTCGCGGGCACCGCGGGCCTGTTCGCGGACTGGGCGGAGGGCTTCGCGAAGCGCAAGAACGAGCTGCCCCGCTTCGATCCGGCGATCGCCGCCGCCGCCCACGGCGATCCGAACATCCTCTATTTCCATGGCTACTGGGAGCTCGCCGAGGACGAGGCGCTCATGATCGAGGTGACGCCGCCGGCGTGCGATTACTGGAACTTCCAGTTGAACAACCACTGGATGGAATCGCTCGACTACCGGTACCACACGATCGCGCTCAATCACGCGCAGGCGCGCGCCGGCGCGGACGGGTCGGTGCGGCTGGTGGTGGCCCACGCGGACCCGGGGGTCCCGAACTGGATCGAGACCGCGGGCCACCGGCGCGGCACGATGTGTCTGCGCTGGGTTGGCGCCCGCGAGCACCCGGAGCCGACCACCCGGGTGGTGCGCGTCCGGGACCTTCAGAAAGTGTGATCGGCATCACATTTTGAGTCCATCGTCGGGTCGATATCCCTACATGTATCCGCGGCCGCCAAGGGGCGCCACGGGCCAGCGATCCTCCACCTGGCAGGAGGTCGTTGCGAGGCCGGAGCTGCGCTTGCGGCTGCGACCGTCGCGATCGGAGGGGGACTCCTGATTCCGCACGCCCGGCGTGCGGCGAAAGGTTCCCATGACCTCGTTCCGACAATCCGCCTGGATCGTCCTCGCACTGCTCTTCGCCGTGCCGGCCTTGGCCGACACGTTCGACGCCACGACCCGCGGCTGGTACTCGCAGTCCGGCGAGCACACGGCCTCGAAGCTCGACGCCTACGCCGGACAGGGCGCGGGCACCGATCGCTATCGCGCGTTCTTCGTCTTCGATCTCGGCACGCTCACCCGACCGGTGGGATCCGGCGTGCTGCGCCTCGAGCTCGCGGGGCTCGTTGGTCCCGACACGGCGGAAGTCTTCAGCGTCTACGACGTCACCACCAACGTCGACGAGCTGCTCGCGACCGAGACCGGTCGCACGGACATCTACAACGATCTCGGCTCGGGGGTCTACTACGGCATCGCCGCTGCGTTCGCGTCGGACGTCGGCACGGTCATCGAGGTCCCGCTCGAGCCGGATGCGATCGCCGACATCAACCGCGCGGCCGGCGGACGCTTCGCCGTGGGCGTGTTCGTCGAAACGGTGCGGCTCCCGGTCGGCAGCGAAGGCGTCCGCTTCAGTCTCGCGGGCGAGCCCCGTGTGGACCAGCTCGTGCTCGAGGACGCTCCCTACTCGCCCCCTTCGCTCTCGATCGGACCCGAGCTCTCGGCCCTCGTGCCGCCGGCAGCGCATGCCGTCGACGCGCGGCTGGTCGACGCAACGGGGGCGCCGATGCCGGGCGCGTCGATCACCTTCGAGGTCGTCTCGGGGCCGAACACCGGAATCTTCGAGAACGTCGTCACCGACGCGAACGGCGCGGCCAGCTTCTCGTACAGCAGCGCCGTCGCCGGCGCGGACCGGATTCGCGCCTGGTACGACGACCGCATCGGCACTCCGCTCGAAGCGGACGCGCTGACGTTCTGGGATGCCGACTGCAACGCGAATCAGATCCCCGACACCTGCGATCTCGCGTGCGACGGCTTTGCTGGCGAGTGCGCAGCCTTCGCCGGTTGCGGGGGCGGCGTCGATACGGACTCGAACGGGGTGCTCGACGAGTGCAGCCCACCGATCGCCCCGAACGCCCCGCCCGACTGCAGCCAGGCGTCGATCGAGCCCGGGCTGCTGCGCCGACCCGACCGCCAATTCCACGAGATCGCGGTGAGCGGCGTGAGCGATCCCGATGGGGACGCGATCCATCTCACCATCAACGCCGTGTCCCAGGACGAGCCCGTCGACTCGTTCGCTTGCGGCGCCGGAAAGCCCGACGCCATCGGAATCGGAACCGACCACGTCGCGGTCCGCGCCGAGAGCCTCGAGCGGGGCGACGGCCGCGTCTACCACGTGGACTTCAGCGCCGACGACGGGCGCGGAGGATCCTGCTCGGGGACGGCCGTCGTCTGCGTGCCTCGCTTCGGCTTCGGCTACGGCTTTGGCGCGCGCCGCGGGGATACGTGTGTGGACCAGGGTCCGCTCTACGACTCGACCGTCGCCACGCCGCGCAATGGCATTCGCATGGGATGGCGCATGCACGACCGCGACTGAGGTGTCGGCGATCGCGCCGCTTCACCAGCGGGTGAAGCGGCGCGAGTGCTGGCGAGCCTAGGGTGCGAGCGCGTGCGCTGCGGCGCTCGCACCCGGAGCAGCGAAGCTCGCGAGAAACCGCTCGATCGCCGGATTCACGACCTCGGGTCGCTCGTAATTCGGGGTGTGCGCGGCGCGCTCGACGGCCAGCAGCTGTGCCTGCGGGATCGCGGCCTTCACCTGCTCGCTCGTCTCGAACGGGATCACGCGGTCGGCGCGCCCCCAGATCAGCAGTACGGGGATGCCGCTCGCGCCCACCGCTCGAAAGCTCGCGGCCAGCGCCTGCAGCGGCATGTTCCGAAGCGTCGAGAGCTGCGCGTTCTGGAAGCCCGCGTACGCGAGCTGGACCTCGAACTTGCGCGCGAAGTCCGGCAGCAACGACGCGTCGAAGAAATTTCCCGCCATGCCCGCCCGGATCGTGCGATCTCCGGCCACCCGCATCAGATACTCGCCGAGACCGGGCAGCTTCACGAGCTTTGCCGCGAACGGCAGCGGCAGCGGGAAGCCCGCGGGATCGACGAGAATCAGCCCGTTCACGCGTTCGGGGTGCCGCTCGGCGAAGATCACCGAGATCGCCCCGCCCATCGAAACCCCGGCGAGCGTCACGGGGGTGCGGAGCTTCAGCCGCTCGATCAGCTCCACGAGCTGCCGATCGAAGAGGTCGGCGTCGTAGCGAACGGCCGCGGGGCGGTCGGAGAAGCCGCGGCCGTAGAGGTCGTAGCGCAGCGTCCGGTAGCCGGCTGCGGTGAGCGCGGGAACCGTGAAATCCCAGATGAAGTACGGCGTCGAGAGGCCGCACACGAAGACGACCGTCGGCGCCGCTTCCGGACCGGCCAGCTCGTAGTGCACGATGCCGTCGCTCAGCTCGACGTAGGCGCCGTTCGTCCCCGCGCGGGCCGCGGCGTCGAGCGCGCGGGTTTCGACCCGGGGCACTAGAAGCGGAAGCGCGGCGAGGGCAACGACCAGCAGCGCTGCGATGCCGAGACCGAGGCGCCTCAAAAGCGCGACGCCGTGAGTTTCACGTCGGCGCGCGACCAGGCTTGCGTGAAGCGCTGCTCGACCTCCGCCGCTTCCCGTCGCTTGCCCTGCTTGCGCAGGCTCCGCGCGAGCCCGTAGAGCGACCAGCCGTTGTCGGGATACGTCTTGAGGTCCTTGCGATAGACGGCCTCCGCCTTCGCAGCGAAGCCGGCTTCGAGCAGCACCTGGCCGAGCGACTGCCGCACCGGGTAGTACCAGTCCGGCGGCTCCATGTAGGTGAGCCCGTCCTGCAGCTCCACGGCGGCTTCGAGGTCCTGGATCGCCGTGGCGTAGAGGCCTCGCTTCGCTTCGATCTCTCCGGCCAGCGTGTGCGAGGCGACGCCCAGCAGCTGCGAGCCCTTGTTCACCTGCGTCGCGAGTCGCTCGGGCGGCAGCGCCTTCTCGATCTTCGCGAGCGCGGCCAGCTCGGCCTGCGCCTCGCGCAGCTTGCCGCTGCGCAGATAGGCGATGCCGCGCGCGTAGTGCCAGACGCCCGTCGCGTACGGAAGATCGGCCGGTGGCGCCGGCTGCTTCAGGATGTCCTCCCACTTCCCGAAGCGCAGGCGCGCGAAGAGCGGCCGGGGCACGAATCCCTCCAGCATCGGCATCTGCGGAATCATCTCGAAATGGATCTTGCCGACCAGCTTGTCGGCGGCCTCGATCGCGCTGGCGCTGCGCCCGTCGAAGGCGGCCGACGCATAGATGAAATCGATGTTGTGCGGGTAGTACATCATCGCGTACGGGCCCGGCGGGTTCTGCTCGCGGATGTACTTCTCGTCGACGGCCACGGCACGCGCATTGGTGTCGGTTGCGTCGCCGTAGCGGCCCGTGCGGATGTAGATGTGCGACGGCATGTGCACGAGGTGCCCCGCGCCCGGCACGAGGGCGCCCAGCCGATCGGCGCTCGGCAGGCCGCGCGCCGGATCGTTCGAGGCCTCGACGGCGTGGATGTAGTAGTGATTGGCGCCGGGGTGGTCGGGATTGCGCGCCAGCACGGACTCGAGCGTGGCCACGATCTCGAGCGTGCCGGGCTGCGGCTGGCCGTCGTGCGTCCACAGGTTCCACGGGCGCAGGTCCATCATCGCTTCCGCGTACAGCGTGGCCGCGTCGAGATCCTCGGGGTGGCGTTGCGAGAGCTCGCGCATGGCGTTCGCATACGCTTCGTCGAGCGACCTGCGGTCGGCCGGCGCGTCCTTCGCGTAGCGCGTCGCGATGGCGGCGATGTAGCCGCGCTCGATTTCGCTCGCGCCCGCGGCCTTCGCCTGCGCGCCCCGCACGGCTTCCCAAGCCTGGCGATCGCGCTCCGGATCGGCCGGCAGGTTGTAGTTGGGACCGAGCGTATAGGCGATGCCCCAGTACGCCATCGCAGCATCGGGATCGAGGCGCACGGCCTGCTCGAAGGCGCGCCGCGCCTCGTCGTGATTGAAGCCGAAGACGAGCCGAATGCCCTGATCGAAGTACTGCTGCGCGAGCGGAGACTGCGTCGTGATCGGGTGCGAGTAGGAGCCGAGATCGGAGTAGAGGGGAACCGTCGGCTCCCCTGCGGGCGGAGGCGGCTGCGACCCCCGCGTGGAGCTGCACGCCGCAGCGAAAGCGGCCGCCAGGACGAGCGCGAGAGCGCACGTCGACCACGAGCGAAACGTCATGTCACGATCCTCGCACCGCCCTCCACGCGCTGCGGCGCCCGCCGAGCGGGCGCCCTCAGCCCATGAAAAATGCGTTCAGCTTGTTCCCGTCGAGGTCTCGGAAGTAGCCGGCGTAGAAGCCGTCGCCGCGCGGGCCGGGCTTGCCTTCGTCCTTGCCGCCGAGCGCGATCGCCTTGGCGTAGAGCGCATCCACCTGCGCCTTCGAGGTCGCGGCGAGCGCGACCATCACGCCGTTGCCCACCGTGGCCGCCTTTTTGTCGAACGGCTTGATGATCGCGAGCATCGGCGCGCCGGGCCCCGTGCTCCAGGCGATGAACGTCTCGTAATCCATCGCGCGCTTCGCACCCAGCTCGGCGAGCAGCGCGTCGTAGAAGCGGGCGCCGCGGGCGAGATCATTGGTTCCGAGCGTCACGTAGCCGACCATGGGGGGTCTCCTTCGGAGTTGGGAGTTGGGTGTATCAGAGGTCGGGCACGGCTGCCATCGCCGGCGCCGGCGCCGCACAATTGTGTGGATCGGGCGGGGCCATGCTCGGGGCAGCGCCCGAGGGCTCGCTCCGCCCCTGCATCGAAGCGAGCTACCCTGGGGCTGGCTTCGGGATCGTTCGCGCGAGCATCGCGCCCCCCGTCGCGGAGAGCGCGAACTGACATGCCGCTGCTGAGCTTCGAAGACGTCTCGATCGCATTCGGCCTCGAGAGCCTGCTCGAGCGCGCGAGCTTCCAGATCGACGCCGGCGAGCGCGTCTGCCTGATCGGCCGCAATGGCGCCGGGAAGTCGACGCTGCTCAAGCTCGTCGACGGCGAGCTCGCGCCCGATGGCGGCAAGATCTGGCGGCAGCCGGGGCTGCGGATCGCGCGGCTCTCGCAGGAGCTCCCCGACGCCGCGGACGCCACGGTGTTCGACGTCGTCGCGGAGGGTCTGGCGGAGGTCGGGCGGCTGCTCGCCGAGTACCACCACGTCTCGCACGACGTCGGCCACGACCCTTCCCTGCTGCGGCGTCTCGAGCAGCTCCAGCACGAGCTCGAAGCGCAGGACGGCTGGAGCCTGAACCAGCGCGTCGATGACGTGCTCGCGCGCCTCGGGCTCTCCGCCGATGCGCGTCTGGGCGAGCTCTCGGGCGGCTGGCGGCGGCGCGTTGCGCTCGCGCGCGCCCTCGTCGGGGCGCCCGACCTGCTGCTGCTCGACGAGCCCACCAATCATCTGGACGTCGAGGTGATCGAGTGGCTCGAGGAGCAGCTGCTCGCGCTGCGCGGCGCCGTGCTCTTCGTGACACACGATCGCGCGCTGCTCGGCCGACTCGCGACGCGCATCCTCGAGCTCGACCGCGGCGCCCTCACCTCGTGGCCGGGCGCCTACGCGAGCTTCCTCGAGAAGAAGGCCGCGTTGCTCGAGCAGGAAGAGCGGCGCAATGCGCTGTTCGACAAGAAGCTGGCCGAAGAGGAGGTGTGGATCCGGCGCGGCATCCAGGCGCGCCGCACGCGCAACGAAGGCCGCGTGCGCGCGCTCGTCGCGCTGCGCGAGGAGCGCGCCCGGCGCCGTGAGCGACCCGGCAGCGCGCGCATCACCGTCGACGAGGGCCAGGCCTCGGGCAAGCTCGTAATCGACGCCGAGAAGCTGTCCTACACGTGGGGCGGCGCGCCGATCGTGCGAGACCTCTCGCTGCGCATCATGCGCGGCGACCGCATCGGGCTGGTCGGACCCAACGGCGCGGGCAAGACGACGCTGCTGCGCCTGCTGCTCGGCGAGCTTCCGCCCAGCTCCGGCCGCGTGCGGCTGGGAACGAAGCTCGAGATCGCCTACTTCGATCAGCTGCGCGCGCAGCTCGAGCTCGAGAAGACGGTGCTCGACAACGTGGCCGGCGGCAGCGAGTACATCGAGATCCAGGGGCAGCGGCGGCACGTGATCGGCTACCTCCAGGACTTCCTGTTCTCCCCGCAGCGCACGCGCTCGCCCGTCTCGTCGCTCTCGGGCGGCGAGCGCAACCGGCTCCTGCTGGCGCGCCTGTTCGCGCAGCCCGCCAACCTGCTGGTGCTCGACGAGCCGACCAACGATCTCGACGTCGAGACGCTCGAGCTGCTCGAGGAGCGGCTCGTGGAGTTCGGCGGCACGCTGCTCGTGGTCTCCCACGATCGCGCCTTCCTCGACAACGTCGTGACCTCGACGCTCGTCTTCGAGGGCGACGGCCGCGTGCAGGAGTACGTCGGCGGATACAGCGACGCCATGCGCCAGCGCCGCGCGCAATCCTCCGCGGCCCCGAAGCAGGTCCCCGCGTCCGGCGGCTCGCGCGAAGCCGCGAGCGCCTCGCGCCCGAAGCCCCGGCGGCTCTCCTTCGCGCAGCAGCGCGAGCTCGAGGCGCTGCCCGCCCGGATCGAGGCGCTCGAGGCCGAGCAGACCCAGCTCACGCAGCGCGCCGGACAGCCGGAGCTCTACCGCCGCGATCCCAGCGAGCAGGAACGCGTGCACGGCCGGCTCGCGGAGCTCGCCGCAGAGCTCGAGACCGCCTACGCGCGCTGGGCCGCGCTCGAAGCGCAAAAAGAGCTCTGAGCGGACCCGACTGCCAGCGGCCCCGGCGTTTGGAATAGAATCCCGAGCGTGATGGAAACGAAGCTCGAGCGACCGCGGGGGGCGACGCGTCTGCGGGCGTGCCTGCCCGAAAAGCTGGCCGTGCTCCTCGGCCTCAGCGTGGGCATCTGCGTGCCGTATTTCTCGCTGCAACGCCTGCGCGGCTTCACGCTGCACACGCTGCCCATCACGCCGGTCGACCGCTGGATCGCCTTCGACCCGAGCTGGATCGGGGCCTACCTCTCCCTCGCGCTGCTGGTGCCGATCGCGCCGCTGCTCGCGACCCGCCGGGAGCAGCTGGTCCGCTATGCGAAGGGCCTCACGCTACTGTGCCTGCCTTCCTTTGCGGTGTTCCTGCTGTTTCCGGTGGCGGGCCCCCGCCCGGACATCGATGCCGGGCACGCGCTGTACGGGCTGATCGTCGCGTACGACGGTCCGTCGAACGCGTTCCCGTCGCTTCACGCGGGCCTGGCGGTTTTCTCGCTGCTCTTCGCCTACCGGGTGACCTGCGAGGCCCTGGGCCGGCCGGCTCGCGCCACCCTGGGCATCGCCGGCTCGCTCTGGGGTACGGCGATCTTGTACTCGACGCTGGCGACCAAGCAGCATTGGGCGATCGATCTGGCCCCGGGGGTGCTGCTGGCGTGCGCCGCCCACGCGTTCGTCTGGCGCCGCGCGGCCCGGGTCGCGCGGCCGGACGAGCTCGCGATCTTCAATCTTCGAGAGCGGCGCGGCGCGGACGCAGGACCGTGAACAGCGTCCAGACGCCGATGCCGGCCGCGACGAGCGACAGGTACTGGCCGGGAGTCCAGCCCAGGTAGCGCGCCTCGGAAACGCGCAGCGAATCGAGCACGAAGCGCACGGGACCATACGCCGCGAAGAAGAGCCCGATGTAGAAGCCGTCGGGCCAGCGCCGTCGGCCGAGCGCGGCGAACAGCGCGGCGATCAGACTCACGTAGAAGAACTCGAGCAGTCCGAGGTCGAAGCGAGGACCGTCGGGAAACGCGACCGCCAGCCAGTGCGTCGAGCTGACTCCCACGTGATCGTGCTGCAGCGCGCAGCCCAGGCGCCCGACCGCGAGCGTGAAGGGCAGCGCGAAGATCAGGCAGTCGACGAAGCGCAGCATGTCGCGGCCCGACATCTGCTTGCGGCGCATCACGACGTAGAGGCCGAGCAGTCCGCCGAGCATGCCGCCGAACGACGAGATCCCGCCCCAGATGCGGAACAGCTCGAGCGGGTTGGCGCGCAGCCGCTCCGGGTTGTAGGCGAGCACGTCGAAGACGTGCGCGCCTACGATCCCGAGAAAAATCGCCCACCCGAGGAGCGAGGACGCCGTCCTGCGATCGATCCCGACCAGCGGGGCCCGGCGCATCACGATCTGGAACTGCGTGACGATGGCGGCTCCCACCAGAACCGGGAATGCACCGAGCCGATAGGAGCCGAGATCGAGCGCCGGGTATTCGATGTAGGGAAGCACGCGCAGTCGGTCTCCGTGGCTGGGGCGCGCACAGGATAGCCGCGATCGTGCGGCGTCGGCCCTGCGCTCGAAACGCAAACGCCCCGACCGGATTTCCCGGTCGGGGCGTCGCGAGATCGAGCGATGCGGCGAATGCCTCCCGCTAGGCCTGCTTGCGCAGGCGCCGGCGGTGCAGCCACATCAGGCCGGGCATCAGCACGACCAGCTCCGGACCGAAGCCGCACGAGGGCGGATTCGGCACCAGGCCGGGCGTGCACGCGAGCGTCTCGTTGCTGTCCTTCATGCCCTCGAGCAGCCAATCGTTGTTCAGGTTCGAGAAGTTGGCCTTGAGGTTCCCGTTGTGGGCGCCGCAGTCGTCGATGCCGTTCATCGCCGTGTCGTTGCACGTGATGTCGAACTCGGATTCTCCGAGCTTCACCGTGCCCGTGCTGTCGAAGATCTCGAGCGCCGGCGTGCCCGTACCGAATCCGTTGGCGGTGATGGCATCACCCGGAGCGACGTCGTCGTAGATGTGCACCAGCGTGCTCATGTTCGGCGTGCCGGTCCACAGCTTGACGTCGACGGTCTGCGCGCCGTTCCAGATCAGCGTGAGCTCGCCGATCGGCGCCGAGCAGGTGAACGCCCCCTGCATCGGTGCGCGCACGCCGATCGTCACGGTGTCCGAACCGGCCTCGCAGATGTCGCCCGCGACGTCGCCCGTCGCGGTCGCCACGTTGGTCGTCGTGCCGTAGAGCGTCGCCGTCTTCTTGAAGGTGACGCTGCCACCCGGCGGAATCGTCTGGCCGCTCGTGATCACGCCGAGGTGATCGTCCGTGACCGCCACGTTCTGCACCGTCGACGTGTTCGGGTTCGTGACCTTGTACTGGTACTGGACGTTGCCGCCGAGGCTGATCGGGCCCTCTTCCTCGCGATCCATGCCGAAGACCACGAAGGAGCCGAAGCGATCGCCGAGCGAGAGCGGCTTCGAGCACGAGGTCTTGATCTGGATGCTCTGGCTGCCGCCCGCGCCGCTCACGCTGAGGTTCGTGAAGTCCGGCAGATCACCGTTGGTCGCCTCGATGTTCACGAGGTCGCCGAACTCGATCTGTGTCGTCGGAGTGGCCGAGAGGCCGGAGCCGACGCTGACCGAGACCGGATCCCCCGGATCCGCGACGCCCCAGCAGGCGCCGGGGCCGCCCTGGGGGTTGCTGACGGTGCAGCCCGCGCCGAGGTAGTCGCCGATGTAGACGAGTGTCAGGCTCTCGAGACTGCTCGTGCAGTGCGGGCCGGGCGGCGCCAGCGGCACCTCACAGGCGTCGAACGGTCCTTGCGGACCGCCGAGAGCCGCGTGGAAGCCGGTCGCCGTCGTGAACTCGACGAGCTTCAGGCTGCCGAACTCGTCACCGAGCGCGAGCGGCTTGCTGCACGAGACCTTGAAGGAGAGCGTCTGCCGCACGCCGCTCGAGTCCGTGATCTTGTAGGTCTGGAGCTCCTGGCAGCCGCCCGTCGAGGTCGACGTCACGCGGAAGCGATCGCCGTCCTTGATGCCGCTGGCCGGGGAGATCTTCTGCTTGTACGCGTAGGGACCCGTGTACACGACGCCGACGGGTGTCGCACCGGTGGCGTCGCCGGAGCAACTCGCGTAACCGCCCTGCGGGTTCGGCAGCGGGTTCTGGCAGGCCTGGCCGTGGTACTCGAAGACCATGTCCACGACCTTGCCGTCGCAGCCCGTCCCGACCGGATCCCCCGACGAGACGCACTCGGGCTCCGGCGGCGGGGCGTCGCAGTCATGATGACCGCCGAGCGTGCTGTCGATGCCGACGACCTTGAAGGCGCCGAAGTGATCGCCGCACTTGAGCGCGCGATCGCAGGAGCTGTCGAACTTCATGTGCTGGTGGCGCCACCAGCCGTCGGAAACGTGGATCCGCGTCGACTTCCCGAAGTGCCCGCCGCTGCTGCTGGGCGAGAGCCCGAAGCGGTCGCCCTTGTGGAGGGTGGTGTGCGTCGAGGCGACGCCGGAGGTCTCGACCTCGAGGTCGACGTCGTCACCCATCTTGCGGCGACCGTCGCACTCGCACTTGCCGCCCTGGTGGTTGGACGTGTGCGAGCAGTCGTCGCCCGTGTACTCGAAGTCGATGTGCTCGAGCTCGCCCTCGCAGTCGTCGAGATCGGGCAGCACCGGCTGCGTGACGCAGCAGGTCTTGTCGAGCTGGAGGTTGCACAGGAGCGGGTTGACGAGAATGGCGACCGAGGGACCGCTCACCACCTTCTTCTGGATCTTCGCGCTGGTGTTTCCGACACCGCAGTGGGTGGAGAGGTTGTTGTTGAGGGTCAGCGTGGCGACCGTCGCGTTGGCCACCGACGCCGATACGTTGATCGAAATGTTTCCGGACCACGTCTTGGTGCCGAAATCCGTCGGCAGCGCGAAGCTGCCCGTGGGCGTGAACGTGCCCGTGAAGGGAATCACGACCGGCGCGATCGGTCCGCTCACAGTCTGTGTCACCGTCACCGTGCCGCTCAAGGCCGCCTGCGCATTGGTCGTTGCATCGCCGAAGGGCGGGAGCTTGGTCAGCGTGACGTCGCCGTTCTCGGCGAGCATGATCGTGTCGATGTGCCCGCCCGGGTGGGCCGTGATGTCCGTCGTGAGATCCGACGAGGTCACGTCGTTCAGGCCCAGCGCCGAACTGCAGGCCGACGTGAAATTCGGCGGGAAGAACAGCAGCTGATCGCCGAGGCCTCCGAGTGTCGGCGGCCCCCAGAGCGGCTCGGCGTCGCCCGCGCTGGTGGTCGTCTCCGACACGGCGATGAAGTCGACGCTCGTGCCCAGGAAGTTGCCGTGATTCACGGTGGCCATTGCCGAGGACGAAACGAAAAGCGACAGGAGGACGAGGGCAGCTCGGAGGTGAGAGGTCTGCACGGGGGCTCCTTAGCGCGAGGGTTCCACCTTATGACACGGGGCAGATCGGCCTATCATGCCGTCTGCCCCGTCAGGAAATCCACGACTTTCTTTGGGCGCCGAACGATTCGCTCCGCGCAGCCTGAATGGGCCCGGCCCCCCGGGTCAGGCCCGTCGGCTGCGCGCTCGAATCGCCAGGGCCAGAAGACCGCCGCCCAGCAGCGCAAACGTCCCCGGCTCGGGAATCACTTCGATGATGATCGCGGGGCCGTCGACGACCTTCTTCTGGATCTTCGCCGAGTTCCCCGCGAATTCCGTGTACGCGTAGAGGTCGTTGTCGAAGGAGAGCTGGACCTTGGTCGCGTTCGCAACGATCGACGCGATGTCGAGGCTGACCTGGCCGTTCCAGATCGTGGTGCCGGGGTTGCTATTGCGATCGAGCCCAGACGACCCCAGCGCGCCAGGCGTGAAGGCCCCCGTGACGCCAAACGGGTTCGGACCGGCGGCATTGAACGAAATGACGGTCGGCGTCACCGAGACGCCGTTCACCTCGAGAACCGTCACGAATCCCGACATCCCCGCGAAGACGCCCGTCCCAGCGCTCGCAGGTCCGATCAACGTCGCATCGCCGAACTCCTTGAGGTTGATCTGATTGATCGTCGCGCCCAGCCCCGTCGCCGTGATCAGCGTCTGGAGCTGCGCGCCCGTTCCGTCATAGCCACCCGCGCCGGAAGTCTGCGCCACGAAGTTCGTCGGGAAGAAGAGCAGAGCATCGCCAGCGCCCGTCGGAGCGCCGAAGCAACACGTTCCCGTCGAGCTCGGAGGCAGCTCGAGGTCGCCGAGACTCGACGTCTCCTGGATGTTCGTGAAGCTGACGCTCGTACCCAGGTAGTTCGTGTACGTGTTCGTCGCGAAGGCCGCCTGGCTCACGATCAGCGAGGCGAACAACGTCAGCAGCGGCAACAACAGGATTCGACCGCGTGAGCTCATTTCATCCCCTTCTCGCGGGCGCTGTCCCAGGCCGCGGCCCGAAACCAGCTCCCAGTTCCTCCCGGAACGCGCTTCCCAGAGCGTCCCAGAACAGCCATCCCGGGTCCCAGATCCCGGGCTGGGCTCCGCGATTTCAGTCGAAGCTCGAACCGCGCTGAGAGTTGCCGAGCGGCGGTGAGCAGACGGATATCCCGGTTCCCATCGCGTGAGCCTGCAATTTACAGACCTATTCTTCAGTTTTGAGCCCTAAAAAAGCAATCCAATAAACAACCGTAAATCCGGATACTTGAATCTGGTCCGACCGGCGGACCCAGAATCTCGAAGGCCGGCGAGCGCTCGCAGAGGGAAAAACGGTTCCACAAATGCGGAAGTAGGATTCCGCGGTCGGCCGTGCAGCACGGCCGAGCCGGCATCCCCTAGTCTCGCCGGCAACCAGCATTGGGGCGAGGCTTCGACGCTCGCCGGGGGGGGTCGCATGAAGCTGATGGCGCAGCGGTCGTGGCGACGGGCGGAGCCGCTCGTGATGCTCGAGCTGCCGACGCCCGAGCCGGGCGCCGATCAGGTGCGCGTCGCCGTGAAGGCGATCGGCGTGAACCCGGTCGACTGGAAGCTGCGCGAGAGCGGCCCACTGCGGATCGCGGCGCGTCTGATCGGACCGCCGCCTCCCGTCGTCGTCGGCGTCGATTTTGCGGGCATCGTGGACGCGGTGGGAGCGGAGGTTCGCGACGTGCGCGTGGGAGAACGCGTCGTCGGGGGCACCGATTTCGCGCGCCGGCAGCGCGGCTCGTATGCGGACGCCGTCTTCGTGCGCGCCGATCAGCTCTGCGCCCTGCCCTCCCAGCTTCCGTTCGACGTTGCGGGCGCGCTGCCGGTGGCCGGCGTGACGGCATGGATGTCGGTGGTCGAGATCGGGCGGCTGCATGTCCGGGCAAAAGGCGCTGATCCTCGGCGCCTCGGCGGCGTCGACCATGTCGCGGTGGAGACGCGAATCAACTTCTCACCCTAGGCAAGTCGACGCAGATGCCGGAAGGCATTCATGACCACGATCCTTGCTGGCAAGATCTTCAACACCGCCGTAACGATGCAACTTTTCTGGACCGTTTTGATCGTCACCTTCTTCTGGTTCGTCCTAGGTCGGACGCGCTTCGGTAACTGGACCTTTGCCAGCGGTGGAAGGGGTGATGTCGCCCGATCCATGGGTGTCCCAACCAGGCGGGTCAAGATGAGCCTATTCGTGCTTTGCTCAGCACTTGCTGGGTTCGCTGGATGTTGCGTGTTTGCGCGTCTGACGACTGTCTCCGGTTCTTTTGGTTATGACTACAATCTTTTGGCGATCGTCGCTGTTGTCGTTGGTGGAACTTCCCTGTATGGGGCACGGGGGACGATCCTCGGCACTGTCATCGGCGCGGTCCTAGTCTCTAGTCTCCAACCCGGGCTCATTGCGATCGGCGCGGGCGGGACGGTATATCAGGCCATCACGGGCATCCTTCTTGTCATCGCGGTGCTCTTCAATGGGCGGTTCGAACGGTTCCGAGCCTCGCGAATTGGAGTCATCGCATGAGCGCTTCGGCGTCTCAGACGAGCCCCTCTCAGTCCAGGGCGGCGCTCCCGCCGAT
>CAWAXD010000008.1:0-30485 GCA_963785985.1 uncultured delta proteobacterium | reverse complement strand
CGTGCCAATCGGCCCCTGGCCTCGATGGGCCAACGCGAACTGCTGCGATGGCCCAGGTGTTGGTCGATGGTACTTCGGCGCGCGTCGACGACCGCGCGCGATAGCGCGCCGGCGAGCAGGACGATCGTGAGGATCGCTGCCGCTCGGCCGGAAATGTGGCCTGCCCATACGGTGAGCGCCAGGAATCCCAGCACACAGAGCGGAGCCAGCCAGCGAATGCACATGGTGCGGCGGCGCCCAACACCGCGGCATAAATCACGGCCAGAAACCCGCAGGCAGCAGCCAGCACCACCGAATCCGGCGCGACCCTGCGCACCGGCTCGCGCGCCGTCGAGCTCGCGACCACCCACGCAAGGAAGAGGACCAGCAGGATGCACGCCGCTCACGGTGCGGGCGACCGCGGGGACCCTGTCGAGTGGGGCAGCGGGAGCGGGCAAAGGTTGCGCGCGAGTGCGAGCACGACCGCGACGACCTGCTTGAGGCGACCCGCGTCATACAGGCCGCCAATCGCCTCGGCCGCCCCGCTCTGAGGCACCAGCTGGCCGAAGCGCACCAGGTTCGAGATCAGCCACGGCGCGGCCAGTAGCGCGGTCACACCCGCGGTGAGAGCGAGGGGGGCGAGTTGCTTCGGCAGGGGTCCCGGGCCGCGGGCCAGCGTGACCAGCATGTACACCCCGACGGCGCTGATCAGGGCGAACGCATCGTTGCGGACGAGGAAGCGAGACCCAGCGCCAGCCGAGCAAGGTCGCGCGAAGCAGCGACCGAGGCTGCATGTGCCAGCGGAGGAAGCACAGGAGGTGCCGCTCCAGGCGGTCAGGACGAAGGCGGTCTCCATGCCGTTCGTCGTGAGCCGTAGCGCCGGGGTGAAGGCCACCAGGCGACGACGGGAAGCAGCGACGTGGCGCCCGCTGCTCGGGTAGGACCAGCCGACCGATGCGGTAGGCGAAGAAGAAACCGACCCCGAGAGACCGAGCCAGTTCAGGAAGTACATCGCGGCCGGCAGGTTTCCGGAGTCCCATGCCACGGCCTGTCCGGCGAGGTACGACACCCCGAGGTAAAGCGGCTGGAACCCATTGGTCGGGAGGCCGGCGCTAGCCGTGAGCCCCTCTCCGGGCGGCAGATTCCTGGCGATCGAGAAATAGTAGAACGCGTCGTCAGAGGCGGGCCCCTCCAGCCACGCGCGGCTGCCGAATCGGTCGCGCGAGCGCGAACAGGTTGACGATCGCCAGCGCGAGACGACCTGCCACGGCGATCGGAACCGGGAGCTGGTGCACGAGGCGCGGGTGAGCATTCCCGAGGCCGGCAAGCTGCATCATGCCCGGGCGCCCGGTCACGCGATCGACCTCCGGCTCACTTCCCGGCTATCGGGCCGCGGCTTCGGCCCGCGCGAGCTTCGTGCGCAGCTGCGCCATCACCAGGTGAAAGATGACGCCGTGCAGCGCCTCGGTCATGCCCATGTCTTCGATCGGCACGTGCACGCTCGCGTCCGCGAGCGCGCGCAACTTGCCGCCATCGAAGCCCGTGACGCCGATCGATCTTCATGCCGATCGAGCGGCGTACTCGACGGCTCGCAACACGTTCGGCGAATTGCCGGAGCCGCTGATCGCGATCAGCACGTCGCCGCGCCGCGCGAGGTTGCGCAGCTGCTGCTCGAAGATCGACTCGTAGCCTTCATCGTTCGCGAGCGCCGTGATGAAGCCGATGTTGTCGGTCAGCGGGATCACGCGGAAGCGTCGCTTCGCCTGCATCGACGAGAGCGTTCCCTTGGCGAGATCCTGGCCGAAGTGGGATGCCGCTGACGCCGCTGCCGCCATTGCCCACGAGGAAGAATCGTTCGCTCCCTCCTCGAAGGCCTCGAAGAGCGTCTCGATCAGGCGTTCGCTCGGCTCGGCCAGCCCGCCGAGCAGGTCGCGCACCCGCTCGAGATACGCCTTCGGCGACGCGTAGCTGGGGTATCCCTTCATTTCCAGACTTCCCTTCGATAGTTGAAGATCACCTTGCTGCCGTCGCGCTCGAGGGCGAACGGCAGCATGCGGTAGTCGTGCATCGCCTTGGCGAGCCGCTCCTGGCGCTCCGGCGCGCAGTAGACGAGCAGGAAGCCCCCACCGCCCGCGCCGCAGATCTTACCGCCGAGCGCGCCGCTCGCCCGCGCGCGCGCGTACATTTCTTCGATCGCGTCGTTGCTGATCCCGCTGGCAAGCTTGCGTTTGAGTTCCCAGTTCTCGTGCAGGATGGCGCCGAGCCGATCGAAGTCGCGAGCCGCGAGCGCGGGCTCGAGATCGAGGGCCAGCTGCTTGATCGCGTCGAGCTCGGCGAGGCGGTCTCCGGTCCGGCTCGTCTGCTCGGAGAGGATCGCATCGGCCTGGCGCGTCTTGCCGGTGAAGAACAGGTGCAGGCGGGCGGAGAGCTCGCGCAGCTTGTCGCCCGGGAACGGCAGCGCCTTCACGTCGACCCGTCCATCGCTGTGGAAGCGGAAGCTGCGCAGGCCGCCGTAGGCGGCGATGTATTGATCCTGCTTGCCGATCGGCTTGCCGAGGCGCTCGATCTCGATCTCGCAGGCCTCGCTCGCGAGCCGCTCGGCTGTCACCTGTTCGCCCCGGTAGGCGTAGAACGCGTTCAGGAGGCCCACCGTGAAGCTGCTGGATGAGCCGAGGCCCGAGCCTTCGGAAGGGATGTCCGAGAGCAGCGTCACCTCGACGCCGCGCTCGACGCCCGCCATGCGCATCGCCTCGCGGATCAGCCCGTGCTCGATGGAGGCCACGTCCGAGCGGATCTCCTTGCGCATGTAGTTGAGGTAGATCTCGTCGTCGAATCTTTCTTTGACGATCACGTACGCGAACTTGTCGATTGCGGACGAGACGACGTAGCCCTCGTTGCGCGCGTAGTACGCCGCGAGATCGGTGCCGCCCCCGGCGAAGGAGATCCGCAGCGGCGTCTGCGTGACGATCATCCCGCCACCGCGCGCACCACGCCCATCGCCTTCATCTGCTTCTCGGCGAAGGCGAGGATGTCTTCGATGTCGCCCTGCGCCCGCAGCCACGCGACGTACTCGGCCACGCTGTCGGCCGGCGTGCGCTTCGGCTCCCAGCCGAGCGCGCGGAGCTTCGTGACGTCCGAGACGATGTGGCGCGTGTCCCCGAAGCGGTAGGCGCCGGACGGTTTCGCGTCGAAGTCGCGGCCGAAGGCCTTCGCCACGATGCCGGCGAACTCGGCCACGCTGTATGCCCTTCCGCCGCCGACGTTGAAGGCCTGGCCGTCGGCGCGCGGGTCTTCCAGCACGCGCAGGTTGGCATCGACGACGTCGTGCACGTTCACGAAATCCCGTACCTGGAGCCCGTCCTCGTAGATCGGCGGCACGCGGCCGACGTGAAAGGAGAGACAGAAGACGCGACACGCACCCGAGTAGGCGTTCCAGAACGACTGGCGCGGGCCCTGCACGATCGAGTAGCGCATGCCGACCGACGGGATGCCATAGCGCTTGCCGAGCTGGAGCGCGATCTGTTCCTGCGCGTGCTTCGAGAGGGCGTACTGGTTCTGCGGGTTCACGACGGTTTCGTCGGTCGGCAGCCACTGCGTCTCGCCCTGGCCGTCCGGGCAGGGGACCTCGAAGCGCCCGGCGCGCAGGCGCTCTTCGCTGCGCAGTCCGGGGTAGACCACGCGGCCGTCGGGGCAGCGGTGGCGCCCCTCGCCGTAGACGGCCTGTGAGGAGGCCACCACGACCTTGCGCACGGGCAGCTTCAGCTCCACCAGCAGCTCGTAGAGCAGCGCCGTCCCCACCGCGTTCACGCGGAAGAACTTGCTGAAGTCCGGGAGGTAGTCCTGGTAGGCCGCGAAGTGGAACACCGCCTCGACACCCGCGAGCGCCGCGACCCAGTCCTCGCGGCGCGTGACGTCGCCCAGCACGAACTCCGCGGCGGGGTTCAGGTAGGCGGGCTTGCCGTGCAGGTGCACCGGCTTCTCGAGGCTGTCGAGGATGCGCACCCGATGGCCGCGCGCGATCAGCGCGTCGACCGTGTGCGAGCCGATGAACCCGGCGCCGCCGGTAACCAGGATCCGCATGGCACTCCCGCGTCCGTTGCGAGGGCGAGAGCGTACACCTCGCCGCGCGACCCAGTCTACCGCCGCTCGGAAGTTGCACACGCACGCGCGTGCTGGACGCACGCAAGACCCGACCGTATGCTGCGCGCTCGCCTCATCCGGGAGCCCAGCGCATGAGCTCGCGACGCTTCGTGCTGCTCGATCGCGACGGCACGTTGATCGTCGAGAAGCACTACCTCTCGGATCCCGACCAGGTCGAGCTGATCGCGGGCGCCGCGGAAGGCCTGCGGCGGCTGGCCGCCCGCGGCCTCGGGCTCGTGCTCGTCACCAACCAGAGCGGCATCGGGCGCGGCTTCTTCGACGCCGCGCGGCTGGCCGAGATCCACGAGCGACTGCTACGGGAGCTGCGCGCCGAGGGGGTCGAGCTCGACGGCATCTTCGTGTGTCCCCACCATCCGGACGAGCGCTGCGCCTGCCGCAAGCCGCGCCCGGGCCTGGTCCTGCGCGCGGCCGCGGAGCTCGGCTTCGAGCCGGCCCGCGCGTTCGTGATCGGCGACATGGCGAGCGACGTCGCACTCGGCCGCGCGCTCGGCGCCACGAGCCTGCTCGTGCGCACGGGCCACGGCGCGGCGACGCTCGCGCAAGGCGTTGCCCGGCCGGATCACGTCGTCGAGGACCTGCGCGAGGCGGCGCAGCGCATCGAATCCCTGCTCACGGAGCCCGGCGCCGGAACACGAAGAGGTGATTGAGCCCCAGCTGGAAGCGGCGCGCCTTCACGAGCTCGAAGCCATGCGCTTCGAAGATCTTCGGCGTGTCGGACGGTTCGAAGCCATAGTGCTCTTCGAGCGCCATCCCGTCGATGACGCGCAGGAACTTGAGCGCGTCCAGGATCGGATCGACCAGCGGCCCCGGTGCGGTGATCACGAGATGTCCCCCCGGCGCGAGCTGGCGCGCGCAAGCTCGCGCCAGGTCGGCCTGTCGCTCCAGCGGCACGTGCTCGAGGACGGCGAGCAAGGTGATCGTGTCGAAAGGCTCGCACTGCGCGAGGGCCTCGGGGAACGTGCCGGGGATCAGCTCGTAGCGCTCGTGCACGGTGCGCTGAGCGAGGTCGGAATCGATGCCCACCCCGGCGCGGATCCGGTCGCCCAATTGGTGGAACAGCGCGCCGTCCGCGCAGCCGATGTCGAGCACGCGCGAGCCGTGCGGGATCCAGGGTGCGGCCTTCGCGATGCGCTGGCGCTGGAGCCAGTGGTCGAACGCCTTCATCGTTCGGCCCGCCGCTGGCGCCCGAGCCCGAGCACGCTGAGGAAGAAGCTCGTCAGAATGATCTGGCAGCCGAGCGCCAGTGCGAGCGTCGCCGGGATGATGACGCGCAGCATCTGGGTCGGATCGAGCTCGCCGAACGATGCGGCCCCCCAGTCCGAAAGCGCCCAGACGGACGCCGCGAGACCGGCCGCGACGAACCCGACGCCCACCAATAGGCCCACCTCGAGCGTGATCGTGGTGAAGAGCTTGTGAAAGCGCGGATCCTCGGGAAGCAGACCCTCGTTGATCGCGAAGACCTTGCTGAAGACGGCGAAGGCGATCGACTGGAAGCCGATCAGCACGGCGGCGGCGGCATACGTGAGCGTGTGAACGTCGAACGAGACGCCTCCGATGGTACGGGGTCCCGGAAGAATCCAAGCTCCGGTGGCGAGCCCGATGAGCATGAGCAGCGCCCCGGGGTAGAGAAACAGCCAGCGCGGACTGAAGAGCAGCAGGAAGCGCAGATGGCGCCAGCCGTCGCGCCAGCTGCGCAGGTGCGGAGGGCGGTGGCGGCCAGCGGGCGAGAGCGTCGTCGGCACCTCGGTCACGCGCAGACCGAGCAGCGTCGCCTTCACGACCATCTCCGAGGCGAACTCCATGCCCGTGGTCTGGAGATCCATCGCGAGCGCCGCCTCGCGGCGAAAGCCGCGCATGCCACAGTGGGCGTCCCCGCAAGGGCTGCCGAAGAACAGGCGCCCCATGCCGGTCAGCAGCGGATTGCCGAGGTAGCGGTGCAGAGGCGGCATGGCTCCGGGGCGGATTCCGCCCTGGAAGCGATTCCCCATCACGAGGTCGTAGCCCTCGCGCAGTTTCGTGACGAAGGGCATCAGCGCCGTGAAATCGTAGCTGTCGTCGGCGTCGGCCATGATCACGAAGCGCCCCCGCGCAGCGCGGATTCCCCCCATCAGGGCCGCGCCATAGCCGCGCGTCTCCACGGCGACCAGGCGCGCTCCTTCCCGCTGCGCAATCTCCTGCGAGCCGTCGCGGCTGCCGTTGTCGGCGACGATGATCTCGCCCCTGATGCCATGCGCGACCAGCGCGCTGCGCGCCTTCCCGATGCAGGTCGCGAGCGTCTCCGCCTCGTCGAGGCACGGCATCAGCACCGAGAGCTCGAGATCGGGCGCGGGGGACTCCGCGCGGATCGACCCGGCGGGTTGGCTCGCGCCCTGGCTCAAAGCGCCCGCTCCAGCACGTCGACGATGCGGCCCGCCGCGCGGCCATCCCAGCCGGGCGGCATGCGGCCCGGCGGGCCAGCGCCGGCCTGGAGCTTGCGGTAGGCGGCGAGAATCCGCTGCGGGTCGCGCCCGACGAGCTGGTTGGTGCCGAGCTCGACGGTGACGGGCCGCTCCGTGTTGTCGCGCAGCGTGAGGCACGGAACCCCGAGGATCGTGGTCTCCTCCTGGATGCCGCCGGAATCCGTCAGCACCAGCCGCGCCGACGCCATCAGCTTCAGGAAGTCGAGATAGCCGGCCGGCTCGATCAGGCGCAAGCCAGGCAGGCGCGCGAGGCGGGCGTCGAGCCCGAAAGCGCGCATCTTTTCGCGCGTGCGGGGGTGCGCGGGAAACACCAGCGGCATGTCGCGCGCCACGACCTCGAGGGCGTCGAGGATGCCCGCGAGCGTCTCCGGGTCGTCGACGTTCGACGGCCGGTGCAGGGTGAGGACGGCGTAGCCTCGCGGCTCGAGCCCGAGCTGCCCCAGGATCGGCGACGCCTCGGCGCGCGAGCGGTGTTTCATCAGCGTGTCGATCATGACGTTGCCGACCTGATGGATCTTCGCGTCGGCGACGCCTTCGCGCTTCAGATTCGCGACGCCGCTCGCTTCGGTGCAGAACAGCACGTCGCTGATCGCGTCCGTGAGGACCCGGTTGATCTCTTCGGGCATGCTGCGATCGAAGCTGCGCAGCCCGGCTTCGACGTGCACGAGCGCGATGCCCAGCTTCACCGCGACCAGGCCGCAGGCGATCGTGCTGTTCACGTCGCCCACGACGAGCACGGCGTCCGGCCGGTGCTCGATCAGCACGGGCTCGAAGCCCTTCATGATCTCGGCCGTCTGGACCGCGTGCGAGCCGCTGCCGACGCCTAGGTTCAGATCGGGCTCCGGGATGCCGAGCTGCCGGAAGAACAGGTCGCTCATGTTCGCGTCGTAGTGCTGGCCCGTGTGCACGAGCAACGCTTCGATCCCCGGGCGCTCGGCGAAGGCCTCCATCAGCGGAGCGACCTTCATCAGGTTCGGGCGCGCGCCCACCACGTTCACGATCTTCACGGACGCGCCTCCGCCGCCAGCACGCCGCGGATCAGCGCGGCGTACTCGCGCGCCAGCTCGGAGTAGTCGTAGGCCCTCGCGATGCGCTCGCTGCCCGCGCGGCCGAGGCGGCGTGCGAGCTCGCGATCGGAGGCCAGGCGCAGCACCGCATCGACCAGCTGCGCGGCGTTCTCGGGCTCGATGCAGATCCCGGCTCCGGCCTGCGCGACGACCTCGGCGGCGAAGCCCTCGACACCGAGCAGGATCGGCTTCGCCATCGCCGCCGCCTCAAAAATTTTTGAGGGCATCACGCTGCGAAACAGCTCGCGGCGCGCGAGGTGCACGAGGCAGGCGTCGCTCGCGGCGAGCACCCGGGGCATGTCGGCCTTCGGCAGGCGGCCCGTGAAGACGATGCGGTCGAGCCCGGCCGCGCGCGCCTCGCGCTCGAGCTCTTCCCGCACGGCGCCGTCGCCCACGAGCAGGAACACCACGTCGCGGCGCCCGATCTCGCGCAGCCGCTCCGCGGCGCGCAGCACGACCGCGAGGCCGCAACCCATGCCGATCGTGCCGACGTACGAGCACAGGAACTCGCCGTTCGGGGCGAAGCGCGCGCGCAGATCCGAGCCGTCGGCGGCCGGATCGAACATGCCGAGGTCCACGCCGTTGGGAATCACCGAGATGCGGTCGGCGGGAACGCCGCGCGCCTCGAGCTGCTGCTGGTAGCCGCGCCCGACGGTGACGATGCGCGTCGCCGCCGCGTACATGCGTTGCTCGAGCCAGCCGAGCGCGCGCAGCAGCCAGGAGCTGCGCATGGCGCCGACCGCCGCGATCGATTCGGGCCAGAGGTCGCGGATCTCGAGCACGAAGGGGATGCGGCGCAGCCGGCTCACGAAGACCCCCGCCCAGCCGCAGAAGAACTGCGGCGAGGTGGCGATCACGAGATCCGGCCGCCGCGCGCCGAGCCCCGCCAGCGTGGCCGTCGCACAGAAGGAGAGATAGTTGAGGATCCGGCGCACGGTCCCCTTGTTGGGCGCCACGTAGGTCCAGACGCGCAGCGTCTGGATGCCCTCGACGACCTCGCGGGAGCGCCAGCGGTTGCGGTAGCCCGGGTAGACGACGCCGCTCGGCACGTTCGGCGCGCCGGTCACGACGTCGACCTCGAAGCCGAGCTTCACGAAGCGACGGCACATCTCGTAGACGCGCGTGGCCGGCGCGTTGCCCTCGGGGTGGAAGTAGTGCGTCAGGAACAGGATGCGCATCAACGGGTCCGGCGGCGGGCGCCCGCACGGCGGGAATCGAGCTTCACCACGGAACCTGCTCGCCGGAAATATCGGCCCCCGAGGCGAGATCGTACCCGATCTCCGCATCCGTATTCGCGATGCAGAAGCCGAACGCGAGCCGCTCGCCCGTGGCCGCGAAGCACAGCGCCGTGCGCTCGCGCCGGACGCCGAACTCGGGACAGTAGCTGGACGCTTCGAGCGCGATCTCGCCCGGGCCTGCGAAGCGCACCTGGAACACGCCGCCCGGGTGGCGGATCCGAGCCGCCGGGCCCGCGAGCCGCTCCACGACGCAATCCGGATGCAGGTGCAGCCGCGAGCGCGCCGTCACGCTGCGGGTGCTCGTGACCTCGTCCTTCACGAGCAGCACGCCGCGCTCGTGCCAGGCGAAGCGGCGCGCGTGGCGCGGGCGTCCCGCGAGCCTTTCGTAGCCGTCGTGCCAGGCCGCGAGCCGAAAGCCGTCGGCCCGCGCCTCGAAGCGCACGTCGTGCGGGCGCGCGCGCCGCGCGACCCGGAACACCGACCAGAACTCGCACTGGCTCTGCCCGTCGATCTCGACGGTGTTGTGCGCGTGCGTCGAGCGGCACCAGGCGCGCAACGGGTCGCCGTCGTAGCCGTGGACACCGGAATCGGTGACGACGCGCCGCCCGGCGAACGAGAGCTCGAACGACAGCAGATCGCCGTGGGCGTGGCCGGGCTGGTAGTCGGGGCCGATCGGGCCCGCGTCGCACACGACGTAGGCGCCGCCCTGGCCCTGCGCGCCGAAGTAGCCGGTGCGCGCCAACGCAAACCCGCCGCGGGCTGGAGGGGACGCGGGGGCGGGGCGTCCCGTGACGCGCTCGTGCGCCTCGATCAGCGCCTGTGGCACGGGATACACGCCGAATGCGGCGTCGTTGAACAAGGCGATCTCGCCGTCCGGGTGACGCAGCGCCGACGCCGCGCGCAGCAGCCCCGCGAGCGGCGCATCGACGAGCGGCGCGAGTGCGTCCGCGTCGGCGTTGCGCAGCGCGAGCAGCAGCCAGGCGACGCGCAGCTGATACATCGGCGAGCGCTCGAAGTGTCCGCCGTCGTCGAGCACCTGCTCGGGCAGCTCGGCGGCGAGCACGCTGCGCCCGCTGCGCTCCCAGCGGAGGGCCTCCTCGCCCTCGAAGCAGCGCCCGGCAAGCAGCAGCGCGGCGCCGTTCTCGAGCAGATGATTGCCGAGCAGGTGCGTTTCGAGATGGCGCGCGAGCCACTCGGCCTGCAGGAAGATCGAGGCCCACAGCGCGTCGCGCAGCGCCGCGTCCGCCAGCACCTCCGCGCGGTGCTCAGCGAAGAAGTACGCGCACCAGTTCACGAGCCGCAGCGAAGTCGGATACGGCTCCCAGCCCGTCTGGCCGGAGGCCAGTCGATGCCGTTCGATCCAATCGAGCGCGACGGCGCGGGCAGCGTCCCAGCCCAGATCCCAGAGATACTCGAAGTAGTGAAGGTTGTATTGCCACAAGCGCGGCGCCTCGAGCGCATTCCAGCGGGGCGGAAAACCGACCGACTCGCGGCGGTTCAGGAACGTGAACTCGCCGGCGAGCAGGTCGGCGCGCGCCTGCGCGTGCGCGGCGGGCGGCAGGAACGCAGCGCGCGGCCGCAGGCGTGCTCCGGGATACGCAGGAGCGGTTCGCGCGGCGAACGCCGCGGGATCTTCGGTGTAGCGGGCCAGGCGGGCGCGGAGCTGGGCGAGGATCTGGCGTCCGCGCAGCGGGCGGACGGTGTGGTACCACAAGGCGAACGACATCTCGGACCCGGTCGTGCCGTCCTCTCGCCCGCGCGGAGACCCGTTCTTACGCGATTCCGCCGCCCGCCGCCAGGGTCGGAGCGGATTCAGAGAGGCTCGAGTCCGCAGTCGCGGATCTTCTGGAGCAGCGTTTTGTAGCTCACGCCGAGCAGGCGGGCCGCCTGCTTGCGATTCCATTGCGTGTGATGGAGCACGCGGTCGATGGTCTCGCGCTCCGCCTCCTGCGCCGCGCGCCGGCCCACCTCGCGCAGCGGGATCTGTCCCGCCGTGGCCTCGATCTCCTCGATCAAGCGCAGGAGCGAGCTGCCGGGCGTCCGCCCGCTGCGATCCGCACGCAGCACCTCGTCGAGGATCTGCGCCTCGCTCTCGAGCACGATGATGCGCTTCATCATGTTCTCGAGCTCTCGCACGTTGCCCGGAAACGCGTAGCGCGCGAGCGCGCGCGTCAGGCGATCGGAGAGGCGGGGCAGCGGCTTGCGGTAGCGGGCCGCGAACGAACGCAGGAAGTTCTCGACGAGCGTCGGAATCTCCTCGCGCCGTTCGCGCAGCGGCGGAAGCGTCACGGTGACGACGTTGAGGCGGAAGAAGAGGTCCTCGCGGAACGTGCCCTCGCGCACCATGGCATCGAGCTTGCGGTTGGTGGCGCACGCGACGCGCACGTCGACGGCGATCTCCTGGTTGCCGCCGAGCCGCGAGAAGCGGCCGTCCTGGAGCACCTGGAGCAGCTTCGCTTGCAGGCCCTGGCTCATCTCACCGATCTCGTCGAGGAAGATCGTGCCTTTGTGCGCCTGCTCGAACTTCCCCTGCTTGCGCGCTCCCGCCCCCGTGAAGGCGCCCTTCTCGTAGCCGAACAGCTCGCTCTCGAGCAGATCTTCGGGCAGCGCGGCGCAATTGACCTTGACGAAGCGCTCGTGCGAGCGCGAGGAGACCGCGTGCAGGGTGCGCGCGACGACCTCCTTGCCCGAGCCGCTCTCACCCTGGATCAGGACCGTGACGTTGGTGTCGGCCACCTGCTCGAGCAGGCTCTTCACGCGCTGCATGGCGGCGCTCGCCCAGGTGATCGCCTCCCCCGACGCAGCCTGCGCCTGGCCGAGCGCTTCCCGCTCGTGCGCGAGCGAACGGCGCTCGAGCACCTTCGCGAGCGTGGCTTCGAGCTCCGCTTCTTCGAAGGGCTTGTTCAGGTAGTCGACGGCGCCCAGGCGCATCGCCTCGACGATGGTTCCCGTCTTGCCCACCACCGAGAGCATCACGACCGACACCTCGGGGTGATCGGCGCGGATGCGCGCGAGCGTCGCGAGGCCATCCTGCCCCGGCATCATCACGTCGAGCAGCACGACGTCGGGCGCGGCGCCACCCTCGAGCAGCGCGAGCGCGCTGCGTCCGTCCTCGGCGGTATCGACGTCGAAGCCGCGCAGCTCGAGCAGATGGGCCACGAAGGTCCGGATGCCCTCGGCGTCATCGACGACGAGAATGCGCGGGCGCGCGAGCTTGTCGCCGCGGCGCTCGCCCGACTTCGCCCCCGAACGGCTGCGCGCTTGCGCCATGGCTAGCGCTCCGACGCGCGCCGGGCGGGGTCCGCCGCGGGCAGCGTGAACGTGAATCGGCAGCCGCCGCCCGGCCGCTCGGCGAGCGAGATCGTGCCACCGTGCGCTTCCACCAGGCGGCGGCAGATCGCGAGCCCGAGACCGAGGCCGCCGGCGCGTCCGCCGCTGCTGACCTGGATCCACGGCTGGAAGATCCGTTCGCGGTGCTCCGCGGCGACGCCCGCTCCGTCGTCCTCGACGCTGACCTCGACGAAGCGGCGACCCCCCACGAGCGTCGGCAGCAGGCGCGCCCCGATCTCGATCGAGAGCTTCGCGCCGCCGTGCTGGATGGCGTTGTTCACGAGGTTGGTGAGGATCTGCTCGACGCGCAGCGGATCGAAGCGCGCGTAGGCCGCCGCGGAATCGATGTGGACGCTCAGGCGCGAGTCGCGCTCGGCCGCCAGCGGGAGCAGCCCCTCCACCACCGCTTCGATCACGGGCGCGAGCGCGTGACTGCCGAGCTCGAGCACCTCGCCGCCCTTCTTCTCGCGCGAGGCCTCGATCAGCTTCTGGATGAATTCGTTGAGCCGCTGGCAGCTCTTCGCGCTCTCGAGCAGGAAGCGGCGCTGCTCATCCGTCACGGGGCCGGCGTCGCCAGAGAGCAGCAGGCGGCTATAGCCGCCGATCACCGTCACGGGTGTGCGCAGCTCGTGGCTCACGACCGACAGCAGCTCTTCGCGCCCCTCGCGCTCGGCGCGCAGCTCCTCGCGCAGCGACGCCAGCTCGCGGTTCGCGCGGTGCAGCTCCTGGCTCGCGCGCAGCAGCTCGCGTTCGAGCGAGCGCAGCTGCGTCACGTCTGCGATGCGCCAGCCATCGCGGCCCGGCGCGAGATCGGGCCACGCGAGCTGGCAGGTCACGCGCCGCTCCCCGCCGCTCGGGCGGCGCAGGCTGCATTCGAGCGGGCGCGTGCGCCCGCGCTCCGGGAGTCCCTGGCCAGCATCGGCGAACAGATCGCTGAAGCGGGCACCGGTGAGGGCCGCGGCTTCCGGCCGGCCGGCGAGCTCGGCAAACACCGGGTTCACCCAGGCAATCCGCCCGTCGTGCACCACAGCGATCCCATCGGGGAGCGCATCGGCGAGCTGCGCGAGGCTCTCCTCGCACGCATTCGCCGGCGCTTCGCGTTCCGCGGCCTGGCCCATCGCCCCCTCTGCGCGGTCCAACCAGCCGCAGCCCGAAACCCGTCGATCGCGGCGATCCGCATGGATCCCCGTCTCTCATCGCCGCTTCCGAGCGCCAGCTTTAACGCTGATTCCCTTTTCGAGGACAGACTCTTGGGCCGCTCGCGCCAGGCCGCACGCACGGCCTGCCCGCAGCGCCGGCAGAGCTCCGGGGGCGCCAGCGGGGACTGCCGCGCAACGAACGGCTCGCGAGGCTCGCGGGATCAGGCCGTTGAATCGGGACGTCTCGCGCGCGCTGCGCGCGAGGCTGCGCGCTCCGGGTCGAGTTCGACGCCCGGCCGGGGCGTCCGGGCCGAGGACTGCAGCGGAAGCCCGCTGCGCGCTCCGAGTCGCAGCAGCAGCAACTGTCCGGCGCGTTGAAAGAGCGCCGCCAGGCCGACGCCGAACCCCAGCATCCCGAACAGCTCGGACAGCTCGTGGCCCATGGCGATCCCCTCCTGCCGCCAGCGGAGATTTCGGCGCAGCCGGGTAGCGTCTTGAGCGCGCAGAGCGCCGGACATCACCGCAAGCGGCATGATCCTTCCACGACTCGCGAACGAGAGTATCCTGACGCGCCGGGTGGGACGCGATGACGATCCACGACGCGCGCCAGCGCATCGATTTTCTCGTCGCGGAGCTGAACCGCCACAACCGGCTCTACTACAGCCACGACCAGCCCGAGATCTCCGACGCCGAGTACGACCGGCTGCTGCGCGAGCTCGGCGAGCTGGAGGCCGCGCACCCCGAGCTGCGCCGCGCCGACTCGCCCACGCAGCGCGTGGGCGCAGCGCCGGCCGAGGGCTTCGCCGCGGTGCCGCACGGCGTGCCGATGCTCTCGCTCGACAACGCGATGGACGAGGCCGAGCTGCGCGCCTTCGACGAACGCGTCCGGCGGTTGCTCGGCCGCGAGTCGTCGCTCGCGTACCTGGCCGAGCCGAAGCTCGACGGCGCGAGCATCGAGCTCGTCTACGAGCACGGCTTGCTCGTAGTGGGCGCGACGCGCGGTGACGGGCGCGTCGGCGAAGACGTGACCGCGAACCTGAAGCTGTGCCCCAGTCTTCCGCTCGCGCTGGCGGGCGAGCCGCGACCGCCCGCGCGGGTCTCGGTGCGCGGGGAGGTCGTGCTGCCGATCGTCGCCTTCGAGCGCCTGAACGCGCGCCGCCTCGAGCAGGGGCTCGAGCCCTTCGCCAATCCGCGCAACGCGGCCGCCGGCTCGCTGCGCCAGCTCCACGACGTCGACCGTGCGCGACTGCGCGCGCTCGAGTTCCGCGCCTACGCCCTCGCGGAAGGCGTGCCGCCCGGCGTGCGCACCCAGCAGGCCGTGCTGCGCACGCTCGCCGCGTGGGGCTTCGTGGTGAGCGAGGAGAGCGAGCTGTGCCCCGACATCGACGCGGTGGTCGCCCATCACGCGCGTCTGCTCGCGAGGCGCGCGCGGGCTGCCGGTCGAGATCGACGGCACGGTGGCGAAGGTGAACGAGCTCGAGCTCCAGGAGGAGCTCGGCAACCTCCCGCGCGCGCCGCGCTGGGCCATCGCCGTGAAGTTCCCGCCGCAGCAGGAGACGACGGTCGTCGAAGCCATCGAGGTGCAGGTCGGGCGCACCGGCGCGCTCACGCCGGTGGCGCGCCTGCGGCCCGTGCGCGTCGGCGGCGTCAGCGTCTCGAGCGCGTCGCTGCACAACCAGGACGAGATCGAGCGCAAGGACGTGCGTGTGGGCGACCCTGTGCTCGTGCAGCGCGCCGGCGACGTGATTCCGCAGATCGTCGCGGTGATTCCGGGGCGGCGCCGGCGCGGGGCGAAGCGCTTCGTGCTCCCCGCGAGCTGCCCCGTGTGTGCGTCACCGACGGTGCGCCTCGAGGGCGAGGCGGTGACGCGCTGCACGAACCTCGATTGCCCCGCGCAGCTCAAGAACAACCTGCGCCATCTCGCGAGCCGTGGCGCGCTCGACATCGAAGGCCTGGGCGAGAAGCTGATCGACCAGCTCGTCGAGCGCGGCATCGTCAAGCGACTCTCCGACGTGTTCCGCCTCGATGCGGCCACGCTCGCCGGCCTCGAGCGCATGGGCGAGAAGTCGGCGGCGAACCTGGAGGCGAATCTCGCACGCGCGCGCGAGACGACGTTCGCGCGCTTCCTGATCGCGCTCGGCATCCGGCACGTGGGCGAGGGCGTGGCCGAGCTGCTCGCGCGCCGCTTCGGCGACCTCGACGCGCTGCTCGCAGCCAGGCAGGAGGAGCTCGAAGAGGTGCCCGGCGTGGGCCCGACGATCGCGGAGAGCGTCGCGCGCTTCTGCGCAGACGCGCGCAACGTCGCCGAGCTGCGACGCTTTCGCGAGGCCGGCGTGCGCTGGCCGCGCGCCGAGCCCGCGGCGGCGCCGAGCGGCCCGCTGCTCGGCAAGAGCTTCGTGCTCTCCGGCGGGCTCTCCGGCATGACGCGCCTGGAAGCCAAGCGCCGCATCGAGGCCCGCGGCGGGCGCGTCGCGTCCTCCGTCTCGAAGCAGACCGACTACCTCGTGGCCGGCGCGGATCCCGGCAGCAAGCTCGCGAAGGCGCGCGAGCTCGGCGTCGAGATCCTCGACGAGGCGGCGCTTCTCGCGCTGCTCGGGGACTAGCCGCTAGCGCGCGTCGGCCCCGGGCGCGCGCGTCGGCGGCGCGCCGTCCGCGAGCGCCAGGGCTTGCAGCATCGGCAGCGCCTCGTCGGCGACCGTCGCGTTTCCGGCCGGCGTCAGGTGGATGTCGAGCCAGAAGAACTGCCGCTCGCGCTCGCCCCGCTCGATCAACGGATCGAGCATGTCCGCGACCTGGATGCCGCTCGCCTTCAGCGCGGCGATTTCGGCGCGCGTGCGCGCTTGCGCCGCCTCGGGCTCGACGTCGATGATGTGTTTCCAGCGCGAGCGGTCGCTTTCGTGCACCAGGAGGCTGAGCGGGATGTGCACGAATGCCACCTGCGTCGCGGGGCCGACGCGCTCGCGCACGAAATCGACGAAGCCCTGGTACCCCTGAACCAGCGCCGCGAGAGCGCCGTCCGCCACGCTCTCCGTGCCGTACAGTTCCTTGCCTGTTCCCACGCCCGGCTTCTGGCCTTCACCTGCGAACGTGTTGTACAGGTAGTAGCCGTAGAAGACGGCCCCCAGGTTCTTCACCAGCGCGATCGCGCGCTGGCGGGGAGTGGGCCGTGAGAAGTAGACAGCTCGAGTCCTCGACGAACGGGCAGCTGAGCGCTCGCGGGCAGGCTGCCGGCATCGAGGCCACGTGGTCGCCGTAGGAGGTCTCGACGACGAGATCCGGCCGATAGCGGTAGCCCTCCTGCTCGAGCCAGCACAGCTGAGGTTCGACCGGCTGCGCGGGCGTGCCGAGGTTCAGCAGCTCGACCCGCTTGCCCGGCACCCGCAGTTCGCTCGCGATCCGCGCGGCGTAGGTCTGCTCGTAATCGCTGCCCCAGCCGAACGTGAACGAGGGGCCGAGGAAGAGCACGCGGTAGACGTCGACCGGCTTCTCGAATGCCACGGGTTCGCGCCGGGCGTCCGTCCGGAAGCTCTGGGCGTTCGTGTAGAGATGGATCGCGAATTCGTTCGTGTGGTGCACGTAGTCGAGATCGTGCTTCACGCGGTAACACCGAATCGGATCGGCCTCGTAGATCGGGGGCAACGTGCGCCGGAACAGCCACTCCCCCGCGGTCCAGCGGTAGTAGAGCTGGAGCGGGATCTCGACGGAGAGCAGTGCCACGACCACGAGAATGGCGGTGAACAGCAGCTGGCGACGCCAGCCGAGCGGCGCTTCCATCGAAGGCTCCCTCAATCGCCGCGCTGCGGGCGCGCGTCCGCGCGCTCGCGGATCTCCAGCGCGCGCGCATAGACCTCGCGCCGGGGAACGCCGAACTGTAGCGAAAGCCGCGCCGCGATCGCGCGCGTCGGCTCGCCCGCGGCGAGCTGTGCGCCGATTTCCGCGTTCAGGGCGTCGTTGCGCGCGGCATTCCGGGCGGCATCCAGATCCGGACCGTCGCCCGCCGCGGTCTCCCGCGGGCGCCCGCCGACGACGATCGTGACCTCTCCCCGCGCGCCTGCCGCGAATTTTCTGGATAACGCGAGCAGCGTCCCGCGCGCCACCTCCTCGTGAAGCTTCGTGAGCTCGCGGGCTACACAGGCGGGCCGGTCGCCGAGAAGCTCCGCCATGCGCGCGAGCGTCGCGGCCACGCGCCGCGGTGACTCGAACAGCACGAGCGTCTCCGGGCGCTCGCACCAGGCCCGCAGCCAGGCGTCGCGCTCGCCCGCGCGGCGCGGCAGGAAGCCCGCGAACGTGAAGCTCGCGGTCGGCAAGCCCGCCACCGCGAGCGCCGCGAGCAGGGCCGAAGGACCGGGCACGGCTTCGACCGTGTGGCCGGCCGCGATCGCCGCGGCCACCAACCGCTCGCCCGGATCCGAGACGAGCGGGGTTCCGGCATCGGACACGAGCGCGACGCGGCCGCCCGCCTCGAGGGTGTCGAGCACGCGCGCGATGCGTGCGGCTTCGTTGTGCGCGTGCAGCGACAGCGGCCGCGCTGCGATGCCGTGGCGATCGAGCAGCACGCGCGTTCGGCGCGTGTCCTCCGCGAGCACGAGCTCGACTTCGCGCAGCACGCGCAGCGCGCGCAGCGTCACGTCCTCGAGGTTCCCGATCGGCGTCGCCACCACGTAGAGCGTCGCCACGGCTACGAGGCCCGGCGCCGTTCGGGATACAGCGAGAGCAGCCCTTCGGCAGAGGCCTTGCACACGCCGCGTTCCGTGATCAGGCCCGTCACCAGCCGCGCGGGGGTGACGTCGAAGGCGAAGTTCCGCGCCGGGGTCGCGTCCGGCAGGACCCTGACCTCGACGCGCTCGCCGCTCGCCGCGCGCCCGGCGACCACCCGCAGCTCGTCCGCGGATCGCTCCTCGATCGGAATCTGCGCGACGCCGTCCGTGAGGCTCCAGTCGATCGTCGAATGCGGCAGCGCGACGTAGAAGGGGATGCCGTTGTCGCGCGCCGCGAGCGCCTTCTGATAGGTCCCGACCTTGTTGCAGACGTCGCCGGTCGCCGTGGTGCGGTCGCTGCCGGTGAGGACCAGATCGACGCGACCGCGCTGCAACAGGTGCCCGGCGGCGCTGTCGGCGACGACCGTGTGCGGCACGCCCTGCTGGGCGAGCTCCCAGGCCGTGAGGCTCGCGCCCTGGTTGCGCGGACGCGTCTCCGACACCCAGACGTGGAGCGGAATCCCGCGCGCGAAGGCGACGTAGACCGGGGCGAGCGCGGTGCCCCAATCGACCGTCGCGAGCCAGCCGGCGTTGCAGTGGGTGAGCAGGTTCACGGGCTCGCCGCCCCGCTGCGCCGCCAGGTCGCCGATCAGCCGGGCGCCGTGTTCGCCGATTGCGCGGCAGGTGGCGACGTCGGCGTCGGCGAGCGCGGCCGCCTTCGCGAGCGCGCGGGCGGCGCGCTGCGCGGGCGCGACGCCCGCGAGCGCCGCGCGCATCTCGGCGAGCGCCCAGGCGAGGTTCACGGCGGTGGGGCGCGTCGCGAGCAGGCGCCCGCAGGCGGACTCGAGCGCCGCGTCGGAAGCGTCTTCGCGCAGCGCCAGCCAGACGCCGTAGGCCGCGGCGACGCCGATCAGCGGCGCCCCGCGCACGCGCATGCTCACGATCGCTTCGGCGACTTCCCCGACGCTCGCGAGCCGCGCGATGCGCAGCTCGAACGGCAGCCGCGTCTGGTCGATGATCTCGACCGCGACGCCATCGTGCGCCACGCGGATCGTGCGCTGCGCCACGCCTGCGACCAACACCCAGAGGCCTCCCGGCTATTCGCCCTCGAAGGCGACCAGCGACACTAGATGGTGTCCGAGCCCGGCGATGCGGCGACTTCCGCCGAGATCGGGGAGGTCGATGATGCAGGCGCAGCCCACGATCCCGCCGCCGAGCTTCTCGATCACGCGGATCGCCGCCTCGGCCGTGCCCCCCGTCGCCACCAGATCGTCGATCAGGAGCACGCGCTCGCCGGGCGCCACGGCGTCGCGGTGCATCTCGATGCGGTCGGTGCCGTACTCGAGCGCGTAATCCTCCCCGATCGTCGCCCACGGCAGCTTGCCCCGCTTGCGAACCGGCGCGAAGCCGGCGCCGAGCGCGAGCGCGACGGCGCCGCCGAGGATCAGACCGCGCGCTTCGATGCCCGCGACCTTGTCGACGCGCTGGCCCCGAAACGGCTGCGTGAGGCCCTCGACGGCTTCGCGGAAGCCGCGGGCGTCGAGCAGCAGCGTCGTGATGTCGCGAAACAGGATGCCGGGTTTCGGGTAGTCGGGGATCGTGCGGATCAGCGAGCGCAACGAGCCGGCGCGGTCGACGCTCATCGGGCGCGCAGCACACGGCCGGCCACGGCCTCGAGCCGGCGCAGCGCCTCGGGGTCGCGGGCGCCCTCCGCGGTGATCAGCGCGTGGTCGAGCGCGCGGTCGCAGCCCTCGGCGCACGGCAGCGCGCGCGCCGCCGCGGGACGCGCGGCGCGGCCGACCAGCGCGCGAGCGTGCTCGGCATTGCTCGCGAGCACCGCGACGATCTGCGCCACGTCGACGCGAGCGTGATCCGGATGCCAGCAGTCGTAGTCCGTCACCATCGCGACGCTCGCGTAACACAGCTCTGCTTCGCGGGCGAGCTTGGCCTCGGGCATGTTGGTCATGCCGATCACGTCGCAGCCCCAGGCGCGATACAAGCGCGATTCGGCGAGGCTCGAGAACTGGGGCCCCTCCATCGCGAGGTAGGTGCCCCCGCGCCGGCACGGGAGTCCGAGCTCGCGGGCGGCCTGCTCGATGCGATCGACGAGCGGCGCGCACACGGGCCGCGCGAGCGAGACGTGGGCGACGAGCCCGGTCTCGAAGAAGCTCGTCGCGCGCGCATGCGTGCGATCGATGAACTGATCGACCAGCACGAAGCTGCCCGGCGCCAGGTCCTCGCGCAGCGAGCCGCACGCGGACAGCGAGATCAGATCCGTCACGCCGACGCGCTTGAGCGCGTCGACGTTGGCGCGATAGTTGATCTGCGAGGGCGGAATCGGGTGCCCGCGGCCGTGCCGCGGCAGGAAGGCCAGCGCGACGCCGTCGAGCTCGCCGAGCAGCAGCTCGTCGGAAGGCGCGCCGAAGGGCGACTCGACCTTCTCCCAGCGCGCGCCCGCGAGACCCTCGAGCGCGTAGATCCCGCTCCCGCCGACGATCCCGAGCGTGCGCGTGGCGGCTCCCGCGGGCGACATGGTCGGCTACCGTAGCACCCGCCCCGCGGTCCCGCGGAGCCAGCCATGCAGCAATCGAGGCTCGCGCTCGGCGCGGCCGGCGAGGCGTGCGCCGTCGCGCACCTGGAGCGCCGGGGTCTGCGCATTCTCGCGCGCAACGTGCGCAGCGGCGGAGTCGAGATCGACGTGATCGCGGCGCGCGGCGCGCTCGTCGTCTTCGTCGAGGTGAAGACGCGCCGCTCGCGTCGCGCGGGTCTTCCCGAGGAGGCGGTCGACGCGCGCAAGCAGGCGCGCCTGGTCGCCGGCGCCGCCGCCTGGCTGCGCGAGCACCCGGGCGTGGCCGCGCGCATACGCTTCGACGTGATCAGCTGCGAGGCGACGGCAGACGGCTTCCGCGTGCGGCATCTCGAGGGCGCCTTCGACGCGAACGGATGACCGCGGGCGCGCAGCTCCGCGCTAGGCGTCTTCCTTCGCGGGCGCCGCGTCCGCGGGCGCAACCACCGCGTCGGCCGTGGCGGCCATCGCGGTGCCCGGCGCCTCGCCGGTGTCGCCCATCAGGCCCGCGAGATCGCGGATCTTCGAGCGCAGACGCGCCTTCTTGCCCGCGAGATCGCGCAGGTAGTAGAGCCGCGCGCGCCGCACGTGGCCGCGGCCCTTGATCTCGACCTTCGCGACCGCCGGCGACTCGATCAGGAAGACGCGCTCGACGCCGACGCCGTACGAGATCTTGCGCACGGTGAAGGTGGCTCCGGCGCCGCCGCCGCGGCGGCGGATCACCAGGCCTTCGAAGATCTGGATCCGCTCCTTCTCGCCTTCCTGGATCTTCACGTGGATCCGCACCGTGTCACCCGGACGGAAGGGCGGCAGATCCCGACGCAGGGACTGCGGCTGCAGGGCATCGAAGCTCTTCATGACGATTCCTCTCGCGACCTGGAAACGAGCAGATCCGGACGCCGGACCCGCGTCACCTCGCGCGCCTTTTCCTGCCGCCAGCGCGCCACCGCCCCGTGATCTCCGGAGCGCAGCACTTCGGGCACGGCCAGGCCGCCGAATTCGGGCGGCCGAGTGTACTGGGGTCCTTCGAGAAGGCCCGCCTGGAACGACTCCGAGCGCACGGATTCCGCGTTGCCGAGGACCCCGGGGATCAGGCGCACGACGCCCTCGGCGACCACCATCGCCGGGACCTCGCCGCCCGAGAGCACGTAGTCGCCGATCGAGATCTCGGCATCCATCGCGAGCTCGACGGCGCGCTGGTCGACGCCTTCGTAGCGGCCGCAGACGAGCACGAGGTGCTGCCTGGCGGCGAGCTCGCCGAGCAGCGCCTGATCGAGCCGGCGTCCCTGGGGCGAGAGCAGGACCACGTAGGCCTCCCGGCCCGGGCGCTTGGGGCCGGCGACGGCTTCGACGGCCTGCACCAGCGGCTCGGGGCGCATCACCATGCCGGGGCCGCCCCCATACGGCGCATCGTCGACGCTGCGATGCCGGTCGCGCGTGTGCTCGCGCAGGTCGTGGACGCGCAGATCGACCAGCGCGTTCGCGCAGGCAGAGCCCACGAGCGATTCCGAGAGCCAGCCCTCGAAGAGGCGCGGAAAGATCGAAATCACGTCGATGCGCAACACGCGCGTCTCCCCAGCCCGTCCCGGTCGATCCCAAGCCGCCGGTCCCTGCGCCCCGTGCGCGCTTCTGCGTCACGCCGGATCGAGCAACCCCGGCGGCAATTCCACCACGATGCGTCGGCGCTCGAGATCGACCTCGAGCCACCACTCCTGCACGGCCGGAATCAGGTGTTCGGTCCCGTCCGCGCCGTCGACCACCAGCAGGTCCTGCGCGCCGGTGCCCCGCACCTCGCGCACGCGACCGATCTTCCGCCCTGCCCCGTCCTCGACCTCGCAGCCCGTCAGCTGAAAGGCCCAGTATTCACCCGCCGGCAGCTCGCCGAGCTGCGCCGACTCGATCCAGACCTCGGCGCCGCGCAGCGACTCGGCGGCCTCGCGATCCGCGATGCCCGCGAGATCCACGCAGATCTCACCGCGCCGGCCCGGGCGCGCCTGCCTCACCTCGTGACGCTGCGCCGCCTCCCCGCGAACACCCAGGAACAGGTGCTCGATTTCGAGCAGGCCCTCGGCTCCTCCCTCGGCGCATCGGATGCGCAGCTGCCCGCGCAGCCCGTGCGCGCCCGCGATCCACCCCGCGAGCAGGCGCGTGGGCGTCGCCGTGGCGCGCGGCTCAATCGACGATGTCGAGGCGGATGCTCGCTCCATGGCGCGAGGCTCCCAACACGGCGCGCATCGCCTTCGCCATGCGCCCCTGGCGACCGATCACCCGGCCGCGGTCCGCCGGCGACGTCTCGAGCTCGAGCAGCTTGCCGTTCTCGAGCTCGTGCACGCGAACTGCCTCGGGAGCCGTGACGATGCCCTTGACCATGAACTCGACGAGGTCGACCGCTGAGCCCTTCGTCGCCATCTAGCGCGCTCCCACGGCGGGCTCACCACGCCGGCGCGCCCGGCGCATCAACGACTTCACGCTCGGCGAGAGCTGGGCGCCGAGCGCCTGCCAGGCCGTGACGCGCTCGGTCTTGATCACGAGCTTTTCCGGATCCTTGCGCGGATCGTAGGTGCCGAGCAGCTCGAGCGAACGCCCGTTGCTCTTGCGGCGCTCGTCGACCACGACGATGCGGTAATAGGGGCTGTTCTTCCCGCCCGTGCGCGAGAGTCGGATCTTGACCATGTCTCGCGGAGACCTCCGATGCACCCGCCGCGCTGGCACCCATCCATCGGATCGGCGCTGATTTCGTCGGGAGCCGCCGGTACGACCGCTCGAAGCGGCGACCGGAGGAAAACGTGGCGCGGGAAGCTAGGCGACCCCTCCGGGAGGGTCAACCGCGGCGCAGGCCCAGCCGGCGCTGCTCCTTCTCCTCCGAACAGCGGGAGCAGGCGTAGCGCACGGGATGCGGGGTCTGCAGGCGCTCATAGCCCCGGTCGAGCGCCACCCGGCGTATGACCGGCGCCGCCTGGCCGCAGAAATCGCAAACCAGCGGCGCGGCGGCATCCCCCGCGTTCTCCGGACGCGAAGCCGGAGGCTCGGGAGCGCGGGGGGAATGGTCCTTTCCGGTGGAGCTGGCCATGCGGGGCGCAGTCTAGCCCACCCGCAGCCTGAGCTTCGAGGGCGCATCGTCGCCGAGCACGCGCCGCAGACCGGCCAGGATCTCGGGCGCGCGCAGCTGGAGCTGTTGGCACCACACGCTCGAGACGACGCTCGCTTCGAGCACGTCGCCGCGCAGGCTCTCGGGGCGGCAGTGGGGTGCGAGCTCGGGCCCCAGCGCCTCCTCCCAGCGCTCCGCGATGCGCAGCACGCGCGCCATCTCGTCGAAGCCGAGCTCGCGCAGCACCGACGGGAGCAGCGTTCCGATGGCTTCCGGCGCGCGCCGGATCACGCGCTTCACGGCGTTTCCTCGAAGTCGCGAAACACCAGACCCGTCGGAAGCTTCGGATAGAAGAACGTCGACTTCTGCGGCAGCACCTCGCCGGCCGCCGTCACCCGGAACACGTCCTCGGCCACCAGCGGATTCAAATACAGAGCGACGACCCCGCGCCCGGCGCGCAGGTCGAGCGCCGTCTGGAGGGCGGACTTCGGGTAGTCGATGGCGCCCTCGCGCACGGCGCGTTCGTCGAGACCGAACACGCCCTCGATCACGTCGCGATGGATCACCCGCACCGAGAGCTCGCCGGCCGCTGCGCCCGCGACGTGCGGCTTCGAGAACACCCGCAGCCGCCCGCGCGCATCGTCCGCCGCGAAGGCGTGATGGTCTCGCAGCGGCGCGAGATGCGACGCGAGCAGCCCCGGCAGCTCCTCGGCGCTGCGCAACGCGATGCTCTCGCAGCGCCAACCCGGCAGCCGCTCGGCCCACTCCCGATCGCTCGGCACCGAGCCGCGCAGGATCAGGCGATGGATCGGGAGCAGCAGGCTCCCGGGCGCGAAGGCGTTCGCGAAGTAGGCGAGGATCCACTCGAAGGGCGCATCCTCTCCGGCGCCGGGGCGGAGGGCGCGCTGCTCGTCGCGGTAGGCGAGCGCCGTCTCGTAGCGGTGGTGCCCGTCGGCGATCACCAACGGCCGCGGCTCGAGAAACGCGCGCAGGGATTCGATCAGCGCGGGCGATTCGATGCGCGCGAGCCGATGCGTCGCGCCCGCCTCGTCGCGCGCCGACGCGAGCGGCTCGGCTTCGAGCGCCGGAGCCAGCCGGCGCAGCAGCTCCTCCTCGCGATCCTCGTAGAGCAGGAAGACGATCGAGAGATTCGCACGCGTGGCGCGCAGCATCTTCAGGCGATCGGCCTTCGGGCCCGCGAGCGTGCGCTCGTGCGGGCGCACGCCGCGGCGGGCGTAGTCCTCGAGGTGGAGCAGACCGAAGAAGCCGTCGCGCACGTGCGACTTGCCGTCGGGCCCGGTGAACGACTGGCGCAGCGCATAGAAGGCCGGCCGCGGGTCGCGGACGAGCACGCCGGAGCGGATCCACGCCTCGAGCGTGCCCCGCACGTCGGCGTAGTCGGCGCGCGCCTCGTCCTCGACCCGCCGCGTCAGCTCGAGCCGGATCGCATTGTGCGGATCGCGCGCGTAGAAGCGCTCGCGGTCCGCGGCCGCGATCACGTCGTAGGGCGGGACGATCACGTCCGCGAGCGACACCTTCGCGACGTCGTAGCGCAGGGCCTGGAACGGTCGGATGCGCGTCATGCGCCCGCGAGCTCCGCGAGCACCGGCTCGAGCACGTCCGCCGCCAGCGCGCCCCAGCGCAGCACGACCGGCCGCTGCGCCGTGAGGTCGACGACCGTGCTCGCGGCGTCGCCGCCGGCCTCCGCGCCCTTCACTTCGAGCAGGCGCGGCTGGTCGGGGTCGGAGCCGCACAGGGCCTCGGCGGCCGCGCGGGTGCGGGCCGGCGGCGCGCCGCTGCGGTTCAGGCTCGTCGCCGTGACCGGCCCCACGCGCTCGCTGCGCAGGCGGCGCGCGAGCGCCGCGGCGAGCGGATGCGACGAACAGCGCACGCCCAGCGCGCCATCCGCGCGCGCGACGCCGGGCGCGTAGCGCGCACGGCAGGGAAGCACGAGCGTGAGCGGACCGGGCCAGAACAGCGACGCCAGGCGTTTCGCCTCGCGTCCGAGCTCGCAGCCGAGCCGCGGGAGATCGGCCGCCAGCTCGACCAGGATCGCGAGCGGATCCGTATCGCCGCGCCCCTTCCAGCGCAGCAGGCGTGCGACGGCCGCTTCCGAGGTGGCGTCCGCCGCGAGCCCCCAGACCGTCTCCGTCGGATACGCGAGCAGTCCCCCGCTGCGCAGCCAGCGCACGCCGTCTCCGAGCGGGTCCGGGATCACGAGGCCCCCGCACGCGCCGCGATGTCGCGGCGGAGCTGCCGGCCCTCGAAGTGGATTCGATCCACGGCGGTGTAGGCTCGCTCGCGCGCCTCGGCGAGCGTCGCGCCGCGCGCGGTGACGCCGAGCACGCGCCCGCCGGCGGTGACGAAGCGCCCGCTCGCGTCGCGGCGCGTCCCCGCGTGGAACACGACCACCTGCGGATCCCGCTCCGCCTGCTCGATGCCCTCGATCGGGTGCCCGGTCTCGAAGGCGCGCGGATAGCCGCCCGAGGCGAGCACCACGCACACCGATGCGTCGGACCAGCCGAGCGGCGCCGCCGCGCCGAGGCGTCCGTGCGCGGCGCCCTCGAGCAGGCCGACCAGATCGCCTCCCATGCGCAACACCAGCGGCTGCGTCTCCGGATCGCCGAAGCGCGCGTTGTACTCGACGACGCGCGGCGTTCCGCTCGCGTCGATCATCAGCCCGACGTAGAGCACGCCCGAGTAGGGACAGCCATCCGCCGCCATGCCTCGCACGGTCGGGTACACGATCTCCTCGATCACGCGCTTCTCCACCGACGCCGGGAATCCGGGCGGCGGCGAGCAGGCGCCCATGCCCCCCGTGTTCTCGCCGCGATCCCCGTCGAGCGCGCGCTTGTGGTCCTGCGCCGCGGCGAGGCTCACGATCGTCTCGCCATCGGTGATCGCGTAGAAGGAAACCTCTTCGCCCGCGAGCCGCTCTTCGATCACCACGCGCTCGCCGGCGGCTCCGAAGCGACGCTCCGCCATCATCTCGTCGAGCGCCGCGAGCGCCTGCTCGGGGCCATCGCACACGGCGACGCCCTTGCCCGCCGCGAGCCCGTCGGCCTTGACCACACAGGGCCCCGGCTGCGCCCGCACGTGGCGTCTCGCGGCGGCGAGATCCTCGAACGACCTCGAAGGCCGCGGTGGGAATGCGGTGGCGCGCCATGAAACGCTTGGCGAACGCTTTGCTCGACTCGAGGCGAGCAGCCGCTGCCGAGGGACCGAAGACGGGAAAGCCGGCAGCGCGCAGGCGGTCCGAGACGCCGGCAGCGAGCGCCGCTTCGGGCCCGATCACGACGAGATCGACGGCCTCGGCGCGACACAGCGACACCAGCGCGGAGCCGTCATCGGCGCGCACCGCTGGGAAGCAGCTGGCGATGCCCTGGATGGCGTCGCTGCCGGGCGCCGCCAGCACGCGCGAGACCCGCGGGCTGCGCGCGATCTTCCACACGAGCGCGTGCTCCCTGCCCCCGGAACCAACGACCAAGACCCGCATCTCCAGCTTTTCCTTCTCCGCTCGGCTTCGACTCGCTGCGCGGCCGCTCCGCGGCCTTGCACCGAGCTCGACTCGGCCTCGTTTCTCGGCCGTGCGCTAGTGCCGGAAGTGGCGCACGCCGGTGAAGATCATCGCGGCGCCGAGACGATCCGCGGCGGCGATCACCTCCGCGTCGCGCAGCGAGCCGCCCGGCTGCACGATCGCGCTGGCGCCGGCCGCGAGCGCGGCTTCGAGACCATCGGCGAACGGGAAGAACGCGTCGCTCGCGAGCACCGAGCCCGCGAGGGAGATTCCGACCCGAGCCGCCTTGGCGCACGCCGCGTGGATGGCGTCGACGCGCGAAGTGGCGCCGCCGCCGAGCGCCAGCGTGCGGCCCGCAGCGGCGAACACCACGGCATTGCTCTTGACGTGCTTCACCACCTTCCAGGCGAAGCGCAAGGCCCGCAGCTCCTCCTCGGAAGGCTTGCGCGCGGTCACCGCGGGCGACGCCGCGACGTCCTCGCCGCCGACGTCCGGCTCCTGCACGAGCAGCCCGCCGAAGACGCGGCGCCACTCGGTCTCGCTGCGGTCGATGCGCTCGGGGTGGACGCGCAGCAGGCGGCGCTGCTTCTTGCGCTTCAGCCACTCGAGCGCGTCGGGTGCGAAATCCGGCGCCAGCAACACCTCGGTGAAGATCTCGTCCACCGCGCGCGCGAGCGCGAGATCGAACGGCTGGTTCGAGACGACGATGCCGCCGAACGGCGACTCCGGATCCGTCGCGTAGGCGAGCTGCCAGGCCTCGAGCGGCGTCGCCGCCAGCCCGACACCACAAGGCGTATTGTGCTTGAGGATCGCGACCGCGGCGCCCTCCTCGGGCGGAAAGTCGAGGATCAACGCCAGCGCGGCCTGCACGTCGATCAGGTTGTTGTAGGAGAGCTCCTTGCCGTGCAGCGGCTCGGCGACCTCGAGGAAGCCGCCGTAGAGCGCGGCGCGCTGGTGCGGGTTCTCGCCGTAGCGCAGCAGCTGGCTGCGCTCGAGATCGACGTGCAGGCGCGCGGGGAATGCATCGGGCTCCGCGCCCGCCTGTGCCGCGAGGTGGGCGTGGATCGCGGCGTCGTAGGCCGCCGTGCGGGCGAACGCCTTGCGCGCGAGCGCCTGCCGCGTCGCGTCCGAGAGCGCCCGCTGCGGGCCGCACAGCTCGGCGAGAACCGCGGGGTAGTCGCTGGGATCGACGACCACGCCGACCCACGCCTGGTTCTTGGCCGCCGAGCGGATCATCGACGGCCCGCCGATGTCGATCTGCTCGATCGCCTCGGCCAGGCTCGTAGCGGGCTTCGCGACCGTCGCTTCGAACGGATACAGATTCACCGCGACCAGATCGATCGTCGCGATGCCGTTGGCTTCGATGTCGCGCTGGTCGCCCGGGTGGTCGCGGCGCGCGAGCAGACCGCCGTGCACGCGCGGGTGCAGCGTCTTCACCCGGCCGCCCAGCATCTCCGGGCTCCCGGTGAGCTGTGCGACGTCGACGACGGCCAGGCCCGCCTTGCGCAGCGTTTCGGCGGTGCCGCCCGAGGCGATCAGCTCGAAACCGAGCTCGGCGAGGCCCTGCGCGAACGACACGAGACCCGTCTTGTCGGAGACGGAAAGCAGCGCGCGCCTCTGGGGACGCTGCGCGGAGCCGGGGGGCATCGGATCTCTTCTCCTCACGCGGGTTCGTCGGAAGCAGAGCCGGGATGATTCGCGGCAGGTTTACCGAGCAGGCGCGGCCGCGTCAAACGCAGCCTCGTACACGCGCGGCACGCGCGCGCCGAGACGCACGAGCAGCTCGTAGGGGAGCGTCTGCGCGGCGCGCGCGAGGGCTTCGACGGGCAGCGCGGCGCCCGGCGTGACGCCGAACACGATCGCCTCGTCCCCGATCTCGACCGCTGCATCGCTCGCGTCGACGCCCACGAAATCCATCGAGACGCGACCGACGAGCGGGAGCAGCCGACCGCGCAGCCAGACCTGGCCGCGGTTCGAGGCCGAGATCGGCAGGCCGTCGGCGTAGCCGAGCGCCAGTGTGGCGACGCGCGTGGGGCGGCGCGCGTGCCAGAGCGCGGCATAGCCGACGGCGTCGCCTCCGCGCAGCGTGCGCACGTGCACGACGCGCGTCGAGAGCGTCATGGCCGGCACGAGGCCCGCGCCCAGGTGTGCCGCCGGCCGCACGCCATACAGGAGCAGCCCCGTCCGCACGGCTCCCGCGCCGGGCAGCGCCGCGTCGAGCTCGCCGCCCGCGAGCAGGGCCGCCGACTGCGCCGCGTGCACGAGGCCCGGCTCGACGCCGCGCGCCCGCGCCTGGGCGAGCACGCCGCGCAGGACCGAGAGCTGCTCGAGGGACGGCGTCAGATCGATCTCGTCGGCGCGCGCGAAGTGCGTGAAGACGCCCTCGAGCGCGAGCGCGCCCTCGCGCGCCACGGCCTCGAGCAGGGCCGCCGCCTCCTCCGGCGCCACGCCCATCCGACGCATCCCCGTGTCGATCTCGACCTGCACGGCGAAGCGCGCGCCCCGCGCACGCGCGGCGCGCGTCGCGGCCTCGAGCTGGCCCCGGTGGTGGACGACGGGCGTGAGCCCGCGCGCGAGCGCCTCGTCGGCTCCCGCCTGCACGCCGCCGAGCACGAGAATGGGGAGCCCGACGCCCGCCTCGCGCAACGCGACCGCCTCTTCGAGACTCGCGACGGCGAGCCGCCGGCAGCCCGCCGCAGCGAGCTCGCGGGCGATCGGCACGGCGCCATGCCCGTAGGCGTCCGCCTTCACCACGGCGATCACCTCGCGCGCGCCGGCGAGCTTGCGGGCGGTGGCGAAGTTCGCGCGGATCGCCGCCAGATGGATGGTGGCGCGGGTGGGACGGTCCTCGCTCACGCTCTCCCCCATCTGCGGCGCCACCCGAGGGTAACCCGGAGCCCGCCCGCCGGCGCTGCGTTTGACATGCCCGCGGCGGCTTGGGTAGGTTCGCGGGGTTCCGCATCGAGCCCGAACCCTGCCGTGTCCGAAACACGACTCTCGCTCTGGGTGAACGGGGAGCCCCGCGCCATGGCGGCCGGCTCCACGCTCGAAGATCTGGTGGTCGAGCTGGGGCTCGACCGCAGGCGCGTCGCCGTCGCCGTGAACCGCGACGTGGTCTCGCGCCGGACGTTCCCGGCGCGCCGCCTCGCGGCCGGCGACCGCATCGAGATCCTCGAGGCGGTGGGAGGAGGCTGAACCATGACCGAAGGCTTCTCGCTCGGCGCGCGTCGCTTCCGCTCGCGCT
>CAWAXD010000007.1:0-326605 GCA_963785985.1 uncultured delta proteobacterium | reverse complement strand
TCGACCCGCAGACGCTCGCGCCGACCTACCGTCTGCACGTCGGCCACCCCGGCGCCTCCTCGGCGCTGGCGGTGGCCGCGCACGGGTCTGCACTCCGACGTGCTCGCGCGCGCCAATCAGCTGCTCGATCGCGAAGACCGCCGGCTCGACCGCATGCCTCTCGGAGCTCGCCGCGAGCCGCGCGGCGCTCGAGCACGAGCAGCAGGAGGCCGTGCGTTCGCGCGCCGCGACGAAGGTTGTGCGCGCCGACTACGAAGTAAAGCTCGCCGCGCTCCAGGCGCGGCGCGAGACGCTCTACCGCTCGATGCGCGAGGATCTCGAACGCGGCTTTCGCGAGGCGCGCGCGCAGGTCGCCGCCATCGTGCGCGAGCTCCAGAGCGGCGGATCCGCGCAGGACGCTACGCGCGCGCAGCAGCGCCTCGCCGAGCTCGCGGCCGAGCAGCGCGAGCTGGACCGCGCGGTCGGCCCGCCCGCCGCGCAGGCGCCCGCGCTGACTCGCGTCGACTGGCGGCACGCGCGCGTCGGCGACCCCGTCGAGATTCGCGGCGGAGGCAAGGGACGCCTGCTCTCGCTGCCCGACCCGCGCGGGCGCGTCAGCGTCGGGGTCGGAAGCGCGCGCCTGGTACTCGCGATGGAGCTGGTCGGCGCCGCGCCCGGAGCGCCGCCCGCGCCCGCGAAGGCGGCGGCCCTGCACCGCGACACGCTGGCGCATGCCGAAGAGCGCCACGACGGAGCGCAGCGCTGCGATCTGCGCGGCCTGCGCGTAGACGAGGCCCTGGATCGCCTGGCCGAGGCGCTGGATCGCGCCATGGCGCAGGGGAGCGCGAGCCTCGCGATCGTGCACGGCATCGGAACCGGCGCGCTGCGCGACGCCGTGCGCCGACACCTGCAAGCGTCGGCCTACGTCGATCGCTCGATCCAGGCGAGCCCGGCGAAGGCGGTGAGGGCGTCACGATCGCGCGTCTCGAGCCGGGGAGCGTCCGCTGAGGTCCGCGTTCACGGCGCGCGCCGCTCGCTGTCCGGAGAGCAGCGCGCCGTTCCACGACGGATCCATGGGTTGTCGCCCGCGAAGTAGAGCCTGCGGCCGGAGGCGCGCTGGTCGACCTGGATGCGCTCGAAGCGGGCGATCTCGCGGTAGCGCCCGACGTCGAAGCGCGGCGCGGCGCGCGGCAGGCGATAGAGCCGGCCCCACTCGGAGGCGCCGCGCGCGCCGGCGAACAGCTGTTCGAAGGCTTCCTGCAGCTCCTTGGCGAGCACGTCGTCGGGAAGCCCTTCGGCTGCGGCGAACTTCGAGCGAGGCCTCGAGGTGCGCGAGTCCGCGGCCGCCCGGCACGCGCCCGCCCGCCACGCCAGGCTCGAGCACCACCCGGCCGAGCGGACCGCCCTCGCCGCGCGGAATCGAGATGCACTGCGGATGGGGATGCAGCGCCCGGCGCAGTCCGAGCACGAACGAGAGAAGCCGGCGCATAGCGGACGCGCGCCAGCCCCTCGCGCTCGCCGCTGCCGAGCAGACTCCCGGCGACGCGCCCAGGCCTCCGGCCGGATCGCGAGCACCACCGCGTCCGCCTCGAGCATCCGCTCTTGACTCCGTTCGCGCACCGAGCACCGCGCAGCCCGGCCGCGGCGGAGCGCTCGAGCGAGGTCACCTCGACACCGGTCTGGATCATCAGCCGCGCCGCAACGGCTTCGGCGAGCCCGGCGAGGGTGGCGCGCGGCAGCCCCTGGAGCGCTTCGGCCTGCGTCTGGTAGCGGCGCAGGAAGAGCGCCCGGCTCGTGTCGGGCGAGGCGCCGAGCGATCCGATGAAGGGCGCCATCCAGCGCAGCACGACGCTTTCGCCGAAATAGAGCGCTCCGAAATCCGCGAGGCTGCGATCGTCGAGCGGCGCCGCTCGCTCCGGCGCGTCCGTCTCGAGCTGCGGCGCATAGCGCGCGAGCAGCCGCGGCAGACGCACGAGCCGCGCCGCGTGGAGGCGCCGCACCCCGGGAATCGCTGCGACACCGAACAGCCCGCGCGGATCGATGGCGTCGATCCGGCCGCGGTAGACCTGGGCGGGAACGACGGGTCGCAGCGGCAGCAGCTCATCGCGCAGCCCGAGCTCGTCCACCCACGCGAGCAGCTCGCGATCGGCGCCCGAAATCAACGCGCCGGCCGGCTCGAAGCGGAAGCCGTCGAACGCATCGCTCACCGCCCGGCCGCCCGGGCGCGCCGCGCGTTCGAGCACGCGCACGTCGAAGCCGAGGCGCGACAGGCGCCAGGCTGCGCCGAGGCCGGCAATCCCGGCGCCGATCACGACGATCCTGCCGTGGGGTCGTTCCATGTCAGCTGCCGACCTCGGCGAGCAGGCGCTCGAGGCGGGGATCACGTCGAGCAGCGTCTCGAAGGGTTGGAACGGGACGCCGCGTCCCGTCAACTCGCTCGCGAGCGAATCCTTCGCGAACGCAACGTCCGCGGCGAGCGCGCCACACAGATCGGAGACGCGGCCGTTGCCGATGTGCACCGCGTGGCTCCCGGGTGAACGCTGCGGAAGGCCTCGATGCGTCCACGCTTGCAGGTCCCCGTTCCGCAGCCGCAGCTCGGATTCGGGATGCGCTCCCACGATGCGCCAGCGGCCGTCTTCGTAGCGCAGATGGTTCGCCTCGAAGGCGAAACGAACGCCGTGCAGCCGCTTGCGAGCCGGTTGAGATTGTAGTCGAAGCCGTCGGAGAGCACGCGGAACGGCAGCCTGCGCTCGCGGCACCAAGCCACCAGCGCGGCCGCTCCGGGATCGAGATCGATCGTGCGCAGAAACGCCTCGAGGCCGGCCTCGGAGAGCGGCAGGCGGTCGAGGATCTCGAGGTTGTACTGCCAGGCCGTGATTTCGCCGCGCTCGTAGCGCGCCCAGACCGCCGGGCGGCGGTCGCCGGCATGGATCTTCGCGAGCGTGGCGCCCACGTCCTGCACCGAGAACGTGCCATCGAAATCGCAGAAGATGGCCAGCGGAAAGGCGCGCCGCATGCGAAACAGCGCGCTCGCGTGCGGCGCGAGCGACACGCGCAGCTTCCCCGCGCTCTCGGCGCGCGGCGCGGGCGACCCGAGCAGCGGCTCGGGCGCGAGCGCAGGCGGGCTGAACCCCAGCGCGCCCGGGTCGAGCTCGCGGGTCGCCGCCGCGTCGCCCGGGTTGAACAGCGCGAGCGTGCCGCCCTCGGCGTCCGCCGCGAAGACCGTGCTCGCAAACTCGCCCGCGAGGAGCGCCGGCGCCCTCGCCAGGCTCGGCAGGCCCAGGCCGTCGACGGCGCGGGCCGCGGCGAGCGTGTCGCGGACGAGATCCCGGCCGGCGGCGTCGAGCGACCTGCAATCGTCCGAGAACACCAGCATGCCGCCGGTCGCGGCAATTGCGATCGCGAGCGTGCGCGCCTCTTCGAGGGAGAGCTCGGTATCGCGCCGGCGCGCCATCAGACAATCCGGGTCGTTCAGCCACAGACGCCGGTGCATCCACGCGCGCGCGAGCACGCTGCGCACGGCCGAGCGCGTGGAGGGCAGCGTCTCCTCGATGCCCGGGATGCGGATGCCCGGCTCCGCGCGCCAACGCGGCGCGACGTCGGGTCCGATGCGCATGCCGTCGACGACGCCCACCGCCGCGCCGAGTGGACAGCCACAGCCGAGCAGGAAGGCGCCTTCTCCAGCTCCCGCGCGCACGGCGTCGAGCCCGACGCGCAGGCGCTGCGCGCGCCCGAGCCCCGGCTCGTAGGCGTCGGCTTGCATCGCGGCCGTGTAGAGGAAATCGAGCTTCAGGTAATCGAATCCCAGCGCCCGCAGCGCGCGAAAGACGGACGCCAGGTGCTCGCGCACCTCGTGCCGGCTCGGATCGAGCACGTAGACGGAGGCGTCGCGGCTCCACTCCGGGTGCAGCAGCCCGCGCAGCGGGACGCCGCCGCTGCGCAGCAGCCAGTCGGCGTGCTCGCCGAACAGCCGGCTCTCGGCCGCGACGCAGAATGGCGCGGTCCAGAGGCCCGCCGTGAAGCCCGCCGCGCGGATCTCGGCGGCGAGCGGCGCGAGGCCGCGCGGGAACTTCGCGTTGGTCTCGAGCCAGTCTCCGACGGCGCGCTGATAGCCGTCATCGATCTGGATCACGTCGACGCCCAGCTGCGGGCGCGTCGCCGCGAGCGCCTCGAGGTTGCGCAGCACGTCGCTCTCGTTCACGCCGTGGAAGAAGTGGTACCAGCTGCACCAGCCCGCGAGGAACGGACGCGCCGTGCGCGCCGCAGCGAGCCGGCCGTACGCATCTGCGAACGCCTCGAGCAGAGCGCTCGCGTCGAGCCCGAGCGCGACGCGGACGCGCTCGAGCCGGCGCACTTCTCCCGGCTCGAGCCTCGCCTCGACGGCGAGCTCGGCTTCGATCAGCACGTCGTGTCCGTCGCGGCGCGCGTAGAGCACGCCGAACGCGCGGCCGCGCTCGAGCACGCCGACCAGACACGCGGGTCCCACCGGCGACTCGCCGGCGACGAACGCGAGGTGCGACTCGTGCCAGCCCACGCGCTCGCTCGCCGGCGCGCCATACGCGTGGTGCATGCCGCGTAGCCACGCTCCCGACGGAAAGGCCGGCTCGCCGGCGTCGTCGAGCGCGCGCGCACCGGTCTCGGACCACGATTGCCAGCCATGGCGCAGGAAGCGCAGCGAGGCCGAGCCGGAGCGCTTCCAGCGAAAACCCAGCACGACCGCGCCCAGGAAGACCGGACGCGGTCCCGGGTTGCTCACCACAATGTCGAACGACGCGACATCGGCGCCCGCGTCGATCTCGACCTGCAGCTCGACGCCCGCCAGCCGCTTCCCGCCCGCACCCCAGGGCGCGCTCGCCTCACGCAGCGGGGCGTCCGCAGCCGCCGGGGCTACCGTCTCCTCGCGCGCCCGCACGGCGAGACGCGTCGCCTCCACGCGACCCGCGACGGTGTGGCTCGCAACGGCTCGGGGGGTCGGCATGAGCGCGGGAGTATAACCAGAGCATGACGCGGGTCCCCGAGAGCCTCGGCGAGCGGCTCGAGCGCTCCACGCCGCTGCTCCTCGATGGGGCCACCGGCACGGAGCTCGAGCGGCGGGGCGCCCGGACCACGCTGCCTTTGTGGTCGGCCGCCGCGCTGATCGAGGCTCCGGAGCAGATCCGCCAGATCCATCGGGACTACGCTGCGGCAGGCGCGGGGGCGCTCACGGCGAACACGTTCCGCACGCAGCGCCGAACGCTCGCGCGCAGGGGCCTCGGAGAGCGGGCTGCGGCGCTCTGCACGCTCGCGGTCGAGCTGGCGCGCGAAGCGGCGCTCACGGCGCCGCACCCGGTCTGGGTGCTCGGCTCGGATCCGCCGCTCGAAGACTGCTACCGCCCCGATCTCGTCCCGCAGGACGCGGCGCTCGCGAGCGAGCACGCCGAGCATTGCCGGAATCTCGCGGCGGCGGGAGTCGACGCGATCCTGTGCGAGACGTTCAACTGCGTTCGCGAGGCCCGGGCAGCGGCGCGCGCCGCGAGCGCGACGGGGCTGCCGGTGCTCGTGAGCTTCGTCTGCTGGGAAGGCGCCACGCTGCTCTCGGGGGAGCCGCTCGGCGCGGCCATCGAGGCGGTGCGCGCGCTGCGCCCGGCGGCGCTGCTGGTCAACTGCCTGCCGCCGACAAACGTCATGCCTTGTCTAGCCGTTCTCGCCGGCTCCGGCCTCCCCTTCGGCTGCTATGCGAATCTCGGCGCCCCCGACGACGTGACGGGCTTCCGGCGCAGCGACGAGCTCGCGCCGGAGGGCTTCGCAGACGGCGCCGCGAGCTGGCTCGCCGCCGGCGCGCGTCTCGTCGGCGGCTGCTGCGGCACCACCCCCGAACACATCCGCGCGATCGCACGGCGGCTGCACGGACGTGGAAACGGATGATCCCACCGACACAATTTGCGTCACCCGACGCAGCGAGCCTGCCGGTGTGTTGCCGTCGCGAGGAGGACGTGTGATGCGGCGCACCGCGTTGCGAGAGGTGCGCGCGCGCCAGCCGCCACAGCAGGGTGGCACGGCCCTTGCTCCTAGGGCGGGTGCTACTGAGACCGAGATCCGCAACGCCCGGGCTGGCAACCCCTCCCATCGCACCCTGTGTGATGTGCCGGCCCGGGCGTCTCTCTTTCGCGAGCTCCGCCCGTTCTCGCCAGCGCCTCGATCTCCGCTCGCCTGCCGCACGTTCGAGGACTCGCTCGCCTGCGGCACGCGCGCTTCGCGCGCTAGCGTCACGCGCCATGGCGCGTGCCCGACGCGAGGACGAGCTTCCGCCGCTGCTGCCCGCCGTCCGCAGCGGCGTGCGCCGCGCGGGCTTCCTCGCGTTGCGCGAGACGCTGCCGATCGTGCTCTCCCCCGGCGCTAGCGAGTTGGATTTCGCCACGGCGCTCGCACTGCGCCGCGCCGTCGAGGCTCGCTCGGGTGCGCGCCTCGCCATCGAGACGCATGCGCGAACGGCGGATCTCGGACCCCGCATCGAGCTCCGCCGCGACGGCGATCAGGGCGAAGCCCATCGCCTCGACGTGGCGCCCGAGCTCGCCGTGCTCACGGCCACGGGGCCGGCGGGCTTGCGCTACGCGGTGGAGACGCTCGCCCAGCTCGTCGATGCGCGGGGCCACGTGCCGGCCTGTCACATCGAGGACGCCCCCGATTTCCCGAAGCGCGGGATCATGCTCGACGTCTCGCGCGGCAAGGTGCCGACCCTCGCCACGCTGCACGAGCTCGTCGATCTGTGCGTACGTCTCAAGCTCAACGTCCTGATGCTCTACGTCGAGCACACCTTCGCATTCCGCCGCCACCCGGAAATTGGCGCCGGCGCCTCGCCGCTCACCGCTGCGGCGCTGCGCGAGCTCGACGCCCACGCGGCCGCGTGCGGCGTCGACCTGATCCCGTCGCTGCAATCGCTCGGTCACATGGAGCGCATCCTCTCGCTGCCTCGTTACGCGCCGCTCGCCGAGACCGAGCGGCGTTGGACGCTCTCGCCGGCCGAGCCCGGGAGCTACGCGTTGCTCGCCGATCTCTATGCCGAGTTCCTGCCGAACTTCCGGTCCGGGCTCTTCAATGCGAACTGCGACGAGCCCTTCGATCTCGAGCGGGGTAGATCGCGCGAGCGCGCGCAGGCTCTCGGGCCGGGCGGCGTCTATCTCGAGCACGTCGAGCGCGTGCGGCGCCTCGCGCAGGGGCACGGCAAGCAGACGCTGATCTGGGGCGACGTCGTCCACGCGCACCCGCAGCGCATCGCCGAGATCCCGCAGGGTCTCGTGCTGCTCGATTGGTGGTACGAAGCGGATCACGATTACGATCGCGTGAAGCGCTTTGCCGATCACGGGATCCGCTTCTGGGTCTGCCCGGGCACTTCGACGTGGAACAGCCTGTATCCGCGTCTCGAGAACAGCGTCGCGAACATTGCGCGCTACACCCAGGCGGGACGGCGCTACGGCGCCGAGGGCGTGCTCGTCACGGATTGGGGCGACTTCGGGCACTACAACCTGCTCGGCAACTCATTCTTCGGCTACGCGTGGGCGGCGCAGCAGGCGTGGTCCGGCGACGTCCCCCCGGCCCGCTTCGATCGCGCGTTTGCGCGCCAGCTCTTCGACGACGCGAGCGGCGAGACGACTCGTCGTGTCCGAGCGCTGGGCGGGATCCACGACGCGGGCTTCGCGGCGTTCAACGGCTCGCCGCTCCAGTTTCTCTTCTTCGACGAGCTCGAGCGGGCCTTCTTCGTCGACGGCGCGAAGCCGGCCAGCTTGCGGCGCACGCTGCGGCAGCTGGATCGCGAACGCACGCGCCTGCGCAAGGCCGGGCCTCGCTTCCGGCGCGAGGCGCTCACGTGGAAGGAGATGCGCTACGCGCTCGACGCCTCGCGCCACGCCGTGAGCAAGGCGCTGGCCGGGAAGCGCTACCTCGCGTGGCGACGTCGGCCACCGGGGCTCAGCGCGAGCGCACGCCGGCGTCTGGCGGGCGAGCTGCGCGCGCTCGCCGACGAACAGGCCGCGCTCGGACGCGAGCTGCGGCAGCTGTGGCTCCTGCGCAGCGAGCCCGACGGCTTCGAAACCACGCAGCGACGCCTCGCGCGCTCGATCGCGAGCTTGCGTCGCGCTGCTCGCACGCTCGCGGCGAATCGCCCGACCGCAGCACCGCCGCCGCACCCGGGCTTCACGATCGCGACGATCTTTCGGGCGCTGGCGGAGGCTCAGCCGGCCTCGTGAGCACGCTGCGCGCGATGCCCGCGAGATAGATCGAGCCGGTCGCGCACAGCAGGTCGTCCGGCGCCAGCGCTTCGGCCGCGGCGCGCAACGCCAGGTGGGGATTCGGCACGACGCGCAGCGCGAGATCCGGGGCGGCGCGCTCGATCGCCGTCGCGATCGCCGCCGGATCCTGCGAGCGCCGCGGCTCGGCGCGCGTCACGGTCACCTGGGTCGCAACCGGCAGCAGCGCGTCGAGGATCGCGCGCAGGTCCTTGTCCGCCGACACCGACAGCACGAGGTGCGTGCGGCGGCGCGGCAGGCCTTCGATCACGCGCGCGAGGGCGCGCGCCGAGGCGGCCGTGTGGGCGCCATCGACGAGGATCCACGGCGCGCGCGAGAGCAGCTCCGCGCGCCCGGGCAGCGCGATCGCCGCGAGAGCGCGTGGCGCCGCGGCCGCGAGCACGGCGTCGGAGAATCCCGCACGCCGGACGCACGCGAGCGCGAGCGCCGCATTCGCCGCCTGATGGCTCCCGAGCACGGGAAGCTGCGCCTCGATCGCGAGCGCCCCGTCGCGCAGCGCGAGCCGCAGCCCGTGCGCGCCCTCCGCGAGGACCTCACAGTGAAAGTCCTCGCCGAGCCAGGCGAGCGGCGCTGCGAGCTCGCGCGCGCGGGCTTCCACCACGCGCCGCGCGGGCGCGGGCAGCGCTCCGGCGACCACCGGCACGCCCGGTTTGAGAATGCCCGCCTTCTCGCCGGCGATCTGCGCGAGCGTGTCGCCCAGCCGGTCCGTGTGCTCGAGCTCGATCGTCGTGATGCAGGTGACCGCGGGCGCCACTACGTTGGTCGAGTCGAGGCGTCCGCCGAGGCCCACCTCGAGCACGACACAGTCCAGCTGGGCCTCCCGGAAGAGCCACAGCGCCGCCGCCGTGGTGGCGTCGAAGAAGCTCGGAGCGAGAGCGGGATCCTGCGCGCGCAGCAGCTCCACTTCGGGGCGCAGGCGGCGGATCGCCGCCGCGAGATCCGCGCCCGGGACCTCCGCGCCGTCGATCCGGAACCGCTCGCTCCAGCGTTCGAGGTGCGGCGAGGTGAAGGTTCCGACCCGAGCGCCCGCCGCGCGCGCCAGGGATTCGGCGAACAGCGCGGTCGAGCCCTTGCCCTTCGAGCCGGCGATGTGGATCACGCGCAGGCCGCGCTGCGGATCGCCGAGCTTTGCCAGCAGCCGGCGGATCGGCTCGAGCGAGAGCCGCGCGTAGGGCAGCCCCGGACTCTTCTCGACGTCGATCAGCCCCTCGAGCCAGGCGGCGGCAGCCGCGGCGTCGTCGATCGGGGCGACGCTCAACGCGTCACTGAACCATGTAGCGCTTCCACTGACGGTATTCCTTCACCGCGTCGCTCGTGGAGTCGACGGCGGGGAAGTAGAACTTCACGGCGTGGCCGCAGACCGTGCAGATCTTGTAACAGAACTTGAAGCCCTCGACCTCGCGCATGGATCCGACCATCGAGCGGTTCTCGTCGCTGCAGCAGCGCGAGGGCTTGGGCGGCGAGACGATCCGCTTCGGGTACTCGTTGCGAGGCGCCTCTTCCGTGCTGTAGCGGATGATGTTGCGCACGACGCGCTTGGCCTTGGCGTCGGTGTTCTGCTTGCGGATGTTGCTGCCGATGCGTCTCAACTGGATCTCCTCACAGCGGACTCTCCTTCGCCCGGGCCCGCTTCGCGCTGGAGCTGGTGAAGGAGGGGGGTGAAATCGCGATAGGCCGTGCGGCACGGTTCGCCGTCGGCATAGAGCAAGGCGCTCTCGCTCGCCGTCTCGGCGAGCCGCAGGAGCGTGGAGCTGCGCGTACCGTAGGCGCCCGCGTGGACGCACACGTCGTCGGTCGCTGCGCCTCCGCTGGCGTGGCTGCGGCAGAGATCCGCGAGCCGCTCGAGCAGCTCGCCCGCAGGCGAGCTCGCGAGCCGCGCGGCCTGGCCCGCGAGGCGCGCCACCTTGGCGGGCGGCGGCGCGTCGAGGTCGGCGTTGCCGATCACGTGCGGTCCCGCCGCGAGCTCGATGCACTTCGCAGCTCCGCCATACGTGATGGCGTACGCGCGCTGCGCATCGGCGACGAAGAGATTGAACGGGTTGTAGGCGTCCGGGGGCGTGTCGAGCGCCGAGGCCGCCGCCTCCGCTGCGCTCGCCGCGCCGAGCGCGTCGAGCACGAGCAGGCCGCGCGAGCGCCGCTTCGGGTCGGGGGATTCGGCGCGCCGGTTCGTGATCGCCGCGAACACGCCGGCCGGATTCACGCCGAGCCAGGTGCCGCCGGCCCGTGCATCGAGCGGTGCCACCACGAAACCGTGCTCGAATTCGCGCAGCGCCGGTCCACGCGAGGGCCGGTCGCCGAATTCATCGCGGTTCGCCGCTACGACGAGCGGCACCCCCGGGATGCAACGGTGGAGGGCGATCAGGGTGCACATCCCACGGCTTCGCGATTCGCCTCGAGCTGCGGCCGCAGATCCGGAGCCGCCGTTGGCAGATCGAGCAATATAGCGGAAGACGGAGGCATTACCACCCGGGGGGGCGGGCGAGAGGCGATCCGAGGGCGCTTCCCTACGCTCGATCGCTTCCAACGAGCCGCAGCGGCGGCTCGCTCGCGGGCGGAGCGTCCGGAGTGTCGCTCGCATCCCAGCCCTGGGCGGCGCGGGCGCGGTCGGCGCGGCGGCGCGCGGCATCTCGATCGAGCTGCAAGCCGTGGTGCCGGAAGACGGACTCGAGCTGATCGAAGTTCTGCTCGAGCGTCATGCGCACGGATTCGAAGCCGTGCTGCACGGCTTCCGCGCGCTTCCAGAAGGCGAGCGGATTCATCGCAAAGAACTCGGCCTCGCGCTCGCGGGGCTCGATCAGCACGATGTCTCCCTGGAAGCGATCGTCCGAGAGATAGCGCTGGATGCCGAGCTTGAGCCGCGAGTGCAGCAGCGTGCGAAAGACCTGGTTGAGGACGACGAACAGCCCGCGATCCGAGAGGTAGCGGCCATCGGCGAAGTAGGCGGCGGAGCCCTCCTCCGCATCGATGCGATTCAGGAACGGGCGGAACGGGTTGTAACAGATGATCAGGTCGGCGCCCTTCTCGATGGCGATGTCGATGTTCGCGGTGTGGCGGACACCGCCATCGACGTAGTCGACGCCGTTGATGCGCGCGGGCTTGTAGAAGATCGGGAGCGCGCTCGATGCCTGCACCGCCTGCGAGATCGTGACCTCGCTGTTCTCGTCGGCGCCGAAGACGACGCGCTCCGCGGTGTCGAGATCACACGCGCTGATGTACAGCTTGCACGGCCGCTTGCGCTCGAAGCCGCGGAAATCGTTCGGCAGGCGGATGCGCTCCAGGCTGCGCCGCAGCCAGCGTTCGATGCTGGCGTTGTCGAAGAAGCCGCTTGGAACGTGGTTCGAGAGCGCCGGGACCTCGCGCTTGGGCGAGACGTGCTCGAACAGGCGCATGGCCAGCGCTTCGAGGTGCGTGTAGGAAGGCTCGCGCGCGAACTCCCGCGCAGCGGGGCCGACGGCGGCCGGCAGGCCCGGCAGACCGACCGCGAAATCGCGGCCGACGCTCGGCAGATAGCTACACAGGTCGTAGATCAATTTTGCCGGTCGCGAGATGAACTCCGCGACGTTGGGCCGGTAGAAATCGATCGGCCGCAGCTGATCCAGGCGACTGCTCGTGCCGTGCAGCACCTTGATCATCTCGTCCGGCGTGATGCCGCTCGCGAGCGACGCCGCGAGGATCGAGCCCGCCGAAAGACCCACGTAGGTGTCGAGGTCCGTGATCTTGCGGCCGACCATGAAGTCGTTCAGCGCCTTGAGCCCGCCGACCTTGAAGGCGCCGCCGGAAACCGCGCCACCCGCGAGCACGACGGCGACCTTCGCGTCGCGCTTGGGACGCGCCGGGTCGCTCTTCCGGATCAGGGTCAGTCCCACGCCGTCAGCCCTCCAGGCCGCTCGAGCTCAGCCAATCCCATCGGTGGATCGGGGGGCACAGCTGGAAATTCATGCCGCGACGCGGAGGTACGAGAATCCGTTGCGCTCGCTGCAGCGCGTTACCGTTCGCTCGCCTGGGAAGGGCGTCGGGCATCCGTTTTCTCTACGGATTCGGATACGAGAGTGGGAGGAAAAAGTCAAGCCAGAGCGCAACTTCAATGGATGGACGCGAGCGGGAGAAGGGCCTGGAGCCCGACGTCCAGGCGGCGGGATTGGCGATGCTGCAATGCGTCGGGAGACGAGGGGATTTGAACGCACTTGGGTGGATGTGATAGTTAGAGCTACATACTCCGAAAAGGTTGGTCGATGACCGCCCACCCCGCCGCCAGCGTTCGCGCCTTGGCTTGCACCTTCGTGGTCGGCATGCTCATCGCGCTCGGCGGCTGCGCCTCGACCAAGCCCCCGACACCGCAACCGGATCCCTCGGATCCCGCCTCCACGATCCCAGACCCCGCGGCACTGCCGCCGGATCCCGATCCGCTTCCGGACCCGCCGCCCCCCGCGAACAACGGCCCCTCGGTTTCTCAACGCGCGCAGAGCGCGATGGAAGGCATGGTGATGGGCGCGATCGTCGGCGCGCCGTTCGGGCCGATCGGCTCGGCGGGTCTCGCGGGCGCGATGCTCGTCTACAGCGCCATCACGGGAGACGTCCTGTTCCATCCGGGCGGGGGAGGAGGCGGCGGAGGAGGACACGGCGGGAGCAGCAGCGGAGGCTACGGCGGCTACGGCGGCCAGCAAAGCGCCGGCGAGGAGGAGCGCGAGGCCGAGATGGAGGACGAGCTCGAGAAGCAGGTCGCGCGCGGCGACCAGCTCGAGACAGAGATCGACGCGGAGCTCAAGCGCCAGGAAGAGCTGCTGAAGCAGATCGACCAGCAGGACAAGGGCAGCAAGTCCGCGACGGCTGCCGCGCCCGCCCCGGTCAGCGACGAGAGCCTCGCCGAGCACGCCGATCCGCGCGTCGCGCCGAAGGCGCCGAAGGATCGCGAGCTTCCGCCCGCGATCTTCGACGAATCGCGGGTGACGATCGCGAAGGGCCAGTGGGGCAATTCGAGCAGCATGGTGGTGGTGAAACGCGTGCTCGACGCCGACCGCGACGGCAAGCCGGAGGAGATCCGCTACTTCGACGCCAAGAGCGGCGTGATCATCCGCAAGGAGCAGGACCAGGATTACGACGGCGTGCTCGACAGCTTCTCGACCTACGAAGGCGGCGTGCTGGTGGCCCGCCAGATCGACCAGAACAACAACAAGAAGATCGAAGTCTGGGAGACCTACTCGCACGGCGTGATGACCGCGCGCGCGGTCGATCGCGACGAGGACGGCGTGAAAGACGCCTTCTACACGTATTCAGGCGACAGCCTGGTGGAAGAGCGCCACGACTCGAACAACGATGGCAAGCCGGACCTGATCGTGACCTACGTGGGCCGCAAGCGCACCCACAGCGAAGAGGACCGCGATCACGACGGCCGCATGGACACCTGGACCACCTACCAGGTCGTCGGCAACGAGGAAGTCGTGGTGCGCATCGAACGCGACACCAAGGGACGCGGCAAGCCGGACGTCTTCGAGACCTTCAACGCCAAGGCGGGCAAGCCCGAGCTGGCCAAGCGCGAAGAAGACTTGAACGGGGACGGGAAGATCGACGTGACCTCGATCTTCCAGGGCGGCAAGCTCGTGAGCCGCGAGATCACCGACCCGACCCTCATGCCCCTCTAGGCAGCAAAGCCCGCAGCGAGGCGGAGCCGAGCGAAGTCCACGAGAAATCCGGATCAGGGCTGCTTCGGCTCCGGGGGCTCGACCGTGGGCTCGAGCTCGAGCACCTTGCGCTGCTGCTCGCGGAAGCGCTGGATGCGCTCGCGCTCGACGAGCAGCAGCAGCTGCTTGTTGCGCTCGCGGATCCGATCGAGCTCGAGCGCGAGCTCGCGCTCGGTCAGGCCCGATTTCTGGAACTCGAGATCGACGTCCACGCTGCCGCTCGAGCCGTCCGAGGCGAGCGCCGTGATGCGCACCTTGTTCTTCCCCTCCTGCACCGGCACGAAGCCGGAGAAGGTGCCGTCCGGGGCGAGCTGGACGTCGGTCGAGACTTCGCGCGTGGTGAGGTTCGTGAACACCACGTCTTCGATGTTCGCGAACGTCACACCCTGCAGGAACGAGACGATGTCGCCGGGATTCTGCACCGGCAGATAGGTGCCGAGCGTGATGCGCGCGAGCTCCGTCGCGGCGATCGGGTTCGTGAGCGCGTTGGGCCCGAGCGCGTAGGTGTTCACGACGATGCCCGCCTTGTGGGCGAGGCGCGCCGCGTTGAGCGCCGCTTCGACGTCGCCATCGTCCATGACGCCGCCGGGGCCGATCGGGAAGGTCGGAATGCCGTCGGTCAGGAACAGCACGACCTTCTTCGCCCCGGGTCGCGGCGGGCTCTTCGCGCCCGTGAGCGCCGCGAGCTCGGTCACCGCGAGACGCAGCCCCGCAGCAAAATTGGTTCCGCCGTGCGGGCCGCGCGCCATGATCGCCGTGAGGGCCGCGCGCGCGCGCTTGAAGTCGGTCGTGAGCGCAATGTCGAGCCAGGCGTCCTGCTGGTCGTAGCGCAGGCGCAGGCCGGACTCGGGATCCATGTCGCCCGAGAACGTCACGATGCCGACGCGCACGCGGCTCTCGTCGAGTGTCGAGATCAAGGCATCCGCGGCCGCCAGCTCGGCGGCGAGGATCGAGTCGTTCGGGTCGGTCGACAGCGTGCCCGGCGGGTACGCGCCGGGCTCGAGCAGCTCGAGCTGCGGGTTGATGCCGACCACGCCGTTGCGGTCGACGTCGACTCCGCTCGCCGCCTTCGTCGAGCCCGAGACGTCGATCGCGATCATCACGTCGAACTCGGCCGGCTTGTCGCCTTCGGTCATGGCGCTGCCGCGGATCGGCGCCTGATCGACCTTGTTCGTGAGCGGCTCGCCCGGATGCGGAGATTCCACCTGGATCCGCACGGGAGACTTCGCCGCCTCGGCCGGCGGCGCAGCGCTCGCCAGTCCGGGAAGGCAGATCAGGATCAGGGAGGAAACTACGGCGCGCATCGTTGCGAGGGCCTCCGCCCGCCAGGGTCACCAGCTCGAAGTATAAGAAAACCGCCCAGCCCGCCGGGCGCGCGCGGAGCCCTCACGGATGAGTCATCGGCGGCATCGTCACCGGAACCTTACGCGCGGCTTCGGGCGCGGGTGGCGGGGGTGCAGGGGCTGTGCTCTCGGGGGAAGGTGCAGGCGCCGGGGCGGGTGCAGGAGCAACCGCGGGCGCGCTCGCGTCGGCGGGTGCAGGCGGCGCAGCGGTAGGCGGCTCGGACGGCGCCGGCGTGGCGGCAGGCTGCTCCGGCGTCGCCGCTGCGCCCGGAGCCGGCGCCGGAGGCGCGGGCTGCCTGACGAAGCGGTCGATCTTCGCGAGCCGCTCCGAGATCCGTTCGAGGGCTTCGATCGTCACCGCCCCCACGCTGGCCAGGCTCTGCGGCGAGCAACGCTCTACCGTGTCGTCCTCGCTGTTGGCGAATGCCCCGGGCGGCTCGTTTCCGCCATAGGCGGGATCCGTGATCAAGACGATGCCGCGGAAGCCCGCCGCCAGGAAGGCCTCGTGACTCCCCGCCGGCGACTCGAACGGATCATCCGGGCGAAACGCATCCTTGCGTCGCAGGCGCGCTGCCGCGAACCAGAACTCCTCCCGATACAGACGATTCGAGCGCAGGTCGCGCGCGATGTGCAGGTCGGCGTCGCCGACCTGCTGGAACGTCACGAACAGGCGTAGGGTCGGTGCGCCGGGATCGGAGAGCAGCTCGTGCGCGAGCACCAGACTGCCGGCGTGGGCGGGCTCGGCGTCGGCGGCGGCTCCCGGCGCGCGCAGGGCTTCTCCGTCGAGAAACACGATCCAGGTGGTGTAGTGCAGCGGGTTCGCCTGGATCACGCGCGCCAGCTCGAGCAGCAGCGCGGGGCCGGACGCGCCGTCGTTCGCGCCGACGAAGCGGAAGCTTTCGAAGCGGCGCGTGTCGTACGGCGCTGCGAGCACGAAGATCTGCGGTGAATCGCCGGGGATCACCGCCACCAGGTTCACGAGATCCTGGGGCGCGCCGTCGGGTCCGGGGGGGCCCTCGATGTGTCGCTCTTCCACGTGCAGACCGAGCTTCTCGAGCTCGCCGCGCAGATAGGTGCGCGCTGCGGCGGCCCCGGGCGTGCCGGCTACACGCGGGCCGATCTCGGCCAGCGCGCGCAGATGTGCGAAGGCGGTGTCGCCCGAGAAATCGCTCGCCGCAGCGACCGTCGCCGGCGGAAGCTCGGGCGCCTTCGCGGGCGCACTCTGACAGCCGGCCACCGAGGCAGCCATCGCGAGCAGCGGGATCCAGAGCGAGGCGCGCACGCGGTCTCCAACCAGCGGGGGGCTGCGAATACTAACGCTCCCGCGGCCGGGTCAGCCCGAAAACGCCTTGCGGCGCGGCCTTCTGCAGGCACGTTCGCATTTGCTTGACACCCGGGGCCCCAGACGGCCACTACTATGCTGAAAGTCCCTCCCTGGCGGGGCTTGTCGAGAGTGGAAGGCAGGGCCTCGTCCCTGCGGGGCCCTGCCTTCATCTCGCCGCATTGGCACCTCCCCCCCCCGGTCCCGAGAGCTTCAGCGCATGTCGCGCGTGCATGGCGCGGCCCTGTTCGGCGTCGACGGCGTGGCCGTCGAGGTCGAGGTCCGCATCAGCTCGCTGCTCCCGCGCGTCGATATCGTCGGGCTCCCCGAGGCGGCCGTGCGCGAGAGTGCATCGCGCGTGCGCGCGGCGGTGGGCTCCATCGGCGCGGCCTTTCCGGATCGGCGCGTGACGGTGAGCCTGGCCCCGGCGAGCCTGCGCAAGAGCGGCGCCGGACTCGACCTTCCGATTGCCATCGCCATCCTCGGCGCCTCGGGGGCCCTGGGAGACGCCAACCTCGACGGGCTCGCGCTGCTCGGCGAGCTCGCCCTCGACGGGCGCCTGCGCCCGGTGCGGGGCGCCCTCGCGCTGGCGCTCGCCGTGCGCGATGCCGGCTGCCGGCGCCTGATCGTGCCGGCCGGAAGCGCCGCCGAAGCCGCCCTCACGCCGGACCTCGAGGTGCTCTACAGCGAGGATCTGGCGGCGGTGGTCGAGCACCTGCGCGAGGGGGCGCCGCTCGCCCGCGGCGTGCCCGGCGATCCCGCCGCCACGCCTGCCGGCCTGCCGGACCTGCGCGAGGTGCGCGGCCAGGAGCGCGCGAAGGCGGCGCTCGAGGTGGCCGCTGCGGGCGGACACGCGCTCTTGCTGCGCGGCGCGCCCGGCTGCGGCAAGACGATGCTCGCGCAGCGCATGCGCAGCCTGCTGCCGGCGCTCGAGTTCGACGCCGCGCTCGAGGTGACGCGCATCCACGGCGCCGCCGGCCTGATCCGGAACCAGGCGCCGCTCGCCGTGGAGCGCCCGTTTCGCGCTCCCCACCACACGGCGAGCACGGCCGGGCTGCTCGGCGGCGGCAATCCTCCCCGGCCGGGGGAGATCTCGCTCGCGCACCGAGGCGTGCTCTTTCTCGACGAGCTGCCCGAGTTCGACCGCCGCACGCTCGAAGCCCTGCGCCAGGTGCTCGAGCAGCGACATGTCGTCGTGTCGCGCGCGCGCTCGACGTGCGTCTTCCCGGCCGATTTCCAGCTGATTGCCGCCGCGAACCCCTGCCCCTGCGGCTGGCTGCGCAGCGGTCAGCGCGACTGTCGCTGCGACGACGGCGCGCTCGCGCGCTACCGCGCCCGCCTCTCGGGCCCCCTGCTCGACCGCATCGATCTGCACGTCGCAGTGCCCGCCGTGCCCTGGAGCGAGCTCGCTGCCGCGAACGCGGGGCCGAGCAGCGCCGAGGTGCGCGCGCGCGTCGCCGCCGCCCGCGCGCGCCAGCTCACGCGCGGAGGCCCGGCCGGCTTCCGCCTGAACACCGACATCCCGGACGGCTGCCTCGACGAGATCGTCGCCGCGACCCCCGATGCGCGCGCGCTCCTCGGCCGCGCCGTCGACAAGCTCGCCCTCTCCGCCCGCGCGGCGCGCCGCGTGCTCAAGGTGGCGCGCACGCTCGCGGACCTCGCGGGCGAGGCAAAGGTGGGGCCGCGGGCGGTCGCCGAGGGGCTCTCGTTCCGGGGGGATCCGGAGGGCTGCGGGCCCCTGCGCTAGCGAGCTGCGCCTGTTCGGAATCCGTCACCTCGGGTCCGAATCTTGTCACCCGGCGGGCTCCCCGGCTTCTTCACGGGAACGCAATCAATCCGTCAAGTCATTGATCTATAAGTATTTTATGATTTTTTTCGGGCGCCCGAAACGGTGGCACGCTTCATGCTTTCCTGCTGCGGCGAGGGGGAGAAACTCATGGGTATCGCAGCCATCAGCCCGCAAACGGTCACGCCGCTCGAGCCGCATCCGTGCACGCTGCTCGAGCTGGTTCGCGTCCTGAGCGAGATCACCGACGATGAGCACGAGGTCGTCGCCACCGTCATCCACATGCTGTGCTCCGGGAGCGTGCGCCTGATCGGCAACTTCCGCGGCGCCAGCTTCAAAGACATGCTCTGAGCCCGCCCGCCTCCCCTCGCCGCTCGCGCTTGCGTGCGCCCGCAGCGGCGGCGATGGTCACGCACGGGGGGAAGCTCATGCCGGACCAGGAGGCGTTTGCCTTCGAGGCGGCGCCGCGCGAGGCGAAGGCTCGCGCGCGCCAGCCGCGAGCTGCCGCGAAAGCAAAGACCGCGCCCACGCGCGCGCCGCGCGAGCCGAAAGCCGCCGCCGCGCCGGAGCCTCGCGCGCGGCCGACCGCCGTCGATCTCGCGAAGCGCCAGCGCGACATCTCCGTCTCGGAGTTCTTCGCCAAGAACCGCCACCTGCTCGGCTTCGACAATCCCTCGAAGGCGCTGCTCACGACCGTGAAGGAAGGCGTCGACAACGCGCTCGACGCCTGCGAAGAAGCCGGCATCCTGCCCGACGTGCGCGTCGAGATCCGCGAGATCGCCGAGACACGCTTCAGCGTCGCGATCGAGGACAACGGGCCGGGCATCGTGCGGGCGCAGATCCCCAAGATCTTCGGCAGCCTGCTCTACGGCTCGAAGTTCCATCGCCTGCGCCAGAGCCGCGGTCAGCAGGGCATCGGCATCAGCGCCGCCGGCATGTACGGCCTGCTCACCACGGGCAAGCCGATCGCGATCAAGACGCGCACCGACCCGAAGAAGCCCGCCCATCATCTCGAGCTCGTGATCGACACCAAGCGCAACGAGCCGCGCATCAAGCTCGACGAAGACCTGCGACTGGGAGAAGCCGCACGGCACGCGCGTCGAGATCGAGCTGGAGGCGGCCTACCGCGGCGGGCAGCATTCCGTCGACGACTACATCCGCCAGATCTCGCTCGCGAACCCGCACGCGCGCATCACCTACGTGCCCCCGAAGGCCGAGGAGCACGGCGCCGAGCACGTCTTCGAGCGCGTCACCGACGAGGTGCCGCCCGAGACGCGCGGAGATCAAGCCGCATCCCTACGGCATCGAGCTCGGCGTGCTGATGCAGATGTTCCGCGACACCAAGGCGCGCAACGTATCGTCTTGCCTGCAGGGCGATTCTCGCCGGGTCTCGCCGCGCACCGCCGCCGAGATCTGCAAGCGCGCGCACGTGGCGCCCACGCGCCGGCCGGGCGAGGTGACGCGCGAGGAGGCCGAGAAGCTCCACCAGGCGATCCTCGCGACCAAGATCATGGCGCCGCCGCTCGACTGCATCGCCCCGATCGGCGGGCGATCTGATCGAGCGCGCGCTGCGCGCCGAGGTGAAGGCGGACTTCTACGCGGCGATCACGCGTCGCGCCGAGCGTCTATCGCGGCAATCCGTTCCTGATCGAGGTCGGCATCGCCTACGGCGGCAACCTGCCCGCCGAGGAGCCCGTCACCGTCTATCGCTTCGCGAACCGCGTGCCGCTGCAGTACCAGCAGGGCGCGTGCGCGATCACGAAGGCCGTCGCATCGACGGACTGGAAGGCCTACGAGCTCCAGCAGCCGCAGGGCGCGCTGCCGGTCGGCGCCGATGCTGATCATGGTGCACATGGCGAGCGTCTGGGTGCCGTTCACGTCCGAGAGCAAGGAGGCGATCGCGCACTACCCGGAGATCATCAAGGAGATGCGGCTCGCGCTCCAGGAGTGCGGCCGGCAGATGGCGCATCTTCATCCGCGCGCCGCAAGCGCGAAGCCGACGAGGCCAAGAAGCGCGCCTACATCGAGAAGTACATCCCGCAGGTGGCCATCGGACTGCAGCAGATCCTCGGCCTCGCGGACAAGGACCGCGACGTGATCGTCAGCAACCTGACGCTCGTCCTCGAGCGCAGCCGGAGCAACTGAGCATGGCCGCACGCAAGACCGCCGCGAAGAAGTCGAAGGCAGCGCAAGAAGCAGACCGCCGATCTCACCGATCTGAAGGCGCGCAATGCGAAGATGGACGCGCTCACGGTCGAGATGATCGTCGACGCCGCGAAGCGCGTGCACGCCGACATCCTGAAGCACGAGAAGCCGGACCTCGCGTTCCCGGTGCGCTCGCTGAAGCAACGTCTCCTACTCGGACAAGCAGGGCTACTTCGAGATCGGCAAGCAGAAGAAGGTGCGCACGCTCACCGTGAACACGGTGAAGAGCTTCGCGCAGACCCTGCGCATGATGGGGCTCTCGAAGGAGCTGGTGGAGAACAACGACTTCGCCACCAAGCGAGACGCCTACTACCAGAGCAAGAACTGGGAGGAGGCGCGCTTCGACGAGCAGACCGAGTCCGACACCGTGATGGACGACATCGAGGCGCTGTTCTCCGTGCGCGGCGTCTCGCGCGAGCAGCTGCGCTTCGTGCCCGACGAGCACGGCGGCGCCGTCGCCGGGCGGCTGGTCGTGCTCGACCCCGACCGCGACACCGGCGCGATCGAGCGCATCGACTGCACGCGCTTCGGCTCGGGCGCCTACTCGATCCCGTCCACGGTCGAGCAGCTCTCCTTCGAGACCGACGCGAAGTTCATCCTGGCGATCGAGACTGGCGGCATCTTCCAGCGGCTCCAGAGCCACAAGTACTGGCAGACGGCGGACTGCATCCTGGTCTCGATGGCCGGCGTGCCCACGCGCGCGACGCGGCGCTTCATCCGCAAGCTCTCCGACGAGTGCAAGATCCCGGTCTACGCCTTCGTCGACTGCGACCCCTACGGCATCTCGAACATCTACCGCACGCTGAAGGTGGGCTCCGGCAACGCCGCGCACCTCACGCAGTTCTTCTGCGTGCCGCAGGCGCGCTACCTCGGCGTCACGCCGCAGGACATCGTCGACTACCACCTGCCCACGCACCCGCTGGCCGACGTCGACGTGAAGCGCGCGAAGGACGCGCTGAAGAACGACCCGTTCTTCAAGACGCACAAGCCCTGGCAGAAGGCGATCGAGCAGCTCCTGAAGATGGGAGTGCGCGCCGAGCAGCAGGCGCTCGCGAAGTGGGGGCTCAACTACGTGATCGACGAGTACCTGCCCCGCAAGCTCGAGCAGCGCGCACAGTTCCTGCCATGAAGGGCATCGTACTGGCAGGCGGCTCTGGCACCCGGCTCTACCCGATCACGCAGGGCGTGAGCAAGCAGCTGCTTCCGGTCTACGACAAGCCGATGGTCTACTACCCGCTCTCGACGCTGCTGCTCGCGGGCATCCGCGACGTGCTGCTGATCTCGACGCCCGAGGACGTGAAGGCCTACGAGCGGCTGCTCGGCGACGGCAGCCGCTTCGGGCTCACGCTGCGCTACGCGGTGCAGCCGCGGCCCGAGGGCCTCGCGCAGGCCTTCCTGATCGGGCGCGACTTCGTGGGCAAGGACGCCGTCGCGCTCGCGCTCGGCGACAACGTCTTCTACGGCCACGGGCTCCCGGAGCTGCTCGAGCGCGCGTCCCGGCGCACGCGCGGCGCGACGGTGTTCGCCTACTGGGTGCGCGATCCGGAGCGCTACGGCGTCGTCGAGTTCGCGAAGGACGGGAGCGCCCTCGGCATCGAAGAGAAGCCTGCCGTTCCGCGCTCGAACTGGGCGGTCACCGGCATCTACTTCTACGACAACCGCGTGCTCGAGATCGCAGCGTCGCTCGCGCCCTCGCCGCGCGGCGAGCTCGAGATCACCGACGTCAACCTCGCCTACCTGCGCAAGCGAGAGCTTCACGTCGAGCTGCTCGGCCGCGGCACCGCGTGGCTCGACACCGGCACGCACGCGTCGCTCCTCCAGGCTTCGAACTTCGTGGAGACGATCCAGGAGCGGCAGGGCTTGAAGATCGCCTGCCTCGAGGAGATCGCGTACAAGAAGGGCTACATCACGCACGCGGCGCTGGTCGCGCTCGGCAAGGGGATGGGGAAGTCGAGCTACGGGGAATATCTGCTGCGCATCGCCGGCGAGGATCGCTAGCCGGTGCGCTTCGTGACGACGCCGATCCCCGGCGTGATCCAGGCGCTGCCCGACGTCCACCGCGACGCCCGCGGCTTCTTCCTCGAGACGTACCACGCGCTGCGCTACCGCGACGGCGGCATCCGCGAGACGTTCGTGCAGGACAATCACTCGCGTTCGGCGCGCGACACCTTGCGCGGTCTGCACATCCAACTGCCCAACGCGCAGGGCAAGCTCCTGCGCGTCGTCGAAGGCGAGATCTGGGACGTCGCGGTCGACGTGCGCCGCGGCTCGCCGGCGTACGGACAGCACTTTGCGGCGCGACTCACGGCGCAGGGCTTCGAGCAGCTCTACGTGCCGCCGGGGCTCGCGCACGGCTTCCTGGTGCTCTCCGAGGTGGCGCAGGTCGAGTACAAGTGCACGCAGCTCTACGATCCGAAGGCGGAGCTCTCGATCGCGTGGGACGACCCGGACCTGGCGATTCCGTGGCCCACGCGCAGCCCGCTGCTCGCCGAGAAGGATCGCCGCGCGCCCCGGCTGCGCGACGTGCAGCAGCGTCTGCTCGACTTCTCGGCGTGAGCCTGCGCGGCGCAGCGGAGCCTGGCGCGCGCCGGGCTCGCTAGAAGTCCTCTTCCGCCGAGTACTCGTCGCCGTCGTCCTTGTCGTTGGACTTCGGCTTGATCTGGAGCCGGCACGGCGCGCCGCAGAAGACGCAGAAGACCTCGTCTCCCTTCTTCTCGTCACCGGTTAGGGGCAGGTCGGCGCTACAGACGGGGCAGGTCAGGTCGGGAATCGCCATCTCTCGGGGATCGGAGCGGGGGGCCGCGGCCTTGAGGCACTTCGGATTGACACCGTGGGCGAGCGCGATCTAGCCTGGTCCGACCAATCCCAATGCCCAGCGAGGACCCCCCATGGCCCAAGCCGAGGTCTCCCGCCTTCCGATGCTCCATCCGTCCCGCGGGGACGAAGTTCCGGCCGCCCTCACCGCGCTCTACAACTGGAACTACGACAGCGAGATCGACTCCCTGCGCACGCTCTATGCGAACGCGCTCGAGCGTCAGTGGATCGCGCTGCGCGATCTCGACTGGAGCCGCGAGATCGACCGCGAAGCCTTCTCGAACACCTTCTCGATGGGCGGCATCCCGATCCAGCAGACCGGCTTCTGGGCCGGGCTCGATCCGCGCACGCGCTGGGAGATGTCGCGGCGCACGGCCGCCTTCATGCTCTCGAACTTCCTGCACGGCGAGCAGGGCGCGCTGATGGTGGCGGCGCAGCTCGTGAACGCCGTGCCCCACATGGACGGCAAGTTCTACGCGGCGACGCAGACGCTCGACGAGGCCCGCCACGTCGAAGTGTTTGCCGCCTACATCCGCAAGCTCGACGAAGTGCAGCCGATCGCTCCGGCGCTGAAGCAGCTGCTCGATGGCGTGCTCACGTCGCCCTCCTGGCTGACGAAGGCCGTCGGCATGCAGGTCGTGACCGAGGGCATCGCGCTCTACTCCTTCCGCGACATGCGCAACCAGACGCGCGAGCCGCTGCTGAAGGAGATGCTCACCTACGTCTCGCGCGACGAAGCGCGCCATACCGGATTTGGCGTCAAGTACCTCGCCGCCGTGGTGCCGAGCCTGAACGAGCAGGAGATCCGCGAGGTCGAGGACTTCGCTTTCGAGGCCGCGCGCCTCCTGATCGATTCGCGGGCAGGGCTCTCGATGCGCGATTCGGTGATGTCGCTGTGGTCGCAGGCCGGCGTCGATCCGAAGCAGGCGCTGATCGAGATCGCGAAGGACCGCGGCAAGGTGCTCGAGGCCATCCAGCGCAGCGGCGGCCGGCGCGGCCCCGTGCGCGGCTTCGTGATCCCGACGCTGCGCGCGATCGGCCTCTTCAGCGACCGCGTGCGCGCGCACTTCGAGGAGATGTTCGTCGCCAACGTCGGGCCGCAGTGGGGCAAGATCAGCGACGACGAAGCCGGCTTCCCGGAAGATCTCGAAGCCTGGGTCGAGAGCAGCTAGGCCCGATCCGAAATTCGATGGAGCAAGCGGAGGGAGGCCCGCAATCTCGGATCAGGGCTGGGGATTCGCGGTAAGCGCCTCGAAATGCACCGCCGCGCGCCAGCCCCGCGTCTCCCAGCTCCCGCCATCGGCGTCGACCAGCATCCCCTCGCAGCCCGGCTGCGCGGCGACGAGCGCGATGCCCTCGCGCTCGCCCAGGATCAGGAGCCCCTTCGAGAGCGCCTCGGCGAGCGTCGCGTTCGGGGCGACGACCAGCGCCTGACGGCGCTGGTCGAGCGCCTGCCCGCTGCGCGGATCGAGCACGTGGCCGTAGCGGCGGCCTCCGATCTCGACCCACTGGCCGAGGCTGCCCGAGATCGAGAGCGCCTGGTCGGCGAGCGTCAGCACGCCGAGCGCGCCTTCGTCGGGGCCGCGCGCGAGCAACCGCCAGCCCGCGGCTCCGGGCGGCGCGCCGAGCGCCCAGACGCTGCTCTGTCCGAAGTCGAGCAGCGCGCGCTCGATGCCGCGCTCGCGCAGCAGCGGCAGCATGCGATCGAGCGCCCAGCCCTTGGCGATGCCTCCGAGATCGACGGACACGCCCTCGCGCGCGAGCGCCGCGTCGGAGCCATCCACGTGGATCTGGCCCGCCCCGACCCGCGCTCGCGCGCGCGCGAGCTCCGCGGCGCTCGGGAGCTCGCCCGTCTGCCCGGCGCGCGTCCAGAGCGCGACGAGCGGGCCCACCGTCACGTCGAAGGCCCCGTGCGTGAGCTGCGAGTAGCCGACCGAAGCCTCCAGAATGCGTGCCAGCTCGGGATCGACCGGGATCGCGCCGCGCCCGGCCGCGCGGTTCAGCTTCGAGACGTCGCTATCCGGATCGAAGATCGTGAGCGACGCGTCGAGGTGTAGCGCGAGCGCGAACAGCTCGGCGAGCGTCGCCTGCGCGGCGGGCGGCTCGCGCGTGTAGAGCGTGATCTCGAGGATCGTCCCCATCGCGGGACGGCCGTCGGAGACCTCGACGAGCGGGGGCGGCGGCTGCGCAGCGCACGCGAGCGCGGACAGCGCCGCGAGCAGCGCCGCCCTCAAGGGCTGTCGGTGTCGTCGTCGTCGTAGTTGCGCTGGGAGCCCGAGAAGACGGCCCAGAGCGACAGCCCGACGAGCGCCGCGAGGCTCCCCTGCAGCAACAGGAAGCCGGCGATCTTGGCGTACGCGAAGCCGGGATGGACGAAACGCACGAGCCAGCCCGAGCCCTCGTCGAGCAGCGCCGCGACGAACGGCAGGCTGATCAGCCAGGCCTTGGTGCGCCCCGCGAGCGGCACGAAGAGCATCAGGTGCGTGAGCACGAGCAGCAGCATGCCCATTGCGAACAAATGAAAATGCGCCACCTCGAGCATGCCCTCGTAGCTGCGCGGCGTGAGGAAGCGCTCTTCGGAGCCCAGGTAGTACTCGACCACCGAGCTGTAGGTGAGCGACATCTTGCTGAAGTAGAGCAAGGCGTTGGTGACCCACAAGCCCACGACGTAGATCGCGTAGAGGGCGACGATCGTCTGGAGCAGCCGGTTGCGGGTCCACTCGCCCGTGATCACGAAGCGCATGCGCTACGGCTCGTGCTTGACCAGCACGTGATAGAAGGCGAGCGCGCGGCGCACGCCGCGGGTCGTCGCGCGTGACGAGAGCGTCGCCCCGACGACGGCATGGATGTCTCCTCCCAGGCGCAGCGGCGATTCCAGCGATTTTCCATCGAACTGAGCGTACCAGCGATCGTTCGGGAGGTAATCGAGGGGCTCGTGGAACGCCAGCATCCGCACGCTGCGGACGCTCCCCTCCGGCGTCAACACCACCATGAACGCCTCGGGCATCGTGCGCACGGTGTGGATGTCGATCACGGCATAACCGAGCAGCTGGTCGCCGCGGTAGCCCGAGTAGATCTTCACGAGCTTCGAGTCGAGCGGCGACTGCCCGATCTCGGCGACGCGCGCCGCCTGGGCGTCCGTGAGCACGTACGTCTGGTCCTCGATGCGCTCGGCATCGGGGAAGGCGAGCTTCAAGGCCTCCTCGCGGCTGTGGAAGACCTTGGCGTCCGCCGGCGCGGCGGCGAGCAACAACAGCGCTGCGAACAGCCACGCGCCCCGGCTAGAACGCAAGCCCGATTCCCACGTTGATCTGGTCGGGCGCGCTGCCCGAGCCCGCGATCTCGTTGCGGTAGTCGGCCTTGAGCACGACGTTCGGGATCGGCTTGAACTGCAGGCCCATCGTGTAGACCCACAGCTCGTTCGCGTCGTCCGCCGCGAAGCCGGACGGGACGTCGTACTGCGTATTCAGATACTCGAAGCGGAAGAAAGGCTCGAGCGTGCGGTCGGAATCGGGCGTGATCCACTGCAGCACGTCGTACCCGATCTCGGCGTAGCCGCCGAGCAGGTCGCTCGCGATCACCTCGTTCGCGCCGATCCTGCCGATCCCGCCCTGGTCCTCCGGGCGCAGAGCCCGCGTGAGCGCCGCCGCGTCGTCGATGTGCGTCATGGTGAACAGACCGCGCACGTGCAGACCCCGCCATTCGTACTGCGCGTGCACGTCCCAGAGCGCGGTCAGCGTCGACGGCAGATTCACCGGGTTCGGAACGCCGGTCACCTCGAAGCTCTGGTTCTGACCCGCGTTGCCGACGAAGGTCGACACGCCGACGAGCAGCCCGGGCAGAGGTGTCCAGTCGACCCGGCCCGTGAACGCCGGATCCTCCGCCAGCGCGTCATTGCCCGCCTGGCGCCCTTCGCGGATCCCGCTCGCCTGGTAGCCCTTGGCGTTGAGCCCGTTCGTCACGTAGAACGCGTAGTCGATCTGCTCGCCGATCGCACCGAAGATGCCCACGCCGTTCTCGCTCCAGGTGGCGGGAATCAAGCGGGTCTCGACCACGGGGCGGAACACGCCGAGAAAGTACGGGGGCTCGTGGAGCTGGTTGATGAAGCCCATCGGGATCAGCGTGAGGCCCGCGCGCGCGTTCGCCCAATCGCGCCAGAAGTAGTCGAGCGTCGCGAACTCGACCGACACGGCGCCGGGCTCGGAGCTCGCGGTCTCTTCCGTCGTCGCGTGCTCGAACTCGATCTCGGAGTTGAACACGATGTTCTCGTTGAATTTGTAGCCCGCGTAGAGAACGGCGCGCACCAGATCGGTGTGGTTCTGCTCGCCGTTCGCGTCGTTCACGACGGCGCTGTAGTTGCCCTCGGCGTAGCCGCCGAGCGAGAGGCCGCGCGTGGCGCCAAAAATCTTGGAGGCGGCGGGACCCAGCCCGAACTTGCTCTCGAGCGCCTCCTCTTCGGGAACGGCCTGGTCGGAGCGCGTGCGCTCGAGCTCGTCGGCGAGCACCTTGACGGTGCGCTCGAGCTCCGCGATGCGGTCCTCTTGCGCGAGCTGTCCGTCGGACGGCGGCGGCGACGGCTGGCCGTCAGGCGGCTGCGCCAAGGCGATCCCGGATTCGAGAAGCACGCAGGCGACCCCGCAGCGAAGAGCAAGAGAGAGCATCGAGCCGACCCCTGGCTCGCGCGCAGCAAAGGCTGCGGCGAGAGCTGGGCTCGGGGTTCGCGACCTCTGGCCTCGAGAATTGAAGGCGCGTCACGGCGCGTTCGCCTTGCGAAGCGGCGCGAGCTTCGGTCTCGCCGGGGCGGTGGCGCGGCCGCGGGCGAGGGGAATCAGGAGGGTTCGCTTGCAGCGCCGGCATTTGAGCTCGACGCGATCGCCGACGACCCGGGCGAGCAGGCTCCCACACAGGCAACGGCAGTCATCCCCATCGGGAGGCGCGTTCGCGCGGTCGTCCGGCTGCATCCCCTGGAAGCCTGTCGAGCTCATGCGGCGCCTCGGGACCTGGCCGCTGCGGCCTCGAAAAGGTCCGAAATTGAAAATCATTTTCAACAGCGGGGCGGAGACTACCCCTGGACGCAGGGGCCTGTCAACGAGGCAGCGAGGGGAAGGCTACTGGTCCGTGCGGCGGGCCGCGCCGCCGTCGTCGCGGCACTTGTCGCAGTGGCCGTAGAGCTCGTGGCGGTGGCGGAGCACGCGGAAGCCGTAGCGATCCGCGATCTCCGTCTGCGTCGACTCGATCATCGCGCACTCGAACTCGATGATCTTGCCGCAGCGCATGCAGACCAGATGGTCGTGGTGCTCGTGCGCGATTTCGTAGCGGGTGATGGCGTCGTCGAAGTGACGCTCCGAAGCCAACCCCGCGTCGCACAGCAGCTTCATGGTCCGGTAGACGGTGGTGTAGCCGATGTTCGGGTGCAGCGAGCGCACCTGGTTGAAGATCTCCTCGCTGGTGACGTGCCCCGTCGCGCCGAGGAAGACGTCGAGGATCGCGTCGCGCTGCTTCGTCTGCTTGAGGTTGTGCTCCTCGAGGTAGCGCGCGAGCGAGCGGCGTTCGATCTCGTGGGGCATGACTCGACCTTAATCGACGGACTTCGCGGATTCAAGCAAGCGCAAACGAGCGAGCCGCTTCGCTCGAACGGGCCTGCTCAGAGCGCTGCGAGCAGGGCCTCGGCGTCCTCGGCGACGGCGTCGTTCGGGTCCTGGGCGAGCAGGCGCAGCTGCGTGCGCAGACCGCTCGACGCCTGGAGCTTGCCGGCGCCGTGAGCCGTGCGCAGCGCAGCGAGGGCCGCGAGCACCAGCTCGGGATCGCCGCTATCGAGGAAGAGTGAGAGCTGCGCGGTCTCTTCGGGCAGACCGACGGCGTCGCGGTAGGCCCGGCAGGCGGCGGCGAAATCCGCCGTCCCGCGCGCATCGCGCATCGCGCGCGCGAGCCGCTCGCCCTCCGCGCCGCCCTTGCCCTTGACGAACATCGCGTCGAGCTGCTTGGTGTAGGCCTTCGCCGCGGCGCTGGCGCGCGCCTGCTCCGCCGCGCTCTGCGGACGCCGCTCCTCCGTCGGCCGGGCGCCTCCGCGGCGCTTGTCGATCTCGCGCCAGCTGAGGCGCTCGCGGGGGCGATCGTCGTCGTCTCGGCTCATGGCTTCGCCACGCTACCGCGCAGCTCGGCTGCGCGCAGGTTCTCGCGGGCTGCGCCGTTCTGGCAATCGAGCTCGACGGCGCGCCGGAACGCGCGCTCGGCGTCGGCTTCGCGACCCACCGCTGCGTAGGCGAGCCCGAGGTGGTTCTGCACTTCGGAAGCTTGCGGCACCAGCGCGGCGGCGCGCTCGAGATCGACGATGGCCGCTCCGGATCGCCGCGATCGAGCGCCGCGGTTCCGCTGTCGTAGAGGCGCGCGCCCTCGAACGAGGCGCAGCTCACGACCCCGAGCAGCAGGACGAAGACGGGCGCGACGGCGCTGCGTCGTGAAGCCGACATCACGCCCTCCTCAGCCCCCGAGCTCCACGCGCGCCAGGATCGGCAGGTGGTCCGACGCTCGCTTGGCGGCGCGGCTGCTGTGGGAGTAGAGCTCGACGACGCGCGCGCCGCGCGCGTAGATGCGATCGAGCGCCAAGACTGGACTTGCCGCCGGAAACGAGGCCGGCCAATCGAGATTGTGATGCTGGGCCAGCTCGCCTTCGAGGGCGCGCGTCGCCTTGCAGCGCCGCCAGGCGTTCATGTCGCCGAGCAGCAAAGTCGGATTGGTGCGCAGGTTCGGATGGTCGAGCAGCGAACGCACCTGGCGGTGTCGCGTGCGGTCGACGAGCGCCAGATGCGTCGCCACCACGTCGAGCAGGCCGCCGTCGAACGCGAACTGCGCCGACACCGCCACGCGCCGCTCGAGCCGCGAGAAGGAGAGGTCGAGCATCGAGACGCCGCCGATCGGCCAGCGCGAGAGGATCGCGTTGCCGAGCTCGCCGTTGCGGTGGACGCGCGTCGCCGCGAAGGCGAGGTGCAGCCCGAGGCCCTCCGCGAGCTTCTCGAGCACGTCGTCGCCCGAGAGCGGGCGCACCACTTCCTGGAGCGCGATCACGTCGGCGTGCAGCTCGGAGATCACGAAGCCGGCGCGCGCGGGGTCGGGCTTGCCGCGCCCGTTCAGGCCCGTCCAGCGGTGCACGTTGTAGGTCGCGACCGTGAGCTCGCGGCCCAGCGGCGCCGCGCGCACGGCCACGCTCGGGGCGCGCAGCAGGCACAGGTGGGGCTCGGCAAAATGATGGACCGCGGGCGCGCGGCCGGCGGCAAATCGCTCGACACGCATCCTGGCTCTCTTTGCGGTCCGGCGCAGGGCGTTCATGACTGTTCCTGGATCCGCGCGCAGCGCGGAGACCCGAGCATAGCCCTCTCGGCCCCAGACCCCGACGGGGCGGACCCGGTCGAGACACCAGGCCAAGCCGGAGGGCGACCGGCAAGAGCTGGATTTAACTGCCTGGTTTAGCTGATCATTCATCATGTCTACGCAAGCCCCGCACAGCGTGTGCCGATATCCTCGGAACCGATGTCGACGCGCCGCCCGAACCCGCTCACGAGCCTGCTCGCTGCGCCCGCGGTGCGCAGCGCTGCGCGCGCCCTCGTCGCGGCAGTGGCGGAGCAGACGAGCGAGCTGGCACTCACCCCGAAGGCCTACGCGCGCGCCCTGCGCGAGCTCGAGCGGGGGCGCGGCCGACCGCTGATCTTCCCGGTCCTGCTCGGCGGCCACGGCCGCGGCGCGCGCGTGCGGCTCGCAGACGGCACGCAGAAGCTCGATTTCGTCGGCGGGATCGGCGTCTACGCGTTCGGCCACGCGGATCCGGACCTGCTCGAGACCGCCGTCGTCGCAGCCGCCGCGGACACCGTCTTCCAGGGCCATCTCTATCCGGGTGCGGAGTATCTGCGCGTGTCGCGCGCGCTGCTGCGCCACGCCGGTGCGCGCCTGAAGCATGTCTGGCTCTCGGTCTCCGGCGCGATGGCCAACGAGAACGCGCTCAAGATCGTGCTCCAGAAGCACTCGCCGGCCGATCACGTCGTCGTCTTCGAGCGCAGCTTCGCGGGCCGCACGCTCGCGCTCGCCGAGCTCACCGACAAGCCGTCCTTCCGCGAGGGCCTGCCGCTGCGCGGGAACGTGCTGCACGTCCCCTTCCACGACCCGGACGATCCGGATTCGACACGCAAGAGCGTAGAAGCCCTCGACGCGCACCTCTCCCGCTTCCCCGGCCGCATCGCTGCGATGCTCTTCGAGATCGTGCAGGGAGAGGGCGGGTTCCACACCGCGCCGCGGGCGTTCTTCGCGGCGCTGATGCAGCGCTGTCGCGAGGCCGGCGTGGCGGTCTGGGTCGACGAGGTGCAGACCTTCGCGCGCACCGGCGAGCTGTTCGCGTTCCGCACCTTCGAGCTCGACGAGTGGGTGGATGTCGTGACCGCGGGCAAGACGCTCCAGGGCAGCGCCGTGCTCTTCACGCGCGCCTACAACCCGCGCCCGGGGCTCGTCGCCGGGACGTACGCGGGCGCCACCGTCGGAATGGCCGTCGGCGCGCGCATCATCGAGCGGCTCGAATCCGAGGGGTACCTCGGCCCCGAGGGCCGCATCGCGCTGCTCGGCCGGCGCGTCGAGCGCCGCTTCGAATCCCTGCGCCGGCGCTTGCCGCGCGCCGTGTCGGGGCTCACGGGCGTCGGCGCCATGCAAGCCTTCGTGCCCTTCGACGGCTCGCCCGAGGTCGTGTCGGCCGTGCTCGCGGCGGCCTTCGAGGAGGGCCTGCTCGTGTGGAGCGCCGGGGCGAAGCCCGGGAAGATCCGCATGCTGCTGCCGGTGAACGTGAGCGACGAGGAGCTCGAGGCGGGCTTCAGCATCCTCGAGAAGGCGCTCGCGCGCGTCGGCGAGCAGCGGGGGCTCGCGTGCTGATCCTGCGCCCGGTCGCCGAGAGCGATCTCGATGCGATCGTGGCGCTCGCCGCGCAGCTCGACTCGATGAACCTGCCGAGCGATCGCGAGTTCCTGACGCAGCGCGTGCAGGCCTCGCTGCGCTCCTTCGCCGGCAAGCACGCCGACTGGCGCAGCTGCGTGTACGTCTTCGTGCTCGAGGATACGAGCGTCGGGCGCGCGATCGGGACCTCGACCATCATCGCGAAGCAGGGCCGGCCGGGCATGCCCTACTTCTGGTGCGCCGTCACGACCGAGGAGCGGCGCAGCGACGAGCTCGGCAAGCGCTTCGTGCACACGAAGCTGCAGCTGCACTCGACGGAGGACGGCCCCACCGAGGTCGGCGGGCTGATCCTCGATCCCGCCTATCGGCGCCACCCCGAGCGCTGCGGCAAGGCGCTCTCGATCGTGCGCTTCGCCTTCATCTCGCTCCACCCCGATCGCTTCGAGCGCGAGGTGATCGCCGAGATGCTCTCGCCGTTCGAGGCGCCGGGCAAGAACCTGCTCTGGGACGCCTTCGGCGCGCGCTTCACGGGGCTCGCCTACCGCGAGGCCGATCACCTCTCTTCGCGCACGAAGCAGTTCATCGCGGATCTGTTCCCGCGCGATCCGGTCTACGCGACGCTCTTCCCGAAGCGCGTGCAGGCGGTGATCGGGAAGCCGGGCGAGACGGCGAAGGCGGCGGTGAAGATCCTCGAGAAGATCGGCTTCCGCTACCTGAACCAGGTCGATCCCTTCGACGGCGGGCCTTATTACGGCGCGGCGCGCGAGGCGATCTCGTCGGTGCGCGACCGCCGCGCGCTGGTGTTGCCCGGCCTCACCGGCGAGCCCGTGGCGCCGCTGGACGGCCCGCTCGCGTTGCTCGCCGCGGAGGGCCGCGACGGCTTCCGCGCCACCGTGGTGGCGCTCGACGCGACGGGCGCGCCCTTCGTCTCGAAAGAGTGTCGCGAAGCGCTCGGCGTGCGCGGCGGCGACCGCGTCCACGTGACGCCGCTGCCGTGATGGCCCGGGCGTGAGCGACTGGCTCGCGAGCGTCTCGCCCGCGGATCCCGCCGACGCGATCGGCCGCTTCCCGCTGGCGGGTCAAAGCGAGGTTGACGCCGCCGTCGCGCGCGCGCGCGGCGCCTTTCCGGCCTGGCGCGACGCCGGCCCCGCAGCGCGCGCGCGCATCCTGCGCCGCTTCGCCGAGCTCGCCCGGGAGGGCAGCGAGGAGCTCGCGCGGCTGATCGCGCGCGAGGTGGGCAAGGCCCTCTGGGACGCGCGCGCAGAGGCGGCGCTGATCTCGACAAAAGTTGACGCCACGCTCGAGCACGGCCTGCGCTTCGTCGCGCCGATCGACGGCGGGCCGGGCGCGCGCGCGGAGTACCTGCCGCGCGGTGTGCTCGCCGTGCTCGGCCCCTTCAATTTCCCGGCCCATCTTCCCAACGGCCACATCGCGCCCGCGCTCGCGACGGGCAACTGCGTCGTCTTCAAGCCGAGCGATCTCGCGCCCGCGACCGCCGACTGGATGGCGCGCGCGTGGCGCCGGGCCGGCCTGCCCGAAGGCGTGCTCGCGATCGTGCAGGGGCGCGCCGCGACCGGCAGCGCGCTCGCGGCGCATCCGGACGTGGACGGCGTGCTCTTCACGGGATCGTGGACGGTGGGCCGCGCGCTCGAGCAGGCGCTCCTCGATCAGCCGGGGAAGCTGCTCGCGCTCGAGATGGGCGGGAAGAACGCGATCGTCGTGCTCGCCGATGCGGATCTCGACCTCGCCGTCGCCGAGAGCGCGCTCTCGATCTGCGCGAGCACGGGGCAGCGCTGCTCGAGCGCGAGCCGGCTCTTCGTCGCGCGCGGCGTGATCGAAGCCTTCAGCGAGAAGCTCGTCCGCGTGCTTCGCAGCGTGAAGATTGGCGCGCCGCTCGCGGAGGGCGTGTTCATGGGGCCGCTGGTCTCGCACGCCGCGCATGCGAAGCTCGTGCGCTATCGCGCGCTCGCGAGCGAAGCCGGCGGCGAGCGGGTGCTCGCGGTCGATCCCGGTCTCCCTGCCCCCTTCGCCGGCGCCGGACTCGTTCGCTTCGCCGCGGCGCGCCAGGCTCACCCGTATCAGCGCGACGAGATCTTCGGCCCGGAGGCGGCGCTCTACGCGATCGACGATCTCGATGCCGCGATCGCCGCCGTCAACGATTCGGATTTCGGGCTCGCAGCGGCGATCTTCACGCGCGATCGCGCGCGCTTCGAGCACTGCATCCCGCGCGTGCGCACGGGCGTGCTCAACTGGAACCGCGGCACGATCGGCGCCAGCGGCAGGCTGCCCTTCGGAGGCGGGCGGCGCAGCGGCAACGATCGCCCGGCGGGCATCCTCGCAACGCTGTACTGCACGGCGCCGCAGGCGCGGCTCGAGCACGCGGGCGGCTTCGATCCCGCGACGCTCCCGCCCGGAATGCCGCGCCCGTGACGCCGCCCGCGACGCGCGCCGTGCTGATGGGGGATCCGTCGCACTTCAGCGTCAAGGGGGGAGCGAACCCGCACGCGCGCACGCGCTGGGGCACGAAGCGCAGCGTCGACCGGGCGCTCGCGATCGCGCAGTGGCGGCGCCTGCACGATCTGCTGCGCGAGCTCGGCGTGCGCGTGCTCGTCGTCCCGCCCGATCCGCAGCAGCCGGGGCTCGTGTATCCGGCGAACGCAGGCATCATGCTCGACGTCGACGTTTCGCTTCCGCCCGCGGAGCGCCGCTTCGTGCTCGCGAACCTGCTCCCCACCCGCGCGGGCGAGCGCGAGCACTACCGCCGCGTGCTCGAGGCCGCAGGCATCCACACCGAGAGCTTCGACGCGCGCTTCCGCATGGAAGGCGAGGCCGACTTCATCCAGGCCGGCGACGTGCACCTGCTGACGCACGGCCCGCTCGAGCGCCAGCGCTTCGTCCCCGCCCTCGCCTTCCCGCCGTGGAAGCGCGTCTACGGCTTCCGCACCGACGTGCGCGCCGAGCCCCTGCTCGCCAGGCTCGTCGCGCCCCGGCGCGTCGTCCCGCTCGAGCTCAGACTCGAAGCGCACTACCACGGCGACACCGTCCTGTGCGCGTTCGGCCCGGGCCGCAGGCAGCTGCTCGCCTACCGCAAGGGCCTCGCGCCCGCGAGCTGGACGCGCCTGATGGGACTCTTCGGCAGCGCGGTGATCGAGCTCTCGGATGCGGACGCCGCGCGCTACGCCGCGAACTCCTTCACCCTCGTGCAGGGAAGCGAAGCGCGCCTGCTGATGCCCGCCGGCGTCTCCGAGCGCCTGCTCGCTCAGGTGCGCGAGCGCGGAGTGACACCGATCACGGTCGATGTCTCCGAGTTCCTCGAGAAGGGCGGCGGCTCGGTGAAGTGCATGATCGGGGATCTGGGGTCGGCGACGGGGGCGTAGCCCGCCTCGGGGGACCCCGCAGGGTTTTGACAGAACGCCAATGTCCCGGCGTCACCCCGGAACGCAGTTCGTTCTTCCCATGCCCTCGCTCTGGCCAAGCCGCACGTTCAGGATGGCGACTTCGAGCAGCATGCGCGAGAGGCTAGCGGCGCTTGGGTCTGCGCGTGCTCGGGAAGAGCGGCCGCAATCACTGAAACCAGCGAAAATGGCTCGCCAACTCGACATAGAGAAGTGCAAGCACGAAGAAGACTGCGAGTCCCGCCAGAATTGCGTTGTGGGGGCCGATCTTCGGCGCGAGATGCGCGACCGTCAGCATGTAGGGAACCCACGATACGAGAGTTCCGGCGAGCACCCACTTGGCGTGCTGGCTCACGGCGGAGCTCCCCTCGGTCTGGCCGATGAAGAAATAGGCGACGAGGGTGAAGACCGGCATCAGTGTGGCAAGGCCGGACAGCGTTCTCTGACCGCTCTGTTCGAGCGCCACGATGATCGCGGTGAACGACCCGCCGGTCATGAAATAGATGACGAGGTTGGAAAGCTTCATGCGTTCCCGATTGTTCAGCTCACGTGCCCTATTGGCGTCTCCGCCAACCCGCCCAGGCGGGAAACCCTTCGGCATCTCTCAGGACCAGGACATCGGCACCCTTCGTGATCTGTGCGGCGATGATCGCCGGCTTGCCATCGAATGTGACTCTGGAGCCCTCGATCTCGACGACGTCACCCGGGGCAATCTTGATGTCCTGGCCCGAGATGTACCACTCCGGACCCAGGTGAACGGAGAGAGTCTCCTGGGCCGTCTTGACGGTCAAATGAACGCCTGGCGACATCCCCTTCTTGGGCACGAGGGTATCCACGGACACCACTTCGCACCGGACCGTGGCAACCGTCTTCGGATCGTACATCCGCCCATAGCCAGCGCCGGGACCCCACCCCCCGCTGCCGCGCCATTTCATCCCGCCCTGGGCCAGTGCCCAAGACACATTGAAGAGTGTCAAAACGCAGAGGGCTGCTGCGACTCGAACGATCTTCTTCATGACGTTCTCCTCATTTCTTCTGGACGACGGAGCATCCGACGGCCCCGGCTCACATTCACGAATCGATCTCGGCGAGCCTGCCCACTCGGTCGCAACCGGAGTCCGGCGGGTCGGCAACGAACCGCCGCCCGCCCGTGTCGCAACACTCTACCGACCATTGAACGGCCGCGGGTAGGATGCCCCTCGCGATCCGGCGGCGGCGAAGGCCCGCGTCGGGGTCCCCGCACGGTATCGACACAACGCCCATACATAGACGTCATCCCAGAACGCAGCTCGTTCTTCCTATGCTCACGGGGTAGGTGCGTAGGGTGCGCGTGGGGTGCGTGGGCGCGCTCGGCGCAGTCCCTTGCATGCCCTTGCATGGGCGTGTGCCGAGCAGCCAGACGCAACCCCGCACTCCTCGGTGTCCGGCTCTAGGTGCTACCTCGCGAAAGCCGCGCCGGCGGGCGGCGCGGAGGGCACGCCGTAGCCGGCCCCGCCCCGTTGGTCCCGCACCGCCGCAAGCGCGGCTGGTGGGGCGAGGAGACGGACTCGAGAGTCGACCGACGCGCAGCCAGGCGAAGCCCCGCGAAGGTCCGGCACAGACCGGCCCCGTTTCAACCCGAGAAGCACTCGCGCACGCCAAGCGCGCCGCGCGTGGAGACCGCGCGGTACTTCGCGGCGAAGGCGTCGTCGATCGCGACCAGCGCCCTGGGCCAGCGCTTCGGCTGGCGGTAGCGGAGCAGGTGCGACGGGCCGCCGTTGTAGGCCGCGTAGGTCGCGCGCGCGAGCGCGTCGCGCACGCCGCTCGCGTCCTCGGCGCGTGCGATCGCGTAGTCGCGCAGGTAGTGCAGCAGAATCTCGCTCCCCGCGTGCGCGTTGTAGCGGATGCTGCGCCTCAGGCCGTCCACGGCGTAGAAGCCGCGCCACACGCGTGGGCTCACCTGCATCAGGCCGAGCGCACCCGCGCTCGAGCGCAGCGTCACGATGCGGCCGCGGCGCAGCACGTACTGCCGCCAGCACGATTCCTGCCAGGCCGTCGTGAGCACGAGGCGGTGGAAGAACTCGCGGCGCTCGCGGCCGAGTCCGCCGTGCTCGAAGACCTGCGAAGACGCCTCGCCGAGCAACGCGGCGACCTGCGGAAGGTAACGGTCGAGATCCGCGAGCCGGGGCACGCGGCCGTCGAGCGGCGAGGTCGTCGGCGCGGGTCGCGGCGCGACGATGGGCGCCGCGTACGCGGGCTCCACTCCGACGAGCGCAGCGAGCGCGTTGCCGATGCGCTCGAGCCACGACGTCGGCGGCGCGGGCTCGGGCGCCGGGGACGGGCTCGGTTCATTCGGCGGCTCCGGAGCCGGTGCGGGTGGCGGAGTCGGTTCGCCTGTCGGCGCGGGCGTGCTCGTCGGCGGTGCGAGGCCGGGCACGGGCTGTGGAGCGGGCGCACTCGGCGCCGAAGCCGGCGCGAGCGGTGAGTTGGACTCGACCGGCGGCACGACCGCAGGGGGCGCGAGCGCCGGCGGCGGTGCGACCGTGGGCGGTGCGGCCTCGTGCGTCGCCTCGCTCGTGGCCCCGCCCGGCGCGGCCTCGAGGCCCGGCTCCGCAGCCGGCTCTCCCTCTCCTGGCGCCGGCACGGGCGGCAAGGGTGCGTCGAAGCCGAAGCTCGCGCGCAGCTCCGGATCGACGTCCTCGTTCCACGCGAGCGGATCGCCCGCCGTGTCCGGCGCGAGCGTGCGCGCGAGGCGGCGCAGTCCGTCGCTCGAGATCTCCACGCCGAAGGCGGGACCGGCCGTGTCGAGCGCGGCGAGGGCATCGCCCGAGGCGACGAAGGCGAGGAAGCGCCAGCCGCTCTCGCCGCCCTCGAGTCCGGCGAAGATCGACGCGAGCTGCGTCCACGTCTTCGTGAAGAGCGCGCGCACGCGGTCGCTGCCACGTCCGCGGGGCTCGGCGAGCGCCGCCACGAGATCCTCGCGCCCGTCGAGCAGCACGGTGAGGAGATCGGTGCGCTGCTCGGGTGTGAGCAGCTCGCGGGCGCCAACCTTCACCACGAAGGTGACGAACGCGTCCCACGCGAAGAGCGCGTCCTCGAAGGCACGGACCTGAGCGGGCGAGAGCGGCGGCTCGGACCGCGCGGTCGTCTCGGGCGGCGGCGCCGTCTCGACCTCGAAGCGCACGTGCAGCGAAAGGCCATGCTCCTCGACCCGGGCGTCGGCGACGCCGAGCGAGTCGACGAAGCGGCGCAGGGCGGGCTCGTCCGGTTGGGAGGCGAAGAACGGCAGCGTGCGCCGGAGCTCGTTCACGAGCGGGCCGAGGTCGACGTGCAGCACCTCGAGGCGCGGGTGAACCAGTTGCTTCACCCAGTCCCACAGCGTCGGCACGTCGAGCAGACCGCCGCCACCGTGCAGCGCCGTGTCCTCGACCGAGAAGAGGAGGACCGGCGCGTCGGGCGCGACGCGCACCGACTCCTCGGCCTCGATCTCGCCCTCCCACGACAACGGCTGCAGACAGCCGCCGAACCACGAGACGCCCGCCTCGGCCCGCGCGTGCGCCGTGACGATCAGCCGCCCCGGCGCGTGCCCGACCCGCGGCTCCGACAGCACGATCTCGTTGCAGGGATCTTCGATCGCGACGATGCGCGCGGTCACGCCGGGCTCGGTGAAGACCTGCTCGACCAGCAGGCGTTGCACGAACGCGTCCGGCAGCAGCAGGGGAACTTCGACCGCGCGCGTGTCCGCGCGCGCGGAGCCCTGCGCGAGGAGCGCTGCAACGGCGCCGGCGAGACTTCGGAGACGAGCTCGACTCAAGGGCGTCGGACCGAGCGGGGGGCTGGGCCGGGAGCCTACCCGACCCGCACTAGCAAAGCCGGAGTGCGCTCGCGTCGCTCCTCGCGGCTTCCAGCGCGCGCCGCGCCGACGTCGCGAGATCACCGCAGAGGAGAGGCCGGTCGTGGGGATCCAGTATGCGAGACCGCATGCCTCGGTGCTCAGTTCCTTCGGCTCCATCTTGCCGAGCCAATCGCTAAAGGTGCGCCGCCGCCCTCGATCGGCAGACACACGAGGAAGCAGGTGCCCCTACCAGGCGACGACTCTACGTCGATGCGGCCGCCGTGCTTCTCCACGATGTGCCAGGCGATGCCGAGCCCGAGCCCCGTGCCCTGACCGACGCGCTTGGTGGTGAAGAAGGGGTCGAAGATCCGCTCCAGCGTCTCCGGCGGCATGCCGCAGCCGTCGTCGCGGACCTGCGCGACCACCGCGTCGCCCTCGCGCCAGGTCGACACGTCGACGCGACCGCGCGCTTCGACCGCGTCGAGCGCGTTGACGAGCAGGTTCAGGAACACCTGGCGCAGCTCCTGCGGCGCGCAGCGGACGGGCGGGATCTCCCCGGCGCGCAGCTCGATTGCGAGATCGGGCGGGCGCAGCCGCGGCCGCAGGATGGCGATGGCGTCTTCGAGCAGCGCGTTCACGTCCGCGTGCTCGCGCGCCAGGTGACCGGCGTGCGTGAAGCGGCGCACGCCGCGAACGATCTCGGCGGCGCGGTCCACGCCGACCAGGCTTTCCTCGATCAGCTCACGGCCTTCCTCGGCGGTCGCGCCGTACTCTTCGGGCGGCAGCGCGCCGGGCTCGGCGATCGCCTTCCACTGGCGCTCGAGCTGCGCCAGGTTGGAGCGCACGAAGGCGAGCGGGTTGTTGATCTCGTGGGCGAGACCCGCCGCGAGCTCTCCGACGGCGGCGAGGCGCGCCTGGATCAGCACGTGCCGCCGCAGCTCCTCGATCTCACGCAGGTCGCGCAGCACTACCACGAGCCCCATCGCGTTGCCGCGCCGGTCGCAGAGCGGCGCAGCCGACACGGAGACGGGTACGTTGCAGCCGCCGGTATCCGCGAGCTCGGCCCGCTCCTCCTCCACCGCCCGGAGCGACAGCGGCTTCCAGCGGAGCACGTCGCCGAGCGCGAGCTCGACGAGCGCCTCCGGCGGCCGCCCGCACATGCCAGCCGCGCGCGAGTTCGTCCCCGCGCAGCCGTGGCCGCGCTTCGCGCGCCTCGTGCTCGGAAACCGCTGGTTCGCGCGACACGTGGCGCTCGACCGCTGGTTACTGCACCGGCTTCGACGCGCCGCTCGCGCAGGCTCTGGCGTGAAGCGGGGCGCCGCGGGCCTCGCGAGCTGACGCTCGCCCACGGCGGGCGTCTCAGCTCGTCGCGGCCGGCGCCGGGCGCTGCTTGGGCGGGATCAGCAGCGAGCCCACCACGCCGAGCGCGATCAGTCCGGCCACGACGCCGAGCGAGGCGCCGATCGGGATCTTGTAGACGTCGATCAGCAGCATCTTGCCGCCCACGAAGAGCAGCACGACCGCGAGCGCGGGCTTGAGCAGGTGGAACTTCCCGATCACCCCCTGCGAGCAGGAAGAAGAGCGAGCGCAGCCCGAGGATCGCGAAGATGTTCGAGGTGAAGACGATGAAGGGATCGCTCGTCACCGCGAAGATCGCGGGGATCGAATCGACGGCGAAGACGAGATCGGTCCACTCGATCAGGACGAGCACCACGAGCAGCGGCGTCGCGTAGCGCTTGCCGTCCTTCAGGACCGTGAACTTCGCGCCGTGGTAGTCGGAGACGGTCGGCAGGAATCTGCGGAACAGCCGATAGACAGGATTGCGCTCCGGGTGCATCCCCTCTTCGGCGACCACGAAGCAGCTTGATCGCCGGTGAAGACCAGGATCGCGCCGAAGACGTAGAGGACCCAGTGGAACTTCGGAGCAGCGCTGCGCCCGCGAAGATGAAGATCGCGCGCATCAACAGCGCGCCGAGGACGCCCCAGAAGAGCACGCGGTGCTGGTAGATCGGCGGGCACCGCGAAGTAGGCGAAGATCGCGTAGAAGACGAAGATGTTGTCGACCGCGAGCGCCTTCTCGATCAGGTAGCCCGTCAGGAACTCGAGACCGCGCTCCGGCCCGAACCAGTGGACGACGAGCCCGTTGAAGCGCGAGCGCGAGCCCGATCCAGATCGCGCTCCAGACGCCGGCCTCCTTGAGCGTCACCTCGTGGGCCTTGCGGTGGAAGACGCCGAGGTCGAGCGCGAGCATCGCCAGCACGAAGCCGATGAAGCCGGCCCACAGGGGGGGCGTTCCGATGGATTCCATGTTCGCGATCTCCTGACCAGCGAAAGCCCGCGAGGCCGATACCCGGCGAGCTACCGATCTATGAGGGAAACCCCGACGCGCACCGCGCGCGGGTCGAGCGTGGCGGCAGACGTGCGAGGTTGTTGACGAGGCCACCGGATTCGGAGCCCCGGGATCCGCTCGTGCTCGAACCGGGTTCCGCCCAGCACGCGACGCAGCGATCGGCGGCCCTCCAGCACCGGAGCCGGGAGGCCCGTCGCGAGGAACACGTAGCGGGTCCAGGGGTTCATGAGTGGCCCTCCTGCATCCGAATCCCTAGCCGGGCGCCCGCCCGGATCAGCATCCCGAGCCGGATGCGCTCGATCAGCTCGCGCTCGCGTCGCGAGACGCGCGCCATACCGAGGAAGCCGCCGCTCGCTTTTGCGACTTTGCGCACGTGCGTGAGGAATCGCTCATCCGGACCCCGCGCGCTGTTGCGGCCGATCCAGCTGCGCCAGGCTTCGTAGAGCGGCTTCGCGGGCTGCACACGGAGCCAGGTCTCGAGCTGAGCGTGGGCAGGGCTGCCGAGTGTCAAGCCGAGCCCTGTCGCGGCTTCCAGCACCGCGAGCCGCTCCGCGTCCTCGACGCGTCCGTCGACCCAGGCCATCTCGACCAGCGGCAGCAGCTCGAAGGCTGCGAAAGCTTCGGGCTCGAATCCCGCTTCGAGCAGCCGATCGACCAGCGCCGGATCACCGGTGCCGATCGATCGGGCCAGCGCCTCCCGGCGCTGATTGCGAAGTTCCTGCGCGCGCCGCCGCGCGAGGACCCGCGCCTCCTGGGCCCTGATGTAGTCCAATTCGTGCGCCTTGCTGGATCGACCCGTCGAAATCGTGCGTTCCATGCTGCCGTCTCCCGAGCCACCCGGGCTCATCGTGATGAACCAACTCTACGGCCCGCCAAGAGATAAGAAAAATAGATAGTTTGATCCATTCCAATCGAAAATCTAGAAGTTCCGGAACTGCCTCCCCGAGCTGCGGACGCCGCTACGAGAAGAGCTTCTGCTGCGCGGACGCCGTGATCTTCGCCACCGCGGGGTGCTTGATGCGGCGCTCCACGCTGATCGCGTAGAAGCGCTCGCGGACCGCTTGCGTAGCTCCGATCGCGAGCACGCCGTAATGGCGCCGCACCTCGCGCGCGATGATCGTGGGGGCGGTGAAGATCCCCGCGCCGTTCTGCCCGAAGACCTTGATCAGCGCCGAGTCTTCGATCTCCGCGATGATCTGCGGGCGCACGCCGAGTTCCTCGAACCACTGATCGAGCGAGCGTCGGAGCACGGTGTTGTCGGTCGGCAGGAGCAACGGGGCGCCGTCGAGCGAGCGCGGGAAGCCTCTCTTGAAGCGCACCGCGAGCGCGGGCGCAGCGAAGAAGGTGATGCCGCTCTCGCCGAGCAGGTGGTTGAAGGCGCGCACCTTCAGGTGCGCGCCGAGCGGCGTGTCCGCGATCACGAGGTCGAAGCGCTGCGTGGCGAGCGCGGCCAGCAGATCGTCGGTCTTGCCCTCGCGCAGCACCAGCCGCACGGGCTCCTGGCCCGCCAACACGCTCTCGAGCAGCCGGTGGCAGACGAGCTTCGGAACCACGTCGGCGATGCCGACGTTCAGACGAGCGGGACGCGAGCTCGGACGCCCGCGCAGCATGTCGAGCATCTCGTTTCCGAGCCCGAAGATCTCTTCGGCATAGCCGTACACGACCCGACCCACCTCCGTGAGCACGAGGCCGCGGTTCTGCCGCGTGAAGAGCTTTTCGTCGAGCGAATCCTCGAGCCGACGGATCTGCGCGCTGAGTGTGGGCTGCGCGAGGCGCAGCACCTGCGAGGCCTTCGTAACGCTGCCCTCGCGCGCGACCGTGTAGAAGTAGAGCAGGTGATGGTAGTTGAGCCATTCCAAGCGTCGTCTCCCAGCATTCTAAAATCGAATGCCAGGAGAGAATATTTTCTATTTTGCGAATTTGCACACCGCGCGTAGCTTGCTTACGAACCGGATCGCTGGTCGATCCGCTGCAAGGAGACGCTCATGAAACGCATCGCACTCTTCGTCGTCACCAACCTGGCGGTCGTGCTGGCCCTGGGCGCGCTCGCGCACGGGCTCGGGCTCTCGCAGATCCTGGACGAACGCGGCGGGCTCGACCTTCGCGCGCTGCTGCTGGGCGCCCTGCTCTTCGGAATGGGCGGCAGCTTCGTGTCGCTGCTGATCTCGAAATGGAGCGCGCTCAGACTCACCGGGGCCCGCGTGATCGAGGCGCCCGGCACGCCGACAGAAGCCTGGCTGCTCGAAACCGTCCGCCAGCAGGCGCAGGCCGCCGGCATCGGCATGCCGACGATCGCGATCTTCCCCTCTCCGGAGCCGAACGCCTTCGCAACCGGCGCCCGGCGGGATCACGCGCTCGTGGCCGTGAGCGAAGGTCTGCTCGCATCGATGCGCCGCGAGGAGGTCGAGGCCGTGCTCGCGCACGAGGTGAGTCACGTCGCCAATGGCGACATGGTCACGCTCGCGTTGATCCAGGGCGTCGTGAACGCCTTCGTGATCGCCGCCGCTCGCGTGGTGGGGTACGCCGTCGACCGCATCGTGCTGCGCAACGAAGAGGTCTACGGCCCCGGCTTCCTGCTGAGCTCGCTCGCCGCCCAGCTCGTGTTCGGCATCCTCGCGAGCCCGATCGTCTTCTGGTTCTCGCGCCAGCGCGAGTTCCGCGCCGATCGGGGCGCGGCTCGGCTGGTGGGCCCGCGTCCGATGATCGCGGCGCTCGAGCGCCTGAAGCAGGCTGCCGCGCCGCAGGCGCTGCCGGCATCGATGAGCGCGCTCGGCATCCAGGGCGGCAGCTCCTTTGCGCGCATCTTCAGCACGCACCCGCCGCTCGAAGCCCGCATCGAAGCGCTGCGGGGCCTGGCCTGAGTCTTGAAACACGAACGAAAGAAGGCAAGGAGACACCCATGAACGCCGAGAAGATCTTGTCGCAGCTGCTTTCGGGTGGCGCCGCTTCGGGCTTCGCCGGAGGTCTGGCAGGCGGCATCGCGAGTGGGCTGCTCACGAGCAAGGCGGGCCGCAAGCTGGGCGGCAAGGCGCTCCAGCTCGGCGGCCTCGGGGCCGTCGCGGGGCTCGCCTACACCGCGTGGAATCGCTACCGGCAGGAGGCCGCAGGGGCCGCGCCGGATCGCATGGCACCGCAGAGCCTGCCGCCGGTCTTCCTGCCCGGGACGGGGCACGCCGACGAGCGCTCCGATCTCGCGCGCACGCTGCTCTACGCGATGATCGCGGCGGCGCGCGCCGACGGGAAGCTCGACGGCGAGGAGCGGCGCGCGATCTTCGAGGGCGTGGCCCGCCTCGATCTGCCCGAGGCCGAGCGCTCGCAGCTGCATGCGGCGCTCGAGCGCCCAGCGGACATCGAGTGGCTCGTGAATCAGGCGACGAGCCCGGAGCGGGCGGCGGAGATCTATGCCGCCTCGCTGCTGGCCATCGAGGTCGATACGCCGGCCGAGCGGGGCTACCTCGCGATGCTCGCGGCGCGGCTCGAGCTGCCCGACGAGCTCGTCACGAATCTGCACGGCGAAGCGACCGCTGCGAATGCCTCGCAGCTCGCGATCCGGGCCGGAGCGGGAACGCTGGACTTCAGGATCTAGCGGGTGCAAGGCGTGAGGCACCGTCGAGCCGAGCCCCCCACGGCGCTCCCCCTACTGGCGTAGCTGACAGAATGCTACTTCCCGGGCGTCACCCCAGAACGCAGCCCGAACTTCCGATGCCCAAGAGGGTGCGCCTGGGGTGCGTGGGCGCGCTCGACGCAGCTCCTTGTATGCATGTGCATGGCCGTACCGAGCAGCCAGACGCAACCCCGCGTCACTCCTCGGTGTCCGGCTCTAGGTGCATGATTGGTGACGTGGGGGCGGTGGCGGAGACGTGAGCCCCGCCGCGGGGTCCCGCCGGCATTCCATGACGCCCATACCGGGACCTCACACGCGCGCCAGAACGCAGCCTGAACTTCCCATGCCCATCGCAGGGCGAGGAGATGGCCCGGAGCGGCATGACCGAGAGCGTCGCGATTCCGAAGCTACACTTCCGCGTGATGAGAGAATCCGCGGAACGGTACCGGCGATGTTCCGCAACACCGATCCCCATCCCGACGGGCTGCAGCAGGATCGGAGCGATCCGGCCTTCTGAGCTCCGCGAGCGGTCGGGGCCCCTCCGAGCTGGGCTACGATCCGCGCTCGATGTCACAGGGAGCCCGCGAATCGCTCTGGGTCGTGATGCCGGTCTACAACGAGGAGGCCTCGATCGAGCGCGTCTTCGAGGAGTGGATGCCGGCGCTGCGCGCTGGCGATCGGGAGCTCCGCGTTCTGGCGATCAACGACGGCAGCCGCGGCCGGACGCTCGAGCTCCTGCGTTCCATCGAATGCGCGAACCCCGAGGTCGTGGTGCGCGACCAGCCTAACGCCGGACACGGCGCGAGCTGCGTGGCGGGCTACCGCGAGGCGGTCGCGGCCGGCGCCAACTGGATCCTCCAGATCGACTCCGACGGCCAGTGCGATCCGCGCTTCTTTCCCGCGCTCTGGGCGGCGCGGCGTGAACACCCGGTGGTGTTCGGATATCGCGTCCGCCGCGACGACGGCTGGGCGCGCTGGGCGATCTCGCGCGTCGTGAGCGTCGTCGGGCTCGTCGCCGCCCGAACCTGGGTCGGCGACGCGAACGTGCCGTACCGCCTGATGCGGGGCGACCTGCTCGCGCGCGCCCTCGACGATCCGCCGGCCGAAATCCATCTCGCCAACGTCCTGCTCGCGCTGCGGCTCCAGCGCCTCGCCGGCATCCGCTGGGTGCCGATCCACTTCCGCGATCGCCACGGCGGCACGCCGGCGGTCCGCGCCGGCTCGTTCGTCCGCCAGGGGAACCGGCTCTTCCGCCAGTTGCGCGCCGAACGGCGGCGCCTGGCGTCGCGCTAGGTCGAAGCGTCTCGCGTGCCGCTCTACGCTCTCTCGCTCGCCTATCTCTACCTGCCGCTGGTGCTGTTCGTCGCCGGGTGGCTCCGGCCGCCGCTCGCGGCCGGAATCTGTCTCCTGCTCCTCGCGGCGTTCCGCAGTTTGCGTGGGCGGCTCGCCGAGCGCGAAACCATCGGCCGACGGACCGTCGCGATGGCCGCGGCCCTGGCGATCGGCTGGACCGCGTTCTCGGGCGCCGGCGGGTTTGGCCACCGCAGCACGGATGCGCCCAAGCACGAAGCGGTGCTCAAGGGCCTGGTCATGGAGAGCTGGCCCGTGGTCTACGAGATGACGGCGCCGGGGCTCGAAGGAGACCGCCATGCTCTCGTCTACTACATCGCCTACTACCTGCCGGCGGGGGCCGTCGGGAAAGTTCTCGGATGGAAGGCCGCGAACGTCGGACTCGCTCTCTGGACGGCCGCGGGCGCGTTTCTCACCCTCCTCTGGGTGGTACGGCTCCTGGAAGCTCCGCGCTTCGCCCTCGGCGCCGCGTTCTTCGTCTTCGCGAGCGGCCTCGACGCGGTCGGCTTTCTCATCGTCGCCGGCAGGAGCTTCGGCTGGGCCGAACACCTGGAGTGGTGGGCCGGGTATTGGATCTGGCAGTACTCGTCGAACACCACGCTGCTGTTCTGGGTACCGCAGCAGGCGCTTGGGGGATGGATCGCGACCGCGCTCCTGCTCGACGGTCTGGTCTCCGGTCGTATGAAGCGATCGGCGTCGGAGGCCGCGACCGCTTCGCCGAGCTCGGCGGCCTCCGCGGGAGTCGAGCTCGCCGGCGCCCTCTTCTGGTCGCCGTTCGCATTCCTCGGCGCGATCCCCTTCGCGCTCCTTCGCGTCGCCCGCGCGCCGCGCGAACTGCTGCGCGCCTGGCCGGCCACCGTCGCCGCGGTGGTCGTCGGCGGGGTGCTCACGACCTACTTCGCCGCCCTTCGCCACGACCGGATCCCGAGCCGGTTCGTCGGAGAGCGACTGTTCGGCGATCTCGCGCCGCTGTTCCTGCTCTTCGTCGTCCTGGAGTTCGGACTCTTCTGGGTGCTGAGCCGGCCGCGCGCGGACGGAACCGGCTGGAGGGCCGTCTGGCGAATCGCCGGCGCATCGCTCCTGCTGATCCCGTTCTATCGCGTCGGCGAATACAACGATTTCGTGATGCGGGCGTCGATCCCCGCACTCTTCGCGCTCTGGATCGTCGTCGGACGGGCGCTCTTCGATCCGGCGGTCGAGCGCTGGCGGCGGGCTGCCCTGGCCGCCCTCGTCGTCGTCGGCTCGCTCACCCCGACCATGGAGATCGCCCGCTCGGCTGCCCACTACGGCATCAGGATCCGCCCGCTGGAAAGGATCCCTGCGCTGCCGGTCGCCCACCCCAATATGGCGCTCGCGTCGCAGTATGTCGGCCCGCCGGACGCGCCGTTCTTCAGGTACCTGGCACGGATGCGCACCCCGGAGTCGCGCTGAGGGCGGGAAGCATCCGCTCGAACGCGGCGAGGGCGGCGAGCGTCGCACCGTCTCGGAGAGGTCGCCGCCGGCCAGACGCCGGCGGCGCAGCAGGGCGTTGCGTGCCAGGTCACCAAAGACACGCGGCGGCTGCTGGTGCTGCTCGGCGCGGCCTTCGTCCTCAACAGCTCGGCTACAGCCTCGAATCCCTGGAATGGCTCGACTCGGGAGACGCAGCTGCACTGTAATCATCCCGGTGATCCGAATGGGGTGCGCCTGGGGTGCGTGGGCGCGCCCGATGCAGCTGCATGCATGCCCTTGCATGGGCGTGTGCCGAGCAGCCAGATGCAACCGCGCGTCACTCCTCGGTGTCCGGCTCCAGGTGCATGATCGGCGACCTGGTGGCGTTGCGGGAGACTTGACGTCGCCCTGCGCAGACGTTCGACTCGCGGTCCCGTAAGGGATCGACACAACGGCGTACCCTTGGGTGCTGCGCTTGCGCGTGGCAGATGCGCTCGCTCGCGTACGGGGGGCGGCCAACGGCCGACGCAAGCGGCTTCGAGCGCCGCGAACCGCGACTCCCGCGCTTGCTCATGTCTCGGATGGGCAACCCCGACTTCAAGTCCTCGATTCTGCTTCGCGCGTGGGCGACACAGGGCCGGACTGCGAGCGCCTTGTCGAGCTCTGCGGTCGAGAATCTTCGCTCGCGCGTCGGGAATTACGCCAAATTGCGTCGCAGTAATGCTATAAGAGCCGCGGCTCACGCAGAGCCACGTCGAAGTCAGCGGTTGGCAACGTCTGGAGATGACAGGATGCAGCGGATGTGGGGCCGAGCGGCCCGAGCGTCGGTGCTCGCTCTGGTGGTCGGGTTCGTGATGACGGCGGAGGCTGCGCGGGCCTCTGCGCAGGATCCTGCGCGCGATCTGCGCGTCTTCTTCCAGATCCTGATGGGCGCGACGCCCGAGGCGATCGAGGACGACATCAGCCTCCCCGATCCCACCGGGCGCATCGGCACCTACCAGCCCGCTGGCGCGACCGTCACCGACGCCAACGCCTTCTTTGCGAGCGACCTCACCGGCAACGGGCGCAGCTGCTTCACCTGCCATCAGCCGCAGAATGGCTGGGAGATCAGCCCGCCTCAGATCCGCGCCCAGTTCCTCACGACCCTGGGTCGCTCGAGCCTCTTCGCGCCGATCGACGCGGCCGATTGCCCGAACCTGCCGGGCGCGACGGCTCCCCCGTATCGCAAGAGCTTCGTGCGGGCGCGCAGCCAGCTCTTCGAACGAGGCAACTTCCGCATCGGTCTGAACGCACCGAATCCGCTGGGGCCGGCGGACGAAACCTACAGGACCGTCGGCGGCAACACCCATCCGGAGTGGGTGCTGACGGTGAAGCACGACCCCTACGGCTGCGAGCTCGACCCCGAGCACGGACTGCCCGCCAACCTGCTCTCGGTCTACCGGCGCCCGCTCCCTTCGGCCAACGTCGCCTTCCTTCACCAGGGGGGCGACCCCAGCAAGTTCGACATCATGTGGGACGCGCGCGAGCCGAACCTCCGGGCCCAGTTCATCAACGCGACGCTCTTCCATGGCGAGACGACCGTCGCGCCCGACGACGAGTCGATCACACAGGGTGTGCAGTTCCAGGCGGGAGCGTTCACGGGCCAGTCCCATGACGCCCGGGCCGGGGACCTCACCGGCGGAGGTGCGCTGGGAGGTCCGGTGAGTCTCTACGCCTCGAGGCAGGCCTCCTCCAGTCCGTGCTCCTCGACGGGAGCGTCGGGCGAGCTGGTGTGCGCGGGCATCAAGGTGAAGCACACCCTTCCCAATGGGCTGCGCATGAACGTCGGCTTCGATCTCTACGCTGCCTTCGCGACCCCGACCGCAAGCGACCCGCTGAGACGGGCGAGGCAGGAGTCCATCGCGCGCGGCGAGGCGCTCTTCAGCTCGAGGGTCTTCACGATCAACTTCGTGGCGGGCCTCAATGACGTGAAGGGCGACCCCAACGGAACCGAGCCCGGCACCTGCTCGACCTGCCACAGCAACATGAACGTGGGTAACGATACGGCGGGGGACCCTAAGCGCCTGGGCATCATGGACAACAGCAGCGGCGTCCCCGTGATGCCGCCGACTCCCGACTTTCCGCGCTTCGCGTTCTACTGCCCGACGGGCAGCATCCCCTTCTTCGCGAACCCGGTGACCTCTCCCGATTGCCCCGGCAGCGTTCCGGGCTCCGACGCCACCTGCGACGAGTTCCTCACGACCGACCCGGGGAAGGGCCTGATCACGGGCCTGTGTAAGGACCTGGGGAAGATGAAGGTGCCCGTCCTGCGCGGACTGGCGTCCCGTGCGCCCTACTTCCACGGCGGGAACGCGGCGACCCTCACGGACGTGGTGAACTTCTACGACACGCGGTTCGCAATCGGGCTCACGCCTCAGGAGAAACAGGATCTCGTGAACTTCTTGAACGCGCTCTAGAGGCTCGAAGAGCCCGGGTCGGAGGCTCCCCAGCGTCCCCGGCTCACTCGGAGTCGTTGGGTCGAGCAACAGAACGGTGCGTTGGGAGGGCTCGCCCTCGGCCTCCTGCGGGTGGTCTGATGGGCTCCGAGCCGCCGCATGCGCAGAGCCCCCAATGTCCGGAAGGTGCTCGTGGGGTGCGTGGGCGCGCTCGACGCAGTTGCGTGCATGCCCTTGCATGGTCGTGTGCCGAGCAGCCAGATGCAACCGCGCGTCACTCCTCGGTGTCCGGCTCCAGGTGCATGGATCGGCGACCTGGGGGGCAGCGCGGTAGGGGCTCGCCTCCAGGTCCAAGTCGCGGTCGCGCCCCCCACGACGCACGGCTGACTACGCGGGGAGCCTGCCGGTCGCTGATGCGTTCCTGCCGACGGCCTGCCGCACCGATGCCGCCGCGATGCGCCGGGGCGATCCTGGGCCGGCGGCGAGAGGGTGACGCTCAGCTGGACGCGCAGTCCAGACGATTCAGCTACGGGCCCGACGGAAGGGAATGCGTGCGCAAAACGGTCTTGTACATCGACGACCTGCTGGAGCTTCCGCCCAGATCGTCGACCGTGCTCGAGAAGGTCGGCTTCGCGCTCGTGCACATCCGCGATCCGCGCGAGGTCGAGGGCCGCGTGCGCCGGGAGCCGCCCGCGCTCGTCCTGATCGAGGTGCTACGCGAGGACTGCGATGGCTTCGAGCTGATCGAGCGGATCGTCTCCGCTCCGGATGCAGCCGACATCCCGATCGTGGTGGTGACTCGCGGCGAGCGCTCGCCCGAGCTCTACGGGCGCTCGCTCGAGCTGGGCGTGCGCGACTTCCTCTGCAAGCCGGTGCTCGAGTCGCAGCTGCTGGGAGCCGTGCTCGAGTTTGCTCGGCAGGCTCCGGCAGCCGCGAAGCGTCCCCGCGAGCCGAAGCCTGCGCAGGCGGCGGAGTCGGGCAATCTCGCCACGCATCCGGTCCCGGAGCTCTTCGCTCGTCTTCACCGGATCGGCGCATCCGGCACGCTGCGCCTCGAGCGCGGCGCGGTCACTCGCGCGGTGCAGTTCCGCAATGGCTCGCCGGTCGTCGTGAGCGCGCGCAAGCCCAGGGAGACTTTCGAGGAGTACGTCCTTCGCACCGGCTGGATCAAGCAGGAGCAATTCGACATCGCGCTCGAGCACCAGCTCGGCGGGCTGTGCGATCCGCGCGCGGCGCTCGAAGCGATGGAAGCGCTGTCCGCGAGCCAGGCCGAGCAGGCGGCGCAGGAGCAGGCCCGGGAGGCACTCCTCGATCTGTTTCGCTGGGACGCGGGCTCGTACGAGTTCACTCCGCAAGAACGCATCGCGGCGGCCGAGAGCCTGGCGCTCGACTGGGATCCGAGCGTCGCACTGCTCGAGGGCGTGCGCCGCGCCAGCCCGGCGGCAGTGGTGCGGGCCGCGCTCGCGGCACGCAACGCGTCCTGCGCCTTCGCCGGGCCGGATCTCGACAGCGCGCTCGAACTCGCCGAGGCGCCCCCGGAGCAGCGCGCGAAGCTGGCCGCGCTGGCCGGCGAGCGCACGCTCGCGGAAGAAATCGCGGCTGCGAAGCTCGATCCGCACCTGCTCTACGCGCTCGTGCTCCTGGGCGCCGTGGAGCTCGACGAAACGCCGGTCCTCGAGCTGACGGACGCGCTGAACGTCGAGCCGACCCCGCCGGTCGCGGCCCCCGAAGCACAGGCCACCGCGCCCGCGCCGGTCGTCGGCGATGTCACTGGCTGGCTCGAGGCGCTGTGGGAGCGCGTCAAGACCCAGGGCGACTTCGAGCTGTTTGGCATCGAGGCCGAAACCAGGGATGCCGACGTCCAGCGCGCGTACCGCGAGCTGATCGGGTCGTTTCCCTCGATCCCTCCGGACCAGGACGACCTCGCCGGACGCGTAAGGTCCCGCATCGATCGAGCCTACGGCCGCGTCAAGACCAAGGAGCTGCGGGCTGCCTTCGGAAGTCTGCGAAAGGCGAGCGCGAAGGGGCGCCCGGCTACACCGAAAGTCTCGCGCTCCGTCGAAGCGGAGCGGCACTTCCGGAAGGGACAGGAGCGTCTCGCGGCGCGCGACCCCGTGGGCGCGATCGAGGCGCTGGGCATGGCCGTGCATCTCGATCCGGACCAGGGCGATTACGTGGCGCACCTCGGCTACGCCCTCTACCGGTCGAAGCCCGACAGCGACGTGATCCGACGCGAGGCGCTCGAACACATCGCCAAGGGCGTCAAGCTGGCGCCGGACCAGGTGACGCCGCTCTTCTTTCTCGGCCGCGTGTTCCGCGAGACCGGGGCGTCCGCGAGCGCCGCGAAGGTCCTCCGCAAGGCGCTCGCTCTGAGCCCCGACCACCACGAGGTCCTCCACGAACTCTGCCTCATGCAGATGGACACGCCCCAGCGCAAGAAGAAGGGCCTGCTCGGCCGCCTGCGAGGCGGCTGATCCCCGGGGTGTCGGCGGCGAGGCGGAGTGCAACCGCCTCCGTCACCCACGCCGATCCGGTGGAACGCGACAACGAGGCCTTCGCAAAAGCCGTCCGCAGCGGACGACCGAAGGGATACGGATCGAGGGTGTGCCTGGGGTGCGTGGGCGGGCTGGATGCAGCCCTTTGCATACGCATGCATGGGCCTGCCGAGCAACGAGGCGCAACCACGCGTCACTCTTTGGTGTCTGGCTCCAGGTGCATGATCGGGGATCTGGGGGTGGTGACGGTGGCGTAGCCCGCCTCGGGGGTCCCCGCTGGGTTTCGACAGAACGTCAATGTCCCGGCGTCATCCCGGAACGCAGCTCGTTCTTCCCATGCCCTCGCTCTGGCCCTGCCGCACGTTCAGGATGGCGACTTCGAGCAGCATGCGCGAGCGCGTAGCGGCGCTTGGGTCTGCGCGTGGGGACGAGCCCCGCTGCGGCCAGGCCGCTCGGGCCGCGGCTGTTCGAAGATCTTGGGGGGAATCCGGGCGGGATGCCCGGCTGCGCTTGCTCGGGAAGAGCGGCCGCGATCATTGAAACAAGCGCAAATGGCTCGCCAATTCGACATAGAGAAGTGCAAGCACGAAGAAGACTGCGAGTCCCGCCAGAATTGCGTTGTGGGGGCCGATCTTCGGCGCGAGATACGCGACCGTCAGCATGTAGGGAACCCACGATACGAGAGTTCCGACGAGCACCCACTTGGCGTGCTGGCTCACGGCGGAGCTCCCCTCGGTCTCGCCGATGAAGAAGTAGGCGACGAGGGTGAAGACCGGCATCAGTGTGGCAAGGCCGGACAGCGTTCTCTGACCACTCTGTTCGAGCGCCACGATGATCGCGGTGAACGACCCGCCGGTGATGAAATAGATGACGAGGTTCGAAAGCTTCATGCGTTCCCGATCGTTCAGCCCACGTGCCCATGGCGACTCCCCAACCCGCCCGGCGGGACGTCGCTCCCACGAGCAGGGTGAGGGCGGGAGATGTCGCCTTGGATCCACCGGATCGCACTCGGGCTCGCCCTCGGATTCGTCGAGTCGTGCTCACTGGTCGCAGCCGGAGTCCGGCGGGCGGCAACGGACCGGCGCGCGCCCGTGTCGCAACACTCTACCGCCCGGTGAACGGCCGCGGGTAGGATGCCCCCGCGATCCGCGGAGCGAGGGGCCGCCGCGGGTCCTCACACGGTATCGACAGAGCGCTCATACCCAGACGTCATCCCGGCACGCAGCTTGTTCTTCCCATGCTCACGGGGTATGTGCGGAGGGTGCGCCTGGGGTGCGTGGGCGCGCTCGACGCACCCGCTTGCATGTCCTTGCATAGCCGTGCCGAGCAAGGAGACGCAACCTTGCGTCACTCCTCGGTGTTCGGCTCCAGGTGCATGATCGGGGATCTGGCAACGCTGGCGCAGACGTAGGCCGCCGACTCCGCAACGGAGTGCGCAAGTCGCTTCGCTGCCACGATCCGCCGAGGGTGCGCGCGAGGACGTTCTGGGCCGCCAGAGCGTCCGCGATCCCCGCTCCCGGCCGGCGCTCGAGGCGGTCCACGACCGGTACGCTGGCTCTGCGAAGCCATGTGATTCCGGCGGACGTGAGGGAGGCGCTCGCCGCCGAGTTCGGCACCGAGCTGGCCCGCGCACGCTACGTCGTCAGCGAGCTCGCGATCGACCTCCTCACAGCCATCGATCAGTTCCAGGGCACGTCACTCCGGAATGGCCTACACGCCGTGACCGTGGATGACCTCATCGTATTCTCGTCCGCTCCCTCGATCTCCGATCTCTGGATGTGGGCGCACGAACTGCACCATGTCCAGCAGTACCAGGAGCGCGGGACGATCTACCGATTCGCGCTCTGGTACGTGAACGACTGCGAAGCCGTGGAGCGGGCTCCCCGCTCCCCCCTCACGACTCGGCCGACGATCGCGCCAATCGCGTTCTGGGTATGAGCATCCATCCCCCGCACTGTCTGTGAGCGCTCACAGCTCGGGGGTCGCGCCTACGGCTTCGGCGGCAGCAGGCCGCGCTTCGTCAGGTCCGTCACGAGCAGACTGACGATCTGATCGATCAGTTTCTGCCGCGATGCGGGATCGACGCTCGTGAGCTCGGCCGTGTAGACCACCTGACCCGAGGGGGCGGTGAAGAGATCGCTGGTGATCCGGAGCTTCGTGCTGTCGACGACGTAGCCCGGTGTCACGGCGACCCCGTAATAGCCCCAGTAGCCCCACAGGTCCGTGTACTGCGGCGCCTGCACGAATTGGGTCTGCTGGACGCTCTCGAGCCGGGTCACGAGCACGCCCTGGTAGCCGTCGCTGATTACCCAGGCGCGCACGGCGTCGCGCGTCAGCTGGCGGGCGTCGGCGAAGTAGCCGGTGCTCGACACGCCGAGCACGCCTGCGTCGGCGAGAGCGTCCGCCATGTCGTTCTCGAACTCGGCGCGGCCGCCGGGGGTCGCGCCGAGGCCGATGATCATGACCTTCAGGATCGGTCCACCCGCATAGGCCGGGTTCTGCCAGGCCGAGACGAGCCTTGTCGATGCGCAGGCCGCGGCGAGGAACAACACGAGGGCGCAGGAGGCGAGACGGATGCTCTGCATGGCCGGAGGGAAGCGAAACCGGCGGGCGGCGTCGAGCGTCCGGTCGAAGTCATTGGCGATCCGATCGTCACCAGCCGGGCTCGAGGTCCCCCAAGCACGCTGGCCTGGGTGATATCTTGGGCAGAGTGAGCACCGATCCGCCCGCACGGCCGACACGGCACACAGCGACAGTCTCCGGTGCACGTGGGCCCGTCGGTGATCGGCCTTGGGATCGCACCGCGCGCTTCGGGGTGAGCGCGCTTCTCGTCTTCGCGGTCGTCGCCGTCTATCTACAGATCCGCAACCACGAATTCACCAACTACGACGACCCGATCTACGTCGCCGAGATGCGCGCGGGTCTGACGGCCGCGAGCCTGGCGCGCGCGCTCACGACACCGATCGTATCCAACTGGATTCCCGTGACCCGCGTCAGCCTGTTGGCGGCATACGCAGCCTATGGCGAGGATCCCGGTCGGCACCTGCTGACCGGTGTTGCGCTGCACGCCGCGAGCAGCGTGCTCCTCTTTCTCGTTCTGCTCCGGATGACGGGTGCACTGTGGCGAAGCGCCTTCGTCGCCGCCGTGTTCGGCCTGCATCCGCTCCACGTCGAGAACGTCGCCTGGTTCTCGGATCGCCAGGACCTGATGAGCGGGTTCTTCTTCATGCTGCTGCTCGGCGCATGGAGCGGGTACGCGAGAGCTCCTTCCGCAGGCCGCTACTGCGTGGCGCTCCTCTGCCTCGCGCTCGGACTCCTCTCGAAGCCGATGCTGGTCAGCGCCCCGTTCGTGCTCCTGCTGCTCGACTACTGGCCGCTCGGGCGCCTGACACCCGCTGGCGCATCGGGCGGGCTCGATCGCAGCCGTGTTCGCCGCGCCGTGCTGGAGAAGCTGCCGATGCTCGCCCTGGTCGCCGTGATCAGCGCGGTGTCGCTGCGGACGCAGTCCGCGATCGGCGCGCTCGCCGACACGGAGCTCTTCCCGGTCTCCGTGCGCCTCTCGAACGCGCTCGCCTCCTACGTGGCCTACGTGCAGACCGCCTTCTGGCCGAGCGGTCTCGCGATCTACTACCCCTACCCCCGCGACTCGATCTCGGTCCTGCGGGCAGCCGCGTGTGCGGCGGCATTGCTCGCGGCGAGCCTCGTGTTCCTCTGGAACGCGAAGCGTCCCGCGCTGCTCGTCGGGTGGCTGTGGTTCCTCGGCATGCTCGTCCCGGTCATCGGTCTCGTGCAGATTCGCGCGGAGGCGCGCGCCGACCGCTACATGTACCTGCCGCTCATCGGGCTGGCGATCACGACGGCGTGGGGCGCCAGCGAAGCGCTCGGCCGCGGCCGGGCGAGTCGAGCCGCCCTCGCATCCGCCGCGGCCGCCGCCGTGCTCGCGATGGCAATCGTCTCGTGGCATCAGGTGGGCGCCTGGCACGACGCGATCGCGCTCGACGAACACGCCGTCCGGGTGACGACGAACAACTTCCGCGCCGTCAGCGACCTTGCCGAAGCCCTCCGGCGAAAGGGTCGCATGCCGGAGGCCGAGGCTCGCTACCTGGAGGCGCTCGACCTCCGACCGGGCGATGCCCGCATGCACATCGGCCTGGCCGAGCTCTATTTCAGCTCGGGCCGACTCTTCGAAGCCATCCGCTGGTACCAGAGCGGCCTGCGCCTCGATCCTCTTCACGTCCGCGCACAGATCAACCTCGGGCACGCGCTCAGGCTGGCGGGGAGACTCCCGGAGGCGCGAGCCGCGTTCGCCCGGGCCCTCGAGATGGATCGGGCGAATTCGCTGTTGTCGAGGGGAATGGGCGACTTCTTGATCTCGCTGCATCTCGGAATGGCGTCGGTGTTGTGGGACCTGGGCGAGATGGACGCCGCGACTGCCCACTATGCGGAGGTGCTCCGCCTCCGGCCGGATCACGGCGAGGAGCACGGGGAGATCGGGCTGCTTCTCGCGAGAAGCGGACGCACGCAGGCAGCCCGCCCCCATCTGCTCCGCGCATTGCAAACCGGGGCGGCCACGCCCGAAGTGGTGGCCGAGGCGAGATCGATCGGCATCGCGGGTCCTTGACGCGCTCGCCGCGCTGCAGTGGCTGGAGGTCGCGTCACCGGAGGCGGCTACCAGCGCGGCGGTCTGCGACGTGAGCTCGAATCGACGCCTCGCGTCTACGCGGCGGCCACGTCCAGGCGCAGCAGGCCGCGCAGCACCGGGTTCGGGCGGTAGTGCGGGGTGTCGTCGACGAGTGTCAGGCGCGGGAAGCGGCGCGTCAGCGCCTCGAAGGCGAGCGTGGCCTCGAGGCGCGCGAGCGGGGCGCCCAGGCAGAAGTGGGTGCCGAAGCCGAAGGCCAGGTGGGGGTTCGGGTCGCGCGCGATGTCGAGCTGGTCCGGCCGTTCGAAGACGTCGGGGTCGTGGTTCGCGGCGCCGATGCTGACGAGGACGAGCGCTCCTTCCGGGATGGTCTGTCCGTCGATCTCGACGTCCTCGAGCGTGACGCGCACGGTCGCCTGCACGGGTCCGTCGAAGCGCAGCAGCTCCTCGATCGCGACGGGCAGGAGCCCGGGGTCGGCGCACAGGCGGCGCCCACTGGTCGGGCTCGCGCAGCAGCGCGAGCGTCCCGTTGCCGATCAGATTGGTCGTGGTCTCGTGGCCGGCGAGCAGCAGCAGGTTGCTGGTCGCGAGCAGCTCCGCGTCGCTGAGCGCGTCGCGCTCCTCCTGCGCGTGGATCATCGCGCTGATGAGATCGTCCCGCGGCTCGCGGCGGCGCGCCGCGATCGTCTCCCCGAGGTAGCCGAAGAGGCTCTGGCCGGCGGCAGTCGCGGCGCTGCGCGACTCGGGGCTCGGCGCTCCGACCCCCGCGATCAGCGCGCTCGACCACTCGCGGAAGCGGCGGTGATCCGAGGCGGGAACGCCGAGCAGCTCGGCGATCACGACGGCGGGCAGCGGCTCGGCGATGTCGTGGATCAGATCGAAGCGGCCCCTGGCGAGCGCCTCGTCGCTGAGCGTCGCGCACGATCTCCTCGATGTGGCCGCGCAGCGCCGCGATGCGTTTCGGCGTGAAGGCCTTGTTCACGAGCTTGCGCACGCGCGTGTGGTCGGGCGGATCCATGATCAGCATCGAGCGCAGACCCTGCGCGCTCTGGCGCAGGAACTCGGGCATGCGCGCGAGGTTGTCGCGCACGATCGGCGCGCGCACGCGCTCGACCGAGAAGCGCGGATCGCGCAGCACGCCGTGGACGTCGCGATAGCGCGTCAGCAGCCACACGCCGGGGCCCTCGAAGCCCGGCACCGGCACCTCGAGCACCGGGCGCGTCGTCCGGATCAGCGAGTAGATCGGGTACGGGTTCTCGAGCGTCCCCGCGCTGCGCAGCGGCAGCAGGAGGTCGAATTCACCGAACCGGGACTGGAGCGGGGGCTCGCTCGAACGGGCCGGGGACGCCATCGGGGCACCTCTGGATCCGGGCGCGCAGATCTTGAAATGACCGACTGGTCAGTCATAATATGGCATGCCCAAGATCCCTGCAAGCGAGCGCGACGCCTTCTACGAGGCCCGCCGCGCCGCCGTGGCAGAAATCGCGTTGAAGCTCTGGGCGAAACACGGCTTCGACCAGACCTCCGTCGCGACCATCGCCCGCGAAGCCGGCATCGCGAAGGGCACCTTCTATCTCTATTTCGAGAGCAAGGGCGCCCTGCTGCTCGACGTGCTGCGCCGCAACTCGCTGGCTCCCAAGGTGCTGGCGCTGATCCGCGACCTCCAGACCGAGAGCCTCGAGACGGCGGTGCACGGCTTCGTGCGCGGCGCCTGGCGCCACCTGAGCGAGAACCGCGAGCTCGTCCTCGTCGTGCTGCGCGAGCTGCCGACGCATCTCGACCGGGCCCGCGAGGCCGTCGAGCAGATCGTCGTGCCGACCAACGCGGCGATCGCGAGCTACCTCGAGTCGCGCATCGCGCCCGAGCGCGCGCGCCAGCTTTCTTCGGTGATCGCGATCCGCGCCCTGATCGGAATGGTCATCGTGGTCTTCCTCACGCAGGAGGTGCTGGGCGCCGGGCGCCTGCTGCCGGTGCCGGAGACGGAGATCACGCGCACGATCGCCGAGCTGTTCCTGCGTGGTGTCGCGCCCGCACAGGCGGGCCCCGGATGATCCGACAGCTCCGCGTCGTGCGAGTGCTGCGCGTGGCGGTGGCCGTCTCGCGCGTGCTGCCGCGCTACTCGATCCTGCTCGCGCGCGACCGCTCCGGTCGCTTCCCCGCGAGCGCGGACGACTGGCAGCGCGCGCACGCCGCAGCGGCCGGCGAAATCAAGCGCGTCGCCCTCTCGCTCGCGGGCGCCTTCGTCAAGGCCGCGCAGATCCTCGGCGCTCGAGCCGATTTCCTGCCCCGGCCCTTCATCGACGAGCTCAGCCAGTTCCACGACGCGGTGCCGCCGCGGCCCTTCGAGACCCTCGCGCCGCTCGTCGAGCGCGATCTCGGACGTCCGCTCGACGAGGTGTTCGCGTCGATCGATCGCGAGGCGCTCGCCGCCGCCTCGCTCGCCCAGGTGCACCGCGCGACGCTGCGCGACGGGAGCCGCGTCGTGGTGAAGATCCAGTATCCCGAGATCCGGCGCATCATCCCGCTCGATCTCGGCATGTTGCGCCGGGTGATTGCGATCGTCCAGCGTCTCCAGAGGCTGATCGATCTGCGCGCGCTCGTGACGGAGGTGACGCGCTTCATCGAGCTCGAGCTCGACTTCCCGCGCGAGGTCCGCGCCACCGAGCGGCTGGCCGCGAGCCTCGCGGATTTCCCGGAGGTCGTCGTGCCGCGCGTCCATCGCGAGCTCTGCGGCGAGCGCACGATCGTGCTCGAGTACCTCGAAGGCATCCAGGTGGCGCGCACCGAGGCGCTGGTGGCCGCGGGGCACAAGCTCTCCGACGTCGCGAGGAAGGTGGGCGCCCTCTACGGCTCGATGATCTTCGAGCACGACTTCTTCCACGGCGACCCGCACCCGGGGAACCTCCTGGTGCTGCGCGACGGCCGCATCGGGCTGCTCGATTTCGGTCTCTGCAAGGAGCTTCCGCCCGGATTCGCCGGCCTCGTCGCGCAGATGATGGTGGCGGCGATGATCGGCGATTCGGCCTCCGCGCTGGCCGCGGCCGACGCGCTCGGCTTCGACACCCGTGAGCTCAAGCCCGAGAACCTGCGCTCGCTGATGTTGATGACGCTCGGCGACTCCGACACCGACGCCGGTCTGCTCGAGATCCTGGGCGAGAGCCGCTTGCGCCGCATTCCCGAGGACTTCGCGCTCGTCGCGCGCACGCTGGTGCTCCTGAACGGGCTCTCCTACCGGCTCGCCCCCGGCCGGCGCCTGATCCAGGCCGAGCTGATCCAGCATCTGGCCGCCGGCGCAGCCTCCGAGGCGAGCCGCGCGGCTGCGTCGCGGACGCTGCGCCACGCGAGGCCAGCGCAGCAACCGTTGGAGAGCGCCTAGTCAACTGGACGCACGCGGACGGCAACTCGTGGCGGCAGACTGGACGTCGACTGCGAGTCATCCGCGTCCGCAGCGCTCGACTTGCGGCTCCGGGGGTCAAACCGAAGTGTGTGCATCCCCAAGGCGGCGGGGGGTTCGAACCGGCCAAAACGGTTGACAAGATCGCGCCCTGGGATCAGTCTGGAGGTGATGATGCTTCGATTGCCTCGTCGGCGAACGCACTCGAGCAGACACCAGCGGGGGTCGGCGCTGTGGAGTTGTCTCGTCACTGCGTTCGTGACGCTCGGGCCGACCTCGGCGATGGCAGCCTCGATCACGTTCGCATTCCAGGCCGCCGTGAGCTCGGTGGCGGATAGTGCGCTTACCGGCGCACTCCCCCTTCCCATCTCCGATCTCTTCTCAGTCGGACAGGTGCTGCAGGGTCGATACACGTTCGAATCGACGACGCCCCCAGGCTCAGCGAGCGGCTACCCGGCGGGCACTGCGTTCTATCCCACTGCGCTGACCGACTTCGATCTCGTGGGTCCCAGCTTTTCCCAGTCGTCCCCATTCAGCTACAACAAGATGCTGATCCGCAATTCGGCGACGATCAGCGATCTCTACTCCTTCACCGTCACATGGGACGGCGGCACGGGTCCGGTATTCGATGGAATCGGCGCGGCCGATGACGTCTTCTTCATGGAACTCTCGGACCTGGACCGAACGGCACTCACTTCGAATTCGATTCCGGTTCTGCCGCCCGATCTGAGCCAGTTCGAGCTCCCGAACTGGCACATGACGTTCGCGTATGTCGTGGACCCCTACGACATCAATTCTCCGTATTACTACGCAGAGGTGAAGGGAGGGATCACGTCGCTGACGCTGGTACCGGAGCCTTCCAGTCATCTCTTGATCGGCATCGGTCTGTTCGCGTTGACGGTGGCTCGCAGACGCTCGCGCTAGACGGCGTGCGTGGTGCCGCTTCCGAGCTGACCGTAGAAGTCGATCCCCCGGCACTGGGTAGCTTGGAGAAGCGCCGACGGATCATTCGCGAGGGCGCTTCGCTCCGGACGTTTGGCCGCCTCTGGCGCGGACCGGCCGACGCCCCCCATGACTACACGTAGCCACCCTCGCCCGGCTTGACGGGCGGAACCTGCTGGCCGGCTTTGCCCAGCAGGACTTCCTGGTAGGTCGCTCCGCCGAACATCTGCTTCAGCCGGTCGTCCCACTGGTCCGCCGTGTTCGCCACCACCTGGATCGTGAAGCGCAGCTCCTCGTCGCTGAACTGCTCGCCGAGCAGGGTCTCGTCGAACCAGATCGCCCGATGCTCGGCGTCGAGGGCGAAGCGGCCGAACATGAGTCCGAAGTTGAGACGCGCGAGCAGCAGCCCGAGCTCCGGCGTCACCGACACGCCCACGTTGGTGATGGTGAAGACGCGCACCACGGACGGACCGCCCGGCGCCACGCGAGGCGCCACCACGACACGGACGTCGCCTCGGGGAATCAGGTAGTCGCCGTCCTCGTCCTGGTCCGGGCTCCGGTTCGACATCGCGGTCAGCGTCTTCTCGACGCGCGCGCGTGTTTCGGCGAGGCGCCGGCGGGCCTCGACCTCCAGCTTGTGGCTGCCGTGGGCGACGTCGAGGGTGGAGTCGGGCTTCTCGCCGAACACCCCGACGAGAACGCCCTGCATCGTCTCCACCGCCGCGGCTCCGTCGCTGACCGCGCGCACCCAGGGCTCGGTCGGATCGGCTGGGGTGATGGACGAGAAGCCCTGCTCGTGCAGCGTCTTGCGTTCCGCAACGGCCAGCGCCGGCAGACCGGGCATGCGTCCCGGCACCCGCACCTCGAGCCGGCCGTCCTGCCCGCGTGTCGCCTCGACGAAATGGAGCGGCGCGCGCGGCGGCCCCACCGCTACGAAATCGAAGGGCTCGAGGGATTCGATCTCGGCCTGAAGGAAGCTGCGCGCCGCTGCGGGATCGGTCATCGGTTTGCCCTCGGTTGCGGGCACCGAGCAAGGCGCCCGGAGTCCCTCGGTGGATGGATCCGCTGCGTTCAAACGTCGTCGTGAGCGGCTACGACGCTGCAGCTCCCATCCTTGCGGAACCAGGAGCCCTTGACCAGGGCTTCCTTCCAGCATCCCCTGCCGAGCGGTGATCGGCGCAGGCTGACGACTCCGAAGCGCCAGGCCGATTTGTCGCCATCGTATGGCTTCTCGGAAAGCAGATCCCGATAGTTCGGGACGGGCCACGTATGGTCCAGAACCTCGTATTGGTCGAGTGTCCCACCCAGCCAGCGATCGAATTGTTCCCGGGTCGTCGTTCCGCGGGGATTGGGATACAGAGAAATGAGATGGCAGACGCCATCCGCAGCGAGCCTCGCGGGAATGGCTTCGACGATTCTCCGCAGGATGTCGCACCCTCCGACCCCCCCGCTCCAGAAGTTGTCTCCGGCCCGAGCGGTGCTGTCGGGCACGTAAGGAGGGTTCGCGAGTAGCAGGTCGCAGGTCGATGCGACCGAGCCAAAGAGGTCACTCAATACGAACTCGACGTTGTCGATTCCATTCAGCGCGCCGTTGAACCTGGCAAACTCGATCGCCCGCGGGTTGATGTCGACGGCAACGACCTCATGGCAATGGTCGCTTGCGAGGATCGCATGCACACCCGATCCGGTTCCCAGATCGATGGCGCGCCTTCGCACCGATCGCTTGACGATCCCTCCGAGGATGAAGCTCTCGCCCCATAGCCACATCACCTGGTTGATGCTGGTGTTCTTCACGGCTCGGTCCGTCGCGACGTACTTGCCATAGCAGGGAAACAGACAGAGCTTCGATTCCAGGAATCGGCCGTTCGTCTCCACGAGCCTCATCTCGATGGCGGCGTCCACGAACGCGGGCGAGAAGTGGGCCGTGAGCCTCTCCAGCGCCACCTGGCGACCGTCCATGAAGAGCTCCAGCAGCGTATCCAGAGGATCCGCATCCAGCGGGCTCCAGCGGGTATGCATGTCGCGCCAGAAATTGACGCCGAGCCGCGGGAACACTCCAAGGCGTTTTGCGCAACCAGCGAGATCGTACCCCTGACGTCGCAACTCATCAGCGAAACCGATCATTCGAGGACGCCGATCCAGAATTGCAGGCGGCGGAACCGCCTCAGCGATGGCTGCGAAGCTCAAGACCCGTCTCCTCGCCGCATCAGGCGGCTAGAAGCGCTTCTCGATGCCGATCGTCGGCGTCGCGTTGCGATTCGATTCGATGCCGCCGTTCGAATCCCGCTCGAGCCGGATGCCGCCCTTGATGCTCGTGTCGTTGCCGACGTCGATCGCCGCGGCGGCGTCCACCTGTTCGCGCTTCAAGTCGGGACGTACGACCGGGCTATCGGTGCGCATGTCCACATCGACGCGCACCTTGCTGGCATTCTGGGTCGCGTCGTCCGCGCTCGCCGCCTCCTGCGACTGATCGGGTGAAATCGCGAGGCGAAGCAGCTCATTGATGTCCGGCTCCGCCGGACGGGCGCTGGCGCTAATGGGAACCTGGAGGAGCTTCTCGAGCGACACCGGAGGCGAGGCCGCTGCGAGTGGCGGGCGGGCCGTCTTCTTCGGGGCCGCCGGCGCCCGGGCGACCGGAGCGACGGCAGGGATCGGCGCGGCGGCCTCGGGCGGCGTCGCGATCTGGTCTCCGCCGCAGGCGGCGGAACCACGTCGGACCGTGCTGCGACTCGTCCGTGCACGCCGCTGCCACCGCCACCAGCAGGGCGAGCCGGCTTCCATCGATCCACTGCCGCCGCATACATCAAAAGCATACGGAAGTTTTCACGGCGTTCGACCCTGGTTCTGCTGGAGCTCCTTCCGGCAGGCCTATTGCGCCTGCGCCTGATCGACGGCTGCAAGCGAAGCATCCAACTCGTCGATGCTCCGCTCCACTCCCGAACGCGCAAACCAGCCCCAGAGGATCGCGCCGCGGACTTTCCTCAGGGCAGTGGAGAGGCTCCACAAACCCTTCGGGCGCAGAACGGCGGTCGCAGCCAGCTCACGCGCCTCGGCGGCGGCGAGATCCGCGAGCACCTTCTGCTTGATCGAACGCGAAGCCAGCAGGTTCCGCTTCACGAAGTCGCCGAGCGGTACGGAGATGGCGAGCTGGACGGACAGCTCTGCCTGGACCGCAGACGACCCCTCGCTGTAGTCGGCGCGCACGACCACCCTCTGGCTGGGCACCAGCAGCTCGCCGACCGTGAGTTGCCCGGCTGCGTCGATCGATGCATAGGTGGCGGGATCGACGCTCCAATGGCAGAGGGCCGTGCGATCGCGAATCCGACCGTCGTCGTAGTAGGCCCTCGCGGTGTAGCTCGCCGTGCCGCTCTCGACGACCCGGGCGGGCCCCAGGATCTCGAGCTTCGTGAGCGAGGCCGGTGTGTAGGCGGGCGTGGCGATCGCCGTCAGCATGCCCGTCGACGACGCCACGTACAAAGTCTCGCCCCCGAGCGCGAGCTGTCCTGCCGCCGGATACGACCAGACGGAGGCGTGCGAGAGCAGCTCCACCGCATGGACTTCGCTTCCGGTCGCCGCGAGCACGTGCGTATCGGTCACGATGAGCGCTCCCGACAGCTGACCCGACGGTGGCTGCCATGACCACAGCGTCGCGCCCGTGGCCTCGTCCACGGCGACGAGCTTCGGACCGTCGATCGCGTAGATCACGCCCTTCGCCACGGCTGGCTGACCGCTGAAGCTCCGCTTCAGCTGCCACGCGATCGACCGGTTCTGCAGATCGAAGCGGATGAGTCTGCCGCCATGGATCGCCACCACGTCATTCATGTCCCCGAGAACCGGCGCCAACCGCATGCTCCAGCCATTCCAGGAGAAGTTCGGGTCGGGAATCATGAATCTCAGCGCGCCCGTGATGCGATCCGCGACGTACAAGCCCGGGCTGTAGGAGCCGACGAAGGCGTAGGCATTCAACGCGTCGACGGCGGGAGTCCATTCGTCGTACTGCGGAAGTCCGAGGAACCAGTTCTGCGCCCCGGAGAAGGCGGAGAAGCTGTACATCCCGCCGTAATAGCCGCCATCGACGTAGACCGAGCCATCGAAGGGGGTGGGCGCGTAGTAGCTCTCCCATTGCGCCTGGTGGGGGGACTTGAACGTCTGCGCGCCGGTCTCGGCGTCGAACGCCCACAGGAAGGTGTCATTGCTGTGATTGCCGGTCTGGATGTAGACGTTGCCGTATCCATACGCCGGCGGGTTCACCGAGTTGACGTTTCCGAAGTTCTTGGACCAGAGCGTCGCGCCATCTCGCTCATCGAGAACGAAGAGCCCCGTCGTGGCGTTGAAACGCAGATCGAGCGAGACGAAGACCTTGCCGCCTGCGCTGGTGACCGGGTTGAGCGATTGTCCCGCGCCGACGTTCCTCTGCCAGCGAAGACTGAAGACGCTCGGTTCGAGGCTGATCGGCACGTAGCCCGAGTGGCGTGGATCCCCCTGAAAGGTCTCCCAGTTGTCCGCGTCGGTCGCGGGGGTGCCCGCGATGCACGACACCTGCTTCTCGCCCTGCACGCTCAGCCCGCCTTCGCTGTAGCCGGCTCGGAGCGTGAGGATCACGCCGTCACAAGCGCTCGCAGTGGCGACCTGGCCCGCGTCGACGCTGGCAGCGGTGACCGGTTCGATCGCCCAGACGGCCGAGCTCGTGACATCCTTCTGGACACCATTGTCGTACTTCGCGATGGCGTAGTACTGAGCCGTGGTGCTCGGCGGTAGCTGCCCCGAACCCTGGATTCCGAGGCTCACGAGCTGGGGCACCGAGATCGGTGACGCGAAGTCGACACGGCCCTGGTAGCTGACGCTGAACGCGGAATCGAAGGTGGTTGCCGACCAGGTGGCCCCATTGGCCAGCGTGTAGGTGATTTCGAAGGGAACCACGGAACCCACGACGGCGCTGTAGTAATTGAAGCGCGGCTCGCCGTACCAGGTGGGGTCGTTGGCGACTAGCTCCGCTTGCCCGCGCAAGACCGCGGTCGTCGAGCCGAGCACCGCCTCGAGAACCAGGGGACCGGCCACGCCGAGCGTGCCTTGCGCCGAGTGATCACCCGAATCGTAGTCGGTCTGCTGGTACAGGATGCCATTCGTCGGTGGCTGGAGCGTATACCGGATCACGTTGCCAACGATCGCCGCACTGCTGAAGCGGCCGCGAGAGAGCGTGTACGATCCGGCGCCGCTGCTCCAGCTGGTTCCATCGCTCAGATGGTAGGCCTCGGCGCCACCGAGCAGATCGAGCCCGGTCGCCACCTGATACGTGACGGTGTACGAGCTCCGGGTCGTCATCTCGTCGATCGTGATGCGTGCCGCGGGCGCCACGAGAGCTGCAGCCGACAACGCCGCGCGGCCTTCGACGTCGCCACCGCTGATCACGCCATTCGCATCGACCGAGGTTCCCGTCGCGGGATCGACGTCGTCTCGAGTCACGACTTCGCCGCCGCCGCCATCCGACGCAAGCGGAGCGGCGGGCTCCGGGGGCAGCTGCTGCGCGACGACTGCGCCGTCGGCCCCGATCACGCGAATCACCTGGCCCCCCGGGTCGGTGATCTCCTGATTCGCCGCCCACGCGCCCCCGCGCGCCAGCGTTCCGGCCAGGACCAGGCCGATGCACCAACCCGAAAGCTTCACGCTCGACTTCAGCATGGAATCGCTCCTCGACACGGAATACTGTTCAGGGGGAACACCGCCGAGATATGCCTCAGCGAAGCGCCGGGGTCAAGCAGAGATTCCGAGCTGCGTCACTTTCGGGCGTCTGGTCCCGGGCGCAGCGCGAGCGGACCGAGAACCGTCGCCAGCCGGTCCGCCGCCTGGAGCGAGAAGTGCACGCCGTCCGGGCGCGCGTCGGCTACGCCCTCGACCTCGGCGTGGAACACACCGCCGGGACAGACGCGCGCATCCAGATCGACGAGCTCGATGCGACCCGGGCGGCGCCTCAGGAGCTCCGGGAGGAGCACGTGGTTGAGGTGCGCGAGCCGCGCCGGATCGAGCGCCGCGGTGTTGCCGAGCGGGCCGAGCACGATGCCGGCGCCGGGATCCGGCGAGATGCACGGATAGCTGAGCCACACGATGCGCGCGCCGCTCGCTGCCAGTGTGTCCACGGCGAGCCCGAATTCTCCGAGCAGCCACTCGTCGAAGATCGGATCGCCCGGCGCGCGTACCTGCGTCCACTGGGGCAGGCGTCGATCGCGCAGATCCCAGAGGCCGGCCATCACGTAGACGACCTGCGGATGGAAGGCGTCCAGCTGGATCCGCCACCAGTCGGCGCCGCGCCCGCAGCGCGCCTCGCCGCCAGAAGCGCTCCTGTTGTCGATCGCGCCCGAGCCGTGCGTGAGCCCGCAGCCATAGCTCGCGAGGTTCCAGACGTTTGCCCGACCCGTGTGCCGGCCCCAGCGCTCGAGGCCCTCCCCGAGCGTCGAGGCGACGGAATCACCGAACACGATCGCGCGCGGCAGCTCCACGCCGCCGACGCTGCGCGGCGCCGGCATCGGGCTGCCGCCGAGAAGCGGGTGCTGCACGGTCCGCGGCACGACTAGATGTCGTGTCACCCCGACGAGCGCCGCGGCCACGAGCGCCAGCGCGACGGGCGCCACCTTCCACACCTGGAAGCGCGGCAGCCAGCGGCCGCTGCGGATCGGTAGCTCGACATAGCGGTACGAGAGGCTGGCGAGCGCGAGCGTCACGGCGACACGCAGTCCGAGCAGCGCCGGCCCGTCGAGGCCCGTCGCTTTCGCGTCGAGGCACAGGTACACCGGCCAGTGGATCAGGTAGACGCCGTAGGAGATCACACCGAGCAGCCGCAGCGGCTCGAACGCGAGCCCCCGCGCGAGCGGCCCTGAAGAGCTTGCGGCCGCGATCCACGCCGCGCTCGCGAGCGCCACCACGCCCAGGCCGCCTTCGAAGAGCCAGCCCGATCCGGCCGTCGCGGTCGCCCACAAGCTGAAGGTGCCGGCGAGCCCCGTGCAGCCCGCCAGCGTGAGCGCGAGCGGAGCACGCCGGGCGGACGTCTCGCGCAACGGCGCCAGCCAGAGCGCGAGCGCGGCGCCGATCAGCAGCTCGGCGGCGCGCGTGTCGGTGCCGTAGTAGACGCGCGTCGATGCCTGCTCGGGTTGGTGCAGCCAGGCCGTCAGCGCGAGCGAGGCCACGGCAAGGCCTGCGAGCGCTCCCCCGAGACGCGCCCGCGAGCCGCTCGCCGCGCGGCAGAGCCCGAGAAACAGCAGCGGGAACACCAGGTAGAACTGCTCCTCGATCGAGAGGCTCCAGAAATGCTGCACCGGCGACGGCCGGCCGAACAGCTCCTCGTAGGCGCGCCCCGAGAAGACGAACTGCCAGTTCGCGAAGTAGAAGAGACTCGCGAGGCTGTCGGCGCGCAGCCGCCAGAGCTGCTGAGGATCGGCGACCAGCGCGCCATAGAGCGCGACGCCGAACAGCGTCAGAAGCGCGGCGGGCATCAGGCGGCGGAAGCGCCGCGTCCAGAATTCGACGAGCCCGATGCGGCCCTTTTCCTGGACCTCGGCAAACAGCAGCGAGGTGATCAGGAAGCCCGAGAGCGTGAAGAAGGTGGAGACGCCGAGGAAGCCCCCGCTCGCCCAGCTCGCTCCGCCGTGGAACGCGAGCACGGCCGCCACCGAGAGCCCGCGGATGCCATCGAGCGCCGGGAGATACGGGAGTCGCCGTCGCTGCATTCGGCCCGCCCGCCGCTCGCTTCAGAAGCTCAGGCCGAAGCCGGCCGAGACGTTGACCCCCTCCTTCGAAAAGCCGACGTCGACGCGGAAGGGCGCCGCGCGCTCGAGGCTGGCGCGCAGACCTACACCGTAGCTCGATCGCACGGGGCTTCCGAACAGGCTCGAGCCGCTTCCCCCCACCGCGCCCGCCTCGTAGAAGATCGCCGCGCCGAAGCGCTCGACCCGGATCCGGTCGGTGAAGGGAATCGGGAAGCCGCGCGGGAGCAGCCAGAAGCGGTACTCGAGCGTCCCCTCCCAGCTCGCGCGGTCGCGCCAGCGTCCGGCGATGAAGCCGCGCAGGTCCGTCGAACCGCCGAGACTCGGCAGCGCGAAGAAGGGCAGATGGCCGGACGTGAGCTTCGTGCCGATCCCGAACGCCAGCACGTCGGTCGGGGCGTTCTCCTCGGGGGAATCGCTTTCCGCGTGGATCAGCGAAGGAACGGGGAGGAAGTAGCCGCCGCCCACGCCCCAGACGGCGCCGACGTCGCCGTTCTCCTGGAGCAGCGCCGCGTCGACGTTGCCCGAGACGAACCAGCCGTGATAGGGGTTGATCTGGCTGTCCCGGGTGTCCCAGCGGATGCCGGCGTGCAGCGTGCCCTGCGCGGAGGGATCGGCCTTCCCGAAGACCGTGGGAAACATCTCCTCGGTGTTGGGCTTGCCGCTGACGTGGCCGTTGCCGAGGTCGTGCCACTCGCCGCTCACGCCGAAGCTCATCACGAGATCGTCTCCGGGATCCGGATAGGTGTGGTCGACGCCGATGTCGAAGAAGCCGACGGAATCGCGGTAGCTCGTCTCGTCGCCGTTCCTCGACTTGGCGCCCATCCCGAAGAAGCGGCGCGTGAGCGAGCGGCTGTAGCCTCCCTCCGCGTGCACGAAGCTGCGCTCCTCCTGCAGCACCCCGCCGCCCGGCAGCTCCTCGTGATGCAGCCAGCGCCGCCAGACGAAGGTGTAGTTCTGCTGACCCTCCGTCGTGTAGGATAGGAAGGCGCCGGCGAACTCGCGCCGGCGCTGCTCGCGAAAGTCGATGTCGACCAGCGCCACGCCGAAGCCGGCGCCCACGTCGCCGTCGTAGAAGGCGAAGGGCGCGATCATGCTGCTCACCAGGAAGCGCTGGAAGACGTTGCCCGGCTTGAGGCGGCCCTCCGGGATGTAGCGCCAGCGCTCCGGATTCGGGAGATCGGCCGGGCGCAGGATGGCCGGGATGCGCCCATTGGGCTCGACGCCCTGGAGCGGGTCGAACGTCGGCTGCACGTCCGAGACCCCGGAATCGTGCGGCTCGACGTCGTCGGCGCGCGCCGCGCCGCTCATCAGGACCAGCAGCAGGAGCATGACTCGCAATCGCTGCACGGATTCCTTCGCCTGGACGTCAGGCGTTGGGATAGGGCATTCGAGCCATAAATTCGATGGTAGGCTTTGCGGGCTACTGCCAGCGCGGAGGATCGAACATGCTCCGGGGTCTCATGAGCGTGGCGCTCGCGGCTCTGCTCGCATTCGCGGGGTTGGCTGCCTATCAGCTGCTGCGCACGGGGCTCGCGGCCGACGTCTACCGCGCGCGCCTCGAGCAGGCAGTGGGCGATTACGAGACCTTGCGCGGGCAGTACAACCAGGCGGTCCGGCGCACCGCCGTGACCGAGCTGATCGTCGAGGATGGCCGGCTCTCGGTGGCGATCCGCGACGTCGGCGGCACCGTTCGCACGCTCGAGACGCCCTTCGATCCGGCGCGCGAGATCTATGTCGACTTCGTGGTGCTCGACGGCAGGCTCTGGATCCGCCGGGTCTTCGACGACCGGACGCCGCCCGAAAAGGGAGTGCTGGTCGATCCGGCGCTCGCCGAAATCGACTGGAGCGCGGAGGGGGCCGCCTACGGCAAGGCGACGTACCGCTCCCTCACGCCCGGGCGCTGGGTCGTCTCCGTGACCGGCGACGGGTCGCTGGGCCTCACCCGCGAGCGCGACGGCATTCCCATCGAGCTCGCCTCCCCTCCGCCCGTGCGGAGCTACGAGCCGATCGAGAGCGAGCTCGACACCGCGCTGCGCGACCTCGGTCCGGTCGAGGTGCTGCGGGCGCTCGCCGATCGACTCCACTCGTGATTCTCCACGAGCCGGAGATCTCGCGGATCGACGGCCGCCTGCGCGTGCATGCGCGCATCGAAACCCGACATCCGAAGCTGGCGGCGTTCGATCGCCTCTGGTTCGAGGTGGACGAGGCCAGCGGGCTGGCCGTCAGCGATCGCTCCGACGCCTTCCTCGTCGCGATGATTCCGATCGCGATGGCCTGCGGCGAGAGCCTCGAGGTCCGCGGGCGGACGTCGCCGCGGCTCGCCTGGGGCGTTCGCGAGCTTCAGCGCATCCACTTCGCCTGGTGGCCGCGGCTCGTCAGGATCGTCGACGTGCGCTGCGAGGCGCTCGAGGAGGCGCCGCAGGGCGAGCGCGGCGCCGGCGTCGCGACCGCGTTCTCGGGCGGGGTCGATTCCATGTACACGCTGTGGAGTCATACGCAAGACCGGGAGTCGATTCCCGCCTTCCGCCTGACGCACGCGCTCATGATCAACGGCTTCGACCTCGATGTCGATTTCGCAGAAACCGGCCGCTTCGACACCCTGCGGGCCATCTACACTCCGCTGCTCGCGACGCTCGGCGTCGAGCTCGTCACGCTGCGCACCAACCTGCGCGAGCTCCGCGCCGCGGGCGTGAAGAAGAGCGGCTTGCTCCGATCGTTCGGCACCGCGCTGATCGCGCCGGCGCTCGTGCTGTCTCGCGCGCTCGGCCGCTTCTATCTGCCGGCCGCACGCGGCTACGGGCAGTTCGAAGCGGACGGCTCGAGTCCGTCGACCGACCATCTGCTCTCCAGCGCGGGCTTCCAGACGATCCACGACGGCGCCGACGTCCCGTCGCGGTTCGCGAAGATCGCCGTCCTCGCGCAGTGGCCCGAGGGGCTCGCGAGGCTTCGCGTCTGCTCGAATCCGTCGTGGCGTAGCGTCGACAGCGAGCGCGGGGTGATCGACAACTGCGGCGCGTGCAAGAAGTGCATCTGGACGCTGACGAGCCTCGAGCTGCTCAGCGGGCGCACGACCTTCCCGAGCTTCCCCCGCGCCGTGGCGCGAGCGAATCTGCGCTGGGCCGCGCGATCCACTCCGCTGCGCGCGGCCGAGAACCTCGACGAGGCCATCGCGCGCGGCCGCCGCGACATCGCGCTCGACATCCGCTGCGGGCGCGCGCAGGGTCTGCTCGGCCGCTGGTTCCGGCCGGCCCGCGGCCACCGGCGCGAGCACAGGGCGCGGGTCGTCGAGGCAGCGCTGCGCCCCGACTAGCGTCGCTGCGGGCCGGGAGCCGCTAGGATGCCATGCGGGTTTTCGACTCCGCACGGCGGCAGGTGGCAGGGCATGCTCGACAGCTACGAGGACATCTTCACCGCGCGCGGCGACGCCTATCACGAGGCCATGACGCGCTGGCCGGATGCGCGCGCGGAAGAGCTCTCGTTGCTGATCGACGCGCTGCGCCCGCAGGCCGGCGAGACGCTGCTCGACGCGCCCGCGGGCGGCGGCTACCTCGCCTCGCGGCTGCCGGCGGGGGTGCGTTACATCGCCGTCGAGGCGGCGCGCCCATTCTTCGACCGCTGCCCGCAAGACGACGGCTGCCGGCGCGTCCTGAGTCCGCTCGCCAAGATCGAGCTGCCCGACCGCTCGGCGGATCTCGTCACGTGCCTCACGGGGCTCCACCACGAGCCCGACGTCGGCGGCGTGCTCGCGGAGCTCGTCCGCGTGCTCCGGCCCGGCGGCCGCCTCGGCGTCGCCGATGTCGCGCTCGGCTCGCCGCCGGATCGCTTCCTCAACGGCTTCGTGCACGAGCACAGCAGCACCGGCCATCGGGGCGCCTTCTTCGACGCGGCGCTCGCGGATGCGCTGCGCGAGGCGGGGCTCGGCGAGGTGACGCTCGCGCTGGTTCCGCTGCGCTGGCGTTTCTCCGACGCGTCCGCGATGGCCGCCTTCGTGCGCTTGCTCTTCGGTGTCGACCGCGCCTCGGATGCGGAGATCGATACCGCCATCCAACGGACGCTCGGCAGCGATCCGCTGCCGGGCGGTGGCATCGCGCTGCGCTGGGGGCTGCTCCAGGCGACCGGCCGCAAGCCGGGCTGAGGCTCGATGGCGCACCGCCTGCGGCCGCTCCAGCTGTGGATCTCGGACCGTCTCTACACCGCTTCGCGTCGGGCCGGCGGCCGCCGGATCCTCGTGATGCGCCACCGCGACCAGCTCCCCCATTACAACGACGATCTGCTGCGCTGGCTGCGGCGCACGGCGCCCCGAGCGGCGGGATTGTTCGAGCTGCGCCGCGTCGGCTTCGTGCCGAAGGATCCCGCCCGCTATGCGCTGTTCCTGCCCTGGCTCCAGGACCCGCTCCGCGAGCGGTTCCCCGAGGAGCACGCCCTCGCGAAGCGGGTCGAGGTGGCGATCCTCGACGCCGGCGGCGCGGTCGCGAATCCAGTGGATCATCTGTCGCACTCGATCAAATCGGTCGCGTCCGCGCGCTTGCGCGCCGCCGGCGTTCCGATGCCGAAGGTCGAGCCCATTTCGGCCGCGAGAACGCTGCCGGAGGGGCTCGCGTTCCCCGTAATCGCGCGCGAGGACCGCCGCCACGGCGGCCCGATGCGCCTGTGCCGCGACGAGCAGGAGCTCGCGAACGTGCGCTGGGACGAGCTCCACGAGCCGGTGGTCGTCGAGTATCGTGACGTGCGCAGCGAGGACGGCCGCTTCCGGAAGTGGCGCTACTTCGTGGCGGGCGAGAGCGGAGCGCCGCGGCACCTCGTAATCAGCCGGAGATGGGTCGTGAAGGCGCAGCGGCGCGTCGCGGATGCAGCGGCGATCGGCGAGGAGCTCGCCTACACGAGCTCCCGCGAAGATCCCCACCGCGAGATCCTGGTCCGCGCCGCGAAGGCGCTGGGCCTGGACGTCGTCGCCTTCGACTATGGCCTCACGCAGACCGGCGAGCTCGTCGTGTTCGAGCCGAATCCGTTCGCCACGCTGTGGGCGCCATTCAATGTGGACGCTCGCTACGACTACCAGCGCCCGTGCGTCGAGCGGCTCTACGCAACGCTGTGCGCCTACTGGCTCGAGCGCTCGGGCCTGCTGCCGGGCGTCGCCAAGGAGCTCGGCGAGCTCGCCGGCCCCGCTTCCGGATGAGCGCGGCCAGGCTGCGGACGACGCTCGGGCTCTTGCTGGCGGCGGCCCTCGCCGCGGCTGCCTGGCTCCAGGTGGGTTTCTGGCGCGATCCGATCACCTTCTACGAGCGGGTTCTCGAAATCGCCCCGAACGCGTATCTGCCCCACGCGCGTCTTGCGACGCTGTACGCGCGCGACGGCCAGATCGAACGTGCCCGGCAGCACTTCGAACGGACGATCGAGATCGACCCCGCCCGGGGACGCGAGGGCTTCGTGGGTTTCGAGCTCGATTCGGCCGATCTGGCCCTGGAGCAGGGGAAGCTCGACACTGCGGTGGAGGGCTGGCGCGAGGTGATCCGCGTGGATCCCGAGCACCCGCGAGCCAACCGCCAGCTGGGGCTCGTGCTCGCCGCGCGAAACCAGGCCGCCGAGGCGAGGCCCCATCTCGAGAAGGCGCTTCGCGAAGAACCACCGGATGCGCGAGTGCACGTCGTGCTGGCCCGGTCTTCCGTCGCCGACGGGCGGCTCGGCGAGGCCATCGAGCATCTGCGCGAGGCGGTGCGCCTCGCGCCTCGATTGACTGCGGCCCGCAACGACCTGGCGTGGATCCTCGCGACCGCCGCCGACGCCTCGCTGCGCAACCCGGAAGAAGCGCTCCAGCTCGCCGAGAGCATCGGCAGCGCCGACCAACTGTCCTCGGCGAATCAGCTCGACACGCTGGCGGCCGCGTACGCCGCAGCCGGCCGTCGCGAGGATGCAGTGCGCGCGGCCGAGCGAGCTGTGGCGCTCGCGCAGCGGGAGGACGCGCAGCTGGCGCGCCAGATCGAGCCCCGGCTCCGCGAGTACCGTCGCGGCAGGGCGTGGGTGGAGCCGTTGCCCGCGAGCGCCGCCGCGGGCTCCGGCGCCGACCCGTCGACCCGGCGCTGAGCGCCCGCGCGCCGAGCGGCTCCATGCGACGCCATGCGCCTACGGGCTCGAGTGCTCGGGCCGGCTGCCGTGCGTCGGCAAGGAGCTGGTCGGGCTCGCCAGCTGAAGCGAAGCGACCCGTTCCCGCCGGCGGTCGAGCGCGCGCAGGGTTTCGCGATGACGCTCGCGCGTGATGCCGTAGCGCGAGAGGAAGAAGAGCGTCAGCAGGTAGAGCACGACCAGACCCGGACCGACAGCGAGACCGAGGGCCGCGAGCTTGCCCGCCGGCACGCTGCCGGGCGCAGCGCCGCGCGGAAATGCGATCGCGTCGAGGGCGATGCCGGCGACGAGGCCGCCGAAGCCGGAGGTGGCCTTCGCGGTGAACGAGATCGTCGCGGTGAACATGCCCTCCTGACGCAGACCGCTGGCGAGCTCTCCCTCGTCGACCACGTCGGCGAGCATCGAAGCGACGATGATTCCGATCGCGACCACGCAGGTCACGAACACCACGCTGTGGGCGACGATCAACGGAAGCAGCCATGCGCTGCCGTTCGGAGGCAGCCAGCCGATCAGTCGCAGGAAGATCAGGAGCGGAGCGATCGCGATGGCGAAGGAGGCGATCGCGACGGCCGCGCGCTTCTTGTCGAAGCGCGTCGCGAGCCGGTGCGCCACCAGAAAGGCGAAGACCACGGACGCGACCAGCGCGTAGACCATCGCCGCGATCTGGGCGCTGGAGAGCTCCCAGAAATAGGTGTTGACGTAGAGACCCACCACGTCGCTGAAGCCGCCGGCCACGGAAGCGAACAGCGCCGCCGCGAGCAGCGCCCGGTAGGAGCGGATCGCGAGCACCGAGCGCACCTCGCCGAAGAAGCGCCGGGCGGTGAAGGCAACGTGACTCACGGGCTGCTTGAGCCGCGGAATCATCGGGTGGGTGCCGAGCGAGCTCGCCAGGATCGCGGACGCCACGATCAGCGCGCAGGCGAGGCCGAAGCCGGCGTAGCCGGACGGATCGAGCCGCCCGTCGATCGCGCCATCGGGGCTCGCGAAGAAGTGCAGGTAGCCGGCGAGCGAGATCCCGATGCCTCCGAACCATCCGAACAGGTAGCGCCATGAGACGAGCGCCGTGCGCTCGTCGTAGTCGGGCGTCAGCTCGGGAACCATCGCATTGCTCGGCAGCATGTAGAGCGTCATCGAGAGGCGAACGCCCACGGCGAAAGCCAGCAGCCAGACGAAGAGGCCGCGCTGCGAGAGTCCGGCGGGCGGGAGGAAGAGCAGGAAGAAGCACAGGCCCATCGGAAGGGCGGCAGCGTACATGAATGGGTGTCGGCGTCCGAAGCGCGAGCGCCAGCCGTCCGAGATGGAGCCGATCAGCGGATCCATCACCGCATCGACGCACAGCGCCAGGAAGATCGCCATGCCGGTCCTGGTGCCCGAGACGCCGAGCACCTGGTTGTAGTAGAAGAGCAGGAAGACGTTGAAGGCGGTGTTCTTGACGCCCTCGGCGATCGCCCCCACGCCGAAGAAGAGCTTGGTCGAGAGCTGGACGTGATTGCCCACCTCGGCGCAGCCTACCAGGCTGCGAGCCGGGCGCCGCGCGGCTGTTGCTTCGAGGGACAGCGGGGACGGATCACCTCACGCCGGCGAGGCGGGGCGACCCAGCAGGCCGCGCGTCCGCTGCGGGGACGTCAGCGCGCGCGTCGCACGCGATGCCAGGCTGGAACACCGCTTGCTTCCCAGCTCGGAAGGTCGGCATTCCGCGCAGGGCCGCCAATCGAGATGGGAGTTCCGGCAATGGTCGAATACGACCCCTTCAGCGACGAGGCGCTCGACGATCCGCTTCCGATCTATCGGAAGCTCCGGGATGAGGCGCCGGCCTACTACCTCGACGAGTTCGATGCCTGGGCGCTCTCCCGCTTCGAAGACATCTGGCAACAGACGGGGGACGCCAACTCCTACTCGGCGGCGGCGCGCGGAACGACGCCGGCGCACCTGCTGACCGGACAGCTGCCGGTGTTCCCGAGCGTGAACCTGATGGATCCGCCGGAGCACACGCGCAACCGGGCGCTGATCAGCGGCGCTTTCAAGCCGCGCCGGGTCGCAGCGCTCGCGCCGCTCGTGCGCGAGATCGTCGGGCGCCGCATCGACGCCGTGGCAAAGCAGAGCGGCTGCGATCTCGTGGGCGACTTCATCGCGAAGGTGTCTATGGAGGTGTCGTGCAATCTGCTGGGTTTGCCGGTCGAAGATGGCGACTTTCTCAACGGTCTGGTGAATCGCTTCTTCGAGCGCGAGCGCGGACGCCGCGGCATGACCGAGAGCGGCCTCGCCGCCGCGGACGAGCTGAATCAGTATCTCGCGAAGATCGTCCGCGAGCGGCGCCGGTCTCCCGTCGCAGGCGACGTCCTGATCAACGCCTACCTCCGGGCCGAGTTCGACGGCAAGCCTCTGCCCGAAGAGAACATCGCCTCGCAGATGGCGACGCTCGTGATCGGCAGCAGCGACAGCTTCCCGAAGGTCTTCGCGGCGGGCCTGCTGGCCCTGCACCGGAACCCGGAGCAGCGCGCCGAGCTGGTCCGCGATCGCAGCCTCGTGCACGGCGCATTCCAGGAGATCCTGCGGCTCGGAATGCCGACGCAGATGCTGGGCCGGACCCTCGTCCGCGATGTCGTGCTGCACGGCCAGACGCTGAAGGCCGGTCAGGCGGTCCTCTTCCTCTTCGTGTCCGCGAATCACGACGAGCGCGAGTTCGTCGATCCGGATCGCTTCGACATCCACCGGGGCGCGAAGCGCATCCTGACCTTCGGCCACGGCAATCACGCCTGCCTCGGCACCCACATCGCGGCGCTCGAGGGGGAGCTGGCGCTCGGCGCGCTGCTCGATCGCATCCCCGCCTACGCGATCGACGAATCGCGCATCGAGTGGCTCCGCTCCGAGTTCGTCGCCGGGATCACCTGCTTGCCGGCGACGTACTGAAGCGGCGCAAGCGCGCCGCGCGGCTAGCGCGACGACGCGGAGAGAGCTTTCATCCGCCGTCCCGCCTCGCCAATCGCCCGGGAGCTTCGATGCGACCCACGCGCCTGTCTGGCTCGCTGCGCCTGGCCCCGCTCGCGCTGTGCTTGCTGCTCGCTCACGGCGCGCGGGCGGAGGACACCCGACCGGAGCCCGAGCACCTGCGCGCGCACGCCGAGCAGATCCGGGACGATCCCGAGTTCAGGGTCCTCGGGGCTCCCATCGCGGCGACGCGACTCGTCCCGGAGCTCTACGAACGGCACGGTTTCGCCCGGATCTGGACGGCGCGCGCGGCGCGCGAAGACCTGCTGCGCGCGATCCGCGACAGCGCCGCCGATGGGCTCGATCCCGAGGACTACCTGCTCTCGACGCTGGAGCGCGCGCGCGCGGCCGCCGAGGCGCCCGGCGCATCGCTCGATGCGCAGATCGACTACGACCTGCTGCTGAGCGATGCGTTGATCCGCCTTCTCTACCATTTGATGTTCGGCAAGGTCGACCCGCGCGACTTCGACAGCAACTGGAACTTCACGCGCAAGATCCATCTCGAGAACCCGACCGCCTTCTTGCTGCAAAGCATCGATTCGGGCGAGCTGTATGCGCGGATCGAGGCGGAGAAGCCGCGCAACGAGCTGTACCGACGCCTGAAGGCCGAGCTCGCGCGCCAGCGTGAGCTCGCCGCCGCGGGCGAGCCGCCCGCGATTGCCTCCGGTCCGACGCTGAAGCCCGGCGCGGTCGATCCGCGCGTCGTGGCGCTGCGAGCGCGGCTCGCGGCCGCGGGCAATCCCGCCAACCCGGGAGCGGTCGACTCGACCGCGTTCGACGCCGGGGTCGAAGCGGCCGTGAAAACGTTCCAGCACAGCAATGGGCTCGCTTCCGACGGGGCGGTCGGGAAAGCGACGCTCGCTGCGCTCAACCTGTCGAATGCCGCGCGGATCGAGAAGATCCGCGTGAATCTCGAGCGCGGGCGCTGGCTGCTGCACGACCTCGCGCCGACCTTCGTGCTCGTCAACGTCGCGGGCTTCGAGGTCTACTACCTCCGCGACGGAAAGCTCTTCTGGTCGGCGCGCGCGGTGGTCGGCAGGCGCTATCGCGAGACGCCGATCTTCCGCGCGATGATGACCTATCTGGTCCTGAATCCGACCTGGACCGTGCCGCCCGGGATCCTCGCCAAGGACATCCTGCCCGACATGCGCCGCGACCGCTCGACGCTCGCGAAGAAAGGGCTCGAGGTGATCGATCACGGCGGGCGTCCCGTGCCGGAGTCGTCGATCGATTGGGCGAACGCCACGCCCGAGAACTTCCGCTACCTGCTGCGCCAGGCTCCCGGGCCCCAGAACGCCCTCGGCCGGGTGAAATTCATGTTTCCGAATCCGCACATGGTGTATCTGCACGACACGCCGAGCAAGGCGTTGTTCGACCAGAGCGAGCGCGCGTTCAGCTCCGGCTGCATCCGCATCGAGAACCCGTTCGAGCTCGCCACGCTGCTGCTCGAGGGTCAGGAGGGCTGGGACCGCCCCGCGCTCGATCGCGCCGTCGAGGAGGGCACGACGCAGAGCGTGACGCTCGCGAAACCCGTCCCCGTGCTGATCACCTACTGGACGGCCTGGGTCGATCGGGACGGCGTGCTTCAGCTGCGCCCGGACATCTACGGCCGCGATGCGAAGGTCTCCGCCGGGCTCGCAGCCTCGTTCCGCTTCCATTCGCCCAGATCCTGAAGCCGGAGCTTCGCGCGGCCCGCGTCGCGGCCGACCTTGCCGGGATTCGCGACGACGACGCCGATCAGCTCGAGATCGCGGTGCGAGAGCACGGCCCGAATCGCCGGACGGCCGACGTTCCCGGTCCCCCACACCACCACGCGCTTGCTCATGCGTCGTGGAAGGCGAGCCCGCAGCTCGCGCACTCGGCGGCCGTGAGGTCGGCGCTCTCCCCGCAGGCCGGGCATAGATCTTCCTGCGGCGCCGCGAGGCCGAAGTCCTCGGGCACGTCGGGGATCTGCAGCCGCAGGTGCTCGGCGTCGAGGCGCGCGGCTTCCGCGACGTCCGCTTCGCGCACGCATACGCTCGCGAGTCGTTCGCCGCGGGTTGCGAGCGCGCTGCCGTCGGCATCGGGCTCGAGCTCGACCCGGTGCGCGATGCCCGCCGCCTCCAGGCGCGCCGAAAAGCTGCGCGACCACGACAGCGTCGCCGTGCGCACGAGCCGGAGAGCCGACGCGGGCGGCAGCTCGACGGCAGCGACCGGCTCGCGCTCGAGCACGAGCGCGACGCCGCAATCCGAGCAGACCGCCACGCTGTGCACGTATTCCTGGCCGCATTCGGGACAATGCTTCGGCGGCAGCGTCATGTTCCTCTCCGACGCGCCGAGCATACGCGAGGACGGGCCTCGCGTCGCTTGACCACGCCCACCCGCTAGCCCAGCATGGATGCGCTCACGTCGAGGAGGCCCGTCGGTGAAGCTGCTGTGGTTCCACCTGATGCCCTACACGGACCTCCCCGCCGATTTCAAGCAGAAGCACGCCTCGGTCTGGGTCGACATCGATTCAAGGCTCTTCGACCCGCACAGGGCGCACGAGCTCTACAACGAGTTCATGGACGAGCTCGAGCACGCCGCCGAGGTCGGCTTCCACGGCATCTGCGTGAACGAGCACCACTCGAACGCCTACGGCCTGATGCCCTCGCCGAATCTGATCGCCGCGAGCCTCGCGCGGCGCACGCGCGACGCGGCGATCGTCGTGATGGGCAATTCGCTCGCGCTCTACAATCCGCCGACGCGGGTCGCCGAGGAGATGGCGATGATCGATTGCATCTCCGGCGGCCGGCTCGTCGCCGGCTTTCCCGTCGGCACGCCGATGGACACCTGCTTCGCCTACGGTCAGAACCCGAGCCAGCTCCGCCAGCGCTACCACGAAGCACACGATCTGATCCTGCGCGCCTGGCAGGACCCGGCCCCCTTCACCTGGAACGGGCGCTTCCACAAGCAGCGCTACGTGAACGTGTGGCCGCGCCCGCTGCAGAAGCCACACCCGCCGGTGTGGATCCCGGGCGGCGGCTCGATCGAAACCTGGCGTTGGTGCGCGGAGCGCGACTACGTCTACTCCTATCTCTCCTACTTCGGGTACAAGAACGGCGAAGCCACCATGCGGGGCTTCTGGGACGAGATGCAGCGGCTCGGCAAGGATCCGAATCCCCATCGCGCCGGCTTCCTGCAGTTCGTGGGCGTCGCCGAGACGCGCGAGGAGGCGCTCGCGCTCTACCGCGAGCCCGCGGAGTACTTCTACGGCCGCTGCCTTCACCTCGATCCGCGTTTCGCGCAGGCGCCCGGCTACGCGAGCGAAGCGACGCAGCGCGCTCGCGTGCGCTCGGCCGTCGCCGACGCGGCGGCGCGTTCGCGCGGCAGCTCGGGCGGTCAGGCGACCGACTTCGAGACGATCGTCGACGAGGGCTACGTGATCGTGGGCTCCCCGGACGAGGTGGCCGAGCAGCTGCGCAAGGTGGCCGTGAACCTGAACGTCGGGCACCTGATGCTGCTGCTGCAATTCGGGAACATGAATCGCCAGCTCACCCAGCACAACACGGAGCTCTTCGCGAAGCGCGTGCTGCCGCAGCTCGCGGATCTCTTCGACGACGAGTGGGAGGACCGCTGGTGGCCTCGAGGGCTGCCGGCCGCGCAAACCGTACGGCCGCGCGAGATCCGCGCATGAGCCCGCCGCTCGAGCGACACGTTCAAGTGAATGGCCGGCGTTGCCGCGTCTGGGAGCAGGGCGAGGGCGAGCCGCTGGGCTTCCTCGGCGGTCTGCGCGGCCTGCCGCGCTGGCCGGCATTCCTGGAGCGCCTCGCGCGGACCCGCCGCGTGATCGCGCCCTCGCTTCCGGGCTTTCCCGGCGCGACGGGCTTCGACGAGCTCGACGATCTCGCCGATTGGGTCACGGCCACGCTCGACCTGCTGGAGGCGAGCAGCCTCGAAGGCGCGGATCTGATCGGCGCCTCCGTGGGCGCGACGCTCGCCGCCGAGGTCGCGGCCTTCTCGCGCGCGACGCTGCGGCGCCTGGTGCTGATCGCGCCGTTCGGGCTCTTCGACGTGCGCGAGCCGGTGAAGGACCTCTGGGCCACGCGGCCCGACGAGCTGCCCGGCCTGCTCTCGACGCGCCCGAGCGAGCTTGCCGCCTTCCTCGCGCCGCCTCCCGGCGAGGATGCGGTCGAATGGTCGATCCTGAGCGCGCGCGCGAGCGAGGCTGCGGCGCGGCTGCTCTGGCCGCTCGCGGATCTCGGTCTGCGCAAGCGGCTGCACCGCATCCAGGCGCCGACGCTCGTGCTGTGGGGCGGCGAGGACCGCGTCATCCCGCCGAGCTACGCCAAGCGCTTCGCCGGCGCGCTCGGCGGCTGGGTCGAGGTGCGCGAGATCGCCGGCGCGGGCCATCTCGCCGAGCTCGACCAGCCCGAGGCAGTCGCCGCCGCGATCGACGGCTTCCTCGCGTGACGCCGCGGTCCCGCTAGCCATGGACGTCTTCATGCGCGCGCTCGTGTTCGACGGAGTCCGCGCCAGCGTCCGCGACGTTCCGCGCCCCGAGCTGAACGCCGAGAGCGCGCTCGTGCGCGTCTCGCTCGCGGGCGTCTGCAACACCGACCTCGAGCTCGTGAAGGGCTACCTGGGCTTCCGCGGCGTGCTCGGCCACGAGTTCGTCGGAAACGTCGTCGAAGGACCCGCAACACTGATCGGCGAGCGCGTCGTGGGCGAGATCAACTTCGCGTGCGGCAGCTGCGCGCTGTGTCGGTCCGGCCTCGCGCGCCACTGCCCGTCGCGCGACGTGATGGGCATCCTGCGCGCCGATGGCGCCTTCGCCGAGCTCGTGCGCGTACCGATCGCGAACCTGCACCCCGTGCCGGCGAGCGTGCCCGACGAGCTCGCCGTCTTCGCGGAGCCGCTCGCGGCGGCCTTCGAGATCCTCGAGCAGGTTCGCGTCGAGCCCGGCACCGACTGCATCGTGCTCGGCGACGGCAAGCTCGGGCTGCTCGCAGCGCAGGTGTTGCACGCCGCCGGCGCCGACGTCCTCGCAGTGGGGCGGCACCCGGCGAAGCTCGAGGTGCTGCGCCGCCGCGGCATCCACACGCGCCTGGCCTCGGACGCCCCGCTCCGGCCGGCGTCGCTGGTGGTCGAAGCGACCGGCTCGGCGCTGGGCTTCGCGCGCGCCGTCGCCGCGCTGCGGCCGCGCGGGACGCTCGTGCTCAAGAGCACCCACGCCGAGCAGGCGAGCGTCGACCTCGCGCCGCTCGTGATCCACGAGCTGCACGTGATCGGCTCGCGCTGCGGTCCCTTTCCACCCGCCCTGCGCGCGCTCGAGACGAACGCCATCGACGTGCGCTCGCTGATCCACGCCCGCGTGCCCCTCGCGCGCGCCGAGGAAGCGCTGCGCATGGCCGCCGAACCGGGCGTCCTCAAGGTCCTGATCGAAGTGGACTGACGCGCGCAGCGCCGGAAAGCGGATCGAGGCTACCGTGACGCGCATGCTTCGCCTGCTCATCGCAGCGCTCGGTCTGATCGGCAGCACAGCCGGCGCCGCCGATTTCGATTGGGCGCCCGCGCGCGAGACCTCCGTCGTCGAGATCCTGACCACGGATGCGGACGGCGCGCTGCGCGAGACGTCCGTATGGATCGTGGTCATCGACGACGCCGGTTATGTCCGGACGAACGCTTCCGCCTGGCTGGCGAACATCCGACGGGGCTCGCCGGTCCGCTTGCGCGTAGGCGAGCTCGCGCGCGACGTGCGGGCGAGCGAGGTCGTCGACGCCGCCACGAAGCAAGCCGTCGAAGCGGCGTTCAAGGCCAAGTACGGCGCGCTGCAAAAGCTGATGAGCGCGCTGCGCGTGCGCGAGCCGAGTGTGCTGCGGCTCGTACCCGTTGAGTGAGCGAGGCGCGTCCGCTCGGTCGGCTAGCAAGCGAAGCGCGCAGCGAGCCGAAGGCGAGCGGAGTCCACGGGCGTGCCCGCGCGGCGCCGCAGGATCAGCGAGAGGTTGTTCGCAGGCATCTCGACGACCTCCTCGAGCGCGAAGCCTTCCGCGTCTGCCGCCGATGCGAGCGCCTCGAGATCGCGCAAGCCCCATGCGGGATTCTGTGCGCGCAGGCTGCGATCGAACGCCTCGTTGCTCGGCGCGGTGGGTCGTCCGGCGCGCCGATAGGGGCCGTACAGGTAGAGCACGCGGCCCGCGCCGAGCGAGGCCCCTGCGCCGCGCACCAGACCCACCGCCGCGCTCCACGGAGCGATGTGGATCAGGTTGATGCACAGGATCGCCGCGAGATCGGAGGGAATGCCCTCGCTCGTCTCCCAACCCGAATGGGTCACGTCGAGCGCGAGCGGCGCCCTCAGATTGGCGATGCCCTCCCCTGCGCTCCACGCGGCGATGCTCGCGCGGTGCGCGGGATCGGGATCGCTCGGCTGGAAGTCCCGCCCCGGAAGCTGCGCCGCGAGATAGACCGCGTGCTCGCCGGTGCCGCTCGCGATCTCCAGCAGCGCGCCGCTCGCCGGCAGCACCCGGCGCAGAACCGCGAGGATCGGCTCGCGGTTGCGCTGCGTGGCGGGAGCATGGAGGCGAGCGTCCACGAGGCCGCCAGCATAGCGTCGCGTGCGCGCGGCGCGGCGCGCAGGCGCCTGCCGCGCGCGCGGCTCATGCAGTCGCAGCTAGCTCGTCGGCGAAGCGCTGCCGCAGGCTCTGCATCAGCGACCGCCAGTCGCCGGACTCCCGATAGGCGCGCCGCTGGAGATCCGAGCCGACCTCGAGCTTCTCCACCGGAACCAGCTGCTTGAGGAAGCGATCGTCGCCGCTCTCGCGGGCGATCGGCAGCAGCCGGTCGATCAGCTCGGCGGTGTCGTGACCGAGCGAGCGCCGCTTGCCGGAGGGCGTCCGCAGGTAGGTGCCCTGGAGGCCGTAACGGATCGCCGACCACTTGTTCTCGAGAGCCATCCATTGCTTGCGCTTGTCGCCGCGACACAGATGCGGCCGCTCTTCGAGGCGTCGCGAGGTCGCGATCACGAGCGATCGCGTGAGCGCAGCGAGAGCCAGCGCGGCGGCGAGCGTCGGCGCGACATCGAAGATGCGGAACTCGATCGTCCCGTAGTCCGGGCGCGGGCGGATGTCCCAGTAGATGTCCTTCAGCGATTCGAGCGCGCCCGAGCAGCGCATCACCTGGAGATAGCGCCGGAAATCCTGCCACCGGCTGAAGTACGGCGGCACGCCGGAGCGCGGCAGCAGGCCGTAGAACGCCGCGCGGAACGACGCGAGGCCCGTATCCGCGCCCTGCCAGTAGGGCGAGTTCGCAGACAGCGCCAGCATGTGCGGGAGGTATTGAACCAGCGAGTTGACGAGCCCGATGGCGACGTCGCCATTCGGCACACCGATGTGCACGTGCAACCCGAAGATCAGATCGTGCGCCGCGACCCAGCCGAGGCGCTCCCGGATGCGCTCGTAGCGCTCCCCCGGAAAGACCGCGTTGCCGCTGGCACGAGCGAAGGGGTGCGTGCCCGCGAGCGCGAGGTCGTACCCGAGCGACGTCGCGATCGTTCGGATCCGGCGCGCCAGCGGATAGATCTGCTGCGCCAGCTCCGAGACGTTCGCGCACACGCCGGTCTTGATCTCGAGCATCGACTGCATGAACTCCGACGACACGCCGTCGATGGCTTCGTTGCGGCAGATCTTCAGGACGGGAACGGCTCCCGGCACGAGATCCCCGGTCTCGCGATCGAGGATCTGGATCTCGATCTCGATCCCGATCGAGGTCGTCGGCGAAGAGCGAAACACGAATGAGTCGCGGTTGGCAGTTTCCATCGGATCCCTCCTCTCTCGATCTGGTGTCGATAGCGACCGCAACACATGCAAACAGTGACGGAGATCGCAAAGCGCCCCGCGGGCGAAGGCTCCAGTGTTGCTTCGAGAAAAAAGATCACGATCGTGGTCGAGACCCCACACGCAAAAGTCGAGTTGGCGCACGCCGCGACGGAGCCCGATATCATCCGCTCCCTCGCGAGCGTGGAGACGATGGACCTGCGACCGGTGGTTCTCGAAGGCGATCTCGTGCGGCTCGAGCCGCTCGCGCCGAGCCATGTGCCGGGACTCTGGGCCGCGGCGCAGCACCCGGACATCTGGCGCTGGCTTCCGTTTCGCGTCGCATCCGAGGCGGAGGCCGGCCAGCTCGTCGCCTTTTCGAACGCGGCGGCCGCCAGGGGAGGGATGCTCGCCTTCGCACAGATCCTGCGCGCGTCGGACGAGATCATGGGCTCGACGAGCTACCTGGCCGTCGAGCCCACCCAGCGGCGGCTCGAGATCGGCGCCACCTGGTTGCATCCGCGCCACCAGCGCACGGGCGCCAACACCGAGGCGAAGCTCCTGCTGCTGCGACACGCCTTCGGGGCGCTCGGCTGCGAGCGCGTCGAATTCAAGACCGACTCCGAGAACAAGGCCTCGCGCGCGGCGCTCACGCGCATCGGCGCCAGCGAGGAAGGCACGCTGCGCTCGCACATGGCGCGCTTCGACGGCAGCCGCCGCGACAGCGTCTACTTCAGCGTGATCGCGCCCGAATGGCCGCGCGTTCGCGCGCATCTCGAGGGGCTCCTCGCGCGCTCGCGGAGCCCGCTGCCGCGCTGAGCGAACAGGAGAACGGCAATGAGCGTCGAAGTGAATGGCATCGCACACATCCAGCTCACGGTGAACGACGCTCGGCGCTGCGTCCCGTTCTGGGAGAAGCTCTGCCACTTCCTCCAGATGAAGACGCTGATCAAGAGCGACGACGTCGTCTATTGCATTGGAAGCCGCACCGGCATCCTGGTGCGGGCGGCGCCCGCCGGTAAGCGAGGCAGCGCGTTCGACCAGGATCGCGCGGGCCTCCACCACTTCTGCTTTCGCGCGCGCAGCCGCGAGGACGTCGACGCCATCCATCGCTTCCTGGTGGACGAGCTCGAGGCAAAGATCGTCCACCCGCCCGAGGAAGGTTCGCAGTTCGCGCCCGGCTACTACTCGGTGCTGTTCGAGGATCCGGACGGGATCCGCGCCGAGGTGAACTTCGTCCCCGGCAAGGGCCATCTGGGCGAGGGCGGACGCCTGGGCCCCGGCGGCGCAGGGCCGAGAGCGAGCTAGTCGCCCGGTTCGGCGCGCCGCGAAGGCCCCCGCAACGTCGCGGGGCGCGATGCTTAGGTGCGGGCATGGCGTTCGGTGACCGCGGCGCCCCGGCGACAGTGGGCAGGACGGCGCTCGGGTACGGCGCGATGATCGCCGCGTCGGTTCTCGCCTTCCTCTTCATCCGCGCACAGGGACGCGACATCCGCGCGCCTGCGCCGGCCGGCGAATCGGCCTTCGCGGCGGCGCAATCCGCCGGAAGCGTCGACAACCTGCTTCACGTGCTGCTCGCGCTCGTCGTGATCCTCGTGCTGGCGCGGCTCGTGGGCTCGCTGTTCCGCCGCTTTGGTCAGCCGCCGGTGATCGGCGAGGTGATCGCGGGGATCCTCCTCGGTCCATCATTGCTCGGCCGCGTTGCGCCGGCGGCCTACGCCTTCCTGCTGCCGCCGTCGGTGGCGCCCTTCCTCCAGGTGATCGCCCAGGTCGGCGTGATCCTCTACATGTTCCTCGTAGGACTCGAGCTGAATCCCGGTCATCTGCGGCGCAGCTCGCATACGGCGCTCGCCATCTCCCACGCGAGCATCCTGCTGCCATTCCTGCTGGGCTTGGCGCTCGCCCTCGGCCTCTACCCGCGGCTCTCCACGAACGACGTGCCGTTCACCGCCTTCGCGCTCTTCCTCGGCGTCTCGATGTCGGTGACGGCCTTCCCGGTGCTCGCGCGCATCCTGGGCGACCGCCGCCTCCAGACGAGCCCCCTCGGCGTGATGGCGCTCACCTGCGCGGCGGTGGACGATGTCACCGCGTGGTGTCTACTCGCGTTCGTGGTGAGCGTGGCCCAGGCGCACGGCGAGAGCGCGCTCGTGACCGTCGGCCTCACGGCGGCGTACATCGCGTTCATCTTCGCGGTGCTGCGGCCGCTGCTCAAGCGGATCCTGCCGCGCCTCGAAGGCGAGTCAGACACCTCCCAGAACGCGCTCGCCTTCGTCTTCGTCCTGCTGCTCGCCTCGGCGCTCGTGACCGAGTCGATCGGGATTCACGCGCTCTTCGGGGCCTTCCTCGTGGGGGCCGTGTTCCCGCCCGACAGCCGGCTCGCGCGCAACCTGACGCAGCGGCTCGAGGGAATCGTGGTCGTGCTGCTGCTGCCCGCATTCTTCGCCTTCAGCGGCATGCGCACGCAGATCCAGCTCGTGAGCGGCGCGGGCGAGTGGCTGCTGTGCGGCCTGATCCTGCTGGTGGCCTGCGCCGGGAAGTTCGGCGGCACGCTGCTTGCGGCGCGGCTCTCGGGCTATGCGTGGCGCGACGCCTCGGCCCTCGGGATCCTGATGAACACCCGCGGCCTGGTCGAGCTGATCGTGCTCAACGTCGGGCTCGACCTCGGCGTGATCTCGCCCACCCTGTTCGCGATGCTCGTGATCATGGCGCTCGTCACGACCTTCGCGACGTCACCGATCCTGGCCTTCATCCTCCGCGACGAGAACGACGCCGCGCGTGCGTCGCAGCCCGCAGCGACCTGACCGCACGTGTGGGATCAGGAGCGGGGCGCGGGAGCTGCCGCGACTTCGGGCCCTTGCGTGAAGCGCGCGAGATCCGCCAGCAGGCGCCCGAAGATGGCGGTGTGGACACGCATCCAGCCGCCCGGATCCGCGAGCGGCGCGTCGTGGCGGTCGCTCACGATCTGCTTGAACCAGCCCGCCGGACTCGAAGCGAAGCTCACCTTGCCCCCAGCGTCGACATACGCGACGCGCGACCAGTCGCTCACCAGCGTGTAGGAGCGCGCCGGACCGTCGAGCAGGCTCTGCCCGAGGCTGAACTCCTCGGGCGGGTTCGTCACGCCCAGCAGCCCGAGCAACGTCGCCGGCATGTCGAGGTGGCTGGTCATGCGATCGATCACCGCCGGCGCGCGACCGGGCACCCGCAGCACCAGCGGCACGCGGATCTGCTCCTCGTGAAACTCCGAATTGTGTCCCCAGAGGCCCTTCTCCAGGAATTCCTCGCCATGGTCGCCGGTCACCACCACGAGCGTCGAGTCGAGGAGTCCGCGCGCGGCGAGCGCGTCGTAGATCCGCTCGAGCTGCGTATCGAGGTGTCGCACCGAATTCCAGTAGCGGTTCTGGATGCCGTGGATGTCGCGCTTCAGATTCATCGTCAGGTAGTCGAGGTCGTCGAGATAGGGCGTGCGGATCGCGGTCTCGGGCGGAAATCGGTACGGCGCGTGCGGTGACTCGAAGAACATGTAGAGGAAGAACGGCCGCGCCGGTTCGCGCTGCGCCAGGTAGGCGAGGATCCTGCCGACCTGCTCGCGGTCGCGCTGCCAGCCGTCACCCGTGCCGCCCTCGCTCAGCTTCGCGGGCTCCACGTCGGCAAACACCGTCCGGCTGAACTCCGGATACGAGAACTTGTCGCTCGTCCAGCCGCGCACGTCGTAGCCGCGGTCCAGCAACGCGCGGATCAGCGCGGGGCCGCGCGTCTGCGCGAGGAACTCGAACCAGTAGGGACCCGGCAGACCGTAGAACAGGCCGAAGATGCCCATGCGCGTGCCGTTGCCGCTGGAGAGGTGCTCCGTGAAGCGCGTGGCCTGGCTCGCGAAGCGCCAGGTCGCCGGCATCACTTCGGGATCGAGCGCGTCGGCGCGCAGCGACTCCGCGCACAGCACGATCACGTTCCAGGGCGGGGCGTCGGGGCGAAACACGAGGGGTCGGCGCGGGTAGGCGAGCCGCGAGTCCCCGAGCCCCACCGTGAGCGGCTCCGAGCGTTCGACCGCCAGGCCCAGGCGCGCCGCCAGCGAGTCCAGCTTGATGGGAACGTAGAACGGGAAGGCTGCGCTCCATTGCAGGATCGGATTGTAGGCGCGCGCATGGGCGCCGGCGTACACGAGATGCTCGCCTTGCGAGAACAGGAACAGCCCGGCGCTGAAGCCCACGACGAAGCGGCGCGAGCGCCAGGCGCCGAGCACGTGCTGCTTGCGCACGAGCGCGGCGAGCAGCGCCGCCTCGGCGGCGATCACGAACACGACGAGGCCGAGGGCCTCCGCCAGCGTCTGCGATCCCGCGCCGAGCGATTCGAAGCCGCCGCGCGTCGTCACGAGATTCCAGACGAAGCCGTTGATGTGGAAGCCGTAGATCTCGTGAATGCGGCGATCGGCGTAGATGCACAGCTGCACCGCGGAGAAGACCGCGACCGCAGGCGCCCACGCGACGAGCGCGCCGAAGCGTCCGAGCAGCCGCTGCGCGAGCCAGGCCAGCCCGAACGCCGGGAGCAGATAGAAGAACGAGTAGCTGAGCCAGACCGCCGTGATCCACAGCGCAGGCCCGGGCGCGCGCAGGGAGCCGCCGGTCACGAACCCCGCGCAGATCGCGAGCGCAACGGCGTAGTTCGCGAGCAGGAAGAGCCAGAGGAGCGCAGTCGCCCTCGAGCGCATGGCAACCGGTGCAGGAGTCATCTCGCCTGGAGCATAGGCAACGGCGCGCGAGCGGGCGCGCGCCGCGCTGCCCCCTGCCCCGCTGGCTACCCGCGGGCGCGCCGACCCTTCACGGCCTGCTCCACGCGCGCGCCGTACTCGGGATCGGCGTTGCGGAAATGTCCGACCGCGCGCGCCACGATGTCCTCGCGAGACACGCGCGCGAGGCTCCCCGCGATGTTCTGGACGAGGCGCTCGCGCTCGTCGTTGCGCATCAGCCGGTACAGCATGCCCGCCTGCACGAAATCGTCGTCCTCGGCGTGTCGCATGGGAGCGTAGCTTCCGGATGCGCCCTGGCTCTGGAGCCCCGCGTACAGCGGCTCGCCGGTCTGCCGGGGCCCGTCGAAGCTGTTCGGCTCGTAGTTCTTCGCGCGCCCTCCATTGTCGTCGAAGCGCATCGCGCCATCGCGGCCGTAATTGCTGGCGCCTCCGCTCACTCCCTGCGGTGCATTCACCGGCAGGCGCGTGTGGTTGACGCCGAGCCGGTAGCGGTGCGCGTCGCCGTACGCGAACAGGCGAGCCTGCAGCATCTTGTCGGGCGACGGCCCGACGCCCGGCACGAAGTTGCCCGGGTCGAACGCGGCCTGCTCGACCGTGGCGAAGTAATTGTCGGGGTTGCGGTCGAGCACCAGCCGCCCGACCTCGATCAGCGGATAGTCGGCGTGCGACCAGACCTTGGTGAGATCGAATGGATTGAAGCGATAGCCCGCCGCCTCGCGCTCCGGCATCACCTGCACCTTCAGCGTCCACGCCGGGAACTGCTTGCGCTCGATCGCGAGGCGCAGGTCCTGCTGATGGTGCTGCGGGTTCTCGCCGCACACGCGCGCCGACTCTTCGCTGGTGAGGCAGCGGATGCCCTGGTTCGTCTTGAAGTGGAACTTGACCCAGAAGCGCTCGCCACGCGCGTTCAGCCACTGGAAGGTGTGCGAGCCGAAGCCGTCCATCTGGCGCAGGCTGGCCGGAATGCCGCGGTCGCCGAACAGCCAGGTGAACTGGTGGGTCGTTTCCGGGCTGAGCGAGAAGAAATCCCAGACGTTGTCCGGCTCCTGCTCGTTGGTGTAGGGGTCGTACTTCTGGCTATGGATGAAATCCGGGAACTTGAGCGGATCGCGGAGGAAGAAGATGGGCGTGTTGTTGCCCGCGAGATCCCAGTTGCCGTCCTCGGTGTAGAATTTGAGCGCGAAGCCGCGCGGATCGCGCACGGCGTCCGGCGCGCCCTTCGACCCCGCCACGGTCGAGAAGCGCGCGAAGACCGGCGTGCGCTTGCCTTTGCCGTCGAGCATGCGCATGCGGGTGAAGCGCGTCATGTCGGGGTTCGTCACCTCGAAGTGGCCGAAGGCGCCCGAGCCGACGGCGTGCACGATGCGCTCCGGGATGCGCTCGCGATTGAAGCGGGCGAGCTTCTCGAGCAGGTGCTGGTCCTGGAGCAGCAGCGGACCGCCGGGGCCGGCGGACTGCGAGTTCTGGTTGTCGGCGACGGGGGCGCCGGACTCGGTGCGAAGCGTATCGGCCATGAGTCGTCCTCCTGTGCGGGCGGCAGCGCGCGTCCGCTCTCGGCCAGAGTCTCGGCCGGCGCGGGCGATCCGTCCAATCAGTATTTCTTGATCCCGTGATCAGCGGAACCTTGCATTCCGTGGAGCGGCCGCTGGCGCAGCGGGACGGGAGTCAGCGGGGCGCGGCCTGCCGCCGGCGGTCGTCCCACTCGAGCACCGCCGGCAGCACGACGACGTAACAGACGAGCGTGACGAAGACGCCGAGGGTGAGGAGCTGACCGAGCGCCGCCATGCCCCGGTGCGACACGAAGCCGAGGCTCGCAAAGCTCGCGATCGTCATCACCGCGCTGAAGAACACCGCGCGGGCCGTGCTCGTCGCGAGCACATCGACCTCGTCGGGGTTGGTGCGGTGTTGGTGGACCAGGTGCACGCCGCTGTCGACGCCCATCCCGAGCAGCATCGGCAGCACGATCACGTTGGCGAAATTGAAGGGTTGTCCGACGAGCACGAGCAGGGCGCAGATGAAGAGCGCTGCGAGTCCGAGCGGAAAGAACGCCAGCAACGTGTCCCAGGGATTGCGCCAGAGCACGAGCAGGAAGATTGCTCCCAATCCGACGGCGCCGAGCAGCGCGTGACGCAACGCCTCCACGGTGACGCGCCCCCACCCGACGAGACTCCCCGCGTAGCCCACCGCCTCGGGGTCGATGGCTTGCACGCTGTCGACGAAGGCATCGAGCACGGCGCTCTGTTCGACGTCCCCCTTCGGAAAGACCTCGATGCGCGCGCGTCCCTCGGGCGAGAGCATCCGGTCGCGCAGCGTCGGAGGCAGGTTCGCGACGCTGACTTCCTCGGGCGCGACCGCGCGCGCGAAATCGTTCAGCTGATCGGGGAGCGAGCCCACCATGTTCTGCGAGAGCAGCGCGTAGCTCGTCGCGGCGCCGGGCGAGGCATCGGCGGCGGCGAGGAAGCGCTCGATCGCGCCGCGCAGCCGCGCGCGCGCCGCGGCGAGCTTCGCATCGGAGGGGTCCGGCGGATTCGCGGCCTCGAGCGCGTGAGCCAGGCGCTCGAGCGCCGCGCGTTGCGCCGGAACACTCGGCGTCACCCGGCTGGTTGGGATCGTCGGCAGGAAGAGCGCCGTGTCGGCGAGGATGGCGCGCTTCTCCGCCTGGTCGCTCGGCACGTAGTCGGCGACCGTGATGGCGCGCTCGACGGTCGGGAGCGCCTCGAAGCGTTTCGCCAGGGCTTTCGCTGCGTCCAGATCCGGCGCGATGGCGTCGATCGTCCACGGCGTGCTGCTTGCGCGCGACAGCAGATCCTGGAAGGCCTGCACGGACTCCGTGCTCGGATCGCGCAGGTTCAGATGGTTGTAATCGAAGTGCGCACGCGGCAGCAGACAGAGCGCGCCGAGCGCGAGCGCGAGAGCCGTCCAGCGGATCGGACGCGCAAAGCGCAGCGGCAGATGCTCCAGCCAGCGCGCCCAGGGCAGCGGCTGCGCGTGCGAGAGCGCCGAGCGTTCGGGCGCGCCGAGCGCCAGCAGCGCCGGCAGCACGGTGAGCGTGCAGAACAAGCTCGCGACGATGCCGCCGGCGGAGATCAGGCCGAGCTCCGCGACGCCGCGATAGTCCGTCGGCAGGAAGACGAGGAATCCGATCGAGGTGGTGCCGGCGCTCGAGAGGAGCGAGCCGCCGACCGCCTCACCCGTCAGTGCGAGCGCCTCGCGCCGCGAACGACCGCCGGCGGAGAGCTCCGCGTAGTGCATGCAGAAGTGGATCCCGAACTCGCCGCCGAGCGCGATCACGAGCACGTTGAACGCGGCCGAAATCTGGTTCAGGTGGCCGACCGCGACCGTGGCGAACGCATTGCTGAGCACGATCGAGGCCAGCAGGCTTCCCACGAGCGCGAGCAGGATGCGCAGCGATGGCAAGGCGAACCAGGATACGATCGTGAAGAGCACGAACGCCGCCACGCCCACCTGCTTGGCTTGCGAGTCGACGGAGAGCTGCTCTTCGTAGTTGAGGACCGGATCGCCGGTCACGCGCACGCGGATGCCGTGATCGGCGTCGAGGCCCAGCTCGCGGGCGGCGCTGCGGATCGCTTCGACGGCCGGCCGCGCCGCCAGCAGATCGCCAAAGTCGAGCTTCGGCGTCGCCGCGACCAGGCGGTGCCGGCCGGCTTCGGAGATCTCGCCGCCGATCAGTGCGTCGCCCCACGGATCCGGCGCAGGCCGGCCCTGCGCGGAAGCCTCGAGCGCGACGCTCACGCCGTCGAGCGCGCCCGCGAGATCCATGCCGAGATCGCTTCCCCCGCTGCGCGCCTCGATCGCGCTGCGCAGCAGGTCGGAGATGCCGGCGACGCTCGTGTCGCGTGAGAGCTCGGCCAGCAGCGGTTGCGCCCGGGCGACGCGATCGGCGAGGTCCTCGAGCTGCGGCAGATCGAGGAACAAGAGCTGGTTGCGCTCGAAGAAGGGACCGCTGTCCGGGGAGTCGACCTGCGAGAAGAGCTGCGTCTGCTTGCCGAGCCGCTCGGCGAGCCGGCTGGCCGCGCGCGCCGCCGCGACCGCGTTCTCGGCGTCGATGACCACGAAGATCGCGTTGTCGTAGTTCCGGAACGTGTGCTGGAACTCGTGCATGCGCACCAGGAAGGGCACGTCCGGCGCCAACATCGCCTCTTGGTCCGAGTTCACGCCGAGGTTCAGGGCTGCATAGGTGCCGAGCACGACGCTGACGATCGCCGTCGCGGCGCTGACGAGCCGCGAACGCCGGTCGACGGCAAGCAGCCAGCGCGCGACGGCGCGGCCGAGACGTGCGTCGAAATCTTGAGCCACGGTGTTGGCGGCTTCCATCCGTGCGCCGGGCGCGCTGGAGATAGCAGATCGAAGCGGACTCGATCGGATCTGAAGAACATGTAATCACAGCGCCCGGCAAGCGCCCGTCGTCCCCCTCGGACCCCGCCCGCCGTCTACGAGCGGCGGGCGGCGCCAGAGGGCAGAATGTCGCGGTGGCCAGCCCCGCCGGAGCCCGACGCGTCGCCCTGCTCGCTCCGATGCGATCCGAGCTGCTCCCGCTCGTCCGCCTGCTATCGCTGCGCCGCGCCGGATCCGGAAGGAATGCGTTCCATTGTGGCGCGATGGGTCGGATCGAGATCGTCGCGGCGCAGACCGGCATCGGAATCCGAGCCGCCGCGCGCGCGGTAGAACGGATCCTCGACGCCGGCGCGATCGATCACGTCCTGGTCGTGGGCGTGGCGGGCGGCATCGGAGCCAGCGTCGCGATCGGAGACCTCGTCGTGCCGGAGACCGTCGTGGATCTCGACACCGGCGCGCGGTTCCAACCCGCGCGGCTGGGCGAGACGCCGCCGCGCGGGTCGCTGCTGACCGCAGACGGTCTGCTCACCGATCCGGGCGCGTTCGCTCGCTTCGAGCGCGAAGGCGCCGTCGCGATCGACATGGAGACCGCGGCGGTCGCAGCCGTCTGTGAGCGCCGCGGGTGTCCCTGGTCGGTGTTCCGCTCGATCAGCGACCACACGAGCGACGGCACGATCGATCAGGCGGTGTTCGGCATGACGGGGCCGGACGGAGAGGTGAAACCCGCTGCGGTCGCGCGCTTCCTTCTCACGCAGCCCTGGCGGATTCCGCAGCTCGCGCGCCTCGCGCGCGGCTTGAAGCTCGCGACGAACGCGGCGGCAACGGCCGCCGTGCGCGCGATCGGTACGCTCTGAGCGGAACCTCGAGCGCCCGCACGCAGCCGGCGCAGCCGTGGCCCGCTCGAGCGCTCCGTCAGTTCGGTGCCTGACACTCCGCATGCGCGGCGAGCATCCCGTGCGTGTTGTCCGTCAGCGCCTGCACGAGGCAGCGCGAGCGCACGAACGTCTTCATGCTCTTGTCGTCGACGCCCGCCACCTGCGCATCGCAACGCACGGGAAGCAGCGATTGGAAGCTCGACTGCGAGTCAGCGAAATCATCGCGCAGCCCCGCCGCTACGAGCGACTGGCAACGCGCGAAGACCCTCTGGTTCTCGGCGCGAGCGGCTTGCAGCTGCGCGCCGATGCACGCGTTGCGTTGCAGCGGGCTCGCGAGCTCGTCGCAGGCCGGCGGCGGAGCGGGAGATGCCGGAGCCGGCGCAGGCGGCGGCGACGCCGCCACGACGAGGCTCGCATAGGGTTGCGTCTGCAGCACCGTGAGCGCGGGCGGGCTGCCGATCCGCACGAGCAACGCCGTGATGTCGCCGAGCGTGCCCGGGCCGCAGCCCCACCACGTCGTCGTCATCAGCGAGGCTTGCGCATCCGGGAGCTTCGTGAGCTCGCTGCGATAGAGAGCGCCGAGCCGATCGGCCGCAACCACGAAATCGGCGCAATTGCCGCTCAACAGGTCCGCGCTGCACAGCAGCCCATCTTCTTCGATCTCCGGGCAGACGCCGGTCGACGACGGAGGCGGAGGGCCCTCCTGCGCGGCGGCGGGGGCGGCGTTCGCGGCCCAGAGGAGGGTCGCGGCCACGCGCACGAGCCGCGCGACTCGGCTTCGATCGGCGATCGTCAACGCTGCCAGCTCCTTCGGGTCGGGATCCCCGGCCGCGTTGCTAGCCGAATCGACCCGGCGTCGCTAGTCGGGCGTCGCAGAACCCGGATAGAATGCGCTGCCTGGGCCCGGGAGTCCGCATGCAAGAGCCGCCGCGGTTCGCTCGCAGCTGGCGCCGGACGTCGACGGCGGCGGTCGGCGCCCTGTGCGCGCTCTGGCTCGTCGGCGTTCTCTGGATCACTCGCGGCCACTACCCCGCCTCGCCGGACACGTTCCACCACGCGATCGTCGCTCGCAATCTCGTGCGCGGGAACGGCTTCAAGATCGACATGATCCAATATCACGTCGGCCGCTTCGCCGCCGTAGAGCACGTCCCCGAGATGCACGGGATCCTTCAGCCCATCGCCCTCGCGGGGCTGTTCGCGTTCGCGGGCCCGGAGCGCGCCCTGTTCCGTGTGCCCGGACTCGTGTACGTGAGTCTCACCGGCTTCGTCGCCTTCTTGTTTGGCCGCCGTGTCTTCGGCACCGGCGCGGGGCTCGTCGCCTGCGCACTGACGCTCAGCAGCAATCTGCTCCTGCTGTGGGCGTGGTTCGGCGAGGACGATGCCGGTTTTGCCTTCTGGTTCCTGGTCGCCCTCTTCAGCCTCGACGTCGCGATCGAGAAGCGCTCGGGACGGCGCTTCGCCATCGCCGGACTCGCGGCCGCCTTCGCGCTGCTCCAGAAGCTCAGCGGCCTGATCCTGCTGGCGCCGATGCTCGCCATCCTTCTCGACCGAGGCTCGAGCCTGCGTTTGCGGCTGCGCTCGCTGGCGATCTGGCTCGGGCCGTGGACGCTCGCGCTGGCGCTGTGTCTCGCACGGAATCAAGCCGCCAGCGGCAGCTGGATGTTCCGATTCGGTCCGATCGACTGGATCTACAAAGCGTACGGGCTCGAAGCGTTCTTCGGCGTCTACGACACGATGCCATCGCTCGCGAGCGTGCTCGATTCGCTCGGGCTCGTGAAGGTGATTTCGATCGTGCTGAAGCAGCTCGCGGATTTTGCGCGCGACGCCCTGTCGCCCACCCTCGATTTCGATCCCCTCAACCGGATCATGGGGCCCGCTTTTCTCTCGCTCGTCGGCCTTGCGGCGCTGACCCTGCATGCCCGGCGGCAGCCTCGCTTTGCAGCGCTCTTCGCGCTCTCCGTGCTGGGCGCCGTGGGCTTCGTCTGCGGCATCTGGCACTTCGAGGTCCGCTTCTTCACGCCGCTGGTCCCCCTGCTGGGCATCTCGATCGGTGGGGCCCTCGCCGCGGGCTGGCCCGCCGCGCACGCGCAGCGCGCCACTGCATTCAAGGGGATCACGGCGGGAGTCGCGCTCGCGTTCGTCGCGCTCAGCGTGTGGGCCTTCAGCGTGGCGCTCCAGGTGATCCCGATCTTCGCGGGCCCTCTAGCCTGCAGCGCGGCCATCGACTGGATCCGGCGCGAGACCGCTGCGAGCGATCGCATCCTGACGTTCGATCCGTGGACCACGTCGTGGGAGACGGAGCGAGCGACGATCGTCGTCCCCTACGGCTCGCGCAGCGACGTAGAGAAGGTCGTCGCCTGGTACGCACCGAGCTGGCTCTTCTTCCAACCGTGGCCCCCGCGCGAGGTCAGCCCCCTGCGCATCCAGGAGATGGTGGCGAACCCGACGCCCGCGTTCTCGGCCGCACCCGTCTTCGTCGACGGCGACTGCGCCATCTACCGGATCGCGACGTCCGGCTCCGGACCGGCGCAGAGCGTTCCCTGAGCCGCGCATGATCCACTGGCCCGAGCACTACGATCCGAAACACGCGCCCGTTCACGTGCGCAACGAGCTCGCGATCGCAGCCCCGCCCGAAAGCGTCTGGGCGTGGCTCGTGCGCGCCGAGGCCTGGCCTCGCTGGTACCCGAATTCGGCGGAGGTGCGCATCGAGGGCGGCGGCGAGCTCGCACTGGGAACGCGCTTCCGCTGGCGCACGTTCGGCGTGGCGATCCGCTCGCAGGTGAAGGAGCTCGTCGCGCCCGAGCGGCTCGCCTGGGACGCGCGCGGCTTCGGCGTCGACGCCTACCACGCCTGGTGGATCGAGCGCGTGCCCGGCGGCTGCCGCGTCGTCACCGAGGAGACGCAGCACGGCTTCGCCGCGCGCCTCGGCGCGCTCCTGCTGCCGCGCCGCATGTCGAGGGGCCACGATCTCTGGCTGGCGCGTCTCGCCGCGCAGGCAGCCTCGGGACCGCCGAAAATTTCAGCCTGATCCGGATGCGAGCGCAGACTCAGGCACGGCCGAACGCTACGCGTGGAGTTGCCGCACACTTGCGTGCGTAGGATGGGGTCGCGCGCCGCGCGTCGCGACGAATCTTGCTGGCGCGCCTTCTTGCCATTGTAGAATCGGCCTCCCAACGGAGGCCGCTGAAGATGCACTCGCACCAACCGTCGCTGCAGATCGACCGCAGGCTTCTCGAGCGATCCACGCTTCATCGAACCAGTCTGGCGCTGGCTCTCTGCGCGTTCCTGCTGCCGGCAGCCGCGACCGCGCAGGAGAACACGGCGGCCCGCAAGGCCGGCCGCGGCCTCGCGGGCATGACTCTCGGCGTCCTCGAGATCCCGGGCAACGTCATCCAGGAGTCCCGTTCGAACGGGATCTTCTCGGGCATGACGATCGGCCTCGCGCTCGGCGCCGGGAAGCTCGTCGCGCGCGAGTTGATCGGCGTCTACGAGTTCGTCACGGCGCCCTTCGAGGTGCCGGCCGGCTTCGCGCCGATCCTCCAGCCCGAGTTCTCGTGGGGCTACTTCGAGTCCGCACCGGGCCGCGCCTACGGCTTCACCGACACCTATCTGTCGGAGCAGGCCTACCAGCTCGATCGCATTTCGGGCGCCGTCGTCGAACGGCGCGCCGGCGCGCTCGTCGTCCGCTTTCCGGAGGACATGCTCTTCGCCATCGATTCCGCCGAGCTGTCGCGCTCCGCGGCCGCGCGTCTCCGCGAGGTCGCGTCCGTGATCCGCGCGAATCCGGACGCGCAGGTCGTCGTGGCCGGCTACACCGATTCGACGGGCGACTCGCTCTACAACCAGGATCTCTCCCGCAGGCGCGCGGATGCCGTCCGCAACTATCTGCTGCGCCAGGGGATCGGCTCTGCGGAGCGAATCGAGATCGCAGGTCGTGGAGACGACCGGCCGGTGGCGAGCAACGACACTCCGTTGGGTCGCATGAGCAATCGGCGCGTCGAGATCGAGCTGCGCGCCAGCGGCGTGGGCGCCTACCGCTGAGCCGCGCGGGTCCCACGGAGGGGGCTCAGGCCCGGTCCGCCAGCACGCGACCGATTTGATCGAGGATCTCCTCGAACTCGTAGGGTTTGCGCACGAAGCCGGCGACGCCATGCGAGGCGAGGCGCTTCGACGCCGCCTCCGCGCTGTAGCCCGTGGCGATGATCACGCGCACGTCGGGGCGGATGCGCTGCAGCTCGGCCAGCACCTGCTCTCCGTTCGCATCGGGCATGCTGAGGTCGAGCAACACCGCGTCGATTTCGAAACCGCGGTCGCGGAAGCATTCGATCGCCGCCCTGCCGCCGGTCGCCGTGACGACGCGATGCCCCGCCCGCTCGAGAAACGCCTGCGCGACCTCGACGACGTCCTCCTGGTCGTCGACCACGAGGATGGTGCCCGTGCGCCGCGCGGGCGTCGCGGCCGCGGGCGCTGCGTCGACGGTAGCGAGCGCCGCGCCAGGCCCGGGCAGCAGCACGCGAACGGACGAGCCGCCCCCGACCTCGCTGCGCACCTGCACGAGTCCGCGGTGCGCGCGCACGATGCCGAGCACCCCCGCGAGCCCGAGGCCCCGGCCGGAGAACTTGGTCGTGAAGAAGGGCTCGAAGATGCGCGCCTGCGTCGCCGAGTCCATGCCCTGGCCATCGTCGCAGACCTCGAGGAACACGTAGGTCCCCGGGAGCAGGCCTTCCGCTCCGACGGCCCCGGCGAGGTCTTCCGCAGTCTGGTGTACGAGCCCCGTGCGGACGAGCAGGTTGCCCACGCCGTCGGCCAGCGCCTCGCTCGCGTTGGTGACGAGGTTCAGCACGACCTGGCGAAGCTGGGTGGTGTCACCTTCGACCCGCGCGCGCGGGGCCAGCTCGAGCTCGAGCCGGCAGCGCTCCGAGACGGAGGCCCGCAGCAGGTCCGCCATGTCCTCGACGACCTGCGAGAGATCGAGCGGCTTGAGCGCCACCCCCGCGCTGCCGGAGTAGGCGAGCATCTGCTCGGTCAGCCCGGCTCCGAGCTCGGCGGCGGCCTGGATGCGCGCGAGCCTCGAGAACAAGGCGGATTCGGGCGGGGCGTCCGCCAATGCCATGCGGCTGTTGCCGAGGATCACGGCCAGCAGGTTGTTGAAATCGTGCGCGACGCCTCCCGTCAGCATGGCGAGGCTCTCGAGGCGCTGGACTTCGAGCACGTGCCGCTCGAGCCTGCGCCGCTCCTCCTCGGCCTGCTTGGCCTCCGTGACGTCGCGGGCGGCGCCCACCATGCGGAAGCCGTCGCCGTCGCGCAGCCTGCGCATGCCAGCGCGAACGGTGGCGACGTCTCCGGATTTCGTGACGATGCGGACCTCGACCTCGCGCGCGTCGCTCGCGAGGATCGCCTCGAAGCGCTTTTGCGCGCTCTCGCGATCCTCCGGGTGGAGCAACGCGAGCCAGCCCGTGCCCCTCAGCTCGGGGAGCGTGTAGCCGGTGATGCGCGCGTAGGCGTCGGTGACCCAGCCGTCGGAGACCTCGCCGTTCGCATCGACGCGAAAGCCGAAGGCGAGGTCCGAGCCCAGCTCGGAGACCACCCGATAGCGCTCTTCACTGCGGCGGAGCGCTCCCTCGGCGGCGCTGCGCTCGGCGACCTCCTGGCGAAGCATGGCGTTCGCGCGCGCGAGCTCCGCCGTCCGCTCCGCGACCCGCTCCTCCAGCGCGTCGCGCGCGCGTTGCAGCGCGCGCCGTCCGCGCTCCCACTCCGCGTGGGCCTGCACGCCGAAGAGCAGCGGCACCGCCACCACCCACATTGCGAGCAGGCCCGGCGGAAGCTGCTGGTTTCGCATGAACCATACGACGTGGATGGCGCCGAGCACGGCGAGCACGAGGATCGATGGCGCGAGCAGACGCTGCGAGAGAGCGATGCCGCTGCGCGGCGTGGCGCGTTGGACGAGCCAGGCGGCAGTCAGCATGGCGACCGGCTCGATCGTGAGCGCCGAGGCGAAAGCGACCTCGGGCATTCCGGCGGCTACGAAGGCCGCTCGGAGCGCACCGTAGGCGAGTGTCAGCGGTAGGAACCAGCGGGGAACCGGGCGACCTGCGAACGCGAGCGCGCCAGCGAGCAGCAAGAACGCGAAAAAGGAGCCGAGCGGGAAGCACAACAGATACGCCGACGGGTAGGCGTCGCGGACGACTGCGAGAACGCCGCCGGCGCCGGCTGCCAGCCAGCCGGTGAACCAAAACGTCCCAGCCCGCGTGTCGGGCTGCTGGAGGACGCGCCAACCGAGCCCCAGCAATCCGCCGACGAAGAGCAGGAGCAGAAGCTCCACCGACACGCTCGAACTCCCCGGGCCCGCAGGTGCGCGGCCAGCCCGCCGGAGCCCGAAGAAAGCCGCGGGTTGGCGGGAAGCCACCATATCACGACGACGAGGGCTTCGATCAGCCAGAGTGGCAGTCGAAGCGCGCCGCGCGATCGGGGATCATCGGGCGCGCAATGGCGGAGCCTTCCACGCTAGCGGTCGACCAGGGCCTCTCCCCGGAGCAGCTCGCGGACTTCGAGCGCAACGGCTTCGTGGGACCGTTCACGGCGCTCGGCCCCGAGGAGATGGCCGAGCGCTATCCGACCGTCTTGCAGGCGCTCCTGCATCCGTCGCCGGTCTATGGGTTTCCGACGCCGCGAGACCATCACCTGAGTTGTCGGTCGCTCTACGAGCTCTGCAGCCACCCGGCGATCGTCGAGCGCGTAGCCTCGCTGCTGGGTCCCGATCTCCTGCTCTGGCGCAGCACGATCTTCCGCAAGCTGCCCGGAGCGGCGCGCGTGATCTGGCACCAGGAACATGATTTCCGCGGACATCGCGGGACGCCGGCCCTCGACCCGCCGAGCAACATCACGGCCTGGCTCGCCTTCACCGAAAGCCATCGCGAGAATGGCTGCGTCCAGCTGTTTCCGGCGAGCCACCACGCGCTGCTCGAACGCAGACCCGTCGCGAAGGGCACGGGCATCTTCGGACACGACTATGTGTTTTCGAATCTGCCACACGGGAAGCCCCTCGACCTGGAGGTGGCGCCCGGCCAGTTCTTCCTGTTCAACGAGAAGGTCGTGCACGGCTCGGACCCGAACACGTCCGCGAGCGAGCGCAGCGGCATCTCCATCCGCTTCACCGCGACGAGCACCCGGATCCACCAGGGCATGCGCGTCGATGGGCAGGGTCTGCCGCTGCGCAGGTGGCACGCCATCCTGCTGCGCGGCCAGGACGCCTACCGCCACAACAAGCTCGGACCGGCGCCCGAGGGAGACTTCCATCCGATGGGCGGGCTGCGGACGGGCCTGGGCTCGCTGCGGCACCGCTGGCTGCGCCGGCGCTACGGAACCCGCTGAGCGGCCCCTCAGCAACGCGAAGGCTTGCCGCCGAGCCGCAGACGCCAGCCCTCCGTCACATTGACACCATAGAGGATCAGTTCGGCGAGCGTGAAGCCCAGCTTGCTCTGGAGCGTCGCGAGCCTGCGGTGCGAGAGGCTGCGGCGGATCCGGTGGTAGGAGTGCTCGAACGTCTTCGGAATCTCGAACCGCTTGTGCGGGTACGAGCGCTCGAGGATGGGCGCCAGCTGATGGAAGCCCCCCGTGATGCGGCGGCGCCGTCTCACGAACTCGCGCAGCGAGCTGCGCGTCGGGTGGCAGACGCGAGCCTCGTCCGCGTAGACCAGCTCGATACCGGCCGCCTCGCGGCGGAACGACCACTCGCAGTCTCCGCACGACTTGAACGAGGCGTCGAACGGGCCGACCCGATCGAAGACCCAGCGATGCGCAAACAGATTGGCCGTGGCCGCGAGCCCGAAACGCTCGACGTACACGCGCTGCGGCATGCCCCAGACGAGATCGTGCAGATCGAACGCCGTGATCCGCAGCGGATCGCGAGCGACCATCTCGATCCGGCCGCCCACGGCTCCGCATCCGGGACGAGCCTCGAGCGCGCGCACGCCCGCGGCGATCCAACCGGGATCCGGCAGACAATCGGAATCCGTGAACGCGAGGATCTGCCCCTTGCTCGCGACGATGCCCTTGTTGCGCGCGGCGTAGGAGCCGGGCTGGTCCTCGCGCTCGAAGCGGAAGCCCGGGAATGCGGCGACGATCGGCCGCAGGTCTTCGCTCGACGCATTGTCGACGACCACGATCTCGTGGCTCTCGGACGGATACGTCTGCTGCTGCAGCGCGGCGAGGCAGCCGCGCAAGCGCCGCGCGTCGTTGTAGACGGGAACGATCACGGAGACGTAGGGCGTCAGTCCCTGCATGCCGACCGCATCACCACCCGGACGGGGTCCCGACTCTTCGACACCAGCCCACTATAGACCTTCGAGCAGACCCCGCAGCCTCGCGAGCGCGGCGCCGTCGCCGTCCAGCCGATAGCCGACCCGGTACCACGCGCTGCGGACGAGCGACCGGATCTTCCAGACGGCGAGCTCGGGGTCGTCGACGCGGGCCCCGCCGGCGGATCGGTAGGCGGCGAGGAAGCGCTCCCACGCGCTCTCCGGCATCGGCCAGCGCGACCAGACGCGCGCGAGATCCCAGGCGAGAGGCCCCACCTCGATGCCCTCGTTGTCGACCACCCGCAGGCGGTCGTCGCCGTCGATCACGAGGTTCTCGACGCAGAAGTCGCCGTGCACGATGCCGTGCAACGAGCGGCCCGGATCGCGCTCGCGAGCCGCTGCCGAGAGACGCTCTGCCGTGTCGGCGTCCAGGCGCCGCGCGCGCACCAGGAAGGCGAGCTCCTCGGCCATGGCGAGCAGCTCGGGAGCCGTCGGCCGCAGGACGGGCAGAGCGATCCCGTCGAACGCCGCGGTCGCGTGGATCCGACCCAGCAGGCGCGCGGCCTCCTCGCGGCGGCCGGACGGATCGGGGCCCTCGTCGAACGGCGTCGCGTCGAGCCACTCGACCACCAGCGCTTCCGCCTTCGACAGCACGACCTGCGGAATCCCGAGATCGCGCAACCGCTCCACCAGCCGCGCCAGCTCCGCGGCACGCTCGGGGCTCCGCATCCGGCGCAGCTTCAGCCTGCGGCCATCGGCGAGCGTGAGCCGGAAGGCGGTGCGCGGGCGATGCCGGCCGCGCAGCGGGGAAACCGGGGCCACTTCGACGAGCTTCGAGCCCAGCGCGGACTCGGTCCAGGCGAGATCCTCGGCGAGGGCGCGCTCGAGCTCTGCCGCGGTCGGCAGCACGGGCGAGGCGGGAAGAGCCTGATGGATCGGCACCGCGCGAAACCCGCGGCCTAGGCCGTGCGCGCTGCGTGATTCGACGCCGTCCAAGCGCTCAGCAGAATCGCTCCCAGCAGCAGCGCCGTCGCCCACGGCGCGAGCGACGGAACGGCTGGCGCAGGATTCGGCTCGCTGAGCCGCAGATCGCCGCGCGGGGTGAAGAAGCTGAACGGGCCCTGACAGATCCCGCCGTCGCAGCCGGTCTCGGTCCGGCTGCCGACGAGATTGAGCCTGCCGCTCGTGGGCTCGTAGGCTACCCCGGACACGAGCGAGCAGGTCTTGCCGCAGAACTGCGGCGCGAAAGAGCACAGGGTGTCGACCTGCGCCTGCGACGCGCACGTGAAGGGCGGAACGCCGGACACGATGACGCCGACCACGCTGTCGCTGCGGAGCACACCCTGCGTGAAGCTCCCGGTCGCCGGCCCGCTGGCGAAGGCGCCGCCCGCGACCTGACTCGTCCCGTGCCGCGTCGCGAGATCGATCTCGATCACGATCGGCGTGAACGAACCGGGCACGGGCGCCGGGAAGTTGCCGGCGTACATGGCCTCGTGCGTGGTGGCAGAGATCACGAGGGTTCCCGTGCTACCCGTCGCGGAGTAGGTCGCTGGATAGACCGGCCCTCCGAAGCTCTGGCCCACGGTATCGATGTTACTCGAGCTCTCGATCTCGACGAAGGCGGCGCGCGACGTCGTGTCGAGGATCCGCAGCGGAACGGCGGCGTCTGCAGCCGTCACGCCGGCAGCAAAGGCAATCGTGATGAAGCATCCGAGGCAGGGCGAGGCGGCCATGGGGCGAACCCCTTCCCGCTGATTCGACCACAGCGGGACGCGCAGCGTCAAGTCCGGGAGGACCGGGCAGGGCTGGGATAGAGTGCCCTCGATCCACAAGCAGGAGGAAAGCTGCGTGTCGTCGCGCGAGCATGTCGTCAACGTGGAAGAAATGGAGTGGAGCCTCGAGAACGCGCCGGACGGCAGCGCACCGCGCCAGCGCAAGAAGCTCGCGGCCGCCGCCGGCGGCAGGCAGATCGGCGCGAGCCTCTATCGCTTCGCACCCGGCGCCAAGCCCTGGCCGCGGCACGCACATCTCGCGAACGAGGAGGCCGTCTTCGTGCTGGCGGGCGAAGGCGAGATCCGGATCGGTGAGCACAGCATCCCGCTGCGCGCCGGCGACTACGTCGCGCTTCCCGCCGGCGCCGGCAACGCGCACCAGATCCGTAGCTCTTCGAAGAGCGAGCTCGTCTTCCTGTGTGTCTCCACGATGCGGGAGCCGGACATCCTCTTGTACCCGGACTCGGCGAAGCTGGGCCTGTTCGCGGGCGCGGCGCCCGGTGGCCCGCCGCAGGAGCTCACGCTGCGCAAGTTTCTCGCGCTCGGCAGCGAGGTCGACTACTGGCAGGGCGAGTGAGCGATCCAATATAGCTGTCTCCAAAGATTGTCGATCAAGGGGTTCGCGTCGCCGAATTCCGATCAGCCCAATCCGCCACGATCTTCTGCTCGTCCGGCGTGAGGCGCGCGTTCGAGTCGAACGCGGTGTAATCCCAGGGAGGCATCTCTCCCGCTCGCACCACCTTCGCAATCGCGTGCAGCTCGTCACTGCGATGCTGCGCGTCGTACGACGGCCACGCGCTGAAATCGAGCGTCTTGCGCGCCGGGGAGGCAAACCAGTACGAGGGAGAGAACGCAGCGCTCCACGGCGCGCTGCCGCCGCTGGCGTGGCACTGGAAGCAGGCCCTTCCGAGCAGCGTCGTGATCTGCGGATCGTTGCTCACGGACCCCTGCGCGCGCGTCTCCGGCTGCGGCGCGGCTGCCGGAACGCTCTTGCAGCCCGTGCCGAGCGCAGCGATCAGGAATGCGATTCCTCCAGCTCGTATCGCGCGTGCGCAACAGCGAGCACTCGCGTTGCGAAATCGCTGGCGCATCGTGTGTTCTCCTCGCTCCAGGTCGTTCGACAGATACAATCGCTTCCCCGCGCCGCGCGCTCATGCGCCAGCAATCGTTACGCATTCGTAACCCCACCGCGCGAGTGTGAACCGGCATTCGACCCGTATCGTCCAATGCAGGAAGAGCGCACGGCGGCCTCAGGCGCTCGGACCCTTCTCCCGCGATCTGCCCGCATCATTTGCCGCCAGGGTGGAGAGTCTGATCCTTCGTCGGGGCGTTCCGACCCAGTCTCCGATCTCGAGTGGGCGCGCGTCGACCGTTGCAGCAGCAGAGGGTGAGAGCATGCGCATTGCGTCCGTTGGAACAGCGCTTCCGGGTCCCTGCCATTCCCAGGAGGCCCTGCTCGCAGGGCTGCGCGAGCTGTGGTCGAAGCGCATCCGCAATCCGAAGCGCCTCGACCAGATCCATCGCAACGTGCTCGTCGGCGGACGCCATCTCGCGTTGCCGATGGAGGAGTACCGCGACCTGCACGGCTTCCAGGCGGCCAACGACGCCTTCATCCGCTGCGCGGTGCCGCTCGGAGAGGCGGCCGTGCGCGATGCCCTCGACCGCGCGGGGCTCGGGCCGCGCGACGTGAACCACTTCTTCTTCGCCTCGGTGACGGGGCTCGCGACGCCGTCGATCGACGCGCGCCTGATGAACCGGCTCGGTCTGCGCAGCGACGTGAAGCGCACGCCGATCTTCGGACTGGGTTGCGTCGCCGGCGCGGCCGGCATCGCGCGGGCGTCCGACGTGTTGCGCGCCTACCCGGGCGAGGTCGCCGTGCTGCTGTGTGTCGAGCTGTGCAGCTTGACGCTGCAGCGCGAGGATCTCTCCGTGCCGAACCTGATCGCGAGCGGCCTGTTCGGCGATGGCGCGGCGGCGGTGATCCTCACCGGAGGCGACGTGCCGCAGGCTGGGCCCCAGATCCTGGCGACGCGATCCGTCTTCTATCCCGGCACCGAGGACGCCATGGGCTGGGAGATCGGCGACACCGGCTTCCGCGTCGTGCTCTCCGCGGAAGTGCCGCGCATCGCGCGCGGCATCCGCAAGGACGTCGACGATTTCCTGGCCTGCCATGGCTTCGATCTCGAAGACGTGTCCGTTTTCGTCTGCCATCCGGGCGGCCCCCGCGTGCTCGAGGCCTTCGAGGAAGCCCTCGACCTGCCGAAGGAGGCGCTGGCGCTCTCGTGGCGCAGCCTGCGCGAGATCGGAAATCTCTCGAGCGCATCGGTGTTGATGGTGCTGGGGGACACTCTCGCGAGTGATCCGGCCCCGGGCAGCCTCGGGCTGCTGATGGCCATGGGACCCGGCTTCTGCGCCGAGCTCGTGCTGCTGCGCTGGTGAGCGCGAGCCTCCTCTACTACGGATTCCTGGCTCTCCTGGTGGGAGAGCGGACGTTCGAGCTGCGCCTGAGCGCTCGCCATGCGCGGCGTGCCTTCGAGCAGGGGGGCGTGGAGGTCGGCGAGCGCCACTTCGCCGTGATGAAGGCGCTCCACACCGCCTTCTTCGCCGGCTGCGTGCTCGAGGTCTGGGGGCTCGACCGGCCCTTCCTGCCGGCGCTCGCGGCGCCCATGCTGGGGCTCGCGCTCGCCGCGCAGGCGCTGCGCTGGTGGGCCGTGACCTCGCTCGGCCCCGCCTGGAACGTGCGCGTGATCGTGGTCCCGGGAGCCCCGCTGGTGACGCGAGGACCCTACCGATATCTGCGTCACCCGAACTATCTCGCCGTGGTGCTGGAGGGAATCGCCGTCCCGCTGATCCACACGGCGTGGCTCACCGCGCTGTCGTTCAGCATCGCCAACGCCGCGCTGCTCGCCGTGCGCATCCGCAGCGAGGAGCAGGCCCTCGCATGCCTCGGCGCCGGCGCCGGCGCCGAGCAGCTGGCCAGCCGCCCGCGCTTCCTGCCGATGCGGCCGCAGCCGCAGCCGCGGTGACGCGCGTCGACCTCGCCGTCGTGGGCGGCGGACCCGTCGGCCTCGGCGTCGCGATCCGCGCCGCTCAGCACGGGCTCTCCGCCGTCGTTCTCGACGTGCGTCCGCTGCCCCGAGACAAGGCGTGCGGCGAGGGGATCATGCCGCTCGGCGTGGCGGAGCTGCGCGCGCTCGGCATCGCGCTCCCGCCGGGCACGGGCATGCCGTTCCGCGGCATCCGCTATCTCGATGGCGAGACGCGGGCGCAGGGCCGCTTCCCCGCCGGCGAGGGCCTCGGGCTCCGGCGCACGACACTCGTCGCCCTGCTGGCCTCGCGCGCGCGGGCGCTCGGCGCCGAGCTGCGCGATGGCTGCCGGGTCGCGGACTGGGAGCGCACCCGCGACGGCATCCGGATGAACACCAGCGCGGGCGCGCTCGAGGCGCGCCTGCTGGTGGGGGCGGACGGACTGCGCAGCCGGGTGCGCCGCGCGGCGGGGCTCGAGGCCGCGCCCGGGCGCGGCCGCTTCGGCCTGATCCGTCACTTTAGAGTGTCTAGTGCGCCCGATTTCGTCGAGGTCCACTGGGGCGAGGGCATCGAAGCCTACGTGACCCCGGTGGCGCGCGACGAGATCGGCGTGGCCCTGCTCTACCGCGGCGAGCGCGGCTCCTTCGCCGAGCTCGCGAGCCGCATCCCGACGCTGCGAGCGCTGCTGGCGGGCGCGCAGCCCAGCTCGAGCGTGCGCGGCGCGGGACCGTTCCAGCAACGCGCCCGCCGGCGCTTCGCGGATCGGATCGCGCTGGTGGGCGACGCCGCGGGTTACCTCGATCCCCTCACCGGTGAGGGCGTGAGCCTGGGGCTGCGCTCGGCCGCCGCGCTGGTCGACGTGGTGGCATCGGGCGAGCCGCTCGCCCGCTACGAGCTGGCGTGGCGCCGACTCTCGGCCCGCTATTTCCAGATCACGCGGCTCGTGCTGCTGCTGGCCGCCTCACCGGCCCTGCGCCGGCGCAGCGTGCGCACGCTCGCGCGACACCCGGAGCTCTTCGATCGCTTCCTCGCGATCGCCGAAGGGGGCGCTGCCCTGCACTCGATCGGCTTCGGCGGCGCCGCGCGGCTGCTGCGCGGCCTCGTCGCGTGAGCCGTTCAGCGCGGCGCGGCCGCGCAAGGGGCTGAGCCCCATCCGTAGCCCAACGAAGCGCAAGACCAGCCTCGAGTCGGAGCTGCGGTTCGCCGATGAGATCGGTGGGCTGCCAGCACCCGCCGATCAGCCCAGCCCGCCCCCCGCGGAGGATCGACCATGCTCCGACTTCGCCGAGCCGCCGTCGTGATGCACGGGCTGCTGTTCGCGCTGAGCGCGCAGGCCGACGACGAGCCCGTCTCTCTCGATTCCGTCGACACGGGTCACGCGGTGTCCCAGGACAAGCTCGACAAGGGTCAGACCAACAGCCTCGACACCTACGACAAGGGAAAAACGGTCGATCAGGACACGCTCGACGTCGGCCACACCGACACCCTGGATTCCGCCGACAACGGGCGCACGGTCGATCAGGATTCGATCGACACCGGCAAGACGGAGAGCCTTTCCGCCGCGGAGGCCCCGCCCGAGGCGGCCCCCAAGCCCCCCGGAGCCCTGCCGAAGATCGGGGACGAATGGCTGCGCAAGAAGGCGGAAGCGGCGCGCGACGATCTCGTCGCGGCGGAGCAACGCGCTGCGGCGGCGGACGCCGCCTACTCCGAGATGCGGGCGCACGACTTTCCGCGCGGCGAAGCGGCTGCGGCCATCACGAAGGAATACGAAACGTCGCGCGCCCTGTACGAAAAGGCGAAGACGAGCTACGACGAGATCCTCGGGCAGGTGGATCCGGCTGCCCTCGGCGACTGATCCCCGGCTAGCGGACGCAGCGGAATCCGATCAGCGGACTGCGGTAGCCGAACTCCACCCGACGGTGATCCGACGCACGCGCGCCGCGCGCGACGTTGTTCCACGATCCGCCGCGAATCGAGTGGCCCTGACCAAATTCGTCCGCCGCAAACTCCCAGACGTTCCCGATCATGTCGAATCCGCCGTAGACGGTCTTGCCGGCGGGAAACGAGCCGACCGGCGCCGTGTCGAGATAGCCGTCGTCGTAGCCCAGAGGCATGTTCCACTGCGGGTGCAAGACGCGCGATTGCACGTCGGCGATGTTCGCGACGCGGCCGGCAGCTTCGTACTCGACGTTGCCCCACGGATATTTGCGCCCATCCGTGCCGCGAGCCGCCTTCTCCCATTCCATCTCGGTCGGCAGGCGCTTGCCGGCCCAGCGGCAGAAGGCGCCGGCCTGCTTCCAATCCACGCAGTTGATCGGATGGTTCCCGCGCTCGGGCTTCGGCCAGTTGCAGTAGCGGGACCAGCTCGGCTGCTCCGCGCCGCTCCAGAACGCGCTCGCGATCCTCTCGTCGCTGCAGCCGCCCGCCGTCACGCACGCGCGGTACTGCGCGACCGTCACTTCGGTTGCATCGATCGCGAACCCGGGGAGCGTCTCGATGCGGCCGGGCTTTTCGCCGCGATCACATGCGCTGTCCACCGCCTCGTTGCAGCCGAAAAAAAACGTGCCGCCCGGCACCCATACCATCCCGTCGGCTTCCGCCCGGGCGCGGGCCTCGGCGTCGGCGTGGGCGCGCTCGGCTTCGGCGACGGCGCGCTCGTTCTCGGCCTGTTCGCGCGCGCGTTCCGCATGCAGCCAGAGCCCGATCACGAACAGCGCGATCAGCGCCGCCACGCCGCGCACCGCGAGCCGCCGGGCCGGCGCGTGGCGGCCGGCCGGAGCCTCGCCTCCGGGAGCCTCTCGATCCATCGCATACCTCACGAGCCGTCGGGGCTCGAGCCTGTCAGTCGTCCTCGACACGCGCTGCGAGCACGCGGGCCAGACGCGCCGGCGTGCGCCGCAGGTGCACGGTCTTGCCGCCGTGGACCATCACGAGCCCGGGCTTCGCGCCGCGGGGTTTGCGCACGTTCGCGATCGGGACGACGTGGACGTCGGCGCGCGTCGCGTCGCGCTGCTTCGAAAAATGCACCGCGAGCTCGCAGGCGTCGAGCACGGCCTCCGAGGGAGGATCGCTGCGTCCCTCGCTGTGCAGGATCACGTGGCTGCCCGGAGCCCCGTCGAGGTGGAAGAAGAGATCGCGCCCGCGCGCGAGCTTCGTGGTCAGGAAATCGTTGCCGGCGTCGCTGCGTCCGACCCAGATCTCGAGATCGCCCTCGGTGCGGTAGCGACGCGGCGCGAGCCGCGCGGGGAAGCGGCGGCCGGCGAGCTCCCGCTCGGCGTCGGGTCGCTCGCGGCGCCGCGGCTCGACCGGCGCGCGTTTCGCGGCGAGCGGGCGCACGTCGTCGCGCGCGGCAAAGGCATCGAGAGCGGCCTCCGCGGCCTGCTCATCCAGCGCGGCGATCGCCGCGAGCTCGCGCAAGCGCGCGCGCGCCGATTCGAGCGCGGCGACGATCGCCTCGCGCCGCGCGCCGCCCTGCGCGAGCGCGCGCACGGCCTTGCGATAGCGCCGGAAGATCCGATCGAGGTTCTCCGCCGGCGAGAGCGCAGGGTCGAGCGCGATCACGACGTCTTCCTGGCTCGCGGGATCGTGCGCGACGACCTCGGCGGCGCCGCGCCGCACGCTCTTCAGCACGCCCTTGAGCAACTCGCCGTCCCGCTCGAGGCGCGTCGCCGCATGCGCCTGCGCCAGCTCCTCGTCGACCTTCTCGAGCTTGCGCGCGAGCCCCTTCTCCTCGCGGCGAAAGGCCTGCTCGAGCAGGCGGCGCCGCTCCGCATGCGCTCCTTCGCGCTCCACCTCGGCGAAATGCTGCTCGATCGCGAACAAGAAGCGTTCGTCGGGCTCCGCTGCGAAGCGATCCTCCCCCTCGGACGGAGCGTGCGATGCGGGCGCGCGCCACGGCTCCCCGAGCGCCAGCTCGGGCCGCGTCTCGGCGAGCGGGCGCAGCGCGGCGAGCACGCGCTGCTGCGCGTCGAGCAGGTAGAGATTGCTGCGCTGGGGCAGGAGCTGTAGCAGCAGCTCGAAAGCAGCGTCCCGCGTCTCGAGCGCGAAGGCGAGCTGGCGATCCTCGTCCTGCAGGCGCACGCCGCGGAACCGCGCCGAAGGCAGCAGGGCGCGCAGACGCTGCACGAAGGCGGGCGGCGAGGCCAGCGATTCGCGTCCCCCTGCGAGGAGCGCGACGCGCGCCGGGCCACGCCGGCACGCGAGCAGCACGTGTTGCCGGCGCGGCTCTGCGCCCTCGGCCGGAGCGCCGTAGCTCGTCAGCACGACGCTCGTCGCGTCGGGCTGCGCGATCGCCTGCAAGCGCTGGCCGCGCAGCGCGGCATCCAGCAGCCGGCTCGCGCGGCGCAGCTCACACAGCGTCAGCACCGGCTACCTCTGACACGTGGGGCAGAAATGCGTACCGCGCTGGGCGACGCTGGTGCGCCGGATGTGGCTCCCGCAGCGCAGACAAGGCTCGCCCGTGCGGGCATAGACGCGGCGTTCGTCCTGATAGCGCCCGTCGCTTCCGTCCGGTGACACATAATCGCGGATGCTCGAGCCGCCGGTCTCGATCGAGCGCTCGAGCACCTCGCGAATCGCAGCGGCGAGCCGTTCGCACTCGCTGCGGGTCACGCGCCCGGCGCGGCGCGTGGGGCGCACGCCAGCGCGGAACAGCGCCTCGTCGGCGTAGATGTTTCCGACGCCGGTGATCAGCGCCTGATCGAGGATCAACGCCTTGATCGAAGCGCTGCGGCCGCGCGTCGCCGCGAAGAGCGCCTCTCCCGTCGCCTCGAGCGCATCGACACCGAGGCGCGCGAGCCGCGGGTGGCTCTCGCCGCGCTCGAGCAACAGCACCTTGCCGAACTTGCGGACGTCGCGGAAGTAGACCTCGGGCCCCCCGTCGTCGAAGCACAGCTGCAGGTGGGTATGCGCGTCGGCTGCGAAAGCGCGCTGCGCTTCGGGCGGGAGCGACGATCGGCGCGTCGCCGAGAGCAGCCGCGGACTCGTCGCGGCGCTCGAGAAGAGCTGGCCGGTCATGCCGAGGTGCAAGAGCAGCCGGCTGCCCTCGTCGAGCTCCGCCACCAGGTACTTGCCGTGACGATCCAGAACCGCGACCCGGCGGCCGGTGAGCCGGGCCTTCAGCCGCGCCGGGCGCGTGAGGAAGAAATAGCTGTCGCGCGTGGTGCGGACTTCGCGGATGCGGCGCCCGACGAGCAGCGGGCCGATCCGCCGCCGCGTCACCTCGACTTCGGGAAGCTCGGGCACGCACGCTCCCTGCCCCGCGACGGGGCGAGGGATGGGTAGCCCGGCTCGCCCCCAGCGCACAGCCCGCCGCCTGGCGAGGGGAAAAAGTCCTACAGCCACGCGGACAATCGGCCGATGTTTGCGGGCTGACCGGGCTCTCGATCCGAGCCCCGGAAGGACGCGTGGACATGGGCGCTGCCAAGCCGTCGGCCTCGATCTTCTCCCAGAAACTCGATCGCGCCGCCTTCACCGCCTACTTCCTCGGTGCCATCGTCCCGCTGATCGCGCTCGCCGTCGTGGTCGAGCGCTACGTGCTTCCGGTCGAGAACGAGCCCGGCCTCGGTGGCAGCCTCACGGCGCTCGTCGCATCGATCGCGGTGCTCTCGGGCGGCGCCTTCCTGGTGCTGCGCCAGATCACGCGCCGTTCGCTGCTGCGGATGGATCGCGACAACCATCGCCTCGCCGCGCTGCTCGCGGCTTCGAGCAGCCTCTCCACGGCCGAGCATGGCCGCGACGCAGCCGTCACCGCCGTGCGTTCGGCGCTGACGATCGCCGAGGCGCGCGCCGCCTTCGTGCTGGTTCCCGGCGAGAACGGGCGGCCGCCGGGGTTGCTCGTCTCGGCGGGAGCCGACGCCGAGAAGCTCCACGAAATGCACTCGGAAGCGATCGACGAGGTGGCCGAGCTGGTGCTGCGCGAGGGCCGTCCCGCGCTCGCGGGGGAGAGCGACGGGGTCTCCGCCTGCGCCGGCGTCCCGCTGCCCGGGGATCCGACCACGCTCGGCGCCCTGGTGGTGATCCACACCGAAGCGGGGCGCGATTTCGACGCCGCGCAGGTGGACGCGCTCTCGATGCTCGCGGGGCTGGCTTCGGTGTCGTTGCGCAACGCCGAGCTTCATGAGTCGCAGCGCAACTTCTTCACCCACGTGACCGACATCCTGATCACGGCCCTCGATTCGCATCTGGGTTACCACTCGGGCCACGGCATGCAGGTGTGCGCCGCAGCGAACCGACTCGGCCGCGCGCTCGGCTTCGACGCGAAGCAGCTCCAGCGGCTCCACTTCGCCGCGCTGCTCCACGACATCGGGATGCTGAAGCTCGATGCCTCGCTCCAGCACGATTCGAAGCTGTGCGCCAGGCACACGCTGCTCGGCGCGCGCATGCTCGGGCGCATCCGGCTGTGGCAGGAGCTCGCGCCGATCGTCCAGCACCACCACGAATGGTTCGACGGCTCGGGCTATCCGGACGGCATCGCGGGCGAGGCGATCCCGCTCGAGGCGCGCATCATCGCCCTCTGCGATGCCTTCGATTCGATGACGAGCCCGACGAGCTACAAGCCGGCCCGGCCGCTCGCCGCAGCCGTGCGCGAGCTCGAGGCCTGCGCGGGCACCCAGTTCGACCCCGAGCTGGTGCGGCGCTTCGTCGCGCTGATCGACGAGGGCGAGCTCGGCATCCGGTCAGTTTGAGCTTCGCTCGCCTGCGGCGCGCTGCGCGCGGACTTGCCTGAGTGAACTTCGCACGCCTGCGGTTCGTTGCGCGCGCTAGCGCGCTGCGCTCTCCAGACTGAGTCCGATCGTGAGCGGGAAGCCGTCGATCGTCGCCTCGCGCACGTGCGCTCCGGGGCCCGGCGCGGCGGCGAGCTCGATGCGGACGGCGAGCGCCTCGCGCTCGAGATCGGCGACCCGCGGTCGCACGGCCGCGAGCAGCTCCGGGGCCCCCGCCAGCGTGAGCGAGATGCGCCCCGTGTACTCGAGATCGAGCTCCTTGCGCAGCGTCTGCACCCGGTTCACCACCTCGCGGAACCAGCCTTCCGCGACGAGCGCAGGATCGAGCTGCGTGCGCAGCACGACGACGCCGACGCCGCCGCTCGCCGAAGCGAAGCCCGGCAGCGCCTCGAGCGAGACGGCGATCTCGCCCTGGCCTAGCGCCAACTCGGAGCCCTCCACGAGGAGCGTGCAGCGCCCCTCGCTCTCGAGCTGCCGCAGCAGCGCTGCGCCGTCGGCGGTCGCCAGCGCCGCCTTGAGCGCCGGCATGCGCTTGCCAACCTTGGGGCCGAGTGCGCGAAAGTTCGGCTTCACTTCGTAGCGCACGTAGTCGTCGGCGCGCTGCGCGAAGTGCACTGCGTGAACGTTGAGCTCGTCGCGCACGAGTGCGAGATGCTCCCGCAGCGCCGGCTCGAGCGCCGGATCGGCGAGCACGATCTCCGCGGCGGAGAGCGGCTGGCGCACGCGCAGCTTCGCCGTCGTGCGCACCTGCAGACCCAGCGAGACGATCTCGCGCACGGCGCCCATCACGCGCGAGAGCTCGCGATCGATCCCGCTCGCGTCGGGAGCCGGGTAATCGCAGAGATGGACGCTCTCCTCGGCGTCGGGGAGCGGTCGCCGCACGAGGTTCTGCCAGATCTCCTCGCTCGCGTACGGAAGGAACGGAGCGAGCAGCTTCGCGAGCGCAACCAGCGTCTCCCACAGCGTCCAGTGCGCGTCGAGCTTGCCCTGCGAGAGTCCGGGCGCCCAGAAACGATCGCGGTTGCGCCGCACCCACCAGTTCGAGAGGGCGTCGACGAAATCCGTCAGCACGAGCGTGCTCTCGTAGAGCCGATAGGCGTCCATCCACTCGATCACGCGCGCGTTCGCGAGCGCGAGCTCGGAGAGGATCCAGCGGTCGACGAGCGCGCGGCTCGAAGCCTCGCGCCGGCCGCGGCGGCAGGCGGCGTCCGCCGGATCGAAGCCGTCGATGTTCGCGTAGATGGTGAAGAAGGCGTAGACGTTCCGCAGCTTGAGCGGCAGCTCGCGCTGCTGCGCGCGCACGCCCGAGAGCGAGTGGCGCGTCGGGTTCCACGGCGGGTTCGAGGCGAAGAAGAACCAACGGAAGGCGTCGGCGCCCGGCGCCGCCGAGCTCGGATCCTCGACCCAGACCTTGGCCTGCGGCGGGAGCCCCGGCACCTCGCGCGGCAGCAGCTTCGCGCCGTGGGCGGCCGGCGTCACGCCGAGCGCATCGGCATCGACCGGCGCGAGCACGATCACGCGGCGCGGCAAGCGCGCGGGCCGCAGCTCGAGCTCGAGGCTGCGCTCCGGCGTGTCGTCGCGGTGGACCTTCAGCTTCACGCGCTCGCCGCGCAGATCGAGGCCTTCGAAATCCTCGCGCGCGATCAGGGCCTCGCCGGCCGCCGGCAGGTCTTTCTCGGCCCACACCACGGCGAATTCGAGGCGCACGCGGTCGAGGATGATCTCGGGGGGCGTGTAGTTGCCCTTGCTCTTCGATTCCTTCTTGCCCTCGCGATCGGCGACGTGCCCGAGCACGATGCAGGTCTTGAACGGGTGCGGCAGCTCGCGCTCGGGAAAGAGCAGCGTCGAGATCCACAGCAGCGAATTGAACCAGCCCCGCGTCTGGTCGATCGCCTCCGAGATGAAATCGGCCGGAAAGCTGCGCTCGAATTCTTCGCTGCCACGATGCGGATGGCCCCACTGCGCGAACGGCATCGAGCCCGAGTCGAACCAGGCGTCGATCACCTCGGGCACACGGCGGTAGACGCCGGGCTCGCCCGGCCGCGTCCAGGTGACGGCATCGATCCACGGCTTGTGCACGCGCAGGTGGGGAGAGAGGCTCGGATCGCGCCGGCGCGCCTCGTCGAAGGCCTCGAAGGCGCGCGGGTTGCGCGCGCTGATCTGCGCCAGCGACTGGGGCACGTCGAGGGCACCGGTCACGTCGTTGATCCAGACGTTGAGCGGGGTGCCCCAGAAGCGTTCGCGCGAAAGCGCCCAATCCACGTTGTTGCGCAGGAAATCGCCGAAACGTCCATCGCGGACGTGCTCGGGAAGCCACTGGATGCGCGCGTTGTTCGCGAGCGCGGCGTCGATGAAGGCGGTGGTCCGCAGGTACCAGGCCGGCCGCGCGTACTGGATGAGCGGGTCCTGGTCCGAGCGCACGCAGTAGGGATACTCGTGGCGGATCTGGCCGAGGTGCCAGACGAGCCCCCGCTCCTTCAGCTCCCGACACAGATCACGGTCGCAATCCTTGACCCAGCGGCCGGCAAGGGAGGGCGGCGCGAACGCCGGATCGAAGGCCCCGTCCGGCCGCACGGCGCACAGCAGCGGCAGATCCGGCCGCGTCTGCTGCTCGCGTCGCAGCAGCTCGAAGTCGACCTCGCCGAAGGCCGGGGCGACGTGCACGACGCCCGTGCCGGAATCGAGCTCGACGAAGTCGCCCGCCGCCACGCGCCAGAGATCCGGGGGGGCGGCGGCGCGCGCGAACCAGTCGAAGGGAGGCGTGTAGCGCCGGCCGACGAGCTCGGCTCCGCGCAGCGATCGCTCGACCGGCAGCTCGCGGCCGACGAGCTCGGCGAGCGCGGCGCGGCGCGCCTCGGCCACCACCAGGCGCTGCTCGCCGTCGCGCACGACGACGTACGCGACGTCGGGATTCACGGCGGCGAACGCGTTCGAGGGCAGCGTCCACGGCGTCGTGGTCCACGCGAGCAGCGCGGTCCCGGGCTCGTCCACGAGCGGCAACCGCACGTAGAGCGAAGGATCGTCGACGGTCTTGTAGCCCTCGCCCACTTCGGCGGCCGAGAGCACCGTGCCGCCTTGCGCCCACCACCACACGACCTTGTGTCCGCGGTAGAGCAGGCCGCGGGCATGCAGCTGGGAGAGCGCCCACCACACGCTCTCGACGTAGCTCTCATGGTAGGTGACATAGGCGTCGCCCATGTCGATCCAGAAGGCGAGCTTCTCGGTGAGCTCCTGCCATTCCTTCGTGTAATGGAAGACGCTTTCCAGGCAGCGCCGCACGAACGGCTCGACGCCGTAGGCGACGATCGCGTCGCGGCCCGAAATGCGGAGCTCCTTCTCCACCTCGATCTCGACCGCGAGCCCGTGCGTGTCCCAGCCGGCGCGGCGCGGCACGTCGAAGCCCCGCATCGAGCGGTAGCGGGGGAAGACGTCCTTCATCACGCGCGTGAGCACGTGGCCGTTGTGGGGCATGCCGTTCGCGGTGGGGGGGCCCTCGTAGAAGACGAAACGCGGGCCGCCGCGGCGTTTCGCGAGCGACTTGCGGAAGATGTCCGCCTCGCGCCAGAAGCGCCGGATCCGCGCCTCGGCCAGCGGGAAGTCGACGACCGGTGCGACCTTCTCGAAGCCGGGACGGGCCATGGGGCGCATAGGCTACCATCGACCCGCCATTCCGCAGGAGCCGCGAGTGACGGAGTACTTCGGCGCCGGCATGCGCCTCTACCTGGATCGCCTCGTCGATTGGGAGGGGCTGCTCGAGCTGCGCCGCGGAAGCGGCGTAGACGCGCCCGCCGAGGTTGCCGCCTACCAGACGCTGCTCGAAACCGCAGCGAAGCTGACCGCGAGCTTCGAGCGCAGCGCGCGCGAGAACTGGCATCTCGAGGCCGAGCTCACTCCGGACGGCGGCGCGCAATCGCCCGCGCACATCCGCGCGGCCTACGACCAGCTGCGCGCGGCCGGGCTCGTCTCGCTCGGCGTCGGCGAGGAATACGGCGGCTACGGGCTCCCCGCGCTGATCGTCGGCATGTGTCTGCAGATGATCTCGCGCGCCGACCCGAGCCTGATGATGGTGGTGGGGCTCCAGACCGGAGCCGCGGACGACATCCAGCGCTTCGGCAGCGAGGAGGCGAAGCGCAGCTGGCTCCCGCGCTTCGCTTCGGGCGAGGTGCAGGGCTGCATGGACCTGACCGAGCCGCAGGCGGGCAGCGACCTCGGCGGAATCGTGACCCGCGCGACCGGGCTTCCCGACGGTCGCATCCGCATCGACGGACAGAAGATCTACATCTCGAACGGCGGCGCCGAGGTGCACCTCGTGCTCGCGCGCGACGCCGACAGCTTCGAGGCGTCGAAGAACACGACCAACGGCCTTTCGCTCGTGCTGGTGGCGCGCCACCGCGAGGATGGCTCGAGCAACGGTGTGCGCGTCGCGCGCCTCGAGCACAAGCTCGGCATCCACGGCTCCGCGACCTGCGAGGTCGTCTTCGACGGCGCCATCGGCGTGCGGCTCGGCAAGAAGGGGCAGGGCTTTCGGGCCATGCTCGAGCTGATGAACGCCGCGCGGCTCGGTGTGGCGGCCCAGGCCCTCGGTCTGTGCGAGGCCGCCCTGCACGACGCCACCCGCTATGCCGCGCAACGCGAGCAGTTCGGCGTCGCGATCGCGAAGCAGCCGCTCGTGATGACCATGCTCGCCAAGATGGTGGTCAACACCGAGGCGGTGCGCGCCCTGCTCTACCGCACCTACGTGCTGCTCGACCGCAATCGCGGCCGCGAGGCCGCGCTGGCGCGCACGGAGCTCTCGGCGGGCGAACGCGCCATGCTGCAGGGCGATCTCGAACGCGACACGATCCAGGTGCGCTTGCTGACGCCGCTGTGCAAGTACTTCGCCACCGAGGTATGCGACGATCTCACCCGCGACGCGATGCAGGTCTACGGCGGCATCGGCTACACGATGGACGCCGACGTCGCCAAGCTCCACGCCGACAGCCTGATCATGACGATCTACGAAGGCACGAGCGAGATCCAGGCCTCCTTCGCGCTGAAGGAGATGGGCAAGGGCGCGCTCGCGGTCGTGTTCAAGGAGTTGCGCACGGAGCTCGCCGCGCTGCACGCCGATCCCGTGCGCGAGCGTCTCTCGCGGCGCGTGGAAGAGGTGATGCGCGGCATCGAGGAGGCCGCGAAGACGCTGTTCTCGGACCCGGGGTATGCGCTGCTGCGCGCCAAGCTGCTCGCCGAGATGGTGATCGACGTGATCGCGTCCTGCGAGCTCCTCAAGCAGGCGGGCGCCGCGCCCGAGCGCGTGGGGCTCGCCGAAGCCTTCATCCGCCGGCGCATGCTCGACGCCGAGCACATGGAGCGACGCATCCAGCAGAACGCGAAGGGCCGCCTCGAGAGCGACGAGCATCTGCTCGTGCAGCTGGCGGCCGGCCGCCTCTGACGCGCCGGTGCGCGTACGCGTGCTCGGATCCTGCGCGGGCGGAGGCCTCCCGCAGTGGAACTGCGGCGGCGAAAACGCCGTCCGCGCGCGCGCGGGGGATCCCGACGTGCCCGCCCGCTCGCAGGCCTCGCTCGCGATCTCGGCCGATGGCGCGCGCTGGTCGCTGCTCGGCGCGAGCCCCGATCTGCGCCAGCAGCTCGCGGGCTTCCCGGGCCTGCATCCGCGGCCGGGCACGCGCGATCTCCCCCTCGACGTCGTGCTGCTCGCGAACGCCGAGCTCGACCACGTGCTCGGCAGCCTCGTGCTGCGCGACGCGCACAGCTATCGGATCCTCTCGACGGCCTGGGTGCGCGATGCGCTGCTCGCACACAACGCAGCGTTCCGCCTGCTGGCTCCCATCTGGAGCCCCGTCGCGCTCGACACGCCCTTTGCCCTCGACCGCGACGGCCACCTCGAAGCGCGCCTGTTCCCGGTGCCCGCGAAGCTGCCCTCGCATCTCGCGGATCTCGCGAAGGCCGCGGCGGGCACGACGGTCGGCGTTCGCGTCACCGATACGCGTAGCGGCCGGCGCCTGGTCGTGATTCCGAGCCTCACGCGCCTCGATGCCGGCACGCTCGCCGAGCTCGAGGCCGCGGACTGCCGATTCGTCGACGGGACCTTCTGGCGCGCCGACGAGCTGCGCGAGCTGCGCCCCGGCGCGCCGGACGCCTTCGCGATGGGCCATGTCCCGATTTCCGGACCGGGCGGCAGCCTCGAACCGCTCGCGAAGCTGCGCGGTCGCACGCTCTACTTCCACATGAACGGCACCAATCCGATCCTCGATCGCGCCTCGCCCGAGGCGGCCGGCGTGCGCCGCGCCGGCATCGAGATCGCGGCCGACGGCCTGGAGCTCGAGCCGTGAGCGCGGACCCGAGCGCGTTCGAGGCGCGGCTGCGCCGGATCGGCGCGGAGCGCTACCACCATCGCCACCCCTTCAATCTGCGCATGCACGAAGGCAGCCTCTCGCGCGAGGAGATCCAGACCTGGGTTCGCAATCGCTACTACTACCAGACCCGCATCCCGATCAAGGACGGCCTGATCCTCGCGAAGGCCGCCGATCCGGGCTTCCGCCGCGGCTGGGTGCGGCGCATTCGCGATCACGATGGCGACGAAAAAGGCACCGGCGGTCTCGAGCTCTGGCTCTCGCTCGCCGACGCGGTCGGGCTCGACCGCCGCGAGGTGGAGCGGTTGCAGGACGTGCTGCCCGGCGTGCGGGAGGCGTGCGACGATTACGTGCGCTTCGTCGAGTCGCACGATCTGCTCGAAAGTGTCGCCTCGTCGCTCACGGAGCTCTTTGCGGGCGACATCATGAAGACCCGCATCGAGGCCTTCGAGCGGCACTACCCGTGGGTCGACACCGCCGGCCTTCGCTACTTCCAGAGCCGTACGCAGCAGGCGCCGCGCGACGCGGCGGAGGGCCTGCGCTACGTGCTCGAGCACGCGCAGAGCGCGCAGGACCAGGATCGCTGCGCCGCCGCGCTCGAGCGCAAGTGCGAGATCCTCTGGCGTCTGCTCGACGCGATCGAAGCGGCGCACGCGCGCCCTCGCCTCTCCCCGCACGCCCAGCTGCGTGAGGAGGCAGGCGAGCTGCTGATCGTGCTCCCCGAGCGCGCAGTGAAGCCGAGCGAGAGCGGCCGCGAGATCCTCGCTCTGTGCGACGGCGAACGCAGCGCCGCCGAGATCGCGGACGTGCTGCGCAAGCGTCACCCCGACGTGGCGCATCTCGCGAGCGACGTGCACGAGTTCCTCGCGAGCATGCGCAAGCTCGGCGTGCTGACGCCCGCGCCCGCCCCGCGATGAGCGCACCGCGACCCTACAACCTCGTCGCCGAGCTGACCTATCGCTGCCCGCTGCGTTGCGCCTACTGCTCGAACCCGGTCGCGTTCCGGGACGTCCCCGACGCCCTCGACACGGCCGCCTGGTGTCGCGTGTTCCGCGAGGCCGCGGCGCTGGGCGTCGTGCACGTGGGCCTCACGGGCGGGGAGCCGAGCGCGCGCGCCGACCTCCGCGGGCTGGTCGCCGGCGCGGCCGAAGCCGGCCTCTACACGCATCTCGTCACGGCGGGCACGACGCTCTCCGCGCAGGGGCTCGCGGATCTGCGCGCCGCCGGCCTGCGCAGCGTTCAGCTCTCCGTGCAGGACGCGCAAGCCGCGGCCTCGGACGCCGTGGCGGGCGTCAGCGCGTTCGAACGCAAGCTCGCCTTCGCGGCGTGGGTGCGCGCCGAGGGCCTCCCGCTCACGCTGAACGTCGTGCTGCATCGGCGCAATCTCGGCCGCGTGCCCGAGATCATCGCGCTCGCGCGCGCGCTCGACGCCGACCGCCTCGAGCTCGCCAACACGCAATACCACGGCTGGGCGCTCGTGAACCGCGAGGCGCTGCTGCCCTCGCGCGAACAGCTCGACGCAGCCGCGCGCGCCGTGGCGCTCGCGCGCCGCGAGGCGGCGCGCCCCGAGATCGTCTTCGTGTTGCCGGATTACTTCGCGAAGCGCCCGAAGCCGTGCATGGGCGGCTGGGGGCGGCGCACGCTCGTCGTCGCTCCGGACGGCCGCGTGTTGCCGTGTCACGCGGCGGCGTCGCTTCCCGGGCTCGCGTTCGGGAACGTGCTCTCGCAATCGCTCGCGGAGTGCTGGAGCGACGCGCCCGGCATGAACGCCTTCCGCGGAGAAGGTTGGATGCCGGAGCCGTGCCGCAGCTGCCCCGAGCGCGCGCGCGACTTCGGGGGCTGCCGTTGCCAGGCCTTCGCGCTCACGGGCGAGGCCGCGGCGACGGACCCGGCCTGCGAGCTCGCGCCGCGCCACGCGCTGATCCTCGCGGCGCGCCGCGCGGCGGAAGCGCAGCCAGCCGAGCCGCGTCTCGTCCTGCGTGGTGAGGCGCGAAGCGGGGAGCAGGCGCTTCAGCCGTAGCCGGGATTCGCCTCCCGCCGGCTCAGGCAGTGTGCTCCGCATGCTGCGGCAGCGCGTCGGCGATCGTGAACCACGGCGCCTTCGAGCCGACGAAGATGTGCTCGCTCGGCCGCACGCCGGGGTCGTCGTCGAGGGCGCCCATCGGCACGACCGCGAGATCGCGGCTCGCATCGAGGCGCGGCAGCTTGCCGCCGCAGGTGGGGCAGAAGGCCTGCCCAAAGAAGCGCGCCTCCGGCAGCTTGTACAGCGCGAGGCGCTCCTCGCCACGGGTGAAGCGCAGCTGCGCGAGCTTCACGCCCAGGTTCGAGGCGTGCGCGGCGGAGCGGCCCTTGCGACAGCGGCCGCAGTGGCAGTGCCGACACAGAATGGGCGCGCCCTCGTATTCGAAGGTGACGGCGCCGCACGCGCAGCTGCCGTGCACGGCACTACCCGTGTGCGCGTGAGGCCGGTCGGGCAGCACCGCGGCGTCGACGCCGGGCAGGTAGGCGGCGAAGCGCGGCAACGCGTCGGGGATCTCGTACCACGGCGCCTTCGACACCGCGAAGATGTGAAGCTGCGGCCGCAGGCCGGGATCGTCGTCGAAGTTTCCCGCCGGCACGAAGACGCTGCCCTGAGCGGGTTCCCCGGGCACCACGGAGCCGCAGCGGCGGCAGAAGCGACGGACGAAACCCGGCGATGATTCCCAGCGCGAGGCGCGCTCTTCCCCGTGCATGCGGAACCCGGAAGCGGACGCCATGGCGTAGGTCGCGAACGCGACGCCATGCTGCTTGCGGCAGCGTGAGCAGTGGCAGTGGGAGAGAGAGAGCAGCGGAGCCGCGACGTCCCAGCTCACATCGCCACAAAGGCAGGCCGCGTGCATGGCATCCCTCCTGGGTACGGCCGCCACACTGTAGCTTCCAGGCACAGCTCGCGACGCCGAGATGGCGTTCGAAGCCCGGATCGCCCACCACCTCTTGCGTAGGTTCGCCGTCCCGTTCGTACAAAGCTCCGGGGCCAGCGTGCGCCTGAAGCCCCCAGCGCCTCCTCGCGACTGGCACGCGGCTTGCTCACCCGGAGCGCATGGGCGATCAGACCGATCGAGACGATCCGTTGGAGGGATCAGTCATCGTTTCCGTAATCGGAGTTCTGCTGATGACGCTCGCGTTCGCGGGCGCTGCGCGGATGCTGCGAAGCGGGCATGAGGCACAGGCTGCTGCGCGGGCTCGCACCCCGGCTCGGGTAGCAGCGGTTGCGGAACCGGTGGCCGCTCGTCCCGCGACTGCGGTGATCGAAGATTGGACGCGCCGTGCGGAGACGGCGCGCTGATCGGAGCCCTATACGGATCGATCTGCCGCTCGGGCGCTCCCACGCCGATCGGTGCATAATGGCGGAGTGTTCGACCGCCGCGCCTCGCCACTCGATCGATGAGAGAGGACCGCTCCACCGATCTCGCGCGGGTTCTCTTCCAGCTGCTGCTGATCGGCGCCCTGATCGCCGGCGGCTTCTGGATCCTGTGGCCGTTCGCTCCCGCTTTCGTCTGGGGCGCGACGCTGGTCGTCGCAACCTGGCCGCTGCTCTTGCGCTTGCAGGCTCTGTTCGGGGGCCGGCGCCCGCTCGCCGTCGCCGCGATGACGCTGGTGCTGCTGCTGGTCCTGATCCTGCCGCTCTACGCCGGGATCTCGACGATCATCGAGCATCTCGACGAGATCGCGACGCGCTCGAAGGAGCTCGTCGAGTTCGCCGGCTCGCCGCCACCCGCCTGGGTCGAGAAGCTGCCTCTGGTCGGCGCGAGCCTCGCCTCGCACTGGCGCGATCTCGCGAGCGCCGGCCCGACGGCGCTCGCCGAGCGCCTCGCGCCGTACATTCGCGCGCTCTCGGGCTGGCTGCTCGCCAAGGTCGGCGGTGTCGGCTCGGTCATGCTCCAGTTCCTGCTGGCGATCGTCATCGCGGCCGTCTTGTACGCGAACGGCGAAACGACGGCTTCGGGGCTCAAGCGCTTCGCGCGGCGCGTCGGCGGCGAGCAGACCGAGAACGCGCTCACGCTCGCCGGCCAGGCGGTGCGGGCCGTCGCGCTCGGCGTCGGCGTCACCGCGTTGGTTCAATCGCTGCTGGCCGGGGTCGGCCTCGCGGTCGCGGGCATTCCCTTCGCGGGCCCGCTCACCGCGGTCGTCTTCGTGCTGTGCATCGCGCAGCTCGGGCCCATCCTCGTGCTGCTGCCCGCGATCGTCTGGCTCTATTGGCAGGGGCATTCGGGATGGGGCACCGCGCTGCTCGTCTGGGCGATTCCGGTGGGCATGCTCGACAACTTCCTGCGGCCCGTGCTGATCAAGCAGGGGGCGGACCTGCCGCTGCTGCTGATCCTCCCGGGTGTGATCGGCGGGCTGCTCGCCTTCGGCGTGATCGGCCTGTTCATCGGCCCCGTGCTGCTCGCCGTCGGCTACACGCTGCTCGTCGTGTGGGTGGAGGAAGGCGAGAGCGGGCGCTGAGCGCCGCGCGCCCGTTCATTCGCCGATTTCCCTCGGCAGCGCCCGGCAGATCTTCTCGAAGCCGGGGAAGTTCCAGCCGTTGGGGAAATCGCGGCATTGCTGCGGCTTGACCGGCTGCACCCGGCAGTCGCGGCCCGCGAGGAAGATGCACGCGCCGCCCGGCGCGTCCTGCAACGCCAGGCCGCGGCGGTCTAGACGCAAGCGGGTGTAGCGTTCGATGAAAGCGAGCTCGCTCACGCCGAGAAACGCGGCCATGCGCGCAATCTCGGCGTCGCCGAGCTCCACCTGCCCCGGCCAGCGGCAGCACTCGGTGCAGCGCACGCATTCGTAGTGGATCTTCATCGCGCGCTCACCCATAGCCGGCGCCCGGATACAAGAGATTCACGGCGATCCGGTGGATCGGCCCGAAGATGCGGGGCATCAGCATCCAGGCGATCAGCAGACCCACGAGCGAGAGCTGCGGATTGCGCAGCAGCAGCTGCACGCGCCGCGCGCCCGCCTCGCTGAAGAGCAGCCCGATGGCATTCGCTCCGTCGAGCGGCGGGAAGGGAATCAGGTTGAACACGAGCAACAGCAGATTCAGCGTGAACAGCACCGAGAGCAGCAGCGCCACGCTCTCGGCGAGGCCCGCGGAGTTGGCCGCCACCAGATGCTCGAAGCCGATCGACTCCGGCGCGTGGAAGACGCCCGCCGCGATGCCGGCGCGGATCGCGAGCGCGGCCACCAGCACGAGTACGGCATTCGCTGCGGGCCCCGCCGCCGACATCGCCGCGGAGCGGCGCGGGTGCGCCTGCGCCCAGAGCGGATCGTACGGTGTGCTCGCCCAGCCCAGCATCGAATGGGAAACCGCGTAGCTGAGGAGCGGGAAGATCACCATCCCGAACGGCTCGCGCCGGATGTGCGGGCGCGGGTCGAGCGAGACCTGGCCTCCCAGATAGGCCGTGTCGTCGCCCCCGCGGCGAGCCATCCAGGCGTGAGCGGCTTCGTGGAACGTGAGCGAGAACAGCAGCACCGCGTACCAGACGACTCCGATGCCGAGCTGATCCATCGATCTCCTCGCCCGTGCCCGCGGGCTCGCCACGCTAGCCGCTCGGGGGACCGCCGACGAGGCCCAGCCGGCGCAGGCGGTGGCGGAGCGTCGTGCGCGGGATCCCCAGCTCGCGGGCGGCGCGAGCGACGTTGCCCGCGTTCGCGCGCAGCACCGCGGCGATGCGTTCCGGGGCCGGCGCGGGCCGTTCGCCGGCATCGCGGTCGGCGAGGCCCATCGCAGACGCGCCGCCCGCATCCTGCAGCGGCCAGGGCTCGAAGTCGAAGACGCCCTCGAGATCCGCGAGCTCGACGCGGCGCCCCGCCCCGCGGATCAGCAAGCGCTCGAGCACGTTCATCAGCTCGCGCACGTTGCCAGGCCACGCGCGCGCGGCGAGCCGCGCGATCACGGCGTCGGCGAGGGGGCACTCTGGCATGTCGAGCGAAGCGGCGAGCCGCGGCAGGAGCGCCCGCACGAGCAACGGGATGTCGCTCCGGCGCTCGCGCAGCGGCGGCAGCCGCAGCTGGATCACGTTCAAGCGAAAATACAGGTCCGCGCGGAAACGCCCCTCGCGCACCTCGCGCAGCAGGCCGCGGCTCGTGGCGGCGATCACGCGCGCGGTCATCGGCAGTGTCGCGACCCCGCCGATGCGTTCGTATTCACGGTCGTGGAGCACGCGCAGGAGCTTCGCCTGCTGGCGATCGTCGAGCTCTCCGATCTCGTCGAGAAACACCGTCCCCTCGGCGGCCAGCTCGAAGCGGCCCGTGCGGCGCTCGAGCGCGCCGGTGAAGGCGCCCCGCTCGTGGCCGAAGAGCTCGCTCTCGATCAGCGTCGGCGAGAGCGCCGCGCAATCGACGTGCACGAGCGGACCCTGTGCCCGTGGCGAGCGGGCGTGCAGCGCGCGCGCGGCAGCGCCCTTGCCGGTGCCAGTCTCGCCCGTGAGCAGCACCGTCGCCCGCAACGGCGCCACGCCACGGATCTCCGCGCGCAGCCTGCGCATGGCGCGGCTCTCGCCGACCAGCTCGCGACCCAGCTCGGCGTCGCCCGATTCGCTCATCGCGCCTCCGCAGTCCGGTTGGCTCCCATTGCACGCGATGCTGCGTAGCGACACCAGCAGCGGGCGCGGTCGATCGGCGGGAAAGACGGCTGAAAAGGCGCGAAAGGCGGCGAGCGGCGTCGAAGTTCGCTCGCACGGGCCGTGGGCATTCGCGCGTGCGCGGGCTCGTCAGCTCCTACCCGCGCACGGCCATGCAGCGGAGCTAGCCTGTTCGCGCCGTGTCCGAGATCCACACCCTCGAAACCCTGCGCGATCGCTGCCCCGTGTTTCGCGACCGCGCCGAGGCCGGGCGGGTGCTGGCCGGCATGCTGCAGGAGCTCCGGGGCAGCGATCTCGTGATGCTCGCGGTGCCGGCTGGCGGCGTCCCGGTGGCGGCGCCCATCGCCCGGGCGCTGGGCCTGGCGCTCGACGTGGCGGTCGTGAGCAAGATCACGCTGCCCTGGACCAGCGAGGCCGGCTATGGCGCCGTCGCCTTCGACGGCACGGTATTGCTCGACGAGGCGCTCGTCGCGCGCCTGGGTCTCGACGAGGTCACCACCCGGCGCGGCATCGAGCACACGCTCGAAAAGGTGAGGAGCCGGCTGGGCTGCTTCCGGGGCGGTCGGGAGGCGCTCGATCTCTCACGGCGCACGGTGCTCGTCGTCGACGACGGGCTCGCCTCCGGCATCACCCTGCGGGCGGCGATTGCCGCGCTGCGGCGCGCCGGCGCCGGCCGGGTCGTCATCGCCGTCCCCACCGGCTCGGCCCGCGCGGTCGCGCTGCTCGCGCCGCTCGTCGACGCGCTCTACTGCGCCAACGTCCGGGGCGGCCAGAGCTTCGCCGTCGCTGACGCGTACGAGCGTTGGAGCGACGTCAGCGAGGCCGAGGCGGCCGCGATGCTCTCACACAAGAAAGAGTAGACACGGCCCCTCCGCCGCCGGACGCCCTACTTCTCCGGGCTCTGTGGGCTCGCGCCGCCTTGTCCCATCCCCGGGCCGTGACGGGTTCCGCCGCCCATGCCGGGCCCCATGCCGCCGCCCATCGGCCCCATCATCGGACAGCCGCTTGCGCCCTTCAGAGCCTGGCAGCCATCCCACATCTCGGCCTTGCACTCGGCGATCGGCCTGTCCGATTTCAGGCAGGCGGCCATCTTCTCGTGGACCGCGGCCATCTGCTGGCGCACTTGCGGCGTGGGTTCGGCAGGTGCAGTCGTCTGGGGATTCTGTGCGAACGCCGCGCTGGCCGAGACCAGGGCGAGCGTCGCAAGCAGTCCGTACGAGCCATGCGTTCGACACGGCATCGGAATTCCCTCCGGAGCAGCGACTCGAAGAGGATAGCGCCACGGGATCGCGCCGAGACGCATCCGGTCGGAGGCCGGGCCTCAATCCCCGGCGGCCTCGAGCCGATGAACGCCCCGGGCAGAGAAGAGTCGTCCCGGAAGTTCCCCTGGCCTCCTCCCCAGGCAGAAGGCGATGAGTCAGCGCGGCGAACCGGCCCTCAAGGGATTCGTGATCCAGAGCCTCTGGGAGGACCTCAACCGCCTCCTGCGCGACGGCGTGCTCGCTCGCGAGACGGCCGAGCTTCGGCTGAACGACCGCGACCTCGACCTGCTCGATGGGAAGGTGGAGCCCGCCCTCTGGTATCCGAACGAGACCTACGTCCACTACGCGAAGCTCCTCGCCGAGGTGGACAAGGTGGCGGACGCCGAGGCCTATTGGACGGAGCGTGGGCGCCGGGCCGTGGAGCGGCTGCTGGCGGGGCCGAGCACCGTCCAGAAGATGGTTGCGGGCGCGAAGGGCTTCGGGAGCGAGGCGGGGCGCGCGCTGATGCGGCTCCCCGAGCTGGTGCTGAACTACGGGAAGTGGAGCTTCGAGCGCGTGGCGCCCGGACACTGGGTGGTGGACGTGCGCGAAGCCGAGGCGCTGCCGGACTCGCTCCGCTTCTCCTTCCAGGGTGCGGGCGAGCGAATCTCCCAGCTGCTGAGCGGCTCCCAGACCCGCGTCACCAGCAGCCGCCCGCGGCCTGATTCCGTGCGCTTCGACGGCCAACTCGTCTGAACACACGCAGTTGCGTCGCTACGCTCCGCAGATCGCTGGGGTGGGCTCATCCCGCTTGCTCATCCCCTCTCGTTCAGGGTCGTACTGGATGGACTTCGTTCCACAGCCGGATCACCGGCTCCGACAGAGCGTGCTCGTACCCCAGCACACTCACGCTCGCGGTCGAGAGCGCGAAGAGCGCCCCCGCCGCCGGCTCGAGGCCGAGCCAGCGCGCGGCGAGCGTGCGCAGGAAGTGGCCGCTCGAGAAGAGCAGCACGTTGCCCTCCACGGCGCGCACCCGTCCCACCACGCGATCGGCCCGAGCGCCGACCTGCTCCGGCGCTTCACCGCCGGGACAGCCGTCGCGAAAGACCTGCCAGCCGGGGCGTTCGACCTGGATCTCCGCGGTTCGGCGACCCTCGTACTCGCCGTAATCCCACTCGACCAGGTCCCGATCGATTTCGGCGCCGGACGCGCACCCGGCGAGCTCGCAGGTGCGAGTCGCGCGTTGCAACGGACTGGTGAACACGCGGGCGAAGGCCGGTCCGCATAGACGCTCTCCGAGGCGGCGGGCATCGCGCTCGCCACGCTCGGTCAGCGGAAGATCCGTGAGCCCGGTGTGCTGGCCCGAGAGGCTCCAGGCCGTCTCGCCGTGCCGAGCCAGGTACACGACCGGAAGCGTCTCTCTCATGCGTTACCGGGTCGGTGCACGTTTCTCGTCACCGCTCGCCTCCGGCCTCCGAGGGCGACGGCGGCGTCGGTTCCTCGCGAGACGCCTCAGCGCCGTATCTCCAGTGTGTGATAGCGTCGCTCCCGCAGGTCATCCATTCATTCATTCCAATACCACGAGAGGAGGACAGCCGTCATGTACAAACCGATGCGCGTTTTGATCCTACAGGTCGCCATGCTTCTGCTCGCAGCCCCGGTGCTCGCCAAAGCGGCTCCCGGTCGCGTCGCCAACGAAGACGCGGGCCAAGCGGCCGACGTCTACGCGAAGGCCGATGACGTCGATTGCAGCAAGCTCGACAACGAGAATGCCCGCAAGCAGTGCCGTGAAGCGAAGCTGAAGCACAACGACGACAAGGCGGACGTCGAGTGCAGCAAGCTCGACAACGAAGATGCCCGCAAGAAGTGCCGTGAAGCCAAGGTAAAGCACAACGATGACAACGTGAACGTCGATTGCAGCAAACTCAAGGACGACGACGCCCGCAAGAAGTGCCGCGAGGCAAAGATCAAGAACTGACGGAGCGACCCCGGCGCGTCAGCGGTACGTGATCACGCTGCGGATCACCTCGCCCTGGTGCATCAGCTCGAAGGCTTCGTTGATGCGCTCGAGCGGCAGCACGCGGTTCACCATCTCGTCGAGCTTGATGCGGCCCTCCATGTAGCGATCGACGAAGCGCGGGAGCTGCGTGCGGCCGCGGGTGCCGCCGAAGGCCGTGCCGCGCCAGGAGCGGCCGGTCACCAGCAGGAACGGGCGCGCGTGGATCTCCTCGCCCGCTCCGGCGACGCCGATGATGATCGACTGGCCCCAGCCGCGCTGGGTGCAGGCGAGCGCCTGGCCCATCACGTCGACGTTGCCGATGCACTCGAACGAGTAGTCGACGCCGCCGTCGGTCATGTCGACGATCGCCTCGGCGACGTCCTTCACCTCGGCCGGGTTCAGGAACTCGGTCGCGCCGAAGCGGGCGCGCGAGCTCGAACTTCTTCGGATTGAGGTCGACGCCGATGATGCGCTCGGCGCCGGCCATCGCCGCGCCCTGGATCACCGAGAGCCCGACGCCGCCGAGGCCGAAGACCGCCACCGACGAGCCGGGCTCGACCTTCGCCGTGTGCAGCACCGCGCCGATCCCGGTGGTGACGCCGCAGCCGAGCAGGCAGACCTTGTCGAGCGGCGCATCCGGGCGGATCTTCGCGAGCGCGATCTCGGGCAGCACCGTGCACTCGGCGAAGGTCGAGGTGCCCATGTAGTGGTGCAGCAGGCGGCCCTCGTGGGAGAGCCGGCGAGCTGCCGTCGGGCATCAGGCCCTTGCCCTGGGTGGCGCGCAGCTTCACGCACAGGTTCGTCGCCCCGACAGACAGAACTTGCACTCCCGGCACTCGGGAATGTAGAGCGGGATCACGTGGTCGCCCGGCGCGAGCGACGTGCACGCCCGTGCCGACCGCCTCGACGACGCCCGCCCCCTCGTGCCCGAGCACCACCGGGAAGAGCCCCTCGGGATCGCGCCCCGAAAGCGTGTACGCGTCCGTGTGACAGACGCCCGTCGCGGCGAGCCGCACCAGGCACTCGCCCTCCCGCGGCCCCTCGAGATCGATCGTCTCGATCTCGAGCGGCTTGCCAGCTTCCCACGCGACCGCTGCCTTCACCTTCATCTCGGGTCTCCGATTCCGCTGCGTCTACGACCCCGCTGTATAGCCGATGCGCGGCGGGCGTAGAAGCGCTGCGAGCCTCATCCGGGCTGGCTCTCCGCTTCGCGCAGCATCTCGCGGCGCGCGATCCAGAGCCCCGGCAGCATCGGCAGCCAGAAGCTGAAGCCGCGCAGCAACAGCACCGCCGCGAGCGCCACCTCGAGGGCCACCCCGTGCACGTGGAGCATGGCGACGCAGGTTCCCTCGAAGGTGCCGAGCCCCCCCGGCACCCACGCGAGGGAAGCCACCATCGATGCGATGATGAAGCTCGCGAACGTGACGCCCGGAGAGAGCGAGCTCCCCACCGCGAGCAGCGTCGCTTCGAGCGTCGCCGCATCGAGCAGGAACACACCGAGCTCCAGCACGGACGTCTCGCAGGCGAGGCGCGGGCCGAAGATCGCCCCGTGCGGCGCCTGCGCGAGGGCATCCATCAGGGTTCGCACACCCGGTAGACGCAGGAGGGGACGCGGCAGGCTCCGGCTGGCGCGACCCCGCAGCCAGAGGATCGCGAGGGGCACGACCGCGGCCGGCAGCGCGAAGACGAAGGTGAGCGCGACGAGCGCGCGGTGGAACTCGCCGTGGCGCCAGAGCACCACGAGCGAGGCCGCCACGGCGACGGCATACGCGACGTAGTAGCTCATCAACCCCGCGAGCATCACCGTGACCGAAATGCCGCGCGAGACACCGCGCCGCAGCAGCGCGCGCACGACGAGCAGCGTGCCCGAGAGCCCCACCGAGGGAAGCGCCTGATCCGCGAACAGCTTGGCGAGGCCGAGGGGCACGAGGCCGCCGACACCGAGTCGCACGCCATTCGCGCGCAGCGCCCGCTGCCAGACACCGGCGGCGCAAACGTAGGTGCCGGCCTGGAGCAGCACCGCGACGCCGAGCCAGCCAGGCCGCGCCTCGCGAAGCAGCTCGGCGAGGCGGCGCCCCTCGCCGACGTGTGCGACCACGAGGATGAGCGCGAGGAGCAGCAGCACGCCCGTGAGCCACGCGGCCGGGGCGCGCCAGCGCACGACGCGCGACTCGCCCGCAGCGCTCATGCGAGCAACACCGCCAGGATGCCCGTGAGGAAGATTCCGTCGAAGGTGCCAGCGCCTCCGATCGAGGCGACCGGAGCCCCCAGACCGCGGATGCGATGCAGATTGAGCAGGTCGGCGCCGATCAACGTGCCGAGGCTCCCGGCCACGTAGGCCACCGCGGGCGCCGCGTCCCGCGCCAGGAAGTACGCCGCAAGCGCGGCGATCACGGGAGGCACGAGCGCCGGGACGGCGATCCCGACGCCCGGCACCGGGCGAGCGATCGCGTGCACGCCGAGCGCGACGATCGCGATCGCGAGAGCCCCGGCCCGAACAGCCCGGTCCGTAACAGCAGGTAGAGCGAGAGCAGCGCGGGAACGATGGCGCCGCCGACGTTCACGGCGATCAGCGTGCTCGGCCAGTCTTCGACGACGGGCACCGTGTAGCTCATGCCGAAAAAGACGACCTGCTGGCCCGAGAAGATGCGCTCCGCGGGCAGCTCGGCGACGGGTAGGTTCACATAGCTCCCGAGCAGCGACAGCACGAGCAGCGCCATCGCGGCCCGGTGCGGCATTCCCAGCTTCTCGTAGGCATAGTCGAGCACGCCGACCTCGAGCATCACCAGCATCCCGAGAACGAGCACGAGCAGCAGCGCGACGATCGGCAGCGCGAACGGGAAGAAGTACGGACGCGAGGGCCTCACAGCCAGCGGCGCACCGAGCTCTTGTAGGTTCGATAGGCGTCTCCGAACTTGCGTTCGAGGTACGCCTCCTCCTTCTCGATCACGTCGCGCCGCAGGATCCACAGCGTGGGCGCGAGCAGCAGCACGATCCAGACGTTGGCGAGCGCGATGCCGATGCCCAGCTGGATCATCGCCATTCCGGTGTAGATCGGGTTGCGCGCGAAGCGGAACGGCCCGCCCACGATCAGCTCCGGCGTGGGCTTGCGCGGATCGGGATCCTGATGCGTGCGGCGCATCTCGACGATCACCCAGGCGATCGCAGCCACCCCGAGCGCCACGAGGGCGAGTCCGAACGGGACGCGCCACGCGGTGTGCGTCGTGAATCCCACTACGATCACGAGCTGCAGCAGCACGCCGAGCAGGATCGACCCGAGGAACAGCAGCGGCGGCAGGATGCGGACGTCGGCGTGGTCTTCGTTCGGAGACGTTTCCATGCGGAGCTCCTCAGCGTCGCTCGGGCGCGCGCGGTGTGAACGCGACCGGCATGCTTTCGATGCCAGCAATGAAGTTGTTCGGGCGCAGCGGCAGCTTCGCGTCCGAGGCGAGCTCGAGATCCGGCAGGCGCCGCAGCAGCTCCTCGAACATCACGCGCAGCTCGAGGCGCGCGAGGCTCGCGCCCAGACAGAAGTGCGTGCCGTAGCCGCCGAAGGCGACGTGGTCGTTGGGGCGGCGCTCGACGTCGAAGACGTCCGGGTTCGCGAAGACGCGCTCGTCGCGATTCGCGGACGGATAGAGCAGGAGCAGCTTGTCGCCCTCGCGGATCTTCTGGCCGCGCAGCAGCGTGTCGCGGGTCGCCGTGCGGTTCATGTTCTTGATCGGCGTCACCCAGCGCAGCATCTCCTCGACGGCGACGGGGATCTTCGCCGGGTCGCGCACGAGCCGGTCGCGCTGCTCCGGGTGTTGGATCAGGGCCTGCATGCCTTCGCTGATCACGTGGCGCGTCGTCTCGTCGCCGCCGACGAGGATCAGCAGGCTCTCGTGCACGAGCGCTTCGTCGTCGAGTCTCTGAGAATCGATCTCCGCGTGCACCAGCACGCTCATCAGATCGTCGTCCGGAGGCCTGGCGCGGCGGTCGGCGATCACCCTCAGGGCGTACTGCCCGTACTCGAGCCCCGCCTTCATTGCGCGCGCCGCCAGCTCCGGAGGCGCCGTGGCGCTGGAAGCCGCCAGCATCTCCTCGGACCAGCGCAGCAGACGATCGCGGTCTTCGGGCGCCACGCCGAGCAGGTCGCCGATCACGATCATCGGCAGCGGCGCCGCGATCTCGCGCACGAAGTCGCAGGCGCCCTTCTCGCAGACGGCGTCGATCAGATCCGTCACGATGCTTCGGATCTTCCGCTCGTGATCCTCGACGCGGCGCTTCGTGAAGCCGCTGTTGACGAGCGCGCGCCGGAGCTTGTGTTGCGGATCGTCCATGTTGATCATCGACGGCAGCGGCGGCGAATCCGGGCGAGAGCTCAGGCGCGAACAGAAGAGACCCGGCGACTTCGAGATCTTCATCACGTCCGCGTGGAGCGCGATCCCCCAGAGCCGGCTCGATTCGTCCCAGTACACGGGCGCGTGCTCGCGCATCCAGCGGAAGTGCTCGAGCGGCGCGCCCACGTAGAAGAAGCCGTCGAGCAGGCGGATCGCGGGATTCACGGGGTGATCGGTCACGGCAGTCTCCGCGCGGCCTTCCGCCGCCACGACTCGGCTCAGCCGCCAGGCTCTGGTTCGGCCACCCGGTCGTGGCTCACTCAGCCAGATGCTCGCGCAACGCGCCGAGCGAATCGAGGTCCATCACGGCCGCGCTGCTGCGCTCGAGCCCGGCGCGCACGATCGCTTCGCGTTGCAGCGTCGCCGCTGCCGCCGTGACGACGGCCGCGATCCAGGCATACAGCGCGTGCAGCCGGTATTGCTCCCACGCCACGCTGAAGGGCACGGGCGGCACGCCCGCCTCGGCCAGCGCGGCCAAGTATACGCGGATCAATGCCTCGTCGTGCTCGCGCCGCGTCTCGACCGCGAGCGAGTTGGCGAGGAAGTAGCCGACGTCGCGCATGCCCTGGCCCCGCTGCACCACCTGCCAATCGAGGAAGCCGACTTCGGGGCCGTCGAAGAACAGGTTGCCGACGTGCGCGTCGCCGTGGATCAACGTGAGCGGAGGCCGCGTCCAGAGCGCCTCGAGCGCGAGACGGTGCTCGCTCACGAAGCCGGCTGCAGCGCGCAGCTCGCCCGGCACGAGCTCGCCGAAGCGCTCGAACGCGGGGCGCGGCGAGACATCCGACAGGAACCTGCCGATGCGGAACACGGCGTCCTGCCGCGTGCCGCGCAGCCAGGCGAGATCGCCGTGCAGGCGCGGACTCTCCCAATGGGCGGCATGCAGCTTCGCGAGCGCCTGCATCACGGCGCGGGCTCGCTCGGCATCGCTCGCCGACGTGATGTCGGCGAAGCGGCAGCCGCTCGCCGCGAGATCCTCGAGCAGCAGCGCGAAGCTCGCACCGAAGCGCGCCGCCGCCGCGAAGTAGACCCGCGGCGCGCGCACGGGCAGACCGTGACGTGCCGTTCGATAGAAGGCGACTTCGCTGCGCCCGAGGCCGAGCAGGCCGACGAAGAGGCGGGTGCGCAGGTCCGGCGGCGCGAGCTTCACGAACAGCGAAGGCGGAAGGTCGCCGCGGGTGCCCGGCCCCTCGTAGCGGAGCGCGAGGCGCGCGCGCGACGTCGTCCCGGACTCGAGCGCGAGCGCCTGCACGCGGCTCACGACGACGCCCTCTGCGCTCGACTGGAGCGCGCGCGTGAGCCAGGCGGCCGTCACCGCGGAAACGCCGCGCGGAATCGGTCCGGGGTGCACGCGTCCTGCGACGGATTCGAGCCCGTTCGCGGCGAGCTGGAGCGCCGCACGGGCAGCGAGCTCGAGGCCGGCGCCGATCGTCATCGCCAGCGTCCCCGCCGCATGCGCGCCATCCGAGCCGCCCTACAACGTCGTCGCGAGGCCCCCGTCGACGGGGATCACGGCGCCCGTCACGTAGGCCCCCGCGCGCGAGGCCAGAAAGATCGCGACGCCGGCCATGTCCTCGGGCTCGCCGATGCGCTCGAGCGGGCAGCTCTCGACGATCAGTTTTCCGAAGTTGCGCAGCGTGTGCGCCATCATCTTGCTCTCGAACGGCCCCGGCGCGACGGCGTTCACGGTGATCCGCTTCTTCGCGAGCTTCTTGGCGAGCACGCGCGTCAGGTGATGCACGGCCGCCTTGCTGGCCGAGTAGGCGTAGGTCTCGAGGTCCGGGCACGTGCAGCCCGTCGATCGAGCCGATGTTGATCACGCGCGCCGGGTCGGCCGCGGTCGCCGCCTTCTCGAGCTGCGGGAGCAGCGCCCGCGTCAGGTGGAAGACGGCCTTCACGTTGAGCGCCAGCACCTTGTCCCAGGCGGAGTCCGGATACTCGGTGAAGGGCGCGCCCCAGTTGGTGCCGGCGTTGTTGACCAGCACGTGCAGCGCCGGCTCGCGCGTCCGCGATCGCCTGCGCCAGGCGCCCGACCTCCGCCTCGTTGCGCGACGTCGGCCGGAATCGCGATGCAGGTGCCGAGCTTCGAAAGCTCGGCCGCCGCCTGCGTCGCAGGCTTCGACGTTGCGCGACGAGATGTAGACCCGCGCGCCGGCCTCGACGAAGCCGCGCGCGATCATCAGCCCGATGCCGCGCGAGCCCCCCGTGACGAGCGCCACCTTGCCCGCGACCGAGAAGAGATCCTTCACGATGCTCCCCCTCTTGCTCCCACTGGCGCGACCGGAACCTGCGCAGCGCTCACGGCGCCGGTCGCCTCCTCCCACGCGCGGCGGATCACGAAATTGCGATCCAGCTTGAAGACGAACGGCACGCCGATCGTCTGGTAGCCAGCGTCCGCCGTGAGGCCCGGGAGCTTCAGCGTCTCCTCGAGCGACTTGCCATCGCGCGCCGCCGACTCCGCGAGAGTCCACAGCTCGCGCAGGAAACCCTGGAAGGCGCGGATGCCTTCGCGATCGGTGACGGGCCCGTGCCCCGGGATCACGCGGTCGAAATCGAGCGCCATCACGCGATCCAGCGTCGCGATCCATTCGCGCACCGAGCCGCCCGCCTCTAGGTCGATGTTCGGGTAGCGGCCGTTGAAGACCAGATCGCCCGTGTGCAGCACGCGGTCCTCGACGAACAGCACCACCAGATCGCCGCCGGTGTGGCCGCGGCCCAGGTACTGGAGGCGGATCGTCTTACCGCCGACCTTCAGCTCGTGGACCGCTTCGAAGGTCTCGTTCGGAAGCGTCCCCGCGGCTGCGCCACCCCAGTACGGCGCGTCGAAGTGCAGCAGGTAGTCCCGTGTGCGCTGCGTCGTCACCACTTTCGTGCCCGGGGCGAATGCGGGATTGCCGTGCGTGTGATCCCGGTGGTAGTGCGTGTTGATGAGGGCCTGGGTGGGGCCGCGCCCGAGCTTCTCGGCGATCTCGCGGATCTGCGACCCCTGCATGCGGAAGGTCATGCTGTCGACGATCACGGCGCCGCGCTCCGTCGCGAGCACGCCGACGTTGCCGCCGAGTCCGAAGAGCACGTGCACGTCGTCGGTCACCCGCTCGGCTTCGATCGTCGCGACCTGCCGGTAGGCGTAGATCGCTGCGACCCCGAGCAGCACGATTGCGATCAGGGCCAGCCGCCCGAGCGTGCGTCGCATGCGACCTCCTTCGAAGTGCGCATTATAAGCGCCGCCCCCGGAAACGGGGGCTTCCGGGGGCGGCGGAGGTCGACCGGGCTCAGCGCGGCTTGAAGGTCTGGCCCTCTTCTTCGATCAGCGCCTTGTAGGACGGGCGCGAGTGCACGCGTTCGAGGTAGGCCGTGAGGCGCGGCCAGCGCTTCGCGTCGGGCTTCTCACCCGCGTGGGCGTAGTTCACGAAGGGCGAGGCCGTCGCGAGATCGGCGATCGAGAAGCGCGTGCCCACCAGCCACTCACGGTCGCCGATCTCTGCCTCGAGCCAGTCGAAGACGGGCGGCGCGTCCTGGTCGATCTTCTTGCGCACGATTGCCTCGTCGGCGTCCTGCTTGAAGAGGAGCTTGCGCACGATTCTCTGGAAGAACACGGCCCCGACGGTCTCGCTCAGCTTCGAATCGGCGTATTCCTCGTACCAGAGCGCGCGGCCGAACTGCTTCGCGTCCTCCGGATAGAGCGCCGGCCTGGGGTTGGTGCGCTCGAGGTAGGCGATGATGCACGACGAGTCGGGCAGCGTGTAGTCGCCGTCCTGGAGGCACGGAATCTTGCCCAGCGGGCTCATCTTCAGATATTCCGGCGAGGCCAGCGCCGCGCCCGGCATCTGCGGCTTCAGCTCGTAGGGAATGCCCTTCTCGGCGAGGGCCACGCGCACCTTGCGCACGAACGGGGAAGCATTGGCGCCATGAATGATGATCGACATGCAGGTCTCCTGATCGTCTAGCGGGGTGGAGGAGATCCGGGCCGCAGGGGCTCGGATCCGGGCGCAGCGAAGCTGAAATCGAACAGCGCGGGGAGCTCGCGCAGCGCGGCGGCGTCCCCCTCGACGCGAAGCGCGCCCGAGCTCGCCGCGGCGGCGGGATCGAGCGCGCCGCTCACGAGTCCGAGCACGACCGCCGGAGCTGCACGTAGAATGGTGTCTGCCGGCGTGTCCGCCTCGCTCACCACGGTTCCCCGCGGTCCGCCGGCGACGTGGATGCGGAGCTCGCGCGCGCCGTCGGGAATCCGGATCGAGTACGCACGGGCCGGGGTGGCCCCGGTGCGGCGGAAGACCTCGAGCCCGAGCCGCAGCCAGTCCGGCTCGCTGTGGTCGCCGGGCCGCGGAGGGTCCATGAAGCGCAGCCCGAAGCGCGCCAGCTGATAGAGCAGGGGCTTGAGCCCCTGCCCGGCTTCGGTCAGCTCGTAGACGCTGGCCGGAGCGGGCGGCGGAAGCTCGCGCCGCATCACCAGCCCGCGCTCCTCGAGGCTCGCGAGGCGATCGGCGAGCACGCTCGTCGAAATGCCGGGCAGCCGGCGTAGCAGGTCGCTGAAGCGCTGGGGCCCGATCAGCAGCTCGCGCCCGATCAGCAGCGTCCAGCGCTCGCCCAACACCTCGACCGCACGGGCGACCGGGCAGAACTGCGCGTAGCGGAAGCGAGCCACCCGCCCAGCATGCGCCAACGGAATTCTAAAATCAAAGTATTTTTTTCTAAATTAGAAGTCCATTGGAAATGCAGCGGAATCGGGCCAGGCAGGGCGGATTTCAGATGTCCGAGCGCAGCTTCGTGGGCTTGCCGAACAGCCAGCCCTGCCCGAACGGGATGCCGAGTTTTCCGAGCGTCTGGAGCTCCTCGAGCGTGTCGAGGCCCTCGGCGATGATGCGCGAGCCGATGCGGTCGGCCACCGAGCGCAGCGCGCGCAGCAGCTCCTGGCGCGCCGGGTCTTCGTCGATGCGGTGCACGAACGTGCGGTCGACCTTGATGAAATCGGGCGAGAGCTCCATCACCGCCTCGAGGCTCGCGTAACCGGCGCCGGTGTCATCGAGCGCGATCTGGAAGCCGAGCTTGCGGTAGTAGTCGCGCACCTCGCGGAAGATCGAGAAGTTCCCGATCGACTCCTGCTCGCTGATCTCGAACACGAGATCGGTTGGACGCAGCTGGCAGCGCTCGAGCGTGCGGCACAGCGCCTCCGCGCGGAAGTTCGGGTCGTGGATCGTCGTCGGCCGCACGTTGAGGAAGAGCTTCGCGCCGCCCGGGAGATCGCGCGCGCCGTGCAGCGCGCTCTGGCGACACAGCCCGTCGAGCTGGAACAGCAGATCCTCTTCGGTCGCCGTCCCGAACAGGGCCGCCGGCGAGTGCATCTCGGAGCCCTCAGGGCCGCGCGCGAGCGCCTCGTAGCCGAACACGGTGCGCGTGGCGACGTCGACGATCGGCTCGTAGACGGACGTGACGCGCCCTTCGAGCACGAGCTCGAAGAGTTGGCGGCGGCGCCGGCGCGCGGCGAGGCGCGCGTTGAGCTCCGCTTCGCTGCGGGCCTCCTCGAGCGCCGCACGCACCTGGGTCTCGGCGCCGATCGTCGGATTGCGCAGCGAGGCGCCCGTCCCGATGTGCAGGGCAGGCGCCTGCTTCAGATAGGGATAGCCGACGCGGGCGCCGCGGCTGCCGAGCCCCTCGGCGAGGGCGGCGCGCAGGTCCGGCAGCTCGCGCTTGTAGAACTCGACCTCGTCCGGCTCGCGAAAGATCAGGATCAGGATCTCGTTGCGGCCGGTCTCGCCCGCGAGCACCAGATCGTTCAAGCCGAGCTTGTTGCCGATCAGCTCGCCGACCAGCGAGCCCAGGCCGCTCATCGCCCGCTGGTGCGCGTCGGCGCCATAGGCGCGCTCGATCTCGGCGAAATCGCCGGCGTCGATCAGCAGCAGGCCGAGCGCGCCCTCCAGCGTGAAATGGGCGGTGATCCGCGAGAGCGCTTCCCCGAAGCTGGGGAGCTTGGGCGCCCGCTGTCCGGGCGCACCGCTCCCGTCGTCCGGCTCCACCATGCCTCACTCATCGGCAACTCGGCGGAATCCGTTGAGTCGGGCGCTCAGGTCCTGGCGCCCATCGCCTCGAGCACGTTGGCGCGCTGGCCGAGCGTGTGGGCGATCCCCGAGAGCAGCGCAAAGACGCGGCCCACGAGCACGAAATCGCTCGGCACCGAGACGACGGGATCCTCGCGGATCGCCTCGAACAGCTCGTCGGTCATCTCCTCGGTGAACTCGCCCTCGAAGCGTCCGGAATCGCTGCGCTCCATCATGCGCCGCGCGATCTGGACGAAGGTGTTCGGGTCTCCCGTCCTGGTCTGGAAGCCGAGCTCGCGGAAGGCCCGGATCATCGCGGCTTCGTTCAGCGTCATCATCGAGAACATCAGCTCGAACAGCCCCAGCCCGAAGCCCTCGGGCAGCTCCTTGGCGAGACCGAAGTCGAGGATCACGATGCGGCCGTCCGGCATCGCGAACAGGTTCCCGGGATGGGGATCCGCCTGGAAGAAGCCTGCCGCCAGGATCATGCGCACGAAGATGCGCATCAGGTCCTGCACGACCACGCCCGGGTCGAGGCCCGCTGCCTCGAGGGCGGCTCTTGTCGGTCACCTTGAGGCCGCCGACGAGCTCCATGGTGAGCACGCGCCGCGTCGACCACTCGCGATGCATGCGCGGAACCACGACGCGGTCGTCGTCGGCGAACAGCGCGCGCACGCGATCGGCGCTGTCGGCTTCGCGCAGGAAGTCGAGCTCGAAGCCGATGTGGGTGTTGAGCTCGTCGAGCAGCGGCAGCAGCGGCGAGCGGCTGCGGATCGAAGAACTCGTAGACGCGGCAGGCCCGCCGCAGGTTGGCGAGGTCCGTGCGCACGATGTCGTCGATGTCCGGGTACTGGACCTTCACCGCGACCTCGCCGCCCGTCGAGCAGGCGCGCGCGATGCACCTGGGCGAGCGACGCCGACGCGAGCGGCGCCTCGTCGAATTCGGCGAAGACCGCGGAGAGGGGCTTACCGAGCTCGCGCTCGACGGCGGCGCGGATCATCGTCGAAGGGCTTCGGCGGCACCGCGTCGTGGCACTGCTTCAAGACCTCGACGAAAGGCGGGCGGAAACACGTCGGAGCGCGTCGCCACGGACTGACACATCTTGATGATGACGCCGCGCAGGTCGAGCGCACTGCGCAACAACAAACGTGCCGCGCGCTCGTGCGTCCGTGTGCGGTCGGGCTGCGGGCGGCGCAGCAGGCGGCGCGCATACTCGGGCGGCTTGTAGAGGATCCACAGCGCCGCCGCCGTCCGCGCGACGCGCAGCGAGCGGTAGCAGCCGCGTCGCGAGCTTCACTCAGGCGCTCGCGGCGAGAGGCGGCTCGAAGCCCGTGCGCGCGGGCGGCGTCCAGGGCGTCGCGAGCGCTTCGAACGCCTCGAGCAGCGATTCGGGACGCCCCGCCGCCCGCAACGCCGCGACCAGATTCGCGGCGCACGTCCTCGCGCTGCTCCTTCGGGCGCTCGCTCGCCACCGCTCGCAGCACCCGGTGCAGGATGCCGTCGACGACCGTCGCGGCCGGCGATCTCGCCGCCGTCCTGCGTGCGCAGCCGGCGCGCGCGCAGCTCCGAGAGCGCCGTGCGCAGATACTCGACGTGCGGGCTCTCGTCGCTGCGGATGAAGCGCACGAGATCCGCCGCCTGCTGCGGCGCCGCCGAGACCTCGGGATCGGAGAGCAGCGCCTCTCCCCAGGCGAAGGTCCCCATCGCGAAGACCTCGACGACGAGCACCTGCGCCATCGTCGCGAGCAGCGCTTCCAGCTTCTCGTCGATCTGCGGGAACGCCCGCTCGCGCTTCGCATCGCGGCGGCCGCGCCCCATCAACCGCATCAGCACGTCGCCGGGGATGCGCGGACGCTCGAACGCGAGATCGCGCGCGGCCTCCCACATCTGCTTGTGCCCGCCTTCGTCGCGATAGCCGGACTCGTCGCGCGCGTGGGCTTCGAACAGCGCGCCACGCAGGTGGGCGAGCGCCGTGCCCGCGATCGGCTCCGCGACCAGCGCATCGAGATCCGGCACCTCGACGTCGCGGATGATCGCGCCGAAGCCCTCGACGATCGAGATGATCGTGAGCGCGCGCACGATCGGCTCGCGCACGCCCTCGCGCAGCAGCAGCTTCGACTGGGCGACGTTCGGGAACTGCGGCGGCATCAGCTCGCGCGGAATCTCGACGAGCGGCGCCCCGTCGCGCGCGAGCCGCGCCTGCCAGGCGCGAATCGCCGGCGCGCGGTGGCGCGTGCGCGGCGAGCGGTAGGCGCCGTCGGCGTCGAAGCCGCCGTGGCAACGCACGCCGCCCGCGACGAGCGGCTCGTCGCAGGCGTCGCTCTCGAGCAGCTCCTCGGTGGTGAAGACGAGTCGCTCGGTCTCGGGAATCGCCGCCGTAGCCATGGCTTCTCCTCGCAGGCGCGCGCCACGCAGGTGGAAGGGTTTTGTCAGCGGCGCGCCACACGCGCCGCACGCTCGCGTCAGTGCACTCCGCGGGTCGCGACCAGGGTGGCGGGCTCGATGCCCATGCCGCGCAGCACCTGTTCCCACATCCGCGCGGGATCGGTGTCGAAGACCATCTCGCGCGAGACCGGCGCGAGCAACCACGCGCCCTCTGCGAGCTCGGATTCGAGCTGCCCCGGGCCCCAGCCGGCATAGCCGAGCAGCAGCCGCAGCCGCTGCGGCGGAGCGACGGCGATCCGGCGCAACACGTCGAGCGAGCCGGCGAAGTGGACGCCGGGCCCGACGTACTTCACTTCGTCGCCGAAGGTCGCGTCCGAGTCGTCGTCGAAGAGCACCCAGCCGGTCTGCGGCTGTACCGGGCCCCCCCAGCCGATGGGCTCGCCCTGCGCTCCGTGCCAGGGGATGTCCAGCGTCGCGCACAGACTCGGCGCCGTGATCTCGGTGCTGCGATTCAGCACGATCCCGAAAGTGCCCTCCTCGTCGTGGTGGACGAGCAACACGACCGTCCGACGGAAATTCGGGTCGAGGAGCTGCGGCATCGCCACGAGGAAGGTCGGCGCCAGGGAGCTCATGCAACGAAGTTAGCGCGCTCCGGAAGCGAGCGAAGTCGCGCCCCCGCCAGGTACGCTGGCAGGCGTGCAGAGCCAGCGTTGGCAGGCCGCCTTGCTGATCACGGCTCTCGCGGCGAGCGCGGGGGCGTCGACGTGCGCGCTGGCGCCAGAGGCCGCGCAGAACCAGGCGCAGGAGTTCGCGATCCGCGGGCTCGGCTTCGAGCTCTTCCTGGGGCTGCTCGCATTCGCCGGCGCGACGCTCTCGGCGCGGCGCCCGAGCGACCGCCTCGGCCTGCGTGCGGGCCGCCTCCCGATCCGCCGGCTCGCGCTGCTCGTGCTCGGCACCGTCGCCTTCTCCTTCGGCCTGGACGCCGTGGTCGACCTCTTCGGGCTCGGCGAGCACGGCGCGCTGGCCGAGCTCGAAGCCGCGCTCGACGGAGTCCGTGGCCGCTCGCTCGTGCTCTCGCTGCTCGGCATCGGTCTGGCGCCGGGCATCGCCGAGGAGCTCCTGTGTCGGGGGCTGGTGCAGCGCGGGCTCGCGCCGAGCCTCGGCGCGCCCGCGGCCGTGGCGCTCGCGGCGCTCTTCTTCGGAGCGCTGCACGTCGATCCCGTGCACGCCGGCTTCGCGGCGCTGTTGGGCCTCTACCTGGGGACACTGTGTCACGTCGCGGGGAGCGTGCGCCCGGCGATCTTGTGCCACACGGCCAACAACGTCTGCGCGGTCTTGCTGTCGGCCTGGCTGCCGCAGCTCGCGATACCGCCGGCGGCGGCGATCGGCCTCGGCGGCAGCTTCGCGTTCACGGCGCTCGCGTGGGTGTGGTGGAGCTCGGGAGCAGCGCCCCCACTGTACGAATCGCGCGACACTGCAACCGCCTCCGCAGTGCAACTCGACCCTACAGATGAGGGCCGGATCGGACGACTCTGAGGGGAGCCGCCGGCCTCGGGTCGGCGCCCGCTGGGAGCGTTCGATGGGTCGACCGGTAGCCGTGCTACTTCTCGACGATGGCGAGCTCGACGACGTCCAGGAGATTCTCGACGACCTGCGCATCGCCTACGGGCGCGTGCGCGGCGGCGCCATCGCGCGCAACACGCCCCCGCCGACCCGCCTGCTGATCTCCACGCCGCGGCGCATCGATGCCGTGCGTCTTCCCGCGCGCGGCGATGCCGCCGGCGACGCGCTCACCCGCATCGTCGTGGTGAACGAGGACTCGAACACCCTGCGCGCGAAGATGCGCGAGATCGGTTTCGACTATCTGGTGCGCCGCCCCGTACACCCAGAAGCGTTGCGCCTGCTGCTCCTGCACTGCCTCTACACGGGCGACGAGCGCCGGCGCGAGCCGCGCGTGCCCGTCGGCTTCGAGATCTCCTTCCGCACGGGGATGCTCCCGCGCCGCGCGACGCTCGCGGATCTATCGAGCCGCGGCTGCCGACTGCTCTCGCGCTACGCCCTCGAGCCGGGCAAGCGCATCACGCTCCAGATTCCGCAGGCGCTCGGCGCGAGCGAGGCCCTCACGCTGCGCGGCCGCATCATCCGCATGAGCCTCGACGAGAACCTCGGGCCCGACGGCCCCTATAGCGCGGGCGTGATGTTCGAGGACGTGTCGGCCGAGGTGCGCCAGGAGCTCGAGTGGCTGCTCGAGGAGCGCGCGCAGGGTCCGGCGATGCTGCAATCGGCCGCCGGGGAAGTCGCGGTGCCGGCGCTGCCCGACCCGGAGCTGGCCGGCGACGACCCGCGCATGAGCATCGATCTCGAGGTGGACGTGCGCGTGAATCCGGACCCCGAGCCGACGCGCGCGGAGCCGAAGTCGAAGGCGAAGCAGAAACAGAAGCAGGCTTCGCGGGCGGGGGCGGGCCGCGACCGCCGCCGCAACCAGCGCGGCGCCTACGACAAGAAGGTGCCCGCCTTCGGGACCCGCGCGCTGCGCGTGCTCGTCGCGCGCGACCTCTCACAGGGCGGCATGCGCGTCGAGCGCTTCTCGGGCCTTGAGGTCGGCGACCGGCTCCACCTCGCGATCTACGGCGCGGCGGATCAGGAGCCGTTCCTGGTCTGGGCGACTGTCACGCGCGACGACGGCGCGGAAGGCATGGCGCTGGTCTTCGACGAGGTCCACGCGCAGATCGCCGAGCAGCTCGAGAAGGTGGTGGCCGATCTTCCGGCGGTGGAGTCGCTCCACCACGACGAGGCCCACGCCATGGGCACCGTGGTCACGGAGATCCTCGAGAGCTAGTCTCCGCCCGCTTCGAGGAGGAGACCGTGGCCAACAGCAAGAGCAAGCAGAAGCGAAAGCAGCACAAGAACCGCGTGCGGCGCCGACACGTACGCGATCGCAAGAAGCTCGCCAAGGCGCAAGCCAAGGACTGAGCCCGCGCCAGGCCCCGCTAGAGCAAGCGAAGCGCGCAGCGAGCCGCAGGCGAGCGAAGTGCGGGTGGCGCGGGTCGCCCGCGCCGGGCCCCGCTAAGAGCTCGTCGAAGAGGCGGATCTCCGGGCGGCCATCGACCAGCGCCATCATCTCGCCGATCCCCGCCTTGAAATAATCCGTGTTCGAGTGGCGCGCGAGCGCCGCATCGTTCGTGTAGCGCTCGATCAGCACGAAGAGCGCCGGATCGTTCTTCGAGCGCGCCAGCTGGTACAGCTTGCAATCGGGCTCGTTCGCTCGAACCTTCTGCGCGAGCGCCTGCACCACTCGCGTGAGCTCCTGTTCCTTGCCTGCCTTGGCCTTGAGGGTTGCCGTCACCGCGATCACGAGGACCTCCTTCGGGGTTCACCCGGAGTTATCGCACGGCAGCGCGGCGCCGGACAGTCCCACGGCGCCGACCCCCGGTGCGCTATGCATCGGGACCGGAGGCGGGCGGCCCATGGCGGAGGTGAACGCGCGGCGGCGGCGACGCCGACACCACAAGCGCCGGCCGCCGGCCGGAGCGCACGCGGGCGCCATGGCCATCGCGGAGGGCGGCGGGCCGCTGCGCATCCACGTGTTCGACTTCCGCGGGCCGCAGCTCGAGGAGCGCGACGTCGGCAACGTCGAGGAGCTCGCGCGCTATCGGGGCAGCGACACGGTCACCTGGGTCGAGATCGAGGGGATCGGCGACGAGCGGTCACTGCGCCGGATCGGCGAGATCTTCGAGATCCACCCGCTCGCGCTCGCCGACGCCGTGAACACGCCGCAACGGCCGAAGGCCGAGACCTATGAGCACCACGAGTTCCTGGTGTGCCGCATGGCGCAGCTCAACGGGAAGGAGATCGAGACCGAGCAGGTGAGCCTCGTGATCGGCTCGCACTGGGTGATCAGCTTCCAGTCGGGCCAGCGCGACGTGTTCGATCCCGTGCGCCAGCGCATCCGCAGCAATTCGCTGATCTGCCAGATGGGCGCGGATTTCCTCGCCTACACCCTGCTCGACACGCTGATCGACGGCTACTACCCGATCGTCGAGTCATTGGGAGACGCGCTCGAGGACGTCGAGGAACGGGTCATCGCCGGCAAGATCGAGCGCAACGCGGGCGCGATCCACGTGATCCGGCGCCAGCTTCTGAACTTCCACCGCATCCTCTGGCAGCAGCGCGATGCCATCAACTCGCTGCTGCGCGGCGAGAGCCGCTTCATCACGTCCGCGACCCGTGTCTACCTGCGCGACACCTTCGACCATGCGGTCCAGATCCTCGACCTCGTCGAGAGCTTCCGCGAGATGGCCGTGAGCCTGATGGAGGTCCACCTCTCGAGCATCAGCAATCGCTTGAACGAGGTGATGCGCGTGCTGACCGTGATCTCGACGATCTTCATTCCGCTCACGTTCATCGTCGGCGTCTACGGCATGAACTTCCGCTACATGCCCGAGCTCGAGACACGCTGGGCCTACCCCGCTCTCTGGATCCTGATGATCGGAATCGCGGTGGCGATGGTCGTGGTCTTCCGGCGCCGCGGCTGGATCGGCACCGGCGCCAGTCGAGAAGCCATCCAGGAATCGCGAGAGCAACCCAAGCCGTGACGGGCGCGCCGCCGCGAGCGCGCGAGCCATCCCGCTAGTCCCTGCGCGCGGCGAGGGTGAGGTAGTGGTTCGCGAGGCCAAAGCGCAGCGTCGACCAGAGCCGGCGCAGCGCGGATCCCGGGTGGCGCGCGTAATACGCCAGCAGATGCGGGCGCAGATCGCTCATGCGCGCTTCGCTGCGCCGGAGCACGGCGCCGAGCGGCACGGGCTGCACCTGGCGCAAGGCATCGAAGGGCGTGAGGCCGAGCGCCGTCAGCATGCGCCGGAAGCCGCGCTCGTTGAAATCGTGGCGGTGGTGGGGGTTCACGTCGACCGACGGCGTCGTGGGGACGGAGGCGATCAGCACGCCGCGGGGCCGCAGCATCGCGACGAGCCCGGCGAGAAAGCGGCCCGGATCCTCCAGGTGCTCGATCGTCTCGAGCGAAACGATCGAATCGAAGCCCTCGGCGTCGCGGAACGCGAAGGCGTCGGCGACCTGGAACGCGACGCCCGCGCCGCCATAACGCGTCTGTGCGTAGGCGACGGCGGCCTCGCTGCGATCGACCCCGAGCACGCCGCGCACGCCGGCGCCGCGGTCCGCGAGCAGCCGCGTCCCGTACCCAACGCCGCAGGCGATGTCGAGCACGCGGCCGGGCGCGAGGCAGCGCGCCGCGAATGCGTAGCGCTCGAGGTGCAGGCGCAGCGTCGCGTGGCCGGTGGCGTCTCCCGGCTCGAGCGCATCCGGAACGAGGCGCTCGAGGCTGTCCGGGGCGAGCGGCATCGCTGCAAAGCTATCAGAAGCGCATCGCAAGGCTTCCCCTGCGAGCGGCAAGCGGCCGAAGGCCGCGCGCAGCGAGCCGCAGACGAGCGAAGTCGACTGGCAAGGCCGCGCGCAGCGAGCCAGAGGCGAGCGAAGTCGACTGACTCGACGGAACCGATCCCTGCAAAGGGAAAGGCTCGAAACCGCGTTTGCAGCTCCGAGCCTCCCTGGGAAGGGGATATTCAGTTTTATGCCAGGGAAGTGGCCGACCCGCGCAAAAGGTGTCACGCCCGGCGAGGTTTTTTTTCGCCCGCTGGATGAGCGTCTGCGCCCCGCTGCCGAGCCCGGCGTCAAGCCGCATGCTGCGCTCCGCGGGGTGCGAGCGGCAGAGCCACGCGCACCCGCGTCCCGACGCCCGGGGCGGAATCGAGCTCGATCGATCCCCCGAGTCCGCCGACCAGATCGCGACACAGCGAGAGGCCCAGACCGCTGCCCCCGCTCGCGCCGCGCGTCGTAAAAAAGGGCTCGAAGGCCTGCGCCGCGACCGCCGCGTCCATGCCGCAGCCCCGATCGCTGACCTCGATGCACAGCGATTCCGCTGCCTCGACCGCAACCACGCTCACGACGTCCGCCGGGGCGCTGGCCTGAAGCGCGTTGTCGACGAGATTGGCGAGCACGCGCACGAGCTCGTCGCCGCCCGCGCGCAGCGGCGGAAGGCCGGGCGCGAGCCGCACGGCGACGCGCGCGGAGGCTCGCCCGCTCGCCACCGAGCGGATCGCGCGGTCGACGATCGCGTCGATCGCGAGCTCGCTCTCGGGGCCCGCTCCCGGCTCGGCCGCTCCGAGAAACGCGCGCAGGGAGGCGCGCATCTCGCCCGCCAGCGTCGCGATCGTGCGCGCGTCGCGCTGCACACGCTCGGCCTCCGGGATGCGCTCGTGCAGGCGCGCCGCGAGCCGCTCGACCACGCCGAGCGGCTTGCCCAGATCGTGGACCAGCCCGGCTCCGACACGCCCGAGCGTGGCAAAGCGCTCGGCCACCAGCAGCTGGCGAGCGAGACCCGCGCGATGCGTGGCCACGGCGGTCAAAGCGAGCACCGAACGCAGGAACGCGAGGTGTGCGCTCGAGTACGGCAGCCGCGTGCGCGAGCGGCCGAGCAGCACGACGCCGAGCGTGTCGGCTCCGCTGCCCAGCCGCGCCGCGACCTCGAGCCCCAGCCCGCGGAGCCCGACACAAGCCAGCGAGCGATGCCGCTCCTCGTCCGCAAGGTGCAGCAGATCCGTGTCGCCGAGCTGCTGCGCGGCAGCCTCGGCGCTGGCGGCCGCGAGCGGGGCCGAGGTGCCGTGGGCATCGACCAGTCGCCAGCCCCGCCCGGCGGCGAGGAACACGCAGACCGACTCGGCCTCGAGCCCCTCGCGCAGCGTCTGGCACAGCCGGCGCGCGCAGGCGTCGGGATCGAGCAGCTGCGCGATGCCGCATGCGTGCGCATCGAGCACGGCGCGCATGCGCGAGGTGCTCGGCGAGAGCCAGCCGTCAATTTTCTTGCGCAGCCGCGCGCGCAGCGGCTCCCCGGCGAGAAAGCAGACGCAAGCCAGCGCGAGCAGCGACACCGGATCGCCGAGGGGGACCGGCGCGCCGAGCAGGCGCGCGCCGATCCCGAAGCCCGCGCCGACGCAGATGCTCGCGATGCTGGCGTAGAGCAGGTAGGCGATGCCGCGGCGCACCGCGAGCCCGAGGTCGAAGAGCCGGTAGCGCGCGATCGCGTAGCCGACCGGCAGCGGCAACAGGCCGGCGGCGATGCTGAACAGACCGAGCGAGCGCTCGCGCGCGCCGCCGGCGATGGCGAGCGGGACCGCCGCCACCGCGAGCGTGCCCCACAGCAGCACCTTCGCGCGCGCGCGCTCGAGCGCCGAAGCCGACTCGCGCACCGCCACGACGCAGACCACCACGAGCATCGCCCAGGCGAGCACCGCGAGCATCGCGAGCGCCCGGTCCGCGAGCATCCAGACCGCCGCCGAGCGCTCGAGATTGACGACGCAGATGCCACACAGCAGCGCGCCGAGCGCGTGCACCGCGTGCAGGAGCGCCGGATGGCGACGCACGATCTCGCGCTCGCGAGGGAAGCTGAGGGCCAGGTGCACGAGCGCCGGCGGCACGCAGCCGCTCCCGATCGCCCCGAGGATCTGAAGCTCCTCCGAAGCGCCTCCACACAACGCCGTGATCGACGCGAGCGAGACGCTCGCGCTCAGCATCAGGAAGGGCGTCGCCGCGGGCGCCGTGGAGCCCCAGCGGATCGCGAGGGCCGTGCCGAGCAGCGCGGCCGCGAGCAGGCCGGCGGCGGCGAGGCGACCGGCGCGGCGCGTCCGATCGTCGGCGCGCAGCGCGAGCGCGAGCCATGCGACCTCGTCGCCGCGCGAGACGAGCACGCGCACGGCCGCGGGGGCGCTCGCGGCGACCCGCCGCAGCTCGGCTGCCGCGTCGCCCTGCCGCACGTCGCCCGCGAACTCGACGGCCAGCACGCGGTCGTAGGCTCGCAGCGGGCAGCCCGCGCCCGGGCTCCCGAGCCACGGCACCGCGCCGTTGCGCAGCACGCGGCAGCCAAAGCCCGGCTCTGCCGGCGCGAGCAGCTCGCGGCCCGCCAGCGCGAGCGCCGCGAACACCGGCAGCGTCGCGGCCAGGCTGGCGAGCAGCCGGCGACGGCGCGCGGCCGTCACGCGGTCCTCGGGCGCTCGAACCGCGCCCCGGCGGCGATCACCGCCGGCAGGATCACGAGGTTGGCGACCCCTGCCACGAGAATCGCGAGGCCGGAGAGAAAGCCGAAGCTCGCGACGCTCTCCCACGACGAGAGCGTCAGCACGAAGCAGCCGGGCGAGAGCGCGAGCGAGGTCGTCACCACGGCGCGGCCGACGTGCAGCACGGCCGCGCGAATCGCCTCGCACGGCTCGCTGCCGCCGGCCAGGCGGCGGCGATACTGCGTGAGCAGGTGCACGGAGTCGTCGATTGCGATGCCGAGCACGACGGCCGCGATCATCGCGGTCCCGATGTCGAGGTAGACGCCCGCCAGGCCCATCGCTCCGAGCGTCGCGAGCGCCGGAAACAGCGTGGGCAACATGGCCGCGAGCGCCCAGGACAGCGAGCGCAAGAAGATCGCGACCATGCCCGCCACCACCAGCGTCGCGAGAGCGAAGCTCGCGAGCTGCGTGCGCTGCACCTCGTCCACCATCTGCACGAAGACCTTCACGGGGCCGTTGATCTCGGGGCGGAAATCGCGGAGGGAATCCGCGCCCAGCAATTGCTGCACGCGCGCGAGCAGGCTCTCGCCCTGGCTCTGCGTACCCGCCTCGACCTCGACCTCCACACGGGCGTGTCGCGCGTCGCGGCTCACCCAGCGCGCGAGCGCCTGCGGGTCGTAGCGCGCGAGCAGGCGCAGCAGCTCCGCATTGCCGGCCGCGCTGTCGGCGGGGCGTTCGAAGGCGGGAGCGTCCCGGTGCAGGACCCGGTTCAGCCAGGCGAGGGGGTCGAGCAGCGAACGCGCCGGGCCGAGCCCCGGCAGCGCGCCCAGCGATCGCGAGAGGTTCACGAGGGCGGCGAGCACCTCCGGATCTTCGAGCTGCCTCGATTCCGGAAACGTCAGCTCGACGTCGAGCGTGTCGGGCTTGCGCAGGCGCTCCTCGACGAAACGGATCCAGCGCACGACGCGCGTCTCCTCGCCGAAGAGGTGATAGACGTCGACCTCTACACGCAACCTCGCAAGGCCCACGCCGGCGACGGCGCACAGCACGAAGGTTCCGCCGAGCACCAGCCGGGAGCGCCGGATTGCGCCGGCGACCACCAGCTCGAGCGCGCGGCCCCAGGCGAGGTTTGCCGCCGCCAGCCAGGCGCCGCCCTGCGGAATCCGCACGAGGCACACCGGCAGGAGCGAGAAGCACAAGGCGAGCGCGGCCATCACACCGAACGCCGCGATCACGCCGAAGTGGAGGAAGCACAGTGCCCCGCCGGTCGCGAAGGACGCGAAGCCGGCGGCGATCGTGGCCGAAGCGATGAAGCACGCGCTGCCGACGTCGCGCGCCGCTGCGAGCATCGCTGCCTCGCGGCTCGCGCGCGAGACGCCGCCCGCGCCACCCAGCTCCGAGGCGTGGCGCACGACCAGGTGGACCGCATTGCAGATGCCGACCACCACGATGAAAGGCGCGAGCGCCTGCGTCACGGCCGTCCGCGGCCAACCGAGCCAACCCATCAGTCCGAGCGACCAGACCACGGCGATGCCGATCGCGGCGAACGACGCGAGCGCCACGCGAAAGCTGCGAAACAGCAGCCACAGCAGCGCGCCGATCGACGCCACGATCAGCGGCACCAGGCGCCGGGAGTCCGCCTCGAGATCGCCGCCGGCGACGACGAACTCGACCGGGTCGCCCACCAGCGCAAACGTGAAGCCGCGCGCTTCCCACGGCGCGAGGCTCGCCTGCAGGGCGCGCAGCACCGCGGTGCTCGCGGCGCTCTCCGACGACTCGAGCTCGATCACGAGCGCGCCCACGTCGGCGTCGGCGGAGATCAGGCTCCCGACCCAGAGCGGATCGAGCTTCGCGCGCTCGGCCAGGCGCTCGCGATCGGCCGCCGGGCGACCGGCCTCGACGAGCCTGCGCACGGCGACACCCTCGGGTGTCGGAACCCACAGCGGGCTCGTCGCAGGGCCGCTCACCGCGCGCACGCCCGGCGTCGCCTGCAGCGCGGCGGCGACGGCGTGAGCCATTGCGAGCGCGGACGGATCGAACACGCTCGTGCAGACGCGCGCCTGCGCGCAGCTCCAGACCACCGCGATCGGCAGCCCGCCGGCGTACCGCGCGAGAAAGGCATCGAAGGCGCGCACGGCCGGATGCGCAGCGCCGACGTAGGCGCGGAAGCCCGCATCGCTGCGCAGCCGCAGTCCACCCGCTCCGAGCGCGAGCGTGAGCGCGAGCACGACGGCCACGGCGAAGCGCGGCGCGCGCAAGGCGGCGCGCATCAGGACGAGCACGGACCCCTGCCCGACCGCGGCTTGGGGAGCAGACCGTGCTTTTGCGCGCGGTAGATGACGGCGCCGCGCGAGAGTCCCTGCCGGCGCGCCACCTCCGCGAGGTTGCCGCGGCAGGCGGCGAGCAGCGCGACGAGCTCTTCGCGCTGCTGGTGCTCGCGGCGCAGCCGCAGCGAATCCACGCTGTCGGGCGATTCGCCGAGCACTTCGCGCACCCGCTCGCGCGTGATCGTGCCGCGCGGCGAGAATGCCACGAGTCGCTCGAGCGCGCTCGCGAGCTCGCGCACGTTGCCCGGCCACTGCTGCTCGCGCAGCAGCGCTAGCGCGCCGCGATCGAGCTGCACGGCGGGGCGCCCCATCGCCGCGCCGATCCGCGCAGCGAGCAGCGGCGCGAGCTGCGCGACGTCCTCGAGGCGCTCGCGCAGCGGGGGGAGCTGGATCGCGAAGCGCTGCAGCTTCTCGGCGAGCCCCGCGTGGAAGACTCCCTCGCGCGCGCGCTCCATCAGATCGTCGCAGGAGCAGGCGAGCACGCGCGGCGAGCCCACCGCCTCCGTCTCGGCGCCGCGCAGGCGCTCGAACCAGTGCGCCTGCTCGGACGCGGAGAAGCGGCTGATCTCGTCGAGGAAGAAGGCGCCCCCGGCTGCGATGCGCGGCGCGGGGGCAGCGCTGCCCGCGCGCAGCGTCAGCAAGGGCGCGTCGCCGCTGCCGCCACAGAGATGGATCGCGCGCGCCACCTGGTCGCGCCCGCTGCCGGGCTCGCCGCGCACGAGCACCGGCACGCGCAGGCCCGCGAGCGCGCGGATGCGCTCGCGAACGCGGCGCATGGCGAGGCTGCGCCCCGCGATCCACTGCGCGAGCCGCTCGTCTTCCGGCCGCGCGGCGGCGGCGAGCGCCAGCTCGCGCGCGCGCGCGATCATGCGCTCGAGATCTTCCGGGAACGTGAAGAACTCCTGCGCGCCTCCCTTCATCACCTCGACGGCCGTCGCGACGTCGGCGTACGCCGTGAGCAGGATCACCGGCACGCTCGAGATGCCGCGGATGCGGCGCAAGAGCTCGATGCCATCCGCGCGCGGCATGCGCAGATCGCTCACGACGAGGTCGGGGGCTTCCGTCCGGAAGCGATTCCAGGCCTCGACACCGTCGCGCGCTTCGACCACCGCGAGGCCGGCCTGGCAGAGGTCGCTCGCCACCAGCGCGCGCGCCTCCGCCCGATCGTCCACGAGCAGTACCTTGGCTTCGCCCCCCATAACCCTGGCGCACACTCCGAGGCCCAACCGCGGGCGTGTTGAGTAATACACCCATGCGCTGGCCAGCCGATTCAGGCCACGATCAAGAAACAGTCAAAGGACAGGGACTTGCCGGCCTGGCGGGGGGCTTGGAAAGCCGCTCGCAAAGGTGTAAGAAGCAGGCTGCGAATGCGGAAGCGAGCGCGGGACGCAGGTTGATCGACGGCACCGTCGAGCCGGGGTTCTGGCCCCTCGCGCGCGTGCTCGAGCAGCAGGTGCGCCGCGGCGGGGGGGCGGCGCCGCCGTCTGCGTCTACCACCGGGGCCGCAAGGTCGCCGATCTGTGGGCCGGCGAGCGCGACGCCGCCGGCCACGCCTGGACCTCCGACACGATGGCGATGTCGTTCTCGACCACCAAGGGCGTGGTCGCCACGGCCTTGCACGTGCTCGCGGATCGCGGCCGCATCTCGTACGAGGATCGCGTCGCCAGGCACTGGCCCGAGTTCGGCCAGGCGGGCAAGGCGTCGATCACGGTGCGCGACGTGCTCTCGCACCGGGCCGGCCTGCCCCAGATCCGCCCGCTGCTCGACCGGCCCGACCGCATCCTCGACTGGGACTACATGACGGAGGCGCTCGCGGACGCCTCGCCGCGGCTCGCGCCGGGAGGGCACTCCGCCTATCACGCCTTCACCTTCGGCTGGCTCGCCGGCGAGCTCGTGCGCCGCGTGACGGGGCAGCCGGTCGGAGACGCGGTGCGCAGCCTCCTCGCCGAGCCGCTCGGGCTCGACGGCTGCTACATCGGAGCGCCCGCCGAGGCCAAGCAACGCGCCGCAGCGCTGATCCGTCCGAAGCGCGGCGGCATGGTCGGGCTGATCGGATCGCGGCGACTGATGTCCGCGCTCGAACGCACGACCCGCGCGATCGGCATCCCGGTCTCCCCGCTGCTGATCCAGGACTCGCTCCTGCCGGGCGACGTGAGCGAGCTGCTGTGGGACCCGCGCATCCTCGACACCCCGATCCCCGCCGCGAACGGCCTCTTCACGGCGCGCTCGCTCGCGCGCCTCTACGCGATGCTCGCCGAGGGCGGGACACTCGATGGTGTGCGCGTGCTGTCGCGCCGCGCCGTCGCGCGCGCGTCGCAGGTGCAGACGCGCGGGCGCGATCGCGTGCTCCAGATCCCGATGCACTGGCGGCTCGGCTACCACAGCGCGTTCACGACGCGCGGGCGCCTCGCCACCGGCTTCGGCCACTTCGGCTACGGCGGCTCGGGCGCCTGGTGCGATCCCGAACAGAGGCTTGCCGTCGCGATGGTGACGAATCAGGTGGCCGGCGGCCCCTTCGGTGACGCCCGCATCGCGCGGCTCGGCGGCGCCGCGGTGCGCTGCGCGCGCGCGGTCTCACGCGGCGCGCCGCTCGACGCCACGTCGGCGGAGCGCTCGGGGCCGCTCGGCGGCGTCGCGGCGAGTTAGTCTTGACTTCGCTCGCCTGCGGCTCGCTGCGCGCTTCGCTTGCAAGTCGCGGAACTTCGCTCGCCTGCGGCTTGCTGCGCGCTTCGCTTGCAAGTCACGGAACTTCGCTCGCCTGCGGCTCGCTGCGCGCTTCGCTTGCGGTCTTCGCTCCCCTTGGTTCGCGCCCATGGTAGAACCCGCTGCGATGTCGAAGCGTTCGCTCGTGCTCGGAGGCGGAGGCGTCGTCGGGATCGCCTGGGAGGCTGGCGTGATCGCGGGCCTGGCCGAACGCGGCGTGCGGCTCGCGCACGCCGACGAGGTGATCGGCACGTCCGCGGGCTCGCTGGTCGGCGCCTGGCTCGCGGGCGGCCGCGATTTCGCCGCCATCGCCGCCGAGCAGGCGGCGCCGCCCGACGCGAGCCGCGGCGCCCGCGGCCCTGCGCCCGATCCGGCGACCCTCGCGCGGATCTTCCGCATCTGGATGGCCTTCGAGAGAGTCGGGCCCGAGCAGGCGCGCGAGCTCGGCGCGCTGGCGCTCGCGGCGCCGACACCGCCGGAGGAGCGCTCGGTCGCCTGGTTCGCGCGCGAGCTCGCAAGCGCGAGCTGGCCGGCGGCTCTGCGCGTCACCGCCGTCGACGCGCAGAGCGGCGAGCTGCGGGTATTCGAAGCGGCGAGCGGCGTCCCGCTCGAGCGCGCCGTCGCGGCGTCGTGCTGCGTCCCCGGGATCTTCGCCCCCGTCTCGATCGAGGGGCGTCGCTACGTCGACGGCGGCGTTCGCTCGGGCACCAGCGCCGATCTCGCGCGCAAGAGCGGCGCACAACATGTTCTGGTGTTGGCTCCCCTGGTGCGCGGCAATGCCGGGCTTGCCCGCTTGATGTTCCAGATGCTCGATGCCGAGGTCGCGGAGCTGCGCGAGGCCGGAGTCGAAGTCGCGCTCGTGACGCCCTCCCGCGAGGACGCGCGCGTGCTCGGACTCGACTTCATGGATCCGAAGAAGCGCGCCGACGCCGTGCGCCTGGGCCTCGAGGCGGGCCGTCGCGAGGCGGAGCGAGCCGAGCTCGCGGCCTGGCGGGCCTAGCCGGGCCCGGCGCACAGCGCCTCGAAGCGCGCGACTGCCCGGTCGGCGTCACCCACGTCGAAGAACTCGTAGCGATCGACGCGATCAGCGCCGGTCAGATAGACCCCGATGAAGAGGATCTCGAACGGGCCGGCGTCCCGAGCGACACCGAACAAACGCCCCACCGACACGCGACCCCGACGGTTCCAGGCAAGGATCCGGAGCGTCTCCTCCCCCACGTCGGGAGCCAGATCCGCCAGCACTCTTCGCGACTCGATCCAGTCGTCGCCGGAAAGCGCACCCATGACGCCGAGCTTGCGGTGGTCGTGCACGACCGCATCGTCAGCCAGACAAACCCGCAGCGCATCCCAGTCATGGCGCGTGAACGCCTGGACGAGCGCGACAACCGGAGCCTGCCCGCCCGTGGCAGCCGCCTCTCCGGCGGCGAAGCGACCCTGCAACTCGTCGAACGCGGAGCGGCGATCGTCCGGCTCGAAGACGATGGCTGCAACGACATGGCCCGCGGCGTCGACTTCCGTGATCTGGAGTGTCTCGACCTCGGAGACCGCTCCTGCATCATCTGCTGTCCAGAGGACGCGCTCGAGCGACAACCGATCGCCCGAGGTGGCGAGCACGCTGCGCACAGCGCGTCCCCCGAGCTTGGCGATCACCTGGCTGCTTGTGAGGATCATGTCGTAAGCACCGCTGGTGCGGTTGAGGCGACGGCGATCTTCGAATACGATCGGCGCGCAGAGCGCCCGCAGAGCATCCCAGTCCGCGGCCACGATGCACTCCAGCCAGCGATCGCAGGCCCGCGTCGCGGCGTTCGCCGGAATCCGCAACGGGTCGGGTCGCAGCTCCGCAAAGCGCGCGCGCGCGGGTTCGAGGTCGTCGAGCTCGAAGAGCTCCACGATGAGGTTTTCTCCGCTGCACAGGAGCTGGACGAAGACGTTCTCGAACGCGCCGCCGGCGGCGAGGGTGCCGAAGGTGTGGCCGACCGCGAGCGTGCCGTGCGTCTCCACCGCGGCGAAGTAGAGCGGCTCGATGACGGCATCGGGCGATTGCTCGTACAGCGCGGCGAGCCACCCGACGTAGGTGTCTGCGCCCTCGAGCCGGCCGGCGCCCGTGCGCCGGCGGTCGTGAAACACGTAGTCAGCGGGTAGCGCAGCCCGCACGCTAGCGAGATCGTGAGCGAGCAGCGCGCGACCGATCATCCGCCACCACGTCATCCACGCCGACGGCGCCGCGTCGCCCTGGGCGAGACGTTCGAACATTTCGCTGCCAGCGCCGCGGCGATCGTCCGGGTCGAAGCCGACGGTCGCGACGACGCGGCCCTCCGCGTCGACTTCCGCGACCAGCAGGGTCTCGATCTCGGACAAGCGTCTGGCGCCGTCGAAGAGCGCGAAGTTCTGGTGCACGAGCGCGAGGCGATCGCCCGCCGTCGCGAGCAGGGTTTGCGACAGGCTGGCCCCCGAGGTGATCGCCACGCGAACGCTCGCGAGCATTTTCTCGCGATCTCCAGAATCGCGGACGAGTCGGCGACGGTCTTCGAAGGCGAAGGACGGCGCGAGCAGTTCCGCCACCGCCTCGAGGTCGCGCGCCTCGGTATGCTTTTGCCAGCGATCGAGCGCCCGCGCCGCTGCGTTCGGCGGGATGCGCAGCGGGTTGGGGCGCAGCGGCTCGAAACGCGCGGGCGAGGCGTCGGCGCCAGCGATCGAGCGAGCCCGAGCCTCGTTCCGGGCGGCGCTCTCGGCGTCGAGGTCGAACGCAATCAGGGATGCGATCCGGCCCGCTTCATCGACCTCGCTCAGGCCGAAATACTCGACTTCGAACCGGCCTCCAGCGGGTCCGCCGCGCCACAGGAAGCGTTCGAGCGCCAGGCGATCGCCGTGGGCGGCGACGAGCTTGCGCGTGAGCTGAACGTCCGGCGCCTCCTCGGCGATTCGCTGCATGTCAGTGACGGCCCACTCGGCGTCGCCCGAGATCAGGGCGAGTCGACGCCGGTCCTCGATCTTCGCATCCGTCGCGAGCACGCTGCGTAGGCCGGCCCAGTCGCGCGCCGCGAACGCCGCCTGAAGCCGATCCATCGCCGCGGTCGCTGCGTTCGGCTTCATCAGCCCGGCGAGCGGATCGCCCTCAGCCCCCGCGCGAACCGAGTCGAAGCGCGCCGATGCATGAGCGAGCCGCTCGAGGTCGTATTGATCGAAGCGGCGGACCAGGCTCTGCGCATCGAGCTCCGCGACCATCAGGCTCGGCGCCTCGTAGGCGCCGCCCTCGCGGGTTCCTTCCCAGACGGTGACGACGAGGTAGCCGCTCTCGCAGATCGACGCGTGGTCGATGCGTAGCTGGGTATCCGGCGCGAGATCGACCAGCGAGCGCAGCGCTTCGAGGTAGGCGGCAGGGCCGTGCAGCGTCTCCCAGCCGAGTAGCCGGTGATCGTGGACGACGAGATCGGGCGCGCAGCGCGCGGCGAGCGCGTCCCAGTCGCGCTCCGTGAAGGCGCGCTTGAACTCCTGCATCCCGGCCGACACGCGCGCGTACGGCGCCGCCTCGCCAGCGCGATGACGCGCGTCGAGCTCGGCCCAGGCCGCTTCGCGGGCGTCGGGGTCGAACGTGACGAGCAGGGCGGGCTCGCCGCCGGCATCGAGCTCGAGCAGGTCGAGCCACTCGAACTCGGTGGGCCCCACCAGCTCGCTGCTTCCCTCCCAATGGAAGTGAGCGAGCGCCAGCCGCTCGCCCCGCGTTGCGAGCACCCGCTTCGACGGCGGCGCATCGAACATCTCGAACAGCGGACGGCCCGTGTCGAAGAAGCGATCCCGATCGACTTCGATCTGCATCATCCGCTGGCGATCGATGTTCCGGAAGCCCGCCGGGTAGAGCGCCGTGATCTGATCCCAGTCGCGCTGCTCCCACAGCTCCCAGCCCCGATCCCAGAACCGCGTCGCGGCGTTCTCGACGCGATGCCCGCGAGCGTGGGGTGCAACGATCGCATCCCCATCTCGTTGCTCCCGCGAACGCTGCAACTCGTCGCTGACCCGCGATGCGGTCTTCGCGGAACGCTCGGCCGTCAGCTCGTCGAAGCGTGCGAGCGCGTCGGCATCGCGGTCGGGGTCGAACCACTGGATCCGCGTGATGCGGCCATCCGCTCCGAAGACGAGGAGCATCAGAAACCTTCGCTCGTAGGCGCCGCCGCTCGTGCGGTCGGTGCCGCAGTGGGTCCTGCGCACGAGCAAGGCGTCCTCCTCCAGACGCAGGATCTCGTACTCGCGCATCGCGATGTCGTCGGCCACCTCGAGCAGGGACCGGAAGTGCTGGAGCGCGGCTTCCGATCCGCGAGCCGCCCACGTCCCCAACGACCGCGCGTCGGAGGCCTCGATCGCAAGCGCGAAGGCCTCGGCCAGGCGATCGATCTGGGGCGGTCCGAGCATCGCCTCCGCAGAGCGGGCCGCCGTCGCGGCGCTGGCGCGCGCGGAGCCGTCCGGAAGCCGCTCCGCGTAGCGCTCGTACAAGCGGACGATGGCGTCGCCCAGATGTTCCGGGGCGTGGATCTCGAGACGGCTGGCGCGCCCGCTGGCGTCGACCTCGATCAGCGACACCTCCTCCTTGACGACCGGACCGACGTCGGGGCTATCGCCCTCGGCGAGTCCGCTGACGGAGAACGACTGTCGGACCAGGGCGAGCGAGTCACCGAGGCTCGCGAGAATCTCCGTCGCGAGCGTCGGATCGCGCGCTCGCAGCAGCTCGTTCCAGAAATCGATCGGAATCTTCCGGTCGTACGACACCAGTCCGGTCGGGCGATGAATCGTCGCGATGTCGGCGGCGATCAACCCCGGCAGCGCGGCAGCATCGCGCGCGGAGATCGCGGCTTGCAGACGCGCCACGTACGCCGTCGCGCCATTCGCGCGCACCCGGCGCGGAACCGAGGCTCTCGATTCGGCGGAGACTTCGGGCTGAGGTTCGCGGCGAACGCCGGATCCGGCTTCGCGCTGCGCACGCTCGACCAGCAGCGTCGCGCCCTTCGCCTCCCACAGCTCGATCGCGCGCGCTCTCTCGGTGTCGGCTTCGGCGCCGCGCCCGGCGGCGCGCAGCGCCGCCGCGAGCGCGATGCCGCGCGTCGGCGTGATCGAGCAGCTCATCGGTCGCGGCGGCGATCTCGACCGCGGCGCGCGCGAGCTGCGATGGCCGCCGCGTGCTCGCCGCGCCGCGCCAGCGCCTCGGCGCGCACGCCGCGCCAGGCTGATCGCCGCCTTGAAGTCGTCGCCCGCGAGCGCCTCGCTCTCGTGGCTGAGCGCTTCGGCCTCGGCGGCGCGGCCCTGCGCGAGCAGCGCGCGGCCGAGCAGCGCCGCCGCCTGCGCCGCGTCGATGCCGAGCCCGTGATCGCGCAGCCCGTCGTACGCGGCGCGCAGGCAGCGCTCGGCGGCGACGGCGTCCCCTTCGAGCAGCTCGATCAGGCCGGCGAAGACGTCGGCCTCGAGCAGTCGCTGCGTGATGCCGAGCTCTTCGACCAGGCGCCGCGAGGACGCGATCATGCGCCGCGCCGCATCGGTGCGCCCGCGCAGCGCTTCGAGCACGGCCTGACAGCGAAGCGCGACGGCCTCGACCGCGGGCGCTCCCTGCGTGATGCGCAGCACGCGCACGACGTCGAGGCAGCGGCCGCTCGCGCGCGTGACCGGGCTCGGTCCCCAGAGCGCCGCGAGCGGCGCGCCGGCGAGCACGGCATTCGCGCGCCGGCGGTCGCGCGCGCGCCGCGCGGCGGCGAGCGCCTTGTCGAGCGCCGCCTCGCAGGCGCCGATCTTGCCGAGGCGCGCGAGCGCGAGCGCGTGCACCGAGTGACGCCTTCGCCTCGCCGGCGGCGTCGCCAGCCGACGTCAGAACGCTCGGCGGCCGCCGCGACCGCGTCGCGCGGTGGCGCGCAGCGTCTGCGGATCCGTGAGCACGGCGAGCTGTCCCGCGAAGCAGGTGTGCCATGCGCGCAGCCGCTCCGAGTCGCCGGCGAAGCGGCCGAGCTCGTCGATCGCCTTCGCCGCGGGGCCGACGTCGCCGGCCGAGAGCAGCGCCTCGCACCAGTCGAGCGCCAGCTCGGCGCGCGCCGGATCGGCAGCGTCGAGCCGCTCGAGCGCGCGCGCCGAGCAGGCCTGCCGCGAGCGGCAGGTCGTCGCGCGCCAGCGCCCGCCGGCCCGCGGCCGCGAGATGACGCGCAGCGCGCTCGCCGAGCGCCCGCCCCTGCGCGTCGATCGGACCGAGCTCGCGCAGATGCTGATGCGCCTGCTCGAGGTGCCAGCCGATCGTCTCGTCGTGCTCGACGGCGCCGCCGACGCGCGTCTCGAGCCAGTCGGCGAAGCGGCCGTGCAGCTCCGCGCGCGTGTTCTTGAGCAGGCGCCGGTAGGCTGCGTCGCGGATCAAGCACGTGATGGAAGCGGAGCGCCGGCTCGCCGAGAAACCAGCCGGTGTCGGACTCGATCAGCTCGCTGCGCCGCAGCGATTCGAGCCGCGCGTCGAGATCGCCGAACTCGCGCGGCAGGAGGTGGGCCAGTGCAGCGCGCGAGAACTGGCGACCGATCACCGCGGCCCGCTCGAGCACGCGTTCGCTCCTCGGGGCGCAGGCGCTCGATGCGCGCGGCGAGCAGCGCGTGGATGGTGGGCGGCATCTCGACGTCGGCGAGCGCGACGCCCGTCGTCCAGCGATCGCCCTCGCGTTTGAGCGCGCCGTCGTGCACGAGCATGCGCACCAGCTCGCCGACGAAGAGCGGATTGCCCTCGCTGGTGGCGAGCACGCGTCCGGCGATCGCGGCCGGCAGCGCTTCCGCGCCGATCACGTTCGCGGCGAGTCGCGTCGGCGGCGCCGGCGTCGAGCCCCGCGAGCGTCACCACGTCGGCGACGAGCCCGCCGGGCGTCGCCAGCGACGAGCGCGTGTCGCGCAGCTCGGGTCGCGCGGCCGCGAGCACGAGCAGCGGTACGCCGCTGCCCCACTGCACGAGATGCTCGATCAGATCGAGCAGCAGCGGCTCCGCCCACTGGAGGTCGTCGATCACGAGCACCACCGGCCGCGCGGCCGCAAGCGCGGCGAGCAGGCGGCGCACGACGAAGAAGATCTCCTCCGGCGAAGCCGGCGAGCCCGCGAGCAGCGCCGCAACCCCGCTCGCGATGCGGCGCGCGCTCGGGATCGTCGCCGGCAGCGCCGACTCGATCGCCGCGCGCAAGGCGTCGCCGCTCGCGGCGTCGTCGATGCGAAGCAGGGCGCGCAACGCCTCGGCGAGCGGCGCGAAGGTAGCGCCGCCGGCCGCGTCGCAGTGCGCCATCAAGACCGTCGCCGCGTCGCCGAGGCGGCGCGCGAACTCGTCGATCAGGCGCGACTTGCCGAGACCGGGCGATCCGAGCAGCACGGCGAGGCGAGCGGCGCGGCGCCGCGACGGCGCCGTCGTAGACCGCCGTGAGGCGCGCGCAGCTCGTCGTCGCGCCCGACGAACGCGATCGCCGCCGCGCCCGCCGGCCGCTCGAGCGACACCACGCGGTACGCCGCCACCGCTCTCGCTCCGCCCCTTCAGCGCGAAGCTTCCGAGGGGCGCGAGCGTCACCAGCTCGCCGACGAGTCGCCGCGTCGCTTCGCCGATCACCACGTCGCCGTCGCGCGCCTCCTGCTGGAGCCGCGCCGCGACGTTGACCGGATCGCCGATGACGTCGTGTTCTCGTCGCTCGCGACGACCTCGCCGGTGTTGACCGCGACGCGCAGGCCGAGTCTGCCCGACCGCGGCCGCCTGCTCGTCGGCGAGCTCGCGGAAGGCGCGCTGCATCTCCGACCGCGGCGCGCACGGCGCGGATCGCGTCGTCCTCGGCCACGCGCGGCACGCCGAAGACGGCCAGGACGCCGTCGCCGAGCAGCTGCATCGACGCGGCCGCCGTGCGCGTCGACGGCGCCCGCGCATCGCGCGCGTAGTAGCGGTCCATGAAGCGGCGCGCGGACTCCGCGTCGAGGCGCTCGTGCAGCGCCGTCGAGCCGATCAGGTCGGCGAAGACGATCGTGACGATCTTGCGGGCCGCCCCGGCGCCGGAGGGCGTTGCCAGCAGGGACGCTCCGCAGGCGTCACAGAACTGCGCTCCGGGCGAGCTCGCGGTTCCGCACGCCGGACAGCGCGCCAGTGAGCGGCCGCCCGCAACCGTCGCAGAACTTCGCGCCCGCCCGGTTCGCTCTCCCGCAGCTCGCGCAGTCCATGCGATGGGCGATCCCGTTCGTGGTTGGGACGCCCGATTATCCCATATCGGGTCCAGGATGCGCGCAGGCGCGCGGGCTGGATCTCCCTCGCCTGGGGCGCACCGCGTGCGCGTCTAGCCGGCGGCGGCGTTGCGGCCGGCCTGCTTCGCGGCGTAGAGCTGGGCGTCCACCGCGGCGAGCATCGCTTCCGCGTCTGCCGTCTCGGGCCGGAGGGTCGCCACGCCGACCGAGATCGTGACGGGGATCGCCCGGCCGCTCGCCTCGAACGCGTGGCACTCGACGCGGCCCCGCATCCGCTCCGCGACGATGCGCGCCCCCGCGATCTCGGTCTCGGGCATCACGATGGCGAACTCGTCGCCGCCGTAGCGCGCCAGGCACTCTTCCCGGCGCACGCCCTCGCGCGCGACCTCCACGATCGTGCGCAGCACGTGATCGCCGGCGGAGTGGCCGAAGCGGTCGTTGATCTGCTTGAAGCGGTCGATGTCGAAGAGCAGCAGCGAGAGCGGGCGGGTATGGCGGCGGCAGCGCGAGATCTCGCGCGTCAGGAAATCCATCAGATAGCGGCGATTGAAGACCCGCGTGAGGCCATCGACGATCGCGAGCTGGTAGAGCTCTTCGTGATACTGCGCTTCGAGATCGTTGCCGGCGAGGAACTTGAACGCGACACCGACGAGCTCCACGCGGTCGCCGGTCTGCAGCAGCGGCTCCTCGTCCGGCTCGAGCACGCGCCCATTCAGCCACGTGCCATTGGTCGAGCCGATGTCGCGAAGACGCACGCCGTCGCGCTGCACGAGCTCACAATGACGCCGCGAGATGCCGTCGATCGGCACGACCACGTCGCAGACGGCGTCACGCCCGATCGTGAGCGAGGGCAGCGCGAGCGGAATCCGGCGGCCGATGTCGGGGCCGCAGATCACCACCAGGCTGGGCGGGGCGGAGGGACAGTGCGAGCCGAGCAGGTAGACCGGACGGATACGGGTCGTGTCGTCCATTGGCGCGCTCCGGTGTCGCTATTCGGGCGACCGGGGCCGGGGCTGTAGAGGCGTCGGGAAGAGCGGCCGGGCGGCCCGCTCCCGAGGGTGGCAGCTCAGTCGAGCAGCGACGTCTCGAGCGGGCTTCCCGCGGGCCGCGCGGAGACCGCGTGCGTCTCGACCGGCGGCGCCGTGATCAGGCGTTCGACCGCATCGGCTCGACACACCCCACTGTCGCAAAAGACCCCGCGCAGCACCTCGCTTGCCACCTGGGAGGCGTTGCGAGTCCAGCGCGCGCGCTGCACCACCACGACCGCGACGGCAATGCGCGGCGCCTCGGCCGGTGCGACGCCGATGAACCACTCGTAGCGGCCCGCCGGATTCGAGCCCGAGAGGCTTCCCGTCTTGCCCGCCACCTGCACGGGCCCGAGCAGCGGCCGGCCGCCGCGGGCGCGGAAGGCGCGGCGCGCCGTCCCGAGCGTGGTGGTGTCGATCAGCATGTGCCGCAGCTCGCCAGCCAGCTCGGGCGAGAGCACCTTGCGCGGCGGCGCCGCCGCGGGAAGCGTGAGCTCGCGCCCGGAGGCGTCGACGATGCGGTCGATCCAGCGCGGCTCGACCACCTCGCCGAAGGCGAGGGCGCCCGCGAGCTGCGCCGCGTGCAGCGGCGTGATGCTGCAGCCCGCGAGACCGCAGCCGAGCTTGCCCACGCCGTAACGGTCGTCCGGATCGTCGACGACCCCGGCGGCATGGCCCGGCGCGGGCTCGTGCGTCCAGCCGAAGCGCGAGATGGTCCGCAGCAGCGTCTCGATGCCGACGGAGTGCACCGCGAGCTGCGCCAGGCACTGATTGTTCGAGGTCGCGAGCGCATGCTGCAACGACACGACGCTGCCGCCCCGCGGCGGATCGATGCGCGAGGGGGTGAGGCGGTAGGGGCTCCCCGAGAAGCGGCAGGGAAGCCGCGCGGCGGCGGGGTCGGTGCCGAGCGCCGCGGCGGCCGTGATCACCTTCACGAGCGACGCTGCAGGGTAGGTGCGCGTCGCGGGAAACTGCTGGATGTCGGTCGACGCATAGGCGAGCACGCGACCGGTCGCGGGATCCAGCACGATCACGTGGCCGAGCGCGACCTTGCCGTCCGCGAGCACCTGGAAGACGCGGCGCGTCAGCTCGGCGTCGAGGCTGTACTCGACCCGCAGCGGCCCATCCCCGCCCGGGACGTCGACGACCTCGAACAGGCGCTCGGGTCCGCCCCCATCGAGCACCGAGCTGGCGGTGGGCAGCGAGAGGGCCGCGCGCGACACGGGCAGGCGCAAGCGGATCGAGGCCGGCGCTTCGCCCGCGAGCGTCGTCTCGGGCGCTTCGCCCGCTGCGGCGGCTTCGGGTGCTTCGGACGGCGCGGCGGCGACTTGCGGGAGCGGAGCGCGGTCGAGGCTGCGGGCACCGACGCTCGAGGCGAGCCAGAGACCGCTGGTGAGACCCGTCAGCACGCCGACCGCGAGCGCTGCGAGCGTGACGCGCCCGCGTTGCGTGAGCCGTCGCCGCAGACGCTGGTCGCGCCGCCAGCGGGTGCGCCCCGGGCCGACCATCCCGCCCGATCCGGTCGCAACGACCGATCCGCTGCGCACGCTCGGCGGTCGCAAACTACCCATGCGACGCGGCTCGTCCAGGTTCCCCCCGTCCACTCGGCGACCTCTTCATCCGTTGCGCCGAACCTCCCGGGGGGGAGAGGAAGCAGCGCCAGCTCAGCGGGTCGCGGGCGAACCTGGCGCGCCCGCTCGCACGTTTTCTAGAGGGCGACGACGCCCTGAACCTCTGGAATCAGCTCGCGCAGTCGTGTCTCGATGCCGTGCTTGAGCGTCGCCGTCGAGCTCGGACAGCCGCTGCACGAGCCGTGCATGTAGAGCTCGACGATGCCGTCCTTGAAATCGGAGAAGACGATGTCGCCGCCGTCCATCGCGACCGCCGGGCGCACCTCTTCGTCGAGCACGCGGCGGATGCGGGCCACGATCTCACTGGGCGCGCGGCCCTCTTCGAGCTTGAACGCCGGGCCGAGCGCCTGCGCTCCGCTGCCGACGCACAGCTTGATCGCATCCACGATCGGCTGCGCGAGATCGGTCCACTCGACGTCGGCCCGCTTCGTCACCGTCACGAAATTCGACGCCAGGAACACGCTCTCGACCCCCGCCACATCGAACAGCGAGCGCGCGAGCGGGGAAACGTCTGCCGCGGGGCGCGCCGTGAACTGCGCGCTGGCGCTGCCTTCGACGAGGGCCTGGCCCAGCACCCATTTGATGCTGTTGGGATTCGGGGTGCGCTCGGCGTGCATGCGGAAGCCGAGGTCCATGCGCCGATCCTCCTTGCCGCTCTCCAGAGTAGGGTGATTCGAGCAGCCAGCCAAGACCCGCGGAGCGCTCGCCGCCGCCGGGATGCGGCTCGGCACCGATCGGGACTGCCCGCTCGCCGCGCTGTCTCGTTCAGCTCGCCTTTTCGAACCACACGGCTGTGCAACTTGAGCGGGAATCGCTCCGAGCGCCCGGGGTGTTCGGGTAAGATGCCGCCATGTCCTGGAAGCCCGAGCTCGAGGAGCTGGCGCGGCGCGGAGAGCTGGCGCGCCGCATGGGCGGCGACGAGCGGCTCGAGCGCGCCCGCGACGCCGGTCGGCTCAGCGTGCGCGAGCGCATCGATCGGCTCCTCGATCCCGGCAGCTTCCACGAGACCGGCGCGCTCGCGGGCGCGTCAGCTACGACGCGCAGGATCGGGTCGAAGCCATGACGCCCTCCGAACTTCGTCGCGGCCGCGGGCGCATCGACGGGCGCCCGGTGGTGGTGGGCGGCGACGATTTCTCCGTGCGCGGCGGGGCCGCGGACGGCGCCATCGGCAACAAGATGGGGTGGGCGGAGAAGGCTGCGCGCGATCTGCGCTTTCCGCTCGTGCGACTCGTGGACGGTACCGGCGGCGGCGGCAGCGTCAAGTCGCACGCCACGCTGCGCCGCTCGTACGTGCCCGCACTGCCCGAATGGAAGTCTCGGTCGAGCTGCTCTCGCCGTGCCGGTCGTCGCCGCGGCGCTCGGTCCGGTCGCGGGCCTCGGCGCCGCGCGGGTCGTGTTCTCGCCATTTCTCCGGTCATGGCGCGCGACACCGCGCCAGCTCTTCGTCGCAGGCCCGCCGGTGGTGCGCCGCGGCTTCGGCCGCGACGTGGACAAGAAGAGCTCGGCGGACTTCCGCATCCACACGCGCGGCAGCGGCGCGGTCGACAACGAGGCCGAGAGCGAGGACGACGCGCTCGCGCAGATCCGGCGCTTCCTGTCCTTCCTGCCGAGCCGGTCTACGAGCCGCCGCCGCGGCTCGCGGCGAGCGACGATCCGCGAGCGCCGCGACGAGGCGCTGCTCGCGAGCGTGCCCGCGCGATCGGCGCAAGCCCCACGACTGCGCGCGGATCGTCGCGCGCGTGCTCGATCGTCGAGCTCCTCTTCGAGATCGGCCGCGCTTCGGGCGCTCGCTCGTCACCGGGCTCGCGCGCCTCGCGCGGCGGCCCGTCGGCGTGATGGCGCAACGACCCGCGCTGGCTCGGCGGGGCGATCGACGGCGCGGCGTCGGACAAGATGATCCGCTTCGTCGACCTGTGCGACACGTTCCACCTGCCGGTCGTGAACTTCGTCGACAACCCGGGCTTCCTGATCGGCGTGTCGAGGCCGAGAAGCGCGGCACGATCCGGCGCGGCGCGCGCGCGATCTTCTCGGTGTACCAGGCGAGCGTGCCGTGGTGCTCGATCATCGTGCGGCGCGTGTACGGCGTCGCCGGCGCCGCGCACGGGAATCACGCCAAGCTCAACCTGCGCTACGCGTGGCCCTCGGGCGAGTGGGGCTCGTTGCCGATCGAGGGCGGCGTCGAGGCCGCGTACAAGCGCGACATCGAAGCGGCCGCCGATCCCGAAGCACTGCGCCGCGAGCTCGAGGAGAAGCTCTCGAGCATGCGCTCGCTTTTCCGCACCGCCGAGATCTTCGGCGTCGAGGAGATCATCGACCCGCGTGATACGCGGCCGCTGCTCGTCGAGTGGGCGCGGCGCGCCTACGAGATCGTGTGCAGCGAGCGGGGCCCGAAGGCGCGCGGCTTCCGGCCGTAGCGCGCTCGCCTACTGGGGCGCGATCCAGCCCTCCTGCTCGAAGCGCGTCCGCAGCTGATCGGAGATCTCCTTCGCGACGTCCTTGGCCTTGCCCTCGATCGTGCTCTTGCCGGTCGACTCGTCGTGCAGCTTCACGCCCGTGCTCACGATCAAGCCGAGCGGGTTCTTGGTCGCGATCGCGACCGCGAGCGGCACGACTGCGCCGGGCGTCTTGCTCGCCTGCGTGTCGACGTCACCCGAGCCGAGCTTGCGCAGACCGCTTCGGCGTCACCTGGAAGCCCTCCACGGCGGCCTTGATCTCGGCGGCTCCCTCGCCGAGCCCGATAGCGACGCGCTCGGCCGCATTGCCCGCGGTGTAGGAGACCAGATAGCCGCGGATCACGATGTCGTTCACGAAAAAGCGCGACTGGGGGGTCACGACCTCGGCCGCCAGCCCCATCGCAACGATGTTGGAGGCGAGCTCGTTCGCGATCGCGGCGCCAACCTTGCGGCCGAGCGCGATCTGGTCGGGGGTCTGCGGGGGCCCGGCGTTCGCCTGCGCTTTGAGCGCGGAATCCGGCGGCACGTCCTGCGGCGTCGCGGCGAAATCATACACGAATATGTGATCCGGGCGCGGCAGCGGCCCGGTTACCAGCTCCTGGCGGTTCGAGACGTTGGTGCCGGCGCAGGCGGCGGCGAACGCGAGCGGCGACCAGCGAGATCGCGAGACGGGAGCGAGTCGGCATTCGATTCCTTTCGACGAGGTGCTTCGGTTGCGCCGCGAATGGAAGCCGACGCAGCGCAGCCGCGCCAGCCCCTCGCAGTTGACATGACCCCGCGGCTCGGCTGTCCTCGCTGCCGCGAAACGCCCCAGCCGGAGAGGAGTCCCATGCCGTCGCCCGCCGTGATCGTCGAGAAGGAAGACCACGTCCTCGTGGTCACGATCAACCGACCCGAGAAGAAGAACGCCGCCAACGCCGAGGTGCTCTGCCGCCTGTACGACGCGTGGGTGCGCCTCGACACCGACGACGACCTGCGGGTCGCCGTCCTCACCGGCAAGGGCGACACGTTCTGCGCCGGGATGGACCTGGCCGAGATCGGCCGCCTCCGCGAGGGCATCGTCGACAACGAGTGGCTGCAGCGGTTCAAGGACCAGCCGGAGGTCATCCTCGGTGGCTGGCTGAAGACCTATCGCCCCACCAAGCCGGTGATCCTCGCCGCCGAGGGCTACGCCCGCGCCGGTGGCACCGAGATCCTGCAGGGCACCGACATCCGCGTGGCCGGCGAGTCCGCCGTCTTCGGCGTGACCGAGGTGCAGCGTGGCCTGTTCCCGATGGCCGGCTCCGCGGTGCGCCTGCGCCGTCAGGTCAGCTACGCGATCGCCGCCGAGATGCTGCTGACGGGTGAGGACATCTCCGCTCAGCGGGCCTACGAGCTCGGCCTCGTGAACCACGTCGTGCCCGACGGCCAGGCGCTGTCGAAGGCGATCGAGATCGCTGACGCATCGCCCGCAACGGCCCGCTCGCGGTCGACGGCATCCTGGCGACGCTGCGCAACACCGAGGCCATGCCCGAGGCCGAGGCCTTCGGCTCGAGATGCAGGGCGGCAAGGTCATGTTCCGCCAGACGCCGCCGAGGGGCCGCGTGCCTTCCTCGAGAAGCGCAAGCCGGTGTTCAAGGGGCGCTGCTTCGCGAAGACGCTGGATAGACCGCTGCGAGGGACGGAGTCGAGGCCCTCAGCGGACGTCGTGGAAGCGCCGCTCGCAGAGCGCGTACCCGACGGGCCGGTGCCGTCTCCCTGCCTTCGAGACGTCCGACCAGGCGCAGCAGGCCGTCGAGGATCGTGAGCGGATGCGGCGGGCAGCCGGGGATGTAGAGATCGATCGGAAGGCTGCCCTCGACGCCGTTCGGCACCTCCGGGTGATCGAGGTAGGGGCCGCCCGAGATGGCGCAGGCGCCGACGGCGATGACGATCTTGGGCGCCGGGACCGCGTCGTAGGTCTTCCGCAGCGCCAGCTGCATGTTCTGGGTGACCGGGCCGGTGATCAGCAGGCCGTCGGCGTGGCGCGGCGAGGCGACGAACTGGATGCCGAAGCGGCCGAGGTCCCAGACGACGGTGCTCAGCACGTTGACGTCGGCCTCGCAGGCGTTGCAGCCGCCGGCGCTCACCTGGCGCAGCTTGAGCGAGCGGCCGAAGAGCTTGCGCAGCCGGCCCTGCAGGGCCGCGGCGAGCTCGAGCTCGCGCTCCGAGTCGAGCGACCAGGTCCTGCGCGTTCGCGGACCGCCAGGCGGTAGTCGCCGCTGTAGCGCGATCGCGCCCTCGGGACAGGCGCTCGACGCAGTCCGTGCAGAAGAGGCAGCGGCCGAGGTCGATGCGCAGGCTGCCGCCGTCGGCAGATCGATGGCGTCGGTCGGGCAGGCCTCGGCGCAGCGCGCGCAGCCGTCGGGCACTTCGACGCGTCGATCGACGGGCGGCCGCGGAAGCGATCCGGCAGCGCCGGCGGCGGGCCGTCCGGGATACGCCATCGTGCGATGGCCCTGCTGGAGCCGGGCGAGAATCAGCGTCGATCATGCGACAGCTCCTCGCGAGCTGCGCATCGCGCGTCACAGATCGTGTCCGCAGTAGGACAGGTTGAAGCTCTTGTTGCACAGCGGGAAATCGGAAATCTGCTGGTCGCGCAGCGCGAGCGCCAGGCCCGATCCAGTTGTGGAACGACGGATCGACGACCTTGTAGCGCGCGAAGCGGCCGCGCGTCGTCGGTCAGCGCGACGTGACAGATCTCGCCGCGCCAGCCCTTCGACGAGCGCCACGGCGATGCTGGTCCGGCGCGGCAGCGCCCCGATCGCGCTGCGGACCGTCGCCCGGCGGCAGGCTCCGCAGCTGCTCGCGGATGAAGTCGATCGAGCGCTGGATCTCGAGCCAGCGCACGTACGCGCGGGCGAACACGTCGCCGGTGTCCCAGGTGGAGACGGGAATGTGGGCGAAGCGGAAGATGCCCGACGGATGATCGTGGCGCACGTCGCGCGCGCAGGCCGCAGGCGCGCGCGGCGGGCCCGACCAGGCCCAGCGTCTCGGCCAGTCTCGCTGCGCGACGCGGCCCGGTCTCCTCGAAGCGCGCCATGACCGACGGCGTGTCCCAGAGCAGCTTGACCGCGCTCGCGGTGTCCCGCTCGGCCGCGTCGAGCCGCGTCAGCAGATCGCGCGACCATCGCCGTCGTCGACGTCGAAGCCGACGCCGCCGGGCCGGACCATGCCCGCGGCCGAAGCGGCTGCCGCAGAGCGTGCGCCGTCATGTTGAGGAAGTCGCCGCGGATCCGGCCGCAGTACGACGGCCGTCGGCAGGAAGCCGACGTCGCCGGCCAGCGCGCCGAGATCGCCGACGTGGTTGGCCAGGCGCTCCAGCTCCAGCGCGATGCCGCGCAGCGCCTGCGCGCGCGCGGCGTCTTCTGGCACTTCGCGAGCGCCTCGATCACCTGGCAGTAGGCGGTGGCGTGGCCGACGGTCGTGTCGCCGGCCAGCGTCTCCGCGTAGTGGATCGAGCGCTGGTCGGGTCCGCCGATCAGCGCGCTGCTCGACGCCGCGATGCTGGTAGCCGAGCGAGATCTCGAGGTGGAAGACGTGCTCGCCGTGGCACTGGAAGCGGAAGTGGCCCGGGCTCGATGACGCCGGCGTGCACCGGGCCGACGGCCACCTCGTGGACCTCGTCGCCCTCGACGCGGTAGAAATCCGTGACGCCCGACCAGCGGGCGCTTCGCCGCCCGGCGCCGCGAACGCGTCGTGGCCCGGCCGCTGCGAGCGCGTGGTAGCGCACCGGCTTGAACCACGGGTGGCCGTTCGGCGCGAGCCCGAACTGCTCGGCGATCTCGCGCTCGAACAGGTGCACCTGCGGGCAGCGGGGGTCAGCGACTGGAACGCGTCGCCCTCGCACGCGGGTCGCGGCCGAGGTGCAGGCGCGCCTGCCGATCGTCGGCGAGCACGACGATCAGGCCCACCGCGTCCGGGTCCGGCGCCGCCATGCCGAAGAACGCCGCGACGCGCAGCCCGGCCGCCGACGCCGTCCGCGATCGGCAGCCGAAGAGCTCGTCCGGCGCGAGCTCCGGGACGGCGGAGCGCGGCGATCGCCCGGCCGTTGCCGCTGGTCGCGAGGCGCCAGTTCCGTCGTTCGCTCCAGCTCACGGGACCCTCTCCAGGATAGCCGGCGGCGTCGTGCAGCAGGGCCTCGAGCGGCGGCGGGATGTACAGGCCGAGGAGCAGCACCAGCGCCAGCGAGACGACCACCGGCAGGCCGGTGAGCAGGCCGTCGCGATAGCGCGTGCGCTCGGCACTCGGGCGAGGGCGCGCCCTGCACCATCGCCAGCACCGTCCGGCCCATGCCGATGAAGACCACCAGCAGCAGCAGCAGGAAGCCGCCGCGCGACCACGAAGCGCTCCGGCCGCGAACGCGCCGTTCAGGATCGGGAACTCGCTGACGAACGGCCCGAAGGGCGGCGAGCCGGTGATCGCGAGGAAGCCGAGCAGGAAGAGCGTCCCCGACAGGGGCAGCCGCGCGCATCGCGCCGCGCACCTCGTCGGTGCGCTTGCTGCCGTAGGCGCGGTGGATGTTGCCGGCGGAGAGGAAGAGCACGCCCTTGGTCAGGCCGTTGTTGATCATGTGCAGCAGGGTGCCGAAGATCGCCGGGCCCCCGATGCCCAGGCCCAGCACCAGGATGCCCATGTGCTCGACGCTGGAATAGGCGAGCATGCGCTTGAAGTCGCGCTGGCCGACCATGAAGACGCCGGCGACGGCCATCGAGAAGCAGGCCCATGAAGAAGACCAGCAGCCGCGAGGCGTAGGCGCCTTCGCCCGCGGCCGGCACAGATGTGGTAGACGCGCAGCAGGGCCAGGAAGGCGCAGCTCGTCACCCCGCCGGCGAGCAGCGCGCCGACGACGCCGGGCGCTTCGCCGTAGGCATCGGGCTTCCAGGTGTGCATCGGCGCCAGGCCCATCTTGGTGCCGTAGCCGACCAGCAGCAGGACGAACGCGGCGTGCAGCCAGGGCTTGGACAGCCGGTGCCGCGCGCAGGAGCAGATCCTCGAACAGCAGCGACGAGTCCCCGCCCGAGCGAGGCGATAGGCCAGGAAGAACGATGCCGAGCAGCGCCAGGGCGATGCCGACCGAGCCGACCAGCAGGTACTTCCAGGTCGCCTCGATCGAGCGCGGCGTGCGGTTGAAGTAGATCAGCGGCGCGGTGGCCAGCGTCGTGGCCTCGATCGCCACCCACATCAGCCCCAGGTGGTGCGACCAGACGACCAGGGTCATCATGCCCGAGGAAGGCCAGCAGGCACGGCACAGAAGACGCGGTTGGAGCGCTCCGGCCGGTGGCGCAGGTAGCCCACCGCGTAGAACGAGCAGATCGCGAACAGGCACGCTGACCAGGAGCAGCACGAGCCGGCCGGGCGGATCGAGCGCCAGCCAGCCGCCGAGCGAGCTCGGGCTGCTGCGGCCGAGATCGCCAGCACGGTCAGCGCCAGATGAGCGGCCGCGGCCAGCGGCAGCAGCCACGGGCGCCGCGGTTCGGACGGGAGCGCGGCGGCCAGCGGCCGCAGCCAGGACGGGCAAGGCGATCAGGGCGAGCAGCAGCAACGCATCATTCCTTCAGCGAAGCCAGCCGGCGCGTGTCCAGCGAGGAGAACTCGCGGTTGATGTGGTTGATGATGATGCAGATCACGAAGATGCCGACGAACAGGTCGAGCAGCACGCCCATCTCGACCAGGAACGGCATGGCCTCGATCAGCAGCATGCCGAAGATGAAGATGCCGTTCTCGAGCACGAGGTAGCCGATCACCTGGGTGATCGCCTTGATGCGCGTGGTGAGCAGGATGAAGCCCGTCAGCACGGTCGCGATGGAGGCCGGCACGATCAGCAGCTCCTGATGCTGCGGCGCCAGGGGCAAGCCGCGAGGCGAACGCGAGCGAGAGCAGCGGTGCCGACCGCGCCGAGCAGCATCGACGGCAGGAAGCCGATCAGCGGCTCGACCTCGCGCTTGATCTGGGCATCGCGCAGCGCCCGGAGCATCATCCGCGGGATCAAGCTGCCCTTGAGCACGATCGTCGCGACCGCGATCAGCGCCGTGTTCCAGCCGCGTGTGCGTCAGCCAGCAAGAACGGGATCGCGCCCAGCACGCACGCCCTGCAGCGCGGCCGCCTGGATCAGACGCGCGGATGCGGCTGGTGCCCAGCACGAACAGGTTCAGCAGCAGGACGACGACCAGGAGCAGATTGACGGACGAGAGCCTCAGCATGGGATCCCTCTCACCAGCTAGGAAGAAGCCGAAGCCGCACAGGAGCGCGGCGCGATCAGCAGGTACGGCACGTGGCGCAGCTGCAGCCGCGCCATGACCGACTCCACCACGCCGATGACGACGGCGACGCGCCAGCATCTCCGGCGACGAACAGCGGCCAGTCGAGCACGGGTGCGCCCAGTCGGAACGGGCAGGACCACGTGCAGCAGCAGGCGCCGAGAACAGAACAGCTTCAGCGCGGCGCCGTAGAGGATCAGGCCCAAGCAGCGGCCCGCTGTGATCGAGCACCATGACCTCGTGGATCATGGTCAGCTCCAGGTGCGTGTTGGGATCGTCGACCGGGATGCGGCAGTTCTCCGCCAGCAGCACGACGAACAGGCCGATGGCGACCAGGAAGAGCGGCGCGCCGGGAGGCCCGTGAAGCGGCGCGGTCACGGCGCGTGCAGCATGGCGTCAGGGTCAGCGATCCCGAGAAGCGTGGCCAGCACCAGGAAGGCAAAGAACAGCGCCGGCTCGGAGAGGCAGGCGAAGGTCACCTCGCGGGCCGCGCCCATGCCTTCGAACGCCGAGCCGGTGTCCAGCGCCGCCGCGGTCGTGAAGAAGCGGCCGAGCGCCAACAGGTAGGCAAAGAGAATCAGGTCGCCGGTGAAGCGGATGGGGGCGTCGAAGCCGCCGAAGGGAACCAGCAAGCCCGCCAGCAGGACGCGCGCCAGCGTCACGACGGGCCCGGCGCGGAAGATCCAGGTGGTCGTCGTGCTGATGACCATGCCCTTGCGCAACAGCTGCGCGAGGTCGTAGTAGGGCTGCAGCAGCGGCGGCCCGCGCCGGCCCGCGAACCACGCCTTGGTCTTGTTGATCACGCCGAGCAGCAGCGGCGGCACGGCCGGAGCAGCAGCGACGTGGACCACCGAGCGTCACGGCTGCGATCATCGCGCCACCAGCAGCACGATCACGACGATCAGAATGTAGAGCACGTAGGTGTGTACGGGGCCCCGCTGCAGCACGCGCAGCCTCGAGAGGCCCCGGTCCGCGGCGCCCAGCAGCGGCAGCACGACGCGATCGAGGACCGTATCGGGCACCTCGCTCCGGAAGTCGGATCGCGCCGGGAACGAGCCACCCAGCTCGGGCGGCGACCGGCGCGACCGCACGGCCCAGGCGAAGAGACCCACCAGCATCTCGGAGAACGACGACGCGAGTACTGCATGCGCGGGGTCGGGCGCGCGTAGCCGCAATCCCAGGTGAGCACGCTCGCGTGTCGCGGTCCGGCGCCGCCCGAAGACGCGCCGCGACCAGGGCGACGCAGGCGATCAGGACGCATGCCCGCCGCGGATACCCAGCCGAGGGGGACCAGCTCCGCGAGCGGGGGCGCAGCCGCGCCCAGCGCCGGATCCCAGGCCGCGACGGCGTCGCGCAGGAGGGGCACCGCGACGCCCGGGAACAGGCCGAGCACGAGGCAGGCGCAGCGCCAGCGCAGAACATCGGCGCGAGCATGCCCTGGCCGGGATCGTGGGCGTGGCGGCGGCTGGGCTGCGCGGCGTTCCCGCGAAGACGATGCCCGCCACCTTCACGAAGGCCGCCACCGCCAGCGCTCCGATCATCGCGAGGGCCGGAGCCGCGAGGCCGCCCAGACCGCTGCGGGTGCCCGGGGCCCACGGGCGCGCGTGCAGCAGCCCCAGGTAGAGCAGCAGCTCGCTCGCGAACCCGTTCATGGGAGGCAGCCCGCAGATGGCCACCGCACCGACGTGAACAGCACGAACGTGTGGGCATCGTGCGTGCCAGACCGCCCAGCGACGAGATGCGCGCGTGCCGGTGGCGTGCAGCACGCTGCCGGCCGCCAGGAAGAGCAGCGGCTTGAACAGGCTGTGATTCAGCACGTGGAGCAGCGCCCCCCCGAGCCCAGGACCACGAGATCGGCGCGCCCGAGCGAGCGGCCGAGCGACGCGAGGCCCACGCCGATCACGATGATGCCGATGTTCTCGATGCTGCTGTAGGCGAGCAGACGCTTGAGATCCTGCTGGCCACGGCGAGCGCGATGCCGAGCACGCCCGACACGGCGCCCACCACGAGCAGCGCGCCGCCCCACCAGAGAGGCGGATCGGGAAGCACGCCGCACACGCGCACCACGCCGTAGATCCCCATCTTGAGCAGCACGCCGGAGAGGAACGCGGACACGTGGCTCGGCGCGTTGGCGTGAGCGCCGGGCAGCCACACGTGCAACGGCATCAGGCCGGCCTTGGTCCCGAACCCCACGATGCCGAGCGCGAAGACCGCCGTCGGGAGCCAGCCGCTCCCCTCACTGCGCAGCGTCGGCCAGAGTGCGAAGGATCCCTCCGCAAAGCCGAGCAGCGCGAAGCAGCCGATCAGGCAGAGCGTCCCCGCGTGGGTCGCGACCAGATAGATCCACGACGCTTGCCGCACCTCGGGGCGCTCCTCCTCGCTGCAGATCAGGAAGAACGCGGCGATCGCCATCAGCTCCCAGGCGAGGAGAAACAGAATCGCGTCGCGCGCCAGGACGACCGCCATCATCGACGCGGTCATGATCCCCCAGGCGAGGCGAAGTCTGCGTCCGCCGTCGCGATGCTCCCGCTCGCGCCAGTAGCTCGCGCCGTAGAGCGATCCGAGCGCCGAGATCAGCAGGATCGGGATCAGGAAGAGCGCGGAGAGCCCGTCGAGCGCGAAGGCGAGCTGCCCGATCGGCAGCGTCCCGAGCAGCAGGAGCCCGGCCCCGCCGCCGCGGACGTGCACGGCGAGCCCCGCGAAGCCGATGGCGGAGCCGATCAGGTTGAGCGCGGTCGCGGTTCCCTGCCCCCCGGTCTGCGAGCGCCGCCGGAGGCAGCCGGGAGCTCCACTGAGCGCGATGCACAGCGCGGAAGCCAGCTCGAGCGAGATCGGCGAGAGGTTCACCATCCGAGGAACCGCAGCAGGATCTCGTCGAGCGGGTAGCAGCGATGCGAGCAGCACGCAGACCGTGAGCAGCACGTAGACCAGGTACTGCTGGACCCGGCCCTGCTGGACTGCGCGCAACGGCAAGAGCGTCCGCCGGAATCCCGTCCAGAGTGGCCCGAGGACGCCAGTCCATCACCTGCTCGGGCACGTGGGAGTGGAAGCTCGCGGCCGCTGGGAACAGCTCGTTCGCGACGGCGCCCTCGCTGCGCGGTCGCAGCAGCCAGCCGTAGAGGCCCACCAGGATCTGAGCGAACGAGGAAGCCGTGTACGCCATCGTCGGGCCGGGTCGCGCATAGCCGCAGTCCCAGGTGACGGTCTGCACGCGGCCGCGTGGCGGGAGCGACTGCGGACGAACAGTGCGAAAGCGAGTACGCCCAGCAAGAGCGCGGCATTGATTCCCATCAGCGGAACCCACGGCACGAGCTCGGCGAGAGGCGGCGGCGGGGCATCCAGCCGGACCCATGCCTGCACGACGCGGTCGAGGGCGGGCATCACCAGGATCGGTAACGCACCGATCCCGATGCAGCCGAGCGCCAGCAGCAGCATCGCGGCCAGCATCCCGGACGGCGCCTCGTGCGCACGCGCAGCGGTCTCGGATCGGAACGGTCCCAGGAACACGCTCCCGAAGGCCTTGACGAAGCAGGCGATCGCCAGCGCGCCGGCCATCGCGAGCAGCGGGACCGTCGAGCGGCGCCACCGACCACGCGCCCTCGATGCCGTCGCCGTCGACGCGCAGCAGGCCGATGTAGATCAGCAGCTCGCTCACGAAGCCGTTGAGCGGCGGAAGGCCGCAGATCGCCGCGGCGCCGATCGCGAACAGCGACGCGCTGCGCGCCATCGGCTTCGCGAGCCCGCCGAGGCGATCGATCTCACGCGTTCCCGTGCTGTGGATCACGGACCCGGCGGCGAGGAACAGCAACGCCTTGAAGAGCGCGTGGTTCCAGACGTGCAGGAGACAGCCGGCCAGACCGAGCGCTGCCCAGATCGGCTGCTTCGCGCTGACACCGATCAGGGCCAGGCCCAGGCCCATCACGATGATTCCGATGTTCTCGACGCTGTGATAGGCGAGCAGGCGCTTGAGATCGTGCTGGCCGAGCGCGAAGAGAACGCCGTAGACGGCGCTGCCGGCTCCGACGGCGAGCAGCAGCATGCCGACCGCGCTCGGCGGCGTCGGCAGCAGCGTCAGGATCCTGAGCAGTCCGTAGATCCCCATCTTGAGGACGACGCCCGAGAGCAGGGCGGAGACATGAGAGGGAGAGTTCGCGTGAGCGGCGGGCAGCCAGAAGTGCAGGGGTACGATCCCCGCCTTGAGGCCGAAGCCGAGCAGGGCGAGCAGGAACAGTACGCCCGTGACGCCCGGCCGGCTCGCTCCGGCCGCGAGCGGCTGGAACGCGAGCGAGCCCGTGGTCGCCCACAGGAGAGCGAACAGCGCGAACAGGGCGAGCGTTCCGGCGTGAGTCGCCACCAGATAGACCCAGCCGGCCTGCTGCACGTCGCGCTGCTCGTCCTCCGTCGTGATGAGCAGGAACGCCGCGAGCGCCATGATCTCCCATGCGAACAGGAAGGCGACGCCGTCGGCCGCGAGCACGACACCAGCGAGTGACGCGATCAGCACGCCGAACCACAGCCGCAGCTTGCGTCCGTTCTCGGGATGCTCGGCCTGGCGCCAGTAGCGCCCTCCGTACAGCGTGCCCGCCGCGCCGAGCACGTAGACGGGCACCAGGAAGAACGCCGCGAGCGGGTCGAGCCGCAGATGCAGCGCCAATTCGGGGAGCACGCCTGGGACGGTCGAGGTCTCGATCACGCCCCGGCTCAGGGCGACCAGGGCCGTCGTCGCACCGAGGAGCGCTCCCGGGATCAGCACGCCGCTCGCGAGGCCCTGGCCCACCGCCGAATGACGCCCGCAGGCGAGACCCGGCACACCGCTCACCGCCGTCAGCAGGATCGCGGCCAGGCTCAGGTCCAGCATCAGCCAGGAACGGCGGCTTCGGCCGCGTGCAAGGCGTCGAAGACCTCTTCTCGGGAAGCCTGACTTCGAACTGCCGCCTTGAACCTCGGATCGCGGAGGGCGAACGCGAGGCGCGAGAGCAGGTGGAGGTGCGCGCGCACGGTCGGGCTGATCAGCGTGAACAGCGTGGTGACCGGCTGACCGTCGAGCGCACCGAAGTCGACGGGCTGCTCGAGGAAGCACAGCGTCACGGTCGGACGCGAGAGGTGCAGCACGATGGGATTGCGCACGTGGGGGATCGCGATGCCGTCGCCGATTCCCGTCGACCCGAGCGCCTCGCGCGCCAGCAGGACCTGGTAGAGGAACTCGCGATCGACATCCTCGGGCAGCTTCATGGTATCGACCACGGCGCGCAGGACGGAAGCCTTGTCGTGCCCCCCGACGCGGTAGTGGATGCCTCCGGCGCGCAGCGCGTCCTCGAGCGTCGGCGCCGGCGCGCCCTCGCTCTCCGGCTCGGCGAAGATCTCGGGCGACACGTGCAGCTTGCGGGCGGTCGCCCACTCGAGGAGCTCGGCCCGGTTGATCCGGTACTGGTCGTTGATGCGATAGGCCGGAAGCAGGCCCTGCTTGATCCAGCGGTAGACGCTCTTCTCCGAGGCGTTCAGCAGCGCGGCCGCCTCACGCACCGTCAGCTTCTTCACCGCACGTACGCCCCCCGACGTGCGGCTCAGTATTCCCAACCATGGGACACGTTTCAACCGTGAGAGGCCAATGAGAAGGGTGACCGCGAAGGTGCAGAATTGTCATGCCGAGGGAAGCCCCGTCAGGCTCGCGAGATCCATTGGCGCCGCGTCGCGAGCGAGGCTCAGCCGGCCCCGATCCGCAGCAGCGCGCTGCCGCGCACGCGGTCGTGCTTGAGATCGATCAGCGCCTCGTTCGCCGCCTCGAGCGGATAGGCCCGCGTGTGCGTGCGAATCGGGATCTCCGCCGCGAGCGCGAGCAGCGCCTCCCCATCCGCCCGCGTGTTGGCGGTGACGCTGCACAGCCGCCGCTCGCGGAAGAGATGCGCCGCGTAGTCGAGCGGCGGAATCTGCGAGAGATGGATGCCGGCGACGGCGAGCGTCGCACCGGAATCGAGCGCACTGAGCGCCACCGGAACGAGCTCGCCCGCCGGTGCGAAGAGGATGGCGCCGTCGAGCGGCTGCGGCGGTGCATCTCTGGCCCCCCCGACCCACGTCGCACCGAGGCTCTCCGCGAGCTCACGGTGCACACCGCCGCGGGTCACGACGAAGACTTCGCAACCGTGGTGGCGCGCGATCTGGATCACGATGTGCGCCGACCCGCCGAAGCCGTAGATGCCGAGGCGGCCGCCCCTGGGCACGCCGCAGCGCACGTACGAGCGGTAGCCAATGATGCCAGCGCACAAGAGCGGCGCCGCCTGCTCGGGCGCGAGCGCTTCGGGGAGCGCGTAGGCAAAGGCTTCGGGAACGACGAGCTGCTCGGCGTAACCGCCGTCGGCGTCCCAGCCGGTGAACTGCGGAGCGAGGCAGAGATTCTCGCGCGCCGAGACGCAGAAGCGGCAGACGCCGCAGGCGCGCCGCAGCCAGGCGACGCCAATCCTGTCTCCGGGTTGGAAGCGCCGCGCCGCGGCGCCGAGCGCGGCCACCCGACCGACGACCTGGTGGCCGGGAATCATGCCCGCGCGCCGCGGCGCGAGCTCGCCCTCGACCACGTGCAGATCCGTGCGGCAGACGGCGCAGACGTCGACCGCGACCCGGATCTCGTCGGGCGCCGGCTCCGGGACGAACCGCTCGACGCACGCGAGCGGCTTCGCCTCCACCGGTCCCGGCGCGCTGAGACTCATCGCACGCATCGCCCCCTCGATACCACAGCCGGCATCGCGCGCCGAGCGCGGCGCTATCCTGCGCCCGGTGACCCCGCCGCGCACGCGGATCCTCCACAAGCTGCTCCCCTGGGCCGTCTCCGCCGTCTGCCTCGGCTGGGTCTTCGGCCATGCGACGGATTGGCAGGCGCTGCGCGAGGCGACGCGCAGCGCGAACCTCCCGCTCTTCATCGCGCTCACGACGCTCGACAAGCTGATCTTCTTCCTGTGGTGGGGACTGCTCCAGGCCGGCGCCGTGCGGCGCTTCGTGATGCCCGTCTCGTCGCGCGAGGTGATCGCGATCCGGGGCGGCGCGGAGCTGGTGCGCGGCGCGAACGGCACGCTCGCCGATGCGGCCTTCATGTATGGCATGGCGCAGCTCGCGCGCGGGCGCAGCGGCGCGGTCGCGGCCGCCGTCGGCGTCCCGATCCTGTGTCACTTCATCGTGCTGCTGGTGCAGGTGTCGCTGGCGCTGAGCCTGCTCACGGAAGAGCACGTCGCGAACCGCGACGTCGTGATCGCCGCCTGCATCGGCTGGCTCGCGTTTCTCGTGGGCACGCTGGCGCTGCGGCTCGGCTGGTGGCAGGGACTCCTCGACAAGGCGCCGATCCGCACGCTCGCGCAGAATTTCTCGCTGCGCGCGATGCTCCCCTTCCTCGGCTGGTTCTGCCTGCTCGCGGCCTTCGACGTGTGGATCCAGGGGCTCGCCTCGCGCGCCTTCGGCGTGCCGATCGCGTGGACCGCGCTGGCGGCGCGGATTCCGATCTTCTACGTCCTGATCTCGGTGCCGTCCTTCGGGAACTTCGGCACCCGCGAGTTCGCCTGGGCGACGCTGTTCGCCGATCAGGGCCCACGCGACACGCTGATCGCCTACGGCCTCGCCACCAACACGGTCTTCCTGATCCTGCACGTGCTGATCGGGGTCGCGTTCCTGCCGCGCGCGCTCGCGCTGATTGCCGAAGTGCGGCGCGCGCGGAGCGAGGGGGTCGAGATCCCCGAGATCCCGCTGCACGACGCGCTCGACCCGTGAGTGCGCGCGCAAAACGCGCGCACTCACGTCGCCCGTTGACTTCGCTCGGCTTCGCCTCGCTGCGCGGCGGCTTCGCCGCCTTGCAAGGCCGCGCACGCAGTGCGATCTAGAGCCAGCCCGCGCGCCGATACATGCCGGCGAGCACGCACGCCGCCAGCAGCAAGCCGAGCGCCGCCGCCCAGACGGCCGTGCGCCCCGCGCCGCGATGCCAGCGCACGCTCGCAGCCGGCGCCGGCGGATCTTCGGGGCGGCGCGTGAAGTTGCGCGATCCGCGCAGGCGCAGCGCGCGCGAGAGCGCGACGGCGCCTCCCAGCACCATCGTGAGCACGCACAGCTCGTGGATGCGCAGCACCCAGATCGAGAGCGTGCCCCAGGTCGCGAGAGCCTCGCGCCCGAGCGTGGCGAGCTTCACGACGTAGGAGACCACGAAGAGCACGACGAGCGTAGCGGCCGTCAACATGCAGCGTCGGTGCCGCGGCGTGTCGCCGGCTCGCACGGCTCGCACGCCGGCAGCGGCAAAGCCCACGACGCAGAGCATGTTCAGCAATGCGAAGGTCCAGTAGGCGAGACGCGGATCCATCGGGGCGCGAGGCTAACTCAGGCGAGCGAGCGCAGCACCGCGGCGACACCGCTCGCGACGGTGATGCCGAGCACCGCGCGGCGCGTGCGGCCTGCGTCCAACCAGGCGGTGAGCCGGCTCGAGCCCAGGAAGCCGAGCAGCGTCGCGGGCAGGAGGCCGAGCGTCCAGATCAGCTCGCTGCGCCCATAGCGACCGACCGCGATCAGCATCGCGAGCGACATCACGGCCCCAAAAATGAAGTAGCCCGCGAGGGTGCCGCGCAGGCGCGGCCCGGTCTCGTGCTGATAGAGGAGCGCGAGCGGCGGCCCCCCGATCGAGGCGATCGTGCCGAAGATCCCGGATACGAAGCCGGCGACGAGCAGCACGCGCGGACTCGGCGTGATCCGCAGCCGCGATCCGCCGAGGGCGACACCCGTGAGCGACAGGACACCCACGCACAGCGACATCGAAGCTTCGGGGATCAGCGCGAGCGCGAACGCTCCGATCGCGACGCCAGGCACGCGCCCGACGAGCCCCCACTTGACGCCGAGCAGATCGATCGAGTCGCGCTCGCGGCGCGCGACGAGCAACGTCAGCGCGAGGCCGCTCACGAGCAGCGGACCGGGCACGAGCTGCGGCCGGATCAGCACGAGCAGCGGCGCCGCCACCAGCGCCATGCCGAAGCCGACGGCGCCCTGCACCAGCGCGCCGAAAGCGATCGCGGCGCTCGCCGCGAGCAGCACGAGCAGCTGCCCGTTCAGCGCCTCGGCGATGGGCTCGTACACCAGATCACCCACGCGATGAAGACGAGCTGAAACGGCAGGCGCACCCAGTTGAAGAGCGGCGACGCGGCATGTCCGGCCACCGCGACGTCATGCAGCGCCACGTGCAGGTTCGCGGGGAAGACGGCGATGAGCAGCGCCACCAGGCCCCAGGCGGCCCAGCGCCGCAACGGCTGGGGAAACAGCACGCCGACGCCGCCGAGGATCTCGAAGCAGCCGCTGATCCAGACGAGCTCGAGGTGCCACGGCAGATAGGGCGGCATGATCGCGACGTAGAAATCCGGCTTCACGAAGTGCATGACGCCCGCGCCGACGAAGAAGACCGCGAGCAGGTAGCGGAAGATCCGGCGGGCGGGTGAGCGATCCATGGATTGCGCGGTCGCCATCCGACTCCTTGCAGACGGCCCATGGTGGAGACCATGCCTCGCGGACGCAACGGCAGGTTCTTGATAGGCTGTCGCCGTGCCCGTGACGAAGGCGCCGCTCGACTCGAGTCTTCCCTGGAGCGTGAGGCTGTTTGCCACGCCGCCATTCCCGCCGGCGCTCTGGGCACTGCTGACGTTCGCCGCGTGGTCGCTCGGCTCGGCGAGCTACTGCTACTTCCTGCGGCTCCCATTCTGGTTGAACTTCGCCGAGATCGATCTGCTCCAGATCTCGATCATCGCCATCACGCCGGCCGCGACGACCTGGGCGCTGCGAGGAGCCGACCGCGATCTCCGCGATCTGCGGCCGGTGCGGAACGACATCTTCGGCCCGGCCGACACAGGCTTGGGTCCGTTCTTCTTCCTCGGACGGCAGACGCTCGCGTGGATCGGCGTCGCCGGGGTCGCGATCGCCCTCGCCCTGCTGTTCTCGCCGGCGAGCTGGCAGGACGGCAAGCCCGCCATCGACCATCCGAACTTCGCGTGGGCCGCCCTGCGCAGCTCGGCGCTCGGCTGGCTCGTCGGGCGCACGGTCGGGATCGAGCTCGCCGTCGCGTGGGGCTTCGCGAAGCTCGGCGAGCGCGGGGTCGAGGTCGATTGGCTCGAGCAACGCCCGCTCGCGCCCTTCGCGCGCAAGGGCCTGCGCAGCGTCTTCCTGCTGCTGCTCTATTCCGTGCTCTTCTCGCTCTTCCTGCTCGAGCCGTGGGGCAAGATCGTGGCGATTCCGATGCTCGTGCTCTTTCCCGCGCTGTGCGTGGCCGCTCTGCTGCTGCCGGTGTCGGGCGTGCACCAGCGGCTCGTCGCAGCGAAGCAGGCGGAGCTCGCGCGCGTCGACACGGCGCTGCGCGCCGAGGCGGAGGCGAACCTGAAGCCCGGCGCCGCGGCCTCCGCCGTCGAAGCCGCCCCCGGCGCTCGGCTCGCGAACCTCGTCGCCTACCGCGGCCTGCTCGAGGCCGCCGGCACCTGGCCCTTCGATCTCGCCATCTGGCTGCGCTTCTTCGTGTACGTGACGCTCGGCCTCGGCTCCTGGCTGGGCGGCGCGCTGGTCGAGCGGCTGGTGGGCAAGGCGCTGGACTAGCGCGCGTCATACAGCCGGCGCAACGCGCGCACGGGGTTCCGCTCCGGGTCGCCCGGAACGAGCTCGCTCGGCTCTCCGCGCCAGCGCCGCCAGCGCTGCGCGAGCTCGCCTTCGATCAGGCCCAGCGGGCTGTTCCACTCTCCTTTGTCGGCCGGGTACACGATCTCGAGCGAGGGCGCCGTCGGCGGATCGTCGGGCTTCGCGACGATCAGGAAGGCGGAGAGCGCTGCCTGCTCGGGAAGGCAGCGCGCGTCGCCGCCGGCCGCGGCGCCGGCCTCGAGCGCGCGCAGCAGTCGATCCGCGAGGCCGGCCGCGCCGGCGGGGGGCGGCGCCTCGAAGGCCGCGAGAGCGTCCTCCAGAACGCGCGATCCCACGAGCGTGTTCCCCTGCACCGAGACGCCGGACGCTTGCGCGCTGCCCTGCCAGGCGAACGTCCAGCTGCCCGTGAACGCCGCCGGCTGCGCCTCGAAGCCGAGGGCGACGACGCCGTACTGACGCAGCCGCGAGGTATCGACGCCGGCCAGCGAATCGAAATCGGCATTGGCGATCCCCTCGATCACGGCCTGCGGGCTCGCGCCGCCCGCCAGCAGCGAGACACCCCGGTCGCGGCCGGCGAAGCTCGCCAGCGCCTGCGCGGCGATCGCGCCGTGCCCCGGCGCGACCCCCGCGATCACGTGCGAGCTCACGATGCACGAGGCGCCGGCAATCCCGACTTCGCGCGTCGCGGGATCGACGGCGACGATGCTCCAGGTGGCGCGCGCGGAGCCCGGACACAGCAGCACGACGCTCGCGAGCCACGCGGCGAGCTTGCTCGGGCGCAGGGCTACCGGCTCGCCGAGACGGCGCCGCGCGGCTGATCGATGAAGATCGGCGAGGACCATGCGCGCTCCTGGACGGGGGCGAGGCAGTCGTCGCTGTAGGGCGTGCGGTAGTCGCCGAAACAGGGCGACGTCTTCACGGCCTTCCCATCGGCGTCGAACGCGGTGTGCAGGTTCGCGCCGTTCACGGCCGGCGTGGCTACCTGGAGCGCGCGCACGTAGTAGAGCGCGTCGCGTCCACCTGCGACGAATTCGGGATCCTCGAAATGGACGACGCAGCCGTTCGGATCGGGCGGGCATGCGAAACGCCGCCACGGATCCTCGATCAGCGGGTCGACCGGCTCTCCCGCGCGCATCTGCGGACGGATGCGCACGACCTCGATCGCGGCGATGGGAACGCGTTCGTCGCCCGGGTTGTAGCACTCGCCCCGGCACAGATACTCGAGCCGCTCGGCGCCGAGGGCTTCCCGCGCCTCGTCGGGGCAGCCCGGCTGCTGGACGAACGCTCCGACGGCGCGCACCTCGAAGCGCGGCGCCTGCGCGAGGCTCGTCGCGCCGCCCATCGGCAGCGGGCCATCGGGACCGTTCAGCAGATCGAACCAGAGCAGCAGGCGCGGGCCGCTCGTGCCATACACTTCCCTGCGCTCTAGCGCATCCCAGATCTGCTGGCGCGTGCGCCCCTCGGAGTGGACGGCCACCAGACCGCCCGGATACAGGAAGCTCGCGACGCGCTCGGTATCGAGCGCGAGCAGGCCCTGGAGATCCGCGGGCGGCTTCCAGGCGCGGCGCGGATCGCGATCCCCGGGCAGCTGCCGGAGCACGTCGCGCCGGAACGCATCGGCATAGAACTCGGAGCGCGGGCCGGTCGCCTCCGTCATCTGGCGCCGCGCGTACTGCTTGTAGCCCGTGCCGGGCCGCGCCTTGTGGTTGTCGCTCGAAGCGATGAAGCCGTAGCGGAAGCGCAAGGGCGAGCCATCCGGCTCGCGCTCGTCGAAATTCGAGAGCGCCAGCGAGTACTGGACGGAATCGCGCGGCCGCAGCGAGAAGCTGGGCTTGAAGCAGTCGCGGCACTGCCCGCAGTCGAGCCACGCTTCGGGCTTCGCGTCGGGGAAGAGCAGGTGCGCCGAGACGCCCGCGTCGAGCGCGAGGCTCTTCGCCTCGGCGACGCGCGCGTCGCACTCGGCCTGCGGGAGATCGCCGCAGCGCTGGCGTTCGATCTCGCCGGCCTGCCAGCAGCAGGGCAGGTAGTCGGCGCTCGGCTCGGCGCAGACCTTCGAGCCGTCATCCGCAACCAGAACTTCGCGCCACTTCCGATACTCCTCGGAGTTACCGTGGCCCGAGTAGATCTCGATCAGACGCTGCTGCTCGGGATGGTAGAGCGCGCGATCGAGCGACTTGTCCATGCTCGTGCCGGGGGGCGTGTAGAAGCCCCAGGTGGTGCCGTGCGGGATCACCAGCGTCGGGAAGCCCCACTGCGCGAGCTTCTCGTACAGCACCTTCGGCGTGCTCGCGTTCTCGCGGCAATCCGCGGGCAGCTTCCGCGTATCGACGCCGACCGGACAGTTCGGCATGCCCGCGAGCGTGTCGGCGAGCCACTTGAAATCCAGGTAGTCGCGCCAGCCGAGCGGGTCGATGTAGCGGGCGCGCGCGATGCGGTCGACGCCCTCGAAGAGCGCCATGTTGCCGGTGTCCGGCAGCGCGGTGATCGGACGCGCCGGCAGCTCGGACTCCGCGAGCCCCGGAAACATCACATTCCGGTGTCCGTAGTGCGTCTCCGGCGTCGAGCCGGCCTGCGTCCACTCGAAGCCGACGAAGGCGACCAGATCGGGGTCGCTCGCATCGCCCGCGCGCGCGTTGCACTCGCGCAGGCTCTGCTTCGTCGCCTGCCAGTGCGCGGGCGTGATCGACTCGGCGTGATCGTTGAGCGAGAAGAAATCGAGCTCGGCGCAGTAACGCGCGAAGTCGCAGGCGTCGGCGGGCGGGTGGGCGCCCTCTCCCGCCATCACCGGGAGCGACATCAGGAAGGCGTCGATCGAGTAGGTCGTGTGGACGTGGAGATCGCCGAACAGCACGCGCTTGCCATCCGCGGGCCGCAGGCCGCCCGCGCGCTGATCGATCTCCCGGCGCGCCGCCTGCTGCGCCGAGCGCTCGCGCGCGAGCGCCGCAGCGGGGCGGCGCTCGCCGCGGATCTCGCCGGGCGGCCGCTCGCTGCCCCCGCAGCCGGCGAGCAGCGCGAGTGCGAGCGCGTTCGCGACACTTCGTCTCACCGCGCGCAGCATACGTCGCGGACACCCGCGGAGGAAACCCTTCAACGCGCGGGGCGGAATCCCACCCCGTTTCCGAGCTCCCCGCTCAAGCGGTCGAACAGGGCATGCACGTCCGTGTGAAGCTCCTCCGCGCGGGTCGAGCGCGCGACCTGCCCGAGCGGGATCGTGCAGCCGAGCGCGCGCGGGAGAACGCCGTTCGAGCCGAGCAGCCGCTTCGCGTCGAGCGCACGGAAGGCCGACTCGTCGCCGAGCGCGGGCAGGTGATCCCGCAGCACGCGATCGATGCGCAGGTCGGCGTCGGGTAGGCGCAGCGCGCGCCGGATCGCCGCGGGGACGAGCAGATAGCTCTCGATGTGACGCCGGCTCCAGGTGAAGAACTCGAGCCCGGGGGCGCTCGCATCCGCGGGGCCCGGCGCGCTGCCGTCGTCACGGTCGAACACGCACAGCCCGCGAGCGCCGGCCCCCGCATCGCTCACGCGGCGGAAATGCTCGACCGCGCGGGCCGGCCGCCGGCCGCCCAGGATCACGGAGGCGTGCGCGAGGCGGCGCGTGAGCGCTGGGAAGAGACGCTGCGACCAGCCTTCGAGAATGCCGCGGTCCCGGGCGCCTTCCACGAAGAGCAGGAAGCGCTCCGGAGATTCGCCACCAGACAGGTGGGGATCCCTCGACACGGGCGAGAGCGTAGCAGGCCGGCGCCGAAGCGAATCAATCCCGCTCGAGCAGGGCCAGCGCCTCGACGTGCGGCGTCTGCGGGAAGAGGTCGAAGCCCTGGACGCTGCGCAGCGCCCAGCCGCGGGCGAACCAGAGCGCGAGATCGCGAGCGAACGTCGCCGGGTCGCACGAGAGATAGACGACCCGCGCGGGCGCGAGCGCCGCCAGCGCCTCGACGCCGCCCTCCGGGAGCCCTGCGCGCGGCGGATCGAGCACCAGCAGCTCGGGGGCGAGCCCCGCGAGCAGGTCGCGCTCGAGCGCGCGCTCGAGCGTCTCGGCGATGACGTCGACGTGGGCGATGCCGGCGTCGCGTAGGTTTTCGCGCAGATCGCGCACCGCGCCCGCATCCGCCTCGAGGGCGACGAGGCGCTCGAAGCGGCGCGCGAGCGGCAATGTGAAGCAGCCGGCGCCGGCGTACAGCTCGAGCGCCGAGCCGCCCGACCCGGCGCACGCGAGCAGCTGCGCGGCGAGCGCGGGGAGCAGCAGCGCGTTCGACTGCGCGAACACGCCCGGCGAGGTCCCGATGCGCTCGCCCGCGACCCTGAGCGAGACCCGCTCGCGGCCCGGCGCCGCGAGCGGCGTCGCGCGCGTCTGGCCTTCGCCCCAGGCGAGCTCCCACTCGCCGTCGTCGCGCGGGGGATGCTCCGCCAGCTCGTGCAGCGCTTCGTCGAGCGGCGGCAGCAGCACGGGACACCGCGTGGTGGCGCACAGCACGTTCGAACGCCGCCTGCGGTAGCCCACGCGCCCCGCCTCGACCAGCACGCGGGTGCGGCTGCGATAGCCATAAGAGGATGGGGACGGCTCGATCACGATCGGGCCCGGCGGCTCGAGGCGGCCGATGCGGCGCAGCGCATCCTCGAGAATCCGCGCCTTGGCGGCGAGCTGCGCGGCGTAGCTGACGTGCTGCCAGGCGCAGCCGCCGCAGGAGCCGAAGACGGGGCACACCGGGTCGGCGCGCCCCGGGCCGGGCTCGAGCAGGCTCTCCACGCGCGCGCGGGCGAAGCGCGCTCGGGTTTGCGTCAGCTGCACGCGCACGCGATCGCCCGGCGCGGTGAAGGGAACGAAGACGACGCGCCCGTCCGGCCCGCGCCCGACGCCATCGCCGCCCGCTGCGAGCTCGTCGATCCGCAGCTCGATCGATGCCACCACGCCCTCCCGCCCGGCTTCGCGTCGCCTATCCTCGCACGTCGCCGCGGTGCGGCCACGGGCGCCGCGGGCGGAGGGGTCGCATGCGCAGAGCCAGTCTGACTCTCGCGCTCGTCGCGCTGGTCGCGAAGCCGGCCGCCGCAGGCGATCTGCTCGTCGCCGCGGCGGTGAGCCTGCGCGAGCCGCTCGAGACGATCGCGCGTCGCTTCGAGAGCGAGCACCCGGGCACGCGCGTGCAGCTCGCTTTCGGCGCTTCGAGCGCGCTCGCCGCCCAGGCCAGAGCCGGCGCCCCGATGGACGTCTTCGTCGCAGCGGACGAGGAAACCATCGCCGCGCTCGCGTCGGCGGGGCTCGTTCGCAAGGGCGCGCAGCAGGTGGTCGCGGGGAACACACTCGTCGTGATCGCATCGCGCGACCTGCACGTTCCGATCGAGAGCGCCGCCGACCTCGCGCGCCCCGAGGTGCGCCGCATCGCGCTGCCCGTGGCTGCCGTGCCGCTCGGTCACTACGGGCGCGAGTGGCTCACCGGCCGCGGCCTGCTCGCGACGCTGGCTCCGCGCCTCGTCGCCACCGAGCACGCGCGCGCGACACTCGCGGCGGTCGACGCGGGCAACGCCGACATCGGGATCGTGTATGCGACGGACGCGCGCGAGGCGCGCTCGGCGCGCGTGGTCTTCACACCGCCTCCCGCGGAGCAGCCGCGCATCGTCTACGTCGCCGCGCTGCTCACGAGCGCACCGGCGCCTGGCCTTGGCGAGCAGTTTCTCGTCGCACTGACGGGAGCCGACGCGAGACGAGACCTGGTGGCGGCCGGCTTCGCGCCGCCCCCCGGCCTCGCAGCGCGTTGAGCGCAGCCGAGCTCGCCGAGATCACCGGCCTCACGCTGCGGGTCGGCGCGGTCGCGACCGCCGCGATCCTGCTGCCCGCGGTGGCCCTCGGCCTGCTGCTCGCACGCCGCTCCTTTCCCGGCAAGACGCTGGTCCAGGCGCTGATCGCGCTGCCGATGGTGCTGCCGCCGGTGGCGGTCGGCCTCGCGCTGCTGCTGCTGCTCGGGCGGCGCGGTCCGCTGGGCTCGCTCTGGTCGGCGCTCGGGATCGAGCTCGTCTTCACCTGGTGGGCGGCTGCGATCGCGGCCGGCGTCGTCGGCTTCCCGCTGCTCGCGCGCGCGAGCGAGCAGGCCTTCGCCGCGGTCGATCCCAGTTTTGAGCGGCTCGCGCGCACGCTCGGCCTCTCGCCGCTGCAGGCCTTCTTTCGCGTGACGCTGCCGCTCGCGCGGCGCGGCGTGCTGTATGGCGTGCTCTTCGCCTTCACGCGCGCGCTCGGCGAGTTCGGCGCCACCGCGCTCGTCGCCGGCATCCTGCCGGGGCGCACGGAGACGCTTGCGCTCGGCATCTACTCCCGCGTCCAGCTCGGTGAGGACGGCGCCGCGCTCGCGCTGTGCGCCGCTTCCTTCGCGCTCGCGCTCGCCGCGATGCTGGTCGCCGAGGGCTGGCTCGGCAAGCAGGCCGCAAGCGGAGCGCGCAGCGAGCTGAAGGCGAGTGGAGTGGCCTCGACCGACACGGAGCGCAGCGAAGAGCAGGGTGAGCGGTGAGCGGGCACGCGGTCCAGATGGGTGTCGAGCTCGAGCGCGGAAGTTTCTCGCTCAACATCCACGCCGCGTGGAGCGAGCGCGTGGCGGTGATCTTCGGAGCCAGCGGCTCAGGCAAGTCGACGCTGCTCGAGGCGCTGCTCGGGCTGATCCCCGGCGCGCGCGCGCGGGTGAAGCTCGGCGGCGCCTGGCTCGACGGCCCGGAGCCCGGCGAGCGCCTGCGTCCCGAGCAGCGCCGCCTCGGCTGGGTGCCGCAGGACGCGCGGCTCTTTCCGCATCTCACGGTCGACGAAAACGTGCGCTTCGCGGCGGCGCGCGGCGCCGCGACGGTCGGCACGGCCGCGTTCGAGCGCGCAATCGAAGCGCTCGAGATCGGGAACCTGCTGCCTCGCCGCGCGCACGAGCTCTCCGGCGGTGAGCGCCAGCGCGTGGCGATCGCGCGCGCGCTCGCCTCGGGCCCGCGCGCGCTGCTGCTCGACGAGCCGCTCGCCTCGCTCGATCTCCCGCTGCGCGCGCGCGTGCTGCGCCACCTGCTGCGCGTGCGCGACGAGCTCGAGATCCCGCTGCTGTGGATCACGCACGACCCCGACGAAGCGCAGGTGGCCGGCGACCGCGTGCTGGTGATCGAGCGCGGCCGCGTCGTCGCGAGCGGCCCGCCGCGCGAGGTGCTCTGGAGCCGCGCCGTGCTGCCGCTCTCCGAAGCGCTCGGGCTCGAGAACGTGATCGACACGTGCGTGGTCCTCGAGGGCCTGAATGAATGCAGTGTCGAGACGCAGCGCGGCCTGCGCCTCGTGCTGCCCGTGGCGCTCCCGCTCGGCGAGCGCGTGTGTCTCTCGCTGCGCGCGCACGACGTGCTGCTCAGCGCCGACCCGCCCGGCCGTGTCTCCGCGCGCAACGTGCTGCCGGCCCGTGTCGAGCGCATCGAGCTCACGGGCGGCGATGCGCTCGTGACGCTCGACGCCGGCGAGCCGCTCGTCGCCAAGCTCACCACCGGCGCGGTCGAGCGACTCGCCCTGCGCCCCGGCAGCCAGGTCTACGCCCTGATCAAGGCCCAGACACTCCGCCGCATCGCCTGACGCCGCGCCGGCTGGTTCGCAGCGTCCCCTCAATCCACCTCGCGCCGCATTCCTCATCCCGAACGCCGGCCCGCTGACCCGCTCGGAGCGAACCCACGCTTCTACCCTCCACAACCTGGACCGCCCTCCCGGGTTGTATCATCCAAGCCGGCGGGAGAGGGCTCGCCATCCACCCAGGAGAAACGCCATGAAACTGCGCACGACCCTGTTCGGCCTCGCGTCGCTCACCGGCCTGCTGCTCGGCGCCTCGCTCGCGCTCGCGGAAGACGCGCCGCCTCCCCCGCCGCCGCCCGGCGCCGGGTTCTGCAAGCAGAACCCCGGCCAGTGCGAGGAAATGCGCGCCAAGCACGCGGCCTTCTGCAAGGAGAACCCGCAGAAGTGCGAGGAGATGCGGCAGAAGCGCGCCGAACGCGCCGAGTTCTGCAAGCAGAATCCGCAGAAGTGCGAGGAGCAGCGCGCGGCGATGCAGCAGCACATGCAGGAGATGCAGGCCCGCTGCAAGGCCGACCCGACGAAGTGCGACGAGATGAAGCAGCAGGCGCGCGAGCGCTGGAAGGCGCACCACGGCGCAGGCGCGCCGCCGCCGGCCGGAGCTGACGCCGGGGCGCCGCCCGCCGGAGGCGACGCCGGGGCAGCGCCGAAGCCGTAGCGCGACGCGCGGGCGGGCGCGCGGCCTTCCGCCCGCGCCCGCTCGCGATGCGCTCAGCCGACCATCGCCACCGCTTCGATCTCGACGAGCAGCTGCGGCAGCGCGAGCGCCGAGACGACGAGGTAGGTGCTCGCCGGATACTGGCCCGCCTTGAAGTGGCGCTCGCGCGCCGCGACGATCGCCGGCCGGTAGGCCGCGTCCGTCACGTAGATGTGGAGATTGACGATGTCGTCGAGCGCGCCGCCGCTCGCCTCGACGACCGTGCGCAGATTGCGAAACACCTGCTCGACCTGGGCCGCCGCATCGTTCTCGCCGACGATCTTCCCCTGCCCGTCGATCGCAACCTGGCCGGAGATGAAGACCGGTGTGCCGCTCTTCTTCACCGCGTACGAGTAACCCTTCGGCGCCGGCATCTGCGGCGGGTTGATGATCTGCTTGGCCATGCTGCTTCTCCTCGCTTTCAGTTCGTGAATCCCAGCTGCGCGAGCTTGGCGCGCACTTCGCTGCCCGCCTCGAGAGCCTGCCGCAGCGCTCGCAGCGCGGGGCGCTCCCAGCGATCGACCGGCACGGCGAAATCGTAGTGCTCCGGGCCGAGCGGACGGAAGCGCAATCCGGCCCGCCGCGCGACGGTCTCGATCGTGACGCCCCAATCGGCGCGCCGTTGCGCCACGGCGGCCGCCACGGCGAAGTGCGAGCGCGGCTCGTAGGCGAAGCCGGGCGGGCGGCGCGGGCCCAGCAGCTCGTCGATCAGCACGCGCGTGCCGCTGCCGCGGTTGCGGTTCACCATGCGCAGCGATGGATCGGCGAGCAGCGCCTCGATCTCGCGCGTCTCGTCCTCGCGCGTCACGACGCCCTGCATGCGCACGTAGCCCGGCAGCAGGCGCAGCGACGCATCGAGGAACGGCGTGTTGTAGCTGCGCGTCGTGGGATCGAGCAGGTGGATGGGCGCCGCGTCGCACTCGCCGCGTTTGACGGCGGCGAGCCCCGCGAGCGAGCCGACGGCGAGCAGCTTGACGCGCAGCCCGCCGCGCGCGAGCGCGCTCGCGATCACGTCGAGGCCCGCGCAGTGGCTGCCGATGATCACGAGGTCGGCGACCTCTGCGCCCGCGCCGATGCGCGTCACCTCGACCGGCGCGCCCGCCTCGACGATCTCGACGTTGCGGCCGATGCGCACGAAGCCGTCGGCGCGGCTGAAGGCCGTCACGCTGCCGCTGCCCTTGCCCATCGGATATGCGGCGAGCCCGCCGTCCGCCCTGCGCACGAGCCCGACGAGCAGGTACTCGAGGCGCCCGCGCTCGGAGACGGTGCGCTGCGCGAGCGTCGCGCGCACGCCCTCGCGCTCCTCGGGCGGCGCGCCCGCGAGCGCGCGGATCACGGGCGCGACGAACTCGTGGAAGGTGAAGACAGCCGACGTCGGAAAGCCCGGCAGGATCACGACGGGGCGTCGCCCGCGCAGCGGCGAGGCAGATGGGCTTGCCGGGCTTGAGCGCCACGCCGTGCACGATGATCCCCGGATCGAGCTCGGCGACCACGCGCCCGCACAGATCGCCTTCCCCCTTCGAGGTCCCGCCCGAGAACAGCACGACGTCGGCGCTCGCGAGCGCGCGCGCGAGCGCCGCGCGCAGCGCAGCCTCGTCGTCGCGGAAGGCGCCCATGAAATCCGGCTCGCCGCCGAGCTCGCGTCACGGCGTCGGCGAGGATGCGGCCGTTGCTGTCGTAGACGAGGCCGGGCCGCAGCCGCTCGCCCGGCTGCACGATCTCGTCGCCGGTCGAGAGGATCGCGACGCGCGGGCGGCGCACGACGAGGACCGCGTCGCGCCCGATCGCGGCGAGCACGCCCGTCTCGCGCGAGCTGAGACGCGTGCCGCTGAAGAGCACCGTCTCGCCGCTGCCGACGTCGGTGCCCGCGAACGAGACCGCCGCGCCGGGCGCCACGGAGCGGCGCACCACGACGCGGCCCGCCTCGACGTCCGTGTCCTCGACCGGAACCACGGCGTCCGCGCCGCGCGGCAGCATGCCGCCGGTCGCGATCGCGAGCGCCGCGCCAGCCGCGACCTCGCTCACCGGCGCGACGCCGGTCGCGATCGTCTCGTCGCCGAGCGCCAGCCGCACCGGCGCGGCCTCGCTGGCGCCGAACGTGTCGGCCGCGCGCACCGCGAAGCCGTCCATGTTCGAGCGGTCGAAGCCGGGCACGTCGACCGAGGCTTCGCACGTCCTCGGCCAGCACGCGGCCGAGGGCCTGCGCGAGCGGCACGCGCTCGCCGGGCAGCGGCGCCGCGTCGATCACCGCGCGCCAGCGCGCTCGGCCTCGTCGCGGTCGAGCACCTCGAGGAACTGGCGCTGCTTCATGACGCAGCAGCCGGCGCTGCGCTTTCGGCAGGCGGCTCGTCGTCGTAGAGCAGCACCTCGACCTCGCGCACCCTCGGGCATCCCCTCGAGCGCGCGGGGCACGATCACGCAGCCCGTCGGCGCGCACGGTCGAAGACAGGATCGACGCGCCCGCCGTGCCGATCGGCGCGACGCGCCCGTTCTCGATCGCGACGCGCACGTAGTCGGTGCGCCCGACGGCCGAAGCGAGCTTGCGCGCGAGCGGTAGCGTCACGCGGCGGTGTGGCCAGGCGCGCGAGCGGAGCGCCGAGGCGCGCGCAGCGTCGGGCCCGCGAAGAACTCGTAGGCGCACAGACAGCTCACCGGGTTGCCGGGCAGCAGGAACACGAAGCGCGCCTCCGATGCGCCCGACGCCGGCCGGGCTCGACGGGCGCATCGAGACGCCGTGGAAGTCGAGGCTCCCGAGCTCGGCGAGCAGGCGCGGGGCGTGGTCCTCCTTGCCGACCGAGCTCCCGCCCGACACGAGCGATGACGTCGGCGTCGCGAGTCTGCGAGGGCCGCGCGGATCCGCTCCGGCCGGTCCGGCAGCAGCTCGAACGGCAGCAGCGCGCCGCCGTCGCGCGCGACGAGCGCGCGCGAGCATCGACGGAGTTGCTGTCGACGATGCGCACGCCGCTCGGGCGGCTGCCCGGCCGGCAGCAGCTCGTCGCCCGTGATCACGAGATCCACGCGCGGACGCCGCACGCAGCGCGGCCGCGCCACGCCGATCGAAGCGAGCAGGCCCGCGTCCTGAGGCCGCAGCCGCCGCCCGCGCGCGAGCACGAGCTCGCCGCAGCGGATGTCCTCGCCGACGGCGCCCACGTGCTTGCGCGGCGCGACCGCCTCGCTCACCTCCACGCGCCCGCCCTGCTCGACGCAGACCTCGGCCATCACGACCGCGTCGGCGCCCGCGGGCAGCGGCGCGCCGGTCATCACGCGCACGGCGTCGCCCTTGCCGACCTGGCCCGCAAAGGAGCGTCCGGGCAGCGTTTCGCCGAGCACGCTGAGCGACACGGGCTCGTAGGCGCTGGCGCCGAAGGTGTCCTCGCCGCGCACGGCGTAGCCGTCCATCGACGCGCGCGGGAAGGCGGGGACGTCGACCCCGGCGCGCACGTCCTCGGCGAGCACGCGCCCCGCGCAGACGCGCAGCTCGACGTCTTCGGCCGGGAGCGGCGCCGTATGGCTACGCAGGAAGGCGTCGACGTCCTCGATGTCGGCGCGCTCGGCGAAGCCTCTCATCCGGACGTCGCGCATGGTCCTTCGCCCACGACCCCACGAACGGCGCGGGCAGGAAGGCTGCGCCCCCCTGCCCGTCTGCGAAATCGCTGCGCGGCTCCGACTTTCAGCCGCTCGCCTTCGTCGTGAAGAGCTTCTCGCGGGATGCCTGCCGCGTGTAGGCCTGCTTGACGAGCTCGTAGGGCACGTCCCAGACGGCCTTCATGGGGCCGATGGGATCCTGTTTGATGCAGTCGGCCATCTCGTCGTCCTTCGCCGTCATGCCGGAGCGGCGATTGAACTCCCACTCGTCCGAGAGCGTGCGCCAGCCGAGATCGGCGATCTGCTCGCGCGTCACCTCGATGCCGTAGAGGAAGCCATAGAAGCTGCGGATGCTGTCGAGCGTCGGCTGGAGGAACTGGCAGAAGCCGGAGGAATCGCACACGGCGTTCACCATCTGCGCCTCCTGCGACGCCTGCACCCACTGGTCCTGCGGCAGGCCCGGGTTCACGATCAAGCCCGCCGTGTGGTCGGCGCCCATCGCGCTCGTCAGGTAGGTGATGCCGGTGGCCTTGAGCGGCCGCGGGTCCCAGGCGGGCAGCGCCTGGCCCTTCACCACCGGAACGCGGTGGTGCTTGGTCTTCTTGCCGATCGCGACCGCGCCGTTGCCGATCGCCTTGCCGAGCTCCGTGCCCGTCGGCGATCTCCTGGAGCAGGCGCTTCGCGCCGTCGGCGTCGCCAAATTCCATTTGGCCCGAATCCATGTAGCACTGCGATCGCGGCGCCCGTCTCGATCGTGTCGAGGCCGACCTCGTCGCACAGCCGGTCGAGATCCGCGACGTCCTCCCAGCTCTTGATGCCGCAGTTGGCGCCGAGCATGGTGATCGTCTCGAACTCGAGCGCGGAGGTCTTGTACTTCCCGTTCGCGTCGTGCACGACGTTGCTGCACTTCACGATGCAGCCCGTCATGCAGTTGTGCATGCCGCCGCCGCGCGTCGCGAAGCTCTCGATGATGTTCTTGCCGTCGAGCGTGCCGACGTCGGGCGACTGCCCGGCGGTGCGGTTCTTGTACGGGAAGGTATTGAGCATGTTCGCCACGACGGCCACCGTGCTCGTCCCCGTCTTGAACATCTGCGGACCGGCCAGGTAATCCCGCGTGTAGGACTTGCAGAGCTCCATGAACTCCTTGCGCTGGGCGGGCTGGCGCACGCGCGCCTTGCCGGCATCGACGGCGACGTACTTGAGGCCCTTGCTGCCCATCACGGCGCCGAGGCCGCCGCGCGCAGCGTGGCGCGCGGGATGGCGCGACTGCTCGGCGTCCGTGCACGCGACCGACGCGCCCTTGAGCATCATCTCGCCGGCCGGCCCGATCGAGATGAAGGACGCCGATTCCGGGTACTGCGTGGCGAGGTGCTCGATCAGCGCGTAGTTCCAGCGGCCCTTGCAATCATCCGCGGGGACGACCTTCGCGCCTTCGGCCGTGACGTGCAGGCCGTAGCGCTTGCTCCGATCCTTCGGCTGGCCCTTCACGACGACACAGCGGTAGCCGAGCTTCATCAGGTCCTGCCCCGGATTGCCGCCGGCGTTGGCTTCCTTGATGCCGTTCGTGAGCGGGCTCTTCGCGCCGATCGAGATCCGGCCCGAAGTGGGGGCGGCGGTGCCCGAGATCACGCCGGGCGCCATCACGAGCACGTTCTCCGGCCCGAGCGGATCGCACTTGGGATTGCATTCCTTCAGCAGGATGCGCGCCGAGAGACCGCGACCGCCGAGCAGCTTCCACTCGTCGGGGAAGGGCTCCGAGGTGGCCGTGAGGTTCGTCATGTCGACGCGAATGAACTTGTCGCCGGTCGGACCGCTCATGCTGCGTGTCTCCTGGTTGATGACGGCGCGAGGATACCAGACGGCGTGCGCTGCGGGTTGCGCCTGGGAAGCTCAACCGCCGGCGATCGCGGCGAGGATCTCGACCCGGTCGCGCTCGGAAACCGCAGTCTCGACGGCCGCTTCGCGCGGCAGCTCGGCCCCGTTCACGAACAGGGTGACGAAGCGGTGAACGCGGCCCTGCGCGTCGAAGATCTGCTCGCGAAAGCCCGGGTGGGCGCGGGCCACGGCCTCGATGCACTCGCGCACGCTGCGCCCGGCGACCTGGAATTCGCCGCGGCCACCGGTGGGGCCCTGGTACGGAGGCGGAACGATCACGAGCGGCATGCTGCGGATGGTAGCGGCAGAAGTGGATCGCCGAGGCCGCGGGCCCTTCCCGGGCCTCCGACGGGGCAGGCCCATTGGGATTGGCGGAGCGTCGCGCGGCGCGCGCATGTCACTCAGTCGGACCTGGCCCGCGAGCAACGCGCGCCACACGCAGCCTCGGGAGGGATCGTCGACCACCGGGGCGAACCGGCTCTCGTCGTCAGGCTCTTGCCGTCAGGCCGTCGCCGTTCAAAACGAGCGCGCCGCCGCGAGCATCGACCGCTGTGCCCTACCCTCGGTCTCCGCCTTTACGTTGGAAGCTCCCGGGTCCGGGAAGGCTTCCCGCGCCTGTGTCCGCGCCCGCTCGGGCTTTGCAGCGCCGGGTGGCGTTCGGACGACTGCTCGCTCCCACCAACACGAAGGCTCGTACGCAACGCTCGCGGCGGGTCATGAGGCCGGAGGGAGCGAGACCTCGGTTTCCTCCACACCGCGTGTCGCGTACGCGGGAAATGCTACGCCCGATCCGACGAGGCGGCAAGCAAAAATTCGCGTTTCACGTGCGCGCACCGACGTAGTACGCGCGCCGCGCGGGGATGTGCCAGAAACGGCCATCGGGAACGTCGAAGGGAGTGGCGGCATCGGGATCGGGAAGCCACGCCGTCAGCACACCGTCGTGCCCGCGGCCGTGGTGGACGCAACCCGTGTCGAGGCCGCGCAGCTGCGGCGCGACGTGCAAACCTTGCAGCGCCCAGTGGCCATACACTACGCAGTACTGGTGGCCGTGCGCCGACCAGCGGCGATGCCAGGCCTCGAGCGCGCCGCCCGGCACCGCCGGCGACCAGCCGTCCGCGCCCATGACGCTGCGGCACTGCGTGATGCGGCCGAGCAGATCGCGATCCGCATCGCGCGCCGGATCCGCGGCGAGCAGCGCGATCGCCTCGCGGCGGTCCGGCGCCGCGAGCCGCGCCTCGACCCGTCGCACGCGCGGCTCGAGCTCGGCGAGGCTCCAGTCCGGATGCACCGCGGCGTGCACCATCGCGAAACGCTGGCGGCCGAGCTGGCCCAGCTCGAGCAGCGGCCGATGCCGCAGCCACTCGAGCCAATCCGCGGCGTCGCTCGCGCCGAGCACGTCACCGAAGCTGTCGAGGGGCCGCAACTCGCGCAGCCCCGCCGCGGTCATCAGCAGGCCGATTTCGTGATTGCCCAGCACGTAGCGAGCGCGGCCGGCGTCGACGAGCTCGCGCACGCTGCGCAGCACCGCGAGGTTTCCGGGACCCCGGTTGACGAGATCACCGACGAGCCACGCCTCGAATCCCGCGGGGTACGTCGCGCGCGCCCGCTCGAGCAGCTCCGCGAGCTCCTCCGCGCAGCCTTGTACGTCGCCGATGAAGATCCTTTGCATGGATTCGCGAACAGGTAACACGCAGGCTCTCACGATGCCGGGCCTACCCCTCGGGGATCTCGCGTTCCTCGCCGAGTCATGGTTCCAGCTACACTTCGCCACCCGTGCGGGCTCCCCCTCCAGGGCCTGCTCCCGTCGCGGCGCTGATCGTTCTCGGGGGTCACTTGTCGAGTCGCGTCATCCTGTGTGATGGGGCGGAGCATGCGCGCTTGTGGAGCCAGATCGGCTCCCGTCCCGACGAGGTGCTCAGCTGGGTGCCTCGCGAGAAGGAAGCGCGCTTCCGCCCGCCCGGCTTCCATGCGTTGCCGGGGGGTCTGTCCGCCGAGGCGATCGAGAAGCTCGACTTCAAGACGGGTGACGACTTCGCGATCGTGAGCGAGGACCTGGCGTTCGTGCGCGCGGCGCTCGTCGCCGTGCGCGAAGCGGCGCCGCAAGCCCCCATCCTGCTGCTCTCCGATCGCGTCGACGATGACGAGCTTCCCTCGGACCGCTGCCGGCTGCGCACCGGGCTGCGCTCGCTGATCCGCGACGACATCGAGGAGGAGTTCGCGCATCTCGACAATCTGCGCCGCGTGGTGGAGCTGCGCGCGTTGATGGAGCCGCGCGAGAAGCTCGGCATCCTGCTGCAACCGGATCCCGACCCCGATGGCATCGCGTGCGGCTACGCGCTGCGCGCGCTGCTCGGGCGCAAGCGTCCAACCGCGCCGCTGATCTCCTTCGGCGAGGTGACGCGGCCCGAGAACCGCGCGATGGTCGACGCGCTCGGCATCGACGTGCGCACGCTCACGCCCGACGAGCTCGGCGAGTTCGACGCGCTCGCGCTGCTCGACGTACAGCCTTCGGTGTTCGGGGACGAGCCGCCGGCGCGGCTGCGCTCGGTCGACCTGGTGATCGACCACCATCCGGAGCGCCCGGGCTACGACGCCGTGATCAAGGACATCCGGCCCACCTACGGCGCGACCTCGACGATCCTCACCGAGTACGTCCGCGCCTCCGAGATCGAGCTGCGGCCGCGCCTCGCGACGGCGCTCGTCTACGGCATCAAGAGCGACACCCAGCTGCTCGGCCGCGAGACGAGCCGCCAGGACATCGCGGCCTTCGCCTACCTGCACGCGTGTCACAGCCCGGCGCTGCTGCGCCGCATCGAGCGGCCCGCGCTGCCGGCGCCGGGTCTGCGCGCGCTCGGGCGCGCGCTGGCGCAGAGTCACGTCGAGGACGGCATCCATCTCCTGGTGCTCGGCCGCGTGCGCGAGGACGTGATCCCGCAGGTGGCCGACATGGGCCTGCAGGCGGAGAGCGCCGAGTGGGCGATCGCCGCCGGGATCGTCGGGTCCGATCTGGTGTTCTCGGTGCGCAACGTCGGCTACGTGCGCGCCGCCGGCGACGTGGTGCGCGCGGTGGTGGAAGGTCTCGGCGTGGGCGGCGGCCATCGCTCGATGGCGAAGGGCATCATCCCGCTGCGCGCCTTCCGCAAGGTCTACGGCGGCGCCTCGCAGGCGCACATCCGCACCGCCCTGCGCGCGGCCTTCGTGCACGCCATCCACGGCGAGCACGGCTAGGCGCGCTCGGCCGAGACCGAAGAGCGGCAGCCCCATGCTCGAGGACCTGCTCGCCGAAGATCTCCCGCTCGTCGTCTGCGGCTCGGCCGCTGGAAGGCGCTCCGCGCAGCTGAAGCAATACTACGCGGGCCCCGGCAACAAGTTCTGGCGCACGCTCGCCCGCACGGGGCTGACGCCGCGCCTGCTCTCCCCGCCGGAATGGCGGGAGCTGCTCGCCTTCGGCATCGGGCTCACCGACCTCGTGAAGCGCCAGTCCGGCGGCGATCACGAAATCGACTTCCGCCGCGCCGGCCGGCGCGAGCTCGAGCGCAAGATCGCGCGCCTGCGCCCGGGAATCCTGTGCTTCAACGGCAAGCGCGCGGCGAGCGAATACTTCGGGCGCCGGCAGCCGGCGTTCGGCCTCCAGCCGGAGCGGATCGCCGACACGCTCATCTTCGTGGCGCCTTCGACGAGCGGCGCCGCGAGCGGCGCCTGGGACCCGGCGTTCTGGGACGAGCTCGCCGATCGCGCCCGCGCGCTGCCGTCCGGGCGCGCGGCGCGCGCTCGGACGGCGTCCACTCACACGTCCGCGGTGTAGGGCGGCGCGGGGTCGTACTGCATCACGCGCTGCACGTTGCGCGCGTGTGTCGGATCGTAGAGCTGACCCACCAGCCAGAGCGCCATGTCGATGCCGGCCGAGACGCCCGCGGACGTCACCAGGTTGCCGTCGCGCACGTAGCGCGGTCCGTCGACGACGGTGGCGCCGCCGGAGCGCTTGCGCAGCATCTCGACGAAGGCCCAGTGCGTGGTGATGCGCTTGCCGTCGGCGAGCCCGGCGCCCGCCAGCAGCAGCGAGCCCGTGCACACGCTCGTGACGAAGCGCGCCCGCGCGGCCGTCTTGCGCAGCCAGTCGATCACGACCGGGTTGTCGACCTCGCGGCGCGTGCCCTGGCCGCCCGGCACGAGGACGACGTCGAGCTCGGGTGCGTCTGCGAACGCGTGATCCGGGATCACGCGCAGCCCCTTGGCGCAGCGCACGGGCCCCGGCTGCGGCGCGATCGTCACCACGCGGTCGCCCTGCTGCTTGCGCGCGGCCTGCGTGAACACCTCCCACGGGCCCGCGAAGTCGAGCTCCTCGGCGTCGTCGAACAGCAGAATCCCGGTCGTGATCCCCATGGCTCTCTCCTGCTCCTTCAACTCGCGGCCGCCTGGAAGCGGCTGCGGTAATCGGCGGGGCTGACGTGCAGCCGCCGCGCGAACGCCCGGCGCAGCGTCTCGGCGCTGCCGAAGCCGCAGGCGGCCGCGACCGCCTCGACCCCCTGGCCGCCGTCCTCCTCGAGCTGGCGCCGCGCGGCCTCGACGCGCGCCGTCTCGACGAAGCGCGCCGGCGTCACCCCGATCTCGCGCGTGAAGACGCGGGCGAAGTTGCGCGGGCTCATGCCGGCCCGCGCCGCGAGCGCCGCCACCGAGAGATCGGCGTGCACGTTCTCGACGATCCACGCCTGCAGCTCCTGGAGCGGCTGGCGCGAGGCCAGCTGCACGGAGAGCTGCGCGCTGAACTGCGACTGGCCTCCCGGCCGCTTGAGGAACAGCACCAGCCAGCGCGCGACGGCGAGCGCGGCCTCGCGCCCGTGATCTTCCTCGACCAGCGCGAGCGCGAGATCCATGCCCGAGGTGACACCCGCTGACGTATAGACGTTGCCGTCGCGCACGAAGATCGGATCCGGATCGACGCGCACGTCCGGGTAGCGGCGCGCGAGCTCCGCGCAGGACGACCAGTGCGTGGTGGCGCGGCGGCCGTCGAGGAGCCCCGCTTCCGCGAGCAGGAAGGCCCCGGAGCACACGCTCGCGAGCCGCCGCGCGCGCGGCGCAGCCTCCCGCAGCCAGGCGATGAGCGCCGGATCCGAGGCCGCGGCGCGCGTGCCCGCGCCGCCCGCGACGATCAGCGTGTCGAGCCCGAGCCGCGCGGGCTCCGGCAGCGCGCTCGCGAGCAGCCGCACGCCGCACGAGAGCCGCAGCGCGCCGGCTCCCGTCGAGGAGAGGAGCTCGATCTCGTAGCCGGACGCGCCGCGCTCGGACGCGAGCCAATGCGAGCTGCTCGCAAAGACCTCGATCGGGCCGATCACGTCGAGGCTCTGGGCCTCGGGGAACGCCAGCACGGCGATCCGACGCGGGGCCGGGAGGTCCATTGCGGCGGTGCGCTCGAGCGGCCGCGTGGTGCGTGCCATTCCCGGAGTTTGACCGGACCCGGATTTGTCTGCAATGACATTGAGCCCTCGAATCCTGCCAGATCGGGAGCCGTGCGCCGGCGGCTCTACCCCCGAAGCCCAGCGGCGGGCGCAGGCGCCTGCGCCACACTCGCCGGTCGCCATGGGAGACGGAGACCGCCCGCAGGATCCCGCCTCGCGCACGCGCGAGAGCTACGACGCGATCGCGGAGCTGTTTCGCGCGCGCACGAGCGACCGCACCTGGGGCCGCGAAACGCTGGACCGTTTCGCCGCGCGCCTCGGCGCCGGCCGGCTCGTGCTCGACGTCGGCGCCGGGCCCGGCGCCGATTCGGCGGAGCTGCGGCAGCGCGGCCTGCGCGTGATCTCCGTCGATCTCTCGCTCGGCATGCTGCGCAGCGGGCAGCGCGACCATCCAGGGCCTCGCATCCAGGCCGACATGGCGCAGCTGCCCTTTCGCGCGATCGCCGACGGGCTGTGGGTGAACGCGTCGCTGCTGCACGTCGCGCGCGCGCAGGTGCCGGCGGTGCTGCGCGAGTTGCGCCGCGTCCTGCACAGCCCGGGCATCCTACACGTCTCTGTGAAGCTCGGTACGAACGACGGCTGGGATACGGCGCGCTTTGGGGGTGAGAACCCGCGTTGGTTCAGCTACTGGCAGCCCGAGCCGTTCGACGCGGCGCTCGCTGCCGCGGGTTTCCGCATCGTCGAAGCCGAGCTGCGACAGGGGACGCGGGACACCTGGCTGGTGCGCCTGTGCAGCGCCGTCCGTTCGTCGGATTGATCGCTCGCAGCGCCGAGACTTCTGGACTTTGGCGGGCATTCCGACGATGCTCGCGTCGCGAAGGGGCACGAGCATGAGAGATCCGCTGCGACATCTGTGCTTCGCCGCCCTGCTGTGGGTGTGTGGTTGTCGCCTCCTCGACACGGGGCGGTACGCCATCCCGCTCGAGCCGGCGGCGATCTCGCCCGCCGCGGCGCGAGCCCTCGCGTCGATCGACGACGCGCGCCTGCGCGGCGCCTCGGAGGACGCGCAGGACTGGATCACCCACGGTCGCAGCTACTCCGAGCAGCGCTTCAGTCCGCTCGACCGGGATCCGCGCCGACAACGTCGACCAGCTCGGGCTCGCGTGGAGCTTCGATACCGACACGGATCGCGGCCTCGAGGCGACGCCGCTGGTCGTCGACGGCGTGCTCTTCACGACCGGCTCCTGGAGCGTCGTCTTCGCCATCGACGCGCGGACGGGGCGGCAGCTGTGGAAGTACGATCCCGAGGTTCCGCGCGAGACGGGCCGCAAGGCCTGCTGCGACGTCGTCAATCGCGGCGTCGCGGTCTACAAGGGCAAGGTCTACGTCGGCACGCTCGACGGGCGGCTCATCGCGCTCGACGCGACGACGGGCGAGCCGGTCTGGGAAGTCGTCACCGTCGACCGCAGCAAGCCCTACACCATCACCGGCGCGCCGCGCGTCGTCGAAGGCAACGTGATCATCGGCAACGGCGGCGCCGAGCTCGGCGTGCGCGGCTACGTCTCGGCCTACGACGCCGAGACGGGCGAGCTCGCCTGGCGCTTCTACACCGTGCCCGGCGATCCGTCGCGGCCGTTCGAGTCGCCGGCGCTCGAGCGCGCCGCGAAGACCTGGACGGGCAGCGAATGGTGGAAGGTCGGCGGCGGCGGCACGGTGTGGGACTCGATGGCCTACGACCCCGCTCTGCGACCTGCTCTACGTCGGCACCGGCAACGGCTCGCCGTGGAGCCGCTACGTCCGCAGCCCCGGCGGCGGCGACAATCTCTACCTGTCGTCGATCCTCGCGCTGCGGCCCGACACCGGCGAGCTCGTCTGGTACTACCAGACGACGCCCGGGCGACACCTGGGACTACACCGCGACGCAGCACATCATCCTCGCCGACCTGGCGATCGACGGCCGCACGCGCAAGGTGCTGCTGCAGGCGCCGAAGAACGGCTTCTTCTACGTGCTCGATCGCGAGACCGGCGAGCTGATCTCCGCCGAGAAGTTCGCCGAGATCAACTGGGCGGAGCGCGTCGATCTGAAGACCGGCCGGCCCGTCGAGGCCAAGGGCCTCGACTACCGCAAGGACAGTGAAGCTCGTGAAGCCGGCGCCGATCGGCGCGCACAACTGGCAGCCGATGTCGTTCAACCCGATGACGGGGCTCGTCTACATCCCGGCGCAGGACGTTGCGGCGCCGTTTCTCGCCGAGAAGGATTTCAAGTATCGCCCCGGCGATTGGAATACGGGCACCGACCTGGGCGAATACAAGGAATTCCCGCGCGAGATCGCGGGCGGCTCGCTGCTGGCGTGGGACCCGGTGCGGCAGAAGGAGGCCTGGCGCGTCGTGCACAAGGGCCCGTGGAACGGCGGCACGCTCTCGACCGCCGGCAACCTCGTCTTCCAGGGAACCGCGGACGGCAGATTCGTCGCCTACGCGGCCGACACCGGAGCGAAGCTCTGGGAGGCGCCCGCCGGCTCGGGCGTCGTCGCCGCGCCGATCACGTACAGCATCGACGGCGAGCAGTACGTGTCGGTGATGGCCGGCTGGGGGGGCGTGTTCGCTCTCTATGGCGGCGACGCCGCGGCGTCGAATCACGTCCGCAGCATCGACGGCCGGCTGCTCACCTTCAAGCTGGGCGGCACGGCCACGCTGCCGCCGCGCGCGCCGGAGCCGGCGCGCGTCCAGGCCTTCACCGCCCCGCCGATCGCCACGGCGCAGACCGTGAGCGAGGGCGAGCTGCTCTTCGCCCGCAACTGCATGGCGTGCCACGGCGCCGGCGCCGTGGGCGGCGGCGTGATCCCGGACCTGCGCCACATCAGCCCCGAGGTCGCGTCCGGCTTCAAGGCCATCGTCCGCGACGGCACGCTGCGCACGCGCGGCATGCCCGCCTTCGCGCGGCTGTCGGAGACCGACCTCGACGCGATCCTCGCCTATCTGCAGAAGCGCGCCGCGGAAGAAAAGGACGAGATCTCCGCGCGGGATCCCGACGCCGCCCCGACGGCCGCGCACTAGCGCGCGGCCTTCTCCTTCTCGAACGCCGCGATCGTCTGCTCGACGGGCCCGATCAGGGCCGCAGCGCGCGGATAGCCCGCGTACTGCGCGATCTGCATCAACATCTCGCGCAGCTGCACGGGCGAGAGCTCCCCGTTCTTGAGCGCCGCCCGCGCCTGGATCTGGAACGTCGTCGCCTCGCCCTTCTCGGCGATGATGCCCATGATGAGGAGCCTGCGGTCGCGGATCGGAAGCGCCTCGCGCGTCCAGACCTCCGCGAACAGCTGCTCGAGCATCAGATCCGCGAAGGCGGACGCCCCTTCGGGCGGAACCACCACGTCGCCCGCATACACCTTCTTCATCATCTCGACACCGCGCCGGCGCCGCTCGGAATCGGCCATCACGTCTCCTTCAGCGAAGGCGCGCATGCTAACACGCAGGCTCGCGGTCAGCCCTTGCGCAGCAGGAACGCCGCATTGTCCCGGAACAGGCCCGGCGCAGCGTCGGGAGTCACGGCGAGCTTTCCCGGCGCGGCGTAGTCGGCGAGCGGGCGCGCCGTGCCCTCGGAGTGCGGGTAGTCGCTGCAACACATGAGCAGGTCGGCGCCGCCGAGCTGGCGCTGGATGTTCGCGGGCAGCTCGTAGGCGAACGACGACACGCGCACCTGCCGCTTGAAGTACTCGCTCGGCCGCAGCGAGAGCTTCGCGTCGCGGCCATCGAGCCTTCGCACGAACTGGCTGCCGCCGTCGAGCATCATCAGGAACAGCGGCACCCACACGGCCGAGAGCTCGACGATGCCGAGCCGCAGATCGGGATGGCGCTCGAGCACGCCGTTCAGGATCAGGTCCGTGCAGGCGAGCGCGGCGGGGACGTAGAGGAGCACGCTATCGACCGCGGAGACGCCGAGATCGGCGCGGTCGGTGTACCAGGCTTCGTCGAAGACCTTCGGTTGATCGGCGACGTGGAAGACGGGCGAGATGCCGTGGTGCGCGAACGCCGCCCAGGCCCGGTCGAGCGCAGGATGCGAGAGCGGCCTTCCGTCGACGAGGGCGGGCGCGATCATGGCGGCGCGCACACCCGCCGCGGCCAGGCGCGCGAGCTGGGCCTCGAGCCAGACGGGATCGCGCAGCGTGAGATGCGCCACCGGGTGGAGCCGTCCGCGGCCGGCATGCACGACCGTCTCGCACCAGCGGTTCCACGCCGCCATGTTGGCCGTGAGCGCCGGCAGGTCGCACTGGAGCGTGCGCTCCCAGACGAGCCCGTAATTCGGGAAGCAGATCGCCTCGTCGACGCCGAGCGTTGCGAGCTTTTCGCGGCGCGCCGCCGGGTCCCAGTAGTCGCGCGGCAGGATTTCGTCGTAGCGCGCGAGCGGCGGGGCGCCGCTGCGCTCGCGCCGGCGCCGCTCGCCGATCGCGTCGGTCTCGCCGGGGGTCTGCACGTCGGCGACCGAGAGCACGCGGTCGCGCCACTCGACGCGCACGTGGCCGAGCGCGTCGTCGACGAAGCGGATCGCGTCGCCGCGGCGGGCCGGGTCGATGTGCTCCTCCCACAGGCCGCGGTACTCGTACAAGTGTTGGTCGGAATCGATCACCGGGCGCATGCCGGCCTCCCGAGTGGACTTCCGGGCAGTCTACGCCCCGGGGCGGGCGCACGGGTAGCCCGAAACGTATCCTCGCAGGGCCTGCGTCCGTCACACTCGGGGGGATCCAGGAGGGCGGTGCATGTCCGACGCTGCGAGCCCGCGGGAGTCGTTCGTCGAGATCCTCCAGCTCGAGCGCGTGCGCGAGGGCGCCTTCGTCGCACGGCTCGAGGACTTCTGGGGCGCCAGCCTGGGCGGTGACGCGCTGGCCCGGGCGGCGCTCGCCGCGGCCGATTCCTGCCCGGGCCTCGGGCTCCGCTCGCTCTACGCGTGCTACCTGCGCCCGCTTCCCGCCGCGACCCCGCTGCGCCTGCACGTCGAGCGGCTCGCGGATGCGGCTGGCGGCGCGACCCGCGAGGTCCGCATCGAGGGCGACGGCCTTTTGTGTCACGTGACGGCGGGATTCGCGCCGCCCGGCTCGGGCACCGCATACCAGGACGCCGCGCCCGCGGCGGCGCTTCCCGACCCCGAACGCCTGCCCAGCACGCGCGAGCAGGCGCAGGCCGAGGGCTGGAGCGACTACGCGCGCGGTCCGATCGAGTTCCGGCGCGCGCACCCGCGCGTGTGGCCGGACCCGACGGGCGAGACCTCGGGAGGGCACGTCGAGTGGGTGCGCCCGCGCGCGCCGCTACCCGATGATGCGCGCCTGCAGATGGCGGCGCTCGTCTTCCTGGCCGATTTCTACTCGCACTGGCCCTTCGAACGGCGCATCGGACGCAACTTTGCGTATGGCCACTTCCAGCCCCTCGATCACGCGCTGTGGGTGCACCGATCGGCTCGCTGGAACGACTGGTGGCTGCTCGAATCGACGAGCGAGGTGGCGGACGCCGGGCGCGCGCTCTCGCGCCGGCGCATCTTTACGCGCGACGGCGTGCTCGTGGCGTCGACGGCGCAATCCGCGCTCGTCGCCACGATTTGAAGCGCTTTCGAAAGTCTACGCGCAGCGAGCGGCACGCGCGCGAAGTCGAAGAGACGCGCCTAGTGTTCCTTCGAGAGGTTGTTGACCGAGAGCGCGCGCTTGAGCGTCTTGGCGTCGGGCGGCGTCGAGACGATCGACCACGACTCGCGGCGCCAGCCGCCATCCTCCGCGATGTTCGCGAACGATTCGCCGACGGAGTCAATCACCCGCACGGCGCGCTTCGGATCGTCGGGCCACGGGCGATAGTCGCTGCGGCCTTCGCTCCAGCGGCCGACGAACATCCCCACGTCGATGCGCTCGTCGCGCGAGTCGAAGGAGATGTAGTAGAGGGGGTTCGCCGTCTGCGCGTCGAGATAGAGCACGAAGCGCGCCACCTGCGTGCCACCCTTCTGGCCCTTGGCCCGCCCTTCGATCACGACGGCGCGGCGCAGATCCCAGCGATCGGTCGCGAACGAGAGACCCCACGGCCCGAAATCACGGTCCTTCACCTCGGGATAGCTGGGGCGCGAGGCGTTGATCGGGGTGAGCACGTCCTTCGTGCCGACGTAGCGATAGTCGTAGAGCAGCGGCCGCGTCTCGAGCACCTCGAAGCCGCTGCGCTTGGTCGTGATGCTCGAGGCCGCCCCGCCCGCCGCGGCGCCGCCAGCGGCGCCGCCGTTGAGCCCCCCGCCGATGCCGGCGATCGTGCTCGCCTGCACGACGCCAACGCTGAACGAAGGCATGTACACCCCTTCGACGTCGGCGCCGCTCACGCGCCGCACGCGGCGGTAGTTGGGGAGATAGGCATGCAGATCGTCCGAGCGCTCGGGATTCTTCAGGGAAGAAGCGTCGCGGTACTGACGCCAGGCGTGGAAGCGCGCGTCGAAGGGTTCGGACAGGCTTCCGCCCGACACCCAGAAGTTTCCCTGAGAGTCGGGCGACGTGTAGCCCTCTTCCGCGAGGTCCGAACGGAACGAGAGCTGCGCCTTCCACATCTCGCCGATGAAGGGCTCGCCCGTGCCGTTGCGCCCGACCATGTCGATGGTGCGGAAGGGCGCCCAGAAGCCCGCGCCCTGGTAGCGGAGCGCGACGTTCCACGCCCACTTCGCCCCCGCCGCGGGATCCTCCGCCGTGAACTCCAGCATCGGGAAGGGCTGCCCCGCGGTGTAGTTCTCGATCCCGCCGTTGGGCAGCAGGTGCGAGCGATCGTGAAACGTCTCGCTGGCCGTGCGATAGAAATCAGGCGGACCGTAATCGGCGAAGCAGGCGCCGATCTCGAGCCGCATGCCCTCGTGGAAGAAGCGCTCGCGGTAGGCCCACAGCTCCGGAGGCAGGAAGTTCCGGAGCGTTTCGAGGCGCGAGAGCTGGAAGGAATCGCCCATCTGGAACGGAACGCCGGCGGCGTCCTCGCCGGCGGGCCAGCCCGCGAGTCCGCCGGGCGGATTGCACGAGCCGCCCGGCGGCGGCAGCGCCCAGGGCGGCGAGGCGCCGGCAGGCGCCGCTGCAACCGCGTCGGCGGGCGCTGCGGCGGCCTTCTGGGACTTCGCGGCGTCGGCGGCGTGTGCCGCGGGCGCGCCCGCGAGCGCGGCGACGAGCACCGCGAGCGAACCGTGAAGCGTGGCTCGGAGCATCGGGGACCCTCCGCTGGATCGGCGCGATCCAGCTCTCAATGCGTTTGCGTCAAGACAGCGTCAGCAGCTCGTGCGCGCCCTGCATCCGCTCCTGGATCGGGATCTCGAGCGGACAGGCGCCCAGACACGGTGCGCTGCACGCGGCGCACACGGAAGCGTTCTTCTCGAGCTGAGAGTACAGGCGCATGCCTTCCTTCTCCCAGCCGTAATCCTCGAAATACATGCGATGGCGGAGCACGTCATGGATCGGCAGCGCTTCCGGGCAGCTATCGAGGCAGGCGCCACAGTGCGGCGCGCAGTGGGTGCCGCGGATCAGGGAGTCGTACTTCTCGAGGATTCCGACCTCGGCCGGTGTCGATGTCTGTCCGGAGGCGAACAGATACTCGTCCACGTGCTGGAGCTGGAAGAACGAGATCACGGCGCACGAGACGTTCGGGTTCGAGAGCACCCACTTGAGCGCGGCCTGGGAGTACGCGCCGGCCTCCTCGCGGAAGCCCGCGAGCCCGTTGTGCTTCGCGCCCTTCAGCGTCTTCATGGCGACGACGCCCATGTCCTGCTCGCGCCGCGCGCGCTCGATGATCGAGCCGATCGAGGGCCACAACCCGTGGTGGTAGGCGAGCATCATCACGTCGAAGCGGCCGGACGCGATCCCGGTATTCGCCACCTCCACCAGATTCGGCGTGTGCGTCGAGAAGCCCAGGAAGCGGACCTTGCCCTGCTGCTTGAGCCGATCGAAGGCTTCGTGGACGTTCTCGTCCATCAGCCGCTCGACCTCGTCGCAGGAATGCACGTGACACATGTCGACGTGATCCGTGCCCAGGCGACCCAGGCTCGCCTCGACGGCCTCCATGTACTTCGCCACCGGTGTGCCCGGCGGCAGATGCCCCGTCGGCGTGCAGAACTTGGTGGTGATGAAGAGCTGATCGCGCACCCCGCGGATCGCGCGCCCCATGGCCTGCTCGCTGCCGGAGCCGGAATAATCCGGCGAGGTGTCGAAGTAGTTGACGCCGCGATCGATCGCGAGCCGCGCGATCTGCTCGCCGTCCTCGCCATGGATGCGCCCGGTGCCGAGCACGATGTCCGACACCTTCCAGCCCGTGCGCCCGAGCTGGCGATAGCCCTTCACGCGCGCGCCCTTCCAGGCCTCCTTCCATTCCGGATTCGTGGTCACGATCCCCTGACTCGAACCGATGTTGCCCGCCACGCCGCGCCAGCCCTGGTGCCCGAGTCCCACGCCGAGATAGGCGCGCGCCGCGCCGGCCCCCGCCGCGACCACGAAGGATCCGAGCGCGATGCCGGCGCCCGAGCCCGCGCCCGTGAGAAACTCGCGCCGGCTCGCGTCGACCTTCGCGACCTTCGCGCGCACGGAGGCGCGCATCACGAAGAACGCGATGGAGCCGATCGCGATCAGCGAGAGCACGAGCAGGATCGCGCCCGAGGCGGCGTTGTGGAGATTGGGAGCGAAGCGCACCGCGAGCGCTTGCAGCGCCGCCCCGAACAAGAAGGCGCTCTCGTCGAGCCCGATCGGGATCTTGTAGAGGTAGTAGCCCGTCACGAAATAGCCGGCGACGGCGGCGAAGAGCAGGCACGCGAGCACGGCATTGCGGGGTCGCGCGAACACGGGGCTCCCTCCCGAGGCGGGCGGCACGTCCAGGGGCCGTCGCCGCGCAGTATACGCCGGGCGCGCCGATCGGACTCGGCAGTCGCGATATGCTGCGTATGGATGAACCCTCTGCGCCGTCTCGTCGCGCGCTTCGTCGAGGCGGCGCCCCAACGCCGCGATGCGAGCGTCGGCTTGTGGCTGCGCTTCGAGCCGCTGCGCCCGCGGCCGGAAGAGGGCCCCATGGAGGATTGGGCCGATCTCGGGCCCGCGCTCACCGTCCCCGCCGTTCAGGGGCTCGGCAAGGTGTTGCGGTTGCTGCGCGCGGCGCGCATCGCCGCGCCGCGCGACCCGCTCGGACTGGTGGGTCGAGCGGACCACGCCGCCGAGCTGCTGGCTCGCGCCGTCGGGACGACGGTCCGGCTCGAGGTGCGGCCGCGCACGCGCTTGCGCTTTCTCGCCTGGACCGAGCGCGGCGTCGAGACGGTGCACGACGTCGAGGAGGTGATCGAGGAGCCCGACGCCTGGGTGGTGCGTCGCATGCGCGGGCGCTTCCCGGTCCGCTTCGAGCGCTCGGCCGTGATCCGTCAGCGGATCGAGAGCGAGCGCTGGCACGAGATCTTCGACATCGAGCGTGCGTGAGCTGCGGCGAAGCCGTAGGGTCTGGAGCGGAGACAGGCGTGAAACTACCGGTCGTCATCCCGAGTCTCGCAGCCGTGAAGTTCTGGGTGGAGACACCACTCGGTGAAACCGATTGGGTGCCGGTCTGCCAGGACCGCATCGACCGCTTCGCCGAAGCCACGGACGATCGGCAGTGGATCCACGTCGACATCGAACGCGCGCGGCGCGAGTCGATCTGGAAGCAGACCATCGCGCACGGCTATCTCACGCTCTCGATGGTCCCCGCGCTGCTGTCGCGGCTGGTCGTGATCGTCGGGGTGAAGACGGCGATCAACACCGGCATCGACAAGCTGCGCTTCTCGGCGCCCGTGCTCTCGGGCTCGCGCGTGCGCCTGAAGGCCGAGATCAAGGACGCGCGCGAAGTCCCCGATCACGCCGTGCGCATCTGCTTCGCCATCCGCGTCGAAGTCGAGGGCGGCAGCAAGCCCGCCCTGCTCGCGAACGTCAACTACCTCTACTACCCGGTCTGATCGACAGCGAGTGCAAGCGGGCGCAAGCCCGCGCGCAGCGAGCCGCAGGCGAGCGAAGTCCCAAGACGTGCCTCGGGCGAGCGAAGTCCAGGAGACCAGGCTCTCGCCTTGACGGGAACCAGCGACGCCCCGATGCTGGGCCGGATGCGCGTCGCGCTGGCCCAGGTGAACCCCACCATCGGCGACCTCCGCGGCAATCGGCGACTCGTCGAGGAGGCCGCCGCCAAGGCGGCGAGCGAGCGCGCGGACCTCGTGGTCCTGCCGGAGATGGTCCTCACCGGCTATCCGCCGATGGATCTGCTCGAGCGCGAGGGCTTCGTGCGCGACCAGCTGCGCGAGCTCGACGCGCTCGCACCCGCCTCGGAGCGCGTCGCGATCGCGCTCGGCGCCGTGCTGCCCGCGGAGGGCGAGAGCCCGCAACGCCTGGTGAACGCCGCCGTGCTGCTCGCGGGCGGCGAGCGCCGCGCGGTGCGCGCGAAGACGCTGCTTCCCACCTACGACGTCTTCGACGAGAAGCGCTGGTTCCAGCCCGCCTCGCGCCGCGAGCCGGTGAGCCTGCGCGAGGGCGGCGAGGCGTTCGGGCTCACCGTGTGCGAGGACGTCTGGGTACACGAGATCGGGTATGCGACGGACCCCGTGCGCGAGCTGGTCGAGGCGGGCGCGCGCAGCCTCGTGAACCTCTCCGCATCGCCGTGGCACGTGGGCAAGGCGCAGCAGCGGCGGCGCATGCTCGGCGAATTCGCGACGCGCCACGCCCTGCCGTGCATCTTCGTGAACCAGGTCGGCGGCAACGACGAGCTGATCTTCGACGGCGCCTCCTTCGCGCTGGATCGGCGCGGGCGCGTGCTCGCGGCGCTGCCGCACTTCGAGCCGGGCTTCGCGGTGGTGGACCTCGCGGCTCCGGAGCCGGGCCTGGCCCCCGAGGCCGTCGTCGATCCCGATCCCGTGGCCCAGCTCGAACAGGGGCTCGTGCTCGGCATCCGCGACTACTTCCGCAAGCAGGACCTACCGCCCGGCGCCGTGGTGGGACTGTCCGGCGGCATCGATTCGGCCGTGACGGCCTGGCTCGCGGTCGAGGCGCTCGGGGCGGAACGCGTGGTCGGGCTCGCGATGCCCGGGCCGTTCTCGTCGGAGCACAGCCTCGCCGATGCGCTCGCCCTCGGGCGCAGCCTCGCGATCGAGGTGCGCCGCCTCGACATCCGTCCGATCTACGAGGCCTACCTCGCCGCCTTCAGCCAGCTCTTCGGCGCGCGCGCGGACTACGGCCTCACACAGCAGAACATCCAGGCGCGCATCCGCGGCGCGCTCCTGATGGCGGTCTCGAACGCCGAGGGCCGGCTGGTGCTGGCGACCGGAAACAAGAGCGAGCTCTCGATGGGCTACTGCACACTCTATGGTGATACGGTGGGCGGCATCGCGGTGCTCGGCGACGTCTTCAAGCGCGACGTGTATGCGCTCGCGCGACGCGCGAACGCCCACGGGGAGAAGATTCCGCGCGGAAGCCTCGAGAAGGCGCCCTCGGCCGAGCTCGCGCCGGGTCAGCTCGATAGCGACGACCTGCCCCGCTACGAGATCCTCGATCCGATCCTCGAGCAGATCATCGAAGGCCAGCGCGGCCTGTCGGGGATCGTGCCGCCGCCGGGCGCCGACGCGGCCCTGGTCCGGCGCATTGCGACGCGCGTCGATCGCAACGAGTACAAGCGCCGGCAGGCGCCGCTCGTGCTGCGCACCTCGCGCAAGGCCTTCGGCCCCGGCCGCCGCCTACCCATCGCGCAACGCTACCGCGAAGACCCCGCCTAGCCCCGATCCTACATGCCGGACCTTCGTCGGGAGGCGGCGGGGGGTGTTGGATCGGGCCTAGGACGCCTCGCTGATCGCGCGCACGTTCTCGGCGCGCGCGCCGCGCGGGCCCTCCTGCACGACGTACTCGACGGTATCGCCCTCGGAGAGCGCGTCGTAGTCGGTCGGCCCGAGGCCCGAACGGTGGAAGAAGACTTCCTTGCCGTCGTCGCCGCGCACGAAGCCGAAGCCCCGCTCGCGCACCAGCTTCTTGATCTTGCCCTGCACCTTCGGTCCGCTCGGCATGGCGCGCGCCACCGGTGGCCGCCGCGGACGCCCGCCGCGCGCGCGACCGCGACCCGTGCTGTAGCGGTCGGATAGCACGAACTCCTCGCGGAAGAGCCGCGTGGGCACGACCAGATCCTGGAGGTCCGCGGACTCCGGCGAGAGCAGGACCTCTTCATCCCCGGCATCGACGACGGTGTAACGCAATCCCGTGTTGCTGTGGGTCACGCGGGATCCCGCTTCGACATCTTCCATTTCGAGCATGGCAAGCGACCTCGCGGCGCCGCGGTGGGCGGCGGATGGCAGCGTCAGCCAGCGCTGCGTCGGCTCGTGCGAGGGCTCCGCTGGGAGCCGCAGGACGGCTGGGAGGACCGCACTCGCGCCGACGGCGGCTAGAAGCGCAGGGAAGCCGATAACTTACGCGATTGGCGGCGCGCGGTCAAACCGCAGCCCCGCCCCCCCTCCGCTACCCTGCGGCGCGCCGCCCAGCGAGGAAGCCCGCATGCCGCAGCTCCGGGCCACCCCGGCTCCCCGACCCCGCTCACGCAGGCTGTGGTGCGGCCTCGCCGCCGCGCTGGCGGCGCTCGGCCTGGCTGCCCCGAGCCGCGGCGAAGCGCCGGGCAAGCTGGTGCTGCGGGTCGGCACCAGCGGGGACTACGCCCCGTTCAGCAGCACCGGGGATGGCGGAAACCGCGCCGGCTTCGACATTGCCGTGGCGCGAGCCTACGCGGAGGAGCGTGGCCTCGGGCTCGAGTTCGTGCGCTTCCGCTGGCCCGATCTCACGCGCGACCTCGCAGCCGGCCGCTTCGACGTTGCGATGAGCGGCATCACCGTCCAGCCGCGGCGCTCGCTCGCCGGCCGCTTCAGCGTGCCGGTCGCCGAGAGCGGAGCGGTGCTGTTGATGCGGGAGCCCGGCCGCTTCGCCACGGTCGAAGCGCTGAATCGCCCCGACATCAGGATTGGCGTGAATGCCGGCGGCTATCTCGAACAGCTGGCGCAGGAGCATTTCCCCCACGCCACGCTGGTCGCGATCGCCGACAACGCCGCGGTGCGCGAGGCCCTGGTCGCCGGGGATCTCGACGCGGCGGTGACCGACAGCCTCGAGGCGCCGCAGTGGAAGCGCGGCGCCGAGGATCTCGGACAGAGCGCCCCCTTCAGCCGCGATCGCAAGGCCTACCTCGTGCGGCCCGACCATCCGACGCTCGCGGCCGACCTCGATCGCTGGCTGCTCGATCGCGAAGCCGACGGCCGCCTCGCCAAGCTGCGTCGCGAGCACCTCGGAGACGCGGCGGAGGTTCGCACCGCGACGCCGCTCGCAGCGCTCGTCGCGGCCATGGACGAGCGGCTCGCCTTGATGCCGCTCGTCGCCGCCGCGAAGCGCCGCGCCGGACTTCCGCTCGAGGTGCCCGAGCGCGAGGCCCTGGTGCTCGAGGCCGCGGTCACCGGCACCCGCGAAGCCGCCACCCGCGCGGGTGTCGCGCCGCTGCCCGATGGCGCCGTGCGCGCCGTCTTCGCCGCGCAGCTCGCGGCCGCCAAGGAGGTGCAGTCGAACGTCCTGCGCGACCCCTCCTTCAAGCCCGAGCCGCCGATTCCGGATCTCGACACGCAGCTGCGACCGGCGCTGCTGCGGATCGGCGAGCGGATCGGCAGCCTGCTCGTCGCGTTGCCGCCGGGTCAGGACGACGACACGCTGCGCGCGGCGGCCCGCGACGGCTTGCGCACGCCCCGCTTGTCGCCGGATTCGATCGCAGGCATCGCGGAGGCGCTCACCAAGCTGACGCAGGCGCGCACGGCGCTGCCGCGACCCGCGCGCGAAGATCCGAAGCAATGAAGGCGAGCAGCGTCTAGAGACGAGAGACCAGGCGCGCGGCGAGACCGGCGAGCACCGGGATCACGAGGCTCACGCCGTAGCGCAGCGTCGCGAACTGCCAGCCCAGGATCGGAATCTCCCAGGCGACGAAGCGGTGCAGCGCGAGCAGGGACCAGGCCGTGAGAAAGGCGATCACGGGCCCCGTCGCCGCCCCCGCGCGCATCATCACCGCCGCGATCGGCATCGCGACAAAGGGGCCCGCCGGGGTGAGCATGCCGAGGCCGGTTCCGAGCAGGATGCCGCGCAGCCCGGCGGTGTCGCCGAGCGCCTGGCGCATCCATTGCTGCGGCAGCAGCAGCTCCGCGAACGCGGCGGCGAGGAACGACAGCGCCATCACGAGCGCGTAGCGCAGGATCATGCGCCCGCCGCCCGCGAAGCCCTCCTGCACGAGCGGAGCCCCTCCGCGCGCCCAGGCGAGCGCCGCGAGCAGCGCGCACACCGCGAGCAGCACCCACAAGCTCGTGTCGAAGATGCCCGCGCTGCGCGCCATCAGTAGTACGTCGTGCGCGTGCGATGGCGCGGGTGCGCCTTGTACTCGGGGCGCTGGCCGCGGGTCCACAGCCGGTAATCGAGCTGCTGCGCGCTCACGTCCGCGCCCTGCCGCCGCGCCTCGGCGACGCAACACTCGACCGCGTGCACGGAGGCTGCGCGCAGCTCCACTTCCTCGGGCGACCCGGCCTCGATCGGCACGCCCTGGTCGATGCGCGCGGCGAGACCGCTCGCGTAGACGAGGACCCCCTCGCGCCGCAGCACGTGCGGCACGAGGTTGTCGGCGAAGATCGTGAGCTCGGCCAGATCGTCGAAGCGGCCGGGGCCCTTGCCGCCGAACGCCGACGCGAGGTCCGCTCCCGTGAGCTGCGCGCGCTTGTAGAAGGGCACCTCGAGCTCCTGGTAGCGCTCGACGTCCCGATACAGCGGCATCGTCGCGAGCTCGCGCGCGAGCTTCTCGCACGAGCCGCCCGCCTGCTCGATCACGCCCTCGAAGCGCCCCGCATGTCGCTGCGTGAGGAAGCTCCCGAGATCGTTGAGCGCGCGCGCGTAGAGATCCATCAGCTCGCTGCGCTCGGGAACGCCGGGCGGCTGGCCGAGCACGCGCCCGCACTCGGCGCCATCGAGCTTCGCGAGCTCGGCGGCCGACCACGGACCCCGCGCCTCGAAGTGCTCGCGCAGCGCGTGCGCGACCGTGAAGTAGCCGGAAAGCGCCGGGCGCTTCTCGATGTACGGGAACCAACCCGAGCCGAAATTGATGGCGTCGAGCGTGATGACGTAAGCGAGCGTATCGCCGCCACGGCCGAGCAGGTGGTGCGCCGGGTCGAGGCCAGCGGGCTGGCCCGGCTCGGCCAGCAGCTGCGAGCAGAATGAGCGCAGCCGCTGCGGGTCGATGCGCACGTGCTGCGCACGGCGCGAGACCTCCGCACAGGTCGCGCGGATTTCGGCGAAGAGGCTCACGGCGCTGGGGCGAGCAGCGAGAGCGCGCCCTCGAGGATTTCGACGCGCGCCGGCAGCGTGCCGAGCGGCTCGCCGTCGACTTCGAGCCGCACGCTGGAGGGGCCCAGCGCTTCGATCACACGGCCGCGAGCGGTGCGCGCCGCGCCATCCTCCAGGTGCCTGCCGCGGTAGATCTGCACGAGCTTCAGCAGCAGCCGCGCCCGGGAGAGCTCGCCGAGCGCGAGCACGTCGAGCCGGCCGTCGTCGCAGTGGGCCTGCGGGGCGACGAGCATGCCGCCGCCGAAGTAGCGCCCGTTCGCGGCCACCGCGAGGATCAGCGGTCCGTCGTGCACGATCTCGCCATCCACCTTCAGCGTCACGGGATCGCTGCGATGGCGCCAGATCGCGCGCAGTGCGCCGACCAGGAACGCGCCGCTCCCGCCCACGAAACGCGGCGAACGCTCGGCGAGCGTCACCACCAGCGCGCTGATACCGATGCTCGTGATGTTCAACCCATAGACCGTGCGGTCGCGCCCCGCGTCATCGCGCAGCGTCACGCGATACGCGTCGACGCGGCGCACCTTGCCCTCGGCGATGCACGCGATCGCGCGTTCGAGATCGCGCGGCACGCCGAGCGTCTTGACGAAATCGCCGCCCGTCCCGAACGGCAGGATGCCGATGCGCGCGTAGGCGCCGAGGCCCGCGGCGAGCAGGCCCGTCGCCACCTCCGACAGCGTGCCGTCGCCGCCCGCGACGATCAGGCGCTCGACGCCGGCGCGCACGGCCTCGCGCGCGAGCCGCTCGGCATCGCGGGGGCCCTTCGTCCACTCGATCTCGAGCGGGCCGAGCACCGCGCGCAGTCGGCGCTCGACCGCGGCGAAGCGGCGGCCCGTGGCGCCGTCGCGGCTGAAGGGATTCACGATCGCGAGAGTCGTAGCCGGCACGGCGCGCATGGTACTCGACGCCCCGCGCCTGGGAGCCCTCAGGCGCTGCGCACGTCCCGGCGCCCGGCGGAACCCCCTCCGAGCCGGCGCGCCGGAATCGCGCGGGCGCCACCTCAGCCCGGCCGACGGCCGGACGATACGTGCAGCGGGAGTGTCCCCCGCATGTGGCTTCATGCGCTGTCGCTCGAGATCGTGCTGCTGCTAGCCGCCTGGATCGCCCTGGGCGTGTGGCAGAAGGACCGCGTCACGCCGGGACGGCGCACCTTCTTCAGTCTCAACGTCGCCATCGCCATCTGGTGCCTGGGCGAGATCCTCGAGCTGCGCGGCGTGGTCGGTCCGATCGGCGGCGATCGCGTCCAAATGATCGGAATCCTGGCGCTTCCGCCGCTCTGGTTGGCGGCCGCGGCGCGGCTGGCCGAGCTCGATTTCTCGCGCCGGGTGCCCTGGTTCCCGGTGGTGCTGATCGCGCCGCACGCCGCCGTCTACTCGCTGCTGTGGGGCGGCGCCTGGGCCAGCCTCTACGTCTCGTACGGTCCGGACGGCACCCAGACGCCGGGCCCGCTGTGGTGGGTGAGCTGGGCCTATTCGCTGGCGATCGCCACCACCGGCTCGCTCATCTTCGCATGGGCCGGGCTCACGCAGCGCCGCCACCCGCACGCGAAGCGGCTGCTGCTCGTGGGCGTGCTGGGCCTGGTGCCGGTGCTCGGAAACGCGGGCTGGATCGCCGCCGGCCGCAGCTGGCCGATCGATCCCTCTCCGCTGCTGCTCGCGGTCGCGCTGCTCGGCCTGCGCAGCGCGGTGTTCTCGGGCGGGCTCCTCCAGGCGCTGCCGGTCTCGCAGCACGACCTGATCGAGCACCTGCCCTTCGGCGTCCTGCTGACGGACCGCCGCGGCACGGTGATCGACGTGAACCCGGCCGCGCAGCGCCGCCTCGGCATCTCCGAGGCCCACGCGCTCGGCCGCAATCTCGAAGCGGTCGTGGCGAGCGCCGACGCGGCGCTCTCGATCGAGAGCGTCCCGGTGACCTCCGCCGGCCGCGAAGCCGGCCACCTCGTACTGCTCGATCCGCCGCGCAAGAGCGGCTGAGGGGTATGTTGTCCCCTGCCGCCGGGCTGCGCGGCAGAGCGCCGATCCGTCGGGTAAAACCAGCGACAGGCAATCAATCGTGGATGATCGATCAGAACGCTTCTTCGCATGGGTGTGGCGCCTCAACGGGCTCCTGATTCTCGGCCTCGCGCTCGTGGGCATCGCGGGCGCCCTGGCCGTTGCATTCAACATCGGCGTCTTTGCAACGCGCGAGCGCCCGGAAGAACAGCTCTCACGGGTCGCTGGCACGGACATCACCGCGCAAGGTCTTCGCATCACCGACTTCCGCAGCATCGCTGGGTCTCAGTTCATCTACGCCCAGCTCGCGCCACCGTCCGATTACATTGGCTCTGGCTCCAGCGGAGGTCTCGGGCAAGCGCAAAACCTGCTGTTCTTCGACACCGTCGCAAAATCGGCACACTGGCTTCTACCGAGCAACGACCAGATCATCCCCTCGTTCTCCTTCCTCATGGATCCGCCGGGCCCCAGCTACGCCTATGACGACGGCGAATCACGTGATCGGAAGCAGGTGGCTATCGCCCTCCTCGTGGAGATACAGGCGAAGCGCAATCGAGACCAACTCGATGCTGGCCCGCGTAGTCTTGCCATCGCATCGCCCGACGGCCGCGCACTGACTCCGATCGCTCAGTCAATCCAGGGCCTCCTTGGCCACCACCATGCGCGCAAGGACTCGCTCCTCGTCTTCTACGTGTCCTCAGGCGCTGCCAGAGTCCTCGACGTCGACCCCATCACTCGCACGGTCAGGTCGGACGCGCCCCTTGCCACTCAGGAGTAGCCGCTTCCCAATAGGACCCCGCCGCTGCGCCGCAATCCGTTACACATCGCAAGGCCCGAATGTCGACCACACGAAGTCGCATACTCGTCATCGGCTGCTGCGCTGCGATCGGCGGGGCACTGGCCTTGTGGCTGCTCGGCTCCGCTCTCTCTGCTCCCGCTCGGCGTGATCTCGGCCCCCCGCCGAACTCGCTATCCGCCGAATCGCTCACGTTCCCGAGCGCTTCCGGCAGCACGCTTCACGCGTGGTTGGTTCGCGGTGTTCCCGGATGTGGAGTGGTGGTTCTCGCGCACTCCGTTCGCTCGAATCGCCTCGAGCTCGTCGAGCGCGCCGCGTTCCTCCGCCGGGCGGGTTACTCGTCATTGCTCTTCGACGCGCAGGCACACGGCGAGAGTCCAGGCGCTCAGATCACCTTCGGCCATCTCGAAGCGCTGGATGCTGAGGCCGCCGTTGCCTGGGTTCATTCGCGATTCCCGGAAGAGTCTGTCGGCTACCTGGGCATCTCGCAGGGAGGGGCTGCGGCGCTCCTCGGGCCGTCACCACTCCCAGTCCGGGCCCTCGTTCTCGAGGCGGTCTATCCGACGCTGCGAGAGGCGGTGGAGGCTCGCATTGCGATCCGGCTCGGGCCGCTCGCCCATTACCTCGCGCCGCTCCTGCTGCTCCAGATCCGACCTCGACTCGGGATCGATCCGGACACGATCGCCCCGATCGAAGGCATCCACGAGATACGCGCTCCGCTCTTCCTGATCGCGGGAGATGCCGACCGGCACACACCATTGTCCGAGTCGGAACGCCTCTTCGCGGCGGCGCCCGATCCCAAGCGGATGTGGACCGTTCCCGGAGCGGCGCACGTCAACTTCCATCGCGCCGCCCCGGCCGAGTACGAGCGCCGGGTGTCCGAGTTCCTCAACGAAGCGCTTCGGCAAGGGCTTCGCGAACCAGATGCTGCGCCTGATCCGGGGCATCGTGGCCCAAGCGCGGCGCGTTGTGCCGCGCCCTTCGGCTAGCCCCGCTCCGACCTCGAACGAGCGAGCGGAGGGAGGCGGCGGGGGGTGGGCGGAGGCGAACTCAAGCGCAGCCGGCCCGCAAGTCGTCCGGCTTCTCGACGCCACACAATTGAGTTTTGGCACGCGATCACGCAAAGAGGAACGGCGAGCCATTCGCCGTAGCCCACCCCCCGCCGCCTCCCTCCGAAGGCCCGACAGGTCGGATCGAGGCTAATGCTTCTGCCTCAGCACGTTCAGCGCGGATCCCGCGCGGAACCAGGCGATCTGCTCCGCGGAGAGCGTGTGGCGCGTCTCGAACGCGGTTTCCCTCCCGTCCGCGTGGCGGAGCACGACGCGCACGGGTCGGCCGGGCGCGAGGCCGGCAAGTCCCGTGATGCTCACGCGGTCCTTTTCCTGCACCGCGTCGTAGTCGGCAGGGTTCGTGAACACGAGCGGCAGCACGCCCTGCTTCTTCAAGTTCGACTCGTGGATGCGCGCGAAGCCGCGCACGATCACCGCTGCGCAGCCGAGCAGCCGCGGCGACATCGCCGCGTGCTCACGGCTCGAGCCCTCGCCGTAGTTCTCGTCGCCCACGACGACCCAGTGCAGGCCCTCCGCCCGGTAGTGGCGCGCGATCTTCGCGAAGCCCTGAGCGGTCTCGCCCGAGAGCACGTCGAGCCCCTCGCCCGTCTTGCCGTCGAACGCATTGACGGCGCCGCTGAAGAGGTTGTCGCTGATGTTCTCGAGGTGGCCGCGGAAGCGCAGCCACGGACCCGCCGGCGAGATGTGATCGGTCGTGCACTTGCCCTTCGCCTTGAGCAGCAGCGGGAGATCCAGGAAATCGCGGCCATCCCAGGCGGGAAACGGCGTGAGCCGCTGCAGCCGCTCGCTCTTCGGCGAGACCACGACCTCGACGCCACGGCGCGCGCGCGGCGGCGCGAGGTAGCCGGCGTCGCTCACCACGAAGCCCTTCGCCGGAATCTCCGGCGCCGGGGCGGGCGGCCGCAGCTTGAAGCGCTTGCCGTCGCCGCCCTCGAGCTCGTCGCGCAGCGGGTCGAACGAGAGGCGACCCGCGAGCGCGTAGGCCACCACGATCTCGGGGCTGCCGATGAAGGAATAGGTGCTCGCGTTGCCGTCGTTGCGGCGCTTGAAGTTGCGGTTGTAGGAGTTGAGGATCGAGTTGGCGTCGCCTTCCTTCACGGCGTCGCGCTTCCACTGGCCGATGCACGGGCCGCAGGCGTTCGCGAGCACGACGCCGCCCACCGCCTCGAAGTCGGCGAGCTGGCCGTCGCGCTGGATCGTCTGGTGGATCTGCTCCGAGCCCGGCGTCACCCACAGCTCCGTCTTCGCGCGCGCGCCGTGCGCGCGCGCCTGGCGCGCCACGTCGGCGGCGCGCTCGAGATCCTCGTAAGACGAGTTCGTGCAGCTTCCGATCAGCGCCGACGCTCAGGCGATCCGGATAGCCGTGCTCCTTCACGTCGGCCGCGAGCTTCGGAACCGGCCGCGCGAGATCGGGCGTGTGCGGGCCGACGACGTGGGGCTCGAGCTTGCCGAGATCGATCTCGATCACCTGTTCGAAGCAGCGCTCGGGGTGCGCCTCGACCTCGGGATCGGCGCGCAGCAGCTCCGCGTGCGCCTGCGCGAGCTCCGCGATCGCCTTGCGGCCGGTCGCGCCGAGATAGATCGCCATCCGCTCGTCGTAGGGGAAGATCGACGTGGTCGCGCCGAGCTCGGCCCCCATGTTCGTGATGGTGCCCTTGCCCGTGCACGAGATCGCGCGCACGCCGGGGCCGAAGTACTCGATCACGCGGTTGGTGCCGCCCTTCACCGTCAGGATCCCGCAGACCTTGAGGATCACGTCCTTCGGCGCCGTCCAGCCGCGGAGCTTTCCGGTGAGACGCACGCCGATCGACTGTCGGGCAGAGGACCTCCCACGGGAAGCCCGGCCATCACGTCGACCGCGTCGGCGCCGCCCACGCCGGAGGCGAACATGCCGAGGCCGCCGGCGTTGGGCGTGTGCGAGTCCGTGCCGATCATCATGCCGCCGGGAAAGGCGTACTTCTCGAGCACGACCTGGTGGATGATGCCCGCGCCCGGCTTCCAGAAGCCGATGCCGTACTGCGCCGAAGCCGTGCGCAGGAAGTCGTAGACCTCGCGGTTCGAGTCCTGCGCCGTGCGCATGTCGGAAGCCGCGCCAGCGTGCGCCTGGATCAGGTGATCGCAGTGCACGGTCGTGGGCACCGCCGTCTCGTCGCGCCCGGTGAGCATGAACTGCATCAGCGCCATCTGCGCCGTCGCGTCCTGCATCGCGACCCGATCGGGCTGCGTGTCCATGTAGCTGCGCCCGGGCGCGATCTCGGCGCGCTCGGGATCGGAGAGGTGACCGAGGAAGACCTTCTCGGCGTAGCTGAGCGGTCGGCCGAGCCGCGCACGCAGGCGTTCGACATTGCGCGCCAGCCGGGTGTAGACCGACCGCACCAGCTCCGGCGTCGTCTCGATGGCGGGCATGGCTCCTCCTGGAATGACTGGAGACTAGCGCGCGAGCGCTCCGCGCAGCGCGCCCAGCTCTGCCAGCAAGTGCGCCGAGGCGCGCGCGGCGCGTCGGAAATCGGCCAGGTCGAGGCTCTCGTTCTCGCCGTGGGCGTTGCAAGGCGGGTCCTCGAGCCCGAGCAGCAGCGCCGGTGCGCCGCCGAGCACTTCGCAGAAGGGGCCGACGAACGGAATCGAGGCGCCGCAGCCGATCTCGACCGCCGCGCGGCCGTAGCCGGCGGTGAGCGCGCGGTGCGCGGCGTCGAACGCCGGTCCGCGCGCAAGCGTCCGCCAGCCCGGCGTCGCGGTCGCGAGCCGCGTCACGATCTCGACGCCAGCGGGCGGATCCCGGCGCACGAACTGTGTGAGCACACGCGCCACGCGCTCCGCGTCCTGACCCGGGGCGAGACGCACGCCGATGCGCGCGCTCGCCTCGGCGATCAGCTGGTTCGCGGCCGTCGCGAGCGGCATGCCCTCGAGCGCCGTGAAGGCGAGACTCGGGCGGAACCACAGACGCTCGTAGAGGCTGAGCTTGGGGTCGCCGCTGAAGCGCGTGCCGGGCAGCATCCCCGCGTCGGCGCGCAGCGCCGCCTCGTCGCAGGGCAGCGCCGCGAGCGCGGCGCGCTCGCGCGCGTCGAGCGCCGGCACGTCGTCGAGCAGCCCCGGCACCAGGATCGCGCCGTCGTCGTCGACGAGCCGCGCGAGCAGCCGCGCGAGCGCCGTCGCCGCATCCGGCACCGGACCGCCCCAGAAGCCGCTGTGGATCGGGTGATCGAGCGCGCGCACGGTCACGTCGAGCGCGACGAGTCCGCGCAGGCTGGTCGTGAGCGCGGGCACGCCGGTGGCGAGGTTCGCGGTGTCGGAGAGCACGACGACATCCGCCGCGAGCCGCTCGCGGTGCTGGCGCAGGAACTCCGCCAGGTGCCCCGAGCCGATCTCTTCTTCGCCCTCGACGATCAGTTTCACGTGTAGCGGCGGCGCGCCCTCCGCCGCGAGCCACGCCCGCAGCGCCGCGACGTGCAACAGCAGGCCCGCCTTGTCGTCGACGACGCCGCGTCCATAGAGGCGCCCATCGGCCCGCAGACTCGGCTCGAAGGGCGGCGTCTGCCAATGCTCGGGACGGCCCGGCGGCTGCACGTCGTGGTGCGCATACACGAGCACGGTAGGAGCGTCGGCGCGCGCCGCGCGCTTCTCCGCCACGACGTAGGGGTGCGCGCCGGGAAGGCGCAACAGATCGACCCGCTCGAGGCCCGAGCGCTCCAGCAGCTGCGCCACGCACTCGGCGGAGCGCTCGAGCTGGCGCGGATCGAAGCCCGCGGCGGAGACGCCGGGGATGCGCGCGAGCTCGACGAGATCGGCGAGCGCCGCGTCGAAGCCGCGCTCGAGCGCAGCCATCACCGTCTCGGGAGCCGCCACGGCGTCCGACGCTAGCAAGCTTCGGGTTCGATTGAACTCCGCTCGGCTGCGCCTCGCTGCGCGCTGCGCTTGCCCGGGTGAACTCCGCTCGGCTCCGCCTCGCTGCGCGCTGCGCTTGCTAGAATCTTTCGCCATGCAGCCGACGGATAAGCGCGTGCCCGGCGACGGGGGCCTCGATCTCCATCTGCTCGAATGGAGCACGCAGGGTGTCCCCCTGCTGCTGCTCCACGGCTTCGGCAACGAGGCCCACATCTGGGACGACTTCGCGCCCGTCGTGAGCCCGTACTACCGCACGCTGGCGCTCGATCATCGGGGGCACGGCGATTCGGCCTGGGACCCGCAGGGGCGCTACGACCACGACACGCTGGTGCGCGACGTCGAGGCCGTGACGGCCGCGCTCGGCATCGAGAGGTTGGTGATCATCGCGCACTCGCTCGGCGGGCGCGTGGCCACGCTCTTCGCCGGCCGCCACCCCGAGCGCATGGCGGGCCTCGTGCTCGTCGACATCGGCCCCGAGCTCGATCCGCGCGGCACCACCCGCATCCGCATGGAGATCGAGGGCAACCGCGAGCCGAGCTTCGGATCGGTGGATGAGTATGCGCGGCTGCTATCGCTGAACTACCCGGCGGCGAGGCCGCACGCGCTGGCGCGCATGGCGCTGCACGGTGTGCGCCGGCTCGAGAACGGGCGTTTCGTGCCCAAGCTCGATCCGGCGCTGCGCGGAGCCGGCAGCCGCAGCGCGCAGACCTCTTCCGAAGAGGACCTCACGCGCGCCCAGTGGCAGGCGCTCGCGCGCATCCCGTGCCCGACGCTCGTCGTGCGCGGCGCCGCCTCGGACGTGCTCTCGGCCGACGTCGCGGAGCGGATGGCGCAGGAAGTGCTGCCGAAGGGCTCGCTCGCCGTGATCGCGCGCGCGGGACACTCCGTGATGACGGACAATCCCGATGGCTTCCGCGACGCCGTCGCCGGCTTCGTGCTAGGCGAAGGCTGAGCCGCTAGACTCCCGGCCGCGTCGCGCAGGCCCCATCCGCCACACGGCGCCTCGCGATCACGGAGAACCCGGATGCCCTCTGTCAGGCAGATTCTGCTCGTCTCGTTCGCGGCGATCTTCGCGTTGCTCGTTGCCCCCCATGGGGCGGGCGCGGAGTCCGGCGCTCCCAGCTCGGCAGCGGTCTCGGGTCCCGTCCGGACCGTGGAGAAGCTGCACGCGGCGCTGCTCGAGGTGATGAAGGACGCCCAGAAGCTCGGCTACCAGGGCCGCTACGAGCGGCTCGCTCCCGTCCTGAAGGAGACCTACGACACGCCGTTCATGGCGGAGAAGTCGGTCGGCCGTCACTGGAAGGAGGCGAGCCCGACCGATCAGGCGGAGCTCGTCGCGACCTTCTCGCGCTTCATGGTCTCGAACTATGCCGGCCGCTTCGACGGCTACTCCGGTCAGACGTTCCGGATCGTGTCGGAAGAGCCCTCCGCGCAGGGCAGCGTGCTCGTGCGCACGCGGCTCACGGACCCGCCGGGAGAGGACGTGCAGCTCGACTACCGACTGCGCGAGACCGGCGGCAGCTGGAAGATCATCGACGTGTATCTGAATGGCACGGTGAGCGAGCTGGCCCTGCGCCGCTCGGAATACGTGTCGCTCATCAAGCGCGACGGCTGGCAGGGCCTAATCTCGGCGCTCGATGACCGGATTGCCTCGCTCGCAACCGCCCCCGGCAATCGCGAACTGAACTGATCACTGCGCGGCGGTCGTCTCCGGCGCCGGCTCGTGCGCCGTCTCCCGCGCCTTGTGGCCGAAGGGAAAGCGCGCCCGCAGCTCCGCGATGCGCCCCTCGCGATTCTGCGTGTAGGCGCTGCGCATCGCAGAGTAGTAGTCGACCGACGAGCTGCGCAGGGCTTCGATGGCCTTGGCGTTCTCCTCGCGCGTCACGAAGCCGCTGCTGCCGCCGATGAAGATCAGGTTGCCCATCCCGAAGATGTAGGTGAGGGGGTCGAAGGCGCGATCCACGAGGTCGCCCGAGCCGTCGCGCACGGTGGTCGGGCCCAACACCGGGATCACCAGGTAGGGGCCGCTCGGTACGCCGAAAACGCCCAGCGTCTGCCCGAAATCCGCCGGGTGCGTGCTCCAGCCGACGTTCTCGCCAGGGTCGAACAGACCGACGAAGCCGGCGGTCGAGTTCAACGCGAAGCCAGCTGCGGTCTCGGCGGCGTCGCGGAAGCGCAGCTGCAGGAGATCGTTCACGACGTAGACGGGCGCCTTCAGGTTGCGGAAGAAGCGGCGGATGCAGAGTCGCAACGGCGAGGGCACCACGAACTGGTAGCCCTTGGTGACCGGGTCGAGCACCCACTGGTCGAGCGCGTCGTTGAAGCGAAAGAAGCGCCGATTCAGCGGCTCGATTGGATCGGGCACGAGCGCCCCGAGCTCCGTCGCATAATCGTCGGAGGCGTCGTCGTCGAGCAGCGGATCCAGCGCAGCGCCGGCAGTCACCGGTGCCGCGGTCGGCACGACGGCTGGCTCTGCGGCTGCGGGTGCCGCGGTCGGCATGACGGCTGGCTCTGCGGCTGCGGGCGCAGCGGTCGGCATGACGGCCGGGTCGGCGGCTGCGGGTGCCGCGGTCGGAACCGCGGCTGGCTCGTCGGCCGCCGCCGCTGCGGTGAACAGGGCGAGACCGAAGAGGAAGATCAGGACCTGCCGGCTGATCGTCGGGCGCATCCGGACTCCGGGCGGGGACGCTGAATCGGGGCAACCCGACCCCGGTGAACGACCGGGCGTGGGCGAGTCTACGGAGATGCCCCCCGGCTTACCAGACGGGAGCGCCGATTCCCGCGGGGTATCGAGGCGCTGACGAGGGCGGCCGGCCTACGGTAAGCTCACTCCCGCGCAGAACCGGCTTCAAGTCGAGCCCCCAACTCGACGACATGGATTCCGGGCGACGACGGCGATCCGAGCCCCCTGCTCGACGGAACAACCCCCAAGGCCAGCGCAGCGAATAGCTCGAGGGAGGCGAGGGCGTGGACGTTTTCCAGAAGTGCTCCGAATCGGCGGCTCGACCGGACGCGATGCGGGCGGCCGGCGTGTATCCCTATTACCGGGTGATCCAATCGGCCCAGGATCCCGTGGTGCTCCACGAGGGGCGCGAGCTCGTGATGCTGGGCTCGAACAACTACCTGGGCCTCACGAATCATCCCGAGGTGAAGGCGGCGGCCGCGGCCGCTCTCGCCCAGTACGGCTCCGGCTGCGCGGGCTCGCGGCTGCTCAACGGCACGCTCGAGATCCACGTGCAGCTCGAGGAGCGCCTCGCGGAGTTCATGGGGCGCGAGGCCGCGCTCACGTTCGCGACCGGCTTCCAGGTCAACCTGGGCGTGCTCTCCTGCCTGCTCGATCGCTCGGACGTGGCGATCCTCGATGCGCTCGACCACGCCTGCATCATCGACGGCTGCCGCCTCGGCTTCGGCAAGACCTACAAGTATCGCCACAACGACATGGACGATCTCGAGAAGAAGCTGCGGGCGGCGGGCGACGAGAAGGGCAAGCTGATCGTCGTCGACGGCGTGTTCTCGATGGAAGGGGACCTCGCGAACCTTCCCGGGATCGTGGAGCGCAAGAACCGTCACAACGCGCGGCTGATGGTCGACGACGCGCACGGCCTTGGCGTGTTCGGCGAGCACGGCCGTGGCACGGCCGAGCACTTCGGCCTCGAGCACGAGGTCGACCTCGTGATGGGGACCTTCTCGAAATCGCTAGCGGCGATCGGCGGCTTCATCGCGGGCCACGCGCGCGTGATCGAGCACATCAAGCACAATGCGAGGTCCGAGATCTTCTCGGCTGCGCCGCCGCCGGCGTCGGTGGCCGCCGCGCTCAAGGCCCTCGAGCTGATCGAGCGCGAGCCGGAGCGCCGCAAGCGCCTGTGGGAGATCAGCCACTACATGAAGAAGGAGCTCGCCGGGATGGGCTACGACACCGGCGACTCCGCGTCGCCCGTGATCCCGCTCGTCGTCGGCGACGACATGAACGCCTACACGATGGTGATGCGGCTCCAGGAAGAGGGCGTCTTCGCGAATCCGGTGGTTTCGCCCGCCGTGCCGCCGGGCCGCGCCATGCTCCGCACGTCCTACATGGCGACGCACACGCGGGAGCATCTCGACCGCTCGCTCACGGCGCTGCGCAAGGTGGGCCGCGAGTTGGGGATCCTGAGCTAGCGGGAGCGCCCCGGACCCGCTCCGTTCTGATCGTTCGATCACTCGCCGCCGGCTGCGGTCGGCTCGTCGTGCTCGTCCTCGATCTCGCCGACGATCTCCTCGAGGATGTCCTCGAGCGTGCACACGCCCAACACCGGGCCGCCGGGATCTCGCACGATCGCCAGGTGCTTGCGCCCGCGCCGGAACTCGCGCAGCGCATCCATCAGCGGCAGATCGGGACGGATGTCGACCGTCGGCCGGATGGCATCGGCCAGGATCACGGCGCTCTTCTCCGCATAGACGTGAAAGAGATCCTTCGTGTGCAGGATCCCCACGATGCGGTCGAGCTCTCCGTCATACACGGGAATGCGCGTGTAGGCCGACTCGCGCAGCGCGTCGAGCAGCGCATCCGGCGCGATCCGCCGTTCGATCGCAAACACGCGCTCGCGCGGGATCATCACGTCGCGCACGCGGATGCGCGAGACGCGGAATACGTTGGCGAGAATGCGCCCAGCATAGGGCCGGATCTCGCCCGCCTCGCGCGCCTCGGAGACCAGCAGCGAGAGCTCCTCGGGCGAGTGCAGGAAACGCTGCTTGTCGGAAGGACGCACGCCGAGCGAGCGCACCAGCGCGCTGCCGGCGCCGCTCAGCAGCCAGAGCACCGGCCGCAAGACGCGGCCGAACAGCAGCAGCGGACGCGTGCAGGCGAGCGCCACGGGCCCCGGGTGGTCGAGCGCGAGCGCCTTGGGCGCGAGCTCGCCCACCACGACGTGCAGGAAGGTGATCAGCGAGAACGCCAATCCCACCGCGATCGAGTGCAATACGAAGGGGCTCGCGAGCCCCGTCGCGCCGAGCAACGGCTCGATCGTGTGGGCGAGCGCCGGCTCGCCGATCCAGCCCAGCGCGAGGCTCGCGAGCGTGATGCCGAGCTGGGTGGTCGCGATCGCGTCGCCGATCCGGCTCACCGCCTCCGCGACCGCAGCGGACCCGCGGCGCCCTTCGGCGACCCACAGTTTGAGCTGCGAACGCCGCACGGCGACGAGCGCGAACTCGGTCGCCACGAAGTAGGCGTTCGCGAGGATCAGAGCGGCGACGGCGAGCAGGCCCAGCAGCGAGAATCCGATGGCTGGGCTCTCCATTCACCCTCCGGCGGAAGCGTCTCGATGATGCGCTGCGCCGACGGTGCGCGCCAGTCGCTCGCGGCCCGCGAGATCGTCGACGAACTGGCGCGCCGTGCGCCCGGAGCGGCTCGCCCGTTCGAGCGCCCAGCGCAGCGCCTGCGCGTGCAGATCCGCGCGCGGTGTCGCGATCTCCGCCTGCGACGCGTAGCGATCGACGATCGCGAGGTACGTCGCCTGGTCGAAGCCATAGAAACCGAGCACGAGCCCGAAGCGATCGGAGAGCGCGAGCTTCTCCTCGATCACCTCTCCCATGTGCAGATCGCCCGCCTCGTCGAGGTGCGCCGCGCGATTGTCGGCGGCGGTCTCCGGCAGCAGGTGGCGGCGGTTGCTGGTCGCGATGATGCGGACGTTCGCCGGCGGTGAGAGCAGGCTGCCTTCGAGCGCGGCCTTGAGCTCGCGGTAGCGGGATTCGCCGGCGTCGAACGAGAGATCGTCGCAGAAGAGCAGGAAGCGCCACGGCGCGCCGCGCAACGCCTCGAGCACGCGCGGCAGATGCAGCAGATCCTGCTTCTGCACCTCGACGATGCGCAGGCCGCGCGATCCGAAGCGCGCCACCAGCCCGCGCACGGCCGAGGATTTTCCCGTGCCCCGTTCGCCGAAGAGCAGCACGTGATTCGACGGCAGGCCGCGCACGAATTGCTCGGTGTTCGCGAGCAGCCGCGTCACGGAGCGCTCGACGCCGATCAGATCCTCGAGGTCGAAGAGCTGCGGATCCGGGATCGGCGCCAGGCGACCCGGCCCCCGGTCCGCTTCCCAGCGGAAGGCGAGGTTGCGCTCGAACGAGCTCGCATCGGGCGGGCGTCCGGCGAGCTCGCCGAGCAGGCGCTCGCCGAGCTCGAGCATGCTCAGGAGCCTCTGCCAGATCTCGGTCGTGCGAGCCATCGCAGCGGATTGTAGACCGGCGCGGCGGTCTCAGGCTCTGCCGGTCTTCATGCGGATGGCGGCGCCTGCGAGCTGCTTGCCGAGGTCCCAGATGGCGCCCGACACCTGGTGCGACGCCCCGATCACGTCCTCACATGCCGTGGCGATCCAGCGCCGGTCCTCCTGGTCGATGACCAGGGGCGGAAGGAACTTCACCACGTTCATGTGGTTCGCCGCGACCTGGGAGAGGATGCGATGGCGTGTATGGAGCGGGATCGTGATCATCTGGCAGAAGAGCCCCTCGTTGGCCGCCTCGAGGAGCTTCCACGCCGCGCGCAGCCGAAGGCTCGAGGGCGCTCCAAATTCGAGTGCGATCATGAGACCCTTGCCACGTACGTCCTTCAAGAACTCGAAGCGCTCGATCAGCGGGCGGAGGTCCGCCAGGATCTGCGCGCCGAGGGTCGCGGCGTTCTCGACCAGCCGCTCGCTGTCGATCACCTCGAGCGTCGCGAGCCCCGCCGCCATCGCGAGGTTGTTCTTCGCGAAGGTGGAGCCGTGCACCGCAGAGCGATCCATGCGGTTGAAGACCGCGTCGAACACCCGCTTGCGCGCCGCCACCGCACCGACCGGGACGAAGCCGCCGGAGAGCGCCTTGGCGAGGAGCACCAGGTCGGGCTCCACGCCCCAATGCTCGACGGCCAGGAACTTCCCGGTGCGGCCGAGCCCCGTCTGCACCTCGTCGGCGACGAAGAGCGTCCCGTACTTGCGACACAGCTCCGCCGCGCGGGGCAGATATTCGTCGCTCGGGATCAGCACGCCGTGACCGATGATCGGCTCCACGAAGAACGCCGCGACGTCGCGGCCGCGCAGCGCCGCATCCAGAGCCGCGAGATCGTCGAAGGGAATCCGCACGCAATCGGGCAGCAGCGCTCCGAAGCCCTCGCGGAAGCTGTCGTCGCCGTTGAGCGAGAGGGAGCCGTTCGTGAGGCCATGGAAGCCGTGCTCGCAGTAGACGAGCTTCGGGCGCCCGGTGGCGTAGCGGCAGAGCTTGATCGCGGTCTCCACCGCCTCCGTGCCCGAGTTGCAGAAGAACATGCGCTCGAGACCCCCGGGCATCCGCGCGAGCAGCCGCTCGGCCAGCAGTCCGGCGAGCACGGTGACGTCCATCTGCACGAGATGGGGGAGGTCGGAGCACAGCACGTCGCGCAAGCACTCGACGATCTTGGGGTGGTTGCGGCCCACCGCGAACACGCCCCAGCCCGAGAGCAGGTCGAGGTAGCGATTCCCGGCGCCGTCGAAGAGATACGCACCACGTGCTTCGGTGTAGGTTACGTCGAAGCCGATCGTCTTCAGGACGTGCACGTGCTGCGCGTTCAGGTAGCGCTCGTGGAGGTCGTACTTCTCGGGGGTGCGCTCTGCGATCAGGTCGAGGATCTTCATCTGGACTCTGGCGCCTGTCGGCGCGCACGACGTGACTCGGCCCGCGAAAGGCGCGAACCTAGCAAACCAGCCACGCGGGCAAAGCCAGCTGGCGACCGCGGAATGCGCCAGGGGACGACCGCGTCGCTTGCGCCGACGCGGGGCTCGGGAGAAATTGCTTGAGTCCGGGCTCCGACCCGCAGGACGAGCGAGCGAGCGTGGGGCTGTGCGCGAGTTGTCGCTTTGCCGTGCGCCAGCGCAGCGCCCGCGGCGGGAGCTTCTGGCGCTGCCGGCGCGCCGATTCCGACCCGGCCTTCACCCGCTACCCGCCGCTCCCGGTGCGGCGCTGTCCGGGCTTCGACCCGGAGCCTGCGGCGGCCCGCGCCGGGGGCTGAATCCAGCCCGCGCCTTGCGCGCCGCCGGCGCCCGGAGTTATCACTGCACCGCCGCCGGAGGTGACGATGAAACGCTGGATCCTGCTCTCCGCGATGGGCAGCGATCGGCCCGGGCTCGTGGCCGACCTCGCGCGCCTCATCTACGACTGCGGCGCCAACCTCGAGGATTCGCGCATGACGATCCTCGGCACGGACTTCGCCGTGATCCTGCTGTGCTCCGCCGCGGCGCCGGAGGCGGCGGATCGCATCGCCGTCGGCGCCAAGCGGCTCGAGCGCGACCACGGCCTCACGATCCTGCTGCGCTCCCTCGAAGGCGAGCGCCGCCCGCCCGTGCCCGCACCGGGGACGCGGCTCTACCGCGTCGAAGCCGCGGGCGAAGACCGCGCCGGCATCGTATCTGGATTGTGTCGCGTGCTCGCCGATCACGGCGTCAACATCGCGGAGCTCGCGAGCCACAGCCGCCCTGGACCCGGCGGCTCGCCCCACTACGAGATGTCGCTGCGCGTCGAGGTGCCCGACACGCTCGAGGCGCGCACGCTGCGCAGCGCCCTCGAACGCGAGGCCGACCGGCTGGTGATCGACGTCGCCCTGATGCCGGCCTGAGCGGACCCCGCGCGCGGCTCAGCGCTCGAAGAACACGTCCCGGTCGAGAGTCCACGGAACGCCGCGGCGGATCAGCACGATGTACTCGCCCTGCAGCTGGCAGTCGTACACCCTGCCGGTGCGGCGCAGCGCGTCGAAGATCACCTGCGTCGTGCCCGGAGCGTCGTTGTCGGGGCACTCGAAGATGAACACCTTCACCTTCGCGATCCAGTCCGCATCCTGCGCCGCGAAGATCTCCCGCTCCGCGCCCTCGACGTCGAGCTTGAGGATGTCGATCTCCGCGACGCCGAACTGCCGCATCAGATCGGGGACCGAGGTCGCCACGACGTCGTGCGCCGCGGCGGGGTCGTGAACCTCGCTCACCTTGAAGCTCTCGTTCGAGGTGCCGGGCTGGATCGCGAGTCGGCACTCGCGCGACCACAGGCCCTTGTTGAGGGCGATCGTCTGCGAGCTCGCCTGCGTGTTGCGTTCGAGCAGCCGGAAGTTCCCCGGCTCCGGCTCGAGCGCCACGATCGTCGCGTCGGGGTGGAAGAAGCGGAAGCGCGTGGTCTCGTCGCCGATGTTCGCGCCCGCATCCACGATGAAGCGGACCCGCTCGGCGGTCTGGCCGTCGCGGCTGCGATAGCCCTCCTTGCAGAAGTGGCTCATCACGCCCTTGTCGGCGGCGCCTCGAAAATGGAACCGCTGGCGGGGCGCTTCAGCCAGACCGAAGCCGGCTGCGCCGGAATGCGCGCGCGAAAGAACCACAGCACCTTGAGCGCGCCGAGCACGCCGAAATCGTGCGCGCCGATCACGAAGCGCTGCGCGAACGCCAACAGTCTCGACAAGGAAGACGTCATGCGCGTCGATCCAGCCTCGCGACGCAGCCGGGACTATCCCGCCCGCAGCTGCGTCCAGCGATCCGGCAGCGGCCGGCCGACGACGCGGAAGAAGCCCTCGAGGAAGCGGTACGTGAGCCCCCACACCACGTGGCGATCCGGCTCGCCGACGAGGATGCCGGGAAGGCTGTAGCCCTGGACGCGCCGGCCCGGATGCTCGACGAAGCGCGCGGGCTCGAGCAGCGACGCCAGCGGGAACCAGAAGGCGTCGCGCACCTCGTGGTTCGGCGTGAGCCTCTGCTCGCCCTGCGCGCGGTAGACGAAGGCGGAGATCACCAGCGACGCGACCCCGGCGGCGTGGTGGCCGTGCAGGTCGTCGAGCCGCCCGAGCGGCTCGGCGCTCGCGAGGTCGAGCCCCACCTCCTCGAGCGTCTCGCGCTCGGCGGCAGCCCGCAGGTCGGAATCGCCGGGATCGATGCGACCACCGGGGAAGGCCATGTGTCCCGACCACGGATCGCCAGGGTGGCTGGCGCGCTCGATGAAGAGCACCTCCGGAGCCGGCCCCGCCTCGCGCAGGATCATCGCCACGGCGGCCTGGCGCATGCCGCCCGGCGGCTGCGTGACCGGCTGGTGTGCCGCCAGGCGGCGGCGGATATCGGCGATCGACGGCATGCACGGAGGATAGCTACCGTCCCGGCCATGCTCGAACGCCCGGCCCCCCACGCCGCGCGGCGCCTCCTCGACCTCGCGCGGACGGACCGTAGCGCCGCCCAGCGAGCGCTTGCGGAGCTGCCGATCGACGCCCAGGTAGAGCTCGTGTGCGAGACGCCCGTCGCGCGCCGCGCCGCCCTGCTCGAGCTGCTCCCCGAGCCCGAGCTCGTGATCCCGCTGCTGCCCGAGGCCGAGCTGTGCTTCACGGTGAAGGCGATCGGGCTCGAGAGCGCGAGCTGGCTGCTCGCGCACACCACACCGGAGCAGCTCGTCGCCTGCTTCGACCTCGACGTCTGGGAGGGCACGCTGCCGGATCGGCGCAGACTCGACGGCTGGGTCGCGGCGCTGGTCGAGGCCGGCGAGGAGCCGCTGTTGCGCGGTCTGCAAGCGCTCGATCCGGAGCTGCTGTCGCTGTTCCTGAAGGCCCGCGTCGAAGTCATGCTGCGCACGAACGACGACGACTGGCAGGATCCGATTGGCGCCGAGACGCTGGACGGACAGTTCTTCTTCCGCACACTCGACGAAGGCGACGACGCCGCCGCGATCATCGCGCTGCTGCGCACGCTCTTCGAGCACGACTATTGGACCTACTTCCGGCTGCTGCAGTCGGTGATCTGGGAGCTCGCCCCCGAGAACGAGGAGTGGGCCCTGCGCTGGCGCGCGGGAAGACTGGAGGACATGGGCTTCCCGCCGTGGGAGGAGGCGATGAACCTGTATCGCTACCTGCCGCCCGAGCAGCGCAGCGTGCTGCCGCAGGACGCCGCTCCGCTCGCTCCGGATTCCCGGTGGCAGCTCCCGGTGGCGATGCCGCGCCTGCCGGCAAGGCTCGACGAGGCCGGCCTCTTGTTCCGCACGATCGCCGCGCTCGAGGACGACGAGCGCCGCACCGCGTTTCATGCGCTGGTGGCGCTCGCGAACAAGATCGCGGTGGCCGATCGCATGGCGCTCTCCGACGCGGAATCGACGCCGCGCGCGATCGAGAAGGCGGCGCGCTTCGCGAGCGGAGGGCTCGAGTTCCTCGCGCGCGAGCACGGCCTCGATCCGATCGAGGTGCTGCGGCGCGCGCCGCTCGATCACCTGTTCCGCGTCGGCGCGAACCTCGACCCGGAAGCGGCGAAGCCATGAACCCCGGCGTGGCGCTCGCCCGCCGCAGGCTCTCGCTTCCGCCTCGACGCTTCGCCACCCGACACCAGACGGAGTGGGTCGCGCTCGCGGATGGCGTCCGGCTGGCCACGAGCGTGCTGCTGCCCCGCAGCGGCGCGGGGCCATGGCCGGTGGTCTTGATGCGAACCGCGGCGCCGGCGCACGCGCCGGGATTTTCGGCGGCGAAGCTCGGCCGACTCGTGGCGGAGACGGGCTACGCGGTCGTGCTCCAGGAGTGCCGGGGACGGCACGCCTCGGAGGGCCGCTTTGCGCCGTTCGTCCACGAGGCCGCCGATGGCGGCGAGGCAATCGCGTGGATCGCGCGCCAGAGCTGGTTCGATGGGCGCCTCGCGCTGATCGGCTGGGGCTACTCCGGCTTCGCCGCCTGGGCGGCGCTCTCGCGCAGCGCGCTGCCCGTCGCGGCGCTCGTGGCGGCGTTTGGGGCGCGCGATCCGCACGCCCTGCTGCGGCCGGGCGGCACGCTCGCGCTCGAGCTGGCCCTGCGCTGGGGCGTGGGGATCGGCGAGCGCGAGCCCTGCGATCCGCGCCGGCTCGACCTCGAGCGCGGGGTCGTTCACCGCCCCCTGCGCGAAGCCGATCGCGTGACACGTCGGCGCGTCGATTGGTTTCGCGAGTGGATCGACCACCCGACCCGAGACGCGTATTGGGACGCGCGCATTCCCGCGCTTCCCGCGACGCCGCCGCCCAGCCTGCTCGTCGCCGGCTGGCGTCACCCCGCGCTCGCCGCACAGCTCGCGGATTTCTCGGCGCTGCGCGAGAGCGCGTTGCGCAGCGGCGCGCCGGCCCCCGAGCTCCTGGTCGGACCCTGGCCCGGGGGACAGCCGCGCTGGGCGCGGCGCACCCGCAGCGAGCCCTTTGCCGAGAGCCTGCGGGCGACGCTCGACTTCCTCGCGCGCCGCCTGCGCGGCGAGCCGGCGGAGCGCGCGCCGGTGCGCGTGTTCGTGCGCGGCGCCGTCGCCTGGCGCGAAGCGCCTGCCTGGCCGCTACCGGACGCCGAGCCGACGGCGTTTCATCTGCGCAGCCACGGCCGCGCGAACGGCCGCACCGGCGACGGAGCCCTCGCGCGCGAGGCGCCGGAGGGCTCGGAGCCTGCCGACGCCTACGCGTACGATCCGTGCGATCCGGTGCTCGCCGACGACGACGCGGCGGAGTGTCGAAACGACGTGCTCTGCTACACGACGGCGCCGTTCTCGATTCCGATCACGCTCGGCGGCCCCGTGCGCGCGGTGCTGTTCGCCGCGTCGAGCGTCGCCGTCACGGATTTCAACGCGACGCTCGTCGCGCTGGCAGCGGACGGGACGCCGCACAGCCTGTGCGAAGGGGTGCTGCGCAGCCGGGGCGTTCCCGGCGAGACCCGCCGGCTCGAGCTCGATCTGGGGGCCGCTTGCGCGCGCGTCGGGGCGGGCGAGCGCCTGCGTCTCGCCGTCTCGTCCTCCGCGTTTCCGCGCTGGGACCGGCCGTCACACACGGATGTGGAACCCGGCGTCGCGGGAGAGAACGAGCTGGCGGTGGCGGCGCAGACGCTGTTCCACGACCGCGAGCGCCCGTCGCACGTCTGGCTGCCGCTGCTGCGTTCATGAGGCGATGAAAACGACGGGGCCCACCGGCGCCGCGCGCCGATGGGCCCGTTCGCCCGCACGCGGCGAGCTGGACGTCACGCGTCTGGCGTCAGAGATCGACGGCCTTCAGCGTCTTGCGCTTGTTCCCGACTGCGCGGCCCTCGGCCGCGGCGATCATGCCGCGCACGGCCTGGTCGAGCGCGCCGTAGAACTCGCTGCCCACGTTGCACTTCTTGGCGGCGGCCTTGGTGCGGGACTTCGAAATGATGAGATCGCCCGTCGCCTTCTTCTTCGGAGCCGACTTCTTCGCTGCCATGATCCGCTCTTCCTCCCAATTCGCCGCGTCGATCCGGATACACCGGACGACGGCGGCGGAAACCCCCATGTCGCGGAATACGCCATGGTTCGGACGGGCGGATGATAGGCACTTTCTCGAGGGGGATGCAAAGGAATCTGCGCCAATTCGGCCCCGGAAGCCCGAATTCGGGGGTCCGCGCGCCAGCGAACCGGTTTCCGGTTTGGTTATGCTGCGCGCCCCGTGACCTCGCGCTCGGAACGTTTCACGACGGCGTCGCTCGCCGGGCTCCACCTGCACACCCTCGCGTGGGGGCAGGAGTCCCGGCGCCTGCTCGTCTTGCTGCACGGAGGTGGGGCGAATGCGCATTGGTGGGATCACCTCGCCCCTGCGCTCGCCGCGAGCTTTCGCGTGGTGGCTCTCGATTTCCGCGGGCACGGCGACTCGGACCATCCCAACGCGATCCAGACCGGCGCCTTTGCCCGCGACCTCGAGGCCCTGCTCGAACACCTCGGCGCGAGCGACGCCGTGCTGATGGGGCATTCGATGGGGGGACACATCGCGCTCGACCATGCGGCGTCGAACGCCGGGGTGCGGGCGCTCGTCGCGATCGAGATCGTGCGCGGTGTGCCGTCTCGCGATCGCCGCACGATGCGGCTGGCGCTCGCCGCGCGCCGCACCTACCGCACGCGCGAGGACGCGCTCGCGCGCTACCGCTTCCTGCCGCCCGCGCCGAACGCGAGCGAGACGCTGCGCACGAGCATCGCCGAGCACTCCGTTCGGGAGGAGCCCGACGGCCGCTTCGGATTCAAGTTCGACCCGCGCTGGTTCACGCTGCCACCGGCGCCGCCGGTTCCGCTCGCCGGCGTCCGCTGTCCGACGTTGATCGTGCGCGGAGCGCAGAGCCCGCTGCTCAGCGCCGAGGGCGCCGCCGCCTTCGCGGCGGAAATCCCGGGGGCGCGCGTCGCGCTGATCGAGGCGGCGGGACACAACGTCCACATCGAGCAGCCAGAAGCCTTCCTGGCCGCCGTCCTCCCCTTCCTGCACGAGCACGCGTAGCCAGGATCTCCCCACCGGGCCGCCGCGTGCTGGTATGCTGGTGTCGAGGGAGGAAGCCATGGGAGAACTGCTGCAACGCCCGGTCAGTGAAGTGCGCAGCCTGCTCGATCGGCGCGAGCTCTCCGCCGTCGAGCTGATGCAGGCGACGCTCGCGCGCATTGATGCGCTGAATCCGACGCTGAACGCCTTCGTCGCATTCCGCGACCGCGAGCAGCTGCTCGCCGACGCGCGCGCCGCCGACGTGCGGATCGGGCGCCGCGAAGCGCGTGCGCTCGAGGGGATTCCCCTCGGCGTGAAGGATCTCGAGAATGCGGCGGGCCTGGTGACTTCCGAGGGGTCGGTTCCGTTCAAGAACAATCTGGCGGAGCAGGATTCCGTGCAGGTTGGACGCCTGCGCGCGGCGGGCGCGATCGTCGTCGGCAAGACGAATGCTCCCGAGTTCGGCTACACCGCGATCACGAAGAATCTGCTGTTCGGCGTCACGCGCAACCCGTGGAATCTCGAGCGCACGCCCGGCGGCTCGAGCGGCGGCTCCTCGGCGGCGATCGCCGGCGGCCTGGTCACGCTCGCAACCGCCAGCGACGGCGGCGGCTCGGTGCGCCTGCCGGCGTCGATGACGGGCTGCTTCGGTCTCAAGGTGAGCTACGGGCGCATCCCGCACGAATCGAAGGAGCTCTGGACCACCGACGACACGTCCGTCTACGGTCCGCTCACGCGCAGCGTCGAAGATGCCGCGCTGCACCTCGACGTCACCGTGGGAGCGCACCCGCTCGATCCCAACTCGCTCCCGCATCCGGGAATCTCCTATCGCGCGATCCTCGACGAGCTGCCCGCCGGTCTGCGTGTCGGTTGGTCGCCCGACCTCGGCTTCGCTGTGGTGCAGAGCGACGTCGGCGAGGTCGCGTACGACGCTGCACGCGTTTTCGAAGAGCTGGGTCTGCGCTTCGACGAGCTGAAGACGGGCCTTCCCGATCTCGGCTACGACTGGGGTCTGCTCGGCGCCTTCGAGATGCTCGGGCGCCTGGCACCGCTCCTGCCCGAGCACGAGCACGAGTTCGGACGCGCCTTCCTGAAGGGCGCGCTCGCCGGCAGGCGCATGACGCCCGAGCTGTTCGGAGATCTGCGCCGGCGGCGCGAGCTGCTGAATCGTTGGTGCGCGGACGTCTTCGAGCGCTTCGACCTGCTGCTGACGCCGACGATGCCCTTCGATCCGCCGCCCGCCGCCGGCCCCTTCCCGGCCGAGATCGGCGGACGCAAGCAGCCGGCTGCGAGCGCCGGAACCTTCACGATCCCGTTCAACCTCTCGTGGCACCCGGCCGCCACGGTGCGCGCCGGCTTCTCGCGCGCCGGGCTGCCGGTCGGCCTCCAGATCGTTGGACCGCGCCACCGCGACGATCTGGTGCTGCAAGCGGCGCGCGCCTTCGAGCGCGTGCGTCCCTGGCACGCGGACTGGCCCGCCCTTTGAACGAACAGGCCGGCCCTCCAAGGAGACTGCCCGCGCGCGACCCACGTCTCCCGCGTCCGGCTACACTGCCAGCCGTGCGCACGCTCGACCTGCGCAGCGATACCGTGACCCATCCGACGCCCGCGATGCGCGAGGTGATGGCGCACGCCGAGGTCGGCGACGACGTCTACGGCGAAGACCCGAGCGTGAATCGCCTGCAAGCACGCGCCGCCGAGCTGCTCGGCAAGCCCGCGGCGCTCTTCGTCGCCTCCGGAACCATGGGGAATCAGGCGTCGCTGCGCGCGCTGTCGCAGCCCGGCGACGTGCTGCTCGCCGGGGAAGACGCGCACATCCTGCTCTACGAGGCCGGTGCGGCTTCCGCTCTCTGGGGCGTGCAGGTGAAGACGCTCGGCCGCGGCGGTCTGTTCGACGGCGCGGACGTGCGCGCTGCGATCGCGCCCGACGAGGTGCATTTCGCGCCGACGCGCGTCCTCAGCGTCGAGAACACCCACAACCGTTCGGGCGGCCGCGTGTTTCCGCTGGGTCAGCTGAAGGACGCGGCGCAGGCGGCGAAGCAGCACGGGCTCGCCCTGCACCTCGACGGCGCGCGCCTGTGGAACGCGGTGGTTGCGACGGGAACGCCCGCCGCGGTGTGGGCCGAGCCGTTCGACACGGTGACGTTCTGCCTCTCGAAGGGCCTCGGTGCGCCCGCCGGCTCGGTCGTGTGCGGCTCTCATGAAGTGATCCGGCGCGTGCATCGCGCGCGCAAGATGCTGGGCGGAGGCATGCGCCAGGCGGGCATCCTCGCCGCGGCCGGCCTGCACGCGCTCGAGCATCACATCGACCGACTCGCCGACGATCACGCGGGCGCGCGCCGGCTCGCCGCGGGACTCGAAAAGCTCGGCCTCCCGGTCGCCGCTCCCCCCGAGACGAACATGGTGATCTTCCGCGTGGAGGACGTGATGGGCTTCCTGCGCGAGACGCGCGCGCGGCGCGTGCTGGTGAACCCGTCCGCGCCCGGCGTGTTCCGCGCCGTGACGCATCTGGACGTCAGCGAGGCCGACATCGACGAGGCGCTCGCGCGCATCGAGGAAGTCGTGACGGGGGGCGTGCGATGAGCGGCGCTCGCAGGGTCGTGGTCGCGAGCGTGCAGATCCCCGCCGTGCCGCGCGCGAGCTATCCGCTGCGGCCGGGAAACTTCGTGCGGCCGCTCGTCGATGGCGTGCCCGCGTTCCGCCGCATCGCCGAGGCGGTGCAGGCGGCGCGGCGCAGCGTATGGGCGACGATCGCGTACGTCGACCGCAACGCGCAGCTCCCGGACGGACACGGGAGCGTGTTCGACCTGCTCGAGCGCTCGGCGGAGCGCGGCCTCGACGTGCGCGTGCTCTTCTGGCGCGAGCCGCGCCTGCGCGAGGTCGAGCCCGACTCCGATCACTTCGAAGGCAACGCTGCCGACCGCGCCTGGCTGCGCGAGCGCGGAGCGCGCTTCCGTGCGCGCTGGGATCGCCTGCCGGACGGCTTCTGCCAGCATCAGAAGAGCTGGATCGTCGATGCCGGCGAGCCCTCCGAGATCGCCTTCGTCGGCGGGATCAACCTCGATACGGATTCGATTGCGGCGCCCGGACACACCCCGCGTGGAACGCCGCAGACCCACGACGTCTACCTCGAGCTGCGCGGCCCATCGGCCAGCGACGTGCACCACAATTTCGTGCAGCGCTGGAATGAGGCGAGCGATTGCAACGAGCCGGGCGGCGTCTGGCCCGATGCGCGCAGCGCCGGTCCGCTCGCGTTCCCGGCGCGGCTCTCGCGGCCGGCCGGCCCGGTTCCCGTGCAGATCACACGCACGGTGCTGGCCGGCCGCTACGCCGACGCGACCGCGGCGCCGGGAGGCCACTCCTTCCCCATCGCAGGCGGTGAAGCCAGCGTGCACGAGCAATATCTCACGGCGATCGGGGCCGCGAGCCGCTCGCTCTACCTCGAGAACCAGGCGATCGGCTCCCCCGGCGTGGTCGACGCGCTCGACGCGGCGCTCGCGCGCGGCGTCGAGCTGGTGTTCCTGGTGCCGGGCAACGCGCACCCGGCCTTCGTCGAGGCGCGCCGCGAGCCGTACGCCGCGTTCTTCTTCGAGAAGCTCGCACGGCTCGCGCGCTACGAGAACTTCACGCTCGCCGCGATCGCCGCGAGCCATGCGGCTGGGAATGGGCTCTACGACGAGATCTATGTGCACTCGAAGCTCGCGCTCGTCGACGACAGCTGGTGCACGATCGGCTCGACGAACGTCGCGGAGCGCTCCTTCCACAACGATACGGAGATCAACGCCTCGTTCTGGCACCCGGAGAGCGCGCGCGCCCTGCGGCGCGAGCTGCTGCTCGAGCACCTCGGCATCGACACCGGCGAGCAGGACGATCGCGCGGCGCTGCGCCGGTTCCACGAGATCGCAAGGAGCAACGCGACGCGGCGTGCGGCGCGGGAGCCGCTCGCGGGGCTCGCGTATGCGGTGGATCCGGAGAAGTACGGGCTGTAGGTGCTTGGTTCGATACCAACCCTGGCCGGATGGGCGGCAGGCGGGTGACTCTTCGGCTTCGTTGAAGAGGGTTTAGAGGGAAAGAGCGGGGTGGCACGCGGGCGGCCGGGGCGCGCTCGGTCGTCCGTGCCGGATTGGATCATTGAGATTCCGTTCGCGACGTCCTCATCCCAATGGGCCGGCGCTCACGCAACGCGCCCGGTACCTCCGTGCAGTCGATCAATCCCTGTCGTCGCCACCCGGCACCAAGCAGCCACGAACGCGGCGCTGCAACAGCCGGCGGATCCTGGGCTGTAGCGATCGCCATGCGCCAACCCGTAAACCACCGCCCCGACGACGCCGGATCGATGCGAGCGATCCGGGGTAGAGCGCGGCCGCGCTTCGCGAGATGGCGGCGCGCGTTGAGAAGCACATACGCAATCGCATTCCGCACCTCGCGTGGCGTCCTCAGCACATGGACGTGGCAGCGATCGGCGAGCACGCGACCGGCGCGGTGAACCTCCCGCGCTCGCACGCGTCCCGCCAGCTTCGCTCCAACTCGGTCACGAGCTTCGCCGAGCGGAGCGACGGAACATTCTTCTCGACCTTCAGCGTGACGTGGCACGGATGGCAGGATGCCAAAGGCGCCCGCCGCCGATGCGAATCACGGCGTGACGGACCCGGCGTGCGTCCCGCGCCGGGCCTCGCGCCGCCCCATTTCGACCGGACCGGGAGCTCCAGTTTCAACTGTCGAGATCGCATCGCCATCTCGACGATGCTCTCACATGATTGTGTCAGATCCGGTCACGGGATCTGCGCGGTCGATCTTGATCGTCGCGATGTTTGGAGTTATGCGTGGGCGCGCTGCGATCGTCGTGCGATGCTCTTCACCGCTCGCGCCGTAACACCGGCCCGACGGATCCATCGACCTCGGCGCCGTGCTCCTCCAGGAGCGTGCGCAGCACCGACCGGTGGCAGCGGGATTCGTCCTCGCAATAGCAACCCATCGAGAAGTCGGACTGGCGCGACAGCGCGGCGAAGAGCTCGAGAAGCCGAACCTTCTCGGGGGCCGCCATCTCCGCCCGATACCGCCTCGCGAATGCGCTCCACTCCCGTTCCGTCGCCGCAGCCTGGCCCAATTTGACGATCTGCGCGCTCGGCGCCAGCTCGGGAAGCCAGGCATCGTACCAGTTCTGCGCGGCGTGCTGGCTCTTGGGTACGCCTCGCGGCGGGCGCCTCACGGTCCCGATACGAAGGCCTTCGCCGCGGATGCGGGGAGAGCCGAGCCGGACGATGCGCACCGTCATGTCACGTGCACAGACGCCGTGACGGTTTCCTTCATGCCTCACCGACGCGAACGGCGCAGTCGAGAATGACGGCAGCCAGAAGCGCGGCCGACGACTCCGAACAGCACCGCGCGGTGGCGCATCAGGATCACGAGATTCGGATCCTGGAGCACGACTCCGTAGAGGGATCGAAGCCGGTGGCCCGACACGACGCCGCTCAGCGGCAGGAGGTTGATCAGTCCGGCGAGCAGGATCAGGGTTGTCGAGAGCAGACGCATCGGCAACACAGACTAGAAGCGGCGCAGCCGCTCGACCAGTGCCAATTCGAGATCTGCTCGTGGAGCCATGCGCGCCGCGGCCTGGCGAATCGCCAGGCGGCGCGGTGGTGCGACAGGACGGCAGGGATCCAGGCTCGGCTCAACCGCCCGCCGGCTTCAGAACGACCACCGGAATCTCGCGCGCGGTGCGCTTCTGGTACTCCGTGTAGGGTGGGTAGATGCGCACCATCTGATCCCAGAGCGCCGCCCGACGGAAGGCCGCCGAGCTGCGGCCGCCGCTGATCCTACCACGACCCGTGTCGGCCGAAGCCGCACGCATGGCTGGAGCGCGCGGCTAGTGCTCCGCGATCGCCTGCCCCGGATTGAACGCCGCTCCCGGCGGCCGGCGCATCAGCGGGATCAGCGGCGAGAGCAGCACGAAGAGCACGAGGATCACGAGGTAGCAGTCGCGGAAGGCGAGCACGGCGGCTTGTGCCGCGATCGTGCCGTCGAGCGCGTGGCGCGCCGCATCGAGCGCGCTGGTTGCGTCCATGCCGCGCGCGGCGAAGCCCGACGCCAGCGTCGCGAGGCGCTGCTGCGTGGCTTGCGAGAACGGCGAGACGCTCTCCGAGAGATACGCGTGGTGCAGGACGCTGCGGTGATCGATCAGCGTCGCGAGCACCGCGATGCCCATGCTGCCGCCCGTCTGGCGACACAGGTTGAACAGGCCCGCACCCTGGAGCATGTCGGACGGCGGCAGCGCGCGCAGCGTCGACATCGAGAGCGGCACGAACAGGAAGCCCATCGCGAAGCCGCGCCCGATCTGCGGCCAGAACAGATCCCAGCGGCCGCTCTGGAGCGTCCAGTGGCTCATTGCGTACATGGTCGGGACGAAGAGCACGATCCCGATCGCGAAGAGCGGCGCCGGGCCGACGCGCCAGACGATCCGGCCGACGAGCATCATCGTGATGGCGGTCATCAGCGCGGACGGGGCGATTCCGAGCCCCGATTGCCAGGAGTTCCAGTGCAGCACCTGCTGCGTGAAGAGCGGGAACAGGAAGACGCTGCCGTAGAGCCCCACGCCGACCAGCGCGCCATAGACGCAGCCCACCGCGAGCGCGCGGTGGCGCAGCACGCGCAGGTCGACGATGGGATGCTCGACGCGCAGCTCGTGCCAGATGAACAGCCCGAGCGAGCTGACGGCGAGCGCCGCGAACATCGTGATGAAGTTGCTCTCGAACCAGGCGAGGCGGTTGCCGCGCTCGAGCACGGTCTGGAGCGTTCCGACCCCGACGACCAGCAGCACGATGCCCGCCCAGTCGACGCCCTCGGTGCGCCGCACGGTCGACGCCGGCGGCTCCCGCAGGTACGTGAAGCACAGGAATCCCGCCACGATTCCGAGCGGAATGTTGACGTAGAAGATCCAGGGCCACGACCACTGATTGGTGATCCAGCCGCCGAGCGTGGGCCCGAGGCTGGGACCCAGCGCGGCGCCGAGCCCGAAGATGGCCTGCCCGGTTCCCTGCCGCGCAGGCGGGAAGGTCTCCATCATGATCGTTTGCGACAGCGAGAGCAACGCGCCGCCGCCCATGCCCTGGATCACCCGGAAGATCACGAGCTCGGGGAGCGAAGTCGCGAGGCCGCACAGGAACGACGCCACGGTGAAGATGGCGATCGACGTCACGAAGTAGCGTCGGCGTCCGAAGCGCCCGGCGAGCCAGCTCGTCATCGGGATCACGATCACGTTGGCGATGATGTAGCTCGTGACGACCCACGAGATCTCGTCGACCGTCGCGCCGAGATTTCCCATCATGTTCGGGAGCGCCACGTTCACGATCGACGTGTCGAGGATTTCGAGGATCGTCGCCAGCATCACGCCGAAGATCATCAGCCGATCGGCGAGCGAGAGGCGCGGCGCAGGAGCGGCGGCTGCGATCCTGCCTGCCGCGATCGTTTCAGCGGACGCGGACAACGACGTTCACCGAGAGGCCGACGGGAAGCGTGGCGTCGGCTCCGGTCGTGCCTGCGGGCTCGCCATCCGGATCGATGCCGTCGATGGCGATCTTCACCGGCACGCGCTGCACGACCTTGGTGAAGTTCCCGGTGGCGTTGTCGGGCGGAAGCAGCGCGTATTTCGCGCCGGTGGCGGGCGAGACGGATTCGACGTGACCGCGCCACGTGCGCCCGGGGAAGGCGTCGACGCGGATCTCCGCGCGGTCGCCCGGCTGGATGCGGCCGATCTGGGTCTCCTTGAAGTTCGCGACCACCCAGTTGCCGGTGTCGGCGGCGAGCGCGAACAGGGGCTGCCCGGCCGAGACGTTCGCGCCGGCCTCGACGCCCTTCTTGCCGATGATCCCATCGAACGGCGCCGCGACGACGGTGTAGGCGAGCGCGAGCCCTGCCTCCTGGAGCGCCGCCTCGGCCTGCCGCACGGGAGCTTCGTTGCCCAGCGTCGCGCGTTCGGCCTGCTCGTTCTGCTCGGCGGCGCGCAGCTCGGCAGCCGCGGCATCACGCGCGGCGACTGCGGTATCCAGCGCCGTGATCGCCGCCGCATGCTTATCGACGAGCTCGCGGGCTCGCGTCAGCTCCTGCTCGGCGTGCTTCAAGCGCGCGGCGGCCGCGCGGCTCTGCGATGCGGCGGCTTCGGCGGCGGCGCTCGTCTGCGTCATGCGATTGCGAGCTGCATCGAGATCCGCGCGCGCGTGCGCCACGCGCGCTTCGAAGTCGGCGCGATCGAGGCGCACGAGCGGCTGGCCCGCTCGCACCTTCTCGTTCTCGTCGACCATCACCTCGACCACGTGACCCGCGACGCGGGGCGAAAGGAAGACCAGGTGCCCTTCGACGAACGCGTCGTCGGTGCGCTCGCGCCCGCGCAGGGCGACGAACCAGTACGTCGCCGTGATCAGCACCGCGAGCACCGCGACGCCGACAAGGATCGGCCGGATGCCGATACGAATCCTATCGCCGGAAATCACCGCTTCAGCCACGCTTGCGCCTCGCCGGCTTGCGCCCCTGCGCGGCGGGCGCGGCTCGCATGCCATCCAGGAAGACCGCGACGTAGGTGTCCGCGACGGCCTCGGGAGACTGCGGATAGAGATCCTTCTGGCCGAACACCTGCCGCACGATCGCGTAATCGACGAACAGGCCGATGAAGAAGCGCGCGCCCAGCGCGGGATCGATCTCGCGGAAGGCGCCCTCGCGGACTCGGCGCTCGATGTAGCTCGTCAGGAACTCGCGCAGGCGGCGAATCCGCTGCTCGTGGAACGGCTTCGCCAGCTCATGGCCTTCGAGCGCGGAGTAGAAGAGCAGGCGGATGAACGAGGGATCGGAGGTCACGCTCGCGAGCAGCGCGCGCAGCAGGCCCGTGAAGACGGCGCGGTCGTCGCCGCGCTCGGCGAGCGCCGCGATCGCCTCGACCGGATTCGGGGCCGACATGCGCGCATCGAGGATGGCGGTGTACATCGCCTCCTTGCTCGCGAAGTAGCGATAGAGCGCGGCCTCGGTGATGCCGACGGCGGCGGCCACGTCCCGCGTGGTCGTGCCGTGGAAGCCGCGCGTGCCGAAGCACTCGGAGGCCGCGCGCAGGATCTGCGCCCGGCGCTCCGCGCCGCCGGGGCGCGTGTGCCCCGCGCGGCTCGCGCGCGCGGGAGCTCGGGTTCGCGGGGCAAGGGCTCTGGGCGGCGACATAAGTAAATGTTTACTAACAAATCGGCCGCTGCGCCAGCCCACTTGAGCGCGCGCCGGCGGCGCTCGCAACTCCGCGCACAAGTGCTCGTGGAGGAATGAGGTTCAAGGAGTGGCGGCGGGCGCGAGCGCGAAGCGCATGCCGTCGGCGCCGAGCGTGATCTCGCCGGGGAAGACGCCGGCGGTGCCGGCCAGGAACATGCGCCGGGCGAGCGCGTTCGGAGGCCCCGGCACGAGGTGCGTGAGGACCAGCTGCTTCACGCCCGCGTCGCGCGCGACCTCCGCCGCCTCGCGCGGGGTGGTGTGATAGGTGGGGATGTCCCCGGCGAGCTTCGCGACCCGCTCGAGCCCGAGGCGGCGCGCGATCGTCGCTGCGCGCTCGGTGAGCGCAGGCTGCAGGGCCTCGTGCACGAGCAGGTCCGCGCCGCGCGCATTCGCCACCACGCTCGCGCTCTTGCGCGTGTCGCCCGACACCACCACCGAGCGGCCGCGCCAATCGAAGCGGTAGCCGATGGCCGGCGACACCGGAGCGTGATCGACGCGGAAGGCCGTGACGCGCAGACCCGCCTGCTCCAGGACGACCACGGCGTCGGTCGACCCCTCCGGCGGCAGCGCGATCGTCTTCGCCACCGCGCCGGATGCCTCGCGCGGCAGCCACTGCTCGCCGTGGTGACGCACGCGATACTCCACGTCGAAGGCGTAGACCTCGCGCAGCCCGGCGACGATGCGATCGACGCCCGGAGGGCCATAGACGTCGAGAGGCTCGGTTCGCCCCGCGATCCAGCTCTGCGTGATGGCTTCGCCGAGGTCTCCGATGTGATCGGAATGGAAGTGCGTGAGGAGCACGGCCGTCAGATTGGCGAGAGGCAGGTTCGCGAGATCCGCCTGCTTCCAGGAGCCCGGGCCGACGTCGACCAGCACGAAGACGCCGCCCGCGACCACCGCGGTGCAGGCGGATGCGCGCTCCGGGTCGGCCAGCGGCGAGCCCGTACCGCAGAGCACGACCTGCAGGTCCGGCGAGCTCAGCATGCCCGTATCGACCCGAGTGAGATTGCGCACGATCTGGCGATCGACCAGCCGATCGCAGCCGCACAGCGCGAGCCCGAAGCCGAATGCGAATATCGCCGCGAGCGGTCGTCTCACCTCAGTGTCCTCCCGTGCGCCGCACGAAATCGACCACCACCTGCGCCAGCTCCTCGCCGCGGTCCTCCTGCAGGAAGTGACCCCCGCCGCGAATGGTCGTGTGCGGCTGGCCCTGCGCCCCGGGAATCTTCGCCTGGAGCACCTTCTCCATGCCGCGCGTGATCGCGTCGAGATCGCTGAAGGCGGTGAGAAAGGGCTTCTCGAATCGCTCGAGCTCCGACCAGGCCGCGCGGTTGGCCGCGGCCGCGGGATCGTCGGGAGCGATCGGCACCAGCACCGGGAACTGGCGGGCGCCGGCGGTGTAGCGATCGTCGGGGAAGGGCGCGTCGTAGGCCGCGACGACCTCCGGCGCAAGCGCCGTGGCGCAGCCGCCCTTCACGATCCCGCCCACGTGGAAGCGCTCGGTCTCCTGCGAGAACTTGCGCCAGGCGAGGAAGGCGGGCCCGGGCGGCGCATCGCCCGTCGGCAGGAAGGTGTTTGCCGCCACCACGCGCGCGAAGGCGCGCGGGTTCTCCCCGACCATGCGCAGCCCCAGCAGACCGCCCCAGTCCTGACACACGAGCGTGATGTCACGCAGGCCCGTCGCTGCGACGAAGCCGCCCAGCCAGTCCATGTGCTGCTGATAGCTGTACGCCTCGCGGCGCGCGGGCTTGTCGGAGCGCCCGAAACCGACGAGATCGGGCGCCACCGCGCGCAAGCCCGCCGCGACGAGGATCGGAATCAGCTTGCGATACAGAAACGACCAGGACGGCTCGCCGTGCAGCAGCAGCACGACCGGCGCCGAGTGCGGGCCCTCGTCGAGGTAGTGCATGCGCAGGCCCTCCCGCTCGACGTAATGGGGAGCGAATGCAAAGCCGGGCAGGCCATCGAAGCGCTGATCGGGCGTGCGCAGGATTTCCATGGGGTCGGCTCTCCCGGCTCGTGGCGCTGCATCTTACCGCGCTCCCGGCGACGCGGAGCGGGCGCTGGTGGGGTGTATTGCCGCCGCCGGCGTACTCTGATTGAATCGGGCATCCGAGCCGCGTCGAGTCGGAATGGCATTCCCGATCGAATCGGACGGCAATCAGCGCGGGAGGCAGCATGGCCTGGGACGTCCTGATCCGGAACGGAACGCTGGTCGATGGAACGGGCGGCGAGCCCGTGCGCGCGGACGTCGCCGTGCAGGGCGAGCGGATCGCCGCCGTGGGCAGGCTGAACGGGAGCGCCAGCCGCGTGATCGACGCCGAGGGCGCGATCGTCACGCCCGGCTTCGTCGACATCCACACGCACCTCGACGCGCAGATCTCCTGGGATCCGCTCGCAACCTCTCCTTGTTGGCACGGTGTCACCTCCGTCGTGATGGGCAATTGCGGCGTCACCTTCGCTCCCTGCAAGCCCGAGGATCGCGAGTTCCTCGCGCGCCTGATGGAGTCGGTCGAGGACATTCCGGCGAAATCGATCATGACGGGGCTGCGCTGGGACTGGGAGACGTACGGCGAGTACCTGTCGTCGGTCGACGCGCTCGAGAAGGGCGTGAACGTCGGGGGCATGGTGGGCCACTGCGCCGTGCGCTGGTGGGCGATGGGCAAGCGCAGCCTCGAGCAGAAGACCGCCGGCGCGGACGACATCGCGCGCATGCGCGAGATCGTGCGCGAAGCGATGCGCGGCGGCGCGCTCGGCTTCTCGACCTCGCGCACGCCTGCTGCACAAGACGCCCGACGGCGAGCCGGTGCCCGGCACGTTCGCCGCGCCCGAGGAGCTGCTCGGCATCGGCAGCGTGCTCGGCGAAGAAGGCCGCGGCGTGTTCGAGGCCGTGCCCTATCTCGACAGCACCGACGCGGACGTGATCGTCGGCGAGACGGACTGGATGGAGCGCGTGAGCCGCGCGAACGGGCGGCCGCTCACGTTCGGCATGCTCCAGACGCGCCAGTTCCCGGATCTCTGGCGCACGGTGCTCGCGAGCGTCGAGAAGGCGAACCAGCGCGGCGCGCAGATCCTGCCGCAGACGCAGGTGCGCTCGGTGGGCGTGCTGTTCGGGCTCGTCAACCTCACGCCGTGGGATCTGGCCGGCGGCACCTGGGGGCTGCTCAAGCTGATCCCGCTCGAGGAGCGGCTGGCGGCGTTCCGCGATCCCGCGAAGCGCGCGAAGCTGATCGAGGACTCGGTGAAGAGCCCGATGGCCGGCTCATCGCTCCTCAAATCGTTCTTCCTGCTGCCCGAGCGCGACGGCGCCACCCGCTACGACCTCGCTCCCGAGGACAGCCTCACCGTGATCGCGCAACGGCGTGGTGTCACGCCCGTCGAAGCCTTCATGGACATCGCGCTCGAGACGCACGGCAAGGCGCTCTTCATCTTCCCGTTCGCGAACCAGGATTTCGACGTCGTGGCCAAGATGCTCTCGCACCCGCAGGTGATCCTCGGCCTCGCGGACTCGGGCGCCCACTGCGGTCAGATCATGGACGCGAGCCTGCCGACGTTCCTGCTCAGCTACTGGGTGCGCGAGAAGGGCCTGTTCTCGCTGCAGCGCGCGATCCAGAAGCTGACGTCCGAGCCAGCAGGGCTGTTCCAGCTCGCGGGCCGCGGCGTGGTGAAGGCAGGCGCGTTCGCCGACCTCAACGTGATCGATTTCGACGAGCTGCGCGTGCTGGCGCCCGAGTACGTGCAGGACTTCCCGGCCGGCGCCTCGCGCTACATCCAGCGCGGCACGGGCTTCCGCCACACGCTCGTCAACGGCCGCCCCTTCATGGAACGCGGCCAGCACACGGGCGATCTCGCCGGCAAGCTGCTGCGCAGTACTGACTAGCCAGGCTCCGGCGGGTCGCGGGCGCTCTCTGCGTTCTTGCGCTGCGCTCGACCTCCAGCCAGAGCGGACGCGCGGCAACAACCAATGGCGACGGGCATTGACCGTGTGGCCGCCATCCGTGCACTAGGCACCGGCTTGGCGCTGTCGATTTCGCGACTCGACCGGTCCGAGACGTCGGAGGCACTACCGGTAGCTCTCGGCCATGGCGCCGCGAAGCTGCTCGCCAGAATCGCTGATCATGAACTAGCGATGAGCAAGCCCCAGGCTCATCCGCGCTTCCGTGGCACTCGCGGAGGTTCCCGAACGAAGCCTCACTCCTCCGCCTCGTCTCGGCGATGGCCGCCGAGATCAGCGAGGAGTGGAGACCGGAAGAACTCATTCGAACCCGGAAAGCGAGTGAGGACGCCAGCTCAACCGGTTTTACAGAAGAAGAGTTGCTTTATCGGGCGGCCGCCGCGCGTAGGCGGATAGCGGATAGGAAGAATAAGGGGCGTTTCAGGTCCGATAAGGTCCGTTCCGTCTACTCCCGCGTGGACAGGGCGCACCGGTCGATGCGAGAAGGGGTCCCGATGCGCGGCGCCACCCAAGTACGGCTCGACCGCCGTCAGCTCCAGGTGGGCCACCACTGGCTGATCAACGTCCACCAGGGCAGCGACGACGTCGAGCTGTCTGCGTCCATCGGCCGCTGCACCGAGGCACCACTGCGCGGCAGCGACGCGAGCGCCGCCTGCGGTCCAGGTCATGGTCCCGGCGAGTTGATCGTGGTCAAGAGCGCCATTGCGTCGAAACGCGACCAAGTCGATCGCGAGCGCATCCTCGACGAGTTGGTGCTTCCTGTGGCCGCGCCAGCGTCCGGAACCGCGTCCGCCCATCCCTGCCCCTCGAATTTCCTAAAGCATCTCGGCTGCGAAGTGTAGGTCGCCGATGTAGAAGAGGCGAAGCCCTGTTTGCGCGCTACTGAGCAGGAGGTGCAGCGGGTTCGACACCAACGTCATGCGCTGCCCGCCCAGCCTCATTCGGAGCCGGCTCGTGGCCACGGGTGCCAGCGGAAGGAGGCCCCGACGCGCGGAACAGGTCTACCCTGCCGGGCGCCGGTTGGGTCACGGGTCACGTGGTCGGAAAGGGAAAGGGGACCGACCACTCTCGCTCGGCGCCGGCTCGTCGACCCAACCGGCCATCAGTACGAGGCCGCTCGGCCGATCGATGGCGACGAAGCCAAAGGGGCGATCGAACGCGAGACGGATTACGCGCGTCGTATAGCGAGGAGGAGACTGCCGCATGCCTGGCGCCACCCCCAAGGCTGTGACGGCCGCGCCTTCGAATCCCGTGGCCATGAACTTGGCTCGCGCGTGCTGGCGAGCTTGTTCGACCGCGAGCGGCATATCGCTGATACCCGGGAAGTGACCACGACTGGTATCGGTGGCAGTCTTCAGGCCGAACAGATCCCCGCAGCCGAGGAGATCGTGCTCCGCCGTTATCTCGAAGCCAACCGTTTGAACCCAAACGAATGGAGGTTTGGGAGTTTGGCATCGGATCTCCTCGACGGTGAGCCCCGGGGCGATGTCTCCGGGGTGCAATTCGTCTCCGCTTCGCCGCGGACCGTGGCCCGTCACCGCGACGATGCCCTCCCTAAGGACGTCGCCTGCTGCCGCGTTCTCGGTGCCGAGGACCAGATGCACATCGATGTCATCGGCGCCCATGGAGTTGAACGTCGTGAGGGGACCGGCCGGGGTGGCGAACACCGTGACCCGGTCGAGGTCCTCGAAGGAAGCGAAAAGTTGGCTAGCCAATCGGTTCTTCCACGGCCCCGATGCGAATGGCCGCGGGAAGCCATGGTCCTCGAAGGGCGTTGACCACGTGGTCCGAATCGCCAGGCAAGCGGCCAGCAGCAGGAGAGTCGTAGGCCCGAGCTGGGCCGGCAGCCGGTCGAGTATGCCAAGCGTCTGCTCCTTGACCCAAGCGTCGAGCACGGCTTGATCCCGTTCGGGGCTGCCGCTGAGCACTCCGCAAGTACCCGCGCGGAGCGCGGGGGACCACTCCCTGCGGAGCGGGACATCTGCTCGGACCCACAGGCCGATGGCCCCGTGAGCGCCCGCGCCGCGGTCGATCGCGGCGAACACATCGCCGATTGCGGCCAGGGCACCATCGGCGGGTAGGCCGACCGCGCGCTCCAGCTCTTCGCGGGCACGACCCTCGGCGCCGTTGGCCAGCGCAGCGAGGAGCGGCCAGACCGCCGCGCCGGAGATGACGAACTGCCCACCCTTAGCGCCCGCCGTCTCGGCCCATCTGGCGGTGAGCGAGTTCGCGGCCGCGACGCCCGGATCAAGCACGCGAGTCACTCGGCCACCTGCCGTCCCGCAGAAGAGGCGCCGGGCATGAATGACCTATACACCGAAAGGTCAACTGTCACGTGGCAGCGACGGTAGCTGATAGTCCGTTGATGCGTACATCTTACGTCCGTGGCGGTTCCGTCAACTCTCGCGTGTAGAGAGCGCGCGGGTCGATGCAGCGGGGGCTCGATGCGTGGCAAGGCCGACGCCGCGTATTAGGGTGCTAACGCTCGCTGCCTAATCGCACCCCAGATCCCGGAGCTGCTGCCTCGAACTGCGCGGCTGATCGACCGTTTTCACACCCATCGCCGCCATCCCTCTGTGTACAATGGCTGCGCGTCGTCGCCTCGTTTTGGGGGTGAAGGGACGCTGGCCAATAGTAGTTGGGCAGCGCGGACAGGAGTACCTTGAGTCACCGAACGGATGCGCTATTCGCGTGGGTCTGGCGCATCAACGCAGTCCTAATCCTTCTGGCCGGCAGTCTCGGCGTTGTAATCGCGCTGCTCCTTGCAACGGAACTCGGAGGCGTGTGGAATCGCGAAAGTCCGGAGGACCATGTTCAGCGCGTCGCCGATGCGGATATCGCCGGGAAGAACCTTCGGCTCGGCGAGTTCACGCAGATTGCCGGTACGAGCCAGCTCGTCGCTGAACTGGGAGCGCCACCCGAGTATCGTTCCTCAAGATCCGGTCCGCGCCAGCGGTTCGCGCGCAACCTCCTCTTCTTCGATACATCAACGAAGAAGAGCCGCTGGCTGCTAGCGGACAACGGGAACATGATTCCCCGGTACTTCTTCGTTACCGATCCCCCGTCACGGTATCGCTATGACGATAGAGACCCCGACCGAAGGGCGCAGGTGACGCTGTCGATTGTCTTTGAGCTTCAACCGGGTGATCCGAACCACGAACCCCAGCAGGAATCAAGCCCGCATGAGATCGCAGCCGCGGCCCCCGACGGAACGTCAATCACGACTCTCGTGAAATCAGCGGAAAGCGTTCTTGGCTGGCATCTCGTCGACCGCGGCTCCCTACTCCTGTTCTACGTCGGGAACGGTGCGGTGCGAGTCCTAGACCTCGACCCCGTCAGCCGGAATGTGCGAAGCGATGCTCCGCTGACGGCTGCGAAGTAGCGCGGTGCCTAACACTGCAGCTGACCGGGCCACAGCGCACTCCGATCGACCTTTGGTAGTGTCTGGCATCGGAACCTTGAGCGCTTCGAACGAGCTGCGGCGGCGGGCCCGGCAGCTGAGCGCCTGGTCCGTTGGACGGCGGCAACATTTACGATGATCGACCTCAGCTTCGACCTCTTCGGCGCGCGAGGGCCACTCGTTGTTGTAGCCCTCACGCTGACTTTGATCGGAGCCTGGCTTTGGGCCGAGGTTCGTGCCCGCCTAGTGCTTCGATTGGCGTCTGCAATCTCATTGATGGCCATGCTGGCCTATCTCGGGCACTACGTGGGATGGCTCGGTCCGCAGTACACAATCACGTACTATGACACCTCGATCCGCAGATCCTTGGAGGCTCTCAAGCAGGGCGAAGGTGCCATCGTCGAGAACGCGTTTGCCCAGTACGTTCGGCAGGGAGACAAGAACGCGGCTAGGCTTCTCGCGGACCTTCAGCCCAAGCAGCCAGCGGCTCAGTAGCGCGCCGCCTAACACTGACGGGCGCCAGTTTGGGTGCAGTCCGGGGTCGCACGGCCGGCGGCCGCCCAGTTGGCAGTTGACCCGGGGCGGCCGCCGGTCGACACTTGGCTGCAACACGGGCGCCCGCAGCTGAGCGGCCATCCGTTGGGCTGCCGGTAAACGCACCGAGTGGAGATCGTCACGTCCTCGACTCCTTTTCGGTCCACGTTCGCGATCTGGCCTGCAGTGGTCGCGCTGCTGATATCTTCGAGCGGGTTGTCAGGTGAGCCAGAGGCTTCCTCGTCGGCTCGGCCGGTGATCCGCGACGAGCGCGCCGTCGAGGTGAACGGCGCCTCTGAGATCTGGCGATTGGAGTGGGCTCACACTCCGGATTCGATCTGCGCGCCGGACGATCCCGGTTGGTTTACGTGCCCCTGCTCAGGGTTTGAGTTCGGAGAGGAAGGCACGCTCGATCTGGTCCGCCTCCGGTCGTCCCAAGAAATCGACCGACTGCACCTCACGCCACTCTTCGCCCGCGAAGAGCTGCCCGCACCGGCCTGGCAGAGGGGGCACGCGGTGCTTCAGCGATGGCCTGTACTCCAGTCAGATCTCGACGCCTGGGAGAAGGCGGACAAATCCGGCTCTCAGTCAGCCTTCCGAGAGGCTGTCATCAAGCGGACCCCCATACAAGAATCCTCGACCTCCGCGACTTCAACCGCGACGGGTGGGCAACCGAGTTCATCCTCCAGATCGGAACGCTTCCATGCGGCAGGCGCCAAAGCATCCTCGTGGGCATCTCCCCGAGCCAGCAAAGACTTCACGTCTTCGGATCTGCCGAACACCCCGATACGCCCTTGGTTCTCAATATCGACTACTGGGAGAAACTCCGAACGTCCGCGGGCTCACTCCGGGTTGTGTCATGGCCGTGCGGCGATCACGGGAGCGAGGTTCATCAAGAATACGTGCTCAGCGTTGACCAGATCGGAGTCCATGCCACCCGTGAAACCTTTTCCTGCGAAGCTTCCGGAATAGAACACGGCGAATTCATATCGCGCGAGGTCTTCTAGTGACATGCCGGCAGCCCAACAAGCCGCTGAAGCTGCCGCCCGCGGGCTTTGGCCAAACGTTTGGCCTCGGCCGACACGAGTCATGGTAGGATCGTCGGCGGCCGCAGCTGAGCGGCCATCCGTTGGGCGGCACCATCGGTGCGTTTCGATCCTGCGATCATCTTCGTACTATGCACGCTGGGCTGTTCTGAGCCGAGCCTAGACTTCCACCTCATTCGCAGTGCAAGCTCTCCGATCAAGAGCGAGGCCGTGGAGCCAACTCCCTGTGTGGACTGCGTCACTCGCACCTGGGTCGGGCACGACGGCACCGACATCGAGCTCCAACTAGAACGCGATCCATACCTCTCCATCCCCGCAAACCGTCTTTCCAATGCCGAAATTATCCACGCGAAACATATTTATCGTCCCTATTGCGACAGCTTTACTCTCTCGTTCAGGCTCCGGATTTCACTCGCGGAGATAACCGCAGTCGCCGAGAAAGTCGGTGAACTTCCAACCCTAGCCATCGTCAAGGGGCGTCCGGTTGATGCAGGGCGCCATATCGTTAGTGGAGAGACCCTTACGCTTGCGTTCGGGGCCGAGGAGCAGGCTGTGGACACCGCGAAAGTGCTTGGCGCGTCGCCTATTCTAAGTGAGGCCGATGATTCGTGGCGTGCAGAGATACGTCAGCAAAAGCTCGCGACATTGGAGAAACTCTTCGGTAGCCCAGACAAGCTCCAGCACCTAGCCCAAGAACACGGTCTTCAAGCCGACGCCTTCAAGAACGTCGATGACCTCGCTTCACAACTCTTCTGCCCCTAGCCAGCGCAGCCCAAGCGGTTGCAGCTGACGAGCCACAGCGCGCTCCAATCGACGTTTGGTAGTGTCTGGCGTCGGAACCTGGGCGCTTCGGGCCGCCACGGCGGCGGGGCCGGCACTCTGAGCGCACGATGCGGTAGGCGGTTTTCGATGCCCAAGAGACTCACGATTCAAGAAGAGATCTTCACACATGAGTATCTCTGGCGCTCGTCTAAAGCTCTTGCGAAGATCGTTGAGACCGACGAGGTCGCGAATCACCATCTGATCATTCCTGCACTCGTCATGACGCTCATGGCGTTCGAGGCCTTCATCAACTTCTGTGGATTCGTCGTCCTACCCGATCTATGGGCGAACGAAAGGGAGCAGTTCCGGGGCAAGGGAGTCGACGGAAAGCTCACGGCTATCAATCATCGGCTACCGAAGTTCGAATGGCGCAAGGGGGAAGAGCCGTACCAGAGCATCACCAAGCTCGTTGAGCTGCGGGATCTTGTCGTTCACGGCAAAGTTTACGCGAGTGAGTACGAGACCGAGTATCGGGATGACGGGCGCCACTTCCGCTGGGAGCATCCGTGGGATTCCTACCTATCTGGGAAGTCGGTCGAGAAGGCGAGGGAGGACGTACGCTCCTTTTGCCAGACGCTGCTGGCAGCGATGCGCGAGGAGTCGGATCATCCGCACCTCCTCCACGACGCGTTTGATGGTCCACTTGCAAGGGGCAGCGGAAGCGGCGTCGCCTAACAAGTAGTTGACGCTTCCGGCCGCGGGCTTCAGCCAATCGGGCGGCTTCACGCAACACGAATCATGGTAGGATCATCGGCGGCCGCAGCTTAGCGGCCATCCGCTAGGCGGCAGCAACCACATGCAGAGCCCCCGCCTCGAACTTCGAAGCTTCGCCGTTGATCTCGATTTATACAAACGGGTCTTGTGGCGCGAGACGCCTCGAAGACACCGGCGCGTGATCATCATTGCCGCAGCTATCGTCGGACTATTTGCATGTGTTGTCGCTTGGCAGGTCTATTCCTCAAACTCACTTAGCCCCTTCTGGAAGGCGCTCCCAGTCTTTCTCTTCTGGGGGTGGTGGTATTGGTGGTGCTTCCGACGCGCTCCTTTGAATTTGGCGCGAAGTCCGCTCAACCGGTTTTTCCTTGACACCTATCACATTGCGATCTCGGATGGGCTGATCCAGGTCCGGAAGTCCAGCGGCGCCTCATCAACTCTTCCCCTCGCGCAAGTTGTCGACGTCAGCAAGCAAGATCACTATTACGTTCTGTATGAGAATACCTACACTGGCATCCTTCTTCTTCGATCAGCTTTTGAATCGCGGGCCGACGAGACGGAGTTCGAGCGCCAGCTCACGGAGGCGATGGGCGAGACTGCCGCCCACCAGGGCGCTGCACCTGACTGATCTTCCCCCGAGAAAGTGGACGCGGGGTTAAGCGACACTTCGTCCACATTTCTCGGGCGATCGTGGCTCCAGTTTCAGGCTGGAAACTCGACGCGGGGCTTATGACGTGGTCCATCAAAAAACCGACAAAGCCCAAGTCATGTAGTTCGCCGGAGTAGCGCCGTCACATTTGTCGCAACAGTGAGTGGCTTTCGTCGGCTTATCGTTAATTGAAAACAGCCATTGCACGATGCGGAGTGCCAGGGACTGCCGCGCCGCCCGTTTGTCCTTTTGGAAGTAGCGCACGATTCCGCGCCGAAAACACTGGTTTCGCTGCACAGCTAAACCATGCATGTCGTGGATTTGCGAGAGCTTGCCCTCCAGAACAGCTTCCTTTTGGTCATCATCAAGTTCGGCGTCATTCACGGTTAATTTCGCCATGAACTCCAGCAGGCCAACGTCTCGCGAGTCGTTCGTGAACAGTACAGCGAGCGCTGGCTTGCCATCACGGCCAGCACGTCCAAACTCCTGGAGATAGTCCTCGACGGAGGCGGGATGTTGCCAGTGAATAACCAGTCGCACGTTGGCAACATCCAATCCCATTCCAAACGCATTCGTGCATATGATGAGCGGCACCGCCGGTGAAAGTCGGCCTGTGAATCGCCCCAACAACACATCTCGCTCGCTCGCTGTTCCACACTTCGAGTGGTAGAACGGCACATCCAGTCCCTGCGCTAATAGGCCCTCTCGAACCAACTCACCGACTTTCACAGTAGGAAGCGGATAGGAAGAATAAGGGGCGTTTCAGGTCCGATAAGGTCCGTTCCGTCTACTCCCGCGTGGACAGGGCGCACCGGTCGATGCGAGAAGGGGTCCCGATGCGCGGGGGATTCAAGCGGGCGGGCCGGCGCGGGGGGGCAGCGCGCCGCGCGGAGACACACGTCTCCCGCGCGGCAGCCATGCGCGGCCATTTGCCCGGGGTCTCGGGCCGCAATCGCTGTGACGTTGGGCAACCGGTCCGGGCACGCCCTCAGGCGTCGGGGGCGGGCTCGTAGCCCCAGGCTTCGGCGGTCGCCTCGAGGTCGTCGTCGGGTCGGGGCGGTAGGGTAGGTGGGGCACGCACCGGGAGGCCGAGGCAGGCGAGGATGGCCTGGGCGGCTTCGGGTGGGTGGATCGCGGCGAGGATCCGCATGCGCCTGCCGCAGTCTGGGCAGCGCAGGACGTCGATCGCGAAGACGCGGCGCAGTAGATCCGCCCACGCGAGCCGCCGCGGGCGCGGCGGGTTCGCGGCGGGATGCGGAGCCGGGAGCGCCGGTAGACGCTCTCTTGTGTCCGGCGTGCTCAGCTCCCCGGGCGCGGAGGAGCGTTCCTCCGCTACAGCCATGCCCGAGTGCAGGGAATCCGCGGCGGGCTCGGCCCGCTCGCTGCCTGCGTGTGCGGGGCAACCCGAGAGAGCCGATCCTGCGTTGGCCTCGTACGCCTCGGGCACCACGCGATCGCGCTCGCTCGCGCAGGGCCCGAGGATTCCGTGGTAGCGGACGAGATGGAGGCGCGGGGGCGGGACGAGGGCGGCGAGCTTTTCGAGAAGCTCGCGGGGCTCGAAGACGACGTGGGTGGTGCCGTCCCGCCAGCGGTGCTTCAGGCGATAGAGGAGTCTCCCGTCTTCCATGCGGGAGAGCCGATCGGTGGCAACCGGGGGGCGGGCCACGTAACGGCACAGTCGCTCGAGGCGCTTTCGATCCCGCGCCGGGACCGACACGTTGGAGTGTAGGTTCACGCCGCTCACGCTCGCGCAGCGCTCGCCCGCGAGCATCGCGATCGCCTCGGCATCGATGCGATCGCCCACGCGCAGGGTGCGCCTCCCGGCGCGCCGGCCGGTGGCCACACGGCCTGCAACCGAGGCGGCGTAGAGCACGGCGAGCAGCGGCTGATCCGCGAGCACGGGGTCGACCTCGGAGGGATCGGCCTCGGGGCCAAGGCCCCGGCGTACCAGCAGACGTTGGATCCGGCATGCCAGCTGGCGCGCCACACGCTCGACCTCGGCGTCCTCGGGAGGGGCAAGCGGATGGAAGCGCAGCCTGCCTTCTGCACCCCTCGCGTAGACGCCATCGAGCACGAGCGAATGAAAATGCACGTTGAGATTCAGGGCATCGCCGAAGCGCTGCACGAAGGTGACGGCGCCGCACTGCGCATGGCGGTGGCCTGCGCGGAGCCTCGCCCGCCGTCGCAGCGAGGCGAAGACGGTTCGCACGAAGAGGCCGAGCACCGCGCTCGTGAGCGCGCCGTCGTACGCAAGGCGGTAGCGCAGCGCGAAGGGCAACGAGAGCACCCACTGCCGCACGGGGGCTTCGGGCAGCACGCGGTCGATCAGGTGCGCCGCGGTGTCGGCCATTCGGCGGCCGCCGCAGGCGGGGCAAAAGCCTCGGCCCTTGCACGAGAAGGCGACGAGCCGCTCGTGCGCGCAGGCGTCGCAGCGCACGCGGACGAAGCCCTGGGCGAGGATCCCGCAGGCGAGAAAGGCCCGCAGCTCGCGTTCGACGAAGCACGGCACCGTCCTCTCTCGGGCCCGGGCGTGCGCGAGGAAGCTTTCGAGCTCAGTCTGCACCACGCCGTAGAGGACGCTCTGCTCGGGGCGGCGGCGGGTGTAGAGGCGCTCGCAAGAGCTGCCCGGGGCTGCGCCTCGGGCGGGAAGCGAAGAGAGATCGGCGCGCACGCACAGCGCGATTGCGAGCGCCGTACCACGTGCGAGGCAACCTCTCGGAGCAGCACGAGGCGCGCTGAGCCAGCAGCGTGGCGCTGTGTTCTCAGGCGCGGGGTGGACGCGGATTCACGCCGAAGACAGCTCGATCCTCTTCCCAACCGACGTGGTCGCGCGCCTCACTCGTCCGTAACGCACCCCTCGGATGCCGGCCGCACGCTGCGGATGTACTTCGCGAGCGTGCCGCGCGTCGCCTTGAGCGGCGGCGCACGGAAGCTCGCTCGGCGCCGCGCGAGCTCCTGCGGCTCGACCTCGAGATCGATCAGGTTGCGCTTGGCGTCGATCGTGATGGCGTCGCCATCCTTCACCAGCGCGATCGGTCCGCCCTCCTGCGCCTCGGGCGTCACGTGGCCGACGATGAAGCCGTGCGAGCCGCCGGAGAAGCGGCCGTCGGTGATCGAGCGCCACGTCCTTGCCGAGCCCGGCGCCCATGATCGCCGAGGTGGGCGTCAGCATCTCGGGCATGCCGGGGCCGCCCTTCGGGCCTTCGTAGCGGATCACGATGACGTCGCCGTTTGCGATCTGGCCCTGCTCCAGCGCCGCGAGCATGTCCTCTTCCTGATCGAACACCTGCGCCGGGCCGGTGAAGCCGAGGCCTTCCTTGCCGGTGATCTTGGCCACGGCGCCGTCGGGCGCGAGATTGCCGCGCAGGATCTGGATGTGGCCGGTCGCCTTGATCGGGTCGTGCCACGGGCGGATGATCTTCTGGCCCGGCGTGAGACCGGGCCAGTCCGCGCAGGTTCTCGGCGAGCGTCTTGCCGGTGACGGTCAGGCAATCGCCGTCGAGCATGCCGTTCTCGAGCAGCAACTTCATCACGGCCGGCGTGCCGCCGACGTGGTGCAGATCCTCCATCACGTACTTGCCGCTGGGCTTCAGATCGGCGAGGTAGGGCACGCGGTCGCTGACGCGCTGGAAGTCGTCGATCGTGAGCGGCACGCCGACCGCGCGGGCCATCGCGATCAGGTGCAGCACGGCGTTGGTCGAGCCGCCGAGCGCCATCACCACCATCATCGCGTTCTCGAAGGCCGCGCGCGTCATGATGTCGCGCGGCTTGATGTCGCGCTCGAGCAGCACGCGGATCGCCGCGCCCGCGCGGAAGCATTCGTCGAGCTTGCCCGGATCTTCCGCCGGCGTCGACGAGCTGTAGGGCAGCGACATGCCGAGCGCTTCGATCGCCGACGGCCATCGTGTTGGCCGTGTACATGCCGCCGCAGGCGCCCGCGCCGGGGCAGGCGTGGCGCACGATCTCGACGCGATCCTCCTCGGTGAGCCGGCCCGCGATCAGCTCGCCGTAGCACTGGAAGGCCGAGACGACGTCGAGCGGCTCGCCCTTGCGATGCTGCCCGGCGTCGGATCGTGCCGCCATAGACCATCAGCGCCGGGCGGTTCGACGCGCGCCATCGCGATCAGGCAGCCCGGCATGTTCTTGTCGCAGCCGGGAATCGAGATGTTCGCGTCGTACCACTGCGCGCCCATCACCGTCTCGATCGAGTCGGCGATCAGGTCGCGCGATTGCAGCGAGTAGCTCATGCCCTCGGTGCCCATCGAGATGCCGTCGCTGACGCCGATCGTGTTGAAGCGCATGCCGACCAGACCGGCCGCGACCACGCCCTCCTTCACCCGCGCCGCCAGGTCGTGGAGGTGCATGTTGCAGGGGTTGCCCTCGTACCAGACGCTGGCGATGCCGACCTGCGGCCTTGTCCATGTCGGCTTCGGTCAGGCCGGTGGCGTAGAGCATCGCCTGCGAGGCGCCCTGCGACTTCGGCTGCGTGATGCGTCGGCTGATGCGGTTGAGCTTCTCGGGCATGGGGGGCTCCGGAGCGGCTAGAGAGAAGCGAGGCGCAGGATCTTCGGACGCGCCCCGCGGAACCAACCGGTCATGGTGTCGCTCCAACCGTACTTCGCGTTGAAGGCGGCCATCACCTGCGCCCGCTCGTCGTCGGCCTCGACCGACTCGGCGCGCAGCGCGTACTCCTGCTTGCCGATCACCAGCGTGACGTTGGGATCGCGATCCACGTTCGAGCCCCAGGTGGTGTTGCCCGTGCGCAGGTAGCCGCGGCCGCCGACGACGACGAGCCAGACCGTCGTGTAGCGCAGCGTTCCATCCGGATTCGACGTGGCGACCGATACGGTGTCGACGTCCGCGACGGCATTCCAATCCGGCGGCTCGTTCGCGGCGGCCGCGAGCGCGAACAGCGCAGCGAGACCGACGAGAGCGAGCGAGCGGCCTGCGGGAAGCAGTCTGGCGGCGGGCATGGACTCCTCACGAGGGCGCCGGTCCCACCGCCGTCGCCACGCGACGCGAACGGGACGCTGCCGCAAGGTACACCAGCACGGGCGGCCGACCTAGCCTCGCGCCCTGGCGCGAACGCCTGGTCCTAGCTCCCGTCCGGGCCTTGCGCAGGCCGCATCACGTCCGGCTCGAGGAAGATCATGCGCGCCGAGGGCACCTGCTCGCGCACGCGTGCCTCGGCGGCGTCGATCGCGCGCGCGACGTCGGCGAAGCGCAGGCTCGCGTCGAGCTCGATCTTGGCCGCCACCAGCAGCTCTTCGGGACCGAGATGGAGCGTGCGCAGATGGATGACGCGCCGCACCTGCGGAGCCGTTTCGAGAGCGGCGCGGATCGCCGCCGTGACCCCCGGTGCGGCCGATTCGCCGATCAACAGGCTCTTCATCTCCTTCGCGAGCACCACGGCGATCCCGGCCAGCAGCACGCCGATCGCGATGCTGCCGAGCGCGTCGAAGCGCGGCTCGCCGGTCGCGACCGCGAGGCCGACCCCTGCCAGCGCGAAGGCGAGTCCGACGAGCGCGCCCACGTCCTCGAGCAGCACGACGGGCAGCTCGGGGCTCTTCGAGTGACGCACGAACGACCACCAGTCCTCGCTCCCGCGCACGACGTTCGCCTCGCGCACCGCCGTTCGCAGCGAGAAGCTCTCGAGCACGATCGCGACGACGAGCACCCCGATCGCCCAACCGGCTCGCGTGAGGTCGTGCGGCTCGCGCAGCTTCTCGATGCCCTCCGCGATCGCGAAGAGCGAGCCCAGCGCGAACAGCACGAGCGCGACCACGAATGCCCAGAAATAACGCTCGCGCCCGTATCCGAACGGGTGCTCCTCGCTCGCCGCACGCCGCCCGCGCGCGGAGCCGAGCAGCAGCAGCGCCTGGTTGCCGGTGTCGGCGAGCGAGTGCACCGCCTCCGCGAGCATCGAGGCAGCGCCGGTGACGAAGAAGGCCGCGAGCTTCGAGCCCGCGATGCCGAGGTTCGCGAGGAAGGCGGCCAGGATGGCGCGGCGGCTGCCTTCGGTCATGCGCGCCTGCGCTTGCGCGCACGCGAACGCGAACGCGCGGGGGCACGGCGCGCGGCGCGGCGCTCGCTCGGAAAGTGCAGCCGGAAGCCGACGTCTCCGAGCTGCTCGGCCTCCTCCTCGAGATCCGCGCGCGTGAGCGGCCTCGCTTCGAGCCAGCCCGGCGGAAACCCGAGCGTGAGCGTCCGCGGACCGACGCGGAGCTTCACGTCGGGGAGCCGCTCGCGGCTGCGGCTGTGGTGCAGCCGTACGGCGAGGCGCAGCAGCACCGCGAGCCGCAGCGCGAGCGCGCGGCGCTCGCGGCCCGCGACGCGCTCGAACAGCTCGCGCGAGAGCTTGCGCCGGTGCGCTCCCACGACGGCGGCGAGCAGCGCCTGCAGCTCGCGCGAGAAGCCGGGCATGTCGGCGTGCTCGAGAATGTAGGCGCTGTGCTTCTGGTAGCCGGTGTAGGCGATCGAGAGACCGATCTCGTGCACCCGCGCCGCCCACTCGAGCACGCGCCGCCCGAGCTCGGCGTCGAGCTTCCAGGCCGCCTGTGCCGATTCGAAGCAGGCCAGCGCCGAGTGCTTGACGCGCTGCGCCTGGGCGAGATCGACCTTGTAGCGCGCCGCCACGTTCTCGATGCTGCGGTCGCGCGGGTCCTCGTGCGTCGGTCGGTCGAGCAGCTCGTAGACGATGCCCTCGCGCAGCGCGCCGTTCGACGGCTCGAGCACTTCGATGCCGAGCTGCTCGAAAGCGGCGACGAGGATGGCGACGCCGCCCGGAAAGACCGCCGCGCGCTCCGCCTCGAGCCCCGGCAGCGAGAGCTCGCGCAACGTCTCGCGGTCCTGCATCGCCGCCACCAGCCGGCGCAGCGAGTCGGGCTGGATCTCCCCGTGCGACCATCCGTTCGCGCGCAGCACCTCGCTCACGGCGAGGATCGTGCCCGACGAGCCGCTCGCGCGGCTCCAGCCGCGTTCGCGGAAGTCTTCGCGCAGCGAGGCGAGCTCGAGCGACGCGGCGATCTGCGCGCGCTCGAAGTTCGCGCGGGAGAGCTTTCCGTTGGCGAAGAACTGAGCGGTGTAACCTACGCAGCCCATGTACAGGCTGTGCAGCGCGATCGGATCGAAGCGTTCGCCGATGATGCACTCGGTGCTGCCGCCGCCGATGTCGATCACGAGATGACGCCCGACCGTGTCGGGACTGGTATGCGCCACGCCGAGATAGATCAGGCGGGCCTCCTCGCGGCCCGGAATGATCTCGACCGGATGCCCGAGAGCCCGCTTGGCATGCGCGAGGAATTCTTCGCCGTTGTGCGCCTGGCGCAACGTGTTCGTGCCGACGGCTCGCACCGAGCGGCGCGGCATGCCGCGCAATCGCTCGCCGAAACGTTCGAGCGATTCGAGCGCTCGCCGCACGGCGCGGTGCGTGAGCATCCGGTCGCGGGTGAGGCCGGCCGCCAGCCGCACCGGATCGCGCAGCCGATCGAGAATGTGGACGCGGCCGTCCGCCTCGGCCCGCGCCACCACCATGTGGAAGCTGTTCGAGCCGAGGTCGACGCCGGCGACGACCTCTTCGCGCCCGGCCACGTTCAGAGGATGCCTTCCCATGCGCGCAGCAGACCGTCGTCCGGGAGGCGGAGCGCCTCGCAGCGCTTGCCCAGCTCCATCGCCAGGCGCGCCTGCGCGTCGTACGGCCCCCAGGCCGGAAGTCCTGCGTGGCGGGGATCGCCGCTGCGCGCGAACGCGAGCCAGGCATCCATCACGCGCTCCTGGAGCGTCAGCGCCTCGGGGCCCGAGCCGGCGAAGCGGTCGCCGCCGGGCGTCCCGATCGAGCCCATCACGAAGGGCACGTCGATGCCGTGGCAGGCGCCGAGCAGGCCGCCAAACAGACTTGCCGGCCAGCTGAACTCGTACAGGTACGTGTTCGTCTGCCAGCTTCGCTGCGATTCGGCGAGCCGCACGGCGGGAATCCCGAAGATGCGGTCGCGCTCGAGCGCGCAGAAGAGCTCGTAGGGCTTCGCGCCCGCGCCGAGCGCCGCGCGGTAGGCGTCGACGAGCCCTCGCCCGCGGCCGGGAGCGCGCTGTTCGGCGCGCGCGAGCAGCGTCGGCTCGTCGAGCTTCTGGCCCTGCGGATCCATGAACAGGAACAGCTTCCACTCGTCGCGCGTGAAGCCGGCGATCACGGCGACGTCGCGCGAGAGCCCGCCGCGCACCGCATCGATCGGCGGCTCGGGCAGCGCGCGGCCGTCCACCACCGGGCGGAATGGCAGCAGCTGCTCGCTCTGGGTGCGCGCGGCGCAACGCGCCTGCGCCGCGAGGATCTCCTCGACCGGCGCGCGGCGCAGGCCTGCGCCAGCGCCGGGCGCGAGGCCGAGCTCCTCGCAAACCATCCCGGCGATGCGCGTCGCGCCTTGCGCATCGTTCGCCGCATGCGCCGCTCCGCTCTGCGCGATCGCCTTCTGGAAGAGCCCGCGCGCCGCCGGCATGCCGAGCAGCGTGCCCACGCTCATGCCGCCCGCCGACTCGCCGAAGATCGTCACGTTGCCGGGATCGCCGCCGAAGCCGGCGATGTTGTCGCGCACCCACTCGAGCGCTGCGACCTGATCGAGAATGCCGGCGTTCGCGGCGTCGGCGAAGCCTTCGCCGCAGAGCTCGGCGAGGTGCAGGAAGCCGAGCGCGCCGAGGCGGTAGTTCACGGTCACCACGATCACGTCGCCGCGGCGCACGATCGGCCGCACGTCGTAGAGCGCCTGCGAGCCCGAGCCGATCGTGAAGGCTCCCCCGTGGATCCAGACGAGCACGGGCCGGGGTGAGCCGCTCGCGGCGGGCGCGAAGACGTTCAGATACAGGCAGTCCTCGCTCTGCTCGCCGACGTCCATGCCGGGCAGGAAGTCGATCTGGAGCTTCATCTGCGGCGCCGAGGGCCCGAAGCGCGAGGCGTCGCGCACGCTCGACCAGGGCGCCGCCGGCTCGGGCCGGCGGAAGCGGAGCTCACCCACCGGCGGCTTCGCGAACGGGATGCCGCGAAAGATGCGGAGGCCCTGCTCCTCGACTCCCTGCACCACCCCGGCGCGCGTAGCGACTCGCTGTCCCACTCAGGTTCCCCTTCTCTTCATCCCCGCGCGATCGTACACCGCATCGATCACGCGCATGTTGTGGATCGCGTCGCGCGCATCCGTGGACATTTTTGCGGCGCCGCGTACGTGCGCCGCGAAGGCGCGCAGCTGGTGCGTATAGGTGGCTTCGCCGGGCACGCTCTCGCTGCGGCGCTCCCCGCCGGCGCGCACGCGCAGGCGGTGGAAGAGATGCGGCGCCACGGGGTTGAACACGTCGAGTCTGCCGCGGCTCCCGATCACGCGCGCGTTCACCGCGAGCAGCTTCGCCGAGAAGAGCGAGCATTCGACGCGGCCGCTGCGTCCGTCGTCGAAGCGCAGCTCGGCGCGCATCCAGCGATCGACGTCCGGCGAGGAGCGCCTGACCTCCGCCGACTCGACGCTCGGCTCCGCCTCGGCCAGGAAGCGCACGAGGTTGATCGCGTAACAGCCCGTGTCCATCGTGGCGCCGCCGCCGAGATCGAAGCGGTAGCGGATGTCGCCGGGAAGCGGCAGCGGAATGCACATGCTGGCCTCGACGCGGCGCACGTCACCGAGCACGCCCGAGCGCACGATCTCGCGCATGCGCGCGGCGAGCGGGTGGTAGCGCCAATGGAAGGCCTCGACGAGCACGCGGCCGCTCGCCTCGGCCGCCTGCGCCATGCGCTCCGCCTCGGCGGCATTCGACGCAATCGGCTTCTCGCACAGCACGTGCTTGCCGGCGCGCAGGGCGCGCAGCGTCCACTCGCAATGCAGCGCGTTGGGCAGCGGATTGTAGATGGCGTCGAGCTCCGGATCCCCGATCAGCGCGTCGTAGCCGTCGTGGACCTTCGGCACGCCGTGCTTGTCCGCAAACGCGCGTGCGCGAGTCGCGTCGCGCGCTGCGACGGCCGCGATGCGAACCTCGGGCACCGATCGCGCCGGCCGGATCAGCGCCATCGGCGCGATGCGCGCGGCACCGAGGATGCCGATCCGAAGCGGAGCAGTAGCACTCATGGGGCGGTCATACTGAACCTCGCGCCGGCGCGCGGGGCAACCCCGGCGGCGCTGTTGACAGCGGCGCGCCGGCGGGGCGAAGTTCCAACCGGCGCCCGGGCTCGCGGCGCGCCACGACGAGAGAAGCCGAGGCCGGAAGTTCCGAGCCGAGCAGCGCCGAGCGGAGCAGCCGAGGAGGTCCGGATGTCGCAGCGATTCGAGGGCAAGGTGGCGTTGATCACGGGAGCCGCTTCGGGAATCGGAGCGGCGACGGCGCGCCGGCTGCACGCCGAGGGCGCCCAGCTCGTGCTGGGAGATCTCCAGGCCGAGGCGCTCGAGGCTTTCGCGAAGTCGCTCGACGCGAGCGGCCGCACGCTGCTCGCGCGCGAGCTCGACGTCGCGGATCGCCTCCAGGTCGAGGCCTGGGTGGCCGCCGCCGTCGAGCGCTTCGAGAAAATCGACGTGCTGTTCAACAACGCCGGCATCGGCGCCTACGGCCTCACGCCGGATCTCGATCCCGAAGTGTGGAAGCGCACGATCGAGGTCGATCTCCACTCCGTCTTCTACGGCTGCCGCGCGGCGATCCCCCACCTGCGGCGCGCCGGCGGCGGCGCGATCGTGAACACGGCTTCGATCTCGGGCGTGCGCGGCGATTACGGGCTCGCCGCCTACAACGCCGCCAAGGGCGCCGTGCTCAACTACACGCGTACGCTCGCGATCGATCACGCGCGCGACGGCATCCGCGTGAACGCCGTGTGTCCCGGCCCGATCGCCACGCCGCTCGCCGGGCCCCTGCTCGCAAACGAAACGATTGCGCGCGAGTACCGTGAGCGGATCCCGATGGGGCGCGTCGGCAGCGCCGAGGAGGTGGCCGCGGTCGTCGCCTTCCTCGCATCGAACGACGCCGCCTACGTGACGGGCGCCGCCATCGTCGTCGACGGCGGGCTCACGGCAGCCACGGGCCAGCCGAACTTCACGCGCATCTTCGAGGCCGGCTGAGCGGCGCTTCAGGCCGCCACGAGCCGCATCGGCAGCTGCGTCACGGCCCGGAACACGGGGCTCGGATGCAGCGGCAGCAGCTCGTCGCCGCGGCGCTCGAAGCTCCGCGTGCGCGCGAGCAGCGCGCCGAGCGCGACGCGCGCTTCGAGCCGCGCCAGGTTCGCGCCGATGCAGTAGTGGGTCCCGAAGCCGAAGGCGAGGTGCGGATTCTTCTCGCGCCCGATGTCGAAGCTCTCGGGGCGCTCGAAGATGCGCTCGTCGCGGTTCGCCGAGCCCAGCCACGACAGCACGAAGTCGTTCTCACGGATCTCGACGCCGTGGAGCGAGAGCGCGCGCGTCGCGCGCCGCGGATCGAACTGCACGGGCGACGCGAAGCGCAGCACCTCTTCGATCGCCGAGGGCAGCAGGCCCGGGTCGTCGCGCAGGCGCTTCAGCTCGCCGGGGTGGGCGAGCAGCTCGAGCGTGGCGTTGCCGATCAGCGTGGTAGTGGTCTCGTTGCCCGCGACGAGCAGCAGCACGAGCATCGAGAGCATCTCCTCGAAATCGAGCTTCGAGCCTTCGTGCTCGGCCTGCACCAGCCCCGTGAGCAGATCCTCGCGCGGGCGCCGCTTGCGCTCCTCGGCGAGCGGGATGAAGTACTCGCGCATCGATTCGAAGAGCTTCAGCTGGCGTTGCGCGCGCTCGGGATCGAAGCCGCCCACGAACACGAGCCCGAGGTTCGCGACGGCCGCGTCGGACCAGCGCTTGAACTTCGCGCGGTCCTCGGCCGGAATGCCGATGATCTCGGCGATCACCGTCACGGGCAGCGGATAGGTCAGCGCCTGCACGAGGTCGACGTCGCCCTGCTCGAGCGCCGCGTCGAGCAGCTCGTTCGCGATCTCGTGCATGCGCGGCTCGAGGCGCTGGATCATGCGCGGCGTGAATGCCTTGTTCACGAGCCCGCGCAGGCGCGTGTGCGCCGGCGGATCGCTGCCGAGCATGCTGCGCTGCGGCGGCCCCTCCTGCCCGGAGGCCGCGTCGATCAGGGGAAACTCGCTCGACCAGGTCTGCGCATCGCGCAGGATCGCCTGGCAGTCCTCGTAGCGGAACACGGACACGAGCCGCAGCGGGAGCCCCGCGTGGACCAGCGCCGGGGCCTCGCGGCGCGCGCGCGCGTAGGTCGCAAACGGATCGCGACGCACGGCGGGATCGAGCGGGTTGAAGCGTATGGAATCGCTCATGACGCACCTCCGGTTCCGGCTTCGCCGAGATCTCGAGAAACTTCGCTCGCCTTCGGCTCGCTGTTCGCGCTTCGCGCTCGCCTCACTCGAGCGTGCATCCGATGCCTTCCCGAAAGCGGGCACGGCGCGAGGCGAGCAGCGGAACCCACGCGTGCACGCCGTCGGCCAGCGGCTGCGAGCGCACCGGCGCCAGCTCGGGCCCCAGGTCGGACCGGCAGGCCTGCTCGTCGCGGCCGCCGACGAAGATGCACGAGCAGACCTGCTTCGCGACGAAGCCCGCGCCGATGTCCGCCTGCGGCGCGAGGCGGATGCGAGCAACCGCGGCGGCGGCGAGCAGCGCGCCGAACGCGAACAGCGCGATCGTCTTCGCCCGGGAAATCCGCACGCAACTACTCCTGCGTCACGAGCGGCGGAAAGGCCGCGACGACCGCGGCCACCTCTTCCGTCACCGAAGACCAGCTGCTCGCCTGCATCTCGCCCAGTCGCACCACCACGAGATCGTGCGTGGGAACGATCACGACCATCTGTCCGCCATTCCCGTTGACGCTGATCGCCGACGGGGGACCGCCCGGGAGCGGCTTGAACTGCTGCTCCCTGGGCTCGAGGTTGAGCCACAGCTGCGCGCCATACACGCCGTTGTTGGGCGCGGGCGCGCGGGTGCGCGCGTAGTCGACCCAACCGGCCGGCAGCACGCGCGCGCCGTCCCAGACGCCGTCGCGCAGGTACAAGAGGCCGAAGCGCGCCCAGTCGCGCGCATTCGCCCACACGAAGGCGCCGCCGAGAAAGGTCCCGGCGGCGTCGAATTCGGGCACGGCGCTGCGCATGCCGAGCGGATCGAAGAGCTTCCCGCGCAGGAAGGCGAGCATGCCCTCCCGGCCACCGCCCACGATCTGGCCGACGACACCTGCGAGGATCATGCTGGTGGCGGTGCTGTAATCCCAGAACGCGCCCGGCGGGTGGATCAGCGGCACGCCGGTGGCGTACGCGAAGACGTCGCGCGAGCCCTCGCCGAACAAGAGCTTCGCCACGAAGCTGTCGGATCCCACGCCGCCGTCGCCGTTCGCGAGCCCCGAGCTCATGTGCAGCAGCTCGTCGAGCGTGAGCGCGCCGCGCGGATCGCCGGGCTCGCGCCAGGCCGCGACCGGCGCCGGCGCCTTCACGTCGATGCGGCCCTCCCCGACCAGGATTCCGATCAGCGCCTGCGTGATGCTCTTGGCCATCGACCAGGATTGGAAGCGGCTCTGCGCGCTGAAGCCGGGCGCATAGCGTTCGGCCACGATCGTACCGCCGCGCACGGCGACGAGCGCGCGCGTATCGGGCACGCCGGCGGGGCCCTTCGCGGCAAAGGCCAACTCGAAGGCGGCGGCCAGACGCTGCGCGTCGACGTCGGCGCCCGGCGCCGTTGCGGGCCAGCGTTCGGTGGGATAGGGGACGCCGCTCGGCTGCGGCGGCAGCGGGACGAGCTCGGCCGCGCGGCCCGCGATCGAGAGAGAAAACCCCGCGAGCGAGGCGGCCGCGAGTCGGCGCAGTCGACGAATGCGCATGAGACGGCGACTCTACGCGCGGGCGCGCGCCGGCGCAAAGATCGCGCACTCTGTGCGATCATGCCCGCGCGCGCGAGGTCGGGAGAGAGCCGCATGCCGCTGACCGGTTTTTCGCCGTTCGCGTTCGAGGAGGGCGGCACGACGCGCAGCGTCTACACCCGCGGCGCGGGGCCCGGCGTGGTGGTGATCCACGAGATCCCCGGCATCACGCCCGCGGTCGCGCGCTTCGCGACGCGCGTTGCCGACGCGGGCTTCCGGGTCTACGTGCCCCATCTCTTCGGCACGCCCGGCAAGCCGTTCTCGGTCCCGTACGTGCTCTCGCAGATGGCACGCGCCTGCGTGAGCCGCGAGTTCGCGGTGCTCGCCCGGCGCGAGTCGAGCCCGATCACGCATTGGCTGCGCGCCTTGTGTCGCCGCGCCCACGCCGAGTGCGGCGGTCCGGGCGTGGGCGCGCTCGGCATGTGTCTCACGGGCAATTTCGCGCTCGCGCTGATGGTCGACCCTTCCGTGATGGCGCCCGTCCTCTCCCAGCCTTCGCTCCCCTTCGGCGTCTCGGCCTCGCATCGCGCGAGCCTTCACCTCTCGGACGCCGACCTGTCGGTGGTGAAGCAGCGCGTTGCAAACGGCTGCCCCGTGCTGGGGATGCGCTTCACGCACGATCCGCTGTGTCCCGCCGAGCGCTTCGAGACGCTGCGGCGCGAGCTCGGCCCGGGCTTCGAAGCCATCGAGATCGACTCGGGCCCCGGCAATCGCCATGGCATCAAGAGACTCGCACACTCCGTGGTGACGGAAGACCTGGTCGACGCGGAGGGACATCCCACGCGCGCGGCGCTCGAGCGGGTGCTCGCGCTCTTCCGGCAGAGGCTGCACGCGGCATGACGAGCGCAGAAGCCGCCAGCCCGAAGTGGTTCCGGGATGCGATCGCGGCGCCGTTCGAGGAGCGCGCGACGCAGGTGCACGGCTGCCGCGTGCATTACCTGCGCTGGGGAGCTCGCGGGCGGCCGGGCGTCGTGCTCGTGCACGGCGGCGCCGCACATGCCCATTGGTGGAGCTTCATCGCGCCCCAGCTGACGCGCGACTGCCAGGTGGTGGCGCTCGATCTTTCCGGGCACGGAGACAGCGGACGGCGCTCGGAGTATCCGCGCGACCTCTGGGCCGAGGAGGTGATGGCGGTCGCCGAGCATGCGGAGATCGCCGGCGCGCCGATCGTCGTGGGCCACAGTATGGGCGGCTTCGTCACGATCGCGACCGCCGCGCGCTACGGCGATCGCCTCGCCGGCGCCGTGATCCTCGATTCGCCCGTGCGCAAGCCGAATCCGGAGGAAGAGGAAGGCGCGCGCGGCAAGGCCTTCCGCAACCCGAAGGTCTACCCGGATCTCGAGACCGCGCTCGACCACTACCGGCTGGTTCCGGAGCAGCCGTGCGTGAACCCCTTCATCTTGGATCACGTCGCTCGCCACTCGTTGCAGGCAGTCCCCGCCGGCTTCACCTGGAAGTTCGACCCGCTGGTCTTCCGCCGCTTCGCGCCGCGCGCGATCCACGAGGTGTTGCCCGAGGTGCGTTGCCGCGTCGCGCTCTTCCGCGCCGAGTTTGGTCTCGTGACGCCCGACATCGGCGACTTCATGTACGAGCTGCTCGATCGCAACGCGCCCGTGATCGAGATTCCGAACGCGCATCACCATCTGATGCTCGACCAGCCGCTGGCGCTGGTCACCGGTCTGCGCACGATCCTCGCCGACTGGGAGCACTCGATTCCGAGGCAGCGCTGATGCTTCCGGCCGCGCAACGCGGTGTCACCAGCTTCTACGACGAGCTGCACGCGGACCCCACGGCGACGCGGGTCTGCGCGGGGACGGCGTGTCTGCTCGCGGGGGCAGGCGCACTGCCGGGCCGCCGCGTGTACTGCCTGGGCTTCTGTGATCGCTCGCCCGCCGCCTTGCTGCCGGACGGCCGCGTGGCGCTCGGTTGCCGCACGCCTGCCGATCTCGCGCGGGCGCAAGCGGCGCCCGCCCCGCCCGCCGTACAGGTCGCGGCGCGCGAGGCCGTCGTGCTCGCGCGCCTGCGCAGCGGCGATCACTCGGAGCTGGCGACGGCGCGCAGCGCGGGCGTCTACGCCGCCTGGCTGCACGCACGCGAGAGCCCGCCCGCGGAGCTGCTCGATACGATCGCGCGCTCGGGTGAACAGGGCCGCGGCGGAGCCGGGTTCCCGACCGGCCGCAAGTGGCGCGCGTGCGCCGAAGCGGAGGGCCCGCTGCGCTACGCGATCGCCAACGGCGACGAGGGCGACCCCGGCTCCTTCGTCGATCGCGCGCTGATGGAGCACGACCCGCACGCGGTGCTCGAAGGTCTGGCGCTGTGCGCGCACGCCGTCGGCGCACACGAGGGCATCGTCTTCGTACGCGCGGAGTACCCGCGCGCGGCGCAGATCCTGGAGCGCGCGGCGGCGCAGGCCGAAGCCGCCGGGCTGCTCGCTCCGCTGCGCGTGCGCATCGTGCGCGGCAAGGGCAGCTACGTGTGCGGCGAGGAGACGGCCCTCCTGAATGCGATCGAGGGGCGCCGCGGCGAGGTGCGGCTGCGTCCGCCCTGGCCGGCGGAGCGCGGACTCTCCGGCCGACCCACCGTCGTCAACAACGTCGAGACGCTCGTCAACGTGCCGTGGATCGCCGCGCGCGGGGCGGCGGCGTACCGCGCGCTCGGCACGCCGGACAGCCCCGGCACCAAGGTGATCTGCCTCGACCACGGCTTCGCCCGGCCGGGGCTCGTCGAGGTCGAGTTCGGAACGCCCCTGCGCCGCGTGATCGAGACGCTCGGCGGCGGCGGCGCGGGCGGGCGCCGGCTGCGGGCCGTCGTCTTCGGCGGCCCGATGGGCAGCGTGCTCGGCCCCGAGCGCTGGGACGAGCCGATCGCGTATGGGCCGGGCTCGCGCATGGGTCACGCGGGCCTCGTCGCCGTGCCCGAGGGCGCGGATCTCGCCGCCCTGGTGCGACACTGGCTCGAGTTCATGGCGTTCGAGTCGTGCGGCAAGTGCGTGCCGTGCGCGCTCGGATCGCGGCGCGCGCTCGCGCTCGCGGGGGAGCCCGCGCGCCTGCGTGAGCTGCTCCCGCTGATCTCCGACGCGAGCTTGTGTGGCTTCGGGCAGCTCCTGCCCGGTCCCGTGCTCGAGCTGCTCTCCCTGCGCGAGCGCGACGCCGGAGGCCCGCGATGAGCGCGCGCATCGATGGGCGCAGCGTCGAAGTCCGCGACGGCGAGAGCATCCTCGCGGCCGCGCGGCGCTGCGGCGTCGAGATCCCCACGCTGTGCTACGCGGAGGGCCTCTCGCCCGAGGGCGGCTGCCGGATCTGCCTGGTCGAATCCCGCGGGCATCTGCTCGGCGCCTGCCACACGCCGCTCGCAAACGGGATGGACGTCGTCACCTACTCGCCGCGCCTGCACGCGCTGCGCCGCGGGCTGCTCGAGCTGCTGCTCGCCGAGCGCCCGGCCGGCGCCCTCGCGCCCGACCCCGCCGGGGGCGAGTTCGAGCGGCTCTTGCACGCGCACGGCGTGCAGCCGACGGGCGCTGCCGCGCCGCCTCCAGCGATCGACACCAGCCATCCCTTCCTGCGCTACGACGCGAGCCGCTGCATCGTCTGCCGGCGCTGCGTGCACGCGTGCGACGAGGTCCAGGGGCAGTTCGTCTACAGCGTCGCGGGACGCGGGTCGGGCGCCCGGCTCGTTTTCGGCGAGGACGAGCGCTTCGCCGGGAGCGGCTGCGTCGCCTGCGGCGCCTGCGTCGATCGCTGTCCGACCGGCGCGCTCGGCGACGTCGACCGCCTGGCGATCGACACGAGCGAGAGTCGGGTGCGCTCGACCTGCGGTTACTGCGGCGTGGGCTGTCAGGTCGAGATCCGTGTCGCGGGCGGCGAAGTGCTCGCGATCGATGGCGCGCGCGACGCCGCCGTGAATCACGGGCATCTCTGCGTGAAGGGCCGCTATGCGCACGCGTGGCGCCGCTCTCCGGAGCGCCTGACGCGGCCGCTGCTGCGCGACGGCGGCGTGCTGAAGCCGGTCTCGTGGGAAGCCGCCATCGCCTGGGTCGCCGGGCGCTTGCGCGAGCTGCGCGAGCGCTCCGGCCCCGCTGCGCTCGGCCTCCTCACCTCGTCGCGCTCCACCAACGAAGCCGCCTACCTGCTGCAGAAGCTGTTTCGCGCGGTGCTCGGCAGCAACAACGTCGACTGTTGCGCGCGCGTGTGTCACAGCAGCACCGCCGACGCGCTGCGCCTGGCGACGGGGACGGGCGCGGCGAGCGCGTGCTACGACGACATCGAGGCCGCGCCGCTGCTCGTCCTCGCCGGCGCGAACGCGAGCGAAGCGCACCCCGTGATCGGAGCCCGCATCCGGCAGGCCGCGTTGCGCGGCACGCCGCTGCTCGTGATCGACCCGCGGCGCATAGAACTTGCCGATCTGGCGACGCTGCACCTGGCGCCGCGTCCCGGCACGAACGTTGCCTTGTTCCAGGCCGTGGCGCGCTGCTTGCGCGATTCGGGGAAGCTCGACGCTGGCTACCTCGCCGAGCGCTGCGAGGATGCGGATGCCTTCTTGCGAAGCCTCGACGGCGTCTCGCTCGAAGGCGCCGCGCTCACGACCGGCGTGCCGCGCGCGCAGATCGAGCAGGCCGCGGCGCTGCTCGCCCGCGGCCCCGCGCTCTTCGTCACGGGTCTCGGCCTCTCGGAGCTGACGCAAGGCGTCGCCTCGGTGCTGGCGCTCACGAACCTGGCGCTGCTCACCGGCAGCGTCGGCCGCCTCGGCGCCGGCCTCTTGCCGCTGCGCGGCCAGAACAACGTCCAGGGCAACGCCGACATGGGGGCGATGCCGGATTTCGTGACGGGCTACCAGCTGCTCGGCGATCCCGAAGTGCGCGCGCGCCTCGTGCGCGAGTGGGGCTCCGCGCCGCCCGCGCTGCCGGGCCTGATGCTGCCCGAGATGTTCGAAGCGGCGCGCGCGGGCCAGCTGCGCGGCCTGTGGATCCAGGGCGAAGACGTGGCCCAGAGCGATCCCAACCAGGACGCCGTGATCGAAGCGCTCGACAGTCTCGAGCTGCTCGTCGTGCAGGAGCTGTTCCTGAGCGAGACGGCGCGGCGCGCGCATCTGGTGCTGCCGGCCGCGGGCTGGCTCGAACAGGCGGGGACCTTCACCAATGCGGAACGCCGGATCCAGCTCGTGCGCCCCGCGGCGAGCCCGCCGGGCGAAGCCCGCCCCGATCTCGAGATCGCGCTCGACGTGGCGGCCGCGCTCGGAGCCGACTGGGGGCGTCCGACACCGGCGCAGGTCATGGGCGAGATCGCGCGCGTCGCGCCGCAGCTGTTCGGCGGCGTGAGCCACGCGCGCCTGGCGGGCGACGGGCTGCAATGGCCGTGTCCGTCGCCGGACCACCCGGGCACGCCCAGGATGCACGGCGAGCGCTTCACGCGCGGCAAGGCGCGGCTCGTGCCGGTCGCGTTCGTCGCGAGCCCCGAGCACGACGTGCCCGGATTCCCCTATACGCTCGTCACGGGGCGGGTCCTCGAGCACTACAACGTCGGGAGCATGACGCGGCGCACGCCGAACCTGCTCCTGCTCGGCGAAGACTTCCTCGTGATGCACCCGGACGACGCCTCTCGCGACGCCTTGAGGGATGGCGGCCGCGTGACGCTCGAGAGCCGCTGGGGTGCGACCGCGTGCCGCCTGCGGGTCGACGCACGCGTCGCCCCGGGCACCCTATTCCTCTCGTTTCATTTCCCCGAAACCCACACGAACCGGCTCACGGGCCCGCAGACCGACCCGCAATCGGGTTGCCCCGAATACAAGGTCACCGCCGTGCGGGTGCGGGCGCAGGCGCCGCCAGCAGCCGCGTCACCTTCGGCAGCGCGTCCGGATTGAGCGAGATCGAATCGATGCCGCGCTCGGCGAGCCAGACGGCGAAGCTCGGGTCGTTGCTCGGCGCCTCGCCGCACAGGCCGACGCTGCGCCGCTTGCGGTGCGCGGCTTCGATCACGCGCGCGATCAGCGCCTTCACGCCGGGATCGCGCTCGTCGAACAGCCCCGACAGCAGCTCGGAGTTGCGATCGATCCCCAGCGTCAGCTGGGTCAGATCGTTGCTGCCGATCGAGAAGCCGTCGAAGAGCTCCGCGAATTCGTCGGCGAGGATCACGTTGTTCGGGATCTCGCACATCACGTAGACGAGCAGGCCGTGGCTGCCGCGCGCCAGGCCGTTCTTCTCGAGCTCCGCCAGCACGCGCCGGCCTTCCTCGAGCGTGCGACAGAACGGGATCATGACCGCCACGTTCGTGAGGCCCATTTCGTCGCGGACCCGGCGGATCGCCGCGCACTCGAGCGCGAATCCCTCCCGGTAGCGCTCGTGGTAGTAACGCGAGGCCCCGCGCCAGCCGATCATCGGATTCGCCTCGACCGGCTCGAAGCCCTTGCCGCCGAGCAGGCCCGCATACTCGTCCGTCTTGAAGTCGCTGAAGCGCACGATCACCGGCCGCGGGTGGAAGGCGGCTGCGATCTGGCCCACGCCGGACGCCATGCGTTCGACGAAGAACTCCGGGCCGGAGACGTCCGGCCCGACGCGCGCGGCGATCTCGGCGCGCACGGCCGCGTCCTCGATGCGCTCGGGATGCAGCAGCGCCATCGGATGCACGCCGATCCAGTTGCTCACGAGGAACTCGATGCGCAGGAGTCCCACGCCCGCGCATGGCAGCTGACACAGCTCGAAGGCGCGCTCGGGGTTGGCGAGGTTCAGCATCAGCGGAACCCGCGTCTGCGGCAGGCTCGCGAGATCGATGTCCTCGCGGTCGAAGGCGAGCGACCCGGCGTAGACGCGCCCTTCCTCGCCGTGCGCGCACGAAACGGTCACCGCCTGGCCGGAGCTCAGCATCTGGGTGGCCTGCCCGGCGCCGACGACGCAGGGGATGCCGATCTCGCGCGCCACGATCGCCGCGTGGCAGGTGCGCCCGCCCTGATCGGTGACCACGGCGGCCGCGCGGCGCATCACGGGGTCCCAGTCGGGATCGGTCATCTCCGCCACCAGCACCTCGCCGGGCTGGAAGGCGTTCAGGTCGCCGGCGTTGCGCACGACGCGCACGGGCCCGGTTCCGATGCGGCTGCCGACGGCTCGCCCGCGCAACAGGAGCGTGCCCTTGCCGCGCAGCGTGTGCAGCTCGAGATGCGGCGTCTTGCGCTGCGCGTGCACGGTTTCGGGCCGCGCCTGCACCACGTAGAGCATCCCATTGAGACCGTCCTTGGCCCACTCGATGTCCATCGGCGTGGGGCGCTGCTGGCGCCGGCCGTAATGCGCCTCGATGTCGAGCGCCCAGCGCGCGAGCTGAAGCACTTCGGCGTCGCTGAGCACCGGGCGCCGCCGGTCGCGCTCGCGGCCGGGCAGCTCGCGCAGTCCGCGGCCGCCGCCTTCGTCGTAGACCATGCGCAGCGCCTTGTCTCCGATGCGGCGCCGCACGATCGAGCGGAATCCCTGGCGCAGCGTCGCCTTGTGCACCCACCACTCGTCGGGGTTGACGCGCCCCTGCACCACGATCTCGCCCAGGCCCCACGCACCGGTCACCAGCACCACGTCGCGCGAGCCGCTCTCGGTGTCGAGCGTGAAGATCACGCCCGCGCTGGCCAGGTCGCTGCGCACCATCTTCTGGACGCCGACCGAAAGCGCGACACCTTCATGTGCAATCCCGTGCTCGGCGCGGTACACGATTGCCCGGTCGGTGAAGAGCGAGGCCATGCAGGCGCGGATGGCGCGGTCGAGCGACGGCCAGCCGCGCACGTTCAAGTAGGTCTCGTGCAGCCCCGCGAACGAAGCGGCCGGCAGGTCTTCGGCAGTGGCGCTGCTGCGCACGGCCACGTCGGTGTCGCTCTCGCCGGACGCCGCGGAGAGACGCGCATAGGCCGCCAGCGCGGCGGCCGCGATTTCCGGCGGCAGCGGCGCATCCGCGACGCGCCGGCGCAGCCCGGCGCCGGCCGCCGCCACGGCCGCCGTATCCGTCGGGTCCAGACCCGACAGCGCCTCGTGCACGGCCTTGTCGAGGCCCGCCGCGCGCAGGTGATGACGGAAGGCCTCGGTGGTCAGCGCGAAGCCATCCGGGACGCGGACGCCCGCCGACGCGAGCGCGCGTAGCAGCTCCCCGGAGGAGGCGTTCTTGCCGCCGACGAGCAGCAGCGCGTCGAGCCCTACCTCGCGCAGGGGCAGGAGGAGCGGCATGTCCATGCAGGGACCTCCCGGAACGCGAAGCAGGAGTATGCAAGACGCGGACCGTAGCGGGCGCGCCGAGGCTCGCGCCGGCTTGCGCGGTCTGGCAATGCGCCCCGCGGCGCGGCGTTATGACTCAATCATCGACTCGAACCGCGCTGGCGAGCAGCGGCAGCCGGTTCCCCGACCCGGACGTAGAATCCCGGCTGGCCGCATTCGACCCCGAGGCAACGCCGATGCTCTCGTCCCGCGAGGTCTCCGATCGGCTCGAGATCGCCGAGCGGATCCAGCTGTATTTCCGCGCGATGGATACCTGGGACTATGCGCTGCTCGACGCCGTCTTCACGCCCGATGCGGTGATGCACTACGAGATGACCCGAGGCGGCGCGAAGACGACCTACCGCGAGATGCTGCCGAGCTTCCGCGAATTCAATCGCCGCTTCAGCTTCATGCAGCACGTCGGCGCGCAGCTGCTCGTCGAGACGCGCGGCGACGAGGCGAGCGCGAGCCACAACCTGCGCGCGTTGCACGTGCAGACGGCCCTCGACGGCCGCGAGAACCGCTGGCTGGTGTATGGCGTGTACCGCGACCAGCTCGTGCGCACACCCGAGGGATGGCGCATCCGCGAACGTCACTTCCGCGCGCAGCGCATCGAGGGACAGCTGCTGCCCCCCGACCAGGTGCGCGCCTACGAGCGCCCGCCCTGGCTGTGAGCGATGCGCGTCCCGGCCCCAAGCCGACACCGAACGAGCGAGCGGAGGCAGGCGGCGGGGGGTGGGAGGAGGCGAACTCAAGCGCAGCCGGCCCGCAGGGCGGTCGCTTCCTCGACGGCAAAAGACGAGTTCCGGCACGCGATGACGAAATGAGGAACGGCGAGCCATTCGCCGTAGCCCACCCCCCGCCGCCTGCCTCCGAAGGCCCGACACGTCGGATCAGGGCGGGTGCGGACGCGGGAGCCCCGGGGCGAGCAGCTCGAAGACGGCGGCGCCGAACAGCTCGTTTCCGAGCGCATTCAGATGGGCATCGTGCACGAAGAAGAGATCCGGGAGCGTGAGCTTGCGCGCCTCGAGCTCGCGCTGCAGCACGGGCGCGGCGTCCAGGATCTCGAAGCTGCGGCCGCCTGTCCGCGAGCGGAAGACCTCGAGGCTTCCCGCGAGTCCCGCCTTGGCCGGGACCGGCGCCACCACGAAGCGACAGTCGCAGCTGCGGGCGATCCGCTCGAGCGCGTCGAGCGCGCGCTCGATCGCCGGCTCCCTGGCGCGCCGGACCGCGTCGTCGACCCCGAGCTCCGCCGCGCTCGGCTGTACGAACTGGATGTGGTACAGGCTGCGCGGTCCCTCGACCGCGAGCGTGAGCAGGCGCACGAGGAACACGTGATCGAACAGGAAGCGATGCAGGCGGTGCGTGAGATGCACGTCGACGCGGGCTCGCAGCTCGTCGCGCTGGCGTTCGCTCTGGTAGGAGAGCACCCAGCCCCGGTGACACTCGCGCTCGAAGCGCCCGTTCAGGACGTCCGCGAAGTCGTTGCCGAAGAACGCCAGCACCACGACGTCGGGGCGCAGGCGCGGCAGCTCGCGCTCGAGCAGCGCGGCGTGGACGTCCGTGCCGGTGCCATCGAGGCCGAGGTTCACGACGTCCGCCCGCGGCCAGCCCGCCTCGCGCAGCCGGCGCTCGAGCACGGCGGTCCAGACCGCCGAGCGCGGAACGTTCATGGCCGCCGTGAAGGAATCCCCCACGGCGAGGATTCGAGGCTGGGCCTCGCCCGCCGGGACCGGCTCGTCGTCGTAGAAGCCGAGCGAGTTGGTGACCGCGACGTTCTCGATCTCGAAGTGTCCCGCGATGCGACCGGAGGCGTTGGGCCGGTAGTGGAACCCGAGCGCTGCGTCGGGCTCGTAGAAGCACGGGTACTCGATCGTCGCGAGCCGCTCCGGGCGCGCGCCGCGCAACAGCGCCTCGCAGAGCCCGAGCGCGAGGAGCGCGCCCGCGGCCAGCGACAGCGCCCGCAACCAGAGTCCGCGCAAGGGAGTCGGCATGCGCGGCGAGCTTACGTAGGCGGCGCGCGCGCCGCTCGCACGTCGTAGCCCGACGCAGCTAGGCTCGTCCGCGTGAACCGATCCGAGACCAGACCTGGCGACGCGCGCGGCTGGCGCGGGCGCGCGCCGCGAGTCGCCTCGTGAGGAGCGCCGCCGAGCTGCTGGGACTCGTCCTCGCAGGGGTCGTGCCGCCCCTCGCCTACCTGGCGATCGGCCTGTGGCTGCTGCGGGCGCTGCGACTTTCGGCCCGCGGCGCCGAGCGCGCCGCGCTCGCCTACTTGTTCGGGACCGGGGCCGCGTCGCTCGGCCTCTTGATCCTCTACGGTGTCGGATTGCACGTGCCGCTGCTGGCGCTCGCCGTCGTGGCAGCCACCGCCGTGCCCGCGCTGCGCCTGAAGGCGCCGGACGAGCCGGAGCCGCAGGCGGCGGCGCCCGAGCCGCCCTGGACTCGCTGGATCGACGCGCTCACGCTCGGCGCCGGGGGACTGCTCTTCCTCGCCGCCCTCGGACCCGAGACCTACTGGGACGGCTTCGAGTATCACCTGCCGATCGCGAAGGCCTGGGCCGAGCACGGGATTCACGCGCTGCCGGGCGTGCTCGACGCCGAGCTGCGCGCCGGCATCAACCTCCTTTATGGGCCGGCGCTCGCCGCGGGGCAGGCCGACGCCGCCGCCGGCGTCTCGGCGGGCTTCGCGCTCGCGCTCGCCGCCCTCGTGCGGGCCGAGACGCGACGCCGCGCCTCGCCCGCCGCCGCCTCGCTCGCCGCCTTCTTCGTCCTGCTCGCGCCCTTCACGCTCGAGACCGCGCCTTCGAGCTACGTCGATCTCGGCTGCGGCGCCTACGGCTTTCTCGCGCTGCTCTTCGCCGACCGCTGGAACCGCACCGGCGAAGCTCGTTTGATTCCGGCGACGGCGCTCTGCCTCGCGTTCGCCGCCAACGCGAAGCTACACCTCGTCGTGTTGATTCCGGCCGTCTTCGTGCTCGTCCGGTTCGGCGGGCGGCCGCCGAGCCCGCGGCAGCTCAAGCTCGCCGGCGCGCTGGTGCTCGCGCTCGCGCTCCCCTGGTTCGTCAAGGTGGGCCTCACCACCGGGAACCCCTTCTTCCCTTTTCTCGGCGACCTCTTCGGGCTCGGCGGCTACGACCCGCGCCACCTCTCCCTGCGCGCCTTCCGGCTCTCGACGGACTTCCTGGTCCCGCGCACGCCGCTCGGCTACGTCGCGTATCTGGCGTCGCTCGCCGTCGGTCACAACACACACGGCAGCCGGCTGCTCGGACCGTTGCCCTTCCTGCTCCCGCTGTTCGCGATCCAGAAGCTGTCGCGCGCCACCGCGCTGCTCGTCGGCGTGTCGATCGCGCTCGCGCTGCTCCAGTTCGTGTACATGCCCGCGCTGCGCTTCGCGACGCCCATCCTTCCTTTCGTGGCGATCGCCGCAGCGGTCGGCGGAGCGCGCCTCGCCCGCAGCGGAGCGGTCGCCCAGAACCTGCTGACGATCGGCCTCGCGGGGCTCGCGCTGCAGCAGGCCGTCGACCTCGGCCGCGCCTGCCTGCCCCGCATCGCCGCGTGGCGGGATCCGCATGCCTACGAACGCAGCGAGTTTGCCGATCAGGCCGCGCTGCGCGAGGCCGTCGCGCGCGCCGAGCCGGTCGTCGCGATTCCCAAGGGCGCCGTGGCCTGGATGCCGAAGCCCGTCTACGTCCTGCACTGGGAGCGCAACGGCGAGCTGTTCTTCGATCGGGTCGTGCATTACCAGACGCCACCCGGCCTGGCGCTCGGGCTGCTGGTGAGCCGCGGCGTGCACTCTCTCGTGCTCGACGTGAAGCCGCCGCTGCCAGCCGATGGCACCATCGGCCAGACCCTCGTCGATGCCTGGATCCGCGCCGGCCGCGCCCGCGTGCGCAACGAGCCGCACGTCTTGCGCGCGCGAGACGGCCGCGTGTGGGTGACGATCGATCTGCTCGCCGAGCCGAACACGAGCCCGCCCGAGCCCACTCCGACATCGAACGGGCGAGCGGAGGGAGGCGGCGCGCGCTAGCGCCGGCCTTCCGGAGAGAAGATCACGACGACCAGCGCGATGAACACGCAGCCCGCCGCGACCCAGAAGACCGCCGGATAGCCCGCGCGTTCGGCGAGCTCTCCCAGCGCGAAGGCCCCGCACGACGAGCCCGCGTTGAACCCCGCCTGGAACAGGCCCATCGACTTGCCGCGTTCGTGCGCGGCCATGCCTTCGAGGGCCAGCGCGTTGTAGGCGGGATAGAAGAGCCCGTGCGCGATGCCGAGGCCCGCGCCGAAGAGCGCGAGCCAGCCGGGTTGCAGCGCGCTCATGCCCGCAACCGCCACGACGTAGAGCGCGAGCGTCGCGATCACGACGCGCCGCCGCCCGGCGCGATCGATCAGCGACCCGAAGCCCACGCGCAGCACCACCGCCGAAAGCGCGTAGGCGACGAAGAAGCTACGCACGTGCGTCATGCCGAGCGCGAGCGCGAAGGGCTGATGGAAGGTGAACATCGCGCCGAGCGCCACGCCGGCGAGCGAGATCACCGCCGTGACGCGCAGCTGGCGCGGTCGCAGCAGCATCTCGAACAAGCCGGCGACGGGGCCTCCCGGTGTCGGCGCCGCCCGCCGCTCGTGCAAGCGGCGCGAGAGCCCCGCGCTGACGAGCGCCAGCACGGCCGCCGTCACGAACGTGGCGGGCCAGCCCGCACGCAGCGCAATCTCCTCCGAAGCCGCCGGGGCGATCGCATTCATCGCCAGGAACGTCAGCCCGAAGATCCCGATCGCCTGGCCCAGGCGCTCCGGCGGCGCTTCGTCGACGGCGAGCGTCGCTCCCGCGATGAAGGCCATCGAGAAAGCCACGCCCTGGATCGCACGCAGCACGAAGAGCAGCGGACCCACACGGTCGACGGCGATGAACGCGAGCGAAGCGAGCGCCATCACGACGGCGCCGGCCGTCAGGAAATCGCGCCGGCCGAAGCGATCGACCACCACGCCCATCGTCGGCAGGCAGCAGACGACGAACAAGCCGTAGAGCGCCGTGACGTGCCCGATATCCGCCGGACCGGCGTGCAGCTGCGTCACCAGGAACTTCGGCAGCAGGAAGTAGCTCGAGAAGGCGTAGCCGAAGCATCCCTGCGCCACGAGCAGGCGCATGAAGCCCGGCGTGAGCAGGCTCTCGGCGGGGGCAGCGCGCATGACTTCCGGGATGGCTCGCTCCGCTGCCGGGCGCCGGCAGACACGAACCCGCCGTGGGTAGTGGAGCGCGAGCGCAGCGTCAACCGCGCGCCAGCGATACAGACCCGGCCCCGATCGGTCGAAAAGCCCAGGCGGGGCGCTGCCATCCAAGCGCCCTCGAGGCCGGAGGCTGCCGATGCTGGGGATCGCTGGGATCGCCGTTTTCTTCGCCGTGGGGCTCGTGGTGTCCGCGCGGCTGCTCGGTCTCTGGAGGAGCTCCGGGCGGCTTCCCGAGCTGCTGGCGGGCCTCGGCCTGCTCGGGATCGGTCCGCTCGGCTACTGCGTGATCATGGCCGGGGCGCTCCTGTTCGCCGGCACGCCGCTCGCGAATGTCTTCCGCGTCTCCGGCCTGGGACTCCAGGCCCTCGGCTTCGTGGCGACCGCCGTGTTCACCTGGCGCGTGTTCTGGCCCGGCTCGCGCCTGGCGCGCGGCCTCGCGGCCGCGATCAGCGTCAGCCTGCTGCTCAGCTTCGTGCTCTGCGCGCTGACGCCGGGGCGCCCCGGAGCGATGCTCCTGCGTCACCATCTCGACGCCTGGGTCAAGATCGGCTGTCTCGCCTGGGGCGCGCTCGAATCGCTGCGCTACTGGCGCGTGACCCAAAGACGTGTCGCGCTCGGCCTCGCCGACCCGCTGGTGAGCGCGAGCTTCCTCGCGTGGGGCATCTCGCTCGGCGCGGGAGCACTCGGCTTCGCGCTGATCTGGGCGGCCCTGCTCGCGCTCGCACCCGGCGAACAGTTGAGCGCCGGCATCCAGCTCGCGATCTCGCTGTGCGGAATCACCACGGCCGCGGGGCTCTACTTCGCCTTCCTGCCCCCCAAGGCCTACGCGCGCCGGCTCGCCGCGCGCGCGAGCGAACGGACGGTCGTCGCCTGATGGCGGATTCTGCGGTCTTCGAGTTCGTCGCGGGCGAGCTGGAGCGCGTCGCGGGCCTCGGCCGGCCCGCGGCCCGCGCGGCCGTGCGCAGCGTGCTCGCGAAAGCGCTCTACGACCCGAATTCGGTGAGCGTCGACCAGATGCAGCTCCTGATCGAGCGGCTGCTTCCGGCGGAAATCCATGCGAACGGCGTCGCGGATGCAGAGCGCGTCTGCAAGCAGATCCAGGCCGGGCTCGCTTCGCGGGCGCTGGCGGCAGACGCCCCCGAATCGCCCGACGAGATCTTCAGCCGCATGATCCGCCGCTAGCGATCGGCTCCGCTCGCCTTCCAGGCGCGGTTGCCGTAGCGATCGATCGACACCACGTCCTCGATCGGACGGCGCGTCGTCGGCCCGTACTTCCCGAGAGGCCAGCCCATGGGAATCACCGCGCATGGTGTCACGTTGCGCGGCAGCCCCAGCGTGCGCCGCGAGATCCAGGTGCTCCAGAGCGGCATCGTGATCAGCGCCGCTCCGAGCCCCGCGGCGCGCGCCGCCAGCAGCAGATTCTGCACCGACGGGAAGATCGAGCCGTAGTAGCTCGCGGCCGCAAATGGCGGGAACCACGCGCGCGGCCCCCGCAAGCAGGCGACGATCACGACGGGGATCTCCTCGAAGTGGTCCGCCTGCCAGCGCACGGCGTCGAGCAGCCGCCCCCACTTCGGATCGGCGCCCGCGCGCCGCCTTCCGATGCGCTCGTAGAGCGAGAAGGCCCTGCGGTTGGCGCGCGCGAGGCGCGCGATCACGGCGCGATCCTTCACGACCACGAACTCCCAGTTCTGGGCGTTCGAGCCGGTCGGGGCCTTGAGGGCGAGCTCGAGCAGGCGACGCAGGAGCGCGTCGTCGACGGGATCGGGCTTCAAGCGGCGGATCGCCCGCTGGGTCGCCATCGCCTCTTCGAGAGGCATGTCGAAGCCGGGCGTCGTCCCCACGCGGACCTCGTTCAGGAGGTGATGCCCTTCACGCGCTCCTGGAGCTTCAGCGCCTCGGCCGAGGGCGGGCCGGCCATCTGCATCTGCATCAGCACGCCCATGTCGCCCTCGACCTGGATCTGCCCGGTCATGAAGGCCTGCATCGAGGCCTGCTGGTCGCCGCTGATGAACATCGCCTTGGCGACTTCGTAGGGCACCGTGAGCTTCGTCGGTGCGCTCGCCGCGAGACCCTTCTCGAACTTGCCGCCCTGGATGCGCGCCTCGACATCGCCGCTGGGTCCATTCTTCACGACCAGATTCACGACGATGTTCTTGATGGCGTCGGGCACGGGCGGGTTGATCTCGCCGTGGATGCGCTCGGCCTCCTGGAACCAGGAGTCGGAAAGGAATGTATGGGCCATCGGGGGATCCTCCTCGGGTGCGCCGGGGGCGCGAAAGTGGCGTAGCGGAGGATTCTCGCCCGGATTGCGCGCGCGGGCAACCGTCGCCGCAAGCGAAGCGCGCAGCGAGGCGAAGCCGAGCGAAGTCGAACTAACTTGGCGCCGGCAGCTCGCCGGCGCGGATGCGCCGCTCGATCTCGACGTCGTGATCGACGTCCGAGGTGGAGCCATGCTCGTACTCGAGGATCCCGAGCTTCTCGAAGCGCTCGCGCTGTCGGCGCGAGAGCAGGCCCAGGCTCTTGACGTTGGGAACGATCTTCGAGAACAGCCGGTAGCGGAACTGCTGCGCCAGGGCGGACTGGTCGGAGGCTTCGATGCAGGCGTCGGCGTCGAGACCCATCGTCTCCCAGACCTCGCGATTCGAGATGCGGTCGCGCATCAGCACGCACGCTTCGTAGACGAACTCCTCGCGCTCGTCGCGCTCGGCCTCGGTCAGGTTCTCGCAGAACTCGCGCAGCGAGAGCACGCCGAAGGCCACGTGGCGCGACTCGTCCTCCATCACCGCGGCCGTGAGATCCCGCAGCAACGGATTCGACGTGGTGTCGCGGATCGTGCCGAAGGCGGCGAGCGCCAGACCCTCGACGATGATCTGCATACCGAGGAACTTCATGTCCCAGCGCGAATCGCAGAGGATCTGGTCGAGCAGCTTCTTGAGCTCCGGGTTCACAGGATACTCGTGGCCGAGCTTCTCCTGGATGAAGCGGCGATAGACCTCGACGTGGCGCGCCTCGTCCATCACCTGCGTCGCGCCGTACTGCTTGCCCTCGTACCAGGGCACGCTGTCGACGATCTGCGCCGTCGCGAGCAGGGCGCCCTGCTCGCCGTGCAGGAACTGGCAGAGCTGCCAGGTGACGGCCTCGTGGCGGAGCTGCTCGATCTCGCGCGGCGTGAGCTTCTGCCAGATCGGCGTGCCGAAGATGCCGATGCCCACGTCCGGCAGCAGACCCTTGGCGGGATCGACGTCGAGCGACCAATCGAGGCGGTCGGTTGCGTTCCACTGATCGCGCTTCGCGTTCTCGTAGAGGCGCATCAGGCGGGTGCGCGTGGCGTCGTATTCCCAGTTGTAGTGGACGTCCTGGGGCACCGGGATGCATTCGGTGCGCTGCTCGGGATGGAAGCGTTCGAGGCGGTTCATGGCGGTCCTCGAGCCTCAGGCCGCGCTCGCGGCTGGGCCCTCGAAGTTCGCGACGCCGAGATAGGCCAGCGTGGAGCGGGTCAGCTCGGTCGCGAGGTCGTCGTCGGAGAGCGAGAGCAGCGAAGAGCGCATCTCGCCGAACAGGATCAGGCTCTCGAGCGCGCTGAAGACCAGCATCATCCCGAAGCGGGTTGCGCGCTCGGGCTCGGGGTGCGCGATCTCGTCGCGGCGCGCGAGCACGAGCAGGCACAGGCGCGCGATCACGTGGTGCGACAGGCGCTGCTGGCGCGCCTGGAACTCCGGGTGCGTGTGGTTGCGCACGGCGAAGGCGCGCATCAGGCCGTGCCGCTCGCGGAAGATCGACACCAGAAAGCGTATCACCACCGGGATCAGCTCGGCGACCCGCGCCCCCTCCCAGCGCGCCGGAGCGAGCGCCGCGTCGGCCGTGGCGACGGCCTCATCGTAGTAGCGCTCGTAGAGGGCGTGGAGCAGGCCGTCCTTGTCGTGGAAGCGGGCATAGAAGGCCCCGACCGAAGAGCCGGCGCGCTGCACGATCTCGGCGACCGGCGTGTCCTCGAAGCCCTTCTCGGCGACGAGCGCTTCGGCCGCGTCGAGGATGCGGTCGAGGGTCTCCTGGCTGCGCGCCTGGCGCGGCGGACGGACCCACTCGAGCTCGGGCTTGGCGGCCATCATCTGCGTCGCGTCTTCCTGCCGGAGCGCCCTGCTTCGGCGCTGCGGGACAGAACAGAATCAATGTTCTTATTCTGTTTCTAGACCAGGCTCGCCGGGACGTCAACAGGACTGGAAGGCCGGCCCCCCCGACCGTACGCTCGCGCCAGTCTTTCCAAGGGGTTGCCCCATGCCGCGGCCGGTCTGGCTGGGCCTGCTCGGCGCCGCGGCCGTGGCTGCGCTCTACCTCGCGCTCGCCTTCCGGACGCCGGAGGCGCTCGGCTTCTTCGGGGACGATGCCGTCTACGCGACCACCGCCAGGGCGCTCGCGGAGGGGCGCGGGTACCGCCTGCTCTCGCTCCCGGGAGAGCCGCTCCAGACGAAGTACCCACCTCTCTACCCGGCCGTGCTCTCGCTCGTGATGCGCGCACGCCCCGAGTTTCCCGCCAACTACTCGCTGCTGCTCGTGCCGTCGGCGCTCGCGGGCGCCGGCGCGGTCGCGCTCGCAGCGCTCTATTGGCGTCGCGTGCTGGGCGCCTCCGCGCAGCTTGCCGCCGCCGTCGCGCTGCTCGCGGCGCTCTCCCCCGCGCTGCTCGCCTTCACACGCTACACGATGAGCGAGCTGCTCTACGCCTTCATCGCGACGGCGGCGTTGCTGTGTCTCGATGCGTCTCCGATCCGAGGGAGCACTCGCGGCAGCAGCGGGCGCCTGATGCTCGGCGCCTTGCTCACGGCCTGCGCCGTGCTCACGCGCACGATCGGCATCTCGCTCGCGGTCGCCGCGGTCGCCGCGCCGTTGCTACAGCGGCGTCGCTCGGATGCGTTGCTGATCGCCGGCGTGCTGCTCGCCTGCCTCGCTCCCTGGTGGAGCTGGCAGGCCTCCGCCGCGGCCGCCAACGGCGCGGCCGGCTACAGCTTCCTGGTGTCGCACGAGCTCGGCTACTCGGGCTATCTACCGGGAGGGCCGCTCGAGGCGCTGCGCGTCGCGAGCCAGAATCTGCTGCGGCTGAGCTTTGGCATCGGCTGGTTCCAGCTCGCGCTGCCAATCGATTTCGTGCACGCGGCGATCGAGCAGGGCGGCGCGCCGCTGGTGCTGCTGCACGCGATCAGTCACACCAGCCTGCTGCTCTTGCTCTGGGGTTTCTGGCGCAGCGCACGGGACGGCCTCCGAACGCTCCACCTCTACGCGGCGTTCTACGCGGCGATGATCCTGCTCTGGACGTTCTCGCCGTATCGCTTCCTCGTGCCGTGGACGCCGTTCCTGCTGTATTTCGCCGCCACGGGCCTGCGCTCGCTGCTCGACGCCGTCGCCGCGCGGCTCGGCGGCGCGGCGCCTCGCGCCGCGCTGGCGCTCGCCGGCGCCGTGTACGCGACCGTGTTCGCACTCTTCCTCGGCGAGGCCTGGCGGCTGTTTCGCAGCAGCGAGCAGAGCTTCTTCGCGCGCGAGCTCACGATCGATTGGAGCGAGCTGCGCGACGTCGAGCGCTTCCTGCGCGAGCACACGCAGCCGGACGAGCTGATCGCGTCGTCGCATTCCGAGGCCTTGTTCATGGGGACGGGGCGGCGCGGGCACTACTTCTGGCCCGACACCGATCCGGTGGCGTTCGAATACGACCCGAGCCGCACGGCCAGCCGCTTCACGATCCTGCCGGTGCCGGCGGAAGCGCGCGCCCGCAGCGAGGACGTGGAGCGCAACCTCGCGCGCGCGTATCGCGAAGCGGGGATCGCGTGGTACGTCGAGTGGACGGCGCTGCCCTCCGCGCAGATCTTCACGCAGACGGCGCAGCACCATCCCGGTTGGCTCGAGCCGCGCTACGTCACCCCTGGCCGCAGCTTCGCGATCTACCGCGTGCAGATTCCAGCGGAGGCCGTCCGGCGCTAGCTCTCGAAGCGCAGCTCGACCTGCGCGCTCACGGGATCGACGTGCACGCGCGGCGCAGGCGCGAGCCGGAGCGAACGCCCTTCACAGCTGCGGCCCGTGCGCACGTCGAACCGGTAGCCGTGCCACGGGCAGCTCACGCCGCCCGCCACGATGGGGGCGTCCTCCAGGGGCCCGAGCCGGTGCGGGCACTGCGTTGCGTGCGCGAAGAGCTCCCCCTCGATCTCGACCACGCGAAAGCCACGGCCGCCGAGGGCGACCGTCAGCGGCAGGCGCGGGCGCAGCGCGGCGAGCGGTCCGAGCGGCAATGGAGCGGGCGTGCTCCGCTCGCTGCGGGCCCGCGCGGCAAGCTCGGCTTCGCGGCGCGTCATCATCGACTGATCCTGATCCCACAGCAGCGTGTAGAGCCGGACGTAGGCGCGCCCGAGCGCCTCACGCCGCGCCGCGGGAATCCCCGGCAGCAGGAACTCGACCTCGATCTGCGTGCGATCGGGCGCAACCGGCGAGAGCCGCGTCCAGATCTCGGTGCCGCTGCCCGGCCCATCGAGCGTGCGCGCCACGTAGCGCAGCGCCGGACGCTCCAGCTCGAGCTCGAGCAGGATCTCCATGTTCGAGCTGGCGGGCGCGAGGCCGACTCGCGCGCGCCAACCGGAAGGCCCCTCGTGCTCGCACGCGATGCGGCTGAAGCTCTCGGAGTGCAGCCAGGGCAGGTGCTCCCAATCGAGCACGTTCTCCCAGATGCGGGCGACGGATGCGTGCACCTCGCGCCGGTAGACGCCGACGCTCGCGAGCGCGTTCGCAGCGATGGGCGTTGCGTCGGTGACGGGCACGGCGCCGATAGGATACTCGCCGGAGCACGCCCCGCCGGATGGCCGCGCCAGCCAGGCTCGCGTGCCCGGCTCCGCCATCCCCATGCCGCGCCAGCCCCGCCGCTCCCGCGGGTCCGCTGGAACGGCTGGGGCGCGCCCGGGGGCGGGGGCGGTCGAGTTCGGGCCGGCGTCTGCCGATGAGACCCCCGAGTGAATGGGGAGGTCGCCATGGCGGTGCGTCGGGCAGAGGGAGCACTCGAGCTGCAAGCGAGCGAGGCGGTGGTCGTCCAGGCGGCGAGCCGGATCCTCGCCGCGCTGATCCGCAACGGACGCCACACGGAGGGCAACCACACGGCCCTCCTGCGCTTCGCGGTGCGAACGGCATACGAGCTGGCGCAGGAAGCGGACCGCATGATCCAGAGCGACACCGAGACGGGGAGCTCGAACGTGTCGAGCGAAGTCGCCATCGGAGCTGGAGTCGGAGCCGGAGCTGCGTCCGGGGCCGGCGCGGCGCCCAGCAACGACGACATCCTCGACCTGCTCGACTGACGGGCCGGGACTAATAGAGAAACGGGAACATGCGGAAGCGCGAGTGCGCGCAGTAGGCCGACCACAGCGGGCCGTACTTCGCGCGGCAACGCTTGTCATCGCGGGCGGCGCGGTGCCCGAGCAGCACCACCATCCAGAGCGGCAGCAGATAGGGCACGAAGCTTCCGAAGCCGGTCGCCAGCGTGAGCGCCAGATAGACGCCGATCTCGCCGGTGTAGTTCAGGTGCCGGCCGATTCCCCACCAGCCCGAGATCAGCAGGCGCCCCGCGATCGCCTCGGACTTCTCGCCCCAGATCACCGCCGTCGGATCCTGCTTGAAGCGCCACTTCTGCGCGTTGGCGCTGCGGAACATCCAGAGGCTCACTCCGTAGAGCACGCCGATCGAGAGCAGGGCCCGGCGCGACATCGGCTCGCGCTGCTCGAGCAGCCACCAGCCGCCGATCGAGTAGAAGAAGGGAACCAGGACGAGATCTCCCCACAACAGCATGAGCCCGAACTTCTCTTCGATCACGTCGAAGATCGAGAGCAGGAACGCCTGCTGCGCATAGTGCGTCGCGAGATAGAGCCACCAGCCGACGAGCCACAGGCCCATCTGCGGCGTGATCTGGCCGTGGCGTTCGAACTGCGCATAACCAAACGCGGCGACGAGCAGCCCGAGGCCGATCAGCGACGGCTCGTAGGCCCACATCTTGAGATCGACGCCGAGCACGCGCGGGTTGCGCTCGATGCCGACGAGCCTCTCCTGGAGCGTGGTCGGGCCGGGCCGCGACGCGCGCGCGCGGCGGTACAGCCAGATCGCCAGCACGAAGGCAACCCCATTCGCCGTCGCGAAGAGCGCCCAGAAATGGCGGATCAGCGGCGCCAGCGAGAGATCGAAGACCAGCGTACCGGTCGCGACCACCAGGTTCGCCGCGGCGAATACGAGCATGCCGTTGATCCGGTAGCGGAAGCGCGTGCCGTCGGGCTCCTCGCGCCCTTCGACCTCCTGTCCAGGCGCGAACTTCGCGGCGGCGAAGAGCAACGCGAGAAAGACAACGAGGCCGAACGCAGCTGCCATCGGTGGCGGATGATTCAGGAAGCGGACGCGCTTGCCAAGCGCCTGGCCCGCGAAGCTCCCGCGCTATCCTGCCCGGCGTGTCCGTGGCGTGCCGCCCCCCGATCCCGCTGGCCCCGGCCCTCGACGAGCCGGGTCTCGTGCGCGAGCTGCTCGAGCGCACCGCGCCGCACCATCCGGTGCAGCGCTATTTCCGCAGCGGCGCCGAGATGCGCGCGCAGTCCGGCCCGGCGCAGCTGATCATCGCGCCCAACTTCCGGGCGGATTGGGCCACCGCGGACGCTCGCGTGGCGGGCATCGAGCCCATCCTGGAGAACCCGCGGTTCCGCGAAGCCGCGGCAAAGCTGTTCGGCAGCGATCTCGTCGATCCGTGGGGCGTGTACAGCAACATCACCTGGCAGCTCCCCTTCGACCAGGGCGGCGGACACACCGACGTCCCGGCGTTCGTCGGCGTCGACCGCCGGCGCTACCCCACCTGGCTGCTCGCCGTGATGGGCCACTCGCGGCTCTTCGAGAAGGAGAGGGTCGAGATCGCGACGGCCGTGGCCTGGTTCTACCGCGGGAAGGACGGCGGCTTCACCTACTGGCCCGACGGCCCGGACCGCCCGCCGCGCGTGCACGAGGGCGACCTCTACAACACGGCGATCCTGGGCGACAACGATCGCATGTATCACCGCGTGCGCCCCGTCGGCGCGCGGCGCGACGGCATGCTCGGCGGCATGACGCTCGATACGACGCTCGAACACGACGGCGGCGACGCCTGGACCATCCGCCAGGACGGCGCGACGCGCGCGCAGATCCGCTTCGACGCGCTGCGCATCAGCGTCTCGTGGAAGGCCTACGTCTACCGTGACGCCGAGCAGCGTCGGCGTCACGCGGCCGGCATCGGAGGGCTCGATCTCGACCAGCTCGTCGACCGCTTCGCCTCCGACCTGAGAGCGCGCGGCATCGCGTTCACACCGCCTGCCGATCCTCTGCACGACGAGGCTTTCGTCACGCTGCTGACACGCGCCTACGTGCACGAGCCGACGGTGTTCGAGGCGTGAGGCGATCCCCGCATCCCATCCAGGAGCCGAGAGCATGACGAAGATCGGAAACGCAGACAGAGCCGCCTTCTTTCGCGACGTCGAGGCCGCGACCAAGAAGGCGATCTGGTGCGCGCTCGCGACGCAGTCGAAGGACGGAGCGCGCGTGCGCATCGTGCATCCCACCTGGGAAGGCGAGACGCTGTGGTTCGCGACCGGAACCGGAACCCCGAAGACGCGCGAGATCGCGGCGGATCCGCGCGTCGACGTGCAGTTCCAGGTGGCGCCGCCCGATTTCGTGCACGTGCTCGTGCGCGGGCGCGCGCGCAGCGTCGGCGACGCCGCCGAGAAGAAGCGCGTGTGGGACGTGATCGACTACGACCTGTCGGCGTTCTGGCCCGGCGGCCCGACCGATCCAAACTACACGCTGATCCGCATCGATCCCGAGCGGGTCGAGCTCTCGAAGATGTTCGGCAGCCAGGACAAGAAGGTATGGAGGCGCGCATGAGCGAAGTGTTGTTCGAGAAGGAGGGCGGGGTCGCCCTGCTCACGCTGAATCGACCGGAGCGGCTGAACGCGATCTCGGGTCCGATGCTCTCGGAGCTCTCCGAGCGGCTGATCGGGTGCGATCGCGACCGCGACGTGCGCGCGATCGTGATCACGGGCGCCGGGCGCGGCTTCTGCGCCGGGCTCGACCTCCAGGACGCGGCGTCGGGCTCGGGCATCGGCGGCGGCAGCGGACTGCCGCCCTCGCTCGAGCTGCGCAGCGCGCCGCCGATCGTGTTGCACGAGATCGACAAGCCGACGATCTGTGCGCTGAACGGCGGCGCGGCCGGCTACGGCATGGATCTCGCCCTGGGCTGCGACGTGCGCATCGCGGGCGCGAGCGGGAAGCTCGCCGCCGCGTTCACGCGCCGCGGCGTGCTGCCCGAGAGCGGGGGCACCTGGCTGCTGCCGCGGCTGATCGGCTGGTCGAAGGCGGCGGAGCTGATCTTCACCGGCCGCACTCTCGACGCCGATCAGTGTCTAGAGCTCGGCCTCGTCTCGCGCGTGGTGCCCGACGCGTTGTTGCTGAAGGAAGCCCGCGCGCTCGCCGAGGAGATCGCCGGCAACGCGCCGCTCGCCGTGCAGGCAGCGAAGCGCATGATGCGCATGGGCCTCTCCGAGGCCTTCGACGAGCACGTGCACCACGTGTTCCTGCAGCTGCTGCCGCTCTTCCGCACGGGCGACTTCCGCGAGGGCATGAAGTCCTTCCTCGAGAAGCGCCCGCCGCGCTTCGAAGGCAAGTGAGCGCGACCGCGTGACGCTGCGCGTGATCCAGTGGGCGACCGGCGGCGTGGGCCGCGCGGCGATCGAGGGCATTCTCGACCACCCGGAGCTCGAGCTCGTCGGCTGCTGGGTGCACAGCAAGGAGAAGGACGGGGTCGACGTCGGCCCGCTGATCGGCCGCGCGCCGATCGGGCTGAAGGCCACGCGCGACGTCGATGCCCTGCTCGCGCTGCCCGCCGACTGCGTGCTCTACAGCCCGATCATCGGAAATCCGGGCGTGGTGGCGCGGCTGCTCGCGTCGGGCAAGAACGTGGTGACGCCGCTCGGCTGGTTCTACCCGTTCGCGAGCAAGACGGTCGCGGAGATGGAGGCCGCCTGCCGTGCGGGCGGCGTCACGTTGCACGGCACCGGCATCCACCCGGGCGGCATCACCGAGCGCTTTCCGCTGGTGATCTCCGCGCTGTCTCGCGCCATCACGCACGTGCGCGCCGAAGAATGGTCCGACATCCGCAGCTATGGCGCACCCAACGTGATCGGCGACGTGATGGGCTTCGGCCGGACGCCCGAGCAGGCGAGGGAGAGCCCGATGCTCCAGCTGCTCGGCGCGGGCTTCCTGCAATCCGTGGACATGCTCGCCGCCGGGCTCGGCTTCGCGCTGGATCCCGAGCGGCGCGCGTTGCAGGAGATTGCCGTCGCGACGCAGCCGATCCCCTCGCCGATCGGCCCGATCCCGCCCGGCCGCGTCGCCGCGCAGCGCTTCACGTGGCAGGGCACTGTGCGCGGCGAGCCGGTCGTCACCGCGCGCGTGAACTGGTTGATGGGCGAAGAGCATCTCGAGCCCGCCTGGAGCTTCGGCGAGGGTCGCGAGCGCTTCGAAGTGGAGATCAGCGGCGATCCCAACGTGCTCACCACGTTCCACGGCCTCCACCCGGAATCCGTCGCCGCCGGCCTGGCTCGCAATCCCGGCATCGTCGCGACGGCGCAACATTGCGTGAACGCGATCCCGGCGGTGTGCGCGGCCGAGCCGGGCATCCGGACCTATCTGGACCTTCCGGCATACCATGGCCGCGCAGCGCGGCGCCTTTCTGGAGCGGGCGCGTGATCCTCGATCGCTTCAAGCTGACGGACCGGGTCGCGATCGTGACCGGCGCCGGCAAGGGAATCGGACGCGGCATCGCGCTGGCCTTCGCCGAGGCGGGAGCGCACGTGGTGTGCGCCGCGCGCACGCTCGCGGACATCGAGGCCACCGCCGCCGCGGTGCGCGAGCGCGGACGCCGCGCGCTCGCCGTCGTGTGCGACGTGACGAAGAGCGAGCAGCTCGGCGCGCTCGTGGCCGCGACGCTCGCCGAGTTCGCGCGCCTCGACCTGCTCGTGAACAATGCCGGCGGCACCGGCCCGCGCCCCGCGCTCGACACCAGCGAGCGTTTCTTCGAGGCCGCGCTGCGCTTCAACGTGACGAGCGCGTTCCTGCTCACGCGCCTCGCCGTCCCGAGCATGCTCGAGACCGCGGGCGGCGGCGCCGTGGTGAACATCTCCTCGCGCGCCAGCGACATGGTGCAGACCGGCTTCGTCGCCTACGGCGCGGCCAAGGCGGCGCTCAACCAGATGACGCGCAATCTCGCCGCCGAGCTCGCGCCCAGGGTCCGGGTGAATGCCATTTCGGTGGGGGGTGTCGATACCGCCGCACTCGAGGTGGTGCTGACGAACGAGGCGCTGCGGCGCGAGTTCGAGCGAAACACACCGATGGGACGGCCGGGATCGCCCGAGGACATCGCCGCCTGCGCGCTCTACCTCGCCTCGCCCGCCGCGGGCTGGGTGACCGGCAAGGTCTTCCAGATCGACGGCGGCACCGAGTTCCCGGCGATCCGCGTGCCGACGCCGCGTCTTTAGACTTCGCTCGCCTTCGGCTCGCTGCGCGCTTCGCTTGCGACGACCACCCGGCCCCGGAAGACCGGGCGCCGGCCGTCGGCGAAGGGTGATAGACTGGCGCGGTCCAGCATGGGCTCCGAGCTCCACTACGACGAGCGCATGAGCGCGAGCGACGCGCTGATGTGGAACATGGAACGCGATCCCATGCTGCGTTCGACGATCCTGTCGGTGATCGTGCTCGACGGTCTGCCCGACGAGGCGCGCTTCCGTCAGGCGCTCGAGCGGGCGCTCGTGAAGGTGCCGCGCCTGCGGCAGCACGTGGTGCTCGACCCGCTCGGCGCGGCGCCGCCGCGCTGGGAGCTCGATCCGCACTTCGACCTCGGCTATCACGAGCGCCGGCTGCGCGCGCCGGGCGCCGGCAGTCTCCGCGATCTGCTCGACCTGGCGGCGCCGATCGCGATGCAGGCCTTCGACAAGGATCGGCCGCTGTGGGAGCTCTACCGCGTGGAGGGGCTCGCGGGCGGGCAGAGCGCGCTGCTGCTCAAATTACATCACTCAGTGTCGGATGGCGTCGGCATGGTGCGCATGACCTCGAGCCTGGTCGAGCGCACGCGCGAAGGCCGGCCGGGGCGCGCGGCGCCGGAGCCCTGCGTGCTGGAGGAGCACAGCGAGAGCTCGGCCTTCGGCGAGGCGCTGCGCGCGCTGCGGCATCGCGCGGGAGAGAACGCGGCGCTCGGAAGCCGCGCGCTCGGCGCCCTGCGGCGCGGCGCGGGCGAGGCGCTGCGCGATCCCCGCGGCGGCCTGCGCCGCGCCGGCGAGATTGCCGGCTCGCTCGCGCGCATGCTGCGGCCGTTGTCGGAGCCGCTCAGCCCGCTGCTGCGCGGGCGCTCGCTCGGGGTCCACTTCGACGCGCTCGCAGTGCCGCTCGAGGGCCTCAAGCGCGCGGCCAAGGAAGTCGGGGGCACGCTGAACGACGCCTTCGTCGCCGCGGTGCTGGGGGGCTTGCGCCGCCATCACGAGCACCACGGCATGGGCGTCGAAGAGCTGCGCATGACGATGCCGATCAATCTGCGCGAGGGCGAGACGGGAAGCCGCGCGGGCAACCAGTTCGCCCCGGCTCGCTTCGAGGTGCCGGTCGGCATCGTCGACGCCCGCGAGCGCATGCGCGCGATCCATCAGCGTGTCGCGGCGCAGCGCGGAGAGCCGGCCCTGGCCCTCACCGAGGACGTGTCGGCCGTGATCTCGCGGCTGCCGCGCATGTTCGCGGTCGATCTGCTGGGCTCGATGCTGAAGGCGATCGACGTGGTCACGAGCAACGTGCCCGGCCCGCCGTATCCGGTCTTCGCGAGCGGCGCGCTGGTCGAGCGCATGATCGGCTTCGGGCCGCTCTCGGGCTCCGCCCTCAACGTGACACTGTTCAGTTACGATGGGACCTGCCAGATCGGGGTCGCCTCGGATCGCGCCGCCGTGCGGGACCCGGAGACGCTCGTCGCCTGCCTCGAGCAGGGAATCGCCGAGGTGCTGTCGGTCTGCTGACGTCGGACGGGGCGGTTTACCCCCGGCCTTGCATATTTTTGCGCCTCCAGGCGCTCGCGAAGTGCGCTCGCGAGAGGCCCATCTGGGCCGCCATCCGCCGACGCGAGTCGGCGTGTGAAGTCTCGGTAATTTCTCGGTAACTCCCCTCCCGCAAGCGGCTGATCTCTGCGACGCTCCGAGCTGGATTGGCCTCGCGGCGGCGTTGACAGAGAAATGACTCACAGTCACCATTGGCTCGGTTTCGGGTCGGCTCGCAACGCGCGCGGCCGGGCGCGCCGGGGGGCGCGGCCTAACCTCCCCTGACGACGACTTCGAGCGAGCCGCCGGCCGCGCGCCGGCCGGCTCGCAGCTCGGCGCCGCAGCCCAGCGCGGAAATCTGGAGGGTGGATGACCACACAATTCGGGAACGCGAGCTGGGCCGTGATCCTCGGCGGCTCGAGCGGCTTCGGCCTCGCCACGGCCCACAAGCTGGCCGAGCACGGCATGCACCTGTGCATCGTGCACCGCGACCGCCGCGCGCAGCTCGCCCGCATCGAGCCCGAGTTCGAGAAGCTGCGCGGCCTCGGCGGCCAGGTGCTGACGATCAACGCCGACGCCCTCGACGCCGCCAAGCGCGGCGAGATCCTCGACCAGCTGGCGGCGGCGCTGGGAGGCAATGGCCGCGTGCGCGTGCTGCTGCACTCGGTCGCGTTCGGGAACCTGAAGCTGCTGGTCGCCGAGAAGGAGCGCGAGCACGCCCGCGGCGACGCGCGCGGCGCACTGGCCCGTTCCCTCGGCATCCCGCGCGAGCGTCTGGTGGCGGCCGCGGACGAACTCTTCGCACAGGGGCTCGACGAGCTGCACGCCGTGGCCTCCCCGCCGCAATACCCGGCGCGCGCCTTCCTCGACGCCGAAGACTTCTCGCGAACCATCTACAGCATGGGCACGAGCCTGCTCGACTGGACGCAGGACCTGCACGCCCGCGGCCTGTTCGCCGGCGACGCGCGCGTCTTCGGCCTCACCAGCGAGGGCAACACGCTCGCATGGAAGGGCTACGCGGCGGTTTCCGCGGCGAAGGTCGCGCTCGAGGCCGTCGCGCGCTCGATCGCGGTCGAGTTCGCGCCCTACGGCGTGCGCTGCAACGTGATCCAGGCGGGTGTCACCGAAACGCCCGCCCTCGCCGCAATCCCGGGCAGCGCCGTGCTCAAGGCCCAGGCGCGGCTGCGCAACCCCTTCGGGCGTCTCACGCAGCCGCGCGACGTCGCGAACGCCATCTACCTGCTCTCGCTCGACGACGCCGCCTGGATCAACGGCGAGGTGATCCGCGTGGATGGAGGGGAGCACATCTCGGGGGCGAGCTCGTGACGCTCTTCCTGCACGGACTCGGGCACTTCCATCCCGAGAACGAGATCACGAACCGCTTCCTCGAGGAGCTCGACATCGGGACCAACGACGAGTGGATCCTCGAGCGCGTGGGCATCCGCGCGCGGCGCACGGCGCTTCCGCTCGATTACATCCGCACCACCCGCAACCGCGACGTGCGCGGAGCCGCCGAGGCGACGCTCTACACCACCGCCGAGCTCGGCCGCCGCGCGGCGGAGATCGCGATCGCGAGAGCGGGCGTCGATCGCGCCGAGATCGGAATGGTGATCGCCGGCAGCTCGGCGCCGGATTTCGTGTCGCCGGCCGACGCCTGCAACGTCGCGGCCCGTCTCGGGCTCGAGGTGCCGGCCTTCGACGTGAACTCCGCCTGCACGAGCCTGCTGGTGCAGATCCACCTGCTCTCGCTGATGGATCCGGAAAAGCTCCCGCCCTTCGTGCTGCTGGTGGCTCCGGACAGCCTCACCAAGACCGTCGACTACAGCGACCGCAGCGCCGCCGTGTTGTGGGGCGACGCGGCGGCGGCGGCGGTCGTGTCGACGCGCGTCCCGGGCCGCGCGCGCCTGCTCGGCAGCACGCTGGCCTCGCGCCCGTCCGCCGGCGACAAGGTGGTGGTGGCGCGCACGGGGCATTTCAACCAACAGGGCCGCACGGTGCAGGCCTTCGCGATCAAGGAGAGCGCGCGCTGCTACGAGCGCCTGCGCGAGCGTCTTCAGGGCTTGCTGGCTGCTGGGCGGCGATTCCACCATAATTTCGCCAGTCAGGCTGGCTCTCCGCCGCCCCAGCAACTCGCTGATCTTGCCCATCGCCGCCAACTGCTCGGCCTCCCGGATCGCTTTGTCGCCTTCGCCCTTGCCGATGCCGCTGATTTCGCCGCCACCCGAGCTTTGTTCCACGTTGCGCTCGCTCTTGCGTCCGCGGACCGCCTGCGCCATCTCGCCATCCGAGTTCGTCAGATCGCCCTGCTCATCGGGCCGTGAGGCTCCCGCTCCGGCGTGCCATTTTGAGGGACTTCGCCCCTTTGGCCGGTCTCCCGCTGATTCTTAGCGCCGGTCCGGCCGGCCTCCGGGATTGTCTGGGCGGTCTCGCCGGCGTCGTCCGCGCTCTTCAACTTGGCCAGGATGTTCTCGAACGCGTCCCGCATCTTATCGAGCAGACCCGAATCCTCACCCGTCTGCCCACCGCTCCACGGTCGAATCGCATTCTCTCGCCCCAGCGAGTCCGGCCCAACCTGAGCCGCACCGCCATCCCGTGGGGTGCCGCTCCGGATCGAATGGGAGGTGCGGAACCGGCATCGATCACCGAAGCCGCTGCGGCGGGAGCGCCGGCCGTAGTTTGGCGTTGAGCCATCGGACCGGAAGATCCCCACCTGAGGGACCATGAGCGGCAACCGCAGATCCAGGCCGCCCTGAATCCGGAAGCGTATGCCCAACAGCGCCAACGCAACCACCGCCAGAACCAGAGCTGCATACGCCGAGCGCGGTGCGTGAAGCGGCACGGCGCTCGTGGGGGTGATCGTGTCACACAACTCCTGGGCACGCTGGAGAACCAATTCCCGCAGTCCCATCATCCGCGACCCTTCGCGGCGGGGTTGGCGAAGTAGTAGCGGTGGCCAGATGGTCGTCGAGTTCCAACCGCCGGTCCACCTCCTGCGCCACGCGATACTCAGACGGGATGCGGCGCAGCATACGGTGGAGACCGAGCGCGAACCCCCCGGCCAACAGGAGTGCCAGCCAGTACCACTCCAGGATCTGGCTGCCAGCACCAGGAACAGAATCGCACCAGCCAGCGCGGCCCCGGTTGCCAGCAACCCCTGATCCAGCAGCACGGCGGCCAACGCCCGCCGGCGGGCGCACCGAAGAAAACGATGGAGGCTGTCGAACTCCGCCATCATTCCTTGTTCCCGCTGCCGCGGTAAAGTGTTTCCGCCAGCAAACGCCCGGCAGCCTCCGCCGGCAAGGGCTCGCCGAGCAGGTAGCCCTGGAACCTGTCGCAACCCACCCCGCGGAGTGCGTCGAACTGACGCTGCGTCTCCACGCCCTCGGCCACCACGGTGAGCCCGAGTCCGTGGGCGAGCGAGACGATCGCTCGCACCAGGGGGGATCGGTGTTGGCGTCCCTATCGACCTCCTTCAGAAACGACTGGTCGATCTTCAGCGTGTCGATCGGCAGGCGCCGGAGGTAGCTGAGCGACGAGTAGCCCGTGCCGAAGTCGTCGATGGAGATGCTGACCCCGAGTGCCCGGAGCCTGTCCATCTGGCGGGCGGACTCCGTCCAGATCCCGCATGACCACGTTCTCGGTCAGTTCCAATTCGAGCAGCGACGGATCCAGGCCGCTCTGGGCCAGCGCCTGGGCCACGGTCTCGACGAAGTCAGTCCGGTCAAACTGCATGGGCGAGACGTTGACCGCCACTCTTACCCGCCGGACCGTCCCGTCTGCCAGCCGCGTTCTGGCGGCAGGCCTCCGCCAGTACCCAGGCGCCGATGGGAACAATCATGCCGCTTTCCTCCGCCACCGGGATGAACTGCGCGGGAGGAATGAGGCCGAGCCTGGGATGGCGCCAGGCCAGCAGGGCTTCCAGGCCCGCCAGTGTTGCCGCTCATGTCCACCTGCGGCTGGTAGTACAGCTCGAGCTCCCGAGTTTTCCATCGCCCGCCGCAGCGTGTTCTCGATCTCCAAGCGCTCCAGAGCGGCGCTGCCAAACTCCCCGGTGAAGAACTCGATGCCGTTCCTTGCCGCGGTTCTTGGCGCGGTACATGGCCGCTGTCGGCGTTCCTGCTGCAGCGTCGACGGCGTCCTTTCCGTCCCGCGGATAGAGGCTGATGCCGATGCTGGCAGTCAGGAACAACTCGTGGCCTTCGATCTTGAACGGATCCCGCAGCGAATCCAGCAGCTTCCGTCCGACCTGCAAGGCGTCGTGGGACTCACTCAACCCGGTGAGGGCCAGCGTGAACTCGTCGCCGCCCAGCCGCGCCAGAGTGTCGCCCTTGCGGAGGCACTCCTCCAGACGCCTGCGCGACCTGCTCGAGCACCACGTCGCCCAGCCGCGTGGCCCAGCGTGTCGTTGATCTGCTTGAAGCGGTCCAGGTCCATGAAGAGCACCGCCAGCAGCCAGTTGTGACGGCGCGCATCGGTGAGGGCCTTCTCGCATCTTCTCCTCAAACAGGATCCGGTTGGGAAGGCCGGTCAGCGCGTCGTGCCGCGCCTGGTAGGCCAACCGGTCGGTAAGTTGCTCGTGCTCGATCGCCACCACGGCCAAGTGGCGCGCCGCGTCTAAGCACCTGCCGCTCGCGCAAGCCGGGTTCACCGGCGCCCTGGCTGTAAAGCAGGAAGGCGCCCAGCAGCCGGTCGTCCCCTGACAGGATCGGGAGCGACCAGCAGGTCTGCAAGTCCGATCGAGAAGCAGATCGCGGTAGGCGCAGTGCGGCTCGCTGGCACGTCAATCCGCCCGGCAACCGACGCCAAGCAGCCGCCCGCCGGCGCGCGTTCGGAGCCTCCGCGAACGCCGGGAACTAGCCGGCGCCGAGCGTCTCCGGCTCTGTGCAACAGAACCGAACAGAGCACGCCGCTGAAGCTGTCCCTCCACCATCCGCGCACAGCCGGGAGAGAACCTCCTCCAGAGGGGCATTCCCCGCTACCTGCTCGAGTACCTGGTTGCGGTCCCGCTCGAGGGCTTCGGCTCGCTTGCGCTCCGTGATGTCCCTGGCGATCCCCTGCACTCCCACCGGGACGCCTTGCCGAAACAGCAGCCGCGTGCCGACCTCCAGCGCCACCTTGCGATTGTCCTTGGTGAGGAGAGTCACTTCGAAGGTGATCTGGGGAGTCCCGCCCAGCTTCTGGCGGATCATCTCCATGACCAGTTCCCGCGACTCCGGGTCCAGGCAACTCCCGGATGTTCATGCTCAGGGCTTCCTCGCGGCTGTAGCCCGCAATCCGCTCCGCGGCCTTGTTGACGGAAGTGATCCTGCCTTCCAGGTCGTGGGTGTAGACAAGATGTCGCGGCGTTCTCGAACAGCTCTCGGTAGTGGCTCCTCGGCGGTCCCGCTCTCGTCTTCCGCCGTCAGTTGCCGTTGCTCATTCACGTGGAAACACCGGTAGCCTAAGTCGCTCTTCCTTGCACTTACTATAAACCGAAGGCGGCTTCCTCAGCCAATTCTCTTTGCGATGGACTTAGCCTGCATGAACTGGAGCAGGTAGTCCGGGACCTCCGGCCTTAGAATCCGTCCCGGACATGTTGAAGCCGCCGAAGGGATGCGCCCCGACCATGGCTCCGGTGCATTTGCGGTTGAAATAGAGGTTTCCCACGTAGAACCGCTCGCGCGCCTCGGGATCTTCTCCGGGTTGCTGGTGAAGACGGCGCCCGTCAGGCCGTATTCGGTGTCGTTGGCCAGCTCCAGCGCATGCTCGAAGTCGCGCGCCTTGGCTCACGGCCAGCACCGGCCCGAAGATCTCCTCCTGGAAGATCCTGGCCCGGGTCCGACGTCGGCAATGATCACCGGTCTGACGAAGTAGCCGTCGCCGGGGACAGCGCCGCCGCCGGTCACCAAGCGACCTTCCTTCTTGCCGATGTCTATGTACTCGTGGATCGTCCGCGCGCGCCTTCTCGTTGATAACAGGACCCATGTAGTTGGCTCGGGTCCTCGGCGGGTCCGACTTTAGGGCGTCCACCTTAGCTGTCAGCTTGTCGAGGAACTCGTCGTAGACCTTCTGCGTCCACGATGGCGCGCGAGCAGGCCGAGCACTTCTGGCCCTGGTAGCCGTAAGCCGAGACCAGCACGCCGTCGACGGCGCGGTCCAGGTCGGCCTCCGAGTCCACGATGATGGCGTCCTTGCCGCCCATCTCGGCGATGACGCGCTTGATCCAGATCTGGCCGGGCTGCGGTCTTGGCGGCCAGTTCGTTGATGCGCAGGCCGACGTCGCGCGAGCCGGTGAAACGAGACGAAGCGCGTCTTGGGGTGCTGCACCAGGGCGTCGCCCACCGGCGAGCCGGAGCCGGTCACCAGGCAGAAGCTCCGGGCGGGGAAGCCCGCTTCCAGAAGCACCTCGGCGAACTTGGCGGCGATGGTGGGCGTGTCGCTGGAGGGCTTGATGACGGCGGTGTTGCCGGTGACCAGCGTGGCGGTGGTCATGCCGACCAGAATCGCCAGCGGAAAGTTCCAGGGCGCGATGACCACACCGACGCCCAGCGGAAGGTACACAAGCTCGTCCTTCTCGCCGGGCAGGTGCAGCATGGGGTGCGGGCCGGCGAGGCGCAACATCTCGCGCGCGTAGTACTCGCAGAAGTCGATGGCCTCGGAGACATCGGCCTCGGCCTCGGGCCAGGTCTTGCCCGCTTCGTAGACCAGCCAGGCGTTGAACTCCATCTTGCGCCGGCGGATCAGCTCGGCTGCGCGCAGCAGCATCCGGCTGCGGTCTTCGGCGGGCGTGCGGCTCCATTCGGGGAAGAACGAGAACGCCGCTTCGACGGCCTGCGGCGGCCTCGGCGGCCGACGCCATCTGGTGAACGCCCACCACCTCGCGCGGGGTGAGACGGGTTCGGGAAACCAGCTTCTCGCGTGGTCTTCAGCGCTCGCCGCCGATCCAGCAATTCGTACTCGCGGCCGAACTGGCCGCGGACGTCGCGTAAGGCAGCCTCCATGGCCGCGCGGTTGGAAGCGACGGAAAAATCCGCGTACGGTTCGTTGCGGAATGCGGGCAGGGACTGCGCGTCTGAGAAACTTCGGGTGTCATCGACGTCTGCCACGATCTGTGGACCGGCTGCGCTCAGCCGGTCGACCATCTTCGGCCGCGCTCCAGCAGCTCGCCGGCTTCCTCGGCCATCTTGCGGCCCTTGTCGTAGTACTCGCGGCCGCGGTCGACGAATCTCCTTGCCGGCATCGCCAGAGCCTCGCGGCCCTGGTCCGCTCTTCTTGCGAATGTACCTGCGGGTCTCGCGGCCCGATTGCGGGGCGTACAGCAGGGCGATGGCCGCGCCGACGGCGGCGCCCGCCAGGAACCAAACCACCTTGTTGCCGTTGTTCTCCGATGCCATGTTAGAAGGTCCTTTCTGAACGTCGCCGGCGCTACCTGCCGAAGTAGGCGGCGTTCCTCGCCGTGAAATGAGCCCACTTCTCGGGCAGATCGTCGAGGGGGAAGATGGCCGAGACCGGACAAACCGGCACGCATGCGCCGCAATCGATGCACTCCACGGGATCGATGTACAGCATCTCTTCCTTCTCGAAGTTCGCCGCGTCCTTCTTCGGATGGATGCAGTCGACCGGACAGGCATCCACGCAGGCGGTGTCCTTGGTGCCAATGCACGGTTCTGCAATTACATACGCCATACTTTTCCTCTTTCTCCCAAAGCGACCCAGTGCGGGACTAGACAATTTCTGTATAGCACGCACAGGGCTCGAAGACAATTCAATCGCCCCGGCGCTAAGCTGAGGCCGTTGGCTCAGGCCCACTTCTTGCCCAGCTCGTCCAGACCGGCCTTCTTCAAATCCTCCGGCGACATGACGATTTGGAATTGGCACTCGGCGTTGAACTGCAGGAAAAACGGCTCGGCAATCGACGGAACTCGCGATGGCTCTTTGACATCGACAATGAAAATCCCTCCGCGCTTGCCGTCCTGTTCCGAGAAGTAGACAGCCTCGGGTTTGATGTCATCGAGGATCCGGCCCAGAATCGCACCCGCCTTGCCTTGCCGCACCAGCGTGTTGAAGGGCTCGTGCGGCATCCGAACCTTCAGTAACATCCTCATGGTTGTATCTCCTTGTCCCTGTCTGAGTGTGGTAGCGAGGTACAGGCGTCCCAGTGAACATCGCCTGCCCCGGCAGCCCCTAACGATCAGGGTACTACAACGGCGGACTCCATCGGAAACGGCCAGCTGGCCTATCATACAAGTCAGGGATGCATCGCCTTGTCGCCGTACTCTCGCTCGCCTGCGCGCTCTCCGCCGCCGACCGGTGGATTGAATTCCGCTCCGGGCCGTTCGAGGTCGCGACCAACGCCGGCCCGCGCGCCGGGCGCGACCGGCTGTTTCAGCTCGAGCAATTCCGCTACGGGGTGGAACAGTTGCTCGGCAGGTCCGACCTCCGCCCGGTCTGGCCCATTCGAATTGTCGTGTCCCGATCGGCGCCGGAAGTTGCCCCCACTCTGACGCGCGACGCTTTCGCGGGCGTGGCGCGGCCGGAGGGACCCTTGTCCCGCGCGCTGCTGCGTGAATGCGCGCGCATTCTGATCGAGTCCGGGCCGGCGCGGCTTCCCGATGATGTGGAGCAGGGCCTGGCGGACCTTTTCTCCACGGTCGAGTTCAAGGGGTCCCAGATGATCCTCGGCGCGCCGCCGCCCCAGGCCGAGCGCAACCGCAATTGGGCCAAGATGCACATGCTGGGGGTGACGCCGGACTACTACGGCAGGCTGCGCACTCTGATCTTTAACCTGGAACGCGGAGTGGACCCCGCTCCCGCCTATCGCAACGCCTTTGGCAAGTCCCCGTCGGAGATCGACAAGGAGGCGGACGCCTATTTCCGCGCCGGCAATTTCCAGACGACGCCCCTGCGTCGCCGGCCGATCGACCCGGAGAAGGAGTTCAAGGAGCAGCCCGTCGAGGCCGCCCGGGTCCCCGTGCTTCTGGCCGACGCTACCAAGACGCGCGCCGCCTACGAAGCGATTCTGAAAGACTCTCCCTCCTCGCCGGAGGCGCTCGAAGGGCTCGGCTTGTTCGCGCGCGCCGTCGAGGCCTCCAGCACCAGCGCCCGCGCCTGGCTCGAATACGCCCGCCTGGAACCGGATCACGGCAAGGCCGTGGCCGCCCTGGAGAAAGCGGCCAAGCTGAATCCGCGATGGATGGCGCCGCTCGTCGAAATGGCCCAGCGGGAGCCGGATGCCGCCAGGAGTGCGCAGCTTCTGGACAGGGCAGCCAAGCTGGCATCCGAGAGTCCGCGAGGAACGCGATCGTCTGCGAGTGATCCGCGCGGAGGCCGTTGTCCGCCGCAAGGAGCAGGAGGCGGCCGAGAAGAAGCGCCAGGCGGAGGAGGAGAAACGCGAACTCGAGGCGCTGCAAGCAGAAGTCGCATGGCTTCCATCCAGGCCGCTCTGGACAAGGCCAACCAGGAGCATCCCGCGATTCCCCCTGCCTCGGGCAAGGTGGAGCCGTGGTGGGACGACCCGCAGTCCCGAGGGCAAGGCGCAGGGCGTGCTCCGCCAGGTGGATCTGTCTGGGGAAGCAGGCGCGGCTGGTGATCGAGACGCCCGATAAGAAACTCCCGCGATTGCTGGTCCCGGATCCGGCCAAGCTGGACATCAGCGGTGGCGCTGCGGCCTTCGGGTGCGGTCCCCAGAAGCCGGCGCGCCGGGTCGTGATCCAATACTTCTCCAAGCCCGATGCCAAACTGGGCACGGCTGGAGAAGCCGCCGTGATAGAGTTTCCCTGAGTGAGAAGTCCCGTCCCCCTGCGATGGGTGGTGGTGGGTGTGTTTGTGCTCTCCTCCACCCTGAACTACCTCGATCGCCAGATACTGGCCGCGCTGGCGCCGCTGCTGCGCGCGGAGTTCCACCTCTCCAACGCCGGCTACGGCAGGTGCTCGCCGTCTTCTCGATTGCCTACGCGGTCTCCTCGCCGCTGGCCGGTTGCTCGATCGATCGCTTTGGTCTGAACCGGAGCATCAGCGTGGGGGTGGGAATGTGGTCGCTGGCCGGGCGTCGCCACCGGATTTGTGAGAGGCTTGCCGGGGCTGATGACCTGCCGGGCGGTGCTTGGCGCCGCCGAATCATGCGGCGTGCCCGCGGTCGGCAAGGCGCTGCACCGTACCTGCCGCCGAAAGAGAGGGCGCTCGGCAACGCGGTCAGCCAGATCGGCCTCAGCGTGGGAGCGATCCTCGCGCCGCCGCTGGCCACCTGGTTCGCGCTTCGCCACGGGTGGCGCTCCGCCTTCATCTTCACGGGCCTGGCCGGGCTGTGCTGGATTCCGCTCTGGCTGTGGCGTCTCGCGAAGGCGCCGGTGGCGGAGCCGGCCGCGGGCCGCGCCGCAGGGTGTCGCATCCCTGCTCCGCGATGTGCGCCTGTGGGGTTTCGTTGCCGCCAACGTCGTCAGCATGCCGGTGTACACGCTGTGGAGCAACTGGACCACGCTCTATCTGAAAGAGGCCCATGGCGCGACTCTGGTCCAAGCGAACCTGCTCGCGCCGGTCCCCAACTTCTTCGCCTACGCCGGCGGGCTTTTCGGCGGATGGCTGTCGCTGCGGTGGATCGGCGCGGGTCTCGAAGCCTTGGAGGCCCGGCGCCGCGTCTGCCTGGCCAGGCGCTGGGCTTTGCTGGCGACCGCGGCCGTTCCCCTGATGCCCGGCCCCGGCTGGGCCATCGTGGCCATATCGCTTCAGCTTCTTCTCGATCACCGCCTGGAGCGTGAATCTCTACACCATGCCGCTGGACGCCTTCGGCGGTGCGCGGGCGGCCTTCAGCGTCTCGCTGCTGACGGGCGCCTACGGCGCCATGCAGGCTGTCGTCTCGCCCCTGATCGGAGCGATGATTGACAGGTACGGCTACGCGCCCGTCTTCGTCATCGTGGCCGTCTGCCCGTGGCGGCTTATGGCATACTCCACTTGACCCGGCGAGCCTCGGTGACGGCACTCAAACCAGCTCTGAAGAGATTCGTTTTTGGCCTCCTGGGCAAAGAGCCCGAAGCGGTGGTGGTCAGCTTCCTCTCCGGCGCGGCGCAGCCGGCTCGGGCCATGGCCGAGGAGATTGCGGCGGCTGGTGCCGGAGCGCCGTCACTTCGTGGTCCGCGTGGGGGCCCAGGCGGAAGGCTGGGAGAACTGCCCGGCGATCGACCTGACGCCAGGCTCCGCCTGGCAACTCTACCGTCAGCTTCGCCGCGCTTTCCGGCGGCTGCGCATCGGGCAGGCGGCGGTGCTGTTCACCGGCGGATGATGCCTACCGCTCGTTGCGGCGGGCGGCATTCCTGCTGGCGCCGGGCCGGATTCTGGCCTACAACGCGAGCCTGGAGCGTCATCACCTCCGGCTGCGCAGCCTGGTGGCCTCCTGGCTGTTCCTGCGCGGCGTGCCTCTGGACCGGATCTTCCTGCGGCCCTGGTGGCTGTGCCCATGGAAGAAGGACCGGTCGTCGTTCCCACCACCTTCCAGGTGCTGGAGGGCCGCCCGCTTCGAGGCAACGTCCGCGCGTCGCCGTGCTGTCGCCCTACTTCCCCTACCCGCTCTCGCACGGCGGCGCGGTGCGCATCTTCAACCTGCTGCGGGAAGCGGCCCGGCGCTTCGACATCTTCCTGTTCGCCTTCACCGAAGACGGCCAGCCGCTTGAGCCGGAACCGGTGCTCGAGTTTTGCGCCAAGGTGATCCTGGTCCCCAAACCTCGCTACCGCGAGCCGCGCTGGTCCAGCCTGGCCCCGCCCGAAGTCTGCGAGTATCGCTCGCCGGTCATGCGCAGGCTGCTGGCACGAGATGCGCCGCCGAGTACTCGATCCAGTTGCTCCAGGTCGAGTACACGCAACTGGCCTCCTACGGTGGCGACGTGCTGGTGGAGCACGATGTCACCTTCGACCTGTACCAGCAGGTCTACCGGAAACACCGACGCCCGCCGCCTGGTGGGACCTGGCGCGCTGGCGCCGCTACGAGCGCAAGGTGCTCGGGCCGTTCCGCCGCGTGGTGGCCATGTCGCGAAAAGGACGCCGGGATGCTGGGAGTCCCGCACGTGCGCGAAATCCCCAACGGAGTGGATCTGGAGCGCTACCGGCCTGTCGCCGAGAGCCACGGCCAGAGGCTGCTGTTCATCGGCTCCTTCCGTCATTTCCCCAACGTGACCGCCTACCGGTTCTTCACCGAGCAGGTGTGGCCGCTGCGTGCGTGACGAATTTCCCGGACATGACGCTGACCGTGGTGGCTGGGCCCGGACCCGTTGACCTTCTGGTGACCGCGGCCGACCGCCGCGCCGCGCCGGATGACCGCATCCGCATGCTCGAGTTCGTGCGCGACGTGCGCCCGCTCTACGAGGAGGCGAACCTGGTCGTGGTGCCGACGCTGGTCTCGGCCGGCACCAACATCAAGGTGCTGGAGGCCATGGCCATGGAGCGCGCCGTGGTATCGACCAGCTCCGGCTGCGCCGGCCTGGGGCTGGAGCACGGAGCCAGCGTGTGGGTGGCCGACGATCCGGCGGCGTTCGCCGACGGGCCTGCGGCGGCTGCTGCGCGACGAAGCCCTGCGGCGGAACCTCGCCCGCGCCGCCCGCCTGCACGCCGAGCGGCATTTCGACTGGAGAAAGCTAGGTTTCCGGCAGAGGACGCTGTGGGCTGAACTGCTGGGATCGGCCATCGTAGTGCGCGAGGCCACCCCGGAGGACCTGGGGGCGATCGAGACCATTCAGGCCGCCTCGCCCGAGGCCTCCGCCTGGGCCCCCGGGACTACCTCGCCGGAGGCTGCCTGGTGGCCGCAGTGGCCGGCGCGTCGTCCGGCTTCCTGGCCTACCGCGAGGTCGGAGAAGGTGAGTCTGAGATCCTGAACCTGGCGGTGGCCCCCGAGGCGCGCCGTCGGGGGTTGCCACGGCGCTGGTCGGACGAGGTAGCTGGCGCTGGAGTGCCGGTGCGCTGTTCCTGGAGGTGCGGTCCTCCAACGTTGCGGCCCGTAAACTATACCAGAAGCTCGGATTCACCGAAGTCGGAGTACGGCAAAGCTACTACGAAGTCCCCCCCTGAAGACGGTATTGTCATGCGGTTTCAATCGTGCTACCTTCACAGTTGAAGATCGGGCAGTAGGGTCCAGGCCGCGCGCTTCTGAGTACATGAGAGAAGTGAAGCATACCTGCCGAGCCTACGATCAAGCGACGACAATCTCACAGGGGAGAACGTTGAATGGGAATCACCCAAGATGAGCTAAAAGCGCATCTGATGGAAACCAACGACGAGTTCCGCCGTCTGGCCCTGGAACACTCCGAGCTACAAGAAGAAACTGGAGGCGATGTCAGCCAGCCACTATCTGACCCCGGAGGAGCAAGTGGAGGAGGTGCGTCTGAAGAAGATGAAACTCCGCCTCAAGGACCAGATGGAAGGGATCCTGGGCCGCTACCGGGCTCAGCAAGTCGCTTGAACCATCGGATGCGCGAGCAGGAAGAGCCGCATTCGGTCGACCGCTTCGATTAGGTTCTCGAGGGAGTTGGCGTAGCTGAAGCGGAGGTAGCCATCGCCGTAGGCGCCGAATGCGGTGCCATCGACGCACGGCACGCCGGCTTCGTCGAGAAGGCAGTCCGCCAGATCCTTGGAGTTCCGTCCCGTCCCCCGCACGTTGGCGAAGGCGTAGAACGCGCCGCCGGGCAGAAGCGCAGCGGAAGCCGGGCAAGCTGATTGAGCCCGGCGCAGAAGGCGTCGCGGCGGCGGCGGAACTCGGCCACCATGCGGTCGCGCGTCGTCCTGCGGTCCCGTCCAGCGCGGCGATGCCGGCGCGCTGCGTGAAACTGGCCGTGCAGGAATTCGAGTTCACCATCAGCTTGTTCACCGCTTCCACCAGCCAGGTCGGCATCACGCCGTAGCCCATGCGCCAGCCGGTCATGGCGTAGGTCTTGGAGAAGCCGTCCAGGATGATGGTCTTCTCCTGCATGCCGGGGAAGCTGGCGATGGAGACGGGCGGCTCGCTCGTACCAGATCTCGCGTGTAGATCTCGTCGGACAGCACGATCAGGTCGCGCTCGCGCACCATTCCGGCGATCGCCTCGATGTCCTCCGCTGGAAATCACGCCGCCGGTGGGGTTCTGCGGCGAATTGAGGATCAGCATCCGGGTGCGGTCGTTGCAGGCTGTCCCGCAAGCGGTCCAGGTCGAACGCGAAGCCGCGCTCTTCGACCAGCGGCATGGGCACCGGCATGGCGCCCAGGAAGCGGATCATGGATTCGTAGATCGGGAAGCCGGGGTTGGGATAGATCACCTCGTCGCCCGGCTCGAGCAGCGCCAGCATCGGGAAGAAGATGATGGGCTTGCCGCCGGGCACGATGGAGACGTGCTGCGGGTCCGACCGGAAATGCCGCGGGTGCGGCCGATGTAGCGCGGCCACCGCCTCGCGCAGTTCCGGCTAGCCCTGCGTGGGGCCGTAATGCGTCCAGCCGTCGTCGAGCGCCTGCTTGGCGGCTTCGACGATGTGAGGCGGCGTGGGGAAATCCGGCTCTCCGATCTCCAGGTGAATCACGCGGCGGCCTTGCGCTTCCAGGCCCGGGCGCGCACCAGCACGTCGAACGCCGTTTCCACACCGATGCGATTCATCCGTTCTGCCAGTTTCATTTGGCCTCATAATAGGAATTGCAGCCCTTGAGGCATTCTAGCCCGTTGGGGTTCGGATGGACAGTATGAACGCCCAGCGCCCGGCGATTCGACTCCACGTTTGCTACGCTTTGGCGTCATCCCTTGTAGGCGCATGTTCACCGCTGTCCAGGATTGGCGGATGCTCATGAGCGAGGCCGCCGAGCGTGTCGTCCAGGACGACCTGGACAGGCAGAACCGGTTCATAACAGACAACTTGCGCCGGGTCTTCCTGATGATTTACCGGATCGTGGGCAACGTCGCGGACGCGCAGGACCTCACGCAGGAGGCCTTCATCAAGGCCCTGCAGCGCGAGGGCCAGCTCAAGGACACGGAAAAGGCCACGCACTGGCTGTCGCGAATCGCCACCAACACCGCCATCGATTTCCTGCGGCGTCACGGCCGTGTCAGCTTCACCTCCCTCGACGCCACACCCCAGCCGCTTACCAGACCCCGGTCTACGACGGCCCGGAGGAACTGCTGCTGAGGGCCGAGCGGCGTTCCTACGTGGAGGACGGCCTGCGGCTGCTCACCGCGCGCGAGCGGCTGGCCCTGGTGCTGCGCGACGTGGAGGGACTGCCGGCCGAAGAGGTCGCCCGCCGTCTGGGCTGTTCCAAGGCCACGGTGCGTTCGCACATCGCCAACGCCCGCGTGAAGTTCCGCCGCTACGTCGAAGGGAAGGAAGTCATGAGCCATCCTGCTGAGACGAGCTTGGCGCTGCTGGCGGGTGGCGAACTGGGCGCGTGGACGCGCTGGCGGATGGGCCGTCACCTGGCGGGGTGCGCGCGCTGCCGCCGGCGAGTGGAGGAGTTCGAGATGTTCCGGGAGCAGCTTGCGGTTCGCGCCGGGGACATGCCCCGGCGAGTGAACTGGGACCGCGCTGGCGGCGGAAATGAAGGCCAACATCCGCGTGGGCCTGGCCGCGGGCGAATGCGTCGGTCCGGTCGGTACGCGGAGCGCGCGTCGGCGCTGGCAGCGGGCGGTGATCCTGGCGCCGCTGGTGGTGCCCGTCGTCGCGCTGCTGCTGATCGGCGTCTGGCTCGGGATGCCGCGCCCTCAACGCAGCTAAGACGGCCTGGGTGGAGGGCACTCTCATTGAAGCGACTTCCGGAGGGATCGAGTTGAGGCAAGGCGACCGGATGCTGAGCTTGCGGCACCCGGGGGCCGGGGACGTGACCTACGCGGTCAATGCCCAGGGAACGGTGCGCGCCCGTTACGTGGACGCAGAAACCGGGACAGGTGACGATTCACAATGTCTATGCGCAGTAGAGCGGCGGTCGCTTCTTTGGCTGGGCCTCTCGGCGGCCCGGGCCCAGCAGCCCGCGCTCGATCCGCGCTCGTCCTTCAGAATCGATTTCCCGAAGGATTCCCCGCTGGCGGTGGTCTCGGCCGACATGGGCGATTCGGTGGCCTCGGCGCGCGGCAGCGCCATGGTGATCGACCTGCACACGTCGCTTTCGCTGCGCAACTCAGGCCCGCGGCGCGTCCGCGGCGTGACCCTGCTGGTGACGGCGCAGGAGGTCACGGCGGGCGGCAAGGCGTCGGTGTCGGTTCCGAGCCTGAACGTAGGCCCGGGCGAGACCTTCCCGGTGCGCGTCGAGCTGCGCCTGCTGCGGCCGCTGTTCCCGCCGGGCCCGCTGGTCCAGGTCAGCCTGGACGGGGTGCTGTTCGAGGACCTGTCGTTCTACGGCCCCGAACAAGCTGAACTCACGGCGCACCATGACCGCCTGGGAGATGGAGGCGCGGCGCGACCGGCGCCACTTCAAGTCCGTGCTGGCGGCGCAAGGCGAGGAAGGGCTTGCGCCGGACGCTTCTGGACAGCCTGGCGCGGCAGGCCGATCAGCCCGCGGTTGGACGTGCAGGTCGCGCGCGGCGGGCGCGCCACCAACGTCGCCGCCGAGCGGCAGGTGCAATTCACCTTCCTGCGCGATGCCCGATTCGCCGGTCGAGCCCGTGGGCGGCACGGCGCGCGTCGCGGGCAACGAGGCCCGCGGCCCCAGCCTGGAGGTGCGCAACCGCTCCGACCGGCCGGTGCGGTATTTCGAGGTGGGCTGGATCATCCGGGACACCGACGGGCGAGAGCTACATGGCGGGCTCGGTGCCGGCCTCCGACCCCGACTTGAACCTGGCGCCGGGCCAGAAAAGCCGCGTGTACCAGGATGCCTCCCTGCGCTTTTCGGGCGCCCCCGGCCGTCCGCTGGCCATCGCCGGGCATGATCGGCTTCGTCAGCCAGGTGGAATTCGCGGACGGGTCGGTCTGGGTCCCCAGCCGCGCGGCGCTGAGCGATCCCAAGCTGGCGCGCGTGGTGGCCCCGTCCCCCGAGGAGCAGCGTCTGACGGAACTCTACCGCAAGAAGGGCCTGGCCGCGGTGGTCGCCGAACTCAACAAGTTCTAAGCCCAGGCTTTAGACTGAAAGAGTCGTCGGGGCGTGGCTCAGCCTGGTAGAGCGCCTGGTTCGGGACCAGGAGGCCGGTGGTTCGAATCCACTCGCCCCGACCACCTTCATGCCGCTGCAACAGCCGCCGCCCCAGACCGGCATACAGACACACCACTCCCCCGTTCGAACGGGACTTTGTGGTAAGCTAACGCGTTTTCGTCTAGGGCTCAGCTGATGAATTCGCCTAGGAAGCCTCCAGAGGCGGCACATTCCTCCAATACGCTCTTGGGATTAAATAAGGGGACGCTCCTCGTAGCATTTGTCTTTCTGGCCCTGGTTTGCATCTTGGTGCAAGCCTCGCGCGTTTTCCCGCTTTATTTCACCAGTGGTGACGATATCTACATGGGCACCCTGGCAGAGCGGATCAAAGCGAAAGGATGGACTCCCTATTGGCATGACACCGATTTGTACGCTGATTGGCAAGGACGACCGTACTTTTACGTTAACTTCTTCTTCTTCGTCCTGCCCTATCTTACGCACTCGGCCGTACTGCGCACGCTTCTGGTTGTGTTAGTGCAGATGGCAACCATTGGGGCCATGGCATGGTTCCTAAGCCTCTACCTGGACCTTCTGGGGGGCATGCTCTTTGCCGCAATGGTCCTCTGCCTGCTTCCGCAATGGCCCACTGTTCATCCCCTGACGGCCCACCTGGTGGTTTACCAAATGCCAGTCCTGCTGTTCTTTGGCGGTCTCGGCCTCTACGTCGCCGCCCTGCGCAAACCAACCGCCCCATACGCGATTTCGGCTCTGCGGCGAGCGGCAGGACTCGGGATGATCCTGGGGTCGCTCCTGTTCTATGAGGCGCTCTACGCACCCTTCTTTCTCATCGCCATCTGCGCGGTAGCCGCTGACCTGCCCGGTAGACCGCACACCGGAGGCTGGCGCGAGTTCTTCCGGAGAGTCCTACCAATTTTCGGCGTCTTCGCGGCCTGGTCCGGAGTATACGTCGTGTACCGATTCCTGCACCCGTCCTACTACGAAGGCTCCGCCCTCGCTCCGTTTGATCCCGGGAGTTTGGTCTCCGGTGTTATGCAGAACGTTTTAAAGTCCTTGCCCGGTGCGAATCTGGTTCACCTTCCGTGGGCCGAGTGGAATGCTTCCGCCAGGAGTTCCACCGCCATGTTCGACTTGCTGCTTGCCAACCTGTCGGTGACCGGGCTGCTGCAGGCGATAGGACTGGCCGCGCTGGTGCTGTTCGCGGCAAGGTACAGAGCCGGGACGGACAGCGAGTCGCTGCCGGGCAGGCGCTGGCTGGGCGCGGCAGCCTCTCTGGCGCTGCTGGCTGGATTGCTGGCGCCGATTCCCCTTGAACTCACCCAGAAGCATGCCAACATGGACTGGTCCCTGCGCCCCTATCTGCCTGGATACTTCCAATATCTGGCGTTCTGCGGCTTTCTCACGGTTGGCCTGATTTCCGTCCACCGGCTCCGCCGGCCCGCCCTCCAGGCTATGGCGAACGCTGGCCTAGCGTTCGTGCTGGCAGCGCTGACGCTGACCGGCAGCATCGCTAATGACCGGATCGATACTCTGCTGGCCAACAACTCCCGGCAATGGAAACTGGTGGATCTGCTCTGTCGAAGCGGGGCGTTGAATAGGCTTCCCGCCGGGGCTACCATTTTGGCACCCACGCTGTGGCAGAATATCGATCCCGATGCCTGGTCCAGCCAATACTACTGGTCCCGCTATGTTGAGGCTCGTACTAAGCATAAGTTTAGGTTTGTCCGTACACCAAATGATTTGGGCGAAAACATCTCCAAGGAGCACCCCGCGCTCATCTACTGCGAGCACTTGTGGCTCCCGGGCCGAGCGAGTTCGGCTCTGCTCCTTAGCTCGGAGCTAAAGGGAACTGGCACAAGACGAACTGCCGACCGAGTGACGATTGTGACGGACCGCGACTTGCCGGGCTCTGAACTCGTGTACGAAACGCCCAACTCCGGCGCCGCGCGTGCCGACGTAGCTGGGATTCCAATATGTCCATGGGGCATACATCGGCACGGTTGCCTCGCCGAACATGGTCATTGGAACCGCCCATCTGGCGCAGCAGAGCGAGATGGACCAGATCCTGGCGCCCTTGACGTTGGCGTTTGGCTGGGGGTTCTCGACTCTGGAAAGAGGCGAGGGGAGGTATTGGCGATGGGCAGACGGACCCTCGGGCGAGGCCGCCCTCGAACTCGTCAACAACTCAGCCCAGGCCGTGAGAGCATCTTTTAAGCGGCGCTGATAGGCAAACCGAACCTGACAACTTACATCTGGAAATTCCAGGGTGAGACCGGGACCTTCCAATGTAACCATGGTCAGGAACACACCTGGGACTTGCTGCTTGAACCGGGGCGTAATGAACTGAGAATCCGCAGCCTGGGAACCCGGATCTCGGCCCCAGGAGATCGCCGGTATCTCATCTTCGGACTTCAGAATTGGGACGTACGTGCGCGCTGACTGATTC
>CAWAXD010000006.1:0-19252 GCA_963785985.1 uncultured delta proteobacterium | reverse complement strand
TCCGGCGCGAGCTCGTCGCTGCGCCGGAAGCCCGTCACGTCGTCGGGGGCGCCGAGTTCGCATAGCAGCCGAAGGGGAGGCCGGGAGAGCCGGCAGAACGGCTGGACAAGCATGACGTTCCGTCGGCGGCACGCAGTTCACGCCGACAGCGAGCGGGCGCGGCGCGCGCACCGCCTCGAGGCCGGCCCGAGCCGCTCCCCGAGAGGAGCGTGCGCGCCTTCGCCGCAGACGAAGCTCACGAGCAGAGGCAGCCCCGTCGCGCTGCGCGGCGCGCGCGGCGGCGGCGGCCTCGCGCACGCTGTTCAACGTCTCGCCAGGATCGCGTCCACGCCCGCGGCCGCGAGGCTCCGGCTGCTCGGCGTGCTCGCGCGCGAGCGACGCGTCGTCCGGCACGAGATCGGGCCGGTAGCAGTCCTCGAGCGGTAGCCTGCGAGCCGAGCACGAAGACCTCGCGGCGCCGCCGTGCGCGCCGCCTCGCGCGCGAGCGCGACCGCGAGCCGCGTCAGCTCGCCGGCCCGCTGCTCCGAGGCCCGCGCGCGCGAGCGTGCGGCGCTGCGTGCGGAACGTGTTCGCCGTGAGCGCCTCCGCGCCCGCCGCGACGTAGTCGCGGTGGATCGTGGCGACTGCTCCGGGGCGCTCGAGCAGCGCGCGGCCGACCAGAGCGGAAGCCGGGTCGGGCGCCCGCGGCGCTCGAGCTCGGTGCCGAGGGCACCGTCGAGGAGGAGCGGCGGGCGCGCCGCTCGAGCCGCGCGCGAGGCGCGCGGCGGACCCGCGTCGCTCGCCCTCGGTCGTTATACTCCGCGCTCATGTCCGGCGCCCTCGCGTCGTCGCCCAGCCACACGGCCGCGGGCCGCCTCGAGGCCGACGCGTCTCGCCGGCGGGCGCGCGGGCGAGACGGTAGCGCCGGCGGTGCGGCGCCCCGCTTCGCGAGGGGCAGCGCGCGCCGGGCGCGCGAGCGGCTCGGCCCCTCGAGCTGCGGCTCGCCGATCGACGCGGGCGCCGAGACGCGAGCTTCGACGTCGTGGTGCGCAACGCGGCGACCGCGTCCGGTCTTCCTCGGCGCGGTCGTGCTCGGTTTCCGCTGGAGCGCTCCGGCTCGGCCTCGCTGCGCTTCCTGCGCCACGGCTGGCAATCGTGGTCCTTCACCGGTGCGCGCGCGCTCGACGACGCCGGCGAGCCGCCCTTTCCGTCGGGCGCGTGGCTGCGCGGCATGCACCACGCGCTCGGCGCGCCGGCGCCCGACCGCGTGGGCTGGCACGAGTCGGACCTCGCGTTCGTCGCCGGCGAGTCGCCGGTGGGACCCGCCTGTCTCGCCGGCGTGCTCGAGCGGGGCCGCGCGTTCGGCGTGCTCTACGCGCGGCGCGACGGCGACGACGTGCTGATCGAAGCCGAGCTCGCCGTCGAGGCGAGGCTCGAGCCGGGAGAAGTGCGCCGCTCGAGCGCGTCCGCGTGGCGCTCGGGCTCGACGCGAGCGCTCTGCTCGAGGCGTTCGCAGATGCGCACGGCCGGCTCGCTGCGGCGCGCACGGCGCGTCCGTTCCAGGCGGGCTGGTGCAGCTGGTACCACTTCTTCCACGACGTCACGAGAGCGACGTGCTGCGCAACCTCGAGGCGCTCGCGGCGACGCGCCCGCAGCTGGGCGTCGACCTGATGCAGATCGACGACGGCTACCAGCGCGCGGTCGGCGACTGGCTCGAGACCAACGAGAAGTTCCCGCGCGGCCTCGCGCCGCTCGCCGCCGAGATCCGCGCGGCGGGCTTCACGGCGGGCCTCTGGACCGCGCCATTCTGCGTCGTGGCCGAGAGCCGGCTGTTCGGCGAGCACGCCGACTGGCTGCTGCGCAGCGGCGGCGTCCCGCTGCGCGGGCTGCTGCACCCGAAGTGGAGCCGGACGCCTCCGTCTACGTGCTCGATCCGAGCCGGCACGAGGTGCGCGAGCACCTGGCGTCCGTCTTTCGCGCGCTGCGGGCGCTGGGATTCGACTACCTGAAGCTCGACTTCCTCTACACGGCCGCGATGCAAGCCGACGCCTACGAGCCGGGGCTCGGGCGCGCGCAGCGCCTGCGCGTCGGGCTCGACGCCGTGCGCGCGGGAGCCGGAGAAGGCGCCTTCCTGCTCGGCTGCGGCTGTCCACTCGGCGCGGCGGTGGGCGTCGTCGACGGCATGCGCATCGGACCCGACGTCGCGCCGCGTTGGCGCGCGGAGCCGGGCATCCGCATCCCTGGCATCGAGGAGACGCTGCCCTCCACGCGCTCGGCCGTGCGCAGCGTGCTCGCGCGCGCGTGGATGCACCGGCGTCTGTGGCTGAACGACCCGGATTGTCTGATGGCGCGCCGGCGCGATACCGAGCTCTCCCTCGAAGAGGCGCGCACGCTCGCGATCGCAATCGCCGTGACCGGCGGCATGCTGGTGTTCTCGGACGATTGGAGGTCGCTCGACGCCGCCGGCCGGGATCTCGTCCGCGACACGCTCGCCGCGGCCCGCGCCGTCGACGGCCTGGGCCTGCCGAGCCTGGCGAGGGCGCCGGCGCTCCTCGCGGGCGAGTTTGCGAGCACGGTCTTCGCGGCGGACGCCGAGGGCGGCACGCTCGCGCTGTTCAACCCGGGCGACGCGGCGGCGACCCGCGAGCTCGACCCGGGCGCGCTGGGGTTCAGCCCGCCCGCGCTCGCGCCCGAGCCGCTGCTCGGGTCGCCCGCGCCGCGCGCCGAGAGCGCGGGGAAGCTGCGCGTGTCGCTCGCGCCGCACGCGAGCGCGCTGTTTCGCATGCGGCGCGCCTTTCCGCTCGCCATCTTCTGCGATTTCGATGGCACGTTCTCGGTGCAGGACGTGGGCGCGACGCTCGCGAAGATCCATGCGGGCGACCGCCGCCCGGCGGTCTGGGCGCGCTACGAGCGCGGCGAAATCACGGCCTGGCAGTACAACCTCGAGATCCTCGACCGCCTGCCGCTCTCCGAGGCCGGCCTCGAGGCGTTCCTGCGCACGATCGAGCTCGATCCCGGAGCGGCCGCGCTGGTGGCTTGGTGCGCGAGCGCAGGCTGCCGTTCCGCGTGCTCTCCGACGGCTTCGACTACAATCTCAACCGGCTGCAAGCGCTGCACGGCGTTCGTTTCGCCTTCGAGGCGAACCATCTGCGCTACGAAGACGGCCGCTGGCGCATCGTGGGAGCGCATCCCAATCCGAGCTGCGGCTGCGGCACGGGGACCTGCAAGCGTGGACGCATCGAGGCCTTCCGCAGCGTTCACCCGGGAGCGACGCTGGTGCACATCGGCAACGGCCGCGTCTCCGACCTGTGTGGCGCGCTCGCCGCGGACGTTGCGTTCGCGAAGGATTCGCTCGCGAGCGAGTTGACGGGACGCGGCGTCCCGTTCGAGCCCTTCGAGACGCTGCTCGACGTGATCCCCCGCCTCGAGCGCCTGCTCGCCGAGGTCGGCAGCTACATGGAACGACCCCACGGCAGGATCGTCGTGATCGGCGCCGGGATCGCCGGCCTCGGCGCAGCCTGGCGCCTGTCGCGCCTCGGCTTCGACGTGCGCGTGCTCGAACGCGCGGCGCGCCCGGGCGGCCGGGCGGTGAGCGATGCGTTCGACGGCTTCCGCTTCGAGCCGGCCGGCGCGTTGATTTCGGGCGCCGATCGCGAGCTGCTCGCGTGGGTGGACGAGCTCGGGCTGCGCGACGAGCTGCTGCCGCTGCGACCCGTCGTTCCCGCCCAGGTCTACCGCGGCCGGATCGACGCCATCGATCCGCGCGGGCTGTTCGGTGTCGCAGCGATTCCCGGGGTGCGGCGCCTCCACGCGGCGCGGCTGGTGCGTCTGCCGCGGCTGCTCGCGCGCTATGCGCCGCAGCTCGACGGACGCGCCGGAGCGAGCGGCGCCGCTCGACGATCGCAGCCTCGCGGATTTCGGAGCGCTCTATTTCGGCGAAAGCGTCGTGCTGCGCTGGATGGCGCCCTTCATCGGATCGCTCGGCGCCTCGCCCGACACGAGCCGGGCGCTCTTCCTGCGCCGCTACCAGACGCAGGCCGAAGCGCTCCAGGGGCTGCCGCGCGCCACCCTCGCCGGGCTCGCCGAAGCCGTTGCGGCGCGGCTGATGATCCAGACCGGTGTCGAGGTGACCTCGCTCGAGCGCTCCGCCGCGGCCGGGCTGCGCGTGCTCGTGCGCGAACGGAGTCAAGAGCGGATGCTCGAGGCGGACGCGGTGGTGCTCGCGATCGGGGCGCCGGAGGCGCGCGCGTCGCCGGGCGCTGCTCGGCAGCGGCGAGCGCGAGGGGCTGGCGCGCGTCCGCTATGCGCCGGCTCTCTCGTTCGTGCTCGGACTGCGCCGGGCGCTGCATCCGCATCCGCAGTGCATCTCGATTCCGCGCGGCGAGGGCGGTCCGCTCGGCCGGGTGGTGCTCGAGCCTGGCGTGACGGGCGGGCGCGTGCCGGGCGGCCGCGGACTCGCGCACCTCGAGGCCTCGCTCGAGTTTGCCGCCGCAGCCGAAGGGCTTCCCGACGACGTGCTCGCCAAGGAGCTGCAGGAAGCCTTCGAACAGCTGTTCGCCGGCGCGCGCGGCGCCTCCGAGTGGGGCCGGCTCTATCGCCTGCCGCGCGCCGCGCCGCGCTTCGACGTCGGGCGCTACCGCGAGATCGCGCGCTTCGAGCGCATCCAGGTCGACCAGCGCGCCTCCGGCCGCCGGCTCTACTTCGCGGGCGACTACCTGATCGGATCCGTCGTGGAACGGCGCGCTGCTCTCCGGACAGCGAGCGGCGCGCGCCGTGAACGCGGACCTCAGCGGACGCTCCCCGGCTCGAGACGCGCGATCGTGACGCCGTCACCGCCTTCGCCGGGCTCGCCTGGATCGAAGCGATCGACGTAGGCCGACGCGCAGGTGTCGGCGCACGGCGTCGCGCAGCGCGCCGGTTCCGATGCCGTGCACGATCGCGAGGCTCGCGCTCCCCTGCGCCATGGCGCGATCCAGCGCCTCGGCCAGGCGATCCAGGGCCTCGTCGACGCGCAGGCCGCGCAGATCGCAGCGCTGCGCTCCGTCGTGGCGCTCTTCGGCACATGCGCGCGAGCGTGTCGCGGTGCAGGGCCGCCGCCTTCGCGGGCGCGGGCGGCGCTCCGGGCGCGGCGCCGACCAGCTCCATCGCGAGTACCAGGCGCGCGCTGCCGACCCCGACGCTGACGCGCCCGCGCGGGTCGGGCAGCGAGAGCAGGCGTCCCTTGCCGCCGCCGCGAAGCTCGACGGGGTCGCCGACGCGCGCGTGCCGCCAGTCGACGCGAGTCGCGCGGGCGCCTGCGCGGCGGGCGGGCCGACCGCGCGGTCCAGCTCGCGCTGCTCGGCCGCGAGCTCGGCGAGGCGCTGCTGCGCGCGCGTAGCGTCCTGCGCGGATCCGCCGCTCTGGAGCTCGCGCACGACGGCGGCGACCTGCGCGTGCGCGTCGCGAAAGCCGCGTTCGAGATCCTCGCGCATCGAGCGGTAGAGCGTCTCGCGCCGCGCCTGGAGCGCGGCGAGCTTGACTTCGTAGTCGGCGCGCAGCGCCTCGCTCGCGGCGCGCGAACGCACGGCCTCCTGCTGCTCGTGCTCGAGCGCCGCGCGGCTCGCGGCGAGCTCCGAGAGCATGCGGTCGAGCCGGCGGTCCTCGCGATCGAGCAGCTGATTGGCGCGCGCGAGCACGTCGGAGTGCAGACCCATGCGCGCGGCCACCGCCAGCGCCGAGGAGGCGCCGGGGTGGCCGACGTGCAGACGGTAGGTCGGCGCGAGCGTCTGCGGGTCGAACTCGACGCTCGCGTTCGCGAAGCGCGTGTCGACCTCGGCCATCTCCTTCAAGCAGGTTGTAGTGCGTGGTCGCGATCACGCGCGCGCCGCGATCGGCGAGCGCCTCGAGGCAGGCCTGCGCGACGGCGGCACCCTCGCTGGGGTCTGTGCCGGTACCGATCTCGTCGAGCAGCACCAGCGTGCGCGGGCCGGCTTCGTCGACGATGCGGGCGAGGTTGGCCATGTGCGCGGAGAACGTCGAGAGGCTCTCGCGGATGTCCTGCTCGTCGCCGATGTCGGCGAGCACCGCATCGAACCAATCGACCCGCGCGCCGGCCTCGGCCGGCACGTACAAGCCCGCGCGCACGCAGAGCGCCGCGAGCGCGACGGCCTTGAGCGCCACCGTCTTGCCCCCGGCGTTCGGCCCGGAGAGCACGAGCACGTGGTAGCTCTCGCCGAGGCGCGCGTCGTTCGCGACGGCCTCGCCCTCGGGGAGCAGCGGATGGCGCAGCCCGAGCGCGCGGATGATGCCCTGCTCGCCGACCTCGGGGCGTGTCGCGCGCATCTCCTGCGCGAGCGTCGCGCGCGCAAAGGCGAGGTCGATGCCCTGCAAGGCCGCGATCCCGGTCTCGATCGCGTCGGCGGCCTCGCCGACCGAGCGCGAAAGCTGCTCGAGCACGTGGAGCGTCTCGCGCTGCACGGCGAGCTCCGACTGCTTCAGGCGATTGTTGAGCTCGACGAGCGCCTCGGGCTCGATGAACACGGTGGTTCCCGAGCGCGAGGCGTCGTGCACGATGCCGCGCACGGCGCCCCTCGCCTCGACCTTCACCGGCAGCACGTAGCGATCGTTGCGCACCGTGAAGTACGCATCCGAGAGTCGCGCGAGCATGTCGGGATCCTGGAGCGTCCGCGCGAGCCGCTGCTGGATCTCGGCGGCGAGACTGCGGCTCTCGTGGCGCGCCCGCGCGAGCTCCGGCGAAGCGGCATCGCGCACCTCGCCGGCAGGGCTCGAGCGCGGCGTCGATCCGGCGCTCGAGCGACGCCTGCTCCTGCACCGCCTCCGCGAGAGCGGCCAGCCGCGGCGCCAGCACGCGGCGCGCGAGCAGAAAGCTCGCCGTCTCGCGCAGCGCGGCGAGCGTGCCGAGCAGCTCGCGCAGCGCCTCGCCGGCGAGCGTCCCGCCCTTGCGCGCGCGGGCGAGCCAGGCCGAGACGTCGCCGACGCCGGCGAGCGGCGGCGCGTCGCCCGCGGCCAGGATCGCGAGGGCTTCCGCGGTCTCGGCGTGGCGCTCGCGCACGGCCTCGAGGCTCGGCTCGAAGACCGCCGCGGCGCCAGCATCCGGCTGCGGCGTGAGCGCCGCGCGGCCGCGTGGCGTGCGGGCCGCGGCCGCCAGCCGCGCCGTGATGCGAGGCCATTCGAGCCGTTCGAGGGTCTTCTGCGTGATACTGAAGTCCAAGGTTCCGCCGCGCCGCCGGCAAGTCGGGGGTTCATTCCCGGTTGCCGGTGACCGAAATGGGGAGGTCATGCCGGATCAGGGCTCTACAGAGGCCGTCCTCGAATCGACGCGCTCGCTCGACCGCTGGAGCGTGGAGGAGATCCTCGCCGCAATCCACCGCGAGGATCAGAATGCCTGCGACGCGGTGGGCCGCGTGCTGCCCGCGATCGAGCGGGCGGTCGACGTGCTGGTGTGCGTGCTCGGCGGGGGCGGGCGCTGGTTCAACGTCGGCGCGGGCACCAGCGGACGCATGGGCGCGCTCGACGCCGCCGAGATCCCGCCGACCTTCGGCCTGCCGGCGGACCGCGTGCAGATGATCATCGCCGGAGGCGAGCGGGCGTTGCACCGCGCCGTCGAAGGCGCGGAAGACAACCCGGAATCCGCCGCCTGGGAGCTGCGCGAGCGAGGCCTCGGGCCCGGCGATGCCGTGGTCGCCATCTCCGCCAGCGGCCATACCCCTTTCACGCTCGGCGAGCCTCGAAGCGGCGCATGCCGTGGGCGCGCGCACGATCGCCATCACCTGCGATCCGGGGTCGCCGCTGGCCGAGGCGGCGGAGATCGCGATTACGCCGCAGGTGGGTCCCGAGGTGATCGCGGGCTCGACCCGCATGAAGGGCGGCCTCGCGCAGAAGATGGTGCTCCACTCGCTCTCGACCGCCGTGATGGTGCGCCTGGGCCTCGTCGACGGGAACCTGATGACGAACCTCGCCACCACCTCGGACAAGCTGCGCCAGCGCGCGCTGCGCATCGTGATGGCGCTCTCGCGCTGCGACGAGAAGCGAGCCGCCGAGCTGCTCGCGGCCTGCGACGGCAACGTCAGCGAGGCGGTGGCGCGGGCGAGGTCCTAGCGTTCGAGCCTGGAGCCCCTTCCTTCGAGGCCCGTCACGCGACTACACTGGCGTCGCCGTTCGGGCGGGGAGGCCTGTGCCGTCGCTGTTCACGAAGATCATCCTCGGCGAGCTGCCGGGCCGCTTCGTCTGGCGCGACGAGCGCGCGGTCGGCCTGCTCAGCATCGCGCCGCTGCGTCCGGGCCACACCCTGGTGATTCCGATCGAGGAGATCGATCACTGGCTCGACGTCCCGCCCGACCTGATGCAGCACCTGACGCGGGTGGCTCAGCAGATCGGCCAGGCGATCCAACGCAGCTTCCGTCCGGAAAAGGTCGGGCTGATGATCGCGGGGCTCGAGGTGCGGCACGTGCACCTGCACCTGGTGCCGATCCAGTCGCTCGGCGATCTCGACTTCACCAAGGCCGACGCGAAGGCGGCGCCCGAGGCGCTCGATGCCGCGGCCGCGAAGCTGCGCGCGGCGCTGCGCGACGCGGGCCATCGCGAGGTAGCCGACCGGTAGCGATGAAGTATGGGCGTCATGAACAGCCGGCGCGGCTGCCCGTCTTTCCGTCGGGGGATCACGGAATTCGAGCGGTTCCGCCAACGGAGGTCGCTATTCGGGCGGGCGTCGCGCGAGGAACTCCGCCGTGGTGTTCGTGTGCGGAAACGGCTCCGAGGGGATTGGCAGACCGAGTCGCGCGCAGAGCGGCGCCCAGCCATCGCCCGCGCGCCACTCGAGCAGGCGGTGCGCGGGGACGCGCGCTCGCACCTGCGCGTTGTGCCGCTCGAATGCCGCAATGGACGCCTCGCGATCGCGAATCGCCGACGTGAAGCGCGCCGCGAACATGCCCTCGACCATCGCGCGCCATTCGTCGCTCGGCGCGCGCTCCGTCGCCGGGAAGATCGTCCCGTTGGCGCTCCGCCACCACGCATCCGCGTCGCGCACCGACAGCAGCACGAGCGCCTCCGGAAAGGCGTCGGCGAGCTCCGGCCAGAATGCGGCCGCCGGCCAGTCGACGGCCGCCGCGTAACCGCGCATCAGCGCGTGCCAGTCGGGCAGCTTGCCGCGCGTCGCGCCGAGCCAGAGGGAGACGTGCTCCGGCTTCCCGAGGACCTCGGCCATGTGGTAGCAGGGGGCGCCGAGCAGTCGCTCCAGCGCCACCTTCAACGAGAGTGTTCCCGTGCGTCCCACGCCCGCGCCCACGACCCGCAGCATCGAGTCCCCCCCATCACGAGCGCGGAAGCGCCTGGCCTTGCAGCATGGCGGTCGGCGGCAGTGTATCGCGGTGCGTTGGTCGCCGCGGAGTCCCGTGTCGCGACGTTGCCGCGTGCGGCCTCGCTAGGCGCCCGCGAGCGCTTCGCACGTCTCCCAGAGCCGTGCCGCGGCGTGCGCGCCGCGCGCCGGATCCCGCTCGGCGAGCCGCATTCTTCCCAGCGCGTTGTGGTAGTAGCCGCCGTTCACGAGGCCCGGCTGCGTGGCACAGATCAGGGGCATCTGCGCGCCGAGCTCGGGTTCGATCATGACGAGGCGCTTCAAGCGGTTGCCGAGTGCACCCGCGTCGCCGCCGAGATTCGTGGCCACCACACCGGGATGCACGACGTAGACCGAGAGCTGCGGCGATCTTCGCAGCAGCTCTCCCGCCAGCCACAGCGTTCCGAGCTTCGAGCGACAGTAGGCGCGCATGCCGCCGAGCCGCCCGTGCCAGGTCGAGTCGGGGGTGCACGTCGACTCCAGGATGTAGATGTCACCCGTCAGCATGACGAAACGCGCGTGCGCGAGCAGACCACTCTGCTCGAGACGACGCCGCAACGCGAAATGCGCCAGCACGTTGACGCCAAAGGCGATCTCGTGGCCCTGTCGAGTGCGGGCATAGCGCGTGGGCCAGATGGCGGCGTTCTCCACCAGCAGGTCGACGGGCCGCCCGGCCGCCGCCGCCTCGATCGAGCGTGCGCCCGCGCGAACGCTCTCGAGATCCTCGAGCTCCATCGAAACGACGTGCACGGCCGCTCCAGCGTCGGCGTCGCAGCGGAGCCTGTCGCGAACGGAAGCGCCCTTCGCTGGGTTGCGACACGGCAGGATCAGCTCGGCGCCCCGCCGCGCGAGGCCGAGTGCGATCTCGAGACCGATGCCGCCCGTGGCCCCCGTCACCACTGCCAGGCGGCCATCGAGCCGCGGCGTGGCTGGGCAGCGAGGTGTGCGGCGGGCCTGCCCGATGCTGGCAGCGAGCAGACGCCGGGCGGGGCTGCGCGACGCGGTGTGCTCGGGGAGGGCGAACACGCCCGGGCCGCTGACCTCGCGCTCGGCGCTCCGCATGCGCGCAGCGTACCGCGTCGGCTCACGCCGGTCTTGAACTTCCCGCGCGTGTAGGGCTTGCTCTGTTCGGGCCGCCATGGCCGGCGGCGTCGCACACGGCCGCGGCCAGGAGGACGTCATGACTACGCTTCCCTACGAGCTCTACTACTGGCCCGACATCCCCGGGCGCGGCGAGTTCGTGCGCCTCGTGCTCGAGGAGGCCGGCGTGCCCTACCTCGACGTCGGTCGGCGGCCGCGCGAGCAGGGCGGCGGCCTCCCCGCCGTGCTCGCGTTCTACGCGGGACGGAACGAAGGCCACCCGATCTTCGCGCCGCCCGTGTTGAAGCACGGCGACCTGGTGCTCGCGCAGACGGCCGCGATCTGTCACTTCCTCGGGCGGCGGCACGGGCTCGCGCCGCGCGACGAGGCGGGCGATGCGCACGCGCTCGAGCTCCAGCTCACGATCGCCGATCTCGTCGACGAAGCGCACGACACGCATCATCCGATCAGCGCCGCGCTCTATTACGAGGACCAGAAGCGCGAGGCGAAGCAGCGAGCGGCGCACTTCGTCGGGGAACGGCTCCCGCGCTTCCTGGACTACTTCGAGCGGGTGCTGCGCCAGAACGGCAACGAGGTATTGGTGGGAGCGCACATCTCGCACGCGGATCTGTCGCTCTTCCAGGCGCTCGAGGGCCTGGCCTATGCGTTCCCTCGCGCCTTCGCGCGCGCGACCGAGAAGACTCCTGGCCTGCTCGCGCTGCGCGAGCGGGTGCGGACGCGAGCGCGTATCGCGGCCTACCTCGCCTCCCCGCGCAGGCTGGCGTTCAACCAGCAAGGCATCTTCCGCTGCTATCCGGAGCTCGACGCGACCTGAGGCGTCGCTGCTTTGCAGGCGGAACGGGCGGGTCGCGTCGCGCGAGCCGATCGACGCGCTCGGCCGATCAGCGCGGGGGCGGCGGAGGCGGCAGTCCGGGCGGAGGCGGCGGAATGTTCGCGCCACTGCCCGGCGGCGGAGGGGAGCTGCTGCTGCTCGGCGGCGGGTAGTAGTAGGGCGCGCTCGGCGGCTGAGGCGCCGCGACCATCGGGACCTGGTGGCCGCTCGCGTACATGCACTGTAGGAAGGCGTGGTCGTAGCGCAGCTGCAGCTCCTGGCTGGAGAGCGCTCCCGCGTCGAGGCCGGAGGCCGTGCCGATCAGCAGCCCGCTGCCCGCACCGATTGCCGCGCCGTGGCCCGGCGCGCCCGCGGCCGCTCCGATCGCCGCGCCCGCGGCGGCTCCGACCGCCGCACCCACCACGGCGCTTTTGACGGCTGCGGTATCGGCGGTCCGCTGCGGCGTCGCGCCGCCCGTCTGGTATGAGGCCCATTGGCGACACGCTTCATTGTCGAGCTGGAACTGATCGAACGACTTGCCGGTACCCGGCAGCACCAGCACGCTCGGACCCGTCGGCAGCGTCCTGCAGGCCGCGACGCAGACCAGGCTCAGCAGCAGGCAACGCTTGACCATCATCGACTTCCTTCGCTTTGGGGTCGCGGTGTCGAGGGCGGAGGTCCGGCCTGGGGCGCAACCTGGATCCACCCCGAGGGACACTCGGGGACGTAGGGGTAGTAGCCCTCCGGCTCGCGGCAGTAGTACCAATACTGTTGCTCGGACGCGGGCGGTGGCCGCTGCACATATACCTGCGGCTCCGAACGCTCCACCACGACCGGCGGGGACGCGTAGTAGGGATAGGGATAAGGATACCCATACCCATAGTACGCGTACGGATACGGGAAGCCCCACCAGAAGGGGCCGAGCCCGTAATAGAATCCCCCTCCCCAGCCGCCGTAGTAATAACCGCCGCCGTGGTAGCCGCCGCCGTGGTAGCCGCCGCCGTGATAGGCACCACCCTGATAGTTGCGGTGCTGGATGCTGCCGCCGGGCGGGGCACCACCGTGATAATTCCCGTGCTGGGCGTTGCCGCCGCGAGCCCCACCACCGCGGTGCTGGACGCCGCCGCCGGGAGGGCCACCACCGCGACCCCCAACCTGGGCCATGGCGATGCTCGCGGTGAGCAGCACGGCGATACCGACCACCCCCATCGCCATCGCTTTCATCGTCTTCATCTTGCCGCTCCTGCCTCGCCCCATTCTTCAAGACTAAGCACGCCCACAGCTTATTCACGCGAGACCACCTCCAGCGCTCGACGCGCGCCGCCCTGAGGCGGAAGCGGCACATCCGGGGCGGCTCGGGCGGCTTCCCCCGCGGGCGAGCCCCAGTTGGCCACCCGCGCGAGCCACGCGTTCCTCCAGCGTTGGGCTTCGAAGCCGTCTATCCGCGCCCTTGCTGCCCAGCGCGCACGCGGCGGTCCACGCGCTCGTCCGCGGCGCCCATCAAGCCGGTGAGCGCGCGCACGACGAGCCAGCGCAGGGGCTCCGGCGGCAGCGGCGGGCGCCAGCGTTCGTGCAGGATGCGCCCCGGATTTTCGCGGCCGACGATCCAATCGGCGAGCACCTTCCCCGCGTAGCTCGCGAGCGCCACACCATGGCCGGCATACGCGATCGCGTAGAAGAGATTGCGGAAGCGGCCGGTCACGCCGAGCGCGGGGAGGAAGTCGAGGCTGAAGGCGATCGGGCCGCCCCAGAAGCGCTCGATCGGGACGTCGAGCCCGGGGAACCGATCGCGAAACACGCGCTCGAGCAGGGCGCAGGTCGCGGCGTCGTCGTCTTCGGGCACGCCCGCGCCGAAGCGCGACCGCACCCGCTTGGAACCGCCCACGATGCGCTGGTCGGCCGTCAGGCGATAGCTCTCGAGCATCTCGTGCGCGGTGTAGATCCCCTCGCGCCCGCGCCAATCGAGGCGTGACCGCTGGGCGCTGGTGAGTGGCGCGGTGCGAAAGAGTGTCACCCGCATCGGCAGCGCGACGCTGCGCAGCCGCCCGAGCTCGGGCGTGTAGGCGTTGGTCGCGATCACGACACGGTCCGCACGCAGCCGGCCGCGCGGCGTCACCAGCGTCGCCCGAGGTCCGTCTTCGATGCCGAGGACGGGCGTGCGCTCGTACAGCTCCGCACCCGCGGCGCGCGCCGCGCGCGCGAGCCCCTTCACGTAGAGCGCCGGCTGGAGGATGCCTCCTGCCGCCTCGTGCACGCCGGCCGTGAAGGCCTCGGGGAGACCGCGCTTGCGCATCTGTCCGGGATCGAGCCACTCCGCGCGCGCGCCCAGCTCGAGCGAGACGCGCGCGGCGCGCTCGAGGCGCGGCTCCTGGCTTGCGTGCACGGCGGCCATCACGTTGCCCACCGGCTCGTATTCGCACGCGATCCCGAGAGACTCGATCCAGTGCTCGACGTGGTCGATCGCCGTCTGCGCGAGGTTCACGAGCGCCCGAGCGCGCTCGCGGCCGTAGAAGGTGAGCAGCGTCGGCAGGTCCTTGCCGATCGTGGGGGTCAGATGGCCGGCGTTGCGACCGCTGGCGCCGAAGCCGACGAATTCGCGCTCGAGGATCGCGACCGAGAATCCTTCCGCGCGCAGGGCGAGCGCGGCGCCGAGCCCGGTGAAGCCGGCCCCGACCACGGCGACCTCGCAGTGGCGCTCGCCCTCGAACGGAGGGGCCGGCTCGGTCGGCGGTCCCGCTTCGAGCCACGGGCTGGCTGCGGCGCTCATCGCGGCGACTCCCTGCGATCGAGACCCCCGGTGGGCCCGAGCGATCCAGCGAGCATTGGCTCGGATCGGCGCCCCCGCAAGCCCATGGCGGGTTCCTGGCGCCATCGCCGCGGGGACCCCCGCGCGAACGTCGCTCGCAGGAATCACGGCTAGGCTCACGTACGTGCAGGCAGGGAACGAGCTTCCGGAGAGATCGCCGGCGGCGTCCCAGGTGGACGCCGATGTCGAGGTGACGGTCGGCGAAGTGCGCTGCCTCGGCGACTGGACCGTCGGCCGCATTGCGAAGCTCGGCGAGAGGCTCGACCGCGAGCTCTGGCCGGCGGGTTCGGCCATCACGCTCGACGGCTCGGCCGTGAGCGCCATGGACACCGCCGGCGCCTGGCTTCTGCGGCAGATCGTGCGAGCGCTCGAGCGCGACGCAGGCCGCGTCACGATGCAGGGGCTGCGTCCCGAGTACGCGTCGCTGCTCGCGTTGGTCGACGCGACCGCGATCGCGCCGGCGGAGACCGGCGCGATCGCCCCCTCGCGCCTCGAGCGCATCGGAGCGCTCACCTGGCGGGCCGGCAGCCGCTTCGTCGAGATGCTTGTGTTCGTCGGTGAAGTCGCGCGCGCGGCGCTTCGCTCGGCGTCCCATCCCGCGCGCATCCGCTGGCGCACCGTGCTCTACAACGTCCGCACGGCGGGCTTCGACGCGCTGCCGATCACCGGGCTGCTCTGCTTCCTGATGGGCATCGTGATCGCCTACCAGGGAGCGACACAGCTCGCGCGCTACGGCGCCAACATCTTCGTGGCGGACCTCGTCGGCTTGGCCATGGTGCGAGAGCTGTCTCCGATGCTGACCGCGATCATCGTCGCCGGGCGCTCGGGTTCGGCGTATGCGGCGCAGATCGCGACCATGAAGGTCACCGAGGAGGTCGACGCGCTGCGCACGGTGGGCATCCCTCCGATCGAGTTGCTCGTCCTGCCGAAGATCCTCGCTCTCACGATCGCGTTGCCTCTGCTCACCGTCTACGCGGACGCCCTCGGCGTCGCCGGCGGCATGCTGATGGCACGCAGCGAGCTCGGAGTGGTATTTCCGGATTTTCTCGACAGACTCCAGTACGCGCTCGTCGCCTCCGACTTCCTGGTGGGGATCGGCAAGGCGCCCGTCTTCGCAGCGATCATCGCGGTGGTCGGATGCTTCCAGGGATTCCAGGTAGCCGGCGATGCGGAGAGCGTCGGGCGCAGGACGACGGTGAGCGTCGTGCAGTCGATCTTCCTGGTGATCGTGGCGGACGCGATCTTCTCGATCGTCTTCAACCGGCTCGGGATCTGAGATGGCCGCCGCCCGCGAAACCACGAAGCCGGTGATCGAGGTGCGCGACCTGCACACGCGCTTCGGCAACGCAATCGTGCACGACGGCGTGAGCCTCGACGTGCGCGAGGGTGAGATCTTCGCGCTCGCCGGCGCCAGCGGCTGCGGGAAGTCCACCCTGCTGCGGGAGCTGATCGTGCTCCAACGCCCGCAGTCTGGCTCGATCCGCGTGCTGGGGCGCGAGGTGGTGGGGCTCGATGACGAGGACGCGATGTCGCTGCGGCGCAACTGGGGCGTGATGTTCGAGCGCGGCGCGCTCTTCAGCTCGCTCACGGTGAGCGAGAACGTCGGGCTCCCGCTTCGCGAGCACACGCAGCTCGGCGACCGGCTGATCGACGAGATCGCCGCCGTGAAGATCGCGCTGACGGGCCTGCCGGCGAGCGCCGGGGCGAAGTACCCGGCGGAGCTCTCGGGCGGCATGCGCAAGCGCGCCGCGCTGGCGCGCGCGATCGCGCTCGATCCGAAGCTGCTCTTTCTCGACGAGCCCACCGCCGGGCTCGATCCCCTCAGCGCCGGCGGCTTCGACGAGCTCGTGAAGCACCTGAGGGAGCTCCTCGGGCTCACGATCTTCATGGTGACCCACGATCTCGACCTGCTCTGGCGCGTCGCCGATCGCGTCGCCTTCATGGTCCAGGGTCGGATCGCAGCCGTGGGCACGATGCGCGAGCTCTCGGCGACGGGAGAGCCTCTGGTGCGCGAGTATTTCCACGGAGCGCGTGGGCGCGGAGCCTGGGAGCAAGCATGGAAACCAGAGTGAACCTCGCGCTCGTGGGCGCCTTCGTGCTGACGCTCTCGCTCGCGATCGTCGCCGCCGTGTTGTGGGTCTCCGCGGGCGGGACGAAGCACAAGGACTACGACATCTACCTGGCCTACTCGAGCGAATCGGTGTCGGGCCTGAACCGCCAGGCGCCGGTCAAGTACAAGGGCGTGGTGGTGGGTGCGGTGCAGGAGATCGGGCTCGATCCGGATGATCCGCAGCGGGTGAGGCTCGAGCTCGCGATCGAGCACGGCGTGCCGATCAAGCAGGACACCATCGCGGTGCTCACCCTTCAGGGCCTCACGGGCATCGCATTCCTCGACCTCGAGGGCGGCTCGAAGGATTCGCCGATCCTCACGTCGACACAGCCCGGTGGCTACCCCGTGATCGCAACCCGGCCCTCGTTGTTGCGGAGGCTCGACACACAGGCGACCGCGCTCGTCGCCGAGCTGACCGAGACGGCGCACGGCGTCAACCGACTCCTCGACGACGACACGCGCGCGTCGCTGCAGCGCACCATCCACGAGCTCGACGACGTCGTCCACCAGATCGCCGGCCGCTCGAAGACCATCGACGCCGCGCTGCTCGACGCGGCGCGGACGGCCGAGAACAGCGCGCGTGCGAGCGAGCAGCTGGCGGAGCTCACCCGGCAGATCGGCCGCGCCGCCGACTCCGTCACGCGCGCGGGCGAGCGCACGGCGAGCGCGGCCGATAGCGTGCGCGCGACGGCGGGCGACGCCTCGGCCAGCGCGCCGGAGCTGAAGCGGCTGCTGGCCGAGGCGCGCGCGGCCACGACCGCGCTCGCCCGCCTGGCGCAGGAGCTCGAACGCAATCCCAATGCATTGCTCGTCGGGCGGGAGCCCTCGCCCCCCGGGCCGGGAGAGTGAGATGACGCAAGCCAAGCCCTCGCTCTCGAAGCTCGCGCCGCTGGTGCTGCTCGCGCTCTCGCTCGCAGGCTGCGCGCTCTTCGCGTCGCCGGGAGCCGCACCGCCGAGCCTCTTCACCCTCTCACCGTGGCCCGAGAGCGACCTGCCGAGCGATCTCGCGGCGCAAACTATCGGGATCGCGCCGCCCGGCGCCCGCCCCGGCTTCGACGGCTCCCGCATGGCCTATGTCACGCGCCCCTACGAGATCCAGTACTTCGCTCGACACCAATGGGTGGAAGCTCCGGCGCGGATGCTCGCACCGCTGCTCGGCGAGGCGATCACGCGCAACGGAAGCTTCCAGGCGGTGCAGGGCGCCGAGGGCGTTTCCCCCGCGCTGCGGCTCGAGACCGAGATCGTCGTGCTCCAACAGGAGTTCACCGAGCACCCGAGTCGGGTGCGATTCGCGCTCGAGGCGCGGCTGCTCGGCGGGGTCGAGCGCCGCCTCCTCGCGATCGCCACGTTCGAGGCCGTCGAGCCTTCTCCTTCCGAAGATCCGTACGGCGGCGTCATCGCCGCCAACCGGGCGGTGGCTCGCGTGCTCGACCAGGTCGCGAAGTGGTGCGCCGAAAACGCGACCGGCCGCTCGGGTGTCACTCCGACGCGCGACCCCGTCGAAAGTGGCCGAGCACAATGAGGCCCAGCATCAGCGCGTGTGCGTAGGGGCCCGGGTCGGCGCGAGAAGGGAGGACGGGCTCCGATGCGCGCCCTAGCCCTTGCGGATCACGATCTCGACGCGGCGATTCTTCTGCCGGCCCTCTGGATCGTCGCTGCCGTCGGGCTTCTGGTTGGGCACCTTCGGCCGCGTCGCGCCGAAGCCCTGTGTCGTGATGCGAGCTGCCGGGATGCTGCCTTCCTTCACGAGCCACCCCTTCACCGACGCTGCGCGCCGCTCCGATAGGGCCTGGTTGTAGGCAGCGCCGCCCTTGCCGTCGGTGTGGCCTTCGACGCGCACGGGAGCGTTCGGGTAGCCCGCGATCACCGTCGCCACTTTGCGCAGGCTCTCGCGCGCGTCGGGGCGCAGCGTGTCCTTGTCGAAATCGAAGAGCACGTCGGCGGCGAGCTCGATGCGGATCTCTTGCGCGGTCACCTTGGCCCCGAGATCGCGAAGCACCGCGTCGATCCCGAGCGTCACGCCCACGATGTCGAGGACCTTGCCCTGGATGTCGAGGACCTTGCCGGGCTGCGTGCCGGGCGCCGCCGACTCGGGCTCCTGGGCGTGAGCGGCCGCCACAGCGGCGAGCAAGGCCACCGCGACGAGCAAGACACGCGGAGCGGCCACGGGGCGTCCGCCGCTCATTGGTCCGTGATGGGCACGTCCTCGAAGGGCGGCCCGAGCGGGGTGAAGTAGCTGATCGTCTTCACGTCGGCTGGGGGCGCGGGGTACTTGGCCCACCACGTCCAGCTGCCACTCGCGGGCAGCTTGACTGCCAGCCCGCCGAATCCGTCCGCCGCCGGAGCGAGCGGCGTCTTCTCCGAGTCGCGCAGGATGAAGTACTTCTTGCTCTTCGCCGTGACGTAGTACTCGTCGAAGTTGCGGCCGCTGATGACGTTCAGGCGGGCCTCGTCGCTCGAGCTGTTGCGGAAGCGGACCTTCACGGTGAGAACGCCCTCCTTCCGCTTGCACTCGGTCAGCTCCGCCACCACGCCCGGCGTGTTTGCGTCCTGGGTCTGGAGCGGCGCAGCGGCGGCAGGAGCGGTGGGCGCCTGGGCGGAAGCAGGTCGCCCGATCGCTAGCGCCAAGGTGAGAACGGGCAGGACGACGAGGAGGCGGATGCGCATGGTCTCTCTCCATCTCGTGTCGGCCGCAATCATTGTCGGCCACAATTCCGGCCCGGCGGTTTCAACCGAAACCCCCGGTCTGCTACCGGCAGGGCCTCACCATACACCTTCGAATTTCCAAGACGGGCAGAAATTCCAAGCGGGCATCCGGCGTGCGGCCAGGGGTGTTCCGTCGACTCCCGCGGACCGACGTTCCGTCGCCTACCCGGGCGGGCGCCGAGCGAGAAACTCCGCGGTCGTGTTCATGTGTGGAAACGGCTCCGAGGGGATTGGCAGACCGAGTCGCGCGCAGAGCGGCGCCCAGCCTTTGCGCGCGCGACCGAGAAGACTCCGGGTCTGCTCGCGCTGCGCGAGCGGGTGCGGACGCGAGCCAGGTGATTCAAGCCGGCGTCTACGGCTTCAGGCCGCTACTCGGACGCCCACCGGAAATCGATCGTCTTGAGTCTC
>CAWAXD010000005.1:0-31508 GCA_963785985.1 uncultured delta proteobacterium | reverse complement strand
GCCCGCGCGTGCGGAACGGCACATGAGTGTGGGCGCCGCACCTAGGAGCCTGACCCAAGACTCGCCATTTGGTAAGCATGGTGGTCATGGGGAATGAGATTCAGTTCAAGGGTTACGAGCAGGACCAAGGGCAGCTGTTTCCGGCGCATCTTGCGGAGGCTCTGGATCCGGGCGACCCGGTGTTTTTCATCAGCGACCTGGTCGAGGGGCTCGATCTCGGACGTTTCGAGCGCCGCTATGCAGCGATGGGCGAGCACGCCTACCCGCCTCGACTCTTGCTGAAGCTGTGGCTGTTTGGCGCGGTCGCAGGCGTGTACAGCGGGCGGGAGATTGCACAGCGCGTGCACTGGGATCTCCGCTTCCGGTACCTGGCGGGCGGACTGTATCCGGACTTCCGGACGATCAATCGTTTCCGGGTGCGCCACCGCGAGGACTTCGCGGAGGTGTTTTGCCAGACGGTGCGCACGGCGCGGGCGTCGGGGCTGGGCAAGCTGGGCCGAGTGGCGATCGACGGGACGAAGATCCGGGCGAACACGTCGCGCCACAAGGCGATGGGCCACCAGCGAATGAAGCAGGCCGAGGAGCAGCTGCAGGAGGAGATCGCGCAGATCCTGGCGCAGATGGACGCGTGCAACGAGGCCGAGGACGAGGAGCACGGCGACGACGAGGGCAGCGGTGGACTTCCGGCGGAGCTGCAGGACCGGGAGCGGCGACGTGGCGAAGCTGCGAGCGGTGCGCGAGCAGCTGGAGGCCGAGCGCGGGACCGAGCTGAAGCCGAGCAGCCAGAAAGAGCTTCGCCGATCCCGACGCCAACATGATGATGACGGGCGAGGGATCGCTGCAGTACTGCTACAACGCGCAGGCGGCGACGAGCGAGGATGGGATCATTGTCGCCGCGCAGACCACGATCTCACCGCGCGATGTGAACGAGCTACTGCCGATGGTGGAGGCGGTGAAGGCGAACACGGGTCGCCGGCCCGGCATCGCGATCGCCGACAATGGCTATCTGAGCGAGTCGAATCTGGAAGCACTCCAGCGCAAGCGACAACGCTGTTTGGTGGCGGCGGGGCGCGAGGGCAAGAAGCCCTCGAGCTGACGGCCGAGAGGACATCGCACGCAGCGGATGCACCGGATCCTGCGCCTGCCCTGGGCCCGGCGGATCTACGATCATCGCAAGACGCAGGGCGAGAGACCGTTTGCCGAGATCAAGCAGACGATGCGATTCCGTCGCTTCTCGCTCCGGGGCCGCGCGAACATCCGAGGCGAATGGAACCTGGTGTGCGCGGCGGCGAACACCTTGACGATGTACCGAGCGGCAATGGCATGAGGCCGCACCCGACGGACTACCACGCCCGCGTCCCGGGTACACCCAGCCATCCGCCTGTCCGCAAGCGGGGCCGACCTCATCCCGGTCCGCCCGAATCACCTCCCCACGGAGACGCTACTCAGTGCGACTACCTCGGTCAGGCTGCCTACTTCAATCGCGGCGGTCACGTCCGCATCGTGTAGATCGGGCTTGCCGTGCATGAGGCGAACAATCTTGACGGCATTGGTGGCTCCCTCGTTGAACATGGGGTCATGCGACGTAGCGAGCTCAAAAATCCTTTGGCCAACTCCTACTCCGGAGTCCCCAGTTATTTGAGCCCAAGCCGCCAGCACAACATATCCGTGATCGGTTCCCCGGATGTCTTTGCCCAAGACGATTTTTGCTGTGAAACTGATCATCGTCGTCAAGAAAGCCAACACATAGGGGGTGCGCAAAGCGTCTGATGTCAGATCTCCGCGATACCTGCGCAACGCATCAAACAACGGTTTTATCGCCAATACCGCGGCGGCTGTACCCCGTTCGCGGATGATTTGCTCGAAAACCATCTAGGGTGCCTCCCCGCGCAGCGTGTTCGGCAGTCTACCAGTAGCGGTCAGACTGCAACCATCTGCTTCGGCAGGGCGTCGCGTCGGGTGCGCGAAGCTGAACAGCGATGAAACTCTCCGTCTAGCGCCATCGCCGGTGGAGCAAATCGGATAGGCAGAGCCGTCTTGAGTGGGATGCTGCGCCTGGAGCGGGGCATATCGTAAACTTTCTCACGTAGAGCGCGAGACGTCGACGCGGAAGGAAACCGATGCGCGGGCCTGCCGTGGCCGACGAACCAGATACCGGGAGGGGGAGGCGACCGATGAGGCGCCGCGATATCAATTCAAGCGGGGATATTTGATCGCCTTGGCGGGGGCAGGAGCCATGAGAGACGATAGAGTGTTTCAGTCGATCAGCCGGGCGTGGTCGGCCGCGAAGTCCAGAACCCAAAAGACTTCTGGAGAGGTAAAGGCAACTACCGCTGGGGCAGCGGCAGGAGGTGCGGTTGCTGCAACTGCTGGCACGCACATCGGGATAGCAGCGTTCGGCACGGCCGTATCTGGAGGAGCGCTCTTCCCGGTTGTTGCCACAGTTGGTGTTGGAGCAGTGACGGGATATGCGGCATACAAGGTCTTCAGGGATTTAAAGACCCGGCGGGCGCAACAAGCGAGCGACCGCAAATCGATTCACATCGCCACCACTGAGGATCGAAAGAAGTAGGGCTCTCTCGACATTGCGAGTGGCCGACGTGCCGAGACCTCGCAGTCGCGAATCAACACATTGGCCGCGAGCAGGAACGCGCGCTTCGAGACCATCGTGGCCTTGAGTCGACGCCGCCGGCGCCCTACCAGGCCGAGTTCTCGCATCAAGCGCGCCACCCGCTTGCGAGACGTCCAACGCCCCAGATCCCAAAGATCCCGCAGCATCCGTGGCCTGCCGTAGTTCCGCTGGCTCCTGGTAGTCCGCGTCTCTCCACCTACCAGCAAGGCGTGGGCGCAAAGCAACAGGAGAATGCGTGGCGACGCGTCGGTGTCACCTCCGGTCGTGGCGCCGAACTCGATCGCGAGAGGTAAGCAGTTTGCTCTCCTCTGTTGGCGGCTCGAACCATTACAGCTACCCCTTTTCACCTCACACCACCCGGAACTTCGTCGCTGCGGATGAGCCCGTGCCGCCGCCAGCCCGCTCGTAGCAGCCATGTCTGCGGTCGGGCGACGGCCGGGCGATCGGCGGGGAGAGCCGGCCCCTTGGCCCATCCCTCGAACCAGCGGCCCGAAGACGCGGGATCGATGCAGCCCCTGGTGCCTGACGCAGTCGGGGCTCGCTCGCCCGCGTGCTTTCGCGCGTTGAGGAGCACGTAGCGAAGCGCGGCTCGCACCTCCCGGGGCGTGCCGAGCGCGCGGTGGTGGTAGCGGCCGTCGAGAACCGCTCCCCGCCGATCGAAGACGCGATTGACGGCCCGCGCGAGACGCGCGGCGACGCTCTTCATGCCATTTGACAGGGCAGCGGCGCCCTCCGACTCGACGAGCAGATGAAGGTGATCGTGTTGGAGCGAGTAGTGAACGACGCGAAACTCTGCGCGCTTCGCGATTTCGCGGAGCGAGCGCTCCACTTCGCGAACCAGACGCACCGTTCGCAGCGAAGGCACGTCGCTGCGAACGCGAATCGTCACCAGGCCGGGATGGCTTTCCGGAAACTCCGCCCGCCCGCGGTGCCATACCCGCGGCCTCTCCGCAGCCTTTCGCCCAGCACCTTCCCGCGCGCCACCCCAGCGCACCTGCATCCTGAGATCCAGCTCAAGCTGAGGCCGATGCGTCATACACTTGATTGTGGCCATGTTCTCGTCGGAAGTCAAGAACATTTCCGGATTTTCTTCAAGAGCGCTGACTCTCTTATGGGTTTTTTCTGCACCGCACTCGCATTGCTGCGAACGCTCCGCGCGACACGCTGCGGACGCGAAACCCGACGCAGACCACATCGAGTTGGACGATGTTCTCTGCGCGCACCTGAATCGACCGCGCGCGCCGGAAGGATTCGGCGGACCCGAAACGCCCGCAGCTGTGAAGCGAGCGCGATCCCGATGGCGGTGTGGCGCGCATTCGACGCCGGAACCGCACTACCAATCCGCGACCCCCGTACGACGCAGTCGCCGTATCGCACCGCAACCCAGACGCGTGCACGGCTCCCGAGCGCCGGCCCGCTCTTCCCTCAAGACCCTCTTGATGGACGCTGGAACGACATCGGACCGCCGATTCTCGGCGGCGCTTCTCGGCCCGCTGTTAGACCTGACGCCCCGCCAGGTGCCCATCGTAGACGGCGCGATCGACGTTGCGCACGGCGACGGCATCGCCCACCCGCAGGACCTCGACCCGCCCGCGCAGCGCCTGGTAGAGCGCGTCTTCGGGCAACCCGTGCGTGCGGATCACGACCTGCGAGACCTCGGTCAGCCGCTCGGTCCTTCCCGAGAGCAGCTGGACGAGCGTCACTTCGTGCGCACCGATCGCGGCGATGCCAGTCGTCGGACACCAGCGCGCGCCGGCCCGGCAGGCGCGCCCGAGAGCGTGGGCGAGCGTCTCGGCATCGAGCAGCATCGGCTGCGCGAAGGGCGAGGCGAGCGTCACTTCGAGGCCGCGGCTCGCGAGCAGCTCCGCCAGCCCCGGCCCCTCGATGTGCCCGACCACGTCGAAGATCACGACCCGCGGACCGAGCGAGGCAGCCTCGCGCAGCGCGCGTTCGTGATCGATCACGAACGGCTGCTCGGAGCCGGGAACCGGCATCGACCACCACTTGGCGAGGCCTTGCGTCGTCGCACGCCCGCCCGTCGCCACGATCACGGCGTCGGGCGCGAGGGCCAGCACGGCTTCCGCGTTCGCGTCGACGCCTAGTTCGATCTTGACGCCCCGGCGCGCGCACTCGCCCGCCCGCCAGTCCGCGAAGGCGGCGAGCTCGCCGCGCCCGGGCAGGCTCGCGGCGAGCGGCAGCTTGCCCCCGAGCACGGGGGAGCGCTCGAGCAGCTGGACGGAATGCCCGCGGGCGGCCGCCACCCACGCGGCTTCGAGCCCGGCCGGTCCGCCTCCCACGACCACGATCCTTCGGGGTGTCGCAGCGCGCGCGAGCGTGTCGCGCCCGAGTGTGGGCTCGCGGCCCACGGCCGGATTCGTCGCGCACGCGATCGGCAGCGCCTGGAGCAGGTTCCCGTAGCAGCCCTGGTTGCACCCGGTGCAGGCGCGGATCGTGTCCGCGTGGCCGGCGCGCGCCTTCTCGGCCCAGGCTTCGTCGGCGATCAGCGCCCGCACGAGCGTGACGGCGTCGGCATCGCCACTCGCGAGGATCGCCTCGGCCTCGGCCGGCGTGAGGATCCGGTGCACCGCGAAGACGGGCACGCTGCGCACGGCCTGCTTCACGGCGCGCGCGGCATAGACCCCGAGGCCGTGCGGGCTGTAGACGGGCCGCACCATGCCGAGCCCCGAGATCCCGATGCTCACGTTCAGGAAGTCGACCAGGCCGAGCGCCTCGAAGCGCGCGCCGATCTCCGCCGCGTCCTGCGCGGTGAGGCCCCGGCGCGGTCCGAGCTCCTCGTCGCCCACCAGGCGCAGACCCACCGTGAGGCGCCCGCCCGTGGCCTCGCGCACGGCCTCGAGCACTTCGGCGCCGAAGCGCATGCGGTTCTCGAGCGATCCGCCGTACGCATCACTCCTGCGATTGCTGCGCGGCGACAGGAACTCGTGGATCAGGTAACCGTGGCCGCCGTGGATCTCGATGCCCTCGAAGCCGCCGGCCTCCGCGTTGCGCGCGCAGCGCGCGAAGTAGGCGATCAGCTCGCGGATCTCGCCCGGCTCGAGCGGCTTCGGCGGCTCGTGGTAGTTCGGCACCGCGCTCGGCGCCCAGGCCGGCAGCCGCGACCAGGCCCCGTGGTTGACGCCGCCGTTGTGGGCGAGCTGGAGGAAGGCCAGCGCGCCGGTGTCGCGCAATGGTCGCGTCAGCCGCTCGAAGTGGGGAATCGCCGCCTCGTCCCAGGCCGCCGCGTTGTTCGGCATCTGGTAGGCGGTGGTCGGATGCACCTGACACTGGCCCGCGATCACGACGCCGAGACCACGGCGCTCCGCGAGGTAGCGCCCCAGCCGCTCGCCGTAGAAGCCGGGCTCGCCGAAGCGGGGAGCCGGCTCCGTGTACATCGTGAAGTGCGCGCCGAAGACGATGCGGTTGCGCGCGCTGTGCGGGCCGAGTCGCAGCGGAGAGAAGAGGCGCGGGAACTCCACGCGAGCGTCAGTCGACCGACGGCGTTCCGGCCGCGCTCGCGAGCTCCTCGAAAGAGGCTTCGAGGTCGCGCCGCAGATCGGCGAGGTCCGGAAGCAGCGCCGCGTCGGCGTTCAGCCCCCAGAAGAGCCGTCCGGCGTAGCTGAACAGCGCCACGATCACGGCCTGGTTCTGGAACAGCGGGCCGATCGGATAGGCCTCGTGCAGCGGCGCGCCGAGCAGGAACAGCGGGACCTGCGAGCCCGGCACGTTGGTCACGATCAGGTTGTGCGGGCGCCCGATCGTCTGCAGGCGCGTACCGAGCGAGAGCAGCGTCGTCCCCGTCCACTCCGTCACGGCCGAGAGCAGGTCGGCCCCGAGCGCCTGGTTCGATTCCTTGAGCCGCCGCGTCGCCGCGCGGATCGCGGCGAGGCGTTTGACGGGATCGGCCTGCGCGAGGGGCAGCGGGAGGATCCAGGCGGAGACGCGGTTGCCCAGCGCCTCGCCTCCCGAGCCCGAGCGCACGCTCACCGGCGTCGTCACGCGAAAGTCGAGGCGCGCCACGTCGACGCGGCGGCGCTTGAGGAAGCGGCGGACGCCCCCCGCGACGGTCGCGAGCACGACGTCGTTGAGCGTGCCGCCGAGCTTGTCCTTCACCGCCTTCACGCGGGCGAGGTCCTGCGCGAAGTAGTCGAAGCGGCGATGCGGACCGATCTCCCGGTTGAGCGGCGTCTCCGAAGCCGGAACGATGCCACTCGCGACGAGATCGTACACGCCGCGCAAGGCCCGACCGAGCTCGGCGCGATGCTCGGCGCCGAGCATCTGCGTCAGGTAGCGGGCCGCTTGCAGCGGTCCGATGGCGAGGTCGATGAGATCGTCGCGCCGCAGCTCGAGCGCGGACGGTGCGGGCCGCGGCACGTACGGGACGACGGGTCCGGGCTCCTCGATCGGCGAGAGACTCATCAGCACCGTCATCAGCTCGGCGCCGGAGATGCCGTCGGTCATGCAATGATGGACCTTCGAGATCAGCGCGAAGCGCTTGCCGTCCTCGAGCCCCTCGACCACCCAGAGCTCCCAGAGCGGGTGCGCGCGGTCGAGCGCCTGCGAGGAGATCCGCCCGATCAGGAGCTTCAGCTGCTCCGCCGTGCCCGGCCGCGGCAGGCTCGTGTGGCGCACGTGGTATTCGAGGTTGAAGTGATCGTCGTCGACCCACACCGGACGCTGTCGGCTCGGCGTGAAGACGAGGCGCTGGCGGTAGCGGGGAATGCTGTGCAGACGCGACGCGATGAAGGCGCGGATGCGCTCGATGTCGATGCCGCCGGCTGGATTGCGCAACGGCCCCGCGTCGGCGATGAACGCGACCGAGATGTGCATCGGCGTATTGGGCGTCTCGGCCCACAAGAACGACGCGTCTTGCGGCGAGAGCGGGTCGTAGCGGTAGCTCGGCACGCCACGAGGATACGCGAAACGGCGGGGCGGGCGCCTACCCTGCGAAGAGCGCCCGCGCGGCGAGGGCGCATAGCCCCCCGATCAAGGCTGAGGCAGGAAGGGTCACGATCCAGGCCACGAAGATGTCGACGGACAGGCCCCACTTCACCGCCGAAGCCCGTTCGGTCGCCCCCACGCCCATCACGGAGCTGGTGATCACGTGGGTCGTCGAGATCGGAAGGCCGAAGTGGGCGGTGCCGAGCAACACCGCCGAGGCGGCGGTCTCCGCGGCGAAGCCCTGCGCGGGCGTGAGCTTGACCAGCCGCATGCCGAGCGTCCGGATGATGCGCTTGCCGCCGGAATAGGTGCCGAGCGCGATCGTGATCGCCGAGGCGAACTTGACCCACAGCGGCACCTCGAGCGCGGGAATCGCACCCGCGGCGAACAACGCGAGCGTGATCACGCCCATCGTCTTCTGCGCGTCGTTGGAGCCGTGGCTGAACGCCATCACCGACGCCGAGGCGAGCTGCGCCAGGCGAAAGCGGCGCTGGACCCGCTGCGGCTGCGCGTGACGGAAGATCCAGAGCAGCGCCAGCATGATCGCGATTCCCACCGCGAAGCCGATCAGCGGCGCGATCAAGGTCGGGATCAGCACCTTGTCCACGAGCCCGTGCCACTTCACGAACTCGCGGCCCGACGTCGCGATCACGGCCCCCGCGACGCCCCCGATCAGGCAGTGCGAAGAGCTCGACGGAATCGCCCACCACCAGGTCGCCAGATTCCAGACGATGGCGCCGACCAGCCCGCCCAGCAGCACGGGGCTGGTCACCGCCTCGATTTCGACGATGCCGCTCGCGACGGTCGCGGCGACGTGGGTCGAGACGAGCGCGCCGACCAGATTCAGCAGCGCCGCCGCGAGCAGCGCGACGTTCGGGGGCATGGCCCGGGTCGAGATCGACGTGGCGACGGCGTTCGCCGCGTCGTGAAAACCGTTCGTGTAATCGAAGACGAGGGCGATCACGATCACCGCGATCAGCGTGGCATCCATCAGGCGTTCTCGAGGACGACGCCCTCGATCACGTTCGCAACGTCTTCGCAACGGTCGATCGCGTCTTCGATGTTGGCGTAGATCTCCTTCCACATCACGATCGTGCGGGAATCACCGGCCTCGCGGAACAAGCGCGCCGTGGCGCCGCGCAGCAGCCGGTCGTTCTGCTTCTCGACCTGCTTGACCGCCGCGCACAGCTCCCGCGTGCGCGGCCCATCGATGCGCGGCGACAGGGAATCGACGGTCGCCTTCAGCGCTTGCGTCGCCGCCAGCAGGTTCGTCGACATCTCGCGCGCCTCCGGCAGCTCCGAGCGGATCTCGTAGAGCCACAGGCACTGCGACGTGGCCTCGATGTTGTCGAGCACGTCGTCGAGGCGGCTCGAGATGCGGTGGATGTCGCCGCGATCGATCGGCGTGATGAATGAGCTGTGGAGCATCTCCATCGTCTGCTGGCAGATGGTGTCGGCCTCGTGCTCGACCGCGTGGATGCGGCCTGCATATTCCTCGGCCTTCGCGAGATCGCCGAACAGCGTCTGGAGCAGGCGCGCGCCATCGACGCCGAGCGCGGCGTGGCGGGAGAAGAGCTCGAAGAACCCGGTCTTCTTCGGGAGCAGCCAGCGGAACATCGGGGTCGCCTCCGGGCCCGGCTTATACCACAGGCCCGGCGCGGGTGCGTCGACCGGCGCCGGGATCCGTCAGAGCGGGAGCTGCTTGGGCGGGCGCACCACGATGTCGAGCACGTTCACGTGGATCGGTTGCGTCACGGCATAGAGCACCGCCTCCGCGACGTCCTCGGGCGCGCCGAGCGTCTGCTTCATGCGGTCGGCGAGCACGCGGAAGACCTCGTCCGGCAGGCGTTCGCCCTTCGTGATCTCGACGCTCGAGCCGGCGGCCTTGGCGATCCCGGCGACGAATTTCGGATCGAAGTTGCGGGCGAAGTTCGTCGCGATCGCGCCCGGCATCACGTTCACGACGCGAATCGTGTCGTCCTCGAGCTCGCGGCGCAGCGTGGCGGAGATGCAGTTCACGGCGTGCTTCGTCGAGCCGTAGACGCCCGAGTCGGGACGTTGCGCAGCGATCGACGAGATGTTCACGATGTGGCCCTCGGCCCGGCACGCGCGCATCGCGCGCACGGCCGCCTGCGAGCCCACGAGCAGCGCGAGCACGTTGGTCTCGAGCATCGTGCGCCACTCCTCGGGATCCCCGTCGACGATCGGCGTCGGGAACGAGACGCCGGCGTTGTTCACCATCACGTCGAGTCGCCCGGTCTCGCGCGCCGCCTGCTCGACCAGCTCGCGCACGGCGCCCACCTCGCGCACGTCGAGCGGCACGATGCTGGCCTTGCCGCCGGCCTCGGAGATCTGCTTCGCCGACGCCTCCATCGCTGCGCGCGTGCGGCCCGCGAGAAACACGTGCGCGCCGGCAGCGCCGAACTTCTCCGCGATGGCGCGGCCGATGCCGGAGGAAGCGCCGGTGACGATGGCGGTCTTGCCGCGGAGGGCCTTGGAGGTCGAAGCGGAGGGGGGCATGCAAGCTCCTTTTCAGTGGGCGCTGACGGCAGGACGCGAATGGCCGCGGGACACCGCGGCCGTCCCCGCTGCCGCGAGCTCCCGCCCGCGGCCAGTCCGCCCTCAGCCTAGCGTGGCGCGCCGCGAGCTTCCGCCGCCCGGGCTCAGACGCCCGGCGCCCAGTTCCCGTGGAAGCCGAAGGGCACGCGGTGCGAGAGCTGCACGGTCGCGATCGGCGCGCGATCGACGTCGCGGGCGTCGAGCACGAGCAGGTCGCTGCGCTTCTGCTCGCCGCGGTACACCACGACCAGCAGCCAGCCGTCGCCCTCCTCCGCCCCAGCGTGGCGCGGAACGAAGATCGGCTCGCCCACCACGTCGTGCGGCGGGACGACGTGCTGGCGCCGCTTCCCGGTCGCGAAATCCCAGTGGAAGATCGCGTTGACGAGGCGCGGTGCGGCGCCGCCTGGGTGGATGCCGGCGGCGTAGCCGTGGCGATAGCGCAGCCCGGCGCGCCGCTCGTCGAAGCGCGGGAACTCGACGCAGGCGTCGTCGAGGCGCTCCTCCTTGACGCCGCCTCCCGCGAGATCGAGGGTCCAGCGCGTGAGCTTCGCGTCGAGATCTTCCAGGCCCTGCGTGCCCGCGCCCGCGAACAGCGGGAGCCGCGGGTACCGACACACTTCCGTGACGACGCGGCCGCCGTCGTCCCAGGCATTCATGGGATGGAACACGAAGCAGGGATCGATCTCGAACCAGACCACGTCGGCGCTGCTGCCGCCCCGCGGCATCACGCCGATGCGCGCTCCGAGCTCCGGCTCCCAGCCGATCGGCGAGCCGGTGCGCTCGACGTTCTCGAGACGGAGCGTCGCCGGGAGCACCATGAAGATCACGTGGCGCGACGTCATCACGAAGTCGTGCATCATGCTGGCCCACGGCACGTCGATCTCGGTGCTGCGCAGCAGTCGCCCCTGCGCATCGGCGACGTGGTAGCGCAGGAAGGGCGGCACGAAGCCGTAACCGAAGAATCCCATCTCGCCGGTCTCGGGGTCGAGCTTCGGATGCGCCGTCATCGAGCCGACGAGCCTGCCGCCGAAGTCGTGCGGCCCGAGCGTCTCCAGCGTGACGGGGTCGAGTGCATGCGGCGGGCCGCCCTCCCAGAGCGCGAGCAGCCGCCCGCCATGCCAGACGATGTTCGTATTGGCGGCGTTCGGCGTCGCCCCCGCGACGCGCGGATCGCCCGACGCCAGGTCTCCGAGGCCGCCGAAGAGCGCCTCGCCGGCCGCGCGCTCGAGCGAGAAACGCGCCGTGCGCACCCAGCGGTTGCGGTACGACGCGCGGCCATCGCGCAGGCGGAAGGCGTGGATCATGCCGTCGCCGTCGAACCAGTGATGACGGCCGCGCGGCGCGAACTGCGGATTCGGACCGTTGCGATACAGCGTTCCGTGTAGCTCGCGCGGCAGCTCGCCCTCGATCGGCAGATCGAAGGCCTCGCCCTCGAGCAGCAGCGGCGCATAGTTGTCCGTGAGGAACGGGTCGGGAAGGAAGGCTCGGCTCATGACGGACTCCTCGTGGGGTGGGCTGCGGTCGGACGCGCGAGCAGGGCCCCCTCGACGCAGGCGATGGTCTCGCGCAGGTACTCGGGCTCGCGCGACCCGTCGCCGCGCACGAAGCACTCGCTGAGGGCGGCCTCGACGAGCGCGAAAAGCAGCTCGGCGGCGATGCGGGGATCGAAGGCGCGCAGGCCCTCGCGTCCGCGCCAGCTGCCGAAGGCCGCCGCGAGCGCCGACACGATCTCGCGGCGGCTCGCGGCGCGCGCGACGTCCCACTCGGTCGGATCGGGCGCCAGCACCAGCAGGCGCGAGAGCGCCCCCTGCTCGCGCACGTAGGCGAAGGCCCGGCGCAGCATCGGCGCGGCGGCCGGCTCGCTCGCCGTCGCCGGAGCGCCGTCGAACATGCGCTCGGCGAGGCCGCGTCCGTACTCGCTGGCGACGGCCTCGAGAAGCGCGCGCTTGCTCGCGAAGTGGTGGAAGACGGTGCCCTCGGCGACGCCGGCTGCGCGCGCGAGCTGCGCGGTGGTGGTGGCGGCGTAGCCGCGCTCGGCGAACAGGCTGCGCGCCGCAGCGAGCAGGCGCTCGCGCTTGCGGGCCGGCTCGCGCCGGCGGGCGGCAGGTCCCCGCCCCGGGCTTTCGCGCGCGCGTTTCATCGCGGGCAGGCCGCCATGGGAGCCTCACGACCGAGTGGCGCTGATTTGTAACTGAGTGTCACTCAGTAGTCAAGGCTCCGGGGAACGGCCTCAGTCGACGATGCCCGCATCGACCTGCCCGGTCATGCGGCGGCTCACGTGCGACCAGGAGAGGCCGACGGCGAGCACGATGGCTAGCACCGCGAGCGTGATGTGGGTGAGCCCGCGAACGCTCGAGGCCGAGATCACCTCCCACGAGACCAGCACCCACACGAGGCCGGCGCACAGCGCCACCACGAGCACGAACGCGATCGCGAGGCGCGTGAGAACTCCAGACGCGCTCGAGCCTTCTCCATCGCGCCTTGCGTGCGACGCCATGCGCTTCCTCCGGGGGCGGAGCTTCCCGCCAGCGCCGCAGAATGGCGCCGGCGCGCGCCGCGCTTGTCGAACCTCACCGGCATCATGCAGAATGAAAATCCCAGGTCTTTGGGGGGGAGCTCCCGCATGCCGCATCCCACACGCCGCCAGTGCGGCGCCATGGCCGCACACTTCCGCTTGCTCGAGATGGACCCGGGCTTCCGCGGTCGTCAAAGCCGGCTCGAGCACGCGACGCAGCGCCTGGCGCATGCAGCCGAGCGCCGCCGCGCGCCGATCCGCATCCCGATCGTCGTCCACGTCGTCTGGCGCAGCGCGGCCGAGAACCTCTCGCTGCGTCAGATCCGGAGTCAGATCGCCGTCCTCAATCGCGACTTCCGCGCGAAGTCCCCCGATCGCAAGCAGGTGCCGGCGGTCTGGCAGGGGCTCGTCGCCGATACGGGCATCGAGTTCGAGCTCGCGAGCCTCGATCCCGCCGGGCGCCCGACCGACGGCATCACGCGCACGCGGACGCAGCGCGCTTCGTTCGGGACCGGTGATTCGGTCAAGTCGGCGAAGACGGGCGGCGCGGACGCGTGGCCGAGCGACCGCTACCTGAACCTCTGGGTCTGCGCGCTCACCGGCGGGCTGCTCGGCTATGCGCAGTTTCCGGGCGGGCCGAAACGGACCGATGGCGTCGTGATCACCGCCAGCGCCTTCGGCACCACGGGCAGCGCGAAGCCGCCCTTCGACCGCGGCCGCACGAGCGTGCACGAGATCGGCCACTGGCTCAACCTGCGCCACATCTGGGGCGACACCGAGGATTGCAGCGGAACCGATTTCATCGCGGACACGCCGAACGCCGCCGGCCCGAACTATGGGAAGCCGCGCTTCCCGCACGTCTCTTGCGCGAACGGACCGAGCGGAGACATGTTCATGAACTTCATGGACTACGTCGACGACGCGGCGATGCTGCTCTTCACGCCGGAGCAGGTCGCCCGCATGCATGCGACGCTCCAGGGACCGCGACGCTATTTCACGTAGCCTGCGAGGAAGCCACGCTGATGCCGGCCGGACCGCCGCCGCCCGCACTGTGCGGGCGCTGGATCCACTCCCACGAGGAAGACGAAGGCGACGCGCAGGTCTTCCGCCCGGAAGGGCACCCCCTCCCGCCTTCCCGCGGTCGCAGCTGTCTCGACCTGCGCCGCGACGGCTCGCTGCTCGAGAGCCGACCCGGCGCGGACGACCGGCCGGCCGCGGCGCGCGGCCGCTGGACGTTCGCGGGGGACCGCTTGAAGCTGTTCCGGGATGCGTCGGCGCAGCGCCCCGATCGCGAGCTCGAGATCGTCTCGCTCGCGGCGGATCGGCTGGTGCTGAGGCGCGCGGGAGCGCCCGAGCGCCCTCCCCGCACGGGCTGAGATCCCACGGGCGCGCGCCCGGGATCCCGGGCGCTGCGGGGAGCGAAACGCGGGCGAGGGGTGCGCTCGGCAGCGCGATCGGCGAGCGTAGGCCGCGGGGCGAGGAAGGAGTCGTCGATGGGGTCGAGTTGGGACGAGGCCGTTCGCATGTTGACCGGCCCCGGGGCTCCATTCGAGGTCGTGGAGACGGAGGTGCGCGGCGAACGGCTGCGCGTCTTCAGCAAGACGCCCCCTTCCCTGCGCGCGCTCTTCGCGACCGCGCGCGGACGCGGCGACGCCATCTTCCTCGTCTACGAGGACGAGCGTTGGAGCTTCGCCGACGTGATGGCTCGCGTCGACGCGCTCGCCGCCGGGCTGGTCTCGCGCTACGGCATCGCGCCAGGCGACCGCGTCGCGATCGCGATGCGCAACTACCCCGAGTGGGTCGTCGCCTTCGCCGCCATCACCTCGATCGGCGCCATCAGCGTCTCGCTGAACGCCTGGTGGACGAGCGACGAGCTCGACTACGCCCTGCGCGACTCGGGCAGCCGAGGTGGCGATCGCCGACGCCGAGCGCATGGCGCGCATCGCGCCGCTGCTGCCGAGCACTGGATCTCCGGGTGATCGCCGTGCGCAGCGCCCGGCGCGCTTCCGGCCGGCGTCGACGCGCTGGGAGGACGTCGTCGTGCCCGGCGCGGCGATGCCCGAGGTCGGACGTGCCGCCGGATGCGGACGCCACCATCCTCTACACGTCCGGCACCACCGGTCACCCGAAGGGAGCCGTCTCGACGCACCGCGCGGTGCTCTCGGCGCTGCTCGCCTTCGCGTGCCGCGCCGCGATCAACGCCGCGATCGGCGAGGGCCCGCCGAAGAGCCATGCCTGGCCGACGAGCTTCATCCTGGTCGTTCCGCTCTTCCACGTCACCGGCTGCGTGCCGGTGATGCTCTCCTGCTTCGCGACCGGCTGCAAGCTCGTGATGATGCACAAGTGGGACCCCGCGCGCGCGCTCGAGCTGATCGAGCGCGAGCGGGTCACCCACTTCGTCGGCGTGCCGACACAGTCCTGGGATCTGCTCGAGTGCCCGGACTTCGCGCGCCGCGACACGGCGAGCCTGGTCTCGGTGGGCGGCGGCGGCGCGCCGGCGCCGCCCGAGCTGGTGCGGCGCGTCGACCGGAGCTTCCGCGCCGCGCGGCCCAACATCGGCTACGGCATGACGGAGACCAACGCCTACGGCCCCGGCAACACCGGCGACGACTACCTGCGCAAGCCCACGAGCTGTGGCCGCGTGGTGCCGACGGTCGAGCTGCGCGTGACCGACGCCGAGGGGCGGGTGCTCGGCACGCGACGAGGTCGGCGAGATCTGGTTCCGCGGACCGAACCTGATCCGCGGCTATTGGGGCAAGCCCGAGGCCACGGCCGAGACGATCGTGAACGGTTGGCTGCGCAGCGGCGACATCGGGCGCATCGACGCGGAGGGCTTCGTCTACGTGCAGGACCGAGCGAAGGACATGGTCCTGCGCGCCGGCGAGAACGTCTACTGCGCAGAGGTGGAAGCGGCGATCTACGAACACCCGGCCGTGTACGAAGCCGCGGTCTTCGGATTGCCGCATGCGAGGCTCGGCGAGGAGGTCGCCGCCGCGCTCGTGCTCAAGCCCGGTGCGAGCCTCGAGCCGGAAGCGCTGCGGACGTTCCTCGCGCAGCGCCTCGCGCCCTTCAAGATCCCGACGCGGATCGAGCTGCGCGCCGATTCGCTGCCGCGCAACCCGGCGGGAAAGATCCTGAAGCGCACGCTGCGCGACGAGGTCGCGGGCCGCGCACGCCCCGCCGGCGAGCCTGCCGCCTGAGCCGCCGCCAGCGCGGCGGACGAGCGCCGGCTACGGCGTCCGCGCTGCGCCGATCGAGGCGGCATTCTCGCGTCGGATGCTCGCCCACCGGAACGGGGCGAGTTGCTGGCCGAGATAGCTCGTGGGGAAGCGCGGCAGGACCCCGATTCCGACGGGGCCCGTGAAGTCCCGATCGCGCGGCCGCCAGAAGCTCCCGAAAAGCAGGTCCCAACCGCTCAGGATCGCGCCGTAGTTGTGATTGCCCTCCCGCGAGTCGCGCGAGTGGTGCCAGCGGTGCAGCCCCGGCGTGCTGAAGATCCAGTCGAGCGGCCCGGTGCGCAGCTCGACGTTGGCGTGCTGCAGCTGACCGTAGACGGCGGCGAAGATCGTGTACGCGAGGAACGCCGCGCGGTCCGCGCCCAGCACGATGAGCGGCAGCGTCTGCAGCGAGAGCAGCAGGAAGAGATCGAGGATGTGGAAGCGCGTTGCGTTGAGCCAATACAGGCGTGGAGCGCTGTGGTGAGCCGCGTGCAGCGGCCAGACCCAGCGCGATTCGTGTGAAAGCCGGTGGTACGCATAGTGGCCGAGCTCGGCGAGTGCGAGCGCGAGCGCCAGCTGCGCGACCGGGTGCCAGCCGAGTGGCCAGAGCGCGCCGCCGAGGCGGCCCGCGAGCCACGCGGCGGCCGCCAGGAAGGCGCCCAGCAAGGTGACGGCGAAGAGCGCGTTCGCGACGCTGCCCGTGAAGAGCAGGTGCAGCACGTCGGCGCGCACGTCGCCCTGCGCGCGGCGCCATTCGCTGCGGTGCGGAAGCCAACGCTCGAGCTGGGCGATGAGCGGATAGAAGAGCACGAGCGAAACGAGCAGGATCAGGCTGTCGCCCGCCGCGACCGGCGCTCCGACCAGCCGTCCGAGATCCCAATGCGGCGCAAGCACCGCAAACGTGCCGAGCGCCGCCACGAAGAGCGGAAAGATCGCGAGCGAAGCGGCGCGGCTGGCCAGCGCGGCGTTCACGGCAGACCGGGCGGCGGCTGTGCGAAGGGCGCGCATTCCGGCGTCATCGGGAGCTCAGTGTTCCACCGGCCGCTGCCGCCGCAAGCGCGCGCGCGCGCTTCCCGCGTAGCGGAGGCGCGTTGCCGCGTCGAGCTGGACACCCGCCAGCCTGGAGAGTTGACGGGGATCCCCTCAGCGAACCTACAATGCCCGCTTGCAACGAGAATCCACGCGGCGGATTGGCTGGGCGGGTAACCGCGTCTTCTGGATCGGCGTCGCCGTGCTCGTCGCCTTCAAGCTCTGGCTGGTGGCCGCGGACGAGGTCGTCGCGCGGCTCAGCCCCTACGACCAGCAGCGCTACGCCGAAATGGCGCGCGAGCTCGCCGCCGGCCGCTGGCTCGGCGCCTACGATCACTTCACGTTGGTGCGCGAGGCGACCTATCCGCTGTGGCTGGTCGCGGTGCGCGCGGCCGGGGTTCCGCTGCGGATCGCGAGCGAGGCGCTGCTCGCCAGCGCGGCGCTGGCCGTCGCGCTGGCGCTGCGACGCCGCGGGCTCTCCGGGCCGACCGCGCTCGCCGTCTTCGCATGCGCCTGGCTCGCGCCGCACAGCCTGCTCGTGAATCGCGAGATCCTGGCGGAGTCCCTCTATCTGCCGATGCTGCTGCTCGGCGTGAGCGGCCTGTGGTGCGCGGTCGACGCGCAGCGCACGCCGCTGCGCGCGCTCGCCGCTTGCGCGGCCGGGCTCGCGCTCGGTGTCGCCTGGACCACGCGTCCGGAAAAGCCGGTGCTGTTGCTCGCGCTGCTCGTCTTCGCGGCGCTCGAGATCGCGGCCCTGCGCGCGGCCGGCCTGCCCGTGCGACGTGCGCTCGCGCGGATCGCCGGAATCGCCGCGATCGCGGCGCTCGGGATCGCAGCCGTGGGGGCGGCGAATGCGGCACGCAATGGCCGCGCCTACGGCCTGCGTGTCGCCTCGGACCTCGCCGGGCCCGGCTTTCTCGCGGCGCAGCGCGAGCTGAACGGACTGCCGCACCCGAGCCCCAGGCGTTACGTCCTCGTCCCGCGCGAGGTGCGCCTCAGCGCCTATGCGGCGAGCCCGTCGCTCGCGGCGCTGGCGGCGGCGATCGAGCGTCCGGGCTGGCCCCAATCGGTGAGCTGCAACTCGCTCGGAATCTGCGACGACCTGGCGGGAAGCTGGTTCATGTGGGCGCTGCGCGAGGCCGTGATGCAGACGCAGCACCCGCGCGATGCAGCGCAGGCCGACGCCTATTTCCAACGCATCGCCGACGAGCTCGGCGCGGCGCGCGCGCGCGGCGCGCTGCCGCCCCGCCGCGCGACGCTACCGCTGCTCCACCCCTACCCGAGCACCTATCTCGCCCACGTCGGGGACGCGCTCGCACGCGTCGTCGCGCGCATCGCGGACGCCGGCGGCCCCGGCGACTGGTCTCCCTCCCGCGACGATCCGGTGACGCCGCCAAAGGTCCGACAGCTCTTCGACGACGTCGCGGGCCGGCGCACGCAGCTCACCTCGAACGGCGAGGTCGTGCTCGCGGGGCGCATCGAAGCGTCCGCCGATCCCGTCGTGGCGATCCAGCTGCGCCCCGATCCAGGGCCCCGCGCGCCCCGGGTCGAGCCCGAGTGGAGCGGCGAGGCGACGCCGCAGAGTCGAAGCTTCCGCTTCCACTTCGAGAAGCAGCGGCCGGTCTTCTTGGAGTCGCGTCCGCTGCTCGAGCTGCGCCGCGCGTCCGGAGCGATGCTGCGCATCCCGGTGTCACCCCCCGGCGTCGCGCCCGCCGCCGAGGGCGCGGACGTTCGCATCGACCGCATCGAGGAGACGGGCCTCCCGGACGGTCCGCGCACGGCGGTCCGGCGCTGGCTCTGGCTCGGCCACGCGCTGTGGGTGCGCGCCGCCGCCCTGGCTGGCGGCGTGGCGCTCCTGATCCTGGCAGCGCCTCCCTGGCGCGGACGCCGCCCGAGCGCGCTGTTTGCCGCAGCGGGCGTGCTGCTCACGCTCTGCGTCGCGCGCGTCGCGCTGCTCGCGATCGTCACCGCGTCGACCTGGCGCGCGTTCAGCGTGCGCTACGTCTACCCCGCCGTGAGCCCCTTCACGATCGGCGTGATCCTGCTGGGGGTGCTCGCGGTGCGGCGCCTGCGCGGCGAAGCGAAGCTACCCAGCCCTGTGGAATAGCAGCGTGAACACCGCCCCTGCCGGGTGATTGTCGGCGACGTGGACGACCGCCTGGTGGCGCTGGAGGATCCCGGCCACTCCCGCGAGCCCCAGACCCCGCCCGGCAAACTTCGTGGTGTAGAAGGGATCGAAGATCCGCTCGCGACGCACCGCGCCGAAACCCGGTCCGCGATCGGCGACGCGCAGGAAGGCGTAGGTTCCAGGCTTCGCATCCGGCCAGCCGTCGGTCGCTGCGAGCAGCGCGGCGTCCGCCTCGAGCAGGCCGATCGTGATCGCGATCGAGCCGCCGTGCCCGCCGATGGCTTCGGCCGCATTCACGACGAGGCTCACGAGCAGACGGTGGAGCTCGGGTCGCGTGAGGTCCACGACGATCGCTTCGCCCGTCACCTCGCATACGATGTCGATCTCCCGGGACACGATCGCTGCCAGCAGCTCGGAGGCCTCGAAGACGAAGCGCGCGAGATCGACGCGGCCTTCCGACGAGCGTTCGATCGCACCGTAATCGCGCAGCCGCTGGACCATCTCGGCCGCGCGAAACGCCGCGCGATGGATCTCGAGCAGGTCCCAGCGCACGCGCTCGTCGCGATTGGCGCCATCGAGCGACACGAGGGCGTCATCGCAGTGATCGAAGATGGTTCCAATCAAGGTGTTGAAGCCGAAGCCGAGGCCGGCGCAGAACGCTCCGAGGCTCTCCATCTTCTCGACCTGCTGGAGCCGGCGCTCGAGGCGAACGTGGTCCTGCGCGATACGGCCTCGCTCGATCGCGCAACGGATCGAGCGTTGCAGCAGCGAGCCCACGAGCTCGTCCTTCACCAGGTAGTCCTGGGCGCCGGCGGCGAGCGCGGCGACGGCAGTCGCCTCGTCGGCATCCCCCGTGAACACCACGATCGGCAACATCGGGTCGGGCGCGCGCAGCCGCACGACCGTGTCGATTCCCTGACTGTCCGGCAGGTTCAGATCGAGGACCACGGCGTCGAAGTGGCTGCGCGTGAGGCGGTCGAGCCCCGCCCGTAGGGTCGTCACGTGCTCGAGCTCGATCGCGGTGCACGCCTGCCCTCGGAGGTTCCGGCGGACGTGGGCGACGTCGACGGGCTCGTCCTCGATCAGGAGCACGTTGCAGGCTTGCATCCGCTCACCCGGGAGAAGGCAGGAAGATCCGAAACGTCGAGCCCGCGGCAGAGCGACTGCGAACGCGCAGGCCCGCCCGGTGCCGCGCGAGGATCTCCAGCACCTGGCCCAGTCCGCAGCCGCGTCCGGCGCCCTTGGTGCTGAAGCCGCGCTCGAAGAGCCGTGCGCGCGTCGCCGGATCGATGCCGCCGCCGTCGTCGCGAACCTCGAGCCATGCATGCGGTCCGGGCGCGAGCGGCGTCGTCGCGACGAGCTCGGCGAGCTCCGCCGCCGCGACCAGCGCGTGACCCGTCCGCACCGTCACGCGCCCGGCGGCGTCACCGATCGCCTCCACGGCGTTCACGACCAGCTCGAGCAGGATGCGACGGATCGACTCCGGGCAAGCAGCGACGGTTGCGGGATCGCTCGCGAGATCGAAGTCGAGCCGGACGTTCTCCGGACGCGCGGCGCGCAGCAGCGGCTCGGCGCCACGCACCAGCGAAGAGAGATCGAGCAGCCGCCGCGACTCCGGCGTGGCCTCGGCGCCCTCGCAGAGCTTGTGGATCAGATCGGCCGCCGTGCGCGCCGCCCCAACGAGCGAGTCCGCGCGTTCGCGCAGAAACTCCGCTTCGCGCACCTCCCGCTGGAGGATCCGCGCGTTGCCCAGGATCGTCGTATGCAGGTTCTTGAGATCGTGCAGGAGGAAACGCTGGTCGTCATGGCGAACTCGCGACGTTGCGACCCGGGTTTCGGAGCCGCACGTCCGCCGCCGCTCGATCGCGTAGTGGATGGTCCTGCGCAGGAGCCCTGCATTCAAGTCGTCCTTCACGAGATACTCGTCCGCGCCGGCCTCGAACACGCGCGCGGCGACCTCCGGATCGTCGGTTCCCGTGAAGACCACCATGGGCACGTGGGGGTTGCGTTCGCGAAGCTGCGCAACCGTTGCCGGTCCATCGCTGTCGGGAAGGCGCAGATCGAGGAGCAGGACGTCGACCGATGCACGGCCCAGGTGGACGATCCCCTCCGCGAGCGTCGCGGCATGCTGCACGTCGAAGCACTCGCTGGCCTCGTTCTCGCGATACAAGCTGCGCTTCACGACGAGCGCGTCGCTGAGCTCGTCCTCGACGAGGAGCACCCGGGTAGGGGAGGATTCCATCACCGCGGTCCTCGGATCGTCTGCGCCCGACCAACCTATCACAAAACTGCGTTTGGGCGGGTGTGATCGCCGTCACGGAACGGGCGGATAGAACGCGGTTTCCTTCTCACTGATCCGCGTCGGCGGGCGCTCGCCGTAAAGTGGTCTGACACGAGCGCCAGGCGGCCAACGCTCGAATTGGAGGCGCCATGCTGCCTTCCCGCGGGCGTGCGCGCGCAGCGATGCTCCTGGCGCTCACGGGCGTCTATCTCGTGGCGGGCAAGCTCGGGCTCGCGCTCGCGCTGGTGCACGCGAGCGCTTCGGCCGTCTGGCCTCCGACGGGAATCGCCCTCGCCGCCTTCCTGTTGCTCGGCCGCTCCGTCTGGCCCGCCATCTTCGCCGGCGCCTTCCTCGTGAACGTCACGACGGAGGGCAACCTGGCGACCTCGCTCGGAATCGCCGTCGGGAACACTCTCGAGGGCGTGGTAGGCGCCGAGCTGGTGCGGCGCTTCGCGGGCGGGGCCGCCGTGTTCGATCGACCGCGCGACATCTTCAAGTACGTCGCGCTCGCAAGCGGCGTCGCCACCGCGATCAGCCCCTCCTTCGGCGTGACGAGCCTGTGCCTCGGCGGCTTCGCGAGCTGGTCGGGCTATGGCGCGGTGTGGCTCACGTGGTGGCTCGGCGACGCCGGCGGCGCCCTCGTGATCGCCCCCGCGCTCGTGCTGTGGGCGCAGCGCCCCTGGCCCCGCTGGACGCACGCGCAGCTCGGGGAGCTGGCTGCCATCGTGGCCTCGATCGTCGCCGTCGGAGTGGTCGTGTTCGGCGGCCTCGCGATGCCTTCCGATGGCGAGCGGACGCTGAAGTTCCTGTGCCTGCCGCTGATGACCTGGCCGGCCTTCCGCTTCGGTCAACGGGAGACGGCGGCGGCGGTGGTGCTCCTCTCGGGCATCGCCGTCTGGGGAACGCTGCTCGCCCAAGGAGCGCTTCCGGCCGGGGAGAACGAATCGCTGCTCTTGCTACAGCTCTTCATGGGCGTCGTCTCGGTGACCTCGCTCGCGCTGGCCGCGGTCGTCTCGCAGCGGCGGCGCGCGCTCGCGAGCCTCGCGCTCCAGGCGGCCGAGCTCGCGCGCTCGAATGCCGAGCTCGACGAATTCGCGCGCGTCGTGTCACACGACCTCAAGGCTCCGCTGCGCGGGATCTCGTCACTCGCGACCTGGATCGTCGAGGACTGCAAGGACCTGCTCGGCGGCGAGTCACGCGAGCACCTCTCGCTGCTCGACGAGCGCGCGCGGCGCATGAGCCGGCTGATCGACGGCGTGCTGGGCTATTCCCGGGTCGGACGCACGCGCGCCAGCTTCGAGCGCATCGACACGCAGGCGTTGGTCGCAGAGGTGATCGACTCGCTCGGATCGCTGCGCGGCGTGTCGGTGCGGATCGAGCGCCCCCTCCCGCTGGTCCGCTACGACCGGACCCAGCTGACCCAGGTGCTCCAGAACCTGATCCAGAATGCTGTCCAACACCTCGGGAGGCCCGCGGGCGAGGTCGTCGTCTCCTGTCGCGAGCGGGCCGACGCGTTCGAGTTCAGCGTCTCCGACGACGGCGTGGGAATTCCCGAGGCCCACCTCCACCGCATCTTCCAGATGTTCCACGTCGTCGATCCGGCTGCGCACACGACCGGTGTCGGGCTCGCGATCATGAGGAAGATCGTCGAGATGCACGGAGGCTCGGTCGCCGTGGAGTCCGTCTCGGGCCGCGGCGCAACCTTCCGCTTCTCGATCCCGAAGCGAGCGCGCTAGAGGTTTCTCTGGCCGGTCGAGCGCGCGACGCGCGCGGCCGGCGCTCGGGCGGACGTCTCCGCCTGCGATCGGAGAGACTCGGCGAGCTCGGGATGGAGCTGCGCGAACGCAAAGTCTTCGCCATCGACTGCCGGCGCAGCGAGGCCCCGTCCGCCTCGCATGCAAGCCAGCGACGGACGGCGGCCGGTTTGCGCTAGCGTCTCGGGAACGACTCTCGACCGAGGGGCGCAGAATCGCTCGATCGGATCTGAGGCGCTCCACATGCGCTTCGTCGCACCGCGACACCCCATCCTGTTCGCCTGCGCGGTCGCGTTGGCCTTGGCCGCAGCGGCTCGCGCGGCCCAGGTCGAGATCCCGGCCTCCGCTGCGTACGCTCCGAGCCAGGTCGTGGTCAAGCTGGTCCCGGATGCGGGAGGCGTGGCGACGCGCGCGATCGGGCCGGGCTTCCGAGCGCTGACGGGCCAGGCTGCGAGCCAATCTCTCGACACGCTCTTCTCGGCATACGGCGTCCAACACGTCCGCCGCGTGTTTCACAGGTTCGAAGACGGAAATGGGCGACTCGTCCGCACGACGCGCGACAGCGTCCGAGCGCGCCTCGCCCGGAGCGCATTCAAGTCGAGCGCTGCGTTGGACGCACAGCTGGCCGGCATTCCCGACCTGGAAGACGTCTTCGTGCTGGACCTCGAGGGCAGCGCCGACGTACGCCAGGCAGTCGCCGCATTCCGCCAGGACGAGAACGTCGTCTGGGCCGAGCCGAACTGGGTCTACAGGGCTTCCGCGGAACCCCTCCCAGCCGTCCCCTTCGTCCCAAACGACCGCTACGTGACACACGATGGCGCAACCTGGTCCGAGGGGGCGTTCGGCCAGGCGTTCCCGGACCTCTACGGCCTGCGAAACACGAGGGCCATCGAGGGCTGGAACGTGCTCGACGCAGATGGGAACGGGTCGTTCGATGCGGGCGAGACGCGCCCCGGCGAGGCGGTGGTGGTGGCCGTGATCGACAGCGGCGTGGACCCCGCGCACCCGGACCTCGCGGGCAATCTCTGGGTCAACCCCGGCGAGATTCCCGACAACGGAATCGACGACGACGGCAATGGCCTCGTCGACGACGTATCGGGATGGGATTTCGTCGACGACGATCGCTTCCCCAGCGATCCGCACGGCCACGGCACGCACGTGGCCGGCACGATCGCCGCGCTGACCAACAACGCGGTGGGCGTGGCCGGAGTGGCCCCCTACGCGCGAATCATGCCCGTGCGCGGACTGAACGCGAACGGGAGCGGACTCGAGACGGATCTGGCGGCGGGCGTGGAATACGCCGCAGCCATGGGCGCTGGCGTCACCTCGAACTCCTGGGGCGGCCTGGGGAGTAGCCAGCTGCTCGACGACGCCTTCGCGGCCGCCGAGGCCGCGGGCGTGCTCAACGTCGCCGCCGCCGGAAACGACGACAGCGACGTGAGCGCCCAGACTCCAGCCAATCTCGATTCGGTGATGGCGGTGGCCGCCGTCGACTCCCACGACGTGCGAGCCAGCTTCTCGAACTTCGGCGAGCTGGTCGAAATCTCGGCACCCGGGGTCGACGTGCTCTCGCTCAACGCGAACCAGGGCAACAACGTGATCGCGCGGACGCTTCCGGGGAACGTGGTCGGCGTCGACTACCTCCATATCAGCGGCACCAGCATGGCCTGCCCCCACGTCTCTGGCGCCGCGGCCGTGTTGAGAAGCGCCTTCCCGACCGAGTCGCCGGTGGAGATCCGCGCCCGCCTGATGGTCGGCAGCCAATCCATCGACGCCGAGAACCCGGACTTCAAGGGTCGGCTCGGCGCCGGGCGCGTGGATCTGCGGGGCTCCCTGACGGTGACTCCGAGCCCCCTCCTCCGGCTCGTCGACGTGACCGCTCTGAACGTCCGCGCCGGGCAGCAGGCGGCAATCTCGGTGAGTCTGCGCAACTTCTGGGTGTCGGCGACCCACGTGACCGCCGTCCTGTCCACGACCGATCCGCACGCCAGCGTGGACCGGGGGACCGCCGATTTCGGCAACCTCCCGATGGGCGAGTCCGCCAACAACGGTGCCGCGCCCTTTCTGGTGTCCTTCGATCCCGCGACGCCCTTCGGCGCGATTCCCTTCACGCTCAGCGTCAGCGCCGACGGCGGGGTCCACGCAACCTTCGAGCTCTCGCTCTCGCTGAGCTTCATGAGCGACGCGACCGGCCTCGCGGGTGTCCCCAAAAGTGGCGTGCTGCCCTTCTTCACCTACTTCCAGGACTACTCTGGGGACGGCTTCCCCGACATCCTGCTGATCGACTTTTTCGATCTCTTCCTCTACCGGAACCAGGGCGACGGGACTTTCCTGCGACGCAACAATGAAGCCGGGGTGCCTCGCTCCTACAACGCGTGGACGAGCCACTTCCTCGACGTCGACAACGACGGCGATCGCGACATCCTGATCGGCGGCAACAGCAGTTTGGTGGCGAAGTCGAAGCTCTTGCTGAACCAGGGTGACGGCACCACGGTCGACATCAGCGACTCGAGCGGATTCGGGAGCCGCGGCCTCGAGTACAGCGCCGCCCTCGATTACAACGGGGACGGCTGGATCGACGTGCTGGGCGGCCAGGGCTCGGGGCCGCCGCCTCTCGCGATGCAGCTGATGGAGAACCAGGGCGATCTCACCTTCGTAGACCGCCTCGCCGCCTCCGGCCTGCCCCGGGTTCCCACCCCCAATCTGGTCGGACGCGTGGCGACGCTCGATTACGACAACGACGGCGATCCCGACGTGCTCTTCACGTCTCCCGGCGTTCCCCCTTCCCTCTGGCGCAACAATGGCGACGGCACCTTCAGCGATGTCACGGCCGAGGCCTTTCCCACCTTCCTTCCTCCCAGCGTCGCGGGCGTCGCCCTCGGGGATTGCGACAACGACGGCGACGTCGATCTCTTCGTGACCGACATTCCGACGCGGATGAACCCTCCCAACCGGATCCTGATCAACGAGGGCGGCGTCTTCCGCGACGCCGGTGACGCGGCCGGGGACATCGCCGCCTACAACTTCACCGGACTGTGGTGGGGCAACGAGTTCTTCGACTTCGACAACGACGGACACCTCGATCTCTTCGTCTCCAAGGACGTCACCTTCCCTGGCACGACGCTGCCGGCGCTCGACCGCAACGCCCTGTTCCGCAACGACGGGAGTTGCCATTTCACGCTGATCAACGACCAGGCTTTTCCGGCGAATTACGCAGGCATGGGCGGCGCCGCCGCGATGGCCGACTACGACGGCGACGGCGACATCGACGTCTATGCTCCGGGCGGGCAGATCATCGGGCGCACCGGGGCGCTGCTCCGCAACGAGCTCGGAGACAAACTCCACTGGCTCAAGGTGGCGCTGGAGGGAACCCGGAGCAATCGGGACGGCTACGGGGCGCGGGTCACGCTCGAAGCCGGAGGCCTCTCCCAGATGCGCGAGATCGCCAGCTCGGCCGTCGACCCCTCGGTCGCCCACTTCGGGCTAGGGGCGCAGACCGTGGTGGACCGCCTCGAGGTGCGCTGGCCGAGCGGCATCCACGAGGTCTTCCGCGGGATCGGCGCGGACCAGACCTTTCGTGTCGTCGAGGTCGATTGCGGAACCGGGCGCGATCGCAACGGCGACGGCGTATGCGACCTGCTGACGGTCGCCATCGACATCGAGCCGGGCCAGCGGGTCGCCAGCATCAACCCGAAGAGCCACGGCCTGGTCCGCGTGGCGCTCCTGGGCTCCCACGGCTTCGACGTCGCCCAGGTGGACAAGACCACGCTCGCCTTCGGTCCCAGCGGCGCAGCGCCCGTGCACGAGCAAGAGCGCTGCGGAGAAATCAGGGACGTGAATCGCGATGGCTACCCGGATCTGATCTCTCAATACTCGATCCCGGCGACGGGAATCGGGTCCGCAGACACCGAGGCCTGCGTGACCGGCGCGCTGCGCAACGGCATGGCCTTCGAGGGCTGCGAGGCCATCCGCGTGAAGCCGGCGCACCCCTGAGGCAAGGAGCTCCACCACGACCGGCGGCGCGCTTGCCTCCACCGAGCGTCTCCCCGGATGGCTCGTGCGCGGCACTGCGGACCGGGCCACTTTTCGCGCCGATCTGCGCGATCTCCACCCGAGAGAGTTGAACGAAGGCTGCTACTCGGAAGTAAGATGCCTGTTCGAACGGACCCTACGTGATCACAATCCGCAGCTGCCGCGATGCGGCCGAATGGGACGTGCTGCTCGAGCGGGTGCCGTGGGCCGTTCCGCAGCAGGCGTTCGGATTCGGCCGGGCGCTCGCCGAGTGCTTCGGCTACCTGCGCCCCGACTACCGGCTGCTCGAATCGCACGGCCGGATCGTGGCGGGGCTCCCGCTCGTGCGCTTCGCGCCCGGCGGACCGTTCCGCGCCATCCACTCCCTGTCCTTCGACATCACTGCCGGACCGCTCGTCGACCCCGAGTGGGTCGAGGATCACGATCTGCTGCGGGCGCTGGAATGCGAGGTCGACGCCGCCGCCGCGCGCGAGCGCGCCTTCGAGGCGCGCGTGAGCGTTCCGGCCACCGCGCCGGCCGCTCTACACCAATTCATGTCATACGACCGTTCACGGAGCGAGACGCATGCGTGTCCGGTGATCGACCTGGCCCGCCCCCTCGCGCAGGTCGAGCTGGATTACGATCCCGCAGTCCGTCGGGCGCTGCGCCGCGCCGAGCGCGAGGGGCTGAGCGTGGAGGTCGGAGCCGCACTGACGGACGTCCTGCACGCGTATCCCTTCTACGCGGCGCGCATGCGGGAGGTCGGGGCGGTGGTGAAGCCATGGCGCTTCGTCGAGGCCCTGGTCGCGGAAGGCATCGGCGTGCCTGTCGTCGCGTGGCAGGGCGGCCAACCCGTGGGTTTTCTGATCCTGCTCGTGGCGCCGGGCGTCGCCGTGTTCTGGATCTCCGGGTGTGACCCCGCTGTGTCGCGGGCGCGACCGATGAACGCGATGCTGGGCGCGGCCATACGCTGGGCGCACGCGCGGGGCGTGCGAAGCTTCAGCCTCGGGGAGTCGCACGGCCGTACCGGGCTCGTGCGCTTCAAGCAGGGCTGGGGTCCGGGAGTGCTTCACAACACGGTGATCGTCCGCGTCTACCGGCCGGCGCTTGCTCGCCTATGGAGCGCGCTCGAGCCGACCGCGCGCCGGGTCTACGCGGCCTGGGACCGCATCGCCGGCAACGCGCGAGCGCGCTGGGCCCGAGCAGGAGGGGGCGCTGGACACTGAACTCCTCACCGGCTCTCGCGTGCTGGTCACGGGCGCTACCGGCTTCGTTGGACAGCACCTCGTGCGCAGGCTGCTCTCGGAGCCGGGCATCGAAGTGCGCGTGCTCGTGCGCCAGCCCGAGCGCGCGCATGAGCTGTTCGGCCACGACGCCGGGCGGCTGGAGATCGCGACCGGCGACCTCGCCGAGCCCGCTTCACTGGGCGGCATTTGTGAAGGGATCGCGAGCGTCTTCCACGCCGGCGCGAAGGTCCCCTACGGCCTCGCCGCCGGCGAGGCGGCGGAAGTCTTCGGGCGGGTGAACGTGGCCGGTACCCAAGCGCTCGCGCGCGAGGCTTTGCAGTCCGGTGTCCGTCGCTTCGTGCATCTCTCGAGCACCGCGGCCATGGGCACGCCGCTCGAAAGCGTGGTGGACGAGGCCACGCCGTGCCGCCCGGCTTCCCCGTACGAGATCTCCAAGCGCGTGGCGGAGGAGGCGCTGCTCGCCCTGCACCGCGAGCGGGGACTGGGAGCCGTGATCCTCCGGCCCTGCCTCGTCGCCGGAGAGGGCAAGCGCGGTGGCGAGTTCCTCCGGCTCTTCCGTCTGTGCCAGCGAGGCCTCTTCCCCGTGCTGGGAGGTCGCCTGGACGTCGAGAAGCCCCTGATCCTCGTCGACGACCTGGTGCAGGCGATGCTGCTCGCCGCCGGCCGGGGTCCGGCCGGCGAGGTGTACCTCGTGCACTCGGGAGGGCGGCACACCCTCGGCGCGATCCTGCACGAAGCCGGCCGCCTCGTCGGAGCCCGGCGACCCGGCTTGCGGATCCCCTTTTGGGTCGCGCGGGCAGCCGCGCATCTCACGACCCGCGTCGCGCGGCTGCTCGGGCGCCCGCCGCCGCTCACGCCCGAGCGACTGCGGCTCTTCGTGACCGACCGGCGCATCTCGATCGACAAGGCGCGCGAGGACCTTCGCTATGCGCCCGAGCACCAGGATCTGGCGGAGATGCTGGGGCGCACACACGCGTGGTACACGCAAACGGGTCAGCTCTGACGGCGGAGGGAATCGAGCCAGCCCCGCTCGCGATACCAGGCGAACGAGTCTTCGAGCGAGACGCGGGCGGAGCGTGGAGAGAAGCCGAGCTCGCGCGCTGCCTTCTCGTGGATCACGACGCGATTCGACACGCTCGCGCGGAGCACGCCCGCGGTGAAGAGCGGCGGCTTGCGTGTGAGCCGGGCCACGGCGATCGAGAATGGCAGCAGCGCCCAGCCCACCCAGACCTTCACGATCGGCGCGATCCTGCTCGTGGTGCTGGCGGCGCGACGGCTGCGGGCGGAAGCCCCGCGCCTCGCTGCGCTGCGCAAGCGGCGGTCGGCGTGATTCTCCTCGCGGCAAGTGCGCTGCGAATGCTCGGCAGCGCAGTCCCCGTCAGCGCTGCGCCTCGCCCGGCGCGCCGCCCAATCGGGTCTCGAGCTGCGCCAGCCGCGTCGTGAGCACGGCGATCTCATTCTCATACGCCTGTCGCTGCGCCTGTAGCTCCGTCTCCTCCGCCTGCCGCTGCGCTTCGATCGTGTGTCGCTGCTTCTTCATCTCGTTGAGCAGCATCGGCGCCATCTCGTGATACTTCACCGTGAAGGGCTGGCCTGCCTCGTCGTAGACGACGAGGTCCGGGAAGACCTCGGCCACCTCCTCGGCGATCAGCCCGTACTCCGGCGGCACCTCGCCGCCACTCGGGAGCGTCTGCTGCTGCTTGTAGTGGAAGGTCACCGGCCGCAGATCGAGCAGCCGAGCGGTCGCGTCGCCCATGTCGCGAATGTCGTTCTTCACGTTTCGCGAGGAGGAGGCCGTGCCGAGCTGGCCGGAGCTGTCGATGAGAACAGGGATGGCGTCGGCCACGAGCGTCGTCGTCCCCCGGATGCCGGCGATGAAGGCTCTGGAGTGCAGCCCCGCCACCGTCCCGGGCGCGGGCGTCCCGATCCGGATCGTGTTGCTCTCCAAGGCCCCGCCAATGTTCGCGAGGTAGATGTTGCTGCTGCCGGTCGTCTGGCTTGTGCCCGCGTAGATTCCCAGCGCGAGGTTGCCGTTGCCCGTGGTGTTGAATTGGAGGGCACTGTTCCCGAACGCGGAGTTGTTACCGCCCGCGCTGTTATTGCGGAGTGCGCTGAACCCCACGGCGGAGTTCGAAGAGCCGTAGCTGTTGCGGAGGGTGTAGCCTCCGAAGGCGGAGTTGTTACCGCCCGCCGTGTTGTATTGAAGTGCGGCGTGCCCGAAGGCGGAGTTGTTGGTGCCCGTCGTGTTGGACCCGAGCGCGTAACTCCCGACGACGGAGTTGCGATTGCCGATGGTGTTCGATCCCAGCGCGCCAGCCCCGACGGCGGAATTTCCGAGACCCGTGGTGTTGGCCCAGAGGGCGTAAAATCCGACGGCGGAGTTGTTACTGCCCGTGGTGTTTCGGCGCAGGGCGTAAGTCCCGACGGCGGCGTTGGCACCGCCCGTGGTGAGATTGCGGAGCGCGCTGTACCCGAAGGCGGCATTACCGCCGAAACCGCTGGTCGAGACGTTCCCCGCGTTCGGTCCGACGAACAGGTTGGTCGGGCCCGTCGTGTGCGCGAACAACGCCCCATTGCGCGAGAGGTTGCCCGTCGCCTCGTCGACGCGCAGGCGCTGGACGGCGCCCGTGCTGTTCTTGATCGAGAAGCCGCCGCCCGCGTCGAGCTGCACCGAGACGTCGGCCGCAAGCGCGGGCGATCCCACGGCGAGAGCCACGCCAAGAGCCAGGGCCCAGAGCCGGAGCGACTTCACGGGGAACGTTGACATCGGGTGCCTCCTTCACGATCCCAGGGGAGCGCGGAGACCACAGCGGCCGAGCGCACCCCGGGCCAGGCCATCCTACACCTTGGAGATGGCGGGAACCGAAATCTCTTCCGGATGCAAAGTGGACGTCGACGCCAAGCGGGGGGCCCCTCGAAGGCTGCTCCCCCCGGGCGGCCTGCCCTCTTCCATCAGGGCGAGGCGACTCGGGGCTGCGTCTCTGCTTGGAGCGCCAAGGCCTGCTCGAGGCTCCGGCGAGCGAGCGCATCCCCAGGTGCCAGCTCGAGCGCCCGCCGATAGAGCGCTCTGACCGCCTCGTCGAGGCGCCCCAGATCTTCGAGCGCGCTCGCGAGGTACAGGTGTGTAGACGAGCGCTTCGGATCGGCGAGCAGCGCGAGCCGATACTGCTCGATCGCCTCCTCCAGCGCTCCCCGA
>CAWAXD010000004.1:0-11939 GCA_963785985.1 uncultured delta proteobacterium | reverse complement strand
CATCTACAGCATGGGCACGAGCCTGCTCGACGTGGACGCAGGACCTGCTCGCCGCGCGGCCTGTTCGCCGGCGATGCGCGCGTCTTCGGCCTCACCAGCGAAGGCAACGCGGTCGCCTGGAAGGGCTACGCCGCGGTGGCGGCGGCGAAGGTGGCGCTCGAATCGATCGTCGCGCGCCATCGCGGTCGAGTTGGCGCCGTACGGCATCCGCTCGCAACGTGATCCAGGCCGGCGTCACCGACACGCCCGCGCTTGCGCGCCATCCCGGGCAGCGATCAGCTCAAGGCCCAGGCGCGGCTGCGCAACCCGTTCCGCCGCCTTACCACGCCGCGAGGACGTCGCGAACATCATCTACCTGCTCTCGCTCGACGAGGCGGCGTGGATCAACGGCGAGGTCATCCGCGTCGACGGCGGTGAGCACATCTCGGGGGCGATGCCGTGACGCTCTACCTGCACGGTCTCGGGCACTTCCATCCCGAGAACGAGATCACCAACCGCTTCCTCGAAGAGCTCGACATCGGCACCAACGACGCAGTGGATCCTCGAGCGCGTCGGCATCCGCTCGCGGCGCACGGTGCTGTCGCTCGACTACATCCGCGCAGACGCGCAACCGCGACGTGCGCGGAGCCGCGCGAGGCGGCGATCTACACGCACGCTGACTCGGGCGCCGCGCGGCGGAGATGGCGATCGCGCGCGCCGGCATCGATCGCGTCCGACATCGGCATGGTGATCGCCGGCACCTCGGTGGCGGACACGACGTCGCCGGCCGAAGCCTGCAACGTCGCGCGCGCGCTCGAGCTCGAGGTGCCGGCCTTCGACGTCAACTCCGCCTGCACGAGCTTCCTGGTGCAGATCCACCTGCTCGTCGCTGATGCGATCCGGAACAGCTTCCGCCCTTCGTGCTCCTCGTCGTGCCCGAGAGCCTCACGCAGACCGTCGACTACAGCGACCGCAGCGCCGCCGTGTTGTGGGGCGACGCGGCGGCGGCGGCCGTCGTGTCGACGCGCGTCCCGGGCCGCGTGCGCCTGCTCGGCAGCACGCTGGCCTCGCAGCCCGTCCGGCGGCGACAAGGTGGTGGTGCCGCGCGCCGGGCATTTCAGCCAAGAGGGCCGCACGGTGCAGATCTTCGCGATCAAGGAGACGCGCGCAGCTGCTACGAACGCCTGCGCGAGCAGCTTCGAGAGCGACGAGCGACGGCTCCACTTCGTCGGCCACCAGGCGAACCTGCGCATGCTCGAGGCGGTCTGCGAGCGCTGCGACATCGATCGCGAGCGCCATCACTCGAACGTCGAGTGGTTCGGCAACACCGGCGCGGCGAGCTCGGCCTCGGTGCTCTCGATGCAGCTGGGAGAAGTGGGCGCCGCAGCGACGACGTCGCGGTGGTCGGCGTCGGCGGCGGGCTCACCTGGTCGAGCTACCTCGTCCGCTTCGGAGACGACCGCTTGAAGTACCGCGATTTCCTCGCGCCGCGGCCAGTTCGAGAAGCAGGAGCTGCTCGCCTTCGCGCACGGCAACCTCGTCGAGGATCCGCCCGAGGGTTTCGCCGCGCGCCTGCCGCTGCCGCCGATGCTGATGATCGATCGCGTGCTCGAGATCGCGCGCAGCGGCAGCCGCGGGCGCATCGTCGCCGAGCGCGACGTGCACCTCGACGATTGGTTCTTCCAATGCCACTTCCTGGGCGATCCGGTGCAGCCCGGCTGCCTCGGCCTCGACGCCATCTGGCAGCTGCTCGGCTTCTACTGCTGCTGGGCGGGCGGGCTCGGCTCCGGGCGCGCGCTCGGCGTGCGGAGAAGTCGAGTTCTTCGGCCAGATCCGTCCGCACGATCACATGGTGCGCACGGAGGTCGACGTGCGCCGCTTCGCCGAGCTGAAGGAAACCGGCTCGACGATCGCGATCGGCGACGCGCGGCTGCTCGTCGACGGCGAGGAGATCTACACGTTCAAGCGCGCGAAGACGGGCTTGTTCCGCGACATCGACTATCGCGGCTACCCGAATCCGAGCAGCCGCGGGCGCGGCGGGAAGATGGAGCGATGACCGCCATCGGAACGCTGCTCACGCCGCGCGAGCTGCTGGCCCGCATTCCGCAGCAGCCGCCGTTCCGTTTCATCGACGAGATCGTCTCGGTCGATTCCGAACGGATCGAGGCGCGTTATCGCTGGCGGCCCGACGCCGACTTCTACAAGCGGCCATTTCCCCGGAAATCCGATGACGCCCGGCGTGCTGCTGCTCGAGTCGATGGCCCAGGCCGGTCTCGTGGCGCTCGGCATCTACCTGCTGGCGAAGGAGCTGCGGCCCGAGCAGGCCGAGAAGCTGGTGACGGTGTTCGTCGATGCGGACGTCGAGTTCACGGGACGCGTCGTGCCGGGCGATCTCGTGACGACCGTCGGCACCAAGATCTACTTCCGCCGCAACAAGCTGCGCAGCCACGTCGAGATGCGCCTCGAGGACGGCAGCATCGTATGCGCGGGCACGATCTCCGGCATGGGAGTGCCGCGATGAGCGCGCGCGTCGTCGTCACCGGCCTCGGCGTGATCGCTCCCAATGCCAACGGGCAGCGGGATTTCGAGCTCGCGCTGCGCAAGGGCGGTTCCGGCCTGCGCGCGAACGCGGAGATGCGCGACGCCGGCTTCAGCTGCCAGGTCGCCGGCGTGCCGCAGGGCGTCGACGAGCTGGCGGCGGCGGCCTTCGCCGAAGACGAGCTGCTCGCGATGAACTCGAGCCACCGCTTCATCGCGCTCGCCGCGCTCGAGGCCTGGCTCGACGCCGGCCTCGCGCGTCCCGAGCGCGGCGACGACCGCGTCGATTGGGACACCGGCGCCGTGCTCGGCACCGGCGTCGGCGGCATGGACACGATCGCCGCGCGGGTGGTGCCCTACGTCGACGCAGAAGAAGGTGCGGCGCCTCGGCAGCACCGCCGTCGAGCAGGTGATGGCGAGCGGCGTCTCGGCGCGCGTCTCGGGCCTGCTGGCGCTCGGCAACCAGGTGACGACCAACTCGAGCGCGTGCAGCACGGGCACCGAAGCGCTCGCCGATCGGAGCGGCGCGCATCCGCAGCGGCGAGGCGCAGCGCATGCTGTGCGGCGGCGCGGAAGGCGCGAGCCACTACATCTGGGCCGGCTTCGACGCCATGCGCGTGCTGGCGCGCGGCTTCAACGACGCACCCGAGAAGGCCTCGCGGCCGCTCTCGGCGAGCGCGGCGGGCTTCATCCCCGGCGCCGGCGCGGGCGTGCTGATGCTCGAGAGCCTCGACGGCGCGCGGGCGCGCGGGGCGCGCATCTACGCCGAGCTGCTCGGCTCGGCGCTGAACTGCGGCGGCCACCGCGGCGGCGGCAGCATGACGGCGCCGAATCCCGAGAGCGTGCGCCGCTGCATCCGCGCCGCGCTCGCGGCGGCGGCGACGCCGAGCGCGGCCGTCGACGTCATCAACGGTCATCTCACGGCGACCGCCGCCGATCCGGTCGAGGTCGGCTCGTGGGCGGCCGCCCTCGAGCGCACACCGGCCGAGTTTCCGCTGATCACGTCGACCAAGTCGATGATCGGCCACGTGCTCGGCGCGGCCGGAGCCATCGAGTCGGTGGCGACGATCCTGATGCTGCACCACGGCTTCGTGCACCCGTCGATCAACTGCGAGGACGTGCACCCGGAGATCGCCGCCTACGCGGCCTCGATTCCGCACGCCGTCGTGGAAAAGCCCGATCTGCGCGTCGCGATCAAGGCGGGCTTCGGGTTCGGAGACGTCAATGCGTGCGTGGTATTCCGGAAGTGGGAACAATAGCAAGCGAAGCGCGCAGCGAGCCAAGGGCGAGCGAAGCTTCAAAACGTGCGGCAGCGCCGCGGAAGGAGCACTGGCATGACGGAGAAGGAAGCTTTCGAGACGGTGATCAAGATCCTCACCCCGCACGCGAAGAATCCCGGCGGCGCTCGCGAGCGCCAAGATGGACACCAACATCCTCGACGACCTCAAAGTGAACTCCGCGCGACTCGTCGACGTCGTACTGGCGTTCGAGGACGAGTTCGACATCGAGATCGCCGACGAGGAGGTCGACAGCGTGAACACGGTGGGCGATTGCGTACGGTTGATTCTCGCCAAGGCGAGCTGACGGCGCGCCGCTCGCGTGCCGCTCGCGTTTCGCGATCGCCTCGCGTTGCTCGTGCAGCGCGAGGTCGGACGCCTGCTCGGCCCGGTCTGGATTCCGGTCGGAGCGGCCGTTCTGCGCTGGCGCTATGGCTGGCGGATCGTCGACGCGGGCCCGGCACGCCGGGAGTTCGCGCGGCTGCGCCGCGAATCCCCGGCGCCGCTGCTCGTGTGCGCGAATCATCTGACGATGGTCGACTCCTTCGTGATCGCGATCGCGCTCGGCTCGCCGTGGTGGTACGTCACCCACTTCGGAGCGCTTCCGTGGAACACGCCGGAGCGCGACAACTTCTCGCGCACCTGGTGGCTGCGGCTCGCTACCTGGGTGATGAAGTGCATCCCGGTCGAGCGCGGCGGCGATCGCCGGGAGGTGGGCCGCACGCTCGAACGCTTCAGCTGGGTGCTCGCGCGCGGCGACGCGGGGCTGATCTTCCCGGAGGGCGGCCGCAGCCGCAGCGGGCGCATCGACGTCGACGCCTCGACCTATGGCGTCGGGCGCGTGGTGAAGGGGCTGCCCGGCTGCCGCGTGCTGTGCGTCTACCTGCGCGGCGAAGGCCAGACCGGCTACAGCGACACACCGGCTCGCGGCGAGCGCTTCCGCGTGCGCTTCGCGTCGATCGAGCCCAAGACCGAGCACGCGGGCATGCGCGGATCGCTCGCCATCACGCGACAGATTCTCGCGCGGCTGGGAGCGCTCGAAACGGAATGGTTCGATGCTCGGCAATGACGTGATCGACCTCGGCGACCCCGAAACCCAGCCAGGCGCGCACCACCCGCGCTTCGACGCGCGCGTGTTCACGCCGGACGAGCGCGCGGCGCTCGCGAGCGCGGCGCATCCCGAGCGCCTGCGCTGGCGGCTCTGGGCGCTGAAGGAAGCCGCCTACAAGTGTCTGAAGAAGGTCGCGCCGGAGACGTGCTTTTCGCCGCGGCGCTTCGCCGTGCGCCTCGCGGGCGAGCGCGCGTTCGCCGTGGACCATGCAGGCCGTCGTCTGCGCGTGGCGCTCTGGGAGGAGGGCGACTCCCTTCACGCCATCGCGACCGATGGGGCCGACCCCGAGCGCGGCGTGCTGCGCGTGCTGCGAGCACTGCCCGCAGCCGCCGAGCCCGCACACGCCTCCGCGGCCGTGCGCACACTCGCCCGCGATGCCGCGGCGGCGCACCTCGGCTGCGCGCCCGGCGAGCTCCGCTTCGCGAGCGCCGGCCGCGCGCCGCTGCTCTCGCGCGGCGCTGCGCCGCTCGCGCTCGATCTCTCGCTCTCCCACCACGGGCGCTTCCTCGCCGCGGCCGTCGAGACCGGGCGGGGGGGCGAAGCGAGATGAACGTGTTCAAGCCGATCCACCGGCTCGCGATCGTGAACCGCGGCGAAGCTGCGATGCGCTGCATCCGCGCCGTGAAGGCGCTGCGCACGCACGAGCGCTCCGAGCTGCGGGTGATCGCGCTCTACACCGATGTGGACCGAGACACGCCCTTCGTGCGCCACGCCGACGCCGTCGAGCGCCTGGATGCGCCGCGCGGGCGAGGTCGCGGCCTACCTCGATCACGACGGCATCCTCGACGCGCTGCGGCGCGCCGGCGCCGATGCCGTCTGGCCCGGCTGGGGCTTCGTCGCCGAGGACCCGCGCTTCGTCGAGCGCGTCGCGGAGGCCGGCATCCGCTTCCTCGGCCCCTCGGCCGAGGCCATGCGCCGGCTCGGCGACAAGATCGCCGCCAAGGAGATCGCGGCCGCTTCCGGAGTTCCCGTCTCGCCGTGGAGCGAAGGCGTCGTGGAGAACCCGGCGCAAGCCGCCGAGCACGCGGCGCGCATCGGCTACCCGCTGGTCGTGAAGGCCACGGCGGGCGGCGGCGGACGCGGCATCCGCGTCGTCACGCGCCCCGAGGATCTCGCCGCCGCGTTCGCGTCCGCCGGCTCCGAGGCGCGCGCCGCGTTCGGCGACGGACGCCTCTTCATCGAGCGCAAGGTCACGGGCGGCCGCCACATCGAGGTGCAGATCGCCGCCGACCAGCACGGCGTCGTGGTCGCGCTCGGCTGCCGCGATTGCTCCGTGCAGCGCCGGCACCAGAAGGTGATCGAAGAGGCGCCGCCGCCGGGACTCCCTGCGCGCCTGCTCGCCGAGCTCTCGGATGCCGCGGTGCGCGTCGCGCAGAAGGTCGGCTACTCGGGCGTCGGCACCGTCGAGTTCCTGGTCTCGGACGAGGGCTACTTCTTCCTCGAGATGAACCCGCGCTTGCAGGTCGAGCACGGGGTCACCGAGTCGCTCACGGGCATCGACCTCGTCCAGCTCCAGATCCGCATCGCGCGCGGCGAAACGCTCGCGCTGCTCGCGCTGCGCGAGGAGGGCTTTGCGATCGAAGCGCGCGTGTGCGCCGAGGACCCGGATGCGGGCTTCCTGCCGGCGCCCGGCCGGATCGCGCGTTTCGATCCGGCGCTCGGGCCGCGCGTGCGCATCGACACCGGCGTCACCGCGGGCAGCGCCGTCCCGGCGGCTTTCGATTCGCTGATCGCGAAGGTGATCGCGACCGGCGACACGCGCGAGGAAGCGCGCGCGCGTCTGGTCTGCGCGCTCACGCGACTTCGACCTCGTGATCGAGGGCGGCGCGACCAACAAGGGCTTCCTGCTCGACGTGCTCGACCTCCGAGACTACCGGCGCGGCGGCGTCGACACCGAGCTGGCTCGATCGCTTCGTCGCCACCGGGCGAGAGGCGCCGGGCTTCGCGGCCGAGGCGCTGATCGCCGCGGCGATCCTCTCGTATCAGGCCGCGCGCCAGACGGCGCGGCTCAACTTCTTCGCCGATCCGACCAACATCTCGCCCGCGCGCGTGCCGCCCTCGATGGGCCAGCAGATCGACCTCAGCTATGGCGGCGAGCCCTACCGCCTGATGGTCTACACGGTCGGCTCCTGGCGCTATCGCGTGCACCTCGACGGCCGCGTGGTGACGGCGCGCCTGCGCGAGGAGGGCCGCCACACGGCGCGCCTGCGCGTCGGCGAACGGACGCTGCGCCTGCTCTACGACAACACCGAAGCGGGGCTGCGCCTCGAGGTCGAAGGGCATGCACACTTCTTCGGCGGGCCAGACCGCCGGCCAGGTGCGCGCGGGAACGCCGGCGATGGTGGTGGCGATCCACGTGCGCCCGGGCGAGCGCGTCGAGGTCGGCCAGGCGCTCGGCGTGCTCGAAGCCATGAAGATGGAGATCAGCTTCGCCGCGCCCGTCGCGGGCGTCGTGCAGGAGGTGCGCGCGCAGCGCGGCCAGCAGGTGGCGGCCGGCGAAGTGCTGCTGGTGATCGATCCGGGCTCGGACGGCCCGACGCGCGCGGCCGCAAAGAGCCGCCTGTGCCTGTCGGAGGTGTCCGATCCGCTCGAGCCGCTCTTCGCGTCCGGCGCGGGCGGCGAGCTCGGCGCGCCCGATCTGCTGCGGGCGGACGCCGCTCCGCCGGACGTGCGCAGCGACGCGCTCGAAGCCGTCCGCGACGAGGTCCTGCACGTGTTCCTCGGCTACGACGTGAACGAGGAGCGCGTCGAGCGCCTGGTCTCGTTGCTCGATGCGCCGCTGCCGCCCGAGCTCTCGGCAGAGCTGCTGCGGCGAGCTCGCCGAGATCCGCCGCGAGCTGTGCGCCTTCGCCGACGTCGAGCAGCTGCTTCGATTCGCTCGCCGCGCGCGTCGGTTTCGGGCGACCTCGGTCCGTCGAACAACGCGCGGCTGCGCATGTACGTGCGCCGCCTGCGCGCAGGCGGCGCCGGCATCGCGCGAAGAGTTCCTGGAGCTGGTGCGCGCGCGCGCTCGCGCACTACGGCATCGCGAGCCTCGAGCACAGCGACGCGCTCGAGCGCGCGGTGCTGCGCCTGCTCGCGTCGCAGCACTCGTCGGCGGTGCGACACCGGCTCGCGATCGGCGTGATCCGCTGCGTCGACGGCGCTCGCGCGAAGCCGGCGTCGAGCTCTCCGGAGACGCGACGCTCGAGGATGCGCTGTCCCGCATCGCCGGCATGCGCGGCCTCGTGCCGGATGCCGTCGCCGACGCCGCGGTCGAGGCACCTACGTGATCTTCGAGCGGCCGGGGATCGAACGGCTTGCCGAGCGCACCAGCGTGCGCCTCGAGGCGTGGCTCGCGGCCGCGGAGTTCGAGCCCACCGAGCCGCCCGAGGACGTGCTGCTGCACCTGGCCGACGCGCCGCGCGGCGTCTTCGACCGCGTCGGGCGCTGGCTCGGCCACGGCGACCCGCGCCGCCGCGCCATCGCGGTGGCCGCCTATCTGCGCCGCCTGTACTCGCCCGAGGCGCCGCTGCGCCACGTCTCCGTCGCTGCGCGGCGACGGCTGGTACGACCGTTTCGAGTTCTCCGGCGAGCGCACCGTGCTCGCCGCCACCTGCGCGCCCGAGGCGCTGATCGAGCGCGCCCTGCGGCTCGCCCGCATCGGCGTCGAAGGCGGGCAGGGAGCGGGCTGGCCGCCGGTGCGCGCGATCGAGCTGTTCGTGCCGCTGGACGAAGGCGCCGACCTCGACGCGCTGCTCAAGCCGCTCGAATCGGCGATCGGCGCGCAGGGCGCGCCGCTGCGTCTCACGCTCAACGCCGTGGCGCCCGACGGCGCCCTCTCGCATCGCACGTTCGTGTACTCCGCGCAGGGCCTGCGCGCCGAGCCCGACGATCTCGGCGTCCATCCGGAGACGGCGCGCCGCATCGATCTCGACCGCCTCGACCACTTCGAGCTCGAGCGCATCGCGGCGCGCGCGACGGCATCTACTGCTTCTACGGGCGCAGCCGCGCGGTGCCCGCGCGACGAGCGCATCTTCGTGCTCGCCGATGTGCGCAGCCGCTCGCCCGACGACGGCCGCGAGGCCGCCCTGCACCTGCCCGCCTTCGAGCACGCCTTCTACGAGGCCACGCGCGCGCTGCGCACGATCCTCGGCGAGCGCGATCCGCGAGCGCCGGCTGCAGTGGAACCGCATCGCGCTCGTTCGTGGCGCCGGCCATCTACCTCGAATCCGCGACGTGGCGCAGCGGCTCGCGCGGCGCCTCGCGCCCGCGACGCGCCACCTCGGCATCGAGAAGGTGGTGGTGCGGCTGTCGCTGCTCGATCGCGACGCGCCGGAGCAGCCGCCGCGCAGCCGTCGAGATCGTGATCACCGACCTCACCGGCAGCGGCATGGAGATCAGCTGGCGCGCGCCGCGCACGGAGCGCGCTCGAGCCGCGCAGCGCCTACGAGCGCAAGGTGGTCGAGGCGCGCCGTCGCCGGCTCGTCTACCCGTACGAGATCATCCGCATGCTCACCGGCAGCGCCGACGGGCCCGGCGCTGGCCCGAGCGACGCGCTCCCCGCCGGCGAGTTCGAGGAGTACGACCTCGAGCCCGGCGCCGCGCAGCCGCGCGCGCGCAGCGTCGCGGGCCGGCGCCTACGGCGCGCAACACGAGCGCGGTCGTCTTCGGCGTGATCCGCACGCCGACGCGACGAAGGTGCCCGAGGGCATGACGCGCGTGCTGGTGCTCTCGGATCCGACGCTCGGCATGGGCTCGCTCGCCGCCGCCGGAGTGCGACCGCGTGGTGCGCCGCGCATCGATCTCGCCGAGCAGCTGCGGCGTGCCCGTCGAGTGGATCCCGGTCTCGAGCGGCGCGCGCATCGCGATGGACAGCGGCACCGAGAACCTCGACGCGACCGCGCGCGTGGTGCGCCGCATCGTCGACCTTCACCGCAGGCCGGCGGCGTGATCCACGTGATCGTGCACGGCGTGAACGTCGGCGCGCAGAGCTACTGGGACGCGCTCGCGACGATGCTGAAGCACACGCGCGGCGTGCTGATCATGACGCCGCGCGGCGTCGATGGTGCTGACCGGGCGCGCGGCGCTCGAGGCCTCGGGCGCGGTCGCGGCCGAGGACGAGATCGGCGATCGGCGGCTTCGAGCGCATCATGGGCCCGAACGGCGAGGCGCAGTACTACGCGCGCGATCTCGCCGACGCCTACCGCATCCTCTACGAGCACTACCGCTTCAGCTACGTGGTGCCGGGCGAGGCGCGGCCCGCGGCGCTTCGCGACGAGCGACCCGATCGAGCGCGCGATCTGCGACTTCCCGTGCCACGGCGACGAGCCGCGGCTTCGAGACCGTCGGCGAGATCTTCGACGACGCCACGCAACCCGGGCCGCAAGCGCCCGTTCCCGATGCGCGCCGTGATGGCGCGCGGTGATCGACCAGGACGGCGGCCACCTCGAGCGCTGGCGCCCGATGGTCGGCGCGGAGACGGCGATCGTCTGGGACGCGCACCTCGGCGGCACGCCCGTGTGCTCTGATCGGGATCGAGAGCCGCAACGTGCACGCGCGAGGGCTACCGGCCCGCTCGACGGCCCCGCGAGCTGGAACGGCGGCACGCTCTTCCCGCTCTCGTCGAAGAAGGTGGCGCGCGCGCTCAACGCCGCGAGCGGCAACCGCCCGCTGGTCGTGCTCGCGAACCTCTCCGGCTTCGACGGCTCGCCGGAGTCGATGCGCAAGCTCCAGCTCGAGTACGGCGCCGAGATCGCGCGCGCGGTCGTGAACTTCGAGGGGCCGATCGCTGTTCCTCGTGGTGTCGCGCTACCACGGCGGCGCCTACGTCGTGTTCTCGCAGGCGCTCAACCCGAATCTGCGCGCGGCCGCGCTCGAGGGCTCGTTCGCCTCGGTGATCGGCGGCGGGCCCGCGGCGGCGGTCGTCTTCGCGCGCGAGGTGCGCGCGCGCGCCTCCGCCGATCCGCGCGTCGTCGAGCTCGAGCGGCGCCTGCGCACGCATCCGAGCGCCGGCCGCGCGCGAGCGCTTCGAACGCGTGCTCGCGGAGGTCTCGCTCGAGAAGCAGGCGCGAGCTCGCCGCGGAGTTCGACGCGATCCACACCGTCGAGCGGGCCCGCAGCGTCGGCTCGCTGTCGGCGATCCTCCCGCCGCAGGAGCTGCGCGCCTTCCTCGCGCGCGAGATCGGCGCCGCCAGCCCGCGCAGCTGAGCGCTTCGCGGCGCAGCGCGGCCCCGTCTGTCCCTCCGCGCGGGTGTTACCCTGCGCGCGATGAGTGAACGCGGCTCTCGCCGCCGGTTGGCAATCCTGCTCCCGACCCTGATCACGCCGCTCGCGTGGGTGCTGCTGTATCTCCCGTCCCTCGATTTCCCTTTCGTCTGGGAGGATCGGGACGCGATCGGCTCTGGAACCCTGCTGCGGCCGGAGGGCCAGACGCTCGCCGCTTTTCGCGGGCCGCTGCACCGCATCGAGCAGCGCGGCATCTCGGCGCGGCAGATCTACTACCGGCCATTGCCGGTGGTGGCGCTCAGCCTGGTCGACCAGAAGCTGGGCCGCGAGCCGCGCCATTTCCGTGCGCTCACGATCGCGGCCGGCGCCCTGAGCGCGGCGGCCTTCGGCTGCTTCGCGGGTTGGCTCTTCGGCCGCGCGGGCCCGGCGCTCTTCGCAGCGCTGTTCGCCGCCCTGCATCCGTTCGGAATCGAGACGACGGTCTGGATCGCGGGCCTCCCGGCCACGCTCAGCGCGTTCTTCATGATCGCGGCGCTCGGCAGCGCGCTGGCAGCCACCCGGGCGGCGGGCTCGCGGGCGGCGGCGGGATGGGGAGCGGTCTCGCTCGCGAGCCTCGCGCTGGACCTGCTCTCAAAGGAGCAAGCCGCCGTCACGCCCGTCCTGCTGTTCGCGACGCTGCTCTCCCTCGGCGCGGGCCCACGCCGACGCAGCGCCGTGTCGATCGTGATCGCCCAGCTGCTGCTGGTGGGCGGCTACGTCTTCGCGCTGCGGCCTGCGGTGCTGGGAAGCGTGCTCTCCGGACTGCCCCCGATCGGCGGAAGCGAGTG
>CAWAXD010000003.1:0-6949 GCA_963785985.1 uncultured delta proteobacterium | reverse complement strand
GACAGCGATGCAGGAAAGCAAGCAATCGATCGAGACCGATCCGCGCGGCATCAGCCGGCGCGAAGCGCTCACCGCGCTGGGTGCCATCAGCGCCGGCACCTGGGTCAGCCGCGAGCTTCGCAGCGAGCGATGCGCGCGCCGAGGAGCCGAAGGCCGCGGCCGCCGTGGCGGCGCCAGCCTACCGCGGCGCGCACGAGATCAAGCCGCTGCCGTTCGATCCCGCGAAGCTCGCGGGCCTCTCCGAGAAGCTGATCACGTCGCACCACGACAACAACTACGCCGGAGCGGTGAAGCGCCTCAACCTGATCCAGCAGCAGCTCGGCTCGCTGCCGAAGGACGCAGCGCCCTATCAGGTCGGCTCGCTCAAGCGCGAGGAGCTGATCGCGACCAACTCCATGAACCTGCACGAGCTCTATTTCGCGAATCTCGGCGGCAATGGGCGAGCCGATGGGACGGCCGCCAGCCTGCTCAAAGCCGAGTACGGAACGCTCGAGGCCTGGGAGCAGGATTTTCGCCAGACCGCGCTCTCGCTCGGTGGCGGCTCGGGATGGGTCGTGATCGCCTACGACCCTCGCGCGGGATCGCTGCACAACTGGTGGGCCTGGGACCACACGAACGGGCCCGCCGGCGGCGTCCCCGTGCTCGTGTTCGATCTCTACGAGCACGCCTATCAGATGGACTATGGCGCGATGACGAAGAGCTACGTCGACGCCTTCATGCGCAATCTCAGCTGGGACGAGGTCAATCGCCGCACGGAGCTCGCGCGCTCCCACGCCGCTCGCTCGCCCGCAGGCGCCTGAAGCGCAACGTCTGCACTCCGGCGCTGGCGCCGGCTCTCGGGCTCGCGCGCGCGGGCCGGCGGTTCTGGTCGCGAGAGCCGCCGCCCGGCTATGCTGCGGCCCGCGATGCCGACGCAGCGGAGCGCCATGTCCGAGAGCCTCGACGAAGTCTCCCGGCGCGAATACCGGCGGCGCCGGCGCCGGGAGCGCGGCTGGCTGCGCACCCTGCGCCACGAGCTGCGGCCCTGGATCACGCGTCCGCTGATGCGCCTCAACCTGGCGCTGTTTCCCGCGTTCTACCTGCTCTACATGCGCTGCGTCTGGGCGACGAGCCGCGTCGTCGACCACGGTCTCGCGCGGCTCTTCGAGATCAGCGCGAAGCACAACGGCGCCGTGGGGTTGCTCTGGCACGAAGAGGTGTTCACGGTCGCCTGGGGCTACGCCTATCTCGGCTTCCGGCCGCACACCCTCGCGAGCCTCTCGAACGATGGCGCCGTGATCACGCGCCTGCTCGAGCGCTGCGGATTCAACGTGTTCCGCGGCGGCTCGAGCGACCGCAATTCGCGCCGGCGCAGCGACGTGACGCGCGAATTGACCGAGCACATGAACCAGACCGATGGCGTGATCTACGGGCTCACCGTCGACGGCTCGAAGGGTCCGCCCTACCGCTTGAAGCGCGGCGGCATCATCGTCGCGCGCGACTGTGGCCGGCCGATCGTGCTCGTGCGCACCTGGTACCAGCGCTGCCTGCGGCTCGACACCTGGGACCGCACGGCGATCCCCCTGCCCTTCAACCGCATCCACTACTACATGGAAGGCCCGTACTTCCCGCCCGCGGATGCCGACACCGAGGCGGGCCTCGAGCGCTTCCGGCTGCGACTCGAGGAGGATCTGATCGCGCTCGCCGCGCGCAGCTACGACGATTTCGGACAGCCGCGGCCCGCAAACCTGCTCACGCGCGAGCAGGAGCGCGCGGCGCAAGATCCCGCCGTCGCGGGGACCGCGTGAGGCCGCGGCTGCGCGCCTGGCTCGCGCCGCTCGCGCTCGCCGCGCTCGCCTGCGGCGCGCCGCCGCCGGTCGACGATTCGGGGCCCGTCGCGGACTGGCCCGCCTACGGCGGCGACGCGGGCGGGCTGCGCTACTCGCCCCTCACGCAGATCACGCGCGAGAACGTCGGCCGGCTCGCGATCGCCTGGGAGCATCACAGCGGCGACGTCTCGGATGGCACGAAGGGCGACGCCCGCACCTCCTTCAACGTGACACCGCTCGTCGTCGGCGATTCGCTCTTCTATTGCACGGGCATGAATCGCGTCTTCGCGCTCGACGCCGAGACGGGCGCGCAGCGCTGGAGCTTCGACCCGCACCAGCGCCTGAAGAAGCTCTCGGGACCCTACCCTCGCACGTGTCGGGGCATCGCGCATTGGCAGGACCCCGCCGCCCCGGCGGGCGCCACCTGCGCGCGGCGCATCTTCACGGGGACGCTCGACGCGGAGCTGATCGCCATCGACGCCGCGACCGGCCGCGTCTGCGAAGACTTCGGCGAGCAGGGTCGCGTGGCGCTGCGCAACGACGTCGGCGCCTCGGAACCCTCCGAGTACTACGTGACGTCGCCGCCGCTCGCGATCCGCGACGTGGTGGTCGTGGGCGCGCTCATCACGGACAACCAGCGCCGCGACGCCGCGAGCGGCGTCGTGCGCGCGTTCGATGCGCGCAGCGGCGCGCTGCGCTGGAGCTGGGATCCCGTGCCGCCGGGCTGGACGCCGCCCGCGGACTGGAAGCAGGGCACCGGGCGCTACACGGCGGGCACCGCGAACGTGTGGTCGATCCTGTCGGGGGACGAAGAGCGCGGCCTGGTGTTCGCGCCGACCGGCAACGCTGCGCCGGATTATTTCGCGGCGAGCCGCCACGGACTCGACTACTACTCGAGCTCGACGGTCGCGCTCGATGCGCAGACCGGCGCCGTCCGCTGGCACTTCCAGACCGTCCACCACGACGTCTGGGACTACGACGTTCCCGCGCAGCCGACGCTCGTCGAGCTGCCGCTCGCGGGCCGCAACGTCGCCGCGGTCGTGCAGCCGACGAAGATGGGGCACGTCTTCGTACTCGACCGCGAGACCGGCGAGCCGCTCTTCCCCGTCGAGGAGCGGCCCGTGCCCGCCACCGACGTCGCGGGCGAGACGCTCTCGCCGACGCAGCCCTTTCCCACGCACCCGCCGCCGCTTCACCCGGCGCGGCTCACACCCGAGGATGCCTGGGGCTTCACTCCCTGGGATCGCAAGAAATGCGCGGAGCAGATCGCCTCCGTGCGCTCCGAAGGCATCTTCACGCCGGCCAGCCTGAAGGGAAGCATCGAGTTCCCCGGCGCGGCCGGCGGTCCGAACTGGGGCGGCGTCTCGATCGATCCGACCACGCACGTGATGTACGTGAACCAGATGCACGTCGCGATGCTGGTGAAGCTGATTCCGCGCGCCGAATACGACACGCTCGACAAGAGCCAGTATGCGTATCCGAACGAGCTCTACCCGCAGCTGGGCACGCCCTACGCCGTGGCGCGGATGCCGTTCCTCTCCCCTCTCGGCGCGCCCTGCAACCCGCCGCCGTGGGGCACGCTCACGGCCGTCGATCTCGTCTCGGGGAAGACCTTGTGGGAATCGACGCTCGGCACGACGCGCGACGCGGCGCCCTTTCCGATGTGGCTGCCCCTCGGCGCGCCGAACCTCGGCGGCTCGATCGTCACCGCCGGCAGCGTCGTCTTCATCGGCGCCACGACGGACAAGTTCCTGCGCGGCTTCGACGCCGCCACCGGGAAGGAGATCTGGCGCCAGCGGCTGCCGTTCACCGCCAACGCGACCCCGATGACCTACCGCTTGCGCAAGGACTCGCGCCAGTTCCTGGTGATCGCCTCGGGAGGCCACGGCTGGTCGCAGCCGGGCGACGCATTGATCGCGTTCGCGCTGCCGCGCTAACCAGCCAGCGGAAGCCGAGCTGCTCGGCTCGCGCGAGCGCCGGGGACGTATTCAGACGTGGGATGCGTCCGGTCGATGAGACCAGGGTCCATCCCGGACGGGCGGAGACACACGATTGCGCAGCTCCTGCGCCGCAGTCCTGCTTGCCGCGATCGCATCTCTCCTGTGGCTGCGCCCGGCCGAGGCCTCGCGCGGGTATCAGCTTCGTCCGCTCGTGCGTTCTGGTGACCCCACTCCCGCCGGCACGCCGCTAGGCAGCGAGTTCGGGGATTTGAGTGCAGTGGGAATCGACGCGTCGGGACGGATCCTGTTCTTCGACTCGCGAATCGTGGACTACGACCTTGGGCCCGAGACCCGCATCTGGCGGTACGATCCTGGCAGCGAAGCCCTGACGCTGCTGGCCTGGGCGCCGCAGCCACTGACCGCGACGCAGACCCTCAAGATCCTAGAGCCGATCGGCCTCGCCAACGACGGTACGGCCTACATGGCCTGGACGATCGGGGATATCGAATCGGGGTACGACATCAGAGTGGTGCGCACGACGGCGGCGGGGATCGAGGTCGTGGTCCAGTCCGGAGACGCCATCGACACGGGTACTCTCGATTCCTTGACCCAGTACGCACCCTATGCGCTCGACGGAAATGGCGGACTCGCGTTCATCGAAAATGTACGGACCGCGAACGAATCTACTCAAAGCGTGCTCGCCACCAGCCCAAGCGGCATCCGCACGATCGCGAAGCTGGGCGACCCCGCACCCGGGAGCGGCGGGCGGGTCTTCGTCGAGTTCCTCCGGGTGAGTCGGAACCAGGCAGGTGATGTCGCCTTCGTCGCTCGGGTGAACACCGGGTGGGAGGGTGCTCCGCACGGCCCGACCGGTTTGTTCCTGTCCCGCGTCGGTGCAGGCATCGCGAAGATCGCGCTGGCTGGGGAAGCGGAGCCCCTCGGCGGGTTGTATGGGATTTTCGAAGGCACGACGATACACCTCAATGCGCAGCGCGACATCCTGTTCGGACTTCGCAGCACCGGAGTCCCCTACCGCTGGCTGGAATCCGAAGCAGCGGTGCATACCGTCTTTGCGCCGGAGGAATCTTTCAGCTTCGACGCTCCGTGTCAGTTCCCTCAGACCTCGAACGAGGCGTACGTGACGGCGCTCAACGACGCGGGCGACGTCGTCGCGAGCATCGACTCGCCTTCAGGCCGTGGGCTGGTCGTCCAGCGCGAGATCGCGCCCGGCCACCGCATGCTGCAAGGCGTGGCTTCGATCTGCGAGGTTGGTTTCCAGACGGTCTGGGGCGGCCCCGTGAACGCACAGGGGGACATTGCGTTCCTCACCTGGGACTATGACACGTGGACGCTCTACCTCGCGCAGCGCGACGACGCCGCGCTCGCCTGCCTCGACGGGCTCGACAACGATGGCGACGCGCTGAGCGACTTTCCCAACGACCCGGGCTGCAAGAGCATCCTCGACCCATCCGAGCGCGGCGACTGCGATGACGGCATCGACAACGACGGCGATGGACTCGCCGACTATGGCAACGACCCCGGCTGTCGAAACCGCCGCGAATGGGCGAGCGAGGATCCCGCCTGCAACGACGGCGTGGACAATGACGGCGACGGACTCGTGGACATGGCCGACCCCGAGTGCGCTGTCTCACCCGCCTGGTGGACGAACGAAGCCGCGCCCTGGAGCACCGGCTGCGGCCTCGGCTTCGAGCTGGCCTTCGTGTTGGCGCCGCTCTACGCCCTCAGGGCGAGGCGCGCCGCAGATCGCGGGCGAACGGGCTCACGCTGGTGAATGCATCGCGGCCGCGCGCACGACGCAGCGTCACTTCCCGAGGGAGCGGTCCAGCGCTTCGAGCCGGGCGAGCTCGCTGCGCAGCTCGCCCGCCCGGGCCGTCTCGCCGATCTTGTCGTACATCCAGGCGAGCAGCTCGAACTCGCGCTTCATGACGACCTCGTTCCACGGCTGATACCCGAGCGATTCGGTGAGCGCGCGGGCCGCCTCGCTCGCGTTCGTCGTGATGATCGCGTGCGCGAGAACCGAGAGCGCGAGCTGCGGCTGGATGCAGCGCGGATCGGCGAGCGCGGCGCGCGCGTTCTCGATCGCCTGCTCGCGGTCGCCTCGCTCGAGCCAGGCGATGGCGAGGTTCAGCCGGAGGTTTCCGTAGCCCGGGTGCGCCTTCGCTCCCAGCACGAGCGTCTCGAGCGCGCGCGGCCCGACGCCGCGGTTCAGATAGTCGCCGCCGAAGTTGACCTCGCGGATACTGCGTTGCCACTGCGACTCGATTTGGTCGAGCGGGAGACCGGTTGCGTGCTCGAGCGCGAGCGGGGGGGACACACCCTTGCGCAGCTCCTGGATGAAGCGCCGGAGCGCAGCCTCCCCGTGATTCAGGAGCACGTAGAGAAAGAGACTGCGCCCCGTGTTGTAGTAGAGGTTCCGCTGCGCTGCTGGGCCACGGAACATCGCCTCGGGCGCGCGCAGGTAGGCGGCGAGGGGCGGCAGGTTGCCGGCCTCGAACGCCATGCGGAAGTCCGACTCCCGCCACGGATTCGGATTGCCGTACACCCAGGCTCCCCGCAGCACCCGCCCGACCTCAAAGAGGCTCGCAAAGCCTTCGTGGAACCAGGTCGGGGCGCCGTCCAGTCCGAAGTCCGCGTCGATCATCGCGTGCATCGCTTCGTGGAAGAGGGTGCCGACGCCCGACTCGCGCCCGTCGGGGAAGTAGCGGCGCGCGTAGAGCACCCGCGATTCGCGATCGTAGAGGCCGTAGCCGCTCGCGTCGGGAAGCCCTCGCTTGGCCATGAAGCGCTCGAAATCGGCTCCGCCTTCGATCAGATAGAAGGAAATAGGGGCGCCGTCGTGCTCGAAGAAGCGGGGCTGCACGGCCTGATGGAACTGCTCGAGCACTCCGCTCACGACCCGGTGGTAGCGGGGGCTCGTGTCGCTGAACACCCGGTAGTGATCCGTCTCGAGGACCCGGAAGCGCGGCCCGAGCTCCGCCCGCACGGCGGCCTGCTCGCGCTCGCCGGGCTCGCGCACGAACGCATCCGGCTCCTGCTGCGCGGCGGCGGCGGCCGCGAGCAGCAATCCGATCGCGAGGCCGGAGGCGCGCGCGAGCGTCCATCGCATGGAGACCGCTGCTCCTAGTCTGGTGGCGCGGAGGGTGACCCGCACGCGGAGCTCGCGACGCGCTCAGGCGCCGA
>CAWAXD010000002.1:0-8826 GCA_963785985.1 uncultured delta proteobacterium | reverse complement strand
GCCGGGAACCGGACCTTCCAGGCCCGGGAAATGATGTTCGGCTTTCGCGATCAATTCATCTACTTCGAATGTGCCGGCTGCGGCTGTGTGCAGATCGAGCAAGTGCCGGCGAATCTCGCGAAGTACTACCCGGACGACTACTACTCACTCCGGGAAATGGGCGTCATCACGCGCTTCCTGAAACGACACTGGGCGCGTCATTCCTATGATGGGACCAGCGTTTTGGGCGGACTGCTGGCCAGGGTGATGGGAAAGAACGAATCGGTCGAATCGGTGGCGCGCGCGCGCCTGCCTTCGGATGCGAAGATCCTCGACGTGGGCTGCGGCCGCGGCGACCTGCTCCGGCAGTTGGCAGCGCTCGGTTTCGAGAACCTGACTGGAGTGGATCCGTTTCTGGCGGCCAACCTGACCACACCGGAGGGGATCAAGATCTGGAAGAAGGATCTCGGTCAGATACAAGGGACGTTCGACGTGATCATGCTGCACCACTCGTTCGAGCACATGACCGAGCCGGTGGCCGTGCTCGAGCACGCCGCGCGCCTGCTCGAGCCCGGCGGAGTGCTGATCATCCGCGTGCCGGTCGCCGGGTCGTTTGCATGGAAGCGTTACGGCGTGAACTGGGTGCAGCTCGATGCGCCCCGGCATGTCTTCCTGCCCTCTGTCCAGAGCATGAAGCTTCTGGCGCAATCTTCCGGGCTGCGCTTCGCTGAAATGGTTCAGGAATCATCCGAGTTTCAATTTCGGGGCAGCGAACAGTATCTCCAGGACATTCCGCTGATGGATCGACGGTCCTACTGGCGGAGTCTTCGGAGGCAGTATCTCCCGCGCAAGACCATTCTTGCCTATCGCGCCCGGGCTGCCGAGTTGAACCGCAATGGACAAGGGGATTCAGCCTGCTTCTACCTGCGCAAGACGTAGTGAGGCGAGGGGCCTGGCTGAAGCTGCGGGGCGGTCGGGCGCCAACCCGACAATCCGCTGTTTCGGATCCACCGCGCGCGGCGGGAGAAGGCAGCACTCTCCGCGAAGCTGCCGAGAGCAAGAAGGGGCAATTCGCGACACCGCACGACGTTCGCGAGCAACGACGCTTGATGGGCACGCAATTTTGCGCAGGCATGAGCATGCAGGTCGGGGCCCGTGATCGCAGGCGTCCGAAAACGGTGAGGGCTCGGGTGCGCCTCGCGTGAGAAAGTGCGAAAATTTCGTCGCGCGGCGAACTGGCGATCTCGGTATCGTGTCGGTCGACACGCCAGCGCGTCGAGGTTTGAGCATTCCGATGGCACGAGGATCGACTCGCTGGACGAAGGGGCTCGCGCCCTGGGCCGCGGCTTCGGCCCTGAGCTTTGCCGCGCTCCCGGTCGCTGCGCAGTCGCCCATGCCGCTGGGCCTGGAGTTCCAGGTCAACACCGTCACGACGAACTACCAGACCGAGCCTTCCGTGGCGGCGGATGACAACGGGAACTTCGTCGTGGTGTGGCAGAGCTACCGGTCCTCCGGGACGGACACGAGCGGCTGGAGCATCCAGGGTCAGCGCTACGCCTCGGACGGATCCGCGCTGGGTGCGGAGTTCCAGGTCAATACCTACACGACGGACGGACAGTTCCGTCCCTCCGTGGCGGCGGCTGCCAACGGGGACTTCGTCGTGGTGTGGGACAGCCTCGGCTCGCCGGGGACGGACACGAGCCAAGCCAGCATCCAGGGCCAGCGCTACGCCTCGGACGGTTCCGCCCAGGGCACGCAATTCCAGGTCAACAGCTACACGACGGACAGCCAGCTGAGTCCCTCCGTGGCGGCGGCTGCCAATGGGGACTTCGTCGTGGCGTGGGACAGCGTCGGCTCGTCTGGGACAGACACGAGCCAAACCAGCATCCAGGGCCAGCGCTACGCCTCGGACGGATCCGCCCAGGGCGCGGAGTTCCAGGTCAACACCTACACGACGAGCTACCAGACCGACGCCGCCGTTGCGGCGGCTGACGGCGGGGACTTCGTCGTGGTGTGGGTCAGCGGGGGCTCGTCTGGGACGGACACGAGCCAAGCCAGCATCGAGGGCCAGCGCTACGCCTCGGACGGATCCGCCCAGAATGGCGAGTTCCAGGTCAACACCTACACGACGGGAAGCCAGCTGCGTCCCTCGGTTGCGGCGGCGGCCAACGGTGATTTCGTCGTGGTGTGGGACAGCGACGGCTCAGCTGGGACGGACACGAGCCAAGCCAGCATCCAGGGCCAGCGCTACGCCTCGGGCGGATCCGCCCAGGGCGGGGAGTTTCAGGTCAACACCTACACGACGTACAGCCAGCTGCGTCCCTCGATTGCGGCAGCTGCCAACGGAGACTTCACCGTGGTGTGGGACAGTGTCGGCTCGTCGATGCTAGACGCGAGCCAATCCAGCATCCAGGGCCAGCACTACGCGGCGGACGGATCCGCGCGGGGTGAGCCGTTCGAGGTCAACACCTATACGACCGACAGCCAGCTGCGTCCCTCCATTGCGGCGGCTGCCAAGCGGGAATTCTTCGTGGCGTGGCAGAGCTACGGCTCGTCCGGGACGGACACGGACGCGTGGAGCATCCAGGGCCAGCGCTATAGCGTGGCAGACGCAATCGCCGTCCCCGCGCTGTCCTCGCCCGCGCGGTTCGCGCTCGGCGCGACGCTGATGCTGGTCGGTGCCGTGGTTTTGCGCGCGTACGGGAGAGTGAGCCGGCGAAGCAGGTCTTCCGCGTAGAGACGGCATCTCCGCTCTCCTTGACGGGATTCTCAGACCGATTCCCCGAACCATGGTGACCGCCGTCACCCATCACGAAGGATCGTCGACCCCTTCCGACTGTCGTCGATCGCCGACCGGCCTCTCGGATCTCCGTGTCACACTCGAAACGTCCTTGGGAAGAGCCGACCAGTAGAAGTCGCTCGAGAGCATGAATGCGGCGAGCGCTTCCGCGGTGATGTCGTGCGCCGGCGGGGATGGGTGCCCGTCGTAGTTCGAGGCCCACCAGCGGTGCCAGTCCCCACCCTGCGCCGCAAAGACGGGGATGAGGTCGAGGACGTGCATGCCGGCGCTGGCGGCCACCCGGCCGGCCTTCGCGTACTCGTCTCGGAGGGGATAGGTCTCCGGAGTCCACTCGCCGGGGAAGAACTCGGGGAAGAGCATGAAAATCACCGGGACGCGCCGTCGGCTTCCCTCGTCGGCGATCGCGCGAATGGCCTCCTGGGCCTGGATCCAGCCAGGCTCGTCGTCCTCGAAGAGTTGGTGATAGCGGGGGATCGCCGAGCCGAAGACCAGGCTCGAGAGCCGGCCTTCGATCAGATCGAAGAGGGCGCTCTTCTCGATCGATCCGCGGCGAAAGTGGGCCGGCAGAAGCCGGATACGACGGTAGAGCTGGGCGACGCTCTCGTTGTCTACACCGAAGTTCTGCGTGCTCGGGATGGGATCGTTGCAGAGAAACTGCACGACCACGAGATCGGGAGAGAACTGCCAACCCAGCCGGCGAAGCCGCTCCTCGTTATTGGCGCTCGTGAACCCGGGTTTCCCCATGTTGATCACTTCGACCCGAGAGGCGGGGTGCCGCTCGGCAAGGCGTCGCTCCAGTCGAGCGGGCCAGGCCTCCTCCGGGTCTTCCAGCATCGCGCCGAACGTAAAGGAGTCCCCGACGGCGACGATGCGAAGGGAGTTGGGGCTGCGGCCGATGGTCTCGTACGAGCTTCGGAGGCCGAAGACGTTGTTCCGCGTCTGCTTCTCGTAGCGCGCGCGCCAGCGCGCCTCTTCGGCTGGCGTGCCGAAATGGCGAGCCAGCGGCCCCAGCGAGAGAACGGCCTCGCCGATCGCGATCGAGGTGACGCTGACGACCCCTCCCAACGCAATCGTGACGAGGAGCGTGCCCAGCGTGTCCGCGCCCCGCCAGCAGGCCACCACGAGCGCGAGAGCCACGAGGGAGGTGCCGGCAAAGATCGCGAACGATGGGCTGAAGACCTCGCAACAGAGCACCAGGATCGCAAGGGGAATTGCGAGGGAGACGCGCACCAGGCGCCTACCGAGAGCCCCTCGGACCCCCGCCGCCGCACGGTCGCCCAGCCCCGGCCCATGGAGGGGAAGCGCACCGGCCATCGCGAGGGCGGCAGCGAGGCCCCAGAGCGCGGGACCGGCACCGACCAGCGAGGCGCCGAGCAGCGCGACGAGAATCCAGAAGAACCAGCGGAGCTCGTTCAGGGTCATGGCCTGGTCAGGCAGGTCTTCTTCGATCCTTGCCTGCGGGTTTCGAGCCATCGCGAAGCGGAGGCTAGCATCCAGCCTGCGCCGGCGGATGGAAGCACGGTTCGAGCCGTCGCGTCGCAGGAGCACGCCGCGAAATGAAGATCGCCGTCATGATGCGCGCCATCGACCAGGACAGCGGATTCCGCGTCTACGTCGACGGGTTGCTCGACGCCTTGCTCCGGATCGACGACGAGAACACCTACCTGCTCCTCTACCGCACGCCGAAGTGGTTCGGCCGCTTCGGCTCGTTTCCGAATGCACGCGAGATCCTGCTGCGTGCCCCACACAAGTTCCTGTGGGATCAGGTCGCGGTCCCCTACCGAGCCTGGCGGGAAGGCGCCGACGTGATCTTCAACCCCAAGTTCAGTGTTCCCCTGGTCAGCCACTGCCCGGTAGTCATGGGTCTCCAGGAGCCCGCGCCGTGGGCGTGGCCGCAGCACTACGAGCGCTTCGATGTGCTCTACCAGAGGCTCATGCTCCCGATCTATTGCCGTAAGGCCGCGCACTTCTTCCCGATGGCGCAATGGATTCTGGAGGAGAACCGGAAGCGGCTTCGGCTTCCCTTCCGAAGCGCAACCGTTACGCATCCCGCTCCGCATGCGCACCTCCATCCGGTGGAGGACCGAGAGGCCCTGGAGAAGTTCCGGGCCCACTATCGGCTGCCGGATCCCTTCCTTCTCGTCGTCACACGCGTCGACCACCCGGGTCTCGATGCTTCACAGAGCTTCTATCCAGGCAAGAACCCGCACACGGCGCTTCGGGCCTTCCTGCTTCTACGGGACCGGATTCCACACCACCTGGTCGTCGCGGGACGGCGCGTTCGCGAGTATTTCATCCACATGGGCTTCACGGAGGCGGACTTCGAGCGAGTGCACTTCCTCGACTTCGTGCCATTCGAGCACCTCGCCCATCTCTACAGCCTCGCCACGCTCCTCATCGTACCGCCCTACTACGAGGGATTCGGCTTCGGGCTCATGGGCGCGATGGCCGCGGGATGTCCTGCCGTCGTCTCCAGCGCGGGGGCGTGCCCCGAGGTCGTTGGCGACGCGGCGCTGTTGGCCGATCCCGAATCGCCGGCCGATTTTGCGGCGCAGATCGAGCGCCTGCTCTCCGACGAACCGCTGCGGCGCGAGCTTCGACGAAGAGCGCTGGAGCGCGCGGCCACGTGGACGTGGGAGAAGACGGCCCGGCTCACGCTGGAGGGGTTGACCCGGGCCGCGCGGCGGTCGTAGCGCGAGCCGAGCGGGCGACCTCGTACCAGAACACCGAGCCCGGTAGGACGGCGATCACCTCGACCACGCGGCCCGCCAGGCTGAGCGTGAGCGCCTCGGCTGGGGGCACGCCGAAGAGCCCGAGCAGGTAGACGAGCGATGCCTCGATGACGCCGAGCCCCCAGATCGAGATCGGAAGCCTCGAGACGAAGAGCGTGAGCGGCACCGCGGTGAGGAGCGCGCGGAAATCGATGGGCGATCCGATCGCGTGGCTCAGAATCCACAGGACGACCGCTGGGATCACCTGCTCCAACACCGACAGGAACGCGACGCCTGTCAGCATCCCGGGACGCCGTCGGTACACGACGAGGGCGTTTCCGAATCGGGACAGCAAGCGCAGCCAGCGGCCACGTCCCGTCCCGATCTCCTCGCTCTCCCTGACCCAACGGGTCAGCGGGAGCAAGAAGACGGCGAGCGCGCTCACGATCGCAATGCAGGCCCAGGGCAGGAAAACATCCAATCGCACCGACGCCTGCAAGGCCAGAATCAATGCGAGGAGACAGAGCACACCGGAGGCCAACATCCCGAGCAGGCGCTCGGTCAGGATCGACGCGCCCACTTCGAGCGTCTCTTTGGGAGGATCGCCCAAGAGCCAGCGCTCGGACTACGTCGCCTCCAACCGAGTTGAGGAGGGCCATCGATGCGAAGCTCGAAGCCCAATAGGCGCGCAAGGCCGGGACGAGCCGAGCGTCGGGCATTTGAGCCCGGAGCAATGGAAACCACTTCGCGGCCATCAGGACGCGATCCAGCACCGCGACGAGAACGGCCGCTGCGAAAAGCAGAGGGTCTGCCGACCGAAACAGCGCCAGGATCTGACCGGGGCTGACGATGCGGAGCAGAAGAATGCTGAATGCGACGCTTACGAGAACGCTAAGGGCCCTTCTCCAAACGGCGCGGCTCGGGCGGGATCTCATCGGGCGCTACTGAAGCGTGCCTTTCTACCAGGGCTCGACCCAGGGCCGGACGTCGATCTCGTGGGTCCAGGCGCTGCGCGGCTGGCGGTAGAGCTGCCAGTAGCTCTCGGCGATGTCGTTGGGATCGAGCAGACCGTCCGGGCCGCGCGCCGCCTTCAGCCCCGGCAGGAAGCGGTTGATGCGGTCGCCGTCGATGGCGCCGTCGACCACCACGTGCGCGACGTGGATGCCCTGCGGTCCGAACTCGCGCGCTGCGGACTGTGCGAGCGCGCGCAGCGCTGCCTTCGCCTGCGCGAAGCCGCCGAATTTCGGGCGGCCTCGCAGCGAAGCGGACGCGCCGGTGAAGATCAGCACGCCGCGCTGGCGCGGCAGCATCGCGGCGAGCGCGGCCCTCGCGAAGAAGAAGCCGGCGAGCGCGTTCACGCGCCACATGTCCTCGAGGAAGGCCGCGTCCATCTCGAGGAACGCCTTGGGCCAGTTTCCGCCGGCGTTGAAGATCGCCGCCTCGAGGGGAGCCTCGGGAACGTCGGCCCGCGCGACGGCTTCCCGCACGAGCGCTTCGTCGGTGACGTCGCCGATCACGGCCTCCGCGTTCGCGCCGCGGGCGCGCAGCTCGGCCAGCGTCGCGTTCAGCTTGGGTGCCGAGCGTCCCATCACGGTGATCCGAAAACCTTCCTGCGCGAAGCGCCGGGCGATCGCCGCCCCGAGCCCCTGCGACGCTCCGACGCCCAGCACGACGGCCGACTTCTCCAACATCGGGTCCTCCGATCAGACGTCTTCGTTCCCGCTGCGCGGCGCGCTGTGCAGCAGCTGGGCTTCCCGCAAGTCGAGCTCGTTCTCGATGCGGCGGCGCGCGTCGTCCTGGATGGCGCCGCTGCACAGGAGTGAGTACAAGTGCTCGCGTTCGGCCTCGATCAAATGCAGCTCGATCTCCTCCGTCAGCCGGGCGAGCTCGTGCTCCGCCTCCGACGTCGCCCTACGGTAGTCGAGCTGCCGCAAGCGCTTGCTGTGGTGGGCGCGCAAGGGCTCGACGATGTGGTCGGGAAGCTGCCGCTCGCTCGCGAGCTCGTCGAGGCGCCGTAGCACCGCCTCGATCGTCTGCTGCCGGCTGATGATCTCCTCCGCCTGCTCGAGCTCGCGCTCCGCGCGGCCCAGATCCGTGAGGCCGAGCGACCGGATCACCATCGGCAGCAGCAGGCCCTGGCCGACGAGCGTCACGAGGATCACGCTGAAGGTGAGAAAGAGGATCAGATCGCGATGCGGGAACGGCTCGCCGCTCGCGGTGGCAAATGGAATGGCGAGCGCCGCCGCCAGCGACACGATTCCGCGGATGCCGGTGAATCCGACCAGGAACGGTGCCTGCCAGACGGGGGCGGGATCGCGGCGCGCGAGTGCAGGCGACAGCCAACGCGGCAGATAGGTTGCCGGGAAGATCCAGACGAAGCGCGCGACGATCACGACCGCGCAAACCAGGGCGGCCGACGTCAACAGCTCCGCGCCCGGCAGCGCGCGAATGTGCTCGACCAGTGTGCGCGCCTGCAGGCCGGTCAGCAGGAAGACCATGCCTTCGATCAGGTACGTGAACAGAGACCCAGAAGAACACGCCCTGCAGCCGCGTCGCCGAGGCGATCAAGCGCGGTCCGTTCCAGCTGATGTAGAGCCCGCAGGCGACGGTCGCGAGCACGCCCGAGCCGCCCAGATGTTCCGGAACCCAGTACGCGAGGTAGGGCGTCACGAGCGACAAGAGTGACCTCGACGCGCGGGTCGCGCGCCGCCTTGCGGATCCGCAGCATCGCCCAGCCGATGCCGATGCCGTACGCGATCTCGCCGACGCAGATCAGGGCGAAGGTGCCGAGCGCCGGGCCGAGCGAGAAGGCGCCGGTGCTCACGGCCGCCACCGCGAAGCGGTAGAGGATCAGCGCCGTCGCATCGTTGGCGAGCCCCTCCCCTTCCAGGATGACGGTGAGCCGGCGCGGCAGTCCGAGCCGGCGCGCGATCGCGAGCGGGGCCACGACATCCGGCGGCGAGATGATCGCGCCCAGCAGGAAGCCGACGGCCCACGGCAGCCCGAGCAGCGCGTGTGCGACCGCCGCGACGGTTGCGGTCGTGAACACGACGCAGCCGACTGCGAGCAGTGTGATCGGCCGCAGGTTGAAGCGGAACTCGCGCCAGCTCATCGCGACGCCCGCCGCATAGACGAGCGGCGGCAGCACCAGCAGCAGCACGAGCTCGGGGGCCAGCTCGACGCGCGGCAGCCCCGGCACGAGCGCCAGCGCGACGCCGACGAGCACCAGCAGGATGGCCGGCGGAACGCCGATGCGCCGCGCCGCGACGGCAACCGCCGCCACCACGATCAGCAGCAGCACCGCGATGCGGAGGGTCTCGATCACCTTGGGGCGGC
>CAWAXD010000001.1:0-6661 GCA_963785985.1 uncultured delta proteobacterium | reverse complement strand
CGGGCGGCGTCGCTGTCGCCGCTCGCCGCTGCCGCCGTCGCCGCGACGACCTCGAGGCGCAGCCGGGGCGCCGTGAGATCGCGCCCCGCAGGCAGCGCGTCGAGCGCCGTTCGCGCCCTGGCCACCGTTTCGAGCGCCTCCTCGAAGTGGGCTGCAGCGACCTGCGCCTCGGCCGCGGCCAGCGAGCGATCGATGCGCCACAGCGATTCGGCCCGCACCGGCGTCTCGAGGGCGGGCTCGCCCGCGCTCGGCGCGCGGGGGCCGGGAGCGCGCGCCGGCGCGGCGTCCGGCCGCATCGCGATCTGGAGGGGCGCATCGAGCGATGCCCACACATCGGTGTCGGCTGGGGCCGGCGCGGCATCGGCTGCGAGCCGGATCCAGGTCGGTGCACGCGCAGCGGCAGCGTGCGCAGCGCTCCGGCGAGCGCGCGCGCGTCGGCGGGATCGAGGCACAGCACGCGGCGCCACGCGCGATGCGCCGTCACGGGCGCGACCGGCTCGAGATCCGCGGCGCGGCGCGCGAGCTCCTGGGCGCGCAGCTCGGCCCAGCGCGCACGCAGCGGACGCGATCATCCACTTGCGGCAGCGGCCGCGGCTCACCGCGCCAGGCCTCGCAATCGTTCGCCCGCGCCGGCAGGCTCGCGGGCACCAGCAGCGCCACCACGAGACACCAGCGCGAGAGCGCGGAGCCGACTTCGCCCATGACGCGCATGGTAGAGCAGCGTGCCGTTGCATCGTGCCGCGCCTTGACCCTCGGCGCTGCGCCCGCCTACCCTTCCGCGTGGCCCGCCCGGGCCAGGGAGGCCTCGATGGCCGCGCTCGCGACCTCCGCGCATCCGATCCTGCGCATGATCCTGCGTCTCACGATCGGCGAGAGCCTGATGGCGGGCTCGGATGACCCGCTGTTTCTGGGCGTGCACGGGGCGCAGGGGCGCGAGTTCCGCATCCGCTTCGCGCGGGGACCGTCCTTGCGCCGCGGCGGCGAGGAGAGCTTCTGCCTCGGCTCCCCGAACGATCCCGAGACCAACGTCGCCAATCCCGGGTTCAACGATCCGACCGCTCCGGCGATGGACGCCGCGTTGATCCAGAGCGTCTACCTGCGCAAGGGCTTCGAGCCCGTCCCCAACGTGCGCGGAATGGGCGAGATGGACGATCGTCTCGAGCTGCTCGAGGCCGAGCTCACTGTCCACACGAGCGGGCGCGCGAAGCCGCTGCGCTTCCTACGCCACGGCCCCATCTGGCTCGGCCTCGTAGCGGGGCTGCGCCTTGACCTGGCGCGCATCGATGAGGGAGGCTGAGCGTGCGCCGACGCCCCTTCGCCGTCTGGCTGCTGGCCGGCGTGCTGACGGCGACGAGCGTTCACGCCGCGGGCGGAGACGTCCATCCGGGCTCGTACTGCCCCTTTCCCAAGCCGGGCGAGAAGCCGGCGTGCATGCTGCCCGCGAAGCAGACGTATGGCGAATTCTTCGCAGCGCTCGACGCGAACGCGCCCGTCGACGCAGCGGCGCTCGCCCGTGTCGAAGCGGACGTCGCGGCGGGGGCCAGCTCGGAGAACGCCTACCTCGCACTTTCGTCGCTCGCGTATGGCTACTACCGGCTCTCGCAGCAGGCTGCCGCGACGCCGAACAACGATCCGGAGATCGTGGCGCGCCTCGAGCGCTGGAATGCGTTGCTCGCGCAGGCCTACGCCACGAGCGCGCATGACGTGGCGTTTCAGGAGTCGGTTCGCGAGGCGGCGCTCGATCTCCAGCGTCGCTCGCCGAAGGTCGCCTCTCGTGTCTGGACGCAGTCGGGGGCGCGCGTATCCTGTGACTTGACTGATGCTGTCGTGCGTGAGATCCATCGGCTGCGCGACCAGGTCGGGGTGCGCGGCGCGCTCGCGCGCCTGCTCGGCCACTTCTTTGGCGATGCCCGGGAAGCGGCGCGCGATGAGCCGTCGCATGTGGCGCGCGGCGCTGCTCGAATCCGAGCTCTACGAAGAGGTCGAGGCCGAGCGCGTCTCCTCTCGGGGTATGTGTTCGTGGTGGTGCTGCTCGCGAGCGGCGCCAGTGCTCGGCGCCTGGTTCGGCGCGTATCCCAGCTTGCGCGTGGCCTCGAGGCGCTCGAGCCGCTCGTGTTCTGGGTCGGCGCGTCGTGCTTCGCGCAACATGGCCGGCGCGGCATGCTTCTCTTGCGCGGTCCGCATACGCAGACGGATTTGCTGTAGGCACGGACTACTGGTTCGCCTTCACGCCGGGCTTGCTGCGCGTTCTGGGCGGGGGCGCCAATTTATCAACGTGGCGGGCCTGCGATCTCCCGCCCACGCTGGTCTCCGACGCCTGGGTCGTGCTCGCCTCGCATCGTTGCGCCAGGCACTCGATGTCTCGACGCTGCGCGCGGTCGCCACCTTTGGTGTTCTCCTACCTGCTGCTGCTGGCTGCTGCTGGCTGGCGCGCTCATCTCGCTGCCGATTTAGGCGGGACCCGACGCGCGCGGACGCGCGTCACCCGCACTTCGCTCGCCTGCGGGCTCGCTGCGCGCTTCGCTTGCCAGCGGGTGCTCACAGCAGCGCGCGGATCACCTGGAGCTCGTCGCGGAGCTTGCGGAAGCGATCGCGGTGGTTGGTCTCGACGAGCAGCGTGCCTTCTTCGAGCGCGCGGCCCACGCCGAGCTCGCGCAGCTTCTTGCGCCGCAGAAATCGCGCTCGAAGCAGAGGCTCTACCGGCGCCGGGACATCGACATCATCCTGCTGATCAAGAAGCTGCTCTACGAGCAGCGCTTCACGATCGCGGGCGCGCGCAAGAAGCTGCGCGAGCTCGGCGTGGGCCGCGCGCTCGAAGAAGGCACGCTGCTCGTCGAGACCAACCACCGCGATCGCTTCCGCAAGCTCCGAGACGAGCTCCAGGTGATCCGCGCGCTGCTGTGAGCCGGCGCGCGCCGGGTCCCGCCTGCGCCGGCAAGCGAAGCGCGCAGCGAGCCGCAGGCGAGCGAAGTGCGGGGGACGCGCGTCCGCGCGCGTCGGGTCCCGCCTAGATCGGCAGCGAGATGAGCGCGCCAGCCAGCAGCAGCCACAGCAGCAGGTAGGCGACGCCAAAGGTGGCGACCGCGCGCAGCGTCGAGAAATCGAGCGCCTGGCGCACGGCGACGATCGAGGCGAGCACGACCCAGGCGTCGGAGACCAGCGTGGGCGGGAGATGCAGGCCCGCCACGTTGATGGCCGGCACGCCGCCCAGAACGCGCAGCAAGCCCGGCGTGAAGGCGAAGCCCGTAGTCCGCAAGACTTCGGCGAAATCCGTCTGCGTATGCGGACCGCGCAAGAACGTCGCGCCGGCCATGTACGCGAACAGCGACGCGCCGACCCAGAACACGAGCGGCTCGAGCGCCTCGAGGGCCACGCGCAGGCTGGGATACGCGCCGAACCAGGCGCCGAGCGCTCCGGCGCCGCTCGCGAGCAGCACCACCACGAACGCCTGCCCGAGGGAGCGCGGCTCGGCCTCGACCTCTTCGTAGAGCGCGGATTCGAGCAGCGCCGCGCGCCACATGCGACGGGGGAGCGCCCGGCTCATCGCGCGCCGCTTCCCGAATCGCCGAAGAAGTGGCCGAGCAGGCGCGCGAGCGCGCCGCGCACCCCGACCTCGTCGCGCAGCCGATCGATGTCGCGCACGACGGCGTCGGTCGAGTCACAGGATACGCGCGCCCCCGACTCGTCCAGACACGAGAGTGCGACCTTCGGCGAGCGACGCTGGAGATCGAGCGCCGCCTCGCGAACCGACTCCTGGAACGCCACGTCATGCGCGCTCGTGGCGTAGGCCTGCGCGAGCAACGCATTCCAGCGCTCGAGGCGCGCCACGATCTCCGGATCGTTGTTCGGCGTCGCGGCAGCCTGCTGCGAGAGCCGGTAGTAGCCATACGCGAGCGACGAAAGTGCGAGGTAGGCGTTCTCCGAGCTGGCCCCCGCCGCGACGTCCGCTTCGACACGGGCGAGCGCCGCTGCGTCGACGGGCGCGTTCGCGTCGAGCGCTGCGAAGAATTCGCCATAGGTCTGCTTCGCGGGCAGCATGCACGCCGGCTTCTCGCCCGGCTTGGGAAAGGGGCAGTACGAGCCCGGATGGACGTCCCCGCCCGCGGCGTGAACGCTCGTCGCCGTCAGCACGCCGGCCAGCAGCCAGCCGGCGAAGGGGCGTCGGCGCACGCTCAGCCTCCCTCATCGATGCGCGCCAGGTCGAGGCGCAGCCCCGCTACGAGGCCGAGCCAGATGGGGCCGTGGCGAAGGAAGCGCAGCGGCTTCGCGCGCCCGCTCGTGTGGACAGTGAGCTCGGCCTCGAGCAGCTCGAGACGATCGTCCATCTCGCCCATTCCGCGCACGTTGGGGACGGGCTCGAAGCCCTTGCGCAGGTAGACGCTCTGGATCAACGCGGCGTCCATCGCCGGAGCGGTCGGATCGTTGAACCCGGGATTGGCGACGTTGGTCTCGGGATCGTTCGGGGAGCCGAGGCAGAAGCTCTCCTCGCCGCCGCGGCGCAAGGACGGTCCCCGCGCGAAGCGGATGCGGAACTCGCGCCCCTGCGCCCCGTGCACGCCCAGAAACAGCGGGTCATCCGAGCCCGCCATCAGGCTCTCGCCGATCGTGAGACGCAGGATCATGCGCAGGATCGGATGCGCGGAGGTCGCGAGCGCGGCCATCGAGGCCTCCCTGGCCCGGGCGGGCCACGCGGAAGGGTAGGCGGGCGCAGCGCCGAGGGTCAAGGCGCGGCACGAAGCAACGGCACGCTGCTCTACCATGCGCGTCATGGGCGAAGTCGGCTCCGCGCTCTCGCGCTGGTGTCTCGTGGTGGCGCTGCTGGTGCCCGCGAGCCTGCCGGCGCGGGCGAACGATTGCGAGGCCTGGCGCGGTGAGCCGCGGCCGCTGCCGCAAGTGGATGATCGCGATCCGCTGCTTGCGCGCTGGGCCGAGCTGCGCGCCCAGGAGCTCGCGCGCCGCGCCGCGGATCTCGAGCCGGTCGCGCCCGTGACGGCGCATCGCGCGTGGCGCCGCGTGCTGTGCCTCGATCCCGCCGACGCGCGCGCGCTCGCCGGAGCGCTGCGCACGCTGCCGCTGCGCGTGCACCGACCTGAGATCCGGCTCGCAGCCGATGCCGCGCCGGCCCCAGCCGACACCGATGTGTGGGCATCGCTCGATGCGCCCCTCCAGATCGCGATGCGGCCGGACGCCGCGCCGGCGCGCGCTCCCGGCCCCCGCGCGCCGAGCGCGGGCGAGCCCGCCCTCGAGACGCCGGTGCGGGCCGAATCGCTGTGGCGCATCGATCGCTCGCTGGCCGCGGCCGAGGCGCAGGTCGCTGCAGCCCACTTCGAGGAGGCGCTCGAAACGGTGGCCAGGGCGCGAACGGCGCTCGACGCGCTGCCTGCGGGGCGCGATCTCACGGCGCCCCGGCTGCGCCTCGAGGTCGTCGCGGCGACGGCGGCAGCGGCGAGCGGCGACAGCGACGCCGCCCGCAGCTGCCTCGCGCGCGTGCTCGCGCTCGATCCGGGCTTCGCGTTCGACGCCCGCACGACGTCGCCGAAGCTCCTGCGCCTGCTCGATGCCGCGCGCGCGGAGCAGGGAGCGGCGCGATGAGGGCCTTCGCGCGCGGGCTGCTCGCGGCGCTGCTCGCGAGCGCGTGTCAAGCCCCGCCGCCGCTGGCGCCGCCCGCGGAGATCTCGATCGAGGTGCTCCCGGGCCTCGCGCAGCGCGAGCCGATCCCCGAGCGGGAGCCCGAGCGTGTCGACGTCCTGCTCGACATCACGACCTCCCTGCGCGCGGGCCCGGCCGGCGCCGCGAATGCGCAGGCCGCGCGCACGGCCGCGGCGCGCTTCGTGCACGGCCTGCCCGATGCGACGCCGCTGCGGGTGCACGCGCTCGGGCTGACTCCCGGCCGCAGCTGCGAATCGGCGAGCCTGCTCGACCCGCGGCAGCACGCGTCTTCGCACGCTGCGCTCGCGGCGCAGGTCGAAGCGCTCGAGCCGGTCGGGGAGGGCTCGCTCGCGGTGGCGCTCGCCGAGCTGCGCGGCTCGCTCGCGGACGGCGGCGATCCCGAGCACAGCCGCGTCGTCGTCTTCTCCGACCTCGGATCCGAGTGCGGCGGAGATCTGTGCACCGCCGCGGAGCTCCTGCTCGACACCGGGGCGCAGCTCGATTTCGTCGTGATCGGCGACGCGCCGGCGCCGGCCTGCTTCGGCGTGCTCGTGCCGGCGGAGCGCTGGCAGCACGCGCCGGTGCTCGAGCCGCCCGAGTATCGCATCGTCGCCTACAATCCGACGAGCATCGTGCGCGCTCCGTTCGTGGTCGGCGAGGGCCGCGCGGACGCCGCCCGGCGCCGCGTTCCCTCCGGACCGGTGACCATCGAGCTCGATCTCGATCCGCCTGCGCGGATCGGCCCGCTCGTTCTCTCGCCCGGCACGTGGACACGCTTGCGTGTCATCGAGTTTCCCGACCTCGACCCCCCCGTGCGCGAATGGGTCTGGGCGACCGAGCCGCTCGCGCCGGGAAGCCGGAGCGAGCCGTGAGCGCGCCGGCGACGCCGCGCGATCCGTTCGGCCTCACGGCCGACCCGGGCGGCTACGTCCCGCGCGACGCGACGGAGGAGGCGCTCGAGGCCCTGGTGACGACGCTGCGCGAGGGTCGCCGCCCCGCGGCGCTGGTGGGG